>CAVXYQ010000016.1:0-4307 GCA_963765855.1 uncultured Alphaproteobacteria bacterium | reverse complement strand
GCGGTCACGATCGCGGGATTCCAGCACGCCGATGCGGGCCTGTTGGGGATGCCGATGGGTCTTCAGTCCGCGATCCAGCATATCAAGTTCGAGAGGCCGACGCTGGCGCCAATGGCCTATACCGAGTTCTGCCTTCGCTACGAGGACGAATGCCGGTCGAGAATGACCTTCCGCGGCGGACCGGTCCGGCTGACCGAGGAACGGATGGCGGATCTCAAGGAGGTCAACAGGGCCGTCAACGGCGATATCGTCCCGGAACGCAACGAAGGGGGTCTTGCCGCCGAAACCTGGCTCATCAGCCCGGACCGCGGCGACTGCAATGACTACGCCGTCACCAAGCGCCATGAACTTCTCGACCGGGGCTGGCCGGCGCGGGCATTGTTGCTCAGCGAGGTCGTGGTCAGCGATGGCGAACATCATCTGGTGCTGGTCGTGCGCACCAAGAGCGGCGACCTGGTGCTCGATAATCTGACTTCCCAGATCAGGCCTTGGTCCCGCGTCCCCTACCGTTGGGTCCGTGTCCAGATGCCGAACAATGCCAGACTTTGGGCGACGGTCGCGGGTCGCGGGGTCTAATTTCCCGCGTCCTACCAAGATTAGAGCCCGCTGGTTCGGCCGACGCACTGCGAAATCCCCAGCCCCAGCACCACCGCGGTGATCACCTGGACCGCCGGATGCAGCAGTGCTGGATCGCAAAACGCCTCGCAGAACGTCACCGCGATGCCGGCGGCGGCCGCGGCGGGAAAAAATAAATCGCGGCCGCGCCTGACCGCGCCGCGAAAGCTGAAGGCGAAAAGCTGCAGGGCAAATCCCGCGAGGATGACCAGGGCAGCCCAGCCCCATTCGATGGCGATCGAGGCCGCGGTGGTTGGAGCCTGTGAACCCGGGGGCGTGCCAAAATCCTGGTAGACGGCCGCCAGCGAACCGAAGGTTCCGACGCCGCTTCCCAGCCAGCGGGCATCGGACAGCGCCCGTTGGGCCATAGCGAGGGAGCCCGCCGGCGCGGGCGCGGCAAATCCCAATATGCCGGCCGACGGATTGCCCTGGAATCGCTGCAGCGCGATTCCCGCCGCCATCGCCGCGAAGATCGCCAGCAGGACCCCCGCCATCCACGGTCGAAACGCAAATCGGCGCACCACGACGACGTAGAGCATGATCGCAATTCCGACAGCGGTGGCCACGAGCACGTTGCCCGGCGCCACGCTCCACAGCGCGGCGAGGCATACCGCAAGGCCGGCGAGGCCCGGACAGAGGCCCAGAAGCAGCGCCGCCGCGGAGGAATTCTCCAGTTCGCGCCGGCTCAGATAGCGCTCGACGCCCCGGATCACGGCGGCGGTATTGGCAAGGCTGCCGAGCGCGGCGGTGGCCACGAAGATGGCGGCTGCGGCGCTGCCCGCGGCCGGCACGATGCCGGCGAACGCGCCGAGCCGGCTCAGCAACACCTCGGCCGACATGAAGGTCGTCACCGCGCCCAGCACCAACAGGATGGTTTCCGCGCGCTGCCGCTCGCGCGTCACGATGATGGTCGCGACCATCAGCGACAGCATCACCGCGTAGGCGATCAGGCTGCGCAAAGTCGCTCCCGGGTCGATGCTGACATGCCCCCATAGCGAGGGTTCGTTCAGCGCCGCCGCAGCACTCGGCCAGATCGGATTGACCCAGGACGCAAGGGGAAGCGGCACGGCCTGCAGGACCATCCAGGCCGCCGGAAACAGCATGGCCGGCCACAGCCGCTTCAGCAGCTGGATCGTCGCCCTTATTTCCGCCTGCGGCGCCATCGCGGCCACCGCCAGCAGGAGGGCCGCGGCAAGCGCGACCAGGTGCGGCGCGAGGCCGCCCCCGGCGATGGCCAGCACCGGGGTGGCGGCGAGCAGGATGATCAGAAGGCGGAAGGGAAAAATCGACAAATGCGGAAACTTTGCGATGGGGACGGCGGGGCGGGTCGATCCCGGCCGCGGGAAATCGGTCGCGCGCAACTATCGCATAGGCCCGCCGCGGCGCCAAACGCTGCCAGCGCGCTCGGGCGCGCTCAGGCGCCGGTGATGGAGCGCTGCCGGCCGGGCATCGCGGCGTGGGCCTTGCGCGGCGATCGCAGCACGACGAGTCCATGGCGCGCCAGCAGCCCGAAGGCGTAGCCGAACTGCGGCAGCGCGCCGACCAGGAGGCCATGGCCGATCGCGCTGGCAAAACCCGCGCCCGGCCCGAACATCAGGGTGGCGAGCAAGGCCAGGAGCGAGACCGGGACCAGGACCCAGACCCGAAAGCCCCAGGCCAGCACGGCGCCCACCAGGAATGCAAGAATTGCGGCCGGAATCATCTGTCGTCTCCGGCGGCCAGCCTTCCATCCCATCCCTTTAGAAACCGTAAACATCGCGCCGGCGCCTCAGGGATCTCGTCGGGCAGCGCAGGCCTGCGACAGGCTCTGCCAGGCGGAGGCAAGCCCGGCGACCGGCACGACGCCTCGAATGGGGGCGGGTTCGGCCGCGATCTCGACCGACAGCTCGCTGGCCTTCTGCCAGTCGCCGGCGGCGAGGCCGGAGGCGGCCGGCGGCAGCAGCAGCGCCTCGCCGCCGGGAAGCGCTGCGGCGTCGAAGCGGGCGCGGCCGGCGCCGTCCGCGATGGTGACGGCCGGCCGGGCGCCGTGCGGCAGCGGCTCCAGCAGGATCAGCAGCGCCTCGAGGTTCTGCCGGCCGCAGCGCAGGGTCAGGCCGGCCAGGCCGAGATCGGATCGGGCGGTGTCGCTGACATGCATCACCGAGACCGCCTCCGGCCCGCCGTTCGGATCCGGGGTCCGGACCAGGCGCCAGCCGCCGGCGAGCTCGGTTGTGCGGCTGGCCGATTGCACGCTGCGGGAAAAGGCCTGTTCGCATTGCGCGCGATCGCCCGGATGTGCCGCGGCGCAGTTCTGGACCCCGGGTTGAAGCGGCTGGGCGCGGCAACCGGCCGCCGCCACCGCCGACAGCAGCAGGATTTTCCAGAAAAGGCGCGATCGGTCCATGGCTTGCGGCGTCCTTCGGGGCGTTAAGGTTTTAAGAGAGATTTAATTGACCTGCCCATTATTTTGGCGTTTTACTCTCCCAAAACATGAGCACGGTGGTGCGATTATATTATTGCGCCGCAACATAAACTCCCGTATTTTTTCCGTAGTTAATAAAGCGTTAGTTTGGAATGGTGGAGGCGATTTTGATCCCTCACAGTTCGTTGCCCGCGGGCCTGGAAGAAAAACTGAGTACCGCCGATCCGATGTTCGCCGGATTGCACGGATTGGTCGGAAGCCACGGCAGGGCCGATCCCGGTCTCGCCCGCAAGCCCTCGAAACTGAAAATCCCGCATGCCGCGCTCCGGCATCTCCTGGCATTGGCCGATTTCGCCCTGATCGTTCTCGCCAGCATCGTCGGCGGGGTGAGCTACCAGCTGGTCGCCAACGGCAATCTGGGCGATTTCGAATCCCTGTCCGGGGTCGGGGTGATCGCCGCGCTGCTCTACGTGCTGATCGGCCAGGCCAGCGGCTTCTATGATTTCCGCGCGGTGTTTTCCCGGCGCTGGGATTTCGCGCGGATCTTCGCCTACTGGTCGCTGGTGGCGCTGCTGCTGACATTGTTCGCCTTCCTGATGAAGATCGGCGCGCAGTTTTCGCGCGGCTCGATCGTCTGTTTCGGATCGCTGGCGCTGGTCCTGCTGATGGGATCGCGGCGCTTTGCCAAGCGCCTGGTCGCCGCCGCGGTGGCGGAGGGCCAGGTGCAGGGCCGCCGCGCGATCCTGCTCGGCACCCGCGACGAGCTCGCCGCGCTCGGCATCGACGATCTGCTGCAGCGGTTCGGGCTGACGGAGATCGCCCGCGTGGTGTTTTCCGGCGACAGGGAGCGGAATTTCGCGCTGGCCGAAGGCGAATCCGCCTGCCTCGATCGCGCCGTCGCGATGGCGCGCGAGCGCAGCGTCGACGAGATCGTGCTGGCGTTTCCCTGGCACGACACCCGCAAGCTCGAGCTGGTCCGCGACCGGCTGCGGGCGTCGCCGCTGCCCATCGAGCTGTTGCCCGATCGCCGGATCCGCTCGTTCGCGGAAAATCCCTCGTTCCGGCTGCGCAGCTCGTTCTCGATCGAGATCCAGCGCGGTCCGCTGTCGCGCGCCGAGCAGGTGTCGAAGCGCGCGATGGATATCGCCGGATCGTTGCTCTGCCTGCTCATCCTTTCTCCCCTGATGCTGCTGGCCGCGCTGGCGATCAAGCTCGACTCCAAAGGCCCGGTGCTGTTTCGCCAGCGCCGCAACGGCTTCAACGCCAAGCAGTTCGTGATCTTCAAATTCCG
>CAVXYQ010000015.1:0-13817 GCA_963765855.1 uncultured Alphaproteobacteria bacterium | reverse complement strand
CGAACCATCAGGGTAGGGAGCATCAGTTAACGGAGCAACAAAGTGTAAAGGTTCTAGAAATTCTTCGTTCGGATGCGAACCGCGCATATGACCGATATCTGGAGCTACTAAACGAAGACGAAGATGGGCGCATAATTGATCCAGATCTTCCCGGATTAGCGCGAGAGCTTGCGCGAATGAACCTAACTTTAAATTTCTATACGCAATGGTTTTGGAAAATAGATTTGCATAATCTCCTACATTTCTTGCAGTTGCGGATCGACCCACATGCGCAGTTGGAGATTTGTCTCTATGCGGAAACGATCTCTAAGATCGTTGAAATGTGGACTCCCCAAGCCTTCGCAGCCTTCGTTGAATATCGGTTGCACTCTGTCGAGCTTTCCGCAACTGCAATTGGCGTGTTACGCCGTATGCTCTCGGGTGAACGTGTAACCTTTCAAGATAGTGGCTTAACGAAAAGAGAGTGGCAGGATTTTGAAGGTTTATTTCCACAAACCTGAAAGAGCTTCACGAGGTTTTTCCCTGTACCTATGTACGAAAAGATTTTCTGATACACTTGCGAGACCGAAGTCGCTTTTGGGAGGATGACGCACTTCTCGAGCACATAGGGTTGAAGCAATTGGGGTCTGGGTTGGACCCCAGACCCTTGCCCTTCTAAGAAGAAAATGTTTTAGCGGTTGCCGATTCTCTCTTCGATCCAAGTTTCCACTTCTTCCGCGACCCACGCTACTCGACAGGCACCAAGCTTTACCCGCTTGGGGAATTGGCCGGCGACTTCGAGCCGCGCGATGTGCGCGGGGCAGTAGGGGACACCGTAGACCGACTTGAGTTCCTTCTTTGAGACTAGCTTCCGTGTCATTGCAAATCCCTCGTGAAAGGGACGTTGCAACGCCCGGTTAGCCCTGGGCAACGAGAGCATAGGTGCAGATATGGCGCTTCGCAACCTAAACATAGCTGCTCATGCTGCCCGGCGGACCACTTTCTGTCCCTTGAAGCTATCCATCAGGTCCGCCCAATCCTGCATGAGTTGTCTTCCGCTCTGGCATGTACAGCGATCGATTATAGATGCGGCGCATTTCGTCTTGATCCTGATGGGCAAGGGCGGCCTCGATCACGTCGCGGTCAAAGCACGCGCTGTTCAAGATCGTGCTCGCGGTGGCGCGGAAGCCATGAGCCGTTGCCTTGTCCTGGGGGTATCCCATGTTTCGAAGAACGGAATTGAATGCGTTTTCGGATAGCGGTTTTTTGTGGATCGCAGCGACGGGAAAGACAAGTTCGTTTTCTTCGTTGAGTGGCCATACCTCCTTTAGGACGGCCGAGAGCCTGGCGCGAGAGCGGCACGTCGTGCGGTTCGCGCATTTTCATTCGCTCGCCTGGGATGCGCCACAGCGCTTTTCAAAATTGACTTCAGTCCGCTTCATCCCCCGCACGTCGCCCGGACGGGTCATCGTGAGGATCAGAAATTGAAGCCGATTGGACGATGGGCCAGCCCTCGTACTCGTCTAATGCCCGAGGAAACGCGCCGAACTCGCTTCTCGTCCGTGATCGCTGCTCGGTGCTTTACCCTCACTTTCATAAGCGCGCCCCGGAGGGCGTAGGTCGGATCGTTCGTCCGCGCGAAGGGTTGCGACGGCATAGCGAAAAACCGCTCCGATTACCGATCGAAGGCGATGGGCGGTATCTCGTCCGCCGCTGGCCTCGACCTTCTTGAGAATGTCCAGTATTTCGACAGGCTTTATCTCGGCGATCGGGCGGTTTCGGATCGGAGCTGCCAGATCTTCAACATCCAGCGGTTCTTGTTGAGGGTCTTTCGGCCGCGCCGTTGGTTTCAAGTTCGCAAGATACTCGTCTGCGACGGCGCCGAACGTATTTTGCCCGGCGGCCGCGAATTGATCTTTTCGAGCTTCCTGCTGAGCGACGGATCAATTCCGGCCGCGAGCTGCTCCTTGACCCGGTCCCGTTTTTTCCGTGCTCTGGAGCAGGGACACGCCGGGATACGGGCCGAGCGACATCATGTTTGCCTTGCCACCGAAACCGGAAGCGCATACCGCCACTGCCGGCCGCCCTTGGGATGTAATTTGCAGGTGCAAACCGTCGCCGTCCGACAGCAGGTACGGCTTGTCTTTCGGCTTGGCATTATTGATGGCGAACTGAGAGAGACCCATGTGAGTACGCCTCTTCGCGGTCCCGTTTTGTACTCGCAAAGTTACTCACATTTTGGGGAGAAAGCTAGAGTCCAGATGCGCCGGATGCGCAGGGCAAAATCGCAGAAATGACTGTCCGCAAGGGTTTATGAGCATCTATGCGTCGCTATGACGAAGAGCTTCTGGTGCCCCTGGCCGGAATCGAACCAGCACTCCTTGCGGAACTCGATTTTGAGTCGAGCGCGTCTACCAATTCCGCCACAGGGGCCATTCGCGGCCCCGGGATGGCCGGGGTCGCGAAGCCGGCGGAATATAGCGGCAGCCCCCGGCCGGTCAACCCGCGGGGTGTGGGGGCCGGTCCGGAGTGCGGCGCGGCCCCGGCGCCGGGCCGCCATCGCCGAATCGCACCACACTCCCCTGTGATCGCGCCCGCCTCGACAGCAGGGGAGCGGCGGGGTAGGACCCGTTCGCAACCCTTGGGAGATCGCCGTGACGTCCGACGCCGCCGCCCATCCGTTGCAGGCCCGCGCGGCCGCCCGCCCGGCACTGACGGCGGCGCTTTCGATCGCGGCCATCGCGGCGGCAACGCTGGCCGGGGCGTGGTTCTTCCAATTGGTGCTGGATATCCTGCCCTGTCCGCTCTGCCTCGAGCAGCGCTACGCCTATTATCTGGCGGTACCGCTCGGCCTGCTGACCGCGCTGGCCGCCGGCCGCGACGCGCCGCGCGCCGTGCTGGTGGCCGGCCTGGCTATCCTCGCCGCTGCCGCGCTCGGCAATGCCTGCCTCGGCGGCTACCATGCCGGGGTCGAATGGGGGTTTTGGCCGGGTCCGACCGAGTGCACCGGTCCGGTCGGCAATCTCGGCAGCGCCGGCACCCTGCTGCAGCGGCTCGACACCGTCAAGGTGATCCGCTGCGACGAAGTGCAGTGGCGCTTTCTCGGCCTGTCGCTGGCCGGCTACAATGTGCTGATCTCGCTGTCGATGGCCGCGATCGCGGCCTGGGGCATCGCCGGCTCCGCCGCCCGCCGCTAGACGGTCTTCGGAGAATCCCTAATCGTCGACATCCTCCTGCGGGCGTCCGAACAGGTGGACGATGCCGGGCGTCGCGATGGTGACGAACACGAAGCGCGACAGATGATGCGCGCCGACGAAGATCGGGTCGATGTGCAGGGTCAGCGCCAGCGCCAGCATGGCGTCCATCGCGCCCGGCGCGAAGGCGACGACGACGTCGCTGAACCGCACGGGGGTGGTCAGCGCGATCACCGCGACAAAGACCGCCGACACGGCGATGGCGACCGCGAACGAGCCCAGCGCGGCGTTGATATGGCCGAACAGCACCCGCGGCTTCATCCGCGCGAAGCGCGAGCCGATCAGCGCGCCGATCCCGACCAGCGCGATGCCCCGCACCGACGGCGGCAGGCCGCCCTCGATCAGGCCGCTGCCGTGCAGCAGGCCGGAGCCGATCATGGCGCCGAACATCCAGCTCGCCGGAAAATTCACCACCCGCAGCAACAGCGCCGCCGCGGCCGAGGCCGCGACCAGCCCGGCCAGTTCCAGCGGCGAGGCGATGGCGGCAGCGACCGCCGGCGGCGCGGAAGGCGCGAGCCCGGTCAGTGCCAGCAGCATCGGCAAGGCGGCGGTGAGAATGATCACCCGCATGGTCTGCACCACGGCGATCGCCGACACGTCGGCGCCCTTCTCGATCGCCAGCATGGTGATCTGCGACAGCGCGCCGGGGCTTCCCGCCAGGAACGCCGAGGTGCGGTCCCAGCCATGAAAGCGCTGCAGGTAGAGGCTGGAGCCGAAGGTCGAGCAGAACGTCGCCAGCGCCAAAAGCGCGATGGTCAGGGGATAGGCGCCGACATGCTCCAGCAGCCGCCGCGACACCAGCGAGCCCAGCGAAATCCCGAGCAGCACCAGCACCGTCTGGGTCAGCATCGCCGGCACCACCAGCGGCCGCCCGGCGATCGCGGCAATCCCCACCGCGATCATGGCGCCGGAGATCAGCCCGCCCGGAAGCTGCGCCCACAGGAACAGCCCGCCGCCCGCGGCGCCGATCGCCAGCGTCTCGAGCACCCTGAGGGTTTTGCTGCGGGAAGGGATGGCGGCGGCCATCGAGGCGGGGATCAGGCTCACGCCGCCTTATGCCAAATCGCGGCGGCGGGGACAATTGCGCCGGAGCCACCGCAGCAATGCGCGCCCGGGCCCATGTCGTCTTGAGGATGCCCCGCCAAACGCGCGGCATCCTCCGTCGTGGAGGGCCGCGCCAAGGCTGCCTGCCCGCGCCGCCGGCCTCGGCTCCCGCGGCACGCCTGCCCCGATGCGACCCTCGCGCCGAATCGCTCAGTTCGGCTTGGCGGCGGCGTCCTTTGCGGCCTTCTTGCATTCGGACATGAACTTCTTGCGCTCCTTGCCGTGGACGTTCTTGGCATCGGCGTCCTTGGAGCATTGCAGCGACGCGGCGCTGCGCGGCTTCTCGGTCTTGGCGGCCTTGGTTGCCGGCGCGGGAGTGGCCGGCGCGGTGGTCTGCGCGAACGCCGAGCTCATCAGCAGCAGGGACGCGAACGCGGTCGCGACCGCGCGGGAAGAAAGAGTTGTCATGGAAGCACCTCGGGTTGAAGAGGGCCGCAACGTCGCGCCGCGATGCTGAACCGCGGATGAATGAGGCCGCCCCGGCGGCGTGATCGCGGCGCGATATTTTACGACAGGGAACGGCCGGCTCCGTTGTCACGCGCCAACGCTGCGCTAGGATGGGGGCCTTCAGACCGCCATGCCCCCAGGGAGATCCAAGGATGACCATTCAAGCAAAATTATTGTGTGCCGTTGCGATTTCAGGTTTTGCCGCGTTGGCGGCCTCGGCGCCAGCCCAGGCTTTGACCACGCAGGAATGCAGTGCGAAATACCAGGCCGCCAAGGCCGCCGGCACCCTTAACGGCCAGAAATGGAATGATTTCCGCAAGGCCGAATGCGGCGCCGATGCCGCCGCCGCGCCCGCCGCCGCCCCGGCGGCTCCGAAAGCCGCAGAGGCCAAGCCCGCGGCTGCACCCGCGCCGATGCCGGTCGGCAATGCGGTGTTTCCGTCCGCGATCGATCCGAAATACGCCAAGGAATCCGCCGGAAAGGCGCGGATGCACACCTGCGTCGACCAGTACAACGCCAACAAGGCCACCAACGGCAATGGCGGCCTGAAATGGATCATGAAGGGCGGCGGCTATTACAGCGAGTGCAACAAGAAACTGAAGCCGGCCTGATCCTCGACGGATCGGACAGGCGCGGCCGGACCTCGACGTCCGGCCGCGTCCTGGAACTCCGCGACGGGCAACGATCGCGCTGACGCCGCGCGAGCCGGCGGGGGCCGCAGCGGGAGCCGCGCCCCCGGCGGACGACGGGACATTGACAAGCGTTGGCGGCCACCACCTGATGCAGCCGATTCGGCTTCGGGTGATGGAATGATAATCTCTACAGTGCAGGGCCTGCTCGGGCTGGCGTCGGGATCGCTGGTCGGGTTTTCGCTCGGCCTGGTCGGCGGCGGCGGATCGATCCTGGCGGTGCCGCTGATGGTCTATGTGGTCGGCGTGCCGGACGCCCATCTCGCGATCGGGACCAGCGCCATCGCGGTGGCCGCCAACGCCGCGGTCAACCTGTCGAACCATGCGCGCGGCGGCACCGTGCGATGGTCGTGCGCGCTGGTTTTCGCGGCGGCGGGAATGGTCGGCGCATTCGCGGGCTCGATCTTCGGCAAGATGCTCGACGGCCAGAGGCTGCTGGCGCTGTTTGCGCTCTTGATGCTGGTGATCGCCGTGCTGATGCTGAAGACGCGATCGCGTATCGGCCTGCCCGACGTCAAGATGAGCTTGGCCAACCTGCCCGCGATTGTCGGGCTCGGCCTGGTGACCGGGACGCTGTCCGGCTTTTTCGGCATCGGCGGCGGATTTCCTGATCGTGCCGGCGCTGATGCTGGCGACCGGAATGTCGATCATGAACGCGGTGTCCTCGTCGCTGGTCGCGGTGACCGCGTTCGGACTGACCACCGCGGCGAGCTACGCCTATTCCGGGCTGATCTCCTGGCCGCTGGCGGCCCTGTTCGTCGCCGGCGGCATCGCCGGCGGATTGATCGGCACCCGTTCGGCGCGGCTGCTGGCGGCGCGGCGCGGCGCGCTCAACAGCGTGTTTGCCGCTGTCATTATCGCGGTGGCGCTGTATATGCTGGCCCGTAACTTATCGTCGTTCTGAGCGTAGAACGGGTTGGGAGACCTTGAGATGACCAAATCGACCGATCCGGCGGGCCAGTATTCGCAGCGCAGCCGGCGCCAGGCGCTCGGCCTGCTCGGCGCGGGTGCGGCGATGCTCGGCATCGCGGTCGCGCCGGCATCGACGCGGGCGCAGGCCGACGGCGACAATGTGCTGACCGAAGCCCTGGTGCTGCGCGACCCCGACATCCCGGTCGCCGGCAACCCCGACGGCGACATCAGCATCGTCGAATATTTCGACTACCAGTGCCCGTATTGCCGCAAGCTCGAGCCGGAGTTGCGCCAGGTGGTGCAGGACGACGGCAAGGTCCGCCTGATCTGGAAGGACTGGCCGATCCTGGGGCCGATCTCGGTGGTGGCATCGCGCATGGCGCTGGCCAGCCGGTACCAGGACAAGTTCATCCAGGCGCATGAGGCGCTGATCGGCGTCAATTCCAAGCTGACCGAACCCAGGATCCGCGAACTGCTCGCCGGCGCCGGCATCGATGTCGATCGCCTGGCGCGCGATCTCGACGGCAATGCCAAGGCGATCGACGCAATCCTTGCCCGCAACAACGATCAGGCCACCGCGTTCGGCTTCAAGGGCACGCCGGCCTTCATCGTCGGCAAGTTCCGGGTGCCGGGCACATTGACCATGGCGGAGTTCGGCCAGGTCATCGCCGACGCGCGCAAGGCGGCGGCGGCCAAACTGCGCTAGCAAATGCGACGGCGCCCCCGTCAAGGACGAGGGCGCCGGCTTCATGCGCAGCAGGGTGGGCAGAGCTGTTTTATTTGGCCGAGAGCCTGATCCAGTCGCTATGCGCGCGCTCTTTCAGCGCGCTCCAGTCGTTCGCCGCGACATCCCAGTTCACGATGGTGCGATTGGACGGCGCCACCTCGCCGCTGGCGACCGTCGAGGTCGACATCGAATCGTAGCTGTAGACGCCGAGCGTCAACAGCAGCGCGCCCAAGATCATTCCCAGAAAAACCCGCATGGCAAACCTCCGATGATGGCCGACAACGCGATCGGCATCGGATGGTTCCCGTCCTCGCAGCAGGCGACGGGGCGGCTGCGCGGATTCCGGCGCGGCTGCGGAAAAACTGCGCATCCGACGGATCGATCAATGTTGCCCGCGCAGCCAGCTCAGCAATACCGCGTTGATTTCGCGCGGATAGCAGTGGCTGAGATCATCGAGCTCACGGTAGGTCACCGCGGCGCCGGCCGCCGACAAGGCGTCGCGGGTCTGCCGCGCCCCCTGCACCGGAAACATCCAGTCGAGCCGGCCGTGCACGATATGGACCGGCAGGCCGCGCAAGCGTTCAGCATCGGCCATTTCCGCCATCAGCGGATGGAAGGTGGCGGCGACCGGAGCAAGATGGCTGAAGGGCGAACCGCGCTCCAGCCCGGTGACGTAGCAGAACGTGCCGCCGTCGCTCATGCCGGTCAGCAGCAGGCGCCGGGGGTCGACATTCCAGCGTTCGCGCACCGCGTCGACAATTCGATCGAGGTTCGGGGTGTCGGTGTCCTCTCCCATCAGGGCCCAGGTGGTCTTGGCCGGAGCGGTGCCGGTCGCCGTCGGTGCGACCAGGATGGCGCCGTGGCTGCGCGCCTCGCGCAGCCAGCTCCACAGGAAACCGCGGCCGTTGCCGCTGCCGCCATGCAGCGCCATCACCAGCGGCCAGGCCCGGTCGGGCGTGTAATATTCCGGCACATAGAGCGAATAGCCGCCGCGGCTGCCGGGTTCGTTATGGTCGTGAGCGATCCCGGTGTCCTGGTTTGCCGGTCGGGCGAGGCGCGCCTTCAATTCGGCATCGTCGCGCAGGCCGGGATCGGTGAAGAACTCGCTGACCGGCGGCAAACTTGCCGCCAGCGGATACAGCGCCTCCTGCGCGCGCGGGAAGTGACGCAGCGCGCGAAACACCGCCACGAGGTCGCCGTCGCCTTGCTGTACCGCGCGCAGTCCCCCGAACGCCGCCAGCGCGGCATCGCTGGCGCTCGCCAGCGGCGCGCGCAGATGGGCGAATTCGTCCGGCCAGTCCTCCAGCAACGGGCGCACCGCCCGCAGGCTTTGATCCGGCGTGCCGGCGGCCTGCATGATGGCCTCGAAATCCGGCGGGTGCAGATAGCGTGCGATGAAACCGAGCGCTTCCAGGGATTGCAGCAGCGGCGGCAGCACGGCCACGATGTCATCGACCACGGCCTCGCTCATCGCACGCTCCTGTCTCAAGCGGTGCTCGCGGTTCAATGCAGCCGCGGCGCCTTGAGCAGTTTGGCGCGGTCGGTCGAGGCCAGCACCACGTCGAAGGTGACGCCTTCGTGGTAGACGGTCAGCGGCACGTCGACGCCGGCAGGCCCCAGCGCCCAGAGTTTCCGGTAGAAGCCGGCCTGCGTGGAAACCTTCTCGCCCTTGACGGCCAGGATGACGTCGCCGGGCTTGAGCTCGGCGCGCGCCGCCGGGCCCTTGGAGGAAATGCCGACCACCACGACCTTGTTGTCGATCTCGGTCGAGTACATTCCGAGCCAGGGCCGCGCCGGCTTGTTGACCCGGCCGAACCTGCGCAGATCGTCGAGCGCCGGCTTGAGCAGATCGATCGGCACGATCATGTTGACATGCTCGGCCTTGCCTTCGCGCTCGCGCTCCAGCTGGAGCGAGCCGATGCCGATCAGTTCACCCCGGTTCGAGATCAGCCCGGCGCCGCCCCAATTGGGATGGGCAGGACTGGTGAAGATCGCCTCGTTCAGCAAATACTCCCAATAGCCGGCGAATTCCTGCTTGGCGTCGATGTGGCTGGCGACCGAGCGGGTGCGTCCGCCGGCGCCGCCCATCACCACGCGGTCGCCGACCTGGGCAAGGGCCGAAGAACCGAGCGGCAGCGGATCGAGCTCGATGCGGCCGAGCGCCTGCACCAGGCCGAAGCCGCTGTCGGGATCGACGCCGAGCGCATGGCCTTCCACCACGCGGCCATCGCCCAGATGCAGCCACACCGCTTCGGCCTCGGTGATCAGATAGCCGATGGTCAGCACCAGCCCGTCGTCGATCACCACGCCGTTGCCGGCGCGCTCGGTGCCCAGATTATCCGCGCTGAAGGCGTCGGAGGGGATGATCGAATGCAGGCCGACCACCGACGCGAGCGCGCGGTCGAGGTCGAAACCGTAGTCGCTGGCGCGGGGCTGGTTGGCCGGCGGTACTTTCCACTCGGTGAGAGAGGGCATGCAGGCTCTCCTGTGCAGTGAGCCCACGGTTGGCGGGGGCTCAATGGTCTTTTCGATTCCCGGCTCCAGCGGCCGTCCGGCGCCCGTCGTCGCCTGATTTAGCACCAATGACGGCGGCCGCACCACTCAGTTGGCGGTCGCCAGGCCTGAAATCAATGCCGATCGACCAAGCCGGCAACGGAGGGCCGATATCGGCGCTGCCCTTGCGGGGGCAATGCCGGATCGTCTCGAGACGCTCGGATGGATTTTGACGCCGGGGCTCGGAGCAGCCGGCGGCCGGCATCATGGATCGAGCTCGGTGTCCCAGTACAAATAATCGAGCCAGCTGTCATGCAGGTAGTTCGGCGGGAACAGCCGGCCGTTGCGATGCAGCTGGTGCACCGTCGGCGCAAACGGCGGTTGCCGCGGAAACATCCGCGCCTGCTGCGGCGTCAGGTTGCCCTTGCGAAGGTTGCATGGCGAACAGGCGGCGACCACGTTTTCCCAGGTGGTCTGGCCGCCCTTGCTGCGCGGGATGATGTGATCGAAGGTGAGATCGTCGTGGGCCAGGCAATACTGGCAGACGAAGCGGTCGCGCAGGAACACGTTGAACCGGGTGAAGGCAGGATGCGTGGTCGGCTTGACGAAGGATTTCAGCGACACCACGCTAGGCAGCTGGATCTCGAACGACGGGCTGCGCACCGCGCGGTCATAATGCTCGACGATATTGACGCGGTCGAGAAACACCGCCTTGATGGCGTCCTGCCACGACCACAGCGACAGCGGGTAATAGCTGAGCGGCCGGAAGTCCGCATTCAGTACCAGCACCGGCCAACCGCCTTGCGAGACATGTGCGTTCAAGTAACGCCTCCAGAGCATTTCCCGGCCAAGTGGAAACCGGTCCGACGCAAGAAAATGCCACCAACTATAGCTTGCGATTCCTCTTTTCGCAAAATCGGTACCCGCCGCCGCGGCGTACGCGCAAAGCCTTGTTTTAGCTGCGAAGCAGCATGGGTTGACATACTACAGGCAGCGTGACGGGATTGTGAAGAGCATTGGCGGCCTTGCCGGCGCGCCGCCCCGGCTTGCGTGACCGGCGCGAGGACCGCTAAACCGGGGGCGCACGGCAACTTCCGGCCCGCCACGGACCCAGCAATGGCCATCCTTTCCCGTCATGTTGAGGCGCCGCGCCGGCTGCGGGCATTCGTTCGCGCCCACGAATCGAGCCTGGTCGTGCTCGCGGCCCTGACCGGCGCCATCGGCGGCCTGGTGGTGGCGGCGATGAGCGCCGCGGTCGAAGGGCTCCATGTGATGCTTTTCGATCTCGAGATGGGGGAACGGCTTTCCAGCCAGTTCTCCATCGATCCGGCGCGGGCGTTGCTGGTCCCGAGTCTCGGCGGGCTGCTGCTGGGGCTGGCGTTCCTGCTTCTGCAGCGGTGGCGTCCGGCGCGGGAAATCGATCCGATCGAGGCCAATGCGCTGCATGGCGGGCGGATGTCGTTCCGCGGCAGCGTGATCGTGGCGCTGCAGACGGTGTGGTCCAGCGGCGTCGGCGCCTCGGTCGGGCTTGAAGCAGGATACACCCAGCTGGCCAGCGGGCTCGGCGCCTCGCTGGGCCGTGGGTTTCATCTGCGCCGCGCCGACCAGCGCATCATGGTCGGATGCGGTGCCGCGGCCGCCATCGCGGGCGCGTTCGGCGCACCGCTCGCCGGCGCGTTCTATGCCTTTGAACTCGTGATCGGCGGATATACCCCGGCCAGCCTCACCCCGGTTGGCGTCGCCGCCGTCGTCGGCTATTTCGTCGCCCATGCGTTTACGGTGCTGTCGCTCGGCGTCGGCGTCGGACCGGTCGGCGACATCCTCGGGCATGACCTTGCCATCGCCGCAGTGCTCGGGATGCTGGCGGCGCTGTTCGGGATTGCCATCATGCGCGGCGTCGCGCTGTGCGAGACGCTTCTGTCGAAGACCCGGATCTGGCCGCCGCTGCGCCCGGCGCTGGGCGGTCTGGTGGTGGGGCTGCTCGCCCTGCTGACGCCGCAGGTAATGTCGTCGGGGCATGGCGCGCTGCACTTTGCCGGATTTGTCTCGATCCCGATGACCGTGATTGCCACCGTGTTCATCCTGAAGGCAATCGCGTCCGTGGTCTCGCTTGGCAGCGGTTTCCGCGGCGGACTGTTTTTCGCCGCGCTTTTTCTCGGCGCGCTCGGGGGGCATCTGTTCGCTGCCGGGGTCGACACGATCTGGCCGGGTCTCAATCTCAATCCGAATCTCTACGCGATCATCGGCATGAGCGCGTTGTCGGCTTCCGTGGTCGGCGGCCCGTTGACCATGTCGTTCATCGCGCTGGAATCAACCGGCAATCTCTGGCTCACCACCGCGGTGCTGGTCGCGGTCATCATCTCGACCCAGATCACCCGCGAGCTGTTCGGCTACTCGTTCGCGACCTGGCGATTGCATCTGCGCGGCGAAACCATCCGCAGCGCCGCGGATGTGGGCTGGATCCGCGATCTTACGGTGCGACGCCTGATGCGGTCGGACCTGACCACCGTCAACGCCGACATGACGATAGAGGAGTTCCGCGGCAAATTTCCGCTCGGCTCGAAGAACCAGGTGGTCGCGGTCGATGCCGACGGCCGCTATGTCGGGCTGGCGGAAGTGGCCGAAGCGCATGCGCCGGATGTCGAGGCGGCCAGCGGCCTGATCGGCGTGCTGCATCATCGCGACGTCATGCTGCATCCGTACATGAACATCCAGGAAGCCATCGCGGTTTTCGACGCCGCCGAAGCCGAATCGCTGGTGGTGGTCGAAGGCGACGGCGATCGCCAGCCGATCGGAACTCTCAGCGAGGCCCACGCGATGCGGCGCTATGCGGAAGAATCCGAACGACGCCGCCGCGAGGTCATCGGCGAAATCTAGCCGGCGCTCAACCGCCCCGGGCCGCCGCCCAGCGCGCCGGCGTCAGGCCGTAGGCGCGCTTGAACTGTCGCGACATGTGGCTCTGGTCGGCAAATCCGGCCTCCAGTGCAGCCTCCGCAAGACCGCGGCCGGAATTCATCAGCCGGCGCACCTGATCCAGCTGCCGCAGGGTGCGAAACCGGCTGGGGCTGGTGCCGAAGGCGGCGCGAAACTGGCGCGCCAGCGACCACCGATCGATCCCGGCGACCCGCTCCAGTTCATCGATCGGGCGGCGGTCGGCCGGACAGCCGGCAAGCAGCGACCGGACCCGCAACAGGCCGGGCAGCCTCAGCGCCGGCAACCGCCCTGCGGCATCGGATGCCAGGTCGAGCAGGATGTCGGCGACGGCGGTGACGATCTCGATCCGCTGCAGGTCATCGATCCCGGTTTCGATTTGCCATGCCGCCGAGAGTGCCTGCTTCTGCCGCTTCGTCAATTCCACGACGGGATCCGACACGAACGGCAGCGCTCTGCCGCCCAACGCCGCCTGAATCAGGCAGGGGTCGATGTGGACGATCCGGTAGGCAAAACCGTCGGACGTGCCGGCCGCGCCATCGTGCAGTTCGTCGGGATGCAGAATATGGCACTGGCCGGGCAGGCAGTGCCGCAGCGCGCCGCGGTAGTGAAAGGTCTGGACGCCGGCGATGGTCACGCCGATCGCGTAGGTGTCGTGGCGATGCGGGGCAAAGGCCCTGCCGCGAAACCGCGCTTCCAGCCGCTCGATGCCTTCGCAGCCCTGTCCGGCCAAAATGCCCGCCGTGCGGTGAACCCGGCCGGGCGTGCCTTCGCACAATCCTTCAAGACGATCGGCCGGACGGTGCGATAGCGTTGATTGCATGCCAGCGATGTTACGGGAATGGCGATGACCGGGCATGTGTTTTCTTGGTTCGGGCAGGGGCAGTCGCTGCTGACGCTGGTGCTGGAAGCCGTGGTGGTGATGGGCAGCCCGGGGCCATCGACGATGGCCGTCACGGCGACCGGCGCCGCCTTCGGGCTGCGCCGATCCCGTGCCTTGGTGTCGGGCGCCATCGCCGGCACCTTGGCCGTGCTGCTGGCCGTCGCGACCGGCGTGCTGACGCTGCTGGTCGCGATCCCCGGCCTTGGGACCGGGCTGGCGCTCGCCTCCGCGATCTATATCCTCTACCTGGCGCTGAAGATCGCAACCGCGCCGCCTCTGGCGCGGCAGAATGCCGGGGGAGCGGCGCCTTCGTTTGCGGCGGGCCTGCTGCTCGGGGTGGCCAATCCCAAGGCATGGTTGGCCATCGCCGCGGTTTTCACAGGGTCGACGCTGGTTGA
>CAVXYQ010000014.1:0-514744 GCA_963765855.1 uncultured Alphaproteobacteria bacterium | reverse complement strand
GCCAGAAAATTCATTTAACTTATTGATTATTAAAGATTTTATTTTTTGTTTTCGGCACCCAAATCGGGCTCCAAATAATGTGGGGGAAACAAAGATTGGCGAGCGCATTACACTGATGCAGTTTTGCCAGCCTGTTGGAAAATGGTCGCAATAACCAAATACGAGATGGCAACAATTTTGAAGCATCGTGTAGGGTGCCGATTCGAAATGGCAGAGGTGAAGCGATGACTGGAGAGGCTCTCAAGACGCTGTTGGAGGCTGCAAGGAAAATCGAGCCTACAACAGAACAGCGGGAATTGCAGAGACGGAGCTTTGCATTTGGCAATACCGCGTTTGAAAACAGCCTCATTACCCGTGAGATGATTGATCATCAGGCGGAGGAGCTCGCGCGGACCGCGAATGAGCCAAAGCGATAAGCGGGATAGCAAGGCTCTCGAGCCTGAGCTCATATCCGACCCGATCAAGAAGGCCGAGGCCGAAGCGCGCAACGGTCTCCGTCAGTATGACGCGGGCCTTAAGTCGATCCAAACTGCTCTGGATAGAGGCCAGTTTAAGCTTCGACCTTCTTTGATCCTGACACTTCATCGAGAAGCGCTGGCGGGTATCAGCTCGTATGCCGGAAATTATCGTCCGGCCGGTGTTGAGATTCAGGGGAGCAAACACCAACCTCCCGGTTCGCATCTTGTGCCCGAACTCGTCGAGGAAATGTGCGACTACGTGAATGAGCATTGGGCGGAGCCCGCGAATGCGATCCATCTGGCCTCGTACATAATGTGGCGACTAAATTGGATTCATCCATTTGCCGATGGGAATGGCCGAACGTCACGGGGGGATGTTCCCCTTGAGCCAAGTACGCTTCCAGGCCTACAATTACTAGGTTTAATTATTAGGGTCTGGAACATTTAAATGGATCGAGGCCTGTGCTTCAGGCTTGCTTAGGTCATTGAGGCCGGGGCTTGCAATTTGGGAGCCGCACAACCGATAATCCCTGTAACGGGGGGGATTTGAGGTGGCGATAAATTTTGTACCTGAACGAGGACGAATTCTGTTCTGTGATTTCGATATGGCGCGCGTTCACCCGGAGAACGCGAAAAAGCGCCGAGTCGTTGTTATGTCGCCCCGATCCTATAACGAGCGCCATGGCAGCCAAGCAGGAAGGTGCGTCGTAATCCCCTTCTCAGTGACGCAGCCGCGCGTGGTGAGGCCATCCGATATCTTTTTCAAGGCTGGACCTTACAAGTCGCTTACCAAGGATACATGGGCCTCCTGCAACTCCGTGATGGCCGTCTCCCATAGCCGCCTTGATCGCGTCCCTCTCTACTTCGGAAAATTCTCCGAAGAAATCCTCTCTCCCGTTGACTTATTGAGCCTCGAAGAAGGGCTTCGACACGCCCTAGGCTCAAAAGCTTATTCAGGTTGAACGTAGGAGCTAAGTGTCTATATTTATTGGTACATCCCTTCGGGGACCTGAGGGGTCGAGCTGTAATTCCTAATGGGAGGGAGTGCATTTTTCGACCCCTAAAGAAGCCTCGACCCTTTGATCGGTCAGGGCTTTTTTTATTTTAAGGCTCCAATTTTGCCCGTGTTGGCTAGAATATCATAATACCATTATAGGAATATTTTCTCCGATCTTCAGTTCGGAAGTACTAGCGCGCGCGTAGCATAGATCGTGCCAAATCAATTTGGAATCCGTTAACGATTCGTTAACCATACCTATGGAGTCCGTTAACCATACTTGAGTTGCACCTTTCTTGAAAGGAGACTATTATCGATTCCGATGAGTACAACACGCGATATGCTGCTGACCCGCAGGAACGAACTCGACACCCAGCTCCGGGGAATGGCCGATGAGTTTCAAGGATTGAGAGACTTCTTAATCAAAGTGCAGACCCGACTTAACGCGGCTCGGAAGGAGCTAGAAACAATTGATGAGGCTTTAAAGAAATTAGAGGAGCCGGAAGCGACCGGAGGCCCTATCACCATCATGCAAGCTGTGATGGAGGCGCTCAGCCACAAGCCCAATGGCATGACCGCCCTTGAGATCCTGGATGAGATCAATGCGGCCCACTTCGGCGGGACTATCGTGCGCACCAGCCTGTCGCCGCAACTATCTCGCCTCAAAAACCGGGACAAGAAAATCGAACTACGCGGCAATCGCTGGTATGCACTGCCGAAAGAACCAACGCTTTTCGAATCAAAAAAGGGTTGGCGCCGAATTTAGAAATTAAGGCCCCGTATTTCCCGGGCCTTGCTTGCAGGAGCGGCACACCGATGAGTGCCATTAGTTCATCGGAGAAAGGAGAAGTATGTCTAGTCCGACCCACGTATCGAATCTCGGCGGAGGCTACAACGGGAACCGTTTCCGATGTCGCCCCGGCAAAAGGGTTGCCGCCCTGATGCCTAATCCGAGATTTCTCTTATTACGACTTCGAAGGGGCGCGAAAGCGCCCCTTCTGCTTTTATACATATTGAGTTATTATGGCGTGTCAAGAACTATAGGCTGATTCAGATAGAGATTCCAATATGTTACAAATGACTCTTAGCGGAAGCCTTGAGAACAAAGCGATTACCTGAGTTCATCGCTCAGGAAGAAGCGCGCGGAGTCGAGCCCGTCGCGCTCAAAGAGTTTCAGGACTTAGCTGCCCGGCTCATCAAAGACACGCCACAAGCAAATCAAACATCGCGTTCCAGCGGCGCGGTGGTTCGAGCGGAAAGTAAATTCCCGAAGATACTTGTCGAAATGCTTCCGCGAAATGTGAACGTGCGTCGAAGCGACCGATACCTTGAACAGATGCCAGAACTATTCGAGATTGTTTGTGTGCACCTCGCCACGCGCCCATTCCTTTTTATCGTGGTTCACGCTGGCGTGCGTGTAGGGGCTGACTTCCAGTAAATTATAGCCAACCCATTGATCGGTTGAGATGGTCGTCCCCTCTTGCACTTCGCGTGTAACAACTTCCTGCAAAACCTTTATTGTCAGGTTCGGGATGACCTCAAGTATGTAGGCGACCGCCGCGCTTTTTGAGGCCCATAACAATCGTCTTATTTTTGAAGGCGTTCGCGCGGTCGGCCTTGCCGCCGACGAAGGTTTCGTCAATTTCAACGTGACCGTCCAACATGACTTTCATGTCGGCGCGGCCGGTCAGTTCGCCGATTTTGTTGGCCCATCCGCCAAGCAGTTTTCAGGGTCACACCCAGCGACCTTTGCAACTCCCGGGCGCTTAACGCCGTGGCGCGTCGTCACGAAAAGGAAGATCGCATAGAACCAAAGCTGCATCGACGTGCGGCAGGCTATCCTGAAAGATGGTATCAGCGCATGGATACACACTGGTCGCCACACTGGGCGCAGGCGAACGCCTTACGGCCCGTGATGCGATGGAACGTGGCTTCCTTAGAGCACTTCCGGCAGATGTGCTGGAGGCCGTAGCGGACTTCCATAACGTGCGTTCAGGCAAGGCGTCGTCATCCGGGAAGCGGGCGAAAAACTCGCGGACTGAAAGGGTGTGGGCCATCGGCTTCTTGCTCCAATGGCTGTAATCTACCCCTAGGCTGTACTTGTGCTCAAGGGGAACATCCCGCGTCACGGATAACCTCTTACGTCGTCCTTTCAATCCGTGCAGGGTACGTTCTGCCCGGCACACCAACTATTCCCGACCAAATTGTTGACAACCGAACTCCATATTTTGATGCATTGGATGCCGCTGATATCGCCTTCGGCGAAGGAAGGATCGATGTCAGTGACATGGAGGAACTAGTTGGCAGTTTGCTCGCCAAGCAGCTAACGACATTTTACGCGGCCGCCGGGGGTAAGCTGCCAAGCGAAGCTGCCGATTGAATCGAAATCCGCTGCTAAAGCGTGATGACATTAGGTTCGATAGCCTGAGTTTTTGATATAGTTCGCGCATTCTTCGGGTGTGAAGAGTGGGAGGGCTTCGCCGATGGAAGCGCACACGGCATCGACGGTTCGAGCGACGGCCTTTCTGATGAGATGCTTGAGTTTGGCAAAGACCTGTTCGATGGGATTCAGATCGGGTGAGTATTTTGGCAGGAAGAAGAGCTTTGCGCCGGCGGAGCGAATGAGCTGACGGACGGCTTTGCCTTTATGGCTGCCGAGATTGTCCAAGACGACGATATCGCCGGGACGAAGCGTCGGCAGAAGAACCTTCTCCCATAGGTCCGAAAGCTCTCGCCGTCGATCGGCCCCTCGATAAACCACGGTGCATCGATCCGGTCATGGCGCAATGCCGCAAGGAAGGTCATGGTCTTCCAGCGGCCGTGGGGAACCTTGGCGGTCAGCCTGCGCCCGCGCGGCGCCCATCCCCGCAAGGGCGCCATATCGGTCCTGGTCCAGGTCTCGTCGATGAAGACCAGCCGCTCAGCCTCGACGCGATCTTGATATTTTGTCCATTGGGCTCGCCGCCGCGCCACGTCGGGGCGATCGCGTTCGCCAGCCACCACGCTTTTTTTGAAGCTGAGCTTCTCCGCGTGGACGAACTCCCACACCGAGTGATAGTCGACCTTCAGGCTCCGTCCGGCAAGCTCAGCAACAAGCCCGCGCATGCAGGCCGAGATGCCAAAGCCGGTCAGGCTCCTAGGGGTGTCGCTGTCGTCGCTCCAGGGTGGCGAGCAGGAGGAGCCGCAGCTAGGTCTGCCGATCTGACCGTTGGAAGCACCTGGCATGGGGGCGTCTCAGCAAACTGGCGTCGGCTTTCAAGCTATGGAAGGGTCCACGGGCGCAGCGCTCGACACGCCCGGGTTCGTAGGGCCAAGATAGCCGGATTCTTCGGGGGCATCCTTGCAGCAGGTACTGACGGATAAGATTTGGCGCGAAGTGGCGAAGCGCGCGCGTTCTGCGCAGAATAGGAAAGCGGCCATCGCCTACGTAACAAAAGACGACGTAGGCCTACGCGCCGGCGACGTGCTGGTCACCGACGCGTCCATCCGCGCCATCCGATCGGGTCAGACGGACGCTAAGCTTCTGGGCAAGCTCCACGACGCAGGCGTGGTCATCTATTGCCGCGAAGGCTTGCATTCGAAAGTAGCCCTGTTCGGGAAGCACGCGATCGTCGGCTCGGCTAACATGTCCGGATCAAACCTAATCGAAGCATCGGTCATCACCGACAACGCAACTATTGTTTCCGGCGGACGCTGCGTTCATCGAGAAGCTGTCGACGCCTCGGGCGAGGCTGGATGCCCGTCAAATCGATCGGCTTTGCGCGATCGAGGTAAAGCGAACCGGGTTCAAGGAAAGGGGGCGCGCTTCCAATCCGGTCCGACGATTGGGAAACTCGACCTGGATCCTCGGCGTGAAAGAATTGAAGAAGCCTCCGAACGAGCGGCAACAGAAACGCATCGACCTCAGAACGCAGGAGTTGAATGAGCGCCTCGGGACCGAGAAGGACGATTTGACCTGGATCGAATGGGGCAAGAAATCCCGTTTCGGTCGCGAGTGCCGGGCAGGCGATACGATCATCCGTATCTACAATTGGCGGGACCGCAAGCGTCCCGTGGTGACCCGGCGGGTGCGAGTTCTGCTGAAGGATTCCGAACCGCACCGCAACCCTCGCTGGAGCCTGATTGAAATCCATCGTCGAACGACCTCAACGGCTGTGAGGCGTTATTGCTTCGTACCTTCCCAAATCAATCTCACAATAATAAAATTGGAAACTTCATCCAGTGCCGTGCGGATGCCGCTTCAAAGGCAACGTGCAGGTCGGATAATGCGCCATTATGCAACTTGTCGGAGTTTCCCATAGGTTAAAAGCGGCTCTCACACGGATAGCGTCATGCACCCCTAGAGAAGAAGTCCCAGCTTGAGGCCCTGCATAGGGACAACATCAAAGAAAGTCTGACGCTGGAATACAAAGCATCACCAGCCGTCGATAAAAGAGATGATACTAAGAAGCTCGAAATGGCGCGGGATGTCTGTGCATTTGCAAATGCAAACGGTGGCCAGATCGTCTACGGCATGACAGAGCATGAACATGAGCCCGCTGGCCTCGACGACGGCATAGACGGAAGTATCTATCCTGAAATTTGGTTTGAGCAGGTGCTCCAGCAGCACATCAGCCCACCTATCCCGGGTCTGCAGATCCGTCACGTTCCCCTTAAAAAGCCAATGGTCGCCGTGGTGATTGATGTGCCGGCCACCAAAGCCGACCCGCATCAAGTATCAGATGGTCGGTACTATCGGCGGCACAACTTCAATCGTCTTATCATGGAGCACTACGAAGTCCGTGACTCGATTAGGCGCTCGGTTGATCCTGACTTGATTCTGGAATTCGATCTAATGGTTGGGCAGGCAGCCTTCAAGACCATAGAGTTTACTCAATTTCGCGATTTAAGCGATCCAACTCCCATTGCCGCGATTATCCGAAACAAATCAAATCAGCCTGCGCTGTACACCTTCGTATCCGTTTATCTGGATCGTAGGCTTAGTATCACTAACCATGGATCGTACACGCGATACCCAGAAACCGCGTTCGGCGTAAACGACGCACGGAGTCAACTCTCGCTTAAGATCGGTGTCCCGGGAAATTTCCCCATCTTTAAGGAAATGAGCTACGGTCTCGACCCTTTCTATTTTACGATTTCGAATCGGTTGCTCGGCCACAGATTCGGGATAGGGTATCAACTTAGAGCGCCGGGCTGCTTCAAAGAGAAGCACGGCTTCCTCGAATTTGATCAAAGCGGCCGGATGAAGCTCAATATGCCTCCTAACTAAATCGATGTCGAGTGGGTAACCAGCGCGGCCTCTTTCCGGCATTCATCGCGCAAGCGGCGAATCATAGCGAGATCAGGATTCCGCCAATCGTATAGGGCCGTCAGGTTTAGGGGCGGCTTCAGCTCCGCGATCAAATAGCGTTCCACCGCGCGAACATCGTGATTAACTGGCGCAAAGCCGTAGGCAAGGTGATCCTCAATCCATCGTGTCAAGCGCCGCTCATCGTCATCTGGAAAGCGGAAATTCGTGATGTTTGATTTCGATGGTCCCGCTGAACGCGGAATAGCTTTTAGTTGCAACTCATGTTTCAGCAGTGCACCCAACGAACGCCGTAGGGTCGAGAAGCCACTGTGTTCGTGGGCAAAGTGATTCCGGACTTCGAGGCTCGATTCCGTCATGCCCACATACAGCACACCAAATGGTCCGGGTGTGATCGACGGCAGCGCGAACGGCTCGATCAGAAACAGGACATATACGCCAGATGCGTCGACCGGCGGAATGTCCGCCGCCAGATAGCGGTAACCGAGAAGGCGCTGCTTGATCGGCTCGATGGCTGGGTTGGTCGATGCGCTCATACCCGCGTTCGCTGTGATAAATGCCCAGTTTATTTGAGTTTCGGTGAATTGTAGAATATTGTCGAACCCAGGCAATACAACATCCCGAAATTGGAAAAAAAACAATAGGCGATAAACTCGGTTTCCGTCACGTCAAAAATCGAAAACTGACGGTGTAACCAGTGGGGAGCGCATGGCTTGGCGGGTGCGGGGCGCAACGGTCGCGAAACGGCGATTGTTCGACGCATCTGGAATGGCTTTACTGAGCCATATTCTCTGAATCCCCGATCTGGATTATCCGCCCCAGCTTGCGGTTGCGTATTTCCGATGACAAAGAGCCGAAGCCAGGAACTATCGGAGAAAGCTGCAGCAGAACGGCAGCGATGCCGGGACTGGCTGCTTCCATTCATGCAGAACGGCCAGCCGAAATTCTTGACAAAGGACGAACTGCGTGTCGCGGCGATGCGCCAGCTCAACGTTTCGAAAAGCTCATTCGGCTTCGCGTGGATTGATGCTATCGAGACAACCGGCCGTCACGATTGGTACGAGCCCTTGCGCCGACGGCTGCGCACCAAAACCTAGCCACTTCCCTATCCACGCACTCCCAACCGCGTCCGGCAACGCCGAGTAGGTATCGGCGGCGGCACCGAGCAATGGTATCCATCCGGCGAAGACCGCTGGATACCTGGGTTTGCAGAGTTCCGGTGTTCAAGGTGGATGGAGTAATCCGTCAGATCTTAGGGTGTCGATTGCTTCGGCGAGGGTGAGGCCACGATGGAGGCAAAACCATTCTCCGGTGTGACGGTGCCACCGGATGTCGAAGCGATTGCGGCTGATCCAGTCGAGGCGGGCGAACGGGGCGTCGAACTCTTCACCGAGATTCTCCGGGAAGCCGGAGCGGTAGCGTTGAATGAAGCGATATTTGGTGCCATGCCACTTTCCCTGGATATCGACGGGATAGTTGAACTGCGTCGGCCGGATAGTGGGCAGGAATCGAGGCTTCAGGAAGTCGTCGATCAGTTGCTGGCAGGCGGCCGTCACCGCCGATTTATCTGCCGCGGACAGACCGCTCGCTCTCATGTGCCTTCCTGGCTCACGCCGCTTCGACATGGTTCGGGATTGGCTTTCGCCAGTGCCAGGGCAGAAGCTCATCCAGCCTATGGATAGCATGATCGTTGATGCGAGCCAGCACGTCGGCAAGCCAAGCCTGCGGATCGATGTCGTTGAGCTTGGCGGTGGCGATGAGGGTGTAGATCGCAGCGGCACGCCGGCCGCCTTCATCGGAGCCAGCGAAGGTCCAGTTTCTCCTTCCTACGGCGACGGCCCGCAGTTCACGTTCGGCGGCATTGTTCGACATGCACAGGCGCCCGTCGTCGAGGAACCGGGTGAATGCATCCCAGCGGCTGAGGCAGTAATTGATCGCCTTGGTCGTGTCGTTGTTGCTGGAGAGCCTGGCGCGTTGCTCGCGCAGCCACTCCTCCAGCTCAACCACCAAGGGGCGGCTACGCTCCTGGCGCACGCGCAGGCGCCCCTCGGGCGCAAGCCCGTTGATCTCGCGTTCGATGGCGAACAGGACATTGATGCGCTTGACCGCCTCGGCTGCGATCGGCGCCTTGCTGAGCCGCGCGAGATCGAAGAACTTGCGCCTGCCATGCGCCCAGCACGCGGCCTCGACGATCGGACCTCCCTTGCGATTGGCGTGGTAGAGCTTGCCGAACCCGGCGTAAGCGTCGGCCTGCATCAGCCCGGCATACCCCGCCAGATGCTGCTCGGGATGTTCCCCGCCACGATCCGGCGAATAGAAGAACACCGCCGCCGGCGGGTCCGGCCCGGCAAACGGGCGGTCGTCGCGCACATAGGTCCAGAGCCGGCCGGTCCGCGTCTTGCCCTTGGCCAGGACCGGCACTGTCGTATCGTCCGCATGGATGCGTTCGGCCGCAAAGACATGGCTTCGGATCGCATCGACCAGCGGCATCAGGGTTGCCGCGGAGGCGCCCACCCAGTCTGCGAGCGTCGATACGTCGAGGTCGATGCCTTCGCGTTGGTAGACATCGCTCTGACGATTGAGCGGCAGATGCAGGCCGTACTTGGCGAACAGGATATGAGCCAGCAGCTTCGGTCCTGCACGTCCACGGGCAATCGGGTGCGAGGGCGCCGGCGGCTGGGCGATGGCTTCGCAGGCTCGGCAAACGAACTTCTCGCGCACATGCTGGATCACCTTCCACTGCCGCGGAACGAGCTCCAGCGTCTCGGTCACGTCCTCGCCGAGCTTGCGCAATCGGTTATCGCCACAGCATGGGCAGGTCGCAGGCACCGGATAGACAATGCGCTCCCGCGGCAAATGCTCCGGCAGCGGCCGGCGCGCCGGCTTGCGGCGCTCGACCGATGGCACCGTAATCTTGTCGGCTGCGGCGATCTGCGCCGCGGTCTCGGCCTGCGCGGCGTTCTCTTCCAGATCGGCGAGTTGCAGCTCGAGCTGGTCCAGCAATGCGCCGCGCTCGGAGGACTGTCCGAACTGTTCGTGCCGCAGCTTCCTGATCGTGAATTTGAGCTTCTCGATCAGCAATATCTGCGCTTGGGCATCCGCCTCCGCGGCCAGGCGGGCCGCTCGCTCGGCGCGCAGCATCGCCTTCAGCGTGGTCACATCGTCAGGGAGAGAATCATCGGCGCCCATGCCGACCAGAGAATCACAAGCCACCGTCTCTGTCCGAACTGCCGGTGGTGTTATCGATTCAAATTCCGGCGATCAGCCGGCCGCCTGCGGCCGCCACGTGTGTTGCGGCATCCGCCAGTCAATGCCCTCCAGCAGATAGCCGAGCTGGGCCGGGGTGATTGTCACGACGCCATCCGCCGGCGACGGCCAGAGGAAACGGCCGCGCTCCAGCCGCTTGGCATAGAGCGACATGCCCAGCCCATCGTGCCAAAGGATCTTGATCAGCTTGCCGCTCTTTCCCCGGAACACGTAGAGGTCTCCGCCGTGCGGATCGCGCCTGAAGGCTTCCTGCACCAGCACGGCCAGCGAGTTCATGCCGCGGCGCATATCGGTGTGGCCGGTCGCAATCCACACCCGCACGCCCGACGCAATGGGAATCATCGAGGCCGTCCACCTGCCAGCGCCGCAACCACGGAAGTAAGCGTCGCCGCATCGACCGCGCCCGTAATCCGCATCCGAGCTCCGGCCGCAAACTCGATCTCAATCGCCCCGCCACCGGCCGACCTGACTGGATCGGGGGGAGTCCCCGATTCCGAGACCACCATCGCTGGTGCAAAGCCCATGGTGGCATCCGCCGGCTCGGGGCGAAACGACCGTCGCCATCGGAGCAGCAATGAGCGCGAAATGCCGTACCGTCGCGCCGTCGCCGCGACCTGGCGCGGCTTCTGCAAGCTCTCCAGGACGATCCTGAGCTTCTCATCCTCGGACCAGCGTCGTCGCCGGCCCGTCTCCACCACTTCCAGCCGTTCGACTTGGGCACTGCGCTTATCACTGTCCATAAGGACAGTTCTCAATATCGCACGTCACTCCGCAAGGCGGCCTTCAGCGGAGGCATACGAGCAATGTCGGCTATTGGGGGTAAAGCGGAAAACTTCAACTGTCAGGCAGCTTCACGCTCTTTGCGCTTGAGGTACCCGACAATCAGCGTTCCGGTTTCGCGAATATGGCGCTCCATTTCGATTCCCACGGCCTCGGCGTCCCGTTTCCTGCAAAGCGACATAAGTTTGCGGTGGTCGCGTTGCGACTTCGGTTTGTGACCGAGTTCTTCCCAGGCCAGGCGCCAATAGCGCAATAGATTGATGCGCACTTTTTCGATTGATTTGAGGAAGTACGGCCGGTTGGCGGGGACAAAAAGCGCGGCATGAAAAGCCGTGTTCAGTCTAAGTATCTCTCTGGTGTTGGTCTCCTTGTCCAGGCGATCCAAAATCCGTTCCGCTTCGAGGAAGTCGGAATCGCTCATCAGGGGCACCGCCCATCGCGCCATCTGCCCTTCGAGCAGACAGCGATATTCAGTGAGCTCCCAAGCGACTTTGGCGGATAGCTCGGAGACGACAACCCCGCGGTTCTTCGCGAATACGGCTAATCCGTCGCCTACCAGCTCTTTAAGCGCTTCGCGGACTGGAATGTGACTGACGCCAAACTCGGCGGCGATATGGTCCTGACGTAATGGCGCGCCAGCGTTGAATTCACCGCAGGCGATCGCTTCGCGCAAGGCATTGGTAATCGATTCCGTCGGGATGGCCTTCTGACGTAGTTTGTCCGGCCTGATCGTCTTTCTGGCTTTTGGCACCGTCTCACTCAATTGTTACAGATCGTTTCCGGTATCACGCCTTTCGGGCCTGAGGCGAGCCTGATCGACGCCAATGATGTTGAAAATCGATATATGAGGATTGACAATCATATATGATTTTTTAGCCTCAGCCTCGCTGATGAATCTTGGGCACTCAAGAGGGGATGGCAATGTCCAGTCGCTTGAAAAGTGTAATTCGTCCCGGGTCCGCAGGGCGCGGATCGCGGCTGCCGCGTTGGCTGGCCGGAGTGCTGGCAGTTCTTGGGTTTTTCCTGCTGACGACCGCCGTCGAGATTGGTGGGACAACCGTTGCCGAAGCGGATACGGGTTGCTCCTGCCCCGCGGGCTATGAGGTCGGTACTTCGGGCGGCGTGAGTTACTGTTTCCAGCCCGTTCCTGGGGGTGCCACGGTGAACTGTGGCAGCGGTACGCCCGCCCCAGGCAACCCGCTGGATAAATTGATGCCTCCGAGATTTATCTTCATCCCCGCGGCCGTGCCTGGCTTTGGGATTCTATTTCCAACTGATGGCCTTGATCCTTCGGATGCAACAACCGCATCGGCTATCATAGGCGGTTTGGCGGGATCGGGGCACTTGGGAATGTACGTTTCCCCGACCGGAACAGACAGCATGGGCGGTCTTGGCGACGGATTTGGCTTCAGTGGCAAATCTGTCAGCATTTCAGACACATCGGGCGCTTTCGCCGGCGCGACGGCCCCGGGCTATCACGGCAGTGGCGGGGGTGGCGGCATTTATGGCTCTGTCGATCTGACGCCACAGCTTCGCGCCGGCGGGTCATTCGACTATCAGCGCGTATCGGCCGGTTTCGATGGCGGCAGCTCACAGGGCTACGATAGCTACACGTTCAAGGGCTATTCGACCTATCGTTGGCTGCAGAGTTTTGTGACCGGCTCGATCATGTATGATTATGTGCCAACGCGGTTCTTCGATGCCGCCACCGGCGGCACCGGCAATTTCAACAGCAACCTGTTTGATGCCGATATTTCGGTCGGCCACGTGTTCGCGCTGATCGATCCGCGGGGCGCGGGAAGTTACGCCATGGTGACCAAGGCACCGCCGCAATCATCCGTCATCCGAAACGGGCTGCTGCTCGAACTCAGCGGGCATGCCGGCTATGTGACCGGCACGAGCAACGGCTTCACCGAAAGCACTGGCTTTATCTGGGGCAACGGGAACCTTCAATACGGCGATCTCGGTATCAAGGCCAAATTGGAAGGCGTCATTCCCGCGAACGGCGTGATCTGGCTGCCCTATGTTGCGGGCACCGTGGATCAACTGGTCGGATATTCGAACACGCTGAACATTCCCACGCAAGCGGCGATCGCGGCGGACACTCTGACCTTCAATCAGGCCACGACGGTGTGGGGCGCCGAGATCGGAGTTGAGACACAAATCCGTCCCGGGTGGAAAATCGGCGCGAAGATATTCGATTCTGCAAGTTCGGATTTCAACATGGCGGGCGGGACCGGTTATGTGAAGGTACAGTTCTGAGGCTGAACATAAAGGCGGCGCGGATACTTTCGCCGGCGTTTGCGGTCATCCTGGCGTCCTGCGTCGGCAGCATGCCCGAGACCTTGTCTTCCGATCCCACGCCGGAAGACTACGCTGCGTTCGTCGGCCTCCGCGCGACGCTGGTGCCGGCCGGACAATACACGCTCGATGGCAGGACCGTCAGCTGCAAATCGATGCCGACGGTGCTCAACCCGCATCTCGATGATTACGCGTCGTCGTTCCCGAAGTTCATCGTCGTACGCCCGGACATGATGGCGAAGCCGCCCACAGCGGTGAAGCTCTGGATTTACTACCACGAGTGCGGCCACGAATTTATCGGCCCTGACGAAAGCAAGGCCGATTGCTATTCCGTCACCCAGGGTGTGAAGGAGGGCTGGCTTGGTCCCAGCGACCTGGACGACGTATGCAGCTTCATCAGGTCCGCTCAACAAGACGCTACCCACTTCGCCGGGCCGGATCGATGCGTTGCGATACGCTCTTGCTACGCGAAGACAACACATGTGCGCCGCTAGATAACGTATGCTTTGGCACATTTGAGACATGCCAGCATGTCCGCTCCTTGGTCGCTATCCGGGGCAAAGCGGACATCGAGAAAGCTGCGAGCTCCTTCAGGCGACGGCCTCGGAACTTCCCTATCCGCGGGCCGACTCCCTACCGCGTAGCGGTTTAGTGCAAAATCGGTCTTGCGACCTTCTCGAAGTTGTATAATCCGGCCCGCTTCGGTGTCCCTTTGTATAAGTTGATTTTGTACAAGAGCCAGAAACGGTAGGAATGCAGATTGTACAATTGGGTGCTCGAAAAATATTCTGAGGGCGGTGCGCCGCGCTGAGCACTGAATATTTGTACAATTGCAATCAGGAAGCCGTCCACAGGACTGGGTCCAAAAGAGAAAGGCCGCTTCGAATCGCAAGCTAAAGCTACGCATCTCGGTCACCAGCACGCCAATGGCTGCGCCGGGTAAGACCGCTGGTGCGATAAAAATCGGAAAAGGTCGCCAACCACGAATCACACCGCGTTGTCGCGCGAAAGCGCGCCCGATGACAGGCTCCGCAGCGTGAAGGACGCTGCACCGCGTCCGGGACACGATTGCGTTCCCGGGAACACGATTGTGTCCCGGATGCTGCGCAACGCGCGCCGCGCGTTTACACGCGTTCGGTAAAATCGCCTACCACCGATAGCGCACCACGCCCTTGCCGGCGTAGCTCGAGGTGACGTCGGAGAACTCGCCCTCGAAGGTGGCGGCCGCGGACCAGCCGTTGTTCCATTTCATTTCAACAGCCGCGGTGGTCAGCGCGGAGTCACGCGCCTGCGCGGCGCCGTTGACGACGAAGCTCGCACCCGGCAGTGCCTGGAAGGTGGCGGCGATCGAGCGGTCGGGATCGAAGTCATGCGCCCAGGCAAAGCGGGTGCGCAGCGTCAGGAGGCCGTCCTGCACCGCGAACGATCTGTCGGTGCGAACCCCCAGTTCGCTGCGGGCATCCGTCACATCCCTGGCGCCGTAGGCGAGCGCGAAGGTGGCCGCGCCCGACAGAACCCGTTCGGCATAGGACGGCAGGTCGAAGGTGGTGAACTGGCCCGCCGCATAGGGCGTGATGCCGACACCGCCGGTCCAGGGCGCCACGAACCGGTAGCCGCCTTCGACCCGGCCGGACCAGGCATTGGCATCGAACTCGGCGCGAAGCTGATCCACGCCGGCCGCGGTAACGGTGCGGTTGGTGGTGATGTCCTGCCAGCCATAGGCCAGCGCCGCCGTGATGTAGGCCGGCCCCTCGGTGTGGCGCAGATAGGCGCCGGCCTGGAACAGGTCGGAATGGCCGCTGCCGCTGTTGGCCACCGCGAAGTTGGTGCCGCCGCCGGCCAGCGCAAAGCCCGCGATCGTGTCCGGGGAGAACAGATAGTCGGCGCCGACCGCGGTGCCGTAGACGCTGCTGGTGGTATTGTTGGAGCCCGCCGCGGCATTGCCGTCGGTCGATTGCGAGCCGCCGAAACCCGCCGACCACACGCTCCAGCGCTGCACAAAGGACGCCGGCGGCGCCTTGGTGAACATCGCGAAGGCGTCGGTCTTTTTGCCCGCGGCATAGGCGCTGGCATCGCCTTCGTCCGCATAGCCCGAAGCGCCCGGTGACGAAGGCGCGCCGCCGCCGCGGTTCATGAAGGGGTCGGTCAACAGCCCCATGAACTGGTTCATGGCCTCGAACGTGGTCTGCTGCGAGCCGGTGCCCAATTCGCCGGAGGCCTGCGTCAGGCCGGCCGGCGTCAGCGCGCCATACACCATCGGGATGCCTCCCGTGGTGTTGAAGAAATTCGTCAGCGCGTTGCCGACAGCCTGCTGGTTGCGGTTGAGGCCGTTTGGAATGCCAAAGACGAGCTTCAGGTTGAGGTAGGCGTCGTTGGCGTCGTAGCTCAGGCTTTCCGTGAAGCCGGAAGGAAGTCCGAGCGATTGAAGGCCGCTGAAGCTGCCGCTGACGCCGCCCGCCGCGGTCAGGATGGTGTATTGCCTGGCGATATAGCTGCCCGATGCGAAGGACGCGCCGACGGTGCCATTCAGGGTCGCGGTGCCGCTGACATTGGTCGATGCGGCGGCCGTCGGCGTCACCATGACCAGATAGAGCGCACCGGACTGGAAGGCGAGGTTGCCGGTGATGGTCAGCATGCCGGTCGGGTTTGCCGCATTGCCGGGCGCCAGCGTGCCGCCGCTCATGATGGTGGTGGTCGCGGGATCGACGATGCCGGTGCCGCTCAGGGTGCCGCCGGAATTGACCGTCACGCCCGACGTACCGCCGATCGAGCCGTCCACTTCCAGCGTGCCGCCATTGATGGCGGTCGCACCGGAATAGGTGCTGTTGCCGGTCAGGATCTGAACGCCGGAGCCGGTCTTGGTCAGGGAGAGCGACAAGCCGCCAAGGGCGCCATCCCCCAGAGACCCGGCGAACGTGGCTGTCCCGGTCGGCAGCGCGATGGTGAGGGTCGCCACGCCGGCAGTCCCATTGACCAGGGTGCCAGAGCCGGACAGCGAGCGAATGGTGTTGCTGGAACCGTTCAACGCGAGCACGCCGTTGACGGTGAAATCCGAATTGGGGGAGAGCGCGGTCGTGGTAGCAGCGGAGAGGGCACCCGTGGAAGTGATGATGGTGGGAGCCGAATAGGTGTTGTCTCCGGAAAATGAGACCGCGCCGGCGCCCTGTGCCGCAGCCGTGATCGTGAGCGCTCCCGGCGGCGTAGCCCCGTCCGTGATGTTGCCCGAAAATACTAAAACGTGCGTCGACGCATCCATGGTGCCGCCGCCGCTGCCGAGCAGGATCGCATTGCCAAGGAAAACGTTTGCACCCGCCTGCAGCGTGCCCCCGGAAAATGTCAGTGCGCCCGACGTCGCGCCGAGATTGGCCGCCGCGGAAATCGAAAGCGTGCCCTGGCTGATGGTCCAGGGCGTGACCGCGGTGGTGGCGCCGGTCAGCGTCCAGGTCGAGGTGCCGGTTTTGACGAAGCTCGAAAAGCCCTGGTACTGGCCTGTGGAGCCGATCGCCGAAACATCGAAGCTGTCATTGGCGGCGCCGCCGAGCCGCAGCGTGCCGCTATTGGTCTGATCCACCACATTGCCGACCAGGCTGTAGCCGGCCTGCAACTCCAGCACATTCGCGCCGCCGGTGAAGGTGATGGCGTTGGCGCGGGTGAGGCCGTCGTTGGAAAGCCCGCCGCTGATCGTGCCGCTGTCGATGATGGTCAGGCCGGCGCCGGTGACGCCGACGCCACCGGAGCCGCCGGAACCGGGGACGGTGTTGTTGTTCGCGGTGCCGGCGGGGCCGCTGCCGGCGCTGCCATTGTTGCCGGGCGTCACCCCTGCGCCGCCACTGCCACCGGCTCCGGCCGTGAAACCGACGCCACCGGCCGCGCCGCCGCTGCCGCCGTTACCGCCATTGCCGCCGCCGACGCCGCCGGCGCCGCCGTTGCCGCCGTTGCCGTCGGCACCATCGCCGCCGCTGCCGCCGTTGCCGCCAGTGCCGGGGCCGGCACCGCCGGCGCCGCCCGCGCCGCCGTCGCCGTTGCCGGCTTGACCGCCGGCGCCGCCGTTGCCGCCGGTGCCGCCATTGCCGCCGGCGCCCGCGCCGCCATTGCCGCCGGCGCCGCCGTTGCCGGAGCCGCCCACGCCGCCGTTGCCGCCATTGCCGCCACTGCCGCCATTGATGCCGGTGGTGCCGGCGCCGCCGTTGCCGCCCGCGCCGCCGTTGCCGGCGCCGTTGGCGGCGCCCGCGCCGCCGGCTCCGCCGACGCCTCCTGTAATCGTGCCGGTGTTGATAAGGGTGCCGCCATTGGCGAAACTGACGCCGGCGCCGCCGGTGCCGCCGTTTCCGGCCAGGTTACCCGCCAGGCCGCCGTTGCCCCCGTTACCACCTGCGCCGCCGGGGCCGCCATTTCCGCCGCTGCCGCCGTTGCCGCCGCCACCGGCGGTGCCGCCGGTGCCACCGGCGCCGCCGGTCAACGTGCCGGCATTGGTGATCGTGGCCGTGCCGGTGACCTGCACGCCGGCGCCGCCGGTTCCTCCGGTGCCACCGTCACCCCCCTGGCCACCGTTGCCGCCATTGCCGCCGTTACTCCCCGCGGCAGCAGCCGAGAAGCCGGCACCGCCATCGCCACCATTGCCGCCGCTGCCACCGATGCCACCGATACCGCCGGTGAAGGTCTGGGCCCCGGTAATGCTGATGCTGCTGCCGGTTTGCGTGCCGCCGCCTCCGGTACCACCGATGTTGCCGGTGCCACCGGTGCCGCCGTCGCCGCCATCGGGCGTCCCACCCGTGCCGAGCACGCCACCCGTGCCCGGAGTGCCCGTCACGCCGGTGGATCCGGGCGTGCCATCGGCCAGCGCCGGAGCCATCGGCAGTGCCAGGCCTGCGATCAGCACGGCCAGCGCAGGCGATGCCAAACCCGACCAATGGCCCAATGCGGTGTGCCCCCGCCATCGCTTCGAATGCAGACGCACTATCTGGGACTCACCGAATTTCCAAATCGATCGCTGCTGTCTTTCGCATGGGGCCGGCTTGCGGCCAAGACCGCGGCAACGTATCGCGGCGAGATGTTGCAACTTCCGCTGAAGTGTGGCGTCGCCGCAACAGGCAGATCGCTCGATTGCAATTTGCAAGAAGCGCTGCCGACGCCAACGCAACCTGATGCTATCACGGCGGCAGGCTCAGCCTGATCACGCAAGGGACAACGCCGCACGTGAACGAACCGCCGCATGCCGATGATGTCGTCATCCGCCAGTACGAGCGATGGAGATACCCGGAGCCGATCGAAGACCTCGGCGGATGGATGCAGAACAACTGGGAATGGTTCGACCCGTCGCATGCGCACCCGGTTTTATGGCCCGATCGGGCGTATCGGCCCGGCCTCGACATCCTGATCGCGGGCTGCGGGACCAACCAGGCCGCCGTCTTTGCGTTTGCCAACCCGCTTGCCAAGGTCGTGGCCGTCGACGTCAGCCAGCCGTCCCTGGACCATCTGCAGCACCTCAAGGAAAAATATCGGCTGACCAACCTTTCGATGCATCTGCTTGCGATCGAGGCGCTGCCGACCTTGCGGCAGGATTTCGATCTGATCGTCTCGACCGGCGTGCTGCATCATCTGGCGGATCCGCCGGCGGGCATCAAAGCCCTCGCCGATTGCCTGCGGCGCGACGGCGTTCTGGGCGTGATGCTCTACGCCAAGTACGGGCGGATCGGCGTCCAGCTGCTGCAGTCGATATTCCATGACCTGGGGCTCGGCCAGGACGAGGCATCCGTTCGAATGGTCAAGCAGACGATTGCGTTGCTGGGAGCGGACCATCCGCTGCAGGGCTACCTCAAGGTGGCGCGGGATTTGCCGTTCGATGCCGCGCTGGTGGATACGTTCCTGCACGGACGCGAGCGCAGCTACGATGTCGAAGACTGCCTCGGTCTCGTCGCCTCGGCTGGGCTGGCATTTCAGGGATGGCTGCTCAAGGCGCCGTATTACCCGCACGACTTTTCGGATCCGCCGAACGGCTTCCTTGCGGCCGTCGGCGCGCTGCCGGAGGCGCGGCAATGGTCCGCGATGGAGCGGATCAATACGTCGAACGCCTGCCACTTCTTCATGGCGTGCCACGCCGACCGGCCGAGGGAGCGTTATGCCATCGATTTCTCGAGTGCTGCCTCCCTCGACTATGTGCCGGCGATGCGGATGCGGTGCGGCATGCTGGGTACGGAAATTTTCCGGCCGGGCTGGCGCATGCCGCTCAACCCGGAGCAGTTGCCCTTCGTCCTGAACGTCGACGGCCGCCGCAGCATTCGCGACATTGCCGCGTGCATCGCGCGAGGCGGAAATTCACCGCAGCTCGGCGCCGCCGGTCCGGAAACATTCGCCCGCAAGCTGTTCCAGTCGCTGTGGCGCCTCGATTTTGTTTCGATGGCCTTGAATGCGGGCGCAGATCGCTAGAGCAGGATATGCTCGAGGTCAGCGCGCAGCGGCGCTCGTCTTCTCCCCTCGCCGCAAGGGCTGGGCCATCGGATATGGAATCTTCTGCACTTTCCGAGCGCGAAACTTTCCGATCTCGATGCGGGCCTTTGCATCCCGCGACAGCCTGATGCCTGGCATTTTCCAGGCGCCGACCGGCCGTCTCATCACGCACCAAGCGGCGCCGCCTGCTCCGCCGGCGCTTCCCCGGCATCGGGATCGCCGGGCGCGGTCGCCCAGGCCAGTTCGACCAGGGTCACGATGCGCCGGCCGGCGCCGTCGAGCTGGCAGACGATCAGGCCCTGTTCCTCGATGTAGGCCAGAAGGCGCCGCGCGCGGCGCAGCGAGTGCGAGCCATAGGCCCGCGCGATCGCGGCATCGCCCGGGCAGGGCCGGCCTTCCCGGGCGGCGCGGGCCAGCATCATGAACACGCCCTGCATGTCCTCGGGCAGCACGGAGGCGCGCAGCGCGACATCCTGCCAGGAATCGTCGTTGGTCATGTCGGCGTCGAGGCCGGCGCGGGCATGGGTCAGCATGCGGCGGAAGGCGTTGAGGTCCGGCACCGCCGCGCCCAGCCCCTCGATCCGGCAGCGCACCACGAATTCCTGGTAGAGCACGCCGATGACGCGGAAGCCCGCGTCGGGCTCGGCCATCAGGGCGCGCAGGATGCGGTCGATGCGCCGGCGCCGCTCGGCGAGCTGTTCGGGGTTCGCAGGCGCTTCGGCTTGGTCGGGCGCGGCCTGCAATGCGGCGGACTTCGCCAGCATCAGCGCGCCGAGCAGGTCGGGCGAGGACGGCGGGCGGCGCGGGGCGCGGATGTTTTCCGGCGGCGGGGCGGCGAGGATGGTGGCGCGGACGTCCTGCAGGGTCGCCTCGGGCAGCGGCAGCAGCCGGGGGATCGCATTGCGCGGCTGGGTCTCGGTCGGGCCGATGCGCAGCTGCAGCGGGCGGCGCGACAGCGCCGGGCCCAGCGCCATGAACTGGCCGCGCTGCAGGTCGCGGAAGGCGTCGGCCTGGCGCCGCTCCATGCCGAGCAGGTCGGCGGCGCGCGCCATGTCGATGTCGAGGAAGGTGCGGCCCATCAGGAAATTGGAAGCCTCGGCGGCGACGTTCTTGGCGAGCTTGGCCAGCCGCTGGGTGGCGATCACGCCGGCCAGCCCGCGCTTGCGGCCGCGGCACATCAGGTCGGTCATGGCGCCGAGCGAGAGTTTTCGGGCCTCGTCGGAGACGTCGCCGGCGACGGCGGGCGCGAACAGCTGCGCCTCGTCCACCACCACCAGCATCGGGTACCAGTGGTCGCGGCCGGCCTCGAACAGGCCGGAGAGAAAGGCCGCGGCGCGCCGCATCTGGTTCTCGGCGTCGAGCTCCTCGAGATTGAGCACGGTGGAGACGCGGTGGATGCGCGCGCGCTCGCCGGCGGCCTGCAGGCCGCGCTCGCTGTGGTCGCCGGCATCGATCACGAGATGGCCGAAGCGCTCGGCCAGCGCCACGAAGTCGCCCTCGGGGTCGATCACGGTCTGCTGCACCCAGGGCGCGCTCTGTTCCAGGAGCCGCCGCAGCAGATGCGATTTGCCGGAGCCCGAATTGCCCTGCACCAGCAGCCGCGTCGCCAGCAGTTCCTCGAGGTCGAGGGCCGCCGCGGCGCCCGCCGCGGTGTGCCCCATCTCGATCGCAACGGTCATGCCCCGACTCGACGTTTTTTCATGGGCAGGGCTTATCAATCCCGGCGCAGCGCGTCGAGCGCGCGATGCCGGAACGCCCCCATGTTCCCGCGCGCGCTTGATCGCGAATGGCAAGTTCGGCGGAGACAGATTGCGCTGTGGCGGCAAGCGGCCCGTCGCCGCCCATGTCTGTAGCCCTCTCCCAAAAGCCTCGCGGGAGAGGTGCTTCGCGGCGACGCCGCGATCAGGTGTCGATCTGCTTTTCGTAGGCGGCGACGATCAGTTCGGACTGGGCGATCTGCGCCTTGAGATGCTCGATCTCGGAGCGGGTTTCGGGAAACACCTCGCCGCCGGCGGTATTGCCGGCCTCCAGTTCCGCGAGCAGAGCGCGGTTTTCCGCGATCTGCGCCCGGTGCCATTCGATCTCGCTGTCGTCGCTCATCGAGGCTCCTGCTCCCAAAACGTCGAGAAAACCGCGCGGTGCGATGGCGCGGCGCCGCGGGCGACTGCCCCGTGCCGGGACAATCCGCCGGCGCGACCCGCGTTCCGGCATCACAATTTGTTCTGACACAAAATCACAATGACCCTGACGCAAAGGCCAGACACAAGGTCGGGCATCAGGAGGCCTCCGATGAGCGACCATGGCTGCGCGAAAATGGAAATGTACTGCCTGGAGCGGGCGCGGCTGGAGCCGCGCGCCCGCGGCAGGTGGATCGCGCAGGCCGAGCGCTGGCACGAGCTGGCGCGGGCCCGCCGGGCCTGGCGGCTCCCGAACGGGCCGCTGCAGCAGGCCATGGTCGCGGATCCCGAGGCAGCGCCGCGGCGCCAGCAGGGCTAGCCTGCTCCGCTCCCCCTCTTGCTCGAGCCCATCGCCCGCGGCACCCCCACCCCCGACCCCTCCCCGCAAGGGGGAGGGGAGAGGAAAGCCCGCGTGTCGCGGCTTGTTTTGACGAAACAACGTTGGCCGATATTGCAGGAAACGATTGATGCGTTTTTGCTGCCGCGCTGCTTCTCCCCTCCCCCTTGCGGGGAGGGGTCGGGGGTGGGGGTCAACGGGCACTGAGTCTCGCTTCCAGCACCGACCAGCACCGACCAGCACCGAACAGCATCGCACCAATCGCGATCTTCGACCTGCTGGTTGCGCGCGCATCCGCGCGCAAAAATATGTCGTTGGCGGTTGCGATCAAACTCGAGCGCGGTGCCCGCGGCACCCCCACCCTGTGCAACCGGAGACATAGGTAACAGTTCAGACCGACGACATGGGTAACACAATTCTCGTTTCGTTCAGGTCTGTTGTTGCTGTGCCTGTGGGCTTGTGGGCGATGCCCTTACTTGCATCGACCACATGTCCACAGGCTTGGCGTTCGGGCTTTCGCAAGCGGTCGTCTTGATGGCCGATCGTACCGAGCACGATCGGGCCATAACTTACGGTCCAGCCGGTGGGGTTCTCGAGTAGACCGACGGGCTCGCCGGCCAGGGCTTCGTTGATATAGATGGTGCGGTTGCGCCACCGGATCTCGCCGTTATGGCGCACCCGCCGCACTTCGTACTCGGCGCCATATGCCGGCTCGCGCAGGATACCATCGAAGCGTCGAGGCGACGGTGCGTAATGGTCCGCGGGCGTGGCGTTGCCGAGCGCCTGGTGTGGACGTTGTTCATTGTAGAGACGCTGGAAGTCCCGCAGCCGCTTGAGCTGCTCACGCAAACTGCGCGCCGGCGGATTGGCGGTGTCCTGCAGCAAGGTCAGATGCATGCGTTCATGCCGGCCGTTCTGCTGCGGCTTACCGGGCGCAATCCGCTCCGGAACTACGCCGGCCTTGATCAGCTTGATCGACAGCTTCGACAATCCGCCGGCGCCACGCGAGGCAAACGGTGATCCGTTGTCGGAGCGTATGTAATGCGGCACCCCGAACTCGCGCAACGCTGCATCCAGCACCGGCCAGACATGATCGGTATCCGTGCGCGGCAGCGCCTGGCAGCGCAGTAGATACCGGCTGTGGGCGTCGGTGAGGGTCAGCGGTTCGCACCGTCGGCCGTCTCCGGTCAGAAACCAGCCCTTGAAGTCGATGCACCACACATCGTTGGCGGCTCCGCAATGCGCAAACGGGCCGCTCGAGGGCGGACTGCGGCGGCGCAGCTTCCGCTTTACCGTCAACCCTTCGCGGTCAAACATCGCTCCGATAGTGCTCGCTGCCGGCCAATCCTCAGCAGGCGCTCGACGCTCCAGATAGGCCCGCACCTTCAGCGGCCCCCAGCTCGGATGTTCCCGCCGGACCTCAAGGCACCGCTCGGCAAGCTCATCTACTATCATCTGCGGATGATGCAGCGGGGCCCGCGAACGGTCGAGCAAGCCCTCAACGCCGGCCTCCTCATACCGCGCAAGCCATTTGTAACCGGTCTTCCGGCTCACGCCGAACCGCCGGCACAGCGCCGCAACCGGTTCCTCGTGCTTCTCGGCCAGCATCACAAAACGCATCCGCTCATCCATGGCACAGGTCTCCGTCCACACCATCGGCAAGGTCCTCCTCGCCGACCAGTTGACCTGTTACCCATGTCGCCGGTCTATTCTGTTACCTTTGTAGCCGGTTAGGACCACCCCCGACCCCTCCCCGCAGGGGGGAGGGGAGAGGAAAGCCCGCGTGTCGCAGCTTGTTTTGACGAAACAACGTGGCTGACATTGCAGGGAACGGTCATTGCGTTTTTGCTGCCGCGCCTGCTCCCCTCCCCGCAGGGGGGAGGGGAGAGTCGCGTGTCGCAGCCTATTTTGACGAAACAACGTTGGCTGACATTGCAGGAAACGATCCCTGCGTTTTTGTTGCCGCGCTGCTTCTCCCCTCCCCCTTGCGGGGAGGGGTCGGGGGTGGGGGTCAACGGGCACTGAGTTCTCGCTTCCAGCACCGACCAGCACCGACCAGCACCGAACAGCATCGCACCAATCGCGATCTTCGACCTGCTGGTTGCGCGCGCATCCGCGCGCAAAAATATGTCGTTGGCGGTTGCGATCAAACTCGAGCGCGGTGCCCGCGGCACCCCCACCCCCGACCCCTCCCCGCAGGGGGGAGGGGAGAGGAAAGCCCGCGTGTCGCAGCTTGTTTTGACGAAACAACGTGGCTGACATTGCAGGGAACGGTCATTGCGTTTTTGCTGCCGCGCTGCTTCTCCCCTCCCCGCAGGGGGGAGGGGAGAGTCGCGTGTCGCAGCCTATTTTGACGAAACAACGTTGGCTGACATTGCAGGAAACGATCCCTGCGTTTTTGCTGCGGCGCTGCTTCTCCCCTCCCCCTTGCGGGGAGGGGTCGGGGGTGGGGGTCAACGGGCACTGAGTTCTCATTTCCTCCGCCATCGCACCAGTCGCGATCTTCGACCTGCTGGTTGCGCGCATCCGCGCGCAAAAATATGTCGTTGGCGGTTGCGATCAAACTCGAGCGCGGTGCCCGCGGCACCCCCACCCCCGACCCCTCCCCGCAAGGGGGAGGGGAGAGGAAAGCCCGCGTGTCGCAGCCTATTTTGACGAAACAACGTTGGCTGACATTGCAGGAAACGATCCCTGCGTTTTTGCTGCGGCGCTGCTTCTCCCCTCCCCCTTGCGGGGAGGGGTCGGGGGTGGGGGTCAACGGGCACTCAGTTCTCGCTTCCAGCACCGAACAGCATCGCACCAGTCGCGATCTTCGACCTGGTGGTTGCGCGCATCCGCGCGCAAAAATATGTCGTTGGCGGTTGCGATCAAACTCGAGCGAGGTGCCCGCGGCACCCCCACCCCCGACCCCTCCCCGCAAGGGGGAGGGGAGAGAAAGCCCGCCTGTCGCAGCTTTTTTGACCAAACAACGTTGGCCGACATTGCAGGGAACGGTCGCTGGGTTTTTTTGCGGGAGCAGAAGCGCGCGCCGCTGCAACCTGAACGCATCATGCCGGGGTCCACCCCGCGCGTGGCGCATGGGATCAATGCGCACGGCGTCTGCGACAAGGTGAATCAATCTTAACCATTCCTCCCTAGTCTTCCGCCGGAACCGCAAGCGGCGTGCGCCGCGGCCGCGCGCGCAGCGCAGAAGCGATGGATGGCGATGTCAAAGCCCAGCCTGTTTTCGAACCGCCCGATCGCGGTCAAGCTCATGACCATGACCATCGTCGGCGCCGCCTGCATGGCGCTGGTGGCGGCCACCGTGCTGTGGATCGCGCGCAGCCAGCTGGTCGCGGAGCGCACCGAAAAGGCCCATGCCATCGTCGACGCCGCCTGGCAGATCGCCGACACCTTCTACAAGGAGTCCGCGGCGGGCAAGATGACGGAGGCCGAAGCCAGGGCGCGCTTCCTGGCCGCCGCCGCCGCCATCCGCTACGAGGCGGGCACCAATTACCTTTATATCTACGACAACGAAACCGGCATCGGGCTGGCCTCCGGCATCGCCGCCCTGGTCGGCAAGGACATGCGCCAGGTCAAGGACGCCAACGGGATGCCGTTCGCCTCGATGCTGATGGATATCTCCAGGCGGGGCGAGGGCAGCCTGCGCTACGTGTTCCCGCGCAGCAGCACCGATCCCACCCCGCTCGACAAGGTCGCCTTCGCGCGCGGCTTCGCGCCGTGGCACATGATGATCGGCACCGCCGAATACATGTCGGAGGTGGACGATTCGTTCTGGGCGATGGCGCGGACCGCTTCCGCCGTGATCGCCGTCCTGATGCTGCTGTCGATCGCGATCGCCTGGATCATCACCCGCAGCGTGGTGAGGCCGCTGACCGGGCTGAAGCAGCGCATGGCCTCGCTCAGCACCGGCGATCTCGAGGCCGCCGTCGCCGATGCCGATCGCGGCGACGAGATCGGCGAGATGGCGCGCACGGTCGAGGTGTTCAGGGGCGCGATGCTCGAAACCAACCGCCTGCGCGAGCAGCAGGCCGCGGTGGAAAGCCGGCAGGCCGAGCAGCGCAAGGCCGACATGAACCGGCTGGCCGACCAGTTCGAGCGCGAGGTCGGCGAGATCATCACGCTGGTGTCCTCCGCGGCCGGCCAGCTGGAAAGCTCGGCCGCGACCCTGAGCACGACCGCCGACACCGTGCAGAAGGTCAGCGCCCGGGCGGCCACCGCGTCGAGCGATGCCTCGGCGAGCGTGCATTCGGTCGCCGCGGCCAGCGAGGAACTCGCCTCGTCGGTCGCCGAGATCAGCCGCCAGGTCGATACCTCGGCGCGGATCGCCGGCGAGGCCGTCGACCAGGCGCAGAAGACCGACGGGCGCATCAGCCAATTGTCGCAGGCCGCGGCCCGGATCGGCGACGTCGTCGATCTGATCCGGAACATCGCCGAGCAGACCAACCTCTTGGCGCTGAACGCCACCATCGAGGCGGCGCGCGCCGGCGAGGCCGGCCGCGGATTTGCCGTGGTCGCGGCCGAGGTGAAGTCGCTGGCCGAGCAGACCGCCAAGGCGACCGGCGAGATCAGCCAGCAGATCGACGACATCCAGTCGGCGACCGGCGATTCCGTGGTGGCGATCAAGGAGATCGGCGCCACCATCGGCCGGATCTCGGAGATCTCCTCCACCATCGCCTCGGCGGTCGAGGAGCAGGGCGCCGCCACCCAGGAAATCTCCCGCAACGTGCAGCGCGCGGCGGAGGGCACCTCGCAGGGGGCTTCCGAGCTCTCCCACGTCCAGCGCGGCGTGTCGGAAACCGGCGCCGCCTCCTCGCAGGTGCTGGCGGCCGCGCGGTCGCTGTCGAAGGAAAGCGACCGGCTGAAGCGCGAGGTCGGAAAGTTCATGGATACCGTGCGCGCCGCCTGACGCGCATCGCACATCGGCAGATGACACTTGTCGTTGATGAGGTCGCGGGCCCGCCGAAGCTTTTCACCGGGTCGTCCCTGCGCAAGCAGGGACCCATCATCCCTGGCCTCGAACGGGGAAAAGGCCGCCGCTACGGGCGCGAACGAGCAGCGACCATCACGCCATGAATGCGCGGAGCCGGATCAGATCCAGCGCCGGCGGCCGAATCCGCCACCGAGCAGCCGCAGGATCAGCAGCAGCACGACCGCCCCGATGAATGCGTTGATGATCAGCGCGACGACGCCGACGCCGAGGTGAATCCCGAGGCGCGGCAACAGCCAGTCGCCGATGAAGGCGCCGACCAGGCCGACCACCAGGTCGCCGATCACTCCAAAGCCGCCGCCATCCATGACCTTGCCGGCAAGCCAACCGGCCACGATGCCCACGAAAAGGATGATGAGTATTCCCTGATTGGACAGGTGCATGACGTGTGCCTCCGGCTGGATGTCTGATGGCAATGCCGATCGGCTCCATTGGTTCCGCCGCGACGCGCGCGGCCGGCGATCATTCCGCCGAGCCGGCCAGGGGCCTGCAGAACTCCGCGATCAGCGCCGCCACCGCCTCGGGCGATTCCAGCATCGACAGATGCCCGGTACCCGGCAGCACATGCATCGCGGCCTGCGGAATGCGGGGAAGCAGTTCCGCCCGCAGCCGGATCGGAGGATCGACACGGTCCAGCTCGCCGGCAATGACCAGGGTCGGCACGTTGATATCGCCGGCCTGCGCGGCGATGTCCTCGAGGCTGGCGGCTCTCGGCCAGGCGACCTTGGCCTGCGGCGCCCCGCGCAGGCTGTCCTCGATCACCTGTTCGCGGTCCTCCGCGCTCAGCGGCCGGGCGGTCAGCACGTTGTCGATCGCCGCCTGCACGGTTTCGCGGCTGGCATAGGCGCCCGCCATGATCTCCCGGGCCTGCGCCGGCATGATCATGGGGGAGGGCGGAGAGGGGGCGACGAGAACGAGGCCCGCCAGCCCGGCAGGCCGGCCCGACGCCATGAGCTGGGCCACCTTGCCGCCCATCGAGTGGCCGACCAGCACATAGCGCCGCAGCTTCAGCGCCGCGATGACTCCGGCCGCGTCGGCGGCGAGATCGGCCAGGCGATAGCCGCCGGCCGGCGCGTCTGACGCGCCCCAGCCGCGATGGTCGATGGCGACGGTGCGGAAGGCCGGCGCCAGCCTGGCCGTGACGTGCTTCCAGGTGCGCGACGAGCCGCCCCAATAATGCAGGAATACCAGCGATGGATCGCCGGCGCCGCACTCGACGGCGTGGATGGCGATCCCGTTCGATGCGATCTTCATGGCTGTTCACCTCTTCCTTGGGCCAGGCGGCATTCGACCGGACGGGGCCGCCGCAGTGTCGATGGATTTCCGCGACGGCCGGGCCGGATCGCGCCGGCCCCTCCCTCGCGGCTCAGTGCGATGGATGGACACACGCGCCTGCCGCGCAGCCATCCCGCGCCAGCTCCGACAGGCCTCGCGCGTGGCGCATCACCTCGGCCGCCTCCAGCGGACCGCCATGGCCCATGTGGAAGCGCCTGGCGCCGCCCTGCACCATGCGCTCGAGGTCGCGGGCGACGGTCCGCGGGTCATCCTCGAACGGCGGACGGATCGCGCGACCGGTGAAGGCGAGGCCGCCGATCAGGATTCCCGATGCGATGAGATCGCCGACCAGCACGTCCTGCGACGACAATTCGACCGCGATCGAGCCCGGCGTATGCCCGGCGGTATGGCGAACGAGTCCGTCGACGCCGAACTCCCGAAGGCTCACCGAGCCGCCATTCTGCATCATGATGTCCGGCACGAAGCCTTCATAGGGCTGGTGCGGCAGCGGCGTTCGGAGAAACAGCCTGCCGACCCAGCCGGTCGGGCAGAACGTCATCGGCCGCTTTCGGCTGTAGAAATCGGCATCGTCGACATGCGCCAGGATGGGGGCTTTCGACAATCGGCGCAGCCGCGCGGCGCTGCCGGCGTGGTCGGTGTGGGCGTGGGTCACGACGATCAGCCTGATGTCATTGAAGGACAGGCCGTGCCGGGCGAGTACCCGCGCGATCCGGTGCTCGGAACCGGGTATGCCGGCGTCGACGAGGATGCAGCCGGCCTCGCTCTTGATCAGGTGGGCGTTGACCACCTTGAAGGGCAGGATCGGGATGCGGATGATCTCGGTGGCAGACATGCGAAGGGCCCTCATGATGTTTGATCGATGGCGCTGCATCGGCGTCTCGGCGGGCCGAACCGCCGGCGCCCGAGGCGGCGCCTGCCGGCGCCGCCGATGCGTCAAGTCCGGCGAACAGGCCTAGCCGGCCGCGCCGGCCGCGAGGCCGATGATGTCGGCGACCTCGGCCGGATGGGCCATGAACACGGCGTGGCTCGCCGCGACGCTGCGCAGCGTGGCGCCCATCCGCTGCGCCATGAAGCCCTGCGCCGGCGGCGGAATCATCTGATCGTCGGTGCATTGCAGATACCAGGACGGAATCGTCTTCCACGCCGGCACGCCGCATTTGGCGGCGAAGCTCGCGACCGCAAGCGGCTTCTGCACCACCGCCATGATCGCGGCCTCCTGCTCGGTCGCATCGGCGGCGAAGGCGCCATGGAAGCGCGAGCGGTTGATCCACAGAAACCCCTGCTCATCCGGTTCGACCGCGGACGAGCCGGCCGGCGGCGGTCCCTGCTGGCTGAGGGAGGCGAGGCTCTCGCCCTCGTCGAGGCCGAACGCGGTGACGTAGACCAGTGCCTTGACGTTGGGGACGCCGGTGGCGGCTGCGGTAATCACGGCGCCGCCATAGGAGTGCCCGACCAGCACCGTCGGCCCCGCGATGGTGGCGAGCAGACGACGCGTCACCGCGACGTCGTCCTCGAGCGAGGTCAGCGGAATCTGCGCCGCGGTCACCCGCAATCCCCTGGCCTGCAGCAGGGGAATCACCTTTGCCCAGCACGAACCGTCGGCCCACGCGCCATGTACCAACAAGACGTTGAGATTCTCAGACATGGAAAACTCCTGTTATTTTTTCTGGATGAAGCTGGCGAATGGAGCGTTCGGCAAGGTTGGCTTGAACTCCGTTCGTGCAGATCATTCACCACGGCGGCATCGCCGGCGGCAACCGGAGATCGGTGGCAATATCAGACGAACAAAGGGCAGTTTCGGCCATCGCCGCGCGCGCGGCGAATGTGCGGAGTTTTCGGCTGCGAAAAGCCGGTCGCCGGCCGTCGCGCGTAACGCGCGCGGTCGCCGATCAACGCGACGGTGATGCGACGATCGGCATGTTCGGAAATGGCGGCCGATCAAACCGGCCGATCGCGCGGAGCCGGAAATCGCCGGTTCAGGAGGCAAGCTCCGGACCGGCCGCGCGCGGACGCCGCGCCAGCCCGCGCGAAGATTTTTGCACCGGCGACGATGTCCGGAAGGTGCTGCGATAATCCGTCGGTCCGACGCCCAGGGTGCGCCGGAACACCCGGCGCATGCTGTGCAGGTCGGCAAATCCGCAGCGATCGGCGATCCGCTGCAGCGGCATCGCGGAATCCTGCAGCAGCCGGCGGGCCGCATCAAGTCTCGCCGCTTCGACAAAATCGGCCGGCGTCACGCCCATGTCGCGGAAGAAAACCCGCGAAAAATTCCGCGTGCTCATATTGGCGCGCCCGGAAAGCGCGTCCACCGAAAGGTCCGAGCGCAGATGCATCAGGATGTGATCGGCGATGGATCGGATCGGTCCCTTGTCGGCAGTCTGGGCGGTCAGGTGGGCGCTGAACTGCGATTGCCCGCCGGGCCGCTTCAAGAAAACCACCATGTAGCGCGCGACGATCAGCGCGATGTCGCGTCCATGATCTTCCTCGACCATCGCCAGGGCGAGGTCGATCCCGGCAGTCACGCCCGCGGCGGTGGAGAGCTGGCCTTCCCGGATGAAGATCTGGTCGGAGTCGATGTCGAGGCCCGGATAATCGCGGCGCAGTTTATCGGCGCATTCCCAATGGGTCGTCACCCGCCGGCCCTCGAGCAGTCCGGCCTCCGCCAGCAGAAACACGCCGGTGCAGATCGAGCCGTAGCGGCGGGTTTCCGGCGCCCGGCGGGCCAGCCATCGGATGACCGCGGGGTCGAGTTCGCGAAAGGACGGGTCGCCGGCGACCAGCAGGGTGTCGATCGGTTCGTCCGGCTGGTGGATGGTGCGGTCCGGCAGGAATCGCAGCGCGCCGGTGCCGCGGATCGGCTGGTCGCTGACACCCATGACCTCGACCTGATAGGCGTCGGGATCGCCGAGGCGCCTGGCGGCTTCCCAGAAAATCTCCGCCGGTCCGACGACGTCGAGCGATTGCACGCCCTGCGGCGCCAGAATGACGACCTTCATGGACGGAATACGTCATAGCTATCGCGGCAAAGCAAATGAAAAACCGCGCCTCGCGACGAAGCTGCCGGTCCGCCATGGACAGGCATGCCTCCCCGCAGGCAAAAACGCCGCCAACGGTAATCTCCGTTCGTCGTCCGGGAGCCGGTGAGTGAATTTTAGGCAGCGAGCCGAGGCGAAGGCCTTTCATTTTATCGATGCGTTGCATCGGCCTTGTGCATCGCCGCGCCGCAGCCGATTCGATCAGCTCATCGCTTGTTGGCGAGCCGCGCGTTGAACGAAGCCAGATTGATCATCACCCTTTGATGGGTGCCCTTGCCGATTTCTTCCTTCTCGTCGTGCGCGGTCACCGTGAATTCGATCAGCCTTTCCCTGACCGCGGTGACTTCGGCTGCGGCGCGCACATCGTGACCGACCGGCGTGGCGGCGAGGTGCCGCACATCGATGGCGGTGCCGACCGCGCTTTCGCCGGGCTCCAGGTAGGGACGGATGGCATTGAGCGCGGCGTTTTCCATCATCAGGATCATCACCGGGGTCGCCAGCACCGGCGGCAGGATCGCGTCCTTGACCTGGCTGGCGAGATGCTCGGGCCGAACATGCAGGGTGAACGTTCCGGTGGCGCCAAGTGGTATCGGGCGCATTCACGCCCCCTTGAGGGGCGAGGGCCTGGCGCGGGATGACGAGGGCATGGCAAATCTCCGTTGGTTGCCATCCATGTGACGTCGACCGCCGGGTTTCGCCAGTCTTCCCGACGAGGGATCATGAGACCGCATGCGCGCGGCCTGGCTGGCCGGGCGCGGCCCGATCGCTGAAATCATTGGCATTTTACGCAGGGCGCCCGCCGTCGCCCGCAGCGCGCCGCCAGGCGCCGAGCCATATGATGGACCCGCAGGCCATGGGCGGGATTGACGGGACGATCTCGCTGCCGTCTTTGCGCCCGGATCACAGGAAAACATGCGCGGACGGGCGCCGATGCGTAGCAGGGTCTTCCTTTCCTCATTCAGGGCGGCGCCAATGGCTCTTCCTGCTTCCCCGCGTCCCCGCCTCCGCTTCGCGTTTGCCGCCATCGCGGCGCTGCCGGCGTTGTGCGCCGTCGCGCATGCGGCGTCGCCTGAGCGCGACGGCGTATCGCTCGGCGAATCGACGATCGCCTGGAGCACGGTCAAATACGCCACCTCGGCGGACCACGGATTCGTCGCCGGCTCGCTCGACAGGAGCACGATCGTCGATCGCAGCTTCCACACCCGCGTGCTGGAAAACCGCTACCTGAAGGTAACGCTGGTGCCGGAATTCGGCGGCCGCATCATTTCCATCGTCTACAAGCCGACCGGCCACGAACAGCTCTATCGCACCCAGGTCGGCGTGCCCTACGGCATCGCGGCCGGCAATTTCTATTACGACTGGCTGATGGTGTATGGCGGCATCTTCGCCACCTTCCCGGATCCCGAGCATGGCAGGACCTGGCTGAAGCCGTGGGATTTCAGGGTGGTGAAACAAACCGCCGACGAGGTGACGGTGGCGATGTCGACCACGGACGATGTCGCCTTTGCCGCGGCACCCGCCAGGTTTTCCAGGGGCACGACCGGCATCGAGGCGACGTATTTCGTCACGCTGAAAGCCGGCCGCGCCGCGCTCGATGCCCGCGTGGTGCTGAAGAACACGCGGGACCGCGCGGTCGACTACGAGTACTGGACCTGCACGACGCTGGCGCCGGGATCCGACCCGAACCATCCCGAAGCCACCGGCGGCGCCGAAATCATCGCGCCGGTCGCGGCCTACACCACGCCGGCATGGTCGGCCAACTTGGCCGCGGGCGACCAGAGCCTCGGCGGGGGCAAAAGCCGTTTCGAAAAACTGCGCTACTTCAGCAACTGGCCGACCATGGGCATCGCCTATGCCGCGCCCGACATGCAGGGCGGCGGTTTCTGGGGCGTCATCAACCACGACAACGAAGAGGGCATCATCCGCATCGCCGACAACAATGTCACGCGCGGCCTGAAGATGTGGACCTGGGGATATCCCTCGTTCACCGATCATGCCGATCCGCGCCGGCAGCCGAGGGAACAGCAGCCCTATGTCGAATTGTGGGCCGGCGTGTCGGACCAGTTCTTTCACCGCGCCAGCCTTGCCGCGCGCGGCGAGGTGTCGGTTGCGGAAACCTACAGCCCGACCGTCGGCATGCGCGACGTGACGCAGGCCAACGAACACATGCTGGTCAATTTCTCGGCCGATGCCTCGGCCGCCGATCTGCAGTTCTTCAGCCTCGAGCCGGCGATGCCGCTGCGCGTCACCCTGAAACGCGGCGAGGCGGTCTTTCTTGACGAGGCCGTAACCGCCGACCCGCAAAAAGGCAACCGCATTTCGGCGGCGATTCCGCCTGGCGGCCGCGGCGACCGGGTGCAGCTCGTGATCAGCACCGCCGCCGGCAAGCAGCTGATCGCGGCCGAGGCGGAGATGAAATAGCCTTTTGCCGACCGTGACCAAGGGCGTGACCGTCTTCTTGCCCTTGCGGCATTGTGTTTCAACGGGTCGTCCCTTGCGTCCGCAGGGACGACCCGCTGAGAGCTTATGCGACGTCACGACCTCGTTAACGTGCGGTTCAATTCAGCGATATGCGGCAGCCCCTTCCCGCGAGGGACCCGCAAGGGGAGAGGGCGCAGTCACGGACGCCCGCCTATTCCTTCGCGGCCGCGTTGCGCGCCATGAAGGTTTCCGGGCTGCCGTCGGCGGGATCGACGAAGATGATGTCGGTCGGCTCGCGCCTTGGCGTGTCCACCGACAGGAACACCACCGGATGCTCGAACAGCTCCGGCATCGCATGCACCGTGCCGCGCTCGAAGAACAACAGCTGGCCCGGCTTGAACTCGGCCTTGGTGGCGGCGTCCCTGGCCCAGAACGTTCCCCTTCCGGAGAACACATAGAGGAACTCGTCGCAGGTGGCGTGGTAATGCGGCGGCGTCGGCCGGTACACCCGGAACACCCGCGCGCTGGCATGCTCCCGGTTGGTCAGATATTCGTCGACCAGCATGGTCGAGGCGGTTTGCGGAAAGGCATCGGCGATCGCCTGGATGTCGAACCGTCCGGTGGTCTTCTCGGGGCTGTCCATGGCTTTTCCCTGATCGCGTGGCGCGGATGGCAACCATAAAATGGCGCAGCCGCCGCGACAAGGTTTTGCCGGGCCGGGCGGCCATGATGAGTTTATGGTTGTGTCGGGCGTCTCTCCCGGTAAATTGCCGATCAACAAACAACCTTTCAACGAAACCGGCCTTGGCGCCACGGGGGGATGATGCGGGTTCTGCGGTACTTGCTGCTGGTGACGGCCTTGATGGTGTTGCCCCGATCGGTCTATGCCCAGCAGGAGGGCAGCTTTGTGATTCCGAACTTCCAGTTCGAGAAGGGCGGCGAGCTCACCGACATGAAGGTGGGCTACATCACCTGGGGCAAGCTCAACGAAGCCAGGGACAACGCGATTCTGATCCTGCCCGCGACCAACGCGCCGAAGGCGTGGGCGGCCTATCACATCGGCCCCGGCAAGACCTTCGACAGCGACAAATATTTCATCATCGGCGTCGATCCGATCGGCAGCGGCACCTCGTCGCAGCCTGGCGACGGGCTCGGCCCGAAATTTCCGAAGTACACCATCCGCGACATGGTCCGCGCCCAGCATGAACTGCTGACCAGACAATTCGGGCTGAGCCAGGCCAGGGCGATCGGCGGCGCGTCGATGGGATCGTTCCAGTCGGTGGAATGGGGCGTGACCTATCCCGGTTTCGCCAGGGGCCTGGTGCTCTGGGTGCCGGCGGCGCGCAGCGACCGTCATTTCCAGGCGATCGTCGATGCGGTCAATGCGGTCATCACGCTCGATCCGGCCTACAAGGGCGGATACTACGACACCCAGCCGGTCGAGGGCATGCGCCGCGCCGGCATGGTCTATTTCCCCTGGCTGTACAGCGACCAGTATCTCGCGCAGCTGGTCAGCGATGCCGATTTCAAGCGCGCCGAGATGGCGTTCGGCGACGGATGGGCCAGGAGCTGGGACGCCAATACCCTGATATGGCGATACGAGGCGTCGCGAAACCACGACGCCTCCGAGCCGTTCGGCGGCGACATGAAGAAGGCGCTGTCGCGGATCGACGTGCCGGTGCTGATCCTGTCGAGCTCGAGCGATCGCACCGTGCCGGCCTATCTGACCGATGAGCTGGAAAACGGCCTCGCCCACGTCACGCGGATCGTGTTCCAGACCCGCAACGGCCATCTCGGCTACCTGCAGGGAGCGGGCACGCCGGAGTATCAGCAGATCAGTTCGGCCACCCGCGGGTTCATCGAGTCGCTGGGCAAATGAAGCCGCGGCCAGGATCGCCGGCCGATCTGCGGCGCAGCCTTGAAGCATGATGCATTCAAGCTGATGCCGCGCACGTTGCGAAGCTGTCGGCTCTCCCCGCGCGCGGCAGGGCTATCGCATATGGAACGAAGCCGTCGGTGCTCTTGACTGTGCCCTCTCCCCTTGTGGGAGAGGGCTCAATGGTCCTAACCGGCTACAAAGGTAACAGAATAGACCGGCGACATGGGTAACAGGTCAACTGGTCGGCGAGGAGGACCTTGCCGATGGTGTGGACGGAGACCTGTGCCATGGATGAGCGGATGCGTTTTGTGATGCTGGCCGAGAAGCACGAGGAACCGGTTGCGGCGCTGTGCCGGCGGTTCGGCGTGAGCCGGAAGACCGGTTACAAATGGCTTGCGCGGTATGAGGAGGCCGGCGTTGAGGGCTTGCTCGACCGTTCGCGGGCCCCGCTGCATCATCCGCAGATGATAGTAGATGAGCTTGCCGAGCGGTGCCTTGAGGTCCGGCGGGAACATCCGAGCTGGGGGCCGCTGAAGGTGCGGGCCTATCTGGAGCGTCGAGCGCCTGCTGAGGATTGGCCGGCAGCGAGCACTATCGGAGCGATGTTTGACCGCGAAGGGTTGACGGTAAAGCGGAAGCTGCGCCGCCGCAGTCCGCCCTCGAGCGGCCCGTTTGCGCATTGCGGAGCCGCCAACGATGTGTGGTGCATCGACTTCAAGGGCTGGTTTCTGACCGGAGACGGCCGACGGTGCGAACCGCTGACCCTCACCGACGCCCACAGCCGGTATCTACTGCGCTGCCAGGCGCTGCCGCGCACGGATACCGATCATGTCTGGCCGGTGCTGGATGCAGCGTTGCGCGAGTTCGGGGTGCCGCATTACATACGCTCCGACAACGGATCACCGTTTGCCTCGCGTGGCGCCGGCGGATTGTCGAAGCTGTCGATCAAGCTGATCAAGGCCGGCGTAGTTCCGGAGCGGATTGCGCCCGGTAAGCCGCAGCAGAACGGCCGGCATGAACGCATGCATCTGACCTTGCTGCAGGACACCGCCAATCCGCCGGCGCGCAGTTTGCGTGAGCAGCTCAAGCGGCTGCGGGACTTCCAGCGTCTCTACAATGAACAACGTCCACACCAGGCGCTCGGCAACGCCACGCCCGCGGACCATTACGCACCGTCGCCTCGACGCTTCGATGGTATCCTGCGCGAGCCGGCATATGGCGCCGAGTACGAAGTGCGGCGGGTGCGCCATAACGGCGAGATCCGGTGGCGCAACCGCACCATCTATATCAACGAAGCCCTGGCCGGCGAGCCCGTCGGTCTACTCGAGAACCCCACCGGCTGGACCGTAAGTTATGGCCCGATCGTGCTCGGTACGATCGCCCATCAAGACGACCGCTTGCGAAAGCCCGAACGCCAAGCCTGTGGACATGTGGTCGATGCAAGTAAGGGCATCGCCCACAAGCCCACAGGCACAGCAACAACAGACCTGAACGAAACGAGAATTGTGTTACCCATGTCGTCGGTCTGAACTGTTACCTATGTCTCCGGTTGCACACAATAACGCCAGCAAGAGACTCGGCCGGGTGAGGGGTCGACGCAGAGCACGCCCCCTCACCCGGCAGAGTTTGTTGCAGACGTCTCTCAAGCCCTCTCCCACAGGGGGAGAGGGCACAGCCACGGACGCCGCAGCGAAGATTCTACTTCTCGCCGAATTCAAGCCTTCCATTTTTTCAAATGCGATAGCCCTGCCGCGCGCGGGGAGAGGCTGGCCGACTTTCAGGAAATCACCGGACTACTCCCGAGGGCCGTAACGCCGCAGCGCCTCCAGGGTGAGGCCCTTGCCGACCGCGCCGAACGTGTCGCCTTCGACGATGCGGGCGGCGGGCGCCGCGGCGGTGATGGCCTTGCGGACATGGGCGAGCCGCACCGAGCCGCCGGTCAGGAACACCGCGTCGATGTCGGCGGCGGAAAGTTTGGCCTGCTTGAGGCAGATCTCGATGCGGGCGCCGATCCGCGCGGCGAGCTGCCTTGTATGGCTCACCAGGTCGGGCCGGCCGATCGCGGCGGCAAGACCCGGCGCCACCCATTCCAGCGGGATGTCGGCGCGGCGCGAATCGGACAGCGCGATCTTGGCTTCCTCGACTTCCATCGCCAGAGTGTGGCCGCGCTGTTCGTCGACCACCCGCAGCAGCCGGTCGAGCAGCAAAGGCTCACCTGCCTGATGGCGGACCTGGCGGATATCGGCGATCACGCCCGGCTCATACATGCGGTTGATGTTCGACCAGGTCGCCAGATCGTGGAAATAGCGCGAGGGCACGTCGAGGCCTTCGCGCTTCATGGCGCTGCCGAAGCCGAACAGCGGCATCACCACGCCGAGGCTGAGCAGGCGATCGAAATCGGTGCCGCCGATCCTCACCCCGTCATTGGCCAGGATGTCGGCCGAGCGGTCGACCTTGCCGTGGCGCTGCGGCCCCAGCCGCACGATCGAGAAATCCGAGGTGCCGCCGCCGATGTCGGCGATCAGCGCGATCTCTTCGCCCGCGATCTGCCGCTCGTAGTCGAGCGCCGCGGCGATCGGCTCGAACTGGAACGTGACCTCGTCGAAGCCGACCTCGCGGGCAATCTCGCGCAGGGTTCGTTCCGCCCTGCGGTCGGCATCGGCCGCATTGTCGACGAAGTGCACCGGCCGGCCGTGCACGACGTCGCGCAGCTCACGGCCGCCGGCCTGCTCGGCGCGCCGCTTCACCGCGCCGAGATAATAGGCGATCACGTCGCGAAAGCTGGTGCGCTCGCGCCCGAGCCGGGTGGTTTCCTCGATCAGCGAGGTGCCGAGCACCGATTTGAGGCCGCGCATCAGCCGCCCCGGCGCGCCCTCGACATAGGCTTCGATCGCCCGGCGTCCGATCAGCACGGCGCCGTCGACCTCATAGAAGATCGCGCTCGGAATCGTGGTATGGCCGGGCTCCAGCTCGCTCAGCACCGGTTCGGCGCCGACGATGGTGCCGAGCGTGGTGTTCGAGGTTCCGAAATCAAGTCCGCAAATCGACATGAATGATCCTTCGAGCCAGCCGTGCTATCGCGTATGAAATTTTCCACGCCTCCGCGCGAAATTTTTCCGAATTTGCGCGGCGCTTCAACGAGTCGTCGCTGCGCACGCAGGGACCCATACGGCGCGGATTCTCGTTTCGGCGCTGTGGCAGAAGCCGTTTTTCACCTTCGATGCCAGGGGTGATGGGTCCCTGCGTGCGCAGCGACGACCCGTTGAAACGCAAACGTCGTCATTGAAATCTTCCATTCCATGACCTGGCGGAGCGTCCGTCTAGCCGTTTACGCGCCACCGATCCACCTTTATCGGGCCGCAGCATGGCTGCGGGCCATTCCGTGCAGGGCGCCAACGCCGGCGCCCGGCAAAGCTCGTCCACAGATCAATTTGTTTGCCGCGGCGGGTTGATGAACCGCGCGGCGATGGTCCATAAGCGTCGTCCCGCGGCCGGCGATTCACCCGCCGCAAAGTTTCGGAAAGGTCGCGCGTGGCAAACATCAATCGGCAGATCGCGGCGGAACTCGGCGTGCGCGAACAGCAGGTCGAAGCGACCGTGGCGCTGCTCGACGGCGGCGCCACCGTGCCGTTCGTGGCGCGCTACCGCAAGGAAGTCACCGGTGCGCTCGACGACGCGCAATTGCGCACTTTGGAGGAGCGGCTGACCTATCTGCGCGAACTGGAGGCACGCCGCCTCGCGATTCTCGAGTCGGTCCGCGAGCAGGGCAAGCTCGATGCCGCGCTCGAGGCGGCGATCCTGGCGGCCGACAGCAAGGGGCGGCTGGAAGACATCTATCTGCCGTTCAAGCCGAAGCGCCGCAGCAAGGCCGAGATCGCCAGGGAAGCCGGGCTGGAGCCGCTGGCCGAGCTGCTGCTGACCCAGCCGGACAACGATCCGCAGGCGGCGGCGCAGCCGTTCGTCGATGCCGACAGAGCGGTGGCCGATGCCGCCGCGGCGCTCGAGGGCGCGCGCGCCATCCTGGTCGAGCGCTTCGGCGAGGATGCCGACCTGATCGGCAGCTTGCGCGAACAGATGTGGTCGAACGGGCTGATGGCTTCGACCGTGCGCCGCGGCAAGGACACCGAGGGCGAGAAGTTCAAGGACTATTTCGATTTCAGCGAGCCGCTCACCCGGCTGCCGTCGCACCGCATCCTGGCGATGTTCCGCGGCGAGAAGGAGGAAATCCTCGACCTGCAGATCCTGCCCGAGCCGGTCGCCGCCGATCCGGCCGCGGTCAGCTCCTACGAGATGAAGATCATGCAGCGGTTTGCGATTTCCGACCGCGGCCGGCGCGGCGACAAATGGCTCACCGAAACCGTGCGCTGGGCCTGGCGCACCAGGATCCAGGTCCATCTCAACATCGATCTGCGAATGCGGCTGTGGAACGCGGCCGAGCAGGAGGCGGTGCGGGTGTTTGCCTCGAACCTGCGCGACCTGTTGCTGGCCGCGCCCGCCGGCGCCCGCGTCACCATGGGCCTCGACCCAGGCTTCCGCTCCGGCGTCAAGGTCGCCGTGGTCGACGCCACCGGCAAGGTGGTCGCCACCTCGACGATCTATCCGCACGAGCCGGCGCGGCGCTGGGACGAGGCGCTGGCGACGCTGGGCAAGCTCGCGGTGGCGCACCGCGTCGATCTGATCGCGATCGGCAACGGCACCGCGTCGCGCGAGACCGACAGGCTGGCGACGGAGCTGGTAAAGCTGCTGCCGGAGCTGAAGATGTCGAAGATCGTGGTGTCGGAAGCCGGCGCCTCGGTGTATTCGGCGTCGGCCTTTGCCTCGGAGGAATTGCCCGAACTCGACGTCACCCTGCGCGGCGCGGTGTCGATCGCCCGCCGGCTGCAGGACCCGCTGGCCGAACTGGTCAAGATCGATCCCAAGGCGATCGGCGTCGGGCAATACCAGCACGACCTCGGCGAGAGCAAGCTGGCGCGCTCGCTCGACGCGGTGGTGGAGGATTGCGTCAACGCGGTCGGCGTCGATGCCAATACCGCCTCGGCGCCGTTGCTGGCGCGGGTCTCGGGGATCGGCAGCGGGCTCGCGCAGAGCATCGTGCAGCACCGCGACGCCAACGGTCCGTTCGCCTCGCGCAAGGCGCTGAAGGAGGTGCCGCGGCTGGGGCCGAAGGCGTTCGAGCAATGCGCCGGCTTCCTGCGCATCAGCGGCGGCGAGGATCCGCTCGACGCCTCCGGCGTGCATCCGGAGGCCTATCCGGTGGTGCGCAAGATCCTGGCCGCGACCAAGAGCGACATCAAGGCGCTGATCGGCAACGCCGCGTTGTTGCGCGCGGTCAAGCCGCAGAGCTTCGTCGACGACAAATTCGGGCTGCCGACCGTGACCGACATCCTGCTGGAATTGGAAAAGCCCGGCCGCGATCCGCGCCCGGCGTTCAAGGCCGCGGTGTTCAAGGAGGGCGTCGAGACCCTGAAGGATCTCGAGAAAGGCATGATCCTCGAAGGCACCGTCACCAATGTCGCCGCGTTCGGCGCCTTCGTCGATATCGGCGTGCACCAGGACGGGCTGGTGCACATCTCGGCGATGTCCAAGACCTTCATCAAGGATCCGCGCGAGGTGGTCAAATCCGGCGACATCGTCAAGGTCAAGGTGCTGGAGGTCGAGGTCGCCCGCAAGCGCATCGCGCTCAGCCTGCGTCTCGACGACGAACCGGCCGGCAAGGGCGAGCGCCCGGCAAGGGCCGAGTCGCGCGGCGATTCCCGCGGCCCAGCATCGGCGCCGCGCCAGCCGCAGCCGGCGTCCGCCGGCGGCGCGCTCGCCGAAGCCCTGCGCCGCGCCAGCGAGAAGGCCGCCGGCAAGACCAGGGGATAGCGCGTGCGCCTTGAAGCACCCGCAGGACTTGCCCGCCGCATTGATGCGAGCAAGAGCGGGGGGGCAGGTCCAACGAGTCGTCCCTGCGGAACGCAGGGACCCATACGCCGAGGACCCCCGTTTCGGCACGGCAGCAGAAGCCTTGTTTTCTTTCGGCGCCAGGCGTTCGCCCTGCTCGCAACCGGGAGCGCGCTTCGTCGCGTACCGCGCTCACTCGATGAAAGGAATGGTCAAAACAAGCCGCGACACGCGGGCTTTCCTCTCCCCTCCCCCTTGCGGGGAGGGGTCGGGGGTGGGGGTGCCGCGGGCACCGCGCTCGAGTTTGATCGCAACCGCCAACGACATGTTTTTGCGCGCGGATGCGCGCGCAACCAGCAGGCCGAAGATCGCGACTGGTGCGATGCTGGTCGGTGCTGGAAGCGAGACTCAGTGCCCGTTGACCCCCACCCCCGACCCCTCCCCGCAAGGGGGAGGGGAGAAGCAGCGCGGCAACAAAAACGCAGGGATCGTTCCCTGCAATATCGGCCAGCGTTGCTTCGTCAAAACAAGCTGCGACACGCGGGCTCTCCTCTCCCCTCCCCCTTGCGGGGAGGGGTCGGGGGTGGGGGTGCCGCGGGCACCGCGCTCGAGTTTGATCGCAACCGCTAACGACATATTTTTGCGCGCGGATGCGCGCGCAACCAGCAGGTCGAAGATCGCGACTGGTGCGATGCTGGTCGGTGCTGGAAGCGAGACTCAGTGCCCGTTGACCCCCACCCCCGACCCCTCCCCGCAAGGGGGAGGGGTGAAGCAGCGCGGCAACAAAAACGCAGGGACGGTTCCCTGCAATGTCGGCCAACGTTGTCTCGCGCCGCACGCGATCTTCGCGCCACAATTCACGGCTTCTGAAATTTGGTGACGGTGGCGACCCCGCCGGCATCCGTGGTGGAAGCGGTCACCGTGTCGCCGGCATGAACGTCGTCCAGCGCCACGCCGTCCTGCACCTTGAACTCCTCGGCGGCGCCGACGGTGCCGCCTGGCGCGGGCCGGATCGCCACCGTGTCGTGGATCCGGTCGACTTCCACGACCGTTCCCTTGAGCGCCTGTTCGGCCGAGGCCCCGGAACTGACGAGGATGAGGGCCGCGACGCCAGCCAGCAGGAGTTTCATGGCCGTCTCCGGGATGTTGGACATCCGCGATAAGCCGGGGTGTCCGGATTGGTTCCGGGGAATCAACCGGTTCGGCCGCCTGCGCCGGATCAACGCAGCGGCATCGGCGGCCGCGGCACCGATGCCAGTTCCGGATCCGGCGGAACGCTCGCCTGCGGCTGCGGTTCGGGTTGCCGCGGCACGTAGGGGGCAACGGCTTGCGGCGGCATCGGAGCCGCGGCGGCCGGCGGAGGCGGCATTGGCCTGCGTAGCCGCGCCGCGGCCGATCGCGGCGGAGGCGATATTCTCGGCCGCAGGTGCTGCTCGGAAGCCCTGGCGAGGTCGCGCGACAGCTGTTGCTGGCCGGCCTTGAGCTGTTCGATGCTGGCCCTGAGCTGTTCGATCTGCTGGCCCGCATTTGCGAGGTCGCGGGCCATCGACTGCAGCGACGGCGCCGGATCGGGCGATGCGACGGCTGCGGCCGGCGCGACGCCTTGCGTCGCGGCGGGAGCCGGTGCCGGTGGCGCCGCTGCGGCGCTCGCCTCCGCGGCAAGCGCGGTCGACGGCGCCGGGAGCGCCTGCGCCGGCGGCAGCCAGGCGGCGCGGACGCGCTGCGGCAGCCATGGCGCGATCATCCGGCCGGCCGCGTCGCCGTGGGATTGCCAGACGACGGCCGCGGCGGCCGCGCAGGCCGCCAGCAGCAACGCAGCGGTGAGCGCGCGCGGCGCGCGCCTGCCGGGCGAGCGCGCCAGCTCCGGGTGCACCGCGTCGCCGGCGGCGGCAGCGCGAAACGTGGCATCGACCGGCGGAACTGACAGGGCGGCAGGCAGCTCGGATGCCGGGCCGATCGGCCGCGGCGACGGTTCGTGGAAGCTGCGCGCCAGTTTCGAAAGCTCGTCATCCGTGGGCGCGACCGGGATCGCATCGGGCACGACGATGACATCGGGCGCGACGGCGAGGACATCGTGCGGATCATCGGACTGGCCGGAATTCAGCGTGGCTTGCATTGGCGCTCCGTATTCAGTCCAACGACCGCATCGGGCGGACAGCGGATTGACGCGAGATCATCGACGTCGCGGCGCCAGACTTCACCGCGGTTTGACCAAAGCAAGGCGCCGCGATGGAGACTGTGGGGCCGCGGACAGCCCAGCGCTTGGGGATCCGGCGCAACAGCGGCAGCCGCGGCAAGGCGGCATCCCGCGCGGCGTGCTGCCGACGCTGGACTATCGTTCACACGATTCCGATTTCATTCGAATCCGGTTCCGCAAATGAAACCGCGGCTCTCTCACTTAAGTCGCTTTCCCGACTTACCAGCCTTTCAAGCTCCTCATTTGTCGACGTCGAGCGGCTGGGCCTTTCGCAACGGCATCATCCGACAGTTCACCGAGTGCCGAGCCCTGTCATCAGCTAGCCCGGAGTTCGGCATGAACTATCTCGCATTGTCGGCGATCGCATTGACGCCGCTCGTTTTTGCACCCGCATCGGCCAAGACACTCTTCGACGGCACCTGGGATGTCGCCGTGGTGACAAAAGCCGGAAGCTGCCAATCCTCGCATTATCGGGTCACCGTCCAGGACGGAAGGGTGCTCGGTCCCGGCGACGTGTCGGGGCGCGTCACCAGCGACGGCTATGTCCGCGCCTCGATCGGCGGATCCCATGCCAACGGCCAGCTCGAGCTCAGGAACGGATCGGGCCGGTGGAACGCGGCATCGTCGGGCGCCGCCTGCAGCGGCCAATGGAAAGCGACCAAGGAATAGACCGGGTCGGTATCGCGTGAAGGCGCGCCGGAGCCACGGAAACATCCCGCCCGTCGCGTCATGCCGGCCAACCGAGGCTCGGACGTCGATCGACCTCAGGGGTGCCGATGGGCGGTTCGCTTGCGCGATCCGTCCTTCTTCCTGCCGGCGTCGGTCGGGATCATGACCAGGCGGCCGTAGCGCACGCCGCGCTCGGCGATGATGTGGTCGGCGAAATGCTGCACCTCGGCGCCGGTGCCCCGCAACGCCGTCACCTCCATGCAGTTGTCGTCATCCAGGTGAACATGCAGCGTCGCCATCGAGAGATCGTGGTGGCCGTGATAATTCTCCACCAGCCGCCGCGACAGGTCCCGCGCCGCATGGTCGTAGACATAGACCAGGGCTGCGACGCAGCTGCCGGATTTTCCCATCTTCTGTGCCGCCTGCTGCATGCCGGCACGGGTGAAATCGCGAATCGCCTCGGAGCGGTTCTGATATCCCTGCTCGACGATCATCCGGTCGAGTTCTTCCATCAACTCGTCGTCGAGCGTGATCGTGATGCGCTGCATTGGCTTGCCCCTTCGCGGTACCCGGTATGATGAATGCTGATCGACATCATATACAAACCGGCCATGGCTTTTCGCGGCCCGATATGAGCACGATGCGCCGGCCCGGCGCAATCCGGCTCGGCGCCCGCGCGTGCCGCCCTGACCGGGCGGCCGAGTGCTTCGACGGATCCTGTCACCGTGATCTTCAGCGGGCGCTTTGCGCGCGATCTGTGCAGTCCGTTATCGCCTGGGTATGCGGATTGATTGACAACATCATACTGGCATCGGTAAGCTTCCGGGCGTCGCCGGATCGAACCGGGGTGTGCCGGCGCGGTCGCCGGGTTGGGACCGCTGCATCGCCAACGACGGAGGGGTGCGGATATCGCCGTTGCGCATCGCGCGCGATCCGGCGCTGGTCTCCCCTCGGGACAGGGGGCATCGATGGGGTTGCGTCCGCGTTGGCTTGCGTCGACGTCTTTTCTGATTTCGTCGGTGTGCGCCAGCGCCGCCTGGTCCCAGACGCCGCCGCCGGCGCCTGCGGGCGATGCTCCCGCGGCGGCAACGCCGGCCGCGCAGCCATCCTCGCCGGCGGCAACCCCGGCGCCGACACCATCCGACAGCGCCACCCTGCCGGCGATCTCGGTTTCCCCCGCGCGCAGGCCGTCACCGCCGCAGCCCCACGCCCCCGCACCAACCCATGCCGCCGCCCGGCCCGCACCGGCGGCAGAAAAACCGCCGTCGCCCTACGAGACCGGCGCATCCAATATTGCCGGAGGTGCCGCGGCGGCGCCGACCATGGCGAGCCAGATGACGATTTCCGGCGAGGATCTCAATGCGCGTCCATTTTCGCATCCCGGCGAGCTTCTCGAGGCGGCCCCCGGGCTGATGGTGATCGAGCACGCCGATGCCGGCAAGGCCAACCAGTATTATCTGCGCGGCTGGAATCTCGATCACGGCACCGATCTCGCCACCTTTCTCGACGATGTGCCGATCAATCTTCCCACCCACGCCCACGGCCAGGGCTACACCGATCTCAACTGGCTGATTCCCGAAACCGTCGGCGGACTTGATATCCGAAAGGGGCCGTATTTTGCCGACGTCGGAGATTTCGAAAACGCCGGCAACCTGCATATCTCGCTGCGCGACACGGTCGACCAGAACATTCAGTCGGCGACGGTCGGCAGCTTCGGCTACGCGCGCTATCTCAGCCTCGGCTCCAGCAAGGTCGGTGACGGTTCGCTGCTCTATGCCGGCGAATTCACCGGTTATGCGGGCCCCTGGACCACTTCCGACGACATGAAGAAATTCAGTGGCCTGGTGCGCTACAGCCAGGGCACCGCGACCGACGGCTTCTCGATCACCGGGATGGCCTACACCAACACCTGGAATTCCACCGACCAGGTCGCGCTGCGGGCGCTGACCACCGGACAGATCGGCCTCTACGGCGAACTCGACCCGACCGATGGCGGCGACACCAGCCGGTTCACGCTGTCGGCAAGGATGGCGCAGTCCGACGATCTCGGATCGTGGAAAGCCAACGCCTATCTGGTCAAATACACCATGGACCTGTTCAACAACTACACCTGGGACACCAACGACCCGGTCAATAGCGATCAATTCCACCAGCACGACGACCGCACCTACGGCGGCGGCGGGGTCTCGCGCACCATCGACGGCACGCTGTTCAACCTGCCGACCGAGACCGTGTTCGGCCTGCAATCCCGCTATGACGATATCATCACCGCGCTGAACTATTCGACCCGGCGCCAGTTCCTGTCGCCCTACATCTACGATCATGTCGGCGAAGGCAACGCCGGAATCTATGCCGAGAATACCGTGCACTGGACCGACTGGCTGCGGACCACCACCGGATGGCGCGGCGACTATTTCGCCGCAGCGGTGGATTCGCTGCTGCAGCCCGCCAATTCGGGGAATCCCAGGGAAGCGATCGGCAGCCCCAAATTCCGGATGACGGTCGGACCGTTCAACAAGACCGAATTCTTTGTCGGCGCCGGCATGGGCTATCACAGCAATGACGCCCGCTCCACCGTGGTCACCGAGGTGCCCGGCAGTCCGACCACGCCGGAGGGCTCGGCGCCGTTCCTGGTGCGCTCGCGCGGCGCCGAGGTCGGCATTCGCAGCACCGCGGTGCCCGATCTCAACAGCTCCGTCAGTCTTTTCTATATTCACCAGGATTCGGAACTGTTCTTCGACGGCGACACCGGCGACACCACCGCGGGGCTGCCGAGCCAGCGCACCGGCGTCGAGTTCACCAACGACTACCGCGTCGCCTCCTGGCTGCATGTCGACGCCAATCTGGCGCTGTCGCGCGCCCGGTTTCTCGGCTACGACCAGACCCAGGCGGCGCTCTATCAATCGCTTGCCGGCTTTCCGCAGGCCCAGATCGGCAATGCGCCGGGCGACTACGTCTATAACGCGCCCTGGATGGTGGCCTCGGGCGGCATCACGCTGGGCGAGAAAACCGGCTGGTTCAGCGCGCTGCGCTGGCGCTATATCAGCTCGCGGCCGCTCACCGAGGACGGCGTGTTCCAGTCGCCGCCGATGAACGTGTTCAACGGCACGGTCGGCTACCGGTTCGAGAACGGCTGGCGCATCCAGCTCGACGCGCTCAATTTCCTGAACTCGTCGACCGACCAGTCGACCTATGCCTACGGCGCGCTGCTGACGACGGACGCGCTGTTTTCGATGTGCAATCCCGCGCACGGCGCCTCCACCGTGCCGGCGGCCGTCTGCCAGAACGGCGTGATGGATTATGTCTACCATCCGATCGAGCCGCTGGCGATCCGGATGACGCTGGCCGGACCGATCGAGACCATCAACGTCCAGGCCATGGCCGCCGAACTCAAGCGCGCCGTTCCGGCCTACCAGGCCCCGGCGGCGAATTACGACTGGACCGGGTTCTACATCGGCGGTCATGTCGACGACAGCTGGTCCAGCATCGGTGGCTCCACCGTCAACACCACCACCGGGACCGCCACGGCCCCGATTCTCGCCAGCACGCCGAACTGGCATGGCGGAATTCAGATCGGCTACGATTACATGATGCCGTCGCGCGTCGTCTTCGGCCTGTCGGCCGACGTGTCCTCCGGCGGCACCAAGGTGGCGCAGGCCGCCGATGCCTTCGGCACCAGTGCCAATCAAACCGCGGTGTTTGACAGCGAAACCGTGCGCGGACGCATCGGCTATGCCGCCGACAATATCCTGCTTTACGGAACCGCTGGCTGGGCCTGGTCGAGCAATCAATATATCCGAACCCAGCTGACCGGCACGTTCAACCAGGCGACGGCGGGGACCGACGAGGCCGTCAATACCTACCTCAGCGGCTGGACCGCGGGCGGCGGAGTGGCCATTGCGTTTGCGCAAAACTGGAACGCGTTCGCCGAATATCGCCATACCAGTTACGGCTCGTCCACTCTGGCGCTGCCGTTCTCACAGCTCACCACGGTTTCGACCACCAGGGTGAGCGGCATCGAGTTCGGGGTGAACTACAAATTCAACGGCGGCGCGCCGGCAGCCTCCGCATCCACAGCCGCGGCCTATCGCTCCGGTTCGTCCGGAGGATTGTTTCCGCGAACATTGGGGTAGCACCTTGCTGCCCCTTCGCCGCGATGACGCGCACTATTTTGATTCCGAGCCTGCGGCCGCTCAGGCGTCGGCGCTGCTCGCCTTCACCAGCGCGATCAGTTGCTCGCCGTAATGCTCGAGCTTCTTGTCGCCGATGCCGGGGATGTTGCGCAGCTGGGACAGCGTGGCCGGCCGCGACGACGCGATGCCGTCGATGGTGGCGTCGTGCAGCACCACATAGGCCGGCACGCCGCGGGTGCGCGCGATCTCCGAGCGCCATGCCCGGAGCGCGCCGAGCAGGACGGGGTGGCCGGGCTCGCCGCGCGCGGCGGAGGGGGCGATATCGCCGCGCCGTGACCGGGTGCGCGTGGCGCGGATCCGGGCGCCCGCGGCCTGCTCGCGCAGCAGCACCTCGGTCTCGCCTTTCAGCACGCCGCGCGCGGACTCGGTCAGCTTCAGCGCGCCAAAGGCCTCGGAGTCGGACCGCAGATGGCCCATCGCCACCAACTGGCGCAGCGCGGCGCGCCACTGCTTTTCATTGAGTTCGGCGCCGATGCCGAACACCGAGATCCTGTCATGGCCGAACTGCTTGACCCGTTCGGTGAGGCGGCCGACCAGCACGTCGATCAGGTGCATGGCGCCGAACCGCTGCCCGGTGCGGTAGGCGCAGGACAACAGTTTCTGCGCGATCACCTTGCCGTCGCGAACCACCGGCGGCGACAGGCAGTTGTCGCAATTGCCGCATTTGGCCGCCTGCGGGGTTTCGCCGAAATAGCCGAGCAGCCGGAAGCGGCGGCAGTTGGCGGTCTCGGCAAGGGCGACCAGCGCGTCGAGCTTGCCGATCGACACCCGCTTGAAGGCTTTCGGCGCCGCTCAATTCATCGATCATGCGGCGCTGCTGCACGATGTCGGACAGGCCATACGTCATCCAGGCGCTGGACGGCTTGCCGTCGCGCCCGGCGCGGCCGGTCTCCTGGTAATAGGCCTCGATGCTCTTCGGCAGATCGAGATGCGCCACGAAGCGCACGTCGGGCTTGTCGATGCCCATGCCGAAAGCCACGGTGGCGACGATCACCACGCCGTCCTCGTTGATGAAGCGGTCCTGGTTGCGGGCGCGCACGCTGGCATCGAGGCCGGCGTGATAGGGCAGCGCCGCGATGCCGGCATCGGCCAGCGCGGCGGCGGTGTCCTCGACCTTGGCGCGCGACAGGCAGTAGACGATGCCGGCGTCGCCGGCGTGGCGCTCGGCGATGAAAGCCTTGAGCTGGGTCAGCGCGTTCTGCTTGTCGACGATCTCATATCGGATGTTGGGGCGGTCGAAACTGGCGACGAAGCAGGGCGCGCCGGCAAGCCCGAGGCGCTCGACGATCTCGCGGCGGGTGAGGTCGTCGGCGGTGGCGGTGAGCGCGATCCGCGGCACCTCGGGAAAGCGCTCGGCGATGATCGACAGGCCGATATATTCCGGGCGAAAGTCATGTCCCCATTGCGACACGCAATGCGCCTCGTCGATCGCAAACAAGGCGATTTTCGCGCGGGCCAGCAAGGCGAGACAGCGCGGCGTCACCAGCCGCTCCGGCGCGACATAGAGCAGGTCGAGCTCGCCGGCCAGCAGCTGCTGCTCCACCGCGACCGCTTCCCCGAACGACAGCGTGGAATTCAACACCGCGGCGCGGACGCCGGCCTCCAGCAATCCGGCGACCTGGTCGCGCATCAGCGCGATCAGCGGCGAGACCACGATGCCGCAGCCCGGGCGCAGCAGCGACGGCAATTGATAGCACAGCGACTTGCCGCCGCCGGTCGGCATCAGCACCAGGCAATTGCCGCCGTCGGCGACATGGCTGACGATCGCCTGCTGCGCGCCGCGAAATCCGGGCAGCCCGAACACGGATTTCAGCACCCTCAGCGCGTCCGGGGCGCTGCCGGTGTTTTCGCTGCGGGCCGGGGCGATGGCGGAACCAGGCATGTGGATGGGTCGTCCGGTTAAACGTCTCGGCAAGCGCCGGCGTCGAGGCCGCCGCCCCGGATGGATCGGGATAGAAGGCCAGGCGCATGAGGTCTATCGCAGATTCGGACGCCTGGCGCATCCTCGCCGGTGAAATCGAAGACTTTTGAGGGGACGAAGCTTGCCGCCTCTCCACGCGCGGCATGGCTATCGCATATGATGGACTGGAAGCGGCGACGAAGGCTCACCCCTGCAGGGGGAGGGTGAGATGCGGCATCCGCCCGTTGCACACGCAGCCAGTCCCTCAGCCTATCGCGCCGGCTTTTTGGCCGGTGGCTTGTTCAGCTTGAGCCCGCCGGTCTTGTGTACCTTGGAACGGGGTTCCGCCAGAGCCGGCCATATGTTGCGGGCGTCCAGCGCATAGGTGACCGCGAGTCCGAAAAAGCTCGAGCGGCTCATGCCGAGCTCCGCCGCGCGCCGGTCGGCCCGGCCGATCAGGCTTTTCGGCAGGTAGACATTGACCCGCTCCGATGGATCCGGCGGGTCCACCCCGACGATGAAATAGGCCACGAGATCGCAGCCCTTGGGCAGCGCGATCCGCTCGACCGGCGTCGGCTCGGGCAGCGGCCTGCCATGCTCGGCCAGCGCGTCGACGGTTTGCGCCAGCGCGTTTTCCGCCTTGCCGATGGTCTCGTCCTGGGATTTGCCGGCGGCGACGCAGCCCGGAAAATCCGGAAACCAGGCGCCGAACGTCCCCTTGGGGCCGCGCTCCAGCACCGCCGGATAAAGTCGTCTTTTCATCTGGACTCCCACCGCCATTATGCTATTTCACACACTAGCAGTGTGTGGTATCGCACACACGCTAGCATCGGCCGGCAGCCGGCGAAAGGGTGCGATGGACCGGCAACGCGAACTCGGCATCATCAGGGCGGCCTATGCGCGGCAGATCCTGGCCGCCGCGCGGGTCGACGATGCGCGCCTTATGGCGGCGTTCGCCGCCATCCGCCGCGAGGATTATCTCGGACCCGGCCCATGGCCGATGTTGCGCGCGTTCCGGGGTTACGTCACGACGCCCGATGCCGATCCGGTTTATCTCTACACCGACGATCTCGTCGGCATTCTGCCCGAGCGGCAGCTCAACAACGGCCAGCCGTCATTGCATGCGCATCTCATGCACCAGGCCTCGCCGGGCGCCGGCGAGCATGTCGTGCATGTCGGGACCGGCACCGGTTACTTTACCGCCATCCTGGCACATCTTGTCGGGCCATCCGGCCGGGTAACCGGCATCGAATACGAGCCCGAACTGGCGGCCCGCGCCAAGGCCAGTTTCGCGCCGTACCCGAATGTGCATATCGTCGAAGGCGATGGCGCCCTGGTCTCTTTCGATGAGGCCGATGTCATCTATGTCAATGCCGGTTGCACCCGCCCGGCCGAAAGCTGGCTCGATGGCCTCGCCGATGGCGGCCGGCTGATCCTGCCGATGACGTCGGACCAGGGCTTTGGGGCGGCTTCGCCGGAGCGGATGGCGCGGGCCGGCGCGGTGTTCCGCATCGAACGCCGCGGCCGCGACTATCTGGCACGCTGGATTTCCCCGGTGGCGATCTTTCCCTGCGCCGGCGCCCGCGACGAGGCTTCCGAACGCGCGCTGGCCGAAGCCTTTGCCAAGGGCGGCTGGCAGAAAATCACCCGGCTGTATCGCGATCAGGAAATTCCCGCCGAGCGCTGCTGGCTCGGCGGCCCGGGTTGGTGCCTCGGCTTCGACTGAGCCTTTTCGCGGCCGGCGCGCGCCTCGTTGCCGGCTCAGGCCAGCGCCTCGCGCAGGCCGCGCAGATATCCGGCGGCAAAGGCCGCGGCCGCGGGACCGTCGGGAACATAGTCGAACGGTTCCACCGCGAGGGTGCCGGCATAATCATGCCGTTTCAGCGCCGCCAGCACGGGCGCGAATTTCATCTCGCCCTGGCCCGGACCGCGCCGGTTCGGATCGTTGACCTGGAGATGGGCGATCAGGCCGGTCGGCAGCCAGCGGTCGATCAACTCGGCGATCGGACAGGTCTCGGTCACGCCGGCGGCGCTGCAATCGATCATGGTCCGCAGGTGATCATGACCGATGGCGCGGACCAGTTCTGCGGCCTCGGCGACCGTATTGACCAGCGGCGTCTCCCGCGGCGACAGCGGTTCGATGCAATAGATCACGCCGGCGCGGGCCGCGGCCGAGGCCACCTGCGCCAGGCCTTCCTGCAGCCGCGCCAGGGCCACCGCGTGGGTTTCTCCGCCTGCGATCTGGCGCTGCCGCGGCGAGCCATGCACCATGACCGCGCCGCCGAGTTCGGCGCACAGCGCGGTGAGGCGGATCATCACCTCGAGGGTACGGGCGCGCACCGCGGCGTCGGGGTCCGTCAGCGACAGGCCTTCCGGCCTGACCAGCAGCCAATGCAGTCCGGTGACGACGAGGCCGCTGGCCTCGACGGTGCCGCGGATTCTGGCGGCTTCCGCCGTGGATATTTTGTGCGGCGAATCGCCCAGCGTGAACGGCGCCATCTCCAGGCCATCATAGCCGAGACTTGCGGCGTAGTCGCATTGCCGCGGCAGGGGCATGCCGGCCAGGACCTCGTTGCACAGCGCGATCCGCATCGCAAAACTCCCGTCGTTCGGCCAGGCCAGGCGGCTGGCGGATCCCGGCAGGCCATCGATTCCATGAATCCGATCCCGTGGGAAGCGATGCTGTCTGGCATTCCCGATGTGCGATGGCACATCGGGGAATGACAATTGCCCTTGCTACGGATCGAAACGATTCGAACATGCTCCGGGAATCGTTAAACTGCGCACCGCGATCGGTGAGACCATGATGCCTCGTGGGCGTTCATCGCCGATCGCGGCCCGTGGACGCCTTCGCGGCCGCGCCGAGCGCAAGATATTCGAGCCAGTTGCGGAAGATCGCGGTCGCCGCGGCGCCGGCGGCGATGTCCGGGCGCAGCGTCAGCGGCGGCAGCGCCGTGCTGAGCGGCAGCCGGCGTTCGGCGCTGGCCCGCTTCTGGAAGCCGGCCAGCCTTTGCTCGGTCGCGGCGTCGAAATAGCCGGCCGGGATTGCCGGGTAGGTCGCGCGCTGGCCGGCGATGAAGCGGGTAATGTCGCGCAGATATTCCCGCTGCAGCGACAGCGCGTCATATTCCGGATGGCCCTGAAAGAACACGAACAGGCTGTTGCGCTGCCGGGCGAAGATGTCGACGCCGGCCTGCCGCGACTCGGTCAGCACGTGATAGTCGCGGGCGAGCAGGTCGCGCTTGTTCAAGGCGTTGAACCGCGAATGCGATACCTTGAGCGGCGACGGCACGTCCGCGGTCAGCCAGCTGTCGATCACCTTGGCGCAGTCGAACACGCCGGAGCATTTGGCGTCGAGCCGTTGCCGCTCGATGCCGTCGAGATGCAGCACCGCGGCATGCGCGGCCAGGCACGACCAGATCGTGGAGCGCGTATTGGCCTCCGCCCAGTCGACGATCGCGGTGAGCTCCTGCCAGAACGGCTCTTCCGGAAGCGTCCTGGCGTTCGGCTCGGCGCCGGTGACGATCAATCCGTCGATCGGCAGCCGGCCGAGGTCGGCGATGTCGCTGTAATGCCGCTCGACCCGGGTCTTCGCCGGCTCCGACCGCTTCACCGACGGCAGCGAGAAGCAGTGCAGGTGGATGCGATGATCGCCGGCCGCGGCCCGCAGCAGGTCGGTGAACTGCCGCTCGGTGGCCTGCAGCGCGGCGTCCGGCATGTTGTTGACGAGGCCGATCGTGAGCACGGCGTCGGCCGTGTTCTGCGGCTGGGCGATGGCATCGGCCTCGGACTGCTGGGTCGGCGCCAGCGCGGGACTGACGATCAGCCGGTGTCTGTCGAACAGGAGCGTCATGCCGGCCGGCCGATCTATTCCGCGGCCTCGAGCCGCCGCCGCCGTGTCGAGGCCTGCGCCAGCGCCTGGTCGATGTCCTCGATGATGTCGGCCACGTGCTCGATGCCGATCGAAAGCCGGATGGTTTCCGGCAGCACGCCGGCCATGCGCTGCTGCTCGGCCGACATCTGGCGGTGCGTGGTCGAGGCCGGATGGCAGGCCAGCGACTTGGCGTCGCCGATATTGACCAGCCGGGTGATCAGCTTCAGCGAATCGTAAAACGCCTTGCCGGCCTCCAGGCCGCCCTCGATGCCGAAGGTGAACAGCGAGGACGCCTGGCCGTCGAGGTATTTCTGGACCAGCGCGTGGTAGGGACTGTCTGGAAACCCGGCATAGTTGACCCAGGCGACGCGCGGATCGGCGCGCAGGAATTCGGCGACCTTGCGCGCGTTCTCGACATGGCGCTCGATGCGCAGTGCCACGGTTTCGATGCCCTGCAGCAGCAGGAAGGCATTGAACGGCGAAAGCACCGCCCCCATGGTGCGCTGATAGACGCTGCGCGCCCTCTGGATATAGGCGCTGGCGCCGAACTGCCTGGTATAGACCAGGCCGTGATAGGATTGGTCGGGCTCGTTGAAGGCCGGAAAGCGGCCGGCATGCTCGGTCCACGGAAAACGTCCGCTGTCGACGATCGCGCCGCCCAAGGTGGTGCCGTGGCCGCCGAGAAATTTCGTCAGCGAATGCACGGCGATATCGGCGCCGTAATCGAACGGTTTGAGCAGGATCGGGGTCGCGACCGTGTTGTCGACCACCAAGGGTACGCCGTGGCGATGCGCGACCCTGGCCAGCGCCTCGATATCGCAGACATTGCCGGCCGGATTGCCGATGGTTTCGGAGAACACTGCCTTGGTATTGCCATCGATCAGTTTCTCGATGGCGTCGGCCTGGTCGCTGTCGGCAAAGCGGGTGACGATGCCCTGGCGCGGCAGCACATGCGCGAGCAGGGTATGCGTGGTGCCGTAGAGCTGCGGCACCGAGACGATGTTGCCGCCGGTGTCGGCGAGGTTGACCAGGGCGAAATGCAGCGCCGCCTGTCCGCTGGCGACGGCGAGCGCACCGACGCCGCCCTCGAGCTCGGCAACCCGCTTTTCCAGCACGGCGGTGGTCGGATTGGCGATCCGGGAGTAGCGGAAGCCTTCCGCCTCGAGGTTGAACAGGGCGGCGCCGTGATCGGCGCTGTCGAAGGCATAGGCGACGGTCTGGTAGATCGGAACGGCGACGGATCTGGTGGCGGAATTGGGCTCATAGCCGGCGTGGATCGCGATGGTTTCGTTGCGCATGGTTCACCTCACCGTTCGGCGGGCGCCATTGCAGATTGCGTCTTGTCCGCCGTCGGGTTTTTTAGGGCCGGGCGCTTAAGCCAGCAATAAATCGCACCAAGATTGACGAATTAAGCCTAATGGAGAGACAATAATTGATTAAAGATTGAATCAAATGGTCGCGGGTGCCGCTGATTTGAAGTTCCTGCAGCGGTCCCCCCGATAGCCGGCATATCGATGCGCAGCAGCGAAACGCCGCAATGTGCCAGCAAGAGACTCATGCACTACAACAGCAGCGTATTGTTCAGCCTTCGTCGTCGGCTGGCCTTTCGGGTGAACAATACGCGCCGCCCAGGTGGAGGTCGTTGCTGAGCGCGACCCGGGCAGAGCATCTACCGAGCGGCCGAACTTCGGGCGCTGTCGTGGCGTTTCCGGTGCAGCCCTTCAAACTGGCGAATAATCTCACGCGAGCGATCCGATAGGATGATTACTATCCTGCGTTGGTCCTGCCAGGAACGAGACGCTGCCACGGGCTTGGTAGCCAGCACCATGTTGTACGGGTTGCCGAAGACAAATACCTTGGAAGTGCGCCAGATGATCCGTTCCAATTCCACGAATGTGCGCATCTTCAGCCGATACTTCCACAATACCAGGTGTTGAATGAAGTTCCAGGTGAGGCCCCAGGCCCAGAATGGCAGTTGCCGGTAACGGATCGGCTCGAAGCCTAGTCGGCGCATCTTGTAGACGAGCAGATTGGCGCCGACAAAATTGTAGCGCCAGTTGTCGAAGAAGGCCGTGACGCTCAGGTAATCCTCTTTGCGCCGACAATGATCCAATGATCCCGGGGAGCGGATCAACAGGCTGCCTCCAGGCTTGAGCATGCGCCAGCAGCGCGCCAGCCAGGCGTCCAGGTTCTTGGTGTAGCCGATCGATTCGAGCGCATAGATCGTGTCGAAGCTTTCATTCGGCAGATCGAGGCTGTCGAAGTCGGTGACGATTACCTGTCCCCGCCCACCCAGCTTGGCAAATTTCCGACGACAGACCTCGGCCTGAACGGATGAATTGGTCACGCACACAATTTCGATATTGCGCCGGCTGGCGAGGTAGTAGGCCGCCGCGCCAGATCCGCACCCAAGATCCAGCAGCCGCATCCCGTCCTTCAGCTTCAGAAGAACGTATTCGGCTTCGTAGGGACGCGAAAACGCGACGCGGGGGAAAACGCACGTGCTGTAGTTGGCCTGCTCGTCGCGATAGGTGCCGAACACGTCATCATAGGTACGCTTCTCGTCGTCGTGCTTGAGAAAGTCGCTCGGCTGCGGCGTCCACTCGATCAACTGGCGCTGCTCGAATTGGTTCAACTCGTGGCCGATCCCGCTCGCCTCCTTCGGCTGGGTCACCAGGAGAAAAAGCACGTAATGAAAAAAATTGTACGCCACGAACAGCGCGATGAGGGTAGCTACGACCAACTGCAACGTCAGAACGGTGTCCACGATGGCTCCTCCGACCGCTGAAAGATCCGGCTCGTGCCAAGCCGGAAACGTCTCCCGGTGAACCCTGGCCCTGCTCCAGACTGATCACGCCCGCGCATGATCGCTACTTCGACTGCGACGCGCGGGCACCGACGCCGCTCAGTCGGTTGACTTCACGATCTCCGCCGGCTGCGAGGCATAATACGCGGCGGCCTCGTCGATCTCCTGCGGCGTCATGGCACGGGCGATGTTGCGCATCTGCTGATTGATGTCGTTGGTGCGCTGGCTGGAGGCGAATGCCTGAAGCTGTTCCTTCAGGTAGACCTCCGATTGCCCCTCCAGCCACGGGCTGCCGGTCTTGTTGTCCAGCGCGCCGTGACAGGCGCCGCAGGGCGCGATGCCGCGGATCGGCGCGCCGTAGATCACGACGCGGGGTTTTGCGAGCTGCCGCTCCGGATGGTAGGCGGGAAGGCGCGGCAGGTAGGCGTAATAGGCGGCGAGATCGGCAATGTCCTCGTCCGACAGGACGGCGGCGAACGGCGACATCACGGCATTGGTCCGCGCGAGCGAGCGGAAATCCAGCAACTGTTTGTAGATCACGCCGACATATTGGCCCGCCAGATTGGGCGATTCGGCGCGGCTGATGCCGGTCGGACCGTGACAGATCGCGCAGCGTTGCGCGAGCGTCGCGCCGCGGCCGATCGACTCCTGGCTCGGATGCGCAAGCGTGGTCGGCGTCAACACGACTTCCGACAAGCGATGCGTCGGTTTGGCCGCAGTGGACGAAGGCGACTGCTGCGGCCGGCCGGCCGCGCTGCAGATCGCATCCCAAAGGTCCGCGAACTTGAGCTTGGGCTGGGCGTAGGGCAGCACGACGAAGCCGAACAGCGCCGCCAGGAGCAAAACCGCGGCCGTGACGCCGACGCCCACGCTGAAGTATTGATTGCGGAACGAGAAGAGCTGGCGCGGGCTCATCATTGCGCTCCCACGTAAATCGCCGGCACGGACGTGTCCTGCCGCGCCACCAGCGCCGCGATCGGATAGCCGTAGTTCGTGACCGTGAGCGCGATCATCAGCGCCAGCCAGATCCCGTAGCTGTTGAGAGCGAGGGGCACCGACCTCACGGGATGGAGGGGACGGCTGAACCGGTAGGGGCCGGCCTCCGCCCGGGAAGCCGTGGAGCCGCGCGCAAGGATGAAGAGGAACAGCAGGCCGGAGGTCAGCAGGATGAAAGCACCGATCGCCGAGACCGTCACCGGAAGCGCCTGCGGCGACAGCGCGGGATCGGTGTAATCGTAATAGGCCATGCGGCGGGGCATGCCGAGGATGCCGACCCAATGCCACGGGAACGTGGTCACCATCATGCCGATGAACCAGAGCCAGAGTTGCGTGCGGACCAGCCGCAGGTCCGGCAGCGAACGGCCCGTGAGATGGGGCCACAGGTCATAGGCGAGCGCGAAATACATGATCACGACCGCGCCGCCGAAGATGAGATGGAAATGCCCGGTGATCCACTGGGTGTTGTGGATCGAGGCGTTGAGTTGGTAGCTCATGTTGATAATGCCGCCTGCCCCGCCGAATCCGAGCATGATGAACGAGAACGCGACCGCGAGCATGATCGGGTTCTCCCAGGGCAGTGCGGCGGTCCAGCCGAGCAGTCCTTTGCCGCCGCGCAAACGGCCGGCGATCTCGACGGAAGCGCAGATCGTGAACACCGTGAACAGGGTCGGCAGCGTGACGACCGCGGTAAAGGCAGAATGGATGAACTTGAACCCGGCGCCGACCTGCGGGTCGGCGTAGGTGTGGTGAATGCCGATCGGCATGGAGACGATGAGGAACAGGATGAACGAGATGCGCGCCATCGTGTCGCTGTAGAGGCGCCCGCCGATCGCGCGCGGCACGATGACGTAGAAGGCGATGTAGGCCGGTATCAGCCAGAAATAGACGATGGCGTGCAGCGTCCAGGAGAACAGGACGCGCGCGAGCCCGGCGTCGATGGTCGCCTTGAATCCGAGCGCGACCGGGATGATCTGCAGCAGCAATTCGAGCGCCGCGCCGACCGCCGTCCACGCCCACAGATAGGACCCGGCGACGTTCGCGAACATCGCCAGCGGCACCGGGTCGCCTGGATGGACGCGCTTCCAGACGTGCAGGTTGATCGACATCAGCGCGACCCAGATCCAGGAGCCGACCACGACCAGCACGACCCCGATATAGTAGAACGCACTGCCGATCAGCGGCGGATAGAAGGTGTAGAGCACCGATGCCCGGCCAAGCGCGACCGGCACCATCGCCATGATCGCGCCGGCGACGATCAGCCAAAATCCCGCCCAGGCCCAGCGCAGGCCGACGAGACGCTGTTCCAGCGCTGATTCCGTGATCGCATAGCCGAAGCCCATGGCGACCAGTGTCGGAAAGACGTAGCCCATCACCGTGCCATGCGCGGTGACCGACCGGTAATACCATTCCGGATCGCTGATCCAGACGTAGAGCGGGCTGCGGACGAACATCTGCCAGGCGCCGAGACACAGCGCCAATCCGAACACCGCGAATGCGAGCCAGAAATGCGCGAGGATCAGCTTCCTATTCGCCAACACAGCTCAGCCTCCCGCCGTTCTTTGCGCGGCTTGCGAATTCCGCCTTGTCGATCACCCTGACCTTGCCCCACATGCCTTCGTGTCCGAAGCTGCAGAATTCCTGGCACGGCATCAGGTAGTCGCCCGTCTTGTCGAAGCGCATGGACTGTTCGGAGACATAGCCCGGCACCAGCATGGTGTTGATGTTGGTGCCCTGGACCATGATCCCGTGCACCACGTCGGCGCTGGTCGCGCGGAGCATCATTGGGGTTTCGGCCGGCACCAGGATGCAGGAGGGCGCGAACGAATATTGCTGGCCGATGGCGCGCACCGTCACCGCGCCATCCGGTTCGACCGCGGTGCCGAGATTGGACTCCATGAATTCGCCGGAAAGATGCAGCCGCGTCGGATCGATGGTCTCGACACGTGGCTGCGGCATCGTCGCCTGATGGATGCCGGCATAGGCCGCCATCAACGGCAACACGATCATGACGATCACGGAAATCGTCGCCCAGCGGCGTTCGGTGCGCTCGGCGATCCCCGTATCCTGATGCGCATCCGGATGGGTCATTGCAATGCCCCTCGCGCCAGGAATACGAAGAGGTAGAAGGAAAGCCAGATGGCCACCACGCACGCGGCCGCGATACCGGCGAGCGCCAGCGCTCCGTGCGGTCCCGCAGCGACGATCCGGTCGACGCGGTCATCCTGATCCGTCTCAGCAGGAAGCTCCGAATTGATCATGGCCGACCTCAATTCAGCGTTGCGGACCGCAGCTCGTTGGCGTCGCGGGCGCTCACCGGAGTGCCGCGATTGCCCCAGGCGGTGCGGATGTAGCTGACCACGGCAGCGACCTCGTTGTCGGACAACAGACCCGCGAACGGCGGCATCCCGTAGGGGCGCGGAGCAGGCTCGGTGGCCGGCGGATAGCCGCCGTTGAGCACCATACGGATCGGGTTGACGGCGGATTCCATCTGGATCGATTGGTTGCCCGCCAGCGGCGGCCAGTGCGGCGGCTTGCCCTCGCCCAGCGCTCCGTGACACGTCGCGCAGCGCGCGTCGTACACTGTCTTGCCAAGGCTGATCAGCAGGCTGCCTTCACTGCTCGGAAGCGTCGAAGAAGCTGGCGGCGGAGGCGATGACTCGGCGATGCCCTTCAGGTACATGGCCATGGCCCGTATGTCGTCGTCGTTGAGGTATTGCAGGCTGTTGTAAACGACCTCGGCCATGGGACCGTACACGACGCCTCGCGCCGAGATGCCGGTTTTCAGGAGATCGGTGATGTCCTTGATGCTCCAATCGCCGAGCCCGCCTTCCCGGTTGGAGGTCAGCGAGGGCGCGTACCAATTCTGCATCGGGATCAGGCCGCCCTTGAACGCATCCGATTGCGAGTTCCCGCCGAGCGCGTTGATCGGCGTATGGCACATCCCGCAGTGGCCAAGCCCTTCGACAAGATAGGCCCCTCGATTCCATTCCGCGGACTTGTCGGGGGCCGGCTTATAGTCGCCTTCGGTGAAGAACAGCGTGCGCCAGCCAATAAGCAGTTGGCGGTTGTCGTAAGGAAAGCGCAGGTCTTGCGGTCGGTTCTTCTGGTTTACGGGCGGAATCGTCTTCAGGTAAGCGAAGATCGCATCGCTGTCGGCGCGCGTGACCTTCGTGTAGGACGCGAACGGCATCGCCGGATAGATCAGGCCGCCGTCCGGAAAGCGGCCGCTGTGCATGGTCCTGTAGAAGTCGTCCGTGCTCCACTTCCCGATCCCGGCCTCGGCATCCGGCGTAATGTTGGAAGAGTAGAGCGTCCCGAAAGGGGTAAGCATCGCGCGCCCGCCCGCGAACAGGCGGCCCTCTGCCGCGGTGTGGCAGGCAATGCAATCGCCCGCGCGGGCGAGATACTCGCCGCGCCGCACGATGTTGTCGCCGGCGGCACCTTTCTTCTCTTGCGCCTGAGCGGCTGGACCGGGAAGCAGCGAGAGTAAGAAAAGCCCGAGCAGCCATGGTCGGAATTTCATGATCGCGCCCTCAATCTGGTTCGCTGCCGCAAGCGAAAGGCGGCACAAATGTGCCTTTCGGCGCGGGAGGCGAATCCGCAGGCACGGGTCGGCTGGCGAGCCACGCCGCGACCGCCGTAACGTCCGCTTCCGTCAGCCGTGCGGCAACCGCCTGCATGCAGTCGGGTGCCTTGGCGGTCCGGGTACCGTAGCGAAATGCGCCGAGCTGCGCGCTGATGTAGTTCGGGCGCAGACCGAGCAATCCCGGAATTCCGGGCTCCATGCCGGTGAGCGCTGGTCCATGACAGCTTCGGCAGGCCGGGATCTGCCGAGTGGCATCGCCGCTGATGACGAGAGATTCTCCCTGCGCCAGCACCTGCTGGCTGACGTTGGTCAACTCGGGCGCGGGCAGCGGCGGATGCTGGCTCGCGAAATAATCGGCGATGTCCTGGAGATACGAGTCGGTGAGGAATTCGAGCAGATAGTTCATCGGCGGGTATTTGCGCCGGCCGTTCTTGAAGGCGACAAGCTGGTTGTAGAGATAGCCGGCGGGCTTGCCCGCAAGACGCGGGAAATAGACGTCGGTGCTTCCTCCGCCCTTATCGCCATGGCAGGGCGTGCACGCCTCAACCCGCGCCGCCATCGTGTCGGGCGGCTGACCAGGCGTCTGAGCGATGCAAGGAAAAGCCTGAAGCGAAAGACCCAATCCCAGTCCGACCATCACAACCCGTAGCGACGTCCCGATTCTGCGGGCCTCCGAACTGCTTCCGCCACCCGCCCCCAACGCCTTGGCCATATTCGGCAACCTCTTCCCAGTGCAGGAATACCCGTTATGGCAGGTCGCAGTCCCGACCCCACGGTCAGTGCTGACACAACAACCCCTCCGGACCACGCCAGCCGCGTCATCTTATCGGTTGTTCGCCATCTTTTTTGAATGCTCAACATCATACCCGCCCGATCTGGACTCCTCCATTCAACCCAGGTTTGGTTCGGCCATACCTTGGTATTGGGGCGACGTGAGACGCACAGAAATAAACAAGGCATTGCACAAAGGGAAAGCAACCCTGGTCACATGACGTTATGCGCGCCCCGCGGAGGATAGCCTCACCCACATCTGAAATATTCCCGAAAGGCTTCCGCTTCAACCGTTCGAACTCAGCCTCCTGCTTGTGAGGCTGTCCTGCAAGTCGAAAATGTCCTCAAAGGTTGCCGTCGAACGTGTCAAAGGCCGGTTTGGGTCAGGCGACATCCGCGATGAAAGAGTCCACCGGCTGCAGGATGGGCGGCTCCTGGCGGCAGGGACGTGGCGCTCTATGGGGTCTCGGAGATAGCAGCAACCCGGTGCGGGTAGATTAACTAAAGCGCGAACCGTCAGGATTGCTGTCCTTTTCATTGAGCCGTTTGGTGGCACAATCCACCCCGCAAAAAGTGGGGAGTGGCGTGCCATGAATGATGACTTGGAAAGTTGCCGCGAGATGCAACTGATGTATCTCCGGAGAGCGAAGTCTGATCCCCTGCAAACCGGTAAGTGGCTCGAACGGGCCGAGCGGTGGGCAGAGCACGCGAGGCGAGAGGAAGCATGGCTCTCGTATCAGAGAAGTGCGCGACAACAGATGAACGCTGGGGCGATTGGGCCGTCTGGCGAGGCGTCCTCCCAACAGCAGGGATAACGCCACCGAATTGCGCGAAAACTTTTGCTGCGCCAATTCTGACGAACGGTTTCCGCTCGGGGACTCAAGTCGGACGTCGCGCAATGTCAGTAACCACGCGGGCGACCTGTTCCATGATCAGGATCGGACCGCGCGCCTGATCTGTTCGGCGATCTCGTGCAGCACGCGCTGGCCCTGCGGAAGGATGGCGCCGAGGGCGTGGAAATTGTGGATCATGCCGTCGTGGCAGGTGTGCTCCACCGCGACGCCCGCCGCCATCAGCCTGCGCGCATAGGCGTTGCCTTCGTCGCGCATCGGGTCGAATTCGGCGGTGTGGATGATGGCGGCGGGAAGCCCGGCGAGATCGGTGGCGCGCAGCGGCGAAATCCGGGGATCGGCGGCATCGGCGCCGTCGGGCAGGTAGTCGGCAAGGTCGGCCTCGATCATGGTGCTGTCGAGCAGATGATCCTCGGCAAATTCCAGCCGCGACGGCGACGGCTCGTCGAAATCCAGCACCGGACAGATCAGGCATTGCAGCAGGATCGCCGGTCCGCCATGGCGGGCGGCATGCTGGCAGACCACCGCGCCGAGCGTGGCGCCGGCGGAATCGCCACCCACCACGATCCTGGCCGGGTCGATGCCGAGCAAGGCGGCCTGCCCGGACACCCAGCGGGTCGCCGCGATGGCGTCCTCGACCGCGGCCGGGAATCTGTGCTCGGGGGCGAGGCGGTAGCCGACCGAGACCAGGCGGCAGCCGGTCAGTTGGGCGAGTGCCGCGCAGATCCGGTCGTGGGTGTCGAGGCTGCCGGCAACCATGCCGCCGCCATGGAAAAAGACAAAACCGGGCAGCGGCTCCGCCGGCTCCGGAGCCGGTGCATAGAGGCGGTAAGGGATGTCGCCGGCCGGGCCCGGCAGGCTGCCGTCGATCCCGGACGCCGGCAGCTCGGGGCGCGCGAACTGCATCAGTTTGGCCAGCGCCGCGCGGCGGTCCTCCACCGTCGGGCGCAGCCGCTGGCCCGGCTGGGCCGCCGCCATCATGACCAGAAAGCGCTTTGCCAGGGGATCGAGGGGCATGTCGGCTCCGCTTCAGGAAATGGCGCCGGGCCAGTGGGGTCCGGCAACCGTGAATCCAACGCTATCGCCGCCGGCCAGGATAAGGAAATCCTTAGGACTTCGGACAATGATGGCGCCGCCGCGGCGTCGCGGCGTGGATGTCAATGATGGCCCAGACGATGGCACCGGTGCAATATTCGCAGACCTGGACATTTTTTGAAGGCGCCTGGCATGAGGGCAATGTGCCGATCATGGGTCCCCGCACGCATGCGGCGTGGCTCGCCTCCACGGTGTTCGACGGCGCGCGCGCCTTCGAGGGCGTGGCGCCCGATCTCGACCGGCACTGCGCCCGGATCAACCAGTCCGCCATCCACTTCAAGCTGAAGCCGGTGGTCGACAGCGAAACTTGGCTGGAACTGGCGCGGGAGGGCATCACTCGCTTCGCGCCCGATGCCGAGCTCTATATCCGGCCGATGTACTGGGCCCAGAACGGCAGCGGCGGCGGGGTGTTGTTCGATGCGGAGACCACCAACTGGTGCCTGTGCCTCTATGTGGCGCCGATGCCGCAGCCGACCGGCGTTGCGATTACGCTGTCGCCGTTCCGGCGCCCCAGCGGCGAGACCGCGCCGGTCGATGCCAAGGCGGCATGCCTCTACCCCAACAATTCCCGCGCGCTGATCGAGGCGCAGGCGCGCGGCTTCGGCAATTGCCTGCTGCTCGACCTGCTCGGCAATGTCACCGAGTTCGGCAATTCGAACGTGTTCATGGCGCGCGACGGCGTGGTCCATACCCCGGCGCCGAACGGCACCTTCCTCAACGGCATCACCCGGCAGCGGGTGATCGATCTGTTGCGCGGCGACGGCGTCAGCGTCGTCGAGTCGACGCTGAGCTATGCGGATTTTCTCGGCGCCGACGAAATCTTCTCGACCGGCAATTTCGCCAAGGTGGCGCCGGTGATCCGGATCGACGACCGGCCGCTGCAGCCGGGCCCGTTCTACCGCCGGGCGCGAAAACTGTATTGGGAATTCGCGCACGCCTGAACGGGTGCGCGTCGCCGTCCATCGAGCTCGATTGTGCGACCCCGACCGAGGGCCGGCCAGCGCGGGAGCGCGATCGGATTCGTGGTCGCCGCGGAATAACGCGATGTGTCAACCGAAACTCGGTCGGAACTTGCCGCGCTTGCGTTGTCGGCGCCGCACCGGCTCCTGCAGACCGATCTCCGACCAGCCCTGCGCGCTTCAACCTGCCTTCTGAGCCGCCATTCTGTTCAGCGCGGCAACGACGTCCCTGGGCCTGTAGGGCTTGCTGAAAAACAGGCCGCGTTCCGGCAGATCGGCCTCGGCGGAATTGACCTCGCCCGACACCAGGATAATCTCGATCGGAGGCCATCGATCACGCACCAATGCCGCCAACGCCATTCCATCCATCCCCGGCGGCATATGGATGTCGCTCAGGATGATGCCGACGTCCGAACGGCTCTCGAGCAGGCGCATCGCCTGTTCCGAGTTCGCGGCTTCGAGGGCGTCGAACCCGGCTTCTTCCACCATGTCGACCGTGTTCAGGCGCAACAGAGGTTCGTCCTCGACGACCAGCACGACGGTTCTTGGCATTTGGGAACTGACCACTTTGCCCGCCTAATTCTGCAAGTCGGCGAGCGAGGCCGAGAACACGGCCTCGAAGCCGGAAGGTGAGTAACTAAGCTCGGCGCCGCCGGTTCCGGCAAGGCCCATCCCGACCAGCTTCGAGCCGAAGCCTTTTCTTGTCGGCTCCCGCGCCGGCGGGCCGCCTCGCTCCCGCCACGCGAGGCGCAGCGCAGGCACGCCGCCGTCCTCCTCGGTCTTCCAGGCGATGGTCACCCGTCCGGCACCCGTCGTGCCGCCGGCCTCGCGTGCATCCGACAGTGCCCCATATTTGACGGCATTGGTGGTCAGTTCGTGAAGCAGCAGGGAAAGCGACAGCGTGGCCCGTGAGCCAAGCAGCACCCTCGGTCCAGAGACATCGAATCGCGAGCCATCGCCAAAGGTGCAAACGACCGCGTCGACGATGTCCCCAAACGAAGCCGCGGTCCAGTTCTTTCTCAGCAAGAGGTCGTGCGCAATGCTGAGCGCGAGCACGCGATCGGCAAAGGCCCTAACCGGGGTCTGATCGGGGACCGACTTCAGCGTTTGCGAGGCGACCGCCTGAACCAGCGCCATGGTATTCTTCAGGCGATGGCTGAGTTCGTGGTTCAGCACCGTCTGCAGCTGCTCGGTTTCCCTGCGGCCGCTGATGTCGTTGAACAGAATGCCGACCAGCCCCGCATCCGGCCTGCCAACCCTGAAGGCATGGACGTCGAACCATCGGTCCTCGAGGCCCCTCGCCTGAAACTCGAAACGGACCGGCTCGCCGCCCGAGGCGACGCGTCCATAGACATCGAACCAATACTGCTCGTGGGTCGGAACCAGCTCGCGCATCCATTTGCCCTGGGCGTCGGCAAGGCCGGTGTGGCGGGCGAAAGCTGGATTGACCTCCTTGAACCGGTAGTCGACCGCCACTCCGCCTGCGAATTTCATTTCGACGATGCAAAAGCCGGAATCGATGGAATCGAACAGCAGCTTGTACTGGGCCTCGCTCGCCTTGCGCCTGTCTTCGAGAAGCCGTTGAGCGGCGAGGGCCTTGTCGCGCTCGGCGACCGCCCGGCGCAATTCCATCTGCGCGATGACCTGGCGTGCGAGATTTTTGAGGGAATCGGCCTGGTTGGCGCTCAACCCCTCCGGACGCGGCTCGGTATCGATCACGCAGAGACTGCCGAGCACCGCGCCCTGCGCGGTTCTGAGCGGCGCTCCCGCATAGAACCGGATGCGAGGAGGCCCGGTCACCAGCGGATTGCTTCTGGTTCGCGCATCCCTGGAAAGGTCTGGAACGACCAGGAGGTCAGGCTCGATCAGCGCATGCGCGCAGACCGAACTGCTGAGGTTGGTCTGGCATTCGTCAAAACCGATCCTGGCCTTGAACCATTGCCGATCGCCGGCAACAAGACTTACCAGGGCGACAGGCGTCTGACATACACGGCTCGCCAGTTCGACGATATCGTCGAACCCTTGTTCCGGCGCCGTGTCGAGGATGTCAAACTGCGCAAGCGCCTCGAGCCTGTCGCGGTCGAACACGTAACCGGGTGGTTGCACCGGAACTCCAAAAATCCTGAATATTCGTTCCCGCAGCTATCTAGGCAGTCCGGCTGGCAGGACAAGGAGAAACACTCGTCAAACGCGGCGGAGCCGGCGGTCCAGCCTGCCAGTTCCGCTGTCCCGCCGAAGGGCAGGCTTTCGCTCGAAGTGCTTACGGGCCGTACAGCACGACCTCGGTATCGGTGAGGTCGGCGAGCCGGGGCTGATGGGGACCCTTGAAATATTTGCGGCCGCGCGCCCCGAAATAGAAGCCGGTGAGACCCGGCACCGGTCCGTTCGAATCGAGCACCGCGGCAAACTTGCCGCGGCGGAGCAGCAGGCGGCCGATCGTCCCGGCGCAGGCCACGAATTCGGTGACGTCGCGGCAATAGATCAGCTGCATCGCCGGCGGCGCGATCCATCCCTGGCGGATCCGCATCGGCAGCAGGATGAACGGCATGGCCTCGCCGCTCTGCGAGCGGCAGAGCAGGCTCAGGCAGCCATAGCGCGCGTGCCGCGCCAGCAGTTCGGCCTCCGCCACCGGCAGGCCTTCGATGGCGCGCGTCCCGGGTGATACGATCTCGACGAGGGTACCCGGCCGCGGGCGCGACAGCGCCGGGATCGACACGAACAGTCCGCTGCAATAGGAACGAAAGCCCTGGGCTTCGATGATCGGCCAGGTCCAGGTCGCCGGACTGATATTGAGATAGGTCACTTCCTTGTTGCGCTGCGCGATCTTGGTCAGCAGCGGCGCGTAGTTGCGAAACGCCGGCTCGACATACCAGCTCGACAGGTTGCAATAGATCGTCGCCGCGCCGCCGTCCGCCCGCGACGTGTACAGCAACAGCAGCACGCCGACCGCGACGCCTTCATGCTCGAGCAGATAGCCGAAACGCGGATAGCCCGGCGGGACCTCGCGGGCGGCCTGGCGCCGCAATCCGAGCAACCAGTACTGGCGCGACCGGCTGGCGAAGCCGCGCGTCAGCAGGTCGGCGACGGCATCGATGTCGGCCTCGCAGATCTCGCGGCATCGGGTTCTCGGCTGGTGCAGCACGGCGGTTTCCCGGTCGGTGGCAAGTTCGGTCACGACGGCAGGGCAAGCAGCTCCCGCACCTTGCCCGGCCAGCATGCGGGATCGGTGCCATGGGTGTGGAACATCGCCACCGCGAGCCGGTCCATTCCGAACGCGACACAGCCGGTATGGGCGGGTTGGCCGGCGGCATCGACGATGTCCCAGGTGGTGCCGAAATGATCGCGATGGTAGTTGAAGCTCATGCAGGCGGTCGGCTGCGCTTCGGAACGCAGCGGCACCAGCAGCTCGAATTTCAGCGATTGCTGCATCTGGCTGACGGCCTTGATCTGACCGACGCGGCCGAAGAACGGATCGCTGGCATAATCGACCTTGAAGCTGAGGCCGAGATCGCGGGCGATGGCCTGGGCCCGCACCATCCAGCGTTCGCGAAAGCCGGAGACGTCGTCCGGGCTGCCGATGCAGACATATTCGCGCATCCGGAACGACTGCAGCCGGTCGAGATGGCGGGATGGCTCGCGGCGGAAGCAGTCGGCCGCGACGTCGAAGCGCAGGCCGCCCTTCGGCAGCGGGCCGCGGCTGGCCGCGATCGGATACACCGGGTAGCAGGCCGCCGGCGAAAGCACGAGATCGGCGGCCGACAGCGAGGTGGTCCAGTCGCCGCCGGCATCGAAGCGGCTGACCGCCGAGTGGATCTCGCGTTCGGTGCCATGCAGGCCGCAGACGCAGCCCAGCAGGTTTGGGAAGCTCTTGAGGTAGCCGGATTTCTCCAGCTGGGCGCGGTTCATCACCGGCGGAAAGCGCATCACCTCGGTGTCGGGTTCGCGATGCCGCGTGATCAGGGCGGCGAGCCGCTCCACCATGTCCTCATAGAGCGCGGTCCTGGCGTAGACGCCGTCGCTGCCCATGCTGTGGAACAGGATGGCGGCGAGATGATCCAGCGGATCGGCCGGCTGCGCTGCGGTGTCGGGTGACGGGGTGCGGATGGCGAGGTTCATGGTCGGGCTTCCATTGCAGATGTCGAGGGGCCGTTGCATTCAATCGCGCAGGCCGGCCGGCACGGCGCTCATCAGGCTGGCGGTGGCGATGTTGCCGAGGATGCGGTCGTTGTTGATCATCAACGGCGCCGACAGCGCGTCGCGCAGATGCCGGCCGACGCTGAAATCGCCGTCGTTGCGATAGCCGGATAGTCCGCAGGCCCGCATCGCGCTCATCACGGTCGATACCGCGAGCTCGGAAGCCTCGACCTTGAGCAGGTTGATCGACGACTGGAAATCCAGCGTGCCGAGCGCGCGCTCGTCATGCTCGTGGCTGGCATAGCTGTCCAGGTTCGCCGTGATCACGGCGCGCAGCTTGGCCAGCGACATCCTGGCCGCGGTGAAATGCGCCGCGCCGGGCGGCATCTGGCCGCCGGAGCCGCGCGCCGCCTTGCGGATGAAGGACTGGGCGCGATCCACCGCCGCCGCCGCGATCCCGGCCCAGGCCGAGGACCAGCACAGATGGGCGACGGGGGTCATGGTCTGGGCGTGGATCTTGTCATAGCTCTCCGGAAAGACCTGGTCGGCCGAACCTGTCGCCTTCAGTTCGAATCCCGCGCTGCAGGTTCCGCGCATGCCGAGCGTCTGCCATTCCAGACTGCGTTCCAGCGTGTAGTCGTCTTTGGTGAAGGCCACCAGCACCTGGTCGGATGCCGCGGCGTCGGCGGCGCGGCGGGCGATGGTGACGATGCCGTCGGCCTCCGCGCCATAGGAAATCACCGTGGCGTTGCGCACCAGCGAGATTCCGTCCTCGGTTCGCTCGACCGCTGCGGCGCTGGAGCGGACGTTGCCGCCGTTCTGTCCTTCGGTGGTCGAAGACGCCAGCAGAAGCTGTTCGGCCGCCACCCGGCGCATCAGGACTTCATGCCAGGCGCTGCCGGTGCCGTGCCGGACCAGGCAGGCCACCTTGGTCTGGTGCATGGCGAAGATCATCGCGGTGGAGGCGCAGGCGCGGCCGAGCGTGTAGCACATGTCGGTGACGTCGAAGATCGAGGCGCCGTCGCCGCCGAAGCCGGAAGGAATCTGGCTGCCCAGCAGCTTCTGCCGGCGTGCCGCGTCGATGGCGGCCTTCGGAAAGCGCGCGTCGCGATCGACCGCCTCGGCTTCCGCCGCCGCTGCCGCCGCGACGACGGCGGTCCGCTGCAGCAGTGAACTGCGATCGAGCAAGAACTGTTCGTGGCTTTGATCCGCAACCTCGCGGAACCTGGCTTCCTGCACATTCATGGCCGTGATGCTCCGGGTTGTCGAAAACGAGGCACCTTGCGAAGCATCGGCCCGACGCCGCATCGATGCCCGACATGTCAGGATCGCGCCCGAGGCTATGGATTTAATTCAAATGCGTCGACGAAATTCAGGGTAAACAATTTTTAAATCCATGCGGACAGTTAACCTTTGGCTTTTTCGACCGGCAAAATTCTAGCAATCCTCGTTAGCGTTAAGAACAGAAGCGCGGCTTGCGTCAAACTGCTGTAACGGTTTTTCAAGACGGCGCTAATTAGAGCTGCTTGATGCAATGGTCGAATTGCCGCGACGGGCTTTGCGGCTGCGACCACGGGCGGAGGACCAAGAATGCAAGCCGACGATTTCAGCGTTCAGAACCGCATCTTTGCTCTTGTCAGGGCCATCCTCGAACAGAATTCGATACAAGCCGAGCTCGATTCCGGGTCGCGGCTGGTCGATGTCGGGCTGACCTCGATGGACATGGTCAACCTCATGCTCGGCGTCGAAGCCGAGTTCGATTTCACGATTCCGCAATCCGAGATCACGCCGGAGAATTTCCAGTCGATCGAGTCCCTGCAGCGCATGATCGTCGCTCAGCTGCAGCCGGAGGCGGCGGCCTGATCGGCGCCGTCCTGCGGGTCAGCCCGGCAGGACGGGATCCGGTCCGGGCAGGTCCGCTGGCGGCGGTTCGGCTTGCGGGCCGGCCGCGACGGGTGCCGCGTCGGCGGCAGGCGGAGAAGGCCCCTCCTCGATCGAATACTCGGCCGGAAAGTTGATCGGGCGGTAGCTGGAGTCCGCGGCCATCCGGTCGAGCACCGATCGATGGATGACGGGTATCTGCGGCGTGGGCGTCAATGCGGCGCCCGGGATCGGCCGCGGCTCGGCGTCCGGAATGTACCAGCCGAGGAAGCATTTGCGCTCCGGCCATTCCCTCCACTTTTCCCGCTTCGGCAGGAATTCGAGGATCCACCACGCGCCGGTAAGCGAATCGTGCAGCTGGGCGGTCGGGCTCGGCGGTACATAAACCTGATGGCTGCCCGGCCGCGGCCAGCCCCAGCCGAGATGATCGACCATCGAATTGTCGACCCGAAGTCCCGCCGCCTTGGCCTGCGCGATCATCCAGAGCAGCGGATATTTCGAAAGGCCGCTTTCGATTTCCGGATAGCCGCCGCCGACATCGCCATGCACGCCGGCGAACCAGACCTGGCGGATGTCCTGGGCCACCTCGCTCGAGGGATCGAACGGATCGGGACGAAAGTTCTGCGGCTCGACCCAGCGATTGAGCCGGAACATCCGGCGGCGCTCGTCGATCGCCATCGCCTGGCGAAATTTCTTGACGCTCGGATTGGTCCGCGTGAAGACCAGTGTCTGCAGGTCGAGCAGGAACTTGTCCTGGCGGGGAACGATCACGGATGCCACGGTATCCCAGACCCCCATGAACTCGATCGGGATCAGGTATCCGCCGGCGACACGGCGGAATTGCCAGGCTGCGTCCAGGAAATTCCTGGCCTTGTCGTCGGTGCCGTGGCTGGTCTCGCTGGCATTCTTGTAGACCGACAGCGCATAGCCCGAAAGATCGATCTGGTCCGGCGGCAGCAGGCCGATCACGTGAATGAAGGCCGCGAGCACGCGCACCGTGTAGGCGCCGCGGCTGAAGCCGAACAGCCAGACCCGGTCGCCGCTCCGGTAGGTTTCGCACAGGAAGCGGTAGGCGGCGAGGATGTCCTCATCGAGGCCGGCGCCCGTCGCCAGGCTGAAGACGCCATAGGTTTCCTGCTTCAGCCGCTGCCAGGTGCTTTGCAGGCCGATGGTGCCGACGCCCGGATGATAGAACACCCGCTGGTCGGCATCCTTCACCAGGACGCGGAACAGCTTCAGCACGTTGGAAAGATTGGAGTTGATCTCGTTGCCGGTCCCGTCGCAGCAAATGACAATGTTTTTCGGCATCGCCCGCCCCCCTCGAAATCGGCCAATCCGCGAAACTGTCACGCCTACCCTATGGTAGGATGGGGTCACGTTTCAATCTGAAATTGAGGCGACCGAAAGCCGTCGATGCACGCCGCGATCGACAGTTGGCGCATGGCCGAAGCCACCGACTCACGGTTGGTGCGGTCAACTGGCGGTGATCGGCAGCCCTGGGCGAACGATCCCGCCGGATTTGTGTTAGGCATGAGTTTCCGATCGACCAAGGCAAGGGCAGGCCGAACCGATGACCGCGTCGCCGCGCATGATCGCTGGCATCGTCGCCGGCGTGCTGATGGCCCCATCGGCGCGGCATTCGCGGTGGCCTGGCGGCCGGCGATCGCCGCCATCGCTCCGCCGGCGCCGCGGTCGTTCGATCCGGCGCTGGTGAGAAGGGGCCGCGTTCTCGCCGCGATCGGCAATTGCAGCGATTGTCACACGGCGCGCGGCGGCCAGTCGTTTGCCGGCGGCGTCGCGGTGCCGACGCCGTTCGGCACGATCTATTCGTCGAACATCACACCCGACGCCGAGACCGGGATCGGCCAATGGCCGGAACAGGCCTTTCGCCGCGCCATGCGCGATGGCGTCAACCGCGACGGCGAGCAGCTCTATCCGACCTTTCCCTACGATCATTTCACCAATGTCACCGACGACGACGACCGGGCGCTCTACGCCTATCTGATGACGCGGCCGCCGGTTCACGCCCCGGCCCGCGCCAACCAGCTCGGCTTTCCGCTCGACCGGCGTTTTGTCATCGCCGGCTGGAAACTGCTGTTCTTTCATCGCGGCAGCTACCGGCCCGACGCCGCCAGGAGCGCGGAATGGAATCGCGGCGCCTATCTGGTCGAGGGCCTGGCGCATTGCGGCGCCTGCCACACGCCGCGCAATCTGTTGGGCGCGGAACGAGCGAGCGCGCCGTTCGCCGGCGCCGAGGTCGAGCACTGGCGGGCCTATGCCATCAACGGCCAGTCGCCGTCGCCGGTGCCGTGGGATGCGGAAGCGCTGTTCACCTATCTGCGCCAGGGCTGGCAGGCCGATCACGGCGTGGCGCGCGGGCCGATGGCCGAGGTGGTCGGCAATCTGTCGCAAGTCGGCGAAAGCGACGTCCGCGCCATCGCCATCTACATGGCCGGCGTGTTCGGCGCACCGACGCCGCAACGCCGGCGCCAGGGCGAGGCGGTGCTGGCGCAAGCGAAGTCACCCCCGGCGGCGACGGTATCCGCCGGTCCGCCCGGCGCGGCGATCTATGCCGCGGCCTGCGCGACCTGCCACGCCGCCGGCAGGCCGGTGCCTTATGGTGGAATCGATCTCGGCCTTTCCACGGCCATCAGCAGCGCCGATCCGCGCAACGCCGCCAACATCGTGCTGTCGGGCGTCCGCCCGGTGGAAGGGCAGCGCAGCCCGATCATGCCGGGCTTCGCCGCCAGCATGACCGACGACCAGATCGCAACGCTGTTGAATTATCTGCGTTCGCGGTTCTCGGACCAGCCGGCATGGAGCGGCGTCGAACGGATCGTGGCGGAGGCGAGGGGCACCCAGACCGCGCTGCTGCAGAGCCCGTCGGGGCCGCATGATCCGCCTGCCGCTGCCATGAAGAAAGACCGGCCATGATGACATTGAAGATCAACGGCAACGATCACCAGATCGATGCCGATCCGGATACGCCGCTGCTCTATGTGCTGCGCGACGACATCAAGCTCAATGCCGCCAAATTCGGCTGCGGGCTCGGCCAATGCGGCGCATGCACCGTGATCGTCGACGGCAAGGCGGTGCTGTCCTGCGTGACGCCGCTGCTCTTGCTGGAGGGCAAGCAGGTGACGACGCTCGAGGGTCTCGGCACCGTCGCAGCGCCGGCGCCGATCCAGCGCGCCTTCATGGAGGAGCAGGCGGCGCAATGCGGCTACTGCATCGCCGGCATGATGATGCGGGCGCAGGCGTTGCTGCAAAGGAATTCCAAGCCGACCGATGACGAGATCCGCGCCGAACTCGAGCCGCATCTGTGCCGCTGCGGCACCCATATGCGGATCCTGCGCGCGGTGCAGCGGGCGAGCCGGCTGATGGACACCGCCGATGCCGGTTCGGCCAGCCATGGGAGCGGCCGATGAACGGCGTGGCGTTCAATCCCGGCCGCCGCCGCGTGCTGGCGGGAGGCGGCGCCCTGATCGTCAGCTTCTCGCTCGGCGACGCCTTTGCCCAGAATCCGGCGCCGGCCGCGGCGCCGGCGCCGCGTCTTCCCGGCAGCCTCAAAATCGAGCCGATGCTGGACGCCTGGATCCGCATCGATGCCGACGGCCGCATCACGGCTTTCACCGGCAAGGCCGAGCTCGGCCAGGGTTTCAAGACCGCCTTTCAGCAGATCGCCGCCGAAGAGCTCGATGTCGCTTTCGAAGCCATCGAGGTCATCACCGCCGACACAGGCCGCACCGCCAATGAAGGCTACACCTCCGGCAGCCACTCGATGCAGGACAGCGGCACCGCGGTCCAGCATGCCGCAGCCCAGGTGCGCGATTTGCTGCTCGCCGAGGCCGCCAGACGCCTCGAGCTGCCGGCCGATGTGCTTTCCACCGACCATGGCGCGGTGATGGCGCCCGATGGCCGGCGTCTCTTCTATGGCGACCTGGTGGCCGGCGACCTGCTGCATGTGCAGGCGCAGCCGGGCTCGAAATTGAAGGATCCGGCAAGCTTCAAGGTGATGGGCCGGTCGGTGCCGCGGGTCGATATCCCGGCCAAGGTCACCGGAGGGGCGGCCTATGTCCAGGACCTGCGGCTGCCGGGCATGGTGCATGCCCGCATGGTGCGGCCGCCGAGCTACGGCGCGCAACTGACCGGGTGCGACAGCGCCGCGGTCGAAAAGATGCCCGGTGTGGTCAAGGTGATCCGCGACGGAAATTTCCTCGCCGTCGTTGCGGCAAAGGAATTCCAGGCCATCAAGGCGATGCATGCGCTGGCGGCCGCGGCGAAATGGCTGCAGACGCCGGGCCTGCCGCGGCAGGACGATCTGTTCGGCGTGCTCACCAGCCTGCCGTCGCAGGATTCGGTGATCTTCCAGCGCGGCGATGCTTCCGCGGCGGGGCAGAAGACCGTCGAAGCGCGCTACACCAGGCCGTATCAGTCGCACGGCTCGATCGGCCCGTCCTGCGCGGTGGCGCAGTCGGTCAACGACGCCATGACGGTGTGGACCCACACCCAGGGGGTCTATCCCGACCGCCAGGCCATCGCCGAGATGTTGCGGGTGCCGGCGGCGAACATCCGCCTGATCCATGTCGAAGGCTCCGGATGCTACGGCCATAACGGCGCCGACGATGCCGCGGCCGACGCGGCGCTGATCGCGCGCCAACTGCCCGGCCTGCCGGTCCGGGTGCAATGGATGCGCGAGCAGGAACATGCCTGGGAGCCGTTCGGCCCGGCGATGGTGACAAGGCTGAAGGCGTCGCTCGACCGGCAACGGGACGATCTCGGACTGGAATTACGAGGTCTGGAGCAACACCCATTCGATGCGGCCGGGCGGCGCCGGATGCCTGCTGGCGGCCCAGCACCTGGCGCAGCCCTTCGCGGTGCCGGCGGCCAGGCCCATTCCTTTGCCGGAAGGCGGCGGCGACCGCAACGCGATCCCGATCTACCGCTTTGCCAACGCCCATGTGGTGCACCATTTCATCCCGGCGATGCCACTGCGGATTTCCGCGATGCGCTCGCTCGGCGCCTACCACAACGTGTTTTCGATCGAGAGTTTCATGGACGAACTCGCCGTTGCCGCCGGCGCCGATCCCGTCGAATTCCGGCTGAAGCATCTCGACGACCCGCGCGGGCGCGACGTCGTCACCCGGGCGGCGGAGGCGTTCGGCTGGCGCAGGGGGCAGCAGGCGCCGAGCGGGCGGGGCTACGGCTTTGCCTTTGCGCGCTACAAGAATCTGGCGGCCTATTGCGCCGTCGCCACCGAGATGGAGGTCGACGGCGAGACCGGCCGTCCGCGGCTGGTGCGCGCGGTCGCGGCGGTGGACAGCGGCCAGGTGGTCAATCCGGACGGGCTGACCAACCAGATCGAGGGCGCGATCGTGCAGTCGATGAGCTGGACGCTCTATGAAAGCGTGACCTTCGACGATACCAGGATCACCAGCATCGACTGGCAGACCTATCCGATCCTGCGGTTCAATGCGGTGCCGGAGAGCATCGAGGTGCATATCATCGACCGGCCCGGCCAGCCTTTCCTCGGCAGCGGCGAAACCGGCCAGGGACCGGCCGCGGCGTCGATCGCCAACGCCATCGCCAACGCCACCGGAAAACGGCTGCGCGACCTGCCGCTGACGCAACAGCGGATCAGGGCGGCGATGGATGCGTGAAGAGCATTTCGCGGCAGCGGGCCGAACGATCGAAGGCAATTGTCATTCCGGGCCGCCAGCGGCGCGCAAAGCGCGGCACGAGCGAGCCCGCAATCCACAACCACCGCAGGGGCTATGGATTCCGGGCCTGCACTCCGCCCGGCCATCGCCGGCCAGAGCGCATCCCGGAATGACAAACAATGGATCAATTCGCAAGGGATCGGTTTCAGGGAATCGATCGTCACGCATCAGCGCAGCGACAGGCCGGTCGCCGCCTCCAGTTCGGCGATCGCCTGCGCCGCGTCGCGCACCTTGATGGTGGTCATGCCCATGTCGCGCGCCGGCTTCAGGTTGATGCCGAGATCGTCGAGATAGACGCAGCGTTCCGGATCTACCCCGAGCGCCTCGAGCATCATCCGGTAGATCCGCGGGTCGGGTTTTCGAAGGCCGATCTTGGCCGATTCGATCACATGATCGAACAGCGCCATCACCTCGGCGACATAGAGCGACCGGCCGGCGGCGCTTCCGACGCTGTTGGCGGGCAGGTTGTTGGTGATGCAGCCGGTCTTGAGCACGGCGCCGATCCGCCGCAGCGCCTCGACCATCTCGGGGCGCAGATCTCCCGACAAGAGCGGCAGCACGTCCCTGCCGCGAACCTCCGCGCCCAGCGCCAGCGATTCGGCCGCGAACAGCCGGTCGAAGCTTTCGATGTCGAGTTCGGCGCGCTCGAACCTGGCCCAGGCATTTTCGTGGGGATTTTGCGTATTGGTGCGCCGGATGATGTCGGCGGGCAGGCCGCGTTCGCTCTCGAAGCGCGTGAAAGCCTCGAACGGCGATGTGGTCAGCACCCCGCCAAAATCCCAGATCACGGCCTCGATCATCGATTGCCCGCCTATGCCAGTGTGATTTGCCAGACCGCTACCACGCAGCACCGGCGTCGGCCAGCCTGCCGCGCGGCTTGGCGGCGAGGCCGGCAGCGGCTATTGCTGCGCGCATGAAAATCCCAAGATCCGTCGCGGCGGCACTGGCGCTGATGGTCTGCGCGCCGGCCTCGGCCATCGTCGGCGGCGGAACGCCGACCGAGCAGGGCGTCGGCCGCTCGGTCATCACCATCGTCGGCTCGCGCGGCACCTTCTGCAGCGGCGCCCTGATCGCGCCGGATCTGGTGTTGACGGCGGCGCATTGTCTGCAGCCCGGCGCGGTCTACAAGATCGTCGAATATGGCGCGGACCGGCAGCCGCAATTGCGTGATGCCAAACACACCGCGTTTCATCCCGGCTTCGACCTGCGGGCGATGATTGCCCATCGCGCCACCGCCGATGTCGGCCTGCTGCAGCTCGAAGCCGCGCCAAAAGACAAAACCGCGGCAGTGCTGGCGATGCCGCAGGCTGGGCTCGCCGCCGGCAGCCGCTTCACCATCGCCGGGGTCGGCGTGACGGTCCGGGGCGAGGGCAGAACCGGCGGCACCATCCGCATCGCCGACCTGGTCGCGACCGGCCAGCCCGGCACCTTGCAGATCAGGCTGGTCGATCCGGCCGGGCAGGGAACGCGCGACGGATTAGGCGCCTGCACCGGGGATTCCGGCGGCCCGGTTTTCGAGGCGCGGCCGGACGGGCCGGTCATCGTCGGTGTGATCAGCTGGTCGACCGGACCGAACGGCACCGCCGGCTGCGGCGGCCTGACCGGCGTCACGCCGCTGACGCTCTACCGCGACTGGATCGTGAAAACCGCGCGCGCCTGGGGTTCGGTACTGGCGCAGTAGAATTGGCTATCGCGAAGCACCGGGAGAACATCCGCGAGTCGGCGAACGGAAGGTTCAGTCGATCGCGAAGAGCGCCACCAGCCCGAGGGCTGCTGACGTCACGAATTGCGCCGGCTGGTGCTGGTGGCGATGGCGGCGGCGGCGGTGCGGTTCTCGACACCGAGCTTGGCGTAGATCTGCTCGAGATGCTTGTCGACGGTCCTGGGGCTGAGGCCGAGGATCTGGGCGATGTCGCGGTTGGTTTTCCCCTTCGACAGCCACGACAGCACTTCGCCCTCGCGGCTGGTCAGGCCGAGTTCGCTCGAGAATTCCGCCGGAAGGTCGCTGCTCGACTCCTTGGCCAGCCGCAGCAGGAATTCATTCGGGCCGAGCTTGCCCATATATTGCAGCCGAAGCTGCTCGTTGTTCGGAAACGACGCCATTGATGCGGCCTTCGATCCGCTCTTGCCCTTTTGCGCCTGTTCCAGCCACTGCAGCATGGGTTCCGGCAGCACGACTTCGTCGTCGCTGCCGGCGGCCAGATTGTCCGACAGCAGCTTCTGCGCCTGCGGCGTCGCCCACATGATCTTGCCCTGCCGGCTGACGGCGAGCAGGAAGCGCCCGGACACGTCGAGCGCGGCGCGCGCGCTCTGGGTCAGCCGTGCATTGGCGAGATGGACCCTGATCCGCGCCAGCATCTCCTCGATCACGATCGGCTTGGTGACGTAGTCGACGCCGCCGGCCTCCAGGCCGTGCACGATGTGCTCGGTCTCCGCCAGCCCGGTCATGAAGATGACGGGCACGTTGCTCAGCCCGGCGTCGCGCTTGAGCCGCCGGCAGGTCTCGAAGCCGTCCATGCCGGGCATCACGGCGTCGAGCAGGATGATATCCGGCGTGATCTGGTCGACGATCCGCATCGCCGCGGCGCCGTCCATCGCCACCATCACCGTCATGCCGGCGCCGTCGAGCGCGTCGGTCAACAGCCGGAGCGTTTCCGGCGAGTCGTCGACGACCAGGGCGACATCGCGCTTTTTGGCTTCAGTGATCATAACTGTGCAGGGTTTTCAGGGTTGCCATGAACTGATCGAGGTCGAAGCGGTCGATCAGCGAACGCATGCGCTCGACGAAGTCGGCATGCTCGGGGTCGGTTGCGATCTCATCGAGCTTGAGCTGGATGGCGCGGATGTAGCCCATCTGTCCAAGGCTGATCAACTCCTCGACATGCTTCACGGCCGGCCGCGAGCCGGTGCTCGGCTTCCAGTGCGGGACCGAAACCTGGTTGGTTTCATATTGCCATTCGAGCTTGAGGAGCTGGCGGATCAATTCCAGCAGCCGCGGAATATCGATCGGTTTCATCAGGTAGCCGTCGTGAAACGGCTGCGCCAGCGGGGCGCCATGGGCCTCCAGCGCGCTGGCCGACACCATCAGGATGCGGGCCTGATGGTGGCCGGTCGAACGCAGCGTCTCGGCCACGGTCCATCCATCCATCCCGGACATCGAGATGTCGAGCAGAAACAAATCGGGCCGGCAGTGCTGCGCCAGCGCCAGGCAGGCGGCGCCGTCCGGGGCGCTGAGCAGGATGAAGCCGAGCGGCGTCAGCACCTCGCGCAACAGGTCGCGCTGCACCGGATCGTCGTCGGTAATCAGGATGGTCTTGCGCGGGCCGTGATAGCCGAACACGGGGGCGTTGACGGGGGCGATCCGGGTCGGATTGGTGACCTCCGACAGCAGGATCTTGACCCGGAAGGTGCTGCCGGCGCCGACCACGCTGGAGACCTGGATGTCGCCGCCCATCACGCCCGCCAGCAGCCGGCTGATGGTCAGGCCGAGCCCGGTTCCGGTCTGCGGCTGCGAGACGCCGAGCGCGCCGCGCTCGAACGGCGCAAAGATGCGCTCGAGGTCGCTGGCCTGGATTCCCGGGCCGGTGTCGGTGACCTCGAATTCGGCGACCGGGCTGCGATAATGCACGGCGAACAGCACGCTGCCGCGCTGGGTGAACTTGATGGCGTTCGACAACAGGTTGATCAGGATCTGGCGCAGCCGCTTTTCGTCGGCGAACACCACGAAGGGCAGCACCGGCGGCCGCCTGAAATTGAACTCGATGCCCTTGGCGGCGGCCTGCAGCCGGAACATGCCGACCAGTTGATCGAGAAACTCGCTGAGGCGGACCTCGTCGCGCGACAGATAGAGCCGGCCCGCCTCGATCTTGGAAATGTCGAGAATGCCGTCGATCAGCCCCGACAGATGATCGGCGCTGCGGCGGACCACGCGCACCTGGTCGCGCGGCTTGGGCAGCAGGCTGGAATCCTGCTCCAGCAATTGCGCGTAGCCGCTGATGGCGTTGAGCGGCGAGCGCAGCTCGTGGCTCAGCCCGACGACATAGCGGCTCTTGGCCAGATTGGCGGATTCGGCGACTTCCTTGGCGCGCTGCAGCTCGGCATCGGTGCGCTTGTGGGCGTCGATTTCCTGGATCAGCAGCGCGGTCTGCCGCCGGGTCTCGGCTTCGGCGGCGCGGCGGCTCTGCTGCGCCAGCACGAACAGCCAGGCCACCACGCCGATGATGATGGTCAGCGCGAAGAACACCTTCCACAGCACGTCGGACAGCTGCAGATTGTCGACGCGGATCGTCGACGAGGTCTGCAGATAGATCATGCCCAGCGTCAGTCCGACCAGCCCCGCGGACACCGCGAACACGCCGAGATAGTGCCCGAGCTGCGAGTTGATCCGGGCATAGATCGGCTTCGGCAGCAGCTTGCCGAGGGTATCGGCGACCTGGGCCTGGATGCGCGCATGCGGCTTGCACAGATCGTGGCAGCGCGCGTCCAGCGAACAGCACAGCGAGCAGATCGGGCCGGCATAGGCCGGACACGACGCCATGTCCTCGGGCTCGAAGCTGTGCTCGCAGATGCAGCACTGGATCGCCTGCAGGTTCTGCCAGCTCCGCTTCGGCTTGCGCGCGATGTAGTATTTGCCGTCGGTGGCGAAAGCGATCAGCGGCGCGGTGACGAACGCCACGATCAGCGCCACGAACGGCGCCAGCGCCTTGGCGGTCGGTCCGAACAGGCCGTAGAACGCGCTGATCGAGACGATGGTGGCGATCGACATCGCGCCGACGCCGACCGGATTGATGTCGTAGAGGTGGGCGCGCTTGAATTCCATCTGCTGCGGGCGCAGGCCGAGCGGCCGGTTGACGACGAGATCGGAGACCAGGGCGCCGACCCAGGCGATGGCGACATTGGAATAGAGCGCCAGTGTCTGCTCCAGCGCCTTGTAGACGCCGATTTCCATCAGCAGCAGGGCGACCAGCACGTTGAAGACCAGCCATACCACGCGGCCGGGATGGCTATGGGTGAGCCGGGAGAAGAAATTCGACCAGGCGATCGAGCCGGCATAGGCGTTGGTGACGTTGATCTTGAGCTGCGACAGGATCACGAAGCTGCCGGTCAGCGCCAAAGCCAGTTCCGGTTGCGACAGCACGTAGCGAAAGGCCTCAAGATACATGTGCGCGGGTTCGGCGGCATGCTCCAGCGATACGCCGTGGCTCAGCGCAAAATAGGCCAGGAACGATCCGGCCAACAGCTTGACGGCGCCGAGAATGATCCAGCCCGGACCGGCGCAGAGCAGCGCGATCCACCACGAGGTCCGCGAGGTGCGGCGGTCGCGCGGCAGGAAGCGCAGGAAATCGACCTGCTCGCCGATCTGCGCCACCAGCGCGAACACCACCGAGGCGGCGGTGCCGAACAGCAGCAGATCGAGATGGCCGCCGGGATCGCCGTGCTCGCCGGGAAACCTGGTCCAGTCGGCGAAGGAGTGCGGATCGGCATAGGCGATCGCCGCGAACGGCAGGATGTGAAGGATGATCCACAGCGGCTGGGTCCACAACTGGAAGCGGCTGATCAGCGTGATGCCGTGCGTCACCAGCGGAATGATGACGACGGCGCTGACCAGATAGCCGATCGGGCGCGGGATGCCGAAACACAATTCGAGCGCGGTGGCCAGAATCACCGCCTCGATCGCAAAGAAGATGAAGGTGAAGGAGGCATAGATCAGCGAGGTGATGGTCGAGCCGATGTAGCCGAAGCCGGCGCCGCGGGTCAGCAGGTCGATGTCGATGCCGCACTTGGCCGCATGATAGGCGATCGGCAGGCCGCAGCAGAAGATGATGACGCTGACCACCAGGATGGCCGCGGTGGCGTTGGTGACGCCGTAATTAAGCGTGATGGTGCCGCCGATCGCCTCAAGCGCCAGGAACGAGATCGCGCCCAGCGCGGTGTTGGCGACGCGGGCGGCGGACCAGCGCCGCGCGCTCTTGGCTGTGAAGCGCAGCGCGTAGTCTTCCAGCGTCTGGTTGGCAACCCATTGATTATATTGGCGCCTGACGCGGTCTATCCGCTGCCGCCCTGCCACTTTTCAACTCCTGACCCCGCGCGAACCGGCTCCACGGAAGCCGCCAAAAACCTACGTCGCTATTTTGCGGTGCAATATACGCGATCTTGCGTATCTGTGCACTGCACAAATTCGGCAATCCTCGCCTGACCAATAACGCGTACTCGAACATGAACGGGGTAGATATGGCAGACGACAACAAACAGGGACTGCAGTCGGCATTTCGCCGGAAGCTGCTGATGGGAATGGCGGCGATTCCCGCCTTAACCATGCTTCCTCGCCCATCTTTTGCGGATGTGCCGGCAACCTCCGCGATCAACACCACGGGTCTCGCGGTTACCGATACTGAAGTGACCGTCGGGATCCTGCATTCCGCTACCGGCACCATGGCGATTTCGGAAACCGGCTCGATCGAATCCGAAAAGCTCGCGATCGCGCAGATCAACGAAGCCGGCGGCATTCTCGGCCGCAAGATCAAGATCATCCAGGAAGACGGCGCCAGCGATTGGCCGACCTTCGCGGAAAAGGCCAAGAAGCTTCTCGTCAACGACAAGGTCGCGGCGATCATGGGCTGCTGGACCTCGGCATCCCGCAAGGCGGTGCTGCCGGTGCTCGAGCAGTACAACGGCATGCTCTACTATCCGACCTTCTACGAGGGTCTCGAGCAGTCCAAGAACGTCATCTACACCGGCCAGGAAGCCACCCAGCAGATCCTCGCCGGCCTGAACTGGATCAACAAGGAGCACGGCGCCAAGTCGTTCTTCTTCATCGGTTCCGACTATATCTGGCCGCGCACCTCGAACAAGATCGCGCGCAAGCATGTCGAGCAGCATCTCACCGGCTGCAAGGTCGTCGGCGAGGAATATTATCCGCTCGGCAACACCCAGTTCAACTCGGTCATCAACAAGATCAAACTGACCAAGCCGGACGTGATCTTCGCCGACGTCGTCGGCGGCTCCAACGTCGCGTTCTACAAGCAGCTCAAGGCGGCCGGTGTCGACCTGTCCAAGCAGCTGCTGCTGACGATCTCCGTGACCGAGGACGAGATCGACGGCATCGGCGGCGAGAACATTGCCGGCGCCTATGCCTGCATGAAGTACTTCCAGTCGCTGAAGAACCCGAACAACGAGAAGTTCGTTCCCGCCTTCAAGAAGATGTGGGGCGAGAAGACCGTGATCGGCGACGTGACGCAGGCCGCCTATCTCGGCCCGTGGCTGTGGAAGTTAACGGCCGAGAAGGCCGGAAGCTTCGACATCGACAAGATCGCGGCGGCTTCGCCCGGCGTCGAATTCAAGGGCGCGCCGGAAGGTTACGTGCGGATCCACGAAAACCACCATCTGTGGTCGAAGACCCGGGTCGGTCGCGCCAGGCTCGATGGCCAGTTCGACGTGGTTTTCGAAACCAAGGATCTGGTCGAGCCGGATCCGTTCCCGAAGGGCTACCAGTAAGCACGGGCCAGCCATCGGCGCGCGGTCCTGACCGCGCGCCGTACCGACAAGCCTCTCCCTGGCGCGGATCGTCAGTCCGCGCACAAGTCCCCCGCGTCGTGAATCGCATCGCGACGCGGGGTATTCCCCCGACGGAGGACATCGATGTTCGGCGATTATTCGATTGGTGATCTCGGCTCCATCTTCGTCATGCAGGGCTTTGCCGGCCTGATCCTGTTTTCGGTCTACGTGCTGATGGCGCTCGGTCTTGCGATCATCTTCGGCCAGATGGGCGTCATCAACATGGCCCATGGCGAGTTCATGATCCTGGGCGCCTACGTCACCTGGATGACGTCGAACTTCTTCCAGGCCTACCTTCCCGGACTGTTCGCCGGCTACTTCTTCCTCGCCATGATACTGGCGTTCATCGCCTCCGGAGCGTTGGGAATGGTGGTGGAATGGGTGCTGATCCGGCATCTCTACAAGCGCCCGCTGGATACCCTGCTCGCCACCTGGGGCCTGAGCCTGATCCTGCAGCAGGCCTACCGTTCGATCTTCGGCGCGCGCGAGGTCGGCGTCGAACTGCCGCAATGGATGCTCGGTTCGCTGCATGTTTCCGACAGCATCGAAGTGCCGATCAACGGCATCTTCGTGATGTGCCTCACCTTCCTGATCACCATCGCGGTCGGATACATCATGTACAAGTCGCGCGCCGGCCGGCAGGTCCGCGCCGTGGTGCAGAACCGCATCATGGCGGGCGCGGTCGGCATCAACACCGAGAAGGTCGACCGCTACACCTTCGGCCTGGGCTGCGGCATCGCCGGCATCGCCGGCAGCGCCTTCACCATGATCGGCTCGACCGGGCCGACCTCCGGCCAGCTCTACATCGTCGATACGTTCCTGGTGGTGGTGTTCGGCGGTGCGGCGAGCCTGGTCGGTACCATCGCCTCGGCATTCAGCATCTCGCAGACCCAGTCGACGCTCGAATTCTTCATGTCGGGATCGATGGCAAAGGTCATCACGCTGCTTGCCGTTGTCGGAATTCTGATGCTGCGGCCGCAGGGGCTGTTTGCCCTCAAGGTCCGCAAATAACAAAAAGGGCCGAAGCCATGCTCACCAATCGTTTTGTCAATCGATCGGAGCTTATCGGAATTGCGGTGCTGGCCGTTTTCCTGGTGGTGATCCTTCCGCTTTGCCTTGATGTCTTCAGGCTCAATCTGGTCGCGAAATACCTCACCTACGCCTTCGTGGCGCTCGGTCTGGTGGTTTGCTGGGGCTATTGCGGAATTCTCAGCCTCGGCCAGGGCGTGTTCTTCGGTCTCGGCGGCTACTGCATGGCGATGTTCCTCAAGCTGGAAGCATCGAGCCCGGAAAATACCAAGATCCAGTCGACCCCCGGCATCCCCGACTTCATGGACTGGAACCAGATCACCTCGCTGCCGACTTTCTGGCAACCGTTCCACAGCCTGACGTTCACCATCGCCGCGGTCATTCTGGTGCCCGGCATCTTTGCCCTGATCATCGGCGCGGCGATGTTCAAACGCCGCGTCGGCGGCACCTACTTTGCCATCATCACCCAGGCGGTCGCCGCCATCCTGACCATCCTGATCGTCGGCCAGCAGGGTTACACCGGCGGCATCAACGGCATGACCGACCTGCGCACCCTGAAGGGATGGGACATCCGGCCGGACCACGCCAAGATCGTGCTCTACTTCTTCGAAGTCGGCTGCCTGTTCGTCTGCATCTTCATCGCCCAGTTCATCCGGCATTCGAAGCTCGGGCGCATCCTGGTCGCGATGCGCGACAAGGAGGATCGGGTCCGGTTTTCCGGCTATAGCGTCGCCAACTTCAAGATCTTCGCGTTCTGCGTCGCCGCCGTGTTCGCCGCGATCGGCGGCGCCATGTTCGCGCTGAACGTCGGATTCATGTCGCCGTCCTTTGTCGGCATCGTGCCGTCGATCGAAATGGTGATCTATACTGCGGTGGGCGGCCGGCTCTCCATCCTCGGCGCGATCTACGGCACGCTGCTGGTCAACTTCGCCAAGACCAGCCTGTCGGAATCCTTTCCCGAGTTGTGGTTGTTCGGCCTCGGCGGCCTGTTCATCGCGGTCGTGCTTGCCTTCCCGAACGGCCTTGCCGGCATCTGGGGCGATTATGTGCAGCCGCGCATCGACCGCCTGATTTCGTCGCGCAAGCCGGGCTGGACCGCCGGCATCGATAGTTCCGTCGCCGACGGCGCACCGGCCGAGTGAGGAGATAGATCATGCTGATAGGTCACCAGCCCAAGGAATTCCTGCTGTCGGTCGAGGCGCTCACGGTTTCCTTTGACGGCTTCAAGGCGGTCAACGACCTGTCGTTCTATGTCGATGAAAACGAAATCCGCGTCATCATCGGCCCCAACGGCGCCGGCAAGACCACGGTGCTCGATCTGATCTGCGGCAAGACCAAGGCCACATCGGGGTCGATTCATTTTCGTGACAAGGACCTCACGAAAATGAAGGAGAACCAGATCGTGCAGGCCGGCGTCGGCCGCAAGTTCCAGAACCCGTCGATCTACGACGATCTCACGGTGTTCGAGAACCTGGAGATCTCGTTTCCGCGCGGCCGCACCGTGTTCGGCGCGCTCACCTTCACCCGCGACGCGGTGGTGCGCGACCGCGTCCATGAAGTCGCCGAAATGATCTTCCTGAAGGACCGGCTCAACGTCAAGGCCGAGTTGCTGAGCCACGGCCAGAAGCAGTGGCTCGAGATCGGCATGCTGCTGATCCAGGATCCCGAACTCCTGATGCTCGACGAGCCGGTGGCCGGCATGAGCGTCAGCGAGCGCGTCAAGACCGCGGAATTGCTCAATCGCATCATCAAGGGCCGCTCGGTTCTGGTCATCGAGCACGACATGAAGTTCGTCGAGGACATCGCGCACAAGGTCACGGTGCTGCATCAGGGCCAAATTCTTTCCGAAGGCACGATGGAGCACGTCAAGAACGACCCCAAGGTCATCGAAGTCTATCTCGGGCACTGATGTCTGTCCCGGTCACCGAAGGAACGCGCTAATGCTGGATATCTCGGATCTGCATGTCGCCTATGGCCAGAGCGAGGTGCTGCATGGCCTCAACGTCGCGGTGGCGCCTAACGAGATCGTGGCGATCATGGGCCGCAACGGCATGGGCAAGACCACGCTGATGAAGTCGCTGATGGGCATCGTGCCGACCAAGAGCGGTTCGGTCACCATGGAAGGCGCCGAGCTCAGTACCTTGAAGAGCTACGAGCGGGTCGCCAAGGGGCTGGCTTACGTGCCGCAGGGCCGCATGATCTTCTCGGCGATGACGGTCAAGGAAAACATCGAGACCGGCCTGGTCGCCTCCGGCGAGTCCGAGGTGCCCGGCGATATCTACGAATTGTTTCCGGTGCTGCTGGAGATGAAGGACCGCCGCGGCGGCAATCTGTCGGGCGGCCAGCAGCAGCAGCTCGCCATCGCGCGCGCGCTCGCCACCAAGCCCAAGGTGCTGCTGCTGGACGAGCCGACCGAAGGCATCCAGCCGTCGATCATCCGCGAGATGGCCCGCACCCTGAAGCGGATCCGCGACCAGCGCGGACTGTCGATCGTGGTGTCCGAGCAGGTCCTGAGCTTCGCGCTCGATGTTGCCGATCGCGTGCTGGTGATCGAGAACGGCGAGATTGTCCGCGACGATCCGCGCTCCAGCGTCGATGCCGCGCAGATTTCCAAATATCTGTCAGTCTAACCGCACCACCACTTGTAACCAGGGGAGCTTTCAATGCCAGAAACACTGATCAAGGTCGATCTCACGCAGTCGGCCTATGAAAACGACATGATCCACAACCGCTGGCATCCCGACGTCCCGATGGTGGCGTGGGTCAATCCGGGCGATGATTTCATCGTCGAGACCTATGACTGGACCGGCGGTTTCATCAAGAACAACGATTCGGCCGACGACGTCCGCGACATCGACCTGTCGATCGTGCATTTCCTGTCGGGGCCGATCGGCGTCAAGGGCGCCGAGCCCGGCGATCTCCTGGTGGTCGACCTGCTCGACATCGGTCCGAAGCAGGAGAGCCTGTGGGGTTTCAACGGCTTCTTTTCCAAGAAGAACGGCGGCGGATTTCTGACCGAGCATTTTCCGCTGGCGCAGAAATCGATCTGGGACATCAAGGGCCTGTTCACCTCCTCGCGTCACGTTCCTGGCGTCAATTTTGCCGGCCTGGTGCATCCCGGCCTGATCGGTTGTCTGCCCGACCCGAAGATGCTGGCGACCTGGAACGAGCGCGAGGCGGCGCTGATCGCGACCAATCCGACCCGGGTGCCGGGGCTTGCCAACCCGCCCTTCGCCCCCACCGCCCATGCCGGTCGCGCCAAGGGCGACATCAAGGCCAAGGTCGGCGCCGAGGGCGCCCGCACGGTGCCGCCGCGCGAGCATGGCGGCAATTGCGACATCAAGGACCTGTCGCGCGGCTCGAAGATCTATTTCCCGGTCTATGTGCCCGGCGGCGGCCTGTCGATGGGCGACCTGCATTTCAGCCAGGGCGACGGCGAGATCACCTTCTGCGGCGCGATCGAGATGGCCGGCTGGGTGCATCTCAAGGTCGAGATCATCAAGGACGGCGTTTCGAAATACGGCATCAAGAACCCGATCTTCAAGCCGTCGCCGATCACGCCGAACTACAAGGATTACCTGATCTTCGAGGGCATCTCGGTCGACGAGCAGGGCAAGCAGCACTATCTCGACGTCCATATCGCCTACCGGCAGGCCTGCCTCAATGCGATCGAATATCTGAAGAAGTTCGGCTATTCCGGCGCCCAGGCCTATACGATTCTGGGCGTCGCGCCGGTGCAGGGACATATCAGCGGCGTCGTCGACGTGCCGAATGCCTGCGCCACGCTGTATCTGCCGACCGAGATCTTCGACTTCGACATCATGCCGTCGTCGGCCGGCCCGATCAAGCACATCAAGGGCGGCGTCGACGTGTCGCTCTCGCAGGACAAGTAATCTCCCGCGACGGGATGCGGGGCGGCTTATCTGGCCGCCCCGCATCCGCCGTCGCCAATGCCGTGGAATTAATCACGCGAGGAAACCATCATGCCGGTCTACGAATATCTCTGCGACGCCTGCGGTCCGTTCACCGACATGCGGCCGATGGCGGAATGCGACGCCCCGCAGGACTGCCCGCAATGCGCCGGCGAATCGCCGCGGGTGATGCTGACGGCGCCGAATTTCTTCTGCATGCCGTCCGACCGGCGCAAGGCCCACGCCACCAACGAGCGCAGCGCCAACGCGCCGAAAACCCTCGATCAGTACAAGGCGTCGCATGCGCCGGGCTGCGGATGCTGCTCGGGCAAGCCGTCACGCCTGGTCAGGAAGACCCGCAGCGGGGCCAAGAGCTTCCCGACCGCGCGGCCCTGGATGATCAGCCATTGAAGCGATGCGCGCGGCTCGCGCCTGTCCCTCGAGTCGCCGGCCCTCGTGGGGCGACGACTAGGCTGATGTCGTCGCTGAACCTCGCCGCCGTCTAAAACACCACCCCGAGCCGGCGTCCGACGCTCCAGACTACCCGGCAGCGTTTCCTGGCGGCGCCGAACAACAGCTCGAATCGGTTGGGAAGCTTGGCCTGCCCGAACACCTCGAGGCAGGCGCCGCCAGCCGAATAATCGACGATATTGCAGTCGATCACGGGCGCTTTCGGACCAATGATGATCTTGGCGTTGCTTGAAATCCTGCCCGTCGGTCGTACGCGGGCAAACAGTCGCGGGTGCATGATCGCCCCCCTTTCTGGGAACTGGATCCGACCGACCATTCTGCGGGATATTATGAATATTTCGTTGAGTTTCATGGTTACCGCACTGCGCGGGGCCGGGCGCCGGCGATCAGCCAAATCTTGGCGGCATGCAAAAGCGACGAACCGGTGTCACGATGGTCGCGTCAGGCGGGTGATGGCGGCCCGAACCGCAAGGCGGGATGCTTCGCGTTGTCGCGATGCGCCGCCCAGGCGGGGCCGCGCCGGCCGACGCGGTCATATCGTCAGCCGCCGCGGGCCCGCGCCAGGGTTTGCGACGGCAGCTCGCCGAATGCCTCACGGTAGTCCCTGGCGAAGTGCCCCAGATTGCCGAAGCCACATGTGAAGGCCACTCCCGCAACCGACGCTTTCGAGTCGCCAGAGCCAAGCAGTTGCCTGGCATGTTTGAGGCGGATCATCTTCGCGAACGTCATCGGCGTATAGCCGCGCGCGGCCCTGAACGATTTGAACAGGCTTCGCGAACTGACGTTTGTCAATCCCGCCAGGTCGGCGATGCGAAGCGGCTTGCTCCAGTTGGCTTCGATGTAGGCTTCGACCTGGCGGACTTCCCTTGACGAGGTGTCGAGAATCTGGCGTTCCAGAAGAGTGCTGAAGCTGTGCCGGTTGGCGAACAGCAGCGCCCCGATCACGGCCTGCTCCAGACTGCCAAGCACCGCCGCCGGAAGCGGCGCCGCCGACGCATCCAGTTGCTTGGCGAGAAAGGCCACCAGTTGCCGGAGAAGCCGCGCCTCCGGCCGGTCGTTGTCGACGGAAGATTCGAACGCAAGCCTGCCTTTCGGCCTGTAGCCCAGGATGGCAATCAATCTCTGTTCGACCGCCTCGGCGCTGACCCGAAGCGTCAGCCATCCATGCCGGCCTTCACCGCTTATCGTCGTCTGGTAGCCCGATGATATGATGCATGACTGGCCCGTGCCGAGGGTTGTCGCCTTGCCGGCAATGCCGGCTTCGCCGCCTCCCTCTATCGCCGTCACAAGCCGGATCAGGCTGTTTTCCGGGTAGTCGATCGAGACACTGCTGTTGCTGGCGCCATGCAACAGCGCGATGTCCCTGAGCTGCACAAGATTGCCCCGCGCCTCGAAGTCCGGACGCTTGTCGACTTGAGCCTTGGCGCCTCCAAAACCGGTCAGGATGGCATGGCCGAACTCTTCGATGTCCGAAGTCCTGAATATCGGAAATCGATACAGCGGCTCGGCGAGCTCTTCATAGGCCATCGCTCAAATCCGCCTGACAGCCCATCGCTTTAGCACGGGCGATCCGCGGGCGCACTCGTTCGACCCCCCATATTGGGTAGGTCGGTTGCGCCTGATGAAATAAAATTCTCGGGTCGCCCGCGACCGCGACGGAGCCAAACTCCTCCGCGCAACGAGTTTCAGTGGCGATGCATCACCGATGGGGCATCCGAGGTCTCGGTTGTGCGAGGTTGCGCAAGTCGAATGCCGGCCCTCGATCGCACGATCGGCTTGAAGGCCTCGCTCACAAATTGTATCGCTCGCTCAAAAAACGCCGGGCTAAAACCGGCGCAGCAGCGGAATGAACTAATATTTTGGTCAGCTCGGATTGCGCCATTTACCGAAAGTTGTTTTTCAGTGCGTATTGTCCACGACAATTCGGTGCCGGTCTCGCTTCGTGAACGGCACAGCAATCAACCGCGGTGGGTCAGTGACGAACCCGCGGCAAATACTCCGGGCCCGCGATCGTGCAGAAAGCCGATAGCTCCTCACTGTTCGACGACCTCGATGACGCTCTGCAGAGCGGCTCTTCGGAAAAACGCGTGGCCATGCTGCGGCAGGTCACCGACCTGTTCCTGAGCGAAGCCGATCGGCTGAGCGAAGAACAGATCGGCGTGTTCGACGGCGTTCTGGTCCAACTGATCGAGCGAATCGAAGCCAGGACGCTGGCGGAGTTCAGCCAGCGCCTTGCGCCGGTTGCGAATGCCCCGCTCGACATTACGCTGAATCTGGCCCGCCACTCGGAAATCGCGATCGCCAGGCCGATCCTGACCACCTCCAGCCGCCTGACCACGGCGCAGCTGGTGGAGATTGCCAGCACCAGGAGCCAGGAGCACCTGCTCGCGATCTCGGAACGGGCAGAGGTCGAACCCGCCGTCACGGACGTGCTGCTGGATCGCGGCAACCGGGCCGTGGTTCACAGCATCGCCGGCAATTCCGGCGCGAAATTCTCGCAGAACGGCTTTACCGCCTTGTTGAAAGCGGCCGAGACCGACGACAAGCTCGCCGAAACCACCGGCTCCCGGCTCGACCTGCCGGTCAGCCTGCTGCGCGAGCTATTGCTGAGGGCAACCGAAGCGGTCAGGTCGCGCCTGCTTTCCCGCACACCCCCGCAATTGCGGGATGAGATTCATCGCGTGCTCGGCGCGGTGGTGGAGGCGGTCGACCGGGAATCCGCCAGGCCGCGCGACTTTCAGACCGCCAAGGCCTTTGTCGAGTTGTTGCGCGACAAGGGCGAACTCGATGAAGGCACCCTGCTCGCGTTTGCGCGGGCCCGCAAATACGAGGAGACCGCGTTCGCGCTATCCCTGCTGTCGTCGGCATCGCTCGAAGTCATCAAGCCGCTGATGAAGAGCCCCAGGGACGACGGCCTGCTGATCCCCTGCAAGGTGGCGGAGTGCAATTGGGAAACCGTCAGCGCCATTCTCGCGACCAAACTGCCGCCCGGATCCGCCGCGAAGGCGGAACAACACGAGAAGTTCCGGATCGAGTTTGCCAAATTATCCAGATCAAACGCGCAGCGGCTGCTTCGATTTTGGCAGGTCCGCGAGGTGAGCGCGAGGAGCGCTTAGCAGCATTTTAGTTTTGACGTCGAACCGATCGATCATCAATTTCAGAGACGGCCCGGATTGCAGAGATGGCCTTTGGCGACAGAAAGAGCGAACGTGTCGATTTCGAACGCGGCATCCTTGTCTACATCATGGCAATCGATGGCACATGGCGCCGGGAATGCCTGATGGTCGACGCGTCGCAGACCGGCGCGAGGCTGTGCGTCGACGGATCCCTCGAGGGCCTGGATCTCAGGGAATTTTTTCTGCTGCTGTCATCGACCGGCCTCGCCTATCGCCGCTGCAGGATGGTGCGGGTGGCCGGCGATCAGATCGGTGTCGAATTTCTCAAGCCGGAAAAGCCGGTCAAAAGGAAAGCCTACTGAAGCGGCAGACGGCCATCGCCGCGGTCTGAACGGCACAAGCCGACCGCTCAACTCCGGGAAATCCAGGATGACCCACGTACAAAAGATGACCGACGTAGCGGTCCTGACCAGATCAACCGAGCCGCTGGTCGGTCTCATCAGGGTTGCCACCCCTGAAGCGGAAATGGAATTCGAGATAACCGAACAGCTGGCGTTCGAGATATGCGTCGCTCTCGATAGCTTTCTCGATCGCTAGATGTCTGAAAATGTCCATTTCGGGCGAGACGGAGAATTGACACCCGGATGCCGTGCAGCGAGATCGGGAAAACGAGAAGAATTTGCCATGTCTATCCATGTCGTTGCCGATACCGCCAGCAAGCTCGCGGGATTGCGCGCCACGTTGCAACAGCACTACGCGGTAACCGGCGGGTTGCTCGGCGGCGCAGGCATGCCGCACGGCGAGGCCGAGGCTGTCGTCGTCACGGCGGATTTGCGGCTTGTTGAAAATATCGCGGCCTTGAGGGAGCTGTTCGGAAAATCAGGCCAGGCGCGCAAGCGGATCGTCCTTATCGATCAGAAGGCACGGCTTTTCATCGTCCAGGCCTACGCGCTGGGTGCGACGCAGGTGCTTGTCAATCCCGTCAGCCAGGCCAGCCTGCTGGCGGAACTGGCCGACGCGGCGCGTCCAGGCACCTGCGCCGGGGAGGCCTCGCACGGCGCCGGCGAAGCCGCGATGGCCGGAGCGACCGCGATAGCATCGATGTTCTCGGCCGTGCAGGCCGGCGGCCCCGTCGATGCCGGAGATGCGAAATCAGCGGGCGGCAGGATTGCCGAGGCGATCGCCGAGAATGGACTGTCCAACTGGCTCGAGACGGTTCGCCGTCACCATGAGGGGACCTACCAGCACTGCCTCCTGGTCACCGGAATAGCCGTCGATTTCGGATTGAGCCTGGGCCTCGCCAGGCCGGACATCGAGCGGCTGTATTCGGCCGCGATGTTTCACGACATCGGCAAGGCCAGAATTCCGCTGGCGGTGCTGGACAAGCCCGGTCGCCTCGATGCCAGCGAACGCGCCCTGATCGAAACCCACCCGGTGGCCGGATTCGACGTCCTCAAGGGCAACGCCGCCATTTCCGCGGAGGTGCTCGATGCGGTCCGCCACCATCACGAATATCTCGATGGCAGCGGATACCCCGACGCGCTTTGCGCGCCTGATATTTCCGACATCGTGCGGATGTTGACCATTTCCGATATTTTTGCCGCCTTGATCGAGTCCCGGCACTACAAGCCGACCATGCCTCGGGCACAGGCCTATGAAATCATCAAAAGCATGCAGGGAAAGCTTGAACGGCCTCTGGTGACGGCGTTCAGGGACGTGGCGCTCAGTCGTTGATGAAATCGTACCGGATGGCGGCAAGTGCGATGCTGAACCGTTTAAAAGGAATTCAGTCCTTGGGATGCCTTGCGAACTTCAGCCCGGCGTCCGGCCGGCCGCCTGACGCGGCGGTAGTGAGGACGATGGGGCGCCCCGCCGCCAGCAAGATTGCAGGAGATGCGAGATGACCGAGGTGACCGCGGTATCCGTGCTGGCACAGTCGACCGAGCCGCTGACCGGCATCCTTCTCTTCGAGACCGCGGCAGGAGGCGCGAGGTTCGAACTAACCGAACATCTGGCACACAAGCTCTGCACCGAGCTTGAGCGCTTCCTGACCGGCGATGGCTCGCCGGTATCCGCCGGACCCGCGCGCTGAAACCAAGCGCCAGGGGCCCGAGGCTCGGGGCGCAGCCAGCAGAGAAAATCCGGATGCGCCAGCGCTGGCGGATTGCTCGGCAATCCGGCCGCTCCCCGCACGCGTTCCGCAGGCGGGGAGAGGTTCCCGGGACGACCGCCGATCGATGTCAGCCGCCGACGTCGGCGCTGATGATGTCGCCGAACATCACCCATTTGCCGCCCTTGAACTGCATCATCTTGAGCTGTTCAATCGGGGCGAAGTCGGTGGCCGAGGTGTTGATCTTGACGCCGGGAATCAGCGTGTCCGCCGCAAAATCCTTCAGGCTGGCGGCCTGTTTCATGACGTTTTCCCGGGTCAGGTTGTCGCCGGCCTGCTTCAGCACCTGCACCATGGTCTGCGCGGCGGCATAGCCGTAGACCATGTTGGTGTCGGCGATGTTGGCGTCCGGCATGTATTTGGCATGGAACGCCAGGAATTTCTTCATGCCTTCGTCGTCGGCCCATTGCGCATCGGAGGCGTCCTTGAGATAGATCGCCGACAGCACGCCCTCGGAGGCGTCGAAACCGGCGGGCTTCATCACCGCGGCGATCGAGACCGAGACGTCGGTCATCAGGTGCATCGGCTTCCATTCCAGCTCGGCGATCTTCTTGATCGCCTGGGCGGCGAATTTCGGCGTCGAGATATTGACCAGCACGTCGGCGCCGGTGGCCTTCAGCCGGACGATGTGGGAATCGATCGACGGTTCGCTGGTCTCGTAGCTCTCCTCGGCGACGATGATGCTGGAGGCCTTGTCGGCGAATATGTCCTTGAGGCCGGCGACGTAATCCTTGCCGAAATCGTCATTCTGGTAGAACACCGCGACCTTGGCGTCCGGCTTGTTCTTCAGAATGTATTTGGCGAAGATCCGGGCCTCGACCCGGTAGCTCGGCTGGAAGCCCATGGTCCAGGGAAAGTCCTTCGGGTCGTTCCACTTGCTGGCGCCGGTGGCGACGAACAGCTGCGGCACCTTCTTGGAATTCTGGTATTTTTGCACCGCGGTCTGGGTAGGCGTTCCCAGCGCGTTGAAGACCAGCAGCACCTCGTCGCTCTCGATCAGCTTGCGCACCTGCTCCACGGTCTTGGGCGGGCTGTAGCCGTCGTCGTAGGAGATGAAGTTGATCTTGCGGCCGTTGATGCCGCCGGCATCGTTGATCATCTTGAAATAGGCATCCTCGGTCTTGCCGATGATGCCGTAGGCGGAAGCCGGCCCGCTATAGGCCTCGACATTGCCGATCTTGATTTCGCTGTCGGTCGCGCCGGTGTCGTATTTCTTCTGCGCCAGCGCGCCCTGGGTGGCGAGCAGCAGCAGCGCCGAGGCGGCGGCGGCCGAGACCAGGCCGGAGCTCAAGGACAGTTTCTTGTTGTTCATGGAGAATACCCTTCGTTGCATGGAGATGGATGATGGAGGTTCGAATCCGACAGGGCTCATGACGCGATGGCCTGGACCCTGTCGGTAGCGTCAGGCGAGGTGAAATTCTTCCGCAGCGTCGGCTTGTGGATCTTGCCGGTGGCGTTGCGCGGCAGGGCCTCCACGAACCGGATCAGGCGCGGGCACTTGAAGCGCGCCAGGTTGGCGGCACAATGCGCATGAATCTCGGCCTCGGCAAGCGAATGGCCGGGCTTGACCGCGACGATCGCCATGCCGACCTCGCCCCATTGCTCGCTCGGGACGCCGATCACGGCGGCCTCGGCGATCGCGGCAAGCTGGTGCAGCACGTTCTCGACCTCGGCCGGGTAGACGTTTTCGCCGCCGGAAATGTACATGTCCTTCCAGCGATCGACGATATAGTAGAAGCCGTCGGCATCGACCCGCGCCGCGTCGCCGGTATGCAGCCAGCCATCGGTGAAGCTCGAGGCGTTGGCATCCGGCCGGTTCCAGTAGCCGGGCGTGACGTTCGGGCCCTTCACCCAGAGTTCGCCGAGTTCGCCGCTGGCGGCATCGGTGCCGTCGGGCCGCACGATCCGCACCTCGGTATGCAGCACCGGCTTGCCGGAAGACCCGGCCTTGCGCGCGGCATCCTCGCGGTCGAGCGTCAGGACCGCGGGGCTGGTTTCGGTCATGCCATAGCCCTGCTGCAGCGCGACGCCGCGCGCTTCCCACACTTTCAAGAGCGGAACCGGCATCGGCGCGCCGCCGACGCCGCCGATCACGAGACGGCTGAAATCGCTGTCGGCGAAGGCCGGATGCTGCGCCATGAACTGGTAGATCGAGGGCACGCCGAAAAACGCGTTGATGCCGTAGGCAGGATCGCTGATCAGGGCGAGTGCCGCGCCCGGGTCGAAGGCGCGCATGATCAGCACGGTGCCGCCGGCATGCAGCACCGGATTGGTATAGCAGTTCAGCCCGCCGGTGTGGAACAGCGGCAGCACGGTCAGCAGCACCGACGACGGCGAGATATAGGCCGGCCCGCCGAGATTGACGCAGTTCCAGAACGTCATGCCGTGGGTGATGATGGCGCCCTTGGGCTGGCCGGTGGTGCCGGACGTGTACATGATGGTCGAGATGTCATCGAGCGTCACGGCTTCGGCGGCGCCGAGCCGCCTTGCGGCGGCGATCGCCGCTTCATAGGCGGTGCCGAGTTCGAGCGTCGAGGCGACGTGGCAGGCCCGGGCGACCACGCGCGCCAGATCGCCAAGCTCGGTATCGTGGATCAACAACCGAGGCGCGGCATCGCCGACAATGTAGCCAAGCTCGGGCGCGGTCAGGCGGGTGTTCAAGGGCAGGAACACCGCCCCGAGCCGGCCGCAGGCAAACTGCACCTCCAGCGTATCGGTGGTGTTGAGCGCCAGCACCGCGACCCGGTCGCCGCGTGCGATCCCGAGATTTTCGCGCAAATGCCCGGCGAGCCGCGCGATCCGGGCGTCAAACTGCGCATAGGAAAACCGTCGTCCGCTGGCAAGGTCGACCACCGCCAGTCTATCCGGCGTGCGGCGGCCAAAATGGGCGATCCAGTCATAATGGCGAACTGGCAAGGTCTCCTCCGATATCGGGGCGGTCTGGTGCCGCCCTGGGCCCGATCGGGCCGATGCGGCGCAACATGCCCAATTCCAGCCGGCTTGGCCAGCGGGCGTTTAGGCTGAGATGCGCAAGCGCCGTCAGTTGAGGTGCCGGTTCGGGGGCGTTGTCTTGCGTTGAGTGGCTGGGACTGCGATCGGGGCGGGCCGGGAGGCTCACGGCGGCACTGTCTGTTGCAACCAAAAAAGACGGTTGCTGCGGACCTGGCATGAACGGTTGCCAGCCTCGTGTTCCGGAATCGCGGTGTCCGTGCTGATGGCGCGGCGTCCTCGCACGATATCGTTCGCCCGTGAGCGCGGCACCTTGATGGCATGCGCCGACGCGTAGACGCTGATGCCCATCGGAGTCAGGAAGTCATCGCGCAGGATCTCGCCGCGATGAACCAGCGGCAGCCTGCGACCGGACCGGACTTGCGAGAAATCGACGTTGCGCCGATCGATATCCTCTCGCTTGATGCTCATCGTCTAGCTCCCTGATGATAGTCGGCTACCTCGACCTCCCAAGCCGCGCCATCTCGCCATACAAAGCACAGCCGCCACTGATCGTTGATGCGAATACTGCGTTGACCATGACGGTCGCCGCGCAAGGCTTCCAAACGGTTGCCGGGCGGCACCGGCAGATCGTCGAGCTGCCCGGCGGCATCCTAGCCAAAAGCTTTGCGCGGGCGCGGCCCTGAATTTGTGCGGGAAGCCCGCGCACCGCGTAGCCCGCAAAGATCGCAGCCGTTCGCTTGTGCCGTACCGCAGCCGGTCTACCCGGATCTCAAGTTCTCGAGGCGATGCCGCCAGCTGCCGTGGCGATCGACTTGCTCCCGGCCCTGGCGGTGCGCATCCGCGCTCGCTGCGCCAGCATGTAGTGCGTCAGATGCCGCGCGGCATAGCCCGATCCGGCGACGAAACGCATCAGGGGCCCATAACTCATCACCGCGGCTGATCCGACGAAGTGCAGATTGGGCACATTCGATTGCAGCCCGGTGGACAACTGCGGCGAGCCGTCGACACGCCTGATAGCCTCGAGCAGCCGGGGCGCGAACAGGTTCATCCTCTCGATATCGCTGCGATAGCCGGTCGCCAGCAGGACATGGTCGTGCTGCGCCGAACCGCTGTCGAACCGCAGCATGACCATCGAACCCTGCACCCGCGCCTCGAGGACCATCCGGGCCGGACCGGTTTTGACCCCCGCAAATCCCGGCTTCAGCCAGCTCGTGGCGCCGGGCCTGAGACACCGCGTGTTGATCATCCCGCGCAGGACCGGCGGCATCCGCCGCACCGCTCCGGGAAACTCCGCCAGCCAGTTGAGCGGAAAGGGGCCGACCCCGGACCGGGTTGCCAGCAGTTTGTGCACCCGCCACTTCAGATCCTCCGGCTGGTCTGCCGGCCTTTCCGAGCCGAGCCAATGGACATTGCCCCGGCTGACCAGTTCGACGTCCGCACCGGCCTGGTTGAGGAGGGCAGCGTACTCGCATGCGCTCTGACCCCGGCCGACCACGGCGACCCGCTTGCCGCGGAACACCGACAAGTCAACGTGTTCGGAAACGGAGCTGACGTAATCGCGCGGCAGGCCCGAAAACACCTCCGGCCGAAATTCCTGGTTGGCGAGCCCGGCGGCGACCACGACACGCTGCGCGGTCACATGGCCGCCATCGTCAAGCCACAGGCAAAAGCCGTCTGCCAGCGACTCGATGCGCTCGACCTTCCTGGTGTCGGGATCGGCCACGGTATTCTGCCTGAACCACTCGCCATAGCCGATAAAGGTTTGCAGCGGAATCGGTACCGACGGCGGCGTGGCCTGGCCGGCGGCGAAGGCTGCAAATGTCAGTTCGCCTTTCGGGTCCGAAAGGTCGCTCGCCTGTGGCGTCGATCGAAGTTTCATGCCGCTCGGCATGTGATCCCGCCAGAACGACATCGTCTCGCCGAACACCTTGGTCTCGATATCCGCGGCTTTCAGATGCGACGCAACGGAAAGCCCGTAAGGGCCGGCGCCGACGACAGCGACTTCGCATTCAAATTTCGACATCGAGGGGATCCCCATGACCGTTAAAAACCAATCGAACTCGTCTGCATCGATATCCGCGCCGGTCAGCGGCGGGGACCTTAAACACCAATCCTGTTCATCGCGGCGAAGTCGCCGCAATTTATCTTGACAATCTCAATGGGCGGTCGGTTTGGCCCCGATCTTGCCGGCATTGGCGGCACGCAGACCGAGCGCCGCCGCCGAGGAAGCGATCGCCCGGCAAACCACGCGGTACGCCGTGAGCGGCATCTCCAGCAAACCGGGAAGCGGATCGGCCCAGTCGAATGCTGCAAAGGTTACCTTGCGGCTGACAACCTTGATGTAGGAGAGCAAGCCGAGCTTGCCCTGGAGGATCAGCAGGGCTGCGACGATGATATCCTTCGGCAGATGGATCCAGACCTGGCCTATAGCGGGCCGGACCGCGGGGATCGCGTCGCCGAGAACGATGTTGCGCATCAAGATCGGAAGATCCTGGCCCGCGGCCTCGCACAGGGCGAACCAGGACCAGGGGCGCGGATTGACGTCGAGCACCTTGTAGCTTCCGTCACGCGAGTCCCGCTTGAACTCGATTTCGACCAGCCCTTCGAAGCCGATCAGCGACAGCAGCTTTCTTGCCGCAAGCTTCACCGCCTCGTTGTCCACCACTTCCACGAAGGTACTGGTATGGCCGAACTCGATCGGGAACTGCCGCACCCGGCGCGCGCTCATTTCCGCGACCGGCGCACCGCCATGCCAGAGCGCCGCGTAGGAAAACTGCTGCTCGCCGCCGCCCGGAACCAGTTCCTGGACCACGACGTCGTCCTGACCCACCAGGGCGGCGGCATGGCGATAATGCCGCGTCAATTGCTCGCGTGAATCGGCTCGCAAGGCCTTGCGCGACGTGAAGGCGTTACGCCGCAACCGCATCGCGGGCTTCAGCACGACCGGGAACTGAACCTCGACAGTTTCGGCATCGTGTGCCGACCGGATCCGGTAGCTCCTGGGATAATCGATGCCGGCGGCGGCTGCCGTGTCCGCAAGAAGCCGCTTGTCGCAAACCTTCTGCAACTCGCGCCAATCGCAGCTCACGATCCTGAACACCGAGCGCAACCGGACGAGGTGCTGAGCGACGCATTTCACCTCGGCGTCGGCGCACGGAATCAACAGCCAGTCCTGCAGATCGTGCCGGATGGCGAAATCGAGCAGCCATTGCTCGGCATGCGGCGACAGCGCGCCGGGCCAATCGAAGCTGCGGCGGACATGCCTGGAGAGCTTCGGCAGCGGATGGTCGTCGGTCAGCAGCACGACCGGAACGTTGTTGCGGCCGAAGCTGCGCGCCACCGACAAGGCGCCATGCGTGCCTCCGAGCAGGACGACCCCGGTAGCCGCCAAAGCAGCCCGATCCGTATGGTGATGGCGCTGAAGTGCCAATTTCTCCTCACGTCGGTAGCGTTCGAAGGCCGAATCCGACTCCGGCCCGACCTTCAGAACTTCGCCGGGGCCCGACGTCCGCAATGACGGGCCGCTGCGGGCGTTGGTGTGAACAGGCGGCCTTCCATTTTCATGATAGGCCTCTATGGCGCCGCCCCGAAGATCATTGTGATTTTTTGCTTAATGGCGCTGAAACCATGGTCCGGCCTGGCGGCTTGCGCGGCCTGCCCGCCGAAAACAGCTTCAACCCCCTGCTCTCGCGCCGGAAAAGATCGCCGCCAGTGGCAAGCCAGGCCTTGGTTAACTGACATCGTGGCCGCGGAATCAGGGCGATTGGAGGAGGAGCCGTCACTTCAGAGACGGCCAGGGATTGGCTGATCTGCCTGGGATGCACGAGCCGCCGCGTCGGGCGATCGCGGGCCACGCTTTCGGCTTGATCGGGCAGCGCGCCGCCGAACCGCATGTTGCGTCCGCTGTCGTCTACAGGTAACGCCGCAGCATCGGCAGCGCCTGCTCGACGCAGATGCGGCCTTCGGCAATTGCCTCCTTGGCGCGGTCGAATTCCATCAAACCCATGTCGCGCAGTCGCGGGAGCAGCATCACATGTGGCGGCTCGCCGGCGAGACGGGTCCGGGTGATGTGGTCCTGCATGATGTTGATCGAGTTGGCGAGCACGTCGAAATAGCCCGGTGCCGAAGACTGCTGCGGCAGCAGCTGCGCCGCGATCTGCGCAGTCTGTTCACGCATCGGCGCCGGCAAATGGCTCAGCACCCGATCGAGAAATTCGTGCGAAACCGGCGCCGCCGCTGTCGCTGCCGAGGCGTCGGGCTCGGCCTCGAACCGTCGCCCCAGCAGGTCTCCATTGAGATTGATCGCGATGATCACCTCGGCTCCGAGGGCACGGCATACCGAGACCGGCACCGGGTTGGAGAGGCCCCCGTCGACCAGCCATTGATCGTCGATCCTTGTCGGACTGAAAATCGCAGGGAGCGAGATCGAGGCCCGCACCGCTTCGTGAATTGGTCCGGACTGCAGCCATATCTCGCGGCCGGTGGCGAGATCCGTGGCGATGGCAGCAAAAATCCTGGCATAGCTCTCGATCGGCGCTGCAATTCCGAGCCTGCGCAGGAATTCGACCACTTCCTTGCCGTCGATCAACCCGCCACCCGAAAAGCGGACATCGATCAGCGCGATAATCTCCCGCCAGGTTGCGGCCTCTGCCCATCGCCGCAGGTCGGCCAGCCGACCGGCTACATAGGCCGCTCCGACCAGCGCGCCGATCGAGGTCCCGCAGACGATCTCGGGCTCAATTCCCGCCCCGGTCAACGCATCGATGGCGCCGATATGCGCCCATCCGCGGGCGGAGCCGCTCCCCAGTGCGAGGCCAATTCGGCGGCGTGTCATCAGGCGACGGTCCTGTTTGGAGCGATCATGCCATGCCGGACTGGCGGCTTGCCCGCCGTTCGCCCGGAGTTTTTCTTGCAATCCGCAGAAGCAAGACTGCCGCAGAATATCGCGCGGACATTGATCCAGATTAAAGCCGGCTCTGGCGGCCCGTCATAAACGAGCTTGCTTGGCAATCCTATATGGTTGCGCATGGGTCGCGCTGGCGCTCGCCTTGCGAACCGCCTGAAAACATCGAACGCCTGCCTGCTGGCAACGTCACCGAAGGCGATAGGCATCATGAACGAAGTGCTGCGCAGTCGCCTTCAGAGCCTGTCTTCAGCCTATGCTCAGGGCAAGCTGGAGTTCGTCGCCAATTTCATAGACGAGCATATAGATTTCATCAGCTATGCGCCGGTAAGCGTCTTTCCCTGTCTCGGAAAGCAGCGCGGCAAGGCCGCCGTTGCGAAAAGCCTCGAGACTATTCACGCCCATTTCGAACTTCACGCCTACAAGCCCGTCCTGATGGTCGTGGAGGCGGACGATGCGGCCGTGATCATCCAGGCAAGAGCGACGCAGCGCGCCACAGGGCGCGTCATTCAGCTGCTGCTGGCGCAATTCCTGCGATTTCGGGACGGTCGCATCGTCGAGTTGCGCGAGTTCATGGACTCCTTTGATGCCGTCGAGCAGGTGCTTGGCCGTGAAATCGATCTCTGAAGTCGGTCGCCGCTGCCCGCCAGCCACTCGACGCAAGTTGGGGCGGGCGAATCCGGCCATGCTGCGCGATTGCGGCAGACCATCCAGGGGAGCGCAGCCGAATGGCAAGTCCGTTCTACACCGCCGAACATGACGCCTATCGCGAGGTGGTGCGCCGCTTCGTCGAGAAGGAAATCGAGCCCTATGCCCACGAATGGGACGAAGCCGGCGAGTTTCCCCGGGAGTTGTATCGCAAGGCCGCCGACATCGGCCTGCTCGGCCTCGGCTTTCCGGAGGCCTATGGCGGCACCGAGGTCGACCGTTTCATGTGGATCGTGGCGGTGCAGGAACTGGCGCGGGCCGGCGCCGGCGGCATCAGCGCCAGCCTGAAGAGCCATTCGATCGGCGCGCCGCCGATCGCGCGGGCCGGCACGTCCGAATTCAAGGCCCGCGTGCTGCCCGAGATTCTCTCGGGCCACAAGATCTCGGCGCTGGCGATTACCGAGCCGGGCGGCGGCTCCGATGTCGCCGGCCTGCGCACGTCGGCGCGGCGCGACGGCGATGTCTATGTCGTCAACGGCGAAAAGACCTTTATCACCTCGGGGATGCGGGCCGATTACATTACGACGGCGGTGCGCACCGGCGGCCCCGGGCCCGGCGGCGTCAGCCTGCTGGTGATCGAGGGCGGCACGCCGGGCCTGTCGCGCACGCTGCTGAAGAAGATGGGCTGGTGGGCGTCGGATACCGCGACCCTGCATTTCGACAATTGCCGCGTTCCGGCCGGCAACCTGCTCGGCGAGGAAGGCGCCGGCTTCAAGATCATCATGCACAATTTCAACCATGAGCGTCTGACCATGGCGGCCGGCTGCACCGCGGCGGCGCGGGTCTGCCTCGACGACGCCATCGACTATGCCAAGCAGCGCCACACCTTTGGCAAGCCGCTGGCGCAGCATCAGGTGATCCGGCACAAGCTGGTCGACATGGCGCAGCGGGTCAACGCCTCGCAGGCGATGCTGGAAATGCTCGCGTGGCGGCTCGACCAGGGCGAAAATCCGGTGGCCGAGATCTGCATGCTGAAAAACCAGGCCACCCAGACCATGGCGTTCTGCGCCTCGGAAGCGGTGCAGATTTTCGGCGGCGCCGGCTATATCAGGGGGATCAAGGTCGAGCGCATCTACCGCGAGGTCAAGGTCAATGCGATCGGCGGCGGCAGCGAGGAGATCATGAAGGATCTCGCCAGCCGGCAGATGGGATTGTGAGGGGCTTGCGTCACTCCGGGGCGCGTCGCAGACGCGAGCCCGGAATCCAGGGGTGTAACGGTCGATCGAGATACCGGGTTCGCGCCACGCGCGCCCCGGAATGACGAGGGACACCGAGCATGCTACTCAACTTGCGTCATTCCGGGGCGCGGAGCGAAGCGAGCGAGCCCGGAATCCATACTCCCTGTCGTGGTTATGGATTCCGGGCCCGCGCCCCAGGGCGGCTATCGCCGACCGGAGACGCATCCCGGAATGACGAGGAAATGAAAAATGCTCTTTAGCAGCGACCACGAAGAACCCCGCCGGGCCCTGCAGAAGTTCATCGCCGCGGAAATCAATCCGTTCGTCGATGAATGGGAGAAGGCCGGCATCTTCCCCGCCCATGAATTGTTCAAGAAGCTCGGTGATCTCGGCTTTCTCGGGCTCAACAAGCCGGTCGAATTCGGCGGCCAGGGACTCGATTACAGCTATGCCCTGATGATGGCCGAAGAGCTCGGCGCCATCCGCTGCGGCGGGGTGCCGATGGCGATCGGGGTGCAGACCGACATGGCGACGCCGGCGCTGGCGCGGTTCGGCTCCGACGAGGTGCGCTCCGAATTCCTCATCCCGGCGATCGCGGGCGACGCGGTCGCCTGCATCGGCGTGTCGGAGCCCGGCGCCGGCTCCGATGTCGCCGCGATCAAGACCACTGCGCGCTCCGACGGCGACGATTACGTCATCAGCGGCGGCAAGATGTGGATCACCAATGGGGTCCAGGCCGACTGGATCTGCCTGTTGGCCAATACCGGCGACGGAGCGAAACATCGCAACAAGTCGCTGATCTGCGTCCCGATGAAGACCAGGGGCGTCGAGGTGGCGCGCAAGCTCGACAAGATGGGCATGCGCTCGTCCGACACCGCGCAGATCTTCTTCGACGAGGTGCGGGTGCCGAAGCGCAACCGGATCGGCGAGGAAGGCCACGGCTTCACCTACCAGATGCTGCAATTCCAGGAGGAGCGGCTGTGGGCGGCCGCGGCGTGCCTGAAGGCCCATGAAATCATCATCGCCGACACCATCGAATACGCGGCCAACCGCAAGGCGTTCGGCCACAGCATCCTTGACAATCAGACCGTTCACTTCAAGCTGGCCGAGATGCAGACCGAAATCGAGCTGTTGCGGGCGTTGACCTATCGGGCGGCGGAAGCGCTGATTGCGGGCGAGGACGTCACGAGACTGGCGACCATGGCCAAGCTCAAGGCCGGCCGGCTGGGGCGCGAACTGACCGATGCCTGCCTGCAATTCTGGGGCGGCATGGGTTTCATGAACGAGACCCCGGTCAGCCGCGCCTATCGCGACGTCAGGCTGACCTCGATCGGCGGCGGCGCCGACGAGGTGATGCTGACGGTGCTGTGCAAGATGATGGGCACGCTGCCCGGAATGAACCGGAAGTAGCGGGATATCCTCATCCCGAGGGACATCGCGAAGCGATGCGTCTCGAAGCATGAGGGGCGTGCTGCAGATGGTTCGAGACGCGCGCGAGAGCGCGCTCCTCACCATGAGGCTACAAGGGAGGCCGAACTGACATGATCACACTCTATCACTGCCACGCGGCGCGCTCGTTCCGGCCGCTGTGGATGCTGGAAGAGATGGGGCTGGCCTACGATCTCAAAATGCTGCCGTTCCCGCCGCGGGTTTTCGCCAAGGAGTATCTTGCGATCAATCCGCTCGGCACCATTCCGCTGATGATCGACGGCGAAACCAGGATGACGGAGTCTTCGGGGATCTGCCACTATCTCGGCACCCGCCACGGCCCGACGCCGCTGGTGGTCGGCGTCGACGAGCCGGCCTATGGCGCGTTCCTGAACTGGATGTATTTCAGCGACGCGACGCTGACCTTTCCGCAGACCCTGGTGCTGCGCTACACCCAGCTCGAGCCGGAGGAGCGGCGCAATCCGCAGGTCGCCAGCGATTACGCCAAATGGTTCCTGGGCCGGCTGCGGGCGGTCGAGGCCGCGATGGCCACGGCGGAGACGCTGGTCGCCGATCGCTTCACCGCCGCCGATATCGTGATAGGCTATGCGCTGCGGCTCGCTGCCAACATCGGGTTAGCCAGGGATTTCGGACCCAACGTGTCTGCCTACTGGCAGCGCCTGCAGCAACGCGACGGCTACAAGCGGGCGGTCGCCGCGGAAGAACTCGCCGGCGAGCAGCAGAAGGTGGCGCGGCGGTCCTGAAGCGCGGGATGCCCGGATGCGCCCTTGCGCATTCCGATGCCTCCTTGCGCATTCCCGGGTGCGCCCTTGCGCATTAGGATGCGCCCTTGCGCATCTGGATGTTTCGCATCGCCCTGGAATGAGGCTATGGTCGGCGCAGCGCAGCGGCCAGAGAGCCGCTGCCGGGAGATTCGACCATGGACAACAAGGGCCGCGACTCCGGCCACCTGATGCTGATCACGCCCGAACGGGTGTTTTACGCCGGCCTGCTCGGCCATCCCCGTGAACGCTGCCCGGGGGCGTTCTATGTCTACGTGTCGATCGAGGGGGCGATCCGGCTGACCACCGCGGGCGGCCGGGAAAGCTGCGGCGAGCTCGCCGTCGCGCTGGCGAACGTCCGGCATACCGTGGCAAGCGACCATCGTTCGGCGATCTGCCTCGTGATCGAGCCGGAAACCGTTCGCGCCGGCGCCTTCGAGCAACTGGCCGGGCGGCTGGTGGGAGTCGAGGCGCCCAGGTTTGCGCAGCGCATCCGCGCGTCCTACGCCGGGTTGCGGCAGCGGCGCTGTGGCGACGACATCACCAGTGCGGAATTCGACGCGATGTGCTTTGGCGAAGCGCTGCCGCGGCGCGCGCTCGATCCGCGCGTGGCGCGGTCGGTTGCGGAAATCGGCCGGTTTTGCGGCGAGCCGGTGACGGCGGCCGGCTGCGCCGCCGCGGCCGGATTGTCCGCGTCGCGATTCCTGCACCTGTTCAAGCAGGAGACCGGAATCTCGTTTCGGGCGTTCCGGGCCTGGAAGCGCGCCCGGCACCTGCTGCACTTTGCCAACCAGGACCTCAACCTCGCCCATCTGGCGCAGGACATCGGCTATCCCGACTCCACCCATTTCAGCCATTCGATCCGCCGCTTCTACGGACTGAAGCCGCGCGCGATCTTCTCGGGTTCCCGCGACCTTGCGATCTACCGCAGCGACGCCGGCATGCTCGACGGCGCCGGCCAGGGACGGCTGTGACGGCGTTGCGCCGATAGCGCGTGGACGCAAGTAGCGCAGCCGCGCCCGACGCATGATCCGCCGAACCCGTGGGGATTTGCAAAACCCAAGACAATCAAGGCGGCTCGCATGAGCGACAAGGCTGTGATCACCTGCGCGCTGAACGGCGTGCTGACCGACCCCAAGCAGCATCATGTTCCGGTCACCCCGGAGGAGATGGCGCGCGAGGCGAAGGCGGCCTTCGACGCCGGCGCCAGCGTGATGCATATCCACCTGCGCCAGCAGGCGCCGGGCAAGGGACACCTGCCGTCCTGGGAGGTCGGCGTCTCGCGCGAAATCCAGCAGGCGATCCGCGAGGCCTGTCCGGGCGTGATCATCAACCACACCACGGGAACGTCCGGGCCGAACTATCAGGGCGCGCTCGACTGCGTGCGCGAGACCAGGCCGGAAATGGCGGCCTGCAACGCCGGTTCGCTGAACTATCTCAAGGTCAAGGCCGACAACAGCTGGGCCTGGCCGCCGATGATGTTCGACAACGCGGTCGAGAAGGTGCAGGACTATCTCGACGTGATGAAGGCGGCCGGCACGGTTCCCGAGTTCGAATGCTTCGACGTCGGCATCGTGCGCTGCGTCGGGATGTACCGGCAGACCGGCATGTATGCAGGGCCGCTGGAATATAATTTCGTGATGGGCGTCGCCTCGGGCATGCCGGCCGATCCGGAATTGCTGCCGATCCTGCTGAAGCTCAAAGTGCCGGAAGCGCATTGGCAGGTCACTGCGATCGGACGGGCGGAAATCTGGCCGCTGCATCAGCGTTGCGCCGACCTCGGCGGCCACCTGCGCACCGGCCTGGAAGATACCTTCTATCAGCCCGACGGCACCAAGGTGACGTCGAACGGCCAGTTGATCGAGAGCATCGCCGCCTGCGCGCGCCGCGCCGGCCGCGCGATCGCCAGTCCGGCCGAAGCGCGGCAGATTTTCGGGATCGGGCGATAGGCGTTGTTTTGCAGTGGCCCAATCCACCATCGCCGCAGGGAGGATGGATCCCGGGCCTGCGCCTCAGGTCGGCCATCGCCGACCAAAGGCGCATCCCGGAATGAAGGTGGTGAGGGCCAAAACGGGTCGGCTTAGGTGGGAGGAATCAACATGACCGATCTCGCGGCAACCGGCGGTGTGCCGGGGCCCGGACGCATCGGGCGGGTGGCGATCGGCGATCTGTTGAAACGCGCGGCGGCACGCTTTCCGGACCGGATTGCCGTCACCGACGGCGCCCGGCGCGTGACCTTCACCGAGCTCGAGCGCGATGCCAACCGCTTTGCCAATTACCTGGTGGGACGGGGATTGCAGCCCGGCGCCAGGATTTCAACGATCTGCAACAATTCCGTCGAAATGGTCAAGGCGCTGTTCGGCATTCATCGCGCAGGCCTGGTCTGGGTGCCGATCAACACCATGCTCGGCCCTGCCGACATGGACTACATCCTCGACCATGCCGAAGTGAAATTTGCAGTCATCGACGACAATCTGCATGCGCAGGCCGAGCGGCGGGCAGCGCTGCAGCAGCGCGGCATCGACCTGATCGCGGTCGATCTGACCGGCAAGGCTGCTGCCGCGGGGCTGGAGAATTTCAACGAGCTGCTGAACGGCCAGTCCGAGGTCGAGCCCGAGATCGAGATCGACGACCGCGACCTGGCGATGATCATCTATACTTCGGGCACCACCTCGCGGCCGAAGGGTGCGATGCATTGCCATCTCGCGGTGGTGATGGCGGTGATGAGCAACGCCATCGAGATGCAGCTCGGCCGCAACGACGGCATCACCGGGCAGTTTCCGCTGTTCCATTGCGCCGGCCATGTCCTGCTGCTGAGCTATCTGTCGGTCGGCGGGCGCATGGCGCTGATGCGCGGCTTCGATGCGCTCGCCTGCATGGAAGCCATCGTGCGCGACAAGCTCACCGTCTTCGTCGGCCTGTCGCTGATGTACCAGGCGATCCTCGACCACCCGCGCCGCAAGGAGTTCGACCTCTCCGGCCTGAAGGCCTGCATCTACACCATGGCGCCGATGAGCCGGCCGCTGCTGGAACGCGCGATCGCCGAGCTGTGCCCGAATTTCGTGCTGAGCAGCGGCCAGACCGAGATGTATCCGGCCACCACGATGTCGCAGCCCGACCGGCAACTGAAACGCTTCGGCAATTACTGGGGCGAATCGCTGATCGTGAACGAGACCGCGATCATGGACGACGAGGGCCATCTGCTGCCGAGGGGCCAGGCCGGCGAACTGGTGCATCGCGGGCCAAACGTCATGATGGGCTACTACAAGGACCCGAAGGCGACCGCGGAGGTGCGCAAATTCGGCTGGCACCATACCGGCGACCTGGCGCTGATCGATGAGCACGGCGAAGTGCTGTTCCTCGACCGCAAGAAGGACATGATCAAGTCCGGCGGCGAAAACGTCGCCTCGGTGAGAATCGAGGAGACGCTGCTCGCCCATCCGGCGGTGCAGAATGCCGCGGTGGTCGGCCTGCCGCATCCGCAATGGGGCGAGGCGGTATCGGCCTTTGTCAAACTGAAGCCGGGCGCCGTGGCCAACGAGGCCGGTCTCGCCGAATATTGCCGCCAGCACCTTGGCGGCTTCCAGGTACCAAAGCTGGTGCGGATCCTCGAGGAGATGCCGATGACGGCGACCGGCAAGCTGCGCAAGGTCGAATTGCGTCATGCCTTCAGCGATTATTTCGCGGACAAGGGCGCGTGATGGACAGATCAGGAAAGCTCGTCATTCCGGGGCGTGCGCCAGGTCGGCGATCGACGACCGAAGGCGAACTCTCGGACCTCATCCTGAGGAGCCCAGCAGAGCGCAGCGAAGCTGGGCGTCTCGAAGGATGGCGGTCTGGCGCGGCCGTCGTGCGCGGCCGTCCTTCGAGACGCATCGCTTCCGCGACGCTCACCAGGATGAGGGGCGAGGATGCCGATATGATTTCGAACCTCGAAACCGCCGAGCAGTGAGCCGAATGTCTCATGGCCATCCTTGAATCGACCATCGCGACCTCAGGCGCGGCCTACAGGGCCAACCGCGAAGGCATGCTGGCGCTGATTGCGCGGATGCGCGGCCTCGAGGAGCGGGCGCGGGCGGCTTCGGCCGCCGCCAAGGACCGCTTCCACAAGCGCGGCCAGCTGTTGCCGCGCGAGCGCGTGGCGCTGGTGCTCGATTCCGGCTCGCCCTTCATCGAGCTGTCGACGCTGGCGGGCTACATGTTCGACATCGCCGACGCCGACAAAAGCGTTCCCGGCGGCGGGCTGATCGCCGGCATCGGCTTTGTTTCCGGCATCCGCTGCATGGTCAGCGCCAATGATTCCGGCATCGATGCCGGCGCGCTGCAGCCCTACGGTCTCGACAAGACACTGCGGGTGCAGGAACTGGCGCTTCAGAACAAGCTGCCCTATGTGCAGCTGGTCGAAAGCGCCGGCGCCAACCTGTTGCGCTACCGGGTCGAGGATTTCGTGCGCGGCGGCAACATCTTCCGCAATCTGGCGCTGCTGTCGGCGGCCGGCTTGCCGGTGGTCACGGTGACGCATGGTTCGTCGACCGCGGGCGGCGCCTACCAGACCGGGCTGTCGGACTACATCGTGATGGTGCGCGGCCGCACCCGCGCCTTTCTGGCCGGGCCGCCGCTGCTCAAGGCCGCCACCGGCGAAATCGCCACCGAAGAGGAACTCGGCGGCGCCGAGATGCACACCAGCATTTCCGGGCTCGGCGACTATCTCGCCGAGGACGATCGCGACGCGCTGCGCATCGCGCGCGATATCATGGCCAACCTGCAATGGGACCGCCCGGGCACCGACCGGATTTCACACCTCCCGCCGCGGCACGATCCGGAGGAACTGCTCGGCATCATGCCGATGGATCACAAGCGGCCGGTCGACATGCGGCAGGTGATCGCGCGGATCATAGACGATTCCGATTTCACCGAATTCGGCGCCAATTACGGTCCGGCCACGCTGTGCGGGCACGCCCGCATCGAGGGCCAGGCGATCGGGATCGTCACCAATAACGGCCCGCTCGACCCCGCCGGCGCCAACAAGGCGACGCATTTCATCCAGGCCTGCTGCCAGTCGCGCACGCCGTTGCTCTATCTGAACAACACCACCGGCTACATGGTCGGGCGCGCCTATGAGGAAGCCGGCATGATCAAGCACGGCTCGAAGATGATCCAGGCGGTGACCAGCGCCACCGTGCCGCAGATCACGATCTATTGCGGCGCCTCGTTCGGCGCCGGCAATTACGGCATGTGCGGGCGCGGATTTCATCCGCGCTTCTGCTTTTCATGGCCCAATGCCAAGACCGCGGTGATGGGCGGGGAGCAGGCCGCCGAGACCATGGCGATCGTGACCGAGGCCGCCGCGATCCGGCGCGGCAAGCCGGTCGAGAAGGAAAAGCTCGAGGCCATGAAGGCGCAGATCATCGGCGTGTTCGACGGCCAGATGGACGTGTTCTCGACCAGTGCCCGGGTGCTCGACGACGGCGTGATCGATCCGCGCGATACCCGCAGCGTGCTGGCCGAAGTGCTGGCGATCTGCCGCGAGGCCGAGGCGCGCGCGCCGCAGCGCATGCAGTTTTCGGTGGCGCGGCCATGAGCGGCTCGTCGATCCGGCGCACGCCGTTCCGCAACATCCTGATCGCCAATCGCGGCGAGATCGCGCTGCGGATCATGCGCACCGCGCGCCGTCTCGGCTATGGCGTGGTCGCGGTCTATTCGGACGCCGACCGCGAGGCGTTGCACGTCCGCCTCGCCGACCAGGCGGTGCGGATCGGCGAGGCGCTGCCGGCGCAATCCTATCTCAAGATCGAGGCGATCATTGCCGCGGCAAAGGCTGGCGGTGCCGACGCGGTGCATCCCGGCTACGGCTTTCTGGCCGAGAACGAGGAATTCGCCGGGGCCTGCCGCGAGGCCGGCCTGGTGTTCATCGGACCCTCGCCGGAAGCGATCCGGGCGATGGGCAACAAGGCCGGCGCCAAGGCGATCATGCAGGCGGCCGGCGTGCCCTGCGTGCCCGGCTATCAGGGCGCCGACCAGGGCGACGCGGCCATGCTGGCGGAGGCCGTGACCATCGGCTTTCCGGTGATGATCAAGGCGGTCGCCGGCGGCGGCGGCCGCGGCATGCGGCGGGTGGCGGATGCCGCGTCGTTTCCCGACCTGCTGCGCAGCGCGCGCTCCGAGGCGCAAGGCGCGTTCGGCGATCCCGACGTGATCCTGGAGCGCGCGATATCGGATCCGCGCCACATCGAAATCCAGGTGTTCGGCGACCGCTATGGCCATGCGGTCCATCTCGGCGAGCGCGATTGTTCGGTGCAGCGCCGGCATCAGAAGCTGATCGAGGAAGCGCCGTCGCCGGCGGTGTCGCCGCAGTTGCGGGCGCGGATGGGCGCCATTGCGGTGGCCGCGATCCAGTCGATCGGCTATGAGGGCGCCGGCACGCTGGAATTCCTGCTCGACGGCAGCGGCGAATTCTATTTCATGGAAATGAATACGCGGCTGCAGGTAGAACATCCCGTCACCGAGGCGATCACCGGCCTCGATCTCGTCGAATTGCAGCTGCGCGTCGCCAGTGGCGAGCCGCTCGGGCTCACGCAGCAAGACATCACATTTTCCGGGCACGCCATCGAGGTCCGGCTGTGTTCGGAGGATGCGGCGGCCGATTTCATGCCGCAATCGGGGCGGCTGGCGCTGTGGCAAACGCCCGACGCGATCCGGGTCGAACACGCGCTGCAGTCCGGCGCCGGGATTCCGCCGTTCTACGATTCCATGATCGCCAAGCTGATCAGCCACGGCGAGACCCGCGACCAGGCGCGGCGCCGGCTCATTTTGGGGCTCGAGCACACCATTGCCTTCGGGGTCACGACCAATCAGGCGTTTCTGGCGGCCTGTCTGCGGCATGGCGCATTCGCCGCCGGCACCGCCACCACGGCGTTCATCGAACGCTACCGCGACGATCTGCTGGCGCCGCGCGAGGGCGGCTCGGAGGCGGATATCGCGCTGGCGGCGCTGCTGCTGCATGTCACCGGCCGCCATGCGCCGCCGTGGCGCAGCGGGCGAACCCTGGCGGCGACGTTCCCGCTTCCCGCGCGCGTCGAGCTCGATCGTGTCGTCCACGATCTCGAGCTCACCCGCGAACGCGACGGCGGTTACGCGGTCCATCTCGATGGCCGCGTGCACCGCTTCGAGATCGCAGCGCTGGGCTGCGATTCCCTGCGCTTCCGCAGCGCGGGCCTGACGGAATCGGCAATCTTCCATCGCGACGGCGACCGGCTTTATTTGCTGCATCGGGGCGTCACCCTGTCGGTCCGCGACCACACGCTGGCGGCGCCGGCCGCGACGGCGGCGGCGGAGCGCGACGGCAGGATTCGCGCGGCGATGAACGGCCGCGTGGTCGCGGTGCTGGTCCGGCAGGGCGAGCGGGTCGAAGCCGGCCAACCGGTGATGACGCTGGAGGCCATGAAGATGGAACATGTGCATACCGCGCCGATCTCCGGCACCATTGCCGCGATCGACGTCGCCGAAGGCGACCAGGTGACGACCGGAAAGATTGTCGCCGAGATCGAGGCCGGCCCGCCGCAGGCGTGAGCGGGACGGCGATGGCCAGCCTGGGGCATGGCCTAAATCTTGAATGAAAAGCCTGGCGCGCGAAGACGATGCGGTCTTGTCGTGAGGTTCGCATGGATATGCCATCGAGTGCCCCGGCCGGCGACCTGGTCAGCCGGTCCGTCGCAAGCTTCGCACCAGCCCGGGCGGAGGCCGCGCTCGATCAGCCCAATTACCTCCATCATGCGGGGAGTCCTGGGTTTTTGGCATTGACCGCATTGGGCGTCGTGTTCGGCGACATCGGCACCAGCCCGCTCTACGCATTCCAGGTCGCGTTGATCGGCATCGGCCATCCGGTCCCGACCGCCGCCGAGGTGCTTGGCATCGTGTCGCTCATTCTTTGGGCGCTGACGATCATGGTGTCGCTGAAATATGTGGTGTTCGTGCTGCGCGCCGATAATGACGGCGAAGGCGGCATCCTGGCATTGCTGTCGCTGGTCGGCGCCGATCAGGTCGCCCACGGCCTGAAACTTCCCCTCCTGGTGCTGCTCGGCGTGGTCGGCGCCTCCCTGCTCTATGGCGACGGCGTCATCACGCCGGCGATTTCGGTGCTTTCCGCCATGGAAGGGCTGAAGCTGGTCGCGCCCGGCTTCGAACATTTCATCGTGCCGGCTACGCTGTTGGTGCTGATCGGACTGTTCGCGATCCAGCGCCACGGCACCGGAAGCATCGGCAGGCTGTTCGGCCCGCTGATGGTGATCTGGTTTGTCGTGATCGGGGCGCTGGGATTGGTCAATGTCTGGATGGCGCCGGCCATTCTCAGGGCGATCAATCCGGCCGAGGCCGCCCGCTTTCTGGTCGATGACCCCAAAATCTCCTTTGTGGTGATCGGCGCCGTGTTCCTGGCGCTCACCGGCGGCGAGGCGCTCTACGCCGACATGGGCCATGTCGGTGCCACCGCGATCCGCCGGGCATGGTTCGGCCTGGTGCTGCCGGCGCTGCTGCTCAATTATTTCGGACAAGGCGCGCTGATCCTGAGCGATCCGTCAGCGGTCGACAATCCGTTCTACAAACTGGCGCCCGGCTGGGCGCTGCTTCCCATGCTGGTGCTGGCGACATTCGCCACCATCATCGCGTCGCAGGCACTGGTGTCCGGGGTGTTCTCGTTGACGCGGCAGGCCATGCAGATGGGATTGTGCCCGCGGGCCCGGATCATCCCGACCTCGGCCGAGGAGGCCGGTCAGATCTATGTCCCTGCCGCGAACTGGCTATTGATGGTCGGCACGCTGCTGACCGTGGTGCTGTTCAGATCGTCAGACAGCCTGGCGGCCGCCTATGGCATCGCGGTGTCCGGCACCATGCTGATCACCACGATCCTGCTCTACCGCGTCGCGGTGTCGCGATGGCGATGGCTTCCCGGCGTCGCGATCCCGATCATCGTCGTATTCGGCGCGATCGACGCCACCTTCCTGGTTTCGAATTCGATCAAGATTGTCGAGGGCGGCTGGTTTCCGCTCATCATTGGCTCGGCGATTGCGATCCTGATGCTGTCCTGGCGCAAGGGCGCTTCAGAAGTCAGGCGGCGGCTGCAGGAAATGTCGATGCCGCTCAAGGAATTTCTCGATTATGCCGACAAGGCCGTGATCGGCCGCGCCGCGGGAATGGGGGTCTGGCTCACCAAGGTCGAGCACGGCGCCTCGCCGATGCTGCTGCGCCATATCGAGCACAACCGGGTCCTGCATGCGACGGTGGTGCTGCTGACCTTCGTGTCTGACCGAAGGCCGCGGGTGCCGTTTCACGAACGCCATTCGGTGCACCGTCTCGGCCACGGTTTCTACCGCATTCAGGTCAGGCTGGGATTCATGCAGACCCCGGACATCCCGCTCAGCCTGATCAACTGCAACAAGCTCGGCTTCGATGCCGACCTCGACCACAAGAACTATTACATCGCCCATGAGACCATCGTTCGCCGCGAGGCGGCATCGTCGATGGAGCCGATCTCGTTTGCGATCTTCTCGTTTCTGAACCGGATCGCGAGTCGGGCGCCGGATTTCTTCAAAATCCCCCAGGACGCCATCATCGAGGTAGGGTTTCGAGTCGAGGTCTGATCTGACGGCCGATGCAGCCGCATCTTCGCTATCGATGACCGACCGGCGGTTGGAATGGCATCGGCTAGCCGGCCTGGCTGTTCGGCGCGGCGGCGGCGAGGATGCGGTCGGCTTCGACGCGCCAGTCGGCGCTGCGGGCAAAGGCTGGGCTGCCTTTCGGGCCGAACACGCCCTGATCGGCAAGGTCGGCAACCCAGGCCTGGCGTTCGGCCGTGCCCTGCGCCGACCACGGCGTCAGACCGATCTCGCGCACCGTTTCGGCGACCTCGCGGACTTCCTCGCTGCGGCGCCGTCCATGCTCGATCACGCGCTGGAAGAAGTAGGCGCCCTGCTTCTCCCAATCGATGCCGGGAAAGGTTTCGGCCAGCGACGCCAGTACCGCGTCCTCGACGCCATAGGCGCGCGCGGTGGTGAAACTTTCGATCACCATCGCCTCGAGTCCCTTGATCATCACGCTGCGGCACATCTTGACCGCCGAGGCGACGCCCAGTTTCTCGCTGGCGACCCTGGCATCGAAGCCCAGCGCCACCAGCAACGGCGCCAGTTCCGCGGCGCCGGTGCCGCCGAGCAGCAGGGGCACCTTGATGCGGTAGGGCGGGATCGATGTCATCACCGCCGCCTCGACATAGCGGCCGCCATGGCCGTCGATCAGCGCGGCCGCGCGACGCTTGGCGCCCGGCGAGGCCGAATTGAAGTCCAGGAACCAGCCTCCCGGCTTGATGGCGGGCGCGCAGGCCTGCGCCACCGGCACGGCCTGGCTGGCGGTGACGGCGGAAACGACCAGGTCGGCTTGCGCGGCGAGATCGGCATGGCAGGACGCCAGCGCGACACCATGGACCGAGGCGTGATCGCGCAAGGCACCGGCCAGATTGCCGCCGAGCTTGACGTCGTAGGCGGCGACCGCGAAATTCTGCCGGCGCAGGTCCTCGGCCAGAATGCGGCCCACCTCGCCGTAACCGACGAGGCCGATATTCCAGTGCGTGGGGTTGGTCGGCGGTGTGGCCATTCGAATTCATCTCCAGGTCGGGATCGGCGGCCTCGAGATGGCAGTGCGATCCGAACCGTTGTCATTGGCGGGTCACCCTAATCGTGAAGTCTGGTCACCGCCAGATGCGGCTTTTCGCCGATGCGGAGCCTGCGGTCGTGCCGGCCGGCTCCTGCGAGAGGTCGATGTCCTTGTCGACTTTCCGGCCAGCCGCAGGATGATTGAACAAGGACATCCGCGGAATCTCGGATAAGGTCACCGCACATGGACAATCAGGAAATAGCTTCGGCAGTTCTGGGCAACGCCATCGTCGAGTGGCTGTCCAACGAGGCGCTGCTGGAATCCGAACCGGCGGCGCTCTATGGCGAGCTGTGCCAGCGCCTGCGCGGTGTCGGAATTCCGATCATGCGCGGGCAGTTGGGCTTTCGGATCCTGCACCCCCTGTACGACGCCAGCACCATGGACTGGACCGCGCAGACCGGCGTGGTGGTTGAGCATATCAGCCCCGAGGCCAGCGGGCAGGAGCGGTTTCTGCGCAGTCCGATCGCCCATGTCCTGGCCCATCGCCTGCCGGTATTCCGGCGCCGGCTGACCGGCGCGACCGCGCTGCTCGATTTCGAGATGCTCGAAGAGCTTCGCGTCTCCGGCGGCACCGACTATGTCGTGTTCCTGCTGGGATTTGACCAGGCCGGAAGCAACGGAATCGTCTGTTCCTGGCTTGCCGACCGTGGTGACGGCTTCAGCGATGACGAGCTGGCCCTGCTGCTGCGCGTCGTTCGCCAGCTCGGCATCGCGATGAAGTCGAAGATCGAGCGCAGCGTCGCCGAGAATGTCGCCCATGCCTATCTGGGCAGGCGCGCCGGCCAGGCCGTGCTCAACGGCCTGATTCGCCGCGACGAGGGAGAAAAGATCACGGCGGCGCTGTGGTACAGCGATCTGCGCCACTCGACCGAATTGGCCGAGCGGCTGCCGGTGGAGGATTTCCTCAACCTGCTGGGGCGTTATTTCGAGATGACGGCGGCAGCCGTCCTCGACCATGGCGGCGAGGTGGTCTCGCTGATCGGCGACGCGGTGGTCGGCCTGTTCCGTGTCGAGGGCTCGCCCGAAGAGGCGTGCGGCCGCGCGCTCGCCGCCGCCCACGAAGCCCGCCGGCGCCTTGCCGCCTCGCCGCGGGTCGCCGGCGACCTGATGCTCGACTTCGGCATCTCGCTGCATCTCGGCCAGGTGATCTATGGCAATGTCGGCGTGCCCGAGCGGCTGCAGTTCACGGTGGTCGGGGCCGCGGTCAACGAGGTGGTCCGGGTGCAGGACCTGACCAAGTCGCTCGGCTGCCCGTTGCTGGCCACCGATGTCTTCGCCGCCGCCGTGCCGGGTCCCTGGCGTCCGCTCGGAGCGCACGTCCTGCGCGGCTTCGAGGCGCCGGTGCCGATCCTGACCATGGCGCCGCCGGCAGCCTGAAAATTTACGCTCCCGGACGGAGCTGAACCCCGGCTCCGCTCAGAGGATTCGAGACGTCTTTTCGCCCCAATAGCGGTCACGCAACAGCCGCTTGTAGAGCTTGCCGGTGGGAAGCCGCGGCAGTTCGGTCTCGAAGTCGATCGAGCGCGGCACCTTCTGGCGCGACAGCGACTGGCTGCAGAAGCTGATCAGTTCCTGGGCGAGATCCGGCCCCGGCGGAATCCCCGGCATCGGCTGCACCACCGCTTTGACTTCCTCGCCGAGGTCGGCATTGGGAACGCCGAACACGGCGGCATCCGCGATCTTGGGATGGGTGATCAGCAGGTTCTCGCATTCCTGCGGATAGATGTTGACGCCTCCCGAGATGATCATGAAGGTCGCGCGATCGGTCAGGTAGAGAAAGCCGTCGCCGTCGACATAACCGACATCGCCGACCGTGCTCATGCTGCCGTCCGCCGAGCGGGCCTCGCGGGTCTTGTCCGGATCGTTGAAATATTCAAACGGCGTGGCGGTCTTGAACCACACCGTGCCCGGCGTGCCGACCGGGCAGGGCTGCATCGCCTCGTCGAGAATGTGCAGCTCGCCGAGCAGCACCCTGCCCACGGTCCCCTTGTGGGCCAGCCATTCGGCGCTGTCGCAGGCGGTAAAGCCGAGGCCTTCGGTGGCGCCGTAATATTCATGGATGATCGGCCCCCACCACTCGATCATGGCCTGTTTCACCGCGGCGGGACAGGGCGCGGCGGCATGGATCGCGACCTCCAGCGACGACAGATCGCGGCGCCGCCGGGCCGCTTCCGGCAGCTTCAGCATGCGCGAAAACATCGTCGGCACCAGCTGGCTGTGGGTGACGCCATAGGTCTCGACCAGTTCCAGATAGCGTTCGGGGTCGAAGCTTTCCATGATGATGGCGGTACCGCCGGTCCGGATCGTGAGATTGACGGCGGCCTGCGGCGCCGAATGATACAGCGGCGCCGGCGACAGGTAGATCATGCCTTCGCGGTAGCGCCAGAGGTTTTGCAGGAAATCGAACAGCGGCATCTGCTGGATCGGCGGCTGTTCCGGCAGCGGCCGCAATATGCCTTTCGGCCGCCCGGTGGTGCCCGACGAGTAGAGCATCGCGGTGCCGATGGCCTCGTCGGCAATCGGCGTCCTGGGCAGCCCCGCGGTGGCTTCCTGCAACCCGACAATGCGCTCGCTTTCGCCAGCCCCATCGGCAACGATGCAGAGTTCGACATTGGGGCATTGCTTCAGCGCCTCGCGGGCGACCTCGAGTTTTGCCGTGGAGGTAATCAGGATGCGGGACTGGCTGTTGTTGACGATGTAGGCAAGCTCGCCGCCGGTCAGGAACGAATTGATGCAGGTGAAATACAATCCGGAGCGCTCCCCGGCGCCGCAGGCCTCCAGGTACCGGCTGTTGTTTTCCATGAAGATGGCATAGTGGTCGAGCCGCTTCAGGCCGCGCCGGCGAAGCAGATGCGCCAGGCGGTTGCTGCGGGCTTCGAGTTCGGCATAGCTCACCGCCTCGCCAGAATTCGCCATGATGAAGGCGGGCTGCAGCGGACGGAGATGGGCATGCTTGGCGGTGTACATCGTGTCTCCAATGAACTCATGCGGCCAGGACGAGAATCTCGCGCAGCTCGCTTGGGCTGTCGATCCTGCGCGGGTTGCGCGGCACCCACGGCGTCGCCATGGCCAGCTGCGCGATCCGCTCGAAATGTTCCGGGCCGATCCTGACGTCGTGCAGGCTGCGCGGCAGTCCGAGGCCCCGGATGAAGCCGTCCAGCACGTCGGCGGCATCCGCGCCGGGCTGTCCCATCGCCGCCGACACCAGCGCCTGCCGTTCGGCGTTGTCGGGCTTGTTCCAGCGCAACACCGACGGCAGCATCACGCAGGACGTGTAGCCGTGCGGCACGTCGAACACCGCGCCGAGCACATAGCCGATGCCGTGGCTCGCTCCCATCGGCACCCCCATGGACAGCGCTCCCATCGAGAGCCATGTGCCGATCTGGCAATCCATCCGGGCATCGAGGTCTCCGGGGTTCTTCTTCGCCCGCGGCAGCGCCTGCGCCAGCATCGACAGCCCCTTCGTCGCCTGGGCGTCGGCATAAGGATGCGCCTCCCGCGAGCACAGGCCTTCGACGCAATGGTCGACGGCGCGGATGCCGGTCGAAAGCCACAGCCATTCCGGGGTGTGCACGGTGATGGCGGGATCCAGGATGGCGGCGCGCGGCATCGTCAGTCCATGGCGCAGCATTTCCTTGGCCCTGCTGCGCAGGTTGGTGACGCCGGCGATGGCGCTGAATTCGCCGCCGGCGATCGTGGTCGGCACGCTGATCTGACGCACGGTCGGCGCCGTGATGTCGGGGGCGAGCCCCTTGTCGGCCCGGATCCTGTCAATGTCCTCGACGCGGCGCACATCGTTGGCGAGGCAAAGCTGCACCGCCTTGGCGCCGTCGGTGATCGAGCCGCCGCCCACGGTGACGATGAGATCGGCGTCGGCGGCGCGCGCCTGCTCGGCGGCGGCAATGACGGCCTCGCGCGGGGTGTGCGGCGGCATGGCGTCGAAGGTGCCGACGCAACGCGGTCCAAGCGCGCGCCGGATTTTGTCGATTTCGCCGGTCTGGCGGTTGAGCGTGCCGCTGACCATGAGAAAGGCGCGGGCCACGCGCAGCCGCTCGACCTGCGCGACAATGGCCTCGGCGGCCGGATGGCCGAACACCACCTCGTCCATGGCGCCGAAGACGACACGTCCCTTGTGCACGGCGATGATCCTCCCCGGGCCGTTTGGCTCAGCTGTTTTGCAGGCAACTTAGCGGAGCTCGGGCGGGGAGGGGAATCATAAAATGCGCCGCCGCGCGGCTGATGCCTTCGTCGGCGGCGACGATCCCAAGCCATGCGCCGCCCCATCCCATCCGGGCAGGCGGGAAGGCGGCTGACGGCAAGGCGGTGCTGGATTGCTCCCGTCAGCCGTCAAGCAGCCGGACGGCATCGGCGACGGCGACCGGTTGTTCCGAAAACACCCGTTCGGCGGCTTCGCGTTCCCAACCGGCATAGCGGGGCTCGAGCGGATCATGCGGGCTCAGGCGGTGTTCGAGCACAAACCGCGCATAAAGGGCCCTGCGCGCGTCCGCCCCGGGCTGGGCTGCCTCCCACATCATCAGGATGGCGGTGGTGACATGATAGAGTGCGCTGGCCACCAGCCGCGCCGTCTCCTCCAGCGCAGGTTCGGCCGCCACCTGTTCGGCGAAGGCCATCGTCCGATCCAGCGCCAGGCGAAGGCGATCCCGGAACGCCGCCGGGATCGGCGTGGCCTGGTCGAGCCGCTTGCCGAGGACGGCCGCCAGGCTGCGGTGGGCGCGGCCCTTGCCGACGGCGCGGCTGACGATATCCAGCGCGTTGATGTTGCTGGTACCTTCCCAGAGCACGCCGATATGCGCATCGCGGATCAGCCGCGCATGCACCCATTCCTCGATGTAGCCGTTGCCGCCGCGGACTTCCATGGCCCCGGTGGCGACCGGAATGTTGTCGCGGCAGGCGCGGAACTTGAGCAGCGGCGTGACAATCCGCAACAGGCTTTCGGCCTCGCCAGAGCCGGCATTGGCGCGATCCATCGCGCTTGCGGCAAACAGGAACATCGACAGCGCCTGTTCCGAGGGCACGGCGATCTTGAGAAGCTGGCGCCGCAGCAGCGGATATTCGATGATGCTCCTGCCGAAGGCCGACCGGGTCCGCGCGCAAATCCGTGCCTCGTTGACGCAGCGCCGCATCATCGCGGCAGCGCGAACGCCATGGGAAAGCCGCGACAGGTTGACCTGCTCCATCATCTGCTTGAGGCCGCGATCGGCTTCGCCGACCAGATAGGCGACCGCGCCCTCGAGCCTGATTTCGCCGCTCGCCATCGAGCGGGTGCCCAGTTTGTCCTTGAGGCGAACGATGCGGTAGGCGTTGCGGCTGCCGTCCTTGAGCCGGCGCGGCAGCGCAAACAGCGCCAGCCCCCTGGTGCCGGCGGCGGCGCCCTCGGGGCGCGCCAGCAGCAGCGCGACATCGGCGTCGGCATGCGAGCAGAACCATTTGTCGCCGAACAGCCGCCACACCCCGTCTTCGCAGCGGGCGACGGTTTCGATGGCGCCGACATCGGAGCCGCCGGCCCGCTCGGTCATGAACTGGGTGCCTTTCCACAGCGTGGCGAGATCGTCGGACAGCATCTTCGGCAGCAGGTAATCCCTGAGTTCGGGGCTGGCGAACTTCCGGATCAGATGGATCGAGGTGTCGGTCACGCTGATCGGGCACATCAGCCCGAACTCGGCCTGCACGAACAGATATTGCAGCGCATATTTGGCGACCGCCGGCAGCGGCCGGTCCATCCGCAGCGTGCCGGCGCGGTGGCTCATGGCGTGAAACTGGAAATCGCCGAACGCTATTTTCTCCATTTCGCGATAGGAGGAATGATAATCGATCCAGTCCTGGTCGCGGCCAAAGCGGTCGCGCGGGTTCAGCACCGGAGGGTGCTTGTCGGCGGCCCTGGCCAGTTCATCGAGCTTGCCGCCCGCCAGCACGCCGAGGCGATCGAAGTGAGGTTCGAGCCGCCGAAAGTCCTCCGGCACGAGATAGAGCCGCAACAGATCGCGCAGCCCGCGATCGATGGCGTAGAAATTCTGTCCGGCGCAATCCGGCGCCAGATGGTCGGCGCCGCGATCGCGGTCCTGCGCTTCGGGCAACCGCATGGGAGAGGACGGCGCGTGCATGCTGGACCTCGCTTTCGGATCGGCCGATCGGCGCCGGTGGCGCGGCGTCGCGACCGGACCGCTGATTACCGCGCTGACGGAGTATCCCTTCTGCCGGATTATTCCAGCATTTTCGGCCAGTTCGGTTGCGGTTTCTTGAAAGCCGGCGGCGCCGGTTTCGGCGCAGGGCGGCAATGCTCCGTTGATCAAGCGGCCGGTCTGGAGGTAGGCTGCGCGACTGTCATTTCAAGCAGCTAATTTAGGAAGGGATTGGACGATGAAGCGGACAAGTTTGCGCGCTACGTCATGTGTCGCCCTGCTGGTCGGGCTGATTGTCTTGCCGGCTTTCTGTCTGGCGCGGGATTCGATCATTCGTGCCAAGTTTGGCTATGACGGCGTTGCCGATTGCGAACAGCCGTCGGTTCGAAATATGCCCGTCCGGGTCGAGGGCGTGGGGACCCTCAATGTCGATCGTCATGCCTCGCTCGATGTGACCGGCATCGCCATGGGGATCGCCGTCAAGCGGGAGCATTACGACACCACCCTCGGAGCCAGGCCGACGGCAGCGGAAGACGGCGCCGCCGCGTTGCGCGTGGTCGGCAGGCATCATCTGCAGGCGATCCGGTATTATCCGAACAACAGCGTGGTCGCCGATCTCTACGTCACCGGCAATTCATGCGTATTGAAAATCGAGCATCGGCTGAAGCCGGGCAAGCGGCAATACACCTTCAGCAGCCCGATGGGAGGCCTCGCCTATTGCGAACGCCCGCGCACCGTCCGGACTTCCTGCGAGCCGATCTAGTTCGGCTCCTGGCCGAGCCGGCCCGGTCGCTGTTTCGTGATGCCGGCGCAGGCTTCATCCATGAACGAGGCGCCAGAGGATCGCGCCGAGCGCGCCGAGCCAGAGCAGCATGGCGGCAACGGCCTGAATTCCGAAGCCGAGGCCGCGCTTGTCGGCGGCTTGCGAATAGCCGGTCAGATAAAGGATGCGGCCGGCGATCCAGACCAGGCCGAGCGCCGCCGCCAGCGCGTCGTTGATGTAGATGGCAAACAGCCACAGCGCCGGCAGGAAGATCGGCATCCATTCCAGCGTGTTCATCTGCACGCGAAACACCCGCTCGAAGTCCGGATTGCCCGAGGTGGCCGGCACCTTGATGCCGAATTTGGCCCGCGCCTTGCCGACCTGGGTGCTGGTGAAGAAGTAGAACAGGATGGCCAGGCAGGTAACGAGCGCGGTATAATTCAACATTTGCAATGATCCTTCTTCAAATGGCCGGGATAACCGTCGCAGCGGCTGCGGGCGCGAATGACGCCGACCGCCGCCTCAATAGCCGGTCATCTCCAGATATCCAACCCCGTCATGGCTGCCGCCAAAGACGATCGGCCCCTCCCAATAGGGGAAGCTGGTGCCCATCCAGCTTGCCGCGTTCAGGGCATGGCTCTGGACGGCAAGGCCGCGCTGCGGAATTTCGATGCGCCATGCCGTCGGCAGCTTGCGGCCGGCAACTTCGGTCGGCGCCATCGGCGTCATTTTGACCTGCGCCGGCAGCAGCTGCTGTGAGCTTCCATCCGGCGATATCCAGTTGCCGGAACAGTAATCGTCGCCGTCGGCCTGGCGCAGCCGGAACAGCATCAGTTTTTCGCCGCCGGTCAGATGCAGCGAGAACCAGTCCCATCCGATCTGGTCCGTAGCCAGCGGCTGACTGCTCCATTCGCGGTCCATCCAGGCCTGACCGGTCACCGCGACAGCCTTGTCGTCGATGGTGACACTTCCCGTCGCCCTGAAAAACGGCTGGCTGAAATAATACGAGGCCTGGCCACGCTGTGATTTCCGGCTGTAGCCGTCCACGCCCTGCAGCACCAGCGGCCGGTCGGCATCGAGCCGCAGCGTGTAGCCGAAGTCGGCACCCGATGCCTTCAGTTCGAGCGGCGCGATGAAGCGGTCGCGCATCCCGTCGAGCCCGCGCATGTCCCAGGAATCGATCCAGGCGTGAAACGGCGTCGCCTCGACGCCGGCCTGGCCGACGCCGCCACGGGCGAAGGTCTCGCCGTATCGGTGCGTGTCGGCGCGGGTCACCGCGGCATGGCCCATCCAGATCTGCTGGTTGGCCCAGCCCGGCTGCGGCGGCCCGGATCGCATCGCCTGACGGAACAGGGTCCACTGGATGCCGTGGGCGGCTCCGGCGGCATCGACAAGATTGGCGGTGACGTACCACCACTCGATGCGAAAATCGGGATGCGGGCCGTGATCGGCCGGAAACGCAAAATGCCTGCCGGGAACGACCTCCGCGAATCCGTCCGCGGCCGTGCCAAGTCCGGCAAAGCCCTGCGCCCATGCCGCCCTGCGGCCCAGCCCGAGCGCAAGGATGGTCCCTGCGAAGGCGCGGCGGGATATCGCGGGCTTACCGCTCATCGGCGAAAATCTTGATCAGGGTTGCCGGCTGCATGCGCGCCAGCTTGAGAGCCGGAAGCAAGGCGGCCGACAGCGCGGCCAGCATGGCCACCGCCAGCAGTTCGAGCAATTGCAGCGGGAAGACATCGAACGGCAGCCGCCAGCCGAACGCCTTCACGTTCACCACCGCAATCAGGCACCACGCCACCGACAGGCCGAGCGGCAGCGCCAGCAGCGCGGTGATCAGCGCGACCGACATCGTCTTCAGGAGCTCGATGGCCGCCAGCCGCCGCCGGGTAATTCCGATCGCCCATAGCGGGGCGAGCTGCGGCAGCCGGGAATGGCTCAGGGTCAACAGGCTGGTCAGCAAGGCGACGCCGGCCACACCCAGGGTGAAGGCATTCAATGCCCCGGTCACGGCGAAGGTCCGGTTGAAGATCCGGGTCGACTCCGCCTTCAGCGTCGCCTGGTCCAGCAGGTTGCGGTCATCAAGCCCGAATTTATCCCGCAGCGCCGACATCAGCGCAGGGATCGCGGGCGCTGCGACGCGCAGGCCCAACCGGGTCTGCGGAATGTCTGGAAAATGCCGGAGCAGCGCGTCGATATTGACCGCCAGCTGGCCCTTCGGGTTGCCGTAATCGGCGTAGATGCCGACCACTTCGATCGGCCAGTTGCCCGAAGCGGTTGCTATCTCGATGCGATCGCCGACCGCAAGCCTGAGCCGCCGCGCCAGTTGCTCGCTGGCCAGGCCGGCATTGCCGGCGCGAAGCCGGTCCCAGCTGTCGGCGGTGGATTGAAGCAGCGGCCAGTGACCGGAAATGGTGGCTTGATCGGCAAGGCCGAGAATCTCGATCGGCGTGCCGTCGACCTGGCTGTCGGCGCGACCGCCGCGCAGGATCGCCTCCACCTCGGGGCGCCGCTGCAGCCACGCCTTGATCTCGGCGGCCTGCGCATTGTCGGCGGCATTGAGATAGACGTCCGCCGCCAGCCGTCCGTCGAGCCAGCCGACAAAGGTCCGGCTGAAGGTCTCGACCATGGTGCCGACACCGACATTGACGGCGAGCGCCAGCAGCAGCGCCATCAATGCCAGCGACAATCCCGAAAGCTGCTGACGGCTGTCGGCCCAGAACCAGACCGCCAGCGCGCGATGCGCCGTTCGCTGGCCCCAGGACAGCACGACTTCCAGCATCGCCGGCAGCGCCAGCGCGGCGCCGAGCAGCAAGCAAGCCAGCACGGCGAATCCCGCCACCAGCGAATCGCCGAACCACAACAGGCCGCCCGCGGCGGCGAAGATGGCGAGCGCCAGCGCGCCCTGCAGAATCAGCCATCGCTGCTGCGCCTGACGCCAGGCATGGGGTTGCGCGGCCACCAGCACCGGAAGCCGCGCCGCTTTCACCAGGCTGGCGGTCGATGCCGCCAGTGCGCCGACAATGCTGATGGCAAGGCCGGCGAGCCACCATTGCGGCCGCAGCGTCAATTCTCCGGGAATTTGCGCGCCATAGAGTCCGCGCAGCGACGCGGCGACATCGGGCAGCAGCGCCGCGGCGATCAGATAGCCGCAGACCAGTCCCACCGCGCCCGCGGCCAGCGCCAGCGACACCAGTTCGACCAGCAGCACGGTGTTGAGCAGGCGCGCGGATACCCCGCAGGCGCGCAGGGTCCGCAACATCGGCCGGCGCTGCTCGAACGCCAGGCCGACCGCCGAATTGACGATGAACAGCCCGACGACAAACGACAGCAGGCCGAACGCGGTCAGGTTGAGGTGAAAACTGTCGGTGAGGCGTTCGAGATCGCTCTCCGCCTCGGGCCCGACCAGGCGGAGCCTGTCGCCGACCACGCGATCGAGCGCCGCGCGCGGGGTCCTGGCGTTGCCGATCAGGAGGCGGGAAACCCGGTCCGGCATGTCGAGCAGCTTTTGCGCGATGCCGATATCGACCACCAGCACGCCCGGCACCAGTTGTGGCTGGACGCGGAGCGGCGGCAGCGCCATGCCGCCGCTCGCCGGCGGCGTGGCGCCTTCCGGCAGGTCGAGATCGGACAGCGTTTCCGGCGCCACCAGGGTTTCGCCGGGTGGCGTCAGGAACGGTTGCAGACCCGCTTTCCCGATCGCGGGCGCATTGCCCACCGAAGCCGGCAGCGTGACCGGTTCGATGCCCAACAGCCGAAGGCTGCGGCCCCCGACCTGAACGCGGCCTTCGACAACGGGGGACACCGGCCAGCCGGCGCGGCGCAGGTCGACGAACAGTTGCTGCGGAAAGCTCGCGCCGTTGCGGCCGACCAGGGTGGCCGTCCTGGCGCCGCCGAAAGTGGCGGCGGCGCGGTCGTAGCTGCTGCGCGCCTGCTGGTTCAGCGCCTGCACGCCGCTCCACAGCGCGGTCGCGGAAATCAATCCGATCAGCAGGGTCGCGAGCTGCATCGGATGCCGCCGCCAATGACTGAGCAGAACCGCGAGGATCCAGATCATCCGGGTCATGCGATGCGCCCGGCGCTGAGGGTGATCTGGCGGTCGAGCGTGGCGGCCAGCCGGGCGCTGTGTGTCACCATCAGGAAGCCGCAGCCGGTTCGCGCCACCAGATCGCGCGCCAGCGCCAGAACCTCGTCGGCAGTCGCCTCGTCGAGATTGCCGGTCGGCTCGTCGGCGAGCAGAAGCTGCGGCCGCACCGCCAGCGCGCGGCCGATCGCCACCCGCTGCTGCTGGCCGCCGGACAATTGCTCGGGATAGCGCTTCAGCAGGCTGCCGAGCCCCAGCCGCTCCACCAGTTCGCCATGCCACGCCGCATCGTGACGGCCGGCGATGCGCGACTGGAACGACAGGTTGTCGGCGACGTTCAGGCTCGGAATCAGGTTGAACTGCTGGAACACCAGGCCGAGGCGGTCGCGCCGCAGGGCCGCACGGCCGGCATCCGGCAGAGCCGATACCAAGGCGCCGGCGAGCCGGATCTCGCCGGCGTCGGCGCGGTCCAGCCCGGCCACCAGATGCAGCAGGGTGCTCTTGCCGCTGCCGGATTCGCCCGACAGCGCCACGCGCTCGCCGGCGGCGACGCAGAGGTCGACCCCGCGCAGCACCGCGACCTGCTCTCCGGCGGACCGATAGGTCTTGGTCAGATTGCGGACGCTCAACAAGATGTGGTTGCCAGTTGCCATGCCGAGCGGCCGCGATACCTCACAGCGGCTTTCGATATTTCAGCACGAACTCATCGACCGGCAGTTGCGGATGGAACACCGCCGCATCGCGCGGATCCTCGGGATGACGCAGGAAATCAGCCTCGGCCGCGAGCTTGAATCCCGCCGCCTCGATCTCCTGGCGCAGCGCGCTTTCCTCGATGCGGTGAAACGTCTTGCCGACTGTGGTGCCATCGCCCGGACGCGCGGAATGATCGGCGATGACCAGAATGCCGCCGGGCTTCAGCGCCGCGAACAGCCTGCGGTCCATCGCGGCACGGTCGACCGGCATGTAGGTCATGTCGTGGTAGGCGAAGAAAAACGTGATCAGGTCAAGCCCGCTGACATCGGGCGGAATCGGATCGTCGTAGTTGCGGACCACATGCACGACATTTTTCATGGCGGGCTTCTGGGCGCGGAGTTCGAACCTGTCCTTGACCGAGCGCTCGATCACCGCGGCGGAATCCTGCGCATAGACGATGCCATCGGGCGCCACCGCCCGCGCCAGCAATTCGGTGCTGTAACCGGCGCTGGCTTCCATATCCAGCACCTTCATCCCCGGCCGCGCGCCGGTGAAGGCCAGCATCCTGGCGGGCTGACGGCGCGCATCGGTCTGGCGGTCGGCGTCGCTGCGGTCGGGCGAGGCGACAATGGCTTCGTAGTCCGGCGCCTTGGCGTCCTGCGCCGTCGCCGCAGTCATGTTCGATCCGAGGATCGAAAGCCAGGCCACCACGCCGAAGGCGCGCGCGCAGCGGTGCAGGGACATGGTCATCTGGTGCAAACCCTTTTGATGGTCGCCCAACATATCAAGGCCGGGCGGCGGGAGCACGGCTCAATCGAGGCGGCGACGCGATCGTGATCCGGTTGCAGCGGACTTGCCAGACATCGTCAGGCAGCATCGCGGCCGTCGCCATGGTGTGCAGTGCACACGATCCGGCCAAAATGTTCAGTTGCATTGCCGATCACCCCATGGCTAGCATTGCACGAGGCCGATCAACAGGGCCAGCAGACGATAGCTAGGGAGCGACCATGGCCACGCAACCGACGCCCAAGGGCGCCTGGAAAATCACGTTCCTCCTGTTCCTCTTCATGCTGGTGAATTTCGCGGACAAGATCGTGGTCGGCCTCGCGGGCGTGCCGATCATGACCGAGCTGAAGCTCGAACCGGAGCAGTTCGGCCTGCTGGGCTCCTCGTTCTTCTTCCTGTTTTCCATCTCGGCCATCGTGGTCGGCTTCATTGTCAATCGCATCGCCACCCGCTGGGTTCTGCTGACGCTGGCGGCGATCTGGGCCCTGGCGCAGTTTCCGATGGTGGGCACGATCAGCTTCAGTACGCTGCTGATCTGCCGCGTCATCCTCGGCGCCGGCGAGGGGCCGGCCTTTTCGGTCGCCGCCCACGCGATCTACAAGTGGTTTCCCGACGAGAAGCGAACCCTTCCCACCGCGATCCTGTCGCAGGGATCGGCGTTCGGCGTGGTGCTCGCGGTGCCGGCGATGAACTGGGTGATCGTGCATTACAGCTGGCATTATGCCTTCGGCGCGCTCGGAATCGTCGGCCTGATCTGGGTCGGAGCCTGGCTGATCCTGGGCAAGGAAGGACCGCTGGTTCAAACCGTGGCGATGGCCGCGGCGGAGCCCCGGATTCCCTATCTCCAGCTTCTGACCTCGCGCACCTTCATTGGCTGCTGTGCCGCGACGTTCGGGGCCTATTGGGCGCTGTCGCTCGGCCTGACCTGGTTCACATCGTTCATCATCAAGGGTCTCGGCTTCTCGCAACAGGACGCCGGCTGGATTTCGATCATGCCCTGGCTGTTCGGCGCCGGCATCGTGCTGCTCACCGGGTGGATTTCCCAGGTGCTGCTGGCGCGCGGCTTCACCACCCGCGGCGCGCGCGGTGTGCTCGGTTCGGTGCCGCTGATCGTCGGCGGGCTGATCCTCGCCGCGCTTCCGCATGTCCCGCTCGGCGGAGTGACGGTGGTCCTGCTGGTGGTCGGGTCCGGATTATGCGGATCGATCTATGTGGTCTGTCCGCCGATGCTCGGCGAGTTCACGCCGGTGTCGCAGCGCGGTGCGGTGATCTCGATCTATGGCGCGATCTATACCCTGGCCGGCATCCTGGCTCCTTCGGTGATGGGCAGCGTGATCCAGCACTCCTCCGCCGGGCTGGTCGAGGGCTACATGACCGGCTTCACGATCAATGCCGCCATCCTGATCGGGTCCGGCCTGCTCGGCCTGCTGCTGCTCTGGCCCAATACCGAGCGCGCGCGGCTGATGGCCCAGGCGGGGCAACCGAAATTCGCCTGACGCGGCAGCGTGCGGGGCACCTCTCCCCGCCCGCGGCAGGGCTATCGCTTATGGCTGGGCCGCACAGCGGGTCGTCCCTGCGCAGGCATGCGGACGCAGGGACGACTCGTTGAAAAGCAATGCAAAGTCGGAAAACTTCACGCCCGGACGGCATGGAAAATTCCGTATGCAATAGCCCTGCCGCAAATCGGGGCGACGGAGCGAGTGGACGCGCGCCTCTGCGCATCAACCCAAACTACTGCAGGCTGCCCTGGGCGCCGCGCACCAGCCGGCCGGGCCGTGATCCGGTGGCGGTGCCATGGCGCTGCGTCACCACGCCGGAGACGATGGTGGCATCGTAGCCGTCGACCTGTTGCAGCAGGCGCCGGCCGCCCACCGGCAGGTCGTAATGAACCTTGGGCGGATGCAGATGCAGCCGGTCGTAGTCGATGACGTTGAGGTCGGCCTTGTAGCCGGGCGCGATGACGCCGCGATCGTACAGCCCGACCGACAGCGCGGTCTTGCGTGACTGCGCTGCCACCACGAACGGGATCGACAGCTTCTCGCCACGCTTGCGGTCGCGGGTCCAGTGGGTCAAGAGATAGGTCGGAAAGCTGGCGTCGCAGATGATGCCGCAATGGGCGCCGCCGTCGCTCAATCCGGGTACCGCATGCGGATCGCGCAGCATCTCGTGCACGGCGTCGAGATTGCCGTCGGCGTAATTGAGGAACGGAACATAGAGCATGCCCTTGCCGTCATCGGAAAGCATCGCGTCATAGGCCAGCGCTTCGGGCTGCCGTCCCTGGCGGCGCGCCTGCGCGCCAATCGCGTTTTCCGGCGGCTGCTCGTAGTCGGGGGGATCGCCGAGCAGGTACATCTTGTCGTAGTTCGGCCGGAAGAACAGCGGATCGTCGGTCGCGGTCGGCGTTTCGCTCAGGATCGCGGCGCGCACCTCGGGCTGATGCAGCCGCTTGAGCCGCTCCTGCAGCGGCAGCCCGGCGATGGCGCGGTAGCTCGGATGGGTCTGGAACGGGTTGCGCGACAATTCCAGCCCCAGCAACAATCCGACCGGACGCGCGGCGATCTGTGCAGTGATCGACAGGCCGCGGGCGGAAGCCTCGTTGATGCTGTCCAGGGTCTGGCGCCAGCGGCGCGGCGCCTTGTCGGCCTGCGTCACCGAAAATGAAATCGGGCATTGCGTGTTCTCCGCCACCCGCAGCATCATCGGCAGGTCTTCGTGGATGTTGGCCTGATCGAGCACGAATTGCAGCACGCTGCGGCCGACCCGGTGCATGGCGCCGGCGATCGCCGTCAACTCGTCCTCGCCGGCCTTCAGCGTCGGGGTGAAGTCGCCGGTCGAGGTGCGGTGGTTGAGGGTGCGCGAGGTCGAGAAGCCCAGCGCGCCCGCCCGCACCGCGTCTTCCGCGAGAGCGGCCATCGCGCTGTTGTCCGCCGCCGTGGCCGGATCGCGGCGCGCGCCGCGCTCGCCCATCACATAGACGCGCAAGGCCGCGTGCGGCAACTGGGCGCCGATGTCCATGTCGAAGCTGCGTTGCGACAGCCAGTCCATGTAGTCCGGAAAACTTTCCCAGGCCCAGGGCAGGCCGGCGCTGAGCACCGGCTCCGGGATATCCTCGACGCCCTCCATCAATTGAATCAGGCGCTGGTGGTCGGCCGGCTTGCAAGGCGCGAAGCCGACCCCGCAATTGCCCATGATGGCGGTGGTGACGCCGTTCTGCGACGACGGCGTGATGTCCTGGCTCCAGGTGACCTGGCCGTCGTAATGGGTATGAAGGTCGACAAAGCCCGGCGTCACCAGCCGGCCGCGGGCGTCGATCTCTTCCTTGCCCGTACCCAGGCCGCGGCCCACGGCGGCAATGCGGTCGCCCGCGATCGCCACGTCCGCTTCAAACAGCTCGCCGCCGCGGCCATCGGCGATGCTGCCGCCGCGGATCACGAGGTCGGGTTTGCTGGTCATGGCGTTTCGTCCCACGTTCGTTTTTGCTGGCGCATCATGGGTTGCCGCCGCCGGCTGTCAACCGTCGCGGCCGAGATTCAGGGATGCATCAGGCTGGCGTCAGAACCTTCAAGACTCGCTTGCGGGCCGCGGTCGGTGACCAGCGCGAGCAGAACGGTGAGGATCATGAACACCACCGAAGCCCCGAACACCCAGTGCGGCAAATTCTGGTCCATGATCCAGCCGAACAGCAGCGGGCTGACAATGCCGCCGATGTTGAAGCCGGTCGAGACGATGCCGAAGGCCCGCCCGGCAGCCCCCGGCGGCGCCGCGTTGCGGACCAGCATGTCGCGCGAGGGAGCAATCACGCCGCCGAGGAATCCGGCCAGCGCCATCGCCGCCGTCAGCAGCGGCGACGGCAGGTTGATCGCCGCAATCATGAATACGATCGCTGCATCGATCGCAAAACAGGCGGCGGCGACCTGCCCGTGGCGCTTGGTGTGATCGGCCAGGAAGCCGCCCGCCAGCACGCCGACGGCGCTGGCGCCAAGAAACGCCGTCAGCGCAATATTGGCGGCTGAGAATGACGCGCCATAGCCGCTCATCAGCGCCACCACGCCAAAATTGCCGATCCCGGCGCTGGACAGGCTCAGCAGCATGAAGAAGATCGTCAGCACGATCAGGGCGTGGGTGATGACGTTTTGCCGTGGCGCGCGGACGCCTTCGATCTCCCGGTCGGCGGCGCTGGCGTCGGGAATGCCGATGACCACCAGCAGCAGCGCCACCAGCGGGCCCACCGCGCCGGTGACGATCAGCGCGCCATGGCCGCCGATCGTTGCCGCCAGGGCAGCGACGACGGCCGGCGCGACCGCGCCGCCGAGGAAGCCGGCAAAGGTGTGGATCGAGAATGCGCGGCCCATGCGTGCCTCGTCCATGTGGGCTGAAAGGATGGCATAGTCGGCCGGATGATAGACGCTGTTGGCAAGCCCGAGCAGCACCGCACTCGCGATCAGCCAGGGATAGCTCAGATGCAGGCCGAGCATGATCAGGGCACCGCCGCCAAGGGTAAGACCCATCAGCAGGATTTTGCGGGCGCCGATATGATCGGCAAGATAGCCGATCGGCGCCTGGGTCAGGCCGGATACGACCGCGAACACCGTGAGCGCGAAGCCCAGGTCGATATAGCTGACGCCGAGCCGGTCCTTCAGAAACGGGAACAGCATCGGCAGCACGAACATGTGGAAATGGCTGACCCAGTGGGCCGTCGAGATCCCGACCAGCGTGCGCAGCGAGGTGTCGATCTTTGCTTGTTGCGGTGCGGCGAGAACGTCGACCATCTCTGATTAAAGCCCCGTAGGAACGACCCGGCTGGGCCCGCGCGCAAACTATCGGCTAGCCTGGTTATTTGTCCATGAATGGGGCTGCATGGCAGCCCTCGCCGACGGCGCGGGAACGGGGAAATGCGCGGTTGAATTCGAGAGACAAAGCCGCCTGTCCCGGAAATGATGTCGGCATGGCCGAGTCCGCGCACGTCTCAAAGCCGCTCCGGGTGCTGGTGACCGAGGGCTCCAGCACCTCGGCGCGGGAGGCGATCACGATCCTGGGCTTGTCAGGCCACCACATCGAAATCTGCGACCCCGGCCGGTTCTGCCTTTCGAGGTTCTCTCGATTCGTAGCAAAATTTCATCATTGTCCCGGGCTGCGCGACGATCCCTTCGGGTTTCTCGGAGTTGTCGAAACACTTCTGGCCACGCGGCATTTCGATGTGCTGCTGCCGATCCACGAACAGGGGTTGCTGTTGGCGCGGATGCAGCAACGCCTGACCGGACGCGTCGGGCTGGCGCTGCCGAGCTTCGAAAGCTACCGCACGGCGCACGGCAAGGCCGGTTTCAGCCGGCTGCTCGCGCAGATGGGCTTGCCGCAGCCGGCCACGCGCATCGTGAAATCCGCCGCTGAGCTGCGCGACGCGGCGCAGTTCCCTTGCGTGGTCAAGACATCGGTCGGCACCGCCAGCCGCGGCGTCTGGTTCGTCCGCAATGCCGAAGACCTGGAACTTGCCCTGCGGGATCTCACCGCCGGTGGCGGCCTCGCCGACGAGGTTTTGGTGCAGGATCTTGTCGCGGGCGCGACCGAGAAGGCCCAGGCGGTGTTCGGCCGCGGCCAGCTGCTCGGATTCCATGCCTATCGGCGGGTAGCCGCCGGCGCCGGCGGTGGCGAGGCGATCAAGCAGAGCGTCAGGCGTCCCGAGATCCGCGCGCGGGTCGCTGCGATCGGCCAGCGGCTCGCTTGGCACGGCGCCTTGTCGGTCGACTATGTGGTGCCGGATGACGGCGGCACCGCGCTGTTGATCGATTGCAATCCGCGGCTGGTCGAACCGATGAGCGGGTATCTCGCCGGGGTGGATCTGGTCGGGCCGCTGCTGCAGCTTTCGCAGGGCCAGACGCCATCGGCCGCAGCCGAAAGCCGCTGCGGGGTGCGGACGCATCTGGCGATGCAGGTTCTGCTCGGAAGCGCGCTGGGCGGCGGCAGCCGGCGGGACGTCGCTCTTGCGTGCTGGCGGCTGCTGACCGGCGGCGCGCCCTTTGCCGGCAGCACCGAGGAGTTGACGCCGCTTCGGCTGGACTGGCCCAGCGCGGTGCCGGTTGCGATCACCGCGATCGTTCTGCTGGTCGCGCCCCGGCTGGCGGCGATTCTGGCGCAAGCGGGCTTTGGCGCGCATCTGCTCGATATCGCAGGTATCCGGCGGATCGAGAGCGAAAACTTTCGCTAGCGCAGATTACAGCGGCTGGTCGTCATCGCCGTAGCGGTCGCGCTTGGGCGTGGCGATGTCGCCATCCTCGCCGTCGTCGTCCTCGACCGCCGCAGGCGGCGATTTCGCCGGCTTGCGGCCTTGCTGCCCGGGAAGCTCGCTGCTTTTGCCGGTTCCACCCATCTTGTTCCGCTCCCTGGATCGCCGCCTTGCCCGGATCGCTGCCCGTTCACCTCAATCCCACCGTCTTTGACGCGGATATTGGCTGCAAGCGGACAATCTTTCCTGCCTTTTTCCGATGTTCAGTGTAAAGGGAGGCGCAACCAGGAGTCATGCATGAAGAAGCCGAAGATCGAAGCCGAAGAGCACCAGCCGCGCAAAATCATTCGCGCCGACAAGGCGCCGACCGAGGGCTACTCGCTGGTGGTGGATGGTCACTTCAAGTCGCACCACGACACCGTGGAAGCCGCCGAAGAGGCCGGCATGGCTTTGAAAAATCAGTACCAGATGCTTCAGGTGCAGGTTTACGACGCCTCGACCAAGACCCGATCGATGATCGAATGGCCCGCCCCGGTCTGATGCCGGGCTAGGTGCGCCGCCCGCCGCTTTGCTGGCCTGCCAGCCAATCCGCCAAAGCGGGACCCTTTTCTCCTGGCTTCTTCGGTTTGGCGCGGGCCTTTTTGGCTGTGGCGGCCGGCCGCGCGGGCTCGGCGGCCTCGCGGGCCAGCCGCAAGGCTTTCAGCTTCGCCATGTTGTCGGTGACGGCCTTGAGCGCGGCATCGCGGTCGGTCCTGCCGCTATGGGTTTGATTGGCGGCGCGCGCCGCCTTGTTGAATCGCGCATCGGCGCGGTCGCGGTCTTCTTTTGACATTTAAATGATTTTCTTCTTCTTGGGTTTGGCTTTGGTCTTGGCTTCGGCCGGCTTGTCGCGGTCGGCGGCCTCCTTGGCCAGACGGATCGCGCGCAGATCCGCCGTGCGCTTGCGAATCGCGACATCCGCGGCGGCAATATCGGCCATCGCCTTGATGCCTTCGGCATCCTGGGCCAGCTTTCGGTTCAGCCTGATCTCCTTCATTTCGGCCGGACTTTTCGGTTCGTCATCCATTCGCAAGCCCCAACATTCGTGGCGCGCCCCATCGGGCGGCGGTCGTTGTTCCAATCCTATCATGCCTAGCATGGGCAGGGGGGCTTCTTTAACCCCAAGACGCCCGCAAAAGGTCGATTTAGGGCTGAATCAGCCATCGTGGTGAAGGAAGCGAGGTCGCCCCTCCACGAAGCGGCCGCCAGCCCGAAACGCGGTGTTATGGCGGCGTCTTTCTGCTGCATCGCCATCGCGCGATCGAGCGGATCCACGGCCGTCAGGCGGCCAGCACCGGGCCGCCGGCCTTTTTCCACGCGTCGATGCCGCCGGCGATGTGCGCCGTATTGGCGAGGCCGGCTTCCCTGGCGGCGGCCACGGCCATCGCCGAGCGTTCGCCGAACGCGCAGAAAAATACGATCCGGCGCCCGGTCGCCGCCGCCACTTCGCGCAGCATGCCGCCCGGTCGCAGGCTTTCGCCGATTCCGGGATAGGGCGCGTGCAGCGCGCCCGACAGCGTGCCGTGCTTGGCGCGTTCGCTGGTCTCGCGGAGATCCACAAGCAGGACATCGGGCCGGCCGAGGCTCTCGATGGCCTCGCGGGCGCCGAGTGCCTGGCCCTGCCTGGCAAGTTCGTCCTGATGCAGGCCGACATGCATGTTGGCCGGCACCGCCACATCCATCATCTTCGGATTCGGCAGTTTGAGATTGCCCATCAGCTCGACATATTCGTCGATCGAGCGCACCTGCAGCCGCGGATTGAAGCGCCTCTCCTCGCCGATGGTGGAGACGGTATCGCCCTTGTAGTCATGGGCGGGAAACACCATCGTCTCGTCGGGCAGCTTGAGCAGCCGGCCGAAAATCGATTCGTATTGCGCCCTTGCGCTGCCATTCTGGAAATCGGTGCGGCCGGTGCCGCGGATCAAGAGCGTATCGCCCGTGAAGACCCGGTCGCCCATCAGGTAGCTGTAGGAATCATCGGTGTGACCGGGCGTGTACATCACCTGCAGGCTGAGGCCCTCGATCGTCACCTGGTCGCCGTCGGCGACGCGCATCGCCACCACGTCGGCCTTGCTCTGCTCGCCCATGATGGTGACGCAGTGGGTGCGGTCGCGCAGTTCGCCGAGCCCGGTGACGTGGTCGGCGTGCAGATGGGTGTCGACCGCCTTGACCAGCCTGAGATCGAGTTCGCGCAGCAACTGGCAGTAGCGATCGACTTTCTCCAGCACCGGATCGAGGATCAGCGCCTCGCCGCCGGCGCGGCTGGCCAGGATATAGCTGTAGGTTCCCGAAACGCTGTCGAACAGCTGGCGAAAGATCATGGCTGGTGGCTACCGCTTTCGGCGGGAATCATAGCAGATTTGTACTGCCTGCACCGCTCGGGCTAGAAATCTATTCTGTCCCTGACGGAGTCAAGCCCGGCCTTGGCGCAAATCTCGTCCTTGTCGCCGCCGGGGGCGCCGGAGACGCCGATGCCGCCGAGCAGAGCGCCACCGGCTTCGATCGGCAGCCCGCCCGCCAGCATCGCGACCTGCGGCAATCGGGCGAGGCCGGCGTCCATCTGGCCTGACCTGATCGATTTTGCGAGTTCGCCGGTGGGGAGGCGGAAACTCAGGGCGGTATAGGCTTTGCGGGTGGCGGTGTCGGCGGCGGGCGGCCCGGCAAAGCGGTCCCGCAGCATCACCTGCGGCTGTCCGAAACGATCCACCACCGCGACCGCGACCTGAAATCCGTTGTCGCGGCATTGCTTCAGCGCGGCCTGCGCCGCCGCCAGCGCCACGTCCGGCGACAGCGACTTGTACACCACGATGGCATCGTCGCCCGCCAGCGCAGGCGGCGCGCCCAGCGCCAGCAGCGCCGCCACGACCAGGGCCGCACGCCGCATGGTCGATCCCTCGGGTCGGGCCGGGTTCATCGCTTAGGGCCGGACATAGCTCCAGCCCTGTTCCTGCAACTCCATCAGGTGGACCACGCCCGAGGGAACGATGCTGGCGTCGGGCAGGATGGCGATCGCGTGGCCTTCCGCCTTCTCCATGCCCTGCTTGGTGTTGTTGCAGGCCGAGAACTGGATCTTGCCCGGGAATACCAGGTCCTTGAGACGCTTGATGCGGTCCTGCACCGGCGAGGTGTCGGCCCGCAGCATATGCAGGCCGGGGCCGAAGGCGACGATGTCGAGATCGACGTCTTCGTTTTTCGCGCGATAATATTCGATCACGGCATTGGCGTTGTTCAGCGCCAGATTCATGATCTGGGGGTCGTTCTGGTCGACCTGGATGGCAATGCGGTGCAGCTTGCCGTCGGCGGCTTGCGCGGCCGAGGCCAGCGCCATCGACAGCAGGGCCATGGTTGCGAGGCGGGTCAGGAAGCCGGTCATGATAAAACTCCTCAGGGTCGAACCAGGGTATAGCCGTTTTCGGTCAGCGCCAGGATCTGCCCGACGCCAACCTGAACCGGGGTCGCGGCGGCGATGATCGCCGGCCGCCGGCCGGTTTCGCGTTCGATGGTATCCACGGTGTTGAGGCAGACATCGAAACGCACGCCTTGCGCGACCAGGCTCTCGACCCGCTTGCGGTTGGAATTGTCAGGGCGCAGCAAATCGATGCCCGGCCCGAATGCCACGACCTCGATGGCGACCTTGTCCGGATCGTAGAGCTTCAGGAGATTGTAGGCGACGCTGATCACGAGGCGCTGCTTTTTGGGGTCGTCGTCGGACAGCTGCAACGCGATGCGGTGCTCGGCGAACGGCTTGTCCGGCAGCGGCGCCGGCTGAGCCCGGGCCGCCGTCGCTGCCGTCAGCAGCAGCACTGCCATCGCGGCATGGCCGAAGCTGCGAAGCCCCGCGCGTCGATCTCGGAGGAAATGCATCATCCCTGTCCCGCGATGCCCGGATTGTCGTCCACACCCTTCAAGGTGACGCCGGCGCCGCGGCTCTCCGGCACGGTCGGGGAGCGCAGATGCCCGGCAAGGACGTCCCATACCGGGCGTCCCTGCTGCGCGTTGACGGAAGCCCATCCCGCCACCTTGTAGCTCCTGTTGGCCTCGAGCGGGCGGCCGTTGTCGAGCCTGAGATCGGATATCCGCCGTCCGATGCTTTCGGCGGGCGTGCAGGCATAGGCCATGCCGCCGACCCGGACCATGTCGCCGCCCTGCTGGTAATACGGATCGGCATTGAAGAGATTGTCGCAGACGTCCTCGAGAATGTCCTTGATCTGGCCGCCGGTCATGCTCTGCAGGTAGGTCTCCGAATAGCTGGTGGCGGTTTCGGCAAGCACGTCTTCCATGGTCACCGGCTGGCCCGGCAGCAGGCTGACGCCCCAGCGGAACCCCGGCGACAGCGCGATCTCGGCATCGAATTCGCGGCGCAACGCCGCGCAGATCAGCTGATCCACGGTGCCGTTGAAATTGCCGCGGCGATACAGCAGGCGATCGGCGGTCGCGATCTTCTCGGCATAGGCGGCCGCCTGCGGCCCGCGGATTTTCTCGATCAGCGCCTGCATGGCGGCATCCGGCTTCAGCAGTTCCGAGAACACCGGCAACAGCCGGTAGCGTACGCCGCCGACCCGGCCCTTGGCGATATCGAGGTCGAGCACGCCGAGGAATTTTCCGTTCGAGCCGGCATTGGTGACCAGGGTGGTGCCGCCGGCATTGCTCACGGCGATCGGCTGCGGAATCGCGTCATGGGTGTGGCCGCCGAGCACGACGTCGATGCCGCTGACGCGGCTGGCGAGCTTGAGATCGACATCCATGCCGTTATGCGACAACAGCACCACGGCATCGACCTTGTCGGCGCTGCGCAGCGCATTGACCAGTTTCTGCAACTCGTCGTCGCGGATCCCGAAGGTCCAGTCCGGGGTAAACCGCCTGGGATGGGCGATCGGCACGTAGGGAAAGGCCTGTCCGATCACCGCGACGCGGTAGTTGCCGATTTGCTTGATGGTGGCCGGCTTGAACACCCGCCCCGACGCCGGATCGTATGCCTTGGCATCGTTGAACGCCGCTTCCTCGGTCAGGAACACGTTCTGCGCCAGAAATTCGCCCTTGAAGCGCTCGAGGTTGCGGCGCAAGGCGGCTTCGCCATAGGTGAATTCCCAGTGACCGGTCATCGCCTCGATGCCGAGCAGGTTGGCGGCCTCCACCATGTCGGCGCCCTGCAGGGTATTGGCGAGCCCGCTGCCCTGCCACAAATCGCCGCCATCGAGCAGCAGCGTGCGTCCGGCTCCGGCGTCGCTGCGCAGCCGATCGATCAGGGTCTTGAGATGCGCAAAGCCGCCGAGCCTGCCGAATCGACCGGCGGATTTCTCGAAATCGAGGCAGCTGAAAGCGTAGGCGTCGGCGCTGTCCGGCTCGATGGCAAAGCGGTCGAGAAAGGCCCGGCCGGCCAGATGGGGCGGCCGTCCCAGCATCGTCCCGACCCCGATATTGACGCTCGGTTCGCGAAAATACACCGGCAGCAACTGCGCATGGGTGTCGGTCATGTGCAGGATGCGCGCATTGCCGAACCGCCCGAGATCATAGGGATTGGCGTTGTCGGCGCTGCGCGCGCGCCGCGGCGGTCCGGCCGCCAGCGCGGCGGCAGCAGCGGTGCCCTTGAGAAAATCCCGGCGGCGGATGCTCATGCGATGTCTCCGCGCGTCACGGGGGGCTCAGCGTATTTCGAGGTTTTTCCAGAGGGTCTTCTCGCTGGTTGCCTGCAAGATCGAAGCCTTGGCGAGCGCCTCGGCTTCCCGGGAGGCCGCGACCGCCTGGTCGAAATCGCCGCTGTCGGCGGCCTTTTTCGCCGCCGCCAAAGCTGCCGCAGTCGCAGTCCATTGATTGCGCAACGCGCCGGCCTGGCCGTTGGCAGCTTCGGCTGCGGCGTAAGCGGTCCTGAAATCGGCCTGCGAACTCGCGGCCGAGGCTTGGGTCGCCGCGGCCAGCAGCAGCGCCGACGCGACCGAGAGGATGAATTTTCGCGGATTTGCTGTCATGGCCGCGCGCCCGGGCCGGAAATCGGCAGTCCGTTGCTGACATAGGACAGATAATATTCGAGATCGCGATAGTCGTCGTCCTGCGGATCGAGCGGCACGCCGCGGGTCTGGATGTTGCAGGTGATGAAGCGCCGGCTGACCGTTCCCATGCCGCCCCATTCGGAACGGTAGATCGGCATGGCGTTGAGGATGCCGAGGGCGGGCGCCAGTACTTCGGCGCGAATCCGCTCGCCCGGCTCCTGCACGTGGCAGCTTGCGCAGGAGAAATTGAGCTGGCCGCGCCTGGTATAGAAATAGCGCTTGCCGTTCTGGTAGGCCGCCAGCGCCCGGGGGTCGTCGGGGATCTTGATGTCAAACGGCTTGCCGCGGGAGGTGAAGGCCATATAGGCGGTCAGCGCCGCCATTTCGTCCTTCACATAGGAGAACGGCGCCTCGCCATTGGCCTCGCGACAGCGGTTCAACGCCAGTTCGAGCGTGACCACCTTGCCCTCGTTGCCGTCGAAATAGGGATAGTTCTGGCGAATGCCGATGCCCTGGTTCGGGAAACAATCGGCGTAGCTCTTGCCGTTCCTGAACGGCCTGGCGAACATTTCCTTGCCCATATCGAGCGAAAACTCGTATGGCGGGAATTGCTCGATTTCTTCCCATTGCCGGCGCATGTCGGCATTGAGCGAGTAGGGGCCGTTGACGAAATCCTCCAGCTTCACCTTGGGGAATTTGCCGGTGAAGTAATTGCGGAATGCACGGGCGTCGGCCGCGGGGTCGACGGTCTCGGCGGCGTGCAGGGCGGCCAATTTCGGCGCCGCCAAACCGAGAATGGTCAGCGCAACGACGGCCGGGGCAAGATGGATCGCAGATCGCACGTTCACTTCTCCGCTGGCGCGCGCGCTATTGAATCTTCGCCGTGGTGGTATCGGTGGCGCCCTTGTTGTCGACCCAGCTGATTTTCAGGTCGTCGCCCTTGCTGCCGCCCTTGAAGCTGAACTTGACATAGGGGTCCTTGGAGACCGCAGCACCCCAGTCGGCGACAAACACGTTCTTGCCGTCATGTTCGAAGGTCACCTGCTGGATGAAATGCGGCGGAATGATCGCGCCGCCGGCGTCCTTGACGAAGCCGGAATCCATCGGATGCTGGATCAGCGCCTGGACTTCGGTGGTGTCGCCGCTTGAGGTCGCGCGCACGCGAATTGTCGATGCCATTGCAATACTCCTTCGCCCCTGGTTGGCGCATGATCTTTTCGCAAAACCGGCTTTCGGGTAGTCTCGGACGCCGGCGGCTTCGGATCATGCGCATCAGCCGCCGCAGCCGCCGACCGTGACCTTGACTTCCTTGGTTGCGCTGTAGAGCTTGCCGCCGGCTTCCACAATCGCGATCACGTTGCTGGTCTTGGCCATTTTGAGCCGGTTGGCGACGCTCGGCATGGTGCCCGGCGGGATCCGGTACGACGCCGCCAGCGCATTGGGATTTTCGGCCACCAGAAACGAGATCGAGGTCACGTCGGCAAGCGTCGAACTGACGGAGATCGGAACCACCGCGCCGTTCTCGGCAATTTCCGGCGCGTCGAGCTTGACCTTGTCGGAGGGCTCGGCGGTCCGGCCATAGAGCGACTTGATGGCGTCGGCCGCGCTCTTCTGTTTGAACGCATCCTCCGGATAGGCATCATTGGCCGCGGCCAGCGCCGGAGTCACGCTGAAGGGAACGGCGCCGAGGCCGACCAGCGCCACCGACACGGCGCCCTGCAGGATCAGGCGCCGCGTCGCGGTCGTCCGGTGGCGGGTCATGGTCATCTCAGGTCTCCTTGGGCAAGCGTGCTCGCCATCACAGGGTTTGCAGGAAATCGGCGATCGCGTTGATCTCCTGTTCGGTCAGAATGCGGTTTCGACCGAACGGAGGCATCACGGTTTGCGGGTTGCGCCTGGTTTCGTCGGTGAGGATCGCCACCAGATCGTCGCGGTCGGGATATTTGCTTTTGATGTCCCTCAGGGCCGGCCCGATGCTGCCGGGAAGATCGCCGCCCTCGATGGCGTGGCAGCTCAGACAATTGCCCTTGCCGCGGTCGAACGCCAGCTTCTTGCCCTCGTCGGCGGCGGATTGGGCGGCGGCCGGGCCCGAGGCCGCCATGGCGCCGGCCAGCAACGCCAACGCGAGCACCTGCAACAGGACGGGCTTGCTCGAAGGGCTATCGGTCAAGGGCGTTTTCCGAAGTTTCTATTTCGGTTGCATGGTGTCGAGCGGTCCGGTGGTGCGAGGCGTGATGTCACGGCCCTCGGCCGTCGACGTAATCCTGACGTCAGCCGGATTCGCGCAAGCGCTCATGCACGGCTTGGCCGCCGTATCGGGTCTTGGGTCCGTCCAGATAAAGCCGTCGCGGTTGGGCATTTTGACTTTCGGCAAGCTGTCCCGGTCGGCAACGAAGTCGTTCGAAACAACGTCGTTGAGATTCAGAATGTAGGCGGTCAAAGCATAAACGTCGTCCGCTGACAATGTGTGCGGCGCCGGCATCGGCATGGCGCGGTCGATGTAGTCCCACAGCGTCGGCGCAAACGGCCAGTAACTGCCCACCGTCAGCTCTGGCCGGTCGTCCCTCAGCGTTCCGGCTCCGCCCGCCAGCTTGGGAAAGCGGCCTTCGCCCTCGCCGAAAGTTCCATGACAGGCGGCGCATTGGTCGGCAAAGACCTCCGAGCCGCGGTCGACGCTGCCTTTGCCCGGGGGCAGCCCCGCACCATCGTCGCCGCGCACGTCGATATCCCATCCGGCAATCTGGGCCGGCGTGGCCCTTTCGCCATAGCCGAAATGCCCGGGTTCAGCGGCGTCGGCGCCCGCGGCGACGATCGCGCAGAGGCCGAGCAGCAGGGATTTGCTAGCCGAGCTGAACATCGAACACGCTCCCGTCAGGCTTGACCTGCCAGGTCTGGATCGAATTGTTGTGATAGACCGAATTCGACCCGCGTTGCTGGCGCAGTTGCGCGATGGTCGGCTGCACATAGCCGGTGTCGTCGATGACGCGGGATTGCAGCAGCGCCGGCCGGCCATCCCAGCGCCATGGCAGCGTGAACCTGGAAAGCGCCTTCGACAGCACCGGCTCGTGCAACTGTGCGACCTGCCAGTTGACCCCGCCGTCCACGGAGACGTCGACGCGCGTGACCTTGCCGCTGCCGCTCCAGGCCAGTCCGCGAATTTCGTAGAGTCCGGGGCCGCCGGGCGGCTTTTCGGGACAGGGAAAGGTGATCACCGACTTGGCGTCGATCGACCAGGTAAATCCGCGCGCGCTACCGTCCGGCATCAGGTCGGTATATTTCGAGGTCTCCTCGCGGGAATACCATGGCCTGGCGCCAAGCTTGATGCGGCGCAGCCACTTGATATTGACGTTGCCTTCCCAGCCCGGCACCACCAGCCGCAGCGGATAACCCTGTTCGGGCCGCAGCGCTTCGCCGTTCTGGGCGTAAACCACGAGGCAGTCGTCGAGACACTTGTCGAGCGGCAGGCTGCGGTTCATGTGGGCGCCGTCGGCGCCCTCGACCATGGCCCACTGCGCCGCCTTGCCGACCCCGACCTCCTCGAGCAGGGTCGAGAGCCTGACCCCGGTCCACTCCGCGCAGCTGATCATGCCATGGTTGAACTGCAGCGAATTCAATTGCGCGCCGCGCCATTCCATCCCGCCATTGGCCGGGCACTCGATGAAATGGATGCGCGACACCGAGGGAAAACGCAGGATGTCCTTCATCGTCAGCACCAGCGGGCGCTCGACCAGGCCATGAATCAGCAGCCGGTGCTGCGCCGGATCGATGTCCGGCCGCCCCGCATGATGACGTTCGAAAAACAGGCCGTTTGGCGTGATGATGCCCTGCAGATCCTGCAATGGCGAAAAGCTGACGGAGGATTCGGTGCCGGCCGTGAGCCACGGCACGTTGCGCCGGATCACGCCGGCCTCGGTGTCCGCGGGCTTGCCATAGGGCCGGTCCACCACGCCGGCCCCGATCGATTGCGACCAGGCTGCGTCGGCGGGCGGCGACGCCGGCGCGGGCGCCGTGTTGCCGGGCCTGGCTGCGAGCGCAAGGCTGCCGGTCAGCGCCGCGCCGAGGCCGAGAACCGCGCGCCGAGCCAGCGGATTGCCGAGCCCCGCCGCCTTGGCTACCACGGGCATTCTGCGCCAAAGGTGGGGCCGCACGTTTCCTCGCTTGCCGGCTTGCCGCCGCACTTTATCGCCGTTCCGCCAGCCCTATCGGCATCATCTAATTTAGTCAATGCTAAACAAGTAAAGCTGCGGTAGTGTCGAACATGCCTTGCACGCGCCAGCCATCCGGTCCGGAACTGAAGCCATGAAAGCCGTCGCAGCAACCGCCGCCGTGACCGGCGCCGCCGAAGCGGCGGCGCTGAAGAAACTGGCCAGGCAGGCCGGCGAAGCCGCGGGGCTGCTGAAATTGCTCGGCAACGAAAAGCGCCTGCTGATTCTCTGCTATCTTGCCGCGCGCGGCGAGATGACGGTGGGAGAACTGGTCGAGGTGGTGAAACTGAGCCAGTCGGCGCTGTCGCAGCATCTGGGCAGGTTGCGGGCGGACGGCGTGGTGGCATTCCGGCGAACCTCGCAGACCCTGCATTACCGGGTCCTCGACCGGCGCGCCCTGCAGGTGCTGCAGCTGCTCAAGGAGATCTATTGCGGCGATCTGAAATGACGCGGAGCTGACATGGCGGAATATGTCGTGGAATTCGGCAAGGATGGCCGCCGGGTCGAATCCGATGGCCGGCTCGACGCGGCGGCGTTTCACCGCAACCATCAGGCGATCTGGGCGGTGCTGCAGCCGTTCCTCGCCGGCAAGTCCGGCGACGTCGTCGAGGCCGGCAGCGGCACCGGCCAGCATGTCGTCGAATTCGCGCGCCAGACGCCTGGCATCATCTGGTGGCCGAGCGACCTCAACGAACAGCACCTGAAGAGCATCGACGCCTGGCGGGCGCATGCGGGGCTGTCCAACATTCGCCCGCCGCTGCGCATCGACCTCGCCGATCCGGCATGGTGCCACCAAATGCATGACGGCAGCGGTCCCGGCCAATTGCTGGCGGTGTTCTGCGCCAATGTCATCCATATCGCGCCGTGGCGGGTGGCCGAAGGGCTGCTGGCTGGCGCCGGGCGGCTGTTGCGCGCGGACGGGCGGCTGTTCCTGTACGGGCCGTTCAAGCGCGGCGGCAAGCATACCGCCGTCAGCAATGCGGTATTCGACGCAAGTCTTCGCGACAACAATCCCGACTGGGGCGTGCGCGACGTCGAGGCGGTGGAGCAGCTGGCCGAAGCCGCCGGCCTCGCACTGGTCGAGATCGCCGAGATGCCGGCCAACAATCTCGTTCTGGTTTTCGGGCGCCGAACCGCCGACTGACCCTGGCAGGTTTCGCAGCGCCGAATCCGTTTTCGAAAAAAGGGTCGAGCGCGGGCTTATGCCGAACCGTCCGACCAGCCGATCCTGTCCTTCAGGAATGCATAGCCCAGCGCGGTGAAGGCAGCCCGCTCCCTGTTGTCCCTGCCGTAGCCATGGCCGCCGGCCGCGGGCTCGTAGAACCAGGCTTCGTATCCCAGCGCCTGCAGCTTGGCCGTCATCTTGCGGGCGTGGCCGGGATGGACGCGGTCGTCGCGCCGGGTGGTGGCGATCAGGATCGGCGGATAGTTCTGCCCGGGCCTGGCGGCATGATAGGCGGAATAGGTCTGCAGCCAGGCCCATTCCTCCGGCTTGTCGGGATCGCCATATTCGGCGATCCAGCTGGCGCCGGCCAGCAGCTTCGAATAGCGGCGCATGTCGATCAGCGGAATCGTGCAGAACAGGGCGCCGAAGCGCTCGGGATAGCGCGTCAGCATGTTGGCGATCAGGATGCCGCCGTTCGATCCGCCTTCGGCGGCGATCCGGCCGGCGCGGGTGACGCCGCGCCGCACCAGGTCGGCGGCGACGGCGGCAAAATCGTCATGCGACAGCCGCTTTCCGGCATAGCGCCCGGCGTCGTGCCAGCGTGTGCCGAATTCGCCGCCGCCGCGAAGGCTGGCGACGACGCTGGTGCCGCCGCGCTCCAGCCACAGCTTGCCGATCGCCGAATTGTAGGAGGGCTGCATCGAAATCCCGAAGCCGCCATAGGCGTTGAGATGCACCGGGGCGTCGCCGGTCTCGGTCGCAGGGCCGGTCTGCGCATAGGGAATGCGTTCGCCATCGGTCGAAATCGCCTCGTGCCGGGTGATCACGAGTCCGTCGCTGGAAAATGTCTTCGGCGCGCGCTTCAACACGGTGGGACTTTGCAGATCCTCGATCAGCAAGAGCGAGGGCGGCGTCAGCGGGTCCTGGATGCTGGCCAGCAGGTCGCCATTGCTTTCGGCCTCGTCGCTGTCGAAACGCCAGACGTTGACGACCCCGGTTTCGGGCATTCCCGGCAGTCTGGCGCAGGCCCAGCCGCTTTCCGATGGCGTCCAGACCTCGAAAACCGGACGCAGCTCGTCAAGAACGGAGATGATCAGTTTGCCGTTGGCCCAGAAGAAATGCTGCACCGCGCGGCGCGGTGCCGCCTCGAGCAGGATCTCGAAATTCCGCTCGCCTGCCAGGAACGCCGGCAACGACATGCCGAGCACGGTATCGGGCGCGTAGCTGCGGGTTCCGACCGTCCAGGATCTGCGCGGCCTGACGGCGAACCAGTCGCGGTGAAAATCCGCAATCGCATCGGTCGGCAGATCGAGTTTTGTCACAGCGCCGGAGCCGTCGCCAAGCCACAGATGGCTGTTGAAGAAATCCAGCCGTTCAGAGAACCAAACGCGCGGAACGCCGGCGGTCCGGTCGAGCTCGGCGTTCACCGCCATCCTGTCCGGCGCGGTCTCGAAAATCACCGGCGCCCGATCGACCTCGGTGCCGCGTCGCCACAGCCTGACGGTTCGCGCATAGCCGGACGTGGTCGCCATGTTCCCGCCATGGGCACTCGACAGCAATAGCGCATCGGCATCGAGCCAGGCGCTGCTGCTCTTGGCCTCCGGCAGGATGAAGCCGTCGGCAACGAACGCCCTGGTCTCGATGTCGAATTCGCGCAAAACCGCGGCATCGCTGCCGCCGCGGGAAAGGCTCAGCATTGCCAGCGGACGGCTCGCCGACAGCGTCCGGATTCCGGTCAGCAGCCAGTCGGCGTTTTCGTCAGCCGCGAGCCGGTCGATGTCGAGGATGGTTTCCCATTGCGGCTTCGTTGCGCGAAACTCGTCGAGCGTGGTCCTGCGCCAGAGCCCGCGCGGATGCTCGGCATCCTTCCAGATGTTGTAGACGAACGGGCGGCGCCGGCCGATGAAGGGAATGTTGTCCGGCCGGTCGTAGATCGCGGCCAGGGTGTCGCGGTCGGCGGCGAACCCGGCGCCGGCGAACTGCTGCAGCGTCCGCCGGTTCTGCTGCTCGACGAAGGCCAGGGCAGGTTCGCCCTCGATGTCCTCCAGCCACAGATACGGATCGTCGTCGGGGGCAGCCAGGGTAGGCCGGTCGTCGATGAGCATGATTCGAACTCCATCGACGCCGATCCGGCACGCCGAACGCCAGGCTAATTGGCAGGCTGCAAATTACGCTGCTGTGGCCGCGCTGTCCAATCTGCGTCATCCGCATGGCGCGCGCCCGTTCGCATCGGTTGATTGCGCCGGCGCCCGGCTTCATAGTACCGGGAATCACGCAGGCCACTGCTCGCATTGGCCGCACAGGGGCGGAATCAGCCGATGATCGACCTCACCGCCACCGCCGAGATTGCCGATGACGCCCGCGCGCGATCCAACGTGGTGCGGCTGGCGGCGGCGCAGGCGCTGACCGGCGCCAACTCGGCGGTCATTTTCGCCACCGGTTCGATCGTCGGCGCCACGCTGGCGCCGGACGTCTCGTTCGCGACCGTACCGCTCTCGATGTATGTGGTCGGTCTGGCCGCCGGCACGCTGCCGACCGGCGCGATATCGCGCCGCCATGGCCGCCGCGTCGCCTTCATCATCGGCACCGGCTGCGGCGTGCTGACCGGCCTGCTCGCGGCGTTCGCGATCCTGCACAGCTCGTTCGTGCTGTTCTGCGGCGCGACGTTTCTCGGCGGACTGTACGGCGCGGTGTCGCAATCCTACCGTTTTGCCGCCGCCGACGGCGCCAGCGCCGCGTACCGCCCGAAGGCGGTGTCCTGGGTGATGGCCGGCGGCGTGTTCGCCGGCGTGCTCGGCCCGCAGCTCGTGCAGTGGACGATGGATATCTGGCCGCCCTACCTGTTCGCCTTCAGCTTCGTGGTGCAGGCGATGGTCGCCGTGGCCGCGATGGCGGTGCTGGCCGGCGTCGATGCGCCGAAGCCGGTGCCGGCGGATTTCCATGGCGGCCGCCCGCTGTTCGAGATCGTGCGGCATCCGCGATTCATGGCCGCCGCGCTGTGCGGCATCGTCTCCTATCCGATGATGAATCTGGTGATGACGTCGGCGCCGCTGGCGATGAAAATGTGCGGCCTGAGCATCAGCGACTCCAATTTCGGCGTGCAATGGCATATCGTGGCGATGTACGGGCCGAGCTTTGTGACCGGCGCCCTGATCTCGCGTTTCGGGGCGCCGATGATCGTCGCCATCGGCCTGCTGCTCGAGGCCGCCGCCGCGACCGTGGGGTTGTCCGGCATCACGGCGCTGCATTTCTGGGCCACGCTGATCATCCTCGGCATCGGCTGGAATTTCAGCTTTGTCGGCGCCTCGGCGCTGGTGCTGGAGACCCATCGGCCGCAGGAACGCAACAAGGTTCAGGCCTTCAACGACTTCCTGGTGTTCGGAGTGATGGCGCTGGGCTCGTTTTCCTCGGGCCAGTTGCTGGCGAATTACGGCTGGTCCGCGGTCAACCTCGTGGTCTATCCGCCGGTGCTGCTGGGACTTGCGGTGTTGATGCTCGCTTCCTTCGCCAGGCGCCGGGCGCGGCCGCAGGTGCTTCCCGGATTTCCCGATCCCAGATTCTGATCTGGGCTCACCCGATGCCCCCAGAGCGGTTTTTCTACGGTCTGCCGACGGGTGGCATCCTGACGGCTGCGATTCCAAACACTTCGGCGGCGATCGAAGCATTGCGGCCGCCGGTTCTGCAAGCATGCGATCTCGATTTTCAGCAAAGGTCGGCATGGACGCCTCGAGTCAGATCGCCGTCGACGAGGGCTCGGCGCATTACGACGGCTGGCGGATCGTGGCGGTGTGCTTCCTGCTGGCGACGTTCGGCTGGGGCCTCGGCTTCTACGGCCAGACCGTCTATCTCGCCGAGCTGCATCGCCTGCATGGCTGGCCGGCCTCGCTGATCTCGTCGGCAACGACCTTCTTCTATCTGTTCGGCGCGGTGCTGCTGGTCGCCTTCGTCAGCGAGGCGATGCGATGGTTCGGCCCGCGCAACTGCCTGCTTGGCGGCGTGGTGGCGATGGCGACCGCCGCCGCCCTGATCGGCCAGGTCACCGCGCCGTGGCAGCTTTACGCCGTCAGCGTGCTGCTGGCATTCGGCTGGGCCGGCACCAGCCTCGGCGTCATCACCAATACGCTCGGGCTCTGGTTCGATCGCCGGCGCGGCATGGCGATCAGCCTGGCGCTGAATGGCGCCAGCTTCGGCGGCATCATCGGGGTGCCGCTGCTGGTGACGGCGATCGGTCGCTTCGGGTTTTCCGGGGCCATGATGGCTGCGGCGGCGGCCATGCTGGTGCTGATGCTCCCGGTGATCCTGATATTTGTCGGGCGGCCGCCGCTGCGCGCGGGCGTCGCGGCCGAAAGCGCGGCCGAGGCGCCGTCCGCCTCGCGGCTGCGTGCCGCGGCGTTCGGCGACCTCGCATTCCTGACGCTGTCGATCGCGTTTGCGCTGGTGCTGTGCGCGCAGGTCGGCTTCATCGTCCACCTGATCTCGTTTCTCGATCCCGTGATCGGACGGGGGCCCGCCGCGGTCGCGGTCGCGCTGTTGACGGCCATGGCGATGGCCGCCCGGGTGCTGTTCTCAGCCGTGATCGACCGGCTCAACCAGCGGCTGGCCGCGGCGATCTCGTTTGCAAGCCAGGCTCTGGCGCTGGCGATCATCATCAATTCGCGCAGCGAAATCCTGCTGATTGCGGCCTGCGGGCTGTTCGGCTTCTCGGTCGGAAACCTGATCACGCTGCCGTCGCTGATCGTGCAGCACGAGTTCGATCCGCGCGCGTTCGGCGTGCTGGTCAGCCTGATCACGGCGATCAACCAGATCACCTATGCGTTCGGCCCGGGCATCATCGGCCTGCTGCGCGACGCCTCGGGGAGCTATACGCTGCCGTTTTACGGCTGCATCGCCCTGGAGCTGACCGCGGCCATGCTGATCCTGGTGCGCGGCCGAGGCCGGCGGAATTCGATGGCGTCGCTGCGACCCCTCGGCTCGCCGCAGTGACCAAGGATCACGTCTCCCGCTGGCGCAGCAGCTCGTCGAGATCGAGCCGGTGCGTGAACATCGCCAGCGATCCGTCGGGCTTGAGCGGCCATTGCTGCTTCGGCCGGTCCCAATACAGCTCGACGCCGTTCTGGTCGGGATCGCGCAGGTAGAGCGCTTCGCTGACGCCGTGATCGCCGGCGCCGTCGAGCTCGATTCCGGACTGGATCACCCGGTACAATGCGTCGGCGAGCGCGGCACGGGTCGGATACAGAATCGCGGTGTGGAACAATCCCGTCGTGCCCGGCGGCGGCGGGACGCCGCCCTTGCTTTCCCAGGTGTTGAGGCCGATGTGGTGGTGATAGCCGCCGGCCGCAATGAACGCCGCCCCGGAACTCATCCGCTGCATGATTTCGAAGCCGAGCACGCCGCAATAAAACCCAAGCGCGCGATCGAGGTCGGCCACCTTGAGATGGACATGTCCGATCCGCGTTGCCGCCGCGATCGGTGAAGGGTTTTCCGGCATGTTCTGTTCCTGGGCGGCGGTGGCGTCAGTCCCGATCTAGGCACGGCGATTTGCTACGCAAGATCCGACAGCTCGCCGTCCGGCAGGTCGAATTCGAAGGTGTTGAGGGTCATCGAGACCATGGTGTAATAGCCGCACAGCCCGATGATTTCGACCAGTCCGCGCTCGCCGAGCAGCTTCACCGCCTCGTCATAGAGCGGCCTGGCGACGCCGTGGCCCTCATGCAGCGATTTGCTGACGTCGTGGATCATCCGGGCTTTCGGGTCGTCGAAACGCGGGCTGCGGCGATTGCGGATGTCTTCGATGATGGCGGGATCCAGGCCCGCCTTGAGCGCGAGTCGCTTGTGGGCGTACCACTCGTAATGCGAGGTCCAGTGCCGCGCGGTGACCAGGATCGCGATCTCGGACAGCTTTGCCGGAAACGAGGTGTCGAAACGCAGGAAGGCGCCGAGCCGCGTGGCATGCCGCGCCATCTCCGGGCTGTTGAGCCAGGCCATCATCGGCGGCGGCGGGGCGCCTCGCTTGCCGGCGATCGATTCGTCGTAGGTCTGCTTCTGGTCCGGGCTCATTTCGCCAGGCGAAAGCAACTTCAGGCGCATCGCGGTTTCCCTCCGGTTTTCAAAACGCTGCGGCCCTCCGATACACCCGATCCGGGGCCGGGGCCACATTCGCCGGACCGCAGAGCGGGCGCCATAGATGTATTGAATTTCGCGATGCGGCCGCTAAGGTCGACCGCCACAACGATGGAAACGCCGCCATGTCCGATCCGGAAAATTTCCGCCGCGAAACCCGCGCCTGGCTTCAGGCCAATTGTCCGCCGGAAATGCGGCGGCCGATGACTTCGGAGGAAGACACCTTCTGGGGCGGCCGCAACGCCAAATTTTCCTCCGAGCCGCAGCGCATCTGGTTCGAGCGGATGCGCGACAAGGGCTGGACCGTGCCGCACTGGCCGAAGCAATATGGCGGCGGCGGCCTCGACCCGGAAGAAACCAAGATCGTGCGCCAGGAGATGGCGGCACTCGGCGCGCGCCAGCCGCTGGTGTCGTTCGGCATTTCCATGCTCGGGCCGGCCTTGCTGAAATACGGCACCGACGCGCAGAAGCAGGAGCATCTGCCGAAGATTGCCGCCGGCCTGATCCGCTGGTGCCAGGGCTATTCCGAGCCGAACGCCGGATCCGACCTCGCCTCGCTGCAGACCCGCGCCGAGAGCGACGGCGACGATTTCATCATCAACGGCCAGAAGATCTGGACCTCGTATGCGAATTATGCCGACTGGATTTTCTGCCTGGTGCGCACCGATGCGGCCGCGAAAAAGCACGACGGCATCAGCTTCATCCTGTTCGACATGGCCTCCAAGGGGGTCTCGACCAGGCCGATCCTGCTGATTTCCGGCCGGTCGCCGTTCTGCGAGACGTTTTTCGACAACGTCCGGGTGCCGAAGGCCAATGTGGTGGGCACCGTCAATCGCGGCTGGGATGTCGCCAAATACCTGCTGCAGCACGAGCGGGCGATGATTTCCGGGATGGGCGAGCGCGGCGTCGGCCGGCCGCTCGGTCAGGTCGCCGCCGATTCGATCGGCAGCGACGAGCAGGGCCGGCTGGAAGATCCGATGCTGCGCGGACAGATCGCGACCTTCGAGATCGACGAGGCGGCGCTGGCCTGCGCCGCCGAGCGCGCGGTCGATCTGGCGAAGGTCGGCCAGGCCCATCCGGCGTTCTCCTCGGCGATGAAATATTACGGCACCGAGCTGAACAAGCGCCGCTACGAGATCCTGATGTCGGCAGGCGGCATCGATGCGCTGGAATGGGAAAGCGAGCGCTCGAAGGGCGGCGCGCGTCCGCGCGCCTGGCTCCGCACCAAGGCCAATTCGATCGAGGGCGGCACCAGCGAGGTGATGCTCGGCATCGTGGCCAAGCGGATTCTCGATCTGCCGGGCGCGTGAGGCGTGATTCCGAGTTCGACGTTTCGCACCGCCCCGGAATGACGGTACTGAAAATACTTCGTCGACCCTCCTGAGCCGGAAACTGCCATGGCACTCGTCCTCAACGAAGAACAGACAATGCTGCGCGACAGCGCGCGCGGCCTCATCCGCGACAAGGCGCCGGTGTCTCATCTGCGGCAGCTGCGCGATACCAGGGACGCCACCGGATTTTCCCGCGATCTGTGGCGCGAGTTCGCCGAAATGGGGTTTTCCGGATTGCTGGTGCCGGAGAATTTCGGCGGCAGCGGGCTGGGCTGCGTGGAGGCCGGCGTGGTGATGGAGGAAATCGGCCGCACCCTGATGCCGTCGCCGTTCCTTGCCAGCGCCGTGCTGGCGGCGTCGGCCTTGTCGCGCGGCGGCAGCGCCGCGCAAAAATCGGAATATTTGCCGAAGATATCGGACGGCTCGCTGCTGGCCGCGCTCGCCATCGACGAGGGCACCAAACATCGCCCGCTGATGACGAAAATGCAGGCGGTGCGTTCCGGCAACGGCTTCAGGCTGAACGGCGACAAGGCCTTTGTGGTCGACGGCCACACCGCCGACCTCATGATCGTGGCGGCCCGCACCGCAGGGGCCGCCGGCGAGCGCGACGGCCTGACGCTGTTCCTGGTCGATCCCAGGGCGCGCGGCATCGCGACCGAGCGCACCGAAATGGTCGATTCGCACAACGCGGCGCGGATCCGGTTCGACAATGTCGAGGTCAATGCCGACGGCGTGCTCGGCGAGGTCGATCAGGGCGGCGCGCTGCTGCAGGGCGTGCTCAACATCGGCCGGGCGGCGGTGGCCTCGGAAATGGTCGGGCTGAGCGAGGAGGTGTTCGGCCGCACCGTCAGCTATCTCCGGGAGCGCCGGCAGTTCGGCAAGGCGATCGGCGAATTCCAGGCGCTGCAGCACCGCGCCGCGCAACTCTACATCGAGATCGAGATCACCCGCGCCGCGGTGCTGAAGGCATCGCAGACGCTCGACGGCGATTTTGAGAATGCCGGTGCCGCCGTCGCGGTCGCCAAGGCACGCGCCGGATCAACCGCGACGCTGGCGGTGCAGGAGGGCGTGCAGATGCACGGCGGCATGGGCATGACCGACCAGTTCGATATCGGCTTCTTCATGAAGCGGGCGCGGGTCTGCCAGGAACTGTTCGGCGACAGCAATTTTCACGCCGATCAGCTGGCGCGGATGAAGAGCTATTGAGATGGGCATGGAAAGCCGTCATCACCCGGCTTGACCGGGTGAACCAGTAATCGCAGGCGCCGACGCTTGCTGGATCGCCCGGTCAAGCCGGGCGACGACGGGCCGGGATCTACCGGATCGGCGGCGCGTACTGGATGCCGCCGGCGCTCCACAGCTGATTGAGGCCGCGCGGAATGCCGAGCTTGGACCCGCTGCCGACGTTGCGGTCATAGACCTCGCCGTAATTGCCGACGCGGCGGATGATGCGCGCGGCCCAGTCCCTGGTCAGGCCGAGATCCTCGCCGTAACTGCCTTCGGTGCCGACCAGCCGCATCACGTCCGGCTTCTTCGACTTCAGCGCCTCGTCGATGTTTTTCGAGGTAATGCCGAGTTCTTCGGCGTTGATCATCGCATACAGCGTCCACTTCACGATCAGCATCCAGTCGTCGTCGCGCTCCCGCACCACCGGCGCCAGCGGCTCCTTGGAAATGATGTCGGGCAGGATGATGTGGTCGCCCGGCCTGGCAAGGTTGAGCCGCAGCGCGTAGAGCTGCGACACGTCGGCGGTGAAGACGTCGCATTGGCCGGAATCATAGGCCTTGATGACATCCTCCAATTTCGCGAATTTCTTCTCCTGGTATTTCATGTTGTTGGCGCGGAAATAATCGGCGAGGTTGAGTTCTGTCGTGGTTTCCGACTGCACGCATACCTTGCTGCCGTCGAGCGCCAGCGCCGAGTTGATGTTTCGCGCCTTCGGCACCATGAACCCTTCGCCGTCATAATAGGCCACCGCGGGGAAATACAGGTCGTAGGAGGTCTCGCGCGACATGCTCCAGGTCGAATTGCGCGACAGGATGTCGACCTTGCGGTTTTGCAGTTCCTTGAAGCGTTCGTTGGCGTCGAGCGGAACGAACTTGGCCTTGCTCGGATCGTCGAAAATGGCGGCGGCGACGGCGCGGCAGAAGTCGACGTCGAAGCCGCTCCAGTTGCCCTTGTCGTCGGGAATCGAGAAGCCGGGCAGGCCGGTATTGACCCCGCACAGCACTTCGCCGCGCCGGATCGTCCGTTTCAGGGTCCGCGTGTCGTATCGTTCATAGGTGATGGCAGCCGCCGCGATCGCGAAGGCGATCAGAAGCCCGATCAGCAGGCCGCCTCGAAATGTGCGCATGATATGTCTCTCGCCAATAACTGGAAAAAAATGGTCTGCTGTGCAGGGCGGTCGGGAAAACAGGGCGGAGTTACAATTCCGGCTTCTGCCGCACGATGACCTTGGTGCCTACCGGGACCCGATCATAGAGGTCGGCGACATCGGCATTGACCAGCCGGAAGCAACCGGATGAGATGGCGGTGCCGATCGTATCGGGCTGGTTGGTGCCGTGGATGCGATAGACGGTCGAGCCGAGATACATGGCGCGGGCGCCGAGCGGGTTGCCGGGGCCGCCGGCCATGAAGCGCGGCAGATAAGGCTGGCGGGCAATCATCTCGGGCGGCGGCGTCCAGTCCGGCCATTCCGCCTTCCTGGTGATGCTCAGCAATCCCTGCCACTGAAATCCGTCGCGGCCGACCCCTATGCCGTAGCGCAGCGCGCGGCCGTTGCCCTGGATCAGATAGAGATGACGCTCCGCGGTGGAGATGATGATGGTGCCCGGCGCCTCGGTGGTGCGATAGAGCACCATCTGCTTCTGATATTCCGGATCGAGCTGCATGGAGTCGTCGGGTATCAACCCCGGCTGGTCGCCGGCATCGGGCTGCTGGGCAAAGCTCTGCGAGGCCGAGAGCATCAGGCCGGCCGTGGCAATCATCGTCCAGATCAGACGCCGGAACTTGATCATGCAAAGCTCTCCTCGTTGGGGCTGCAGCTTGTGTATCATTGTTTGCCAAATCACGAAGACCATCAAATCCCAGCGATGGCGCGATGGCAAGCGGGACAGCTTGATGAGAGTGATACCTGCCCGGAAATGCTTGCTATTTCGTTGATCTTCGATGCCAAAAGGTTCTCCCAAAGAGTGTCGGCACCTCGGTCGCAAGCGTGGAATGGGCAACGCAGCCCCAGACACAGAGCGACCCGGAAGGGGGGCATCCCGTCCGGGTCGTTGGAGGTGGTTGGGAGGTTGAAGAACTAAATCAGCAAGGTCGGTGTAGCAGCGGCGCTTTTCAGCGTGATGTCGTCGATTGTTTCAATGGTGTCGTCGCCTGAAATTATTCGGTATTCACGCCGCCAGGCTATCGACCCCGGCGCCCCTGAGCAGATCGGCGAGCTGCTTGCGGGCATAGAACATCCGGGTCTTCACCGTGCTCTGCGGGATCCCGATGATCGCGCCGGCCTCTTCCACCGACTTCTCGTGGTAATAGACCAGGTTGATGATCTCGCGGTGCGCCGGGGAAAGCTTGGCGACGCAGGCGCGCAGAATGGCGCTGGTGTCGCTGCGGTCCAGCGAGGCTTCCGGCGTGTCGGCCTCGTCGGCGATCTCGAGCATGTCCTCCTGGTCGATGTCCTCGTGCCGGCGCTGGCGCAGCGCGGTCAGCGCCTTGAAGCGGGCGATCGACAACAGCCAGGTGGAGACCTGGGAACGGCCCTCGAACTGGCGCGCGGTGCGCCAGACGTCGAGAAACACCTGGCTGACCAGGTCTTCGGCCATGGTCGCGTCACGCACGATGCGAAGAATAAAGCGGTAAACCCGCACATTGTGCCGGGAATAGAGGATGTGCATCGCAGTCCGGCCGCCATCGGCGATCATCTCCAGCAGCATTTCGTCCGATGTCGCCTGCGCGGCGATGATGCCCTGGCTGGCTGCGGCGTTGATGGCGACGACGTTCTGCATGACTGGCTCCCGCTAATCGCCGCTTGGGCGGCGCCTCGTTGGGCAATTGATAGAGAGCCAGGGTTTCCGGACGTCTGCACGCCAAGTGGAAAATGGTTTCATCCTCCGGAGAATTGTTTCGTCGCACTGTCGGCGACGAAACAATCCGGCACAAAATCCCAGCAATCCGAATGAGATGGGTATCGGGCGCCGGCGGATCAGGCCTTGTCCCCGGTGGGGGAAAACAGATAGCCGCCGCCCCGGATGGTGCGGATCACCGCGGGCTTGGCCGGATCCGGTTCGATCTTGCGCCGGATTCGCATGATTCTGAGATCGACGGCGCGATCAAAGGCCTCGGCGTCGCGGGCGTTGGCCAGTTCAAGCAGGCGTTCGCGCGACAGTACCCGCTTCGGATTTGCCGCAAAAACCTTGAGCAGGCCGAATTCGGAAGCGGTCAGCGGATGCTCGTTGCCCTCGTCGTCGCGCAGCGCCTGCGCCTCGAGGTCGAGCCATTTGGTCCCGAACCGCACCAATTCGGCCTTTGCCGCCCGGGCTCCGGCGGCTTCCGGCGCTGCCGCCGTTCTGACCGGGGAGCTGCGCCGCAGCACGGAGCGGATCCGCGCCATCAATTCGCGCAATTCGCAGGGCTTGGCGATGTAATCATCGGCGCCGAGCTCCAGGCCGACCACGCGGTCGATCGGGCTCGCGGTCGCCGTCAGCATGATGACCGGGACATTGGTGCGGCTTTTCAGGTCGCGGATGATGGAAAGCCCGTCTTCCTCCGGCATGTTCAGGTCGAGCACCACGAGATCGGGCACGTGGGTGTCGATCGCGGCGCGCAGGCTCCTGCCGCCGTCGCACAGCGTCACCGCAAAGCCGTGCATCTTGAGGTACTCGCCGACCATCTCGCGGGCCGGCGCCTCGTCGTCGACGATGATGATGTGCGGGCTCTGGGTCATGTCATGTCCGTCGCGGGCAAGCTGACGGTGAAGGTCGATCCCTGTCCGGGGCCGCCGCTCTCCGCGGTTACCTTTCCGCCATGCATGTCGATGATGCGCTTGACGATCGACAATCCGAGGCCGGTCGAGCTTTCGCCGGCGGTGGGCTTGGCGGAAAGCCGCTGGAAGCGGCCGAACAACCGCCCGAGATCCTCGGGCGACAGGCCGGCACCCTCGTCGGCGATGCGGATGATGGTGGCGTTCTGGCCGTGGCTCACCAGCACGGCGATCTTGCCGCCGATCGGGCTGTATTTGATGGCATTGCTGACCAGATTGTCGATCGCCTCGCGCATCCGGTCGGCATCGCACATCGTGACGAAATTGGGCGGCGCCGACACCGTGATGGTCTGCTGCTTGTTGGCGGCCAGAGGCTGGTTGGCGTCGGCGACTTCGCTGACCAATGACGCGATGTCGACCGGCTCGCGGCGTATCGTGATATCGAAGGCGTCCGCCATGGCATCCGAAATCAGATGGTCGACCATCGAGGTCAGGCGCTTTGTGGCATCGCGGATATGTTCGACCTGGGCGGTGATGCTCTCCCTGGAAGAACCGGCGCCGATCAGCTCGGTCAGCATTTCGGTGCGGCCGAGGATGACGCCGAGCGGGTTCTTCAGGTCGTGGGCGACGGTGCCGAGAATCTCGTTCTTGAAGCCGTTGGCGCGCTGCAGCCGCAGCCACTGCGCCGACAGCCGGCGGTTGGCCTGCATCAGCGCGCGGGTGCGCTGGGCGACACGGTCCTCGAGCTGGGTGTTGGCCTCGTGCAGCTGCTGATAGAGGATGACGTTGTCGAATGCGATCGAAAGCCGGCTGCCGAAAATCTCGACCAGCGACCGGTCGGTTTCAGACAGCTGCCGCTCGGCCTGCAGCAGCACCACGACTTCCCGTCCGCTGCCGGTGCGGATGTAGAGCACCGTGCGCTGATCGACGAATTCATGCTTGCGGCGCCGGAACGCGGCTTCGACCATCGAGCGCAAATCGGCGTCGAGCGAACTGGATCCGGCGGTGCCGATGAAGCGGCTGTAGCAGCCCGAACCGGCCAGCACGGAAAAATCGTCGCCGACCACGCCGCCGTCGCGCAACACCAGGATGCCGGCGCAATCGACGTTGAGAAGCGAGGCGATCTGCGTCAGCACGCCCTCGGCGAGGCGCTGCATCGACTTGAAATCGTACAGGGTCGAGGCGGCGTCGATGATGATCTCCAGCCCGCGCCGGGTCTGCACCATGCGCTCGAGCTGCTGATAGCTGCGCAACGCCGCGGTCAGCGAGGTGAACAGCTTGTCCGCGGTCAGCTCGGTCTTGGCCTTGTAGTCGTTGATGTCGTATTGCACGATGACGCGCCGCTCCGGCGCCTGTCCGGGCTGCCCGGTGCGCAGGATGATGCGAACCGTCTCGTTCTTCAGTTCGTTGCGGATGTACTCGACGAGATCGAGGCCGGCGGCGTCGGTCTCCATGATGACGTCGAGCAGCACGGCGGCGATATCGGGATGCGCGCGCATAAGGAGGCGGCCCTCGGCCGCGGAATAGGCCGACAGGATCTCCAGCGTCTGGCCATGCAGGCTGTAGTCGCTGAGCGCGAAGCGTGTACCTTCGTGCACCGCCTGATCGTCGTCGATCACCGCGACCTTCCATTTCCGTGCGGTCGACAGCTCCGGAGCGGTCCCGGAATCGTCGATCAGATGGAGGACATCGTCCGGTTCGGCCATTGCGCGGTCTCGTCGGTAGTGGAGCCGCCCCTGGCGGCTTTCGGCATGATAATGCGAAATGTGGTGCCTTGTCCCAATCTTGAATCGAGCTTCATGCGGCCGCCGAACTGCTGGGTCACGAGATTGTAGACGATGTGCAGGCCGAGCCCGGTGCCGCCCTCGTTGCGGCGGGTGGTAAAGAACGGGTCGAACGCCTGGCGCTGCACGTCCGGGGTCATTCCGGCCCCATTGTCGGCGAAAATGATCTCGACGTCGTCATTGCCACGCGGCCTCGCCGAGATCGAGATCGTCCCGGAGCGGCCGTCGGCAAAGGCATGGTTGGCGGCATTGAGGAACAGATTGGTCAGAATCTGCCCGTAGGAGCCCGGATAGCCGTCGATCAGCTGGCCTTCCGGCACGTCGACCGACAGCGCGATCGACGCCTTCCTCAGCACCGGCCGCAGGCTGGCGATGATCTGGTCGGTCGCTTCGCTCAGGCTGAACTGCCGGCGTTCGGAATGCGAGCGGTCCACCGCGACCTGCTTGAAGGACTGGATCAGCTCGCCGGCGCGCTGCAGGTTCGCCACCAGCTGCTGGGCGGCTTCGCGCGAGGCCCTGACGAACTCCTCGAGCAGGCTTCGCCGCAACTGGGCATCGGATTTCAATTCCGCATCGAACAGCTCGGCGCGGCGGGCAAAGCTGGACGCCACCGTCAGGCTGATGCCGATCGGATTGTTGACTTCGTGGGCGACACCGGCGACCAGGCCGCCGAGCGCCGCCAGGCGTTCGGCATCGATCAGGTTCTGCTGGGCGGCGTTGAGTTCGAGCAGCGCGCTTTCGGCTTTCTCCTTCGAGGCCCGCAACGCGTCCTCGGCCTGGCGTTTGGCGATGGCGTTTTCGCGGAATACCTCGACCGCACGCGCCATCGCGCCGACCTCGTCCCGCGCGTCGGTTCCCTGCACCCGCCGATCGTAGTCGCCCGAGGTGATGGCCTGCATCGCCGTCATGATCTGGTGCAAGGGCAGCCTGATGCTCAGCGCGATCACCACGCCCGCGCTGATGATGATGCCGAGAAAGATCACGGCGACCGAAAGCACCCTGCGGGAGATGTCGGCCAGCGTTCGATCGAATGTCTCCTGTGCCTTCTGCTCGCGCTGCTGCATCTTGACCGACAATCCGTCGATGGCGCCGATCGCTTCGGCCTGGCTGGCGTCGATGGTGTTGCGCAACAGCTCGGTGCGGTTCGAAAGCTGCTCGGACAATGTCGCGAGGCCTTGCCGCAGCGCCGCGGTTCGTGCATTCAACCGCTGCAGCGCCAGGCGCTGCTGGTCGTTGTCGGCAAGCTCGGACATCGCCGGGATGGTGGTTTCGATGGTTTCGATGTTGCGACGGGCTTCCTCGGCGGACGCGCTCGCCAGCGAAAGATAATAGGCGTTGGCGGCCACCAGCATGGCGGTAAACGCCTCGCGGGATTTGCCGAGCTGCGGCCAGATCGGGGCATCGCGATGCCCGGTCGCCCCCTCGATCACGGTGTAGAGCCCGGCCATGTCTCTCGCCGGAGTCAGCACCTGCTCCTCGTAGGTCTTCGAAATGGTGGCCTGGACGCCGCGCAATTCGCCGAAACCGTTGAGGAAGCGCTCGGTCACGCGCTCGAGTTCCTCCACCGATCCGGACAGCATCGGGTCGGTCGATGCGCGCGTGGTCAGGGTGCCTAGAACGGCTTCGCGCAGCAGCAAGATCTCCGCGAAGAATTCCGGGCTCGGCTGATTGATATAGCGGTGGATCAGGTTCTGCAGGCGGCCGGTTTCGCTCTCCAGCAGCGCCAGAATCCTGTCCGACTCGCGTACCCGCCGGACGTCGTCCCAGGCCGAGCCGAGCACCTGGACGCCGTTCCAGATCATGGCGACCAGCACCACGACGACCGCCGAGTTCAGCGCAGCTATCGACAGGATGCGCCAGCGGATCGGCACCGCGCGGACCAGTCCGACGAGACGAATGCGGCCTCGTGCGGCGAGGCTCGCCGGCCGTTCCGCAGCCTTGTCGTGGCGGGGCGTTGCCAAGGCCAACTCACTCCACCCAACGAATTCGATCGATCAGTTTCGCGACTGCGGCGACAAATCCATAAGGCTTGAGGCTATCGACAGTTTCGCCGCCGACCGGCCCATCCGGCAGCGCCCGGACATCGATCGCCAGCACCCGGCAGCGGATCGGCGCCACCTGGCCGCGATCGAGAACGCTGGCGGCGCGAAATCCGTGCGCCGGCGGCGCCGCCAACCACGGCGCGACCGTGTCAGCCGGTGTCCGCCAAAACTCAACGCGACTATACACAGGCAACTCGGTCCCCCTATGATGGGGTCGGGGATCTGGAAGAAAGGTTCAAGCCAATTTAGCAGAAGCCGGCGAGGGATGGCTATCCCGGCAGCGTCGCGATGATCGGCAAGGTTGCGCCGCGGCCGGCCGCCCTGCGGCTCGAACCCGCCGGCACGGTTAATTGAAGGGCGCGCGGCCTCGCGCAATCGCGGCTCGGCCGTGCCAGCTTGAGATGGTCCGATGGTAAAGCCAGCCTCGAGGTGGTTGCAGCTCGCCGTGCTGGTCGCGGCCATCGGGCTTTCGTCTCCGGCCCGGGCGGTCACCGAGATCATGTGGTGGCATGCGATGTCGGGCGAACTCGGCCGGCAACTGGAGAGGCTCGCCGCGGATTTCAACGCCTCGCAGTCCGAATACCGCATCGTCCCGAGCTACAAGGGCAATTACACCGAAACCGTCACGGCGGCGATCTTTGCGTTCCGTTCGCGCAGCCAGCCGGCGATCGTTCAGGTGGCCGAAATCGCCACCGCGACCATGATGGCGGCGCAGGGCGCGATCTATCCGGTGTTCGAATTGATGCGGGATGAAGCGGAGGCATTTTCGCCGGCCGCCTATCTTCCGGCCGTTACCGGCTATTACAGCGATGCCGCCGGCAACATGCTGTCGTTCCCGTTCAACACCTCGACCCCGATCCTGTACTACAACAAGAACATGTTTCGCGCCGCCGGGCTCGACCCCGAATTGGCGCCGAAGACCTGGCCCGACCTCGGCGCGGCGGCGAAACGGCTGCGCGCGGCAGGGGCGGCCTGCGGCTTTACCACCTCGTGGCCGTCCTGGGTCAACGTCGAGAATTTTTCCGCGCTCCACAACCTGCCGATCTCCACCAGGGCCAACGGTTTCGGCGGCTTCGACGCGGTGCTGAATTTCAACAATCCGGTGATGGTGCGCCACATTGCCCAGCTCGCGGCATGGCAGGTCGACAGGGTGTTCGACTACAGCGGCCGGGCCACGTCGGCCGAGCCCAGGTTTCAGAACGGCGAATGCGGAATCTTCATCGGCTCGTCGGCCACCCGCGCCGACATCAAGGCCAATTCAAAATTCGAGGTCGGCTACGGCATGCTGCCGTACTGGCCCGATGTCGAAGGCGCACCGCAAAACACCAGCATCGGCGGCGCCACCCTGTGGGTGCTCCGGAACCGGTCGGCCGCCGAATACAAGGGTGTCGCGAAATTCTTCGCCTTCCTGTCGAAACCGGAGATCCAGGCGGCCTGGCACCAGAACACCGGTTATCTGCCGGTGACCCGCGCGGCCTTCGAGCTGACCCGCGCGCAGGGCTTCTACGACCGCAATCCGGGCACCGCGATCTCGATCGAGCAGATCACGCTGAAGCCGCCGACGGAAAATTCAAGAGGGATTCGGCTCGGCTCGTTCGTCCTCGTTCGCGACGTGATCGACGACGAACTGGAGCAGGCCTTCAGCGGCCGGAAATCCGCGCAGGCCGCGCTGGATTCCGCCGTCGAGCGCGGCAACCGCCTGCTTCGCCAGTTCGAACGCGCCAATCCATAAAGCGGTCGTCGCAGGCCGGCGGCCGGGCTATAGAAGGCGTACTTGCCGCGCGCCATCGCCGGAACCCATCGCAGATCATGCCCTTGCTGCCGAGCCTGTCGAGTTTCGAGACGTTCCGGGCGTGGCGCGCCGACGCCGCGCAATGCCTGCCGGCGGCGCTCGACATCGCGCGCCGTCATGGATTGCCGGTGGCGGATCCCCATCTGTTCCGCACCGGCACCAATCTCGTCGTCGGCCTTGGTCACGCGGTGATCCTGAAGCTCTTCCCGCCGATGCTGCGCGCTCAATTCCTGTCGGAGCGGACCTCGTTGGGATTGCTGCGGGGCCGGCTGAGCCTGCCGATTCCGGAAGTCGTCGTCGAAGGCGAAAGCGACGGATGGCCGTATCTCGCCATCACCCGCCTGCAAGGCAATTTGGGCAGCGAGGTTTGGCCCGATCTGGCCGAGCACGACAAGGAGCGCGTGCTCGGCCAGATCGGCGAGACCATTGCGGAGGTGCAGCGGGTCCCGCCCGGCGAATTGTCCGATATCGAACCGCGCTGGGAGCCGTTCATGCGCCGGCAGGTCGCGGGCTGCCGCGCCCGGCACCAACGCCTCGGATTGCCGCAAAAATTTCTCGACGGGCTGGATGAACTGCTTGGCGCAGCGGCCACCCTGATTCCGATGGATGCGCCGCCGGTCATCCTGACCGGCGAATACATCCCGGAGAACTTCCTGCTCGGCGAGGACGCCGGCGGCTGGCGGCTATCGGGGCTGATCGATTTCGGCGACGTGATGACGGGCTGGGGCGAATACGACCTGCTCGGCCCGAGCGCCTTCATGGCCGCGGGCATGCCGCGCCGCGTGCAGCGTCTCCTGCAGGGGTTCGGTTATTCGAGGGCCGACATGACGCCCGCCCTGACGCGGCGGCTGATGGCGCTGATGCTGCTGCACCGCGCCAGCGATCCGGTCAGGCACATCTGCATCGAGGGCTGGCAGCACAAGGCCAACGACCTGGCTGAACTTGAGCGCCTGCTGTGGCCGATCTGATCGCGCGTATCCTGCCTTCATAATAGGCAGGGCTATTTCTTTGTATGCAATGAACATCTTGCATCGGCGCTTCCGCGACGCCCCGCCGAGCCGAATGTTCGTAGTCCGATCATAGGCTTAGGATGCAGCCGAGACCCCCCTGGGATCTGGCACGAACCTTGCGAAGTCTTGTTCCAAAAGCCGGTCCTCGGGCGTCTGGAGCATGCCATGAAGCGTCGCGATTTTCTCAAATCCGTCTCCGGCGTGGCCGCCGGCGCCATGGTGCCGGCCCCTGCGATCTGGTCGGCGGCCAAGGCCGACGCCCGCTCCGAAACCCTGCTGATCGTCTCGGAAGGCGGTCCCAACAACCTCGACATTCACGGCATCGGCACCAACGTGCCCGGCTACGAGGTGTCGTGGAATTGCTACGACCGGCTGATCAGCCACGAGATGAAAAGCGGTCCCGGCGGGGTGCCGTATTACGACCGCGACAAGTTCAAGCCGGAGCTCGCCGAGGACATGAATGTCGGCGACATGTCGGTGACCTTCAAGCTGAAGAAGAACGCCAAGTTTCACGACGGCGCGCCGGTGTCGGCCAAGGACGTCAAGTGGTCGCTGGACCGTGCCGTCAGCGTCGGCGGTTTCCCGACCTTCCAGATGAGCGCGGGATCGCTGACCAAGCCGGAGCAGTTCGTGGTGGTCGACGACAATACCGTGCGGATCGACTTCATCAAGAAGGACCGGCTGACGATTCCCGATCTCGCCGTCATCGTGCCCTGCGTGGTCAATTCCGAACTGGTGAAGAAGAACGCCAGCGAGAAGGACCCCTGGGGCCTCGAATATACCAAGCAGCAGACCGCGGGCTCCGGCGCCTACCGGGTGACGAAGTGGACCGCCGGCACCGAAGTGATCATGGAGCGCAATGACAGCTGGGTCGGCGGGCCGATGCCGAAGATCAGGCGGGTGATCTGGCGCATGGTGCCGCAGGCCGGCAACCGCCGCGCTTTGCTGGAGCGCGGCGACGCCGACATCTCCTACGAACTGCCGAACAAGGATTTCCAGGAACTCAAGGCTGCCGGCAAGCTCGACATCGTGTCGTTGCCGTTCTCCAACGGCATCCAGTATCTCGGCATGAACGTCACCAGGCCGCCGTTCAACAATCTGAAAGTCCGCCAGGCGGTGGCCTATGCGGTGCCCTATCAGAAGATCATGGATGTGGTGCTGTTCGGACTGGGCAATCCGATGTTCGGCGCGCCGGCCGACAAGCCGACCGAAGTGGCCTGGCCGCAGCCGACCAAATATTTCACGGATATCGCCAAGGCCAAGGCGCTGCTCACCGAGGCCGGCTACCCGGACGGCTTCGAGACCACGCTGTCATTCGACCTCAACTTCGCCGGCATCAACGAGCCGCTCTGCGTGCTGGTGCAGGAAAGTCTCGCGCAGATCGGCATCAAGACCACGATCAACAAGGTGCCCGGCGCCAACTGGCGCACCGAATTGAACAAGAAGGAAATGCCGCTGTTCACCAACGTGTTCTCGGGATGGCTCGATTACCCCGAATACTTCTTCTACTGGTGCTATCACGGCAACAATTCGGTCTTCAACACCATGAGCTACCAGTCGCCGGCGATGGACAAGTTGATCGACGGCGCGCGCACCGCCGCCGCGGCCGGCGACACGCCGAGCTACGATGCCGACGTCAAGGGTTTCGTCGATCTGGCGTTTTCCGACATCCCGCGGATTCCGCTGTACCAGCCCTTCGTCAATGTCGCGATGCAGAAGAACATCTCGGGCTATCAATACTGGTTCCACCGCCGGCTGGATTATCGGACGCTGGTGAAAGCGTAAGGGGACGAATGGCAAGTGGCGAATAGGGAGTAGCGAATAGTGAGAAAGAGCATCCGTCGTCCATTCGCCATTCGCTGTTCGCCATTCGCGCCTTGTCATTCGCCGTTCGCGCAGACCGCAGGTGTGTTGCCATGCTGACCATGATCGGCAAGCGCCTGATGTTCGCGATCCCGAGCCTGATCGGGGTGGTGATCGTCACCTTCCTGTTGACCCGGGCGCTGCCCGGCGATCCCGCCGCCTATTTCGCCGGCCCCGCGGCCAACAAGGAGGCGATCGAGCAGATCCGCAAGAAACTCGGCTTCGACAAACCGCTGATCGAGCAGTTCTTCCGCTACACCGTCGATCTCGCCCATGGCGATCTCGGCAACTCGCTCACCACCGGCCAGCCGGTCGCGACCGAGATCCGCAATCGCCTGCCGGCCTCGGCCGAGCTGACGCTGCTCGGCCTCGTGGTCTCGATCGTGATCGCGATCCCGCTCGGGATTCTGGCCGCCACCCGGCCCGGCTCCTGGATCGACCATCTCTGCCGGGTGACGACCACCGCCGGGGTGTCGTTGCCGGTGTTCTTCACCGGCTTGGTGCTGGTCTATGTCTTCTATTTCCAGCTCGGATGGTCGCCGGCGCCGCTCGGGCGGCTCGACGTGTTCTACAGCGCGCCGCCGGCGGTGACCGGCTTCTACCTGATCGATGCGCTGATCGCCCGCGATTTCGAGACCTTCCGCTCCGCGCTCAGCCAGTTGGTCCTGCCGGCGCTGACGCTGGCGATCTTCTCGCTGGCGCCGATCGCGCGGATGACGCGGGCCTCGATGCTGGCGGTGCTGTCGTCGGATTTCGTGCGCACCGCGCGGGCCAGCGGCCTGTCGCCCGGCACCGTGATCATCACCTACGCCTTCCGCAATGCCATGCTGCCGGTCATCACCACGCTCAGCATGGTGTTCTCGTTCCTGCTCGGCGCCAACGTGCTGGTCGAAAAGGTGTTCGCCTGGCCCGGCATCGGCTCCTACGCCGTGGAAGCCCTGATCTCGTCGGATTTCGCCCCGGTGCAGGGTTTCGTGCTGACCATGGCGGTGATGTATGTGCTGCTCAATCTGATGATCGACATTCTCTACGGCGTGATCGACCCAAGAGTGAGGCTGGAAGGATGAGCAGCGTCGCCCCCGCCGTCGAGCCGGCCGCCACCGCGCGCACCTCGGGCCTCGCCGCGATCTTCGAGCATACCCGCTATGTGCTCGGCGAGAACCGCGTCACCGCGTTCGCATTCGGCCTCTTGGTGGCGATCGTGTTCGCCGCGCTGTTCGGTCCCTATGTGGTGCCCTACGATCCGCTGGCGTCCGACACCGCGGCGGCGCTGAAGCCGCCGTCATGGGCGCATTGGTTCGGCACCGACCAGCTGGGGCGCGATATCCTCAGCCGCGTCATCGTGGCGACGCGGCTCGACACCTTCATCGCGGTGGCCTCGGTGGTGCTGGTGTTCCTGATGGGCGGCCTTGCCGGCATCGCCGCCGGCTATTTCGGCGGCTGGACCGACCGCATCGTCGGGCGCATCGCCGACACCATCATGGCGTTTCCGCTGTTCGTGCTGGCGATGGGCATCGTGGCGGCCCTCGGCAATACCGTGCAGAACATCATCATCGCCACCGCGATCGTGAATTTTCCGCTCTACGCCCGGGTCGCCCGCGCCGAGGCCAATGTGCGGCGCGACGCCGGTTTCGTGCAGGCGGCGCGGCTGTCGGGCAATGGCGAGTTCCGCATCCTGCTGGTGCACATCCTGCCCAACATCATGCCGATCATGATCGTGCAGATGTCGCTGACCATGGGCTATGCGATCCTCAATGCCGCCGGGCTGTCGTTCATCGGGCTCGGGGTGCGGCCGCCCACCGCCGAATGGGGCATCATGGTCGCGGAGGGCGCCGGCTTCATGGTGTCGGGCGAATGGTGGATCGCGCTGTTTCCCGGGCTGGCGCTGATGGTGGCGGTGTTCTGCTTCAACCTGCTCGGCGACGGCCTGCGCGACATCGTCGATCCGCAGCGAAGGACCTGAGCATGGACCGGGCTACTCCAGAGACCGATGCCATCGCCGGACTTGCCCGCGCCATGCCCGCGCCGCCGCTGCTCGATGTGCACGATCTCACGGTGGAATTCGCCACCAGGCGCGGCATCGTCAAGGCGGTGCAGCATGTCAATATCTCCGTGGCCAAGGGCGAGACGCTCGGCATCGTCGGCGAATCCGGCTCCGGCAAATCGGTCACCTCCTACGCGGTGATGCGGATCCTCGACCGCGCCGGCAGGATCGCCGAGGGCTCGGTGGTGTTTTCCGGCATCGACGTCAAGGCCGCCACCGAGAACCAGATGCGCGACCTGCGCGGCCGCGAGATCTCGATGATCTTCCAGAACCCGCGCGCGGCGCTCAATCCGATCCGCAAGGTCGGCGACCAGATCGAGGACGTGCTGCGCCAGCATGTGCAGTCGGCGGCGAGCGATCGCGGCGAGAAGGCGATCGAGGCGCTCGAGCAGGTCAAGATCGCCCGGCCGCGCGAGCGCTATCACGCCTATCCGTTCGAGCTGTCGGGCGGCATGTGCCAGCGCGTCGTGATCGCGCTGGCGCTGGCCTGCAATCCGCAGCTCCTGATCGCGGACGAGCCGACCACCGGCCTCGACGTCACCACGCAGAAAGCGGTGATGGACCTGATCGTCGAACTGACCCGGCGACGCGGCATGTCGACCATCCTGATCACCCATGATCTTGGACTGGCCGCGGCCTATTGCGATCGCGTCGTGGTGATGGAGAAGGGCCGCGTGGTCGAAACCGCGCTGTCGGCCGATATCTTCGCCCATCCGGAACACGCCTATACCAGGAAGCTGATGCGCGCGACGCCGCGGCTCGGCGTCTCCTTGCGCGATCTTTTGCCGGAGGAGGAGGCCGCGAAGCTTCCCCCAAGCTCTCCCGGTTTGCGGCGAGAGGTCGGATCGCAGAGCAATCCGGCTCAAGGGGTTGCTGTCTCAACGGCCGAGCCCCGCAGTGCCCCGGTCCCCGCCAGCGGGGAGACGGAGACACCGCTGCTGCTGGTCGAAAAGCTGGTCAAGGAATATCCGCGGCAGGGCGCCACCGCGGTATTGTCCAAGCTGTTTTCCCGCAAGCCGCCGGTCGCGCCGGAGCAATTCCGCGCGGTCGACGGCATCACTTTCAGCGTCGGGCATGGCGAGAGTGTCGGCCTGGTCGGGGAATCCGGCTGCGGCAAATCCACCACCTCGATGATGGTGATGCGGCTTCTGGACCAGACCTCGGGACGCATCATGTTCGACGGCGAGGAGATCGGCGCCATCCCGCCCAACGCCTTCGCGCGGCTGCCGTTGCGCAAGAGCATCCAGATGGTGTTCCAGGATCCGACCGACAGCCTCAATCCGCGCTTCACCGCCGCCCGCGCCATCGTCGATCCGATCATGCAGCTCGGCGATATCAAAGGCCGCGACGCCCTGCGCGCCCGCTGCGAGCAACTGGCGGGGCTGGTCGGGCTGCCGGTCGACCTGCTGGACCGATTCCCGCATCAATTGTCGGGCGGCCAGAAGGCCCGCGTCGGCATCGCCCGGGCCATCGCGCTGCATCCAAAACTCGTGATTCTCGACGAGCCGACCGCGGCGCTCGACGTCTCGGTGCAGGCGGTGGTGCTGAATCTGTTGCACGATTTGAAGCAGTCGATGGGCATGAGCTACCTGTTCGTGTCGCACGATCTGAACGTGGTGCGCCTGTTGTGCGATCGTGTCATCGTGATGCGGACGGGTCGAATCGTCGAGCAGGGTACCGCCGAACGGGTCTTGGGCGATCCGCAGGATGCCTATACAAGGGAATTGCTGACGGCAATTCCACACCCGCCGTTGCCGGTTCACTGAGGTGGCGACCCCTTGAGAATAACATGACCGCAGACCTTGACGACTATATCGACGCCGTCTCCAAAGCCCTCGGGCTTTCGGTCGACGAGGCCTGGAAGCCGGCGGTGCGCGCCAATCTCGAGGTGTCGCTGCGCCTCGCCCGGCTGGTGGACGAATTCGCGCTGCCCGATCAAACCGAGCCGGCCAGTGTCTTTGCAGCCTGATATTCCCATCACTCCTGACCTCGACGGGCTGTCGGCTGCGGAAATCGCCGAGGCCGTGACCAGCCGCACCGTGTCGGCTCTCAGCGTCATCGAAGCCGCGCTGGCGCGGATCGCCCGCCGCGATCCGGCGCTGAATTGCTTCACCGACGTCACCGCGGACCGCGCCCGCAGCAAAGCCCGGGCGGTCGATGCCGCCGTGGCGGCCGGACAGCCGGTCGGCCCGCTGGCCGGGGTGCCGTTCGCGGTGAAAAACCTGTTCGATGTCCGGGGTCTGCCGACCCGCGCCGGCTCGAAGATCAATCGCGACCTTGCGCCGGCGCCGCGCGACGCGACCTTGGTCGAGCGGATGGAGGCCGCCGGCGCGGTGCTGGTCGGCGCGCTCAATATGGGCGAATACGCCTACGACTTCACCGGCGAGAACGTGCATGACGGCGCCTCGCGCAATCCGCACGACGTGACGCGGATGACCGGCGGCTCATCGGGCGGATCCGGCGGCGCGGTCGGCGGCGGCCTGGTGCCGCTGGCGCTGGGCTCCGACACCAACGGCTCGATCCGGGTGCCGTCGTCGTTCTGCGGAATCTTCGGGCTGAAGCCGACCTACGGCCGGTTGTCGCGGGCGCGGTCGTTTCCGTTCGTCGCCAGCCTCGATCATCTCGGTCCGTTCGCCCGCAATGTCGAGGACCTCGCGCTGGCCTATGACGCGATGCAGGGCGCCGACCCCGACGATGCGGCGTGCACGGGCCGGCCCGCCGAGCCGGTGACGCCGCTGCTTTCGCGGGACATCGGCGGCTTGCGGATCGCGATCGCCGGCGGCTATTTTCAGCAGAATGTCTTCCCCGAGGCCATCGAGGCGGTCGCCCGCGTCGTCCACGCGCTTGGCGCCACGCGAACCGTCGAAATCCCGGAAGCGGCGCGCGCCCGCGCCGCGGCCTATGTCATCACCACCTGCGAAGGCGCCGCCTTGCATCTCGACCGCTTGCGGCAGCGGCCGGACGATTTCGATCCGGCGGTGCGCGATCGACTGCTGGCGGGCGCGATGCTGCCGGCGCCGCTGGTCGAACGCGCGCAGAAATTCCGCCGCTGGTACCGCGCCCGGGTGCTGGAAATATTCCGGTCGGTCGACCTCATCATCGCGCCGGCGACGCCCTGCGTAGCGCCGAAGCTCGGGCAGGCGAGCTTCGTGCTTGACGGTGTCGAACTGCCGGTCCGCGCCAATATCGGCATCCACACCCAGCCGATTTCCTTTATCGGGCTTCCGGTGGTCGCCGTGCCGGTCCCGCTTCAGCCGATGCCGATCGGCGTACAGCTCATCGCCGCACCCTGGCGCGAGGATATCGCGCTGCGCGTCGCCCACGCGCTGCAGCGCGACGGCGTGGTCGCCGCGCCGCTGCCAAAGGAATTGTGACATGGAAGTCGATCTCCCCGATGTGCTGGCCGAGGTCGCCGAGCAGTTCGCGCGCTATGAGGCGGCGCTGGTGACCAACGACGTCGCCGTGCTCGACGAACTGTTCCGCAACGACCCCCGCACGCTGCGCTACGGCATCGGTGAAAACCTCTACGGCTATGACGCGATCACGGCGTTTCGCGCGGCACGGTCGCCGGCCGGACTGATGCGCCGTACCGCCCAAACGGTGATTACGAGCTATGGCCGCGACAGCGCGGTCGCCTCGACGCTGTTCTACCGGGATTCCGCTCCCGCCAGAGTGGGGCGGCAGATGCAGACCTGGGTGCGATTTGCCGAGGGTTGGAAAATCGTCGCCGCCCATGTCAGCATCATCGACGAACCGCAGGGTCAAACGACATGAGTCTCGAGGATCTTCCGGGTAACGCTCCGCACCGTCCGGCCGAAGTGGCGCAGACACCGGTTCATCGTGTCGACCGCGCCTCGTCGCGGCCGGACAAGATCACCCGCGCCGAGGAGCTCAGGCTGCAACTGGCGGACGAAATCGTGCGCGGCGCGCTGCCGCCCGGCGCCGCGCTTGACGAGACCGAGATCGCGCGACGCTTCAACGTGTCGCGCACGCCGGTCCGCGAGGCGCTGCGCCAGCTCGCCGCCAGCGGTCTGGTCGACGCCAGGGCGCATCGCGGCGCGGTGGTGGCGCGGCCCTCGATCGAGCGGCTGACCGGAATGTTCGAGGCGATGGCGGAGCTGGAAGCGATGTGCGCCGGGCTTGCCGCGGAACGGATGCTGCCGGCGGAGCGCCACCGGCTGGAGGCGGTGCACGAGGAATTGCGGGTGTTGAGCTACGCCGGCAATCCGGACCGCTTTCACGAGGTCAACGAGCGGTTTCACAATGCGATCTATGCCGGCTCGCAGAACGGCTATATTGCCGAAATAACCCTGGCGACCCGGGTGCGGGTGCAGCCGTTTCGTCGCGCGCAATTTCGCAATCTCGGGCGACTGGCCAAATCGCATGCCGAGCATGACCGCGTCGTGGTGGCGATCCTGCGCGGCGACAAGGCGGGCGCGGCAACCGCGATGCGCGCCCATATCGAACTGGTGCGCGACGAATATGAGATCTACGCGGTGTCGGTGTAAGCGAGTGGCGAAAAGCGAATAGTGAGCAATAAATTTCTACTCGCTACTCGCTACTCGCCATTCGCTGTTCGCCCCCTCACGCCGTCGCCGCGGCTTCGGCCACGAAGGCGCGCCAGCCCGAGAATGCGGAGATGTCGCGCGCGCCGTCGACCGCGGTCGGCTCGACCAGAAACCCCTTCACGCCGCGGCCGTCGGCCAGGCGCACGGTGCCGATCGACAGAGGCGGCGGGATCGCGGCGACGAATGTGCCGAACGCCGCCGCCGGCAGCGCCCAGACTTCCAGCTCGATCGACGATCCGGTTCCGGCCTTGACCCTGAGCATGCCGGGCTTTGGCGGCGCGGTGTCGAGCGCATAGAGCCTGTAGTCGGGCGCGGTGATGGCCGCCTCCAGCAGGCGCCCGCCGAGCGCCTTCAATTCCCCGTTCAGCGCCATGCCCGACAGATGGGCGCCGACCACCGCGATGGCGATCTCGTCCCCGCTCAGCCCCTCCGGCAGGACAGCCAATGCCGGCTGCGGCACGCACCGGCTGCCGAGGCGCAGCCTGGTGTCGGCATGGAAGACTCGGCCGATGCTGGCGAGCTGCGCGTCCCTGGCGGCGGGCGCCAGCAGCGTGATGCCGAACGGAATGTCGTCGCCGCGGATCGCGGCCGGCAGCGCCAGGCCGCAGAGGTCGAGCAGGTTGACGAAATTCGTGTAGGTGCCGAGCCTGGAGTTGAGTTCGATCGGGTTGGCCAGCACCTGCGCCGTCGAGTAAACGGTCGGCACCGTCGGCAGCACCAGCGCGTCGATGCCGGCGAAGGCGCGCTCGCTGATCCTGCGCAGCGCCTGCAGCCGGTACAGCGCGGCAAAGGTGTCGGCGGCGCCGAGCCGGGCTCCGGCGGCGGTGATTTCGCGGGTCACCGGATGAATCGCCGCCGGCTGGGATGCCAGCAGATTGCGGATCACCAGATAGCGCTCGGCGACCCACGGTCCCTCATAAAGCAGCCGCGCGGTTTCATAGAACGGTTCGAGGTCGAACCCGACCAGCGTGGCGCCGAGCGAGGTCCAGCGCTTCAGCGCCTCGCCATAGGCCGCCTCCGAAGCCTTGTCGCCGAAGAAGATCAACTGGCCGTCATGCGGCACGCCGAGCCGCAGCTTGCCGGGAAACGCGCTCATCTGCGCCAGCGGCCGGTCGCGGGAATAGGGATCGGCGCCGTCCGGGCCGGCCATGGCGGCCAGCGCCGTCATCGCGTCGTCCACCGTGAGCGCGAACACCGACACGCAATCCAGCGTGCGGCAGGCCGGCACCACACCGGCGGTGGAGACGAGGCCGAGGCTCGGCTTCAGGCCGACGATATTGTTGAGCATCGCCGGCACCCGGCCGGAGCCGGCGGTATCGGTGCCCAGCGCCAGCGGCACCAATCCCGCCGACACCGCCACCGCCGAGCCTGAGCTCGATCCGCCCGGAATGAGGTCGCCGCGCACCGGATTGTTGGGAATGCCATAGGGCGAGCGCACGCCGACCAGGCCGGTGGCGAACTGATCGAGGTTGGTCTTGCCGATGACGATGGCGCCGGCCGCGCGCAGCCGCGCCACCGAGGTGGCGTCCCGGCCCGGCAGATAGGCGAAAGCCGGACAGGCGGCGGTGGTGGGCATTCCGGCGGCGTCGATGTTGTCCTTGACCGCAACGGGAACGCCGTACAGCGGCAGCGCGGCCGGATCCTTCGCGGCCAGCGCATCGGCCTCCGCCAGCGCCTGTTGCTGGTCGCGCAGGCTGATGAAGATGGCGGGATCGTTGTGGTCGCGGATCCGCTGATAGCTGCGCGCCACGGTTTGCGCGGGCGTCGCGGTGCCGGCGCGGTGCGCGGCGACGATCGCAGCGACGGTCTCGGTCACGCGCGGCCCCGATCGGGACAGATGTTCGGTCCGCGAGGCGGCTGAGATTTATTCGGCGGGCGCGGCAGGGGACGTCTCCGGATGCGAGAGGGCGGTTGCGTTCGATGGTGTCTGGCGCCGTGGCCAGGCGATGGCTGGTCGCCCGGTCGAGGTTCGAGTGCTTCGATCGAAGCAAGCGATGTGCCATGTGTACATCTTCATCACGCTCGCGGGATATCAGGATCGCGCTGTCTTGTCAGATAGTTGAGCGCCGGTTGAAGCACCGAAGCGGGGACGTGCCGGCAGATTATGCACATTTTATGAGCAGGGCGGGAGCTGGCTTGTCCTGGCAATCGGTCTTGCGGGTGGTCGCCGTCGTGGTGAACCGGATGCCACATGGAAAGCCAGCGCGTGCCGGATGGCGCCCCGCGAATCCATGACAGGATTTTTGTCGGCGCGGGATTTGCTGCAATGGTCGGCCGATCCATTCACGACTTCGCCAGGCGCGGCGATCACCGAGGGCGTCAAAAAAATGGGCGGTGAGACCGCTCGCATCGGGCCGCAAGCTGCGATCGAGCCCACGCTAAACCAGCACTATAATTCTTGCCATCGGCGTCCGGCGAACTATGGTGCATGCGACGGAGCGTATGGGCCGAAGGTTTTGAAGGCAGGCAGCGGTTCATGCTTGCCGCCGCCTTGGTAATTCGCGCACAAAACGCTTCGGCGATCGCAGCACCGGCCCGCAAGGCGGCGCGCGTTCGAACCGACGGGTCAGTCGACCGGCGGCAGCAGGCATCGGTAACGAGGGGGAGTTGATATGAGAACGGCATTCTGGCTGGCTGGCGCGGCGGTCGTGGCGCTCGCGCAACCCGCACTGGCGGCGGATTCCATCAAGATCGGATTTGTCTCGACCTTCAGCGGCCCGACCGCGGTGATCGGCAACGACATGCGCAATTCGTTCGAACTGGCGCTCGATCACATGGGCCGCAAGATGGCCGGCAAGCCGGTCGAGGTGATCTACGAGGACGATCAGCAGAAGCCGGATATCGGCAAGCAGAAGACCGAGAAGCTGGTGCAGTCCGACCATGTCGACTTCATCGCCGGCTATATCTGGTCGAACGTGCTGCTGGCGTCGCTGAAGACCGCGGTGGATTCGCAGACCTTCCTGATCAGCGCCAACGCCGGACCCTCGCAGCTCGCCGGCGAATTGTGCTCGCCTTACGTGTTTTCGACCTCCTGGCAGAACGACCAGACCCCGGCCGCCATGGGGCTCTACATGAACCAGAAGGGCGTCAAGTCGGTGTTCCTGATCGGTCCCAATTATGCCGCCGGCAAGGACATGCTGGCCGGCGTCAAGAGCACCTTCAAGGGCGAGATCAAGGGCGAGGAATATACCGTGTGGCCGAGCCAGCTCGACTTCTCGGCCGAGCTTTCCAAGGCGCGCGCCTCCGGCGCGGAGTCGATCTTCGTATTCTATCCCGGTGCGGCCGGCGTCCAGTTCCTCAATCAATATGCCCAGGCCGGCCTCAAGGCGCAGATGCCGCTCTATACCGCCTTCACCATCGACGAATTGTCGCTACCGCTGCAGAAGGACAACGCGCTCGGCGTGCCCGGCGCGCAGGAATGGGTCAACGACCTGCCGAACGAGCAGAACAAGCAGTTCGTGGCCGATTACCGCAAGAAATATCCCGGCCTGCGCCCGACCTATTACGGCGCCCAGGCCTATGACGCCGCGCAACTGATCAACAGCGCTGTGGTGGCGGTGAAGGGCGACACCGGCAACAAGGAGGCCATGCGCGCCGAGATGCAGAAGGCGGATTTCAAGTCGCTGCGCGGCCCGTTCAAATATGGCAACAACCACATCCCGATCCAGAACTTCTACCTGCAGGACGTGGTCAAGGATGCCGACGGCGCGCTTTCGCTGAAAACCGTCGCCACCATCGTCAAGGACGACCAGGACCGCTTCCACGACAAATGTCCGATGAAGTGATCTGGCGGTGCTGCTCGACACGGCGGCGCGCTGATGCGTTGCCGCCTCGTTATTCTCGGCATATGTCTTGCAGGCCGTTTAATTGAAGTGCGGTGACTTCATCCTTAGAGATGCATCACGCGTGTCATTCCGGGATGCGTCTTCAGTCGGCGAAAGCCGGCTTGAGGCGCAGGCCAGGAATCCATATTCCCGGCGGGGTTATGGATTCCGGGCTCGCGCAACAGCGCGCCCCGGAATGACAATTCAATGGTCGCTACCAACCGAAATGATTCGAACTTCATAATCCTTGAACCAGGGTATCCATGCTGCTTGTCGTCGAACAGTTTTTGAACGGATTGCAGTTCGGCCTGCTGCTGTTTCTGCTGGCGGCGGGACTGACGCTGGTGTTCGGCATCATGGACTTCGTCAATCTGGCGCACGGCTCGCTCTACATGATGGGCGCCTATTTTGCCGCGACCTTCGTGGCCTGGACCGGGAATTTCATTCTCGGCATCGTGCTCGCGCTCGGCGCCACGCTGCTGCTCGGCATCGTGCTGGAATTCGTGGCCCTTCGGCACCTCTACGGCCGCGATCATCTCGATCACGTGCTGGCCACGTTCGGCTTGATCCTGTTCTTCAATGACGCGGTGCGGCTGATCTGGGGCCCGGCGGGCCTGGCGCTGCCACTGCCGCCCTGGCTGACGGTGCCGGTCCAGATCATGCCGGGGGTGTTCTATCCGGCCTACCGGCTCGCCATCATCGTGGTCGCGCTGGCGGTGGCGCTATTGCTCTATCTCGTGGTGATGCGCAGCCGGCTCGGCATGCTGATCCGCGCCGGCGCCTCCAACCGGGAAATGATCGGCGCGCTCGGCATCAACATCAAGCTGCTCTACACCCTGGTGTTCGGGCTCGGCGCCGCATTGGCCGGCCTGGCCGGCATGATGCAGGCGCCGATCCTGACGGTGCAGATCGGGATGGGCGAGAACATCCTGATCCTCGCCTTTGTCATCATCGTCATCGGCGGCATCGGCTCGATCCGCGGCGCGTTCCTGGCCGCGATCTTCGTCGGCATCATCGACACCATGGGCCGCGCCTTCCTGCCCGATCTGTTGCGGCGGGTGCTGAGTTCGGCCGCCGCCTCGACCGCCGCGCCGGCGCTGTCCTCGATGCTGATCTATTTGTTGATGGCTGTCGTGCTGGTGGTCCGCCCGGAGGGGCTGTTCCCGGCCAGCCGCCGATGACCGCCTGGCTCAACGCCCGCAACGCGGTGGCGGCACTGGTGGTCGCCGGCCTGTTGCTGCTGCCGCTCTATACCTCGCTCAGCGGCAACGTGTTCGCGCTGACGCTGTTCACCCGGATCGTGATCTTCGCGCTGGCCGCGGTCAGCCTCAATCTCATCATGGGCTATGGCGGGATGATGAGCTTCGGGCACGCCGCCTATCTCGGGATCGGCGGCTATGCGGTCGGCATCCTGGCCTTCGAGGGCATCGGCTCGGGATTCATCCAGTGGCCGGTGGCGATGGCGGCCTCGGCGCTGTACGCGCTGGTGATCGGCGCGCTGTCCTTGCGCACCCGCGGCGTCTATTTCATCATGATCACGCTGGCCTTCGCCCAGATGGCCTATTACGTCGCCTCGGGGCTGGCGCGCTACGGCGGCGACGACGGCCTGACCATCTACAAGCGCAGCGATTTTTCCGGCCTGATCAACCTGTCGAACCGCGTGCAGTTCTATTATCTCTGCCTCTTCTGCCTGCTCGGCGGCATCTTCCTGGTCTGGCGCATCCTCAATTCGCGCTTCGGCATGGTGGTGCAGGGCCTGCGCTCCAACGAGGCGCGCATGCAGGCGATCGGATTTCCCGCCACCCGCTATAGGCTGGTCTGCTTCGTCATCGCCGGCACCATCTGCGGCCTCGCCGGCGCGCTGCTCGCCGACAATACCGACTTCATCAGCCCGGCGGTGATGTACTGGACCCGCTCCGGCGATCTCATGGTGATGGTGATCCTCGGCGGCATGGGCTCGCTGTTCGGCCCGGTGATCGGCGCCATCGTCTACCTGGTGCTGGAGGAGTTCCTGTCGCAGCTCACCGAGTACTGGGCGCTGATCATGGGGCCGCTGCTGCTTTTGATCGTGCTGTTCGGGCGCGGCGGCATCGTCGGGCTGCTCGGGAGGTTGCGCCGTGGCTGAGCCCCTGCTTTGCGTGGAAAACCTGGTGCGGCGCTTTGGCGGGATTCTCGCCACCGACAACCTCTCGCTCGAGGTCGCCAGGGGTGAGCTGCATGCCATCATCGGCCCCAACGGCGCCGGCAAGACCACGCTGATCAGCCAGCTCACCGGACAGCTGTCGCCGCATTCCGGCGTGATCCGCCTGGCCGGCCGCGACATCACCCGGCTGCCGGCCTGGCGGCGCAGCGCGCTCGGGCTGGCGCGATCGTTCCAGATCACCTCGCTGTTGTCCGACTTCAGCGCGCTCGACAACGTCGCGCTGGCGGCCCAGGCCCATGACGGACACTCGTTCCGGTTCTGGGGCGATGCCCGCAAGGAAGGCCATTTGCGCCAGACCGCGCTTGCGGCGCTGCGGCGGGTCGGGCTGGAAGCCCGCGCCGACACCGTGGTGTCGCGATTGAGCCATGGCGAGCAGCGCGAGTTGGAGCTGGCGGTGGCGCTCGCCACGCGGCCGCAGATGCTGCTGCTCGACGAGCCGATGGCGGGACTCGGCGTCACCGAATCCGCGCGGATGGTCCGGCTGCTGAGGGAGTTGCGGCGCGAAGTCACCATCCTGCTGGTCGAGCACGACATGGACGCGGTGTTCGCGCTCGCCGACCGCATCACCGTGCTGGTCTACGGCCGCGTCATCGCCTCCGACGTGCCCTCGGCGATCCGCAGCAACGAAGAGGTCAGGCGCGCCTATCTCGGCGACCAGCATGTGGTGACCGGCCATGTCTAACGAACAGCTGGCTGATGAAAAACCGGCCGGCGCGGCGCCGCTGCTCGAGGTCGAGGCGATCGAAACCTGCTATGGCCTGAGCCAGGTGCTGTTCGGCCTGTCGCTGTCGGTCCGCGCGGGCGAGATGGTCTCCCTGATGGGCCGCAACGGCATGGGCAAGACCACCACCATCCGCTCGATCATGGGGCTGACGCCGGCGCGCGCCGGCAGCATCCGTTTTGCCGGACGAGAAGTCCGCCGCCTGCCGGCGTTCCGGATCGCGCAACTGGGAATAGGCCTGGTCCCGGAGGGGCGCCAGATCTTTCCCAATCTGACCGTGCGTGAAAACCTGGTGGCGGCGTCCGGCAACCGTCTCGGCAGCGCCGATCCATGGACGCTCGACAAGGTCCACGCGCTGTTCCCGCGGCTTGCCGAACGCGCCGGCAACATGGGCGGCACGCTGTCGGGCGGCGAGCAGCAGATGCTGGCGATCGGGCGCGCGCTTCTGACCAATCCGCGGCTGCTGATCCTCGACGAGGCCACCGAGGGACTGGCGCCCCTGATCCGCGACGAGATCTGGCGCTGCCTGTCGCTGTTGAAGGCGCGCGGCCAGTCGGTGCTGGTGATCGACAAGAACGTGGAAAATCTCGCTGCCATCGCCGACCGCCACTATATCATCGAGCGCGGCCGCGCGGTGTGGAGCGGCAGTTCGCAGGAATTGATCGCGGCACCCGAGCTGCAGCACCGCTATCTCGGCATTTGAGACGCCGCGCTTCTTCCGCTCCCCGCAAGGCGCCACGTTGCCGGGGGTGGTGTGTGCATTTCCGATTCACGTTTCCGCAGCCAGGCTCGTCGGTGCGGGCCCGACGCTGGCCGCGTCCACCGAACCCTGCCCGGCGCGCGTGACGATCGCGATACGCGCCCGGAGGCAAGTCCTGTGACTTAGAGCACATTTCCAACGAAACCCCTGGCGGCGTTCGCGCGACCAACCATGCGAACGGCAACGCCGCTGTTCAACGCAACCCGCGTTTGTCAGGGCCGCGATCACGCCGCTCTCCCACAGGAGGTAACACACATGCTTAAGGTAATTGCTCTTGGAGCCACGCTCGCCATGATGGCGACGACTATCTGCGAAGCCGCGGAAGGCTGTGGCGATCGTCAGTGGCGTGACATTTACGGGCACTGCCACTGGTTCAAGAATGGATATGGCACTGACCGCGGCACCACGCACGCCTGCCCGACCTGGGCGTTCTGGTCCGGCGGCCGCTGCGTGCCGAGGTAGTTTGCGACAGGTCCGCAGCGCTGGAGCCCGGCGCGGTAAGGCTTGCACGACGCCGGGTCATCGTTCCCAGGGATTCTGAGCTGGCAGCGGCGTGGTGCGCGGCCGATCCGGGGTAGCAACGCGGGTCCGGATCTGCGGCGCAGCGCGAGTAGGCGCTGCGCCGCGTCCGGGACACGCGGGTAGATCACCCCCGCGCGAACATTCGCGCCTCGTCGTGCAGCACGGGCGCCACGGCCTCGATCAGGCGCGCGGCGGCGGCGTCCACCGAAAGCCCGGCGGTATCCACCACCGCGGAGGCCCGCGCATAAAGCGGCTCGCGGCTCAGCAGGATGGTGCGCAATTCCGCCATCGCCGAGCGGTCGTCCGCCATCGGCCGCAGATCGCCCTGGCGCCGCACCCGCGCCATGTGTTCTTCCGGCTCGGCTTTCAGCCAGATGGTGTAGAATGACGACAGGATCAGGTCGAAGGTCAGGGGCTCGGAGACGAGGCCGCCGCCGGTCGCCAGCACCATCAGCTCGTTGCGCGCCAGCAATTGGCCCAGCGCGGCCTGCTCCAACCGCCGAAAACCCTCCTGGCCGTAGAGCGCGATGATCTCGGCGACCGACAAGCCGTTCTGCGCCTCGATCTCCTTGTTGAGCTCGACGAAACTCCAGCCGATTTTTTTCGCCAGCATCCTGCCGAGGGTGGATTTGCCGGCGCCGCGCAGCCCGATCAGGGCGATGCCGGCGAACGACCGGCGCTGCGCCGACGCGCCGTCGCCGACGCCCGCGAGCACGTCCCGGGCCTGGGCCAGCTGGGCAGGTGTCGCCTTGCGCAGGAGATCGCGGATCACCGGCCAGTCCGGCGAAGGATCGGATGCGGGAATGAGATCTTCCAGATGCGCGCCCATCGCGTTCGACACCCGGCGCAAGAGCACGATCGAGACGTTGCCCTTGCCGCTTTCGAGCTGGGCGATGTAGCGTTCGGAGATGCCGGAAACCTTCGCGAGCACCTTGCGCGACATGCCGCGAAGCGCGCGCATGGTGCGGACGCGCCGGCCGAGCTGCTCGAGAAAGCCGGCTTCGGGATCGAGATTTCCGGTCATGGTCCCGTGCTTCGGTTTTGGCCGCTGATACCGCGATGCCGGAAACATAATGCCGAAGAGGATTGACAGCAAGCGCCCACAGTGGCTTTCTATGAATTATAATTCTCAAAACCGGGGAGAAGACGTCGTGGCAGGCCTGTCCAAGGAGCGCGCGGCATGAGCGGTCATTCCGGCGTCTACAATGCGGTAACCTGGCTGCTCGACCGCAATGTCGATGCCGGACGGGCCGAAAAACTCGCCTTCACCGACACGGTATCCGAATTGAGCTATGGCGAGCTGCAACGCCAGAGCCGCCGTCTCGCCAACCTGCTGCGCCGCCTCGGCGTCCGCCGCGAAGAGCGGGTCGCCATGATCATGCTCGACACCACCGATTTTCCGATCGTGTTTCTCGGCGCCATCCGCGCCGGCGTGGTGCCGGTGCCGCTCAACACGCTGCTGACGTCGGACCAGTACGCCTATGTGCTGGCGGATTGCCGCGCCCGGGTGCTGTTCGTCTCCGAGATGCTGCTGCCGGTCGTGAAGGACATCGTCGGACGGATGCCGGATCTCGAGCATGTCATCGTCTCCGGCGCGGACGGCCACGGCTACCCCAGACTGTCGGAAGCGCTCGCATCCGAGAGCGACAGCTTTGCCACCGCCGCCACCCATGCCGACGAACCGGCGTTCTGGCTGTATTCGTCGGGTTCGACCGGCATGCCCAAGGGCGTGCGGCATCTGCATTCCAGTCTCGCCGCGACCGCGGAGACCTATGCCCAGAAGGTGCTCGGGATTCGCGAGGACGACGTCGGACTGTCGGCGGCCAAGCTGTTTTTCGCCTACGGGCTCGGCAACGCGCTGACATTTCCGATGTCGGTCGGGGCCACCACCATTCTCAATTCCGAGCGGCCGACGCCGGCCACCATGTTCGCGCTGATGAACAAATATCATCCCAGCATCTTCTTCGGCGTGCCGACGCTGTTCTCGGCGATGCTCAATGACGAGGCCATGAAGCATCAGGGGGCCGGCAGCCGGCTGCGGATCTGCACCTCCGCCGGCGAGGCGCTGCCGGAATCGGTCGGCACCAGCTGGAAGTCGCGCTTCGGCGTCGATATTCTCGACGGGGTCGGCTCGACCGAGCTGCTGCATATTTTTCTTTCCAATGCGCCCGGCGACATCAAGTACGGCTCGGCCGGCCGCCCGGTGCCGGGCTATCGGGTGCGGCTGGTCAACGAAGCCGGCAGCGATGTCGCCGATGGCGAGGTCGGCGAGTTGCTGGTCGACGCGCCCTCCGCCGGCGAAGGCTACTGGAACCAGCGCAGCAAGAGCCGGCAGACCTTCGAGGGCCACTGGACCCGAACCGGCGACAAATACATCCGCGATGCCGACGGCCGCTATACCTTCTGCGGCCGCAGCGACGACATGTTCAAGGTGTCCGGGATCTGGGTGTCGCCGTTCGAGGTCGAAAGCGCCCTGATCACCCATCCGGCGGTGCTCGAAGCCGCCGTCGTGCCCGAAGCCGATCCGGAAGGGCTGCTGAAGCCCAAGGCCTTCGTGGTGCTGCGCAAGGAGGCCGAGACCTCCGGCCTGCACGAGGCGCTGAAGGAGCACGTCAAGCAGAAGATCGGCCCGTGGAAATATCCGCGCTGGATCGACGTGGTCGACGCCCTGCCCAAGACCGCGACCGGCAAGATCCAGCGCTTCAAGCTGCGGGATGGGGCGAATGACTAGCCGAGCGATTCCGTGAAACCAATCGTGGCCAGGTTTTCTGACCTCATCCTGAGGGGCGAGCCTTCGCCCGGAGGGCGAGGGCCCGCGTCTCGAAGGATGGATGCCGATATAATCAGAACTACGGAAACGCTGACCTGGCTGTCGTGGCCGGGACAAGCCCGGGCATGGCGAACATGGAGCCGCAGCTAAAAGACATGACTGTCCTTGCGCCCACCGGCTTCCTCACGATCGGCGCTGCCGAACTCGAATACCGCATGATCGGTCCGGCGCCGGAGCACGCGCCGAGCATCGTCATGCTGCACGAAGGCCTGGGATCGGCGGCGCTGTGGGGGGATTTTCCGGACCGGCTGCAGGCCGCCACCGGCTTCGGGGTATTTTGCTATTCGCGCGCCGGCTACGGCGCCTCGACGGCGGCGGCTTTGCCGCGGCCGCTCGACTACATGCAGGTCGAGGCCCTCGAGGTGCTGCCGAAGCTGCTCGACGCCATCGGCTTTCGCCGCGGGATCCTGCTCGGGCATTCCGACGGCGCTTCGATCGCGGCGATCCATGCCGGGGGCAGCGGAGATCACCGGGTCCGCGGGCTGGTGCTGATCGCGCCGCATTTCGTGGTGGAAGATGTTTCGGTGGCGTCGATTGCGGCGACCAGGCAGGCCTATCAGAGCGAAGGCCTGAGGTCGAAACTCGGACGCTGGCACCGCGATGTCGACGGCGCGTTTTACGGCTGGAACGACGCCTGGCTCGACCCGAAATTTCGCGCCTGGGATATCTCGGACTACCTGGCCTATATCCGCGTCCCCGTCGCCATCCTGCAGGGCGCCGACGACCAGTATGGGACAATTCGCCAGATCGAGATCGCCCGGGAGGAGTGCTATTGTCCGGTGGATGCGACCATGATTCCACGGGCTGGTCATTCGCCGCATCGCGAAGCGCCGGAGGCGACGCTCAATGCGGTCGCGGAATTTGCAAGGACCCTGCTGTCCACGCATGAGGGCTCGCCGGGGCGAGCGTCCTAGCGCATTGGCGGCGGTGCTCCGATGAGCAATCCGCGCCCCGCCGCCGTCCACCTGTCGCTGCCGCGCTGGGCCTATGTCCCCGGCGAGAGCGCGGAAGCCGAGGCCGACCGCGATACCCTCCGTCACGCCAAGGCCCTGGTGCCATCGCGATTCGGCGGCTTCGTGCCGGCGCGGCATCCGGCGCTGCGCTATGGCATCGCGCTCAACGATGCCGGCTATTTCTGGGAAGCGCAGGAAATCCTGGAAGCGGTGTGGGCGGCGGCGCCGCAGCGCGGACGCGAACGGGTGTTGCTGCGGGCCTGCATCCAGATCGCAAACGCCAATCTGCGCTTGCGGATGCAAAAGCCTCATGCGGCGGCACGGCTGCTCGGCGAGGCGTTGCGCGAGCTCGAGGCGCTTGGCCTGCGCACGGCCACCGCCGACGGATTTGCCGATCACTTCCCGACCACAGCGCTGGCCGCGCTGCTCCGAAGCAAATTGGTCCAGCCGCTGCTGTCCAAGGCCGACTGGGTGCAGATCGGGGCCCTCGGCCGAACATGAAAGAAAATGCAGATTTCTGACGCGACAGGCTAGACCTCCGTCATAACATGCATTATTATGCATGATAAGATGAAGCGCTAAAACTAAGGGATGGTCCATGGCCGGTGAAGATCGCGTCCTCGCAGGCGGCGCCCGATACATCGATTTCCAGACCGATCCGCAGCGCTACCGGCACTGGAAGCTCGGCGTCGAGGGTGAGGTCGCGACCCTGACCATGGACGTGGACGAGAATGGCGGCCTGTTCGAAGGCTACCAGCTCAAGCTGAATTCCTACGATCTCGGCGTCGATATCGAGCTCGCCGACGCGGTGCAGCGGCTGCGCTTCGAATATCCCGGCGTGAAGGTGGTGGTGCTGCGCTCGGGCAAGAACCGGGTGTTCTGCGCCGGCGCCAATATCCGCATGCTGGCGGGGGCGACCCATGCCCACAAGGTCAATTTCTGCAAATTCACCAACGAGACCCGCAACGGCCTGGAAGATTCCTCGGAAAATTCCGGCCAGCGGTTCGTCACGGTGATCAATGGCACGGCGGCCGGCGGCGGCTATGAGCTGGCGCTGGCGACCGATCACATCATCCTCGCCGACGACGGCGCCGCGGCGGTGGCGCTGCCGGAAGTGCCGCTGCTCGCGGTGTTGCCCGGCACCGGCGGCCTGACCCGGGTGGTCGACAAGCGCAAGGTGCGCCGCGACCACGCCGATTTCTTCTGCACCATCGAGGAAGGCATCAAGGGCAAGCGCGCCGTCGCATGGCGGCTGGTCGACGAGATCGCGCCGAACAGCAAGCTCGAGGCGAGGGTTGAGGAGCGCACCCGCGAATTCGCCGCGGCCTCGACCCGCAACGGCAACGGCAAGGGCATCGCGCTCGAGCCCCTGAGCCGCAGCATCGGCGACAACGGCCTGCGCTATGGCCTGGTCACCGTCGATATCGACCGCGCGCAGCGCATCGCCACGCTTTCGATCCAGGCGCCGGAGGCAGCCCCGCCCGCCGACATCGACGGCATGATCGCGCAAGGCGCCGCGTTCTGGCCGCTGCAGGTGGCGCGCGAACTCGACGACGCCATCCTGCACTTGCGCATCAACGAAATCGAAACCGCGATGCTGGTGTTCAAGTCGCATGGCGAGCGCGCCAATGTGCTGGCCTGTGACGCCTTCCTGGAAGCCCACAAGGCGCACTGGCTGGTCAACGAGATCAGGCAGTACTGGAAGCGGGTATTGAAGCGCATCGACGTCACCTCGCGCACCCTGGTGACGCTGGTCGAGCCGGGCTCGTGCTTCGTCGGTACGCTGGCCGAACTGGTGTTCGCCGCCGACCGCTCCTACATGCTGATCGGCCAGAAGCAGGGCGACAACCGCAGTCCCCCGACCATCGAGCTTTCGGCGATGAACTTCGGGCCGTATCCGATGAGCCACGGCCTGACGCGGCTGCAGTCGCGCTTCCAGGCCGATCCTGCCGATCTCGAACGCGTGCGGGAAAAGATCGGCGAGGCGCTCGATGCGGGCGAGGCCGAACGGCTCGGCCTCGTCACTTTCGCGCTCGACGATATCGACTGGGACGACGAGATCAGGGTGTTTTTCGAGGAACGCTGCAGCTTCTCGCCCGATGCCCTGACCGGCATGGAGGCCAATCTGCGCTTCGTCGGGCCCGAGACCATGGAATCGAAAATCTTCTCGCGCCTGACGGCGTGGCAGAACTGGATCTTCCAGCGCCCCAACGCCGTCGGCGAAGACGGCGCGCTGCGCCGCTACGGCAGCGGCCAGAAGGCGTCGTTCGATATGACCAGAGTTTAAGAGGCGGGTAGCGAATGGCGAACAGTTCTTCTTTTTGATCCCTATTCGCCATTCGCTACCCGCCATTCGCCCCTTGAAAGAATTCACCCAGTAGGGAGCACCTCCACCATGAACATCATGAACGTCGACTACTCTACCAAGATTCCCAACAACGTGAATCTCAGCGAGGATCGGCAGGTGCTCAAGGCGCTGGAAGGCTGGCATCCCGGCTACATGAACTGGTGGGGCGACATGGGGCCGGAAGGCTTCCAGCAGTCGCTGGTGTATCTGCGCACCGCCTATTCGGTCGATCCGCGCGGCTGGGCCAAGTTCGACTATGTCAAGATGCCGGACTATCGCTGGGGCATCCTGCTGGCGCCGCAGGAGGAGAACCGGGTCATCCCGTTCGGCGAACATTTCGGCGAGCCGGCCTGGCAGGAAGTGCCCGGCGAGCATCGCGCCATGCTGCGCCGCCTGATCGTGATCCAGGGCGACACCGAACCCGCCTCGGTCGAGCAGCAGCGCCATCTCGGCAAGACCGCGCCCTCGCTCTACGACCTGCGCAACCTGTTCCAGGTCAATGTCGAGGAAGGCCGCCATCTCTGGGCGATGGTCTACCTGTTGCAGAAATATTTCGGCCGCGACGGCCGCGAGGAGGCCGACGATCTGCTGCGCCGCCGCTCCGGCGACGCCGACAGCCCGCGCATGCTGGGGGCCTTCAACGAGGCGACGCCGGACTGGCTGTCGTTCTTCATGTTCACCTACTTCACCGACCGCGACGGCAAGATGCAGCTGCACAGCCTGGCGCAGTCCGGCTTCGATCCGTTGTCGCGCACCTGCCGCTTCATGCTGACCGAGGAAGCCCACCACATGTTCGTCGGCGAGACCGGCATCAGCCGCGTCGTGCAGCGGACCGTCGAGGCGATGAAGGCCGCCGGCATCACTGACCCCACCGACGTCGCCAAAGTCCGCGCGCTCGGGGTGATCGACCTGCCAACCATCCAGAAGAAGCTCAACCTGCACTACACGCTGTCGCTCGACCTGTTCGGCTCGGAAGTGTCGACCAACGCCGCCAACGCCTTCAATGCCGGCATCAAGGGCCGCTACCACGAGACCCAGATCCAGGACGATCACCGCCTGCAGAACGACACCTATCCGGTGCTCAAGCTGGTGAACGGCGAGATCAGGCGGGTTGACGAGCCGGCGCTCACCGCGCTCAACATGCGGCTGCGCGATGATTACACCCAGGACTGCGTCAAGGGCCTGCTGCGCTGGAACAAGGTGATCTCCAGCGCGGGCTTCGACTTCAAGCTGAGCTTGCCGAACGTCGCGTTCCATCGCCAGATCGGCGAGTTCAAGGACATCCACGCCACGCCGGACGGCGTGCTGATCGACAACGCGACCTGGGCCCAGCGCCGCAGCGACTGGCTGCCCTCGGCGGACGACGGCGATTTCATCGCCTCGCTGATGACGCCGGTGACCGAGGCCGGCCAGTTCGCCTCCTGGATCTCGCCGCCCAAGGTCGGGATCGACAACAAACCCGGCGATTTCGAATATGTGAAGATCGAGACGTAAGGGGGAATGGCGAGTAGGGAGTAGGAGTGCAGGCGCCTTGATCGCGGCGCCTGTCCAGCCTAGCGGCTCCGGATAGCGACCGCGGCCGTGTTTCGCCCCTACCCCGCGATCTCGAGCCCGGCATTGGCGTAGACCACGCCGCCGTCGACGGCGATGGTGGCGCCGACGACATAGTCGCCGGCGCGCGAGGCGAGATAGATCGCCACTCCGGCCATGTCCTCGTCGGTGCCGACGCGCTGCGCCGGGATGCGCTGCGCCACCTCTTCGGCATGATCGCGCGCCGCGCGGTTCATGTCGGACCCGAACGCGCCCGGCGCGATCGCCGTGACGTTGATGTGCTCCTTGATCAACCGCGTTGCCATCCGCCGCGTCAGGTGGATCAGCCCTGCCTTGCTGGCATGGTAGGAGTAGGTCTCCATCGGGTTGACGAAGATGCCGTCGATCGAAGCGATGTTGATCACCTTCGCGGGCCTGTCGGCGCTGGCGGCGGCGCGCAAGGGCGCGGCCAGCGCCTTGGTCAGGAAGAACGGCGCCTTGAGGTTGAGGTTCATCACCTTGTCCCAGCCGCTCTCCGGAAATTCGTCGAAGGCAGCGCCCCAGGCCGCGCCGGCGTTGTTGACCAGGATGTCGAGCTTCGGCTCGCGCTTCTTGATCTCGGCGGCCAGCATCTCGATGCCGGCCATGGTCGAGATGTCGATCGGCAGCGCGAGGCACTCGCCGCCATATTCGGCCGCCAGTTCGCGGGCCGTCGCCTCGCAGGCCGCGGCCTTGCGCGCGGTGATATAGACCCGCGCCGCACCCTGGGCGAGAAAGCCTGCGGCGATCATCCGACCGATGCCGCGCGAGCCCCCCGTCACCAGCGCGACGCGGCCCTGCAGCGAAAACAGATCCTTGAACATGGTGCCTCCGTTGAAATTTGCCCGCGGTTTTGGGCGCGCAGATATGAGGAGTCAAGGAAGCGGAGAACCCTGCCCTCCCCTGGAGGGGGTAGGAAGATGTGCGGCTGCCGCTCGGTTTCGCATGCGACAACCCTTCGCGGGACCACGGAAAATCACGCCGCGTCGACGCGGCGAAAACCGTTCCACATCGCGGTGGCGGCGCCGGAGGTCAGCACCGGCAGGATGCGAGCGTCCTGATAATTGCCGTTCAGCGACACCCGCGGCAGCGCCGTCAGGTGCCGGGCGTTCTCCGGAAAGATCATGCCCGGACGGGTCGTCACCGCGGTCTTGAAGCCGGCCGCCTGCGCCAGCGCGAATTCGCGGGGGCCGGCCGCGATCCTGTCGCCATAGGGGTAGGCGAGATGGACCACGGGACATTGCAAGGCACTCTCGATCCGCTGCCGGCTGGCCGCGATCTCGTGGCTGGCGGTGGCTTCGGTCTGCCGGGCGAGATTGCAATGGGTGATGGAATGCGCGCCGATGCTGATCAGCGGGTCGGCGGCGAAGGGTTTCAGTTCCTCCCAGGACATGCAGAGCTCGCGGCAGATCGCGGCCTGGTCGACGCCGTAACGGGCGCACAGCGTCGCGACCTCGCGCCGGGCCTCGTCCGCGCCCGGCAATCCGCGCAGCCAGCGGTGCATCCGGTCGAACGCGGCCTGCTTGGCGGCCGGCGTGCCGGTGTCGAGGCGGACCGCAGCGCCCCCGATCGCCGCTTCGACCGACGTGGATTTGGCGATCAAGGTCTCCAGCGCGATCCACCACAGCTCGCCGGTGCCTTGCGCGAAATCGCTGGCGACATAAACGGTGGAAGGTGCGTCAAACTCGCGCAGCACCGGCAGCGCGTAGTCGCGATTGTCGCGATAGCCGTCGTCAAGGGTGAAGCAGGCGAAGCGCCGCGCGAAGTCGCGTTCGAGCAGCCGCCGATGCACCTCGTCGATGCTGATGATGTCGATGTCCTGAGCCCGAAGGTGCGTCAACATGGCGCGCAGGAATTCCGGCACGATCTCCAGATGGCGGTTGGGCTGGAACTCGGCGTCACGTGGCGGACGGACATGATGCAGCATGAAAATGGCGCCGACGCCCGCAAAGATCGGCCGCATCAGATGATGGGCTCCGGTGAAATAAAACGCTTCCAGCCCGGCGCGGATGACGTTGTTGCGTAACTGCTTCATCAGGAAACCGGAGGCCGGTTGGGATGCAGTGGCCAAGCTAGCGGAGGAGCGCTGAAGAAACGGTTAGCCGGAGGGCCGTCCGGCGGCGGACTGTTCCGTGTTATTTCCAGTTTGACAGCCCCGCAAGGGTTTGTTTTCTCTCTGTTCCCAGACCCGCAGGACGCCGAATGCACGGACTTTTCAGGTGGAGCAGCAAATGGTGGCCCGGCGTCATTCCACTGGTCGTGTTTTGGGCATTGGCGGCCTGGACCTCCACCGTTCCGCTGGAATCCGACCTCGCCGCGCGCAGCACCGCGGCGCTGAAGGAGGCCGTGCTCGACAAGACCCAGATCGCGGTCGCAGGCCGCGACGTCACGGTGGCCGCGGATGCCTTCTCGCAGGCCGGCCGTCGCGGCGCGGTGGCTGCGGTGCAAGCCGTGCCCGGCGTGCGACTGGTCAACGACGAGACCCGCCTGGTGCCCGAAGCAAGGCCGTTCGTCTGGTCGGCTGAGCGGGATGTCGTCAGGGTGACGCTGGGCGGCAGTGCGCCGCTGCCGGACAGCAAGGCGAGGCTGCTGCAGGCGGCCCGGGCGAGCCTCGGAGGCGTCGAGGTGGTCGACCAGATGAATCTGGCGCGCGGCGCGCCGCAGAACTTCGACAATGCGGTGCTGCTGCTGGTCGACCAGATTGCGAAGCTGAAGGACGGCAAGATCGCCATCTCCGATACCAAGGTCAGCCTCACCGGCATGGCGCGCGAGCTCGGCGGTCGCGAGGCGATCGCGGCCGCGCTGAAAAATCTGCCGGAGGGATTTTCGGTCGCTGCCAACGATGTCAGGGCGCCGCCCTATATCTTTCAGGCCAACAAGGACCCTGTCGCGGTAACGCTGACCTTGACCGGCTACGTGCCGGACAACAACGTCCATGCCGCGCTTGCGGCGGCGGCGGCCCGCAAGTTCTTCAGCGAAAAGGTCGTCGACAATCTCAAGCCCAGCATCGGCGCACCGCCCGGCTTCGCCGCCGCCGCGATGACGGCGCTGGGCGCGCTGTCGCGGCTGTCGACCGGAACGCTGGTGGTGTCCGACCGCGAGGTGAAGCTTTCCGGCGACGCCTTCTATGACACCGCGGCGGTTGCGATCCGCGCCGGCCTCGGCAAGGATTTTCCGCAGGGCTGGCAGGTCAAGGCCGATATCTCGGTGAAGCCCGCGGCCGCGCCGGTCGATGCCACGGTATGCCAGCAGCTGTTCACCGATCTCCTGGGCAGGGGAAAAATCCGCTTCGAATCCGCGCGCGCCAGCATCGATCCGGATTCGGCCGGGCTGCTCGACCGGCTGATCGAAACCGCGCTGCGCTGCCCGACCGCCAATATCGAGATCGCAGGGCATACCGACGCCGACGGCGAGGATGCCTTCAACCAGGCGCTTTCCGAAAAGCGCGCGCAGGCGGTGAAGGATTATCTGGTCAAGGCCGGATTGCCCGCCGATCGGTTCACGGCGACGGGCTACGGCAGCACCCAGCCGGTCGCCGGCAATGATACCGACGAAGGCAAGGCGCAGAACCGCCGCATCGATTTCATCGTGAGGGAATAGCGATGGCCTATCTGGCGGCGTTTCATTGGGGCTGGCTGCTGGCGGCACTGCTGCTTGGCCTGGCGATGGGCTGGATCGCGGTGGTCCGGCGCGGCCGGGGCGTCTCGAAGACCGCGTCGCGGTGGCTGGCGCTCCTGGTCGCGGCGCTGCTCGCCGCGGCGCTTGCCCGCGTGGTCCCCGGCCGGCCCGGCTACTGGCTCGACCTCGGCCTGATCATGTTGGCTTTGTACCTGGCCGGCTGCACGGTTGGATCGTGGCTGCGCGACTGGGCGCTGTCGCGCCATACCCCGGCGGCCTGAATGTCAGGGTTGATCGGGACCTGAGCGATCGATGACTTTCGCGGCGCATTGTCGGCTGTCGGGCCACTGCAATGCCCGGGCTGGTGCTTTACCGGCGAGGGCGCGGCGCCGAACCTGGTCGGCGCGACATCGGAACTCGACCTGCTGTTTTTTCAGCGGCTGTCGGCCCGATCCGCGGCCTGAAGATCACGAAAACTTCACCCATCGTGGGCAAGGTCGCGGCCGAGGAACGGCCGGCGCCGCAGCGAATGCGGCAAAACCGGGCACAGTCGCCGCCAAATGCCCCTAATATGTTGAAGGAACGGGTTTTATATGGCTGCCAAGCGAATTCCACTCCGGCTCAAAACGCGCTACCACATCATGCCAGTGAGCAAGCGTGGCGCGGGCGGCGGCGGAGTTCGCCCGGCAGCCGTGGTCCTGCGATCGCAGTTTGAGGTCTAGATGCTGGAAGCAATACGCAGGGCGATCTCGTTTCTGCGCCAGAGGCAAATCCTGCACAGGCTAGGTGTTGCAGTCAGCGTCACGGTCATCGGGATCGCATGCTACGTGCTCTACCACATGCTGCGGCACGTCGACGTCGACGACGTCATCGAGGCCATCAAGGAGACCGAGCCTCACCAGATCGCGCTGGCGGCGCTGTTCGTGGCGGCCGGCTACTTCACGCTGACCTTCTACGACCTGTTCGCGGTTCGCGCGATCGGGCGCGCCGACATCCCCTACCGGGTCAACGCGCTGGCAGCCTTCACCAGCTATTCGATCGGGCACAATGTCGGCGCCAGCGTCTTTACCGGCGGCGCGGTGCGCTATCGGATCTATTCGGGATGGGGGCTGAACGCGATCGACGTCGCCAAGATCTGTTTTCTGGCCGGCCTGACCTTCTGGCTCGGCAATGCCGCGGTGTTGGGACTGGGTATCGCCTGTCATCCGGAAGCAGCGACGGCGATCGATCAGCTGCCGCCCTGGCTCAATCGGCTGGTCGCCGTGGCCATCATCCTGGGGTTGCTGGCCTATGTGGTCTGGGTCTGGACCCGGCCGAGGGGGGTCGGCCGCGGACCCTGGACCGTCACGCTGCCGGGCGGCCCGCTGACGCTGCTGCAGATCCTGATCGGAATCGTCGATCTCGGCTTTTGTGCGCTCGCGATGTATGTGCTGGTGCCGGACGAACCCAATCTCGGCTTCGTCGTCGTCGCGGTCATCTTTGTCGCGGCGACGCTGCTCGGCTTTGCCAGCCACTCCCCGGGCGGGCTCGGGGTGTTCGACGCCGCCATGCTGGTCGGGCTGTGGCAGATGGACCGCGAGGAGCTGCTGGCGGGGATGCTGCTGTTTCGCGTCCTGTATTATCTTGCGCCATTTGTCATATCTGTAATCTTGCTGACGTTTCGGGAGGTTATCCTGGGGGCGCGAAACAAGCGCCTGCGCCAGGCGGCGTCGCTGCTCGACGCCCCGCCGAAGCGCGAGGCCGCTTATGTGCGCGAGCGCAGGGACACCGGCGCCTGACGACGCGGACCCGAACAGGAGAGCCGGCCGATGGCCATAGACGCGCCTCCCTCTGCCTTCTACTCGCCGTGGCCGGACCGGCTGCGGCATTCCGCCATTATCCTGCTCGCCGCCGGTCTGGCGCTCGCCGCGCTGGTCGCCCTCGGCGAACTGCCGCTGCTGCGCGCCGCGGCGGTGTTTGCCTGTATTGCCGCCGCAGCCCTGGTGCCGTGGCGATTGCACAATGCGGTCGCCTCGCGTGAAGACGTCCGAGGCGTCAATCCGGTAGAAACCGCGGCGGTCAGCGCCCTGGTTGCCGGCATGCCGGACCCGGCGGTGCTGCTCGACCGCGCCGGCCGCGTCCTCCACCTCAACGCCGCCGCCGCCCAGCTCGCGCCGGCGCTGCGCAGGAACGAACTCGCCCAGTTCGCCTTGCGCTCGCCGGAAATCATCACGGCGCTGCGCGAGGCCATCGCCACCACCGAAACCCGCCGCGCCACCTATCTCGATCACGTGCCGGTGGATCGCTGGATGGAGCTGATCATCACTCCGGTGCCGGTGCCGACCCTGTTCGGCGGCACCGACAAATGCATGCTGATGACGTTCCACGATCAGACGCCGCTGCGCCGGGTCGAGGAGATGCGCGCCGATTTCGTGGCCAATGCCAGCCACGAGTTGCGCACCCCGCTGGCCGCGCTGTCGGGCTTCATCGATACGCTGCAGGGACCGGCCAAGGACGACGCCAAGGCGCGCGAGCGTTTTCTCGGCATCATGCACACCCAGGCGACCCGCATGGCGCGGCTGATCGACGATCTCTTGTCGTTGTCGCGGGTCGAACTCTCCGCCCACGTCCGCCCGGACACGCTGGTGGATATCGTGCCGATCATCCGCCAGGTCGCCGATGGCCTGGAACCGCTGGCGCGCGAACGCCAGGTCGAAATCGAGATCGATCTGCCGGAGCCGCCGGTGGCGATCGCCGGCGACCGCGAGGAGCTGCTGCGGCTGTTCGAAAACCTGATCGAAAACGCGCTGAAATACGGCGCCTCGGGGGGCAGGGTGGTGGTCTCGCTGACCGCGGCGCTGTCCGGCGAGGGCGCGCCCGAAGTCCGCGTCATGGTACGCGATTTCGGCCCCGGCATCGCCCCGGAACATCTGCCGCGGCTGACCGAGCGGTTCTACCGGGTGGACGTTGGCGACAGCCGCGCCCAGGGCGGCACCGGGCTCGGACTCTCGCTGGTGAAACATATCGTTAACCGGCATCGCGGCCGGCTTTTGATCGAAAGCGTGCTGAAAAACGGCGCCACTTTTACCGCCTGTTTTCCCCAGCCAAAGCTTCCGATTTCCGGATAAAGCTGTTTAATTTCAATTGTTTGATGCCGTCATCCAACTGTCATCAAAGCTTCGTAAAAGCAGCACCGACCGCACCTAAACGGGCGGCGTGAGCGCAATCGGGCGCGTCCGGCGCTTCGCTCACGGATGGAGAAGCTGCTATGAATTTCATCAAGGCGATGGTTGCTGCCGGCCTGGTGGCGGCATCGACGTCGGCGTTCGCCGCTGACATCACCGGTGCAGGTTCGACCTTCATCTATCCCGTCCTCGCCAAATGGGCGGACGCCTACAAAAAGGAATCCGGCGACGGCGTGAACTACCAGTCGATCGGCTCCGGCGCCGGGATCAAGCAGATCCAGGCCAAGACCGTGACCTTCGGCGCCACGGACATGCCGCTCAAGGTCGACCAGCTTGAGAAGGACGGTCTGGCGCAGTGGCCGATGGTGATGGGCGCCATCGTGCCGGTGGTGAATATCGAGGGCGTGAAAGCCGGCGACATGACGCTCGATGGCGACACCCTTGCCAAAATCTATCTTGGCACCATCACCAAATGGGACGATCCCGCGATCAAGAAGCTCAATCCGAAGGTGAACCTGCCGTCGGCCGCGATCGCCGTCGTTCATCGCGCGGACGGTTCCGGCACCACGTTCAACTTCACCGACTATCTTTCCAAGGTCAGCCCGGACTGGAAGTCCAAGGTTGGCTCGGGCACTGCGGTCGAGTGGCCCGCCGGCGTCGGCGCCAAGGGCAACGAAGGCGTCTCCGGCAATATCGGCCAGACCAAGGATTCGATCGGCTACGTCGAATACGCTTACGCCAAGCAGAACAAGCTGACCTACACCAGGATGGTCAACAAGGCCGGCAAGACCGTCGAACCCACCATGGAGGCGTTCAAGGCGGCGGCTTCAAACGCCGATTGGACCAGCGCTCCGGGCTACTACCTGATCCTCACCGACCAGCCCGGCGACCAGTCCTGGCCGATCGTGGCCTCGACCTTCGTCCTGATGCACAAGGAGCCGGCCGACAAGGCCAACTCCGCCGAGGCCATCAAGTTCTTCAAGTTCGCCTTCGAGAAGGGCGACAAGATGGCCGAGGATCTCGACTACATTCCGATGCCGGAACCGGTGGTCAAGCTGATCGAGAAGACCTGGTCGGCCGATATCAAGAGCTGATCGATCGAGCCGCAGGATCTGCAAGCCGTCATTGCCCGATGCGTCGAATGGCGCATCGGGAGCGGGCAAGACCGGTGGGCGCCGAGGCGGTCATCGGCAGGCGAAAGCTGCTCAGCTGCCGCGTTTTGCAGCTTTGAAACAGACAGGGTATTGGCGTGGCAGACATGGCCGTACAAAGCGACGTGATGGACGCCGCCGGACCTTACGATCGGGCCAGAGCGCTCAACGCCTTCAAGCTCGGCGACGTCACCTTCTACTGGATCACCCGAATAGCCGCGATTTCGGTGCTGCTGATTCTCGGCGGCATCATCCTGTCGCTGGTCGCGGGCGCCTGGCCCGCGATCCGGGCATTCGGATTTTCCTTCCTGCTGACCGCGCGATGGGCGCCGGCGGCGGATCCGCCGGTGCTCGGCGCGCTCGGCCCGATCTACGGCACGCTGGTGACCTCGGTGATCGCGATGGCGATCGCCGTTCCGGTCGGCCTCGGCATCGCGATCTTTCTCACCGAGTTGTGCCCGCAATGGCTGCGGCGGCCGATCGGCATGGCCATCGAGTTGCTCGCGGGCATCCCTTCGATCATCTACGGCATGTGGGGCTTCTTCGTGCTCGGCCCGTTTCTGGCCAATTATTTTCAGCCCTACCTGATCGACACCTTCGCCAGCGTTCCCGTTCTGAGCACCATCTTCGCCGGACCGCCGTCCTATCTCAGCCTGTTCAACGCCGCCCTGATCCTGGCGATCATGGTGCTGCCCTTCATCACCGCGATTTCGGTCGACGTGTTCAAGACCGTGCCGCCGGTGCTGAAGGAAGCGGCCTACGGCGTCGGCTGCACCACCTGGGAAGTGGTGCGTAACGTGGTGATCCCCTATACCCGGGTCGGCGTGATCGGCGGCATCATGCTGGCGCTGGGACGCGCGCTCGGCGAAACCATGGCGGTGACCTTCATCATCGGCAACGCTTTCCGCATTACCGGCTCGGTGTTCGCGCCGGGCACCACCATCTCGGCGGCGATCGCCTCGGAATTCGCCGAAAGCGACGGTCTGCATCAATCCGGCCTGATCCTGCTCGGGCTGCTGCTGTTCGTGCTGACCTTCTTCGTGCTGGCGGCGGCGCGGCTGATGCTGATGCGGCTGGAAAAGAAGGCGGGGAATTGACGCCATGAACCCGATCTACCGTACCCGGCGCCGCAACGACGTCATCATCAGAATGCTGTGCATCTGCGCCGCCATCTTCGGCGTCACCTGGCTGGCGCTGATCCTGTTCACGCTGTTCTACAACGGGCTGGCCGGCATCAGCGTGCAGCTGTTCACGCAGAACACGCCGCCGCCGGGCTCGACCGAGGGCGGCCTGCTCAATGCCATCGTCGGCTCGGTGATCATGACGGTGATCGGCGTCGGCATCGGCGCGCCGCTCGGCCTGTTCGCCGGCACCTATCTCGCCGAATATGGCAGGAACGACCGCCTCACCAGCGTCATCCGCTTCATCAATGACATCCTGCTCAGCGCGCCCTCGATCATCATCGGCCTGTTCGTATATGGCGCGGTCGTGGTGCCGATGGGCGGGTTCTCGGCGTTCGCCGGTTCGCTGGCGCTCGCCGTGATCGTGATTCCGGTCGTGGTGCGCACCACCGAGGACATGCTGCTGCTGGTGCCCAATCCGCTGCGCGAGGCGGCATCCGCGCTCGGCCTGCCGCGTTCGCTGGTGATCAGGCGGATCGCCTACCGCGCGGCGCGCTCGGGCCTCATTACCGGCGTGCTGCTGGCGACCGCGCGGGTTGCCGGCGAGACCGCGCCGCTCTTGTTCACCGCGCTGAGCAACCAGTTCTTCAGTCTCGATCTGACCAAGACCATGGCCAACCTGCCGGTGACCATCAACAACTTCGTCCAGAGCCCCTATGAATACTGGAAGCAGCTCGCCTGGAGCGGGGCCCTGCTCATCACCCTGACCGTACTTGCCCTGAATATTGGCGCCCGCGTGCTCGGCGCCGAGAGGACAGCCAAATGAGCGACCGTTCCGTTTCGATGAGCAACGCCGCCGGGCCGGCGGCCGCGGTGGCGCTGCCCGAGGCCGTGGCCAAGGTCACCGCACGCGGCCTGAATTTCTATTACGGCGAAAACCATGCGCTGAAGAACATCAACCTGACGCTCGGTGCCAACCGCGTCACCGCGTTCATCGGGCCCTCCGGCTGCGGCAAGTCGACACTGCTGCGGATTTTCAACCGGATGTACGACCTCTATCCGGGCCAGCGCGCGGTCGGTCAATTGATGCTCGACCAGACCGACATTCTCGATCCCAAGCTCGATCTCAATCTGCTGCGCGCCCGGGTCGGCATGGTGTTCCAGAAGCCGACGCCGTTTCCGATGACGATCTACGAGAACATCGCGTTCGGCATCCGGCTCTATGAGAAGATCCCGAAATCCGAGATGGACGGCCGCGTCGAAAAGGCGCTGCGCGGCGGCGCGCTGTGGAACGAGGTCAAGGACAAGCTCGGAGCCAGCGGCCTCAGCCTGTCCGGCGGCCAGCAGCAGCGGCTGTGCATCGCGCGCACCGTCGCGGTGCGGCCCGAGGTGATCCTGTTCGACGAGCCGTGCTCGGCGCTGGATCCGATCTCGACCGCCAAGATCGAGGAACTGATCCAGGAACTGGCGGAGGATTACACCATCGCCATCGTCACCCACAACATGCAGCAGGCGGCGCGGGTCTCGGACAAGACCGCCTTCATGTATCTCGGCGAGCTGATCGAATTCGACGATACCAACAAGATCTTCACCTCGCCGAGCGATCGGCGCACCCAGGACTACATCACCGGCCGGTTCGGCTAGTGCCAGGATTCGAAATTCGCGGTCTGGCGACCGGCGTTCTCCGGGAAACTTCGGATTCAAGGGCGCAGCGGCAAACCATCATTTGCAGTGTGATCCGGTTCGGGCGTCGTTCTGATGGACTTGCGGCGGAGATCAGGGGAACGTCTGGGCTACACATTGACGGAGACAAACATGGCTTCTGAACATACCGCCAAGGCGTTCGACAGCGATCTGCAGGAATTGACCCGTCTGGTCGCCGAGATGGGCGGTCTGGTAGAACGCATGATCGTCGATTCCGTCGATGCGCTGATCCGCCGCGACGTCGCGCTGGGCAAGCGCGTGGTGGCCGCGGACGCCGAAATCGACAACCTGCAGCGCGTGATCGAGGAGCGCGCGGTCTTGACCATCGCGCGGCGCCAGCCGATGGCGGTCGATCTGCGCGAAATCGTCGGCGCCATGAGGGTCGCGATCGACCTCGAACGGATCGGCGACCTCGCCAAGAACATGGGCAAGCGGGTCTCGGCGCTGGAGAGCGATTTCCAGCCGCTCAAGCTGATCCGCGGCCTCGAGCACATGACCGACCTGGTGCAGTCGCAGGTCAAGTCCGTGCTCGACGCCTACGCGGCACACGATTTGCCGGCGGCGATGACGGTCTGGAAGGGCGACGAGGAAGTCGATGCGATCTGCACCTCGCTGTTCCGCGAACTCCTGACCTACATGATGGAAGACCCGCGCAACATCAGCTTCTGCATCCATCTGATGTTCTGCGCCAAGAACATCGAGCGGATCGGCGATCACGCCACCAATATCGCCGAGACCGTGTTCTACATGATCGAAGGCCAGCAGATCCTCGACAAGCGCCCGAAGGGCGACATGACGACGTTTGCCACCACGCCTCCCGGGAATTGATGGCGTTTTCGGGCGACGCGGAGGCCGCTTGGGTTGCAAAGACCCGTCAAAACACAGGAAGAGGCTTGAGCATATGAGCGCGCGCATTCTGGTAGTTGAAGACGAGGAAGCGCTGACCACGCTGTTGCGCTACAACCTCGACGCCGAAGGCTACGACGTCGAAACCGTGGCGCGCGGCGACGATGCCGACACCAGGCTCAAGGAGCGGGTTCCCGACCTGATCGTGCTCGACTGGATGCTGCCGGGCCTGTCGGGGATCGAGCTGTGCCGCAGGTTGCGGGCGCGGCCGGAGACGAGGCAGCTTCCGATCATCATGCTGACCGCGCGCGGCGAGGAAAGCGAACGGGTCAGGGGCCTGGCGACCGGCGCCGACGATTACATCGTCAAGCCGTTCTCGGTGCCGGAGCTGCTGGCGCGGGTGAGGGGGCTGTTGCGCCGCGCCAGCCCCGAGCGGCTCGCCACCATTCTGACCTATGGCGACATCGAGCTCGACCGCGAGAAGCGCCGGGTCGCGCGGTCGGGACGACCGGTCGATCTCGGTCCGACCGAGTACCGGCTGCTGGAATTCTTTCTGGAACATCCGGGACGGGTGTTCAGCCGCGAGCAGCTGCTCGACAGCGTCTGGGGCCGGGATATCTATATCGACGAGCGCACCGTGGACGTGCATATCGGCCGGCTGCGCAAGTTGCTCAACCCGGGGCGGGAGCAGGATCCGATCCGCACCGTGCGCGGCGCCGGCTATGCGCTCGACGACCGTTTCGCCAAGGTGGAATAGCCTGTCGCGCTGGGAATAACGGCCTCATCGCGGGAGCGCGCCCAAGGGGGGACCGCGCCCGGCCGGACGCTGCTCGGAGTAAGGGCAGCGCCTACCTTGTCGGCTTCGGCGGCTGGCGGCGGCGGTCGCTGGCCGGCTGGTAGGCGATCCGCGAGTGATGCGCGCAATAGGGCAGGCTGGTCAGCGCCTTGCCGCCGCAGAAGAAGAATTCCGAGCTCGAGGGGTCGCCGATCGGCCAATGGCAGGTGGCCTCATTGAGCTCCAGCAGCGACAGCCGCTGGCTCATCGGTACCACATTGTCGTAGGCGATCGGATCGGCCTCCATCTCGACTTCGAAGGCGTGGGCCAGCGCGGTATTGCCGCGCGACACTGGACGCGAAACCCGCATCATCTGCTGGGCCGGGCGGGCCTTGCGCTGGCGCGGCGCCGCCGAAGAGGGGCTCTTGGCGCGGCCGGAAAGGCCTAGCCGGTGGACTTTGCCGATTACGGCATTTCGCGTCACATTTCCGAGTTCCGCGGCGATCTGGCTGGCCGACAGTCCGCCTTCCCAGAGTTTCTTCAATTGTTCGACGCGATCGTCGGTCCAGGTCAATACCGTCATCGCACTTGATCCCTTCGTGTCGCGCCGACCATTCTCGAAGCGGCGTTGCGACTCCATTCCTTCAAAATCCCAGCAGACAGAATCCCTTAGCCCTCGCCGGGCACGAAACTGCGCCCGGGCGTTTACGCCTAACCATGGGGACGGTAGAAGATTAAACTGCCGCACGAGATGTCGTACCCGACAATCAGAAGGCTACAATATGCCGTGACTCCCGCGCAAGAGTCTGGCTCAACGCGTCCACACCTTCCGTGCGACCAACGGATGGTCAGCCTTCGAGTTCCATTGCCAGGTTGACAGTTATCGCCGCACGCATAGAATACTTGCCACGTGCCGCCCCGAAAAGGCGGCACATTTTGTTTTCCGGGGCTGGTTGTCGATGCGATCGCGCCCATGCGCGCTCGTGGCCGGCCTAACCTTCAGTGATCGCCATGACCAACAGCGCGACGTCGCATCTGCTTCCCGTATTCGCCAGGGTGGATCTCGCCTTCGAACGCGGCGAAGGCGCGTGGCTGATCGCGACCGACGGCGAGCGCTATCTCGACTTCACCAGCGGCGTCGCGGTCAATGCGCTGGGCCATGCCCATCCGCATCTGGTGGCGGCGCTGCAGCACCAGGCCACCAGGCTCTGGCACATGTCGAACCTGTTCAAGAGCCCGGATGGCGAACGGCTCGCGGCACGACTGTGCGAGGCGAGCTTTGCCGACTTCGCATTTTTCGCCAATTCCGGCGCCGAGGCGATGGAATGCGCGATCAAGATCACGCGCAAGCATCACGCCGCCAAGGGCCACCCGGAGCGCTACCGCATCGTCACGTTCGAGGGCGCCTTTCACGGACGGACGCTGGCGACGCTGGCGGCGACCGGCTCGCCGAAATACCTCGACGGCTTCGGGCCGCCGATGGATGGCTTCGACCAGGTGCCGCTCGGCGACCTCGATGCCGTCAAGAAGGCGATCGGCCCGCAGACCGCGGGCATCCTGATCGAGCCCCTGCAGGGCGAAGGCGGCGTGCGTGCCGCGCCGCATGCCTTCTTCAGGGCGTTGCGCGAGTTGTGCGACGACAACGGCCTGTTGCTGGTGTTCGACGAGGTGCAGACCGGCATGGGCCGCACCGGCGAACTGTTCGCCTACCAGCGGCTCGGCGTCACGCCGGACGTGATGTCGCTGGCCAAGGCGCTCGGCGGCGGCTTTCCGATCGGTGCCTGTCTGGCGACGGCCGAAGCCGCGCAGGGCATGACGCCGGGCTCGCACGGTTCGACCTTCGGCGGCAACCCGCTGGCGGTGGCGGCGGCGAACGGCGTGCTCGACGTGATGCTGAAGCCCGGCTTTTTCGAGCATGTGCGGAAGATGTCGCTGCTGCTCAAGCAGAAGCTCGCCTCGGTGGTCGATCGCCATCCGGGCGTGCTTGCCGAAGTCCGCGGCGAGGGGCTGCTGATCGGCGTCAAGGCGGTGCTGCCGTCGGCCGACCTGGTCACGGCCTTGCGCGACCAGAAACTGCTCACGGTCGGCGCCGGCGACAACGTGGTGCGGTTCCTGCCGCCCTTGATCGTGACCGAGGCGGAGATCGAGGAATCCGTGCAGCGGCTCGAGCGCGCCTGCGCGGCACTTTCCGGCGATCAGCCGAAGCGGGCGGCGGAGCGATGAGCAGTCCCCGGCATTTTCTCGATCTCAACGAGCTTCCGACCAAGGAATTGCGCACGATGCTCGACGCCGGGACCGCCATGAAGGCGAAGCTGAAGGCGCATGCCGAGCCGAAGAAGCCGCTGCTCGGCAAGACGCTGGCGATGATTTTCGAAAAGCCCTCGACCCGCACCAGGGTGTCGTTCGACGTCGGCATGCGCCAGCTCGGCGGCGAATCCATCATGCTGACCGGCGCGGAAATGCAGCTCGGCCGCGGCGAGACCATCGCCGACACCGCGCGGGTGCTGTCGCGCTACGTCGACGCCATCATGATCCGCATTCTCAACCACGATGCGCTGCTGGAGCTCGCCGCCTACGCCACCGTACCGGTCATCAACGGGCTGACCCGGCGCTCGCATCCCTGCCAGGTGCTGGCGGACCTGATGACGTTCGAGGAGCACCGCGGCCCGATCGAGGGCCGCACCATCGCCTGGACCGGCGACGACAACAATGTGCTGGCCTCGTGGGCGCATGCGGCGGAGCGCTTTCAATTCCAGTTGAACGTCGCCACCCCGCCGCAGCTCGCGCCGAACAAATCGATGCGGGACTGGATCAAGGCGACCAATGCGCCGATCGTGCTCGGCAACGATCCGGAAGCGGCGGTCCGCGGCGCCGACTGCGTGGTCACCGACACCTGGTTTTCGATGGGCGACAAGGACGGCGAGCACCGCCACAATCTGCTGAAGCCATATCAGGTCAACGCCAAGCTGATGTCGCTGGCCAAGCCCGATGCGCTGTTCATGCACTGCCTTCCTGCCCATCGCGGCGACGAGGTTACCGACGAGGTGATCGACGGCCCGCAATCGGTGGTGTTCGACGAAGCCGAAAATCGCCTGCACGCGCAAAAGGGCATTCTGGCCTGGTGCTTCGACGCGGTGGCCTAGCCTGGCGGTTCCCGGAGGCGGCGCGTCGTGAAGCGGTGCGCTGCTGATCCAGGCGCCCACGTGGCAGCACAGAAATGGGTCCCTGTGCTCTGCCAACGGGTCGCGCGAATGCGGCCCGATGACAGGCTCCGCAGCGCGAAGGACGCTGCACCGCGTCTGGGACACCAATGCCCCTTTCGATTTGCACCCGCTGACCCCAGATAAGGCGCCATGACCCCAGACTCGCCAGACATCCGAATTTCCCTGGACGCCCCGATCCGGGCGCCGTCGCCGGTTCCGGTCGACGATGCCGCGCTGCCATTCGAGGTCGCCTCGCTCGATCTGCGCGGCCGACTGACCCGGCTCGGCCCCGCGCTCGACGAGGTGCTGACCAAGCACGATTATCCGCCCGCCGTCGGCAAGCTGCTCGGCGAGGCGATCGTGCTCGCGACCCTGCTCGGCTCCTCGCTGAAATTCGACGGCCGCTTCATCCTGCAGACCCAGACCGACGGTCCGGTGTCGTTCCTGATCGTCGACTTCCAGGCGCCGGACCGCCTGCGCGCCTATGCGCGCTTCGACGCCAAGCGGCTGGCGCACGGCCTGGATTCCGGCGCGCTGCTGGGCCGCGGGCATCTCGCGATGACCATCGATCAGGGACCGGACATGAGCCGCTACCAGGGCCTGGTGGCGCTGGAAGGCGGCAGCCTGGAAGACGCCGCCCATGAATATTTCCTGCGCTCGGAACAGATTCCGACCAGGGTGCGGCTTGCGGTCGGCGAGGAATGGCGCGGCGGCGAAGGTCCGAAACACCGCTGGCGCGCCGGCGGCATGCTGCTGCAGTTCCTGCCGAAGGCGCCGGAGCGGGCGCGGCAGCCCGACCTGCATCCCGGCGACGCGCCGGAGGGCAGCGTCAGCCACGTCGTGGCGGAAGACGACGCCTGGATCGAGGGCCAGTCGCTGATCTCGACCGTCGAGGACGTCGAACTGATCGATCCGGACCTGTCCGGCGAGCGGCTGTTGTACCGGCTGTTCCACGAGCGCGGCGTCCGGGTGTTCGCGCCGCTGCCCTTGCGCGCGCAATGTTCCTGTTCGCGCGATGCGGTGTCGTCGATGCTGGCGAGCTTCGCGGCCAACGACCGCGCCGACATGGTCAAGGACGGCAAGGTGGTCGTGACCTGCGAGTTCTGCAGCTCGGTCTACGAATTCACGCCGCAGCAAGCGGGCGTGGAGTAGGACGGCGGGCGCACGCCGTCAGGCCCTAATTCAGCACCCGCTTGCCGTCGGGACTGTCGAGCGAAAAGGTTGGCACCTCGATCTCGAACTGCTCGCCGCTTTCGCTGACCATCTGGTAGCTGCCGGCCATGAATCCCGACGCCGTCGCCAGCGGCACGCCGCTGGTATATTCGAAGCGCTCCCCCGGGGCGAGTACCGGCTGCTCGCCGACCACGCCTTGGCCGCGGACTTCCTGGCTGCGGCCCGAGGCGTCGGTAATGATCCAGTGCCGGGTCCGCAATTGCACCGTCTCCTCGCCGCCGTTGGTGATGACGATGGTGTAGGACCAGAAATATGGATTTTCGGCCGACGAGCGTTCCGGCAGGAAATTCGGCTCCACGGTGACTTCGATCTGGCGGGTAACGGCACGGTACATGCGGGCGATCTTTTGCTGAATCAGGGGGGCATCATAGCGAAAAGCCGCGGCGGAACCAATCGCCGGACCGGCATCGGCGCGGCGGCCGGGGCATGGTATGGCCATCGCCGTTTCAACATAGTTCCGACCTAAAGCGCGTCGGCGGTAAATGCCGCATCGCTTGCTTGGCCGGCGCGGCCAGCTACTATCGCTCAGCGCGAGAATCCTGTTCCAGACGGTGCCAGATGACGTCCGTTGACCGAGTTGCCGGACCACCCCTTGCGGGCGCAGCAGCGATCGCGCGGGACGGCGTATCCGCGCCGTCGATGGCGCTGGCCGCGGGCGGCGAGCGCGAATTGCGGCTGGATCTGTTTCGCGGCCTCGCGCTGTGGCTGATCTTCATCGATCACCTGCCGCCCAATCTCCTGACCTGGCTCACGATCCGCAATTACGGATTCAGCGACGCCACCGAAATATTCATCTTCATCTCGGGCTACACGGCGGCGTTCGTCTACGGCCGGGCGATGCGTGACGCCGGCTTCGTGGTCGCGACCGCCCGCATCCTGCGCCGGGTCTGGCAGATCTACGTCGCGCACGTGTTCCTGTTCACGATCTTCCTGGCGGAGATTTCCTACGTCGCGACCAGTTTCGACAACCCGCTGTATTCGGAAGAAATGGGGATCATGGATTTCCTCAAGCAGCCCGACGTCACCATCGTGCAGGCGCTGCTGCTGAGATTTCGCCCGGTCAACATGGACGTGCTGCCGCTCTATATCGTGCTGATGTCCTTTCTGCCGCTGATCCTGTGGCTCATGAAATGGAAAACCGATGTCACCCTGGCGCTGTCGGTGGTGCTCTACGCCCTTACCTGGCACTACGATCTGCACCTGACGACCTATCCCGACGGCTTCTGGGCCTTCAACCCGTTCGCCTGGCAATTGTTGTTCGTGTTCGGCGCCTGGTGCGCCCAGGGCGGCGCCAGGCGAATGTCGCGGATCCTGGCATCGCCGGTCACGCTGTGGATTTCGCTGGCCTATCTGTTGGCGGCGTTCTGCGTCACGCTGACCTGGTATATGCCGCAGCTCGGTTTCCTGATGCCGCGCTGGCTCGAGCAATGGATGTACCCCATCAACAAGACCGACCTCGACGTGCTCAGGTTCGCGCATTTCCTGGCGCTGGCGGCGGTCACCGTGCGCTTCCTGCCGCGTGACTGGCCCGGATTGAAGTCGCCCTGGCTGCGGCCGCTGATCCTGTGCGGCCAGCATTCGCTGGAGATCTTCTGCCTCGGGGTGTTCCTCGCGTTCGCGGGATATTTCGTGCTGGCCGAGGTCGGCGGCGGCGCCGGGCTGCATTTCATTATCAGTATTTCGGGAATCCTGATCATGTCCGGCGCGGCATGGCTGTTTTCGTGGTACAAACACTCCGCCGACAAGAGTGCCTCGCGGACGAAAGGCACCGGCGGCAACGCCGATATGGCGGGAGGGGGCCTATGAAGTCCAACTCGGGCGCGATCCTGGGGCTGGCGTTGCTGGCCGGCATTCTGGCCGGGACGGCCGCGCGCGCCGAGGAACCTCCCCAGGGCTGTGAGGTCTCCGCTTCCCTGCTGAGCAGCGAGAGTGCGCTTCCCAAGGTCATGGATGCCGTCAAAAGCGGCCATCCGCTGGATATTCTGGTGGTGGGCAGCCGGTCATCGACCATCAATGCATCGGAGGCCAGCGCCTATCCCGCCCGGCTGCAGGCGCTGCTGAAAGAGAAACTGCCCACGGCCGTGGTTAACCTGTCGGTGGATCTGGAGGTCAAGAAGACCGCCGCCGAAGTCGCTGCCGGCCTGGCCCAGCTGGCGGAGGCCAAACGGCCTACTTTGGTCATCTGGCAGACCGGCACGGTTGATGCTATGCGCGCGGTGGACCCCGACGATTTTCGCGGGGCGGTTGACGATGGAATTGCTGCGCTGCAAAATCAAGGGATCGACGTCATCCTGGTGAATCTGCAATATAGCCCGCGCACCGAAGCGATGATTTCCGCGTCACCCTATCTGGACAACATGCGCGCGGTGGCGGAGCAGCACGACATTCCGCTGTTCGACCGCTTTGCCATCATGCGCGATTGGAGCGATGCGGGAGTCTTCGACCTGTCCAGCGCGTCGCGCGGCCTCGAGCTCGCCAAGCGTGTCCATGATTGCCTTGGCCGCGCGATGGCGCAGTTCGTGATCGACGCGGCCCATCTCGGCCCGGCCCAACAGAATTGAGGATTCAGCGTTAATGCGTTCGTACCGACCTTTCCATGATCGCCGGGGTTTTTGCGGAATTGCATCGCTGGCGCTGCCCGTTTTCGCCGCCTTCGTGATGCTGACGCCGACGTCGATCCTGTCCGCGCGCGCCGAGACGGTCCAGCCCGTTCAGCAAGCCACGTTGTCCGACAGCGCCAGACCCGACGCCGTGAAAACGCCGTCGGCGCAGACCAGCGGCGCGAGCAACACTGCCGCTGCCGACCCGTCCAATCCGGTGCAGCCCAGGAGTATCGGTGCTGCGGCGATCGAAAAGGTCAAGCAGATGGCCAAATCGGCCGGCGACATTTTCAGCCGCGTTCCCTGCCTGCCGCCCAGGGGCGGTGTCAAATCGATGGGATCGTTGCCGCGTGTGGCGGCAAAGCTGGCGTCGGGCCAGCCGGTCGTGATCGTCGCTTTCGGCTCGTCCTCGACCCAGGGTTACGGGTCGTCGAGCCCGGAATTCACCTATCCGAACCGGCTGGCGGCGCAGCTGCATCGGCAATATCCGAGCGCCGACATCACCGTCGTCAACCGCGGCAAGGGCGGCGAGGACGCGCCGGAAATGATGAATCGCCTGCAGGACGCCGTACTCGACATGAAGCCGGATCTGGTGATCTGGCAGGTCGGCACCAACGCCGTGCTGCGCAACCTCGATCCCGCCGAGACCGCCAAGCTGGTGGAGGACGGCGTCGCCCGCATCCAGGCTTCCGGCGCCGACCTGGTCCTGGTCGATCCGCAGTATTCGCCGAGGGTCACCGAGCACGCCGAAAGCGCCAGCCGGATGGTGAGGCTGCTCGGCAGGGTCGCCGAACTCCGCCATGTCGGCATCTTTCCGCGCTTTGCGGTGATGCGCGAATGGCATGACCTGCAGGCGCTGCCGATCGACAGTTTCGTGATCGCCGACGGCCTGCACATGAACGACTGGGGTTACGCCTGCTTCGCCCAGCTGCTTGGCGACGACATCATCCAGTCGGTCGGCCAGATCAAGCTCGGCGTCAACGTGCCCGCGAGCGTGCCGGCCAATCGGCCGATGTGAGAGAGGGTGAGCAGTGAGTGGCGAATAGCCAGTAGGGAAGATTACTGTTTGCTACTCACCATTCGCCATTCGCCTCTTCTCACGCCTTTTCCAGCGCGGCCTGCAGATCCTCGATCAGGTCGTCGCGATGCTCGAGGCCGGCGGAGAATCTGATAAAACCCTCGCTGATCCCGAGTTCTGCGCGCGCCTCCGGCGTCAGCCGCTGATGCGTGGTGGTCGCCGGATGGGTGACGAGGCTCTTGGCGTCGCCGAGATTGTTCGAGATTCGCGCGAGCTTCAGCCCGTTGAGGCAGCGGAAGGCGCCGGCCTTGCCGCCCTTGACCTCGAAGCCCACCAGGGTCGAGCCGGCGCGCATCTGCTTCTTGACCAGGGCGGCCTGCGGATGATCGGCGCGGCCGGGATAGATCAGCCGCGAGATCTTCGGATGCTGCGCCAGCGCCTCGGCGACGGCGGCCGCGGTGTCGGTCTGGGCACGGACCCGGACCGCCAGCGTCTCCAGCCCCTTCAGCAGTACCCAGGCATTGAACGGCGACATCGACGGGCCGGTCTGGCGCATGAAGGTATGGATGTGCTCGGCAATGAACGCCTCGGAGGAAAGGATGATGCCCCCAAGGCAGCGGCCCTGACCGTCGATATGCTTGGTCGCCGAATACACCACGACATCGGCGCCCAGCGCCAGCGGGCTTTGCCAGATCGGGGTGGCAAAGACGTTGTCGACGATCAGCCGCGCGCCGCCCTGATGGGCGATCTCGGCGATGGCGCCGATGTCGAGCACGTCGAGCGTCGGATTGGTCGGGCTCTCCAGGAAGCAGCTTTTGGTGTTGGGCCGCATCGCCTTGCGCCACTGTTCCAGGTCGAGGCCGTCGACCAGGGTGGAGGCGATGCCGTAGCGCGGCAGCAGGTCTTCCACCACATAGCGGCACGATCCGAACATCGCCTTGGCGGCGACCACGTGGTCGCCGGCCTTCAAAGGCGCCAGCACCGCGGTGGTCACCGCGGCCATGCCGGTGGCGGTGGCGCGCGCCGGCTTCGGCGCCTTCGAGCTCGATCATGCGGCGCTCGAACATCGCGACATTGGGATTGGAAAAGCGCGAATACAGAAAGCCGGGATCCTCGCCCTTGAATCGGGCCTCGCACTGCTCGGCGCTGTCGTAGACGAAGCCCTGGGTCAGAAACAGCGCCTCGGATGTCTCGCCGAATTGCGAGCGCAGGGTTCCGGAGTGGACCAGCCGCGTTTCCGGACGGTAACGGGCTGTGGGCGTCTCAAGAGCGGTAGAATCAGACATGTGACCTCCATCGTGACCACCCAGTCAGGGAAAAGGTCACAAAAAAACCGGCCTGGAAACATTTCCACAGGCCGGGATCACACGTGTCCCCGGCCTGTTTAGCGACTTATTTAACGTGGCTGCAAGCCGGCCGGCTCAAATCACCACGGGATAAGTGATGCTGATATTCCGTCGTGCCCTTTCCGTCAAGGCGGCCTTCGGCTAACCGGTAAAAGTCCGTATTTTCAGCGTCTGGATGGCCGTGCAGCCGTCCCGAGGACCCCGACGTGTCGTTCCAGCTCCCGCCCGATGCCAATGGCATTCTGCCCGACCGCATGATCGCGGCGATGGCGGACGCCGGCCTGATCCTGCCGGCCTATCCGTTCGTCGAAAGCCAGATCCAGCCGGCCAGCCTCGATCTGCGGCTCGGCGACGTCGCCTATCGGGTGCGCGCCAGCTTCCTGCCGGGGCCGGGCGCCACCGTGGCCGAGCGCATCGACCAGTTGAAGCTGCACGAAATCGATCTGACCGACGGCGCGGTGCTGGAGACCAATTGCGTCTACATCGTGCCGCTGCTGGAGAGCCTGGCGCTGCCGCCGAATATCGTCGCCGCCGCCAATCCGAAAAGCTCGACCGGGCGGCTCGACGTCTTCACCCGGGTGATCGCCGACGGCACAAGGCGCTTCGACATGATCGGCGCCGGCTACCACGGCCCGCTCTATGCCGAGATCAGTCCGAAAACCTTTCCGGTGCTGCTGCGCGAGGGCTCGCGGCTCAGCCAGGTGCGGTTTCGCACCGGCGATGCCGTCCTCAGCGCCGACGAGCTCGATGCGCTGCACGACCTGGAGCGGCTGGTCGATTGCGACGACGCCGATCTGGCCAGCGGCGTGGCGCTGAGCGTCGACCTGTCCGGGGAAAATGCCAGCGGTTTCGTCGGCTACCGCGCCAAGCGGCACACCGGCGTGATCGATATCGACCGCCGCAGCGGCTACATGATCGATGAGTTCTGGGAGGCGATCGCGGCGCGGGCCGACGGCAGCCTGATTCTCGATCCCGGCGAGTTCTACATTCTGGCCTCCAAGGAGGCGGTGCAGGTGCCGCCGGACTACGCCGCCGAGATGGTGCCGTTCGATCCGCTGGTCGGCGAATTCCGGGTGCATTATGCCGGCTTCTTCGACCCCGGGTTTGGCTATGCCGGGGCCGGCGGGCAGGGTTCTCGTGCCGTACTGGAAGTGCGCTCGCGCGAAGTGCCGTTCATCCTCGAGCACGGCCAGATCGTCGGCCGGCTTGTGTATGAAAAGATGCTGGCGCGGCCCGACGCCCTGTACGGCCAGCGCATCGGCTCCAACTACCAGGCCCAGGGCCTCAAGCTGAGCAAGCATTTTCGGGCGTGAGGAGGTTGAGGCGCCGGCTGCGGCCACCCTTGCCGGGCGATAATTTTCGCCTGCGACCGATCATGGCGTGCGGGCCGGTGGGCCTGCAATTCGCGAACCCGGACCGTGCGGTGGTTTGGCACCGGTCCTGAGAAGGCCTGGCGCCGCGCGCTTCAGTGCGGCGTTCCCGTTCCTTTCCCCTATCGCGCCGCCGCCCTTGCCGCAGGCGTCACCCGCCACACCGCGTTGCCGACATCGTCGGCCACCAGCAGCGCGCCCTGGCGGTCGATCCTGACGCCGACCGGCCGTCCCTGCGCCTCGCCGGCCGCGTCGAGGAAACCGGTCAGCACCTCCTGCGGCGCCCCGGAGGGATTGCCGGCTGCGAACGGCACGAAGATCACGCGGTAGCCGGCCCGCGGCTTGCGATTCCACGAGCCGTGCTGGCCGACAAAGGCGCCACCGGCCATGTCGGGCGGAAACAGCTTTCCGGTGTTGAAGGTGAGCCCGAGGGAAGCCGTATGCGCGCCCAGCGCATAGTCGGGCGGAATTGCCTTCGCCACCAGATCGGGCCGCTGCGGACGCACGCGATCGTCGACATGCTGGCCGAAATAGCTGTAGGGCCAGCCGTAGAAGCCGCCGTCCCTGACCGAAGTCATGTAGTCCGGCACCAGATCGTTGCCGAGTTCGTCGCGCTCATTGACGGCAACCCACAGCGCGCCGCTCTGCGGCTGCCACGACGGCCCGTTCGGATTGCGCAGGCCCGACGCGAACACGCGCGATTTGCCGGTGGCGCGATCGACTTCGAGCACCGCGGCGCGATCGGTCTCGGCCGCGATGCCGTTTTCGCCGACATTGCTGTTGGAGCCGACGGTCGCATAAAGCTTCGTGCCGTCCGGACTGGCGGCGAGATCCTTGGTCCAGTGGTGATTGATGGTGCCCGCGGGCAGGTCCGCCAGCTTGACGCCCGGCGCGGTGATCGCCGTATCGCCGCTGCGGTAGGCAAATTTCAGGATCGCATCGGTATCGGCGACATAGAAATCATCGCCGACCAGCGCCATGCCGAACGGCGAATTCAGCCCCTGGAGAAAGACGCTTCTGAGGTCGGCGACGCCGTCGCCGTCACTGTCGCGCAGCAGCGTGATGCGGTTGGCGCTGGGCGTGCCGGCGCCGGCGCGGTCCATCACGATCTTGGCGATCCAGCCCTTGAGGCCGCTGCTGTCGTCGGGCTTTTCCGGTGCGTTGGTTTCGGCCACCAGCACGTCGCCATTGGGCAATACATAAAGGGAGCGCGGATGATCGAGCCCGGTCGCGAACGCGTTCACCGCCATGCCGCTGGCGGCGGTGGGCTTGCCGCCGGCAGGCCAGCCGGTGGCGGTGGCGATGTTGACGGTGGGGATCCAGGAATGCTGCGGCGCCGGCAACACCGGCGAAGGTCCAAACGTCTGCTCGGCCGTCACCGTGTCCGCTTCGTCGCAGGCGGCAAGCGGCAGCGACAGCATTCCGACACAGATCGCCAGCAGAAATGGGTTGCGCATGCTCGCTCCTCGGCTGTCGCCGGCACCCTACGGAAAACCAGCCAATGTTGGCGGTCTCTGCTATGAAATTGCTGTGAATTGAGCAAAAAAACATGGGGACGGCGATGACGGATCGGGCCGCGGACGACGCGCAAGCGACAACATGGCGGCGCTGGCGCGCGGTGGCCGAACTGTATCATGCCTATTTTACCGGCCTCATCCTGACCGTGGTGACGCGGCGCGGCAGCGCCGAGGCCGCCGAATTCGTGTTCCGGGTGTTCCGCCGCCAGCAGCAGGAGCGTTTCCTGCCCGGCCTCGCAAAACTCGGCCTCAGCCGGCTGCCGCCGGCGGTGGCGGCGGCGCAATATCATTATCTCTCGAACTGGATCGGCGGCGTTGCGGTCGAATACATCCATGAGACCGACCGCAAGGCCTGGATCCGCTATCCGCCGCCGCGCTGGATCTGGAAGGGCACGGCGATCTGCGGCGTGCCCGGCGAGGTGTCGCGGGCGATGCTGCGCGGCTGGCACGCCAACAACGGGGTTGCGCTCGGCAACGCGAATCTCGGCTTTGTCTGCACCAAGCAGAGCGTCGACGGCCAGGACGGCCTCGAAGGCTATTACTGCGAATACGACCATGCGCTCGAGATCGACCAGCGCCTGGTCTTCGCGCGGCATCTCGAAGCCCCGATCTTCGATCCGGACAAGGCGCCGGCCTTGCCGGTAGCGAGCTGGCCAAAACCGCGGCTGGAAAAAGCCTACCGGAATTACGCCATGGAATATGTGCGGACCGCCGCCCCGGTCATGGTGCAATTGTTCGGTCCCGAGGACGCCGGCTATCTGCTGCACCTGACCGGCAAGCTGATCGGCATGCAGTATTTCGAGGAGACCGCGCGCGCCTTTGCCGCGGGCCGTGGGCGTGCCGCGGATTGCGCGGTCTTGCTGCGCGAATTGTTGCAGGCGCAGGACGATGTCGCCGATCTCGATGCCTCCGGCGGCGCGCTCCAGATCAGGCAGCGGAGCTGGCAGCTGATGGCCGACGTCGCCGACTATCATCCGGCCTGCGCCAGGGTGCTGGAAGGATTGTTCGAGGGCCTGGCCGCCGGCTGCGGCCGCCATATTCCCGTCAGCATGAGCGCGGCGGCCGGCGGCAGGCCGCCGCTGCTCTGGTCGATCGGCTGATCGAACCACGGCGCCACGGCCGGCGATTGATCGTGCAGACGGCCCATGCGCCTGACGCACATGGCATCGGGCGGGATCGTGCTATGGAGCCCGGATAATTTCGCTGCGCAGCAACCATCAACGACCATCGTCATTCCGGGGCGCATGTAACGCGAAGCGCGGCCTGCATTCCGCCCGGCTGTCGCCGGCCGGAGCAGATCCCGGAACGACAAAGAATAGATTAATTCCCATGGGATGAAACCGAATTGCCCGACATTGCGGTTGCCGAACTACCCGTCGACGAGGCGGAGCGTCCGCTTCCACCGCCTGAGCCGGCGGCGAGAAACGCGCTGGTCGACGGCCCGATCCTGCCCACGCTATTGTGGCTGGCCTGGCCGAACGTCATCGCGCTCAGCGCCAGCACCTGCGTGGTGATCGCGGAGACCTCCTATATCGGTCGGCTGGGCACGGAATCGCTGGCCGCGATGGCGCTGCTGTTTCCTTGCGTGATTCTGACCATGACGATGTCGGGCGGGGCGATGGGCGGCGGGGTGGCGTCGGCGATCGCGCGCGCGCTCGGTGCCGGCGACAAGGTCCGCGCCAGCGCACTGGCGGCGCATGCGCTGCTGATCGGGATCTGCTTCGGGCTGGTCTTCATGCTCGGCATGCTGGTTTTCGGACCCGCGCTGCTGGAATTGCTCGGCGGCCGCGGCAACGTGCTGGCGCAGGCGGTCGCCTATGCGCAGATCTTCTTTGGCGGTGCCGTGCTGCCGTGGCTGATGAACACCATGGCCGGCGTGCTGCGCGGCACCGGCAACATGAAGCTGCCGTCGCTGATGATCCTCAACTCCGCGGTCTGCCAGATCATTCTCGGCGGCACGCTCGGCCTCGGCCTTGGTCCTGTTCCGCAATTCGGCATGCGCGGCGTCGCCGCCGGCTCGCTGATCGCCTACACGATCAGCATCTCGGTGATGGCGTGGTACCTGTTTTCCGGGCGGGCGCGGGTCGCCCCCAGCTTCCGGGGGCTGCGGATCCGGCGGGCGATGTTCGTCGATATCCTGCGGGTCGGGCTGGTTTCCTGTTTTTCGCCGCTGCAGTCGGTTTTGACCATCAGCATCTTCACCCATCTGCTGGCCGGTTTCGGCACCGCGATTCTCGCCGGTTACGGCATCGGCGCGCGGCTCGAATTCATGCTGACCTCGGTTGCGTTCGCGTTCGGGATTGCCTCGGTGCCGATGATCGGGATGGCGATCGGCGCGGCGCGGATCGCGCGCGCCAGGCGTATCGCCTGGATCGCGGGCCTGATTTCGTTCGCTTCGGTCGGTCTGATCGGCACGGTGATCGCGGTCTTTCCCGATCTGTGGGTCGACATCTTCACCCATGACGCCGGGGTGCGCTCCGCCGGCCGGCAGTATCTGTCGACCGCAGCGCCGATGTACGCCTTCATCGGGCTCGCCTCGTCGATGTATTTTTCCTCGCAGGGGGCGGCCAAGGTATTGGGGCCGGTGCTGGCGCAAAGCGCGCGGCTGGTATTCATCGGCAGCGGCGGCTGGTGGCTGTCGAGCCACGGCGCGCCGGCGGCAAGTTTCTTCGCCTTGGCGGCGGCCTCGATGGTGGTGCTCGGCGTGCTGTCGTCGTCGAGCGTCATTCTGACCCGATGGGGACCGGGCGGCGGCCGGGTTACGGATGTCCGGCCGGTCCTGTCCGGCGCGGTCGACTAGCGCCGCCGGTGGTGGCGGCGGCCGAAACCGCCGCCGCCGAAATTGGCCATCCGCATCAGCTGCGGAATCATGCCCATCATGTCGCCACCGCCGGCGCCGCCGAGCATGCCCATGATGTCGCCGCCGCCGAAGCCGCTACCCAGGCCGCCGGGTATGCCGCCGCCCAGCATGCCGCCGAGGCCGTCAAGACCGCCGCCGCCACTGTCCATCATCCTGCTCATCATCGGCCCCATGGTCTGCATCATCATGGCGAAGCGGCGCTTGCCCATCTTCGCCTTCATCATTTCCAGCATCGGCGCCATCTGGGTCATCATGTCGCCGCCGCCGCCGCCGCCAAATCCCGCGAACTGGGCCTTCGCCGGCGCCGATGTCAGCGCAAACAGCACCAGCAGCGTGGCTGCCTGGCACACCACCTTGTCCGCTCCCGTCATGGTTTTCGCTCCTCGCATGCGCCAGCTCCGCGACAACGGGGCAACCCGACGCACGCGGCAAGGCTAGGGAAAACCGGCCGCCAATTCCGTGACAAGGATCACTTATCCCGCGGGCTGCCTCAAGCGGCGTTGCGCGCCAGCGCCCGCTGCATGGCGAGCGCCGCCTGGTCCATCTGGCCGGCGATGGCGGGCGCGATCCCGTCGGGCAACAGGTCGACGGTCCAGAGCAGCCGGCTGCGGCTGTCGCCGTCGTCGCCGCGCACCTGCACCGCGGCGTTGTAGTGCTGCACCCGGTCGCTGATCACGGCATAGACCAGCCGCCGCCGCGCCTCGTCGCAGTCCACCTTCAGTTCGCGCGCCACCGTGCCGTTGGCAAACGTCACCACGCGCGCCTCGCCGTCGAGATGCGCCGCGCGCACGAACCCCGGCGCCAGCCGCGCCACGGCGCCGAAATCGCGGACCGCGGCCCAGACCTGGTCGGGGGACGCGTCGATTTCGATTTCCCTGTGAATCGAGGCCATGACGGTTGGCTTTCCTGCAAGTGGTGAAGCGCCCTTGTCCATCGGCATTCCGGGATGTGCTCCGGCCGGCGACAGCCGGTCGGAGTTCAGGCCCGGAATCCATACGCCCGGCACGGGTCATGGATTCCGGGCTCGCGCAAAAGCGCGCCCCGGAATCACGCTTGTTGCTTTCGTTGCCGCGGAAATGATCCGGACCTCGAAATCTGGTCTAGGTGCAGACCGCCTCGACATTGTTGCCGTCGGGGTCGATCAGGAAGGCGGCGAAATAGCTTGGGCTGTAGTCGGCGCGCGGCCCAGCGGCGCCATTGTCGCGGCCGCCCGCCTCGAGGCCGGCGGCGTGGAATTTCCGGATGGCGGCGTGATCGGGGGCGCGGAACGCGATGTGGACGCCGGCGCCGCGAGCCGACCGGTCCAGATAAAGCCACAGCGCCGGCTCGCCGCCGGGTCCAAAGCCGGCGCCGGCGCCGTCGCGCGAACACAGTCCGTATCCGAGCGGCGCCAGGGCCGCGGTGTAGAAATCGACGCTGGCGTCGAGGTCGGCAACTTTCAATCCGATGTGGTCGTACATGCTGGTCTCCGATCAGTCCGCGCTCGAAGCCGCGCGGCAGGAACCCAGACTAGTCAGTGCACGACCGGCCGATCTTGGAAAATCTTGCGCCTGCCGCGCGAGGCCTGGCGGAACCGCAGCGGCGAAACCCCCGCGGCGCGGTGGAAAGTGCGCACGAAGTTGGAGAGATCGCCGAACCCGACATCGTAGGCGATGTCGGTGACTGGCCTGTCGTCGCCGGCCAGGAGGCGCGCCGCATGGCGCAGCCGCGAGCGTACCAGATACTGGTGCGGGGTGACGCCGAGCACGGCGGAGAACAGCCGCAGGAAGTGGAACGGGCTGATCCCGGCCTGGCCGGCGGCGTCCTCCAGACCGATCGCGAGGTGCGAATGCGCATCGATCCAGCGCGCGGCTTCCACCGCCCGGCGGCGATCCCGGGCCGTCGCGGGCGTCGGCCATTCGCTCCGCCCGGCGACGATTCCGGCAAAACGGCTGGCCATCAGCTGTCCGATTTCGTCGAGGCCGAGATCGCTGCGGCCACAGGCCGCGGCCTGCGCCAGTTCGCCGAGCACCATCAGTTCGGGCAGCGGCGGCACGCAGCCGATCTGCCAGATCCCGGCATTGTCGCCGATCGCCTGCGCCAGCTCCGGGCCGAGGTAGAACGACAGGCAGGTGTCGCCGCAGGAATGCTCGTGGTGGCAGACATATTCGCCGCCGGGATGGCCGACCAGGATCGATCCTGGCACCAGTTCGAAGCTGCGGCCGCGGCTGCGGCAGCCGAAACTGCCGTGGCGCACATAGGAGATCGAGTGGCAGCGATGCGCTTCGGCGAACGGCGTGTCGTCCGGCCCGGCGCTGCACCGGAACTCGAACGCGGAGATCGACCGGCATTGCAGAAGGGGGGTGGCAATCATGCCCCCAAGGCTAGCCCTGCAGCCTGGGCGGGGCAACGGAAAGCAGCTCGTCGAACAGCGTCGGTCCGCCCCTGGCCATTGCGCCTTCGAGCGACAGCAGCCGGCGCTTGGAGACCACCCCGCCGTTCATGCAGCTGCCGTCCGCCTCGCCGGCTGCGGCCAGCACGCGATGGCAGGGCACGATCAGGGTGTAGGGATTGCGCCCGATCGCCTGGCCGACCGCATGCGCCGCACCGGACGCGCCGAGCTTCTTGGCAAATTCGGCGAAGGTCAGGGTTTCGCCGCGCGGGATGGTGCGGGCGAACTCGTAGACCCGGCGGTTGAACGGCGCCACGCCGTACAGGTCGAGCGTGACATCGGAGAAATCCGCCGGCTGGCCGCGCAGCAGCGCCGCGATGCCGTCAATCGCGATCTCGGCGTTCAGCGGCGGGCGCAGCTCGCGGGCATCGGGATATTGCCGCAGCAGCCGGCGCCTGGTTTCGATCTCGCGCGCTTCCGGCAGCTGCACGCAGAGCACGCCGTGTTCGCCCCATGCGATGCCGCATCGGCCGATCGTCGTGTCAAAAATGCTGTAGCCTCGCCCCGCCATACGCCACTCGCCCCGAAAGCATCATAGCACCGCCAGCGCGGCGCGCATCCGGAAAAATCGGATTGGGTTAAGGCCCGGGGGGGTGATCCGCCTGGCGGAGCTTGCCCCCGCAAGTCGATAGATCGCGGCTCACCGGTACATCCTTGCTTCGATGAGTGCAACGAAAGTCAAATTGACAGGAGGGTCTTCAGTATAACTCTTGGCGCAATGCTTTTGCCGTCTGCAACGGTCGGCCTGTCTTGACTTGACGGCGGTTTGTTTTGGAAAAAAGCGAAAAGATCATGTCCAGGGAGGAAGTCTGATGACCAAGAAACCGTTCGAAGATACCAAAGTTTCGCGCCGCACCCTTCTGCAGGGGAGCGCCGGGCTCATCGGCGGGACCATGCTGTCGGGCGGCGTGATCCTGCCGGCGATGGCCGCCGACCAGCCGCCGATCGGCACCTGGCCCGCCGGCTCGCAGGGCAGCACGGTGTTCATCGGGGCCTCGGTTCCGCGCACCGGCACTTATGCCGTGCAGGGCGAGGATGAGCTCAAGGGCTATCAGCTCGCGATCGAGCACATCAACGAAGGCAATGACCTGGTCAAGAAAATCTCTCCCAAGACCAAGAAAGGCGTCCTCGGCAAGCAGCTGGAACTCGGCGTCGCCAACTCGGCCGCCAAGCCGAACGACGCGGTGCAGGCGCAGCAGCGCTTCATCTCCGAGAACAAGGCGGTGATGATCACCGGCGGCACTTCGAGCGCGGTCGCGGTGGCTCTCAACAAGCTGGCGCAGCGCGAAAAGGTGCTGTTCGTCTGCGGCATCTCCGGTTCGAACGACACTACCGGCAAGGACTGCGTGCGCTACGGCTTCCGCCAGAATTTCTTCGGGCAGACCGCGGCAGCGGCTATCGCTCCGGTTCTCGTCAAGGCGTTCGGCAAGGGCAAGAAGGTGGCGTACATGACGCCGGACTACACCTACGGCCACACCGTCACGAAATCGATGCAGGACAACACCGCCGCCGACGGCTGGACCACCGTGACCGATCAGGTATCGCCGCTCGGCGCGCCGGATTTCTCGTCCTACCTGCTCAATGTCGCCAACTCGGGCGCCGATATCCTGGTCAACGTCAATTGGGGTCACGACGCGGTCCTGTCGATCCAGCAGGCCAAGCAATTCGGCGTGCTCGACAAGATGAAGCTCGTCGTTCCCTATCAGGTGCCGTTCCTGGCGCGCGAAACCGGCGGTTTGATGCAGGGCGTCTATGCCGCCACCGACTACTGGTGGACCATCGAGGACAAGTACCCGCTCGCCAAGATGTTCAACGCTGCGTTCGAAAAGAAGTTCGGCTACAAGCCGGAATGGGGCGCCGAGAACGCCTATATCAGCTTCGTGCACTGGGCCCGCATGGTCGAAGAGGCCGGCAGTTTCTATCCGCCCGACGTCATCAAGGTCTACGAGAAGGAAGAGACCATTCCCTCTTTGGTCGGCGACGTGTATTACCGCAAGGAAGACCACCAGTGCGTTCGCCCCGTGATCATCGTCAAGGGCAAGCTGGAAAAGGACATGAAGGGCAAGGAAGACTATTACGACGTGGTCGAGATCGTCCCCGGCAAGGGCTTGATGCAGAAGCCGGACGAGTTCGGCTGCCATCTCGGCGACTACACCTAGATATCCACATCGCCAGCGCGCCGCGGGCGGAGCTTTTTTGCCGCCCGCGGCGCTTCTGTTATCACTGCCATTGCAGCTATTTCCCTTTTCCAACGGCCGCGGCTCCGCGCGATGGATAGACATGGTCAACTGGGCTAATTTCGTCTCGCAGGTATTCAACGGGCTGGCGCTCGGCGCGCTGCTGGCGCTGATTTCGTCGGGACTCACCATCATCTACGGCACGCTCGGCGTCTTGAACCTCGCGCATGGCGCGATGTTCATGATCGGCGGCTACGCCGGCTATCTCGCCTACAGCCATACCGGGTCGTTCGTCGTCGCCGTCATTGCCGGATCGCTGTTCGTGGCGATCCTCGGCATTTTCATGGAACGCGTCATCATCCGGCGTTTTTACAGCCGGCCGCACGAAGACCAGCTGCTGGTGACATTCGGTCTCAGCATCGTCTTTGTCGAACTGATACGCCTGATGTTCGGCAGTCAATCGCAACTGGTGCCGCCGCCGCCGCTGTTTGCCGGCATCACCTCGCTCGGCTTCATGTTCTATCCGACCTACCGGCTGGCCGTGGTGGGCATCATTGCCGTGGCGCTGACCGCGCTGTTCTTCGTGCTCTACCGGACGCGGCTCGGCATGATCGTGCGCGCCGGCATCGAGGACTCGACCATGGTCGACGCGCTCGGCATCAATGTCTATCGGGTGTTCATGATCGTGTTCGGCATCGGTTCGATGGCGGCGGGTTTTGCCGGCATCATCAATGCGCCGGTGGTGTCGCTGACGCCGGGCATAGGCGACGACATCCTGGTGCAGACCTTCGTGGTGGTGGTGATCGGCGGCGTCGGCTCGTTTCCGGGCGCCATTCTCGGCGGCCTGATTGCAGGCGAGATCATCAGCATCACCTCGATGTTCAATCCCGGCTACGCCTACGTGATGCTGTTCGCGGCCATGGCCCTGGTTCTGGTGCTGCGCCCCTACGGGCTGCTCGGCACCAAGGGGCGCGAGTAAGGGTGGCCATCTGATGCTCAAGCAACGTCGCTATCTCATCGAGCTGTTGACGGCGGTCGGGCTGATCGTGGCGCCGTTCATCCTGCCGCATCTCGGCTTCGCGCCCAACACCGTCAACCGCATATTGGTCTGGGGCCTGTTCGGGATCGGCTTCGATATCCTGTTCGGATTCACCGGGCTGTTGTCGTTCGGGCAGTCGGCGTTTTACGGCACCGGAGGCTTCGTTGCCGCGTATCTGCTGACCCGCGCCGGCTTCCCGAACGTGATCCTGGCGCTGGTGATCGGCATGGTCGCTGCCGCAGTCGTCGGCTATCTGGTGGGGCTGATCGCGCTGCGGCGCACCGGCATCTACTTCTCGATGATCACGGTGGCGATCGCGGAGGTCTTCTTTTTCGTCGAGTTCAATCCGCTTGCCGATTTCACCGGCGGCGAAAACGGCCTGCCGGGGGTGCCGACGCCGAGCCTGAATCTCGGCTTCACCACGCTCAATTTCACCACCGGCTGGTCGCTCTACCAGTTCCTGGCGGTGTGCTATTTCATCGGCATCGTGATCGCCCTGCGCATCGTGCGCTCGCCGGTCGGCGCCATCCTGAGCGCGATCCGCGACAATCCGCTGCGCGCGCAGGCGGTCGGCCACAACATCCACAGCTACAAGCTGACCGCCTTCGTGATCGCGGCGGCCTACGCCGGTTTTGCCGGCGGCCTGCTCGGGGTGTTGCAGGCGTTCATGCCGCCGGACGCGTTCACCTTCGAGACCTCGGGTCAATTGGTGATGCAGACCGCGATCGGCGGCATCGGCACCCTGTTCGGGCCATTGCTGGGGGCCGCGATCTGGCTGTTCCTGCAGGACTTCCTGCAATCGGCGCTGCACCTCGGGGCGGCCTGGAAGCTGGTCCTCGGCACCGTGTTCGTGCTGCTGGTCTGCTTCCTGCGCAAGGGCATCATCGGCGGCCTCGAAGATCTCTATGGACTCGCGACCCAGCGTGAAAGGCCGGAAGCCACCGAGGCGGAATTGCTCGCGGACTTCAACGCGGCTGCGGCGGCCGACCCGGTGATGGCGCCGCACAAGCGCGCGGGCGATCGCAACAGCGGACCGATCCTGCAGGCCACCGGACTGAGCAAGCGTTATGGCGGCCTGCTCGCCAACAGCAATATCGACTTCACCGTCAATCACGGCGAACTGCGCGGCGTGATCGGGCCCAACGGCGCCGGCAAGTCGACCTTCTTCAAGATGCTGACCTGCGAAATTCCGCCGACCTCGGGCAAGATCCTGTTCCAGGGCCGCGACATTACCGGCAAGGGCGTCGCCGATGTCTGTCAACTCGGCCTGACCAAGAGCTATCAGGTCAACCAGCTGTTCACGCGACTGACCGTGCGCGAGAACCTGACGGTCGCGGTGCTGGCCGACCTGCGCGGCAGGTTCAAGCTCGATCTGTTGCGCGACCCCGACTCGATTCCGGGCCTCAAGGAGCAGGTCGAACAGACGCTGCAACTGGTGCGGCTGGCCGGCCGGCCCGACACCAGGGTGTCGGATCTGGCCTATGGCGAGAAGCGGCGCCTGGAGATCGGGCTGGCGCTCGCCACCTCGCCGAGCCTGCTGCTGCTCGACGAGCCGCTCGCCGGCATGAGCCCGCAGGAGCGCCTGGAGACGGTCAAGCTGCTGAAGTCGATCAGCCAGGGCCGCACCATGATCGTGATCGATCACGACATGGACGCGCTGTTTGAGCTCGCCGGGCGGGTCACCGTGCTGCAGGAGGGACGCGTGCTGGTGGAAGGGACGCCCGACGAAATCAAGGCCAATGCCGCGGTGCAGGAAGCCTATCTTGGCGGGGTGCTGGAATGAGCCTGCTCGAGGTTACAGGCCTGAATGCCTATTACGCCGACTCTCACATCCTGTTCGATGTCGCGATGCGTGTCGAACGCAACGAGGTCGTGGCGCTGCTCGGGCGCAACGGCGCCGGCAAGTCCACCACGCTCAAGAGCCTGATGGGCATGGTAACGCCGCGCAACGGCAATGTGGTGCTGGACGGCGTCGATCTCGCCGGCGCCAAGAGCCACGTCATCGCGCAGGCCGGCATGCAGCTCGTGCCGGAAGACCGTCGTATCTTCGGCAGCCTCAGTGTCGAGGAGAACATCATCCTCGCCGGCCTGACGGCGCCGAACAAATGGCCGCTCGAGCGCATCTACCAAATGTTTCCGCGCCTCCAGGAACGCCGCGGCAGCCGCGGCACCGATTTGTCGGGCGGCGAACAGCAGATGCTGGCGATCGCCCGCGCGCTGGTGCGCGACCCGAAGATCATCCTGCTCGACGAGCCGTTCGAGGGGCTGGCGCCGGTGATCGTGCGCGACCTGGTGAAGGCCTGCCGCGATCTCGCCGCCGCCGGGCAGACCATCGTGCTGGTGGAGCAAAATCTGGCGGCCACGCTGGCGCTGGCAAACCGCATCTACATCATCAACAACGGCCACATCGTTCACGAGGGACCGGCTCAGGAAATCAGGGCGCGGCCGGAATTGCTGCAGCGCTATCTCGGCGTCTAGGCCGCTCGGACCGCTTCCCCGTCGACCGATGAGCCGTGTTCCCTGCGCGGAGCCGCCCAGGGAAAGATGAACTGGCCGAACGCCTGTTTTTGCGGACCTGGCCGGTCCGCGCCTCTCGCCGAGCCGTCTTGGGGGGCATGCCGCCAGCAACAGCCGCGGGAGGTCCGGTTGCCCTGGGCTTCCCCGCTGAACAGGCCTCTCGCGAGCCGCCGGGCGCAAATGGCTTGAGCCCCGCATTTCGGATGCTATAAGGTCGCCGTGAGGCCGATGCGTCACCGGCAGATGCACGTCGCGGGTCGGCTCAATTCGGTCCGACGACCTGATGTTCGATGTTTTGCGGGCGTAGTTCAATGGTAGAACGGCAGCTTCCCAAGCTGCATACGAGGGTTCGATTCCCTTCGCCCGCTCCAGTCCCGCAGTTATCCAATGACGGGCTCCGGCGCGGATCGCTGCTGACGCCACCGTGCATCGATAGTTGTCGTTCCGCGATTGGGAGGGCGCGCTCATGCGCGGGCCCGGCTCCACCCCTGCAGGGATAGGTCATCGCATAGGTCCCTGTGCGCAGGCACGACTGGTTCAAGCGCCATGCAAGATCGAAGAAAGATCCCGCGCAGCCGATGGTCGCCGGCTGTGAGACCGCTCGACCCGAACATTGAATGTCGCGCCAGAAAGCTCGCAACTAAAAATGCGGGCCGATCGCGTGCGCCGTGTCGGGCCAGAATTCGAGAATGAAAAAATCATCCGCCGCGACGGCGTCACGTTCCGCGAAGAAAAAGCACTCGGCAAATTCTGCCGAGTGCTTGATTGAAGCGTTTGCGCTTGATTTTTTCGATTTGCATTTATGGTAAAGCCTTTATTAACTGCAAGGCGAATAGCTTCACGCCATCGCGCTCGGACCGGCTTGGAGATTTCGATGAGCTCAATTTCGTCCCTTGGCTCTGGCAACAGCTACAGCCCGCTGCAGCTTCTGCAGCAGGAACTTTCGAAGGAGGTTTCCGCCGGAACGGTGAGCTCCAGCGACCAGACCGCGCTGTCCACCGCGCTCACCGACATCAACGCGGCCCTGACCGGCGGTCAATCGGCCAGCCAGTCGTCGAGCGGCCAGCCGCCGGCGCCGGGCAGCATCCACACCAAGATCAGCAGCCTGATCGCCAACGAGGTGAGCAACGGCACGCTGACGAGCGCCCAGGCGACCGAATTGCAGAATGTCTTCGCCAACGCCTTCGCCGGCGGCCCCGGCGGTCCGCAGGGGGCCGGTGGCCCGCCTTTTGGAGCGCAACAGGCCGACAGCACGTCTTCGGCCAGCACGTCCTCCGATAGCACCGGCTTCACCATCGAGATCCTGTTGTCGGGTGACGGCACGTCCTCGACCGGCAGCTCATCCTCGACGGGCACCGGATTTTCCCTTCAGGATCTGTTGTCCGCCGCGAATTCGTCCTCGTCTTCCAGCAGCTCGACGAGCGGCAGCGCATCGTCCAGCAGCACCAGCAGCGATGTCAGCAACATCATCCAGGATTTCCTGAAGCTGCTGCAGGACTCCCAGTCGAGCGCCTCGAGCTACAGCGCGGCCGGGACCTCGAGCACCAATCCGCTCTCGATCAGCGCGCTGCTGATCAATTATCAGGCCTAGACGGCGATCCATCGATTGAGGCCCGGCGGAGACGCCGGGCTTTTTTTATTTGCACGCCGAAACGGCTCGCGAGCAGCCGGCACCTCGCCGTCCCGGCACTGCATTTTTTTGGGCAACGAGCCGACGGCTGGCCGGCTGCGGGCGGCTGACCGCCCTGAATTGTGCGACGCACCGCAGTTATAATGCGTCATCTGCCGTGGAATCAGGCAGCAGCCTGTGTTTCCGGATCGCCGCAGCCTGCCGATTGCTGCACTGCACGAGTAAATGCCTGGAATGGCCCACTTCGCGGCGCTGGAGCCCGCCGCGCGGTCTATTCGCTTGCGGCTTGGCAAGCCCGGCAAACGCTGGTTCATTTGCACGACAATTGCATGGCGCATCCCGTCCGTGGTCTGATCCGAAGGTTAGGAGCTGTCGCATGGAAGCTCGGGCCGATCTTCAGAATTTCAGCGCCTTCATTTTCGAACTGTATGAGCGCAGTCACAGCCATGACAGCGTGGCGCTGCTGCGCTGGAGCGTGCAAAGGCTCGCCGCTGCGGTGGGCACCGATTGTCACTGGAGCGGCTGGGCCGACCTCAGCCGGAAGGAGATCGATATCTGCGGATCGATATCGCTCAACCTGCCCGACGATTTCTTCCAGTTCTGGACCGAGATCAAGCACGACGATCTGCTCGCCCGCGACGTCATGAACACCGGGTGCGATGTCGCCACCTATAGTCGCCAGGGATCGCGCCACACCGAAGGCATGGTGGCACTCTCGGACCGCTACAATATCGACAAGCTCGCGACCATCGTCATCGACAACAGCGACAGTCCGATCTCGCTGTTCCTTTCATCCTATCGCAGCGGACGGGATGCCAGGGCGCTCAGCACAGCCGAGCTGAAATATCTGCAGGCCGCGATGGATCACGTCAGGTTCGCGATCGAGCGCAATACGCTTTGCAGCCGCGGCCGCGAGCATCTCCTGGTCAACGAGGACGGCCGGGTGCTGGCAAAATCCCCGGGTGCGCTGCGGATGCTGCGGGAATACTGGCCGGGCTGGAGCGGCGACCGTCTGCCCAATCATTTCCCGAACCGGGCCACGGCCAGCCCAATGCCGGCGGACACCGTGAGATTCGAAAGGCGCGCCGCGCCGCAGTTCTCCGGTCCGCCGCTGTTCTATCTCACGCTGCGCGGCATCGACCCCTGCAGCCATCTGACGGCGCGCGAGCGGCAGATCGTCGACAACATCATTGACGGCCTGACCCACAAGGAAATCGCCCGCAGTCTCGGCATCTCTCCTGCGACCGTCCGCAATCACACCCAGGCGATCCTGACCAAACTGGGCGCGCACAACAAGGCGGCCCTGATCAAGATGGTCCATGCCGGCCAGTCCGCCTGACGCTTTTCGTCCTGTCGCGGTGATGCATCTGCATCATACCAGCCGCAGCCCGCTCGCCGTAGCCTTTCGAAGGTGATGGGCGATGTGGAGGACGTATACCAATGGCAATTGCGCGCCGAGAATTTCTGGGAGGGGTGGCCGGGACCGCACTGGCGGCCGGCTTTGCGCGGCGCGCCGCCGCCGCGGACGATATCGTGATCGGGGTTCCCGCCGCGCAGTCGTCGCCGGTCGGCGTCGGCGATCACAAGGACTGGGTGAACGGCGTCACCCTGGCGGTCGATGAGATCAACGCGTCGGGCGGCGTCGCCGGCCGCAAGCTTCGCGCCGAAATTACCGACATCGACATCATGACGCCGGAGGGCACGGTGTCGGCGATCCAGACGCTGACCGGCAAGCACGTCCACGCCATCGCGTCGGCCTTTGTTCTGATCCCGCAGCCGGCGATGGACGCCGCGGCGGCATCGGGCACGCCCTATCTGCACGGCAACACCTCGATCGCCTCGCTCGAACTCGTAAAATCCAATCCCGCCAAATACAAGAATATCTTCCAGATCGATCCCGCCGAGACCTGGTACGGCTACGGCTTCGTCCGCTACCTCGACAAGCTCGCCGCATCGGGCGGATGGAAGCCGAAGAACAACAAGATCCATATCGTGCAGGAGCAGATCGCCTATACCCAGGTGATCTCCAAATCGGTGCAGAAGGCGATTGCGGAATCAGGCGGGAAATGGACCCTCGGCCCGGTCACCGATATCCAGTTTCCGGTGCAGGACTGGTCGCCGGTGCTGCGCGCGCTGCACGAATCCGACGCCGGCGTGATGTTCATCGATCACTGGGTCGCGGCCGAGCTTGCCGCCTTCGCCCAGCAGTTTTCGGCCGACCCGGTCAAGGGTTCGCTGGTCTACCTGCAATACGGACCGAGCCAGCCGGAATTCCTCAAGCTGGCCGGCGGCAGCGCCGAAGGCATGATCTGGGGAACCGTGATCGGCACCCATGCCGACGCCAGGGGCATGGAGTTCCGCGGCAAATACACCAAGCGCTTCGGCGACAATATGGGCATCGTCTACACCGGCAGCGGCTACGACACGGTGAAGCTGCTGGCGAGCGTCTGGGAAAAGACCGACCCCTCGAATTTCGACGCGGTCGGCGCCGCGATCCGCAAGGCGCGTTACGAGGGTGTCTGCGGGACCTATACGTTCGACAGTCCCGAGCAGGCGCCGCCGATCCATCCCTGGCAGACACCGGACGTCAAGGCCGGCATCAGCCATCTGCTGCTGCAGGTGCAGGACGGCAAGCACAGGATCATTGCTCCCGACGAATTGGCCGAGGTGAAGATCAGGCCGACGCCCTGGGCGTAGTGGATCGACGGCATGAAAGCGATCCCATGGGAAGTGATCCATCGTTTGTCATTCCGGGATGGGCTCTGGCCGGCGTCAGCCGGGCTTGGTTGTTCCGTGCTTCGCGCGTTGCAAGCGCCCCGGAATGACGATTGTCGCTGTTCGTTGCCATTGAGAAACGTGCAGACCCATGCTTCCGCCTGACGCCTGCTTCGGATGCGAGGGCATCTCGCTCTCGCTCGGCGGGCGCGAGATCCTCAACGGGGTCTCGCTGCACGTCAGGCGCGGCGAACTGCTGGGCCTGATCGGACCGAACGGCGCCGGCAAGACCTCGCTGTTCGAGGTGCTGTCGGGCCGCTATCACCAGCAGCAGGGATCGGTCTATCTGGATTCCGAGCCGCTGGACCGGCTCGACATCTTTCGCCGCGCCCGGCTCGGGGTCGCGCGCACCTACCAGAGCCCGGTGGTGCCGAATGCGCTGACGACAGGCGAAGCCCTGCGCGCCGCGCGCAAGGCCTATCGTCCCTACATGTCGGCCCATGACGCCGAATGGGCGGCGCGGCTGGTGCGGCTCGAGACCTCATGGGACCGCCCGACCGGATCGCTCGATACCTTCGACCGGCGCAAGCTGCTGCTCGCCTGCCTGATGATGCGAAGGCCGCGCGTGCTGCTGATGGACGAGCCGGCGTCCGGCCTGATCAACACCGAGATCGCCGAGCTCGACCTGCTGCTGCGGAAATTCGCCGACGAATATCATCTCGCCATCATCCTGATCGAGCACCGTCTGGAACTGCTCGGCGCCATCGCCGACCGGGTCTGCGTGCTCGATCTCGGCCGCATGATCGCGCAGGGCGCGCCCGAAGCGGTGTTCGGCGACCCGCTGGTGCAGGCGGCCTATTTCGGAGCGGTCGCGTGAACACCGACCTGCTCAGGGTGCACGGCCTGTCCGCCGGCTACGGCCCGTTGCGGGTGCTGCACGACATCGACTTCTCGATCGCCGCGGGCGAACGGCTGGCGATCGTGGGACTGAACGGCCACGGCAAGACCACGCTGTTTCGCGCCATCATGCAATTGGTGGGATGGCAGCGCGGCTCGGTGGTGTTCGACGGCAAGGAGATCGGCGGCACGCGGTCGCAGGGCGAAGGCCGCTACACGCCGGGCATCGTGCGGCTCGGGATCGCCATGACGCCGCAGGGCGACGCGATTTTCCCGGGGCTGACGGTACGCGAACATCTCGATTGCGGCGCCCATGCCCGCAGCGCCTGGCGGGATCGCGCCCGCCGCCGCCAGCAGGTCTACCAGCTGTTTCCGCAGCTCGACGCGCTGCAGGACGCCCTGGTCGGCAAGCTGTCGGGCGGCGAGCGGCGGATGGTGTCGATCGGCCGGGCGCTGATGTCGGACGCCCGGCTCTATCTGATCGACGAGCCGACGCTCGGGCTCGCCCCGAAGGTGTCGCGCCGCGTCATCGAGGCGCTGGCCAATATCCCGCTCGAAGGCAAGGCGATGGTGATCGCCGAGCAGAACGTCGCGCTGCTGTCGGGCGTGGTCAGCCGCATGATCGGGATGCATGCGGGCCGGCTGCGCGGCGAAGTCGGCCATGTGGGACTTGCATGATGGACGCCTCATTGCTCGTCTATGCGCTCTATCTCGCGGCGATCTACAGCCTGATGGCGATCGGCATCTCGCTGCTGTGGTCGAGCGTCGGCATGGTCAACATGGCGCATGGCGCGACCTTCGCGATCGCGGGCTATGCGGCCTATGTCGCCTCCGACTGGATGGTGCCGCTGGTCAAGGCCTGGAGCACCGGCAGCGCAAGCGCGGTGGCGCTTGCCGTCCTGGTCGTGCTGGTCGGCATGGCCGCCGGCGCGCTGTTCGGCATCGTCATCTACCTGGTCGCCTTCCTGCCGATCCACGACAAGCCGAACTTCGCGGTGCGCAGCCTGATCGTCACGCTGGCGCTCAACCTTGCCACCGTGCAGGCCCTGCTGTGGGGCTTCGGTCCGCAGCAGAAGGCGCTGCCGCGCGTCTTCGGCTCCGGCAGGATCGAGCTGTTGGGCGTACCGGTGCGGGCCGATCAGGGCATCACCATCGTGACCACGGTGGCGCTGCTGTCGCTGGTACTGCTGTGGCTGCGGTTCAGCCGCCGGGGGCTGGAGATCCGCGCCGTGATGCAGAATTCCGAAGGTGCGGCACTGTGCGGAATCTCGACCCGGTGGACCGCGCTGCCGGTGATGACGCTGACCGGCGCTCTGGCCGGCCTCGCCGCCGTGCTGCTGTCGCAGAGCATCTTCGTCAACCCGACCGCGGGCACCACGCCGCTGATCAAAGGCCTGACGATCGCGCTGCTCGGCGGGCTGGGCTCGGTGGCCGGCGCCGTGCTCGGCGCCATCCTGATCGGTTTTCTCGAAGCCGCCACCGGCGCCATTCCGTTTCTCGGCCAGCGCTACGTGCTGGTGCTGCAGTTCGCCTTCATCGTCCTCGTCCTGCTGATCCGCCCGCGCGGCATTGGCGGGCTGCTCGACGAAACCCGGGAATAGGCGATGGCGGGCAGACCGGTCATATCCCGCATCAAGGTCGGCCGCCGGCCGGACGAATTCACGCTCAAGCCGAGCGGCGACCGGACCTGGCGCCGCTGGCGTCCGCCCTTTGTCCGGCGGCACTGGCTGGCCTGGCGCGGATCCTACAATCCGAAGTCGCTGCGCCGCGAGCGCCGGCTCGCCGACAAGCGCCCGCTATGGTGGACGGTCGGGCTCGGCGGTCTTTTGGTGGCGACGCCGTTCATGTCGGACCAGTTCGTCAACATCGCGGCCATCTTCTGCATCTTTTCCGCGATCAACGTGATCTGGACGCTGATCGTCGGCGCGGCGGGAATCTTCTCGCTCGCCACCATGGCCGTGGTCGGCCTGTGCGGCTACGCCGCCGCCGCGGCCAATGTCTATCTCGGCGTGCCCTGGCCGCTGATGATCCCGATCGGCGCCGCGGTCGGCTTTTTGTTCGGCCTGCTGCTGGCGCTGCCTTCGACCCGGCTCGACGGCCTGTATTATGCGCTGCTGACGCTCGGCATCGCCGAGATCTGCCGGGTCTCGATCGCCCAGATCAAGGCGCTGGCGGCGACCAACAGCAGCATCAACAATGTCGGTTCCTTCATTCCGGCCGACTGGTACCTGCAGCGTCCGGGCCTGCTGCTGGGTTTCGCCGCTTCCTTCCTGCTCCTGCTCGCGGCGCTCTTGGTATTCCGCCTCATCAACAGCGAACGCCTCGGGCTGTTGCTGCAAAGCGCGCGCGAGGACGAGGCCTTTTCCGAGGCGATCGGGATCGATTATCGCCGCGCCCGCTGGTGGGTGTTCGTGCTGGCCTCCAGCGCGCTCGGTACCATCGGCGCCTTCTACGCGATGTTCTACCGTTCGATCTCGCTGGCGGTGTTCTCGCTGGATCAGGTGCTGCTGCTGTTCGCCATGATCGTGATCGGCGGCCTCGGCCGCTCCGAAGGCGCCGTGCTCGGCACCGCGATCGTGGTGCTGATCGACAAGGGCCTGATCGGGCTCGGGCCGCTGCGCATCATCCTGGTCACGGTCATCATGATCGTGGTCGCGCTGACGACCCGCGACGGCCTGACCGGGGTCAAGGCCCAGTTTCGCGCCTTCAGGAACCGCAAGAAGAGCGAGCGGCGCGCCGCACAAACCGAGAAAGGGGGCGAGGTCATGCCCGAGGAAGCCACCGAAATCGCCGACAAGCAGCTGGTCTATCGGCGGCTGTTCGACAAGCGGCTGCGCGACGCCCTGAAGCTGACGGTCACGCCGGATCTGATCGCCGAACACCGCGCCAAGCCGCTCGGCCAGCACTCCGATGCGCTGGACCGGCTTCTCAACTACTTCCGCCGCGAGGAGATGCCGGACAAATACGCCATTCTCCGGGTCGGGCCGCTGAAGTCCTGCAGCTACCGGGTGATGGCGCTGTCCGGCAAGGCCGGTCATCCGCCGCGCCTGGTCGACGACAAGCTCTATCCGACGCTCAACGAAACCTATCACGCGGTGTTCCTGCTGCGCGTCAACGATCTGCTTGCGAGCTGAAAGGCCGGACCCATGGCGGAAAAGAAGCTCTATGGCTATGCCGATCCGTGGTCGGTCAAGGCGGGCGACACGCTGTCCTTCATGATCTCGGCCGAGGGCACCGGGACCGTCGAGACCAGGCTGGTGCGGCTGGTGCACGGCGACGAAAATCCGGACGGACCCGGCTTTGTCGAGCAGGAGGTCGAGTGCGACATGCCGGCGAGTTTGCAGGTTCGCCGGCAGTTCACCCAGGTCGGATCCCATGCCGTCGTCGAGGACCCGGCGCAGCTCCTGGCGCCGGCGCGGGATTTGACGCTCTATGCCTTCGTGTTTCCGACCCGGCCGGGCGGCAGCCGGCAGGCGATCCTGTCGAAATGGGACATCATGTCCGGCAAGGGTTACGGGATCGGCATCAACAGCGCCGGATGCCTTGAATTCTGGGCCGGCGCCGGGGCCGTGATCGACCACGTCAGCGCCGAGGTGCCGCTGCGCCCACGCGCCTGGTATTTCGTGGCGGCGAGCTTCGATGCCTCGACGCGGCAGGCGCGGCTCTACCAGATCGGCGTCGTCAATCGCTATAATTCGCTGCTCGGGCCGGTCGCGCCGATCGATTACGACTCGCGCGTCGTGGAGACGTTGCGGCTGGTGCCGCTCGATCCGGGCCCCGCGGCCCCGTTTCTGTGGGCCGGCGCCAGCGAGGAGAACGACCGCCGCGGCCGTTTCGTCGGCATGCTCTATTCGGGCAAGATCGACCGCGCCGGCGTGGCCGGCCGGGCATTGCCGGCGGAGACGATCGAGGCGCTGGCGCGGGGCGAACTGCCGCCGCCCGACGCCGTGATCGCGCATTGGGACACCACGGCCGGCTATACCGATGCCGGAATTGGCGACGCTATCGTCGACATCGGTCCGCACGGGCTCCACGCCCAGGGCATCAACCGCCCGGTCCGCGGCATGACCGGCTGGAACTGGGCCGGCCGCGCCGACAGCTTTCGCCTCGATCCGAAGCAATATGGCGGCATTTCCTTCCACGATGACGCGCTGACCGACTGCCGCTGGTCACCCAGCCTGACGCTGAAGATCCCCGATCAGCTCAGCAGCGGGGTCTATGCGCTGCGGCTGCGCGCCGGCGAGACCGAGGACCACATTCCGTTCTTCGTCCGCGCCGCCAAGCCGAAGGCGCCGCTCGCGGTGCTGATGTCCACCTTCACCTATCTCGCCTACGCCAACGAGCGGCTCGGCTTCGACGCGCCGATCGCGCAGGCGATCACCGCGCACACCCCGATCTTCACCGAGGCCGATGTCGATTTCTACAAGCTGCAGGAATTCGGGCTGTCGACCTACGACCATCATTCCGACGGCGCGGGCTGCTGCTATTCGTCGTGGCGCCGGCCGATCATCAACGTGCGGCCGCGCCACCGCAACGCCGCCACCGGCATCACCTGGGGACTGCCAGCCGACCTGTCGCTGCTGTGGTGGCTGGAGCGCGCCGGCTACGACTTCGAGATCCTGACCGACCACGACCTTCACGCCGAGGGCGTCGCGGCGCTGCATCCGTATCGCGCGGTCATCAACTGCACGCATCCGGAGTATTATTCGGAGCGAATGATGGACGCCACCGAAGACTATCTGCGCGACGGCGGCCGGCTGATCTATGCCGGCGGCAACGGCTATTACTGGGTTTCGGGACTGCGCGAGAGCGAGGCCCACTGCATGGAGGTTCGCAAGCTCGACAACGGCTCGCGCGCCTGGCAGGCCGACCCGGGCGAAGCCTATCTGGCCTGCACCGGGGAGCGGTCCGGGCTGTGGCGCTCGCGCGGCCGCGCGCCGCAGAAGATCGTCGGGGTCGGCTTCACCTCCGAAGGCATGGATGAGAGCCAGCCGTTCGAACGCATGCCGGATTCCTTTCACCGCCGCGCGGCATGGATGTTCGAAGGCATCGGCCCGCAGGAGAGCATCGGCAATTTCGGACTGGGACTGGGCGGCGCGGCGGGAATTGAGATCGACCGCTACGATCTGGCGCTCGGCACGCCGCCGCATGCCCTGCTGCTGGCGGCGTCGCACGGCCATTCCGACAACTACCCGCTGGTCTCCGAGGAGATCACCTACGCCTTCCCGGGACGAGGCGGCACCCAGGATCCGCTGGTCCGGGCCGACATCACCTATTTCACCACCGCCCATGACGGCGCCTGCCTTTCGATCGGCTCGATCGCCTGGAGCCAGGCGCTGCCGGTCAACGACGGCGACAACAATGTCGCAACCGTCATGCGCAACGTGCTGAACGCCTTCCTCCAGCCCGGCAAGCTTCCGGGAACCGAATTTGTCGGCGACGAGAAGCTCTGGCGCTGAACGCCGCGGGCCGCGACCGTAATGCATCTGCATCATTCCCGGCGCCGGCCGAAGCGCCCTATGTTCCGGGGCTCTTGGTCGGAGCCACGCCGCACCGGCAATGGACCCGATCGAAGCGGCAGCGTAGGCTTGGCCGGGCGGAGAAATGAGATGGCATCGTCCTGGTCCCCGACAGGCGCTTTGACCGTGTTTTGGGCACGAACCGCTGCCACCATCCTGGTGCTTGGCGCGATGCCCTGCGCGGCAGCCGAATTCAAGCCGGAGACGCCGGCCATCAGCACGATTCCCGCGACCATGAAGCGGGTCTACGTGGCCGATGCCACGCTTCCGCACATGGTCGATGGACGCGTCTATGTGCTCGACGCGGCCGATCTCAGCCTGAAGGGGATGCTGGAAGCCGGTTTTGCCGGGATGATGCTCGCCGCGCCTGACAAGCATCAGGTCTATGTCGCGACCACGTTCTATGAGCGCCTGACCCGCGGCAGGCGCACCGACGTGATCCAGGTATTCGACGACCGGACGCTGAAGGTGATCGACGAGATTCCGATCTCGGCGCGGCGCGCCCAGGCGCTGAGCTATCGCAGCCTGCTGCAGCGCTCCAGCGACGGCAGCCTGCTGTTCGTGCAGAACGCGACGCCGGCCACGTCCGTCAACATCGTCGATCCCGCCAGCAAGCGCCAGCTCGAGGTGGCGGCTCCGGGATGCTACGGAATCTATCCGGCGCTCACCAACCGGCTGCGCTTCACCACGCTGTGCGGCGACGGCACCATGGGGACCTACACGATCGCGGCCAACCTGCGCTCCTCCGAGCGCAAGGCCAGCGCGAAACTGTTCGACGCCGACGCCGACCCGCTTTTCATCCATGCCGAGCGCGACGGCGACGGCTACATCTTCCTGAGCTTCAAGGGCAAGCTGATGCGTGCCGGCTTGGAGGGCGCGACGGCTGCGATCGCCGAGACCCTCGACATCATACCTGCCGACGCCACCGACTGGGCGCCGGGCGGCTACCAGCCGTTCACCGTCGATCCCAGATCGGGGATGGCCTACATCCTGATGCACCAGGGCCTCAGCGACGGCGGCCACAAGAACCCGAGCAGCGAGATCTGGGCCTATGACACCAGGGCAAAGCGGCTGGTGGCGCGTTCGCCGGCGGTCAACCTGGTATCGATCACGCTGTCGGCGACCGATCCGACGCTGCTGTTCGGCATCGACCCCGTCGATTCCAAGGTCGAACGCTTCAGCATCGATCCGCAATCCCGCAAGATCGCGCCGGCGGGAGAAATCAGGCTCGGGGAGACCGCCGCCCTGGTCGAGGCGCCATGATGGATGGGGCCATGACGAACTGGCACGTCGATCCGCTGCTTCATTTGGTCGCGACCGGCTTCATCGTCGTCGTGCTCGGCCGCGCGGTGGTCGAGAAGGCGTTTGGCTATGGCAGCCATGTCGCCAACCTCGGCGACTATCGGCTGCTGCCGGAGGCGCTTGTGCCGTTGGCCGCTGCTGTCTTGCTGGGCGCCGAGATTGCGGCCGTCATGTGCCTGCTGGCGCCGGCAGCCGTCGCCCTCGGCGGCGCGCTCGCGGCGGTTCTGTTCGCCATCTACGCCGCCGCAATGGCCGCGGTGCTGGTTGCCGGCCGCGGCGAAATCGAATGCGGCTGCGGCGGCGAGGGCCAGACCGTCAGCTGGGGACTGGTGGCGCGCAACGGCGTGCTGACGGCGATCGCCGCGTCGATTGCGCTGCAGACCTCGGGCCGGCCGATGACCTGGCCGGACATGATGGTCGGCCTGGTCGCTGTGTTCGTTCTCTACCTGCTGCTCGCGATTGCCGAAAAGGCGATTGGGACATTGGCCGCCATCCGGCGGCTCGACTCTTCCTCGCATTATTGAGGTCGTGATGGACGGACTTGTCGTGGCTTTCGGACTTTTATGGGTGCTGGTGATCGCGCTGGCGATCGCCGTGTTCGCCCTGGCGCGCCAGGTCGGCATCCTGTTCGAGCGGATCGCCCCGATGGGGGCGCTGATGACCGACTCCGGGCCCAATGTCGGCGAAGCCATATCGCGCTTCGACCTCACCGCGCTCGATGGCCGGCCAGTGACGGTCGGCGCTTCCGGCCCGCGCTCGCAGCTGGTGTTCTTCCTGTCGCCGAGCTGTCCGGTCTGCAAGAAGCTGCTGCCGGTCCTTGGCTCGGTGGCGACCGCCGAGCAATCCTGGCTCGACATCGTGCTGGCCAGCGACGGCGAGGTCGCCGAGCACCAGGCCTTTGTCAGGCAACGCCGGCTGGAAAAATTCCCCTATCTGCTGTCACGCGAGCTCGGCATGGCGTTCCGGGTCAGCCGGCTGCCCTATGCGGCGTTGATCGACGGCGCCGGCGTGGTGCGCGCCAAGGGACTGATCAACAACCGCGAACAACTGGAAAGCCTGTTCACGGCCCGCGATCTCGGGGTCGCATCGGTGCAGTCCTATCTCGATGTGGCCCATCCCGCCCATTGATTATTACCGTCGCTGATTTCGGAGAGGCCGGATGTCGGATATCATCGTGAGCAGACTGATCGAGGCCTTCGACCGGGCCGCGGAAGCCGCGTTCCGGCGCTCGGCGCAGGCGATCGGGCGGCGCTCGGCGCTCGGGACGATCGGAAAGCTGCTGGTCGGCGGCGCGATGTTTCCGGTGCTGCCGTTCGATCGCTCCGGCGGCGCCCGCGCCGCCGATGCCCCCAAGGATGCCTCCAGGCCGGAAGCGACCGACACCGATTGCGACTACTGGCGCTATTGCGCGCTCGACGGCTTTCTCTGCACCTGCTGCGGCGGCAGCGTCTCGGCCTGTCCGCCCGGCTCCGAGCCGTCGAAGGTCAACTGGGTGGGAACCTGCCACAATGCCAAGGATGGCAAGAGCTACCTCGTCTCCTATAATGACTGCTGCGGCAAGACGACCTGCGGACGCTGTCTGTGCAACGGCAATGTCGGCGAACGCCCGGGCTATCGCATGGGCGTCCACAACGACATCAACTGGTGCATGGCCAATACCCAGACCATGTACCACTGCACCGTGTCGGTGCTGGTCGGCGTGGCGGACGGCAAATGAAGACGCACGCGGCTGTTGTCTTGACGCTGGTCCTGGGCTCTCCCGGCGCAGCGACGGCGGCAGACGGAGCGCGGATCTTTGCCGACACCTGCCAGGCCTGTCACCAGGCCGGAGGCGTCGGGGCGCCGGGGCTGGCGCCGCCGCTGGTTTCGCCGGTCATTGCCAATGCCGCGGCCAAACAGAAGGATTACCCGGTGCTGGTGGTGATCAACGGACTGTCGGGCTCGCTTGCACTGGCCGGCGGCGGCACCATCGCCAGTGCGATGCCGCCGCAGCAAGCCCTCAGCGACGATGAGATCGCCGCTGTGGTCAGTTACGTGTTTCGCCTCAATCACGCCAAGACCGTGTTGAAGTCCGCCGATGTCGCCCGGGTCCGCAGCCAGCCGACCAGCCAGGATGCGGTGAAGCAGATCCGGTCGGGCCTGGTGCCATGAAGGCCCTGTTGACGGCGCTGCTTGCAGGCTTGGGCTTGGCCGTCGCCGGGCTTGACCCCGCGGCCGCCGGCGAAAGCGTCGAATATCTCTACCGCCTGCATTGCTTCGGCTGCCACGGCAGCGAGGGCGCGGGGTCGAAGATCGGACGGATTCCGCCCTTTGTCGGCCTCGTCGGGCATTTCGCCGCAAGCCGTGAGGGACGCCTCTATCTCACCCGGGTGCCCGGCGTTGCCAATGCGGCGCTGTCCGATGCCGATACGGCAAACCTGCTGAACTATGTGCTGCGAACCTGGGGCGGCCGCGATGTGCCCGCCGGTGCGCAAGACTTCACGGCCGGGGAGGTCAACGCGCTTCGCAATATCCACCTCGATGACGTCGCCGCGCTTCGGCGCAAGCTGGCGGCCAGGCTGTCGAAGGACGGTATCTCAATGGATTATTAACGGCTGGCGGCGCCCCGAGCAGGGACGAACCGTACCTGGAACCGTCAGGGCGGCTCGATCGACAGCCTAGCTTTCGGCCGAATTCGCGCCTATATAAAACCTGTCGCAAGACGATGGCGCTGAAACTTAGAGCGGACTGCGGGCAGACCCGGGGGCAGTACCCGGCGCCTCCACCCTAGCAGCTTGGGCCTGTTTGCGGCTCGAGCCTGAAAGGTCTCATTGCGGTGAGGCCGGTTCTGCCGGAAGCAGAAACCGAAAGCTGCTATGGCGGGGGCGAAATAGGATCGATGGTCGCGAAGAAGCTCTGAATTGTGCCCGGCATGATACCGCCGTTATCGGGTCAAAAACCTAAATGCAAACGATAACGTTGCATTGAACGAAGTGCGCCTCGCGGCGTAACCTGTTCGGGGTCCGGAGCACCTGGCAACAGAAGCTTCATCGCCGCGTCAACCTTCGGGTTGGCGCGGCTTTGTTTTGGCTCCGGGGTGACGCGCCTGGCTCAGACGCCTTGAGGAACCTGATCGAGAAATCCGGTGATGCTGCGGATCCGGCCATCCCGGACAACGGCAAAATCGGTGCCCTTGATCGGGCTGTCGGCGCCGTCGGGGCCGAGGCCCCAGGAAAACCGCACATGCTCGCCAAACCCGTTGGGCTGGCCGATCAGCGAAAAGCGGAACCCGGGAAAGCGCTGCTGCACGCCCGCGATCAGCGCGTCGACGCCGTCATGGCCTTCGCCGCTCATCAGGGGATCGACATAGGTTGCGTCACTGGCCCAATGCGCGGCCAGAAGCGCGCGCCGGCGGCCGGGGGTTCTCTCGTTCCACAGGTCGATATAACGGCTGGCAATGGCATTGACGTCGGTCATCGTCTTTCTCCTGTCTGCTTCGATGGCGCCGGAGACGTCCGGCGCACCGACCATCGAAGGTCGCCGCGGCCGGATCGATTACCTCGCAGGTCATGGATTTCGGTTTCGCGGAAACCGCCGGAAAAAATCCCAGATGATTTCGGCGCCGTCGATATCGCGATTTTGCGGACCGAGAAACACGTTCATGAGGCGCGGAAAGCGCATGTCCGGAACAGGGCCGGGCAGGCGGTGGCCGCCGCCGTTGATCCGATAGAGCACGACATCGCGCCCCGCCGGACCATGCGAGTTCGATCCGGGTCACCGTGGTCGGATCGCCGGAATCCCGATGCGGCAGATCGACCGAGGCGGCGTCGCCGGTCTCGCAGCCATTGGCGCGCCGCCAGAAATCCAGCGTCTGCGCGGTCGACCAGAAGCCGGCCACCGCGAAGCGGCTGCTGCCGCGGCCGCCCTCGAACGGAATCAGGGGATCGGCGGTGCCGTTCATCATCAGCATCGGCACCGCGCGCGACGGACGGCAGGCCGCAGCCAACTCGTCCGTCAAATTGATGATGACGCAGGCGGCCGCCGCGAACAGGTCGGCGCGCTTGCAGACCATGGTCATGGTCATCGCGCCGCCATTGGACAGGCCGGTGACATAGATCCGCCTGGGATCGGCGCTGCCGTCGGCGACGAATTTTTCGATCAGGGCGACGATGAAGGCGACATCGTCGGTACCCTTGGGCGGCGCGCGGCCGGCGCGCTTGCCTTCGGGGCGCAGATCGGCCCAGGCCCGATTGAGTCCGTCGGGAAACACCACGCCAAAGCCCTCGCGCCCGGCAAGCTTCGGCCACGAGGTGCGCTTCGCCATGTCGGCGCCGGTCTGGGTATTGCCGTGCAGCACGATCACCAGCGGCGCCGGCCGGGTGTGCGACGGCAGCCAGATATAGCTGCGGGCGCTGCCGTTGATGTCGATGGTCTCGGACAAGGCGGGAGTTCTCCGACTATTGTTTCATCCCGCGGCCTTCGCCGCGGCGCGGCCGGCATTGCGTCCGGAAAACAGGCAGCCGCCGAGGAAGGTGCCTTCCAGCGAGCGATAGCCGTGCATGCCGCCGCCGCCGAAGCCGGCCGCCTCGCCGGCGGCGTAAAGCCCCGGCATGATCTCGCCGTCGCTGCCGAACACCCGGGAGTCGAGGTCGGTCTCGAACCCGCCCAGCGTCTTGCGGGTCAGGATGTTGAGTTTGACGGCGATCAGCGGGCCATGGGCGGGATCGAGAATCCGGTGCGGCTTGGCGGTGCGGATCAGCCGGTCGCCGATATATTTCCGCGCATTGTGGATGTTCATCACCTGGGTGTCCTTGACGTAAGGATTGGCGATCTCGCGGTCGCGCGCCTCGATCTGGAGCTTGAGATGCTCGAGCTTGAGCAGATCGCTGCCGACGAGCGCATTCATGGCGGCGACGAGGTCGGCGAGATTGTCGCGCACGATGAAATCGGCGCCCTGGCGCTTGAAGGCTTCCACCGGTGCGGGCGCGCCCTTGTCGGTGGCGCGCTTCAGGGTCATCCGCCAGCTCTTGCCGGTGAGATCCGGATTCTGCTCCGAGCCCGACAGCGCGAACTCCTTCCGGATGATGCTTTGGGTCAGCACGAACCAGGAATAGTCGTAGCCGGTGGACAGGATGGTGCGCAGCTGGCCGAGGGTGTCGGAGCCCGGAAACAGCGGCGAAGGCAGCCGCGTGCCGGATGCGTCGAACCACATCGACGACGGCCCGGGCAGGATGCGGATGCCGTGGCGCGGCCAGATCGGCGACCAGTTGCGGATGCCCTCGACATAATGCCACATCCGGTCGCGGTTGATCAGCCGCGCGCCGGCGGCTTCGGTGATGCCGATCATCCGGCCATCGACATGTTCGGGCACCCCGGAGATCATGTTGCGCGGCGGCTTGCCGAGGCGCGCCGGCCAGTTCTGCCGGACCAGATCGTGATTGCCGCCGATGCCGCCGGAGGCAACGATCACCGCCTGCGCCCGCAGCGTGAAATCGCCGATCGCCGTTCGAGAACTGCTGCCGCCGCGCGCCACCGGATCGGGCGCGAGGATCGCGCCGCTGACGCCGTCGACGGCGCCGCCGGTCATCGTCAGCGCATCGACGCGGTGGCGGAACCTGAAGCTCAGCCGGCCGCTCGCCGCGGCCGCGCGCGCCTTGCGCACGAACGGCTCGATAATGCCGGGGCCCGTGCCCCAGGTGACATGAAACCGCGGCACCGAATTGCCGTGGCTCATTGCATCATAGCCGCCGCGCTCGGCCCAGCCGACCACCGGGAAGATGCGATGGCCCATGGCGCGGAGCCATCCGCGTTTCTCGCCGGCGGCAAAGCCGATATAGGCTTCCGCCCAGCGCCGCGGCCAAAGGTCCTCGTCGCGGTCGAAGCCCGCCGAGCCGATCCAGTCCTGCAGCGCCAGTTCGTAGCTGTCCTTGATGCCGAGCCGGCGCTGTTCGGGACTGTCGACCAGGAACAGTCCGCCGAACGACCAGAAGGCCTGGCCGCCGAGGCTCTGTTCGCCTTCCTGGTCGACCACGATGACGCGCTTGCCGGCATCGGCAATCTCGGTCGCGGCGACAAGACCCGCCAGGCCGCCGCCGACCACGATCACGTCCGCATCGCCTGCCATCGTTTTGCCCCCCGTTTCGGCGCATGGATAGAAGCCCGCGGCGTTCCCCGCGGTCAACGGCAAAGGGCCTCCCGGGCCGCAACGGCCCGGTAACTTGTTCCAGATTGGGACCTTTCGGCGAAAACTGCAGCCGCCTTGCAACACTCGATTTGAATTTGATTTGAGCCACCTTGCGCATCTGGACAAAATCGCCATCCGGCAACACGCTGGCGACGCATCACCGAAGGCGGTCAGATTCAGGTTCGACAGGTTTGAACTGGGGTGGGGACATGAAATTCGTGACGGGATTGCTGGCGGCGGTTCTTCTTCTGGCAGGCGTCGGGGCCAGCCATGCGGTGGTCCGCATCGGCGAGGATCGCGGCGGCCGGATCGGTACCTATGTCGACAAATACCAGGACCTGCGCAGCTCCGGCGAGACCGTCATCATCGACGGCCTGTGCGCCTCGGCCTGCACCATCGTCCTGGGCGCGGTTCCCCACGACAAGATCTGCGTGACCTCGCATGCCAATCTCGGATTCCACGCCGCCTGGGATTTCGGCGCCAACGGCCGCGCCGTGACCAATCCCGAAGCCACCCAGATGCTGTACTCGATGTATCCGTCGCCGATAAAGCACTGGATCGCCCAGCGTGGCGGGCTGACGCCGCACATGATTTTCCTGCGCGGCAAGCAGCTGATGAGCATGTACCGCCCCTGCTACCTCGACGCCCAGGCCTCGACGGCGCACTGATATCGGCTGACGGTTTCAGCATGACGTGATCGCCCCGGCCGCCGGAGGCGCTTGCCCGGCATTGCGGCGCGCTATATCTGGACAGTGCATCCAGCGATCCGCGGCAAGCGGCGCGCCGGCGATGCCCGTTCACAGGGATGGTCGCGCTTGGTTCAGCCAGTCTCCACGCCGCAGCAGATACCGGCCGGATTCGGCCCGGCGCGCTGGCTGGTGCCGGCGCTGACGATCGGCGGCGCGGCTCTCGGGGCGGTCCTGCTGCTCGGCGCGCTGGGACTCTGGTTCCACTACGGGACCGCGGTGTTCTTCGAGACCATCGCCTCCGGCCTCTCGGCCTGCTTCTGACCGACACAAGGAAATTCATGATGGATCGGACCACCCGACCGCTGGTCATCGTCGCATCGTTTGCCGGCAGCCTCGTGATCGGCCTGGTGCTGATGCTGTGGGCGCTCGGCGGATTGAAGAATGTGGCGGCTCCGGCCGCGATCGGCGGCCCGTTCCAGCTCACCGACCAGACCGGACAGGTCGTGACCGAGAAGAGCCTGCAGGGCCGCCCGACGCTGATCTTCTTCGGCTTCACCCATTGCCCCGACGTATGTCCGACCTCGCTGTTCGAAATCTCCGAGGTGCTGCGGGCGATGGGCAAGGATGCCGATCGCGTCAACGCCTATTTCGTCTCGGTCGATCCGGAGCGCGACACCGGGGCGGCGATGAAGGATTACCTGTCGAGCTTCGATCCGCACCTGAAGGGTCTGACCGGCAATCCGGAGGCGGTGGCGAAGGTGATTTCCGAATACCGGGTCTATGCCCGGAAAGTGCCGCTCAAGGACGGCGACTACACCATGGACCATACCGCGCTGATCTATCTGATGGATCGCGACGGCAAGTTCGTCGCCCCCTTCAACCTGAAGCGGCCGCCGGAGCAGGCCGCCGACGATCTCAGGCACTACCTCTGAACCGGCGAGGCATCGATCCGCTTCACAGCGCCAACGCTGATCCAGTCGGACCGTGCGGTTCCGCCCGCGCAAACGGCGTTCGCGTTATCGATCCGATGGTCTATAAGGCCGTCGACTTCCGGAAAAACCCCTCGGCAATGCGATCACAGACAGCCTGCTTCCTTGATGACAGATGGTTGCGTGCCATTCGAGCCCTCCTGGTGCTGGCCGGGTTGGCCCTCGGGGCGGCGCTCGCCGTGATCCCGTGCGGCGCGGCGCTGGCGCAAGCCGCAGCCAAGCCTGAAACCGCAGCCAAGCCCGGATCGGAGGCGGCGCCGCAGGCAGTGCCCGGCTTCTGGGATCCGCGGCGGCGTCCGGACCGGCCCGATCTGTCCCGCCTGACGGTGATCCGGTTCCTGACAGAGACCGATTATCCGCCGTTCAATTTCACCGGCCCCGACGGCAACCCGGCCGGCTTCAACGTCGACCTGGCGCGGCTGATCTGCGAAGAGATCAAGGTTACCTGCACCGTGCAGATGCGGCGCTTCGAGACCCTGATCGACGCCATCACCAGCAACCGCGGCGACGCCATCATCGCCTCTTTGGCGGTGACGCCGCAGATGCGGGCGCGGCTCGATTTCAGCGATCCCTATTACCGGGCGCCGGCGCGGTTCGTATCGCGGCGCGACGGCGTGATGGCGGAGGTCCGCCCGGAATATCTCGAGGGCAAGAAGGTCGGGGTCATCGCCGGGTCGGCGCACGAGGCCTATCTCAAGGCGATGTTCACCGACGCCGAATTGCATGCCTATCCGAACGATGAGGCGCTGCGGCTGGCCTTGCGGCGCGGCGAGGTCGATTTCATTTTCGGCGACGCGATCTCGCTGGCGTTCTGGATCAACGGCACCGATTCCGCCGGATGCTGCGCCTTCAGCGGCGGACCGTTTGTCGAGAGCCGCTATTTCGGCGAGGGCATCGGCATCGCGGTGCGCAAGGGCAACGACCTGCTGCGGCAGTCGCTGAACTGGGCGCTGTTCCGGCTCTGGGAAAAAGGCCGCTACACCGATCTGTGGCTGCGCTATTTTTCGGTGAGTCCGTTCTAGAAGCCTGATTTGCAATGCAATGGCGGGCGTGGCGCAAATACGCCTTTGCCCGCCGTTTCACGTTTTTCCATATCTGTACGGTTGCTTCCCGCCGATCCGGCCTGCTACCTCAGCGTCCGCGTGAAGAAGGCGACGATGTCGCGATCGAAGCGCTGGTGAAACGCATCGCGGTCGAAGCCCGGCTCGCTGCTGCAGATCGCCGGCACGCGGGTTGCCAGTTCCGCGGCGCACGGCTTCAGGAAGTCGTAGTGGCCGGCTTGGGCCACGACATGCGCCTCGGGTGGCGTCGGGAGGGCAAGCCGAACGGCTTCCGCATAATACGGATGCGGCAGCACCTGGTCGTCCTCGGCCCGCCACAGCTGCACCGGCTGTCGGACCGCGGCCAGACCGTCGCGGCCGAAGGCAAAACCGAGGGCCGGCGCGGCGGCGACCACCGCCTTGATTCGCGGATCATGGGTCCAGACGACGTCGCTATCCAGCGGCAAGGGGTGCTGTTGCAGGATCTGGCAATCCTCGAAAGCCGGATGCGCCTTGCAGTGATCCGCAAAGCTGCGCAGGTCCGGCTCGCCGCCGGCCGCCGCCAGCACCGTGAATCCGCCGGCGGAGAAGCCGAATGCGCCGACGCGATTGGCATCGATGCGGCTGCGGTCGCGCCATGCGCCCAGCATGTAGTCGGTCAGCAGCTTCAACTGGCGCGGCCGCTCCCAGATCGCGGTGGGATTGCCGGGGTCGCGCCAGCTGTCGCCATTGTGCGAGAGTGCGGCGACGACGAAACCGGCATTGGCCAGGGCCGTGGCGGTGTCGAGATGCCCGGCATAGGAGCCTCCGTGACCGTGAGACATCACCACCAGCGGCAGACGGTCGCCCTCGACCGGCGCGTCGCGGGCGACCATCTGCCGATCGGACTCGATCGCCTCCAGCCGGGGCGCGGCGCCGGTGGGGTACCAAACGCCGACCTCGATCGGCGGGCCCTGCGGATCGCTGATGGTGAAATGCTGGAAACCGGCCGCGGCGTGCGCCTGGCCGGCGGCGATGACGATGAATGCGGCGAAAACCTGTGCAATGACGTTGCGCATGTAACCTCCTGGCGGTTGGAATGTCCCGAGGATCCTGCCAACGGCGGCGCCCTGCGCTACCAGTTGTTCGCCAAATGGCGAACGGGTTCGCCAATGGGCGAACGGGTTCGACGGCGGGCCGGCGCCGGGACAAGTAGGTCATGAGCGAAACGCGGTGGAATGATTTTGTGAAGGATTGGGCCATCGACCTGGCGATCGCGACCGCCTGCGCCATCTTCCTGGGCCTGATCGGACCATTCGGAAGCTATTTCAATGGACCGGCGTGGCAGCGCGTGGCATTTCAGCTCGCCTGCTTCTGGCCGGGAATCCTGCTTTACGGCTCCCTGATCCGCGGGGTGCTGCGGTTCCGCCTGAGGCCGGCGATGACGTGGACGGCGATCGTGCTCGGCGTCGTCATCCTGACCGTTCCATTCCAGGCCTGGACCGCGGCGATCGGTGTGTGGCTATGGCCTTTCCTCGGCAGGGTGCAGCGCCCGCTGGACTGGTATCTGCAGGGATTGATCACCGCCTTGCCCGTCGTGCTCGCCTTCACTCTCTTGTTTCAGGCCCGGCTGCACAAACGGCAACAGGCCCGGGAAGCGGGCGAAGCGCCGCCCACTTCCTTCGGCCTGCTTGGGGCGCCATCCTTCGCGGTGCTCTGCCTGCAGATGGAGGATCACTATGTGCGCGTCCATACCGCGGACGGCTCCCGGCTGGTGCTGGCAACGCTCAATCAGGCGATGACGGCGATCGGAAACGCCGACGGCCTGCAGGTGCACCGGTCGTGGTGGGTCGCGAGGAAGGCGGTGGTGCGCGCCGTTTCGGAAGGCCGCAATCTGCGACTGCAACTCGTCAACGGACTCACGGCCCCGGTCGCCCGGTCGGCCGTCGCCATGGTGCGCGAGGCAGGCTGGTTGGCGAAGGAGAACCCGTCGGGGGGCGCCGGCAGCGGAACCGAAACATTGTCGACATGACGGAGCGCGGGGTCCGCTAAGGTCGGCGACAATCGCCGCATTGGACTGCCGCGCCCGCGCCGCACGCGCCACGCCGCAGCGCCCCGATCATCGTGATCGACGCGCGTCGCCTGCGCCGACCGGCCCGCGCCTTGCATTCGGCGACTTCGTAGCCATATCCGATGTTTAGCCGGGAAGGTATTTCGAATGAGGCTTCGTGTCGGATTCGAAATGAATTACGATTTCCCGCAACCGACGCCGATGATCATGGTGTTGGGAACGCATTTTACGCGCGCCTCCGACGTCATCGTTCCCGACTTCCTTACCACCAGCCCCCCAGTGCCGATCACGCCGTATCGCGACATGTTCGGCAACTGGTGCAGCCGTATCGTGGCGCCGGCCGGAGCGATGCGGCTGGCCGCCGACGGCATCGTCCGCGACACCGGCCTGCCCGATGCGGTGGCCTCCTCGGCCACTCAGCACGCGATCGAGGACCTGCCGCCGGACACGCTGGTTTATCTGCTCGGCAGCCGCTATTGCGAAACCGACCGGCTGTCGGAGATCGCATGGCAATTGTTCCAGTTCACGCCGCCCGGCTGGGCGCGGGTGCAGGCGATCTGTGATTTCGTCCACCGCCACATCGCCTTTGGCTACGAGCACGCCCGGCCCACCATGACGGCCTGGGAAGTCTATCACGAAGGCCGGGGCGTCTGCCGCGACTACGCCCATCTGGCCATCGCCTTGTGCCGCTGCATGAACATTCCGGCGCGCTATTGCACCGGCTATCTCAGCGACATCGGCACGCCGAAGCCCTGGGCGGTGGGCGATTTCGCCGGCTGGTTCGAGGCCTATATCGGGGGGCACTGGCAGATGTTCGATCCGCGCAACAACGAGCCGCGGATCGGCCGGGTCCTGATCGCGCAGGGACGCGATGCTTCCGACGTTCCGATTACCCAGACGTTCGGGCCGAACACGCTGGTCAGCTTCAAGGTCTGGACCGAGGAGGCCGCATGACGAGCGATCTTCCGCCAGCCCTGACCCCGGACGAATTCGATTCGTTGCGCGAGGTCGGCAAGGGCGACGCGCAGCGCGAAATTCCGCAATTGCACTGGGAACGCCTGGTCGGCCTGGGCTATGCGGTCAGACGGCTGGGAGAGCTTGGACTGACGGCATCCGGGATTCGCCGGCTCGCGGGCGGCAAGTAGCCACCGATTTCGGCATGGGGTCAACGCCATCTCCGGGGCCGTCGGCATGTCGCGAAGGTGCAAAACGCGGATGAGATGTTGGCGGATCTTGGCGCGGCGGGTTACCGTGACGGCCTGTAATGGACCATCATCCAGAAGACTTCCCGAGCTCGCCACGCCATGACCCTTGCCCTATACGCCCACCCGTTTTCGTCCTACAGCCAGAAGGTCCTGATCGCGCTTTATGAGAACGCCACGGCGTTCGAGATGAAGCCGCTTGGCCCGGAAACGCCCGAAAATTTCGAGGCCCTGACCAGGCTCTGGCCGCTCGGCAAGTTTCCGGTGCTGGACGACGACGGCGTCGTCGTGTTCGAGGCGACCAGCATCATCGAGCACCTGGCGCTGCATCATCCGGGCCCGGTCCGTCTCATTCCGCAAGACCCGGGCATCGCGCTCGACGTCCGGATGCTGGATCGCGTGTTCGACAATTACGTGATGACGCCGATGACCTGGATCGTGCACGATGCGCTGCGACCGGCGGACGAAAGAGATGCCCCGACCGTTGCGCGGGGCCGCGCCATGCTCGATACGACCTATCGCTGGCTCGACCGCCGCCTGTCCGGGCGCGACTGGGCGGCCGCAGGGTCCTTCAGCCTGGCGGATTGCGCGGCGGCACCGTCGCTTTTCTTTGCTGACTGGGCGCATCCGATCGCCGATGAATTCAGCGAATTGCGTGCCTATCGCAACCGCCTGCTGGCGCGGCCGTCCTTTGCCCGCGCCGTGGACGAAGCGCGCCCCTATCGCCGGTTCTTTCCGCTCGGCGCGCCGGATCGCGACTGACGGCGATTCCATGAGCCGATCGCGCCGCGCTCGACGTCACACGCGCCGCGGAATGACAATTGATATCGGACAACGCAAGGTCCGCCCCGCGCTTGCGCCGCTGCAGATGTCACCGTAGGTTTGCGGCCAACAAAGCCGTGCTCGGGATGGAGACAAGGGATGCAGCGTTCTCGGATGGGACTGCCGTTGGCGTTGGCCGTATTTGGCGCCTGCTGCACGGAAGCAGCGGCGCAGGACTTCAAGACCGGCTGCGAGCGTCTCGTCCAAGGCGTGCCGGCCGCGGGGCGTGTCACCGAGGCGACCTTTGTGCCAGCGGGCCCCGTGGCGCTGCCACCGCCGGCACCGCCCGGCGCGGCCGCGCCGGCGCCCGACCATTGCCTTGTCCGCGGCAAGCTCGACGAGCGCACCGGCATCGATGGCAAGCCCTACGCGATCGGCTACGAGGTGCGGCTGCCCGCCAGCTGGAATGGCAAGTTCATCTTCGAAGGCGGCGGCGGCAGCGATGGCGTCTTGCGTCCGGCGCTCGATGTCATTCCGTTCGGCGCGCCGAAGCCCAACGCCCTGTCGGCGGGCTATGTGGCCGCCACCACCGACGCCGGCCACCTCGACGAGCCCGGCCCGATCGGGCCCTATCTGTTCGGACTGGATCCGAAGGCGCGCGCCGACAAGGGTTACAGCTCGATCCCGCCGGTCGCGGCTGCCGCAAAGGCGCTGATCGCCGGCCTCTATGGCAAGGCGCCGTCGCGATCCTATTTCGCCGGCTGTTCCAATGGTGGCCGGCAGGGGATGGCCGTGACGCAGCGCTACCCCGAGATGTTCGACGGCGTGGTGGCGGCCTCGCCCGCCTACCGCGTGCCGCTGGCTGCGATCGACGCCGTCGGTCACACCCAGGCGCTGATGTCGATAGCGCCGCAAGGCGCGGACGGCATGCCCGATCTCGGCAGCGCGCTCAGCGATGCCGAGCTGAAGCTGCTTGCCGTCGGCATTCTCGATGCCTGCGACGCCGCCGACGGCGTCAAGGACGGCATGGTGCAGAACATGGCCGCCTGCAAGTTCGACCCGGCGGTGCTCGCCTGCACGGCGGGACAGAACAGCGCCTGCCTGCCGGCCGCGAAGGTCGACGTGATCAAGCGCATCTTCTCCGGCACGAAAAACTCAAAAGGCGAGGTGATCTATTCGGCGTGGCCCTACGATCCCGGCATCACCGGCGCGGGCTGGCGAGCCTGGCGGCTCGGCACCCCGAAGGCAAGCCCGCCCAACGCCCGCAACGTGACGCTGATTCCCGGCAGCATCGCCTATGTCTTCATGAGTCCGGCCGAGAAGCCGGCCAACCTGCTCGACTGGGAAATGAAGTTCGATTTCGACCGGGATACGCCGAAGGTGTTCAAGGGCAGGGACGGATTCTGAAGCCGGGATGGAGTTCGAGGCGGCGACATCGACCAACATCGATGCCTTCAAGGCGCGGGGCGGCAAGATCATATTCGTGCATGGCACCGCCGATCCGATCTTCTCCCCGCTCGATACCATCCGGTATTGGCAGAGCCTGCAGGACAGGTACGGCGCCGACGCGGCCAATTTGAGCCGCCTGTTCCTGATTCCCGGCATGAACCACTGCGCCGGCGGTCCCTCCACCGACGAATACGATGCGGTGACGGCGCTCGACGCCTGGGTCGAAAAAGGCACCGCGCCGGAGATGTTGCTGGCCAGGGCGCGAACCAGTCCGGAAGTCCCGTGGCCCGGCCGCACGCGACCGCTCTGCCCCTACCCGAAGACAGCCACCTACAAGGGCGGCGGGGATATCGAGGCCGCCGCAAACTTCGCGTGTCGGTGAGCTGTAGCCCGTCGTCGTCAAAAAAGTCAGAAAATGCCGTTTTCCGGTGCGGACTGCCGAATTACGGCTGCGCGGCTGCCTTCTGGAGCGGCGCGGCGGCCTTCTCGAGCGGCGCGGCGGCGGCGAAATAGGCGGCGAGGTCCGCGCGCTCCTGCTCGGTCAACTGGCTGGCGATCACCGGCATCGGATTGACCGCGCTGAGATCGACGTCGTCCGGCCTGGCGTGGAAAGGCCTGACGAAACCTTCGAGCCTGCGTCGCAGATAAAACGCGCTCTGTCCCTGCAGCCTCGGGACCAGCGGCAGGGCGGCGGTGCCCTGGGGGCCATGACAGCTCAGGCAGGCCGGCACGCCGCGTTCGGGCGCGCCCTTGGTGGCGATGGCGGCGCCGCGCGCGGCGGCGTCGGCGTCGGGCTTGGCCAGCGCCGGCTCCGGCTTCAGGCTGTCGACGTAATCGGCAAGGCTCGTCATCTGTTCGAAGCTGAGGTTGTCGATCACTTCCTCCATCTTTTCGTTCGGCCTGGCGCGGGTGCGGAAGGAATACAGGGTCTGCGCCACATAGGGCGCGGTCTGCAGGGTGAGATCCGGATAGCCGCCCTCCAGATCGCCGCGCCCGCCATTGGCGTGACACTTGTTGCAAGTCGTTTCGAAAATCTGTTTTGCCGCGGCCATGTCGCTTTGGCTGTTTGTCACGGGAAGCACGGCTTGCGGGGCCGGCGCGGCTTGGCCGCCGCTCTTGGCCGGCTTCAATCCGGAATAATAGGCCGCCACCGCGGCAATGTCGTTGTCGCCAAGATTGTGCGCGACGGCGGGCATCGGATTCCACCAGTTGGACGAGCCGCGGCCGCCGTCCCGCAGCGCGCCGAGCTGGCGGCGCAGGAACGTCGCCGACTGCCCGGCGATATGCGGCGCGCCGCTGATCTTGCTGCCTGCGCTTTCATGGCAATAGGCGCAGGCCGGAATCGCGCGCTCCCGGATGCCCTGGGTCGCGATCGCCTGGCCACGCTTGGCCAGCGCCGGGTCGGGCTGCGGCGACGCTACGGTCTGAACCGGCAGCCCCGCGTAATAATCCGATAGCGCCGCAATCTGCGCGGCCGAAAGCTGGGCTGCGATGTTTTGCATGAAGCCGCTCTTGCGGGCGCCGCGGGTGTAGGCTTCGAGCGAAGCCCGCAGATAGCCGGCATCCTGAATCGTCAGGTTGGGCGCTTCGCCGCCGGTCACGGCGCCGGAGCCGTCGGCACCGTGACAGCGCGCGCAGGTCGCCGTGGGATTGTCGTGAATGGTGGGATCGGAAAATCCGCTGGCCGGCGCCGCATACTGGAATTCGACGAAGGGGTACGAGTTGCGCCCCGGATTCGCCGGCCGCAAGCTGGTGTCACCGGCCGAACCGGTGGGCGCCGTCGCAGGCTTTTCGGGAAGCGCCGTCATGTCGCCATAGGTCTTGGCGTCCATCTTGGGCAGTTGCCGCAGGAACGCCACCATCGACCAGACCTCGTCGCCGCGCACGTCGGTGGGCCATGACGGCATCGCGCTGTACTTCACGCCGTGCTCGACGATCAGATAGAGCTCCGAGTCGGTGAACTGGCCCAGTACATCCGGCAGATATTGCGGCCGCGGGCTGATCGACAGCGCGGTGACCGATTGTCCGAAACCCGGGCGGCCGTGGCAATTGCGGCAGACCATGTCGAAATGCTGGGCCCCCAGATGCACGCGGCCCGGTGACGCCAGATCGCCGGGCGGAATCACGTCGACCGACCGCGACGCCTCGCTGCGATTGAAGACGAAGTGCAGCAGGTGGTATTTGAGCCGGCCGTCCGGCCTGTCCGCAAACACGTTGACGCCACCGGCGGCGACAAAGGCGGCCATGGCAATGCCGAGGAAGACCACGACGCCAATGATCGCCTTCCACGACACCGGCCGAGCACGCCAATCCGGCTTCAGCAACTGCCAGGCAGACAGTGGTTTGCGGTCCGCCTCTGGCTCGGTCACGTCAAAGCTCCGCCCGATGTTGAGTTCTGAAATTTTACCTGGTAGTGCCCGGCGTGGTGTTTAGTCCGAGCATCTGAACTCGCCCGAAAAACGTTTGTTCCCGAAAAAAGTTGATTTCGGCACTGTCCGGGACCGGACATTCCGGGATCGATAGCGGGCCCTGCGCGCGGTCCCCGAGGAAATGACCATCGACGGCGAACCCGGCAGCGGCCCGCCTGCGGATGCAATAACAAAGTAATTTCAATCAAGTGTGGGACGGTCTTTTTATCTGAAGGGCGCGTCGTTTCAGATCGTGGCCGTTGCCAGAGATACCCTCGGTCTCCCGCTCTCCCGGTGCAGGATCACTGCTGCACGGCTGGCCGATGCCCACGCGACCCCCTGAAGGCGATTACGCGCCGAACCAGCGTTTGACGCCCGTCACGAGCCGCGAGAAATACATTGCGGGAATAATCGCCGGGTTAAACGGACCTGCAATCGCGCGCCGAATCCCGAACGCCAAAACACGACAACCGGTTCGGTCCAGTTTCTCTTCGTCACGATCACTCGGAAACTGCCGCCTTGACCCGGCCGAGCAGGATCGGGCGGCTAGTTTTTCCGCGCGGTCCAGTATCCCAGACATCGCGAATGTCCGGAGCGGCCGGTCCAGCTGCCCTTGCCGGAAGAGCCGGACAGCCTGCCGGACCCGGATGCGTATTTGTCCTGTACCGTAACGGACGCACGAACATATCCCGAGCGTTGCACATAACCCCTGAATCTCACGAGGTTCGGGTGTGTCACGACCCCGTTGGAAATGTCGACCGTGAATTCGTAGGTCGGATCGCACGTCCCCGCCTTTGTCACGAATTCCAGATTCCAGGATCCGTCGAATGCCGCGCCCGGCGTGGCGGCATGGATCGATGACAGGGAACCAACAAGAATCAGGGCGGACAAGGCAAGCGCCTTCATGACGTGTTCTCCCTCGAGAAAAATCACCGAGCTATGGGCTTTCGGGTTGAGGCTCGCAGCCGGACGTATTTTTCGATGCCGATGCGGTCGGCGAGGCGGCCTTGCGGCTCGGATTTGCATGTTTTCCGGCTCTGCTGCGGCCTCGAAGCCGGCGCGCACGAGAATACCCGCGAGTTGCTTGCGCGCGTAAAACAGCCGGCTCCTCACGGCCGCGTCCGGAATGCCGACGATGCGGCTGAGTTCGCCGAGCGATTTCCTGCGGGAGTAGACCAGGTTGATGATTTCGCGATGAGCCGAAGACAGGTCGTCCAGGCAGCCCTGCGGAATTCCGTGCGCTTGTTTGCCATCAATCGCGGTTGCGGGCGTATCCAGTGCGCCGGCGGTTTCAGCCGCGCCGCATCGGGCGACATGCTGGTGCGTCCGCCCCGGCACGGCGCTGATCGCCTTGAGACGGGCGATCATGAGCCGCCATGTGGCAACCCGCGCGCAACTTCCGAACCTGCCGGCGGAGCGCCAGACATCGAGGAAAACCTGGCCGACCAGGTCATCGGCTATCGCCGGATTGCCGACCATCCGCTGGATGAAGCGAGATACTGCTGCGCGGTGCCGGGCAAACACGATGTGCATCGCAGCTTTCTCGCCGTTCGCAACGTTCCACAGAAGCATGTCGTCACAGACGTCTTCCTCGACGAAACGATCCCTGTTCCGCTTGCGCCGGGCCGGCCCCGACCGATAGGTCGGCGCCGAATCCGCCGCCTGGTAGACCGCATAAATCAGTTCACCGCCGTCAATCGGATCGGCCTGACTGCAGGAACAATTGCAAGCCGCGCCGGCGCAGCCGCACGCAACGATCGCGATCGGGGGAGACAGCGCGCGGCTGGATGGGGGAGCGTCCGGCCCGGAGCCGCGGGACAAGAGAACCGGTCTCTCCGCTTGCCGTCTTCCGTCGCTCGTGGTCATTGTCTTCTCCACCGGGTTTTCCGAGATGGCACAGGGAGGCCTTGTCCGGGTTGCTTCACGCTGAGCTCCGAGCGGCTGGTACTTCAATCTTGTGGTCCGGGGTTGGCCGCAAGCGATGCGGCGGAGGCGCAGCAGAACTGCACGCCGGCCGCTCCATTATCTGGCGTCAATCTCTGTCACGATCGTTCCGTCCGCCATCCAACCTTCGTAAGAAGCCGTCATATCAAGGTATGAGCGGGAAGATTCTCATGCACCCGGGCACGGCACGACCCGCTGAATGGCCGCCGGCGCGCGCCGCCCGCACGACACCCCTGGCCTGCGCGCCGGGCCGACGGCCGCCTGCGGGATGGAGAAATTCCACAACTTGCTGGTCGACCCGCGCGTCACCCCGATTGGGCTCCGGCGCGTTCCGTCATTGGGAGAGCGGCATCGCGCCGATTGGCCCGGTGTGCGGCCGGTCGAGTTCATCTGTTTGGCAACAACAGGTCTCAGATGACTCCGGCTTCCCAGGCGATTTTTTCGTGGATCGGCAGCGTCATGCAAAACACGGCGCCTTGAGGTTGGTTCGGCGTCGCCCAGAGCCGGCCGCCATGTGCTTCGACGATCGAGCGGCAGATCGACAAGCCCATCCCCAAACCGCTGGACTTGGTGGTATAGAAGGCCTCGAAGATTCGTGCGTGGCTCGCTGCGGGCAGCCCCGGACCCGAATCGCTTACCGCGACAAGCACGCTGCCCGACTCCACCTCACTGGTGCTGATCAGCAACTCGCGCGATCCCTCGCTGACCTCGCTCATCGCTTCAATGGCGTTCATGATCAGGTTCAGAATCACCTGCTGCAGTTGGACTCTGTCCCCCAAAATGTGCGGCAGCCGCTCCGACAGTTGCATCTTCGCCAAGACGCCGTGCTCTGATATCGCAGCACGGGTCAGTCTCATAATTTCCAAAATTGTTTCGTTGATCTCCAGATCTTTCTTCCGCGCCGGCGCCTTCTTGGAGAAGTCACGAATCCGGCCGACAATATCGGCGGCCCGCTTACCGTCGCCGATGATGCGGTCGATCAACGGCTTGGCCTTTTCCAGATTTGGCGGCTGGCGGGCGAGCCAGCGCATGGCGGTTTCGGCATTCGTAAGCAGAGCGGCGATAGGTTGGTTGACTTCGTGGGCAATGGAGGCCGTGAGCTGGCCCATTGTCGCAACCCGGTTGGCGTGCGCCAGCTCTGCCTCGGCGCGTTTTCGCTCGGTCAGGTCGACGACGAATGCCACTGACTCATTCCTCGCGCGATCGAAAACTGCCGCGCCTGCCAGCACCGGCACCCGCGTGCCCCCGTTTTTGAAGAGCTCCTTCTCATAGGCCTCGGCGATGCCGGTCATTCTCACGTCGGCGAGGGCTCGATCATCGCGTTCCCGCCACTCCGGCGGAGTCATCTCCCGCCACTTTAGACCGTGAGCCAGAAGATCGTGGCGATCATGCCCGACAATGCGCAGGAACGCGTCATTGGCATCGATGATGAGACCGTCGACGTCCCAAATGAAAATCCCGATGATGTTCGAATCGACCAGGCGGCGAACCCGGGCCTCCCGCTCGCGCAGGTCGTTGTAGAGCCGGGTGTTCTCGAGCGAGGCGGCCGCCGCAGAGGCCAGCAGCTTGAGCACCGTCATGCGGGCAGGGGTGAAGACATCCCTGCTCAGGTTGTTTTCAAGATACAGTATACCCATCAGCCGTGCCTGCTTCAGGAGCGGAAGGCACAGCATGGATAGGGTGCCGCGCTGACGGATGTAATCATCGGCCGAGAAGGAACTGTGCGCCGCAGCGTCATGCAGCAGCAGGCTCTCCCCTGTTCGCACAACGAACTGAAGAACCGACGCCGGCAGGTCGGCGCCGGTAATGTTGGCCTGGCGCAGCGCGACGATCAGCCCGTCGCCGCCCGTTGTCGCTTCCGCCTCGATCCGATACTCGTTTGAGCGCGGCAGAATCAGGATGCCCCGCTCGGCGCCGGCATATTCGATGGCCGTGCGCATCAGTGTATCGACCAGCTTTTCCTGCTCGATCTCGCCCGATACGGCCTCCGATACCCGTATGACCGTGGCGAGGTCGAGTTGCTCGACGGAGGCGAGGATGGTGCCGGTGCCGGATGAAGTCTTTGCCGCCCTGATCTGTGGATACAGTTTCTCGAGCTGTCGGACCTTCGCGTCCGCGCCCCAGCTTAGATAGCAGTCCCGGGCTTCCCGCAAATAGGCGTGCGCAATTCTTGGGAGCCCTCGTGCCGAATAAAATTGCGAAGCACATTCGCCGGCGACCGCCTCACAATGTACGAGACCGTTGTCATTTGCCGAGCGGATCGCAGCTTCGTAACAATGCTCGGCGTCGAGCGTCCGGCCTTCGATGCGCGCGATTTCTGCGCGGACGAGCGCGGCTCTGGTTTCGAAATTTGCAGGGCAGTGCGCTGCCCACGTCTCGATCTGCCGGTGATGGTCGTCAAGGGCGGCAGAATGCTTCGGTCTGTCTGCGCAACAGGCTGAGTTCCAGGCGGCCGCATGCGCCAGGGCGGCATAGAAGCGAAAGTCGCCCGTTTCCACCTGCGACGCCGCGGGCCAGAGCAATCGATGGGCTTTCCGGGACGCCTCGACAGCCGCGGCGTAGTCTCCGGCGAAGAATCGGGCCTGTAACTTTCGAGTCCAATAGAAAAATTCGGCTAGAGCCAGCAGCGGATTGCTTGCGAGACGTTGTTCGGTGTCCGACTCGTTATAGTCGTGGGCATCGAAGCATCCAAAGGTCGAAGTCAGGCCGCGAAGTGTCCGTATCAGCGCCAGCTGCGCGGCGCAATTCTCGGCCACCAGTCCAAAACCCGCTTTCTTGACGAAGTCGAGGCCCTTCTCCGCCTCCGATTGCACCTCCGAAAGGGGGTCGCCCACAGCCAGATAATTGGTAATCAACTCATGCCAGCTATAGGCGGAGAACGTAAGGTCTCCGGTTCGATATGCGACGTCGAACGCACGCCGCACCAGCTCGCGTCCCTTTACGGCGTGCTTCGCCCAAGGAGTTAACGTGCCGAACGAGATGTAGGTTCTCGCCTGGTAACGGGTCAGGCTGCGCTTCTCGACGAGATCGTAGCCCAGCTGGCCGAATCGGAATCCATCCTTGTAGTTGTTGAATCGCGGCCCGGCGAACATCCCAAACCAGACATAGCCGAAACACGACGCGTCACTGTTGCCGTGCTCCAGGCAAAGATTTACCATGCGGCAAACCACCAGCGTGGAAAGGTTCTCATCGAAAAACATGGCCGGATGGACGATTTCGGTGAACACATCGAGCATGTCGAGAACTTCGGGATCATCGAGCATCGGTAGATCTACGAGGTCCTCGATCTGGCGGTCGCCGACCAGCGACCAGATCCGGTTGTACTCCTGCAGGACGTCATCGCGCAGCGGATGCCGCGACCAATCCGAGCCGTTGCGGCGAAGGTATTCGAGAAACACGTCGATGGCACGGTCGCTGCGATCCATCGTCGTATAGAGGGTGATCTGCAATCGCGTCACGACCGCAAAATCGTGGCGACTCCCGGCACGCTGCGCCAGCATGGTCAGGCGGCCCTCGGCTGCGGCCATGTCCGCAGTAAGCAGTTCGCACTCGGCCATCAGGGTTTCAATCGAGAAGATGAGACCGTGGTTGTGCTGCCAGGTCTCCTCGCTCAGTAGCGAGCGGCCGGCATGAAGGTATTTCAACGCCGAGGCGTATGCCGTGGATGCCTTTGCCCGCTTGCCCGCCATCAGGTTCAGGCCGGCCGTCTGCTCACGCTCGCCGAGCTCCGTGATCAGACGTGAGCCGCGGTTGAGTTGATTGACGATGTCGAAAACGGCTTCTTCAAGCCGCTCCTGCGGGGTGCTCTCGGTGAGAATTCTGCCGATGCGTAGATGGGTCTGGGCGCGCTGTTGCTCCGGAATCAGAGAGTAGGCGGCTTCCTGGACGCGGTCATGAAGGAAGCGATAGGAATTCTGCGATTGGAAAATGAGGCCGGCGCGAACCGCTTCCCAGAGCTGATCATGCATTTCCTCCTTGGAACCCGCAAACACCGTCCGCAGCAGTTCGAACTCCGCGCTGTTTCCCAGGCAGGCGAGTTGTTTCAGGTGCTCCCGTGTCGCATCTGGAAATCGGCTCAGCTTTCCAACCATCAGGTCCACGACGTTGGCCGTGTAGCCCTTGGCGTGAATGCGATCAACGTCCCACCGCCAGCTTGCAGCGCCCGGCTCGAATCTCAGCAAGCCCTCTTCCTCCAGCTCCGTGATGAATTGGATCGTGAAGAAGGGATTGCCTCCGGTTTTTTCAAAGATGAGTGCCGCCAGGGAATGGGCGCGTTCGGGCTCACAGCGAAGAGAGTCGGAAACCAGGCACGCCACGTCACCCTGCGTCAGGGGCTGCAAGGCGATTTGCTGTATCCTGGCCCCGGCGGCGTGCAATCCCTCGAGTGTCCGCGTCAGCGGGTGGGCAGGGCCGACCTCGTTATCCCGATAGGCGCCGATGAAGATGACATGGCGAAGATCCGGCTCCGTAACGAGGTATTCCAGCAGCTTGAGGGTTGCCGCATCCAGCCATTGCAAATCGTCGAGAAATAGCAGGAGAGGGTGCTCTGGACGGGCGAATACGGCAAGAAAGCGCAGGAACAGCGCTTGGAAGCGAGCCTGGGCTTCCAGCGGAGGAAGTTCGGCGACCGGTGGCTGAGGTCCTGTGACCAGTTCGAGTTCCGGAATCAGATTGACGATGAGTTGGCCGTTCGGTCCCAGCGCTTCAAGCAGGGCGTCGCGCCATTGAGTAATCCCGGTTCCGTTCCGGCCTAAAATCTGGCGAATCAGGGTTTGGAATGCCTGCGCCAACGTCGCGTAGGGAATATCGCGCTTGTATTGATCGAACTTGCCGGCCGCAAAAAGGCCGCGTGGCGGCACGATCGCCCTGTGGAGTTCGTTGACGACGGAGGATTTTCCGACTCCGGAATAGCCCGAAACCAAAACCAGTTCCGGGCCTTGCTGTGCGATGACGCGGTCGAAGGCGGAAAGCAGCAGGACGACTTCTTTTTCCCGTCCGTAGAGCTTTTCGGGAATTGTCACCCTTTTGGCTACGTCACGCGCGCCCGGCGGAAACGAATCTATCCGCCCGTGCCCTTCCCAGGTCGAAAGACAACGTCGAAGATCGTTCTCCAGCCCGGCGGCCGTCTGGTAGCGATCCTCGGGAGCTTTTGCCAGGAGCTTTAAGACGATGGTTGAAAGCTGTTCGGGGTATTTCTTTTCGCCGACTGCCCGGCGCTACCGGACCCTGGCAATGTGGCAATGCACCCATTCCATCGGATCGACCGCCGCGAACGGCAGAGCTCCGGCCAGCATCTGGTAGAACGTAATGCCGAGCGCGTAGAGATCGCTGCGCGAATCGATGGAGCGATTTATTCTTCCGGTTTGTTCTGGCGCCATGTAGGCCAGCGTCCCGGCGATGAACTCGGGAGGCTCGGGTGCCTGACGTTCGCGGGGCAGTCGGGAGGCGATGCCGAATCCGGTCAACCAGACCTGCTCGGAGGCGATGTCTAGCAGGATGTTGACAGGCTTTATGTCCTTGTGGACCAGGCCGCGTTCATGTAGCCGGCCGATGGCGTGAGTGATCGCTGCGGCCAGCCTCAGAAACCTTCCCAACTCCAGGGGCTTGCCCAGCAACGAATCCAGCGTGCCGGTGCCACAGGATTCAAGCAGCAGCAAAGTTCGACCGCGACTGTGAACCAGCTGCAGCGGTCGCGCGGCCCAGGCGTCATCCAGATAGTCCTTGAGCGCGAATTCGTGAGCGAGTTGGCTGATGGTGTTCGGCGCGGGGTGCTCTGCAGCCGGCAACACCGCCATGACTGCGTGCGGGACACCCTGCGCGTTATTCCGCCACGTTCTGCAATAAATGCGTTCGCCGTCATCCCACAGCGGTTCAAGAATTCGGTGTTCGCCACCAGTATCGACCCATGCGAGCTCGGTCATCGCGGGCAATACCACCTAACTATCGACTGCAAGCCAAGCTGTTCCTGGCGCCTTCAACGGCGCCACTCTACCACGGTAACTGCCAACTTGGTATCTGGCGCAACTGGCCCCGCCCGATGAGCGGGGGCCGTGATCGCGGGAAGCCGCGCCTCTCGAACGATCAGGTGGAATACGCCGATTTTTTTGACGGCGCTTTCGCGGACGTTGTGTGCAACCCGTCACTGCCGGGCAAAGGCATTCTGCAATACTGCCAATCCCCCGGGGGGCGGCGGCGCAAACTCTCGGTAGTCAGGAACCGCCGGGCAATAGCACTGGTGTATAATGCAGGGGAAAGAAAAAGTATGCCAACATAGCAAATTCAGTTGGCTGATCAAGCTTGGGGCAGGGACGCTTGAGTGCAGGCAGGTTTGGCAATTGCGGTCATCGATGATGACGATCCATTCAGGGTGGCCCTTGTTGACTCGCTTTCTTCATATGGCTTCGAGACCAGCGGATACAGTTCGGCTCGGGATTTCATCGCCGGGAACGGGCCGGGGGCTTGCACCCTGATCGTAACGGACGTTCATATGCCGGGTATGAGCGGATTGGACCTGATCAGGCATCTCGCCGCTTCCGGCTCGAGGATTCCCGTGGTCTTGATCACCGGTCATTCCGAGGCGGGTCTGGAAGCGAGGGCCGTAGCCGCCGGAGCGGCCGGCTTTCTGGAGAAGCCATTTGAAACAAACGATTTGATTAGATGTATCGAAGCGGCTCTGGAGCATGCTTGCGCCACAAGCTCGAATCGCAATCAGCCCTGATCGCCGCGACCTACCCGCTCCCGGGCGTGAACCGCGTCAGCGCGATCCCCGCCCCGGGGCGATCGGCTCGCGCCTCAGCGGCCGGCGCTCTGGCCGCCATCGACGTGCAGGATCTCGCCGGTGACGAAGGGTGCGCTTTCCAGGAACAGGATGGCGTCGACAATGTCGCTGGTTTCGCCCATGCGTCCGACTGGATGCAGCTTCGACAGATGGTCGTAGGTGTCCGGACCGTGCATTGGCGTCTTGATGACGCCGGGAGCCACGGCGTTGACCCGCACGCCCTTCGATGCGTACTCGATTGCCAGCGACTTCGTCGCCGCATTCAATCCGCCCTTGGTCAGGGAGGCCAGCACCGAGGGTACCTTGCTGCTGGCGTGGTCCACAAGGCTCGTCGTGATCTGCACGATGTGGCCCGACCCCCGCTTCAGCATCTCGGCGGCGACGCGCTGGGTCACGTGGAAGAAGCCGCCGAGGTTGACCGCGAGCATCAAGAGGTAATCCTCCTCGGTATAGTCGGTGAACGGCCTCGCGATGAAAATGCCCGCATTGTTCACCAGCGTATCGATGCGGCCGAAACGCTCCACGGCTTCGGAAACGATACGTTGCGAGGTGTTCGGATCGGCGATGTCGCCGGCAACGGCCAGGATATCGGGATCCGAGGATGGCCTGATCTTCCGCGAATTGGCGACCACGCGATAGTCGCGACGGCGAAAGGCCTTCACCAGGGCCGATCCGATGCCCTGGGATGCGCCAGTGATAATTGCAACCTTTTGTTCCGTAGCCATGACTGGCCTCCATGATCATCCTGTCGATGGTGATCAAGCTAGGCATGGCCGGCCATGCAGCGAATGCCCGCTACTCGGCAGACACCCTTCCGGCAGACGAACGAATGGCGCCCGCAACGCGGCTGGCCTGGCCCGAGAGGCCCGCGAAGTATTTCTTCAGACGCGGCGCGGCAAAATCGACAAACGCACGCACCTTGGGCACGGCGAAGCGACCTTCCGGGGCAAGCAGCTGAACCGGCAATGGCGGGTATTCGTCCTTGCCAAGGAGGATTCGCAGCCGCCTCTGCGCGACCTCCTCGGCGATGTGATAGGAAAACAGCCGCGTGACGCCGTGTCCCGCCACCGCCGAGGCGACCGCCGCACGAACCGTGTTGATGACCAGCCGTGGCGCGAACTGAACGGTTCTTGGAATCGACGAGCCTGGGAGCGGAGGGAAGCTCCAGGAATCCATTCCGAAGTGCGTCATCGAGATAATCCGATGCTTGGCAAGATCGGCGGGTTGGCGGATGACCGGGTGCTGCGCCAGATAGCCGGGTGACGCGGCGATGACGCGGCGAACCTCGCCGAGGCGGATGCTGACGAAGTTCGAGTTCGACGAGGTGTGCGATGCGGAGCGCCACGTCGATGCCTTCGTCGATCAGATTCACCTGCCTGTCGATCAGATACAGCCTGACCGACACCGTCGGGTATTCGTCCATGAAGGCGTCAAGCGTCGGCCGCAGCAGATCCTCGCCGGCGATGATCGGCGCGGTCAGGGTCAGCGTGCCGCGCGGGGCGGACCGTTCGCCGGCGGCGAGAATATCAGCCTCCGCGAGATCGATCAGGACGCGACGGCAAGCAGAGACATAGCGCTCGCCCGCCTCGCTCAGTTTGAGTGACCGGGTTGTGCGATGCAGCAGCTCGGCACCGACATGGGCTTCGAGGGAGGCGATCGCACGGCTTACGGCCGCCGGCGATTTGCCGAGACGCCTGCCCGCTGCAGCCAGGCTGCCTTCGTCCACGGCCGACACAAAGACTTTCATGGCGTCGATGCGATCCATGGGTCTTTCCCGGTTCCACCACATTGGCTGCAGGACAGGTCAGCCATTCACCCCAGGATCACGCAAATCGAGGCCGGGCTCCGACAGGCGGCCGGCCGGGGGCCGTTCGAGCGGCTTCCTGACCGCAAAATCGCGTGCGCTGTACCGGCAAGGCCACGCCTGCATTGCACCGGGAGGGCCGGCTCGACCTCGGAACGGCCCGGAAGCCGATCACGCCATTCCTAACCGGGCGACAGCGCCGCATTCACTCATACATTGATATGACCGGCATCTTCCCAACGTTGAATGGTTCGCAGGGGGCGGCGTCGGGCATGGTGATCCAGCCGCATTTTTATCATGACGCGGGATGCGGCAGATGACGGGTGAGGCGCATGATTGGGACAGACAGCCCTGATCACCCTGGTCCGGTTGGTGGCCGATCATGATCCACCATCGCCCACAGGGGTTCGACCACCATTTCTTTCGACACAGCCACCTGATCATTGACGCCGCAGCCGGCGGCAGCATGGTGGTGACCCTGGGCTTCCCGTTGGGGGAGGGCGGCGCGCGGAACGCTTCCCTGCGGATCGACGGCGATGGGAAGGTTTTTCTGACCATGCCCCACCTTCGAATGGGGCCGGGTATCTGCACCTCGATCCGGATGTTGATCGCCGAGGAACTGGAAGTCGCCCTCGACCAGGTTCGTCTTGAACATGCGCCGCCGCAACAAGGGTTCGCCGCCGACCAGGTGCTGGCCGCGCAGGCCGTCGACCCATCGAAGGCCGTTCGCCGTGCCCTGAAGCTGCTGGGCGAGGCCGCCGCGACAGCGCGCGTAATGCTGATTGCCACGGCCGCGGAGCGGTGGGGTGCCGATGCCAGGGCGTGCCATGCCCATGAAGGCGAAGTGATCCACGGGCCAACCTGGCGGAAACTCAGATATGGGCAACTGGCCATCGATGCGGCGCACATGCCGATTCCGAGGCAGGTCCAGCTGAAGGCGCCACGGGCGGAAAGCCGCCCGGGCTGACCGGGGCAAAGCGATCAATATGGCGGCGGCTTGCGCTGTCGCTGCGTCCTGGCTGCTTCCACCCACCACATCAGATCGTCGGCGAAGCGCGGAAACGCCCGTTCGAGGGCCTTGCCGGCTTCGCCCATCGGGACAGCATCGGCGGTGAGGGTCTGTGCGATCGGACCCACGGCAAGGGTGCTTGACACCACCACCATTCCCATCTCGGAAAGCGTGCCGTGCCAGGCGGTCGAGGCCCGTGCGCCGGACAGGCGTCCTGCCGAATAGCTTGCGATCGCGGCAGGGCGCCAGAACCATTCCTCCAGGAAATGATCCGTCAGGTTCTTCAGTCCGGGCTGCACACCCCAATTATATTCGCCGGTGACGAAGACGAAACCATCCGCATCGCGAATCCGGCCGGCCAGTTGCTCAAGCGGCTCGGGGGCCTCTCCGGGCGGATATTCCTTGTACATCCGGTCGAGCATCGGAAGGTTGACCGCCTTGGCGTCGACCAGTTCGACGGCCTCGCCCCGCCGCCGCAACCGCTCGACCAGGAATTCGGCGAGGCGGATGCCCATCCGGTCCGAACGATAGGAGCCGTAGAATACCAGGATCCGATTGCCCATCGCAGTCCCCGGCAGCCGAACGCGGGCCGCCCGCCTCGCTCGACCATGGCGGAGGCCACGGCGGACCAAGGATGCCGTCGCGGGACCAGGATGGCAATGGCTCGCCGGTCTGCTCGCGTGGCGAAAATGGAGGGGATCGACCCGCGCTGCGCGCAAGGCGGCGGCCCGGTCACTCATACCTTGATATGATATGCCAGTTCCGAAGGTCGAGTGGAAAGACGCATGCAAATCGGCAGTATAGCGGCGCTGGGTGGAATTCCTCGAGGCGGCGCGTGGGACACTTGCTTTCCGTCAATGTCGGCCTGCCGCGCGACGTGAACTGGCAAGGCAGGGCGGTCCATACCGGCATCTGGAAGGCGCCGGTCGAGGGGCCGCGCATGGTGCGCCGACTCAACATCGAAGGCGACGGACAGGGCGACCTCGCCGGTCACGGCGGCGAACGTCGGGCGGTCCTGGTCTATCAGATGGATTCCTATCGGTATTGGCAGAACCATCTGGGACGAAGCGACTTCGGCTATGGGCAGTTCGGCGAGAATTTCACCGTCGATGGCCTGTCGGATTCAGAGGTGTGCATCGGAGACCGCTACCGGATCGGCGGCGCCTTGTTCGAGGTCACGCAGCCGCGTGTCACCTGCTACCGGCTCGGCATCCGCCTCAACGAGCCGCAAATGGCCGCGCTGCTGGTCAAGCACGGCAGACCCGGCTTCTACCTGCGTGTGCTGGAGGAAGGCGAAGTCGAGGCCGGCGATGCGATCACCCGGGTCGCGTCCGGGCCCGAACGCATGAGCGTGTCCGAGATCAGCGCGCTGCTTTACATGCCCGGTCACCCCCGCGATCGGCTGGAGCATGCCCTGCGCATCCCGGCGCTCAGTCCCGGCTGGCGTCGCGCGCTCGAGGCGCTGCTCGCGCAGCAACGCGACGGCGGTGCGACGACGGGCAACGCCGGACTTGCGAACTCGCCCAGCCCGCCGCCGGCCTGGCGTGGATTCCGCCCGCTTCGGGTCTCGCGCAAGGTGCGCGAGAGCGGCAACGTGATCTCGCTGTGGCTGGAGCCCACGGACGGGCAACCCGTCGCCGCGGCTCTGCCCGGGCAGTTCGTGGTGCTGCGGCTGGGGCCGGCATCGGCGCCGGCGCTGATGCGCAGCTATTCACTGTCGGGCGATGCTGCCGCCTCGCATTATCGCGTGAGCATCAAGCGGGAGCTCCATGGTGCGGCCGGCGCCTATGTCGACGACGAACTCGGGGTTGGCGACATCGTGCAGGCCAGCGCGGCGCGCGGCAGCTTCACGCTGCGGCCCGGCGATACGCCGGTCGTCTTGTTGAGTGCCGGGATCGGGGTAACGCCGGTGCTCGCGATGCTTCACGCGCTGGCCGCCCAGGCATCGACCAGGGAAATCTGGTGGCTCTACGGAACCCGCAGCGGGCGCGAACACCCCTTTGCCGGGGAGGTGCGTGGGCTGCTCGAAGCGCTGCCCCATCACCACAGCTGCATTTGCTACAGCTCGCCCGATCCGCAGGATCGGCCGGAGTTGGATTTCAACGCTGCCGGACGCCTGAACATGCAGGTGCTCGAGGAGCTCAACCTGCCCCGCAACGGTGATTTTTATATCTGCGGACCATCGACCTTCATGAGCGATTTGACGGGTGGCCTTGCCGCATCGGGCGTCGCGCCGGATCGCATCCACACCGAGATTTTCGGTGCCGGTCCGTCTCGTACGCCGGGCATTGCCGCCTCGCAGCAGCCGTCGCCGCATTTGCCGGCAGGCTCGCCCGGCCCGGGACCGATGGTATCGTTCGCCCGCAGCGGTCTCAATGTCCCCTGGGCGCCGTCGTTCCAGAGCTTGCTCGAACTCGCCGAGGCTTGCGACGTCCCCGTGCGCTGGGCGTGCCGGACCGGGGTCTGCCACACCTGCGAGAGCGGGCTGGTGGCGGGCAGGATCGGCTATCGCCCGGACCCGGTCGACGCGCCGGCGGAGGGCAATCTCCTGATCTGCTGCTCGCGCCCCGAGGGCGACGTCGTGATCGATTTGTGAGCGCATCAGGCCCGATCGGTTGCGCGTTTTCGGCTGGAGGACTTCACATGCGAGCGGAGATGGTGCCCGGAGCCGTTTTTCCCGACTATGAACTTAGCGACCAAGCCGCGAAGCATCGAAAGCTCTCCGAGCTGCAGGGACAGCATCCGATGGTGCTGGTGCTGAGCCGCGGCGCGTTCTGCCCAAAGGATCGCCGTCAGGCAGAAGGTCTGCTGCAGCTCCATCGTGAAATGGAGGTTGGCTATTGCCGGCTGGTCACGATCAGCACCGACAACATCACCCAGACCAACGAGTATCGCAGCGGAGTAGGTGCCCACTGGCCTTTTCTGTCCGATCCGCGGCGCCTCGTCCAGAAGGATCTCGACATCGCCGAATACACCGATCCCGTCAACAATCCGATGATTCCGCATGTGATCGTGCTGGAGCCCGGCCTTTTGATTTACAAGATCTACAATGGCTACTGGTTCTTCGGACGACCCGCCATGGAAGAGCTTCGCCAGGACCTGCGTGCCGTCAGCATGAAATGCCGGCCGGACTGGGACATCACCACGCCGGAACTCAAGGCGGCCTGGCGAGATGGCCGCAAGGAGGCGTTCTATCCTTACGGCAAGAGCTATCTGCAAACCCTCGGCGAACAGGATTAGCGGCGGCCGTCGCCTCGTCCCCGTTGGGTCCCGGTGCGGCTGAATTCACCGGGCGCGGGGAATAAATCCGGGGACGCCGGTCGTCACCACCGCGTTGAACCTGACGTTCACGGTGATGCGCTCCCGGATCTCCCGCATCGCATCTTCGGGCAGGCTGCAGATGTCAAAGCTCTCCCGGATACGCCGGGGCTTGGTCGAGGTGGTCAGGAAGGCGGTGCCGCGCTGCACGGCCCAGGCCAGGGCAACCTGAGCCGGAGTCTTGTGCACTCGCTGGGCGATGGCTGCTATCACCGGATCTTCCAACACGCTTGGCTCCATGGCATGTCCCAGCGCCGCAAACGCCTGCACGACGATTCCCTGCTCCCGACAGTATTCGAGCAGCTCCCATTCCGGAAGATACGGATGCGATTCGACCTGGACGACGGCGGGCTTGATCCGCGCTGCCGCCACGATCTCCCGCAGCTTCGCCAGGGTAATGTCGGACAGGCCGATCGCCCTGCAATCACCGTCGTCGACCAGGCGCTCCAGCGCGCGCCACGTCTCCGCGAGCGTGACTCCCGGATCGTAGATCACCCGGCCGTGCTCGTCCCTCGGGTCCTGTTCGTCGCCGGCTCGAAAGGCAAAGGGAGTATGGATCAGGTAGCAATCGATATAGTCCAGTTGCAGCCGGCGGCGGCTCGCATCGAAGGCCGGCTTGACCCGCTCCGGACGATGATTGTTGTTCCAGAGCTTGGTGGTAACGAAAAGATCCTCGCGGCGCAGCGCACCCCCCTTGAAGGTTTCCTGGATCGCGTCGCCGACCGCTGCCTCATTGCGGTAGCGTTCCGCACAATCGAGATGCCGGAAACCCGCTTCCAAGGCAGCCCTGGTAGCCTGGTTGGTCGCCAGAGGATCCGCAATCAGCGTGCCGAACCCGACGGCGGGCAGCTCACCGGATCCGTGGGCAAGATGAATCCTGGCATGGCGAAGCGTATCGGATGGCGTCATGTGGGTATTCCCTTCTTGACATCGCCGTCGCACACAAGGCGGCTGCCGGGACCTGGCGTCAGTTGACCGGCTGCGGCTTGCGCAGAAAAAGAACAAGCGGGCTCACGACCAGCATGGCCAACATCAGGATCTTGAACTGGTCGATGACGGCTATCACCGCCGCCTGCTGGGTGACCATGTCGTTGAGCATGGCAAGGCCCGGCCTGGCGATCGAGCCCGCGACATGCGCGGCGCTGCGGAAGGGCGCGAGGTCCTTTGCCAGCGCGAGGTGCATCGCCTGGGTGTTGTTGTAGAAGAAGACCTGCACCACCGCGATGCCGATCGTGCTTCCATAGACCCGCGACAGATTGAAGAGCGCGGTGGCTTCCGGGCGGAATTTCGGATCCAGCGTGCCGAGCGCCGTCTTGGTGAGTGCCGGAAGCAGCATGCCGAGGCCCGCCCCCTGGAACAGGATCGCCGCAATGACCGGCCACCCATCCATCAACGGTGAATAGCCGAGCATCCGCCAATGGGCATAGACCACCAGGGCCATGCCGCCGGTCACGAACAGCCGGTTGTCGATTCGCGCCGGAACGAAGCTCATCAGCAGCAGCGCTCCCACCAGCGTGATGCCGCGCGGCAGGGTCATGTAGCCGGTGGTGTCGACCGGATAATTGAGCAGTTCCTCCAGCATCGGCGCGGTCAAGGCCAGGGTCGGCAGCAGCACGAAGCCGACGGCGAACACCATGATGGTCGAAAGCACGAAATTGCGGTCCCTGAACAGCGCCTTGTTGAGAAAATGCGTCTTGGCCGTCAGGATGTGGACGATGAAGAGATAGAATCCCAGCCCAGAGACGGCCGCTTCGGCCCAGATTTCCGCCGAGGCAAACCATTCCAGGCGCTCGCCGCGGTCGAGCAGCATCTGCAGGCCGACCAGGCCGAACGAGAAGGCCGTCAGCCCGAAGAAGTCGAAGGGCGGGTTCTGTTCGGCCCTCTTCTCGGGAAGCGAGAGCGCCATCGTCACGAAGATGAACCCCACTATCGGCAGGCTGAAATAGAAGATCGAGTGCCAACCGTGATATTCGCTGAGCCAGCCGCCGATGCACGGGCCGGTGCTGATGCCGAGCAGCAGGCACGCCGACCACGCCACGCTGATCCGGGCATGGCGCGCCGGCGGCAGCACATCAAGCAGGATGGCCATCGACAGAACGGCGAACGGACCGCTCGCGGCCCCCTGGAGGATTCGGGCGAGTACGAACTGGATTGGCGTCGTCGCCAGCGTGTCAAGCATCAGGGCGAGCGCGAAGACGGCGAGGCAGAACTGATAGACCGCCTTCCGGCCATAGCGCCCCGCCAGCCAGCGCGCCATCGGCATCACCACGGCGTTCGCCACGATATATGAGGTAAACGCCCAGCCTACCTCGTCGTCCGACATCGACAGCGTGCCCTGGATATGCGGCAGGGCCGCATTCGGAATCGAAATGTTGAGCGCCTCCATGTAGGTCGCCATCAGCGCCGCCACGGTGATTGCGCGATGGCCGTCGACTGCGGTGCCCGATGCGGGGGCGGCGCTCACCTGACCTCCGCCGCGGGCGCGGGCTGCAGCGGATGGCGCCAGCTGCGCCGATGATCGGTGTCGACCCGCGCGGTGACGCTGAGGCCGGAGAACAACGGCCGGTCCGGGTCCAGTTCGTCGAACTCGAGGCGTACCGGCAGACGCTGCACCACCTTGACCCAATTCCCGGTGGCGTTCTCCGGCGGCAGCACCGCGAAATCCGATCCGGTCCCCGGACTCATGCTGACGACGTGCGCCCTGAACGTATGACCGGGATAGGCGTCGACGTCGATGGTCGCCTGCTGGCCCGGGCGCATGTAGGTCAGGCCGGTTTCGCGGAAATTCGCCTCCACCCAGATGCGCCGGCTCGACAGCAGCGAGAACACGGTGGTGCCCGGATTGACGAAATTGCCGACTTCGAGATCGTCGACCCTCGTCACGACGCCATCGTCGGGCGCCGTCACCGTCGCATAGGACAGATCGAGCCGGGCACGGTCGAGCTGTGCCTTGGCCGCGCGCACCGTCGGGTGACGATCGACCTCGATATTCGGATCGCCGTTCAGCGCAACCACGGTGTTGGCGATCTGCTGATCGATCGATGCGATGTGCTGGCGGGCAACCTTGAGATCCGTCTCGGTCCGGTCATAGACCTCCCGCGGCGTATAGTCGTTGGCAACCAGCATCTTCTTGCGCTGGTACTCGCGCTCGTCATAAGCCTCCGAATCCTTGGCCGACTGCAGTTCGGCCTGTTGCTGGCGGTAGGTCGCCTTGAGCGCGTCGATCTGGAGGCGCGCGCTGGCGAGCCGTGCCTCGTCCATATCGACCGCAATCTGGTAGGGCTCCGGATCGATTCGAAACAGCACCTGTCCCTGCCGGACGCGTTGATTGTCGTGAACGGCGATCTCCACCGCCTGGCCGCCAACCCGGGCATTCAGGGTTATCTTCGCCGCGCGAACGAACGCATCGTTGGTCGAGACAAAGGGCTCCACGGCGAGGTAATAGGCGGCGCCGCACCCCGCCAGCAGGATCGGCAGAGCCAGCATCAGCGGCCGGCGCAGCCGCTCCCTCAATGTCCTTCCGGGCATCGCGGCCACGTGGTCCGTTGCCGGGCGATCGACAACCCGGTCGAATGGCGTCGCCGCCGCAGGATCCGCCAATCCCGTAGAAATCAGCGCGCTGCCGGCAGGCCTTGATTGCTGATCGGGCGCTTGCAGTGCAAGGGGCTCGCCGGCCGCCACCGCCGCGCCGGAGGCCTCGGCGCCGGGAGGGCGGATTGCGGAAGAACCATCACCGACGGCCGTTGGCGTTGCCTCGGTGCTCACCGATTGCCTCGCGGGCCCGCTCTCGCGTGACTCCGTGCGGTCGCCAGCCGAGCCGCCGAATGGCGAAAAATTAATCCCCATCGAAGTCTCCCAGATCTGTTGTATTTCTTGCGATCCTCGCCTTCGCGGCCATGCACGGCTTTGCCATCCGCGCCGGCGCCGGCACCCCCCGCGACGAACCGTGCGAGGCCGGGCGAAAGGCGGTGAGCGTGATCTGCGGATGCCAGGTTGCCACGCATTGAAGGGATCGCGCCGGCCACCCAATCGCCGCGGCGAGCGGCAGATGCGGCGGCGAGAACCTCCAAGGCCGCCACGGCCACCGCTGTTTCAGGCAAGCCGCGCCGGCTCGGCGATGAGGGAGGCCTGGACATATCCATTGTTCCTCCGTGGAAGGCTCGGAGCATTGTGCGGGCCACCGGCCGGCTCGGCCATCCAACACTAGGCGGAAGCCGATCATATCAAGGTATGAGCGGGCCTCATGCGCCGGCCACCGGCGCGCTCGCAATCACCGTTTTCCCAAAACCGCCAGCCAGGACGATGGCGAGCGGGACCTTGATCCCGGCCGAGGCAGACTCGGTGTGTGGATTGGTGAACGTCGTGGAATCTGCGCAAGGCTCTGGTTATTCGGCGCCGATGTGGGCGCCTTTCTCAGCCACCGAACGCTTCATCAGCAACACCGCGAGCAGTGGCGCCAGCGTCGCCAGGGCCAGCAGCAAAAACACATCGAAATAGGCAAGTGACGATCCCTGCTGCTGGCGCAAATTATCGAGCGCCTGCCAGCCGAACTGCTGTGCCGCCGAGGGATCGCCGGTCTGCTGCAGGAATAATGCCCGGGCCTGATCAAGGAAGGAAACCACGTTGGCGTTGAAGGAATCGAGGGACTCGCCGAGCCGCAGGATGTGGAATTGATCGCGGCGCTCCTGAATCGTCTGCGCCATCGAGGTGCCCACGCTGCCTCCCTCGTTGCGCAGCAGGCTGAGCAGGCCAACAGCGGCTCCGCGCAGCGCCGGGGGTATATAGAGGTAGGCCGCGACATTCGCAGGCGCAAAGCTCATCGATAGCCCGATAATCAGGACCACCCGAGGCCAGACCACCTGGCCCGGGCTGATCTCGAGGTTCATCTGCGACATCCAGAAGTTCCCGATCGCCATGACCAGCAGCCCCGCGGCGAGCAACCACCTTGCATCGACTCCCCGGCCCAGTGCCCGCCCGACAAACGGCATGGCCAACAGCGCACCGACCCCGGCTGGCGACATCACCAGCCCCGCGCTGAGCGCATCGTAGCCGAACAGAGCCTGAAGCAGGGCCGGCAACGATGTGCTGGCGGCGTAGAGCACCGCGAAAGCGCTGAAAATGATGAAGCAGCAAGCCGCGAAATTTCGCTCCCGCAAGGGATGGAAATTGACCACGGGACTCGGATGGCGCAATTCCCAGAAGATCAGCGCGATAAGGCCGACGACAAAGCAGATCGCCAGCGTCTGCACGCGCCAGAACGGATCGCCAAACCAGTCCCACTCCTGTCCCTTGCTGAGCACGACTTCCCAGGACACCATGACGATCACCAGCAGCGACAGGCCGAGCGTATCGAAGCGCAACGGCTGCTTCCTCAACTCCGCACGCTGCTTGGTGAGATAGTCGGGATCCCGCAACAGGACGTAACACGCGCCAAACGCCAGCAGACCGACCGGGACGTTGATGTAGAACACCCATCGCCACGAGTAGTTGTCGGTGATCCAGCCGCCGAGGGTCGGACCGACGACCGGCGCCAGAAGCGCGGCCAGGCCAAACAACGTCATCGCAATGCCTTGCTTCTGCACCGGAAAGGCGTCCAGCAGCACGCCCTGACTCGAGGGCTGCAGGCCGCCGCCCGCCAGACCCTGCAGGACGCGAAACAGGATCAACTGACCGAGACTTGTGGCGATCCCGCAAAGTCCGGACGCCAGGGTAAACACGGCTATCGACATCAGGAAGTAGTTGCGGCGCCCGAGACGCGCCGACAGCCAGCCGCTGATCGGCAGGATAACGGCGTTGGCGGCAAGGTAGCTGGTAATGACCCATTCACCGTCGTCGACCGTGGCCGAAAGGCCGCCGGCGATGTATCGCAGCGCGACCACGGCAATGGTGGTGTCGAGCACCTCCATGAAGGTCGGTACGATGACCACGGCAGCCACCAGCCACGGGCTCACCTCGGCCCGGGATCCGGAGGCTGAAAGCGCCAATTCGGTCATTTGCCGACATCCCGCGGGCTCGCAGCCGAAGCGCCGGCCGGCGGTTGCGGCTCGAAGCCTTGAAGAAACTTGCCGGCATTGGGTCCGCTCAATGGTTTGTCGAGATACACATAGGGGACGACCGATGTGCCGATGAACAGCGGCTTCTTGTCCGGATCGTAATCCTCGAGTTCGATACGAACCGGCAGCCGCTGCACGATCTTGATGAAGTTGCCGGTGGCATTCTGCGGCGGCAGCAAGGCCAGGGTCGATCCGGTCCCGAACGTGAACCCGGTGATTCGACCGTGGAATACCCGTTTGTCGCCATACATGTCGACATAGAGGTCGGCGGCCTGACCGATGCGCAGGTCGCGCAGCTGCGTCTCCTTGAAATTGGCATCGATCCAGATCTCGCTGAGCGAGCGCACCGCCATCAGGCTCTGGCCGACCTGAACGTCATTGCCGGGATTGACGTTTCGGCGCGTGACCACGCCGTCGATCTCCGCGACCACGTCACAATAGCGCAGGTCGAGTTCGGCCACGGCGAGATCGCGTTTGGCGGCCTCGAGCTTGGCTTCGGCCTGCTTGACGGCCGGTGCCTCCGCGGCCAGCCGATTGAACGTGCCGTCGACACCCTCCTTGGGATCACGCTTGTCAAACTCTTCGAGCATCTGCTTCGGGGACTGTTTGTAGGAGTGGACGACGCCCAGCTCGGCCGCGGCCTGGATCAGGTCGGCCTGCGCCTGCAGGACCGAAGAAAACGTCTGATCGAGATCGGGCGGGACCTGGTCGAGCTCGGCGCTGTCTTCGGGCTGCGGCTTCAGGCCCAGCGAGACGCGGATCTGGTTCGCATCCGCCAGGGCCTGGACGACCCCCGCCTGGGCGATCAACAACGCCGCCTGGCGCTGATCATAAAGCTCGCGGGTCGCTGTCTCCGATACCACCAGCTTCGACGTCCGCTCGAACTCCTGCTGCGCGAGGATGACGGTGGCCTTTGCCTTCTTGAGCGCGGCGACCCGGGCATGCAGCAGGCTGATCTGGTTTTCGACATTCTCCACGGCCAGTTGCAATTGCCAGCGGCGGCTCACGGCCTGCGCTTCGATGCCGCGGACCGTGGCGCTGGCTGCCTGGAGATCCGCCTGCGCGGTATCGACCGCCGCCTTCTTCACTGCGACGGCGTCCCGGAACGGCTCCTTGTCAAGTTCAACAAGGAGATCCCCCTTGTGCACGCGATAGTTGTCATCCACCAGAACCCGGGCGACCTGACCCTGGACGCGGGGAGCGACGAACGTCACATGGCCGTTCACGTAGGCGTCGTCGGTCGAGACCGTGCTGAGCACGAACCGGATCCAGGGAATGCCGAACACCGCGCCCGCGATGACAGCAGCTCCCAGTATCCCGATCAGCAATCGTTGCCGCCGCGTGATCCGTTGCTTCGAGGCCGGCTTTGATTCGGGGGCGCTCCGCGGTCGCGTGGCGTCGCCATCAACCGTGGCGTCCCTGCTTTCCGTGGCGGGCGCCTCGTTCGAGGGCGCCCCGCTTTTGCGCTCGATGGTCTCGGTAGGCATCGGAAATCCCCTCCCAGGGAGGATCGTTTCTCAACCGCCGCCCGCTGCAGTCCACGGGGACTGCGCACCACTGCAGGGATCCCCCGCCACCCGGAAGGTGGCGCCAGCGGTCCGTGAGATTCGGCTTGTTGCGGGCAACCCCACGCGCTACGCGATCGGCACAGTCCGCAAACGTTCGCTCTTCCTCCGTGAAGGGCAGCGGTATCGCCAAAGCCGGTGCCGGGCCATACAACCCTCGGCAGAAGCCAATCATATCTAGGTATGAACGGGCCCCCCGCGGTGACGACTGGCGCGATCCGCGCCGACGCCCTATCTGGCGCAATGGGGTACCGCCAAGATGAATTCGGTATCCCGAAAGGATAGCGGAAAGCCTGACCGGGAGGGTGAGATGGACGATCGAACCGTGCGGGCGGCGCTGCAGCGGCACTGGGATGCGTCCGACGCCGGCGATTTCAAGGTCGAGCATGAAATCTACCGCGAGGACGCCGTGCTTGATTATCCGCAATCGGGTGAGCGGATCCGCGGCCGGCACAACATTCGGGAGAGCCGGACCGTGCAGCCGAACAGCAAGCGCTTTGCGGTCCGTCGAATTGTCGGCAGCGGCGACCTCTGGATCACCGAGTTGGTCCTCAGCTATGACGGCGTGCCCTCTTACGTCGTGAGCATCATGGAATTCCGCGAAGGACGGGTGGCCCGCGAAACCCAGTATTTCGCCGACCGGTTCGACCCTGGCCCCTCGCGGGCGCATCTTGTCGAGCGATCGGCAGCTTCACCGCAGTGATTCCGACGGACCGCCACGAAGCATTTCATGGTCGCCGATCGCGGTCTTCCCAATTGGGGCAGAACATGAATGGGCCCATCAACGACGATGTTGTCTGTTTCCGGTCAGTGCTGCATATGCAAATTCATCAATTCGGTGTGCGCCATCATGTTCTCGTTCAAGTTGGCCATGATCACGAGCGATCCACCCAGCACCAGGAAGACGATGAGCACGCCAAACGCCAGCGCCAGGATGTTGTTGGTGTTGTCCGGGCCGCTGGTAATGTGAAGGAAGAACACCAGGTGCACTCCCATCTGCGCGATGGCAAGAACGACGAGACCCGCCGGCACACCGGGTGCCCAGAGCGCCGGGGTATTGGCAACCCAGAAGGATGTGATGGTCAGAATCAGGGCCAGCAGCAAACCGATCGTGTAGACCAGCAGGCCGGAGGAAGTGATTTGCTCGGACGCTGGGATCCTCGGCCGATCGCCCGGAGCCACATGCAGAGTCGTTTCAGTCATCGTAGCACTCCCATCAGATAGACAACCGTGAATATTGTGACCCATATGATGTCGAGCGCGTGCCAGAACAGGGCAAAACACAGCATGCGGCGCTCTACAACGGGGCGGAAACCCCACATCGCAAGCTGAACCATCATCAGAACCAGCCAGGCCAGTCCGACCGTCACATGCAGTCCGTGACAGCCGACCAATGTAAAGAAGGCGGAAAGAAACGCGCTGCGTTGCGGCGTCGCTCCGATCGCAACCATGCTGTGGAATTCGCGAAGCTCGAGCGTGAGAAATGCCGCTCCCAGCAGGAATGTAACCGCGGCGCCCACGAAGGTTCCAAGATAGCGCTGCGAATTGGTGGCCAGGGACATCAATCCACAGCTGTAGCTGGAGAGCAGGAGAAAGGCGGTCTCCAGCGCGACGTTCTGTTGATTGAACAACTGAGCCGCGGTCGGGCCGCCCGCCGTCGCCTTTGCGAGCACGGCGTAGCCGGCAAACAGCGCCGAGAACATCACGATGTCGCTGAGCAGGAAGATCCAGAATCCGTAGCCGACGACGATGCGCTTGGGCGCCGGACCCGCCTCGCTGGCCTTCACCAGCTCGCCTTCATAGACATCATCAACGCCAACCGCGATGCTCATAGCGACACCTCAACCGGGTGGGTCCTGTCGAACAGCGCGATCTGTTCTGCGGGGATCTCAACTTCCTCGTCCGGGTGGAACATGAAGGCAAGCAGCGTTGCGGCCGCGCCGAGCAGTCCGAGGCCGGCCATCCACCAGATGTGCCAAATCAGGGCAAAGCCGCCTATCACGACGAAAAACGAGGTCACGAAGCCGGTCGGATTATTGCTGGGCACTTCGATCGGCTTGTAGTCGCGCTGCAGCATGGGCTGTTCCTGCTTGGCGCCCACGCGCTGCTTTTTTGCCCAGAACGCGTCGAGTTCGCCGACCTGCGGGAGCACCGCAAAATTCCAGGCCGGGGGCGGTGAGGCGGTAGCCCATTCCAAAGTGCGGCCATTCCATGGATCGCCGGTGGTGTCGCGGAGCTCCTCGCGGTTGCGAACGGACACCACCAGCTGGACGAACTGACAGGCGATTCCGGCCAGAACAATCACCGCACCGGCCTCGGCGACCCATAACCATGGCTGCCAGGAAAGAACATCGTAGTGCTGCATACGGCGGGTCATGCCCATCAGCCCGACCACGTAGAGCGGCATGAAAGCCAGATGGAAGCCGATGAACCAGCACCAGAACGAGGCCACGCCCCAGCGTTCCTCCAGCCTGAAGCCGAACGCCTTGGGAAACCAGTAATTGTAGCCGGCCATGACCCCGAACAGGACGCCCGGAATGATGACGTGATGGAAATGGGCGACCAGGAACAGGCTGTTGTGGACCTGCCAGTCCACCGGGGGCAACGCCAGCAGCACACCGGTCAGGCCGCCGAAGACGAATGTCACCATGAAGCCGATCGTCCACAATACCGGCAGCGTGAACCGAACCCGGCCGCCATACATCGTGAACAGCCAGTTGAAGATTTTGACACCCGTCGGCACCCCGATGATCATGCTGGTGATGCCGAAGAAGGCGTTGACGCTCGCACTGGCACCCATGGTGAAGAAATGATGCAGCCAAACCGTGTAGGAGAGCACACAGATCGCCAGGGTCGCACCGACCATGGAGCGGTAGCCAAACAGCGGCTTGCCGGAGAAGGTCGCGCTCACCTCTGAATAGATGCCGTAAGCAGGCATCACCAGAATGTAGACTTCGGGATGGCCCCAGACCCAGAACAGGTTCACATACATCATCGCGTTCCCGCCCCCGTCCACGGTAAAGAAGTGAAAGCCGAGGTAGCGGTCGAGCAGCAGCATCGCGAATAGCGCGGTGAGCACCGGAAATGCCGCGACGATGAGCAGGTTGGTCGCGAGCGCAGTCCAGCAGAAAACCGGCATACGCATGTAACTCATGCCGGGGGCCCGCATCTTCAGAATCGTGGTGACGAAATTGACCCCGGTCAGCAAAGTCCCGAGGCCCGAGATTTGCAGCGACCAGAGATAGTAGTCGACCCCGACGCCGGGCGAGAATTGCAGCTCGCTGAGCGGCGGATAGGCGACCCACCCGGTCTTGGCGAACTCGCCGATGGCCAGCGATGCGTTCGCCAGCAGAACGCCCGACGCGGTGAGCCAGAGGCTCACCGAATTCATCGTCGGGAATGCCACGTCGCGGATGCCGAGCTGCAGCGGCACGACAAAGTTCATCAACCCGATCACCAGCGGCATGGCCACGAAGAAGATCATGATGGTGCCATGCGCCGAGAAAATCTGGTCGAAATGCTCGGGCGGCAGATACCCCTGGGCTCCGCCGGCCGCGATCGCCTGCTGCGTGCGCATCATGATGGCGTCCGCGAAGCCGCGCACCAGCATCACCATGGCAAGCGCAAAATACATCACGCCGATACGCTTGTGATCGACCGAGGTGATCCATTCCCGCCAAAGATAGGGCCAGTACCCCCTTGTGGTGATCCATGCCAGCGTCGCCAGGATGACAATGGCCACGCAGGCCACGGTTCCCATGATGATCGGCTGATGAACGGGAATTGCGCTCCAGCTGAGCTTGCCGAGTAGGCTCATCGTGCTGCCCTCATGGATTCCGGATATCTCACGCAGATCCCCTGGTCCGATTGCAATTCGGCGCTCAAGATCCCGGCGAACAGGCCCGGGGCGATCGACGGATAGGTGAATGGCGCGACGGCTTTGCTGGGCTTGACGAGATCGGCGTAGGCTTGTGCGTCGAGTACCCGACCGGCGCCGCGCGTTGAAGCCACCCAGTTCGCGAAGGTTTCGGGCGGCACCGCGTCGACATTGAAGTGCATGTCGGCGAACCCGTCGCCGCTGAAATTCGCCGACGCGCCGCGGTAGCTTCCGGGATAGTCGGCTTGCAGGTTCAAATGCGTCACCATCCCGGCCATGGTGTAGATCTGGCCGGCGAGCTGCGGCACGAAAAAGCTGTTCATGACGCCCGACGACGTCAGCTCAAAGCTTACCGGCGTGCCGACGGGGATCGTGAGCTGGTTGACGCTGGCGATGCCTTGCTCGGGATAGATGAACAGCCATTTCCAGTCCAGCGAAACGACCTGAACCTTGACGGGCTTGGCGGAAGAAGCAATCGGCCTGGGCGGATCGAGATCGTATGAACTGACCCAGGCGACGGTACCGACAAGCAGCACGGTCATTAACGGGATCGACCAGACCAGCAACTCGATGCGGCCGGAATATTTGAAATCCGGCCGGTAGCGGGCGCGCTCGTTGGAAGCGCGAAACCAAAACGCAACGCCGAGCGTGGCGAACATCACGGGAACCACGATCGCCAGCATGATGCCGGTCGCATTGAACAGAATTTGCCGCTCGGCGAAGGTGATGGGTCCCTTCGGGTCGAGCACGCCTTCCGCGCAGCCGCCGAGCGCGGTGGCGCCGATCAGGACAAAGGTGAGCAGGACATATCGCATGTCAGACCTCGCTCGCTCCAACCCCGATCGAATCACGACCCGGCCTGATGTGGGCCGGGACGAAGCCGACGGGGAGCAAAGCCGCGGCGGCACCGGCACGCCCTGAACCGGGCCTGGACGACCATGGACTGCCGCGATGATCGACCAGCAGTGCGGCAAACAGCACGAACAAATAGGTGATGGAGAACACGAACAGGCGACGAGCCGCGTCCCGGCCGGCCCGACGGCCTCCGCCGAGCCGGAACGCAAACACGACAAGAATTGCTCCGCAGGCCGCCGCGGCCGCGCCATAGACCGCGCCTGCAAAGCCGATCGCCCAAGGCAGCATCGAAGTTGGAAGCAGCAGGGCGCTGTAGATCAGGATCTGGCGTTTGGTGGCCGCGCTTCCCGAGACCGCCGGGAGCATGGGCACGCCCGCCCTGGCATAATCGTCCGCGCGATTGAGCGCGAGCGCCCAGAAGTGCGGCGGGGTCCAGAGCAGGATGATGAGGAACAGCGCGAGCGGCTCCAGGCCGACACTTCCAGTCGCCGCCGCCCAACCGATAACCGGAGGCAGCGCGCCGGCGGCGCCGCCGATGACGATGTTCTGAGGCGTGGAGCGCTTCAGCCATGCCGTGTAAACGCCGATATAGACCAGGATGGCGCCGCCGAGCAGCGCAGCCGCCAACAGATTGGCGGCGATGGCCAGCAGCCCGATTGCGAAGCCGGCGAGGGCAAGCCCGAGCACAAGGGCCTCGACCCGCGAAACCTTGCCACGGGGGATCGGCCGCATCGCCGTACGGGTCATGATCGCGTCGATATCGGCGTCGTACCACATATTGAGAACGCCGGCGGCGCCGGCTCCCGCTGCGATTGCGAGAACGGCGGCAAACGCATGCAGTGGATCGAGTTGACGCGGCGCGCTTGCCAAACCGACCAGCGCGGTGAAAACCGCGAGCGCCATCACACGTGGTTTCATCAACGTGATGAAGTCGCGCAGCCGCGCCACCAAACCGGGCTGCGAAACCGGCTGGAGAGCAGATAAGGCAGTTGCGATTGTCTTCATGGACAGTTCCTCAACCCGGAAATTTCCGCTATCTCGATCACGCTGCGATCGCGCGCCGCGACTGTCGCAAAACACCGGCTTGCGCCGCCGCCGCGCCGTATCGCATCCGTCATGCCGAGGATGTCGCGAGGGGCCCGGAGCGGCGGCAAAGCCGGCGGCGCGCCGAGCCGCTTCTTCCTCTCATTGATCGTGAATTTGGCCATGGGATACCCAGTCTCCTGGTTTGACCGGCCCGATCGCCCGCGGCGGCGGTCGCAGCCGCGACACGACCCGTCTGCTTTGCCAGCGCGTGTTGCACGGTAGTTTGTCGATGCGTGCTCGCACCATTCAACGCAGGTTTCGTCTCCCCCATACGTTGGTGTGAGGAGGCCGCCGTGCGATCCATGCTCGCCGCTGCGGCGGCGCAGATCTCGAAGCGCATGCTGAATGCATCACGAAGGACGGCATGATCCTGCATTCATCGGTGGGTCGTGTGCTAGGATAGGAAGAGATCGCCGAATTGTCCGCGAGCCTGCCGATACCCCGAGATCCGGTGCGGTCCAGACCACGAAAGCGGCCAGGGCGATCAGCAGCGCCAGGCCAGATGCGCCACATTGTAGGAGGGGTTTCGCGCGATGAGCCGTCTGCCGGATATATTGGCGAATGGTCTCGACGTCGTGTTCTGCGGTCTGAACCCGGGGCTGCAGGCTGCTGCCGTCGGGCACCATTTCGTTGGCCGGGGCAACCGCTTTTGGCTGGTGCTTTTCCAGGCCGGCTTCACTTCCAGACTGTTCGACCCGACTGACGACCGGCTGTTGCTCAAAGAGGGTTGCGGACTGACGGCAGTGGTCGCCCGTCCGACCGCAAGCGCCGATCAGGTTTCGGTCCGCGAGTTCACCGCCGCGGCCGACGCGCTGGAGCGGAAGATCCGGGCGCACAGGCCCCGAATAGTGGCGTTTCTGGGCAAGAAGGCCTACGCCGCGATTGCCGGCCGATCGAACGTCGAATGGGGGCGGCAAAACCAGCTGTTCGGTGGTGCGGGCACGTGGGTGCTTCCCAACCCCAGCGGGCGCAACCTTGGCTTCTCGCTCGACCAACTCGTGCTGGCCTATCGCGAACTCAGAGCCGCGACGGGCCGCACCGAGCCGAACCGAAATTCATGTGGAAGGAGTTGACCTCCCGAACACGCGACCGATCCCTCGCGTGCGGCGGCAAGATGCGCTACCCAGCCGCGACTCCGGGATTCCGAGATCCGCAGATGGCCTTGCGCTCGACCGCGCTGCGCTTTCCCCGGAGCACCTCGAATTTCGTCTGCTTGCCTTCCCGCCAGAACCGGATATCGAACCGTCGCCGCCCCAGCCGCAGATCGATCAACGTCATGTCCGGCAGCCAGGCCGGCAGCGCCGGATCGACATATAGTTTCCCGCGGGGCGCATCCTGCTCAAGCCCCAGCAACGTCTGCAGCAACAGGAACGGCGTCCCTGCAGCCCAGGCCTGCGGCACGTTGGCCCCGAGATACTGCACCGGGAAACCGGTCGGATCGCGCTGCAGCCCGGCATAGAGCTCGGGCAACTGGTTGAGCAGGAAATGACTGGCGGCACCGCTGATGTCGCGCGCCAGCGCGGCGGCTTCGGCATCGAAGCCATAGCGTCGCATTCCCATCGCGATCAGCGAGTTGTCATGCGGCCACACCGCGCCGGTCTGATAATTGTACGGATTGAACGAGGCATGGTCCGATGACAGCGTGCGGATTCCCCAGCCGCTCCACATGTCCTTCTGCATCAGCCGCTTTACGACGGCAGCGGCGCGTTCTGGCGCGATGATGCCGGACCAGAGGCACTGCCCGACATTGGAGGCCACCGAAAGCACCTTTTTCTTGTCGCCGTCCAGCGCGTAGGCATAGAAGCCGGATTGTTCGTCCCAGAACACCTCGTTGAAGTTCTTGAACAGCGACGCGGCCTTCCGGCGCAGCCGGTTGGCGCGCCGTTTGTTGCCGAGTTCGTCGTAGATCTCGGCCATGCGCAGCCAGGCGTCGTAGACATAGCCCTGCAGTTCGCACAGCGCCTTCGGCCCGCGCACCAGCGTGCCGTCCGGGTACATGACGGCATCCCCGGAATCCTTCCACGCCATGTTCTCGTAGCCGGCTTTCGAACGCGTCTGATATTCCTGGAAACCGTCGCCGTCGAGGTCGCCATATTTATCGATCCAGGTCAGGCACGCCTCGGCATTCGGCAAATGCCGCTCGATCAGGGTGTGATCGCCGGTTGCCTTCCACGCCGCATGCAGCGCGATCAGATAGAGCGGCGTCGCGTCCGCCGTGCCGTAATACGGGGTGTGCGGAATCAGCCTGAAATGCGCCAGCTCGCCGTAGCGGAGTTCGTGCAGGATCTTGCCCGGCTCGGCGTCGCGGTAGTCGTCGCGCTCCGTCGCCTGATACTGCGCCAACGCTTCCAGCGTGCCGGCGGCGAATTCCGGATACACAATCATCGTCTGCAGCGAAACGATCAGGGTATCGCGACCGAACAGCGCCACGAACCATGGCAATCCTGCGGCCGGCACGAACACCATGTGGTCCATGCCCTGCAAGGGAAGCCGCAAGGCGGCCATGTCCTGCACTCCCTGGCTGTAGCAGCGATAAAATTCCTCGTTGGCGGTCTCGATTTTCAGGACCGTACGCCGCCATTGGTCCATGTTGCGGGAGTGGCCCGACGTGTGACTGGAATGAATGCACTCCTTCGATGCCCGAAAGCGCTTCGAACCGTCGACGAGGTCGTAGATCAGGCAGCGATGCCAGGCCCGCCCGGGCTCCAGCGCAATGTCGAAGCTCAGGCGCCCATTGGCGTATACCGTCGGGGTGCCGTCGCCGTGGCCGGTCCGGACGGTTACCTCGCGGTAGAAATCCCTGTTGCGATAGGTCAGCCGAAGAATTTCCCGCCTGGCCGACCATGAGGTGACGATGTGGCCGCGCCGCACGATGTTGTCGCCCTTCACCTCGAAGATGTCGGCGAAGTCGGCGCGCATCGCGACTTCCAGGTTGAAACGAACCGGCTCTTGGCTGTTGTTGGTGATCTCGATGTCCTCGTGCAGTCCGCCCTCGACATGGCGGCCGATCACCAGGCCCAGCGTACGCGCCGCGACCGGCCCGTCCTCGGTTGCGAAGGCGCGGTTGGTCAGGAAGATGCGGGCCGCGTGCGGTGCAATTGCGCCGCCATTCAGCAGATCCCAGGGTTCGCCGTTGGCATAAATCGACCAGGCGCTGATCACCCTGGTATCGCGGAAATACAGCCCGCGCTTGCTTGGCCAAGTGATCCGGCCGTCGGTTTCGGTGAGCAGCACCGTCTGTCCCTGATGGATGGCGATCTGCGCCGGCCCGACCTGAACCTTGAATGACATCCGCAAGTTCCTCATCGAAGATGGCCTTGATACAAGCCCGCGCAATGAAGTCCCGAGGCCTGTCGCGATCGACGCATTGCGATGTGACACATCGGGTGCGCGGTCGCGGTTATGGATGCCCGGTCCTGTTGAATGGACGGGTTTCGGGCATCAGCGACCACGACAGAAGCAGTGCCGCCAGCGCCACCGCCGCGATGCCGAGAAATCCAGCCGCGCGGCCCAGGCTCCCGGTCAGCAGACCCGAGAATGTGGTGCTGAGCGAAGCGCCGGTACCGGATATCGTTCCGAGGAATCCCTGCGCAAGATTGAACCGGCCGGTACCTGCCGTGAGATCGGCCACTATCAGCGCCGTGAGTACGCCCAGCGTCGTTCCGCTGACGCCGTCGAGAACCTGGGCGACGATGAGAATCACCGGATTGGTGGTCGAGGCAAACACCAGCGCCCTGATCGGCAATGCGGTGAAGCCGGCGAGCAACAGCGGTCGGCGCCCCCAGATGTTGGCCCGGCGTCCGGTCCATGGCGCCATCAGCGCCACGATGATTTGGGGCACCACGATCAGCGCGGACACGATCAGCGAGGAATACGCGTCCTTGCTATAGGCGGACGCTTCGCCGGCAAGTGGCAGCATCGACGCGTTGGCCACCTGAAACAGGAACACGCAGCCGGCAAATATGAGCAGGCCCCGGATCTTCCAAAGGCTCCGGAGCCGGGCTCTCGGCGGCCGGCTCGGTCCTTGATGATCCGGAATGCAGGAGGCGCGGCCGAAATGGATATCTGAAGGCCGAATCCGGCCGAGGGCAAGCAGCAGCGGAAGCACCAGCGCGGCGGCGACGACGAATATCGCGCGATAAGAAAGGAAATAGGCAATCAAACCCATCAAGCCGGCTGCAAATACCCCTCCCATCGAGGCAAAGCGCTGATTGCGTCCGAGCCGCTCGGCAAGTGCTGCATTGCCCACCAGGCCAAGGCTGATGGCGGCAATCGCCATCCCCAGGAAGCCCCCGGTGACCCCCTGAAGTACCAGGGCGCCCGACACCAACGGAAAACTCGGCAACACCGCGATGATCAGCGCGGCTGCCGCGACCACGCCTGCGCCCAGCGCGACCGCCAGGCGCTTCGATCGGAGGGCATCAAGCAAGGCGCCGCCGGGCAGCTGACCCAGCAATCCGGCGAAGCCACCCGCCGTCAGCACGAAGCCGATGTTCTGTCGGCTCCAATCCTGCTGCGCCAGAAACGCGGCCAGGTATGGACCGAAGCCCGACAGCGTTCCGGCGAGAAGCAGATTGACGCCATCAAGGCCGCGCAGGCTGGCGCCGGACGGCAACGGTACATTTGCTTCCGCTACTCCCGCGGAATCCGCAGCAATGTCCATATCGTTCTGCTCCGCAGCACGTCGGTGATCGCGACGGGGTCGGAGGTGAGCATGACGTCGCAGGCCTGAACCGAGAGCCCTCCAGCGCACAGCCTCCGGCGCCGAGCCTTTTTGGCCATGGACCACGCCGCCGGACCAACTCGGTCCGGCATCTGGTGTTCCCGCGGTCCAGCGCTCGCTACCGGAATCGAAATACGACAATCAGCCGCCCGTGCTCGTTACTGCGCCCGATCCGCAACCTTCAACGCTGGCTTCGCCCGCCCGATCGATGGCGATTGAAAACGCGCCCGCCGTCAAGATGCTGGACCCATTCGCCAACGCCGGTGACGGCGCTGGGCCCGCTCATACATTGATATGATCCGTTCTTTCCGAAGGTTGAATGGCAGGCCGCGGAGTGACACCGCAGCTTGGTGCCAACCCTCAGCGCGCCGCCGCGAAACCGGTGCCGGTGTTGCTGGCGGAGATTGGCGTATCGGTCTGCGGCTGCCCGACATTCCGGCTGCGGCACTGATCCGGGGATCCCGCGCTGGGCGGAGCGGAGCCTCGTCGAATGACCAGCGAAGAACTCGACCAACTGGCGATCAACACGATCCGCACCGTCTCCATCGACGCGGTGCAGCAGGCGAAGTCCGGCCATCCCGGCACGCCGATGGCGCTGGCGCCGCTGGTCTATGTGCTGTGGAACCGGGTGATGCGGTTCGATCCGAGGGATCCGGTCTGGCCCAATCGCGATCGCTTCATCCTGTCCAACGGCCATGCCTCGATGCTGCTGTGGTCGGTGCTGCATCTGACCGGCACCCGGGCGGTGAATGCCGACTACGAAACTCTCGGCAACCCCTCCGTCAGCCTCGACGACATCCGCCGTTTCCGACAGCTCGGCAGCAAGGCGCCGGGGCACCCGGAATTTCCCTGGATATCCGGCGTCGAGGCGACCACCGGTCCACTGGGCCAGGGCATTGCCACCAGTGTCGGCATGGCGATTGCGCGCAGGTGGCTGGCCGATCGCTACAACCGGGCTGGCTTCGATATCTTCGATTACGACATCTATGCTGTCTGCGGCGACGGTTGCATGATGGAGGGGATCGGCGCGGAGGCCGCCTCGCTGGCCGGCCATCTCGGCCTCGATGATCTCTGCTGGATCTACGACAGCAACCACATCACCATCGAGGGCAATACGCGCATCGCCTTTACCGAGGATGTCGCCGGGCGCTTCCTCAGCTACCGGTGGAACGTGCTGCGGGTCGGCGACGCCAACGACCTCGAACGGATCGAGGATGCGCTCACGATCTTTCGCAACACCAGGGGCCGGCCGACCCTGATCATTGTGGACAGTCACATCGGCTACGGGTCGCCGCACAAGATCGATAATGCGGCGGCGCACGGCGATCCCCTGGGCGAGGAAGAGGTTCGGCTCACCAAGCGCGCCTATGGCTGGCCCGACGACGCCAAGTTCCTGGTGCCTGACGAAGTGCCCCGGCGCTTCGACGCCGGTATCGGCGCGCGCGGCGCCGAGGCGCGGCGCCGCTGGCAGACGCTGTTTGCAGCCTACCGCGATCAATTCCCGGAGCTCGGCACCGAGATCGACCAGATGCAGCGGCGTGCACTGCCTGCCGGATGGGAGCGCAACCTGCCGAGCTTCCCCGCCGACCCGAAGGGCCTTGCCGGGCGCGACGCCTCCGGCAAGGTGCTGAACATCCTGGCCCAGAACATTCCCTGGCTAATGGGCGGATCGGCGGATCTCGGCCCGTCGAACCGGACGCTGCTGAAATTTCCCGGCGCCGGAGATTTTGAAGCTGAAAATCCCGGAGGCCGCAATCTCCACTTCGGCGTCCGGGAGCATGCCATGGCGGCGATCGTGAACGGAATCGCGTTGTCGAAGCTGCGCGCCTTCGGAGCGACGTTCTTCATCTTCAGCGACTATGCGCGGCCGGCGATACGGCTCTCGGCGCTGATGGAGCTTCCTGCCTTCTTTGTCTTCACGCATGATGCGATGGGCGACGGCGAGGATGGACCGACACACCAGCCGGTCGAGCACCTGGTCTCGATGCGGGCCATCCCGGGCCTCGTGGTGCTGAGGCCGGCGGACGCCAATGAGGTGGTCGAGGCTTACCGTTACGTGCTTGGGCTGCGTCATAGGCCAGCCGTGATCGTGCTGTCGCGCCAGGCGCTGCCGACGTTCGACCGCAGCAGATACGCCTCGCCGGCCGGGGTCGCGCGCGGCGCCTACGTCATGGCGGACGCGTCCGGCGGCACGCCCGAGATCATCCTCATCGCGTCGGGCAGCGAGGTTTCTCTGGTCGTGCAGGCGCACGAAAAGCTGACATCCCAGGGGATTCGCTGCCGTGTCGTCTCGATGCCTTCGTGGGACATCTTCGAGGACCAGCCGCAGGCGTATCGCGATGAGGTGCTGCCGCCGCGCGTCGAAGCGCGCATCGCCGTCGAGCAGGCATCGGAGCTGGGCTGGGACAAATATGTCGGTGCCGCCGGCCGTATCGTCGGGATGAAGACCTTCGGCGCATCGGCACCGCTGAAGGAACTGCAGCGCAAGTTTGGCTTCGAACCGGAGCGGATCGTCGCGATAGCGATGAAACTGATTGGCCGCAGCTAACGAAAGGAACACCCGATCATGTCAAGTTCGGCAGATCAGTCAATCGCGGGTGAAGGCTCGGAGAGCCGGAATGGCGCGGTCGCCCCGCCATGCGCCATGGTGGTATTCGGCGCCGCGGGCGACCTAACCAAGCGCCTGGTGGTGCCGGCGCTCTACAACCTGGTTGCCGGCGGGCGGCTATCCGACGGATTTCGTCTGGTCGGTGTCGACCTCGCCGACCAGACGGTCGAGGAATGGTGCAAGGGCCTCACCGACATGATGCAGCAATATGTCGGGAGGGACGGCGAGTTTCAGCTCCGGCGGCTTGACCGGAATGTCTGGCGTTGGCTGACCGAACGCATGAGCTATCTGCAGGGCGATCTCGACGATCCCGGGACTTACGACCGGCTGGGCAGGCATCTGGCCAGGCTGGACCAGACCGCCGGCACCGCGGGCAACCACCTGTTCTATCTCGCCGTCGCCGAGCGTTTCTTCGGCGTGGCGGTGACGAGGCTGGCGGCTGCAGGGCTGGCGACAGAAAGCAACGGGCAGTGGCGGCGGGTGGTGGTCGAGAAACCGTTCGGCCATGACCTGGTCTCGGCCAGGGCCCTCAATGCTCAGATCCTGAAAGCGCTGCAGGAGCATCAGATCTACCGGATCGACCATTTCCTCGGCAAGGAAACGGTGCAGAACATCATGGCGCTGCGCTTTGCCAACGGCCTGTTCGAGCCGCTGTGGAATCGGCAGCACATCGACCACGTACAGATCACCGCGGCGGAGACCGTCGGTGTCGAGCACCGCGGCAGGTTCTACGAGAAGACAGGTGCGCTGCGCGACATGGTGCCGAACCACGTCTTCCAGCTCCTGGCGATGACCGCCATGGAGCCGCCAATATCCTTCGATGCCGACGCGGTTCGGGCCAAGAAGGCAGAGGTCATCCAGGCTATCCATCCGTTCGACCCGGCACGGGCGCGCAACGATGTCGTGCGCGGCCAGTACGAGGCCGGCACCGTCCTCGATCGAACGGTACAGGCCTATCGCCGGGAACCCGACGTCGCTCCGGATTCGAATACCGAGACGTTCACCGCCTGCAAGCTGCAGATCGACAATTGGCGTTGGGCTGGCGTTCCGTTTTACCTGCGCACCGGCAAATATCTCAAGCGCCGGGTGACGGAGATCGCGATCCGGTTTCACCAGGCGCCCTACACCCTGTTCCGCGGCACCGATGTGGAGCGAATGAATCCCAATTGGATGATCCTGCGTATCCAGCCCGACGAGGGCATCGCGCTCGATTTCGCAGCCAAGCAGCCCGGCCCCAGCATGAAGCTGAGCTCCGTCAGCATGGACTTTGCCTACAAGAGCTACTTCAGGATCGAACCCAGCACCGGATACGAGACGCTGATCTTCGACTGCATGACCGGCGATGCAACCCTGTTCCAGCGCGCCGACAATATCGAGGCCGGCTGGCAGGCCGTTCAACCTGTCCTTGACGTCTGGGCAGAGCACTCTGCGGACCTTGCGAACTATGCCGCGGGCGGAAGCGGCCCCGCCGCCGCCGCCGAATTGCTGGGACGCGATGGGCGCGCCTGGAGGGCGCTGGACTGAGCGCGCGTCACGCAGTCATGATGGTGGTGCAATGGCGCTTCGGATTGAAGACTATGCGTTGATCGGCGACTGCCATACGGCTGCCCTGGTCGGACGCGACGGCTCGATCGACTGGCTATGCTGGCCGCGCTTCGATTCGGCGGCCTGCTTTGCCGCCCTGCTCGGGCAGGTTGACCATGGCCGGTGGATGATTGCGCCAAAGCAGGCAGCTGTCGGCACGCAACGACGCTATCGTCCGGGCACGCTCATCCTCGAGACCGAATTCCAGACCGAATCCGGCCGTGCGGCGATCGTCGATTTCATGACGCCGGCGGACGGCGCGCTTGTCCGGATCGTCAGGGGGCTGTCGGGGCGGATGGCCTTTCAGACCGAGCTTGTGCTGCGCTTCGACTACGGAGCCACGGTCCCATGGGTCAACCGGCTCGATGACGGGGCGATCAACGCGGTTGCCGGCCGGGAGCGTGTCGTGCTGCGAACTCCGGTCGCGCTTCATGGCGAAGATCTCAGGACGGTCGGCGAGTTCGCCGTCGAGGCCGGGCAATCGATTCCCTTTGTGCTGTGCTACGGCGCGTCCCTTCAAAGCCCGCCGCCAGCACTCGACGGGTTCGATGCGCTGGCGCGCGCCGAAACATTCTGGCGGCAATGGAGCGATCGCTGTCCGGATGTCGGTCCCTGGACCGAGGCGGTCAAACGCTCGCTGATCACGCTGAAGGCTTTGACCTACGCCCCGACCGGCGGCATCGTCGCCGCGGCCACGACATCGCTTCCCGAGCGCCCCGGTGGCGTGAGGAACTGGGACTACCGCTATTGCTGGCTGCGGGATGCCAGCTTCACGCTCAGGGCCCTGATGCATCTCGGATATTACGAGGAGGCGCAGGCCTGGCGGGATTGGCTGGTCCGCGCCGTCGCCGGCAGCCCGGACCAGGTTCAGATCATGTATGGCGTGGGCGGCGAGCGATGGTTGCCGGAGCAGATCATCGACTGGCTGCCCGGATACGAGAAGTCGGCGCCGGTCAGAATCGGAAACGGTGCCTCCCGGCAGCTGCAGCTCGACGTCATCGGCGAGATCGTCGACGCGATGCTGGAGGCGCAGAAAGCAGGCATCGCGCCGTCGGAACGCGGCCTGGCGCTGCGGTCGGTTGTTCTGGACTACCTGGCAACGGCCTGGCGGCAACCCGACGAAGGCATTTGGGAGGTCCGCGGCGGCCGCCAGCATTTCGTTCATTCGAAAGTCATGGCCTGGGTCGCATTCGATCGTGCCGCGCGCGAACTGGAAACGCAGGCGTTCGACGAGCCGGGCCAGCGATGGCGCGAGGTCGCCAACGAGATCCATGCAGAAATCTGCGAGCGCGGTTTCGACCGCGACCTCGGTAGCTTCGTGCAGGCCTACGGTTCGAGGCAGCTCGACGCCAGCCTGCTGCTGATCCCGCTGGTCGGCTTTCTTCCGCCCGACGATCCGCGGGTCCGCGGAACGCTTCGGGCAATCGAGAACAGGCTCCTGGTCGACGGCGAATTCGTGCTGCGCTACGAGACCGAACATGTCGGCGACGGGTTACCCGCGGGCGAAGGCGCCTTCCTGGCGTGCAGCTTCTGGCTGGTCCACAATTATGTGTTGCAGGGCCGCGATGCGGAAGCAGGCCGGCTGTTCGCGCGCCTGCTCGCCCGCTGCAATGACGTGGGCCTGCTCGCGGAAGAGCTCGACCCACTGACCGGACGCATGCTGGGGAATTTTCCGCAGGCCTACAGCCACGTCGGCCTGATCCTCTGCGCGCTCAGTCTGAGCCGGCAGGGCAACCCGGCGGAGGCGCGTGCGGTGTCGCAACGCTGAGCACCCGCCGCGGCGTCGCCGCCGGCGCGTGAACGAGGGTGGTTGTCTGGGTACGTTCGAGTTTTGCGAATTACCAAGCGACGACATCCCAGGCGCAGCGAGCAGATCATACCAAGGTGTGTGACGGTAAGACCTGCGCTGGATAGGCGTGAAACGACACATCGATCATAGTTGTTTTCGATCGGGGTGTTGCGCCTGCGCGGGCGGGTCCCGGCAAACGGTTGATTGCCGCGGACGTGTTCGGGACCACCGCGTGCGGCGACGTCGATTTCACCGGGTCAATCGCCATGGAGCAGTAAAATGAGGAAGTTCAGCGAATACGAAAACCGGACGCAGCCCTGGTTCGATCAATCGAAATTCGATGGATTCAACTTTGCCATTCCGATGAAAACTCTGGTGATCTACTGCTTTGACCCTCGCGCGGCCGACATCCCGCAGGCGGTCGCCGCGTATTTGGGGGATGAAATCTACCCCGGCGAAATCGTTCTCGACGAAGCCGGCAACCGGGTCGGTTCCACGCGCACGCTGTTTACCGCGACCAACGGCGGCGGCCGTGCCGCTCCCGTTCTGATGTCGGTGGCGGAAATGGACTTCCTGTTCCACGTGCAAAACGTCGTTGTGGTCCACCACTCGTTTTGCGGCACGACTGCCTTCACGCCCGAGATACTCTTCGACAAGTTTCACGATCATAACCACGCCGATATCTCGACATTGTTCGATCGCGATAGTCTCGCCATTACGGATTACGAGAAGTCGATCAAGTATGACGTCGGGTTGCTTCGCGCGAGCCCGGCAGTCCCGAAGCATGTCAGGCTCTACGGCTTCTTCTACGAGATCAATTCCGGCAAGTTGACCGAGGTGGTGCGGGATATTCCTGCATAGACCGGCTTTACGGCACCCGGTCGGATCGGACGGCAGGTGATCCACCTGATCCCTATTCGATCAACGCATGGCATTTGCGACCAGGCCGGCGGGTATCCCGATGCCAAGCGCCTTTGCCGTCTCGAGGTTGGCCGGTTGCTGTGCCCGCACCGCGAACGGTCCTGTCGCCGCACCACCGACAACCGCCAAAAACTCCCGCCGCCGCATGATGGCCCCCCAAAAGGATGGCTTTGGGGCAGTTTATCCGACGAAACTCGACATCCGGAAGACTTCAGGGGGCGGTCCGCGAAATATGTTCGGGGAGTGGCCGATGTGTCTTCCCGGGAAGGCATGAGGGGCCGGAGGTCGGTACCCGACGGCGAGATGGTGCGCGCCGACGAGCGGCTCCTTCTCGTTCGTACGCAAGCCCGGTTGATCTCAACCGAACGCTGGACCGATCCGAAGCGCGAGGTGATGGGAGGTCCGCCGCCGAACTGGTTTCCCCCGCCGAACAGGTTTGGCCGGATGATCTTCCCGATCTTCTGGTCTGCATCGGCGTCTGGCGGGATATTGAGTTGGCTGCCATGCGCGCCATCATGCAGCGAGGTCATCGGACCTTTCCCGTCGGCGCGATCGAGCCAAGCTGACGTCGGGGTCAGGGAAACAGCCGATGATTGTTCGCGCCCTGCAGCCTGCGCGGCGCGCAACGTTGTGTTTTGTCGGTCAGTATTTTGCGATCACCGGGCCGCCAAACCTGTAGTTCAGCCCGACCCGTACAATGTTGTCGGTGATGCGCGAGCTGAAATTGCTGGCGATGGTGCCGCCGCCGATCGCTGCAACCGCCGAGGTAAATGTATTGGAGACCGTACCGAGATCGACATAAAGATATTCGAGCCGGGCCGTCCAGCGGTCGGCAATGGCACCTTCGATGCCGGCCCCGACCGTCCACCCCGGGTTGACGTTGGTGGCGGTGGTGGCACCGGTCAGCGTCGAGTGCGAATCGACCTGGCCGTAAGCAAGGCCCCCGGTGGCGTATAAAAGCACTTTCGGCGTTACCGCAAGGCCGGCCCGGCCGCGAACCGTTCCGAACCAGTCGAGCTGCTGGCTCAGGCTGACGGGAAGTGCCGGGCCAGGAAACAGCGCGATCACGCCGGTGGGAGGGGTGCAGACGCCCGCGGGACATGTGTAGGAATGGGTGCTTTTCTGGCCGGTGCCCTGGAAGTCGGCCTCCGCGCCCCAAACCCAGTTCTGCGTCTGGAAGTTGAATCCGATTTGTCCGCCGCCGACGACGCCATCCATATGGGAGCTGACGGTATCGCTGAAAAGGACGGGCGTGCCGGCCCCGCTGTTGAGACTGGACGTATCCGCGGACCGTCCCCAGCTGTAACCGAGATTGCCGCCGACATAGATGCCGCTCCAGTCGTAGGGGGGTTCGACAAAGATCGGCGTCTTGCTGTAGGTCTGCGCGGGGAGATCGGCTGCGGCGGCTGCGCCGGCGGCAAAAGTGCTGATGGCCACGACCGCCGCTGCGATCAGACGTGCACTGGGCATGATTTTCTCCGAGTCAAAAGACAAGCCGGGAACCGAATGCACGGCGATGTTATCCGAACACCCCGCGCGGCTCATGCCCGGAATGCCGGGCACTCGATGAATTTCAGCAGGTGTTGCGGAAAAATCGCAGATTAATTAGTTGCCGTCGGTCTGCCCGTCCACCAGCGGTTCCAGTGTGGTCAACCGGACGGACCGTGCGGCGCGCGAGCGGGACTGCTGGTTGTGTCGTGATTTACGGGAAGGATCCGTCTGCCATTCTCGACTTGCATAGCGGCTCTATATTCAGCTCGGGCGTGCGCTTGGAGAATGTGCGGCCCAATCAAGGGAGATCCCCAGCATGATTGTCCGCGGTCGGCATCGTGGGCTTGCACCCGGCGCCTGGAGTGAAGCGGCGGTCCGGGCCGCGATCGAGGAAATTGCGGCCGATGCGATCGCAGAGTTCGATCCCGACGCGTTCTGGCCGGGTCATCCGAGCGACGACGGCGTGGCAGACGGCAACCCCAGTTTTTACTGGGGCGCGGCCGGGGTCATCTGGGCGCTGGATTATTTGCACCGCATGGGGGCTGTCCGCGTCGCAAAAGACTTCCGCCCGGTTCTGCCGCAGCTTCTGGAGCGGACGGTCACCGCGTTCGAAAGCAATTCGCCGGCCGATTATGCCAAGCATGGCTCGCTGCTGTTCGGCGACATGGGCGCCGCGCTTCTCGCCATGCGCCTTGCGCCCGCACCGGGCCTGGCCGACCTGGTGCATGCGCGCGCGGAAGCCAATATGGCGCTGCCGATCCGGGAGCTGATGTGGGGCATGCCCGGCTCCATGGTGGCGGCCATTCACATGGCGGGGATGACGGGGGAGACGCGATGGCGCCGCCTGTTCGAAACGCAGGCGGCCCGGCTGCTGGCTGCCCTGGAGGACACCCCGCAAGGTCCGCTTTGGACCCAGGACCTCTATGGCGCCAGCGACCATTGGCTCGGGCCGGTTCACGGCTTCGCCGGCAATGCCATCCCGCTGCTGCGCGGGTGGGACTGGTTGACGCCGGCGCAGCAGGCACAGGTGGCGGAGTTCGTGCCCAAGACGCTTGCCGCGAACGCGTGGCGGGTTGAAATTGGCGCCAATTGGGGGGCCAGAAGCAAGCGCGAGAAGCCGCCGACATTGTGTCAGCACTGCCACGGTGCGCCGGGCATGGTGACGACGTTTGCGGATGCGCCGTTCGCCACGCCCGATTTTGACGCCCTGCTTCTGGACGGCGGCCGCTTCACCTGGGCCGCCGGACCGCTTGCCAAGGGCTCGAACCTCTGCCACGGCACCGGTGGCAACGGCTATGCCTTCCTCAAGCTCTACCGCCGCACCAGGGACCCGGTCTGGCTCGACCGCGCACGCCAGTTCGCGGTGACGGCCATGGTCCAGTATCGCGGTTCTCAGGCAGCCGTCGGCCGCGGACGCTATTCGCTTTGGACCGGCGACGTCGGGCTGGCGATCTACCTCTGGGACTGCCTCACCGGCGAGCCTCGCTTTCCGACCATCGATGTGTTCTGACCGCGAACCCGGCGACATGCGTGGCGCGCCGGGATCGCAGCCGGCGGACCTAAACGCGGGCGCTTCGCAACTTCGCCCGACCTGTCAAAATGTCATCGCGGGGATCGGCCAAAGCATCCCCCGGCGGTATCCTTCTACTTTGCATGGGGTTGTTTTCGATTTTTTGACTCTTGGGGCGGATGTGCAGCGCTTCGGCGCCCGTGATCAATCGAAAAGCCGCCGCGTAGGGGATCTCCCCCTGCGCGGGATGACGCGCGTTGTGGAGGCCGCGCGGCGCGCCACACCCTGCGCCGTCATCATCCGCGAAGGCGGATGCTCCGGTAATCCCCGCGTTCGCGATCCAGGCGAAGGCCTCTTCTAGCCGGACTCCCTCGGGCCACCCCAGGCCTGCAACAGCTGCTATGCGAGCGCAGGGACCGCGTGCCTGCCGCGACTCCGCCGGCAAAGGCGGCTATAGGCCGGCGCGGACGCGATTTTGCATTTTGGCGGGGGCAGGCTAGGTTCCGCGCCCCCGGAGAGCCCTGATGCCCACCAACGACCCTGCCCTCAGCCCCAGCGATCTGCGCATGCTCGCCGAGCAATCCAACGCCTGGCCGTTCGAGCAGGCGAGGCAGATCGTGGCGCGCCTCAAGAAGCGGCCGAAGGACGAGGTTCTGTTCGAGACCGGCTACGGGCCCTCGGGCCTGCCGCATATCGGCACCTTCGGCGAGGTGGCGCGCACCACCATGGTGCGCCATGCGTTTCGGGTGCTCACCGAGGACAGGGTGAGGACCCGGCTGTTGGCGTTCTCCGACGACATGGACGGCCTGCGCAAGGTGCCGGACAACGTGCCGAACAAGGAGATGCTGGCCGGGCATCTCGGCCAGCCGCTGACCCGGGTGCCCGATCCGTTCGGCACCCATCCGAGTTTCGGCGCGCACAACAATGCGCGGCTGCGCGCCTTTCTGGACACCTTCGGCTTCGACTACGAATTCGCCAGTTCGACCGATTACTACACGAGCGGAAAATTCGACGCGATGCTGCTGCGGGTCCTGGAGCGCATCGACCAGGTGATGGCGGTGATGCTGCCGTCGCTGCGCGAGGAGCGCGCGGCGAGCTATTCGCCGTTCCTGCCGATCTGTCCGCGCACCGGCGCGGTGCTGTATGTGCCGGTCACCACGCATGACGCGAAGGCCGGCACCATCTCCTACGACGATCCCGAAACCAGCGAGCCGGTGACGCTGCCGGTCACCGGCGGACATTGCAAGCTGCAGTGGAAGCCGGACTGGGCGATGCGCTGGGCCGCGCTCGGCATCGACTACGAGATGGCCGGCAAGGACCTGATCGATTCGGTCAAGCTGTCGGGCAAGATCTGCAGCGTGCTCGGCGCCACGCCGCCGGAAGGCTTCAATTACGAGCTGTTTCTCGATGACAAGGGCCAGAAAATATCAAAATCGAAGGGCAACGGCCTGACCATCGATGAATGGCTGCGCTATGCGTCGCCGGAATTGCTGTCGCTGTTCATGTACCGCGAGCCGAAGGCGGCCAAGCGGCTGCATTTCGACGTCATTCCGCGCAATGTCGACGACTACCAGCAGTTCCTCGAGGGCTTCGCGCGGCAGGATCCGAAGCAGCAGCTTGCCAATCCGGTCTGGCACATCCATGCCGGCCATCCGCCGGCGGCCGACATGCCGGTGACGTTCCAGCTGCTGCTGACCCTGGTGTCGTCGTCGAATGCGGAGAATGCCGCCACGCTGTGGGGGTTCATCGGGCGCTATCGTCCCGGCGTCACCCCGCAGAGCCATCCGAAGCTCGATGCGATGGTCGGCTACGCCATCAACTATTATCGCGACTTTGTCGCGCCGACCAAGAAATTCCGCGAGCCCAGCGAGGTCGAGCGCGCCGCGCTGCAGGATCTGCGCGACGCGCTGTCGCAACTGCCGCCGGATTCCTCCGCCGAGGATATCCAGAACGTGGTCTACGAGATCGGCCGCCGCGAGCCGTTCCTGGATACCAAGAAGGCCAAGGACGGCAAGCCAGGCGTCTCGCTCGACTGGTTCAACATGCTCTACCAGGTGCTGCTGGGCCAGGAGAAGGGGCCGCGCTTCGGCTCGTTCGTCGCCGTCTATGGCATCGCCGATGCAATCGCGATGATCGACGGCGCGCTGGCGCGCTCGGCAGGGTAGGCGGCCCGGCCTCATTCGCCATTGGCGGCCCTGACCCGATCCGCGAACTGGTGCCAGAGCTCCGGCCGCCAGCTGCCGTTGGCGGCGCCCGACGTCGAAGGCAGGATCCAGATCCGGGTGCCGGCGAGCCCTTCGGCCTGTTCGCCGTAGTGGCGTCGGCCGCCGAGGAAGCTCTGCCCGGCGGTCTTGCTGGTGAACGCCAGGAACTGCGGACGCACATTCAGGATCGAGGCGCGCAGTCGCGCCCGGGCGATCTCGCCGAACCCGGCGCGGATCTGATGATCCATTCCCGAATGGGTTTTCACGAGGTCGGTGAGGCCGATTCGGTACCGCAAGAGCTCGCGAAATTGACGCGGCTGCAGTCGCTCCGGCGTCAACCGGGTCTGGTGCAGGATGGTCCAGAACTTGTTCTGCGGGTGAGCGTAATAGGCCGACGCCTTCGCGGACACCGTGCTCGCCGCGGTGCCGCACAGCACGACCTGAAGCGACGGCACCAGCACGTCGTGCAGCACGTCCGGCAATGGCGGCGAGGCTACTGGCTGGCCCATACGATCCGCGCGATCCAGGCCACATCGGCGGGGGCCAGCGTGCGGTCGGGCTGGGTGCCGTTCAGCGAGCGCAGCTCCAGCGTCTTGGCGGTCCGGCGTTTCAATTCCCGCACCATCAGCTCGCCGGTCCTGGTTTTGAGCACCACGCGGTCGCCGCGCCGGATCGGGGTGGCCGGCGAAACCACGAGGACGTCGCCGTCGCGATAGACCGGCTGCATCTGGTCGCCGGCAATTTCCAGCGCATAGGCCTGCGCGTCGTCGCCCGCGGGCAGGCCGAACTCATCCCAGCCTTTGCCGGCCGGGGCGCCATCGTCGTCGAAGGCGCCGCCGCCTGCCGCCTGGGCAAGGCCGAGCAGCGGAACTGACTGCAGGGTGCGGGCGCCGTCGCCGATCAACTGCACGAAGGCATCGAAGGAGCTGGCGGTGGCGGCGAGCGCCTTGGCGATCGATTCGGTCGACGGCCAGCGCTGGCGGCCGTCGGCGGTGACGCGCTTGGACTTGTTGAAGGTGGTGGGGTCGAGGCCGGACTTCCTGGCCAGCCCCGAGGCCGACAATCCGGCGCGTTCCGCAAGCCGGTCCAGCGCGGCCCAGATCTGGTCGTGGGTCAGCATGCGCGGCGCTTTGGGCGGTTTGGCCATGGCTCAGCCGTATCAGAATTTAGGAATTATTGCCTCAAGGCGCCGGATTCCGCAATCCGCGGGGCCGCGCCGCAAGGCTTGCCCTTGAAGTGCGCCGGTGCCGTCGATACGGTCGCCGAAGGTGCGGATATTCCGGGGAATCCCAGGCGAGCAAACACCAACGGACTCCGGACCCCGTGCGGCCGATTTCAAGTTGCGGCAGAATCCACCGGTGAGGGCCGCGCTGGAATCTTTGAACTCGATCAGCCGCGCCAGCATTGAAGCATGCCCCATGATCCGCAAGTTCGCATCAGGGGCACGCAACGACGAGCGAACTTTGGAATCGGAACTCTGGTGCGAAGGATCTATAAAATCTGTCCGGCTTCGGCCTGGCGCGAGGCCGAGCGGCAGGGCGTATACCGCGGCAGCGCCGACGATGCCCGGGACGGCTTCATCCATTTTTCCACGGCGTCGCAGCTTTCCGAGACCGCGCGCAAGCATTTCCATGGCCAGGCCGGGCTGTTCCTGATTGAACTCGACGCCACGGCGCTGGGCGAAAGCTTGCGCTGGGAGCCATCGCGCAACAACGAGCTGTTTCCGCATCTCTATGGCGACCTCGATCTCGGCGCGGTCACGAACGTCTACGAGCTGCATGCGCGGCCCGACGGATCGCACGAGCTTCCGGAGTTGACGCCGTGATTCGCGCCTTCGATGCCTTCTCGCTGCCGCTGATGCGCTGGTTCGATCCGGAAGACGCCCACCGCCTGGCGATCCAGGGCCTGCGGTTGCTGCCGCCGGTGCGGCTGCGGCCGGACGATCCGAAACTGGCGGTGCGGGCTTTCGGCCTGAATTTTCCCAATCCGATCGGCATGGCCGCGGGCTTCGACAAGAATGCCGAGGTGCCCGATGCCCTGTTGCGGCTGGGTTTCGGCTTTGTCGAGGTCGGCACCGTGACGCCGAGGCCGCAGGCCGGCAATCCGCGGCCGCGGCTGTTCCGGCTGGAGCGCGACGAGGCCGTGGTCAATCGCCTCGGCTTCAACAATGACGGCGCCGACATGGTGCTGCGGCGGCTGGCCGGGCGCGCGCATCTCGGCGGCATCATCGGCGTCAATGTCGGCGCCAACCGGGATTCCACCGACCGGGTCGCCGATTATGTGCGGCTGATCGAGACCTTCGCGCCGGTGGCAAGCTATTTCACCGTCAACGTCTCGTCACCGAATACGCCCGGCCTGCGCAACCTGCAGCAGGCCGCCGCGCTCGACGATCTGCTCGCCAAGGTGATCGACGCGCGCGAGCGGGTGCGGCAGGACGCCGGCGATTCGCCGGTGCTGCTGAAGATCGCGCCCGATCTCAGCCTCACCGAGCTCGACGACGTCGTGCATATCGCGCGCTCGCGCCGGGTCGACGGCATGATCGTGGCCAATACCACGCTGGCGCGGCCTTCGAGCCTGCGCGAACAGGCCCGCGCCGCCGAGCAGGGCGGATTGTCGGGCAGGCCGCTGTTCCGGCTGTCGACCCGGATGGTGGCCGAGACCTATGTGCGGGCCGAGGGCGCGTTTCCGCTGGTAGGCGTCGGCGGCATCGATTCGGGCGGCGCCGCGCTGACCAAGATCCGCGCCGGCGCCAGCCTGATCCAGCTCTACTCGTCGCTGATCTACAAGGGGCTCGGCCTGATCGAAACCATCAAGAGCGATCTCGCCTCGACCCTGCTGCGCACCGGCCGCGACGCGCTGTCCGAGATCGTCGGCGCCGATGCGGCGACCATCACCGCCGAAGACTGGCCGGTCTGACGAGAGGAGCGATTTTGTAATCGCATCAATTGTCATTCCGGGGCGCTCGTCGCGCGCGAAGCGCGGCACAAGCGAGCCCGGAATCCATAATCACCGCAGGGGCTATGGATTCCGGGCCTGCACTCCGCCCGGCTATCGCCGGCCAGAGCACATCCCGGAATGACAAACGATAGATCCCCAACCCATAGGGTCGGGTTCATGGAATCGCTCCACTATAGCTCGACCATCATGCCGTCGCTGGCCGCGGTGTAGCCGAGCGTATCGAGACGACCCAGCATGTCGTCGCTCATATGGGTGAGCACGAGCCGCTTCGGCCCGATCGCGGGCAAATGGGCTTCCAGCGTTTTGAGGCTGAGATGGTTCTTCACGACCTTGTCGTAATAATAGGCTTCGGCGATGAACAGGTCGGCGTCGCGCGCCAGCGGGACCAGTGTTTGCGTCCATTCGGTATCGGCGCTGTAGGCGATGACGCGGCCCTCGGCCTCGACCCGGTAGGCCAGGAACGGACCGCCGAATTCGCCGTGCACGACCGGAAACGGCGTGACATCGACGGCGCCGAAGCGCCGCGTCACCAGCGGCTCGAGCGCGACCACCGACAGCTCGAAGCGCTGCCTGGTCCGGGAGGAATTCTCGAACAGCGCCTCCATCACCTGCGCCAATCGCGTCTCGATTCCTGGCGGCCCGGCGATTACCAGCGGCCGGGTGCGGCGGGAAAACTGCGCGTCGAGCAGCAGAAACGGCAATCCGGCAAAATGATCGCCGTGGAAATGGGTGATCAGGACCAGGTCGATATCGGCACGCGGGATATCGAGCCGCTTCAGCGCTGGCAGCGCGGAGGCGCCGCAATCGATCAGGAAATTGACCTGCGCGCCGGTGACATGAAAGCAGGTGTGGGAGCGGCCGCCGGAGCCGAAGGCGTCGCCGCAGCCGACAAATCGCACTTGCATCGGGTTTCATCCTTGAAGGCTCAGCCGGGCGGCGGCTTTTGCGGAAACGAGGCGCGCAGCATTGCCGGATAGCGCAGCGCCTGCAACCCGCCGCGCGCGGCGTAGTGGGCCAGCATGGCGCCCCACAGGCCGGCATTGCCTTGCGAACGCAGCGCCAGCCAGGCCATGAAAAACACCAGCAGCGAGGCCACCATCAGGTTGCGCATGTCGCGCGCCCAGGTGGCGCCGATATAGATCCCGTCATAGGCAAAGGCGAAAACGCCGAGCAGAGGCGATACTGCCACGAACCAGAGATAGTCGCGCGCGCCGCGCCGAACCGCCTCGCTGGCGGTCATGACATCGATCAGTGCCGTCCCGAACAGCGCGTAGCCCGCCGCCACCGCCAGCGCAAAGCCGAACCCCCATTGCATCACCAGCCGGACCGCGGCGGAAAAGCCGGCGCGGTCGCGGCCGCCATAGGCGCGTCCGCAGAGCTGTTCGGCGGCATTGGCAAGGCCGTCGAGAAAGAACGCGCTGATCAGCAGGAAATTGTTCAGCACCGCGTTGGCGGCGAGGATCAGGTCGCCGGAGCGCGCGCCCTGCGCGGTGAAGAACAGGAAGGCCGTGATCAGGGCGGCGGTGCGGATCATGATATCGCGATTGACCGAGAGCATGCGCAGGAGCTTGCCGCGGTCGAGCAGCGCGGCCCATCCGACCGCCGGTTGCGCCCTTGTGAGCCGCCGGGCGATCAGGATGCCGAGCAACAGCCCGCATGCTTCGGCCAGCAGCGCCGCCATCGCCGCGCCGCCGATTCCGGCATCGAGCACCAGCACGAAGAGCACCGTCGCCGCCATGTTGATGAGGTTGATGGCGATCTGCACCGCCAGCGCCAGCCCGGCGCGCGCCTGGCCGATCAGCCAGCCGAGCACGACGTAATTGGCCAGCGCCAGCGGCGCCGACCAGATGCGGATCGCAAAATAGGCCCTGGCGGCGCGGGTGACGTCCTCGCTGCCGCCGATCATGCCCAGCAAGGCCGCGGCGAGCGGTACCTGCAGCATGACGAGGCCTGCGCCGACCAGCGCCGCGATCACAAGGCCGCGCAGCAGCAGCGCCCGTATCTCCGCCAATTCACCGGCGCCGAGCGCCTGGGCGGTAAAGGCCACCGTGCTCATGCGCAGAAACGCAAACAGCCAGAACAGGCAGTCGAAAATCACCGAGGCGACCGCGACGCCGCCGAGCAGCGCCGCATTGCCCAGCCGTCCGATCGCGATGGTCGAGACGATCCCGATCAGCGGGGTGGTGAGGTTCGCCACCATCGCCGGTCCGGCGATGGCAAACACCTCCGCGCTGGTAACCCTGGATACCGGAGGCAATGAATCGGGCCGGCGGCGGTCTAGGGGCCGCGCGGCGCGCCGAACATCCGCGACAACAGCCAGATCGGGATCACGATCACGGCGCCGAGCAGGAAATAGCGCCACAGGCCGTTGATGGCGTCAAAGCCGAGGTTCCAGATCCGCTGAAACAACAGGCGGATGCTGTTGACGATATTCCAGGGGTCGAAGCCGATGGCGGCCAGCACCACGCCGACCAGGATCGACAGCAGGATCAGCCGAAACGCCACCGTCAGCGGCGAGCCGCCGAGAAAGCGGTGCAGGCCGTCATTGGTCGCCGGCAGTTCCCTGGCGTCATTGGGCATCGACACTCTCCTGCGCGAACTCGCTTCCGCACTATAGTCCAGCACAGGGCAGATGGGGAACCCGGCTGTCGCCGTCAATGGCCGCGCAATCCGGCTAAACCGGGACGGCACGGTCGGACCGCAGCATCCGTTCCAGCGTTTCCAGCCGGTCGGCCTCGCGCGGCGGCTTGTCCCAGCGCAGCCGGCTGATCCGCGGAAACCGCATCGCGACCCCGGATTTGTGCCGCGGCGAGCGCGCCAGTCCCTCGAACGCCACTTCCAGTACCAGCCCCTGATCCGGCTCGTGCACCACATGCCGGACCGGTCCGAATTTTTCCGTGGTGTTGCGGCGGACGAAGCGGTCGATCTGCAGCAACTCCTCGTCGGTAAAGCCGAAATAGGCCTTGCCGACCGGCACCAGCTGTTCGCCATCCTCGCCCGAGGTCCAGACCCCGAAGGTATAATCGGAATAATAGGACGAGCGCTTGCCGTGGCCGCGCTGCGCATACATTAGCACGGCGTCGATGATGTGCGGATCGCGCTTCCATTTCCACCACTGCCCCTTGGGGCGGCCCGGCAGATAGGGCGCGTCGCGCCGTTTCAGCATCACCCCCTCGACCGCCTCGGCATCGTCGCCGGCGCCCGCGCTGCCGGGATCGCGCCGCGCCGCCGTCAGGGCGTCCCAGCTGTCGAAGTCAATGGTCGCGGAAAGGTCGACTCTCGCATCGTTGAGCCGGGCCACGAAGGCCACCAGCCGCGCGCGCCGTTCGACGAACGGCAGCGTTCGCAAATCAGTTTCACCCTCGCCGAGCAGATCATAGGCGCGCAGATGAATGGGATAGTCTTTGGTCAGCTTCGGCGACACCACTTTGCGGTTGAGGCGCTGCTGCAGCACGTTGAAGCTCTGCACCCGGCCGTCGCGCAGCACCAGCAGCTCGCCGTCGATCGCGCCGGGCAGATGCAAGGACGGCACGAGGTCCGGAAAGCTCCCGGTGATGTCTTCGCCGCTGCGCGAATACAGCCGCGCCAGCATCTGGCCGCGCGCGTCGCGGCCGGACACCGCCTGCACCCGGATGCCGTCCCACTTCCATTCCGCGATGAAATCGGCGGCGTCGAGACCGGCGAAATCCGCATCCTCGATCGCATGCGCCAGCATCACCGGACGGAACGGAACCGGGTCGAGATTGATCGGCTTTGCCGCGCGGCCCTCCAGCCAGGCAAACAGTTCGAGATAGGGTGGCGCGAGCCCCGGCCAGATCAGTTCAATGTCGTGCGGGTCCTTGTCGCCGAGGTCGGCCGCGGCGGTCTTGGCCAGCCGCGCCGAAATCCCGATCCGCATCGCGCCGGTGACCAGTTTCAACAGCGCCCAGCGGCCGGTCTCGTCGAGTTCGTCGAGCCAGCGCGCCAGCTGCCCGGGCAGCTCGGTCTTGCCGAGACTGCGCAGCGTGGTCACGACCTCGGTCAAAGTCGGCGGCGGCGGGTTGTTGTGATGGTGGCGAGGTTGACGATCCTCCTGACCGCTCTGCCCGTGGTATCCCCCTTCCTGACCCTCCCGCGCAGGGAGGGAGGGAACAGAAACCGATGCTGCTGCCGTGCTCGACTTATTGTGCGGCGGCTGCTCAATATTCTGCGCGTCTCCCTCCCCCCTTGCGGGGGAGGGTCGGGGAGGCGGGCAGCTCGAAAACGCGACGTCGCCACTATCCGCCGGCTTCGGCCACATCAGGGCCACCGTCTCCGACAGGTCGCCGACATAATCATACGACAACGCGAACAGCACCGGATCGGTGCGGGCCGCGATCAGGTCGCGGATCAGGCCGGGTTTTGCATGCTTGAACGACAGCGCGCCGGTGAGAGCGGCCAGCGCATAGCCGCGATCGGGGTCCTCGACGCTGCGAAAGTAGCTGGTGATCAGCCGCAGCTTGTTGTTGCGTCCGGGCTCATAGGCGAGGCGGTCGAGCAGTTCGGCGAAGCGGTTCATGCCTCGGCGTCCTCGGCGGCCGGCACCGCGTCGCTTTCGTCCTCATCGCCATAGCCGACCAGATCGAGCGGGCGGGCGGCGAGGCCCCTGGCCCTGCACCAATGCACCAGTGCGTCCTCCTGGCCGTGGGTGACCCAGATCTCGCCGGCGCCGGTTGCTGCGATGGTCGCGGTCAGCCCGTCCCAGTCGGCATGGTCGGAAATCACCAGCGGCAGCTCGACGCCGCGCTGCCGCGCCCGGGCGCGAACCCGCATCCAGCCCGATGCAAAGGCGGTGACCGGATCGGGAAACCGCCGCGTCCAGACATCCGAGGTGGCCGAAGGCGGCGCCAGCGTAATGGTGCCGGCCAGATCGGCCTTCTTCACGCCCTTGACCGCGCGCAGCGCGCCGAGCGCCACGCCCCGGCTCCGGTAATAGCCCGTGATCTTTTCCATCGCGCCGTGCAGATAGACCGGCGCGTCATAGCCGGCGGCGCGAATCAGCGCGATGACGCGCTGCGCCTTGCCGAGCGAATAGGCGCCGACCAGATGCGCCCGTTCCGGGAACAGCGCCACCGAGGCCAGCAGCTTGCTGATTTCATCAGCCGCATCGCCGTGACGGAACACCGGCAGGCCGAAGGTGGCCTCGGTGATGAAGACATCGCACGGCACCAGTTCGAACGGCGCGCAGGTCGGATCGGGGGCGTCCTTGTAGTCGGCGGAGGCGACGATGCGGATGCCGTCGCAGGAGACCGCGACCTGCGCCGAACCCAGCACATGGCCGGCCGGGTGAAACTTGACGGTGACGTCGCCGAGCCGCATTTCCTCGCCATAGGCGACGGCCTGGGTGCGGCCGGCGAAATTGTCGCCATAGCGCAACCGCATCATGTCGAGGGTTTCCTGGGTCGCCAGCACCGCGCCATGGCCGGGCCGGGCATGGTCGGAATGGCCGTGGGTGATCACCGCGCGGCTGACCGGCCGCACCGGATCGATGTGGAAGCCGCCGGGCTGGCAGCACAGCCCGGCGGGCCCGGGCATCAGGATGTCTTGCGGACGCATCCCGGTTATATAGTCCGGCGCGGGGCTCATTCGAGTCTTCCGGGCCGACGGTGTTCCCTCCGGAATCCTGTCGCCGCATTCCCTCGGACCTGCAAGCGGCTGCCGACCATGCCTGCGCGATTATTCTTCTCTTCCGGGGATCTGATTGCCGACCGCAGGTTCGATTTTGCGCGCGATCTGCAACGCAAGGGCGAGCTTGTCGCCGCTGCCGACCTGATGCTGCAGGCCACCGAGCTTGCGCCGGGCTTTGCCTCGGCGTGGTTCACGTTGGGCGAAATTCGCCAACAGCTCGGCGCGCGCGACGAGGCCATCGCGGCGTTCCGCAAAGCCGGGATCGCCGACCCCGACGACCGGCATGGCGCGCGGCTGCGGCTGATGCGGCTCGGCGCCGAGCCGGTGTCGGCGATGCCGCCGGCCTATGTGCGCGCGCTGTTCGATCAATACGCGCCGAAATTCGAGACCGCGCTGGTCGACGATCTCGGTTATCGCGGGCCGGCGCTGCTGTTCAGGGCCGTGCTGTCGGTGCGCGCCGCGCAACGCAAGCCGGCCTTTTTCCGGCGCGGCATCGATCTCGGCTGCGGCACCGGGCTTGCGGCCGCGGCCTTCGCCAACGAGGTCGACGAATTCATCGGCATCGACCTGTCGCCGCGCATGATCGAGAAGGCCGGCGCCAGCGGGCTTTATGCCGAGCTCGAGGTAACCGGGATGCTGGAGGGAATGCGCGCCAGACCCGACGCCAGCGCCGACCTCGTACTGGCCGCCGACGCCATGGTCTATGTGGCAGAGCTGGTTCCGCTGCTGCGTGAAATCGCGCGCGTGCTGACCGCCGGCGGCGTGCTGGCATTTACCACCGAAACCCATGACGGCGACGGCGTCATCCTCGGCGGGGGGCTGCGCTACGCCCACGCCGCCGGCCATGTGCGCGCGTCGATCGAGGCGGCCGGACTCGTCCTTTCCCGGCTCGAGCATTCGTCGGCGCGCAATGAGGACAATGTTCCGGTTCCCGGGCTGGTCGCGGTGGCGGCAAAACCGTGATGAATCGGCCCCTGTTCGGTTGAAATGACACGGCTTTTAAGTTCTCGACCGGGCCGGCCCGCCCGGCTTAACCTGCGGTGGTGAGCATCCTTGAACGAGACCGTCTTGCTTCCGCCTTGTTGCCTGAAAGATTTCTGCGCTGGTTTTCCGCCCGCGGCTGGTCGCCGCGCGACCATCAGCTGGCGCTGCTGGCAAAAGCCCGCGCCGATCGTTCGGCGCTGCTGATCGCCCCGACCGGGGCTGGCAAGACGCTCGCCGGTTTCCTGCCGACGCTGGTGGAACTCAGCGCGACCTATTCAAACCTCTCCCCGCCCGCGGGGAGAGGTCGGCTTGCGAGCGAAGCGAACAAGCCGGGTGAGGGCGTTGCTGAAGCGGTCGTGCCATCCGGGACGCCCCCTGACCCGACGCGGCGCGCTTCGCTGGCCGGCCCACCCTCTCCCCGCGCGCGGGGAGAGGGAAAGAGCAGCCGCGGCCTCCACACCCTCTACATCTCGCCGCTGAAGGCGCTGGCGGTCGACATCGCGCGCAATCTGGAAACCCCGATCGCCGAAATCGGGCTGCCGATCAAGGTCGAGACCCGCACCGGCGATACCCCGGTGTCGCGGCGGCAGCGCCAGCGCCGCTATCCGCCGGACATTCTGCTCACCACTCCGGAACAGCTGGCGCTGCTGCTGTCGTCCGACGATGCGCCGTTCCTGTTCTCCTCGCTCAAGCGCATCGTGCTCGACGAATTGCATGCGCTGGTCACCTCCAAGCGCGGCGACCTGTTGTCGCTCGGCCTGGCGCGGCTGTGGCGGCTGGCGCCGCAGCTGCGCGCGATCGGGCTGTCGGCGACGGTGGCGGAGCCGGAATCGCTGGCGCGGTTTCTGGTGCCGCAGCGCGACGGCGTCGGCGCAGCCGCCGACATCGTCGTCGCCACCGGGGCCGCGGCGCCGATTGTCGAGATGCTCGACACCAGAGAGCGGCTGCCGTGGGCCGGCCACACCGCCCGCCATGCGCTCGGCGAGATCTACGACCTGATCCGGCGCAACACCACCACCCTGGTGTTCGTCAACACCCGCAGCCAGGCCGAGATGCTGTTCCAGGACCTGTGGCGCATCAACGACGACGGTCTCGCCATTGCCCTGCATCACGGTTCGCTCGATGTGGCGCAGCGCCGCAAGGTCGAGGACGCCATGGCGGCGGGAAGGCTGCGCGGCGTGGTCTGCACCTCGTCGCTCGACCTCGGCGTCGACTGGGGCGATGTCGACCTCGTCATCAATATCGGCGCGCCGAAGGGCTCTTCAAGGCTGATGCAGCGAATCGGCCGCGCCAATCACCGGCTCGACGAGCCGTCGCGCGCGGTGCTGGTGCCGGCCAATCGGTTCGAGGTGCTGGAATGCCGGGTGGCGATCGAGGCGGTGGCGGAAAACGCCCAGGACACCCCGCCGCTGCGCACCGGCGCGCTGGACGTGCTGGCCCAGCATGTGCTCGGCTGCGCCTGCGGCGAACCGTTTCTTGCCGACCGGCTCTATGGCGAGGTCCTCACCGCGGCGCCCTACTCGAATTTGACCCGGACCGAATTCGATGACGTGGTCGATTTCGTCGCCAGCGGCGGCTACGCGCTGAAAACCTACGAACGTTTCGCGCGCATCAAGCCGGACCAGGCCGGGCGCTGGCGCGTCGCCAATCCAAGGGTGCGGCAAAGCTACCGGCTCAATGTCGGCACCATCGTCGAGGACGCGATGCTGAAGGTGCGGCTGGTGCGCGCGCGCGGCGGCTCCAACGGCAACAAGGGATCGACCGGCGCGGTGGGGCGCGGCGGACGGATGCTCGGCGAGATCGAGGAATATTTCATCGAGGGGCTGGTGATCGGCGATACCTTCGTGTTCGGCGGCGAGGTGGTGCGCTACGAGGCGCTGGCGGAAGATCAGGTCTATGTGTCGCGCGCCAACGACAAGGATGCGAAGGTGCCGTCCTATATGGGCGGCAAGTTTCCGCTTTCGACCTATCTGGCCGAGCGGGTGCGCAAGCTGCTGGCCGATAAGCGCGCCTGGAAGGCGCTGCCGGACCAGGTGCGCGACTGGCTGTCGCTGCAGGCTCGGATGTCGCGGGTGCCCGGCGCGCGCGAGCTGGTGGTGGAAACCTTTCCGCGCGCCGGCAAGCACTATCTTGTCTGCTATCCGTTCGAGGGCCGGCTGGCGCATCAGACGCTGGGCATGCTGCTGACGCGGCGGCTCGAGCGCGCCCGCGCCCGGCCGCTCGGATTTGCCGCCAATGAATATGCGCTGGCGGTGTGGGGGCTCGGCGACGTGTCGGCGATGATCCGGCAGGGCCGGCTCGATCTGCGGGCGCTGTTCGATGCCGATATGCTGGGCGACGATCTCGAGGCGTGGCTGGCGGAATCCGCGCTGATGAAGCGCACCTTCCGCAGCTGCGCGATCATTTCCGGGATGATCGCGCGGCGCTTCACCGGCGAGGAAAAAACCCGGCGCCAGGTGCTGTTCTCGACCGACCTGATCTACGACGTATTGCGCAAGCATCAGCCGGATCACGTGCTGTTGCGCGCCGCCCGCGCCGACGCCGCCACCGGGCTGCTCGATATCCGCCGCCTCAGTGATATGCTGTTGCGAATCAAGGGGCGAATCATCCACCAGGAGCTGGATCGGGTTTCACCGCTGGCGGTGCCGGTGATGCTGGAAATCGGCCGCGAACAGGTCTATGGCGAGGCCTCCGACGAACTGCTGGCGGAAGCCGCCAATGAGCTGGTCAAGGAGGCGACGGGGTAGGCTGTGACGGCGCACGGGCAGTTTCTGCAGGACAGGCTACCGGCTGGGCGAATCGCGACCATGGATGTCGCGGGGCTGACGCTGGTCGCCGACCTTTCCGGCGCGCTGTTCTGGGAAGAGCAGAGCCTGCTGGTGGTCTCGGATCTGCATCTGGAGAAGGGCTCCAGTTTTGCGGCGCGCGGCGTGCTGCTGCCGCCCTATGACACGGTGGCGACCCTCTGCCGCCTCGCCGCGGTGATCGCGCGGCATGATCCGCGCATGGTGATCGCGCTCGGCGACAGTTTTCACGACCGCGACGCTCACGGCCGGCTGTCGGCGCCGGATCGCGACGCCATTGCGGCGCTGCAGACGCGGCGCGACTGGATCTGGATATCGGGCAATCACGATCCGGCGCTGCCATCCGACCTCGGCGGCGTGGTCGCCAGCGAAGTGGCGATCGGCGGAATCGCGTTTCGCCACCAGCCGACCGGTGCCGCCGGTGAAATCGCCGGTCATCTGCATCCGAAGGCGAGGGTGGCGACACGCGGACGTTCGTTGGAGCGGCGGTGTTTTGCCTGCGACGGCGAGCGCGCGGTGATGCCGGCGTTCGGCGCCTATGCCGGCGGCCTCAGCATCCGCGACCAGGCGTTTGCCAAGCTGTTCCCGGCGCCTGGTCTGATGGCGCATGTGCTCGGCGATGCCAGGCTGCACAGCATCGCCGCCTCGCGCTGTTCCTGAGCCACGCGGGCATCGCAAGCATGCCAGCCGGAGGAGAGGTCGATGCAGAGTTCCCCGCCCGCCAATGGCGAGGCCAAGGGTCGCGATCGCTGCATAGACAATGCTGACGTTCGCGGCGGGCCCGGCGAGGTGTTTCGGGTCTTTCTCAAGCTCGGTGTCACGTCGTTTGGCGGCCCGATCGCGCATCTCGGCTATTTTCGCGACGAACTGGTGGTGCGCCGGCGATGGATCGATGAAGCCGGCTACGCCGATCTGGTGGCGATGTGCCAGTTCCTGCCGGGACCGGCTTCCAGCCAGGTCGGCTTTTCCCTGGGTGTCCTGCGCGGCAACGGACTCGTTGGCGGGCTGGCAGCCTGGTTCGCCTTCACGATGCCTTCGGCGCTGATCCTGTTCGCCTTTGCGACGGGGGCGGCCGCGTTCAAGGGACCGGTTGCCGAAGGCTTTCTGCACGGCCTCAAGCTGGTCGCGGTCGCCGTCGTCGCCCAGGCCATTTGGGGCATGGCGCGGACCCTTGCTCCGGATCGGGGCCGCGCCGGCATCGCGCTGGCCGCGGTCGCGATCACCGTGTTCTTCGCGGGCTCGCCGGCGCAGATCGCCGCGATCGCGCTCGGGGCCTGTGCGGGTCTTTGGCTCTGCCGCGGAGAAGTCGCGGCGGTGACCGGACGTCTGGACTTTCCGGTCTCGCGGTTCGGCGGCGGCGTCGCGCTGGTGCTGTTCGCGGCCCTGCTGTTGATCCCGCCGGTGCTTGCCACGGCGAGCAGCCCGCAAGCTCTCGCCCTGTTCAACGCCTTCTACCGCTCCGGCGCGCTGGTGTTTGGCGGCGGCCACGTCGTGCTGCCGCTGCTTCAGGCCCAGGTCGTCACGCCGGGATGGGTGAGCAATGAGACCTTCCTGGCGGGCTACGGATTGGCCCAGGCGGTGCCGGGGCCGCTGTTCACCTTCGCGGCCTATCTCGGCGCGGTGATGGGGCCGGCGCCGAATGGTCTCGCGGGGGCAGCCATCGCACTGGTCGCGCTGCTGCTCCCGGGCATGCTGCTGGTCTACGGCATGTTGCCGTTCTGGGATGCGATGCGTGTCCGCCCGGCGGCCCAGGCCGCCATGCGCGGCACCAACGCCGCCGTGGTCGGCATCCTGGCCGCGGCGCTGTACAGCCCGGTATGGACCAGCGCGGTCTTGACGCCGCGCGATTTCGCCATCGCGCTCACCGGCTTCCTGCTGCTCACGGTCTGGAAGCTGCCGCCCTGGATCGTGGTCGCGCTGCTGGCCGCCGCCGGTGCGCTGTCGGGCTTTGCGTAACAGCGCTCGGCGCTCCGCCACCGCGCGGCAGCGCCGCCGGGAGGACGCCTTGTCCAAAGGTGGCTAGTCCTTGCGAAACACGATCGAAGCCATCCACCCGGTCATCAACGCCATCAACGCTGTTACCAGGCCGTAAAGGAAGCCGTTCTGGCGGGCGCTGGTGGCGACGAACTGCTCGAAACCGACCTTGACGATTTCGAACGTGGTATCGGCATGGGTCACCAGGGCGCCATCGGCAAACAGCTTGATCTCGACGTCATAGGTCCCGATCGGCACCTCCGCCGGAAGCGGAATGTCGGTGCGGAACAGCGTCGGCGTCAGGAACGTCACCGCCGAGGTCGCCTCGCGATAGAGCCCCCGTTCGGAGCGCAGCCGCACGAAGGCGCTGCGGAACGCGTCGTTCGGCACCACGTCGGCATAGTCCGAGCCGACGCGCTGGGTCAGCAGCACATTGTTGAGACCGAGCTGCTGCCGCCGCTCGACGTCGGGCGAAGCGATGGCGTCGAACGGCCGGTTGGAAAACAACGCCAGATAGGTCGGCACTTTCAGGAATTCGCGGTAGTCGGTGTTGACCCAGATGCCGAATTTGCGCTCCTTGCGCCGCGTCACCATGTCGGCGCGCGGGCCGCTGACGGTCACGACCAGATCGTAATTGCCGCGCCGAGCCGCGGTCGAAGCGTCCTTTTCGACCGAGCCGAACAGCACCAGTTCTTCGCCGGAATAGTTCGGCGTCACGGTGACGCGATGGTTCGAGACCGACACGATCAGCCGCTCGGCCCGGGCGGGCCCGATCGCGAGGGCCGCGCCCAGCGCCAGCACGACGCCGGCCACGGCGAGCGAACGACGTGCGATCATCCGGCACCTCCGGTTTCCCGGATGGTGAAGAGATCGTCGGGGCGAATCACCAGTTCGACCGCAAAGCGGATTCCGACCGCGAGAATCAGGAGCCCGAGCAACAGCCGCAGATGCTCGCCGCGAATTTTCTGGCCGGCGCGGGCGCCGAACTGCGCGCCGGTGACCCCGCCGATCATCAGGATCAGCGCCAGCACGGCATCGACGAGATGGTTGGTGATGGCGTGCAGCATGGTGGCGAACACCATGGTGACCAGGGTCAGCACCATCGAGGTGCCGATCACCGTGGCGGTCGGCACCCGCAGCAGATAGATCATGATCGGGATCAGGATGAAGCCGCCGCCGATGCCCATCACCGCGCCGATAAAGCCGATCACCAGCCCGACGACAATGATGGGAATCACCGACAGATAGATCTTGGAGCGCTTGAAACGCATCTTGAGCGGCAATCCGTGGATCCAGCCATGGCTGCCGGACCGCCGCATCGGTACCGACATGCCGCGCCGCGCCCGCAGAATGGCGCGCAGCCCCTCCCAGAACATCAGGCTGCCGACGGCGGTCAGCAGCACGACGTAGGACAGCGCAATCATGAGGTCGAGCTGCCCGAGCGAGCGCAGCAGCGTGAAGGTCCACACGCCGAGCGCAGTGCCGATGCTGCCGCCGCTCAGCAGCACCATTGCCAGGGCCGGATCGATGGCGCGGCGGCGCCAGTAGGATATCGCGCCGGAAAATGACGAGGCGGCGATGTGGCTGGCGACCGAAGCGACCGCGACTGCGGGCGCGATGCCGATGAAGATCAGCAGCGGCGTCATCAGGAAGCCGCCGCCGATGCCGAACATGCCGGACACGAAACCAACCGCCGCGCCCATCGCCAGGATGAGGAAAACATTGACCGGAATGTCGGCGATCGGAAGGTAAAGCTGCACGCGCGCCTGCTTTAGCTAGCCTTGAGGCCGGCCGAAGCCGCTCGCGGCATGGTTGCTTCGGAAGCGCGGATCAACGGCCGCGCCCCTGCATAACCGAAATCGCCGATCGCCGGGATTAGAGAATCCGCAGGCCCGGACGTTTTTCTCGCCGACCGCCGCCCAACGCGTGACGTGGTGAATGATTCGGATTAACGGGCGGCGCGCTTGGTCGAAACCGGTCTTGCCGCCGGCTTTGCCGCCGTGGCCGGCGCGCTGTCCCATCCGCCGGGCGGGCTCGGAACGTTGACGGCGTCGTCAGGCTGCGGTTCCGCCGTGAAGGTCTGGATCGCCAGCTTCGCCGCCGCGAGCGACTGCGGGTCGAGCCGCTTGGCGATATCGTCGCGCTTGCGAACCGAATCCGCGTCGCCCTGCGCCGCGGCGAGGCTGAACCATTTGAAGGATTCGGCCAGGTTCTGTTCGACGCCGATGCCGCGGGCGTAGAGGATGCCGAGATTGAACTGGCTGTCGGCGACGCCGCGGTCGGCCGCCTTGCGGAACCACTGCGCCGCGCTCTTGTAATTGGCGCCCTTGCCGCCGCCATCGGCGTCGAGCACCGCCAGATTGTGCATCGCCTTGGCGTTGCCGCGTTCGGCGGCCTGCATGTAATAGCGCCGTGCGATATCGAGGTCCTTCTTCACGCTCAGGCCCTTTTCGTAGAGGGTCCCCAGCCGGAAGATCGCCGGCACCACGCCGGCCTGCGCGGCGCGGTCATACCATTTCGCGGCCTCATCGAGATTCGAAGCAACGCCTTTGCCTTCGGCGTAGCGCACGCCGATCTCATAGGCCGCGGCAGGATCGCCCCTGAGGGCGGCGGCGCGGAGCAGCGGTCCGCCGATGCTGTCCGGCAACCTTTCGCTGGGCGGAATCTGCACCAACGGGAGTTTACCGCCGGCGGGTGCCGCCGGCGCCGCCGGAATCGTGGCGGTGATATCGTTGCCCGGCGCCGGCGAGGCATCGGCGGTCGATTGCGGGATTGGAATCGAGGCGGTGGACTCGGAAAGCTCCGGCGCCGCGCCGTTGAGCGATTGCCGGCCAATGGGAGTAGGCGAAGTCATCGAAGGTGCTGCCGGAGCCGGCATCGCCGGCTTGGCGCCGTCTTCCGCGGGTGGTTGGGCCGGGGGCGGTGCGCTGGAATTCTCCATGCCGGGCAGTTGCAGCACGCTACCGCCGTCGAGCAGCGTCATCGCCATCTTGAAGGTGCCGAGCACGATGACGACCACGCTGGCGCCGACCAGCAGCGAGCGGATCTTGGAGCTGATCGTCGATGGTTCCTTGGAAGCATCCTTGGCCTTGTCGCGGCCGGGCTCCTTGAGCGGGCCGCGCGCGGCCTTGTCGCCCGCCGGCGCCGCGGCGGCCGCCTGGGCGGCCCGACGTGCCGCGGCAATGAAGTTCGATGTGCTGGCCTGTTCGTGCGGGGTGCCCGAGATTTCGCTGATGGCGCTCTCGGAAGCGGCGATGCGCTCCGATGGCGAAGCCGGACGCGCGCTCGGCCGGGTGCCTGGCTCGAGCGGGTGATCGGGCGGCAGATCCGGCGCGATCGCGGGGCGCGGCGCGGCGGTATGCGGCTCCAGGATTTCGCTGATGGCGCGCGGCGCGATGGCGGCTGCGGCAGGCACAGCCATCGGGGCGACCTGGAACTCCCGCGGCGCGGCGGCGAAGTGCTCCTGTGCCGCGGCGGGATTGGGCAATTCGGGCCTGGCTTGCGGCGGCGTCGCGACCCGGGGGGCTGCCGCTGGCGGTGGGACCGGCGGGGCGTCCTGTTGCCACGCAGCCGGCGCGGGACGCCCATTGCGCAGATCGCCTTCAATCATCGCCAGCCGATCCACCACATGGCCGAGGGTGTTGTGAACGGCTTCGAGAGAATCCTGGGTGTGGCGGTCGGCTTCCGACTGGTTGAACCGGATATCGGACAGTTCGCGCTTGACGATATCGGCCAGGCCGCTGTCAGGCGGCGCTGCCGCATTCCGGCCGTTCTCGGCGAGCGCGGCAAAGCTCGCATGCTGGGTTTCAAGATGGCGCAGAATATCCTGCAGGCCGTCCTCGACCCGCCCGAGATAGCCGGAGCGGTGCTCCGAAGACGCCTCCAGGCGTTCGAGCAAATACGTCACGCGCTGTTCGAGATGCGCGAAGGCGGAGGCGCTGTCGCTGCCGACCGGCATGCGGTCGAGGCGGTCGGACAATGCCCGCAGCGCGGCCTCGAGATGCTCGGTGCCTTCGCTGGCCGACGCCCGCTCGCGGTTTTCCAGCGTCGATGTCAGCGCGGCGATCCGCTGTTCGAGCATCGCGAAGGAACCGCTGTTGTCACCGGAACGGGCGAGCTGATCGACCTTGGAGGACAGGATGTGGAGGTCATCGCTGAGCCGGCCCAGCGCCTCGTTGGAGGCCACATTGGAGACGATGGCACGGAGTGCCGCGATGGCGCCTTCGAGCTGCTGGATGGTGGTGGGATCGTCGTTGGCGCGCAGGATCAGGTCGAGCTTGGCGCCGAGATTGCGGATCGCCTCGTCGTAGCCGGCGAGCTGCTCGGCGGGCGTCAGCGAGCGCAGCACTTCGCGAATTTCGTTCAGCGCACGTTCGATGCCGGCAAGCGCCTGGCCGTCGCTGCCGCTCTGCCGCGTGTCGTCGATGCGGCGGGACAGCGAGCGGATCTCGTTCTCGATCGATTCGATCGCCCGGCGCGGCATCGCCTCGGTGATGGCGTGCCGGATCTCGGTCAATTCACCGCGGAACGCGGCGATCGACTGCTCGATTCCGTCGGGGCGCCGCAGCGCCTCGATCTGGCTGGTGATCTTGAAAAGGTGACGCTCGAGGCTGGAGAAATCCGGCCCCGCCGTCGCCACCGGCGCCGTCGACGCCATCGGCGCGGTCGGCGCCACCGGGGGGGCGCTGCGCGGCGGCAATTGCCGCGGCGCGGTGCTGTCGAGTTCGCTCTGGCGGGCGGCGATTTCCGCGATCGCGAAATCCAGCGACGCCGGGCTGATCGGCGGGGAAGCGCGATAGACCTGGGTGGCGGCGCGCTCGACCATGTCGACCTGGCGCTGCGAATCCTGGGGCTGGGCTCTTTTCGCCGGGGCGGGACTGGAAATCTGCGCCAGACGGGCGTCGAGGCGCGAGATGGCGTCGTTCAATTGCCGCGCGACGCCCGGCTCGTTGCGCCCGGTGTCGCTGCGCGGCGCTTCGCTGCGCGGCGCCGGACGCGAGATCTGCTCGATCTGGCGGGTGATGGAATCCAGCCGCTGGTGAATGTCCGCGACGTCCCGGCTCTCCTGGCTCGGCGGCAGTGGCCGTTGCTCCGGCGCCGCACGAAAGTTCGGTGGGGCGGAATCGCCGATGGTGGAATTGAGCCAGTCGCTCAGCGACATGCCGGCCCGGCGCGCGGCGGCCTCGGCCCTCTCGCGAACGGACGGATCGATGCCTTCAACACTCCACGATACGCGCGAATTCATGCTCTCGTCCGGTTCCGACTTCGGTGCGCCTTGCGCCTTCAGCCTCCCCGCGCGTCCCCTCGAGAAGACACAATCGAATTCAGCGCAGGTCGTCTGCCTCTGGCATCGACTTTTTCGTGTTACGGTAAATAAGCGGTTAAGGATTCGGATTCCGGGCGGGGAAAGTTGCCCTGACGGCGAAATTGACCGATTTTGCGGGCTGCGGCCGCCAGCCGCGGCGGTCAGATTGTCGCAATGGCTGACGGCGGCCACCGGAACCGTCTAAGGTCCAATTTTGCAACTGAACGATTGCTGCGCTGCAAAATCTTCCCTAAAGGGGGCCCGCCAGCCCAGCCGAGAGGACATCATGCCGATCTACAAAGCTCCCCTGGAAGACGTCGGTTTCCTGCTCAACGACGTGTTTCAGATCGACCGCTACGACAATCTGCCCGGCTTCAGCGACGCCTCGACCGACGTGCGGGAGGCGATCCTGTCGGAGGCGGCGAAACTCAGCGAACAGGTGTTGCAGCCGCTCAACCGCGTCGGCGATCTCGAGGGCTGTATCCGCCATGACGACGGCAGCGTGACCACCCCGAAGGGCTTCAAGGAGGCGTTCAGCCAGGTCGCCGAGGGAGGCTGGCTCGGTCTGTCGGCGCCGGCGGAATATGGCGGACAGGGCCTGCCCGTCACGCTGAGCCAGGCGGTCAACGAATTCCAATGCTCGGCCAATATGGCGTTCTCGATGTATGGCGGGCTCACCATGGGGGCCACCGCCGCCTTGATCGTGCACGGCAAGCCCGACCAGAAGAAGATGTTCGTGCCGAAGATGGTGTCCGGACAATGGACCGGCACCATGAATCTGACCGAGCCGCAATGCGGCACCGACCTTGGCCTGCTGCGGACCCGGGCCGTCAAACAGGCCGACGGCAGCTACAAGATCACCGGAACCAAGATCTTCATCTCCGCCGGCGAGCACGATCTGGCGGAAAACATCATCCATCTGGTGCTGGCGCGGATCGAAGGCGCGCCGGCCGGCATCAAGGGGGTGTCGCTGTTCGTGGTGCCGAAGATCCTGGTCAATGCCGACGGATCGCTGGGCGGCCGCAACGGCGTGTCCTGCGGCTCGATCGAACACAAGATGGGGATTCACGGCAATTCCACCTGCGTGATGAATTACGACGGCGCCACCGGCTGGCTGATCGGCGAGGAAAACAAGGGCATGCAGGGCATGTTCGTGATGATGAACGAGGCGCGGCTCGGCGTCGCGGTGCAGGGGCTCGCGCAGTCCGAAGTGGCCTATCAGAATGCCGTCGCCTACGCCCGCGACCGGCTGCAGGGCCGCTCGCTTTCCGGGGCGAAGGCACCGGACCAGCCGGCCGATCCGATCATCGTGCATCCCGACGTGCGCCGCACCTTGCTCACGATCCGCGCCTTCAACGAGGCGGCGCGCGCGATGGTGGTGTGGACCGCGCTGAAGAGCGACGTTGCCCACCGCTCCAGCGACCCCAAGGATCGCCAGGAGGCCGATGATCACATGGGGCTGATGACGCCGGTCCTGAAGGGCGTGCTGACCGATGTCGGGTTTTCCAATGCGGTACTGGCCCAGCAGATGTATGGCGGCCACGGCTATATCGCCGAAAACGGCATGGAGCAGTTCGTACGCGATGCCCGCATCGCCATGATCTATGAGGGTGCCAACGGCATTCAGGCGCTCGATCTGGTCGGGCGGAAATTGCCCCGCGACGGCGGCCGCGCCGTGATGTCGTTCTTCAACGAGGTGGCCGGCTTCGCCCGCGAGCATGGCGGCGACGAAGCTCTGAAGCCCTATGTCGCGCCGCTCAGCACCGCGCTCGGCCATCTGCAGCAGGCGACCACCTGGCTGATGCAGAATGCGATGATGAAGCCCGACAATGCCGGCGCCGGCGCCACCGATTACATGCAATTGTTCGGCCTCGTCAGCTTCGCCTATATGTGGGCGCGGATGGCCAAAGTCGCCCGGGACAAGATTGCGGGCGGCGGCGCGACGCCCTATCTGACCACCAAGCTGGTGACCGGCCGCTTCTTCATGGAGCGGATGCTGCCGGAAACGACGGTGCATCTGGCGCGCATCCAGAGCGGCTGCGCCACCACCATGGAGCTGCCCGCGGAAGCGTTCTGAACTTACTTTCGATATCGCGACGGATTCCGACGCGAAACAAATCTCATCGATCCAGGAGACCCCATGCCCGAGGCTTATATCTACGATCACGTCAGGACGCCGCGCGGTCGCGGCAAGCCCGATGGCGCGCTGCACGAAGTGACCGCGCTGGCGCTGGCGACGGCGCCGCTGAGAGCGCTGAAGGAGCGCAACGACATCAAGCCCGGCAGCATCGACGACGTGGTGCTGGGATGCGTCGATCCGGTCGGCGAAGCCGGCGGCGACATCGCGCGGATGGCGGCATTGAGCGCCGGCTATGGCAACGACGTGCCCGGCATCCAGATCAACCGGTTCTGTGCCTCGGGCCTCGACGCGGTGAACTTCGCCGCCGCCCAGGTGATGTCCGGCCAGCATGCGATGACCATCGGCGGCGGCGCCGAATCGATGAGCCGCATCGGCATCGGCGCCTCCGGCGGCGCCTGGCCAATGGATCCCTCGATCGCGGTGCCGGCCTATTTCATGCCGCAGGGCGTGTCGGCCGACCTGATCGCGACCAAATACGGCTTTTCCCGCGACGACGTCGACGCCTACGCGGTGCAGAGCCAGCAGCGCGCCGCCAAGGCGTGGGACGAGGGCCGCTTCAAGAATTCGGTGATCGCGGTGAAGGATGTCAACGGGCTCACCATCCTGGCCAAGGACGAGCACATGCGCCCGACCACGACGATGCAGTCGCTCGGCCAGCTGCAGCCGTCCTTCGTGGCCATGGGACAGATGGGCGGCTTCGATGCGGTGGCGATCCAGTCGCATCCGGAAATCGAGCGCATCAACTACGTGCATCACGCCGGCAACTCGTCGGGCATCGTCGATGGCGCCGCCGCCGTGCTGCTCGGCAGCAAGGAGGCCGGCGCCAAGGCCGGCCTGAAACCGCGGGCGAAAATCCGCGCCTTCGCCAATATCGGGTCTGAGCCGGCGATGATGCTGACCGGGCCGGTGGATGTGACCAAAAAGGTGCTGGAGAGGTCCGGCATGAAGCTGTCGGACATCGATCTGTTCGAATTGAACGAGGCGTTCGCCTCGGTGGTGCTCCGCTATATCCAGGCTTTCAACATCGACACCGCGCGGATCAACGTCAACGGCGGCGCAATCGCGCTCGGTCATCCGCTCGGCGCCACCGGCGCGATGATTCTGGGTACCGTGCTCGACGAACTCGAGCGCAGCAACAAATCGACCGCGCTGGTCACGCTGTGCATCGGCGGCGGCATGGGCACCGCGACCATCATCGAAAGAGTCTGAGCGATCGCAGGCTGGGCAAGGCGAGCGTGCCCACCCACGACTGCGTTGACTGAATGGTGGGCACGGCGCGAAGAGCGCCTTTGTCCACCCTGCGAAACAACCGCCGCGCCCAGGGGCTGTCGGCATCGAGGGAGCGAACCCAATGGCCTTCAAGAACTTCAAGATCGAGACCGACGCCGACGGCATTGCCCTGGTGACATGGGACATTCCGGGCCGTTCGATGAATGTGCTGGACGAGACCACGATCCTCGAACTGGAGGCGATCGTGAAGCAGACCTCCGCCGACAATGCGGTCAAGGGCGTCGTCGTCACCTCGGGCAAGGAGGCCTTCTCCGCCGGCGCCGACCTGTCGATGCTCGAAGGCATGAACCGCAGATATACCGAGCTGCTGGCGGCCAAAGGCGAGGTGGCGGCCAATCAGATGCTGTTCGACGAGAGCCGCAAATCCTCGCTGGTGTTTCGCGGCATCGAGACCTCGGGCAAGCCCTGGGCGGCCGCGATCAACGGCCTTGCGCTCGGCGGCGCCTTCGAGCTGACGCTGGCCTGCCACTACCGCGTCGCCGCCGAGAATCCAAAAACCCGGCTCGGGTTGCCCGAAGTCAAGGTCGGGCTGTTCCCGGGCGCCGGCGGCACCCAGCGGGTGCCGCGCATCGTGCCGCCGCAGGATGCGATGCAGTTGCTGCTCAAGGGCGAGGCGCTCAATCTCGCCAAGGCCAAGGCGCTGAAGCTGATCGACGCCATCGTGCCCGCCGGCGAGCTGATCAAGGCCGCCAAGGACTGGATCAAGGGCGGCGGCAAGGCGGTCGCTCCCTGGGACGAGAAGGGTTTCAAGCTGCCGGGCGGGCCGGTCTATTCCAAGGCCGGCATGATGATGTTCCCGGCCGGCAATGCGATCTTTCGCCGCGAAACCTACGACAACTATCCCGCGGCGCGCGCCATCATGCAGTGCGTCTACGAGGGCCTGCAGCTGCCGATCGACGCCGCATTGCGGGTCGAATCGCGTTATTTCACCCGGATCCTGCGCAGCAAGGAAGCCGCGGCGATGATCCGCAGCCTGTTCCTGTCGCTGCAGGAGCTCAACAAGGGAGCGCGGCGTCCGCCCAACGTGGCGCCGACCAGGGTCAAGAAACTGGCGATCATCGGCGCGGGCTTCATGGGCGCCAGCGTCGGCTATGTCTCGGCGCGCGCCGGCATCGACGTGGTGCTGATCGACCGCGACCAGGAGAGCGCCGACAAGGGCAAGGGTCACGCCAAATCGGTCATCGACGACCTGATCGCCAAGGGCCGTGCCAAGGAAAGCGACCGCGATGCCATCCTGTCGCGGATCAGCGCCACCGCCGACTACAGCGTGCTGAAGGATTGCGATCTCGTCATCGAGGCGGTGTTCGAGGACCGCAAGGTCAAGGCGGAAACCTATGCCAAGGCGCAACCGCTGCTCAAACCCGATGCGATCTTCGCCTCCAACACCTCGACGCTGCCGATCAATTCGCTGGCCGAGGAGTTCAAGGACCAGAGCAAGTTCATCGGCATCCATTTCTTCTCGCCGGTCGAGAAGATGATGCTGGTGGAGATCATCGTCGGCAAGAACACCGGCGACGTCGCCCTGGCCACGGCGCTGGACTATGTGCGCCTGATCGGCAAGACCCCGATCGTGGTCAACGATTCGCGCGGCTTCTTCGCCAATCGCTGCGTGCTGCGCTTCACCGCCGAAGGCCTGGAAATGCTGATGGAAGGCGTGCCGCCGGCGATGATAGAGAACACCGCCAGGATGGCCGGCATGCCGGTCGGACCGCTTTCGCTGTCCGACGAGGTGGCGCTCGATCTCGTGCTCAAGATCATGAAGGCGACCGAGGCCGATCTCGGCGCCAATGCCATCGACCAGACCCAGAAGAAGCTCTTGGTCGAGATGGTCGAGAAGCAGGGCCGCTTCGGCCGCAAGAACGGCAAGGGATTTTACGACTATCCCGAGAAGGGCAAGGGCCAGAAGAGCCTGTGGCCGGAATTGAGCGGGTTGCAGCCGAAGCATCTCGACCCGGACACGCTCGACATTGAGGAATTGAAGCAGCGTTTCCTGGTGGTGCAGGCGGTGGAAGCGGCGCGCACCGTCGAAGACCACGTCATTACCGATCCGCGGGAAGCCGATGTCGGCTCGATCCTCGGCTTCGGCTTTGCGCCGTTCACCGGCGGCACGCTGTCCTATATCGACTTCATGGGCACCAAGAATTTCGTCGCGCTTTGCCACAAGCTCGAGGCCAAATATGGCCCGCGCTTCACCCCGCCGAAGCTGCTGATCGAGATGGCGGCCAAGGGCGAGACCTTCTACGGCCGCTTCCCGCCGAAGAAGCTGGCCGCGGCTTGAACTGCAGCGGTCCGAAAAAAGGGCCGGATCATCGATCCGGCCCTGGGTTTCATTGCCGGCTGTGAAAGCTCACGCCGCCTTCAGCAGGCCTTCCTTGGTCAGGGCCTGCTGGACCATCGGGCGGGCGGCGACCCGGGTCTTGTAGGCCAAAAGGTTCGGCAGGGCCGAGAGGTCGAACTTCATCCGGTCGGCCCAGCACAGCATCGTGAACAGGTAGCCGTCCGCGACGGTGAACTGCTTGCCCATCAGGTAATCGCGGCCGGCCAGCATGCCGTCGACATATTTGAACTTGCCCATCACCCGATCCTTGAAGAACGCCTTGGCGTCGTCGGCCAGCACCGGGCTGAACAGCGGGCCGAAGTTCTTGTGCAGCTCCCCCGTGATGAAGTTGAGCCACTCCTGCAGCTTGTAGCGTTCGGCACTGTCGCGGGCGGGTGCGAGGTTCTTGGCAGCGGCCTTGTCGGCAATCATCTGCACGATGACGGGACCCTCGGTCACCACTTCGCCGTCATCGAGGCCGAGCGCCGGCACCTGGCCCTTCGGATTGATCTTCAGGTAATCGTCGCCGTTCTCGAGCTTCTTGGCCTTCAGATCGACCTTGACCAGATCGTAAGGTATGCCCGCTTCCAGCAACGCGATGTGGGGGGAGAGCGAACAGGCTCCGGGCGAATAATACAGTTTCATCGGAATTTCCTTCCTGTGAATTATTGGTGATTGAAACCGGGGTTTAAATGCATCTGCATCAAATTGTCAAGATTGATGCAGATGCATTTATTGGGCTAGGGTGGCCTGCCGCTATTTTCCCATTTCGCCGCCACCCTTGCCAATACAAATTCCCACCCGGACCCGTACCGATGCAGGCGAATCGCGGTTCGAGGCCCCAGAGATGAATGCCAGGTATGGGCGTTGTCATGAAACGTAGACCATCGTCCGAAGCGACGGCAGCCTGGATTCGCCTGATGCGGATCCAGGGCCGGGTGCTCGACGCCGTCGAGCAGGATTTGAAGAGGGCCGGCTTCCCGCCGCTGGCCTGGTATGATGCGCTGGTCGAATTGTCGCGCGCGCCTTCGGGCGAAATGCGCCCGGTCGAACTCGAAAAGCAGATGCTGATCCCGCAATATTCGACGTCGCGGCTGATTGACCGGCTGGTGGACGAGGGACTGGCGGTGCGCCGCGAGTGCAAGATCGACAAGCGCGGTCAGTTCGTCGAGATCACCGAGAGCGGACGCGAACTGCAGAAGAAGATGTGGAGCGCCTATTCCGCCGCGATCGAAAAGCACGTTGGCTCGAAATTGTCGGACGCCGATGCCATGAAACTCTGCGATCTGCTCGACCTGCTGGGCTGCTCGTGCGACGAGGCGCAGGCGCTCGCCGCAAGAGACGGCGTGCCCGCACGATGATATTGTTTTCAGCTCCAGCGTCGCCGGCCCGGTTGGTCCGGAGACAACCCCGACACCGCGCGCATTCGGTCGAAGCGCCTTTCATCCGGATTTTTCATGGCGCGTGACCAGATCGATATGACGCCGTTGCAGTCGCGCGACGAGTTGGTGGCGTGGCTGGCAGCCGGCGTCAAGCCGGTGTCCGAGTTCCGGATCGGTACCGAACACGAAAAAACGCCGTTCACGCTTCAGGGGCATCAGCCGGTCGGCTACCAAGGCGCCCGCGGCATCGGCGCGCTGCTGGAAGGCATGAAGCTGCTGCTCGGCTGGGAGCCGATCATGGAAGGTGACAACATCATCGGCCTCTACGACGTCACCGGCGGCGGCGCGATTTCCCTGGAGCCCGGCGGGCAATTCGAATTGTCCGGCGCGCCGGTCGAGACGGTGCATCAAACCCAGGCCGAGCTGATGGCGCATCTGGCGCAGGTGCGCGAGATTGCCGCTCCGCTCGGCATCGGGTTTCTCGGGCTCGGCATGACGCCGACATGGACGCGTGCGCAGATTCCCGTCATGCCCAAGGGCCGCTACAGGATCATGACCGGCTACATGCCGAAGGTCGGCAAATACGGCCTCGACATGATGTACCGGACCTGCACGGTGCAGACCAATCTCGACTTCTCGTCGGAGGCCGACATGGTCAGGAAGCTGCGCGTCTCGGTGGCGCTGCAGCCGGTGGCCACCGCGCTGTTCGCCAACTCGCCGTTCACCGAGGGCAAGCCCAACGGCTTCCTGTCGTTCCGCTCCGAGATCTGGCGCGATACCGACAATGCCCGTTCCGGGATGATTCCCTGGGCGTTCGAGGACGGCATGGGGTTCGAGCGCTGGGTCGACTATGCGCTGGATGTGCCGATGTATTTCGTCAAGCGCGGCGATGCCTATATCGATGTCGCCGGATCGTCGTTCCGCGAGTTCTTCGCCGGCCGGCATCCCGCGTTTCCCGGCGAGCGTCCGACGCTGTCGGATTGGGCCAACCATCTTTCGACGATCTTTCCGGAAGTACGGTTGAAACGCTATCTGGAAATGCGCGGCGCCGACGGGGTGCCGTGGGGGCGGCTGCCGGCGCTGCCGGCGTTCTGGGTCGGGCTGCTCTACGACGACACCAGCCTGAACGCCGCCTGGGACATCGCCAAGAACTGGAATGCGGGGGAGCGTCAGGCATTGCGCGATGACGTGCCGAGACTCGGCTTCAAGGCCCGGATCAGGGACCGCTATCTGTTCGAAATCGCCAAGGAATGCCTGGCGCTGTCGCACGCAGGGCTGCGGCGGCGCGGCCGCATCGATCACCTCGGCCGTGACGAGAGCCGTCATCTTGAGCCGCTGCAGCGGATCATCGACTCCGGGCGCACCCCGGCGGAGGAGATGCTGGAGAAATTCCACGGCCCCTGGCATGGCTCGGTGGAGCCGGCCTACGAGGAATACGCCTTCTAGGCTGGCCCGGTGGGCGGTTTTGGCGCCGTTCATCCACCGTACAGGTTGATGGCGATCAAATGGCGCCCCGCGAACGGCGGTGATGCCCAGTCAGTCGAAAGCAATCGCAAATGTGGGGAGGCCGCCTGCTCAGGGCGTGTTTGGTGACGCTGGCTGTTGCGGCGCCCGCCGCAGCCACGGGACCGGCGATGGCGCAGGCCAATTTCGACCGTCCGGGAGGCGACTATCAAAGCTCGCCGGTCGCCTCGGGCGATCCGTTGGATTGTGCATTGGTGTGCGAGCGCGACCGGCGCTGCCGGGCCTGGAGCTTCAGCTATCCGACCGATATCGCCAGCGGCGCGGTGTGCTGGCTGAAGAGCAGCGTGCCGCCACGGGTCAAGGATTCCTGTTGCGTTTCAGGCGTGCGCGGCGCCGGCGTGGTGGAACCGCGCAATGGGTCGATCGAGACCTCGATCGACCGTTTCGGCGGCGACTACCACAATTTCGAAATCAAGAGCGGCGAAGGCGACGAGGCCTGCAAGGCGGCCTGCGCCGGCGACAAGCAATGCCGGGCCTGGACCTATGCGCGGCCGGGATATGTCGGAGAACACGCCCACTGCTTCCTGAAGAAAGAGATCAAGCCGCCAAGGCGCAAGCCGGGTTTCATCTCGGGGGTGGTGCGATAGCGCCGTTTTCGCGGCGTCATCCACGGGCGTCGGGCGTCAGCACCGTGATTTCCGGCCACAGCATTTTCCAGCGTGCGGCCTTGGCCGCAAAATTTGTCGCCGAGAAATTGGGGCCGGGATTGGGTCGGACGACCATGCGGGCGATATCGTCAAATCCGTTCCGCGCGTAGACATCGAAGCCGCGCGGCGTGCGTTGAATTCCGACCTGGGTGTTTTTGGTCAGGAAGCGGTCGATTCCCTGTGTCGAAGCTTGCAGCGCCGGGTAGGGTAATCCGTGTTTTTCCCGATACCAGAGATGGACGCGCGCCTGATTGCGGGCCTCGATCCCGGCGCCGAGTTTTGGCAGCCGGTCCTGCAGGCGGCGGATCACGGCGTCCTCGGCCTCCCATGACGTATCGGGGTCGAAGTAGAAAACATCGTAATCCTGGATGCCGTAATCGATCGTGCGGCCTGTCAGCGCATTCCACACCGTCTGCACCAGGCAACCGGCGACGATCCAGGCATCCGGCAGCGCCAGTCGCAATAATTCATCGGCAATGGCCTGATGGGCCGGATTGCGCAGCGCTGCGGCGAGAAACGCGTCGGTATCCATGGCAACCGATCACGGCCTCGGGGGGCATCAAGTTGCCGGGTCGCCGCTTGCGCCGCCTGCAGCCGCCTCTGCGAAGGCCGGCGGCGTCCGTTCAATGCACCGCCGTAAAGAACCGCGCCACGCGAAAGCCCGACAGCCAGGTCCATACCGGCCGGCTGCGCATGCCGAGGTCCCACGATCCGACCACGGCGTCGGCGCGGCCGACCAGATCATCCATCGGCAACAGCCCGACGCCGCCCTCGCGGACCGGAACGCGGCTGTCGGCGGAGTTGTCGCGGTTGTCGCCCATCACGAAAAGGCGGCCCGGCGGCACGGTCACTTCCGGCGTGTTGTCGAGTCTGCCATTGTCGTAAAGCTTGAAGATCTCGTGGGAGACTCCGCCCGGCAGCGTCTCGATATAGCGGTGCGCGGGTTCGGATCCGCCGTTGTCGTCTTCGGCTTCGCCGATCCCATCGGGCCTCAGGGTCGCCGCATGATCGTTGATGAAAAGCTGGCCCTGCCGCATCTGGATGCGATCGCCGGGCAGCCCGACGACGCGCTTGACCCAGGCCTGAGAACGGTCGCCGGGCCAGCGGAATACCACGACATCGCCGCGCTTCGGCGTCGCGCCGAATATCCGCCTGGTCTCCGGCAGGTTGATCTGGATCGGCAGCGAGGCGGTGCTGTAGCCGTAAGGATATTTCGAGGCCAGCAGCGCGTCGCCGATCAGCAGGGTCGGTTCCATCGAACCCGACGGGACGTAGAACGGCTCGGCCAGCGCGCCCTTGGCCAGGAAAACCACCAATACGATGGCGGCGAGCTGAGCCAACTGGCCACGCCAGCCAGCCGCTTTCGAAACAACCGATTCGGTATCGACGCTCATCCGCCCGTTCCTCCGACCGTAATGCGTTCCATTCGCAGCGTCGGCTGGCCGACACCGACGGGCACGCCCTGGCCGTTCTTGCCGCAGGTGCCGATGCCGGAATCCAGTGCCAGGTCGTTGCCGATCATGGTGATGCGATGCAGGTCGGTCGGCCCGTTGCCGATCAGCATGGCGCCCTTCAGCGGTGCGCCGATCTTGCCGTTTTCGATTCGGTAGGCCTCGGTGCACTGGAATACGTATTTTCCCGAAGTGATATCGACCTGGCCGCCGCCGAAATTCGCGGCATAGATGCCGTTCTTGACCGAGGCCAGGATTTCCGCGGGGTCGCGGCTACCCGCCAGCATGTAGGTATTGGTCATCCGCGGCATCGGCACATGGGCATAGCTCTGGCGGCGGCCGTTGCCGGTTGGCTTCATGTTCATCAGCCTGGCGTTCTGGCGGTCCTGCATATAGCCGACCAGGATGCCGTCCTCGATCAGCACGGTGCGGCTGGTCGGCGTCCCCTCGTCGTCGATCGACAGCGAGCCGCGCCGCGACGCCATGGTGCCGTCATCGACCACGGTGACGCCCTTGGCCGCGACCTGTTGCCCCATCAGGCCGGCAAAGGCCGATGTCTGCTTGCGATTGAAATCACCCTCGAGCCCGTGGCCGACGGCCTCGTGCAGCATCACCCCGGGCCAGCCGGAGCCCAGCACGACATCCATTTCGCCGGCGGGGGCCGGCACCGATTCGAGGTTGACCAGCGCTTCGCGGATCGCACCTTCGGCGGCCTCGCGCCACGCCTTGGTCTCGATGAAGCGCGCATAGCCTTCGCGGCCGCCGTAGCCCTTGCTGCCGCTTTCCTGGCGATCGCCCTGGCCGGCAACCACCGAGATATTGACACGCACCAGCGGGCGGACGTCGCGATAGCTTTCGCCATCGGGACGCAGCACCTCCACCACCTGCCAGGTGGCGCCGAGGCTGACCGTGACCTGTCGCACCCGCGGATCCCGGTCGCGGACATAGGCGTCGATTTCGGCCAGCAATTTTACCTTGCTCTCGAAGCCGGGCGCATCCAGCGGGTTTTCGTCGCCATAGAGCCGTACATTGGTATGCGCGGGGGCTGCGGCAAATGTCCCGCTATAGCCGCCGCGGACCGCGTGCACGGCATCGGCTGCGCGGATCAGCGCCGGCAAGGAGACATCGGAGGAATGCGCGTAGCCGACCGCGTCGTCCTTGACCGCGCGCAGCCCGAAACCCTGCGAGGTGTCGTAGGTCGCCTGCTTCAGCCGCCCATTGTCGAACATCAGCGCTTCGGTCTGGCTGTATTCCAGAAACAATTCGCCGTCGTCGGCGCCGGACAGCCCCCGCGCCAATTCGACGCGGACGGAATCGCGGTCGAGGTTGGCGCGGTCGAGCAGGGAGGTTGTGGCTAGCGGGCTGGTCATGAAGGCTCCGATACAGATGCAGATTCCGGTCGTTTCCGCTGACGCGGCGACCCCGCCGCCATAGCTTCCCGCATTCTAGGACAAACCCTTGGAAAGATCGCCTTACAACACGGTAACTGTAGTCACGGGCTCCGGCTCGCCCCCCTGGATTACGCATGGGCGTTGCCGAGAGGGGCTGGCCGGGATGGTGTCCGTTTTCAAGATAGTGTCGACCGCGGACAAAGGGGAGGGGCCAGTCCAGGGTTCGTTGCGTTCAAACGGTCCCCTCACGGCAACTTGTCATACCCCTCGCCGAGGCCGTTCAGGCTGAGCGGGAAGCCGATCCCCTCCTCGGGGGTCTCGAAGATGATGAATGTCGCGGTCTTTGCAGTACGCAGCTGGCCCAGCAGCTTGTCGTCCATCACGACCTCGGCGACGCAGCCATTGGGCAGGCATCGGACAAAACCGGCCCGGCCGACGTCGACATTGTCGAGCTTCAGGCCGAGGCCGGAGGGCAGCAGCACGCCGAGCGGCGCCACCACCCGCATCAGCTTGCTCTTCTGGTCGGCGGTCTTGAGCACGATGACGGTGAGGCCGGCATTGGAACGGTCTTCGGCCACCACGCTCTGGATCAGGGCGCATTGCTCGGCCTGGGCGCCTGGTGGGGTGTCGCAGCGGATCTGCCAGTCACCGTGGACCGACCGCACGGCGCCTTGCGCGCCGGCCGACGCGGTCAGGCCGAGCAGGCACGCGATGGCGAGAGCTGCGGCGGTCAGACCCGGGCCGAGCCCGCGGCTCAAGCCCACAACATCCAGAGCCCGGGCCAATCCGGAGCCCCGGGCTGCGCTACGCCTGTTCAGGTCGTTCGAAGGCCCCATCGGGGTCGATCCCTCCAGTATTGCCTTGGTAATCCCGGTCGCGCCCCCGGACTGATACGGCAATGACGGCGCCTTGAAGGCAATCCGCCGCCCGGGAGGTCGCTCCGAAAGTCGCGAATCAGGTTTCTGTGGAGCACCCGGCCTGTGCCTACATCGGGCAACCGGCCTGTCAAGCGCCGCCGATAGGCAAATGCGGCGCTTTCGCCTGATTTCGCGGGAAAATGCCAACCCGGCAGACGTCGCGGTCACGCAATGCCGCGGGCTGCACTACTGCATTGCGAGAGACGGCGAATTATGGTTTGAGAGGCTGGATTTCGACGCGTTCTAACGATCCGGCCCCAAGACATGCCAAGGCCGTTTGTCAGGGGGCGGATCGTGCAGCATCTCTCGCCGTCCGGCGAAATGCTTTGGGGATCTATCAAGGGAGCGCGAGCGGCATGAAGATGTCGAAGGGCCAACTGGGCCGGCTGTTGTTGGGGTTTGCGGTAGCCGGCGTTGCGCTGGCGGCCGGGGGAGCGGCTTTCGCCGAATTGGGGCAGCCCGCGCCGTGGGAATATAACCTGCAGCAAGCGGGCTCGCCGGTGATGGAGAACATCATCTGGTTCCACACCTTCCTGTTCTGGCTGATCACCATCATCACCCTTTTCGTGCTGGTGCTGCTGGCCTTGATCGTCGTGAAGTTCAACGCCAAGGCCAATCCGGTCCCCTCCAAGACCACGCACAATACCCTGATCGAGGTGGCATGGACCCTGATTCCGGTGCTGATCCTGGTCGGCATCGCGGTGCCGTCATTTCGGCTGCTGTTCGAGGAGCTCGACATTCCGAAGGCCGACCTGACCATCAAGGCGACCGGCAAGCAGTGGTACTGGAGCTATGCCTATCCGGACAACGGCAAGTTCGAATTCGATTCGCTGCTGGCTCAGGACAAGATGCCCCGACTGCTCGGCGTCGATAACGAGATGGTGGTGCCGGTGAACAAGGTGATCCGGATTCAGACCACCGGCGCCGACGTGATTCATTCGTTCGCGATCCCGGCGTTCGGCATCAAGATCGATTCCATCCCCGGCCGCCTCAACGAAACCTGGTTCAAGGCCACCAAGGTCGGCATGTTCTACGGCCAATGCTCGGAACTTTGCGGCAAGGATCATGCCTTCATGCCGATCGCGGTGCGGGTGGTGAACGATCAGGAATTCGCAGCCTGGGTCGAGGACGCCAAGAAGAAGTTTGCGGCCAACCCGGCGAACTCGTTCGCCTCGGCGGCGGAAGCGGCGCAGTAGGCCAAGCGCCTAGCGACGGGACAAGGGCGACCGGACCGGAAGGTCCAACAGGACTGCAAGGCAGGATTTGAAAATGGCAACCACCGCAGCGACACCGGCTCATACCGAACACGCCCATGACGATCACGCCCACGACCACCCGACCGGCTGGCGGCGTTACGTCTATTCGACCAATCACAAGGACATCGGTACGATGTACCTGGTGTTCGCCATCATCGCCGGCGTCATCGGCGCGGCGATGTCGATCGCGATCCGCGCCGAGTTGATGTATCCCGGCGTGCAGATCTTCCACAACACCCATACCTACAACGTGTTCGTGACCTCGCACGGCCTGATCATGATCTTCTTCATGGTGATGCCGGCGATGATTGGCGGTTTCGGCAACTGGATGGTGCCGCTGATGATCGGCGCGCCCGACATGGCGTTTCCGCGCATGAACAACATTTCGTTCTGGTTGCTGCCGGCGTCCTTCACGCTGCTGCTGATCTCCACCTTCGTCGAGGGCGAACCCGGCGCCAACGGGGTCGGGACCGGCTGGACCATGTACGCGCCGCTGTCGACCTCTGGCCATCCGGGGCCGGCGGTCGATTTCGCCATCCTGTCGCTGCATCTGGCGGGCGCCTCGTCGATCCTCGGCGCGATCAATTTCATCACCACGATCTTCAACATGCGCGCGCCGGGCATGACCCTGCACAAGATGCCGCTGTTCGTGTGGTCGATCCTGGTCACGGTGTTCCTGTTGCTGCTGTCGCTGCCCGTACTCGCCGGCGCGATCACCATGCTGCTCACCGACCGCAATTTCGGCACCACGTTCTTTTCCGCCGAAGGCGGCGGCGACCCGGTGCTGTTCCAGCATCTGTTCTGGTTCTTCGGCCATCCCGAAGTCTACATCCTGATCCTTCCGGGCTTCGGCATGGTCAGCCAGATCGTCTCGACCTTCTCGAAAAAGCCGGTGTTCGGTTATCTCGGCATGGCCTATGCGATGGTGGCGATCGGCGGCATCGGCTTCGTGGTGTGGGCGCACCACATGTATACGGTGGGCATGTCCAGCGCGACGCAGGCCTATTTCGTCGCCGCGACCATGGTGATCGCGGTGCCGACCGGGGTGAAGATCTTCTCGTGGATCGCCACGATGTGGGGAGGCTCGATCGAGTTCAAGACGCCGATGCTGTGGGCGATCGGATTCATCTTCCTGTTTACGCTCGGCGGCGTCACCGGCGTCGTGCTCGCCAATGCCGGCGTCGACCGCGTGCTGCAGGATACCTATTACGTGGTCGCACATTTCCACTATGTGCTGTCGCTGGGCGCGGTGTTCGCGATCTTCGCAGGCTGGTACTACTGGTTCCCGAAAATGACCGGCTACATGTATTCGGAGACTGTCGGCAAGCTGCACTTCTGGGTCACCTTCATCGGCGTCAATCTGGTGTTCTTCCCGCAGCATTTTCTCGGCCTGTCCGGCATGCCGCGCCGCTACGTCGATTATCCCGACGCCTTCGCTGGCTGGAATCTGGTATCCTCGATCGGATCCTATATCTCGGGGGTCGGGGTGCTCATCTTCATCTATGGCGTGATCGACGCCTTCGTGCGCAAGGAAAAGGCCGCCGACAATCCGTGGGGCGTAGGTGCCACCACGCTGGAATGGACGCTGTCGTCGCCGCCGCCGTTCCATCAGTTCGAAGTGCTGCCGCGCGTGCAGTGATGAGACAGCGCGGCGCGCTGACCGCGCCGCGCCTTTAGGAAGCGAGACCTGCCTTGTCGGTTATCGATCACAACGCCATTGAGCTGTCGCCCCGGATTTCGGAGGCCGATGTTGGCGATTACATCGCGTTGCTGAAGCCCCGGGTGATGTCGCTGGTGATCTTTACCGCGCTGGTCGGCCTGGTGATCGCTCCGGGCCACGTTCATCCGGTGCTGGCCTTCACCTCGATCCTGTGCATCGCGGTCGGAGCCGGCGCCTCGGGCGCGCTGAACATGTGGTACGAGAGCGATATCGACGCACTGATGTCGCGTACCGCCAACCGGCCGATTCCGCGCGGGCGGATCACGCGGCCGGAAGCGCTGGCGTTTGGAATGACGCTGGCGTTCTTCTCGGTGATGACCCTGGGCATCCTGGTCAACTGGTTGGCCGGCGGGCTGCTCGCCTTCACGATCTTTTTCTACGTCGTGATCTACACCATGGCGCTGAAGCGCTGGACCGCGCAGAACATCGTGATCGGCGGCGCCGCCGGCGCGCTGCCGCCGGTGGTGGCGTGGTCGGCGGCGACCGGCTCGCTGTCGGTCGAGCCGCTGCTGCTGTTCCTGATCATCTTCTTCTGGACCCCGCCGCATTTCTGGGCGCTGGCGCTGTTCCGCTCCGACGACTATGCGCGCGCCGGCGTGCCGATGCTGCCGGTAATCGCCGGCCCCGATGCGACGCGGCTGCAAATTCTGCTCTATACCGTGGTGCTGGTCGCGGTCGCATTCGCGCCGTGGCCGCTCGGTTATTTCGACGCGGTTTATGGCGTAACCTCGATGGTTCTCGGCGCCGGCATGCTGGCGCTCGCGATCAACGTCTATCGGCGTCGCGAGGGCCGCGCGGCGTTGCGGGCAACCCGAAAGCTGTTTGCCTTCTCGATCGTCTATCTGTTCGCGCTGTTCGCGACCTTGCTGCTCGAGGTTGTCGTCCATGCCGTCGCGCCGTCGATCTGGTAGGGGGCGCATGACAAGGCGATGGACAACGAGCAGAAGCCCCATGGTATCGTCCTCACCGAGGCGCAGCAAAAGAGCCGCCGCCGGCGCTCGATCGCCATCGCGCTGGCGCTCGGCGTTCTGGTGGTGCTGTTTTTCGCGGTCACCATGGTCAAGGGGCCGGCCGTGCTAGTACGGCCGATGTGATCGAGATGGGGAAACAACCGACGATGCCGCAACAGCCGACCGCAAGCGACAAGGTCGCCACCCGCGGGCTGGTCGGGCGCCGCGGCCTCGGTCGCGATGCCGTGGTGGCTTCGATCTGCGGCCTGGTTGTGGTGCTGATGGTCGGTGCGTCCTATGCCGCCGTGCCGTTCTACAACTGGTTCTGCCGCGCCACCGGCTTCAACGGCACCACCCAGGTCGCCACAGCGGCGCCATCCTCGGCGCCGCTGGCGCGCAAGATCGCGGTGCGCTTCGATTCCAATGTCGCGCCCGGGTTGCCGTGGAAGTTCGAGCCGGAGCAGACCGAAATCGCGATCAAGATCGGCGAGGTCGTCACCGTGTTCTACACCGTAACCAATCAGTCGGCTCGGACCACGACCGGGCAGGCCGCCTATAATGTGGCGCCGCTGACGGTCGGCAAGTATTTCGAGAAGATCAACTGCTTCTGCTTCACCGAACAGACCATGGCGCCCGGCGAGAGGCGCCAGATGCCGGTGGTGTTCTACGTCGACCCCTCGGTGGTCGCGGACAGCGACAATGACGGGCTGAATACCATCACGCTGTCCTATACCTTCTATCCGGTGCGCGATCCGGCGCCGAAGCCGCTGGCGGCGAGCGAACCGGACAACCGCAAGGGCAGCCTCTGATCCAGCCCCGGCATGGTTTTTCTGGTTTTGGGACGTCCACGGGGTTTGATTTTTGAAACGAATACGTGCCGAATACCACCGGCACCGCTAACGGAGAGACCGCAATGGCTACGGCGCAAGTCAAGCATCACGACTATCACCTCGTCGATCCGAGCCCGTGGCCGATCGTCGGCTCGGTCTCGGCCTTCATCATGGCGCTCGGCGCGATTACCTGGATGCATCACCTGTTCACGGCCGCGCCGATCATTTTCGGCATCGGCACCATTGGCGTGCTCTACACCATGGCGAGCTGGTGGGCGGATGTAATCCGCGAGGCACAGTACAAGGGCGATCACACAAGGGTGGTGCAGATCAGCCATCGCTACGGCATGATCCTGTTCATCGCCTCGGAGGTGATGTTCTTCGTCGCCTGGTTCTGGGCCTTCTTCAATTCGGCACTGTTCCCCGGCGATCCCGTGCATGCCACCCGTGACGCGCTGTTCGGCGGGGTGTGGCCGCCCAAGGGCATCGAGACCTTCGATCCCTGGCATCTGCCGCTGCTGAATACGCTGTTGTTGCTGACCTCCGGCACCACGGTGACCTGGGCGCACCATGCGCTGCTGGAAAACGATCGCCAGGGCCTGAAATACGGGCTGATCATGACGATCCTGCTTGGCGCTACCTTCACCTGCGTGCAGGCGTTTGAATACAGCCACGCCGCATTCAGCTTCGCCGGCAATATCTACGGCGCCACCTTCTTCATGGCGACCGGGTTCCACGGCTTCCACGTGCTGGTCGGCACCATCTTCCTGATCGTCTGTCTGGCGCGCACCTATGCCGGGCATTTCACCCCGACCCAGCATCTCGGCTTCGAATTCGCGGCCTGGTACTGGCATTTCGTCGACGTGGTGTGGTTGTTCCTGTTCATCTGCATCTACGTCTGGGGCCACGGCGCCGAAACCATGGCCCACGGCGCGCATTGATCCCGGCACTAACGTGCTACAAGGGGCGGCCCCGCGGCCGCCCTTTTTTCTTTCGTTCTTCTTTCGCTCAGCTTCGCGTGGGAGCGGCGGGGGACGAAAATCCGAGCTGGGAGGCGGCAATACGAAGGCTCCCGGTAATTCGCCGGAGTTTTCGCTTATGCAGCGCGGAGCTGTCATCGGGCGCATGGGCGCGATCCGCTGGCGCCAACCCCCGTCTGCGAAGGCACCTCTCCCGCAAGGCGAGAGGCGAAGGAAAACCTATGACCGACCATCCTGCCGTCACCGTTTTGCAGACCGCGATGCGAGGCCTCGCCTGCAGATGTCCGCGTTGCGGAAAGGGCAGGCTGTATTCGGGATTCCTCGACCTGCGCCCGAGTTGTGAGATCTGCGGGCTCGACTACGCCTTCATCGATGCCGGCGACGGGCCTGCAATTTTCATCATCATGATCGCCGGGGCCGTCGTGGTGGCCTGTGCGCTGATCGTCGAGGTCAAGTATCAGCCGCCGTTCTGGCTGCACGCGGTGCTCTGGCTGCCGCTGATTCTCGCCACCACGCTATTGCCGCTGCGTTCGATGAAGTCGCTGCTGATCGCGCTGCAGTTCCATCACAAGGCTGCGCCTGGCCGGCTGATCGAGCGCGACCCGAAATGATGGGGGCTTGGGTACCAGGGCGCAGCGTCACTGGTTTTACCGCGTTCACGCTGGTCATGGTGGCGCTGTTCGCGGGCCTCGGGATCTGGCAGCTTCAGCGCCGGGTCGAGAAGCACGCGCTGATCGCGGCCCTGACCGAACGGCTCGCGGCCGCCCCTGAAGCGCTGCCGCCGCCGGCGCAGTGGCGCGCGCTGTCGCCGGCCGTGGATGAATTCCGCCGCGTTCGCTTTACCGCGACCTATGCACCGCTTCCGGATGCAATGGTCTACAGTTCCGGGTCGGCGGTTCGCGAGGATATCGCCGGCCCCGGCACCTGGGTGTTCGTGCCCGGGCGGCTTGCGACCGGCGAAATCGTCGTCATCAACGCGGGCTTCGTGCAAAACACCATGCAGGAGCGGCCTCAGCAGGATCGCGCGGTGGCGCGGCTGGCCACCGGCGCGCCGGTGACGCTGACCGGCTATATCCGCTTCCCCGAAAAGGCCGGCCTGCTCACGCCGGCTGAAAACCTGAACAAGCGGCTGTGGTTCACGAGGGACCATCTCGCCATGGCCCGGGCGCTCGGCTGGGGCGAGGTCGCGCCGTTCTACATCGATCTGGAGGCACCGGTACCGGAAAGCGGCATTCCGAAACCCGGCCCGCTCGAGGTCCATCTCAAGGACGATCATCTGCAATATGCCATCACCTGGTTCGCCCTGGCGGGCGCCGTGGTGATGGCGTTCGGCCTATGGCTGCGCGGCCAGATCACGAGGTGAATCGCAGGGCCGCGGCAGCTTCGAAGCAATACCCTGTTTGCCGGCCTGGTGTCTGAAAATGAGGGAACAACGGCATGTCCTAACCCTCGCCGGCGTGGCACGTTCGCAGATACAGCCTGCTCCCTCGAGCGTCAGTCCATGAGCCAGCATCCCTCGCCCGGCACCGCCCTGATTGTCATCGACGTCCAGCGCGCGTTCGATGAATGGGAGGCCGCAGGCAAGCGGCGAAATAATCCGGAAGCCGTCGACCGGATCGTCGAACTGCTGGCAGGATTTAGAGCCGGCGGCATGCCGATTTTCCACATTCGGCATCAAGGTAGCCGTCCGGATTCCAGGTTTCGGCCGGGGTGCACCGGTTATGCCGTCAAGGATGAAGCGCGCGAGATGCCGGGAGAGCCCGTGATCGTGAAACGGGTGAACAGCGCTTTTATCGGTACCGATCTGGAGGCCCGGCTGCGCGGGGCCGGCATCAAGACCGTGGTGATCTGCGGCGCCACGACCAATCACTGCGTCGAAACCACGGTTCGGATGGCCGGAAATCTCGGATTCGACGCGCGGCTGGTCCGCGACGCGACGTGGACGTTCGATCGCACAGGGCCTGATGGCGACCTACATACCGCCGAGGACATCCATGCCATGACGCTTGCCAATCTCAATGGCGAGTTCGCCCGCATCGTCTCGGCGGCCGGGGCTATCGCAACGCTGAAAGGCGCCTGACGCCTGCGCCGGGCCGTCGCCCTTTCAGGATTGGCGGTGCGACGCGGCCCCGGAGTGCCGCGCGCATTCCAGCATTTCCCCTTGCCCTGAAAACGCTTTATGGTGCCGCGCGGCTCTGCCGTAGCAGAGTAAGATCATCGATCAATATCAAAGGCTTGGCGGGAGTCTTGCGCCTTTGGAGGACGGTTTGACGCGGTACATTTCGACGCGAGGGGAGGCCCCCGCCCTGGGTTTCTGCGACGTGATGCTGGCCGGGCTTGCCCGCGACGGCGGCCTTTATGTGCCCGAAACCTGGCCGCAGCTGTCGCCGGGAACCATAGCGGGGTTCTTTGGCAGGCCCTATTGGGAAGTCGCCGTCGAGGTGATCCGCCCGTTCGTCGGAGGCGAAATACCCGATGTCGATCTCGGCCGCATGGCCAACGAGGCCTATGCCACCTTCCGCCATCCGGCAGTGGTGCCGCTCGACCAGATCAGCCCCAATCAATTCGTGCTGGAGCTGTTTCACGGCCCGACGCTGGCATTCAAGGACGTGGCGATGCAGCTGATCTCGCGGCTGATGGATCATGTGCTGGCCAGGCGCGCGCAGCGCACCACCATCGTGGTCGCGACCTCGGGCGATACCGGCGGCGCCGCGGTCGATGCGTTCGCGGGGCTCGACAATGTCGATCTGATCGTGCTGTTCCCGCATGGCCGAGTCTCCGATGTGCAGCGGCGGATGATGACGACATCGGGAGCCGGCAACGTTCATGCCCTGGCGATCGAAGGCAATTTCGACGATTGTCAGGCGATCGTGAAGGCGCTGTTCAATCATCACAGCTTTCGCGACGCGGTGTCGCTGTCGGGTGTCAATTCCATCAATTGGGCGCGGATCGTCGCCCAGGTGGTGTATTATTTCACCGCCGCGGTCGCGCTCGGCGCGCCGGCGCGGAAGGTGGATTTTACCGTGCCGACAGGCAATTTCGGCGACATCTTTGCGGGCTATGTGGCAAAGCGGATGGGATTGCCGATCCGCTGCCTGCGAATCGCCTCCAACATCAACGACATCCTGCCGCGTACGCTCAAGACCGGAATTTACGAAGTCCGCGAGGTCCACGCCTCCGCCTCGCCGTCGATGGATATCCAGGTCTCGTCGAACTTCGAGCGGCTGTTGTTCGAGGCCTGCGGACGCGACGCTGCCACCATTCGCGCGCTGATGGCTTCACTGAAGCAATCCGGGCGATTCGTGCTGCCCGATGCGACGCTGGCGGCGATCCGCGAGCAGTTCGATGCCGGCCGCGCCGATGAGAACGAGACCAGCGCGGCGATCCGCGCCGCCTGGCGCGAGGCCGGCGAGCTGGTCGATCCGCATACCGCCGTGGCGCTGGCGGTCGCGGACCGCGACACCACGGATTCGAAGGTTCCAAACATCGTGCTGTCGACCGCGCATGCCGCCAAATTTCCCGACGCGGTAGAAGCCGCCTGCGGCGTGCGTCCGCAGCTGCCGCCGTGGCTCGACGGCCTGATGTCCAGGCCCGAGCAGATCAAAGTCATGAACAACGATCAGGTTGAAGTCGAACGGTTCGTGCTGTCGGTCAGCCGTGCCGCGAAGCAAGGAGTTGCCGGATGAGCGTCGATGTCACCAAGCTTCCCTCCGGCCTCACGGTGGTCACCGATACCATGCCGCATCTCGAAACCGCGGCGCTCGGGGTCTGGGCCGGCGTCGGCGGCCGCGACGAGAGGCCCAACGAGCATGGCATCTCGCATCTGCTCGAGCACATGGCGTTCAAGGGAACCACGCGGCGCTCGTCGCGCGAAATCGTTGAGGAAATCGAGGCGGTCGGCGGCGATCTCAATGCCGGCACCTCGACCGAAACCACGGCCTATTATGCCCGGGTGATGAAGGCCGACGTGCCGCTGGCGCTCGACGTGCTGTCTGACATCCTCGCCAATCCTTCCTTCGTGCCGGACGAACTGGAGCGCGAAAAGAGCGTCATCGTGCAGGAGATCGGCGCGGCGCAGGATACGCCCGACGACGTGGTTTTCGAACATCTCAACGAGCTGTGCTACCCGGATCAGCCGATGGGGCGTTCATTGCTGGGGACGGCAAAGACCCTGAAGGCGTTTGATCGCGATACCCTGCGCGGCTACCTTTCGACACATTATCGCGGTCCGGACATGGTGGTGGCCGCCGCCGGCGCGGTCGATCACAAGCGGGTGGTGGAGGAGGTGGCGCAGCGGTTCGCCAGCTTCGACGGCGCGCCTGCGCCGAAGCCGCAGCCGGCGATGTTCGGTAGTGGCGGCTCCCGCGTCGTGCATCGCGAGCTTGAACAGGCCCATCTGACGCTGGCGCTCGAGGGGGTACCGCAATCCGATCTGTCGCTGTTCAGCCTGCAGGTGTTCACCAACATTTTGGGCGGCGGGATGTCGTCGCGGTTGTTTCAGGAAGTGCGTGAAAAGCGCGGCCTGTGCTATTCGATCTACACCTTCCATGCGCCGTACAGCGACACCGGCTTTTTCGGACTCTATACCGGCACCGATCCCGGCGACGCCCCGGAAATGATGGAGGTGATCGTCGACGTCATCAACAATGCCGTCGAGACCCTGACCGAGGCCGAGATCGCGCGCGCCAAGGCGCAGATGAAGGCAGGGCTTTTGATGGCGCTGGAAAGCTGCAGTTCGCGAGCCGAACAGTTGGCGCGCCACATTCTGGCCTATGGGCGCCCCCTGTCGGTGGAAGAGCTGGTCACCCGGATCGACGCGGTGAGCGTGGAATCGACCCGGAACGCCGCGCGAGGCCTGTTGTCACGCAGCCGCCCGGCCGTGGTGGCGCTCGGCAGCGGCAGGGGTCTGGACACGGCGGTGGCTTTTGCGGAAGGATTGACCAAGTCGATGGCCAGGGCGCGCCTGCACTGAGGATTGCGCAGCCGTCAGGTTCGGACATCGGGGAGTAACACGCATGGCCCTGTTTCGTTTGCCATCCAGCGGATCGGCCGCGCTCGCCCCGCGCGGCAATGGCCTGCTGCTGCGCGCGCCGCAAATGTCCGATTTTCTGCAATGGGCGCATTTGCGCGAATACAGCCGCAACTATCTGACGCCGTGGGAGCCGATCTGGCCGTCCGACGATCTGACCCGCTCCGGGTTCCGCCGGCGATTGCGCCGCTACGCGGAGGACATCGCCGCCGACCGATCCTATCCTTTCATCGTGTTCCGGGAGTCCGACGGTGCGATGCTCGGCGGCATCACGCTGGCCAATGTCCGCCGCGGCATCGTGCAGGCCGGCACCATCGGATACTGGGTCGGAGAACCCCATGCGCATCGCGGCTACATGACCGCGGCGCTCCGAGTGCTGCTGCCGTCGCTGTTCGGCGAACTCAACCTGCACCGAATCGAGGCGGCCTGCATTCCCACCAATGCGCCGTCGATCCGGGTGCTGGAGAAATGCGGCTTCAGCCGCGAGGGCCTGGCACGGCGCTACCTCTGCATCAATGGCGTCTGGCAGGACCACCTGCTGTTCGGCCTGCTGCACGAGGATTTTCGCGGCTAACCTTGTTTGCGGGTTTTGCCGCGCGCCTTTTGAGCGCCTTGGGTTCGCCGCCATTGCGCTGTTATAACGCGCCGGCGCGGGCTTAGCCGCGCCCGCGCCAAGGGCGCGGGTAGTTGGGGACTTGGGGATGCGCAACAGGCTGATGATGCAGAGGATGGGTGCCGACAGGGCGGCCCGTCCGCGCGCGGCGCTGGCGCTGACTGTCGCGGGCGCCCTTTTGTCCGGCTGCAGCAGCATGTCCGGCGCCTCGTCCAGCCCGAGCCCGTCAATCGGCGACCGATTCAGCCAGTTGTTCGGCTCGAAATCGCAGGCCGTCGGTGAAAAGGCACCGGCGGCGGTGGACAATGAGTTGAGCTGTCCGCCGGTGAGCATTCGCGCCGGCGCCTCGACCTTTGCGGTGGGTTTGCCCGGCAAGCAGGCGGTCGGCAACGATCTGCGCTACCAGGCGACGATCACGCGCACGGCGCGCGATTGTACCCAAAACGGCGACCAGATCACTGCGCGAATCGGCATTCTGGGCCGCGTCATCGCCGGTCCCGCCGGGAATCCGCCGACGGTCGAGATTCCGATACGCGTCGCCGTTGTGCAGGGCGGTGTGCAGGAGAAGACGATCGCAACCAAGGTCTACCGCACCACGGTGTCCCTGGCTGACGCCAGCAGCGTGCCGTTCAGTCTGGTTGCCGAAGATATGGTTTATCCGGTGCCGCCCGGAGCGACCGGCGATTCCTACATCTTCTATATCGGGTTCGACCCGCAGGCGCTGTCGCCGGAACCGAAGCCGAAGCCGCCGAGGAAAAAAATGCCGAAGCCGGCAGCGCCGCCCCAGTAAGGCGGATGGCAGCGGCCATGCCGGAGTGGCGGGCCGCGGTGTTCGATACCTCGCCGTCCGCTGGGAGCCAACGAAGCCTGATCAGTTGAGCTTTTCGCGGACTTCCGTGATGCCCTTGGCCAGCAGATCGTCGGCGATCTGGCCTTTTACCGATTGCGACAGGATGCTGGAAGCCGCCGAAACCGCGGCGTTGGCTGCGGCGGAACGGACGTCGGCGATCGCCTGCGCCTCGGCCAGCGCGATCTTGCTCTCGGCCGTCTTGGTACGCCGCGCGACGAAATCTTCCATCTTGGTCTTGGCTTCGGACGCGATGCGCTCGGCATCGGCCTTTGCCGAGGCAATGATGTCCTGGGCCTCGCGCTCGGCGCTGGCGTGACGGGCCTTGTACTCCGCCAGCAGCTTGGCGGCCTCGTCCTTGAGGCGGCGCGCGTCGTCCAGTTCGGCCCTGATGCGGTCGCTGCGGTGATCCAGCGCCTTCAGTATCGTGCGGTGGACACCGAGATACGCGAACAGGCCGATCAGGATGACGAAGGCAACGGCGACCCAGAATTCCGGTTCGGCGAACATCAAACTTATCCCTTCAAGGACGCGTCAACGGCGCTGTCGACCGACCTGGCATCGGGCGCCAGGCCGGTGAGCCGCTGCACAATCGCGGCGGCCGCATCCGCGGCGATGCCCCGGACGTTGCTCATCGCCGCCTCGCGCGTCGAGGCGATGGTTTTTTCAGCCTCGGCGAGTTTGAGCGACAGCCGCTCTTCCAGCGTCTTGCGCTCGGCCTCGGATGCCGCGTTGAGCTTTTCGCGGGTCTCCGCACCGATCGCCTGGGCGCGCGAGCGTGCCGCCGCCAGTTCGCTTTCATAGGCTTTGAGCGCGCTGTCGGAATCGTCCTTCAGCTTTTGCGCGTCGGCCAGGTCGCCGTCGATGACGTTCTGGCGTTGGTCGAGCACACTGCCGACGCGCGGCAGCGCGATTCGCGAGACGATCAGATAAAGCGCGACGAAAGCCACCAGCAGGGACACCAGTTGCGAAGCAAAGGTATCCTTCTGGAACGGTGGAAACGTCCGTCCATGGGCGTCGGCTTCGGTGTGGGCGCTGGTGCCCTTGGCGTCGCCATGACTCTCGGCCACGGGTCTCTCCTGTTCGGCTTAGCGCGCGTTCGCAGCTAGCAGTTTTGCGACGGACACGCGCAGCCAGTGATCAATATCAGAGCGCGAACAACAACAGCAGCGCGATCAGCAGCGAGAAGATGCCGAGCGCTTCGGTAACGGCAAAGCCGAAGATCAGGTTGGCGAACTGACCCTGGGCGGCCGAGGGGTTGCGCACCGCGGCGGCAAGATAGTTGCCGAAGATGATGCCCACGCCCGCGCCGGCGCCACCCATGCCAATGCAGGCAATACCAGCGCCAATGTACTTCGCGGCAATCGGATCCATGAAACTAACTCCTTCTTGAGGTTGGATAGAGGGCCTGATCAATGGCCCGGATGAATTGCATCGTTGAGGTAGATGCAGGTGAGGATGGTGAAAACGTAGGCCTGCAGGAACGCGACCAGCAGTTCGAGCGCGGTCAGCGCAATCACCATGCCGAGCGGCAACACGGCGCCGAGGTAACCGGCAATGCCAAGTCCTGCCAGCAGCGGGATGAAGCTTGCGAACACCGCCAATGCGATATGGCCCGCGAGCATGTTTGCGAACAGTCGCACGGAGTGCGAAATCGGCCGCAAAAAGAACGAGAACACCTCGATGAACACCACCAGCGGCAGGATCACGATCGGAATGCCCGAGGGCACGAACAATTTGAAGAACTTCAGGCCATTCTTGTAGAAACCGTAGATCAGCACCGTCAGAAACACGATCATCGCCAGCACGACCGTAACGATGAGGTGGCTGGCGATCGTGAAGTTGTAGGGAATGACCCCGATGACGTTCGATACGGCAATGAACATGAACAGCGAAAACACCAGCGGGAAGAACTTCATGCCTTCCTTGCCGGCGGTCGTTCGAATGGCGCTGGCCACGAATTCGTAGCTTATCTCGACGACCGACTGGATCCGCCCCGGCACCAGCTGCCGTCCGGCGACGCCGCCGATCATCAGCAGCGAAATCAGCGCCACCGAGCCGAACATGTAGGCCGACGAGTTGGTGAAGGCGATCTCCTGATGGCCGATATGGCCGATCGTGAAGAGCTTTTCGATATTGAACTGTTCGATCGGATCGATCATCCGCGTGGCATCTCTAAGGTACCGCCGGCCACGCCGGCGCTCTGCAATCAATTCGTCCGGCTTGCCGCTTGTTAACGGCCGGTTCTGTCAGGAGCCGCGCCCGCGGACCTGATCACGTTCAGCACGCCGGCGGCAAAGCCGAGCAGAAAGAACACGATAAGTCCGAAGGGCGATGTCGACAGCAAACGGTCGAAACCCCAGCCAATCCCCGCCCCGACCACGACACCCGCGATCAACTCGGAAGAAAGCCGGAAACCTCGCGCCATCGCCGAGGCGCTGGCAGCTCCGTCTCCGCCTCCAGATCCGGGTTGGTCAGTCCTGATTTTGCGGTTGTCCCGAATTTCGGACAACCGCTGATCCAGACTTCCGAGCCTTGCGGAAAGCGCAGCCTCGTCGGAGGACGATTGATCACGACTTCCAGATCCGCCGTCGTTCGTGCCGTCCGCCATGCCGTGGAGACCCGAAACAATGCTGCGGTTGATGGAAATGACGCCCCGTCACCCTCAAAAGCCGCGCGGACCATACTGAGCGCATCCGACCAAGTCAAGATTGTGCAATAACCACTTAGACCATTGATTTGGCTTGATTTATTCCAACCGCGGCGAACCTGCCGCCGGATGTCGCCGCAGTGCAACAGCTGGGCAGGCGGTCGGGCATGCGATGCCGTCTGGCGATCGGTGCCGGCCCCTGCAGGCTTCCAGTTCGCAGGATTTGATACCTATTGCCCCCGGCCGAGCTTTTTGAGGTTCCTGCCGATGCTCGGACCCGCCGGGCGATCTTGCATCGTCGTGGCCGGTCTGTTGGGATGGCCGCGAGCACCCCCTCTTTTTTCCGGAGTTCGCATGCCGCGCCAGGTCGATTATTATTTCTCGCTTCAATCCCCCTGGGCCTATGTCGGGCACAAATTGTTCCAGGAGATCGCAACCGCCTACGATCTCAAGGTGAATCACAAGCCGGTGGTGCTGGTCGATCTGTTTTCCGAGACCGGCGGCCTGCCGCTGCTCAAGCGCCATCCGGTGCGGCAGCGCTATCGGATGGTCGAACTGCAGCGTTGGCGCGAAAAACGGGGCCTGAATTTTCACCTGCAGCCGGCGAACTGGCCCTTCAATGCGCGGCTGGCCGACGGTGTCGTGGTCGCGGCGATCGAGGCCGGCCGCGATCCCGATCCGTTTCTGCGACGGGCCTTTGCAGCGGTGTGGGAGGATCAGTTGAACCTGGCCGATCCCGCCACGCTGGTCAAACTGGCCGACGAATCCGGACTGCCCGGCAAAGCGCTGGTCGAGCGGTCGGGGTCCGATGAGATCGGTGAAGCCTATGAACAGAACCGCAGGGATGCGCTGGCGGCGGATGTGTTCGGATCGCCGGTCTATGTGCTCGACGGCGAGGTGTTCTGGGGCCAGGATCGGATCGAATTGCTCGCAGATGCGTTGAAGTCCGGCCGGATACCGTATCGTTCGCAGGTTCAGGACCAGGAAAACTGACCGGTTTTGCGGCGGAGCCTTTGCCATGACTGCCAGATCGCCCTCGAAAATCGCCAGCTCGATGCCGGTCCTGGCGGTTTTTTTCTGCGTCGGCGACGTCACCGCCGCTTCGGCGCAGCCGGCGCTCGATACCGAGAATGGCCGTTATACGATGTCGCCGATTGCCGATGGCGTGATCCGGCTCGATACCAGGACCGGCGCGGTGTCGACCTGCACCGACAACGGCACCGGCTTTGCCTGCTATTCAGTGCCCGACGAACGCGCGGCATACGACGCGGAAATTGGCCGGCTGCAGGCCGAAAACGAAAAGCTGAAGGTGCAGTTGGCCGAGCGCGAAGCTGTCGTGACCGGCAAGACCGACGAGCCGCTGCCGAAGGCCGACTCGCTGCAGAAGCCGGAGCCGAGACTGGACGATGGCGCGCGCAGAATCGAAATCCCGTTGCCCAGCGACCGCGACATGGACCGCATGATGTCGTTCCTGGAGCAGGCCTGGCGACGGCTGGTCGATATGGCCAACCGGATGCAGAAGGACGTCACCGGCAGGATTTGAGAGCCGGCATCGTCTTGCGGCTTCGGCTTTTTATCCGGAGAATGCCGCAACGACGCATCGAGAGATATTTCATGGCTTCGCCCAGGTCGTCATCGCGTTCCCCGCTGTCGACGGTCAGCGCCGACGCCATTGTTTCGTCGCGGCTGACGGTGCAGACCTCAGGGCCCGGCTTTGCCGACCTTACCGCTGAGGTCGCAAAATTCCTCGGCGACGCCGGTGCCAGCGAAGGCGCGGTAACGCTGTTTGTCCGTCACACCTCGGCGTCGCTGACGATTCAGGAAAATGCCGATCCCTCGGTGCTGCACGACCTGATGATGGCGCTCGATCGGCTGGCGCCCGAGCACGCCGGATGGACCCACGACACCGAGGGGCCCGATGACATGCCGGCGCATGTCAAGACCATGCTGACGGCAAGTTCGCTGCATGTCCCCGTCGTGAGGGGCGAACTGGCGCTCGGCACCTGGCAGGCGATCTACCTGATCGAGCATCGCGCCCGTCCGCACCGCCGCGAGATCGTGCTGCAATTCATCGGCGCCAGGAGGTGAAAACCAAACCGGCCGCGGAGCCATCCGCGGCCGGTTCGTCGAGATGGTCCGGATCGGGCGGCTGTCGCCGTCCGACGATCTCAGGTCTTGCTGATGTCGACGTCCTTGGTTTCCGGCAGGAACAGCAAGCCGACGATCAGGCTCATGGCCGCGATCCCGACCGGATACCAAAGGCCGGAATAGATGTTGCCGGTGGCCGCCGCGATCGCGAACACGGTGGCGGGCAGGAAGCCGCCGAACCAGCCGTTGCCGATGTGGTAGGGCAAGGACAGCCCGCTGTAGCGGATGCGGCTCGGGAACAGTTCAACCAGCCAGGCGGCGATCGGCGCATAGACCAGCGTCACATAGACCACCAGCAGCCAGAGCATGACTGTCGTCATGACCCAGTTGATGTCGGCCGGATCCGCCGACGCCGGATAGCCGTGAGCCTTGATCGCGGCCGGCAGTGCCTTGGCGAAATCGGGGCTGTCGGCCGACAGCGTCTGATCGCCGATCTTCACCTTGGCCTTGGTCCCGGCCGGCGCGACCTCGTTGTTGTAGTTCACCGAGAGATTGACCAGGCCGGACTTGGCCACGTCGCAGCTCGTGGTGAATTTTTCCGTGCCGGTCGCCTTGAACTGGAACGAGCATTCGCCGGGATCGGCGATCACGGTCACCGGCGCTGACGACAGCGCGGTCTCGAGCTTCGGATTGGCGTAGTGGGTAATCGCCTTGAAGATCGGGAAATAGGTCAAGGCCGCCAGCAGGAAGCCGGCGAGAATGATCGGCTTGCGGCCGATCTTGTCCGACAGCCAGCCGAAGATGACGAAGCCGGGCGTGCCGAGCGCCAGCGCGATCACGATCAGGATCTGGGCGGTAACGCCCGGCACCTTGATGGTCTGGGTCAGGAAGAACAGCGCGTAGAACTGTCCGCCATACCAGACGACGGCTTCGCCCGCAGTTGCGCCCAGCAAGGCCAGGATAGCTATCTTGGCGTTCGACCATTCGCCGAATGCTTCGCCAAGCGGCCGCTTCGACGTGGTGCCCTCTGCCTTCATCTTGGCGAACACCGGCGACTCGTTCAGGCTCATTCGGATCCAGATCGAGACCACGAGCAGAATGCCCGACAGCAGGAACGGAACGCGCCAGCCCCAATCGCCGAACGCCGCTTCGCCCATCCAGGTGCGAATGCCGAGAATCAGCAGCAGCGCCATGAACAGACCGAGCGTCGCCGTGGTCTGGATCCATGACGTGTAGTAGCCGCGCTTGTTGGCCGGCGCATGCTCCGCGACATAGATTGCGGCACCGCCATACTCGCCGCCGAGCGCGAGGCCCTGGATCAGGCGAAGCGCGATCAGGACGATCGGGGCGGCAATCCCCCAGGTTGCAAAGCCCGGCAGCAGGCCGATGAAGAAGGTGCCGACGCCCATCAGCCCCATGGTGATCAGGAAGGTATATTTCCGCCCGATCATGTCGCCGAGACGGCCGAAGATCAGCGCGCCGAACGGGCGGACCGCAAAGCCCGCAGCGAAGGCGAGCAGCGCGAAGATGAAGCCGACATTCGGTGGCACGTTGGAGAAGAAGTATTTGGCCAGGAACGCGCCAAGCGTTCCGTAAATGTAGAAGTCGTACCATTCGAAGACGGTACCGAGCGAGGAGGCGAAAATGACCTTTCGCTCCTCGGCAGTCATTCCCCCGGTGCGGACTTCGCGGCCCGCCGTTGCAGCCATTGTCATTGCTCGCTCCCCGAAATCATTTGATGCAATTCGCCCCCGACGCCGGACTTGGCCGGATTAAGCCAGGAGGTTCCCGTTAAGGTAACATCTTCGTGAAACGGCCCCCAATAAGACTTTTGGCCCGCCTCGTGGCTTTGCCCGGATTTGATGCTGGTAAGCATCGGATGCTGCGTCGGCCCATTTTGTGCTGCGATGCACAACGGGCGTCGGTTAACCGCTTTGACGCACGGCAATATTGCGCGCTTGCGTGCGATCGCCCGGCAGGGGACAATTGACAAACAACGCGTTCGCACGGCTCCAAAAGCCTGTCACGACTCCGCCGCAACCCCCTTGCAAGAAATATATGACTACCACTGTCAACACTCGCCTCGTGATTGCCGATGACCACCCGCTGTTTCGCGATGCGTTGCGCCAGGCGGTCGCCAGCGTGGTGATCCCGGCTGTGATTGACGAGGCGGGATCGTTCGACGAGCTGACCTCGCTGCTGGAGCGCGACTCGGAAGTCGATCTGATCCTGCTCGACCTGTCGATGCCGGGAATCAGTGGATTTTCCGGCCTGATCTACCTGCGCGCGCAGTATCCGGCGATCCCGGTGGTGATCGTATCGGCCAGCGATGATGGCGGCACCATCCGCCGGTCGCTGGATTTCGGCGCTTCGGGGTTCATTCCCAAGCGCTTCGGGGTCGAGACCTTGCGCACCGCGATTGCAAAAGTGATGGAAGGTGACGTCTGGGTGCCGCCGGACACCGACCTGTCATCCGCCGCCGACCCCGAGATGACCCGCCTGCGCGACCGGCTGGTGACGCTGACGCCGCAGCAGGTCAGGGTACTGATGATGCTCTCCGAAGGCCTGCTCAACAAGCAGATCGCCTACGAGCTCGGCGTTTCGGAAGCGACCATCAAGGCGCATGTGTCCGCGATTCTGCAAAAGCTGGGCGTCGAGAGCCGCACCCAGGCCGTGATTGCCGCCGCGAAGATTGCCGGCGGCCAGTGGCGGCAGGGCAACTCGCCACCGCAATAGGGCAAGTGCGCATCCAGCGCCGATCAGATTGCGCGCGAGCCAAAATGCCGTTCGGCTATTCCGCGGCGACCATCTGCTGGGTGCGCCATTGACCGAGCAATGCCCGTAGCGAAGCCGGTTTGACCGGCTTGTTGAGCACCGCGATGTTGTCCTCCCGCGCCGCGGCCCGCACGTGCGGGCTGCGATCCGCGGTGATCAGGATCGCCGGAATGCGATCGCCGAACCGGCGGCGAATCTCCCTGATCGCGGCGATGCCGTTGCCGCGGTCCAAATGATAATCGACCAGAAGCCCTGTGAGCCGTCCGCCCGCGGCCTCGATCGCCTCGATGGCGGCATCGGGATCCGCCACCGCAATGACGTCGGCATCCCAGGCGGTCAGCAGGGTTTTCATGCCGTCCAGGATCGCCGCGTCGTTCTCGATGCAAACGATCCGGGAGCCGCTGATCGGCGTCTTGGCAAGCGGGGTCGCGCTGGTGACCGCCGCGGTATAATTGACGGCCTGCGCGGTCGGCACCGTCACCGAAAACAACGAACCGCCGCTGAGATTAGAATCGAGCGCGATGCCATGGTTGAGGACGCGCGCCAGGCGCTCGACAATCGACAGCCCCAGTCCGAGCCCGCGCGCAATCCGCGCGCCCTGCTCCAGCCGGTGAAATTCCTTGAAGATCTCGCCGCGCTTGAGGACGGGGATGCCGACGCCGGTATCATAGACGCCGATTCGCAGCGCCTGGCCGTGGCGCCGGCAGCCGACCAGCACGCGCCCGCGCGGGGTGTATTTGATGGCGTTGGAGATCAGGTTCTGCAGCAGCCGCCGCAGCAGCAGGCGATCGGATTCCACCGGCATCGAACACGGCGCGAAGGTCAGCTTCAGCCCCTTGGCCCGCGCGATCGGCGCAAACTCGATTTCAAGCGAACGCATCAGGTCGCCGATCCTGAAACTGGTGATCGACGTCGTCATGGCGCCGGCGTCAAGCCGCGAAATGTCCAGGAGAGCGCCGAGGATCTCCTCGATCGCCTCCAGCGAATTGTCGATGTTTTCGACCAGCCGCGAATCCTCGCCGCCGCTTTGGCGCTCGACCAGGCTCGTCACATAGAGCCGTGCCGCGTTGAGCGGCTGCAGGATGTCGTGGCTCGCCGCGGCCAGAAAGCGCGTCTTCGAGATGTTGGCGTCCTCGGCGGTGCTCTTGGCCAGCGCCAGTTCCGAGTTCAGGCGGGTGAGTTCCTCGGTGCGATCCCGCACCCGCTTTTCCAGCGTTGCGTTGGAGCGCTCCAGCGCCTCGGCAGCCTCGAAGCTCGGCGTGACGTCGGAAAAGGTGATCACCAGCCCGCCGCCGGGCATCCGATTGGTGCGCACCTCGATCACCATATGGCGATCCGGCAGCCGTTCAAGGTAGGGCTCGCCTTCGCTGGTATAGGCGGCCAGGCGCATCTGCATCAGCGCGTCGCTGTCGCCGAAGTCGGGAGGGCTGATGGCGGCCATGAATTCGAGGATTTCCTTCAGGGGAATCCCGAGCTGCACGAGGTGGGGCGGCAGGCCGAGCAGTTCGCCGAACTGCCGGTTTGAACAGATCAGCTGCAAATCCACATCGAACACCGCGATGCCCTGCCGCACATGGTTGAGTGCGGTCTGCAAGATCTCGCGGTTGAAATGAAACGCGGCGTGGGAATCGTCGAGCAGTTTAAGTGCCGCCTTGGCGGAGACGGTGCGCTTGCGCAGCAACAGCGACATCACCAGGCGCGAGGACGCCGCCCCGATCGAGGAAGCGATCAGATGTTCGGCATGCTGCAGCAACTCGAAGTCGGCCGGCGCCGCCGGTCCGAGGCTGAGGTGGCGGGCGGTCGCGAAGGCTTCGAACGAATGACGGGCGCGGTCGGGACCGAGATACTGCGCCACCGTGCTCTGGATGTCCTGCACGGTCACGGTGGTGCGCCAGCGCCGGAAGGTCGGCGCGATCGGCGCCAGCGCGCGCGGCACGAACAGATCGGCCTGCAGTCGTTCGATCGAGGACGGCTGGCGCGCCAGCGACAGCGCGATGTAGGTCAACAGGTTGAGCGACAGACTCCACAGCGCACCGTGCAGGAGCGGCGGCAGATCGGCGCCGAACAAGGCTTGCGGACGCAGCGCCTCGATCCCGAACGGCCCGTGCTGCAGCAGCAGCAGGCCGGCGGTGTTGCCTTCCAGGAAGCTCGGCAGGAACAGCGTGTAGATCCAGACCGCCACACCGACCAGCATGCCGCCCATGGCGCCGCGCGCGGTGGCGCGCCGCCACAACAGGCCGCCAAAGAACGCCGGTGCGAGCTGCGCAATGGCCGCAAAGGACAACAGCCCGATCGCCGCCAATTGGGTGTTGCCCAGCGCCCGATAGTAAAGATAGGCCATCACCATGATGGCGAAGATCGAAAAGCGGCGTACCCTGAGCAGGAAATCGCCAAAATCCTTGCCGCCGGCGCGCGATTCGGGGCTGCGCTGCAGCACCAGCGGCAGGACGATATCGTTCGAGACCATGATCGAAAGCGCGACGCATTCCACCATCACCATGGCGGTCGCCGCCGACAGTCCTCCGACAAAGACGCCGACGCTGAGCAGCGAAGCGTTGCCCGCCATCGGTAACGCCAGCACGAACATGTCGCTGTCAACCGCGCCGAACGGAAACATCACCAGTCCGGCGATGGCGATCGGAATCACGAACAGGTTGATGGCGATCAGATACAGTGGAAACAGCCAGCGCGCGCGCCCCACCTCGGCATCGCTGGAATTCTCCACCACGCTGACATGGAACTGGCGCGGCAGCAGCAGGATCGCGCAAAACGACAGCAGCGCCATGGCGACGAAATTGCCGAGCGAGGGCACATAGTCGATGGCGCGGACAGCTTCCGGGGTCTTCATCGCGCGCTCGATCAGCTCGACCGGACTGAACATCCAGAAGGTGACGAAGGCGCCGGCCGCGAGAAAGGCCACCAGCTTGACGATCGATTCGGTGGCGACCGCCAGCATCAGGCCATGCTGATGTTCGGTGGCGTCGGTCTGCCGGGTCCCGAACAGCACCGCGAACGCCGCCATCGCCAGCGTGACGATCAGCGCGATGTCGCCAATGACCGGAATATGGGAGAAGGCCTGGTCTTCGCTGAGGATGGTTTCAAGCGACGACGCCACCGCCTTGAGCTGCAGCGCGATGTAGGGAACCGATCCGATGATGGCGATCAGCGCGACGGTGGCGGCGACGGCCTGGCTCTTGCCGTAGCGGGCGGCGATGAAGTCGGCGATCGAGGTGATGTTCTGCGATTTCGCCAGCCGGATCACGCGGCGCAGCAACGGTGTGCAGAACGCGATCATCAGGATCGGCCCGATATAGATCGCGAGAAAATCGACGCTGGTGCGGGTGGCGAAGCCGACCGAGCCGAAGAACGTCCACGAGGTGCAGTAGATCGCCAGCGACAGCGGGTAGATCAGCGCGCTGGCGCGACCGCGCTGCGTCGGCGACAGCCGGTCGCCGTGGCTGGCAACGAAAAACAGGAACCCGATGTAGCCGAATGCGGCTGCGATGACGCCCCAGTCGTGCAGCATCGCGCTTGCTCCCTGTGGAGGCCAAAGCCCCGATCGGTCGGCAATCTAACGCTTTCCCAGCGGCAAGCGACAGCGATTTCCCCTCAGGTTTTCCGGGTTCCGCCGCAGCGGAGCCGGGCCTCTTCCGAGGCTGGATGCCGGAATCGCCCGGGCATCGCGGTCACGCTGAGTTTGCCGACCAGGTTGCCTGCAGCAGCCCCACAATCCGGCTATTCGGCGGCCAGCGATTTCTCGTGCAGCGGCAATCCGAGCCGTTCCCAAACCTGCAGCAGCGCCTCGGCGAGCTGATCGATCAATCCGTCATCATGATAGGGCGAAGGCGTGATCCGCAGGCGCTCGGTGCCTTTGGCGACAGTCGGATAGTTGATCGGCTGGATGTAGATGCCGTGCTCTTCCAGCAGGATGTCGCAGGCTCGCTTGCAGCGTTCGGGATCGCCGACGAACAGCGGCACGATATGGGTGTCGCTCGACATCACCGGCAACCCTGCCGCGGTCAGGATAGCCTTGACTCGGGCGGCCCGGTCCTGATGGCGCTCGCGCTCCCAAGTCGAGGTTTTCAGATGCCGGATCGCGGCGGTCGCCGCCGAGCAGATCGCGGGCGGCAGCGCGGTGGTGAAGATAAAGCCCGGCGCGTAGGAGCGCACCGCGTCGATCATGTCGGAAGTTCCGGCGATATAGCCGCCGAGACAGCCGAACGCCTTGGCGAGCGTGCCTTCCAGGATATCGATGCGGTGCATGACGCCGTCGCGCTCGGCGATGCCGCCGCCGCGCGGCCCGTACATGCCGACGGCGTGAACTTCGTCGACATAGGTCATGGCGCCGTAGCGCTCGGCGAGATCGCAGATCCTCGCAAGCGGCGCAATATCGCCGTCCATCGAATAAAGGCTTTCGCAGGCGATCATTTTCGGCCGGTCGGGCCCTGCCGCGCGCAGCAGCTCTTCAAGATGGGCCATGTCGCTGTGGCGGAATACCTGGCGCTCGCAGCCGGCCTGGCGAATACCCTCGATCATTGAATTGTGGTTGAGCGCATCCGACAGGATCAGGCAATCCGGAATCAGCTTGCCGAGGGTGGCGATGCCGGTCTGGTTCGAGACATAGCCGGAGGTGAACAGCAACGAGGCTTCCTTGCCGTGCAGGTCGGCCAGTTCCTGTTCGAGCTGGACCAGCGGGTGGTGGGTGCCTGCGATGTTGCGGGTGCCGCCGGCGCCGGTGCCGACCCGGGTAGCGGTCTCGACCATGGCGCCGATCACCTTCGGATGCTGCCCCATGCCGAGATAGTCGTTGGAGCACCAGATCACGACGTTGCGGGGTCCCTTCTGGGAATGCCACACCGCATGGGGAAACCGGCCCGCGATCCGCTCGAGGTCGGCGAAAACCCGGTAGCGCCGCTCCTCGTGCAGGCGGCCGAGGGCGGCACTGAAGAATTTGCTGTAATCCATCGCGGAACCTGGAACGAAAGCTGAGGCCGGAACGGCTTGGGTCCTTTTTAGAGCGTTTCCAGCTTTGCTGTCGAGCCGGAATCGGCCTTTTTGGGCCTGATTGGCGGCGGACCCGGGTTGCTCCAGGCGGAGGACGAAACTTGATCCTGATCAACACGCCGTCCGCCGAGGCCGCGACACTGCGGCACCCGGCTCCCGCCGGGAGCCGTCAAGCGGCAATCCCGATCAGTGGATCTGCGGTCAAGTCACGTCGTCCTGAATCGCAACACGCCATCGGCCTCCTCGGCGGTCAGGCGGCCTTCGACCAGCATGTAATTGACATGGGCGATCAGCTCGCCGGCGGCAAAACCCATCTGATGCACGTCCAGAACATGCTTGTGGAACACCACCGGCACCAGTTCCTTGGAAGTTTTCGAGCTTTCCCGGCAGGCGTCCGCGATCAACCCGCAACGTTCCTCGTGATGGTCGGCCAGTTGCTTGATCCGGGTCTTCAATCCGTAGAACGGCACGCCGTGGCCGGGCAGCACCAAGACGTCATAGGGCAGGGTGGTGGTGAGGCTCGCCAGCGAGGCCAGATATTCCCCGAGGGAGTTCTGATCGGGCTCGACGGCCCAGACGCTGACATTGGGCGAGATCTTGCTGAGCACCTGGTCCGCCGAGAGAAACAGTTTGTCGGCGGCGCAATACAGCATCACCTGATCGAGGGCGTGGCCGCCTCCGGTGATGACCTTGAAGCGCCGGGTGCCGATGCAGATTTCCTCGCCATGGGAGATGCGGCGATAGGACGGCGGCAGGATCGAGACCCGCTTCAGGTAATCCTGTCCGCGGCCGAGCAGCTTGTCGGTCAGGTTCTCATCCATGCCGTGACGCCGGAAGAACAGGCGCTGCGCCATCTTGCGCTCTTCGGTGCCTCGGTTCTGATGATAGACCGATTGCAGGTACTCGACCTGCGACATCTGCAGCGGGCAATTGAAGCGGTCGACGATCCACCCCGCCAGGCCGACATGGTCGGGGTGCGAATGGGTGACGATCAGCCGCGTGATCCTGACATGGGCCAATGGGCCCTCGAACAGCGCCGTCCAGGCCGCGATCGATTCCTCGTTGCCGAAACCGGAATCCACCATCGCCCAGCCGTCGTCGTCGGCCAGCAGATAGATGTTCACGTGGTTGAGACGGAACGGCAGCTTGAGCCGGACCCACAACACGCCCGGCCTTATCTCGACGACCTGATCGGGGCCGGGAGGATTTTCCCAGGGGTAGCGTAGCGCCTCGACCGAGGACTGAACCGTGTCTGTTTTTGAATGCATCGCCCGATGTCGCAACGTCTGTCCAGCCTGACTGCCATCGACCAGGCCGCACAACCGACTTAGCCGCACAATCGACCTGGCGCCAGCCGAAAACGACGGCGATTTCGCCAAAACACCGCCGGCACCGATCTACCGCCGGCCAAGCCGGCCCAACCATGCGCTGCAAGCGCAGGCGTGAACCTGCGGCGCATGGCGGGGCTTTCAGGCGGCCCGGATATTCGAGAGGAAGGCGTCGATTTCCGAGCGCAGGACGTCGGCCTCGTGGCGTAGCGCGCCGGAAGCGCTCAGCACTTCGCTGGCCGCCGAACCGGCCTTGGCCGAGGCGGTGCTGACCTCGATGATATTGCTCGAGACCTCGGAGGTGCCGCCGGCGGCGTGTTGGATGTTGCGGGCGATTTCGCGCGTCGCCGTGCCCTGCTGTTCAACCGCGGCGGCGATCGCGGTAGTCACCTCGTTGATCTCGCTGATGGTCTGGCCGATGTTTCGGATGGCGCCGACCGCCGAGGTCGTCACATGCTGCACGTTGGCGATCTGCGAGCGAATCTCGTCGGTAGCCTTTGCGGTCTGGTTGGCGAGGCTCTTGACCTCGGAGGCGACCACCGCAAAACCCCTGCCAGCCTCGCCGGCACGGGCGGCCTCGATGGTGGCGTTGAGCGCCAAAAGGTTGGTCTGCGACGCAATGACCTGGATGAGGTCGACCACGACGCTGATCCGGCTGGCGTTTTCGGCGAGCCCCTGCATGGTGGCGTCGGTTGCGCCGGCTTCATCGACCGCCTTGCGGGCGATTTGCGCCGAGCTGACCACCTGGCGGCCGATTTCGGCGATCGACGACGACAATTGCTCGGTGCCCGAGGACACCGTCTGGACGTTGACCGAGGTTTCCTCGGCGGCGGACGCCACGGCGTTGACCAGCGCGCTGGATTGATCGGCGCTCGCCGACATGCCTTGCGCGGTGCTCTGCATGGAATTGGCCGATCGCTGCAGAGTGTCCAGCGCGGTGCGGACGGTGGCCTCGAATTCGACGATCCGGGCTTCCATGCGGGAGGCGCGTTCGGCCTTGGCGATGCGATCCTTGTCCTGATCGGCATTCAGCGCGCGGGCTTCGAGCATGCTTTCGCGGAAGACCTGCAGCGAACTCGCCATCGCCGCTATTTCGTCATGCTGGCTGCTGCGATAGATCTCCGATTCGAGATCGCCGGCCGACAATAGCTGCATCGAGCGCTGCAGATTGCCGATCCGCCGCAGGATGTTGCCGCCGACATAGCGCCAGACGAACAGCACCGACCCGATCAAGGTGAGGCCGCCAAGCGCGACCATGACCAGCGTCGCGAAGGAGATCTTCTGCCGGGCCCGCGAGGTCGATCTGCCGGTTTCGGTCTTCACCGCATCGACCAGTTGCCTGACGCTGATGCCGAGACCGATATTCAGCTTGCGGGTTTCATCAAGGATGAGCTGGCCGTAATCGTCGGCGTCGAGTTCCTTCTGGCGAATCTTGAAGACGCTGGTCTTGCCCTCGCCAAGCGCCAGCAATTTCAACGCGGCGTCCTTCAACGCGGCGGTGCCGTTGTTCCCCGGGAGTGTGTCGAGGTTGGATTTGACGCTGCTCTGGGCGGTCTTGAATGCCTTCTCGATCGGCTCGAGCGAATCGCTGTTGCTGGCGGCCAGTGCCGCTGTCATGTCGGAAGCCAGCAGGTTGGTGCTGGCGATGATGTCGCCGAGCCGCTCGACCGACCGTGCCGCCTCGACCGCGTCGTCCTGCGAGAGATTCGCGGAGCCGAGAACCGCATTGATCCTGGCCTGCGCGTCCATCATCGCCGGACCGGATGCGGCGACGAAGGCGGCCTGAGCCTTGCGCAGCGCCTCGTATTGCTGTTCGTGGACCGCGCCGGCGTCGAGCCGCTCCTTGGCTGCAGCGCCGAGGCTCCTGATGGTGTCGTCGATGTTCTTGACGGTCTCGCTGAGGGCGGAGACCACCGTCTTGTCGGCGCCGAGCTCGATGATCTGGCCGAGCTTCTCCAGCGTAAGCTGCTGGGTTTCCTTCATCGATTTGGAGCGTTCGTCCAGCATCTGCTGGCTCTGCGACGCCAGCAGCGCCGGTCCCTGGCTGGCCAGGCTGGCGCTCTGGGCCTCCAGCTGCAGGCTTGCCGTGAGCCGCGGTATGTCGCGCCCGCTGAGATCCAGCATCAGACTGCCGAGGTCGCCCAGCACCATGCCGGCGCCAACGCTGATGATGATGGCCATGCCGGCGATCACGGCGAAGGCTGCGAACAGGCTGCCCCTGACGCCCCATTGCGGGCGCAGAAATCTCAACAGACGACCAAGTTTGCCGATGCCAAATCGCGCCGCCATGCTGCCCCCGCCCTGCCCGCTGGATCCATCAGGATCCTTGCCCGGCGGCAGTATCTCGTTACCCGGTTAACAAAATCGGGAGAATTCGAGGGGTTTGCGCAATTATTGGGCAGCAAAACAAAAAGGCCGGCGCGAGGCCGGCCTTTCCGTCAGTTCGATCAGATCAGGTGCGGATCAATACCGCGCAACCACCGGGCCACCCCAGTTGAAGCGATAGTTCAGGCCGGCCTTGACGGTGTTTTCGTCGTCGCGGTACCGGGTTCCGACGAGGCCAACGGGGCCGGTCGTGAACGTGGTGCTGCCGAAGTTGTAATACATGTATTCCAGCTTCGCGGACCAGCTCGGCGCGAACATGTATTCGACGCCGGCACCGACGGTGTATCCATCGCGGTGGTTGCTGTCGGTGGTGAAGGCCACCGGAACGCCGCCGGCAGTCGCGGTGACGCCGTCGCTATCCTTGAAGGCATAACCGCCCTTGGCATAAACCAGCGCCGGTCCCCAGGCGTAGCCGAGCCGACCGGTGACCGATCCGAGCTGGTTGCTGCTGGTGTTCACAAGAGTTCCGCCGGGGAACAGCACGCCGCCGTTGTTGCTGCTCAGCCAGCTGTACTGCGCTTCGATACCGAGCACCCAGTTGGTGGCGAACTGATAGTCAGCGCCGCCCTGCACGCCGCCGAGGAATCGGCCGTTGCTGCCGGTCAGGCTGTTGTTGCCGGCGAAAGCGCCGCCGATGTGACCGCCGATGTAGAAGCCGGTCCAGTTGTAGATCGGCGAGGCATAGACCGGAGCCTTGGTATAGGGAGCGCGAGCCGGCAGGTCGGCGGCGAGTGCTGGCACGGTCGCGCCGAGGGCGACGAGGGCCACAGTTCCGAGAAGAAGCTTTTTCATTGTTCTAGTCTCCAGCAGATCATTTGAGATTGGCCGCGTGTCGGCTCCATCCATGACGCGCACTTAGACAGCTTTTGCGTAAAATGCTGTCACCCATAGGTCACAGTCGGAAAGTTCCCAACCGATTGGGTATCAAGCATTTTCCGTGCTTAATGAGGCCTTAATCAAACCTGAATGAAGCCTTAATTTCTGGCAGCTGCCCGGCCTCAGCGGCAGCGTTGACGTTCGCAATTGCCGACATCAAGCAGAAGCACGCGCTGCGGCGGCGAGGCCGTCAAGCCGCAATGGCGCCCAGGCACGCTTCACAGATCGGTGATGACGGTGCGCTGGCTGGATTTGCCGGTCGGGCGCGGCGGGTGAAAATTCCAGCGGCGATCGTCCGCAGGTCGGCGTGAAACTGCCGATCGCCCGGCCGATTCGAGAGGTTCGCGGAGGATTGTCAGGTTGCTTGCGCCGCCTGACGATTGCCTCGCCGTCGGAGCCAACCCGGCACACGGCGCGGTCGGCAGCCCCAGTTTGTCCGTAGTTTGACGGAGGGCAAAATTAACCCTCAGGAAGGGGGCGCGCCATATCGCTTGATGGATCGAACGTTCCCGAATCGACCTTGCCTGGCTTCCGAGGTCCCCTCTGCGCTTTCTGGTCACCAATTGTCGAGGCCGACGAGCCTGGCGCATCTCGTCGACATCGACCGGTTCGAGCATGATCCCATGGAAATTCAGCCAGATTCGCAGCAGCTGCTTCGCCTTCCCGCGGACTGCAGCATCGGCGGCATTCGCCTTGTCTACGATCTGATCTGCAAGGCGCTTTCGGTCCAGCAGAAGCTGGAACTCGATTGCTCGGCTGTCGACAAGGCCGATGTTAGCGCAGTTCAGCTTCTGCTCTCGACAGCCAAGACCGCGCGCCACCTCGGCAACCGCGTCAGCCTGACGGCGGTTTCGGAAGTGCTCCGCTCTGCCATTGCACGTGCCGGCGTTTCCAGCCGCTCGATGCCCGACAGCCACTCCGCTCAACCAGCCGAGATCAAGTAATGGCAAATATTCTCACCGTCGACGACTCCCCCAGCATCCGCCAGATGATCAAGGTCACGCTGGCGCCGGCGGGACACAATGTGACCGAGGCGGGCGATGGCGCCCAGGGCCTGGAAAAGGCCAAGGCCAGTCGCTTCGATCTTGTCATCACCGACCTCAACATGCCGATCATGAATGGCCTGGAACTGATCCGCGCGCTGCGCGCATTGCCGGCGTTGCTCGGGCTGCCGATCGTGTTCCTGACCACTGAGTCCAGCGAGGCCGTCAAGCTCGAGGCCAAGAAGGCCGGCGCCACCGGGTGGATCACCAAGCCGTTCAAGCCGGAACAGCTTCTTGCCGTGGTCGGCAAGCTGGTGCGATCATGACCACGCTGGATCCGGCCGAAGTATTTCGACAGGAAGCGAGCGAGCTGTTCGACGCCCTGGAAGGCGCGCTGCTGGATCTCGGCCTGCGTCCGGACGACAGGGACCTTGTCGATACCGCCTTCCGCGCTCTGCACACCATCAAGGGCTCCGGCGCGATGTTCGGCTTCGATGCGGTAGCCAGCTTCACGCACGAATTCGAAACCGCCTTTGACCGGGTGCGCAAAGGCGAGATCAAGCCGAACCAGGATCTCATTTCCGTGGCGCTCGCCGCCAAGGATTACATTCGCGCCCTGATCGAAGCGCCCGAAACCACCGACTCCGTCATCGGCGACGCCATCCTCGACGATCTGCATCACCTGGTCGAGCCCGACGGTGACAAGCCGACCGAAGCACATCCGGTCGAAGCATCGCCGGCCGCGGCGCAGCCGCGGGTCGGATGGCAGCTTCATCTTGAGTTCGACAGCGACATCCTCCGCAACGGCTCCAACCCGCTCGATCTGCTGGACGACCTCGGCAAACTGGGCGCCTGCTTCGTAATGGCGCTGACCGACGACGTGCCGTTTCTCGATGAACTCGATCCGGAACACTGCTTCCTGAAATGGGATGTGACGCTGCACAGCGACTGCGATCGGAACGCCATCGACGACGTCTTCATCTTTGTCCAGGACGAAATGAAGCTTGATTGCAGGCCGCTGGCCGCGGCCGAAACGCCACTTTTGGCGGCAGAGATGGCGCCACCCTTGCAACCTGCCGCTCCGGTGGGCGAACTAAGGCCGTCGGAGCAAGCAACTGCCGCCAGCCAGCCGGCACCTGCGGCCGAAAAGAAGCGCGAAGACTCAAAACGCCCCGACGACAAGGCGAACGCCACCGTCCGCGTCCAGGCCGAGCGCCTCGACGAGTTGATGGACCGGGTCGGCGAACTCGTGATCGCCCAGGCCCGCCTCAGTCAATTGGCGGCGTCCACAGACGATATCTCGATCAAGGCGATCGCCGAGGAAATCGAGCGGCTGGCCGCCAGCCTGCGCGACACCACCATGGGCGCGCGGATGGTGCCGATCGGATCATTGTTCGGCCGCTTCCGCCGGCTGGTGCACGATCTCTCCCGCGATCTCGGCAAACCTGTGGATTTCGTCACCTCGGGGGAGGATACCGAGCTCGACAAGACCATGATCGAGCGGCTGGCCGATCCGCTGGTCCATCTGATCCGCAATGCCATCGATCATGGCATCGAGGACACCGCAAGCCGGACAGCGGCCGCCAAAACCGATATCGGCCGGATCGAGATTGCCGCCACCCATGCCGGCGCGCAGGTTCTGGTCACCGTGCGCGACAACGGCGCCGGCCTCAACACCATGCGGATTCGCGCCAAAGCCGAAGAGCAGGGACTGATTGCGCCGGGCGCCGTGATGTCGGACCAGGATATCCACCAGTTCCTGTTTCATCCCGGCTTCTCCACCGCCCAGGTGGTTTCCGCGCTGTCCGGCCGCGGCGTCGGCATGGACGTGGTCAAGCGCACCATCGAGGCGATGCGCGGGTCGATCGATATCTCGACCGCGCCGGGCCATGGCACCACGGTGACGCTGCGTCTGCCGCTGACGCTCGCCATCATCGAGGGGCTGCTGATCCGGGTCGGCGAGGGCCGCTATATCATTCCGCTCTCCGCGGTGGAGGAATGCGCCGAACTGACAGCCGCCGACGAGCGCGAACGCGGCCGCGACTTCCTCAACATGCGCGGCGACCTGGTGCCGTTCGTGCGGCTAAGGAGCCTGTTCGACGCCGCCGGCGAGCCCGACCGCCACCAGAAGATCATCATCGCATCGTCAGGCGAAACCCGGGTCGGGCTGATCGTCGATCAGATCATCGGCAGCCACCAGTCGGTGATCAAGTCGCTGTCGAAACTCCACTCGGATGTGACGATGTTCTCGGGCGCAACCATCCTCGGCGACGGCAGCGCCGCGCTGATCCTCGATGTCGCACAGCTGATCGCGGCCGGCCAGGGTCTGGCCGAAAAACCGCTCAAAGAGGCCGCCTGATGAACCAGAGTGTAGTCGAGCGCAAACCGGAAGCCGGCGACGCCGCCGCGGCGATGCAGGTGGTGATGCTGGGAATCGGCGACGAGGTATTTGCCCTCGACTCCGACCTGGTGCGGGAAATCATCGATCCGGTGCCGGCCACACGGGTGGCGGGGGCGCGGCCGTTCCTGCCGTCGGTCGTCAATGTCAGGGGCAATGTCATCCCGCTCGCCGATCTGCGGGTACGGTTCTGCATGCCGAAGGCCGAAAGCACCGCCGACACCCGCATCGTGGTGCTGGAGATCAAGATCGACGGCGACCCGGTGCTGGTCGGCGTGGTCGCCGACAAGGTCTACGAGGTGACGGAAATTTCGCCGGCCGACGTGCAGCCGACGCCGCGGGTCGGCATGCACTGGAATCCGGAATTTATCCGCTTCATCACCAAGTGGCGTGAAGAGTTCGTCATCGTTCCGAACATGGAACGCATCCTCAGCTGAAATTCGATTCCGGACGGGATCAAGGAGCTATCCAATGCGACTTACTGTCAAAGCGAAGCTGGCTGGCGCCTTCGGCGTCGTCATCCTGTTGTCCATGGTGGCGGGCGGAGTAGCGTATCTGAAGCTGAGCGACATGTTGGTGACAGCAGAAGGACTCATTTCACGCACCGGCCGGATTGAAAAGGCTGCTGAGCTCGAAAAGGGAGTTCTGCTGCAAATCCGGGCGGAGAAGAATATGATTCTCTCACATTCGGATGCGAATATCGCCTTGTACAAGGGCGAGATCGAAAAGTCTCGTGTCGATGTATTGCGGACGAAAGACGAAGTTTACGCCGTCTCCACGGAGATCGGCAAAAAGCATCTCGAGCATTTCACAGCCCTTTACAAGGAGTATAGCAAACTACAGGACGAGGTCATCAGGCTCGCTACCCTCAATTCAGGTCACGCCGCCGAGGTCCTGATGATGTCGGAAGGCAAGCAGGCGCTTTCGGATGAACTTGCGGCATTGGCGCGCCTCGAAAAGGAATTTGCGGATTCCGGGACTTCGGCGCAACAGGTGACGGCGCTGGCAAATGCGCGGTCGAACCTTCATAAGGCATGGTCTGCCTTATTTGAAATCTTCAGCGCTCAGGACGACAAGCAGCTTGATAGCCTGAGCAAGTTGGCGCTCGCCGACATCGACGCCAGCCGCGCCGAACTCGGCCAGCTGGCGCGCTCGGCGCCGTCTTCGGCGGCCGAGGCTGCGCGTCTTGCGGAAGCGAGCGCGGGACGGCTTTTGGACGTCATGAAGCGCGGCGTTGTCATCGCGCAAGCAGGCGGCACGCTCAAGGCAGAGGAGATGTCGAAGACCGGGGTACGCAAGGCCGCCGGTGAAGCAACGGGTGCCGCAGCGGAATACGCCGACTACGTCAGGACTTCGATGGCCGAGCTGGCGGCCCAGGCGCAGACCGACGGAAATCGCGCGCAATTGCTGTTGCTTGCGCTGGTCATCGCCTCCCTGATCATCGCGCTTGCAGCGGCAACCTGGATCGCGCTCAACATCAGCCGCGGTCTCAGCCGTGCCGTCGGTCTCGCCGACGCCGTTGCACTGGGCGATCTCAGCAAGAAGATCGAGCTCTCCAGCAACGATGAAATCGGCGACCTCGTCAAATCGCTGAACAGCATGACCGTCAACCTGAATGCCACGGCGAAGATTGCCGATTCGATCGCCAATGGCGATCTCACGGTCGATGCCAAGCCATTGTCGGACAAGGATACGCTTGGACTGGCGCTGGAGCGCATGGTCGAAAAATTGCGTGCGGTCGTCAGCGATACCCTCACCGCGGCACAGAACATGTCGGCGGGCAGCCAGGAACTCTCGGCCAGCGCCGAGCAGCTGTCGCAGGGCGCCACCGAACAGGCCTCGGCCTCGGAAGAAGCCTCCGCCTCGATGGAGGAGATGGCTGCCAACGTCAAGCAGAACGCCGGCAATGCGAGCCAGACCGAGAAGATCGCGCATCAGTCGGCGCAGGACGCCGAGGCCAGCGGCGGCGCGGTCAACCGCGCGGTCGAGGCGATGCAGACCATCGCCGGCAAGATCACCATCGTGCAGGAAATCGCCCGGCAAACCGATTTGCTTGCCCTCAACGCCGCCGTCGAAGCAGCGCGGGCCGGCGAGCACGGCAAGGGCTTTGCCGTGGTGGCCTCCGAAGTCCGCAAGCTGGCCGAGCGCAGCCAGACCGCGGCCGCCGAGATCGGCGCGCTGTCGAGCGAGACCGTCAAGGCGGCGCAGGAGGCCGGCGCCATGCTGTCGCGGCTGGTGCCGGACATCAAGAAGACCGCGCAGCTGGTCGAGGAGATCACCGCCGCCTGCCGCGAACAGGATGTCGGATCCTCGCAGATCAACCAGGCGATCCAGCAGCTCGACAAGGTCGGTCAGCAGAATTCCAGCGCTTCCGAGCAGGTGTCGTCGACCGCCGAGGAACTCGCCTCCCAGGCCGAACAGCTGCAGTCGACCATCAGCTTCTTCAAGATCGATCAACCACAGAACGGGGCAGGCCGCCCTCCTGCCGGGATCGACAAAGCGGTGGCCCAGCTGCGATCCAAGGCGACCGCCATGGCGGGAGCCCAGCGCGGCGCCAAGCGACCGGCGACCGCCGTGCCGGCGCGCGCCCTCAAGGTCGCGGGCGGTTCCGGCGGCTTTGCGCTCGAGATGAGTGACGGCGCGGACGAGCGCGACGCCGATTTCAAGCGTTGAACGACATCTCGGCCTCGCCGTCCGGCGAGGCCGGCTTGCTGCGCAGAGACGTTAATTGAATTGTACGGAGCCAACCATGGCCGAAACAGCCCAATATCTAACACTCGGCCTCGACGGCGAGACGTTCGGCATCGCCATCCGCAATGTTCGCGAGATTCTCGACATGCGGCCGATTTCGAAAATACCGCACGCGCCGAATTTCCTGCTCGGGATCATCGACGTGCGCGGCACCAGCTATCCGATCGTCGATTTGCGGACCAAGCTCGACCTGCCGAGCGTGCCCGCGACCGAGGCCACCCGCATCATCATTCTTGATGTTCCGATGGGCGACCGCTTCGTCGGCGTCGGCTTTGTCGCCGACTGCGTGTTCGAAGTGGCCGGGATCGACGAAAGTCAGATCGAGCCGCCGCCTTCGGTGGGAGGCCGCTGGAAGTCGGACTATCTGGCTGGAATCGGCCGCAAGGGCGACAGCTTCGTCATCATCTTCGATCTCGCCAGCCTGATGGCGTCCGGCGACGCTGTCGAAGGCGCTCTGTCCGCTGCCGTCGCGGCCTAGCCGATGCCGTCCGCGATGCTGGAAGCCGTTCCCCATCTGAGCGATCGTCACTTTCGGTCGATCGCCGAACTGGTCGAGGCCGAGGTCGGGATCAAGCTGCCGGCCTCAAAACGGCTGATGCTGGAGGGGCGGCTGCAGAAGCGAGTCCGCGTCCTCAATTATTCCGACGTCAACGAATATGTCGAGCACCTGTTCGATGCCGATCATTTCGAAGCCGAACTGGTCCATCTGATCGACTGCGTGACCACCAACAAGACCGATTTCTTCCGCGAGCCGTCGCACTTTGCCTTTATGCGGGGCGTTGCCGTGCCGGAACTGCTGCGCCGCAGAGGCCGCAGCCCCCGGCCGCTCAAGATCTGGAGCGCGGCTTGCTCTACCGGAATGGAAGCCTATACCGTCGCTATCGTGCTCGATGACATGATCAGCACCGGAGCCAAATTTCAGTTCAGTGTTCTCGGCACCGACATTTCGACCAGTGTGCTGCAACTCGCGGAAACCGGGATCTATACCCCGGAGATGATCGCGCCGGTACCCGCCGAGTTGGCCAAGCGTTATTTCCTGTCGTCCAGGGATCCGGCCAGGGACGAAGTGCGGGTGATTCCCAGGCTGCGGCGCTCGACCAACTTCATGCGCATGAACCTGATGGATGAGGTCTATCCGGTCGATCGCGACGTCGACATCATCTTCTGCCGCAATGTCCTGATCTATTTCGACAAGCCGACCCAACGCAAAGTCGTCGAGCAGCTTTGTACGCATTTGCGGCCCGGCGGATATTTCATCGTCGGTCATTCGGAATCGATGATTCACAACGAGTCGATCATGTTGCAGCAGGTTCAACCAACGATTTTCACAGTCTAGTTGGCCGGGGGGAGGCCCATGCAAAACCGGAAGATTCGCGTGCTGATCGTGGACGATTCCGCGTCGGTTCGCCAGATCCTCACCTCGATTCTCAACGACGATCCCGACATCGAGGTGATGGGCGCGGCGTCGGATCCGTTTGCGGCGGCGCGGCGGCTGCAGGAAGAAATACCGGATGTCATCATGCTCGACATCGAGATGCCGCGCATGGACGGGATCACCTTTCTGCGCAAGATCATGGCGCAACGGCCGATCCCCGTCATCATCTGCTCGACCCTCACCGAGCAGGGCTCCGATCTGATGTTCGAGGCGTTCGAGGCGGGCGCGGTGGATATCGTGCCCAAGCCGCGTATCGACACCAGGCTGGCGCTGCAGGAATCCTCGGCGCGGCTGCGCGACGCGGTAAAGGCGGCGGCGCGCGCCCGGGTGCGGGTCGGCAGAGCGCCACGGATGGCGATCGAGGAGAAGCTGACCGCGGATGCCATCATGCCGCCGCCGACACAGGGCCGGCCCAGTCCGGTAACCGAACGCATCGTCTGCATCGGCGTTTCCACCGGCGGCACGGAAGCGCTTCGCGACGTGCTCGAGGTCCTGCCGCGGCGCAGCCCCGGCATCCTGATCGTGCAGCATATGCCGGGCGGCTTCACGGCGGCGTTTGCCAAGCGTCTCAACGGACTCTGCGAGGTCGATGTCAAGGAAGCCGAGGATGGCGACACCGTCGTGCAGGGCGGGGTCTATATTGCTCCCGGCGGGCGTCACATGCTGCTGCAGCGAACCGGCCAGCGCTATCACATCGCCATCAAGGATGGCCCGCCGGTGTCCCGGCATCGACCTTCGGCGGATGTGCTGTTCCGCTCGGCTGCGCAAAACGCCGGCCGCAATGCACTCGGGATCATCATGACCGGGATGGGAGACGACGGCGCCAAGGGGCTGCTGGAAATGCGCAAACTCGGCGCGTCGACCCGCGCGCAGGACGAAGAAAGCTGTGTCGTGTTCGGCATGCCGAAGGAAGCGATTGCCTGTGGTGCCGTGGAAAAGGTGGTGTCGCTGACGCAGATCCCCAGGGAGATCCTGCTCTGGCAGGACGTCCGGCATTCGGCGACGATCGATTGAATCAGATGGCAGTCACCGATACGCCGGAACTGGCGACCAGGGCGATCAGGACCATTGAAAAAGTGGGCAACCAGGTCGAGCAGGTGTTCGCCGAGGTAGGTAGCCATCTCGGCGCCGCGCACGGCATTTTCGCCGAGTTGAACAGCGGCCTGAGCTCGCTGTCCGGCGAGCTATCCGGATCCAAGATCGAGGGTGCTTCGGTGGCCTTTCAGGACATCGCCGCGCGGCTGCACGGGCTGGCGGACGCGTTGCCCGCCGAAACTGCCCTGCTTGCCGCCATCGGAACCAGCACGGCGCAGGCCTCGGGCCTGCTGAAACACCTCATCAATCACATTCAGCTGATCACCGTGATCGCGCGCAGTTCGAGGATCGAGGCGGCCTCGCTGGAAGGCAATCGTGACGACTTCCTGAGTTTCACCAGGGAAGCCTCCAATCTGGCGGCGGCGGTTCAATCGTCGATCGTCACCTGTTCGAAGGAGCAGGAACAACTCGCCGGCGCGATTGCGACGGCGTTGGAGGGGCAACGGCAGTTCGAAAAGCAATACCGGGATCAACTGGTGTTGGTCAGCACCGAACTGATATCCGCGTTTTCGGAAATAAAGCAGTTGCAGGCCCAAGGCGCGGATCTCGCAAGACTGGCGAAGGCGAGCACCACGCAAATCGGCGAAGCGGTCGGCAGCGCCATCGTTTCCCTGCAGGCGGGCGACAGCACGCGGCAGCGGCTCGAACACATCTGCAGCGGATTGCGCGGCGTGGCCGGCGCCGATGCCAGCCTCGCGCCCTCGATGCCCCCGCTGATCTGCCTGTTGCAGGCCGCGCAACTCACCGACACGGTGTCCGAATTCGAGGCCGACATCGGCAGGATCAATCGCGCATTGACAAAACTGTCCAGCGATTCGATCAAGATCGTCGGCCATGGAAATTCGCTCTATGGCGGCAAGAATGACGACATGACGTCTTTTCTCGCCGTCATGAAGCAGCGGCTTGCCCAGGCCTCTGCACTGATCTTCGCCTGCGGCCATGCCAAGGTGGCGGTCGATGCCTCGATCACGGTGCTGGAAAACATGCTGGGAAAATTTCGTGCCGCGATCGCAGCGCTCGACGACACCGTTGTCGATATCACGCTGATCGGCATGAATGCCGGTCTCAAGGCCAGCCATCTCGGAACCAGGGGCAGCGCCTTCGTGGTGATCGCCAATGAGCTGCAACTGACGGCCGACCGCATCTCCGGCGCGGCGAAGATGCTGGAGCCGGTGTTGGGCGGGATCGGGCAGGCTGCCGATCGGCTGAAAAGCCTGCGCGCGGAGGAAGAACAGCTGAAAGTGGCCGACCTCGAAGCTTCGATCACGACGGCGATGCAGGAGATCGAGGCCGGCAACGCCGGGCTCGGTCAGCTGATGGGTCACCTGACCCGCGAGAGCGTTCAATTCGAAAGCCTGATGACGGGAGCAAGGACCGTGATGTCCGAACTTGGCGGCAGATTTGCCACGCTTCCGGCCGTCGCCAGCCTGCTCGAAGAATCCAAGCAAAATCTCGAAAACCGGTCGCCAGCCGATGCCAGCCACGGCGGCCAATTATTCGACCAGCTCTATCTGCAATATACCATGCAGACCGAACGGGACGTTCATCTCAGGCATTGCGAGCGATTCGGGATCGCGCCGCCGGCCGCCGCGGCCACCGGTCGCGAGGCGGCCCAGCCGGAAGCCGAGGACGTGCTTTTTTTCTGATGCCGCGCTGTCGGCGCGGCTGACATGATCGGTCCGCAAAAGCGGGCCTCGGCCTCGTGACATCGGTTCGACCGCGCCGTCCCTGACTTACGCTGCCCGGACCTCCGAGAGAAAGCGGTTGACCTGTCCGGCCAGATCCCTCGATTGCGAGGAGAGCTGCGCGGCGGCGCCAAGTACCTGACTGGCGGCCGCCCCGGTGTCGTCGGCGGCGCGCTGCACGCCGGAAATGTTCGCATTCACTTCCTGGGTGCCGCGCGCGGCTTCCTGGACGCTGCGCGAGATCTCCTTGGTCGCAGAGCCCTGCTCTTCGATCGCGGATGCGATCGCGATGCCGATCTGGTCGATCTCGGTGATCACGTCGACCACGCTTCTGATCGCCGTTACCGTTTCGTCGCTCGCCGCCTGGATGGCGGCGATCTGCTCGGAAATTTCGGTGGTGGCCTTGGCGGTCTGGCCGGCCAGCGATTTTACCTCGGAGGCCACCACGGCAAAACCACGCCCGGCCTCGCCGGCACGAGCCGCCTCAATGGTGGCATTCAGCGCGAGCAGGTTGGTCTGGGCGGCGATGGTCTGGATCAGCGTCACGACGTCGCCGATCTTCTGCGCGCCCTCGGCCAGCGCACGCGCGGTATCGCCGCTACGACGGGCATTGTCGACCGCGCGCGCCGCGATCGTGGTGGATTGCGTGACCTGACGTCCGATCTCCGAGATCGATGAGGTCAGTTGTTCGGTGGCGCTGGCCACCGTCTGCACGTTGGTCGATGTCTGCTCGGAGGCCGCGGCCACCGCGGCGGCCTGGCGGTTGGTGGCCGACGCAGTCGACGACATCGACTGCGCGGTCTGCTCCATGGTGGCGGAAGCCGAGGACAGGCCGCCGACCAGTTCGCCCACCTTGGCTTCGAAGGCGCGTGTGAGGTCGTCGATCAGGCGGGCGCGCCGCATCTTGACCGCGTTTTCGGCTTCCTGCTCCGCGGCGAGGCGATCGGCCTCGATCTTGTTGTCCTTGAAAACCCGCACGGCGGCCGCCATGGCGCCGATCTCGTCGCTGCGCTCGACGCCCGGAATTTCGCAGGCGACGTCGCCGCCGGCGAGTTGCGACATCGTGGCGGTGAGCTCGACGATCGGCTTGCAGATGCGGCGGCGGACCATGATCACGAGCCCGACGCTCGCGATCGCGACCGCGACCAGGCCTGCGAATGCGATCAGGAAGCTGAAGCGTGCGGCCGACCAGGCGGAGCCGAGGATTTGCTCGGCGTTGTCGTAGAAGGCATCGCGCACCTCGATGATCGTCCCGAGGCCGCGCTGCGACTCTACGAAAAAGGCGTCGGCTCCGTGCTGGTATTTGCCGGTGACGGCGCCTTCCTTGATCATCTGCAGCTCCTTGCCGAACCGCTCGACATAGGCCTCGTTCATCCGCTCGAGCGCTGCCGCGACGTTGGCGGGGGTCGCCGGATTGCCGCGCAGTTCCTGCAGTGACATCAGGATCTGGTCGGCCCGGCCCTGGGCGCGGCTCAGATCCATCTTTTCGGCGTCGGTCGCGACGCGTCCGTAGCCGAGCAGATTTTTGTGCAGGCTGGAATTGAAGCCGCCGACATCCCGCAAGGTCCAGGCGATGTTGGCATAGTTCGCCTGCCGGTAGGCGTCACCGTCGAGCCGGGCGATCTTGCGGACCTGGCCGTCGAGCAGCGTGGTGACGCCTTGATTGAAGACCGCATTGTCCGTCACGATTTTCTTGGCGGCTTCCTTCCGGGTCTCGATCGGCCCGTCGAGCGCTGCGTCGATAGCCTCGCGCAGCGCCTTGAATTTGACCTCCAGCGCATCGATTGCTGCGCCCACCGCGGCGCCATCGTCGAGATTGCCCGGCAGCGCCTTGCGGATCTGGCGCATCCGGTCGCGCGCGGCGTCGGTCTGCTTGCGGTATTTGTCATTGAGTTCCGCCCGCAGCTTCGCGTCCAAGGCGGGCGGCCCGATCAGGATATTGGTGGCGAAGCCGCGTTCGGGGTTGAGATAGCGCGGAATATCGCCGACGGCCCGGACGATCTCCAGCCGGTGCTGGGCTGCGGAAACATTGTCCATCGTCTGGTATTTCGTCGCCGCCACATAGGCCGCAAGACCGCCGCCGACTGCGGACAGCGCGACGATGGCGGCAGTGAGCAGGGAACCGAGTTTCATGGGATTTGGGCCGATCAGGAGGGCGGAGACGCAGGAAGCTCCATCATAATCGGCACGAATTAACTTCGGGTTTACTTATGGCGGGCGGCCACGGCACATGCTGGCCCGCCGCCATTACGGATGATTGGGCGTCGCGGGTCGAAGCGGCAACCCGGGCGATCGCGCGGCTTTTGCGGCGATCGCAGGGCGCCGTGGTCAACCGTTCGCGCGCCGGCCAGATTCCTTTAACTTATCTGCATCCGGTCGCCTATGATCAAAGCTCGCCGTTGGCGGCTCAGCATCAATAAAGGCAGGGAAAGGATCTCAGCTTGTCCGAACAGGAGAATTTCCGCCGCAAGAGCTCGGCCAAGGCGGAGCGGCGAGCGGATATGATGGAGCAGATACTCGATGCCGCCGAGTTTCTCTTCTCCAGAAACGGCCTCCACGGGGTGACGCTAAAGGACGTCGCCAAACGCATCGGCGTGCATCATACCTTGATCAACTATTATTTCGAGGACAAGAAGAAGCTGTTCGATGCTGTCTTCGCGCGACGCGCGGTGATCACCAGCGAGCGGCGCATGAGGTTGCTCGATGAATACGACATGGCGACCGGGGGCAAGCCCTCGGTCGAAGGAGCGCTCCGCGTGTTCCTGGACAGCGACCTCGATCTTTACATCGAGGGAGGAGAAGGCTGGAGGAACTACGGCGCATTGGGCGCGCAGGTCGCCAACACACCCGAATGGGGTGCCGAAATGATGGACCAGCATTTCGATCCGGTGGTTCTGCGCCTGATCGGCCTGCTCAAGAAGGCGCTTCCGGATTGCGCGGAAGAGGACATCTTTTGGGGATATCACTTCGTGACCGGGGCGCTGATGCTCACGCTCGCGCAAACCGGGCGGATCGACAAGCTTTCGCACGGCTTGTGCAAGTCCAGTGACTACGCCGCCGTCAAGGAGCGGATGGCGACTTTCATGGCGGCGGGATTTCTGGCCGTCTGTGCGCGTCGAAAAGCCGAACGGCGCAGCTGAAAGGGCCTTGCAGGAAAGCAGATCTTGCGCTTAAGATGCTCACTCACTCGTGAGCTAACAAGCCTTCGAGGGGGAAACGCTCGTCAAGCCGCTGGATCGCGACGCGGTCGACAGCCGGTGGAGGATTTGGACGATGTCACCGATACTGGCCGGTATGGGCGCCAAAATCCTGGTGAACGACAAGCGCCGGGCGCGCGTGGCTGAAGAGCCGGCGGCGGCGAGTCCGTGCCACCGATGACATGGTGCACCGTTGGATTCAACGACGGATGATTCGGAAGAAACTGTCCCTGCTGCCGGGGCACCCATGCTGGGCGTGATCCGGCGAGCGCGGCGGCGAAGGTGGTTGTCGATGGCGATCCGGGTCGCCGTCGATTGAAATTGACATCCAGCCAGAACCCTTCAAAGGGGAAGGCGTCTCACAGACGGCCGACCAAGCGCCAAGGAAAAGCGCAATCCACGATCCGGGCGCGAGCGGCCGTCGGCATTTCTGAAAACGGTTCCCATTCAAGGGGGCGAACGGTTAAGACCAACGAGGAGGAGACCCGATGAGGAAGACACTTGCCATGACAGTGCTCGCGCTGTCCGTGCTCGGCACCACCGCGATGCCGGCGGCGGCCGAGGAAACTGTCAAGATCGGCTACATCGATCCGCTTTCGGGTGGCGGTGCCAGCGTCGGCGAAGTCGGCCTGAAGACTTTCCAGTTTCTCGCCGACGAACTGAATGCCAAGGGCGGCATCCAGGGCAGGAAGGTCGAGATCGTTCCGCTCGACAACAAGACCAATCCGCAGGAAAGCCTGATCCAGGCGCAGAAGGCGATCGACGCCGGGATCCGCTTCCTGACCCAGGGCAACGGTTCGGCGGTGGCCAGCGCGCTTTCCGACTTCGTCACCAAGTACAACGAGCGCAATCCCGGCAAGGAGGTGCTGTACTTCAACTATGCCGCGGTCGATCCGGTCCTGACCAACGCCAAGTGCAGCTTCTGGCATTTCCGCTGGGACGCGAACTCCGACATCAAGATGGAGGCGCTGACCAATTACATGAAGACGGTGCCTTCGATCAAAAACGTCTATTTGATCAACCAGGATTACTCGTTCGGCGAAGCCGTTCGCTCCGCCGCCAGGACCATGCTGGCCGCCAAGCGGCCGGACATCAAGATCGTCGGCGACGAACTGCATCCGCTGCTCAAGATCACCGACTTCTCGCCCTATATCGCGAAGATCAAGGCATCCGGTGCCGACACCGTCATCACCGGCAACTGGGGCCAGGATTTCGCGCTGCTGCTGAAGGCGGCGGCCGACGCCGGACTGAAGGTGAACTGGTACACCTATTATGCAGGCGGCACCGGTGGCCCGACCGCGATCAAGCAGGCCAATCTCGATCATCAGGTGTTCCAGATCACCGAGGGCATCGCCAATATCGATAATCCCTCCTCGCAGGAATTCGAGAAGGCGCTCCGGGCCAAATACGACTTCAGCCTGTTCTATCCGCGCGCCGTCAACGAAATGCGGATGCTGGCGGCGGCGGCCGACAAGGCCAAGTCGCTCGATCCGGTCAAGGTCGCCGACGCGCTCGAAGGCATGGAGTTCGATGTGTTCGACGGCGGCAAGGGCTTCATGCGCAAGGACGATCACCAGTTCTTCCAGCCGATCTATATTTCCTCGTTCGGCGATCGCACCGCCAAGGAGCCGTTCGACGAGGAAAAGACCGGCTGGGGCTGGAAGGTTGTGGCGAAGGTCGACACGCCCTCGACAGTACTGCCGACCACCTGCAAGATGGAACGGCCCTGATCGTTGGCAAGTGCTGCCTGTCCGCCCCGAGCCAGGCTCGGGGCGGACAGTCCTTTAATCCCGGCGGTGCGTCGTGCTCGAACTGATCGTCATATCCACGCTCAACGGCGTCCTGTTCGGCATGTTGCTGTTTCTGATGGCGAGCGGGCTCACCGTCATCTTCAGCATGCTCGGCGTCCTCAATTTCGCGCATGCGAGCTTCTACATGCTCGGCGCCTTCTTCGGTTTCCAGATCAGCCGGTGGTTCGGCTTCTGGCCGGCGCTGCTGATCGCGCCCCTGCTGGCCGGGGCGATCGGCGCCGGCGTCGAGCGCTACGGCCTGCGTCGCGTGCACCGCAACGGCCATGTCGCCGAGCTGCTGTTCACCTTCGGCCTCGCCTTCGTGATCGAGGAGGTGGTGCAGATCATCTGGGGCAGGAGCCCGGTCGATTACCGCGTCCCGGCACTGCTGGATTTTCCGGCCTTTACGATCTTCTCGACCAACTATCCCGCCTACAAGATGTTCATGCTGCTGGTGTCGATCGTGATCTTCATCGGGCTGCTGCTGGTGCTGAAGAAGACGCGGATCGGTTTGATCGTCCAAGCCGCGCTGACCCATCCGCATATGGTCGGCCATCTCGGCCATAATGTGGGGCGCATCTTCATGCTGGTGTTCGGCGTCGGCACCGCGCTCGCCGCGGTCGCGGGGGTGATCGCCGGCCCGGCGCTGGTGACGCAGTCGAACATGGCGGAGCTATTGGGCCCGATCCTGTTCGTGGTCGTCGTGGTCGGAGGGCTGGGCTCGCTGCCCGGCGCCTTCATCGCCTCGCTGCTGATCGGCCTGGTGCAGACCTTCGCGGTGTCGATCAACGGCTCGCTGTCCGGCGCATTCGGTCCGCTCAGCGCCGCCTATGCCTCCACCTGGCTCGCCGACATCTGGGACGTCACCATCGCCCAGATCGCGCCGATCATTCCCTACATGATGCTGGTGCTGGTCCTGATCTTCCGCCCGATGGGCCTGCTCGGGACGCGCGACACATGAGCGAACCCGCTTCAAGCGTCGCGCCGCCGCTGCCGACATCGGCCGAAAGGCTGCAATTCTACGGATTGTGGCTGGCAGGGGCGATCGTGCTGTTGCTGCTGCCCCGGATCTTCGGTTCCGGCGGCTCGCTGACCACGTTCAGCCTGATCGGCATCTCGATCATCTTCTCGCTGTCGTACAATATCCTGCTTGGCCAGACCGGCATGCTGTCGTTCGGGCATGCGGTGTATTATGGCCTTGGCGGCTTCCTGGTGATCCACGCCATGAATATCATCGGCGGCAACAAGCTGCCGATCCCACTGCCAGTCGTTCCGCTGATCGGCGGGCTGTCCGGATTGTCGTTCGCGGTCCTGCTGGGTTGGGTCTCCACCCAGCGCTCCGGGACGGCATTCGCCATGATCTCGCTGGGCATGGCCGAATTGATCACCTCGTCAGCGCTGATACTGCGCACCTTCTTCGGCGGCGAGGCCGGCGTCTCCACCAACCGCACCAAATTGCTGAAGCTGTTCGGCTGGAGTTTCGGCCCGCAGATCCAGATCTACTATCTGGTGGCGGCATGGACGCTGATCGCGGCCATCGCGATGTACGCGCTGACCCGCACGCCGCTGGGGCGCATTTGCAATGCGGTGCGTGACAATCCGGAGCGCGTGCAGTTCGTCGGCTACAATCCCCACGTGGTGCGTTACCTGGCATTCTGCTTTGCCGGCTTCTTCGCCGGGATCGCCGGCGCGCTGGCGGCGATCAATTTCGAGATCGCCAATTCGGCCTATCTGGGCGCGGCGCAGTCGGGAACGGTGCTGTTCGCGACCTATATCGGCGGTGTCGGATTCTTCATCGGCCCGATCGTCGGCGCGATCTTCGTCACGCTGCTGTCGCTTGGCCTCAGCGATCTCACCCAGGTATGGCAGCTTTATTTCGGGCTGATCTTCATTACCGTGGTGCTGTTCGCGCCAGGCGGAATCACCGGGCTATTGATGATGCATCGCCCGTTGCTGAAAGCCGGCACGTTGCCGAGGCTCTTGCCGAGCTACCTTGTCGCCCTGGTGCCGACACTGGCGATGATCGCAGGCCTGATACTGTCGATCGAAACCATCGTGCATTACACCGTCAACCCCGGCGACGATCCGCACATCAGGGCGTTCGGCGTCGGCTTCGACGCGGCCAGTCCGTATCTGTGGACGCTGGCGGCTGTTCTCCTGGTCGGCGGCTTCCTGGTTGCGCGCATGACCTGGAACCGGGTCGGTCAGGCCTGGGATGACGCCGCCGCCACGGCGCGCGAAAAGGGAATCGGCGCATGACCGCCGCGATCGAACTGCGGGGGGTCGAGAAGAGCTTCGGCAACATCGCCATCATCCGCAACGTCAATCTGAGCGTGGCTCAGGGCGAGCGCCACGCGCTGATCGGGCCGAACGGCGCCGGCAAGTCGACCACCTTCAATCTGATCAGCGGATACATAAAGCCGACGTCCGGCAGCGTGCTGCTGCGCAATGAGGTGATTTCCGGCCTGCCGCCGTACCAGATCAACCGGCGCGGCCTGTCGCGCAGTTTCCAGGTCACCAATGTCTTCGCCAACATGAGCGTGTGGGAAAACCTGCGCTGCGCCGTGTTGTGGTCGACCGGCCAGCGCTATGCGTTCTGGAAGAATGTCGACAGCCTGCCCGAGGTGCGTGATCGTACCGCGCAAATTCTCGCCGACATCAACCTGGTCGCGCGGCGCGACGTCCCCGCGGGCCTTCTCACCTACGCCGAGCAGCGCGCGCTCGAGATCGGCATCACGGTGGCCGGCGGCGCCGACGTGATCCTGCTGGACGAGCCGACGGCGGGAATGAGCCACGCCGAAACCGAGCGCGCGGTCGACCTGATCCGCCGCCTGACCAAGGACCGCACGCTGCTCATCATCGAGCACGACATGAGCGTGGTGTTCGGGCTTGCCGACCGGATTTCCGTGCTGGTCTACGGCCAGATCATCGCCTCCGGTACGCCGGAGGAAATTCGCGGCAATCCAAAGGTCCGCGAAGCCTATCTCGGCGAGGAGGCGATGTGATGCTGGAGGTCGCCGATCTGCACGCCTATTACGGCAAGAGCCATATTCTCCAGGGCGTCGACATGCACATCGATGCCGGCGAGGTCGTCAGCCTGCTCGGGCGCAACGGCGTCGGCCGCTCCACCACGGTCAAGGCGATCATGGGCGAGGTGCCGCCGCTGGGCTCGATCAGGTTCAAGGGCCGCGACATCGCCGGCCTGCCGAGCTACCGGATCGCGCAGCTGGGCCTCGGCTACGTCCCGGAGAATCGCGATATCTTCCCCAGCCTGACGGTGCGGCAGAACCTGGTGCTCGGCATCAAGGACAGCAGGCGCGCGGGCAAGTGGCGGCTCGACGACATGCTGGCGATGTTTCCCAACCTCGCGGCGCGGGCCGATACCGCCGCAGGCGTGCTGTCGGGCGGCGAGAAGCAGATGCTGGCGATCTGCCGCACGCTGATGGGCGACCCCGAACTGATCATGATCGACGAGCCCACCGAGGGCCTTGCACCGCTGATCGTCCAGCAGGTCGGCGACCTGATCGCCGAAATCGCCCGGCGCGGCGTCGCCATCCTGCTGGTGGAGCAGAAGCTTTCGATCGCGATGCGGATATCGCACCGCCTCTATGTGATGGGCCACGGCCGAATCGTGTTCGAAGGCACGCCCGCCGAACTCAGGCAGAACTCGGCCGTCAGCAGGGAATGGCTGGAGGTCTGAGGGCTGGTCTACAATTGAGCCAATGCTGCGTCACGATCCTCAACGACCGCTCCACGGTGTAGTGCTGAATTCGGCAGGCATCGGCATGACATCGGGCTCTTCGGTTGCCTTCCGTAGAATTGTGGTCTTGATGGTTTCGCTCGTGACTTCGATAGGCGTCCCGTCCGCGTTCACGCTGAGGACTCCCACCACCGCCACCGGCGCACTCATGATGTAGGTTTCCGCCAGTTCCATCTGCCTTGTTACTTCGGCCCGGATGAAATGCGGCGTCCACGCGGTGGGAAGGCCCTTTACCGCGGAATACTCATCGTCGGAAATGCCCTGCGCGTGCCAGCGTATCTGTTCGATGATCTTCTGCGGGGAATATGCCGGAGGTTTTCCGGCCGCGGCCATGACGAGCGGTCCGATGGGACACATGTTGGCGGAGATCGCGACGATATCGGCAAAATCCCGCGCTTTCCTTCGGCTCGACGCCGCAAGGACCTTGTTGACCGCGAGGTCTGCCTGATGGAGCCGAAGTCCCCATTGCTCGTCCTTGACAAGAGGAAAGAAACGAATTCGCGTATCGCTCATCCATTGGATGACGGTCGACGAAGAATTGTCGGAGACCGTCGCTTCATAGGTCCCATAGGCCCTGACATCGACGGTGACGCCGAAGCCCTCCTTCTCGAGGTCGGCGATGTCCTTTTCCGCAGCTTCGGACACTTCCTCGTCCGTGTCGTGAAAAATGTCGATGTCGTCTGAACGCCGCGGCCAGTCGAGGTTGAGGATGAGACCGCCGGCCAAATAGCTGGATTGGGAGCGGTTCATGGACAGTCGCTGCATGATCCGCCTTTGAAGATCCGTAAGGGCCATTACACGCGCTCCGCACGGGAAAGCAGCTCGCGTCCAAGCGCGAACGCCCGGGCGTCGCCTCTCTCGATCATCGCCTTTGCGATCACTCTGGCGCGGGCGCGAAGATTGGGCAGGCGATCAAGATCGACGTTGTCCAGAATGCGGACCCCGTACAGCGACAGCGCCTGATCGAACATGGTCTGCAGATCTCTGTCGTTTCGATGGTCGGCCCGAAGACGTTCAGCCAGACGAAGCACGTCATCCCGCGCGGACGAAGGAACCAGGACCTCCACCCTCACAAGATCCGCGGCACCGCCGGAATGACGATACTTCTCGATACGTTTACGGACGGACATGACATTTTCCAGTGAAGTCAATGTATTATCCGTATCCCGGATACGCAATGCCTGATTCGGGCAAGTTCCTGGCGTGTCGGCATATCGGGCCGGAAAAGTGCTCTCCGGTCCGTCGACGGTCGGAAGAAGATCTTAACTTCTCAATGAAGAGAGGATTGATGACACCCGCCAAGATGGGTGCACCGCATAACGCGAATATTGATTTTACAGACTTCTCGAAAAAAATGGTGCTGCCAGACAGGATTGAACTGTCGACCTCTCCATTACCAATGGAGTGCTCTACCACTGAGCTACGGCAGCGTGCCTGGATACAGAATCGGCCGAAACGGCCCTCAAGGCGCGCCGATCCTTGCCACAAGGCCTCCCCCGGCGCAAGCGCGCGAAAGCCCCGGATCAGTCCGCCGCGGCCTGTTTCAGCCGGCTCAGCTCCGGACCGATCCGGTTGCCCATTTCCTCCCCCAGCGCCTGCAACGCCTTGATCGGGCGGATCATGACCTCGAATTCGACCATTTCGCCGCCCTCGTCGAACCTGATGAGATCGACGCCCTTGAGCTGCCACTTGCCGATATTGGCGGAAAATTCCAGCGCGGCGTCGTGGGAACCGGCGACAAAGCTGCGGTGATAGCGAAAATTCTCGAAAATCTGCACCACCGTGGTCAGCACCAGCAGGGTCGCGGTCCGGCCCGGAATCGGTGATTGCACGAACGGCGAGCGAAACACGATATGTTCCGACAGCAGCGCGGCCAGCAGGTCGCGATCGCCGGAGGCCACGAAGCGATGCCAGCCGTCCAGAGTCCGTTGCGGCAACGCCGCCAATGCGTTTATGTCGCCCATCGGTGCAACCTCCCGGCATGCCGCGCGCCCTGGCATGGCGCCCTCGAACAGGCCTACGATGAAGGATGACAGGCATAAACGCGAGCAACAAAGCGGCACGCCGGGAAAAAATCCGGGCCAGAATCCGAAGCTGAATTCGCGCCAGGATCGCCTCGCACGGGCATTGCGCGAAAATCTCAGGCGGCGGAAATCGCAGGCGCGGGGACGAAGCGACCTGGCGGCGGCACCTTCCCATGGCGATGAGGCCTTGCCATATGACGGGAGCCAAAACGAGCCGGGCGGGTAGCGGTCTGGGGCCGCGCCTGCGGGTTTTGATCGGTTTCGAGGATGCGAGACGAAGATGGGCGCAGACACCACGGCCGGAAGCGGCGCGGATCGGAGGGCTCCCGTGGCCTCCTCGTTTCCCCGCCATGAACAGACCTTCCCGGCGCTGACCCCGCAGGAAATCGCGCGCATGCGCCGGTTCGGCGACATCAGCCGATACCGGGATGGCGAGCGGCTGTTCGAGACCGGCAAGCCGGGGCCGGGGATGTTTGTCATCCTGTCCGGCCATGTCACGGTCACCCAGCGCGATGGCCTCGGCCACGTCACCCCTGTGATCGATCAGGGACCGGGCCAGTTTCTCGCCGAAATCGGCCAGCTCTCGGGCCGCGTCGCGCTGGTCGACGGCCATGCCGAAGGCGAGGTCGAAACCCTGCTGATTCCGCCGGAGCGATTGCGCGCGCTGCTGGTCGCCGAAGCCGATCTCGGCGAGCGCATCATGCGCGCGCTGATCCTTCGCCGGGTCAACCTGATCCAGGGCGGGGTCGGCGGCCCGGTGCTGATCGGGCCCCCGAATTCCGGCGGCGTCATCCGCCTGCAGGGGTTTCTGACCCGCAACGGCCATCCGCATCTGCTGCTCGACCCCGCCAGGGATCACGAAGCCGCCGAACTGATCGCGCGCTATTCGCCGGCGGCAGGCGATTGGCCGCTGGTGGTGGCGCCCGACGGCACCGTGCTGCGCAACCCCAGCGAATCCGAACTCGCCCGCGCCATGGGCATGCTCCGCGCCGTCGCCAAGGACAAGATCTTCGATGTCGCCGTGGTCGGCAGCGGCCCTGCCGGATTGTCGACCGCGGTCTATGCGGCGTCCGAGGGGCTCAGCGTTGCGGTGTGCGATGCGCGGGCGTTCGGGGGCCAGGCCGGCGCCAGCGCGCGGATCGAAAACTACCTCGGCTTTCCGACCGGCATTTCCGGGCTGGCGCTGGCCGCGCGGGCCTACAACCAAGCCCAGAAATTCGGCGCCGAGATGATGATTCCGGTCACGGTGACGTCGCTCGACTGTTCACGCGAGGACGGCGCCTTCGGCCTCGCGCTCGAAGGCACCGAGATGCTGCGGGCGCGGTCGGTCGTGGTCGCCAGCGGCGCCCGCTATCGGCGTCCCGAAATCGACCGTCTCGCCGAATTCGAGGGCCGCGGTGTCTGGTACTGGGCCTCGCCGATCGAGGCCAGGCTGTGTGCGGAGCAGGAAGTGGTGCTGGTCGGAGGCGGCAATTCCGCCGGACAGGCCGCGGTGTTCCTGTCCGGCCACGCCCGCAAGGTTCACATGGTGATCCGCGGCGGCGGGCTCGGCGCCAGCATGTCGCGCTATCTGATCGAGCGCATCGAAGCGGCGGCAAACATCGAACTGGTCTTCAACACCGAGGTGGTCGGCCTCGAGGGCGTCCAGGACACAGCCCTCGAGCGCGTGCGCAGTCGCAGCCGGCTGTCCGGGGAAGAGAGCGGCATCGACAACATCCGCAATCTGTTCCTGTTTGTCGGCGCCGATCCCGCCACCGCCTGGCTGGAGGGCTGCGGCGTCAAGGTCGATCGCGGCGGTTTCGTGATGACCGGGGCGCCGCGCGACGACGGCGAAAGCGCCTTGTCGTCGGCGCTGGAAACCTCGGTGCCGGGCGTGTTCGCGGTCGGCGATGTGCGGTCGGGATCTGTCAAGCGGGTCGGCGGCGCGATCGGCGAGGGCGCTCAAGTGGTGGCGGCGCTGCACAATTTTCTCGGTGGCAGCGCCAGGCCGGCGCTGTAGCGACAGGAGGCGGGCAATGGCCAAGAACTGCAGCCATCTTGCGGGCATTGCCGACGTCACGCCGAGCGCGCTCGGCTGCGAGGAGTGCCTGAAGAGCGGCAGCACCTGGCTGCATCTGCGGATCTGCCGCAGCTGCGGCCATGTCGGCTGCTGCGACGATTCCCCCAACCGGCACGCCACCAAGCATTTCCACGCCACCCGTCATCCGATCATCGAGGGTTACGATCCGCCCGAAGGCTGGGGCTGGTGTTATGTCGATGAAGTCCTGTTCGATCTGTCCGACCGCATGACGCCGCATAACGGTCCGATCCCGCGCTATTATTGAAGCCGGCGACCGGCGGTCCGATCGGTGCAATGGCGCGTCGTTTTGTGACAGCCCTGCGAAGAGCCAGCGACGCTGTTGGTTGCTGCTTTTATCGTTGCTTGCTGAAATCTTCACCGGCTCAACCGGTACGGATGGCAATTTTCGGGGAGGAGACGTAGCATGCCATCGGTTCAATGGGGGGGAGCGCGTCATGGTTCTGGGTATGAGTTTGAGTACGTTAACGCTGCTGCATGTGATCATCAGCCTGATCGGAATCGTTGCAGGTTTTGTCGTGATGTTCGGGCTGCTCGGATCCAACCGCATGCCGGGCATGACCGCGATATTCCTGCTGTTCACGATCCTGACCAGCGCCACCGGTTTCCTGTTTCCGTTCACCAAGCTGCTGCCGTCGCATATGGTCGGGATTCTCTCGCTGGTGCTGCTGGCGATTGCCTGCCTCGCGCTCTACGGCATGAAGCTCGCCGGCGCGTGGCGCTGGATCTATGTGGTGACCGCGATGGTCTCGCTCTATCTCAATGTCTTCGTGCTGGTGATCCAGGCCTTCCTCAAGATTCCGGCGTTGACGGCGTTGGCGCCGGGTAACCCGCCGTCCGGGCCGGTATTCGCAGTGGTCCAGGGTTTGGTGCTGGTGTTTTTCGTGATCGTGACCATCGCTGCGATGCGTCGGTTCCAGCCAGTAGATTGAAGGCGCCGGTGGTTTGTCAATTCCGGGAAGAGGCGAAGCCTCGAACCTCGGAAGTGCAATGCACATCGGGAATCTCGACTAAGTTATCTCTGGTTTCCGGTTCCACGCAAGGCGTGTCCGGCATCGCCAGATCGGGAAATGGTAGCAGGAGACTTCGCGATGGCGACGATCAAGACCACGGATGGCGTTGAAATCTTTTACAAGGACTGGGGCAAGGGCCAGCCCATCGTGTTCAGCCATGGCTGGCCGCTGTCGGCGGACGACTGGGACGCGCAGATGCTGTTCTTCCTCAATCACGGCTATCGCGTCATCGCCCATGACCGCCGCGGCCACGGCCGCTCCAGCCAGACCGGTGACGGCCATGACATGGATCACTATGCCGACGATCTCGCCGCCCTGACGGCGCATCTCGATCTGAACAACGCCATCCACATCGGCCATTCCACCGGCGGCGGCGAGGTGGTGCGCTATCTGGGGCGGCACGGCGAGAGCCGTGCGGCGAAGGCCGCCTTGCTCTGCGCGGTGCCGCCGCTGATGGTGAAGACCGCGGCCAATCCGGGCGGCCTGCCCAAGGAGGTTTTCGACGGGTTGCAGGCCCAGCTCGCGGCCAACCGCTCGCAATTCTATCGCGAGCTTCCGGAGGGGCCGTTCTATGGCTACAACAGGCCCGGCGCCAAAGCCTCGGAGGCAGTGATCGCGAACTGGTGGCGCCAGGGCATGATGGGCGGCGCCAAGGCGCATTATGACGGCATCGTCGCCTTCTCGCAGACCGATTTCACCGAAGATCTCAAGAAGATCACCGTCCCGGTGCTGGTGATGCACAGCGAGGACGATCAGATCGTCCCCTACGCCGACGCCGGACCGTTGTCGGCCAAGCTGTTGAAGAACGGCACGCTGAAGACCTACAAGAACTTTCCGCACGGCATGCCAACCACGGAGGCGGCAACCATCAACGCCGACCTGCTCGCGTTCATCAAGGCATGAAGGTCATCCTGTTCGGCGCCACCGGCATGGTCGGGCAGGGCGTATTGCGCGAATGCCTGCTCGACCGCGATGTCGAAAGCGTGCTGGCGATCGGGCGCAGCCCGGCCGGACAGCGGCACGCAAAACTGCGCGAAATCGTCCTCGGCAATTTCCTGGACTATTCGGCGATCGAGTCCGACCTCGCAGGCTACGATGCCTGCTTCTTCTGCCTCGGCGTCTCGTCGGTGGGCATGGCCGAGGAGCGCTACCGGCATCTGACCTACGACATCGCGCTGGCGGCGGCCACCGCGCTTGCCAGGCAAAATCCGCAGATGGTGTTCATCTATGTCAGCGGCCGCGGTACCGACGCCACGGAAAAGGGTGGCCTGATGTGGGCGCGGATCAAGGGCAAGACCGAAAACGACCTGCGCCGGCTGCCGTTCAAGGCGACCTATATGTTCCGCCCGGCAGGCATCCAGCCGCTGCACGGCATCCGCTCCAAGACCGCCTGGGTGCAGGCGATCTATGTGGTCGCCGCGCCGCTGCTGACGCTGCTCAACCGGCTTGCGCCGCGCTACATGACGACCACCGAGCAGGTCGGCCGCGCCATGATCAAGGTCGCGCGCGACGGCTATCCGAAGCCGGTATTGGAAAGCGAAGATATCAACCGCGTTTAGGGGGCATTCCGGGGCACGAACCGAGGGCGAACCTTGGAAACCAGCCTGTCGGCGCGAGATTCCGGCTCACTCCTGCGGAGCGGCCCGGGAATGTCGGCCAGACCCATCAAATCGCCGCAAATTTCACGCTTTTGCCATGAAGGCATCATTGGCCCTATACCTTGTGTTCGGCAAAAAGCGGGAATCGGCATGGATCGCATTCGCATTGTCGGTGGCCGCAAGCTCAACGGCGCCATTCCGATCTCGGGCGCCAAGAATGCCGCGCTGCCGCTGATGATTGCCGGCCTGCTGTCGGAGCAGACGCTGGTGCTGGACAATGTGCCGCGGCTTGCCGACGTCGCCCAGTTGCAGCGCATCCTCGGCAATCACGGCGTCGATATCCTGTCGGCCGGGAAGCGTCCCGGCGATCATGAATATCAGGGCCAGACCCTGCACATTTCGGCGGCCAACATCATCGATACCACGGCACCCTATGAACTGGTGTCGCGGATGCGCGCCAGCTTCTGGGTGATCGCGCCGCTGTTGGCGCGGATGCATGAAGCCAGGGTATCGTTGCCCGGCGGCTGCGCCATCGGCACCCGGCCGGTCGATCTTTTGATCATGGCGCTGGAGCGGCTCGGCGCCGAAATCACCATCGACGGCGGCTATGTGATCGCCAGGGCGCCGGGCGGGCTGAAGGGGGCGGCAATCGACTTTCCCAAGGTGACGGTGAGCGGCACCCATGTCGCCATGATGGCGGCCACCCTGGCCGCCGGCACCACGGTGATCGACAACGCCGCCTGCGAGCCGGAAATTCTCGATGTCGCCGACTGCCTGAACAAGATGGGCGCCCGGGTCGCCGGCGCGGGGACCCGCCGCATCGTCGTCGAAGGCGTCCGCAAGCTGCAGGGCGCGCGCCATACCGTGCTGCCGGACCGCATCGAGACCGGCACCTATGCGATGGCGGTGGCGATGACCGGCGGCGAGGTGCAGCTCGACGGCGCGCGGCCGGAATTGCTGCAATCGGCGCTCGACGTGCTGACCGAGGCCGGCGCGGCGATCTCGGTCAATGACGCCGGCATCCGGGTCGCCCGCAACGGCGCCGGAATCCGGCCGGTGAGGGTTTCGACCGCGCCGTTTCCCGGCTTTCCCACCGACCTGCAGGCCCAGCTGATGGCGCTGATGGCCTGCGCCGGCGGCGCTTCGCACATCACCGAGACGATTTTCGAGAATCGCTTCATGCATGTGCAGGAGCTGGCGCGGTTCGGCGCGCGAATTCATCTCGACGGCGAGACCGCCACCATCGACGGCATCGCCACCCTGCGCGGCGCCCCCGTGATGGCGACCGATCTGCGCGCCTCGGTGTCACTGGTGATCGCCGGCCTCGCCGCCGAGGGCGAGACCATGGTCAACCGGGTCTACCATCTCGACCGCGGCTTTGAGCGGCTGGAGGAAAAGCTGTCGGCCTGCGGCGCTTGCATCGAGCGCATCAGTGATTGACCGGAGCGAGCATTCCGCGCGGAGGACAGGTGCTGCCGTGACCGCCCAACTCAAATTGATTGCCCTCGACGCCGACGATCTCGCGGTGATTTCCGCGCATGTGCAGGAGGCGCGCGTGCAGACCGGCGACATCATCTGGCGGCAGGGCGAAAAGCGGCTGGTGATCGGGATGGACCGGCTGGATTGGGAGCAGACCCTGGCGGGCGAAGCCGCCCCCCGCCGCCTGGTGGCGGCGCTGCGCTTTGACCGCGTGCTGTCGTGCAAGTCGCGCAACATCGACCTGCAGACGCCGGAAACCGCGCTGGAACTGGTCGGGATCGAGTTTCATCCGGGCGAGGCGCCTTCCGGCAGCGCGGTGCTGATGTTCAGCCACGGCGGCGCGCTGCGGCTCGACGTCGAATGCCTGGAATGCGAGCTGACCGACCTCGGTCCCGACGATCTCGGCAGCCCGGGCCTCGGCGAGGGCGCCGAACCCTCCGGGCTGGACGCTTAGCAATCGCCGATCGGTAGCCAGGATTGGCTTTGCCCCCCTGCGGTCCGGACGGAAGGGTTGACGGCGATTTGTCGCCGCGCCATTGAGCAGGGGGCCTTCGATTGCGACCCGCCGCCGGAAAGCCACTATGCCCGTTCGACTAGACCGAAACAGCGCCGATTTCGCCAGGCGATTTTCCGATTTTCTCGGCCTCAAGCGCGAGATATCGGCCGATATCGAGACCGCGACCCGCGCCATCGTCGATGACGTCGCGGCCCGCGGCGATCTCGCGCTGATCGAGGCGACCCGCAGGTTCGACCGGCTCGATCTGGCTCCGGGGGACCTGCGCATCACCGCGGCCGAAATCGACGCCGCGCTGCAGGCCTGCGACGGCCCGACGCTGGATGCGCTCAAATTCGCGGCCGACCGCATCGAGCTTTTTCATCGCCGGCAATTGCCGAAAGACGATCGCTTCACCGACGCGCTGGGGGTCGAACTCGGATGGCGCTGGAGCGCGATCGACGCCGTCGGCCTCTACGTGCCGGGCGGAACCGCGGCCTATCCGTCCTCGGTGCTGATGAACGCCGTGCCGGCCAGGGTCGCCGGCGTCGCGCGGGTTGTGATGGTGGTGCCGTCGCCCGACGGCAAGCTCAACCCGCTGGTCCTGGCGGCCGCCCATCTCGGCGGCGTCAGCGAGATCTATCGCGTCGGCGGCGCCCAGGCGGTGGCGGCGCTGGCCTACGGCACTGCGAGCATCGCGCCGGTGGCCAAGATCGTCGGTCCCGGCAACGCCTATGTCGCTGCCGCCAAGCGGCTGGTGTTCGGCAAGGTCGGCATCGACATGATCGCCGGTCCCTCGGAAGTGCTTGTGATCGCCGACCGCAGCGGCAATGCCGGCTGGATCGCCGCCGATCTGCTGGCGCAGGCCGAGCACGACGTCAATGCGCAGTCGATCCTGATCACCGACGATGCCGGGCTTGCCGATGACGTCGAGCAGGCGGTGGCGGCGCAGCTGGCGACCCTGCCGCGGGCGGGGATCGCGCGGGCCTCGTGGAACGAATTCGGCGCCATCATCCTGGTGCGCAATCTCGGCGATGCGGCGGAACTCGCCAACGCCATCGCCGCCGAGCATCTGGAGATCATGACGGTGGATCCGGAAGCTGTTGCGGCGCAGATCCGCAACGCCGGCGCGATATTCCTCGGACCGCATACCCCGGAGGCGATCGGCGACTATGTCGGCGGCTCCAACCACGTGCTGCCGACGGCGCGATCGGCGCGGTTCTCCTCCGGGCTCGGCGTGCTCGACTTCATGAAGCGGACCTCGATCCTGAAATGCGGACCCGACCAGCTGCGGGCGCTGGGGCCGGCGGCGATCACGCTGGGCCAGGCTGAAGGCCTCGAGGCCCATGCCCGTTCGGTCGGACGGCGCCTCAACCTGCCATGACCAAGCCGCCGCCCGAGCAGGATTCGCAGAATCGCATCGTCGCGGTGACGCTCGACGAGGAATCGATCGGGCGTTCCGGTCCGGACATCGAGCATGAGCGCGCGATCGCGATCTACGATCTGGTCGAGAAGAACCTGTTCGCGCCGGAAGGCGCCGAAAACGGGCCGTTCACCCTGCATATCGGCATCACCGGCAACCGGCTGATGTTCGACATCCGTCGCGAGGACGGCACGCCGGTGGTGGCGCATCTGCTGTCGCTGACGCCGTTCCGGCGAATCGTGAAAGATTACTTCATGATCTGCGACAGCTATTACCAGGCGATTCGCACCGGTACTCCCGACAAGATCGAGGCCATCGACATGGGCCGCCGCGGCATCCACGACGAAGGCTCGCGCACGCTGCAGGAGCGCCTGAAGGGCAAGGTAAGGGTCGACTTCGAAACTGCCCGCCGGCTGTTTACGCTGATCTCCGTGCTGCACTGGAAGGGTTAGGGCATGACCCGGAAAAGTGGGGCGCGGTTTTCCGAAAAGGTCATGCCCGTCCTGCTATGCATGCTCCCGGAAAATGGCGGCCGGTGTCCGGACCCGATCATGCGCAGCAGCGTCTTCATGACCCGGAAAGGCAGGCGCCGGATCATGCACAAACCAGCAGCGGCCTAGCATGACCGCGGCGCCTTCGCGCGTGCGCGCCCCGCAGTCGGTGCTGTTCGCCTGCGGCCTCAACAGCGTGCGCTCGCCGATGGCGGCGGGCCTGTTGCAGCAGATGTTTCCCCATGCGCTGTATGTCAGATCCGCCGGCGCACGGAAGGGCGAACTTGACCCGTTTGCGGTCGCCGTGATGGCGGAGCTCGGCCATGACATATCCGGCCACAAGCCGATCACCTTCGAGGACCTGGAGGACTGGGAGGGGCTCAATTTCGACCTGATCATCACGCTGTCGCCGGAGGCGCATCACCGGGCGCTGGAACTGACCCGCACGCTGGCGGCCGAGGTGGAATACTGGCCGACCCAGGACCCCACCGGCGCCGAGGGCAATCGCGCGCAGAAGCTCGAGGCCTATCGCGAGGTCTGCGACGGGCTGTTGCTGCGCATCCGCAAGCGGTTTTTGAAGGTCGGGGCGGCGAGCGGCTAGTATGGCGTGGCCCCGATCTCAAGGCGAAGACGGCAGGTTCCCTGGTTGTCTCGGCGAATGCCTTCCGATAGGTTCCGCGCGCATTCTTCCTCCCTTCCTCCCGCCGACAAAGCCCGCATGCTAGGCCGTCCCAAATTCGTTCTCGCGTCCGGTTCGCCGCGACGCCTCAGCCTGCTCAACCAGGCCGGCATCGAGCCCGATGCGCTGCGTCCCGCCGATGTCGACGAGACCCCGAAGCGGGGTGAGCTGCCGCGCGCCTGCGCCAACCGGCTGGCCCGCGCCAAGGCCGACGCCGCGCTCAAATCGGTGCAGCTCGACGACGAACTGCGCGGCGCCTTCATTCTCGCCGCCGATACCGTGGTCGCAGTCGGCCGCCGCATCCTGCCGAAGGCCAACCTCGTCGACGAGGCCTCGCAATGCCTGCGGCTGTTGTCGGGGCGCAACCATCGCGTCTACACGGCGATCTGCCTGGTGACGCCGAAGGAAAGCTTTCGCCAGCGCCTGATCGAGACCCGGGTGCGCTTCAAGCGGCTCAGCGAGGACGACATCCAAGCCTATATCGGCTCCGGCGAATGGCGCGGCAAGGCCGGCGGCTATGCCGTGCAGGGCATCGCCGGATCGTTCGTGGTCAAGATGGTCGGCTCGTACACCAATATCGTCGGCCTGCCGCTCTACGAGACGATTTCGCTGCTCGGCGGCGAGGGCTTTCCAATTCGCTTTGGCTGGTTGAATGCCAGCTAGCCCGCCCGACGATACCGGGTCGGCCAGGGAATCGGCCAGGGGATCGGCCAAACCCTGCCCGATCTGCGGCAAGCCGGCCGTCGAGGCCTCGCGGCCGTTTTGTTCCGAACGCTGCCGCGACGTCGATCTGAACCGCTGGCTGTCGAATTCCTACGCCATCCCAGCCGCCAAAGACGACGACGAAGACGCCGATTGAGCGCGATTCCCCGGGTTTCGGGCCTGTCGCCGGGCAAGTGGCCGAAGTCGGGGTTTGGCGGCAAGGGGCGGCCTTTTTGGGTGGCCGGACATGCATTTGTCGCGTCGCCGCGCCACGCGAGGCCGGGGGCGAAGCGTGGTGGACAGGACGGTCCGGCCTGACTATAAACCGGCGCTCCCTGGCCCCTGCGCCGGGCAGTGCCCAGGTAGCTCAGTTGGTAGAGCATGCGACTGAAAATCGCAGTGTCGGTGGTTCGATCCCGCCCCTGGGCACCATGACGGTAAATGCTCCGCAACGCCGTTACCGCTCGCCACCGCGTCCTTCGATTGCTTTTCCGATCGAGCCGCGCGGGAAAACGCATTCAGCAATGCGTCCGGCGACGACCCGGCAAAAGGGCGCACTCCATGCCGTGGCGACTTCGGCCCGCCGATCAATCCTGACGCTGCCCGATCAACGCAGGCGGCTCCGCCGCGGACCGAAACTCCCTATGCGGCCGCGGGGCCAAAGCTTATGTTGCGGGTAACGCCGCCTTGGCGCGTGGCACGTGCATGCAACCAGCGAAACGGCGAAGTGACCAGGCGCCGCCGGAGAAGTCATGTCGATAAAGGTCGCGAAGAGCAAGCTCGCCAAGGGCATCTATCTGCTTCGATTTAAGACTTAATACGAATTGACCGCGACCTTCCTGCGCGTGCAGGAGCATTACGAATCCCCCCGCTTTCACGGCCGCATCTTCTCGCTCGAACAATATATGGACTGGTACGCCGCGCGATACGGCAACTTCACCTATTACCAGGACTGGTCGGGATTCAATGTGCCCTCGACGGCGTTCCAGCCGTTCTACGAGGGCAAGTTCGATCCGCTCAGCGAAAAGGAAAAGCAGCTGCTGCGGCTGTTTGAAAATCTGCGGGAACGGTTTTACGTGATCGGGATCTACGATGCCGACGCAAAGGACAGCCTGACCCATGAGCTCGCGCATGCGCTGTTTTTCATCGACGCCGCCTATCGCGAAGCCGTGCGCAAGGCGATGCGCGGCTACGACACCCAGAAGCTTGCGGGGCAGATAGCCGAGGCAGGCTACGCGAAGCATGTCATTCCCGACGAGCTGCAGGCCTATATGGTCGCGCCTTCCGAAAGGCTCGGCTCCGCGCCCGGTCTCAAGCCGCTACGGCAAGAATTGCGCGCACTCTTCAGGGAGCATTCCGCGAAACTGGCGGTGCCGAGGATCAAGCGAGTTTCCGGGTGATATAGGCGATGGTTTGCGGCTGCCGGAAATAGTTGCAATGCCAGACCTCGCCGGAAGTCCCGAAGTCGCAGGGGTGATCGGCAATCTGCAGGTGCGGCACGCCGAAATCGGTCATCGATGCGGTATCGACCACCAAATCGTTGTGGTCGGGAAAGATGGCGTTGGTGGCGATGTCGGCGATCGCGCTCTTGCGGAAATAACGCCAGAACTTCCACCCGGGATCGGGCGTCTCGAAGTTCGACTGCACCGCGTAGTATAGCGGGTCGACGACGCATGGTCCGAGCCGCAGGCGGTCGATCTCGTGGTTGTTGTTGACAGCCGATTGTCCGCAAAGTCCGGGTATCAGCGCGACTACGCCATCCACCAGGGGCGTCCTGGCGAGCGCGCCGGTCGCCGACACCACGACCTGGACGAGCTTTCCGGCCACCCACATGAAGGGGTTGGCGGGGCCTACCAGGTTCAACGTTGCCTGTGCGAAGGATCCGATATTGGACAACAGGCTCAGTGCGCCCTGCAGCTTGTCAGGAGCCGCGAGCGAAGTCCCGTTGAGTGGTGAGCCGACGAGGACGGCGCGCACCGGCTTGTCGGGCAGAATGGCCAGGGTCTTGCCGAATGCCTCGAGCCACCAGCGCACCACCAATCCGCCGCGGCTGTGGGCGATGACGTCGATCTGCCCGGAGGCGTTGGCAAAGAACCGCCCGAGTTCGAGCGCATTGACCATCGGGCTGACGGCGAGCGTCGCGTGCTCGAAAAACAAGACGTTCTGGTAGGGCTTCGCGCTGCTCATCGCGGCATTGAGGAAGCCTCGCCCCGCTTCCGTGGACTTGAATTCCTCGAGCATGTTGCCGGCGTTGGAGAATGTCCCGTGGACGAACACCAGGGTGCGGTCGCCGAAGCCGCCGGCAAAGTCCGCATCGTCCAGCCTGAAGGTTCCGTCGGGCGTCTTTCGCAATGGCCTCAGTCGCGAGCGAAGCGACAGGTTGAGGCCAGAGTTGAGCTGCTGGTCGATCAACCCAACCGCTGCGACGATCTTGTTCGGCGCCAGCACCGGAAACGTCCGTGTCAACACCAGTGGGCCGTCCTTCATCTCGGGGGGATCCGCCACCGAGGGGACGGACAGCCCCGCGCGGCGCCGAAGCCGGCGTCGGCGAGGGCCGATGTCGAGGCTTGTTGGCGTATCCGGCGGGATCGGAATATCGTCGCTCCAGAACAGCACGCCATCCTTCTGTATCAATGAAACGGTCTTGATCGGATCATCGGGAGTGTTGGAGACTCGCCGCCGGCGGCGGCGCAGGCCGCCGATAGATGCGGCTTCTTCGTCGTAGGTTCCGTGAAGCGGCTCGAACAGATCGTCATCCTTGTCCCAGGCGTCGACCAGGGATCGCATGAGTTCAGGACGATCGCTCTCGTCTTGCGGCATGTCGGGTTCCGTCACTCGTTGATGATCGGAAGCGGTGTAACGGGCGGCCTGGCCGTACGCGCCACCTGGATGTCGAGAAGGCTGTCGAACTCCTTGCGGCTGCGCAAGTTGGCCCGACCCTGCTCCTGGGCTTCAGAGAATTTTTTTGCCGCGGTCAGGTAAGTGGCCTCGAGCATCACCAGATGGCCCGACGTCACATAAGCCATCACCTCGACATAGTTGAGCTTGGTCAACCGCCAGCCGTATTGATCGACGTAAGGCAATGCTGCCTCGCGCGCGGCGGGGCTGCCGACGCCGGGAATCGTTGGCGGAATGGTCTTTACGGAGACGAAGTGGTCGTGCGCTCCCTCGGACCGCCAGTAGCCGACGAAGGCGTGGTCGACGAGCAGCACCACAACCGGATAGACGCCGATATATTCGAGGCATGAGGCGAGCAGCAGCGCGAGGTCGATGCAGGTGCCGCTGTTCGACGTCATGATCTCGGTCGGCGTGCGCAGGCGCTGGGTGGTTTCGGAATAGGCCGGCGGCGGGTTGATATACTGGATCCGGTACTCGTTGACGAGCGCGGTCCAGATCGCCTGTACCTGTTTGTCCACCTGCGAGACGGATTCCTGATACCCGTCGAATCCGGCCGCCGGATCGTCCATGATGCCGATCAGATAGCGCCGCGACGAATTGATGATCTTGAGAATGGCCGGATCCCTCGGCAACACGAAAGACGGCAGCCAGGGGTTTTTCTCGGTGTCGTCGAGCCACTCGTCGACGGGGATCAGCGTAACGCGCCTGGTATCCTCAAACGCGGTTTCGCCCTCGCAGGTGACCTTGACGTAGACCGTCGATTGCACGCGTTCGCGCAGCGAACGTGGCAGGTTTTCCGTCAGCGGGATCTTGACCTTGGACGCCAGGGCGAGTTGCACGTCGTCCAGCACCAGGTGGGTGTAGCGGTACGGATAGCTCGCCGCCCCGACGAACAGCTCGACCTGCACCGCGATATTGTGAAGCGGGCCGTCCACGAGTTTGGTCAGGGTCAGCGTATTCAGGAGCTCCCTGTTGTTGTGCAGCAGCGAATAGTTGACTTCGGGAGCGATATAGAGGTCGACATGGATCCGGTCGCTGATCGCAACGCTGGCCATCATTGCCCTCCGTTTCGTCGTTTTATTGCTCTGGCGGGCTTCTTCGCCGGCCTATCCGGCTGCCCGATCATGCTGCGGCCTAGCCAGATCACGATGCTGGTGCCGTAGATGCGATCGCCGTCCATCGACTGCCAGGCATCGAGGAACGCCTCGGTGACCGATCGACCGTCATGGCCCCATGACCAATAGAAGGCCTGGAAGAACAGCTCGGCAAATTCGTCGTCGATCTCGTCGAGGAAGCCCAGCGCGGCATAGGCGCCGCGTTTGACCATTTCGCGGGCGGTGCGCGCTCCCGAGTAATAAAGGTTCAGGGTAATGACGTAGGGCGGCCTCTTCGATTCGAGCAGCAGATCGGCGAGTTCGTCATAACGCACCGGCAATTCGCTGTCGTAATCCCCGCGCAGGATCATTCCGTCATGCAGTTGGTCGGATCCGTCGATGACCTCCGCCCTCCGGGCCACCGCGGCCCTTCCGGCAACGGCCGTGTAGAAGTCCTCGATCAGCCAGGCGACCTGATGGGTGTCGACGCCGGTAACGTGGATCGCCTGCCAGGCCTTCCTGGCGATCCTGTCCTTCAGCCTGGTGTATGGCTCGGTTCGAGAGAACTCCAGTCCCTTGTCTTCATCAACATTCACCGCGGCGGCAATGCGCTTTTCTTCATCCTCGAACCTGTAGTCGATGCGCCCCGGCGCGCTCTCCACGAACAGGACGGTTCCGGGTTTGCTTGGCTTGATGGTGGTGCCGTTCGAGAAACATCGCGTAACCAGCAGCGACTCGAAACGCCCGATGCTTCGCGTGGCCGAACTCAGCAGATACTCCCAGGGAATTTCAGATGCAGCTTCCAGCAGCGGATCGGCCTTTGTCGCCGCCGACGGCCGATCGTAGAGTTCGACTTCGATTTGCTGGACCGACGCAAATTGCCGAATGGCCGTATCTGTGATGCCCAGCTCCGCGAGATCGCCGATCGCCTTGTTGCCGAAATAATCGCGCATGTCCGCATCGCCGGCCCAGCGCGTTCGGACGCGAAGGATATAGCCCCAGCGCATGGACATGCCGGCGATGATCGGCGCTGCCTTCCGAGGCACAAAATGTTCGATCAGGTTCTTCTTGTCATCGTGCGCGCGGATCGCGATCAGAGGCCCATCTGCTCGAGGGCTTGCCGCGTTCCTCCTGGGCTGGGCCTTTCTTGCCATCCACTTCTCTTCGAATGTGGTCGCACGGGCTCCGGGGAGCATGCCCGGAGGCGAGCAAAATCTACTATACACGCTATCGTGGTGCCAGTCATATTTCTGCCGCCTTGCGGCCGGGATCCTCAACGGGCGCAGGGAACCGTGGATTACGGCTTCGGCTTGAATCGGCCGGGGGCGCAGGTAGGGAGCGCGGGGGCACGTGATATCGCCACGCCGCCGGTTGCGCCGTTCGTTTTGCGTGGGCAGAGCAAATATCGATCGGAACGCCGAACAACCGCAACAGGCCTGCATCCCGCATCAGAGCAGCCCGACTGGGTCGGGAACCACGGCACCTGGACTTGGTACCCACAGCGGCGTGCAAGCTGCGCTGGAGCATCGTGTCCGGTCGAAGAAAAATTATATAGTTATTTCAAAAAATATAGGAATTCATGGTTTTATTCCGCATGGTGCACCATGACGGTCAATGCTTCGCACCGTCAGACAGCGCCGCTGCGTTCTCACGCCGCCGGGGACACCCGATTCCAGAAGTCGTCGAACTCGCGGGTGTCGAAGAACGCGATGGCGCTGACGACCTTCCCGTTCTTCATGCGAAAATACCAGGTGTAAGTGTTGTGGTAAGGCAGCCCGTCTTTCGTCGTGGCGGCCGCATCAAAGAAAATGATCACCATATCCCCATCAGCGTAGATGCCGCGCACGGTCGGAACCAATGGCGTAGCCATGCGCGCGTTGAAGGGCTGAATAACTTCGTCGAGGAATGCCTGCCGGTTCGGATAGGTCTTCGACAGTGGCGACGAACCAACGATGGTCCAGTCGGCCTCGGGCAGCAGCAGTTCGAAGGGGCTGCCCGTGCCGGCACGCCAGCGATCGAACCCCGCCTGGACGAGCATCTTGTTTTCTGAGCTTTCGGTAATGCCTGACATGGTGGTTTCTCCAAGCTGGAATTCATGAGGGAGATGAAACGCGGGTCCGCTCCCCAATATCGACAACGACCCTGCCGGCCGCGTGTCCGTCTTTGACGGCAGCATGCGCCTCTCCGGTTGTTTCAAGGCTGAAATGGCGCGGGTCGAGGCGCGGCGCGATCTTGCCCGCCTCGATGAGCTTGGTGGCCTCGCGCAGGATCTCTCCGTGATGGGCGCGCCCTTCTCCGGTCAATAGCGGCAGCAGCGTGAACACGCCGGAGTAGGTCGCGGCGCGAAACGACAGCGGCGCGAGCGAGTGCGCGCCCCAGCCGAGAGCGCTCACGACATGTCCGAAACGCGCTACCGCGTTGAAAGAGGCATCGAGAACGGCGCCGCCGACGGTATCGTAGATGAGATCGAAGCCGCGGCCGGCGGTATGTTCCGCGACATATGCGTCGATCGGTGTTTCCCTGTCGATGAACGCCGCGCCAAGTCGCTCGATAAAAGCCTCGTCCCTGCGCGAGCCGGTGGCGAATACTTCAGCGCCGAACGCCCGCGCGAGCTGGACGGCGATGTGCCCGACACCGCCGGCGCCGCCGTGAACGAGGACTTTTTGTCCGCCGTGGACATGAGCCCGGTCCACCAGCCCCTCCCAGGCGGTGATCAAGATCAGCGGCAATGCTGCAGCCTCCCGCATGCCGAGATTCTGCGGCTTCGGCGCCAGCAGCCTGGCATCGGCAGCAACGAACTCGGCGAGCGACCCCTGCAGGCCTCCCACGCCACCCGTCATGCCATAGACTTCGTCGCCCGGCCTGAAGCCTGCGACGCCTGCTCCGACGCTCTCGACGATACCGGCGAGGTCGATGCCGAGGATGGCCGGCAGCGGATGCCGGGCATGCGCCGCCTGTCCGTTGGATATCTTGAGGTCGAGCGGATTGACCCCGCTCGCCTTGATCCGAACCAGAACCTGCCCTTCAGCAGCCGCGGGGCGCTCGACCCGGCTGATCTGAAGCGGAGCGCCGTGAGCCGTCAGCACCAGCGCCCGCATTTGCGTTGCAGTCATCGAATGGCCTTTCCATCGCTTGGCATGAATTGCCGGCTCAGCATGCCGCGTCTGTTTCCGATCCGCCTGTCGGGACCGTCGTCATCGCGCAACGGCCCGGTCGAGAAAATCCAGCATGATGTTGCCGATTTCGGCGGCATGAGTTTCGAGGGCAAAATGGCCGGTATCGAGCAAGTGAACTTCCGCGCCTGGCAGATCGCGCCGGTACGCCAACGCGCCAGCTGGAAGGAAGGCGGGGTCGTTCTTGCCCCACACGGCCAGCAAGGGTGGTTGCTGGTCCCGGAAGTACGCCTGAAATGCCGGATAAAGAGCAACGTTGCTTCGGTAGTCGAGGATCAGATCGAGCTGAATTTCGTCGGCGCCGGGCCGCGCCATATAGGCGATATCCAGCGTATAGCCGTCAGGGCTGATGCGGCCGGGGCCGGCGCCGGACAGATATTGCCAGTCGCGAATGGTGGTGGGCGCCAGCGACTCGCGGCAGGCTTCGCGATGCTCCGGCGTCGGTTCTCGCCAATAGGTCTGCCATGGTCCCCAGGCGTCGCTGAGACCCTCGAGATAGGCATTACCATTCTGGCTGACGATGGCGGTGATCCGTTCGGGATGTTTAAGCGCAATCCGAAGCCCGGTCGGCGCGCCATAATCGAAGATATAGAGGGCGTACCGATCGAGCTTCATCACCTGGATGAACGCGTCGACGACCCCTGCGAGGTTATCGAAAGTGTAGTCGAATACGCCCCGCGGAGGCGCCGTGGTGTTGCCGAATCCGGGAAGGTCGGGGGCGATGACATGATAGCGTTCGGCCAATAGCGGAATCAGGTCGCGGAACATGTGCCCGGCGGTGGGAAAGCCGTGCAGCAGCAGGATGACCGGAGCGTCGATCGGGCCGGCCTGTCGATAGAACACCTCGGCACTTCCGGCGGTGATCGTGTGGTATGTCGCGTGCATGGCGGAACCTCGACTTCCTTGCTCGCCTGGCATCTGTTCGAAGGATCTTGCTACGGTTCGGTGGCCTTGCCCGCGATGGCCTTCAACGCGCCGGACATGGTCTCGGTCGCAGCCTTGCTGGTTCCATCCAGGCCGTGGCGCTGCGCCAGCCAGTTCGGATCGTTGTAGGACAGCCAGGTGATGCCGGACCCGTCCTGCCAGACCAATGCCTTGAGTGGCAGATCAATCCCGATCGCCTGGACCGACTGCATCAGCGGAGTGCCGGCCTTGGCGTTTCCAAAAATCAAAAGATCGGTCGGACGCAACGCGAGACCGGCTGCAGCCGCGCCCGCGGCGTGATCGATATGGGCAAACACCGTCATGCCCCTGCTTCGCACCTCGGCCTCGAACCGGTTCATCGTCGTTTCCGGGCCGTGGCTGCTGCGTATCGTGATCAATCCCTCTGCGGCCATTGCTTGCGCTCCTGTCAAGGTTGCGGTTAGTGCGAAGGCGACGGCTGTGGCACGGCTTGCCGACCACGACATCTCAATTTCTCCTGAACAGCCGGGCCGGATCGAATGCCTCGTCGGGGACGAAGCCGTCGCGATTGGGCATCTTGACCTTGGGCAGCGACGCCTCGTCGAGCTTGCCGTCCGCGGCAACGATCCCGTTGAGGTTCAATAGATAGGCCGTCAACGCGTAGGTCTCGTCGGCGCTCAGCGACCCCGGCGACGGATACGGCATGGCGCGTTGGATGTAGTCGAACAACGTCGTCGCATAGGGCCAGTAGCTGCCGACCGTCTTGACCGGCTTGTCCGACATCAGCGTACCCTGGCCGCCGACCAGCCGATCCTTGATGCCACCCTGGCCGTTCTCGCCGTGGCAGGCCGCGCAATTGTCCTCGAATAAATGTTTTCCCTCCGCGACGGTGCCGCTGCCCTCGGGCAGGCCCTTGCCGTCGGGCCGCACGTCGATGTCCCATGGCTTGACTTCATCAGGCGTCGCGGGACGCCCGAAATCATAGGCCAGTGCCGGTGCGCCCATGCTGACGGCAAGGGCCAGGCCCGCGACCAGCTTGCTAGGCGAGGACATTGCTGACCCTCCCGGCTTCGTCGATGCTCCAGGTCTGCTGGGCACTATAGTGGAACAGCGCATTCGTGCCATTTTGCGCGATGAAATGGCTGCGGTCGGGCTGCGTGTTCCCTTTATCGTCGGTGGAGCGGCTGACAATCCTGGTCGGCTTGCCGTCCCAGACCCAGTCGATCTGGAAACGCGTCTGCGCCTTCGGCAGCACGGGATGGTTCAACTGGGCGACCTTCCAGCTTTTTGCGCCATCGGTACTTATTTCGACCCTGGCGATACTGCCATGGCCGCTCCACGCGAAACCCGAGACACGGTTGTAGCCGGGACGGATCTTCATCGTCCCTGACGGCGAGGTGATGACCGAGTTGGTCTCCATCCGGAGCTGGAATTGGCGCGCCTTCCCGCTGGGCAAAAGCTGCGTGTAGCGCGCAGTCTCCCAACGGGTCATCCAGGGCTGGTCGCCGAACTTGAGGCGGCGCAGCCATTTGATATGAAGGTTGCCCTCGAAGCCCGGCATGATCAGCCGCATCGGAAAACCGTGCGCCGGCCGCAACGGCTCGCCGTTCTGGCCATAGGCGACGAAAGCTTCGTCCAGGATCTCCTCGGTCAGCGGAATGCTGCGGTCGACGCCGGCGCCGTCGCCACCTTCGGCGAGCATCCAGTTCGACCCGCGCTGCTTTCCGACCAGATCGACCAGGAATCTGAGGGAGACGCCGGTCCACTCATTGGTACTGATCAGGCCGTGCGTGTGCTGGACGGTGAGATCGGGGTCTGCCTTCCTCCAGTTCTCCCATCCGTTGCCGGTACATTCGATGAAGACGACGCGCGACACCGACGGCATCGCCTTCAGATCGTCGACGTTGAGCACGAGCGGCTTGTCCACCATGCCGTGGATCAAAAGGCGATGCTGCGCGGGATCGATGTCGGGCACGCCGGCATGGCTGCGCTCGTAATGCAGGTCGGTGGGCGTGATGGTGCCGAACAGCTGTTGATGCGGCGTCTTGGCATTGATCGCATTGTCCGGATCGACATTGCGCATCCCCGGCCCAGCCTCCGGGATTCGGTCGATCCTGACGTATTTCGACCGTTCGCTATGCGCGCCGAGATCGGCGCCCGGGGCGCGCGGCGGCACGTCGGCAAGAGAGCCGGCGGCGGCCTGGGCCGCCACGATGCTTCCTGCCAGCCCCGTGGACCCCGCAAGGAAAATCCTGCGGGACAAGCGGGCGCCCGGGCGTCCTGGCTCGACCCCATCGGTTGAAGAATTGTCCTGAGCGGCCATCGCGGTTTCCTCGAAGCATTTGCGACGGGCGGACCGTAATTGCTGCGGCGTGCGAATTCCTTGACGGAGTTCTGAAAACTTCTGAAGGCAGACCTGCGCGGCGGCTTCCGCGCTATCCGGCGTGACCTGGCTGCAAAGATTGAAGCATCGCCCGCGCGGCGCACGGATCCGCGGCATCGAAACCCTCGGTGAACCGACCGTAGACGGGTGCCAGAACCCGCCGCGCTTCCTCGGGTCGATCCTGCCGGAGCCTCGTCAGGCTCATCGCGCTGCGCAATTCCCAGAGCAGGGCGCCCTGGGATCGCGCCACATCGATCGCCTTGCGAAAGCACACCTCGGCATCCGGCTGATCGCCTCCGCTTTGCAGCTGAATCTCGCCTTTGATACGAAGCAACTCAGCCAAGTACCATCGTGCCTCGCCGTGCTCGGCACCCGCAAGCGCGTGCCCTATTGCCGAGAGCGCCTGGTCAAACTGCTGCAGGCCGGCGAGCCCTTCGGCGTGGGCGCCGAGGAAATCCGGAAACCTAGCGATCCAGCCGCGTCTGGCATGCGCGTCAAGTGCGCTGCCCAATAGAGCCGAGCCTGACGCGAAGTCGCCGCGCCGGATCGCGAGCGTTCCTTGCAGCGCGCGCCCGACCGTTTGCCAGAACGGCAGCCGGAACCGCGCGGCAAGATCGACGAGCATCGCCGCGGACTCCGCAGCGGCATCGAGGTCGCCGATGATAAGCGAGACGGGGCACATACCCCAGCCCAGGACATAACGCAGGGTCAGGGTCTGGTCCGCCGCCCGTGCCCGCTTCAGGCTCGTTTGTGCGTTCTGCCTGGCTTGATCCAGAAAGCCCTGAAGGCAAAGGACCCGCGCCAGCATGGTTCTGGCGATCACATGCTGATCGTGTTGAAACCAGATCATATGTCGCTGGTCGTTCGGGGCAACGTAGGCCTCGACAACCCGTTCGAGGCGGCGACGCGCTTCACCCTGGTCGCCCAGGTAGTGCGCCGTGTACCCGGTCAGCCTTTCTCCGACCAGCATATCCGCATCGTCGCCTTTTCTGCTGGCAGCTTGCGAAAACCGCTGCGCAAGCGCGCGCGCAGCCCCATGCTCGCCCTTGTGGTCCAGGTAGCACCACATCGCCCAGAGCGCCCGCAGCTCGGCATCGACATCGTCGATGCTCGCTGCGATTTCGAGTCCCTGCGAGAGGATTTTGCCGGTCTGCTCCTCGGCTCCCCGCGACTGAACCAGCGCAGTCCCGAGGACAAGACACAGCTGCATCCGCAGCGGCGCGCTCAAGGTGGACACGATCGCGGGGCAGGCCAGCGCACGTTCGGCACGTTCCCGGCACTCTGCGACCAGCGACAGATTTAACCAAACCGGCACGTAGGCGGCCGTGAGCCCGACCCCGATCGGCAGGTCGCCGGCCGGCGAGAAGCACCAGTCGAGCGCCGCACGCACGTTGTCGATGTCGCGGACGTAGCGGGCAATGCCGCCGGCTTTTCCCAGCAACGGCGCGGACGAACCCCTCGGTACGAACAGATCGCGAAAGTATTCGGCATGGCGTCGCCTGGTGCGCACGGCTTCGTCGGCCTCGTCCAGCTTTTCCAGCGCATAGGCGCGTATCGTCTCGAGCATTCGCCAGCGGCCGGCAGGCTCCGATCCGTCCAATTGTACCAGCGATTTCGCCGTCAGGTTCGCAACGATATCTTCGATAGCCGACGCCGCATTCGCGGGTGCCTCGGCGACCGCGGCCGCCGCCTCCAGGGTGAATCCGCCGTGGAAGACGGCCAGACCACGCAAGACGTCTTGTTCGTAACGCGTCAGGAGCTCGTAGCTCCAATCAAGCGTCGCCCGCAAGGTCTGGTGACGCGGAAGCGCGGTTCGACGACCGCTGGTCAGCAACCCGAAGCGGTCGTCCAGGCGTGCCGCGACATGGCTAAGCCCCAGCGTGGCAGCACGGGCCGCGGCGAATTCGATCGCGAGCGGGATGCCGTCGAGCCGCCGACAGATGGCCGAGATGGCCGCGAGGCTCTGCCGGTGAGGGAGGAAATCGGCGTGCGATGCCATAGCCCTGGAGACGAAGAGCTGCACGGCGCTGTGCTCGAGGGCCCTATCGGGGTCGGCTTGATCCTCGACGGGTGCATCCAGCGGCGGCACGCGATAGACATATTCGCCTTCAATGCGCAGGACCTCCCGGCTGGTTGCCAGAATGGATGTGTGCGGGCACAACCGCACGATGGTTTCGGCCAGTTGAGCCGCAGCTTCGATGACGTGCTCGCAGTTGTCGAGAACGAGAAGCAGCTTTTTGCTGCCCGTGAGCTGGGCGACGGCATTGGACCCGGCTTCCTCGCCCAGCCTCAAGCCCAGGATTCGAGCGACGGCGGACGGTACCAGACCGGGATCGGACAGCGACGCCAGTTCCACAAGCCAACAATCGCCCTGAAAGTCTGCAAACACACTGCGGGCCACTTCCAGGGCAAGTCTGGTCTTTCCGATCCCGCCCGGCCCGGTCAGGGTGACCACGCGATACGCGGACAGCAGATCCCGTACGTGGTGTCCGACGGCATCGCGGCCGATCAATTCCGAGGTAGCTTCGGGCAGGTTGGTTTGAAAAGGCCGGGCCGACTCCGGTTCGGTGTGCCTGAATTCCGACCGTGTGTGCGGCCGCACCGACCACGCGCCAAGCAGTCGGTATCCCCGGCCCGACACCGTCTTCAACATCCCCCGGTCCGGCCCCAGGGCCTTGCGCAGCGCCGATATGTGAACGTGAAGGGTATTCTCCTCGACGGTTGCGCCCGGCCAGATGCGCGCTATGAGTTCGTCCTTGGTCATGAGCTCGCCAGCCGACCCGACCAGCGCTTCGATGACTTCGAAGGCTCGGCCTCCGAGGGGAACCGGCTGACCCCGCGCTCGCAGCTCGCGATGCGCCAGGTCGACCTCCCATTCTCCGGTCCCATACACGGGCTGTCGGCCCTGCGCAGGCATTCTCCGCCCTCTCCTCTCGGGGATGATACAGGCGGAGGCCGTAGGCTTTTACCCTCTCCGCCTCACATGCTTGCCCGTATTCTCCGGCTCCATCAAGCAAGTCGGGATTGTCGAAGGCACGACGGCGACCGGTCCTGTCTCCGTCAGGGTGCCGGCCCCCCCTGCCGGATCAGTCCGCGCGGATTGGATGTCGCATACGGTACGCACCGGGGATCATCGCGGCGCCCCTATCGGACGCCGCGCTGAAGGGATTACTTGCTGTCGCGACCGTCCGCGATCTGATCGAGCAGGGTGGCGTTCATGGCCTGTGCGTCGGGCTCGCAGGCGAACTGAAGCAGCTTGCCGTCCGTAGTGTCCACCAGTGCCGCCCTGCCGGGCTCGACCATCAGTCGAAGACGCAGGATCTGCCCGGAAGGCGCGACGTTGTCGTCACGCGGGGCGTCCGCGATCATCAAGGTCAATTTGCACTGGCCGTCGGCATTGAGGAAATAGCCCACGACGAGTTTCGATCCGACGTCGAGACTTGTCGCCATCAGCGGCTTCATGAGGGTGGGCGACCGGGATTCGGCGGCGGAGAGGCCCATGCTGGTTGCAAGACACAGCGCTCCACCGAGCGCCGCGGCAGCCATGCGGTTTCCTGTGTTCATCATTCTGCCCTTCGGTTGCCTTCGCCGGGCGCGCAACGCGCAATTCGATTGCGTGAGCGCGATTCCCATCCGCGTGCACTACCTCCGCTGCAAGCAATATAAGCGGCTATGGTGTGCGGCGCAACAATAATGTTGCAGCGCACAAATCCGGAATCGGCCGGAATCGGCGATGGGGATCGAACGCGATCAACGGATGAAAAACTATCCGGATATCGCGCTTGTCGCTGGCACGCTGCCAAAACAGACCCGCGAGCCCCGGCGAGTTCGGGGGCAAGCGCACCGTGTTGGCGCATTCAACGGGGGAACCGCCACAACGCTGACCGCCGGCGAAGGGCCGCGCGCCCTCACCGGCGCCGGCAAGCCGCTGGGCTCACCGGGGGGCGGCGGCCACGGCTTGCGGCGGACAATGATTGGCAGCGCGCAGCAGCCGTCCCTGCACATGGCAATCGGGGGTTCCGACGCTGGTCAGGACTTCCGGCGCCGGCGCGCGATAGCGGGCTGAAAGCGGGTAGTGGTGGATCCGGTGGTGGACGTGCCGGGCGGCGGCTGGGGCAGTAAAGGCGGCCGATGCCAGCACCAGACCACATACCCATGACAATTGGCGCATCTTTTTCGCTCCTCTTGATCGCTGCCCTTGCGCAGTTCAACTTTCGGCGCGGGGCGGCGTTCCCCTGACATCGCCAAACCTGGCCGGCTTCGCACTTTTGGCCGGTCGGTTTAAGCAAATCAGAAGCCTTTCGTGGTCTATACGGGCACCGCGTATTTCGCCCACCGGCCCGCTCGAGATGCCCGATCTGCTTGAAAGATGCAAAAGGCGGCTGGAAGCGGCGCATCGCAAGCTGTCCCGGCTCGGTTCCGTGGTGTGGTACGATCTGTCCTGGCGCTTCGCCTCGCCCGGAACGTTTCGCCAGCGTTTCGAACAGGCCATCGTGCACATGCCGCAGGGCGTCTGTCTGTACGATGCCCAGGACCGTCTGCAACTGGTTAACCAACAGTTTTGTCGCATCTACAACCTGCCGATGCCGAGCTTGCGCATGGGCACCCGCTTCTACGATGTGCTCGCCAACTCCTGCGCCATCGGCAATTATCCGGGGCGCACGGTCGAGGAGGTCTATCGGGAACGCAAGGCGGATGTCGACCGGCGTCAGCCCGGCACGTTTTTCCAGGAACTCGGCGACGATCGCCTGATCGCGATCCGTCACCAGCCGCTGGAGGATGGCGGCTGGGTCTGCACCTATGAAGACATCACCGAGCGGCGCCGCGCTGAATCCCGCATCAAGTTCCTTGCCCAGCATGATGTGCTGACCGAACTTCCCAACCGGCTGTTGTTCCACGAACGGCTGAGCGAAGCGCTCGCCGCGGCGCGCGACGATGATCCCTGCGCGCTGCTTTGCCTCGACCTCGACGGTTTCAAGGAGGTCAATGACCGTTTCGGCCATGCCGCCGGCGATCTCCTGCTCAAGGAAGTCGGCCGGCGCCTTCTGGTCAATCTTCGCAAGGGCGACACCGCCGCCCGGCTCGGCGGCGACGAATTCGCCGTTCTGCTGAGGGATGTTTCGGCCGCCGAAGCCGTCGGCACCGCGCAGCGAATGACAATGGCGCTGACCGGCAGCTATCGGCTCGACCGGTTTGGCGAGGCCAGTATCGGCGTCAGTATCGGCATCGCCTGCGCGCCTGACCATGCCGACGCGCCGGAAGCCATGCTGTCGCTGGCCGACAAGGCGCTGTACGCCGCCAAGAGCGCCGGCCTCGGGATTCCGCGGCTGTTCGACCATCATCTGGCGGTTCCGGCAGCTTCGCCGCCGCCGGCCGTGCCGACACGCCAGCGAAGGCAGCAATCCTCCGGGATGCAGCTGTTGCGCGATGCCGCCAATCTTGCCGGCGATCTTCGTGCGGCGATGCATGCCGGTCACCTGCATCTGAACTATCAGCCGATCTACGGCGCCGGCAGCCGGAATCCGATCGCCTGCGAAGCGCTGTTGCGATGGAACGATCCGGTCCGCGGCGCGGTATCGCCGCTCGATTTCATTCCCGCGGCCGAGGACAGCGGATTGATCGGTGCGCTGACCGAATGGGTGCTGTCGCAGGCCTGCGCCGAAGCGGCGGCCTGGCCCGAATCGGTCCAGGTCAGCGTCAATCTCTCGCCGTTGAATTTGCGCCAGCCGTCGCTGGTGGCGACGGTGGCGCGAATCCTCGCCGATACCGGCCTGCCGCCGCGCCGCCTGGTGCTGGAACTGACCGAGGGCCTGCTGCTGGAAAAATCCGACGAGGTTCGCGAAACCCTGCTCGGGCTGAAGGCGCTGGGCGTCGAATTGTGGATCGACGATTTCGGCTCCGGCCATTCCAATCTGAGCTACCTGCAGCAATTGTCCTGCAATGTCGTCAAGATCGACCGCAGTTTCCTGGAGCAGCACGATAAGCGCCGTGAGCTGCTGGGCGGAATGATCCGGCTCGCCCAGGCCTGCGGCCTGCGCGTGGTGGCGGAAGGCATCGAGACGGCCGAGCACGATGATTTGCTGCAGGAGCTCGGCTGCGACCTGTTGCAGGGCTTCATGCTGGCCCGTCCAATGTCGGCCTCGAAGCTGCGTGCATGCTTCGCGCTGCAAGCCGAAGTCGCCAGCCGCGAACTCTAGGTCCGGCGATTCGAAGGTCTTTTCAGCATCTCGATGCGTGCTCCGCACGGACACGCGGCGGCCTCAATCGAGGTTGAGGAACTGGCGCGGAGCGGTTCCGGCCGCCGCAATCGACGTCCTCCGGCCGCAACGGGAATGCATGGACCGCGATGCCGCACGACCGCCAGAAGCTGTTTCTCGAGGGGAAAATCGCGACGGCATTAATCCGGCTCGCCATTCCCATCATTCTGGGAAACCTGTTGCAGACCGGATACCAGTTGACCGACGCCTTCTGGGTCGGCCGGCTGGGTGCGGCGGCGGTCGCGGCGGTCTCGGTCAGCTTTCCCCTTGTCTTCCTGGTGATCGCTCTGGGATCCGGTCTGGCGATTGCCGGCGCGACCCTCTCGGCGCAATATATGGGCGCGGGCCGCCAGGACATGGTCGACCATGTCGCGGCGCAGACCATGATGATGGTAGCGGCCACCTCCGTCGTGCTCGGCGCCGCCGGATATCTGCTTTCGCCGTCGTTGCTGACCTTGCTGGGCGTGGCGCCCGATGTCTACCAGGGCGCGCTCGGCTTCATGCGCGTCTCCTGCGTCGGGATCATCTTCGTTTTCCTGTACGCCATGTTCCAGGCGTTGATGCGCGGCGTCGGCCAGACCCGCGTGCCGTTGCTGATCACGCTCGGGACCGTCGCCCTGAATTTTCTGCTCGATCCGCTTTTCATCTTCGGTTGGCGAGCGTTGCCGCCGCAGGGGGTGATGGGCGCGGCGCTCGCCACCCTGATCACCCAGGCGCTGGCGGCTTTGGCCGGCATGGTTGTCTTCCTGCGCGGCCGGCACGGCATCCGGCTGTCGTGGCGCGGGTTCCGCCCCGACCTATTTTACCTCAAGCGCGCGTTCCTGCTGGGACTGCCGGGCTCGGTGGAATTGTCGACGCGCGGGCTTGGCATGATGATCATGTCGTTCCTGGTGTCGAGTTTCGGCACCCTGACGCTGGCCGCCTACGGCGTCGGCTCCAACATCCTGCTGGTCGTGACCATTCCGGCGATGGGCCTTTCGATGGCGGTCTCGACGCTGGTCGGGCAGAACATCGGCGCCGGAAACATCCTGCGGGCGGCGCGGATCGGCGTCCTCGGCACGCTTTCCGGCTTTGCGATTCTCACCCTGGCAGGAGTGGTGGCGTTTGCGTTCGCGCCGTTCTTTGTCGCGTTCTTCGTGCCCGATGATCCGCAGGTAATCGCCGAGGGCGCGCGCTTCATCCGCATCATGAGCCTGGCCTGGGGCGGCATCGGCGTGCAGCTGTGCATCGTCGCGGTGTTCCGGGCCTCCGGCAACATGCTGACCACCATGGTGATAGCACTGGTCGCGCAATGGATGATCCAGTTTCCGCTGGCCTATGTCCTCTCCAAGCACACCGTGCTGCAGGAATCCGGGATCTACTGGTCGTTCCCGGTGACCAATGTCGCCGTCGCCATGATATCGCTCTGTTGGTTCGCGCAAGGCGGCTGGAAGAAGACCCGGCTCACCGAACAGGACCGGCAGACCATCAAGGTGACGGAGGAGACCATCGCCGAAGAGGGGATCCGGTGAGGCAGGGAAATGCCCCGGCCTTTCCTCAATCGGCGCGTCGCTCGGTCGAAAAATAGATCAACCCGGCCACCGGCAGGGCAAAGCCGATCCAGGACGTCAGGGCCCATCCGCCGCGTTCGAACGCCCAGACCCCGACGCCCGAGCCGGCGGCGCCGGCCAGGAAGAAGGTCGCCATGTAGAGGCCGTTGAGGCGGCTGCGAGTTTCGGCGCCGAGCATGAAAAGCGCGCGATAGCCGAGCACGACATTTCCCTGCACACCGAAATCCAGCAGGATCGCGGCGATCACCAGCAGCACCAGCGAGATGGTCGAGCCGGCATGACCGATCTCCGTCAGGATGAAGGCCAGCGCCGAGATCAGCATCGCTACAGCCGTCGCGGCATGGCTCCCGCCGCGATCCGCGACACGGCCCGCGATCGGGGCGGCGACCGCGCCGGCGACGCCGGCCAGCGCGAACCAGGCGATGCCGCGCTGCGACATGTGGAAAGCCGGGCCGGCCAGCAGCAGCGGAATCGTGGTCCAGAACAGGCTGAACGCGGCGAACAGGAACGCCTGGTAGAACGCGCGCCTCCGCAGCGCAGGGGTGGTGATGAAGAGATGACCCATCGACGCCAGCAGCGCCAGATAGCTCACCTTTGCCTTCGGGGTCCGGCGCGGCAGCGCTGCGAACAGCACGATGGCCAGCACCACCATCACGCTGCCGGAAAAGAGATAGACGACATGCCAGGACGACAGCGAGACGATGAAGCTCGAGGCCGGCCGCGCCAGCATGATCCCGATCATCAGGCCGGTGGTGACATTGCCGACCACACGCCCGCGCGCCGCCTCCGGCGCGAGATGGGCGGCATAGGGAATGAGGATCTGCACCGCGACCGAGCCAAGCCCGATCAATAGCGCCGCGAACAGGAATTGCGGCGGCTGGGTCGAGAGCGCCGCGCCGAACAGCGCCAGAGCCGCCAGCCCGATCGTGGAAATCACCAGCTTGCGGTTTTCGACGAGGTCGCCAAGCGGCACGATCAGCAGCAGGCCGGCGACGTAGCCGATCTGGGCCATGGTGACGATCAGCCCGGCCGCTTCCGGCGACAGGCCAAGCGAGGCGCTGATCGGCCCGACCAGCGGCTGGGCATAATAAAGGTTGGCGACGATCAGTCCGCAGGCGGCTCCCAAAAGCAGCGTGATCAGGGTCGAGACGTTCGCTTCGCCCAGCGGGCTGTCGGCGGCCGTCGAAGTGGTGGACATCGTGTTTTCCTAAGGCTTCATTAAAGGGAACAAGCATTCCCTAATTACGGAAAAATCGCCGGTTTTTCATGGAGCCGGATTATCCGACCAGCTTCATGGCGATGTCGACCAGGGACGATGCTTCCGACAGCGGACGGCCGGCCTTGCCGACCACGCGCAGGCCCTGGGTCAGGCACACCATTACCCGCGCGGTGGTGTCCGGGTCGATTCGCGATGAAGTCGAACCGTCGGACTGGCCCTGCCGGATCAGTTCCGCCAGCAACGCCTCGTTCGCCTTCAGCGCCGCGGCCACGCGGCTTGCGATTTCGGGATCGAAGATCGCCAGTTCCACGGCGCTGCCGACCACCAGGCAGCCGCGGCGGCCTTCGGCGCCTTGCGAGGACTTGACATAGAACGCCAGCACGTCGCGCAACCCTTCGCGGCCGGTGCTGGCCAAGGCCGCAATACCGCGAAGCTGCCGGCTGCGCTGCGACGTGTAACGGTCGAACGCGGCGAGGAACACCGCGCGCTTGTCCTTGAAAGCCTTGTAGATGCTGCCCGAAGCCAGTTGCATCGCCCGGGTCAGGTCGCCGACCGATGTGGCGTGATAGCCGTGCTCGCGGAACACGCCGATCGCCTTGTCCAGCGCCGCATCGATATCGAATTCCCGCGGCCGGCCCGGGCCACGGGGTCTCTCCGTCAATCGTATCGCCTGAGCAGCCATCGCAACTATTTAGGGAATGATCGCTCTCCAATCAAGCGAAATGCTGCGATCGAGCCCTCATGATCAGCCTGATCAGGCTATGCCGTCATTTCAGCGGGGAGCGCGAAAATCGATCGCGCGCAGGATCACGCCGGGAGGGTTGCCCTCCAGCTCGACGTCGTTGAACTTCCGTGCCGCGCGCGCCTCGATGCGTTCGCGCAGCCGCAGGAACTGCTGTTCGCGCTGCCCCGGCTGGATTCGGGACGAGCCTTCCAGCTGGTCCATCGCGTCGGTCGAGATGGCGCAGGCCACATTGGCCTGGTCGTTCTTCATCGTGAACAGCACGACCATCCGGTTGAAGTCGTATTCCTGAAAGCTGCCCTGGGTCAGCGCCATGTCGAAAGATTCCTCGATTGAACGGACGGTCGGCCGGCGTTTTCAGAATTTCTTCTTGGCCGGCGGCGGATTGAGCTCGGCGATTTTCGACAGGCAATCTTCCTGGGTGGTGTGGGGGCCGGTCACGAAGGTGCCGCTTACCTTGGTGCTGTACCAGCCGGACACCACGCCGAGACGCAGCGATTCTTCAGTCTTGACGTGACGGGCGGAGAGAATTTGCATGAGCTGTTCCTCGAGGTTGTGGGTCGATGACGTTGCCGCGGGCGCGGCGCGGGGATTCGGTGGCGTAGCGTTACGGTGTCAGCGAAGCGCTGGCGTCGGCCTGCTGCGCATCGGCAAGGTCGACCGAGCTGATGGAAAACATCTCGATCGACTGCTGCTGCGGCGCCGCGCCGGGAACCATGATCAGGGTGGCGACGCGGCGAAAGCAGGGAAACGACAGGCCTTCGATCAGTTCCTCATCGGTCACCACGTCGTAGGCGCCCGCCGCGAGCTGGCGATCGATGCCCCTGATCCGGAACGGATGCCGGAATGTCACCGTTTCGCGTCGCGACCTCGTCAAGCCAACTTCCTCGCATTGGCGTGGCGGCTGCCGCGATTTAACGCCAATTGAATCGCTTTCGCGCGCCGCTCGCCAGCCATGTGGTAAATCGTCTGTTCGCAGCGTCGGAACGGCAGCCCTGCATCCGGCGCGTCAGGCGAACACCGGATGACGTTGCGCCTTTCGGGTCCGAATAGCCACGATTTTCTTTTCACGGCGCCGTACGCGGGCGCCGGCCTTCGATCGGATAGGCCGGATCGTTGAAGCCCGGCGTCGAAGGATGGCCGCTTGCGACCAGCCGGTCGACCAGGGCCTCATCCTCCGCGGTAAAGTGATAGTCGAGCGCGCGCAGGTAATCGTCCCACTGCGCTTCGGTGCGCGGCCCGGCGATCACGGCGCTGACAAATGAACTGTTCAGCACCCACGATACCGCAAACTGCCCGGCGGTGATGCCGCGGGCTTCCGCATGCTGCCGGATCTGCTGCGCCAGCTGCAGCGATTCCGGCCGCCACTCGGTCTGCATCATCCTGACGTCGTTGCGCCCGGCCCTTGTGTCCTTGTCGGGCGGCGCATCGGGCCGGTATTTTCCAGTCAATACGCCGCGCGCCAGCGGACTGTAGGGCACGATGCCGAGGCCGTAATGTCCGCAGGCCGGGAAATGCTCGACCTCCGGCATGCGGTTCATCGCATTGTAATAAGGCTGGCTGACGATCGGTCGATCGATGCCGAGGCGGTCGCAGATGTTGCAGATTTCCGCGACCCGCCAGCCGCGATAGTTCGAGACCCCGAAATAGCGCACCTTGCCCTGCCTGATCAGGTCGCCCATCGCCCGCACGGTTTCCTCCAGCGGCGTCGCATGGTCCTCCTTATGCAGATAATAGATGTCGATGTAGTCGGTGCCGAGCCGCTTCAGGCTTTCTTCGGCGGCCTGCAGCGTCCAGCGCCGCGACAGTCCGCCGCGATTGGGATCCTCGCCCATGGCGTTGGCGAGCTTGGTGGCGAGCACCACATTGTGACGGCTGCCGGCGATGGCGCGGCCGACCACCTGTTCGGAGGCACCGCCGCAATAGGCGTCGGCGGTATCGATGAAGTTGACGCCGGCCCCGACCGCCTTGGCGACGATGCGCCCGGCGCTCGCTTCGTCGGTCGGTCCGCCAAACATCATGGTGCCGAGGCACAGAGGCGAGATCTTCAGGCCGCTGCGGCCGAGCTGGCGATACTGCATGGGTGGGGTCCTTCGGGTTGGGCCGGGAATGGGGTCGGAAACGTGCTGGTCAGAGACCATCATTGCGAGGAGCCAAGCGGCGAAGCAATCTACTCTTTAATGTTGCGTGGCGGCGCCGGATCGCTTCGCTCCGCCCGCGATGGCGGAAAACATGACGCCATGCGCTAGCTATCGTTCTTCAGTATCTTGAACACCCCGTTGGCCATGGCGATGCAGCGGTCGGCGGCGGTCACCTCGGTGGTGACGAAGATCAGGCTGCGGGTCGCCCGCACCACGCGAGGTTTCGACAGCAGAATCTCCCCGATCTTCGCGGCGTCGACGAAATGGGTGTCCATCTGGACGGTGGCCAGGGTCGGCCGGCCCGACACGAAACGCGCCGTCATGCCCGAACTGCGATCGGCGAACGTCATCAACAGCCCGCCCTGCACCAGGCCTCGGCGGTTGTGGTGCTTGTCCTGCGCGATCAGCGCATATTCCGGCACACCGTCCACCAGGCGCTGCCACAATGGCCCGACCAGGCTGAGGAAGCCGGTGCTTTCGACCATGGTCCAGCCGGAGGAAATCAGTTTCTCCGCGGCCATGTCGGTCATATCGTGTCTTTCCATTCGGGCCGGCATATCGTGTCTTTCCATTCGGGCCGGCGTCCGGCGCTTGCGTCGGCATTTCATCAATCGCCGGGGTGCGGTAGTCAAGCGCGATGACCAGGCCGTTCGATTCCACGACCAGACGGAATATCGCCGCGCGCTGCGCGGCATTCGTCCGCTTGCCCGCCAGCGAGCCGGCACCGGCGCTGAAGCGGGCCGCGGTCGCCATCGCCCTGGTCGAGGCCGCCGATGCCGCGGGTGCGACGGCCTTGCTGCTGACCCTGCGCGCGGCCGGCCTGCGCGCCCATCGTGGCCAATGGGCGCTGCCGGGCGGACGCTGCGACGATGGCGAGACCCCCGCTGCGGCGGCGCTACGCGAACTTCACGAGGAACTCGGCCTCGAACTCAAGCCCGGTGACATCTTGGGCCTGCTCGACGATTATCCGACCCGGTCCGGCTATCTCATTACGCCCGTGGTGGCGTGGGCGGGCAGCCGCACAGCGCTGTCGCCCAATCCCGACGAGGTCGCCTCGGTGCACCGGATTGCGCTGGCGGATATCGAGGCCGCGGATGCGTTCGACTTCACCGCGATTCCGGAAAGCCGGCGGCGCGTGATCCGCTTCCGTCATGCCGGCCATTTCATCCACGCCCCGACCGCGGCGCTGATCTATCAGTTCCGCGAGGTGCTGGCGGGGCGCGATACCCGCGTGCGCGAACTGGAACAGCCGGTATTCGCCTGGAAATAGCTTGAGCCGGCGTTGTCCGGAAGTCGGGTTGCGGACGTCGTGGGTTTCGGCGACCATGCGGCCCGATAAAAATAAGATCCGCGGGAGGCTCTCCGACATGCCCAAGATATGGCTTTGCGCCGCCGTCGTCGCCGTGGCCCTGGGCTTGACGGATGGGGTTGATCGCGCCGCAGCGCAAGGCTTTCCAAACCGGACCATCACGCTGGTGATCCCGTTCGCACCCGGCGGCAGCACCTCGATCGTCGGCCGCGTGATCGCCGATAAGATGAGCCAACTGCTCGGCCAGAGCATCGTGGTCGACAACCGTCCCGGCGCCGGCGGTACGGTCGGCACCAAATACGTCGCCAAGAGCGATCCCGACGGCTACACCCTTCTGCTCGGCTACACCGGCACGCTGGCGATCGGACCGTCGCTCTACCGGAATGTCGGCTATGATCCGCGCAGGGATTTCGCGCCGATCGGAATGATCGGCAATGCGCCGAGCACGCTGGTGGTGCATCCGTCGTTTCCCGCCCGCAGCGTCGCCGAACTGATCGCCTATGCGAAGGCCAATCCCGGCAAGGTCAATTTCGGTTCCGCCGGCACCGGCTCGGTCAACCACATTACCGGCGAATATTTTGCACGCGCCGCCGGCATCACGCTGGTGCATATTCCCTACAAGGGCACCGGCCCGGCATTGACCGATCTGTTGGGCGGACACATCCCGATGGCGCTGGCGCCGATCCCGGCCACCTATGCCAATGTCGCCGCCGGTCTGCTGCGCGCGCTGGCGGTGACCGGCAAGACCCGCTCCAGCCTGATGCCCGACGTCCCGACGCTGGCCGAATCCGGCCTGCCCGGATTCGAGGCGTCGCTGTATTACGGCCTGGTGGCGCCGGCCGGCACGCCGCGGCCGGTGATCGACAGGCTCAATACCGAATTGCGGGCGGCGCTCGCCTCCGACGAGGTGAAGAAGCAATTGGCGCAGGACGGCACCGAGATCACGCCGGATACGCCCGAGGACTATGCCGACTTCATCGACAGGGATGAAAGGAAGTGGTCGGAACTGGTCAAGGCCAGCGGCGTCGAGCGGGAGTGATGGAACCGGGCCGGATGCCGATGCGGTTTCGGGGCTGACTTGCGCGGCACGCTTGCTACAACACGGGCATGCATTCTCAAGCGATTCGCCATGGCTATGGCTGTCTTGCGCTCGCGCTGCTGCTGATCGCGCCGCGCGCCACGGCGATGGATGCTGCCGCGGTTCCGGCGGCCACCGCCGCGGCGATGGCGCAGGCCGCCTCGCCGCAGGCGATCGCCGAATATCGTTATCTGCTGAAGCAATATCAGGAAGCGCGCGCCGAATTCGAAGCGCAGGCCGGCGCCTACTGGGATGCGATCGCCGAAAAGCGGCGAGGCCGCAACGCCAAGCGGCGCGACCATCAGCCCGTCCTGCTCGATGACTACGTGCTGACCCAGCCGCCGGTCTATGCCGGGCCGAAACGGCCGATCAATCCGGCGCCGGAGCCTGAACCCGAGCACCCGCCGCGCGTGCACAAACCCATTCCGGTGGTCGCCGACCTGATGCAGGCCGCCGCCGAGCAATACCAGTTCAGGCCGCAGCGGCCTGCAACCGAGCTCGAATTCAAGCGCGCCTATGCCCGCGTCGCGGCGGCTGCGGGGTTGACGCGCGAGCAGGCGGTGCGGGTCTATTCGTTCGAGACCGGCGGCACCGGCAATTACGACGTTCAATCGGGCATCGAGCATGGCGGCACGCGCGCGATTTCAACCGCGATCGGCTACAACCAGCTGCTCACCACCAACACCGTCGAACTGATGGCCGAACAGGGCCATGAATTCGTCCGCGCGCTGACCGAAAAGGCCGCGTCATTATCCGGTGCACCGCGCCAGGCGCTGGATTACAAGATCTCGGTGCTGCGGCGGATGGTGGCATTCACGCGCTCGGTGCCGGACGAATGGGCCGAGCACCAGAAGCTTGCGGATACGGCGAAGGGCTGGGCGGTGCACGCCATGGTGCTCGACCTCGATGTCGGCCCGCTGCTGCAGACCCACAAGCTCCTGACGTCCGTAATCTTCGCGCGCGCCAAGGGCTATACCCGGCCGCTGACCGCCGCCGAACTGGAAATGATGAATCTCACCGGCGACGGCACCGGGCTCGACATGGTGACGATGCCGCAATCGTTGCGCGAGCAGGTTCCGACCGCGAATTTCTTCCAGCGCTCGGGCTACGAGCGCAACCCGGTGGCGATCCGCCACAATACGGTGGCCAAACTGCTGGCGATCACCGACAGCCGGATGGACAGCAACAGCAATCTGCAGGGCGCGCGAGATCTCGCGGCGGCGTTTTAGTACGGCGATTCGGTGAATCCGATCTTGTGATCCATCGTTTGTCGTCCCGATGCGCAAATGCGCATCGGGGACGTGCTTCGGCCGGCGATAGCCGGACGGAGCGCACCCCGGAACGACAATTTTTGGTGCCCCCGGAACAAAAGGCTCAACCGGGACCGAACATGAACTTGCCGTCGCCTTCGAGGAACGGGCCGCTGCGCATATAGAGCTGGCCGTTCTGGCCGATGAAGAACAGCGTGCCCTTGGGCACTTTCTTGGCTCCCTTCAGCAGCAGGCCCGCATTGTTGGTGCCCATCTTGTAGGAAAACGTCTTGCCGTCCTTGTCGTAGCCATAGCCCATGTCCGGCGACAGCACCCAGGGCGTCGGCTCCGCAGCCTGGGCAAAGGCGGATGTGGTCAGCGCGGTCAGCGCGGCGGCGATCACAAGGGCCTTTGTCGAAATTCTCGTCATCTTGTCTTCTCCCGCAACGGTTAGGAAAATCTGGAACGGCGCCTGAAAGTTCTTTGAACAAACCACGAACGGCGATCATGCGTCAATACGACGAACGACTGCGTGGCAGACTGTGTCGCCCCCCGACTTTGTGATTTCCGGCTTCGCGACTATCCTGCCGTTACAGTATAGAAGCCGTGTTTTCAAAAGGCGTCATGGGGATGATTCGGATGAACCAGGTGATCAAGATCTGTTTGGCTGCAGCGCTGGGATCCGCGGCGGCGGTGGCGGTGGCCCATGCCGACGACTTCAAGCTCAGCAACAACCAGCGAATTTCCTGCAGCCGCGGCCTCAGCGCCGGCAAGCTCAATACCGCGACCTGTAAATCCTACGCCTATATCTTCAACGTCAAGACCTCGGAATATTTCCGGTGCACGGTCAGCCTGGCGCTGACCCGCGACAACAAGGAAGTGATCAACGTCCAGACCGACGGCGGTTGCACCAAGAAGCCGCGCATTTTCGAAACCGATTCGAATTATTCGTTCGACGCCACCGAGACCGAGCCGCCCAACACCAACTCGTTTTTCGGCCCCGGCGGCTACGCGATATGGGCCAGCGACACCACCGCGCTGAAAGTGCGGGGCTGCATCACCATCAGTTCCGGGCTCGGCTCCGACATCTCGAAATGCCTCGACATGACGTTTCAGTGAGCGGGCTTCTACTATCTGGCTCGTGTCCCTGCGTTCGAACGCAGGGACGACCGGTTGAAGCGCGACGCCCAAGCGCTTGCGCGCCGGTCAGAGCCTGGCGCACGCGGCAGCACGCCGCCGCTCTCAATGGCTCATGCGCGCTGAAGCCGGATGTCCGGGCACCTTGAAGCGCTTGCCGGTGTCGGTGACGTGGGTGCCATCGACCTTCAGGATCGAGAAGTCCTCGGTCATGAAGTTGCCGGCCAGGAGGTATTTCCCGTCCGGGGTGAAGACGACTGCCTCCGGCAATCCACCGACCTCGATGTCCTGGGTCTTGGTCACTTTCCTGCCGTCGATGGTCAGGATCGAGAGGCTGCCATTGTCGTGGTGGAAAAACGCGCCCTTCATATTGGAGCCGCGCAGGATGGCGGCGACCGCGAGATTGCCGTTCGGCGACATCGCCAGCCCTTCCGGACCGTCGCCGACCACCACCCGGTCGATGATGCGCGGCGGATTGGCGTCGAGTTCGATCACGCTCGTGGTATCGACGCTGCCGTCGGACGAGCCGGCGCCGCCATTGTCGGAGGTCAGCGCGAGCTTGCTGTCGGGGGTCACCACGACATTGTAGGGCCACTGCCCGGTCGGCAGGTCGACCTTGTTGTAACTCACCTTGTCGCCGGCGATATCGAGCACCGAGACCTTGTGCGCCGGGAATCGCACCGCCAGCGCCCGCTTGCCGTCCGGCGTGAACATCACATGCGCGACGCTGTCGGGCATCGCGACGGTATCGATGATCTTGACGTCGGTGCCGTCGACCGAGAGCACACTGATCGAATTGTCGCCGCGGTTGGCGACCAGCGCCATCTTGCCGGACGGGCTGAAGTTCAGCCCCGAGGGCTGCTTGCCGCCGGTGATGGTCGCCGCCAGCCTCGGCGGGCTCGCCTTGAGGTCGATGACATAGATCTTGTTGTCCGGCACCTGCTTCAGGCTGGCGCCGTCCTTGATCACGTCGACCGAATCCGCCACCAGCGCCACCGAGCCGGTCGGGTCGATGTCGATGTTGACCGGAGGTCCGACCACCGAGTTCTTCAGCGGCAGGGTGGCGACGATGCGGGGGTTTTCCGGATCGGCGAGATCGACAACCAGAACCTGATCCTTGCCGGGAGCGGACAAGATGGGTTTTCCGTCGTCGTCCCACCAGGCCTTCTCGTCGAGGCCAACAAGCATGAACGGCTTGGCTTGCGCCCTATCGAGGCAAAAGCAGCAGAGCAGCATGGCCGCTGCAAGGCATGATCCAACCGCACGCGTGACAGGCATCCTGGCGTTCTCCCCGATCAGACCGGCCTCTGACGGGCCGGCTTTATCATGGCAGATTACGCGGAGAATCAAAACATCGCCAGTGCGAAGCGCACCAACGTGCGCGCCAATGTCACGACCATCGGCAACTGCGATCGGTGGATCCGTGGCCCGGATGGAGCGAAGCGCAATCCGGCAAGCAAGACAAAAGGAATCGCGGATTGCGCTTCGCTCCATCCGCGCTACGATGACCGAAACATGAGATGACTGAAACATAAAGGGGAAGAAGTCGATGCAACGGCTCAAGGGCAAGACCGCGATGGTGGTCGGCGCCGGCTCGATCGGGCCGGGTTGGGGTAACGGCAAGGCGACCGCCGTGACCTTCGCGCGGCAGGGCGCGCAGGTGTTCTGCATCGATCGCAACGCCGCCGCCGCCGAGGAGACCGTGAAGATCATCGCTTCCGAAGGCGGCGAGGCGACCGCGTTTGCCGCCGACGCCTCGCGCGCCGCCGACGTCGAGGCGATGGTGGCGGGGTGCCTTTCGGCCTATCGCCGCATCGACGTGCTCGACAACAATGTCGGAATCGCCGAAATGGGAGGCGTGGTCGAGGTGTCGGAAGTCGATTGGGACCGGGTGTTCGCGGTCAATCTCAAAACCGCCTTCCTCGCCATGAAGCACGTCATCCCGGTGATGGTGCGGCAGGGCGGCGGCTCGATCATCAATATCTCGTCGATCGCCTCGATCCGCCATCTCGGGATATCCTATCTCAGCTATGCCACCACCAAGGCCGCGATGAACCAGATGACGCGCACCACGGCGGTGGAATATGCGCCGAAACACATCCGGGTCAACGCCATCCTGCCCGGCCTGATGAAGACGCCGATGGTCGAACATACCGCCGGGCTGGCGGCGAGCTATGCCAGCGGCGATGTCGCGGCGATGTGGCGTGCGCGCGACGCCCAGGTGCCGATGGGACACATGGGCGACGCCTGGGATGTCGCCAACGCGGCGCTGTTCCTGGCCTGCGATGAATCGAAATACGTCACCGGGATCGAACTTGTGGTCGATGGCGGCATCACGCTGAAGGTAAGTTGACGGTCAGGCGAGAGCAATTGGCAGGGCAACCGATGCAAGCCTGTCTCACGGTCCTGGTCCGCGCCGCCGTCATGGCCGGGCTTCTGGCAGGGTTGTCCCGAAGCGCGCTGGCCACAGGCCCCGATCCCGCCGCGGCCCCGCCGGCCGATGCCGCGCCCTGCGTCGCGGCGGCGGCGGCCGAGGACGCCGACACCATCATCGCGGTTTGCGGGGCGTTGATCGACAACGACAGGACCTCGAAGGCCGACCGCGTCAAGGCGCTGATCGCGCGGGCCGGCGCCTATGATCGCAGGCAACTGGTCGACCGCGCCATCGGCGACTACGACGCCGCGCTGCGGCTCGATCCGACCCTGGCCGATATCTTCAACGCCCGCGGCGAACTCTGGCGCGGCAAGGGCGACCGGCCCCGCGCGCTGCAGGATTTCGCCGCGGCGCTGAGGCTCAAGCCCGATCACCCGGCGGCCCGCGCCAACTACAAATCGCTGGCGCTGGAACTGGAGCGGCTCGGCGCCCAGATGGCGGTCAACAACAGACCGAGCTTCAACTGCCTGACTGCCGGAAGCGCGGTCGAGAAGGCGATCTGCGCCAATCCCGAGCTTGCCAATCTCGACCGCGAGATCGATGCCGTGAATGCCAGATTGGTCCGCAACGCTGCCGGGACGGGTCCGCACCGCAGCCGTGCCCTGCAGGCCGAGCAGGAGGATTTCCTCGCCCGCCGCAATGCCGCCTTCGGCCGGCCTGACTACGATCTGCTTCGGGCGATGCGCGAGCGGCTGGACCGTTTGCGGGCCGTTGAGCGGCAGTAGATCGCAGCTTTCCGGCCGCGCCGTGCAGTGTTTTCGCCTTGAAATGCCGCCGCTTCCCGTGACAATGACCTGCAACAATGTCGGCCGTCGCCTGAAACTGTCATAATGGGTCCTGCCCAGGGCATGACGGCGATGCATCGATCGCCGGGAGGGACGCCATGAACATCCAGAACAACAGCCGGTATTACGAGGTCCACGCCCGCTCGCTGCGAGATCCCGAAGGATTCTGGGGCGAGGCGGCGGCCGAGATCGACTGGATCGAGCCGGCGAAACGGATCTTCGATCCGTCGATGGGCCTCTACGGCCGCTGGTTCGCCGGCGCCGTGGTCAACACCTGCTACAATGCGCTCGACCGCCATGTCGCGAACGGGCGCGCCGACCAGGTGGCGCTGATCCACGATTCGCCGCTGGCCGGCACCATCACCAAGCTCACTTATGCGCAGATGCTGGACGAGGTCAGAACCCTTGCCGCTGTCATGCGGGATTGCGGCGTCGCCAAGGGCGACCGCGTCATCCTCTATATGCCGATGGTGCCGGAAGCCATGATCGCGATGCTGGCCTGTGCGCGGATCGGCGCGGTGCACAGCGTGGTGTTCGGGGGCTTCGCGGCCAAGGAACTCGCCACCCGGATCGAGGACGCCAAACCGAAACTGATCCTGTCGGCAAGCTGCGGGCTCGAGCCCGGCCGCATCGTGCATTACAAGCCGCTGCTCGATGCGGCGATCGAACTGTCCAGCGTCAAGCCGCAGGCCTGCATCATCCTGCAGCGACCGCAGCAGGGCTGCAATCTGGTCGCCGGCCGCGATCACGATTGGGCCGAGCTGCGCGGCCAGGCCATGACAGCGAAAAAAACCGCCGACTGCGTGCCGGTCGCGGCGACCGATCCGCTCTACATTCTCTACACCTCCGGCACCACCGGCAAACCCAAGGGCGTGGTGCGCGACAATGGCGGCCACCTGGTGGCGCTGAAATGGTCGATGTTCAACCTCTACGGCGTCAAGCCCGGCGAGGTGTTCTGGTGCGGCTCCGATATCGGCTGGGTGGTCGGCCACAGCTACATCATCTATGCGCCGCTGTTTCACGGCGCGACTTCGATCATGTATGAGGGCAAGCCGGTCGGTACGCCGGATGCCGGCGCGTTCTGGCGGGTGATTGCCGAACACCAGGCGGTGGCGCTGTTCACCGCGCCGACCGCGTTCCGCGCCATCCGCAAGGAGGATCCCGACGGCGCCTTGCTGCGCCGCCACGACCTGTCGAAATTCCGCACCCTGTTTCTGGCCGGCGAGCGCGCCGATCCGCCGACGGTGGAATGGGCGGAGCAGCAATTGAAGGTGCCGGTGATCGACCACTGGTGGCAGACCGAAACCGGCTGGTGCATCGCCGGCAATCCGGTCGGGCTGGGCATGCTGCCGGTGAAGCATGGCTCGCCGACGGTGCCGATGCCGGGCTATCAGGTCGACGTGGTCGATGAAGCGGCCAGGCCGCTGCCGGCGGGCACCATGGGCTCGATCGTGATCAAACTGCCGCTGCCGCCGGGCTGCCTGCCGACCCTGTGGGAGCAGGACGAGCGCTGCCGGGAAGCCTATTTCAACGAATTTCCCGGCTATTACAAAACCTCCGACGCCGGCTACAAGGACGAGGACGGCTATGTCTATGTGATGGGCCGCACCGACGACATCATCAACGTCGCCGGCCACCGGCTCTCCACCGGCGGCATGGAGGAAATCCTCGCCTCGCATTCCGATGTCGCCGAATGCGCCGTGCTCGGCATCAAGGACCCGATCAAGGGCGAGGTGCCCTGCGGCTTTTTGGTGCTGAAGGCCGGCGTTTCCAGAAGCCACGCCGAGATCGAGAAGGAGATCGTGGCGCTGGTGCGCGAGAAGCTCGGACCTGTGGCCGCGTTCAAGCTCGCGATTACGGTCGGCAGGCTGCCGAAGACCCGCTCCGGAAAGATCCTGCGCGGCACCATCAAGAAGATCGCCGACGGCGACCAGTGGTCGATGCCCGCTACCATCGAGGATCCCAAGGTGCTGGACGAGATCGGCGACGCGCTGAAGGGACGGGTGTGAAACAGCCCCGGCGGCCATGGCTTGACTTGGCTCGACCGCTCGTCCCTATCCTTGTCGACAAGCCGCCTTGTTTTGGATGGATTGCGGGGGCAAGTCCCGGTCGGGTCCGGCCGTGACGAACGCCGGAACAACGGATCGAATGGCATGCGACGCACCTCCGCACTCTCCTGCCTTGTCGCGGCGCTGGCGCTGTCGGCCTGCACGCATCGCGGCGAGGTGCCGAGCGCCGGCGTTGCCGAGGACGACGACGCGTTCTGCCGCGCCAACAATGTCACGGTCGGCTCCCCGGAATATGTCGCCTGCCGCAAGGATCGCGACGTCCAGCACGGCAACGCCGCGGCGCGCGCCGATCGCGCGCAGCGCGACCTCGGCGAATACATGCTGAACAACCCGGTTCGGCCGTAAGTCCATCATGCCGGCGCGACCGCAGCTCAGACGCCTGTTTTCCAGTTTACTGCCAACCAGGGACGCCATCGCATGGACATCGAGGTCAGGGATTCGAACGGCGCAGCCCTCGCCGAAGGCGACACCGTCACGCTGATCAAGGACCTCAAGCTGAAGGGTTCCTCAACCGTGCTGAAGCGCGGCAGCGTGATCAGGAACATTCACCTCACCGACAATGCCGAGGAGATCGAGGGCCGTACCGACAAGGTCAAGGGCCTGGTGCTGCGCACCGAGTTCCTGAAGAAGGCGTGAGGCGAAGCGCCGCGCAGTGTGAAGTGGTTGTTGCCGCGACTCGATCAGGAGGGGCGGCGGTCCGCATCAGCTGGCCAGGCTGCCGAGCTTGGCGCCGATCGCGATCACCAGCATGACGCCTCCGGCATAGGCGAGATATTCCGGATGGTGGCAAAACATCTGCGAGGTCGAGCAGACGTCGCTGGCCCATTCCGTGCCGACCGAGATCTCGCCAGCCGCCTGCCTGAACAGAAATGCCGCACCGCCGAGCAGCAGCGCCAACAGAAAGGAGATTCCCGACATTTCAGTCCCGTCGATCACGATTCGTGGATCAAATTATCAGTTTCGGCGCTGGAAGGGAATCTCCGGATGTTGACCGATCTGTGCGGCAGCCGGGGTCCGGTACCGGACGCCGCGGCCGTCCTACTCGTCATCCGGTTTCTTGCCGCCGATGGTCTTCAGCTTGGCGAACACGGCGTCGACGTCGAGATCGTCGCGCTGCTTGTCGGACGGCTCGAATTCCGGCTCCTTGCGGGTGGTTTCGGAGGCCGGCAGCAAGGTAGCGCCGCCGTAAGCGGTGTCGGTCGGCTTCTCCTTGGCCGCGCGCTGCACCTCGAAGTCGAGTTCGATCTGCGAGCACAGGCCGAGCGTCACCGGGTCCATCGGCGTCAGGGTCGAGGCGTTCCAGTGGGTGCGGTCGCGCACGCTGGCGATGGTGGTCTTGGTGGTCCCGACCAGCCGCATGATCTGGGCGTCCTTCAATTCCGGATGGTTGCGCACCAGCCACAGGATCGCGCTCGGGCGCTCGTGGCGGCGCGACACCGGGGTATAGCGCGGGCCCTTCTTCTTGGCCTGCGGCGGCAAGGCGACCTTGCTCTCGCCGAGCTTGAGGCGGTAGTTCGGGTCCTTCTCGCCCTTTTCGATCTCGTCGCGGGTGAGCTGGCCGGTCGAAATCGGGTCCATGCCCTTGATGCCCTGGGCGGCGTCGCCGTCGGCGATGGCGCGCACCTCGAGCGGGTGCATCTTGGTGAAATCCGCCACCTGGTCGAAGGTCAGGGCGGTATTGTCGACCAGCCACACGGCAGTCGCCTTTGGCATCAGCGGTGCATTGCTCATGGCAAATCTCCTTTGCGCTTCGCCCACCTGTTTTGGAGGCGAAGCCGGTGGTCATCAGCGATGACGGGAATTACGCCCTATATAAGCCGTCAGGGGCCAGCCGCGCAATGGCCTGCTGAACGGCCTTGACAGCGCCCGAAAGCGGCCCCAAGTCCCTATTCTGATTGACCGTTCCCTGCCGCCGGCAAGGGGTGATTCGGTCCGAGATCGCTCCTATGCAGGCCAAACCACCGCTGAAAATCGTGCTTTGCTCGCCACGCGGCTTTTGCGCCGGCGTGGTGCGGGCGATCGACACCGTCGAGCGGGCGCTGACGATCTATGGCGCCCCGGTCTATGTTCGCCACGAAATCGTCCATAATCGCTATGTGGTCGACAGCCTGCGGACCAAGGGCGCCATTTTCGTCGAGGAACTGGCGGAAATCCCCGATAATACCAACGCCCCGGTGGTGTTTTCGGCCCACGGGGTGCCCAAATCGGTTCCGGCGGACGCCCGGGCGCGCAATTTCTTCTCGCTGGACGCCACCTGCCCGCTGGTCACCAAAGTGCACCGCGAGGCGGCGATCCATTTCAAGCGCGGCCGCGAAATCCTGCTGATCGGGCATTCCCATCACCCGGAAGTGGTCGGCACGCTGGGCCAGCTGCCGCCGGGCGCGGTGACGCTGATCGAAACCGCCCACGACGCGGCGACCTTCACGCCGAAGGACCCCAACAATCTCGCCTTCGTCACCCAGACCACGCTGTCGATCGACGACACCGCCGAAATCGTCGCCATGCTGAAGGAGCGGTTTCCGAACATCTCCGGTCCGCACAAGGAAGATATCTGCTATGCCACCACCAACCGCCAGCTCGCGGTGAAGAAGGTGGCGCCGGTGGTCGACGCCCTGATCGTGGTCGGAGCGCCGAACTCGTCGAATTCGCAGCGGCTGCGCGAAGTCGCCGAGCGCGAGGGCTGCCCGGTCTCGGTGCTGGCGCAGCGCGCCAGCGATCTCGACTGGAACATGTTCGCCGGCATCAAGAGCCTCGGCATCACCGCGGGCGCCTCGGCGCCGGAAGTGATCGTCGAAGAGATCATGGGGGCGTTCGCCGAGCGCTACGAATTGCATGTGGAGACGGTCTCGGCCGCGGAGGAGAACGAATTCTTTCCGCTGCCGCGTTCGCTGCGGCCCGACGCGGCCTAGACCCCATGGCGGTCTATACCGACGTCGCCGCCGACGAGCTCGCGGAGTTTCTGGCGGCCTACCAGCTTGGCGAGCTGTTGTCCTACAAGGGCATCGCCGAGGGCGTCGAGAATTCCAACTTCCTGCTGCACACCACCGCGGGTTATTTCATCCTGACGCTGTATGAGAAGCGGGTCGCCAGAGGCGACCTGCCGTTCTTTCTCAGCCTGATGACCCACCTCGCCAGCCACGGCATCAATTGCCCGCAGCCGGTCAGGAACCGAAGCGGCGAAGCGCTCGGCGCGCTGGCCGGCCGACCCGCTGCGATCATCACTTTTCTGGACGGCGTCTGGCCGCGCAAGCCCACCGCCGCGCATTGTGCCGAAGTCGGCCAGGCGCTGGCGAAAATGCATCTGGCGGGACGCGATTTTTCGATGGCGCGCGCCAACGCGCTGTCGGTGTCAGGCTGGCGCCCGCTGTTCGATGCGGCGGCCGGCCGCGCCGACGAATTGCAGCACGGCTTGCGCGCCTTCATCGCCGCCGAGCTCGACCACCTGGAGCACGATGTCTGGCCGAAGCATCTGCCGCAGGGCGTGATTCACGCCGATCTTTTTCCGGACAATGTGTTCTTTCTCGGCGAGCGATTGTCCGGCATCATCGATTTCACCTTCGCCTGCAACGACATGCTGGCCTACGACGTCGCGATCTGCCTCAACGCCTGGTGTTTCGAGAGCGACTGCTCGTTCAACGTCACCAAGGCGCGGGCCTTCCTCGGCGGCTATGGCCGCGAGCGCCAACTGACCGAGGCCGAGCAGCAGGCGCTGCCGCTGTTGGCGCGCGGTGCCGCGCTGCGCTTCCTGCTGACCCGGCTGGTCGATTTCCTCAACGTGCCGGCGGGCGCGCTGGTGCGACCGAAGGATCCGCTGGAATATGCCCGCAAGCTGCGATTCCAGCAAGGCGTCGCCACTATGCGCGATTACGGCGTGATGGCCTCTGGGGCGGTGGCGTGAGCGATCTGCCGTCGGTCACCATTCACACCGACGGCGCCTGCTCCGGCAACCCGGGGCCGGGTGGCTGGGGCGCGATCCTCAAATTCGGCGCCGTGGAAAAGGAATTGAAGGGCGGCGAGGCCCACACCACCAACAATCGCATGGAGCTGATGGCGGCGATCTCGGCGCTGGAGACCTTGAAGAAGCCGTGCACCGTCGATCTCTACACCGACAGCCAGTATGTCCGTCAGGGCATCACCGGCTGGATCCACGGCTGGAAAAGGAACGGCTGGCGCACTGCGGACAAGAAGCCGGTCAAGAACGTCGATCTGTGGCAGCGGCTGGACGCGGCGCTGCTCCGGCACCAGGTGCGCTGGCACTGGGTCAAGGGCCACGCCGGCCACGACGCCAACGAGCGCGCCGATCAGCTGGCGCGCGAGGGCGTGGCGATGGCGCGGCTGAACAAGACGCTGGGGAGGTGAAGCCGTCCTCGCGGCACGAACCGCCTCCTCGCGGTCCGGCGGAGGCCGCGCAAAGCGCCGCCGATGAGCCGGTGATCCAGTATTTCAGGGTTTCCGAGCAGACAGCCAAAGCTCGGAATACTGGGCCGTCCGTCAAGCGGCTCTGACGTGATATTGTGGGCGCGCGCTCAACAACCGTCGTAGAGAGAAGCTCTTGCGACGAAGCAACCCAGCTTTCTGCGTCGCCGTGCTTGGATGGCTTCGCCGAGAACGGATCGCGCATTTGGCGCGACCCGTCCCGCTCGCAATGACGGAAGGCCCTACAGCTGCCCGAGCAGGGTATCGCCGCCGGAGACCTCGACCTTGCCCGGCGACGGCTCGAGATTGAGCTTCTTGACCACCCCGTCGTCCACCAGCATCGAGTAGCGATGCGAGCGGATGCCGAGGCCGTTGCCGGAAGCGTCGAGCTCCATGCCGATGGCCTTGGTGAATTCGGCGTTGCCGTCGGCGAGGAAGATGGCTTCGTCGCGCTGGTCGGTGTCGCGCTTCCAGGCGTTCATGACGAAGGCGTCGTTGACCGAAACGATCGCGATGGAGTCGACGCCCTTGTCCTTGATGGCATAGGCGTTGAGGAAAATGCTCGGCAGATGCATCTTGTGGCAGGTGCCGGTGTAGGCGCCGGGCACCGCGAACAGCGCCACCTTCTTGCCCTTGAAGATATCGTCGGTGGTCTTGACCTGCGGACCTTCCGCGGTCATGACGCGAAACTTGGCTTCGGGCAGCTTGTCGCCAACTTTGATGGTCATCGTCAATTCTCCTTGCAATGTGCCGCTATCTCTTAGAACACTTCCCGGCCGTGAGGAAACCACTTCACCATGGTTTGATGGCGTCCTGCCGCAATCATGGGCAGTCATTCATCACCAGCCGTCGGCGACGTTGATGCGACCGTCTTTTCAGGCCGCCACGGCCTTCTTTTCGTCGCGCAACTGGCGGCGCAGGATTTTTCCGACATTGGTCTTCGGCAGGTCGGTCCTGAACTCGATCTGTTTCGGCACCTTGTAGTTGGTCAATTGCGTGCCGCAGAACTTGATGAGGTCCTCGGCCGTGAGGTTCGGGTCCTTTTTCACCACGAACGCCTTGACGGCCTCGCCCGACCGCGCATCGGCGACGCCGATCACGGCGCACTCCAGCACGCCGGGATGACTGGCGATCACCTCCTCGACCTCGTTGGGATAGACGTTGAAGCCGGACACCAGGATCATATCCTTCTTGCGATCCACGATCCTGGTGTAGCCGTCCGGCGTCATAACGCCGATATCGCCGGTGCGGAAATAGCCGTCGGCCGTCATCACATTGGCGGTCTCTTCCGGCCTGTTCCAGTACCCGGCCATCACCTGCGGGCCCTTGGCGCAGATTTCACCGGGCTGGCCGAGCGGCACCTCGTTGCCGTCATCGTCGCGGATCGAGATATAGGTCGACGGCACGGGGACCCCGATCGAGCCGGAAAACTGGTCGGTGTCAGCGGGGTTGCAGGTCAGGGTGGGCGAGGTTTCCGACAGGCCGTAGCCCTCGGAGAGCGCGCAGCCGGTGGTCTTCAGCCAGGCCTCCGCGACCGCCTTCTGCGTCGCCATGCCGCCGCCGAACGAGGTTTTCAGCTTGGAGAAGTCGACCTTGTCGAAACCCGGAGAATGCAACAATCCATTGTAGAGCGTGTTGACCGCCGGGAAACTGTTGATCTGGTATTTCATCAGCTCCTTGATGAAGCCCCGCATGTCGCGCGGATTGGGAATCAGCAGATTGACCCCGCCGGCACGCATCGCCAGCAGGAAGCACGCCGTCAGCGCGAAGATATGATACAGTGGCAGCGCGCAGACGATGAACAACTGGTCGACATGCGGCGGCTTGCGCAGCGCCGGCTGCAGCCAGGCATCGTTCTGCAGCACGTTGGCAAGGATGTTGCGGTGAAGCAGCGTGGCGCCCTTTGAGACCCCGGTGGTGCCGCCGGTGTATTGCAGGAAAGCGACATCGTCGGGCGCAATCTTCGGCTTGTTGAATCTTAGCTGACGGCCGGCGGCGACCGCGTCGTTGAAGCTGACGGCACCCGGCAGCGAATAGGCCGGCACCATCTTCTTCACCCGCCGCACCACCAGATTGACGATGATGCCCTTGAGGCCGAGCAGATCGCCCATGCTGCCGACGATGACGTGCTTGACCGCGGTCCTGGCGATCACCTGTTCGACGGTGGTGGCGAAATTCTCCAGTACGATGATCGCCTCGGCGCCGGAATCCCTGAGCTGGTGCTCGAGCTCGCGCGGAGTGTAGAGCGGATTGACGTTCACCACCGCGTAGCCGGCGCGCAGCACCGCGGCGGTCGATACCGGATATTGCAGCACGTTCGGCATCATCAGCGCGACCCGCGCCCCCTTCGCCAGGCCCTTGCTCTGCAGATAGGCGGCCAGCGCCAGCGACATCTCGTCGAGGTCGCGATAGCTGATCGACTTGTCCATGCAGATGAAGGCCTTGCGGTCGCGAAATTTCGCGAAGCTTTCTTCCAGCAGTTCGACCAGCGAGCTGTATAGGGTGACATCGATGTCGGCGGGCACGCCGGCCGGATATTGCTTGAGCCAGATGCGCTCCATGGTATTTCCCCTCTGGTCGGTTTGCCGTCGTTCGGGACGGAACGCTTGTTTGGCGCGGTGCCGGTTTTGCGCAGTATTGAGCAATGCGGCGGCCGATGGCAAGCGGCGGCGCAAGCGCGCGGGCCGGCACGAGACCGAAGCCCGCCGCAGCGGCGAGCAGCCTGCTAACTGTGCGGCGCGGGGTCGGTCCTTTGATCGGCCGGACTGGCCGCGCCGGTGGTGCTCTTGGGCGCCGGCCTGGCCGAGGGTTTTGCAGCGGCTGCGGCCGCCTTCGGCTTGGCCGGCTTGGCGGCTGGTTTGTCGGCGGCAGCGACCGGAGTTTCGTTAGCCTTCGGCGCGCCGTCCGGCCTGGCGTTGGCATGTCGCACGGCGGCGGATTTAGGTTCGGATTTGGCATCCTTGCCGGCATCCTTGGCCTCGGCCGCGCCATCGGTTTTTTTCGCCGCGACCCGCGCTTTCTTGCCATGCGGTTTCGGCGTCTGCTTTTCGGTGTCTGCGGCCACCGCGGCGATCAGCGCCGAGCCGGTCCTGGTCGGGCCGGTGTAGACCGGGATCGGCTCGGAAGCGGCCGGCGGCCCGGCCAGCAGTTCGGAGGGCTTCAGCATCGGCGGCTGCAGCCCGGCGGCGAAAAACGTCAGCCCGGCCCCGGCATCGCCATTGCCGGAACCGCCGGCGCCGCCGATCGCGGCCTCTTCCTCTTCGTCGCTGGCCGGTCGCTTGTGCTTGCCGCCGCACATCTCGTCGCGCAGGTTCGGCGGCGTGGCGTCGATCGGCACCAGATTGTCCACCGTGCCGAGCGAGGGGCGCAGCCATGCCAGCGAATTATTGGCAAAGCCGCGCTCCAGCAATTGCGCCGCGCGCACCGCGCGCATCTGGCCCGAGGACGCTCCCAGCACCACGGCGATCAGCCGCCTGCCGTTGCGGGTGGCCGACGCCACCAGATTGTAGCCGGAGGCGCAGATGAAGCCGGTCTTGAAGCCGTCGGCGCCGGGATAGCGCCCGATCAGCTTGTTGAAATTCTGGGTGATCTTGCGGCCATAGCGGATCGAGGGAATGTGGACGAAATATTCGTATTCCGGCAGGTCGTGGATGATCGCACGGGCCAGGATCGCCAGATCGCGCGCCGAGGTGATCTGGCCGTCGGCGGGAAGGCCGTTCGGATTGACATAGCTCGTCTGCGTCATGCCGAGCTGCTGGGCGGCCTGGTTCATCTGCGCCGCAAAACCGTCGATCGAACCGCCGACGCCCTCGGCAAGCACCACGGCCATGTCGTTGGCCGACTTCACCAGCATCATCTTGAGCGCGTTATCGACGGTCACCTGGGTTCCCGGCCGGAAACCCATCTTCGAGGGCGACTGCGAAGCCGCCACCGGCGACACCGTCAGCAGCGTGTCGAGCGTGATGCGTCCTTCCTTGACGGCCTTCAGCGTGACATAGGCCGTCATCAGCTTGCTCAACGAGGCGGGATACCACGGATAGGTCGCATTCTCGGCCTCCAGCACCTTCCCGGTATCGGCCTCAAGCAGCAACAGCGCCTCGGCGTGCACGGTGCGCGGCACGATCACCGAAAGCGTTGCGAAGACAACGGCCCAGCGCAGCCATGATTTGCGAATTGACGACGTGCCAAGTGAAGACTTGCGAAGCAACGGGGGAAGCAACTGCACGATCCGATTCCGGTCCTTTGCGACCCGCCTGCGAACAGGAGGTCTTGCGATGTGAGGTTCGGGTTTCAAGCGCGTCCGGCGCCGTCGGCAACGGCAGCAGCGAACCTATACCGGCTTGCCGTCCCGGAACAGAGCTTGTGCGATTAAATCGTGGACGAAATAGGCCCGATTCCGCCGATGCCTAAATCTTGACGGTGGCGCCCCTTGGCTCCAGCGTCGCGACGGCGGGCCGCGCAGTGTGCTGGACCATGAACTGGGCGCTCGCCAGTTCGGCAAAGCGGCCGCCTTTGGCCACCAGTTCATCGAAAGTTCCGCTTTCGATCACCTGTCCGCTGTCGAACACCAGGATGCGCGTGGCGTTGCGAATGGTCGAGAGCCGGTGCGCAATCACGAAGGTAGTGCGTCCCTTCATCACTTCGTCGAGCGCGGCATTGACCTTGGCCTCGGTGACGGCATCGAGCGCGCTGGTGGCCTCGTCGAGGATCAGGATCGGCGGATCCTTCAGCAACGCTCGCGCGATCGACAGCCGCTGCCGTTCGCCGCCCGACAAGAGGCGGCCGCGCTCGCCGACCTTGCTTTCGAATTTCCGTTCGCTGCGCTCGATGAATTCCAGCGCCTGGGCGCGCGCCGCCGCGGTCCGCAATTCCTCGTCGCTGGCGTCCGGTTTGCCGACGCGCAGATTGTCGGCGATCGAACGGTCGAACAGCAGCGCCTCCTGGAACACCACGCCGATATTCCGCCGCAGCGCCGTCAGCGTCAGGCCGCGGACGTCCATGCCGTCGATCCTGATGAACCCCGACTGCGGATCGAAGGCGCGGTGCAGCAGCGCGATCGCCGTCGACTTGCCGGCGCCGGTCGGTCCGACCAGCGCGATGGTCTGGCCGGGCAGCGCGGTGAACGAAAGATCTTCGACCGCGGGCCGCTTGCCGTCATAGGAAAACGAGACGTCGTTGAACTCGACCAGCCCGGCGAGGCGGCCGGTATCGATCGCATCGGGCCGGTCGCGCACCGCGGGCACCGCGTCCAGCACGTTGAAGAATTCCTGAAGCCGCGGCGCCTCCATGAACAGATTGTTGATGAAGCCGACCACCTGTTCGAGCTTCTGGATCAACATGGTGGCGAAGCTGACGAACATCACGATCTCGCCGACGCTGGTCAGGCCCTGCTGGTGCAGCACGATGCCGACCGTGAAGATCGCCAGCACGGTGATGGTGGTCGACGCCCGGGTGATGATGGTGACCAGCGCCCACCACGACAGCACCGGCATTTGCGCCGCCAGCAGCCTGTCGGCGACGAAGCGCAGCCCCTGCACCTCGGCATCGATGCGAACGAAGCTTTGCACCAGCGCGACATTGCCGAGCGCGTCGGAGGCGCGCGCCGAGAGGTCGCTGTAATGGGCCTCGACATCGCTCTGCATGCCGTAGGTCTTGCGCACCACCAGCGTGGTCAGCACCGTGAACACCACGCAGAGCAGGAACAGCAGGATCGCCAGCCGCCAGTTGATGTAGAGCGAGAGCGGCAGCAGCACCACCAGCGACATGATGGCGGCGAAATGCTCGCGGAAAAATCCGAGCCACAGCCGCCACAATGCGTCGGTACCGTTCAGCATCACCTTCATCAGGCGGCCGGAATGGGTGCCGCTGTGGAAGGTCAGCGGCAATTGCAGGATATGCTCGAAATAGCTGGTCAGCACCGCCTGGCGCTGGCGATGCGCGAGCCGGTCGGCGTGCAGCGCCACCGCAGCCCCGCACCCGATGGTGAACAGGCCGAACCCCGCCCAGGCCGCCAGCAGCGGCCAGGCGGAGGCGGTCGCGTTGGGATCGGTCGATGACCTGCCGGAAAGCACGTCGACAATGCGGCCGAACAGCACCGGCTCGGCGAACTGCGCGCCGGCCAGCAGCAGGTTGGCGCCGGCCAGGATCCAGCCCAGCCGTGCCTCTTTGCCGAGCAGATCGAGGACACGGACATAGAGGCGAAGCAGGGACATGCTGGTGGCGTCCGGGATCGGCGAGACCGGCGATGGCCCCGAAGAGGCATTCTAATCAGGGATTCTCGGGGGAGATACAGCGTCCGCTGCCGATTTGTTCAATCAATCAGGCGGTCGCCGGACGGCGACAGGAAGCGGCCGTCAAGGACGGCCGTTTTCGGAAGCCGAAATCGTCGGCAATCTGGTCGATAGACCGTTCGAGCCGGGCGGGATCGATGCCGCCGACGCCGTTGGGATAGGGCATCAGGAAAGCCCGCCGCCAGTTGCCGCGCCGGGGATGTCTGTTTCATGACGCCGGCGGCGGTGGCCGCATTTTGCCGGATGAACCTGAACGGGCGAGAATCCCGGTGGCCATGCCGGCCATCGCGCCAGCTGTCACCGGTGACCGGAAATCCCCTTCACCTGCCCGGTGCGGGCAGAGTCGGCCGCTGGCCGAGCGATCGCCACCTTGACACGGGCCGAACCGGTCGCTCGCCTTCTGCCCGGGCCGAAGGATTTCCCTCGGCGGCAAACGGGGATGGGGCGCCGTTAACGCGCTGGCCATGAGTTTGGACTAGCCTTTAGCCATGAGTGATTCGCTCGACAGGCTCTATCTGGCGGTAATCGCGGCCAAGGATCTCGATCCGGCGACGTCGCGCACCGCCCGCCTGTTTCAGCGCGGCCCGGACAAGATGGCCAAGAAACTGGCCGAGGAAGCCATCGAGGTCGTGATCGACGCCGTCAACGGCAACACCGAAGCCGTGGTCCGCGAGAGCGCCGACCTGCTCTATAATCTCACCGTATTGTGGGCGTCGGCCGGCGTGCATCCGCAGGACGTTTGGCGCGAAATGGAGCGGCGTGAACATCTGCTCGGAATCGCCGAGAAGCTGCCGAAATCGGCAATCAAGATGTCGAAGGCTTCGCCGGCCCGGGTCGCCCGGCGACCGATCGTCGCGCTCGAGAGCCGCAGCCTGCGCAAGCGCCACTGAAGCTTTCCGCAATCCCGACAATCCCGGCATGGACAAATCCGCGCCATGGTGGTTCATCGCGCCATGCTGAGACGGATTTACGATTGGTGCATTGACGCCGCCCACAAGCCCTATGCGGTGTGGATCCTGGCTGCGGTGGCGTTTGCGGAAAGCTCGTTCTTTCCGGTGCCGCCCGATGTGATGCTGATCCCGATGGCGCTGGCGCGCCCGCAGCGGGCTTGGTTCTACGCCCTGATCTGCACCGCGGCCTCGGTGCTGGGCGGCATGCTGGGCTATGCGATCGGCGCGCTGTTGTACGATTCGATCGGCCATTGGCTGATCCAGTTCTACGGTCTCGGCGGCAAGGTCGAGGCTTTCCGCGCCGGCTACGCCGAATACGGCGCGTGGATCATCCTGCTCAAGGGTTTGACGCCGATCCCCTACAAGCTGGTGACCATCACCTCGGGATTCGCCAATTACAACATCTGGCTGTTCATGGCGTTGTCGGTGATTGCCCGCGGCGGGCGCTTCTTCGTGGTAGCCATCGTGCTCAACCGCTACGGCGAATGGATCCGGATCCGGATCGAGAAACATCTGGGGCTGTGGGTGTCGCTGGGAGCCGTCGCCCTGGTGCTCGGCTTTGTCGTCGCCTTCCGAATGCTCTGAAGATCGCCGCGAATGGCTTTGCCGGGTGCCGGCTTCGGGCTACGTTCGATTCCATGCCTGATCGACCTGGAAAGTTCCTGGAGCTGACCCGGACCCATGTCGCGGCCATGGCTGTGGCGATATGGATGCTGACGATCTGCGGCGCAGCTCGGCCGCAAGCCGCACCGCCATCCGCGCCGGCGGCAGCGGATCCACCTGCGCCGCAGTCGGGCGAGCCAGCGGCGCCTCCGGCGGAGCGGCCGGATAATCCGGGCCTGCTCAACGAAATCGGCAAGATGCTCCAAAAGCCCTGGTCGACCCTGAAGAGCCCGTCCGAGACCATCGACGACCTCAACGCCCGCGCCAAGGATGCCGGTGCCACCCTGTCGCGGATCACCAGGCCGTCTTCGATGGTGACGGGGCGCATGATCTGTCCGGTGTCGGCCAATGGCGCACCGGACTGCAAGGCGGCTTCCGACAGACTGTGCCAGAGCAAGGGCTTCAAGGAGGGCAAGAGCCTCACCATCGATTCGGTGGAAAGCTGTTCTGCTAAAATTCTGGTCCCCGGTCGGACCCGCAAGCCTGACGATTGCCGGACCGACAATTTCGTCACCCACGCGCTGTGCCAGTAATCGCCGGCTTGGCCAAAGCCGCGATTGCCTTGTCGGTATGATGTCTGGCATCTTTCAAACCGATATCTCGGATTTTGCCGAAATAACCCAAAGGATTCCCGCGAATGTCCATGCCTGCCTTGTTCAAGGGCCGTCTGTCGATTCCCGTGATCGGTGCGCCGCTGTTCATCATCTCCGTGCCCGATCTGGTGATCGCCCAGTGCAAGGCCGGCGTCGTCGGATCGTTTCCGGCGCTGAACGCGCGCCCGCCTGCACTGCTCGACGAATGGCTGGAAAGAATCAAGCAGGAGCTTGCGGCCCATGACCGGGCGCATCCGGAGCGGCCGTCGGCGCCGTTCGCGGTCAACCAGATCGTGCACCGGTCGAACAACCGGCTCGAACAGGATCTGGCGCTTTGCGAGAAGCACAAGGTGCCGATGATCATCACCTCGCTCGGCGCCCGCGAGGAACTCAATCAGGCCGCGCATAAGTGGGGCGGCATCGTGTTTCACGACGTCATCAACCAGAAATTCGCGCACAAGGCGATCGAGAAGGGCGCCGACGGCCTGATCCTGGTATCGGCCGGCGCCGGCGGCCATGCCGGCGTTATCTCGCCGTTCGCGTTCGTGGCCGAGACCAGGCAGTGGTTCGACGGGCCGATCGCACTGTCGGGCGCGATCGGCAACGGCCGCGCCATCCGCGCCGCGCGGTTGCTCGGCGCCGACTTCGCCTATATCGGCTCCGCCTTCGTCGCCACTACCGAAGCCAATGCGGTGGAGGGCTACAAGCAGATGATCACGGCTTCGACCGCGGAGGATATCGTCTATTCCAATCTGTTCACCGGCGTGCACGGCAATTATCTGAAGCCGTCGATCGCCGCGGCCGGCATGGATCCCGACAATCTACCGGAGTCCGATGCGTCGAAAATGAATTTCGGCACCGACACCTCGGGCGAGCGCGCCAAGCCGAAAGCCTGGAAGGAAATATGGGGCAGCGGCCAGGGCATCGGCAGCGTCGGCAAGATCGTGCCGGCCGCCGAACTGATCGCGCGCTTCAAGCGGGAATACGACGAGGCCGTCGATCCGCCGCTGTGAGGCTGCAGCTTGATGGACGATCCGCGAGCCGGTGTGGTGGAGGCGCTGCGTCGCCTTCGATGCGGGACAGCCGGGCCGCGACAGGGCCAATCGCATCACGCCGCCATTGCGGATGCCGCACGGCGGCTCGATATTGATCACGGCTCGGACATCGTCTAATACTGGGCTGTTGCAAGGGGATGGGGTTCCCCAAAACCGCCTGATGAGGGCTGATGACTCCTGCCGCATCGAGAATGCGGGGGGTGAAGCCATGGCGATAAGCCCGTTCAGGCCCCTTTCATCTCAATGCGAATTCAAATGGCGGCGACGTGCACAAGCCGGCGATGGCCTGTGCCCGAGGGATGGGCCTGGTCGTGCACCGAGCCCATTCCTGGCAGGAAAAATGCAAAGCTTGTCGACGCGGCCGGGATTCGGCTCCGAGCGGTGGCTCAATGTGAAAAAAGGTCGAGGCAGAGCGTGGATACCATCGACGGCATGATCTGGGTTGCCCTTGGCAGCGTGCTCGGCGGCACGGCGCGATTCTGGCTGTCCGGCTTTGTGGCGCGGCGGGTCGGCGAGACATTTCCCTGGGGCACCATCGTGGTCAATATCAGCGGCGCCTTTCTGCTCGGCATTCTCGCAGCATCGGCCGCCGGCCACGGGATTTTCGAAGGCACAAGAGCCTGGCAGTTCGCGGCGATCGGCATCCTTGGAACCTACACCACGGTATCGTCCTTCAGCCTTCAAACCCTGGCGCTCGCCCGCGACGGCGAAATGAAGCTTGCCGCCGCAAACATGGCGATCTCGCTTGCGTTCTGCCTTCTTGCCGTCACCGCCGGTTTCGTCGCCGGCCGCCATGCCTTCGGATAAGGGGCAGGCCGGCATGCAGGACAATATTTCATCGGGTTCGGCGCCAGGCCATCAGAACGAGCGCCATGCTGCTTTCCAGGCGCGGCGCCCGGCATGGTGGCCGGCATTCTGGGACAAGACAGGCTCGTACGTTGCCGTGGCGCTCGGAAGCATCATCGGTGCCGTGGCGCGCTTTCTGGTGTCCGTTCTGTTCGTGAGCCAGTTCGGCAACGGCTTTCCCTGGGCTACCCTGTTCGTCAATGTGACGGGCTCGATGATGATCGGGTTTTATGCCGCGCTGACCGGGCCCGACGGCAGGCTGATGGCCAGTCCGCGGCAAAGGCAGTTCGTCATGGTCGGGATCTGCGGGGGCTACACCACATTTTCCGCGTTCAGCCTCGAGACCTTGCGGCTGGTGCAGTCCGGCCGCGCCGATACGGCATTGCTTTATCTGCTGGTCTCGGCCGTGACCTGGATCGCCGGCGTATGGCTCGGGCATGTGCTGGCCGCGCGCCTCAATCGTTTGTAGGGGAATGAAACATGCAAATACCGAAACAAGCCGTGCTGCTGCGGATTTTCACCGGTGAAAGCGCCAAATTCGATGGTCGTCCGCTCTATGAAGCGATCGTCAAGAAGGCGCGCGAAATGCATCTGGCCGGCGCCACCGTGTTGCGCGGCCCGATGGGATTCGGCAAATCGAGCCTGATCCACACCGACAAGATCCTGCGGCTTTCGCTGGATCTGCCATTGGTGATCGAGATCGTGGATTCCGAAGCCAGGATCAATGAATTCCTGCCGGTGCTGGACGGCATGATGGACAGCGGCCTGGTGACGCTGGAGAAACTGCAGGTGCTGCAATACGGCAACGACAGGGCCGCCGATGCTTGAGCGGAGCGCACGCTTGGCGCGGGCGATCGCAGGCCTGGCCGGGCTTCCCCGGCAGGGGTAAACCCGCCGCGGCGGCGCCGGTTTTTCCCCGCCGACGCTTGACGGCATGATGTCGAGGGGTCTTATCACCCCGGAAAGCGCCGGATTTTCGCTGGACCGCGCCGTACATTGGTCCTTCGTCGAGCCCGCCGCCAGAGCCTGCAAACGTCCGCCAACCCACAAAGCCCCGAGGAAATTCATGCCCGTCTACCGTTCCCGCACCACGACTCACGGCCGCAACATGGCGGGCGCCCGCGGCCTCTGGCGCGCCACCGGCATGAAGAACGAGGATTTCGGCAAGCCGATCATCGCCGTGGTCAATTCGTTCACCCAGTTCGTGCCCGGCCACGTCCATCTCAAGGATCTCGGCCAGCTGGTGGCGCGCGAAATCGAGCAGGCCGGCGGCGTCGCCAAGGAATTCAACACCATCGCGGTCGACGACGGCATCGCCATGGGGCATGACGGCATGCTCTACAGCCTGCCGTCGCGCGAGATCATCGCCGACAGCGTCGAGTACATGGTCAACGCGCACTGCGCCGACGCCATGGTGTGCATTTCCAACTGCGACAAGATCACGCCGGGCATGCTGATGGCCGCGTTGCGGATCAACATCCCGACCATCTTCGTTTCTGGCGGCCCGATGGAATCCGGCAAGGTCAGCATCAATGGCAAGATCAGGTCGCTCGACCTGGTCGACGCCATGGTGGCGGCGGCCGACGACACGGTCAGCGATGCCGAAGTCGCGATCATCGAGCGATCCGCCTGCCCTACCTGCGGATCGTGCTCGGGAATGTTCACCGCCAATTCGATGAACTGCCTGACCGAGGCGCTGGGCCTGGCGCTGCCCGGCAACGGTTCGGTGCTGGCGACGCACGCCGATCGCAAGGGCCTGTTTGTCGAGGCCGGTCATCTGATCGTCGATCTCGCCCGCCGCTACTATGAACAGGACGACGCCTCGGCGCTGCCGCGCACGATCGCCGGCTTCAAGGCGTTCGAAAACGCCATGACGCTGGACATCGCCATGGGCGGATCGACCAATACGGTATTGCACCTGCTGGCGGCGGCCTATGAGGGCGAGATCGCCTTCACCATGCAGGACATCGACCGGCTGTCGCGGCGGGTGCCGGTGTTGTGCAAGGTGGCGCCGTCGGTCCCGGACGTGCATCTCGAGGACGTGCACCGCGCCGGCGGCGTGATGGCGATTCTCGGCGAACTCGATCGCGCCGGCCTGATCAACCGCGAACTGCCGACGGTGCACAGCAGGACATTGGAGGACGCGCTCAATCGCTGGGATATCCGGCGAACCAAAAGCGAGACTGTGCGCACCTTCTACAAGGCCGCGCCCGGCGGGGTGCCGACCCAGGTCGCCTTCAGCCAGCAACGGCGGTTCGACGAAGTCGATACCGACCGCGCTGCGGGCTGTATCCGCGATGCCGAACACGCCTTTTCGCGGGACGGCGGCCTGGCGGTATTGTCCGGCAACCTTGCGATCGACGGCTGCATCGTGAAAACCGCAGGCGTCGATGCAAGCATCCTCACCTTCGAGGGGCCGGCACGGATCTTCGAGAGCCAGGACGCCGCGGTCGAAGGCATTCTGGGCAGCAAGATCCGCCCCGGCGACGTGGTGGTGATCCGCTATGAGGGCCCGCGCGGCGGTCCCGGCATGCAGGAGATGCTGTATCCGACCAGCTATCTCAAATCCAGGGGCCTCGGCAAAAGCTGCGCGCTGATCACCGACGGCCGCTTCTCGGGCGGCACCTCGGGCCTGTCGATCGGGCATGTCTCGCCCGAAGCCGCCGAAGGCGGCCTGATCGGCCTCGTCGAGGAGGGCGACCGTATCGAGATCGATATTCCCCGGCGTTCGATCCGGCTCATGGTCGATGACGGCGTGCTGGCGCGGCGCCGCGAGGCGATGCTGGCGAAGAACACCCAGGCCTGGAAACCGGCGCATCGCACCCGCAAGGTGTCGATGGCGCTCAAGGCCTATGCCGCGCTCACCACCAGCGCCGCGCGCGGCGCCGTGCGCGTGGTGCGGGAATGAGCGGGCCGGTCCGTCGCGGCCCGACCGGGGAGCGATGAGCCGATGGAGGCCATCTATCGGGTCGAGGGCGATCGCGTGCTCAGCAGCCCCAATGCCGCCGGGCCGTGGAATATCAACATGCAGCACGGCTCGGCGCCGGCGGCCCTGATGGTGTGGGCCGCCGAGTTGATGCCGACGCCGGAGCCGATGCAGATCGCGCGCGTCACCGTCGATCTGATGCGTCCGGTGCCGATCGCGCCAATGAGGCTGCAAAGCGAAGTGCTGCGGCAGGGCCGCAAGATCCAGCTCTGCGCGGTCAGGCTGACGGCCGGCGATGACGTCGTGGCCGCTGCCACCGTGCTCAAGGTCAAGGCGCAGGCTCTGGCTCTGCCGCAGGAGGTTGCGGACATCGCCGTCGAATTTCCCGGGCCTGATCAGGCGCGGCAGGAGCAGCCGGACTTTTCCGGCAGTCCCTTTGTCAGGGGCGTCTCGATGCGCGCCGCCCGCGGCCGCTTCGGCGTGCCCGGTCCCGGCGCGATCTGGTACCGGGTCGACTGGCCGCTGGTCGAGGCCTCGCCGGTTTCGCAGGCCATGCGCGCGGTGGTTGCCGCGGATTTCTGCAACGGCACCTCGGCGGCGCTGGATTTCCGGCAATGGACCTTCATCAACGCCGACCTCACCGTCAGTTTCGCCCGGCAGCCGCTGGGGGAATGGATCTTGCTCGATGCGGAATCCTGGATCGGCCCTGACGGCGCCGGGCTCGCCATGGCGCGCCTCGCCGATCAACGCGGCTATTTCGGCCGCGCCGTGCAGAGCCTGGTGATCGAGCGGCGATAGCCGGAAATCCGTTTCAGCGCCGCAGCCCGGCGGCCGCTTGCGACTGGAATTCATCCCGTAAAAATAATCGCATCGGGCCAGGAACCCGATGATGCGTCGCGGGTTTAGCCCGGGTTGAGGGGGTCGCATGGATTCGGGTGAAGAAATCGCCGTCAAGGCGAAAACCGGGATTTGGGGCCTGGACAACATTCTTGCGGGCGGGTTTTCGCAAGGGCACCTGTTTCTGGTGGAGGGAGCCCCCGGGACCGGCAAGACAACCCTCGCCCTGCAGTTCCTGATCGAGGGCGCTCGCGTGGGCGAGAAGTGCCTTTATATCACCCTGTCGGAGACCGAACGGGAGTTGCGCGAAGGGGCGGCGTCCCACGGCTGGGCATTGGATGATGCCATCGAAGTGTTCGAATTGCTGCCGCCGGAGAGCTTGCTGGATTCCGAGCAACAGCAGAGCCTGCTCTATTCGTCGGATCTCGAACTCGGCGAGACCACCAAGCAGATCTTCGAGGCGGTGGAACGCGCGCGGCCGAGCCGGGTCGTGCTGGACAGTCTTTCCGAGATCAGGCTGCTGGCGCAAAGTTCGCTGCGCTACCGGCGCCAAATCCTGGCGATCAAGCATTACTTCGCGAAATTCGGCGCCACGGTAATGCTGCTGGACGATCTGACCGCCGACCTTGCCGACAAGACCGTACACAGCGTCGCGCATGGCGTGCTGCGGCTGGAGGAACTGGCGCCTGCCTATGGTGCGGAGCGGCGACGCTTGCGGATCATCAAATACCGGGGCGTGAAGTTTCGCGGCGGCTATCACGATGTTACCATCACGACAGGTGGACTGAACGTGTTTCCGAGGCTGGTGGCTTCCGAATATCGCAGCAGCTTCGTGCGGGCCAGGATGTCCAGCGGCATCGCGGAATTGGACCAGCTGCTCGGCGGCGGTGTCGAAGCCGGATCGAGCACGCTGATTCTGGGGCCGGCGGGCACCGGCAAATCCCTGGCGGCCATCGTCTTCATCATCGCCGCGATCGCACGTGGCGAAAGAGCGGCGCTGTTTGTGTTCGACGAGGAACTCGGCCTGTTGTTTGCCCGCCTGAAAGGTCTCGGCATCGATCTTGAGGCGATGCGCGACAGCGGCAACCTGTTCATCGAGCAGGTCGACGCCGCCGAACTGTCGCCCGGCGAATTCGCGCACCGCGTCCGCAGGCGGATCGATGAAGACCGCATCAAGACCGTGGTGATCGACAGTCTCAACGGCTATCAGGCCGCGATGCCTGAAGAAAATTCGCTGGTCCTGCACATGCACGAATTGCTGCAATATCTGAACCGGCGGGGAGTGGCGACATTCATGACGGTGGCACAGCACGGACTGGTCGGCGACATGAAGGCCTCGGTGGACGTTACCTATCTCGCCGACACCGTGATCCTGCTGCGCTATTTCGAGGCGCTGGGCAAGGTGCGGCGCGCGATGTCGATCATCAAGAAACGCACCGGCGCGCATGAATCGACCATTCGCGAATACCGCATCGACGGCCGCGGCCTCACCATCGGCGCCCCGCTCGACGGATTCCAGAGCGTGCTGCGGGGCGTTCCGATCTATACCGGCGAGGGCAAACCCTTGCTTCAAGGGCTGGAATCGTGAAGCCCGGCGCATCTTCCGAGCGGGCCGTGATTCTCGCGCCGACCGGCCGCGACGCCGCCGTTGCCGCGGCGCTGATCAAGGAGGCCGGCTTCTATGCCAATGTCTGCGGCGATCTCGCCGCGCTGCTGCATGAGATCGAGGGCGGCGCCGGGCTGGCGGTGATCGCCGACGAGGCGATCAAGACCGCGGATTTGCGCGGCCTGACCAGATGGCTGAACGACCAGCCATCATGGTCGGATTTTCCGATTGTGCTGCTGACGCATCAGGGCGGCGGCCCCGAGCGCAATCCGGACGCCGCCCGGCTGGGGCAGGTGCTCGGCAACGTGACCTTCCTCGAACGTCCGTTTCATCCGACCACGCTGGTCAGCATCGTCGGCTCCGCGGTGCGGGGCCGCCGCCGCCAGTATCAGACCCGCGCAATTCTCGCGGACCTCACCGAAAGCGAGGGACTGTTGCAGACCGCGCTCAGCGCCGGTCATCTCGGCGCGCTGGAGCTGCATCTGCCCGAGCGCGAACTCGAGGCCTCCGACACCTGCAAGAAGTTTTTCGGGCGCCGGCCGGACGAGCCGTTTTCGTATCAGGATCTGGTCGCGGCGGTCCATCCCGACGATCGGGCCAGACGTCTCGACGTGCTGGACCGGACCATGACGACCGGCCGGGACTACCGGATCGAATACCGCAATATATGGCCCGACGGCTCGCAGCATTGGGTCGATGTGCGCGCCCGCGCGGTTCGCAGGCCCGACGGCAGCATCAAGTCGCTGGTCGGCGTCTGCTCGGATATCACCGCGCGCAAGGTTGCCGAAATCGAGCGCGAAAATCTTCTGGCGCAGCTGGCGGCCGAGCGCACGGCGCTGGCAGAACTGACCGCCACGCTGGAGCAGCGCGTCGATCAACGCACCGCCGATCTGATGAAGGAAGTCGCCGCCCGTGAAAAGGCGCAGGAGCAATTGCGGCAGGCGCAGAAAATGGAGACGATCGGCCAGCTCACCGGCGGCGTCGCGCATGATTTCAACAATCTCCTGATGGCGGTGATGGGCAATCTCGATCTGCTGCGAAAGCGCATTCCGGACGAGCCGCGGCTGCACCGGCTGATCGACGGCGCCATCCAGGGCGCCGAGCGCGGCGCCTCGTTGACCCAGCGCCTGCTGGCATTCGCGCGACAGCAGGATCTGCGCGCCGTGCCGGTCGATCTGCGCGCGCTGATCCAGGGCATGATCGATCTGCTCGAGCGTTCGCTCGGGCCGCGGGTCGGGTTGCGGGTCGAGATTCCGGAGGGGTTGCCGCTGGCGCGTATCGACACCAACCAGCTCGAACTTGCGATTCTCAACCTTGCGATCAATGCGCGGGACGCCATGCCGGACGGCGGATCGATCGAGATCAGGGTCGATGAATACCAGGCCGGCAACGATCCGGTACTGAAGCCCGGCCGCTACCTGCGGCTGTCGGTGATCGATACCGGCATGGGCATGACGTCGGAGATCCTGAAGCGGGCGGTCGAGCCGTTCTTCTCGTCCAAGCCGCTCGGCAAGGGCACCGGCCTGGGGCTGTCGATGGTGCACGGGCTCGCCGTGCAGCTCGGCGGCGCGCTGCAGCTCTCCAGCACGGTGGGGAAGGGCACCACCGCCACGCTGCTGCTGCCTGTCGCCACCAGTCAGCCGGAAGCCGAAACCTCGCCGCCCGCCGCACCGAAGGCCAACCGTTCGGCGGTGATCCTGTTCGTCGACGACGATCCGTTGATCGCGATGTCGACCACGGAAATGCTGGAAGACCTCGGCCACCGGGTGATCGGCGCCAGTTCCGGCCCGCACGCGCTCGACATCATTCGCAGCGGCCAGCCGATCGACCTGATGATGACCGATCATGTGATGCCCGGCATGACCGGCATCGAGCTTGCGGCGGCATCGCGGCAAATGCGGCCGTCGCTGCCGATCCTGCTGGCGACCGGCTATGCCGAACTCCCCGAAGGCGCCCAGCTCGATTTGCCGCGGCTGGCCAAGCCCTATCACCAGGACCAGCTGCGCGACCGCCTCGATCAACTGCTGAGCTGAAGGCGACCAATTCCCGCGTCAGCCGACCAGGCGGTCGCGCCCGGCCCAGAAGCCGGCCTTCAGCACCTTCTTGTCGACCTTGCCGACGCCGGTCATCGGCAGCTCGCTGACGAATTTGACGTGCTTCGGCGCGTGGGCCGATCCCTTGCGCGCCTTCACCAGGCTGATCAATTCCTCCGCGCTCGGCCTTGCGCCGTTGCGCGCCACCACTACCGCGGTGACAGCCTCGCCCCATTTGTCATCGGGCACGCCGACCACGGCGACCATCGCCACATCGGCGTGTTGCGACAGAACGTCCTCGATCTCGCGCGGAAAGATGTTGAATCCGCCGGAGACGATCATGTCCTTCTTGCGGTCGAGGATGAACATGTAGCCGCGCGGGTCGGCGCGGGCGATGTCGCCGGTATGCAGCCAGCCGTTCTTCAGGGTTTCGGCGGTTTGTTCCGGCCGCTTCCAGTACTCCGCCATCACGTGCGGCGCGCGCACGCAGATCTCGCCGGGCTCGCCGGTTTCGACTTCGCGGTCGTCATCGTCGAGGATTTTGACCTCGCAGGCGGCGATCGGAAATCCGCAGGACAGGAACAGTTCCGGCGTTTTCGGATCATGGTCGGCCTTGCGCAGCACCGAGACCGGATAGCATTCGGTCTGGCCGTAGAGCTGCGAGAACACCGGGCCTATCCGCTCGATGCCCTCGACCAGTCGGCTCGGCGACATCGCCGAGGCGCCGTACAGCAACAGCTCGAGCGAGGACAGATCGGTGCGGTCGAGCCCCGGATGGTCGAGCAGCACATAGATCATGGTCGGCACGAACAGCGTGAAGTTGATGCGCTCGCGCGCGATGGTCCGAAACACCGCATCCGGATCGAATCCCTTGAGCATGTGCACGGTGCCGCCGCGCATCAGCGCCGGCAGCACCTTGGTGCCGGCGACATGGCTGATCGGCGCCACGGTGAGATAGCGCGGGGTATCGGGAATCTCGAAGTCGGACAGGATGGCGTTGGCAAAGCCGCCATATTCGCGGTGATAGCGCAGCGCGCCCTTGGATTTGCCGGTGGTGCCGCCGGTGTAGTTCAGCGTCGCGATGTCGTCGGCGCCGGCAAGACAGCGCGGCGTCGTGGTGCCGGCATGCTCGGCCGCGGCGAGCAGATCGACCCCGTAGCCCGTGGCACCGAGCGTGTATACGGATTTCAGGCCGGTTGCCCTGGCCGCAAGCTCGCCGCCGCGGTCGCGGAAGGTCTCGCCATCGACCACCAGCATCCGCGCTTCCGAATCCTCGATCTGGAATAGCTGGTCGTCGAGCGATCCCAGAGGATGCAGCCAGGTGATCGCGAGCCGCGACAATTGCGCGGCGACGCCCGCGCACCAGGCATCGGCCCGATTGGCGGTGAGCAACGCCACGCGCGTGCCCGGCTCCAGGCCCGCTTGCAGCAATACCTTCTGGATGCGGCCAATCAGTTCGGTGGCGCCGTGATAGGTGATTTCTCCGCCCGGCCAGCTGAACGCCACCCGCGACGGATAGCGCGCCAGCGCCCGCAAGGTCTGGCCGCAGACGGTGGGAAAGGCATAGAGCGGATCGGACATGTTTCCTCCGGTCGGTTTTGTCATTGGCCTTCGGTCGTGCCAAAGTTGGCCGACGCTAGCACAACGAAGCCTGGGCGCGGAACGACAAAGCCGCGGGTCGTGAACGAGGAAGCCAGATGCCGTCCGATCCTCTCGCACGCTTTCGCGACCGCCTCAGCCTGCCGCTGATCGCGGCACCCATGTTTCTGGTCTCCGGCGTCGAGCTCGTGGTGGCTGCCTGCCGCAACGGCGTGATCGGCGCGTTTCCCACGGTGAATTGCCGGCGTTCCGAACAGCTCGACGGATGGCTTGGCGACATCGAACGGCGGCTGCAGCGTCATTCGGATCGCAGCGGCGCGGCTTCGGCGCCGATCTGCCCGAACCTGATCGTGCACCGTTCCAACGCGCGGCTGCAGCAGGATCTGCAGGTGCTGCTGCGGCACCGGCCGGAAATCGTCATCACCAGCGTCGGCTCGCCGGCGCCGGTGCTGGCGCCGTTGCACGACGCCGGCGCGCTGGTGCTGGCCGATGTCGCCAGCATCCGCCATGCCGAACGCGCGATCGAGGCCGGCGCCGACGGGCTCGTGCTGTTGACCGCGGGAGCCGGCGGCCAGACCGGCTGGCTCAACCCGTTCGTGTTCGTCCGCGCGGTACGGGCATTGTTCGACGGTCCGATCGTGCTGGCCGGCGGCATCGGTGACGGCCATGCGCTGCGGGCGGCGCAGGCGCTAGGCTGCGACTTCGCCTACATGGGCACCAAATTCATCGCCACCGATGAAAGCATGGCCGACGCCCGCTACAAGCAGATGCTGGTCGCGAGCAGCGCCGACGACATCGTTCTGACCACGGCCTTTACCGGCCTGCAGACCAACATGCTGCGGCCTTCGATTGTCGCGGCGGGCCTCGACCCCGACGACCTGCCGCAGCGCGGCGCGATCGATATCGGCCGCGACATCGACGTCGGCGCGCGCGACCGGCGCCCTGAGCGCTGGCGCGACATCTGGAGCGCCGGACATTCCATCTCGGGCGTGACCGAAGTCATGTCAGTCGACGATCTCGTCGCGCGCACCGTGGCGGAATATCGCGCCGCCGGTTCCTGCGCGCCCTAGCGCTGCAAATCCGCTCGCTGCCGCACTTGCCGCACGACCGCGGCCTGAAACTTTTCGGCTTAACGGGGCATTAACCAAACCGGCAGCAACAATCATCCCCACGGCCGTTTGCCGCCCGCCGGCGGCGGTCGCGCCCAAACCACCGCGCAGGGGGATGCGACATGAATTTCGAGAAGCTGTATGAAAAAACGCCAGCGACCCTCGACGAGATCAGGGCCCGGGTTGCCTACGCGCTGGAGCGGCATCCGCTGTGCCGCAGCGTCCAATTCGACATCGTCAGCATGCCCCGCACCCCCAAGGGCGGCAACTGGACCATCAGCCTACGCTCGGTGACCCCCGACGCGCTGTGGGAGGCTTCCGATATCGTCGCCGATATCCAGGAGGCCTATGATCTGGCCGCCGCCGCCTGATTTTCAGGCTTCGCCGCCGCCGCGGCACGGTTAAGCCTTAATTAATTCCCAGTTTTCGGCGATCTGAGCCTGTCGACCGAACGGAGACCCGATTGACGCGCGCCCTCACCATTCTGGCCTTGACCTGTTTCCTGGTGGTCGGCGCCGCCGCCGCCAGCATTCTCGGCCGCGACAGCGTGCCGGCGGCCGGCTCGGAGCTGGCTTTGGCCGTCTCCGCCGGCCCGGTCGCTAACCGCGGCAGCAAGCAGGATCGGTTGGCGGTCGCCACGATGGCGCCGGCATCGGCTTCATTGCAACCGGCGCAAACCCCAGCCCTGGACGAGCCGCTGCGCCAGGCCCTTGCATCCGCTTCACCTGCCGACCTCGAGCCAACGAGCCCGGCCGCGTCGCGGGCCCCGCCGGCCCCGGCGCAGAAGCCGAAGGTTGCCGCCAAGCCGGTGGTGCAGAAATCCTATACGCTGCTCAGCGACGTGCAGATTGCCGGCATCAAGGAGCGGCTCCAGCTTTCGGCCGACCAGGAATCCTATTGGCCCGCGGTGGAGGATGCGCTGCGCGCCATCGCCCGAAAAATTCACGCCACCAGGCAGACCGATCCGCATGCCAGCGGCGCGCCGATCGATCCCGACGCTGCGGAAGTCCAGCAGCTGAAATCGGCGGCGATGCCGCTGTTGTTTCAGCTGCGCGAGGACCAGAAGCGTGAGGTGCGCACGCTGGCCCGCCTGATCGGCCTGGAAAAAGTCGCCTCGCAGATCTGACGCGGATTTTTTTACAGCGGCGGCAGGTCGGGCGCCGGTCCGGTTAGGCCGCGCGGCGGCCGGTGTTTTCGGCTTTCGGCACCCGTGCCGGGCGGCCCCACGAGTTCATGAACGGCATCTTCAGCAACCCGCCTACCGACTGCTTTTCCGGATCGTCAAAACCGTCCAGGCCGTAATGCAGCTCCGCAAAGCGCGGTCCATGGCTGTAGCTGCGACCGAGCCGATCCCATATCGACAAAAGATTTGCGTAGTTCATGTCGGTCTCCGGCAGATCGCGCGAATGATGAACCTTGTGCATGTTGGGGGTGACGAAAATCAGCCGAAGCCAGCGATCCAGCCGCGCCGGCAGCCGGATATTGGCGTGCTCGAGCTGCCCGTTGAAAGCCGACAGCGTCAAATAAATCAGCAGGACCCACATCGGCGTGCCGAAGGCGAAAACGCCGGCGACGTGCCAGCCAATCCGCCACATTGTTTCACCGGGATGCTCGCGGAAGGCGGTGGTGACGTCGATTTCGCTGTCGGCGTGATGCACGCGGTGAAAGTTCCACAGCCACGCGATCCTGTGCATGGTGAGATGGGCGAAATAGGCGAACAGGTCGAGGCCCACAATGCCGACGGCAAGTTGCCAGGCAGGGCCAAGCCCAAGCCAATAGGAAAGACCGGATTGCGCCTGCGCCGCCATGCGCACGGCCAGCGGTGAAATCGGACTCAGCAGCAAATTCATCAGAAGAAAGATCACCGTCAGCGCGAAATTGCGCAGCGCGTGGCCGCGCCGATGCTCCCTTGCAAAGCCGAACAGCGGGAACGCGGCTTCGAACAGCCAAAGCACCCCGAAGGTCAGCGCCAGGAACCCGAGCCGGAATCCGATGGATGACAATCCGGCGTTGAAGGCCTCGCTTGCCGTTACCGGCAAGGCAAATATCGTCCCGATATCCATCATTTTCGTCTCCCAACAAATAAAACGGTTGTCCGTTTTGTAACGGAAGGGAAAAATCCCGTCAAGGGCGTCCAGAGAGGTGAGGGCGCGGCCCGGGACCAACGGGTCGCGGGTTGCCTGATGGCAGGCTCCATGGATGGCGGTTCGCGAAGAGCGTCGAAACGAAAGACGAGGACAGCAGTTCCAAAGCTCGTTACGACCGTCCACAACAATTGTCATTCCGGGCCTGCGCCTCTGGCCGGCTACCGCCGACCCGAGGCGCATCCTCAGATGTGCAATTGCACTTCGGGGAATGACGCATGATGGATCTTATGCAGTCCGCGCGACCGCGCGGTCAGCGCGTCGCCGGCGCCAGCCCCCGGAGCAGGACGTCGAATGTCTTCAGCGCCGCGCTGATCTCGAACGGCTCGCCCCACACCGACTGCAGCACAAAGCCCTGGAACATCGCGACCATCGCCCGCGCGGTGCTTGGCGGATCGATCTTTCGATCGATCAGGCCGAGCCGCTGGCCACGCCGCAGCAATTCGGTGATCGCTGCAATGGGCGCCCGCGTGCCGCGCACGACCTGGGCTTTCACCTCGTCGCTGCGCAGCGCCTCGGCCCAGAGCTGCAGGCCCACCCTGCGGGTTCGCAGGCCCTCTTCCTGCTGCAGGTCGGAGAGGAATTCGCGCGCAATCCTGCGAAGCGCTGCGATCGGATCCGCCGACTTGTCGCGGGCGGAGAGCAGGGCGGCGTCGTGGGCGTGCCGCCGCTCCCCCATCGCCCGGATCAGATCGTCCTTGGTGGGAAAATAGCCGTAGATGCAGCCGGCACTCAGCCCGGATTCCCGGATGACATGCCGGATCGTCGACTGATGGAAGCCTTCGCGCGCAAAGCAGGTCTCGGCGGCTGCGAGAATTTCGTCGCGCCGCGCCTGCGATGTTTCCGGCTTGACCTTGGGCATGGTTGTTCCACTCGATCGCTGTATGACGCGGTTCGGCACAGCAGTCGTGCAGCATCGGCCGCGCCGGCAGCCCGGTCAACGCCGCGATCGCGAACCGGATTCCGGCGCCCGCTGTCGGTCGCGCCTCGCCGAAAGGCGCAAACCGGCAGCGGGCGCCCGGCCCGCTCGCCCCGGCCCCGAACATCGACAGGCTTGCATGATTCAAATAAAACGGACATCCTTTTTAAATGAAAAGGACCGAACCGGTCAAGCCGATCGCCCTGCTCCGCCGAAAGCGTGGCCGGATTCCGGCCGCGCCTCGGCGAAGCTGGCGCCGATGATGGAGTGGATGAACCTTGCGACCCTGGTGGCGGTGCTGCAGGGCGCTTGCGCCGGCGCGATCGCCGGCTTCGTCTCCGGACTGCTCGGCGTCAGCCCCGGCGGCATCATGGTGCCGGCGGTCTGCCTGACGCTTGGCGTGGATCAGCATGTCGCACAGGGAATCTCGCTGGTCGCCCAGATCCCGCCGACCAGCCTCAGCGGGGTTTTGGAATATCGCCGCCGCGGGCAGGGCGTTCCGCGTCTCTGGGTGGTGCTGTTGTCCGCCGGCTTCATCACGGGAGGCGCGGTCGGAGCTGTCGCGGCCGGCAGCCTGTCCGACCGGGTCCTGCGATGGTCATTCGTCTTCTATCTGCTGATCCTTGCGGCGATTGCGGCGTTGCGCCGCCAACGGCCGGCATCGTCGACGCCGGAAGCGCCAATGGTGGCGCCGCACGGGATGGCGCTGGCCGGCATCGGCATCGCCGCGGGCCTGTCGTCGGGCCTGCTCGGCATCGGCGGCGGCCTCGCGGTGACGGCGCTGTCCACCACCCTGCTGCATCTCGGCCAACACCGCGCACAGGCGATGAGCCTGATCCTGACCCTGCTGCCGCTCACCATCCCCGCCGCCGGCGTCTATCTGGCTCAGGGCTGGGCGCTGCCCTGCTGGTCGATTGCCGGGGTAATTGCCGGACTCTGGATCGCCACGGCGGCTGGCGCGCGGCTCGCCAATCGCCTGCCTGAACCCCTGCTGCGACCGACCTTCATCCTGCTGATCCTCGCGATGGCCGGCTATATGGCAACGCGATCCTGAGACCGCCGAAGCGTTCAGGCGGCGCAGCCCCTGAGAAACAGCTCCGCGCAGGCCCGGGCGCGCCTGCGAATTTCATTTGATGTCGGCGGTTTTCGCTGTCGCAGCAAGGCGGCGCGCTGCGGCTCGGAGATCATCATTCCCAGCAGCATGCCGGCGGCGGCCTTGGGGTCGTCCAGCCGGAGCGCGCCGGTCCTGCACCTGGCGGCCAGCCATGCGGCGAGCGCCACCGGGACTCGCTGGATCCCGTTCTTGTAAAACGCCTCGGCGATTTCCGGAAAACGGTCGGATTCCGCGATGACCAGCCGGTGCAGGCCGACCACCTCCTCGTCGAGCGTCAGCCCGGCGCAATCGATCAGCATGATGGCGAGCGCGGTCTCAAGGTCGGGCTCGTCCACCACATCGGCGACGATCTTGGAAAAGAACTGATCCAGCCGCGCCGCGACCATGCCCTGCAGCAGTTCGGCCTTGGTCGGGATCAGCCGGTAAAGCGTCTTGGTCGATACCCCGGCCCGGCAAGCCACCGCCTCCATGCTGGTCGCCGCGTAGCCATTGGCGAGGAATTCGCCCCGCGCGGCCTCGTGGATCAGCTGCAGCGTGTCGGCGTCCAGCCTGACCTTCGGCCGCCCCCGGCTGCGCTTCACGCTTCCTTGAACATTGGACATCGAAATTAGTCCCCCGCGCCTCTTGACCGCCCCTGCATAGCCCCTAATTTGGAAAACATCAAGTTTCCTTATTTGGATTGCTTGACGGGCTCTGGAGGCCGGTTGGCCCGGGGTCCGAGGACACAACAATAAAGGCGGAGTACCGACCATGACGCGATACCCGACATCGATCGAGGTTGAGCGGCGGATAGCCCTGGTACAGGCGGTGCCCGACTTGCACGCGGCGGTTTCGGCCGCAGCCGATAGCGAGCAGCGCCTTGAAACGCCGGCGGCAGCCGACGGCGTCGGCAGTGGTGTCGAACCGGATCAGCAGCAAAGCGAGGCGGCCAGCGCATCTGGCGTACCGCCGCCGGCTGCGGCGCGTCGCCTGCGCCCATGGCTGATGACAGCGGCTGCCGCCGCCTTGCTGATGGCGGGTGGCTTCTACGGCTGGCAATATTGGACCGTCGGCCGCTTCCAGACCTCGACCGACGACGCCTATGTCGAGGCCGATAACACCACCATCGCCCCGAGGGTTTCCGGCTATCTCTCCGAGGTGCTGGTCGGCGACAACCAGCATGTGGCGGCCGGACAGATCCTGGCCCGCATCGACCCGCGCGATTTCGAAATCGCGCTCGACCAGGCCAGCGCCGATGTCGCCGCGGCCAACGCGGCGATCGCCAGCAAACGGGCCCAGCTCGACATCCAGGGCTCGACTATCGAGGCGGCGCAGGCGGCGCTGGCGGTCGACCAGGCCAATGAGAAATTCGCCCGGCAGGAGGACAAGCGCTATTCCGACCTCGCTGCGAGCGGCTACGGCAGCCTGCAGAACGCGCAGCAGGCGGAGTCGCGGATTGCCGCGGCCAGCGCCAGCGTGCGGCGCGATACCGCAGCCCTGGCCTCCGCCGTCAAGCAGGTCGATCTGCTGAAGGCGGAAATCGCCCAGGCCGAGGCGACGCTGGCGCATGACCGTGCGATCCAGCGCCAGGCCGAACTGAACCTGAGCTATGCCACCGTCCGCTCGCCGGTCGACGGCGTGGTCGGCAACAGGACCCTGCGAGTCGGCCAATACGTCCAGGCCGGCACCCAGCTGATGGCGGTCGTGCCGACCGCGGACACCTATATCGTCGCCAATTTCAAGGAAACCCAGTTGACCCATGTCGCCCGCGGCCAGCCGGTGGACATCGAGGTCGACACCTTCCCGGGCCAGGTCGCGCACGGCCATGTCGACAGCATCGCTCCGGCCAGCGGCCAGCAGTTCGCGCTGCTGCCGCCCGACAACGCCACCGGCAATTTCACCAAGATCGTGCAGCGCATCCCGGTCCGGATCAGCATCGATGCCAGGGGCACGTTGATCGGCGAACTCAGGCCCGGCATGTCGGTAACCCCGACCATCGATACACGAGCGGCCAGAATGCGGGTTGCCGCCGAGCAACAGCGCATCGACTGATGCATCCGCCGGGGAGGGCGCCGCCATGTCACATGCCAACGCAATCCAGCCGCCGCCCGCGGCCGATCGCGCCAGCCTGATCACCTGGATCGCCATCTCCGCAGCGATGATCGGCGCCTTCATGGCGATCCTCAACATCCAGATCACCAACGCCTCGCTGCTCAACATCGAGGGCGGCATCGGCACCGGGATCGACAACGGATCGTGGATCTCGACCGCTTATCTGATCGGCGAGATCATCGTCATCCCGCTGACTGATTATCTGAGCCGGGTGTTCTCGTTTCGCATCTACATGATCGGCAGCGCCATCCTGTTCCCGCTGTTTTCGATCGCCTGCGCCTTCACCCATGACCTCGGCTCGATGATCGCGATGCGCGGCCTGCAGGGCTTTGCCGGCGGCGTGCTGATCCCGATGGCGTTCACGCTGGTGCTGACAAAACTCTCCAAGGCGCAGCAGCCGATCGGGCTGGCGCTGTTCGCGCTGGCGGTGACCTTCGCGCCGGCGATCGGGCCGACCATCGGCGGCTATCTCACCGAGAATGACGGCTGGCAGGCGATTTTCTTCGTCAATGCGGTGCCCAGCGCCGTTATGGTGATCGCGCTGTTCTTCACCCTGGAGCGGCGGCCGATGCAGCTCGGCCTGCTGCGGCAGGGCGACTGGTTCGGCATCGCCACCATGGCGATCGGGCTTTCGGCGCTGCAGGCCGTGCTCGAGGAAGGCAACAAGGATGACTGGTTCGCCTCGCCGTTCATCCTGCGGCTGGCGATCGTCGCGGCCGTCAGCCTGTCGCTGTTCGTCTGGATCGAGCTCCGCATCGCCCAGCCCTTGATCAGGCTTCGGCTGCTCAGGCAGCGCAATTTCGGCTTCGGCACCATCTCGGTGGTGCTGGTCGGGTTCGCGCTGTTCGGCTCGGTCTACATCCTGCCCGCCTATCTCGGGCAGGCGCAGCACTACAATGCCGAACAGATCGGCAAGGTGATGGCCTGGACCGGATTGCCGCAATTGCTGCTGATCCCGCTGGTGCCGCAGCTGATGCGGCGCTTCGACCCGCGCCACATCGCCTTTGTCGGCATCAGCATTTTTGCGGCGAGCTGCTTCATGAATACCGCGATGTCGGCGGACTATGCCGGAGACCAGCTATTCATTCCCAACGTCGTGCGCGCGGTCGGCCAGGCCCTGGTCCTGACCCCCCTGACCGCGGTCGGGCTCGGCAGCATCGCGGCCGCCGACGCGGCGGCGGCCTCGGGCATTTCCAACATGCTGCGCAATCTCGGCGGCGCGGTCGGCACCGCGGTGCTGGCCACCATCATCACCAAGCGCGAACAGTTCCATTCCAACGTCATCGGCCAGTCGGTGACGATGGAAAGGGGCGAGGTGCGCGACCGGCTCGCCGCGCTCAGCCGCTATTTCGCGGCCCATGGCGTCACCGATCCGGCCGCGGCCAGCCATCAGGCCGTGATCGCGCTCGGCAATTCGGTCAGGCAGCAGGCGCTGGTGATGGGCTTCAGCGATACCTTTGCGGTGATCGGCGTCGTGCTCGGCCTTGCCGCGGTCGCGATCCTGCTGACGCGAAAGAGCCGTCCCGGCGGGGCCGCGGTCGCGCATTGAACCCAGGGCCGCAGGTGAATCGCCCCTCGCAGGAAATACCGGCTGAAGATCCGAACCCGAGCCAAGCCCCGCAGCTTCAGTCGCCCGCCGCCAGTTTCCTCAAAGTCCCGCGGGAACCGCGACGATACTGGCCGCGCCGGTGACGACGGCGTTGACGAAGGTAAGCGTGCTGACCTTGAACATCTGGGCGGCGCCGGCGCAGGCGGTAAACAGCTTGCCTTGCGGGGAGAGGTTATCCACCAGCTCGGCAGCATCCTCTATCCCGGTAACAAGGGCCGGATCGGGTCTCGGGATGACGTTGCCGCTGGCGTCCTTGAGCTCTGCGCCGCTGAACTGCCCGCTCGCATCCGAGATGGCCTGAAGGCACTGCAGACGGACCGCGCTGGCAGCCGTGTTCGCCGCCTTGGCCTTGAGGATGGCGTAGTCGATATCCGGCTTCTGCACGGCCTGGATCCGCTTGACGATCCGCTGCAGGTCCTCCGCGGGCTGGCCGGTGAGGCTGCCGCAGAGTTTCAAGGGGTCCCACGGGACCAGGCATTTTGCAGATGCCGCCTCGTCCGAAGCTGCGGCATGCCTCCTTACCTGCGCATGAGCCGGTGAAATCACTGCCAGCATCACAAGAGCGATTGTCGCCTTCCTCCTCATCATCATCCGCCTCCCCTACGGGCAGATCGCCAGCCCAAACTGAACTGTAGCATCGGCTCAACTACAGGTAAATGTCAGGGCCAAATGACCGTTACGCGACCCATGCCGCGGATCGTCATGCGGAAGCCCTTGCGCGCGCCACGCTTGATCGGGTCGATGTTTTAAGGTCAAATCCCGATGCAGAGTCATGCTTGGGGAGAGAAAAATGATCCGAGGGATATTGCTGGCGGCGGTGATCGCGACCTTTGCCGGCGGGGCGGCCTTCGCGCAGGAAAGCTGCGACAGCAAGGCGGTCGGCAAGGACGGCAAGCCGCTGGCGGGTGCCGCCAAGACGTCGTTCATGAAGAAATGCATGGCGGATTCCTGCGCGGCCAAGGCGATGAGCGCCGACGGCAAGCCGCTCTCCGGTGCTGCCAAGAGCAGCTTCATGGCCAAGTGCGAAAAGGGCGGCTAGGTTTTTGAGGCGCGGCGCCCGCTCGGCGCGGGCGCTTGTCGCCCACGCTGCACTGTCGCATCAGGCGCGGCCCGGCGATGAAGATCCGGGTTACCCTGGAGCCGCGGCTCTGCCTTCTCGTCGGCTTGACGCGTGCCGCGAAGGCGGTTTCGATGCGCCACATGGCGAGACTGATCCTGCATCATTACGACTTCTCGAACTACTCCGAGAAGATCCGCGTCGCGATGGGCTACAAGTCGCTGGACTGGGCCAGCGTCGAGATGCCGGCGGTGCTGCCGAAGCCCGATCTGGTGGTGCTGACCGGAGGCTACCGGCGCGCGCCGGTGCTGCAGGTCGGGGCCGACATCTACTGCGACACAAGGCTGATCCTGCGGCAATTGGAGGCGGCGGCGCCGCAGCCGACGCTCTATCCCGAGGGATTGGCGGCGACGGCGAACGCGATCGCGGCATGGGCCGAGGGTCAATTGTTCGGCCCCTTGATGCTGTATGCGTGGGGCAGCAACCACGACCTGATGCCGCCGGAATTGTTCGAGGACCGGGCGCGGATGCGTGGCTTGCCGACGCCCGGCGTCGCCGCGGTCGGCAAGGCGGCGGCGCGCAGCGCGCCCCTGGTGAGGCTGCAGCTTTCGATGATCGAGCAGATGCTGGCGGACCGGCGGCGCTGGATCTGCGGCGACCGGTTTTCCGTAGCCGACCTTGCGGTGTATCACGCGGTCTGGTTCCTGACCGATCGCTCCGACCGGCTGGCGCATGAGCTGACGCCGTTCGCAGCCCTGTGCGGCTGGCGGCAGAGGATGCGCGACCTCGGCCACGGACGCCCGCAGCCGATGCCGGCGTCGCAGGCGATCGAGATCGCCCGATCGACGGAGCCGGCGCCGGCGCGGGCTGCAAAGCCGCAGCCGGAAGATCCGCCGCGCGGAAGCCTGGTCGAGGTGCGCGCCGCCGACTACGCCAGGGACGCGATCGCCGGCGCGCTCGATTTCATCGACGATGACGAGATCTCGATCCGCATCGGCAACGACCGGGTGGGAAATATCGCGGTGCATTTCCCCCGCGTCGGCTTCGAAATACGGCCGGCGCGCTGAGCCGAAGCTGATGCGTCGATCGCTTCTGTTTCCGTTATTTGCCGGTAAAGCGCGCCGGTCGTTTTTCGACAAAGGCGGCAGCGCCTTCGCGCAGGTCGGCGGTCCCGAAGGCGCGCGATTGCGACGTCGCCTCGTCGTCGAGCGTCGCCGCCAGCGATGCGTTCCATGCCTTGTCGATCTGGTCCTTGATCAGGCCAATGCTGACCGGCGGCCCGTCGGCGAGTTTTTGCGCGACGGCAAAGGCCTCGGCCGCCAGATCGGCGTCTTCCACCATTTTCCAGATCAGGCCCCATTGCTCGGCCTTCTCGGCGTCGAGCGGCTGTCCCAGCAGCGCCAGCGCACGGGCGCGCGCGACGCCGACCGAGCGCTGCAGCAGCAACGAGGTTCCGGCATCGAGCGCGGCGCCGAGCCGGACGAAGCTCAGGACAAAGCGCGCCGAGCGCGCCGCGATCACGATGTCGCCGGCGAGCGCAATGCCGACGCCGGCGCCGGCGGCGGGGCCGTTGACGGCGACGACGGTCGGCTTGGCCGAACCGCGCATCTTCTCGATCACGGGATTGATGCCGGCGCGCATGTGAGCGCCGATCTGCCCGCCCGCCGCAAAGGTGTCGCCGCCGCCGAGTTGCGCCCCGGCGCAAAACCCCTTGCCCGTGCCGGTCAGCATGATCGCCCGCACGGCGGAATCGGCGATCGCCGCATCCAGCGCCTGGTCCAGCTCGCGCAACAGGCTGCCGGCAAGCGCGTTGTATTGCGCCGGATTGTTGAGCGTCAGGATCGTGACCGAGCCGCGCCGTTCGCAGAGAACCATCGACATGCTGTTCTGACTCCTGGTGATAGGCTGGTTTTAGTCCGGCGACTTTGAAGGCCGGTACAAACGATCAACGACAAATGTCATTCGGGGGCGCTTGTAATGCGCGGAGCGCGGCACGAGCGAACCTGGAATCCACCACCGAGGGGCTATGGATTTCCGGCCTGTACTCCGCTCGGCTGTTGCCGGCCAGAGCAGATCCCGGAATGACAAATGCTACAGCGATCTTGCGATCAACAGTTTCATGACTTCGTTGGTTCCGCCATAGATCTTCTGGATCCGCGCGTCGACGAACATCCGCGAGATCGGGTATTCCTCCATGTAGCCGTAGCCGCCGTGAAGCTGCAGGCACTCGTCGGCGGTCTCGACCTGCTTTTGCGTGCACCACCATTTCGCCATCGACGCGGTGACCGCATCGAGGTCGCCGGCGATCAGCCGTTCGATGCACCAGTCGAGAAACACCCGCGCGATGGTCGCCTCGGTCTTGCACTCGGCGAGCTTGAACGCGGTGTTCTGGAATTCGATGATCGGCTGGCCGAACGCCTTGCGCTGCTTGGCATAGTCCGCGGTGATCCGCACCGCCCGCTCCATCGCCGCGACGGCGCCCACCGCAATGATCAGCCGTTCCTGCGGCAATTGCTGCATCAATTGCTGAAAGCCCTGTCCTTCCGCTTCGCCGAGCAGGTTCTCGAACGGCGCCACGGCGTCCTCGAAGAACAGTTCTGAAGTGTCGGAAGCGTGCAGCCCGATCTTGTCGAGGTTGCGCCCGCGCTTGAAACCCGGATTGCCGGTGGTTTCGACCACGATCAGCGAAAGCCCCTTGGCGCCCGGCCCGCCGGTGCGGGCGACCACGACGACCAGGTCGGCGGTCTGGCCGTTGGTGATGAAGGTCTTCTGGCCGTTGATGACGTAGCTGTTGCCCTTGCGCTGCGCCGTGGTCCGCACGCTCTGCAGATCGGAGCCGGTACCGGGCTCGGTCATGGCGATGGCGCCGATCAGTTCGCCGCGCGCCATGCCGGGCAGCCAGCGGCGCTTCTGCTCCTCGGAGCCGTAGTTCAGGATGTAATGGGCGACGATGCCGCTGGAGACCGAAACGCCGCCCAGCGCGTCCGGGACGATGCTCTCCATGTCCTCGAACACCGCGGCATCATAGGCGAAGCTCGCGCCGAGCCCGCCATAGGCTTCGGGCACGCTCGGCAGCAGCGCGCCCATTTCGCCCAGCGCCTTCCAGGCCGAGCGGTCGACCATCTTCTGCTGCCGCCATTTTTCCGCGTGCGGAGCGAGATCGCGGCTGAGAAATCTGCGGAACTGGTCGCGGAAGACGTCCAGTTCCTCGGTCATCCAGGACGAGCGGTAGTTCATGGCGCTTTGGCCTCACAGGAAGAGGAATGGCTGCTTGATATGCCGGCCTGCGGACCGGCCGCGACCGCCAGCCTATATCAAAAGACCACCGCCGCAGACGATCACCTGGCCGCTGATGTAGTTCGATTCCGGGCTGCAGAACAGGTAGACCGCGTCGGCGGCCTCTTCCGGCGTGCCGCCGCGGCCGAGCGGAATCATCCGGGCCATGGCGTCGAGCATCTGCGGCTGCACGCCGACCTTGATGTCGCGGCCGGCGACATCGATGGTGTTCTGCCGGGCCTCGATCGGCTGGGTCAGGCGGGTGTTGATCAAGCCGAACGCCACGCAATTGACGTTGACCTTGTAGCGGCCCCACTCCTTGCATAGCGTGCGGGTCAGGCCGACCAGCGAGGCCTTGGCCGAGGCGTAGCTCGCCTGTCCGGCATTGCCGTAGAGCCCCGCGATCGAGGAGATGTTGACCACCTTGCGGAACACCTCGCGGCCGGCCTCGGCCTCCTTTTTCGCCATGATCCGGATCGGCTCGGCGGCGGCGCGCAGGATGCGGAACGGCGCCACCAGATGCACGTCGAGCATGGCCTGGAACTGCTCGTCGGACATCTTCTGGATCGTCGAGTCCCAGGTGTAGCCGGCATTGTTGACGATGATGTCGAGGCCGCCGAATTTCTCGGTGGCGGCGCCGACGAAACGGTCGGCAAACCCCGGTTCGGAAACGCTGCCATTGACTGCGACCGCCTCGCCGCCGGCCGCCCTGATTTCGGCGGCGACCGCGTCGCCAGGCCCGGCATCGAGATCGTTGACCACTACTTTCGCGCCTTCGCGGCCAAGCTTCAGGGCAATGGCGCGGCCGATGCCGCGGCCCGATCCGGTGACAAGAGCGATTTTTCCCGCGAGTTTCGACATGTGGTTTCCCCGATCAGAGCGCGATGATGGCTTCGCCGGCGAGCTTGACCTCGCCGTTTTGGTCGCTGGCGGTGAGGGCGAGCCTGGCTCGCTTCTCGCCCTTGTGCTCGATCAATTCGGCGACATGCCCCTCGCAGGTCAGCTGGGTCCCAAGCTGGGTGATCGCCGCAAAGCGGGTCGAGAAGCTGCGAATATGTTGCGGCGGGACCGCGTCGGTCAGCGCCTGGCCGAGCCAGGCCATGACCAGCATGCCGTGCGAGAACACGTCGGGAAAACCGGCGGCCCTGGCGAAGTCGATGTCGACATGGATCGGATTGTGGTCGCCCGAGGCGCCGCAATACAGCGCCAGCCTGTGCCGGGTGATCGGCGGGAAGGTCTTGAAAACCACGCGTTCGCCGACCACCGGGCTTCGTGTCTCACTCATCTCGCCCTCAATTCCGCACCACGATGGTGCGTGCGGTGCCGGCGACGTGGACGCCGTGCTGATTGGTGATTTCGGTTTCCACCACCACCATGGTCATGGCGCCGCCCTTCTTGTCGGCAACGCTTGTGACCTGTGAGCAGAAGGTCAGGGTGTCGCCGACCAGCACCGGCGCGTGATAGGCAAAACGCTGCTCGCCGTGCAGCACGCGCGCAAGATCGATGCCGAGCTCGGCGAGGAACCCGAACGGATTTTGGTTGTCGAGCATCTCGAGGCAGAACAGGTAGGTCGGCGGCACCGGCGTTGCCGCATAGCCCGCGGCGCGCGCGGCCTCGTCGTTGCGGTAGACCGGGTTCTGCTCGCCGAGCGTGTCGAAAAAGAAACGCAGGCGTCCGGGCTCGACCCGTGCGGTGACCGGCGCGAGGGGGCGCCCGACGGCGGACTGATCGACCATGATTTGCCCCCTCAGGCGCGCTCGTACAGCGTCACCACGCAGGCGCCGCCGAGGCCGAGATTGTGCTGCAGCCCCAGACGCGCGCCGTCGACCTGGGTCGCCGCCGCGCTGCCGCGCAACTGCCGGGTCAGCTCATAGCATTGCGCGAGGCCGGTGGCGCCGAGCGGGTGACCCTTCGACAGCAGGCCGCCGGAGGGGTTGGTGACGATCCTGCCGCCATAGCTGTTGTCGCCGTCGTGGATGAACTGCGCCGCGCCGCCCTCCGGGCAGAGCCCCAGCGCCTCGTAGGTGATCAGTTCGTTGTGGGCGAAGCAGTCATGCAGCTCGACCACGTCGAGATCGCCGGGGCCGATGCCGGCCGCCTCGTAGACCGCCTTGGCGGCGTCCCGGGCCATGTCGTAACCCACCACCTGCATCATGTCGCCGGCGCCGAAAGTCGATGCGGTATCGGTGGTCATCGCCTGGGCGGCGATCCGGACATCCCCGCGCAGGCCGTGCCGGCTGGCGAATTTCTCCGACACCAGCACCGCCGCCGCGGCGCCGCAGGTCGGCGGACAGGCCATCAGTCGCGTCATCACCCCGGGCCAGATCACCTGGTCGTTCATGACATCCTCGGCGGTGACCTCCTTGCGGAACAGAGCCAGCGGGTTGTTGCCGGCGTGGCGGCTCGCCTTGGCGCGGACCTTGGCAAAGGAGACAAGCGGGGTGCCGTATTTCTTCATGTGGCTGAGGCCGGCACCGCCGAAATAGCGCAGTGCCAGCGGCACGCCGGGGGCATCGACCAGCTTGTCGGCGGCGGCGTCGAATTCGTCGAACGCGCTCGGCCGGTCGGTGAACACCGCGCCCAGCGCCCCCGGCTTCATCTGTTCGAAGCCGAGCGCCAGCACGCAGTCTGCGGCGCCGGATTCGATGGCCTGGCGGGCGAGGAACAGAGCGGTCGAGCCGGTCGAGCAGTTGTTGTTGACGTTGACGATCGGGATTCCGGTCATGCCGACCGGATACAGCGCGCGCTGGCCGCAGGTCGAATCGCCGTAGACGTAACCGACATAGGCCTGCTGGATACGGCCGTAATCGACGCCGGCGTCGTCCAGCGCGAGCTTAGCCGCGGTCGCGCCCATCACGTGATACGGCTCGCCGGCGCCGGGCTTGAGGAACGGGATCATGCCGACACCGGCAACCTGGACGCGGGACATGGGCGGCTCCGTAAATTACCCGGTGGACTTTCTATTACCGATGGGTAATATACGGGCCGATCGACCGTCGAGTCAATGTGCAGGCAGCAAAAAATCGAAAATGGACGCGCGCGACCCCTCTGCCGACTCATCTCCCTGGATGCCGTTCGAAAGCCGCCGCCGCGCCCGCGACGAGAAGCGCGACGCGGTGCTGCGCACCGCGGTGCAGCTGTTTCTCGAACAGGGCTATCACCGCGCTACACTGAACGAGGTCGCCGAGCGGCTCAACATCACCAAGCCGGCGCTCTACAACTACTTTCGCGGCAAGCAGGAAATCCTGTTCGAATGCTGGGCGCTGGGCCAGGAGCGGGTCGACGACTTCATCGCCGGGATCGACGCCGCCGGCGGCAGCGGACTGGACAAGCTGCGCAAGCTGATCCGCAGCTATGCGCAAGTGATGACAACGGATTACGGCGCCAGCCTGGTGCGGTTCGATCCGCGCGACCTGACCGAAAGGAACAGTGCCATCGTGCGAGCGGGCAAACGCGGCGTCGACCGCTGCTTCAGGAAATACATCGCCAACGGCATCGCGGACGGCTCGATCAGGCCGTGCGACCCCAAGATGACCGCCTTCGCGATCGCCGGATCGCTGAACTGGATCGGCCATTGGTTCCAGCGCGACGGCGCGATGTCGGCGGAAGCCATCGCCGATGAATTCACGCAGCGGCTTACCGAAGGTCTCGCGAGCGGATCAGGCGGAAAGAGGGCGGCGTCGACCCTCGGCAGAAAACCAACCACCAGGCGGAGGATCAAGTGAATGTCACCCACGGGTTAAGGCGCGCGCTGCAGGTCAATCCTGACGGGCTGGCCACGGTATTCGGCGCCAGGCGGCGAAACTGGCGGGAGATCGGCGAGCGGGTATCCCAACTCGCTGCCGGAATTCGCTCGTTGGGCGTGGCGCCGGGCGACCGCGTCGCGGTGCTGTCGCTCAATTCGGATCGCTATCTGGAACTCTATCTGGCGACCGCCTGGGCCGGCGCGGTGATCGTGCCGCTCAACATCCGTTGGAGCCCACTGGAAAACCAGGACGCCATGCAGGACTGCCGCGCCGGCCTGCTGTTCGTTGACCAGGCCTTTGCGTCGACCGGCGCGGCCCTTGCCAGGGCGCTACCCGGGCTGAAGCTGATCCATGCCGACGACGGCGAGATCCCGGCCCGAACCGAGAGCTACGAGGCGCTGCTGGTCAGAAGCGCGCCGATGCCGGACGCGATGCGCGCAAGCGCCGATCTCGCGGGCATCTTCTACACCGGCGGGACCACTGGCCGCTCCAAGGGCGTGATGCTCAGCCATGGCAACCTGATGGCTGACGCGCTGAACGCGCTCGGCGAAGGCCTGTTTCAGGGCTCAGCGACCTATCTGCACGCCGCCCCGATGTTCCATCTCGCCAATGGCGCGGCGATGTATTCGCTGCTGCTCAGCGGCGGCTCCAACGTCATCATCCCCGCCTTCACCCCGGAAGGCCTGATGGCCGCGGTCCAGAATGAGCGTGTCACCGACGTGCTGCTGGTTCCGACCATGATCCAGATGCTGGTCGATCATCCCGCGCTTGGTTCTTATGATGTTTCCTCGTTGAAGAATGTCACCTACGGCGCTTCGCCGATCAGCGAGGCCATACTCGACCGCGCCACCAGGGCGCTGCCGGCCGCGCAATTCACCCAGGCCTACGGCATGACCGAACTATCGCCGATCGCCACCGTGCTGCACTGGAACGAGCACATCGGCGAAGGCCATGCCAAAGGCCGCCACCGCGCCGCCGGCCGCGCCACGCTGGGCTGCGAAGTGCGCATCGTCGACGGCGACGACAGGCCGGTCGGCTTTCGCAGTGTCGGCGAAATCGTGGTGCGCGGCGACAATGTCATGATGGGCTACTGGGAGCGGCCGGAGGAAACCGCCCGCGCGGTGATCGACGGCTGGATGCATACCGGCGACGGCGGCTACATGGACGAGCACGGCTTCGTCTATGTGGTCGACCGGGTCAAGGACATGATCATTTCCGGCGGCGAAAACGTCTATTCGGTCGAGGTCGAGAACGCGGTGGCCCAGCATCCGGCCGTGGCGCAATGCGCCGTGATCGGGATCCCCCACGAGCACTGGGGCGAACAGGTCCATGCCGTGGTCGTGCTCCGGCCCGGCGCCCAGGCGTCGGCCGGTGAGCTGATCGAATTCTGCAAGACCCGGATTGCCGGCTACAAATGTCCGCGCAGCGTTGATCTCAGGGAAGCTCCGTTGCCGCTGTCCGGCGCCGGCAAGGTGCTCAAACGCGAACTGCGCCAGCCGTTCTGGGAAGGCAGGGAACGGCGGGTGAGCTGAGCGATGGTCGCCGAACGACACCTGACATAACGAAGGTGAAACGCCTCGCAACGGGGCGCCAGGGCTCGCACCGCCGCTCGAACGCGTCCGTTCGAGCGCGCGGCATCTCGCGGGCTGCCATCGAGGTTACAAAACTGAACTGGATTGGAGCAATCCATGGCTATGGCAACCGAATCCCGACCTAAGCTGCTCAGCGCGGTCGCAATATATGCGGAAATCGAAGAACTGTTGCCTCGTTTCAGGCGTCAGCAAGGGGTCGATGTCGAGGTGAACTACGACCTCAATCCCGCTGTCGCAAAGCGCGTCGTCGGCGGCGAAGCCTTCGATGTCGGGCTGACCAATCCGTGGTTCGTCGATGAGATGATCTCGCTCGGTCGGATTGTTCCGGACATTCACGTTCCGTTCGGCCGTGTTCCGCTGGCGATTGGAATGGCCGGTCCGCGACCGGAGCGAATCGTCAGTTCGTACGAGCCTGTGCGCGCACTCTTGCGGGACGCAAGTTCGATCGCCTACATCTCCGATGGGACAAGCGGCAAGAGGTTCCTGAAGGCTATCGAGATGATGCAGCTTCAGGATCAGATTCATGATCGGTTGCGTCCAATGGGTGCGGGCGAGCCGCCGATCGCGGCAGCGAAGGGTCAGGTTCAGTACGCCATAGCCCCGCTGTCGAGGATCATTGCAGCTCCCGGGGTCGAGCCGATCGCGACTTTCCCGCCAGAGCTCGGCTTGAACATCGACATGTCGATGTTCATCCATGTTGGCACCAGGCATGCCGAAGCTGCCATGCAACTGATCAGGTTCCTTTCAGACCCGGCGCTGGATGCCTACCTTCAGTCGCATGGGATATCGCGCTACCAGCTATGAGCGGTGACGGATGTGTTCGCTCCCGGCCCGCCAATAGCTCAGGGTCCTGGTGAGGAGGGCATCCAGACCCGAGACCCACGCGGACAAGCACATCTGCCAAATCTGGATGGGGCTGGTCAGGCAAATGTCCGGGGTTGAAGATGCTGCCCGGCGCATGCAACCGACTATCGACTTCAAGCGACGCCAGACGAGCTAGAAGGCGCAAGGACATGTATGTCGAACACCGCGACGGCGCGGATCGGCGAGGCCGTGCCGTCGCGCCATTTCATCGGCAGGCCGATGAAGGTGAACTGGCCGGCGCCGAGCAGCGCTTCCAGATTGCACAGGCTCTCGATGTGGGTGATGCCGAGCTCGAAACAGGCCTTGTGCACCAGAAGGTTCACCCTGCCCTCGGGCCCGGGCCGCATCGAGTCGATGCCGAAATGCACGACGCCTTGCTCCGCCAGCCATTCGGTGGCGGCGACATTGACGCCGGAATTTTCACTCGCATATTCCTTGCCCGGAAAGGTGCGCGCGTGATGGCCGGTGCAGAGCAGTACGGTGCCGCCGTCCGGCACCGGCACGCCGGCCTTCTGCACCGCCGCTTCAAGATCGGAGGGCGCGATCTCGGCGCGCGGAGCGATGTGGCGCAGGTCGAGACAGATACCCGGCACGATGCAGTTCTCCAGCGGATATTCATTGATCGGCTGGCCCCGCATGTCGAAGTGCCTGGGCGCGTCGATATGCGTGCCGCCGTGGTCGGCCATCGATAGAAACATCGAGGAGAGGCCGTGGACGTTGCCGGAATCGGCAAACGATTCCTCGTGGGTCTTCCAGACACCATGGATGATCGGGGGATGCCCCGGATAACTCGGGGACCGGTGGTACAGTTCACGACTGAGATCAACGATCTTCACAAGCTTCCTTTACCGGGGTCTGTCGTGACCCGTGTCGATACCGGCCCGCCGCGATGTCCGGGTTACTGCCCATAAGCAAGCGTCTGTTCCGGGGCCCTGGCGAGGTCGACGATCACATTCGGGCCGGGCGCGTGCCCGGCACGAAGGGTGGACCGCATCAGCGCCGGCGCCCCGGCGCTTGACAAGCGGCACGCCGGGGCGAATATGAGACGAACGTACGTATCAGTCAAGCCGCGTGGGCCGAAGCCGTGATCGCCGAAGCAAGCAAGCTCGCCAAAGCAACCGGGACCGTCAAGGCAACCGCGAAGCCGGTGAAGCAGCGCCTGATCGACGCGGGGGAGCGCCTGTTCGCCGAGCATGGCTTGAACGGCGTCGGCATCCGCACCATCGCGGAAGCCGCCGATGTCAGCCTCGCGGCGCTCAACTATCATTTCGGCGAAAAGGAGAACCTGCTCGCCGAGATATTCGCCGAACGCGCCCGCCCGATCGCGGCGGAGCGGATGCGGTTGCTGGCGGAGATCGAGGCAAGCGGCACGATCACGCTTGAGCGCGTGATCGAGGCCTTCCTCCGTCCCGCATTCGGCGCCGGGTCGGAGGCGCGGTTCAAGCTGTTCGCCAAGCTTCGCGCCCGGCTCGCGACCGAGTCCGAGGCGTTCAAGGGGCGGATACGCGCCACCGCCTTCGACGAATCCAGTCGCCGCTACATTGCCGCGCTGCAGGCGCTGTTACCCGAACTTTCGCCGCAGGAGCTGGGTTGGCGATTCCATTTCCTTTTGGGCGCGATGCTCTACACGATGGCCGACGCCGGCCGGATCCAGTCGCTCACCGATGGAAAGTGCGATCCGGGCGACGTGCAGGCTGTCATGTCGCACATCGTGCCATTCATGGCGGCCGGCTTCAGGTCGGCGCCACCGCCGGGGTCAGTCCGCCGCAAGCCGCGAAAGAAATAACGCAACGCACCACATCACGGCCGCAAAAGCCAAGGCGCGGGTTTCATCGGCGCATCGGTGCTTCGCGGATGCCTCCCGGCAATTGTTCGCGGAGCAGTGGGGATGCCGCGGGGCAGGGCGGTGCGATCGGCAGACGATGCGGCTCGCGGCGCGGCGCCGGTGCGACGGGAAAGTGTGCAGGGCCGACCTAACGAGCCCTTGGAGGGATGGAATGGCAACGCGTCGCCTGGTACTGAAGCTCGCATCACTCGGGTCCATGCTCGCTGCGGCGCTCGCGCCCAGGCGCGCCGCGGCGCAAGCCGCCGAACCGCGCACCTATGTTCTCGTGCACGGCGCCTGGCATGGCGGCTGGTGCTGGCGGAAGGTCGCCGACCGCTTGCGCGATCAGGGCCACCGGGTTTTCACGCCGACCTTCACCGGGCTCGGCGAGCGCCGCCACCTCATCGGCCATCCGGACATAAGCCTCGATCTTTTCATCCGGGACGTCATCAACGTCATCGAAGCGGAGGAATTGAAGGACGTCTGTCTCGTCGGCCACAGTTTCGCCGGGCCGATCGTGAGCGGCGTGGCGGATCGCATTCCGAAGCGCTTGAAGCGTATCGTCTTCCTGGATGCGGTGATCCTGCAGAACGGCAATACGTTTCTCGACACCGTTGCGCCGGAACTGCGCGAAGCTGCCCTGAGGAGGATCCAGGAAATCGACGGCGTCCGGACCTTGCCGCCGCCGCCGAACGCCGCGGCCTTCGGCGTTACCGATCCCGAGGCGGCGGCATGGGTCGAGCGCAAACTCACTCCGCAACCAGCCGACGCCTACACAACTCCCTTGCAGCTCGCGCATCCGCTGGGCAACGGCCTGCCCGTCACCTACGTCCGCTGCATTGAGCCGATCTATCACGGCATGGATGCCAGCGGCGCCTATGCGAAGGCGCAAGGGTCCTGGCAATATGTCGAGCTTGAAACGGGCCACGACGCGATGGTGACCGCGCCCGATAGGCTCAGCGGCATGCTTGTCGGGCTCGGCTGAGGCGTTCGCCACTCGCATGCATCAGGTGCAGTCGCCGCCGGGCTGACCACCGCGGTGATGGCCGGGTTTTGCCGGGCGATCGCTTGATGGCGTCAGCCGGACCTCCGCCGGGATTGCATACGAACGTTCGTTCGTATATGGATCGTGCCGAGGGCCGATCGCCGCGGTGCCCGGTCGCCGGGCCGGGCCGGATGTGGTGGAGGGGGAGGTCATTGATGTCCAGTGTCTGCCAACCGGATGCCGAGTGGCTCGGCGCGTTCGACAACGCGAAGCTGACGCCGCGCTACTTCGTCACCATGGCGCTGCTGGTGCTGCAGGAAATGTTCGAGTTCTACGACCTGTTCCTGGCGGGCTATCTGGTTTCGGCGCTGGCGCCGTCTTGGCATCTTACCTATGGCATGTCGGCGATCATGCTGCTGAGTTCCGGCTTGGGCTCGATGGCAGGCGCGCTGCTGTTCGGCCGCTGGGCCGACCGTTTCGGCCGGCGTTCGCTGATGCTTGTGGGTGGGTTGCTGTTCTCGGCCGGTTGCGGCGCTTGCGCGCTGTTGCCGGAGAACGCGTGGATCGAATTTTCCATTCTGCGCTTCGTGGTGGGGGTCGGCTTTGCCGGCGCGGCGACAGTGCAGACCGCCCTGGTGGTGGAGATCACGCCGACGCGGCACCGCACTTTCCTGTCCAGCCTGATGGCGGCCCCGGTGGCGCTCGGAACCTTCCTCGCGGCGTTGCTTGCGGCCCATCTGATGCCGGTGATCGGCTGGCGCGGCCTCGCCGCCACCGGCGCGCTCCCCATCCTGGTGACGCTCGGCATCTGGCTGTGGGTGCCGGAATCGGTGCGCTGGCTGCTGACCCGCAACCGCATGGAGGATGCGCGGCGTGAAGCGGCGCGGCAACTGGGTGTAGATCCGGCATCGGTGCGCCTTCCTGCCACCCTTCCACAGCCGCCGGCGCCCACACCGTTCTCCGAGTTATTGCGCGACCGCGGACGGTTCTGGTGGGTGGTGGCCCTCTGGCTCGGCACGAGCATCAGTGCCTACGGCGTGACGCTGTGGGGGCCGACGATCGTTTCGCAGCTGCTGCGCATCCCGCCGGCCGAGGCCGCGGGCTATTTTGTCGGCCTCTCGATCGCCTCGTTCCTGGGCCGCATCCTGTTCTCCGTGCTGCCGGTGCGGATCGGGCGCCGCCGGTCAGGCGAAATCATGGGTTACGGGTCCGCCGTGATCCTGTTGCTTGCGGGCCTGCTGAACCAGCACTTTGTCGCGGGCTGGTCGGTGTTCGCGTTGCTGATCGTAGCGGGGGCCGCGGTCTACAGCGGCGGTTTTGCCAACATCGCGCCCTATACGGTGGAAGCGTTTCCGGTGCGGCTCGGCGCCCGGGCGGCCGGACTTGCCCAATCCGTCAATGGACTGGGCAAGATCGTCGGACCGCTGTTCCTCGCCCTGATCGCCGGAACAGGCGACGTGATTTCTCCCAAGGCCACGGCCGACGCCGTGCCAACCGCATTCATCTTCCTCGCGATCTGTTCGGCCGTAGCGGGGCTCGCCTGCACCCTGTTCCGGGTGGAAACGCACGGCCGGCCACTGAGCCTGTTGGCGGAGCCGAAGCAAGGGCCGGTGCCGGCCGTGCCTGACTTTGACAGCCAAGGTGCAGCCCAGCCTGCCGCCGCCTCACTACCGCCAACCTGACCTGGAGGTCGCCACCATGAACGAGATCATCTCCAACACCGCCATCGCCGCCGTCGGCACGCCGGCTCGATCGACGCGTGCCGACGGCATGCGCATCCTGTGGGACATGCCCATCCCGATGGACGACGGCGTCGTGCTGCGCGCTGACGTCTTCCTGCCGGACGCCCCCGGACGCTACGCCGCAATCCTGAGCTATGGCCCCTATGGCAAAGGCCTGTCGTTCCAGAGCGGCTACAAGAGCGCCTGGGATCGGATGGTCGCTGCCTACCCGGACATCGCCGAGGGCTCCTCCAACAAGTATCAGAACTGGGAGGTCGTCGATCCCGAGAAATGGGTGCCGGACGGTTTTGCGTGCGTGCGGGTGGACAGCCGCGGCGCCGGGCGTTCGCCGGGCGTGCTTGACACGATGTCCAGCCGGGAGATTCGCGACCTGTACGAATCCATCGAGTGGGCGGCGGCGCAGGACTGGAGCAATGGCAAGGTCGGCCTCAACGGCATTTCGTATTACGCGATGAACCAGTGGCGCGTCGCCGAACTTCAGCCCCCGCATCTGGCCGCGATCTGTGTATGGGAGGGCGCGGCCGACTATTACCGGGACGCCCGCCGCCACGGCGGCATTTATTGCCAGATGGGGGATTCGGTTTACAGCCGCCAGATCCTGCCGCTGCAGCACGGCTACGGCGAGCGCGGCGCCCGCAGCACCGTCACCGGCGAACTGGTTACCGGTCCGGACACCCTGACAGACGCGGAGCTCGCAGCCAATCGCAGCGACCCCGGGAAGGAAGTGTTGAGCCGCCCGCTGGACGGAGCCTTCTATCGTGAGCACTCGCCCGACTTCACTCGTATCGTTACGCCCCTGTTGTCCTCCGCCAACTGGGGTGGCATGGGGCTGCACACGCGGGGCAACTTCGAAGGCTTTGTGGCGGCTGCCTCCGCCCGGAAATGGCTCGAAGTCCACGGCGACACCCACTTCGCGCCGTTCTACCGGGACGCGGGCGTGGTGCTGCAGAAGCGGTTCTTCGGTTATTTCCTTCAGGGCAGGGACACCGGCTGGGATCGCCAGCCGCCGCTGCAGCTGCAGATCCGCCGTCCGGGCGAACACTTCACCGTGCGGAACGAGCAGGAATGGCCGCTGTCCCGCACCGAATGGACGCGGTTCTACCTCGATCCCGGCACGCTCGGGCTAGGCACGGAGCCGGTCGCGGGCGACAGCTTGTCCTACGACACGAAGGGCGACGGCATCACCTTCTCCCTGCCGCCGGCGAAAGAGGAAATGGAGATCACCGGCCCGGTGGCCGCCCGGCTGGTCGTGTCCTCCGACACCATAGACGCAGACCTGTTCCTGGCGCTCCGCCTGTTCGCCCCGGACGGGAAGGAAGTGCTGTTCATCGGCTCCAACGATCCGCGGGTGCCGATCGGCCTGGGCTGGCTGCGGGCTTCGCACCGCAAGCTCGACCCGGCGCGCAGCCTTCCGTACCGGCCCTTCCACTCCCATGACGAGCTTCAGCCGCTCACGCCGGGCGAGAAGGTGGTGCTCGACATCGAGATCTGGCCAACCTGTATCGTCGTGCCGCCGGGCTACACCCTGGCCCTCAACGTGCGCGGGTGCGACTATGACCACGGGCTGGGCGACATCGGGCTCGCCAACGCGCCTTACAAGATGAGCGGCGTCGGCCCGTTCCTGCATTCGGATCCGACCGATCGCCCGACTGCCCTGTTTGGTGGCGTCAACACGCTGCACTTCGAGGCCGGGCAAGAGTCATTTGTTCTGCTGCCCGTGATCCCTGCTGGCAAGGAATGATGGCCGCTCACGTCAGCAGCCGCAGCGGCGCCCCGGAGCGGCAAGGCGTTGGCAGCCGACACCTGTCTGGCGAGCGACTTTATGAAGCCGGTCTTATGGGAAATGATGCGTTATTTGTCATTCCGGGATGCACCCTTGGCCGGCGACAGCCGGCCAAGGGTGCAGCTCCGGAATCATAACCGCTGCAGCAAATATGGATTCCGGGCTCGCCTATGCCGCGCTTCGCGCGTCGCGCGCGCCCGGGAATGACGGAAGTGGATTCATCGCTCGTTATTCCGGGCTCGCGCAAGAGCGCATCCCGGAATGACGAAATGTTACTGATGGTCGCCACCAGCCGATATGATTCGGACTTCGAAATCGCTTAAACCAGGTCCGCTTTTTCACTTACAACGCCTGACCAAACCGGGAAACGCACAAAATGAAACACCCCCGCACATCCGCGGTCTGGACCGCGGTTGCCGCCGCCATGATGATCGCCGCCGCGACGCCGTCGGGAGCCCAGCAGGCCTCTTGCACCATCGATATTCCCAAGCCCCTTACGTTCGAGCAATGGAAGGCCGAGGTGCAGACCCGCGCCGACCGCCAGATCTATCCCTTGATCGGCATCAAGGCCGATGAGGTGCGGGCCGCGCTGCCGCAGGCGACGGCCCCGGATTGCGATGCCTGGGCGCGGATCTGGATTGCAATCGGCGACCGCTATTTTGCCAAGGCCAGCCAGCAACTGCCGGCGGATCGCGCGGGCGCGGATGCCGACTTCTCGAGTGCGTGGCGCTACTACAGCCTGGCGCGATGGCCGACGCTGCTTTCCCCTGCCAAGCGGGAGGCATGGGACAAGGCAAAGCAGGCCTTCAACGAGCACGGCAAGCTGATGGATCCGCCGGCCAATACCATCCACATTCCCTTCGCCGACGGGCGGGACATCGTCGGCATCCTGCGGGTGCCCCGGGTTTCCGGTCCCGTACCGCTGCTGATCACGATCGGAGGCCTGGACGCCTGGCGCGACGACATGACGAGACGCTTCGATGCGCTTCCGGCCAACGGCTTTGCCTGCCTGGCGGTGGATGCACCCGGTACCGGAGACTCGCCGGTGAAGGGCGCCGGCGTGGAGGCTGACCGCATGTTTGCGAAGCTGATCGGCTGGGCGCAGGCCCAGCCCGGCTTCGACAAGGCCAGAATATTCGTCCATGGCGGAAGCATGGGCGGATACTGGTCGTCGCGGCTGGCGATCCTGGAAGCAGGGCGGCTGCGCGGCGCCATCGATCAGTCCGGTCCGATCGATCTGGCCTTCAACGTCGACATCGACGCGCCGAAGTCGCTGGCACCGAGCTTCTATCTCTCCGACGCGGTACCGTCGGTCACCTTCATGCTGGGCACCCGGCCCGAGGACACCGCCCGAGCCTGGCGCGCCATGTCGTTGCGCGCGCAAGGCCTGCTCGGCAAGCCGACGGTCCCGATGCTGGTGGTCGGCGGCGCCCGCGACCCACTGATTCCCACCGGCGACCTGTTTGCCATGCTGACCTCGGGCACCGCTCCGAACGAGGCCTGGATCCATCCCATGGGAATGCACATGGGGCGTGTCCCCGGAATATGGCGCGATGAGGAATTGCTGACCAAGGTCATGCTGCCCTGGCTGAAGCGGCAGGCGGCGGCGGAGTAACGGCCACCGGGCAGGGCGGGTTGAAGCCGAGCCGTCCGCCATAGCTTCTGCGGCGAAGGCGGAAGGCGTAACCCGCCATCTCGCGCCACCACAGCTCGTGCTTGCCGCTGCGGAAAAGCAAATCGTGGCCGTCGTTCACCGACGTGGCGGGATACGGCTTCGCCTCTCCCGGCCTACGATCCCGACAAATGCCGGCTTGATCGCACCGCCATCGGCGATCTATGCTGGCCGCATTAAAAAATGACCGTCCGCAAAAAACAGGACGGCGATAACAGCTTCAAGGGGAGGTTCAGTGCAATGAGCGAGCTCATTACGCGTCGCACCATATTGGCCGGTGGTGCGGCTGGCCTGCTGGCCGCCCCCTGGGTGGCGAGGGCACAGGCCACCACCTTGCGCATCGGAATGCAGAGCATCCTGTCGGGACCGATCGCGCTGCTCGGCACTTCCTCGCGCAACGCGCTGATGATGGAACAGGATCGCATCAACGCGGCAGGCGGCTTTCTCGGCCGGCAGATCGAGTTCGTGTTCCGCGATTCCAAGGGCCAGCCCCAGGAGGCGGCCCGCGTCGCCCGCGAACTGGTGAACAGCACGGGCTGCGAGCTGCTGGTCGATGCCGAGGCCTCGTCGGCGTCCTTCGCGGTCCAGGAAGTGGTCCGCGACCTCGGCGTCGCCTGCATCCACACCAACAGCGAAACCTCGTCGCTGACCGCCGACCCCAAGATCCGCGCCCCCACCGCCTTCCGCGTCGCGCGCCAGGGCGTGCATGACGCCGTGGCCGGCAGCATCTATCTGGCGGAATTCGCCAAGGTCAAAAAACTCGACAAGTGGGCGACCTGCTCGCCGGACTACGCCTATGGCCGCGACACCACCGCGCAGTACCTGCAGTTCTTCAAGCAGTTCAAGCCGGATATCGAGGTCATCGCCGAGGCCTGGCCCAAGCTCGGCCAGCCCGACTTCACCGAAGTCATCACCAAGCTGCTGCAGGCCAAGCCGCAGGCGCTGTTCACGCTGCTCTATGCCGGCGACCTCTCGGCGTTCGTCAACCAGGGCAACATCTATGCGCTGTTCTCGCAGATGACGGTGGCGACGCCGAATGTCGACTATCCCGTGATGGCCGCCATCAAGAATCTGCCGGCCGGCATCCAGTCGGCGACGCGCTATCTGGAGACCTTCCCGGATACGCCCGCCAACAGGCAATGGGGCGAGGCCTACCTCAAGAAGTGGAACGAGCGGCCGACCAACTGGTCGTGGCAGAACACGGTGGCGATGCAGTTCTACGAGAAGGCCATCAAGCAGGCCAACTCGCTCGATGGCAAGGCGCTGGCCGCGGTACTCACCGGCATGAAGATCGACACGCCGTTCGGTGCCGACGGCACCATCACCATGCGCGATGACCACACCACGATCGGCTACGCCATCGGCTGGGGCCAGACCACCCCGAAGGAGCCGTTCATCGTCGATGTCAAGGCCGCGGACTGGGGCAGGATCATCGAGCTTGAGACGGAGTGGAAGAAGCAGCACAATTACATCTGAGTTTCGATGGACCTCGATGCGCTCGGCGCCTGCCTGATGACGTCGGCCTGTGTGGTCACCCAGACCACCAGCGGGCTGATCGTTGGCATGTTGCTGTTCCTGGTCGCCGCCGGCCTCACCCTGATCTTCGGCGTGCTGAAGATCGTCAACTTCGCGCACGGCACCTTCTACATGCTGGGCGGCTATGTCGCCTATTCCACCATCGGTGCCACCGACAGCTATGCGCTGGCGGTGCTGTCGGGGGCGCTGGCGATGGCGGTGGCCGGCGTGCTGTTCGAACGCATCCTGATCAGCCGCGTCTACGGCGCCAACGTGCTGATGCAGCTCTTGATCTGCTATGCCGTGGTGCTGATCTTCGACGACCTCGTCAAGATCGTCTGGGGTCCCGAATTCCACGCCATGGGGATGCCGCCGGCGTTCCAGGTGCCGCCCTTCATCATCGCCGGCGGCGTGGTTCCGCCGTTTTACGGGGTGCTGGTCGGCATCGCCGCGCTGATCGCGGTTCTGCTCAGCCTCGGGCTGTCGAGGACACGGTTCGGCAAGACGGTGCGCGCCGCCGCGGTCAACCCGCAGATGGTTTCGGCGCTGGGCGTCAATACCACGGTGCTATTCGCCGTCGTCTTCGCCATCGGCGGCGGGCTGGCGGGGCTGGCCGGTGCGCTCGCCGCGCCGGTGCGCTCGCTGTCGCCCGGCATGGGCTTTTCGATCCTGATCGAGAGCTTCATCGTCACCGTGATCGGCGGCATGGGCTCGATCGCCGGCGCGCTGGTCGCGGCGCTGATGATCGGCATGGTCCGCGGCTTCGGCACCATCGGTTTCCCGGGGTTCACCGACGGGCTGATCTACATCGTCATGATTGCCGTGCTGGTGCTGCGCCCGCAGGGGCTGTTCGGTCGGCGGTTATGAGGAGCTACCCGGGGTTGCGCGATGCGGCGATCGCCGCCCTTGCCCTGATCGTCGTGCTGGCGATCCCCTTGTTGCATCGCAGCCCCGCCTTCGAGGATTTCATCATCCGCCTCAGCGCCATGGCGCTGTTTGCGACCTCGCTCAACCTGCTGGTCGGCAACACCGGCATGGTCTCGTTCGGCCACGGCATGTTCTACGGCCTCGGCGCCTATGCCTTCGCGCTGACGATGCAGATGACGGACCTATCGCTGCCCGCTGCCTTCGTGCTGGCGGTGCTGGTCACGGCCTTTGCCGCGCTTTGCGTCGGCGCGATCTGCGTCCGCCTTGGCACCGACTACTTCGCCTTCATCACGCTGGCGGTGCAGATGCTGTTCTACAGCATCATCATCTCCTGGCAGAGCCTCACCGGCGGCGACCAGGGCCTGCGCGGCGGCATCCCGCGCCGCGAGATATTCGGCTTCGAGCTCGCCTCGCAGCTTCATCTCTACCGGTTCTGCGCGATCGTGGCGGTGCTCGGCCTGTTGGCGCTGCGCCACATCTCGGCGAGCCCGTTCGGCCAGACCTTGCGCATGATCCGCGACAACGAGAACCGCGCCAGCTTCCTCGGCATCGTGCTGTGGCGCGCCCGGCTCGGCGCCTTCACGATCGCCGGCGCCTTCGCCGGGGTGGGCGGCGTGCTGGCGGCGCTGTTCGTCTCCGGCGCCTATCCCGAGCTAGCCGACTGGCCGAATTCCGGCCAGGCGATATTTGCCGTGATGCTGGGCGGCGTCGACAGCTTCCTCGGCCCCGTGCTCGGCGCGATGATCCTGCTGGCGCTGAACGATGTCGTCACCCGCTTCACCGAATACCATGGGCTGGTGCTGGGCCTCGTGATCCTGGCCTTCGCGCTGGGGCTGCGCCGCGGCGTGCTGGATTTTCTCAGGCTGGCCTGGCCCGGGCGCGCGCGATGAAGCTCGAGATCAAGAAACTCACCAAGAGCTTCGGCGGCCTGCGCGCCATCGACGAGGTGTCGCTTGATTTTCCGTCGGGATCGCTCTCGGCGGTGATCGGTCCGAACGGCGCCGGCAAGAGCACCTTCTTCAACCTGATCAGCGGCGCGTTCCCCGCCGACTCCGGCCAGGTGCTGCTCGACGGCCGGGAGATCCTCGGTCTGTCCCGGACCGAACGGATGCACCGGGGCATCGCGCGGGCCTTTCAGGTCGCAAGCTGCTTTCCCACCATGACGGTGGCGGAGAACCTGATGGCCGCCGTCACCGCCTATCTCGGCCGCTGGGGCAATCTTTCCCACCGCTTTCCGTCGCCCGGCGTGCGCGAGCGCGCCGAGGCGGTGATGGAGCTGGTGGGCCTGACACAGGTCGCCAACGTCAGGGCCGCGATCCTCTCCCACGGCGACCAGAAGCTGCTCGATATCGCCATCGCGCTGGCGCTCGAACCCAGGGTGCTGCTGCTCGACGAGCCGACCGCCGGGATGGGCCCCGAAGAGCGCTGGCGCATGATCGAACGGGTACGGGGACTGTGGCAGCAGCGCGCGCTGACGCTGATCTTCATCGAGCACGACATGGACATCGTGTTCCAGATCGCGGGCACCATCCGCGTGCTGTGCTACGGCCGGGTGCTGGCCGAAGGCACGCCCGACCAGATCCGCAACAACCAGGCGGTGATCGACGCCTATCTCGGCACCGAGGCGGACGCGGCATGACCGACCTGTTGCGCGCCGAGGGAGTGAGCGCCTTTTACGGCGCCAGCCAGATCCTGTTCGATGTCGATCTGGCCCTGAAGCAACGCCATACGCTGGCGCTGCTGGGGCGCAACGGCGCCGGCAAGAGCACGACCCTGAAGACGCTGGCGGGAATCGTGCCGGCGCGGGCCGGCCGGATCTTTTTCGCCGACCGCGACATCACCCGCGCGCCGCCGCATGCGCGCGCCCGGCTCGGCCTCGCCTACGTGCCCGAGGACCGCCAGGTGTTCCCCGAGCACAGCGTGGAGGACAATCTTTCGATCGCGGGCAAGAGCGGTCCCGATGGACGGCGGGACTGGGCGCTGCCGCGGATCTGGCAGACCTTCCCGTTGCTGGCGGCTCTGCGCTCGCGCCCGGCCGGCCGGCTGTCCGGCGGCGAGCAGCAGCTGCTGGTGATCGCGCGCGCTTTGATGGGAAATCCCCTGGTCCTGCTGCTCGACGAACCCAGCGAGGGTCTCGCCCCGCTCGTGGTCGCCACCATCGGCAAGGTGCTGCGGGAACTCGGAGCCAGCGGCGCCACCATCCTGCTGGCCGAGCAGAACATGCATTTCTGCTCGCGGATCGCCGAACAGGCGCTCGTCATCGACAAGGGAAGGGTGGTGCATCGCCAGGACACCGCAGGCCTTGCCCGGAATGAAGATATCCGCCGGCGCTATCTTGCGATGTAGCGGTTCCGTGTCGCCGGGTGCGCGTGAAGCGTATCGATGAAAGCGAGCCATTGTTTGTCATGAAGGGATGCGCTCGCGCTGGCGATAGCCGGCTGAGCGCGGAGCTTTGCGGCGTCCGTCACGCTATTCTGCATCGAACCGAACCAGCCGGGGGCGCTGTCCGCGGGAGGACGGCGGCGGCGGGGAGGGAAGGGCAAGTCCTCGGCACGAAATTTCCTGCGGCAACGCCAAAAGTGTCTGTTGGCTGTCATTGCGAGGAGCGTCAGCGACGAAGATCCGCTCTTTGCGTTGTGGGCACACGTGGATTTGCTCGGTCTGCGCCGGGCCCGTTCGGAAGAAGAGGCCGGTCACACGACCAAATATTGTCTTGAAGGCACTTCGGTGCGAGCCTGCGAGCGAGAATCGGTGCCCGGCCGGCCCCGTCATGCGGCGCCGCGCTGCGCCCGGCGCACGATGTGCCGGCCGCTCACCGTAGCAACCCACTGAACTCAACTTGCGCCCTCGAAAAAAGAGCCTCTCATGCCAGTCGACAGGATCAAGCAATCCGCCAAGGCCGGAAACCTCGTACTGAAGGCCGATGTCGAGGCGCTGCTGCTCGAGCTCGGTGTCGAGCCGGTCCGCCATGGCGGCGGCACGCTGGCCGCGAAAACCCCGATCACCGGCGAAACCGTGGCGCAGGTCAGGGAGTCCACCGCCGCCGAGGCGACCATGGCGATCGAACAGGCGCACGCGGCCTTCCTCGAATGGCGTCTGGTCCCGGCTCCCAGGCGCGGCGAACTGGTGCGGCTTCTTGGCGAAGAGCTGCGCGCCGGCAAGCGCGCGCTCGGCCGGCTGGTTTCCATCGAGGTCGGCAAGATCGAAACCGAAGGTCTTGGCGAGGTCCAGGAGATGATCGACATCTGCGACTTCGCTGTCGGTCTTTCCCGGCAGCTCCATGGCCTGACGATGGCCACCGAGCGCAGCGAGCACCGCATGGCGGAGACCTGGCATCCGCTGGGTGTCACCGGCATCATCTCGGCTTTCAATTTTCCGGTCGCGGTCTGGTCGTGGAATGCCGCGCTGGCCCTGGTCTGCGGCAACAGCATCGTCTGGAAGCCATCGGAAAAGACGCCGCTGACGGCCCTGGCGACGGAAGCGCTGTTCGGCCGTGCCCTGAGCCGCTTCAGGGCCGACGGCGGCCCGGCGCCCGACGGGCTGTCCGCCGTGCTGGTCGGGGGACGCGGGATCGGCGAGGTGCTTGTCGACAACGCCAGGGTTCGCCTGGTCTCGGCGACCGGTTCGACCGCCATGGGACGCACCGTCGCTGCGAAGCTGGCCCGGCGCTTCGCCCGGGCCATCCTGGAACTCGGCGGCAACAATGCGGCGATCGTCGCGCCGACCGCCGATCTCGACCTGACGCTGCGCGGCGTCGCCTTCGCGGCGATGGGCACGGCGGGCCAGCGCTGCACCAGCCTGCGCCGGCTGTTCGTTCACGACAGCATCTATGATAGCTTCATGCCGCGCCTGAAGCAGGTCTATGCGTCGATCTCCGTCGGCAACCCGCTCGCCGGCAATCTGGTAGGTCCCCTGATCGACGGCCTCGCCTATGAGGCGATGCAGCATGCCCTGGCCGAAGCGAGGGCTGCGGGTGGTGCGATTGTCGGGGGAGAGCGCGTCGCCGTCGAAGGTGCTGAGGATGCGTTCTACGTCCGCCCGGCGCTGGTCGAGATCGGCGGGCAAATCGGACCGGTGGAACGGGAAACCTTCGCGCCGATCCTCTATGTCATGAGGTACAGCGACTTCGATGCCGCGCTCGAGCTGCACAATGCCGTTGCGCACGGACTGTCGTCGTCGATCTTCACCAACGACCTGCGCGAGGCCGAGGCCTTCCTGTCGGCGCGCGGCTCCGATTGCGGCATCGCCAACGTCAACATCGGACCTTCCGGCGCCGAGATCGGCGGTGCCTTCGGCGGCGAGAAGGACACCGGCGGCGGGCGCGAATCCGGCTCCGATGCCTGGAAGGCCTATATGCGCCGCGCCACCAACACCATCAATTATGGCCGCACGCTGCCGCTCGCCCAGGGCATCACGTTCGACGTGGCTTGAGGGGGGACCGTCATCGACGCACTGCGTTCCTGAAGCCCCTGCGCTTGTCGCGAACCGTGTTTATCGCGGCTCGGTCGCGCGCCGCGGACGACGGAAAATATGATCCCCGCCGCCTTCAGCCAAACTTCGCGGCCTGAAGCGCTGCGGTATCGCCTGAGAATCCCAGATCGCCCGGGCGGGAGGGCGCATAGGCGGCGCGTTCGCGGGCCAGCACGGCATTGGCATCGAGCGACCAGATCGGCACCGCGACGTCGCCGGGGATGCCGCCCATCAGTTGCAGCGAAAGATAGCGCAGGCAGCAGACGCGCAGGAACGAGGTGAAGTTCAAGACCTCGCCACGGGCTTCGACGACTTCGTCGTAGAGTTTGGTGATGAGCCGGTTGACGCTCATGCCGTCGCGCCGGCCGATTTCGCCCAGCACATGCCAGAACAGGTTTTCCAGCCGGATGCTTGTCACGACACCGTGCAGCCGCATCGACCGGGTGGTGGTCTCGTAAAGCATCGGATCGGCGCCAACGAATATCTTGCACATGAGCCCCTCGGCTATCCCGGCGGTTATGATGCAATCGTGAAGCGCAAGCTTAGCCTCGTCACCGACGGGCCGCCACCTCTTTCCCTTCCGCGGTTCCGATCAACGGCTTGAGCTCGAGCTCACGCGGGACCTGTGTAGTAACGGGTTGCTACGCGCGGGGGATGGGCTTGCTTGACCGGCAAAACTCGATCGGCGCGGCGGTAGCAATCGGCTGTTACCCGTCGCGCGGCGATCGCGCGTAGCCTGGTTTTGCCCGCGCACAAGGGCAGGGCGTCGATGGCGCTTCCAATCCGGAACTACAGGGAGGAAGGCATGAAAGACCACGCAGAAGAGCGTCAGGTGTGCCGACCGCGGCCGGCGCCATTTTTTGAAAGCAGCAGGGATCGCCGGGGTCGGGCTCGCCTGGCTCGATAGCCGCACGATGACCACCGCTGCAGAATCGTCAAGGCAGGAAACAACAGGAGCACGGCCAATGAATCCGAAAACCACAGCCATCGTTCTGATCGAATACCAGAACGACTTTACCACGCCGAATGGGGTATTTCATGACGGCGTCAAGGGCGTGATGCAATCCAACAACATGCTCGCCAACACCGTCGCGTTCGTGAACAGGGCCCGCGCCGCCGGCGCCACCGTGATGCATGCACCCATCAGCTTCGCCGAAGGGTACGGGGAACTCACCGCGAACCCTTACGGAATCCTCAAGGCAGTCGTCGACAACAAGGCGTTTCGCAAGGGATCGTGGGGCGCGGCCATCGTCGACGTGCTGAAGCCGCAGCCGGAAGACATCGTGATCGAAGGCAAGCGCGGCCTCGATGCATTTCCCAGCACCAATCTCGATTTCATCCTGCGCAGCAAGGGGATTCAGACCGTCGTGCTGGGCGGCTTTCTCACCAATTGCTGCGTGGAGTCCACCATGCGCAGCGCCTATGAACGCGGATTCGATGTCGTCACGCTGAAGGACTGCACGGCCGCGCTGAGCGGGGAAGAGCAGAACATGGCGCTGGCGCACAATTTCGCGATGTTCTCCCGCCCGATGAACCACGACGAGGTGCTGAAGCTGCTCGGTTGAGTCGGGAAGCCGGGGCGGCGCCAGCCGCCGCCCCGGCAACCATCCTGCGCGTCGGCGCGAGCCTGACGGAGTCCGGGGCGGATTTGCCCGACAGGCGGCCGTCAAAAGGATGCGACGGTCCGAGCGGGACCGCGGCCCATTGACAAGATTCGGCAGCAGCAGCTTCCGACCCGCAAGAAATCACGAATGCGTCAACTACGGCAAAACCCGTCGATATCTCGCTGCATGAGGCGCGATGGGATTCCCCGGTGGACGGCCATGCTGCATCGGTCTACATCACGCGGGGCGCCGGGGGCGCCAGTGCGAGGAGTGCAAATGGCGCGGCGCCACCGGAACCTGAATGTTCTGCTGCCTTGTTTCGCCGTGCTCGGCGTCATGTTCGGGCTGGTGGCCTACGCGCCGGCGCTGTACCGCGCATTCTGCGGCGCAACCGGTTACGGAGGGACGACGCAGCGGGCGTATTCCGACCCGACCGCCACCTCCGACGATACCGTCACCGTTGCGTTCGACAGCAACGTTGCGCCTAATCTGCCATGGCGATTCGAACCGGAGCAGCGCTCGGTGACCGTTCACCTCGGCGAACAGAAGCTGGTGTTCTTCACCGCCGAGAATCTCAGCAACGAGTCGATCGTCGGACACGCGACGTTCAACGTCACGCCGGAGTCGAGCGGCGTGTATTTCAACAAGATTCAATGCTTCTGCTTCAATGAGGAGCGTCTCGACCCGCATCAGAAAGTCGAAATGCCCGTCGTGTTCTATGTCGATCCGGCATTTGCGAAGGATTTCGACAATGCCCACGTCGACACGATCACGCTCAGCTATACGATGTTGCGCTCGGTGAACCCCGATCAGGCCAAGAATCTTTCGCGGTTCGAGCCTGACGCGGCGCCGGATGCGGTTCATGGCGAGCAGCTTTTCACCGAACGCTGCACCGCCTGTCACGCGATGGACGGCAACAAGAGCGGTCCAATGCTGGGCGGCGTGTTCGGCCGCAAGGCCGGCTCCGTTGCCGGCTACCATTATTCGCAGGCGCTGGAGCGCGCCGCTCTCAGCTGGTCTGCGGATGGTCTCGACCAATGGCTGGCCGACCCGAAGAAATTCCTGCCCGGCGCACGCATGCCGGTTCGCGTGCTCGACGCTCCGTCCCGGCGCGATCTCGTCGCCTATCTGCAGAAGGAAAGCCACGAGCGCAACCACCGCACCGGTTCGAAGGCGCCTGGATCAAACGGGGAATACTAGAATTCCGGTATCCCGCGACCGGGTCCCGCGGCCTCGTCAGGCGATAGGCGAAAAGACGCGCTGCCTGGGACTTTCTCGGGGCCTGCGTGCGTGAATGGATTGGTGCCCTGGCCGGAATCGAACAGCTACCAATAACACCGTGAAATAGGGCTTTCCATGAACCACCCCGAATCGATACTCACAGCGTTACTCACAGGATTTTTGGTTTTCTTTCGAGCCCAATTCGGTTCGCATTCTATCGGTGCTACCACAACCGTCCGTTAGAAATTTCCATGGTTCGGCCGGATTGTCCATCAGCGAACTGCTATGCGCACCTTTGCAGCCCGGTGGGCGTTCGATCATGGCACGGAGACAGCGGGCGCGGACGCGCCGCTCCCCGTCATGCACCCGCGAATTCAGCTCTTCTTGATGAGCTTGGCCGGATCTTCTTCGTAAGGCGGCGAATAGATCACCAGTAGCTTGATACGTTCGCTAGTCACCCTGATCGAGTGAAACACGTGCGGAGGATAATACAGCATATCCCCGGCGCGAATATGATGCTCCTTGCCATCAATCTCCGCGATGGCTTCGCCTTCGAGAATGTAGGTGGCTTGCTCAAGGTCGGGATGAGCGTGCGCCGGCGAGCCTTCGTTGCGTTGAATGTCGCCGAGCGAGATCTCCATATATCGCGCGCCGTTTATCTTTGGACCGATCAGGCGCGTATTCGTTGTGCCGGTATGATTAGCCGGGCTATACGATGGCATTTCCGAGGGCCGGATCACATAGGGCGAGGGCTGCCTGTTGTCTTCGGACATTCGATAGTTCCTTTCTTTGCGATCGGCAGGCATTCGCGAATGACAGCTAAGCCGCGCGTCTATTGTCCTCGCCGGTGGCGACGACGGTTTCAGACCCGGCCGGCAACTCGATCGCCGATCCCTTTCGGCGACCGAGAGCATACAAGGCAATGCCGGAGGCCATTCCGAACACCGCAACGCTGCCAAGGCCGTGGCGGAAGTCGCCGGTCATGTTCTTCAAATAGCCGACAAACCAAGGTGTCAAAAATCCACCCAGTATCCCCATGGCGCTGATCGCGGCCAAACCACCCGCTGCGGCAGCGCCCGACAGGAAAGAGGGTGCGATGGTCCAGAATACCGGTGCGAAGGACAATGTTCCGGAGACTGCGATGGCAAGCGCCGCCACGCGCGCCGTCGGGTCGGCAATGGATACTGATAGAAGCAGCCCGGCACCGCCGATGAAAGTTGCCATGGCAGCATGCCCGTAACGTTCCTGATGTTTATCCGAACGCCGGCCCCACCAGATGACGCAAATCAGGGCGCAGGCACTTGGAATTGCGGCGACGAATCCTGTTTGAATATTCGTCAACCCGAATCCCTTGACGATCTGAGGCAGGAAGAAGCTGATGCCGTTGTTCAGGCAAACGTTGGAGAAGTAGATCAGACCGAGAAACGCGACCCATGGATTGGTCAGCGCCTGCAGTACCGAGTATTTACGCTTCTGCTCACGCTGTTGCTGTTCGGCCTGCAGGCGATCGACCAGCCACTCGCGCTGATCCGCGCCCAGCCAGTTTTTGGCGTCCAAAGCGCGATCCTGAAGATAGAATGCGACCACGGGGGCGAGCAGCAAGGCCGGCATCCCTTCGATGAGATAGAGCCACTGCCAGCCGCGCAGACCCGCCAATCCGTCCAGCGATAGCAGCATCCCCGAGATCGGCGACCCGATCATTCCGCTGATTGGAATGGCTGCGAAAAACATGCCGAGAACCCGTCCGCGATAGGCTGCTGGAAACCACAGCGTCAGAAAAAAGAATATCCCGGGCTGGAAGCCGGCTTCCGCCGCGCCGAGCAGAAAACGCAACATGTAGAAACTGTGCTCTCCCTGGATGAAGGCCATGCCCGTGGCGCACAGGCCCCAGGTAAAAATGATTCGGGCGATCCATCGGCGGGCGCCGAATATGTACAGCATCAAATTCGACGGAATTTCAAAGAAAAAATACCCCACGAAGAAAAGCCCTGCGCCGAAACCGAAAGCCGCTGAATTGAGCTTTAGGTCACCGTTCATCTGGAGGGCGGCGAAGCCCACATTCACACGGTCGAGAAAATTGATGAAATAGCAAAACATCAGAAACGGCACGAGGTGACGCGTAACCCGCCGCATGGTGCTTTGTTCGATGCCCGAACGATCCGAAGCGACGGCTGCGGCGTCACAATTGGAGGGATCTCCCCCGGAATTACGCCCTGGGATGCTGCTCATGTTTCCAACCGTTTTGTCGTACCGTTGCGTCAGCCAAAAAACTATGGCATCAATTCCGGCGTCGTCATAGCGAAATTATTTTCGCTATAGCGAATTGGTGCCCTTGGTCTGGAATTGTTCGTGGCTGAAATCGAGGATCGGGCAGATGTCGAACGGGGCACCCGGCGATGGCAACGCAAGCGAGTGACTCATGGCAATTGCCGACGGAGCGGCCCACGGGTCCGCTCGCCGGTGTTCGCGTCCTCGATCTGACGACCGTGGTGATGGGCCCCTCGGCCACACAGCTGCTGGGCGATCTCGGAGCCGACGTCGTCAAGATCGAAACGGCGGGCGGCGATTCGATGCGCTGGATCGGTCCCTGGCGCAAGGCGGGCATGGGTCCGTTGTTCATGAATGCCAATCGGAACAAGCGCAGCGTCGTGCTCGATCTCAAATCTCCAGGCGACAAGAGCTCGGCGATGGCGCTGGCCCGGCAGGCCGACGTGCTGGTGTCCAATGTACGCCCCCAGGCGCTCGGCCGTCTCGGTCTCGACTATGAGGGTGTCCGCGAAACAAACAGCCGGATCATCTATTGTGCTGCCGTCGGCTATGGATCGGATGGCCCGGAATCCGGCAAAGCTGTTTATGACGACCTGATGCAGTCAGCGTCCGGCATTGCCGGTCTGTTCGGTGTGGTCGATGGCGCCCCCCGATATGCGCCCCTGAATATTTGCGACCGCATTGTCGGTCTGTACGTCGCGAATGCCGTAACCAGCGCGCTCTTCCATCGTGCGATGACCGGTGAAGGTCAGGAAATCGAAGTGCCAATGTTTGAAACCATGGCCCAATTTGTGCTTGCCGATCACATGGGCGGTGCTGCGTTCATACCGGCGGCCGGTGAAATGGGATATCGGCGGCTGCTGTCGCGCACGCGCGGTCCCTATGCTACGCGCGACGGATATTTGTCGCTCGTCGTCTACACCGACAAGCACTGGAAGGCCTTTACGAACGTTGTCGGCTGCCCCGATCTTATGGATACGGACGAACGCTTCCGTTCGCAGGAAACCCGCACGCGGCATGCTGAAGACGTCGGCCGCTTCCTCGCCGGCCATCTCATAACGCGAGACAACAAGGGCTGGCTGGATGTTCTGCATGGAATTGACATTCCGGCCTGCCCGGTCAATGCGATCGACGACCTGATCGAGAATCCGCACCTAAAGGCAGTCAAGTTTTTCGAGGAGATGGATCATCCCACCGAGGGCAGGGTCAGGGTCTGCCGTTATCCGGTTCGGTTCAGCATTTCTCCCGCGTCAGTTCGACGGCTCGCGCCCAATCTCGGCGAACACAACGCAGAGGTTTTAGGCTCACCGCCATCGAGCGATGCAACGCCGCTCGCGCAAGACAATGTCGCGAACGTCATTTTGTGACAGGTTCGTGCCAACTGCCAGGTCCGTTCATGCGGTGCGCCTTAGCAAGGAGCAAGACCGATGAGTGACGGGACACGCCCGGAAATCGGGATTGAACGCAAGGGCCTGTCCTTGTGGATATGGATCGATCGTGAGGAGCGTCGCAACGCGATCAATCCGGTGGTCATCGCGGGAATTCATTCCGCCGTTCAGACGGCGATGACGGATCGTGATCTGCGCGCCATCGTGCTGACAGGGGCCGGCGACAGGGCTTTCTGCGCGGGCGCAGACCTGAGTAAGGGGACCGATATATTCCAGGCCATGCCTGATGAGCCGACGACCGATTTCGGTCGCCTGGCTCGCGCTGTGAAATCGCTCAGTATTCCGCTGATAGGCCGTATCAACGGCGATTGCGTCGCGGGAGGAATGGGGCTGATGGCGCTTTGCGATCTGGCCATCGCTGCGGACAACGCGCGATTCGGGCTTCCTGAAGTCAAGGTCGGCGTATTCCCGATGCAAGTGTTGGTAATGCTGCGCGGCATGATGCATTCCCGGCATATCAACGAACTGTGCCTGACGGGAAAATTGATCCCGGCAGCGCGGGCGCTCGAAATGGGCGTCGTCAATGAAGTTGTGCCGTATAGTGAACTCGACGATCGGATCGAGAAGCTGCTTGCGCAATTGCAGGCGGCGTCCCCGGCTGCGGTGCGGCGAGGTAAGCAAGCCATCTTTGCTATGGAAATGATGGCTTTCCACGAGGCATTGGCATTCGCTGAGGCCCAAATCGCCATCGCCTCGAAGAGTGGCGACGCCGCGGAGGGACTCGCGGCATTCAACGAAAAGCGCAAACCGCGATGGATGGACGGGGAAGGAAGTGCAAGTAAATGAGTGAGCGTCTTGTCCGCATCGGAGGCGCCTCGGGCGCCTGGGGCGATAGCCCGCGCGCGATACCGCAACTGCTGCGCGCCAAAGTCGACTATCTGATGATGGACTATCTTGCGGAAGTGACAATGTCGCTTCTCGCCCGCGCAAGGATGAAAGACCCGGCAGCAGGTTTCCCGCTCGACTTTGTGGACTATTTGCATGAGACATTGCCGGAGATTGCACGGAGCAATATCCGGATCGTTTCAAACGCGGGGGGTGTAAATCCGCGCGCCTGCAAGGCCGCGCTTCAGGCCATCTGTGCTGAACTCGGTATCTCTCTTATGATTGCGGTGGTCGAAGGGGACGACGTTCTGCCCATGACCGAGAAGCCGTGCGGACAAAATATTCGCGAGGCGGTATCGGGCGCAAAACTTCCAGCACGGCTGCTGACGGCCAACGCCTATCTTGGCGCGTTGCCCATCATGACCGCACTGGATAATGGCGCCGATATCGTCATCACCGGCCGGTGTGCCGACAGTGCACTTGCGCTCGGGATTCTGATGCACGAGTTTCAATGGTCGCCGAAGGATTACGATCGGCTGGCGGCCGGCAGTCTGGTCGGCCATCTGCTGGAGTGCGGTCCGCAAAGTACGGGCGGTTTGTACACCGATTGGGAAAAGGTGCCGGATTGGCACAATATCGGCTACCCGATCGCCGAGTGCTCCGCCGACGGCAGCTTCGTCCTTACCAAGCCCGACGACACCGGCGGACTGGTGACGCCGGGCACCGTAGCGGAGCAAACGCTTTATGAGATCGGCGATCCCCAAGCCTATGTGTTGCCTGATGTCGTCGCAGACTTTTCCAACGTGCAGTTAACCCAGATCGGATTGAACCGGGTACACGTGACCGGCGCGCGCGGCCGCCCCGCGACCCGATATTACAAGGTGTCAGCGACCTATCAGGATGGGTATCGCGCGGTGGCGACCGTCTCCATCGTAGGAAAAGACGCCGCGCGCAAAGCGCGTCGGACCGCCGAAGCCCTGTTGGCGCGCGCGCGCCTGATGTTCGACGAGTGGGGAATCGCGGATTTCACCTCTACGCACATCGAGGAACTTGGTGCCGATGCGGCCTACGGAATTGACACAAGTCTAAGTGCGACCCGCGAAGTGTTGTTGCGTCTTGTTGTCCTCCATCAAGATCGTAAAGCGATTGATTTGTTCGCGCGGGAGTTGGGATCGGTCGGTATCTCCTTCGCGCCGGGCACTACCGGAATCTATGGCGGACGACCCAGAGCCGTGCCGTTCATTCGGCTCTATACCTTTTTCATCGAGAAGACGGCGATCGCACCCCCGCGTGTGCTGCTTGACCACGAAACAATTGTAGTCGATATACCGCCCGGTGAAGCTACCGATGAACTTTCGACTGAGTTGGTGTGCCCGGCGGCCGCTGAAATGCCGGAAGGGCCAACCGTCAAAATACCTTTGATCCGGCTGGCCCATGCCCGATCAGGCGACAAGGGCGACTCCTCAAACGTTGCCATCTTCGCCCGTGATCCCGCTTACCTTCCCATCTTGCGATGCCAGTTGACGGCCCAACGTATGGCGAGACATTTTCGGCTGCTTGCCGGTGGTCCCGTTCGCCGGTATGAGGCGCCCGGACTTCACGCATTCAATTTCGTGATGGAGAACGCGCTTGGCGGCGGCGGAATGGCTTCGTCCCGGATCGATCCGCAAGGCAAGGCATTCGGGCAAATGGCATTGGAAATGATGATAAGTGCGCCTGTTGCGCTCCTGGCCGACATTGAATGGGCATGAACTCGCCCCAGTCCGGGCGGAGTCGATGAATTCGCAGCTCCGAACTAGGCGACTTCCAGACGCATCTCCAGTTGCCTGCACGTATCGATCAGCAATTTGGCCATCCGCTCCAGGCGAGGTTCGATTCGAGAGGTCGGCCCGGCGATTGTGATAATGTAAGCGGAACCGTTCCAGGTGAACGGCGAGGAGAGTGTGGTCACGGCGTCCTGACTTTCCTCGCAATTGAGAAACCAGCCTCGTCTTTTCCCAATCTCGATGTCCTTCCGAAGGGCTGTCTTCGACGTGATGGTGTTTTTTGTAAGCGCTTTCAGCGCTATGGATTTCAGGCAGCGTTCCAATTCCCGATCTGGTAAGCTTGACAAGATCGCTTTTCCGCCGGACGTGGCGTAGAGGCTTCGGACGCGGTCCCCGACATTCGCCAGAAACCGGAGCGGATGCGAGGGCTCAAACGTCAGCAGATAAGTGGCCTGGAGCCCGCTCACCTTTGCCAGCAGCACCGACTCGTCAAGTGTGTCCCGCATGGTGCGCAGCAGAATATCGGCACGCAGGGCAACGGGATCGTGATCGGTAATCGTCCTTGCGAGATCAAATAGACGACGCGTCGGATAATAGCCGGCGCGGGGCGCCAGCTCATAGATATAGCCCCGGTCCTGCAGCGTCTGCAGGACATCGTGGCAGCTTGAAGCAGGGATCTTCAGCAACCGTGAAATGTCTGAAAGCGAGAGCGGTCGCTTCTGGTCGGCGAAGAGCTCGAGGAAATCCAGAGTTCGTTCAACGATTTTTGACATATCACCCCAAGTGCCGATCGCAGCGAGGATACCCAACGCGCCGGCACAGATCAATTTGAAAGCGCGGCGTCACCAGCCGCGTAACTCCGAACCGCGGAGGTCGGAAATACCGAGGGCTTGACCGTTCCGGCCTGCGATTCGGTAGATCAACTCTATTCCGTAGGGCCGTAGCTAATGCTGAGCTGTGCCTTGCCGATCGCGTTGAGGTTGACAAAGAAGCCGGCTTGCGACGCGGTCGCCGCCGGAGGCAGGTCCAGCTTGTCGATCTTGAGCGCGTAGAGCGTGAAGTTGTAGCTATGCGCCTTTTGTCCCTTGGGCGGGCAAGGCCCCCCCCAGGCGGGGGAGCCGGTTATTCCGATGTAATCGTTGGCGACCTGCCGGCTGCCCGCCGGCATTTTGGCGCCGTCGGCGGTGCTGGCTCCGGCTGGAAGCGATTGTGTGGTCGCCGGAATGTTGATGACGACCCAGTGCCAGATGCCGGCGCCGCCAGTATTTGCATCGGGATCGTGCACCATCAAGGCGAAGCTCTTGGTCCCTTCAGGGGCACCCGACCAGCTTAGCTCGGGCGACAGGTTCTCACCCTTGCAACCCATGCCGCTGAAAACATATCGCCTCGGCATTGGCTCGCCCGGTTTCATGTCGGTGCTGCTGAGCTGGAAGGCTTGAGCGCTCGCTCCGGTGGCGGCGAAGCATAGCAAACTCGCCCAGCAGACCGCTGCCGCGAGAGCGCCGATCAGTGACATGTTTCCCCCTCGCATCGTCAAACTTTTCGCAATAGCGAAATATTTTTCACACTAACGATTGAATGTCCGCGTAAGGGTCTTGTCAAGACAGCAGCGGTGCCGAGGAAGACGAGACTACTATCTAGGAATCTAATCCCAATTATGGAGTTAACTCCACACAAACAATATATAGTGTTATCAACACCTTGGCAAGGTCGTTTGCAAACCACTGAGAAATACTGATAGATTTAGGAATGTCAGAAATCGAGAAACGTACTGAGATAGACGACGGAGGAACAGCGGTTGGTCCGCTCAATCTTCCAGCCGACCTATCTTTCGAGAAAATTCAGGAGGCCGTTTCGGTGATCGAGGATTGGGAGGCTTCCCATCGCTCAGCGTGTGAATTGCTCGCCGACCTGTATCCAATCCTGAAGGCTCCATCGTAATGTCGTCGAGTTCGCTGATCTTCTCTTTTATAAACTCGATTAGATGAGGTTCGGTCACCTCTAATAGACCTTTTTCCCAAAGCATCTTTTCCAACACGGTTACGCTGTTAAGAAACTGACGAATGCAAATGTCGGGCGTCTTACCCCGCATGTGAGCACGAAGAATGGCCTGCGATCTTACATCTGCGAGCATTTCCGGCGGGAAAGTGACAGCGTGAGTATAATCGGTGGTGTAATGCACGGGTATTAGTTTGGCTGTTGAGAGAATGATAATTTTAAATTCCTTAAACGGAAAGTGACCAACCACAACGTGATCGTGCGAGGCGTTAAAGGGGGTGTCGGGATGACCAACAAATACGCCGATGAACAGCGAATGCAGTACAGGATCTAGATCGGCGATGACATAAGCGCGTTCGTTCTTTCTATTTGTGGATTGGATTTCATATCGCTCTGGAGTTAGGTCCTGAACACGCCGCACAAAAACAATGGCGAATCCGTTTTTCAATTTGACCGCATCCGTCAGAATGACCGATGTTTCCGTTTTCCCATCGTCTGTATTGACCGTTTGCTTTATCGTCGTAAATTCTGGGCTTTGCGGACTCGGATGCACGGAATATCGTTGTTCTAGTAGACGCGGGCCAAGATTGTTCTCGGCTCTCTCGCCAGTTTTCGTTGGAATGATTAATTCACCATTCGCCTTTTCCAAGACAGTGAATAGAATGCGGAGGCTTCCGCCTATCCTAACTGCGTATCTCGTTCTTTGAAGGGCCATAAGATGTCACGCGAAGATAAAGACCAATACAACGACCAGGAATCGCAACAACGATTCCAAAAACTTGTCGGTCTTGCGCTGAATACGAAACCCAAGACGCAAAAGGCGATGGGCAAAAAGGGCGTCGCGGCGCAATCCAAAAAACGCAAAATCAAGAAGCGGGCGTAAAGTCCTCAGTGGGTAACGTTCTCCTTAAGCCGTTTTTCAAGCTGTTTTTTTTCATTTTGGTCCCAAGCCGTTTGGCAGTGAGCGAAAGCATCGTGAGCGAACGAGTCCATATTGCCAGAATAATTTATTGCCTCTTGCACCAGATAGTCGATATCTCCTCGGCTCATCGGGGGTGCGCCAAACCTAAAATTGACTGATTGCGCCACAAAAAGCCGCGCGACGATCTCGTCCTTTGTTTCTGCCTTCGGTGGCTGCCCGCACTTTGTGCGCCAGATAGAGCAATATGCCGCACGAGCCATCGGGTACACGGCAGTTTCACAGAACACGCGTTTATTGACATTGTCTGCATTTGTTGCAGTGGCGAAGGTAGCGAAGAGCAATGCAAGACTTAATCGCCGCTTCATGGGGACTCCTTCTGTGTCCGACTATCCGCGCCGAACTCTCTTCGGCACGCTAAAGATCGCCAGCCTCGTTTTCCCAATGTTGATGGTGTCAATCAACGTCGCTGGAAATTCCAGCATGTGCGGACTGACAAGTCGCCACGGCCACCTTCAGCATTTTCTCGCCCCGCGCGGTGTAGCTTCCGCCGATCACGGCTATGCCTTTTGCGCGCGGCTTTTTCGCTTTTGCTTTCTTTGCCATGTATTCCCCCTCTACCGGCGATTGAGCAGGCAGGAGGCTACCCGGTCAGCATCTTCATTGCTATGAGCTTTATTCGTCGATAAAATAGAAATCGGCCCGGACTGCCATCCGAGCCGATTAAAACTGTCTAGACCATCGCACGATCCGGTCATGAAAATAACCGGAAAGGCGCACTCATGTCTAGTCCATCGCATCTCGATTGGGACAACAAGCGGGCTATTTCTATTTCTTCAATCTCTTCACGATTTCGGCGACCAAAGAAAAAGGGTCAACCTCCACGCTCAAAATCGAAGAGCACCAAGGGCAACTATAAGAAACGCCCTTCAGGTTAATGTGTGCGCCTTCCAGCTTAATAGGCTTGGCCGTAACCTTCGAAATTCCTGTGTCGCATTTCGGGCATTTGCCTGACATTGTTCGCTCCTAGGTTGGCTTGGCAGCTCCTAGGATAGCGGAAACAGGCGGCGGGAGTTATTTCCGCCGCCTGTTCTTTTTGCGCCAACGGACGAACCGCCCGGCCTTTTTTGAGAAGTCCGGCTTAGTGAGTTTGATGATAGGTCAGGCGCTTGCCAGCGATACCCTTGATCGCAACTTTCGTGCGGTCGATATCGGAGAAGCCCAAGCCGACGCGATGATTGTAGCGGAAATCAAACTCGGCAAGGTAACGGTGCAGGTGCTTTTCCTTGCAGTGCTGATAGACGCCTTTCATGCCGCGCTTGAAGATCGAAAACTAGCCTTCGATGGTGTTGGTGTGTACGTCGCCGCGCGCATACTCTTTTGCCGAATGCTTCACGGTTTCATGCGAGGCGAAATGAGCATCGGCCCCAAAATAGAGGTTGCTTTCATCGGTCATCAACCGGGCTTCTTTGGAAATGTTTTCCTTGACGATCTTGGTGACGGTCTCCTTGTCCGCGACCGCAACGTGAAAGGAGCGGATGTTTCCGCCGCGCTCTACCAGCGCGACAATCGCCCGGCTGTTGCGCTTCTTGTTTCCCTTGATGTAGGGACGGTCGCCACGCTGCTTTGAGACGTGGGCGACCTCAGGCTTGCCGAAATAGGTTTCGTCAACCTCGACAATGCCAGAACCATCCGGGCCGCCTAACGGGCCAAGGCCGCCGTCCCGCATGGCTTCCCTGATTCGGTGGGTCATGAACCAAGCCGACTTGTAATCGACGTTCAAAGCCCGGTGAAGCTGATGGGAGCTAATGCCCTTCTTTGACGACGCAATGAGGTAGAACGCCATCAGCCACTTGTTCAGGGCGATATGGCTGCGCTCCATCAGCGTTCCCGTGGTGACCGTGAAATCCTTGCGGCATTCCTTCTCCGCACAGCGATACCAGCCGGGCTTCTTGGTCTTATAGGCGTGGTTGATGGTGCCACAGTGAGAGCAGATCGGGCCGTCCGGCCAGCGCTGGCCCTCAAGCCATGTGCGGGCCAATTCCGGGGACTGAAAATGGGGGGCTGTGAAGGCGTTATTCATGGTAGTAATCCTCAAGTTATTGAGCAAATACTACCCTTTGTAGGTTGTGGAGTCAACTCCATAATTGGGCACATTTGATGTTCTCTGGCGAGACGCAATGTGGCGCTATGACTTACCGTTGTAAGCAAGAGGCCGTCGCACGCGGTTCGTCATCGCGAAGTCGCGTATCGAGTGCGGATATTCGCAATCGCGTATAAACCCGCGCCAGCGTCGTCGAGCGCCTCGATTTGGCGGCGGAGGCAACAGGCGATGCTGCGCACGTGAGTGTCTCCGGCCTAGCCTACTGAAAGTGTAATCGGTTGGACAGTGATCATACGTGTTGTGTTCGGACGAGTCCTCAAAATCTTCGGATCGCTCTCCAACACGTTGCCCAGCACCCGACCAAACAGGTGCACTCGACCTGCGCTGGACAGAGCGGCGACGTTTAGCTTCATTTTCTGCTGTTCAAAACATGTAGCAAGCAAAGTGTCGCAACGAGCATTCAGCTCAGAGACCATTTTCTGCTGCCGACGTGCGGCCTCTGCTTGTCTTTCGGTGGCGCGCCGCCGTCTGTCCCCAGTTTGCGGAAGTATGCCGGAAAAAACGTCATCAAGCATGTCTTCTAGGGGTGGCTCGCCAGGGTTTTCTCTAATCGCTGTTTGAGGTGCCTCAGGTCTTCGAGCCAAGGACGTGCCCAGAATCAGATCATCATTGCACATACCCAACATGCCCAGCATGGTTTCATGGTGGTGCGCACTCAGCCGACCTAAGGCTGTGTTCGGTTCACTCTCTTCTAGTTGAGACCAATACGAAAACGCTCGATTGTAGCTGGAGAATTTCTCGATGTATTTAAGAGCTGATTTAACTTGCTGCTGTTGGGCTGCTGGTCCAGCGTCGGATCCACCATCAAGTTGCTGAGCGAGTCCGGTTGCTAACATGAAGTGCCAATAGTCGCCAATTCTAGGAAGCAAAACCAATTGCAAAGCGGGGCAGCTAACGTTGACAAAGTCGCCAGGTTCAAGCGTCTCCGACGCGTCGTGCTGTTCAAGCGCGAAATGCTTTATTTTGGGAACTAGCTCCAAAACGAGCAGAAGTCTGTACGGTGCCGCATAGGCAGTCTTCGTGCTTTGTCCGAGGGCTGTTTCGCCTTCTACTGTGGCTTCCAAATCGCCAATCAACCAATTCCAGAGATGGCCTAGACCAAATTTGGCTTTTCCGGAGACTTTAGCTTTCGCATCATTTAAGCGCTCAACGGGAATGCCATCTCGCTTGAGAACCATCCAAATCTCGTCGATTAGAGCATCATCAATGTACGATAGAGCGTGGACGTTCATGTCGTCCTCCATCGAGGGCGCGCAAAGGGGCGCCTGGATCTTTCAACGCACCATTTAAGAGAATCTTTTTAACACAATCCTTTTTAGTTGAAACTAGCTCTTTGTGATGGTGCGATAGCAAGACGTGTCAAACCAAAGGGAGAGGGGCGTGCCGATCATCCAGAACTTCGGTTTTATGTGGGAACGATCCGAGGTCGCTTGGGGAAGGCCGGGGCCGGGCGGCAATGCGCGATTTGAAGGTCGCCAGGTAGGCAAACTTAAGCGAGTGGTCGATTTTCAGCAGCAGATGGGAATTTATGTCCTCTACGATCGGTTCGAGCAGCCGGTCCAAGTGGGACAACCGTCCGTCAGAAATTTCCACGGTTCGGTTGGGTTGTCCATCAGCGAGCTGCGATGCGTAGCGATGTAGGCGGCGGTTCGAAGATTGTCAATCGGCGTTCAAATTTGACCCCGGATCGGCGTCCAATTTTGACCCCTTTGAGCGGCGGGTTTTGACGGTAGCGCTCGCCCCGTCGGAGCTGGCCGGGGTTGCGGAGACGTGGCGAGCGCGGGCTGCGTGATCGTCGTCGCGGCTTTTGAACCGCCAACTGTCGTTGCCGGTTTCCACGATGTCGCAATGATGGGTTAAGCGGTCGAGCAGCGCCGTTGTCATCTTGGCATCACCGAACACGCTGGGCCATTCGCCGAACGCAAGATTGGTGGTGACGACGATGGACGTGCGCTCGTAGAGCCGGCTGACGAGATGGAACAGCAGCTGGCCGCCGGATTGGGCAAACGGCAGGTAGCCGAGTTCGTCGAGGACGATGAAGTCCATCCGGGTCAGATGCTCGGCGATACGACCCTGCCGTCCATTGCGGGTCTCGATCTCCAGGCGGTTGACGAGGTCGACCACGTTGTAGAACCGGCCGCGGGCACCAGATCGGATGCAGCTTCTGGCGATTGCGATGGCCATATGTGTTTTGCCGGTGCCGGTACCGCCGACCAGGACGGCGTTACGTTGCTGGGCGATGAAGCCGCCGCCGGCGAGATCATTGACCAGCGTCTGGTTGATCGGTGTGCCTTCGAACTGGAAGTCCTCGAGGTCCTTGGCAAGCGGCAGTTTGGCGATGGTGAGCTGGTACTTGATCGAGCGGGCCTGCTTCTCGTTGATCTCGGCGTTGAGCAGATCGCCGACAATGCGTTGAGGTTCGTGCTGGCGTTTGATAGCGGTCGCCATGATCTCGTCGAAGGCGGCCTTCATGCCGTAGAGCTTGAGCTCGCCCATGAGGTCGAACAGTTGAGTACGTTCCATCAGATGGTTCTCCTGAGGTTGTCGTAACGGGCACAGTCGGCGATCGGGGCATGGCGCAATGTCAGCGCAGCCGGGGTGAGGATGTTGGCCGGTGGCGCAGGATCACGCTGGCGGGCCAGGATGTTGAGGACGACATCGGCGGAATGAACGCCGTGAGCGATCGCCTCGGCGCAGGCTGCTTCGACGGCCGGCAAGCCGTCGGTCAGAACCGCGTTGAGGATGTCGACCATCTGACGATTGCCATCGTCGGCACTGGCGAGCTTGCGCCGTACACGTTCGATCGCAGCCGGCAGCACCCAGTCCTTGAAGGGAGCGCCGTTGCGCAAGGCGCCGGGTTTGCGAGCCAGCACCGGCACGTAATGCCAGGGATCGTAGACGGTATCGCCGCGGCCGAACGAGCGAGCATGCTCGGCAACGATGCGTCCGTCCTGGCGGATCACAATGCGGTCGGCGTAGGCGTGAACCTCGACAGGCCGCCCGACAGCGCTGGCCGTGACCGAGTATTTATTGTTGTCGAACCGCACCAGACAGGTCTTCGAGACCGATGCCGGCACCGCGTGGAATCCGTCGAACCGGCCGGCATAGGGAACGAGCTTCGGTCGCTCGGCTTCGAACACCTCCCAGACCGTCTGTTCGGCCAGTTCTGGATGCCGGTGCGCCTTGGCGTAGGCGATGCACTTGTCCAACAGCCACGCGTTCAACTCGTCGAGGGTTTTGAACCGCAGCCGCGGCGTGAAGAAGCGTTCACGGACGAGCCCAACCTGGTTCTCGACCTGGCCCTTCTCCCAGCCCGACGCTGGCGTGCAGGCCACCGGATCGACCAGGTAGTGGCTGCACATCTGCATGAAGCGGCGATTGTAGAGACGCCCTTTGCCGACGAAGATCGTCTCCACGGCGGTCTTCATGTTGTCGTAGATGCCGCGCACGCAGGTGCCCTTGAACAGAGCGAATGCCCGGTCGTGGGCGTCGAACACCATCTCCTGTGTCTCGCGCGGATAGCACCGCACAAACAGCATCCGGCTGTGGCAGAGCCGGACATGGGCGGCCTTCACGATCACCGTTACGCCATTGAGCAGGACGACTTCATGGCTCCAGTCGAACTGATAGGCTTCTCCCGGCGCAAAGCTCAGCGGGACGTAGGCCGCAGCCGTGGATTCTCCGCGCTCCTTGCTCCATCGCCTGGCGTAACGGCGCACGGCGTCGTAACCGCCGTCATAGCCGCGCCCGCGGAGCTCCTCGAAGATCCGGATCAATGTCAGTTGCTCGCGAGCGGACTTGGCCGCGTTCCCTGCCAGCAATCCGTCGAGTTCTGCTGCCCATCGTCCCAGCTTCGGCCGCGGTTGGACAACACGCTCGTACTCGAATGAGGTCTCGCCCGACCTCAGCACCTTCCGGACCGTGTTCCGCGACACCTTCAGGTCCCGGGCGATCTCCTTGATCGTCTTGCCCTTGATGAAGTGCTCGCGCCGTATCCGGGCAATTGTCTCCACGATCAGCATCCCCGACCACCTGCTTCATTACAAAGCAGGCAGCGCAACAGACCAACCTGTAGGGGGTCAATTTTGGACGCCGATCCCCCGGCTTAGGGGGTCAATATTGCAGGCCGAATGACAACGATGGGCATAGGCCGCAAAGTGCGCGAACCGTGCTCTCCCAAGGAAAATGCTTATCACGATCCACATAGTCATAGGTTAGCTCTGCACAGCGCGAGAATTGATACGCGGCTATGGGTGCAAGCCGGTCCAAGCGCGACGCGCGTTCCGCGAGATCGAGAATAGCATCCCACCTGGCCGAGATTTTCATCGCCGATCTTGCTCGCAACTTCCACCGCTTCGTTGAAGTACGCCTTCGCCTCGGCTTTGCTCGTTGTCAGTATCGCGCGGGCGACTTCGATGTATCCATCCGTTTTGGATTCCGCATTTGAGCGCTCATCTTTCGTCAGCGAATAGGATTCTGCCGCATAGGCGAGGGCCGCCGATTTCGTGCTGTCTTTTTGTGCGCACAATCGGCAGAGCAAGTTAAGCGTAGGTGTGAACAGCGGGCGTTTCAGGTTGCCTTTCCATTGATCGAATGCAGCCAACGATTCTGAGGTCGGTCTGCCCATCTGATGCAGAATATCCATCCACAGAAGCGCGGTTTCATTTGAGGTGTGGAACTCATCGCGATAACTGATCCTCTCAGCCCTCGCTGAAGCCTCAGCTGCCTTCTTCAGCTCGTCAGCGATATCTTCCCGCTTTACCTGCCCGAGCAGCACCGAAGCCCACAACTTATGCCACGGCAATAAAGCGCCGACGTCTTCTTGAAACTCCTGTAGCTCGCGCGACGCTGAATTTTTGTTCACCTTCTTTAATTCGTCCTTCAATTCGGCATGGGCGACATCGACTAATTCGAGCGCCTGTCCTTGCAAGGCAGCCTGCAAAGTGTAGGCCCGCAACAATGGGAATTGAGTTGTTGAAAACCGAGATGCTAGCCCCCGAGGAGGCTCGGATGGCAGGTATCGTGAAAGCAAATTGGCAGCTTCGTCGAACGTGCTTTGACCATCTCTTAGTGCCGCTTCAATTAGGGAAATAACGGCGTCAACGGACGCGTCTCTTTCTTCCCAGCCGCCGCGACTGCGGATGTCGATGCGGCGATTTGAGAGACCTTTAAATGTTTGCCTCGTCACATCCGCTGGTGGCAGCCTTTGAACGTCCCGCAGTTCCCTTATGATCGCGAGAACAAGGCAGACATTGTTGCCTGCGGCACGCGCAATCCCGTCAATTTCGGCAAATCGTCCGTGATCAATTAGTCGACGGATTACCCTGCGTCCTACGCGATATGACACCTCACGAGGTTTCCACCCTCTCAAACTTTCGGCAGCATTCGCCGGACCGTGGATATTGAGGTGTGCAAGTGTAAGTTCAACGATGTCCTGATCCGCGATTTGCTCGTTATCGCGTTCAGCTAGTGGCAGACGCGACCAATTGCGGAGCCATTCGTGAGCCATACGAAGGCGGCTGCGGGCTTCTCCTACAAGTTCCTCGCGGCCAGACAAAAGAGCTGCTTCGTAGGCATGGTGTGATCCGAGCCAGCCTGATCCGAATGTGCGGCGCGAGACGATTTCTTGGATGAGTTCAATCTCAAGGAACGCGGTAGCAAGATCGGTATTTGCCTGGAGTAGTTTTCGTTGCCGCTCGTCGCCGGCTGTTTCACCACCGGCCTTTAGAGCTAGTTTAGCCGCAGCGACATAGCGCTGGGTTCGAAGTCCCGCTTTCAGAGCAAATTGCAATCGTTGCAATTCAACATCCCGCTTTTCAAGGGGGCTCCCTTCTGGAAGCGCAGTTGCTGAAAGGGCAAGATCAACAAGCTCATTGAATTGGCCGGCTTCAAGCATCAATTGGGGCAGGGTTGAAGCTACATAGGCACTTCGGGTCGCGAGAGGCCTCAAGCTGGCAATGAACTCGCCCATTCCGTCCGCTGTCGGCCTAAATCTCTCTCGAAACCAAGTTTCGGCTGGCTCATCCAGGAATTGGATAGTTTCTCCAGTAACGAGGAGTGGACGCCCTATGTCGTAGGCAAAGCTCTTGATCGCTTCGGGCTCGACTTCGGACATTGCAGATAGAATAGGTATCGGAACTAACGGTCTCAGTGCGGCCAATCCCGCGCAGATCTTTTCCACGCGGGTTCTTTCGATGGGGCCGGAAGCGTCCTTAAGTTTAGCAATGGCATCGTCCAGCAAGCCTGAAATCGCATCTTCCACGCTTGTTGGATTTGGCCCAAGCAACCGTAGTGTCTCTTGTAAAGGCAGCTCTCGCGACAACGCCAAGGCTTGCACGCGGGGGTTATGCGAACTGAGCCGATGAAATTCGTCGACATCCCGTTCACTCGCGTCCGGGAATTTCTGGCGTAAGAACGCCTGCGTCTCGATTCGACTAAATGGGTGGAGTTCAATCGCGGTAGAGTCGTGAGGCGGATCAAGCAGATCTTGACGATGTGAGCGGCAAAGAAACACGAGCCGGACACCTTCGGGAGGGCTGATCCGAATAAGGTCCTTCGCGAAAGAGCGTGCTTCGCCAATTTCTTGTGCCGCCATCTGGGCATTATCCGCAGCGTCCACGACGATGCATAGAAGCGCATTTGGATTTGCCAGTCGTAACAGCGTTGCCGCTTGATTCAACCGATAGGTAAAAGCTCGCACATACGCGGCACCATCGGCATTTGTCGTCGGAATGAGAGGATGACAGAGACTTTTTGTCGCCAGTTCGTTTGCCAATTGAACAAGCGCATCCTTATGTCGATGGCGATAACCGGCCGCACTTCGGTATTGCCCGTTACCGAAACAATCATACAGAATGCAAACCGATCCTTCCGGTAAATCTTGGCCGATCCGGGTCGCGAATACTGACTTTCCAACGCCGCCAGAGGCGTGAACAATCACGGGTCCTTGCGCTGCCGCGATTTGCCGAACAAGGTCAGGCGCCTGCTCCCGAGGGACGGCATCGCCGACTTCGGCTATAAGGCACTTTGCAGGGAATAGCTTGCTTTCGTCCGTCTTGAGGGCTCGCAAGACATCGATCTTGGTTATCGTCGGATTTTGCTCACTTTCGGAGAGTGCCTTGCGCGTTACCAGTTCTTTCAGTTGCGTTGGCGCATCAACATCGGAATCCGGGAGATAGCCGCTGACTTCTTGAAACAGGATATTGCGTTGATCCCAATAACCGTCTTGCTGATCGCCAAAACGGAGAAGCTTGCAAAAATCCGCGAGGTCGCCTCCTGGCAAGCCGGTGAATGTCTCCAGCTTTACCAGTTCGCCGGGGTGCCGTGGTCCAGTTCTATTTGCCGCATCTGCAACCCCTTCAGCGACATCCGCACTTATCGGCCTGTTTGTAACGAACCAAAACTCAAGCTTGTCGGCTAGCTCTGTCTTACTGTGCGTACTTTGAAGTTCTGCGTAGCGCTTAGCGAAACCTCTAATGGTCTTTTCTAATCCGCTTGCAGTCCACGGTTTGCTCGCATGCAACGTCGAGTGCTTGAGTTGCATATAGCGCACTAAGCGTGCTTGCTTGATGTCTTCGCTTCCAACATATTCAGCAATGTCGATTAACTCTTCACCTGCCTCGACCGGCAGGCCACCGGATTGTTCATCCAGTGACGGACCTTCGATGCTGACCGCCACCAAGCCGCTATCGGCGGACAAGAGTTTTAAGCAGCGGCGGGCTGCCCATAGATAATGAAATTGATCGCCGTCGCGGCTTGGACGGACCAGATTGGTTTTCGACATCGTGGCGTGTAATCCACCCGGCTTTTTACATTCAAACGCGCTTTAAGGTTCTCTTTTTGTTCTATCATGGGGTTTTATCTACCACAACGAGTTTCGGTTTTATTGCTCAAGTAAGGTGACTTGCACACAAGTCCGTTAATCCTCGAATTCGCCGAGCTGCCCGCCAATTGGAAACGGCGGAAGATGGGCGGGCTCCATGGCCGCAATCGCCAAAAACTCATCTGCCAAGGGCGTGCGACATATTACGTGGTTGGCCTGTAAGCGCGGGTCGTACACGTCCCACCCGACATGGCCCTTTTCGACGTCCCAGCAACTCGTTGGATAATGAACAAGAGCAGCTCCCTGATACTTTTTCACTTCGTGTTTTGCGAGAGGCATTCGCAGCGTTTCTAGTTTTTGAAACACTTCGGCCAATTGAGAGAACTGCGGTATTTCGGCCTCCCGAATAGTCCGTAGCACTTCGTAAAAGCCGAATATCCATAGAACGGAATGGGCAGAACATTCCGACAGAAGGAGGTCTCGCTCCCTCTTGGCTCCGCGGTCCTTTGCAAGAATGCTAAGCTTCATCTCCATATCGAGCAGCATGCGCTCTGCATAGCCTAGCGTCTGTATGCTTAAGCTTGCAAAAGGATTCTCTGCAGAATTGAGCCAAAGACTACTATAAATCCAAAGGCGCTTGCGGCGTTTGAAATCGGCAGGCACATCGTGAAGTGACATTGCCGCAGTTGCGTTATCGGGCTTAGCCATAATTATACCTTGGATGACTGCCAAATAATCATCGCGTCAAAGCAATTATGCAAAGGCCCCTGACCGCAATCGATGTTGGCCGTTAAAGTCTATCACTCCATATCTTTATTTCAGCTAGTATCTGCTCGAACGTCGGCTTGTCTGCGTAGTATAGAGCACTTCCGCGTTCGTAGGCTTTTGTATAAAGCGAGCGCGTTTTCGAATCCTTCAGACTAAAAGCCTCGTTTTCAGCAATATGCTGATTGTCGCCATGGCGGAACCGCTTCTGCTTGTGGGTCTTGTAAGCTTCGGTGCTTATAAAGTTCTGAACCTCAGGCTGTATGAGCAACTCGTAAATGTCATAGTAGTGGCGCATGAAGTCAACGGGATCAGTGCCCTCGGCCTGCTGCTTGCGAAATTTCGTAGAGACCGTCTGTAGCTTTTCGACAAACGTGTAGCCGGCGTTGTAGCAAGGTACCGCTTTGGCGCGGTTGTCGATAACGTCAACCTTGCCGGCGGCATGGTCGTAGACCCAGGAGCTGATATCCTTCGGAGTGTTCGGGGCCACGAGATCGAATCCGACCTCCAGAAGAACGCCTTCTCTTAGTCCTTCAAGTAGCTCTGTCGTCGTGTCATAGAAGAGTCTGATCCCACCGCTGAAATAATCCTTGGTGTCAAAATCCGTATCGCGCTCGACAGTTTCGATGCCGTCGATGCTGACATTATTGGCTAGCCAATCATAGAAATCCTTGCGCGTCTTGTTCTGGGCAGGGCTGGTTTGGTTGCGGCCAATTTTTACGTCGTGACCCTCCGGCGGCTCGATGAGAATATCGATATCTTCCGAAAACCGGCTTATGATCTGGTGACCCTTAGAAAGGGAGGTGCCACCCTTCAGCGCGAACTTGAATTTCTGCCGCTGAAGCCCATAGAGACAATGCATGATCCAGTAGTCCTTTTCGACTAACGCTGGATCAATGCCCTTTTCTTCCGCCACAATCCGGATCAGGTCCGCAAACTGCGGATGATTGTGGAGGAAATCACGCGGCATGGCGCAACTCGCTCGTGCTCAGCGCGCGTTCGAAGAATTTTTTGGTCCTTTCGTTTCCATATTCGCGCACGGCACGACGCAAGCGCCGGCTATCCGCTGACGCGGCACGTTCCTCCACGCGTTTCAACACCTCGTCCTTGGCTTCCGCAAGCTGATCGAGATTGTTGACGAGATCGACAAGCAGAAACTCCTTTGTCAGCGACTTGGGAAAGCGCGGCTTCACGCGAAAAGCAAACTTGCGACCACCCAATTGGAAGTCGCCGTGTCGCTTGTGATTGTAGACGACGGTTTTGTCGTAGAGCTGCGTCGTACCCACGCCCAGACTGTTGTAGGCATTCGGCGAAGCCAGAAGAAACCGGTCCTCCTTGAGGAAGGCACTCACGACATCGCTGTCCTTAGCGGGTGCCTGGCCGAAAGCAGTTTCTTTCGGATAGGCGTAGAGTCCCCCCGAGAGTTTCTTGAGAACGCCACTCTCAACCAGTTCTCTGAGATGCCGATCGACCGACGTCGACCAGCGGGACAGCTCCGCGCGTCGATACGCGTGACCCGGTTTCAGGTGCCTCTTGAGTTGCTCAAGCTTCGTCATGGCTGAAATATATGCCAAATCCTTCCCGTTTGCAAGTATTGTCATTGAGAAATCATGCAAATGAAGGTGTAATAGACTGAAATTATTAGCATATCCTGATAGTACGGTCTCAGGTATCTTGAATTGGTCCGATCCCGATATGCAGGACACTGATGCCGCCCGGCTGATCATCCTCCTTGGTCTGGAAATCGAAAGGCGGCTTGGCTGATCCTCCCCAGATGCCAATCACCGGATTTGCGTTTGCAAGAAGTTCACGCACGCTACTGCGTGAACGCCTCGCGGAACGCCGGTAGTACCCAGCGTTGGTTTGTGATGGAAGGCGCGTTTATAAGTCACATCCAGAAGCTTCTCGACCGTCCTACTCCAGTCCGTCTGAAGTATCGGCGTTGCAACTCGTCCGAAACCCAAGGCACCACCCACCATTTCGGCCATGAATTCGCCGAGATGCGGCTCGTCCGAGATGACGGATGGTGTCGGGCTTACAGCATGCTGTGTCCAGATTGGTTGCTCTTTAAAGTGTCGGTCGATCACGCCGATCGTGGCGGAATCGGATGCTCGCCCGCCTTTGGTGAAATCGACCCGGCTCAATCCGTAGACCACCTCTTCGAAATCGAACCTATGCCAGTTCTGATACAAATCGAGCTGCACGCGGCTTGATGTTCCTGACAGCAAGACGCGCGCGGCAGCGCGGGCCATCTTGGCCTGAACCAGTACCGCTCTCCTGACAAACGAACCCTTGCTGTTGATATCGACGACCAAGAGCAGATCGGCCAGCTCGCAATGACGCAGTTTACGTTTGGCATCCGTGAACTGAACCAGGGGTGCTGCGTGGCAGAAGACTCCCAACAGATCGATGCCCAGACCACGACCACTGCAGATTGGTTTCCAGGCGCCGGCGATGTCCCTAATGGCACCCAGAGTGACAGCCGCGACGAAGCCAACCTCGGTGCGCGGCGGAGAAATCATTGCCTCTGAACCAACAAGCAGGGCTTTGTCGACCGCATGGTTGGCCAGCGCCGCCATCTGAACGATGACGCTTCTCGGCAGCCATCCGCCTGTTTTGGTTCCTGTCGGCATTTCTCGTTTCGAACAGAGCTGCAATATCATGCATCTCATTTTCAGGTTGAGCAAATTCTAAGAGAACCCGTGTCCAGGGCGCTCGGCCCTGCTGATCGGACTTTATTCGCTGCGCTCACCGAGCTGAGCTAGCGCCAAAAAGGCAACGGCCAAACGCGAGGCGTCATATGGTTGTCACCACGTGCGAACGGGTCTTCCATTACGGCGTCGGGTCCCAGCTTCTCAACCATTGCCGCTACCTTATCACGACCGTTCATGTCGCCGACGACGACGTGGTAGATGGGCGTGCCGTTATTCGCGAACAAACGAATTTCCGCCAGCAGCATCAAGCGATCTTGCGTGCCGAAACAGGCCGTTCTCAGGACGTAGCCATTTCCGCCATCGGCCGGCAGATCGCTCATACTGCCGCCGACAACGTAGGATGGGTTTGGCTTACCTAAAATGTACGGCAGACAAATCGGCCGGAAATCTCCCGGCGCCAAATCAACCAGCATGTGGCAGTACCCGATTTTCGCGAGGAGCCGCGCATAGCTTTCAGGCACATGACGAAACTTCGTCGTCAGCCGGATTCCAAATTTTTCTTCGAACGTCTTGGCTTTCTCCCTGTCGCTGATTGCGACCAACTGCCACGCCGGAAGACAGATCAACATTGTCCGGTAGACCTTCCAACAGGCCAGCTCTGCCCATTTTGTAAAACACCATGGCGGCCGGGTAATCGCTGAAAGGCACCTTGACCTTCTGCTCTTGGCGATCGGGGTCAGATAAAAGGATGTGCGTCGCTCGCTTTGACTTGCGGCGGCTCGGAACGTTATAGCTGTTTCGTGCCGCACCCCACATCTCGCGAGCGACATCCTGCTCGAACTTCTTGGTGATATCAGCGCAGGCATCGCAACTTGCGCCCTCCAAAATATGCTGGCCGCCAAGAGAAAACGGTACGACATGCTCATCGGTCAGGCGCACGCCTTTCTTTCCGCAATAGATGCAGACATTTCGTGTTGGAATGCGCGTATGACCGTGAGACATCGGTTTACTCTACACCAGCCATGGCGATGAGACAGCAAGGCAACTCGAATTTTGGGGCAGAAGTCCCAATCATTACCAACCATTCCGCCGCGATTCCCAAGCCTTTCTATCCAGCGTGTTCAGGACTTTCGGTAGACCTGATCTCATCGCAACCCTTGCAGAGGAGATTATCATGCAGGTCATCACCATCGGAAAAAGACTTGTTCCCGCCGAACAGATCGCATTTGTCGAGCCGTTCGATCCGACGAGCAATCCCGAATTCAAGCCTGAGAAGGCCTATAAGGGCCGGGTCGTGCTGCTGAATCGCGAGATCGTTCTCACCGAACAGACCCCCCAGGAGTTTGCGGTCGAGCACAAACTCCATCTGTTTGCGGAGGACGACGTTGCCGTCAACCAGGCTATCCGCTTCAAGATCGAGACGTTCGAGCCGACCGAGAGCTTCACACCAAAGAAGCCCTATCGGACACGGATCAAGTGGAAAGATCCCGCCGGCGAGGAGCAGAGCAAACTGATGCTCACCGCGCCTGAGACTTTCATCGACGAAATCCTCAAGGCAAAGCGAGATAAGTCAACTTCCGCCAAACGTCCGTCGGGACGTCCTGGACGAGGCCGCAGCGGATCACGCCGGATGGAAGCATTTCGTACCTGATATACGATGTGTCGGAAATGAGAGAACCCCTGCCGATCGCTCGGCAGGGGTTTTCTATTGATTGGATCGTTAGAAGTGCAATCCCCGCTGCATCATGACACGCCGGGGGCGCACGTGCATGCCGACCAGCCGCCCGTTATGTTAACCCGATAAATAAACAAGGAGCGCAAAATGACCGACAAGCCCGCATCTATTCCCCCGGACGATTTGAACCGTACGCTCGCGTTGTCTCGCCTGAATGACCCGGCAGTACCGGTAATCGCACAAGCGGGCGGCACCTACACTATCTTATTGACAGGTGCGCAGACCGGTGGCCGCTATTGCCTCTTTGACATGTTGGTTCCGCCGGGAGGTGGGCCGCCGCCGCACCGCCATGATTTTGAGGAGATGTTCACGTTGCTCGAAGGCGAGCTTCATTTCACGTTCCGGGGAGAAACCCTTAAAGCCGGCGCCGGATCAACGATCAACATTCCATCCAATGCGCCGCATTCGTTCAGAAATAATTCCGACAAAACCGTGCATATGCTTTGCATGTGCACGCCTCCGGGCCAGGAGGATTATTTTCTGGCAGTGGGAGACCCGCTTGCCAGCCGCTCGACGCCGCCACCCCGGCTCACCGAGGCTGAAATTGCCGAGCGGCGGCAGCGGGCGCTGGCGCTTGCCAGCAAATTTCGAACTGAATTTGTTACCTAGAAGGTTTCTCCTGATACATCGAATGCTCCGATTATGCATTACGAGTGCTGCTCTATCTCGCCGCGCGAGATGGCGAAGTTTGCGCAATATCCGAAATCGCAAGTCGTCTGGGATTTCACGACATAGATCTTGGCAAATTAGGTTGTGTAAAAGCGTGGGCTGGTTTGGCGGCGTCTCACTTGCAAGGTCAACAGCGGAAATTGGCGTTGGGGCGGTGGTCCGGCAAACGGAGGATGGTTTCACACTTGTGATGGCTGTCCTTCATGCCTGCGGACTCACGGGCGTATTTGCTGGGGCGCTCATAGCAGTTGTGACCGTGCTGGATGACTATGGCCGATTTGCTAAGTAGACGCTCGGAGATGTCACTTCTTCTTGGGATATCGGCCAGCGGCGCGCCGCTTTAACCTCATCCTCGCAGGCCGGCGCAAGAATGGAGCTTAAAGCCTCATTGGTCCCTATTGGTTGAGAAAGTGTTGGGCATAAAGTGCGACTTCGAGGCCGATGAGCGCAATAAACACTATGCAAGGCGGCAAATGCCTGTACTCCCGGCGCCAAAGCACGGTCCCCGTCGCCGCGATCATTACCACCGCGCCTAGCGCCAAACCGAAAAGCCTTGTTTCGGGAAAAACGATCAGGGCTGCATCGAAGATTTCCAGCGCGGCGGTCACGAAATTCCACCACGCCGGGTAACCCCAGCGCTGAAATTGTGCCTGGATCGCGGCACCCCCGGCGGCGTTCCCGATACCGGCGCCAATGAAGGCAAGGGCCAGCAGCCACGCAACGACATTGATCATCGAAATCTGAAAAATCGACATGATGAACTCCCGTTATTTCGTGGCAGAGGCGAAGAGGATCGCGGCGGTGGCGAGCATGCCGACCGCCGTTGCGCCATGAATGCCGAAGGCCGTGGCTTTCTTGCCGCCTGTGCGAAGCACGGACGCGGCATCGCCCAACGGGATGAGGCTCGCTAGGGCCAGAAATTCGCCCAGCAAACGTGGCGAACCGTTTGCCATCAGCAGGGCCACAAACAGGCCGGAGGCGATATCGCGTGTGCCCTTCACGGACAGCCAAGCGGTAAAGGCGGTGGACGGCGATGGAGAGTTGGCGATGCCGAAGTCGCGGGCGGCGGCAGCGGGACCCCAGTAGAAGCGCGCCCCAATGAAGATGATGGCGGCGGCGATAAGGCCAGAGAGAGTATAGCCGATGTACAACATGGTGGGCTCCTGTCGGGTAAGAAATTTTTCAACGATAAAATATCTAGCGTTGACAAATTTCTCTGTCAATCGAAATCTAGCATTGACAGAAAATAGTTCGTCGCTATATTACAGTGATGTCTATCACTGAACGCAGAGAGCGCCAGCGCGCTGAACGCTATGGACTTATCGTTTCCGCGGCCTGCGAACTGGCCGAGGCCGAGGGCTGGGACGCCGTCACCACGCGCCGACTTGCGGGTTTGATCGATTACAGCCAGCCGGTCCTCTACAGTCACTTCAAGGGCAAGACCGAAATCGTGGGCGCCGTTGCCCTCAGAGGGTTTGAGGAACTCGCCGATCAGCTAAAAAAATCGAAGGCGGGCGCCGCCGGCGACGCGGAAACCCTGCGCAACGTTTGCGCCGCCTATCTCGATTTCGCCCGCGCCCGGCCAGTCATTTATGAAGCGATGTTCGTGTTACCGACAGGCCTCAAATTCGCGAGTGAGGAAACGCCGCCAGCACTCCGCGCGACCTTCGCGGAGTTGGTCGCTGCACTCGGGCTGAAGCACGAAATGCCGGCCATTACGGCGGAAGTGCTATGGAGCGCTTTGCATGGAATGGCTGTTCTTGCGCAATCAGAGCGCATCCCAGCTAGCGGAGCCGATTTTCGATTGAACGTCCTCGTTCAAACGTTCAGTTGAAAAGCCAGCACAACTTCTATCGATTGCATTTGAGGCTGCCGGGACTACGCCTCCGATGCCGTGAATTCGGCCCCGGCGGGTTCCTACCATAAAAAAGGAAGCTGTTTTGCAGCCCCCAAGTTTTAGATGCCCACTATGTGTCATAGCTCAATGAGAACTAG
>CAVXYQ010000013.1:0-95382 GCA_963765855.1 uncultured Alphaproteobacteria bacterium | reverse complement strand
TGATCTCGCCATCGGCCTGGTGCTGGGTTATTTCGGCTATCTGGCGGCGTGATTTCGCTTCGCTGAAAGGGAATTGGACGCTGCAATGTGGCAACTCGTTTCAGTGGAGTTCTGCAGGTGCAAAAATCTGGGCCTGTCCGAGATGGTCGATGCCGCCTCCACCTCTGTCGGATCAGCCTTATGGAGATCGCCATGCGCCGGATCATGCTTGCATGCCTCGTTGTTGCGACGACGCTGACGGCGTCGTCACCCGTTCTCGCTCAAGCTGCCGACGGCGATCCGGCGTCCGGCCGCCGGATTGCCGAGAAGCGATGCAGTCCATGCCATCGCGTCCTGCCCATGACGCTTTCGGACAAGGCCGATCCTGCGAGTTTCCAGAGCATCGCCGACCTGCCGTCGACCACCGGAATTTCCCTGAACGCTTTTCTGCATTCGAACCACCGGAACATGCCCGATTTCGCGGTTTCGAGCGCCGAGTCGGATGACCTGATCGCCTATATCCTCAGCCTGAAGAAGCCATAGGAAGTCGATCGTCCCTAGCGCTCAACCGAGACGGCATGACATGTCGCGCGATTGGGCGTCCTCGGGCTCGCGACCCGCAATGTGGCGTAGCTGGCGGCGTCCGGCGCGATGTCTTCAAGGCCGATCGAGCCGGCCGCGAGCGGCGTGGAATAACGGAAGAAGCGGCAGGCGATCCTGACGGCCCTGATCGGACGCACACCGTTGTTGCGTACGCCCAAGGCCTGGCTGATGGTGCCGCCGGAATGATCGAGAAAGCCGATCATCAACTCGGTCTTCGCCTGCGCCACCGCCGCCGACGGCAGCACCAGCAGCCCGGCTGCTGCGGCCATGATCTTCCACATTGGCACGCCTCGATATTTTCAAGCGCCTGAACCCGCCACTTTTGCCAGACCGCGGTCGACAAATCGAGCGCTATTCCAGCGCCCGGATGTTCCAGGTGGCGTGGCGAACCCCGCGCATGGCGGCCAGACTGGCCACAACCGCATCGAGTTCGTTGGGCTCGATCGACAGGCTGACCAGGGTGGCGGTGATCTCGGCGCTGTCCTCGGGGCCATAGGCCACCTCGATATCGCGCACCGGATAGTTCGCCGCCTCCAGCTTCTCCAGCAGGAATTCCCGGACCGAAGCGACCGAGCCCGAAATCCGTGGTGATCAGCACGTCATAGCTTGCCTCGGTGGATTGCTCGACGATCGGAATCCGGTCGATGGCGTTGACCAGGGGACGCAGCAGGGTGTTGCCGCCCAGCACGAACAGCGTCAGCAGCGCGGCCTGCGCGACCATGTCGGCGCCGGCGCAGCATCCCACGGCCGCCGAGGCCCACAGCGTGGCCGCGGTGTTGAGGCCCCTGACATTCATGCCCTCCTTCATGATCGCGCCGGCGCCGAGAAATCCGATGCCCGAGACCACATAGGCGATCACGCGGACGCTGCCGTCCGATCCGGTCAGGTGATTGGCGAGGTCGACAAACGCCGAAGCCCCGACCGCGACCAGAACATTGGTTCGCAACCCGGCACTGCGCTGGCGGTATTGCCGCTCGGCTCCGATCAGGGTGCCGAACACGAAGGCCGTCAGCAGACTGACCACCGTGTCCAGGAAATCATAGAGCTGAAAGGTCTGGAGAAAGCGCATGGATGTCCCTGGGCAAAGCCGGACGCCGCCATGGATTTCGATGGCGGAACGTGGGGCCAGCCGCGGGGTACATGACATTAGCCGCGGCTGCGATTCAACCCTGCCCGGCGCCCGGGATTCCGCGTCCCATGACGGACCGCTGAATGCCGATGTGTCCCAAAGGTCACAGCCGCGCGGCCAAGCCCGTTCCCCCATACGGGAAAAGCCGGCGGTTTCGGGGTGACAAGCCGGCCGATAATGACGACAATCCGCAAGCATTGTGGCGTCATCCTTCGCCGCGAGACCGTGCCCCCTGTGGAAATCGACCTTGATCGCATCGCCCAAAGCCGCCCTTCTGATCGTTGCCTCTGTCGGCGCCGTGGTGCTGCAGCCTGCGCGCGCGCCGGCGCAGTGGTGGTCGCGCGCGCCGGCCGACTTCGAGGAATGCGCCGCCAGCGCCGACAAGGCGGCGAGCGCGGAAGCCAGGGCGGCGGCGCTGTCCGAATGCAACGCCAAGTTTGCCGGCCGGCGCAAGCCCGGCGGCGGCTACACCTATTTCGATTTCATGCAGAACCGCAGCTTCGATATCGCCGGCCCGAACCCGACGCCGGAAGAGCAGAAGCATATCGACGAACAATATACCGCCTATCTCGACAATCAGCGGCGCAGCGACATCGCCGCCGCCTTCGCGGCCAAACAGCAGCAGTTGCGGCAGACCTCCTTCACCCCTGAGGCCGAAAAGGCGCCGGCGCCTGCGCCTGCGCCGCCCGTCAAGCCGGCCGCCATGGCCAGCGATCTGAAGGCGCGCATCAGGACCGAGAATTGCCCGCGGCATTCCTTCTCCTGCGAGTGGCCGCGGCTTTCCGAGGGCATCAAGGACCTGAAGAAGGCGCTGTTCGGCGCTCCGTCGAGCAAGCCCAGGCGCGGTTGAGGCGCAAGCGAACCCGCGTTGCAAAATCGCCGGCCCGCTGGGGCTGACGGTGCCGCCTCTCGCAGCGCACCTGTCGCAGCGCGAGTGCGTCAAGCCGGCTGTCCGCCGCGGAGAGTGGCAGCCTCACTACGCGCCCTCGTTGCTCCGGATCTGCGCCGGCGTCAGCCCGGGCGAACCCCGGCCCTCAGCCTCGGCGCGCTTGATCAGCGCGACGATGCGGCGCGACAGCGGCACCTTGAGCCCTTGCCGGTCGGCGATCGCGGTAATGACGCCCTGCAGATAGTCGATCTCGGTACGCCGGCCAAGCTGCAGGTCCTGCCACATCGACGAGCGCGCCTCGGGATCGATCTTCATGGTCCGCCCCAATATGGTCGTAAACAGCGCATCCGGCAGCCGCAGCAGATGCGGGGTCCAGCCGGCCGGCACCGGCGTCGACGACACCGGCCTTATGCCCTCGGCCCTGATCGCCGCCAGTCCCTCCGCCATCTGGTCGGCGAACAGCAGCCGCCAGGGCCGCTGCGCGAGCTGCCGGCGCAGCGGCAGGCCGGACAATGCGTTGAGCGCGTTGTTGAGATTGACCAGAAGCTTGCCCCATTGCACGCCGGCGATGTTGTCGCTGGCGCGCATCTTGAGTCCTTGCACCGATAGCTGCTGCGCGGTGCCGGCATCGTCGCGTTCGACGATGATGTCGCCCGAGGTGGCGCGATGGAATCGCCCTTCACCCATCGAGATGACGTTGAACGGCACCATCGCCGCCAGCACCCGGCGCCCCGGCAATTTTTCGCGCAACAGCGCGACGTTGCCGATGCCGTTCTGCAGGCTGACGATGACGGCGTCCGCCGGCGCATGCCGCGCGATCAACTCGGCGATCTCGGCGGTATCGGCACTCTTGACCGTCACCAGCACGACGCCGGCCTCGGCAAAAATCCCGGGATCATCCGACAGCGTCAGCTGGTCCGGCGCGAGCTTGCGGTCGAGGCCCTCGAAACTCGTCAGCCGCAGCCCGTGATCGCCGACTTCCGCGATCACGCGCGAGCGCGCCAGCAACGCGACGCGGTGGCCTCCGGCCGCAAGCATGCCGCCGACGAAGCAGCCGATGCTGCCGGCCCCCGCCACGCCGATCAGCCCGCTCGAAATCATCCCGTGACTTTCTTTTGCCCGACTTGCCGAAGCTCAATAGCAGACTTCCGGGTTGGATGCCCATCCGCGCCGCAGCGCCCGCGGCGGTGGCCGGCTTGCCTTGTAACCGTCATGGCGCGCCGGTATGTTTCCGGCCGGGCTGGCATGCGGCAGGAGGCAACAATGGGTTTGCTCGACGTACTCAACGGGATGCAGAACGGCCCGCGCGGCCCGAGCAGTCCGAGCCCGCAAGGCAGCGGCGGGATGTCGCCGATGACCATGGCGATCCTGGCCCTGCTCGCCTACAAGGCGGTCAAGCATTTCAGCGGCGGCGAACAGGGCGCCACACCGGCGCCGGCGCCGTCTCCCGGTGCCGCCCCGCCCGCCGGTGGCGGCAATCTTGGTGGGCTCGGCGGCCTGCTCAAGAGCGGCCTCGGCGGCCTGCTGGCGGGTGGCGCCGCCGGAAGCGTGATCAGCGGCGGGCTCGGCGACCTGCTCAAGCAATTGCAGCAGAGCGGCCACGGCGACACCGCCAATTCCTGGGTCGGCCCAGGTCCGAACAAGCCGATTTCGCCGGGCGATCTCGCCAACGCCCTGGGTGCCGATCAGATCAACAGCCTGATGTCGCAAAGCGGCCTGTCGCGCGATGAACTGCTCGCCGGCCTCAGCCAGCATTTGCCCGACGTGGTCGATCATCTGACGCCGGACGGAAGGCTGCCGACCGAACAGGAACTATCCGGCCGGCTGTGACTTCGCCCGATCGCGCGCGGCGCGGCAACGGCAACTGTTTTTGAAATTCAACTTTTTCGAAAGGATATTATAGCCATGGGCGGCATTCTCTGGATCGTCATCGTCGGTTTTGTTGCGGGAATTATCGCGCGCCTGCTGTCGCCGGGCCCGAACAACCCGAGCGGCTTCATCCTCACCACCGTGCTCGGCATTGCCGGCGCCTTTCTCGCGACCTTCATCGGCCAGGCGATCGGCCATTACGGCCCGGACCAGGGCGCCGGCTTCATCACCGCGACCATTGGCGCGCTGGTGGTGCTGTTCATCTGGAACCGGCTGGTGGCCAGCCGGGTGATCTCCGATCCCGGCGCGAAGTAGAAAAGCCGTCATGCCCGGGCAGAAGCGCATCTTCGCGCTTCTGCCCGCCGTGACGCGAATCTCAGCTCACCAGATGCAGGCCGGCGTCCATCCGCACCACTTCGCCGGTCATGTTGCTCGACGGCGCCGTGGCGAGGAAGCACACCAGCGCGGCGATATCCTCCGCCGTCGAGGCGACCTTGAGCGGCACCTTCGCCACCACCGTATCGCGCACCTTGGCGGCGGCCTCGGCGCCACGGCCCTTGGTGAACCACGGCGTATCGATATAGCCGGGGCAGACGGTGTTGACGCGGATCAGCGGCGCCAGCGCGCGTGCCAGCGAATAGGTCATGGTGTTGAGCGCGCCCTTGCTGGCGGCATAGGCGATCGAGGAGCCGCCGCCGCTGATGCCGGCCACCGACGAGACGTTGACCACCGCGGAGGCGCGGCCGGAGGCCTTGGCGCCGGCTTCCAATAGCGCGCGCGCCGCCCGCACCATCTGGAACGGGCCGACGGTGTTGACACCGAACAGCCGCTGAAAATCCTCCGCCGACAGGCCGTCGAGATTGTCATGCGCCACGTGCTTGGTGGTGCCGGCATTGTTGATCAGCGCATCGACGCGGCCCCAGGGCGCGGCCGCGGCGACGATCTTCCGGCAATCCTCGTCGCGCGACACGTCGCCCTGCACCACGACCACTTCGCCGCCGGCGCTGCGGCAGAGATCGGCGGTCTGTTCGGCTTCCTTCTGGCTCGAGGAATAGTTGACCACGATGCGCGCACCGCCCCTGGCCAGGATGGCCGCGGTCGCGGCCCCCAGGCCGGAGGCGGAACCGGTGACAATCGCGCACAAACCATCCTTCGACATCCGTATTTCCCCATGTTGATCTTGAGCCGCCCGCCGTGGGGCGCGATCTACCATATCGCGCGGAAAATTGCCTGCAAATCCGTCAAACTCCGTTGCGCGGAATTAACGCTGCGGCGACCGCTCATGTTGGCTTCGCAGGCGGCCCTGCGGACATCGGTGCTTGTCATGGCGGCGGCTTTTCCTCATCATGCCGCCCAACAAAAGACCGCACACGATGCCCGGCGCAACCGCCCGGCGGAGGCGGGCCTAACTCAAGCGGGGAACGCCGTGGCGGAGAGTCAGAACATCGTCGCCGAGACTGCGGAGCGGATTTTTGCCGATCTCGCCGACGCGCAAACCATCAACCGCGACAGCAAGGCGGGCTGGAAAGCGCCGTTATGGCAGGCGCTGAGCGAGGCCGGCCTGCCGCTGTCCTGGGTAGCGGAGGATTTTGGCGGCTCGGGCGCCAGCCTCGCCGAAGGCTTTGGCGTGCTGAGCGCGGCCGGACGCTTCGGCATTGCGGTGCCGCTCGCCGAGACCATGCTGGCGGGATGGCTGTTGTCGCAGGCAGGCATCAGTTCGCCGGAGGGCGAGATGACGGTGGCGCCGGCAAGCCCGAAAGACCGCATCGCGCTCAATCCCGACGGCAGCCTGTCCGGCCGCGCCCGCGGCGTTCCCTTCGCCGGGGATGCCGGGCATTTCGCGGTGCTGGCGCACAATGCCGGCGGCGTCTCGATCGCGCTGGTCGAGGCCGCGGCCTGCCGGATCGAAGCCGGCCTCAATCTCGCCGGCGACGCCAGCGACAGCGTGACTTTCAACAACGCCCGGCCGGTGGCGCTCAAGCCGGCGCCGAAAGGCTTCGACCAGACCGCGCTGATGCTGATGGGCGCAGTGGCCCGAAGCCTGCAAATCGCCGGCGCGCTGGAATCGATGCTCGACATCAGCGTGCGCTACTCCAACGAACGGGTCGCGTTCGAAAAGAAGATCTCGAAATTCCAGGCGGTGCAGCACAACCTGGCGAGGCTGGCCGGGGAAACCGCCGCGGCGATGGCCGCGGCGAGTTCGGCGGCGGACAGCATCGCCCACGCCAACGGATTCGACGACGCGGTCTTCCTGGAAGCCACCGCGGCGAAAATCCGCTGCGCCGAGGCCGCCGAAAAGGGTGCGGCGATCGCCCACCAGGTCCATGGCGCGATCGGTTACACGCTCGAGCATATACTGCATCGCTACACCATGCGCGCGCTGGCCTGGCGCGACGATTTCGGCAATGAAAGCTACTGGGCGGTGGAACTGGGCAAGCGCATCGCCGCGCGCGGCGCCGACGAATTGTGGCCGCTGGTGGCGTCGCGCTGAGACCCCTGATATCCGCCTACCGCAAAGTCGAGTGACAACATGACCGCAGCCCTTCGTTTCGATCCGATCCGCCTGCCGCCCGAATGCGAGACGCTGCGCCGCGAGGTCCGCGACTTCCTCGCCGAGGAAATCGCGGCGGGCAGCTTCGACCCGCACAGCCCGCATGGCAGCGACAGCGACGTTCCCGGCTTCAGCAGGCGCGTCGGCGAGCGCGGCTGGATCGGCATGACCTGGCCGAAGAAATATGGCGGCCACGAGCGCAGCTTTCTCGAGCGCTATGTGGTGACCGAGGAGATGCGCGTCGCCAATGCGCCGACGCGACGGTTCTTCGTCGCCGACCGGCAGAGCGGCCCGGTGCTGCTGAAATATGCTCCCGAGCATATCAAGATGGACATCCTGCCGCGGATCTGCCGCGGCGAAGTCTGCTTCTCGATCGGGATGAGCGAGCCCAATTCCGGATCCGACCTGTTCGCGGCCAAGACCAAGGCGACCAAGACCGAGGGCGGCTATCTGATCAACGGCACCAAGATATGGACCTCGTCGGCGCAGGTGGCCAATTACATGCTGGCGATCTTCCGCACCTCGCCGCCGACCAAGGAAAACCGCCGCCATGGCCTGACGCAGTTTCTCGTCGACATGAAAACGCCGGGCATCAAGGTCAATCCGATCGCGCAGCTGACCGGCAAGTCGGAATTCAACGAGGTGGTGTTCCAGGACGCCTTTGTCCCGGACGATCATCTGCTCGGCGAAATCGACGGCGCCTGGAAGCAGGCCACCAGCGAACTGGCCTATGAGCGCAGCGGGCCGGAACGCTTCCTCGAAACCTATTATGTGCTGACCGAACTGGTCCGCGCGCTCGGCGAGCAGCCCGACAATCGCGGCGCCGAAGGCATCGGACGGCTGGTGGCGCAACTTCACACCATGCGGCGGATGTCGGTGTCGGTCGCCGGCATGCTGCACGCCGGCAAGGAACCGGTGGTGGAAGCCTCCATCGTCAAGGACATCGGCACGATCTGGGAACAGCAATTGCCGCAGCGGGTGCGGGATCTGGCGGCGTTCGTCGAGCCGGATGCCAGCAACCACGAAATCCTCGATACCGTGCTGCCTTACGCCATGAAGGTCGCGCCCAAGCTGACCATCCAGGGCGGCACCACGGAAGTGCTGCGCGGCATCATCGCGCGCGGCCTCGGACTGCGATAAGGGGCTGCCATGAAACCGATCCTGCGATCTATCCTTTGTGATTCCGGGATGTGCTCCGGCCGGCGACAGCCGGGCGGAGTGCAGGCCCCGAATCCATAGCCCCGCGGTGGTTATGGATTCCGGGTTCGCGCTTGCCGCGCTTCGCGCATCACACGCGCCCCGGAATGACAATTGCAGTTGATCCGTTACGGACCGACATGGACTGCGCGCTAACTCCAGATCAATTCAATCGAGGACTCCCATGACAAAATTCACCGACATCGGCGTCGAGAAGACCGGCCACGTCACCACCATCGAGATCCAGCGCCCGCCGCTGAACTTCTTCGACATCTCGCTGATCAACCAGATCGCCGATGCGCTGACCGACATCGATAACGACCCGGAGGCCCGCGCGGTGGTGCTGGCCGCCCAGGGCAAAGCGTTCTGCGCCGGCGCCAATTTCAACGATCCGGCGCGGCAGCAGGCCGAGGCGCGCGAGCAATCCGACCCGGCCTCGAGCCTCGGCCAGATCAGCCATCTCTATATCCAGGCGGTGCGGATCTTCCGCAACAAGAAGCCGATCGTCGCCGCGGTCCATGGTGCGGCGATCGGCGGCGGCCTCGGCCTCGCGGTATCGGCGGATTTTCGCGTCACCTGCCCGGAAGCGCGGTTTGCGGCGAACTTCACCAAGCTCGGATTCCATCCCGGCTTCGGCCTGACCACGACGCTCCCCGAACTGGTCGGCAGGAACAATGCCGAATTGATCTTCTACACCAGCCGACGGGTGACCGGCGAGGAGGCCCTGAAGATGGGCCTCGCCAATGTCTGCGTGCCGCAGGATCAGGTGCGCGCCGCGGCGATGAAGCTGGCGTCGGAGATTGCCGAGTGTTCGCCGCTCGGGCTGCTTTCGACCCGTGCCACCATGCGCGCCGGCCTCGCCGACCGGGTGATGGCCGCCACCACCCACGAACTCGCCGAACAGACCCGGCTGCGCGCCACCGAGGATTTCAAGGAAGGCGTCAAGGCCACCGAGGAACGCCGCGTCGCCAATTTCAAGGGGCGATGAGGCGGATTGCGGTCATCCGGCGCGCTCCAGGGGTCGGCGCAAAGCGCGGCCGGGTGGCGCGAACCTCAGATGTGCAATGCTCGGGGAATCTCGATGCGATAACCTGTGGATTGCGGGTCTGCGCCGTAGGTCGGCAAATGCCGACCTGCGGTGCATCCCGGAATGTCGATGAGAAAATGCTCCGGCCGTCACGATGCTGAAAACTACCGGCTCCTCGGCACCACCAGCGCATCGACGATGGTGACGCCATGGCCGGCGGGATGGACCAGCACCGGGTTGATTTCGATTTCCGAAATCTGCTCGCGGTATTGCGCCGCGACCATCGATAGCTGCGCGATCAGCTGCGACAGCGCCGCGATATCGGCGACTGGGGCGCCACGAAAACCCCTGAGCAATGCTGCGGCCCTGAGTTCGTCCAGCATCGCGGACGCCTCGGCCGCGCCGAGCGGCGCCGGGCGATAGATCACGTCCCTGAACAACTCGGTGGTGATGCCGCCGAGCCCGACCATGATCATCGGGCCGAAGGTGGCGTCACACAGGGTGCCGATGATGATCTCGACGCCCTTTTTCGCCATCGGGCTGACCAGCACGCCCTGGATCGCGGCATCGGGCCGATGGCGGCGGGCATTGTCGAGCAGCATCTGGTAGGCCGCGAACGCCTCGCCCTTGGTGGCCAGGTTGACGCGGACGCCGCCTATTTCGCTCTTGTGCGGAATATCGCGCGACTGGATCTTCATGACCAGCGGCAGGCCGACGCGGGCGATCGCGGCATCCAGCGCGCCCTTCTCGCTCACCAGCACCTCGTCGGGCAGCGCCATGCCGGCATCGCGCAGCAGCGATTTGCCGTCGAATTCGGAGAGGGTTGCGGACGTCAGGTGAGCGGAGAGATTGCGCGGCGGCGCCGCAGCCTCGACCGGCGGCGGCAGCCTGAATTTCGCCCGCTGCACCATCTGGCGCATGGCGACGCCGACATGGGTCAGCCCCGACAGCACCACGACCCCCGATGCCGCCAGCTGCTGGCGGGCGAACAGCGATGGCAGCGTGTAGGAGTAGAACACGATCGGCTTGTTCTGGGCATCGATGACCGGCTTCAGCTCGGCGAGCTTGAACGGCATCCTGGTGTCGCTCGACAGCGACAGCACCACCAGGATGGCGTCGACTTCGTCGGAGACGTCGAGCAGGTCGATGCTCCTCTGCAGGCCGCCGCTGTGCACGCCTTGCGCGGTCACATCGATCGGGTTGCCGGCGGCCCCATAGGACGGCAGCAGGGTGCGGATTTCGGCCTGGATCGGCGCCGACAGTTCCGGCACCTGCAGGCCCTGCAGCGCCACGGTATCGGCGCCCCAGATGCCGGCGCCGCCCGACACCGTGAGCACCGCGACGCGGTCTCCCCTCGGCATCGGATTGCTGGCCAGCAGTGCGGCGATGGTGACGGCCTCATCGAGATCGTTGGAAATGATGAACCCGTATTTGGCGAACACCGCGTCATAGGCCGCCGACCAGCCGGCCATGCTCGCGGTATGCGACGCCGCGGCGCGCTCGCCGGCGCCGGAGCGGCCGACCTTGGTGACGATGACGGGCTTTCCGGTCTCGGCGGCGCGGCGGGCGGCGGCGAGAAATTTTTCGACGTCGCGAATGCCCTCGATGAACAGCAGGATCACGTCGGTGGAGGCATCCTGCACCATGTAGTCGAGGAACTCGCCGGCGCCGAGGTCGGATTCATTGCCGGCGCTGACGACGTAGCTGAGCGCGACCCCCAAGGCCCTGGCGCGGTGATAGATCGCAAAGCCGATGCCGCCGCTCTGCGCGACAATGCCGATCCGCCGCCGGGTGGCGAGCAGCCGCGGCTCGCCGGGCTTGACATCGACGGTCGGGCTGAAGGTGGCGGCGACGCGCTGCACCTCGCTATAAAATCCTTCGGCGTTGGGACCGGAGATTCGCATGCCGGTGGCTTTTGCCAGCGCGGCAATGGCGTCCTGCATGGCCGCGCTGTCGCCGCCCTCCTCGGCGAATCCCGAGGAGATGACCACGGCGTTCCTGACCCCGGCCGCGGCGCATTGCTGCAGCGCTTCCAGCACCGCGCGCGCCGGAATGATGACGACGGCAAGGTCGATCGGCTGGCCGATCGCCGCAATCGACGGATAGCATTTCAGCCCGTCGATGTCGCCGTAATTGGGATTGACCGGGTAGAGCCGTCCGGGAAATTCGTTCTTGCGCAGCATCGACAGCAGCCGCCCCGGAATCTTTTCCAGATCGCGCGATGCCCCGATCAGGGCGATGCTGTCGGGCGCAAAGAAACTGTCGAGCGGATGCGGCATTCGGGAAGATCCTTTTATTCTTGTTGAGCGCGCCATGGCGGGCGAAAAGAAAAAATCCATTCTTTCTTTGCCGCTTCGATGGATTGCTTCGCTGCGCCCGCAATGACGGTGGTGATGGAGATGGCTTCGCCGTTCCTCGCAACGACGACAAAGAGCTCCCGCCTACGCCGCAAGCCGGAACATGACGCCGCCGAGCAGAAACGAATCGTCTGACACGGCGTATCCTTTTGTCCTCGCGGCCTGGCCGACGGCGGCGATATCGCCGACCCGAAAAGTCAGGCCGCTCATGATCTCGCTCGCGCCCCCGACGAAGCGGAAACTGCAATTGGGCAACGCCAGTTCGGGCTCGCCGCCTGGAGCCGCCGTGACGGCAATTCCGATGATCCGTCCCCAGTGCGCGGCCAGGCCGCGCGGATCGGGGCTTTGCATCTCGACGCCGACCAGGGCCTTGGTCACGTCGCGACGGATCGATTGCTGCCAGTCCGGTCCGGCCGGCGGATAGGGGCCCAGAACATCGTCGCTGCCGGCGGTATGGTTGAATTCGATGAACGCGGCGCGGCAATCGCGCGGATGCAGCTGCACGCCGTGATAGGGCGCATGATCGATGACATTGGCGACGCGGACGCCGATCGCCTTGGCTTGCTCTCCGCGCCGGTCGGGGTCGTCGCAGCAGAAGATCGCCATGTAGCCGCCGCGGCCGCCGGTCTTGTCGAGAAAGCGTCCGGCCGCGGTGCCGGGCTGCAACGGCGCGACCACTTCCAGCAAGATGCTGTCGACCGGCAGCAGGGCGTTTTCCAGGCCATATTTGGCGACATGGCCGTCGCGGTAGCAGACCCCAAGGCCCATGATGGCGGCGATATCGCCCACCACGGGCTCGAGATGCGGCGCCACCAGGCAGATCTGGCGCAGCCTGAGATAAGCCGCCATCTGCTGATCCCCGGCCATCTCAATGGCCCTGGAACACCGGCTTGCGCTTTTCGACGAACGCCTTTGCGGCCTCCTTGTGGTCGGCGGTCTCGCCGGCGCGCGAGTGATGGATCGCCTCGGCGTCGAAGCAGGCTTCCAGCGACAAATGCTCGGCGTTGTTGATGTTGCGCTTGATATAGCCCAGCGTCACCGACGGCCCCTGCGCCAGCGACATCGCAAGCTCCCGGGCCGCCGTCTCGACCTCGGCGTCGGGGACGACCGATGTCACCATGCCGAGCGCGAGCGCTTCCTGCGCCGTCAGCACCGGCGACATCAGGTAGAGCTCCCGCGCCCTGGCGCTGCCGAGCAGATGGGTCAGGAAATAGGTGCCGCCATAATCGCCCGACAATCCAACCTTGGCGAAGGCGGTGGTGATCTTGACCGAGGCGCTGGCGACGCGGAGATCGCAGGCCAGCGCGATCGAGAGACCGGCACCGGCTGCCGCCCCGTCGAGTTGCGCCACCACCGGTTTCGGCATCTGGTGCAGGATGCGGGAGACTTCCATGCCGCGCCGAAGATTGGCCATCTTGGCCTCGAACGGCAACGGCGCCCGCCCCTCGGCCATCGATTTCACATCGCCGCCGACGCAGAAGGTGCCTCCGGCGCCCCGCAGCAAAACGGCGCGGACCTCGTGGTCCTCCGCCGCCCGCCGCGCCGCCTCGACCAGGCCCCGCGTCATGTCCGGATTGAGCGCGTTGCGCCGATCGGGACGGTTCATGGTGATGGTGAGCAGCCCGGAATCGAGTTCTTGCAGGACCATGTCGTTCATGAATGTTGCCTTTGTTGTTATGGCCTTTGTCATTCGCCCTGACTGGGAGAAGCACTGCGGCCAAGCAATCCATATCGTTATGAACCGTTGCCGGATTGCTCCGCCGCGCTCGCAATGACGGCTGATGTTGCTTGCGCCTACTTCTTCACCAGCGGACAACGCGACAGTTCGAGCGACTGGAACGCCTCGCTGCCGGGAATGGTCGCCAGCAGCTTGTAGTCGTCCCAGCGGCCCCTGGATTCCGACGGCTTCTTGACTTCGAACAGATACATGTCGTGCACCATGCGGCCGTCTTCGCGAATCCGGCCGTTCCTTGCGAACATGTCGTTGATCGGAGTGGCCTTCATGATCTTCATCACCGCGGCCGGATCGGTGGTGCCTGCGGCCTTCACCGCCTGCAGATAATGCAGCACCGACGAATACACGCCGGCCTGCGCCGAGGTCGGCACCCGCTTCATCCGCTCCATGAAGCGCTTCGAAAACGCCCGGGTGTCGTCGTTGAGGTCCCAATAAAAGGCTTCGGCGAGCAGCAGGCCCTGCGCGGTGTCGAGGCCGACGCTGTCGACATCGGTGACGAAGGCCAGCAGCGGCGATATCTTCTGGCCGCCCTTCATGATGCCGAACTCGGCCGCCTGCTTGATCGCATTGATGGTGTCGCCGCCGGCATTGGCGAGCCCGATCACCTTGGCCTTCGAGCTCTGCGCCTGCAGCAGGAACGAGGAAAAATCCGAAGTGTTGAGCGGGTGCCTGACGCTGCCCAGCACCTTGCCGCCGGACTTCAGCACCACATTGGTGGTGTCCTTTTCCAGATCCTGTCCGAACGCATAATCGGCGGTCAGGAAGAACCAGGTGTCGAGGCCCTGCTTGACGGCGGCAAGACCGGTGACGTTGGCCTGTGCGAAGGTGTCGAACACGTAATGCACGGTATAGGGACCGCAGGCCTCGTTGCTGAGGCGGATCGATCCGGGGCCGTTGAAGATGATGATCTTGTTGCGCGCCTTGGCGATCTCGCCGGCCGCCAGCGCGGTCGCCGACGCCGCCACGTCGAAGATCATCTCGACGCCCTGGTTGTCCAGCATGTCGCGGGCAATGTTGGCGGCAAGGTCCGCCTTGTTGAGATGATCGCCGACCACGATCTCGATCTTGCGGCCCAGCACCTCGCCGCCAAAATCCTCTGCTGCCATTTTCGCGGCCATCTCGCTGCCGGGGCCGGTGATGTCGGCATAGAGGCCGGACATATCGAGGATGCCGCCGAGCTTCAGCGGCGGCTTGGCTTGCGCCAGCGCAGCCGTGGCGGAGATCGCCAGCACCATGGCGAAAACGCCGGTAAGAACCCGTTGCATTTATCAAGCCTCCCTGCCGATGTGTCGCGTTGCATGCGACCTCAATGCTGTTGCCGCGATCATGCCGCATGCGGTGCACTGCGGCAAGCCGCGGCGAAAGCTGGCGCCGACCGCGGATTTCCGCTCAACGGAATGCACTTGGTGTGCGAATATCGCTTTATGCCTTGGTTTGCGATCATGATCGAATTCGGCCGCCGGAGCTCCGCAATCGGCATGCTATGTGGCCTGACATTGATCGCCGCCCCGAATGATCCGGCGATCGCGGCAGGCTGCGCCTTCGAGGCCCAGGGCGAAGGCCGCGTCGCGGCGATTGTCGATGCGCGCAGCTTTCGTCTCGAGGACGGCCGCGAAATACGGCTTGCCGGCATCGAACCGGCTGCCGCCGAGAAATCGGGCGATATCGCGGCGCTGTCGGCGGTTCTGTCGGGCCGCGAGGTGACCTTGCGCGGCGAGGACGACGGCCCCGACCGCTACGGCCGCCAGCCCGCTTTGGTGTTTGTCGGCGCCTCCGACACCCCGGTGCAGGCCGTGCTGCTGGCGCAGGGCGACGCCCTGGTTTCAGCCGATATGACCGACAAGGGCTGTGCCGCCATGCTGGCCGCGGCCGAGGCAAGCGCCCGCCAGGCGAAGCGGGGATTCTGGGCCGATCCGGCGGCCATAAAAAACACTGAAAGTCCCGGCGATATTTTGGCGGGGGTCGGGCGCTTCACCGTGGTCGAGGGCAAGGTGTTGTCGGTCCGGCAGGCCGGGGCCACCACCTACCTGAATTTTGGCCGGAACTGGACACGGGACTTTGCTGTGACTATTTCGAAGCGCATGATAGCCTCGTTCGAGGCTGCCGGCATTGCGCTTAAGTCCTTGGAAAATCGGCGGATTCGTGTCCGCGGCTGGGTCGAGGCGCGTGGCGGCCCGCGAATCGAGGCGCTCCGGGTAGGGCAGATTGAGTTGCTGGGCGGGAATTAGCTCGCGGCACATATATGAGTTAGCGACGGTGGCAGAGGGTGCGGGACGGCGCGAGACCTGGAGGAGCCGCCGGTTTTCGGCTGCGCCGGCCTTGCTGTGCGCGGTTTTGGCGCTGGCCGGCTGCGGCGATCTCGGGCGCTTCCAGACCGCCTCGCCGGCGGCAAGCTCTGGCAAGCCGTCCCACGCTGTCATCGCCCAGACCCCGGCCGCCGAGCGCGAGCATGAGCGCATCCTGTCCTCCTATGGCGGCGCCTATGACGATCCCAAGCTGGAAGCCCTGATCGGCAAGACGGTCGACCGGCTGGTGGCCGCCTCCGACCGACCGGACCAGGCCTACAAGGTGACGATCCTCAACTCGGGCGCGGTCAACGCGTTCGCGCTGCCGACCGGCCAGCTGTACGTGACACGGGGCCTGATCGCGCTGGCCTGCGACACTTCGGAACTGTCTTCGGTACTGAGCCACGAGATGGCGCATGTGCTGGCAAAGCACGCGGCGATCCGCGAGGACCAGGCGCGCCAGGCCGCGGTGGTGACCCGCGTCGTCACCGACATGGGCAGCGATCCCGATCTCACCGCGCTGGCGCTCGCCAAGACCAAGCTGACGATGGCGAGCTTCTCGCGCGCCCAGGAGTTCGAGGCCGACAGCATCGGCGTCGGCATTTCGGCGCGCGCGCATTTCGATCCCTATGGCGCCTCGCGCTTCCTGACCTCGATGGAACGCAACGCCGAATTGAAAGCCGGCAAGACCGCGGTCGATCCACGCGCCCAGGACTTCCTGTCATCGCACCCGGCAACCCCGGAGCGGGTGGCGAGCGCGCAGGCCAGCGCGCGGCAGTTCACCTCGCCGGAGGGCGGCGAACGTGATCGCGAAACCTATCTCGCCGCCATCGACAACATCGTCTACGGCGAGGATCCCAGCGAGGGCTTCGTGCGCGGCCATCGTTTCCTGCATCCCAAGCTCGGCTTCACCTTCACCGCGCCGGATACCTTCACGCTGGACAATACCGCCCAGGCCGTGATCGGGGTGCGCGAGGGCGGCGCGCAGGCGATGCGGTTCGATGTCGTGCGGGTGCCGGCCGAACAGACGCTCGGCGACTATCTGAATTCCGGCTGGATGGAAAATGTCGACAAGGCCTCGACCGAGGATCTGACCATCAACGGCCTGCCGGCGGCATCCGCCGTCGCGCATGGCGATCAATGGCAGTTCCGGGTCTACGCGCTGCGGTTCGGCAGCGATGTCTACCGCTTCATCTTCGCCGCCAAGCAGAAAACCACCGAGAGCGATCGCAATGCCCGCGAAACCGTGAATTCCTTCCGCCGCTTGACGCTGGAGGAGATCCAGGCGGCACGGCCGCTGCGCATCAAGGTCATTACCGTGCAACCCGGCGACACCGTCGAATCGCTGTCGCACCGCATGGCCGGAGTCGACCGTCCGGCCGAGCGTTTTCGGGTCCTCAACGGCCTCGACGCCCATGCCCAGGTCAAGGTGCGGGATCTCGTCAAGATCGTGGTGGATTGACCGCGAAGCGCGTCATCCCGGGCGCGAATCGAACCCCCGAACGACAAAAAGCCCGCTCCTTTCGGAGCGGGCTTTTCAATGTCTGGTACTGCGACGGCCTCAGGCCGCTTCGTCTGCGACGGCGGCGTCGTCGCCGTCCGCATCGGCATCGGCGTCGGCCTCGACTTCGGTCTCGGCCTTGGCGCCGCGGCGCGGGCTCTTGGCGAGCTGGCCTTCGATCTCCTTGACCGCCTCGGTCTCCGTCACGTGCTGCACGACGGCAATCTCGCGCGACAGACGATCCAGCGCCGCCTCGTAGAGCTGGCGTTCGCTGTAGGACTGTTCGGGCTGCGAATCCGAGCGGTAGAGATCGCGCACCACTTCGGCGATCGCGACAATGTCTCCGGAATTGATCTTGGCTTCATATTCCTGGGCCCGGCGCGACCACATCGTGCGCTTGACGCGGGCGCGTCCCTTCAGGGTCTCCAGCGCACGCTTGACCAGCGCCGGATCCGACAGCTTGCGCATCCCGACATTGGCGACTTTCGCCGTCGGCACCCGCAGCGTCATCTTGTCCTTCATGAAATTGATCACGAACAGCTCAAGCTTGGCGCCGGCGATCTCCTGCTCCTCGATCGCCAGGATCTGGCCAACGCCATGCGCCGGATAGACCACGAATTCGTTGGTCTTGAAGCCCTGGCGCTGGGTCAAGACCTTCTTCGGCTCTTCGACCCGCGGCGCGACAGTGGCGGGCCTGCTGGCCACGACAGGCTTGACCGCCGTCTTGGCGACCGGCGGCTTCGCAGCGGGCTTGGAGGCAACGATCTTCGAAGCGACCGGCTTCGAAACAGTCGCTTTCGCGGCAGTTTTTGCAGTCTTGTTTGGCATTGCGCTTCTTTTGTTTTTTGAGGATTTGGTAACCGCGGCCTTGCTGGCCTTCCGGTTCTCCTTGAGAGAAGCCCGGGCACGGCTTTTGGTTGCACCGCGGCTGGCCGCAGTCGCTTTGGAAACCTTGGAAGCACTCTTTTTACGCGTTTTCTGTGACACAGCCTGCGCGCGGAACTGCCACGCCCCTGTTGGATGTTTTCACGGGAACCCATAGGGGCCATAAACGGGGCTGACGGGTTCGGCTAGCTATTGTGCCCAATATAGCACATTTCCCGTGAAAATCAATGATTTATGCCCTGTCCGCAGGTTTTGCGGGCGATTTCGGCCAGATCCCCGCGATTAGGGTTAAGCTCCTGCACCGGCAAGGCCAAAAGCGCCTCGTGCTGCCCAAAGGGAAGCCCGCCGACTCAAATCAATCGCCGGTACCCGGTGCCGGAGAAAAATATTTTTCGAACTTGCCTTCAACGCCCTCGAAATCCTTGGCGTCGGGCGGGGATTCCTTCTTCTGGGTGATGTTCGGCCAGCTCTTGGCATATTCGGTATTCACTTCGAGCCACTTCTCCAGGCCGGGCTCGGTATCGGGCTTGATCGCGTCGGCTGGACATTCCGGTTCGCACACCCCGCAATCGATGCATTCGTCCGGATGGATGACCAGCATGTTGTCACCCTCGTAAAAGCAGTCCACCGGACAGACCTCGACGCAATCGGTATATTTGCATTTGATGCAGGCTTCAGTGACGACGTAAGTCATCCAAGGCTCCGAAACGTTCAATTTTGAGAGGTTTGCGTAGCGCAGGAACACCGCAGCCGCAAGTCAAGCACGCCGCCCTGGGAGCGCTTTCAATCGCCACCTTCCGGGCTGAATTCGCCCTGAATCAAGATAGTCATCCTTGCCGGTCCTGCAAATCGTCGAACAGCAGGCGGGCGGCCGGCGCATCGCCCCGCCGCTCCGAGAATCCGACCACCTTGAGGACGCGTACGCTGCGATCGAGCCCGATCGTCAGCACGTCGCCGGCCTTCACGGCATGGCCGGGCGCCTTCTCGCGCACGCCATTGACGCGGACATGGCCAGCCTCGACCAGCGCCGCCGCGCTGCTGCGCGCCTTCACCACCCGCGTGTGCCACAACCATTTATCGAGACGCTGGCGCTCCAAGCGACACCACTAGGCGAACGGGCCGGCCGATTTTTGATGCGCATGATCTGCGGGCAGGCGCTTCGCACGTGTCCCGCGGGAAAACCGGGTGCCGCTTTTCCGGAGCATGCTTTAGCGCTGGTCCTTGCGATTGGCGGTCAGCTGCTCGCGGAGCGCCGCCAGTTTGGCGAACGGCGAATTGGGATCGATCGGGCGGTCGCGTTCGCGCGGCGGTGCGCTGGTGGCAAACTGCCGGTGCGACGGCCCGCCGTCGGGACGCTTGTCGCGGCCGCCCTTGTCGCGGCCGCCGCCAAATTTGCCCTTGTCCTTGTCGCGGTCCCTGCCCTTGCCTTCAAAACGCTCGCGCGGCGGACGGCCCTTGTCTTCGCGCGGCTCGCGAACCACCGGCGCGCCCTCGGGCGCTGCGGCGTTTGCTCCGGCCGGCGCATCGGGGCGCAATTTGCGAAATTCGTTGCTGCGGTCGCGCCGTCCGCGCCCATGGCGCTCACGCTTGGCTCCGTCTGCGGCAGCCTCGCCGGCAGCCGCTTCCGGCACGGCGCCCTGCGACGGACGGTCCTGCGGACGGTGGCGATTGCGATCATGACGCGGCCGGCGCTCTTCCGAGCGGCCGCCGGGCCGCCAGACATCCACCATCTCCGGAACGGCGGCGGCCTCGGGCGCGGCCTCGGCTGCCGGGGTCCCAGGGGCCGCCGCAGGCTCGGGCGGCAATGTCGCCGGTGGCGCGGAGGCTGCAGCATCTGCAAGCGGCGCCGCATCGTTGCTGATGTCGGCAATATCGCCGGTTTGCGCGGCAATCTCGGGCTCCAGGGCAGCGGCGTCGGCGCTCGGGGGCGCGGAAGCTGCAGCATCTGCAACCGGCGCCGCATCGATGCTGATGTCGGCGATATCGCCGGTTTGCGCGGCAACCAGGGGTTCCTGGGCGACCGCGTCGGCGCCAGCGCTCGCCGCCCCGGTTTCGGAGACGGGTTCCGCGGCGGCTTCCACCGGAACTGATTCGGCGGCAGGCCGTTCGGCCACCACCGGCGCCGGTTTCGGCGGCAGCGCCGGGCGGCGCTCCATGCGATAGCCGAGCGCTCGCAGGATCGAGGCAAAGTCTTCACCGGCCGAACCGGTCAGCGAGGTCATCGCCTGGGTGACCACGAAGCCGCGGCCGTCGAAGGCGCCGGCGGGCTTTTCGCCCGGCGAGGCCTCGCGCCAGGACAGTGCCGGGCGAATCAGGTCGGCAAGGCGTTCCAGGATATCGACCCGCACCGCGCGTTCGCCGCATTGCCGGTACCCGAGCACGCGGTAGGCATCGCGGTCGAGCAGCTTGTCGACCGGAAACGAGGTCCGGCCGCTGCCGGCGAGATGCTGGGCGCCCGACAGCGCCGACATGTCGGCATTGTCCTGCTTTTGCGCCCACAACAGCGACGCCAGCGCCCGCGCCGCCGGCTTCAGCAGCGCCGGCAGATAGATGTGATAGGCCCCAAAGCGCACACCGTATTTGCGCAGGCTCGCCCGCGACGGCTGATCGAGATCCTTCATCTCGGCGGCGATCTTCTGTCGCTCCAGCACGCCGAGCGCCTCGATCAGCTGAAAAGCAATGCCGCGCGCGATCCCGGTAATGTCCTCGGCCTTGGCGAGGTCGAACAGCGGCCCCAGCAGCTTTTCGATATGCGTCTTCAGCCACAGATCGAGCCGCGCCTGCACCGCGTCGCGCGGCGCGCCGCTCAGACGCTCGTCGGAAACGATGCGGATTCGGGGATGCAGCGCATCTTCGGCCGCCACCAGCTTGGCCACCGCGTCGCCGGTCCAGCGGATGGTGCCGTCCGACGCCAGCACGAACTGGTCGTCGGGGGCGGCCGCCAGTTTCTCGGCGCGGGCGTCGATTTCACCGGCCAGCGCCTTTTGCGCGGTAGCCTGCAACGCCTTGGCATCGGAGCCGGCCTCGGCCGCGTCGGGCGCAAAGGTGAATCCGTCGAGCCGGCCAATGACATGGCCTTCTACGATCACTTCGCCGGTCTTGCCGATTTCAGTATTCAACATCGTGTTTTCCCGCAGGCGGCGCATCAATACACTGGTCCGGCGGTCAACGAAACGCTCCGTGAGCCGTTCATGCAGTGCATCGGACAATTTATTTTCGACCTCGCGCGCGATTCCCTGCCAATGTTCGGGATCCGCCAGCCAATCCGGCCGGTTGGCGACGAAGGTCCAGGTGCGGATTTGCGCGATACGGCCCGATAACGTGTCGATATCGCCGTCAACGCGATCCGCCTGCTCGACCTGGGCGGCGAACCAGGCGTCGGGAATCCGGCCCTTATGCATCAGAAAGCCGAACAGCGTGGTGACCAGCTCGGCATGCGCCGCCGGCGCGATCTTGCGGTAGTCCGGAATCTGGCAGGCGTCCCACAGCCGCTCCACCGCGGCGGCGCCATGCGCCATTTCCCGCACATCGGCGTCGCGCGCGGCATGATCGAGCACCCGCAGGTCCTCGGCGATCGGCGCACGGGTCAGGGCGTCGTGGCCAGGCGTCAGCGCCAGCGATACCTGCAAGGCGCCGAGCGAGGAAAAATCCAGCTTTGAATTGCGCCATTGCAGCACTTTGACACTCTCAAAGCTGTGATTCTGCAGCGCATTGACCAGTTCCGGCTCGAACGGCGCGCAGCGCCCGGTGGTCCCGAAGGTGCCGTCCCGGGTGGCGCGGCCGGCGCGGCCGGCGATCTGCGCGAATTCGGACGGATTGAGGCGTCGGAATTGATAGCCGTCATATTTGCGGTCGGAGGCAAAGGCGACGTGGTCGACGTCGAGATTGAGCCCCATGCCGACCGCATCGGTCGCCACCAGATAATCGACATCGCCGGACTGGAACATCGCCACCTGGGCGTTGCGGGTGCGCGGCGACAGCGAGCCCAGCACCACGGCAGCGCCGCCATGCTGGCGCTTGATCAGCTCGGCGATGGCATAGACCTCGTCGGCCGAGAAGGCGACGATCGCGGTGCGGCGCGGCTGCCGGGTAAGCTTGCGGTCGCCGGAAAATTCGAGTTGCGACAGCCGCGGCCGGGTCACGATGCTGGCGCCGGGCAGCAACCGCTCGATGATCGGGCGCATGGTGGCCGCGCCCAGCAGCAGGGTTTCGTCGCGGCCGCGGCGATGCAGGATGCGATCGGTGAAGACGTGGCCGCGTTCGAGATCGGCCGCGATCTGGATTTCATCGACCGCCAGAAACGACACGTCGAGATCCCGCGGCATCGCTTCCACCGTGGAGACCCAGAACCGCGCTTTCGGCGGCTTGATCTTCTCTTCACCGGTGATCAGGGCCACCGCATCGGCGCCGGCGCGATCGACGATCTTGTTGTAGACCTCGCGCGCCAGCAGCCGCAGCGGCAAGCCGATCACGCCGGAGGAATGCGCGAGCATCCGCTCGATGGCAAGATGGGTCTTGCCGGTGTTGGTCGGCCCGAGCACCGCGGTAACGCCGGCGCCGGGAGCCCGTCCGTTTGCGAACGTGGGGGCGGAAGTAGAAAAAGCCATGTTTTCCGAGGGTTTCTGCGACGCTGGCGTTGGAGAAGTGTTTCACAATGCGACGCATCGAGGTCGCGGGCTTAAGCTCTGGAACGAGTCCGGAACGAATCGCGCCCGAATCGGTGACTCGTGTCCACTCCGGCTTCGTTCACCGCAAGATCTCGCGTTAAAACCTCCTGGCGACACTAGATCAAGTTTGGCGCGGATCGACAAGGGACCGCAGGGCGACGAAATCCTTAACGGTATCGGCCGCTGCGTCGCGCCGGGAGTCAACAGGAGTCAACAGGATTCCACGCTTCTGGAGCGCCGCCGGCAACGTTCCCCGAAGCCGCCGGAAGCAGCCCGGCCATGACCAGACCGCTGCATGGCCGGCGTCAATTGGTCTTGGCGACACGCGGCGGCACCGCCTGGGTGATGAACTCGGTAGCCTCCAGCATGGCGGTGCCGAGCGGCGTCGGGACCACCATCCGGAACGGCACCAGGATGCGGGTGCCGGCGAGCGGCGCGAAGGCGATCTCAATATTGCGCTGGGCGGCCAGATATTTGATCACCGGGCGGTCGGGAATATAGCCGGCGACCGGCGAGAAATAGATCGCACACACCACCACCGGCCCCTGATAGCCCTTTTCGGCCTTGACGGTTTCCATGCGCTTGAAGTCGAGCTTGAGATCGTAGCGCATGCGGCCATCGAAGATCGCAGCCCCGGTGCGGCAGGCATCAGGGGTCAGCAACTCGCCGGTTCCGCCGACATGCAGCAGCGAGCCGGTCATCGGATCGAACACGCCGCGGCGATGCGCCTCCGTGATCGGAATCCGGTCGGCATCGACCGGCGGCTCGGGCTCGATCGCGGATTCCTTGACGTTGCCGTTGGCCAACACCATGCGAATGGTTTCGGATTTTTTCGAGGTCGTGGTGGAGGCGGAGTAATTGCTCGCCACCAGTCCGCCATTGACGACGCGGCCCTGCGAGGCGCCGGCACCGGAGCCGCCGGCAAACGCCTTCAACAGTCCCGCGGTGCCGCCGGAGGCCGCGGCTGAAAACTGATCGTCCGAGATCTCGATGGTCCAGGCGCCCTTGCCGACGGGAATGCCGGCCAGGGTCGCCTCATAGCGCGCATCGAGCCGGCCCTGGGCGGAAGCGCAAGGCGCCGCCAGCATCAGGACGCCCCCGCACAGGACGCCGAGCGCCCACAGCGGGATCGGGGCCGGCCGGGGCGAACGCATGCGGTGTGGGGTCACTGGGCGGTCCTGCTCTACGCGCGGTCAAGGAGTCATCTAAGCAAAAATATCCGGCAAGCAACGGATCGGCGCGCGTTTGCACTCAATCCGCGCCAAATCGCGGGGCAATCAAGCGCTGGCATCATGATGTCGGCGGCGAATGCGCCGTTTATATGATACCTGGGCTTGCGGGAACTCGACCCGAAAGACTGCCTTGCCGGGTTTTTGCAGGCCCCTCTCGCATGGCTGCACGGCCCTGGACGGACGCCGTTTCACGGCTCGGAACACCCAAGCACGGCGTTGCGAGCCCGCTTCCGGTAGCGCCGAAACCCGCTCTCGGTTGCGAAAACCTTGACGTCCCGCCGCTCTGCCCCTATAGGTCCGCGGTTCCCTGGATGGACGTGATTTTGAACCCCTAGCGCCCGCGCTGTACGAGAGCGGGTGCCCGGGATGGCGGAGGATTTTCGAGATGTCGCGGCGCTGTGAACTGACGGCCAAGGGCCCGATGGTGGGCCACAAGGTAAGCCACTCCAATATCAAGACCAAGCGCCGGTTCTTGCCGAACCTGTGCAACGTCACCTTCATCTCCGACTCGCTCGGACGGAACGTGCGGCTGCGGGTCTCGACCAATGCGATCAAGAGCGTCGATCACCGTGGCGGCCTCGATGCCTTCCTGATCAAGGCCAAGGCGGCCGAGCTGTCGCCGCGGGCGCTGGAATTGAAGCGCCAGATCGAGAAGAAGGCGGCCGCCGCCGCTCCCGCCGCCCAGGCGAGCTGAAGGGTTTTCGCGCGGCCGGGGTCTGGCCGAACGGATTTAGATACAGAAGAATTTTGCACGGCCGGGTCGAAAGACCCGGCCGTTTGCGTTTGGGGACAAAACGCTGCCCGGATCCGGCAATGCGAAATCCGCCTTGGCCGACGCCAGCGGGCCAGCAGCCGGGATCGGCGGCCGCCGATTGCGCCGGGCCCGATCCGGGCTATCGTGCCGACGGCGTTCCCGGGGCGCATCAACGAGCTCGAAGACAATTCGGCAGACATGGAGGAATTCAGCATGAAGCGATTGATGATCCTGAACGGTCCGAACCTCAATCTGCTGGGCGTGCGGGAGCCGCATATCTACGGCACGACCACGCTGGCGCAGATCAAGGAAGATTGCCAGCGCCACGCCGCCAGCCTCGGGCTCGAGCTCGGTTTTCACCAGTCGAACCACGAGGGCGAGCTGGTCGACCTGATCCAGTCGGCGCGCCAGAGCGCGGACGCCATCATCATCAATCCGGCCGGCTATTCCTTCACCTCCATCGCCATCCTCGATGCCCTCAAGGCCTTCGAGGGGCCGGTGCTCGAAGTGCATATTTCCAACATCCATGCCCGCGACGAATACCACCGCCATTCGAAGATCTCGTCGGTCGCCTCAGGCGTGATCTGCGGATTGGGACCTTACGGCTATATCGCGGCGATCCATGCGGTCGCCCGGATGGCGAAAAAATGAGCTCCGCTGATCCGCGCGGGGCAGTCATGCCACGCTTCGCCGAGCAGCGTTTCGGTTCACGCGATCTCGCAAAATGCGGCGCATTCCTCACATCTTCGTGCTCTCGACAAGACCCGGGCGATCGTCTTGTGCGGTCCGCGGCTCATGCCCAAATCCGAAGACACCTCGAACTTTTCGATCGTCCGAACGTTCGTCGTGGTGGATCTCGATGCTGCCCGCGCGCGACATCATGCCGGCGTCGCTCGCGGATGCGGGAAGTTTGTTGCGATGTGGCTTTGGCGGAAACGATCGTCGGCGCAGGATGAGTTGCCGGCATCAAGCCGCCCGGCCAGCACTCTTTCGCAGCGGAGCAGCCCCGCTACCTGGGTACATCGTTACCTCTCGCAGGCGTCAACCGGCTTCGTGCAAAGCCTGGTCGGCAAGCGCCTCCGGTCTGGACCGGATCGCGCGACGATACTTGCAGGCCGCAAACGCCCGGCATGTCTGGGCTGCGGCGATGAACTGAGGCTCGCGCATGTTTTCCCGATCGTCCCGAATCACGAATTGCGATGGTTCGAGTGCGCGACCTGCGGACACCCGCTCAGTGTCGTTGCCGCCTGCAGCGATCCGATCGATCTTGTCGAGGACAGGCCGCAATATGCGCCGCGGCAGCCTGCCGATCGGCCAGCGCATCCCGACGCTTGAGAGACCGCCATTCGCGGTCGCCGATCGGGTCATTGCCCCTGCGATTTGACGCATACGGCCACCAGCGGGCTTTCCGAGGCGCTGGGGGTCAGCCCGCAGGAGGCCGAATTCTCGCTGAGGAAAGTCGCAGGCTTCCGGCTCGGACCGCAATAGGCGGTCACCAGCACCTCGTTCATCTCACATTGCATCTGGCAGGATTGCAGCGCGCAATCGACGCGGATGACGCGGGACTCCGATGCGGGACCGGCGGGACCGCGCGGGCCGGGCTCGCCCCGCGGCCCCTGCGGGCCGGCCGGGCCTTGCGGACCGGCCTGCCCCATCGGCCCCGGCGGTCCCGGCGGTCCGGCGTCGCCCTTGGGCCCCTTGGATTCCTCGCCGCAGCCCGACAGGGATAGCGCTGTGGCCACCAGGGCCACCGCAAAAAGCGGGCGTGCCGTGGCCGCGGCCAGTGTCGCTCCTCGCCCGATTGCGCAACGGCAAGAGGCGAGAAGGCGTCCGGTGCCGATCATGAAAGTTTTCTGCATGGTGTGTCCGTGGATTGATTGAACCCTGGGTCTATTGCGCATGGGCGACGCCGCCTCCGCGAAGCGAACGCAGCCACAGGCCGAAGCGATCAAGATAGAGGTAGATCACCGGCGTGGTGTAGAGCGTCAGCATCTGGCTGACGATCAGGCCGCCGACGATCGCGATGCCGAGCGGCTGGCGCAATTCACCGCCATTGCCGGCGCCGACGGCCAGCGGCAGCGCGCCCAGCAATGCCGCCATCGTGGTCATCAGGATCGGCCGGAACCGCAACAGGCAGGCCTCATAGATCGCCTGCCGCGACGACAGGCCGCGCGACCGCTCGGCATCAAGCGCGAAGTCGATCATCATGATGGCGTTCTTCTTGACGATGCCGATCAGCAGGATGACGCCGATCAGCGCCATGATGCTGAATTCGGTATGCAGCAGCATCAGCGCCAGCACCGCCCCGATCCCCGCCGACGGCAAGGTCGACAGGATCGTGAAAGGGTGGACGTAGCTCTCGTAGAGAATTCCGAGCACGATATAGACCGCGATCACGGCGGCGAGAATGAGATAGGGCTCGCTGGCGATCGATTGCTCGAACGCCTGCGCGGTGCCCTGGAAGGTGCCGTGCACCGACGGCGGCACGCCGAGACGGCGGACCGCCGCGTCGATCTCGCGAACGGCGTCGCCCAGCGCCGCGCCGGGCGCCAGATTGAACGATATGGTCGCCGCGACGGTGAGCCCCTGATGATTGACCGAGAGCGGAACATTGCCGGGCCCGGCGTGGCTGAAGGCGCTCAGGGGGATCATGGTTTCGGCGCTGGTGCTCACCGCCGAGCCGCTCGAGGCGGTGCTGTTGCCGCTGTTGCCGATGGAATTGAGCGCCTGATTGCGCACCGCGCTCGAGGCCACGGCGGCGGCCGCCGTCAAGGCCGAGGAACCGGAGGACGTCGCCGTCGCGGCGCAGCCGGAGGCGGTGGCGGAGATCGTCGCCGACGCCGCCGCGGTGGGCGTTGAGGAGGTGATGGGCGAAAACAGGGTCGTGCCGGTACTGCCCGAAGCGGTGGAGGCGGCCGAGGCCGGCGTCGCGGTTGTCGAAATCGTCGGCGTCACCATCGCCGGCGACGTCGCGGAAGTTGTCGATGTCGTCGATGTCGTGGATGTCGTGGATGTCGTCGGGATGGCTGGAAGCGGCGCTGGCGTTGCCGTGGTCAACCCCGTCAGTGAACCTGAGGAAGTCGCGGGGCTTGCTGCGCTGGACGAACTGGACGTGGCCGAGGAGGTGGCGGAGCTCGGCGAGGATGAGGCGGTGGCCTGGCCTGCGGAAGCCGATGCCGGAGAGCACGCCGAGGACGAAGCGGAGGTGGCCGCCGCGGTCGCGGCGGGAGGCCCGGAGACGGTGCCGGCGGTCGCGTTGGTGGTTTGGGTGCCGCTGGCGGTGCCCCCGGAAGTGCTGATGTAGATTTCCTTGAGAGTATCCGGATTCTGCCAATATTTCGGGGCTACCTCCATGACCACGTGATACTGGTTGAGCGGATTGTAGATGGTGGACGCCTGACGCTGGCCGAAGGCGTCATACAGCGTGTTGTCGATCTGGCTGACCGTCAGTCCGAGCCGCGCCGCGGTTTTCCGATCGATGGTGATGTTGGTTTCCATCCCGTTGTTCTGCTGGTCGCTATTGACCTGGTTCAGGATCGGAATCGTCTGCAATTCCGCGAGGATCTTCGGCGCCCATTGGAACAGCTCGTCGGCGCTGTAGTCCTGCAGCGTATATTGATACTGGGCATTGGCCGAGCGGCCGCCGATGCGGATATCCTGTACCGCCTGCATATAAAGGCTGGCTCCCGGGATCTGGGACACCTCGCGGCGCAGCCGGGCGATCACCTGATCGACCGAGTTGCGCTCGCCAAGCGGCTTCAACGACATGAAGACAGTGCCGGAATTGGCGGCCTGGCCGCCGCCGGTCCCGGCACCGGTGAAACCCACGACCGTATCCACCGCCCTGTCCTTGCGGATGATGGCGATGAATTGCTGAAGCTTCTGCCGCATCAATTGAAACGAGATCGCCTGATCGGCCTGGATGCTGCCGGCGATCCGGCCGGTATCCTGCTGAGGAAAAAAGCCCTTCGGCACGATGATGAAAAGATAGAAGTTCAGGCACAGCGCTCCGGCCAGGATCAGCATGACGAAGGCGGCGTGATTGAGGGCCCAATTGAGGGACCGGTCATAGCCACGCTGCAAGCCGGCGAAGCCGCGTTCGCTCCAGTGATAAAGCCGGCCGCGCGGCCGCCGCTCCGGCCGCCTCAGCAGCAGCGCACACATCATCGGCGTGGTGGCGAGCGATACCGCGAGCGACACCAGGATCGCGACCGACAGGGTCACGGCGAATTCGCGAAACAGCCGGCCGACAATTCCGGCCATCAGCAGGATCGGAATGAAGACGGCGATCAGCGAAATGCTCATCGACAGCACCGTGAAGCTGACCTCGGCCGCGCCCTTGAGGGAGGCCTGCAGCGGTGACATCCCGGACTCGATATGCCGGGAGATATTCTCCAGCACGACGATGGCGTCGTCGACGACGAATCCGGTCGCGACCGTGAGCGCCATCAGGGAAAGGTTGTCCAGGCTGTAGCCGAGCAGATACATCACGCCGAAGGTGCCGATCAGCGACACCGGCACCGCGACGCTCGGTACCAGCGTGGCCCGCCAGCTGCGCAGGAATATAAAGACCACCAGCACGACCAGGATGCCGGCCAGCACCAGCGTGCGCTCGACGTCCGCCAGCGACGCCCGGATCGTGACCGAGCGGTCGACCGCCGGCGTGACGTCGATCGCCGGCGAAATCGAGGCGCGAAGCTCCGGCAATTGCGCCATCACCCGGTCCACGGTTCCGACGATATTGGCGTTCGGCTGCCGAAAGATGATGACCAGGACCGCCGGCTTGCCGTTGGCGAGGCCCGCGTTGCGCAGATCCTCGACCGAGTCGACCGCTTCCCCGACATCCGACACCCGAACCGGCGCGCCGTTGCGGTAGGCGATGATCAGCGAGCGGTATTGGTCGGCCTTGCCGGCCTGGTCGTTGTCGTCAATCTGGTAATGACGGCCTCCGCTCTCGATGTCGCCCTTCGGACTGTGCGCATTGGCGGCGGCCAGCGCCGCCCGAACGTCTTCCAGGCCGATGCCGTATTTCTCCAGCGCCGTTGGATTGAGTTCTATCCGCACGGCGGGCAGCGCGCTGCCGCCGACCACCACCTGACCGACGCCTTCGACCTGCGACAGCCTTTGTGCCAGCACCGAGTCGGCGGCATCGTAGAGCTCGCCCTGCAGCTTGGTGTCGGAGGTCAGGGCCAGGATCAGGATCGGCGCGTCCGCCGGGTTGACCTTCCTGTAGGTCGGGGTCGACCGCAGGTTGGTGGGCAGATCGGCGGCGGCGGCGTTGATGGCGGCCTGGACGTCGCGCGCGGCGCCGTTGATGTCGCGGTCGAGGCCGAATTGCAGATTGATGCGGGTGGTGCCGACGGTGCTGGACGAGGTCATTTCGGTGACATCGGCGATTTGGCCGAGATGCCGCTCCAGCGGGGTCGCCACCGTCGTGGCGACGACATCCGGCGATCCGCCCGGCAGCAGCGCCGTCACCGAAATGGTCGGGAAATCCACCTGCGGCAATGGCGCCACCGGCAGTCTGAAAAAGGCGATCGCGCCCGACACCGCTATGCCGAAGGTCAGCAGGATGGTGGCGACCGGCCGCCGAATGAAGGGGGTCGAGAGGCTCATTCCGCCGGCCCGCCCTGCTCCAGGTCGCGCAGCCCGGGGAAGTTGAAATAGCGCTGCTGCAGACGGTCGAACCAGATGTAGATTACCGGGGTGGTAAACAGCGTGAGCAGCTGGCTGACCAGCAGGCCGCCGACGATGGTGATGCCGAGCGGATGGCGCAGTTCCGAGCCCACGCCGGTGCCCAGCATCAGCGGCAAGGCTCCCAGCACCGCCGCCATGGTGGTCATCAGGATCGGCCGGAACCGCAGCAGGCAGGCCTCGTAGATGGCCTGCTGCGACGACAGTCCGCGCGAGCGCTCGGCATCGAGCGCAAAATCGATCATCATGATGGCGTTCTTCTTGACGATGCCGATCAGCAGGATGATGCCGATGATGGCGATCACCGAGAGATCGCTGCCTGCGATCATCAGCGCCAGCAGCGCGCCGATCCCCGCCGACGGCAGCGTCGAAAGAATGGTGAGGGGATGCACGAAGCTCTCGTAGAGCACGCCCAGCACGATATAGACCGTGACGATGGCGGCAAGGATCAGCAGCAGCTCGTTGGAGAGGGATTTCTGAAAGGCCAATGCGGAGCCCTGCAGCCGGACGATGGCGCTGAGCGGCAACCCGATCTCCTGCCCGGCCTGCTTGATCGCATCCACCGCCTCGCCGAGCGAGGCGCCGGGCCCGAGATTGAACGAGATCGAGGTCGACGGAAACTGGCCGAGATGATCGATGCGCAGGGGTCCGGTGCCTTCCCTGACATGGGCAATGGCCGACAGCGGCACCTGGCCCGCCACCGCCGTGGCGCTGGTCGAACTCGGAACATAAAGCGAGGACAGCGAGGCGAGCGATGTCTTCAGGCGGGGATCGGTCTCCAGGATCACCCGGTACTGGTTGGTGTCGGTGAAGATGGTCGAGACGATGCGCTGGCCGAACGAATCGTAGAGTGCATTGTCGATCGTCGCCGGCGTGATGCCGAAGCGGTTGGCGGTGTTGCGATCGATATCGATATAGGTGGTGAGGCCATAGGGAGCGCTATCGCTCGAGACTTCCGAGAATTGCGGCATGGTGTTGAGCTTGTCGACCAGCCGCGGCGCCCACAGGGCAAGTTCGTTCGGATTGGCGTCCTCCAGCGAGAACTGGTATTGCGTGCGGCTGATCGCGTCGTCGATGGTCAGGTCCTGCACCGGCTGCAGGTAGAGCGCTATTTCCGCAACCGAGGCGGTCGCCCGGGAGATCCGTTCGATGATCTGCGTCACGTTCGCCGTGCGCGTGCCGTGCGGCTTGAGGCTGATGAGGAAGCGGCCGCTATTGAGCGTGATGTTGGTGCCGTCAACGCCGATGAAGGAAGACAGATTCTCGACGTCGGGATCCCTGAGGATGATTTCGGCAAGCGCGCGCTGCCGCTCGGCCATGGCGGCAAACGATACCGACTGGGCCGCCTCGGTGATGCCCTGGATCAGACCGGTGTCCTGGACCGGGAAAAAGCCCTTGGGGATGACCAGGTAAAGCCACGCCGTGAGCGCCAGCGTGCCGACCGCGACCAGCAGGGTGGCGGCTTGATGGTCGAGCACGCGCCGCAGCAGGGCGGCGTAGCCGTCGATCAGGGCATCGAACCATTCCCGGGTCTTGCGCTGAAGGGCGTTCTCGCGGATCTCGGTGGCCGGCTTCAAGAGCAGCGCGCAGGCCATCGGCACCAGGGTCAGCGCCACCACCGCCGAGATCAGGATGGTGACAGCCAGGGTGATGGCAAATTCGCGGAACAGCCGTCCGACCACGTCGCCCATGAACAGCAGCGGAATCAGTACCGCGATCAACGAGATGGTCAGCGAAATGATGGTGAAGCCGATCTGCTGGGAGCCGCGCAAGGCGGCGCTGAGCGGAGTCTTCTCCCTCTTCGATGTAGCGCGAGATATTCTCGATCACCACGATCGCGTCGTCGACCACGAAGCCCGACGAGATCGTCAGCGCCATCAGCGACAGATTGTCCAGGCTGAAGCCGAGCAGATACATCGCGCCGAATGTCCCGACCAGCGACAGCGGCACCGAAAGGCTCGGGATGATGGTGGCGCGGGCGCTGCGCAGGAACACGAAGATCACCAGCACCACCAGCACCACGGCGAGCGTGAGCTCGAATTCGACGTCCTCCACCGAGGCGCGGATGGTCACGGTACGATCGCTCAACACCGACACGTCGATCGCCGCGGGCAACGCCGCGGTCAGCTGCGGCAGCAGCTTCCTGACGGTATCGACCACGGCGATGACGTTGGCGCCGGGCTGGCGCTGCACGTTGAGAATCACCGCCGGGGACATGTTCATCCAGGCCGCGAGCTTGTCGTTCTGGGCGCCGTCGACCGCGGTCGCCACGTCGCTGAGCATGACGGCCGACCCGTTGCGGTAGGCGATCACCAGGTCGCGGTAGCCGGCGGCGGTCAGCAACTGGTCATTGTCGTTGATGGTCGAAGAACGCGACGGCCCGTCAAAATTGCCCTTCGGGGTATTGACGTTGGCGTTGCCGAGCGTGGTGCGCAGGTCGTCGATGTTGAGGCCATAGGCCGCGAGCTTGCGCAGATCGGCCTGGATTCGCACCGCGGGCCGCTGGCCGCCGCTGATGGTCACCAGGCCGACACCGGGAAGCTGCGATATCTTCATCGCCAGCCTGGTGTCCGCCATGTCCTCGACCTGCGTCAGCGGCAGCGATTCGGAACGCAGCGCCACGGTCAGCACCGGCGCGTCCGCAGGATTGACCTTGGCGTAGATCGGCGGCGCCGGCAGATCGGTCGGCAACAGGCTGTTGGCGGCGTTGATGGCCGCCTGGACCTGCTGCTCGGCGACATCGAGGCTCAGTGAAAGGTCGAACTGCAAGGTAATGACCGAGGAGCCCGCCGAACTCGCCGAGCTCATCTGGGACAGCGATGGCATCTGTCCAAGCTGGACCTCGAGCGGCGCCGTCACCGAGGAGGCCATCACGTCCGGGCTGGCGCCGGGGTAAAATGTCTGTACCTGGATGGTCGGGTAGTCGACTTCGGGCAGCGCTGAAAGCGACAGGAACCGGTAGGCAATGATTCCCGACAGAAAGATCGCCGCCATCAACAGCGTGGTTGCCACGGGCCGGACGATGAAGGGGCGCGACGGGCTCATGGCAGATTCAACTCATGGGTTGTGGGCCGGATTGCCTGCGGCTGGCGCTGATGCTGCCGGCGTCTGCGCCGGAGCCCCGTCGGTGCTCTGGCGCAGCGCGATCCTGGTGCCATTGCGCAGTTTATCGGCGCCATCGGTAACGACCCTGTCGCCGGGCGACAGGCCCGACTGCACGGCGACCCGATCGCCACTGCCGGGTCCAAGCGTGACCGGCTGCACCGTCACCGTGTCGTCTTTATTGACGCGATAGACGAAGGTGCCGGGAGCCCCGCGCTGGATCGCGCTGGATGGGACAACGGTGGCGTGGCGGAGCACATCGACCAGCAGCCGAATGTTGACGAATTGATTGGGAAACAATTTTTCATCGGCGTTGCCGAATTCGGCGCGCAGATTCAGCGTGCCGGTCGTGGTGTTGATCTGGCTGTCGAGCGATTTGAGCGTGCCTTCGCTGAGCTTGATCGCGCCGCTTCGGTCGAATGCGGTTACCGGCAGATTGGCGCCGGCCTTCTGGCGCTCGATGATCTGCGGCAGATAGTCTTCCGCGATGGGAAAGATGACGGTGATGGGCTGCAATTGGGTGATGACGGCCAGACCGGTGGTCTGGCCCGGGGTGACGTAATTGCCTGCATCCACCAGGCGAAGCCCGACACGTCCGTCGATCGGCGAGACGATGTGGCAGTATGAAATATTGAGTTTCTGGGTGTCGATCTGCGCCTGGTCGGAGACGACGTTGCCCTGGTCCTGGATCACCAGCGAGACCTGGGTGTCGAGCTGCTGGCGCGGAATCGAATTCGACTTGGCGAGATCCTGGTAGCGCTTGAGATCGAGCTCGGCGTTCTGCAGCAGCGCCTGGTCCCGTTCCAGCGCGCCTTGCGCCTGGGCCAGCAGCAGCTGATACGGGCGCTCGTCGATTTCGGCAAGCAGATCGCCCTTCTTGACTTTTTGCCCTTCGATGTAATTGACGCTGACGAGCTGGCCGCTGATCTGGGATACCACGGTAACGGTGGCGAGCGACGTCACGGTGCCCAGCGCATCGAGCGTAATGTCGATATCACCGGAGGCCGCAACCGCCGTGGCAACGGGCAAGGGCTGGTTCGACGCCACCGGCCGCGACTGCTGCCGATGCTGCGAAATGAACCAGCCGGCGGCGGCGGCCAGGACAATCCCAAGGATCAGAAGCGGGACGGCGCGGCGCTTTCCTCGCCCAACCGTTGCTGCCGCAGCCGGTGCATCGATGAAATTCCCCTCCGGCTGGGTTTCGGTCGCGTGGCTTCTGCTCCGGTCATCCATATTCCCAGCCGAGATAGGCGTGACGTGTCGCTTGCGGCGACCACTTCGAGCGCTTCAACATTTGCGGTTCCACCGGGTTCCGCAGGCGTGCTAAAATCTTTTGTCATTTGATCGGATTGGAGCCGACCGCAGGGGCCCGCGATGACCAGCGGCGGCAGGTGTCCCGGCGGCGCGGTGCCGTCCGTGATCGACCTGATCGCCGGCATCGGCGGCGGAAGAGCCGGACAGGGGGCATGGCGGGGACCGCCCGCGGCGGGGAGCGCGTTGGATTTTACCATGGACCAAGCGCAATCTGTGTCTCTGATCGAAATGATATTACTGCCGTGCGGCCATCCCGGCTGGAGGCGACATCACCGATTTGGACGCCTTGACGATCCGCGCGTTTGTCCCGAAAGATGCGGTAATCTCAAGAGACAGGCCCGATGAATCCAATTCGATCGATTGTTCTTCTCATGGCGCTGGCCGCCTGCGGGCCGGCCGTGGCCGCGACCATGAGCTTCGAAGACGCGACGGCGATCCTGGCCGACACCTGCGGCGGGGATATCGACGCCAATTGCCGTGGCGTCAATCTCGACTCCAGCCGCCTGAAGGATTGCCTGACGCGCAACCAGGACAGCGTTTCGCCGCAATGCAAGGCCGCCTATCTCGGCGCCTTCGATGCGATCGCAAAACGCGTGGCCGCCCGCGTGGCGGTGCGCAAGAGCTGCGAACGCGAGGCCACCAAGCTGTGTGGCGCCGCGCCAAAGCAGGATGCCAAGGCCCTGGCATGCCTGCTGACGGCGACGCGCGGGATCAGCGCCAACTGCAGCAGGGCGATCAGCGAGGCGGGGTATCGCTGATGCGAAAAGCTCCCCGCGCTCCCTATCTGTTGAACCTGGTGGGCGGCCCGATCATTTTCATGGTGCTGACGACCGGGGCAGGCGCACAAACCGCGGCCGCGACGCCGGACATGGTTCATCAGCTCGGCGGCCTGCAAGCCGCCGCGGATGTCGATGTCGCCGTGCTGCGCCAGCAGGCGCTCGATCGGATCAAGTCGCGGGCGGACAGCGAGCCGCTGAAACGGCCACCGGTCGCCGCCGAGCTGCCGGGATTGCCGCAGATCGCGTTCGACGTTCAGTTCGATCCGGACTCGGCGATCATCCGGCCCGGATCCTACAGAACCCTGGGCCGCATCGCCGATGCGCTGTCCGATCCGGCCCTGCTGCAATACAGTTTTCTGATCGTCGGCCATACCGGCGTGACCGGAAGGCGCGAGAGCAACCTGACCCTGAGCCAGCGCCGAGCCGATTCGATCCGCGACGCGCTGGTGACCACGTTCAAGATTTCGCCAAAACGGCTTCGGGCCGTCGGTCTCGGCGAGGAGCAGTTGCTCGACGCCGCCCATCCGGCGGCGGCGATCAACCAGCAGATCCAGATCGTGACGGTCGGCCAGTTGGATTAGCGGCCGCCCGACGCAGCCAATGCCTGCCGGATGGCTCGAATAAAACCAAAATCCATGGTCAGATCAAACCAAAGCCGGGGCCAGGTCGGGAGAACGCATGTCCAGGAAAAAATCCATGCTGCCGTCGCGCCGCGCGGTGCTGCGGAGCGCAGGTCTTGCGATCGGGGCCGCGGCCAGTTCGAGCCTTGGCGCGCGGCGGGCAACCGCGGCGGGCTATCCGGAGCGAGCCATCAGGATCATCGTGCCGTTCGCGCCGGCGGGGCCGACCGACATCATGGCGCGGATCGTGGCAAGCCATCTCGGCCCGGCGCTGGGCGGCACGGTGATCACCGAGAACAAGCCGGGGGCCGGCGGCAATATCGGCATCGGGTTCGCAGCCCACGCCGATCCGGACGGCTACACGCTGCTGGTCACCTCCAGCGCCTATGTGGTCAATCCCGGGCTTTACGCCAAAATTCCCTATGATCCCTTCACGGATTTCGCGCCGATCGCCGAACTCGGCACCTCGCCGAACGTGATCCTGGTCGATCCCCGGCTCGGCATCGATACGGTCGCGGCCCTGGTCGCGCGCGCCAAGGCCGATCCCAACGAGCTCAATTATGCCAGTCCCGGCATCGGCACCACGCCGCAGCTGTCGGGCGAGCTGTTCAAGCTTGTCGCCGGCATCCAGATCACCCACGTGCCGTTTTCCGGCGCCGGGCCTGCGATCCAGGCGATTCTCGGCGGCACCACCCAGGTGGCGTTTGCCGCCCTGCCGCCGGCGCATCCCTATATCGAATCCGGCGCGCTGAAGGCGCTCGCCGTCACCGGCGCGCATCGCTGGTTCGATCTGCCCGACGTGCCGACCATGGTCGAGCTCGGCTACACCGATTTCATCGCCGATACATTTCAGGGTTTTCTGGCGCCGGCCAGGACCGCGCCCGAACTGGTCGAAAGGCTGTCGGCCAAGACGCTGGACATCCTGAGGATGCCCGATATCACCGAGCAGTTGCGCAATAACGGCTTCGAGGTCATCGCCAACGGGCCTGACGGCCTGCGCCGCCGCATCGCCGACGAAGTGCCGAAATGGCGCGCCATCATCGCCAAGGCCGGGATCAAGCCGGTCTGACCAACCGAGGACCGAAACCGTGAAGATCGTCGATCTGAGCCGTGAACTCTACCACCGCACCCCGAGCTATCCCGGCCATCCCGCCATCATCCATGGCGTCTGGAAAAGCCACGAGGAGTCGTTTGCCGAATCCGGCCAGGTGCACGGCCTGTCGTCGATGTTCATCACGATGCCCGACCATGCAGGGACCCATATCGACGCGCCGCGGCACTTCGACAAGACCGGCCAGCCGATCGGCGAATACCCGCTCGAGAACTGCATCGTGCCGGGCATCTGTCTCGACCTGCGCCACATCGCGCCGCGCGCCGAGATCGCGCCCTCCGATCTTGAAGCGGCGGTGCAGAAGGCCGGCGTGCCGATCCCGGACGGCGGCACGGTATTGCTCTGCACCGGCCATCACGCGCGCACCTTTCCGGGCAAGGAATACGCGACGGAAAATTCCGGCGTCAATGTCGCCGCCACCGAATGGCTGGCGGAGCAAGGCGTCGTGCATTTCGGCATCGACTCGATGCGGCCCGGGCCCGAGGGCAGGGTGAACCTTCTGGTACACAAGGCCTGTTTCGAGCTCGGCATCACCCACATCGAGAGCCTGTGCAACCTGGAAGCGCTGCTCGGCGCCGGCCGGTTTACCTTCATCGGCCTGCCGATGAAATGGCGCGACGGCACCGGCTCGCCGATCCGCGCCGTCGCGGTGTTCGATATGTGAAGCTGCCCGGGCGAGCGCACGTCCCGCGCGCGGAATCGCCTCGACATCGGGGGACGGCCAGCGGTGTGACCGGGCGCCCCGGCGCATTCGTTCAGGCGTCGTCAAAACGAGACGGGTTGAAGTAGTTTCTTTACCGCCGTGCGCCAGACTGTTGCCAGTGTCGCGACTATAACCACAGAGATACCGTAGTTCGGCCGCACTGCGCGCCGAGCCTGCGCGCCGGAAGGATTTGAAATGGACTCAGCAAGCGCTTACCGCTTTGAAATCGGCGACAAGGTGGAGCAGAGCCACAGCAATCATGTCGAGGGGACCGTGGTCGCGGTCTTCACCACCCGGTCCGGCGAGCGCCGTTACGCCGTCGAGACCTCCGGTCACCGCGCCATCCAGATCGCCAGCGCCGACAGCCTGGCCGCCTATGGCGACGGGCCGAAATAGATTTCGAAGCAGTCATTGCGACCGACGGGTCGCGAAAGGCGCGACCCGTCGGCGCACAATGTCTCGCCGGCTCATGCCGCCTGGACGAGCTCGGCGTTGAGGTGGCCCAGCCGCGGCATCACCTCCTGCTGCAGCAGCCTCAGGGAATGGTGCCAGGCCTCGGGCTTGTGCTTGTAGTCGAAGCCGAACACCAGCAGCGTGCCGAAGCCGCCGACCTCGCGATAGATGGTCTCGATCTTCGCGGCCACCGTCGACGGCGAGCCGATGATCCAGTTGTTGCGCGCGCAATACTCGACCGTGACGTCGCTGTCCGGCACGTCCGGCGAATGCTTGAGATAGTCCTTGAAGCCGAAATGGCCGAGCAGCGGCAGAAAATACTCGCCCATCATCCGGCCCATCATGTCGCCGCTCGACAGCCTCCTGGCTTCCTCGTCGCTGTCGGCGACGAACACCTCGCGCACCAGCCGCCAGTCCTGGCGGTTCGGCTTGCGCCCGGTCCTGGCGGCGCCGGCTTCGACCGAATCCCAATGGCTCGAGACATAGGCCGGGTTGAGATTGAGGCTCATCGGGATGTAGCCGCGTTCGCCGGCAAGCTTCAGGGTGTCCGAACCCTTGCTCAGGCCGGCGACCCCGATCGGCGGATGCGGCGCCTGCAGCGGCTTGATGTGCGGTTTCAGGAAGTCGAACATGGTGTCGGGCTTGCTCACCGTCCAGAACTTGCCCTTGTGGGTGAACGGGGCGTCCTCGGTCCACATCCGCAGGATGATCTCCAGCGCCTCGCGGGTCATGTCGCGGTTCTGGCCCGACATGCCGTCGACGTTGAACATCGCCCAGTCGCTCGGCAGGCCGGAAGCGGCGACGCCGAAATTGAGCCGTCCGCCCGAGAGATGATCGAGCATCGCCACCCGGTTGGCGAGTTCGGCGGGATGGTGGTAGGGCAAAAGGAAGCCGCCGGGGCCGAGACGGATGTTCTTGGTCTGCAGGAACGCCTGCGCCAGCAACAGGTCGGGAGCCGGATGCGGCTCCCAGGGCGCGGTATGATGCTCGCCGATCCAGGCTTCCCGATAGCCGAGTTCGTCGAGCCAGCGCAGCACCTGAAGGTCCCAGTCGTGACCCTCTTTCAATCCGCACTCCGGCGGATGCGAGGGCATGGTGAAATATCCGATCTCCATGGGGTTTCCTCTCTCGTTCGTCTGCAGTGGCACGTCTTGCTGCGCGCCCGGATGAGAGCCTAGCACGAAAGAGCGGATAAATCACGGGTTGTGGCAACGCCGATTGCGACCGCATCCGGCCGCGTTGCACCATCATGGTTTGGGAGATTTACCGCGCCCCGAACGTGGTGGCTCCGAACAGCGCCTTCTGCGTCGAGGGTTGCGAACGCCAATATTGCGGCGGTGCGTCGACCTGGCCGCCGAGTTCGGCCGCGGCGTGCCAGCCCCAGCGCGGATCGTAGAGCATGCCGCGCGCCAGCGCGACCATGTCGGCGCGGCCGGATGCGACGATGTCTTCGGCCTGGCCGGCTTGCGTGATCAGCCCGACCGCGATGGTGGGCAGGCCGGTGGCCTGCTTGATGGCCTGCGCCAGCGGCACCTGATAGCCGGGCCCGAGCGGAATTTTCTGCAGCGGCGACACGCCGCCGGAGGAGGCGTCGATCCAGTCGACGCCGCGAACCTTCAGCTCCTGTGCCAGGGCTATGGTTTGCGCGATGTCCCAGCCGCCCTCGACCCAGTCGGTCGCCGACACCTTGACGCCGATCGGCTTGTGCGGCGGGAACGCCGCCCGCACCGCCTCGAAGACTTCCAGCGGATAGCGCATGCGATTTGGCAGGGAGCCGCCATACTGGTCGTTGCGCTGGTTGGCGATCGGCGACAGGAACTGATGCAGCAGATAACCGTGGGCGAGATGCAGTTCGAGCGCGTCGATGCCGAGCCGCTCGGCGCGACGGGCAGCCGACACGAAGGCATCGCGGATCCGCGCCAGGCCTGACGCGTCGAGCGCCAGCGGCGCGGCTTCGCCGTCCTTGTGGGGCAGCGCCGACGGTCCGACCGTCTGCCAGCCGCCCTCCGACGGCGGGATCAACTGGCCGCCTTCCCAAGGCCGCTGGCTCGAGCCCTTGCGGCCGGCATGGGCGAGTTGCATCGCCACGGCGGCCCTGGAGTGCTTGCGCACCGAAGCCAGGATCGGCTTCAACGCCGCCTCGGTGGCGTCGTTCCACAGCCCGAGGCAACCCGGCGTGATGCGACCGATGGCTTCGACATGGGTGGCCTCGATGCAGAACATCGCCGCCCCCGACAGCGCCAGGGTGTTGATGTGGGTGAAGTGCCAGTCATTGGCCTCGCCATTATCGGCCGAATACTGGCACATCGGCGCCACCATGATGCGGTTGGCAAGCGCAAGATCGCGCAGCGTGATCGGAGAAAAAAGAGCGCTCATGGAAACATCCTGACAGGAGAAAAATCTATGTTCGAAGCCTATCTAGGCAGACGGCACGGTTTCCTCAACCGCAGCGGGTTCAGGGCTTGATCCCGGCGGCCTTGATCACGGCCATGTTGGCCGCGGTCTCGCGCACGATCAGCTCATCCATCTGCCCGGGCGTCATCGGCAGGGCTTCGACCCCGAGCCGGTTGAGGCTTTCCCGCATCGCCGGATCGGAAAGCACCCTGATGCCGGCGGCATGAAATTTCTCGACGATGTCGCGCGGCGTCTTCGCCGGCATCAGCACGCCAAACCAGATCGCGCTGTCGCCATCCTTCAGCCCGGCCTCGAGCGGCGTCGGCACATCGGGCAGATCGGCGACCCGTTTGGCGGTCGATACCAGCAGCGCGCGCACCTGGCCGGCGCGGACCAGCGGAAGTGCGGTGGCGAGCGGACAGAAGTAGAAATCGAGCCGTCCGCCGAGGATGTCGGCGATCACCTCGGCGCCGCCGCGATAGGGCACATGGGTCGCCTCGAAGCCCGCGGCCAGGCGGAATTTCTCGGCGCTGATATGCACCGCGCTGCCGACGCCGACCGAGCCGAACGACATCGACCCCGGCCTGGCCTTGGCCTCGGCGATGAAATCCTGCACGGTTCGCCACGGCCGGCCCGCCGGGACGATCATCACATTGGCGCTGGAGCCGATCATCAGCACCGCGGCAAGGTCGCGGGCGGTGTCGAACGGCAGGTCGGGATAAATCGCCGGCGCAATGGTCAGCGCCGACGAATGCGCCAGGACGCTGTAGCCGTCGGGAGCCGCCCTTGCCACCAGCGCGGTGCCGAGCGTGCCGCCGGCGCCGGGGCGGTTCTCCACCACGATGGGCTCGCCCAGTTCCGCCGCCAGCCGGTCAAACACCAGCCGCGGCACCACATCGGTGGCGCTGCCGGCGCCGAACGGGATCGTCGCCCGGATCGGCCGCGACGGCCAGTCTTCCGCGTGCACCGCGGTCGTGGAGAAGAGAACCGCGATAACCGGCATCCATCGGATCGAACTGCGCATCAATGCTCCATCTGTGTTGCCGCAAGTGACGAGTCGTTCACGCGCCCGCGAACGCAGCATGGCAAGAACCGCCCGGCCAAAAAGCGAGAGAGGAGCGCGCTGCCATCGTGGCGGCGCCCCGCTCGCCCTTCACTCCAGCAGGGTGAATTGCAGCAGCAGCGTGCGCTGGATCATCGAGAAATTGTCGTCGGACACCATCGTCAGCACGGTGTCGCCCTCCGGCGTGACGTGGGCATCGATGCCCTCCATGTTGTCGATCTCGTTGCCGAGATCGGCCTCGAAGATGCCCGGCCCATCGACCACGGCGCCCGGCGCCAGCGATGCCAGCGCGATGCGCCGGATCCGGATGCCGACGCCGGCGACCAGCGAAAACTTGCGCTCCAGCACCAGCAGGTCGCCCGACGGCAGCAGCACCGCGTCGCTGACGTCGTAGCCGCCGGTACGGCGGACGCTGAACTGTCCCGGCGAAGGGCCGCCGACCAGGAACGCGATCAGATTGCCCTGCGGATCGAGGCCGCGCTCGGAGATCGCGATCAGCGTCCCCGCCAGCGGCCGCTGGCCCCTGGGCACGAACACCAGCGCTTCCAGGCCCTTGTTGAACGGCAATTTGCGCACCGCCGGCGGCATCGGCACCACCTCGCCGCGGGCGCCGGCAAAACCCTTGCTGAAGTCGAAACGCAGCACCTGGTTGACGCGTTCGAGGCCGATATAGACCAGCGGCCCGTCGAGCGCGATCGATTCGGAATCGAACCAGCCGTGCGCGGTGATCGGCTTGCCGTCCGCCCCCAGCATCGGCGCGGTCTCGACGTCGGCAAGCCCGGTCATCTCGCGGCCCCGATTGACGATGCGTCCGGTGAACCACCTGCCCTGGTCGCTGAAGGAGATGAAGCGCTCGCCCCTGGCGTCGAGCCGCAATCCCGACAATCCGCCGAAGCCCGGAAATCGCGAGGTCAGGACCAGGCCGCTGCGGAATTCCAGCGATCCGAACCGCACCCGCGCCCGATCGCTGGTATCGAATGACATCAGCGGCCGCGCAGTGACCTCGATCGCGAGCGGCGCGGCGGCCGAAGACTCGTCTGCTTCCGACGGCGGCGGCCCGGGAGCAAATTGCGCCTGCGCCAGCGGCGGCATCGCCAGCATTGCAAATCCCGCCGCCGCGGATTGCAACAGGCGGCGGCGGCTCGGCGGCGGCGTCTTGCGCCGCATCCTAATGCAGCTTGCGGCGGCCGCCTCGCGCCGGCGCGGCACCATTGGTCTCGCTGAACAGCTCGGCGAGCTTTTCGGTGATGGCGCCGCCGAGTTCCTCGGCGTCCACGATGGTGACCGCGCGGCGATAGTAACGCGTGACGTCGTGGCCGATGCCGATCGCGATCAGTTCGACCGGCGAGCGGGTCTCGATCTCCTCGATGACATGGCGCAGATGACGCTCCAGGTAGTTGCCGGGATTGACCGACAGCGTGGAATCGTCGACCGGCGCGCCGTCGGAAATCATCATCAGGATCTTGCGCTGTTCGGAGCGCCCGAGCAGCCGCTTGTGCGCCCAGTCGAGCGCTTCGCCGTCGATGTTTTCCTTGAGCAGGCCCTCGCGCATCATCAGCCCGAGATTCTTGCGCGCCCGCCGCCACGGCGCGTCGGCCGATTTGTAGATGATGTGGCGCAGGTCGTTGAGGCGGCCGGGATTGGGCGGCTTGCCGGCGGCGAGCCAGGCTTCGCGCGACTGGCCGCCCTTCCAGGCCCGGGTGGTGAAGCCGAGTATTTCCACCTTGACGCCGCAGCGCTCCAGGGTCCGGGCCAGGATGTCGGCGCAGGTCGCCGCCACGGTGATCGGGCGCCCGCGCATCGAGCCGGAATTGTCCAGCAGCAGCGTCACCACGGTGTCGCGGAAGGTGGCTTCCTTTTCATTCATGAACGACAGCGGATGGTAGGGATCGGTCACCACGCGCGACAGCCGCGCCGGATCGAGCACGCCTTCCTCGAGATCGAATTCCCAGGCGCGGTTCTGCTGCGCCATCAGGCGGCGCTGCAGCCGGTTCGCCAGCCTTGCGACGATGCCCTGCAGATGCGCCAGCTGCTTGTCGAGATAGCTGCGCAGACGTTCCAGTTCGTCGTGGTCGCAGAGATCCTCGGCCGCGATCACCTCGTCGAATTTCGGCGCGAAAGCGTGATATTCCGGCCCGCGCGGCTCGTTGGCGCCGCGCGAATTCGGCCGCGTCGCCTCGCCCGGCGTCTCGTCGTCGCCGAGTTCGCCGTCGTCGAAGGTGTCGCTGGTGGAGGCCTGGGCGCTTTCCATCGCGCTCTCCGACATCTCGTCGGAGGTGGCCTGGGCCTGGTCGGCGCTCATTTCCTGCGCGGCGTCCGAGTCGGGCGAACCCTCGGCGCCGGACTGGTCGTTGTCGCCGTCGCGGTTGTCGTCCTGGTTGTCGTCGTCGTCGGCCTCGGCGTTGCGCTCATCGCCGAGTTCGAGCGCCGACAACAGGTCATGCACCGCGTCGCCGAATTTGGCCTGGTCCTCGGCCAGCCGATCGAGCCGGTCGAGCCGCGCGCCGATCTTGTCCTCCAGCACCGGACGCCACAGATCGACCATCTTGCGCGCCGCCGCCGGCGGCGCCAGCCCGGTCAGGCGTTCGCGCACCAGCATCGCCAGCGCGTCGGACAACGGCGCGTCGGCGCGATCGGTGATCTCGTCGAACTTGCCGCGATGGAAATGATCGTCGAGCATCGCGGTAAGATTTTTCGCCACCCCCGCCATCCGCCGCGAGCCGAGCGCTTCCACCCGCGCCTGCTCGACGGCTTCGAACACGCCGCGGGCCTGCGGATTTCCCGGCATCAGCTTGCGGTGCACTTTCGGATCGTGGCAGGCGAGTTTCAAGGCGATCGAGTCGGCGTGGCCGCGCACGATGGCGGCGTCGCGCCGCGTCATCTTGCGCGCCGGCTCCGGCAGCCGCGCCTTGCCCGGCGCCAGTCCCGGCCGCTCGGCGGCGAAGGTCACTTCCAGTTCCGGCGTCTTGGCGATCGCGCGCAGGCAGGCCGTCACCGCGCGCTTGAACGGCTCGGTCGGCGCTTCCTTGGATCCGGTGCGGAACTTGGTGTTGGTCGTCATTCCCAGTCCTTACAGCGCCTTGGTGAACCAGTGACGGGTGACGCCGCCGGGATAGCCCTCGATGGCGCCGAATGCCCGATAGCCGCAGGCGCGATAGAAACCGGGCGCCTGCACGCTCATGGTGTCGAGATAGGATCGCACCGCGCCGAACTTGCGGGCCTCCGCCTCGATTTTTTCCATCAACGCCATCCCGTGGCCCCTGCCGCGAAATCGCGCCTCGATCCAGAACAACTGGATGAACAGCACGGTCATCCAGACCTCGCCGACAATGCCGCCGACTATCTCGCCATCGTCGCGCAGAGAGACGGCGAAGCGGCGATATTTCTGCTTCCCCATCTTTTCGGCGTTGTAGCGGAGAAGGCCGTCGAGCACCGCGCGCCTGGTCCTGCCAATCGTGCGCTCGACGGAAATCGCCGGCATCGCATCAGCTCATCGCCACGTTCACCGAGGATTCCGCGAGCTCGACATTGAAGCAGCGCTGATAGAATTCGGCGACCAGCGGCCGTTCCAGTTCGTCGCATTTGTTGAGGAAGGTGACGCGGAACGCAAAGCCGATGTCGGAGAAAATCTCGGCATTCTCCGCCCAGGTGATCACCGTGCGCGGGCTCATCACCGTCGACAGGTCGCCGTTGGCGAAGGCGTTGCGGGTGAGATCGGCAAGCCGCACCATCTTGTTGACGATGTCGCGGCCCTCCGAGGTGCGGTAATGATGGGCCTTCGCCAGCACGATTTCGACTTCCTCGTCATGGGCCAGATAATTCAGCGTGGTGACGATCGACCAGCGGTCCATCTGGCCCTGGTTGATCTGCTGGGTACCGTGATAGAGGCCGGAGGTATCGCCGAGGCCGACCGTATTGGCGGTCGAGAACAGCCGGAACGCCGGATGCGGCTTGATCACCTTGTTCTGATCGAGCAGCGTCAGCCGGCCGGAGACCTCGAGCACGCGCTGGATCACGAACATCACGTCGGGACGGCCGGCGTCGTATTCGTCGAACACCAGCGCGATATTGTGCTGCAGCGCCCAGGGCAGGATGCCGTCGCGAAATTCGGTCACCTGCATGCCGTCGCGCACCACGATGGCATCCTTGCCGACCAGGTCGATGCGGCTGATGTGGCTGTCGAGGTTGACGCGCACGCACGGCCAGTTCAGCCGGGCCGCGACCTGCTCGATATGGGTCGATTTGCCGGTGCCGTGATAGCCGGTGACCATGACGCGACGATTCTTGGCAAATCCGGCCAGGATCGCCAATGTGGTGGCCCGGTCGAAGCGATAATCCGAATCGATGTCCGGCACATGCGGATCGACTTCGGAATAGGCAGGAACCTCGAGATCGCTGTCGATACCGAACACCTGCCGCACCGACACCTTCATGTCGGGCAAACCGGCGGGCTCCTGGGTTTTGGTCATGGCGGCGGTCGTCATCAATCCTCCGAGGTCTCGGACGCTCCCGAAACCAGATTTGCGCTTGGCTGCGGATGGGTGCGGACCGGAACCTAGCAGAGAGCAACGGTTGGCAGAAGCCCGCGACCGAATCAAAGTTCCGTTGCATTATCATCCAGATAGGTGTTGGACCCGGTTTTTGGAAGGCTGCCCTGCGAATCACGCGGAGTTTCCGGGGTCCTGCCCCGCAGCTTGCGGATGCCACGGCACTTTCCACCCTCGCCGCGGTTTGTGTTAGGTCTTCGCCCAACCGGACCGCGGTGCCGCACAGGATGTTTGTGACTTCATTCATCGATCCATTGATTGGGTTCGTCTCGGAACATGCGTGGCTGGCCTATCTCACGCTGTTCCTGGCCGCCTTGCTGGAGGCCGTTCCGATCGTCGGCTCGGTGATACCGGGCTCGACCATCATCGTGGCGCTGAGCGCGCTGGTGCCCGGCGGCGAGTTGCGGCTCGAAGGGGTGCTGGCGGCCGCGATTGGCGGCGCCCTGCTCGGCGACGGATCGGCGTTCTGGATCGGCCACCGCAGCCAACGCGAGATCCTCAGCACCTGGCCGATGGCCAATTATCCGCGCGTGATCGCGCAGAGCGAAGCCTTCTTTCATCGCTGGGGCGCGCTGGCGGTGTTTTTCGCCCGCTTCGTGCCGCCGATTCGCGCCTTCGTTCCGATCACGGCAGGCGCCCTCGGCATGCCGCCGCTGCGCTTCTACGCGGTCAATCTGCCGGCGATCCTGCTGTGGGCGCCGGTGCATGTGCTGCCGAGCGTGCTGGCGGTAGCCGCGCTCGACCGCTATGGCGGCTGGGCAGGGTTCGGCGGCGCCGCCAAACATTATTGGGTGCCGCTGGTGATGGGCGGGTCGCTGATCATAGGGCTGACGATCTGGACCATCCGCCGCCGCCGTAGCGGCTCCGCGGTCGAACCTGCCAACCGGCCGGCGCGCAACGGCTGACGTGGCGGGGTTGTGGTCATTTTACGCCCGATCCCGGGCTCCGCCCCGGTGCCGGTCCGACATAGCGCGCGCGGGGCCGGATCAGCCCGCCCTGCCGCAGCTGTTCGCTGGCATGGGCGATCCATCCGACGGTGCGCGCCATCGCAAACAGCACTAGCTCGTTGCCGGGCGGCATGCCCAGCGTATGCATCAGCACCGCGAGCGCATAGTCGATATTGACGAACTCGCCGGTCGCCTCGGCGATCCGCTCCGGAATTTCGCTGGTCAGTCGGGGCGCCGCGCCGGCGCGCATCAAAGCCTGCAGCAAGGCGTGCGCGCGCGGGTCGCCATGCTGGTAGACGCCGTGCCCGAAACCCGCAAAACGCTCACCGAGCGCTACCCGCTCCCGGATCAGGGGCGCGACATCGCCGTCAACCAGGGTCCTGACGAGCTGCGCCGCCAGCACCCCCGCGCCGCCGTGTCGGGGGCCCTTCAACGCCACCAGGCCGGCAATCATCGCATCGTACAGATTCAGTCCGGTGGAGGCGGCGCAGCGCACGGTAAAGGTTGAGGCGTTCAACTCGTGATCGGCCAGCAGCACCAGCGCGCGGCGGATCAGGTCGGCGGCGGGCGCGCGCTCCGGCGCCCAGGCCTTGGCGATCTGCAGATGCAGCGGCTCCGGCTGCGGCGTGCCGTTCAACATGGTCGCGACCACCAGCCGCAGGATGCGGCCGCCGACCATCGCGCGCCCGTCGGCGGCGCGGGTGAAGGCCCGCGGGTCGGCGCTGGCGGCCAGCGCGAGCACCGCGATGGTGCGATCGATCGGCGCGGCATGGCACGCGGCATCGGCGACCGCGCGCATTTCGGCCGACACCGGCGGGCAATTGTCGGCGGCAAACGGATCGACGCCGGTGACATCCCACAGCAGCGTCGCGGCATGTTCGAGCGTGTCGGTTTCCGCCAGATCGATGCAATTGACCCCGCGGTAGATCGGCCCGTCCTCGGTAATGGTTGCGATCGCCGAATCCATCACCGGCAGATCGGCGTCGAAACTCTTCAGGCCGCGCGGTTCCGGCGACGGCGCGCGGCGCTGCTTGAGGCCGCGGATGTCCTCCGCCCGATAGCGGTGGCTGCGCGAATCCGACGAGGGCTCCGAGCGGATCAATCCGCGGCTGACATAGGCGTAGAGCGTGGCCGGCGAGATCGCGAGCTCGGCAGCCGCCTCGCGGGCGGAGAGGTAGAGAGCTGCGGATTTTTTCATATTGATTTACATAATCAAGATTGATCAATCTGTCGAGAGCGCCGACCTTGGTGAGCTCTGCACGCCAGCAGCAAGGGAGACGACCATGAACCTGCAGCTCTCCAAAAGCCCGATCGGGCTGGACGGCATTGCCGCCGCCGAAACCGTTCTCAGCCATGTCGACGGCGAGCGCGGCGAACTCATCATTGCCGGCGAACGCGTCGCCGATCTGGTCCGCCAGACCGGCTTCGAGGGCGTGACCGCCCGGTTATGGAGCGCCGGCACGGCGCGGCCGGTCGGCGAGGCCGAGGTCCGCGCCGCGCTGGGCGCGGCCCGCGAACGCGCCTTCGCCCGGCTGCCGGATCTGATGGCCGCGACCGGCGGCCTGTCGATCGTCGACGGTTTCCGCGCCGCCGTCGCCGCATTGCGCGCCGAGCCCGGATTACCGCACGAGGCCACTATTGTCGGTGCGTTTCCGGTGATCGCCGGCGCGCTGGTACGGCGCTCCAAGGGCGGCCATCCAATTGCGCCCGAGGCCTCGATCAGCCATGCCGCCGATACGCTGTCGATGCTGCTCGACCGCAAGCCCGAGGCGCGCGAAGTGGCCGCGCTCGACGCCTATCTGGTAACGGCCTGCGATCACGGCATGAACGCCTCCACCTTCGCAACGCGGGTGGTGGCCTCGACCCAGGCCGACCTGTTCGCGGCGGTGACGGCGGGATATTGCGCCCTGACCGGACCGCTGCACGGCGGCGCCCCGGAGCCGGTGCTGGAAATGCTCGACACCATCGGCAGCCGGGAGCGCATCAGGCCGTGGATCGACAGCGCGCTGGCCCGCGGCGAACGGTTGATGGGCTTTGGCCATCGGATCTACCGCGTCCGCGATCCAAGGGCGGATGTGCTGAAGGGCGCGATCGAGCGGCTCGCCACAGGCGGCGTCGACCTTCCCTTCGCGGGCGAAGTCGAGGCCTATGTCCGCGAGGCGTTGCGGCGGGAAAAACCCGACCGTCCGATCGACACCAATGTGGAGTTTTTCACCGCGATCCTGCTCGACGCCCTGAGCATCCCGCGGCAGGCCTTCACCCCGATCTTCGCGGTGGCCCGCGCTGCCGGATGGACCGCGCATGCCCGCGAACAGCAGCGCACCGGCCGGCTGATCCGGCCAAGCTCGGCCTATATCGGGCCGATGCCCGGCGCCGCGGGCTCATGATCCCGCGCAGGCATCGGCTCAGCCGGCGCCGCGCACCACGGTCTTGAGATAATTATAGGCCTTGATGATCTCGATCAGGCGATCCTCGGTGGAACGGTCGCCGCCATTGGCATCGGGATGGTGCTGCTTGACCAGCGCCTTGTATTTCGCCTTGACCACCTCGAGCGTGGCGTCGGAGCCGAGCCCCATCACCTGCAGCGCCTTGCGCTCGGCGTTGAATATCTTGCGGGTTTCGACCTTGGCCTCGCCGGCGGCGCCGCCGGGGCCCGGTCGCCAGCGGCCGCGGCCGTTCAGCTCGCTGAACATGCTGAAGGGATCGGAGGCGGCTTCCAGCTCGGCCTCGGGGTTGGCCTTGCCCTTCTTGGCGCTGGTATTGGCGCCCATTTTCCAGGTCGGGCGATGGCCGGTCAGCGCATCCTTCTGGTAGCGCGCGACCGCATCGGCATTCATGCCGGAAAAGAAATTATAGGACTGATTGTATTCGCGGACGTGGTTGAGACAGAAGTGCCAGTATTCCTTGTCGTTGGCGCGGCCCTTGGGGGCGCGATGCGGCCCCTTGTTCTTGCAGTCGGGCCATTCGCACATCGCGGATTCTTCCCGCGCCTGCGCCTGCTGCTTCGCAGTCAGCTTGTTGGGCTTGATCCGGATGGAGTCGAAGAATTTGGATGAATCAATCGGCATGGCTGACTATGACAACGCAATGCGAAAGGCTTCAAGTCTTGACATTGCGAATATCTCACTCCCGATGCGCCATTGACGCGGCGCCGCCGCGGACGTATTGCCCCGCCATGAGCGCCGAGCAAACCGTCAAGCACGCTATCACAAAAAAGTTGATCGAGGCTTTCGCGCCGGAAAGCCTCGACGTGTCGGACGAATCGCATCTGCATGAGGGCCACTCCGGCCACAGGCCGGGCGGCGAGACGCATTTCAGGCTCTATATTGTGTCGCCGGCCTTCCAGGGGAAGAGCCGGATCGAACGCCATCGCATGATTAACGCCGTGCTGGCCGGGGAACTCGCCGGCCCGGTGCATGCGCTGGCCATCAAGGCGGAGGCGCCGGGCGAGACCGGCGGCTGAAATTCCCGCCGGCCCGCCAACGTCATACGCGGCGGTGCGACCGGCCTTAAACGGAGCGTCCTGATCGCCGGGCGCAAATACAAATGACGAGAGAATCGCAACAGCTGCTGGTTCTGACCGGACTGCCCGGCTCCGGCAAGAGCACGCTGGCGGAGGGCCTTTCCCGGACCTTGTCGATGCCGGTGTTTTCGGTGGATCCGATCGAGGCGGCGATGTGGCGCGGCGGACTGGCCAAGGACCAGACCGGCATCGCCGCCTATGACATCGCGATGACATTGGCCGACGCGCATTTGCGGCTCGGGCATTCGGTCATCGTCGATGCCGTCAATCCGGTCGAGGCGCCCCGCGCCGCCTGGCGAAAGCTTGCCAGCCATTACCGGGCCGATCTGAAGATCATCGAATGCGTCTGCGGCAATGAAGCGGTACACCGGCAGCGGATCGAAGCCCGGGTCCGACATATCGACGGGATGCCCGAGGTCACCTGGGCCCGGGTGCTGGAACGGCGAGCCGAATATGAAGCCTGGACCGATGCGAGGCTGATTGTGGATTCGTCGGCCAGATCCGCCGAGCAAGTGCTTGCCGAGGCGCTGAATTACCTGCGGTGAGATTGTTTTTGTCCGGGCACGATCTTTCCGGAAGACCGGTTTCCGTCTTTTTGGGTCATGCCCCAGCTAAAACGCCGTGCCGGCACGCTTCGGCTTTTTTTCCTCGATCTCGGCCTCGCGCGCCACCGGCACGATGCGCAGCGCGGTGATGCGGTTGCGCTCGCGGCGCAGCACGCGGAAGCGGAAGCCGTGGAAGGTGAAGCTCTGGCCGCGCTCGGGAATCGAACGCGCCTCGTGAATCACCAGGCCTGCGACCGTGGTCGCCTCCTCGTCGGGAAGATGCCAGTCCATCGCCCGGTTGAGGTCGCGGATCGGCACCGAGCCGTCGACCACCACCGAGCCGTCGGGCTGGGCGCGGACGCCGGCCACCACCACGTCGTGCTCGTCGGAAATGTCGCCGACGATCTCTTCCAGGATATCCTCCAGCGTCACCATGCCTTCGACTTCGCCATACTCGTCGACCACCAGCGCGAAGTGGGTCTTGCGGCGGCGGAACGCCTTCAGCTGTTCGGACACCGGGCGCATCTCCGGCACGAACCACGGCGGCAGCGCGATGGTGGAGACGTCGATCTTCGAGGTATCGCCGTCGGCGGCGCGGATGGCGCGCAGCAGATCCTTGGCGTGCAGCACGCCGATGATGTTTTCCGGCTTGTCCCGCCACAGCGGAATCCTGGTATATTCGGTAGCCAGCACCTCGCGCACCAGTTCTTCCGGCGGCAGATCGGCGTTGATCATCACCATTTCGGTGCGGTGGACCATCACGTCGGAGACCTGAAGCTCGCGCAGGTCCAGCAGGCCGCCGAACATGTCGCGGTCCTGCTTTTCGACCTTGCCCTCGTGATGCAGCAGGTCGACCGCTCCGCGCAAGCGCTCGGTCGGCGACAGGATCGGCTGGTTGTGACCGATCTTGATGCCGAGCGCCTGCATCAGCACGCGGACGATCGCCTCGATCACCACCAGCAGAGGTCCCAGCAGATACACCATCAGCTTCATCGGGCGCGCGACCAGCAGCGACACCCGGTCCGGCGCATTGATGGCGATGGTTTTCGGCAGCACCTCGGCGAAAATCACCACCATCACCGTCATGACGCCGGTCGCATAGAGCACGCCGACCTCGCCGAACCACGCCGTGAAGATCCCGGTCGCCAGCGCCGAGGCGCCGATGTTGGCGATGTTGTTGCCGAGCAGCAGCGCGCCGATCATCCGCTCGCGCATGGCGAACAACGTGGAGACGACGCCGGCTTCGCGGTTGCCCTGCTTGGTCAGCCGCAGCATGCTGGCGCGCGAGGCGCCGGTCAGCGCGGTCTCGCTGGCCGAAAAGAATGCCGAGATCAGCAGACAGGCCATGACGATGGAGAATTTGAGCCAGTCCATGACGCTATTCACTTCATCTGGAGTTGCAGCATGACGGTTTCCGGGCGGCTTCCGCCGTTTAACCGATCATGCCCTGTCGTTGCGCGCGAGCTTGGCCTGCAAGAAATCCCGGACCAGCGCCGGTTCGACGTCGGCAGCGATCACCGCGCGTCCGACCGCCTCGAGCAGGATGAAGGTGAGCCGGCCGCGCTTGACTTTCTTGTCTTGCGCCATCAGCGCCATCAAGGCGTCGGCGTCCGCAAGACCCTCCTGGGTAAATCCGGCGATGTCCTGCAGATGGGTCGGCAGACCCGCTCCGGCAAGGTGACGTTCGACCCGCGCCGCGTCCGCCTGCCCGATCAAGCCAAGCCGGGCGGAAAATTCCGCCGCCAGCACCATGCCGACGGCCACGGCTTCGCCGTGGAACAGCCGGTCGGAAAAGCCGGTCGCCGCCTCCAGCGCGTGGCCGAAAGTATGGCCGAGATTGAGCAGCGCGCGCTCGCCGGTCTCGCGCTCGTCGCGCGCCACGATCGCGGCCTTGGCGCGGCAGGAGGTGGCGATGGCATGTTCGCGCGCCGCGCCGCCGGCAAAGATGTCGCCGTGGTTGGCCTCCAGCCAGGTGAAGAACGCCGCGTCGCCGAGCACGCCGTATTTGGCCACTTCGGCATAGCCGGCGCGGAACTGGCGCGGCGACAGCGTGTCGAGCACCGCGGTATCGGCCACCACCAGCACCGGCTGGTGAAACGCGCCGAGCAGATTCTTGCCGCGCGGCGAATTGATCCCGGTCTTGCCGCCGACCGACGAATCGACCTGCGCCAACAGCGAGGTCGGCACCTGCACGAAGTCGACGCCGCGGCGCAGGATCGCTGCCGCAAATCCGGCGAGATCGCCAACCACGCCGCCGCCGAGCGCGACCACCAGGTCGTTGCGCTCGATCCTGGCCGCGATCAGCGCTTCGCTGACCAGTTCCAGTCCGGCATGGGATTTCGAGCCTTCGCCCTCCTCGACAATGATTCGCGACGTGGCGATGCCGGCCTGCGCCAGCGAGGCCTCGGTCGGCTCGAGCCAGTGCCTGGCCACGGTGCGGTCGGTGACCACGGCGGCCCGCGCGTCGGGCCGCAGCGCGGCTACCCTTGCGCCGAGCGACGGCAGCACGTCGCGGCCGATGACGATGTCATAGGCGCGCGCGCCGAGCGCGACGTCGACCGTGATCGGATCGGAATGTCTGAGCGGCGCGGTCATCGGGTGGCGTCCATGGAATCCGAGGCCGGCTTGGCGATCGCGGCGGCGGGCTGGCCGCAAAGCCGGGCGTGCAAGGCCTCGATGCACTCGTCGACGATCTTCTCGTGCGGCACGTCGCGCGACCAGATCGTCAGGTCGGCATGCCGATAAATCGGCTCGCGCTCCTCGATCAGGCGCCCGACGGTCGCTTCGGGGTCCGCGGTCTGCAGCAGCGGGCGGTCGGCCCGGCGCTTCACCCTGCGCATGATGATGTCGGCATCCGCCTTGAGCCAGATCGAGATCGCCTTGTCCCTGATCCGGCTGCGGGTCTCCTCGCGCATGAACGCGCCGCCGCCGGTGGCGAGCACCGCCGGACCGGTTTCGAGCAATCGCGCGATCACCCGCGCCTCGCCATCCCTGAAATGCGGCTCGCCATGGGTTTCGAAGATGTCGGGAATGGGCATCCCCGCCGCCGCCTCGATCTCCAGATCGGCGTCGAGAAACGGCAGCCGCAGCCGCCCGGAAAGCCGCCGGCCGATGGTGGACTTGCCGGCCCCCATCATCCCCACCAGCACGACCGAGCGGGTTCCCAGCGCTGCCGCGATCTCGGCCTCCTGGGAGGGGCTGGCACTGGCCGATAGGGCTGTCTCGGGCATGGTCCGGCTCTTTTGCCGCCGGTGGCGGCGTTCCCCGCCACCTATACTACCCCCGCCGATACCGTTGCCAGAGACTCTTGCAACGGAACGGCGAACATGTTGGTAGTCGCTCCCGGCCATCCCCGATGATTGCAATGGTTAATTCGCCGCCTGAGGCTCGCTGATGCCCAGTCTGTTCCGCTTTCTGACGGTCGTCGCCGTGATCGCAGGGGTCGTCTACGGGGCGATTTTCGCCCTGGCGAATTTCGTCAACCCGAAACCGCGGGAAATGTCCGTCACCATCCCTGCCGACAAGTTTCTCAAGAAATAGGCGCTAGGGTCGGCGGATGCGCGCCAGCAAGACCTCGGATGCCGGATTGACCGCCCTGTTCCTCGACATGATCGCGGCCGAACAGGGCGCCGGCATCAACACGCTCGATGCCTATCGCCGCGATCTGACCGATTTTTCCGAATTTATCGGCCGCTCCGGCCGGAATTTTGCCGGCGCCGACACCCAGGCGCTGCGCGACTACCTCGCCGATCTCGACGCGCGCGGTTTCAAGTCCTCGACCGTGGCGCGGCGGCTGTCGGCGATGCGGCATCTGTTTCGCTTCCTGCTCAACGAACGGATTCGCGGCGACGATCCCGCCGCGATCCTTTCTGGCCCGAAGCGCGGCCGCGGCCTGCCCAAGGTACTGTCGATCTCCGATGTCGACCGCCTGCTGGCGCGCGCCAAGGCGCTGGCCGGCGTGCCGGAAGCCTCGGCGCTGCAGCGGCTGCGCGCGCTGCGGCTCTATTGCCTGCTCGAGGTGCTCTACGCCACCGGGCTGCGGGTGTCCGAACTGGTGGCGCTGCCGCTGTCGGCGTCGCGCCGCGATGCCCGCATGATCGTGGTTCGCGGCAAGGGCAACAAGGAGCGGCTGGTGCCGCTGAATGAGCCGTCGCGGCAGGCGATGGCCGATTACCTGGCCGCGATGCAGGCGCTGCAGCCGCAGCCCAGCAAGAACGCCGCGGCCTCGAAATGGCTGTTTCCCTCGTTCGGCGAAAGCGGGCACCTGACGCGGCAGCATTTCGCGCGCGAACTGAAGGAGCTCGCGGCATCGACCGGCCTCGCGCCGCGGCTGGTCAGCCCGCATGTGCTGCGTCATGCCTTTGCCAGCCACCTGCTGCACAACGGCGCCGATCTGCGCATCGTGCAGACGCTGCTCGGCCATACCGATATCTCGACCACGCAGATCTATACCCATGTGGTCGAGGAGCGGCTGAAAAGCCTGGTGCGTGACCTGCATCCGCTGGCGGAAAAATAGCGCGACGCCGGCCGGCCGCGCCGGCTGCCGCCGCGACGCCTGCGCGCCGGACTGCCGGCGGAAGTTAACAGGCCCCGCCTTGACTTCGGCGCCTTCTGCCGTGAAAGAGCGATGCTCGCGAACCGCTTCGGCGCGCTGCCGCAAGACAGCCCCGATCGCTGCTCGGAATGCGCGCTAAATATTTGAAACTGCGTGTCTTCTTCGCACAACCCGGAATCCGCTTCGCCTGACGGCGGGTTCGTCCCTATATTGCCTTGATGCCGGATCCCATGCGCAGCTATCTCGATTTTGAAAAGCCCGTCGCCGAACTCGACTCCAAGGTCGATGAATTGCGCGCGCTGGCGGCGACCGGCAGCGACATCGGCGAGGAGATTTCGCGGATCGAGGACAAGGCCGCGCAGGCGCTGAGCGATCTCTACGCCAACCTGACGCCATGGCAGAAGACGCTGGTGGCGCGCCATCCGCAGCGGCCGCACCTGACCGATTTCCTCAAGGCGCTGATCACCGAGTTCACGCCGCTGGCGGGCGACCGCAAGTTCGGCGAGGACGAAGCCTTGCTGGGCGGCTTCGGCCGCTTCCGCGGCGAGAGCATCTGCGTGATCGGCCAGGAAAAGGGCGCCACCACCGAGTCCCGCATCAAGCATAATTTCGGCATGGCGCGTCCGGAAGGCTATCGCAAGGCGGTCCGCCTGATGGAGATGGCGGATCGGTTCGGCATTCCGGTGCTGTCGATCGTCGACTCCGCCGGCGCCTATCCCGGCATCGGCGCCGAGGAGCGCGGACAGGCCGAGGCGATCGCGCGCTCCACCGATGCCTGCCTGTCGCTCGGCGTGCCCAACGTCGCCATCATCACCGGCGAGGGCATGTCGGGCGGCGCCATCGCCATCACCACCGCGAACCGCGTGCTGATGTTCGAGCACGCGATCTACAGCGTGATCTCGCCCGAGGCGGCGTCCTCGATCCTGTGGCGCGACGGCAGCAAGGCCCAGGAAGCCGCCACCAGCATGAAGATCACGGCCCAGGACATGCTGCGGTTCGGCGTGATCGATTCCATTCTGAAGGAGCCTTCGGGCGGCGCGCATCGCGATCCCGTCGCCATGATCGCGACCACCGGCGACGCCATCGCCGCCGCGCTCGGCGAGCTGCGGGATCTCGATAGCGGCATGGTCCGCAAGCAGCGGCGCCAGAAATTCCTCGATATCGGCCGGAAACTGGCCTGAATCGACCGCGGCCCGCCAAAGCCACGCCGGCGGGAACAAGCTTGCCGGCACGGCCGGCCGAGGAGCCCATTGCCTCCGGCCATCTCGGGCATTTTCAAGGTTCGGCCTTTTTTGGCCGCAATTAGGCCCTGACACCGATATTTAACGTCTATTGACCATGGCTAGGGTGGAACCCGCCGCGATGGCCCGATCGGCTTGCGAGCCGGGAGCCATAAGGCTAATATTTTAGTCAATGGCTTCAGGGCATGGACGCCGTGATCGGGGTGCGAAAATTGCCCGTTGGGTGTGGAGCTTTGCATTGATTTTTCGCTCGCTGGTTCGTGCCCTCGTCACCTCGGCCGCGCTTGCGGCCGCTGTGCTGTTGGCCGGCTGCGATACCGATGACATCTCGCTCGCCACCAATGCCAAGGCCAACCAGCCCGTGCCGCCCAAGCTCGTCGCCGAGATGGAGGCGAAAAATATGGACCTGCAGTCGCCGATGCTGGTCCGGCTCTTCAAGCAGGAAGCCGAACTCGAGGTCTGGAAACAGGATCGCACCGGACGTTTCGCGCTGTTGAAGACCTATCCGATCTGCCGCTGGTCGGGAGACCTCGGGCCCAAGGTCAGGGAAGGCGACCGCCAGGCGCCGGAAGGTTTCTATTCGATCACGCCGGGACAGATGAACCCGCAATCGGCGTATTATCTTTCCTTCAATACCGGCTTCCCCAACGCCTTCGACCGGGCGCTGAAGCGCACCGGCTCGGAGCTGATGGTGCATGGCGACTGCTCGTCGCGCGGCTGCTACGCCATGACCGACGAGCAGATCGCGGAAATCTATTCGCTGGGCCGGGAATCCTTCTTCGGCGGCCAGCGCGCCTTTCAGTTCCAGGCCTATCCGTTCAGGATGACGCCGCTGAACATGGCCCGGCACCGCAACAATCCCAACATGGCGTTCTGGAAAATGATCAAGGAAGGCTATGATCATTTCGAGGTGACGCGGCAGGAGCCGAAGGTCGATTTCTGTGAAAAGAGATATGTCTTCGACGCCGTGAAGCCGCCGAATGCCACCCGCGATCCGGTGTTCGAGGCCTCGTCGAAATGTCCGGCCTACGTGATTCCCGACGAAGTCGCCGACGCCGTGCGCCAGAAACAGGAAAACGACGAGGCCGAGACCGCCAAGCTGATCGCGCAGGGAACGCCGGTCGCCAGGATCAACACCGGGATCGATGGCGGCATGAACAAGGTGTTCGCTTCCAAACTGCCCGACGGCAGCACCGGACTGTCGGATGGCGGCGAGGGCCAGGGGCTGTCGCTGGTCGCGCTCTCCCGCGCCCCCGGCACCATTCCCTCCCACGTCAATCCGCCGCACGCGCCCGACGCCACCGCCGTCGCGTCGGCGACTCCAGCAGCCTCGACGCAGTGGGCCTCGGCGGCGCCGAGCGCGCCGGAATCGGAAGGGTTTTTCAGCAGCCTCGCCCGCAAGGTGGGTCTCGGCGGCACCGCCGATACCACCGCCACGGCACCGCCGGCTGCGCCCGCAAAGCCACCGAAAATCGTCGAGGCCAGGCGCAGCGAACCGCCACGGCCGCCGGAAGCCGCGGCAGCCAGGACCGCGGCGGCCAAGAACGACACCGGCAAGCCGGAAACCCGGCAGGCGGCCGTGCGGCCGCCGCTGAAGCCATCGGTCTCGGACACCCCGCCAGCGGCGGCGTCCACGGGCAAGGAAAATCTGGTCGCCGGGGCGCAGGCGATCGTGCCGGCCAATTCCTTCGACAGCCGCTTCTCGGCCGCCCAGTAGGGCCGCTGCCGCCATTCAATCTGCCGGCAACCCGCCGCAACAACGGTCTCGCCTTTGGCGAGCCCGACGACACGCGGTCATCCGGCGCGCCGCGAGGCTGCGGCCGATCAGATCACGGACATGTCGGAAGACCGGTCGTCCGGTCACGCGGATGGTTTCCCGGCGCGAATTGAAAGCCGCCGTGCCCGTCAGGCATAACGCCCGTGGCAGTGCTTGTACTTCTTGCCTGAACCGCAGGGGCAATCCTCGTTGCGGCCGACCTTGCCCCAGCTCGCCGGATTTTTCGGGTCGCGCTCGACGCCGGCCGTGGCCGCGGGCACCAGCGAGGCATTGGCGAACGCCAGTTCGTCCTCCCCGGTGGTCGGATCGAACTTGTGGGCTTCCATCGCCGGCAAGGCCGGCTGCTGGTCCTCCGGCGGCACGATTTCGACGCGCATCAGCTGCGCCGTCACCGCCTCGCGCAGATGCGCGATCATCGCCTCGAACAGGCTGAACGCTTCCGACTTGTATTCCTGCAGCGGATCGCGCTGGCCATAGCCGCGCAAGCCGATCACCTGGCGCAAATGATCGAGCATCACCAGATGCTCGCGCCACAGGTGGTCGAGCGTCTGCAACAGGATGGTCTTCTCGACGTAGCGCATGACGTCGGGGCCCCACTGCGCCACCTTGGCCGCCATGTGCTCGTCGACGCGGCTTTCGATCCGCGTCAGCAGTTCCTCGTCGGCGATGCCCTCTTCCTTGGCCCACTGATCGACCGGCAGATCGATGTCGAGCACGCGCTTCAGCTCTTCCTTCAGCTCGGCGACATGCCATTGCTCGGCATAGGCGTGTTCGGGCACGTGCTTGGTAACGACGTCCTCGACGAAGGCGCGGCGCATGTCGGCGACGGTCTCGGCGACGCTGTCGTCCTTCATCAGGTCGATGCGCTGGTCGAAGATCACCTTGCGCTGGTCGTTCTGGACGTTGTCGAACTTGAGCAGGTTCTTGCGGATGTCGAAGTTGCGGGCTTCGACCTTCTGCTGCGCCTTCTCCAGCGCCTTGTTGATCCAGGGATGGATGATGGCCTCGCCTTCCTTGAGGCCGAGCCGCGTCAGCATGCTGTCGAGCCGGTCGGAGCCGAAGATCCGCATCAGATCGTCTTCCAGCGACAGGAAGAATTTCGAGCGTCCGGGATCGCCCTGGCGTCCGGAGCGGCCGCGCAGCTGGTTGTCGATGCGCCGCGATTCGTGGCGTTCCGAACCGATGATGTAGAGTCCGCCCGGCCGGATCGCGGTCTTGGCCGGCTTCGAGCCCTTGGCGGGCTCGATCTCGATGGTATCCTCGGCCTTCAGCACGATGTCGCGGAAGCGCTCGACGTCGGCCTTGATGCGCTCGATCTTGGCGGCCTTCTCGGCCTCGTCGGTAATCCCGGCGGTCTCGTGCATGATCCGCATTTCCAGCGAACCGCCAAGCTTGATGTCGGTGCCGCGGCCGGCCATGTTGGTGGCGATCGTGATCGCGCCGGGCACGCCGGCTTCGGCCACGATGTAGGCTTCCTGCTCGTGGAAGCGGGCGTTCAACACCGCAAACAGCTTCGCCGGCTTGCCGGCGCGGGCCGCGGCATAAAGCTTCTCCATCGCATTGACGTTGCCGAAATCGATCTGCTTGTAGCCGTGGCTCTTGAGGTACTCGGCCAGCACTTCGGATTTTTCGATCGAGGCGGTGCCGACCAGGACCGGCTGCAGCCGCGCATTGGCGCGCTCCACTTCGGCGAGGATCGCGGCGTATTTCTCGGTCTGGGTGCGATAGACCTCATCGTCCTCGTCGAGGCGCGCGACCGGGACATTGGTCGGGATTTCCACCACTTCCAGCTGGTAGATGTCGAACAGTTCGTCGGCTTCGGTCAGCGCCGTACCGGTCATGCCGGCGAGTTTTTCGTACATCCGGAAATAGTTCTGGAAGGTGATCGAGGCCAGCGTCTGGTTTTCCGGCTGGACCTGCACGTGCTCCTTGGCTTCGAGCGCCTGGTGCAGGCCTTCGGAATAGCGCCGGCCCTGCATCATGCGCCCGGTGAACTCGTCGATGATGATGACCTCGTTGTCGCGGACGATGTAGTCCTTGTCGCGCTGGAACAGCGAGTGGGCGCGCAGCGCCTGATTGATGTGGTGGACCACCGAGACGTTCTCGACGTCGTACAGCGAATCGCCCTTGAGCTGTCCGGCGTCGGCCAGCAGCGTCTCGATCTTTTCCATGCCGGCTTCGGTCAGGGTCACGGTGCGCTGCTTTTCATCGACTTCGTAGTCGGTCACCTTCTCCAGCTTCGGCATGAAGGTGTCGATGGTGTTGTAGAATTCCGAACGGTCGTCGAGCGGCCCGGAAATGATCAGCGGGGTGCGCGCCTCGTCGATCAGGATCGAATCCACCTCGTCGACGATGGCGTAGAAGTGGCCGCGCTGCACCATGTCTTCCAGGCGGTACTTCATGTTGTCGCGCAGATAGTCGAAACCGTATTCGTTGTTGGTGCCGTAGGTGATGTCGCAGGCATAGGCGGTCTTGCGTTCGCCGTCGTCGAGGCCGTGGACGATCACGCCGGTGGTCATGCCGAGGAAGCCGTAGATCTGCCCCATCCACTCGGAGTCGCGCCGGGCGAGGTAGTCGTTGACGGTGACGACGTGGACGCCCTTGCCGGCCAGCGCATTGAGATAGACCGCCAGCGTCGCCACCAGCGTCTTGCCTTCGCCGGTTTTCATCTCGGCGATGTCGCCCTCGTGCAGCACCATGCCGCCGATCAGCTGGACGTCGAAATGGCGCTGGCCGAGGGTGCGCTTGGCCGCCTCGCGCACGGTGGCGAAGGCGGGAACCAGAATGTCGTCCAGGGTCTTGCCGTCGGCGAGCTGCTGGCGGAATTCGGCGGTGCGCGCCTTCAACGCCTCGTCCGACAGCGCGGCGACTTCCGGCTCGAGCGCATTGATGGCGTCGACCCGGGCTTGATATCCCTTGATGCGGCGATCATTGGCGGAACCGAAAAACTTGCGGGCGAGCGCGCCGATCATGCCAAATTCCTGTCTTTGCGGTTTGGCGTTGCAGCCATGACGTGGTCCATCAAGTTGCCTATCAACTCATCGTGACGCATTGCGGGAGCAGGCCCCGGTCCGGGAGCATCCGCCAAATGAGTGGGAATTCAGCAATCCAAGGTTCAATGGCCAAAAACCGTCGAATACGCGCCATCGCCATTGACTTAGGTTTCGCAGAGATATGGCTGGCCCAGAGCCTTGTCAACGGCGCCTAGCTGTCCGCGATTTCATCATTTTGACAGACTTTTCGCGTTGCCAAGGCCAACCGATTGGGCGAGTGTCCCGCGGCCCCGAACAGCCCCCAGCTTGAGATAAGGATTTTCCATGACCTTCTCGTTCCCGGAAACGAAAACCGGCCCGCGCTTCGGGCTCGCCGCAGCCGCCGTGACGGGCTGTGTCGCGCTGCTGCTGCTCGGCGGCCTTCCGGTGCGTGCCGACGATGCCAATCCGGTGCTCGCCAAGGTTAACGGCTCCGAGATCCGCCAGAGCGACATGGCGCTCGCGGAGGAGGAACTCGGCCCCAGCCTGGCGCAGATGGATCCGGCGACCAAGAAGGAAAACCTGCTGGCGTTCCTGATCGACATGAAGATCGTCGCCAAGGCCGCCGAGGCCAAGAAGATCGAGGACCGCGACGACTTCAAGAACCGCCTCGCCTTCGCGCGCAACCGGCTTTTGATGGACAATCTGCTGGCGGTCGAAGGCAAGGCGGCGACCACCGACGAGGCCATGAAGAAGGTCTATGACGACGCTTCCAAGCAGATCACCGGCGAGCAGGAAGTCCATGCCCGGCATATCCTGGTGGAGACCGAGGACGAGGCCAAGGCGGTCGAGGCAGAGCTCAAGAAGGGCGCCGATTTCGCCGAACTGGCCAAGAAGAAGTCCAAGGATCCCGGCGCCTCCGACGGCGGCGATCTCGGCTTCTTCACCAAGGAGCAGATGGTGCCGGAATTCTCCGCGGTCGCCTTTGCGCTGGAGCCCGGCAAGATCTCCGACCCGGTCAAGACCCAGTTTGGCTGGCACATCATCAAGGTCGAGGAAAAGCGCAACCGCAAGGCCCCCGATTTCGACCAGGTCAAGTCGCAGATCGAGACCTATGTGACGCGCAAGGCGCAGGCGGATTACGTGGCCAAGCTGCGCGAAGCCGCCAATATCGTGCGCATGGACCAGCCCGAGGCGGCGGCCAAGCCGGATGCAGCGGCGCCGGAAGCGGCGAAGGATTCCAAGATGGCCCCGGCCGATTCCAAGATGGCCCCGGCGAAGAAGTAAATCGACTTCGCGACCGGACTTCAGTAGTTTGACGTGGTGCCCGGCCTCTGTGCCGGGCATCCACGTCTTTGGGGCCCGACGACAGCCAGGACGACGTGGGAATGCCGGATTTGAACCCGGCCATGACGATCTCCGGTCCCGTCGTTTTGCAGGCTCCAGCTCATGTCATCAGCCGTTTCCCCGCTCGCCCCCACCGACGTCCCCGACATGCCCGAGATTCCCGGCGTAAGGCTTGCGACGGCAGCCGCCGGCATCCGCTACAAGGGCCGCACCGACGTGCTGCTCGCGGTCCTGGACAAGGGCACCACGGTGGCCGGCGTCTTCACCCGGTCAAAATGTCCCTCCGCGCCGGTGGAATGGTGCCGCGCCAGGCTCGGCGTCGGATCTTCCAAGGGAGGGTCCGGCCGCGCGCTGGTGGTGAATTCCGGCAATGCCAACGCCTTCACCGGCAAGAGCGGGCGGCAGGCCACCGCGCTGACGGCCAGGATTGCCGCCAAGGCGCTCGCCTGCAGCGCGCAGGAAGTGTTCCTCGCCTCCACCGGCGTGATCGGCGAACCGCTCGACGCCAGCAAATTCGACGGTGTGCTCGGCACGCTGGCCGCGCAGGCCGCGCCGGCCGACTGGATGAGCGCGGCGCGCGCGATCATGACCACCGATACCTTTCCCAAGGTCGCGACCGTGACGGTGAGGCTCGGCAAGGCCAAGGTGACCATCAACGGCATGGCCAAGGGCGCCGGGATGATCGCGCCCGACATGGCAACCATGCTGGCCTTCGTGTTCACCGACGCGCCGATCTCCGCCGGCGCGCTGCAATCGCTGCTGAAGAGCGGCGTCGAAGACACCTTCAATGCCGTCACCATCGACGGCGACACCTCGACCTCGGACACCTTGCTGGCGTTCGCCACGGGGGCTGCGGCCAAAGCCGGCGCGCCGAAGATCAGCCGCGCCGGCGATCCCCGCCTGAAGGCCTTTGCAAAGGCGTTTCGCGGCCTGCTCGCGGATCTCGCCGAGCAGGTGGCGCGCGATGGCGAAGGCGCCCGCAAGCTGGTCGAGATCGTCGTCGAGGGCGCGGTGTCGAAGAAATCGGCGCGCCGGATCGCGATGTCGGTGGCGAATTCGCCGCTGGTGAAGACCGCGATCGCCGGCGAGGACGCCAATTGGGGCCGCGTGGTGATGGCGGTCGGCAAGGCCGGCGAGCCCGCCGACCGCGACCGGCTCGCGATCTCGTTCAACGGCATCCGGGTCGCCCGAAGCGGCGCGCGCGATCCGTCCTATGACGAGGCGGAAGTGTCCGCGGCGATGAAGAAGCCGAAGATCCAGATCAGGATCGCGCTGGGCCTCGGCAAGGGCCGCGACCGCGTGCTGACCTGCGACCTCACCAAGGAGTATGTCGCGATCAACGGCGACTACCGGTCGTGACCAGGCTCACCCTCGTGGTCGCCTGTGCGCTGGTCGACGCCGACAAGCGCGTGCTGCTGGCGCAGCGGCCGGAAGGCAAGGCGCTGGCCGGCCTGTGGGAATTTCCCGGCGGCAAGGTCGAGCCCGGCGAGCGCCCGGAACAGACCCTGATCCGCGAATTGCACGAGGAAATCGGCATCACCGTCAGCGAGGCCTGCCTGGCGCCGCTGACCTTCGCCAGCCACGCCTATGCCGATTTTCATCTGCTGATGCCGCTCTACATCTGCCGGCGCTGGGACGGGATGGTCATCGCGCGCGAAGGCCAGAAACTGGCCTGGGTGCGCGCCGGCAAGCTGCGCGACTACGCGATGCCGCCGGCGGATATTCCGCTGATTCCGCATCTGACCGATTTGTTGCTGTGAGCTGCCGGCGGCAAGCCTCGGTCACCGTCCGTTAGAGGGTAGCCGCCCGCGTACCGCCTCGCGCAAACTCACCTTGCCCGAGCCCGGCTGCAGCGGCTGCTGCTGGCTCTCATGCGGCGCCCAGCCCGACAGCCAGATCACATCGAAGGTGGCGCGGATGCGGCCGTCGGCGTCGGCAAAACGCTCGCCATAGATCTGCGCCATCCGCAACAGCGTGGCGCGGCGGGTCGGCGTCCGCCGCCGCTCCAGCAGCACATTGGTGGCGCCCATGCGCCGCAGATCCTGCATCAGGGCAAAGGCATTGTCGTAGCGCACCACGATGCGATCGACGTCGGTGACCGGCAGCGCAAAGCCGGCGCGCTGCAGCAGCGCCCCGACATCGCGCAGATCGGCGAACGGCGCCACCCGCGGCGACACCCCGCCTTCGCATTCGGCTTCGGCCGCGGCGAAGGATTGCCGCAGCTCGGTCAGGGTGTCGCCGCCGGCCATCGCTGCCAGCAACAATCCGTCGGGTCTCAGCGCGCGGCGGATCTGCGCCAGCACGCCGGGCAGATCGTTGACGAACTGAAATGCCAGCGCGGAAACCACAAGATCGAGCGACTCCGGCGCCAAAGCGAGATTTTCCGATTGCCGGCCCGGCAGCGCGATGCGGGAGAGGGACCGCAGGCGATCGCGATACGGCTTGCGCAGCGCCTCGCCCGGCGTCCAGATCTCCGCCGCATCGGCAAACTCCCGCAGCACCGCATGCAGGCGCTCCGCAAGATCCTCGGCGACGCGGTCGAGCAGGAAGCTGGCAGGGCCCTGTCGCAGCGCCCGGTTCCGCCGCATCAGCAGCAAGGCGCGGTCGAACAGGTTTGGCGCGGCATCCGGGGTCGGGATCATGCCGGTTGGTACGCCGATCGCGCTGTTGATGGCAATCCGGCGTCGCTCCCTGGCGCGCGGCGTGCAGCGACCGCGCGAACGCCTGCAGGAGCCGGACACCGTCGGGAGTTCGAGGTACTAAACTGACTCTAAAAAGATACTTTTCAGTACACCGATTAAGGGCTAGCTTTTTGGCATGGCCACGGAAAAAGCCGAAACCGACCGCGTTCCGATCACGTTGGCGCTCTCCACCATCGCCTATCTCGAAAAACTGGTGAGACAGGGCACCCACGGTACCAGCGTTCCCGGCGTCGCAAGGACCTTGATCGAGGAGGGCATCCGGCTGGCCATCAAGGACGGGCTGCTCGCCATTCGCGACAACGGCAAGACGCCCTGAAGGCGGCGCTTGGCAGGCGGTGGCCGGACGTCGGCAAGACCGCGCGGATTCGAAAGACGATGAGGCGCCAGCAGGGGACCATCGACATGCCCGCCCACCAGCCGACCTGGACGATCGAGCGCATCGAACTGCTGAAAAGCCGCTTCGAGGCAGGGCTGTCCTGCCGGGAAATTGCCGGCGACCTCGGGATAAGCCGCAACGCCGTCATCGGCAAACTCGCGCGCCTCAACCTGACCCGGGAAAAAACCGGTGAAGCGGAGCGACCGGCGCGAAAGGCTGCCGCGAAGGGATCGCGCCCGCGATCGGTGCCAAGGCTGCAATACCAGACCCTGCAGGCCTTGTACGCCGGGCCGCCCGGGGCCGGCGACCAGCCGATCCCCGACGGGCAGCGCTGTTCGCTGCTGGAGCTGAGCGAGCAGCGATGCCGCTGGCCGATCAGCACCCCGGGTACCGAGGATTTCTGCTTCTGCGGCAACACGCCGGCCGAAGGCCTGCCCTATTGCACGGGCCACGCCCGGCTCGCCTATCGGCCGGGCTCCCGCCAGCGCGTCGCGCGGGGATGAGCCTCGGATGCGCCGGATCTTGAGCGCGGCGCGGGCCGGCGCTAGCCTTCGCGCCCATGGACACCGAAACCTCGCCATCGCGGTCCGTCTCGGCCCCGCTGCGTGGCGCGCTGCGGCTGGCGCGCGGCGCCTGGTGGCATGCCGCGCGGCTGGCGCTCGACATCGCGCTGCCGACATTGTGCGTCGCCTGCCGCGAGCCGGTCGCCGGCGAGGGCGTCTGCGCCAAATGCTGGGCCGGACTGTCGTTCATTGCGCCGCCTTATTGCCCGCGGCTCGGCATTCCCTTTGTCTACGACCCCGGCCCGGGCCTGCTGTCGATGGAAGCCATCGCCGATCCGCCGGCCTATGGCCGCGCCCGCGCCGCGGTGCGCTACGACGAGGTGGCGCGCACCCTGGTGCACGCGCTGAAATACCAGGACCGCACCGATCTCGCCCCCGCGATGGGCCGCTGGATGGCGCGCGCCGGCCGTGAGCTCCTCGGCGAGGCCGATGCGCTGGTGCCGGTGCCGCTGCACTGGCGGCGGGGCTGGAGCCGCCGCTACAACCAGTCCGGCGCGCTGGCGCGGGTGATCGAGCGCCAGACCGGCGTCAGGCTGGCGACGCTGGCGCTGCAACGGGTGCGACCGACCCAGCAGCAGATCGGGCTGTCGCGCTCGCAGCGCGCCAGCAATGTGCAGGGTGCGTTCCAGGTCGCGGCCGACCGCAAGGCCGACATCGAGGGCCGCCGCGTCATCCTGATCGACGACGTCCTGACCTCCGGCGCCACGGCCGACGCCTGCGCCCGGGCGCTGCTGCGCGCCAGGGCCGCTTCCGTCGACGTGCTGGTGTTCGCCCGGGTTGTGGACACCCATAAACCTCCCATATAATGCCGTAACTTCCCGAAAGCGCGCCATGACCGCTGCCATCGAAATCTTCACCCGCCCGGGCTGCGGCTATTGCAGCGCCGCCAAGTCGCTGCTGACGCGCAAAAAAGCCGCGTTCACCGAATATGACGTGGCTACCGATCCGGCGCTGCGACAGCAGATGTGGGACCGCGCCGGCGCCGGCTCGACCTTCCCGCAGATCTTCATCGGCGCCACCCATGTCGGCGGCTGCGACGAGCTTTATGCCCTCGACCGCGCCGGCAGGCTCGATGCGATGCTGGCGGGCGAAAAGGCCAATTCATGAGCGCTGACCTGTCGTTTACCGCCGCCATGGTGCAGATGCGCACCGGGCTGTTGCCGGAGCCGAGCCTCGAACAGGGCATCCGGCTGGTCCGGCAGGCCGCCGCCGAGGGCGCCGATTACGTGCTGACCCCCGAGGTGAGCAACATGATGCAGCTTCAGCGCGAAGCGCTGTTCGAACATCTCGCCGCTGAGCAGGACGACCTTTCGCTGAAGGCCTATCGCGCGCTCGCCGCCGAACTGAAGATCCATCTCCATATCGGCTCGCTGGCGCTGCGCGCCTCACCGGAGCGGGCGGTTAACCGCTCGTTCCTGATCGGACCGGATGGCGGGGTGATCGCCAGCTACGACAAGATCCACATGTTCGATATCGACCTGCCGGACGGCGAAAGCTACCGCGAATCCGCCAGCTACCAGCCGGGCGAAACCGCCGTGCTCGCCGACCTGCCGTGGGGCCGGATGGGCCTGTCGATCTGCTATGACGTGCGCTTTCCGGCGCTGTATCGCGCGCTCGCCGAAAGCGGCGCGGCGTTCCTTTCGGTGCCGGCCGCCTTCACCCGGAAGACCGGGGAGGCGCATTGGCACACGCTGCTGCGCGCCCGCGCCATCGAAAATGGCTGCTTCGTGTTCGCGGCCGCGCAAGCCGGCCTGCACGAGAACAAGCGCGAGACCTTTGGCCACTCGCTGATCATCGACCCCTGGGGGGTCGTGCTCGCCGAGGGCGGCGTCGAGCCCGGTGTTTTCCTGGCCCGGATCGATCCGGCCAGGGTCGAGACCGCGCGCAAGGCGATACCGTCGCTGCAGCACGGCCGCCGCTTCGGTCTGGCCGATCCCAATTCCCATCCCGGCGCCGATCACCTGCACCTGGTGCGGGGATCGGCATGATCCACTATAATCTGCGCTGCGAGCGCGGCCACGGCTTCGAAAGCTGGTTTCAGAGCTCGGCCGCCTATGAAAGCCAGGAAAAGCGCAATCTGGTGAACTGCCCGGTCTGCGGCTCGGCCAGGGTCGAGCGCGCCATCATGGCCCCGCAGATCGTGAGCAAGAAGGGCCGCGAGAGCGCAGTTCCTGCCGCCACGCCGACCGCCGCGCCCGATGTCACCACTCCCGCCTCGACCCCCCTGATGATGGCGCAGGAGCGCGAGCTGCGCGCCAAGCTCAAGGAACTGCGCGATCATATCGTCAGGAACGCCGACAATGTCGGCGAGCGTTTTCCCAACGAAGCCCGGAAAATGCACTATGGCGATATCGAACACCGCCCGATCTATGGCGAGGCTTCCCCGGAGGAGGCGCGCTCCCTGATCGAGGAAGGCGTCGAGGTGTCGCCGCTGCCGGTGCTGCCGGACGACCGCAACTGACGCTGCGCCGCATGACGGCGCGGGGTTCTACACCGCGACCAGCAGTGCCACGCCGACCACGATCAGCGCAATGCCGCAAAGTTCGCGCGCCGACACCGGTTGCTTGAACGAATAATAGGCCACCCCTTGCGCGAACAATACCTCGACCAGCGCCAGCGTGCGCACATTGGCCGCGGCGGTCAGCGCGAACGCCAGGAACCAGAACTGCGAGGCAAATGCGCCCATGAAGCCGGCGAACAGCGAGGGCTTCCACAGCGAGAGGATTTTCGTCAGCACCCGGGGCGCGCGCGCCAGCAGGTAGATCGTCAACACCAGCGTCTGCAGGAACAGCCCGAGCACCAGCGTGTAGGACGCCGCCGTCACGAAGCTGACCCCCGGCACGGTGATGATCGCGCCGCGAAAACCGATCGCCGAGAGCGCGAACGCCGCGGCGGCGACCAGCCCGATGATGGTCGGCCTGAGGTCGACGAAATTCTTCGCCCCGCCGGGCCGCAGCGCGGTGATGATCACCCCGACGGTGGCGATCAGGATCGCGATCACCTTCATCAGGGTGAGATGATCGCCCAGAAAGACAAAGCCGAAGATCGCGGTCTGGATCGCCTCGGTCTTCAGATAGGCGGTGGTGACCACGAACGACCGCTCGTTCATGGCCAGCAGCATCAGCCCGGTGGCGACGATCTGGCTGAGCGCGCCGAGCAGCAGCCACGGCCAGAACGCCGCGGTCGGCCACGGCAGCCGGTCTCCGGTCGCTTCCAGCAGCACGGCAAGGAAGATCAGCGAGAACGGAAACCCGAACAAGAAGCGGATGTTGGTGGCGCCCCAGGTGCCGAGCGGCCCGGTCAGCGACCGCTGCATCGCGTTGCGCGCGACCTGCCCCATCGCCGCGGTGATGGTGAAGGGTATCCAGAGCGTGGCGGTGCTGATCATGCGGGAAGCAATTCGGCCGGTGTGCGGATCGTGCCGCCACCGTGCCGGGAGCGGCTGGCGCGGTCAACCGGCAGGATTGCATGCGACTCCGGCCGCAGCGTCGTCCCCGCAGCGCGGGCATCGCGGCACTTCAGGCGCCTTCCGCCACCACCATGTAGTTCACGTCCATGTCGGACGACAGGCTCCAGCGGTCGGCGAACGGGCTGTAGACCACGCCGGCCTGTTCGGTGACGGCCAGCTTGTTGTTGTGCAGGTGGGCTGCGAGTTCTTCCGGAGTGACGAACTTGTCCCATTGATGGGTGCCGCGCGGCAGCCAGCGCAGCACATATTCGGCGCCGACGATGGCGAGCGCAAAGCTCTTCCAGTTGCGGTTCAGCGTCGAAATCACCATCAGCCCGCCCGGCTTCAGCATCGCCGCGCAGCGGTTGAGAAACATGCCGACATCGCTGACATGTTCGATCACCTCCATCGCCAGCACGATATCGAAGCGTTCACGGACGTCCATCTGCTCGACGGTGGTGCAGCGATAGTCGATCGACAGCTGCGCCTTGTCGGCGTGCAGCTTCGCCGCCGCAATGTTGCTGGCCGACGGATCGACCCCGATCACCTGGGCGCCGAGCCGGGTGAACGGTTCGCACAGCAGGCCGGCGCCGCAGCCGATATCGAGGATGCGCAGGCCGGAGAGGCAGTTCAGGCTCTTGCCGTTGCGCTCGAACTTGCGGCAGGCGGCGTCGCGAATATAGCTCAGCCGCAGCGGGTTGATCTTGTGCAGCGGCGCCATCTTGCCGGCGGGATCCCACCATTCGTCCGACAGTCTGGAAAACTTCGCGACTTCGGCCGGATCGACCGTGGACGCCGCGGCGCCGGACAAACCTGCAGGGGAATTCTGTTGCATGGCCATGTTAGCGCGCCGCTCCTATCGCGCGGTGATGTAATTGCGGAACGCCAGCGGCGAGGCAATGGTGGAAATCGTCTCCCTGCCCTCGCCGACGCCGAGAATCGTCACGTCGCCGTAATTGAGGATGCGGCCGAGGATGCTCTGGTTGACGTCGACGCTCTCGACCTTGTCGAGGCTCATCTCGAAGGTGCGGCGCTTGACGAACCCGGTCTTGTGCACGACGCGCAGATTGGTGACGTCGGTTTCGGTGGTCCAGCGATGGAACCAGGCCTTCGCGGTCCAGTACAGCGCCGCCAGCGCCGCCACCGCCGCGCCCGACAGGCACAGCAGGATGAGGCCTTCGGTGACGGTCGCCCGCGACAGCACCAGCAGCAATGCCGCCACGATCCAGGCCGCTATCGCCGGCAGATAAAATATCCAGTGCGCATTGGTCGAATACAGCACCTTCTCGCCGGGCTGCAGAATATCGTCGATATAACGCCCCATACCTCAGCCTCGACTACCCGCCATTACCACCCAACACCGCCGAATACGCACGGTTCCGGCGCGGCCGGGAACCCGGTTGCTTGCCCGCAACCGCGCCGTTATGTATACGCGCCTTTCGGTCCGCGCGCCGGCTTTCCGCGCGGGCCACATTACTCGTCTTGTCAGGGATTGCACCAGTCGTCATGGGCCGCCTCGTCATGAAATTCGGCGGCACGTCCGTCGCCAATATCGACCGCATCCGCAACGTCGCGCGGCACGTGAAGCGCGAGGTCGATGCCGGCCACGACGTTGCCGTGGTGGTCTCGGCGATGGCCGGCAAGACCAATGAGCTGGTGGATTGGTGCCGCGAGGCCTCCGCGATGCATGACGCGCGCGAATATGACGCCGTGGTGGCGTCCGGCGAGCAGGTCACCGCCGGGCTGCTGGCGATCGCGCTGCAGGCGATCGGCATCCAGGCGCGCTCCTGGCAGGGCTGGCAGATCCCGATCCGGACCAGCGATGCCCACGCCTCGGCGCGGATCCTCGAGATCGACGGCGCCGAACTGATCAGCCGTTTTCGGGATCGCAAGGAGGTCGCGGTGATCGCCGGCTTCCAGGGCATCAACCCTTCGACCGGGCGAATCACCACGCTTGGGCGCGGCGGTTCCGACACCTCGGCGGTGGCGATCGCCGCCGCCATTCATGCCGACCGCTGCGATATCTACACCGACGTCGACGGGGTCTACACCACCGACCCGCGGGTGGTGGCCAAGGCGCGCCGGCTCGACAGAATCGCGTTCGAGGACATGCTGGAACTGGCGTCGCTGGGCGCCAAGGTGCTGCAGGTCCGCTCGGTGGAACTCGGCATGGTGCACAACATGCCGATTTTCGTCCGCTCCAGTTTCGACAAACCCGAAGATATCGACCCGCACGGCACGCCGCCGGGCACGCTGATCTGCAGCGAGGAGGAAATCATGGAAAGCCACGTCGTTACCGGCATCGCCTTTTCCAAGGATGAAGCCCAGATTTCCGTCCGCCAGATCGAGGACAAGCCGGGCGTCGCCGCCTCGATCTTCGGGCCGCTCGCCGAGGCCAATATCAATGTCGACATGATCGTGCAGAACGTCTCGGAGGACGGCGCCACCACCGACCTCACCTTCACGGTGCCGGCCTCGGATTACGCCCGCGCCCGCGATACCATCACCAGCGCCAAGGCCGGGATCGGTTATGCGCGGCTCGACAGCGCCACCGACGTCGCCAAGGTCTCGGTGATCGGCAGCGGCATGCGCAGCCATGCCGGCGTCGCCGCCAAGGCGTTTGCCGCGCTGGCCGCGCGCAACATCAATATCCGCGCCATCACCACCTCTGAAATTAAATTTTCGGTGCTGATCGATGCCGCCTATACCGAATTGGCGGTGCGCACGCTGCATACGCTTTACGGGCTCGATCAGGTTTAGAAGAATTTTCCCTTAGCGCCCGCAGCATTGGGCGGATCCGGACGGTATCGGCCGTGGCAGGCGTTTTGCTTGGCCAAACAAGCCTCAATTCGCTATACGGCCTGATGGGTGGGCTGCCGCAAACTGCGCCATGGTTTCGGCTAACCTGATTCGGCCGGGTTCGGGGCTCGCGGCGGCGCCGAATGAATAAATTCGTGGTTTTGTCTAAAATTGACGTCAGCGGCCGGCGGCCCGGCTTGCCGGCTTTGCGAAGGGGGATAGCAGCACATGCGGAGCGCGTCGGGAGGCCCCCGCGTCTTGCTGAGACGGCTCCGCGAAACCATGGCGGAGCAGGTCTCGGCCCAGGAACGGCTGGACAAGATCGTGGTGCTGATCGCGGCCAACATGGTGGCCGAGGTGTGCTCGACCTATGTGCTGCGCGTCGACAACACGCTGGAGCTCTACGCCACCGAAGGCCTTAACCGCGACGCCGTGCACCGGACCGTGCTGAGCGCGCATGAGGGCCTGGTCGGCCTGGTGGCGAGCGAGGCCACCCCGCTCAATCTCAACGACGCGCAAAGCCATCCGGCGTTCTCGTTCCGCCCGGAGACCGGCGAAGAAATCTATCACTCGTTCCTCGGGGTGCCGATCCTGCGCGCCGGCAACACGCTCGGCGTGCTGGTGGTGCAGAACCGCGCCAAGCGCACCTATGTCGAGGAAGAGGTCGAGGCGCTGCAGACCACCGCGATGGTGCTGGCGGAGATGATCGCCTCCGGCGAATTGTCGGCGCTGGCGCAGCCCGGCGCCGAGCCGGCGGCGCGGCATTCGCTGCACAAGACCGGCGCGATCCTGTCCGACGGCATCGCGCTCGGCCATGTGGTGCTGCACGAGCCCCGCGTCGTCATCACCAATTACATCGCCGAGGACCTGCCCAAGGAAATCAAGCGGCTCGACACCGCCCTGGCAAAACTGCGCGCCGACCTCGACCGCATGCTGGAGCGCGGCGACGTCGCCGAAGGCGGCGAGCACCGCGACGTGCTGGAAGCCTACCGCATGTTCGCCAACGACCACGGCTGGTCGCACAAGCTGCACGAGGCGGTGGCCACCGGCCTCACCGCGGAGGCTGCCGTCGAACGCGTGCAGTCCGACACAAGGGCGCGCATGCTGCGCTCCACCGATCCCTATCTGCGCGACCGCCTGCACGACCTCGAGGACCTCGGCCATCGCCTGATGCGGCAGCTGGTGGGGCAGGATCACGCGCCTTCGCGCGAGCAATTGCCCGACAATGCCATCCTGATCGCGCGCGCGATGGGCCCCGCGGCGTTGCTCGACTACGACCGCAAGCGCCTGCGCGGACTGGTGCTGGAGGAAGGCACCGCCAATTCCCACGTCTCGATCGTGGCGCGCGCGCTGGGCATTCCCGCGGTCGGCGAAATCGCCAACGCGCCAGGCCTTGCCGATCCCGGCGACGCCATCATTGTCGACGGCACCTCGGGCTCGATCTATGTCCGCCCCTCGGCCGAAATCGAATCCGCCTACGCCGAACGGGTGCGATTTCGCGCCCGCCGGCAGGCGCAGTATTCGGCGCTGCGCGACAAGCCCTGCGTCACCAAGGACGGCCAGCCGGTCGAATTGATGATCAATGCCGGACTGATCATCGATCTGCCGCATATCGACGACACCGGCAGCGCCGGCATCGGCCTGTTCCGCACCGAACTGCAATTCATGGTCGGCCAGAGCCTGCCGCGCACCAGCGACCAGCTGGCGCTGTACCGCGCGGTGCTGGACGCCGCCGGTTCCAAGCCGGTGACGTTCCGCACCCTCGACATCGGCGGCGACAAGGCGCTGCCCTATATGGAAACCGTGATCGAGGAAAATCCCGCGCTCGGCTGGCGCGCGATCCGGCTCGGGCTCGACCGGCCCGGCCTGCTGCGCGGCCAGATCCGCGCGCTGCTGCGCGCCGGCGGCGGCCGCGCGCTGCGCATCATGTTTCCGATGATTACCGAGGTCGCCGAATTCGACCTCGCCAAGGGCATCGTCGAGCGCGAGCTGACCTATCTGCGCCAGCACGGCCACGCCTTGCCGGAACGCATCGACGTCGGCACCATGGTGGAAGTGCCGGCGCTGCTGTATCAGCTCGACGAACTGCTCAAGAAGGTCGATTTCGTCTCGGTGGGATCCAACGATTTGTTCCAGTTCCTGTTCGCGGTCGACCGCGGCAATGCCAAGGTCTCGGAGCGGTTCGACACCATGTCGGCGCCGATCCTGCGGGCGTTGCGCGACATCGTGCGGAAGGCCAATGCGGCGAAGAAATCCGCCTCGCTGTGCGGCGAGATGGCCTCCAAACCGCTCGGCGCGCTGGCGTTGATCGCACTGGGCTACCGCTCGCTGTCGCTGTCGGCCACCGGGCACGGCCCGGTCAAGGCGATGATCCTCGAGCTCGACGCCCGAAAGGCCGAGGCGGTGATGGCGCCGCTGCTCGACGCGCCGTCCGGCAGCGTGTCGATCCGGCAGAAGCTGACGGAATTCGCCGAAGCCGAGGGGCTTTCATTGTGAGCCGGCGCAACAATCACCAGATAGTTCACGCCCCTCGTTGCGGACGAGGCGACGATCGAGCCGCGGTGCCGTGCATAAGCCATGCTGCCTGAAGCCAAATTTGACGATCTGCTGGCGCACCACGCCTCGCTGGAATCCCAGCTGCTGGGCCAGGTGAGTTCCGAGAATTACGTGCGGATGACGCGCGAGCTTGCCGAGCTCAATCCGCTGATCGAGGCGGTGAAGGCCTATCGCGCCACCAATGCCGAGATCGCCGGCATCGATGCCCTGATCGCCGATCCGGCCACCGAGCCGGACATGCGCGGCATGGCGCAGGCCGAGCGCGAAACCCTGGCCGCGCGCTCGATCGAGCTGGCGCAGCAGATCCGCGTGGCGCTGCTGCCCAAGGACGCCATGGACGATCGCAATGTGGTGCTGGAGATCCGCGCCGGCACCGGCGGCGACGAGGCGGCGTTGTTCGCCGGGGACCTGTTCCGGATGTACGAGCGCTTCGCCGCCCTGCAGGGCTGGAAGGTCGAGGTGATCTCCGCCAGCGAAGGCACCATGGGCGGCTTCAAGGAAATCATCGCCGAAGTGCGCGGCCGCGGCGCCTTCGCCAAGCTGAAATTCGAATCCGGCGTGCACCGGGTGCAGCGGGTGCCCGATACCGAAACCCAGGGACGGATTCACACTTCGGCGGCGACGGTGGCGGTGTTGCCGGAGGTCGAGGAGGTCGATGTCGACATCAAGAGCGACGATCTCAGGATCGAGACCATGCGCTCGCAGGGCGCCGGCGGCCAGCACGTCAACAAGACCGAATCCGCGATCCGCATCACCCACATTCCGACCGGCATCGTCGTCAGCATGCAGGACAGCCGTTCGCAGCACAAGAACCGCGCCTCGGCGATGAACATCCTGCGCTCGCGCATCTACGACGCCGAGCGCCAGCGCATCGACGCGGCGCGTTCGGCGGACCGCCGCGAGAAGGTCGGCTCGGGCGACCGCTCCGAACGCATCCGCACCTATAATTTTCCGCAAGGACGCGTCACCGATCATCGCATCAACCTCACGCTCTACAAGCTGCCGCAGGTGATCGCGGGCGAAGCCCTCGGCGAACTGGTCGATGCGCTGACGACGGAACATCAGGCCGCCCAGCTCGCCGCGCAGGGTGCGGCGGCGTGAGCGCCGCGTGAGCGATGGCTTGGGCGGACAGACCGTCGAGGCGGCGCGGCGCGCCCTGGCGGCGCGGTTTCGCGCCGGCGCGATCGATTCGGCCGAACTCGACGCGCGGATGCTGCTCGGCGCGGTGCTCGGCCTCGACCTCACCGGCCTGATCGCGGCGGCGCGGCGGCTCCTCACCGCGGCCGAGGCGGCGCGGCTGGAGGATTCTGCGCGCCGTCGCCTCGCCGGCGAGCCGGTCGCGCGCCTGGTCGGCCGCAAGGAATTCTGGGGGCTGCCTTTGCGGCTCTCGGCCGCCACCCTGGTGCCAAGGCCCGACACCGAAACGGTGGTCGAACTGGCGCTGGAACTCGCCCTGGAGATTCGACGCGGCGCCGGCGATCCCACGCGCCGGCTGTGCATTGCCGATCTCGGCACTGGCTCCGGCGCGATCCTGCTGGCGCTGTTGTCCGAACTGCCGGACGCGGACGGCTACGGCACCGACGTCAGCGTGGCCGCGTTGCGAACCGCCCGCGCCAATGCCGCCGATCTCGGACTGGCCGATCGCGCCGCGTTCATTGCCTGCGACTATGCGGCCGCGCTGGCGGGCACCTTCGACCTGATCGTGTCAAACCCGCCCTATATCCGTTCCGCGGCGATTCCCGGCCTTGCCGTCGAGGTGCGCGATCACGACCCGCTTGGCGCGCTGGACGGCGGCACCGACGGATTGGACGCCTACCGCGCCCTGATTCCGCAGGCGGCGCGGCTATTGGCGCAACGGGGCGCCCTCATCGTGGAGGCGGGGCAAGGCCAGAGCGGCGATATCCAGGAATTGATGACGGCGGCAGGGTTAACGCCGGAACGGCCGCCGAAATCCGATCTGGCGGGGATCCCGCGGGCGGTCGCGGGCCGCAAACTGCTGCCTGCAGCCTGATAAAGAATGCAAAAAACCACTTGGAATATTCCCCGGGAGCGACTACGTTCCGATTACAACATCGGTCCAGGGTTGCTGGCCCCGTAGATACTCCGAAGGGATATTGCGGGTGGAGGCCAGAGTTCTCAAAGCGAGAGCCCGCCCCGAGTGAAAGGTTCCAAAACGCAGGTCAAATTGAGCGCGATGGCTGAGAGAGCTGCGCTGCTTCCGACCGCAAAGCGAACGAAAGCCTGATATTGCGCTTGAAAACTCACGCGAGAAACCTGTGCTTGTCCTGGCGGGCTGATGCTTGGCAGACCGACCTCGGCAGGCAGGATAATTTGATGCGGCCGGCGGCGTAGCCCGGCTGTTGGGGAGCGCGTCTTTGTTGACCGCGACGTACGGCAGAAATCTGTGCGGAGTAGAATTTCACCCGATTTGGTGCGCGTGACGCATGCCGGACCGGGCGAACGTAGCACGACAATCCCAAGACGATAACTTTCAGGGCTGGAATAAAGGCACGACATGAGAAACGGTCAGAACAATAACAAGCGGATGCGTAACCGGAACAACAACAATAACAACAATAACAACAACAACCGCCGCGGCCAGAACCCGATGACCCGGGTTTTTGAGTCCAACGGACCCGACATCAAGATTCGCGGCACCGCGTCCCACGTCGCGGAAAAATACGTGCAGCTGGCGCGCGACGCGCGCAGCTCCGGTGATCCGGTCGCCGCCGAGAACTACTATCAGCATGCCGAGCATTATTTCCGCCTGATCGCAGCCGCCCAGGAGCAGTTCCGTCAGAACCAGCCGCAGCCGCGTACCGAGAACGAAATGCCCTCGGAGGACGGCGACGACGAGAGCGAAAGCTTCTCGAATTTCGGCCAGGAGCCCGGCTTCGTGCCGGTGCAGCCGCAGCCGTTCGTGCCGCGCGACAACAATCCACATCCGCGCGACCATCAGCGCGACAGTCAGCCCTATCAGCCGCGCGAGCAGCATCAGCCCCGCGAACACAATCGCGATCATCGCCCCCAGCCGCAGTTCCAGCCGCAACCGCAACCGCAGCCGCAGCCGCAGCCGGTGATCGCGGACAGCGTCAGCGTCGATCGGCTGCCGTCGTTCATCACCGGGCCGCAGCCGCAGATCAGTGGTGGCCCGGGCGGTTTCGAGGGCAATGGCGGCGAACGCTTTCCGCCGCGGCGGCGCCGCCGGCCGCATGGCCCGCGCCCCGACGGCATCGCCGCCCCGGCGGCGCCGGGCGACGATTTCAATCCGGGCAACGAGTAGGCTCGCGGATTCCTGGCTTCGTAGGGTGGGCAGAGCTGCCGGGTCGCGCGAATGCGCGAGCCGATGGCGCGCCCGCCATTGACGACGTGAATAGCGAATGGAAAGAGCTTTGAGCGACAGTCCGCTTTCCTATTTGGCTACTCGCAATTCGCCATGGTGGGCACGGCGCGAGATGAGCTTTTGCCCATCCTACGGAAGAAAATCATCCCGTTGCAGCGACGACGGCACCAGCACCGGCTGCAGCGCCGGAATCAGCCGCGTACGTTCGCGGTGCGCCGGGATCGCGCGGTAGACCTGCTTGGTGGCTTCCACGATATGGACGCCGGCGAACGGCAGCGACAGCGCGGCACCGATGCGCTCCCACGCCATGGCGGAGCGCAAAAACCAGCCGCCCGCCACCGGCGGCATGAACAGCGCCTCGCCCCAGGCCGTCGGCGTGAACCATGTCTGTCGCAGCAATTGCGTGATCTGCGAGCGCGAATAGGGCCGGCCGTGGCCGAACGGCGTGGTGTCGGTGCGGGTCCACACCCCGCGTCGGTTCGGAATCACCGCCATCAACCGGCCGGAGGGCGCCAGCACCCGCCATACCTCGCGCAGCAATCCTTCGGGGTCGTCGGACATTTCCAGCGCATGCACCATCAGGATGCGGTCGACGGCGGCGTCCGGCAGCGGCAGCGAAAATTCGTCGACCAATGTCGCCAGCGCCGGCCGCGCGGTCGGCCATTTCAGCACGCCCTGCGCCGCCGGCATGAAGGCGATGCAGCGCTCGCTGTCCTCGCGAAACAGGCCGAGATAGGGCGTGGGGTAGCCGAGGCCGAGCACCCGCTGGCCCTGCGCGTTGGGCCAGCGGGCGTGAATGCCGCGATTGATCAGCCGCCGCGCCACGATGCCGAGGCGGCGCGAATAGAAATCCCGGAGATCGATGACATCGAGGGTCATGAATTTAATCTAACACGTTGCGGCCGGCTCCGGCGCGCCGAATATGACATTGCCGGACCAGCCCTGAGACCATATTTCCCGGGTCTGCACCGCTGTGCTAGCGTGCCCCCGATCGATCATGGAGATATCATGGCTGCCGAAATTCGCTTGTTTCCCTGCCTCACCGACAATTTCGGTTACCTGATCCACGACCCTGCCACAAAGGCCACCGCTTCGATCGACGCGCCGGAAGCCGCACCGATCATCGCTGCGCTGGCGCGCGAGGGCTGGACGCTGACCGATATCCTGATCACCCATCACCACGGCGACCATGTCGGCGGCGTTGCCGAGCTGAAGCAGAAATACGGCTGTCGCGTGGTCGCGCCCCACGACAAGTCCGCGGCCATCGCCAATGTCGATCTGCGGGTCGCCCAGGGCGACGTGGTCAAGGTCGGGAGCCTGCTGGCGCGGGTGCTGGAGACGCCGGGCCATACGCTGGATCATGTCAGCTATGTGTTCGACGCCGAGAAAGCATTGTTTGCGGCCGACACGCTGTTCTCGATCGGCTGCGGACGGGTATTCGAAGGCAACTATCCGATGATGTGGGAATCGCTGCTGAAGCTGCGCGCGCTGCCCGACGACTTCAGGCTCTATTGCGGCCACGAATACACCGCCGCCAACGTCAAATTCGCGCTGACCGTCGAGCCCGACAATGCGGCGCTGAGGGCCCGCGCCGACGAGGTGGCGCGGCTGCGCGCCGCCAACCAGCCGACGATCCCGACGCTATTGGCCGACGAAAAGAAGGCCAATGTGTTCCTGCGCGCCGACGAGCCCTCGGTGGCGGCCAGCGTGCGGATGAAGGGCAAGAACGCGGCCGAGGTGTTCGGCGAATTGCGCGAACGCAAGAACAAGTCCTGATGGCTGGCACGCCGACCGCGGCCGACGTCATCGCCCGGCTCGGGCTGCAGCCGCACCCCGAGGGCGGGCATTACCGCGAGACCTTTCGCGACGGTCGCCTCGACGCGAGCGGTCGCGCGCTGTCGACCGCGATCTATTTCCTGCTGGCGCGCCATCAGCGTTCGCACTGGCATCGCATCGACGCGGCGGAGGTCTGGCATTATTATGCCGGCAGCGCGTTGCGCTTGCAGATCGCCGATCGGCGCTGCCGGCGCAGCATCAGCCTCGGCGCCGATCTGGCCGCGGGCGAAGTGCCGCAGGCCGTCGTCCCGGCGCAGGCGTGGCAGGCGGCCGAGAGCACCGGCGACTGGACGCTGGTCGGATGCACGGTGGCGCCGGGTTTCGAATTTTCGTCTTTCGAGCTGGCGGCACCGGGCTGGGCGCCACCGGACTGATTCGGGCATCGGGGCCGGAACGGCAACCCTCACGGCAACCCTTTGCTCAGGCCGATCGCCGCGCCAACATATCCTTTGCCGCGATCAGCCCGCCGCCGCCGATCAAGGCCGCGGCGATCGCGATGTTCGCGCTCGGCTGCGCATATCCCGCCATCGTCAGGAACCCGGTCGAGAGCAGCGGCGTCGCATAGGATGCAGCACCCAGGACGCGGATATCGCCGCGCTTCATTCCGACGTCCCAGGCATAGAACGCCGCCCCCACCGGACCCGTGCCGAGCGCTGCGATCGCCAGCCATTGCGGCGTGCTGTCGGGCCAGACCGTGACCTCGACGATGGCATGCACCAGGCCCGCAAGCAGCGCGGTCGCGAGGCAAAAACCCGCCACCGCATCGGTCGGCACCGATTTCAGCCGGCGCGACATCACCGAATAGGCCGCCCAGACGAAGGCGGCGACGAAGGCCGCAATCAACCCGGGCGGCTGGCCGGGCGCGAAACCGCCGCTGAAATCGCCGGCCAGCAGCAGCACCGTGCCGGCGAGACCGAGCAGGGCTCCGATGACGTGGTGCGGCGCCAGCCGCTCGCCCGGCAGCAGCGACGAGAACAGCACGATCAAGAGCGGCCAGAGATAGTTCAGCAGGCCGGCTTCGGCCGGCGGCGCAAGGCGCAGCGCCAGGAAGTACAGCGCGTGATAACCGAACAGCCCGCCCACGCCCACCATCCAGGCAGCCGGCGGCTGCCGCAAGGCACGGACCGCATCCGGGCGTCCGATCCACGTCAGGAATCCGACCAGCGCGCCGATCGCGAATGTCATCGCCGCCAGTTGAAACGCCGGAATTTTTCCGGTCGCCACCGTCATCACCGCCAGCAGCGACCACATCAGGATCGCGGTCAGTCCGATCAGGGTGGCGCGACGTGACGTCATGGATCCATCATTGCGAGCCGGCGGCTCCGCGCCAGGGCGCGGCCGGGGCCAGGCCCCGCGAAGCGACCCGTCTATCCTTTCGCGACAGCCGGGTTGCTTCGTCGCAACGGCTTCCCGCCAAGCCGGACAGCAACCGTCAAGCGTGGTACTGCCCGCCGTTCACGGTGAGGGTCGATCCGGTGATGAACCCGGCATCGTCGGCGGCGAGGAAGACGACGCTGCGCGCGATTTCTTCCGGTTCGCCAAGACGATTGAGCGGGATCAGCGGCAGGATGCTCTTCTCCAGCACTTCCTTCGGTACCGCCTGCACCATTTCTGTATTGATGTAGCCTGGGCAGATCACGTTCACGGTGATGCCGGCCTTGGCGTTTTCCAGCGCCAGCGCCTTGGTGAAGCCGATGTCGCCGGCCTTGGCCGCCGAATAGTTGACCTGGCCGAACTGGCCCTTCTGGCCGTTGACCGAGGAGATGTTGACGATGCGGCCGAATTTGCGGGCGCGCATGCCCTCGATCACCTGGCGCGTCATGTTGAACAGCGAGCCGAGATTGGTGTTGATCACGGCATTCCACTGCTCGAGCGTCATCTTGTGGAACGCGCCGTCCCGGGTGATGCCGGCATTGTTGATCAGCACATCGACCGGGCCGAGTTCGGCCTCGACCTGCTTGACGCCGGCGGCGCAGGCGTCGAACGAACTGACGTCCCATTTATAGACGGGAATGCCGGTCTCGGCCTTGAATTTTTCCGCCGCCGCGTCGTTGCCGGCATAGCACGCCGCCACCTTGTAGCCCGCCGCCTTCAGGGCCCGGCTGATCGCCGCGCCGATGCCTCGCGTTCCCCCCGTCACCAATGCAACACGTGCCATGTCGAAACCTCCCTGGAATTTTTTATGTAAGCCGGAGTTATCCCGGTCGTTGGACGCGCTTCAAGAAAGAAATGCCCGGCATCACGCCGGGCATTTGCTTTTTAGCAGCATGCGTCGAAGTTGACAGACGATCTTTTCATCACGAAACGCACCCCATTTGATCAGTCGCGTGCGATGCACATGGCGATGCCCATGCCGCCGCCGATGCACAGAGTGGCGAGGCCCTTCTTGGCATCGCGCTTCTGCATTTCATGCAGCAGCGTCACCAGCACGCGCGCGCCGGACGCGCCGACCGGATGGCCGATCGCGATCGCGCCGCCATTGACGTTGACCTTGGAGGTATCCCAGCCGAGGTCCTTGTTGACGGCGCAGGCCTGCGCCGCGAAAGCTTCGTTGGCCTCGATCAGATCGAGGTCGCCGATGTTCCAGCCGGCCTTTTTCAGCGCGGCGCGCGAGGCCGGGATCGGGCCGGTGCCCATGATCTTCGGATCGACGCCGGCCTGGCCCCATGACACGATGCGCCCGAGCACGGTGCGGCCCTCCTTGGCCGCCTGCCTGGCGGTCATCAGCACCACCGCGGCGGCGCCGTCATTGATGCCGGAGGCGCTGCCGGCGGTGACGGTGCCGTCCTTTTCGAAAGCCGGCTTCAGCTTCCCCATCGCTTCCAGGGTGGCGCCATGACGCGGATATTCGTCGGCATCGACGACGATGTCGCCCTTGCGGGACTTGATGGTGACCGGAACGATCTCGTCCTTGAACTTGCCCGCCTTCTGCGCGGCCTCGGCCTTGTTCTGCGAGCCGACGGCGAACTCGTCCTGCTGGGCGCGGGTGATCTGATATTGCCGGGCGACGTTCTCGGCGGTGTTGCCCATGTGGTAGCCGTTGAAGGCATCCCACAATCCGTCCTTGATCATGGTGTCGATGAATTCGACCGGCCCCATCTTGACGCCGCCGCGCAGATATTGCGCGTGCGGGGCCATGCTCATGGATTCCTGGCCGCCGGCGACGACGATTTCGGAATCGCCGTTCAGCAGCGCCTGGTAGCCCAGCGCCACCGTGCGCAGGCCCGAGCCGCATAGTTGATTGACGCCCCAGGCCGGGCTTTCCACCGGGATGCCGGCGGCGATCGAGGCCTGGCGGGCCGGGTTCTGGCCCTGCGCCGCGGTCAGGATCTGGCCCATGATGACCTCCGAAACCCGCGCCGGCTCGATGCCGGCGCGCTCCAGCGCGGCCTTGATGGCGATGGCGCCAAGATCGTGGGCCGGCATGGTGGCGAATGCGCCGTTGAAACTGCCTACCGGGGTGCGGGCGGCGCTGACGATGACGACATCGTCTGACATGGACATCTCCTGGGCTTGAGGTCTGGGATGGCGGGCGGCCGGATGGCGGGCCTGTCTCGACCCCATCCTGTTAACCTCGGCAGGAAGTGTCAATCGGCCAGAGGAGGAATTCGTGCCGCGGCGCACTCAAATTGCCCCCCTTGGCACTTTCCTGAGCCGTCACTATGCTTTGGAATTAACCGTGCTGCACAAAACGGTAGCCGAACCCTATTGAAAATGCTTACTTTGCTGCGATGCGTTGCTCGTCCGCCCTTCGGCGAAGCCGTCGGGTTCCTTGTCCTCGGTGTGTATGTGTGAGCCCCATGGCCAAAACCGACCAGCCCACCACGATCAAGAAATATGCGAATCGACGGCTCTATAATACCGGCACCAGCACCTATGTGACGCTCGAGGATCTCGCAGCGATGGTGAAGGAGGGCGAGGACTTCCTGGTCTATGACGCCAAGACCGGCGACGACATCACCCGCTCGGTGCTGGCGCAGATCATCTTCGAACAGGAAAACAAGGCCGGCCAGAACCTGCTGCCGACCACCTTCCTGCGCCAGCTGATCAGGTTCTATGGCGACAGCATGCAGATGGTGGTTCCGCGCTATCTCGAGCAATCCATCGATACCTTGACCCGCGAGCAGGAAAAATTCCGCAAGCAGCTCACCACCACCTTCAGCATGACGCCGTTCGCGCCGCTGGAGGAGCATGTTCGCCGCAACATGGAAATGTTCGAGCGGACATTCTCGATGTTCAAGCCGTTCGCAGCGCCCCGCACCGGAGCCGCCGCCGAGCCGGAAAAGACGCCGGAGCCGGCTGCGGAAGAAGACAACATCGACGAGCTTCGCCGTCAGATGAAGGACATGCAGGAGCGCCTCGAGCGGATGTCGAAAGAACCCAAGAAGGAAGAGTGAGCGCGTTCCCGGAAAGCTGCACCGCTCCCGGGACCGGCGCGGGTCAGCCCGCCGCCGGCAGCGCTGCTCCAGCCGGCGCTTCCCAGGGCCGTTGCGAGGAGGCGAGCCCGATCAGGCGGCCCTGGATGTAGTCGCAGCCCCAGTCGCGCAGCATGGCCGCCGATTCGTCGTCCTGAACCCATTCCGCAACCGTCTTGATTTCCAGCCGCCGCGCCAGGTCGATCAGCGTCTGCACGAAGGCGCGATCGTCGGCCGAGCGCGCGATGTTCTGCACGAAGGCGCCATCGATCTTGACGATGTCGACGCCGAGCTTGCGCAGGTTGCGGAACGAGGTGTAGCCGGCGCCGAAGTCGTCGATCGCGATCCGGCTGCCGAAGTTCTTCAGCCGGGTGACGAAGCCACGCAGGTCGTCGATATCCTGGATGGCGACGGTTTCGGTGATTTCCACGATCAGCCGCTCGGCCACGCCGGGATGCGCCCGCATCAGCGATTCGATCGAAGCCCACCAGTCCGGATCCATCGTGGTATCGGGCGAGATGTTGAGGCTGAGCTGCACGTTCGGCGCGCCGGCAAGTTCGGCCACCACGAGTTCGAGCACGCGGTGATCGACCAGCCGGATCAGGCCGAGCTTTTCCGCGACCGGCACGATGTCGGGCGCCAGCAGCATCTGCCCGTCGTCCTGCTCCATGCGGATCAGGCATTCAAAGAATGCCGGCCGGCGCGAGCGCGCCTCCACCACCGGCTCGAACGCCATCACGATCCGGCGTTCGTTGAGGGCGGTGACGATCTCGTCGGTAACGCGGATATTGACGCGGCGCTGGGCGTCGCGCTCGACGTTCGGGCGCCATAGCGAGAACGAGCCGGCGCGGCGGCGCTTGGCCATCTCGAGCGTTTCCTGGGCGCGGTTGATCGCCTCGTCGGCATTGCGCGCGTAACGCGGCACGCTGACCGCACCGATCGACGCCGTCACCGCGACCGGACCGGATTTGGTCGGCACCACCTCGTCGCGAACGCCGGCCAGAAACCGCTCGGCGGCGACGTTCATGTCCTCGACGGTGCAGTTCCGCAGGATCAATCCGAATTTGTTGCCGGAAAAGCGGCCGAGCACGTCGCCGCCGCGCAGCCGCGCCCGGATCCGCCTTGCCGCCTCGCAGATCACCGCATCCGCCACATCGAAGCCGAAGGCGTCGTTGATCCGCGACAGGTGATCGATGCCGATCAGCATGAAGGCGCAGGACGAGCGGAAGCGCACCGCTTCCTCGACCGCCTCGGCCAGCGCCGCGACGAGATGGGTCCGGTTGAGCTCGCCGGTCAAGGGATCATGCCGCGACAGCCGCAGCAGCTGCTCGTCGCGGGCGTGGCGTTCGTTGTTGATGCGGACAATTCCCTGCGCGCGCGCCGGCCTGCCGTCGGCGCCGGCGAACCAGCAGCCGGATTCCTCGATCCACAGCACCGGAGCGGAGGTGCTGGTCCGCACCCCGTATTCCACCCGGTACGGCACCCCCTCGCCGCCGTGGGATGACGGCGAATGCCCAAGCGCGTCCGACCTTGCCGAACGCACCGGCTCGATCAGCTTGGAAAATTCCGCACCGCTGGCCAGCGCCGCCGCCGGGATATCGGCAAACACCGCATTCGCCTGATCGCTCCAGACGATGGCGTCGGTAACGATGTCCCAGACGAAGGCCGCCTGGCCGAGCGAAGCCAGGATGGTGGAAACTTGCGGAACCGCGGATGCCAAAATCGCCTCGTTTCGGGACACTGCAGGTTGATTCTCGGCCGCTAGAATAGTGCCTGTTTTGCCGCTGACCAGCGCCTATTCCACAAAGGCAGGTCCGGCTTTGCGATCAGAATAGGCGCAAGTCGTTAAGGGAATGCGCTTTTCTCGGCATCGCGCCGGCTCCGCGCGGCCCGATGATGGGCTGCCCGCTGTCCATCAATGATCCGGCAACCACGTCTTGCGGCCGCGCGGAACCTTCCCCGCCGCTGCGGCATGACCCTTGCGAGGGGAGAATCAAGGGAGACCAGGCGTCCCGAAACGGCACCATCCAGCGGAAGTCGGTTTGCAATGTTACATACCGGTCGACCAGAGCAGCAGACAATCGAGATCGACGATGGGGTGGTGTCGGACACCGGGCCCGCCTGCGTTGCGCTGGTGCCGATGGTTACCGCCGCGCATTGGTCGCAGATCCCCCGCCATCAATTGACCCGCTCGAACTCGACCTTTGTGACCCATCTGATCGCATCCGCCGAGCAGGTCCCGCAGGCGCGCAGCCTGCGGCGGGCAATGCTCGCCGATGCGCAGTCGGCCTACAGCGCCAACCAGCACCGGGCCCACGGCGCCGGCATCCGGGCGCGGCAAACCATCTGAGCCGGCGGCTAGGCCTGCGGCGGCCGCGGCGAACCCTCGGCAGGCTGCAGTGGCGGCGGAGGGGGCTCCGGTGACGCTGCACTCGACGGTCCCGGGACGGCGGGATGCACAAGCGCCGGTTCGGGGTGGTCCATCAGCACGGATTCGGCGACCGCGGCCGCGGCCGGGACCGATGGCACAGGTGCCGGATCAGGCTGGACAAGCGGCGCTGCGGCGGTGCTGGTGACGCCGCGCCTGGAGACCGCAGCGGTCGGCGCCGCCGGCGTCCCGCGCCTCGCCCGCAACGCAATGCCCGACAGGAAATCCGAAAACGCCAGCATGGCCAGCAGGAAATAGCTCGAGGTGCCGAACCGCGGCCACAGCAGGAATTCGGCGAGCGCGCCGCCGGACACGATCAGCGACAGCAGGTGATCGGTGAGGTATTTGGCGCCGGGACGCGCGCCCTTGATGACCTCGAGCAGCAACATCAGGATGCCGAGCGCCAGCAGCATGTCGCTCAGCGTCAGCGGCCATTCGGCGCCGGACATCAAGGTCAGCTTCACAAGCGGCTCGGCAAAGGAAACGCCGGGCATCAGGAAGACGATGATGTTGTAGATCGCCAGCGGAATCAGAAGAAGCGGAAAACCGACCATGGACATCGGCGAGGCCTTCTTTTCAGGAGAGGAACGGGGCGGTCCCGGACGAACCCATCGGGCTCGCGGCAGGAAAACCTCTTATCTCACCCGTTGGCCGAATTCAGGCATGGGTTGCCTCAGGCTGGATCCCGGCCCTGGGTCGGCGCGCCGACTCCTGGTCCGCAGGGCACGGGTTCGGGCCTCTCGCGCCGCGATCAGGATTCCTTCTTGGCCTTCAGAACCTGCCGGCCCTTGTACATGCCGGTCTTCAAATCGAGGTGATGCGGACGGCGCAATTCGCCGGAATCCTTGTCCTCGGCGTAGGTCGGCTTCTTCAGCGCGTCCGCCGAGCGTCGCATGCCACGCCGCGAGGGCGATGTTTTTCTTCGGGGAACGGCCATATCGATATCCTCTAGGGGTGTTGTCGGAGGCATCGTCCGTGGCCGGACGGCTCAGCGCTTGCGGCGCGAGCTGAAATGCCGATAAGGCCGCGCTTATAGAGGATGGGGTCGTGCAAAGCTAGGTTGAAAATACGGCAAAATGGCTCAAAAGCCGCGATTTTCCCTCCAGCAGGGCTGCGCTCCCGCGACCTGGGCCCGGGCCATATAGGTCCCGGCCAGGCGGCGTACCCCGGGAGCGGGATTGCGGGCGCTGCGCTTTACCGGATTCGGCAGAATCGCTGCCAGCAGGGCGGCTTCGCGCGGCGACAACACCGAGGCCGGATGGCCGAAGGCATAGGCGGAGCCGGCTTCCGCGCCGAACTGGCCGGACGGCCCGAGTTCGGCGATGTTGAGATAGATTTCCAGCACCCGCTGCTTTGGCAGCACCAGATCGATCCACAGCGCGAGCGGCAGCTCCAGCGCCTTGCGGACCACGCTGCGGCCCGGCCACAGGAACAGGTTCTTCGCGACCTGCTGGGTGATGGTGGAGCCGCCGCGGGTCACCTCGCCGTCCTCTGCGTCATCGATCACGTCGCGCAGCGCATCCCAGTCGATGCCGTGATGAATGCAGAATTTCGCATCCTCGGAAGCCACCACCGAGCTCGGCAGCGCCGGCGCAATGGCGGCGATATCGATCCATTGCCGCGACACCGGTGCGCCGGTCAGCCAGCGCCACGCCATCAATGTCGAGACCGGATGGCCGACGCGGTACAGCGGCGCCAGCAGATAGGGCAGCAGCAGCACGGCCAGCAACATCAGCAGCAGATTTCGGGCGATGCGCAAGATTTCGAGGTTTCTGGTTCTGCGCGGTTTCCGCACCAGCGCGGTCCCGGACCCGATCCGGGGATGGCTGCCGGCTTTGCGAACAGACGCGCAACTTGTTGTCGTCGAGCATGTTCCTGACGCGACCGGATTCCACCCGGCCGAAAAATGCGCTGCGCAGCAGGCATCGGCGGACGAGCGAACCGGCAATCGCACGATATCTTCACGATATTCCGGCTTTTTCCAGCCGTTTCAAGGCGGGTCGGGCCGCGCTGCGGAATTGACGAAGCCGGTGCCATAACCGATTGTCCGGCCGACTCGATTGGGAGCTGTTTTTGATGACGACCGGCACTGCACCATCCGACTTTACGACACGACTGGACCAGACCGCGGAGGACAGCGAGGCCCTGCTGGCCAGGCTGTTGTCCGACACGCCGCTGCCCGACGAGATCGCGCGGCCGAAACGGCTGATCGAGGCGATGCGCTATTCGAGCCTCGGCGGCGGCAAGCGGCTGCGGCCGTTTCTGGTGGTGGAAAGCGCCGCCATGTTCGGCGTCGGCCGCGAGGCCGCGCTGCTGGCCGGCGCCGCGCTGGAATGCATCCACTGCTATTCGCTGATTCATGACGACCTGCCCGCGATGGACAACAGCGACCTGCGCCGCGGCCGCCCCACCCTGCACAAGGCCTTTGACGACGCTACCGCGATCCTCGCCGGCGACGCCCTGCTGACACTCGCCTTCGACATCATTACCCGCGACGAGATCCATCCCGAGGCCGGCGTGCGTCTCGCCTTGACCCGGGCGCTGGCGCGGGCCTCCGGGGTCGGCGGCATGGCGGGCGGCCAGATGCTCGACCTCGCCGGCGAGGGCCGGTTCGGCGGCCGCGAGCCGGTCGACGTCGCCCGCCTGCAGCAGATGAAGACCGGCGCGCTGTTGCGCTATGGCTGCATCGCGGGCGCGATCCTCGGGCAATCCTCGCCGACGCAATACCAGGCGCTCGACGATTACGGCCGCGCGCTCGGCGAAGCCTTCCAGATCGCCGACGACCTGCTCGACGTCGAAGGCGACGCCACCGCGCTCGGCAAACAGACCGGCCAGGACGCCGCCCTCGGCAAGACCACTTTCGTCACCCAGCTCGGCATCGATGGCGCCAAGCGGCGGGTGCGCGATCTGCTGGCGCGCGCCGACACCGCGCTTGCGAGCTTCGGCGCCAAGGGCGAGGTGCTGCGCGCTGCCGCGCGGTTCGTTGCCGAACGCAAGAACTGAAGGCCAAGATGCTCGGCAGGGAATTCGAGGAATATCTTCTTCGATTCAGGAAAATGCCGAAGCCGGTCCGCGTCGTCTATGCGCGGCCGCGCACCTTCTTTTCGATCGCGATTGGCGTCGTCGCGTTCTTTCTGCTGCCGGGCTCGCTGCGGCTGGTGACGCGGCTGCTGATCGGCTGGGACAGCTTCATCGCGCTCTATCTGGTGCTGGTATACATCATGATGATGCGCTGCGGGCTTGGCCATATCCGGCGCAACGCGGTGCTGCAGGACGATGGCCGCTTTCTGATTCTGCTGGTGACGGCGCTCGGCGCATTCGCCAGCATCGCCGCGATCGTGTTCGAGCTCGGCGGCGGGGCTCACGACGCCGCGGCATTGTCGCTGGCGACCGTGACCATCGCGCTGTCATGGGCGGCGGTGCACAGCAGTTTCGCGCTGCATTACGCCCATGATTATTACCGCGGCGTCAAACCAGGGGGCCTGCAGTTTCCCAGCGGCGACCAGCAGGATCATGCCGACTATTGGGACTTTGTGTATTTCTCGTTCGTGATCGGCATGACCGCCCAGGTCTCCGACGTCGGCATCACCGACAAGACCATCCGCCGCACCGCCACCGTGCACGGCATCATCTCCTTTATCTACAATACCGCGCTGGTCGCCTTGATGGTCAATATCGCCGCCAGCGCCATCTGAACGGGCCGCGGGCGGGACCGATACGGCGGATCGGAATTTTCGCGTCAGCGGCCCGCCGGCATCGCCGCCGATCGCAGCAGCTGGCCAGCATCCGGGCCCGGCGCCGGTTTGATGATCGCCGGCGGCGGCGGCCGCACCACGCGCCGTTCGAGATCTTCACGGTTCTGGGTTTCGACGAATTTCACCGCGAAGCCGTCGGGCAAGTGCCGGACGACACGTCCGATGCAGGCTCCGACCGCCAGCGGCATGCCGATTTCCGGCTGCAGCTCGGCCGAGACCGCAGCGCCCGACACCGACATGTCGATGACGAAGCAGCTCGAGGTGCTGCCGTCGGCAAAGGTCAGCGACGAACGCGGATTTGCCGGGATGATGCGGGCCTGCTTCCGGCTGTCGGGGAGCCCGGGGTTCTTCTGCTTCTTTTCCAGCCAGGTCAGCTTGCTGGCGAATTTCTCCCGCATCGACGAGGTCATCTCGAGTTCGAGCAGGAAGCCGCCGGGAACGGTATCGCTGATGACGCCGTCGAGATTGCCGAAATCGCCGAAATAGGGTGTCAGCCGGTCGCCGAGCTTGCCGACCACGGGCACCGCGACCATCATCCGGAACGGTGAAACCCGGCTGGTCCGGCACGGGAAGGTGCGCGGCTTGCCCTGCGCGTCAAACCACTTCGCAAGCGTGTAGCGCCCGCTCACCGCGATGTTGACGGCCCGCTGCTTGAGAAAATCCTGGACCGACACGTGCTTTCACTCTCGCCAAGTTCACGCCGCGCTTGATCTATATGGCTTTTATGCGCTGGAAGTTTGCACAACCATAACGTCAAGATTTAATTCCCGTCATGGTTAGGAAATGGTTTCAGTCTCGCGCTCGCCGCCCGAGTTGCCGCCGCCAGCGGCCAAGTTTATGATCTGCGATGGCTTGGCAGGAACCGGCGGCGACGCGCCGCCGGCAATCGAGGCAGGAGCACACCATGGGTCATGACCGGTCCACCGTCGAAGCCGTGGTGCAACATTATTTCGATGCCCTCTACGAGGGCGATGCCGACAAGCTCGGCGCGATTTTTCACCCCTCGGCGGACCTGCGCTGGCTGGAAAAGGGCGAACTGCAGGTTCTCGGCGTGCCGGATTGGCTCGATCGGGTGCGCAAGCGGCCGTCCGCCAAGGCCGAGGGCCTGCCGCGCGAGGATTTCGTCGTTACGGTCGACCACTCGGATCCGTCCACCGCCTTCATCAAGCTCCGCTGCCAGTTGCCGCCGCGCTACTTCACCGACTACCTGGTGGCGATGAAGCTCACCGACGGCTGGCAGATCGTCTCAAAATCCTACCGCTACGACATGCGGAGCTAGCCACCGCGGTCCCGCGCCATTGACGCCGCGCCCGGACGGGGCAAACTGACCCGGCCCAGGAAGGCAGAGCGTGGAAGCCGAGTTCCAGATATTCCTGATTTTGCTGGCGGTGCTGGCGGGCACCGCGCTGCTGGCGCGGCGGATCAATGTCGCCCCGGCGATCCTGCTGCTGCTGACCGGCATCGTGCTGGCCTTCGTGCCGGGCGTGCCCTCGCTGGAACTGCCGCCGGAACTGGTGCTGCTGGTGGTGTTGCCGCCGCTGATCTATTCGGCCAGCGTCGCCATGAGCTGGCGCGAGTTCAGGTCCAACCTGCGGCCGATCATACTGCTGTCGGTCGGCTGCGTGATCTTCACGGCCTGCGCGGTCGCCGCCGCGACGCATTACCTGATAGGACTGCCCTGGAACGTCGGCTTCCTGCTCGGCGCCATTGTCGCGCCGCCGGACGTGGTGGCGCCGCTGGCGATCGCCCGCAAGCTCGGCATGCCGCGACGGATCCTGGTGGTCCTGGAGGGCGAGGGGCTGGCGAACGACGCCACCGCGCTGATCCTGTATCGCTTCGCGGTGGTGGCGATTTCGACCGGCATGTTTTCGCTGCCGAAAGCGGCCGCCACCTTTGGCGCCATCGTGGCCGGCGAGATCCTGTTCGGGGCGGCGGTGGGCTGGCTCAGCCTGCGGGCGCGCCACCGCGCGCGCGACCCCCAGATCGAAATCACGCTGTCGCTGATCACGCCCTACGTCGCCTACTGGGTTCCGGAGCATTTCGGCGGCTCCGGCGTGATCTCCACCGTCGCCTGCGGGCTCTATATGAGCTGGAACGGGCCGCTATTGATCTCGTCGGCGACCCGGCTGCAGGGCATCTTTTTCTGGGACCTCGTGATCTATCTGATCGAGGGCCTGTTGTTCCTGCTGACCGGCTTCCAGATGCGGTCGCTATGGGAGAAATCCAAGGCGTTTCCGCTGCAGGACATCCTGTTTTCCACCGCGCTGGTCGCGGTGATCGTGATCGTGGCGCGCTTTGCCTGGGTCTATCCCGCAACCTACCTGCCGCGGCTGTTTAGCAAACGGCTGCGCGCGCGCGACCCGGTGCCCTCGTGGCGCACGGTGTTCGTGATCGCGTTCACCGGGGTGCGCGGCGCGGTATCGCTGGCCGCGGCGCTGGCGCTGCCGTTCGCGCTCCCCGGCGGCGAGGGTTTTCCGTACCGTGATCTTATTGTGTTCGTCAGCTTCGGGGTGATTTTCATCACCCTGGTCGGACTTGGACTGGGGCTGCCGCCGGTGGTCCGCTGGCTCGGGGTCGCTCAGGCCGGCCGCGACGAATATATCGCCGAGCACGAGTCGGAAATCGCGGCGCGGCGCCAGGCGCTCGACGCGGCGCTGAAGTCGCTCGACGCCATCACCGACGACCGCGAATTGTCCGATGAGGTGGTCAAGCTGCTGCGCGCGCGGCACGAGATCCGCGCCAACCAGCTGCCGGATTCGCTCGATCCCGATGCCCATGACGTCTCCGCGGCCGGCACCGAGCTGACGCGGGAACTGATTTCGACGGAGCGCAAGTTCATCCATGCGCTGCTGCGTGACGGCGGGATCACCGACGAGATCCGGCGGCGGATCGAGCGTGACCTCGACCTCGAGGAAGCCAGCCTCGCCAACCGCGAATATCGAAAGATTCCGCTGTAAGGGAGGAATTCGCCCGCTACTCCGCCGCCGCACTGCGCGGCCGCCCGACGAACCCCGCCGTATCGCCGAACCGCTCGACCATCACCGCGGCCAGATCCTTGGCCTTGTCGGTGACGCAGGCGCCGGAGCGCACGGCGTAGCGATGCGGGTGCGCGAGCTGGGCCGGCGGCTCGCCCTGCTGCAGCGCGCGGGCGCTTTCCATCACCAGCTTGCGGAAATGCAGGATGCCGAGATCGGTCGGGCCGAGATGTTCGCGGCTGCGGTCGGCGATCGGGCCCTGGCTGTCCTGCACCGCCGCGTCCTGCTCCGACACCCCCTGGATCCCGGTGTAGCTGCTGGTCTTCTGCAGCTTGCGGTCGATCAGATAGTCGTTGGCCTTGTTGCGCAGCGGCACATAGTTCCCGTCGACCACGGCCATCACGCCGTTGCCGTTGGCGTAGCCGTCGCGCTCTTCCTGGGTCAACGGCCGTTCCGGATTCCAGGCATAGGTGAAGATCCAGCAATTGGTATCGGTGACGGGGACAAAACTCTGGCCGAAAATGTTCTGCCCCGGCATCGAGCTCGGCGCATAGGCATGCACCGGCATCAGGAACTGGGCGATGCGCCAGTAGATATCGTCGCTGCCGGTAAGCCTTCCGCCCGCGATCGTCAGGCCGGCCTCATGCGGGCTGATTTGTATCACCGGGCGCGGATCCTCGGCGATCCAGCGCATCTGGTCGGAGTTCATGCGGGCCAGCGGATTGACGAAGTGCTTCTTGATGTCGAGGATTTCGTTCTCTTGCTTGTCGAAGCTCAGATGCGCGAATGTGAAATGCGCGGTGTCGATCAGCAATACGAATGGCTTCAGCGACCAGATA
>CAVXYQ010000012.1:0-734161 GCA_963765855.1 uncultured Alphaproteobacteria bacterium | reverse complement strand
GTAACCCTCCGGTGAGCACCGCGGTGGCGATCAATTGAGTCCGCAGCATTTCTTGTATTTCTTGCCTGAGCCGCACGGGCATGGCTCGTTGCGACCGACCTTTTTCCTCGGGGTGGTAACGATCCTTGGGTCGGTGTCCTGCACGGGTTGGGTGTTGGCAAGGCGCCATTGGTTGAGGATGACGACCCAGTCGGTGATCTTGTCGGGTGCTGCCGCCCGGATAACATCGCGGTCGTCGATCTCCTTTTCTCCCCGAGCGATGTCGGCGAGCAGGAGCATTCCGCTCATCGCCGCTGCCGTATCCGCGTCGGCGTCGAGCAGCTTCGTCCAGGCTGCCGGGCGTAGCGCGACGGCTTTCTCGAAGCCCTCGATCCACAGCTCCCAGAGGATATCGCCGTTGCGGGTGTCGATGGAGAACAACGGGCTATAGCGGTCGGGGCGCTCCATCAACGTGCGCGCGATGTCGTTGTAATGCTCCATGACCAGACCGAGAACACGGTTTGCATGGTCAAGGTCTCCGAAGACCGGCTGCTGGGCGGCGCTGTCCTCATTCCACACGAGCGGAAGCCAGTCGCCTGGCATGATCAGCTCCGGACAGGCCAGCAGGCCGGCGATGAAGCCATCAAGCTCTTCGAGCAGCATCGCTTCCTCGCTAAGGGCGAGCAGTTCCTCCTCAAGCTGCTTGATGTGGCGCGACAGTCCGGACATGGGCGCTCCAATTCCATGGCAGCAGTTCATGAAGCCGTCCCTGAGGGAGGTTGGCGATCCCAGCGAGCACGTCGGCAAGCCAGGCCTGTGGGTCGATGTCGTTGAGCTTGGCCGTCATGATCAAGGTGGCCATGACGGCAGCACGCTCGGCACCTCGATCGGAGCCGGCGAACAGCCAGGATTTACGGCCCAGGGCAAAACCGCGCAAGGCCCGCTCGGCTGCGTTGTTGGTCAGGCAGACCCTGCCGTCCTTGATAAAGTGCGCGAACCGATCCCATCGCTTGAGCATATAGTCGATCGGCTCGGCGACCGAAGCCGAGCGCGACAGGCGGCCACGCTCCTCGCGCAGCCAGATTTCAAGAGTTTGCAGCAGCGGCGCGCTTTGCTCCTTGCGGATGCGCAGTCGCTCATCGGCGGCAACGCCGTTGATGCCGCGCTCGATCCCGAACAGAGCGTCAATGCGTCTGACCGCCTCCAGTGCGATCGGCGAGATCGCTCCCGCATTCTTGCCTCGCCTTGCATTGGCGGCGATGTCTGCCAGTTCGAAGAACTGCCGTCGGGCATGGGCCCAGCACAGCGCCGATGTGATCAGCCCCTCCGCGCGCGAGGGATCGTACAGCTCGTTGTAGCCGCTGTAGGCATCCGCCTGCAGGATGCCGCTGAACGCCTTCAGATGCCGCATCGGATGTTCGTGCCGCCGGTCGCGCGAGGCATAGTACAGCGCCGCCGGCGGCGCCTGGCCGCCAAAGGGGCGGTCGTCGCGGACATAGGTCCAGATGTGTCCCTTGATGGTCTTGCCCTTCGCCAGGATCGGCACAGTCGTGTCGTCGCCATGCAGGCGCTCGGCACCGAGCACATGCGCCTCGATCAGGGCGTGCAGCGGCTGCAGCACGGTCGTGCAGGCGCCGACCAGATCGGCCAGCGTCGACAGGCTCAGATCGATGCCTTCCCGGGCATAGCGCTCGCTCTGCCGGTTCAAGGGCTGATGCTGGCCGTACTTCTCGAACAGGATCATCGCCAGCAGACTCGGCCCGGCGAAGCCGCGCGGCGTCACGTGGAAGGGCGCCGGCGGCTGCGTGATCGTCTCGCAGGCCCGGCAGGAGAACTTCTCGCGCACGGTCTGGATCACCTTCCACCGGCGCGGAATCGCCTCCAGTGTCTCGGTGATGTCCTCGCCGAGCTTCGACAGCCGGTCCGAGCCGCAGCAGGGGCAGCTGGCCGGCGCCGGGATCACCACACGCTCGCGCGGCAGATGATCGGGGAATGGCTTGCGGGACGGCCGCTTGCGCTGGAATGACTGGACGCTCTGAGCCCTCGTCGCTGCCTGCTCGGCCGCCAGTTCGTCCTCGGTGGCGGTTGCTTCCAGTTCCTCGAGCTGAAGCTCCATCTGCTCCAGCAGGCGTGCCGTGCGTTCGGAACGGGTGCCATAAAGCTGGCGCCGCAGCTTCTCGATCTCGAGCTTGTAGTGGCTGATCAGCGCCTCCGTGCTCGACAGGTCCGCTCTCGCATTGGCGGCGTCGGCCTCTGCCTTCACCGCCGCCGCCTGCGCCCTTGCCGCCAGCACTTCCGCCTCAACCCGCGCAGCGCGCTCGGCGATGATCATCGCATGCGCAGAAGCAAGATCGGTGGGGAGCGATTCAGATGTGTCGGTCACAATCTGATGGAATCACATCCATCGGCCGCCGCAAGTAAAATCCTCATCCCATCGAGGTCGGACGCCAGCTCTCCTGCGGATGACGCCAGTCGATCCCGGACAAGAGATAACCGAGCTGCGCCGGTGTGATCGTCACGACGCCGTCAGCCACGCTCGGCCACAAGAACCGGCCGCGTTCCAGACGCTTGGTGAACAGACAGGCGCCCTGGCCGTCATGCCAGATCACCTTCAACAGATCGCCGCGCCGGCCCCGGAAGCAGAACAGATGGCCGCCCAGTGGATCGCGCTTCAGCACTTCCTGCACCAGAAGCGCCAGGCTGGCGAAGCCCTTCCGCATATCGGTATGGCCGGTGGCAAGCCAGACCCGCACCCCGCTCGGCAACGGAATCATCAGACCCGTCCACCCGACAGCGCAGCCACCGCCGCCACTAACGTCGCTGGATCGACCGCGCCCGTGATGCGAAGCTGCACTCCACTGGAAAACGCGATCTCGATCGTCCCGCCGGTTCCGGCACGACCCACCCACGCTGGCGGCGCCGGTGCGACCGAGACGGCCGCAAATTGCACCTCGTTCTCCTGCCGCGGCGCCCTCGCGGTTCCCAATGAACCCGCTCGGGCCTGCCGCCGCCAAACCGTCAGCAGATTGGGGTGCACATCATGCCGGCGTGCCACATCGACGACACTCGCCGAGGGTGCCTGACTTTCCTCGACAATTCGAAGCTTCTCAAGCGCCGTCCAACGCCGACGCCGCTCCGGACCCGACAAAACCGAAACCTTGCTCACGTTCGCTCATTCGTTTGCAAATCAATCAGCAAACTATCGCAGCCAAGATGGTTGACCGGAAGGCGGTCCTCACCGGAGAGTTACGGCGCAGTCCTCGCAGCGCGCGACATGTCCGCCGAGCGCCGCCGTGCGGCAGCTCTCGATGGCGCTCATCACCTTGAGTTGGAGCAGGCTGACGTGACCGCGGTTGGCATGACGCCACGCGGTACCGTGGTCGCGGAAGATGTCCGCGACCTCCAGAGCCGGACGGGCCATGTGGCCCGCTATGCCGGCGGCTCGTCCTTCTTCGGCACCAGCGGCGTGAGCCTGTCCAGCGGGCTCATCACCTCGCGGATGATGTTGGTGGCCACCTGGGTGTAGTGCGCCGTGGTGTCGAGTTTGGAATGTCCGAGCAAAACTTGAATCACACGAATGTCGATATTTTGCTCGAGCAGGTGCGTGGCGAAGCTGTGTCTGAGCGTGTGCGGTGCTACCCAATTGGGTAGCCCGGCTAGTTCGGCGGCCATGTGGCAGACCCGATTGAGCTGGCGCGTGGTCATCGGGTTGATGCGGTCGCGGCCCGGGAACATCCATACCTGGGGATGGGCGATGCGCCACCAGTCCCGCAGCAACTCCAACAGCTGCGGCGACAGCATGGCATGGCGATCCTTGCGGCCTTTGCCTTGCTCCACCCGGATCATCATGCGCCTGGAATCGACGTCGCAGACCTTCAGCGCGACCACCTCCATGGCGCGCAGTCCAGCGCCATAGGCAACGCTGAGCGCCGCCTTGTGCTTGGGACCGGGTGCGGCCTCCAGCAGGCGCAATATCTCTTCGGGCGAGAGCACGCGCGGCAGCTTGCGCGGCTCGTAGACAAACACGAGATGGCGTGTCGTCTCCGGTCGGTCGAGCGTCACCTTGAAGAAAAACCGCAGCGCGGTCACGGTCGCGTTGATGCTAGGTGGTTGCGCACCCGTCTCGGTCAGATGCAGCTGGAACGCGCGCAGCTCTTCCGCCGTCGCGGTATCGGGGGAACGGCCGAGGAAGATCGTGAGCCTCTTGACGGCACGGATATACTCGCGTTGCGTATCGGGTACGAACCTGCGCATGTTCATGTCTTCGAGCATGCGTTGGCGCAGCGGGCTGATGGGCTTCTCGCTCATTGGGGGCTCCTGTCCTGAGGTTGGAGTGCTGAACCCCTCGATCCTCAAGACGGAGCGCCCGCCCGTCACCTGCGCTCGTTCAAATGGTTACTGCTGTGGAAGCAAGCGCCCGACCGCGTCGCAGCTGCCTCCCGCGGGAGCGGGTTCGTTCGCTGGCGCTAAGCGGCCGTTCATACAGCGGACTGTCTAACTGCAGGTCTGCGTAATCTGCGGCGTCTCCGCCCGAACCTTCATCGTAGCGCAAAGATTCCGCAGGATCCCACCCACCCAGCGCGTCCTGCCGTCACCAGGCTTATACTACCGTCGTTGGCACCGCGGGAACGCTGATGCTGAAGTAGACCGTCAGCACCCGGTCTACGGTGGAAGCCTTAAATTTGAAACCGTGCGCCTTACAGGCCTTCGGCAGGAAATAGTTTTCCTGGTTTGCATTGAGAATTCCGAAGGTTAGCTGGAAGAAGCTGTCGCGTTGAGCGGAATTTCTTGTGACAATATGATGATTATTGAGAGTGATAGTATCCGTCAATTCGACGATATTTGATGATGTAGCGGCGGAGTTGGTTGTTGTGCGGCTTGAGTTATTTCGCCTGACCTCTTCGCTGCGATCAGAACATATGCTGCAGGCACGACGAAGAGAGTGAACACCGTTCCGATCGACAGCCCGCCAGCGATCACCAGTCCCATATTGAAGCGCGACGCTGCCCCAGCGCCGGACGCGAGGACAAGCGGAATAACGCCAAGCACCATCGCAGCTGTCGTCATTAGGATGGGGCGTAAACGGATGGTAGCAGCTTCTACGATGGCCGCGTGCTTCGACAGACCCCGGTCTTGCCCTTCGTTGGCTACTTCGACCATCAGGATTCCATGTTTGCTGATCAGTCCCATCAACGTGACAAGCCCGACCTGCGTATAGATGTTGATGCTGGCTCCTCCGATACCTAGGCTGATGAAAAGAAGCGCCCCCACGAGTGACATCGGAACGGAGATCAGAATGACGAGGGGATCGCGAAAGCTGTTGAAGAGAGCCGACAGAGCGAGAAAGATAATCAGCAGCGCGAACGCAAACATTCCCACGAACCCACTCGACTCCTGCTCTTGTTGACGAGACGCGCCACCAAAATCCGTCGAATACCCCTTGGGGAGCGATTGCGCCGCAAGTTGCTTGAGCGCGTCCAGTGCCTCACCCATCGAAACTCCGGGCGTCGTCACACCGGATATCGTCGCGGAGTTCAGCTGCTGGAAGTGATTGACGGACTCCGGAACCGTTGATGACTTGATTGTGGCTACTGTGGACAGCGGTACATTGTTCACACCGCCGGACCCGCCGACCGGATTAATGTAATAGTCCAAAATCTGATCGGTATTGAGCCGATACATCTGCTGAACCTGCGGTATGACCTTATAAGACCGGCCCTCAAAACCAAAATAGTTGACGTATCCACCACCAAGGAGCGTCGATAGCGCAGCACCGATATCGTTCATCTTCAGGCCAAGCTGGGCCGTCTTATCGCGGTCGATCTCGATCGTTGATTCCTTCTGGTCGAACTTCAAATCGTTGTCGAGAAATATGAACAGTCCAGACTTGATGGCATCCTGTTGGAATTTTTCTGCGACGGGATTGAGTTCGGCGAAGGGCATTGTGGTGCCGATGACGAATTGGACCGGCAGTCCTACGCTACCAGGTAAAGACGCCGGCTGGAACGCGACTATCTTGATGCCGGCAATGTTGCCAAATTCCTGTTGTATAGCGGGTTGAAGTTCTTTCGTCGTCGCCTTTCGCTGGTCCCACGGCTTCAAGACCCAACCAGCGATCGTTTGACCGGGCGAATCGATTTGAAAGATTGCTGCGGTCTCCGAGTGTTTCATCACGGTCGAGGCAAGTTGCTTTGCGTATATTTGACGTTGTTGCAAAGTGGCGTCCGGCGCGGCGGTCGATTGTGCAAGAATGACACCCTGATCCTCTTGCGGCGCAAGTTCGCTCTGCGAATTCGAATAAAGCCAGTAAATGCTACCGAGAATGAGCAGGGCGAATACGACCATGACCGGTTTGTAGCTTAGAGTTCCCTCCAGTAATGTCCGGTACGCCTTCGTAAGCCGCTCCGTCACGTCTTCGATCGTGCGGGTTAGTTTGTTCCCCAACCCTTGGTTTGTTGGGTCCGGGAGTTTCAGCAGATAAGAGCAAGTCATCGGAGTGAGCGTCAGTGCGATCACGGCAGAGACCGTCACGGCCCCAGCGAGCGTAAACGCAAATTCGGTGAATAGCGCGCCGGTCAGACCACTCTGAAACCCGATCGGCACGAAAACCGCGATCAGCACAATGGTCATCGCGATGATAGGGCTGACCAGCTCCCGCGCTGACAGAAGCGCGGCATCGAGCGGCGTCATGCGGTCCGCCATGTGACGGTTGACGTTTTCAACGACTATGATCGCATCGTCGACCACAAGTCCGATGGCAAGCACCAACGCCAGCAGCGTCAGGAGATTGATGGAGAAACCCATCACAAGCATCAATGCGAAAGTGCCTACCAGCGACAGCGGGATAGCGATGACAGGAATCAGAATAGATCGCCATGACCCGAGAAAACAGAAAATGACCAGCGTAACGATTCCGACCGACTCAAGCAGTGTCTTCTCGACATCCTCAATAGAGCTATTCACGAATGCGGTGGAATCGTATATGATCGAACTGTTAAGTCCGCTCGGCAAATCCGATTCGAGTTCGGGTAGCAGAGTACGAACTCCCTTGATCACATCAAGCAGATTGGCGGCCGGGGCAACCTGAATCCCGACATAAATCGCTTGCTGGTCATTGAACGTCGTCATCGAATCGTAGTCGTCATTGCCCAAAGTGACGTTGGCGACATCCTTGAGCCGGACCACTGTATTCCCGATTTGCTTGACGACGAGATTTTCGAATTCGGGGGCCGAATGTAAACTGGTCGATGCCGTTAGGCTGATCTGAACCATTTGTCCTTTGGTGTTACCCAGCGCCGAAATATAATCATTATTCGAGAGAGCGCCGCTGACGTCACTGGCGGTCACACCAAAGGCCGCAAGTTTGATCGGATCGAGCCAGGCTCGCAATGCGTAGTTCTTGCCGCCCAGAATTTCCGCAGTCTGAACCCCTGCAACCGACTGCAGTTTGGGTTGAATCACGCGCGTGATGTAGTCCGTCACTTGATTCGCTGCGAGCACCTTGCTGCTGAATCCGATATACATGGCATCGATGGTCTGCCCCACCTTGACAGTCAACACCGGCTGTTGCGTTCCAGTGGGCAGCTGGTTCAGAACGGAATTTACCTTGGTGTTGATTTCCGTCAGCGCTTTGCCGGAGTCGTAGTTCAGGCGCAGATTGACGGTGATGGTGCTCTGGCCCGTCGTACTGGTCGATGTCATATAGTCAACGCCACTGGATTGAGCCACTGCCGTCTCTAATGGTGTCGTGATGAATCCCGCGACGATGGATGACTCCGCTCCGGGGTAGATGGTGGAGATCGTCACGATGGCATTTTGCGTGCGCGGATATTGAAGGATTGGCAAACTGAAAACGCTTTTAAGACCCAAGGTCAGGATAAGCATGCTGACGACAAGCGCGAGGACTGGCCGGCGAATGAAGATATCTGTAAAAGCCATTGCGCATCTCTCGTGTGTCAATCGGGGGTAGCCCGTTTATAGATCTTGAATTCCTTGTTTCGGTCTCGCCTAGTTCGGATCAATAACGGTAATCGGCAGCTGACCGGGATCCCGCTAGTCCGAGACAATCGGCGCCTTGTCGGACAATGGGAGGACCGAATTATCGACACGAACGGGCGATCCGTTGTGCAGTTTGATTTGTCCGGTCACGACAACGGACTCGCCATCGTTGACACCGCTAAGTATCGCGACCTGATCGCCGCGTCGGTCGCCCGCCTTGACAAACACCTGCCGTGCGGCCAGATTGGAGCTGTCCTTGGCCTTGTCCAGCACAAAGACAGTATCTCCATAGGAATTGCGAGAGATTGCCGTCTGCGGCAAAGTTACGAATTTTTGAGGCGTTCCGGTCTCAAGATCGACAGTAGCATACATCCCGGGAACAAGCTTGAAGTCGCTATTTTTCAACGAAGCCCGGATTTGCACATTGCGTGAACTGGCATCGACCTTTGAATTGATCGCCACAATAGTGCCTATAAATGGAGTGTTATGATAGGTATCAACATCGACGCGTGTTGTTTGTCCTACACGCACCTGACTCAGTGCCTGCTGAGGCAGATAAAAATCGATGAAGATCGGATCGAAGGCCTGAAGCGTCACGATCGTCGTTCCAGCGCTGAGATATTGCCCGAGATCGATTTGACGAATTCCCAGCCGACCAGAGAAAGGCGCCCGGAGCGTCTTTTGAACGAGTATTGCTTTTTGCTGGGCGGCGTTCGCTATTGCCGTTTTAAGTGTGGCTTCATCACTATCGAGTGTTGCCTGACTGACGGCCTTAAACTTGAACTGTTCCTGATCTCGCTTCAGCGTCACGGCATCCAGATTTGCAGTCGCTTCGAGAGAATCAAGCTTGGCCTGGTCGTCATCGGAGCGGAGTTGTAGAAGAATCTGTCCGGCCTCTACCGTATCACCCGAAGAAAAATGTAATTCACTGACAATTCCTCCCACCTCCAGCGCAAGATCGGCGCCATTGATAGCTCGGAATGTACCAATCGCATGCGCTGAATTTCGCCATTCCGTCGTAACGGCCTTCTCGGCGCCGACTGTCTGGGTCGGATTTGCAAATGACGCCACGACCTTCTTGATCATGGACGCTTTGAAGACCTGAAAGCCGTAAAGGCCGGCAAAGATTACACCGACAATGACCAGCATAACCGACATTCGTTTAATCATCGCCTATTTTCCAACTGTCAGAACGGAACCATCCAATGCTTCACGTCGCGGACCAGCGAGGTAACCCGGGTCCACACGTGGTACGGCTTGCGCCGTTTGATCCATACGGTGCCACCAGCCACCACCCAGGGATTGATAGAGCGCCACCGTATCGCTGAACCGCGCGGCTTGAGCCTTGATCCTTGAGATCCTGGAGTTTTGATAGGTCTGTTGGGCGTTTAGAACCGTGGGGTATGTGACCGATCCCGTCTTGTACTGGTCTTGCGACAAGTTACGACTCTCAAACGATATTTTTTCGGCGGCTGACTGAGCCTTCAGGGTGTCAGCATCGGCCTGGATCGCACGAAGAGAATCGGCAACGTTCTGGAACGACGAAAGCACAGTGCTTCTATATTTCTCAACATCCTGCTGGTAGGTCGCTACATTGGCCTCTTTCGTATGGTATAGATTGCCGGCATCAAAAATCTTTTGCGTTGCGCTACCTGAGAGACTGTAGACCGTCGTCTGCCCGGTAAATAATTTGTCGAACGAGAGCGCGTTGCTGCCGCCGCTTGCTGTCAAAGTAAAGTTGGGGAGCATGTTGGCAATCGCTACGCCGATTGTTGCCGACGATTGATGAACGGTCGCTTCGGCGCTCTGAATATCCGGGCGTTGCTGGACGAGCAAAGATGGCACGCTCACCGGCAAATTACGGGGCAAATGCAGTTGTTCGAGATTGACCGATTCTCCCCGGTCCTGGCTCGGCAGGCGACCGAGGTACATCATAAGTTGATCGCGCTGTTGGGCTCGCTGTTTGCGCAATGGCGGCAGAGTGGCTTGTGTTTGAGCCAGAGTGGATTGCTGCGACAGAACGTCCGAGCGTGATATCGCTCCGAGATCGAACTGGCGTTGAACGCGATCCAGCTGATCGGTCTCGCTCTTTATGATATCGACTGTTGCATCGATCTGAGCCTTGATCGACGCATCGTTGATCGCGGCGGTCGCCACGTTCGCGGTTAAGGTCAGATATGTCGCTTCGAGCTGAAACGACTCATAGTCGGCCTGTGCCTGCAGGGATTCGATTTGCCGCCGCGTACCACCGAAAATGTCAGGACTATAACTTACATTAAGTGATGGAGAATACAGTGTGAATTCCAAAGCGGGCCCGGTCAGGCCGCTTTGCGCTTGCGAGATTCGTTCGCGGGTTGTCGTGTCGCTTATGGAAGCGCTGGGGAACAACAGGCCGGTCTCTGCAAGCACCTGTTCGCGCGCGGCACGCAGCGCATATTGTGCGGCAGCCACATCAGGGTGGTTTGCGACTGCTTCAGCGACAAACGCATTGATTTGCTTCGATCCGAGGAGACGCCACCAATCGCCGTCAAGGTCGCGTCCCGCGAGAAAGACTTGAGAACCGCCACCGGGGCCAGCGACCGAACTGGTCGATCGCAGCGGACCTGCGGTGTAGCCAGAGACCGCCGGTGCTCTAAAGGGCTCAAAATCGGGACCGACTGCGCATCCTTGAAGCAAGAATGCCGTGCTAAAAAGTAACGCGACGTCTAATCTTGAACGGTTTTTGCTCAAGGCTCTCCTCATAACGGCTTCGTCAGGGTGAAGCGGGCATTATGGGCAGGCGGCGCATAGGCCTGGAGAAAAATATCGACGGCACGGTTGGCACGCCGTTCGATTTCTGCCTTCCCAATAGACCCGCCAACTCCGAAAATGATCTTTGCCGATATTCCACCATCCCATAAACCAATGAGATCGTCCGCCGCCCATTCGGCCCGATCCGCGTTCAATTCTCCGCGTTTTACATAATCGCTAATAATCGCAACAAGAGCGGCGCGTGTGCGTCCTGGACCGGCTTTGTAGAAACGCTTCGCCAGCGGCAAGTTGCCGTGAAAGGCGGATATCGACAAAAACAGGCCGGGCGCTGTTGGCCCAAGGATCGTGGTTAGGAATGCGCGGCCAGTTGCCACGAGCTGCTCACGAAGTCCGCCGTTGTGAACCGTTGGTGATGTCAGCGCCGAGTTCACCTCGTCCGAAATCGACTTCACAAAGTTCTCAAATAGCGTCTCCTTGTCCCCAAAATGACTATAGATTGTCATCTTGGAAACGCCCGCACGCTCGGCAACAGCGTCGATCGCGACTGCTTCGAATCCTATCTTTGAAAACAGGTCAGCCGCTGCAGCGATGATGGCTTCTCGCTTGGCATTGTCTTTCGGACGTCCCAAGCGTGACGCACGTTGCGCTTTCATTGCAAACACCCGATTGAAAACAAATATACTGGACTTGGTAGTCCATTATAATCAGTCGTCTATGGTTTGCAAGGCGTTTTTTGATCGAGATTGATTTGCTGCGTTGAGCTTTGTGTTCCTAGAAGCTCATTTTTAAGGCGTCTGGCTGCCCACTAAAATGTTGCTACGGTAGAACTACGAGCAGATGGGGCCATGGTGGCAATGGTCGTTGGTGATGCCGCCGTTGCCGCGGATGCTAGGCGTTTTGTCGCAGCAGCGCAGAGTCTCGCGCCCTTTGACCTGCCCCCGCCAAATTAGGCCAGTTTGAACTGGAATTTTCCATTTATGATCCCCTGACGGGGACGAGGAGAGTTCCATGAAGGCATCGAAGTTTTCAGAGGCGCAGATCGCGTTCGTTTTGAAGCAAGCTGAAGATGGCTCGGCAGTGGCGGAGGTCTGCCGCAAGGCCGGGATCAGCGAGGCGACGTTTTACAACTGGCGGAAGAAGTATGCCGGCCTGTTGCCCTCAGAGATGAAGCGGCTGCGTCAGCTCGAGGAAGAGAACAGCAAGCTGAAGCGGATTGTCGCCGACCTGTCGTTGGACAAGGCCATGCTTCAGGATGTGCTATCAAAAAAGCTCTAAGGCCTGGCCGCAAGCGTGAGCTTGTCGACAAGGTGCGAAGTGACTGGAAGGTCTCGATCAGGCGGGCCTGCTCAACCCTTCGGATTGATCGCGCACTGTACGTCTACAAGTCGAAGCGCGGCGACCAGGCCGCTCTCAAAAGTCGAATCAAGGACATCTGCGAGACGCGGGTGAGATATGGATATCGTCGGGTCCATGTCCTGCTGCAACGCGATGGCTGGGTCATCAACGTCAAACGTGTCTATCGTCTTTATAGGGAGTTAAGCCTGCAATTGCGCAACAAAACGCCGAAGCGTCGCGTCAAGGCTAAGCTGCGCGAGGACCGGACGGAAGCACGGCAGATCAACGAGACCTGGGCAATGGACTTCGTTCACGACCAGATCGCCACCGGCCGCAAGATCCGCGTGCTTACGATCGTGGACACTTTCAGCCGCTTCTCGCCAGCCGTCGATCCCCGCTTCAGCTATCGAGGCGAGGATGTCGTACTGACCTTGGAGCGCATCTGCAAAACCGTTGGCTATCCCAAGACGATTCGCGTTGACCAGGGATCGGAGTTTATTTCTCGCGATCTCGATGTCTGGGCTTACCAGAAGGGTGTGGTGCTGGATTTTTCGCGGCCGGGAAAGCCGACGGACAATAGCTTCATCGAGTCCTTCAACGGCAAGTTCAGAAGCGAATGTCTGAACACGCACTGGTTCCTGAGCCTTGACGACGCCCGGCAGAAAATGGAGGATTGGCGTAGAGACTACAACGAAGTCCGGCCCCACAGCGCGATCGGCAACAGGGCGCCGATATCGCTGTTGAATGGCTCATCGGCGCCACCGCCGGCATGAGCCTAACCCCGGAAAATTCCAGCGCTGGCTGGCCTAGTTTTGGGGAGCACTTCACCTTGGCGGTGGCTATCCATAACGCTGGGAGCAATCGAGGGGCTCCGTTTTTGAAGGTTGACGAGGCGGAGTTTGTGTCTAACTGGCGCGAACATGCCTTAGGGGGATTTCAGGTGGCCCAAGCAGCGTTACCGACGTTGATTAAGAATGGCGGAGGCAGCCTCTTCTTCACCGGTGCAAGCGGATCCTTACGAGGCAAAGAGAATTTCTCGCCTTTCGCTGCGGCGAAGGCAGCACTTAGGGCAATGTCACAAAGCATAGCATGGAAGTTTGGCCGGAAAGGGATTCACGTGGGCCACGTTGTCATTGATGGTATGATCGAAGGAGACCGTATGATGGAGTTAATGCCAAACTTGAAGGCAAAGCTTGGACCTGACGGCATGCTCAACATCTCAGATATTGCTGAGGCCTATTGGATGCTGCACCACCAACATCGAAGTGCGTGGACCTTGGGGCTGGATGTGCGACCTTGGTCTGAAACATTCTAGGTTAGAACTTAATTCGGCGAGTTCGGAGTCGCAATTCTCGCTCGTAGTTCACGACACAAAAAACCAAGCCTTTGGCGCGATCGGTGTCCGATACTGGGATGACCGCGGCCTCACATTTCAAATTCAATTTCTGAGTTTGGATCTTGCTCATTTCAAACTCCTATTACTTTCGAGCGAATATCGGGGGCGAGGCGGCGCGATCACAATGCTCACGCCGCCTCGTTGTTACGAGGCTTGGCGCATCGAGCGAAACGCGGCGCGCACCTCAGCCGTGAAGAGTTCGGGTTGCTCCCACGCCGCGAAATGGCCGCCCTTATCGAGCCTGTTGAAGTAGATGAGCTTGGCGAACGCCTGCTCGGTCCAGCTTCGCGGCGCTGCGTAAATCTCGTCCGGAAAAACGCTCACGGCGACCGGGATCGTGACATTCTTAGCATCGAAGAACGCCAGCTTGCTCTCCCAGAAAAGACGAGCCGATGAGACCGCGGTGTTCGTCAACCAGTAGAGCGTGATGTTGTCGAGCACATCATCGCGGGTGAGGCCTTCGGCCTTTCCGTCGAAGACGCGCGAGATCAGTTCGTGGCTTCGCGCGTCGTGATCGAGCAACCAAGCGGCCAGGCCTATCGGCGAATCTGCGATCCCATACAATGTCTGCGGACGGGTCGACATCTCCAGAGCGTAGCCCAGGCCCTTCTTGTAGAAAAAGTCGAGCTGGTCGTAGGCATGCCTCTCGTCGCCTGAAAGACCGGCTGGCGGTGCGCCGCCATCTTTGAGCGCTTTTGCGATATTGGCCGGAACAGTGGCCGGCATATTGGTATGGATGCCGAGTAGTTGCGGAGGAGCTATCAGAGCCATCTGTTCTGAGATCGCATCACCCCAGTCGCCGCCTTGCGCCGCAAACCGCTTATAGCCGAGACGCTTCATCAGCACGATCCATGCCCGTGCGATGCTTATGGGGTCCCAGCCGGTCGCGGTCGGCTTGTCCGAGAACCCGTAGCCCGGTATCGACGGAATCACGAGATGGAATGCGTCGGATGCGCTGCCGCCGTTTGCCGTAGGATTAGTCAGCGGATCGATGATCTTCAGTTGCTCGATGACCGAACCGGGCCATCCGTGCGTGATGATGACCGGAAGGGCGTTCTCGTGCTTCGAACGAACGTGAATGAAATGAATGTCGAGCCCGTCGATTTTGGTGATGAACTGCGGAAATGAGTTGAGGCGGGCTTCGATTTTTCGCCAATCGTAGTCGTTATGCCAATATTGAGCGAGCTGTTCGATCGTCCTCAGCTGCACACCCTGCGACTGATCGGCGACGGTCTCTTTCTCCGGAAATCGGGTCGCCGCGATGCGCCGGCGCAGATCCTCGAGTTGCTCTTCAGGTACGTTAACGCGGAAGGGACGAATAGGAGCGCCTGCGGGTGCCGCGGCCAATGGCGACGGCAGCAGGCTGAGCGAGCTCGCGACTGCGAACCCCATCCCGGCCGTGCTCAGAAGTTGGCGCCGGTCCAGGTGGATGGCTCCGTGTGTCTTGATCAAGTTCATCTCAGTTTACCTTTCTTCTTTTGGTGAGGGAAATGTCGAGGTTGGTGTCGCCGACCTCCTGGACGCAGTGGACCAGTGATTTCGAGGACAGCATCCGGCCGGATTTCGAAGGGCTGCCCGTTATCGAAACAGGCGATCCGGCGCATGGCGCCGATTTAGCGGGCGTCATCGCCGGCTCGGCCAGGAAAGTCAGGGCTGTGACCGCGCCGCGCGGTCCGAAGTTTTGATCGAGCGTGCCGTCGAGGCTGTCGACCACGGCTCGGATGATCGATGAGCCGTGTCCCGCCCGATATGTCGAGGCTCCCCTGCCATTGTCGGCAACAATGCACCTGACGAAGGCTCCGCAGGGCTGAAGCTCGACCCTGATCTTGCCACCCCTGTCGTCGAAGGCATGCCGCGCAGAGTTCGTAATAATTTCGGAGATCGCCATACCCAGCAGCCAACACCGTTCCGAACCCATCAGGAAGGGAAGCTCGACCAGTTCAAGCTCGACGCCCTTGACGTCAAGTTTGGAGCTGCTGATCGAATGACAAAGCCGCTTGATATAGGCGGCCGCATCGATGTGACCGTCGTCAGCCGGCATTGTGAGGCACTGGTGAACCTGCGCGTAGTCGTTTAGCCGATCCGCCACCGCGGAAAGCAAGGCCTTCACCTTTGGATCGGGTGATTGCGAAGCAACAATCGACACCATGCCGATTGCAGCAGCAAATTCGTTGTTCACCCTATGGGTCAACTCCCGGAGAAAAAAGTCTCGTTCGATTCCTGATCGGTCACGGCTCACGATTTTGCTCACAACAATCTCCTGCTTTTTAACGTCGTTCTTTCGGGTTGAAGCTATGGCTCGTCTCTTGGATCGTCTTTTTGCTCAGCCGTCGCCGCGCTTCTGCTGCGACGCGAGCGCCAGGCGAATGCATGAAAGCAGATCATTTTCACTGAAGGGCTTGGACAGGTAGCAACATACGCTGGACTGAAGCGCACGCTCTCGGTCAGCGGGCTTCGCGAAGGCGGTAATCAGGATGGTCGGAATATTCCTTCCTGATCTGAGAAGGTGTTCGTGAAGTTCGAGGCCGGACATTCCGGGCATCCGCATGTCGGCGACGACGCAGGAGGTGTAATCGACATGGCCGGATTTCAGGAACTCATCGGCGCCCTGAAAGGTCTCGGCGATGAACCCAGCCGAATTCAGGAGATCCATCGCTCCCTCGCGGACCGAAGGATCGTCGTCGATGATCGTGATCACGATATTGGTCATTTTGCCTTCCAATCGATGCAATGAAGGCTAGCCGCACGAATTGCCAATTGCGATTCCGCATAGGTAAAGTCCGCTCGCGATTACGTCGGACCGATACCGACGTCCGAATTATGCGCCTAGTGCTTTGGTTTAGATCCCTGCAACTTGCCCGCGGATACACAGAGATCAGGGTCGAAACTCATACATTTTAAAACACCCTGCAGCGCGGAGAGCTTCAACGCAGGACGAAAGCAGACGACGAGCAGAGCCCATGCTTCAGGGCGGAGACGTGCATGATAGTCAACGAAGGACGATGGTCGAGGCTGGACTTGGGATCGCCGACGCGACGAACCCAGAGAACAGCAACGGCCGCCCTACGCCGATCGCGCAAGGCGGCCGCTTTGATCTAGCTGACGCGTGCGCCGGCTTTCGGCAACTCATCCGGTATTACTGCTGTTTGGTCTTGTTTTTCCAGCTTTGCGCAAAAGCGCCGCGCGCCTTTGCTTGCTGGTCCTCGGTGAGTTTGACGCCGTCATTCGACACCTGCGGCGGATCCAGGCGGAGCAGCCCGGCGGGAATTCCCTGCGCAAATGCAAGGGTACCCGACGTCACGGAAATAACTGCGACAAGGGCTGCGGAGCCGAAAAGTATGCTCAGTGTTTGGGTCTTGTTGATAAACTTCAGCATGGCGATTTCTCTCTCTGTTTACGCGCCGCTGAAGGTTTGAGCGGCTGCAGCAGGGAAGGCTAGTCGCGCAAGTTACAGAAGGCGATTACGCATAGTTAAAGACCGCGCACGATTACGTAGGAGCGACACCTCCGCTGGTATTACAGCTCTAATGCTTTGGTTTGGATACCTAGGATTTCCCGGCGGATACGGCGAGACTATCTGCCATCCGGGCCAGGTCGACGATCGAAGTCGCCCTCATCTTTTTGGTGATCTGGCTGCGATGCACCTTCACTGTCATCTCGCTCATCCCGAGCTGCGCGGCGATCTGCTTGTTCGGACGTCCGGTGACCACAAGCGCAAAGACGTCCCTTTCGCGAGGGGTCAGCCGTTCGAAGCGTTGCCTTAGCTCCGAAACATGCTTCCATACTTCGCGACGCGCGCGGTCCCGCTCGATGCCGGCGTTAACGGCGTCCAGCAGCGACTGCTCGCGGAAGGGCTTCGTCAGGAATTCGATCGCTCCCGACTTCATCGCCATCACCGACATGGGAATGTCGCCGTGACCGGTGATAAATATCACGGGCAGATGGATGCTGGCCTCGATCAACACCTTCTGGAACTCGAGTCCGCTGGTGCCGGGAAGTCTGACGTCGAGCACGATGCAGCCCGGCGCGTCCGGACGCGGGCCTTTAAGGAAGTCTTGAGCGGATTCGAATGACATCACCGGCACACCTACCGACTGAAGAAGGTCTTTGATACCTTCGCGCACCGACACGTCGTCATCGACTACGAAAATTATCGGTTGTTCGACTGCCATCTCAGGCCACCTCTCTATCGTGATGCGGTAATGTAAAGTGAAACTTCGCTCCCCGGGGCGCATTGCCTGACGCCCAGAGCCGGCCGCCATGCGCTTCGATTATGGAGCGGCTGATTGCCAGTCCGATGCCCATCCCTTGCGGCTTTGTGGTGTAGAACGCGTTGAAGATGTCTTCCATCTTCTCCGAATTGAGACCTACGCCGGTATCGCTGACGGTCAACAGCACGCCGTCTGACTTATCTTTCTCCGCGCTCACCAGCAATTCGCGGGGGCCACCTCCATATTCCTTGATCGACTCAATGGCATTGACAATCAGGTTCAGACAGACCTGTTGCAGTTGGATCCGGTCGGCCCTTACGGGCGGCAAATCGTCGGCGAATTGAGTCTCTAGCTTAATCCGGTTCTGCTCGATCTCCGCGCGCGTCAGCACGACAACTTCGTATATGGCCTCGCTAAGGCTGACCGCGACCATCTGCGGCGCCGCGTTCCTGACGAGGCCGCGAACGCGCTCGACCACCTTACTGGCTCGGTCCGCGTCTCTGATGATGCGCTCAAGGGACTGGTTCGCCCGTTCGACGTTGGGCGGCTCACTCGCAAGCCAGCGTCGGCAGGCATCTCCACTGCTGACTACGCCGGCCAGCGGCTGATTGACTTCGTGAGCAATGGAAGCCGTCAACTCGCCGAGGATTGCGACACGTGCGAAACGCGCCAGTTCGGTACGCGTTTGTTGCAGTTCTTCCTCGGACATCCTTCGGACCTTAGCTGCAAGACCGGTGACGACGATCGAGGTCGTCAGGAATGCCAGTAATGCGACCAGATCCTCCCGTCGCTCGACGCGAAAAGAGAAAATTGGAGGACTGAAGAAAAAGGATAGACAGCCTACCGCCGCGAGCGAGAGGACGACCGAACTGACATAGCTGCCGACAGTGGAAATCAAAACAACGACGACCAAAAGCGAGAAACCGGCTGTTGCAAAATCAACGCTCAGCAGGAAGCAGACGTAAGCCAGCGCCATCAGCGCACCGATGCCGAAAAAGCAAATGGCGGCGGAAAACCAATATTTGGAACGCCATTTGCGCATCATCGGGAAAGTGCCCAAAACTTAGGTTAAATACGCGAGCAGCCGATTCAAGAGTGACCAGCATGTCTATCGCTTTTAATAAAGCCTCTGCATTTTGCCAGATCCGCCCAACCGCTTCAATGCCAACCGTGGACTGATTGCATGACGGAAGAGGTGTAACCCTTCTGGAAACCGCTGCGGTCATCGACCACGAAAAGGGCGTCCGCGATACGTCAGAACGACATACGCCGTTCCGAAGGCGTTGCCGGTCACGACGGATAGGCGTCGCCGCGCTTGCGTTCCCGCAATGGTCACGGAACGGTACTTTTGGTTCGTGGCGTAGAGGTCAGATGACAGCGATGGATTCGTACAGACCAACGTCGCGGGATGGGCTCATAGATATTTCCAAAGCCGATATCCGAAGATGTGCCCGAATTGCTGATCCGCTTGGACGCAATTGATCACGGCCGACACGTAGAGCCAGCCTTCGGCCGTCCAGATATAGGTGAAGTCGGCGATCCACTTCTGATTTGGCCGCTCGGCCGCAAACTGCCGGTCAAGCAGGTTCGCCGGCACGTTCGCGACCTGGCGGTCGCCTTCGTCCTTCGGCAGGCGCCGGCGCCTTGGCCTTGCCCGCAAGGCCTGCAGGCGCATCAGCCACTGGATCCGGTGCAGACCGCATTCGACGCCGTCTGCCAAAAGGTCTCTCCAGACGCGCCGTGCGCCGTAGGTCCGGTCGCTGGCAAGGAAGCTTGCCTTGACCTGCTGGCCTACCGTCTCGTCGCTTCGGGATCTGGCGCTGGGCGACCGGTTAAGCCAGGCATGGAAGCCCGACCGGGATACGCCCATTGCTTCGCACAGCCAGGCCACCGGCCAGATAGTTCGGTGCTTCGCGATGAAGCCAAACTTCATATCGCTTCCTTCGCGAAGTAGGCAGCGGCCTTCCTAAGAAACAGCCATCTCAGGGTCACATGGAACAGCTTGCAAAACAAAGCCCAGTGACTTGGCGCGCCGCTTCAGATTGGCGAGGACACGGTTGCGATATTGTTCCTCATAGTGGTCCGCACCCGGATCCCTCTAGGTCATGCCGTGCCTGAGGGTGTTGTAGAATAGGACCGCAATTTTGCGGGCGGTCGCCGTCACGGCCTTTGCCTTGCCCGCGCGAGAGGACAGCCGTCGATAGAATGCTCCGAGCGCCGTATCGCTCCGCCCGATAGTCGTGGCCGCCAGCCGTAACAGCGCCGCTGCTCGACTGGACGATCTCCGCGTGCGCGAAGAGAGCACCTTGCCGCCGGAGATTTTTTTCCCCGGTGCCAGGCACAGCCAGGAGGTGAAGTGCTTGGCGGTCGGCCATGCCCTTAGATCAGTGCCGCATTCGCCAATGAGCTTTAGCGCAAGTGAGGGACCCAACCCATGGATCTCGGTCAGATCGACGCCGAGGACACCGTATAGCGCGGCTCTGACATCGAACGACGGCGTGTTGACCTGCTTGGTCTTCACCCGAGGCCTGGATAGCTTGCCGACCGGCTTGGTCCCTCTGTCAGTCAGCGCCGCTATCAAAGATTCCAGCTTGCGGTCGCAGTCGAGCATCTTGGCCTGGTAGGTGTCGTAGAGCTCTAACGACTGGGTCAGCGCGAAGACATGTTCGTCCCGATCGTTGCCGACCAGTGCGGCGCGGATCGTCTCGACGGAGGAATGGCAGCGAACATCGCGATAGGTCGCCAACACGTCGGGATTGCGCTCGCCCGCGACAACAGCTCGGATAATTCGCATCCCGGTCGCGCCGGTAATGTCGGAGACAACGTGATGAAGTTGCAGGTTCATCTCCATCAGGGCTTTTTGCATATGCTGGATATGGGCGGCTGCGTATTCCACGAGTCGCTCCCGCTGACGCAGATAGGCGCGCAGGGTTGCGATCTCGCCATCTGGGCGGAAGCTCCCGCGTAGCAGACCGTAAGAATGGAGCTGGCGCAGCCATGCGGCATCGCTGACATCTGTCTTGCGCCCAGGCACGTTCTTGGCATAACGCGCATTGACGAGAATGACCTCGAACCCGCGCTGCTCAAGAATCTCGTAGGCCGGGATCCAATAGACTCCGGTGGATTCCATCGCGACACTGGTCACGCCACATGCATTGAACCAGTCCGCCAGATCGTGCAGGTCCTGCGTAAATGTGCCAAACGCGCGCACCGGTGCGTCGGTGCAGGTCGGGTCGACCGCTGCCATGTGCATTTTTGATCCAATGTCGATGGCGGCCGCACCAACATTGACCGGCTTCAGTTCCGGGCGATTGCCGGTCGTCGTCTTGGACATCACAATCCTCCGTCAAAATATGAACGGGAGGGTCTGGGCTATGCCAATCGTCATCTTCCTAATCGGGATCGCCGCCGAAGCGGCGTCACCACTCTCAAGTTCGCATGCGCCCATGGACCACGTTTTTTAGCGGGGACTAACCTCCAATAAGCCGACGGCCGCCACCCTCCGCAAGGCGAGGATAGCACGGGCAGTTTCTACCGCGCGCAGGCGGGCAACGGCCCGCGATAGTTCATTTGCCCGTGGCCGGGGAACGCCTGAACAGGGTCGGAGCCGAACTCCTTCACCCATTTGCGCAGCACGTTCTCATGAACGCCCAGGTCGCGGCCTGCTTGCGCAACTGAAACCCCTCGTTCCCTGACAAGCTTGACTGCCTCGACCTTGAACTCTCGACTGAATTTCCGTCTCTGCATGACCTACCTCCGGCTCGATAAAACACCCAATCTCGGTGTCCATCAAACCGGCAGCAGCTCAGGCGACTGCGACCCGACGACAATCCAACCCGAACATTTCCTCGAGGTCGATCAAGTTTCCGGGGAGCTGCGGGGGCTGATCCCGGAGATTGAGGCGGCTGTATCGGTTACCGAGCGACACCGGACCATCAAGGTTTGGCGGGCGCTCTGGAAGAAAATGGCCTCTATGGGCTACCGCACCAAAGATGCGGACCCAAGCAAGCCCGTCGCCAACGGCGCCCCTGAGCCGCGCCAGGCGATCTGGAAGCGGCGCGAGGTCCTGAAGCTGGTTCAGACCGCGTGGCGCAATGGCTTCTACGGATTGGCGGCCTGCATGGCCACCGCATGGGATTCGATGCTATCGTCGATCGATGCCCGCAGCATGACGTCCTCTCAGGCGTCACACGATGGCGCGGGTGGAACGCTGTTCTTCCTGGACCGCGCCAAGACGGGCAAGGCGGCGGCCGGGACGCTCACGCCTTGGTCACAGGCGATCCTGCTGGCCTATCTCAAGACCCTCGGTGCGGAGCTTCTGGCATCAACGCCGCTGTTCTGGACCCGCGGAGGCCGTCCGGTGAGCCGTAGGGGCGTAACCGGCCAATGGGGCGGCGACCATGGCGGCGGCGCGCACATCGCGCCACGGCCATACACGAAAAGCTCGCTGGTGCAGGATTTCGCCACGGTGCGGGAATTGGCCTTCGGCCCCGACGAAAAGCGCCAGCTGTCCGATATGCGGCGCTCAGGGGCCGTCGAAGGTGACGCCGGCGGCGGTTCGATTACCGACCAAGCCAACAAGATGGCGAACAGTGTCGATACCAACAAGCGGCTGCGACATACCTACAACCCGGTGAACGTGGCATCGGTTCGAAGATTCGACGATGCGCGGGCGGTCGGGGCAAGGATGTTAGAACAAAAACCGGACGAAAGTGTCAGGACGGCGGCCCTCCTGACACTTCTGAAAACAGGAAAACCCGCTAAGGTATTGAAATGATTGGCGCGAGAGACGGGGCTCGAACCCGCGACCTCCGGCGTGACAGGCCGGCGCTCTAACCAACTGAGCTACTCCCGCGTGATTGCGAAACCCGCGAGGTGTGGGACTTAAAGGGACCACCTATCCAAGTCAAGGTTGTTGCGAATCCCCTTGCCAGTCAGGCCTTTTCGCGATGCCGATGCGAATAAGGCGCTGTTTGCAGGCAAAACAGCGTAGTCAGCCGCCCCCCGAATCGTTTAAGGCCTGCTACGTCTTGGTTTTCCAAGCCATCATCAACGAGGAGGGCCTAAAATGGCCAAGAAAGCAGCCACCCCGACCACCGTGACGCTCAAGCATCTGGCCGCAGCGATCTCGGAAGAGCACGAATTGTCGAAGAAGAGCGCCGAAGCCATCCTGAACGATCTGGTCGGTCGAATCACCAAGCACCTGAAGAAGGGCGAGCGCATCCGCATCGTCGGTCTCGGCATCCTGCAGGTGCGCAAGCGCGCCGCCCGGATGGGCCGCAACCCCGCCACCGGCGAAGCGATCCACATCAAGGCCAGCAAGAAGGTGGCCTTCCGCGCCGCCAAGGAGCTCAAGGAAGCGGTCTGACCGACGCGCCTCCTCCCTGCCCCGGCGTCATTCCGGCGCGGCCCCGCGGCCACCGGGATGACGCCGATGCGATCGTTCGAGCCTTTCCGCCCTTGCCGTGGTTCCGCCCGTGCCCCTGACGTTCGCGCATACCGTGACCGAGCGCTTTCTGCGCTATGTGGCGATCGACACCCAGTCGGACCCGGCGTCGGCGAGCTGCCCCTCCACCGCCAAGCAGAAGGATCTCGGCGCCGTGCTCGCCGCCGAGCTGCAGGAGATGGGCCTCGTCGATGCCCATCTCGACGAATTCGGCTACGTCTACGCCACCATCCCGGCGAATACCGACAAGCAGGTCCCGGTGATCTGTTTCTGCTCGCATATGGACACCTCGCCCGACTGCAGCGGCCGAAATGTCAGGCCGCAGATCGTCAGGAACTACCGCGGCGGCGACATCGTGCTGCCGGCCGACCCGACCCAGGTCATCCGGGTCGCCGACCAGCCGGCGCTGCGCGATCAGATCGGCCATGACATCGTCACCTCGGACGGCACCACCCTGCTCGGCGCCGACAACAAGGCGGGCCTCGCCGAAATCATGGACGCGGCGCAGTTCCTGCTCGACCATCCGCAGATCAGGCACGGCGCCATCAAGATCCTGTTCACGCCCGACGAGGAGATCGGCCGCGGCGTCGACAAGGTCGACCTGAAAAAGCTCGGCGCCGACTTCGCCTATACCATCGACGGCGAAACCGCGGGGAATATCGAGGACGAAACCTTTTCCGCCGACGGCGCCACCCTCATTATCGAGGGCGTCAGCACCCATCCCGGTTTCGCCAAGGGCAAGATGGAGCACGCGATCAAGATCGCCGCCGCCATCGTCGACCGCCTGCCGAAAGATTCCTGTTCGCCGGAAACCACCGAAGGCCGGCAGGGTTTTCTGCATCCGATCGGCATTTCCGGCAGCCTGGAACAGGCCACGCTCGGTTTCATCGTGCGCGATTTCACCGATGCCGGACTGCAGGAGAAGGAAGCCCTGCTCGAGGGTATCGTCAGGCAGGTGATGACGGACTATCCGCGCTCGACCTGGCATCTGGAGATCAAGCCGCAATACCGCAACATGAAGCAGGTGATCGACCAGTACCCGCAACTCATCGACAACGCCATGGAGGCGATCCGGCGCAGCGGCCTGACACCGGTCAGGACCGCGATCCGCGGCGGCACCGACGGTTCGCGGCTGTCGTTCATGGGACTGCCCTGCCCCAACATCTTTGCCGGCGAACACGCCTTCCATTCGCGGCTGGAATGGGTGAGCCGGCAGGACATGGAAAGCGCGGTGCGCACCATCGTCCATCTGGCGATGATCTGGGAAGAGCGGGCGTAAGGCGAGAGCATTTTCGGTTGGCGCGCAGGGATGCAGAGCGGGGGTCGCCTCGTGTCCCGGACGCGGTGCAGCGCTTCTTCAGCGATGCACCGCAGAGCCAGGGACCCACTGTTTTTCGCTGCGGCCCATGGGCCCCGGCGCAAGCGCGGCTTGCTGCGCCGCGTCCGGGGCACGATGTGAGGGCGCTGCCGAACTCAGGCCGACGCGGTCACGATCCAGATCGACGCGCCGAGCGGCACCGCCTGGCCGCGCGCGAACGGCGCCAGCGCCTCGCGGATCGAGCGCGCGGCGGCGGCGCGCAGATCCGGCGGCTGGCCCTCGAGCGCGCGGCTCGCCGGGCCGATTTCCAGCGCCCCTTGCACCGCGGCGTCGAGGCCACGCCCGATCGCGACGTCGAGCGCGAGGTCACAGCGCTCCATGGCGATCCCGGAAAATCCGGCCTGGGTCAGAATACGCTGCACCCGCGGTTCGCCGGCAAACGAAAACGGACCGGGATCCTCGGGTCCGAGCTGCGGCAGTTTGGGGACATGCCGGTAGGCCGCCTGGAGCGGCAGCATCAGCCATGGATTGTCGCGCGGCTCCCGCCAGCAGGCGAAGGCCAGCCGGCCGGAAGGCCGCAGCGCCCTGCGCATATTGGCAAAGGAAAGCGCGGGCTCGGCGAAGAACATCACGCCGAACCGCGAGACCAGCAGGTCGAAACCGCCGGAGGCAAACGGATAGATCGTCGCGTCGGCAAGCTCGAAATCGACCGGCAGGCCGGCCGGTGCAAGCTGCCTTGCCCGCGCCAGCATCGGCCCCGAGATGTCGATGCCGAGGACATGCCCGGCGGGGCCTGCGCGTTGCGCCAGCGCCGAGGTGGTGGCGCCGCAGCCGCACCCGACATCGACGATCCGCTCGCCCGGTGCCGGCCGGGCGCGATCGAGCAAGAGGTCGGCCACCGGCGCCAGCAGGATGTCCTGGACCTGCTGGCGATCGGCCCAGTGCTGGCCGCCCGGCCCGTTCCAGTAGGCGATCTGGTCGGCGTTCTGATCGTGACCTGTCGGTGGCTGCATGTGCGCCGCGGCTCCGCTGAAATCGGCACGTCGTCGCCCGTTGCGGGCAATCCCGGGCCTGCGCGAGGGCCTGCCCGAATGCCGGCGCCTGCCGGCTTTACGGCTGCTTTGATCTATCATGCCGAACGTCGATTGTCCTGCCGCCTCCGCCCTGCCGGGTCCGGCCCTGCCGGCCTGACCTGCCCGGCCTGACCTGCCGGCCGTGTCGAAATGTCTCCGCGGGACCGGCCAAAGCACCCCCACCGGCGGTAATCGGCTACTTTGCATGGGGTTGTTTTCGATATTTTTCCCGCAGGCGGCTGCGCGGGCGAAGCTGACGCCCTCACACCGCCCTCGCCCCCGGAAGATCTTGTCGCTCGCTCCTGAACCACGGGCTTGACTTTTTGTCCGAATCTGTTCATTATTTGTTCCTGCAGCCCTCACGGGAAAGGTCGCACCATGATATCGCGCCGCAGGCTGGCTTTTTCGTTGGCGATCGGCACCCTGCTCGCCGCCGCATGGCCGGCGCTGGCAAGATCCGGCCGCAGCACGCCGATCAGGATGTTCGACACCGACCATGACGGCACGATCGACCTCGCCGAAGCCAGGACGGCGGCGGGGGCGGCATTCGACCGGCTGGATCGCGACCATGACGGCACGCTCGACAGGCGTGAACTGGGCGGCAGGCTGTCCGCCGGGGAGTTCGCCGCCGCCGACCCGGACCACGACGGCACCCTCACCAGGGACGAATATCTCGCCCTCGTCGCGCAGCGCTTTGCCGCCGCCGACCCCGATCACGATGGCACCCTGGACGCCGGGGAGCTGAACAGCGCCGCGGGCCGCGCCCTGGTGCGGCTTCTGAAATAGCTCAAGGCCCCGGGAATCGGCGTCCGAGCCGCCGGCCGGAGCCGGGACAGTGGCTGGGCGTTGACATCGCGGCATAACGGGCGCGGGGTCGGTGCCGGAGGCGATTTGGCCGACATTACCCAATTTTCCATTGTCACCTATGAGCGCAGGCCGGGCTATTGGCGCGCCGCCATCACCCCGCTTCGGCGCCCGGGCGCGGTGCTCGCGGGCCGTACCGTGTTCAGCCTGGTGACCCCCGATGACTTCGCTTCCGAGCCGGAGGCGAAATCCGCAGCCGAAAAGCTCATCACCCGGCTTTAGGCGAACCCGGAGGCATCCGGCCCGCGTCGCTCAGCGCCGGTCGTCGTCGTCGGGGTGCACCCAGGCATAGGGCGCGATCTCGCGCACCCGGGTGAGCTTGATCATGTGCACCGGCGGGGCGTACCGGCCCTTGCTGCAGGAACGGCATTTCAGCGCCGCCTCCAGCTTCCAGATCGGCGTGTCGCGCGGACGCCGGATCGCATCCAGCGGCAGGCTGGCGCGGGTTTCGCAGCGATGGCACATCACCTCGAGCCAGCCGTAACCGCCATTGAGGCATTGCGCGAGGGTCGGCGACGGCTGCGCCGGACCGCCAAAGCCTTCCATCTGTTCCGACCACAGCAGGCATTCGGCGGCGTCGGCTTCGCGGGAGGCAAGCCTGGCGCGCTCGCGGGCATGCGCGGCGCGCAGCTGCGCGCCCCTGACCCGATTACCGAAGATGCGCCGTCGCGTTGGGCCGCCCATGCCGCGATTACAGCGGCCCTTGCCGAACCGCGCAATGCCACTAGAATTTGAGGCTCGGAACCACACCAAGGCCCCACGGGTTCGGTCCCGCAAATCTCCGGGATGCGGTCGGTGATCCCCCAACCTGGTGTCGTGCGCGGTCGCGATTCGTGATAACCAGAACCGCCGCCCAATGTGCGCCGCCAAGGAGTATCGAATGACGCTCACCGTAGCCCATATCACCCCGCTGATCTCGCTTCTGGCCGGCGTGCTGATCCTGATTGCCCCGACGCTGCTGAACTACATCATCGCCATCTATCTGATCGTTGCCGGCGTCGTGGGGCTCAACGAAATCTATCATTTCGTCACCTGATGATGCGGTTGGCGAACGTGATGTCGAGGCCGATGGCTGCGGTCGACAAGGGAGCATGGACATGAGGGTTTTCTACGCCGCGGCGATGATCGCGCTTCTGGCTCTGGCCGGACCGGCCTACGCGCAGCACGCGCCCAAACCGCCGGGTGATACACCCAAGACGCCGCAGGACCTCGCCAACGACAAGGCCGCCGACAAGGCCTACAAGAAATCGCTCGGCAACATCCCCGACCAGCCGCCTGCCGACCCCTGGGGCGGCGCGCGCAGCCTGGAAGCCCCCAAGCCCGTCGCCAAGGCCGTCGCGGCAAAGCCGCACGTCAAAACCGGCGTGACCGCAAACTAGGAGCACGGTCGTCGGCACGGCGCCGCTGCACAATGCAAGAAATGCGCGGGCAAGGGACGGATCGCCAAGGCCGCCGACTGAAGGCGCCGCGGCAATGAAAGCCGCCGCTGGCTGTCCGGACCAGCGACGGATTCGATCGCAACGGGACGAAGAGCCGAAGCGAGGCGTTGCATGCGCGGCGACACCGCAAGAGAGAAGGCCAGAATAACCGCAGGCGCGATGACTTCCCTGGTCATTGTCGCGTGGCTGGTGGGGCTGGCGATCGCGTTTCTATCGGTGCTCTAGACGATGCCAGCGGCCGGGCAACAAAAGTCCCGTTGCCGCGCGGCGGTGCTGGAATGGTAGGCGATGACGGGATCGAACCGCCGACATCTTCCGTGTAAAGGAAGCGCTCTACCGCTGAGCTAATCGCCCTCAAATGGGTTCTTCGGCAGGCCTGCGGCCCGCAGATCGGTCACCCTCGTCTCCTGTTTAGCGCCGCCCCGCCCCCCGGCGCAAGCCGCGCATCCCCGCAAAAAAGCGGCGCCCCGGAGGGGGCGCCGCTGTTGTCGGCTGGCAAGCGCTCAGTGCGCGGTGAGGCCGCCCGGGGCCTCGTCCGCGGTGTCCGCCGCCTCCGGCTTGACCGCCGGCACCTTGGTGTCCTCTTCCCAGACGATCGGCACCGGCGGCCGCACCAATGCCTGCGAGATCACGTCGTCGAGCCGGGCCACCGGAATGATCTGCATGCCGCCCTTGATCGCGTCGGAAATCTCCGTGAGATCCTTGGCATTGTCCTCGGGGATCAGCACCGTCTTGATGCCGCCGCGCGCCGCAGCCAGAAGCTTCTCCTTCAGGCCGCCGATCGGCAGCACCCGTCCGCGCAAGGTGATCTCGCCGGTCATGGCGACATCGTGCCGGACCGGGATGCCGGTCATGATCGAGACGATCGCGGTCGCCATCGCCACGCCCGCCGACGGTCCATCCTTCGGGGTCGCTCCCTCCGGGACATGGACGTGGATATCGCGGCGATCGAACAACGGCGGCTCGATCCCGAAGCCGACGGCGCGCGAGCGGACATAGGATGCCGCCGCCGAAATCGACTCCTTCATCACGTCGCGCAGATTGCCGGTGACCGTCATCTTGCCCTTGCCGGGCATCATGACGCCTTCAATGGTGAGCAGCTCGCCGCCGACATCGGTCCAGGCAAGGCCGGTGACGATGCCGACCTGGTCGTCGCTCTCGATCTCGCCATAGCGATATTTCGGCACGCCGAGAAATTCCTCGAGCGACTTCTCGGTGACCTTGACCGACTTCTTCTTGGAGATCATCAGCTCCTTCACCGCCTTGCGGGCGAGTGTCGAAAGCTCACGCTCCAGATTGCGCACGCCCGCCTCGCGGGTGTAGCGCCGGATCATCAGCAACAGCGCATCGTCGTCGATCGACCATTCCTTGGAATCGAGGCCATGCTTGGAGATCGCGTTCGGGATCAGGTGCTTGCGCGCGATCTCGACCTTCTCGTTCTCGGTGTAGCCGGCGATACGGATGATCTCCATGCGGTCCATCAGCGGGCCCGGAATATTCAGGGTATTCGCGGTGGTGATGAACATCACGTTGGAGAGATCGTAGTCGACCTCCAGATAGTGATCGTTGAAGGTCGAATTCTGCTCGGGGTCGAGGACCTCGAGCAGCGCCGACGACGGATCGCCGCGGAAATCGGCTCCCATCTTGTCGATCTCGTCGAGCAGGAACAGCGGATTCGAGGTCTTGGCCTTGCGCATCGACTGGATGATCTTGCCGGGCATCGAACCGATATAGGTGCGGCGATGGCCGCGGATTTCGGCCTCGTCGCGCACGCCGCCGAGCGACACCCGCACGAATTCGCGGCCGGTCGCTTTCGCGATCGACTTGCCGAGCGATGTCTTGCCGACGCCGGGAGGGCCGACCAGGCAGAGGATCGGTCCGGTCAATTTGTTGGCGCGCGACTGCACCGCCAGATACTCGACGATACGGTCCTTGACCTTCTCGAGACCGTAATGATCGTTGTCGAGCGTGGCCTGGGCTGCGACCAGATCCTTCTTGACCTTGGACTTCTTGTTCCACGGTATCGACAGCAGCCAGTCGAGATAGTTGCGCACGACGGTCGCCTCCGCGGACATCGGCGACATCTGGCGCAGCTTCTTCAGCTCGTGCTGCGCCTTCTCCCGCGCTTCCTTGGAGAGCTTGGTCTTGGTGATCTTCTCCTCGAGGTCGGCAAGCTCGTCGCGGCCTTCGTCGTCGCCGAGCTCCTTCTGGATCGCCTTCATCTGCTCGTTGAGATAATATTCGCGCTGGGTCTTCTCCATCTGGCGCTTGACGCGCGAGCGGATCCGCTTCTCGACCTGCAGCACCGAGATTTCGCTCTCCATCAACCCCAGCACCTTTTCCAGGCGCGCGGTGACCGACAGCGTCTCAAGGATCGCCTGGCGGTCGGCGATCTTGACGGCGAGATGCGAGGCGACGGTGTCGCCGAGCTTGGCGAAATCGGTAATCGCCTGAACCACGCCGACGACCTCGGCGGAGATTTTCTTGTTGAGCTTCACATAGCTCTCGAAATCGGACACCACCGAACGCGCCAAGGCTTCGGCCTCGACCGAGGTGGCGTCGGTGTCGGCGAGCGCGATCGCGGTGGCTTCGTAATATTCGGCCCGATCGGTATATTTCTGCACGCGGGCGCGCTCGAGCCCTTCCACCAGCACCTTCACGGTGCCGTCGGGCAATTTGAGCAGCTGCAATACGCTGGCCAGCGTGCCGGTTTCATAGATCGAATCCGCGTTCGGATCGTCGTCGGATGCGTTCTTCTGCGTCGCCAGCATGATCAAGGCGTCATTCTTCATGACCTCCTCGAGCGCGCGGATCGATTTCTCGCGGCCGACGAACAGCGGCACGATCATGTGCGGGAAAACGACGATGTCGCGCAGCGGCAGCACGGGATAAGAATGGCTTACGCCGCGAACGATGGTTGGCCGGATTTTCGGGGTAGTCATGGCCTATTCCTTTTGTTGTGCCCCCTTGCACGCAGCCCGCCATTTTGCGCAACCGCCACAAGGTGCCGAGAGGTTCCGGATCACATTGCGGGTCTCGCCCTGCTGCTCCGGATCGTTGGTGCGGCGAATCTCAAGGGTCAGCTCTTGACCGCCGACAGCATTAGGTGGCTATCGGCCATGGGGGTGTCAAGTCATTGAAAAAGGCCCGCCAGCGGCGGCTCAACGCGACGAAATGCCTACGCCAACATGGCCGCCGAAAGGCCCGGCAGCCATCGTTTTTGCGTTACTCGCTCCGCGCCGGTCAGGCGCTGGCGCTGCTCTCGACGGCGCGGTCGGAACGGTCGGCGTAGATGTAGAGCGGGCGCGCCGTTCCCTCGACCACTTCACGCGAGATCACGACTTCCTCGACACCTTCCAGACCCGGCAGATCGAACATGGTTTCGAGCAGGATGCTTTCGAGGATCGAGCGCAGCCCGCGCGCGCCGGTCTTGCGCTCGATCGCCCTGCGGGCAACCGCGCCAAGCGCCTCGTCGGCGAAGGTCAGCTCGATGTTCTCCATCTCGAACAGCCGCTGATACTGCTTCACCAGCGCGTTCTTCGGGTCGGTCAGAATCTTCTTGAGCGAAGCCTCGTCGAGATCCTCCAGCGTGGCGACCACCGGCAGCCGTCCGACGAACTCCGGAATCAGGCCGTATTTCAGCAGATCCTCAGGCTCGACGTGGCGGAAAATCTCGCCGGTGCGGCGATCTTCCGGCGCCAGAACCTGGGCGGCGAACCCGATCGAGGTCGAGCGACCGCGCGCGGAGATGATCTTCTCCAGACCCGAAAACGCGCCGCCGCAGATGAACAGGATGTTGGTGGTATCGACCTGCAGGAACTCCTGCTGCGGATGCTTGCGGCCGCCCTGCGGGGGAACCGAGGCGACGGTGCCCTCCATGATCTTGAGGAGCGCCTGTTGCACGCCCTCGCCCGAGACGTCCCGGGTGATCGACGGATTGTCGGACTTGCGACTGATCTTGTCGATCTCGTCGATATAGACGATGCCGCGCTGGGCCCGCTCGACATTGTAGTCGGCCGACTGCAGCAGCTTCAGGATGATGTTTTCGACGTCCTCGCCGACATAGCCGGCTTCGGTCAGCGTCGTGGCATCCGCCATCGTGAACGGCACGTCGAGAATCCGCGCCAGCGTCTGTGCCAGCAAGGTCTTGCCCGAGCCGGTCGGGCCGATCAGCAGGATGTTCGATTTCGCAAGCTCGACGTCGTTGTGCTTGGTCTGGTGGTTGAGGCGCTTGTAGTGATTGTGGACCGCGACCGAGAGCACCTTCTTGGCATGGCTCTGACCGATGACGTAATCATCGAGCACCTTGCAGATTTCCTTGGGGGTCGGAATGCCGTCCCGCGACTTCACCAGCGAGGATTTGTTCTCCTCGCGGATGATATCCATGCACAGTTCGACGCATTCATCGCAGATGAACACGGTGGGACCCGCGATCAGTTTGCGGACCTCATGCTGGCTCTTGCCACAGAAGGAGCAATACAGCGTGTTCTTGGAGTCGCTCGTGCCGACCTTACTCATTCTAATCTCCGTCCGCCGTTCGATCCGTCAGCTCGATCGCCCTATTCCGGCACCTACCGGCCCAGAGTTCTAGATAGAGCAAAATCCGTACCAGAAAAGACCCTGTGCCTCAGATACCGCACGAATCGCGGCTGCTCGAATCCCCCACGATCATAACCGATCCGACCTAGCCAACCATGGTGACAGCCGACTATCAAGAATTCCCTAATCGGCGGGCCGCCCGATACCCGTGACAATACCGTGATTTGCGCCGCGCAAGCGAGCGCCGGACGCCGAAATCGGCCGAGCGTTGCGCGATTGCCACGCCGCAAGACCGGCACGAAAGCGGAACTTTTTACCCCTGCTGCCGCGTCAGGCCGCCGCGACAGCTATTTCCAGGCGGCGTGGCTGGCCCGGCCGACGCCAGCCCCCCGGCCGCGACCTTGCGGCAGCTCGGACGGCGCCCTCCCCGGAAATTATGGGGTCTTGGCGGTCGGCTCTTCCGAGCGCTTGTCGATCACCTTGTCGACGATACCGAAGTCCCGGGCCATCTCCGCGGTCAGGAACTTGTCGCGCTCCAGCGCATCCTCGATCGCCTTGAAGGTCTGGCCGGTGTGCTTGACGTAGATCTCGTTGAGCCGCTTCTTGAGATTCAGGATTTCCTGGGCGTGCAGCATGATGTCGGTGGCCTGGCCCTGAAAGCCGCCGGACGGCTGGTGCACCATGATGCGGGAATTCGGCAGGGAAAAGCGCATGTCCTTGTGGCCGGCGGCCAGCAGCAGCGAGCCCATCGATGCCGCCTGACCGGTGCACAGCGTCGATACCGGCGGACGGATGAACTGCATGGTGTCGTAGATCGCCAGGCCCGACGTCACCACCCCGCCCGGGGAGTTGATGTACATCGAGATTTCCTTCTTCGGATTCTCGGCCTCGAGAAACAACAGCTGCGCCACGGTCAGCGTCGACATGCCGTCCTCGACCGGCCCGGTGACGAAGATGATGCGCTCCTTCAACAAGCGCGAAAAAATGTCGTAGGCCCGCTCGCCGCGATTGGTCTGCTCGACCACCATCGGCACGAGGTTCATGTAGGTTTCCACCGGATCGCGCATTTGTCACCCAAGGGTTTGTGGAACCGAACGTCCAGCGGCAAGCGAACCGGCTGGAAGCGCCGGGCGTGGACGAACGTCCCGTGATGCAGGACTTAAAGACAGGGCTCACAGATATGGGCCAATTCCCCGCGGACAAGACCAAGTCGATGTCATGCAGGACCGGAGCAATTGAAGCTGATTCGTGCTGCAGGGCATAGCGATGGCTTGCGTCGCAATGCCCCTTTCGCGGCACATCCTTAACAGGTCCGGCCGGCGCCCGGCAGCTTCAGGCAGCCGTCTTCTCGGCCTCGTCGTCCTCCTTGAGGAGCTCCTCGCGCGTCACCTTCTTCTCGGTCACGTTGGCGAGTTCGAGGATGAAATCCACCACCTTGTCCTCGTAGATCGGTGCACGGAGCTGGGCGAGCGCATTGGCATTGTTGCGATAATAGTCCCAGACCTCCTTCTCGCGTCCCGGCATCTGGCGCGCCCGCTCGATCACCGCCCGGCTGACTTCGTCGTCGGTCACCGTGATCTTGTTCTTTTCGCCGATCTCCGACAGCACCAGGCCAAGCCGGACCCGGCGATCGGCGATCTTGCGGTACTCCTGCTCGGCGTCCTGTTCGGTGGTGTTCTCGTCGGCGAAGGTCTTGCCGCCGGATTCCATCTCGGCCTTGATCGAGTTCCACATCAGCCTGAATTCTTCCTCGACCAGCGACGGCGGGGCCTCGAAGCGATGGGTTTCGTCGAGCCGGTCGAGCAGTATGCGCTTGACCCGCTGGCGGGTCGCGCCGGCGAATTCGGCCGTCAGCCGTTCGCGCACGGCCTGCTTCAGCTTGTCGAGCGATTCCATGCCGAGCGTCTTGGCGAGTGCGTCGTCGACGGTGGTCTCCTGGGGCGCTTCGATCAGGGTCGCGGTGGTTTCGAATTCGGCCGGCTGGCCGGCCAGCTTCTCGCTGGCATAATTCTTCGGGAACGAGACCTTCAGGTTGCGGGTTTCGCCCGCCGCCATGCCCAACAGCTGCTCTTCGAAGCCCGGAATGAACTGCCCGGCGCCGATCACCACCTCGATGTTCTCGCCGGTGCCGCCCTCGAACGGGGTGCCGTCGATGGTGCCCTTGAAGGAGATGGTGACCCGATCCCCGGTTTCGGCCTTGGCGCCCTCGCCCTTGGCGGCGTAGGCACGATTCTGGTCGGCAATGCGCTTGACCGCATCGTCGATATCCGCGTCGGTGACGTCGACCACCGGCTTCTCGACCGTGAAGCTCTTGAAGTCGGCGAGCTGGATCGCCGGCACCACCTCGATCGAAACGGTGTAGGTCAGGTCGGATTTACCGGTGAGGATGTCCTCGACGGCTTTCTCCTCGGTCGGCATGGTGACCTTGGGCTCGGTCGCCAGACGGAAGCCGCGCTCCGTGAAGATCTGCGAATTGGTATCGCGGATGGTCTGCTCGACGGTCTCCGCCATCACCGAGCGGCCATAGACCTTCTTGAGGTGGCTGACTGGCACCTTGCCGGGACGGAAACCGTTCAGCCGGACCTTGTCCTTGAGGTCGACGAGACGGGCATCCGCCTTGGCATCGAGATCCGATGCGGGAACGCTGATCTGGAATTCGTGCTTCAGTCCGTCGGTGACGGTTTCCTTCACCTGCATGGCGTCAATCTTCTTCCCGCTTGGTCCGGCCTAAACGCCGGGACATGGTCAATCTGTTCGACGCGCGGCCTTTTGGCCTGCGCCGGTGGTGCGGCGGACCATTCCCTCCGGGGGCTTGCCCCTTCGGAAAACAGATCCGCCGGAAATCGTCAGGCGCAAACGCTGGTGGCGCTTGGTGCGGGCGGAGGGACTCGAACCCCCACGACTTTCGTCACTGGAACCTAAATCCAGCGCGTCTACCAGTTCCGCCACGCCCGCTGTCAGCATCATTGTCCGGCCGCGATGCCGCGGGCGGCGGGCTTATAACATGAGCCCGCCGCTTCGCAGCAAAAAAATGGCCGTTTCCGGGCCACCCCGGCGTAGCTGCGGCAGCTGGACAGATCCAGCGGAAAATGGTCCGCATCTGACATGGCAGATAACATTTTCCGGTTCAACCGACGCGAAGTGGTGGCCGGACTGGGCGCTGCGGTCCTTGGTCCGGCAACGCCATCGATTGCCGCCGCCGAACAGCGCCCGGCGCTGCGGCTGCGGGCCACGGCCGGCGCCATCGGCTTGCGCCCGGGAGAGCCGGAAACGCCGATATGGTCGCTCGGCATCACGACGCCAGGCTCCGGTGCCCGCTTCAAGCGCGGCGATGCGCTTGAAGTCACGCTCGACAACGATCTGCCGGTGCCCGCGGTGCTCGACTGCCACGGCATCGACGGCGCGCCGGACGCCGAACCGCTGGCGGCGCGGGCACCGCTTCCGCCGGGCGGCAGGCAGACCTTGCTGGTTCCGTTGCGCCATGCGGGCACCTTCCTGTGCGACCTCAGGCTGTTGGGCGATGGCCTGGCGCGGCCATCGCCGGCACGGCCGCTTGTGGTCCGGGAGAGCGAGGCCGTTGCCGTTGACCGCGACGAGGTTTTTCTGATCGAGGACTGGCGCCTGCAGTCCGACGGCACCGCGATCGCGCCCGGCATCGATCCCCGGCACACCTCGCCGCTCTACACCATCAACCGGCAAACCGCGCTGGACATCCCTGCCCGCCGCCATGAACGCCTCAGGCTTCGCTTCGTCAACGGCTTTCAACGCAATGTTATTGCTATAAAAATACCGGACCACGAAGTCCGGGTGATGGCCCTCGATGGGCAGCCAGCCGAGCCGTTCCCTGCGCGCAACGGCGCCGTGGTGCTGGCGCCGGGAAGCCGGGTCGACGTCTTTATCGATGCCACCGGGGCGTCCGGCTCGAGCTCGTCGATCCTGCTGCACGATGGCACCGGGTCGCGCGCCATCGCCCGGCTGGTCACCTCAGACGAGCCGCCGGTCCGCGACGCGCCGCTTGGCGCGGCGCCGCCGCTGCCTTCCAACGGCCTGCCGGACCGGCTCGATCTCAGGAATGCCTTGCGCATCGACCTGCAACTCGGTGCGCGGCCACCCGATTGGGTGGCCCCCACGAGCTTCGAAAACTCCGTCGCGCCGGCGTTTCGCGCCAGGGCCGGCCGCACCGTGGTGCTGGCGCTGACCAATCGTGCCGATATCGCGCAGGTCTTCCACCTTCACGGCCATCATTTCAGGCTGCTGGACCGGCTGGACGATGGCTGGAAACCCTATTGGCTGGACACGCTGGCGATCGACGCCGGACAGACGGAGCGGATCGCCTTTGCGGCCGAATATCCCGGCCGCTGGCTGATGGAAACGATGATGGCGGACTGGGCGGCGCCGCGCCTGGTGCGATGCTACAACGTCCAGTGAGGACACTTTGGGGAGCGCGACATGAGCACGGCCATACCAGCGATTCGCAGCGTCAGGGCCCGCGCGGTCATTGCGCCGATCTCACGGCCGGTGAAAAACGCCTTCGGCACCATCGAGGCAGCGCCCCTGGTGCTGATCGATGTTGCGACTGATCAAGGCGTTAGCGGACGTTCCTACATCTTCGGCTACACCAGCTTGACGCTCGCACCGCTGGTGCAATTGATCGGCGAGATCGGCGCCGGGATGGTCGGCAAGGCGATTGCGCCGTTCGATCTGATGGCGGAGATGGACGCCAGGTTCCGATTGCTGGGATGGCAGGGCCTGGTCGGCATGGCGGTATCGGGCCTCGACATGGCATTCTGGGATGCACTCGGCCAGGTGGCAGGTCAGCCCTTGGCGCGGCTGCTGGGTGGATCGCCGCGACCGATCCGGGCCTATGACAGTTACGGCGCGGTCGACCCGGTCGCCGACGCCAAAGACCTGCAACGGTCGCTGGCCCAGGGCTTCCGCGGCATCAAGATCAAGGGCGGCGACGGCGATCTCGCCAATGACGAGCGGGTGGTCAGGGCGGTGCGCGGCCTGATCGGCCCCGACATCGCGCTGATGCTGGATTTCAACCAGTCGCTTGATCCGGCCGAGGCCAGCCGGCGCATCGAGAGGCTGGCAGCCTACGACCTGCACTGGATCGAGGAGCCGGTGGCGGCGGAAAACCTGCATGGCCATGCCAGCGTGCGAGGCGCCTCGGCGATTGCGATTCAGTCGGGCGAAAACTGGTGGTTTCCCCGCGGCTTTGCCGAAGCGATCGCCGCAGGCGCGAGCGATTTCATCATGCCCGATTTGATGAAGGTCGGCGGCATCACCGGCTGGCTCCGCGTTGCGGCGCAGGCCGAGGCTGCCTCAATCCCGATGTCCAGCCACCTGTTTGCCGAGGCGAGCTCCCACATGCTCGCGGTCACGCCAACCGCCCATTGGATCGAATATCTGGATCTTGCCCGCGCCATCCTGGCCGAGCCGGTAGCGATCGTGGACGGCACCATCAGCGCCCGCGGGCCCGGGCTTGGCATCGCCTGGGACGAGGCCGCCGTCGCAAAATACCTGGTGTGAAACGGGCTGCAGCCCGGCCGCCCTGCCTCAATAGTCGATCCCGAACTCGTCATAGAGGCGGCGCAGCACCGCGGGTAGCACCTCCGGCAGATCTTCCGCGATCAGGCCGGGACCCGCCTCGCGCGCCGCCGCGCCATGCATCCAGACACCGGTGCAGGCGGCCTCGAACGCCGGCATGCCCTGCGCCAGCAGGCCTGCGATCATCCCAGACAGCACGTCGCCGGCTCCGGCGGTGGCGAGCCAGGGCGGCGCGTTGGCGGCGATGCTGGCCCGCCCGTCGGGAGATGCCACCACGGTGTCCGCTCCCTTGAGCAGGACCACGGCGCCGCTGCGTTCGGCAGCGGCCCTGACCCGGTCGAGTTTGGAGCTGTCCGCAGCCTCGCCGACGATATCGGAGAACAGCCGCGAAAACTCGCCCTGATGCGGGGTCAGCACCACCTGCGGATCGGGCGATGAACGGATCGACTGGAACAACTGATCGGGCGCCTGGGCAAAGCTCGTCAGCGCATCGGCATCAAGCACCAGGCGTCGCCTGGCGGACAATGCGGTGAGCACGAAATCCCGGGTCCGCTCGCCGACCCCGGCAGCCGGACCGATTACGCAAGTGTCGAGGCGCTGGTCGGCCAGCAGCCCGGCAAATTCGACCACCGTATCGATGGCACGGACCATCACCGCCGTCAGCGCGGCGGCGTTGACGGCGAGCGCATCCCTCGGCGAGGCCACGGTGACCAGCCCGGCCCCGGCCCGCAACGCGCCGCGCGCCGACAGCCGCGCCGCACCGGTCGCTGCGATGTCGCCTGACACGATGACGGCGTGGCCACGGGCATATTTATGGCCGTCGACCTGCGGCACCGGAAAGCTGCCGTGCCAAAGCGGCGGGATGTTCTCGAACGTCCGTGGGCGGATTTCCGCGAGCACGGCTTCGTCGATCCCGATGTCGGCGACCCGCACCCGGCCGCAATGAATCCGGCCCGGCAGCAGCAAGTGCGCCGGCTTGCGCCGGAAGAAGGTGACGGTTTCGGTGGCGCGGACCGCGATTCCCATCACCGCGGCGGTCGTGCCATTGATGCCGCTCGGCAGATCGACGCTGAGGACGGGCGCTCCATTGGCGTTGACGGCCTCGATCATTTCGCGCGGGGCGCCCTCGACGGGACGGTCGAGGCCGGCGCCGAACAGCGCATCGATGATCAGGGCGGGCCGGCCGATCGCCTGGGGGTTGAACGGCAGCACGGGATACTTCCATCCTCGCGCCGCAGATGCCGCGTCGCCCTGCAGCCGGTCCCGCTCGCACAGCAGGATGACCGAGACCTCGCGGCCGCGTGCCGCCAGCTCCGCCGCCGCCACGAAGCCATCGCCGCCATTATTGCCGCCCCCGGCAATCACCAGGATCGACCCCGCCTCGACCAGGTCGATCGCGGCCTCGGCGACGGCCTGGCCGGCGCTCAGCATCAGCGCGAAACCGGGAGTGCCGGCGGCAATGCTGAGCCGATCGGCACGCTGCATCTCGGCTGACGTTAGAACTTCCATGGCAGATCCCCGAAGCAAGCCGCCTCATCCTGAGGCAATTTCCGCGCCGCGCACCGCCCAAATCCATATGTCCTGCATACGCCTTGACCTGTTTGCCTATTTCGTGTGCTTTTGATAGACCATAGTGCTCGCCCTACCCTCAGAGCATGCCTGTTAAAAGTCTGATAACATTTCGATATCAGCCGCTTTTGGCAACTTGGCATAGACCCTGCTTTTGAGGAAGCGCTCGGGACCGGCTCACCGGCAAGGAAAGGCAATAAAGGAATAAAGCGAGGTGCGCCTGGCGGTGCGCGGCGGCGGCCGCACGGCGGCGCAAGGATCCGGGGACGACGAATCGAAACAATTTGCGCACCACGCGCGACGTGGCAACCAACCTGCTGTCTGAAATATCGAAATGCCCGGGAGGCGCTCAGTGAAGAAAATCGAAGCCATCATCAAGCCGTTCAAGCTCGACGAGGTCAAGGAAGCGCTTCAGGAAGTCGGACTGCAGGGCATCACCGTGACCGAAGCCAAGGGTTTCGGTCGACAGAAGGGGCATGCCGAACTCTACCGCGGTGCGGAATACATCGTCGACTTCCTGCCCAAGGTCAAAATCGAGATCGTGATCTCGGACGATCTGGTCGAAAAGGCGATCGATGCGATCAGGCGCGCGGCCCAGACCGGCCGCATCGGCGACGGCAAGATCTTCGTGTCCAACATCGAGGAAGCGGTTCGCATCAGAACCGGGGAGTCCGGTCTGGATGCCATCTGAGCCGACCACGTTGACACCGTGATGCCGACACTCTGATATTGTATTGCACCCCATCGGAATGTATTGACCGCTGACCGACGGCTGCCGCCCGCGGCCGGATCGCCACGACCAGTAAGCCAAGAGGGGTATTCATGAAGACCGCCAAAGACGTCCTGAAATCGATCAAGGACAACGACGTGAAATACGTCGACCTGCGTTTCACCGATCCGCGCGGCAAGTGGCAGCATGTGACCTTCGACATCGGCATGATCGACGAAGACATCTTCGCTGAGGGCACGATGTTCGACGGCTCCTCGATCGCCGGCTGGAAGGCGATCAACGAATCCGACATGTGCCTGATGCCCGATCCGGTCACCGCGACGATCGATCCATTCTTTGCGGAAACCACCATGGTCATCACCTGTGACGTGCTGGAGCCGACCACCGGCGAGCCCTACAACCGCGACCCGCGCGGCATGGCCAAGAAGGCCGAAGCCATGGTCAAGTCGATGGGCGTCGGCGATACGGTCTTCTTCGGGCCGGAGGCGGAATTTTTCGTGTTCGACGACGTCCGTTTCCAGACCACGCCCTACAACACCGGCTTCAAGCTGGATTCCTCGGAACTGCCGATCAATTCCGACACCGAATATGAGGGCGGCAACCTCGGACACCGCATCCGCACCAAGGCAGGCTACTTTCCGGTGCCGCCGCAGGACTCCGTGCAGGACATGCGTTCGGAGATGCTCGGCGCGATGGCCAAGATGGGCGTCAAGGTCGAGAAGCATCACCACGAAGTGGCGTCGGCCCAGCACGAACTCGGCATGAAGTTCGACACGTTGACGCTGATGGCCGACCAGATGCAGATCTACAAATACTGCATCCATCAGGTCGCCCACATCTACGGCAAGACCGCCACCTTCATGCCGAAGCCGGTCTATGGCGACAACGGCTCGGGCATGCACTGCCACCAGTCGATCTGGAAGGACGGCAAGCCGGTATTCGCCGGCAACAAATATGCCGACCTCTCCGATACCTGCCTGTCCTACATCGCCGGCATCATCAAGCACGCCAAGGCGATCAACGCCTTCACCAACCCCTCGACCAACTCCTACAAGCGTCTGGTTCCGGGTTATGAAGCCCCGGTGCTGCTCGCCTACTCCGCGCGCAACCGCTCGGCCTCATGCCGGATTCCCTACACCAGCAATCCGAAGGCCAAGCGCGTCGAAGTGCGCTTCCCCGACCCGATGGCAAATCCCTATCTCGGCTTTGCGGCCATGCTGATGGCCGGCCTCGACGGCATCAAGAACAAGCTCGATCCGGGCCCGGCGATGGACAAGGACCTCTACGATCTGCCGAAGGAAGAGCTGAAGGCGATCCCGACGGTGTGCGGCTCGCTGCGCGAGGCGCTGGAAAATCTCGACAAGGATCGGGCCTTCCTGAAGAACGGCGGCGTGTTCGACGATGATTTCATCGACAGCTATATCGAGCTGAAGATGACCGAAGTCGCGCGTTTCGAGATGACCCCGCATCCGGTCGAATTCGAGATGTACTACTCGCTCTGACTTTTTTCGCAGGCGCGACCCCGAAAGCCGAAAAAAAGGCGCTCCGAACGGAGCGCCTTTTTAGTTCGATTTACCGGCCGGCGCCTCATTGCGGCGGCGTCAGAACAAAGGCGGCGCCAGATGGCCTGCGTCAGGCCTGCGCTACCAGCGAGGCCATCGGCACGTTCAGGACGTAGACGAACCCGGTTGCATCATAGGCGAGCTTGACCTCTCCTCTGAGCTGCTGCCCGAGCGTTCCGATCAGGCGCGTTCCGAAGCTTTGCCGCGTCGGCGCGTGCACCGTCGGGCCGTTCTTCTCGGACCATGTCAGATGCAGCCGCTGGTTTGCTTGATCGATATTCCAGACAATCTCGATGCGTCCGGCCGGCACCGAAAGCGCTCCGAACTTGGTGGTATTGGTGCAAAGCTCATTGAGGGTCATGGCAAGCGCGATCACGGCCCCGGAGGTTATCCTGATATCGGGGCCCTCGATCGAGATGCGACCGGATCCGATGCTGACATAGGGCTCGGTGGCACCGCGGATGGTCTGCTCGAGGCTGGCATTGGCCCACCTGGCCTGCAACAGCAGGTCATGCGCCCGGCCCAAAGCGACCAGCCGGCCCTCGATGGCGTGCTGACCATGTTCCAGGCTGGTGGCCGTCCGCAGGCTCTGCGAGGCAATGGCGCTGACGGTGGCCAGCGTATTCTTGATGCGGTGATGCAGCTCTTCGAGAATGAGCTTCTGCAATTTGTCGGCGGCTTCGCGCTCCTTGGCGTCGATGCCCGCTTGGGCCAGAAGCACCTTGGCATCGATGCCGGCCTGTTCCAGAAGCAGGCGAAGGCTGTCATTCTCGGCCGTCAGGACTTCCTGCGAGGACGAACCGGCCGTCCCGGGCCGGGGCACCTTGCCGTTCAGTTCGGGATGCGAAGCCTTGGCGATCAGCGCGGAGATTTCGTCCGGCGCGATTTTCAGCGAACCCTTGCCCATCATGTCCTGCATTTCTGCAATCATATGTTTCACGTCGAGCGGTTTGCCGAAGAAGCGGCTGTCGGGAGGCCTGTCGCCGTCGGTCAATTTGAGCTGCCCGGACACCAGGATGATCTTGATGAGCGGCCAGCGCTCGTGCACGGCGTGGGCAAGCTTGAGTCCATCCATGCTCCCCGGCATCTGGATGTCGGTGAACAGGAGTTCGATATCGGAGCGGGACTCGAGCACGGCGAGCGCGTCGTCGGCATTGATGGCCTCAAGCGCGGTAAACCCGGCGTCCTCGACGATATCGACCGCGCGCATCCGCAGCAGCATCTCGTCCTCGACAATCAGGACGGCGCGAACGGAGGCAGATTGACCTGGAGCCATCATGCCCAGCACTTTCATCGGGAGCCGAAGGATTGGTTCGAGCCAGTCGCTCACTCTTGGCTTCGAACATTTTAGCCTGTTATCCGCAGCCGGACCTGACGGCCGGTGCGCTTCGACGATTCCCGCTGGAGTCCGGGGGCAGTTCCCAACCGTCTCGGCGATGCAAGGTTCCGCCGACACGGTTTATATTTGATCCGAGTTATGCTGAAAGCAGCCGGCCGGCCGGAACGCGGGGGTCGGTCCCGCGATGCAGGTTTTGGGCTACGCAACGCGCTTGCGCGTCGCCAGCGCCGCGCCGAAGGCCTGAAACAGGGCGCGGTTGACCGGATTGTGCTGGGGATCATGCTCGGCATGCCACTGGACGCCAAGCGCAAAGCCCGGTGCGTCGGCAATCCGGATGGCCTCGATCGTGCCATCTTCCGCCACGCCCTCGACCACGACCCGCTCGCCGGGAACGAGAATGCCCTGGCCGTGCAGCGAATTGACGCGGATCGTCTCGCTGCCGATCAAGCGGGCAAAGACGCCGCCCGGAACCAGATTGACGTCGTGACGGTCGGCGAACACCACGGCGGGATCCGGATGGATTTCACCGTTCGCCAATCGCGGCATCCGATGGTTCATGCGTCCGGGCAACTCGCGGATTTCGGGATGCAGCGAACCGCCAAAGGCGACATTCATCTCCTGCAGGCCGCGGCAGATCCCGAACAGCGGTATGCCACGGGCCACGCAGATTTCCGACAAGGCCAGCGCCAAATCGTCGCGGCGCAGGTCGTAGGGTTCGTGGCGGGGGTCCGGCTCGGTGCGAAACCGCGTCGGATGCACATTGGCACGCGCCCCGGTCAGCACCACGCCGTCGACCGCATCCAGCAGCGCGCCGATATCGGTGATCTCGGTTGAGGCGGCAAACATCAGCGGCAGCGCGCCCGCGACATCGGCGACCGCGCGAAGATTTCGTTCCCCGACCAGTTGCGTCGCAAATCGATCTTCGATGCGATAGGCGTTTCCGATCACACCGACTACCGGTCTGCGCATTGCCTGCTATCCAATCCCGTCGCAACCTCGCGCCGGATCATGCCCGCCAGCCGGGGCAGGATCAACCGATTACGCCCGCTTCTACCACCTCTCGGCCCTGCAGGAACCTCATCACCGCTGCCCGGGATGGACCGCCATGACGCCGGAGCTCCGGCCCATCTGATGCCCATGCATCTTCCGCACCGCGATTCCACATCTGTTGGCCGCCGCCTGCACCTCGCGAAGCTGTGCCCTTCTCCGCGCTTGATCCCGGACCCGTTTGGCGAAACAGTGCGGACGGAATCGATCTGAAGGGGAAACCACGTGGCAGGCTCGGCCGAGAATCGTCTTTCTGCCCGCAGCGATCTTGCATGGGCGATATCGGTTGGCGGCATCTGCGCCGTCGCATTTGCGGCGCTGCTGCTGTTCACCTGGAATTTTGCCTCGACATTGTTTCTGATCTTCGCCGGGGTGCTGCTCGGTGTCGCGCTCAACGCCATGGCCACGCTGCTCGGCCATCTCGTCAGGCTGCCGCACTGGCTGCGCCTCACGATCGTCTGTCTGGTGCTCGCGGGACTGCTGTCGGGCGTGGTTTTCCTTGGCGGCTCCACCATCGCGCAGCAGGCCAGCGTGCTCAGCGACACGATCAAATCGCAACTGGTCGGCGTCAAGGCTTTCCTCGAGCGCAATGGCATCGATACCAGCTATTTCGACCTCGGCAACCCTGCCGCGACATCGTCGGCGTCGACCGCGGCGACCCCCGGTACCGCGACCAGCCATGGCCTTTCCGGTGCAGGCGCCCTGGCCTCCAGCGGCGGCGCGATCATCAGCCAGACCCTGAAGCTGTTGCTGGGCACGCTGAGCGCGGTCGGAAATTTCTTCATTGTGCTGTTTCTCGGACTGACCTTCGCGGCGCAGCCGGCCGTCTATCGAGCCGGGCTGTTGTTCCTGGCGCCGGCCCGGCATCGCGCGCGCGCCACCGTGATCGTCGACCGCATCGGCGAGACGCTGGAGCGCTGGCTGATCGCGCAGATCGTCACCATGTTCGCGGTCTTCCTGGTGACCTGGATAGGCCTGTCCGTGATCGGCATCCAGAGTTCCTTCATTCTGGGCATCCAGGCCGGACTGCTTGCCTTCATCCCGACGGTCGGAGCGTTGCTCGCCGGACTGATCGTGGTGCTGGCGAGCCTGGCGTCGGGCTGGATCGCTGCAGCCAGCGCGTTCGCGCTGTTCCTCGGCGTGCATGCTCTGGAGAGCTATATTCTGACGCCGATCATCCAGCGCCAGGCGCTCGATATTCCCCCTGCCACGCTGTTCGCATTCCAGATCCTGCTGGGCGTGGTATTCGGCATCTGGGGATTGGCGCTGGCGCTGCCGCTGATGGCGATCGCAAAAGTCATGATCGATTATTTCAAGACCGAGCAACTCCCGGCCGACGCGGCGGCGGCCTGAGGCCGGGCAGTTGCGACCCGGGTTCAGGCCGCCGAGGTCAGTACCGTCTCGGTGTGTTCGACCTCCGGTGGCGCCGCGAAATACTGTCCGACCAACCCGCGCCACGCCGTGAAGTCTTCGGAACCCCTGAAATCCACGGTATGATTCTCAAGCGTTTCCCATTTGGCCATCAGGCGGTAGCGCGATGGCTTTTCGAGCGACTTGTGCAGCTCGAATCCCTTGCCGCCCCTGGCGCGCAGGAAAAGCGGACGGGCCTTGGCGACCGCGGCTTCGAAGTCCTTCTCGGTGCCGGGCTTGACGTCGATCTGTGCGATTTCGGTAATCATCTGGGTTGCGTCTCGCGTTGATATCTCATTCTTCTAACCCGGCTGGTCGCCTGATTGAAGCGGCGTGCGGCCCGCGCGACGAAAAAAGGCGCCGCGCGGCGCCCGTCGTTGCGGATCCCCGGGGCGCAGCTCTCAGTTCAACAGCAGCACGGTGCCGACCGTCATCAGCGCGCAGCCGACGAACAGGACGATCGGCCAGCGCTGGCGGGGCTGGCCGTAGCGGCCTTGCGCCCGCCGCTCCGAAATCAATGCCGTCTCATATTCATCTGAAGTCGAGAACACACAGTCAAATCCACCGCGCGCCGAAGCCGCCGCGGTTTCCAGCGCGATCAAGGCGGCGTGTCTGTTCTGGCTGCGAGTCATTTCCATGACAGCCATGATATCGATCGAATGGTAAACGGAAGGTTACCGCGGCCGGCGCCGCCATGATCTAGGCGAGGCTGACGGCTCCCGGCCGCTGCTGCGGGTGGCCGCCGATGCCCGCGGTTTTTCGCCGCCAGTTTTCCAGCGACAGCGGCAGTTCCTCGGCCGCCTCGACGCGATTACGACCGCCGCGCTTGGCCTGGTAGAGCGCGGTATCGGCGGCCGCCAGCAACACCTCAAGTTCGGTGCCAGCCGGGCCGCCGGCGACGCCGATGCTCACGGTGGTATCGACCGGCCCGTCCTCGACCACGATTCCCGAACTCTCGAACGCCTCGCGGACCCGGTCGGCTGCCACGACGCCTTCTTCCAGCGAACACGGCAGCAATGCGGCAAACTCTTCGCCGCCGATTCGTCCCGAAAGATCGGTGATCCGCAGCGTGTTGACCACCACCGCGGCGAACAGTTTGAGTATCTCGTCACCGGCCGGATGGCCAAAACGGTCATTGATCGACTTGAAATGGTCGATGTCGAAGATCAGCACCGTCACCGGACGACCGGCATTGGCCTCGCGCTCGATGACCCGCGAGGTCGCCTCCGCAAAGCCGCGGCGGTTGAACATCCCGGTCAGCGGATCCATCGACGCCGCCGTCTTGTGCGCGGTCACCGTGCGCTCCGACACCAGCATGAAGATGACGAACACGGTGCCCACCGCGTAGAGCACCAGTTCGACGGCGAATACCGTGACCCAAATGCTGCCGGCAAAGGCGCCGTCATGCGGATGCAGGAGGTCGCCGAGCAGGATCGGCAGCATCAGCACCAGACCATGCAGCACCGGCACTGCGACAGCCGGCCAGCGCCGTTGCAGGGTCCTGCGCCGCTCGGACCACAATTCTGTGGCAGTCAGCGCCGCATAGACCGCAACAATCCCCGCCCCGATCGTCATCCGCAGCGCCGAGGCCTCGGGCGCCAGCGTCATGATGGCCGCGATCCACGCCAGCGCCCCGAGCACAAGCCCGGGCAGATTGGGCCGGCGGCCATGGAATACCCGCGCGGCGTTCCAGACCATGGCGCAGGCCACGAAGCCGACGGCATTGAGCGCCAGCGACAGCATTTCGCCAAGCATGGAGCTGGCCAGCGTCCAGAGCGCTACCGATGCGGCGCCCATCAGGTAGGCGGTTCCCCACCATTTCAGCGCCGCAATATTCTCCTGCCTGCCGAAAAACAGCAGCATGGCTCCGAGCATGGCCGCAACCATGGTGGCGACGAGATAAAGCGTGGAGATATCGAGCGACATGAACGTGCCACCAGCCGAAGTTTTACGCACATTGCTGACGTGAATCGAATCGAAAGCGTCTGCACCGTCGCAAAAGCCTAAGGCGGCGGTCTTGGTAATTCGTTGGCGCGGCGGACAAAATTTTCGGAAAAAAACTGCATCAATTTGTCGGCAGGCTTCAACAAAAAAGGCGCCCGACCAGGGCGCCTCTCTGTGTTCCGCTTTCGCGGCGATCTTGCAGCGAAGCGATTAGCGCTTCGAGAACTGGAACGACTTGCGCGCCTTGGCGCGGCCGTACTTCTTGCGCTCGACCACGCGCGAGTCGCGGGTAAGAAAGCCGCCCTTTTTCAGAATGCCGCGCAGGTCGGGTTCGAAATAGGTCAGCGCCTTGGAGATGCCGTGACGCACGGCACCGGCCTGGCCCGACAGACCGCCGCCAGCCACGGTGCAGATAACATCGTACTGCCCGGCACGAGCGGCCGCGATCAGCGGCTGCTGGATCATCATCCGCAGAACCGGACGGGCGAAATAGACCTCGACCTCGCGGGTGTTGACGGTGACCTTGCCGGCTCCCGGCTTGATCCAGACCCGGGCGACCGCGTCCTTGCGCTTGCCGGTGGCATAGGCGCGACCGAGCTTGTCGACCTTCTTGACGTATTTCGGAGCTTCCGGCGTGGCCGGCTTCAGCGCCGACAACTGGTCGAGAGACTGCATGGTATCGGACATCTTATGCGGCCCTCATGTTCTTGCGATTCATCGACGCAATGTCGACCGTCTCGGGTTGCTGGGCTTCGTGCGGATGCTCCGGCCCGGGATAGACGCGCAGATTGCCAAGTTGCACGCGGCCAAGCGGCCCGCGCGGAATCATGCGCTCGATGGCCTTCTCGACCACGCGCTCGGGAAAGCGGCCCTCGAGGATCGACTTTGCAGTGCGCTCCTTGATCCCGCCGATAAACCCGGTGTGGTTGTAATAGACCTTGTGGTCGCGCTTGCGGCCGGTCAGCACGATGTGGGCCGCATTGATGATGATGACATGGTCGCCGCAATCGACATGGGGCGTGTAGGTCGGGAGGTGCTTGCCGCGCAACCGCATCGCGACCAGGGAGGCGAGCCGGCCGACCACCAGACCTTTGGCGTCGATCAGGACCCACTTCTTCGTCACCTCGGCTGGCTTTGCCGAAAAGGTTTTCATGTGAGGAAATCCGTGAAAGGGGACGTCGGGCGCGATCACGCCGAACTGCAGCGGTTTCTAGATAAGCGAGGAGCCGCCGTCAATGCCGAAAGAAGATAATTAGCATAGCAAAAACAAACGGTTATAAATATGGTGCTATAGCACCACCAAAAAGCCTAAACGATTGGAATGGAATAGGTTGCGGTCACATGCGCGATTGGGTCGGGCGAGGTTCCCGACAGCAGGCTGACCTCCCCCACCGCCAGCCGCTTGCCCAGCTTCAAAAGCCTTGCCGCCGCCAGCACGTCCTGCCCCGGCTGGCCCTTGCGCAGGAAATTGATGTTGAGGTTGGTCGTTACAGCAAGTCCGACCGGGCCGATCGCCGACAGCAGCACCACGTACATGGCGAAATCCGCCAGCGCCATCAGCGTCGGTCCGGAAACCGTGCCGCCCGGACGCAGCATCTGGTGGCTGTAGCGCTGGCGCAGCAGGCACGAACTGCCATCGGCGCTTTCGATCGAGATATCGCCGCCGCTGAAGGCCTGGGGAAATTCGACATGGAGAAACGTCTCCAGTTCGGCCACGTTCATTTTCGCCATCGCATGTCGCTCCGCCCGCCCTCGCCTCGCGCCGCTTGTTACATTATGGTGACGGATCTGCAAAAGTGGAATTATCGATGCCCGTCCAGACCGCCCGCGCTCCCACAGCCGATGCCCCGATGCTGCTGAGCGAGACCATCGGCAGCATCCGTGTGCTGACGCTGAACCGGCCCGAAGGCCGCAACAGCCTGTCGGAAGGCCTGATCGCTGAACTGCATGCGGCGCTGGCGAAAATTCATGATGACGCCGATGTGCGCGCGGTGGTGATTGCCGCCAACGGTGCGGCGTTCTGCGCCGGCCACGACATGAAGGAGCTGTCAGCCCGGCGCGCCGATGCCGATCGCGGACGGAGCTATTTTGCCGGGATCATGACCGCCTGCAGCGCGATGATGCAGGCCATCGTGCAACTGCCCAAGCCAGTGGTGGCCGCGGTCCAGGCCATCGCCACCGCCGCCGGATGCCAGCTCGTGGCCAGCTGCGATCTGGCGGTGGCGTCGGAGGCGGCGACCTTCGCCACCCCCGGCGTCGATATCGGGCTATTTTGTTCGACCCCGATGGTCGCGTTGTCCCGCAATGTGCCGCGCAAGCAGGCGATGGAGATGCTGCTCACCGGCGAGCCGATTTCGGCTTCGACGGCGCGGCAGTACGGCCTGGTCAACCGGGTGGTCGCCGCCGGCACCGAACGCGATGCGGCGATTGCGCTGGCGCAAAAGGTCGCGCTCAAATCCGCCTATACCGTCAAGCTCGGCAAGGCCGCATTCTATCGCCAGGCCGAAATGAGCCTGGTGGATGCCTATCGCTACGCCGCAGAAGTGATGACCGAGAACATGATGGCCCGCGACGCGGAGGAAGGCATTGGCGCCTTCCTTGAGAAACGCGAGCCGAAATGGCAAGACCGGTGAAGCCGGCTTCCGGCATTGCGCGCGCAAGCCCGGCACGCGGCAAGTTGAATGGCCTCCCCGAATGAACCACGACGCCTATGCCGACGATTACATCCGGGAAATTCTCAACGGCGTCAAAACCATTGCGATGGTCGGGGCCTCGCCGGTCAATGTGCGGCCGAGTTACTTCGCCTTCAAATATCTGGCGCAGCGCGGCTATGACATGATCCCGGTGAACCCGGGCCATGTCGGAAAAAGCCTGCTCGGCAGACCGTTCGTCGCCGCGCTGTCCGACATCGGCATCCCCATCGACATGGTCGACATCTTCCGCAATTCCAGCCACATCCTGCCGGTGGTCGACGAAGCGCTGCGACTGACGCCGTTGCCGCGCGTGATCTGGATGCAGCTCGGCGCCCGCGACGACGCCGCTGCCGCCAAGGCGGAGGCCGCCGGCCTCAAGGTTGTCATGAACCGCTGCCCCAAGATCGAATATGGCCGGCTGTCCTCCGAGATTTCCTGGATGGGGGTCAATTCGCGAACCCTCAGTTCGAAGCGCGCCCCGGTGCCGACCCAGGGCATGCGGCTGTCCCTGAACCGGATGAGTGTCGGCGGCGGCGCGACCGACGCTTCGGATCGTGCCGCGAAAAACAGGAACGACGGCACCTGACGCAATCGCCGCACGATTGTTCCAGGCGCATGTCCGCACAGAACCGCGATTATCGCCGCCGATCTCCGACGCATCGCGCCGCCTTGACTGCGGACGCCGCTGCCATCAGCATGACGACACCGCGCTTTGAAGATAAAGCAGAACAGGACATCAAGGATGACCGATCGCCTTCCGGGGTTTGCCACCCTCGCCGTGCATGCCGGCGCGCAACCCGATCCCACCACCGGCGCACGGGTGACGCCGATCTACCAGACCACGTCATTCGTATTCAACGATGCCGATCATGCCGCGTCGCTGTTCGGGCTGCAGGCATTCGGCAACATCTATACCCGCATCACCAATCCGACCACGGCGGTGCTGGAAGAGCGCGTCGCGGCGCTGGAGGGCGGCACCGCGGCCCTTGCGACGGCGTCCGGCCATGCCGCGCAGGTGGTGGTGTTCCAGATGCTGCTGAAGCCCGGCGACGAATTCATCGCCGCGCGCAAGCTCTACGGCGGCTCGATCAACCAGTTCACCCATGCCTTCCAGAGTTTCGGCTGGAACGTGAGGTGGGCCGATCCCGACGACATCGACAGCTTCGAGCGCGCGCTGACGCCGCACACCAAGGCGATCTTCATCGAATCCATCGCCAATCCCGGCGGCAGCGTCACCGACATCGAGGCGATCGCCGCGGTCGCCCGCAAGGCCGGCGTGCCGCTGATCGTCGACAACACGCTGGCGACGCCCTATCTGATCCGCCCGATCGATCATGGCGCCGACATCGTCGTGCATTCGCTCACCAAGTTTCTCGGCGGCCACGGCAACTCGCTTGGCGGCATCATCGTCGATGCCGGCACCTTCGACTGGTCGAAGGACAACAAATATCCGATGCTGAGCGAGCCGCGCCCGGAATATCACGGCATCAAGATCCAGGAGACGTTCGGCAATTTTGCCTTTGCGATCGCCTGCCGGGTGCTCGGCCTGCGCGACCTCGGACCGGCGATCTCGCCGTTCAATTCTTTTCTCATTCTCACCGGCATCGAGACGCTGCCGCTGCGCATGCAGAAGCATTGCGAGAACGCCAAGGCGATCGCGGAATGGCTGTCGGCGCATCCGGCGGTGGCCGCGGTGAACTACGCCGGCCTGTCCGGGGACAAATACAACAACCTGGCGCGCAAATATGCGCCGAAGGGCGCCGGCGCGGTGTTCACCTTCAGCCTCAAGGGCGGCTACGAGGCCGGCGTCAGCCTGGTGTCGAACCTGAAGCTGTTCTCGCATCTGGCCAATGTCGGCGACACCCGCTCGCTGGTGATTCACCCGGCATCGACCACCCACAGCCAGCTCGACGATGCCGCCAAGGTCAAATCCGGCGCCGCTCCCGACGTGGTGCGGCTGTCGATCGGCATCGAGGACAAGGAGGATCTGATCGCGGATCTGGAACAGGCGTTGAACGCGCAGGTTTGACGCGTCGTTCCGGGATGCCCCAACTGGCGCGCCGCAATCATTGCCTTGGCAGCAAAATTCCAGCGCGGCTATCGCTGCTTTGCGACCCGCATGGCGGCCTTGTCCTCGCGGACCAGCCGGCTGTTGCGCTGGACCACCGAATAGGTCGCCAGCGCGAACACGATCACCACCAGCTGCGCCGACAGCGCCTCGACCGTCGGGTTCAATCCGATGTCGCCGAGCCAGGCGAAACTCTTCAGCTCGGTAAACGGCAGCATCGATTGCTCCTGGAATTCCTGGACCGCCTCGCCGATGAATTTGATCGCCATCGCGAACAGGAATGTCGAGGTCAGGATGAACAGCGGCCGTAGCGGAATTTTCTGCGCGATCAGATTGATGAAGTAGAACAGCACCACGAGGGCCGCAGTCGCGGCGCCCAGTCCGCCGAACAGGCTCGCGCTCCAGCCGCCCTCGGTGGCGGCCAGCGCGTTGATGAACAGCACGGTTTCGGCGCCTTCGCGAAATACCGCCAGGAAGGCGAGCGCGGCGACCGCCCAGACGGTGTCCTGTGCCAGGGCGCTGTTGGCCTTGTGCGCCAGGTAATCCTGCCAGCCGCGCGGATCCTGCTTCACCATCAGCCAGCCGGAGACGTAGAGCATCAGGCTGGCGGCCACCAGAATGATGACGCCTTCGAGCACATCGCTGTGCTCGCCCGAATTCAGCACTGCAAACAGCCAGGCGGCGACGATGCTGGCCACCACCGCCGCGAGCGATCCGCCGTAGAGCGCCTGAATGCGATGACCGGCGCCGGCCTTGGTCAGATAGCCGGCCAGCGCGGCGATCACCAGCATGGCTTCAAGCCCCTCGCGGAGCAGAATGACGGCGGCCTGAATGAATGCAGATGACATGAACCAACCCGTGTTTGGCCGGTTTTATCGCGCCAACGTCCCAAGTAAAGCGGCCCGCTGCACCACAACTTCGTCGTCGGCAGCGCAAAGATGGGAAAGGACCGTAAACAAAGCGCTTTCGCAAACGGCAATATAAATTAGAATCGCTCAAATCAGCCGATTTGCGCGACCGGCAGAACCAGCTTTCGCGGCGCAGCTTGCGGCAGTGGTGCCGCCAGGCGTTCGGCCTGCAGCGTCGCCAGGGTCAGCACCACGATCGCAACGGCCTGATGGGCCAGGGCCAGCGCGATCGGAACCTGATTCAGCAGCGTCGCAATGCCAAGCGCCGCCTGCAACACGATCGCCGCAGCCAGCCACCATGCGCCGCGGACCGCAGCGGCGCCGGCCCGCGAAAAGATCGCGTCGAGCGCATGCAGCAGCGCCAGCGCGAGCAGCGCGTAGGCCGTCATGCGGTGCTCGAATTGAACGGTCAGGGTGTTGTCGAACAGATTGCGCCACCATGGCGTGGCGAAGAACAGCCGCGCCGCGGCGGGAATCAACCCGCCGTCGATATCGGGCCAGGTATTGTAGATCTTTCCGGCGCGCAGGCCCGCGACCAGTGCGCCAAGGTAGAGCTGCATGAAGGTCAACACCAGCAGCACCACACTGGTGATCTTGAGCCGCGAGGTCGCAGCTTGCGGCGGCTGCGCCGTCAATCGGCGCAGCGTCCAGACAATGCTGGCGAAAATCAAAAGCGCCAGCACCAGATGAGTGGCCAGACGATAGTGCGAGACTTCCACCCGCTGCGAAAGGCCGGAGGCCACCATCCACCAGCCGACCCCGCCCTGCAGCGCGCCAAGGCCGAATATCAGCCAAAGCCGCCGCCGCAGATCCGCGCCCAGCGCGCCGCGCCACAGAAACCAGAGGAAAGGCAGCAGATAGGCGATACCGATCACCCGGCCAAGCAGCCGATGGCTCCACTCCCACCAGAAAATGTTCTTGAACTCGGCGAGATCCATGCCGGCATTGAGTTCGTGATATTGCGGAATGGTCTTGTAGGCGTCGAAGGCCTGGTTCCATTGTTGCTGGCTGAGCGGCGGCAGCGCACCGGACACCGGCTTCCACTCGACAATGGAAAGTCCGGATTCGGTCAGCCGCGTCGCGCCGCCGACCAGCACCATCAGTGCGATCAGCGCGGCGATCGACAACAGCCAGACGCGGACGGCGCGGAGGCGTGGTGCTTGCTGGGCGGGATGACCGGGCATCGAAGCCGTGCTTGATTGAATTCGTACGCCCCTTATAGTCCGCCGCTTGCGGCGCGCAAGCCGCGCCCCCTCACCCGGCCGCACAATTCCGTCATGACCATACGCACCCGCAAATTCATCGGAACCATCGCCTTGCTGCTGCTGGTCGTGGTGTGGTCATTGATGGGAATGACGGCAGCGCAGCTGCCGTGGCTGGCGAACTCCGGGCTGCTGCAGGCCGTTTTCTACGTCGTGGCCGGCATCGGCTGGGTGCTGCCGGCGATGCCGATCATCAGCTGGATGGCGCGGCCGGATCTCTAGCACCTCGAAGCCAACGCCGTCGCGCCGGCGCGGCCGTGCCGCCACCGTCCCGGCAGCTCAACGCCCCGTTGCCGCGGTGGAATGAGCGCGCAGCCCGGGCGGAGATGCCGGAGGCGGAAGCATGAGGCCGGAAAGCATCACGCGCATGGCGCGCAGCGAACGCTGTCGTCCGTCCCAGGCGATGCGCGGCAGCGCATGCAGCTTGGTCCGGCCGGCGCTCTCGACCACGCCCGGGATCGCCGTTGCCGCGCTGGCGAATCCGGCCTCCGCCGCCATCGCCACATGCTGCCGGCGGAAGGACGTGCGATCGCCGAACGGGTAGGCGAAATGCTTGACGTCGCGCCGGAACGCGGCTTCCGACACCGCCATTCCCATCGTCATCTCGCGCAGGGCCGCGGCGTCCTTCAGGCTCGAGAGGACCGGATAGTTCACGGTGGCGCTCCCGATGGTGACCAGGGGATCGGCGGCCAGCTGCGACAGCTCGCCCCAATCCATGAAGGCCTCGCGCGACAGCGTCGCAAGGTTGACGGAATAGCGCTTGCAGAGATCGTTGATCGCGATCGACAGATCGGTCGGCGAAAGCGAGCGCATCCAGCTGCAAAGAAAATCGTAGAGCTGGTATTTCTCGCTCCTGCCCGCGATATCGAAACGCCGCTCGGTGCCATTCACCACCAGGCTGAGGCGGCTTTCCCCTGCGATCACCGCTTCAAGCGCGAGCCACCATGCCTCGCCGACGCCGTCGGGAAACGCCGTCGGCACGTAGGCGGTGAACGGCACGCCGTGCCGCGACAATACCGGATAGGCCGATGTCACCAGGTCCTTGTAGCCGCCATCGAAAGTCAGGCACACGAACCGCCGCGGCGAGGCCAGCGTCACGGCTCTGCGGCAGGCTTCGTCGAGGGAAACGATATCGAGCTTCCAGCGCTTCAGGGCCGTGATCGTGGAATCGAGAAATCCGGGAGTGATTTCCCCGGATTGAAGCGGCTGAAAGCCTGCGTCGCGCCGCGGACGGACCCGCTCAAAGCGCAGGATGACGCCGGCACCCCGTCTCCGCAACCAGGCCAGCCCGCTGAAATAAGCGAGTTCCAGTCTCAGGCTGGTCAAAATTCCGATATCGGATGGCAATCTCGCCTCGCAATGCAGCAACTACCGGTCCTGCGCGCCAGCATTGTCATTACTCTTTGTTGACATTTCTTTGCAAAGGTCGGCCCAAACCGAAAAATGTAAATATTTCCCTATGGACAGGTTCAGCAATGGCCATGGCTGCCGCGATCGAGAGCCGGACGGCGGATGCGCCAGCGCGGTCGAATGCACGCCGCATCACCGGCATCGAAATTCTTCACGACCTCGGCGCCGCGGAGAAGATCTGGCGGGGGCTGGAACAGCCGCAGCATTTTTCGACCCCGTTTCAGCGGTTCGATTTCCTGAGCCGCTGGCAATTGCAGGTCGGAGCGCGCGAGGGCGCCCGGCCGTTGATCGTCATTGCCCATGATTCCGAACATCGGCCGCTGCTGCTGCTGCCGCTCGCGCTCAAGCAGGCGCACGGGGTTCGCATCGGCGGTTTCATGGGGGGCAAGCACGCGACTTTCAACATGGCGCTGTGGAACCGGGATTTTGCCGCCGCAGTCACCGCCGCCGATCTCGGCGCGCTGATCGCAGCACTGGGCGACCGATCTGCGGCCGACGTTCTGGCGCTCAACCAGCAACCCCGGCGTTGGCGCGATTCGCCAAACCCGATGGCGCTGCTGCCGCACCAGGCCTCGATCAACGATTGCCCCATGATGCGGATTGCGCAGGACGCCCCGACGCGGATCAGCAGTTCGTTTCGCCGCCGCCTGAAAGGCAAGGAACGCAAGCTGCAGACGCTCGCCGGCTACCGTTATCGGGTGGCGAGCACCGAAGACGAGATCAAGCGGCTGCTCGATGCCTTCTTCCGCATCAAGCCCCTGCGGATGGCGGAGCAGAAGCTGCCCAACGTGTTCGCCGAGCCCGGCGTCGAGGATTTCATCCGCAGCGCCTGCGCAACGCCGGCTGCCGGCGGCGGCCACGTCATCGATATGCACGCGCTGGAATGCGATGACGAGGTGATCGCGATCTTCGCCGGCGTCGCAGATGGCCACCGCTTTTCGATGATGTTCAACACCTACACCATGTCCGGCAATTCGCGCTACAGCCCTGGGCTGATTTTGATGCGCCACATCATCGATCATTATGCCGAACGCGGCTATCAGGCGCTCGATCTCGGGATCGGCTCGGACGACTACAAGCGGCTGTTCTGCAAGAACGACGAACCGATCTTCGATTGCTTCATCCCGCTCAGCCCGCGCGGCAAATTCGCCGCCGCCGCCATGTCGGGACTCAACCGCACCAAGCGTCTGGTCAAGCACAATCAGGCTCTGCTTCATCTCGCGCAGAGGCTGCGAGGCGCGTTGCGCTGAGCCGACGAGGCGGGCCCGCCGCCGGCATTCAGGCCGCCACCACCCGCAGGCCGGAATTGACGGCATCCGCCGGCTGTGACGACTGGCTCAGCATCGTCACATCGGAAAAACCCACCGCCCTGAGCTGTTCGCACATCACGGCGCGGGCATCCGTGGCCATCGCCGCATCCGGCACCACCACGGCGCGGGCCTGAGCCGTCAGCAGCTCGGCGGGCAGATCGGAGCCGATGCCTGCGTCCAGCAGCACATGGTCGTAGACCCGGAGCAACGCATCGATCGCCAGCGTCAGCCGCGGCGATTGCAGCAGGGCGCGGTCCGAGCCCGGGCGCCCCGAACTGACGAGATGCGCCCGGGACAGCCGGTCCTTGGTGATGATCTGGGAAAACGAGGCCTCGCCCAGCATCAATTCCACCAGCCCCGGCGCCGTCGGATCGATCGATGCCGCCGAAATCGCCGACGAGGAAGCCGACAGATCAACCACCACGACCCTTGCGCTGCGCGCGATCAGGCGCGCCACCGCCAGCGCCGTCAGGGAGATGCTCTCGCCGGGGGCGGTGCCGAGGATCGTGATCTTGCGCGCCGCCTCGCCGGCGCTGCGCAAGGTTTCGGCGAGCCGTTCGATTTCGCTCGATTCGGGGTCCGGGCCGGTGCCGGCCTCCTGCACAATGGCGGCTGGATCGGGGGCCGCAACGGTGGCGGGGGCCGGCGCGCGGACCGCCGCCGGCGAGGACGTCAGGGTTGCGGTCGCGCGCGGCGCCGTCATGCGCAGCAGCTCGCCGGTCACTATCGCACCGGCGCTGAGCATCAATGTCGCCAACGTCGCGATCAGCACGATCGGCAGCTTCTTCGGGTAGGCCGGCGTGTTGGAGACGATGGCGCGGGAAATGATCCGGCCGTCCGCTGGTGCGGCATCGATGTTCTCGCGGGTGTTGGCCTCGCGATATTTTGCCAGATAGGATTCCAGCAGGTCGCGCTGCGCCTTGGCTTCGCGCTCCAGCGCCCGCAGCTGGACGTCCTCGCCGTTGCTCGAGGTCGCCTGCTTCTTCAACTGGTCAAGGCTGGCGCTGAGACCCTCGACCCTGCCGCTGGCGATGCGCGCGTCGTTGTCGAGCGATCGTGAGATCTTGCCGGCTTCCTCGCGCAGCTGGCCGTCGAGATCCGCCAATTGCGCCTTCAGTTCCTTGATGCGCGGATGGCCGTCGAGCAGCGTCGAGGACTGCTCAGCCAGTTGCGCCCGCAGCGTGACCCTTTGTTCGGACAGCCGGCGGATCAGTTCGGAATTGAGAACCTCGGACGCCTCGATCGGCTTGCCGCTCTGCAGCATCTCCCGGATCAGCCGCGCCTTCGATTCCGCGTCGGATTTCAGCGCCCGCGCATTGTTCAATTGGGTGTTCAGCTCGCCCATCTGCTGGTTGGAAAGCGTGGTATTGTTGGTCCCGACGAAAAGGCTCGATTTCGAGCGAAAGTCCTCGACCCGGGATTCCGCGTCCGCGACCTTCTTGCGCAGACTTTCGATTTCGCCCGACAGCCACTGCACGGCGGATTTGGCCTGCTCCTGCCGCGCTGCCTGCTGCAGCACCAGGTAGCCGTCGGCGATCGAATTGGCGACCTGCGCGGCAAGTTCCGGATCGCGCGACTGGAATTCGATGACGATGACGCGCGACTTGTCGACCGCATAGGCGGTATAGCGGTCGAAATAGGCATCCAGCACCCGTTCTTCCGGCGTCAGCGAGAACGGGTCGCGGCCGATCCCGAACAGGGCCAGCAGCGACTTCATCGGCGAAAGGCCGCGCAGCACCGGATCGAATTCCGGGCGCTCGGCGAGCTTGTTCTTCCTGATGATATCCCGCGCCAGATCGCGGGACAGCAGCAGCTGGACCTGGCTGGTCACGGCCTCGGGATCGAGCGGCGCGGCGCGCTCCTCGTTGCGCTCGCCGTTCGGCCGCAGGAACACGTTCTCGCGGCCATCGATCAGGATACGGGCTTCGGATTTGTAGCGCGGGGTGACCAGGTTGACGGCGGCGATCGACAATACCGCCGCGAGCAGCGTCGGCCCGATGATCCAGGCCCGCTTGCGAACCAGCGCATCGCCCAGCACGCGCAGGTCGAGATCACCGGCTGGCGACGGCGCGGCCGGCTTGCGGACGGTGGCCGCGGGCTTCGAGATCACCCGCCGAACCAACGCCTTGTCCTTGGCCGCACGCCAGAACGCTAAACGCATCGCACACTCCCGCAGACGCCACGACTTCACCAAACCCCGCCGATTACACTCCATTAAGGTTGCCGCCCGGTTAACCCGGCAGCTTTGACCGGCGGATTTCCCGCTGCGGGCGGCCCGCTCATGCTTTGTTAACCATGAAAGCCCTTAATCGGAATCACAATTCCCAGGGCTGTCCGATGCAAGGCGTGCACGCCGCTTTTTCATGTCTGCTGGCTGCGCTCGCTCTGTCGGGCTGCATGCGCACGGCTGCGCCGGTCGCCACGGCGCAGCCGCAGAACGACCTCGACGCGATGGCCTATGGGCGATCCCTGGGCATGGCCGCCGCCTCGCCGGCACTCGCCTACGCCGCGGCCAGCCCGCAGCCGGCGGTCCATGACGCCGCCTACCGGCTCGATGCCGGCGATAAATTGCGGGTTGTGGTCTATGGCCAGGAGGGTCTCACCAACACCTATGCAATCGATGCCGGCGGCTCGATCACGATGCCACTGATCGGTTCGGTGCCGGCGCGCGGCCGCACCCCGGCGGGACTGGCCACCGAAATCACCGCCAAACTGCGCAACGGCTTCATCCGCGACCCCTCGGTGGCGGTGGAGATCGAATCCTACCGGCCGTTCTTCATCCTCGGCGAGGTCGCAGCCCCCGGCCAATATCCCTACGTTCCCAACATGAGCGTCGAAAGCGCGGTAGCGATCGCCGGCGGCTTCTCGCCGCGCGCCAAACGCGACCGCGTCACCTTGACCCACACCGATGGTTCGGGCTCATCGCGCATGGTGGTGCCGCTCGGCACCGCGCTTGCCCCCGGCGACACCGTTCTCGTCGGCGAACGCTGGTTCTGATGATGCCTGCGAATTCCGATCAGCCGCTTCGTATCCTGCACGCGGTGCGCGCGCCGGTTGGCGGCATCTTCCGTCATATCCTCGACCTCGCCAACGGTCAGGCCGACCGCGGCCATCACGTCGGCATCATCGCCGACAGCCTCACCGGCGGCGAACGCGCCGACAAGGCCCTGGCGGAGATCGCGCCCCGCCTCAAGCTCGGCGTTCGCCGCCTCGCCATTCACCGCGAACCGCTTCCGACCGACATTCTGGTATGGGCGCAGTTCATGTACCTGATCCGGCGGCTGCGGCCGGACGTGCTGCATGGACACGGCGCCAAAGCCGGCGCCTTTCTCCGGCTGAGAGCCCGTTCCAAGACCGCCATTCGGGTCTACACGCCGCATGGCGGCTCGCTGCATTACCCGCTGAACACGCTGAAGGGGGCGCTCTACAGCCGCCTCGAACGCGCGCTGAAGAACTCCACCGATCTGTTCCTGTTCGAAAGCGCCTTCGCACGCGATACCTATCAGCGCACCATCGGCGCGCCGAAGGGGCTGGTACGCTGCGTATTCAACGGCGTGACGGCAGACGAGTTCGATCCGGTCGTCAAGGCGGACGACCCCACCGATATCGTCTATGTCGGCGAATTCAGGCACATCAAGGGGGCGGACCTCCTGGTCGATGCGGTGGCGCGGCTGCGTGCTGGCGGCAAACCGGTCACGCTGACGCTTGCCGGTGACGGCGAGGAAATCGAGGCGCTCAAGGGCCAGATCCAGCGGCTCGGCCTGACCGGGGCGGTTCGCTTCATCGGCCACGTCAAGGCGCGGTACGGCTTTTCCAAGGGCCACCTGCTGGTGGTTCCGTCGCGCGGCGACTCGATGCCCTATGTCGTGATCGAAGCCGCCGCCGCCGGGATTCCAATGGTGGCGGCGAATGTCGGCGGCATCCCGGAAATTTTCGGATCGCACACCGGGGCATTGTTTACCCCCAGCAGCGTCGGCGCGATGGCGGATGCGATCGAGGCCGCATTGCAGGACCCCGCCGCCGCTCAAGCACGCGCCGAATTGCTTCGCGAGCGAATTTTCCGGCATTTCTCCCAGCAGGCGATGGTCGAAGGCGTATTGGCAGGCTATCGCGACGCGTTTGCCGATCGTTAACCGTTCTTTACCAACGATAACTGTTTCTTCCGAATTGTCCTCTAAGCCGGAATGCGGGGTATTACGCCGCGGCACGCGCATTGCCAAATGCCGCTGCAAGGACGGACGAGAGCGACAGTGGAACCGATCAACGCACGCTCCATGCTGGACGCCGCGGCAGCGGCGGCAGACCGCCCTCGAACCGAGCGGCGGCGGCGGCTGTCACAGGCAGCGCTCGCCGTCACCAACCAGAAGGTGCGCCGCGCCTACTCGCCGATCGTGATCGCAGGCGCCGTCCGCGTCGCCGATTTCGTGCTGCTCAGCCTGATCGGGATTTCGATCTATGTCGGCTATGTGGCGCGTCTCGATGGCTTCCAATGGGAATACGTCGCCGCCATTTTCGGCATGACCGCGACCGCGGTGGTCTGCTTCCAGGCTTCCGACATCTACGAAGTGCAGGTGTTTCGCGGACAGCTCAGGCAGATGACGCGGATGATCTCGTCCTGGGCGTTCGTGTTCCTGTTGTTCATCAGCGCATCGTTTTTCGCCAAGCTCGGCGGCGACCTGTCGCGGCTCTGGCTATCGGCATTCTTCGTGTTCGGCCTCGTCGCGCTGATCGCCGAACGCCTGTTCCTGCGGGCGCTGGTGCGCGGCTGGGCGCGCGAAGGCCGGCTCGATCGCCGCACCATCATCGTCGGTTCCGACCAGAACGGCGAAAAGCTGGTGGAGGCACTGAAACATCAGGACGATTCCGACATCGATATCCTCGGCGTATTCGATGACCGCAACGACAGCCGCGCGCTGGAGAGTTGCGCCGGCGCTCCGAAGCTCGGCAAGGTCGACGACATCATCGAATTCGCGCGCCGCACCCGCGTCGACCTCGTGCTGTTCGCGCTGCCGATTTCGGCGGAGACGCGGATTCTGGAAATGCTGAAGAAGCTGTGGGTACTGCCGGTCGACATCCGGCTTTCGGCTCACACCAACAAGCTGCGCTTCCGTCCCCGCGCCTATTCCTATCTCGGCAAGGTCCCGACGCTCGACGTTTTCGAGGCGCCGATCACCGACTGGGATCTGGTGATGAAGTGGCTGTTCGATCACCTGGTCGGCGCCGTCATCCTGCTGCTGGCGTCACCGCTGATGGCGCTGATCGCGCTTGCGGTAAAACTCGACAGTCCGGGCCCGGTGCTGTTCCGCCAGAAGCGGTTCGGTTTCAACAATGAACGCATCGATGTCTTCAAGTTTCGCTCGCTGTACCACGACCAGGCCGATCCGCTGGCGGCAAAGGTCGTCACCAAAAACGACAGCCGCGTAACCCGGGTCGGGCGCTTCATCCGCAGGACCAGCCTTGACGAGCTGCCGCAGCTGTTCAACGTGGTGTTCAAGAGCAATCTCTCGCTGATCGGCCCGCGTCCGCATGCCGTGCAGGGCAAGCTGAAGAGCCAGCTGTTCGACGAGGCGGTCGACGGCTATTTCGCGCGGCACCGCGTCAAGCCCGGCATCACCGGCTGGGCCCAGATCAACGGCTGGCGCGGCGAAGTCGACAGCGAAGAGAAGATCCAGAAGCGCGTCGAGTTCGATCTGTACTACATCGAGAACTGGTCGGTGCTGTTCGATCTCTACATCCTGCTCAAGACGCCGCTGGCGCTGATGACCAGGAGCGAGAACGCTTACTAGAGCTTGGCGCGTAATGTTGCGGGTGTATGATGGCGTATACGGCGACAGCCGAGGGGTCCCTTGCATCGACGGCGGCGGCACCTGGCGTGCTGGCGCTGCAGCGCGCGCTGGTGTGGCTGGTCGGCGCCTCCGGGGCGATCGTCTTCATCGAGCCCAGCCCCTACGAAGTGCTGACGCTCGGCGCCGCCATCATCTTCTGTGCAACCGGCCTGCGGCTGCGGCTGGTTTTCATACCGCTATTGCTGCTGCTGTTCCTGGTCAATATCGGCTACAGCATCGGCGCCGTGCCGTTCCTGGACAAGCCCGAGGTCGTCAACTGGATCGCGACGTCCTGGTACATGGCGGTGACGGTGATGTTCTTCGCGATGGTGATCGCCGAAGACACCGCGGCGCGGCTCGATATGTTGCGGCGCGGACTGGTCGTGGGCGCGTTGGTCGCGGCAATCGCCGGCATCGCCGGCTACTTCAACCTGGTCCCCGGCGGACACGACCTGCTGACCCTTTATGAGCGTGCCCGCGGCACCTTCAAGGATCCGAACGTGCTCGGCGCTTTCCTGATCCTGCCGGCGCTGTTCGCGCTGCAAAGCGTGGTCTCCGACGGTTTCGGAAAAGCGGTCCGCAGCACGATCGGCCTCGGCATCATGGCGCTGGCGATCCTGCTGGCGTTTTCGCGCGCGGCCTGGGGCGGGCTGGTGATCACGGCGGCCTTCATGCTGGCGCTGATGGTGCTGACCAGCCGGTCGCGCGCGCAGCGTTCGCGCATCATCGTGATGGCGGTGATCGCGGTCGTCATCGCCGCGCTGCTGATCGCCGTTCTGCTGTCGTTCGACTCGATCGGCGAAATGTTCCGGCAGCGCGCCAGCTTCGACCAGAGCTATGACGAGGGCCGCTTCGGCCGGTTCGGGCGTCACATCCTCGGCGCCGAGATGGCGCTCGACCTGCCGTTCGGAATCGGCCCGCTGCAGTTCCACAATTATTTTCCCGAGGACACCCACAACTCCTACCTGAACGCCTTCATGTCCGGCGGCTGGATCTCCGGCGTCTGCTATCCCGCGCTGGTGTTCGTCACCGTGATCATGGGTTTTCGGCACGTCTTCGTCCGGGTGCCCTGGCAGCGCGCCTATCTGGCGATCTTCGCGGCGTTTCTCGGCACCGTCGGCGAAAGCTTCGTCATCGATACCGATCACTGGCGCCACTTCTGGATGATGCTCGGCGCGATGTGGGGCATGTTCGCCGCAGCCCAAGGCTACAGGCCGGGGGCGGACCCGGCGCCGACGGAGCGAGACGACATCGGCGCGGCCTGAGCGGCCGAGGTCTATGCCTCGACCGTGAACGTCAGGCCGGCGTGATCGACCAGCCGCCTGATCAGGGCGTCGCCCATGGCCGCGCCCGGAGTCCAGATGCCGCCCGGGACCTGCGGCGTGTCGCGCAGCAGGCATACCGCGCATTCGGCGATCATTTTCGAGGTCGAGCCATAGCCGGGATCGCGATCGCCGCGAACCGCGACCCGGACCTGGCGGCCGTCGCCGGCGATACCGACGAACAAGAGATCGTAGAGCCCGCTGTCGCGCTGCTGCCTGGACGGGCCCTCGCCCGGCTTCGGCCCGCCCGGTCCGCCCATCTCCGCATTGGCGGCAACGACCAGCCTGGCATTGGCTTCGCCTTTTTCCCCGGGGCCGGTCAGCACCATCTCGTCATAGATGAAGTCGCGGCCGTAGGGAAAGCCCATCAGCATATTGGAGCGGTGCACGTTGCGGGTGTTGATGGTCGCCATCACGAACGGCGCGGTCCAGGCATCGAGCTCCGCGTCGAACAGCGGCTTGTTGCCCGGCGGCTGCTTCGGTCCCTCGAAGCCCGGCGTCAGCACGAACGGATTCTTCAACAGCGCGACCAGGCTGAGATCCTTGGCGGCGGCGGCGAAGGTGGCCTTGATGCTGGCCGCGGTGCCGCCCGAAAACGTTCCCTTCATGTTGCGGACGCGGCCCTTGACGCGGCCGACCGGCGCGCCGAGGACCTTCTTGGCCGTCTCCTCGCAGAAGAAGACGCCGAGCTCGAAGGGAAGCGAATCGAAGCCGCAGGAAAAAACGATCCGGGCGCCGCTGGCGCGCGCGGCGGCCTCGTGGGCGTCGATCATGTGCCGCATCCAGACCGGCTCGCCGCAGAGGTCGAGATAGTCGGTGCCCGAGGCCGCGCAGGCCGCGACCAGCTCGGAGCCGTAGAGCTGGTAGGGGCCGACGGTCGACAGCACCGCGGAGGTCTGCCCGATCATGGCCTTCAGGGACGCCGGATCGCCGGCGTCCGCGACGATCAGGGCGGTGTCGGCGGGCGCGCCGATCGCGTCGCGCACCGCGGCGAGTTTTTCCAGGCTGCGCCCGGCCATCGCCCATTTCGGATCGGACCTGCCGCGGTAATGCGCCGCGAGATATTCGGCGACCAGCTGCCCGGTGAAGCCGGTGGCGCCATAGACGACGATGTCGAATTTCGACGAAGGCTTCATGATAGATTCCCCGGAAGTGAATGGCGGGCTTGCACCCGATGATGCGACATGCGGCTATTTCCCGGCGTAGGACACGCCCATGCCGGCGCGCACGTCGCTTTGTATCCCATAGGGCGCAATCGGATAGCGCAGGCCGTTCTTCGCCAGCGCCTTCATGCCGGCTATCGCCTTGGCGAGATGCTGCGGCGACAGCGCCATCAGCATTTCCTCGTCCGGCACGCCGCCGTAGCGCCGCTCCGCATAGCACGGCAGCGACAGGCTGGGCTCCCCGGTCTTGAGCGCCCGTCCCCAGGAATCCGCGCATGCCGTCTCGCCGACCACGCCCCATTCGAATTTCTTGTATCCGCTCCATTGCAGCCCGTTGATCAGAATGATCATCTGGCCGGGCGTCGCGTAGACCAGGCAGATGTCCGGCGGATCGAGCCGGCCGCTCGCCAGCGGGCTGACCACCAGCGCCTGATAGTGCCCGGCCGGAACGACGTCGAGCGCCTCCTGGCGCTTGCGGGCATCCTCGGCATTCTCGTGCCAGACCCCGACATAGGCCTCGCCGGCGAGCCATTTCTCATCCTGTGGCGCCAGCCCGATCACCGCGCGGCATTGCGCGCCGACCAGATCGTCTGCTGTAATGCCGACGGTCCAGCCCAGCCGCGAGGCCATGCTGACGATCTGGTCGGTGGTGTGCACCGCCGACGGACGCCGGATCCTGGGAATCGCCGCCATCTCCTCGGCCCGCGCGAACATCTTCATCCCGATCACCGTGGTCTTGAGCCTAAGCAGGCTGTTGAGGTCGGCCACCAGGCCGGCCAGATCGAGTTTTTGCTGCGGCGTGGCTGATTGCGGCATCGACGGACACTCCCTGGGCGGCAGCTCGACGCTGCGCTTGGCTGAAGGCCAGACCCTAGCCGGAATAGCTGCCGGCCGCGACCGGCGCGGCGCCCGGCGCGCTTCCTTATGGCCGGTCCGGACCGGGGAAAAATTGGTCCGTCTTGCCCGCCAGCCGGTAGGCGGCAAGGCCGAGCCATTCGCGATAGCCGGTATCGACGTGATCGAGCCCGGCGCTCGCAGGAACCGGCAATGTCAGGAGATCCGCCCATCCGCCCACCCGCCAGCCGACCGGATAAGGCTCGACGGCAAACCCGGCCTTGCGAAACAGCCCGACCGACCGCGGCATATGGAAAGCCGATGTCACCAGCAGCCAGCGCTGGCCGCTTTTCGGCGCGACCAGCGCCTTGGAGAATTCGGCGTTTTCCGCCGTATTGCGCGAGCGCCGTTCCAGCACCAGCCGGTCCCTGGCAATGCCGAGCCCTTCGAACACCGCCACGACGTAATCGGCTTCCCTGGCCGAATTGTCGAACAGCAGGTTGGCGCTGCCGCCGGAATAGATGATTTTCGCATTCGGATAGCGATGGGCCAGTTCGGCGGCCGCCATCACCCGGTCCGCGGCGTGGCCGAACACCGCCATGCCATGGGCCGCGGAAACATCGGGCTCGATCGCGCCGCCGAGCACGACAATGCCGTCGGGGGCGCCGCGCGCGGCATTCCATGCCGGAAAGCGCTGCTCCAGCGGATAGAGCAGCCAGTTTCCCACCGGCAAAAATCCGCAGATCGCCACTAGCGCGATCGCCGCCACCAGAAGCCGCCGCCCCAGCCCGGCCCACCGCGTCGCCAGCAGCACCAGGCCCGCGACGCCGAGGCCGATCAGGAAATTGCTCGGCAACAGCATGACGCCGAGCGTTTTGGAAAGCACGAAGAACAAGAGAGATTCTCCTCCGGATGCGGGCCTCACACCCAGCCGTCATACGCGGCCCCGACCCGCGTATCCATCGACATCGACAGAATGCGCCGGCGAGGGCACACTCGCCCCCCTGCGCCCAACCCGTAGCCATCGCATGACGCACCATCACCTGCATTCCAGCCCCGAGACCTGCCACTGGGGCTTCTTCGAAGCCGGGCTGCAGCCGGTGCTTGCCATCGCCAGCGGCGACGAGGTGACCATCGACACCATCAGCGGCGGCCCCGAAATGGTGCCGGACCGAAGCCGATTTCATGTCCCGCCCGAACTCGCCGAGGTGCATGCCAGGAGCGAGCGGATGCTGCCCGGCCATATCCTGACCGGTCCGGTTGCCGTCGCGGGCGCGGTCCCCGGCGATGTGCTGGAGGTCGAGATCCTCGACGTCCAGCTCCGCCAGGACTGGGGCTACAACATGATCCGGCCGCTGGCCGGGACCCTGCCCGACGATTTTCACGAGACCCGGATCCTGAACATCCCGCTCGACCGGCAGCGGATGGTGGGCCGGCTGCCCTGGGGACTCGACCTGCCCCTGAATCCGTTTTTCGGCGTGATGGGCGTGGCGCCGCCGCCGGCCTGGGGCCGCATCACCTCGCTGATCCCGCGCGCCATGGGCGGCAACCTCGACAACAAGGAACTGACGCCGGGCGCCAAACTCTATCTGCCGGTATTCGTGCCCGGCGCGCTGTTTTCGTGCGGCGACGGCCATGGCGCGCAGGGCGACGGCGAGGTCTGCGTCACCGCGATCGAGACCGCGCTGCGGGGCCGCTTCAGGCTCACCGTGCGCCGCGACCTCAGGCTCGACACTCCGCGCGCCGAGACGCCGACGCACTACATGACCATGGCGATGGATCCGGACCTCGACCAATGCGTGGTGCGGGCGCTGCGCGACATGATCGTGCTGCTCGGCGAAAAGCGCAATTTGTCGCGCGAGGACGCCTATACGCTGTGCAGCCTGGCCGCCGATCTGCGCGTGACCCAGACCGTCAACGGCGCCAAGGGCATCCATTGCATGATCGCCAAGGCGATCGTGCACGGCTGAGAGGCGTGTGGCGATGATCCCTGCGCTCGCTCTGCTGCTGGTCTGCCAGCTCATCGGCGAAGTTTTCACGCGCGCGCTGGGCCTGCCGGTGCCCGGCCCGGTGATCGGACTGGCGCTGCTGGCGGTCGGCGCCATCCTGCATGCCCGCCTCACCGGCGCGCAGACCTCCGCCATCGAGCAGACCAGGCTCGGCGTCACCGCCCAGGCGCTGCTCGGCTCGCTCGGCCTGTTGTTCGTTCCCGCCGGGGTCGGCATCGTCCAGCAATTGCCGTTGATCGGAAGCTACGCGCTGGCGATCTTTGCCGCGCTTCTGGTCTCGACCGTGCTGACCCTGCTGGTCACGGTCTATGTCTTCATCTTCGTCAAGCGCGCCATCGCGCGCGATCCCGCGGACGAGCGCGCCTCATGACCAATCCGTTCTCGATCTGGGTCTATCTCTCGGCCACCCCGCTGCTCTGGCTGGCCCTGACGCTGCTGGCCTGGATCGCGGCCGATGCCATCTCCCGGGCCTGCGGCCGTCATCCCCTCGCCAATCCCGTGCTGATCGCCATCGCGGCGATGGGGGCCGTGCTGGTGGCCACCGGCACGCCCTACAAGACCTATTTCGAGGGCGCCCAGTTCGTGCATTTCCTGCTCGGGCCGGCCACCGTCGCGATCGCCGTGCCGCTGGTGCGCCACCTTGCACTGGTGCGCGCCAACATCCTGCCGATGCTGGCGGCGTTGCTGGCCGGCGCGGTGACCGCGGTGGTGTCGGTGGTCGCGGTCGCCGCCGCGCTCGGCGTGCCCCGCGAAATCCTGGTGTCGCTGGCGCCGAAATCGGTCACCGCCGGCATCGCCATGGCGATTTCCGAAAACCTCGGCGGCCGGCCGGCGCTGACCGCGGTGCTGGTGATCGCGACAGGCGTGATGGGCGCGGTGATCGTCACCCCGCTGATGAACGCGCTGAGGATCAGGGATTATGCCGCCCGCGGTTTTGCGGTCGGCCTCACCTCGCATGGCATCGGCACCGCACGGGCGTTCGCGGTCGACGAAATCGCCGGCACCTTCGCCGGCATCGCCATGGGCCTCAACGGCGTCGCGACCGCGCTGCTGGTGCCGCTGCTGCTGCGCTGGCTTTGAGCAAGCCGGCGGTTACGCGGCAGTGCCGGCGACGCTCCTTGGGCGGCCTTCGAACAGGTCGCGTCCGCGCACCAGCGAGCGGATCTTGCCGTCGGCGATGGTGCGGCTCAGCATCCAGAAGCCGCAGTCCGGATGCACGTATTTGATCCGGCCGGCGCCCATCGCCCGTTCCGCCTGCTCGATCGCGCGCGCCACCTGGTCCGGCGTCTCGATCTCGGTGCGCTTGACGTCGATGACGCCGAGACCCATGCCGATTTCCGGCCGCAAATCCCTGAACACCGAAAGTTCGCCGGCCGGCCGGTGCGCATTCTCCATCTCGATATGGTCGACATGCAGGCTGTTGAGATAGGCGATCAGCTTGCTCCAGCTGCCCTGCTGCACCGACTGGCCGCCGTAATTGCCAAAGCACAGATGCACCGCCGCCTTGCCCTGCACCGCGTCGAGCACCCGGTTAATCGCCGCCGCCGCCCATTCCCATTCCTCGGGATGACCCGGCAGATTGGCCTCGTCGAGCTGCACGACGTCGGCATCGATGTGCCGGACCTGCTGCGCCAGCACGTCGGCGAGCGCCATGCAGAGCGAGGGCGTGTCGCGGTAATGCTTGTCGAGAACCGTCTTGGCCAGCATGTGCGGACCGGTCACGGTGAACTTCAGCGGCCGGGTCGCCACGCTCCTCGCCTGCGCGCAGGCGTCCGGCAGATTGAGGGTGCCGGGGCCCAAGGCGGCATCGATCACCGCCGGAGGCCGGGTGCGGAATCGCATGCCGGGCTGCGCGCGGTATTGCAGCAGTTCGTCAAATCCGATCGCGGTGCGCACCCCGGCCATCGGCTTGACGAAATATTCGATCATGCCGTTGGTCTCGGGATGATTGATGTCGAAGCGATAGAGCTCGCCGTCGCAGACCAGATCGATTCCCGCCTGCTCCTGGGTCGCGATCACCACGCGCGTCGCATCGATCAGCGCCTGCTCCGACGGCGCCGCCGCCAGCCAGCTCGGGATCGGGTAGGAGCCGACGGTGGTGGTCCTGATGGTGTGTTCGGCTGGCATTGCGCTGGTTCTCCGGGCTCATTTCGGCAGGTATTGAAGGGTGACGAAGTCCTGCGGCCGGCCGGCCGCGGACGGGTTGACGCCGGCATACTCGACCAGCATGTCGACCGAATTGGCAAAATTCGCGGCACTGACCCTGAACGGCGGCTGGTCTGCGGTCTCGCTGGTATGGTAGAGCGGCAATGTCAGCTTGAGCCCGTCGATCAGCATCTGCCGCTCGCCGGCTTTCGGATAGGCCTTGAGCAGCGCGTCGACCGCCGCGTCCGGATCCTTTTCGGTGGCCTCGACCGCGCGCGTCGCCGCCTTCATGAAGCGGCGCGCCAGATCGGGATCGGTCTTGAGCATCTGCTGGGACACCACGATGCAGGAGCTGATCAGGTTGACCCCGAAATCCGAGAACGGGATCGACGTCACCGGCTTTCCGGTCGCCTTCTCTATTCTCAGGTTCTGGTCCATCAGATAGCCGAGCATCAGGTCGGCCCGTCCGTTGATCACGGCATTGAGCTTGGTCTGGGCATCGCCGCTGACCACGGTCAGCTCGTTTTCCTTCAGGCCCATCTTCTTCAGCAAGAGCGGCCAGACCAGCGACAGCGAGTCGCCGGGGGTCAGCGCGATGGTCTTGCCGCGCATATCCGAAGGGGAGCGAATGCCGCGTTCGGTCAATCCGATCAGCGCCATCGGGCTCTTCTGCAGCAAGACGCCGGTGGAGATCACGGGCGCGCCCTGCGCCGCCGCCTTGATCACCGAGCCGGCGTCGGCATAGCCGAAATCCGCGGTACCGTTGGCCACCGCCTGGACCGTCGGCACCGAGCCGCGGCCTTCTTCGATCCGCAGGTCGATGCCTTCCTGCGCGAAGTAGCCGCGCTCGAGCCCGAGGAAGAACGGCGCGTGCTCGCTATAGACATACCAGTTGAGCAGCAGCACGGCTTTCGCCAGCGGTTTTTCCTGTGGTTTTTCCTGCGCTTTTTCCTGCGCTGCGGCAGAGTGCGAAAAAACCACAAGCGCGATCAATGCTGCAAAGGTCCGCTTCACGCTCCGCTCCCTGGATGCCGCACGTCTGATCGCGTGCCGATCGCCCGGCCGAAGCGTGTCCCAGGATCCGGGGCAGCACAAGGGGGTATTCGATGCACCCGGCGCCCCCTACGCTTGACGTTATATAACACATATGTTAATTAACACATCAATCAATTACTTCGGGTCATTTCGCAATGGCGGCGGCACCGGGACCCCAGCTCGACGATCTCTTCGCAGCGCTTGCCGATCCGACGCGGCGCGCCATCGTCGAGCGGCTGCTCGCCGGCGGCGAGCTCAGCGTCGGCGACGTCGCCGCCCCCTTTGCCATCAGCACGCCGGCAATCTCGCGCCATCTGCAGGTGCTGGAGCGCGCCGGGCTGATCGAGCGCCGCACCGAGCGGCAATGGCGCTATGTGCGGGTGCGCGCCGAGGCGCTGGCGCCGGTCGAGGGCTGGCTGTCGCGGCAGCGGCGGCACTGGACGGCGGCGCTGGACCGGCTCGAAGCGCTGGCCGCCGCCAAAACCCCGAAGCGGAGGAAGTCATGAACGACATCGAGGTGGACGACACCACGCTGCGGCTCGAGCGCCTGATCGCCGCGCCGCCCGAACTGGTTTTCGGGCTTTGGACCGAGCCGGCGACCCTGGCCGGCTGGTGGGCGCCGGAAGGCTACGCACCCGCGGCGCACGCCCTCGACACAAGGCCCGGCGGCCACTGGCGCACCAGTTTTCGCGGCGCCGACAACACTGTGCTGACCATGAGCGGTGTCTACCGCGTGGTCGAGCCGCCGCGGCGCCTCGCCTTCAGCTGGGCCTGGGAAGACGCAAGCGGCGTCCGCGGCCACGAGACCGAGGTCACCGTGAGTTTCGAGGCCGCCCCCGGCGGCACCCGCCTGGTGCTGCTGCAGCAGCGCTTCGAGAGCAAGGAGGCGCGCGACCATCACGATGGCGGCTGGTCGGCCGCGCTCGACCGCCTCGCCAGGCTGGCCATCGCACGCTGAACAACCAGCCGTCATTGCGAGCTCTTGCGCCGCCCGCGCTTCACGCTAGCCGAGCCGCCAGCCGACCTCCGCGGCAAAGCTCTGGTAGAACTCGACGTCATAGGCCTGCTCCGGCGTTTCGCGGACGCGCTGGTCGAGGCGGTGGGCGTCGTCGCCGACCAGGATGCGCCAGCGCTCGGCCTTGACGCCGTCGAGGATGATCCGCGCGGCGGCCGCCGCCGTGGTCGGGGCATCGTCGTGAAAGCTGCGGGCGCGCTCGGCGGCCATGGTCTGGACGTCCTCGTCGGACATCGCGGCGGCATCGACGCCGGCTGCGGCGAGGCGCCGGCGCACGGCGGCGATCTCCTCGGCATCGAGGCGGTCGGAATCGACGCCGTGCTGCACCTTTCGCGAGTTGGACACGATCGAGGTGCCGATGTGGCCGGGCATCACCACCGAGCATTTGATGTGCGGCGCGTTGAGCCTGAGATCGTTGATCAGCGCCTCGGTAAATCCCTTGACCGCGAATTTGGCGGCGCTGTAGGCGGTGTGCGACACCCCGGGGCCGATCGAGGCCCAGAAGCCGTTGACGCTGGAGGTGTTGACGATGTGGCCCTGCTCGGCCTTCAGCAACAGCGGCAGGAAGGTGCGGACGCCGAGATAGACCCCGCCCCAGCAGATGTTGAAGGTTCTTTCCCACTGTTCGCGCGAATTGGTGAACAGGCTGCCGCCGCCGCCGATGCCGGCATTGTTGAACAACAGATGGATGCGGTCGGTCGCCTGCTGCTCGCAAAGTTCATCGCGAAAACGCATCAATTGCGACTCGATCGAGACGTCGGCGATATGGGTGGTGATGCGCAGGCCCTGCGGCAGCCGCTCGACCTCGCAGAGCCGCTTGGTCTCCGCCATCGCCGCCGCCGAGACGTCGCACATCGCGACATTGCAGCCCTCGGCGACCAGCTGGCGCGCCAACTCGCGGCCCATGCCGGTGCCGCCTCCGGTGATCACAGCCATTTTTCCGGCAAAATCCTTCATCGCGATCGCTGACCTTTCCGCTGAAATCGTGGGTGAGAGCGAGAGAGTGGCTTCAAGAAGTTCGAGTCATTCCCCGATCGCCGACTTGAGCCGCATCCCCGACCGGCAACCGCTTGGTTGGCAAGATCTCGGGCGGCGTCATGCTTTCACAGTTTGCGGCGGTCGCGCAAGGGACCCCGGGGAGACCATGCGGCATCGTCGATTCGCTCGCGGCATCGCCGAGCATGGCGCGTTTTCCTCGCCGATTTCTATTTTCGGCTCCAGGGAACCGATTGGCCGCGGCTTTGTTGGCAAGGGCGTGAAATCACACCCCATGGAGAATTGATGAAGAAGCTTTGTTTTGTTCTGGCGGCTTTGGCGGCCGTTGCGTTCGCACTGCCGTCCGTTGCCAGCGCAGAAGGCATGTATCATCACCATCACCACCATCATTATCATCACCACTGGCGCTAATCACTCAAATGGCCCCTGACAGGGCCATTTTCTTGTCCGCGTCCTGCTTTCGCCAAAGCCCGGGCGGATGTCCAATTTGTAATCGACGATTTTCGAACCGCTCCTGCCGTGTGCCGCGACCGATGGCTGCGGGGCTCAAGGCCAAACACAGGAGCATTGCCATGAAATCGTTGATCACCTCAGGCGTTCTGATTGCAGCACTGGCATGGAGCGGAAACGCCGCCGTCGCGGCGCAGGCGCCGGCTCACCGGTCCGCAAGGCCGGTCCCCCGCGCCCATCTCGCCCTGCGCGCCGCACCGCGCGTCACCGGCAACCGGCTCGATGCCGGGACATTCATCCAGTCCATTCTTGGCGGGGGATGGCCGATGCCCGCTGCCAGGGTGATGCAGGACGCCGGGCGGAGGCGGCCTTCGCCGCGGTCCTCGGATAGTTATGCGGACTGGTCGTCGCCGACCTACGATGCTTCGCCCGCGGCAAGCTCGGCGGCCGCCGATGCGCAGGCGGCATCGGACGCGGAAAACCAGGCGATCCAGTCCATCAACGACAGCAACGCCCTCAACGCCTCGATGGCGGCGGCGCAAGCCGCCAACGATGCCGCCAATGCGGCGGCGCTGCAGACCGAGATCAATGCCGGGATGTGAGTTCGCCAGGACTTTCCGGCACAAGGCCGCCTTGCCGGCGGCCTTGTCAGGATGGCGCCGGCGGATTCGCTGACTCCGTCAAACAGATCTCACGATCGATCGCCTGTCGTTCTCCGGCGTGCATCGCGCGAATTTGCCTCTCGCAGCCACGCATCGCATTCGACTTGAACGCGCCGCCCGTGGTGCTCCTCGGCGTAGCCGCGCCGCGTCACACTTCCTTGGTGTCGAACATGATCATGTCGGCGCCGCCGGTGGCGAATTTGGCGACGTCGGCGCCGGCGGCCTTGCCCTCGGGGCTGCCGAAACCGGCTTGGACCGCCGCCATGCTGTCGAAATACAGGGTCGCGATCAGATGAAAGGCGGAAGGACCCGCAGGGGTTGCGACCGGGCCGCGGCTGATTTCGTACTTGCGCAAGCCCGGAATTTTCTTGGCCAGGGGAATATGGATCTCGGAATAATGCTTGTCGAAGGCGGCGGCGTCCTTTGGAGTTTTGTACATCACCACGACTTGCGCCATTGCGTCTCTCCCTGTTGCGCGGAAATTTATCGATTGCCCTGAGCTTTCAGCCTGCCTTCCGGTTTGTCAAGCTGACCTCCCGCGGCGCGTGTCTGCGGTTGTCTCAGTCCGTGCTGGGTCCAGGCCAAGCGGCGCGCGAGAAGCGAACCCCGGATCAGCTGCGCACCACGCGACGACGGTGGTGCGCAGCATCCGGGGAACGCAACCCGCGGATTTTGAATAAATCGCTCTCAATAGCCCAGCGCGGGGGCCGGATATGCGGGGCCCGGATAGGAGGAGCGCACATAGGGGCCGGGCGCCGCACCCATCAACGGGTAAGCGCCGGCGACATATCCCACATTCCAGCTGCCGTTTTCGATGCGCTGGCACTGGCCGACGCCGGCCATCAGCTGGCCGCCGTTCATCGCGGGCCCGGCCGCGCCGACGGCGTCACCCGCGGGCGGGGTGCAGGGGCCGGGGCCGACATCCGCCGCGAAACTCGCGCCTGCTGTGGCCAGCGGCAGGATTGCTGCGAGCGCGACCGCCGCACCCAGGTTTCTCAGATTTTTCATGGTAGCTCCGTTTCTTTCTTTGGTTTGACACAACGTGCCGCCGCCGGTCATCGACGCCAGCCGGGTACCAATGACCGGGACTCGCGCCGGTTTCGCTCCCGCAGGTCACATCTTCCGGAGATCATGTGAGCGGCCGAGCGCGTCCGCCTTGCGAGTTCGGACGCGGTACGGCGCCCTTCGCGCTGCTGGGCCTGTCAACGCGCGCGCATTCGCCCGATCCGTTGGCAGAGCCGGGGCTCGCCGACACCGCTCAGTTTCATGGACCGGGATCAGCAGCATCACGCCATAAGGGCAGCCCGGCCAAGCGCATCGGAAGAATGCTGGTGTACCCGGGGCCGCGAAATGGCCGCTCTCGGAAAGTTGAAAGCACGCCGCGTGAACCATCGATGGCCGGGCTGCTTGACGTTGCGGACTTCGCGTTCCAGCCCCGCGAGTCCCCCAAGTGACGGCCTCAGTGCTTCCCCCGGCACTGGGGCCGTTTTGCACCGGGGGGAGTGAAGCCTCAAGACTATCTCGAACGGAACGCCTGTGTTCCCCACTGAACCTTTTCTCTGTTTTGTTCTGCGTCGAAGAGGCGCAAATCGATCCTTGCCCGATCTGCCGGCTTCCGATGCTGCTGACTTTGGACGCGCGCAGTCAGCGATGCTTCTATGGCGGACGTGGAGGCGGCGACGTTCCCGACGAAACGCGGATCGCCGTTTAGCGCGAAGGCGAGTTGCCTGGGCTGCGGCGCCGTTCGTGCTGCGCCCCGAAGCCGCAACCCACACATTCCCGGAGGCGCATCTTCCCACGCGGTTCACAGCTAATCGGCTCTTCGAGATACCGGCTGTTGGTCTGCAACTCGGCTTCTTCCAGGCCCTGACATGGCTTGGGAACGGAAATCAAATGAGACGACGCCCGAGCGGCAGAGCGGCACGTGTCTCCTTCAGGATTTCCCTCGACAGCCGATCGTCATCCACCAGGCGGGCAAGCACCATCGCACCCACCATTGCCGACCAGGCCGCAATCGCGGCGCGCCGTTTTTCCTCGGCCGTGTCGCCTTCAGCTTCCGCGCTGAGATGATCGATGCGGCGGCGGGCGGCTTCCGTCATGCGGTGCCGCAGATCGGCAGAGCCCCGGGCGGCTTCCGTTCCCAGACTTGAAAAAAAGCAGGAATTGGCGCGGTTGTCGCGGTGCTTGACGCTGAGGTAATCGTCGGCGAATTCCGCCGCCCGGCGGCGCGGCCTGGCTTTGTCCGGAGCCGGCGGCAGCGCCTGCCCGATCGCCTCGGCGATCAGCGCCTCCTTGGACGGGAAATATCCATAGAAAGCGCCGTGCGTGAGGCCGGCGTCCTTCATGACCTCCGCCACGGTGACGTCGTCGAAGCCGCGCTGCCGAAACAGGCGGCCGGCGGCAGCCAGGATCCGCTTGCCGTGACTCGCGACCTGCTCCTTGCTCACTTTCATGTGTAACGCCTCCGGGCCAGCTTGACTTATACATTATGATCATCATGAATACAATCATGATGATTATCATCATTTAATAGGAGCCTGCCATGCCTCGCAACCTGTCCACCGTTCTGATCACCGGCGCTTCCTCCGGGATCGGCGCCGTCTATGCGGACCGCTTCGCACATCGCGGCCACGACCTCGTGCTCGTGGCGCGTGACAAGGACCGGATGAAAACGCTGGCCGAGCGCCTTCGCGCAACGACAGGGGTATCTATCGATATCCTTGCAGCCGATCTGACCGAGCCTGCCGAACTCCGCACCGTGGAGCAACGCCTGCGCGAGGACGACAGGATCGGAATCCTCGTCAACAATGCGGGCGCGGCTGCTCCCGGGGGCGTCACCAATCCGGACCTCGATGCTTTCGACCGGCTGATCCGGCTGAATGTCACCGCCGTCACCCGCCTGGCCGGCGCGGCAGGGACACGTTTTGCCTCACGCGGAGAAGGCGCCATCGTCAACATTTCTTCGATCTTGGCGTTGATTCCGGAGTTCACGCTCGGAATTTACGGCGCGACCAAATCCTATGTGCTGACCTTGTCGCAATCGCTTCAGTCAGAACTGGGACCGAGCGGAGTCTACGTCCAGGCGGTCCTGCCGGCAGCGACCCGCACCGAAATCTGGCAGCGTTCGGGCCGTTCAATCGACGATCTCAGCGTCGTCATGGGCGTCGACGAGTTGGTCGATGCGGCATTGGTCGGCTTCGACCGGCGCGAGTCGGTCACCATCCCGTCGCTGCCGGATGCCGAACAGTGGAACGCCTTCAACGGCGCCCGCCAGGCCATGCTGCCGAATCTGGCGCAACCGCACCCCGCGGCGCGCTACCGCGTCTAACGAACCTTCATTTGATTGCGCAGGCCGGCGCCGTTCAGGCCGCCGGCCTCCCCGCGATATCCCGATGATGCCTGATCGGATCATCATCATGCAGGATAGGCTTCCGGCCCCCGCTTTGCGCTTTCGGCGGCGCCGGCCAGCGCCGCTCCGGCCTCGCCCAGGGATCCGCTCAACGCTTCGACGCTGAACATGATCAAATCGCGTTTCGGCCAGTCGAGGGATTGGCGAACCGGCATGATGTCGCCGCCACCATGGGATGTTCTGGCAGTCGCCATCGGCGCTGCTGGTGGCAAAGAGTGCAGTCCCGCCAGCAGGCAACTGGGCCGGATTTTTGGGGCAATGATGCCATCGATCAAAAGCTGCACGACATCGCTGCATCGGGCCGGTCGTACTTGCGCCTGAGCCGTCGAAACGCAGGGCCGCCGGATTGACGTGAGAGCTGGCCGAATCCTATGTGCCGATCACGATCGCGGTTTGCGATGCCGGTCAGGACGGCACGCCGAAGCCATTCCTGATGATCGGTGATTGGCTCAAGGTCGCCCCCGCTCAGCACCCCCGGCAAATCGACTTGATCATCTTTTCAACCTTGGCGTCTTCGCTGTCGATGACGGGGTTGGTGCCGAGCAGCGGCCCTTTCTGGGGGCCGTTGCCGACGCCGCCCGACGAGAGCGCGGTGCCGGCGGAGTTGGTGCCGGGCGCGGCCGGACTGGTGCCGGCGGCGCCGCCGGTTGCGGAGGAATGATGCGATCCGCCGCCGCCGCGGGCAAATGCCGCCGTGCCGGAAAGGCTCACGCAGAGGACGACGAAAACAACGCAAGGCTTTTTCATTCCAGAATTCCCTCGAACAGGCGATCGGCGAGACGGTCGATCGCCGTTGCATTGCAGCGCGGCGCACGCTGGCAGATCCTGCATCGTTTCGGCATTGGTCGGACGGCATCGTCCGGCCAGCAACGTCGCGGCGCACCCGGCGTCAGCTGCGGCTGTCCTGCAAGCGGGCTTCGAGGAGACTGCCGGGAATTCCGAGAACGCGCGAGGCACGCGAGGGGCGCCCCAGCCTGTCCTCGTACTTTTCCGCCAGATCCAGCAGGCGCCGCCTGGTGAATTGATCGGCCTTTTCGGCCAGCGCGCGGCACCGCTCGGCCTGCTCTTTCAGAAGGGAATCCTCCACGGTCGTCGTCCTCACACCCAACCAACGCCACGCAAAACATAGCGCAGGAGCGCAATTTGTGGAAGCGGCGCACGGGCCCTGCGCGATCGGCCGCTGCCTGGCAGGCCCGAAATGCAAAAAAGCCCCGCAAGTGCGGGGCTTTTATTGGTCGGAGCGAGAGGATTTGAACCTCCGACCCCTAGTCTCCCAGACTAGTGCGCTAACCGGGCTGCGCCACGCTCCGATGCCGTTCCCTTAGCTTCGATCCGGCCGGCGCGCAAGAAGCGCGATTCCCGCGCAAACGCTGAGGGCGGGTTCCGCAGGATGGCGGCACGTAATGGGGTGGTTTCGGAAGTCAGAAGCACATCGACAACAAACCTGTCATTCCCCGATGTGCAGTTGCGCATCTGGGGCGCGCTCTTGCGCGAGCCCGGATCCATGATCCCGGCAGGGGATGTGGATTCCGGGCCTGCACCCCTCGCCGGCCATCGCCGACCAAGGGCGCATCCCGGAATGACGAATGATGGCTCATAGACGGTCATCAGACCGGTTTACTGCAATCGCCCGGTCAGCCGTCCTTCAGCGCCTGGTCGAGCAGTTGCCGGCAGGCGATCAGGTCGCGCAGCACGCCTTCGAGGCGCGAGAGATTGACGCGGGGCGCGGCCGCCAGATCCGCGACGCCGGCGATCGGGCCGCCGAAATCGTCGCCATCGTCGGTACCCTCGAAGTCGTCGTCATCGACGTCGATGCCGGCTGCCGCCTCGCCATCCGGTTCCCGGATGCTGAGGCCGATCGCCTCCTCGATGGCACCGAACGAGGCCGGCGCGGTGGCGTCGGCCAGCCGCTGCACCGAGCCGATGCCGTGCTCCTTGAGGATGCGCTGCACGCCGCGGATGGTGTAGCCCTCGCCGTACAACAGCCGGCGGATGCCCTTGAGCAGGTCGACGTCGTCGGGACGGTAGTAGCGGCGGCCGCCGCTGCGCTTCATCGGCTTGATCTGGGTGAACCGGGTCTCCCAGAACCGCAGCACATGCTGGGGGATGTCGAGGGCGTCGGCGACCTCGCTGATGGTTCGGAACGCATCCGGCGCCTTGTCCAAATGCCCGCTCCTGTCCAGTCGCCCCGTTGAAGAATATTCTGCCCGGCCCTACTCGGCCTTGGCTTCGCCGCCGCCATTGGCGGCGGCATGGCCGTTGATGCGCTGCTTGAGGATCGCCGACGGCTTGAACACCATCACCCGGCGCGGCGAAATCGGCACCTCGGTTCCGGTCTTCGGGTTCCGGCCGATCCGCTCGCCCTTCTTGCGCACCATGAACGATCCGAATGAGGACAGTTTCACCGTTTCGCCCTTCTCCAGGCAATCGGTGATCTCCTTCAGCACCAGTTCGACAAAGGCAGACGACTCCGTGCGCGACAGGCCCACCTTCTGGTAGACCGCTTCGCACAGATCGACGCGGGTAACTGTTTTTCCGGTTCCGGTCATCGCCTGCCCCAACCCACGGCGAACAATTCGCATCTGAAATTATGAGCTTAACAAGTGACGGTCAACAGCGCTCATCAATGCAATAGCATGAAAGAACGCTGCATTGCAGGTAGTATTTTAATCTTGCTTTCACCACCGCAACAGCGCCGAACCCCAGGTGAAGCCGCCGCCCATGGCTTCGAGCAGCACCAGGTCGCCCCGCTTGATGCGTCCGTCGGCGACCGCGACCGACAGCGCCAGCGGAATCGACGCCGCCGAGGTATTGCCGTGCAGGTCGACCGTCAGCACCACCTTCTGCGGCGCAATATGCAGCTTGTGCGCCGAAGCATCGATGATTCGCTTGTTGGCCTGGTGCGGCACGAACCAGTCGATGTCGGCGGCGGTGGTGCCGGTGGCCTCGAACGCATCCTCGATCACGTCGGTGATCATGCCGACGGCGTGCTTGAACACTTCGCGGCCCTCCATCCGCAGATAGCCGACCGTCCGGGTCGAGGATGGACCGCCATCGACGTACAACTTCGACTTGTGCCGGCCATCCGAACGCAAATGGGTGGTCAGGATGCCGCGGTCGGAGGATTTGCCGGGCTGCGCCTGGGCTTCCAGAACGACGGCGCCGGCGCCGTCGCCGAACAGCACGCAGGTGCCGCGGTCGCTCCAGTCCAGGATCCGGGAAAAGGTCTCGGCGCCGATCACCAGCGCGCGCTTGAAGGCGCCGGTGCGCAGGAAATTGTCGGCGGTGGCGAGCGCGAACACGAAGCCGGAGCAGACCGCCTGCAGGTCGAACGCCGCGCCATGGTGGATGCCGAGCCCGTCCTGCACCGCCACCGCGGTCGCCGGAAAGGTGTTGTCCGGGGTCGAGGTCGCCAGCACGATCAGGTCGATCGACTGCGCGTCGATCCCGGCCTGGGCGAGGGCTGCGCGCGCGGCATGGATCGCCAGGTGCGAGGTGAATTCGCCTTCGGCGGCGATGTGGCGCTGCCGGATCCCGGTGCGCTGCACGATCCACTCGTCCGAGGTGTCGATCCGATCCGCCAGTTCGGCATTGGTCAGGATCCGCTGCGGCAGATAGGCGCCACAGCCGAGCACCACCGAACGTAATGCAGTCACGAGACAGCCTCCTGCGCGGTCGGGGCCAGCGCGCCGGCGCTGCGCTTGAGCATTTGATGGATCTTGTTGAGGAGATCGTAGCGGACCATCTCATAGCCAACATCGACCGCATAGGCAAAGCCTTCGGCGTCGGTGCCGCCATGGCTCTTGACCACGATGCCGTTCAGCCCGAGCACCACGCTGCCGTTGGACTTGCTCGGATCGAGCTTGTCGCGCAGCGCCTTGAAGGCGTTTTTCGCGAACAGATAGCCGATCCGCGAGCGCCAGGTGCTGGACATGGCGCTGCGCAGGAATTCGGTGATCTGCCGCGCGGTGCCTTCGGCGGCCTTCAGCGCGATGTTGCCGGAAAAACCCTCGGCGACGATCACGTCGGCGGCTCCCCTGCCGATGCCGTCGCCCTCGACGAAGCCGACATATTCCAGCTGCGGCAGGTTCATCGCGCGCAGCAGTTCGGCGGCTTCGCGGATTTCCTCGCGGCCCTTGATCTCCTCGACCCCGATATTGAGCAGGCCGACGGTCGGCCGCTCCCGGTTGAACAGCACGCTCGCCATCGCGCTGCCCATCACCGCCAGCGCCACCAGATGATGCGCATCGCCGCCGATGGTGGCGCCGAGGTCGAGCACGACCGAATCGCCGCGCGCGGTGGGCCATATCGCCGCCAGCGCCGGCCGGTCGATTCCCGGCAGCATGCGCAGGCAGAACCGCGCCATTGCCGCCAGCGCGCCGGTATTGCCGGCCGAGATCGCGACATCGGCCTCGCCTTTCTTGACGGCGTCGATCGCCAGCCACATCGACGAGGTCTTGCGGCCGCGGCGCAGCGCCTGGCTCGGCTTGTCGTGCATGCTGACGGCGACGTCGGTATGGATGACGCGCGAGGCCGCTTTCATTTGCGGATGCCGGGCAAGCTCGGCCTCGATCAGCCCGCGCTCGCCGAACAGCAGGAATTCGGTGTCGGGATGCCGGGACAACGAAATGGCGGCGCCGGGAATGACGACCGATGCGCCGACGTCGCCACCCATGGCGTCAAGCGCGATTCGAACCTTTTTGGGCATGAACGTCCCGGAAACCTGATTTTGTGCGGACTTGATGCGCTCGGCCGCGGACTGGAAATCGCCGTTGATCGCGGCGATCGGCCAGGCGCAACGCTGCGCCCCGGCCGGGCCGGGACAATAGCGTTTCCGTGCCCCGACACAACCTCTTGACCCCTGCCTTTTGGCGCCCGGGTCGCCGTGGGGCAGAATCGACGCCTTGGGTTATGTTACAATTTTTCAATGGCTTAAGCCGATTTACCGGGTTTCCGCGCGAAGGCGGATTATTGCGCCGCGCAGCTTTAACGAGGCTGCAACGGCGCTTCACCCGCGTTTCGGCTTGCTCGGTCCGCGCGCCCTGGGGGGCGATTTGAGCGCCTTCAACGCGGCAAACGGATGGTCCTCGGGATCGGCGGCCTCGACCAGCGGTTCGAACACCGCATCCGGCCGGCGTGGATAGGGATCGATCGCAAGATACAACGCATCGGTCGCCAGCCGGCCGAGATCGATGATGCCGTTCTCGATCGGCTCCGGCGGGTCGGGAATGTCGCCCTCGCTTACGGCCGCCTCGTCGACCAGGTCGGCCAATTCCGGAATCTGCTCGGGCGGCACGAAGATCAGGTCGATCGGCTCATCGAGTTCGTTCTCGATCGGATCGAGCGAGACCACGCAGGTCTGCCCGATCCGCGCCCGGACGCGGCCCGTGACATGAACCCGGCCGCCGCCCTTGGGCGTGACGTCGAGCGAAGCGCTGGCGGAGAGTATTTCGCGCAAGCCGGCGAGTTTGGCCATGGCGTCGCGCACCGCCTGGCTCGCCTCGAACGCGCGATGCAGGCCGGTGTCCGGCAGTTGCGCCACCGTCACCGGCACGCTCCAGGGGCCGGCTGGCTCCGTCATGCTACCCGTCCTGTTCATGGCTGCGCTCCCGTGGCTTCCGGCAGGGGCAAGGGAAACTTCCACGATGCGCCCCGCAAGGCCGCCTCGTCGAGTCCGTCGAGCGCCGCGATGACAGCCCCGGCATAGCGGGCCAATCGGTGCGCCTGCGCGAGGTCCGCGCCATCGAGGATGTTCTTGCACAGCGCCCGCGCCAGCGGCTCCTGCCCCTGCCCGAGGCCCGTGTCGAGGGCCAGATCATAGGCCGCCACCCGGCCATAAAACGCCTCGCCGAAGGCCTGCATGCGCTTCGGCACCGTGAGGTCGCCGACCCCCATTTCGCGCAGATTGCCGTCCATATCTTCGCAGAAGCGGTCGAACAGCTGCTGGCAAAGCGCGGCGCCGTCGGGAAGCGGCTTCAGCCGCCGCAACACCATCCACAGATGCAGCACCAGCAGATCGAAACGGCCGTTAACCGTGTCCGGCACCGCCAAGTCCCGATAAAACATGGGTTCTCGCGCCTGCGTCACGATCATGCCATAGATGGCCTCGATGGTGCCGCGCGACGGTATCCGGGGTTTCCTGAAGTGATTGAACGGCCAAGGCATTGTGGGTTCCGCATGCGAGCCCCAAAGGTTGCTGTGCGGGGCGTTCGCGCCTGTTGCTATCCGACGTGCTGCCCGGTACGTCAACGCCTCGCACGATGCAAGGGGACGGGACCAGTTCCGGAATGATCGAGACCCATCCGACAGGCTCACCCCGGCGCTCCCAGCGCGGCTCTTCCGCGCGGCAGCGCGGCTCTTCCGCGCGGCAGCGCGGTTCTTCCGCGCGGCAGCGCGGCCTGCTTGCGGTTGCCGCGATCGCCCTGCTCTGCGCGGTGCTGGCCGGCTGCACCGGCGAGCAGTTCCAGAGGGGCTATGTGCTGCCGCCCGGCGCGCTCGAACAGATTCCGATCGGGGCGAGCCAGGACCAGGTCCTGATCGTGATGGGAACGCCCTCCACGGTCGCCACCCTCAACGGCGAGGTGTTTTATTACATTTCGCAGCGCTCCGAACGCAAGGTCGCGTTCATGAACCAGCGCGTGATCGACCAGCGCGTGATCGCGATCTATTTCGACAAGAACCGCCAGGTGCAGCGGCTGGCCAATTACGGGCTGCAGGACGGCAAGATCTTCGACTTCATCAGCCGCACCACGCCGACCTCCGGCCAGGAAATCAGCTATTTGACGCCGCTGTTCAAGCTGATGAGCTTCAATTAGCCGACAGCGCCGCCGGAGCTCAGACTTTCGATCAATACGAAAAACCCCGCGGCTTGCGCCGCGGGGTTTTGTCATTTGGCAACGCTGCGGTTCAGCGCGCCAGGATCGCCAGCAGCAGCAGCGCCACGATGTTGGTGATCTTGATCATCGGGTTGACCGCAGGACCCGCGGTGTCCTTGTAGGGATCGCCGACGGTATCGCCGGTCACCGCCGCCTTGTGGGCGTCCGAGCCCTTGCCGCCGTAATGGCCGTCCTCGATGTACTTCTTGGCGTTGTCCCAGGCGCCGCCGCCCGAGGTCATCGAGATCGCGACGAACAGGCCGGTCACGATCACGCCGAGCAGCATCGCGCCGACCGCCGAGAACGCCGCCGACTTGCCGGCCGCGCCGCCGCCGGCAATGCCGAAGATGACGAAGTAGACGAAGACCGGCGACAGCACCGGCAGCAGCGAGGGAACGATCATTTCCTTGATCGCCGCCTTGGTCAAAAGATCCACCGCCTTGCCGTAATCCGGCTTGTCGGTGCCCTGCATGATGCCCGGCTTTTCGCGGAACTGACGCCGCACTTCCTCGACGATCGCGCTGGCCGCGCGGCCCACCGCGGTCATGCCCATGGCGCCGAACAGGTACGGCAACAGACCGCCGAACAACAGGCCGACCACGACATAGGGGTTGTTGAGGGAGAAGTCGGGCAGCACGCCCTTGAAGTAGGGATAGTTCACCGCATTGGCGATGAAGTATTTGAGGTCTTCGTTGTAGGCGGCGAACAGCACCAGCGCACCGAGACCGGCCGAGCCGATCGCGTAGCCCTTGGTGACCGCCTTGGTGGTGTTGCCGACGGCGTCGAGCGCGTCGGTGGCCTTGCGGACTTCCTTGGGCAGTCCGGCCATTTCGGCAATGCCGCCGGCATTGTCGGTGACCGGGCCGAAGGCGTCGAGCGCCACGATCATGCCGGCCAGCGCCAGCATGGTGGTGGTGGCGATGGCGATGCCGAACAGGCCGGCAAGGCTGTCGGTGACGAGAATGCCGGCAATGATCACCAGCGCCGGACCGGCGGTGGCTTCCATCGAGATCGCCAGGCCCTGGATCACGTTGGTGCCGTGGCCGGTGACCGAGGACGCCGCGATCGACTTCACCGGGCGATATTCGGTGCCGGTGTAGTATTCGGTGATCACGATGATCAGCCCGGTGACGGCAAGACCGACGATGCCGCACCACACCAGCGTCAGGCCGGTGAACGAAGCGGCGCCGGCGTGCAGCGGGGTGTCGAAACCGATCAGCCAGTAAATCACCGCGGCGACCCCGATCAGCGACAGCACGCCGGTCGCGATCAGGCCCTTGTACAGCGCGCCCATGATCGACTGGTTGGCGCCGAGCTTGACGAAGAAGGTGCCGAGGATCGAGGTGATGATGCAGACGCCGCCGATCGCCAGCGGCAAGGTCATCATGTTCACCAATAGCGGCGAGGTCGCAAAGAAGATCGCGGCCAGCACCATGGTGGCGACCGCGGTCACCGCATAGGTCTCGAACAGGTCGGCGGCCATGCCGGCGCAATCGCCGACATTGTCGCCGACATTGTCGGCGATGGTGGCCGGGTTGCGCGGATCGTCCTCGGGAATGCCGGCCTCGACCTTGCCGACCAGATCGCCGCCGACGTCGGCGCCCTTGGTGAAGATGCCGCCGCCGAGCCGGGCGAAGATCGAGATCAGCGAGGCGCCGAAGCCGAGCGCCACCAGCGCATTGACCACGGTGCGGCTGTTGGGAGCCAGATCGAGATAATGCGTGAGGAAGGCGAAGTAGATGGTGACGCCGAGCAGCGCCAGGCCCGCGACCAGCATGCCGGTGATGGCGCCGGCCTTGAAGGCGAGCTCAAGTCCGCCGGCCAGCGAGGTGGTGGCGGCCTGCGCGGTACGCACATTGGCGCGAACCGAGACGTTCATGCCGATGAAGCCGGCGGCGCCCGACAGCACGGCGCCGATCAGGAAGCCCGCCGCGACCAGGGTGCCGAGAAAGTAGGCCAGCAGCGCGAAAATCACGATGCCGACCAGGCCGATGGTCATGTACTGGCGCTTGAGATAGGCCTGCGCGCCCTCGCGCACCGCAGCCGCGATTTCCTGCATCCGCGGATTGCCGGCATCCGCCTTCATGACCGATGCCGTCGCCCAGATCGCGTAAACGATGGAAAGCGCTCCACAGAGCACAATCACCCATAATGCTGTCATTGAATTTGCCTCAGATCCTGATTTCGTGCCCAAGCCCCTTTGCCGCGGGAGCGGCAGGCGCATAAAAAGAAGGCCTGCCCTGCCCAAAAGGACGGCCTCAAATCGCGCCGGACCATGCCAAAATCGCATGCCCGGCGCAACGCCGCGAAGCGGCAAAACCGTCGATTTCGGCAGGTATTTGCGCCCTCCTGTCCCGGACGCGGCGCGGCACGACGTGACGCTCCGCAGCGCCGGCAACCATGCAGGCCGAAACTCCCCGACGGACCCCGGATCAGCAGCGCACCCCGCTGCAAGGGCGGCGCCTTGCGCCGCATCCGAAGAACGCCGATCGTCTCCTCGGGTCTTAGAAATGGCTGTAGGAGAGCCGCGGCAGCCCCAGCGCCTGGCCTTGCGAATCGAGAAACCTCGGAAGCTCGCTGCCGGCCAGAATCGTGCCGATCGAGCTCACGGCCACGCCGGCCCGTGCCGCGGCCTGTTCGAAGGCGGCCAGGCGAAGCTCCGGAATCGCGCACAGGATCTCGTAATCGTCGCCGCCGGAGACGATGGCGGCGATGTCGGCCCTGCCGCGCGCCAGCATTCCCGCGGCGGCTGCCGACAGCGGCACGCTCTGCGCATCGATCACCGCCGATACCCCTGACGCCGCGCAGAGTTTTGCAAGGTCGCCGGCCAGCCCGTCGGACACGTCCATCGCCGCGCTGGCATGGTCGCGCACCGCGTTGGCCAGCGCGGTGCGCGGCTGCGGCACGCGATAGCGCTCGGCCAGCAGCGCGTTGCTCGCGACATCGGCGAGCGCCGTCGCCGTCACGCGCCGCGTCAGGACCGCAAGCCCGAGCGCGGCGTCGCCGATGGTGCCGCTCACCACGACGCGATCGCCGGGCTTGGCGCCGCTGCGATGCACCATGCGGCCGGCGGCAACCCGGCCGAAGGCCGTGATCGAGATCATCTTCGGCCCCGGCGTGGAAACCGTATCGCCGCCCAGCAGCGGGCAGCCGAACACGGCGGCATCCTCGCCGAGCCCGCGCGCGAATGGCTGCAGCCAGGCTTGCTCGGCAGCCGGCAACGCCAGGGTGAGCAGAAAGCCCGCGGGGCTCGCTCCCTTGGCGGCGAGATCCGAAAGGTTCACCCGCAGCGCCTTGCGCGCGACGGTGTCGGGGGGATCGTCGGGCAGAAAGTGCACGCCTTCGACGATGGCGTCGGTCGTCACCACGAGGTCGCCGCCCAGGGCCTGCAGGATCGCCGCATCGTCATCGAGGTTGAAGGCGCCGGGATCGGTCGCCATGGGCCGGAAGTAACGCGCGATCAGCGAGTCCTCGCCGGATGAATGGTTTTGCCGGTCGGTCATGCCGCGCCATCCGCTGCAGTGCCCCTATCCCCCTGCTCGACGGCAGGGCCATCACACGCGATGGAATGCACGACCTGAAAGACGGCGAGCTTTACCCTCCCCTGGCGGGGGAGGGTCGACCGCCTAAGCGGTCGCGGTGGGGTGATCTTTTCATCCGCGGCGCACCCTACCCCGCCTCGCGTCGCGCTCTGCGCGACGCTCACCGACCCTCCTCCCGAAGAGGAGGGTAAGCAAGAGATACGGCGACTGCTCCTTCTACACGCGGAAGCGCCCGGCTCGATCGGGCGGCAATATGGGCGGGCAGCGTAACGTCGCGAACCAGCGCGCCCCGGATGCTGTCCGGCGGCGCTCATCTCAGCCGCCGGCCCTGGAAAATTCGTCGGCGCGAAAATGCCGCGCGATCTGATCGAGCACCGCGTTGATCATGCCGGTCTCCTCGCCGTCGACGAAGGCATCCGCGACATCGACATATTCCGAAACCACGACGCGCCCCGGAATATCCTTGCGATGCTCCAGTTCGTAGCTGCCGGCGCGCAGCACCGCGCGCAGGATGGCGTCGATCCGCTGCAGCGGCCAGCCCTTCGACAGCGCATCGTCGATCAGGGGATCAAGCTTGCCCTGGTCGCGCACCACGCCGGACACCACGTCGCGGAAGAAGGCGGCTTCCGCCGGCAGGTATTTGTCGCCTTCGACCTCGCCGCCGAGCCAGTGGCTCTCGAACTCCGCAAAAATGTCGTTGATGCCGGCGCCGCCGATATCCATCTGGTACAGCGCCTGCACCGCCGCCAGCCGCGCCGCGCCGCGCCGGTTGGCTTTGCGGTCGAGGGCCTTGGCCGGCTTCTTGTCGCGGGCGTTGTCATGCTCTGCCATGGTCAGGTCCGCGCCAGCCGGCGCTTGATCCGCAGCATCGCAAGTGCCGCGCGCGCCGCGTCGCCGCCCTTGTTGAGTTCGCCGGCGCGGGCCCGCGCCCAGGCCTGGGCGTCGGTGTTGACGGTGATGATGCCGTTGCCGAGCGGAAGCTTTCTTGCAACCGACAGGTCCATCAGCGCGCGCGAGGATTCCATCGAGACGATCTCGAAATGAATGGTGTCGCCGCGGACCACGCATCCCAGCGCGATCGCGGCGTCATAGGGCCTGCCGCGGTCGGCGGCGGCGTCGAGCGCGATCGCGATCGCGGCAGGAATTTCCAGCGCCCCGGGCACGGTGATGACGTCGTAGGCGACGCCGGCGGCCTTCAGCTCGGCGACGGCGCCTTCCAGCAGCGCATCCTGGATGTCGTCATAGAAGCGCGCCTCGACGATCAGCGCATGCGCGCCGGAAATGTCGGTCTGGTCCTTCAACTCTGCGCGCCGCGCGTCCGCCATCTCAGTCCCGCCAATATCGAGCAATTGGTGCGGGTTTTAGGCGCAGCGGCGACCAAAGCCAAGGCCTGCGTCTATTTCATTTCCGACAGCCGCGCGGCGTAGCGCGCCATCAGATCGACCTCGAGATTGACCTCGCCGCCCGCGCGCCAGCCGCCCAGCGTGGTGACGTTGAGGGTATGCGGGATGATCAGCACCGAAAACGCGACATCCTGCACCGTATTTACCGTCAGCGACACGCCGTCCAGCGTCACCGAGCCCTTGGCGGCGATGAAGCGCGCCAGTTCCCGTTCCGTCCGCAGCTCGAACCGCGCCATGTCCGGCAGATCGTCGCGCCGCTCGATGGTGGCGATGCCGTCGGCGTGGCCAGCGACGATATGACCGCCGAGTTCATCGCCGATCTTGAGGGCGCGCTCGAGGTTGAGCCTGGTGCCGACGCTCCAGTGCTTGGCCGTGGTCATGGCCAGCGTCTCGGCGGCGGCATCGACCTCGAACCAGGTCCGGTCGCGCGCGATACCGGATCCGACCACCGTGAGACAGACGCCGTTGCAGGCGATCGAGGCGCCGTCGGCGATTCCGGCGCGGTCGTAGCTGCAGGCGATGCGCAGCCGGTGCAGCTGGCCCTGCGCCGTCGGCGTCAGGGCGACGATCTCGCCGATGTCGGTGACTATGCCGGTGAACATGAGAACTCCACCTGTCGGATCTGGATTTTCGGATTCGATGCCGCGACAGCAATCCCGGACGGAGGTTTCGATGTTTCAACGAATCGTCCCTGCCAACGCAGGCACCCCCGCGACGAGCCCAATCGCGCACGTCGCGGCGGCGCGGAGTCCGGTTTCGGCACGGGGGCAGAGGCGTTTTTCACTTTCGAGGCCAGGGCTGATGGGTTCCTGCGTTCGCAGGGACGAGCCGTTGCGAGGTTGTGCAAGGCCAAGGCTTCGATCCAAATCATCAGGCCCGCCCGTAAATCGTCAGGGTGTCGCGTTGCAGTGTTTCGCTGCCACGAACGGCGAAGGCCGGCGACCCGGTGATGGCGGTCAGCGGCAGGGCATCCAGCGCGTTGATGCCGCCGGCGCCGATCGGATCGGGGCCGCGCAGCAGCCAAACCTCATCGACCAGACCGGCCTCGACAAAGGAAGACGCCACCCGCGCGCCGCCTTCGACCATCAGCCGGGTGATGCCCTTGCCGGCCAGCGCATGCAGCACGGCGTTGAGATCGAGTCCCGGCGGCGGCGCGGCCGTCACCGGCACCCGGATCACCTGCGCGCCGGCGGCGCCGAGCTTCATCGCCGCGGGCGCTTCCGCAAGGTCCGAGGTCATCACCCACAGCGGTGTCTCGCGCGCCGAATGCACCAGCCGGCTGGCGCCGGCAATCCGCAGGCTGCGGTCCAGCACCACCCGCACCGGCGAGCGCGCCGCCATGCCGGGCAGCCGGCAGGTCAGCTCGGGATCGTCGGCGCGCACGGTGCCGATCCCGACCAGAATGGCGTCGCATTGCGCGCGCAGCAGATGCACCCGCGCCCGCGCCGCTTCGCCGGTGATCGCCACCGGCGTGCCGCCGGCCGCGCCGATCCTGTCGTCGGCGGATACCGCAAGCTTGAGGATGACATGGGGACGCCGATCGCGGATGCGCCTGAAATGCCCGGCATGATCGTGCGCGGCTTCCCTGGCGCACAGACCGATATCGACGACGATGCCGGCGGCGCGAAGTTTGGCGTGGCCCTGGCCGGCCACTTCCGGATTGGGGTCCTCGATCGCCGACACTACCCGCGCGATCCCGGCGGCGACGACGGCGTCGGCGCAGGGCGGCGACTTGCCGACATGCGAGCACGGCTCCAGGGTCACATAGAGCGTGGCGCCGGCGGCCGCAGCGCCTGCCCGCCGCAGCGCCTCCGGCTCGGCATGGGGCCGGCCGCCCGCTTGCGTCCAGCCGCGGCCGACAATGACGCCGTCCTTGACCACCACCGCGCCGACGGCGGGATTGGGCCAGGTACGGCCCTGCCCGCGGCGTCCCAGCGTCAGCGCCAGCTGCATGAAACGCAGGTCCGATGCTTTCGACATCCTGGCTTGCTGCGCGTACTGGTCTTCCAGAATGCGGAAGATCATTTGCGCAACGTGGCCAGCCGCGCGTCGTCGTCGCCGGAGAGCTCGCCGAGCACGGTCTCAAAATCCTTGGCTTCACGAAAATTGCGATAGACCGAGGCGAAGCGGACATAGGCGACGTCGTCGAGATGGCGCAGATGTTCCATCACGATCTCGCCGATCGCCTCCGACGAAATCTCGGCCTCGCCGCCGCTCTCGAGCTCGCGCACGATCGCCGACACCATGGTCTCGACCCGCTCCGGATCGACCGGCCGCTTGCGCAGGGATATCTGCAGCGAGCGCACCAGCTTGTCGCGGTCGAACGGCACCCTGCGGCCGTTGCGCTTGATGACCGTGAGTTCGCGCAGCTGCACCCGCTCGAAGGTGGTAAAGCGGAAATTGCAGGTCAGGCAGATCCGCCGCCGCCGGATCACGGCGGAATCCTCGGTCGGACGCGAGTCCTTCACCTGCGTATCGAGACTGTTGCAGCTGGGACATCGCATTCAACTGGACCTTATTGATAGATCGGGAAGCGGTCGGTGAGCGCCTTGACCCGTTCCTTGATCGCGGCTTCCACCAGCGGCGCCTTGCCGTCCTGCGCTTGCGCGATCGCGTTGAGCACCTCGGCGATCATGGCGCCGACCTGCTGGAATTCGGCAACGCCGAAGCCGCGCGTGGTCGCCGCCGGCGTGCCCAGCCGCAGGCCCGAGGTGACGAACGGCGTTTCCGGATCGAACGGGATGCCGTTCTTGTTGCAGGTGATCGCCGCGCGCACCAGCGCCTTTTCCGAGACGTTGCCCTTGAGGCCCTTGGGCCGCAGGTCCACCAGCATCAGATGGTTGTCGGTGCCGCCGGACACGATGTCGAAGCCGTGGGCGCGCAGGCTCTCGGCCAGCGCCCTGGCGTTCTCGACCACGTTCTTGGCGTAGATCTTGAATTCCGGACGCAGCGCCTCGGCAAAGGCCACCGCCTTGGCGGCGATCACATGCATCAGGGGGCCGCCCTGCAGGCCCGGGAAGATCGCCGAATTGAACTTCTTGGTCAGCGCCTCGTCGTTCCACAGCATCAGGCCGCCGCGCGGCCCGCGCAGCGACTTGTGGGTCGTGGTCGTCGTGACATGGGCATGGGGTACCGGCGAGGCATGCACGCCGCCGGCGACCAGGCCTGCGAAATGCGCCATGTCGACCAGGAAATAGGCGCCGACGCTGTCGGCGATCTCGCGAAACCGCTTGAAGTCCCAGGCTCGCGAATAGGCCGAGCCGCCGGCGATGATCAGTTTCGGCCGCACCTGTTCGGCCTGCCTTGCCACCGCATCCATGTCGATGACCTGGTCCTCGCGCCGCACGGTATAATGCGAGGCCTTGAACCACTTGCCGGACATGTTGACGGGTGAGCCATGGGTGAGATGGCCGCCGGCGGCCAGGTCGAGGCCCATGAAGGTGTCGCCGGGCTGCAGCAGCGCCAAAAATACCGCCTGGTTCATCTGGCTGCCGGAATTCGGCTGCACATTGGCAAAGCCGGCGCCGAACAGCTTCTTGGCGCGGTCGATCGCCAGCGTTTCCACCACGTCGACCCATTCGCAGCCGCCGTAATAGCGATTGCCCGGATAGCCCTCGGCATATTTGTTGGTCAGCACCGAGCCCTGCGCCTCCAGCACCGCGCGGCTGACGATGTTTTCGGATGCGATCAGCTCGATCTCGTGGCGCTGCCGGCCGAGTTCACCGGCGATCGCGGCGGAAATCTCCGGATCGGCCCCGGCAAGGCCGGCCGTGAAGAACGAGTCGGGCGCGGAACCGGTAGTGGCGGCGGATTTGGCGCTGGCAGGAGAGCTCATGGACGAAATATCTCCACCGCCGCAGCCGGTTAGGGGCATTGCGGTCGGTCACGTGTGGCGGTCGAAGCGGCGTGAGCGAATTAGCACATCGGCCGGAAATGGCCAAGCGCTTGCGGTATTAGCCTTTTATTTATGCAAGATATGGTGGCTCGCGATGGGGTAGACATTTTTTTCGGTGGTGGCGGGGTACCAAGCGCCGGCGCGCCCGTCCCGGCTGGGCTCGGCTCAGCCGATCCCGTCGCGGTTGTAGATATCCTCGCGGAACTGGACCACGCCGTCCGGGGTCGCCCAGGCCGTCACATAGACCCAGTACAGCGGCAGCGGTTTTGCCACCTTGGCGTCCTTGCGCTCGCCCGACTTGATGACCTCGTCGATCTCGGCCCGCGACCAGCCCGGGCTTTCGTCCAGGATCCAGTACACCAGCTCGCGGACGTTCTGCACCCGCATGCAGCCCGAAGACGCAAAGCGGAAATCCTCGCCGAACAGATTCTTCGACGGCGTGTCGTGCATGTAGACGCCGTACTGGCTCGGGAAATTGATCCGGATCGAGCCCAGCGAATTGAAATCGCCGGCATCCTGCTTGAATTTGTAGTTCACCGCCTCGGCCGAATACCAGTCGATCTGCGACGGCGGCGCCTCGTTGTTCCGGGCGTCGAAGATGCGGATATGATTTTTGGTGAGATAGTCCGGCTCGGCCTGCATCTTCGGAATCAGGTCCTTGCGGATGATCGACACCGGTACCGTCCAGAACGGGTTGAAGTTGATCTGCACGATCTTGCTCTGGATGTCCGGCGACGGCCGGTCCGGCTTGCCGGCCACCGCGGTGTGGCGCGTCACCGCGACGCCGTTCTCGATCGCCTCGATCTGCGCCGCCGGAATATTGGCGACCACGATGCGGTTGCCGAGATTGCCGGTCAGGCTCTTCAGCCTGACCGCATTGGTCCGCAGCTGCGCCAGCCTTGTCGGCGCCGGCACGTTGAGCGCGCGCAAGGTGGCGTCGCGCACCACGCCGTCGGCATGCAGGCCATGGCGGACCTGGAAGCGGCGCACCGCGGCATCGACGTAGGAATCGAACACCTGCGGATCGCCGGAATTGAGTTCGAGGTCGCCCGCCATGGCGAGCCGCGTGCGCAAGGCCGGTACCGCCGGGCTTCTGCCGCCGACCTGGAGCCGATCGGCGGCGGGCACGTCCGGCCAGCCGCCCCTGGCGACGATCGCCTCATATTGCGCGATCGAGGCCTGGGTGGTCTCGGCGGTCGAAGGCGACAAGGTCGGCAGCGACTTTTTCGGCAGCCTGACATCGCGCAAGGCGTTGTCGAAGCCGCTGCCGAGGCCGGAATCCTGGTTCTGGCGCATCAATTCGTCGAGCGTCTGGGCCGGGGTCTGGTCCTCGGCCGCGCCCGCGCGCCGCGCCAGCGCGGCCGTGGCGACCGCGGCGCCCAGCAGATTGCGGCGGGTAAGCGAATGGTTCATGGCGCTGTCCATCGCGACAAGAGCGGTGCTCCCCTCCCCTCGGGAAAGCAGCATCGCAAGACCCTAGCAAACCGCCCGCCGGCCGATAAGTCCGCACCGCCCGGCTTCGCAAACACGTGAAGCCTATGTGGCGAAGCGATAGGCGCCGCCCTTTTCGACGCTGCGCTGGAACGCCGGCCGGGCGTGCATCCGCGCCAGCCAGCCGGCGAGGCTCGGATAGGGCCCGAGCTTGTCGAACACCTTGGCCATCTCGGCGACGAAGCTCATCTGGATATCGGCGCCCGACAGCGAGCTGCCGACGAAGAACTCGCGGCCCTTCAGCGCGCCGTCGATGTAGCCGAGATGGTTGGCCATCTCGCTGTCGATGCGCGGATGCAGCGGCGCGCCTGCCTGCTTCAGCCTGCCGACATAGAGGTTGAGCATCAGCGGCAGCATCGCCGAGCCTTCGGAATAATGCAGCCATTCATTGTAGGCCTCGTAATCGGCGCTGCCGGGCGCCGGCATCATTTCACCCTGGCCATGGCGGCGGATGAGGTAGTCGACGATGGCGCCGGATTCGGCGATCGTGATCTCGCCGTCGGTGATGACCGGCGACTTGCCGAGCGGATGCACCGCGGTCAGTTCCGGCGGCGCCAGCCGCGTGGTGGCGTCGCGCTGGTAGCGCCTGATCTCATAGGGCGTGCCCAGCTCCTCCAGCAGCCACAGGATCCGCTGCGAACGGGAGTCGTTGAGATGATGCAAAGTGAGCATGGGATTTCCTCGGGGCTCGGCGCGTTCGCGCTTGATGGACCGGAGGGGTGTATCAGACGGGAGCGAGGGCGTCAGCAATGCCCACGGACCGTGATGGCCCGGCTTGAGCGGTGCCGCCGAATTCCGATGCGTCGATCAGGCCGCGCAGTGACGGATAACCGCATGCAGGGTGTCAAGGCCGAGGTAGATCTACAACCCGGTAAATCCGGCCTTGACCGGATCGGTCGAGCCGTCGAGCTCGCGCAGATAGGTCAGCCCGCACACGGTCAGGCGGTGCGAGTCCTTTTCGCCGGCTTCGAACAGGGTGCGGACGTAATCCGTCACCCTGGCGCGGGCCTCGTCGCTGGCGGCCGCGGAGCGGTTCACCAGCAGCGCATAGGTTTGCATGATGCGGTCGATGGCGGTTTCCATGGCATCCTCCCGGCTGGCGCTCACACCAGGGCCATGGCCTGGAATTTCGAAATCGCCTTGTTGGCGAGCCTGAGCTTGTTGTATTCGCCGCGGTGAAACATCTCGACGATGATTTCAAGCAGCGCATCATTGGTGGCGAGGCTGTCGGCGATCGCCCCGCTCTTGCGAAGGTAGTTCGAGGCGATGGCATAGGCATCGCCGACCACCTCGACATTCATGACCTGCAATCCGCGCTCGACCAGCATGACCTCACGTCCTCCGCTATGCCGGGATAAAGCCCGAGCGAGGGAACCGGTTCCATGGCCGGAGAGCTATTTTTGCGCTGCCACAAGACAAAACGCACCGTTCCGGGAAACCGGAACGGCGCGCCCTGGGGAAGTTTGGTTCAATCAGATGGCTGCCGGTCTTTTGACCTTGCCGGCTTGGCCCTTGACTGCCGTCGGAAAAATCAGAGCCGATACAGGATCTGGTCGGTCCAGAACCGCTCGAGCCGGTGCAGCGACTTGTTCAGGGTCGCGAATTCCTCGTTCGAGATGCCGCCGACCTGCTCCACGGTCTTGACGTGCTTCTGGTACAGCGCGTCGACGATGCGGCGGATTTCCTGGCCCTGCGCGGTCAGCCGGATGCGGACCGAGCGGCGGTCGACCCGCGAGCGCTGATGATCGAGGAAGCCGAGTTCGACCAGCTTCTTCAGATTGTAGGAAACGTTGGATCCGAGGTAGTAGCCGCGCGTGCGCAATTCGCCAGCGGTCAGTTCCTTGTCGCCGATGTTATAGAGCAGCAGCGCCTGCACCGAATTGATGTCGGCGCGGCCGCGGCGGTCGAATTCATCCTTGATGACGTCGAGCAGGCGGCGATGCAGCCGCTCGACCAGCGTCAACGCTTCCAGGTAGAGAGGCTGCACCGGAGCCTGGCCGGGTGCGCGCTCGGCGGCTTCCGCCGCCGTTGCAACGGCTTTCATCATGACACTTCCCCTGCTGTCGTTTTTATCGACTTATTCGACGAAACTTGTGTCCCGCCTGATAGCGTCAACTTAAGGGGGCGGTTTGAAGATCCGCTTAAACAAGACAATAAAGAGATCATGAATTTAAGACAGTGAATCGCGGATTAAGCCTATGGACAAAGGACTTTTCGCAACGTTTCGTTGACGGCTGGAGGCCTCGTTCACGCTTCGTCTGGGCGTGCTGTCGCATAAGGGAACAGCATCGTTCAAATTCGAAAGATCCGCGTAACAGGTATGACCGCAGCGTTAGGGTGACTGAAAAGTTACCGCAAAAAATGCCGAAAATCCTATGCGACGGCGGCCGGATTTTCCGACGGCGCCGCGCGCAAGGATGAGCCTGGCGCCGCTATGGCGGCCGTTCGCGCGCCGCCATCCATGCCAGCGCCAGATAGGCCGCCAGCATCGCGGCTTCCACGCCCACCACCACCAGGCTGCCGCCATAGATTCCCGGAAACATCAGCTCGATGACCGCCATCGACACCACGGTGGTGAGCCACACCACCGCACCCCACGGCGTCGCCAGCCACAGGCCGACGGCGGCGACCAGTTCGATGACCGCGAAATACACCGTCGCGGTCTGCCACGCCATCGCCTGGTTCTCGAAGGCGTCGTCCTCGCCGCCGACAAAGCCGGTGACCTGCGCCCAATGATAGAGGCCCTTGGCTACCGAGACGACCGCCATGATGCGCAGGAAAAGCACCAGCCGCCGGGTCCAGACATTCTCGTCGGATTCGATCCGCTCCGACGAAATCGCAGCCACCGACATGGCGTTGTCCCGCGACTGCTCGCGCGATGGGGTTTCAGACATCGGGGCTGCTGCTGATGGCGGCAAAATAGCTCTTCATCCCGCACTCATGGCCCCTCGGCGCGGCAAAATCAATCGGTCTTGCGACAGCTCAAGGCTGCGGTGACGGAAGCCCGCCAAAGTGCTAGAGTCGCACCCTGTCCATTCTACCGCCGCAGGAGAAACAGTCAGATGGCGATCAAATTCGGGCGTCCGATCGAAATGCGCGACGCGCCGCCGCGGCGGGCCACCACAGCCGCGCCGGCGCTCGATCTGACGGTTCGGCCGCGCCGCAACCGCAAGGCGGAATGGGCGCGGCGAATGGTGCGGGAAAACGTCCTCACCACCGACGACCTGATCTGGCCGCTGTTCGTGATCGACGGCCACAACAGCCGCGCCGCGATCGCCTCGATGCCCGGCGTCGAGCGGCTCAGCGTCGACCAGGCGGTGCGCGACGCCGAGCGCGCGATGAAGCTGAACATTCCCTGCATCGCGCTGTTTCCCTACACCGAGCCCGGCCTGCGCGACGAGCACGGCTCCGAGGCGGTCAATCCGGCCAACCTGGTGTGCCAGACGGTGCGCGCGATCAAGCAGGAATTTCCCGACCTCGGCGTGCTCTGCGACGTCGCACTCGATCCCTTCACCAGCCACGGCCATGACGGACTGATCGAGGACGGCAGGATCCTCAACGACGAGACCGTCGCGGTGCTGGTTCGCCAGGCGCTGGTGCAGGCCGAAGCCGGCTGCGACATCATCGCGCCCTCCGACATGATGGACGGCCGTGTCGGCGCGATTCGGCAGGCGCTGGACGCTGCGGGTTTTCTCGACGTCCAGATCATGGCCTATGCGGCGAAATATGCCTCCGCCTTCTACGGCCCGTTCCGCGACGCCATCGGCTCGGCCAAGACCCTGACCGGCGACAAGCGCACCTACCAGATGGACAGCGCCAATTCCGACGAGGCGCTGCGCGAGGTCGAACTCGACATCGCCGAAGGCGCCGACATGGTGATGGTGAAGCCGGGGATGCCCTATCTCGACATCGTGCGGCGGGTCAAGGACAGCTTTTCGATGCCGACCTTCGTCTATCAGGTGTCCGGCGAATACGCGATGATCGCCGCCGCCGCCGGCCATGGCTGGATCGACGGCGAGCGGGCGATGATGGAAAGCCTGCTGGGTTTCAAGCGCGCCGGCGCCGACGGCATCCTGACTTATTTTGCGCCGCGGGCGGCCGAGAAGCTCAAGCAGCAGGACTGACGGGCCGGGGAAGAATCTCCACTTGCGGCCGGGGAGAGCCATTCCCATCTGCTGCCGGTGACGGCGCAGTCGAAAGGACTGATCATGTCTTACAGTGGTTCGGGCAATCTGGGCGGCGGCTGGCGCAACGACAGCGGGCCGAACCGGCCGCACGCGTTCGATCCGTGGGCCCAGCCGGAACTGTTTCGCGGCGTGCTGACGCGGCGGGTGTTCGCGTTCCTGATCGATCTCGTGGTGCTCTCTGTCCCGGTGATCTTCGGCTATCTGTTCATCGCCGTGTTCGGCCTGATCACGCTCGGGCTGGGCTGGGCGCTGTTCTGGCTGGCCTGGCCGGCCACCGTGATCTGGGCGGTGCTCTATTATGGCGCCTCGCTGGGCGGGCCGCATTCGGCTACCGTCGGCATGCGCGTCATGGATCTGGAAATGCGTACCTGGTATGGCGCGCCCGGCTATTTCGTGCTCGGCGCCATGCACGCCATCCTGTTCTGGGTGTCGATCTCGTTCCTGACCCCGCTGGTTCTCCTGGTCGGGCTGTTCAACGGCCGACGGCGGCTATTGCATGACATCGTGCTGGGAACCGTGGTCATCAACAGTTCGGTCCGGATCCAGATGGCGCAGCCGGCGCGGACCTACTGACCGCGGGAGCCGACCATTCGTGCCGTGCGCCGATCCATGGACCGGCCTGGCGCAAAGCGTTGGGACGGTTTCCACCAAACCAATTGACCGCCAGCCTTCCCGGCGCGATGCTTGGATCTTGCTGCTTCGGAGGCTGACGACATCCCGTGACCCAGCACTCGCGTGACACCCCGCAATTCTACCTGACCGCGCCCTCGCCCTGCCCCTACCTGCCGGGCCGCCATGAGCGCAAGGTGTTCACGCATCTGGTCGGCGACAAGGCCGGCGATCTCAACGACCTGCTGACCCATGGCGGCTTCCGGCGCAGCCAGTCGATCGCCTATCGGCCGGCCTGCGACCAGTGCCGCGCCTGCGTTTCGGTTCGGGTCATCGCCAACGAGTTCCGGCCGTCGCGCAATCTGAGAAAGGTGATGGCCCGCAACGCCGACATCACGGGCGAGCAGCGCAGCGCTGTGCCGACCTCGGAGCAATATTCGGTGTTCCGCGCCTATCTCGACCACCGCCATCGGCATGGCGGCATGGCCGACATGACGGTACTGGATTATGCGATGATGGTGGAGGACAGCCACGTCGAGACCCGCATCATCGAATATCGCCGCCGCGGCATCGACAGCGGCATCACCGGCCGCGGCGCCGAACTGGTCGCGGTGGCGCTGACCGACGTGCTGAGCGACGGTCTGTCGATGGTGTATTCGTTCTTCGAACCCTCGGAAGAAAGCCGCTCGCTCGGCACCTTCATGATCCTCGACCACCTCGCGCGGGCGCGGCGGCAGGGATTGCCTTACGTCTATCTCGGCTACTGGATCGAAGGCTCGAAGAAGATGGACTACAAGGGCCGCTTCCTGCCGCAGCAGCGCCTGGCGCCGAGCGGCTGGCTGCGCATCGACGCCGCAGGCGAAGTGCCGTCGGAACCGCAGGATTGAGGGGTAGAGGGCGAATGGCGAGTAGCGAATGGAAGATCCTTTCTTGCATCTTCCCTTCCCTGTTCGTTACTCGCCATTCGCTATTCGCCACCTACATCCCACTCAGGTAATCCCACACCAGCTTCGCGTTCAGGGCGATGATCAGGGCCGCGGTCAGTGCGGCCAGCGCGGTCAGCCAGCGCGGCGCCACGAAGGCGCCCATCTTGGCCCGGCTGGCGGTGAACATCACCAGCGGCACCACGGCGAACGGCAGTTGCAGGCTGAGCACCACCTGGCTGAAAATCAGGAGCTGGCCGGTGGCCTTTTCCCCGGCCCAGATGGTGACGGTCACCGCCGGCAGGATCGCGATCATCCGCGTCACCATGCGGCGCAGCCACGGCGCGATGCGCAGGTTGAGAAAGCCCTCCATCACGATCTGGCCGGCCAGTGTCGCGGTGATGGTCGAGTTCAGGCCGCAGCACAACAGCGCGACCGCAAACAGCGTCGGCGCCATGGTCGAGCCCAACAGCGGCGCCAGGAACGCATGGGCCTGGTCGAGCTCGGCGACGTCGGTCCTGCCGGCCCGGTGAAAGGTCGCCGCCGCCAGGATCAGGATCGAGGCGTTGATCACCAGCGCAAAGCACAGCGCAATGGCGGAATCGATGTTGGCGAGCTTGATGGCCTCGCGCCGTTCGGCGATGCCGTCGCCGTAGCCGCGGGTCTGCACCAGGCCGGAATGCAGATAGAGATTATGCGGCATGACCGTGGCGCCGAGAATGCCGAGCGCCAGATAAAGCATCTCGCGGTTGTGCAGGATCGCCGTGGTCGGCGCGAATCCCCTGATCACCGCGCCCCAGTCGGGATCGGCCATCGCGATCTGCACCGCAAAACACGCCGCGATCACCCCGAGCATGGTGACCACGAAGGCTTCGATCCAGCGAAAGCCGAACGCCTGCAGCGCCAGGATCAGAAACACGTCGGCCGCGGTGATGATGACTCCGATCTCGAGCGGAATGTGAAACAGCAGATTGAGGCCGATGGCGGTGCCGATCACCTCGGCAAGGTCGGTGGCGGTGATGGCGATTTCCGCCGACAGCCACAGCGGCCAGGAGACCCAGCGCGGAAAGGAATCCCGGCAGGCCTGGGCGAGATCGCGCCCGGCGCCGACCCCGAGCCGCGTGCACAGCGACTGCAGCACGATCGCCATCAGGTTGGACAGCATCGCCACCGTCAGCAGCGCGTAGCCGAACTTGGAACCGCCGGCGAGCGAGGTCGCCCAGTTGCCGGGATCCATATAGCCGACCGCGACCAGGTAGCCCGGACCGAGGAAGGCCAGCAGCTTGCGCCAGAACGGCCCCCGGCTGGCGGTCCGCACCGAGCCGAACATGCCCGCCAGCGAAGGGGTACCCCGTTCCCCGCGCCAGCCGGAGCCTGCGGCCGCGGGGCCCGAAGCCGCCTCGGCAAGGGGGTCAACCGGCGAAGTCGAAGTCCGTGCGTCCATCCAGCCAACATGGAGGATGTTTTTCTGTATTGCAACTGATTTGCAACTGCATCTGACGGCTTGCTCCCGACGGCTTGTCGGGAAGCGGGTGGTTGGACCGCCGCGGAGGGATCAGACAGCGCCCGCACATCGAAAAATCGAGGAAAAACCCATGTCCGGAATCGCGCACGCCCCTCGCCTGCCGCCAACCTTCAACCGCCTCGCCTGGTCCAATCTTGCCGCCCAGTCGGCCGAGCAGGTCGCACTTGCCGCAGCGCCGATCGTGGCGGTGCTGCTGCTCGGCGTCGGCGAGGGCCGGACCGGCCTGCTGCAGATGGCGCTGACGCTGCCGTTCATCCTGTTTGCGATCCCCGCCGGGCTGCTCGCCGATCGCTGCTCGCGGCGCTGGCTGATGGCGGGCTCGGAAGGCCTGCGCGCCCTGGCCCTGATCGCCATCCTGCTGCTGATCCGGTGCAATGGCCTGACGCTGCCGCTGCTGGCGCTGTCAGGTTTTGTCGCGGTCTGCGGAACCGTCGTCTACAGCGTGGCGGCGCCGGCCCTGGTGCCGTCGCTGGTAGCGCCAGATTTGCTGCCGGCCGCCAACGCCCGGATCGAGCTCGCGCGCACCATCGCCTTTGCCGGCGGACCGGCGCTCGGCGGCGTGCTGGTCGGCGGGGTCGGTGCAGCGCCGGCCTTCGGCTTCGCCGCGGCGCTCTCGGTCGTCGCGGTGATGCTGCTGTCGGGAATCCACGAGCCCGCCCGCGCGCCCGTGCCGCGACGCCATCCGCTGCAGGACATCCGGGAAGGCGCTGAGTTCGTCGTGCATCATCCGCTGCTGCGGCCGGTGTTCGTCACCCAGTTCATCTTCAATACCGGTTCCTTCCTGGTGCTTGCCGTGTTCGTGCCCTATGCGGTGCGTCGTCTCGGATTGTCGGCCACCGGCGTCGGCACCACGCTGTCGATGTACGGCGTCGGCATGGTGGTCGGTGCGCTGGCGGCGACGCGGGTGATGCGGCGGCTGGCGTTCGGCACCGTGATCGCGCTGGGCCCGGTGACCGGGTTGGTCGCCGCCGCGGTGCTGGCGCTGACCACGCTCATGCCAAGCCCGGCGCTGGCCGGGCTCGGCTTCTTCCTGCTCGGCGCAGGCCCGATCCTGTGGGTGATCAGCACCACCACGCTGCGGCAATCGGTGACGCCCGCGAACCTGCTCGGACGGGTGTCGGCGATCAACATCATGAGCTATGGCGCGCGGCCGGTCGGCGCCGGCCTCGGCGCCCTGATCGGCGGGTTTTATGGCGCCGAGACCTGCCTCTATCTCGCGGTCGCGATCTTCGGCGCCCAGGCGCTGGTGATCCTGATGTCGCCGGCGGTGGCGCTGGCGCGGCAGCCGGAGATGGTCGGCAACGGCACCACGGTGCTGCGGACCGGCTGAACGCGCCGGACGAGCTTGCGCCCTTGTCGCCAGGACGGCTTCCTTCTTCCGCTTTATATGATAGATGTAATGCCATCATCCGCCGGGAGCCTGCATGGCCGACCAGACCGTCTCAGCGATATCCGCCCCACGCCCGGTGGCCTCCTCGTCGTTCCGGCAGATCGCCGTGCTCGCCGCGCTGGCCGCGACCGGAACGCTTGCGACCAATATCCTGCTGCCCTCGCTGCCGCGGATGGCCGTGTCGCTCAGGGTGTCGACCGCCGAGGTGACGGCATCGATCACGGTATTCCTTGCGGTATTCGCGATCGGGCAGCTCGCGGTCGGGCCGATTTCCGATCGTTATGGCCGGCGCTGGCCGGTGCTGACAGGCTTTGCGGTGTTCCTCGCCGGCAGCATCTGCTGCGGCCTCGCCAACGACCTGCCGAGCCTGCTGGCCGGCCGAATCATCCAGGCCGCCGGCGCCTGCGCGACGTCGGTGTTGTCGCGCGCGATCGCCCGCGATCTGTTCAGTGGCGCAGCACTCGGCCGCGCCATGGCGCTGATCATGATCGCGATGGCGGCCGCACCGGGTTTTTCGCCGCTGCTGGGCGGCGCGCTCGATCGCGCTTTCGGCTGGCGCTCCGAATTCGTCTTTGTCGGCGCCTTCGCGGCGGTTGCTGCCACGGCCTATGGCGCGGTCCTCGGCGAAACCCACCACTCGACGCGGATCCCGCTGGATCCGCTGGCGATCGGGGCGACCTATCTTGAATTGTCCAGCGATCGCCGCTTTCTGGTTCCGGCCGCCACGGTCGGCCTGATCATGGGCGCGTTGTTTGCGATGTTCTCGGCGGCGCCGCGGATCCTGATCGAGGGACTGCACTTTACGCCCATCGGGCTCGGCTGGTTTTTTGCCGGCACCGTGTTGTTCGTGTTCGGCGCCGGCATGCTGGCAACCAGGCTGGCGCCACGCGTCGGGCTCGACCGCGCCATTCAATTCGGCCTGCTGCTGGCCGCCAGCGGCAGCGTCGCGCTGCTGGTGGTCGCCCGGTTCGATGCCAGCTTCCTGCCGTTTCTCTGCGCCATGAGCGTGTTCGTGCTCGGCATGGGCATCGTCAATCCGCTCGGCACCGCCCAGGCGTTGTCGCCGTTCGGTGCCCACGCCGGCGCGGCCTCGGCGCTGCTCGGCTTCTGGCAGATGATGGCGGCGGCATTCGGGGTTTTTCTTGCCGCGACCGTCTCGCAGCAGGCGATGCTGGCGCTCGGCCTGGTGCTGACGGTGGCCTCCCTGGCGGCCGCAGGGCTGTATGCGCTGCGGACAAAGGCAGGCTAGGTGGCCGCCAGATAGCGCTCGTAGGCCCCGGCTACGGTTTCATCCGCCGAGATGTCGGGATCGAGGGTATAGAGATCCTGGGCGCGGCCGATGCCGCGCAGCGCGAAGCGGCCGGTGGAAACCAGATAGCGCCGCCCGGCCGGGTCCAGCCCGGCGCGGAAATCCGATGATGCCAATAGTTCACGATCCACCGAGCGGCACATCGAGGCAATGCGGCTGACCTCGTTGACCGCCGGCCCCACCGCGGTGAAGTCGAGCCGGTCCTCGCTGCCGATATTGCCATAGAACACTTCGCCGACATGCAGCCCGACATGGGCCGACGTGGTGGGCCGGCCGGCTTCGCAACGGCCGGCGTTGAGCGCGGCCATGTTGAGCCTGAAACGGTGCTCGGCCCGCAGCGCGGCGCGCCTGGCCCGCGCCATGTCGGCATTGGTGAACATCGCCAGCACGCCGTCGCCAATCAGCTTGAGCACGTCGCCGCCGGCGTCATGGATGGCATCGATGGCGGCCTCGGCGTAATCGTTGAGAAACGGAATGATCTCGTCGGGAGCGATGGTTTCGCTGATCGCGGTCGAGCCGCGCAGGTCGGAAAACCACAGCACGGCGCTGATGCGCTCGGTGACGCCGCGCGAGATGCGGCCGCGCAGCACCTGCTCGGACGCGTCACGCCCGAGATAGACCCGGCCGAGCGTGCGCGCGATCTCGACCTGGGCTGCGGATTTGATCGCCAGTCCCAGCACCGGCACCAGGTCGCGCAGCGCCGCCAGGCCCTGCTCTCCAAAGCCGGCGGGCCGCCGGGTCGCCCAGTAGGAATAGACACAGTCCATCTGCCCGATGGTTCCGGCCTCGCCGAACCGGTGTACGAAGCCGACGAGGTGCCGGTGCCCGCGCGCGGCGAGATCGGCGATCATCGAGAAGTCGAGCGATGGATCGGCGAGATCGAGCCGCAGTTCGTCATGGCCGCTTTCGAGCATGTGATAAAACGGGGAGCGACGCCAGTTCAGCGCGGCGTCGCCCTCGCCGGCCGGCCGGTATTCGAAGCTGTCGCTCTCGTTGGTTTCGGTGTCGTTCCAGCGGAATCCGCGGCCCTCGAAAATCGGGTGCAGCGTATCGATGAAGACGATGCCGCGCGACAGCTCGAGGCCTTGCGCGCAGCAGCGCTCGCAGAAGCCGCGAACCAGATCGTTCTCCGGCAGTCCGGTCAACCCCTGGCCCACCACCCAGTTCATCAGTTGCAGCCGCGGCGTCAGGTCCATGCCACATTATGCCGGGTGACGGGCGGCGGCGAAAGACGTTGCAGGGCAGTACGCCGCGCACGGCTTGACGCTTGTTGCGCGGCGGATGCAAATGCTGGCCGGGCGGGCAAGACTGGATGCGGATGGCGTGGCTTCAATAGGCAATAACAACCATGGCGCCTGAGCCGTGAGCCAGCGCCAGCTTCCGATCATCCTGGCGCTCGGCACCACCCAGACCCTGGCGTGGGCCTCCAGCTACTATCTGCCGGCGATCTTGGCCGATCCGATCGGGCGCGACCTCGGCGTTTCCAGCAACTGGATCTTTGCCGCCTTCTCGGCATCGCTGGTGATCGCCGCCGTGATCGGCCCGCGCGTCGGCCGGCAGATCGATCTGGTCGGCGGCAGGCAGGTGCTGTCGATTTCCAATCTGACGCTGGCTGCTGGACTGGCGCTGCTCGGCTGCGCCCCTTCGATCCCAATGCTGGTGATGGCCTGGCTTCTGCTCGGCGCCGGCATGGGATTGGGCCTCTACGATGCCGCCTTTGGCGCGCTGGGGCGGATCTACGGCGACAAGGCGCGCCGGCCGATTACCGGCATCACGCTGCTTGCGGGTTTTGCAAGCACCGTGGGCTGGCCGCTGACCGCCTGGGGGCTGGATACCATCGGCTGGCGCGACACCTGCCTTGCCTGGGCGGCGGCGCATATCCTGATCGGCCTGCCGCTGAATTTCTTCATGCTGCCGGCGGTCAGGGATGCCAAGACGGCGGTGGCGGCCGCCGTCAAGCCGCGGATTCCGATCGACCACACCATGATCCTGCTGGCGTTCGCCTTTGCGGCCGCCTGGAGCGTCACCGGCGCGATGGCGGCGCATCTGCCGCGCATTCTCGAGGCCGCGGGCGCAACGACGTTGCAGGCAGTGGCGGCCGGCGCGCTGATCGGTCCGGCGCAGGTCCTCGCCCGCATCGTCGAGGCGAGCTTGCTCAGCCGTTATCATCCGCTGGTTTCGACCCGGCTCGCCTGCCTGGCCCATCCGCTCGGCGCCGCCATCCTGGCGCTGGCCGGTGGCGGGGCGGCCGGCGTGTTTGCGATTTTTCACGGCGCCGGCAACGGCATCCTGACGATTGCGCGCGGCACCCTGCCGCTGGCGATGTTCGGACCGCAAAACTACGGCTACCGGCTCGGCCTGATCGGCGCACCGGCGCGGATGGCGCAGGCGGCCGCGCCGCTGGCGTTCGGTCTCCTGATCGACAGCATGGGAAGCCGCGTGCTGATCGTCTCGTCCGCCCTCAGTCTCGCGGCGCTGGCGGCGCTGGCGCTGCTGCGGCCGCAACGGCCGGCGACGCCTTGAACCGATCGATTGGCCCTTCCCATGGCGGCCGCTTTCATACAAAACCCCGGCATGGAAAAACAACCGGATCCGGCGATTCCGCCCAGAACCTGGGTGCAATGGGCGATGACGCCGCCGCAGTCCTATGCGGTCTACCTGGTCTGCCTGTTCCTGGTGGCCGGACTGTCGTTCTATGTCGGAACCCTGAAACCGAAAAAGCCGGTCGGCTTCGGTCCTCCGCCGGTCTCCGCGCCGCGCCACTGAGCGCCGGAAAGACACCGCGCCGGAAAGACACCGCGCCGGAAAGACACCGCGCCGGAAAGACACCGCGCCGGCAAGGCGCGGTGCGATGAAGGCAGCGCCTCAGTCGTAGAATTCGGGAGACATCCTGAGGCTGTCGCGCTGCGCCTTGTCGTGATTGATCCAGAGCTGCGCATGCTCTTTTGTCAGCGTCTCCGACAGCTTTTGCATCGAAACCAGCGTCTGCTCCTTGCTGAAATTGTTGGAAGGCACGCCGCGGTTGTCCCAATTGCTCCTGAAATGCACCGCATCGCCCGACAACACGACTGCGCCGGTGTGCGGCAACTTCACCAGCAGGGATTGATGACCCGGGGTATGTCCGGGGGTCGAAAGAATGATGACGCTGCCGTCGCCAAAGACGTCGCGGTCGCCGTCCAGTTTTGTGACCGGATGCTCCGGCTTGAAGCGAGGCGCATTGTTGGCGCCAGGCCAGTCATATTCCGCCTTCTGCACATAGAGCATCGCGGCCGGGAACATCTCGACATTGCCGATGTGGTCGGGATGGGTGTGCGAGACCGCGATGACCTTGATGTCGGACGGCTTGACCCCGAGCTGATCGAGCTGCGCCGCCAGGGTTTTGGGCCGATGCCAGAACACCGCCTTGGGATCGGCCGGCGCAAGGCCATTGGGCATGGCCGCGACCGCATCCGGGATGCCGGTGTCCCACAGCATCCAGCCTTGGGCGTGCTTGATCAGGTAGCAATTGTCGACGAAGTCCATCGACTTGCCTTCGTTGAGGCCCGGAGACCAGCGCGAAATATCGCCGGCGACGCCTTCCCCGCAATTGAGGATGTAGAGCTTCTCGACCCCGGGTTTGTCCGATTGCGCATGGCCTGGAACGACCGACACCATCAGCGACAACAGCGTTGCTGCCAGAACGCCTGCCCGCTTCACGTGATTCTCCACCGCGCATTCCTCCACCACCGTCGGACCCGGAATTTCCGGCCGATCGCCGCCACCCTACGTCATCGCAGGCGTCCGATCCACGCCGCGTGGCAGCGGTCACGACCGTTTGACCTCCGTGGTCGCGATCCAGATCCCGGCACGCCATAGCGCCGGCAATTGCAGGCCGAGCACCAGGATCATGCGCGCGAAGCTTGTGAGGTGATCGCGGCAGACCGCGCGCCACCCGGCGGTGCGGTTCACAGCGAAAGCGCGATCAGCTCCTCGACCACGGGACCGCCGCCGACCGGGACCGCGATATATTGCTTGCCGCCGGCCAGGTAGGTGATCGGCGCGCCCGTGGCATTGGCGGGCAGCGCGATCTCCGCCAGCATGTCGCCGCTGGCCTTGTCGTAGACCCACAGATGCGGATCGAAATTGTGCAGGTCCCGGACTGGCGATCTGATGCCGGGTATGAAGCGGGCCGGACCGCGGTATCCATTCTGCACCACGATCATCACCGTCTTGGTCAGCAGCGTCCAACTGAGCGCCGGAAATCCCAATTGTTGAGTGATGCCGAGTTGTTTGATGGCAGGGATAAGCTCGCCGTGCCCGACCGGAATCTGCCAGCGATGCTCCCCGCTGTTCATGTCGATCGCCACGACGCTCCCGAACGGCGGCTTGAGCAACGGCAATCCGCGGGGACCGGGCAAATATTTGGGTTGGGCGATGAAATCGTAGGACGACTCCCCCGGCTGCGGCTTGCGCACGGCGACCACGAACGGCAGGCGATATGTATTGACATAAAGAATGCCGGTTTCCGGATCGACCGCGGCGCCGTTCCAGTTGCCGCCGCCGCCGACCCCCGGCACCTGGATGGTGCCGCGCAGCGAAGGCGGCGTGAACAGGCCGCCGCGATCATAGGCCGCGGCGATGTCGATCGCCTCCTGGTGAATCTCGGGCGTCAGATCGATCAGGTTCTCGTCACGCGCGCCCTGGATGTCGAACGGCGCCGGCTTGGTCGGAAACGGCTGCGTCTTCGATGCCTGCTCGCCGGGAACGCTGGAGGCCGGCACCGGCTGCTCCTCGATCGGCCACACCGGCTGGCCGCTGACGCGATCGAACACATATACAAAAGCCTGTTTTGTCACCTGGGCGACGGCCTTGACGCGCTTGTTGCCGACGGTGATGTCGATCAGGTTGGGCGCTGCCGGCGGATCGTAATCCCACAGTCCGTGGTGCACGAGCTGATAGTGCCACACCATCCTGCCGGTCGCGACGTCGAGACACACGACGCTCTCGCCGTAAAGGCCGTCGCCGGGGCGGTGGCCGCCATAATAGTCGTTGGTCGGCGTCGAGACCGGCAGATAGACATAACCGAGTTCTTCATCGGCGCTGATCGGCGCCCAGACATTGGCGTTGCCGGTCTCCTTCCAGGAATCGTTCTGCCAGGTCTCGACGCCGGGCTCCTCGCCCTGCGCCACGGTGTGGAAGGTCCAGAGCAGGCGGCCGCTGGCGACGTCGAAGCCCCGGACATCGCCGGGTGGCGACGGCCGGTGTCCCCACCAGTCCATCACCGAGGAGCCGACCACGATGACGCCGCGGACGACCAGCGGCGGCGAGGTCATGGTGTAATAATCGCGGTCGACCGGCCGGCGCAGCCCTTGCGCGAGGTCGACCCGCCCATCGGTGCCGAAGCTCGGCACCGGCTTGCCGGTCCTGGCGTCGAGCGCGATCATCTGCGCGAAGGCGGTGAGGATCACGATGCGCTCGTCGTCGCCGTTGCGCCAATAGGCGACGCCGCGATGCAGCCATCCATTGTTGGCGGGAAGCCCGAGACCGTTCTGGTAGACTTTCGGGTCGAACACCCATTTGGTCGCGCCGGACGCCGCATCGATGGCGGCGACCTCCGACAGCGACGTGCTGGTATAGAGCGTGCCGCCGACCATCAGCGGCGTGGATTCATTGGCGTAGGTCGGGCCAATGCTGGGATCGGCCTCCTTGATGGCCTGATCCGGCGATTTCCAGCGCCAGGCGAGATGCAGGTTTTTGGCGTTGGTCGGATCGATCTGCGCCAGCGGCGAATAGCGCGCCGAGGCGTTGGTCCCGGCATAGGCCGGCCATTCGCCGCGCGCCAGCGCCGCCGTGGACTCTGGTAGCGCGCCGGGAAGGGTCTGCGCGCCAAGCGCCGACGGCATCGCGAGCAGCGCGACAATGCCGAGCCCGATTGCGAGGGCAGGCCACCCGCCCGCCTGTCCCTGCGATCCCGTCTGGTGCAAGGCCGCCTCCCCTGTTTTCCGCCAGCATCGGCGAGAAGCCGGATGCAGTCAAAGGGGAATCACGGCCGCCGTCGTCCCGGCGAACGGCGGAGGAGATTATTCGACGCCGCGGTTGAACTTGTTCGACTTCGGCAGACCGTGGGCGAGACGGCCGGCGTCGGCGCGGTTGCCGCGCCAGTCGGCCAATTCCTTGAAGCTCAGGCTCTGCTCGCGTCCGGCGGAATCCTTCCAGGTCAGGCCGGCCTTGGAATCGAAGGTCGCGACATCCGACAGCGACGCACTGGTGTATTTCTGCAGGCGCACGCCGCGGCCGCGGGCCATTTCCGGCACCTGGTCGATCGGGAAGATGATCATCTTGTGGTTGGTGCCGATCACGGCGACCATGTCGCCGGTGACGGTGGCAAGCGCGCGGGCCTCGTTGGGCATCTCGACATTGAGCACCTGCTTGCCCTTGCGGGTATTGCTGACGCAATCGTCCTCGTTGACGATGAAGCCCTGGCCGTCATGGCTCGCGATCAGGAACTTGCGGCCGCCGCGATTGACGAACAGCGACACGATCGCGGTATCCTGCTCCATGTCGATGAACATCCGGATCGGCTCGCCATGGCCGCGGCCGCCCGGCAGTTTGGCGACGTCGAGCGAATAGAACCGGCCATTGGTGGCGAACAGCAGCAGTTTCGAGGTGGTCTCGGCGAAAAACGCCGTGCCGAGGCTGTCGTCGGTCTTGAAGGTGAGCCCGGAGAGGTCGGCGACATGGCCCTTCAGGGTGCGCACCCAGCCCTTGTCGGAGATCACCACGGTGACCGGCTCGCGCTCGACGAAGGCTTCCTCGATCGCGGCCAGATCGTGCTCCGGCGCGTCGGCAAAGGCGGTGCGGCGCTTGCCGAGCGGCGTCTTCGGCCCGAAAATGTCGCGGACCTTGCGGACCTGCTCGCCGACCTTGGCCCATTGTTCGGTTTCGGAGGCGAGGATCGCCTTGATGCCCTTGAGCTCGCCGCGCAGGTTCTTGTCCTCGGTGCGGATCTCGAATTCCTCGAGCTTGCGCAAACTGCGCAGCCGCATGTTGAGGATGGCGTCGGCCTGGATATCGGTGAGCTTGAACGCCTTGATCAGCGCCGGCTTCGGCTCGTCTTCCGAACGAATGATCTTGATCACCTTGTCGATGTTCAGATAGGCGATCAGATAGCCGCCGAGCACCTCGAGCCGGTGCTCGATCTGCTCCTTGCGGTAGTTGGAACGGCGCAGCAGCACGTCGCGCAGATGGTCCAGCCATTCGCGCAGGCACTCGGCGAGGCCGAGCACCTTCGGAATCCGGCCCTTCACCAGCACGTTGAGATTGAGCGGAATCCGGCTTTCCAGCTCGGTCAGCCGGAACAGCGATTCCATCAGCAGTTCGGGATCGACCGCGCGCGATTTCGGCTCGATCACCAGCCGGATATCCTCGGCGGAATTCGTCGCGGACGTCGCCGACCAGCGGCAGCTTCTTGTCGTTGAGCAGTTCGGCGATCTTCTCGACCAGCCGCGACTTCTGCACCAGCCAGGGAATCTCGGTGATCACCACCACCCAGGTGCCGCGGGCGCCCTCTTCCTGGCTCCATCTGGCGCGGGTGCGGAACGAGCCGCGCCCGGTCATGTAGGCCTCGGTGATGCTCTCCTTGGAATCGATGATGATGCCGCCGGTCGGAAAATCCGGACCCTTGACCCATTTCAGCAGCGCCTTCGACTTGGCGTCGGGCTTGTCGATCAGATGCAAGGCGGCGTCGCACAGCTCGGCGGCATTGTGCGGCGGGATCGAGGTGGCCATGCCGACCGCGATGCCCTGGGCGCCGTTGGCGAGCAGGTTGGGAAAGCCGCCGGGCAGCACGATCGGCTCTTTGGATTGGCCGTCGTAATTAGCGCGGAATTCGACGCCGTCCTCGTCGATGCCCTCGAGCAGCAGCCGCGCCACCTCGGTCATGCGCGCTTCGGTGTAGCGGTAGGCGGCCGGATTGTCGCCGTCGATATTGCCGAAATTGCCCTGGCCGTCGACCAAGGGATAGCGCGAGGAAAAATCCTGCGCCAGCCGCACCAGCGCGTCGTAGATCGACTGGTCGCCATGCGGATGGAACGAGCCCATCACGTCGCCGACGATTTTTGCCGACTTCTTGAACGGCGTGCCGGGATCGAGCCGCAACAGCCGCATGCCATAGAGGATGCGGCGGTGCACCGGCTTGAGGCCGTCGCGGGCGTCCGGCAGCGCCCGGTGCATGATGGTCGAGAGCGCATAGGCGAGGTAGCGCTCTTCGAGCGCATCCCGCAGCATCACCTCGTGGATTTCAGCCGGTTCCGGCGGAATCAGTCGTTTTCCCATGGGGAGGGGTTAACGCCTGCCGATTGCTTGGACAAGACGCGAATCGGCGGCTTTTCCTTGCTCGATCTCCTGCAGTCGTCCCGCCCGGACCCTGCACTTGAGCGACGAAAAGGCCAGGGAACCCGGGAACCCAACAAAATGGCTCTGAGCATAAGGGACCCGGAAACCGAGCGCCTGGCCAGGAGTCTGGCCAAGCTGACCGGGGAAAACACCACCATGGCCACCAAACGCGCCATCGAGGAGCGGCTGCGCCGGCTTGGTGGTGGCCATTCCCGCAAAGCCGCTCTGCTGGAGGACATGGCCGAAATCCGCCGGGGCGTCGCGATGCCTCTTTTGGATTTCTTCTGGAACGCGTGAAGCACGTAGACCGTGTCGGCGTAACGCACCGTGTAAACCGCCCGGCAGGCGCTGCCGTCATGGCTTTCCCTCACCTCGATCACGGTTGCTCCGCCGAAGCCGCCAAGCGTCTTGGCCATGGTTGAATGGCGTTCGCCCAGTTCGGTATATTCGAATTTGAACCGCTGGCGAACACCGTCAGGACGACGCGATCGCCACGCTGGCGCGATGCCGCGTCACCGCATTGATAAATCCGTCGCGGGCGTCGGAATGGCCCTGCCCGCGCGGCTCCAGCACATGGCGCAGCAGGAACATGCCGGTGAGCTGAAAACCGTCGCTGAGGTCCTGGTCGGACCAGCCGTTGGCGCCGCCGCCGGCTTCACGGAGGAACGGCGGCAGCCGCAACAGCCGGTCGCGCCAGGGCTCGCCGGCCCGCCGCGACACCGCGCCGCCGGATTTCGGCGACACGTAGATCAGCTCCGATGTCTCGCCGGTCGCCGCGCAGACATCCAGTTCCAGCCCGAAACCGAGCTCGGCCAGCATTGCGAGCTCGAACCTGACCAGATGGATCGCGGCTTCGCCGATATCGTCGAAGTCGTTGAGGGTGCGCTCGAGCATCTCGTAGATGTCCTGGTGCGGGTCGCGCTCCGGCAACAGCCGCGCCAGCGAGGCCAGATGGGTCACGCCATAGACCGCATGCGACGACGCCAGCACGGTGGCGGCGCGCAGCTTCAGGCCCTCGATCACGTAATAGCCGAGATGCTCGTCGAGCCGCGCCCGCCACACCGCGCGCACGCTGTTGCCGGGCTGCAGCAGCGGCCGCATCCGCGAGCCGGCGCCGCCGCGGACCAGGCCGAGATGGCGGCCATGGCCGCGGGTCAACAGCTCGACGATGGCCGAGGATTCGCCATGCCGCCGCACCCCCAGCACGATGCCTTCGTCGGTCCATTCCATGGCAGGAAGCCTACAGGATTCTGATGGCAGGCGCAGCCTCCCAGTCCCGTCATTTCCGGGATGCGTCTTAAGTCGGCGATAGCCGACTTAAGGCGCAGGCCCGGAATCCATACTCCCGGCAGGGGTTATGGATTCCGGGCTCGCGCAAGAGCGCGCCCCGGAATGACGATTGCCGCTATTGATCGTTACGGGTTCAGAAACGCTGACCCGCCTTTACGCGTTGAACCAGCCGCGGGCGTCGCCGGTGAAGGAAAAAGCCAGCCCGGCGGCGGTCAACGCGCATGAAATGATCTCGATGCCGCTGTCGAGTTCCAGGCCGTCTTCGCCGATCACCTGGACCAGCGAAATCACCGAGAGCACCAGGGCGGCGAGCAGCGCCCAGCGCGGCCAGCTCTTGCGGCGCTGCGCGGCCAGCCAGACGAAATAGACCAAGAGCAGGATCATGAAGGCCGCCATCACGGTCGCGATGGTGATCATCGACGGCGTCATATCCTCGCTTGGCGTGCGGTCCTGGAACGCGACCGACAGCGAGTCGAGGGTCAGCGACAGGTACAGCAGAACTTCAAACCACAGCACGTTTTTGGGTACGTTCATCGGGAACCCGCTATTCCTTCGGAAACTCAAGTCCCATTTCACGATAGCGGTTGGGATCGTCGCCCCAGTTTTCGCGCACTTTCACGAACAGAAACAGATGCACGGGAACGCCGACGATTTCGGCGATCTCCTTGCGCGAATCCGCGCCGATCGACTTGATGGTGGCGCCGCCCTTGCCGAGCACGATCTTGCGCTGGCTTTCGCGCTCGACGAAAATGGTCTGCTCGATGCGGATGGATTTGTCCTTGCGCTCGGTCCAGCTGTCGGTCTCGACGGTGGATTGATACGGCAGTTCCTGGTGCAGCTGGCGGAAGATCTTCTCCCGGGTGATTTCGGCCGCCAGATGCCGCATCGGCGCGTCCGACATCTGGTCTTCCGGATAGTGGAACGGCCCCGGCGGCACCATCTGCGCAAGCGTGCGGCGCAGATCGTCGACGCCGTCGCCCGACATCGCCGACACCATGAAGGTCTTTTCGAAACCGAGGCGGTCATTGGCGGCCTTGGCCAGCGCCAGCAGTTTTTCGCGCGGCACCAGATCGATCTTGTTCAGCACCAGAACGCGTTCGTGGCGAACCGTCGCCACCTTGGTCAGAATGGCCTCGGCCTCCTCGTCGATCCCCGCCTTGGCGTCGAGCAGCACGCAGACCAGGTCGGCGTCATGGGCCCCGCTCCAGGCCGTCGACACCATGGCGCGATCGAGCCGCCGCTTCGGCAGGAAGATCCCGGGTGTATCGACCAGAATGATCTGGGCGTGGTTTTCGATCACGATGCCGCGGATCAGGGCGCGCGTGGTCTGCACCTTGCGCGAAACGATCGTGACCTTGGAGCCGACCAGCGCGTTGACCAGCGTCGACTTGCCGACGTTGGGGGCGCCGATCAGTGCGACAAAGCCGCAGCGCGTCGCGGCCGGCGCGGCATCCGCGCTCGAATTCATCCGTCATTGTTGCCGCCGCCGACGCCTTCGCGCGCGATCATGACCGAGGCGGCCACCTTCTCGGCGGCGCGCTTGCTGCCGCCGACGCCTTCGGCCGGGTCCAGTCCCGGCAGATCCACCGCCACCCGGAACTGCGGATCGTGATGCGGCCCGGTGCGTTCGACCTCGCGATAGACCGGCGTCGGCAGGCCCTTGCCCTGCGCCCATTCCTGCAGCACCGTCTTGGGATCGCGCAGCGGCCGCCGCGGCTTGCGCATCCGCTCGGTCCAGTTGCGCTCGACGAACTGCGCCGCCGCGCCATAGCCGCCGTCGAGAAACACCGCGCCGATCACCGCCTCGCAGATGTCGCCGAGCACGGATTTGCGCAGGCGGGCGCCCGCCCCGACGCCGACCGCGCCGAGCTTGATGTCCTCGAGCAGCCCGAGCGATTTCGCCACATCCGCGCAGCTCTCCTTGCGCACCAGTTCGGCGAGCCGCTTCGACAGCTCGCCCTCGTCGGCATTGGGGAAGGCGCGGTACAGCATGTCGGACACGATCAGGCCGAGCACGTGGTCGCCGAGAAATTCGAGGCGCTGGTAGCTGTCGCCGCGCTTGCGCGCGGATTTCAGCGCCGAGACATGGGTGAAGGCGGTGGCCAATAGCGCCGGATCGGCGAACTTGTGGCCGATGCGGGCCTCCAGCGCCGCCGCGGCGGCCTTGGCGCTGACCTTGGTGCGCTTCTTCTTGGCCGCGACAGGTTCGCGGCCGGCATCGGACTGCAGGCCGGCCTGGCCTGGCGCCGCCGAGGTCTGGATGTCAGGAGATTCGTCGTTCATCGCACAAATGTGAATATGCGATTCCAGCGCACCGCGGTGGGCCAGCGCCAGAACATCCAGGCGTGCTCGCCCTCTTCAATCGAGAAGAAGATCATCTGGGCGCGGCCGATCAGGTTCTCGAACGGCACGTAGCCGACCGCCGACAGCACCCGGCTGTCGGTCGAATTGTCCCGGTTGTCGCCCATCATGAAGAAGTTGCCGGGCGGCACGTTGTAGACGATGGTGTTGTCGTAGAAGCCGTTGTCGACGCAATCCAGCGACTCGTAGCTGACGCCGTTCGGCAGGGTCTCCTTCCAGCGCTTGACCCGCGCGGTGGCGTCGGAGCCGCAGGGGTCCTCGCCGATGAAGTCGCTGAGGCGCTCGCGCACCACCGGCTTGTCGTTGATGTAGAGCAGCCCCTCCTTCATCTGGATGCGGTCGCCGGGCAGCCCGATCACCCGCTTGATGTAGTCGGTGGAATCATCCTTCGGCAGGCGAAACACCACGACATCGCCGCGCGCCGGCTCGGACCCGAAGATGCGTCCCGAAAACAGCGGCGGCGACAGCGGAATCGAATAATGGCTGTAGCCGTAGGAATATTTCGAGACGAACAGATAATCGCCGACCAGCAGCGTCGCCTTCATCGACCCCGAGGGGATGTTGAAGGGCTGAAACAGGAAGGTGCGGATCACCAGCGCGATCAGGAGGGCGTGGATGACGACGCGGATGGTTTCACCCAAGCCGCTCTCAGATTTTGTCCCGGATGTCACGCTCATCGCTTTCCCAATTCTCCCGTCGCGATTTGCCGCGCGGTGACAGAACATTTTCCTCGCGCGAACCGCCGCGGGCTTCGCGCCAAGAAAATGGCCTTGATTCTGATGTGTTAGAGAAAATCCGGGCACAAACCCGGATTCGCTCTGGCTCGATCGCTGCGGCGTTTTAGACGGTTGTGCGCGGCGGCGCAATCAACGGCCGCATCAAAACTACATAATACATTGAAAAACATAGGATTTTTTAGTTTCTCGGACGACCGGCCGGACAGCCCTCCCGGCACCTCAGGGTTTGCCGGTCGGGACCGCCGAAATTATGACAAAGGCCTGCGCCAGCGGCCAGTCGTCGGTGATGCTGAGGTCGATCCGGGCCTCATGCCCCTCGGGCGTCAGCGCCTCGAGCCGGGCCAGCGCCCCGCCCGTCAGCTGCAGGGTCGGACGGCCGCCCGGCAGGTTCACCACCCCCATGTCCCGCCACCAGACGCCGCGCCTGATCCCGGTGCCGAGCGCCTTGGAACAGGCCTCCTTGGCGGCAAACCGCTTGGCGTAGGTCGCCACCACCATTTTCTCGTTCTTGGCGCGCCGGCCGGCCCGGGCGCGCTCGGCATCGGTGAAAATGCGGTCGAGAAAGCGCTCGCCGTGGCGCTCGATCACCTTGGCGACGCGGCGGATGTCGATAAGGTCGGAGCCGATGCCGATGATCATGGCTTGCCTGCGAGCTTGCCGCGCCCGCGGTCCATCGCCGCCCGCATCGCGTGAACCGTCGCGCCGAGGCCAGCGAACAGCGCCTCCCCGATCATGTAATAGCCGATGTTCAGTTCGACGATCTCCGGCAGCGCCGCAATCTGCTCGGCGGTGGCATAATCGAGGCCATGGCCGGCATGCACCTCGAGGCCGGCCGCGCGGGCCTGCCCGGCGCCGGCGACGATCCGCCGCCATTCCGCCTCGGCCTTTGCCGCATGGCCGTCGGCCACCGCGTCGCACCAGGCGCCGGTATGGATCTCGATCACGGGCGCGCGCAGCGTGGCGGCCATCTCGATCTGCCGCGGATCGGCCGCGATGAACAGCGAGACCCGCACGCCGGCATCGCCCAACCGGGCGATCAGCGGCGCCAGCGCCTCACGCTGTCCGACCACGTCGAGGCCGCCCTCGGTGGTGAGCTCTTCGCGGCGCTCCGGCACCAGGCACACCGCATGCGGCCTGGTCGCCAGCGCCAGCGCCAGCATCTCCGCGGTTGCCGCCATCTCGAAATTCAGCGGCTTGGAGATTTCGGCCTTGAGCCGGGCCATGTCGTCGTCGCGGATATGGCGGCGGTCCTCGCGCAGATGCGCGGTGATGCCGTCGGCGCCGGCCGCGATCGCGGCCAGCGCGGCGCGCACCGGATCCGGATCGCGGCCCGCCCTGGCGTTGCGAAGGGTGGCGACGTGGTCGACATTGACACCGAGGCGGAGCGGAGGAGCAGGCATGCAGGAACTCGCTGGGGTTTCAGAACACTGCGCTAAAGGCGAACGGAAACGCACTCCCTCTTCCTTTCGGAGGGGACTTGGAGGCCTCGTGTCCGGGACGCGGTGCAGCGTCCTTCACGCTGGGCCTCAGGGCCGGGCCCCAAACACCTTCGCGCTGCGCGCCATGGGCGCCGGCTCAGCGGCGCGCTGCGCTGCGTCCGCGGCACGATGTGGACACGCCCACTCAACTCAAAGCCATCCCGCCCTCGCCTAACCATTGACGCGTTCGACCCGCGCGACCACGGCCTTGGCGCGCAACTGGGCGATGATAGCGCTGAGATGCTTCAGGTCATAGACCTCGAGATCAATCGTGAGTTCGGTGAAATCCTGCGAGCGCCTGGTCATGCTGATGTTGTCGATATTGCCGTCATGCTCGGCGATCACGGTGGCGACCTGGGCAAGGCTGCCGGGCTCGTTGACATTGTCGACCCGGATCCGGGCCGGAAAGCGCTGCGGCGTCGACTCGTCGACATCCCAGCGCACGTCGAGCCAGCGCTCCGGCTCTTCCTCGAAGTCCTTCAGCGCCGGCGACTGGATCGGATAGATCGTGATGCCCTCGCCCGGCGAGACGATCCCGACAATGCGATCGCCCGGCACCGCGCCGCCGTTGGGCGCGAACTTGACCGGCAGATCGGAATTGATGCCGCGGATCGGTATCGCCGACGGGCTGCGCGCCGGGTCGGGCGGCGATTTCAGCTTCAGCTTGACGGCGAGGCTCTTCTTGGCGCCGAACCGCCCGATCCGCTCTTCCTTGTAGTCCGGATACATCGCGCGCGCGACGTCGGACGCCTTCATCTCGCCGCGTCCCACCGAGGCCATCACGTCGTCGATCGAGGCCCGCGCCAGCCGCGGCAGGGCGCCCTTCAGCTTGTCGTCGGCATATTCGATCTTGGCGCGCACGAACAGCCGCTCCACGATGCGGCGGCCGAGGCCGGCATATTGATCGCGCACCGCGGTGCGGGTCGCGCGCCGGATTGCCGCCCGTGCCTTGCCGGTGACCGCCAGCGATTCCCACGCCGAGGGCGGCGCCGCCTGGGCTTCCGACGTCAGCACCTCCACCTCGTCGCCGTTCTGCAGCTCCGACGACAATGGTGCGAACTTGCCGTTGATCTTGCATCCCACCGCGCTGTTGCCGACGTCGGTATGCACCGCATAGGCGAAGTCGATCACGTTGGCGTGGCGCGGCAAGGCGATCAGCTTGCCCTTCGGGGTGAAGCAGAACACCTGATCGTGAAACAGCTCGAGCTTGGTATGCTCGAGAAACTCCTCCGGATTGGCGCTTTCCGACAGGATTCCGATGGTATGTCGCAGCCAGGCGAAAGCGTTGGATTCGCGCTTGAGGAGCTCGGTCGGCGAGCCCACGCCATCCTTGTAGAAGGCATGGGCGGCGATGCCGAATTCGGCGATCTGGTCCATTTCCTGGGTGCGGATCTGCAGTTCGACCCGCTGGTTGCCGGGACCGATCACGGTAGTGTGAATCGAGCGGTAATCGTTCTGCTTCGGCGTCGAGATGTAGTCCTTGAAGCGGCCCGGCACCACCGGCCAGGTGGTGTGCACGACGCCGAGCGCGCGGTAGCAGGCCTCGACGTCGTTGAGCACGACGCGGAAGCCGAAGATGTCGGACAGTTGCTCGAAGCCGACCGACTTGCGCTCCATCTTGGTCCAGATCGAGAACGGCTGCTTGCGCCGGCCGCAGACCCGCGCGGCCATGCCGTTGTTCTGCAGGTTGCGCGACAGCTGGCTTTCGATTTCGCCGATCAGGTTGCGGTTGCGGTCGGCCAGCGAATCCAGCCGCTGCATCACCACCGCGTAGGCTTCCGGATCGAGCGAGCGGAACGAAAGGTCTTCCAGTTCCTCGCGCATCTCCTGCATGCCCATGCGGCCGGCGAGCGGCGCATAGATGTCCAGCGTCTCCTCGGCGATGCGGCGGCGGGCGGTGGGCGGCACGAACTCCAGCGTGCGCATGTTGTGCAGGCGGTCGGCGAGCTTGATCAGCAGAACGCGGACGTCGTCGGCGATCGCCAGCAACAGCTTGCGCAGGTTCTCGGCCTGCTTGGCCTCGCGCGACACCAGCTCCAGCCGCTTCAGCTTGGTGAGACCCTCGACCAGCGCGCCGATCTCCTGGCCGAAGATCTGGTCGATTTCGGCGCGGGTGGCCTCGGTGTCCTCGATGGTGTCGTGCAGCAGCGCCGCGACGATGGTGGCGTCGTCGAGCTTGAGGTCGGTGAGGATCGCCGCGACCTCGAGCGGATGCGAAAAATACGGGTCGCCGGAGGCGCGAGTCTGGGTGCCATGCGCCTTCATGGCGTAGACATAGGCCCGGTTCAGCAGGTCCTCGTTGGTGTCCGGGTTGTAAGACCTGACACGTTCAACCAGATCGTATTGCCGCATCATGCGCGGCCGCGGCGGTTTGACCGGCTTGGCCGCCGCGGGCGACGGCGCCGCCACCGCGACCGAATCGGTCGCGGCTTGCATCTGTCCGGGGTTGCGGCGCCAGTAGGCCATTCAGTCACTGCCTTGGTGCGGGTCCGCCCATGCGACCCGCGATGGTCATTCCGCTGCCTTTCCCGCGCCAGGCAGCACGCCATGGAGGCCGGGAAACGCGCGGTTTCGGAAGATCGGGGAGCCAGTCTAGCGCCAAATGGGCAGTTCTCCGATCACATCGGTGACAGCCTCTGGCATTCGTCCGCGCCCGCGACAGGCCATGGTAACCATGAAAACGGCAACAAAAGCAAAGGCCCGGACAAATGTCCGGGCCTTTGGTAAATTTGCCGGCAGTCCGCAGGCGACCGACCGGTCTATTCGTCTTCTTCGGGCTGCTCTTCCGGAGGCGCCAGGCCCTCGAGGCCCTTGAGCAGTTCCTCCTCGGTCATGCGCTCGACGGCGACCTCGGTGTCGTCGGCATCGACGCTGGCGCCGGCCGAGCCGATCAGGGGCACGGTATCCGGCTCCGGCTCGTCGACTTCGACGAATTTCTGCAGGGAATGAACCAGCTCTTCCCGCAGATCCTCGGGGGAAATCGTCGATTCCGCGATTTCGCGCAGCGATACCACGGGGTTCTTGTCGTTATCGCGATCGATCGTGAGCTGCGAGCCGGACGAGATCATGCGGGCGCGGTGCGCCGCCAACAGGACCAGATCGAACCGGTTATCGACCTTGTCAATGCAATCTTCTACGGTGACGCGCGCCATCGACTGTCGCTCCGTTAATTGGGACCGAATATGCTGATTATGCGCGGTAGTTATAGGGACCGGGGGCTTTCCGCAAGGCCAATTTGTGATTTGGCGAGCGCAATCGGCTCTGCTAACCCGTTCGGGGGTAGCACTAGCCGAACTGCCGGGCGCTGTCACAAATGGCTGTTCGGACAAGAAAACGCTTTATTGCGTCGTCAAAACCAGACAAATATTGCCTTTCCCTCTTAAGTTGCGGTGATGTGTCCCAGACTGATCCGCCGGGCCTTGGCAGTACGCACATCAAAGGGCGCGGGTTCAATGCCGCCGCGCCGACCACAACTACGCGAGAAAACTGAATGTCTCCTGTTTCCGACAAGATCGCGCTCTTCATCGATGGCGCCAACCTCTATGCCACCGCCAAGACACTTGGCTTCGACATCGATTACAAGCGCCTGCTCAAGGAATTCCAGAGCCGCGGCACGCTGGTGCGGGCGTTCTACTACACCGCGATCATCGAAGATCAGGAGTATTCGTCGATCCGTCCGCTGATCGACTGGCTGGATTACAACGGCTACACCGTCGTCACCAAGGCGACCAAGGAATTCATCGACGCCAGCGGCCGCCGCAAGGTCAAGGGCAACATGGATATCGAGCTGGCGGTCGATGCCATGGAACTCGCCGAGCATGTCGACCAGATCGTGCTGTTCTCCGGCGACGGCGACTTCCGTTCGCTGGTCGAGGCGGTGCAGCGCCGCGGCGTCCGGGTCACCGTGGTCTCGACAATTTCGAGCCAGCCGCCGATGATCGCCGATGAGTTGCGCCGCCAGGCCGACGTCTTCACCGATCTGGTGGAGCTGCAATCCAAGCTCGGCCGCGATCCCTCCGAGCGTCCGGCCCCGCGCGAGCCGCGGCATCACGCGCCGCAATTCCTGCAGCGCGCCACCACCATGGCGCCGAGGGGCGATGACGACGATTTCGACGACTAGGAATAACCGGGCGAGCGGCCAGCCCGCAGCCCTCCCGCGCACCGAACCCGACCGCAATTGCCCGCTCTGTCCAAGGCTCGCCGGCTTTCGCGCCGAAGCGCGCGCACGCGAACCGCACTGGTTCAATGCGCCGGTGCCGTCATTCGGCGATCCCGCCGCCGCACTGGTGATCGTCGGCCTCGCGCCGGGCATGCAGGGCGCCAATCGCACGGGGCGGCCGTTTACCGGCGACTATGCCGGCGACCTGCTGTATGCGACCTTGCTCGAATATGGTTTTGCCAAGGGCGTCTACCAGGCCCGGCCCGACGACGGGCTGCAGCTGGTCGATTGCCGGATTGTCAACGCGGTGCGCTGCGTGCCGCCGCAGAACAAGCCGCAGCCTTCGGAAATCAGGACCTGCCGGCCGTTTCTCGCAGCCGACCTCGCGGCCATGCCAGGGGTCCGCGCCATCGTGGCGCTCGGCCGCATCGCCCATGATACGATGCTGAAAGTGCTGGACCTGCGCAGCGCCGCCGCACCTTTCGCGCATGGGGCGGTGCACCCGGCAGGCGGCGTGAAGCTTTACGACAGCTATCATTGCTCGCGCTACAACACCAATACGCGGGTGCTGACGCCGGAAATGTTTCGCAGCGTGTTCGCGAAAGTGAAAGCGGATCTGGGACGGGATTGAGCCTGTCCCGGACCCGGTGCAGCGCCACTTCAGCGATGCACCGCAGAGCCTGGACCCGTGGGATTGCCGACAAGACAGGCGCCGGATCTGCAGCGCACCACGCCGCCATTGCGGGCGCCCGGCGCAGCATCCGGGGCACGCAGCCACCCGGTCAAACCGGATTTTCCCTGAGCCACGCCAGCACGTCCCCGGCGTTCCGATCCGGCGGAAACACCGGATAGAATACGTGCGTGATGCGGCCGTCATCGACCACCAGCGCCAGCCGCTTGATCATGGTCAGTCCAGCCACCTCCATGGTCGGCAGCCGGAGCGCGCGCGTCAGATTGAGCTTCTCATCCGACAATACCGGGAACGGCAGATGCAGCCGCGACGCCATCTCGGTCTGATAGGCGTTGCTTTGCGTCGACAGGCCGAACACATGGCTGGCGCCGGCGGCTTTCAGTTCCGCGAACAGGTCGCGGAACGCGCAGGTCTGCGGCGTGCAGCCGCGGGCGCCGGGGATCATGTCCCAGTCGTCGACCAGGCTGATCTTGCCGGGCTCGCCGGTGCGGGGATAGGCGAACACCACGTTGCGCCCCGGCAGCGCCGACAGCGTCACCGACGTGTCGTCGGTCGCCACCAGGCTGATCGGCGGGATCGCCATGCCCTTCAGATGCGCCGCCGCGCCGTCGTCGGTCGGCGCCGGGATCTTGCTCCAGTCGACGTCGAGCAAATTTGGTTGACCCATTGTCGTGCTCCTCAAAATGGCGAGTGGCGAACGGGGATGAAATAATGGCGACTTTCTCCATTCGCCACTCGCCTCCTCTATCCCCGCGCCCGCAGCAGGCGGCCCTTCTCCCTGCCCCAGTCGCGCTTCTTCTCGCTCTCGCGCTTGTCGTGCAGCTTCTTGCCCTTGGCCACCGCCAGCAGCAGCTTGGCGCGGCCGCGCTCGTTGAAATAGAGCTTCAGCGGGATCAGCGTCATGCCCTCGCGATCGACCGCGCCCATCAGCTTGTTGATCTGCTTGCGGTGCAGCAGCAGCTTGCGCGGCCGCTTCGGCTCGTGGTTGAAGCGATTGGCCTGCAGATATTCCGGGATGTTGGCGTTGATCAGCCAGATCTCGCCTTCCTTGGTATCGGCGTAGGATTCCGCAATGGTGGTCTTGCCGTTGCGGATCGACTTCACCTCGGTGCCGGTCAGCGCGATCCCCGCTTCCACCGTGTCCTCGATCGCATAGTTGAAGCGGGCCTTGCGATTTTCGGCGACGACCTTGATCGCGCGCTCGTTCTTATCGGCCATGATGCAATCGTCCTAGTATCCCGGATCCGCATTCGTGCCATCCCGAACCGCCGGCCAAAGCGCCAGCGGTAGCACCCGGTCCCGCTCCATGCACGTCAAGTCTTTTTGAGCAGGTCGCGGATTTCCTCGAGCAGCACTTCCTGCCGGTTCGGCGGCGCCGGCGCGGGTGCTGCTTCGTCCTTGCGCTTCAGCTTGTTCATGAAACGGATGACGATGAACAGCACGAAGGCGATGATGATGAAATTCAGGGTCAAGGTGAGGAAATTGCCCCACGCCAGCACCGCGCCCTGTTTTTTGGCATCGGCGAGGTTGGTGGCGGTGACCTTGGCCGACAGGCCGGTGAAGTAATTGGAGAAGTCGAGGCCGCCGGTGATCGATCCGATGATCGGCATGATGATGTCGCCGACCAGCGAGTTGACGATGGCGCCGAACGCGGCGCCGATGATGACGCCGACCGCGAGGTCGACCACATTGCCCTTCATCGCGAATTCGCGGAATTCCTTCAACACCTGCAGGCCCCTCTCTTCAGCTTCGCGAACCGGAACAGCCATGTTGCGAGCGCAGCGGCCTAGTTGATCAGGCCGGCATGCACCATGGCGCTGCGTACCGCCACCCGGGTCGGCTCGGACACCGGCACCATCGGAAGGCGCAGGGTCTCGTCGATCTTGCCGAGCAGCGAGAGGGCGTATTTTACCGGCGACGGATTGGATTCGATGAACAGGTTGGTGTGCAGCGGCATCAGCTTGTCGTGGACCTTCAGCGCGGTGGCGACATCGCCTCGCCGCCAGGCCTGGTGGAATTCCGAACACAGCCGCGGTGCGACATTGGAGGTGACGGAAATGCAACCGTGCCCGCCATGGGCCATGTAGCCGAGCACGGTGGCGTCCTCGCCCGACAACTGGTTGAAATCCTCGCCCAGCACCGCGCGCTGTTGCGAAACCCGCACCATGCTCGCGGTCGCATCCTTGACGCCGGCGATGTTCTTCAGTTCGAACAGCCGCGCCATGGTCTCGACCGACATGTCGACCACCGAACGCGGCGGAATGTTGTAGATCAGGATCGGAATCCCGATCGCATCGTTGATCGCCTTGAAGTGCTGGTACATGCCTTCCTGGGTCGGCTTGTTGTAGTACGGCGTCACCACCAGCACCGCGCTGGCGCCGGCCTTGTCGGCGTGCTGCGCGAGTTCGATGGCTTCCCTGGTCGAATTGGAACCGGCGCCGGCAATCACCGGGACGCGCCCCCTGGCCTCGTCAATGCACCATTCGACGACGCGCCTGTGCTCGTCATGGCTCACGGTCGGGCTTTCGCCGGTCGTGCCGACCGGCACCAGGCCGTTGGTGCCCTCGGCAATCTGCCAGCTCACCAGCGCGCGGAACGCTGCCTCATCGAGCGACCCGTTCCTGAATGGCGTGACCAGGGCGGTAAACGATCCCCGGAAACTGGTCTTGGCTGCCATGGACTTCCTCCGCACGCTCATTGCACGCCGGCTGAACCGGCGAGGGATCAATTCATATCGGGTCTGGGGTTGCCGGGAAAGGCCCGCGGACCCCCGGCTCCAGCCGCGATTTTGCCGCTGTCCTGGCGCAGATAGCGTCAACCTCCCAGCGTATTTGGTATTTTGTCCACATATTCAATCAAATAGACCTAGGGCTTCAGCGATTGAATGATTCGCCGCGAAGGAGCGCCGTGACCCAGTCCGCCCGCGCAGCCGCATTGCGATCGACGGCCCTGGCGGCAAGCCTGGCGCTGGCGGTCGGGTTGTCGGCATGGGCCGCCGCCGCGGCGGCCAAGCCCACCGTTCCGCTGCCAAAGCCGCGGCCGATCGCGCGCAATCTGGCGCCCAGGAACTTGGACAGGAACTTGGACAAGAACTTGGACAGGAACTCGGCGAAGAACCTGGACAAGAACCTGGCAAAGTCCTTGCCTGCGCCCAGGAGCACCGGCAAAAATACCGCCCCCCCGGTTAAATCAAGCCTGGCGGCGCCGGTAATCGAACCCGCGACGCGCCAGCATGCGGCCTTGCCGCCTCCGCCTGCCCGCAAACCGCTCGCCCCGGCGGCAATGGCCGCGACCGCGTCGACCCCGCAGGCCGATGTCGAGGCGCTGGAAAACGTCATCGAGCTCCTGCGCAGCCACAAGCCCGCGGATGCGACCCAGGCCGAAGCGGCCATATCGGACCCGGTGGCCAGGAAACTCGCCGAATGGCTGGTCCTGCGCAGCGACGACAACGGCGCCTCGGTCGAGCGCTATCGCGCCTTCATCGACGCCAATCCGAGCTGGCCATCGCAGAGCTTCCTGCGCCGGCGCGGCGAGGCGGCGCTGTGGGACGACCATCGCGACGACGCCACGGTGTGGGCCTGGTTCGCAAACGATTCGGCGATATCGGCCAAAGGCCGGCTGGCGCTGGCGCGGGCGATGATCGCGCGCGGCGACCGGGCCAATGCCGAGCGCCTGGTGCGCGAGGCATGGCGCAACGATCCGATGTCCGAGGATACCGAAAACACCGCGCTCGATCTGTTCGGCGCGCTGCTGACGCCGGGCGATCAGAAGGCGCGGATGGACCTGCTGCTCTACGGCAGCGAGCATGAGGCGGCGTTGCGCGCCGCCAAGCGGCTCGGAAGTGCCGAGGTGGCGCTTGCCAAGGCGCGCATCGCCGTCTCCCGCAAGGCCTCCAACGCTCGCGCGCTGCTCGAGGCGGTTCCGGGGGAATTGCATGGCGACCCCGGCTACCTCTTCAGCAAGATCCAGCTGCTGCGCCGCGAGGAAAAATTCGCGGAAGCCGCGCAGCTGATGCTGAGCGTGCCGAAGGACCCGGCCCGGCTCTACAATCCCGACGAATGGTGGGTCGAGCGGCGGCTATTGTCGCGCAAGATGATCGACCTCGGCGAGCACCGCACCGCCTATCTGATCGCGCGCGACGCCGCCCTTCCCTCGCGCGACATCTACAAGACCGAGCAGGAGTTCACCGCCGGCTGGATTGCGCTGCGCTTCCTGGGCGATCCGGCCACCGCGGCCCAGCATTTTGCGCGCATCGGCGTCGGCAGCGTCAACCCGACCGCGCTGGCGCGCGCCGGCTACTGGCAGGGCCGTGCCGCCGAAGCCGCCGGCCGCGCCCAGGATGCCCGCGCCGCCTATACCGCGGCCGCGGCGCACTCGACCAGCTATTACGGCCAGCTGGCGCGCGCCAAGCTCGGACTGCCGCAGATCGAACTCAACGACGCGCCGGCCGCGCGCGGACGCGGGATCGAACGGCTGGAGATCGTCCGCGCGGTGCAGTTGCTCTACGCGCTGGACGAACGCGACATCGCGATCCCGATATTCGCCGACATGGGCGAGAACGGCGACCCCGACGCCCTGGTGGGCCTCGGCGAACTGGCCTCCCGCAACGGCGACGCCCGCGGCATGCTGCTGGTCGGCAAGGCAGCCCTCAATCGCGGGCTGCCGTTCGATTTCTACGCCTATCCGGTCAACGGCATCCCGCCGTTCAAATCGATCGGGCCGGATGTCGAGCAAAGCATCGTCTACGCGATCGCGCGGCAGGAAAGCGCCTTCAACCCCAACGACGTCTCGCCGGCACAGGCCTACGGACTGATGCAGGTAACGCCGGATGCGGGGCGCTATGTCTGCAGGAAATACGGCGCCAGCTTCGACCTCGGCCGGCTCAAGACCGATCCGGTCTACAACGCCGCGCTGGGCGCCGCCGAACTCGGCGGGCTGATCGAGGATTATCGCGGCTCCTACATCATGACCTTCGCGGCCTACAATGCCGGCCGCGGCAGCGTCAAGAAATGGATCGAGCGCTACGGCGATCCGCGCGACCCCAAGGTCGACGCGGTCGACTGGGTCGAACTGATCCCGTTCTCCGAGACCCGCAATTACGTGGAGCGGATCATGGAAAACCTGCAGGTCTACCGCGCCCGGTTCGGCGGCGGCACAAGGCTGCAGATCGAGGCCGACCTGCACCGCGGCGCCAGCGTCGAGTAATCCCTGGCTGTGTCGGGGTTTTCAGCGATCAACGCCCGTACCGTCTCATGAGCCCGGGCCGCGCATTCACGTAAGCCGTTGGCTCGCAAGCGCCTAATAGCGCCTGCGCTTCCCCGGATTCACCGGGCGGACATTGCCCGCATCATTGAAGAAGTAATTCCGGTCGCAGTAATCGTGGCGGCCCGAGGCTGCCGCCAGGCATTGCGCGTAGCTGTCGAAGCTGCAATCGCCCATCGGGCCGGCATAGTCGTAACCCCTGATGCAGAACGGATAGTCCCGCGCCTGCGCGAGCGTGGATGGCAGGCCGATGGCAGCCAGGGCACCAACAGCGACAGCTGCCGATAAAACAATGCGCACTTGCATCTCCTTGATGGTGGTCTCGATCGATGGATCGTCCTGACAGGGGCGCGCTGTGAATGCGCCGTGCCGCCGCCGAACCAGAATCGCGCCACGTCTCCTTACCTTTAACAGGTGCAACACCGCAATTCCCATTGCCGTGTTGCTTCGTCGGGCGCAATGCCGTGCCATGCACGATTGGCGCCGTCCAATCAGGATCGGGCGCCGGTCGAGCCAATCAACGAAAATTGATGATCATAATCGTCCAACCGGCAGTGCATCGATACAATCCATCCTATCTGTCTGTGCGAGATTTCGCTGCTCGATATCCATGGCCGCGCCGGCCTTTTGCTGCGCGACCTTTTGCTAGACGACAGACGGAGATCGCGACATGCGCCGGCTTGTTCTGATGGCTGCGGCCGTTCTGGTTTCCTTGGGCAGTTTCAACATGATGTCGCCCGCGCGAGCGGAAATCTATTATCCGGTCTGCCTGGCCGGCCAGGCCGATGACAAGGCCGTGCAGTGCGAATTTACCACGCTTGACCAGTGCCGGGCCTCCGCGTCCGGCACCGGCGGATCCTGCTTCCCCAATCCCGACACCAACTCCAAATCATACGCAACCTACCCAGCCTCCCCCCGGCGCCATCGCTGAGCAGGACGCGGGATCGATATTGATATCAACTGCAGGCCGTGCGCCGCGCGCGCTCCGGCGGCCCGGACTGGGGAATCATCATGGCGGCTGACATTCGATCGCTGACCGGGGTGCGAGGCGTCGCCGCGGTCGTCATCGTGGTCTATCATTTCGGCAAGTTTCACCTTGACCGCGACGCCGGCACCGATGTGTGGGACGTTCCTCACGGCTATATGCCGGTCGACATGTTTTTCATGCTGAGCGGTTTCGTGATCGGTTATGTCTACCGCAACGCCTTCGTCTCGGCTCCCTGGAAGAACTACCAGGCGTTTCTGATCAAGCGGGTGGCGCGGCTCTACCCGGCCTATCTGGCGATCTGCGCCCTGTACGCCTTGAAGATAGCGCTCGGCCTCACCGGCGAAGAGACCTTCGCCCGCTTCAGCGCGCTCGACATGGTCGGCAATCTACTGATGCTGGTCGGCTGGGGGCTTCATATCTATCCGCTGATCGGCGTATCCTGGGCCTCGAGCGCCGAACTGGGCTCCTACTTCGCCGCGCCGGTCCTGATGAGCTACACGCTGCACAAGGGAATCGCGGCCTGGGCCGGTTGCGTCGCCCTGTCGATGCTGGCGATCTATCTGATCAGCATCAGCGGCCAGGGCTACAGCGGCCCGCTCGACGTCGTCTCGGTCAACTCGCCGCTGCCGCTGGTGCGTGCGCTTGCCGGCTTCACGCTTGGACTGGCGACCTTTCGCTTCGCCGGCCTCCTGGATCGGCTCTCTGCCACCGTGCAGGACGCTCTCGTGATCATCATCCTGTTTGCGATCGTCGAGGCGGCGGTGCTTCTCGCCGACGACCTGCTGGTCTACCTGCTGTTCATTCCGTTCATTGCCATCCTGTCGCGCGACGGCCGCGTCGCCCAATTGCTGTTCGGCAACAAGCTGGTCTACCACCTCGGGGTGATCTCCTACTCGATTTATCTGATCCACCCCCTGTTCCTGACTTTTGCCGAACGTTCGTCGCGGCATTTTGGCAGCACCGTGACGGCGTATGTGGTTTGCGTGCTGGTCTGCCTGGCGGCGATCTGGCTGTTGTCCTATCTGTGCTATCGATTTATCGAAATTCCCGGGCGGCAACTCGTCACCGGCTGGTTCGCCTCCAGGCCGGCCATCGCGCCCGCCCGCGGCACCCCCTGCGACTTTCGTCGATCGGTCGGTCGCCGGGCATGAGCCCGGCCGACGCCCCTTCACTTGAACCGCCGATGCTGACACAATCAGGTGAGGCGCCGCGCCCGCCGTATCGGCTTCGCCGGCGCACGCCCTGACCGAGGCATATGACGGAACGCGGCCGAACCTGCCGCTCCGCCGATGTCAGCGCCGGGATGGAAAGCGAGGTTTTGATTTGATTGCCATCTGGATCCGTCGGGCCGCGCTGCTGGCAATTGTTGTCGGCGCCGCGCCCGTGCCGTCGTTTGCGGGCCCGCAAGTCATTCCCCACCGCAGCCTGTGGCCGGACCCCATCAACTCCCCGGCGGAATTCGACCGGGCGTCGCGCGCCGAGATCCTGGTGTTTGCCCAGGCGCTGGCCGAAAGCGAGACGCTCGACGACAGCACGTTGCAGATCCGGCTCGACGTCCACCACCCGATCGACGATGCCTCCCTGCAGCGGGTGCGGCGCAAGATGTGGGACCTGCTGGGCCGCAACTATGCGATTGCGGCGCGGGGCTGCGTCGCCGATGAGGCCTTTTGCCCGGCCGACTCCAGCGATCTGCGGCACGTGGCTGCCGCACTCTCCTCCAGCATTCAACCGCGCTACGCGCCGTGGTTCAACGACGCCGCGCAATTCCAGCGCTCCTACCTCGACGAACTGCTCAGGCTGGGCGCCGTGTTTTCCCGTTACAACAGCGAGGTCGAGACCTTCAACGCGAATGAATTGCCGGGCTGGGCGATGCCGGACCGGCATTTCCTGCTGACGTTCGACGACGGTCCAACGCGCGGTCCGGGGCACGCCGAGGCCAACGCCGACGACACCGACCTCACCCTCAAGATGCTGCGCGACCATCAGCTGGACGCGGTATTCTTTGCGTTGGGCGAAACCTTCCAGGCGCGGCTGGCGGAGACGTCGGTCGACGCGATGCGGACCCTCTATTCGGGGATGTGTGTCGGCTCCCACGGCTGGATCCACAAGTCCCATGCCACCATGCCGCAATGGCAGGAATCGATTACCTCCAGCTCGGACTTGATTCGAAACACCCTGCCGCAATCCTACGTTCCGGCGTTCCGCCCGCCCTATGGCCAGCGGCCGCCCGACAGCGGACCGTTCTTCAGCCGGCTCGGCATAAAGGTCGTGCTCTGGAGCATCGATTCGCACGACTGGGACGATGCCCTGACGGCGGACGATGTCGAACAGCGCGTGATGTCGCTGATGCTGCTGTGGCGCCGCGGTTTTGTCCTGTTTCATGACGTTCACCCGAGAGCCCGCATGGTGGTGCCTCGCCTGGTCTCGTGGCTGGCCCATGACGGCGTTTCCTGGATCGATTGTCACCAGATCGACTGGCCCGGCAACGGCGACCTGCGGGCTGCGGCAGGGCCGGCAAAACAATAGCGGTTCTCGCCAAATTCCCTGATCAGTCCTGCCCGTTGCCGACGGGTATCCCGGATTGTCAGAGGCTGCGGCGACGCCATGAACCGCACCGCGCCTGTTCACGCGACTGTTTCTGGACGCTGTTTGGGTGCTGTGACAGGGATTGATAAATTCCTCGAGCCACAAAGCCCCGTGCAAAAATCTCATCTTCCCCGATCCGTAAGCCGCGGTCACGGTGCACAGCTGCTCAACCGCGCCGCGCTCGCACTGCGAACGCGGCAGTTCGCGGAGGCAGAGCGGCTCGCCACCGAAGTCCTGCGGGGCAGCCGGACCGACCCCGCCGCCACATCGATATTGGCCCGGGCCCTGCTCGCTCTGAACCGTGCAGACGAGGCGATCGCGCCGCTCGAGAAGGCCGCAGAACGCAATGGCGACGCCGCTATCGAAACCCTGCTCGGGGCGGCGCTCGGCAGCGCCGGGCGTCGTGCGGAAGCGATCGAACGATTGAGCCGGACGACGGCGCGGCGCCCGCCATTTCTGCCGGCCTTCCAGGAACTCGCCGGCCAGCTCGCCAAGGCCGGACGCGTCGACGAGGCCATCGCCGTCATCGAAAGCGGTCTGGGACTGGCGCCCGAAGCCGTCGATCTGCAGCTGGACCTTGCCCGCCTGCACCTCGGACATAACGACCGCGGCCGGGCGCGCGTGATCCTTTCAAGCGCGCGCGATGCCGCACCGGGTCGCCCCGAAATATTGACGGAGCTGGCCCGCGTTCTGCTGCTGGACGGCGACTACGCCTCCGCCGCCGACGCCTACCGGCATGCGCTGGCGCATCGTCCCGACGACGCCTTTACCCGCGCGGATCTTGCCGCATGCCTTCTGGAAATGGGGGATCGCGACGCTGGCGAGGCCAACCTGCGTGCGGCGGTCCGCGGCGGACCGCACGTGCTCGGCCGCGCCATCCACGCGCTCGCCGCTTCATCGCACGGCCGTTTCTTCTTCCGCCCCAGCGCGGTTGCGAAATTCCTCCAGGGCTGAGCTTCCCCCGTCGCCAACCGGCCTGCCCGGCTACGCCCGGAATTTCCGCCGGTAGAGTCCGGGCTCGCGATTGATCGCCCTGGTCAGCTCGTGGACCCGCTGCGCATCCTCCGGCGTGAACGGCGCGGTTTGCGCAACCCAGCTTTCGCGTTTCACGGCCAGGCACTGCGCAACCGGGGTACCCTTCGGCAGCACGCCGCTGAAATTCGTGTCATGCCAGTGCGCCGGAAAATGAATCCAGTTGTCCCGGTAGCGGTCGCAATCGACCATGCCGCTCAATGTGGTGAACGGCAGATCAAAGCGATTGAACGGATGTGAGAACAGCAGGGAATAGCCTGGCGGGGCTTCGATGCTCCAAAGGTTGTGGAATTTGATCAGGATCCTGTCCGGCTCGAACAGCGGCGTGTCGGCGACCTGGCTTGCGTCGTGGAAGCCGACCGGCGAGCGCGGGAACTCGACCGTTCCACCGGCCGGGATATCGTTGTCCCAGGTGATCGAGCCGTTCTCGATCCTGAGATCGCAGATCAGCGGAATCAGGAATCCCGACGTCATGGCGTCGACGAACGGCGGACAGCGCTTGACCGTATCCTCTTCGCGCATGTTGATCGCGTTGAAGGCCCGCGGCGGCATCGCCTTGAGCCAGCCGGGAACTCCCAGGGTTGCCGGGATCGGCGGCGGCAGCCTTCCATATAGTTCGGCCGGGCAGCGGAACTTGAGCGTGAGCGGTTCGGTGCTGTTGGACATGCTTGGCTCTTGGACGGCTCGCCTTCCCGACGCACCCGTTGCGTTCGATCTAGCACGTTCCAGGGTGATCCCGAAAGCAATCGGCCCTCGGCCGATGTTTTAAACCGTCCCCGCTTCCGGCGCTCGCTTCCGGCGATTTTCATGGTCGTGAACCGGCAAGCACCGCCGGCATCTTGCCCTTGGAATCCGCGGGCAAGTCACGTCGCGCAAAGAAAAACCCCGGCAGTTTCCTGCCGGGGTTTCTTGTCGTCAGATCGCATTCGTCGTTGGACGAAACCGATCAGAACACGCGCTGGACGCGGAACAGGCCCGAAACGGTGCCGATGTTCCCCATGGTGTAGGTGCTTCCCGCCGGGATCAACCCGAGGGCAGCCGTGCTGGTGAGCGTGCCGGCCATTTTCTGGCTGATCTGCGAGTACATCGCTTCAACCGAGAACGTCAGGTTCTTGACAGGGGTCCAGGAGGTATAGGAACCGATCTGCGAAAGATTGAAGTTCGGGTTGCAGGTCGTAAGACCATTGCCGGCTCCAAACGAAGCCGCGATGCCTGCGCAGTAAAGGCCAGTAGCAGTTGCGTTGTAGCGTTCACCGGCCCACGAACCGAACAAGGCCGTAGCCCAATGCGGATCCCAGTTATGCGTATAGGCGCCCTGGATGCCGTAGGCAGTCGTCTTCTGGATCGAACCACCGGGACCGAACACGCCGTCGGTGGAGGTTGCGAAGGCCAGGGTGCCGCCCGAAGTCGGACCCGACTGGAGCAGCGAGTAGCCGTTCGGGCTCACGCCGCCGATGATGTAACGCGACGCACCGTTGGCATAACCGCCGGTGACGTTGATGGTGTCGCCGGGACCGGTCGGAATGTTCTTGATCGACAGAGCCAGTTGCCCGGCCCAGCCGTAGGTGTCGTCCGGATGACCGGTGGTTTCGAACGTGCCGTAGTACATGCCGCGAACGTCATGCACCGCGACCGACGCCTGGAACAGACCCCAGGCCTGATCGACCCGCACCATACCGACGAAATCCGGCATGTAGAAGCCGCCGTAACCGTTGGCGGTCGGGCTGCCGTTGGCAACAGCTGCGACCGAGGTGGGCAGACCGCCCAGGATCCCGGGCTGAGCCGCGGCCGCCATCGTGCCGGTATTCACGATCTGGGTTTGATCGTACAGGGTCGGATCTTCCATGCTGACCGTGCCGGAAACGCCGTTGCCGAACTGGGCAGTATAGGCGATCTGGTTGATGCCGGTCACGTCGTCGGCGGTACCGATCAGGAACGACGACTGGTTGCCCGGATAACCGGTCCAGGGAGTGTCGAACTGCGAGATCGCCTTACCAATGGTGAAGCCGGCGAACTGAACGAAGGCGTAGTACACGCCGACGTCGCTGCCTGCGATCGCGTCGCCGCCGGTGCCGGTCCAGTTGAAGGTGGCATCGAAGAAGGTGCGGACGACGCCGTATTCGGTGGCGGTGCGCGTATCGATGTTGATGTCTTCACGGGAACGAGCGGCCAGCGAGAAGCGGGCACGGTTGTTTTCAGCAGCTGCGCCGCCGGGTCCACCGCCCCACGACGGATCGTCGTAAATCGCAGCGCCGTTCACGGTAACGTCAGCGCGCAGATAGCCACCCAGCTTGATGCAGGTGTCGGTGCCCGGAATGTAGAAGAAACCGGCACCATACAGGGAGCAGATCCTCACGTATTCGACCGCTTTGGCCTTTACGGGAAGATCAGCTGCCTGTGCCCCGCTCATGGCGATGAGACCCGCCGCTGAGCCGAGGATAAGGCTCTTAACCATCTTCATGTTAACCTCCAAGTTTGCTCTGTAGGGAAGGTTCCGGATCCGCTGGGTGAAGCACCCTTGAGGTTGGTTCCCTTGTCCCTTGAAACACCGCTTAGCCGTTTCGCGCCTTCGGACACTCCCGCATGAACGCGAGGGACTTAAGCGAACCACCTAGAACGGGACGACCTCGGGATGCCCCCCTCCGTCGCAACATCACAATTACCGAAGGCTTCTGCACACGCAATAAAGGAACCGCTCGGAATGGGCCGAGTCAGCGCGTTTTTGCAGAGGTGTTGCACAAATAACACGCAACCGTGATCGAACTTTCATCAGAAGCCTTTGTTTTATAAGGATGTTTTCGATTGGTTCCATTTCGGGCGCACATCGATGCGCAGGCAGCCGGCCCGCCGCCTTTCTCCTCCCGAGGCCTTCGCAGGCGCGAATCGAGCGTCCGGCGACATCGCGCGGACCCGGCACGATCCACGAAACCTGCACTATCCACCGCACGATTCTGCAGGAATGGCCGATATACGCTGGATGCCCGACACGTCTCTTCACAGGGGCCGCGAGATCGCCCTCCGGGCAGCGTCGGCTGCAGCTTGATCGATCGCGGCCGGCCCCGCGAGGGTTCGATGTCCGCCGCACTGTCTCTTTCTTGCAACCGTCTTCTGGCGGACGTCTTGCCATGCGATCGTCTCCACGATGATTCCACGCCGCGCGGACGGGCTCGCAAAGGCCGCTGTTTTTCCGGATCGGGATGCTTTTTCTGGATAACGCGCCGCCGCTGCCGATGCATGGCGCAGCCGCTTGGCCATGCGGGCCGGAGCCGTCAGGGATCCGACGGCCCGAGGCTTGTTCAGAGGAAAAAATCCGAACGGCCCGTTGGCCGGTCGGGGACATTATACGGCGATATGGCGCCGGAAATCCGGCAGCCTGAATCTGGCGCTTGCGGCTCGCCCCCGCCTCGGGCATATCGGCCCTACCGGAGATGTGGCCGAGTGGCTGAAGGCGGCGGTTTGCTAAACCGTTATAGGGTTGTAAAGCCCTATCGAGGGTTCGAATCCCTCCGTCTCCGCCAATACCCACGATATACTGTCCGACGACCGCCCCGTCCCATGATTTTATTAAGCTATTATTGATTTTTGAGGAACGACCTCGGATTAACCTTGGGGTTCGCTTTCACTTGTCGTCTCAAAACGAAGGTCGTGGGCCCGGACGCTTCTCTCGAATCGATTCCGCGCTACGGCTTCTTGAACAAGCTGATTACGTCGGCCGTGTCCGTAGGTAGAGCCACTCCGGCAAGCGCCAGTGCTTTCAAGAATTGGCGCAAGGCATCGTCGAACTCGTCGAGCGAAATGGCTTGCTCCACTGGCATCTCATAGGTGCGGAGAATTCGGCTTTTGCCAAATTCGGGCGCACTAACGTCGATGATTAGGGGGACCGGATCATTCGGGTCTTCAACGCAGTGAAGCTCGTAGATGCCTCGCGCGAGGAACCGAACGTGGTCACGAAATAGCGGCTGTCCTTTGCGCGGATTGATAAGGACCGCATAGCCCTTACCTTCGACCCACCAGACGCCCTTGATACTCGGCTTGAACCAGAAGCCTAGCACTCTCTTCGGCTTTTCAATGTGGCGGTACCAGCGGCCTCTGCCACTGACCTGCCACCGAACTTTCATCCGGCGGCGATTAGAGTCCCGGGGGATTTTACGCCTTGCGGCGTGGGTGAAGCAACGGACGATCGGCGGAGCTGGTCAGGGTTGCGCAGCCGATCGTCCGTTGCGGTGAATGTGGCGGCGTAGGCCGCCGGTGTCTGGTATTGCAGCGAGGAGTGCGGTCGCTCGCCGTTGTAATCGGCGACCCAGGCGGCGACCCTGGTCCGAGCATCGTCGAGATCGAAGAACAGCGTCTCGTTCAAGAATTCGTCGCGCATCCGGCCGTTGAAGCTCTCGACGAAAGCGTTCTGAATCGGCTTGCCTGGCGCGATGAAGTGCCAGTCGATATTGGTCTCCTTGCTCCAGGCAAGCATGGCATTGCAGGTAAACTCGGTGCCGTTATCGGAGACGATCGAGTTCGGCTTGCCGCGCCGCGCGACGATCGCCGTCAGCTCCCGCGCCACCCGTCGGCCGGAGATCGAGGTGTCGGGAATTGCGCCCAGACATTCCTTGGTGACATCGTCGACGATGTTCAGGACACGGAAGCGCCGTCCATTGGCGAACTGGTCATAAACGAAATCGAGCGACCAGCGCGCATTTGGTCTTGCTTCCACCAGGATCGGCACCCGAGTGCCCACAGCCTTGCGGCGCGCGCGCCGCTTGCGGACCGCGAGCCCTTCCTCCCGATAAAGCCTGTGAATGCGATTGATTCCTGACGGCTCGCCCTCCCGCCGCAGCAGGATGAACAGCCGGCGATAGCCGAACCGGCGGCGTTCATTGGCAAGCTCGCGCAGCCTGCCACGAAGCTCCGTGTCCGGCGGCCGGCGCGAGCGATAACGGATCATGGTCCGGTCCGCGTTGACGATCCAGCAGGCCCGCCGTTCCGACAGGCTCATCGTGTCCTGCAGGTGCGCCACTGCGTCGCGTTTGGCGGCGGGCCTTACCATTTTTTTGCGAGGAGCTCCCTCAGCGCGGCAGCATCCAGCATCTGCTCGGCCAGAAGCTTCTTCAGCTTCGCGTTCTCCTCCTCGAGCTCCTTAAGACGCCTGGCCTCCGAGACGTCCATTCCACCGTACTTGGCCTTCCAGTTGTACAGCGTCGCCTCGGAGATGCCGTGCTTCCGGGCAAGCTCAGCCGTCCTGGCTCCTGCCTCCTGCTCCTTCAGCACCGCAATGATCTGCTCTTCCGTAAACCTCGCTCGCTTCATCAGTCCGTCCTTCTTCAGGGCCGGACTCTAACTCCATCTGGAGGAAAAACTCAGTGGCAGGTCACCACCAAAATGATCTCTGAGCAGCCGGGCGACATCTTGAAGCGCGTCGTTCTTCCAGCTTTGCTTCCGCTCATCAGGATAAGCGCTGAATGCGGTCCTAATGTAGTCATCAGTGGCGAGACCCGAGATGATCTGCTCCAATCGAGGCCAGATCATCTGATAGGACATAAAACCGCCGCCGGCCAATCGTTCTGAAAGATCGTTCGCTGTTAGACCGGCATCCATTCCGTGACCGACTCGTACGCAAACTTTGGCAAATCTAACAGCTCAAATAACTTTCCGCGCCCCGCCATCTAGGCTCTCCTGTTAGATTGAGCCGAACAGCAACGCTTATGCCTATTTAGCCCTCACAGACAATATACCTCAAAAGAACCGTTAATGACGAACTGTAGATTTCCTCTCCCCAGCAAAATGCGCTCTTATTAGCTCGTTTGAGATACGCGAGCTCAGCGTCTAGTCCGCGAGATGCGCCCGATACACTATATCCCACGTCCGTTAGCTTCGTGAGACAACGAAACCAATTAGCCAGTGTGAAATAGCTATAGGCCCTGAATTCGCTGACAACGATCTTCAGATGATTATCCTGAATGTCATCAAACGGGACGGGCACATACTTCCCAGAGGAATAATCTAGATACTGGGTTGGGGCCGTAATGGGACCATCCCTGTGAATTTTGAATGCATCGAATACAGGCTTGATAACCGGCCCATATTGCCAAGCTTCGAAGTGGTTACGGATCAAGCCTTCAGGAATTTGCCGCAGCGCGCTCGCCTGAATGAAAAACAGCAATTTGTTAATGCGCAAATTCGTGAGGTCGAATTCGATCGCGTCGAAATTCGCCAGTAGGAAGTTACATATCTTGCGAGCTTCGTACATTGCTACCCCAATCGGGGGAGTGGAATTGGTGTTTGAATTTGCCGAATTCGCTCATAAAGTGCCCGCGCTTGATCTAGGCGGCCATTTGCAGCCTTTTCAGGCTTACGGCGTCCGGTCTCTGACCAAGGGTCGGATGGGGCCAGACGCGCCAAAAATAGGAAAAGCGCAGTAGCTGCCAACTCCAACGCGACGGCGTCAGAGCTTACAGTTTCCTGAGCGATCCTCCGCCTTGATTCTGGAATGTTTGGATCTGCCGGTATGTTAACTTCATAAGTCGAAAACAAACCACCCCACGACGCAGGCATTCTGTCTCATTCAACAATCCAAGAATTGCGGCCGTGCGAGAGGCATTCGAGAGTTCTTCAGAATATGGGCCATAGTGCTTATATTTAAATCGGAAACCTGACCCGAGCCCAGCAGCCTCCAAAATAAAAGCCATCTTCTGAAGCCGGGTCCCGTCCGACAACACGGCCGCCGGCATCTCGAACTATTGCAGCTGCTCTGCGGGCTTCTTCTACTGTTGCCATTTTTTTATTCTCGCATCGATTATATGATTGATCTTGTTCTTAGCTTCGACGTCGTCGCCATCGTGGTAAACTCGAAACAACTTATACGCTTGGAGTTCTGCAACGACTTTAGAACGCTGCGCCAAGTCGACTAGATACCCACCGTCGGTCCTAATATTAATTTGATCCAACGGCCCCTTTGTTTCCGTAATTCTCTTATACGGAGACCGAGTATGCTGGTCGATTAATGCGCGTGGGGCGGCATCCATTTGTGGTTCGGACCAAGCGGATATTTCGTCGCGAATGTCCGCGCAAACGCGATCCGCTTCCGGACTGCTTGCGGTGGCGTCACCTTTTTCATGCGCAATGCAGGTCCGAACATCAATGCATTTATACAGCTTTCGATCGCGAAGTCGTTTCGCGAGCATTGCAAGGCACTGGTCTTTTGCGTCTGCCATCAATGATAACGCACCCCAAACTACCGTATCGTCAAGTGCAATCGCACAATCGATATTTTCGGGATCCTTCGCAAATTTTACCAGCGGGTGCGAAGCTGGCAAGCCGGTCAATTTTGCAGACCCGTCTCGAACAAGGGTAACCGCGCGAGCAAGGAGCTCAACGTAAATTTTCTCCGCACCGCGCGTCGCTTTATGAAAATAGACCGTTGGGTAGAGTTGAAAAAGCCCGAGTACGTAAGCTTCAGCAGCAAAGATGGCTTTTGGCCCAAGAACAAATGTTTGAACTTGCCCAAGTGGGGTTTCGTCTACGCCGTAATCCACATCGGCGACCTCCAAATTCTGAATAAGCCATTCAAAATCGATTCCGGAATGCTCAGTTCCCGCCATCAAGCGGTCCCGGCGCATATAGTCCAGCCGATCCGCATCGAATTCACTCGATACGACTGCAGAGTAAATAGAACTGCTTCCATTTCCGCTGACGATGTCAGCCACATCATCAGCGAAACCAGAACCTAGTTCCTTGAACTCCGCTGCAATCTCGCCGCCGCGTATCAAGGTTTCACTAACAAGCTCGTGATCGGCCAATTTGAGGCCGAGCCTTCTTCCAACATCTTCGAAGGCGTGGCTGAATGGGCCATGCCCAACATCATGCACTAAGGCAGCAGCCAGCGCTTGATCAGCCTTCGCCGACTCGAACGGGTGCGTATACTTGCGAACGACATCCATTAGATATCTCGCGGTATGAAAAACACCCAGACTGTGCAGAAGCCGAGAGTGGGTCGCACCAGGATAAACAAAATCTGAAAATCCTAGTTGCTTAACTCTTCGCAGCCTCTGGAACGGTCTAGTCTGAACCACTCGCCATAACACTCGCTCCAGATGAACATCATCGACGTTAAAATCGATGATATCGTGCAAGGGGTCGCGAATGCGCTGTTGTCTGGGCATATCCCCCCGGAAGAATCAGTTGATCCCTAGGGAGGAGTTGTAGCATAGAACAAAACATGAACATGTCAAGTTCCCCTGCCTAATGCGTTAAAGGCGGACCCTGGCCGCGCGCCGTCCAATCGGAACGACGAGAATCTCAAGGCGGCGGGTTATACGACCTTGAGACCGGGATGCTCCTCCATCGGTGCAGAATCGCGGTCATCGTGCAGCACGCGTGGCGATGTTCGATGCAAAAGGTGCCGATGATAATGTCGGCTGCTTTCCGATCGTGATGCCGTCTCGCGCAGCGGCGAGATCCCCGGACCCTTATCCAGGACAACGCGATTTTTTGGCGACGGCACCCTGCGCGCGGCCGCCGATCACAGCCGCTCCGCGATCTCGGCGAGCGCTTGGTAGACCAGGCCGAGTTCGCTTTCGCCGCTGCAGTAAGGCGGCATGATGTAGACCGTGTTGCCGAGCGGGCGGACCAGAAGGTTGCGCGACAGGAAGCCCTGATAGAGCCGTGGTCCGACATCGGCCAGGTAGCCGGTCTCGCGCGAGGCGAGATCCACTGCCGCGATCGAGCCGATCTGGCGGACATTGGCGAACCGCCGGTCGTCGCGAAAGCGATCGAGGTGTTTGGCGTGCAGGCGGGCGATCGCCGCCACGCGCTCCAGCACCGGCTCGTTCTCCCAGATCTCCAGATTGGCCAGCGCCGCCGCGCAGGCGATCGGATTCGCCGTATACGAACTGGAATGAAAGAAGGTCCGGCTGCGGTCGGCGGAATAATGCGCGTCGAAAATGTCGGCCCGGCAGAGCGTGACCGCCAGTGGCAGCGAGCCGCCGGTCAGTCCCTTGGAGTAGCAGGCGATGTCCGGCGTCACCGCGGCCTGTTCGCAGGCGAACAGCGTGCCGGTGCGGCCCCATCCCGTCATGACCTCGTCGGCAATGAACAGCACGCCATGGCCTGCGCAGACCTGCTTCATGTCCGACAGCAGCTGCGGCGGATAGATCAGCATGCCGCCGGCGCCGAGGATAAGCGGCTCGACGATCAGGGCCGCGACGGCGCCCCGGCGGCAGGCCGCGTCAAGGGCATCGAGCGTGGCCTGCTCGCGACCCGCGGCAGGGAACGGCAGCCGCTCGACATCGAACAGCAGGGGATCGTAGGGCGCGTTGAACACGCCGCGCTGGCCAACCGACATTCCGCCGATGGTGTCGCCGTGATAGGCGCCCTCGAGAGCCAGGATGCCGGTGCGCTGCTCGCCGCGGTGGCGCCAGAACCCGAGCGCCATTTTCAGGGCCACCTCGACCGAGGTCGATCCGCTGTCCGAAAAGAACACGTATTCGAGTTCCGGCGGCGTCACCGCAATCAGGCGCCGTGCCAGCTGCTCCGCGGGCTCGTGGGTGAAACCGGCGAAGATCACCTGGTCGAGACGGTCGGCCTGCTGCTTGATCGCCTGCATGATGTGCGGGTGGCGATGACCGTGGGTGACGACCCACCAGGACGAGATCGCATCGAAGATGCGCCGTCCGTCGGCGGTCTCCAGCCACGCTCCCTCGCCTTTGGCGATCAGCGTCGCATCCGGTTGCACCGCGTGCTGGGTGAACGGATGCCAGATCGGCGAGGCCGTTTTCGTCATGCCGGCTCCCGCAGGAAATCCTCGATGCAAAAATGCCGGGCGAAAGCCGCGCGCAGCGACGGGCCGTCCAAGGGGTCGAGACGCGGCAGACGGCCGAGCCGGCGCACCCGGCCGAGATCGGCAATGATCCGTTCCGACTCCCGGTTCTCGTCGCCGATGAAGGCGATGCCGGCGATGGCCACGTTCCGGGCGCGCAGCGCCTCGATCGACAGCAGGGTGTGATTGATGGTCCCCAGCGTGGTGCGGGCGCAGAGCACGACCGGCGCGTTCCACCGCGCCATGACGTCGATATAGGTGAGCTTGCGGGTCAGCGGCACCAGCAATCCGCCGGCCCCCTCCACCACCAGCGGCCGGTCGGTATCCGGCAATCGCAGCGCCTCCGGATCGATGACGACGCCGTCGATCTCGGCGGCGAGATGCGGCGAGGCCGGCGTCCGCAACCGGTAGGCTTCCGCCAAGACGCGCTGCGGCGCCAGCCCGGACAATCGCAGTACCGTTTCGCGATCGGTCTCCTCCTCGAGCCCGGCCTGGATCGGCTTCCAGTAAACCCCGTCCAGCGCGCCGGCCAGGCCCGCGGCGAAAACCGTCTTGCCGAGGCCGGTATCGGTCCCGCTCACGACAACGCGCACGCTCATGCGGCTTTTCGCAAATGGCCGGCGAGCGCCTCGAACAGGCCCGCCACGGTTGCTTCATCGACATTCAAGGTCAGCGCGACGCGCAGCCGCGCGGTGCCCTCCGGAACCGTCGGCGGGCGTATCGCCCTGATGTCGTAACCCTGGCGCTGCAGCGCGGCGGCCAATGTGACCGCCGCCTGATCGGAGCCGATGATGACCGGAACGATCTGCGAGCCCGACGGCTCGACGTTGCATCGGTCGCGAAGCTGGTTGCCGGCGAACCGAACCAGCCGCGCAAGCCGCTCCCGCCGCTCGGGGTTCGATCGCGACAGTTCGAGGGCGACACGGGTGATCGCCGCGGTCAGCGGCGACGGCGCGGTCGCGAAAATGAACGGCCGGGCCCGGTTGACCAGGAAGTCGCGGATGATTCTCGGGCCCAGGACGAAGCCGCCGACGGTGCCGAGCGCCTTGCCGCAGGTGTGCAGGGTGACGACGTTGTCGCGGCCCTCGAAATCAGCGGCGAGGCCGCGTCCCTGCGGACCGAGCACGCCGGTCGCATGCGCCTCGTCGATCACCACCATGGCCTCGTGGCGATCGGCGACCGCGAGCAGTTCGGCGAGGTCCGGGCTGTCGCCATCCATGCTGTAGAGGCTTTCGACCGCCAGCCAGGGCCGCCCGGTGCCTCCGGTGGCGCGCCAGCGGACGATCGCCGCGTCGAACGCATCGACATTGTTGTGCGGCACCCCGACAAAGCCGGCCCGGCCCCGGCGAAGTCCCTCGTGCACGCTGGCATGGATCAGTTCATCGTGGACGATCAGATCGCCGGTCTGCGGCAAGGTCGAGAAGATCGCGAGATTGGCGACATAGCCGCCACCGAAATACAAGGCGGTCTCGGCGCCGAAATAGCCGGCCGCTTCCGCTTCCAGTGCCTCATGCTCTGGATGATTGCCGCGCAGCAGACGTGACCCGCCCGAACCCACCGGCACGCCCCGCGCCACGGCCTCGGCTGCGGCGCGCCTCAGCTCTTCGGATTCGGCGAGCCCGAGATAGTCGTTCGACGTGAAGTCTATTCCGGAACGGCCGCGCAGCGAACGCAGCCGCCCCCGTTTCGAAAGCTCGCGCAGATCCGATTCGAACGGGTCATGGATCGCCAAATTCGTTCATCCTGTCTTGATCGATCGCCCCGCGTTCCATGCAACGGGGCCGGTCGATATCGCCGGGCTGGCGGCGGCCGGGCAACTCGATCTGCCCTGTGGACTGCCGGCATCGGCCCGGCCGGTGCCGGGGAACGACAATGACGCCGATCTCAAATCAGGTGTCAACCACCGGGATCCTCGGGGGGATGCTCCTGGAACCGCCGCGGGATCGCGAGCACCGCGGCATTTCAGCAACACATGTCCGACAAATGCACGCACAGGTGAGTTTGAACTTTCAGGCGGCCAGTCCGCCATGCCAGAAGCCATTGGAACTCTTTGGTACCAGGGGCTGGAAATGCATCGTTCTGCGCTGATCGGAGCCGGGCTGCTTTCGATTACAGGATTACTGACAGGTGCGGCGTCCGCCGCCGACCTTCCCGCGCGGACCTACACCAAGGCGCCCGCCATCGTCGCACCGATCTATGACTGGAGCGGCTTCTACATCGGTCTCAACGGCGGCGGCGCGTCGAGCCGCGAATGCTATGGCCTGACCAGCATTGCCGGTGTTGCAATCGCGCCGACCGCGAACGAGGGCTGCCACAATGCGACCGGCGGCCTCGCCGGCGGTCAGGTCGGTTATCGCTGGCAAGCCACCAACTGGGTGTTCGGCCTCGAAGCCCAGGGTGACTGGGCCGACCTCAAGGGATCGAATGCCAGCCTGGTTGCGATCATTCCCTACACCAACCAGACCAAGATCGACGCCTTCGGCCTCTTTACCGGCCAGGTCGGCTACGCCTGGAACAACATTCTGCTCTACGTGAAGGGCGGCGCTGCCGTCACCGACAACAAGTACAGCAGCTTCTTCCCCGTGGGCAACATCTTCGCCGCAGCCGGCGTCCCGTTCAATCAGGCCAGCGACACGCGATGGGGCGGCGCCGTCGGAACCGGAATCGAAGTCGGTTTTGCGCCGAACTGGTCGGTCGCCGTCGAATACGACCACCTGTTCATGGGCAATCCCAACGTGACGTTCCCGACATCGGCCATCGCCGTCACGCGCTCCGACAACATCAGCCAGGGCGTCGACATGGGGATGGTCCGGGTGAACTACCGGTTCGGCGGTCCCGTCGTCGCAAGATACTGATCCGAAAGATAAGGGCACCTTCGCCTCTCCCCGCGTGCGGGTGGCGCCGGCGTCTCGGCGGCAGGCATTACGCCGCCTTCAACGGACGGGCGCGCTTGATCCGCTCGAGTTGTTTGGGGCTGTGCATCGCCTCCCATAGATCGTTGCGCCGTTGCACGTTCGGCCAGAAGTCCGGGCCGTTGCCGAACACGCGGGCCAGGATGAGGGCCGTCGCCGCCGTCACGTTCCGACGGCCCTTGCACAGCTCGTTAACGTGTTTGCGCTGCACGCCCATCGCCTCGGCCAGCGCGCCCTGGGGCAACCCCAGCGGCTGCATGAACTCTTCCACGAGAATCTCGCCGAGCGTGGCCGGCTTGCGCCTGGTCAGCAGCATCGTTCGCCTCCGATCACCTGAAGCCGTGGTCGTCCAGATAGACGCCCTCCGCCTCGATCGCCATGAAATGGCTCGGAGCGCTCGCAAGACCCTCGCCGCCGCGATGACGGCAGATGCGCCTGCCCCCAGGCGATCCCGAAGCGCAGGAGATCCGGTCGCCGCCGCGGCCGAACGTGCGCAACAAGCGCGCAGACGCAGCCAGGGCGCCGTGGAGTCGGGTGAGGGGTGAAGACGCCCCTCACCGCAGTCGCCTCAATGCGCCGTCATCCAGGTGCGGGCTTCGCGCTGGGCCGTGGCGATCTCGGTCTCGGACATCATCTCGGCGACCTCGCGGCGCAACGGGATGGCGTCGGCGCGGCCTTTGATGGCCGCCAGGTTGAACCACTTGTGCGCGGCAACGAGATTGACCACGCCGGAACGCCCGCTCGCCCAATACAGGCCCCGCTCGAACAGCACGTCGGGGATCGCACTTGCTTCCACCGGCGTTGCCGCATCCAGATCGATCTGTCCCTGAAACATCCCGCATCTCCCTTTTTTGATTTTTTGCCGCCCCGTTCCGAGTGCGGCCCCCGTCCAGTCGTTGAAACCACCCGTTATCGCCCACGCCGTTTGCCGGCTTGTGGGGAAGATCATGACCGATCAAATTTGAAGGGCAGTTTAAATATCGCGATGAATCGAGTGTGAATGCGATTTCGGAGCGGCCGCCGCGGAATCGCAGAAGTGCCGGGCTGGCGCCGATTAGTGCGAGATCGCGGGATTCGGTTTACCCTGCGGTTTGGCGAAGCGATAACCATTGGCCGCGATCGCGTGCCCCGGATGCCGCGCTGCTGGTCCGGGGCCCATTCGCTGGCACCCTGACGGGTCCCGGCTCTGCGGCGCATCGCCGAGGCAGCGCTGCGCCGCGTCCGGGACACATGCCATCCTGGCGCGCGCGCGGTCGCGCCTGCGCACGGCTCTCAGCCGTGAACATCCACAACGACGATGCAGGGGATCTGGAAATCGGTTCGCCCGGCGGCTCTGCGGCCGGCGGCGGAACGAGGGCGTCGGCGAACACGTCAGGATCAGATTTCACGATGGGCGTTTCCGCCCCGGTGAAATTGCGGACCGTAGATCCGCACCGAACGAAGAAAACCTGTTTCTTCTGCCGGACCGGTTTTCCGAAGAACGAATTCCCCGAAGGACGATCCAGCCGTTTGACCTGATGTCTCGCCGACACCCTCTTTCGTCGACCAGAGCCGCCGGTGTAAAATCCGCTTCGAGAAGCAAATCGTCCTGAGGGCTCGTGTGACGTCGCCGGCATCAAGCCGCCGGCAATTTCTTAAGCGAGATTTACTTCTTCTTCTTGGCGACCTTGCGGGTCTTCTTCGCAGTCTTCTTCACTGCGCTCTTCGCCTTCTTTGCCTTCTTAGCTTTCTTGGCCATGTTGCCCTCCTGATGTAGTGAGATGGCTTTATTGCTGCGTGCACTCGGGAATCGAAATGCACTGCATCCCGAATACACCAACACATAGGAAAAAACAGCGTCCAGCTTAAGGAAGTGTTGACGCAATGAAGCGAGCGCGCGCGATGCGCGCGCTGCGACAGCACGACGATGCGAGCGCATCACGATGCGGGCAGTGCGCGGAAACCCGAGGATTCCGATTGTCGATATCGCAGGAAGCGCTTGCGCCGCAGGCATTTTCGTTGACAGCGCATTCGATGCGCACGACGCAATGCAAGCCGTTGCGACTCGCCGGTGCCGCCCGAAAGCGGGTTGCGCGGACTCTGAGTCGGTGTTTTTGGCAATGAAAAAATTTTCGCGCCCGGCGGCTTTGCGTCTCATCGTCTCTCGCCAAAACCGGATTTTTGCGCGAATTGCCGACCGCTGATTCGCGCCGCGGTTCGGCTTCGCCGGCGGGCGGCGGAGCATCGACACGCGCGCGCACGCGCATCCATCGGCGGCGCGCCGCAGCGATCGGCGCCGCGCGGTGCTCAGAGGCCGAGTTTGGACTTCAGCAGATCGTTGACCGCTTGCGGATTGGCCTTGCCCTGGGATGACTTCATCACCTGGCCGACGAACCAGCCGATCAGCTGCGGCCTGGCGCGCGCTTGCGCGACCTTGTCCGGGTTGGCGGCGATGATGTCGTCGACCACCTTCTCGATGGCGCCGAGGTCGGTGACCTGCTTCATGCCGCGCGCCTCGACCAGCGCGCGGGGGTCGCCGCCCTGCTGCCAGACGATCTCGAACAGGTCCTTGGCGATCTTGCCGGAGATGGTGCCCTCGCCGATCAGATCGACGATGGCGGCAAGCTGGGCCGCCGACACCGGCGAGCCCGAAATGTCGCGGCCCTCCTTGTTGAGCCGGCCGAACAGCTCGTTGATCACCCAGTTGGCGGCGAGCTTGCCGTCGCGGACGCGGTCGGCAAGCCCCGCCAGCACCGCCTCGAAGAACTCCGCGCTCTCGCGTTCGGCCACCAGCACGCCGGCGTCGTAGGGCGAGAGCCCGAAACCGGCGATGAAGCGGGCCTTCTTCTGGTCCGGCAATTCCGGCAGGTCAGCCTTGAGCTCGTCGACGAATGCCTGCGTGAACTCCAGCGGCAGCAGGTCGGGATCCGGGAAATAGCGGTAGTCGTGCGCTTCTTCCTTGGACCGCATCGACCGGGTCTCGCCCTTGTTCGGGTCGAACAGCCGGGTTTCCTGCTCGATGGCGCCGCCGTCTTCCAGGATGCCGATCTGGCGGCGGGCTTCATATTCGATGGCCTGGCCGATGAAGGCGATCGAGTTCATGTTCTTGATCTCGCAGCGGGTACCGAGCGGCCCCCCCGGCTTGCGCACGCTGACATTGACGTCGGCGCGCAGCGACCCTTTCTCCATGTCGCCGTCGCAGGTGCCGAGATAGCGCAGGATCGAGCGCAGCTTCGACACATAGGCCTTGGCCTGTTCGGACGTGCGGATGTCGGGCTTGGAGACGATCTCCATCAGGGCGACGCCGGAGCGGTTGAGGTCGACGAACGACAGCGTCGGATTCTGGTCGTGCAGCGACTTGCCGGCGTCCTGCTCCAGATGCAGCCGCTCGATCCCTACCGCGACGCTCTCGCCGCCCGCCAGCTCGACGATGACCTCGCCCTCGCCCACGACCGGCGACTTGTACTGGCTGATCTGGTAGCCCTGCGGCAGATCCGGATAGAAATAGTTCTTGCGGTCGAACACCGAGCGCAGGTTGATCCTGGCGTTCAGGCCGAGGCCGGTGCGGACCGCCTGCCGGACGCAGAACGCGTTGATGACGGGCAGCATGCCCGGCATCGCGGCATCGACCAGCGAGACATGGCTGTTGGGCTCGCCGCCGAACCCGGTGGAGGCGCCGGAAAACAGTTTGGAATGGGAGGTGACCTGGGCGTGGACTTCCAATCCGACCACCAGTTCCCAGTCGCCGCTGGCGCCCCTGATCAACTTCGATGGTTTGACGGATACGTTCATGGGCGACTCAGGTTGCGGGCTGCGGGCGACACGAATTCACGGAAAAAGACGCTGAGAATCGAATATTTCCTGGCCGGAAGAGGGTCTTCGCCGAGGCAATGCCCGATCCGGCAAATTAGGCCGAGGCCGCCCCCGATGCAACCAGCCGCCCAGGCGCGGATTTGCCTTCCGGCCAGGATGAGGTTTCCGCCACCGGCGCGAAGTTGCCGCCGTGGAAGCTCAGTTCGGCACCGCCCGCGACGCGGCATCGAACATCAGCGTGAACCAGGTGCCCTGGCCGCGGATGCTTTCGGCGCGGAACACCACATTCCCGGCGTTTTCCCTGAGCGTCTGCAGGATCAGGGCGCCCAATTTCCGCGGTGACGGCCAGTCCTGGTTTTCACCCAGCCCGACGCCGTCGTCGGAAACGATGACGGTGACGCGTTCGCCTTCCTGCTTGCAGATCAGTTTCAGCTGGCCGCCATTGCGGCCGACGAAGGCATATTTCTGCGCGTTGGTCAGCATCTCGTTGATCAGCAGCCCCATCGGCATCGCGATATTGATCGAAAGCGGGCAGTAGGCGACATCGATGTCGATCTGCACGCCCGGCATGGCGTTGGCCTCCATCACGGAGGTGGCGATGTCGGCAAGATACCGGCCGAGATCGATTTCGGGCGGGGCGTTTTCCGCCGACAAGGTCCGGTACAGAACCGTCAGCGCGTCGATCCGGCCCGCCAGACGCGCCAGCGCCACGGTCTCGCCTTCCACGGCCGATCTCGCCTCCAGACGGATCAGCGCGGTGATCAGCTGCAGGTTATTCTTCACCCGGTGCTGCAGTTCGCGCATCAGCATGTCGCGGTCGCGGATACGGCTCTCGAACTGTTCGATCTGCGCCCGTTCCCGGCTGCCGATATCCACCAGGGCGGCGATCCGGAAGTTCTCGACACCGTCATCGTTCTCGATCACGGAAGCATAGGCCTGCACGATGACGAGACGGTCGACCGGTCCGGCCGGGCGGAACACGCCGACGAAATCCTCGCCGTCCCGGATCGCCTCGCCCAGGGTCCGGCCCGGGCTGTCCTCGTCGACAAAGCCATCGAGGCAGTCCCAGCGCTGGCCCTCGACATCGGCGGCCGAGGTCGACATCAAATGCTCGAACGCGTTGTTGATGTAGACGACCTGCTGCAGATCGCCGGCGCCGCGCGATACGGCCACCGCGACCGGAGCATGGTCGAGCAGATGCTTGTATTTGTCGTTCTCGATCGCCCAGGCGAGTTTTGGCGAACTCAGCAGCTGATCGACCTGGGGGGAAGACGGGACACCGTCATCGGCGCTCATACGCTCATCATCCTCAAAGCCAAACCATGGAGAATCGCGGCCGGAAACGCAACGCAAAAGCCGGTGACGCCGATGGGAACTTCACGTCCACCATTTCGGCGGCATCTCGTTGCGCAGGAACGCCCCGCCGAGAGTCCGCGTGAGGCCGATACCGCATCAGGATGCGGTTCAATTCGGCGATCGGCGATAGCCGGCGAAAGGCCGGCAGGTCAGCCGCAGGCCGAGTGGCAGGCCATGTCAGGCCCGGCCGGCGGGAACCGCGATCCCGCCGCAGCCCGGCCATGTTCGCCGTCACCCTGAAGCAGTGGCAGATGGGCTGATGGTTTGTTTCCGGAAAACGGATATCGGAACGGGGCTTCGCGCCACGCCGAGCGCCGGTTGAGCCCAGCGATCGCAGCAGGAAAAGTTCGCGGGCCTGGCCCCGACACACCGCCCCGATCAGGCTCCGCTTCATTCTGCCGGGCATTGACGCGCCGACAGCCGGGAAAGCGTTCAGGTCTACTGGCTCAATCGCTGCGCGGAGCTCGCGGTCGAAAAGGGATTTGCGGGATTTGAGATCCTCTCCGACATGCAGTTCGCGATGCGGCATCCGGCGCCGGACGACCATGTCACGCCTGCGCTGAAGAGCGCGCTGGCCTCGCTGCAGACCCGGCTTCCGGTCTCGCGGGACGAGACCGCCGAGTTCAGCGCCTGGCGGCAGCAGGACAGCCTTGCGAGCCGATCCGACGCGCCGACCCGGATGGCGGCCGTGATCTTCATCCCCGGCGGCGCATCGATCCCCAAGCCCGCCATCGAGGGCGACGTGCATTTCCTCGGTGCTCCGGTCGAGCCGGCGCCGCCCAAGGTATTCAACGCCAGGGCGCTGCTTGCCCAGCTCGATCCCCTGATCAAGGGAGAGAAGTGCGGCGGCAATATTTGTCCGCATGTGCACGACTATTTGTTGCCGAAGGGAAAGCTGAAGTAGCCTGTTGCCGGCGGCCACGCTTGTCCCGCGCCCGCCGTCACGCGGCGAGCAGCGCGGATGCGATCCGCTCCCATTCGGTCTCCATCGTTCCGCTCGCCGCCGGCTGGCCGGCCCGCCGGTACCAGTAGCCGGCATTGCCGAGATCGCCTTCGACCCGGTGCAGATAGCCATGCACCCATGCCGCGCTGGCGCCGGCTTCGTCCTGCACGAGCCTGTGCGCTTCATCCCAGTGCCCCTTGGCGGCCCACCACAGCGCGGCCAGCGGCGCAGCGAGATCCGGCGCCGGGGCAGCAGCCGAGAGACTGGCTTTGAAATCCGCCATCTTCACCACCACCTCCGCGGCGTGAAGCGTCCCGCTGCCTGCTCGATCACCTCGCCCAGCGAAAACAGCGTCTGCTCGTCGAACGGACGGCCGATCAGCTGCAGGCCGAGCGGCAGGCCCTGGGAGTCCCGGCCGGCGGGAACCGCGATCCCCGGCAGCCCGGCCATGTTCACCGTCACCGTGAAGATGTCGTTGAGATACATCTCGATGGGATCGGCGCCCTTTTCGCCGATGCCGAACGCCGCCGACGGCGTCGCCGGCGTCAGGATCGCGGTCACGCCGCTGGCAAAACAGTCCTCGAAATCCTTCTTGATCAGGGTGCGGACCTTCTGCGCGCGCAGATAATAGGCGTCGTAATAGCCGGCCGACAGCACGTAGGTGCCGATCATGACGCGGCGGCGGACCTCGGCGCCAAAACCCTCCGCGCGGGTATTCTCGTACATCTCATCGACGGTTCGGCCGGGTACCCGCAGGCCGTAGCGCACGCCGTCATAGCGCGCCAGGTTCGACGACGCCTCCGCCGGCGCCACGATGTAATAGGCCGGAAGCGCATATTTGGTGTGCGGCAGCGACACCTCGACCAGTTCGGCGCCCGCCGCCTTGAGCCAGGCCGCGCCTTCGGTCCACAGCCCGTCGATTTCCGCGGGGCTGCCGTCGAGGCGGTATTCCCGGGGGATGCCGATCTTCATGCCCTTGACCGACGTTCCGATCGCCGCCTCGTAGTCCGGCACCGCGCGGTCGACCGACGTGGTGTCCTTCGGGTCATGGCCGGCCATCGACCGCAGCAGGATCGCCGCGTCGCGCACCGTGCGCGCGATCGGGCCGGCCTGGTCGAGCGACGAGGCGAACGCGACGATGCCCCAGCGCGAGCAGCGTCCATAGGTCGGCTTGATGCCGACGGTGCCGGTAAACGCCGCCGGCTGGCGGATCGATCCGCCGGTGTCGGTCGCGGTCGCCCCCATGCACAATTGCGCCGCCACCGCCGACGCCGAACCGCCGGAGGAGCCGCCGGGAACCAAGCGGGTATCGGCGCCGTCGCGCCGCCATGGATTGACCACCGGCCCGAAGCACGAGGTCTCGTTCGACGAGCCCATCGCGAATTCGTCATTGTTGAGCTTGCCCAGCATGACGGCGCCGTCGCGCCACAGCTGCGAGGTCACGGTGGATTCGTAAGGCGGCACGAAATTGCCGAGGATTTTCGAACAGGCGGTGGTGCGGACGTCCCGGGTGGCGAACAGGTCCTTGATGCCGAGCGGAATGCCGCCGAGCGGGGCGGCCACCCCGCCTGCGATTGCCGCATCGGCCGCGCGCGCCATCCGCCGCGCCTGCTCCGGGGTCTCCAGCACGAAGGCGTTGAGCGCGCGCGCCGCCTCGATCGCCTCGAGATGCGCGTCGGTCAGTTCCAGCGAGGTAAAGGATTTCCTGGCGAGGCCGTCGCGGGCCTCGGCGAGCGTCAGCGAGGTCAGATCGGTCATTTATCGACCGGGCTGCAGAAGAACGGAGACAGCGTCTTGTCGTTCGCCGGATCGTCGCGCCGGAGCATGGCCTTGTCGGCGGCTTCCAGCTGGTCGAGAACGGCATCGACCGCCTTGTCCGGATCGGCCACCTTGCCCTGCCGCTCCATCGCGTCGAGATAGTTCATGTAGGCTTGGTAGGCCTTTTCATCGTCGCAGAGCAGACACATCGGATTTCCCGTCTCGAAGACTGTGTGTTCAACCGTTCAACGTCCGCCTCACGCCGGCCGGCGGCCGTGCAAGGCCCTATTCGACCACCTTGGGCACCAGAAAGAAATGGTCCTGGGTCTCCGGCGCATTGCTCACGATGTCGTCGGCGATCTCGCCGTCGGTGACCAGGTCGGGGCGCTGCTTCATTTCCATGGGCATCACCGATGTCATCGGCTCGACGCCCTCGACATCGACTTCGCCGAGCTGTTCGACAAAGGCCAGCATCGCGTTCAATTCGCCCTGCAGATGCGGAACCTCCGCATCGGTGACCGCAATCCGCGCCAGATGCGCGATGCGGCGGACGGTGGCGGCGTCGACGGACATGATGTGGGGCCTCGGGCGGCGGATCTGATCCGCCGTATAGCAGACCGGGCTTTTGCGCCGCAACCCGCGGCAATCGCAGGATGGCGGCTCAGCGCTGGTCCGAGCCTGTGGCTGCCCCCAACCCCGCCCTCCCCCGCAAGCGCAGGGCTATCGCATATGGAACGAAGCCGTCGGTGCTCTTGACTGTGCCCTATCCCCTTGTGGGAGAGGGCTCAATAACGCCAGCAAGAGACTCGGCCGGGTGAGGGGTCGACGCAGAGCACGCCCCCTCACCCGGCAGAGTTTGTTGCAGACGTCTCTCAAGCCCTCTCCCACAAGGGGAGAGGGCACAGCCACGGACGCCGCAGCGAAGATTCTACTTCTCGCCGAATTCAAGCCTTCCATTTTTTCAAATGCGATAGCCCTCCCCCGCAAGCGGGAGAGGGCGCAGTCAACGCTCGGCGCAGGCGTCGAGTCCAAGCATCCGCGCGTAAAGTGATTCACATTTGCTTCCCTTTTATGGGGAACGGCGACCACCGCGCGACGAAGCGCGCTCCCTCCCGCTCCTTGCGGGGGCGGGCTGGGGCGGGGAAAGCGGCAGGCCCGGACTTCCCGGACAGGCCCGACGAAGCCCTCCGCTTCAGCCCGCCATCTTGCTCAGCCGCGCCAGCGCCGCCCCGGCCAGCGCCCGGGTCAATTCGGCGGCCGGCATCTCGCGGCCCATTCGCATCGCCTGTCCGGCCCACAGGTTGGTGAAATCGACCCTGCCGAGCTTCTCGGCCGCCGCCTTCAGGGGCGCCAGCGCGGTGGCGGCGTGGGGAAATGCCGGGGCCTCCGGCGACACCGGCCCGAGCTCGCGCATTGTCCGGTTGACGACGCCGCGCGCCGGACGGCCGGTCATGACATTGGTGATGACGGTGGCATCGTCCCTCGCCTGGGCCAGCGCGGTTCGCGCCAGCGCGCTCACCCGGGATTCCGGGCAGCGCAGATAGGCGCTGCCGATCTGCACGCCGGCGGCCCCCAGCGCGAACGCCGCCGCGATGCCGCGGCCGTCGGCAATGCCGCCCGCCGCGATCACCGGCACCCGCACCGCGTCGACCACCTGCGGCACCAGCGCGAAGGTCCCCGGCTGCTCGGCGATGGCGTCGGTCAGGAACATGCCGCGATGGCCGCCGGCCTCGGCGCCCTGCGCGATGATGGCGTCGGCGCCGTTCTCCTCGAGCCAGATCGCCTCGCGCACGATGGTCGCCGATCCCAGCACGATCGCGCCGGCGGCCTTGACCCGCGCCAGCAGCGCCGGATCCGGCAGGCCGAAATGGAAGCTGACGATTTCCGGCTTCAGCTCCTCGACCAGCGCGCACATCGCCGCGTCGAACGGGGCGCGGTTGGCGGCCGTGACCGGCGCCGCCGGGTCGAGCCCGAGCTCCCGATAATACGGCTCGAGCCGCCTTTTCCACGCCGCCTCGCGCTGCGGGTCGGCCTCGACCGCCTTGTGGCAGAAGAAGTTCATGTTGATCGGCGCCGACACGCGCTGGCGGATGATGTTGACCTGCTCCCGGGCCTTTTCCACCGACAGCATCGCACAGGGCAATGAGCCGAGCGCGCCGCCCTCGGCGGCCGCGATCACCAGCTCGGCGTCCATGACGCCCGCCATCGGCGCCAGGATGATGGGAAACTCGGTCTTGCAGAGCGCGAGAAGGCGACGGTCCGGCCACATGGTCTGCTCGTTGCGGTGATGGGAAGATCGGCGCGGGCGTCGTTGCCGGCAGCCGGAGGCTTTTTAGCACCCCGCGGTATCGCGGGGCAATCGGATGTCGCACGAGCGGTTGCCGCAAATCTTTTTTACCCCCCTCCAGGGGAGGGTAAGGTTCATTCAATCTTCCACGGCATCACATGCGATGGCGCTGCACGGTACCGCATCCGGGCGCCGTGGCGTGACCGCCCAGCGCCGCAGCGCGACCGCGGCCCAGATCGCCTCGACCAGCCCGAACGGCCAGGCGCCCTGCAGGAATCCGTAGATCGAGCCGAGCCCGCAGGCTCCCGCAAACGCCAGCACGAACCAATGGCTGCGCTGCTCCAGCGCATAGGTCAGCAGCATCGCGCTGACGGCAAACAGACCGAACAGTGTCAGCCAGTCCATGGTCGCTGCCCTTCCCGGCTTTGCGCGCCTCGCCCGGCCCGTGCTATGCGGGCCGATGCCTGCCCTCATCCTACCCCTGATCGACGCCGTCGCGCACTGGCCCGAACGCGGCGCGCTGATCGGATTGGACCTCGGCACCAGGACCATCGGGGTCGCGGTGTCCGATCCCGATCGAAGGCTGGCGACCGGGGTCGAAACCATCCAGCGCACGGCCTTCAAGGCCGATGCCGCGCGCCTGCTCGCCGTCGCCGCCGCGCGCAATGCCGCGGGTTTCGTGCTGGGCCTGCCGATCAACATGGATGCCAGCGAAGGCCCGCGGGCGCAATCGACCCGCGCCTTTGCCCGCAATCTTGCAAGACTGACCGACCTGGCCATCGCGCTGTGGGACGAGCGGCTCTCCACCGTGGCGGTCGAGCGCGAACTGATCGGCATGGACATGAGCCGGGCCCGCCGCGCGCAGGTGATCGACGAGCACGCCGCGATCTTCATCCTGCAGGGCGCGCTCGACCGGCTGGCGACGTTGCGCCAGATGCGTTGAGATCGTTCCGCGCATTATTGGCTGTCAAATATCGAATTTTCCAGGCCATCCGCAGCCGAATGTTTCCGATTTTGTAACGCATTTCAACGAGTCGTCGCTACGAACGCAGGGAGGACCGGCTGAGGGTTTCCGCGAGGCCACGACCGTACCAACGTGCGATACAATTAGCCGTAGGCGATTGACTCTCAGCTTGCCCCGGTCAGCGCCAGGGTCTGCAGCACGGCGGCCAGGTTGTTGAGGCCGTGCAGGATCACCGTCAGCCAGATCGAGTTGCTGCGGTAGCGCAGATAGCCGAGCAACAGGCCGATCGAAAACACCTCGCCGAGAAAGAACCAGTCATATTGCAGATGCAGCGCGGTCCATACCAGCGACGACAGCACGATGGCGCCGGGCGGCCGCAGCACCGATTCCGACCAGCCGCGGTAGAGGAAGCCGCGGGCGAAAAACTCTTCCGTGATCGGGGCGGCGACGGCGAACGCGATCACCAGAAGCCACAGCGCGTGATCGGCCTGCGCCGATTTCAGCACGTCCCCCATGAAGCCGGGCGTGACTTCGCGGCCGGTCAGGCGCGAAATCATGTCCCAGCCCATCACCACCAGGAACAGCGCGACGACGCCGATCGCAAGATTGCTCCACGAGGTCCAGCGCAGCGCCAGATAATCGGCAAACGGCGTGCGCGACAGCCGGATGGCGACCCACAGGGCGGCGAGCACCGCGGGCAGCCCGGTGATCACCGAGAGCGCAATGGTCAGGCCGCCGCCGAGCACGTCGATGGCGGCGCCGACATCGATCGGCCCCTGCTGCCGCAACACGAACCAGGCCACCACCGCGATCTGTCCGACGAACATCGCGGCAAAGATGAACAGGCCCCACAGCGCGGTGCCCCAGAACTTCCAGATCCGTGGCTTGCGTTCGGCGCCGGCCGCCGGGGCGACCGCCACCGGCTCCGGCGATGCTTCGAGAGAATCCATCAATCGGCTTTCAACGGGCATCGGCGAACGGAGTGATCGTCATGCCCGGCCTTGTGCCGGGCACGACGAAATAACATGGCACCCCTTAATGGTTTCGCCATCACGGCAGCGCCCGCTGCAACAGGCCGCTGATATCCTTCGGCGCGAGATCGACCGCGCCGTACATGCCGGCATGATTGCCGGCAAGCCGGGTTGCCGCGAACAATTCCGCGTGATGCGGCGACACCGCGTTGAGCGCCGCCGCGGCGGCCAGCAGCGCCAGTCTCTCGACCGCGAGCCTCGCGACGCGCTCGCCGTCCGGCCTGCGGAACGCCTTGGCGATGAAGCCCGTCGCCTCGACGGCGCCGGGCAATCCCGCGGTTTCCGCGGCAAGCGCCTGCAGCACCGCGGCGGCCGCCTCCGCCTCGCGCGACAGCGCCCGCAGCACGTCCAGGCACATCACATTGCCGGAGCCTTCCCAGATCGCGTTGACCGGGGCCTCGCGATAATGCCGCGCCAGAATGCCCTCCTCGACATAGCCGTTGCCGCCGAGGCACTCCATCGCCTCGTAGAGGAATCCCGGCGCGCTCTTGCAGACCCAGTATTTGATCGCCGGCGTCAGCAGCCGCATGAAGGCCGCCTCGTTGGCATCAAGCGGCGCCCTGTCGAACGCACGGCACAGCCGCATCACCAGCGCGACCGCGGCCTCGACATGCAGCGCCATGTCCGACAGCACCGCCTGCATCAGGGGCTGGTCGGCGAGATGCTTCTGGAACACGCTGCGATGGCGGGCGTGATGCAGCGCGTGCGCAAGCCCGGAGCGCATCAGGCCGGCCGAGGCGATGGCGCAATCCTGCCGCGTCAACTGCACCATCTGGATGATGGTGCGGATGCCCCTGCCCTCCTTGCCGACCCGCTCGGCATAAGCGCGGTTGAATTCGACTTCGGACGAGGCGTTGGAGCGGTTGCCGAGCTTGTCCTTCAGCCGCTGGAACGCGATGGCGTTGACGCGGCCGTCCGGGCTGAAGCGCGGCATGAAGAAGCAGGTCAGTCCTTCTTCCGCCTGCGCCAGCACCAGGAACGCGTCGCACATCGGTGCCGACATGAACCACTTGTGGCCTGTGATGCGATAGGCCTCGCCGTCGCGTTCGGCGCGGGTGACGTTGGAGCGCACGTCGGTGCCGCCCTGCTTCTCGGTCATGCCCATGCCGAGCGTCATGCCGCGTTTGGTGGGCCACGGCGCAAAGCTCGGATCATAGGCGCGGGTGGCGATCACAGGCATGGCCTTCGCCAGGAGATCCGGCTGCGCCGCCAGGGCGGCCACCGCGGCGCGGGTCATGGTGATCGGGCAGAGATGGCCGGTCTCGACCTGGGCAGCCATGTAGAATCTGGCGGCGCGCACCACTTCGGCGGCACCTCCGGCCGGTTTGCCCAGCGCGTTCCAGGTCGAATTGTGCACCCCGGCATGGGCGCTGCGCGCCATCAATTCATGATAGGCCGGATGAAATTCAACCTGGTCGCGGCGGTTGCCGCGGGCATCGAAGGTTTTCAGTTTCGGCGGGTTCTCGTTCGCGATCCGGCCGCGCGCGGCCATCTCCGCCGAGCCCCAGTGCCGCCCGAACGCCGACAATTCCTGCTCGGCCGCCGCCCCGCCATTGGCCGCCACCGCCGCCGCCAGCGGCCGGTCGACCGCGTACAGATCGACATCCTCGAACGGCGGCGACTGGTTGATCGCCTCGGAGCTCGCGAAGGCGGGCTGGGTCATGGGGCGCTTCCTCAGGGGACATATGGATCAGTCTATGCCGGATCGGGAGCGGTTTCACCTGGCTTGGCGGTTGCGGCGCGTCCCTGCCGCATTGAAATCGTTGGTTTCCTTGATTTTCGGCCGCAGCTGTTACTTCTAGCCCATGCAAGTAGACCTCACGGCCGCGCCGCAGGATTTTGTGCGGGAAGCCGTCGCAAGCAGTCGCTTTGAGCGGCCGGAATATGCCGTGCAGGCCGCAATGGACCTTTGGGTTGAGCGCGAGCGCCGCCGCAGCGAAATCCTTGCCGCCGTCGATATTGCCAAGGCCTCGATTGATCGCGGCGAAGGCACCGGGATCACCCCTGATTCCATGCATGCGCCGTCCGAGGACGTAAAACGGCGCGGCCGGGCGCAGCTTGCCGGCGGCCATCACCCGGCCGGGTAATATGGCGCATCGCCTGGCACCGCAGGCGCGGCCGAACTCGGCAACATCTGGTCCTACATCGTCAAGGAAGGTGGCAATGTCGCCGCCGCCGACGGCATCATCGACGCCATTACCGGGCGCTTCTAGCTGCTCGGCCAGTTCGTGGGCGCCATAATGGCCCGCATGCCGCCTACGCCGCTTGGTTACGGGCGTCAATATGGAACGACAACAGCAAAAGCTCGTCAATCAGCTGCCGCATGTCGTCCGGCGTGGCAGCTGTCTGTTTGAAGCCGCGTACGGCGCTCACCAGGACATGCGCGATTCGGCCGGGAGCGATGCGTGATGCCGCTGGAAGCGTTTCGATCAGGCTCGCCACGACCGGCGTGATCGTCGCCTCGAAAATCGCATATCCCTGCTCGCGGGGGGCTTTCGCGAACGCGAAATTGCAATCGACCAGTTCCTCCGCCGCGGGCGATGCCGTCGTCATCTCGAACGGACCGACCGCCCAGATTTCGAAGGCGCGCGCCATTTTGTCCTTGGGCAACGCGGTCTGCGCCATCGCCGCTTCGACCTGCGCGATCGTTTCGTCGATCCAACGCAGATACGCCTCGATGAAAATCTCTTCCTTGTTCTTGAACAGAACGTACAACGCCGGACGCGACACGCCCGCAGCATCGGCAATGTCGTTCATGTTCACCCGTTTGTACCCGTAGCGCAGGAACACGGACCGGGCCGCCGCCAGGATCCTGCTCTTTTTGTCGTCGCCCATGACGTACACTTGACAATTTTCGTCCATACGTCAATAATAGACAAATGGACAGATTTTGTCAATCAGTAAAGGGTGTCGAGATGGCGGGAACGGCGTTGGTGACCGGAGCCTCATCCGGGATCGGCGAGGAAACTGCCAAGGGCCTGCTCGCCGCCGGCTACACCGTCTATGCCGGCGCGCGGCGAGTTGACGCCATGCTCTCGCTCGAAGCCGCGGGCGCGCGCGTGTTGTCGCTCGACGTGACCGACGACGCATCAATGACCGCCGCCGTTGACACCATCCTGCGCGAGACGGGTCGCATCGACGTCCTCGTCAACAATGCAGGCTATGGCTCTTACGGCGCGTTGGAGGATGTGCCGCTGGACGAGGGACGGCGGCAGTTCGAGGTCAACATTTTCGGCCTGGCGCGCCTGACCCAGCTCGTCCTGCCGACGATGCGGGCGCAGCGCGCCGGGCGGATCGTCAACGTCTCGTCGGTGAGCGGGAAGATCGGCGAACCATTCGGCTCCTGGTATCATGCCAGCAAGCATGCGCTGGAGGGGCTGAGCGATTCCCTGCGCATGGAGTTGCGCCCGTTCGGGATCGATGTGGTCATTATCGAGCCGGGGTCGACGCGCACCGCATGGGGCGGGATCGCGCGCGACAGCCTGACCCGGTATTCGGGCGAGGGGCCGTATCGCGACGACGCGCGCGTCCATGTCCAGATGATGGCCTCGATCAGCGAAGGCTCGCTCCCGGGACTGCCCAGCGACGTTGCCGCCACCATCGTCAAGGCGGTGCGGTCGCGTCGGCCCAGGACACGCTATCCCGCCGGTGGCGGGGCCAGGATCGCCCTGTTCCTGCGCCGCACACTATCCGATCGCGGCTTCGACACGGTCATACGCCTGGCGACCGACCGGGCGAGAAGGTCGATGAATAAAGTCCAGAATTAAAAACGAAAGGAAATATCTATGTCCGAAAAAGTATGGTTCATCACGGGCGCGTCGCGCGGCTTTGGCCGCATCTGGGCGGAGGGCGCGCTGGCGCGGGGCGACAAGGTCGTGGCCACCGCGCGTTCCGGGGAGTCGCTTTCCGACCTCGCCAAAAAATACGGCGATGCGGTCCTGCCGTTGGCGCTCGACGTAACTAAGCGTGAACAGGTCGAGGCCGTCATTCCGAAGGCTCACGCCCATTTCGGGCGGTTGGATGTGGTGATCAACAATGCGGGCTATGCCTTGCTGGGCGCGGTAGAAGAGGCGACTGACGCGGATGTCCGCGCGGAATTCGAAACGAACTTCTTTGGCGCGCTCGCGGTGATCCAGACGGTTCTGCCGCTGCTGCGCAAGCAGGGCGGCGGGCATATCCTGGGCGTATCCAGCGTCGCGGGGGTCTCCGCCGGACCGGTCATGAGCTTCTACAATGCATCCAAATGGGCCTTCGAAGCGCTGCATGAAGGCCTTTCCAAGGAGGTGGCCGGGTTCGGGATCAAGGTGACCCTGATTGAACCCGGAGCCTACGCCACTGACTTCGGCAGCCAGTCTTCGCTCAAGATGGCACCCGGACTGGACGCCTACGCCGACATCCGCGCGCAGCTCTTCGCCTATGGCGCACAAATCGAGTTCGGTGATCCTCTGGCAACCTTGCCGGCCGTGTTGAAGGTAATCGACGCGGAACACCCGCCGCTGCGCGTCTTCCTCGGCACGGAAGGCATGCCCGTGGTCCGCGCCGCCTTCGCCGAGCGGCTGGCCGTGTGGGAAGCCTGGGAGGCCACGTCGAATGCCGCCCAAGGCGTCTCTCGAAAGCAGGTCCTCGATTTCGTCTGATGGCTTTCGCTGAAGGGCCGCGCCGGAGCTGCAACGCGCAGCTGGCCCCTCTCGACAATCAGTTCGTAGGGCGGGTTGGAGGCGAAGCCGTAACCCGCCATCTGGCTACAGGTCGTGCATCCCAAAAGTTGATAAATCGCGGCGCGTCGTTCTCTGAAGTGCTGGGTTACGGCTTCGCCTCCAACCCACCCCCTGCTTGCTCGGCTCAGCGGCTGCGGCGCCGGCTGAGTGAGCCCGCACCGCCGCGCACGGATCGCGGATTGAGCTCCCTCGCCGACACGGCTTCCGTCGAAATGAAAAAACCCGCCGCCGGTTTCCCGGCGCGGGCCTGATGGCTGCGATGCTGTCCATATGCCGGTGATTTGCCCGACGTGTCAAAATGTTTTCGCGGGGGCCTAGCATCGGAGCCGGTGGTAACGGGCTACTTTGCATGGGGTTGTTTTCGATATTTCATCGGCGGGGGGTGCGGCGTCGCAGCGGGGCGGATGACGCCGCGGCAAAACCGGCATGCGGGGAGCGGCTCGATTGCGGTTGCGCCTGAAAAAAGTTCGGTCGCCAAATCAAGGGGGTCAGGTCTTTCCCGCGCCGTGCAGCCAGCCCGCGCCCTTGACAATCTGCGTCAATTCGTTTACTGTTTGTTCCGTCCTACCCCGATTGCGAGGGGCGTGTCCCGGATGTCGCGAACACGGGGTGGGCTGCTGCGGTGGACGACAAGGGGCGCTCCTGACGATGGCATCGCTGGCGGACGGCAAAAGCCTGTGGTCCGGACGCCTCGGAATGCCGGAATACGCCGTGCCCGGACGCCCGTGAAATGGCCTTGGCTGTTTGACAAGTGAATCTGTCCTGAGACGGCGCGCCGCGGCCGTCATCGCCCGGCGACTGTCCGCGACGCGATCGGGGATGACCGGACGGCCCCGTAATGCCCGGCGTTGGTGATGCCATCGAAAGCCGCGGCATGCCGGATCCCCGCGGTCAAGCCAAGCTCAAGCCGGGGGATCACCGCTCGTCGTCGAGCAACGCATGGCGCCGCGAGCCCGATCAGTCGAAAATCGTATCTGGCCGTGCTTGCGAGGTTGGCCGTGACGAGAACAGCGCGCCGGTTCCCGGACTTTGCCGTGTCGGCCCGGAGACCGGGGGATAACTCGAAAGCGCCCTGTTGGCGCTTGCCCCGCTCCGGCTTCCTGCCTATAGCTCTCGCTTTAATGACCCCTGCATCGAAATCGACCTTCGTCCTCGGTCACCGGCATTTGCTGGGCATCGAGGGCCTTTCCGCCGCCGACATTACCGGCCTGCTCGACCTCTCCGAGGAATATGTCGAGCTCAACCGCCAGGTCGACAAGAAACGCACCTCGCTGCGCGGACGCACCCAGGTCAACCTGTTCTTCGAGGCCTCGACCCGCACCCAGTCCTCGTTCGAAATCGCCGGCAAGCGGCTCGGCGCCGACGTCATGAACATGTCGGTGTCGTCGTCGTCGATGCGCAAGGGCGAAACCCTGATCGACACCGCGGTCACCCTGAACGCCATGCACCCGGACATCCTGGTGGTCAGGCATTACGCCTCGGGCGCGGTGGAGTTGCTGGCGCGCAAGGTCGACGGCTCGGTGGTCAATGCCGGCGACGGTGCCCACGAACATCCGACCCAGGCGCTGCTCGACGCGCTCACCATCCGCCGCAACAAGGGGCGGCTCGAGGGCCTGGTGATCGCGATCTGCGGCGACGTGATGCATTCGCGGGTGGCGCGCTCCAACATCCTCCTGCTCAACACCATGGGCGCCCGGGTCCGGGTAGTGGCGCCCTCCACGCTGCTGCCGCGCGGCATCGAGCGGATGGGCGTCGAGGTCGCCCGCGACATGCGCGAGGGCCTCAACGGCGCCGACATCGTCATGATGCTGCGGCTGCAGCGCGAGCGCATGAACGGCTCGTTCGTGCCCTCCAGCCAGGAATATTTCCACTATTTCGGCCTCGACCAGAAGAAACTGGCCTATGCCAAGCCCGACGCGCTGGTGATGCATCCGGGGCCGATGAACCGCGGCGTCGAGATCGACTCCATCGTGGCCGACGGCGCGCAATCGCTGATCCGCGAGCAGGTGGAAATGGGAGTGGCGGTGCGGATGGCGGTGCTCGAGGCGCTGGCCCGCAACCTGCCGAATGCGTGACATCATGCTGACCGACCGCCGCCCGATCCTGCTCGCCAACGCCCGCCTGATCGATCCCTCGCGGGATTTCGACGGCATCGGCGACGTCCTGATCGCCGACGGGGTGATCCGCGAGTCCCGGCGCGGCATCGGCGCCGCCGGGGTGCCCGAGGGCACCGACATCATCAACTGCAGCGGCAGGATCGTAGCCCCCGGGCTGATCGACATGCGGGCCTTTGTCGGCGAGCCCGGCGCCAGCCACCGCGAGACCTTCGCCTCCGCCAGCCAGGCCGCGGCGACCGGCGGCATCACCACCATCATCTGCCAGCCCGACACCTCGCCCGTGATCGACAATTCGGCGACGGTGGATTTTGTCCTGCGCCGCGCCCGCGACACCGCGATCGTCAACATCCACCCGATGGCGGCGCTGACCAAGGGCATGCGCGGCGAGGAAATGACCGAGATCGGCCTGCTGAAGGCCGCCGGCGCGGTGGCCTTCACCGACGGCGACCGCAGCGTCACCAATGCCCAGCTGATGCGGCGAACCCTGACCTATGCGCGGGATTTCGACGCGCTGATCGTGCACCACACCGAAGACCCCCACCTGGTCGGCGAAGGCGTCATGAACGAGGGTGAGTTCGCCGCCCGGCTCGGCCTGGTCGGCATCCCCAATGCCGCCGAGGCGGTGATGCTGGAGCGCGACATGCGGCTGGTGGCGCTGACCGGCGGGCGCTATCACGCGGCGTCGCTGAGCTGCATCGAATCCCTGGAAATCCTGCAGCGCGCCCGCGATGCCGGGCTTGCGGTCTCGGCCTCGGTCTCGATCAATCATCTGACGCTGAACGAAAACGACATCGGCCCGTACCGGACCTTCCTGAAGCTGTCGCCGCCGCTGCGCACCGAGGACGACCGCCTGGCGCTGGTCGCCGCCGTCGCCTCCGGGCTGATCGAGGCCGTGATGTCCGACCACAATCCGCAGGACGTCGAGGTCAAGCGGCTGCCGTTCGCGGAAGCCGCCTCCGGCGCGGTCGGCCTGCAGACCATGCTGCCGGCCGCCTTGAGGCTGATCCACAATGGCGAGATGGATTTCAAGACCCTGATCCGGGCGATGTCGACGCGCCCCGCCGAACTGCTCGGCCTGCCCGGCGGATCGCTGCGGCCCGGCGCGCCGGCCGACGTGATCGTGATCGATGCCGACACGCCGTGGGTGCTCGATCCCGCCGACCTCAAGTCGCAATGCAAGAACACGCCGTTCGACGAAGCCCGCTTCTCCGGCCGCGTGGTGCGCACCATCGTCGGCGGACGAACGGTCTTTGAGCATGTGTGACGGAAAGCATGCCGCGCCTCAGGGCGTCAGCAGATATCCGACCGCCTCCATCGACGTGCCGACGACGGCCGCCGCGAGATAAAGCCCGAAGCCGATCAGCAGAAATCGCCGGGGTCCGAATGACATGTTAATCTCCCGTCACTATCGCGGTCACGATGCGGAGTTATGGTTAACGATTCCTTGATTCCTGGCTGGAGCCGCAAAAGATGCCGATGTCGCCTTATGCCGTTGTCGCGATCGCCCTGCTGATCGGCTATCTGCTCGGCTCGATTCCGTTCGGGCTGATCCTGACCCGGATGGCCGGGACCGCGGATATCCGCGGCATCGGCTCCGGCAATATCGGCGCCACCAACGTGCTGCGCACCGGGCGCAAGGGCCTCGCCGCGGCGACCCTGCTCTGCGACATGCTCAAGGGCACGGTCGCGGTCATCCTCTGCGGCTATTATGGCGGGCCTGACGCCGCGATGCTGGCGGCGCTCGGCGCATTCCTCGGCCATCTGTTTCCGGTCTGGCTCAATTTCCGGGGCGGCAAGGGCGTCGCGGTCTATATCGGCGTGCTGATCGGGCTGTTCTGGCCGGCCGCGGTGGTGTTCTGCGTGCTGTGGGCCGCCACCGCTGCGACCTCGCGCTACTCGTCGCTGTCGGCGCTGGTGGCAAGTTTCGTCACGCCGATTTTCCTGTGGTGGTTCGGCCACCTGGCGCTGGCCGCGCTGTTCGCGGTGCTGACCATGCTGCTGTTCTACATGCACCGCGAAAACATCGCCCGGCTGCAGGCTGGCAAGGAAGGACGGATCGGCCAGAAATGAGCCGCCGATCGGGAGGGTTGGGTACCCCGTTGCCCACCTCCCCAGGTTGATCCATGCTGGCGGCCGGGGGGCAGCGTGGACATCAGGGCCTCGAACACGACCGATCTCACCGACGCCCAGCGCATCGACTGGCTGCGGCTGATCCGTTCCGACCATGTCGGGCCGCGCACCTTCCGCTCGCTGCTGCATCATTGCGGCAGCGCGCGCACCGCGCTGGAGCGGCTGCCGGAACTGGCGCGGCGCGGCGGCGCCGATCGTCACGGACGGATCTGCAGCGAGGCCGATGCCCGCGGCGAAATCGCCGCGGCCCGGCGCCTCGGCGTCAGCCTGCTCGCACCGGGCGAAGCCGGTTATCCGCCGCGGCTGGCGGTGCTCGACGACGCTCCGCCGCTGCTCGGGGTGCGCGGCGCGCAGGAGGTGCTGATGCGGCCGGTGATCGCCATCGTCGGCTCGCGCAACGCCTCGGGTGCCGGCCTGAAATTCGCGGGCGTGCTGGCGCGCGAGCTCGGCGAGGCCGGCTTCGTCATCGCCTCGGGGCTGGCGCGCGGCATCGACCAGGCGGCGCACCGCGCCAGCCTTGCCAGCGGCACGGTGGCGGTGCTGGCCGGCGGACACGACCGGATCTATCCGCCCGAGCACGAGGAGCTGCTGGCCGCGATGCTGCAAGCAGGCGCGGCGATTTCCGAAATGCCGCTCGGCCACGTGCCGCGCGCCCGCGATTTTCCGCGGCGCAACCGGCTGATCTCGGGCATGGCGCTCGGCGTCGTCGTGGTCGAGGCCGCATTGCGCTCGGGATCGCTGATCACGGCGCGGATCGCCGCCGAACAGGGCCGCGAGGTGTTCGCCGTGCCGGGCTCGCCGCTGGACCCGCGCGCCGCCGGCACCAACGATCTGATCAAGCAGGGCGCGACCCTGATCACCGGGGCGGCCGACGTCGTCGACGCCGTCGAACCGATCATGGAGCGGCCGATCGCGTTGCGCGAGCCGGATGACGAACCGCCGGCGCAGGAGCCCGAGACCGGCGATCGCGCCCGCATCACCGCCCTGCTCGGCCCGAGCCCCGTCCTGCTCGACGACCTGATCCGGATGGCCGCGACGTCGCCGGCGATCGTGCGCACCGTGCTGCTCGAACTCGAACTGGCGGGCCGGCTGGAGCGCCACGGCGGCGGGCTGGTGTCGTTGCCATGACGGCCTGGCAACCTCCGATCAGCCGGCCGCGTTGCGGCCGTCGAAACGCGCCCGCGCGCCTTCGATCTCGGCCTGGTGCTCCCTCGCCCAGGCGCCCAGCGCTTCCACCGGCTTCCACAGCCCGCGCCCCAGATCGGTCAGTTCGTAATCGACCCGCGGCGGAATGGTCGGAAATACCGTGCGGGTGACCAGGCCGTCGCGCTCCAGCCCGCGCAGCGTCAGGGTCAGCATCCGCTGCGAGATGCCGCCGACCATGCGCTTGATCTCGTTGAAGCGCCGCGGGCCGCCGCCGAGCAGCATGATGATGAACACGCTCCATTTGTCGCCGACCCGCGCCAGCACCGAGGCGACCCCGCGGCAGTCGCTGTCGAGGTGGGCGTTGGGCGGCAGGACAGGCACTTTGCTGTGCTCGGGTTTCAAAAATGTGCCTTCTTGTGCGGCTGGCGGGTAGTCACTCATATAGCCCTAGTTACAAACCAATACCAAGGGTGACGATCATGAAACTTCTGCATCTCGACTCCAGCGTTCTCGGCCCCCACTCCGTCAGCCGCCAGGTTTCCGCGGCCATCGTCGACCGCCTGCAAAAGGCCACTCCCGGCCTCGAGATCGTCTATCGCGACCTCAGCCTCACTCCGCTGGCGCATCTGTCCGGCCCGCATCTCGCCGCCGCGCAGGGGGCGCCAGCCGACGCCGGGCTTGCGCCCGATATCGCCGCCGGCCAGGCGGTGCTGGAGGAGTTTTTGGCCGCCGACATCGTGGTGCTGGGCGCGCCGATGTATAATTTCACGATCCCGAGCCAGCTCAAGGCGTGGATCGACCGCATCCTGGTGGCGGGCAAGACCTTCAGATACGGCGCGCAAGGCGTGGAAGGACTGGCCGGCAACAAGCGCGTCATCGTCGCGGTGTCGCGCGGCGGATTTTATGGCGCCGGCACGCCGGCGGCGGTCGGCGAACATCTGGAGACCTATCTGCGCTGGGTATTCGGCTTCATCGGCATCGCCAATCCCGAATTCATTTCCGCCGACGGAATCCAGGTCGGACCGGAACATCGCGCAAAAGCGCTGGCCGAAGCCCTGCAGGCCGCGACCGCGCTCCACGCGGCGTAAGGATCAGGGACGAGACATGACGCCGCCCGCCGTCGTGAAGCCGCGACGGCGGGCTGACGCGGGCGGTGCCTTACGAGAGGTTGCGTTTGCCGCGCAGCCGGACGCGCTCCTCCGCTTCCATTTGCGCGAGCTCGAGCAGATAGCCCAACAGGTCGAGCCGGTGGCGCCGCGCGATCCGGGCAAGCTCGGCCACCGACTCGGCAATGTAAGCGGTGGCCTCATCCGGGCCTCCCTCCCCGGGCGGCTCGTCGGATGGCGAACCCGGACCCTTGCCATGGGGTGCCCGAGGCCGCCGGCCTGCTGTCTTGGTCAAAAAACACGTCTTTCGGTCAAAATACATCCGCCGGCTGGTAATTCTTCGACATTACTATCATCGAGAGCGCAACTCTAGGACGTATTTCGCAACTTTCTAGACACTAAGTCGCAGCCGTCCGGGGCCCCTTCACCATCTGCGGATTTGACAGAGGCCTCAGCTGCACCCATGTTCGATCCGAAACGGCCGACGCGAATCCCGCGGAACCGGCCCTTATTTTCCCCATAAGCCATTGGAATGACATGAATATCGTCATTGTCGAGTTGCCGGCGAAAGCCAAGACGATCAACAAATATTTGGGCGCCTCCTACGAGGTTCTGGCCTCCTTCGGCCATGTCCGCGACCTCCCGGCCAAGAACGGATCGGTCGATCCGGAGGCCAACTTCCAGATGATCTGGGAGATCGACCCCAAGGCGGCCGGCCGGCTCAACGACATCGCCAAGGCGCTCAAGGGCGCCGACAAGCTGATCCTCGCCACCGACCCCGATCGCGAGGGCGAGGCGATTTCATGGCATGTGCTGGAGGTGCTGAAGGAAAAGCGCGCGCTCAAGGACCACAAGATCGAGCGGGTGGTGTTCAACGCCATCACCAAGCAGGCGGTGACGGACGCCATGCAGCATCCGCGCCAGATCGATGGCGCGCTGGTGGACGCCTATATGGCGCGCCGCGCGCTGGACTACCTGGTCGGCTTCACGCTGTCGCCAGTGCTATGGCGCAAATTGCCGGGCGCCCGCTCCGCCGGCCGGGTGCAGTCGGTGGCGCTGCGGCTGGTATGCGACCGCGAACTTGAAATCGAGAAGTTCATTCCGCGCGAATACTGGTCGCTGGTGGCGACCTTGACCACGCCGCGCGGCGACGCCTTCGAGGCGCGGCTGATCGGCGCCGACGGCAAGAAGATCCAGCGGCTCGATATCGGCACCGGCGCCGAGGCCGAGGATTTCAAGCAGGCGATCGAGGCCGCCAACTTCACGGTTTCCACGGTCGAGGCCAAGCCGGCGCGCCGCAATCCGCAGGCGCCGTTCACCACCTCGACGCTGCAGCAGGAAGCCAGCCGCAAGATGGGCTTTGCTCCCGCCCATACCATGCGGATCGCCCAGCGCCTCTATGAAGGCATCGATATCGGCGGCGAGACCACCGGCCTCATCACCTATATGCGAACCGACGGCGTGCAGATCGCCAACGAGGCGATCACCCAGGCGCGCAAGGTGATCGGCGAGGACTACGGCAATGCCTATGTCCCGGAGGCACCGCGCCAGTACCAGACCAAGGCCAAGAACGCCCAGGAAGCGCACGAAGCCATCCGGCCGACCGATCTGTCGCGCCGCCCGGCCGAGTTGCGCAACCGCCTCGATGCCGACCAGGCCCGGCTCTATGAGCTGATCTGGACCCGCACCATCGCCAGCCAGATGGAATCGGCCGAACTGGAACGCACCACGGTGGACATCGCCGCGAAGGCGGGCGCCCGGGTGCTGGAACTGCGCGCCACCGGCCAGGTGATCAAGTTCGACGGCTTCCTCGCGCTCTATCAGGAAGGCCGTGACGACGATAGCGACGACGAGGACAGCCGCCGCCTCCCCGCGATGAGCGAAGGCGAAGCCTTGAAGCGCAAGGAACTGGCGGTCACCCAGCATTTCACCGAACCGCCGCCGCGCTTCTCCGAAGCCTCGCTGGTCAAGCGCATGGAAGAACTCGGCATCGGCCGGCCCTCGACCTATGCCTCGATCCTGCAGGTGCTGAAGGACCGCGGTTACGTCAGGCTCGACAAGAAGCGTTTGCATGGCGAGGACAAGGGCCGCGTCGTGGTCGCATTCCTGGAGAATTTCTTCGCCCGCTACGTCGAATATGATTTCACTGCCGACCTCGAAGAGCAGCTCGACCGCATCTCCAACAACGAAATCTCCTGGCAGCAGGTGCTGCATGATTTCTGGGGCGATTTCATCGGCGCGGTCAACGAGATCAAGGATCTGCGGGTCACCCAGGTGCTGGATGCGCTGGACGAGATGCTGGGGCCGCACATCTATGCGCCGCGCGCCGATGGCGGCGATCCCCGGCAATGCCCGACCTGCGGCACCGGCAAGCTCAACCTCAAGGCGGGAAAATTCGGCGCCTTCGTCGGCTGCACCAATTATCCGGAATGCCGCTACACCCGCCCGCTCGCCGCCGACAGCGAAGCCAGCGCCGATCGCGTCCTCGGCAAGGATCCGGTGTCGGGTCTCGACGTCGTGGTGAAGGCCGGACGGTTCGGCCCCTATATCCAGCTCGGCGACGTCAAGGATTACGCCGAGGGCGAAAAGCCGAAGCGCGCCGGCATTCCGAAAAACACCTCGCCCGGCGACGTCGAACTCGATCTGGCGCTGAAACTGCTGTCGCTGCCGCGCGAGATCGGCAAGCATCCGGAGACCGGAGAGCCGATCACCGCGGGCCTCGGCCGGTTCGGCCCGTTCGTGCGCCATGAGAAAACCTATGCCAGCCTGGAGGCCGGCGACGAGGTGTTCGACATCGGGCTCAACCGCGCGGTGACGCTGATCGCCGAGAAGATTCTCAAGGGCCCGAGCGGCCGCCGCTTCGGCGCCGATCCCGGCAAGCCGCTGGGCGAGCATCCGACGCTTGGCGGCGTCGCGGTCAAGGGCGGACGCTACGGCGCCTATGTCACGGCGGGCGGCGTCAATGCCACCATCCCCAGCGACAAGACCCAGGAAACCATCACGCTCGAGGAAGCCATCGCACTGATCGACGAACGCGTGGCCAAGGGCGGCGGCAAACCGAAGCAGGGCAAGAAGCCGGCGCCTGCGAAGAAATCCGCGGCCAAGGCCGACACCGACGGCAAGCCCGCCAAGCCGGCCAAGAAGGCGGCTGCGAAAAAATCCGCGGCCAAGCCGAAATCCGATGCCGCCAGCAAGGCCCGTGCGCCGGTGACCCCGGCGGCCCAGACCTCTCCCGCCAAGGCCGCAGCAGCAGCCAAAACGCCGGCGAAGAAGGCCGCCGGCAAGGCCCGCGGGTAACGTGGCCAGACAACGCGACAGCGGTTTTCCCGACCGGGACGCCATCGTCGCCTTCATCCGCGCCCATCCGGGAAATGTCGGAACCCGGGAGATCGCGCGGGAATTCGGCCTGAAGAACGCCGACCGCGCCGAGCTGAAACGGCTGCTGCGCGAACTGGCCGACCAGGGCGCGATCGCCAAAAGCGGCAAGAAGATCCGCGAGCCCGAAGTCCTTGCGCCGACCGTGATGGCCGACATCACCGGCCGCGACAGCGACGGCGAATTGATCGCCACGCCGACCGAATGGGACGAGGTGGAAAGCGGCGAGCCGCCGAAGATCCGCATCCCGGTGCCGCGCCGTCCGCAGCCGGGCACCGTGGCCGGGGTCGGCGATCGCGCGCTGCTGCGGGTGGAGAAACCGGACCAGGGTGAAGCCGCCATATATCGCGGGCGCGTCATCAAGGTGATCGATCACGCCAGGACCCGCGTGCTCGGAATTTTCCGCGCGCTGCCCGGCGGCGGCGGACGACTCGTTCCGGTCGACAAGAAACAGGCCGGCCGCGAATTGAACATCGCCAAGGCCGACAGCAACGGCGCCGAGGACGGCGATCTCGTCAGCGTCGATCTGGTGCGCTCGCGCGGCTTCGGGCTGGCCTCCGGCAAGGTCAAGGAAAGGCTCGGCTCGCTCGCTTCCGAGAAGGCGGTGAGCCTGATCGCCATTCATTCCCACGAAATTCCGCAGGCGTTTTCCCCCGCCGCACTGCACGAGGCCGAGGCGGCCAAGCCCGCCACGCTCAAGGGCCGCGAGGACTGGCGCGAGCTGCCGCTGGTAACCATCGATCCGCCCGATGCCAAGGACCATGACGACGCGGTGCACGCCCAGGCCGATCCCGATCCGAACAACAAGGGCGGCTACGTCGTCAATGTCGCGATCGCCGATGTCGCGTTCTATGTGCGGCCGGGCTCGGCGCTCGACCGCGACGCGCTGACCCGCGGCAATTCGGTGTATTTCCCCGATCGCGTGGTGCCGATGCTGCCGGAGCGCATCTCCAACGATCTGTGCTCGCTGGTGCCGGGGCAACCGCGCGGCGCGCTGGCGGTACGGATGGTGATCGGCGCCGACGGCCGCAAGCGCTCGCACAGCTTTCATCGCATCCTGATGCGTTCGGCCGCCAAGCTGAGCTACGCGCAGGCGCAGGCCGCCATCGACGGCCGGCCCGACGATACCACCGGCCCGCTGCTCGAGCCGATCCTGAAGCCGCTCTATGACGCCTACGCGGTGGTGAAGCGCGCGCGCGACGAGCGCGATCCGCTCGACCTCGACATCCCCGAGCGCAAGATCCTGCTGAAACCTGACGGCACGGTCGATCGCGTGATCGTGCCGGAGCGGCTCGACGCGCATAAATTGATCGAGGAGTTCATGATCCTGGCCAACGTCGCGGCGGCCGAAATGCTTGAAAAGAAGGCGCTGCCGCTTATCTACCGGGTACACGACGAGCCGACGCTCGAGAAGGTTCATAACCTGCAGGAATTCCTCAAGACGCTCGATCTGCCGTTCGCCAAGAGCGGCGCCCTGCGGCCGGCGCTGTTCAATCGCGTGCTGGCCCAGGTCAAGGGGCACGATTCCGAACCGCTGGTGAACGAAGTGGTGCTGCGCTCGCAAGCCCAGGCGGAATATTCCGCCGACAATTACGGCCATTTCGGCCTCAACCTGCGGCGCTATGCGCATTTCACCTCGCCGATCCGGCGCTACGCCGACCTGATCGTGCACCGCGCCCTGATCCGCGGACTCGGCCTCGGCGAAGGCGCGCTGCCGGAGACCGAGACGCCGGAAAGCCTGAGCGAGGTCGCGGCCCAGATCTCCGTCACCGAGCGCCGCGCCATGAAGGCCGAGCGCGAAACCGCCGACCGGCTGATCGCGCATTTTCTCGCCGACCGCATCGGCGCCACCTTTCAGGGCCGCATCTCCGGCGTCACCCGCGCCGGACTGTTCGTCAAGCTCAGCGACACCGGCGCCGACGGCCTGATCCCGATCCGCACCCTGGGCTCGGAATATTTCAACTACGACGAGACCCGTCATGCGCTGGTCGGCACGCGCAGTGGTGCCATGCACCGGCTGGGTGACGTGGTCGACGTGCGTCTGGTAGAAGCAGCCCCGGTAGCCGGCGCACTGCGGTTCGAATTGTTGTCGGAAGGCCGGGTCACGCCACGCGGCCGGCGACGCGAACCGGCACGCGGCATGGCCGCGAAACCCGAGGCCGCCGCGCAGGCCAAGGCCCATCCGGGACGTCACCCGCGCAAGAAAGCCGGCAAGCCTGGCAAGACCAGGCAGGGCAAATCGAAGAAGGGCCAGTCATGGAAATCGTGAGCGCACCGGTGAAGATCTGGACCTCCGGCACAGCCGCGCCGGTCGAGAAGCGCGACGTCTGGACCGCGCTGAAGCGCGGCTTGCGCGGCCGCTGCCCCCGCTGCGGCGAAGGCAGGCTGTTTCGCGCCTTCCTCAAGGTCGACAACAACTGTTCGTCCTGCGGCCTCGACTTCACGCCGCATCGCGCCGACGACCTGCCGGCCTATCTGGTGATCGTGATCGTCGGCCACATCGTGGTGCCGATGGCCCTGATGATCGAAACCAATTTTTCGCCCCCGGTAGCGCTGCAGCTGGCGATCTACCTGCCGCTGACGCTGATTGCGTCGCTGCTGTTGCTGCAGCCGGTGAAGGGCGCCGTGGTCGGATTGCAATGGGCCTTGCGGATGCACGGATTTGACGAGGAAAACCCCGAGCCCTAGGTCCTGATCAACCAGAAACGCAAGCGGGCGGCGGGAGTGAAATGAGCGAGACTGCAACAGTCGAAAAGGAAGCCGATCATCACCCCTATCGCCGCCCGGTGGACGCCGCCACGCTGATCCTGGTCGATCGAACCGCCGCCATTCCCAAAGTTCTGGTCGGCAAGCGACACGACAAGGTGGTGTTCATGCCGGGCAAGTTCGTGTTTCCGGGCGGTCGCGTCGACAAGACCGACAACCGCATTCCCGTCGCGGCCCCGATTCCAAAGGCGCTCGAAGCCAATCTCCTGAAGGGCAGTCCGAGGATCACGCCATCGCGGGCCCGCTCGCTGGCCATCGCCGCGATCCGCGAGGCCTGCGAGGAAACCGGACTTTGCCTGGGGCGCAGGGGCAACGGCGCCACGCCGGCGCTGGAAGGCCCCTGGAAGCCCTTTACCGAGGCCGGGCTGCTGCCCGATCCCTCCGGCCTGTACCTGATCGCCCGCGCCATCACCCCGCCCGGCCGGGTGCGGCGCTTCGATACAAGGTTCTTTACCGCGGATGCCTCGGCGATCGCCCATCGGGTCGAGGGCGTGATCCACGCCGAGGCGGAGCTGGTCGAACTGGTCTGGGTCGAGCTCGGCTCCAAACCGCTGGCCGACCTGCATCCCATGACCAGGAACGTCCTGAACGAACTGGAAAAGCGCCTCGCCACCGGGCCGCTGAACCACGACGCGGCGGTGCCGTTTTTCCACTTTTATGGCGGCAAGATGCAGAAGGATGTTTTGGGCGCGAGCGCGTGAACAACACAGGTCGTCATTCCGGGCGCGAGTGAACGGGCGAGCCCGGAGTCCATGACCCCGGCAGGGAGTACGGATTTCGGCGCCTGGGGTCGGCAACTGCCGACCTCTGACGCATCCCGGAATGACGATCATGTTGGGGTCGCGCAGAAAAACAAAATAATCTTCTGCGCGTCACCCAATGCCGCAGATCGCGGTCGTGCCTATCTTGAACTCAACGTTCTCAAATACGGAATCAGGCAATGGCAAAACGTCAGTTGCGGCTTGGTGCGTTCATGCGGCCGGTCAGCATTCACACCGGCGCATGGCGCTACCCCGGGGCCTGGCCGGACGCCAATTTCAACTTCGCGCATATCAGGCAATTGATCCGGAAACTCGAGGCCGGAAAGTTCGACGCCTTCTTCATGGCGGACCATCTCGCCGTGCTGAACATGCCGATCTCGGCGCTGAAACGCAGCCACACCGTCACGTCATTCGAGCCGTTCACGCTGCTGTCGGCATTGGCCGGCGCCACCGAACATATCGGACTGATCGCCACCGGTTCGACCACCTTCGACGAGCCCTATCATGTCGCCCGCCGCTTTGCCTCGCTCGACCACATCAGCGGCGGCCGGGCCGGATGGAATATCGTCACCACCTCCAATCCCGACGCGGCGCTGAATTTCGGGCTGGAAGATCACATGGAGCACGCCGAGCGCTATCGCCGCGCGCGCGAGTTCTACGATGTCGTCACCGGGCTTTGGGATTCCTTCGCCGACGACGCCTTTGTGCGCGACGTCGAGGCTGGTCTCTATTTCGATCCGGCCAGGATGCATGTGCTCAACCACAAGGGAAAATATCTCTCGGTGCGCGGGCCGCTCAACATTGCCCGCCCGGTGCAGGGCTGGCCGGTGATCGTGCAGGCCGGCGCGTCGGAGGACGGCAAGCAGCTGGCGGCGGAAACCGCGGAAGCGGTATTCACCGGCGGCGGCAGCCTCGCCGACGGCCAGAAACTCTATGCCGACATCAAGGGCCGGATGGACCGGCGGGGCCGCGACCGCGACCACCTGAAGATCCTGCCCGGCGCCTTCGTGGTGGTCGGCGACAGCCTCGAGGAGGCCCGCGAGAAACGCAGCCTGCTCGACAGCCTGGTGCATTATGATAGCGCGATCGCTTCGCTGTCGGTGATCCTGGGGACCGACGCCTCCGGCTTCGATCCCGACGGCCAGTTGCCGCCGATCCCCGAAACCAATGCCTCCAAGAGCGGCCGCCAGCGCATGGTCGACCTCGCCGCGCGCGAGAGGCTCACCGTGCGCCAGCTCGCGCAGCGGGTCGGCGGCTATGGCGGGCTCGCCTTTGTCGGCACGCCCGGGAGCATCGCCGACCAGATGGAAGAATGGCTGACCAGCTTCGGCAGCGACGGCTTCAACATCATGTTCCCGTATCTGCCCGCCGGGCTTGACGACTTCGTCGACAAGGTGGTGCCGGAACTGCAGCACCGCGGCATCTTCCGGCGCGAATATGAGGGCCGGACGCTGCGCGAAAACCTCGGACTGCCGAGGCCAAAAAACCGGTTTTTTGAAGCCTGATCCTGGAGTTTTGCGCAGGTTTTCCAGCGCAGGCCGCAGACCTGCAGACTTGGATTCTCATACGCGAATATTGTGACCGCATCCCTGTCCGAAATTTCCGGCTGCCGACGCGGAAGATCGGCTCCGTGCAGCCTGCCCCACCGGCTCGTCCGCTTCCGACCTCGGCGGCAACGTTACCTGCAATACTGCAGGCGCGTCCCAATCGCAGTTGACCCGAAGCGGCCGACTGGCCCAAAAATGCTACATTACTCGGATTGCGCCATCGTCGCCGGGTTTTTCCATGATGTCCGTAATATTACGAAGCGCCACCTTAATACTAACTTGGAACCTGCCCCCGTAGTTTTGCTGCGCTGCCGCCGGACATCTTAACAGCGCGGGCGACCTACACCAAAAGCAAGGACTCTGTGATGGCGTTTCTCAATCTTCGAATCAGCGGCCGGCTCTATGCCGGCTTCGGCCTCCTGCTGCTGTTTTGCGCAGGACTTGCCGGCTTCGCCGTTTGGCAGCTGGGCGCACTCCGCACCCAGGTCGCGGCGCTGACGCTCCAGTCCAGCAACACCATCCGGGTCGGTCAGATTGCGACGGAACTGCAGGCCATCCGTCGCGCGGTTCTGCGCTACGCCTTTGATCACGACGAAAAGTCGTTCGCGGAGGCCGAGACACGGCTGAGTAAATCGACTGATCTGCTGCAAGCGGCAATGAAGACCACTGTTTCTGACGAACGGCGCTCCGCCTACAAGGAAATCGGAAAGAACGTCGATGACCTGAAGGCCAAGCGCGTCGCACTTGGCGACGCCGTCAAGCAGATGGTCGCGGGCCGCGACCTCCTGTTCAGCGACGGCGACAAAATGGCGGCAGACGTGCAGAAGTTCGTCGACGCCGCGCAAAAGACCGATTTCGCCCGGCAAGCCAGCGAGATCGAGACCAAAGTGCTGCTGGTGCGCGTCGCAAACTGGCGGATGCTGGCTACCCGCGACGCCAGGGGGCTGGACACGTTCAAGACCAATGTCGGAAAAGCGCAGCAGGAGATCGCCGAGATCGAGAAGGCTGCCCTGCCGCCGAGTCTTGAGGCACTTCTGGTCCCGGTCAAGACTGGCGTCGCCAAATATTCCGAGGCGTTCAACAGGGCCGCGCCGAACCTGGTGCTCGGCGACGAGCTTTACTACAAGGCGATCACGCCCCTGACCGTCGCCACGATCGGACAGCTCGACACTTTGAAGGAAGCCATCGATAAGGCCTTCGAGCAGACGTCCGCCGATACCGACGCGCGGATCAGCGGCACCATCCTCACGCAGGAAATCGTGGCCGGTGCGGCGGTGCTGCTCGGTTTGCTGATCGCATTCCTGATCGCGCGTGGCATCATCAAGCCGCTGTTCGGCCTGACTTCCGGCATGAAGCAACTCGCGGCCGGCGATTTCGGCGTGGTGCTGCCCGGTCTGGACCGCAAGGACGAAGTCGGCGAAATGGCGCAGGCGGTCGAGACCTCCAAGGTCAAGGCCGAGGAAAAGGCGCACCAGGAGGCGGAAGCCAAGATCGGCCAGGACCAGATCGCCTCCAGGCAGCGCAAGGAGGACATGATCAGACTTGCTGACGGCTTCGAAACCGCGGTCGGCAAGATCGTGGAAACCGTGTCGTCGGCATCGACCGAGCTGGAAGCCTCCGCCACCACGCTGACCTCGACCGCGGCGCGGGCGCAGGAACTGACCACCATGGTCGCCGCCGCATCCGAGGAAGCCTCCACCAACGTGCAGTCGGTGGCCTCGGCAACCGAAGAGCTGACCTCCTCGGTCAACGAGATCAGCCGCCAGGTGCAGGAATCGGCGCGGATGGCCAATGAGGCAGTGGACCAGGCGCGCAAGACCAACGATCGCGTCGGCGAACTGTCGAAGGCGGCCGCCCGCATCGGTGACGTGGTCGAACTGATCAACACCATCGCCGGGCAGACCAACCTGCTGGCACTGAACGCCACGATCGAGGCCGCCCGTGCCGGCGAGGCCGGCCGCGGTTTTGCGGTAGTGGCTTCCGAAGTGAAGGCGCTGGCAGAGCAGACTGCGAAGGCCACCGGCGAGATCGGCCAGCAGATCAGTGGCATCCAGGCGGCAACCCACGAGTCGGTCGGTGCAATCAAGGAGATCAGCGGGACCATCGAAAGATTGTCGGAAATCTCCTCGACCATCGCAGCTGCGGTGGAAGAACAGGGCGCGGCGACCCAGGAAATTTCCCGCAACGTGCAGCAGGCGGCCCAAGGCACCCAGCAGGTCTCGTCCAACATCGTCGACGTGCAACGCGGCGCGAGCGAGACCGGCGCGGCCTCGTCGCAGGTGCTGACATCGGCGCAGTCACTATCGAGCGACAGCAACCGCCTCAAGCTCGAAGTCGGCAAGTTCCTCGAACTCGGTGCGTGCCGCCTGAACAGCGACAGCCCGGCTCCTCAGCGAGCCGGGCTTCGAGCTTCACATGGGCTTTGCAGGTTTCCACGCGGCTAACGGGATTGCCGAGACCGCAAGCCCGGTCGTTTGAAGCCTGATCATCGGCAGATCTCGCGCTCGGCGCAAAATCGCGAAGCGCCGCTTCAGGGCTTTTTCAGATCGAGCGTCGCCAGGAATTGGTCGGCAATCGGCCGCCATTTGTCGGGATGGAGCCGCAGCAGATGGCCGTCGCCGGGAACACCGTGGAGCAGCTCAAGGCGCGCGCTGCCGCCGGCGGCCGTGAAGGCCTGGTAGTATTCGCGGATCAAGGCTTCGTCGTAGAGACGGTCGTTGTCGGCATACAACCAGAGTTGCGGGACCTTGTCCGCCGCACCGCGGCCGGCATCCGCATAGTAAGGCGTGGTCACCGGACCGTAGGGGTACCAGCCGCCGGAGAAATTCACCACGCCCATCAACTCGCCGGGCTTGAGGCCCGCATAATGCATGGCGAGAAACCCGCCGCGTGACTGGCCAGCGAGCAACACCGGTCCGGGCCGTACGCCGGGCAGTTCGCGGCCATAGGCAATCGCCGAATCGAGATCCTCGACAGCCTGCGCGATGCCGGCCGATACACCTATCAGGCTGCCCTCGTGATCACGCTCAAAGTCCTCCTCGCCATTGATTCCCTCGGACCTGCCGCGTCCGCGGCGCATCAGCGCCAGCACGGCAAATCCCTTGTCGCGAAGCCAATGCGCCTCGATCGCCATCGGCCAGCTCCTGAGCTGATTGCGGCCGGCGTCGGATCCGTGCGTGATGATCGCGAGCGGCGCCGGACCAGGCCCGGCTGGCCGGTACAAGGTCGCTTCGAGCATGATCGGCCTGATACCATCGGGCGTCCGCACGTTGAGGTGCGGTATCGACACGCGCTCGCCGGGCCAGGGCCATTCGATCGGTCGATCGCCCGCAGCAAGCCTCGCCGCATCGTAGCGGGCCAGAGTCCCGGCGATGACGCTTCCCCATTTGAAGGTCGAGGTATGGAACAGCCGGCCCGGACCGTCGAACGCGAACTGCAGAATACGAAACGCCGGCATTTTCAGCGCCTCACCCGTGATCGTCAGCACGCCGTCAGCGATCCCCGCCTCGCTGCGCCACCATTCGCGGTACATGCCGTAGAATGCCGAGTCGCCATGGGCGAAAACCACGTCTGCACGCCCATCGGGCTTTACCCGTTCGACCACGAGGATATGCCGGATGTCCTCGCCCCAGGTGCCCACCCACGCGCCGTGAAAGCGGGCAATCTCGGGCGGCACGTCGGGCGCAGGCATCTCGATGTCGAACTTGTCCGGCAGCGGAACGATCGATTCGGGATCGACGGTGAGCGGCTGGGACTGCGCGTTGTGCATCCAACTCATGAGCACCACTCCTGCCATCAGCAAGTTGCGCATGTCGAAGCCCAGCCTAATTTGACGCCGTGATGGCCCTTGGAGAAGAGGGCCGCCGAGATCATACCGTCAGGCCCCCGTCCGCACAGCGGGAATCGACCCGCCCGAGCCGGTCCGGCATGCCGCTTGCATCCCTTTAACTGATATGACGAACAGCGGGGAGGCCTCCATGAGCATCACGGCAACGGCGCCGGTCGCCGGCATCGAGCGCAGCAAGATGAACGCCATCGTGTTCGCCAGCTGCCTCGGCACCATCATCGAGTGGTACGATTTCCTGATCTACGCCACCGCTGCGGCGCTGATCTTCAACAAGGCATTCTTTCCGACCTTCGATCCGCTCGCCGGGACGCTGGCCGCGCTCGGCAGCTACGCGGTCGGCTTTCTGGCCCGCCCGCTCGGCGGCGCACTGTTCGGCCATTTCGGCGATCGGCTTGGCCGAAAATCCATGCTGGTGCTGACCCTGTTCATCATGGGGCTGAGCACGTTCTGCATCGGGCTGCTGCCGACCTATGCGTCGATCGGGGTATTGGCGCCGATCCTGTTGATCGTGCTGCGCATCATCCAGGGCATCGGCCTCGGCGGCGAATGGGGCGGCGCGTCGCTGATGGTGCTCGAGCACGCGCCGGGCGACCGGCGCGGTTTTTATACCAGCTTCGTGCAGATCGGGTTTCCGATCGGCCTGGTGCTGGCCACGCTGGTGTTCACGCTGGCCAGCAAATTGCCCGAGGCGGATTTCGCCAGCTATGGCTGGCGCATTCCCTTCCTGGTCAGCATCGTGCTGCTGGCGATCGGGACCTTCGTGCGATCCCGGGTACCCGAGACACCGGTATTCGAGGGGCTCAAGCTGCGCGACGGCCTGTCCCAAAATCCGGTCGCCGAGGCCGTCGGCCAGAACACCGGCACATTCCTGATCGCGGTCGGACTAAAACTCTCCGAGGTGTCGTGGGTCTACATGCTCAGTGTATTCGTGGTGGTCTATGCCACCACCAGGCTCGGCATTCCCAAGCAGCTGATGCTCGATGCCGTGCTGTATGCAGCGCTGCTGGAGCTGATCAGCCTGCCGCTGTTCGGCTGGCTGTCCGACAAGATCGGCCGACGGCCGCTGTTCATCCTCGGCGCCCTGTTCACGATTGCGTTCGCGTTCCCGCTGTTCTGGATGCTGGAGAGCAAGAATACCGCCCTGATCTTCACAGCCGTCATGATCGCGATGAATTTCGGCCACGGCATGATGTTCGGGCCGGAATCCTGCTATTTTCCCGAATTGTTCGGGCCCCGCGTCCGCTACAGCGGGGCTTCATTCGGCTTCCAGGTATCCGCCGCAATCGGCGGCGGCTTCGCGCCGATCATTGCGACCGCGATGGCCGGGTATTTCGGCGGCACCACCGGGGTCTCGATCATGATGATCGTGCTCGCGCTTTTCACCCTGGTTGCAGCATTGGCGGCGCGCGAGACGCGGGGCGGCTCCCTTATTTGAACCGGATGGACCAGGCGTCGTGCAGTTCGGGATTTTCATCTATGACGGCGTCGAGCCGATCGATCTCGCCACCTTCGGCGTGCTGTCGATGGCGCGGCGGATTGCGCCGGATATCGCGATCTGCACCATCGCCCCCCGCTCCGGCACCGTCAGCCTCGCCAACGGACTGAAGGTGATCGCCGATTTCGGGCTCGACGATGCGCCTCCCTGCGATCTCGTCATCGTCACCGGCGGTCCCGGCTGGACCGCGCAGGCACAGGCACCGGCGACCCTCGCCTATCTCAGGCGCATTCATGCCTCAGGCCGCATCGCCTCGGTCTGCACCGGCGGCATGATCCTGGCGGCGAGCGGAATCCTCGATGGCGGTCCGGCGACCACCAAGCGCGAAGTGGTGCCGCCGGAGACCGCGCCGCTTGAGGTGATGCGCGCGAGCTATCCGCAGATCGACGTGCGGGAAGCCATGCTGGTCGACCGCGACGGCGTGGTGACCGGCGGCGGGGTTTCGCTCTGCATCGATACCACGCTTCATCTGATCGCCGGGATGCTCGGCCAGCAGGTCGCCGACGAGACCGCCCGCATCCTGGAATATCAGCGCGCGTGGCGGGCCAATCGCGACGGGTTTGCTCCGGTCCTGACCGCGCAGGTGGAACCCTAGCCATAACTAGGCCGCAAGATGCGCCCGCAGGAAGGAGCGTATCTGCCGCACCGCCAGGGGTATCCGTTCCCGGGGCTCCTTCCAGGGAAACATGCTCACTTCGGCCTTCGGCGCCAGCATCGCGGCCTCCATGGCCACCGCATAGGGATGCGCGGGGATATCATCCGGCAGGATCAGCACCGGCGTCTGGCAATCGCGGACGAAATCGCGCGTCACGGTAAACACGAAGTCGGGGCTGCTGCGGTACATTCCGGTCAGGAATTTGTCGACCATCTCCGGCGTGACGTCGGCTCGCCGGGCGATCAGCTCCGGGCCCCAGTTTTTCATGTTGTTTTCGTAGAACAGGTCGCGCATCTCCGGACGCGAGCCGCTGGGCTGCGCCAGTACGGCGGCGACAATTCGATGAGGGGCCCGCCGCAGCAGGTTCCAGATCATCGGACCGCCAATGCAGAATCCCAGCACCAGAAACTTGTCGATGCCGAGGTGGTCCATCAGGCCGAGGTGATCATCGGTGTATGCGTCCCACGGCCGGCCGGCTTCGAGCGGGCCGGACGACTGGCCTCCATTGGCGTTGCGCAGGTCCGAGGCGATGCAACGGTACTCGGCCTTGAACTCCTGCAGCGGGTTGAAAGGCGAACTGCTGCCGCTCAGGCCCGAGATCGTCGAGTTGAGCCCCCCGCCGGGGATCACCAGCAATGGAAAGCCGGATCCGGCCTCCTCGAAGTGGATGCGAACGGCGTCTTTTTCGTAAATGCCCATGGCGGCTCCTCCCTGCTCGGCCTGCTGAGCGAACAGGCGCGGACTGCGGTGGCCACCGCCGTAGCCACGGTGCCGGTCGCCGGGATGGCGCGCCTGATCCATCGCCTCCGCTGCCTGGCAAGCGGCCGAATGCCGCTGGGACCGCTCCCGTGGCGCGACCCTTTAGCACGGGTTCTGCTGGCGCTGAAGGGCGGCCGCCCGCGCGTGGCAACACGCTTGTTCGAGGTCCTATCAGCAAGGAATCGCGGGTTATTCGCCCGCAAAACCTTGACTTTGGGCTGTCAGAAGCTAGGTTGCCCGGCAAAAGCGGCCCTGATGGGCCGGCGGCAGACTTCTCCAGACATCAAAGGTTCCCAGACATGGCCAAAGCGGTCACCATCAAGGTCAAGCTCGTTTCCTCGGCCGATACTGGCTTCTACTACGTCGCGAAGAAGAATTCGCGCACCATGACCGACAAGCTGGTGAAGAAAAAGTACGATCCGGTCGCCCGCAAGCACGTCGAATTTCGCGAGTCCAAGATCAAGTAGGCTCCGGTCTCGCCGGATTGAGTGGAAACGGGGCCTTGCGGCTCCGTTTTGATTCTGCCGTTGCTTCAGCGTTTTCCGGGGCGGACTGCGCAGCCCGCCTGGCCGGCTGAAAAGGCTTCAGGCGGCGGCCGCCACCACCCGGTTGCGGCCATCGTGCTTGGCGCGGTAGAGCGCGGTGTCGGCGCGCTTGAGCACGTCGCCGACCGCCTCACCCTTGATTTCCAGGGTCGACAGCCCGATCGAGATCGTGACCTCGATGCGCTTGGTGCCCTTGTTGACGGCGAACGGCTCGCCGGCGATCGAGCGCCGCAGCCGTTCCGCCACCATGCCGGCAACGTGCAGGTCGGTTTCCGGCATCACGATGACGAATTCCTCGCCGCCATAACGGCACGCCAGATCGATGCCGCGGATCGACTTGCGGACCCTGACGGCGAATTCGCGCAACACGTCGTCTCCGGCATCGTGGCCGTAATTGTCGTTGATCGATTTGAAGAAATCGATGTCGAGCATCATTAGCGCCAGCGGCTTGCCGCGGCTGGCCGCCTGCTCGGCCAGGGTGCCGAGATGGGTCTCCATGTAGCGGCGGTTATGCAGCCCGGTCAGCGCATCGGTGATCGCCATCTCGATCGAGTTCTGCACGTTGTCGCGCAGATGGTCGGTGTAGCGGCGCTTGCGGATCTGGGTGCGCGCGCGCGCCAGCAACTCGTTCTTGTCGACCGGGCGCAGCAGATAGTCGTTGACGCCGATCTCGAGTCCACGCAGCAGCCGGGCATTGTTGTCGGCGTCGGCGATGGCGAGGATCGGCACCTGCCGGGTCCGCTCCAGCGAGCGGGCCTGGCTGCACAGCCTCAAGCCGTCGAAATTCTCCAGGCCGAGCGAGACGATCAGCAGGTCGTAATTGCCGTCGGCAGCGTGGAACAGCGCCTCCGCCGGATTGGTTTCGACGTCGACGGTGTGCTCGGTGCTGAGCACCGGCGCCAGCCGCTCGTAGGACGACGGCCGGTCGTCGACCAAAAGAATGCGGCCGCCCTTGCCGGTGTCGGCCACCGCGCTGCGCTCAGGCGCCTGCACGCCGATCTCGAGCGAGGTGATGGCGCGCATCCGCAGTTCATCGGTCATCATCTTGAGGCGGGTCAGCGAGCGGACCCGCGCGATCAGCACGACGTCGGAGACCGGCTTGGTCAGGAAATCGTCGGCGCCGGCCTCCAGGCCGCGCACCCGATCGGCCGGACTGTCCAGTGCCGTGACGATCACCACCGGGATGAAATGGGTTGCCGGATTGGATTTCAGCCGGCGGCAGACTTCGAAGCCGTCGATGTCGGGCATCATGACGTCGAGCAGGATGATATCGCATTCGGCGCGCGCGCAGATCTCCAGCGCCTCGGTGCCGTTGCAGGCGGTCAGGACATCGAAATATTCGGCCGATAGCCTCGCTTCCAACAGCTTGACGTTGGCGGCAACGTCATCGACGACCAGAATTCGCGCGGACATCGAAATACTCCCTACCCGATAAACCGTCGAACGGTTTCGATAAACTTGCCGACTGAAATTGGCTTGGACAAATACGCTTCGCAGCCGCCCTCGCGGATGCGCTCCTCGTCACCCTTCATCGCAAAGGCGGTTACCGCGACCACCGGAATCGAGCGCAGCTCCGGATCATCCTTGATCCAGCGCGTCACCTCGAGCCCGGACACCTGGGGAAGCTGGATGTCCATGAGGATGAGATCGGGACGAAGCTTGCGGACGAGATCAAGCGCCTCGAAACCGTTGCTGGTACCGGATGTCTGATAGCCGTGCGCCTCCAGCAGATCGCGAAAGAGCTTCATATTGAGCTCGTTGTCCTCCACGATCAGGACGGTTTTTGCCATCCCGTCCCTCCAATCCGAAACCAAGAAACCCACCCACGGCGTGAGCGGTACCTACCGCGACGCCCCAAAATGCCTGCAACAGGCAAGCCGCAGCTTGCGCCCGAATTCGCTCTATCCCGTTAAGACAGAGCATCGCTTACCAGCCTACCGGTTTCCAATTGCTTGAACAGGTTCCCGAGACTCGGGCATGATGCCTGCAAAATAGAGACCATAAGTTACGGAAAGGCAAATATCAGCGATGACAAGGCGCACGCAAAACCCGCGCGAAGTGGCTGAAATCGTGGCGGTTCAGGCGCTTTCCTTCGTCGCCGGCGACCCCGAGCGTCTGGGCCTGTTTCTGGCCGAAAGCGGGATCGGCCCGGAGACCTTGCGCTCGGCCGCCGCCGATCCCCATTTCCTCGGCAGCGTGCTCGACTTCGTTCTGCGCGATGACGCAACCGTGAGAGCGTTCGCGGCGGCTTCCGAACTCGACCCGACCACCATCGCGGCGGCGCGCGATGCGCTGGATGACGCGGCCCCGGAGCGCGACCTGCCGTGAATCCGTCGGCGCCATCGCCCGCCGGTCCGACCTGCTTCTGCCGGGATTGCCTCGGCGATCTCGACTTAGCGGCCAGGCGATGCGTTGAATGCGGTTCCCCCCGCCTGGTTCGTCACCCCGCGCTACCCTCGCTCACCATTGCCCACATCGATTGCGACGCCTTCTACGCCACCGTGGAAAAACGCGACAATCCCGCCATCGCCGACAAGCCTGTCATCATCGGCGGCGGCAAACGCGGCGTGGTGTCGGCGGCCTGCTACATTTCCCGGACCTTCGGCGTGCGCTCGGCGATGCCGATGTTCAAGGCGCTGGCGCTGTGCCCGTCCGCGATCGTGATCCGGCCCGACATGGCGAAATATGTCAGGGTCGGCCGCGAGGTGCGCCATGCCATGCAAGCGCTGACGCCGCTGGTCGAGCCGCTGTCGATCGACGAGGCGTTTCTCGATCTCAGCGGCACCCAGCGCGTTCACGGCATGATCCCCGCCAAGGTGCTGGCCCGCTTCGCCCGGGAAGTCGAGCGCGATCTGGGCATCACGGTTTCGGTCGGACTGTCCTGCAACAAGTTTCTGGCCAAGATCGCCTCCGACATGGACAAGCCGCGCGGCTTTGCCGCGCTGGATGCCGTCGAGGCACGTGCCATGCTGGCCGGCAAGCCGGTCGGATTCATTTTCGGGGTCGGGCCGGCCACCGAGCAGCGGCTGGCGCAGCGTGGCTTTCGCACCATTGCCGATCTGCAGCGAGCCGACGAAATCGAACTGATGAAACAATTCTCCGCCGAAGGCCGCCGGCTGTGGCGTCTGGCGCGCGGCATCGACGATCGCAGCGTGGTGCCGGATCGTGGCGCCAAGACGATTTCCAACGAGACCACATTCGATACCGACATCGCTGATTTTACCACCCTCGAAAAGACCCTGTGGCGGCTGTCGGAAAAGGTATCATCGCGGCTCAAAAGCAGCGAACTGGCGGGGTCGACCATCACGCTGAAGCTGAAAACGGCCGATTTCAGGCAGCGCACCCGGTCACAATCGATACAGGCCGCGACGCAGCTAGCGGCCAAGATCTTCGCGATCTCCCGGGAAATGCTGGCGAAGGAAATCGACGGCACGGCCTTCCGGCTGATCGGCACCGGCGTCAGCGCGCTGCGGGCCGGATCGCCGGGCGACGACACCGACATGCTCGACCGCCGCTCGGCCGATGCCGAACGCGCCATCGATGGCTTGCGCAAGAAATTCGGCACTGGCGCGGTGATCCGGGGCATTGCCTATGCGGGACCGGAGAAGACGGGGTAATGCTGGAAGCTCACCCCACTCACTTATCGTCGTGCTTGAGTAGCACTCCGACGTCATTCTGAGGAGCATGCGCAGCAGGCGTCTCGAAGGATCGAAACCAGGCACGGACTCGCGGCCATCCTTCGAGGCGCCGCGCCAGAGCGCGGCTCCTCAGGATGAGGCAACCATCACTTGCACGGCTTGGAATCCTTGATATCGAATTTGCCCAGCGCGCCGGAAATCACGAAGTCGTTGTAGTCGAGCACCAGCGCCCGCGAGACACCGTTCTCATATAATTCGAACGACATCGCATAGGCCGGGGTCTGCTCGCCTTCGGTCGGCTTGGCATCGCGGTCGTAATAGCTCACCGTGACCGGCCACCGGGTCAGCGATTTCATCAGGTCGTTTTCGGTGGAGGGGTCGGGCGCCGCCGTGGTCCGATCGCCGGGAATCGGCTGCCCGATCACCGAAAGCGTATTGTAGACTTTCTCGCCATTGTCCGATCCGTCATAGACCGTCAGCTCCAGCACGGATTTGCCCTCGCGCGCCGCGGCGATGATGCGCTGGATCTGCTCGGTAGGAAACACGGTCGCGCCGTCCAGGGTGAAGGTCTTGACGACGGGCTGCTTCAACTTGACCGTGACATGATCGCCGGTGCGCTCCGCCACCCCGTCGACCGGGCTTGAATCGGTATCGTTCATCCGGCTGTCGATCTTGAAGCGGTAGCTCTTGCCGGCGCCATCCTCCCAGGAGGTCGAGCGCAGATCGCTCAGCGTCACCTTGTCCTCGCCGCTGTCCAGTTCCGAGACCTGCCTGAATTCCGAGGTATAGCCCTCGCAGGCGCTGCCGGAAAAATTGTAGAGAATGCGGCCCCGCGCGCTGTTGATCGAACTGGAGCCGCGCGACTTGACCAGGCTGAGTTCGTAAAGCGCCTGGTGCGCCAGAAACGGGCTGCTGGCCGCGGCTTCCGCCCTCCCCCCGGCTAAGCCGCATCCAATGGCGACGGCGGCGAGCGTCAGCACCAGCGGCCTGACATTGCGAGGCGAAATCCGGAAAGAACGGGCCATGTCTTTGTCCTCGGCTGGGGTTGTCACATTATTCACCGCCCTATTGCGCCGCAACTAGGGCCGCTTCACGAAAAAGTACGAATCAATAGCCGAACGGACCTGTCTTTTGGCATGTTTCCGGGCCAAATTGCAGCCGGTGGCGGCGTTCGCCGCCGGTCCGCGTCGGCTTGCAAGTGGCGGCGCGATGCGCGAAACAGGGCGGCTCCGATCGGATGCATCGGGGGTGCGATTGAAATCAAACGGGGATCAACATGGCGGGTACGGTCGAGCAGAAACTTGCGGCACAGGGCGTCGTCTTGCATGAGCCCGCCAGCCCGGTCGCCAATTACGTCGGCTTCGTGCGCAGCGGAAATCTGCTGTTCGTTTCCGGCCAGGTCTGTGTCGATCCGCAGGGCAAGCTGATCGCCAAGGGCAAGCTCGGCGCCGGCGTCAGTGTCGAGCAGGGCAACGCTGCGGCGCGCGGCTGCGCGATCAACCTGCTGGCGCAGATCAAGGCCGCGGTCGGCGACCTCGACAAGGTGGTCCGCGTGGTCAGGCTCGGCGGCTTCGTCAATTCCGCCCCGGACTTTCTCGACGGGCCGAAGGTGCTGAACGGCGCCTCCGACCTGATGGTCGCTGCCTTCGGCGACAAGGGCCGCCACGCCCGCACCACCGTCGGCGTTGCCTCGCTTCCCGCCGATGCGGCGGTTGAAGTCGAGGGGATCTTCGAGGTCTCCTAGCGGAGCCACCAGGTGCGCGCGCCTGACTGGCTGACGGCGCGGCCGGTAGCCCACCGCGGCCTGCATGACCGCGCCCGCGGCATCGTCGAAAACATGCCCGGCGCGGTCGAGGCGGCGATCGCGGGGCATTTTGCTGTCGAAGTCGATCTGCAGCTCACCGCCGACGGCGAGGCGATCGTGCATCATGACGGCACGCTTGGCCGCCTCACCGAAGGCAGCGGCCCACTCCGGGGCATGACCGCGGCCGAGCTCAAGGCGGTCAAGTTCAAGGATACGCCGGAGCGGATGATGTCGCTCGCCGATCTCTGCGCGCTGGTGAAGGGCCGCGTGCCGCTGCTGATCGAAGTGAAGAGCCATTTTGACGGCGACCGCCGACTGGTGGCGCGAATGTCGGAGGTTCTCGCCGCCTATTCCGGACCGGCGGCGGTGATGTCGTTCGACCCCGATCAGGTGCTGGCACTGCGCCGCCTGCTGCCGCGGCTGCCGCGCGGCATCACGGCTGAACGCCGCTACGACCAAGCCGACTGGCCGGAGGCGACGGCCGTCCAGCGCCGGAGCATGCGGAATCTGCGTCACGTGTTCCGCACCCAGCCGCATTTCATCGCCTATCGGATCGACGACCTGCCGGCGCCGGAACCCTGGATCGCCCGTCATCTGTTCGGCCTGCCTTTGTTGACCTGGACCGTGCGCACGCCGGAGCAGCGGCAGCGCGCCGGCAGCCATGCCGACCAGATGATTTTCGAAGGCTTTCGGCCCTCAACCTGATGTGGCCTTCGCCCTTGAAGTCGCCGACCCCATGCACGATCTTTGCATCTGGTCACCATGTGCGATGGCTGATCGTAACGCGTGACCGGTCCTGACAGTCGATGGCGTCATCCGAAATTACCCTTGAAGCGGTGTCGTCGGTCGCCCAGGTTCCGGCTGCGGAGTGGGATGCCTGCGCCAATCCGCCCTTGGCTAAAGGCGACCTCGCTGCGCTCGATACGCTGGCTGCAGCCAGCTCTCCTACCAGCGCCTGCACGAGTTTAAAATATTCATATAACCCATTTGTTTCTCACACGTTTTTCTCCGCGCTAGAGACCTCGAATTCGGCTTGCGCGCGGACCGGCTGGGGGCCGCGCCATCTGCTTGCCCGGCTCGATGGCGCGATCGTCGGCATCGTGCCCTGCTACCTGAAATCGCACAGCCAGGGCGAATATGTGTTCGACCGCGGCTGGGCCGATGCCTATGAGCGCGCAGGTGGAAGGTATTATCCGAAGCTGCAGGCCTCGGTGCCGTTCACGCCGGCGGCCGGGCCCCGGCTCCTGATCCGTGACGGCGTCGATGCCGACCGCGTCGGCTCGGCGCTGGCGAGCGGACTGATGGCGCTGTGCGGTGCCACCGAGGCGTCGTCGGTTCACGTCACCTTTGCGCGCGAAGCCGAATGGAAGTTCCTGGCCGAACACGGATTCCTGCAGCGCACCGATCAGCAGTTCCACTGGCACAACCAGGGCTATGGCGGCTTCGAGGATTTCCTTGCCACCCTGAACTCGCGTCACCGCAAGGCGATCCGGCGCGAACGGCGCGATGCCCTGGCCAGCGGCATCACCATTCACGCCCTCACCGGCGACGACATCACCGAAGACGCCTGGGACGCCTTCTTCGACTTCTACATGGACACCGGCTCGCGGAAATGGGGCCGGCCCTACCTCACCCGGGCGTTCTTTTCGCTGATCGGCGCGAACATGGCCAAAGATGTGCTGCTGGTGATGGCCCGGCGCCAGGGCCGCTGGATCGCTGGCGCCATCAATTTCATCGGTTCCGACACGCTGTTCGGCCGCAACTGGGGCGCGATCGAACATCATCCGTTTCTGCATTTCGAGGTCTGCTATTATCAGGCGATCGATTTCGCGATCGCCCGCGGCCTGAAAACCGTCGAGGCCGGCGCGCAGGGCGAACACAAGATCGCCCGCGGATACCTGCCACAGACCACCTATTCCGCGCATTACATCGCCGACCCCGGCCTGCGCCGCGCCATCGCGGACTATCTCAAGCGCGAGCGCGCCTATGTCGCCGAAGCGGCGCGCGAGCTCACCGAAGCCGGACCGTTTCGAAAAAGCGCCGACGAGCCGTCTTGACCGCGGCTGCCGGATATCGAATGTAATCGGGAACCGGAGCCGCCAAGGAACCGCCATGACCGCCTATGACCCCAACAACCCCTTCGCGAAAATCCTGCGCGGCGAATTTCCCAGCTACAGGGTTTTCGAAGACGACCACGTGCTGGCCTTCCTGGACATCATGCCGCGCGCCCCCGGCCATACCCTGGTGATCCCGAAAGCGCCGGCGCGCAATATCCTCGACATCAGCCCAGAGGATTTCGCCCATGTCGCGCGCGGCGCCCATCGGATCGCGGCCGCCGCGATCACCGCCTTCAAGGCCGACGGCATCACGGTGCAGCAATTCAACGAAGCCGCCGGCGGACAGGTGGTGTTTCATCTGCACATGCATGTGATGCCGCGCCACGAGGGCGTCGCGCTGCTGCCGCCGGCCAGCCGCCGGGAGGAAGGCACGGTGCTCGAAGCCAATGCGGCGAAGCTGATCGCGGCGCTGAAGGCGGCGTGAGCGAGAGCGGACGGCCCGCTATTCCGTCTCGAAATCGCCGGCTTGCGGCGGCGCCAGCGGCGTGAACTCGCAGCGGTCGGGTTTAATGTCCAGCAATGGCGTCTCGTCGAGGCAGTCGAGGCCGCGCACCAGAACCGTCGATCCCTCGATCGCCACCAGCTTGACGATCGAGGTGCCGATCGGGTTGGGCCGCACCGGCGAGCGCAGCGAGAACGTGCCGCGGGTCGTTTTGTTGTTCTTCGGGCTCTGCAGCACGAGGTCGCGGCGCGACAGGTGCAGCCAATAGAGCACTTCGAGATTGGAGTAGAAATCCACGCCCTTCAGCGCCGGCACGAAGGGTTCGAAAATCTCGAGCCTGCAGACCGGGCCGTCATGACGACCCTGCCGCGGCGTCATCAGCCGGGAGGTCCAGGGCGTGCGGATGCGGCCGATGAAGACCAGACCGGCATCGCGCGCCGCCGGCATCTCGACGGCGAATTCGCCTTCGCGGAGCTCACTCTCTCGAACCATTGTCGCCTCGCGCCGGATTGTCCGCTGTCATTACCCGAGCCACCCCCGGCCAGCAAGCATCCGCGCCGGCTGGCGCCAGGGAAGGCGGGGGTCTCGGCTCGCGGCAATTCCTCGCGCGCAGCGGTAGCGCCGTACTCGCCGGCGGGCCCTGGTCGATCCCGAATGCGCGGTCATCCGCCGGCCGCTCGCTCAGCCCCTGACGGCCATGTTGCGCAGAACGAAACAGGCGCCACCGGCGCGCCGGATGCGGTTGCAGAGGTCGTCGGCGTCGGGGCGCGTATCGGCGCCGATCCGCACCTGGTAGAAAGTTCGATTACCGCGGCTGCGGATGACCGAGCTCAGCAGGCTGGGATCCTGATCGCCGATCACCGAACTCAACCGTTTCATCGCGCGGGCATACATCGCCAGCGCCAGGTCGCGGTCGAAGCCGGCAGCAAGCTGCACGCCCCACAGCTTGGCCGCCGCAAGTTCGACGTGCACTTCGAGTTCGGTGACAAAGGAATTGGGCGCGCGCTTGAGCATGGCCATCAATTCGCGGCAACTGGAGTTCGCCGCCCGCTCGGGCGGTTTGGCGTTTTTCCCCGCCGCAGCCCAGTCGTCGACCGTGCTGCCGGTAATGGCCATGACGTAATGCCGCGTCTGCTGCGGCAGCGAGGCCGATCCGGCAAGCCATTCCTGCACCCGGTGCGGGCCGGCGTTGTAGGCCGCGGCAGCGAGCCCCAGATTGCCGAACTGCTGGCGCAATTCACTGAGGAATTCGGCGGATTTCGGCAGGGCCTGCACCGGATCGAAGGGATCGAGCAGCCGCCGCTCGCTGGCGGTCCCAGGCATGAATTGCGCGATTCCCTGCGCCTGCTGGCCGCTGCGGGTAAGCGGCCCGACCGCATCGGATTGAAAGCGGCTTTCCTGCCAGATCACCCGGGCAAAAAACTCGAGCGGCAAGCCTTGCGCCCTCGCCGCCGATTCGATCATCAGGCACATCGCCTCGCGGGTGTCCTTGTCCCTGGCTTGTTCGTTCCCTCGATCCCCGGGGATGGCAAGTTCCTCGACGCTCGGCCGCGCGATCCGCACCGGCGACGCCTCATCGGCGAATGCCCGCAGCACCGGAAACAGCAGCACCGCGACCGCGGCGCCCAGCGCAGCACAACGACCGATGAGGCTTGGCACCGCCATATCCCGTTCCGGAGCACCTGATTGACAGCCTGCCGACCGTCTAGTTATCCAGCAATGATGGCACGTCTGTGAGGGCTTGGCCGCCGCCGGCACGGGATCGCGAAGCAGCGGAAATGGAATAAATCATGAAATCCGCACCACCCCCGCCATGACCGGTTTACGTTAATGCTGCATTTTACCGGCCGCGGGCTTTCGCCCGCGGTCCAGCCGGGTAAGGTCCTGCCTCTTTGAGGGGGAATATCCGATGCTGGATCGACGCCAGAGCGCACGGGACAAGGTGATTTACGGTGGCGTCGCCGAGATCGGCGGACGCGGCGCGACCAGGGATTGCGTCGTCCGCAACATTTCAGACACCGGCGCCGGCATCGAATTCGGCAACGTGGCCAGGCTCCCCAAAGAGCGGATGTCGCTCACGATCGCGCGAAAAGGCCGCCGCTTCATCGCCAATGTGGTCTGGTGGCGCGACAATTTCGTCGGCATTGCCTTCAGTCAGGAAGCATCGGCCGAACTGCCGGGCTCCGATCTTGCCGAACGCTTGCGCAAGAGCGAACGGAAAAAGCGCCAGCTGCAGCGCCGCATCAAGGAACTGCTCGGCGAAGACTGAATGCGGGCCGCGCCCGGCCGGAGCCGCAAACCGATCAGCAGTCCATGTCGGAGCTGCCGGTTCGCTTTCCCCGGCGATTGTGGGATGCTGGCGATCGCAGCCGCCACACCCACGGCCGCTTCCACCCGCGAAAGACGATGCGATGGCCGAACAACAGATCCGCTTTGACGACGGCGCCGCCTATGAGCGGATGATGGGCGCCTGGAGCAAACTCGCCGGCGAGATTTTCCTGGACTGGCTGGCGCCGCACGCCGGCCTGCGATGGATCGATGTCGGCTGCGGCAACGGCGCCTTTACCGAACTGATCGTCGCCAGAACCGCCCCGTCGCAAGTCCGGGGCATCGATCCCTCGGACGGCCAACTGGCCTACGCCCGAACCCGCAGCGGCACCGAGATGGTGGAATTCGGCAAGGGCGACGCGATGGCGCTGCCGTTTCCGCCGCATAGCTTCGATGTCGCGATCATGGCGCTGGTGATCTTCTTCGTCCCCGAGCCCGCCAAGGGCGTGGCCGAGATGGTCCGCGTGGTGGCTCCCGGCGGCAAGGTGGCGGCTTATGCCTGGGACATGGCGGGCGGTGGTTTCCCGTTGCAGCCGATCCAGACCGAACTGAAGGCGATGGGATTTTCGCCGATTCGTCCGCCGAGCGCGGAGGCCTCGAAGCTCGAAGTCCTGCAAGCCCTATGGGCCGACGCCGGTCTCGTCGATATCGAGACGCGAAGGATCGATGTGCAGCGCAGCTTCGTGGATTTCGAGGATTTTTGGGCGGCCGTCACGCTGGGAGCGACGCTCGCTCCGCTGTTCAAGGCCATGGCTTCAGAGGATGTCGCCCGGATCAAGACCGGTGTGCGCGCGCATCTCAGGGAAGACAGTGCCGGACGCATCACTTACGGTGCATGGGCCAATGCGATTCAGGGCCGCGCGCCCGGCTAAATCGCCGGCCGAAGATATCGCCCGCCAAAAAGCCGGCGGTCTTGCGACGCGCCGGCTTTCTGATTGTTCACCTCAACGGCTCAGGCCTTGACCAGCGGGACCCGCGAAGTCGACCCCTTGGACCCGCCGCTCGGACCGTTCGGCTTCGGCTTGCGCGGCACCGTGCGCTTGCGCGCACCGGGCAGCTTCTCCGGCTTCGGCGTCACCGGCCCTTCGACATATTCAAAACCGATCTTGTCGCCGGCCGTTTCCCCGGCCGCCTCGTCCTTCACCAGCACGACGCGAACGTGACCGCCGCCCTTCAGCTTGCCGAAAAGCACCTCGTCCGCCAGCGGCTTCTTGATATGCTCCTGGATCACGCGAGCCATGGGTCGCGCACCCATCTGCTCATCATAGCCGTGCTGGACCAGCCAAGCCTTGGCCGGCTCCGATAGTTCGATGGTGACGTCGCGGTCGGCCAGCTGCGCCTCAAGCTGCAGCACGAACTTCTCCACCACCATGCCGATCACGTCGGCATTGAGATGCGCGAACGAGACGATGGCATCGAGCCGGTTGCGGAATTCAGGCGCAAACTGCCGGTTGATCGCTTCGTGATCATCGCCTTCGCGCTTGTTGCGGGTAAAGCCGAAGGCCTGACGGGCCAGGTCGGCCGCCCCCGCATTGGTGGTCATGATCAGGATGACGTTGCGGAAATTGACCTGCTTGCCGTTATGATCGGTCAGCCGGCCGTGATCCATGATCTGCAGCAGCACATTGTACAGGTCAGGATGCGCCTTCTCGATTTCGTCGAGCAGCACCACGCAGTGCGGATGCTGGTCGACGCCATCGGTGAGCAAGCCGCCCTGGTCGAACCCGACATAGCCCGGAGGAGCCCCGATCAGGCGCGACACCGTGTGCCGCTCCATATATTCCGACATGTCGAACCGGATCAGCTCAACACCAAGCGACGCCGCGAGCTGTTTTGCAACTTCGGTCTTGCCGACCCCGGTCGGTCCGGAGAACAGATAGGAGCCGATCGGCTTTTCCGGCTCGCGCAAGCCCGCCCGCGCCAGCTTGATAGACGCCGACAGCGCGTCGATCGCCTTATCCTGGCCGAACACTACGCGCTTCAGGGTCTGCTCGAGATGCTTGAGCACTTCGGCATCGTCCTTCGACACGCTCTTGGGCGGAATCCGCGCCATGGTCGCGATCGTGGTCTCGATTTCCTTGATGCCGATGGTCTTCTTGCGCTTGTTCTCGGCCACCAGCATCTGTGCCGCCCCGGATTCGTCGATCACGTCGATCGCCTTGTCCGGCAGCTTGCGGTCGTGGATATAGCGGGACGACAGCTGTACCGCGGCCTCGATCGCCTCGTTGGTGTATTTCAGGTGGTGGTAATCCTCGAAATAGGGTTTCAGGCCCTTGAGGATCGCAATGGCGTCCTCCACCGTCGGCTCGTTGACATCGATCTTCTGGAACCGGCGGACCAAAGCGCGGTCCTTTTCGAAATGCTGACGATATTCCTTGTAGGTGGTCGAGCCCATGCAGCGGATGGTGCCCGAGGCCAGCGCCGGCTTCAGCAGATTGGACGCGTCCATGGCACCGCCGGAAGTGGCGCCGGCGCCGATCACGGTATGAATTTCGTCGATGAACAGGATGGCGTTGGGATGCGCCTCGAGTTCCTTGAGAACCTGCTTCAGCCGCTCCTCGAAATCGCCGCGGTAGCGGGTGCCGGCGAGCAAGGTTCCCATATCGAGCGAGAACACGGTGGCGGCCGCCAGGACTTCCGGCACTTCGCTGTCGACGATGCGTTTGGCCAGTCCCTCCGCGATCGCGGTCTTGCCGACGCCGGCTTCACCGACGAACAGCGGATTGTTCTTCTGGCGGCGGCACAGCACCTGGATGGCGCGGTTGATCTCGGCATTGCGCCCGATCACCGGATCGATCTTGCCGTCGCGCGCCTTCTTGTTGAGATTGACGCAATAGGTATCGAGCGCCTCGCCCTTCTTCTTGGAATCCTCGTTGCCCTTGGTCTCGGTTTCCTCGTCGACGCCGCGCACTGGACGGGCCTCCGAGACCCCGGGCCGCTTGGCGATGCCATGGCTGATGTAGTTGACCGCGTCGTAGCGGGTCATGTCCTGCTCCTGCAGGAAATAGGCGGCATGACTCTCGCGCTCGGCAAAGATCGCGATCAGCACGTTGGCGCCGGTCACTTCCTCGCGACCGGACGATTGGACGTGAATCACCGCGCGCTGGATCACGCGCTGGAAACCGGCGGTCGGCTTGGCATCATCGGCGCCGTCCGTCACCAGATTTTCGAACTCGGTTTCGAGATAATTGACCAGACTGGTGCGCAGCTTGTCGAGATCGACGCTGCAGGCACGCATTACCGCCGCAGCATCGGAATCATCGATCAGCGACAGCAGCAGGTGTTCCAGCGTCGCATACTGATGATGACGCTCGTTTGCAATCGCGAGCGCACGATGCAGTGATTGTTCAAGGCTCTGGGAAAAAGTCGGCATTCGCGTCCTCTGTGGCCCCCGCCATCATGATCGTCGTTGCCCGGTCAGGCAACAACAACCTTTGTCATATAGTTACATCCAATCACGGCGAAAGACCGGTTCCCGCGACTTGTTTATGGCCCAGGCCGCATACGCGGTACCGATGCCCCGCCCTGCACCCGGGAAACGCCGGCAGGTCCGATCGGCCGCAGATTCGATGCAAAACCCGTTCCTGTTTCCGGCTGAGTTGACCGGGGTTACTTCTTTTCCATCACGCATTGCAGGGGATGCTGGTGCTTGCGCGCAAAATCCATCACTTGCGTCACCTTGGTTTCGGCGATCTCGTAGGTGAACACGCCGCACTCCCCAATGCCATGATGATGCACGTGCAGCATGATCTTGGTCGCCGCTTCGACGTCCTTCTGGAAGAACTTCTCCAGAACAAGAACGACGAACTCCATCGGCGTGTAATCGTCGTTCAATATCAGGACGCGATAGAGGTTGGGACGCTTGGTCTTCGGCTTGACCTTGGCGATGACCGAGGTGGCGGGACCGGTGCCGCCGGCGCGGTTGTCATCACTGCCCATTCGCGGAGCAGACGCGGCAATCACAGGCGGCACGGACGAATCGAATCTGGTTAATTGCAACATGGCACAGGCGTTCGAAATCCCAAGGACCGGATCGCGGCCGGGCGATGGGCTCCGGTCGGAGCCATCCTGAGAGTTCCCAGACACGCTTTCCAGATCGCCGCTTCCGGCCGGCCGACCCATCAGCTGAATCGATAGCTGGAATATGGGTCCGTCCTCGGTCGGCTGCAAGCGCGCAATTACCGCCCAGAGAACTTGCGGCGAGCCCGGCCCCGGCTCGGCGATCTGACAGAGGCTAATCAATCCCGCGCGATTTGACAAAGCAATGCTGCGGTCGCCGGGGCGCCCCTCGCCCGGCAAAACCATCTGGTACGCATCAAAAAAGCCCGGCCGCTAACGGCCGGGCGCTTGGATTTGGCGAATGCCGGTTTTGCCTCGGCTCCACGCCCTGTGCAGATAGCGCAGGCCGATCTGCCCGAGGCGGCGTTCCGGCGATCAGTTGGCGGCAGCCGGAGTGAACTTGGCGACGATGCCTTCGAACGGCTTGAAAGTGTGCTTGGCGAGATCGGTGTAAAGCCCGGCGATCTTCTGCGACTCCGCGACAAAGGTCTCATAGGCGGACTTGGCGTATTCGCCCTGCAATTCCATCGCCTTGTCGAGCGACTTCACGCCGGACAGCTGCTCGACGAACGACTTGGTGTCTTCAAACGACTTCTTCGTGTACTCGCCATAGGCGCTCGCAATCGACTGAAGGCCGCTTTGAAGGGTAGCTGCCGAAGCGGCAACGGTCTCGAGATGCTGCTTTCCGTACTGCTGAATGTCTTCAACTTTGATCATCATGGAGTCCTTTCCCAGACTGATTTGCGACTGATCAACCGGGAAGTCCCGGCCCCCTGACGCCCTCCTCACATAGTGCAGTGCACAAAAAAGTCAAGAATCTTGTGCGACGCACAAATTACATTTCGCCGCAAATCCCGGGTTGTCACGTAAGGGATGCTTAACCTTTTGGAAACTCCGGCCACCTAACCTGATTCTGCGCTTGTTCGAGCTCGGGCAAGAGGCGAAAATTGATTGCGTACAGTCTCTTAGCTAGAACAGCGGTCCGATCGGCCGTTCCGGCGGCAATTCCCGCCCGGAGCGGACGCTTTAGACAGGGAAACATCGTCGGCTAGTGGGCATAATTTGGCCTCACGAACCGGTGATCAAGACAGAAATTGGGACGGGGAAGTTCATGCTTCGCACAACCTTGGCTTCCTCGCGTGTTCAGCGGGTTTGGGTTTTCGGTCTCGCCACCATCACCGCTGCGGTTGCATTCACCACCGACACCGCCAATGCGCGGGGTTACCGCCACCGCCACTACGCGCACCACCAGCATGAGGAGCACGAGAGCTACAATCCGGCCTTCTCCTCCATCATCGTCGACGGCAACTCCGGGGCGACCCTGTCCGCCAGCAACCCCGATGCGCAGCGCCATCCTGCTTCCCTCACCAAGATCATGACGCTTTATCTGCTGTTCGAGCGGCTCGAAGCCGGCAAGATGAAGCTCGATACCGAAATGACGGTGTCCGAGCACGCCTCCGAGCAGGCGCCTACCAAACTTGGCCTCCGCCCGGGCCAAACCATCCGCGTCGAAGACGCCATCAAGGGACTGGTGACGCGTTCGGCCAATGACGCCGCCGTCGTGATCGCGGAAGCCATCGGCGGCGACGAAGACGATTTCGCCAAGCTGATGACCCGCAAGGCGCGCGCCCTCGGCATGACCCGGACGGTCTACCGCAACGCCTCCGGCCTGCCCGACGACGATCAGCTGACCACCGCGCGCGATCAATCGACTCTCGGCCGGGCCATCCAGGACCGTTTCCCGCGTTATTATCGCTACTTCTCGACCGCGGAGTTCAACTATCACGGTCAGACCATACGCAACCACAATCACCTGATCGGCAGTGTCGAGGGCGTCGACGGCATCAAGACCGGTTACACCCGCGCCTCGGGCTTCAATCTCGTGACCAACATGATCCGCGGCAACCGGCATCTGGTCGGCGTGGTGATGGGCGGGCGCAGCGGCAGTTCGCGCGACGCCATCATGCGCAACCTGCTTGCCGAAAATCTTGAGAAGGCCGCCACCAAGCGGACCGTCGCCTCGATCACCGAACGCAATGTTTCCGACGCCAATGCCGATGTTGCGGAGGCCGAAGCCGAGTCCCGGCCGGCCCAGACCATCCAGGTCCAGGGTGCGGTGCAGGGCGCTCCGGCATCGCCTGAGGCCGAAGAGGCGCCGCCGGAACATTCGACCGCGCCGGTTTCCAGGTCGATCTTCGCCGCGGCGACGGCAGCCGCCCGGCCGGCGCAAGCCAACACCGAGCCCGCGCCGCTTACCAATGGCGTGATCCAGACTCAACCGATTGCCGCGATCCCCGGCTCGTCCGAACCGATGAAGCCCGTCAAGGTCAGGACCGTCCACATCAAGGCCGGGCAGATGAAGCTGGCCTCGGCCGGTCCGACCCCGTCTTCCACCGTCATCACCAATGCGATTCCGCGGGCCCGCTCCGACGTGCCGGAGACATCGAGTGCCCTGGTTGCCAAAGCCGAGTCCAACAAGGCCGACGCCGCCAGCACCGAGATGCCGCCGCAGCCGGCCAATCACGGCACCGGCAACGGCTTGCTCGGCGTGTTGCCGGCATCGAGCGTGCCGTCGTCAGCCTCGCAGGCGATGGCCTATGCCGACCCGACCCCCCGCGCCCAGCCGCTGACCATTCAACAGAACGGGGCGATCAAGCCGGTCGCCGCCCATACCGGCTGGATCATTCAGGTCGGTGCGCTGGAAAGCGAAAGCGAAGCGCGCGAACGGATTGAGGCCGCGCGCAGCCAGGCTCACGGCCTGCTCAGCAAGGCGGATCCGTTCACCGAACCGGTCGTCGCCAAGGGCGAGAGGAAGCTGTTCCGCGCCCGCTTCGCCGGCCTCGATCACGATCAGGCCGAAGCGGTTTGCCGGACCCTGAAGCACTCCGACATCTCCTGCATCACCGTCCGGAACTGAGCGCTCGTCGTCGGCCGCCATCGACGTCCGTGGCAGCGCAGACGACGTGAACCTGTCTTCGCGGCGTCTGCCTTGTGCTGGCAACAACGTCGCCGCGTCCAGGGCAACCGGCATGCCGGTTGCGACAATTCCCGCGCCGCAAACCTCTCGTCAAGATATTGCCGCTAGAACAGCAGCATGAATGATCGACCATGCCGGAAAACGGCGGGCGGCAACGGGGCGTCAACCGGAGCGGAAAGCGGAAGCAACTCGCTGTTGTAGCGTGTGGTAGCGTTGCCGGAGTTAGCTGTAATGCGTGCGAAGCAAAGTATCCTTGGCCTCGTTTACACGGGCGGCGAGGTACGTCGACCCCCCTTGATCGGGATGCAATTTCTTCATGAGCGAGCGGTGCGCCCGGCCGATCTCGTCGCGCCCCGCCCCCGGCTGCAGGCCAAGGATCTGATAGGCCTCCTCGTCCGTCATTTTGCCGCTCGCCGCCGCGCCGCGCTGCCGCCCTGCCGCGTTTCCCTGCGCGTCCTGACGCCAGGCGGGAAACCGGCGGTCCAGATAGCTTTCGAGCAGCGGCACGCTTTCGGCGTCGAAGCCTGAAATCATCGCCAGCAGCTGCGGCAGGTCGAATTCGTCGAGGGAGTGACCGGCATTGGGTCCGGCGACGATGCCGCCGCGGAGTTCGCCGCTGTCGTGGTCGAGGACCATGTCGAGGAATTGGGAACGGACCCGCGACGTCTGTCCTGACGAACGTTGGCTGCCCGAGCCGCCGAACATCCCCTTGATGGGACCAAATCCCGAGGCCCCGAACGGCGACCAGCCCAGCAATCCCGCGCCGAAAATGCCGAGCGGAACCGCCACCGCAAGCTCACCCTTGATCCCGGTAAACGCGGCCACCGCGAGCGCCACGATGCCGCCGCTGATCTTGATCGCGCGCGCCAGCACGACCGGATTGGCCGCACGGAACATCTGCAGCAGCGAATAGAGCAGGACTACGGCGACGACACCGGCGATCAGGGTAGGCATGAATTCAACATAGACCAGCCGGCGCCAAAAAGCATGCCGGTTGCCGATCTTCCGATTCCGCCCCGGCGATCACTTCATCTGCCCGAGCAATTTGGCCGCGCCGCTTGCGGTTTTCGACAGCCGCAGCAAAGCATCGCGTCCGCCGGCGGCATAGGCCGCCGCGGCGCGCAGCAGCTCGCGCAATTGCGCCGCGGCGCCCGGATCGAACCTGCACCAGGCGCCGCCCGTCAGACGCGCGATCTCGCGGAACGCCTGCTCGGCGACGCCGTCATGCCCCTCCTGGAACATGAACACCGGCACCTTGAGCAGGCCGAGTTCGCCTGCCTTGGCGCAAAGCCCATCGATCCCCTCCTCCATGGCATCGCCGACGAAGACCACCGCGCGCACGGCAGAGGCCACCGCCTCCCGACGTGCTTCCGACAACACCTTGCCGATCTGGGTATTGCCGCCCCGGCAATCGATCTTGCCCATCAACCTGGCCAGCTGCGCGCTGTCGGAAATCCAGCCGCTGGCGCGGCATTCATCGAGGCCGCGGTAATAAACCAGACGAATATCCAGACTGCCCAGGGAAGCAGCTTCGCGAAACATGTCGGCCTGCAGCGCGCAGGCCATGTCCCAGGTCGGTTGCCGGCTCATGGTGGCGTCGAGCGCAAACACCAGCCGGCCCCTGGCGCCGGGGGCGTGCGGCGACATCGCACGGGCCTTGGCGACGAACGCTGCTATGTCATCCGACGCCGACGGCCTTGCCTCCGGCAGCGCGCCGGCGCTACCCGACCCGGCTTTACCGGATTCGGCCCGCTCCGCAGATTTCGGTCTGGTTGGTTCGCCGGGCATAAGTGCTCGCAAATTGCCGCAAGCCTTATGTGGAGCGGGACCCGGCAGCGGTCAATGCGCCGATCTGATCACCGGCAAGGCGACAGGGTCAGATCAGAGGCTGGAGCCGGTCGTCAGTTCTTGATCGGGGCGTATAGCGCGACGGAGTCGGGCTCGCTGACCTTCGGCATGTTGCTCTCGACCGGCTTGAGCGGACTCTCGTCATCCAGGAACTTGTCGAGCATGCCCTGGATCGAAGCCTTTGCCTCTTCCGGGCCGGTATCGCGCATATCGTTATGCTGGAAGTCGGTACGGACCACCGTGATTCCCGCCTTCGCGCATATCTCCTCGTTCGGAACGACACCGGGATCGGTCTTGAACACCGGATCGTGCGAGCGGAACGACAGAATCTTGAATCTGCCGTCGGTCATGAACGGCACGCGCAGATTGTCGAGCGTCACGACTTTCTTGATCTTGTCGGGATACAATTTGGCGAAGTAGAGCGAAACATCGGCGCCCATGGAGTGACCCACCATGGTCAGATGGTCATAGTCCGCGTTCGGCTGGACCTTGTTCATCTCTTCGATGGCAAACCGGATGTTGGCAACGTCGCGCTGATATTGCGGCAGACGGCCGACATAGAGTTCGCCGACTTTGGTCACCATCGGCGGATCGGTGGGCAGATCATGCTGGATGCTGACCGCCAGATAACCACGGGCGGCAAACACGTTGGCAAGAAAGGAATACTCGGTGAATTTGACGGTGTTGCCGTGACTGAGGATCGCGACCGGCAGCTTGATCATGCCGGCATTGGCCTGCAATTCCTTGTCACGCCGCACGGCGATGTCAACGGCCACCGGACGGTTGTCGCGCGCCGGGTCCAGGAACGTAATGGTTTCGTGGCGGATCGCCCATTTGCTCGCGGTGAAGTACGCGACGCTCACCAGCACGCAAAGCGAAAGCAGAATGGCAATTCCACGCTTCATGTTTTTCCTCGGCAAGCTGACCCCGGGGGCCAGATTTCTTGAAGATTTAATGGTCGAGACTCTGCGGTCCCTTCTGCTCAGTATATGTAACGTCGACGTGACGAAAAGACTAAATGTTGTGAATTGACCGCCTGATCGTTGTGCGATGCACCCTCTTATTGTGCAGTTGCACAATCGAAGTCGCTATCGCCATTCTCACTCTGGGACGCCCCGAGTGAACGGGTGGTTCAGGTCTTAGGTAAAAATCCCGTAAAGAAACGCGGCTATCGAAAGCTTGTTCCGCCGAGGCGTCCCGGCAGCTTGAAATGAGCCGTGCCATAATGCACTGCAGCAATTCACCCCGGCGCGGAAACCTGTCAGGCGCCGAGGATGTCGTGGAGTTCGAGCGGCTTGTCGATCTGATTGAACCATTCGGCGCGGTTGGCGGCGCGGCGGCGACCGCGTTCGTCGAGCGGCAGTTTCAACTGGCGCAGCAGGCTGGTGACCTCCTCGCGCGCGGTCACATGGCCCATGCTCGGACGGGTGCCCAGGGTCGTCTCGTCGAGCTCGTCGAGCGCGGTAAGGCCGCGCGGAAAAAACTCGCGATAGACCACCCGCTCCGCGAAACCGTCGATCGAGCGAAAACCGAGCCGGAACGACAAGTCGTTGAGGCTGTCGGCGACGAGTTGCTTGTTGCGCGATCCCAGCATCGACAACCGGTTGCGGACCACGATCCAATCGCTGCTGACGCCGTCGAGCTGCCGGCGCTTGCGCCTGGTGTCCCGCACCATTTCCGCATAATGGCTCTCGCCGGTCACCGAATAGGTGGCAGGGTCGACGGTGCCCAGCACGTCGAAATCGAGAAAACTGTCGTTGATCGGCGTCACCAGCGTGTCCGCCATCGAGTGCGCCAGCCGCATCAGATAACTATCCGACCCCGGCGTGTCGATCACGATGAAATCAAAGGTCCGCTCGACCGCGCTCACGGCGTCCATGAACTGCTGAAATTCGCTGGATTCATTGTCGGCGATTTGCATGGTCTCGCCCAGCTTGATGCAGCAATGCAGCGGCACCTCGAGATCGAGGCCGGTGCGCCGCGCCCAGGCACGTCGATTATTGATGTAACGGGTGAAGCTTTGCTGCCGGCAATCGAGATCGATGGTGGCGACGCGCTGGCCAGCCTTCATCAAGGCAACGGCAATGTGCAAGGCGGTGGTGGACTTTCCCGAACCGCCCTTCTCATTGCCCAGCACAACGACATGAGCTGAGCCCGATTGCCCTTGACTGGTTTGCACCAACATTGTTCAACCCCTGCCGATATCTTCAAATTACGCGCGACCGCGGTCAAGTGAAATGCGCGATGACGGCCTCGACTTGTCAGCCGTCTGCCTTAATCATGAATCCCGGGCGCGACCGCCGCTGCCACTTCGCTGAGCAATGGGGAGCGCCGGGATTCGCCGAAGCCGGACCGGCGACTGGCGACTTGGCGAGCAAGCCCTGGCCTTGGTAGGGTTGCATCCCCGCCGCAAGGTCAGACCGAGCCGCCTGCCTGACCTCACAGATCGAGCCCAGATGTCACCAAGCCCCATGATCGTCCGCACGGTCCCCGCGTTGCGTCGCACCCTGGAGACCCTGCGCGCCAGAAAAGCCTCGATCGCGCTGGTGCCGACCATGGGTGCACTCCATGACGGCCATGTGTCGCTGGTTCGACTGGCGAAGCGTCGCGCCGCCAAGGTGATCGTCTCGATTTTCGTTAACCCCGCCCAGTTCGCGCCGACGGAGGATTTCGGCTCCTACCCGCGCACCTGGAAGGCCGATGCCGCCAAGCTCGCAGCCGAGCAAGTCGACCTGATCTGGAATCCGGACGTCAGGACCATGTACCCGGATGGCTTTGCCACCCGGATCCTGACCGAAGGGCCGGCCACCGTGGGTCTGGAGGATCGCTTCCGTCCGCACTTCTTCGGCGGCGTCACCACCGTGGTCGGCAAGCTGTTCGCGCAGTGCCGGCCGGATTTTGCCGTGTTCGGTGAAAAGGATTTCCAGCAATTGCGGGTGGTAACGCGAATGGCCGGGGATCTCGACCTCGGCGTCAAGGTGGTGGGATCGCGAACCGTGCGCGAACGCGATGGCCTCGCGATGTCCTCGCGGAACGTTTATCTGTCGCCGGATCAGCGCCGGATCGCGCCGCAACTCTATCGCGCGATGCAGCAGACCGCGGGACGCTTGCGGGCGGGCGACGATATCAGGGCGGCCTTGGCCGGCGGCGCCGAACAGATTTCCGGGGTCGGTTTCACGGTGGACTATTTTGAACTCAGGCACGCCGAGACCCTGGCGCCGGTCGCCTCCCTGGAGGATGGCCCAATGCGGCTCCTGGTCGCGGCCAGAATCGGAACAACCCGGCTGATCGATAATATCCGGGTCTGAGGCCGGCGCTGGTTCAGGTTACCTCCGACCGCCCTGGCGCAATCACGGCGCCGATCGGCGGGTCGCGTTGCTCGCCTCGCTCGTGTCTTGGCGAAAGCAGCGTTAAAGCAACCCGAGCTCGCGCAGTTCGCGGCGCAACGGCTCGGGCATCGCCGCGATGCCGGCGCCTGCGGAGCCGAGATCCGGCGGAACGTCGCTTTCGGCGAGGTAGCGCCAGCCCTGGAAGGCCCGCATCGGCCGCGGCAGTACGGCGACCACTTTGGGCTGCATCACCAGCCGGCATCGTCCGATGCCGTCGCGATCGCGGAACGGTTCTATTGCAATCATCTTTTCGCGCGCCGCGATTTCACCGCGGATCACCCAGTAGAGCGAGCCGCCGGCCAGCAACTCGTCACCGCGCTTCGGCGTCATGCGGGTGATGTGGATATGATGACGCGGCAGCCCCTTCTGCTTGGCCGCCCGCATGCGCTCCGCGACCCAGTCCTTGAGCTGCTTGACGGATTCGCAGCCGACGGCAAGTTTTATCAGGTGAAGGGGCATGGCTGCGAGGTTTAGCGATCGGCGGCGGCTTTTGAAAGCATCAATCGTTTGCGGCGGCAGGGGCCGGCGCTGCCGGCGCGATCTGGGCCGGCGCCGCGGGGCGCGGGGGTTTCGGCGCCGCCGGCTTCTTGGCTGCCGCCAACGTCGGGGCGGTCGCCGAAGTCGGGCGCCGCGGTGACGGCAATGGCGTGTTCGCCATCGCGGCAGGCGTACGTGCCGGCGGCGGCGTGCCTGGCTCCGGCGTCATGATGCTGACCGCCGGAGTCGAGGCCGCGGTGGGAAAATCGGCATTGGTCGGCTTGCCCGATGGCAGCGATGGTGGCAGCCCGGCGACCGGCCCGGCCACCGCAGGCAGATTCCACAATGGCGCGTAACGCGAGATCAGGCCGTCATAGACCCGCCCATCCATGTTGACCACGATCTGGTGCGGGTCCGTCAGCGCCCGAAATACGGGGCAATCCGAAGGCGTGCAGTGTTCGCGCGCCAGCAGCACTTGCGCCACCAACCCATAGCGGTCGCGCTCAACCGAGCGGCGCAGCGCCTGCAGCTCGGGCGTCATCCGGCGGTTTGCGGCACCGACATCGCCGAGCGCGGCCAGTCGCGTGACCTGGGACGCCGCATAGGAGACCGCAGCAGCCGCGGATTCGGCAGAACCGAACAAGGCCTTCTCGCACGCTGTCAAAACGGTTTCACCCGCCAGATCGTCGATGCATGACAACGCCGGCAGCGTCATATTCGACGTCGGCGCCGCGCCGCCGTCAATGGAAACGCTGCTGCTGCTGCTGCTGCCGCCGCCGGCAGCCGGCCCGAATCCGCGTATGGTGGCAGCGACGGCTATGCCGATCGCCAGCAGCGTGATGACCGTCAGCGCACCATTGGCGACGGATTTCTCGGCCCGCACCAGCGTGACCAGCACGATAATTCCGAAAAACCCCGCCGCCGCCAAGGTCAGCCACATCGGAAAGGCCGGCGAACGCCAGAATTGATCGAGCGAGGTAGCCCAGGCCCAGTTCATGCGCGGTGTCCCTCAACGCGGCATCCAACGCGTTTTCGCAAAAGCGAATGCCGATTTTCAGCACGCGGTTCGTGCACAATGGTTCCGCGATCGGGGCGTTTTCACGGCGGGGGCGTCGCAGCCGCTTCGCCCCGGCCATGCGCACATTCACTTCAGGAAACGTCGAGCTGACTTTCCTTGGCCACTCGCTCGAAAGCCTCGGTCGAGCTTTTGATCCGATACTGGCAGTCGTCGCCATCGGTCGGAAGTAGCCGGATCACCTCGTAGGTACCGCTGGCGGCCGGACGCGCAACGTTGCTGGCGGTAAAATAGACGGTCTCTCCAACGGTATATTTGTGCTTCAACGCCCTCTCCATCACCCAACAAACGCCGGTCACGCTCACGGTCCCCGCAGCCAATGGCCGGCCCACACCCCCGTATCAATCTAGCACAGCGCCCGGCTTTTTGGCCAGTGCGATCCAGACATGGCAAATACGCGAATTTGACAGGTTTTTCAGTGCGATAAAGCCTGCTTTTCCGGTCCCGAACGATTCCCCGCCGGCGCCGTCCCGCACCGCAAAGCCGCAGTTCAGGAGGAAGGCGGGAGGCTGCCGTCCGGGCTTGCGCTATCGACGGCTTTGGGGAGCTGCTGTGCCAAGACCTTGGCGAGTTGGTCGACCGGGATATTGAACCGCGCCGCCAGTTGCTTGACGGTGTCGCTGCCCAGGACCTGCTGCAATTGCTCGGCGGTGATCGGCAGATTCTGGCCGTTTCCGATCCAGGACTTGACCTGATCACCGAAGCCCGCCTCCTGCAGTTTGGCGACGATGGCGGAAAGGCCGCCCTGGCTGCCATTGCCGAGCACCTCGCTCAACACCACCGGGAGGACGGCTCCCTCAAGCTGCCCCAGCACGCCCTTGAAAGCCGGCGAGTTTTCCAATGAATCGAGGATTCCCATGGTCCTAGCCTTTCGTTCGGGGCGCAGCTGCGATCTTTAATTCAGACCGCTTTCGCAGGCCTCCGTCAAGCCGCGCATGACCTTCGATGCCACGTAAATCGGCCTAGACCGTCTCGAATTTTTCGATCACCAGCGTTTCGGCCAGGCCGGCGCTGGTCCACTCTTGAAAGGCCGGCAACGACATCATCGCTTCCATGTAGTCCCGCACCAGGGGCGCCACCTCGACGGCATAGGTTCGAAAACGATGCACCACCGGCGCGAACATCGCGTCGGCACCGCCGAAGGCGCCGAACAGGAACGGCCCGGACTTTCCATGCCGCTCGCGGCATTCGATCCAGATCTGCTGGATGCGCGCGATATCGGCGCGCGCGGCGGCCGATAGCGGAATCGCGCCGACCGGCCGATGCAAGTTCATGCCGCACTCATTGCGCAGCGCGGCAAACCCCGAATGCATTTCCGCGGAAATCGAACGCGCATGGGCGCGGCTGGCGCGGTCCTGCGGCCACAATTGTGCTTCGGCAAACCGTTCGGCGACGTATTCGATAATTGCCAGAGAATCCCAGATCGTGACGTCACCGTCGAGCAGCGCCGGAACCTTGCCCGATCTTGTGAAGCTCAAGATCTGCTGCTTGTCGGCCTCGCCGGTATAAAGCGGGATGAAAACCTCGTCGAAGGCAATGTCATTGGCCCGCAACGCCAGCCAGGGACGCATCGACCACGATGAATAATTCTTGTTGCCGATGACGAGCTGCAACGCCATGCGAAGGAAGTCCCTGTTGTCATGTCATCATGCCATGCCGTGCCGCATGCGTTCAAGCCGTAGCTGGGCCCTGGTTCGTTCGCGGCACCGCAGCCGCCGGCTGCACCGGACCGACCGCCGAAAGCCGTCGCCCGACCATCTAGCCGCCGGCAAAATCCTGCGGTGTGAAGCTTAGATCGAGCATCTTCCACTCCTGGTAACGGTCAGCCGGCAACATCGCGTAGGGCTGACAGGCCTGCAGCGCACTCATCGCAGCCTGCATCAATGCAGGCCCCTTCGCGGAGGCGCTGGCCTCGATCAACAGCGGCTCCCTTGCCAATTGTCCGTCGGTTGTCATGAACACACGCAGCTTGATCTTGATGTTGTCGGAGGGCGAGACCGATTCCGGCAGCTTCGAACAGGCCTTGAGATGCCGCCGGAAATCCGTGACCAGGCTGGACTCTAAATTGGCCGCCGTCGAGGCCGGCGCATCGAAGCCATCGCCCGGCTTGTCCAGCGGCAGACCGAGCATCACGTGATATTTGAGGGACAAATCGGGCTGCGGAGGCGTAAAGGCCGACGACGCGGCGGCTGTCGCCGGCGGCTGCGGTTGAGCTGCCGCCTGGCCGGTCGGCAACGCGGGCGCTGACGACGGTTGGGGCTGCGGCTGCGGCTGGGCGGCGGCCTGTTGCCGGTTTGGACGTGGCGGCGACGGCGCGGCCTGCTTGGGGAGTGGCGGCGTTGCCGCCTGCGGTGGCGCGGTCGGCGCAGGGGGGCTCGAAGGCTCTGATTTTGAGGAGAAGTCGAAAGAATCCGGCGCTTTCGGTGGAACCGGCGGCGGCACCTCCTGCTTTGCAGGAGGTGGGACCTCCTGGGGCGAAACAATATCGACCGCGATCGGTTCGGCAGTGACCGAACCAAACGGATGCACCTCGGCAAAGATAACCACCATTGTCAGGATTGACAGATGGGCGATCGCCGACGCTGCGATACCTGAGCGCAAGAACAGTCGTAGTTCCAAAGTCAGATCACCGTTTCGATGCCGTCAATCTCGCTTTTCCGGCAACGCGGACATCCGTTGGGTCGCGGAAAACCTGTTTTATAGCTTGAGCATTGGCTGACCGCAAAACCGGCACCAACCCCGGCGCGGCAGGCAGGCCCGCAAGCGGCAGCATAGCGGTCGTCGCCCCCGGCGGGGGCGCTTTTTCGGCGGTCGGCGCGGGAATTGATCGGCAGAGCGAGCGGTCGGTCAGCCTCAATCCCATTTGGGCGCAAAACCGAAATCGGTGAGCCGGCCCGTGGCGCTGCCCATCTCGAAAATCTGGCGCATCTCCTCGACGGACAGCACGAAGTCGAAGACGTCGATATTTTCCGACAGCCGTTCGATCCGTGAAGTCCGCGGTATCGCCGATACGTTCTGCTGCACGAGCCAGCGCAAGCAAATCTGCGCGGCGGTCTTGCCGTGAACCTGCCCGATTCGGGCCAATGTCGCGTCGTTCTTGATGCGGCCCCGCGCTACCGGGCTATAGGCGACAACGGCGAGGCCGTGCCGTCCGCAGGCTTCCAGCACCTTGGTCTGGTCGAGATAGGGATGATATTCGACCTGATCGCACACCAAAGGCTCCGGGCAGGCCGCGACAGCCTGTTCGATCAACGCCACGGTAAAGTTCGAGACGCCGATGTGCCGGGCCATACCCAGGCGCTTGACATGCGCCAGCGCCCCCAATGTCTCCTGCAGCGGCACTTGCGCGTTGGGCCAGTGCAGCAGCAAGAGATCGACCTCGGAGAGACGCAGCTTTGCCAGACTCTCCTTGGTCGATCGCTCAAGATCATTCGGCGCAAAATGCGTGGTCCACACCTTGGTGGTCACGAACACATCCTCGCGCCTCGTTCCCGACGCGCGCAGCCCCTCACCGACCTCGCGTTCGTTCTCATAGACTTGCGCGGTATCGATGTGACGATAGCCGAGCCTGAGCGCCTGCTCGACCAGGCGAGCGCAGGCTCGCCCGCGCAGCTCCCAGGTGCCGAGCCCGATCGCCGGGATTTTCGCGCCGTTAGCCTCAACGAAATGCATGGCCAGACACTCGAGCCGATCGGTGCCATTATGTCCGGTCATGACCGCTCTGCCAACATCGCTCCGGCCGGTTCCCGGCACAGATGCACGGGGCGGAACGGTCCGTGCGGCGGTCAATCAGGTCCAGGTGAATCAGACCCTGGCCAAGGCGGCAAACACCGTCTCCGGGGCATGCTTTATCACCGTCAACAATGCCCGTGCCGGGCCGCGCGGCATGCGCTTGCCCTGTTCCCAGTTCCTGATGGTCTCAACCGGCACGCCGAGCCTGGTTGCGAATTCCAGCTGCGTCAAACGCGCGCGGCGGCGAAGCTCGCGAACTGCCGGCGGCGTCTCGGCAGGCGCCGCGGAAACCGGGGTCGGCGCCAGCGGAAACTCCCGCCCGTCCCGCAATTCGACGATCCGTCCGTCCGCTTTCAATCGCAACCGCTGCATGTCCGCCTCCAGGCCAGGGGATAATCGGTGATGCGCGTTAAGGTTCGATTGACGTTGCGCCGATTGCCTTATGTGAGCCCGAACCAGAGCGTCGCGATGCCGAGAAACGAAAAGAAGCCGACCACGTCGGTGATGGTGGTGACGAACGTGCCCGATGCCACCGCCGGATCGGCCCGCACCCGTTCCAGTACCATCGGGATCAGGATGCCACCGAGCGCGCCGGCAACCAGATTGCACAACATCGCAAGCCCAATCACGACACCGAGCGCCGGAATCTTGAACCAGGCCACCGCCGCGATGCCGGTGATGACGGCAAAGGCCAGGCCGTTGACAAGCCCTACCAGTCCCTCGCGCATCACTACGCGGAACGCGTTGCTGGCCCCGAGTTCACGGGTTGCCAATGCGCGAACCGCGACCGTCATGGTCTGGGTTGCGGCGTTGCCGCCCTGGCTGGCGACGATCGGCGCCAGCACCGCCAGCGCCACCATCTTTTCCAGCTGACCTTCGAACAGGCCAAGCACGGAGGAGGCCAGAAAGGCGGTGGCGAGATTGACCAGCAACCAATTGAAGCGGCCGCGGGCGATGGTCCAGACATTGTCGGATAATTGTTCGTCGCTGGTCACGCCGCCCAGCGCCTTCAAGTCCTCGTCGGCCTCTTCTTCGATGACGTCGACGACGTCGTCGATGGTGATGACGCCGACCAGGCGGTTTGCGGTATCGACCACCGGAGCTGCGACCAGATTGTATTTGCCGAACAGCCGCGCCACCTCCTCCTGGTCTTCCATCACGGAGACACGGCGGCGGTCTTCATCCATCAGCTCGGCCAGCGGCACCGGCCGCCGGGCGCACAGCAGCGCATCCAGCGGGACCGCGCCCTGCAAGTGCTGGGCGTGATCGACTGCGTAGATCTCGTAGAAGCGGCGTGGCAGATCGGGCGTGTCGCGCATGTGGTCGATCGCCTGCCCGGCGGTCCAGTCCGGCGGCAGCGCGATGAACTCGGTCTGCATCCGCCGCCCGGCGGAGTTTTCCGGATACAGCAGGCTGCGCTCGAGCGCGTCGCGCTCCGATGGCGGCAGCCTTTCGAGGATCTCTTCCTGGTCCTCCTCATCGAGGCCTTCGAGCAATTCGACGGCATCATCGGATTCCAGCTCGCGAACGCCCTCGGCCACCGTTTCCGGCTCGAGTTCTTCGAGGATTTCCTCGCGCACCGAGTTGTCGACTTCATTGAGCGCCGAGAAGTGGAAATCCTCGCCGGTTAGTTCCACCAGCTTGACACGGTCGTCTGGTTCCAGCACCGCGATCAGGTCGCCGAGATCGGCCTCATGGAGTTCCGCGACGATCGCACGCAGGAACGGCGCATTGGCGGCATGGATCGCGCGAGCGATTTGCTCGACGAATTCGTGGCGAATTTCGCCATCTTTGTCGCGCATCGGAAGGCGGTCGGGCGCCGGCGCGGGGGCCGGCTGGGCAACGTCCACATCCTCGGCCATGCCGCGCCTCGCCGGTTTGACAGAATTGCTGAACTGGTCTGAGTTGTCTTTCAGGCAATTACCCAATGGGCAACACCGAACGCAATGGTAAATGTGCAGCGTCGAAAACAACGCAGAGGTTTCGCGAACCTGGTGCGGGCAATCCTTGTTGGCTCGATGGCGTGGGGTGCGGCGGCCAAGGCCGCGGACTGTCCGCGCGAGGGCGCGCTGGGTACCTCCCGCATCCTCGACGTCAGCGCCGCCACCACACCGCGGGTCGGGTTGAAGAGCTTTCCGCAGACATTGCCGCTTGAAGACCACGAGGTGGTGCTGACCTTCGACGATGGCCCTTCTCCCCCGACGACCCGACTGGTGCTGGCGGCGCTGGCCCATGAATGCGTGCGGGCGACATTCTTCCTGATCGGCAAGTCCGCGTCAGAACACCCGGAGCTCGTGCGCAGGATAGCCGCCGAGGGCCACACCGTGGGGCACCACACCTGGTCGCATCGCAGCCTCATGCGGATCAGACCGGACGAGGCCGTGACGGAAATCGACCGCGGCATCGCCGCGGATGAAGCGGCGCTGCACGGGGTTGCGACCACGATTCCGAGCACCCCGTTCTTTCGCTTTCCCGGCTTTGAGAGTACACCGGCGGCGCTCGACCTGCTGCAGTCGCGCGGCATCGTCGTGTTCGGTGCCGACCTTTGGGCCAGCGACTGGAATCCGATGACGCCGAAGCAGGAACTGAAGCTGGTCACCGATCGGCTCAGAATCGCCGGCAAGGGGATTCTGCTGTTTCACGATTCAAAGGCGCGAACGGCGGCCATGCTGCCGGCGTTTCTGCGGTATCTCAAGGACAATCGCTACCGGGTGGTGCATCTGGTGCCCGCCGTGCCCGCTGGCGCTCGGGCCGGCATACCTTAGAGCCCGCAAGCGGGCGCGGAAGCCACGCCGTTAAGGCGGCATTCATGCCGCGGCATGTAACTATCTGATTCAAATGGTAATGTAGACGGTGTTTCATGATCGATAAAGCGTTGGGCGGTGTTCTGACACGGCGATGGACGGTGTTGGGCTTGGGGTTACTCGCCGGTATCGCCGCACAGGCTGCATCAGCTGCCGATTGCCCCGGTCATCCCGATGCACTGGGGACATCGCGAACCCTGGTGGTCGATCCCCGGGAGCATCCCCGGATCGGCACCATGCAATATCCGGAAACGCTGCCGCTGGAAGATCACGAGGTGGTGCTGACTTTCGACGACGGGCCGCTGCCGCGCAACAGCGACCAGATCCTGGCTATTCTCGCCTCGGAATGCATCAAGGCGAACTTCTTCCTGATTGGCCAGATGGCCCGGACCTATCCCGAAGGCGTCCGCAAGTTGCGGGACGCCGGGCATACCATCGGCACCCACACCCAGAATCATCCGCTCACCATGAACCGAATGCCGATCGAGCGCGCAAGGCAGGAGATCGACGACGGAATCGCATCGGTGAAGGCGGCCCTTGGCGATGACACGGCACTTGCTCCGTTCTTCCGCATTCCCGGGCTGGAGCGCGCCACGGCCGTCGAAGACTATCTCGCCTCGCAGGGCCTGCAGACCTGGAGCGCCGATTTTCCGGCAGACGACTGGCGGCATATTCCGGCGTCGCGCGTCTACGACCTGGCGATCAAGCGGATCGAGGCCAAAGGAAGAGGCATTCTGCTGTTGCACGACATCCAGGCGCGAACCGTCGCAGCCCTGCCCCGAATTCTGCATGAGCTGAAAGCACGCGGCTTTCGCATTGTCCATGTGGTGGCCGCCACCCCGCAGCTTCCGGCAACGCCTACCGAGCCAGAGCAGTGGCAGTTGCATCCGGTCTTGGAAACCGTGGCGATCTCACACTGGCCAAAACTCCCGCATTTCGTCTTCGCCAGCAGCGACAGCCTTCCCGCCCCTGCGCTATCGGATTTCGACGGCCGTGACGGGCAGCTGGTATCAGCCGGCGAGCCGTTCGATCGCGCCGGACGGCGCGGGCACGGCGTTCCGCTGCCGCAGCAAGCGCCCTGGCCCCGGCTGATGCCGACGCCGCAGGACGGGACCGCCGCGATCGCATTGCCGGTACCGGCGCAGAGCATCTTCGAGATCCAGGAAAATCCGCGCGCGACGGCGGAAACCCTGGTGCCACCCTCACGTCAGGCGGAAGAGATGGCCCCCGGAAACCGCCAAGTCGACGGCATTGCCAAGCTGATTTCGGGAGACGGCGCCGAATCCGGCCTTGCGACGCGCGACAAGCATCGTTCCGGACGCGCCCGTCGGCTCAGCGCGTCTCATGCCAGGAACCGCGGCGCACGGGTCGCCGCGCATGGCCATCGAGGCACGCTCGGGCATATGGCCCAGATCAAAAAAAGAAGCGTGTGACGGTTCAATCCGTCACGATCTTCGAGACGCATAGCACGATAACCAAAGTCAGAAACAACAGGTCGACGTAGGCCTTCATTTCGCCGTCGCGCCGCAGCGAGGCTACATCGCCGACGATATGCTTGCGCGAGGCAAGCGCGGCGGGGCCCTCGCCGGTGAGGCCCGCAAGACGGCGCGCTTCAAGCTCAAGCCGCTCGATGCGCTGGAAAAAATGAAACGAGCGAAATGCCGACGCCGCGCGCATCGAAGCGTAGACCAGCACAAGAATCGCGACGATCGCGCGTTGCTGATATTTCTCCATGAAGTTCAGGCTGTAATAGACCAGCGCCAGAAAGACGAAATTGGAGAGGATGCGATAGACGTAACCCAGGAATTTCATGCATTGCTCCGATCGACAATCCGCCCGTCAGTCCTGATCGAATGTTATCCCGGGAACGCGGTCGTCGACCCGAACTGCGCATCCCTCAATCTACGCCAAGGTTGTTACAACAAGGCAACTGACCCGGTCGGCATCACCCGAAGAAGAGATCCTGCTCGCGCCCGCTGCGGCGTCGCGGGCGTTACACATCAGGTCCCGGCTTGTCGCAGGCCCGACTTCCTTGCCCCAATTTTTGATGCTGGCAGCAAGCCGTGTCATGCCAGCACAACGATGGTTTTGGATGCTGCTACCATCCTGTCGTGAGGTCGGCAAGAACCTTCGGCGGATCCTTGCAACGGTCACGACACTCTCAAAGTGCCGAGCCAAACGCTGCCGGCCGACCGCAGATCGAATCGAAAGCGGCGGGGTTTCCCCCGCCGCCCTGGTCGTCGGTCTCGCGTTCGGGCTCAGCGCAGAAGCTGGAGCACGCTCTGCTGCGAGGAGTTGGCGAGCGCCAGCGCGGACACCGCGATCGACTGGCGGGTGGACAGCGCCTGGCTATCCGCCGCCAATGAGTTGGTATCGGCCAGCGTTAGGTTTGAAGAGCCGGTCTGCAGCACGTTGATCAGGTTCTTGGAAAAGTCCTGGCGGATTTCCACGATCGAGAGGTTCGAACCGAGGCTCGAAGCTTCCGAGCGCAGCGTGCTGCTGGCCGCGGTCAGGCTGGTCAGCACGCTGTTGGTCGAGGAGTTGTCGATGAAGTCGGTGCCCGTCGTCAGGGCCGAGAGGCCGAGGCCCGCCGAGTTGAAGGTGACGCCACTGATATTGAGGGTCGATTTGCCGGTCTCGTCGAACACCAGCTTGAGCTGGTCGCCGTTCAACAGGTTGACGCCGTTGAACGAGGAGTCCTGCGAGGTGGTGTCGATCTGCTGCAGGATGTTGTTGTACTGGGTGACGAGGCTGGCGCGGGTTGCCTGGGCGTTGACGTCGGCGACCGGCGCCGAAGCGGTCGAGAAGCTCAGCGAGTTCGGCAGCGTGCCGCCGATGACGCCGCCGGCCGCGGCCGAACCGAGCGTCGAGGAGGCATAGTCGTTGGCCGCCGAGATCGTCAAAAGGCCATTGGCGTCGAGGGTGGCGCCGAGATTGTCGGCCTGCAGCGCGGTGTTGAGGTCGTTGAGGGTCTTGACCTGGCCGGTGCCGGTACCGAAGGTAACACTGACCGCGGTGCCGCCGTTGAAGGAGGAGAAGGTCAGGGTCTTGCCGGAGATGCCGCCGACGCCGGCGGTGCGGGCGGCGGTAAAGGCCGTGCCGGTGCCGGTGTTGCCGGCGAGACCGAGCGCCGCCAAGGCGTTGCCGGTGCCGGAGATCGCCAGATCGGCGTTGACGCCGGTGTTGATCTTCAGCGCGCCGGCGGTGCTGATCGAGGAGGCGGTCTGGCCTGACGTGGTGGTCAGGGTGGCGGTGCCGCCGCTATTGCTGGCAGTCTTGACGCCGGTCGCCAGATCGATCGCGTTCAGCACGTCGGCAGTGGTGCCGCCCTGCAGATAGACGGTGGAGTTGCCGTTGCCGTCGGTGACGATGTTGCCGGACTCGCCGGAGCCGGTGGCGACATTAGCGGTAGCGGGCTTCACGGCGTCGGCAAAGGTGATGACATGGCCGTCGACATTCAGGGTCGAGCCGGTCTGGATCAGCGAGCCGAGGGTACCGCTGCCGGTGGTGCGGAACGCCTGCACCGTGGCATTGCCCGAACCGGTCGCGGTGGTCAGCCCGAGTGCTGCCAGGTCGTCGGCCTTGCCGGTGATGGTGAGGTCCTGACCGGTGGTGCTGTGCAGCGAGATCGCGCCGCCGCCCGAGATCGAGGAAACGGTCTGGCCGGTCGCGGTGGTCACGGTGGCCGTACCGGCGCTGTTTGCAGCCACCTGCACGCCGCTGGCGAGGTCGAAGGCCTTCAGCACGTCGCCGACGGTGGTGCCGGCGTTGAGGTAGACGGTGGAATTGCCGGCGCCGTCGGTCACCACGTTGCCGGTCACGCCGGCACCGTTGGTGAGGCTGGACGCGGCCGGAGTGGAGGCGGCCTTGATGGTCACGGTCTTGCCGTTGACGGTGAAGACGTCGCCGTCGGCGAACTTGGTGGTGGCCGCCGTGGTCAGTGCGCCGGTTGCGCCTTCGAGCAGGGTACTGGAGGAGATCGCCACTGCGGTCGCCGAATCGTCCAGCACCGCTGTGCCGGTCGAGACGCCGGAGGTGCCGCCGAGCGTCGAGCTCGAGGTCGCCGCGGTCGCGCCGCCGGCGGCGCCGCTATAGAGGATGTTGCTGTTGGCGACGGTGCTGTTGAAGCTGGTGGTGCCGAGCAGGTTCGAGGCGGTGGCGCCGGCAATGGTGGTGGAGACGTTCGACAGGGTCGAGTAGCCGACCGTGGTCTGCAGCGCCTGGTTGGCGATCGACTGCGCGCTGGAGACCAGCGACTGCAGCGAGGTGATGCCGGTGTTGGCCGCCTGCAGGACCTGCACGCCGTTGCCGATGCCGTCGAGAAGATTGCTGATGTCGCTGGCGCGATTGTTCAAGGACTGCGCGGTGAAATAGCTGGTCGGATTGTCGAGCGCCGAGTTGACCTTGTTGCCGGTCGAAAGATCGTTCTGCGTGGTCGCGAGCAACGAAGCGGTCGACTGCAGCGAGAGAAGATTCTGGCGGACGGACTGCGAGAGAACGATGCCGGACATTTTGAATACCCCTGTTTCTTTTTTTGAACGCTTGACGCGACGCCGTACGTTTCATCCGGCGCGGTACCAAACTGTTCGGCGGGTGCTACCTGTCCGTTAAATTGCCTCTCCGTACTAATACCGACAGATGCGCCAGGTCCGGGACCTGCTCAGCGCCGACCGATCATCGGCGATCGATGTCCGATTCGATATGGCGTGATTGCGACCCACATTGGAAGGATGGGATGGCGATCGCGATTCCAATCCTTGGGAAACCTCGAAAGACACTCGAAGGCGGCCCGACCGGTGCTCGCTACTTTCATTGCGACGGGAGCTGCTCGCCGAAAGCAAAGTTGGACGGGCAATCGGCTTCGGCAAATGCGTCACGCGGCTGGCGGCAACGCCGCAGCGCACCGCACATGCAAAGCCACCGTCACGCGTGCGGCGAACGCCGCCGCGGAGACCGCGGGAATGATTTTGATATCGCGGCGGGGAGAGCGAATGCGACAGCGTCGCGCTTCACGGAGCCAATGCACCGCACGAATCTCGCCGCTGCCGCCATCGACAAGCTCGCACGGATCAAAGCGGCAATATCCAAACCCCAGCCAATCGCCAGCTGGGGGTCCAAAGCCTAAAACATCAACGAAAACAAGCTGATTATTGAGGTGGTGCGCTCGGAGGGACTCGAACCCCCACGATTTTACTCACTGCCACCTCAAGGCAGCGCGTCTACCAATTCCGCCACGAGCGCATCAGAGATCGGCACGGGAATACGCCATACCGGATCAACGGCGCCGATGTAACAAATCAATGATGGAGGGACAAGGCCTGCCATCGTGGCGGTGCTGAGGCCGGCAAAATTCACATATGGCGGCGAGCTACCGGGTACCTGGCTGTCGTGGCAGCATCTGCTTGACTTCGACCGCGATCCGGTTGCGATCGACCAGCACCACGCCGCTGGCGATCGGCAGATTGTTGGCGAGGATCTTGACCTCATCCGCCTCGGTGGCGTCCAGTTCGATGATGGCGCCGCGGCTCAGGCGCATTACCTGATGAATGGGCATCGAAGTGGTCCCGAGGACCACCATGAGATCGACGGTGACTTTATCGAGGGTTGGCACTACTGGGGACCCGGACTGACTGACAAATGCAAAATTGCGTGGCTTCAGATCATCACGTTATGGTTAGCCAATGGTTAATGTCCGACAGAACCTTGATTTGACCAGATTCGCGCGCCCTGCCGGCAGTGAAGCGGTCGAATGGCGGGTTTCCGGCGCGCCGGTGCCCTATCCCGAGGCGGTGGCGGCGATGGAGACACGGGTTGCGGCGATTGCGGCCGGGCAGGCACCCGAACTGGTCTGGCTGCTGGAACACCCTCCGCTCTACACCTCGGGGACCAGCGGCAAGGCCGCCGACCTGCTCGAAGCCCGGTTCCCGATCTTTGCCAGCGGGCGCGGTGGACAGCTCACCTATCACGGCCCCGGCCAGCGGATCGCCTATGTGATGCTCGACCTCAGACAGCGGCGGCCCGACGTGCGGGCCTATGTGGCCGGACTCGAGCAATGGATCATCCGGACGCTCGCGGCCTTCAACGTAAGCGGCGAACGCCGCGAGGACCGCGTTGGCGTCTGGGTAAGGCGGCCGGACAAGGGCCCGGGATGCGAGGACAAGGTTGCCGCCATCGGGGTCCGGCTGCGGCGCTGGGTCTCGTTCCACGGGATCGCCATCAATGTGGAGCCCGATCTGGCGCACTTTGCGGCGATCGTGCCCTGCGGCGTAGCCGACCCGCGTTACGGCGTCACCAGCCTGGTCGATCTCGGTCATCCCATGACCATGGCAGATCTCGATATCGCGCTCCGGCAGGCGTTCGAAGAAGTATTCGGCTCTGTCAAAACACGACTGCCGGAAGCGATCATTTGACCCCTGGATCGGGCAGCCTGGCCTCGCGGCGCGGCCGCCCGCCTGCTGGAGGCGAAGCAGCGTCCCTGAAGCAGGCCATCCTCAGATCGTCGGCAGCACGGAGAACCGCTCGCCCGCGCGGCGCAGATTCAGCGCATCGGAACCGGCAGGTTCGTCCTGGACGGCCTCAACCAGCGCCGCGGCCGGGCCGCGCCGGCAGCGGACGATGAGATCGGCCACGGCGGCCGCCGGGCCGGCAAACAGCGCCTCGACACGGCCATCGCGCCGATTGCGCACCCAGCCCTCAAGCTGGCGTGCCTTCGCCTGGTGCTCGACCCAGGCACGGTAGCCGACGCCCTGCACGCGGCCACGGATCATCACCTGACGGATAGCGCTGCTGCCGCCGATTGTATGTTCCTCCACCAGTTGCTGCAAACTCCTGTTGAGAACTTCAAATCCAGCAGCGGCGCCAGACACGCGGAGTTGCGTACCGCCCTTTCGAAGTTCCTGCCAGAGGGTACCGCAACCTATCACGAAGTTCGGAACCGGGCACTCGTCCAGGCCGTTTCTAAGGCTTGAGCCCGAGAAACGCGGCGGCGCGCGCTCTTACCGCCGTCTCGCGCATGACACGGCCGGACAACTCAGCCGAGGCGAGACCCCTGAGATTTTTCGGAAGCTCGCCGTCGCGCAACGCCTTCAGCGTCTCGTAGATGGCCTGGGTGGCGGCAGCAAACGGGGCGTGCCCCTGCAGCGCGATGCGCACGCGCTGGCCGGCGAGATAGCCGCGGTCGCTTAACTCCTCCGGAAAGCCGCCGAGCACGATCGGCAGCCTCGTCGCCGCGGCAATAGCCTCCAGTTCTGCCCGGGTTTTGACGCCGGTGAAAAACAGGGCATCGGCGCCGGTGGCTTCATAGGCACTGGCGCGCGCGATCGCGTCGTCGAGACCGCCGACCGACGCCGCGCCGGTGCGCGCCATCACGACCAGCGTGGGATCGTCCCGGCCGTCCAGCGCCGCCCTGATCTTGCCGACGCCTTCCGCAATCGGAATCAATTGCGTCTCGCTTTGCCCAAAGGCCTGCGGCAGCAAAGTGTCCTCGATGGTGAGGCCGGCGGCGCCGGCCATCTCAAGCTCCTGCACGGTACGGCGGACATTCAGCGCATTTCCGTAGCCGTGATCGGCATCGACCAGCACCGGCAGCGCCGCCGCGCGCGACATCCGGCGCATCTGCTCGGCGAGTTCGGACAGCGTGATCAGCGCGATATCGGGGTCGCCGAGCACCGCCAGCGAGGCCACCGATCCACCGAACATGCCGAGCTCGAAACCAAGGTCTTCGGCAATGCGGATCGAAATCGCGTCATAGACCGACCCGGGGCGAATGCAAGACGTCCCCGACAGGATCGAACGCAATGCCTCGCGGCGCTTTCGGAAGGCCATCGCGAACTCCTCAGGCGAATTCGAGAATTAGCGCGTCCACCGCAAGCGTGGCGCCGGCGGTGGCGTGGATCTTCTTGACGATCCCGTCGCGTTCGGCGCGCAGCACATTCTGCATCTTCATCGCCTCGACCACGGCCAGGGTTTCGCCGGTCTTGACTTCCTGGCCCTCGGCAACCGCGATCGACACCACCAGCCCGGGCATCGGACACAGCAGTTTCTTGCCGGTATCAGCCGCACTCTTGACCGGCATCAGCCGCGCCGCCGCGGCCTCGGCCTCCGTGAAGACGTTGACAGCAACCTCAAATCCTTGATGCGCAAGCCGGAAGCCGTTGGCGATCGGGCGTACCTGCATCGCCGCCAACTGGCCGTCCAGCGTGCCCTGCCAGACCGGATCTCCGGGCGTCCATGGCGAGGCCAGATGATGCGGCTGACCCAGGCTGCCGTCGCTGCCAACAAACCGGACCGCGATGCCAGCGGCTTCGCGGACAATTTCGAGCGCGATTTCGTTGCGCTCAAGCCATACCGCGCGGCGGCGCTCGCGCTGCACCGGCCGCCCGATCATCTGGCCGGAAATCTGCCGCTTGCGTTCGCCGAGCACATGGTCGATGGCCGCGGCCACCGCGGCCATCCGGCGGGCGATTTCGCCTTCCGGCGCGCGGGCCGCAAAGCCCTTGGGAAACTCCTCGGCGATGAACCCGGTGGAAAGATTGCCCTCGCGCCAGCGCGGATAATTCATCAGCGCCGACAGGAACGGAATGTTGTGACGAATGCCGTCGATGTAGAATGAATCGAGCGCGGTCGACTGCGCCTCGATGGCGGCGGCGCGGGATGGCGCATGGGTCACCAGCTTGGCGATCATCGGATCGTAATAGATCGAGATCTCGCCGCCTTCTTGGACGCCGGTGTCGTTACGAACGGTGATGCCGTCGACGCGGCTCTCCAGCGGCGGGCGATACTTTACCAGTCGCCCGATCGAGGGCAGGAAATTGCGGAACGGATCTTCGGCATAGACCCGCGATTCCACCGCCCATCCGCTCAGCGTGACGTCCTTCTGCGCCAGCGCAAGCGTCTCGCCGGCCGCGACCCGGATCATCTGCTCGACCAGATCGACGCCGGTGATCAATTCGGTGACGGGATGCTCGACCTGCAGCCTGGTATTCATCTCCAGGAAGTAGAAGCTCTTGTCCTGACCGGCGACAAATTCGACGGTGCCGGCGGAATCGTAATTCACGGCCTTGGCGAGCGCCACCGCCTGTTCGCCCATCTTGCGCCGGGTGGTCTCGTCGAGCAACGGCGACGGCGCCTCCTCGATCACCTTCTGATTGCGGCGCTGGATCGAACATTCGCGCTCGCCGAGATAGATCACATTGCCGTGCTTGTCGCCGAGCACCTGAATTTCGATGTGGCGGGGATCGACAATGAATTTCTCGATGAAGACGCGGTCGTCGCCGAACGACGATTTGGCTTCGGCCTTGGCGAGGCCAAAACCTTCGGCGACTTCCGATGTCGAATGCGCGATTCGCATCCCCTTGCCGCCGCCGCCGGCGGAGGCCTTGATCATCACGGGATAACCGATTTCGTCGGCGATCTTGACGGCATGTTTTTCGTTCTCGATCACCCCGAGATGGCCAGGCACGGTCGAGACCTTGGCTTTCGCCGCGGCCTTCTTGGACTCGATCTTGTCGCCCATGGCGGCGATCGCGCCGGCATTGGGGCCGATGAAGACGATGCCGGCGGCGCTGAGCGCGCGCGGAAACGCTTCGCGCTCGGACAGGAACCCGTAGCCGGGATGCACGGCTTCCGCGCCGGTCTTGCGGCAGGCCTCGACGATCCTGTCGATCAGAAGATAGCTTTCCGCCGCCGCCGGAGGCCCGATCAGGACCGCCTCATCGGCCATTTCGACATGGAGGGCGTCGCGGTCGGCCTCGGAATAGACCGCAACCGTCTCTATTCCCATGCGGCGGGCCGTCTTGATGATCCGGCAGGCGATCTCGCCGCGATTGGCGATCAGAATTCGTTTGAACATGGGCTTGTTTGCTTGCAACCTTTGGGCGGGATCCAGCCTTGCGGGCCGGGGCCGCAATCTGGCACGCGGGGGCGGATGTAACAATTCCGTCGTACAGCAAAACCAAGCCGAGGCAACGGCTGATATGCGGGAAATCCGCTTCTCCGGAAGATATTCATGGGCGCACTCCGTCCCACAAGACCAACCAGAAACAGTTTGGCCCCCGCCTCACCTGCACCCTAGAATGCCGCGATCGGTTTCTCTTGTCGCAGGAGCGACACCATCAATGCGTTGGCTTATCCTGATAACGGCGATTTTTTTGGCGAGCCAGAGTTGGGCCGCGGCCCCCAATGTCAGGGATGGCGGCACCCTTCAGTTCGCCGGTGTGACATACCGGCTCGCCGCAATTGATGCGCCGGCGCTTGACCAGCTGTGCATCGATGAGCACGCTGACGCCTGGACTTGCGGCGTTGAAGCGCGCGATCGACTGGCCAGCCTGATCGGCAACCGTCAGGTCCGTTGCGAGGATCTGGGCGCCGATTCCACCTCCAGGACAAGGCATACCGGAATTTGCACCGTCGAAGGGGAAACCGTCAGCCTGAACCAGATCCTGGTCCGCCAGGGCTTCGCATTGAATTTCGAACCCTCTGCAAAGGGCCGATTTAAGGAAGATGAAGCCGGCGCGAAAGACGGTCGGCAGGGGCTCTGGAAGGGCTGTTTTTTGGCGCCGCAGGAATTCCGCCAGGGACGAAAGGACGGCGCCCTGCTCGGTGCATCGTGCAGAGCCGACAAGGATCGCGAAATACGCGCGGTGCTATTCCCCGATAGTCCCGCCATGCCGTCGGGATGCACCATCAAGGGCAAGTACGCCCTGCGTGCGCGTGTCACCGGCAATGTCGGCATCTACCATCTGCAGGGATGCCCCAGCTATCCCGGGTTGACGAAGCCGGATCGCTGGTTCTGCTCCCGGGAGGATGCCGAGGCCGCCGGATTCCGCAAGGCCTATAATTGCCGCGCCCATGTGCGGGAGCGGATGTAACATTTTCGTCGTACAGCAAAACTAAACAGGGCAACGGCTGATTTGCCGAAAAATGGGCTTCATAGGGGAAGTATTGATGCGCCGCTCAATGATGTTGCTGTCCGTTGGCTTGACGGTGCTGTGCTCAGGCGCGGCATTCGGGCAAAACGGCACGTCCCGCAATCTCATCCTGTTCGTGCCCGACGGTCTGCGCGGTCGCATTGTGACGCCACAGACGGCGCCTGCGATGGCCGAAATCCGCGACAAAGGCGTCTATTTCGGGAATTCGCACTCGCTGTTCCCGACCTTCACCACCGCCAATGCCTCCGCGCTGGCGACCGGTCACTACCTCGGTGATACCGGCGACTTCAGCAACACCATCTATACGGGCTACCCGGTAGGACCCGCGGGCGGCACCGTTACCCCGTTTCTCGAGGCCGATCCGGTCATCCTCGATGCGGATGAGCACTTCGGCGGCGACTATCTCAATGAGGAAACCGTGCTGAAAATGGCGCGCGCCAAAGGCTATAGCACGGCCGCGATCGGCAAGCTCGGTCCCACCCTGATCTTCGATCATACCGACAAGATCGGCGCTGACGGCCTGCATTCGATCGTGATCGACGATTCCACCGGCGGCAAGAACGGCGTCCCGCTTTCGGAGGAGATGAAGGCCGCCCTGAACAAGGCCGGCCTGCCGCAGGTCACGCCCTCGCGCGGCGACAATGGCAATGCCGGCGACGCCAAGACGCCGGGCACATTGATGCCCAACACCGCCCAGCAGGCCTATCTGGCCGATGTCGCCACCAGGGTGGTGCTGCCGATGTTCAAGGCCCGCAACAAGCCGTTTGTGCTGGTATTCTGGTCGCGCGACCCCGACGGCAGCCAGCACAACTCCGGCGACAGCCTCAACACGGTTACCCCCGGCATCAACGGCCCTACTTCGCTCGCCGGCATCAGGAACGCCGACAACAATCTGGCGCAATTGCGCAAGGCGCTCGACGAGCTCGGGCTTTCCGCCTCGACCAACATCATCATTTCCTCCGATCACGGTTTTTCGACCATCTCAAAGGAAAGCAGGACCAGCCCTTCTGCCAGGCTCAGCTACGCCGACACGCCAAAGGATTTCCTGCCGATGGGCTTTCTCGCGCTCGATCTCGCCAAGGCGCTCAACCTGCCGCTGTCCGATCCGAACAACGGCAACGCTCCGGTTGCCGACAATCAGCACCCCAAGGCCGGCAATGGCCTGCTCGGCAGCGATCCCGCCAAACCCGATCTCGTGGTCGCCACCAATGGCGGATCGGACCTGATCTACCTGCCGAACCGCGACAAGAAGCTGGCCGAGCGCACCGTCAAGGCGTTGCTCGATCAGGACTATGTCAGCGGCCTGTTCGTCGACGACAAGCTCGGACATTTCCCCGGCACGTTGCCGATGTCGGAACTCGGCCTCAAGGGCCGGGCGGTCACCCCCAACCCCTCGATCGTCGTCAATTTCCGTTCCTATGTGGCCGGATGCGACGAGCCGACCAACTGCTCGGTCGAAGTCGCCGACACGGTGCTTCGGCAAGGCCAGGGCATGCATGGCAGTTTCGGCCGAGGCGACACCATGAATTTCATGGCTGCGATCGGACCGGACTTCAAGGCCGGCTACGTCGATGCGTTGCCGGTCAGCAATGCCGACATTGGCATCACCATCGCGCAACTCATGGGCTTGCACGCGGCGGCCGCCGGCGGACTGCAGGGCCGCGTGATCTCGGAGGCTTTGCCCAACGGGATCATTCCAAAGGCGTCGGAGCAATCGATCGTCTCCAAGCCGGCAGCCAACGGCCTGAGGACGGTAGTCAGATTCCAGCGTGTGCTGTCGCAGCGCTATTTCGACGCGGCGGGATTCCCGGGCCGGACGGTCGGGCTGGATGCGGAAAGCGGCCAACAAAAAACGGCGGGGAAATGATCCCCCCGTTGTAAGCCGCGCCGCCGGGCGGCCGGTTTACATTCCGATGTCGAACACATGCGGCAAATGCTGCACCAGTGGCAGCGTGGCCACGCCGACCAGGGTGGCGACCAGCCGCATCAGGGTGCGGTTGCCGCGGCGCTTGCCGCGCATCTGGGCCGCGATCCAGTTCAGCACTTCGGTATCGACGCCGACCGCCTGTGGGGGCGCCCAGCTTTCGATTGCCGTGTCGGGCGACAGCGCCACGGTGCGTGGCGGCACCGGCAGGCCTGACGCGGAGGCCGCATGGTGCACGACCGCCTTGGCCAGCAGATCGTCGAAGCGGCCGCCATCGCTGCGCTCTGCGGCCGCGTCGTTGATCTCGAACAGCGCTTCGGCTTCCGCCCGGCTGACCGGCTGATGCTCGACCGCGGTCGCGGTCAGGATGCGCGCGCACCAGGCGGCGTCGTCGGCATCCAGCGCACGGGAAAAATGAACACGCCCCTTGGTGGTGGGTCCCTCGCCGGTGATCACGCCGTCGCGCACGACGGCAAGGGCTTGTGCCGCGCTGTCGCGGCAGGAGATGTCAGAGGGTTCCAGGGCGGCGGTCGAATCGGCTGAATTAACGAAGGGGGCGGACATAGGTACTCTTCTCAGTTTCTTGTTCTGGGCCAGCATTTGCCTGCAGGCGTAAACGAGTGGTTAATGATTCGAAACTTGGGTCTCGAGATTTTTAGATGGTTGCTGATTAGTCGCTGTGACGTCGGTCACGGTTCGAGGGGATCGCAAGATGGTCCGGCGATGATGCGGCGCACAAGAGGCAATATCGGGGCAGACAGGCTTTTGCGGCGGCTGTGGTTTTTTCGCCGCAGGGGCCAACCGGGAAACACGATGCTAGCAAGCCCCATGGACCGGGAAGAATTTTATCCTTTTTTCGAACCTGTTCCGTTCCGCCGCCCCTGCGCCTATCATCAGGCGATATACCTGGATTGAACGATGTGAGGTCGAAAATGGCTCTTCAGATTGGCGCTGTGGCCCCGGATTTCGAGGCCGAAACCACCGACGGCAGGATCAAGTTCCATGACTGGATCGGCAATGGCTGGGCGCTGCTGTTCTCGCACCCCAAGGATTTCACCCCGGTCTGCACGACCGAACTTGGCGCGCTGGCCAAGCTGAAGCCGGAATTCGACAAGCGCGGCGTCAAGCTGCTCGGGCTCAGCGTCGACCCGGTCGACAAGCACGCCAAATGGTCCGAAGACATCCGGGAGACCCAGGGCGCCGCCCCGAATTTCCCGATGATCGGCGACACCGACCTGCACGTGTCGAAACTCTACGACATGCTGCCGGCCGCGACCTCCGGCGACGCCAACAATCGCACCGCCGCCGACAACGCCACCGTCCGCAACGTCTTCATCATCGGGCCGGACAAGAAAATAAAGCTGGTGCTGGTCTACCCGATGACGACCGGGCGCAATTTCCAGGAAATCCTGCGGGTGGTCGATTCGCTGCAGATGACCGCGAAGCACCGGGTCGCAACCCCGGCCGATTGGAAACAGGGCGAGGATGTCATCATTGCCGGTTCGGTAACCGACGAAGAGGCCAAAACGATCTATCCGCAGGGCTGGAAATCGCCAAAACCCTACATTCGGATCGTGCCGCAACCGAAATAAACGGCGGGCCTCCCACCCCTCCCGGAGCCGCCAACTGCGGCCGGCCTTTGGGCGTCTCCGGGCGAGCCGCTGAGGGGCCTTGACCCTGCGCCCGCTCAGATTTTCGGTGTTACCCAGCCGGCAATGATGAGACCCAGCGTCGCGGAGACCGCCGTGACGACGGTGCCCCAGGAGACATCGAGCGCAACCACCGGCCAGGTCCAGTGCTTGAGCAGCGACAACGCCGTGAGTTCGAACGTGGCGTAGCAGAACAGCCCGAACAGCGCGCCGTACAGCAGGGTCGACGGCCACGTCGCGGCGGCCGGGCCGCTGACGAACACCAGGATTCCGACCACGTACAGGAGATAGAACAGAATCGCAGGCGCGAGCCTCACGTCGCCCAGCATGTCGCCGACCTCGGCGGCGAAAAAGTTCTTGGCGACCAGCCCGAGAAACAGGAAATCGATCGGGACCATGACCACCAGGGTCGCCAGATAGAGAATAACATAGCGTTTCACGACAACCTCCGGCGCTTTTCGCGCGTGTCGGTATGTACTACGCATCAAGGTCGCCGGAGTTGCAACACGCTGCCCGGCCCGGACCCGACCCGCGACATCCGAGTTGACCCCCTGAATGGCCACCAAATCTGCCGCTCCCTGCATCGTCTGGTTTCGCGAGGATCTCAGGCTTTCCGACCATCCGGCCCTGCACGCCGCGTCCGCTACCGGCGCCCCCGTGATCTGCCTCTACGTGTTCGACGAGACGAGCAGCCCGCTCCGTGCGCCCCACGGGCGACCACTGGGCGGGGCGGCACGCTGGTGGCTGGCGCAGTCGCTGCGGAACCTGCAGGCAAGCCTGCAGCGCGCTGGCGCCTCGCTTGTGCTGCGCCGTGGGTCCGCGGCCGAGATCATCGCCGGCCTGGCGCGCGACAGCGGTGCCGGCACGGTGTTGTGGAACGAGATCGCGCAGGCGCCGCATCGGGCTGTGGCCGACCAGGTCGCAGCGAGCCTGATGGCGATCGGTGTCACCGCGCAACGCTGTGGCGGCGACCTGCTGGCGGACCCTAACAGCATCCGCAACAAGGAAGGCCGGGGCATGCGGGTGTTCACGCCGTTCTGGCGGCGGCTCCAGGCATCGCTCGATCCTCCCAGGCCGTTGCCTGCACCGCGGAAGCTGTGTCCCGCCGCCGACCTTGCCGGCGACAGGCTGGAAAGCTGGCATCTTGAACCCGCGCGTCCGGATTGGGCCGGCGGATTGCGCGAAACCTGGAAGCCAGGCGAGATATCGGCAAGGTCGCGGCTCACGGCATTTCTGGCAGACGGCGTGGCCGGATATTGCACCGGGCGCGACCGGCCCGATCGCATCGGCACGTCCGGGCTGTCGCCACACCTGCGCTTTGGCGAGATCAGCCCGCGGCAGGTCTGGCACGCCGCGGGCTTTGCCGCCGCCGAGCGCCCGGCCCTGTCGGCCGACATCGACAAGTTCCTGAGCGAACTGGGCTGGCGCGAGTTCTGCCGCCATTTGCTGTTCGACGTGCCCGACCTCATGGTCCGCAACCTGCAGCCCGCGTTCGACGGCTTTGCGTGGCGTCATGACGACATGGCCCTGCGGGCCTGGCAGCGCGGCCTCACCGGCTATCCCATCGTCGACGCCGGGATGCGCCAGCTCTGGCACTGCGGCGTGATGCACAACCGGGTGCGGATGGTGGCGGCGTCGTTCCTGGTCAAGCATCTCCTGATTGACTGGCGACAGGGCGAGCGATGGTTTTGGGACACCCTGGTCGATGCCGACGCGGGCAGCAACCCCGCCAACTGGCAATGGGTCGCCGGCTGCGGAGCGGATGCCGCACCGTATTTCCGGGTGTTCAACCCCGTCCTGCAGGGCGAGAAGTTCGACCCCGATGGCTTCTATGTCCGGCGCTGGGTGCCGGAGCTCGCGCAGCTGCCGGCCCGCGTGATCCACCAGCCATGGAGCGCTGCGCCGCTTGAGCTCAAAGCCGCCGGCGTGGAGCTGGGCCGGACTTATCCGGAGCCCATCATCGATCATAAAGTGGGGCGCGAACGCGCGCTCGCCGCCTACGCCAGGCTCCGCGGCGCATAAGCTCACGGCATCTCTTTAACAACGCGACGAATCCCGCTATCGTCATCGCTTCGACAACCCTGGGGGATGATATGGACGACGAGAAACCCGTTCTGGAACAGCCGACGGATGCCATCAGCAGCGCCGTCGAAGCGCCGAAACCAGCCGCCAAGTCGGCGGTCAAAAAGACCAGGAAGGCAGCTAAGAAAGCCGCCAAGAAGGTGACGCCGAAGAAAGCCGCCAAGAAAGCCAAGAAGGCTGCCAAGAAATCCGCGGCAAAGAAGTCGCCCAAGAAGGCCGTCAAGAAAACTGCGAAGAAGGCCGCCAAGAAGAAAAAGAAGGCCAAGAAGTCAAAGCGCTGACGGCATCCGTCGCGCGCAAAAGCCTCCGGGTGGAAACTCGGAGGCCCCTTTCAGGCCGCGTCAGACCGGCGTGCGCCGGTTGACCAGAAAAACTGCTGCGGCGCAGGCCAGCATGCCTGCGATAGCGATCCCGTTGAGCTGCTCGCCGAACAGGGCATAGGCCATCAGCGCGGTCACCCCCGGCACCAGGTAGAACAAGCTCGCCACCGAAGTCGCTGCCGCGCGCCGGATCAGCCAATACAGCAATCCGATAGACCCGATCGACAACACCACTGCGAGCCAGATCAGCGCCAGTACGAACTCGCCGGTCCAGTGCACCACATTGTTCTCGAACAGGAAGGCGCCGGCAGCGAAGAAAAACGCAACCGCGACATACTGCACGAGATTGCCGGCGCGCCAGTCGATCTTGCCGCAATAGCGCCGCTGGTAGAGCGTGCCCAGGGTGATGCTGACCAGCGCAACCGCCGAGGCGAGCCAGCCCCACCCCGCCTCCCCGCCCATCGGGCGGTCGTGCAGGATCAGCACCACGCCCACGAGGCCAAGCACCAACCCGCTCCATTGCAGCGGCGCAACGCGCTCGCCGAGCCAGCGGTTTGCCAGCGTCGACGTCAAGACCGGCTGCAGGCCCGGAATCAGGGCCGAGAGGCCTGCCGGAATCGAATGCGCGATCGCGATCGCGGTCCCGCCCAGGTAAAATCCGTGCACCAGGATGCCGGCGACCACGCTGTGGGCGACGCCCGTCCGATCCGGCCATTGCGGCCGCGCGATCGCGGCAATGACCGCCATCAGCACCACCACCAGCGTCATTCGGATCGCCAGATAGGTCAAGGGTTCGGCATCGCGCAGCACGTATTTGGTGCCGACAAAGCCGGTACTCCAGAGCACGACAAACATCGCCGGCGCCGCCCTCGCGGCAAGATTTTCAACGTCCTTGTTCATCTGCGGGTGATTGCCCGAACCGACGCGATCCGGCAATCGCCAAAGCGGCATGTCGGCTGCCCGGGGAGGTCGGCCTGCGCCGGGCAGGCCCCCCGCTTGGCATCGTCAGGCGAAAATCAGAACTCTTCCGGACAGGGATCGACGATCTTCCAGAGATCCACGCCGTTCCTGATTTTCTTCATTTCGGTGGTCAGCCCGCCATTGCGGCGGATCCAGTCCTTCACCGGCTGTGGATAATACGACATCAGATCCGACGTACCCTCGGCGCTGGTGACCTTGATCCCGAAGGTGAACGCCTTGTCGTAATAGGCCTCGTGAAAGCCCAGGCTGGCGCGCGGCGTCACGCAGACCCGGTTGAGCGGCACGATGCCAAACACCAGGGTGCAGGCTGAATTGCAGACGCCATCGATGATGACGCGCTCGTTGCGGTCGCGGATACGCTGGTACTTCTCCTTGTATTCGCTGACATAGCCGCCATGGTCGCTGGTGATCCGAAGATCGGCGCGCGCCGGCACGGCGGCCAGCAGCGAGAGCGACAACAGGGGCAGGAACGAAAGGCGCATGGAGTGATTCTGGTCGGAGCAAGGCTGCGGGTCGGATTATGGTCGGTTCGGCAGGCGACCAGACCGCAGAAGTCTGGCCGCACTGTGTTGGGAATTCGTTAAGCATCGGGACCGGGGTAAAAATCCCCGGAATCCCGTTCACTAAACGTTCCCGCGCGCGCCGCCGTAGAACTGGCCCGACAACTCTGGTATCGGGAACCACGGAATGCGCTCGTAGCTCAGCTGGATAGAGCATCGGACTTCGAATCCGAGGGTCGGGAGTTCGAATCTCTCCGAGCGCGCCATTTACTCGCTTCCTTGAGCGCGAACCGAGATCCCTCCTCACCTGCGCGCAGGCATCGAAGCGATGGGTAAAGTCGAGAATATGCTGGTCCGAGTTTCATCGGCACGCTGCACAGCTGCCGACAAAGCTGGCCACGGATCAAAGGAAATTGCATGACCAAGGCTGTGCTGGGCATCATCGGCGGCTCCGGAATCTACGACCTGCCGGGGCTGGAGAACGCGCGTGAAGAGGCCATCGCCAGCCCATGGGGCGAGCCCTCGGCCGCGGTACGCCACGGCAGCATCGCCGGCCTGCCGGTGGTGTTCCTGCCGCGCCATGACAAGGGCCACCGGCTGTCGCCGTCCGACATCAATTACCGCGCCAACATCGACGTGCTGAAGCGGGCCGGGGTTACCGACCTGATCTCGTTGTCGGCCTGCGGCTCGTTCAGGGAGGAACTGCCGCCCGGCACTTTCGTGCTGGTCGATCAGTTCGTCGACCGCACCTACAGGCGCGAAAGCTCGTTCTTCGGCAAGGGCTGCGTGGCGCATGTGTCGATGGCGCATCCGGTGTCGCCTCGGCTGCGGATCCATCTGGCCGCCGCCGCCGAGGCCGAAGGCATCACGATCGCCCGCGGCGGAACCTATCTGTGCATGGAGGGACCGCAATTCTCCAGCTATGCGGAAAGCATGACCTACAAGGGTCTGGGCTATTCCGTGATCGGCATGACCAATATGCCGGAGGCCAAGCTCGCGCGCGAGGCGGAGATTTGCTACGCCACGGTCGCGATGGTGACAGATTTCGATTGCTGGCATGCCGACCATGATGCGGTCACCGTGCAGGACATCATCCGGGTATTGTCGACCAACGCCGAAAAGGCCAAGGGTCTGGTGGCGCGCCTGGCCAGGGAGTTTCCCAGGGAACACGAGCCCTGCCCGATCGGTTCGGATCGCGCGCTCGACACCGCCTTGATCACCGCGCCGGAAGCGCGCGATCCCGGGCTTTTGCAAAAGCTCGATGCCGTGGCCGGCCGAATCCTGCGGGCCTAGTCCATAACATTGCCAAGGGTACGTCATGAAGGTCGATGGCAGGCATGTCAGAAGCATCTGGCTCGAGCCAGACGGCTGGTCGGTCAGCGCGATCGACCAACGGAAACTGCCGCATGAACTCGTGGTGGCGCGGCTGACGAGCTGCGATGCCGCGGCCGACGCCATCCGCTCGATGCTGGTGCGCGGTGCGCCCCTGATCGGCGCCACCGCGGCTTACGGGATGGCGCTGGCGATGCGCGACGATGGCTCGGATACCGCGATCGATCTTGCCTATGGTACCCTGATCGCCACTCGGCCGACCGCGATCAACCTGAAATGGGCGCTCGAGTCGATGCGGTCGATGCTGCGGCGGATGCCCGCGCCGGCCCGCGCCGCGGCAGCCTATGCCCGCGCCGCCGAGATTGCCGAAGATGATATCGCGATCAACAAGGACATCGGCAGGCATGGCCTGGTCCTGATCGAGGCGATCGCCGCCAGGAAGCAACCCGGGCGGCCCGTCAACATCCTGACCCATTGCAATGCCGGCTGGCTGGCAACGGTCGATTGGGGCACGGCGACGGCGCCGATCTATCTGGCGCATGACCGCGGCCGGCCTGTCCATGTCTGGGTGGACGAGACCCGGCCGCGCAACCAGGGCGCCTCGCTCACGGCCTGGGAGCTCGGCCATCACGGCGTGCCGCACACCGTCATTGCCGACAATACCGGCGGTCACCTGATGCAGCATGGGATGGTCGATCTGGTGATCGTCGGCACCGACCGCGTGACGGCCAACGGCGATGTCTGCAACAAGATCGGCACCTACCTCAAGGCGCTCGCCGCCCATGACAACGGCCTGCCGTTCTATGTAGCGCTGCCGTCGCCGACCATCGATTTCAGCGTCGACGACGGGATCGGGCAGATTCCGATCGAGCAGCGCGGCTCAGAAGAGGTGACGCACATGACCGGCCGCACCGCCGACGGCCGGCTGGAGACGGTGCGCATCGTGCCGCAGGATTCGCCGGTCGCGAATTATGCTTTCGATGTCACGCCGGCACGGCTTGTGTCAGGACTGATCACCGAACGCGGCGTGCTCAGGGCCGATCGCGCCGCGCTGGCTGCGGCGTTTCCCGAACGGACCGCGAGCGCGGCCGAATAGCCAATTCTGCGATCCTACCAGGGACCGTAGCCATAACCGTAATACGCAGGCGCCCCGTAGCCGGGATTCGCATAGCGACCGCAGTTATAATATTCTCCGTACCCGGGTTTGGCGCAGCCGCGCGGGTAGCCCGCGGCATACCCGCCATAATATCCATAGCCGGGCCCATATGCGTAGGCGGAGGAAGCCACGCCCGCGATGGCGGCTCCCGCGATCAGTCCGCCGGCCAGCGCCGGCCCGAATCCGCCCCGAGCCTCCGCCGGGGCAGGCGCGGCGATTGCTGCCATGGCCAGTGCACCTGCAGTCGCCAAAACAATAGCTGCATTTCTCACGACATATCCTCCTGTTGCTGAAGTTGCATGGAACCAACGGCGCCGCCGCAGGAACGTTCAATGTTCTCTCAAAAAGTTCATCGGCCTCGGCGCCCAACGTGCTGCCCGGCGCCTCGATTCCGCCGTGAGCGGCCCCAATCATGCACGCATGATGCAGCAGCGGGCATGGAGAGTGACGGCGCATGCGACCCGATCGACCGTGGTCACGGCGAGCCTGGTGCTGGCGTTGCTGACCTCGACGGCCGATGCCCGCGGCATTCACGGTGCCGGCCGCGGTATGCGCGGCGCGGAGTTTGCGGGTGGTCATCGCCATGGCAACGACGCCTATATCAAGGCCGCCTCGGAAGACCGCGACCGGCTGCTGAATACCCGGCTCAAAAGCATCTGCCGCGGCTGCTGAAAATCACTCGCGGCTGGCGTCGCCGGAAGCCGCCGGATCCGGACGTTGCGGCGATCGGCTCACCACGTGTTGTTGAAAAGACCGAAGGGCGGCTGTTGCGCCACCATCACCATGGGCGGGCTAGGCCGCCGCCTCGCCACCTTGCGTTTCGGGTGCAGCTTCGGTTCAGGCAGTTTCGCGACGAAGGGCTCGCTCTGCGCTGGATCGGAGGTTTTGAGCTGCGCGAACGCCTCGCGCATGTGTGCGTTGGCCGACGCATCGGCGACCCCCGCCGGAGCTGCCGAAGCCGCAACCGGCGGTTCCGTCCTGGCGACCTGGACCGGGCTGACGGGGGCAACGCTGGTGTCGAACACCACGCGCTGCGGCCATTTCCGATCCGACTGAATCCGGATCAGCGGCAGATCCGCCGCCGAAGCGGTCCGGTCGGCAGCCGCCAATTTCGGCAGACAGGCGTCCGCGACGAACAACAGCGCCAGCAATGCAGCGCCGACAAAGCAGAAATATCGCACCACCAGCATTTTCGGCCTGCTCCTCCGCGCATGGCACGCGGACCGTTCGCTTAACCGGAGCCGCAGCGATTGGTTCCCGGAGCTGCCGGACCCGCTCTGACAAAGAAGTTACCGTGAAGTTATCGCACCTCAGCAAATGCCTGCGATCGCGATTCGCAATCCGACATTCGACCAGCCGGGATCTTCGCAAGGCTTGCGAATGTGTCATGCGAGGTCCGGCTTTGGTTCAAAGCCGCCCACAAAGTTGCAAGATGGTTGCAAGAACGACGCCGGTCCGGCGGCCGGAGGGGATGGCCATGAGCGGACGCGACGGCTAAATTGCGGCTGCAGCGCTGCGAGCGCTTGGCGCCTGCGACACGCGACGCCTCGACAGCCAATGGGAGACCTGACAATGCCGACAGTGACTTGGGACCATGTCCATCTGCGCAGCCCCGATCCGGAGGCGACCGCAGCCTGGCTGGCAGATGTCCTGGGTGCCGAGATCATCCGCGGCGAAGGACGAATCGACGTCAAGCTCGGCGGCGCCAACGTGTTCATCGCGCCGGTGACGGCGGGAGACGGCGTCAACACCCCGCCGCTGACGCCCTATCAGGGGCTCGACCATTTCGGGCTGACCGTGAAGGACATCGACGCGGTGGCCGCCGGCATCAAGGCCAAGGGCGTCGAATTCACCAAGGAGCCGACGACAATCCGACCGGGCGTCCGGATCTGCTTCATCCGCGGGCCGCAGGGCATCTCGATCGAACTGCTCGAGCGCGACAGGAAATACGCCTGAAGTCTCCGGTGGCGCCTGCTCGCTGGTTTTGGGGCCGATTTTGGGGCGACTGTCATCTTTGTGTCATGCCGGGCGGCTGTGATCGCCGCAGCGGCTGGCTGCCGGAAAAGCCCTCAACCTGCGCGTTGACGCTGCGCCCTTCGCTTTGGCATAACAAGATATCGCCTCCGCTGCGACGGATCCGATAGCCGGGACATCATCGGGCATGAAGAACGGTCTTTATTCGATCCATGTCAGCCTGCAGGACGGTCGCTCGGGCAAAGGCAGCGGCGTGGTCATGTTCCGCGACGGCAAGATCCTCGGCGGCGACGCCTATCTGTATTACACCGGCAGCTATACGGCGAAGGGCGACACCTTCAAGGGCGAGGTGCTGGTGCAGCGCCATACCAGCAGTCCCGATGCCAATCCGCTGTTCGGCGGCCCAAGTCCGGTCGGCGTCGGCGTCTCCGGGACCTTCACCGATACCTCGGCTGTGATGGACGGCACCGCGCTGGTCGGCAAGGCCAGCCAGATCTTCAAGGCCACTTTACGCAAACTGGCCGAGCTCGAATAAGCCAAGCGGCTATTCGGCGGCCTGCTCCAGCGGCGCCACCCGGGGCAGGATGATCCGGATCCGGGTGCCGCCGCCGGGTTCGGAATCAAGCTCGAGCCGGCCGCCCAGCCGGTTGGTGACGATGCTGTAGACGATGTGCAGGCCGAGACCGGTACCGCCCTGGTCCCTGCGGGTGGTGAAGAACGGGTCGAAGGCGCGGCGCCGCACATCGAGCGACATCCCGCAGCCATCGTCGGAAAAGATCACCTCGACGTTGTCCTTGCCGGATTCCCGCACCCTGATATCGACGACCCCGGGCCTGCCGTCCGGGAAGGCGTGCGCCACCGCGTTGAGAAACAGGTTGGTCAGCACCTGGCCGTAGGGACCGGGATAGCTGTTCATGATGAGATCGGGCTGGCAGTCGACGTTGAGGGTCAGATGGTGCTTGCGCAAGCCGGGCCGCAGGCTCATCACCACCTGCTCGGTCAGGTCGCCGAGGTCGAAGCTGCGCTGGTCGGAGTAGTTGCGGTCGGCGGCAACCTGCTTGAACGACTGGATCAGCTCGGCTGCGCGATTGAGGTTGGCCACCAGCTGCGACGACGCGTCGCGACTGGTCTCGATGAAATCGTTCAGGCTCGATCGCCTGAGATCGCCGCGCGCCACTTCGGCGGCGAAAAGCGCGGTCTTGCGCTCCAGCGCCGAGGCCACCGTCAGGCTGATGCCGACGGGGTTGTTGACCTCGTGGGCGACGCCGGCCACCAACCGGCCCAGCGCGGCGAGCTTTTCGGCCTCGATCAGCGAATTCTGGGTCTCGCGCAGGTTGCGCAGCGCCGCTTCCGCGGCGTCCTTGGCCTTGCGCATCTCCAGTTCGCCACGCTTGCGCTCGCCGATGTCGAGCGCGACGGTGACGATGTCTTCGACCTCCCCGCGAGCATCCAGCAGCGGCAGCTTGTTGACCAGCCATTGCCGCAGCTGGCCGGAGGAGTCCATGTATTCCTCCTCGTAGAAACCGAGGCCCCTGCCCGCGGCCAGCACCCGCCGGTCGTGCTCGTCGGTCTTCTGCGCGCCGTAGCGCGACATCAGCTCGCCGGTGGTGCGGCCGATCGCGTCCGCCGGCTCGACCCCGAAAATGCCGGCCATGTAGCGGTTCATCAGCACGTAGCGCAGCTGCCTGTCCTTGACGTTGATCACCGCCGGCACGGTGTCGATCACCTGCTGCAGCAGCCGCCTGCCCTCGGCGATGGCATCCTCGGCGCGCTTCTGGTCGGTGATGTCGCGCACCGTCCCTTCGTAGCGAACCACCGCGCCGGACTTGTCGCGCACCGCCGTGGCGCTGTCGGAGAGCCACAGCGTCGCACCGCCGCGCCGCCGTACCTGGTATTCGAACTCGCGCACCATGCCGTCGCGCTGCATCAAGGCCTGGTACTCGGCGCGCGCCGCCGGATCCAGATAGATCGTGTGGGTAATGTCTCCGATGCCGCCGATCAGCTGCTCCGGCGTCTCGTATCCCATCATGCGCGCCAGCGCCGGGTTGGCGTTGAGCAGCGTGCCTGCCGGGGTGGTCACGTAAATTCCGTCGATCGAGCCTTCGAACAGCTTGCGATAGCTCTCCTCGGCGAGCCGTTGCTCGGCCAGAGCGCGGATCGCCGCCTCGCGCGCCGCGTCGGCGTCGACCAGCGAGCGGCGGAACACCTCGGCGGCGCGCGCGATGTCGCCGATCTCGTTGTCGACGTCGGTGGCAGGAATCGAGGTATGTTTCTCGCCGGCGGCGAGCGCGCGGATCGCCCCGGCGATGGCCTTGAGCGGACCCACGGTGCGGCCCACCACGAACAGGGCCGCGGCCAGCCCGATCAGCACGCCGGCGCTGCCGAGGATGATGCTTTGCCACTTGTCGTGGGCCAGGGTCCGGGCGAACTCGTTGCCGAGCTCGCGGCCGCCGCGCGCGCTGAGGTCGCGCAGCAATTCGGTCACCCGGCCGATCTGCCGGCCTTCGGTGCCCAGCACTTCCTTGTCGAGCGCGGCGATCTGGGCTTCCGCCCCGGAGATCGCCATGATCGCGTCGGCGTAGGCGGCGGCGGCGGCGCGCAGCGCCGGATCGTCGACCGGCAGCGCCCGCATGCGCTGGGCGGCCTGCCCGGCGGAGGCCGGATCGTTCGCCAGCAGCGCCGCCGCGATCTGGTTCTGCGCCCGGAACAGGTTTCTGGCGGTGAGCCGGTCGGGCACTTCGGCGATCGCCTGCTCGAACCGCTCGCGGATCGGCGGCAAGGCCGCGACCAGCTGCTCGCGGCGCGCGATCAGGGCCGAGACCCGCTCGATGCCCTGGCGGTAGTTGATGAGCCGCTGGGTGACGCCGTCGATCATGTCCCGCTGCTCGGGCGCGATCTCGAGCCGCGTCTTCTTCAAAAGCGCCGTCAAGGTCGCCGACGCCTCGCCGACCCGGTCCGACTGGGCGGCGGGATCGGTGACGAAATCGCGCGCCGCCAGCCGCAGCTCGTTGACGCGCCGGTCGATTTCCTGGGCGAGGTCGCCGACGTCCTGCAGCCGCTGCAGTTCGGCAAAGGTCGCATCGATGTGGCGGATCGAGATCACGCTGGCGACGCTGGTCATCGCGATCATCGCCAGCAGCACCAGGAAGCTGCCGAAGGTCAGTTGACCGATCGACAGCGAGAACGACCGTATCCGTCGGACGATGGCGGCAAGGGACATGGCGGCTCCGGGCACCCGGCTTTATACGCTGGAATCAGCATTTAAGCGAACATGCCGGAGGCACCCGAGCGATGGCGTGAGCCGGACGGCGCAGCACCCCGGCGGCCGCGCTCAGAAAACGCGCGTGGCCACAGGGGCCGTCATACCACCGGATCGCAGTTTGTTAACCACCCCTTATCATCGGGGTTAGTTGGAACGTATAGTGAACTAATTGCGGCAAAGAGTCAAGCCCGAAATCAGGAGCGAGCGACGGATCTTCGGATGGCTCGAGCTTGCGGGCCTTCAGTTCCGCCCGCGCACCCGCCGTCGAGGCAAAATATCGAAAACAACCCCATGCAAAGTAGCAATCGCCGCCCGCAGGGAAGCTTTCACGATGCCGCCAAGACATTTTTGACACGTCGGGCCTATCGGCGCGGCGCCCGGCCCGCGGTTTGGAGAACCTGGCGGATTGCCGCCCCGGGGTCGCAAGCGCGGCCTGCGACGCCCAGCGCCTCACGATCGGCAAGCGGCGTTGCAGCCGGCACGACGATGCCACACGGCATCACCTGTTCCTCGGTGACCCCCTGTTCGTGGTCGCGCCTCGGGAAAAACCAATTCGAGCGGCCGTCACCGATCGCAGCGATGCTTCGGATGCTGCCGATCCGCGCCTGGTTGGCCGACAGGAGGTCGAATTGATCAGGCCGCTGGCGAGATCCGGCATCCTCCGCGGATAGCCGCGATAGTCGCCGAATTGCTTTTTAATTGGCCGATGTGAACGACATCACGTTCCCCCGCAAGCGTTCCAATGTATTTCTCGGTGCGGCAATTCAGGAACGAGGCCATGCATTCTCCAAAACGGGAGCGCACCGTGCTCGCTGGAAATCAAGGCCCCGGTTTCAGGGATGTGCTGACGGCGGTCAGGCGCTTTATGACGCTATTTTCGCGAGAGCTGACCGGCGCCGTCGTGGCTGCGCTCAAATCGGCAATCCATAGGCCATCCAGGGCAATTCCGAAACGCGACCGCATCGTCTAGTCATGGCGCACGTCAGAACGGAGATGCTGCCGCAAGACCGCCTCGCCTTTCGCCGGATCCGGTAGCCGCCGCCTCAATTGTCGCGGCCCTGACGCCCTCGCTTTTACGGATTCGCGGCCGGCGTCGATTTTTGGCTATCCGCTTCCAGGCACCCGATGATGTAAGCCGTAAGATCCCTGGGCAGGACCTGCGCAAGGCTGGCCTTGTGACGGCATTCGAGTTGCTCGGTCCGCAGGGTACGCCGCCTCTCCGTCGCCAGCGGGGCTCGCCAGATCCTCCGCACCATGATCGGCGAGCCGTCGGAATCGAACTGCAGTTCATATTTCCTGCCGTTCCGGTCGACCGCGCTGCAGGAGATGCTGGAAACCTGTCGCGTCACGAAACTTCCAAGCTGCTTGCATGTTCCAGTCGCCAATTCCACCGCTGGCACCGGCAGGCCATCGACCTTCGGCCGGCTCCTGGAGTTCAGCAGCATGCGGTCGATCTGCAGTTCGTAGGAATTGTCCTGCTCCCGCCGGCTGTTTTCACCGGAAAACGTGACGATGTGGCTGTCGTCAGCAGCGTCATCGAGCGCAATCGCAAAATTGGCCCGCCCCTCCCCGCTGTGGAAGAAGGCAACCGCCCGGCAAGCGAAATCACGTCCCGCGATCTTGAGCGTGCTGCACTTGCCTGACATTGACGCCAATATGTCCATGTCCGGCTCTGGTTGCCTGGCGTTCGCGACAGCAATGACGGCCGGTGCAACTGTCTCCTGGTCGCCGGGCATGCTGTCCGAAAATGACGGAAGCGGCGCCGGGACAACCCCGTCGTCGTAAACAGCCCTCGCCTGCAGCTGCCGCAGAACCAGCCTGCCATCGGACGGCTCGGCGACCGACCGGGTGGCAAGCAATATGACGGCAACAAGGAATCCCTGGCAGCAGCGACGCACCGTCATGATCGGTTGATGGGACATCGGATCGAATAAGCGCCGTGCAGCATCGCCTCGACCATGGGTGATGGAGTTCCCGAAGGCAATGAAGCCTGTTTCACGAACGAGTCAAAATTGCGGGCGACAGGCGCGTGTCCCCAGGGGATGCTGCGGCCGGACCAGACTTCCGCTTCAACGCCACTGACGTGACACAAGGCGGCATTGCCGACGCAACGATCCGGGCATAAAGGCCGCTTTTGCCTTCGCGCGCGCGCCGGAGTGCCGTTCTGATCGGCTTCAGGATTTTGCGGATCCCGGCTCGGCCATCCCGCGATGCTTTCTGGCGAGCACGGCCGCCGGCGTTACGTTTGCGACCTCAGACTGGATCTTGTTCTTCATGCCGGCGACGACGTCGCCCTCGCCCTTCATCATGGCAGCAAAGCCGGCCTCGGCGACATCGGCGGCAGCATCCTTCTTGGCGCTGCCGACGCCGGTTTCGACCATGCCGCCCGCTCGAAGAATCGGGTCTCGGTGGCGCCGGGCATCAGGCAGGTCACCGTCACTCCGCTATCGCGCAGCTCTTCGCGCAGGGCAAAGGAAAACGAATTGAAGGCCTTGGTGCCGTTGTAGACCGCCTGAAAACTTCCCGGGACGAATCCGGCAATCGATCCGGTGATCAGGATGCGGCCGGCCATGCGCCGCCGCATTCGATAACCCGGCCGCGATGAAATCCTGATCGAGGAAAGCATGTCCCAGTCCCCTTCCGGCATTGGCCAGCAAGGCGTCGACCGGACGGCCGATGCGCTGGGATGCTTGATACAGCCGGTCGACGCCCTCGCGGCTCGAAAGATCGGCCTGCACGGTGTCGACCGCCTTACCCAGCGCGCGGATCTCGGCCGCCGCGGTTTCGATTTCCGGCTCGTCCGCGGCGATCAGAAGATCAAAACCGGCGGGCGCAGCATTTCGCGAGTTCCAGGCCGATGCCGGTGGAGGCGCCGGTGAAGACAGCGAATTGTCGGATGTCGGACAAAGCGGGTCTCCGGATGTTGGCGACAAGAACTGAGTTGGCTTTCTAAATCCTCGCCATCCGCGCATGTTCCAGGCATCGGTTTTGACTTCACCGCGGAACAAAGATCACGGCGAATTTTTTTAGCCTTCGATTTAAGCGAAGGATTGAAGGAGTTGGGAACATGAAAGCGTTGACATGGCATGGCAAAGTCGACATTCGCTGCGAGAGCGTTCCCGATCCGAGGATCGAGGACGGACGCGACGCGATCATCAAGGTCACGGCCTGTGCGATCTGCGGTTCAGATCTTCATATTTTCGACGGCCTGATTCCCTCAATGGAGAAGGGCGACGTGCTCGGCCACGAGACCATGGGCGAAGTCGTCGAAGTCGGCGCGGAAAACCGGACCCTCAAGGTCGGTGACCGCGTCGTCGTTCCCTTCACCATCTCGTGCGGCGGCCGCGGCGCGGACGCCTGCATCGACGCGGTCGGCACCGAGCCGGATACCGGATCGGGCGCCGACGCCGTGCTCGACCGGGTCAAGGTGGCCACCTTCCTCGGGACCGATCGTCCCCATGTGCTTCGCCAGGCAATCCATTGCTGCCGCAACTTCGGCACGGTCTCGATCGTCGGCGTCTATGGCGGCTTCGTCGACAAGATCCCGATGGGATCGGCGATCAATCGTGGCCTGACCTTCCGGATGGCGCAGACGCCGGTGCAGCATTATCTGCCGAAATTGCTGGAGCGAATCGAAAAGGGCGAGATCGATCCGTCTTTCGTGATCACCCACCGCGCCCCGCTGGCCGAGGGAGCGGAACTCTACAAGACGTTTCGCGACAAGCAGGATGGCTGCATCAAGGTCGTGCTGAAGCCCTGATGACGGCATGGCGCGGGTTCGGATCGGAACATCGGGCTGGCATTACGAGTTGTGGCGTGGACCGTTCTTTCCCAAGGGCCTGCCGATCCGGAACCAGCTTCAGTTCTATGCCAGCCAGTTTGCCACGACGGAGCTGAACGGCGTGTTCTACCGGACGCCCGCGCCGGAGTTGGTGAAGTCCTGGCGCGAACAGACCGGCAATGATTTCGTCTTTTCCTGGAAGGCCTCGAAGTTCATCACGCACTGGAAGCGGCTGGCGCCGAATTCGGTGAACAGCCTTGCGCTGCTCGAAGACCGCCTGACGCTGCTCGGCGACAAGGCCGGCCCCATCCTGTTTCAGCTGCCGCCACGTTTCGAGGCCGACGCCGATCGCCTCAAAGCCTTCTTCAAGCTGCTCTGCAGCAGCCGCCGCTACTGCTTCGAGTTCCGGCATCCGAGCTGGTACGCTCCGGCCATCCTCAGGCTGCTGACGCAGCATAATGTCTGCCTCTGCATCTCCGATCATCACGATGCGCCGGCGCCATGGCGGCGCACCGCCGACTTCGTCTACATCCGCGGGCACGGGCCGCGCGGGCGATACAAGGGGCGCTACAGCGACGGCGTGCTGGCAGATTGGGCGGCGCGGATCAGGTCCTGGAAGAAGCAGGGCTGCGATGTCTTCGTCTATTTCGACAACGATCAGAAAAGCGCGGCTCCCGCCGACGCGCTCAAGCTGCGGCTACTTTTGCAGTCGAAAGCGCGCCGGCGACCGGGAACGATCCCATCGGTTCCTCATTAGTTCAAAATCGCGCAACCGCCGATTTCAATCATCGTTCAGGCAAGTCCATGACAGATATCTTCGACAAGCGTTCCCGGTCGCTCTGGATGGACGTCGAGGTCGCGCCGGCCGCACGGCCGCTGGATAGCGACAAGAGTTGCGACACCGTCATCGTCGGATCCGGCATCGCCGGCCTCTCGACCGCTTACGAACTCGCCGTCGAGGGCCAGCGGGTTATCGTGATCGACCGCGGGCCGATTGCAGGCGGCATTACCGCGCGAACTAGCGCGCATCTGGCGCCGCTGTGCGACGATTTGACCTCGGCGATGATCGGGTTGCGAGGCGAGCGCGCCTCCCGACTGTTCTATGAAAGCCAGGCGGCGGCCGTCGACCGGATCGAAGAGATCCAGAAGCAGGAGCAGATCGACTGCGATTTCCGCCGCCTCGACGGCTATCTTTTTCAGGCACTGAACACCGATTCGAAGATCATCGAGGACGAACTCGACGCGGTCCGCAAGGTCGGCGCGCCGGTCCACCGCATGGTCGGCGTTCCCCTCGCCCACTGCGAAAACCAGCACGCGCTGCGATATCCCCGGCAAGGCACATTCCATCCGCTCAAATATCTCCGCGGCCTTGCCGCGATCGTCGAGGCCAGGGGCGGCGCCCTCCATTCGGGAACCACCGTGCGGCAAATCGAGCAGCAGGAAGGCAGCTCGGTGCTGGTCACCGCGGACGGCGGAAAGATCTCCGCGCAAGCAGCGGTCGTGGCCAGCAATTCTCCGATCAACGACCGGTTCGCGCTGCATAGCAAGATGGCGCCGTATCGAACCTATGCAATGGCCTTTGCGATTCCCCGCGGCGCGATGCCGGATGCGCTGTATTGGGATACGCTGGACCCCTACCACTACGTCCGCCTGCAGCCCGGCGAGAAGCAGACCGACTACCTCATTGTCGGCGGCGCCGATCACAAGACCGGCACGTCGGACGATGCCGCGCTTCGGTTCGAAGCGCTGGAAGCCTGGACACGGAATCTGGTTCCCGCCGCCAGGGAGATCACGCATCGCTGGTCGGGACAGGTGCTCGATACCATCGACTACGCCGCCTTCATCGGACCCAATCCCGGCGAGGACAATATCTATGTCCACACCGGCAACTCCGGCCAGGGCATCACCCACGGGGTAGTCGGAGCCATGATCAACTCGGCGCTGATCCTGGGTGCAGATGCGAAATGGACCGAGGTCTACGATCCCGCCCGCGTCACGCCGTCGGCCGCCGGCAACTTCCTGAAGGAAAATATCACCGCGGTGAAGAACTTCGCCGAGTATCTGGCTCCCGGCGAATTGTCCGCGCTGGAGGATCTGAAGCCCGGCCAGGGAGCCATCGTCCGGCAAGGCCTCAGCAAGGTTGCCGCCTATCGCGACGGCACCGGGCGTTTGTTCGAGCGGTCCGCCGCCTGCACCCACCTCGGCTGCCACCTGCACTGGAATTCTTTCGAGACTTGCTGGGACTGCCCCTGTCATGGCTCGCAATTCGCGGTCGACGGTGCCGCACTCAATGCCCCGGCGATCGATCCGCTATCCGAAGTCAACGGCGATAGGTGATCGCAAAGCTCTCCGTTTCTCGGCGGCATGCAAACAAGCATCGAAGCTGGAACTCCGGTGGCCAAAGGAAGTTGAACCTGCAGACTTTTTGAAGATTCAAACGTTTGACGATGGAGGAACGACATGGGCCTGTTTTCAAAGGAGATCAAGACGATGGAAGACCTGCTGCTGCACGGCCTGAAGGACATTTATTATGCCGAACGGCAGATCACCAAGGCGCTGCCGAAGATGATCGACCAGGCGACAAACCGTGACCTGGCGCAGGGCCTGAAGACCCATCTCGAGGAAACCAACAAGCAGATCGAGCGGCTCGATCAGGTATTCAGGAAGCTCGGCCAGCAGCCGTCCGGAACCGACTGTCCGGCGATCGACGGGCTGATCAAGGAATCCGATGCGACCTCGGGCGAGATCGACGACAAATCCGTGCTCGATGCCGCGATCGTGGCAAACGCCCAGGCTGTCGAACACTACGAGATCGCCCGCTACGGCACCTTGATCGCCTGGGCGGAGGAACTCGGCCACGACGACATCGTGCGGTTTCTGACCACCAACCTGAACGAAGAAAAGGCCGCCAACACCAAGCTCAACACCGTGGCTCTGCGAAAGGGCGTCAATCGCAGGGCGGCAGGCTGAGGAAACAATCGGCAACCAAAGGAACCGAGGTCGGCATGGCCACGTTGGAACAGCAGATCAGGGTCCGCGCCCATGAACTCTGGGAACAGGCCGGAAAACCCGAAGGACGGGACGACGAGTTCTGGCAGCAGGCCGAACAGGCCCTGAAGGCAAAGCAGGAGCTTCGCGATATCGCAACCGCTCCTGCGCAGACGACTTTGCCCGGGTAGCAACCGATGCGGGCCGACGCATCTCCGGTCGCCGAACTATTTTGCTGGCGTCCGGCAGATGCACCCGGAGATTCGCCTCCGAAGTGTTTGCCGACGTCCCGATGCGGACAGACCGCGTCAACCCCCTAGGCGAATGCTGTGCTGGAGCGCTGGCCATGTCTGTTTCAAGTTCCAGTACGGAGCGGCCGATGTGCCCGACCTGCAAGCACAGGATGGGACTGGCGCGCATTTCTCCGGGCAAGCGCGGTTTCGAGGAACGGACCTTCGAGTGCAGCACCTGCCATCGCCTCACCAAGGTCGTCATGGCGGTGGATCCCCTGAAGACCGACGCTCTGGGCTGGCGGGCCGGCGAGTTGAAGCCGCCGCGCTAGCCAGACGTCGGGAATCTTGGCATTGTCGGCAAAACACCGGACCAGGGATCTCAATTCCTCCGCCTTGCAATCGAGATCCTGTCGATTTCCGCCCGGTAAATCTGCCGGTTGTGCTCGTCGCGAACAACGATGGCATGGCCGCCCTCCAGCAAATGCGGCTCCGCCTGCGCCAGCCGATCGGCGATTTCATCGGCCAGGGCCTGGGCGTCCAGTTCGTCCGCGCATTCATGCAGGCCGCGATCCGCAACAAAACGATGATCTTCCAGATTGAAACGGTAACGGGGCATTCGGGGTCAGGGTCTTTCGTCGTCACACAAACAGCAGCCGCGCGTGACAGGTCGGCCGGATTGAAGGTCTTGGCGGGCGCCAATCAGGGCGTGCCGCACGGCGCGTCAGCCCGCGGCAACATCGTCCATCGACGGCTCGGCCGCACCGGGCAATTGCGATGACATTCGAACGATTCCGCGGGGATCCAGCGATACGCTGTCTCGGACCAGCCGGTGAATGAAGTCGAGTTTCACCAGCACGTCCGGCGACAGCACAAAAGGATAGAGATCGCCCATGCCCATCGCACGGTTGACGCTATTCATCGCAAAGACGAAGGGCAGCCAGGCCCTCGCGATCGGATCGAACGACCGGACGAGGTAAGGATCGAAGTCGATCCGTGCCGACAACCCGCCTTCGCGATCGCGCGCGGGATGCACTTCCAATCCGAATTCCGCGGCCATCTCCAGGGTATCGACGATATGGAGATAGTGCGCCCAGGTTTCCGCGAAATCCTCCCACGGGTGCATGGTGGCGTAGGCCGAGACGTAATGCTCTTGCCAGTCCGACGGTGCCCCCGTGGCGTAATACCGCTTGAGGGCATCGTCGTAATCGATCCGGTCGTCGCCAAAGATCGCCCGGCAGGCCTCCAGCTTGCCGCCATCGCGGACCAGCAGGTCCCAGAAATGATGCCCGACCTCGTGTCGGAAATGCCCCAGCAGGGTGCGGTAAGGCTCGTTCATCTGCAGGCGGCGGCGTTCGCGCTCGATGGCGTCGGTTTCGGTCAGGGCGACCGTGATCACGCCGTCGTCATGCCCGGTCATGACCCTGTGCCCGGTGGCCGGATCGTCGGCGAGAAAATTGAAAATCAGGCCGTGCCGCGGATCCTCGGCGCGGGTCTTCAGCGGCAGCTTCCAGCGCAACAGCGAATAAAACAGCCGATGCTTGGCGACCTCCAGTTCACGCCAGCCGGATAGCCGGACTGCATCGGAAAGATCCGGCACTGTGCCGTTGTGGCGGCACGCCAGGCAATAGGCGTCGTTGCTGCCGTCAGCAACCAGCCAGTTGCAGGCGTCGCGTTCGGCGTTCCTGCACAGCCAGCGGCTTTGTCCCGGACACTCCAGCGGTTGCCACCGATCGCCGGCGGGATCGAGCGCAGACAGCGTCATCCTCTCCGGCATGAACGCCAGCCGGTGGCCGCAGCGGCCGCAGCTGCGGTTTTCGAAATACACGACGTTGCCGCAGGCTTGGCAGGAAAAGAGCCGCATCGATGATCCCCAGTTCGGCCACCGCCGTTCCGTCAAAGACAAAGCCCGGCGCTGTTGGAAGAGCGCCAGGCCAGGTTCAGGCTTGTCCGGCTGAACAATGCGGCTTTCGGCGCATCGTTCCGGCGCGGAATCAAAAGTCCGCGGCTCAGGACTCCGTCGGCGATGAATTGCTTATTTGGAGATCATGCCGGCCGGTGACGGCCAGGAACCGATGCAGGGGTCAGCGGATTCACTCGCCGGATGGAGTTGCGCATGCTGACGCGAGGACGACCGGATTTCAGGACGGTGGACCGATGGGCGATCGAACTGTTGTTGCAGGTCGGCGCCATCCATAAATGCGATCACCACGGTTGGGCAAAGGACCGGGCCGATCCCGACGCCCGCAGCGAGGCGTTCCGAATTGCGCGCGAGCAGCCCCTCGCCGGGCTGTCGCCCGATCAGGCAGTCGCGGCGGTGCGCGAGACGCTTGAAGCGACCGGCGATACCTGCCCTGAATGCGAGTGAGGGAACCGAAGGCCGCCTGACCGATTGAGTCGCCGTCTGGTGTAGGGAGTTCCAAAGATGGCGCCGCGGGCAAACTGGAAGGGCTTTTTGCGGCTGTCGCTGGTGACCTGTCCGGTCGCGCTGTTTCCGGCGACCTCGGAGAGCGAAAAGGTCTCCTTCAACCAGATCAACAAGAAGACCGGCCACCGCATCAAATACGCCAAGGTCGATGCCGAGACCGGCGAGGAAGTGGCCAACGAGGACATCGTCAAGGGCTACAAGGTCGACACCGACACCTATGTCACGGTCGATCGGGACGAACTCGACAACATCGCGCTGGAAAGCACCCGGACCATCGATATCGACGAATTCGTGCCGAAGTCCGAGATCGACGAGCTGTATTTGGTGCGGCCCTATTACATCGTGCCCGAAGGCAAGGTCGGCCACGACGCCTTCGCCGTGATCCGCGAGACCATCCGCACCCTGGACAAGGTTGCCATCGCGCGTGTCGTGCTGACCAACCGCGAGCACATCATCGCGCTGGAGGCTCGCGGCAAGGGCCTGGTCGGAATGCTGCTGCGTTACCCCTACGAGATCAGGGACCATAACGAGTATTTTGACGACATCCAGGACGTCAAGGTCACCAAGGAAATGCTTGATCTCGCCAGGCATATCGTCGAGACGAAATCGGCAGATTTCGAGCCGGAGAAGTTCGAAGACCGCTATGAAAATGCGCTGGTCGAGCTGCTGAACCGTAAGCGCAAGGGTCAGCCCGTGCGCACCGCGGCGAAGCCGCGCGACACCGGCAATGTCGTCAACCTGATGGATGCGTTGCGCAACAGCCTGAAAACCGCCGGCAAGCCGGCGGCGAGACCGGTCAAAGGCGGCAAACCCAAAAAGACCGCATCGGGCCAGCGGGAGATGCTGATGGCCATTCCCGGCAAGCATGAAGCAAAGGGCGAGGCCAAGGCCAAACGCCCGACCCGTCAACGCAAGGCAGGATAACAGTCCGGCGGGACGGCGGACGAACGGTTCCCTGCAAGACCGCGTCAATTGGCCCAGTTCCGAGGCAAAAGTTTAATGTCGGAGACCGGACATGTATAATAACGTCGGTGACATCATCGACATCCCCGTGGCAGCTACCGGTGACTGAGAGCCCGTCGCGCTCCCGCCCGATACAAGCGGTGCGCCAATGGCCGATGCGTCGTACTTTCGAGACCGGGCTTCCCAGGCACGGCGTCTCGCCCGCGACACCACAGACCCGATGCTGGCCCAGAGCCTGACCGAATTGGCGGACGAATATACCGCGCGAGCCCTTGCGATCGAGGCGATGGCGTTGGGCAAGGACCCGAAAGAGGATTGAGCGAACCATGGCTGTTGGCACGTCGACGCCTGCCGGCGGACGCTGACATCTGGAACAGGATTGCAGTCGCCGGGCGCGGCGACGACGCACTACTGTTCGGCCAGCGCCTGGTCGGAAACGCCAGGTTGAACCGGCCGCCGGCGTCGTCCCGCGACTTTCCCCAACCAAGCGTCACAGCGGCGACGCGATTCTATTTTTACATTGTAAAGATTTCTGTTGCCTGATCCGGCGACCGGTAGTATCAACATCTTGACATTGGAAAGATGGATTGCTGGCGCCCGTCAGGCCATCCCACGCCGACACCCATCGAGAGCGTCAATGAGTGCCATTGCCAAAATTGTCGGGCATACGCCGGTGTGGGCGTTACCGCTGATCGTCGCTGTGCTCTGGCTCGGCAGCATCAACCTGCGCGAGCGCCATGTTCCGCTGCGTTCGCTGTTGATCTTCCCCGCGGTGATGCTGGCGATGTCGATCGGCAATTCGGTCGGCACCAGCGCGGCTCCGGGAGCTGCCCTGGCCGACTGGCTTTGCTCGACCGCGATCGGCGCCGTCATCGGATGGTACCTGACGCAGACGCCGCGGGCGATCACGCCCGGAGCGGCACAGCTCATGCTGCCGGGCAGCGCAATTCCGCTGATCGTCTGCATCGCTCTCGTCATATTGCGCTATGCTTTCGGTTATATTTACGGCCGTTACCCCGAACTGCGTGCAGACGGGAACTACGCGCTGCTCCTGATTGGCGGCGGCGCCCTGCTCGGCGGCGTCATGCTGGGTCGCTACGGCCGGCTCAGCCTGTGGTACTGGCTCGCTACGGCGCACCGGGAAATCTCGCGGTGACCGAAGGCCTCGCGACGACCCTGCTGACGATGTGCAAGCCCGCTTTGCTCCCCGGGGCACACACCCCAAAGGCACGGCAGGTCCCACGCATGACGGCACCGCTGGGACACCAGGCGTCATCGACGGCGGTCGTGGGTTACGCCGCGCCGACCTCGAACACCTCGCCGTCATAGCCGGCCTCGAGCGGAATGCGAAGCTGGCGGCCGCCGTTCAACCGGGTCATCACCGGCATCACGGTGACGACTGGCCTGCCCCTGACGTCGTCGAGGGCGGCATCCACGGATTTCTGTTTGCCGAGCCTGATCAGGTTGCGCGTGGTCGGAAACGGCAGCTTGAACCGGCCGCTGTCGCCGCCCGCCAGGGCCTCGCGCGGCGACAGCCAGATCGAGTCGGTGGATTCGCGGCCGTCATGTGCGCCGGCCTGCTCCGGCGGCGCTGCCGCCAGAAAGAACCAGGTGTCGAACCGCTTCGGCATGCCCTCCGGCGTGATCCAGTGCGCGTAAGGCAGCAACAGGTCGAGCGCCAGCACCATGCCGGTGTCGGCCAGTACCTGCTGGAATGATATGGTGCCCTCGCACAATGCGGCGCGATGGCGGGCTTCGATCTCGCCGGCCCTCTTGGCATCGACCAATGCGTCCGAATGGTGCGGCCGCGCCAGCAGGATGCCGCTCTCCTCAAACGTCTCGCGGATCGCGGCGATCCGGAAACTCAGTTCGGCGTCGTCGAGGCCGGCTCCGCCGCCATGGAGTTCGGGCCGGCCGATAATCTCGCGGTCGCCCTGATCGACGCTGCCACCGGGAAACACCAGCGCGCCGGAATTAAAGTCGATCTCATAATGGCGCACCATCATGAAGACCTCGATTTCATCCTGCGGGCTGTCGCGCAGCAGCAGGATGGTGGACGCCGGACGTGGAACCACGATTTCTGTTGGCATAAGGTCTCACTCCTGTAGGGACCTCATCCCGAGGAGCGGCCCCCTTGGCCGCGTCTCGTGGGATGAGAGGTGCGGTCTCTCATGGTCCGAGAGGCGCCAACGGATCCGCGCCAAGCGCGGCCCTGTGGCGCTCCTCACCATGAGGAATTCTCTAACCCGCCGCACTGGATTGCGGCTGCAGGCTGGCGCGGCGGTCGACCCGCGCCACCCGCGACAGCAGATAGTCCACTTCGGCCCGGGCCGCCGCCGTGATGTTCGAGCCCGGCTTGCGCTGCGCGCCGCAGGCGATCACGCCGCGCTTCTGCAGCACGTATTTGCGCACCGCCAATCCGGCGCCGGGCTGCTGCTCGTAGCGGATCAACGGCAGATGCGCGTCGAACAGGTCATGCGCGGCGTCGCGCTGGCCCGCCTTCGACAATCTCACCACGTCGATCAGGAGCTCCGGAAAGGCATAGCCGGTCATCGCGCCGTCGGCGCCGCGCTCCATCTCGAAATCCAGGAACAGCCCGCCATTGCCGGTCAGGATCGACAGCGGCCGCAGCGAGCCATCCTTCTGGAAGCCGCGCAGCGCGGAGATCTTTTCCAGTCCCGGCCAGTCCTCGTGCTTGAGCATCACGCAGGACGGGCTATCCATGACGATCCCGCGGATCACCGCAGGCGTCATGACCACCGTCAGGGTCAACGGATAATCCTGCAGCACCCACGGAACGTCGTCGCCGATCGCTTCCACCGCCTGCCTGAAATAGGAGGCGATCTGCTCGTCGGTGCGCAGATGGGGCGGCGGCGCGATCATCACCCCGGCGGCGCCGGCATCCATCGAGGCCCGCGCCAGCGAACGCATCGCGGCGAACCCCGGCGCCGAGACACCGACGATGACCTGCAGCTTGCCGGCGCGCCTGACAAAGCGGCTGGCGACCTGCTCGGCTTCCGAAGCTTCGAGCTTCGGCGCCTCGCCGAGAATGCCGAGCACGGTGACGCCTTCGCAGCCAACCTCGGTATAGAAATCCGCCAGCCGGTCGATCGATGGCTCGTCAATGCGGCCGTCCTCGTGGAACGGCGTCGGTGCAATGGCGAAGGTGCCGGCGGCGTGGTGGGTGAGTCTTGTCATGGGTGCCTCGTTCGACCTGGTACAGCTATTCCGAAGTTCGAATCATTTAGATTAGCAGTGACCATCAGCAACAAAAGTCATTCCGGGGCGCGCTCTTGCGCGAGCCCGGAATCCATAATCGCCGCCGGGAGTATGGATTGCGGGCCTGCGCCTCAAGTCGGCTATCGCCGACTGAAGACGCATCCCGGAATGACAAAGGACCGCGTTTCACTCGCCCCCCGGAATGACGTTTCAGGTTCAAAATCGCCGCGCGCCCATCTTGATCTCTTCGTCGGAGAAGAAGATCTCGCTGGCGTGCTCGACCACATCCTGGGCCTTCCATCCCGTATGCGGCGGCTTCCATCCCGGCTTTTCCATCATCCGCATTTCACGCACGCCGCGGGGACCGGAGACGCCGAGAATCTTGCCGGTCTGGTCGCCCGATAAATCGCTGACCATGTATAGCACGGCCGGAGCGATGCCGTCCGGCCCCAGTGCCGCATTCGGGTTTTCAATATAGCGCGGCAGATCGGCGGTCATGCGGGTCAGCGCACCCGGCGCCAGGCACCACAAGCGGATATTGTATTTGCGGCCCTCGATCGCCAGCACGTTGGTCAGGCCGAAAATGCCGCCCTTGGCCGCGCCGTAATTGGACTGGCCGAAATTGCCGATCAGGCCGGAGGTCGAGGAAGTATTGACGATGACGCCGCCGCCGTTCTCGCGCATCCAGCGGAACACCGGCTGGGTGACGCAGAATGTGCCCTTGAGGTGCACCTTGATCACCTTGTCCCAGGCGGCCTCGGTCGCCTTGGCGAAGGTCTGGTCGAGCAGAATGCCGGCATTGTTGACCAGGATGTCGGCGCGGCCGAAATGCCGGATGGCATCGTCGAACACCGAGCGGCCGCCTTCAATGGTGGAGATATCGGCGCCATTGGCGACCGCCCGGCCGCCGGCGGCCGTGATGGCGTCGACCACCTGCTGCGCCATCGAGGCGTCGCCGCCGCTGCCGTCGCGCGGGCCGCCGAGATCGTTGACCACGACCGCCGCCCCCTCGCGCGCGAACAATTTGGCGTAGGCCTCGCCGAGCCCGCCGCCGGCGCCGGTGATCAGCGCAACCTTGCCGTCGAGTAGTCCCATGGTGCTCTCCCTCATGGTCATTGTGTCCAGGACGCTGCACTGCGTCCGGGGCGCGAACCTATCTCACCCCAGCACGGTCCTGCCGCTCTTGATGACGGCGACATTGCGCGCCTTCACCCGCGCCTCGAACGAAATCACGTTGCCGTCCTTCCACATGTCCATGGTCACGGTCTCGCCGGGATAGACCGGCGCGGAGAATCGCGCGGCATGCTGGCGGAAGGCGCCGGCATCGTAATCGGCGTAGGTCTGCAGGATGCCGCGGCAGGTGATGCCGTAGGTGCACATGCCGTGCAGGATCGGTTTCGGGAAGCCGGCCCGCCTGGCGAATTCGGGATCGCTGTGCAGCGGATTGCGGTCGCCGCACAACCGGTAGACCAGCGCCTGGTCGGGGCGGGTCGGGATGTCGATGGACCGATCCGGCGCGCGGCCCGGCACCTTGTGCGGCTCGGGCTGGCCCTCGGACGGCCCGCCAAATCCGCCGTCGCCGCGCGCAAAGCGCGAGGCCACCAGCGTCGCCAGCGGCTCGCCCTGTTCGTTCCTGAGCACGGTCTGGTGGCGGATCACCGCCCCCTTGTCCTTGCCCTTGTCGAAGGCGTCCAGAACGGTGGAATCGGCGGTGATGTTGGCGGCCACCGCAAGCGGCCTGTGAAAGGTGATGTCGCGCTCGCCATCCACCACCATCAGACGGTTCAGATGCATTTCGCCGGGGCCAGCTCCCCATGCCGCGACCGAGGCAAAGGTCGGCACCACCTTCAGCGCGCGCGGCGTGGCGACGGCCTCGTTGACAAAGGCCAGTTCCTTCTCGTCGAGGGGATCGGCGCCCATGCCGATGCCGTAGGCGTACAGCATCACCTCGCGATCGCCATAGGCGTATTTCTGGCCCAGATTTTTCAGCGCCATCAACTCTTCGTACTTGATCGGCATTTGGTATGTTTCCTCCGGATTTCTTCCTCAGCGGCGCTCAAGAATGCGCCCTCTCCCCCTGCGGGAGAGGGCATAACCGGCGCCAGCAACAAACTCTGCTCGGTGAGGGATCACCGCAGAGCACTACCCCTCAGCCGGCAGCCTTTCGGCTGCCACCCTCTCCCGCAAGGGGAGAGGGTGATAAACTCACGGCGTCCGTTGTGACTACGCCCTCTCCTAAGCACCCTCGCTCCCAAGGGAGACGATACAATCTCACACCGGCGTAAAGAACGGCAGCGGCGCGCCGTCGGTCGGCTTGAACACCAGCTTGACCTTCTGGCCGATCCTGAGTTTGTCGAGGTCGCAGTCGACGATGTTGGTCTGCAGCGACGGGCCCTCCTTCAGCGTGACATAGGCGATCGCGTAAGGCCCGGTCGCCGATTTGCGCATCAGGCTGAAGGTATAGATCTCGCCCTCCCCCGAACTTTCCTCCCACACCGTCTTGTCGGAAAAACAGAACGGACAGATCGAGCGGGGAAAATAATGCGGCTCGCCGCAGGCGGTGCAGCGCTTGATCAGGAACTTGCCCTGGGAGGCGGCGTCCCAGAACGGCTTGGTTTCAGGATTGCCTTGCGGCGCCGGATATTTCTTCGCTTCAGCCATCATGCGCGCTCCAGGATGCAGGTCGAGGCGGCGTGGCGCACACCGAGCAGTCCGCCGGTGCCGTGCGCGATCGCGAGATCGCAATTCGGCACCTGTACCTTGGGATGGGCCTGGCCGCGCAGCTGCCGTACCGCCTCGATGATCTTGGTCATGCCGCCGCGGTTGACCGGGTGGTTGCTGCAGAGCCCGCCGCCATCGGTGTTGAACGGCAGCTTGCCGACACCGGAAATCAGGTTGCCGTCGGCGACGAACTTGCCGCCCTCGCCCTTCCTGCAGAAGCCGAGATCCTCGAGCTGCATCAGCACGGTGATGGTGAAGCTGTCATAGATCGAGGCGTATTTGATGTCCCCAGGCGTCACGCCGGCCTCTTCGAACGCCCGCGGGCCCGACCAGACTCCGGCCGAATAGGTCAGGTCGAGATCCTTGCCGCCGCGCGGTCCCTTCATCGCCTCGCCATGGCCGATCAGGCGCACCAGCGGCTTCTTCAGGCTCCTGGCGATTTCCGGCGTGGTCACGATCAGCGCGCCGCCGCCGTCGGTGACGACGCAGCAATCCAGCCGGTGCAGCGGATCGGAGATCATCGGCGAGTTGAGCACGTCCTCGACGGTGACGACGTCGCGCAGCATCGCATGTTCGTTGTACTGGGCGTGATGCGATGCCGCGACCTTGATCCAGGCCAGCTGCTCGCTGGTGGTGCCGTAATCGTGCATATGGCGCATGGCACACATGCCGTAGGCATTGTGGGTGGTCGCGCCATAGGCGGCTTCAAAATCGGCTTCCGCGCCGGCGGCGCGCGGCGCCATCGCGCTGGTGCGCGGCTTGCCGGCCAGCGTGATCAGCGCGATCGAGCACTTGCCCGCGGCGATCGCCTCGGCGGCATGGCCGAGATGGATCAAATAGGAGCAGCCGCCGGTCTCGGTGGAATCGATGTGGCGTACCTTGAGGCCGAGATAGTCCACCATCGGCCAGGCGCCGCCCGGGGCGTCGCCGGCGCAGAAATAGCCGTCGATATCGGCCTTGGTCAGGCCTGCATCCTCGATCGCGCCCTTGGCGACTTCGGCATGCAGCTGTGCGGTGGACTTATCGGGTGCATGCCGGGTCGGATGCTCGTAGATCCCGGCAATATAGGCCTTGCCCTTGATGCTCAATAAACTCTCCGCCGGTGTTTCTTCCCAGCGGTTTTCTCGCCTTTCGGAGCCGCCTTGGCAAGCGCCGAAATATTCCGTCAGGCGAGACGAAAAACGCAAGATCTCGAATTGGCGTGTCGAGGACGCGGTACAGCGCCCTTCGCGCTGCGGAGCCTGTCATCGGGCACGCATTCGCCCGACCCGTTGGCAGAGCCGCGATCCACACGCACCAAGCTGAAACGCTCGCCGGCGCCGGATCAGCAGCGCACCACGCCGCAACGGTGGCGCGCGGCGCAGCATCCGGGGCACTCCGGCAAAACCTACTCCGCCGCGATCTGCCGCGGCGCCGGCGGCGGGCTGGCGAGATCGGCTGCGAGTTGCGCGTGGCGTGCCTTGGCGTCCGCTACCGATTTCTCCTTGACCGGGCCGTAGCCGCGGATCCGGTCCGGCAGCGACAACAGCTCGATCGCGGTGTCCAGCGTCAGCGGCGACAACGCGGCGAGTACGCCGGCGACGTCCTTTTCGTAGGCTGCGATCAGCTCGCGTTCCAGCCTGCGGTCGGGGCTGCCCCCGAAGACGTCGAGCGGCGTGCCGCGCAGCACGCGCAGGCCTGCGAGAATCCGGAACACCGGCATCATCCAGGCGCCGAAGGCGCGCTTGCGCGGCCGCCCCAGCGCGTCGACGCCGCCGCCGAGCAATGGCGGCGCGAGGTTGAAGCTGATCTTGAAATCACCGTCGAACTGGTCGCGCAGCTGCTTTTCGAACCGGCCGTCGGTATAGAGCCGCGCCACCTCGTATTCGTCCTTGTAGGCGAGCAGCTTGGCGTAATTGATCGCCACCGCGCGCGGCAAGGCCTCGCCATAGCCGCCATCGGTGGCGGCGTTGCGCACCTGCGTGACCAGATCGCGGTAGCGCCGGGCGAGCCTCTTGCTCTGGTAGGCGGTCAGCAGCGCGCTGCGATGCGCGACGATTTCATCGAGCGACATTGCTTCCTGGGTCTTCGGCGCCACCGTCTCGTCCTGACCCTTGAGCATCGCCGCCAGCCGCGCCGGATCGGCGACCGCCAGCCGCCCGAGCTGGAACGCCTGGGTGTTCATCTTGACCGCGACGCCGTTGATTCCGATCGCCTGCTCGATCGAGGCGGCCTGCAGCGGCAACAGTCCCTTCTGATAGGCATAGCCCATCATCATCATGTTGGTGGCGATGGAATCGCCGAGCAGGGCTTCGGCCGGCCGGGTGAAATCGAAGAACGCGGAATCCTTGCGCAACGCGGTTTCCAGCACCGCATTGACCTTGCGACTCTGGAAGTTGAAATCGCGGTTCATGATGAAGTCCGCGATCGGAATGAGGTGGGTATTGATGACGCCATGGGTGCGGCTGGATTCGCACAGCGAGATGGTGTCCTTGGCGGCCGCCACGACTTCGTCGGCGGCAATCACCAGGTCGGCGGTGCCGGTGACGATGCGCGAACAGGTGACGTCGGCGGTGTGCTCGGACAGCCGGACATGGCTCAGCACCGCGCCGCCCTTCTGCGCCAGCCCGGACATGTCCAGGATCATGCTGGCTTTGCCCTCGATATGGGCGGCCATGCCGAGCAGCGCGCCGATGGTCAGCACGCCGGTGCCGCCGACGCCGCCGACCGCGATGTTGTAAGGTCGATCGAGCGAGGGGCGCGATGCCGGCTCCGGCAGATCGCCGATGCTGCCGAGATCGGCCGGGGCGCGGCGGCGCAGTCTGCCGCCGTCCACGGTGACAAAGGACGGACAGAAGCCCTTGAGGCAGGAATAGTCCTTGTTGCAGCTCGACTGGTTGATGGTGCGCTTGCGCCCCAGTTCGGTCTCCAGCGGCTCCACCGAAATGCAGTTCGACTGCACGGAACAGTCGCCGCAGCCTTCGCAGACCGCGGGATTGATCAGGACGCGGCGGGCCGGGTCCTCCAGCGTGCCGCGCTTGCGGCGGCGGCGCTTTTCGGCGGCGCAGGTCTGCACGAACACGATGGCGGAAGCGCCCTTGACCTGGCGCAGCGTCTTCATGACGGCGTCGAGCTGGTCGCGATGCGCGGTTTTGGTGCCGGGCGCGATGTCGGCGGCCGGATAGGCCTCGGGATTTTCCGACACCAGATAGATGTCGCGGATGCCCTCGCTGTGAAGCTGGAAGGTGATCTGCTGCGGCGACAGGTCGCCGTCGACATGCTGGCCGCCGGTCATCGCGGTGGCGTCGTTGTAGAGGATCTTGTAGGTGATGTTGGCCTTGGAGGCGATGGCCTGGCGGATCGCCAGGCTGCCGGAATGGAAATAGGTGCCGTCGCCGAGATTGGCGAAGATGTGTTCCTCGTCGGTGAACGGCGCGATGCCGACCCACGGCACCCCCTCGCCGCCCATATGGGTGAAGGTCTCGGTGTTGCGGTCCATCCACAGCGCCATGAAATGGCAGCCAATGCCGGCAAACGCGCGGCTGCCCTCCGGCACCTTGGTCGAGGTGTTGTGCGGACAGCCCGAACAGAAATACGGCGTGCGGGTGATCGGCGCCACCGCCTGCATCTGGGTGGCCTGGCGGCCGTTGAACCAGTCGGCCCTGGCGCGCAGCATGGTCGCGATTTCAGGATTGAGATCGAGCCGCAGCAGCCGCTCGGTCAGCGAACTGGCCAATGAGGCGACGCTGAGTTCCTCGGCGAAGGGCAGGAAGCGCTTGTCGTGTTCGTCCATCTTGCCGACGATGCGCGGCCGCACATCGTCGCGCCAGTTGAACAGCTCCTGCTTGACCTGGTTCTCGACGATCTCGCGGCGCTCCTCGACGATGAAGATCTCTTCCAGCCCAACCGCGAATTCGCGCACCCCTTGCGGCTCCAGGGGCCAGGGCATGCCGATCTTGTAAAGCCGCAGGCCGATCTTTGCGGCGACCTCGGGGGTAACCCCGAGTTCGCGCAGCGCCTGGCGGATGTCCTCGTAGCTCTTGCCCGACGCCATGATGCCGAACCGCGCCTTCGGCGAATCCATGGTGATGCGGTTGACCTTGTTGGCGCGCGCGAAGGCGATCGCAGCAAAGCCCTTGTGGTCCTGCAGCCGCCTGTCCTGGTCGAAGCGGTCGTCGGGCCAGCGCAGGTTGAGCCCGCCCGGCGGCATTTCGAAATCCGCCGGGATGATGAAGGGCTTCATCTCGTCGCTGAGGTCGACCTCCGCGGTGGTCTCGACGGTCTCGGTGATCACCTTCATGCCGACCCAGCAGCCGGAATAGCGCGACATCGCGATGCCGAGCAGGCCCATCTCGATCATTTCGTGGATACTGGACGGATAGAGATAGGGCATCAGCGCCGAGATGAAGGCATGGTCCGACTGATGCGGCACGGTGGAGGATTTGGCGCCGTGATCGTCGCCGGCCAGGCAGAGAACGCCGCCATTCCTGGCGGAGCCTGCCGCATTGCCGTGGCGGAACACATCGCCGCACCGGTCGACGCCCGGGCCCTTGCCGTACCAGATGCCGACCACGCCATCGTGCCGGGCGCCGGGCGACAGATTGAGCTGCTGCGAGCCCCAGATCGCGGTGGCCGCGAGATCCTCGTTGACGCCGGGCTGGAACTTGACGTCGTATTGCGCGAGGTGCTTTCGGGCCGCCACCAGCTGCTGGTCGTAGCCGCCGAGCGGCGAGCCGCGGTATCCGGTGACGAGGCCCGCGGTGTTGAGCCCGGCGGCGCGGTCGCGGCGGATTTGCGCCATCGGCAGGCGGACCAGCGCCTGGATCCCGGTCAGGAAGACGTGGCCTGACTCCTGGGTGTATTTCTGATCGAGACTGATCGGACCTTGGTTGATTCCCATTCCACCCTCTTGCGCCCTGAACGGGCGACTGCTGGCAAGCCTGGCACGGCACCTATCGGCGCGGCCGTTTTTTACTTAGTCATTCAACTCGTTAGAGCCAGTCTATGTCGGTTTTTGCGCCGGGCGCACCACAATTCTGGGCAACACAGCCCCGCATGGCGGAGATCGCAATTTCATGCCCGAATCGGCATCGGGCATTGTCGCTTTGTGTCGCGGCGCCGCTCGGCGGCGCAACGACGTGGCGCCCGCGCCCCGGCGGTTTCGCGCTATATTGATTGCGGAGGCTGGCCGGTGCAGAAGCGATATTGCGGAATGCGGGCGATTCTCGGCGCCGTGCTGTTGTGCAGCGCATCGGTCTGGGCGCCGGCGCGCGCCGATTCCGCTGCGGCCGAGACCGTCGCGCACGGCAAGGCGATGGCCGAGGCCTCGGATTGCGCAGGCTGCCATACCGCCGACCCGGCAAAACCGTTCGCCGGCGGCAAGCCGATCGCCACCCCGTTCGGCACGATCTATTCGTCCAACCTGACACCCGATGACGACACCGGCCTCGGCGCCTGGAGCGACCAGGATTTCTACCGGGCGCTTCATCTCGGCGTGGCGCCTGACGGATCGAACTATTATCCGGCGTTTCCCTACTCCAATTTCACCCGGCTCACCCGCCAGGATGTGCTGGCCATCCGAGCCTATCTGGCGACGCTGACGCCGGTCAGGAACAGACCTTCTGCGCCGCAACTGCGCTGGCCGCTGAATTACCGCGTGCTGATGCGCGCCTGGAACTGGCTGTTCTTCAAGCCGGGCATCCTGATGCCCGATCAGCAACGGAGCACGGAATGGAATCGCGGTCGCTATCTGGTCGAAGGACCGGCTCATTGCGGCGCCTGCCACACGCCCAAGAATATCTTCGGCGCCGACAGGCGCGGCCGGGCCTTTGGCGGCGGGCGGGTGCAGGGCTGGTTCGCGCCGCGGCTCGATGGCGCCGAACGCAGCGGTCTGAAATCGTGGAGCGTTGGCGACGTCGTCGAATATCTGCAGAGCGGCCGCAACGGCCGCAGCCAGGCCGACGGATTGATGGCCGAGGTCGTTGTCGGCTCGACCTCAAAAATGAGCGACGCCGACGTCCGCGCCATCGCGGTCTATCTCAAGGATCTCGGCGCGGGCCTGCCGGAGCCCGCAGTGACCCCGCCGCCGCCGGCTACCATGGCGGCGGGGGCCGCGGTCTACGCTCATGCCTGCATCGCCTGCCACGAGGCCGACGGCTCCGGCGCGCCGCGGATCTATCCGCCGCTGCCGGGCAACGCCAATCTGCAGTCGGCCGATCCCTCCAGCACGCTGCGCATCATCCTCGATGGCGCGCAGACGGTGACGACGCCACGCGCGCCCAATCCCGGCTCGATGCCGGCCTACGGTGAGACATTGTCGGATCAGGAAATCGCCGACGTCGCCAGCTATCTGCGCAATTCCTGGGGCAACGCGGCCCCCATGGTGACGCCAGCCGAGGTGGCAAGAGCCCGGCGGGCGAAGTGATGCAGGCCGATTGCGGCGGGTCCGGAGCACGCAGCCGAATTGAGATTTACCGTGTCCGGACGCGGTGCAGCGTTCTTGACGATGCTCCGCAGAGGGACCCAGCAGGTCGGGTTCCCTGGAACTCCCGGCGCTGCCGCAGGTTGTCATCGGCCAACGGAGGAACCTGTCATGGCCGACCACCGAAGTCCGGACGCTCCCCCCAGTTCCCCGGACATTTCCACCCGTTCTCCGGACGATCCCTATCGTTCCCGGAGCTATCGCGAACCCGTCGACGACGAGCTTCGCCGTGCCGCTCGTATCGACAATGCCCTGCAGGTCGATCCCGAACTTGCCGAAGGTCCCGCCAGCAGCGGCAGGATTGCAATTTTCGCCGTCGCCATCGCCGTGATCCTCGGGGCGGTGTTCTACGGCCTGAACAATTCGTCGAGCAATCGGGCCGGCACCACCTCCCCGACCGCAGAGAATTCTGCGCAGCCCTCCCCTCCACCGGCCCCTGCCGGCATGCGGGACGTCACGCCTCACAGCAATGCCGGCCCGGGAGTGACGACGGGGGCCGCTCCGGCGAACCCGCCCGCGCCACAGACCGCTTCGCCTCCGGGCTCGACGGTGCATCCGTCTCCGACCGCGAACCCGCCGGCCAAGCAGTAGCGGGCTGATCCGGCAATCCAGCCGACCGCGGCGGGCTCCGGCCCGCTGGCGGTGGGATCAGCTGAACATCTTGTTCAATTCGGCGCCGGAATAGCCGCTGCCCAATTCGGCAAAACTTCCGGTTTCCGCGATCAGCCGCGCCGCGCGCATGAACCCGCCCCACGCCGCCCGCGCCAGCGAGCCGCCGACGCTGATGCGGCGGACACCGAGATCGGCGGCCTGCGCGACCGACAGGCCGGATGCGCCGATCAGAAGATTGACCGGCTTGGGATGCACCGCCTTCACGACCGCGGCGATCTGCTCGGTGGTCTTGATGCCCGGGGCATAGAGGCAATCGGCGCCGGCTTCCGAATAGGCGTTGAGCCTGTCGATCACCATGGCCAGATCGGGCTGCCCGACCAGAAAACCTTCGCAGCGGCCGACCAGCAGCACGCCGCTATGGTCGGCATCGATGGCGGCGCGCGCCGCCTTGATGCGCTCAACCGCGAACGCCCGCTCAAAGAGTGGCTTTTGAGCATCGCCCGTCGAATCCTCGATCGACAGCCCGGCGACGCCGGTCTGGACCGCAGCTGCGACATTGGCGGCGACCTTCTCGGGCTTGTGGGCAAAGCCACCCTCGAAATCGGCGTTGACCGGCAGGTCGACCGCGCCGCACAGCGCCGTGAGGTGCGCCAGCACCTCCTCGAGGGTGACGCGGTTGTCGGGGCGCCCGATCGACCAGGCAAAGCCCGCGCTGGTGGACGCGATCGCCTTGAAGCCGAGGTGCTGCAGCGCCCGCGCGCTGCCGACATCCCAGGGGTTGGGGAGCACGAAACAGCCTTGTTCATGCAGATTCCGGAAGACGGCGCGCTTGTCCTCGGTGCTGACCGGCATGGTCTCTCCCCTGTTGTTGGATCGGTTTGGTTAGCGCAAGGATAGCGAGGGGCAACGCCCGGTGCCAGTACTCGGGGTGGAACTATCCGGTCACCTGCCGCAAAAATGTCCGCTCCTCCGCCAGGATGAACCGGTTGGCTTCGGCAAAACCAAAATTGGCGATGCCCTCGCCGTCGCCGCGCAACCGCGCGCGATAGCCTTCATAGGCCGCGAGATTCTCGAAGGAGATCAGCGCGAACGCAATCGTGTTGGTGCCTTCGTGCGGCATCCAGTAGCCGACCAGGTCGCCGCCGCATCGCGGAATGATGGCAAGCCAGCGCCTGGCATATTCCTCGAACATCCCGCGCTTGAACGGATCGAGCTGGTAGCGGATGAAAACGGTGATGGCCAAGGAAACTCCCGCTGCGACGAATTTCGGATACCGGATACTGGCGGCTTGCCCGACGTCAATGCTTCGGCTAACATCGAACTATGAAAGCAGGTCCCGACATTGCCATGGTTGCCGCGCTGGTCGGCGATCCCGCCCGCGCCAACATGCTGACGGCGCTGATGACCGGCCGCGCGCTGACCGCGAGCGAGCTCGCGCACCAGGCCGGCGTCACGCCGCAGACCGCCAGCTCGCACCTGGCGAGGCTGGAAGCCGGCAACCTGATCGAGCAGGAAAAGCAGGGGCGGCACCGCTATTACCGGCTTGCCGACCCCGACGTCGCCGGGGTGCTGGAAGGCCTCGCTGCACTTGCGGCGCGCGCCGGCCATATGCGCGTGCGCACCGGGCCGAAGGACCCGGCGCTGCGCCGCGCCCGGATCTGCTACGATCATCTGGCCGGCGATCTCGGCGTGCAGATGCTCGACAGCCTGCGCAAGCGCCGGCTGGTGCGTCAAAGCAAACAGGCGATCGACCTCACCCTCGAGGGCGAGCGTTTCCTGGCCCGGACCCTGCAGATAGCGACGGAAGACCTCGCACATCCGCGCCGGCCGGTGTGCAAGGCCTGCCTCGACTGGAGCGAGCGGCGGCATCATCTCGCCGGCACGCTCGGTACGGCGCTGATGGCGCGCTTCACCGAGCTGAAATGGGCCGCGCGCGACACCGCTCCCGGCAGCCGGGTCGTCAATTTCAGCCGCAACGGCGAAAAGCAGTTCGCCTTGCTGTTCGGCGAGGCCGAATAGCCGCACCGGCTTGCCGGGCCGTGGACAAGATGTCGTGAAGCCGGACCGCTTTACATCGCGGCATCGCGGTCCCAAGAGATAGCGAAATGGCTCTCGCCATCAGGAGTTTCCGATGAACCGCGTTTTGGTTGCCGCATTGCTGGCGTTATCCGCCCTGCCGCTTTCCTTCCCGATATCGGCCGGCGCCGCAGAGCCCTTGCCGCGCGAACCCTACGGCATCGGCCTTGAAGGTTTTGCCTATCCCTATCCGGTCAGCATGCTGCCGCTGGTCAATGACGGCGAGCCGGTCAGGATGGCCTATATGGACGTGGCGCCGGCGCAGCCGAACGGCCGCGTCGTGGTGCTGCTGCACGGCCGCAATTTCCCGTCGAGCTATTGGGCCCCGGTGATCCGCACCCTGAACGACGCCGGCTACCGCGTGGTGGTGCCGGACCAGATCGGCTTCGGCAAATCCTCCAAACCAGCGGCCGACCTGCATTTCGACACGCTGGCGCGCAACACCGTCGCGCTGCTCGATCATCTTGGAATCGCGCGGGCCGATATCGTGGCGCATTCGCTGGGCGGAATGCTGGGTGTGCGCATCGCCCGCGCCTACCCCGAGCGGGTCAACCATCTGCTGCTGGCAGCGCCGATCGGGCTGGAGGATTACCGGCTCTACGTGCCGCCGACGCCGACCGAGAAAATTCTCGAAAGCGAAGACAAGCTGACCGCGGACGGTTATCGCAAGCAGCTCGATACCAATTATTCGCCGAAAATCCCGCCGGACCAGATCACGCCGTTCATCGATGCGCGCTTCAACATCAAGGGCAGTTCGGAATATCCGCGCTGGCTGCGCGCCTTCGTCAATTCGGCGCAGATGATCTATCGCGAGCCGGTGGTGCATGAAATCCCGCTGATCGCCGGGCCCACGCTGTTCGTGATGGGCGCCGACGATCACAACGCGCCGGGCCGCCCCAGCGCGCCGGAGGCGCTGCGGCCGAAGATGGGCCACAATGCCGAACTCGCCACCGCGCTGGCCGCCAGGATGCCCGATGCGCGCGCCGAGGTGATCCAGAATGCCGGACACCTGGTGTTTCTCGATGCGCCGCAAAAATTCAACGAATTGATGCTCGCTTTTCTGGCCAAATGATCTTGCCGGCCCGCTGAACCCGCCTTCGGACCGATCTAGCCGACGCAGCGGCTTTGCAGAAACGCAAAGGCGGGAACCACGCTGGTTCCCGCCTCGCGCCGGCGGACGGTGTGGCCGCCTTACCAGTGACGATGCCAGTGGTGCCAGTGATGCCAATGGTGCCAATGGTGCCAGCGATGCCAGTACACCTGCTCGGGCTTGAGATGATCGACCTCATCCTGGGCGACAACCGCAGGCTCGGCGGCCTGCCCGCGCTGTAGCGCCTGGCCCTGTGCCAAGGGGGTCGGCAACAGCGGCGCTGCCTGCGCGCCCGCGGCAAATGCCGCGGCGCCGATAGCGACGGCAAAGCCGAGTGTCAGAAAGTGACGACGATGTTCCATCAAAGTTCCTTCCTTGCGTAGTGACAGACGAGAGGATTTTGCAGGGCCGAAATGAACGGCAGCTGAACTGAAATATTTTTCGTCATCGCCGCGGCCGAGCCGGCATCAGCCGTTGAAACCGTCCGGTTCCCGGAAATTATTTCCTCGCCATACGTTCACGCCGCTTGAAACTCTTCCGCCAGCACGAGAAGCTCGCGCGTGCGCGTGACCTCGGGCCAGTCGCGGTCGAAGTCGGCGACCAGCCGCTTCAGGTCGTCGCCGCTCATCGCCCGTTCCAGCGCCGCCTGGTCCGCGAACTCGTACATCGCCTGATGCAGCGAGGGATCGCCGACGCCCCAGAACCGCCACGCCTTCTTTGCGCCGAACGCCTTCGAAGCGTCGGGCAGATGCTCCTGGCTGTACCAGCGATCGAACGCCGCACGTCTGGCGGGATCGGTGACGGTGGCGCGGACGACGAAATAGGCTTTTGGCATGGGCGTGCTTCCCGGTTGGTTTTTTCCTCGTCATTCCGGGGCAGCCTCAACGGTCGGCGCTTCGCGCTGGCCGTCCGGCTGAACCCGGAATCCGAAAGATCATAAGCGCGAGATTCCGGGTTCCCGCCGGCGCGCCCCGAAATGACGAAGTAACGACGGCAGATCAGACAAACGCCTCGTACTGCGCGAAGCCGCCTACTTGCCGCCGCCCTCCTCCTTCGACACCAAGCCCTGCAGGACATCGGGGACCAGCCGCTCGGAAAAGCCGGCGGCGAACGTCCAGACCAGCACCTTGCCGTAGTCCTCCGGATACGACGGCCAATAATTGTTCATGAGATCCAGAACCGACAAGCATTCCATCCCTTTCCTGCAGCTGAACGAGGGAAAGAGCCCGCCTTCCAGCAGTCTGCCGACGAATATCAGATAAAGAACGACTGCCGCGATCGCGCCTATGATCGGCGGCACAAGCGAATACATCATGAGATAGCGGCCGCCGAGCTGCCGGACCGTCGGCGTGATCAGCGCGAGGCTGGCCTGATCCACATTGTAAAGCCGCGTCAGCGCGCTGAAAAAAGCGCCCAGCATCCCTGCCAGTATCGCCAGCACCAGGAGCGGTGGCGAAATTTGGCCGAAGCGATAGCAGGCGAGCAGCGCGAGTGCGACGCTGCCGGCCAGCAGCACCGTGCCACCGAACTGAAAAGAAAGCATTTCCTTGTAGGCGCTGAGAATTTTGGATTGAACTTCCGCTGCCTGCGCGGCGTCTTGCGCCGTCGTTTTCCTGACCGTGTCACCTTCCACGATGGTCATTATCACGCCCTCCCCACAACCCAGAGTATAGGCGCGGCCTCACCGGCTTGTAAATCGGGCTCCGCGGTCGGAGAGGGCCTTGACCTATAACGGCAGATTGTCGTGCTTCTTCATCGGCATCTCGACATGCTTATCCCTGAGCATGGCGAGCGCACGGGCGATCCGCCGCCTCGTCGAGTGCGGCATGATGACGTCGTCGATATAGCCGCGCTCGGCGGCGATGAACGGCGACAGGAAGCGGTCCTCATATTCCCTGGTGCGCGCGGCGATCTTGTCGGCGTCGCCGATGTCGGCGCGGAAGATGATCTCGACCGCGCCCTTGGCGCCCATCACCGCGATCTGCGCGGTCGGCCAGGCGTAGTTGATGTCGGCGCCGATCTCCTTTGACGCCATCACGTCGAAGGCGCCGCCATAGGCCTTGCGCGTGATCACGGTCACCAGCGGCACCGTGCATTGCGAATAGGCGAACAGCAGCTTGGCGCCGTGCTTGATCAGGCCGCCATATTCCTGGGCGGTGCCCGGCAAAAAGCCCGGCACGTCCACGAAGGTGACGATCGGGATGTTGAAGGCGTCGCAGAAGCGGACAAAGCGCGCGGCCTTTCGCGAGGCGTCGGAATCCAGCACGCCCGCCAGCACCATCGGCTGGTTGGCGACGAAGCCGACGGTACGGCCGGCGATGCGGCCGAAACCGGTGACGATGTTCCTGGCAAATGTCTCGGAGATCTCGAAGAAGTCGCCCTCGTCGACGACTTTCAGGATCAGCTCCTTCATGTCGTAGGGCTTGTTCGGATGATCGGGGATCAGGGTATCCAGCGACATGTCGACGCGCTCGATGTCGTCGAAGCTCGGCCACTCCGGCACGCCGTCGGTGTTGTTGGAGGGCAGGAAATCGATCAGCCGGCGCATCTGCAGCAGCGTCTCGACGTCGTTGTCGAAGGCGCCGTCGGCGATCGAGGAGCGCGTGGTGTGCACCGAGGCGCCGCCGAGTTCTTCCGACGTCACCACCTCGTTGGTCACGGTCTTCACCACGTCGGGGCCGGTCACGAACATGTAGCTGGTGTTCTTCACCATGAAGATGAAGTCGGTCATGGCCGGCGAATAGACGTCGCCGCCGGCGCAGGGCCCCATGATGACCGAGATCTGCGGGATCACGCCGGAGGCGATGACGTTGCGGCGGAACACGTAGGAATAGCCGGCCAAAGCGGCGACGCCTTCCTGGATCCGGGCGCCGCCGGCGTCGTAGAGCCCGATGATCGGCGCCCTCGCCTTCATCGCCATGTCTTGTATCTTGACGATCTTCTGGGCATGGGTTTCCGACAGCGAGCCGCCGAACACGGTAAAGTCCTTGGCAAACACGAAGGTCTTGCGGCCGTTGACGGTGCCCCAGCCGGTGACCACGCCGTCGCCCGGCACCCTGGATTTGTCCATGCCGAATTCTACAGAGCGGTGCTCGACGAACATGTCGAACTCCTCGAAACTGCCCTTGTCGAGCAACAGTTCGATGCGCTCCCGCGCGGTCAGCTTGCCGCGGGCGTGCTGCGCCTCGATGCGCTTTTCGCCGCCGCCGAGCTTGGCGCCGGCGCGGCGTTCCTCGAGGGTATCCAGGATGTCTTTCATGTCGCTATTCCCGCCCAAATTGGCCTGCGTTCTAACACGGGATTTCGCGCGCGGGAAACCGGCTTTCAAGCGCGGCAACTCATACCCCCGGCGGCAGAGCGGTACCGTCGTGAGGGGATTCGAGGGAGGGTGAAAGATGGATGAAAAGGTCGCAACCGGAGCCGTCACCGGCGGACTTCGCACGCTGCTGCGGCTGGAGGGACTGACGCTGTTTGCCGGAATGACGCTGCTTTACGCGGTCTGGGGCGGCTCGTGGTGGATCTACCTCATCCTGTTTCTGCTGCCGGACCTGAGCTTCGTGGCCTATCTCGCCGACCCCCGGACCGGCGCCATCGTCTACAATGCCGCGCACTGCTACATGGCGCCGATGGTGCTGATGGTCGTGGGCTTCGGCACGGCCTCGCCGCTGCTGCTCTCCATCGCGATGATCTGGCTCGCCCATATCGGCGTCGACCGTGCGCTCGGTTATGGCCTGCAATACCAGGCCGGCTTCGGCTTCACCCATCTCGGCCGCATCGGGCGGGCGGCGGAGGGCTAGATCGACCGCCGGGCTCTCACCCTGGGAGAGGGCAGCCCGCGTTTGCAACGGCCAATTCGCTAGGGCGCGACCACCGGATGCGTGTTCGGCAGCGGCGCCTCCTCGATGGCGGTATGCTCGGGCAACCCCTCTCCATGCACGGAAAGCGCCGGTCCGATCCAGACCGGATCGGCAAGATGATCCCGGCGCGGATTGGTGGTGTTGGGGTGGACCAGGATGCTCAACCTGCCGTGGTTGAGCATCAGCCATGGCACCAGCGTCGGAAACACCTCGCTGGCAAACGCCACCTGAAACATGGCCTGGTCGTGCGGGCCCACCTTCACATCGTGCCAGCGCCCCAGGGTGACGGAGAACCGCTCGCCGATCCAGTGTCGCAACCGCTCGGCTTCGCTGCGTGTCGTCGCCGGATCGTAATAAACGTGGGCATGGTAGCTCGCGATCTCGCCGAGCGGCCGTGGCGCAAGTGGCATTTCCGTCATCTTCAATCCTTTCCGAAAGCCGGTCCGGCCCTGACGAGCCGGCTACTCCTCGTCAACCTTGAACGGCGGCTCCTTGCCCGGCGGCGTGGTTTCCTCCGCCATCGCCAGCATCATCGCCACCATGACGTAGTTGCCCGCCACCGCCGTCAGATCCACGATCTGCTGATCGTTGAACAGTTTTCGGGCGCGGGCGAAGGTCTGGTCGGAAAGTTTCTTGGTGGTAGTGAGCTCGGTGACGAAATCGTACACCAGCGCCTCGTCCTCGGCCATCTTCTGCGGCCGCTGACCGGCCTTCAGTTCGGCGATGATATCGGCCGACAGTCCCGCCTTGGCCGCCAGCGGCGCGTGCGCGTACCATTCGACCTGCGAGCGCCACTGCCGCCCGATGATCAGGATCGCGAACTCGTTGAGCCTGGTGGGGACCGAGGTTTCCCAGCGCAGATAATGAAACAGATCGAACAATCGCTGGCCCAGCACCGGGCTGCGGATCATCGGGTTGTACGGCCCGGCCAGGCCGACGCTCGAAACCTTGACGATCTCCTCGCCGAGCGGCCTCTGCGCGTCGTTGAGCGCATCCATGGTGAGCTGCGGAAAGCGCGGTTCCTTGCCGGTCGCGGGCTGCGCCAGCATCGTGGCCGCAACCCAGCCGCCGGCCGCGGCGATCGCGAGTGACGACATCCAGACGGCAGACTTCATGATTTCCTCCGTGATCGCTTGCTTGTGATGACGCCCAGCCTAGTCCGGCGGCGCGGCACAAACCAGATCCTGCGGGAAGCCGGTGAGCCGCTTTGGCCCATCGGCGTTGAAGCTGAAACCGAAAATGGAGGCCAACCATGTCTGGGTCCACATTCGCGTTCCGAGTCAACCTCGCGCCGGCATTGCTGTTGCTGGCGCTGTGCCTGCCCGGCAGCGCCGCCCAGGCCGCCGCGTCGCCCCTGGCCGCCATGGCGGGTTCATGGTCGGGCGGCGGCATTCTGCGCACTTCCGACGGATCGGAGCAGCGGCTGCGCTGCCGCGCGGCCTACGACGTCGACCGGGCCGGCGTCCAGCTTCGGCTCAACCTGCGCTGCGCCAGCGACAGCTATAACTTCGATTTGTCCAGCGATGTCGAATACCGCGGCGGGGCGATCTCCGGTTCCTGGAACGAAGCCAGCCGCAACGCTTCCGGGACCATTTCCGGACGCGTGCGCGGCGATCACATCGAAGCCTTCGCAACAGGACAGAGTTTTTCGGCCGGCCTGTCGCTGACCACCCGCGGCGGCCGGCAGAGCGTGTCGATCCGCCCGCAGGGAACCGACATTACGGACGTTTCGCTGGCGCTGGACCGGCGCTGACGTCCCCGATCAGAGCGCGCCGATATCGCCGAGGCAGAGCTGCGCCAGCTTCATCCGGTCGGCGATATGGCGCGGCTCCCTGCAATCGAGATTGAGCGCGAACACCGTCGGAGCATCGCCGTGCTCGGCCCAGCCGACCAGCCAGCCGAGCGACGGCCTGCCGGTTTCGGCGCCGACCAGGCCGGTCTTGGCGCGGATGACGGACTCGCCCGATTTCGTCACCGGCAGGATGTCGCGCACCAGCTGCTGGCTACGCTTTGAAACCGGCAGCGCGCCGCGCCGCAGCCGGTCGATGAAGTCGATCTGCTGCACCGGATCGATGCGCAAGGCGCCGGTCAGCCAGAACTGGTCGATGCCGCCGCCAATGTCGCGGTTGCCATATTCCAGCAGGTCGAGATATTCCTGCATCCGCCCGGCGCCGATGCGCCGGGCGATCTCCTGATAGACCGGCACCGCGGAGACGGCGATCGCCGAACGCAGCGTGTGGTCGCGATTCCAGGCGTCGATGCTGCGGACCACGCCGTCCCACTTGAAAACGTCATGGTCGGGATCGCCGACCACGCCAGTCTCCAGCGCGATCAGCGAATTCGGAATCTTGAAGGTCGAGGCCGGCAGCACCGCCTGCCCGGAACGATCGGTGTCGCTGGCGATCACCAGATAATCCTCGACCTTGTAGCCGACGAAGGTACCGACGGTGCCCTCGTCGCTAAAGCGCCTCGCCAGCTCTTTCCGAATCTCGCTGCGCTGCGGCGCCACGTCGGCAAAGCCGCGCGACGGCCAGGCGCTCGCGGCGGCCAGCAGGCCCAGCATTTGACGGCGGTCGATCAGGGCCATCTCCAATGCGATGAAAATACGGCGGTAACGATGCCGGTGATATCGTGGTGAAACAATGACGATGGATAAAGCCTAAGCGAGATGAGTTTGGGTTGATGCGGCGGCGTTGATTGTAACTGCTCACTTGTCATTCCGGGATGGGTTCCGGCCGGCGATAGCCGGGCGGAGTGCAGGCCTGGAATCCATAGCCCTGCGGTGGTCATGGATTCCGGGCTCGCTCGTGCCGCGCTTCGCGCGTCGCACGCGCCCCGAAATGACATTGATTGTTTCTATGCCCCGAAATGATTCGAACGTCGAAGTCGCCGCCCTAGCGAATCCGGCCCGACAGCCGCAGCACGAAGATCAGCACTTCGGCCACCGCCTTGTACAGCTCGGCCGGAATTTCGTCGCCGAGTTCGACATTGGAGAGCGCGCCGGCCAGCACTTCGTTCTGTTCGATCGGGATGTCGTGGGCCCTGGCGACCTCGACGATCTTGTCGCCGATGCTGCCCCTGCCCTTGGCGACCACCCGCGGCGCGCCCGACCGGTCGTATTGCAGCGCGACCGCGAGTTTCCTGGCTTCCGGGCTCACAGCGCGCGATCCAGAAAATGCCCCGCCGGAGCCACTGCCGATTGCACCGGCGCGCCGTCGCGGATCACGATATCGCCGGGCTGCAGTTCGGCGCGGCTCAGCGCCTGGCTGAGCTGCGACACGCCGGCCCGCAACTGCTCCGCGGTAGCCGGCCGTTCCGCCCACATCCGCACCGAAGTGCTGCCGCCGCTCAGCGAAATCTGCGCATGGACCGGACCGGCCGGCTCGACGTCGAGCGAGAACCGCGCCCGCCACACCCGCCTTGCGGCTTCGACCTCGCCGCCGCCGTCGCCGTCGCGCGAAATCTCGAACTGCGCCATCGCAGTGCCCTGGCCGGTGGCAAACGGAATCTCGAAATTCCACCGCGGCGCTGACGGATCGAGCCGCGCTGCCGGCGTGTCGGCCTGACCCGGCAATGACGCCACCTGCAGCAGCGTCTGCCGCGCAATCGCGCCATCGGTATCGGCGAGCAGATGATGCATCGCTGTCTCCAGCGGCGAATTCGACACCAGCGTCGCCGGCATCACCGGCTGCGCCGCCGGCAAGGCGCCGCTGATCGGCGGCGGCGGCACGTGGCTGCGGGCAAATTCGGCGTCGTCGACCTTCGCCAGCCGGGCGCCCGCCACTGCCGGCAGCAACGAAAGCATCAGGCCATTGTCGAATCCCAGCAGCGACGGATTTGTTGCAGCCTGCGGGCCTGCCTGAAGCGCTTCCTGCAGCAGGTTCAGCGCGGCGCTGCTGGCGGCGGTGCGCGCCGCCGCATCCGCGGGCGTCGATGCCGGCGACACGACCGCATTCGCCAGGCCGCGGTCGACGAGTTCCAGCGACTCTGCCAACGCCGCGTCTTGGAGCGAAATCGCGGGTGTCGTGATCCCGGAACCGGGCAGCGGTGCCAGCGCCGGCGATGCCGTGGCCGGTATTTCAGCCTCCACAATCACCGCAACGGGCGGCGATGCGTTTTGAGCCGGCAGCGCCGCGCCCGGCGCCGGCGCCATCGCGACCGCGGCCTGCGACGTGGCTGGCGCGGTTGCCTGCTGCGCCACCGCGGCTGCCGGGCTCTGCGTCGGGGTCGCGCCCAGCGCCGTCGTCAGCACCTGGCGCAGCACGATCAGCGCTGCCTTGAGGTCCGGCGTGGTGGCGGATGGAAGCACCGATCCGGAGGCCAGCGAGGCTTCCATGAACAGCCCGGAACTCTGGAACGCCTGTTGGATATCGTCGCCGGTCAGGCCGGGATCGAGGCTGGTGCGCTGGGCCAGCAATTGCGCCACCGCCTGCTGCACCTGCGGCGGCAGGCCGACCAGCCCGGCGGCGACGCCGAGATTGGCGAACAGCGGCGCCAGGCTGGTCTGCTGGGTCGCCGCGGTCTGGGCCGCGATCGATACCGCGAGGGTCTCCAGCGGCGTCAGCGGATTGGCCGGCGCGGCAAGGGCCGTCGTCGCCGGACCGGCAAGGCCGGCGGCCGCGCCGGGCCCCAGCGTCACTGAATCGGAGGTGGCGGTGGCGCTGGCGGAACCGGTCGAACCCTGGCTGGCCGCGGCACCGCCCTGCTGGTTGACCAACGCGAGCGCGATGCCATTGGTGGTCTGCGACACCGCCAGCTGCAGCGTCTGCCCGGCCTGCAGCGGCACCTGCGACTGCACGTCGATGGCCTGGCCGGCGATCGCAATTCGCACCTGGTCGTTGCCGAGGATTTGCAGCACCTTCGCCGCGACCACGGTTCCCGGCTGCAGCACCACACCCGCCGGCGCGCCCTGCGCGGCAACCAACGAGGTGGTCGGAGTGATCAGGATCGACATTGGGTTCACCGGGACATGCCGGCCGACGCTATCCAGCTGTCGTTAACCTCACGTTAACCGCGTGTCGTTTAGCGGCGCCTTGGGGTGATGCCGGGTTTAGCCGGCCACGGGATTGAGGGCCCGCAAAATGCTGACGGCGGCCGTATAGTCGATCAGCCGCGCCGCGCGCCGCGCCGCCACCTCCTCGTCCACCCCCCATTGCTCGATGTTCCAGTCCTCGTCGACATGGGCAGCGCTCCAGACCGCCTCGGAATCAAGCACGCCGAAAAGCAGCGCCAGCGCCAGCAGCGCCGAGCCGGTCAATGTCGTCACGACATGCAGCGCCGCCAGCGACCAGGGGTCCGCCGGCAGCGCCGCCCTTGCCGCTGCGATCGCCGAATCCGGCTGGCGGACATGCACGATCCCCTCGGCGAGAATGAAATGGGCACCCAGCGTCTCGGCCGCCCAGAACACCACCGGGTCCCAGCGAGCGGCCTCGCGGGCCACCAGCGCTTCCGGATGGCCGGCGCGATAGAACAACAGATCCGAGCCCAGATATTTCGCGATGTCGTCGGCGACGGCTTCGACCCGGTCGACCACGGCATCGACCACGCTGTTGGCCAGCCGCGTCAGCGGCATGGTCAGCGGATCGATGAATTGTTGCTGGGCTTGCCATTCCCCCACGATGCCCTCGGCGATCCCCCGGCTCGGCGCCACCAGGGCACGGCCGGAAGGCGTGCGGACCGGCTTGTCGTCGAGCGTGATGGCAAAACCGTCGGCCGCTTCGACCAGGCCGGCCTGGGAATAGAAACGCGCCCGGCGCGGGCCGCGGGTGGTCCGCCGGACGGCCTCTTCCGGATCGAGCGGGGATTTTCCGGTGACTTCATCGAACAATTCACGCATTTCTATTCCGCTTCCGTCCTCGCGTGCCCGCTTGCGCCCGCCGCATGATAAGGTTTGCGGACGGATAAAGCGAGCCGGCGATGACGAGACTGCTCGGAGCGATACTGGTTCTGCTGACCGGTCTCGGCGTCACGACCGCCTGGGCCGGATTCCGCTCGCCGGAATCGCTGGTCCGCAATGTCTATGCGTATTACGGCGACCGCACCTCCGATCTCTCCAGCGGGTTGCCGCGCGACGCCGCCACGGCGCAGCAGTTTTTCGACCCGGGGTTGCGGAAGGCATGGGATCTTTCCAGGCATCAGCCGTACGATTTTTTTGTCCAGAGTGCGAACTGGAAGCTCGGCGCGATCTCGATATCGATCCTGCGGCGGCAATTCGACAGGACCTATGTCGCGGTCACCTTCGACAATAACGGCCGCGCCGTCATGCTGAACTTCATTGTCGTCAACGGACCTGACGGCTGGGTCATCAGCGATGTCGAGAGCCCGCATGATTCACTGCGGATGTATCTCGCCCAGTACCATGGCTAGACCAGCGTTTCCTTAGTTCTCATCATATCGGTACCCTCTCCGGTTCTCATCCCCAGGGAGCATCGCGCGATGCGTCTCGAGGATGAGGCCGGAGAGCCTGGATATGATCCATGGTTATGTGCAATCGCACATCTGAGGACGCACCTCTGGTCGGCGACAGCCGGCCAGAGTTGCAGGCCCGGAATGACAACCCGAAGGCGGCCGTGATCGAGCTTGATCGATCCCGTTGAGGCTCTCCAAAGATTGCTTTTAAGGCGGGTTCTCCTGCACATTGCCCCTGCCACGCCGCCAACCCGGAGATCCCGATTTGAGTTCAGCCCCTGAAATCGATGCCGATTTCCAGCGTGCACTGTCGGCCGAAATCGTCGCCAGCGAGCAGATGCGGATGCGGATCGTGGCCGCGCTGCTGGCGGTTCTTTTGATCGCCGATCAGCTGCTGTTCTGGTTCGATCTGGACAGGCTGCAATCCTACATGCAGAAGCCGCTGACATGGTGGCTGCCGCTGCGCGCGATCGGACCGTTTCTCGCCTATGAGATTGCCATCCTGTTTGCGATCCGACGGCGGGCCGCACGCGGCGTCGATCTTCCGCGGCCGGCGCGGATTGCCAATGTTGTTATCGAAACCAGCATCCCCACGGTGCTGCTGTGGTGGGCCAACAAATATACCAGCCCCGAGGTAGCGTTCTCGCTCTGGCCATCGATGCTCTACTTCATCTTCATCATCGGCTCGGTGCTGCGGCTGGATTTCTGGCTCGCTGTGCTCACGGGCCTGGTGGCCTCATCCGGCTATCTGGGACTGGTCTATCTTGTCTCGCGCCATGCCCAAATCGTGCCATTGGTGCATGTCAGCCGAGCCTTGGTCATGCTGGTCGCCGGGTTGGTCGCCGGGCTGGTGGCGGCGCGGCTGCGCAATAAATTCCAGCTCGCCTTTCGCGAAGCCGCGTCGCGCGAACGCGTCACCAATATCTTCGGCCAGCACGTCTCCCCCGCGGTGGTCGACCGCCTGCTCGAAATCCCGGCCGAGTGGCAAGGCGAGCGGCGCGAGGTCTGCGTGATGTTTCTCGACATCAGGAATTTCACGGCGAACTCCCGCGGCCGGCCGCCGGAGGATGTGGTCGACTATCTCAACGCGGCATTTGCCTTCATGATCGAGGCCGTCGACCATCACTCCGGCTTCATCAACAAGTTCCTCGGCGACGGCTTCATGGCGGCGTTTGGCGCCCCGCTCGCCGACCCGGATGCGGTCCGGCACGCGGTAGCGGCGGCCCGCGAGATTCTCGTCGAAATCGACCGCCGGCGCGCCGCCGACGCGAAGTGGCCGCTCGAGGTCGGCATCGGGCTGCACACCGGACCCTGCGTTACCGGCAATATCGGCTCGCCGCGGCGCAAGGAGTTCACGGTGATCGGGGATACCGTCAACCTGGCCTCCCGGCTCGAACAGCTCACCAAGCAGTATGGCTCCCGCCTGATCGTCTCGGACGCGATCATCGCCGCATTGGGCGACGAGGCCGGCGCAGCGATCCCGCTGGGCGCGGTGGCGGTGAAGGGCTATGCCGAGCCGGTGCCGGTCTGGGGGCTGGAATAGTTGGCGGACGGTCGAAGTTCGGATCATAAGTGGTCGCCGGCGGATTCCAAGGAATCGCTGACCTAAAAGCGCGTGGTGACGTCGGTAAGCCATTGCGGCGAAGCCTCGACCAGCGCCGTCTCCACCGATTTGTCCAGGCCCGTGACGATCAGGAGCCCGATCGCCACCAGGAGAATTCCGAGCGCCTGTTTGGCCGCCGAACTCGCCGATGACAGGCCGTGTCGCCAGCGCAGCAGAACCTGTCGCGACACCGATCCCAGGATGAGCAGCGGGATCGCAGCGCCAAGGCCGAACACCAGCATGGTCAGCGCGACGGCGCCGAGATTTTCACCCTTGGCGGCGAGCAGCGAAGCCGCCCCCAGGGTCGGGCCCACGCAGGGGCTCCAGACCGCCCCCAGCAGCAATCCGATACCGAACTGCCCGCTGAGGCCGGCTCCGGAAAAGCCGCCAAAACTCTGCTCGGCCCAGTTGCTGATAGGCCCGCCTGCCGCGGCAAGGCGGATCTGGAGCGGCGGGATGGCAAGCACGGCGCCAATCGCAATCATCACAACGGCGGCGATGGTGCGAAACGCGTCGGTATCGAAACCGAGCGCATAGCCGATCGTCGCGACGAAGAGCCCGATGGCCACAAAGGACAGCGCCACGCCGGCGGCGAGCGCGGCCGGTCCGAAGCGGTGCTGGGAGGCGGCCGATCCCAGCACGATCGGCAACAGCGGCAGAACGCAGGGCGACAGCACCGAGAGTATCCCGGCGATCCCAGCCAATCCGATACTGCCGATCATCGGCAGCGCTTCGTCAGGTCGTCTTGTCGAGCAGCGCCGCGATCGAGGCCGGGTCGGTATCGCCGACCGAACGGCCGGTTTCGGTCGAGCCCTTGAAGGTGATGAGCGTGCTCTGCATCCGCGCGCCAAAGGCCTTGACGGCTTCCTTCTGGCTGTCGAAATCGACATGGAATACCGTCAGGTTCCTGAACTTGTCCTGCTTTTCGAGGCTGCCGAGGATCGGCCGCTGGGCCTTGCAGGTCGGGCACCAGGGGGCCTGGATCTCGACCAGGATCGGCTTTCCGGCGGCCTGGGCCGCCGCGAAAGCCTTGGCACTGTAGTTCAGGGTCTCGGCGGCGTGAGCGGCGAAAGCAAAAACCATCGACAGCGCGACGGCGGCGACAACTGACGGCAAGCGGATCATGATCTGACCTCCGGCATGGGCGTTTTGCCCCTAGGGGATTATCGAACGAAACCAGGCAAATGTTACGCCGGGCACAAAAGATATTTTTGCGAATTCCGACCCCTTGCCCGCCCGAGGCGTCCGAATTTGCTCCGCGGCAATGCCGGTCGGCGCGCGCAAAAACACCGCTCAGGCCGGCGGATCGCCTGGCTAGCCCGCCATCCCCAGCAGCTCATAGATCTTGAGTCCCGCGCTACGTCCCTTGACGGTTATTTCGTCGAGTTCGCGCACCGATATCGTATCGCCCGCCAGCCGCCGGGTCTCAGGACCGATGATGATTTCCGATCCATAGATCTTGTTGGCGCCCTCCAGCCGGCTTGCAATATTTACGGCGTCGCCGATCACCGTATAATTCAGCCTGACCTCGCTTCCGATGTTGCCGACCAGCATGTCGCCGGAATTGATCCCGATCCTGATCCTGATGGTCTGGCCGAGATCGTCGGCCAGCCCCGAGTTTCGCATCGCGCGCTGGCAGGACAGCGCCGCCCGGCAGCAGTCGACGGCATGACCGGGGTTCGACGCCGGAGCACCCCAGAACGCCATCACCGCATCGCCGATGAACTTGTCGATGGTGCCGCCATGGGCCTGCACCTCGGCGGACACCAGGTCGAAATATCTGGAAAGCAACGGGATGATGCGGTCCCCCATCCGCTCCGATATTCCGGTGAAGCCGGCCATATCCACGAACATCACGCTCATCGGCCGCACCGCGCCGCCAAGCCTGGCTTCCGCGCCTTCGCTGACCAGCCGCTTGACCAGTTCGGCCGGGATATACTTGCGGAATGCAGCAAGTCCGAGCGCCATGTCGGCGATGGCGCCGGACAGGTTCTCGATTTCGGTCAGTCGCGACGGATGGCGTTCGACCTTCTCGAGGTCGAACCGCTCGACATGCTTGATCTCGCTGACGACCTTGATGATCGGGGCCGCGAACAGGCGCTGAGACAGCCACGCCGACAAAAATCCGGCGATCGCGATCAGCAGCGCCAGCCCGATCACCAGCCGTCGCAACGTCATCTGCACCGGTCCGAGAAATTCCGATTCCGGCACCACCGTCACCAGCGACCAGCCTGGAAAGGAAATCGGCGTCAGCACCGCGGCATAGGCGCTCCGGTCCCGGGTGATCCGCATACTGAAGGCCTGTCCCTTGTCCGGATCGTAGCTGGAACCGGCCTGTCGTATCGCATCGACCGCCACCGGCAGCAACGGATGGTCGGTCTTGAAGGGCATGGTCTCATCGGCCTCCGGATCCGGCGAGGCGATGACATTGCCGGATTGGTCGAGGATGAAAGCGCCGGCGGTCTTGCCGATGGTGAGCTGCGACAGGAACTGGGAGACCCGGGAGAGCTCGATCATGATGCAGAGCACGCCCTCGCTCTTGCCTGCGATATCGATCGGTCCGGCGAACGCCGCAGCGAGCCGCTCACCGACCGGATGCCGGGTGAAGATCGACCATTGCGGCTGATCGGACTTGACGGCATCGCGAAACCAGTCCTGATCGGTCACCACATATCCGGACGCTTCGCTGCGGCTGTCTTCGAACTTGACGTCGGCAGCGGTCGAAATCGTAGCGGTCGATCTTCAGCCGGGAGGACCCTGCGGTCATTTCCATCATTTCGACGGCCGAATCGCCGAGCTTGTGCGCCGCAAAGAACGAACCGTCCGGCCATCCGAAGGCTACCCAGGAAATGGTCGGCTGCGCCTGCAACTGCGACAGGAACACGAATTCGCGTTTTCGGGAGTCGCGGGGATCGAGCACGGATTCGACGAACAGGGTACGCACCGCGGTATAGGAGGCCCGCGCCTCGGTGGTGATCGACTGCAGTTCGTCGCCGACCGCAGAGACGATCTGATCGTTGATGGTGGTGGCGAGGGTCTCGCTGATCTGCTCGGCGGTTCGCCACCACAGCACGTGGACGCCGGCGGCGCTGATCATGATCGACGCCAGCACGAGGCCGGAAATGGCGACGCGAATCCCGATACGCATGGCTGTTTCCTCGCCTCACCTCTGCTGCACGGGGTCTTACCTCACCCTAGCAGCGCACGCCCCTGCAGGATACGCCGGCGACCCCAGCGCGTTACAGGTCGTCGCGTTTTTCTGGGCCGCCCCCGGACCCTTCAAAAAAAACACCGTGCCGCGAAACTTTGGCAGCACCCCTTTCGTATCACCACCGGGCACACGACGGGGATCATTCGCTTTGGGCCGGATAAAGACGATGGTGCCATGACACACGATGTTTCGATTCCCGCCGCACTGGTCGCCGGCGTCATCAGCTTTCTGTCGCCCTGCGTTCTGCCGCTGGTGCCGCCTTATTTGATCTATCTGACCGGCGCCAGTATCGAACATGTCGCCAATGATGAGCCGGCATCCGCCTCCCGGCGCGCGGTGATGGGTTCGGCGCTGCTTTTCGTTCTCGGCTTCTCCACCGTCTTCGTGGCGCTCGGCGCCAGCGCCAGCCTGGTCGGCGGCCTGATCCGCACTTGGTCAGCCGAGCTCTCGATCATTGCCGGCATCGCCATCATGGTGATGGGGCTGCACTTCCTTGGATTGACCCGGATCTCATTCCTGATGCGCGAGGGCCGGCTTTCGATTCCACGGCCGGTCGGGCTTTGGGGCGCCTATGTCATGGGGCTGGCCTTCGCGTTCGGCTGGACGCCCTGCATCGGCCCGATCCTCGCGGCGATCCTGTCGGTCGCGGCCGCGCAAGCCACCGTCGCCAGGGGCGCCGGGCTGCTGGCGATCTATTCGGCGGGGCTGGGCATCCCCTTCCTGCTGGCGGCCTTCACGATCGAAAGCTTCACCTCGCTGCTCGGGCGCCTGAAACGGCATCTGGCCAGCGTTGAGCGTGCGATGGGCGTGCTCATGGTCCTGACCGGCATCGGCTTTCTGACCGGCACCATGTCAACCATAAGTATCTGGCTGCTCGATACCTTTCCGGCGCTGGCAAATATCGGCTGAACGGCGCGTAACAATCTGGCGGTTCGGGACGAAACTCGGAAGCTTTGGTTAAACGCCGGGAATTTGGGGAAGAAAATGCATTTCATCGCCTATCTCTTGATTGCCTTGCCGGCGCGTATCGCATCCTATTTTGCCTGGGCGGCGCCGCTCCTGATGCGGCTGGTTGTCGGCTACGTCTTCATGCTGACGGGGTGGGGAAAGCTCAACAACCTTCCGCAGATGATCCAGAATTTCACCGAATGGGGCATCCCGTTGCCGCGCATTCTCACGCCTTTCGTCTCCGGCGTCGAATGCTTTGGCGGCGTGATGCTGATCCTCGGCCTGTTCACCAGGATCCCGGCGGTGATGCTGGCCGTGGTGATGGTCGTCGCCATCAAGGCCGCGAAATGGGACGATATCGATTCGCTGGAGACGCTGCTCGGTTTCGAAGAGGTGACCTATTTCGCCGCGTTCGTCTGGCTGGCGATCGCCGGGCCGGGCGCGATCTCCCTGGACCGCCTGCTGCTCCGCGGCACCGGCCAGCAGGCCGAGGCATGACCCGGACCTGCATGATGTACCGGTTGCTCACGTTCGCGTGACCGCGCGGTTTTCGCTGAGCCCGCATCGGCAGCGCTCTCGTATCTCGCGCAACCCGCCCACTGCGGCCGAATCGGGAGACGTCATGAGGATTCCCTGCGCACTGGCCCTCGCCATCGCCGCTTTGACAGCCTCGCCGCTGTCTGCAGCCGAATCGATCTCATGGAACGGCTGGAATGACGAGGTGTTCGCGCGCGCCGCCGCCGAGAAGCGCTTCGTCGTGCTCGATCTGGAAGCGGAGTGGTGCCACTGGTGTCACGTGATGGAACGGACGACCTATGCCGATGCGGCGGTGGTCGATCTGATGGCGTCGAAATACATCGCGGTCCGGGTCGACCAGGATGCCAACCCCGACCTTTCCAGCCGCTATGGCGACTGGGGATGGCCCGCGACCATCGTCTTCAACTCCGACGGCACCGAGATCGCCAAGATCCGCGGCTATATCGAGCCGGAACGCATGCAGGCGCTGCTCAAGGCCATCATCGAAGACCCCTCGCCGGGCCCATCGGTTGGCGAGGCTTTCGAGGTCAAGCCATCGGAATCCATTTTTCTGAGCAAGCAGCGCCGTGCCGAGCTGATCAAGACCTATGATGAATCCTATGAGGACAAGCTCGGTGGCTGGGGCGACAGCCAAAAATACATCGACGCCGACAGCATGGACTATGCTCTCTCCAGGGCCGAATCCGGCGACGAGATTGCGGCCAAGCGCGCGCGCCAGACCTTCGATGCGGCGACCGCGCTGATCGACCCGGTGTGGGGCGGCGTGTTCCAGTATTCCGAAGCAGGCAGCTGGGCCACGCCGCACTTCGAGAAGATCATCTCGTTCCAGGCGCAATATCTGCGCCAGTACAGCCAGGCCTACGCGCTGTGGCGGGACCCGAAATATCTCGCCGCCGCGCGCGACATCGAGCGCTATCTGGCGTCCTTCCTGATCAGCCCCGACGGCACGTTCGGTGTCAGCCAGGATGCCGACCTCAATCACGACGTGGACGGACACGCCTATTATGCGCTCGACGAGGCCGGACGCCGCCGGCTGGGCGTTCCGCGGATCGACAGCAACATCTACGCACGTGAAAATGGCTGGGCGATCAGCGGCCTGGCGGCGTTCTACGACGTCACCAACGATCCCACGATCCTGGCGCTGGCCGGGCGCGCCGCCAGATGGGTCGACGACAACAGGACGCTGCCGGATGGAGGTTTCCGGCATGGCGAAACCGACCGCGGCGGACCGTTTCTTTCCGACACGCTGGCGATGGGACAGGCCTTCCTCGATCTTTATGTTTCGACCGGCAATCGCGATTGGCTGGCGCGAGCCGGCAAGGCCGGCGACTTCATCGGCATGACCTTTCGGGATGATTCAGGCGGGTTCTTCACCTCGAAGACCAGCGAAGCAAGAATCGGCGTTTTCGCCAAGCCGGCCAAGCTGATCGACGATCAGATCGGCGTCGCCCGCTTCATGAATCTGCTGAACCATTATTTCGGCAAGGACATCTATCGCGACGCTGCCGTCCACGCCATGCGCTATCTCACCGCCGCATCCGCCGGGATGGATCGGCCGCTGGCCGGAGTTTTGCTCGCGGACGAAGAGCTCGCCGTGGAACCGACCCATATCACGGTCGTCGGCTGGAAAGACGATCCGCGCGCCCGGCAATTGCACGCGGCCGCGCGCGCGTTTCCGGCGCGCTACAAGCGGCTGGAATGGCTGGATCTGCGCGAGGGCGCACTGCCGAACGCCGATGTCGAATATCCCGACATGGGAGAGCCCGCCGCGTTTGCCTGCAGCGACCGGATCTGTTCCTACCCTTCCTTCACCGCCGACGAGCTGCAAGCTACCGTTCGGCAGATGGCAAAGTTGAAGCCTTCACGGGCGTCGTTGAAATGAAGCTTTGGGTGCGTTGCGGTTCGAGGTCGCGATAGCGGAGGCTAAGGCCTTCCGCCGGCATCAAGCCATTGAATTATCGAACAAATCATGCGCGGGGCCAACACCCGGGCAGTTTCTGCCGCGCAACGAAATGCTGCCCGGAAGGGAATTTCCGCGATGGACGGAATGGCCGGATGAAAAAAAAGCAATTTTCTTCTGAAAGAGCTGTAACCAAATCAATCGCCGTCCGTAGCTAGCCTTTGATGGGCATCGAGGTGCCGGCGAACAGTCGATCTCGCTTTGAAAATCGGCCGCGGCTGCAACCGCGGCGTCTGGTTTCAGGGAACAGAGTTCGACACGACGCTGTCGCGGCGTAATCCATCTCCTGATCCAGGTGAGGTCCCGGCTTCACTTTCAAATTTAACCCCAGACTGAGGAGATCGTCATGAAGTTGGATTCCAAATCAGGTGCTACGCTTGCAGCAGCTGCCGCCACGCTGTTTCTCGCCGGCGCGGTAGTATCGACGGTATCGTCCCCTGCAAACGCGGCCGCTGGAAAATGCTTTGCCGCCAACGCCTGCAAGGGCCAGAGCGCGTGCAAGAGCGCCGCCAATTCCTGCAAGGGTCTGAACTCCTGCAAGGGCCAGGGCTTCTCCCTGATGTCCGACAAGAAGTGCGACAGCGTCGGCGGCAAGTTCGTCAAGTCCTGATCGATCCGAAGGGATGCAGAGGGGCCCGGCATCGCCGGGCCCTGACCGGCGGCGACGGAGGCGGACATAGGCCAGCGGTTCATGCTAGCATCAGCCGCGAACCCGGGTGTTGACCAAGGGCGCCGCCGTTTCGTCCCGAAAGCCATGGCTACAACGGAAACAACATGAACGTCTCGACCAAGATCAGGGATCCACGTTCGAGCCTGGCGCCGCATGCGCAGCCGGACGGCGATGCCAGGCCAGCCTTCCTCGGCTTCGGTCTCGGCCTGCGGACGCAGCATTACGACGAAATCCTGGGTGGCAACCCGCCGATCGACTGGTTCGAGGTGATCAGCGAGAATTACATGGTGCCGGGCGGCCAGCCGCTGGCTGTGCTCGACCGGATCCGCGAGCGCTATCCCGTGGTGATGCACGGCGTATCGCTGTCGATCGCCTCGACCGCGCCACCCGATTTCGAATATCTGCGGCAGTTGCGCGACCTCGCCCGGCGGGTCGAGCCGAAGTGGATTTCGGACCATTTGTGCTGGACCGGCGTGCACGGCAAGAACCTGCACGATCTGCTGCCGATTCCCTTTACCAAGGAGGCGCTCGACCACGTCGTCGGCCGGGTGCAACTGGTACAGGATTTTCTCGGCCGCCCGATCGTGCTGGAAAATGTCTCGACCTATGTGCAGTTTTGCAACAGCGAGATGACGGAGTGGGAGTTCCTGAGCGAATTGTCCCGCCGCTCCGGCTGCTGGCTGCTATTCGATGTCAACAACGTCTATGTCAGCGCCTTCAACCACGGCTACGATCCCTTGGCTTTTTTGCAGGGAATTCCGCGCGATCGGGTGGTGCAGTTCCACATGGCCGGACATAGCCATATGGGCACCCACATCATCGATACCCACGATCATCCGGTATGCGAGGATGTCTGGGACCTCTATGCCGCCGCCCTGTGCCGCTTCGGCCATGTCTCAACCATGATCGAGCGCGACGACAACATTCCGCCGCTGGACGAACTGATCGTCGAAGTCGAGCGGACCCGCGAGATCGCGGCGAAGGTTTTGCCGCCGCCTGGTCGGCCCGGCGGATGAGCGACCTCGCCCGGCAGCAGAGCGAGTTTCAGCGAGGCATCCTGGCCGGCGAGGATACGGTACTGGCGGAAATTCTCGACAGCCCGCAAGAGCAGCGCGAAACGCTGTTCGGGGTCTATCGGCACGCCTATGGCGCGCGTCTGGTCGAGGCGATGCGCAGCGAACATCAACTGCTGCACGCCTATCTCGGCGACGCAGCGTTCGACGAGATGGCGAGGGCCTATATCGCGTCTCATCCATCGCAGCACGCCAACCTGCGCTGGTTCTCGACGGCCTTGCCGGATTTTTTGCGATCGACGGAGCCTTACAGCGATTATCCGGCGATCGGCGAACTCGCCGCCCTCGAGAAGGCGCTGAACGACGCCTTCGACGCACAGGATTGTGAGCTGCTCGGACTCGCCGGAATGGCGGGTTTCGCGCCGGAACGTTGGAACGATCTCAGGTTCAGGCCCCACCCCAGCGCCGTCAGGCTTGATCTTTCAACCAACGCGTCGGCGATCTGGCTGGCGCTCAAGTCCGGCGAGACACCGCCGGAGGCGGGCGCGCTGGGGGAGCCTTGCCGCCTCCTGATCTGGCGCCAGGATGTCACGCCGATGTTCCGCGAACTTACCTGCCAAGAGGCGATGATGTGGGACGAGGCCGCCGGCGGCATGCCATTCGGGGTGCTCTGCTCGATGCTGGCGACCTATGACGATCCGGATGGCGCGGCAGCACGGGGCGCCGGCTATTTGCACGGCTGGATTACGGCGGGACTGCTGGCGGGGGTTTTGGGCGGCGATTGAGGGCCGAGCATGGGCAAGGACGCGGACCGCAATCTTGTCGAACGCCTGCGCTGGGACGAGGTTGCTTCGCGCATCGAAAGTGGCGCCGCCGCCGTGCTGCCGATCGGCGCCGCGGCCAAGCAGCACGGCTTGCATCTGCCGATGAATACCGACCGCATCCAGGCCGAATTTCTGGCCGCGGCGATCGCCGACCGCATCGACGCGCTGGTCTGGCCGACGGTTTGCTACGGATACTATCCGGCGTTCGCCGAATATGCCGGCAGCTGTTCTCTGTCGGCTGCGGTGTTCGAGGCCACGGTCCATGAAATCGCGAGCGGGATCGTCGGCTTTGGCGCCCGCGCCCTGCTGGTGCTGGATACCGGCATCAGCACCATCGATCCGGTCGATCGCGCGCTGGAGCGACTGGATGCCGGCAACGCGCTGCACCTGCGGATCCACGGCGGACCGCGCTATCGCCGCACCGCCCTCAGGCTTGCCGAGCAGGGCCATGGCAGCCATGCCGACGAAATGGAGACATCGCTGATGCTGGCGCTCGCGCCCGACCTGGTGGAGATGTCGCGCGCCGAGGCGAGCCCCGTCCTCAAATACGAGACGCCGGGCTGTCTCACGCCATTCGACGTCGCCTCGCCCAACTACAGCCGTTCCGGCAGCTATGGCGACCCTACCCTGGCGACACCCGACAAGGGCAAGGTCCTGCTGGCGGCGATGCTCGATGATCTCATCGAACAGGTGACGAATTTTCTTGGCAAATCCGCGGTCCCGCACCAAGGCGCGGCGCCATGAAGCATGACAAGATCAGTCGTCGGCTCGCGCTGCTCGGCCCGGCTCTGGCATGGCTCGGCGCGATGCCGTCGCCGGGCAGCGCGCAATCGGCCTTCCTGCAAGCCGACCGGATGCCGTATGATGCCTTCGACAAACTGCCCAAGACCGAACTCGAAGTCGGCGGCGGTGCGATCCATGTGGCGTTTGCGCCCGGCGACATCGCCTTGCCCAGACAAAAGATCCTGCACTGGATCGCAACCTCGGCGCGCGCGGTCTCGACCTATTACGGCCGGTTTCCGGTCAGGTCCCTGAAGCTTCTGCTGGTGCCGGTGGACGGTGCGCGCGTACGCGGCGGCACCACATGGGGCTATCGCGGCGCCGCGATTCGCGTGCTGCTGGGCCGGGATTCCGGCGAGGAAGATCTGCGGCAGGACTGGATCATGGTCCACGAGATGGTGCATCTGGCCCTCCCCGACATGGAGGAGCGCTACAGCTGGCTGTCCGAAGGGCTGGCGGTCTACGTCGAACCGATCGCGCGGGTGCAGGCCGGCGATCTCGCCGCCAAGGACATCTGGCAGGCGATGGTACGCGACATGCCGAAGGGCCTGCCGCAGGCCGGTGACCAGGGTCTCGACAACACCGACAGCTGGGGCCGCAAATACTGGGGGGGCGCCCTGTTTTGCCTGCTCGCGGATATTGGAATCCGCAAGGCCACCGGCAATCGGCTGGGTCTGCAGGATGCCATGCGCGGCGTGCTCGCGGCCGGTGGCAACCACGAGGTCGATTGGCCGATTGGGCGGATCCTGGCGACCGCCGACAAGGCGGCCGGCCTGGATGTGCTGACCCGGCTCCACGACGAAATGGGACCAAGGCCGGTGACGCCGGATCTCGATGCGCTCTGGCGCGATCTCGGAATAACGACCCGCGACGGCAGCATCCAATTCGATGATACCGCACCGCTGGCGGCGATCCGTGAAGCCATCACGAGATAGCTGAACTGTCGCCGGTCGCACGGTGCCGGGTCGGGGAGACCACATGCCCGCCTATCGATGGCCGCCCACGCTGGCTCCATCGGTTTTTTCGATCCATCGGGTCATTTCATGCGCCATGAACCATGGGATCGCGACCACAAACGGAGTCACAAAATAGATCATGCGGTAAGCCAGGAACGTGCCGAGTACGGCGGTCTTTGAGGGGGGCGCCGTCAGCAGCGTCATTGCCGTCTCGAAAACCCCGAGGCCGCCGGGCACGAGACTTAGCACGGAGGTCGTTGCAGCAATCATGTAGACGCCGAGATAGGACTGGAAACCGAGATGGAAATCCATTGGCAGCAGGACATAGAGCACCGTGCCTGCAAGCAGCGCATCGATGGAGGCCAGCGCGACCTGCGCAATGGCCAGCGGCAATGTCGGAGGCTGCAGCCGAAAGCGACCGATGGCGATGGATTTTTGCCAGATGGCTGCGACCGCGAGATAGACGGCGACGGCGGCCAGCATGGACAGCCCGGCCGCAGATATCAACGGCTGCGGCCCCTTGAGCAGCACGGCGACCTCGGCGGGCTGAAACGCGAATACCGTGCCGCCGACGGCAATGACGCCGAGTGCATAGGTCAAGGTGCAGAACGCCACGATTCCAACAATCTCGCCGGCCTGCAGTCCCAAACCCGTATAGATGCGATACCGCATCGATCCGCCGGAAAACAGCTGAAATCCAAGATTGTTGCTGAATGCGAAAGCGATGAATGAGGTGAATATCACGTCTCGGGCTCGCAATCGGTGCCGCACGTACCACAATCCCAGAAAATCGTAGCCGGTCAGAAGCAGGTAGCTTGCCGCCGTAAGCCCGATCGCGGCATAGATTTGATATTTCGGCATGGCCGCGAGGCCAGCGAGCACCGCGCTCAGGCTTACGCTTCTGAATTGATCATAAAATGCCACGCTGGCTGCGCCAAAGATCAAGATCGTCCCGAGCGGGACGATGCGAGCGACAACGGTCCGTCTCACGGCAATGGTTTTGATCGCATCGGCGGAGCTTGCGTTATTGCGTCGTTGCAACGGCGACGCTCATGGGATTGCCGCGCCATTCAAATTCGTTGCCGATCCAGGCCGAGATCCACAGCGCAGGCAACAGCGCGTCGCGCAGCATCCAGATCGCGATCGACCGACGCGACAAATGCCAGCCGGCCCGGTAGGCCAGCAACGCTTCTGCTGCATACCAAACCGCCAGCAGTGGAACGACTGCGGCCATGATCGACCACCCGCCCGCGACACTGACCGCGGCGCCCACCGCAAGCGGCGGAATAACGCCTGCAAACAACTCCGGAATGAAGAACAGCTTGAACGTGGTGCGGCGCAGCCGTGCCCAGCGCAGCTGACGACGCCAAACCTCGGCCCAGCTGCGGTCACCGAGCGGCTGCATGAACGGCCGGGAAACCAAACGCACCTGGAGCCCAAGCGCGCGGACAGCCTTGGTCGCGGCCGCGTCTTCGGCAAATTCGCTGCCAAGCACCTCGATACCGCCCGCAAGGTCCAGCAATTCGCGCCGCCAAAGCATCGCCTTGCCCTGCGCGAAGCCCAGTCCAATGCTGTCCGCAAAGCACTGCCAGCGTGCCTGATAGGTATTGAGAAACGCGCACTCCAGTTCGGCCCAAAAATTCTGCGGCGCGCCGCCGACCGGAGGCGAGCAGACCAGTCCGGTGTCGTGGCGCCATGCCGAAAGCATGCGCTGCAGATGGTCCGGCGGCATCAGCACGTTGCTGTCCGCCATCATGATCCAGTCGTGGCGCGCGGCGCGCCATCCCTTGACCAGATTGTTGAGCTTCGGATTGGCGCTGACGGCCGAATTCCCGATCAACAGCCCGGCTTCGACATCTGGATGCTCCGCGATCAGCCGCTGCACCAGGGGGATCACCCGGTCATTGGGATCGGCAACGCAGAAAATGATTTCGTAGCTGACATGATCGAGTTGAAAGGTCGATCGCAGCGTTTCCTCGATAAAGTTTTCCATGCCGCAAACCGGCCGAAGAACGCTCACCCCCGGATCGGGATGGGGGAACGATACGTCGCGCCCGTTGAATCGCAGAAGGGTCGCCAGAATGCTGACGCATTGCGCGATCATCGCGACACAACAGAAGGCGCCGCCGAAAACAAGGAAGTATTTCATAAGAATGGAAGACTTAGTGTCATCCAAACCTTTGTATTTCGATTCGGTGACACTCAAACGACAGGGCCGCCCGATGTCGCAGCCCCGTGGTCCCGGGGCCCGGTTCGCCCGAGGCGCGCTACTCTTCGGGCGCGTTCTCGATCGGATCGAACCGGTCGGCTTCGAGACCCAGCAGATTCCAGGATTGCAGCATATGCGGCGGCAGCGGCGCGGTGGCGTCGATGAACCCGCCGCGCGGATGCGGAATCACGATCCGGCGCGCCAGCAGATGCAGCCGCTTCTGCAGGCCGCCCGGCAGCTGCCAGTTTTCCTTGTTGAAATATTTGGGATCGCCGACGATGGCGTGATCGATATGCGCCATATGCGCCCGCAACTGATGGGTCCGGCCGGTGACCGGTTTCAACGATACCCAGGCCAGTTTCTGCGCCGAGGTCTCGACCACGGCATAATAGGTCACGGCATGGCTGGCGCCCTCGTCGCCATGCGCGGCGATCCGCATGATGGTGTCGTCCTCGCTCTCCTCCTTGGCAAGATAAGTCGAAATGCGGCCCTGCTTCGGTTTCGGCACGCCGGCCACCAGCGCCCAGTAGATCTTGCGGGCCGAACGGTGGCGGAACGAGCCGGTCAGCGCGGTCGCCGCGAACCGCGTTTTCGCGATCAGCAGGCAGCCCGCGGTTTCCTTGTCGAGCCGATGCACCAGGCGGGGTTTCTGGCCCTTGGCGTCGCGCATCACTTCCAGCATCTGATCGATGTGGCGCGTGGTGCCGGATCCGCCCTGCACCGCAAGCCCGGCGGGCTTGTTCAGCACCATTACGTCGGCATCCTCGAACAGGATCATGTCCTTCAGCGTCTGCAAGGTCTTGGCTTCGGCATCCGAGAGGTGACCGGCGACCTTCGGGGTATCCAGCCGGAGCGGCGGAATCCGGATGCTTTGCCCCTCCTCCAGCCGATCCTTGCTGTCGGCCCGCTTGCCGTTGACGCGCAACTCGCCTTTGCGGACCACACGCTGGATATGGGAGAACGACAGGCCGGGAAAGCGCGCCTCCAGGAAGCGGTCGACGCGCATGTTGTTCTCGTCCGCGGTCACCACCACGGTCTGAACCTTGGTCGGCAGCGGCGGCGGCTCGGCCATGATTTTTTCGGGCTCGGCAACCAACGGCGGCGGCTTTGCCACGCGGGGCGCGGACGCGGAAGACCGCGCCGGCCTGGCGCCGGGACGATGCGGCTGTGGCCGCTCCGCCTGCGAACCCCGATAGGGACGCGCACCCTTGGGGCGATCGCCCGCTGGGCGCAGCGGTCTTTTGACGCGGCGGCTCATGATCGTTGGCTCCTAATTAAGCCGTTGGGTAGCGCAAATGCGGCGGAGCGTCAGCACAAATTGCGCGCCGGGAGCGGCGCCGAGGGGCAAGCCCGACGGATTCGGGATGCCGTCGAAACCGGCCGATCCGGGTTCCCTGCGGGCTACTTCGCTTCCCGCTCCCTGCGCAGCTTGGCCCAGTAATCCAGCCGTTTGCGGATCTCGCGCTCAAAACCGCGGTCGGGCGGGTCGTAGAAGGTCTGCCGGCCCAGCGCCTCCGGGAAATAGTCCTGCCCGGAGAATGCTTCCGGCGTGTCGTGGTCGTACTGGTAGCCGCCGCCATAGCCTTCCGACTTCATCAGCTTGGTCGGCGAGTTCAGGATGTGCTTTGGCGGCAGCAGCGAACCGCCCTCCCTGGCCGCGCGCATCGCCGCGCCAAAGGCCTTGTAGGCGGCATTGGATTTCGGCGCGGTGGCGAGATAGATCACCGCCTGCGCGATCGCGAGTTCGCCTTCGGGCGACCCCAGGAAATCATAGGCTTCCTTGGCGGCGTTGCAGATCACCAGCGCCTGCGGATCGGCAAGCCCGATGTCCTCCACCGCCATGCGCACCACGCGCCGCGCCAGGAACAAGGGATCCTCGCCGGCGTCCATCATCCGCGCCAGGTAATACAGCGCGGCATCGGGGTCGGAGCCGCGCACCGATTTATGCAGCGCCGAGATCAGGTTGTAATGGCCGTCGGCCGACTTGTCGTAGATCGGCGCGCGGCGCTGCAGGATCTGCTGCAGCTGTTCGGCGTTGAAGATCTCGGCGTCGCGCGCGGCGCGCCAGACCTCTTCGGCGAGCGTCAGCGCCGCGCGCCCGTCGCCGTCGGCCATCCGCACCAGCACGGCGCGCGCCTCGGCGTCGAGCGGCAGCTGCTTGCCCTCGAGCATCTCGGCATGCGCGTACAGACGTTCGATCGCAGCCGGATCGAGCGAATGAAACACCAGCACGCGCGCCCGCGACAGCAGCGCGGCGTTGAGTTCGAACGAGGGATTCTCGGTGGTGGCGCCGACCAGCACCACGGTGCCGTCTTCCATGACCGGCAGAAACGAATCCTGCTGCGCGCGGTTGAAGCGGTGCACCTCATCGACGAACAGCAGCGTGCCCTTGCCGGTCTCGCGCCGGGCCCGCGCGGCGTCAAACGCCCTTTTGAGATCGGCGACGCCGGAAAACACCGCCGAGAGCTGTTCGAAATGCAGCTCGGTGGCATCCGCCAAAAGCCGCGCCACCGTGGTCTTGCCGGTGCCCGGCGGGCCCCAGAAGATCAGCGAACCCAGCGTGCGGGTCGCCAGCATGCGGGTCAGCGCGCCGTCCGGCCCGAGAATATGATCCTGTCCGACCACCTCCGACAGCGCGCGCGGCCGCAACTTGTCGGCCAGAGGATGCGGCGCGTCCCGCTCCATCCCCGCCGCGGCGAACAGACTGGACGCTTCGCGTGGTCGTTTCGGGCTCATCCGCCGAGCGTGACGTTGATCTGCTGGCCGCCGCGCACCATGGTGATGCGCCACAGCCGGGCGGGCTCGCGCGTCGCCTTTTCGAGATCACTGGTCCTGGAGATCTTCTGGTTGTTGACCGACAGGATGATATCGCCCTTCTGGAATCCCAGGCTGGCGGCGGTGCCGTCCTCCGCCAGATCGGTCACGACAACCCCTTCGGTGTCGGCGTCGAGATGCAGCTCGTCGGCCACCGCCGGCGAGATGTTCGCGACTTTCGCGCCCTGGAACGGCGAGCGGCTGGTCAGCACGATTTCGTTGCGGCCGGTATCGGGCGCGGCTTCGAGCGGCACCGTCAGCTTCACCGACCTGCCGGCACGCTGCACCTCGATCTGCGACGTGCCGCCGAGCGGACGGGTCGCAAAGCGGTAGTCGAAAGCGTTGGGATCATCCACCGGCTGCCCGTCGATGGCGACGATCAGATCGGACAGTTTCAGCCCTGCCCGCGCCGCCGGACTGTTCGGCACCACGGTGGCGACCAGCGCGCCGACCGGAAGCCGCAGCCCCATCGTCTCGGCAATCTCGGGCGTCACCGCCTGCAACCGCGCGCCCAGCCACGGCCGCTTGACCGCCTTGCCGCCGCTCTTGGCCGAGGCGACGACGACGCGGACCATGTTGGCCGGGATCGCAAAGCCGATGCCCTGCGAGCCGCCGGAGCGCGAGAAGATCGCGGTGTTGATGCCGGCCAGCTTGCCGGTCATGTCGACCAGGGCGCCGCCCGAATTGCCCGGGTTGATCGCCGCATCGGTCTGGATGAAGAACTGGTAGTCGGTGATGCCGACCTGGGTGCGCGCCAGCGCCGAAATGATGCCGTGGGTCACGGTCTGCCCGACCCCGAACGGGTTGCCGATCGCGAGCACGACGTCGCCCACCATCAGTTCATCGGAATTGGCGAAATCCAGGGTCGGGAAGGTCTCGTGGGCGTCTTTGAGCCGCAGCACCGCGAGATCGCTGCGGCTGTCCTTGAGGACAATCTCGGCCTCGAATTCCCGCTTGTCGGCCAGCGACACCTTGACCTCATCGGCGCCTTCGATGACGTGGACATTGGTCACGACCAGGCCGGACGGATCCACCATGACGCCCGATCCCAGCGAGCGCTGCATCTGTTCCGGCTGCTGGCCGGGCACGCCGAAGAAACGGCGGAAGATCGGATCGTCAAGCAGCGGGTTGCGGTTCTGCACCATCTTGGCGGCATAGACGTTGACCACGGCCGGCTGCACGCGCTGCACGATCGGCGCGTAGGAAAGCCGCAGCTCCGCCTGCGAGGCCGGCAGGCGGCGGTCCTGCGCGAGAACAGGTGTCGCGATCACGGCCGAAACGGACAGCACGGCCAGCCAGCGTATCAACGTCATGTGGAAAACCCTGAGATTTGTAGCCTCGGATATAGGCGGTCGAGGCGGTGAGAAAAGAGAACCGGTGCGAGATCCCGCCAACTAGGCTGCGCGGTCGGGCGCTTTGATGGTCGGCGGCGGCGACCGGCAGGATAGCCTTTCCTGATGGGTTTCGCCCCAGGCCTTGAGCGTATCGATGACCGGGCGCAGGCTCTCGCCGATCTCCGACAGACGGTATTCGACCCGCGGCGGGACCTCGGCATAGACCTTGCGGATCACGAGATGGTCGATCTCGAGGGCTCGCAGCTGCTTGGTCAACATGCGCTGGGTAATGCCGGGCATCTGCCGGCGCAACTCGCCGAAACGACGGGTTCCGCCCTGCAGGTGATAGAGGATGACGCCCTTCCACTTGCCGTCGATCAAATCGAGGGTGGCTTCGACCGCGCAGCCGGGCCGGTGGTCGAAATCTCGCCGTTTCATGGGCTGTTTTTCCAATAGTATCCAAACAGGGACTATATCCCCAAATCTACCGTACTTGCCAATTTGGCGCCAGATGAGCGACAGGTAGGCGCCAGGCGATTGCGCCAGTACAGGGAGACAATGGGCATGAAGGCCGTCGGATACACCAAATCGCTGCCGATCGACGCAGCCGATGCTTTGATCGACTTCGAAACCGCCGGACCGGAGCCGGCCGGCCGCGACATCCGCGTCGCCGTCAAGGCGATTTCCGTCAATCCGGTGGACACCAAGGTGCGCAAGCGCGCTGCGCCGCCCACGGGCGAGACCAAGATCCTGGGCTATGATGCGGCCGGCGTCGTCGATGCCGTCGGGCCCGAGGTCACCCTGTTCAAGCCCGGCGACGAGGTTTTCTACGCCGGCTCGATCCAGCGCCAGGGCACCAATTCGGAGTTTCATCTGGTCGACGAACGCATCGTCGGCGCCAAGCCGAAGTCGCTTTCGTTTGCCGAAGCCGCAGCGCTGCCGCTGACCTCGATCACGGCCTGGGAATTGCTGTTCGACCGCCTCGGCGCGGTGCCCGGCAAGAGCGTCGATCCGCGCACCCTGCTGATCACCGGCGGCGCCGGCGGCGTCGGCTCCATCCTGATCCAGCTCGCCCGCCGCCTCACCGGCCTGACCGTCGTCGCCACCGCGTCGCGGCCGGAAACCAGCAAATGGTGCCTCGAGCTCGGCGCCCATGCCGTGATCGATCATTCCAGGCCGATCAAGCAGCAGATCGAAAGGCTCAATCCGCCGCCGGTCGCACTGATCGCAAGTCTCACCAATACCGACCAGCACTACAAGGCGCTGGCCGAACTCATCGCACCGCAAGGCAGATATGGCCTGATCGATGATCCCGCCGAATTCAATGTCAGCGCCTTCAAGGGCAAGGCTGTTTCAATTCACTGGGAATCGATGTTCACCCGCAGCTCGTTCCAGACCGCCGACATGATCGGCCAGCATGCGCTGCTCAACGACGTCGCCGACCTGATCGACAAGGGCGTGCTGCGCACCACGCTGGACCGGAGCTTTGGAACCATCAACGCTGCCAATCTCAAGCGGGCACACGCACAGCTGGAGTCCGGCACCTCGCGCGGCAAGATCGTGCTGGAAGGCTGGTAGGCGTTCATCTCCTGTCCTGCCGTCGACGTTCCCCGGATGCAGCGCAGTGCGCCGCACTTGCGGCGTGGTGCGCTGCTGATCCGCGGCCAACGAGAGTCTTAAGGTTACGCGTCTGGGTCCCTGTGTCTGCGGAGCGGCGCGAAGGGTGCCGCACCGCGTCCGGGACACGATTGGGCCTGTCCAACGTCAGCCGGACCTCAAACTGCCGGCACGCCTCGACAATCAAGCGGCGATCGAGCGCCGTCCGCCGGAATTTAGTACTTCGGCGTATCCCGGAGAGGCGCACCACCTGCGCAATCGCGGCATCGAGGGAATCTCGACGACGATGACGTGTTCGGCGGCGGCCCGCTCTCGGCCAGGCCGGCGACGCCGCCGCCGACCAGATAATGCCCGCCATATTGCGCGATGGTCTTGTCCGCAATGTTCCGATAGTTCTCGAAGCCCTGGGCATCGTGCACATCGACTTCGGAAATGACATGGGTCGAAATGGGCGAACTCACGCGATGGTCTGGACGATGCCGCCCTCGGCGCGAAGTGCGGCGCCGTTGGTCGCCGACGACTGCCTGGAGCAGACATAGACCACCAGGTTGGCGATCTCATCGACGGTGGCGAAGCGCTGCAGCAGCGAGGTGGGGCGAAACTGCCTGACGAACTGCGACGCCGCCTCCTCCAGCGACTGACCATGCTGCCGGGCGAGATCCTTGACGAAGGTTTCGACGCCCTCCGACATGGTCGGTCCCGGCAGCACCGAATTGACGGTGACGGCGGTGCCGCGGGTCATCTCGGCAAGCCCGCGCGATACCGCCAGCTGCGCGGTCTTGGTCATGCCGTAGTGGATCATTTCCTTCGGGATGTTCAATGCGGATTCCGATGAAATGAAAACGATGCGGCCCCAGTTGCGCTTCAGCATGCCCGGCAGATAGGCGCGCGAAAGCCGAACGCCCGACATCACATTGACCTCGAAGAAGCGGCTCCAGTCGTCGTCGGGAATGTCGAAGAACCCCTTGGGTTCGAAGATCCCGGCATTGTTGACCAGGATGTCCGGCTCGGGCAGCGCCGCGGCCAGGGCGTCGCATCCGGCCGCGGTCGAGACGTCGGCGGCAATCCCACGGATCCTGCTGCCGGGCACCGCCTTGCCGATCCCGGCGACGGCGGCTTCGACCTTGGCCTCGGTCCGGCCATTGACCACGACACTGGCGCCGGCCAGGGCCAGCCCGCGCGCAATCGCATGGCCGATGCCGGTGGTCGAGCCCGTCACCAGCGCCGTCTTTCCCTCGAGATCGATGTTCATGTGGATGCCTCCGTGAATGGATCACAGGGATATCGGGGGCGGCAGCTCCCGCCGCAATCACCGCCCGGGCGACAGGCGCGCAATAAAAAAGCGGCGCACCGGGCGCCGCTCTTCAAACCGTCATCCGGGCATGGCCTGCTCAGGCGGCTTCCGCGGCCTTGGCCTGATCCGGCCCGGAATCGAGGCCCTTGGCATCGACATCGCGGTCGACGAATTCGATCACCGCCATCGGCGCGTTGTCGCCGTAGCGAAAGCCCGCCTTGATGATCCTGGTATAGCCGCCCTGGCGGTCCTTGTAGCGGGTGGCCAGGGTGTCGAACAGCTTGCGCGTCATGTCGAGGTCGCGCATCTCAGAGATCGCCTGCCGCCGCATGGCCAGACCGCCCTTCTTGCCGAGCGTGACCAGCTTCTCGACGATCGGGCGCAGTTCCTTCGCCTTCGGCAGCGTGGTTACGATCTGCTCGTGCTTGATCAGCGCCGCGCACATATTGGCGAACATCGCGCGCCGATGTTCGGCGGTACGATTGAGCTTCCGATGAACCTTGCCGTGACGCATGTGATATTCCTCGATAGTTGTTCGGTCGCGACGGCGCGTCGGACACGTGGCTCAGGTGGGCCGCCTGCGTTCGCCCGGGACAGCGAGTGGTGAATGTTTTCTCTATTCGCTCCTCACCACTCCCTATCGGCTCAATAATGATCCTCGAAGCGCTTGGCCAGTTCGTCGATGTTCTCCGGCGGCCAGCCCGGCACTTCCATGCCGAGATGCAGCCCCATCTGGGCCAGCACTTCCTTGATCTCGTTCAGCGACTTGCGGCCGAAGTTCGGGGTTCGGAGCATTTCCGCTTCCGACTTCTGCACCAGATCGCCGATGTAGACGATGTTGTCGTTCTTCAGGCAGTTCGCCGAGCGAACCGACAATTCGAGCTCGTCGACCTTCTTGAGGAACGCCGGGTTGAAGGCGAGATCCGGAATGATCTCCTGGGTGACTTCCTTGCGCGGCTCTTCGAAGTTGACGAACACGTTGAGCTGGTCCTGCAGGATGCGCGCGGCATAGGCCACCGCGTCATCCGGGCTGATCGCGCCGTTGGTCTCGATTGTCATGGTCAGCTTGTCGTAGTCGAGGATCTGGCCCTCGCGGGTATTCTCAACCTTGTAGGACACCTTGCGCACCGGAGAGAACAGGCTGTCGACCGGGATCAGACCGATCGGCGCGTCTTCGGGACGATTGCGCTCGGCTGCGACGTAGCCCTTGCCGGCGGCGACGGTGAATTCCATGCGGATCTCCGCGCCCTCGTCCAGGGTGCAGATCTGCAGGTCCGGATTGAGCACGGTGACGTCGCCGACGGTCTGGATATCGCCGGCGGTGACGGCGCCCGGACCCTGCTTCTTCACGACCATGCGCTTGGGGCCTTCGCCCTGCATCTTGATCGAGATATCCTTGATGTTCAGCACGATGTCGGTGACGTCCTCGCGAACACCCGCGATCGAGGAGAATTCGTGCAGCACGCCGTCGATGTGCACCGACTGCACCGCGGCGCCCTGCAGCGACGACAGCAGGATTCGGCGCAGCGCGTTGCCCAGCGTCTGGCCGAAGCCGCGCTCAAGCGGCTCGGCGACCAGGGTCGCGAAACGGTTCGGGTCGGTGCCCGGCGTCACCTGGAGCTTGTTCGGTCGAATGAGTTCTTGCCAATTTTTCTGGATCGTCACTGTTTCACCCATTGGCCAGTCGATTTGCCAATCAAATCACTGGCGTTGGAGATCGCGGATCTTTCCGCGTCACATGCGTCATAAAAGTCATCGCAGGCGGCCGAGCCGCCCGCGGTCTTGCAAAATCAAACCCGCCGGCGCTTGCGCGGTCGGCAGCCGTTATGCGGAATGGTGGTCACGTCGCGGATCGAGGTCACGGTGAAGCCCGCGGCCTGCAGCGCGCGCAGCGCCGATTCGCGGCCCGAACCCGGACCCGCCACTTCGACCTCGAGGGTGCGCATGCCGTGCTCCTGCGCCTTCTTGGAGACGTCCTCCGCCGCAACCTGCGCGGCATAGGGGGTCGACTTGCGCGAACCCTTGAAGCCCATCGTGCCCGCCGACGACCAGGCGATGGTATTGCCCTGCGCGTCGGTGATGGTGATGGTGGTGTTGTTGAACGACGAATTCACGTGCGCGACGCCGGATGCAATGTTCTTGCGCTCACGGCGGCGGACGCGGGTGGCTTCCTTGCCCATTCCAGAACCTTTCCTACGATCTCAAACGCCGCCGTAATGCCAGCGGCTACACCAAAAATGCGAGCAGCGAATGCCGAGTAGCGAATAGTGAGGTTGACAACCCCTACCCGCCATTCGCTACGCGCTATTCGCCAATTACTTTTTCTTGCCGGCGATCGACTTGGCCGGCCCCTTGCGCGTGCGCGCGTTGGTATGGGTACGCTGACCGCGCACCGGCAATCCGCGGCGATGGCGCAGGCCGCGATAGCAGCCGAGATCCATCAGACGCTTGATGTTCATCCCGGTCTCGCGACGCAGGTCGCCTTCGACCAGATAGTCGCGGTCGATCACTTCACGGATCTGCAGCACTTCCTGGTCACTCAGCTGATTGACGCGACGATCATCGGGAATTTTGACCTTCTCCATGATCTCGGCGGCATTCTTCTGGCCGATGCCATGGATGTACTGGAGCGCGATCAGCACGCGCTTGTTGGTCGGAATATTCACACCGGCAATACGGGCCACGGACTTCACTCCTGTTGCCGGATCCATCCGCGGATCGGCTGGTTTTTAGTTATCTCGGGCGGGTGTTCACAAACGCGAACACGACGCCCGTCCCCTTGGATGTCGCGGGGCCCCGGCATCGTCTGAAACTATCCGACTGGATACCGGTCTATTAAGGATTCAACCTGGTTTCGTCAACCGTCTCTATGCTTTAGCTCGCCTTTTCGTGACCTTTTTAGGTGCTTTCCTGGCTTTCCCGGCGACGCGGGACCTGGAACCCGCCGAGGCCTTGCCGGCCGGCTTTTTCGGCCGTTTCGGGGCCGATTTGGCGGCGTTCCGGGGAGTTTTGGCGGCTTTGCCGGCGACTGCCGCGGCTTTACCAGCCGGTTTGCGGCCGCTCCGGACGCCCGTCCCGCCGCCTTTGGTGGCCTGCCTGGCGGCGGCTACCTTGGTCGCCGCCTTTTTGGCCGCTTTGGCTTCAACGGCCCCGATCGCGGCAAGGATTCGGCCGATCTCGCGGGTGACATGCTCGATGGTCATCATGCCGTCGACCGTCAAGAGCTTTCGCCGTTCCGAATAATAGTGAATCAGCGGTTCGGTAAGCGCGCGGTAGCTCGCCAGCCGCTTGGTCAGCACCTCCGGGGTGTCGTCGATTCGGACTTCCTCGCCGCGCGCCGTCATCTCCGCAACCCGGGTCTCGACCCGCTGCAGCAGCGCGCTTTCATTGACGCGAAGCTCGATCACGGCATCGAGCTTCATGTGCTTCTTCTTCAGCAGCTCATCCAGCGCCTGCGCCTGCGGCACCGTGCGCGGAAATCCGTCGAGGATGAAGCCGTTGGCCGCATCCGGCTGGTCGAGCCGGTCGGAAATGATCCCGATCACGACCTCGTCCGGCACCAGGCCGCCGCTGGCCATGACGTCCTTGGCCTTGAGTCCGACCGGCGTCTGCGCCGCCACAGCGGCACGCAGCATTTCGCCGGTCGAGAGCTGGACAATGCCGTAGCGATGAACCAGGCGCTGGGCTTGGGTTCCCTTGCCCGACCCTGGCGGCCCGAGAAGAATCAGTCGCATCGATGTCAGCCCCCCGGCTCGATGCGCGATTGGCCGCGCACCTTTGTTTCAAAAGTCCCGACCGGCGCCCCACCAGCAGGCGCCAGCTCCAGCGTCAGCGGCGACGCCCCCTCAGCTTCGATTTTCTGATCAGCCCCTCATACTGGTGGGCGAGCAGATAGCCCTGGACCTGCGCCACCGTGTCCATCGTCACACTGACGACGATCAGAAGCGAGGTTCCGCCAAAGTAGAACGGCACCGAGGCATAGGAAATCAGAATCTCGGGAATCAGGCAGACGATGGCCAGATAGATCGCGCCCAGCACCGTGATGCGCGACAGGACGTAGTCGATGTATTCGGCGGTGCGTTCGCCCGGGCGAATACCCGGAATGAAGCCGCCATGCTTTTTCAGATTGTCGGCGGTCTCGGTCGGATTGAACACGATCGCGGTGTAGAAGAACGCGAAGAACACGATCAGGGCCAGATAGAGAATCAGGAACAGCGGGCGGCCGTGGCCGAGCTGCGTGGTGATCCACTGAAACCATTCCGGGCCCTTGCCAGCGTTGAAATTGGCCACCGTGGTCGGCAGCAGCAGCAGCGAGGAAGCGAAGATCGGCGGAATCACCCCCGAGGTGTTCAGCTTCAGCGGCAGATGCGAGGACTGGCCCTCGAACATCTTGTTGCCGACCTGGCGTTTCGGATACTGGATCAGCAACCGCCGCTGCGCCCGCTCCATGAACACGATGAAGGCGATCACCGCGACCGCCATCACGATCACGACCAGAATCAGGCCGGTGGACAGCGCGCCGGTGCGGCCTAGCTCGAGCATGTTGGCGAGCGCGGTCGGCAGCTCGGCGACGATGCCGGATAGAATGATCAGCGAAATGCCGTTGCCGATGCCGCGCGAGGTGATCTGCTCGCCGAGCCACATCAGAAACATGGTGCCGCCGGTCAGCGTGATCGCGGTGGAGAGGCGGAAGAACATGCCGGGGTCGGCGACGACATTGCCGGCGCCTTCGAGCCCGACGGCGATGCCGTAGGACTGGAACGCGGCCAGGATCACCGTCAGATAACGGGTATACTGGTTCAGCGTCTTGCGGCCGGCCTCGCCTTCCTTCTTCAGCGCTTCGAGCTGCGGCGACACCGTGGTCAGCAGCTGGATGATGATGGAGGCCGAAATATACGGCATGATGTTCAAGGCAAAGATCGCCATGCGGTGGATGCCGCCGCCGGCAAACATGTTGAACATGCCGAGAATGCCGCCGGCCTGGGAACGGAACACCTGTTCCCAGATATTGGGGTCGATGCCGGGCAGCGGAATGTAGGTACCGAGCCGATAAACCAGCAGCGCCCCCAGCGTGAACCAGATGCGCTTCTTCAGTTCGTCGGCTTTGGCCAGCGCGCCGAAATTGAGGTTTGCCGCCAGTTGTTCCGCTGCTGAGACCATGTTTGGCTTTCTCCCGCGCCGCTTGCGCCGTCATGCCCCGCCAGGCGGGAATTACGGCACACGCCGGACATTATCTGGTGCTCGGCCTCGATATGTCCATCGTCCCGTCGTGCGGATCGCCCGCACCGGGCGGGCGATGACGCAGATGTTACGCCGCCTCGCCTTCGTCCTTGTTTGCCGGCGCCAGGATTTTCACCGTGCCGCCCGCCTTCTCGACCGCCGCGATGGCGGATTTCGACGCGCCGTGGACCTCGATCGTGAGCTTGACCTTGATCTCACCCCGGCCGAGCAGCCGTACGCCGTCCTTTGCGCGGCGCAGCACACGGGCCTTCAGCAGCGATTCGGCATTGATGGTCGCGCCGGTGTCGAGCGTCTTGGCGTCGATCGCGTCCTGAATCCGGTCGAGATTGATCTCGGCGAAATCAAGCCGGAAAATATTGTTGAAGCCCCGCTTCGGCAACCGCCGATGCAGCGGCATCTGGCCGCCTTCGAAGCCCTTGATGCGCACGCCGGAGCGCGCGGTCTGGCCCTTGCCGCCGCGGCCGGCGGTCTTGCCCTTGCCGGAGCCGATGCCACGGCCGACCCGCATGCGCTTCTTGCGCGAGCCGGCATTGTCGGCGATATCGCTGAGCTTCATCGTTAGCTTCCCTTGTCCCTGGAGCATGATCCTGACCGAAAGCCGGTATCCGGCTTTCGGGATCAGGCTCCGATCTCATTACTCGCCGACGACGCGGACGAGATGTTGCACCTTGGCGATCATGCCGCGAACCGCAGGCGTATCCTGCAGTTCGGTGACCCGGCCGATCTTGTTGAGCTTGAGGCCGATCAGCGTCTCGCGCTGCGAGTGGTGGCGGCGGATCGCGCTGCCGGTCTGCTCGACCTTGATCATCTTTGCGGCCTTGGCCATCGTCATAACTCCGGAAGCGCGAAAAGCGCGTATTGTTACTCGGCAACCACTTCGGCGTCGCCGCCGACCCGGCGCGACTGCAGGGTGGAAACCTTGATGTTGCGGCGCGCCGCGACCGAACGCGGCGAATCCTGGTGCTTCAGCGCATCGAAGGTCGCGCGAACCATGTTGTAGGGGTTCGACGAGCCGATCGACTTCGCCACCACGTCCTGGATGCCGAGCGTCTCGAACACCGCGCGCATCGGACCGCCGGCGATGATGCCGGTACCCGCCGGCGCCGCGCGCAGATAGACCCGGCCGGCGCCGTGACGGCCGGCGATGTCGTGATGCAGGGTGCGGCCTTCGCGCAACGCCACCCGGGTCAGGTTGCGCTTGGCCGATTCGGTCGCCTTGCGGATCGCCTCGGGGACTTCGCGGGCCTTGCCGTGGCCGAACCCGACCCGGCCCTTCTGGTCGCCGATCACGACCAGTGCCGCAAAACCGAAGCGCTTGCCGCCCTTGACGACCTTGGCCACACGATTGATGTGCACCAGCTTGTCGACGAATTCGCTGTCGCGCTCTTCCCGGCCGCCCCTGTGGCCGCCACCGCGTTCGCGTTCACCTGCCATGGTGTTTTCCGATCCTTAAAAGACTTGGCCTGAAGGGCTGACGCCCCGGGCCGTTGTTCCGTTCGATAGCAAAACCTAGAAACTCAAGCCGCTCTCGCGCGCCGCATCGGCCAGCGCCTTGACGCGGCCGTGATAGAGATAGCCGCCGCGGTCGAACACCACTTCCTTGACGCCGTTCTTGACCGCGCGCTCCGCCAAAAGCTTGCCGACCGCCTTGGCCGCGTCGATATTGGCACCGGTGTTGCCGGTGTCGCGCATCGCCTTCTCCAGCGAGGACGCCGACGCCAGCGTCTCGCCCTTGAGGTCGTCGATCACCTGGGCGTAGATGTGCTTCGACGAGCGGAATACCGACAGCCGCGGGCGACCGCTGGCGGTGCGGCGCAACGACAGCCGCACGCGTTGCTTGCGCCGGGCATTGGTAATCTTGAGTCTCGACATGGCCGGCTCCGTTACTTCTTCTTGCCTTCCTTGCGGAAGATAAATTCATCGGAATACTTCACGCCCTTGCCCTTGTAGGGCTCCGGCGGACGGTAGCTGCGGATCTCGGCGGCGACCTGGCCGACGCGCTGGATGTCGTTGCCGGTGATGACGATCTCGGTCGGCTTCGGAACCGTGATCGCGATGCCTTCCGGGATCGCGTAGACCACATCGTGGCTGTAGCCGAGCGCGAGCTGCAGGTTCTTGCCCTGCAGCGCCGCGCGATAGCCGACGCCGGTGATCTCGAGCTTCTTCTCGAAACCCTTGGTGACGCCGGCCAGCAGGTTGGCGACCTGGGCCCGCGCGGTGCCGTACAGCGCCCGCGCGCGGTTGGTCTCGACCCGCGGCGCGACCTTGACCGCGCCGTTTTCGAACTTCACTTCGACGTCGTCATGCACGACGAACTGAAGCTGGCCCTTCGGGCCCTTCATCTTCACGGTCTGTCCGTCGACGGTCGCGGTGACACCCGCCGGAACCGTCACAGGCCGCTTGCCGATACGTGACATCTTGATCCCTTCCTCAGAACACCGTGAAGAGAATTTCGCCGCCCACGTTCGCGTCGCGCGCTTCGTGGTCGGCCATGATTCCCTTCGGCGTCGATAACACCGAAATTCCGAGACCGTTGTTGACGCGCGGCAGGTTCTTCACCGAGGCATAAACCCGCCGCCCCGGCTTCGATACCCGCTCGATCTCGCGAATCACCGGCTCGCCGTCGAAATACTTCAGCTCGATCTCAAGCTCGCTGCGACCGCTGGAATGCTCGACGCTGGCATAGCCGCGGATGTAACCCTCGGCCTTGAGCACTTCGAGCACATTGGCGCGCATTTTCGAGCCCGGGGTCGAGACCTTGGGCTTGGCGCGCATCTGCGCGTTGCGGATGCGGGTGATGAGATCGCTGATCGGATCGTGCGTAGACATCTGCGACCCTCCCTTACCAGCTCGACTTCACGAGCCCGGGAACCAGGCCCTTGGAGCCGAGTTCACGCAGCGCGATGCGGCTGAGCTTGTTCTTGCGATACACCGAACGCGGACGTCCGGTCATTTCGCAGCGGTTGCGAATCCGGGTCGCCGACGAATTGCGCGGCATCTCGGACAGCTTCAGCGTCGCCGCGAAACGCTCTTCCATCGGCTTCTTCTTGTCGGCGATGATGGCCTTCAGCTTCGCGCGCTTGGGCGCGGCGTTCTTGGTCATCCGCCTGCGCCGGTTGTTCTTCTCGATCGAACTCTTCTTTGCCATGCTTGGCTCCTGGGTTTCCGCGTTTGAGAGGCTGGTCAGCTTCTCACTGCCGGAACGGGAAATTGAATGCGCTCAACAATGCTCTGGCCTCGTCGTCGGTCCGCGCCGTGGTGCATACCGTGACGTCCATACCCCATGTCTCCCCCATCTTGTCGAAGTCGATCTCGGGGAAAATGATGTGTTCCTTGATGCCGAGCGAGTAGTTGCCGCGACCGTCGAAGCTCTTCGGGTTGAGGCCGCGGAAATCCCGCACCCGCGGCAGGGCCACGTTGATCAGGCGGTCGATGAACTCGTACATCTTGGCCTTGCGCAGCGTCACCTTGCAGCCGATCGGCTGGTTTTCACGCAGCTTGAAGGTCGCGATGGCGACGCGCGAATAGGTCACGATCGGCTTCTGGCCGGCGATCAGCGCCAGGTCCGCCGCCGCCAGCTCGGCCTTCTTGCGGTCGTTGACCGCCTCGCCGACGCCCATGTTGAGCACCACCTTGTCGAGGCGCGGCACCTGCATGACGTTGGCATAGCCGAACTGCTCGGTCAGCTTGCCGCGGATTTCCTTGTCGAACTGCTCGCGTAAACGCGGGACGTATGCGGTCTCAGCCATCGATCTCTGCTCCCGAGCGTTTGGCAATGCGCACCTTCTTGCCATCCGCATAAATCTTGAAACCTATCCGGGTCGGCTTGCCGTCCTTGCCGACCACGGCGATGTTGGACAGGTGGATCGGCGACTCCTTGGAGATGATGCCGCCCTCCTGCGCCTGGGTCTGCTTCTGGTGGCGCTTGACCAGGTTGACGCCGCGCACCAGCGCCTTGTTGTCGGCGGGACGCACCTCGAACACCTCGCCGGTGCGACCCTTGTCGCGGCCGTTGAGCACGATGACCTTGTCGCCCTTCCGGATCTTGGCAGCCATCACAGCACCTCCGGCGCGAGCGAGATGATCTTCATGTGGTTCTTGGCGCGCAGCTCGCGCGGCACCGGCCCGAAGATGCGGGTGCCGACCGGCTCGGACTGATTGTTGATCAGCACCGCGGCGTTGCGGTCGAAGCGGATGACCGAGCCGTCGGCTCGGCGGATGTCCTTGCGGACCCGCACCACCACGGCCTTCATCACGTCGCCCTTCTTCACCTTGCCGCGCGGAATTGCTTCCTTGATCGACACCACGATGACGTCGCCTACGGTGGCATACCGGCGCTTGGAACCTCCAAGCACCTTGATGCACATGACACGGCGTGCGCCTGAATTATCGGCCACGTCGAGGTTGGTCTGCATCTGAATCATTGATGCACCTCGTCCTCTTTCTGATGCGCAAAGTCGCGCCTAAAATATCCCAAGGTCAGGTCCGGCGAGGCCGAGCCAGCTTCAGGCGGTTTTCTTCTGTTCGCCCCGGACCACCGTCCAGCGCTTCAGTTTCGAGATCGGCTTGCTCTCCTCGATCCACACCTGGTCGCCCGGCTTGAACTCGTTGTTCTCGTCGTGCGCATGGTAGTTTTTCGAGCGGCGAATCGTCTTCTTGTAGATCGGATGCGTAAAGCGGCGATCGACGCGCACCACAACCGTCTTGGCTTGCTTGTCGCTGACGACCACACCCTGAAGCGTACGTTTCGGCATGTCGGCCCCTTACTTCTTCGCGCCGCGCTTCTGCGCAGCGATGGTCTTGATGCGGGCGATATCGCGGCGGGCTTCACGCAGCCGCGAGGTGTTCTCCAGCTGCCCGGTGGCGCGCTGGAAGCGCAGATTGAAGCGTTCCTTCTTCAGATTGAGGACGGCGTCGTCCATCTGATCGGGGCTCATCGCGCGGATATCGGCGGTTTTCATCTCGGCCATGATCACATCCCTATTCCGCAATGCGCGCGACGAAGCGCGTCTTGATCGGCAGCTTGGCGGCGGCCAGCGACAGCGCTTCTTTCGCGGTCTGCACGGTGACGCCGTCGATTTCGAAGATCACGCGGCCCGGCTTGACGCGCGCCACCCACAATTCCGGGGTGCCCTTGCCGGAACCCATGCGGACTTCGGCGGGCTTCTTCGACACCGGTACGTCCGGAAAGATCCGGATCCAGACCCGGCCGGCGCGCTTCATGTGACGGGTCAAGGCCCGCCGCGCGGCTTCGATCTGGCGCGCGGTGAGCCGCTCGGGCGCCATCGCCTTCAGGCCGAACTGACCGAACGACAGCGTCGCGCCCGAAGTCGCAACGCCGTGGATCCGGCCCTTGTGCGCCTTCCGGAACTTGGTCTTCTTTGGCTGCATCATGGCTTACGCCCTCAAACCTTCTCAAAATCGCTTCAAGCTGCGTCGCGACGGGGCCGCGAATTGTCGCCCTCGGCCATCTTCTTGTCCTGGGCCATCGGGTCGTGCTCAAGGATCTCGCCCTTGAAGATCCAGACCTTCACGCCGCAGGTGCCGAACGTGGTGAACGCGGTCGCCACGCCGTAATCGATATCGGCGCGCAGCGTATGCAGCGGCACCCGGCCCTCACGATACCATTCCATCCGCGCGATTTCGGCGCCGCCGAGACGGCCCGAGCAGTTGATCCGGATCCCTTCGGCACCCAGCCGCATCGCCGACTGCACCGCGCGCTTCATGGCGCGGCGGAACGCGACGCGGCGCTCGAGCTGCTGGGCGATCGATTCGGCGACCAGCGTGGCATCGAGCTCCGGCTTGCGGATTTCGACGATGTTGATGACGACGTCGGACGCGGTGATGTCGGCGACGCGCTTGCGGAGCTTGTCGATGTCGGCGCCCTTCTTGCCGATGACCACGCCGGGACGCGCCGAATGGATCGTCACCCGGCACTTCTTGTGCGGACGCTCGATCACGATCCTGGCGACCGCCGCCTGCTTCAATTCCTTGTGCAGCATCTCCCGGATTTTGACGTCCTCGTGCAGCAGCTTGCCGTATTCGTTCTTGCCGGCGTACCAACGGGAATCCCACGTCCGGTTGATGCCCAGACGCAGTCCGATTGGATTGATCTTCTGACCCATCGTTCTCTCCCGCGCCCTGGTTAAGCGCTCGCCTCGACCTGACGAACAACGATCGTCAGCTGCGAGAATGGTTTAAAGACACGGCCCGAGCGGCCACGGCCGCGCGGTGCGAAACGCTTCATCACGATGCCGTTGCCGACATGTGCTTCGGATACGATCAGGTCATCGACGTCGAGATCGTGATTGTTCTCGGCGTTGGCGATGGCCGATTCCAGGCACTTCTTGACGTCGACGGCGATTCGCTTGCGCGAAAACTGCAGGTCGGCCAGTGCAGCCGAAGCCTTCCTGCCGCGAATCAGCTGCGCGACGAGATTGAGCTTCTGCGGGCTGACCCGAAGCATCCGGGCGATCGCCTTGGCCTCGTTATCCGGGAGGGTCCGTTCGCGCTTTGGTTTGCTCATCGCTTAACCCTCAAGCCTTCTTGGCTTTTTTGTCGCCAGAATGGCCGTGGAAGGTCCGGGTCGGCGAGAACTCGCCGAACTTGTGACCGACCATTTCCTCGTTGACCGATACCGGCACATGCTTCTGGCCGTTGTAGACGCCGAACACCAGGCCGACGAACTGCGGCAGGATGGTGGAGCGGCGGCTCCAGATCTTGATCACGTCGTGACGGCCGGACGCGCGTGCGGCATCTGCCTTCTTGAGCAGCGAGCCTTCGACGAACGGGCCTTTCCAGACTGAACGAACCATGTCCGGCGTTCCTTACTTCTTCCGCTTGTGGCGGCTGATGAGAATGAATCTGTTGGTCGACTTGTTGGAGCGGGTCTTCTTGCCCTTGGTCGGCTTGCCCCATGGCGTCACCGGGTGACGGCCGCCCGAGGTGCGGCCTTCGCCGCCGCCATGCGGATGGTCGACCGGGTTCATGGAGACGCCGCGGTTGTGTGGCTTGCGTCCGAGCCAGCGATTGCGCCCGGCCTTGCCGATCGAGATATTCATGTGATCCGGGTTGGACACCGCGCCGATGGTGCCGGTGCAGCGGCCGTGAACCAGGCGCTGCTCGCCGGAGTTGAGCCGAACGATCACGTAGTCATGGTCGCGGCCGACCAGCTGGGCATAGGTGCCGGCCGAGCGGGCGAGCTGGCCGCCCTTGCCGATCTTCAATTCGACATTGTGGATGATGGTGCCGATCGGCATGTTGCCGAGCGGCATGACGTTGCCCGGCTTGACGTCGACGTAGTTGCCGGCGATCACGCTGTCGCCGACGGCGAGGCGCTGCGGGGCCAGGATGTAGGATTGGGTGCCGTCGGTATATTTCAGAAGCGCGATGAAGGCGGTGCGGTTCGGATCGTATTCCAGGCGCTCGACGGTCGCCGGCATGTCGACCTTGGTGCGCTTGAAATCGACGATGCGATAGGTCTGCTTGTGGCCGCCGCCGCGAAAGCGCACGACCATGCGGCCGGTGTTGTTGCGGCCACCGCTGGAATGCTTGCCCTCGGTCAACACCTTGACCGGCTTGCCCTTGTAGAGTGCCGAACGGTCGACCATCACCAGCTGGCGCTGGCCGGGTGTCGTCGGATTGTATTTTTTCAATGCCATCGTCGTATCGCCCTATAGCCCGGTGGTGACGTCGATGCGGTGGCCCTCTTCGAGGGTCACGATCGCACGCTTCACATCCGACTGCGAACCGAACTGGCCGCGGAAGACCTTGGTCTTGCCCTTGCGTACCAGCGTGTTCACGCTCTTCACCTTGACGTCGAACAGCTTCTCGACGGCTTCCTTGATCTGCGGTTTGGTCGCCTTGCTCGCGACGCGGAACACCACCTTGTTGTGCTCGGAAGCAACGGTGGCCTTCTCGGTCACGACCGGCGAGACGATGATGTCGTAATGGCGCGGATCGATATTCTTCATTTGAAGCGCGCCTCCAACGCATCGAGTGCCGCCCTGGTCAGCACCAGCTTCTGGCGACGCAGAATGTCATAGACGTTGATGCCCTGGATCGGCAGCACGTCGATGTTCGGGATATTGCGCGCCGCGGTGGCAAAGCCGGTGTGCACCTCCGCGCCGTCGATGATCAGCGCATTGGTGAGGCCGAGACCGGAGAAATGCGCGACCAGCGCCTTGGTCTTGGCGGCCTCGAGCACTGCGGATTCGATCACGATCAGGCCGCCGTCCTTGACCTTGGCCGACAGCGCATGACGCAGCGCCAGCGCGCGGACCTTCTTCGGCAGCGCAAAGGCGTGCGAACGCACCACCGGGCCGAAGGCACGGCCGCCGCCGCGGAACTGCGGCACCCGCGCCGAGCCGTGACGCGCACCGCCGGTGCCCTTCTGCTTGTACATCTTCTTGCCGGTGCGCCAGACGTCGGCGCGACCCTGGGTCTTGTGCGTGCCGGCCTGACGCTTGGCCAGCTGCCAATTGACGCAACGCTGGATGATGTCCTTGCGCGGCTCTAGGCCGAAAATCGCATCCGAAAGCTGGACCGAGCCAGCTTCCTTGCCTTCAAGGGTTGTGACTTTCAGTTCCATCTCACACGCCCTCCTGCTCGGCGGGCGCTTCGACCGGCGCAGCCTGTTCACCGCCGCCATCGGCGAGGCGGAATTTGCCCGGCTTCGGCGCGTCCTTCGGCAATGCCTTCTTGACCGCATCGCGCACCGCGATCCATCCGCCCTTGGAGCCGGGAACGGCGCCTTCGACCAGGATCAGGCCGCGCGCGACGTCGGTCTGCACTACCCGCAGGTTCAGCGTGGTGATGCGATCAACGCCCATGTGACCGGGCATCTTCTTGTTCTTGAAGGTCTTGCCCGGATCCTGCCGGCCGCCGGTCGAACCGATCGATCGATGCGAAACCGAGACACCGTGGGTGGCGCGCAAGCCGCCGAAATTCCAGCGCTTGATACCGCCGGCAAAGCCCTTGCCGACCGAAGTGCCGGTGACATCGACAAACTGGCCGACCACGAAATGGTCGGCCTGAATTTCGGCGCCCACCGGGATCAGCGCGTCTTCCGACACGCGGAATTCGGTGACCTTGCGCTTGGGTTCGACCTTGGCGACCGCGAACTGGCCGCGCTCCGCCTTCGGCAGGTAAACGGTCTTGCGGGTGCCCGAGCCGAGCTGCAGCGCGACATAACCGTTCTTTTCGGTCGTGCGATGCCCCAGCACCTGGCAATTGCCCAGCTTCAGCACGGTCACGGGGATATGTTCGCCGGTCTCCGTAAAGACCCGCGTCATCCCGACCTTTTGTGCGATCACTCCGGAGCGCATCGGCGTGCTTCCTGTTCTTTCTGTCCGCTAACTTCGGACGGGATCCAAAAACTTCAGAGCTTGATTTCGACGTCGACACCGGCAGCCAGGTCGAGCTTCATCAGGGCATCGACGGTCTGCGGGGTCGGATCGACGATGTCGAGAAGACGCTTGTGGGTGCGCATCTCGAATTGCTCGCGGCTCTTCTTGTCGACGTGCGGCGAACGGTTGACGGTGAACTTCTCGATGCGGGTCGGCAGCGGAATTGGTCCGCGAACCTGGGCACCGGTCCGTTTCGCCGTGTTCACGATCTCACGCGTCGACGAATCGAGAATTCGATGGTCGAACGCCTTGAGACGGATACGAATATTCTGGCCGTTCATTGCCGTTTGTCTTTCTTTGTGAGGGGGCGAATGGCGAATAGCGAACGGAAAGCTTTCTGGCCGCCGACCATTCGCTACTCGCTATCCCTATTCGCTCTCTTACTCGATGATGCTTGCGACGACGCCGGCACCAACGGTGCGGCCACCTTCGCGGATCGCGAAGCGCAGCTTCTCTTCCATCGCGATCGGCACAATCAGGTGCACTTCCATCGCGATGTTGTCGCCTGGCATCACCATCTCGGTGCCTTCCGGCAGATGCACGACACCGGTGACGTCGGTGGTGCGGAAGTAGAACTGCGGCCGGTAGTTGGTGAAGAACGGGGTGTGGCGACCGCCCTCCTCCTTGGTCAGGATATAGGCCTCGGCCTTGAACTTGGTGTGCGGCTTGACCGAACCCGGCTTGCACAGCACCTGACCGCGCTCGACTTCCTCGCGCTTGGTACCGCGCAGCAGCGCGCCGATGTTGTCGCCGGCCTGGCCCTGGTCGAGCAGCTTGCGGAACATCTCGACGCCGGTGACGATGGTCTTCTGGGTATCGCGCAGGCCGACGATCTCGATTTCCTCGCCGACCTTGATGACACCGCGCTCGACGCGTCCGGTCACCACGGTGCCGCGGCCCGAGATCGAGAACACGTCTTCCACCGGCATCAGGAACGGCTGGTCGATCGGACGCTCCGGCTGCGGAATGTAACTGTCCACCGCCTTCATCAATTCCAGGATCGCATCGTGGCCGAGCGCCCTGTCCTTGTCCTCGAGCGCGGCCAGCGCCGAACCCTTGATGATCGGGATCTTGTCGCCCGGAAAGTCGTACTTCGAGAGCAGTTCGCGGACTTCCAGCTCAACGAGTTCGAGCAATTCCGGATCGTCCACCATGTCGCACTTGTTCAGGAACACCACCATGGCGGGAACGCCGACCTGCTTGGCCAGCAGGATGTGCTCGCGGGTCTGCGGCATCGGGCCGTCGGCCGCCGACACCACCAGGATCGCGCCATCCATCTGCGCCGCGCCGGTGATCATGTTCTTCACATAGTCGGCATGGCCCGGGCAATCGACGTGGGCGTAGTGCCGGTTCGCGGTCTCGTATTCGACGTGCGCCGTCGAAATCGTGATGCCACGCGCCTTCTCTTCCGGCGCCTTGTCGATCTGGTCGTACGCCGTGAACGTCGCACCGCCGGTTTCCGCCAGCACCTTGGTGATCGCCGCTGTCAGCGACGTCTTGCCGTGGTCAACGTGACCGATGGTCCCGATGTTGCAGTGCGGTTTATTACGTTCAAACTTTGCTTTGGCCATGACTCTCTCCGTTCAGTCGTTAACTGCCGCTAACGACAATCAGGCAAACTTCTTCTGGACTTCCGCCGATACGTTCGCCGGCGCTTCCGCGTAGTGATCGAACTGCATCGTAAAGGTTGCGCGTCCCTGGCTCATCGAGCGCAGGTTATTCACGTAACCAAACATGTTCATGAGCGGCACCATCGCATTGATGACGTTGGCATTGCCGCGCATGTCTTGACCCTGGATCTGACCGCGCCGCGAGTTGAGGTCGCCGATCACCGAGCCGGTGTAGTCTTCCGGCGTCACCACTTCGACCTTCATGATCGGCTCGAGCAGCACCGACTTGCCCTTCTGCAGAGCTTCGCGGAACGCCGCGCGCGAGGCGATTTCGAAGGCAAGCGCCGAGGAGTTGACGTCGTGGTAGGCGCCGTCGACCAGCTGCACCTTGACGTCGACCACCGGGAAGCCGGCCACCACGCCGGAGCCCAACACACTGTTGAGCCCCTTTTCGACGCCCGGGATGTATTCCTTGGGCACCGAACCGCCGACCACCTTGGATTCGAACTCGAAACCCTTGCCGGGCTCGTTGGGCTCGACGATGAACTTGACCCGAGCGAACTGCCCGGTGCCGCCGGTCTGCTTCTTGTGGGTGTAATCGACTTCCGCGCGCTTGGTGACACGCTCTCGGAACGCCACCTGCGGCGCGCCGATATTGGCATCGACCTTGTAGGTGCGGCGCAGGATGTCGACCTTGATGTCGAGATGCAGTTCGCCCATGCCCTTGAGGATGGTCTGCCCGGACTCCTGGTCGGTCGAGACCCGGAACGAGGGATCCTCCGCGGCAAGCTTGGCCAGCGCGACGCCAAGCTTCTCCTGGTCGGCCTTCGATTTCGGTTCGATCGCGATCTCGATCACCGGCTCCGGGAATTCCATCTTTTCCAGAATTACAGGCTTGCCGGGATCGCACAGCGTATCGCCGGTGCGGGCCTCCTTGAGGCCTGCCAAAGCGACGATGTCGCCGGCAAAGGCTTCCTTGATGTCTTCGCGGTTGTTGGCATGCATCAACAGCATCCGGCCGATGCGTTCCTTGCGGTCGCGGGTCGAATTGATGACGCCGGTGCCCGACGAAAGCGTGCCGGAATAGATCCGGCAGAAGGTAATGGTGCCGACGAACGGGTCATCCATGATCTTGAACGCAAGCAGCGCCAGCGGCTCCTTGTCGTTCGGCAGCCGGACGACCTCGTTGCCGTCCTCGTCGACGCCCTTGATGGCGGGGACGTCGACCGGCGACGGCAGATAATCGACCACTGCGTCGAGCAGCGGCTGCACGCCCTTGTTCTTGAAGGCCGAGCCGCACAGAACCGGGAAGAACGCGCCGGTCAGCACCGCCTTGCGGATCATGCGCTTCAGCGTCGCCTCATCGGGCTCGTTGCCGTCGAGATAGGCGGCGAGCACCTCGTCATCGAGCTCGACCGCGGACTCCAGCAGCTTCTCGCGATATTCCTTGGCCTTCTCGAGCATGTCCTCGGGGATATCGATATCCTTGAAAGGAGCGTCGAGCTTCTCGTCTTCCCAGACCACGCCCTTCATGCGGACGAGGTCGATCAGACCCTTGAAATTGTTCTCGGATCCGATCGGAAGCTGGATCGCGATCGGCTTGGCGCCGAGACGATCGATGATGTCCTGCAGACATTTGTAGAAGTCGGCGCCGGTCTTATCCATCTTGTTGGCGAAAACGATGCGCGGAACCTTGTACTTGTCGCCCTGGCGCCACACGGTTTCGGTCTGCGGCTCGACACCCTGGTTGGAATCCAGCACGCATACCGCGCCGTCGAGCACGCGCAGGCTGCGCTCTACCTCGATGGTGAAGTCGACGTGACCGGGCGTATCGATGATGTTGAGGCGCTTGCCGTTCCAGAACGCAGTGGTGGCGGCCGAAGTGATGGTGATGCCGCGCTCCTGCTCCTGCTCCATCCAATCCATCGTCGCGGCACCCTCGTGCACTTCGCCGATCTTGTGGCTCTTGCCGGTATAATAAAGGATGCGCTCGGTAGTCGTGGTCTTACCGGCATCGATATGCGCCATGATACCGAAGTTACGGTAGTCCTCTATGGCATGAACGCGGGGCATGGGCTGTTCCTTAAATCCGTTCGTTTCGCCGTTACCAGCGATAGTGCGAGAAGGCGCGGTTGGCTTCCGCCATCCGGTGCACGTCTTCACGCTTCTTGACGGCGTTTCCCCTGCCATTCGACGCGTCAAGCAACTCAGCCGAGAGCCGCTCCGTCATCGTCTTTTCATTGCGGTCGCGCGCGGCCGAAATCAGCCAGCGGATCCCGAGCGCCTGCCTGCGCACGCTGCGCACCTCGACCGGCACCTGATAGGTGGCGCCGCCGACGCGGCGCGAACGGACTTCGATCGTCGGCATCACGTTCTCGAGCGCCTGCTCGAAAATCGGCAGCGGGCTCTGCTTGGTCTTGGTCTCGATCATGCCGAGCGCACCGTAGACGATGCCTTCGGCAACCGACTTCTTCCCGGCGTACATCACCGAGTTCATGAATTTGGTAATGATGATGTTTCCGAACTTGGGATCCGGAAGCACTTCACGTTTTTCAGCAGAATGGCGGCGCGACATCGATTCTGTTCCCGATTATTTCGGACGCTTCGCGCCGTACTTCGAACGGCGCTGCTTGCGGTTCTTGACGCCCTGGGTATCGAGGACGCCGCGGAGAATATGATAGCGCACGCCGGGCAGATCCTTGACGCGGCCGCCGCGGATCATGACAACGGAGTGCTCCTGAAGGTTATGGCCTTCGCCCGGAATGTAGCCGATGACTTCGAAACCATTGGTCAGGCGCACCTTGGCGACCTTCCGAAGCGCCGAGTTGGGCTTCTTCGGGGTTGTCGTGTAGACGCGCGTGCAGACGCCACGCTTCTGCGGCGACTGCTGCAGCGCCGGCACCTTCTTGCGCGACTTCTGTACGACGCGCGGACTTGCGATCAGCTGGTTGATCGTCGGCATGTCAGCCTTCACCCTTTAATTCATGCGAAACCGTGATCGGGTCCGCAAATTCAATCGGGACACCGTCCCATCCGGATCACCCCGCACGATTTCAATTCGCGCAAAGCGAAATCGCGCCAACTGCTCATTGCTGAGCGGAAAGCGCTTCGACGCCACAGAGGACCGCAGCCACGGTCGACCGGAACGAGCCGTTCAACCTGAACCGAGGTCATGCATCCGAAATCAATCTCGAGAGAACTTGCTCAAGAGAACCAAGATCGTTCTGGCATTGCCTAGCTATCATCGACAGCGTTTGAGCGGCATTCGTCGAGGTTGGTGCCCGCGCCTGCCCCTGCGAAAACGCGGGGATTGAGAGGGTGATCCGTTCCGACTCTGGCGTCACTCACCGCCTGTCTTCAAGTGGGCGGGTTTTATCGACCGCAGATGGCCAAGTCAAGGCGAAACGACAATTGAAGAAACGCCTCTGCCGCACGGGGAACTGGCGTTCCGCGCGACCCCGCAGAGCGGCCCGCGCGGGCGCGGCGAGCGCATCCGCACCGCGGCCGATTCGAAATATCCTGCCCGGATGGCATTTTACCCGGGTATTATTGACCATGACGCTTCTTTCCCGCCCAGCAGAGCAGCGGCGCTAAAGGTTTGTTTGCGTTTTACGGCGCAATGATGGGACCTCCGAGCCGGAACCTGCTCATGAGGTACACCGATATTGCGATCATTGGCGGCGGCATGGCCGGGGCTACCGCGGCGGCCATGCTCGGGCGCGCCGGCATCCCTGCCATCCTGATCGATCCGCATCCCAAATGTCCACCGAGCCTGCGCTGCGAAAAACTCAGCGGCGAGCAGGTCGAACGCTTTCGCAAGACCGGCATCGCCGACGCGGCACTGCGGACGGCAACCCACGATGAAGAAAACTGGATTGCGCGGTTCGGCTATCTGCTCGACAAGCGCCCGATCCAGCAATACGGCATCATGTATGATGACCTGGTCAATGCGGTGCGGGCGGAAATTCCGCCGGGCGTCGAAACCACCCACACCAAGGCCCTGTCGGTCTCGAACAGCGCGGAACGGCAGCGGATCGTGCTGTCCGACGGCGAGGAAATTTCCGCGCGGCTGGTCGTCCTGGCCACCGGGTTGAACGTCGGACTGCTCCACAAGCTCGGGCTTGAGCGGCGGATCGTCAGTGCGTGCCACTCCATCACGCTGGGGTTCGATGTCGCTCCCGTCGGCCGGCCGAGTTTCGGCTTTCCGGCCCTCACCTATTTTTCGGAACGAACCGGCGACCGGATTCCCTATCTGTCGCTGTTTCCGGTCGGCAGCCGGATGCGGGCCAACCTGTTCGTCTACCGCCAGATGGATGATCCATGGCTGCAGGAATTGCGCCGTGCGCCCGAACAGACGATCAACGCTTGGCTGCCAAGGCTGCGCAGGATCACCGGCGAATTCGCCGTCGCCGGCGACATCAAGATACGGCCGGCCGATCTGTATGTCACGACCGGCTATCGTCAGCCGGGCGTGGTTTTGGTCGGCGATGCCTTTGAGACAACCTGTCCGGTGACGGGAACCGGCATGGACAAGGTGTTTACCGACGTCGAGCGGCTCTGCAACATCCACATCCCGAACTGGCTTTCCACCGACGGCATGGCCAGGGACAAGATCGATGCCTTTTACGACGACCCGGTCAAGCAGGCCTGCGACGCCTGGTCGGTCGCCAAAGCGCTGAATTTCCGCTCGGTATCGATCGGCAACGGCCTCTATTGGCGGGGCCAGCGCTGGGCGCGCTTTCTGCTGTGGGGCACCGAGGGCGTGATGCGGCGGCTGCGCGCGCGGCTCAATATCGAACCGGGGGTCCGCGTTCAATCCTCGTCGTCATCGTCGTCGCTGTCGTCGTCGGCCTGATCCGCGGCATCGTGCGACTTGAGACCCTGATCATCCCAAAGCTTTCGATACACGCCGTTGGCGGCCAGCAGCTCCGCATGCGAACCGCGCTCGATCGCCTTGCCGCCTGAGATCACGATGATCTCATCCATCTCGACCACCGAGGTCAGACGGTGGGTCGAGAAGATCATGGTCCGGCCCCTGGCGACTTTCAGCAGCGTGCGGTTGATCGCGGCTTCGGTAGTCTGGTCCAGCGCTGAGGTCGCCTCATCGAGCAGCAGGATCGACGGATTGCGGACGATGGCGCGGGCGATCGCGATGCGCTGTCGCTGGCCGCCCGACAGCGTATCGCCGCGCTCGCCGACCGGGGTGTCGTATTTTTGCGGCAGGCTCATGATGTAGCGATGGATTTCGGCCTTGCGCGCCGCCTGCTCCACCTCCTGGTCGGTCGCCCCTTCCTTGCCGAGCCGGATGTTCTCCCGGATCGACATGTTGAACAGCATGTTTTCCTGGAACACCACCGCCATGCTCCGGCGCAGGGATTCGCGGGTCACCCGGCGGATATCGACGCCATCGATGGTGACGCGCCCCTCATCCGGCACGTACAGGCGGAGGATCAGGTTGAGCAGCGTGCTCTTGCCGGAGCCGCTTGGGCCGACGATGGCGATGCGCTTGCCGACCTTGAGCTTGAGGCTGAAATTGTCCAGCACCGGGGTCTGACTGCCTTCATACTGGAAGGTCACATGGTCGAAGGTGATGTCGTTGGTGATGCGCGGCAGGTCGGGGGCGCCGGGCCGGTCGGCGCCGCGGGTCGGCTCATCCAGCAGTTCCTGAATGTGGCGCACCGCCGCCGCAGACTGGATCGACACCGGAATGAAATGCATCAGGTGCGCGATGTTGTAGGACACTTCCCAGAACGCACTCTCGAACGTCACGAAGGTCCCGATGGTGATCTGGCCCTTGGTGGCCAGATAGGCGCCGAGCGCCAGCACCACGAGGTGCAGCAACAGCACCGAAATCGTCACGGTGCGCTCGACCATGGTCGACAGGAACATCGCGGATGCGATTTTCCGCCGCGCGTCGTGGTTGCGCATCGTGAACCAGCCCAGCGTCCGGCGCTGCAGGCTGAATGCCTTGACCACCGCCTGCGCCGCGACGTTTTCCTGCACCATGCCGAGCAGCGCGGATTCGTTGAGCTTCTGTTCGTAATTGGCCTGCACCGCCTTCGGCGTCAGGATCCGCGGCCCGATCAGCGTGATCGGAAACACCAGCAGCGACACCGCGGCGAGTTGCCAGTTCAGGAACAGCATCAGCACGATGCCGGCGATCAGTTCGAACAGCGGCAACGCCGCGCTGTTGGCAAAACTCTTGATCGAACCCTCGAAGGCCGACAGGTCGATGGAAAAGCGCGACAGGATCTCGCCGCGCCTGGTGCGGGCAAAATACGCCGAGGGCAGATTCTGGACATGCTCGAACAGCCGCAGGCGCACGTCCGAGATCAGTGCGGCCGCCAGCTTGGCGTCCCATCGCTCGTACCAGACCGCGACGATCGAGGTGATGATCCCGGCCGCCGCCAGCACCGACAGAATCTCGACCAGCGCCTGGAAATCCTCTTCGCCAAGAGCGTCATCGATCAGGAATTTCAGGCTCAGCGGCATGATGACATTGAACAGCGTCTCGACCAGCACGCCGAGACCAACCAATGTCAGTATTTTCTTGTAGTTCTTCAGGAACGGTTTGACGAAGGCATAGATCGTCGCCAGCGCGCCGGCGGCCTCCTTGGCGGAAAAGACGACAAGTTCCTCGTCGTCCTCGTCGTCCTCAAGGTCGGGCTGCTCGTCGTCTTCATCGTCGGGCGGTGCAGGAGGCGGCACCGCCGGCTTGCCGCCGATTACGCCCGCCGCGGCGCCGGCCTTGCTGGCAAGCTTGTTCTCGTCGGGCCCAGGCGCGACAGCACCGTCCGCGGCAGCGGGCATCAGATCATCCGACGATGGGGGCTTGGACAACATGAAACCAACCGATGCTGCACGGCCGGCATGACCGTAAAACGGACCCCGTGACCTTGAATCACGGCTTTGAGCTTACGCGATCAGAATCCAATCGGCAAAGCAACTGCGACGCGTTCAATCGTCGGCGGCGACCTTGTCGAAGAACGAATAGCGCAGGCTGTCGGCGTCCGCATACCACTGCCCCGGTCCCTTGTGGGCGGCAAGGGTTGCGGCCCACAAGGCATCGGTGCAGTCGCGGCGATGCATCGACAGGTCAAATCCGTTGCCGAAAAACAGCTCCGACCATTCCCACCAGGTGCCTAGCTTCCTCACCCCGCGCAACAGGTCGTAGCGGTCGATCAGCTCGGGCGCCATATCCGAGGTGACCGACCCGAACAACAGGCCGGATTTCACGACGCGGTTCAGTTCGCGGACCGCCCGCGGCACCTGCTTTTCCGCGACATGGCACAGGCTGGTTTCGAAAACGAAATCGAACTCGTCGTCCTTGAACGGCATATCGACGATCGAGCCGAGCTTGTTGAACTTCTGCAGCGCTTTCGGCGTCCGGGCGTGGATGGCGCGGTTGTTCTCGATGCCCCAGGCATCGATCCCGCGCGCGCGCAGAGCCCCGACCAGTTCGCCGCTGGCCGATCCCGCCACCAGCAGCCGGTAGCCCCGAGCCCGGTTCCAGACGATCTTGATCAGGTCCATCAGGTAGGCGGGATCGGTAAACCGGCTCCAGACCTCGCTGTAGGGACCCTGCCCGCGGTAGTTCTCGAAATAGTCGCGGTCAATCCTGTCCGATACGGGCTGCCCGCCCGCATTGCGCGCGCGGCGCAACCGCATCATCTCGGTGACGATGATGTCAGTGGCGGCGTCGGAGGAATCCAGCAGGCCGTTGAGCGTCGAATCGAAAAGATAGTCGCCGACCACGACCAGGCCTGGATGCTGCTTGGGTTCGGGCCGGTGATTGGTCATGACATCGCGCGCCGGCATGCCGCCGGGAAGCGCATTCACCGAGGACAGCCAGCGATGAATCTTGCCTTCCATGAAACGCGCCCGGGCGTCGCCGAACGAGGCCGGCAGCGACTTCAGCGCGGCGTCAATCAGTTCCTGGTCGCCGAGATTGGCGAAGGCCAGCGCATCGGAACCGGCGATCAGCCAGTTCAGCACGCCGTGCTTGCCGACATCGTGGCGGGCGCCTTCATTGTAGACGCAGCAGCCGCCGAAAGCCTCCGACATGAACCAGGCCCCCGGGATCTTGTCGCCCCAGAACGGGGTGTCGAACAGGATCGAGACCCGCAGATAATGCGCCGGACGATCGAAATAGGCGATGTGCTTGACCATCGACCGGCGCAGCTGCTCGCCGTCCCAGCGCATGGTCGCGAGCCAGGAATGCGGCAGGCACATCAGCACCAGGTCGAAGTCCCGCGTCTCCGGTCCCTTGCCGTTCATCATGTTGAGCTGATAGCGGCCAGCCGCGGTCTTGCCGACCTTGAGAACGCGGTGATTGAGCTGGATATCGGCATCGACCTCCGACTGCAGGCAATCGATCAGCTGCTCGTTGCCGTTCTGGATCGAATACAGGCCGATATAGCCGTCGACATCCATCACGAAGTTCTTCAGCGCGTTGAGCCCGTTGGTGTTGTGGCTCTCGGTGGCGAGATCGGACCGCGCCATCACCTTGAAGAAGCGCTTGGCCGTGGGATCGTCGACCTCGCGGTCGAGCAGTTCCTCGCAGCTGATATAGGCCCAGGGATGCTCGTTGTCGTGGGCGCCGACGCCCTCGTAATATTCGATCGGCGACACCATCGCAGTGCAGCGCTTGCGGAACGCCTCGATCGCATCGGCGGTCCTGGCGCCGTATTTGCGGCGCATGCCCGGCACGTCGTTCAGCAACTCGCCATCGAGGAGAACCTGCTCGGCGTCGATCGGAATGGTCTGCAGGCCGAAATGCTGGATCAGCTCGCGCAACGGATCCGGGCCGGTCATCGAGTAGTCGTAGATCTCGGCGACGCCGGCTTCATACATCGCCGGCGCGGAATCAAACTTGCGGGTCAGGACCTTGCCGCCGACACGGTCGGACGCCTCGAAGATGGTGATACGGCAGAGTTGGCCGAGCTTTTTCTTGAGATACCAGGCGCTCATCAGGCCGCCGGGGCCACCGCCAACGATTGCAAGGTCGAGCATTTGTTTCCGTTTGTTTCCGTGGTCGTCCGCACGCCAGCGACCCTGCGCCGGCGCGCGGTCTAAGTTGTTTGAGACGAAGCGCTTTTTTCCCTGAAGGGAAGATGAACGAGCAGCGGTATCAGAAGCCAAATAGCGGGAAAACAGCAAAAGGCCGGCTTGCGCCGGCCTTTTGGGTAATCGATTGAATTCGCGGAGCTTTATTCCGCTGGCGGCAGCGCCAGGGGCTCGACCTCCGGGGCTGCCGGCACGATCGTGGCCTGTTTCTCGCGTTCGTCGAGAATCAGCTTGTCGCGCTTGACCGCGACTTCGCGGATCTTGGCCATCGAGGCGCCGGTGCCCGCCGGGATCAACCGGCCGACAATGACGTTCTCCTTGAGGCCTTCCAGGGGATCGACCTTGCCGTTGACCGCGGCTTCGGTCAGCACCCTCGTGGTCTCCTGGAACGAGGCCGCCGAGAAGAACGAGCGAGTCTGCAGGCTCGCCTTGGTAATGCCGAGCAGTACCGGCGTTCCCGTGGCGACCTTCTTGCCCTCCTCCTTGGCGCGGGCATTGAGCTGGTCGAACTCGATCTTGTCGATCTGTTCGCCCGAGATCATGTCGGTCTCGCCCTGGTCGGTGATCTCGACCTTCTGCAGCATCTGACGGACAATCACCTCGATATGCTTGTCGTTGATCAGCACGCCCTGCAGCCGGTAAACCTCCTGGATTTCGTTGACCAGATAGGCGGCGAGTTCCTCGATGCCCTTGATCGCCAGAATGTCGTGCGGCGCCGGATTGCCTTCGACGATGAAATCGCCCTTTTCGACGATGTCGCCGTCCTGCAGATGGATGTGCTTGCCCTTCGGGATCAGGTACTCGCGGGTCTCCTCGTTCTTGTCCATCGGCTCGATCGAGATCCGGCGCTTGTTCTTGTAGTCGCGGCCGAAGCGGATGGTGCCGGCGATTTCCGCGATGATCGCCGCGTCCTTGGGCTTGCGCGCCTCGAACAGTTCGGCCACCCGCGGCAGACCGCCGGTGATGTCGCGGGTCTTGGCGCTTTCGGTGGAGATACGCGCGAGGATGTCGCCGGTCTTCACCTTGGCGCCGACGTCGACCGACAGGATCGCGTCGACCGACAGCATGTAACGGGCCTCGCCGCCGCGGGCGAGCTTGAGGATCTTGCCGTCCTTGCCCTTGATGACGATCGCCGGACGCAGATCCGCCCCGCCCCGCGAGGTGCGCCAGTCGATCACGACGCGCTTGGCGATGCCGGTGGATTCGTCGAGCGTCTCCGAGATCGACTGGCCCTCGACCAGATCCTCGAACCCGATGATGCCCTCGACTTCGGTCAATACCGGCCTGGTGTAGGGATCCCATTCGGCGATGCGCTGGCCGCGCTTGACCATGTCGCCTTCGTCGACCCGCATCCGCGCGCCGTACTGGATGCGATGGGTCGCCCGCTCGGTGCCGTCGGCATCGGTGACCGCCACCACCATGTTGCGCACCATCGCCACCAGATGGCCCTCGCTGTTCTTGGCGATCGCCTTGTTCTTGATCGTCACCTTGCCGTCGAAATTCGACTCGATGAACGACTGCTCGTTGATCTGCGCCGCGCCGCCGATGTGGAAGGTACGCATCGTCAGCTGGGTGCCGGGTTCACCGATAGACTGCGCGGCGATGACGCCGACCGCTTCGCCGTGGTTGACCGGCGTGCCGCGGGCGAGGTCGCGGCCGTAGCACTTGCCGCAGATGCCGTTGACCAGTTCGCAGGTCAGTGCCGAGCGAATCTTCACCTCCTGGATGCCAGCCTGCTGGATGGCGTCGACGTGGGTCTCCTCCATCAGCGTGCCGCGCTTGACCACGATCTTGTTGGTCGCCGGATCGCGCAGATCCTCGCCGTTGGTGCGGCCGAGAATCCGCGACGCCAGCGAGGCAACCACGGTGCCGGCGTCGATGATGGCGCGCATCTTGATTCCGAGCTTGGTGCCGCAATCATCGGCCGTGATGATGCAGTCCTGCGCCACGTCGACCAGACGCCGCGTCAGGTAGCCGGAGTTGGCGGTCTTCAACGCGGTATCGGCCAGACCCTTGCGGGCGCCGTGGGTCGAGTTGAAGTATTCGAGCACCGACAGACCTTCCTTGAAGTTGGAAATGATCGGTGTCTCGATGATCTCGCCCGACGGCTTGGCCATCAGGCCGCGCATGCCGGCGAGCTGGCGCATCTGGTCCTGCGAACCGCGGGCGCCTGAGTTCGACATCATGAAGATCGAATTGATCTGGGCCTCGCCGCCTTTCGGATTCTTCTTAACGGCCGAGATTTCCGTCATCATGTCTTCGGATATCTTCTTGGTGCACTTCGACCAGGCGTCGACCACCTTGTTGTACTTCTCGCCGTGGGTGATCAGGCCGTCATTGTACTGCTGCTCGAATTCCTTGGCGAGCGTGCGGGTCTCCTCGACGATCTTCCACTTCGACGCCGGTACCACCATGTCGTCCTTGCCGAAGGAGATACCGGCCTTGAACGCATTGTAGAAGCCGAGCGCCATGATGCGATCGCAGAAGATCACGGTCTCCTTCTGACCGCAGTGACGATAGACCTGGTCGATGACGCCGGAAATTTCCTTCTTGGTCATCAGCTTGTTGACGACGTCGAACGGCATCTTCGGCGACTTCGGCAGCACCTGGCCGAGCATGGCGCGGCCGGCCGTGGTTTCGTACCAGCGGGTGACCGGCTTGTTGTTCTCGTCGACGCCCTGCCAGCGGTATTTGATCTTGGTGTGGAGATGGATCACCTTGGAGTGCAGGGCATGCTCGATCTCGGCCATTTCGCCGTACAGCTTGCCCTCGCCGGGCAGGCCTTCGCGCAGGATCGACAGATAGTACAGGCCGAGCACGATGTCCTGCGACGGCACGATGATCGGCTGACCATTGGCCGGATGCAGGATGTTGTTGGTCGACATCATCAACACGCGGGCTTCGAGCTGGGCTTCCAGCGACAGCGGAACGTGCACCGCCATCTGGTCACCGTCGAAGTCGGCGTTGAACGCCGCGCACACCAGCGGATGCAGCTGGATCGCCTTGCCTTCGATCAATACCGGCTCGAACGCCTGGATGCCGAGCCGATGCAGCGTCGGCGCGCGGTTCAGCAGCACCGGATGCTCGCGGATCACCTCGTCGAGGATGTCCCAGACCTCGGGACGCTCTTTTTCCACCAGCTTCTTGGCCTGCTTCACCGTGGTTGACAGGCCCTTGGCATCGAGCCGCGAATAGATGAACGGCTTGAACAGTTCCAGTGCCATCTTCTTCGGCAGGCCGCACTGATGCAGCCGCAGTTCGGGACCAACCACGATGACCGAGCGGCCGGAATAGTCGACGCGCTTGCCGAGCAGGTTCTGCCGGAAGCGGCCCTGCTTGCCCTTCAGCATGTCGGCGAGCGACTTCAGCGGCCGCTTGTTGGCGCCGGTGATGACGCGGCCGCGACGGCCGTTGTCGAACAGGGCGTCGACCGCCTCCTGCAGCATGCGCTTTTCGTTGCGGATGATGATGTCGGGCGCGCGCAGCTCCATCAGCCGCTTCAGGCGGTTGTTGCGGTTGATGACGCGGCGATAGAGGTCGTTGAGATCCGAGGTCGCAAAGCGGCCGCCGTCGAGCGGCACCAGCGGGCGCAGGTCCGGCGGAATCACCGGTACCACGGTCAGGATCATCCACTCCGGCTTGTTGCCGGAATAGCGGAATGCCTCGACGATCTTCAGGCGCTTGGCCAGCTTCTTGTGCTTGATGTCGGATTCGGTTTCCTGCATCTCGACGCGCAGGCTGGCCTCGAGCTTTTCCAGCTCCAGTCCCTTGAGCAATTCGCGGATCGCCTCGGCGCCGATCATGGCGGTGAAGCTGTCCTGGCCGTATTCGTCCTGCGCCTTGAGGTACTCGTCTTCCGACAGCAGCTGACGGTCCTTCAGGGCGGTCAGGCCGGGCTCCAGAACCACGTAGTATTCGAAATACAGGATCCGCTCGAGATCCTTCAGGGTCATGTCGAGCAGCAGGCCGATGCGCGAGGGCAGCGACTTCAGGAACCAGATATGGGCGACCGGCGCGGCCAGCTCGATGTGGCCCATGCGCTCGCGCCGGACCCGCGACAGCGTCACTTCGACCGAGCACTTCTCGCAGATGATGCCCTTGTACTTCATGCGCTTGTACTTGCCGCACAGGCACTCATAGTCCTTGATCGGCCCGAAGATGCGGGCGCAGAACAGGCCGTCGCGCTCCGGCTTGAAGGTGCGGTAGTTGATGGTCTCCGGCTTCTTGATCTCGCCGTAGGACCACGACAGAATCTTCTCCGGAGACGCGATCGAAATCCGGATCTGGTCGAAGACCTGAGCCGGCGTCGTCGGATTGAACAGATTCATAATTTCTTGGTTCATGGTCTTCTCCTCGCGTGCCGATCGTCACCGGCAGCAAATTCGAAATTCTTTTTCAGCCACGCGCACGCTCAACGTCCGAGCGAGGCGCGGAAGCCCGGCCAATCAGCGTGAAGACGCGCTTCGCGCTTTTGGCCGGGCATTTCGCCTTGTTGATTACTCGGCCGCCTCGGATGTCGCACCGCCCTGCTTGGAATTGTGCAGGTCGACATTGAGGCCGAGCGAACGCATCTCCTTGACCAGCACGTTGAACGATTCCGGGATGCCGGCTTCGAAGGTGTCGTCGCCGCGCACGATCGCCTCGTACACCTTGGTACGGCCGGCGACGTCGTCCGACTTCACGGTCAGCATTTCCTGGAGCGTGTACGCCGCGCCGTAAGCCTCGAGCGCCCACACTTCCATTTCGCCGAAACGCTGGCCTCCGAACTGCGCCTTGCCGCCCAGCGGCTGCTGGGTAACGAGCGAGTACGGCCCGATCGAACGGGCGTGGATCTTGTCGTCGACCAGATGGTGCAGCTTGAGCATGTAGATATACCCCACCGTCACCTTGCGATCGAACGCGTCTCCGGTACGGCCGTCGTAGACGGTCGATTGGCCGGAGGCGTCGAGACCCGCGAGCTTCAGCATCTCCTCGATATCGGCTTCCTTGGCGCCGTCGAACACCGGCGTCGCAATCGGCACGCCGTGACGCAGGTTGCCGCCAAGTTCCATCAACTCGCTGTCGTTGAGCGATTTGATGGTTTCATCGTCGCCGTAGATCTTTTTCAAGGTCTCCTTCAGCGGCTTGGTGTCCTGCTTGGCGCTCGCCAGGTAGGCGTCGACGGCCTGCCCGATCCGCCGGCCGAGGCCGGCGCAGGCCCAGCCCAGATGGGTTTCAAGGATCTGGCCGACGTTCATCCGGCTCGGCACCCCGAGCGGATTGAGCACGATGTCGGCGTGGGTGCCGTCCTCGAGGAACGGCATGTCCTCGATCGGAACGATCTTGGAGACCACGCCCTTGTTGCCGTGACGGCCCGCCATCTTGTCGCCGGGCTGGATCTTGCGTTTCACCGCGACGAAGACCTTGACCATCTTCATCACGCCGGGCGGCAATTCGTCGCCACGCTGCAGCTTCTCGACCTTGTCGAGGAAGCGCTGTTCAAGGCCCTTCTTCGATTCGTCGTACTGCTTCCGCATCGCCTCGATTTCAGCCATCAGCTTGTCGTTGGGCGAAGCGAACATCCACCACTGCGAGCGCGGATGCTCGTCGAGCACCGCGCGGGTGATCTTGGTGTCCTTCTTGAAGCCCTTCGGACCGGCAATGCCCTGGCGGTTTTCCAACAGCTCCGCCAGGCGGCCGTAGACGTTACGGTCGAGAATCGCCTGCTCGTCGTCGCGGTCCTTGGCCAGACGCTCGATCTCTTCCCGTTCGATCGCCAGGGCACGCTCGTCCTTGTCGACGCCATGCCGGTTGAAGACCCGGACCTCGACGATGGTGCCCTGCACGCCGGGCGGCACCCGCAGCGAGGTGTCGCGGACGTCGGAGGCCTTTTCGCCGAAGATGGCGCGCAAGAGCTTTTCTTCCGGCGTCATCGGGCTTTCGCCCTTCGGCGTGATCTTTCCGACCAGGATGTCGCCGGCGCGGACTTCGGCGCCGATGTAGACGATGCCGGCTTCGTCGAGGTTCTTCAGCGCCTCTTCCGAGACGTTGGGGATATCGCGGGTGATTTCCTCGGGCCCGAGCTTGGTGTCGCGGGCCATTACCTCGAATTCCTCGATGTGGATCGAGGTGAAGACGTCGTCCTTGACGATCCGCTCCGACAGCAGGATCGAATCCTCGAAATTGTAGCCGTTCCACGGCATGAACGCGACCAGCACGTTGCGGCCGAGCGCCAGTTCGCCGAGATCGGTCGACGGACCGTCGGCGATAATGTCGCCCTTGGCCACCTGGTCGCCGACCTTGACCAGCGGGCGCTGGTTGATGCAGGTCGACTGGTTGGAGCGCTGGTACTTCATCAGCCGGTAGATATCGACGCCCGACTTGGTGGGGTCGAGATCGTCGGTAGCGCGGATGACGATACGGGTGGCATCGATCTGGTCGATCACGCCGGTGCGGCGCGCCGCGATCGCGGCTCCCGAGTCACGCGCCACCACGCCCTCCATGCCGGTGCCGACGAACGGCGCTTCGGCGCGTACCAGCGGCACGGCCTGGCGCTGCATGTTGGAGCCCATCAGCGCGCGGTTGGCGTCGTCGTTCTCGAGGAACGGGATCAACGCCGCCGCCACCGAAACCAGCTGCTTCGGCGAAACGTCCATGTAGTCGACCTTGTCCGGCGTGATCATCAGCACGTCACCGGAATGGCGGCAGACCACGAGGTCGTCGGTGAAGCGACCCTTGGCATCGAGCGCCACATTGGCCTGGGCGACGTGATAGCGGCCCTCTTCCATCGCCGACAGATAGATCACCTCGTCGGTGACGCGGCCGTCCTTGACCTTGCGGTAGGGGGTCTCGACGAAGCCGTATTTATTGACCCGGGCAAAGGTCGCCAGCGAGTTGATCAGGCCGATATTGGGGCCTTCCGGAGTCTCGATCGGGCAGATCCGGCCGTAATGGGTCGGATGCACGTCGCGCACCTCGAAGCCGGCGCGTTCGCGGGTCAGGCCGCCGGGGCCAAGCGCCGAGAGCCTGCGCTTGTGGGTGATTTCCGACAGCGGATTGGTCTGGTCCATGAACTGCGACAGCTGCGAGGAGCCGAAGAATTCGCGCACCGCGGCGGCCGCCGGCTTGGCGTTGATCAGGTCCTGCGGCATCACGGTGTCGATGTCGACGCTGGACATCCGCTCCTTGATGGCGCGCTCCATGCGCAGCAGGCCGATGCGGTACTGGTTCTCCATCAGTTCGCCGACCGAGCGCACGCGCCGGTTGCCGAGGTGATCGATGTCGTCGATCTCGCCCTTGCCGTCGCGCAGATCGACCAGCGTCTTGATGACGGCCAGGATGTCTTCCTTGCGCAGCGTGCGATGGGTGTCTGGCGCATCGAGTTCGAGGCGCATGTTCATCTTGACGCGTCCGACCGCGGACAGATCGTAGCGCTCACTGTCGAAGAACAGCGACTGGAACATGGTCTGTGCCGAATCAATGGTCGGCGGCTCGCCCGGACGCATCACCCGGTAGATATCGAACAGCGCGTCCTCGCGCGTCATGTTCTTGTCGGCGTGCAGCGTGTTGCGGATGTAGGCGCCGACATTGACATGGTCGATGTCGAGCAGCGGCAATTCCTTGTAGCCGTGCTCGTTGAGCGCCTTCAGCGACTTCTCGGTGATTTCCTCGCCGGCCTCGGCATAGATCTCGCCGGTCTTCGGATTGACGAGGTCTTCGGCGAGATAGTTGCCGACCAGTTCCTCGTCCGACAGCCGCAGCGCCTTGAGCCCCTTTTCCTGGAGCTGGCGCGCGGCGCGCACGGTGAGCTTCTTGCCGGCTTCGAGCACCACCTTGCCGCTGTCGGCATCGATCAGGTCGTTGATGGTGCTGTAGCCGCGGAACCGGGTGGCGTCGAACGGCACGCGCCAGCCGTCCTTGGTGCGCTTGTAGCTGATCTTCTTGTAGAAGGTGCTGAGGATGGTCTCGCCGTCGAGACCGAGCGCGAACATCAGCGAGGTCACCGGAATCTTGCGGCGGCGGTCGATGCGCGCGAACACGATGTCCTTGGCGTCGAATTCGATGTCGAGCCAGGAGCCGCGATACGGAATCACCCGCGCGGCAAACAGCAGTTTGCCCGACGAATGGGTCTTGCCCTTGTCGTGGTCGAAGAACACGCCGGGCGAGCGGTGCATCTGCGAGACGATGACGCGTTCGGTGCCGTTGACGACGAAGGTGCCGTTCATGGTCATGAGCGGGATGTCGCCCATGTAGACGTCCTGCTCCTTGATGTCCTTGACCGACTTGGCGCCGGTTTCCTCGTCGATATCGAACACGATCAGGCGCAGCGTCACCTTGAGCGGAGCCGCATAGGTCATGCCGCGCTGACGGCACTCGTCGACGTCGTATTTCGGCGGCTCGAACTCGTAGCGGACGAATTCCAGCATCGAAGTGCCGGAGAAATCCGAGATCGGGAATACCGACCGGAACACCGCCTGCAGGCCCTCGTCGAGCCGGCCGCCGACGGGCTCGTCGACCATCAGAAACTGGTCATAGGACGCCTTCTGAACCTCGATGAGGTTCGGCATCTCGGCGACTTCCTTGATGTGTCCGAAGAACTTGCGAACGCGTTTGCGACCGGTGAATGTCTGCTGCGCCATCGTGGCCTCTCATTTCGTCGCCCGTCAGGGGCGAACCCTCCGAAGCGCGATTGGCATCGCCCCCGGGTTGAATTTCGACACGTTCCGAAACTTCGAAGCCCCATGTCAGGATTTTAATCCTGAACCGGAACGCCAGATTCTCAGAACGCAAAACGACGCGCGGGGCGCTTGACCGCACCCGCCCGTCTAAACCTGCCTCGTTACGGACTGAAAAAGCCCGAAATTGCCTGTCTCCCAAACGGCTTGCGCGGAAACGCTGCCATTCCCGCCGCCAACCGTGCTTTCGTGCTGCCGTCCCGATATGGGATGGCAATCGTGGAGATTCGAGGGGCAAGCCGCCGAATCCCCACACATTCCTGTGTACAACCCGCTCCGGGTTTGCCGGCGATGGCCGGGATTTTCCCGGCCATCAGGGTCATTCCTGCAGAGATCCCCGGGTATCGCGATGATCGCCAGGGGATTTCGCTCAAGCAACACCCGTTACTTGAGCTCAACCTTGGCGCCGGCCTTCTCGAGCTGGGCCTTGATCTTCTCGGATTCGTCCTTGTTGACGCCTTCCTTCACAGGCTTCGGCGCGCCCTCGACGAGGTCCTTGGCTTCCTTGAGGCCGAGGCCCGTGATCGCACGGACTTCCTTGATGACCTCGATCTTCTTCTCACCCGCGGCCAGCAGAATGACCGAGAATTCGGTCTTTTCTTCCGCCGGCGCTGCGGCAGCGGCGGCCGGACCGGCCACCGCGACGGCGGCGGCGGCGGACACGCCCCACTTCTCTTCGAGAAGCTTTGCAAGTTCGGCAGCCTCGAGGACCGTGAGGCCCGACAAGTCGTCAACAATTTTCTGTAAGTCAGCCATTGATCTGTTTCCTTAAGCGATCGGTTCGAACCAGGTTTGATTTGCGAAGGCGTCAGGCCGCTTCGCTCTTTGAGGCATAGGCCTGAACCACGCGCGCGAGCTTGGCCGCGGGCGCAGTGGTGAGCTGAGCGATCTTGGTCGCCGGCGCTACCAGCAGGCCGACGATCTTTGCGCGCAACTCATCGAGCGACGGCAAGGCGGCAAGCGCCTTCACGCCATCGACATTCAGGACGGTCTTACCCATCGATCCGCCAAGAATGACGAAATTTTCGTTCGTCTTGGCAAACTCGATGGCAACCTTCGGTGCCGCCACCGGATCGTTTGAAGTCGCGATCACGGTCGGCCCCTTCAGCAGGGAGCCGATGGCAACGACGTCCGTGCCTTCAAGAGCAATTTTGGCGAGACGGTTCTTCGAGACCTTCACCGACGCGCCCGCGAGCTTCATCTGCGTGCGCAGTTTCTGCATCTGGGCCACGGTGAGGCCGGAATAATGGGCGACGACCGCAACGCTGGTGGTCTTGAACAGACCGTTCAGCGCATCGACCGCGTCCTTTTTTGCCGCTCTTTCCACAGCAAGCTCTCTCCGGTTGGCGGCCTGTGCCGTAAGGCAGGACCGCCGGGTTACACCCATCGTCCCGCCTGAACCTGGCCTCGAGACATTCCAGTCTCCGGACACGTCGGGCGAGACGCATTTGAAAAGCCTGCCCTCCCGAGCCTGACGGCGCGGGGTGTCGAGGTTCGAACCACATCCGCAAGCCATCGCGATAACGCGACGCAAGGCGAAATCAGGTCTTCACCCGTCTATGCAGGCTGGTGAATTAAGCCGTTGAAGAAACTTACGTTTCGTCGCGAGCGCCCGCAGTCTTGGACAGGATCGAGGCCATCCGGCAAGCCGGCGACCCCTGCCCGCATCCCTCCAAAGCGACCGGCTACCTCCCTTTCGAGCAATCCATGCGGATGTCCGGAAAGGAATGGTCTCCTATCGAATCGGGTTCTCGGAATGCGTGCACAGACGTGCCAGCAACGGCCAGCACGCCCGGAACGCGTTCTTTAACGAGTCTTTCAGGGCTTGCCAAGGACTAATTAATGGCGGCGTTGGCTGCTCCGAATACCGGCAAACTCGACACCAAAATGGCCGCCTCAGACCTCCCGCACCGCGTGGGGCAGCGGCTTGCCGGCGAAAAACGCTTCCAGGTTGGCGATCACGCAGTCCTGCATGGCCTGATGCGAGTTGAGCGTATGGCCGCCGATATGCGGGGTCAGCACCACGTTGGGAAACGCCGTGAGCGCGTCGGGGGCGTGAGGCTCCTGTTCGTAGACGTCGAGACCGGCCCCGGCGATGGTCTTGTCGGTCAGCGCCGCGACCAGCGCCGCCTGATCGATCACCGAGCCCCTGGAGATATTGACGATATAGCCGTCCTTGCCGAGTTTTTGCAGCATGGCGGCGTCGACGGCGTGATGGGTATCGGCGCCGGCGCGAACCGCAATCATCAGCACGCTGCACCACTCCGCCAGCGCTTCCAGGCTCGGCAGATACCGGTAGGGCACGTCATGCCGGCTGCGGCTGAAATAGCCGACCTCGGTCTCGAACGCCGCGACGCGGGCGGCGATCTTGCGGCCGATCTCGCCCATGCCGTAGACGCCGACGCGGCGGCCCGGATTGCCCGGCTGCGGGCGCATCAGCGGCGAGGGTTTTGCCGCGGCCCAGTCGCCGCTTCGGACATAATTGTCGGCCGGCAGCAGCCGCCGCGTCACCGCCAGCATCAACGTCACCGCGATATCGGCCACCGAGGCAGCATTGGCTCCCGGACTGTGGCCGACCGCGATTCCCCGCTTCGCCGCGGCGGCAAGGTCGACGCCGTCATAGCCGGTGCCGTAACAGACGATCGCGGCGAGCTTCGGCATCATGTCCATGATGTCGGCGCCAAGCGGCGTGCCGCCGGCAGTGATCATTGCTCGAATGCCGGAAAGCTGTTCGGCGCCGAAAACCTCGTCCGGCCGCTGGCCGGCGGCATCCATCAGCTCAAAACGCTCGCCGATGCGCTGCATCAGCGCCTTGGGGAACCGCGAATAGATCAGGACCTGGTTGGGCATCGATCGACTTCCTCAAGCGCAAAGACGAAGGGCGGAACAGGTTTCCCCGTCCCGCCCCTGAGCTCATTGTAATTGCTATCGAGCCTAGCCGAGCAGGCTGCCTGGCTCAACCTTGACACCCGGTCCCATGGTCGAGGACACCGCGACGCGCTGGATGTAGGTGCCCTTGGAGCCGGAAGGCTTCGCCTTGGCGACCGCGTCGGCGAGCGCCTTGACGTTCTGCACCAGCTTGTCTTCCGAGAACGACGCCTTGCCGATGCCGGCCTGCACGATGCCGGCCTTCTCGACCCGGAATTCCACCGAACCGCCCTTGGCGCCCTTGACGGCGTTGGCGATGTCCATGGTGACGGTGCCAATCTTCGGGTTCGGCATCATGCCGCGCGGTCCCAGCACCTTGCCGAGCCGGCCGACCAGCGGCATCATGTCGGGCGTGGCGATGCAGCGATCGAAATCGATCTGGCCGCCCTGAACCTTTTCAACCAGGTCCTCGGCGCCAACCACGTCGGCTCCCGCCGCCTTGGCCTCATCGGCCTTGGCGCCGCGCGCGAACACGCCGACCCGCAAGGTGCGGCCGGTGCCGTTCGGCAGCGTCACCACGCCACGCACCATCTGATCGGCGTGGCGCGGATCGACGCCGAGATTCATCGCAATCTCGATGGTCTCGTCGAACTTCGACTTGGCGCGCTCCTTGACCATCTTGATGGCTTCCGCGAGCGGATAGAGCTTTTCGCGATCGACACCCTCGCGGGCCTTCTTCAAACGTTTTCCAATTGCCATGACCGTTACCCCGCCACCTCGACGCCCATCGAACGGGCTGAGCCCTCGACCATCTTCATGGCCGATTCGATGGTGTCGCAATTCAGATCCTTCATCTTGGCTTCGGCGATCTCGCGCACCTGCGCCTTGGTCACCGCGCCGGCCTTGTCACGGCCCGGAGCCTTGGAGCCGGAGGTCAGTTTGGCCGCCTTCTTGATGAAGAATGACATCGGCGGCGTCTTCAGCTCGAAGGTAAACGAACGATCGGCGTAGATCGTGATCACCACCGGGATTGGGGTATTCTTTTCTTCCTTCTGCGTCTGGGCGTTGAACGCCTTGCAGAATTCCATGATGTTGAGGCCGCGCTGACCAAGCGCGGGTCCGATCGGAGGCGAAGGATTCGCCGCTCCGGCCGGCACCTGCAATTTCAGGTATCCGGTCACTTTCTTTGCCATTCGTCACTCCTCATGTTGTTCCGGAACGATTTCCGAAGCTTCACAGGTCCGTGGTGCGGTTCGCATGACGGCTGGCGACCGTCCGTCCCCTTCCACGGCATTCCCGAAGCGGCGTCGCCGCTTCCTCTTCCGTCACGCCCGGATCTTGCCCGGACCCGACGATACGGTCAGACTTTCTCGACCTGACCGAATTCCAGTTCGACCGGCGTGGCGCGTCCGAAGATCGACACCGCGACCTTGACGCGCGAACGCGCCTCGTCGATTTCCTCGACCACGCCGGAGAACGACGCGAACGGGCCGTCGGCCACCCGCACGTTCTCACCGATCTCGAACGACACCGAGGCCTTCGGCCGTTCCACGCCCTCCTGCACCTGGTGCAGAATCCGCATGGCTTCGGCTTCTGAGATCGGCATCGGTTTGTTTTCGGCGCCGAGGAAGCCGGTCACCTTCGGGGTATTCTTGATGAGATGGAAGGCCTCATCGGTCAGCTTCATCTTGACCAGGACATAGCCCGGGAAAAACTTGCGTTCGGCGTCGATCTTGCGGCCGCGGCGCACTTCGGTAACCTTCTCGGTCGGCACCAGCACCTGCTCGAACAGGTCCTCGAGCCCGCGCTGTTTCGATTGCTCGCGGATCGATTCGGCGACCTTCTTCTCGAAGTTCGAATAGGCGTGAACGATATACCAGCGCTTGTCCATCGTCTGAGTTCCGGCGCTTGTCATCAGTGGATGCCGAGCAAAAAGGTGACGAGATAGCGGATGATCTGATCCGCGGCGAAAAAGAAGATCGAAGCCAGCGCCACCATCACAAAAACCATGATGGTGGTGATGGTGGTCTCGCGGCGGGTCGGCCAGGTGACCTTGGCAGTCTCCGAGCGCACTTCCTGCAGGAATTTGAACGGGCTGAAAGCCATCGTTGATGTCCGGTCTACCGTCGAGACGATTTCGAGTTTTAAGGAATCCGAACAGCCCTCCAGCGCCCAGCCCTCTTCTGAAGGATGAGCCGGCAAGCGGGCTCGATTGTTCGGGGGATTTCAAAGCCGCGCCGGATATCCGTCAAAGCGGGCCGGCAGCAGGTAGCGGCTATTTACTGCGAGCGGCGCCAAAGGTCAAGCGGACGGGAACCCGCGACGGAACGATCGCCGGGCTGGTCGCGGGCAGCCGACACCGGTTCCAGCTGAGCTCAGCCCTGATCGCGTCTTGGAGACCCGCCCTGCGCGATCAGCGCGCCAGCGGACGCTGAACGCCGTGGTTACACGCCGATTGCGGCAAGCACACCGGAGTTGACGTTTTTCACCGCTGCACCAAACCGATCCGGCGCATTCGCGGAATCGTGATCGGCATTCCCCACGTTTCCTGATCTGCAATCCCTATCTGACGACGGAAGCAAGATCGGGCCAATTCTTCGCACAGGCTTAAGGAAGACGGAGAATCACCATGACCGGACTCCAGACGCTGGTCGCCGCGGCGCTGATGTCAACGATCCCGGCAATGTCTGCGCTCGCGCAGGAGCCGCAGGCTCTCGAGGCCGAGTATCCCGACAGGGATTTGCTGAACGGAGGCGCGTTAACTCCTGCGGCCAGATTGGGCCTGGAACAAGCTGGTGGCGCGGAGAGTCTTTATGCGGCAAACAGAGCCGCTGCTGGAATCGGCGACGTCCGACCTTCAATATCGTCATCGCCCCGGCGGCGCCACGCCGTCCGCAACGCGCACCTTCCCCGGCCATGATATCGCCGCATCGCGCAGCGTAAAGCTGCCGGCCGTGGCGTGATCACGGGAACCTGTTTTGGAGTCATCGAGGATTTTGTCAATTACGGATCTTGTCAATTTGATAGGTTACCGGCCCGCCGAAGCGGCGCTGCAATTAACTAATATAATCGCATCAGCCCCGCTGCCCCCCACGCGCGTGCTAACGCCCTCGGTAACTGAAAATTCACCGTCTGCGGCAGATATGTCCAGACAAGATGCAATAATTCCCAGTGTGGAAGTGTCTATTCCAGACAGCAACGAATTGGACACGCAAATGAGCGCTCACCTAAAAGACCGGCACCCGGACCTTGTCCCGATGCTGGTTGCCGGGCTGATAGCGGTGGTCGGCAGCGTTGGTATCTTCTGGATGGACTTCGGTCCGGGAAACGATGCGCCAGGAAGCAATGACGGGATGATCACGGCATCGGTGTTATCACGGTCCGGCGCCACTTCACGTCCGACGGAGCCGCCCGCCCATCTGTCCAAACCGGAAACCGTGCCGGTCTTGGAGATGACGCCTTGACGCGGCCTGCCGCCACGGCCGCACCGCGTTGCAAAATAAAGCCGCGATCACTGCGGGGATTTGCCGCTGCATTGCGGCGCGTCCCCGCCTCCCGGACGAGATATCGTTTTAAATGGCCGTCCTGCAATTTGGTGCGGATTTTGTCATAGATCAAATCGACCGCCGAGCTTCCGTGATCTGAAGTGCCAAAGCCCATTGCGAAAGCGATATGGCGATGGATCAGCCGGCGCCGATAAATGCCAGACAAGTCATTCTCGTCGTTGATGATGACGAGGGCATACGGCAGTCGCTTTCAGCCTTGATGGAGGCGGAGGGTTTCGAGGTTCGCGCCTTCTCCAACGGGCCCGAGTTGCTCAACGAAGCCAGCCTGCCTGTCATTGGCTGCCTGCTTGTCGACTATCACATGCCGGCAATGAACGGGCTGGAGCTTATCAGCGCGCTGCGCGATCGGGGAGTATCGATCCCCGCTATTCTGATCACCAGCGACTCTGCAAAATATGTGCGCGACCGAGCCGCAGCCGTCGCCGTCCTGGTCATCGAGAAGCCATCGCCTGCAAGCTATCTGGTGGACAGCGTGCGTGAAGCAGTTACGAAACATGCCCGGTCATTGCGATAGGGCGCTCCGAATGCAGCCGGTCTAGTCGCGGCGGGGACGCCGCAGCGTGAAGGTTTCGAACGGGGCCAACTGGCCATCCGGCCCCACCACGTCGAAATAGGTGACCTTGATCGTGGTGATGCCGCCGCGGTCCGGTCCGGGATCGACGCTGAATGCCGCAAAGCCGTAGGAATGCGCGGCGTTTCGGACCGCCGACCAGGGCGCCTGCTCTCTCACATAGACTGGTGGACGCTTGCCGGTCTTCGGGTCGGGTTCGCCGACGGCGGTGATCACCCGACATTGTGGCGGGTTGAAGAACAGCTGGTTGGACGGCGCAGATGTCCCGCCGCCGCCAATGACCATGTGCACCGTTCCCTTGGTGGTGTCGATTTCGTCGGTGGCTGTTGCTGCGGGGATCGGCGTCAAGGTCGCGTTGGATTCCCGGCCGCGGATCGGGTGGGAGCGTTCGTAATGGTGCTCGTGCCCGCATACGACGAGATCGACGCCATACTGGTCGAACAACGGCACCCATTCCTCCCGGATCCCGAGGTCGGCGCCGTTGAACATGTCGGCGGTCGAGATCGCGACCTGGTGCATGCAGACGACGACCCAGTCGATATCCCGGTCGCCGCGAGCGGCTGCCAATTCTTTTTCCAGCCAGCCCTTCTGGGCGCCTTGCGAATAGCCGCGAACGTAGGAATTGCCGCCGTCCTGGTAGGCGACGTCGTCATTGGCGATGCTGATCACGCGCACCGAGCCGACGGTGAAAGCATACCAGAGCCCACGCGTCAGATCGGTCTGGCCGGGCGACGCCGGCAGCAAGAAATAGGTCTGATAGGCCTGATATCCGATCGGGCCGTTGCCGAGCTCGTTCTCGTGGTTGCCGGCCGAGGGCATCCAGGGACGATTACGGGCGCTGCGGCTGTTGTTCTCCCAGAAGTCCCACCAGGTTCGCACGCGATCCTCGGCGAGGTTGGCGTAGCAGAGATCGCCGTTGAAGAGATGGAACAGGGGCTGCAGCCGCTCCACCCCGAGCGTGGTATCGCCCGCCGCCGGCGAGCCGAGATTGTCATTGACATAGGGTGGATTCGGCATCGCCATGCCTGCCGGCGGCATGAATTTCTTGCCGAGGGTCGGCGTGCCCTGATCGCCGAAGCTCGTGAAGGTGAAGGGCGCGCGGCCACGCGGAGAGGTGCGGAACGTAGCGAATTCCGGCTCGGCGCCATCGTGCATGGCACCGTACAGGTAAGCGCTGTCGGCCTCCAGCCGGGCGAGCTTGGCATGATAGGCGTAGACAATCTGGCCGGACTTGGCGTCGGTGTAGCTGACCGCTTCGGCCTCGGCGGTTTGCTCGAACTTGCCATCGAGACGCCCCAGTACGACACGGGGATTGCGCACCGGTTGCAGCGTATGCCAGGACACCACCATCTCGGACGATGCATCCGCGCCGAACTGCAGATGCAGCCCGGCGACCGGAGGCGTCGTCACCGGATCGGACAATGGACTTGCAGGCGTCGCCGCGTCGACGTCTGCGCCGAGGGACGCCGCCAATAGGGCCCCTCCTCCGATGCCCGCAGCGGCCAGCAGCTTGCGACGGCTGAATTCGAGGCTCGATCTGGGATCCGGCGTGGTCATGACGGCAAGGTGCTCCACGGTGACTGGGACAGCCTTATCGCAACTTGATGACAGTTCGGGATTGCTGCGATCGGGCCCGGCAAGCCACGCCGAACATGGCGGCGCTTTTGGAGGAATGTCAGGACGTCAAGCCAGCCTCGTGAGGTCGAGCTCATCGGCAAGTTGCCCCAGTTGGCGCATCAACGCCGCCGCGATCGGGATGCCGTCGCGGGTTCGCACCGCGCGGGTTTGGTGGCTGCGCTCGCCGGGCACATAGATCCGATCCACTCCCGGCATCCGGCTGCTGCCGCGCAGATCGCGGACCAGCCGGTCGACGCTTGCCTTGAAGATGCCGACATCGCCAAAGGCAGCGACGTTGATCGCCGCGATCGCCTGCCCGGTGTTGGTGACGCTGTCGTCGTCATGATTGAAGTCGATCACCTCGCGGCCCAACGCGGCCCCGCCGAGCGTGCCGGCCAGCAGGCCGATGATCAGCGCCAGGCCATAGCCCTTGTAGCCGGCTTCCATGCCGCCCAGCGGCAGCAGCATCCCCTCGTCGGCGCGCTTCGGATCGGTCAGTGGCCGGCCCTCGCGATCGACCATCCAGCCCTCCGGCATCGTCTCGCCGCGCAGCGCCTTGGCCTTGACTTTGCCATAGGCCGCCACCGTTGTGGCCATGTCGAGGATAATGGGATTTTCGTCGCCGGCTGGAATTGCGGCGGCGATCGGGTTGGTCGAGAGCAGCATGTCGAGGCCGCCCCAGGGCGGCAGATGGTTGGCGTTGCCGACCGCGAAATAGAGCCCGATCATGTCATGGGCGAGCGGCATGCTGGCATAAAGCGAGGCCGGGCCGGCATGATTGCTGAACTGCGAACTGACCCATGCGATGCCGGTTTGGCGGGCTTTTTCGATGGCGATCTCGGCGGCGCGTTTCATCACGAGATGGCCCATGCCATTGTCGCCATGCAGCAGCGCCGTGCCGGCCTGCTCGCGCACCACACGGATATCGGGGCGGACATTGAAACCTCCCGCCCGGATGCGGCGGGCATATTGCGGCAGCCGGGTCACGCCATGGCCGTCCGACCCCTGCAGGTCCGCCTCCGCCATCAGCCCGGCCACGGTCATGGCGTCGGTACCGGGCAGACCAAGCCGCACCAGGGCCGCGTCAATGAACGCCTTTAGCCGGCCATGGCTCACTGTCGTTTCAGGCTGCGTTTCAGGCTGCGGCGCCGGCGGATTCTGGGTCATGGCATCCTCATTGCACGCCGAGGCGTCGGAACAACATCTCGGTTTCCTGCATTAGTGTCGCGGCGCTGCCCTGGTGCACGATCCGGCCGGTCTCCATGATATAGACGCGATCCGCCACCGCCAGCGCGCTGTAGAGATTCTGCTCGACCAGCAGGATCGACAGGCCTTCGCGCTTAAGGCCCATCACGATTTCCTCCAGATGTTGCACCATGACGGGCGCAAGGCCCTCCGAGGGCTCGTCCATCAGGATCAGCTGCGGATCGATCATCAACGCGCGGCCGACCGCGAGCATGCCGCGCTCGCCGCCGGACAATTGTCCGCCACGATGGTGTCGCCGCTCGGCAAGCCGCGGAAAAATTCCGAACACGCGCTCCACGGTCCATCCGGTGCGAGCGCTTGCGCTTTTCAGCATAGTCAGGTGCTCGGTCACCGTCAGCGAGGCAAAAAGCCGGCGCCCCTGCGGCACGATCGCGATGCTGCGCGCGGCGATGTTGTGCGGCCGCAGCCCGATCAGGCTCTCGCCGCGCCAGGCGATCGAGCCCGACCGGATCTGCGGCGGCGTCAACCCCATGATCGACCGAATCAGGGTGCTCTTGCCCATGCCGTTACGGCCCAGCACGGCCACCACCTCGCCGGCTCCGACATTCAGCGAAATGCCGTGCAGCACCTGCGCCTCGCCGTAACCGCTGTGCAGATCGCTGATCTCAAGCATGACGCGGCCGCCCCAGATAGACTTCCTGGACCTGCTTGTTGCGGCGGATGGCGTCCGGCGCCTGCTCGACCAGGATGCGGCCCTCGAACATGCAGGTCACCTGGTCGACCAGACCGAGCGCGAGGTCCATGTCGTGTTCGATCAGGACCACGGTGATATCGCGGCCGAGCGAACGGATGATCTCGGCGACCATCGCGCGTTCCGAGGGCGAAAGCCCGGCGGCCGGCTCGTCGAGCAGCAGCAGCCGCGGCGTGGTGACCAGCGACAGCGCGATCTCGAGCTGTCGCTGTTCGCCATAGGACAATTCCTTCACAACGACGTCGGCGCGGGCCGCCATCCTGGCCGCGCCAAGCGCCGCGGCGATGGCCGCCGCTTCGCTGCCGACGCTGTCGGCCGTGCCGAGCAGAGAAAATTTGCGCGACCCCCGCCCGCGCAACGCCAGCACCATGTTGTCCTGCACGGTCAGGCTCGGGAACAGATTGGTGATCTGGAAGGTGCGGGAAACGCCGAGCTGGGCGCGCCGGTGCGTCGGCACGCCAGTGATGTCGTGACCGTCGAACAGGATGCGGCCAGCGGTTGCCGCCAGCGACCCGGCAATGGCATTGAACAGCGTGGTCTTGCCGGCGCCGTTGGGTCCTATGATGGCGCGGCGCTGGCCCCGCGGCACGCTCATGCTGACGCCATCGACAGCGCGCAAGGCGTCGAACGCAACGACTACGTCATGCAGCATCAGGATGGGTTCTGACACGATATCCCCGGGTCAACCGGACGCGGCAGTAGGCCGCATCCTTAACGATGCAGGCTCAAGCCTTCTTGATGCCCTGGAAGCTGCGCGAATAAGGCGGCTGCTTCATATAGGTCGCGGGATCGTAGGTCCAGAATTGCGAAACGTTGGGATAGCTGGTGATGGGCACGTTCCAGTATTTGCCGTCGCCGCGCTTGACCACCTTGCGGATATATACATCGTAGATCGGGTTGCCGTAGGCGTCGAGCGTAACCGTCTTGCCGAGCGGCGAGCCGGTGAGCTCGGTCTTCAGCACCGTATCGATGAAGACGTTGCGGTCGTCGAGCCTGCCGCCGATCTTGTCCAGCGCCGCGGCCACCCACATGATCCCGGAATACATCGAGAACCCGTACAGCGAGGGAATCTTGCCGTATTTGGCTTCGTAATCCCTGACGAACTGCCGGGTGACCGGATTGTCCGATCCTTCGGCGAAATGCGCCGGCGATATGATGCCCTCGCAATCCTCGCCAAGCGTCCGGATCACCGACTGGTCGGTGCCGTTCATCGCCATCAGCAGCGGGATTTTGCCCTTAAGGCCGAAGCCGGCATATTGCTGGATGAAGCGGGTGGAATCGGCGCCGGTTTCCATCGCGAAAATCGCATCGACCTTGAGGTCGGCGAGCTGGCCGAGATACGGACTGAAATCGGCGGTGTTCAGCGGATGCCAGAACTGCTGCACGATCTCGCCGCCACCCTCGCTGAAGACCTGAGCGAGACCGCCGCACTGTTCATGGCCGAAAGTGTAGTCCTGGCTGACGGTCGCGATCTTGCGGTAGCCCTGCTTCAACGCCCAGTCACCCAGCGGATGGGTAAATTCGCTGGCAGAGTAGCCGGCGACGCGGATCACGTTTCTGATGCGTTGCCGCTGGGTCAGGTCATCGGCGGCGATGATCGGAATAAAGTAGGGCGTGCCGGTGCCCTTGACGTAATTCGCCACCGCGAGCCCGGTATTGGCCAGCAGGTTGCCGATCAGCATATCGCAATTGCCCTGCTCGACCAGGCGGCGAGCCTTCTGCAACGCGGTATCGGGGTTGGAGGCGTCATCCTCGATCACCAGTTCGACCTTGCGGCCGGCGATTTCGTTCTTGGCCTGGTCGAGCCAGAACTGCACGCCCTCGACCATTTCCTTTCCGCCCGACGCGACCACGCCGGTCAGCGGAGCCAGCAACCCGATCTTGATCGGGCTCGCCTGCGCCGCAGCCCTTCGCCAGGGCGCCAGCCCGAGGCCGCCAGCGGTGAATGCCACGGTGGAGGTCTTGAGGAATTGCCTGCGGTCCATGTCGGCGTCCTTTCGTGAAAGCATCCGGTTAACGTGACGTATGGCGCGCCAGCATGGCGCGGAGCTTGCCGATGATGCCCTCGGGGGCAAAGATCATGATCAAAATGAAGGTTGCTCCGAGCACCATCTGCCAGCGCTCGGTATGGGCGCTGACGACATTCTCCAGCGCGATGATGACGGCAGCGCCGACGAAGCCGCCGAACAGGGTGCCGACGCCGCCGGCAATCATCATCAACACGCCTTCGACCGACTGCGCCAGTGCCACGGTGGACGGGCTGACGAAATCATTGAACATCGCATAGAGCGCGCCGGCGATGCCGGCGAAAAACCCCGACACCGTGAATCCTATGAAAAGGTGCAACGAAACATTGTAGCCGAGGCTGCGCATGCGGCTCTCGCTGTCGCGGATGCCGCGCAGCGTCAGGCCGAACGGCGAACGCACGAACCGCCACATCGCGAAACTCGCCGCCACCGCCGCTGCCAGCACCGCCCAATAGAACGCGCTGTGGGTCACGAGAAAGGCCGGCCGGACATCGCCGCGCAGGCCGTTCTCGCCTCCCGTCACCTCGGTCCAGCGCAGGCAGATTCCCCACACGATCATGCCGAGCGCGAGCGTCAGCAGCAGGAAGTACACCCCCGAGGTGCGCACCGCGAGCCATCCGAAGATCGCCGCAAGCAGCGTCGCCGCGACCACGCCAAGCGCAAGCCCGGCTGCGGGTGGCAGCCCGGCCTGTGCGCCGGCATAGATCACGACATAGCTGGCGACACCGAAAATGGCGCCATGACCGAGCGAGGTGCGCCCCGCAAAGCCGGCGAGAATGTCGATCGACATCGCCAGCAGGCCGAAGATCAGGATCTCGGTCGCCAGTCCGACCTGGTAATTGGTCAGCACCAGCGGCAGCGCCGCCGCAGCCGCGACCGCCGCCAATGCCGCAATCACCGCACGTCCGGACATGCCGGCGAAGCTTTTCGTCTGCATCGGGCGCTGCGTCATCGCTAGGCCGCCCGTCCGAACAGTCCGAGCGGCCGGAACGCCAGCAGCACCGCCATCGGACCGAAGATCACGAAATAGGCGAGCTCGGGAAACATCACCTGCCCGATGGTATTGAGCAGGCCGACCAGAACGCTGCCGACACCGACACCGACCAGGCTGCCGCGGCCGCCGATGATCACCACCGCCAGGCTGAATACCAGAATCTCCGCATCCGCCGAGGGGTAGAGCGTCAGGAAGGCGCCCCCCATCAGCCCGCCAAGACCGGCCAGCGCCGAACCGATCAGGAAGGTGACGAGGAAGACGCGGCGGATATTGACCCCGGACGCCTCCACCATCTCGGCGTCATCGACGCCGGCGCGTATCAGCGCGCCCAGCCGGGTGCGATTCAGAAGCAGCCAGAGTGCGGCGAACACCACAAGGCCGGAGATCAGCACGAACAGCCGGTAAGTCGGATAGAACACGCCGAACAGCCGGGTGCCGCCACGAAGCATCGGCGGGATCGGCACCGTAAAACTGTCGCCGCCCCAGATCACCAGCGCCAGGTCGTTGAGCATCAGGGCAAAGCCGAGGGTCAGCAGGACCTGGCGCAGCTCATGGCCGCGGACAAAGCGCAGCAGGCCCTGATCGAGCACGAAGCCGATCGCCGCCATCGCGGCCATCGCACCGATGCCGCCGAGCACGAAGCTGCCGGTCCGGGTCGCTACGGTAAAGCCGATATAGCCGCCAAACAGGTAAAGTGCCCCGTGGGCCAGATTGACGATCCGCAGCAGTCCGAAAATCAGCGTGAAGCCGCTCGCCACCACGAACAGCAGCGCGGCAAAGGTCAGTCCGTTGAAAAGCTGGAAGGTGTTCATCCCGCCATTTGCCTACGGCGCCTTCGGCCCGACCCGGAGGTACCAGTCGAGGATCTGTTCCCCCGTCATGAAGGCGACGTCGGGCTTTTGCCGGATGGTCTCGATGATGCGGCGAAAATATCTGGTGCGATGCGGTGCGCCCATGATGTAGGGATGCACCACCAGCGCCATGATGCGTGCCGATTCCTCGGCATCGTCATAGATCTGTTCGAACTGATCGAGAGCGCGGTCGTAATATTCCGACGCCTTGTGGTGCTGGATCAGCATCATGGCGACGTCGTTGCATTCCTGGGTATAGGGCAGATTGACGAGCGGCGCGGTCGTGGTCTTCAGCCAGACCGGCTGATCGTCGAGCACCCAGTCGGCGACATATTCGTAGCCCTCTTGTCTCAAGAGGTCCGGCGTCTCCCAGGTCTCGGTCAAACCGGGACCAAGCCAGCCGCGCGGACGCCGGCCGGTCGCCGCCGCGATCACCTCTGCGGTCCTGCGCAGATCCTCGCGCTCGTTCTCGACCTTCTGCATGTTGCGCTGGGTAAAGCCGTGACCCATGAATTCCCATTGCCGCAGCCGCGCTGCCTCGACGATCGGGGGATATGCCGCCAGCGCCGAACCGTTGATGGCGAGCACGCCGGGAATGCTGAATTCGTCGAATACCTTGAGCAGCCGCCAGAAGCCGACGCGGTTGCCATATTCATGCCAGGCCCAGTTCGGAATGTCCGGGCTGGGCGAACCTCCGGCGGGCGGCGTCAGCACGGTCCGCGGCATCGGCTGCCTGGCATCCCACTCCTCGACATTGACGATCACCCAGACCGCCATGCGGGCGCCATCGGGAAGCTTCAGCGGCGAGCGCGTCGCGATCGGCGAATAGGCGATGCGTTCGGTGGGCAGCATGCTCACTCCTCCGGCAAGATGGTGGTCATCGTCGACGGCAAGCGCAGCACCGCGGCGCTCATGCATTGGCTCCGGGCCCGGCGGTCTGGCTGCGGTACCAGTCAAGGATCTGTTCGCCGTTCCAGTGCACGACGCCCTCGAACCTGTTCACATAATCGTAGATCGCCTCAAGATATTTGATCCGGAACGGCTGGCCGCTGATGTAGGGGTGGATGGCAAGTGACAGAATCTTGGGGCGATCCTTGCCCTCGGCGTACAGCCGGTCGAAGCTGTCGATCACCCGGTTGAGCAGTTGCGTGCTCTCATGATGCTGCACCATCATCATCGGAATGTCGTTGAGCTCGACCGTGTAGGGCAGCGTCACCAGCGGTCCCTTGGCGGTGCGGATCACGGTCGGCTCGTCGTCATAGACCCAGTCGCCGATATATTTGACGCCGGCCTCGGCGAGCAATTCGGGGGTCTCGAAGGTCTGGGTCAGGCCCGGTCCGAGCCAACCGACCGGCCTTTTGCCGGTGAAGTTCTCGATCACGCCCATCGCCCGATGGATCATCGCCTTCTGGTCGGGCTCCTTGTGGATCGGACCCTGCTCGTAGGCATGGCCCATGAACTCCCAGCCGTCGTCCACGGCCTGCCGGGCGACGCGCGGATAATCCTCGCAGACGCGGGCGTTGATCGAGAGCGTCGGCGCGATGCCGAGCTTCCTGAACAGATCGAAGAAACGCCACACCCCTACCCGCATGCCGTATTCGTGCCAGCTCCAGTTCGGCACATCCGGCAGCAAGGCGACCCCGGTCGGCGCCGGAATGACCTGCCGCGCCATCGGCTTGGCGATATCCCAGACCTCCAGGTTGACGATGGTCCAGATCACGATGCGGGCGCCGCCCGGCAATTTCAGCGCCGGCCGATCGATGATGGCGGAATAGTCGCAACGCTCGCGTGGAACCATCGGGTCGGCCATGGCGGGCTCTCCAGGCTATCGGAATTCGGGACGGACGGGGCTAGCTGTCGGCATGGTCAGGCGGCGTAGTCGCGCGCCGGGGCGAGCCCGGGCAGCGCCATCACCGTTTCGGAATCCAGCACGGAACCGAACGCGGTACGGATGCAAGCCAGTCCCGCCGCATGCAGCTGCGGGCCGTCCATGCTGTCGACGCAGTCCTCGACCACGATCACGGCATAGTCGCGAACATTGGCGGCCGTGGTGGTGGCGAGTACGCAGGAATTGGTGTTCACCCCGGTAATCAGGATCGTATTGATGCCGTGCGTGCGCAGCAAAAAATCCAGATCGGTGCCGAGGAAGCAGTCGTAGCGCTTCTTGGTATTGACGACGAAATCCCTGACATCGAACAGTTGGGGCATCACCGTGCAGCCAGGTCCGCCGATAATGTTGTGCCGCATCACGTTCTTGCGGGTGGTGGTCGGATCTTCGGCGCGGCTGCGCCAGAACGGATTGGCGCGAATTTCATCGGCATCGCGGTACGATGTCACCTGATGGATCACCGGAATGCCGACGCGGCGGCACCAGTCGAACAGCCGCTGGTTGGCAGCGATGACGCGGGCGGCGACATCGGGGTGGGTCGGCATGGTCGCCACTTCCATATCGAGATGGCCACGGTGCAGGTCGATCGCCACTACGGCGGCCTTGGGCTGATCGACGCCGAGGTTGATGGCGCGGGTCATCGCAGCGGGCTCATGACAGCGGACTCCAGGAACGTTTCAAAAGCCGGCGTTGATCGATGCCGAAGCGATCGGCGAGCCAATCGGCCAGTACTTCCTGGCCGATGGTCGGATTGTCGTGCTGACAATGTTCGGCGCCGGTTTCCGCGGGATTGAGCACCCGCAGCGTCGCATCGACGCCATGCGCCCGGGCATCATCGTAGGTCAGGCGCGCCGCGGTCACGGTCAGGACGTCGTGGCCGCCGTGCAGCACCAAATAGGGGCATCGCATGTGCTGCAGATGACCGTGCAGGGTAAAGGGCTTCATCAACTCGTGGGCCTCGGCCATGGATCTTGCCCCGAACACCCAGCGAATGTGCATGGCAAGGCCGAAATCGTCGCCCTTGCCGCCCCACATGTCGTGCACCGACCAGATCGCGCCATGCGAGATCGCCGCCGCCAGTCGCGGTTCGTAGCAGCCGGCCCGCGCGGCATAATAGCCGCCGAGACTGGAGCCGCACACCGCGATGCGCGACGGATCGACGTCGCCGCGCCGTTCCAGCCAGTCGATGCATTTGCCGATCGGCACCTCGCTGTCGGGGCGGGTGACGATGTTGTGCCGCCGCAGCGTGCCGCCCTGTCCCGGTCCGTCGATCATCAGGACGGAAATGCCGCGCTGCAGGCAGCCATGGGCCTGCATGAACCACATCTCGTCCTTGATCGAATCCAGGCCACCCATGCAGATCAGCACCGGCAACCGGTCGCCGGGAAACGGCGCGCGAACGAAGTAACCGCAGATCGGCTTGCCCGGCTCGTAGGGGATCTCGACGATTTCGCCGGGCGGATTGAGGTAGGACAGGAATTTGTGCGAGCAGGCCTCCATCTTCTCGAAGGTCGGCAGCCGCCGGGAATCGTCCGGTTCGAGATGGAATTCGGCCTGACGATAATAATCCGCCGCCCGCAGGAAACAGTTCATGGCGGTGCGGACATGGCCCGACCGTTCTTCGGCAAGGCCGCGCTGCCAGTTGCGTTCCGCGATCCGCAGCCACTCGGCGTGCCAGCTTTCGAGGTCGCCGGGGATCATCCGCGAGGCGGCCTGCATCACTTCGCTGATGCTGCCGCCACCTTCCTGGGTTTCACCAAGGCCGCGGCGGAACTGATAGGAAAGCCACGGATGTTCCGGCCAGTGATGCCAGCCAAACGGCTCGTAATGTGGCCCGCGATCGGCGGTGATCAGCTCGATGGCGCTTTCCGCGATGCCGGGATCGGCTGCCGCCATTGGTGATGTCCAGCTTAAATGTTGCCGCACCATGGTTCGACGGATGGCTAGGCGAGTCAACAGGAATTGCATACACTTTGGCCGATGCATCGCATTTGCTCACCAAGGGACTAAAAACTAGGCTGGACATTTCGCCCGAAGACGAAGCTTCGGCCAATGTCGAGCAGGATTGAATTTCAAGTGTTGATTTTGGAAGTGCATTCACTTTGGACTGGACTAAGATCACCCGATGTCGCCCGCGCCATCTGAAAACAACGCCGTCGTCGCCACGGGACCGCGCTCGGGCAATCGTGCGCTGTCGGTGATGGATCACATTCGCGAATCGATCCTGGTCGGCACGGTGATCACCGGCGAGCGTCTCAACGAGGTCAAACTGAGCCGAACGCTGATGGTGTCGCGGACCCCGGTGCGGGCGGCGTTGCAGGCGCTGGCGGGAGAGGGTCTGCTGGATTACGCACCCAATCGCGGCTTCACGGTGCGCCAGTTTCCACTCGACGCCATCCTCGACGCCTACGAAATCCGCGCCGCGCTGGAAGGTGTTGCGGCGCGCTTCGCCGCCGAACGCGGGCTCACTGCGGAGGGCAAGGCCGTGATCGAACGCAGCCTGGCCGCCGGCGACCGGCTGCTGGCGCGCGGCTGGTTCGAAGCCGGCGATCTCACGATCTATCGCGGCATCAATGGTGATTTTCACGACAGCTTGCTGGCCGCCTCGCGCAACCGCATGCTGGGCGAAATGATCCGGACCTGCCACCGCGTTCCGGCATCGTCGAGCCGCAACATCGTCGCGTTCGAACATCGCAATGTGCGACGACGTCACGATGATCATCACCGCATCTATGAAGCGATCTTGGCGCGGGAACCCTGGCGGGCAGAAATACTGATGCGAGAGCACGTCTCGAGCGTCAAGGCCGCCTTGATCAAGGCCCTTGCCGCGCCCGTCGCGACGGCCGCCTCCCCTGCAAATCCAAGGCGTTCGTAATATTTTTGCGAGCCGAGCCGGCTGCCGGACTGGCGCCGATGGCGATCACGCCAAATCAAAACACCTGGAGCAGCAGCGCGGATGCGCCAGCCGGACCACGGTGCTTTGCGCTCAGGGCGGAAAAGCGAAGCTGGTCATCCGGCCGGCAAGGTGGTTATTCCTTTCCGGGGAAGGCCTGCATCGGACGCGCGAACAGGGGAATGACATGAACTTATCGGGTATTTTTGCGCGGTTGGTCGCGCTGATCGGCGCCGCTGCACTGCTGTGGCGCCGGCTGCAGGGCGCCGCGCCGGAGCCGGCCTGGGGCAGCGCTCCGCAGGTTCCGGCAGCAAAGCCGCAAGGCGCCCTGCCGACGCTGAAGATGCCGACCGCGCGCGGGTGGCGCGACGGCGAGAAGCCGGTGGCGGCGCCCGGCCTCAAGGTCAATGCATTTGCGACCGGTCTGAAACATCCACGCTGGATCAACGTGCTGCCCAATGGCGACGTTCTGGTTGCCGAGTCAAATCAGGTCGCCGGACCGACCCGGACCCTGTTCAGCTATGCGATGCAGGCGACGATGCGGCGTGCCGCGGCCCTTGGCGAAAGCGCCAACCGCATCACGCTGCTGCGCGACGCCGATGGCGACGGCATCGCCGAGCGCCGCGACGTTTTCATGCAGGGACTGAACCAGCCGTTCGGCATGGCGCTGGTGGGCGACACTTTCTATGTCGGCAACACCGACGGCGTGGTGGCCTTCCCCTATGCGGCGGGCGCCGACCGCATCACGGCCCCCGGGCGCAAATTGATAAGCTTCAAGCCGAGCGGACACTGGACGCGGAGCCTGCTGCCGAGCCCCGACGGAAGCAAACTTTTCGTCGGGGTGGGCTCGCTCAGCAATATCGCCGAGTACGGCATGGCCGTCGAGCAAGGCCGCGCTGCGATCTACGAGCTCGATCTGGCCGACGGCTCTAGCCGCATCTTTGCCAGCGGCCTCCGCAACCCGGTCGGCCTCGCATGGGAGCCAAGCACCGGCGCGCTGTGGACGGTGGTCAACGAGCGCGACGGCATCGGCGACGAGACGCCTCCCGACTATCTGACCTCGGTCCGATCAGGCGGGTTCTACGGCTGGCCCTATTGTTACTGGGGGCAGACGGTGGACGATCGGGTGCCCCAGGATCCGGCCGCGGTCGCCAAAGCCATCACGCCGGACTACGCGCTGGGCGGCCATACCGCGTCGCTCGGCCTTTGCTGGCTGCCGGCCGGCACGCTTTCCGGCTTTCCCGACGGTATGGCCATCGGGCAGCACGGCTCCTGGAACCGCAGCACGCTGAGCGGCTACAAGGTGGTGTTCGTGCCGTTCGCCAACGGCCGCCCGGCCGGGCCGCCGCGGGATATCCTGACCGGATTCTTGCCCCCGGACGAGCGTGTGTCCTACGGACGACCGGTCGGGGTCACCCTCGGTCCCGATGGCTCCGTCCTGGTGGCGGACGACGTCGGCAATGTGATCTGGCGCGTTACGGGCGAACGACAGAGCTGAGAACGCGTCTGGAATTCGCGTGGCTCTCAAGCATGTCGTCCACGCAGATTTCGATGCCTGCCCAATCCCCCTCCGCAGTGCGCGATTCCTGATCGGCGCTGCGCGTCAGCTCTGCCGGACGCCGCGATTCCGCCGATGATGTGCTCCGCTGCGCTCTGGCGCGCCGCGAAAATATGGATTCAATTCACATTGGGCGGCGCGGCCCGACGCCGACATGGCACACTGTTCCAGCGAACCATAGGCGCATTCGATATACGCGCCGTTGATGGTGTAGACATGCAGGCAGACAGGATAAGCCGGATCATAGGTCTGGGCCTGGGCCGGCCCGGCGGTCCAAACACTCACGAACGCCAAAATTGTTAAAGCCGGAATGCGCATCATCAGAACCTCGCTCGGGATCGACGCCTCGACATCAACGAAGCAGACCGATCATTCGATCTCAGTCCAATCACATTCGCGCGCGAGTCTCGCAAGCGCGGCGCGCCCGCATTCGCCCGGCGTCCGAAAGCCGCAGCTAGATCCCGCGGAGCTTTTGGCTCGATTTTGAAAGCCTACTTCGAAGCGTTGACGATCTTGTGCTCGAGGTGGCCGGTTTCATGATCCCGGCGGAGCTGGCTCAGCGACGTTTCGTTCAACTGCAGAAGAATCTCGCTCAGTTTCTCGGTATCGGGATAACCGGCCGCGAAGCCCGCTCCATAAATCTTGCGCAAGGTGCGGACGAGGGTGTTTCCGTGCTTGTGGCTGATTTCGCCATCCTTGTTGCGATGGCGATTGTCGAGACCGGGCTTGTTCATGCTGCTCTCCCTGGTTCCCCGGCCGACAGCATCCTCCCGCCGCGGCAAAATGGCAACCTTGCGCTGCAACCAGCCCGCATCCGCGACGCGGTTGATTTGGATCAATCCGGCCGGGTCCTCCCCTGTTAGAAGCTAAAAGTGCGGGCGGAGTGCAAATGATGATTCACAAGCAAATTCTCGAATGGCAGGCCGCTCACCCGAACATCACGTGGATCGGATGGGGTATCGTCTGGGTGATCGTTCTGGTGCTTTTGTTTTGGCCTTCGAGAATCTTGCGGTGACCCGCGCCACGTCCGGCGCGTCATTTCCGGCGCGTGGGCGGATCGACTACGACGCCTTCGCAAACGATGCGGCCTTCGACCAGCCGAAATTCGAGCTTGTCATAGCCGGGCAGCGTTTCGCCAGGCTTCGCCGGCAGCAATTCGACGCGTCCTTGAATATTGAGCGAAGCACGTCCCTCGGCGCGGGGATTCCACATCTTGACCCCGGTCTCGGCCCAACGCCTGCGAATTAGCTTTCTCTCTCGGACCGGCCGTCGGATTCCGGCACCGCAAAGGCGATGTTGACGACCGGTTGCACGATGACGTCAGGATGATCGACGATGTTGCCGGCAACGCCGCGAAGCTCATCGGCAAACCGGCTGACGCGCGATTCGCCGCCGCCCTTGTCCCCGCGCAACAGCCTCGCAAATCTGGCCAATACCAGCTGGACGGAGGGAATATTGCGCAGCATGGCCGCGAGCCTGGAAAGAACCGGCATCGGTTTTGAATCGTACTCAGCCTGGGACATCGGTCCATTACTCAACATTGCCGCGCAGAACGAGCCGCATGGTCGGACAACCAGCCGATTCGGTCCAGCACCTCCTGCGGTGCGCGGGCCTACGGAATGTTGCTTCGGACCTTGACGCCCTCCGGCGCGCCTCTTGCGCACCTGCACGGACAGCCCGACGATGCGTCGGAAGCCTCGCCCGGCTTGCATTTGCGCCGCGTTGTGGGAATATCTGGTGGCATCGACCGCCCCAAGACGGTTGAGCAGAAGGGATGGTCACCGATGTTCACGATGATGGCCTGTGCTGTTGTTGCCCTGGTTGTCCTGATCGAGCGACGACGGCAACCCCTCAACCGCAATCCTGCCGGAACGATCAGCACATCCCGCGACTATTCGCGGTTTGGCTCCTATTTGCCCTTTGCGGTCCTCATCGCGCTCGGCGTGATTGTTGATCGTATCCACTGGTAGCGCGGAGATCGGGCCAGGCCGCCTCAGCCATTTTTTCTTCGCAATCCACACGGGTCAGACAATCTGGCCGGCAGCTTGCTATTCGCTGCCATGCGCCAACGCCGAAATCCATGGTACCTGCGCGGCGCCGCGAAGTCGGACCGGGTGTTGGCCGGGGGGCGAGGGGTCCGCAAACGACGCCGGCGCCCACATCAGCGACTGATCGGCAAGACGTTCATATCACGTGAACAACGACCCCGAGGCCTCCCACCGGCTGATGGCGCAGGTGCTGATACTGCAGCGCCTGGAGGACGATCGTGGATCCAGGCTTGGCGTCCGCCGGCACAAGCGCACTCAATTCTACCTCGAGACTCTCGCCGCGATCGAGTTCGACATCGAGTTTGTGAACCTGGCTTCTGGCATGCGACGGTGTCTTGAGATGGATTTGCTGCGCCTTGATCAGCACTGCCGACCGCGGAAGGATGTGACGGAGCGATTGATGGCTGGCCGCCAGATGAGTCACTTCCAGCCAATATTTGGTTTTGACCACGCCGGGGTTGGCCATGAAGAAACCGATTCGAATCTGCTGACCGGGCGTTGCCGTCAACACCTGAACATTCTGCTGGGCATAGTGACGGTCGGTGGCGGCGTCGTAGGTCGCCGGCTGCTGGATGGGGTCCGCCGGCGCTGTGACCTCCGCCAGCAGGCAAATGTGTTCGGGAGTGCCTTCGGGTATGGTCCAGGATATCGGGCCGGTGATGTTGACGGCATGGGCCGCAAGCGTCAGGGGAGCGGTCCCGATAAAGTTGACGCTGGCGTTGGTGAAGCTGGTGGTCGGATTCGCCCAGAACACGATGCAGACTGCGGAAGCGGTCTGAGCTCCATAGTTGATTGCCTCGACAGCGAGTTCAACCGTTTGACCCGGCACCAACTTCTGACCGGCATAGGGGCTGCCGCCGAGATGGATCGATTGACAGCTCCAGAACGGATAGGCGGAGGGCAGCGGACGGCTGCCCATGTCGTCAGGGTAATACGGAATGACAAGGTAAACGCCGTTCGGATTGCCTTTTCCACCATCGCCCTTGGTGCCATTGCTCATGGCCGTATCCCCCATATTAGATGGCGCTGTAAGCCAGGTTGGTGATGTTGACGGGGAGACTGGTGATCGACGCGCCGGGCGCCAGCGCCCAGCACAGGGCTCCGGCTCCGCGGTCGGCGTCGAGATCATGGTTGCCGCTCCAGGGCCTGTCGCTGCCCGGGTAGAGGTTCATGTCCTCCCACATGGTGGAACTGAGCGCCAACACGCTGGCATTCGCGCTGCCGTTCAGGAAGATCTGCGGCTTGGCACCAAAAGCAAAAGGCGACGATGACGTCGGCGGCGTCTCCAGGCCGCTGGTCGGATAACTGGTGCCGTCATCCGAACTCGGCATCGCGAGCAAGGGATAGTTCTTGGTATCGGACGGTATCGACAGAAATTGGGTGAACGTGGGATTGTTCAGATCGTCATTGTCCGGGTAGAGCAACCCGCGAAGCACCAGCACGGTGCGGGCGGCCGCCAAGGCCTGCCAGGCGTTCAGCGCCAGGCTGTACAGGGAGTTGATACCCGAGAGCCCTGTTGGCGATTGGGACAGGGTGACCAAATCGCCGGTGCTGGAGAGGTCGGGTGAACCGGTTGCTCCCTGCCCGCCGCCCAGGGCCACGTCGATCGAATAGATCCAGCTGAATATCGGTATGGCGAGCCAAACCAGAATTTGCTCGCAAACACCCGCCGCGCTTTCGTGAGACCCAATCAAGGGCGTATTCTGGCCGAAGCTGGTGGTATTGCTGGCGACATTCTGGAGCAGCAGGCTATTGCTGCCCAAGGTGAGCCCCTGCGTGACGATGTTGCCGGCAACGGTATTGTTCGGCGGCGCCGGTGCGGCAGGCAGCGAGAAATCGCCGAGCAGGCCCAGATGCTCCAACAGATGCGTGTAGCCGGTTTCGAGATTCGGCAGCGCCGGTGTCCCGCTGGGGTAGCTCTGTTGCAGCGCCGCCTGCAACAGAGCCTTGAGGTCGGAAGGCAGCGCCGGAGTCCCTGACTGGCCGAACAGAAGCGCTGAACGGATATCAGCGAGCGTTCCGGCATATTGCGGTTCATGATCGCGCAACCAGGCGCCGACGGAATAGGCCGACAGACGATGACGCAGGGTATGGGATCGCCGCGGACCGCCGACCACCGAGTTCAGATACGCGCTGCCGATCAAATTTCCCGCAGCACCGGCGAATGCCCCAAACGCGAAAGCCTTGCCCCGCGTGGTGGTCGCCAGCTCCTGGGTCTTGGCGACGAAGGCGGTGGTGCGGCGCCCGAGGAAGACATCGCGCCATGCCCATTCAGCGACGGGCTGATTCAACTGCTGGCCAACGGGCGCCAGCCAATTGTTAGGGAAACCAGCCTGAAGCGTCTGAAACTTCGCGGTGAGATTCTGAAAGTCGGTCGCGATCGCCGGAAGCTCCGACGCCGCCGCATTGTAGGCCGCCAACGCACCGGGCGCGGTTGGCGCGGCCATCGAGGTCTCAAGGCTCAAGCGGACCGCAGCCAGTTTGTTGAGCATGGTCCGGGCTTCCGCAAACACCGTCGCGGTCTTCTTCAGAAGACCTATTTCCACGGACGTCGGGGCCTGCGCATATTGCAGCAGATGATCCACCAGCGCACCAAGGATCGCGCTGCCGGGTTGTGCGCTGACCGCGGACAGGGCCTCGGAGACGGGTTTCTGGCTGGCCAGCGGCGAATTGGCGATCGCGCCGTGCGAAACGTGCAACGCCGAAACATGTGCAAAGTAGTCGATCATTTTCGTGACCCTCCGTGCATCGAATGATTGCAGTCAGCGGGCGTTGCCTGGTTGGCCTGCGCCGTGGCGATCGTCTCGGGGGTAAATCAATCAATTAATAAATGAGCAGTTCTCAATGGACGGATGCATGACATCGCGCCCCGGAAGCCTTTGTCAATCGGTGCCCAAAACCCCCCGGACGCAGTTCTGACGAAATGCGCCGCGGCATTTACCTGGCAATTCAAGGATGTACCGCTTAAAAGAACTGCTCCTGCGTGATTTTACAAACCACACCTTGAAGTTGTACGGCCGGCCAAATATCGAAAGTCATTTCAAGGAGATCTGCCTCTGACGCAGCGCCGTCATCAAATTTGCGTTAACGCCAAAAAATGCGCCCGCGCTCAACGATCCCAGGCAATCTGATAGCGTTCGGCGATCGCCGACAACTGGGCCCAGGTCGCGTCTTCTATCTCGATGCCATTGGCGATGCGCTCGGCGCGGGCTATACGCTCGGGCTCGCCGGCGAGCAGGACCGGGAGGTTCGCGTCGGCCGGCTCGGCCGATTTGACCCAGGAAATCATCGCGTCGATCTCGGCCATCATGCTGTCGCGCGACGAAAGCCGGCCGGGATCGATGACGATGCTGAGCATGCCGTTGAGGATGCCGCGTTCAGGCGGCGTCGCCGTGGTCACGCTTGTTGAGCCGACAATAGCCCCGGCCAACAACTCGCAGACCAGCGCCAATCCGGAACCCTTGTGCTCTCCGAAAGGCAGCACCACGCCGCGTGGCTCGCTGTACATGACCGAGGGGTCGGTGGTGGGCCGGCCGGCGTGGTCGAGCAATGCGCCGTCCAGCATCGGCTTGCCGGCATTGTGCGCCACCCTCACCTTTCCCATCGCCACGCGGCTGGTGGCGAAATCGAGGAGGATTGGCTCATTGTCGGCCGTGCCGGGGATGGCGATGCAGACCGGATTGGTCAGGAACCTGCCCTCGCGGCCGCGGAACGGTGCAACCGGCGGCGGTCCCGAAGCGACGTTGACGAAGTGCAGCGCCACCATTCCCGCCCGCGCGGCAATCTCGCCATAGGTGCCGACGCGGCCGATATGGTGCGCGTTGCGCAACCCGTTCACCGCAACGCCATGCTTTTGCGCCGCCTGAACCGCCCATTCGACCGCGTCGCGGGCGATCACCTGGCCGTAGCCGGCGCGGGCATCCCACACCGAGATTGTTCCGGTGTCCGACACGATCTCGGGCGTCTGGTTGACCTTTAGTGTACCGTTCTCCAGGTCGCGCACATAGGCGACCAGCATTCCCACGCCATGACTGTCATGGCCGCGCAGGTTTGCCTCGACCAGATGCCCGGCAACGATGGCCGCCTCTTCAGCCGAGCTGCCCCCGGCCGTGACGATGCGGTTCGCAAGCCCAAGCAGCCTGACGTGGTCGACAATCATGTTTCACCCCGTTCTGCGGAGCGCGCCGGCGCCGCCGCCACCATCAATGTCACCATAGCGAAGACCAACTCGATTGGCCGGTGCTAATTTCGCTTCGGTGACCAGCCATAGGCCCTGGCACAGGCGACGCCCATCAGCATGGCTCGCTCGCTGTCGCTCAGGCGGTCAGTCTTGACGAAGGCTTCGACGGCCTGTTCGTAATTGACGACCGCGAAGGCGCGGGTCCAGTCCGTGCCCCACAGGCAGCGATCGAAACCCCAGGCATCGAACACGCGGGCGAGCGGATCCCAGATGTCCCGGAATGGATAGGGCTCCCGAGACAGCGTGCAGGCGCCGCTGACCTTGATCACCGCATTCGGGCGCCTGGCAAGTTCGAGAACCTTCGTCAGCTCGCTCCAGGGCTGTGGCGGCGCCGGTGGCACGCGCGGCTGCAGGATGCCGAGATGGTCGATGATGAAGCGGGCATCGGGATGCCGATCGATCAGCGCGCTGCCCGCGTCCAGATTGTCCCAGCACAGGATGTTCACGGGAAAATCGTGACGAACGGCCGCGCGCACGATCCGGTCGAGGCCGGGATCATCGGGCGCACGCCGGGCTTCCTTGGTCAGCATGATGCGGATTCCGACCGCGCCGGGCGTCTGCTTCCAGTCGGCGACGACATCGGCCACATCCGGGTCGTCCGGATCGACCGGCTTGACGATGGCGAACCGGCCGGGATGGGCCCGTTGCACTTCCACGGCATAGCTGGCGTCGTAGCGATACATCGAAAAGGCGGAGATGAAGATCGCGCCGTCGACGGCGACCCTGTCCATCGCCGCCACCATCTCGTCGCCCGTCACATGATCGGGCCAGTTCGGCACGCTGTGCCAGGGCCGCTTCGCGGTGTTGGCCTCATAGGCATGGACCTGGGAATCGATGATGGTCATCGTGCCGTTCCTCCATGCCGGGCGAGTTCGGACATTGCAGCGGGCTGGGGTCCACGGTTCGGGCGCGGGTGCCGGGTTGGGGCTGTCGCTTGCCCGACGGGCCTATCCCAGCATCTGCCCAGGAGCATCATGTTTTTTCGCTAAGTGCTTGAAATGCTGGCAGGGGCGGCAGGGCTCGAACCTGCGACAACCGGTTTTGGAGACCGGTGCTCTACCAACTGAGCTACACCCCTATTGCGAACCCTGCGTTGCCGCCGATCCGCGCTGTTTCAAGCATAGGCGACGCCCCGATTGCAAGGGCGAAGCCTTGCCGCGGATAACGCCATCCCCCCGGCCACCTAGTTCGGCCCCTCTTTTGGCGGCCGGCGCGGCGCCAAGGCACATTCACGATTTTCTCCGGTGCCCGGCGCATTTTCAAAGACGCATCTTGTTGCCGGCGTATTTCCGCAGACCTTGTCGAGTTCCTGGAAGCCGGCGCAATGCCCGTCAGGAGCCCGGTATCCCGGGCCTCCCTTGCACCCGCAGCCTTGACACGGAGGACGCTCCGGACAGAATGCGTAGCCGGGCGCAATCGGGCATGCGAAGCCAGCGACATTCGCGAGCACTACCAATAATGCTCGCGACCACACTAGCTGTTCCCCAGCAGAGCCATTCCGGTACTCCCGGTTAGAAGTATAGCTGTGGTTACGCCCGCAGTCGCGAGCCTCATAGGGGCTGAAACTCATTCAACCAAAAACTCGGCCAATGGCCTATGACCGCGCGGGCCCGGGTTCCTCGTGGCAAACGCCCTGTTCAAGCCGGACATTCTGCGCCAGACTTCGCGGCACCCCGCCGACGCCGCCCATCCGGCAAAACCAACAAGAGCCAACGGGAGAAACCATGGACGCGCAGACCGCCGCAAAGCACCCCGCCGCCCCGCAGACCCCGCCGCTGCCGCAGGCAAAACCGGAATTGCTGGGGCTGTCGCCGGCCCGGCTGCAGCAGATGTCGGATGCGTTCAAACGCGAGATCGACAAGGGAACCCTGCCCGGCGCGACCGTGATGGTGGCGCGGCGCGGCCAGATTGGCTGGTTCGAGGCGCTGGGCCGACAGGGCCCGGCGGCTGACACACCGATGGCAACCAACACCCTGTTCCGGATTTTCTCGATGACAAAACCGATCGTCTCGGTCGCCATCATGATGCTCTTGGAAGACGGGCATTTCGTGCTCAACGACCCTGTCGCCAAATTCATTCCGGAATTTGCCGACCAGAAGGTCGGCATCGAGAACCACGGCAAGCTCGATCTGGTGCCGCTGCAGCGGCCGATGACGATCCAGGACCTGCTGCGCCACACTTCGGGCATCACCTACGACCACACCGGCAACACCCTGGTGCAGCAGCTCTACCAGCAGTCGCGGTTGCGCAGCCGCAAGATCAGCAATGCCGAACATGCCGCGCTGGTCGCGAGCCTGCCGCTGATGTGCCAGCCTGGCGCGCAATGGAATTACAGCCGTTCAACCGATATTCTCGGCCGCATCATCGAAGTGGTGTCCGGCAAGACGCTCGACGCGTTTTTGACCCAGCGCATCCTGGCGCCGCTGCAAATGGCCGAGACCGCGTTCCATACCGGCGCGGAAAATGCCGGCCGGCTTGCCGAACCGTTTGCAGCGGATCCGTGGAGCGGCGAGAAGGTCCAGCTCTTCAACATGCTGGAACAGCCGGTGATGCAATCCGGCGGCGGCGGCCTGGTTTCGACCACGATGGACTATGCGCGGTTCTGCCAGATGCTGCTCAAAGGCGGCAGCCTCGACGGCGTCAGGATCATCGGCCGCAAGACCCTGCGATTGATGGCGTCGGACCATCTAGGTCCAGGCGTCAAGGTCGATTCGCCGCTGATGCCCGCCGGTCACGGTTTTGGGCTCGGCTTCGCGGTCCGCACCGATCCAGGCATGGCGCCGTTCCCCGGCTCGGTCGGCGAGTTCTTCTGGAGCGGCATGGCCGGTACCTTCTTCTGGATCGATCCCAGCGAGGACATGTTCGCCGTGTTCATGATGCAGGGCCCGGGCCAGCGCCAATACATCCGCCTGCTGCTGCGCAGCCTGGTCTCCGCGGCGGTGGAATAGGGGATTCCGCGCGCCAGCGCCGGCGAGGACCCGGCGCTTCGCCCATGAGGCCCTGTCGACTTTGCGAGGAGCCTCGGCGACGAAGCAAGCCGTGCTTGCCTTTTGCTTTGGATCGCTTCGCGAGAGCTTGCGATGGCGCTGTGAAACGCCGGGCGCGGCTGCCGGCTCAGCTGATGGTCGCGCCGCCGTCGATGACGATGGTCTGTCCGGTCATGAAGGTCCCGGCTGCCGAGGCCAGAAACACCGCGGCGCCGGCGATCTCATCGGGTTCGCCGATCCGCAACAGCGGCGAACGCGCGGTCGCAGCCTTCAGCGTCTCCGGATTGTCCCACAACGCCTTGGCAAAGTCGGTCTTGATCAGGCCCGGGGCGATGCAGTTGACGCGGATGTTGTGCTGGCCATATTCGCACGCCAAGTTGCGCGCCAGCTGCATGTCGGCGGCCTTGGAAATCGCATAGGCGCCGAGTACCGTCGAACCCTTGAGGCCGCCTATCGACGAGATGATGGTGACCGAGCCGTCCTTGCGCTCGATCATCTGCGGCACCACCAGGCTGATCAGCCAGTGGTTGGCGACGATGTTGTTGTCCAGGATCTTGCGGAACTGGTCGTCGGAAATTCCCGCCTGCGGGCCGTAATAGGGATTCGAGGCAGCATTGCAGACCAGGGTGTCGATCTTGCCGAACACCCGGGTGGTTTCCTCGGTAAGGTTTTTCAGGTCGTCCTTGGTAGAGATGTTCGCCGCCACCGCCAGCGCCACCTGTTTGCCGGCCTTGTCGTTGATCGCCTTGGCCACCGCGTCGCAAACCTGCTGCTTGCGCGAGGAGATCACCACCCTGGCGCCATGCTCGGCCATCCGCTCGGCGATGGCGCGGCCGATGCCGCGCGAGGAACCGGTGATGACGGCGACTTTTCCCGACATGTCGAACAAGCTCATGCGTTTCTCCCAATCTGGATCCGGCGGCGAATGCGCCGGTTTTCCCTCGCAGATAAGCAGCGTTGGCGCCGTCCGACAACCGCGCCGGCAGGTTCAGGCGAGCTTGGTCGCCGACACCGCTTCCGGACCCGCCGGTTGATGCATGGCGGCGTGCGACGCATCGGCGATCCAGGGCTGCTGGTTGACCATCGGAATCCGCCAACTGCCATGACCGGCGCCGGCAAGATGGTCGAGCCGCGTCACCGAGCAATTGTCGATATCGAACGCGAGGCCCTTGTCCGGCTGACCGGCGAGCGCCAGACCGATCGCGGCCTTGATGGTGCCGCCATGGGCGACCGCGATCACGTCCCTGCCGGCATGTTCGGCATTGATCCGCAGAATAGCGCTGCGCACGCGGGTATAGAGATCCATGAAGCTTTCGCCGCCCGGTGCCGGTTCGTCGATCGCCGCGAACCAGTGGCTGCCGACCGGCCGGCTGGCGAGAAAGGCCGCCCGGTTCATGCCCTGCCATTGGCCGAGATGCTGTTCGGCCAGCGCCGGCTCCTGCCGCAGCATTGCGGGTCTCGGAAATCCGGCGTTCCAGATCGCGTCGGCGGTCTGATGCGTGCGCTTCAGGTTGCTGGCGAACCAGACCGCGTCGCGCGGCAGGATTTTTCCGACCGCGGCGAACACCACGCTGTCGCTGGTGTCGCAACCGAGATCCTTCTGCCCGTAGATGCAGCCGCCGTCCTCGCGAACCGGCGCGTGACGCACCCACCACCACCTCGTTGCGACGGCGCGCGCGGCAGCGGGCTGTGGCGCGATCGATGGCTGGTCTGGATTGGACATCGCAAGCACCCTTCAATAGTGTCGATGTCGCTGTACGTCAGAGCGCGCGCCGTCTCAAGTCACAAGTCGAATTCCGTCCGGCGGCAGGCGCATCGAGCGGAAAGCGCCTAAAACATAAGCGAACAGGGAGCAACTCATGGGCCGCCTCGAAGGCAAATCGGTCATCATCACCGGCGCGGGCAGCGGCATCGGCCGCGCAGCGTCGCTGCTTTTCACACGCGAAGGCGCCAAGCTGATCGCAGTCGACCGCGCCGAGGGGGTCAAGGAAACCGTCGAGCAGGTGCGCAAGGCCGGCGGCACCGCGGAAGCCGTGATCGCCGATGCGGGCTCGGAAAAAGACGTCATTGCCTTCATCGACCGCGCGGTGTCCGCCTACGGACGGCTCGACGCGATCTGGGCCAATGCCGGCATCAGCGGCGGGTTGGTGCCGCTCGCCGAACAGACCGTGGAACACTGGCAAGAAATCCTGCGCATCAACCTGATCGGCCCGTTCCTGGCGATCAAACATGCCATGCCGCATATGGTGGCGCAGAAATACGGTTCGATCGTCTGCACCGCCTCGGTGGCGGGATTGAAGTCCGGCGCCAGCGGCCATCCCTATGCGGCGAGCAAGGCCGGGGTGATCAGCCTTGTTCAGACCACGGCCTATTCGCTCTCCGGCACCGGGGTAAGAATCAATGCTGTGTGTCCCGGCCTGATCGAGACCGGCATGACCAAGCCGATCTTCGACAATGCGAGGCAACGCGGCACCGACGGCAAGATCGGCCAGCTCAACCCGTTGAAGCGCGCCGGCCAGCCGCACGAACTGGCGGCGATGGGGTTGTTTTTGGCCAGCGACGACGCCTCTTACGTCAACGGCCAGGCCTTCCCGGTCGACGGCGGCCTCACCGCCTCGATGCCCTATGCCGGAAAGCCGATTTAGCGTAGGCGGCGTGCCCCGGATGCTGCGCCGCGCGTTCGCGCGCATCTTCGACGCCTTGCGGTGTGATGCGCTGCTGATCCGGGGCCTGTTCTATCACGGGTCCCGGCTCTGCGGCGCAGCGTGAAGGACGCGGCACCGCGTCCGCGACACATTCATTGCTCGGCTCTCGCGCTCACTTCGCGCCGGCCTTTTGTGCATAGTCCCAGGACGCCTTGGCCAGCGGCACCGTGCGCTTGGCCGATTCCATTGCCTTGGCGCTGGCGGCGGTGCCGTCGCGAATGCGCCCGGCGATACCTTGGGTAATTCCGGCAAGCCGGAACAGATTGTAGGAAAAATACCAGTTCAGGTCGGGCACGGCGCTGCCGGTCGCCTTGCAGTAGATTTCCGCCGCCTCTTCCATGCTCGGAATATTGAGCGCCTTGAGGTCGGCATTGGCGAGACCCGGCATCGTCCATTGCATCAGCAGATAGGTGAAATCCGCCATCGGGTCGCCCAGCGTCGACAGTTCCCAGTCCAGCACTGCCTGCACGCGCGGCTCGGTGGCGTGGAAGATCATGTTGTCGAGGCGATAGTCACCGTGCACGATCGAGACCCGCTGTTGCACCGGCACGGTCTTCGGCAACCATTCGATCAGCCTCTCGACCTCGGGGATGTGCTCGGTTTCCGAAGCCCGGTACTGCTTGGTCCAGCGATCGACCTGACGGGCGAAATAATTGCCGGGCTTGCCGAAATCGCCAAGCCCGATCGCTTGGGGGTCATAGGTGTGAAGCCTCGCCAGTGTCTCGATCTTGCTGGAGAAGATCGCATGGCGCGCCGCCGGCGTCTGGCTTGGCAGGGTCGGGTCCCAGAACACCCGGCCCTCTTCCATCGACATGATGTAGAACGAAGCACCGATCACCGCGTCGTCGGTACACAGCGCATAGGCCTTGGCGACCGGAAAACCCTGTTTGCTGAGCGCGGCAATGACCTTGTATTCGCGGTCGACCGCATGCGCCGACGGCAGCAGTTTGCCGAACGGCTTGCGGCGCATTACATAGGAGCGGCCTGGCGTATCGAGCCGATAGGTCGGATTGGACTGGCCGCCCTTGAATTGCAGCACGGTCAGCGGCCCCCGGTAGCCCTCGACATGCTCGGCCATCCAGCCGTCGAGACGCGCCTCGTCGACCCGATGCCGCTCCTCGACCGGCTTGGTGCCGGAAAACTCCTCGTCGCTTCTGACGCCCTCGGCCACGATGACGCTCCCTTGTTGTCTTGTTCGTGCTCGAAAGCGAGATCGATCTTGGGTGGATTGGTTTGTCCGCGAGCTCTTTTCACCTCTCTCTTTGGGAGAGGTCGGCGCGTAGCGCCGGGTAAGGGGTTACGGTCTCTTGTCGGAACAGAGCCCCCTCACCCGATTTGCTGCGCAAATCGACCTCTCCCCGCCGGGAAGAGGTGAACCGAGTCCGCGGACGGACCGATTCAATCAAAATCGTCACGCTCCGGGGAGCGCCAGCGGCAAGCTCCCCCTAATGCGTAGCTGGAGCGTTTGCATACTTCCGAAGTTCAAGTCTGGCAATGGCGCGGTTGTGTACCTCGTCCGGACCGTCGGCCAGCCGCATGGTGCGCATGGAGGCATAATCCCGCGCCAGGCCGGCGTCGTCGGAAACACCGGCGGCGCCGAACGCCTGGATCGCGTTGTCGATGATCCGCAGCGCCATGTTGGGCGCCGCCACCTTGATCATGGCGATCTCGAGCTGCGCGGTCTTGTTGCCGACCTTGTCCATCATGTCGGCCGCCTTCAGGCACAGCAGGCGGTTCATCTCGATGTCGGTGCGGGCCTCGGCGATGCGCTGCTCCCAGATCGAATATTCGATGATCTTCTTGCCGAAAGCGGTGCGCGACGACAGCCGCCGCACCATCTTCTCGAGCGCTTCCTCGGCCTTGCCGATGGTGCGCATGCAGTGATGGATGCGGCCCGGACCGAGACGGCCCTGCGCGATCTCGAAGCCCCTGCCCTCGCCGAGCAGGATGTTGCTGGCGGGAACGCGGACGTTCTCCAAGAGCACCTGAGCATGGCCGTGCGGGGCATCGTCGAAGCCGAACACCGGCAGCATTTTCTCCACCGTGATGCCCTTGGCGTCGCGCGGCACCAGGATCTGCGACTGCTGCTGGTGGCGCGGCGCGCTGGGATCGGTCTTGCCCATCACGATCAGGATCTGGCAGCGCGGATCGCCGACGCCGGACGACCACCATTTGCGGCCGTTGATCACGTAGTGATCGCCGTCGCGCTTGATGCTGGTTTCGATGTTGGTGGCATCCGACGACGCCACCGCGGGCTCGGTCATCAGGAATGCGGAGCGGATCTCGCCGTCCATCAGCGGCCGCAGCCACTTCTTCTTGTGCTCCTTGGTGCCGTATCGCATCAAGACTTCCATGTTGCCGGTATCGGGCGCGGAACAATTGAACACTTCCGAGGCCCAGCCGATGTGGCCCATCTGCTCGGCCAGCGGCGCATATTCCAGATTGCTCAATCCCGCGCCGCGGAATTCGTCGTCCTCATGCGACGACGGCGGCATGAACATGTTCCAGAGACCTTCGGCGCGCGCCTTCTTCTTCAGTTCTTCCAGGACAGGGATGGTCTTCCAGCGCTCGCCCTCGGCGTCCTGCTTCTGGTAGATCGGCACCGCATGCCGGACATGCTTGTGCATGAAGGATTGCACGCGGTCGAGCCATTCGCGCTGGCGGTCAGACATATTGAAGTCCATGGGGCGTTCCTCACATTTTCGGCTTGAAATCGTTGGCGGCACTGTCTCCCCGCAGCCGGTTCACCGCAAGACCATTTATCGTGCTGGGGTGCTCGCGGTATGCCGGCACAGTAGCGGCCGGAGCGCCGATGCGTCATCCGCATTGACATTCCGCCCTTCAAACCATAGTTTCATACAACTGTTTGAAATGCAACGCCGCCGTTGCATGGGTGCCATCAGATGCCGAGCGATCACACCAGGGCGGCGATCCTTACCGCCGCCGAGCGGCTCTATGCGGATCGCGGCTTCGCCGACGTCACGCTGCGCGACATCGTCGCCGCGGCGGACGTCAATCTGGCTGCAGTGAACTATCATTTCGGCTCCAAGGACGAACTGATCGCCGAACTTTTCGTGACCCGGAGCCTCGCCACCAACCGCGAGCGGCTCAACCTGTTGAAGATGGCGGAAGCCGAAGGCGGCGGGCGCGCCGGCATCGACGCCATCCTGCGCGCGCTGGTGGGGCCGACCCTGTACGGCTGCCTCGGCCCCGACCGCGAGCGCTCGGCGGCGGCGCGGTTCATGATCCGCGCCTCGATCGAGTCGGTGCCACCGATCCGCCGCATCAAGAATCGCGAAATCGACCATTTGCGGAAATTCGCCGCGGCGATGCGCCGCTCGCTGCCCGAACGCGATGAGGTCGATCTCTACTGGGGACTGCATTTTGCGCTGGCGATGGCGCACCAGACCATCCGCGACAGCGAGCGGCTGACCAAACTATCGGAAGGCTTGTGCGATCTCAACGACGTCGCCGGGATCATCGACCGCATCGTCGCGGTGTCGGTGCTGGCGCTCGGCAGCGGCGAAGCGCCGGCAAAAACCCCCGCCAGGCTGCTGGCGCGGGACGCGCGCTAAGGCACGATGCAGCCGGCCCCGGTAATGCCGGGACGGCAACGCGCCCTCGCGGCGGCGATGGCCTTCTTCAGTTGCCGGGCCAGGTGGCAAAGGACTTGGCGGCAGCGGCGCCAAAATGCAGTTCTTCGTCCTGGCCGGACGGATCGACAAAGAGCCGGATCCTCAATTCATAGTCGCAGATGTAGGCGATCGGCGGCGCCACCCGGAACGGCCGGTCATGCCCGGGATAAAGGATGTCGCTGATCGCCAGCGCCTTCTTCAGGCTGGCGGCCGCGACCTGCGCGCCGGCGGCGCAGGAGGCTATTTGTCCGGCGACGGCCTCCCTGGCGCTGCCGACCGCGTCGCCCGCCAGCAGGCTTCGGCCAACCAGCAATCCAATCGATCCCGCGGTATGGCCGGGAAGCTCGACCATGCGGATATCGGACGCCAAATCCGCCTCGCCTGCGATCGGACGAAGCCGCAGCCTTTTCAGCGCGCGGACGGTATATTCGGGGATGGCCCAATCGCGTCCGCTCGCAGAAACCGCAGCGTTCAGTTCGTCCCGATGCACAAGAATGTCGGCGTTCTCGAACAGGTCGGCATTCGCCGCATTGTCCCAGTGCAGGTGTGACAGCACCACCTTGGTCACCGCCCCCGGGTCGATGCCGGCGCGGCGCAGACGCCCCTGCAGGATCGGCCGGTAGGCATAGGGGCCGGTGTCAAAGACGATCAGTTGGTCCGCCGCACGGACAACGGCAACGGTCGAGGTTCCGAACAGGAATTTGTCGGCCTCGGCGGCAAGCCCGGTGAACAGCAGTTCGATTTCGGACGGCACGGTCAGATGTCTCCTGCCCTCGACGACGCGAGCGGCCGGTCTTCGCTCGAAATCCGGTCTTCGGTCGAAATCATGGTCCGGATATCCGGCCCGTCGGGCTGAAACGAAAACCGCAGCTGATAGCTGTATTGTGCGAGATAAGCGACGCGACCATTCTCGAAGGTAAATGGCCGGTCGTGCCCCGGATAAAAGATCGCGCCGGCAGCAAGCGCCCGCGCCAGGCTCGCCTGCCCTTTTTCGGGATCGAAGAAGGCAACATCAGGATGACCGCGAACCGCATCCCGCGCCGACCACAGGGCGTCGCTGGCGAGCACGATATCGTCCTGCCCGGCTTTCACCACCAGCCCCTGCAGGCCGACCGAATGGCCGGGCAGCAGCAGCGTCTGCACGCCGGGAAATATCTCCTGCTCCCGATCGTCGAGCAGCTCGATCCGCATCCCTTCCAGCATCTGGCGCACATAAGGCGGGGTCCCCCAATCGGAAACACGGATCGCTGCCGCGTATTCGAATTCGAGGCGCGGAACGAGAATGTCGGCATGACGAAACAGATCGATATTCTCGATGTGGTCCCAGTGCAGATGCGACAAGAACACTGTGTCGATGTCTTTGGGGGCGAGGCCGTGGGCCGCCAGCGCCTCGACCAGCATCGCTCGTACGCGAAACGGTCCGGTGTCGAACAATATCGTTCGCCTCCCGTCGCGCAGCAGCAACAGCGAGCAGATGCCGAACAGGAAATGGTCGGCTTTGGCCGGCAGGCCCGGTATCAGCAGATCGACCCGCATAATTTTATTCCGGCAACGGCTTGCCGCGCGTCTCCGGCGCAAAACAGACGGCGACCAGCCCGATCGCGTAACTCAAGGCCATGATGGCGCCGGACTTCGGAATGCCGCCAAAGGCGACGACCAGCGAGCCCGCAATGAAGGGGCCGACTGAGGCAAAGATCCGCGCGATATTGAAACAGAACCCGACGCCGGTGGCGCGCAGGCGGGTCGGAAACAGTTCCGGGAAGTAAGGAGTGAACGTCCCCAATATTCCATTGGTGAAAAAACCCATCAACGGCAACAGCGCGAACAGCGTCTGATAATTCCGCGGAACCAGAAACACGATCGGCAGCACGATCATGTTGCCGACGCACCCCACCGCAAAGGCCGGCCGGCGCCCGATCAGCTCGGTCAGCCAGGCGAACATCAGCAGGCCCGCGACCGCTGCACAGTTGAGAATGATGACGGCGATGCTGATCACCTGCACCGGGCTGGCGCCGCCGGCGACGGCCAATTCGGCCGCCCGCGCCGGAATCCAGGTCTGCGTTCCCCAGAAGCCGACCGTCGCCGCGAACGACATCACGGTCGCCGCGATGGTGTTGCGCAGCCAGGGGGGCTGAAACAGGCCGAGAAACGTGAAGGCCGCGAGCTTTCTGTCTTCCTGCGACACCGATGCTCCCGAGCGAACCCGCTGTGCGGCATCGCTGCGGCGGCGCGAGGCCGCCAGCCAGCGCTCGGACTCCGGAACGTCGTGCCAGACGAAAGCAATCAAGATGGCCGGGATCACGCCGGTAAAGAATACCCAGCGCCAGCCATAGGAGCCGATCGCCAGATTGATCACGCCGGCGAGCAGATAACCCAAGCCGAACGCTGACATCATGACGCCGCTCGCCGCGACGCGCGATCGCTGCGGCCAGGTTTCGTTGATCAGCGCGGTGCCGATCGCCCATTCGGCGCCGACGCCCGCGGCCATCAGAAACCGGAAGATCGCGAGCTGCCACCAGCTCGCGGCGAGCCCGGACAGCGCGGTGAACACCGCATAGACCACGATGGAAAGGCACAGCGTGCGTGCGCGTCCCCAGTAGTCGCCGAGGATGCCGAAGACCAGTCCTCCGACGCCCCAGCCGAGCAGCTGGACGGCCGCAATGGCGCCGCCATAATAGCCGATCGTCTGCGGACTGGCTTGCGGGCCGAGCAGCTCGTGCAGGCTCGGCACCAGCACGACGGTAAACAGATTGAGGTCCATCGAATCCAGCAGCCATCCGGTATAGGTGACGGCCAGGATGATCCACAATTTGCGATCGATACCTTGGTACCAGCGCAGATCTCCTGCGCTCGCTACTGAAGTCGCCATGCACCCTCTTCGTTTTCCCGCCCGGTCACGCGATCGATTTTTTAGGAACCGGACTGTGGCCGGGCTTGTCCGAAAACGGTAGACGCCCGAAGTGGAATGCGCTTATTCGTAATATGAATAACAGGGCATAGGGGCCATTCCATGAAGACCCTGGACCGCTTCGAGTTCATGCGGCTGTTCGTGCGGATCGCCGAGACCGGCTCGCTCTCGGCGGCGGCCCAGTCGGTCGGCATATCGCAGCCCACCGCCAGCCGTCAGCTCAAGCAGCTGGAAGCCCTGCTTGGCGTTCAACTGATCCGGCGATCCACCCATGACCTCGCCCTGACCGACGCAGGCAACCGGTTTCTCGAAGACGCCCGAACCATGCTGGCCGACTGGGAAACCTCGATCGACACGCTGCGAAACGAGCGCGAGGAACTCAAAGGGCCGATCAGGGTGGCAGTCCCCGTGGCGTTGGGCCAGACCATTTTGGCCACCATCGCGTCCCGGTTTCTGGTCCGGCATCCGGCGGTCAATATCGACTGGCGCCTGATCGACGAGCCCGGCGACCTTGCCGCCGGCGGATATGATCTGTGGATTCGCGCCGGCCCGGTCCGCCAACTCGGCCTCGTCGTGCGACATCTCTGGCGGATCGACCGCACCATCGTCGCTGCGCCGGGGATGCAGGCCGTGGCGCATCCGAGGATGCTGGAACCATTGCCTTCGGTCGTCCTGTTTACCTTCGTACCCGACGAGGTGCCGCTGACCGGGCCGCGCCATCGAAAGGCCGTGCTGAAGGTCCGGCCGGCATTCAACACCGACAATATCTATGCCGCCATTGTCGCGGTGCGGGAGGGTGTCGGCTATGGCATTCTGCCGTTCTGGGCGGTGCGGGACGATCTCGATAGCGGCCGGCTGATCGAGCTTTGTCCCGCTTGGCATCCGCCGCATCTGATGCTGTCGGTTGCCTATCCGACGTCACGCTATCGACCCGTTCGTATCGGCGCCTTCGTCAATCATCTGCGGACGGAACTCCCGAAGGCAGGCGCCGGAATCGTCGCCAGCACAGCGGACGCCGAGCAATCGGCGTAAACCTGCTCGGGCCGGCCGACCAGGCTGTGTGAAAAGTCAGCTGTTCGATTTTCTCATAGAATATCTGCCTCGAACGAGCTCGATTTGGAAGCAGATTTCTTCGTCAAGTTCTGTCGAATGGCAGTAATTGAGAAAACAATTCTGCGCGGCCTTCGCTCAAGCGACCTTTTACACAGCCTGTGACGCCACGCCGACGAATTCGATGTCGAACGGTCCATCCCTCACGCAGAGGAAGATGCGCGTCGACGGCCTTCGGGGGAGTGACGCGCAGCGTGTCGACGACCACGCGGCCTATACTATTCTGCAGCTGCTAGTCTTGACCCAAGTATTCTGATATGCCCTTGATTTGTCTTGGTAAGCTGTCACCGTCAATAGAAACTGGCGACTTCGACAACTGCCCTGGACAGGCGCCCGCTTGTCGCGGTTGGCATTGATGTCTGCATGAATGGAAAACTCGCGGTGGCGGCACAGGACAAGCAAAAGGAAATTGACTTCTTCGACAGCCACGCCTCCGAAAATGCCTACGACGTCTTCACGCCGGAGACCAATGCACGGCTGATCGAGACCTGCGCACGCGCGGCCTGCTTCAGGCGCGGCGGCCTGATTGCCGATCTGGGCTGCGGTTCGGGCGTATTTACCGATCAGCTGCATCGGCTTGGGTACGAAGCGGTTGGACTCGACATCAGTTCGAAACTCGTTGCGCTCGGCAAAAACAGATATTCAGGGATGCAATTCCTGCAGGGCGATGTGGAATTCCTGCCGTTTTCTTCCGGTTCTCTGGACGGCGTCCTGCTGTCCGGCCTCCTTCATCATCTTCCCGATCCCTCGCGGTGCGCCGCCGAGGTGTTTCGGGTATTAAAACCCGGCGGCAGATTCGCCGCCTTCGATCCCAACCGCATGAACCCGTTCATGTACCTTTACCGAGACCGTTCGTCTCCGCTCTATAGCCCGGTCGGAGTTACCGAGAACGAGCGGCCGGTACTCGCGCACGAGATTGCCGCGGTGTTCCGGAAATCCGGCTTCCAGGTCGGCACGGACTACATTTCGAATTTGCGATATCGCTACCTGGCCTCCTCAAGGTTGCGCTGGCTGTTGCCCGCCTATAATGCAGTTGACCGCACGCTTTTTGCACCCAGCTTCATGAAGCCCATGCGCTCGTTCGTCCTCACCCATGGTGAAAAGCCTTGACCGTCATTGATCCCCTTCGGACGGTAGCCTCGCAGACAGCGGACCTGACGGTCGTCGGGGGGGCTGGGCATGTCGGAATTCCCCTGGTGCTTTCGTTCGCCGCCAAGGGCCTCAAGGTCAATGTCAATGATTTGAACCTCGATAGTCTCGCCTGCCTGAAGGCCGGCCGGCTTCCATTCATCGAGTATGGCGCCGAGCAATTGCTGGCTAACGCGCTTCGCGACGAGCGTCTGGTCTTCACCAGCAAGCCGAGCGAGATATCGAGTTCAGGCCCGGTGATCGTCACCATCGGCACGCCGGTTGACGAGTTCCTGAATCCCGAGCGCCACGTCATCCAGCAATGCATTGACATGCTACTGCCCTATCTTCGCGACGAGCAGCTTCTCATCCTGCGTTCGACTCTATACCCCGGCACAACCGACTGGATCAGCACCTACCTGCAGCGCATGAACCGCAGCTTCAAAGTCGCATTCTGTCCGGAGCGAATTGTTCAGGGCTATGGCGTGGACGAACTGGCAGGCATGCCGCAAATCGTCAGCGGCAATTCTCCGGAAGCTGAGGAGGAAGCCGCCAGGCTGTTCCGCGGCATTGCGCCGGAGATTGTCATGCTCGATCCGATCGAGGCGGAGTTCGCAAAGCTGTTCAACAACGCCTATCGCTATATCGAGTTTGCGGTAACCAACCAGTTCTACCTGATCGCCAAATCTGCCGGCCTCGACTATCAGCGCATCCTGCGCGCGATGAAGTACAAATACCCTCGTGCCAGAAACATCCCAACGCCCGGCTACGCGGCGGGGCCGTGTCTGATGAAGGACACGATGCAACTGACCGCATTCGCCCGCAACGAGTTTTCGCTTGGCAATGCGGCGATGCTCGTCAACGAGGGACTGCCGTTGCACATCATTGCCGATCTGCGGCGTCGATACGATCTCGGCAAGATGACGGTTGGCCTGCTCGGCATGGCCTTCAAGTCGGAGATCGACGATATTCGCGCTTCGCTGAGCTACAAGTTCAAGAAGATGCTCAACGGCCACGCCCGTGAGGTTCTAACGACCGATCCATTCGTCACCGTGGACCCCGACTTGCTGCCGTTCGACGAAGTGGTTGAGCGGAGCGACCTGCTGATCCTGTGCACGCCGCATAACAGCTACAGGGATGCGGACCTCAAGGGAAAGCCGGTGGTCGATGTGTGGGGAATGCTCGAGAACGTCAATTTGATCGCCTAGAACAAGGCGAGTTCGCCGATTCGCCGACCCGGACAAAACGCCAAGCGATGCTGCCCGAAATCGACATAGTCATTCCGGTGTTCAACGAGGGTCCCAACATCCTTGCGACGCTCAGGGCGCTCGCCTGCAATGTCAAAACGCCGGCCCGGGTACTGATTTGCTACGATCTGGACGAAGACGACACATTGCCCGCCGTGCGGAACAATCCGCAGGCCTCCGCTGGCCTTGAGGTCGTATTCGTGCGCAATCCGGTACGCGGAGCGCACGGCGCCGTGATGGCCGGCTTCGCCGCCAGCACGGCCCCGATCGTCGCGGCGTATCCCGCCGATGACGATTTTAACGCCGGCATACTCGATGGCATGTCCGACATGATCCGCGGAGGATACGACATCGTGTGCGCCAGCCGCTTCATGCCCGGCGGGTGCATGCAAGGTTGTCCCTGGCTCAAGGCGGCATTGGTCAGGACCGCCGCATTCATGCTTCATCGTATCGCCGCGCTGCCGACCAGGGATCCTACCAGCGGATTTCGGATGTTCTCGCGGCGCGTCATCGAGCAGATTGAGGTCGAATCGGACCAGGGCTTTTGCTACAGCATAGAACTGCTGGTCAAGGCGCACCGGCTGGGCTGGCGCATCGGCGAAGTCCCCGCGCTGTGGTTCGAGCGACAGCACGGCACCAGCCGATTCCGCGTGCTGAGGTGGTTGCCGGCTTATCTTCGATGGTTTCGCTACGCTTTCGGAACCACCTTACTACGTCGTTCACCGGCAACCGTGGTGCTGAAGTCCGACCGGGCGTAACAGGATCAGGGCAGATGGAAGACAAATGGCCGAGGATCAAATCCCGGCAGCGGACCAAAATCTCGCCATGGGTCGAGCTGATTGCGCGCGAGGTGGAGTTTTCACCCGAACAGCCGGCGGAGATCTATCACTCCGTCGGCCAGCTCGATTACCTCGCGATCGTTGCGCTGACGCCGGACGGCCGATTGCCGATCGTGAGACAGTATCGCCCAGCGCTGGAGGCTTTCACGTGGGAACTGCCCGCGGGGCTGGCCGAACTCGGCGAGGACCCCGCCGAGGGATGCCGGCGCGAATTGCTGGAGGAAACCGGCTACCCCACCCGTGCCATCCATCCGCTGGGAACGGCGGCCGCCTGCACCGGCCGTCTCAGCAACCGGATTCATTCTTATTTCCTGGAAACCGGCGAACGCATCGATGATTTCAAGCCGGAGCCTGGCCTTACCGTTGAGCTTGCCACGCCGTCTCAACTCGTGAGCATGATCAAGTCCGGCGAGTTCATTCAACAGATGCATATGGGCGCACTGCTGCTTGCGGAGCTGCGATCATTCATTGCGCTAAGATAGCGCTGGCAAATGACGACACCGAACTGGAGAACCTTGTGATAAGGATCGGAATCGTCGGGAGTAACCATGGCCGGCTGGTCCACCTTCCGGCATTTCAGCTGGATCCCCGATGCTCGGTGGTCGCGATAGCCGGTAGCGACCTCGCACGTACCGCGGCGATTGCACGGGAGCTGAGCATTCCGTCAGGGTTCGGCAACTGGAGGGAGTTGGTCGAGCACCCGGATGTCGACGCGGTCAGCATCGGCGTGCCTCCGGAGCTGCAGCCTGCGATCGCCATTCGGGCCCTGGAGCTGGGTAAACCGGTGTTTGCGGAAAAGCCGTTTGCCGCGGACCTGCCGGGCGCACGGGCGATGGCGCAAGCCGCTCTGGCCAGTGGGCGGGCGACCATGGTCGATTTCAATTTTACCGCGATCCCGGTTTGGAGGAAGGCCAAGGAACTGCTGGATCAGGGCGCAATCGGCCGCTTGCGTCATGTCGCCGTCAACTGGAACGTCGAAAATTACGCCACCCGGATGCGTTTCAGGAGCTGGAAGTCGCACGGCGAGAGCGGCGGCGGCGCGCTCGGAAACTTCGTCAGCCACAGTCTGCATTATCTGGAATGGATGTGCGGCCCGATCGCCGGTCTGTCGGCCCGCCTGTCCGGCCTGCCCGACGATCCGGCGATCGAAACCAATGTCGCCATCAGCCTGGCGTTGCGGTCGGGCGCCGCCGGAAACATCGTGATGAGCTGTGCATCCTATCTCGGCTCCGGCCATCGACTGGAGTTTTATGGCGAGGACGGCACCCTGTCGTTGATCAACCCGACCGGGGACTACATGCGGGGTTTCGAACTGCGGTTGGCCCGCCGGCCGCAAACGCTGGCGCTGATCGAAGTCGACGACCCGCTGGATCGCGGTTTCCCCGACGACGGACGAATAGCGCCGGTTGCGCGCCTCGCCAGCGGCTTCCTCGATGCGATCGCGAGCGGCCGGCGGGCCGTCCCCGGCTTTGCCGAAGGTCTTCGCGTTCAAGTCTTGATCGATGCCGCCCGCCGTGCAAACAACACCGGCAACTGGGTCGATATCGGACCGGAAATCCTGGGATAATCCGCGTGAGCTCCATACTGGTAACCGGCGGCAGCGGCTTCATCGGCTCGGCGCTCGTCAAGGCGCTGCTCAAGGACGGACACGCCGTTCGCGTGCTCGACGACAATTCGCGTGGCGCCGCACGACGCCTGAAAGAAGTCGAGAATGATATCGAGTTCATCGCCGGCGACATCCGAGATCCCGATGCGGTGGTCAGAGCGGTACGAGGAGTGGACGAGGTGCATCACCTCGCCTTCGTCAACGGGACCGAGTTTTTTTACAGCGCCCCGGAGCTTGTGCTGGATGTCGGAGTCAAGGGCATTGTCAACGTGATCGACGCCTGCCGCGCCGCTAGGGTCGGTTCTCTGGTGCTGGCGTCAAGCTCGGAAGTCTATCAAACCCCGCCGCACGTTCCGACCGACGAGCTTGCGCCGCTGATCGTGCCGGATCCCACCAATCCTCGATATTCCTATGGCGGCGGCAAGATCATCGCCGAACTGATGGCGATCAATTACGGCCGCAAATATTTCGATCGGGTGCTGATCTTCAGGCCTCATAATGTCTACGGACCGGACATGGGCTGGGAGCATGTGATTCCGCAATTCGCAATGCGACTGAAGGCGGCAAACACCGACCGCCCGGGCGTCAGGATACCGTTCAAGCTTCAGGGCGACGGCAGCCAGACTCGCAGCTTCTGCCATGTCGACGACCTCGTCTCCGGCGTCATGGTGATGCGGGCCAAGGGCGATCATCTCGGAATTTATCACGTCGGAACCCGCGAGGAGGTCACGATCGCGGATCTCGCCCATCGTGTCGCGTATCATGCCGGCTGCGAAATCCAGTTGATGGAGGCGCCGGCGCCGGCCGGCGGCACGCAACGCCGCTGCCCCGACATTTCCAAGCTCGAGCGTCTCGGATACCGTCCCCAGGTATCGCTTGCCCAGGGTCTGGCCCCGACCGTGGACTGGTATTGGACGCATCAGGACCTTGCGCCAAAAGCCTGATTCATCGCAATACGACCGCTTCCGAAGGAGACTCAGCCGTGTTCCCGAAAAAAGTCGCACGCGCCGCCGGCAGCGGAGCCAGCGTTCCCGTCGAGTGTTGCCAGATCTGCGGTCACGATCCCCTGGAAACGGTGCTTTCGCTCGGCTACATGCCGCCGGTAAACCAGATGGTGCCGATCGGCGAAGTGCAGCGTCAGCAGCCCTGGTTTCCGACCAATCTGATGTATTGCTCGAACTGTGACCTGGTCCAGCTCGGCCTCGCCGTCGATCCGGTGATCATCTTCCCGCCGGAATATCCCTACACCAGCGGCATGACGCGCATCCTGCGCGACAACTTTGCCGAGCTGTATGCCGAATCTTCGAAAATGCTCGGGCTTGCCAGCGACGACCTGGCGGTCGACATCGGATCGAACGACGGCACGCTGATCCAGAATTTCCAGAAGGGCGGCCACCGTATCCTCGGTATCGAACCGACCGATGTCGCCAAGATGGCCAACGCGCGTGGCATTCCGACCTTCCAGCGCTATTTCTCCGCTGAGGTGGCGCGTGAGGTCAAACAGGCACACGGTGCGGCCAAGGTCGTGACCGCCGCCAATTGCTTCGCGCATATCGAGGATGTGCATGCGATCGTGGCGGGCATCCTCGAGATGCTGGCGCCTGATGGCGTCTTCATTTCAGAATCCCATTACCTGATCGGTCTGCTTGATGATCTGCAATACGACACGGTCTATCACGAACATCTGCGGCACTACACCGTAGGCAGCCTCGCTCACCTGTTCGGAATGCACGGCCTTGAAATATTTCACGCCCGCAAAATTCCAACCCACGGAGGCTCGATACGGGTCTATGCGGCACGCAAGGGCGTCCGCCCGGTTCAGCCGAGCGTCTCGAAGATGCTCGCCAGCGAGCCGACCGGCGACCAGATGCGTCAGCGACTGGCCTCCTTCCGCCACGACGTGATGCTTTCGAAGCTGCGGTTGCTTGCCCTCATTCGCGACATCAAGGAGAACGGCGGCCGTATTTGCGGCATCAGTGCCCCCTCCCGCGCCTCGACCCTGGTCAATTATGTCGGCCTGGACGAGGCCATCATCGACTATGTCTGCGAGATCGAAGGCTCGCTGAAGATCGGAAAATGCATGCCCGGAACGCTGATTCCGGTGGTCGATGAAGGCCGCATGTTCGCCGACCAGCCGGAATGCGCCATCATCTTCTCCTGGCATATCGCCGATGAACTGGCACCCAAGCTTCGGGCCAAGGGCTACAAGGGCAAATTGATAACCCCCCTGCCGGTCCCGCGGTTTCTGTAGCAGTCGCGGCCGCCGCTCAGCGACCGAAATGCACGTCGGATATTGTGTAGCCGCCGGCGCGAGGAAAGCGCAGTCCGAGATCGCGAACCCTTGGATTGAGCGCGTAGGAATAAAGCTGCAGCAGATCGATCGAAACATCGCCGCCGCCTTGCGGCAAACTCACCCTGTTCGGCGCATAGCGAAACGGCAGATCGCCCGAGAACGTGACCTCGACCCAGTCGCCGCCGGGCTCGGGCGCCACGGCTGCGGGCACCACACGCAGGGTCAGGACATGGTTCGTCTCCGGATCCCAGTCTCCGGCGATCAGGCGAAGCGACGCTCCACCCGTCGTTGAGATTGTGAGAGCGCCATCGCGGGCCGAAATCGACGTGGCGTTCGCCACATTGGCCTCATCGAGACGGACTGCGCTCTGCCGGTCGAGCGGGGCTGGCGCTTTCGGCCGCAGTTCGACCGCTCCAAGATAAAGCTCCTGCAAGCGCTGGTCTGCCTCAAGCGCTTGCACAAAGGCAGGATCCGTTGCCTGCCGAAGGCTGGATACGGTCTTCGTTGCTTCGCGGCCCCAGGGATCCATCGCCTGATTTCGCAATAACGTCAGGCGCTGGTCGAAAGATCCGAAAAACGGCCGATAGGCCGACAGATTGTAGGTAAAGAGCAGATTATAATGCGGCCAGATGAACGCTCCGTCGAGCGTGGGAATATGCATCTGTGCCGGAGCCTGTCGATCGGCATATTGGGCAAATACCGAGATCAGACTTTGCTGTTGCTGCCGTCGCCGGGGTCCTTCCGTCAGCCACGGGTCGTCCTGCACGGCGTAACGGACGAAGAGCAGCGCTGCAATCGTCGCCGCCGCCACCGCGCTGCGCTGTTTCCAGCGCGGGGGAATTTTCGCAACCAGACAGCCGGCGAGATAAAAAGTCGCGATCAAGAACCAGAGATAGGCAAATCCGTTATATTTTCCAGCCGAAGTCGTAACGTCCTCGATGCTGGCCAGCCGGCGGCCCAGCGATACCACGATCACGATAACCACTGACGGCACCAGCAACGCAAAAAATGTCCAGCGCGACCGGGTGTCAACATTGGCTGCGCCCGCGGTGATCAGGACGCAAGCCGCCGCCAGCGCCAGCGCGCCCTGAATTGCCGGGCTGGCGTACCAGGCCAGCAGGCCGATCAACGGCTTGAGCAGCGGCAGCGCCATGCCCTGCGACAACAAAAGATAAAGGCTGTAGGCAACCGCCGCCGGCGACAACGGACTGTGCGCCATCGACAAGAAAGCGCCGCCCTGCAGGCGAACGGCAACCACCAGGTAGGCGGCATAGACGGCAACCACAGCCAGCAGCCCGAACGTAAAGAAGCGGTAGTCGGCCCGGAGCATCCGCAGCGGCGACCAGCCCGCGTCCGAACGACCGAGTTCGCGCACCAGGGCGAAGGCGCCGACCGCCATCGGCACGTAAGCCCCCGACGGATGGATGAAGGGAGCCAGGGCGCTGCACACAACCGCCGCCCCCAGCCAGTATGCCGAGTTTCTGTCCTGGCCCTCGACGACGGCGAGCACCCCGAGCAGGCCAAGCAGCCCGATCTGCTGATAAATGCTCATGGAATAATAGCCGAGCGCGACATAATTCCAGACACCGGCCGACATCACGGTGACATAGAACAGCGCCGAGACGAGCAGGCTTGTTCCCAATCTCACCAGGAGAGCGACGGCGGCAACGTTGACCGTCAGCATCAACAGCAGGGAATACAGGTTCCAGTACAGCTCGTGGACGCCGAACGTGGCGTACATTGCGGCGAAGAAAACCCGGAACAGCGGGATAGCGGCGTCCCCATGCAGCAACAGCAATGATGGAAGCAACGGAGCCGTTCGGATCACGGCGAGGATGTCCAGATCATCGTACGTGAAGGTGCCGTGAATGACGACAAACCAGTGGGTAAAGATTGCCAGCGGCGTCAGCACGATAAGCACCGCCGCAAGCCGGCCCTTCCGGGTCCGGTCATTGCGGCGAAGCGTCGCCAGCAGCGCCGTCCAGGCTGCGGCGACCCATCTGCTTTCGGTCAGTCGGCGCGTCGCACCGATTCCGAGCGGCGCGATCAGGACGGATGGCACGATCGCTATAACCGTATGACCATGCAGGTATAGCAGCAATTCTGCCAGACGCGGCCCCCGGCCGAGGGCATCCACCAGCCCGACAATTGTCTCAGGCGAAGCAAGCCATATTGCCAGAGCAACCAACAACGCCATCAGCGACAACGAAATCCAGACGAATCGCATCTCTCTTGTTCGTTTCCACCAGATGAGGCTTCAGGTCCGAGGTGGCTCTCGGCGATGCGCGAAGTTGTCGCAATTCGGCCGGTTTCGCAAGCGGCTGTCCTGCGGTCACCTTGGCGGCAGCGATGGCTGGCGTGCTCCTAGGCGAAGCGAAGCATTGTCCGGTCGCCAGGCGCCGTAGAGCCCTACCCGCCCGCGGTCAAAAGAGTGGAGGGGATCGCCGGCGCAACTGCGTCTCCTCGCGCGGACCGGAGGCCAACGTTCCGCAGGAAATGCAGCGGATCTAGGCCGCGACCCCGCTGTCGATCGGCGAGAACGAAATTCCGAGACTCTCGGCCACCGCCTTGTGGGTGATGCGACCGCGATGCACGTTGAGCCCGGCGCGCAAGTGCGGATTCTCGATCACCGCGGCAAAGCCCTTGTTGGCCAACGCCAGGCCGAACGGCAGGGTGGCATTGTTCAGGGCCTGGCTCGACGTCACCGGAACGGCGCCGGGCATGTTGGCCACGCAATAATGCACGATGCCGTCGACCTCGAAGGTGGGAGCGGCGTGGGTCGTCGCATGCGAGGTTTCGAAACAGCCGCCCTGGTCGATCGCCACGTCGACCAGCACGGCGCCGCGCGGCATCGATTTCAGCATCGCGCGCGTCACCAGCTTCGGTGCGCTGGCTCCCGGAACCAGCACCGCGCCGATCACGACGTCGGCTGCGAATACTTCCTGCTCCAGCGCCTCGGTGGTCGAAAACCGGGTCCGGACCCGTCCCTCGAACAATTCGTCCAGTTCGCGCAGCCGCGGCAGCGTACGGTCGAGGATCGTGACCTCGGCGCCCAGGCCGCTGGCCATGCGGGCGGCATGTGTCCCGACCACGCCGCCACCGATCACCACGATGCGCGCCGGCTGCACGCCGGGCACGCCGCCGATCAGCACGCCGCGGCCGCCATTGTAGCGCTTCAGGGCCGCGCCCGCAGCTTCGATCGAAAGCCGGCCCGCGACTTCGCTCATCGGGGCCAGCAGCGGAAGACCGCCTTGCGCATCGGTCACCGTCTCGTAGGCGATGGCGGTGCAGCCGGAAGCCATCAGGCCCCTGGCCTGATGCGAATCCGGAGCCAGGTGCAGATAGGTGAAGAGGATCTGGCCCTCGCGCAGCTGCGACCATTCGAGCGGCTGCGGCTCCTTGACCTTCACGATCATGTCGGCGGTGGCAAAAACTTCCGCCGCGGTGTCGAGCACCACGGCGCCCGCCTTGCGATAGACCTCGTCGGCGGCGCCGATCCCGGCACCGGCACCGGTCTCGACCACGACGCAGTGGCCAGCACCGACATATTCGCGGACCGCGCCGGGCGTAAGGCCGACACGGTATTCGTGGGTCTTGATCTCCCTGGGAACGCCGACGCGCATGGCCACCATCCTTCCTTTGCAGAACGGCTTTTGCTAACAAAAATCCGGCTTCGTTATTCTGCAATCTGGCGTCAGGACCGCGACCATACGATAAAAATCAACGAAATTTGATCAAATCACGCAGGAATCTCAACCATGGAACTCGACCGAATTGACACCTTGATCCTTGCGGAGCTCGCGGCCAATGCCCGGGTCAGCATGGTCGACCTCGCCACCCGCGTCGGCCTTTCCAGTACTGCGATCGCGCGACGGCAGCGGGCGCTGGAGGAAAATGGCTTCATTCAGGGCTATCAGGCCATCCTCGATCTCGGCCGCTTCGGCCTGCGCACCACCGTTCTGGTCAGGATCGCGCTGGAAAGCCAGAGCGAGGCCGCGCTCAAATCGTTCGAGGCCGGCGTGCTCAATTGCCCGTCGGTGATCCGATGCTTCCTGATGTCGGGAAGCGACGACTATGTCGCCATCGTGCTGGCCCGCGACATCGATGATTTTGAACGAATCCACCGCACCGAGCTCTCGCGCCTGCCGCGGGTGGCGCGGATACAATCGAGCTTCGCCATGCGCGACGTGGTGAACCGCGCCGTTCCGCCGGTGATCTTCGGCAAGGCCGGCCGTCCGAAACGGAGCTGAGGATCGATCGATCGGGGCACCGGGGCCGAGACAGCCAGGCGGCGAAGATTCCTCAAGCCACCGGTCAGGTCTACCAGATCTCCGGCAAACCGCGACGACTCCGGGATCTGTCGCTACTTCTTGATATCGGCATCGACCACAACCCGCAGATTGTCGGGTGCCAGATGCCGCTGCAAGGCCAGCAATCCGGCAACGCCGCATTGGGTGTCCTGCTCGCCGTTTCCGCCGCTCAGTCCGATTCCGCCGACCACCTCGTCATTCACAACGATTGGAAATCCGCCGACGAAGACCGCAAACCGGCCTTCGAAACTCCATTGAATGCCGAACGCTTCGTTACCCGGAAGCGCCGGTCCCGCGGGGCTCTGGTTGAACAGATGGGTGGATCGCTTGTGGCCGGCGGCTGTGAACGCCTTGTTCCACGCAATCTGCGGGCCGGTGATGCGCGCGTGATCCATCCGTTCAAGGACCAGCGGATAGCCGCCGTCGTCCACCACACAGACGGTCTCCAGCACGCCGATCTCATCGGCCTTTTGCAGTGCGCCTGCCACGATGACGCGGGCATCCCCCACGCCAAGCTTCAGTGAATTTCTCATGAATGATCCCGTCCAATTGTAAATGCGGAATGCGCCGATCAACAGCCCCGATAGACGGTCTTGATCTGGCTGTAGAACTCCAGCCCTGCTCTTCCGGACTCGCGAAACGTCGAGGTGCTCGACTGCTTGAGTCCGCCGAACGGGGCGTTGATCAGGTTGCCGGTGGTGGTCCTGTTGATCTTGACCGTCCCGGACTGGATATCGCGGGTGAAGGCGTGCATGTAGCCGGCATTGCGGGTGACGATCGCGGCCGACAATCCATATTCGCTATCGTTGGCCTTGGCGATCGCGTCGGCGTAGCTCGTCACCTCAATGATCGCAATGACCGGCCCGAAGATTTCCTCGCGGGCGATCCGCATCGCTTGCGTCACATCGGTGAAAATCGCCGGCGAAACATAATAGCCGCGGTCATAGCCGGCGCCGGCGAGCCGCTCGCCGCCGCACAAAAGCGTGGCCTCCTGCTTGCCGACGTCAATGTAGCGCATCACGGTCTCGAGTTGCCTGGCGGTCGCCAGCGGACCGATATCCATTCCGCCCGTCAGTCCGCTGCCGATCTTGAGGGCCTTGACCTTCTGCAGCAGTTTCTCGGTAAACTCGGCCTTGACCGACGACATCACCAGCACCCTGCTGGTACCCGTGCAGGCTTGGCCCGCAAGCGACAAACCACCCTTGACCGTCAGCTCCACAGCCTTGTCGAGATCGGCATCCTCCATCACGATCAGCGGGTTCTTGCCGCCGAGTTCCATCTGCGTGCGGGTGGAAAATCCGACCGAACGACAGATCTGCGCGCCGGCTGCCGTCGAACCGGTAAAGGAAATCGCGCGGATCACGGCTGGTTCGGTTATTGCGGGGCCGACGTCAGCCGCCCGCCCGGTGATGAAATTGAGCACGCCTTTCGGAATGCCGGATTCGATGAGGGCTTGCGCCAGCCGGTAGCCGCTGAGCGGCGCGTCCGAGGAGGGCTTGAAGACCACGCTGTTTCCGCTCACCAGCGCCGGCGCGATCTTCCGCGCTGCTATCGAGGTCGGAAAATTCCACGGCGTAATCACGCTGACCACGCCGAGCGGCTCCCGCAAGGTGTAGACGGTCATGTCGGGATCGTCGTTCGGGAAGGTTTCGCCCGACAGCGACTGCCCCTCGACGGCATAGAAGCGCAGGGTCTGCGCCGAGCGAAGGATTTCGTCCTTGGCGAGACCGAGCGGCTTGCCTTGCTCGCGGGTCATTTCGCGCGCGAATTGATCCGCACCTGATTCCAGAAAGTCCGCCGCGCGATTGAGAATCTTGGCGCGGGTGGAAATCGGCGTCCGCTTCCAGCCTTCGAAGGCGGCGCAGGCCGCCTCGACCGCGCGCGCTGCATCCGCCGCCGTCGCGGCCTGGAACCGGCCGACAATATCCGATGTGTCGGCGGGATTGATGTTGTCGAACAGCCGGTTCGATTCGCTTCGAATCCACTCGCCGCCGATGTGGATGCGGAACTCCTCGATTTCGACCATTTTTTGGTCGGGCACCTGCTGCAGCGCTGCCTTGGTCATGTCTTCGAAAGCCTCTCTCAATGGAACAATATGACGGCGCAGATCGTGGACACCGCCAGTCCAACCAGCACCGGCACCATCACCGTCTGCACGATCTGGAACACCGGTACGCGCGCAAAGCCGGCCACCGCAATCAGCGACGACCATGCCACCAAGGTGCCGCCCCCGGTCCAGACCGCTCCCATCTGGCCGACTGCCGCCAGCGTTGCCGCGTCGAGACCAACGGTCGGCGCCAGCGCTCCGGAAAGCGATCCCGTCAACGGCAGTCCGGCGAAACCGGAGCCGTCGATGCCGGTGATCATGCCAACGATCAACACGCCGAAGGCGACGAAGAACTGGCTGTTCGGAATCCAGACCTGCCCGGCCTGGATCAGTTCGAACAGAAGGCTGGGCGCATGCGCCGGGGAAACCCCGAGAATCGGCCCCGAGAGATCCGGGCCTCCGCCCAGAAAGAAAAAGCCCGCGATCGGCAGCACCGATCCCATGGCGCGGAAAGCAAATACAAAGCCGTCAGTGACGTGGTCGGCGCTAACGTCGAGAAACCTGCGCAGATCGTCAGTGACGAAGGACGCGCAGATCATCAGCAGCGCCGCCACACCTCCGACCAACGCGGCCGCGTCGCCGCCCTTTAACTCATGGCCATATCCGAGTTTTGACAGCACCATCAGGACAATGACACCGAGGAAGGCGAGCGGCGTCACGACCGCAAAGAACTTGGACCATCGCTGGCGGCGCATTTCGACGGTGGAAAGTTCCGCCTGAACCTGCGCATCGCTGACCAGCGGCGACTGGCTGCCATAGCCGGTGGCGCGCGCGATCTCGGCCTTGTCGAAGGTGCCCTCCGCCTCGATCTCGGCGAGTTCGCCATTGCTGGACTGAGCCTGCCACTTCACCAGCAACGCGTAGTCGGGCCGGCCGAAGCCCTTGCGGATGGAAAAATAGGCCAGCAGCAGGGCAATGACGCCGGTGATCCACGACAGCACCAACGCCCGGTCCGCCACCACCGCTGCGCTGACGGCGAGCCCCGCCGCCTTGGCGCTGATCCCGGGCGCGACGCCGATCACATAATCCGACGACAGAGCCATGCCCTGTCCGGCGATTGCCATCGCCAGCGCACCGCCCAATGGCGGCAGGCCGGCGGCAATGGCGGCCGGCAGCAACACGGCGGCGACCAATGGCACCGCCGGCGTCGGCCAGAAGAACAACGAGATCACATAGGTGACGCCGGCGAGGATGAAGTACGCCGCATGGCCGTTCTTCATCACGGCGCGGAACGGCTCGACCATCCTGATGTCCGAGCGCAGCGTTCGCAACGCATTCAAAAGCGCGGTCATCAGCGCGATCACCAGGAAGATGTTGAACAGCTCCCGCGCCGCGGTGAAGCTTGCGTTGAACACGCTGGCCAGCGCCGTCACCGGGCTCTGCGACCATGCCAGCGCCACCAGGAAGGTCGCCAGTATCGACGGCACCACGACGTTGGCGCGCATCATCATGGTGACGACGATCACGGCGACGCCGACCAGGTAGATCCAGTGCGCCCCGCCTATCGCGACGTGCTGTGGCATTCTCTCCTCCTCGTTTGCGGGATCACTATTGTATACTGTATACTAATTTTCAATCGAAATTTGCGGGCCACGCGACCTCCGCCTGCTCGGGCCGCCGCCCACCTCTTAGGCGGTAAATGTCCAAAATATAACCGAACTACTTTCTGATTTTCGCGAGATTAAGACACCCGACAACCGGGCTGCCGCTTCAACGAGTTTGACACTGTGAGTGTATATAGTATACAATTGCAATGGCGCGCAGCCGACCAGAAGCGCTCAACGCCCTCACGACCGAGACAGGAGAGCCCAATGTTGATGAACCATGTTGAATTCCGCACCGCCCTCGAGGACGCCATTAAGGGCAAGAGCGCCAACAAGGCTCCCTTCAGCGTCGCCTGGGCGAGCGGCAGGCTGAGCCGCGCCCACCTGGCGCGCTGGGCCGAAAACCACTACCACTATGTCGGGCCGTTCGCGGACTATCTCGGCTATATCTACGCCAGGATGCCGCACGAATATCTGGAAGCTAAGGATTTCCTGCTCGCCAACATGTACGAGGAAGAGATCGGCGGCGATCGTCACACCGATCTGCTGATCCGCTTCGCCAAGGCCTGCGGCACCACGGCCGAGCGGGTCAAGGATCCCGACAACATGTCGGCCACGACCCGTGGCCTGCAAAGCTGGTGCTATTCGGTAGCGATGCGCGAGGATCCCATCGTGGCCGTGGCCGGGCTGGTGGTCGGCCTGGAATTGCAGGTACCGTCGATCTATCGCCGGCAGACGCCGACCCTTCGCGACAAGTACAAGTTCACCGACGAGGAAGTCGAGTTCTTCGACCTGCATATCGTCTCGGACGAGATTCACGGCGAGCGCGGCTATCAGATCGTGCTCGAGCATGCCAAGACCGTCGAGCTGCAGCAGCGCTGTCTGAAAATCTGCGAGATCGGGGCGCAAATGCGGCTGCTCTACACCACGGCGCTTTATCACGACTATGTCGCCGGCGAAATTCCTCTCGCCGAACTCGACTTCGTCGAGAACAGGGTCCCGCAGGGCGAGCGCGTACTCCTGCAGGCGTGACGACAGCGCGACGGACGCCGCCATGCCCACGGTCATTTTCCACAAGAACGGTCAGACCTACCGGGACGAGGTGAAGGAGAACACCAATCTGGTGGTGCGGGCCGGCATCAGGCAATTTCCCTATCCGCACCTTCAATATGGCTGCGGCATGGGGAAGTGCGGCAAATGCACCAGCCGGATCCTCCGCGGCGCCGAACACCTGCCGGCGCCAAACTGGAAGGAACAGAGACAGCTGGGAGCGAGGCTTGACCAGGGCTACCGGCTGGCCTGCCAGTTATGGCTGACCCACGACATCGAGCTGTCGCAAGAGACCGTTGCCGTGGCGGGGGCTTCGGTCGCCACACCCGATGCTTGAACCCGTTACCGCCGACGGGCCGATTGCCCGCGCTGAGGCCAGCCGCTTCACCGGAAAGATCGAAGGGGAAATCGATGTATGTCATCCTGACCAGCAAGCCCGGACAATTCCGGACCGAGATCGTTGACGGCCTGCGACCGCTGGAAAGTTACGATTATCTGTTCTACGGCAACAAGAAGGCACATTTCGTGATTGCCGAACTGCTCAATGAAACCAAGGTGAGAGTGATCGACGAGAGCTGGAACACGCCGATTGTGAACAACGTGCCTTCAAAATTTCTCGAAAAATTTTCCACTGCCGAAGATGCCCTCAAGGAGCTGCGACACCTGACGAGCTTCGGGACGATGGACACCGCCTTGCGCAAATGTTGACCGATCGACCGCAGGATCGTGCCGGACGGACCGCGCCATGATCGAAGTGATATTCGTCACCAACGGCAACAAGACAGTTACCGCGCCGGAGAACAGCAACCTGCTTCGCGTTTCGCTGCGCGAGCAAGGCGGCATACCGTTCAAATGCGGCGGCGGCCTGTGCGGCACATGCAAATGCAGGATCGAAAAGGGGCTGGAAAATACCGATGCCATCAAACCCAAGGAGCGCAAGCACCTGAGCGAGGCGCAGTTCGAGGCCGGATACCGGATGGCGTGCCAGACCTTCCTCCATGGCAATGTCAGTGTGGCCTGGGAGCCGAAAAAGGCCGAATAGGCCGCCGGCGCCGGGCGCGCGGCGACTTTGTGATTGCGATCCGGCGAGATTTGATCGTCAGCTGCGATCGATTTAATCTGATGATTCCCGGCTTCGGGTGCGACCAGAGGGAGGAGCAGGATGCGTGGACCAGAGACTGAGCCCAAGCTCGGTGACTATCTTGCTCCGCTGCATGACCGGGTGATCGCGGAACTGCGCAAGGCTATCCTGACCCGCCGATTTAAGCCCGGCGAACGCTTGGTCGAAGGCCGCCTGGCGGACGAATTGGGGGTTTCCCGCAACCCGGTCCGCGAGGCCATTCGCGCCCTCGCTTCCGAGGGACTGATCGAGCTTACCGCCCGCCACGGTGCTTCGGTGGTGGTGATTTCGGATCAGGAGGCACGGGAAACCATCGAAGTGCGTGCCCTGCTGGAGGGACAGAATGCGCGGCTTGCGGCGCGACGCCAGGACACCGAAACCATCAAACGGATCAAGAGCGTCCTGAAAAAGGGCAACCTCGCCGTCTCCTCCGGACGCTTTGACGAACTGCTTGGCCTGAACCAAGAATTCCACCAGGAACTGGCCAGGGCGGGCCAGAACGGCGTGCTTGGCGATCTGCTCAAGCGGTTGCGGGAACGAACCGAAATGCTGTTTTCACCGATGGCGCCGTCGCGCCAGGCGCGCTCGTGGCAGGAACATGCCGGTATCCTGGAGGCCATTGTCGCCGGCGATGAACGCGCCGCCGCAGCCCTGGCGGCTGAACATGTGCTCCGCGCCGGGACAGACTTCCTTGTCGAACTGGCCGGAGTGGAGGAAGATCCTCCGCAGATAAAGTCGCCCGCCGCGATGCTCAAGCAGAATCGAGCACCAGAAGCACTCGCACAGGGCTCACGCCGACGACAGCCAGCATCGGCAAAAAGATAGGCGCGGCGTTGCGGCGCCGGGCCGAATGACCAGAGGGCACAACGGTGGAGCCGAATACGATGCCGTCCGGATCGCTCCCCGACTCCGTTCCGCCAAGCCATGTGCGATCGCCCGCGACCCGCCCCGTTGCGGCATCGGCGCAAAACCGCATGCGGCGGCGGGTGGTACTGGCGTCGATCCTCGGCAACGGCCTCGAATGGTTCGATTTCGTCTCCTACGGCTATTTCGCCAGCATTATCGCCAAGGTTTTCTTCCCGGCCGACAGCGATCTTTCGCTGATGCTGACCTATGCGAGCTTCGCGGTGGGATTCCTGGTGCGGCCGATCGGCGGCATCCTGCTCGGCGCCTATGCCGACCGCCATGGCAGGCAGCGGGCGCTGGCGCTGCTGATTGGCATGATGGCGTTCGGCACGCTGACGTTAGGGCTTACGCCCGCCTTCGCCAGCATCGGGATCGCCGCCCCGATCATCGTCGTGCTCGGGCGCGTGGTCCAGGGGATCTCGATCGGCGGCGAATTCGCCAGCGCCACCGCGCTCCTGGTGGAGTTCGCGCCGGCCAACCGGCGGATGATGTTCGGAAGTTTTCAGATGTCCTCGCAGGCGCTGGGTCGGGTGCTGGCCACGACTATCGGGCTCGGCGTGCTGCTGACGTTCCCGCCGGCGACGGTGCAGGCCGGCGCCTGGCGGATTCCGTTCCTGATCGGCTCGCTGGTCGGTCCGTTCGGCTTCTATGTCCGGTACCGGCTGGCGGAATCGCCGGAGTTCCGGCGGCTGCAGCAGCATGCCGCGAATGTGGCGCGTGCGCCGGTGAGCGAGGTGCTGCGGCACCACTGGCTGCCGGTGATCTGCGCCATCGGGCTGACCGTGATCGGCACCTCGCTGACCTATATCTGGAACACTTACCTGCCGACCTACGTGGTGGAGCAGCTGCATCTGCCGCTTTGGCAGGGGCTGCTCGGGGTCGCGGTCACCTCCGTGATCGGTATCGCCACTTGCGTGCTCGGCGGCTGGCTTGCCGACACTTATGGCCCCTACCGGATGTTCTTCCTGTTCACCGTGATCTCCGCGCTGATCTCCTATCCGATGTTCGCCTATGTGCTGGCGGCGCCGGGCTTCGTCCGCCTTTTCCTCGCCCAGCTGGTGGTGCTGACCGTGTTCGGGCTGCTGCAGGGCTCGGGACCCGGGCTGCTGGCGGGGCTGTTCCCGGTCGCGGTGCGTTCCACCGGCATGGCGATCTCCTATAATGTCGGCGTCACGGTTTTCGGCGGATTCGCGCCGCTCACCGTCACCTGGCTGATCGCCACGACCGGGAGCAAGCTGATGCCGGCATTCTACATCATCGCCGCGGCGGTACTTTCGATCGTAGTGGTGGGCTCGACACTTGGCGGCGTGCGGCGGCGCGCGGCGATGGCTGCATATCCTTCAACCCGGCGACCATCCGGATAAAATCAACCCTCATATCGGAGCGGTTTTACGACGCACCTCGTCGGCTATCGGACGAAGAAGGCCGGGCTCCGTGGCTCCGACGAGGCTGTACCCCATCCCGCGGTCCGCCCAGGTAAAGCCTGATACCGCGCCCTGGGAATGCAACGACATCGGAGCGGTCTGGTCGGCGGCCATCGGGCGGGCGAGCATGACCAATCTGGTGCCATGATCGTCGTCGTACATGAGCATGGCAGCAGGGCCGTGCGAGGTGGCAATCAGCCGCCCTCCCATCAGACGATATCCCGACGCCGACAGATCCGGCACGGCCATCGGCCGATGGACGCGTTGCGAAATCCAGTCGACAAACTGTGCTTGCTGGGATGCGCGCATTTCCACCGGCTGGACATGATCCGGCGCATACACGTTGTAGGAATTGGCGGCTTCCTGTGCGAGCGCCGCTATCCCCCCGGAAGCCGGCAGCCCCGCTCCGCGCAGCCACCAGCCGCCGAGACCGCCAACGCATAACAGCAAGGCGGCCGCGGCAGCCCACCAGGCCGGGACGCGGCGGCTTCGACGCGCCTCAATGATACGCGCAAGATGGAGTTGTGACGGTATGGGCTCATCCGCGATCGGCGCCAGCGCAGCCCGCAGCAGATCGCGTTGACTTGAAAAACCCTCGACACGGCGTGCGACGTCGGGATGAGTGTCGAGATAAACAGCCACCTCGGCGTTCCTGGCAATATCGAGCACACCGTCCACGTAGGCGTGCAGATCGTCTTCTGTGATGGGCCGACCGTTCATCTAATGCTCCGCAGCTGCGCAATCTTCCGGGATGCGCCGTTTGCTCCCCCCTCTACTTCCTGTTGCAGCCTTTCGCGCGCCCTGGAAAGACGAGACATCACGGTGCCGACGGGGATGTCGAGCACCCTTGCGGCGTCGGCATAGGACAGTTCTTCGACCGCAATGAGAAGAATTACACTTCGCTGCTCGTCAGGCAGAGCCGCGAGCTTTAGCAGAACGTCGTTATAGAGCAGCCGCTTTTCCTGTACGGCCTCAAGACAAAGAGCGTTCTCGTCGGCGTCGTCGATAGACAGGTGGGAGCCGCGAGCGGCCGCCTGCCGGAACTGGTTGACGGCAAGATTGTGCAAAATGGTGAACATCCAGGGTCGGGCATCTCCGTCGCCGCGCCGCTGGTGCCAGCGGCTGAACGCTCTTTCCAGACAATCCTGCACCAGATCGTCGGCCGTCGCGTGGCTTCCTACCAGGGCGCGGGCGTATCTTCGCAACGATGGAATCATCGGCTCGATGATACGCAGCATGTCGTTCATCGTGTTGCCCGGAAGCCTTGCTGCAGAAACCGCTGCAATGGACCTGGCGAAAAGTGAGACCGCCCGTCTGCGCCGAAAGCCAAGGACGGGCAACGAATACTCATGGCCGCTGTACCTGGACTGCGGCACCGAATTTTGCAACGCTGCCCGGCGCGATCACCAGATATCGCTTTTGCGATTTGGCTTCGCCCTGGACGATCTGGCGGATCGGGCCTACCGCATTGACGATGGCCGATCCGGCTGGATTTGACATGAAGGCAGCGAGCGGTTGAAGCATTCCGCCGCCATCGGCCTTATCGGCCAAAGCAAGTACATAGGGCTGCTTCGGTTCAAGTCCCGTGACGGCGGCCTGCAGTACCTGAATGAGGCCCTGGTCGAACAACGTCACGGTTGTCGCCGCTGGGTCGGCCTTTTTTTCCACCTTGGACGCCAGCGTGAGATGGGCCGCCTGGCCGGCCACGCCGAGCGGCTGCAGGTTTTGAGTTCCATCTCCCTCCGGCACCGCGTTCGATACATAAGTGAGCGCCTGCGGCGCCTGACCGATCGGAATGTTTGCGACAACCTTGTTGCTCATGGTGTCGATCGCAGCGAGCGCGTCGGCGTTTTCGAGCCCCACATAGATGCGGGTGCCGTCTCCGGATGGCCAGACGCCGTGGGGAAGATTGCCCGTCGGGATAGTTGCCACCAGCGAAAAATCGTCGGTGCGGAACACCTTGACTTCATTGGTACCGCCGACCGTCACGTAAGCGAAAGTTCCATTGGCGTTATGCGCGATATTGACGTGATTGGTAATTGGACCGGTGTCCAAAGTCTTGATCACGGTGAACGGAGGCCTTGCGTCGAACACTTGGGTCTTGCCGGTATCCTTCAGCGTGAACCACACCTGTTTGCCGTCCGGCGTCGCGGCTATGTCCGGACAGAAAGGGCTGTCCTGCTTCACGCGGGCGACGATCCGGTGATCGGCAACGGCAATGACATCCGTCTCCGGATTGAACGACGAGCAGACGTAGCCGTACTTGCCGTCCGGCGAAAAGATCTGCATGCCCGGCCCGTTAGGCACCGTGATCCGTGTTTTCTCCTGAAAGCTCCGTCCATTGAGCACATCGATGTAGTTCTCGCCGCGGACCGTGACCCATACTTCGCTGCCGTCCGGGGTGAAGAATGCCTCGTGCGGCGAACGGCCGACATAGGCGATGTACTTGACGACGTTGGTCGCCGTATCGATGAAGCTGACCGAGTTCGAGCCGATCGAGACCACCGCAAGGGTCCTGTGGTCGGGCGAAAAACCCATCCCGTGAACCAGCAGCTGGCCCTTGTAGAGCGGGCTGAAATTTGTCGGTTGCGGATCGCCGAGACGAATGACGCCCAGCAGCTTATTATCCATGGGATCGGTTACCGAAACCGTGTTGGAGAACTGTTCAGCCGCGTAGACGCGATCGCGATGGCTGACAGGCACATCCGGGGCCGACGCCGCTCCCGGTGCCTGTCCCGCCCAGGCCGGCACTGCGCCCGCGAGCACCGCGCCTGCAAGCAATGTCATCGACAGAAGGCTGCGTTTCATTTTCGGCTCCTATTTCCCCATCCCGGGGGACATCTGCATATGGTCGTGCGGATTGGCCGGCCCGGCGCCGCTGGAAGGCGCCGGCAGGGCCTGATCCATCTGCGTCGGCGAGGGATCCGACGGTGGCAGCGGCTCGCCGACCGCGAGCTTCATGGCGGCGATCTCCTGCAACTGATCCACGATGATTTCCTGGGCGATGCGCCTCAGCTGTTCGCTCCTGCCGTAGCGCAATTCAGCCTTGGCCATATCTACCGCGCCCTGATGGTGCGGCACCATCATCGCGACGAAGTCCCGGTCGACATCGCCGCTCGGCTTCACCGTCATGTCGTTCATCATTTTGCCCATTGCGGCGTCGTTCTCGGCGAGAAACGGCCCTTCCCCGGCCTGATTGCCGGGCGGCGGTCCCTGCTGCGAACCGTCCTGGGCGAAAGCCAATGCCGAAATGGCCAGCCCTAATCCGAGCGTGGCGGCGGCGGTTGCCAGCCTTATCTGATCGCGAAACCGCATCATCGCCTCTCCGTCCGGAAGCCATGTTCAGCAAGGTGGACGGCCGAGGCAGCGGAATATTCCATTGGCCGAATCTTTTTTCACCCGTCGGACCGGACAGGCCCGCCGCCCGCATGCCCGCATGCCCGCCCGGGCGCCTGCACGTCGCGAAGCCCTGACAAGAGATATCCTGGCATCGAGCACGCAGCCATAGCCCGGAGCGCAAGCTACCCCAACCATTCCTGCCGACCGAGGAAAAACGTTGCGGGCGATGGAATAGAACCGAACGCGCGGCGTCTCTAAGTCAGTTCAACAACTGCAGGAGATTGAAATGATCCACGCGACCACACGGACCCTGTTTGCCGCTATCGCCATGTCGGCGGCGGCCACGACATTTGCATATGCAACTTCCCCAGCGCAGACAGCCGCGACCTCCAAGGGCTCGGCCTTGGCCGATACCAGGGGCATGACGCTCTACACCTTCGATAAGGATTTCGACGGCAAGTCCGCATGCAACGGACCCTGCGCCGGCAACTGGCCCGCTCTGAAGGCCGGCAACGGCGACAGTTCCGTCGACGGCTACACCGTCATCACCCGCGACGACGGCAGCAAGCAGTGGGCCTACAAGGGCAAGCCGCTCTACACCTTCGTCAAGGATCAAAAGCCCGGCGACATCAACGGCGACGGCTTTCTCAACGGCGCCTGGCATCTCGCCAAGCCGTGATCACGGCGCCGGCCGGCCAAGCGGTGCCGAAATTCGCACGGGCTTCCGCAGCCGACGGGACGAATTGTCCCTGTTCTGAGCGATAGCTGCGGAAGGCCTGATCGTTGGAACGGGGACAGGTCGATGAAGCATGAGATGAACCTGTCGGGCCGGCTGAAGTCTGCGTTGCTGGCCGGTTCGGTCGCGATTATGCTGAATAGCCTCGCCCTCAAGGCGGCAGATCTCATTCACCTTCCAACCGCGCATGGCGGCCTGCTCCGTCTCCTGTCACTCGGACTTTCCGGCCCGCTTCAGCAATCGGGCGTTTCGTCCGCTTGGTCGGCTATCGGCGCGCCCGCGCCTCATTCTCCGACATTCCAAACAGGCTTCCACATCCTTGTCGGACTCCTGATGTCGATATTCTATGCGTTGGTGCTGGGGCACTTGCTGCCCTGGAGCCCGGCCGTCAAGGGACTGGCTTACGCGGCCGGTGTCTGGCTCGTGAATGCGCTTGTTGTCCTTCCCGCCACGGGTGAGGGTTTTGCGGGCAGCGCCAATCTTTCGTTTGCCGGCATGCTATGGTTCGCGGCGGCACACACGCTTTTCTTCATGCTGCTGGCATTTGGCTTCGCAAGGGCGGAGCGGTCGGACAGAAAATGACGGCGGCTCTTGGCCTGCCCCAAGCGCCCATCGGCATCGTTGCGTGCCGAGGTGGCGGCGCATTCCTGAAAATGCTATCGCATCGCATCTTCTGCGGGTCGCGCTTTCTTGGCGCGGCATGATAGGATTCGAAAGGGAGTCTCCATGTCCGACTTTTCCTCGGTGCTGACGGACGTCGCGGCCCGCGCGGTGGCGACACGACGCGACCTGCACCGCTTCCCGGAGCTCGGCATGATCGAGTTTCGCACCGCCAGCCTCGTCGCCGAGCGCCTCACCGCCCTCGGGCTCGACGTCAGGCTTGGCCGCGAGGTGATGGATTCGGCAAGCCGGATGGGAATGCCGTCGGAGGTGGCCCTGGAACGCGCCTTCCGGGATGCCGAGGCCAACGGCGCCCCGGCAAAATTCCTGCCGGCGCTGGCGGGCGGCCATACCGGAGTGGTGGGGACGCTCCAGGGCGGCTTACCCGGACCCACCGTGGCGCTTCGGGTCGACATGGATGCGCTGCCGATCCTGGAGAACGACACCCAGGCGCATCTGCCGGCGCGCGAGGGATTCGTCTCCGCCCGCCCCGGGGTGATGCATTCCTGCGCCCATGACGGCCATACCGCGATCGGCCTTGCGGTGGCCGAACTGCTGGCGGGAGCCCGCGACAGGCTGCACGGGACGGTGAAGTTCATCTTCCAGCCCGGCGAGGAAGGCGGCCGCGGCGCGCTGCCGATGGTCAAAGCCGGCGTGGTGGACGACGTGGATTATTTCATCGCCATCCATCTAGGCACCGGCGTGCCGAGCCGCAGCTTCCGCCCCGCGGTGCGCGGCCATCTGGCGAGCGCCAAGCTCGACGTCACCTTCCGGGGCCGCGCCGCCCATGCCGGCGGACGGCCGGAAGAAGGACGCAACGCGCTGCTGGCGGCGGCCAGTGCCGTGGTGGGGCTGTATGGCATCGCCCGGCATCATGCCGGGCGCTCGCGCATCAATGTCGGCACGCTCAGGGCCGGATCCGGCCGCAACGTGATCGCCGACGAGGCCACGATGGCGATGGAGGTTCGCGGCGAGACCGAGGCGATCGCCGACTACATGCTGGAGCGCGCCGAGGCGGTGCTGAAGGGCGCTGCCCTGGCGCAGGACGTGACGGTGGAGATCAAGCTGGCGGGACGCACCACGGTGGCGACGTCCGACGAGGGGCTGTCGCCGCGCCTGGCAAGGTCGCTTTCCGGGCGGATCCCCGGCGTCGAAATCGACGCCGCATCGCACGTCACCGGCGGTAGCGAGGATGCCACCTACTTCATGCGAAGGGTGCAGGAGCGCGGCGGCCAGGCGATCTATGCGGTGGTGGGGTCCGACATTCCCTCCGGCCACCACACCCCGGAATTCGACATCGACGAGACCGATTTTCCCTGGGCGATAGAGGCGCTGGCGACGGGAATCCTGGCGCTGGGGACGGAACGCGATGCCGGGTAGTCCAGAGCTGCGCAGACTTCATAGATGGCCGACTGGTCGCCCGGCGGGACTACCATCTGGCCGCCATGCTTTTCCGCCGATGCTTCTGGGGTGACCGCTTCTCGAAGAAGGCACGATAAGCGCAAAGCCGCAACGGCCCCCTGCCGCCCCTATATGATCCCCTGCGCCTTCAGCCCATCCATTTTGCCGTCATCATAGCCGATCCCGGCGAGTACCTCCCGCGTGTCCGCCCCCAGCAAAGGCGGCGCGCGATAGTCCTTCACCGGCGTGCCGGAGAAGGTGATGGGGTTGCGGATCAATGACAGCGCAGGTTCTAAGGGATGATCGACCTTGATCTCCATGCCGCGGGCGCGGACATGCGGGTCGGCGAACACCTGCGCAAAATCGTTGACCGGCCCGCAGGGCACGCCGGCGGCCTCCAGTTCCGCGAGCCAGTAAGCGACGGGTCGCTTCAGGAATAGCCCGGCGAAGATCGCCATGATCTCCTTGCCGTGCACGACGCGGTCGTTGTTCCTGACGAATTTCGGATCGGTCGCAAGGCCCGGCTCTCCGAGCACGGCACAGGTGCGCGCGAACTGGCCGTCGTTGCCGACCACCAGCATCAGTTCGCCGTCGGTGCAGCGGAACACGCCCGCGGGCATGCCGCCATTGCCCCAGGTGCCGCGGCGCGGCGGCGTCTGGCCGTTGACCAGATAGATCTGCGCGTAGTGCGACAGCGAGGCGATCACGGTGTCGAGCAGGCAGACATCGACATGCTGGCCCTCGCCGCCATTGACCTTGCGGTGATAGAGCGCGGCCAGAATGCCGATCGAGGTGTTCATGCCGGTCATGTAGTCGACGATGGATGGACCCACCTTCATCGGCCCGGCGCCCGGCTCGCCGTCGATATGGCCGGTGACGCTCATCAGCCCGCCCATGGCCTGGAAGATCGCGTCATAGCCCGCCCGCGGCGCATAAGGTCCGGTCTGTCCGAAGCCGGTCACCGAGCAATAGATGATGCCGGGATTGACCGCGCGGATCGCTTCGTAGTCGAGGCCATAGCGCTTGAGGTCGCCGACCTTGTAGTTCTCCATGAAGACGTCGGCGGCTTTCGCCAGCTCGCGGATGATCTCCTGACCTTCGGGCCTGGCAATATTGACCGTTACCGATTTCTTGCCTCGATTGGCACAGAGATAGAACGAGTTGTTGTTGTTTTCTTTGCCTTCGGGATCGACCAGATAGGGCGGTCCGAAGGCGCGCGCATCGTCGCCGCCGCCCGGCCGCTCGATCTTGATCACGTCTGCCCCGAGATCGGCCAGCATCTGCGCCGACAGCGGCCCCGCCAGCACGCGCGTCAGATCAAGGATTTTGATGCCCGAAAGTGGCAAGGCCGACATGAATGTTTCCTCCGGAATTCTGGCATTCGGCGCGACGCCGCGCCCATGGCCCTGCCGATACACCATTTCCGGGGTGCCGAGCACTGCATTCAGGGCATGCAGCCATCCGCTTCATCGACCCGGCCCCTTGCGACGCCATCGATCGTAATGTCCAACGGCCGGAATCCCGCCCGATCGGCAGCTGCGCCATGATGCATCCATCCACCACGTCTGCCTCCAAATGCCTGCGGTCCCGGGCGCAGGCGTGCAATTGGCCATTCGCACTTTCACGACTCGCCGCCTGAAGCTGCGCAAGAGTGCCCGGATGTTCGCCTATTGTTCCCAGGCGAGACCTGGGCGCGGTGCGATCGGCTAGCCGATCCACCAAGCTTGCCGGGCTCCAATCCCGAAGCGCAATTGAGTCCGGTCGCGGACAGATCCGGACAGGGACGCGAGACTGGAAACAGCTGTCTCGCACATTAATTTAAGGGAACGTTTGATGAAGGTTCCGGTTCTTCATGTTCTCGCTGGAAATGCCGGTCTCGATTTTTGCGGATTCCGCAGGTCGCATCGCAAATCAGGATTCGATTCCGGAAAATCCGCCCGGAAGCGAGCCGCCACCGCAGGAGGCGTCAATGCGTACGCGCATCATCCATCTCATCAATCCGAAAACCGATTCCCTGACGACGCGCCCGATTTACCTCAACCGGGCGCTATATTCTCCGCTCGCCGGCCTGCTGGCGGTTGCGGCGTGCATTCCAAGAGACCAATACGATGTCGTGCTCACGGACGAGAACATCGAGGAGATCGATTTCGATCTGAAGGCCGACCTGGTCGGAATTTCCGCGATGACAAGTTACGTCAACCGCGGCTACGAGGTCGCCGACCGGTTCCGCGCCAAAGGCGTGCCGGTGGTCATGGGCGGGGTGCATCCCAGCTTCATGCCGCAGGAGGCCTTGCAGCATTGCGACGCGGTGGTCGTCGGCGAAGTCGAACTCGTGATCGATAAGCTGCTTGATGATCTCAAGCAGGGCTCGATGCGCGGAATGTACAAATCCGACAGACTGCATCCGATGGTCGGGATGCCGATGCCGCGCTACGATCTGCTCAAGAAGAATCGCTATGTCAATCGAACCTTCGTCCAGACCTCGCGCGGTTGCCATCAAGGATGCACGTTCTGCGCCGAACCGCTGATGAACGGTCTCAAATTCCGCTACCGTCCCGTCGATGAGGTGATCCGTGAAATGGAGAATTGCGGGTCGCGTACCATCTCCATCAACGATGCCGATTTTTTCGGGACCCCGGAGCGTCCAAAGGAGGTCATGCGTGCTTTGAAGGGACGCGGCATCCATTGGCAGGCCGGCGTCACCTCCAAACTGGCGCAGGACGACCGCATGCTGGAACTCGCCGCCGAAAGCGGTTGCACCATGCTGAGCATCGGGTTCGAGTCGATTTCGCGTGAGACGCTGAAAAGCGTGCACAAGCACGTCAACCGGCCCGAGAACTTCAGGGCGCTGGTGGAGAAGGTCCATTCCTACGGGATCATGGTGTTCGGCCTGTTCATGTTCGGCTTTGACGGCGACAACACCTCGGTGTTCGACGAAACGGTGAAATTCAATATCGCGGCAAGCTATGACGCCTGTGCCTATTCGGTGCTCACGCCCTATCCGGGCACGCTCACCTGGTATGAAATGAAGAAGGCCAACCGTATCGTGTCGTTCGACTGGTCGATGTATGATCAAGGCCACGTTGTTTACCGTCCGGCCGGGATGTCACCGGACGAGCTTCGCATCGGTCAGGGCAGCGCCTATGAGGGATTCTATTCGAGGTCCTCGATCGCAAGGCGCTTTCCGTTGCAGGGCAAGCGGCACCGTTCGCAGTGGATGATCTACAATCTTTTCATGCGCAGGGCCTCGCAAACCGAAAATATCGATTCGATTGCGGCGCCGACGGCGGAACCTGCGCTTGCTCCGATGCCGCCGATACTGCCCGTGAAACGGGAATGGCGGGCGGCCGTCCTGGAAGCGGCTGAGGGCAACGGACCGCATTTGATGTGAAGCCACGCGTCTGCGTCGGCTCGCATCACGTCTGACCCGGCGCCGAACACCGCCGGCCACGGTGAGTTCGCCTCCTTGCCCACACACAACCGCCGCCGCGCGGTCGCCCCATCGATACCTGTTTCCGGGGCGTAGGTCGCTGCGTTCAGGCATGCGGCCATCCCGCATCGATCGGCAGCAGTCCACGGCACCGTCACCTGTGGGATTCCACAGTTGTTGGGTCGCCGAACATCATGCTTGTTCTCTTCCGATAGCAGGTCCCCGCGACACATTTCCTTGAAAGGCGCCGCTAGAGGCAAGCCTTGGGTGGCTGGCGCTGATATTTCGCTGGTGGGTTGAATTTCGAACCCACAGCGGATGGCAGCGGGGTTGGCCACGTCATTCGCAGGACCTGCGTCGAACAGGACAACGATGCTGTTTTGACCTTGAAAGCGCGGGGACCTCAATGTTCGATAATTTCCGGCGTGCCAGCTTTGCCGCGCTCCTATTGTCTTTGTGTTTTCCGGCGTGGAGCTTCGCGCAGACGACGACCCCGCAACAGGATGGGCTGAGCGATGCCGAGCGGGCGGCGATCCACGCCCTGATCGAAAAAGCCCCCAAGGATGGCCGGCCGCGCTTCTATGACCTTACCAACCCGAGCGAGGAAACGGCGTTGCGCGCGCTGCTGCGCATCGACGGCCGGACCCCGCAGAACCGTCCCTATCAATTCAAGGTCATCGAAGTCAGGAAAGCCGAACAGCGCGCGGCCCGTGCGCGCAATGCCCCGGTTTCGCTCGACGTGCCGAAGATCCTGACCGCCGGCCTTGCCGGCACGCCGAGCCCCGAGGACATCGACCGCGTCATCAACATCGGCACCGATGACTGGAAGACGATCAGTTCCGTTGCGCTGAGCTCGTACTATAACGGGTCGACCTGGATCTTTACCGGCGTCAATGTGTTTGATGCCGACGGCAAGGCGATCGCCGACGGCGCCAAGGACCAATATGGCAATGGGCGAGTTCTCGCGGTGCCGTCGAGCGACGGGAGCAACCCGTCGGGGCAACCGGTTTCGGTTCTCGGAACGTACTTTTACACCGACAAGTCCACGGGCAAGCCGGTCGGTCCGCTCTATGCTTCGATCTCGGGCGGCTATTATCCCAAGCAGATCACCGAAACCAAACCGCAGATCACGACAACCAACAAGAATATCGTGGTTTGTCTCAACCGCGCCAATCCGGATCCCAATAATCCGACGAAATGCGACTACGGCCCGACCGATCCAGGGGTTCCCAACGACAAGGTCGAGATCAAGATCCCGTTCAAGGGCGCGATCCAGTATTTCAGCAACATCGAGGTGGACCCGGTCACCAAGAAACCGCCGCTCGGAACCTTTCAGGTCAGTCTCTACCTCATCGGACAGGAATTGGGCGGCGGATGCACCGGCGTGGACGTCGGCAGCACGTTCATGGGCGACCCGAACACCAAGGTGGTCGGCGATACCATCAGCTGGGACATGACCGCGAACTTCGGGCACGTCTGCTTTCCCAACAATGAAAATTACACGCTCACCTTCTCCCTGATGCTGACCTTCGCCAAGGTACCGATCTGGGCCACGATCACCAACGAACCGTCCACGAAGCCGACGGTGTCGACCTTGAAGATTCCGGCGCTGCAGGTGCAATACGGCTGTCTGCTCGAAGGCACCGAGGTGCGGATGGCCGATGGTTCCAGGCGGCGCATCGAAACCATCAAGATCGGCGACATGGTCGCCGGCCGAAAAGGTCCGTTACGCGTCAACGGGACCACCGTCGGCTGGGACTTCGACTTTGTCGAGCTTTCGGACAGCGCCCGCGGCAAGGTGACCGTGACACCGGGCCATCCGATCATCACCGAACGCGGCCTGGTCAAGGCGTCGGAGGTCAAGCGCGATGACGTGGTCTTCACGCCCGACCGCGATCACCCCACCGCCAAGGTCACTGCAGCCAGGATGCTTCACCAGGCCAAGCCGGGGCGCGTCTACAACCTGATGCTGACCGAGCAGAATGGCCCGCCTCCCACGGACCCCGTCGATGCCAATTTCTTTGGCGGCGACATCCTCGTCGGCGACGCGGCGGGGCAGCGCCAATTGATGCAACAGCCGGTAGACACCGCCGCGATCCGCGCCAGCCTGCCCAAGGAAATGCGTGCCGACTTCGACAATTGGACGAAAGAACAGGCCGCGCACAAATGAGCGAAAAGGACAGAGCAGCCCACGGGGCCGCGGCGGCTCGTGATCCGCAGGCGTCAATGCGGATCACCAAGGTCACGTATGACGGCGAAATGATCACAGTAACCTGGGATGTATTCACCGAGCCCAACCTGAGCGGTTACATCGTGACGGTAAATGAGATCGATGTTCGCCTCGACAACTACCCCGTGAACGATCCCGCCGCGGTATCGCGCGTGATCGGATACACCCTTCAGGCCGGCGCAGGCTATCAATGCTGGGTGACGCCAACCACCACACCGATGCGCGTGCCCGATTCGGCTCATGCCAGCGATCCGGTGCCGGTTCCCTACAACGCCTGACCGCTCGTTCAAGATTCCGGAGTTGACGATGAAAACAACTGTCCGCGCTTCTGTTCTCGCAGCGTTGCTTGCGTTGACGCCAACCGTACCAATGACCATGGCGACCGCCGCGGACGCCCAGCCGGCCGCCACGGTCCGCAATCTGGCAGATCCGGCAGGTCTGGAGGACTTCAAGAACGTCTTGAAAGGCGTCAAGGCAGGTTCGGGCAGGCAATCCGAGCTATTGAAGACCCTGTCGTCGCTGGCGCCAAATGCCAAGGCGGCCATCGACCCCGTGCCGCCGCCTATCGATATTCTCGGCATCTCGACCGACGACGGATCCCAGGTGGCGACCACGGCCATCGTGGTTCCGACGTCCGACGTTCTCTCCACCAACCTGACCCTCATTCTGACGGACGCCGACGGCACCATCATCGATATCAACACCAAGGCCTCCGACCTGGAAACGCCGATAACGCTGACGATCGGGCCGGGACCGAACAAGGCTGGCGGCGCCGTTGACGCCATCGCGCAGGTCCATATCATCTATAAGTCAGGCGGACCCGGTGACTTTTTTGCGACCATCAAGGGCGCGGTATTTCCAAGCGCCGTGACCAACCTCGCCCCGCTCATCACCAAGGACGCGGCGTCCAACAAATGGGTCCAGGTCTGCATCGATCGCGCGACGGCGTCGACGGCAAAGCCGCCGGCATGCAACTACGTCTTTGGCAGCGTTCCGAAGCCGCCAGGCGTGATGGTCCCCGTCCAGGGCTCGATCAAATACCCGGGAACCATCGATACTGGATCCCTCGGAAAGCCGAAAAACGCGCAGGCGATGCTTATCATCCTCAACGGCGACAGCGACGGACAGTGCCGGTATGTTGACCTCGGCACGCGATTTCTCGGCGATCCCAACACCAAGGCCGCCGGCGATACCCTCACCTGGTCGCTCGATCCGGCCGTATTCGCGTCGAGCTGCGCCGATGCAGCGGCCTTTTACACCTTCGCACTCGCGGTCAAGGTCGATATCGCCGGCAAACCCAGTTGGGGAACGATCAGCAATGCGGTCAATGGCAGCACCAAGACCTCGATCGCGATTCCGCGGCTGCAGATCGCGGCGGGCTGCATCGAAACCGGCACGCCGGTCACGCTGGCGACGGGGCAGACGGCCGCCATCGAGACGCTCAAGGTGGGCGACGCCCTGAAGTCCGAGAATTACACATTGACGCTCGCGGCCATCGCCACAGGCTACGAAAGCCGGGTGGTGACGGTCACGACGGAGGGCGGAGAGCATGTCACGCTCAGCCTGATCCATCCGGTCATCACCGAGCGCGGCCCCGTGCAGGCGCGCGATCTACGCCTCGATGACGAGCTCACGACGACGAGCGGCAAATCCAAGATCGTGAAGCTGGTCCAGGAGGTGCTGGCGAAACCGGTCCAGGTCTACGATCTTGTCCTGACGCCGCCGCCTGGCACTACTCAACAAGGCTGGACGCTGTTCGCGGGAAATCTCCTGGTCGGCGACGGAACCATGAAGATCCAGCTCGCGGCGTTGAAACCATGACCTAATCTGCCGGCAATGTTGGAGAACGCACGTGAAGCAACCTCGAAACGTCGCCGCGGCTGATCAAACCGCCGCACCCGACCGACCGATGGTGATAACCAAGGCCGGCTATGCCGCCGGCCAGGTCACGGTGGAATGGGTGAAGGTCGCCTATGCCGGGTGCAACGGATATGTGCTCGGCATATTCACCGGGTCCACGCAGCTGAATAATTTCAACAGCGATGACGCGTCGGTGAATTCGATGACCGTGGCCTTTACCTGCACGAGCGGCGACGTCTATACAACCCTGGTCGAACCGGTGATCCGGCAACAGCCCTCGGCCAAGCTATGCTCCGACCCGGTGACCATTCCCTATCCGGCGGCCTGAGTCTTCGCTCCGACAATTCGTCATCGATCCCGCCTGTCCAGCGCCGGCGCGTGGCCGCCTCGCGGCATTGTCAGGCCGATCTCTCACGCATATGTGCCGTTGTAGGTCAGCAACAGATAGAGCCCGGTCAACCGGTTCGGGTCGAACCTGTCGCCGGTCTTCAGTTCCGCCGGGATGTCCGTGCGTTTGACGCTGAAGACCCAGGGGGTGGCGGTGTCGAGGGCAGCCGTGACCGGTGTCGATACGGATGGGTTGTTCAGCTCGAAAACCAGGTCGAACGCCTTCGCGATCTCGGGAACCGCGAGCGTCGCCGGCATCGGGCCGACGAAGGTGGTGTTCTCGACGATCAGCTGCAGCAGCACATTGGTGAAAGAGATCGGCTCCTGCAGGTTGGCGGGGAAAAGTCCACGCGGAAGATTGAAGCTGAGCGTCTCGTTTTCCTGCCCGGTCTGCGGATTCATGAAGGCGTACCACGCGCTGGAATACTGCTGTGCGAGATTGATCAGCACCGCGCCGCTGTAGTCGGTAGGCAAGTGCTGCCTGACGAACGCCTGGAACGAAGCGCCGCCGGACTGCGCCGAATAGGTCAAAGTCATGATGACGTCGGTGAGTGCGTCGAAATTGAAGGCATTGTTGCGCTTGGGCAGACTGAGGATCCAGTTCGAGATGGCGCCGGTTCCCTCGAAAGGAACGTAGCGATCGTCGGCCGCGCCGCTCAACCCGCTCGCCATGCCGTTTTCGTCGACCGCCCGTGACAGCGCGATCTCCTGGTTGCAGCGCCAGTTCAGCCGCAGAACCCCGTCGACCGGGGTCGAGGTCTCCTGTCCAAGCAGAAAAAGCACGGCCTGCTCGCTTGGCGCGAGCAGAATTGTATTGCCGGTTTGCGTCAGCGTCCCGTGCAGATCCTGATAAGGGCCGATAACGGCCGGCACGGTGATGGTGAGGCTCTCGATCTTGCGGCAATATTGCCCGGGAAAATCCAGGTCGAACAAAAGCTCGCTGAAGCTGAAGATGCAGCTGCCGGTGCTTTGCAACTGCAGCAGCGCCGAGGGGTCGAGGTTGCGGAGCGAAATGGTCTTGGTGACGGACAGGCGGCGGCTGTTGCCGGCGAGATAGGCGCGCTCGAGCTGGCCAAGGCTGAGCAGCAATCCCTCTCCGGCCAGCAAGCCCTTGCGACGGCTGTCCCAATAGCCGAAATCGATGAAGGTGGCATTGGTGTCGAGCTCGAACTGATAGGCGCGTTGCGCCGCCATGGCCATGTCGAATGCCAGCCGATAGGTCTGGAAGTAGAGCACCGACAGGCGGACTACCATCCAGTTGTAGAGTTCTTCATTGGTGAACTTGTCGAGCACCGCCCGCATCATGTCGTCGGCCTGCACGATCTGCTGGGCATTGATCGCGAGGTCGCGCTGCGCCATTTCGAGCCGGGCCTGCGCGCCCACCAGCTGGGCTTCCATCTGAGTGACTTCATAGCTGGCAACCTGATGCTGCATCACCCATTCCTGGTCGCGCCGCTGGTATCCGGCGAGTACCGAACTCAGCGAGGAGGCGAAATCGAAGTCGCGCGAGACGGTCTCGTAAAGGGCCGCCAGCGCGTCGAAGGCGAAGCCGATCTGCACGCCGCCATATGTCATGGCAAACGGTGAGCCGACATTCGGAATCAGGTGGGCGGCACCCGACATGGCCCGCATCGCCCCACCGACATTGGCGTATACCGCTCCAATGACCATCATGGCGATGCTGGTGGCTTCCGCCGGTGACAGGCCCTCGACGTGCAGCTGCTGATAATAGGCGCTGCGATAGGCCGCACTGTCCTTCGCCGCCGTCAGCGACGCAATCGTCGCTTCGGCGTCGCTGACCTGGAGTTCCTTCATGCGTGTGGTGAGACTGACGATCTGGCGCTCCTGGGTCATGCGCAGCATGCTCAGCCGTTCAGCATCCATCTTCTCCAGCGCCGACAGCAGGCTGGCACCGAACCCGGTCAAGGTCTGCACCACCGACTTGGCCCGCTCGACCATGGTCTGGAACCGATAGTTCGGCAGCGCCTGTGGACCGTGATCGACCACCAGCGGCATGTCGGAGCCGCTGGCGGCGGCCACCAGCTGGTTCGGATCGATCGGCGGCTGGTAGAACGGCAACTGTCGCACCACGCCGGACAGATTCATGCAGTTGCGCAGCTTGTAGAGCCGGTCCTCCACCCGCGTCCAATAGGCGATGAAATCCTTGTTCTCTCCGACGCCGAAATATCCGTTGATCAGATTGAACGGTGCCGGCGCGTAACCGGTATCGCTCGGAGCCGGCGTCGGCAGCACATGCTCCAGTTCGATGAGGAACTGCGGGATGTGATTTGGATAGGCCGTTTCGATGTCGCTGAAATTGATCGGCGCGGCGGCCGGCATCACGCCGCGCGCGCGCGGCCGTGGACCGAGCAGGTCATACGCCATCAGATAAAGCAGCAGCGCCTGATTAAGCGACTCGCGGGTATCCAGAGAAAACAGCTGGTCGCCCCAATCCAGCAGGTTGTCGATGTAGTGCATCACAATCGTCTTCTTGTAAGCCGACATGCGCAGGTCCGCGACGGCGAAGGGATCGAAAGGATGTCGGTTCCAGCGCAGGATCGCGTCATTGTCCGACAGTATCTCTTGCAGGCTCGGCAGGCTGTTGTTCTGCCGAAACGGCAGGAACTGCCAGAACACCTCGGGTCCCTCCCCCACCTGTGTCACTGCGGCGGTCGGATCGAAGATGAAGTCGTACCAGCGCTTGGCTTCGGCGAAGCGCTGGTTGGCATTGAGCATGGTCGCGATCAGGAACGGCGCCTGAAAGAAAATCTCCTCGAAGTAAGGCCGATAGGCGCCATGGAAATCGACTTGTCCCCCGCACAGGACCGACGGCGGTATGGTCGCAGGCGGCGGCGGCGGATAGTTTCCCTGCGGGTTGCATGGGCCGGTCTCGTCCCATCCGAGCGGCGAATAGAACCTTGCAAAACACAGCGAGCTCGGGCCCGGCGCTTCCTGGGCGGCGATGGTAAGCAGGGAATCGATCCCGCCGGCCAGAAGGCGCTGGCTGAGCCCGTCGACGGCGCCCGTGCTCAGGCGCACGAACTGCACCACCAGATCCTGCACGCTGATGGAATCCGACGAATAGGGACCGCAACTCAGACTGATCTCGGTCGCGCCCGAGGAGATGGCGAGCGCGCCGGGCGACGCCGCCACGATGCTCGAGATCTTCTTGAGGTCTACCTGCGTCGCATAGGCGAGGAACGCCTCTTCGCCGCTGTTGAAGATCCACCATCCCGGGATGTTCTTCGTCGGCATGATGACGGCAGCCGGGGCGAGGCTGTAAAGACACGGGGTGGTCGGGCCGCCTTTATAGACCCGCGTATAGTAGTCGCTCGCATAGGACAGCATATTGTCGACCAGGAGATTCTGGCTCGCCATCAGCGTGAAGGTGCTGTTGGTGATACCGGCTCCGAACGGCGCAGACGAGGATGTCGTGTTCTGGTCGGTATAGAACGCCCAGGTCTGCGTCACCTCCAGATTGGTATCGAGAACGCCGACCGGCATGGCGACGACCGAGCCGGACGCCGATGCCGCGACCGCCGCATTCGCCAGCGAGGCCGCGTTCCAGATACTGGTGTTGAGTTGATTGAGGTTGAGGTCGGTGCCGGCGGTCGGCGCCGTGGCGGTACCGTTGACGGCCTGATAGGCGTTGCCGAAGCTAACGACGAGCTGCTCGCCGGTGCCGTCGGCCGCCGGCACGATCACCACGAAGGGACGGTACCAATACGGCATCTTCGAGTCGATTCCAGTCAGCGAGTTGGTGCTCGATGGATTGATCAGCCCGGTGCTGTAGGTATCGGGAAGATACTTGAACACGACGTCCGACAGCACCGACTGCGGCGCGCTCCAGGTCTTGTCGAGCTTCTGGAAGCTGTACAGGATCGACGCGTTGATCCCGACGCTCGATGTCTGTGTCCCCCCGTCGAAAGCGGTGTTGGCGAGCTCCGTGGTTTCGACCCAGAAGATGAAGAGGCGACCTTGGGCAAATACCGGCGTCACCGTCGGCGCGGAAATCTTGGAGTCGATCGCGTGCCAGGCTGACCAGATATCGGGCAATTCGAGGGTCCGGCTGTAATAGCTGTAGGGCTCGGCGGCGCTGCGGCCGATGACGATGACCTGGTCGACGGGCTCGCCGGTGTCGGGGTCGGGCGCCGTGCAGTAGATCGAATCGATCGACTGGATGGTGGCCAACTCCGCAAAGGAATTCATGTACTGCGTGAAAGCATTGGTGACCGAGGCGTCGGTGATCTCGTTCTGCTGAAGCTGGTCCTTCAGTTTCTGAAACAACGGCGTGCATTGTTTCCGCAAGCTCGGGTTCAGATAGCTTTCCGGGTAGATGAAGATCTTGCGGTTCGCCTCCCAGACGCGGTAGTTGCTGATCCAGCTCCAGGTCAGGTCCGAAATCTCGACGCTCGTCACATAAGGTTCGAGCGCGAGCCGACAGCGTTGCACATACATCTGGGCGGCGGCGGTGGTTTCGAGGATGCAGGTGGTGACGTTGCAGGCCCCCGCCTCGACATCGATCAGAAGATATTCGCTGAGGGTACGCGGCGAGTTGACTTGCGGCACGTCCGGCTGGATCAGCAGGACACCGAGCGCGACCAGCGCATCCCGCCGGGCTTCCGCGACCGCATCGTGGATCGGCGCATAGGCCTTGGGCCAGGCGGCGTCATCATACTTGGATTTGAAGACCTGCAGGCTCGCATCCGCGGCGGCTTTCCAGGCGGCCCAGCTTGCGGCATCGCCCCCGGCGATGGTCGGCAACGGCATGCGCGGCAGCGAGGCGGTGCCGGCGAGCGCGATCAACGACGGTATCGCCGCGCCGAAACTCTTGGCGCTGGCGAAGCAGGCCTGCATGGTCATGATGGCGGGGATGGTGTTGAAGGTGACGGCCGTTCCCCACAAGGCGGTGACGAGCTGTTCGGATTGCGCTGCGACCCATCCGGTCAGGGCCTGCAAGGCCTCCATCTTGGCCGCCAGCGGCGCGACGGGCACCGTGAGATAGCTCGCCAGAGCGACACCGCTGGTGGTGAAGGTCCGCAGCAATTGCGCATACTGCACCAGGAGTTGCAGGTCGGCGAGGCCGAGGCTGCCGAGGTCGGCAAATCCGAACAGCGTCACGTTGTTCAAGACCGAGGCCATATCGAGTGCGGCGATCTTCAGCTTGTCCGCCGCATAGGCCAGCCGGTCGGCCACGATCAGGGCCGCGGTGACCTCGCTGTCCTTGCCGGCATCGGTCAGCAGCAATTCCAGCGGCGGCCCGATCGGCGACAGCGCCCAGGCGCCGACCACCTCCGACATCGCGACGCTGTCGGCCAACAGCAGGCCGAGCTGCGTGTAGGTGCCCAATGTCTGCTCGCCGAACGCACCGGCCAGGATATCGACGCTGTGGCTGCAATCCGAGCTCGTGCCCACCAGAACGTTCTGCACCGAATCGGTCTTGCTCTGGCGGTCCGGATCGTTCGGAAACAGGAAGCTGAGGTCGGTCGTCATAGTGACCGGCGCGGTGAGAACGTCGCCGTTCAGGATGCCGTCGCTGTTCAAGAGGCCGTGGGCGGATTGTGCGTCGGCGGCGGAGACCACCGGCGAGATCAGCTGGGCGACGGTCACCGGGAATTGCGGTGCGAGGTCTTCAAACGCGGCCGGCGCCGTCGATATCGCGATGCCCTGCGAGTCGATGAACTTGGCTGCGACCGCGGCGTCGAAAATCCGCGCCGACTCCGCCGCGTCGATATTGGTGAATACAAAGGAGCTGCTGTCCAGCTGCCAGCTCTTCGACAGGGTCCGCAGCGTCTTCAGGAACGGCTGGATCGCCGCCGGATCCAGCACGCCGCGCTGGCCGGACGCGGTCGCGCCGGTGAGAATATAGCCGATATCCGGCATCGTCAGGCCATTGAGATCGAGCCAGTTCTTGAACGCGACGATGGACGCGAGATCGTCGATGTTGGCGACAGTCTTGAGTTTGAGGAACGTCATCGCCGCGAACAGCGCCGGCACCGTCCACTTCAGGGCGCGGGCCAGTCTGGCAAAGGCGTAATATCTGCTGAGCGTCGGGATATCCAGCGCCTGCGTCGTAGCCGACGAAGTCCAGATCGCAATGGTCAGCAGATCGCCCTCGCTGACTTGCAGCGAACCGGCAAGCCAGCCCCGGATGGCCTGATTGTCCGGGTCGGTCGCAAGCACGGTCCAGGACTTGACCGGATCGCCGAACAGCGGGTTGCCGCTGTAGACCGGCCGATAGGGCGCATGCCCCGAACTGATAGCCGTGGTGTTGTAGACCCGGTCGAACAGATCCGCCGGCATTTTGGTCTCGCCGCGCCCGTAGGTCTTGAGGTCGGCGAAAAGCCCGCAAGTTTCGTCGATTTTCAGGCCGAGGCGGGCAACAAGCGCTTTCAGCTTTGCCAGATAGATCAGGCAGTCGCCGCCGATATCGGCGAAGCCACCTGCCTTGATGGCGAAGTCGAGATCGGCATAGTCCCAGCCGACGATCGCCGTGAGCCGCAAGAACCGGTTGATGCGGTCGGCATTGGGTTCGCTGATCTCTTCAAGGACATCGAGGCTGTAGACGAGGTCGGTCGAATCCGAGGTCAGGCTGATATAGAGCATCCCGGGATTGATGGCGTTGATGAAGAACAGATGCGCGAGCGAGCCGGCGACCTCCTCCGGCGCCAGATCCTGCCGCAGCATTCGCGTAATCTGTTTGGTCGCAAGGCCGGTGGCGGCCGAGAACACCGACAATTGGGCAATGCTGTCCTTGGGATAGCTGTAGGCCGGCACATTGCTGGCGGTGAGCGGCCAGGCGCAATCCACCGTCAATTGCGTCGCGCTGTCGACGCTCACCACCACCCGCAATGTCCCGGCGACCTTGATCACCGAATTGGCGAGGCCGGCGGCAAAGCCGGTTCCCGTCACGATGCTGGCGTCCAGCGTGATCGAGACCTGGCCGACATATTGCGCCAGCTGCAGCGCGGAGCTCTGCCCGTAATATTGCGCAAGCACGGTGCCTGTACTCGGCGTGGTCACGATGGCGGCCTGCTCCACGCTGAGCCCAAGGACCGCGCAGCTTGCGGTGAGCGGCGTCGGCATGCTGGCGGCGGTGGAAGATTGGGCAATAAATTCGCTGTAGATTTCACCGCGGGAGGTGCCGCCCGCGGCCAGCGTCGCGTTCAACTCGACAAGCGGCAGGTTGACCGGAAGAAAGAACGGGAACACCCGCGTGGCGATCGCATAATCGGTATCCGCGCCCAGGGCCGCCGCCAGGCGGTTGCTCAAGACCTTGTTGATGATGTCGATCTTGGGCAGCGCGGTGTCGGTATTCTCGCAAGTCAGTTCGATCGAATAGACGTCGGGCCGCCGGGTCTTCAGTTGGTAGAGGGGCGGAATATTCGGATTTTCGTCGATGATTTCCTCAGTGACGATCCGCATCAGGTCGACCAGATAGGCGGCCGGGCTCAAGACCGACTGGCAATCCGGGATCTCGATATAGTCGAGCGTGCCGAACAGTTCGGTATAGCTCGGAATGCCGGTAACCGCGGCCTCCAGCTCTGGGGTCGGCTTTAGATATCGATTGCTCCGGACATGCGAGGAGAACTGCTGTTTCAGCGCCGCAACGGCATGGCTGCTGCGCGACTGGATGCTGCGGGCGCTGTTGTGCACGGCGCGCGCGACATCCTGGCCGCCCAGGATGTCGCCTTGTTCCCTGGCAAATTGCGCGCGCGACATCATCGCGATCTGGTGCGCGCTGGTGATCCCCCTGGCGGCGAGCGCCGCGACCTTGTCGGCGGGCACCCCGGAACGTGCCAGACGCTGGAAGCTGCGCAGCGTGCGGACCGTCTGCCTGGCCTCGTCGTCGCCGGCCTTCGCCAGCGGCGCTTCGCCGGTGAAATTCGCGGTCAGCAGGTCGAGGTGAGGATTGGCAGCGGCGAAGGCTTTCAGGGCCGGCTGCTCGAATTGCATGTCGGCAAGCGGCAGCGCCGCTTGCGGGCGCCAGGCGCCTCGGGTGAACGAAGCCGCGCCGTGGGATGTCGACTGTGCAGTCATGACCGACCTCTCAAAAACAAAGCATTTGGCATCGCCGCGTTGGCCGCCTCAGTACGGCCAGGTTGATTTCCTGATACGGGTGGAGCGGCGCGAGGGAGCCTTTCCGGTTTTGCTCTTCCGTATGCCGGACAGATTGGCTTTCTGCCGTCGCTTGACGGAGATTGTTGCCGTGTTCTGCGTGACCAGCGAACCGGTTGACGACAGGATCGGCAGCGTGATCGGCAGCGACGACGGCACCGTGATGCTGACCGGCAAACCGGGCGCGTCGCCCGGCAGGTCTCCCAGGCCCTGCCAATGCTTCACAATGCCGGAATAGGCGCCGACCTCGGTCGTGTAGCGATTGCCGAAACCCGCCGCGCCGACGAGGTGAAAGGCCCCCTCGTGCGCGCCGACGACCCCTTCCGGGCCGTAGGAGGAGCCGCCGCGGGACAGCGCCCACAGATTCCTCGGGTCGATCGCAAATTGCGGACGAAACGACTTCTTCAGACCGTGATGCAGCTCGACGGTCCGGTAAAATTCCGGCTTGGAGACGATGTCGCCCATCTCGGTTTCGTTCATGAAATTCGTGAAGTGCGGCGACCGGGTCGCGGTATAGGCTTTGATCTTGTCTGCCTTGGATTCCCCGCCGCTCTTGTCCTTGGCGGCATCCCAGATCTTCATCAGTTCCGGATTGGAGCCGAGGTGCGCGCCCTTGAAGGATTCGAGCATGTCGAGAATGCCCTGCTCGATCTTCGGCGGGATCCGTTCGGTCTCGTCGGTAAGCGCCTTCGGCTGGAACTTGTAGATGTGCTCGTGCAGTTCCTGGCTGAGGTCTTCGTAGGTTTTCACCACCGGCGCAGAGAGATAATGATAGGACAATTCGAAGGAGGTGAAGCCGAATGTCGTCGCCGCGACGGAAATCGACTGCTTGCAACCGCCGCTCTCGTCGGTGTTCGATAGCGGGTTGCCGGCAACGTACTGGTAGAGGTTCAGCCCGTCGATCGGCCCGTTCGGGTCGGGGCTGAGCCATCGGCCCATCCAGCTCACGTAATAGCGGTCGCCGAAGAAATACAGCCCGGTCGCGTCGTCGCACTCCTTGCCGCAGAAGCGATAGTATTTCAGCTCGACATCGGTCTGCAGGTTGCCTGCGATGATCGAGGTTCCGCCATAGGGAAAGTACTCTTCGTAGCTGATGATCTCGCCGGCCTTGCCCACCTCCAGCGCGGCCGATCCGGTCAGCGTCGGCAGCTGGAAGCGAAACTGCGGTCCGCGCCCCGGCTCGGCATTGGGCCAGCTGTACATCATCAGCAGCCGGCCGCCGTCGACGCCGACGCTGAGCCCCTGCCGCTCGACCAAAGGCGGCGCGTTCGTTGACAGCGTGCGGACGAATTCGCAGCCGTCGAAATAGACCTTGTCATCGACCTGCAGCCCGCCGGCGGTCAGCCGTTCGTTGACCCGGCGCATGCGCTGCCCGCTGCTGTCGTAGACGTAGAACTGCGCATCGTCGGGATCGCCCTCGCGCGCCACCAGAACCGCGCGCCGCGGCTTGTTGCGCCATTCCCAGTCCATGTTTCGCGCCGGATCGAACAGCACCATGTTGCCGGCGGCATCGTAGGCATCGTCCGGATTTGTACCCGCCCCCTTGATGATGGCGCGGTTCGAAGAGGTCGATACGGTGAAGTCGCGGGTCCATGACAGGCCGGACTCCGGCGTGACGTGACCGATCGAAATCAGGTTGCCCGACAGGTCGTAGAGATAGGTTTCCTGGTAGGGAACCAGCTTGACGGCGTCGTTGAGACCCTCGGGATTGAGCGGAATGTAGACGCTCTGCTTGAAGCCGGTGCGATAGGTTCCGGCGCCGATCGCCGGATTCTCGCGGCCGGTCGCGCGATGCAGCTGGTAGATCGCCGTGTAGAAATAGTCCTGCAGCGGCGTGATCTGCGCCTGATTATAGAACACCAGCGGGACCGTCGCATCCTGTGATCGCGTCACGTTTCCGACCGGGTCGTACGCGTAGGCGATCTCCTGCAGCGCCTTGCCGTCGCTGTTGCGGGTGGAGACGATGCCGGTCAGCCGACCGGTGGTGGCCTCGTAGGTTCGCACCACATCCACGTCGCCGAGGCGGGCGCGCAACCGACTGCCGTCGGCGTTGTAGACGGCCCCGCTGAGCACGGCGGTGGCGCTGGCTCCGGCCGCTGTTACCGTCGAGGCGGCGAGCCAGCCCGGACTGTACCAGACCTGATCGGTTGTGCTGCCGTCGGCGCTGGCCTTATGGATCAGCTGCCCGAACGCGTCAAACGTGGTCACGGAGGTGAGCGGCGGCTCGACCGGAACGCTGTTGCCCGGACTCCAGTCGACCTCGGCCTGATATCCCACGCGGAGCGCGAAGGTCACGGTCCCCGGCGTGCCTTCGAGGTTGAACCCCGCATAGGTGGTGATGCCGGCCTCATCCCTGACTTCGACCAGGCGGCCGACGTTGTTGGCGAGCGGGTCCATCCCGTAGCTGCTGACCTCGACCAGCTGATCGAGGCCGAGCGCACCGTCGACATGGACCGTCAGGATACGGCCCATGGCATCGTAGACTCGCGTGGTGTGGACGCCGCGCGCGCCCCACTGCTCGGCGACCCGGCCGAGCGCATCGTAGAACCCGGCCTTCACGCCGGCGTCGACGCTCGACACGACGATGCCGTTGCCCGCCAGGTCATAGGTCGTGGTGACGTTGTAGATGGGTTGGCCGCCGCCGGAGTTGAGCGCGGTGAAGCGCGGATCGGCCATCGCGACCGTCAGCCCGTCAATGTCCAGCACGCTGGACGTCGTCATCTGCACCGGAGTGGGCGCATCCGCCGACATGTTGATCTCGAGGATCCAGGCGGGGCGCCCGCGCGGATCGAGAAGCTGCGTGGTCGGCGTGTTTTCGAATACCGCCGCCTTGATCAAGGCATCGCGCTGGTCGGCAAAGGCCGGATCGGTGTTGTTGATGTTGGCTTGGTAGTAGGGAGATTGCTTCACCGCATCGTCGAGATCGTAAAGCGTGACCGACCAGGACGCATAGATCGTCCTGGAGACGAAGCCTTTCGCCGTCAGCGTCCGGACCACCCGGGCTTCGGCGTCCAGGGTCAGCACGTCCTTGAGGCCCCCGGCATAGCCGCTGAAGGCGAGCATGGCCGAAAAGCTCGGTCGCCAGGTGCAGAGGGTGGTCCCGCGCACACTGAACAGGGTCAGGCCGTCCGATCGCCAGACCGGATCGGGGGTGCCGGCGGCGGCCGCATCGACCCATTGCTTGTGCTCGAGGGCTTGGCCACCGCTGTCGTAATAGGAGATCGACATCCGCCACGGCGACGGCTGGTTCGGCTGGAGCTGGCTGACGTGGAACTGGCGCGTGACGCCGACCACGCAGGGCGGCTGGCCGCTGCCGGCCTCGAAGCTGTAGAAGTAGTAGCTGGTCATCTGCTGCAAATAGGACGCAGGGTCGTCGGCGACCTGCTGCGGGGTGAGCGCGACTTTGGGCTGATAGGTTGAGATGTCGCCGTCGCCCTCTTCGCCGTGTCGGTTGGTGACCACGACGACCCGGGCGAGCGCGTCGAACCGCGACTGCGTGACGATATGATTGACGTCGGTGAACGTGGCGGGCAGCATCGCCTGATAGTCGGGCGTCGCCGTCGACGTGCCGTCCGGCGTGGTCGCGCTGACCGGCATCAGTCCATAGCTGTCGTAGACGATCGACCTCCGTGTTCCCGAGGCGTCGGTAGTGGCGACCGGCGCGAACCATTGCGCCGCGGCGCTGTAGGTCATGACGGTGCCTGGATTCCACCAGTAGCCGTCGGAGAGAACGTAGAAGCCTTGTTTCGCAATGCGAGCCGCAGGTAGCCGTTCGCCATAGGCCTCGGCCACCTGCCCCACGCTCAGCTGGGCGGCCTCGTTGTGATGCGGCAAGGCCGGGGAGACGACGGAGCCAAGCGCCAGCGGCGCCTGCTGCTGCGCATCCCAATAATAATAACGCTTCCAGGTTCGCATACGCGCCTGCGGCGCGAGGCCCGAAAACGGCGTTTCCGGCGGCAGGATCGCACCGCCGAGCGCAGCCGTTACGGCGGCGTAGATGGCCTCGTAGGTGAACCAGCCATTGGGATCGGCCGAGACGTTGCCGATTTCGGTGTCGATCTCGGCACTCGGCTCGACCGGCAGATAAGCGGCGGCCGAGAGGTTCTCGGCAAAGAACCGCTGGGTCGCGGTGATAAGCGGCTGTTGCTGCGGCGGAACCGGTGAAAAGGCCGCGCGCCGCGGATAGCCCACCGATGCCGCCATGACGATTTCGCCGTGATCGTCGACTTCGAGCGTGAAGTCGGCGGTGATGCGCGGATCGTCACTGACCCGATCGTACACCAGCGTCAGGCTCTGGCGCGGATCGACTTCGAACACGGCGGCGTTGCGGTCGTTCGAAGGCTGCAGCTCGCGTACCGTGAAATTGTTGGCCTCGACGATGATCGGAACCGAATCCTGCGCGCTTCCGTCGTGCTGGTAGCGCTCCCGCCGCAGCAGCCGGTTCTGCAGCGCGCGGTAGCCGTCGTGCAGGTCGCGCTGGCCCGCCGGCTGGCTCAGCAATTCGATGACGCTGTCGGGGCAAGGCGGCGCGGATGGATCGCCGCGCCAGGCTTGCGCGGCATAGGCGGCGGAGAGCGCGTTGCCGCCGACAAAGGCGCCGGTCTCGAACCAGGACCGCGTATAGCTTGTCGGCATCGGCGCCGCCTCCGGGACCTGTTCGTCGACCCAGGTCTCGACATAGCCGAAGCCCCGGAAGGCGCGGTCTTCCCGATCGTAATAGCCGTCGTGATAGGCAAAGCGGGTTTCCTGAACGGCGCCGGAGAACGCGCTCCTGACGGTCATGCCGGTGACGATGTGAACCGGGAACGGCACCTTGGTCGGCCAGGGGTGCCCGTCTCGTGCGTCGCGCAGGGCACTGTGCGCCGAGCTCCCGTAGCGGAACTGCATCGTCCCGCCAAGATCGCTGGTCAGCTGCGTCGCCAGCCACGGCTTGTTGCCGCCGGTGACATCCAGCAGATAGCCGTTGCTGGCGGGCAGACCGAGCAGGATGTTCTGGCTGCCGCCGCCGAGAAAATCGGCCGTCGCCGTCTGAGTGAGCGCCGAGTACGAAACCGGCAGCGCGATCGCCACCGGATCGGCGAAGCCGTTGCCGCCGAGATTGAGGTAGAGCAGCAGGTGATCGTCCATGAAATAGACGAGATCGACGGCGCCCGACGAACTGACGTCGGCGACCAGCAGCCGGCGCGTGTCCAGGCCGCCGGGAAATCGTGGCGCGTTGTCGAACATGACAGGTCCGCCGAAGCGACCCCAGCCAAGGCCCGGCCAGCACACGACGGCGCCGTCGCGGATCCGCATGAGATGCGTGCCGCCATCGCCGAACGGATCGGCGAACAGAATGCGCTCGTTGGCGTCGCTGAGCTGCGGATTGGGCAGGTCTGCCGGCGACGCGATCTCGGCAGGAACGGCATAGCCGGCTTCGCCGAGGCCGCGATACCACCGCATCTGCCGCGGCTGCATGACCAGGAGATCGGCCAGCCCGTCGCCGGTGAGATCGGCGAACTGGGCTGCGGGGCCGGACGCCTCCGCCGCGTTGTACATGAACGGCTCGAACGGCCGCCAATGCTCGGAGCCCTCATTGCGGTAGAAACCGGCGCGTCCGGGCGCGCTGACGACGCAATCGAGCCGTCCGTCGCCGGCGAGGTCGATCAGCGTCTCCCGGCCGGTCGAGACGTTGCGCTGCGCCGGCATCGAATCCGGCGTGAGCGGCGGCGCGAAGCTCGCGTTGCCTTGATTGCGCCAGAACAGGCAGGCCGAGCCGGTGCTGAACAGCAATCCGGGCAGGCCTTCGCCGTCAAGATCGGCCGTCACCAGAGGCGCGCTGCCGAGTTCAAACGGCAGCTGTCCCGATCTCAGCACGATCGGCACGAACACCTGCCCGGCCGGCGCGAACGGCTGATAGGCAAGACTGACGCCGGGCATCGACAGGGTGTCGTAGAGACCGTCGTCGCGTCTGCGCGTGCCGCGGTAATCCACCCGCGACAGCAGCGAGACACCGTCCTGCAGCACGTAGTCCAACTGGTTGACGCCGGCGAGGCACGGCTTGCTGCCGAGCTCCGGCACATTGTGAAAAACCATCACGCCATGGCAGAGCCGATTGGTGCGGATTTCGAAGCCGCTGCGATAGCTCGAAAACGGGTCCGGCCGGGCCGGCCAGGGTCTTGCCGGGACGTAGGGATCGGGATTGCCTGGGCTTAGATCGTATTCGCCGTAGTCGAACACGATCTCGAAGGCATAGGCGGTGGCACCATCGCTCTCATAGGCGCCGTAGCGGATCCGCTCGATATAGCGCTCCGCGCGATCGTCCCGTCCCGCGTTGGATGGCAAGGGTGGAATTCCCACCGCATCTTCGGCTTTGTAGCCATAAAGCACGCTGTCGCCGCGGTCGTTGACGCTGCTTTCAATCAGCCACGCGAAAACATCCGCCGGATTGGCGGGGTCCATGATCCGTGTGGCACCCGACGTGCCAAGTACCGTGACCGTGTTGCTGGTATCGACGGTCCGCCAATGCTGGTCGCCGTCCGACAGCCGCTGCCAACATTCATAGCGTGTCGGCGCACCGGCCTCGCGCGTACGGTACAGCGCGACGCGATAGTCGCCATCCGGTCCGGTGCGGCGGTGGACGATCGGTTGCCAGACCCCGTCCGTCTTCGCCAGCCATGGCACCAGGACTTCGCCGCCGGCCGCCACGTACTCATCGGCGTCATCGTAGCGCGGGATATGCTTGTCGGCGCGCCGGGAAATCCGAGGCAGCCCGATACTGCAGCCGAGGCCATAGGGCCCATTGCCGCCGCTGGTCGCGTAATTCAGCACCAGGCCAGGCGTCACGTCACGGCACTGACTGACCGAAATCGGAAAGCTGATGGTGTTGACGCCGGTAAACGCATCGGGATTGAAAGTGTCGCCCATTCCTTTGATCGCGCCACCGCCCGAAGGCGTCGCGAGAAAGGGCAATTCCGGCATTTTTTGCATGATGATCTCGGCAGGTCAGCGCTTTACGAAACAACAGCCAACATGGATACGTCGCCATCGCCGGATCCGATGAAGCGGAAATGATCGACGTTTCAGTCGGCCTTGATAGTAACGCCGGGGATGGCGGCGTCCGCAACCTGTGGGTTTCCACAGCACGACCGCTCGCGCCGGGCTCAGCGCCGAAATACAGACGCGTCGGGGCCTTGCGGCGAATGTCCGAACCATCAAAAGTATGTGTTGGTCCGATGCCGAGGCGGCAGGCCGCTGATCGCGGCCATCAGGACTTCAGCAGGCCCTTTTGCAAGGCGATCACCACCGCCGTGACGCGGTTGGTGGCGAAGAGTTTCTTCATCGCATTGCCGATGTGGAATTCAACCGTGCGCTCGGCGATCCTGAGAATGCAGCTGATTTCCCAATTGGTCTTTCCTTCCTTCACCCATTTGAGGCACTCCAGTTCCCGGCGGGTGAAGTGAACGTCGCCGGGCGCGGATGCGGGTACCCGCTCCCGCAATTCACAGTCGCGCATCCAGGTTTGGGCGGCCAAGGCATAGATGTGCGGGATCCGCTGCGGGTCGGGAAGCGGACCGCGCCGCAAGCTGACGCTGAGCAGATGCACGATGCCGCCCGGGCTATGGAACGGCATGGTGAGACCGCTGTGAACCCCGATTTCCCTGCAGCGTTCGAAAAATGCGATCTGTCGTGGTGTCAGGCAGCGCGCGGCCACCAGATCGTTCCAAAGGAATGGGCGCCGGGCTATGGGTGCGTGACACAGCACGGGGTCGATCTTCTCCCAGTGCTCGCTGCGATAGGTCTCGACATAGCCGCTGGGGAATTCCTCCCAGTAACTCTCGACGGGGCGGTTGGCGAAAATCGCGGCAAAACCGTTATTCTCGTACCCTTCAGTAAGCACGGCTGTCTGAAAAAGCCTCTTGAGTTCGGCAACGTCATTGAGACGTTGTGCCTTTTCGACAAACTCTTCAAAACAGGCAGGCATCCATCTAACCCCTGCATCAACCCGGCTGACGCTCACACGCCGTGCACTCCACCAATCCCGATCGCGCGATTGGCCGTGAAGGCAGCCAACGGGTCGGCTGCTTCAAGTCTCCAAGGAATTGAAACAACTAGAGTTTTCGCGGCAATTGACTTCAGGTTTAATGAGCTAAAACATATCACTGCAGGTAGATTATTCACAACCTTGACGCAATTTTCAAGCATGATTTCTATTTATAATAGAACTCAAGGGGCGACACTATCCGGCTCCCTCACGACTGCAATTCCGTGCGCAGATCGCCGGTGATTTCGCTTCGCCATGACTTGGTACGGCAGCGATACCTGCTAGCGTGACCCAAAAATTCAATAGCCCGCGAAGTGGGGCCTTCGATGGGAAAGGCTCAGCCGCTTCGGCCGGCCAGACCCGGATCACTGTCCGGCCTTGATATGCAATCCTTGATCAACGCAATGTCGCGCCAGCTCGGATGGCAATAGTTCCGATCTTCGGTCTTAAGCGCGAAGCCCGCGCCGAGAATTCCGAGCGGCAGCCGTGACTATCGAAGCCGAAAATTGCCCGCGAAAGCCTGGCCCTGGCGATAGATTCTGTTGCCGGTTCCATCGGGCCCACCGAACAGCGCCGTTATGGCGGCGCCGACCGGATGCGTCACGCCAGCAATACGGGTGGCGACAAGCCGGTGAAATCGACAGCGGAAGCAGCTTCGCCAACGCGCTTGTGCAATTGGAGCGGGTGAAGGGAATCGAACCCTCGTATTCAGCTTGGAAGGCTGCTGCTCTACCATTGAGCTACACCCGCGTCGCCGTTCAGTTATCACGCCAGGCCGGCGGCCTCAACCCGGCTGATGCCACTCGATCCGGTCCGGGCAACCGGGCCCGCCCCGCCCCCGCGCCGAGCGGCTGCCGGGCTTCCCAGCGGCCGGGCCCGCGTTGCTCAGGCCGCCCGCACCGAATCCAGGAACTTGCCGACTTCCAGCTTGAGCCGGTTGGAGTCCCGCGACATCGATTTGGCCGCCGCCAGAACCTGCGAGGAGGCCGCTTCGGTGTCGCTGGCGCCGCGCTGCACGTCGCCAATATTGGAGGAGACCTGCAAAGTGCCCTGCGCTGCCTGCTGCACGTTGCGGGAGATCTCCTGGGTGGCGGCACCCTGCTCCTCCACCGCGGCGGCGATGGTCGATGAAATCTCGGAAATCCGGCCGATGGTCAGGCCGATCTCCTTGATGGCGGCGACAGAGCCTTGGGTCGCGGCCTGGATTCCGGTGATCTGCTGACCGATCTCGCCGGTGGCCTTCGCGGTCTGCTCGGCCAGCGCCTTGACCTCGCTGGCCACCACGGCAAAGCCGCGCCCGGCCTCGCCGGCCCGCGCCGCCTCGATGGTGGCGTTGAGGGCCAGAAGATTGGTCTGGCCGGCGATATTGTTGATCAGTTCGACCACCGCGCCGATCCGCCCCGCCGCCTGCGACAGCTCGCCGACCAGTTCGTTGGTCTGGCGCGCCTGGTCCACCGCGTCGTTGGCGATGCGCGCCGATTCCTGCACCTGGCGGCCGATCTCGTTAACCGACGACGCCATTTCCTCGGTAGCCGAGGCCACCGACTGCACATTGGTGGAGGCAGTCGCGGAGGCCTCCGCCACCATCCCGGCCCGCTCCTGCGAGCGCTGCGCGGTCGAGGTCAGCGAACTGGCGGACGCTTCCAGTTCGGTCGACGACGACGAAACGGTTTCGATGATCTCGCCGACGGCACCTTCGAAATCGTCGGCCATCCGGCGGGTGTCGATCTTGCGCTGCTGCAATTGTCGCTGCTCGGCATCCAGTTGCTCGGCGCGCAGCCGGTTGCTCTCGATCATCGCATCCTTGAACACCTGCACCGTGCGCGCCATCTCGCCGATCTCGTCGCGCCGCCCGGCATCAGCCACGGGCGGGTCGAGTTCTCCGGCGCTGAGCCGTGCCATGCGTTCCTTGAGGCGCGACAGCGGCCGGACGACGCTGCCCGAGACCGCCCAGGCGATGCCGATCGAGAACAGCATCAGCACGGCGATCACCGCCGCCGCCGTCCGGGTCATCGCCCAGAAGGTGGCGTCGATGTCGGTCATGTACTCGGCGGAAGCGATCATCAGGTGCCAGGGTCCGAAACCCCGGACATAGGCCACCTTGTCCAGGGGAGCGCCGGTGCCGCCCTTCGGAAAGGCGTATCGGATCGTCCCCTCGCCCTGGCGTTTCGCCATGTCGAGCATCATCGATGCGAACGGCAGGCCGTTGGCGTCCTTGAGGCCGCGCACATCCTTGCCGAGCAGCGACGCGTTGCCGACATTCATGACACAGAGTCCGGTTTCGGTGTCGTAGATGAATACATAATTGGTATGGCCCTCGAACCAGACGCCGCTGGCGGCCGCGAAGAACCGCTTCCTGGCCTCATCGTCGCTCATCGCGCCGGATTCGGCCGCATGCCGGAAGCCGTCCGCCATGTTCCAGGCCGCGTCGACCATGGCATGCGCCTTCTCGACCCGCTCGGCTGCGAGTTCAGCGCGGGCAATGAACAGCACGGTGCAGGCGACCAGCACCATGAATAGCACCCCGGCGACGGCCATCGCGGTCAGCTTGGCGGCGATCGAACGCAGGGCGAAGAGTTGGAACAGCTTTGTCATGGTCACCCGTCCGGTGCGTGCAGGAGGTCATGCCGCGGCGAATGCGCGATCCCTGCTCCTGGCGAAGATCTCCAAGAAATAGCGTTTTCTGGCTTAAATTCGCGTTAACTCTGTTGGACCCTGCGCGGCTTGCGGAACCTTGCGCCGGGCCTCCGCGCGCCGCCGGGCCGGCCATGGCGCCGCGCCGCGTCGCACCGGCCGGCCCTTAACAGCGGGCGCTTCAGTGCCTATAGTAATGGTTCCATCAACAACGAAAGGAGGTGATCCAGTGTCTTATTCCAAGCGCTGTCACCTCGCTGGGATCGCCCGCTAGGCTCGTTTCGAGCCTGGCACCAGGGCGTTCTCGGCGCCTTGACCAGCGAGTGCAAAGGTTGGGACGCGACGGGTAGCCATCCCGTCGCGTCTTTTTCTTTTTTCGCCCGGTCGGTTCCGTCGGTTAGGATCGGCCTTGGCGACAGAATATCCGGAAGCGGAAGCCCGATGGTCGAACAGAGAATGGACAGCTCGCGGCGAAAGCTGATCGGCGCGGCCGCCACCGGCGTCGCGGCGGGATTTTTGCTGCGGATCGCGCCGGCCCAGGCCGCGGAGAAAATGACGCGGCAGCAGGCCGAATATCAGGACACGCCCAAAGGCATCTATAGCTGCGCCACCTGCACCCTGTTCGAGCCGCCGCAATCCTGCAAGGTGGTCGCCGGCGAGGTCAGCAAGGACGGCTGGTGCAAGGCGTTTGCAATGGCGGATTAGCACTTTACGTGTTTGGCCGTCATTGCGAGGAGCCACAGCGGCGAAGCAATACGTTCTCTGCGTCAGGCATGGATTGCGTTGCTTCGCAACAGCTGACAATGACGGGAGCGTCGCAATGACGCTCAGACCATTCAGGCGCCCACGGCGTTCTTCTCGATCACTTCGCGATAGAACGACGCGCTGAGCTTGGGGGTGCGGGCCAGGCTGTCGAAGTCCACGCGGTACAGCCCGAACCGCTTCTCAAATCCGTAGATCCACTCGAAATTGTCCATCAGGCTCCACAGGAAATAGCCACGGACCGGCACGCCTTCGGAGGTCGCGCGCTGCAACTGGGTCAGGTAGTTGCGCAGGTACATGATGCGGTCGGTGTCCGGGATGCTGCCGTCGGCGGCGACCTTGTCTGCGCCCGAGGTGCCATTCTCGCTGATATAGATGGTGTCAAGGTTCCAGAGCTCGGCGGCAAGCCGCGGCACCCAGTAGATGGTTTCCGGACCTATTCTCAGCCAGTCCGAATTCATGTGCGGAAACGAGGCCGGAAACGGCAGGACCTTGAAGCCCGGCCCGTGGTCGGGCGCGACCACGTAGTATTGCGGCGCGTAGATGTTGAGGCCGACGAAATCCACCGGGCTCGAGATGATCCGCAATTCGTCCTCGGTGTATTTCGGAGCGTCCTTGCCGTTATATTTGAGATACCCCTCGGTGTATTTTCCTTCCAGGATCACGTTGAGGAAGCCCGCATTCAATTCGCGCGTCGCCATGGCGGTCGCGGCGACATTGGCCGGCGTGTCGATCGCCGGCACGCAGGCCGCGATATTCTCCGCTGGGCCGACCCTGGTCCCCGCGCGCCCCCGCGCCCGGATCGCCTGCACCGCAAGACCATGCCCGAGTGCGACGTTGTGACGGACCTGGTTCAATGCAGCCTGCGGCAGCTTGAGGCCGGGAGCGTCGATGCCCCAACCATAGCCGAAGTTCACGAACCTTCCGGTTTCGTTGACGGTGAAGATGTTCTTCACCCGATCGGCCAGCCGTTCCGCCACATAGCCGGCATAATCGGCGAATGCCTTGGAGGTTTCCCTGGATTGCCATCCGCCCACTTTGTCCTGCAGCGACTGCGGCAGATCCCAATGATACAGCGTCGCATACGGCTCGATGCCGTTGGCCAGAAGCTCGTCGGTGAGGCGGTGGTAGAAGTCGAGGCCTTTTGGGTTCGGCTTCCCCGTTCCGTTCGGAAACACCCGCGGCCACGCGATCGAGAAACGATAGGCCTTGGCCCCCAGTTGCCTGATAAGGCCGACGTCCTCCTTGTAGCGGTGATAGTGATCGTTGGCGCGGTCCGCATTGCTGTGATCGGCGATCTTGCCCGGGGTGTGGGCGAACTTGTCCCAGATCGAACGGCCGCGGCCGTCCTCATCGACCGCGCCCTCGATCTGATAGGCTGACGTGGCGGTGCCCCACAGAAAGCCGTTGGGGAAACCGGCGGGAGAGTGGCGATCGGCCGCCGGTTTGGAGGGAGCGTCCGCCGGCCGCGCCGGCGAAGCCGCCAGGCCGAGCGCGGAGAACCCCGCAAGCCTGGCAAAATGCCGACGCGTAAAAGTTCTCAACATCCGCATCTCCCGTCAACTCCGCTGCCCCTGGGGCATCTGAACAACAAAAATTGTCATTACGGGGCGCTCGTGCCGCGCAAGCGCGGCACGAGCGAGCCCGGAATCCATAGTCACTGCAGAGGATATGGATTCCGGGCCTGCACCTTAAGCCGGCTATCGCCTGCCAAAGGCGCATCCCGGAATGACAAATGCTGGTTTCATGGAATCACTCAACTAGTTCGGATCGAGCTGATAGGCCGAAATCCTGTCGATCTGGAATTCCACCGTTTCAGGAGTTTCCGCGTCGACCACGCCGACGCCGCCGAAATATTTCGATCCCATCGCCAGGTTGACGATCATGTACATAGGATCCTCGAAGCCCATCGGCACCTTGATGTCCGACACCGGCTTGCGGTCGATGTAGTAAACCAGCCGATCCGGCGCCCACAGCACGCCGTAGTCGTGAAACTCATTCGATGCGCTCGGCAACATAAAGTCGAACCCGCAGGACTCGATTACGCCGGTGGGCCGGATCCGCCAGTGCGTCGTCATCACGAGGTCGCCGGGCCGTTCGCCGCGCCCTTCCACCACGTCGATTTCGGGAGGCCAGCCGCCATCGTCCGCGAGCAGCCAGAAGGCCGGCCAGACCCCGGTTCCTACCGGTATCTTCGAACGGATCTCGAAATATCCGTGTTTTTGCGCAAAGCGGCTCTGGCTGGTGAGGATGCCCGATACGTAGTCATTGTTGAAAAGCACGGGCTTCAGCGCTGGCGGCGTGCGGCTTGCCACGATCGAGAGAACGCCATCCCGAACCTTGAACGGATCGAGCCCCAGCGGGGTTGCGGTTCGCCCGCCATAGCGCGGATCGACATAGATCTGCTGTTCGCCGTTGGCGGCGGTCTTGCGCCGGACGTCGGAGCCGTCGCCCCCCCAGTAGCGCGCTTCCGGCCAGGCAGCACCGCCGGCGTAGTGCGGCACCCACCTATCGTTCAACAGCGGGTGCTGGTCGAAATCATCCTGGAAGGTGCGGTGCAGCGACAGCGGCACCATCGGCGTCGAATCCGATGTTTCGATGCGGCGGCATTGTTCGCCCGCCGGAGCGACCATCTCCTGCAGGGTAAGATGCGGCGGCGCGAGCTTGAGGGCGTCCTGGGCAAAAGCGGTTGAGACAGCCAGGCAGCCGATCGCGGCCAGAAATCTCATCGTCAAATTGTTGATCCTCAGGTGGCAGGGAGACAACAATCGTGCTCCGCAGCCTAGCCTTTATGGCGGCCATCCGGCAAGAACTGAGACCGTGATCGCAGCCGTCATGCCCGGGCGAACTCGGTTGCGCCCGCCGGCCACCGGGGTTCGCGCAGGGCGCGCTTCAGCAGCCCCGAGCGGGCTTCGATCAGCGCCGAACGTAGCAGTGGAAACCGCCGTAGATTCCGGAGCGGTCGCGTTCGAATCCGATCGCGCTGCGCGCCTCGTCGCGGCGCCAGGTCTGCTGCAGCGAAGCAAGCTCGGCGCCCTGCAGCGGCGACTCCACGCCGGCGGTGCGAAAGATCACGCGGACCTGGTCGCTGCCAGTGCGATCGATGGCGTTCCACAGCCCGCGGATCTCTTCCGGCGCCATCCAGTCCTGCGAGTCCAGCAGCACCACGGCGTCCACTTCCCGCGCCGGTAGGCTTTCCAGGAACTGGCGAAGATTGGCATGCACCGGAATGATCAATCCGGCGCCGTTGCGCATGCGTTCGAACTGGCAGCGCTGCAGATAGGGCGGCAGGCAGCGATCGTCGGGACCGACATAGCTGCGGTGCAGCGCCTGCCAGGCGAAATAATTGCTGTCGTTGGGGTGACCGTTGATCAGGCGCAACAGCCGCTCGTGCAGCACCTCATTGAGCGGCGCGCCGCCGCCCAGCAGGGCGCGCTGCTGCGGCGGAATGCCGAGACTGAACAGCAGGGCCGGCGTTCCCGTGATCAGCCGGGCCAACCGCGAATGAAACAGCCCATCCAGCCGCTGCAATGCCTGAATGCGTTCGGGAGCCTCGGCCTTCCCGGTCAGCAGCGCCGAAAGATCGATCCCGGCAATTTTCGCCACCAGATGGCTGAGGCCGATGAAGCGGCCGAGCATGCCGTGGCGAAAGAATCCGTCGGTGAAATAGTCGTATCGCGGCCGTCCGAGGATGTTGCGCTTGTCCCAGTAGGCGCGCGCGTCCGAATCCAGCATCGGCCGCAGCCAGCCGCAGTACAGCTGGGCGTTGGCGGGCGAAGCGGCTTCGCCGAAAAACCGCCAGAAATCGGCATAGCTGGACAGCGCGCGCAGCCCCGCGAGCTTGAGCTTGAGCAGCGAGAGGTGAGCCTCGTTGAGGTCGACGGCATAGACCTGGGCCGGTCTCGCCGTGAGGTACGACAGCGCATTGCATCCGCCGGACGAGATGGTGACGATGGTCGATCCGAGCGGCAGCTGCAGCGCCGCGAGATCCGCTTCCGGATCTTCCCAGATCTGGGTGTATACCAGGCGACGAAACCAGAATGCGAAAAGCCGGTCCCACACGGTGGCTTCGTCCAAACCTCGGCTGTTGCGGACTGCATCCGCGATAAGTTGCGTATTCATCGATTCCCCGAATCAGCAATCTGACAAAGGTATCGCGCGTGCGCTGCAGTTTTGCGACAACCGCAACGGCCGGCGGCAGCCGCGCCGTCCTGCTGTCACACCCCTGTCGCGCGAACATTGCAAGCAGTGCAACATCCCACACACGGCGAGGTGCATGATGCCTGCATATTCCACCGATCTCGGTTCCGGTGCCTCGTGGCCGGTCGAGGCCACCCGCCGCATGAACCGGATGTATCGCCGGCAGCGCCACATCTATGACGGAACGCGACGATACTACCTGCTCGGCCGCGACCAGTTGATCGACGGACTGCGGCCGGCGACCGGCGCCAGCGTGCTGGAAATCGGCTGTGGGACCGGCCGCAATCTGGTCTGCGCAGCCCGGCAGTATCCCGGCGCCCGGTTTTTCGGCATCGACGTCTCGACCGAAATGCTGACCTCGGCGATCGCGGCCATTTCGCGGCGAGGCTTGGGCAGCCAGATTCGCGTCGCCCATGGCGACGGAACCGCGTTCGATCCCCAGGCGCTGTTCGGCGTCGCCGCGTTCGATCAGGTGATCATTTCCTACAGCCTGTCGATGATCCCTGAGTGGCGTCGGGTGCTCGAAGCGGCGGCCCGTCGGGTCAAGCCCGGCGGCGGTTTGCACATCGTCGATTTCGGCAATCAGGAGCGCCTGCCGTCGGGCTTCCGCGGCCTGCTGCGGCGCTGGCTGGCGCTGTTCGACGTGACGCCGCGCCACGATCTGGACCGGGTTCTGATGGCTATGGCCGAACGCGACGGCGCCGATCTGAAGCTCGAGCGCCCGTTCCGCGGCTATGCGCAATACTTCGTGCTCAGGTTCCCGCCGGAGCCGCGCACACCGTGAAGGCCTGGCTGGCATTGCTGGCGGCGGGCTTGCTCGAGATCGCCTGGGCATTCGGGCTCAAATATTCCGACGGTCTCACCCGGTTCTGGCCGACCGCCGCGACGCTGGCCGCCATCGCGCTGAGTTTCCTGATGATGTCCGTCGCGCTGAAATCGCTGCCGTTCGGCACCGCCTATGCGGTGTGGACCGGGATCGGCGCCGCCGGCAGTATCCTGGTCGGCATGCTGGTCTACAGCGAGCCGACCGATCCGGGCCGCATCCTCTGCCTGACACTGATCGTGGCGGGAATGGTCGGGCTGAAGCTCAATTCGCCGGTGTGAAAGGCGGCTATATTCACGGCTGGTTCAAACGTGTTGCAATTCGAAGCATTTCGGTCCGTAGCAACGACCAATGACAATTGTCATTTTCCGATGTGCAATAGCACAGCTGCGGGCGGGTGTAACGCGCGAAGCGCGGCGCCACCGAGCCCGCAATCCATAACTACCGCAGGGGGCTATGGATTCCGGGCCTGCACTCCACCCGGCTATCGCCAGCCGGAGTACATCCCGGAATGACAAACGATGGATCACTTCCCGTGCAATCAGTTTGATGGAATCGCTCCCCTACCGCCGCCGCGCCAACGCCGCCACCCTTCCACGCCGGCGAACAGGCCGAGCGCCAGCACGAAGGGGAGGAAGTGATACAGCAGCCGGAACATCAATAGCGCGGCGATCAGCGGTTCCCTGTCCTGTCCGCCAAGCCCGATTAGGATGGTGGCGTCGAACACCCCGATTCCAGCCGGCGCATGGCTGGCGAAACCGAGCAGGGTCGCGGCGATGAACACCGCCGTGGTCGGAAAAATCCCGATATGGGTTCCGGCCGGAATCAGCACATACATCGCCAGCGCTGCCGCGCCGAGATCGAACACCCCGATCGCGATCTGCAGCAATACCATGGGCCCCGACGGAAGCCGCACCGGCCAGCGCCGGGTCACGATGTTGGCGGGACAGATCCAGCTCCAGGCCAGGAAGCCCGACACCGCGAGCAGCAGCACCGCAGCCAGCCAAAGATTGGCCTGCGGCGGCAGCGTATCGATCAGACCGAGGGCGCCGGGCGCGTAGAGCAGGCTCAGCCCGCACGCGGTCAGGTTGCCGAGCCAGAAGGTCAACCCGGTCAGAAAGCAGATATTGGCCACGTCGATCGCGCCGAGGCCGTTGCTGGAATAGATCCGATAACGGATGACCGGTGAAACCAGCGCCACCAGGCCAACGCCGTGCGCAATGGGGTAGCTGGTAAAACTCGCCAGCGCCGCGATCCGGTAGGGAACGTCGCTGCGACCGATGGTGCGAAGCGCCAGCACGTCGTAAAGCGTCAAGCTGCCGTAGGAGCAGGCCACCAGCGCCAGGGCCAATGCCAGCAGGCCGAGATCGGTGCTTCGAACGATGGCGAATACCTCGCGGTAGTCCACGTTTCTGAGCGCATGCATCAGCGCCAAGATGGCTATCGCCGCGATCGCAACGCTGACGACGACGCCGAGCCCCTTCCATCGGGCGTCGCGGCCGGCAATCTTTTGCGGCACGATGATTTCCAGGGTGCATCCATCGCGGCTGCGACGGCCATGGTCGCGCCGACTGATTCGAGGTGAGCGATGCACCCCCTTGACACGTTGATGTGACAGCCGCGTTACCCGCGATCGTCTCCAGCGCGGCGCGTTGCAATCAACTTTACGCGTGATGCCGAATCCCGACGCATTATGGTCGCATCCCGTTCATGCGGTGCTTGTAAGACAGCGGCGAAATCACCGGACCATTCGAGGCAGCATGAACGCGGAATTCGACTACGACCTCACGCCCGACCAATGGGAAACCCTCAAGGCGCTTCGCGCCCCGGCAAAGCCTGCCAGGCTCAATCGATTCGTGATCGACGATCTCGTCGCGCTGCAGCTCGCGAGAATCAGCAACGATATGCCGGTGATCACGGCCATCGGACGCAAGGTCCTGGTCAGAGGCTCCTCGCGATTGTGGGATCTCGCCGCCTGAAATTCCCCGCCATCTCGAGGCGCCTTTCACCACAGCGATTTCTGTGCCCGCTCCGGCCACTCCCGGTCATAGTCCTCGCCGCCGACGCGATTCCCGCTCATCTCGGCGAGGATCTGGCCGGGGCTCGGCAGCGTCCGGGGATCGACCCGCCTGTCCGGATTCCACAGCTCGGAGCGGACGATGGCGCGGGCGCATTGGAAATAGATTTCCTCCACGGTCATGATGATCACCGTGCGCGGCGCCTTGCCGTCGATGGCGAACGACGCCAGCAACGCCGCATCCGCCGACAGCCGGCCGCGGCCGTTGACCCGCAGCGTGCTGCCGGCACCGGGAATCAGAAACAGCAGCGCCATCCGCGGATCGCGCACGATGTTGCGCAGCGAATTGATCCGGTTGTTGCCGCGGCGATCGGGCATCATCAGCGTCTTGTGGTCGCGCACCCGGACGAAGCCGGGCAGATCGCCGCGCGGCGAGCAATCCAGCCCCTCCGGGCCGCACGTGGCCAGAGCTGCGAACGGCGACCTGTCGATCAGCACGCGGTATTGCGGCGTGATCCGGTCGGCCACCTTGACGGTGGAAGCCTGGTTCGGCTGGCCGTAGATCGCTTCGAGCTGCTCGATCGTTGCAATGATCGACATGGCCGTTCTTCCCGCTATCGGCGCCGCCCCATGCGGCTCTTGCCGCTCAGAAACCCCTGATGATGCGCACGAGCTCGGCCGCATGCGGCTCCAGGTTGCCGACATTGCGGATGGTCAGATCCGGCGCGGCGGCGCCGCCATCGACCCTACGGCCGAGCCTGCCGGTGAGTTCGCCGTCGCTGCTCCGCGCCCGCCTGCTCAGCCGTTCGGCCAGAATTTCGGCCGGCGCCGTGACAAGGACAACCGCGACATCGGCATAGCCGCGGCGGATCGCCTCCACCACCCCGCGCGAGACGTTAGCGACGACGGTGCGGCCGGCACGGATGTCGTCGTCAATGGTGCGCGGCAGGCCGTAGCCATGGCCGTGGGCTTCCCAATGCGCCGCGAACGCGCCCCAGCTGCGGGCCTGCCGGAAAACCTCGGGGCTGACCTGCTCATTGTCCTCGAAGGCCGATGCGGCGCGCGTCACCACGCGGCGCGCAAAAACGATATGCCCGCTGTCGGCGCAGGCGGCGCGCGCCAGCCGGAGCAGGGTATCCTTGCCGGCGCCGCTCGGACCGACCACCAGCACGAACCGGCCGGGCCCGATCGCCGCCGGCCGATTCTCGGATATGGTCGGGGCTTCGCTCACGCCACCCGGTGCCCTTCCCGCCACACCGTGCGCACCACCGGAATGTCGCCGGCGACATGCACGCGGATAAGGTCGGCACGCTTGCCGGCCGCGATCTCGCCGCGATCGGCGAGGCCGACCGCCGCCGCCGGCGTGCTGGTGACGGTGCGGATGGCAGAGGCCAGATCGATCCCGGGCACCCGCTGAGGCAATTGCAGCGCCGCCATCAACAGGCTGGACGGAATGTAGTCGGACGACAGGATGTCTAATAGCCCCTCGCGGGCGAGATCGACCGCGGCAATGTTGCCGGAATGCGAACCGCCGCGCACCACGTTCGGCGCGCCCATCAGGATGCCGATGCCGGCCTGGTGCAGGCCGCGCGCCGCTTCGATCGTGGTCGGAAATTCCGCCACCGAAACCCGGTCGCGGATGGCGTCGGTGACGTTCTCGTCGGTGGTGTCGTCATGGCTGGCGAGCGGGATGTCGTGCAGCTGAGCCAGCGCCACGATCTGCCGCATGTTGGTCGCCGCATGGGCCTTCTGATAGGCGAAGCGCCTTGCGAACAGCGTATCGAGTTCGTCGTCGGTCATGCCGGCGCCCTTGCCGCGATAATAGTCGCGCAGCTTGCCCTGGTCGCGGAACTGGCGTTGCCCGGGGGTGTGGTCCATCAGCGACATCAGCCGCACATCCGGTCGTCCCGCCAGCTCCCTGGCTTCCTCCACTACGCTCGGCATCGGAATTTCGCAGCGCAGGTGCAGGAAATGATCCGCGCGCAGCAGATTGGCCTCGCGCGCCGAGGTGATCGCCTCGGCCAGCACCCCTGCCCGCCCGTCGACCTCCTCGGCGCCTTCCTCGCGCCAGACCCGGAGCGAATCCAGCACCGTGGTGATGCCCGAGGTCGCCAGCTGGCCGTCATAGGAGACCACGGCGGCGACCGGATCCCAGAACACTTTTGGGCGCGGCACGTAATGCGCCTCGAGATGGTCGGTGTGCAGTTCGATCAGCCCGGGCATGATCAGGTCGAGGCCGGCGTCCGCGCTGCCCGCCGGCGCGCTGCCCTCGCCATATTCCGCGATGCGCCCGCCGGCGAACGCGATCCAGCCGCGCTCGATCACGCGATCGGCCAGCACGATCCTGGCATTGCCGATGACGGTCTCGTCGATCGTCGAATCCATCTACCCGTCTTCCTTCATGCCGCCGCGGCGAACGATGTCACGTCGACGATCCGGTCGGCGATCTGATGACGTATCTCATCGTCGTGGACGATGGCCACCATGGCAACGCCCGCGCGCTTCTTTTCTCCTATCAGCTCCACCACCACGGCGCGATTGGCCGCATCGAGCGAGGCGGTGGGCTCGTCCAGCAACAGGATCGGCAGGTCGGAAATAAATCCGCGCGCGATGTTGACGCGCTGCTGCTCGCCGCCGGAGAAGGTCGAGGGCGGCAGGCCCCAAAGCCGCTCCGGAATGTTGAGGCGGCGCAACAGCCTGCCTGACCTTTCGCGCGCTTCGGCGCGCCCTGTCCCGTTGGCGATCAGGGGCTCGGCCACCACGTCCAGTGTCGCCACCCGCGGCACCGCCCGCAGGAACTGGCTGACATAACCGATGGTGCTACGGCGGACGCTGAGGATCTGCCGCGGTTCGGCGGTGGCGAGATCGATCTGCTCGCCCTGGTGCCGGATGCCGATCCGGCCGCCATCGCAGCGATAATTGCCGAAGATCATCTTCAGGATCGAGGATTTGCCGGCGCCGGAGGGGCCGGCCAGCACCACGCACTCGCCGGGATCGACGTGAAAGCTGACGCCGCTCACCACCGGCAGCCGGATGCCGCCCTGCAAATGCATGATGAAGGTCTTTTCGGCCTGGCTGATTTCGATCATCGCAGACATCAATGCATCCTCACGCCGGCAAAATCGAGGACACCAGCAATTGCGTATAGGGCTCGCAGGGATCGTCGAGCACCTGGTCGGTCAGCCCGGCCTCGATCACGCGGCCGCCCTTCATCACCATGACCCGGTGCGACAACAGCCGCGCCACCGCCAGATCGTGGGTGACCACGATTGCCGCCAGCCCCAGTTCGCTGACCAGGTTGCGCATCAGGTCGAGCAGGCGCGCCTGCACCGAGACGTCGAGACCGCCGGTCGGCTCGTCCATGAATACCAGGCGCGGCTCGGTGACCAGATTGCGCGCGATCTGCAGGCGCTGGCGCATGCCGCCGGAATAGGTCCGTGGCGCATCGTCGATGCGGCCGACATCGATCTCGACGCGCTCCAGCCAGGACGACGCGGTGTCCCGGATCCGGCCATAGTGATTCCAGCCCACCGCCATCAGCCGCTCGCCGACATTGGCGCCGGCCGACACCGCCATCCGCAGGCCCTGCGCCGGATCCTGGTGCACATAGCCCCAGTCGGTGCGAAACAGGAACCGTCGTTCGGCCTCGCCGATGCTCGCGAGATCCCGCATCACCCCGTCGCGCATCCGGTAACATACTTTTCCTGTGCTGGGCGCAAGCTGCGCCGAAAGCAACTGCAGCAAGGTGGTCTTGCCCGAGCCGGATTCGCCGACGATCGCCAGCACCTCGCCGGGATACAGCTCAAACGAGACGTCGCGGCAGGCGGTCAACCGGCCATAGGATTTGCCGAGGCCTTCGGCCCGCAGCAATGGCTGATCGCTGGCGCTCAAGGCAGCGTCATGCCTGGCCATGCGCTCTCTCCTTGTGCGGCGCCGCACTTTCGCTGCCGCGGTGGCCCGACGCCTGACGGGTCTCGCAGTAGTCGGTGTCAGAACAGACGAACATCCGGCTGCCTGCATTGTCGGTGACGATCTCGTCGAGATAGGAATTGCCGGCGCCGCACAGCGCGCATGGCGCGTCGAACCGGTAGCGCGTGAACGGATGATCCTCGAAATCCAGCGACTGCACCGAGGTATGCGGCGGGATCGCATAGATGCGCTTTTCGCGGCCGGCGCCGAACAATTGCAGCGCCGGGCAATTGTCCATCTTCGGATTGTCGAATTTCGGCGTCGGCGACGGGTCCATTACGTAGCGCGCATTTACCTTGACCGGATAGGCATAGGAGGTGGCGATGTGGCCGAAGCGGGCGATGTCCTCGTACAGCTTGACGTGCATCAGCCCGTATTCGCCGAGCGCGTGCATGCGGCGGGTCTCGGTCTCGCGCGGCTCGAGGTAGCGCAGCGGCTCGGGGATCGGAACCTGGTAGACCAGCACCTGGCCGCCATGCAGCGGCGCCTCGGGAATCCGGTGCCGGGTCTGGATCACGGTCGCATCCGCCGTCGAGGTCGTGGTGGCGACACCGGCGGTTTTGGCGAAAAACTTGCGGATTGAGATCGCGTTGGTGGTGTCGTCGGAACCCTGATCGATCACCTTCAGCACGTCGTCGGGGCCGAGGATCGCCGCCGTCACCTGCACGCCGCCGGTACCCCAGCCATATGGCATCGGCATTTCGCGGCTGGCGAACGGCACCTGGTAACCCGGGATCGCGATCGCCTTCAGGATGGCGCGGCGGATCATCCGTTTGGTCTGCTCGTCGAGATAGGCGAAATTGTAGGTCGGCACGTTCATTCGGCGGCCTCCTGCAGCGGCGGCGAAGCCTCCGCCTCGGCGAATTCCCGGCGCAGCTTGCGCAACAGGCCGAGTTCAGACTGAAAGTCGACGTAATGCGGCAGTTTCAAATGCTCGACAAAGCCGGTCGCCTGCACATTGTCGGAATGCGACATCACGAATTCCTCGTCCTGCGCCGGCGCAAGCACCTCCTCGCCGAGCTCGCGCGCGCGCAAGGCGCGATCGACCAGCGCCATCGACATGGTCTTGCGCTCGCTTTGGCCGAACGCCAGCCCGTAGCCGCGGGTAAAGCACGGCGCCTCGGTGGCCGAGCCCTTGAACTGGTTGACCATCTGGCATTCGGTCAGCGTCATTGAGCCGAGCGGCACCGCGAAGCCGACGTCTTCCGCCATGAACTCGACTTCGACCTCGCCGAGGCGGATTTCGCCGGCAAACGGATGGTTGCGTCCATAGCCGCGCTGCGATGAATAGCCCAGCGCCAGCAGAAACCCCTCGTCGGCGCGCGCCAGATTCTGCAGCCGCAGGTCGCGGTCGGCGGGAAAACTCAGGGGATCGCGGGTGAGGTCGCCGACCGGCGTATCGGCATCGCCTTGCGGCGACGGCTCGATCAGGCCGTCGCGGCCGAGAATGTCGGTGACGCGCGGCATCGTCGAAGGCGATGCTTGCGAAGTCGCGGGCGCTTCCGGCGTCGAGTTCCTCCGCCAGTTGCGGATCCAGCAGCCGGTGGGTGTAGTCGAAGGTCGGGCCGAGAATCTGGCCGCCCGGAATATCCTTGAAGGTCGAGGAAATCCGGCGCCGGACCTGCATCCTGCCGGTGTCGACCGGCTCGGTGGCGCCGAACCGCGGCAAGGTCGCGCGAAAGGCGCGCAGCAGGAAGATCGCCTCGATCATGTCGCCGCGAGCCTGCTTGATCGCAAGCGCCGCCAGCTCGCGGTCATACAGCGAGCCCTCGGCCATCACGCGATCGACCGCCAGGCTGAGTTGTCCGGAAATTTGCTCCAGCGACAGTTCGGCAACGCCGGGATCGCCGCGGCGCTGATGCGCCAGCAGGCGATGGGCGTTCTCGATGGCGCGTTCGCCTCCCTTGACGGCGACATACATGCTCAGTCTCCCTTTGCGGACAGCCGCGTGGTGCGCGGGATCGCGACGATGGCATCCCCGGCCACCAGCACGACGTCGATGCCGCGCGGAAACAACGCAGTATTGATGGAGAGCCGCGCCAGCAGATCCGGAGGCTCGATCGCGGCCTGCAGCACCGCGGGGCGGTCGATGCCGGGGCCGCGCAGTTCCACGGCAGGGCCCTCCGTCAGGCTCCCGACCTGCAGGATCAGCGTGGTGGAGCGGTCGGGATATTCATTGCTGCCAAATGAAAAGCGCCCGAGCTCGGGAAGCGCGGCGGTATCGCCGATCAGCGCAAAACTGCAGATCGAGCAGTCCTCAACCACCGGCGCGCCGGTGTGAAACTTCAGCCACTTTGTCACTTCCGACGTCTCGGCCATCGCCGAATCCAGCCAGACCGGTGTGTCGTGATCGAACAAGGTCAGCGCGATGGCCGCGGTGCCCGGCATCATGGCGGCGGGCGCGCCGGCGGCGGCGGCGATCTTTTGCACACTGCCCGGCCGCGCCATCGCATCCATCACGGAACGGAAGGTCGACTGCGCCGACAGCACCTTGTCCGCGAACCCCGCCGGCAGTTCGGCAAACGTTGTCATGGTTCAGCCCTCGCCCCGCACCATCGTGTAGAAATCGACCCGCGTCGCCGCGGTTTCCGCCGCGCTGCGGTTGCGCTTTTTCGCCATCGCCGCGCGCAGTGGCGCCAGCACCTGCGCCTCCAGGGCGTTGGCATGATCGGCGCTCTGGATCAGGGCATCGCACAGCGCGATCATCCGCGCCTTCTGTCGGTCGCGGCCGAGCGTGTAGCCGAAACCGACCTCGCCGCTCGAAAGCCGGACCACGGCGCGCGACACCGTCGCCTCGCCGACATTGAACGGCGCACCGTCGCCGCCGATGCGGCCGCGCACCATCACCAAGCCGTTTTCCGGCTCGCGCAGGGTTTCGTGGGCCGGCAGCGCCATGCCGTCGAGACGTCCGGCGATGTCGACCGCATCGCAATCGGCCAGCAGCGCCATCGCGCTGCGGCGCAGCGCCTGGCTGCCGTCGATGGCGGTCTCATCGGTCAAGTCCATGATCTGCCTTGCCGCAATCAAGTTGTCTATGATACTAGACAACTTGATATTGAAGCGCCATGACTGTTTCGTGACAACAGGGATATTTTTTCCAATGCCCTCCTCCGCCTCCATGCACCCATGAGCCTGCAGGACACCGGCTCCGGCGTGGCGCTGTGGCGACAGGTCGCCGATGCCATCGAGCGTGGTATCGCCGGCGGCAGTTTTGCCGCCGGCGAACGATTGCCGGGCGAAAACGAGATCGCCGAGACCTACCGCGTCAACCGCCATACCGTGCGCCGCGCGCTGGCGACGCTGGCCGAACGCGGGCTGGTGCGCGCCGAACGTGGCAGCGGCACCTATGTGGAGGCGCCGCGGCTGGCCTATCCCCTGCGCGCGCGGACGCGATTTTCCGAGATCGTCGGCGCCGGCGGCCAGGAGCCGCGCGGCCAGTTGATCGAGGCGTCGGATGATGTCGCGACGCGGGAACTGGCGCGTGAGCTCGGCCTGAAAAACGGCGCGCCGCTGGTCCGGATCGAAGCGCTGCGGCTGGCCGACCGCACGCCTATCTGCGTCAGCACGACCTGGCTTTCCGCCGCACGCTTTCCCGGGGCCGGAAGCGTATTCGCCCGTTCCCGCTCCATGACAAAACTGCTGGCGCATTACGGCATCGGCGATTATCGCCGGGCATCCACCAGGATCACCGCGGCGGTCGCCGACGCGCCCGACGCCGCCCGGCTCAACCTGGCGCTGGGCCGTCCGGTCCTGGTGGTCGACAGCACCGACGTCGACACCGACGGCAAGCCGCTCGTCACCAAGCGCTCGCGCTTTGCCGCCGAGCGCGTCGAATTCGTGGTGGAGAACGGCTAGGCCGTGCACCCGTAGATATCGCCGCAATAATTGCCAACAACGGAAGTCCAACTCGCCACGCGATCACTCGATCGGGCCGCGATGGAGAGGACTCCGTGATGGCGCGACCAATCGCACGCGCCGCATCAAATCGGACGCTGCGAGGAACGTTAGTTCGTCACCTTGCATATGACGGGGCCATTATCGAGCATCAACTGGTTGCCGCCCGAATCGGTCACGATCTGCCCGCTATAGACGCCCTTTACCCGGTCGAGTTGCGCCGAGATGACGACCCGCACCCGTGTCCTCTCGACTTCATCCATTGCGACCAGCAGCAGTTTGTCGTCTCGAAAGCTGAAGCGCGTAACCGTGGAGGCGTAGTCAAAGTCGATCGGCGGCACGTCGCCGGGCTTTTTCGGTACGCCGAAAGTGAGCTTCTGGTCCTGGGGATAGGCGCAGGTGATCGATTTGGCGGCGGCTGCGCTCGCATAAAGCGCCGATAGCAATATGAGACTGGCGATCGCGATGCGTTTCATGGCAAAAACCCCTGGGCTTGAGCTAACCGCCATTGTCTCACCTGACTGATAGCAGGCCCAGTGTAGCGAAGAGCTGCGGCCCTCCAAGCCCAGAGAGACGGCAAGGTCCTGGACCGGACATCGGCGGACATTCAGCTGTTGGACTGCCACCCGATGGTCGCAGCGACGATGCATAAGGCCGAGGACACAATCGTTCCGCTCATTTGCATCCAGTACCGGATCGGCTCGGTTTCCCTATGAAAGATCTGACTGGACCACTCCGACCAGTCGAGCAAATCGGAACTGATAAACTTGATTTTTCCCTCGACGAAGCCACACCACGCCTTTCGACCGCAATATAGAGCCAGCGTGATCGCCACAACACGATAGGCCAAATCGATAGCGGGGTTCATGCAAAGGTCCGCCGTACTCAACTCATCCGCGCAATCGTTTCGCTTTCCGCGTCCTGCCGGGCTGGGCTGAGTCGCCAGCGCGCCACGCAAGATTGACGTCATCAGTGAGGTCATACCGGCTTGGGAACAACGCCTGGCAAGCCCCCGGGCTGGATCCATATTTATGGTTCTTGGTCGCCAACACGAGGCAGACGGTTCAAACGTCGAGTTGGAAATCGCGGCCGCTGGACCCGAGCTCATGGCTTTCCCGACAGTTCCATCAATCGGTTCGCTCATCGACTGAACCCAGGCCATGTCGGATTTGTCGGCGTATTCATTCCCGCAGTATCCGGTCCGGTCGACGGGTTAGAGCTGTATGATGGGTCGGAGTCGTACGATGGAGCGGGTGGGCGCGAACCGCTGGCGAAACCTCGCTGCCGCGTGAAGTGCGGTTGCGCCGGGGCATGTTGTGTATAGAGGAATTTCCAACCGTGCCCGGCCATGCATTGTTTGAAAAGAGCGGAGCCATCATCGCCGACTCGGGTCCGGCACAACTGCGTGTCTGACTGCAGCGCGGCATCGTCACGTGGATGACCCGTGCCGTCGCCATGGATATCCGTATAGCTCTCGAGCGTGCCGCTGACGGGACGCGACGGTGGATCGGGCTGATAGCGATCGAGCACCCAGCCCTTGCCCCGCATGCATTTCTCGAACACCGGCATGATGGTGCGAATTTCCGCCCCGGACGCTCCGCATGCCTGACCGTCGGCGATCGCTTCGCTGCCGCCGCGCCGGTATCCATGCGACTTCAGCACATCCGTGAAATGGGCCGTGTCGTCCGCCTGCGCCCGGCCGGCCAAGAGCCCTGCTCCCAGAACCACCGCCGCTGCCGCGCACCACATTTTCCTGGAGCCCGACATCACTTCCTCCATTGGGCGTGGGTCCCGCCCTTTAGTAGCTTCGAAAGGGCGGACATGGCCGCGGCACCCCATTAATTCTTGTCCACCTCCGGGCGCCGAGCCCCCTGCACATCGGGGAATGACGATCGTTCCTGATCGTCGCCACGCACCGAAACTTCAAAGCCGACATCGCCGCTCAGGCGATCGCGCGCCTCCCGATGATCGCAAAACGGAGCTTGCCCGAGATCCAATCGATGATCGCCACCGTCACCAGGATCATGATCACCGAGAAGGCGACCTGATCGAAATCATAGGTTCTGATCTGCTCGGAGAGCTGCAGGCCGATGCCGCCGGCGCCCACGATCCCGATAATGGTCGCCGATCGCACATTGGATTCGAAATAGTAAAGAATCTGTCCGGCGATGATCGGCAGCACCTGCGGCAGCAGCCCGAAGCGCACCGCCAGCAGGTTCGTTCCGCCGCTTGCCAACACCGACTCGCGCGCGCGCGGCTCGGCGGATTCGATCGCTTCCGAAAACAGCTTGCCGAGCGCACCGGTATCGGACACCGCGATTGCCAGAATTCCAGCGAACGGTCCGAGGCCGACCACCCCGACGAAGACCAGCGCCCAGATCAGGGCGTCGACGCCGCGGATGGTGTCGAGGCCGCGACGCGTGGCGAAGCGAATGATGCCATGCGGCGAGGTATTCCTGGCGGCTAGAAAGCTGATCGGAAAGGCGGCAACGGTCGCAATCAGCGTGCCAAGGAAGGCTATGGCCAGGGTCTCGCCCATCGCCGTGAGCAGCAGCCTGAGGTGACCGCCGGTCGACGGCGGAAACATCAGCGCGATGAACTTCCCCAGCGACGCCAGTCCCGGCCCGATCTGGCTGAACGGAATGGCAAGCCACCATACCGCGAATACCGCAAAGCCCCCGATCGCCAGCGGCGCGGAAAGCGCCGAGGCCCGCCGCAACGGTGAGCCGCCGAAAAGGTCGCGGTGCCGATCGAGCACCGCAGCTGAATCGTCCGGACGAAACGGGCGGCGCGGGTTCATCGGCTGGATCCCTGGCCGGAGAGCCGACGCCGGATCCGTTCGGTGACGAGATCGATCACCGCGACCGAGACGATGATCATCAGCAGGATGGCGCTGACGTCGGTATAGTAGAATTTGCGGATTGCCACGAACAGATCCTGACCGATCCCGCCGGCTCCCACCATGCCGACCACCGAACCCGACCGTACGTTGATCTCGAAGCGCAGCAGGGTGTAGCTCGCGAAGCTCGACATCACCTGCGGCAGGGCGCCGAACCTCACCATCTCGATAAAGCGGCTGCCGGTGCTGCGCACACCCTCGACCGGCTTCATGTCAATGTTTTCGATCGCTTCGGTGAACAGCTTGCCGAGCGTCCCGAACGTGTGAATTGCGATTGCGAGGATTCCGGCCAGCGGCCCGAGACCGAACGCACTGACGAACATCAGCGCGAATACCAGGTCTGGAACGGTCCGGCAGAATTCGAAGACGCGCTTGATACTCCAACGCAGCAGACGGCTCGGCGCCAGATTGGCGGCGGCGAAGAAGGCGATCGCGAACGCGCCACCGGCGCCGATCAGCGTGCCGAGATAGGCGATCAATACCGTATCGAGCAGCAGCTTCAGCCAGCCCGCAATATTCCAGTACCAGTCGGCGACATCGGCGCCAAAATGCGCGACCGAGAGTTTGGGGACGATGCGGCCGAAATAGCTGGTGAAGTTCGATATGTTGTCGAACAGGTTGTTGAGGTCCACCTCGCCGAAGCGCGCGGCGATGGCAACCAGAATGGCAAGGATCGCCAGCACCAGCAGCGATTGCCGGCGCCGGCGTCCGACTTCGCGCTGATAGTCGGCGAGCAGAACCTCAAGACGCGCCTGCGGTACGCTCAGGATGCTGGAGGTCATGGGGGCCCGGGTTGATCGGAAACATCCGCGTCGGGAAGCAGGGGAGCGGCGAAGATCCGCCGCTCCCTGGCTTCAGGAACGCTTCTTGCGCATGTCGTTGACGAACTGGATCATGTCCACGGTGTCCTGATAGTCCTTGTGCGTGACCGCCACGAACTCCCTGTCCTTGCCGTCAGACAGCCGGTCGAACGCCGCCTTGTCCTTGGTCGGCGCCTCCATGAACGCCCTGACGATGCTCGCCTTGAGATCGCCGGGCAGATCGGAGAGGTAAGCATAGGGCGAGCCGGCCAGCAGGCCGGACTTGAAGACAATCCGGAAATCCTCCTTTTTCGCCATTCCCTTGGCGACCATCCGGGTCAGGTTGGAGTCGGTATCGGAATTCCACCAGTCCGCGGCGCTGTCGACCGTGCCCTTCTCGAGCGCAATCACCCCATTCTCGTGGCTCCCGGTGATGATCGATTTGCCGAAGAAGGCGTCGGCATCGATCCCGGCCTTGTGAAGGAAGAAACGCGGCGCGTTGTACCCCGAGGTCGAATTTGGATCGACGAAGCCGATGGTTTTGCCCTTGAGATCCGCGATATCCTTGTAGGGGCTGTCGGCCTTCACATAGATCACGGAATAGTAGCCGACGGTGCCGTCATTGTTTCGTGTGGTCACGAAGGGTTCGGTCTTGACGCCGGTCATGTACGCGGTCGAATAGGAGGCCGGCCCGTAATAGGCGATCTGGATATTGCCCGCGCGCTGGCCCTCGATCACCGCGGCATAGTCGTTGGCGACGCGGAGCTTGACTGGAACGCCGAGTTCCCTGGAGAGATATGCCATGAACGGCGCATAACGGTCGCTGACCCCGGAGGCGTTTTCGGCCGGCACAACCGCGAATGTCAGCTCCTTGTATTTCGATTTCCAGTCATCGGCGTGGGCAGCGCCCGAAGCAAGGGCGAGCGCCACCGCGCCTGCGGATAGAAAATTCCGGCGATTGAGCATAGGTCGTTCTCCTGTCGTGGGGTGAGGCCGTTTTTTGCCGCGTTCCTGCCGCGCGACGCCAGGCCGGCGCGATGGTCAGGCGACGGCGGCTATGCCCAGCACGGACTCTTCCGCTGGGAACCCGCTTCTTGCCGGCGAATGGCTCCGCGTCTCGGATTCGAGGCCGTAGAGGCGCTGGGCTTCCAGTTCCGTCAGTTGCTCCGGCGCGCCATCGAACACCACCCGACCGGCCGCCATGCCGATCAGCCGGTCGCAATAACCACGCGCCAGTTCGAGGGAATGCAGGTTGCAGATCACGGTGATGCCGAAATCCCGGTTGATGCGCCGCAGGGCGTCCATCACGACCTTGGTGTTGTGCGGATCGAGCGAGGCGATCGGCTCGTCGGCCAGGATAATGTCCGGCTCCTGCACCAGGGCCCTTGCGATCGCGACGCGCTGTTGCTGACCGCCGGAGAGCTGATCGGCGCGCTGCACCGCGAGCGAGGCGATCTCGAACTGCTCCAGCGCAGCCAGTGCGACCGCCTTGTCGGTATCCGGCCAAAGTTTCAACAGCGCCCGCGCCGACGAAACCGTCGCCAACCGTCCCATAAGCACGTTGGTCAGGACATCGAGCCGGCCGATCAGGTTGAACTGCTGGAAGATCATCGCCGAGCGGGCGCGCCACTTGCGGAGTTCGCGGCCGCGCAGCGCGGTGACGTCGACGCCGTCGAACAGAATTCGTCCCGAGGTCGGCTCCGCCAGGCGGTTGATCATCCGCAGCAGGGTCGACTTGCCGGCGCCCGAGCGGCCGATCACGCCGACAAAGCCGCCGGGGGCAATGGAGAAAGTTGCGTTGTCGACCGCGGCCTTGCTGCCGAACCGGCACGTCAAACCTTCAACCACCAGCATGCCGTGCTCCAGTATTCGCAGCCTCCATTATGGCTAACGTCTGGATTCGACAGTTGTGTGACAGCTCGCCGCGGTGCGGCTAACGTCCACAGCGGCGCCAACTGTCATCGATCAGTCATGATGTTGTCATCATGCCCACCGAAGACGTGCAGCCTCATGGATTCTCATAGCCCGTGGAAACTCGCATGGCCGGCAAGATGCTTTCGGTTGAACCGACGATCGATCCCACCGCGAAACTTCACGACACTCGGCTTGGCGCCTATTGCGAGGTCGGCGCGCGCACCATCCTGCACGAGGTGGCGATGGACGATTATTCCTATGTCGTGAACGATGCCCAGATCACCTACACCGCGATCGGAAAATTCTGTTCGATCGCGGCGATGACGCGGATCAACCCCGGCAATCATCCGATGCAGCGGACCTCGCAGGCCCATTTCACCTATCGCGCCAGCGCCTATTTCGCGGAAGAGAGCGACGAGGCCGAGTTCTTCGAATGGCGGCGCGGGCATCGCGTCCATATCGGCCATGACGTCTGGATCGGGCATGGCGCCATCGTACTGCCGGGCCGCAATATCGGCAGCGGCGCGGTGGTCGCGGCCGGCGCCATCGTGACCAAGGACGTTCCCGCCTACACTATCGTCGCGGGAAATCCGGCGCGCACTATCCGGCGGCGGTTTTGCGAGGCCGTCGCCGACCGGCTGGCGGAGCTCGCCTGGTGGGACTGGGACCACGAGGCCCTGCGCTCGGCGCTGCCGGATTTTCGCAAACTGCCGGTCGAGGAATTCATCGCCAAATATGGCTCGGCGACGACCCCCGGCCGCTCCGCTGCCCGGCGACGAAGGGCCGCGTCGTGAGCGGGCTGTCGATCGATGGCGGCCGGGCCCTGCTCGGCGGCGAAATCGTCGAATCGCCGCTGCGGATCGAAGGCGGCAATATCATTGCCGTCGGCGCCGACCATGGCCGCCGCGGGGCCGGGATCGATGCACGCGGCCTGCTGGTGCTGCCGGGTATCGTCGATCTGCATGGCGATGCGTTCGAGCGGCAGATGATGCCGCGGCCCGGGGTCGATTTTCCGGTCGATGTGGCGCTGTTCGACAGCGACCGGCAGGCGATCGCAAACGGCATCACCACGGTGTTTCATGCCACGACATGGTCGTGGGAGCCCGGCCTGCGTAGCGCCGACAATGCCAGGCAATTGATCGAGGCCATCGAAAGCCTGAGGCCGCAGCTCGGCGCCGACACCCGCTTCCACCTGCGCCATGAAACCTACAATCTCGAGGCCGAGGCCGAAATCAGTCAATGGCTGTGCGAGGGACGGATCGATCTGTTGGCGTTCAACGACCACATGGATTCGACGGTCGCCGGCCTCGCCAAGCCGCAGAAGCGCAACCGCATGGTCGAGCGTACCGGGCTTTCCGGCGAGCAGTTCGATTCCCTGGTGGAGCGCGTGGTCGCCCGCGCCCACGACGTCCCGGCCTCGATCGCGCGACTGGCCCGGACGGCGCGGGACGCCAAGGTGCGGATGCTGTCGCACGACGATGAAACGCCGGCGATGCGCAGCGCCTTCCGAGCCCAGGGCGTCGGCATCGCCGAATTTCCGGTCAACGAGGAAACCGCGCGCGAGGCCGCCGACGGCGGCGATTTCATCGTGCTCGGCGCGCCCAACGTGGTGCGCGGCGGCAGCCACATCGGCTGGACCAAGGCGGCCGAATATGATCGCCAAGGGTTTATGCTCGGTTCTCGCCTCCGACTATTACTATCCGGCGCCGCTGCTGGCGGCGTTCCGCCTTGCCGCCGATGGCGTGCTGCCGCTGCCGGCGGCCTGGCGCCTGATCTCGGAGACGCCTGCCCGCGCCGCCGGTCTGGCCGATCGCGGCGTGCTCGAATCAGGGCATCGCGCCGACATCATCCTGGTCGATGATTCGATGGCGCTGCGGCCGCGAATTGTGGCCGCGATCACCGCCGGCCGGCTGGTTCATCTAACTGAAGCGAACCGTCTCACCCGGATGGCGGTCGCGCCCGGCAAGGCGGTTGCGGCCGCGTGACGCAGCTCTATGCTGCGCCGATGGCAAGCACGCCGCGTTATGCGATCTATTATGCGCCGGCGCCCGGCAGCGGTCTCGATCGCTTCGGCGCGGAGCTGCTCGGCTATGACACCACTCGCGGGGAGGATCTGCCATTTCCCGGGGGCGTCGAGCGGATCGTGCCGGACTGGCGCGACCTGACATCGGATCCCAGAAAATACGGCTTTCATGCCACGCTGAAGCCGCCGATGGCGCTCGCGGAGGGCCGCACCGAAACCGAACTGCGCGCGGCCTGCCAGGCGTTCTGCGGAACACCGCGCGCCATTCCCGTGATTGCGCCGGTCATCAATTCGATCAGCGGCTTTGTCGCGCTATTGCCCGCCGTACACTCGACCGAACTTCAGCAACTGGCCGCGGATTGCGTCAGCCAGTTCGATTCATTCCGCGCGCCGCTGACGGCCGCGGATCGCGCGCGACGCAATCCCTCCGAGCTGACGCAACGGCAGCGCGACCATCTCGACCGCTGGGGCTATCCCTATGTGATGGAGGATTTCCGCTTCCATCTGACCCTGACCGGCAGGCTTGCCGCCGACCGCCGCGAGCCGGTCGTAACCATACTGCGCACACGGTTCGCCGAACTCGGCCTCACCAAACTCGCCATCGACCGGATTGCCCTGTTTCGTCAGCAAGACGCCAATTCACGGTTCCGCTTTGTCGCGCACTGGAAGCTGCGCGGGCGGGAATCTGCCGGTTCGAACCCGCCGTCGCGATGAGCCAGCCGAAGCCCCGGCACATGGCTTCGCGCATAGCTCCGAGTCCGGTCTGAAGCGGCGAAGCCGGCGTGGCCGGTACAACAGCTCATTGGGGCTGCGTGATTTCGTGCACCGGGCGCAGACCGGGCGAGGGAACGCGACCGAGGTGCAGTGAGGCGCACGGGTTTCCGTAGCAAATCGAGTCCGATTTTCACTGAACTCCGACATGTCGTCGCGCTGCAAAAAGTGACTCTATGTGCCAAGGCAGCCGTTCGTTGCCCAGCTATTATGCTTTGTACCGTCTAAGGTTTCGGTATCTCTTTAATCCCTCACTTGGACGATTTATGAGCGATCGATGGGACAAGTCTTCCGCCGCATGGATCAGTGCCATGGGCGACCTCTCCCTATGCCGGCTCGTCGAGTCGCGCAACGGCAGACCTCGTTTATGCAGGCTATCAACGTTCCTAGACCGGCTTGCCGTCCTTTTCCGCCTCTTTCACGGGGACATTTTCGGCCACCTTGCCGGACTGGTTGCCCGGGTTGTAATGGAACTTGCCTTCCGGCTTCTCGCCGGGCTGCTTCTCGTTCGGATTCTTGTTGTCGGCCATCTGGTGCTCCTTGCACCGGGACAATGACATTGAGGGATGTAAGTTCCACATGGCTGGAGCCCTCGGACGGTTTCAGCCCGGCGGCCGGGGGGCGACCCCGGCCGCCAGAGTGTTCGCGACCCGAAACGGTTCGATGACTGCGACACAGGACTTGAGGCCATCGACCGGATAGCCCGCGCGTTCGGCGGGGCAAGGCTCCATAGACCCGTCGTCAGCCAGCATCACCGGATTCAATGACAATTTTCCTCTTGATCAATATATTTTCGTGTAGCAAAACACGCGCAGGAATGGCGGCCGCCGGATGGAACCACCAGCCTTCGCCATTTTCTTTGTTCGATCGAGGTTTTTAATGGCTGCACCTTTCCTGCTGACACTGTCCTGCCCGAACCAGCCCGGCATCGTCGCGCGGGTGACGGCCGAACTCTTCGCAAATGGCGGCAATATCCTGGAAGCGCACCAGTTCGACGACACCGAGACCGGCGGTTTCTTCACCCGCATCGTCTTCAATCTCGCTGACGAGCGGAGCATCGAAAAACTCATGAAAGGCTTCGGTCCTATCGCCGACCATTACCGGATGAGCTGGAAAATCCGCCCGAGGAACGAGGCGCGCAAGGTGCTGATCCTCGTGTCGAAGGCCGATCATTGCCTAGTCGACCTGCTCTACCGCTCGCGCATCGGTGAACTGCGCATGAGCGTCGTGGGCATCGTTTCAAACCACCCGCGCGAGACCTACTACGGAACCGACCTTGGCTCCATTCCCTTTCACCATCTGCCCGTCAGCAGCGCGACCCGGGCCGAACAGGAAGCCCGGATCAAGGCGATCGTAACGGAAACAGGCGCCGAACTAATCGTACTCGCGCGTTACATGCAGATCCTGTCCGATGATCTGGCGGGTTTCCTTTCCGGCCGCTGCATCAATATCCACCACAGCTTCCTGCCGGGCTTCAAGGGTGCAAAGCCCTATCATCAGGCCCATGAGCGCGGCGTCAAGCTCATCGGCGCCACCGCGCACTACGTCACCGCCGATCTCGATGAGGGGCCGATCATCGAGCAGGACGTCGAGCGCATCAGTCATCAGGACAGCCCGGAGGACCTGGTACGCAAGGGCCGGGACATCGAGCGCCGGGTGCTGGCCCGTGCGGTTTCCATGCATCTGGACGGCCGGGCATTCGCGAACGCCCGCAAGGCCGTCGTATTCCGGGACTAGAACAAATGGTTGCGCAGATTATCGACGGCAAGGCCGCGGCGGCCGAACTGAGGGAAATCGTCGCCCGCGACGTGGCGATACTTGCGGCGCGCGGGCTCAAGCCCGGGCTCGCGGTCGTTCTGGCCGGAAATGATCCGGCCAGCGAGGTCTATGTGCGATCAAAGGCCAGACAGACGGCCGAGACCGGCATGGCGTCGTTCGAGCGCCGGCTGCCGGAGGATGTAACGGAGGCCGAATTGCTCACAATCGTCGCGGGTCTGAATGGCGACGATGCCGTGGACGGAATTCTGGTACAGCTCCCGCTGCCGCCCCAGATCGATGCCGACAAGGTGCTGCGCGCGATCGATCCGGCCAAGGACGTCGATGGCTTCCACCCCATCAATGCCGGACTCGTCGCGACCGGGGCCGGCGGCATAGTCCCCTGTACACCGCTTGGCTCGATGATCCTGCTCAAATCGGTTCGCAGGGATTTGTCGGGCATGAACGCCGTCATCGTCGGTCGCTCCAACATAGTCGGCAAGCCGATGTGCCAGCTTCTGCTCAAGGAGAACTGCACGGTCACTGTAGCGCACTCGAAAAGCCAGGACCTGCCGGCCCTGGTCCGCACCGCCGACATCCTGATCGCTGCCGTCGGGCGGCCCGCGATGATCCGGGGAGACTGGATCAAGCCCGGCGCGATCGTCGTCGACGTCGGCATCAACCGCGTTGCGGAGGGCGCGGGAAAAACGCGCATCGTTGGCGATGTCGCCTTCGCCGAGGCCCTGGATGTCGCCGGAGCGATCACGCCTGTCCCAGGCGGCGTCGGCCCGATGACGATTGCCTGTCTGCTCAGAAATTCCGTTGATGCGGCCGTGGCCCGCCGGGGCTGAACGAGGCGTCCAACCACTGGGCAAGAGGGGCCCTCGAAATGGCTCTGGTCTCGCGGGGGCTGTTGGATGGCGGTCGGGCGCCCAGCCGACCGACCTGCTGCCGTCCTTGGCGCAGCCGCTCGCCGACTCCGAAGATGGCTCACCACAACCTCTGGGGACAGCGTCACAATTCGTATTTCCTTACGGGAAACAATGAGATAGCACTCTGAAGATCAAGCGATGCCACCGCATCGGGACATTCGATTGCAGGGGAAGACAAATGGTGAAGAAGGCAGCCGTCCAACGTCGGAAAACCGCTGCACCCGCGAAAAAAGAGGGCTTGCTTCTCACGGGCTCGTCGGCGCCGAAAGAAGCGGCGCCGACGCTGGAAGGTGAGATCGGCGCCGAGGTCAGGCGGCTTCGAAAAAGCTTCGACTTGACCGTTTCGGAATTGGGCGTCGCTTCCGGCATTTCGACCGGAATGCTGTCCAAGATAGAGAACGGTTCGATCTCTCCTTCCCTGTCGACGCTGTCGGCTCTGGCCAAGGCGCTCAACGTTCCGATCGCCGGGCTGTTTCGCGAGACCGGCGAGCAACGCGACTGTTCCTTTGTCAAGGCGGGAAACGGGGTCAGGATCGAACGGCGCGGCACCAAGGCCGGGCACATGTACGACCTGCTGGGACATTCCCTCGGCGGCGAGGTCACCGTGGAGCCCTATCTCATCACGCTTAAGGCCGACGCCGAACCCTACATCGACTTCCGCCACGCGGGGGTCGAGTTCATCTACATGCTCACAGGCAAGGTGCGATATCGCCACGCCGACCGCAGTTACGTGCTGGAGCCTGGCGATTCCCTGTTCTTCGATGCAGCCGGACGCCACGGCCCCGAAGAATTGATCAAGGCGCCGATGACGTATCTGTCCATCATCATCTATCCAAGGCGAAGCTGAGAAGTCGCCCGCAGGTCACGTTGCGCGCTGCTGCGTCGATCGAGCGGCTTCAGATGTCAAGGGTTACGTCCCTTTCCCACTGCGTGAAATGCGCGGCATAGCTGTTCCATTCCTGGTGCTTCAGCCGGAGATACGCCTCGGAAAACTCGCTCCCGAGAGCCGACTTTAGTTCCTCGTCCCGGTCGAAGGCGCGTAGTGCGTCCAGCAGGTTCAGCGGCAATTTTGCAGCATTCTGCACGGTGTGGCCCAGGGCGTACATGTCGATGTCGAGGCGCTTTCCGGGATCGGCCTTCGAGCGGATCCCTTCAAGTCCGACCGCGATAATAACGGCCTGCAAAAGATATGGATTCGCGGCCCCGTCCGGCAGACGCAGCTCGAAGCGTCCCTTGCCCGGCACGCGGACCATGTGAGTGCGGTTATTGCCGGTCCAGGTCACCGTGTTGGGCGACCATGTCGCGCCCGATACGGTGCGCGGCGCATTGATGCGCTTGTAGCTGTTGACGGTGGGATTGGTAATCGCGGCGATGCCCTCGGCATGCTTCATGATCCCGCCAAGGAAATTGTATCCCTGCGGCGATAGCCCCATTTCGTCGTTGTCGCTGTGGAACTTGTTGAGCGAACCGGCCTCGTCCCATACCGAAACGTGAACGTGGCACCCGGAGCCGGTCAGATTCGCAAACGGCTTAGGCATGAACGTAGCGCGCAGACCATGCTTTTCGGCCACCGAGCGCACCATGAACTTGAAGAACGAATGGCGGTCCGCGGTAACAAGCGCATCATCGAACGTCCAGTTCATTTCGAACTGGCCGTTGGCGTCTTCGTGATCGTTCTGGTACGGATGCCAGCCAAGCTCCTGCATGTAGTCGCAAATTTCGGCGATGATATCATATCGCCGCATCAGCGCCTGCTGATCGTAACATGGCTTGCTGGCGTTGTCCTTCGCGTCGGAAATGCCGGCGCCGTCGGCCTCGATGAGAAAGAATTCGGCTTCGACGCCGGTCTTGACACGCAGGCCCTGCTTTGCAGCGCGGGCAACAATGCTCTTCAGAATAGTGCGCGGCCCCTGTGTGACCGGCTTCTCTTCCATTACCAGATCAGCGGGCACCCAAGCCACCTCCCTACGCCAGGGCAGTTGCACCATCGCATCGGCGTCGGGCATCGCAAACATGTCGGGATGTGCCGGCGTCATGTCCAACCAGGTCGCGAAACCGGCAAAGCCGGCACCATCCTTCTGCATTTCCGATATCGCCGAGGCAGGCACCAGCTTCGCACGCTGCGACCCGAACAGGTCGGTAAAGGAAATCATGAAGTAGCGGATACCGCGTTCTTTCGCGATGAGAGCCAGATCTTTGGACACGACGCCATCTCTTTCGTTTGATGTTAGCGAGATCGTTAGAAACCCCCGCGCCCCGGGATCCAATCGGTCCCGGCGAGTGGCACGCGTGCCATCGCGGCGGCTTCAACGGTTAGCGCGCACAGATCCTCCGGCTCCAGATTGTGCACGTGGCTCTTTCCGCACGCTCGCGCGATGGTTTGCGCTTCCAGCGTCATGACTTTCAGGTAGTTAGCGAGCCGACGACCGGCGAGAACCGGGTCGAGCCGCGCCATCAATTCTGCATCCTGTGTCGTGATTCCGGCTGGGTCCTTACCCTCGTGCCAGTCATCATAGGCGCCTGCGGTCGTGCCTAGCCTCTGATATTCGGCCTCGTAGATCGGATCATTGTCGCCAAGCGCGACCAGCGCGGCCGTGCCGATCGACACCGCGTCCGCGCCGAGCGCCAGCGCCTTTGCCACATCGGCGCCATTACGAATGCCGCCGGAGATGATGAGCTGAACCTTGCGATGCAGGCCGAGATCCTGCAGCGCCTGAACCGCGGGCCGAATGCAGGCCAGCGTCGGTAGCCCGACATTCTCGATGAACACCTCCTGCGTCGCGGCGGTTCCGCCTTGCATGCCGTCGAGCACCACGACATCGGCGCCCGCCTTCACCGCCAGCGCAACGTCATAATAGGGTCGCGAGCCGCCGACCTTGATGAAGATCGGCTTTTGCCAATCGGTGATCTCGCGCAACTCCAGGATCTTGATCTCAAGATCGTCGGGCCCGGTCCAGTCGGGATGACGCGACGCCGAGCGCTGATCGATGCCCTTCGGCAGCGTCCGCATCGCCGCGACGCGATCAGTGATCTTCTGCCCCAGCAGCATGCCACCGCCGCCGGGCTTGGCTCCCTGCCCGATCACGATCTCGACGGCGTCGGCCTTGAGCAGGTCTTCCGGATTCATGCCGTAGCGCGACGGCAGGTATTGATAGATCAAGATCTGCGATTGTCCGCGCTCCTCGGCCGACATGCCGCCATCGCCGGTCGTGGTCGAGGTGCCCGCAGCGGTAGCGGCACGCCCGAGCGCTTCCTTGGCGTTGGCGGACAGCGAACCGAAGCTCATGCCGGCGATGGTGATCGGAATCTTCAGGTGGAGCGGCTTCTTGGCGAAGCGCGAGCCGAGCACGACATCCGTATCGCATCGCTCGCGATATCCCTCAAGCGGATACCGCGACATCGATGCGCCCAGAAACAGCAGGTCGTCGAAATGCGGCAGCCGGCGTTTCGCACCCCCGCCACGGATGTCGTAGATCCCGGTGGTCGCGGCGCGGCGAATTTCGGACAGTGTATAATCGTCGAAGGTCGCCGATTTGCGGGGAACGGTCGGAGGATTGACGTAGGACATTCGTGGGGCGCCTGTTGACCTTGAATAAGAATGACGAAATCCGGCAGGTTCAGCCGTAGGCGTCCGCGTGATCGACGCTAAAATTATAGAGTTTGCGCGCCGAACCGTAGCGCTTGAACTCCTCGGCCTTTACGTCGGCAATGCTCGCCCGTGCAAGCAGCCGTGTCAGCAATTCGACGTGCTCTGGCCGCATCTCCTTCTCGACGCAGTCCGCGCCGAGGCTCTTCACCGAACCGCGTACGAACAACCGCGCTTCGTAGATCGAGTCTCCGAGAGCGTCGCCAGCGTTGCCGCACACCACGAGATTCCCGGCTTGGGCCATGAAGGCCGACATGTGGCCGATATTGCCCTTGACGACGATGTCGATGCCCTTCATCGAGATGCCGCATCGCGACGAGGCGTTTCCCTCGATAACGAGCAGGCCGCCCTTGCCGGTGGCGCCTGCATACTGACTGGCGTCGCCCTTGACGATAACCTCGCCCGACATCATGTTTTCGGCGACGCCCGGGCCGGCTGAACCCTGTACCGTGATTTTGGCCTGCCGGTTCATGCCCGCACAATAATAGCCGACGCTACCCTGGACGGCTATTTCCGCGGGCGCATTCACTCCGACCGCAACCGCGTGAGCGCCTCGCGGATTGAGGATTTCCCAGTGCGTCTCGTTGGTGCCCTCGCCCAGCCTATGGAGAGAAAGATTGAGTTCGCGCAGGCCCGTGGTTGCCAGATCGACTGTTGGCATAATCAACGTTCCCAGAAATACACGGTTGCAGGTTCCGGCTCCCAAACCCTCGCGGCTTCGATGCCGGGCAGGCCAGCCAGCGCGCGGTATTCCGAGCCAAAGGCGACGTAGCGGTCGGTCTCAGCCAGCACGGCCGGTTTGCAGGCGACGCGATCGCGCAGCACGCCGAAGCCATCGCGGGTTCCGACGACGAAAGTGTAGAAGCCGTCAAGATCGTCGAGACTCTTCTCCAGAGCCTCGCCGAGGCTCAGGCCCTTGTCCATCTGTGCGGAGAGATAGGCGGCGGCGACCTCGGTATCGTTTTCGGTTTCGAAGATCTTGCCCTCGCGTTTGAGGTCGCGGCGTAGATTATTATGGTTCGACAACGATCCGTTGTGCACGAGGCACTCGTCGAGCCCCGTCGAAAATGGATGCGCGCCCATCGTGGTCACCGCCGATTCGGTCGCCATGCGCGTGTGGCCGATGCCGTGCGAACCCGTCATGTCCGGCAGGCCGAATCGATTCGACACTTCTGTGGGATAACCGACCTCCTTGTAGATCTCGATGCGCTCGCCCACCCCCATCACCCGGAGCTGGGGGAACTGCTCGCGCAGCACCCCGCGCGCCTTGCCTGTCAATCTGTCGTCGAGGCGCAGGACGGCGTGGGTATCCTTCGTCGTCATGCTCACCTTGGCACCGAGTAGGCTGGCAAGCGCGGAGTCCAGCCCGTTGAATATCGCGGGATCCGGCGACTGCACCGTGATTTTAGCAAGTCCCGCCTCCCCGCCTCCATAGATCGCAAACCCCGCACTGTCGGGCCCGCGATCGCACATCGTCGCCAGCATCACCGACAGCAGCTGGCCAAGCTGCGGCTCCAGCGCCGTCTCCTTGATGAATAGGCCGACAATTCCGCACATCGCAATGAATCCTTGTCTCGTATCGATCGCTACGATAGGCACTTTTACCAACCTCCGATGGCAATTTCAATACCAATAAATAATCTTTCCTCTTGAGAAAATGAGCCGGGTGAGGCAATTTCAACCTCGTCATGGCCGGGACGCCGCGAAAAGGCTTCCCGGCGCAGCCCTCGCGGAGCCCGTCCTTTGCCACTCGCCCTATTGAAATACGGCCTCAATCCCGGCTTCCGGGACGCGCCTCAACTTCGGTGGCAGCCGGAATTCAAGAGCAATTACGACGTCATCATCATCGGGGCCGGCGGGCACGGGCTTGCCACGGCGTTTTATCTCGCAAGCCGTCACGGCGTCAGCAATATCGCTGTGTTGGACAAGGCGTGGTTGGGCGGTGGCAACACCGCGCGCAACACAACGATCATCCGCGCCAACTATCTCACGCCGGAAGGCGTCGCTTTCTACAAGGAGTCCGTCGAGCTATTTCGTGGGCTCTCTGAAGAAGTAGACATCAACATCATGTATTCGGAGCGCGGCCATTTCACGCTTGCGCATACCGACGCCGCGATGCGTACCGCGCGCTGGCGCGCCGAAGTGAACAAGCATCTAGGCGTCGATTCCGAGGTAATCGATGCCGATGAAGTCGGCCGCCTATGCCCCACCCTCAACATGTCGGAGGAGGTCCGCTACCCAGTCCTCGGGGCGCTCTATCACCCGCCCGGCGCGCTGGCGCGGCACGATGCGGTGGCGTGGGGGTATGCCAAGGGAGCGATGGCACGCGGGGTCGAGGTGCATCCCGGCACCGAGGTGACCGGTATCCTGAAGGAGGGCAATCGTGCCATCGGCGTCGAAACTGACCGCGGCCCCATCTATGCCGGCAAGATCGTGCAAGCCGTCGCGGGTTCATCGAGCCGCGTCTCGGCGCTTGCGGGTTTTCGCCTGCCGATCAAGACGATTCCGCTGCAGGCCTGCGTCTCCGAACCGGTGAAGCCGGTTCTCGATCAGATCGTCGTCTCCGGCTCGCTGCATGTCTACATCTCGCAAAGCGCGCGCGGCGAAATGGTCATGGGCGGATCGACTGACCCGTATGGCCTATACGGATCGCGTTCGACGCTCGATTTCAAGGAAGGCCTGATGGCCCACATGCTCGAGCTGTTTCCCTTCATGGCCGAACTGCGCGTGCTGCGGCAATGGGGGGGAATCGCCGACATGACACCGGATTTTTCGCCGGTGATGGGACTGACACCGGTCGAGAACTATTACATCGACTCCGGCTGGGGCACCTGGGGTTTCAAGGCAACCCCAGTGTGCGGCTTCCGCATGGCCGAATGTGTCGCCACCGGCCGCCAGCCCGACCTTCTCAAGCCGTTCGCGCTCGATCGCTTCCACAACTTCGATCTGGTCGGCGAAAAGGGCGCCGCTTCGGTCGGACACTGAAGTTACGCCCATGAAAATCATGCACTGCCCCCTCAACGGTCCGCGCAACATCGACGAGTTCGTCTGGATGGGCGACGTCAAGAGCGCACCCGAACCGACCTGTTCAGACCGCGAATGGACCAGCTATCTCTTCATCGAGGACAACCTCGCCGGCGAAGTCGACGAGTGGTGGCTGCATGCACCCAGCAACTACTGGTTCATCGCACGGCGCAACCGGATTACCGACAAGATCCTGTGGACCAGGAGTCCGGCTGATTATTTTTCGGAACGCAAATCATGACGGCTGACAACGCGAGATTGCCGGCGGATGGCTGGGGGCTGCTGCTCGATCGCACGCGGCCCGTGACGTTCAGTTTCGACGGCGCCTCCCAGCACGGATTTGCCGGCGATGTCGTCGCCAGTGCGCTGATGGCATCGGGACGGCACGTGCTGTCGCGATCGTTCAAATACCATCGGCCGCGCGGCGTCCTGACCATGGCCGGCCACGATTCCAATGCCATGGTGCAAATCGGCGCCGAGCCCAACGTTCGAGGCGACCGGCGCAAGATCGCACCGGGCCTCGCCGTCATCTCGATCAATCGGATGGGTCGGCTTGACTTTGACTGGCTTGCGGTGCTCGGCCTGTTCTCGCGCTTCCTGCCGGTCGGTTTCTACTACAAGACCTTCTTCCGCCCGCATGGCGCATGGCGGCTGTTCGAACGGCCGATCCGCGCTCTGGCGGGACTGGGGTCGCTCGACCCAAAAGCGCATCACGGCTACTACGACAAGCAGCATTTGTTCTGCGACGTTCTGGTGGTCGGCGGCGGTTCCGCGGGCCTGAACGCAGGAATCGCGGCGGCCGAGACCGGCGCTGAGGTCCTGCTGATCGACGAGTGGCCGACGCCGGGCGGATCGTTGCTGTTCGGGCGTTCGCATAGCGGGCGGGCCGAAGCCGAAATGAAGCGGCTGAGCCTGCTATCGCGCGCGTCGCGGCTGCCGAACCTGCGGATCATGTCGGACACAACCGTCAGCGGCCTCTTTGTCGACAACTGGGCGTCGGCGCTGAACAACAATCGTCTCTACAAGATCCGGGCAAAACAGACAGTGCTTGCGACCGGCGGCTACGATCAGCCGATCGTATTTACCAAAAATGACCTCCCCGGCATCATGTTTGCCGACGCGGCGCAACGGCTGATGCGGCTGTATGGTGTCAGGCCCGGCAGCCGGGCCGTGATCGCAACGGCCAACCGCTTCGGTTACGATGCCGCGCTCGATCTGCTCGATGCCGGCATCGAAGTCGCTGCCATCGTCGATCTTCGAAAAAGCCCCGACGGCAGCGACGGCGCGGCGGCCAAGGCGCGCGGCATTCGCATCCTGTCGAACACCACCGTTGTCGCCGCGAAGGGCCGACGCCACGTCGAGGCCGTTGCGGTTGCGTCGATCCTGGACCGGGACAGGCGGGGCCCCTCCGAATGGATCAATTGCGATCTGGTCCTCATGAGCGCGGGATACACTCCGGCGATCAACCTCGCCTGCCACACCGGCGCAAAAGTCGTCTATGATCCCGCCATCGCGATGCATCGTGCCGCGGATCTGCCGGCGGGTGTTCACGTGGCCGGATCGGTTGCAGGATTCTGGTCGGAAGCCCTTGCCGCCGATCATGGCGGGCGGGTCGGACGCTCGGCCGCTCTGGCGGCCATCGGGAGGGATACCGCACCACCCGCGGCAGCGGAAGACACGACGGCGAGGGATATCACCCATCCATGGCCGATCACGGAATCGCCTGGCGGAAAGGACTTCATCGATTTTGACGAAGATCTGAGCACCCGCGACATCGTCAATTCCGTGCATGACGGTTACGACGACATCCAGCTCGTCAAGCGCTACTCCACCGCCGGGTTTGGCCCCAGCCAGGGCCGTCATGCCAATCTTAACACCATACGCATGGTGGCGCGCGCCACTGGCCGCGACATCGAAAAAGTCGGCTCCACGACGTTCCGGCCGCCGCTGGTGCCGGAGAAGTTCGGCCACCTTGCCGGACGCGGCTACGAGCCGACCCGCCTCACGGCGATGCACGACCGGCACCTCGTGCTGGGCGCCCGTATGATGCCGGCGGGGCTCTGGATGCGGCCGGCCTACTACGGCCCAAAGGAAAAGAGCGCGGAGGCGATCGTCGCCGAGGTCAGGGCCGTGCGCACGAATGTAGGCATCATCGACGTGTCGACGCTCGGCGGGCTCGACATTCGCGGCCCTGATGCGGCGGCCTTTGTCGATCGCTTCTATACCTTCAATTTCCTGAAACAGCCGGTGGGACGCACGCGCTATGCGCTGTTAACCGACGAGACCGGCGTCATCATCGATGACGGCGTCGCATGCCGCCTGCACGATCAGCACTTTTACGTCACTGCGACGACCAGCGCCGTCGACCAGGTCTACCGGCTGATGGGTTTCTGGAATCAGCATTGGAGGCTCGACGTCGATGTCGCCAACGTCACCGCGGCGTATGCCGGCATCAACATTGCGGGTCCCCGGGCGCGGGCCGTGGTCGAGAAACTGCGGACCGATATCGATTTTGCCGCCTCGGCATTCCCGTATCTTGCCGTACGCAGCGGCCATCTAGCCGGCATTCCCGTTCGCGTGTTGCGCGTCGGCTTCGTCGGCGAAGCCGGGTTCGAGATCCATTGCCCCTCGAGTTTCGGCGGCAGGTTGTGGGATCTCCTCATCGAGGCCGGACAATCATTCGGCATCAAGCCATTCGGCGTCGAGGCCCAGCGAGTGCTTCGGCTCGAGAAGGGGCACATCATCGTCGGCCAGGATACCGACGGCCTGACGAACCCTGCGGAAGCCGGAATGACCTGGGCTTTGTCGAAGACGAAGCCCGCTTATCTCGGCAAGCGTTCGGTCGACATGCAGATCGCGAAGGGCGTCGGCCGCGTGCTCGCCGGTTTTACGCTCCCCGACCGCAACGCGCCCTGCCCAAAGGAAAACCATCTGGTGATCGAGGGCGGAGACATCATGGGCCGTGTCACCTCGGCGGTGCTGTCGCCCACGCTCAACAAGGTGATCGGGCTGGCTTATCTGCCCGTCTCGCGCGGCGCCGCGGGGTCGCGGTTCCAGATCCGGACCGACGGCGGACGCACGGTCGACGCCGAAGTGATCCCGATGCCGTTCTACGATCCCGACAACAAGCGGCAGGAGATGTGATCGTGCCGACCTCCCAGCCGTCCATTGTCGACCTCTCGGACCGGCCGCGCCTCGGCTTCAAGGGCCGCGGCACGCTCCCAGCTATGCAAAGGCGCGGCATCTTCGTCGAAGACCAGCCAAACCGTGCCTTTCGCCAGGCGGACGGCTTGCTGTGCCTGGTGCTGGCCGCCAGTGAGGTGTTTCTTCTCGGCGCACGCGACGGCGACGATTTAAGGCTCGCGCAGCTCGAGGCCGATTGGCGCATCGAGGATGGCGAGCGAACCTATCCAATGCCGCGTCGCCACAGCCACGCTTGGTTCGCGGTTCAGGGCCAGGCCGTGCCGGACGTGCTGTCCAAGCTGTGCGCGATCGACTTTCGGCCGCACCGGTTCGATGACCTTGCGATCGCCCAAACCTCGCTGGCGCGGCTCAACGCAATCGTTTTGCGTGCCGACGTGGAGGATCTGCTGACCTACCATGTGCTGGCGGACAGCGCCTCTGCAGTATATCTGCTGGCATGTCTGAAGGATGCCGCCGGAGAGTTTTCGGCGGCGTGACGGACGCAGAAGCTCAGGAGCCCAAGGGGAGCTTTCACTTTCGACGGCGCGCCAGCGCCGTCCCCGCCGCCGCTCCCCCGGCGACAAGAAACGCGACTTCCAGGCCGCGCATCAGTTCACCACCATTGTGTGCCAGTATCCGCATTACCACCCCCGCCTCGTTGGGCGCTGCGGAGGCGCCCGCGAGACAGCCAGCATCAATTACCGCCTGCTCAAGCGCTCGGGGGTCAGGCAGCCGGAGCGATGGGCCGATGAGTGTTACGGTAGCGCTCGCGACATAGCCGCCAAGCGGCCCACCGGCTTCCGCCATGCTGCCCCCCGGCAATTCGCCCAAGTCAGACAACAGGAGCCGGCCATCCGGCCGAAACACCTGCAGCGAACTTCCATAGCTCGCAAACAGCCCGCCTTGTTGCGCCGGATCGTGGCAGGTCATCCCGTCAATGAAGATCAAGACGCCATCGACCGCCACCGAGGCGATGGTCTTGATCGCCAGTTGCGCACCCGGGAACAGCACATAGGGATCGCAGACGAGTGCACAGAGGGCACCGGCGCCGACGTCGATGATTTGCCGCTGCAGCGAGCCGACGCCCTTGCCGTTGTGTACGACTGTGGACGCCTGTGTCGTCACGCACAACGCGGCGCCCTCCGCTACCGAGATGTCGAACTGCAGCCGATCACCGGCATAGAGCCCGCCCGATGCCGACTGCAGATAGAGCGTCAGCAGATCGGCCCGACCGCTGTCGAGATAAAACCCGCGCGTCACATGCAGGGGATAGCCGACGCGCTGGCTCCGGATCACGGTTCGGCCGCCGGCCACATCAACCGCGACCCAGGCTCGCGCCTCACGCCCGGGGACTTGCACCGAAAAGGACTGCGGCGATAATTGCATCGGCGACGGCCTCTACTCCCAGACCTGAACGTGCATTGGTGGCGATTACGGTTCGCTGACCGCGCACGGCGCGGGCCTCCGCCAACATTGCGTCGAGATTGACTCCAACGTAAGGAGCGAGATCTACCTTGTTGACGACCAGAAGATCGCTTCGTATCAAACCCGGACCCCGCTTGCGCGGGATATCATCGCCGCCCGCAACATCGATCACGAACATCCACCAGTCGACGAGATCGAGCGAGAACGTCGATGCCAGGTTGTCCCCACCCGACTCGAACAGAATGAGTTCGAGTCCCGGAAATGCCGCCTCGAGATCGTCGCCGGCGGCGATGTTGAGGGTCGGATCCTCGCGGATGACCGTATGCGGGCATGCGCCCGCTTCAACTGCAGAAACCCGCGCGGGATCGATCAGACCGGATCGCCTTAATCTTTCGGCGTCCTCCTTGGTGACGAGATCGTTGGTAACGACAGCAAAATTGATGCCGCGCCGATGCAATTCGGGGATCAGCGCCTCGATCAGCGCTGTCTTGCCAGAGCCTACGGGGCCGCCGATGCCGACACGCGCCGCGGAGGCGGCCGCTATCTCGTTTGGCACATCGGTCAGCGAATGCATGGCTACCTCAACATGTAGCGCTGGGCGAGCGGCAATTCCCGCGCCGGTTCACAGGTCGCGAGTACATCATTCACGAACACCTCGAAGGTCTCCGGATCCACCGAGATTTTCGGACAATTGTCGTTCCACAGCATATCGCGCTTGTTCAGCTTGCGCGTATTCCGTACCGGCAGCAAGGACTTCGAGAGCCCGAGTGCATTGCCCAGGCGCGCCTCGATCGCGAGCGGATGCACGAAGCAGGCCGAGAGCGCGGACGGCGCCCGACCGTACGATCCCCACTGCGGCCGCATCAGAATCGGCTCGCAGGTCATCAGCGATGCGGCGCTGTCGCCCATGGCGCCCCAGGCGATGAAGCCGCCCTTGATGACAAGCTCAGGCTTGATCCCGAAGAAGGCGGGACGCCAGATCACGATGTCGGCCATCTTGCCATCCTCGAGCGAACCGACGTCGTCGGCAATGCCGAATGTCCTTGCCGCGTTGATGGTGTATTTGGCGATATAGCGCCGGATGCGCGCATTGTCGCCGAGGCCCGGCCTATCCTCCGGCAGCGACCCCCGCTGATCCTTCATCTTGGACGCGAGCTGCCAGGTCCGGCAGATCACCTCGTGAATGCGTCCCATTCCCTGACTGTCCGAGCCGAGCATGGAAATGGCACCAATGTCGTGCAGGACGTCCTCGGCCGCGATGGTCTGCGCACGAATGCGGCTCTCCGCGAAGGCCACATCCTCGGGAATCGCCGGATTCAGGTGATGGCACACCATCGTCATGTCGAGATGCTCGTCAAACGTGTTGACGGTGTAGGGGTTGGTCGGGTTGGTGGACGACGGAAGGCAATTTGCCTCGCCTGCCACCCGGATGATGTCCGGTGCATGGCCACCGCCGGCACCCTCGGTATGGTACATGTGAATGGTACGTTGACCGATCGCTTCCAGCGTGTTCTCCACGAACCCCGATTCGTTCAGCGTGTCGGTATGGATCTGCACCTGGAAGTCGTATTCGTCGGCGACCCGCAGACAGGTGTCGATCGCGGCCGGCATCGAACCCCAATCCTCGTGCAACTTCAGACCCATCACACCGGTCTCGAGCTGTTCGATCATGGGCGCCTCACGATGCGCGTTGCCTCGCCCGAGAAACCCGAAATTCATCGGCCACGCCTCGGCCGCCTGCAGCATCTTGCCGGTGTTGAAGGGGCCGCCCGAATCGATGCCGACGGTGATCGGACCGAGGGATCCCCCGATCATCGTCGTTATCCCACTCGCGAGCGCGTGCTCGACCAGGCCGGCACTGTCGAAATGCACGTGGACGTCGATCGCGCCGGGAGTTGCGATCAGGCCCTCGCAATCGCGAACTGTCGTTCCCGTCGAGACAATCAGGCGCGGATCGACATTGTCCATGATTGCCGGGTTGCCGGCCTTGCCGAAACCCACGATACGGCCGTGGCGAATGCCGAGGTCGCCCTTCACGATTCCGAGCACCGGATCGATCAGCAGCACATTGCACAGCAGAAAATCCAGTGCGCCTTGGGCGCTGGTGATCCCGGCCATGCCGATTCCGTCGCGCAGCGTCTTGCCGCCGCCATGAAGGCATTCATCGCCGTAAACGGCATGATCTTTTTCAACTACCGCGATCAACGAAGTATCGCCAAGCCGCACCGAGTCTCCCGTGGTCGGGCCGTAGAGTGCCGCGTAGTCCTTCCGCTCGATCGTTACCATGTCACGCGCCCTTGTATCCACGTGCCTTCGCGGCAGCAATTGCGGCCGCCTTGACAGCGGGATCGCTGGCGGCGCCATTTGTCAGGCTGTTGAGGCCGGACAGGTATTGTTCTCCGCCGAACGATACCAGCGTCACTTCCTTGGAAATGCCGGGCTCGAAACGCACTGCCGTTCCCGCCGGAATGTCCAGCCGCCTGTTGAAGGCCGCAGCTCGATCGAACTCCATCGATTTGTTGACTTCGAAGAAGTGGAAATGCGATCCAATCTGCACTGGCCGGTCGCCGGTGTTGGTGGCGGTCAGGGTAATGCGCTCGCGCCCCGCATTCAGTTCGATCTGTCCCGGCGTCGCCCTGACCTCGCCGGGATGCTCCGGATCGGAGGCCGCGCCCTTCGGCGGACGAATTGGCTCGTGGACGGTGACGAGTTTCGTGCCGTCCGGAAACACCCCCTCCACCTGAATGATGTGCATCATCGCCGCGACCCCGGACATCACGTCGGCGGTAGACATGATCGTCGAGCCGTAGCCAATCAGGTCAGCGACGGACCGGCCCTCGCGCGCACCTTCGAGTATCTCGTCGGTGATGATGGCTACCGCTTCCGGGTAGTTCAACTTCAGTCCCTTGGCCCAGCGCCGCCGCGCCAGTTCCGCCGCCGTGAAGATCGTCAGACGCTCCATCTCCGTTGGCGTCAAAAGCATGGTCGACCTCCCTCAATTGGCGAAAAGTCGCAGGCTGGCCTGCGCCTGCCGCGCCGACGCGATATCCAGGAAAGGCAAGGCACTCGACAGCCGGGCATCGTCAGGCACTTCGCGGGCGACCAGGGTCTCGATCAGCGGCAGAACCTCGCTGATGACGCCCTGCGCCTGCAATGCGCCCACCACGCCCAGCCGCACCGCGGCGGAGGCGACTCCGCTTGCGGTCATGTAGGCCGACGCGATCTGAACCAGCCGCTGGTCCATCCCCAGCGTTGGCCACACGGCACCCTGCATGACCGCGATGTGACCGAGGCACTCTTTCCGTCGAACGCAAAGCCTCAGGGCCGTGGCCGCGCGATTGCCGAGGGCGCTGTGCGAAGCCAGAAATGAACCGCCGTTCCTCCGTGATCCCGTGCGCATCGACTCGCCGAAAGTGCTGGCCTCCACATCGTGGTCGATATGTGCGACCTTCGATAGGTCCATGGATGCACGGTACGCCCGCAGCAACGCCACCCGATCGAAAGTCGCCCAACGAAACCGCAATATCGTTGCCACAAGCGACAGCAGCGACGGCTTGTCGGTAACGCGTCCCAGCGCTGCGGCACCCTCCACCCCATAGGAAAATGCGAACGATCCGCTAGGAAACGTTCCGTCAGCCTGCCACATGGTTTGGAGCAGCGCCAGCAAGCTCAGGCGTCTCCGCTTTCGTGATGATGGTGACCCGCATGTTCATTGCTATGGCGGCTTCCAGGGCCGCTCGCTTCGGCATCCTGCCGGAAAATGCTCATCTTGACCCGCCCGTTCGAAATCACATCCTCAAGCCGGGCCGCATAGTCTTCCGGCCGGCCCTCCAGCGGGACCAGCAGAACGTCCCCGTCGAACCGCACCCGCCAGTGCAGGTTACCGGCCCGGTAGCCGAGTTCGATTGCATCGGCGATCGAGTGTGGCTCGAGCCGCAGCCAGCGCTCGGCTTCCGAGCGAACGATGATGGCCCGTGCCTCCTCGAGCAAAAGTATCGCCCCGTCGAAAAGACGTTCCTCGCGCGGTAAAGCGATAGCCAGTTCGACGCCTCTACGGGACTTCGCCAGGAAGCGCCGTCGCGCGAGATCCACCTGATGCACGACCACGACATCGACGGCGTCGCGATGTTCGAGCGCGTGAATCCTGTCATGGAAAGCGGGGTCCAGCCAGCTACCCAGCACATGGCCCACCCGAAGGGTTGTCTCGGTGACCGGCGGTATTGTCATCTCATCCCCTGCATGGGTTCCCGACGGCGGACTTATCGCTCACAAGTCCAACCGGAGCACGCCGTCAGCGTTTGCGCGCCGGGGAACAGTATCATAGGGCCGGGGCAAGCGGAATCTTTCCGGCCAGAGGCGGCAGGCGCTCCGCAGCTGCGGTCTTCTCCGCCTCGCTCATCTCCTGCAATAGACTTTTCAGATCGTTGGTCGCTGCGTTGACGCCGTGCCGGCTCGCCGACGCAAGCCAGACGAAAGCCTCGATGCGGTCCACGTGAGTGCCGATGCCCTTGGCGTAGCAGTGCCCCAACTGCGCCTGCGATAGATAATGACCCGCCTCCGCGGCACGCCGAAACCATGTCAATGCTTCCGCAAGATCGATGGCGACGCCGAGCCCCTTGCTCAGCGCCGTGGCGTAGTTGAACTGCGCGAAGACATCGCCTTTGCCGGCCGTCCGCTTGACCCAATAACAGGCCTGCTCCGGATCCGCAGCAATGCCCTGACCGCGCCAGTACATTACGGCGACATTGTTTGCGGCCAGGAGATTGCCAGCCTCGGCAGCGCTGAGATAGTACCTGAAGGCCTTGGTAGCATCCGCTTCGACGCCAAGGCCGTTCGCGTACAACGCGCCCAGCCAGGCGCTCGCAGATGCATCGCCGATCCGGACAAACCTGGTCCAGATATCCCTGGCGCGGGTGTAGTCGCGTTGCAGAAACGCCGCTTCTGCTTCAGCCAGGGTACTCATGCTACCTGCCGCGTATGTTCGTTGATCTTGTACAGATAGACGCAATCGAAATCCTCGGATTCCGAGCCGGGGACCTGCCCCTTGGTCTTCAAATGTTCGATAAAATAGGCTTGCACGGTACGCGCTGCGCGAAAGGTCAGCAATTGCTTGTAGAGCCAGGGATCGCCTGCATCGCGGACGGCGTGTGTTTCGAAAAGCGCGCGCTTGGGGTTGTCGGAGATACCGACATACCAGCTGCCGAAACTTGGATCGAACTCCTTGATGTACGCCAGGAATTCATATTTCACCTGCTGTACGCTCAGGATCATGACCTGGCCATCACGGTTGCATCGACGAGCGGCGTATTCCAATAGGCTGAGTGGCGACGCGTGATGTGCTCGACGATTATTTGGTTGAAACGCCAGCCCGCGCGCGTCGTCTCATTCAAATCATCGGTCGACGCCAGCTCGATCTGGGTCTGACTTGCCTCCGCGCGATCGCCGGCCCGATCGATCAACCTGATCAACCTCTCGCGGGTCGCCTCGCAATTTATGGAACCGGGGGAGGCGAACAGCGAGACACGCCAAAGCGTTTCGTCCGTGGCTATCGGCTGCAGAACGACCGACGCCGTCACACTTTGTGAAGTGATCCATACCAGATTGGGAAAATGCCACTCCGCCTCGACCAGATTGAGCGCCCCGCCGTTGACGTCGGTTCGCGCCACATCAACCAGGCTCGCACCCGCAAGCTTCCAGTTCGACCGATGCACACGCCAGAACCCCTGCCTACGCTCGCAATTGCGGTTTGCCGACACGACGGGAGGTTCAGCCGTGCTGCCAGGGCTGGGATCGATGTTTGCGAAGATGTAGCCGGCTTCGACCCGAAGTCGTACCGGCAAAAGCCGCTCGGGCACGCCGCCGAGATATTGCCCCATGAGAGCCGCCGTCTCGCCGAGAACGCTCCCGGGGATGACCTCCCGGTCGCGGCTATGCCCGCAGGACGTATATGAGCATTTGGTCTTTCTGCCGGTGCGGCACTGTGCCGGTACCGAGCGGCAGCCGCCGTGCTGCGCCTTGTTGAATCGGCCGATCAGGCTGCCATCCTGCTGACGCTGAACGTGTATCGCGTGCTGTCCGATCGTAAACGGCAGCAGGTCGCCGACGTTGGCTATCTCGTGAACCGAGCCGACGCAGACCCAGGCGCGGCTCCAGACTTTTTCGTCCTCGAGCTCCTGAAAGACCTCGGAAGTGTAGGCGCGGCGCGGCAGGGTGGTCGCGAGTCCGAACGACAGCCGGCAGGCTGCGTAGAGCTCCGCCGCCTGAAGGTCGACACCCCCGTCCTTGAAACTGAAATCGGGAAAGGCCAGCATATGCTTTTTTCCATGGCAAAGCGGCGTCCGGGCCATCGCCCGGACGCCTGATCATTACTTGCGCGCCTTGTTCATCGGCTGATCGTAGTCCGCTCGCCCACGGTGCACGATCGCTTCGACCGGGGGGGCCGGCAACGGACCATCGGCCATGAAGCGGTTCAGAACGTTGCCGACAAGCTTCGAGATGTTGTTGTCGCCATTGTTCCAGGGAAGCGCGCCGCAGAACGCGATCGACGAGAAGGCGAAGGAGGCGCCGCCGTTCGGGGTTTCGTGATACGCGATATCCGAACGAACGCGCGGATGCTGCGTGCCGTCGAGCCCCTGCTGGTTGAACCCGTAATCCTCCATTACGAGCAGATAGCCCTCGGTATGACGGCCCGCCGACGTCGCCACGACCAGGGTGTGGGGCGGACTGCCCAGCATGGTGTCGACGATGTCGAGCTCGGTGCCCGCGGCGCCGCCGCCCACCAGGCCGAAATTGCCGAGCTTCTCGTCGTAGGTGATGCCCTCGAACGCCCACGCCACACGGGCGTCGTTGCTCTCCGGCGTTCGGGAGTAGTATGTCGAGATATCGAAGCCTTCCGACGACATGCCGGTGCCTGCGATGGTGTGCAGATAGCGGCCGCGGAAGCGCCACATGCCGCCGAGTTCGCCGGTGCCCTGGTGATAGTATTCGCCGGGATCGGCGCGCCAGGTACGGATACCGGATTCGCAGCGCCGCATCTCAGTGACGATGCCGCGACCCTTTCCGTCATACGCCGGATGATACGAGTGAACCCAGTACCAGCCGTCGGCGCCCATGTACATGAAGCGTCCGCCGCGCTGCATGTAGTTGTGAATGGCATCGAGCTGCGGTCCGGAATTGTGCTCCGGATGCGAGCCGGTGATGATCACATTGTAGTTTTCCAGCCGCGCCAGTCCGTCATAGGTGACGTCCTCGTCGGTGATCACGTCGTAGTTGTATCCCATCTTCTCAAGCCAGTAGATCATGTGCAGATCGGCCGGATACTGCCACGGCGCCTGTGCCAGGAAATGATCGTATTTCGGCCGGATGCTCAGGATCGGGCGCAACCTCGATGACAGGCAGAGACCGCTGCCATCGGTATGGGTGTCGTAGATGGAACCGCCGTATTCACGATGCTCCGACAGGAACATGTTCTGCTGCTGCATGATCGGAACCCGGTACACAAGGAGCTCCGCACCGCCGGCATTGTTTGCCAGATGCTCGTTGGCGTAGGCCATGTAGCTGATGGTCGGCACCATGAAGGCGATCTTCGCGGTCTCCTCGCCGACATGTGGCACCACCCAGAACGGAATATAGTCCTCATCGCCGTCCTTGGTGGTCAGCTTCGCGGCGTAGAACTTGCTGCTGGTGCCGTGCGGAACGGTCCATTCGAAGCTGGTAGACCAGCGTGCATCGTCGATATCGTCATCGTGGAAGTGAATCGCGCCGTACTGCTGCGGCGCGTTTTTCCAGTCGAAGATCTGTCCTTCCCAGTTATATCCGGTCATGGCGCGGGTCGGGCAATTGACGATCGTCGCATTGAACAAATAAGGACCGGTATCCTTGCCGATCAGCGTGTTGATGCCGTCGCCGAAATCCCACGACGCCACGATCGCCTCCGAGAGCTTGCCGGACGGGCCGGAGTTGCGGCGCTCTGACAGGCCGGGCTGCGCCCCCATTTTCATGGTCTCGATTTCAAGCCGGCTGAGGGCACGATTGCAGATGCGCGGCGAGTCGATCTTGCCGTTGTAGTGCCCCTTGATCAGAACGCCGGGCGGCACGGATGCCTTGGCTTCAGGAGCGCCGGTGATGCTGCCGCAAAAGCCGGCGATCACGGTTGGAGTACCCGGAACGTAGGCCGGCTTGCCGGACAGCTTCTTGATGACCGGCGGGATCTCGGGATCGAGCGCGTAGACGACCTGCGGCTCGTGATAAAGCGTCGCCTCGCCGGTCGCCGCATTGAAGGACGCCGCGATAAAGTGCCATGCGTGGTCGCGAACCGGTGCCGCGGTGGTTATCACCTGATCGTTGACGCGAAACTCGACGCACCCATCTTCATTCAGAAAAAGGCCGTAGCCCTTGCCGTCGCACCACTTGGTCACCAGGCCTTGCGCCCCGTGTTTCCAGTATTTCGGATGGGTCTTGGGAGTCGTCGGCCAGATCCAGCACTGCAGCGTCACGCTCTCAAGCTGAAATTGGGGTTTGTCGGCCACAAAGCCGTAGGAGCCGCTGTAGATCTCCTGCTTGACGCCCTTGTAGGTCGCGTTGCAGGACGCAGCGATCGGCTCCTCCATGAAGCCCGGTCCGCGCGGATTGGTGTCGCCGTGGATCATCTTGACGATTTCGGCCTGGTATTCGCTCGGACCGTCGCAATTGACAAAGAACTTGATGGTGTCGCCGGGATGCACGCCGAATTTATCGGCATAGCCGGTAATCTTCATCCAAGACATGGTATCGATCTCCTCGGGTGATGCTGTACGAACGCGGCGGTCAGGTTACGGTCCACTTATCGTCCCGGCGCTTCCAACCTTCGCGGAAGTGCTCTGGAAAGCCGTCGTTCTCGGGCATTTCGTCCAGCCGCATCAGGAAAATGTCGTGTTGTGGGTCCTGTTCGTTGTCGTAAACCTTATCGGTGACGAACTCGGGCGGGACACCGCGGATACCGGACAACCGGGCAATGCGCCATTCCTTCTCGACCTTGGTACAGATCACTACCAGCTTTCCCTTGGCCGGCATTGCACGCATCCGCAGCAGCACCCGGTTGAGCTGCAGATCCTCGTGAATGCCGCCGGTCACAATCGTGGTATCGCCTGGTGTCGCGCATTTCAGAACGCTGTTGCCAGCCACGCCCTTCATGGAATCGATACATTCCTTGTGCTCGTCGATCATGCGCTGGGCGTCGGGTGTCGACTTTCGGGGAATCGGGATCATCGTTGTGTCTCCTTGCTCTATGTTTGGAAGTTAAATTGTCAGGTGCTTGCGGATGATTTCGTCGTCGAGGGCCTCGATCGGCCCGGCGGCAGCGACCCGTCCGTTGTCAACCATCAAGAAGTCGTCGCCGAGCCGCTTTGCCACCTTGATGTGCTGCTCGGTGAGCAGGAGCGTGATGCCGAGCTCCTTGTTCAGCATCCGCAAGGTCTCACCGATCTCATGCACGATGTTGGGCTGAATGCCTTCGGTCGGCTCATCCAGCAGCAAGACCTTGGGGCCGACCGCGAGCGCACGCGCTACGGCGAGCTGCTGTTTCTGCCCGCCCGACAGCAACCCTGCCCGGCGATCCAGATTGGCCTTGAGATACGGAAACAATCGCAGGCAGATCTCGGGGATTTCGCTGTCGTCGGTACGCCGGGCGAAGGTGCCGAGCATGATATTTTCGCGCACCGTGAACTCGGAAAGGATGCCGCGCCCCTGCGGCACGTACCCGATGCCGAGCTTCGCTCTCTTGTAGGTTGGCGCCTCGCCTATTTCCTGGCCGTCGATCTCGATGTTGCCGCTGGAGCGATCGGTCAGGCCCATGATGGTGCGCATCAGGGTGGTTTTGCCGACGCCGTTGCGCCCTAGCACGCACAGACACTTGCCCTGCTCGAGTTGCAGGCTGAAGTCCTTCAGGATCGGCGTCTTGCCGTAATAGGACGTCACCCGATCCATCGCCAGCAGCGTGCTCATGCATCGACCCCGCCGAGATAGACTTCCCGCACTCGCTCATTCCGTTCGATCTCGCCGATGGTTCCCTGGGCCAGCAGGCTTCCCATGTGCATCACGGTAACGACGTCGGCGATCATCCGCACGAAACTCATGTCGTGCTCAACCACCACAAGCGTGTTGGTCTTCTTCAGGCCGCTGAAGATCTCGGCGGTTTTCTCGACCTCGGCCTCGGTCATTCCTGCAATCGGTTCGTCAAGAAGAAGCAGTCGCGGGTTCTGCATCAGCACCATTCCGATTTCGAGCCACTGCGTCTCGCCATGCGAAAGGATGCCGGATTCCGTGTTGCGTCGATCGGTCAAGCCGCTCAAGATCAGCACTTCATCCAGTTTCGCGGCGAAACCAGGCTCCTTGAAGCGGAATATGTTCCTTAGTGGATTGGTACTGCGGCTATAGGCGACCTCAAGATTCTGCCGTACCGAAAGCTCCTTGAATACTGCCGGCACCTGAAACTTGCGTCCTATCCCGCGGCGGGCGATCTCATGTTCCGCCATGCCCGTGATATCCTCGTCGCAGAACAGAACGCGCCCGGAGGTCGGCTTTTGTCGACCTGTGATGAGATCCATCGTCGTGGTCTTTCCGGCCCCGTTCGGACCGATCAGACAGCACAGGGTTGCTTCGACAATTTCGACCGAAAAGTCGTTGATCACGCCAACTGTATCGAAGCTCTTGCTGAGGTTCTTGATTTCAAGAAAGCCCATGCTGCGGCCTCACTCGCCCGCCTGCGGAAACATCGCGCCCGACGGCAGCTGATGGTCGCCGTTACTTTTCTTTAATCCGACCGGAAATCGCCCGAGCAGGCTTTCCACCAAGCCGATCAAACCCTTGGGCAGGAAACGAACTACCAGGATGAAGAACCCGCCGAGCACCAGAAGCCACGTCGCAAGCAGCGCGTCGCCCAGGTAGCTCTGGGCCCCCATGATGATAAAGGCGCCGACAATCGATCCGATCAGCGACAACCTGCCGCCGACGCCCGCCCAGATCACCATTGATAGGCTTAGCGTGGTGTCGAACTGCGCCGGCGAAACGTACTGGGTCAAAGTCACCCAGCAGCAGCCCGCGATTGCCGCAATCAGGCCCGATATGGTATAGATCGCGGTTTCATAGCTGGCGACGTTATAACCAAGAAAGCGCACGCGTTCGGCGTCGCCCCGCACCGCCTGCACCACCAGGCCGAAGCGGCTGAGGGTCATCAACTTCGCCGCGAATGTCGCGATCAGCAACAGAGCAAATACCGTCCAGTATGCCAGCGGGCTATAGGGATCGAGCGTGAACCCGCCGATCTTCAATGGTGCGGGCGGTGTGATGCCGTTTACGCCATTGGTGTAAGGCTGAAGATCCAGGATCAGCGTGTACCAGGCGCTCAGCATCGCCAGCGTCATGATCGCGAAGAATGGTCCGGAGACGCGTGCACGGAACATCAAGCCGCCAAAGATCGCGCAGAAGAGGGTCGGGACAATCAGGGCCAATGCGATGCCTATGACCGTGCTGTTGAATGGAACCCAAAGCATCGGCAGATGATCGAGGCTGTTATTCAGCATGAAGGGTGGAATCGGGTTCGATGCATCCTGCGACTGCATCTGCATGGTCATCGCCATGCCGTAAGCGCCAAGACCGAACGGGATACCCAGGCCGAGATTGAGAATGCCGCCAAATCCCCAACACAGGCTGATCGCCAGTGCCAACAATCCGTACACGCCGTAGGTTGACATCTGGTTGAGGAGAAAACCGTCGTCGACATATGCCGGAATAAGGCCAAGGACGAGGAAGAAGGCCACGTATGCCAGCCACTGGGCCTTGACATTATAGAAGATGTTCATTGCTTCAGATCCTCACCCTCAGACCGTTATCGACGCGTGGCGGAGGGAGCAAACAAGCCCTGCGGCCGGATCCGCAGGAACACCACGATCAGGACGAAGAGGACGAAGCGGGCGAAGGTATCGTTGGTGAAGTAGGCGAATATCGACTGCAGTTCGCCGGTAGCTCCGCCGGCGACGACGCTGCCGGCCAGCGTTCCGCCGCCGACAACGACGACCAGAAACGCCTGCACCACGTAACTCGCGCCCATGGTCGGCAAGACGATATTGAGGACGCCGAACAGCGAGCCGGCCAGCCCCGCAAGCCCCGCGCCAAGCGCGAAGGTGAGCATGTAGACCCGATCGGCGTCGATCCCGAACGATGCGGCCATTTCCTTGTTCTGCATCACCGCGCGAACCTGCACGCCAAATCGCGTTCGATAGAATAACGCCCAAAGCGCCACCGCCGCGCCGATCGTGACGGCGAGAACCACCACCCGAAACACGGAAATGTTGAGGAACCCCAGTTGCATGTTGTTCTGGAAGATCTGCGGCACCGCGAGATACTTCGGGTCGCTACCGAAGATCAGCCGCACTCCCTGCATCAACACCAGGGAGACGCCGAAAGTTGCAAGCAGGGTATCGAGGGGCCGCTTGTACAGGTACCGGATCAATCCGCGTTCGAGTATCAGGCCCACGGCGGCAACAATCACGAAGGAAGCGGGAACGCAGAGAAAAAACGGGAGGCCGAGATAGCTTTGCAGCGTGTACGAGCTGTACGCGCCGAGCATGATGAACTCACCATGCGCCATATTGATTACGCCGGCGGTGCCATAGATGATCGTAAGCCCGAGAGCCGCCAGCAGCCATATGCTGGCGATACTGACGCCCAGGATTAGGGCATTTATAAATGAGCTGAGCTCGAACGAGCCAAAGAATGAGCCGAGGGCCATGAAAGCTCCATCACACCGCTGCGGGACCGTTGGCAACGCCCACGATCCCGCCCTGTTGCGGCGCCACACCCACCGCGGGCGCGGCCTTGTCGACGAAAGTCAGATCACGCTTTTGCGAATCTTGCCGTCCGGAGCCACCAGACCGTCAGCCGTGCATTTTCCGCTTTCCGGATAGATCGAGTAGGGATCGGGAGCGACGTTCTCATCGGCAGACTTGACGATCTTGAAGCTTCCGTCCGCCTGACACTGGCCGATCTTGGGCTTCAGCCAGGTATTGAAGTTCTTGTCGTCGATCCAGATCAGACCTTCGGGGGCAACATCGGCTTCAACCTTGATACCGCCGGAGTGATCGCGGATTGCGCGCGGCGTAAGAGCATCATAACCCACCGCGGCGAGCGCCTTCTCGAGGCCATACTTGAACACATAGGCCGAAATGTAGGTCTCTTCCATGTTGTAGTGGGTCGTGCCGTTCTTGCCATATTTACTCTTGAGGAAACCTTCGACGAACTTGTGGTTGGTCGGGTTATCCATCGTCTGGAAGTAGGGCGCGGAGAGAAAATGCCCCGCTCCAAATTCGTTGCCCATGGCGCGGGTCTCGATTTCGCCCGTGGTGAGGGACGCTATCGGCATGGAATCGACCTTGAAACCTTCCTGCTTGAACTGCTTGTGGAAGGCGATATCGGAGGCGCCGACTACGGTGGAGAAAATGAAGCCGGGCTTGGCTTCGCGGATCTTGTTGAGCACAGGGCCGAACTCGGAGGAGCCGAGCGGAATGTACTCTTCACCCACCAGTTCGCCGCCGGCCTGCTGCAGCCAGATCTTCGCGTTCTTGTTGGATTCCTTCGGCCAGACGTAGTTCGAGCCGACAAAGAATACCTTCTTGCCGAACTTCTCCACCATGAAGGGGATCAGATCCTTCGAGTGCTGATTGGCAAGCGGACCGGTGCATATCGCGTTCTGGGTGCACTCGGCGCCTTCGTAGCAGGTCGGATAATAGAGCAAATGGTTCTGCGCCATGACGGTCGGCATGATCGCCTTGCGACTGGCCGAGGTGTAGCAGCCGAACAGCGCCACCACCTTGTTGCGTAGGATCAACTCCTTCGTCTTCTCAGAATAGACCGTGAAGTCCGACTTGGCGTCGACGATCACCGGTTCGATCGGCGAGCCATCGATGCCGCCCGCCTTGTTGATCTCGTCGATCGCGTACTGCATGACCAACGTCGAGTCCTCTTCCGGCACCGCCAGAGCGCCCGAAAGGGAGAACAGAACTCCAATCTTGATTGGCTGCCCCTTCTTGACCCAGGACTCGGCGCCCCAGGCCTGATCGATATTGCGAACAAAGCCGTATGGCGCCGCCACAAGCGCTCCACCGACCAAGGCGGTCTTCTTTAGAAAGTCGCGACGATGAGTCCCCATTTAGCCCTCCTGCTATTTCCTGTGAAGAAATCTATTTGCCAACGTACCTCGCTCCAGCGGTTTCTCAAGAGTAAATTTTATGCACTGGAGATAAATAATAATCCAGCGATAATGGCTACTTTTACGCGCGTGAGGTGACAGAACCGCGAAGTGCCCGGGAATTGTTGCGCGATTGCCTGATACAGCGGCTTCGATGGTCGCTTCAGCTTCACCCTGAACGCAGCGGCTTCCACGGTGCCTTCCAAACGTGGATCCACTGCCTAAAGTTTCAAAGCGGCTTTCGCTTCTGCCATGCTAGGTCTCAATGATCATCAGTAGGGTCGCTGCCATGCCGAGAAAAGCGCAACTCAGGAGTGTTAATTCAGAAAAAACAAATTTTACAACCGGATCGAACGCACCGGCCGAGCCGCGAACGCTGGAACGCGCACTCGGCGCACGTATCCGCTCCATTCGCCGCGAGCGGGACCTGTCGGTAAACGATCTTGCCGGCGCGTCGAACATTTCGGCCGGGATGCTGTCGAAAATCGAAAACGGACAGATTTCGCCATCGCTTTCCACCCTTCAGTCGATCGCAACTGCGCTAACAGTTTCACTGAGCATGCTTTTTGCCGCCACAGAGGAGCGACGCGACTGCTCTTTCGTGAAGGCGAAGCAGGGCGTGATCATCGAGCGCCGCGGAACGAAAGTTGGCCATGTCTACCAGCTGCTGGGACATGTGATCGGCGGGGATGTTGTCGTGGAGCCGTACTTGATCACGCTTAAGGAAGAGGCGGAAGCCTTTACCGGCTTTCAACATGCAGGTATCGAGTTCATCTACATGCTGACCGGAGAGGTAGTCTATCGCCATGGCGATAAGAGCTATCGGCTGCGGTCCGGCGATTCAATCCTGTTCGACTCCGGTGCGCTCCATGGCCCGGAGACCTTGATAAAGTGCCCGATGACGTACCTGTCGATTATCGTGTATCCGCGGAAGCCGTGATCCGAGGAAGACGCAGGATAAAGCCTTCCCTTCCCTCTGACGAAACTGGTCGCCGTTGAGATGGACGGCTTTGACGCAATCCGTGGCATCCTTGATGATTGCCACGTTCGATCGCCACTCGTCGAACAGAGATTGGTCCGCCAGAAGCCTGCCCCGGAACTGAAGTCGGCTCGGGAATGATGGAAGCTCCAAGCGCGCTGCGGCTCCTGGCAAAGTGCGCCCTCCGGCGTCGCGGCGCATCCGAGAACCGCGTTGCCGGCGGTCGATTGGGAGGCGCCAAAACCTGCGGCCGACGCGTTCCAGAGCTGCATGCGCAGGCGATCATTTGCTGTGGCGACCCGTTGCGAACAGCCTCGAATCGCGCCGGAGGGCCGGCGGCCGGGCCGGACCATGGGGTTTTTGCAAACTGGGTGATGATACAAGGGTGCCGCCTTCGCCCGGCGGGCTTCGGCGCGGCGACCTTCTTTCGCCATTGCGAGCGAAGGCTGGTGGGGGAAGAAGGATTCGATCCTTCCAAGCCATAAGAGGCCGCTGGCGGAGGCGTGCGAACAGCGGATTTCTAGAGATCCCCGCCCAGGATTTTCCTGCCCGCCGCGACCCGGGACATCGCATCCTTGCAGGGATCGCTCACCTCGGCCATGTGGGATTTTACGCAGGCTCTGATGCCGCCGGTGCCTGGCACAACGCCGGCACACAGGCTCGTGACATCGGTCTTGCACAGCTTTCCGGTCACCGCCACCGTGAGCAGGCGATCCTCGCAGCCTGGCGACAACTCGGTCAGATGCGATTTTATGCAGGCCTTGATCCGGCCCTCGCCGGGCTGAATGCCGGCGCACAAAGCCTTGATGTCGCCGGCGCAGGGCTTGCCCTCCTGCTGTGCCACGGCGACAGAACCTGACAGCAGCAGCGCTGCCAAGATGACAAGCCCGGACCGCATTGCCGCCATTTCAGGCTCCTCCGAGATTCAAAAAGGGCGGCTTGAACTCATATCGGAAAGCCAGCCGCGGCGCCAGAACGAAACGGCCGGTCCCGTGCGTCACACAGGTCGCCGCTGCTGACCAGGACCTTCGAGGAGCGGCATCGGCCAAAGCATCCCAGCCGGCTGCACTGGGCTACTTTGCATAGGGTTGTTCGATATTTTTGGCATGCCGGGCGGCAGCTCGCGGGGCAGTGCGGCCCCGCCTTCGCCCTTCGGCGCAGCAGCCTTCTCTCGCTATCGCGAGCGAAGGCTGGTGGGGGAAGAAGGACTCGAACCTTCGAAGTCATAAGACGGCTGATTTACAGTCAGCTCCCTTTGCCACTCGGGACACTCCCCCGCTGAACAGCATCGCAGGACCCTTCCGCTGAAATGGCGGAAAAAGGGCCACGGATGAGGTTAGAACCGGGCGGCGATGGCGGACGACCGGTCGGCGCGTTTATGACGGAAGCGCCATGGCAAAGTCAACCAACGGCGTCGGTTAATAGGTACCCGGAGCGGCAAATTGCCATTGCGGGGAACCCGTGACACAAGCCTGCCATGAGCGATCGCGATCGAAGGCCGCGCTTTCAGCGCGGAGCCAGCAAGACGCCGGAAAAAGGCCGGGAATCGGGCCGCCGGCCGCCCTGGCGCGACCGCGACGCCAGCCCGGACGGCCCGGTCATCCTCTATGGCTGGCACACCGTGGCGGCCGCCCTGGCCAATCCCCAGCGCCAGATCCGAAAACTGTGGCTGACCGAAAACGCCGCCCGGCGGCTGGCCGACGAGCATATCGAGACCCGCGTCGCCGCTGATATCGTGCGGCCGGCCGTGATTGACCAGCGGCTGGGTCCGGACGCCGTGCACCAGGGCCTGCTGGCCGAGGCCGATCCCCTGCCCTCGCCGGATATCGAGGACTTGCCGCAGCAGGGCATCGTGCTGGTGCTCGACCAGATCACCGATCCGCACAATGTCGGCGCCATCCTGCGCTCGGCGGCCGCCTTCGCGGTCAAGGCCATCGTCACCACCGCCCGCCACAGCCCCGAGGCCACCGGGGTGCTGGCGAAATCCGCCTCGGGCGCGCTCGAACTGGTGCCGATCGTGACGGTACAGAATCTCGCCCGCGCGCTTGGCGAGCTGAACGACCAGGGCTTCATGACCGTCGGCCTCGACAGCCAGGGCAGCGAAAATCTCGGCACCGTGACCTTGCGAGAGCCGCTGGCGCTGGTGCTCGGCGCCGAAGGCAAGGGCCTGCGCCAATTGACGCGCGAGACCTGCAGCGTGGTCGCCCGGCTCGACATGCCCGGCGAGATCAAGAGCCTCAACGTCTCCAACGCCGCGGTGCTGGCGCTCTATATCGGCGCCACCCGGCTCGGCCTGATGGGCTGATCCAGCGCTTTCCGAAGTTCACATCATTTCGGGCCGTAGTATTGAACAACGACAATTTCTGTCGTTCCGGGGCGCGCCCTTGCGCGAGCCCTGAATGCAAAGAATGTTGACGCGGGCCGTCCTTTAGCGATTCAAAAAAGCCAGCGCCCGCTCGCGGGGATGCGAACGGGCGCTGATGTCGTGGTGGTTCGCTGCGATCAGTAGTAGCGGTGCATGTGCTCGCGCTGGCCGTAATGGTGCGGCTCGCCGCCCGGGGTGCCGTAGCGCAGGTTGTGGTGCTGGGCGTAGAACTGCCGCGGCGGCAGGCTGTAATGCGGCGCATAGCCGTGACGCGGCGCATAGCCGTAACGGACGCCCTCGCCTTCGTGATGGCGATACAAGGCGTGGTTGCGCCAGGGCCGGAAATGCGGATGGGTGCGGTAGCTGTAGATCGCGGGGCCTTCGATGGTGTCGGCGCCGTCATATTCATGGGTGGTAGCGTCAGCGTAGCGGCCGCCGTCATAGCCGTAATAATAGGGGTGATGGCGATAGGCACCCCAGCCGGACACCGCGCTTTCCTGATAGGTCGGATAGGGCGCGAAATCGCCGGGGCCGGAATAGGTCGGGCCCTGATCGGCGTAATAATACTGATGCACCGGATCGGGCAGCCGCTCATAGCCCCAGCCGCCGCAGCCGCTGTTGCAACCCGAATAGACCGGGGCCGGAACGTAGGTCTGCGCGCACGGGCTGACATAGCTCTCGCCGCCGCAGGGCGAGCAGGTGCTCTGGAACAGGCCGCCGCAGGCCATTGCGGGCGCTGCACCGGCGGCCACGACGGCGATCGCCGCGACCAATCCTGAAATCGTCTGACGCATTACACTCTCTCCTGTACGATGGTTTCTTGTTGGTGGGCTTAGTCTGGCTTGGTTCGATTTAGCGGGGTTTTGCGCTGGGTTTCGGGCGCCTGCGGCATGCCCTGGCCGTTTCGCGGCGCGCCGATCACCGGCGGCGGATTGAGCGGCACTTCGGGCTGCGCCCGCGGCGGATTGGATTGCGCGGACCAGGTTTGATGGAAGCTCTCGGCCGGTTTCGGCAGGATGCGGCCCGGCGGCGGTTCGATTTCAAGCCGCCCGTAGCCCGGCACGTGACCTAGGCTCGGATAATAGTGACCGACCTGTGGCTCGGGCTCGACGGGACGCCCGCCATAGACGGTGGGCTGCGCATGCAGGCCCTTGCCGAGACCGGTCTCGCCCTCGATCACCGCATAGGACGCATCGACGCCGTTGATGATGATGGGCACCCCGGCGCGGCCGGGAATCACGATATCGAAGCCCTCGCTGGCCAGTGCCGGCAGCGCGCTTCCGATCAATATCGCCAGTGCTAGTCCACGCATGGTGTCGGATCCCGGTTTCCCGGACACCCTAACCGAATGCGGCGTATCAAGGGTTAAGGCCGCGGCCGAAATTGCCGGTAAGCCTAACCCCTAAGCATTCACGTTCATTGCAAGGCTGCCAATCGTGCTATCGAAGTGTTAACCTGCCGCGGCTTCCGCCGCCGGTGCTTCGGGCACCGGATGTCCGGCATTCCGGGCCCCATCCCGAGCGCGGTGGAACCGGTCGTTCACGTCGGTTTGAAGAGCGCCGCCTCGAACAGCCGCGCACTCTGCTCAACCGATTGATGAGGCAAGGCTCGAGTCAAATCCGCCTGGAATTCAGCAGCTTCCAGTGCGCTGTTGATTCAGGGATTGCGCTCGGAGGGCACCAATTACGACGCTAAAACCGGATCGGCGCGCACCGGCCGGTGCAGGAACATCCCGCGCCGCACGCGGTTTTTCTCCGGCAACTATCCTGGAGAAACCAGCCATGAAAAAACTGACTCTTGTTGGCGCGGCCGCGATTCTGGCCGCGGCAATTGGGACACCGGCAATGGCGCAGTCGCGGGTAAGCGATAATTATCGCTATCAGGATTCCGGCTCGGGCTTCTGGCCGGCCGATGCCGCAACCGATGCGGTCGGAGCCGCCGGTGCGATCGCCACCGCGCCGTTCCGCGCCGCAGACGCCTATGCCTATGGTGGTCCGTCGGCCCGGACGACCTGCGGCCCGCAGCTCGGTGCGACCTATCTCGGCGCCGATGGTCACTGGTATCCCTGCGCCGACTGGAACAGCAATGCCAGCGCGAACTATAGCTGGCATGACAGCTGGAACAACAACGGGTGGGATCGCCATGATTCCGGCTTCTGGCCCGCCGACGCTGCAGCCGATGTCGTCGGCGGAGCGGTAGGCGCCGCGGGCGCCATCGCGACGGCGCCGTTCCGCGCCAATTCCTACGCCTATGAGAACGGTGGTAGCTACGACCGCAACGGCCTGGCCTGCCGGCCGGGTTCCTGGTTCAGGGGCCAAGACGGCCGCCGCCACCTCTGCCGATAGCGCTTCGAGGTCCAAACATGACAGCACGACAAGGCGGCCGTGGCCGCCTTGTTCACGCCGGGTGATAAGGCCGGACCGACCGTTGCGGCGGCGAACTGTCCTGAATCAATGGCCGGTGCAGCCGCGCAGATAATGCGTGCGAGCATCCCGTTCGCCGCCGCTGGCGGCAAAGGACGCGCCGAGGCACCATTCGTAATGAATTGCAAAATCCGTCGACCAGCGGGCGCCCTGCATGCCGGCGGCGCAGGCCGGATTGGACAATCCGCCCCGTACCTGGGTGAGCGCCGCCTGGGCGTATTGCTTGCAGAAACCGGGCTCCGCGGCATGCGCCGCCGTCAGTCCCGAGACGGAAAATGTTGCAAGGAAAAATATCGCTAGAAACCGCGGCCTGTTCGCCATGTCGTTTCTCCCCCCGATTCCCGCCGCGAGTTTAACATCGGCAGGCGGGTCGACAAGCACAGCGGGTGTTGCGCTGAACTGACCGGGATGAATCACACAGAATCCGGGGGACGTGGTGAGGACTGGACGCGAAAGACACGCTCTATGCGGCAGGCTGTCCGCCGAGTGCCCGGTCACGCAGGCCGCGCAGCGGACGACCAATCCGGCAAGCCGGGCGTTGGCCGAAGCCAAAGCGGCCGCCAACGGCGCCGGCGCTACCTTTTCGGCAGCAGCCCCAGAACCACCCATTGAACGGGAAACAACGAAAACAACAGCGCGCCGAGGACGAACCAGGTGCGCCTGGAGCGCCCCCTCCGCGCCGCGTATTGCGCGGTGAAGCGGCCGCACAAGTACGCCATGGCGAGAACGGCGATGGTGACGCAGATGGTCAAGGAGAACATGGCGGCTCCTTTCCTGCTTTCAGATCTCACAGGATGGGTCTGATCCAAAAAAGGCCAGTAACCGTCGCTGCAGAATATGACGGGAACAAATTGGCAAGCCGCGTTTCCAAGGTGACCACCCCCAAGCGGGTGCTGATGATCGACGCTTCTTACCAGACCATTCGATTTATTGGAGCGATTTGGTACCGAGCGTCCCGACTACATTGTTGGAGGAATTTTGAGCGATCAGATTATTAACGAACGAAAATACGTTTGCAGGCGCGGTTACGTTCACCCCATTGCTGTTGTGCACGAGCATCGAGGCGCTGAACTCCACCGTGGAGCCGGTGCCGAGCGCCTGAAGGCCATTCCCCGTGTTCTCGTTGATTGTCGCGTGGTCAATGATCAAGGACACGCTGCCGCCGCCGGTTGTATCGACTCCAATTCCAAAACCATTGCTGTCGGCTGTCACGCCGGTCATCGAAATCGTAGTGGTGCCACCGCTGGATTTGACCTGAACCCCTCCTTGGCTGTTGTTGGTGACGGAGGTATCCGCGATGGCTATTCGACTGGTGCCGGAGGTGGGCGAAAGCGCGATGCCATAGGAGACAAAGCCGGAGATCTTGCAATTTTCCACGATCAGGGTGGTACCCGAATTGAAAACTATTCCGGAGAGGCCGGTGCCGTTTCCAATGACACTCAGGTTGCGCAGAATAACCGTACCGGAACTCGGCTGGACGACGATTCCATCGGTTGAGGATGCGCTCGTCGATGCAATCTGTCCGCCGCCCCCGTCGAGGGTGATGGCTTTCGTGATACCCACAGTGCCGAAGCCGCCGGGATCGAGTGCATCGATCTCGCCACCGATTCCGGTTTTGCTGATTGCACCGGCGAAAGTCTTGCAGGGTGCCGTTCGGCTACACGGATTGGCATCATCGCCGACGCCGGACACCCAGGTCCGCATGGCTTGCGCCTGGGCGCACGGGCCATAAAGGAAAAGGGCGGATAGCGCTCCCAGAAATACAAAAAGTCGTATGCCGTTTGTCATCAAAACCTCCAATAAAATAATGAAATGGCCAGAGAGCGCGATGATATTCTTCTAATTGTTTTATTCCAAGGCGCACGCAAGGATATATTTGATGCGGGCAAAACCCCGCTGCCGCAGGTTCCTGCAAAACTCAACGGCGAGCGCCGTTCGCGACGCAGACATTCGAATTGGGCGGCCAGGTTGGAAACAGGTCCGAGCCGATGCGCAGGAATAAACGAAGAACAGATCGGCGCGCCAGTAGGCCCGGTTTGCTCGATTTGTGCGCTTGGTCACCAACCATTAACGTTGTGTGAAGGTGTCTGTGAACATTTTAGGGGTCCCGCCGTCTACCTGGCAGGAGCCCGGAAACAATGACCCGCAGATACCGCGAAGAACTCAACCGAAAGCTGGCCCAGGCCCGCCGCCTGGCGCTGGAGCCCAGCGACCCGCTGACCCGCGAGCGGCTGGCGCAGCTCATCGAGGACCTGGAATTTCAGCTCCAGGACCAGCGCCAGGTCGCCTAGCCCCCGCCGGGCAAGTCTGTTATTTGACGGCCGGTCGCTCCTCGAGGGAAGGACAAAAAGCCAATGAACGCGTCTGTTATGCGTCAAGCGGCTGAAATCACCTGGCTTGCCGGTTTAGCTCAGCGGTAGAGCAGCGGTTTTGTAAACCGAAGGTCGGGAGTTCAATCCTCTCAACCGGCACCACAATTTGCAGAAAATTTTTTCGATTTTTGTAGGCCCGCGCAGGGATTGTGTCCCACGGCGCAGCGCAACTGGCGGTGGGGCACCGCATCCGCCGGCAAACCCGGGCCAGTCAGCGGCGATAGCCGGAAGGCTGACAGTGGAACCATCGCTCAACGGCGCGATGATTGGACGGCTCACCGATCATTCTGTTCGAGCAGGATCGCTCCGATGAGGCGGACGATGGCATGCTCGTTGGGGAAGATGCCGACCACCTCGGTGCGCCGCTTGATCTCGCCATTGAGACGTTCGATCCACCGCGCCGACGACGAATGCAATGCGGACTCGCATCATGCCTAGGCTAGAGCCTGTGATCGCTGGCGTGATCCGTCCCACCTGCCTCCTTGATGAAGGCGAGCAAGAGCGTGCTGAGCCGAACCGGTTGCTCCTGTTGGACCCAGTGACCGGCACCTTCGATCAGCTCGATACCACCCATCCTCGTCGCCGCCCTCGTCCTCATAAGATCGACCGCGCCGGGCGCCGAATAGGTACCCCAATCGCTCTTCCCGCCGATGAAGAGCGACGGGACATCGATCGTCTTGCCCGAAAACAGGCTCAACTCAGCGTTCAGATCAGGATCGGAATGGACGCGATAAGCCTGCAGGGCGCCTTGAAAGCCGGTGCGGCCATACTCCTCCGTGTAGACTGCAAGTTCCTGATCGGTGAGCCATTTGCTGGCCAGGACCTCGTCGGCGGAAGGTTGGAATGGAGCGACGGCCTGGGGCATCGTGGTGCCGAGATCCATGACGTAATAGGTGGGCATTTGTGCAAGTTCCATGGCGGTTAGCGCGTTCAACGGATGCGGCTTGTTTCCCGGCCAGTCCGCGCTCTTGACGTAGAAAAATGCACGAAGAAACGCGCGCAAGCCTTGTGGCGGATGCCACATGTGATGGTTCGCCTCCCGTGTGCTCAAGTATTGTTGATAATACACTCTCGGCGGATCGAGCGCCGCCAGCGCGGCCGCTAACTTTCGATTTTCAGTGTTCTGTTGAACCGACGATGCCGCGCTGTCCGCGGTGTTGAACGGAAGCGCCGGCGGACCGGGGAACGGTGCGCACATCAGCACCACCGAGGGAAAGACGTCGGGTCGCGCTAGCGCACAATAGGCCGCCACGGGCGAGCCGAGGTCGTGCCCGACGAGCATTGCCGTACGCCGATACCCCAACGCCGAAACCAATCCGAGGGCGTCACGCGTCATATTCAAGAGGCCGAAGGGCTCCAGCCGGGCGTCATAGCCGTTCACCCAACCGGTGGTACGGCCAAAACCCCGCTGGTCGGGCGCAACAACATGGTACCCGGCGTCAGCCAGAATGGGGATCAGGTGTCGCCAGCCATAAGCCAAATCCGGAAAGCCGTGCAGCAGCAGCGCGAGCGGTCGGCCGGGGCTTTCGTAACCAGCCTCGAGAATATGGACATCGAGGCCGTTGATCCCGTGGATCATGCGCGAGCGGACCCGCTTGGGAAGCGTTCCCTCGCCATATCTTGATGTGGTCAAATCAGTTACCCCTATGGCGATCACCATACTATGTCGATCGCCATAGTCGCGTCAAGCCAAACGTGTTATGCTCATGGCATGCCACGTAAGACTGACGCCCGCGCGCGCGCGATTGCCACCGCCGAACGACTGTTTCGCATCCAAGGCTACACTGCGACTGGATTGATCCAGATCCTTGAAGAAAGCGGTGCGCCCAAGGGATCGTTCTACTTTCACTTTCCCCGCGGCAAGGCACAGCTCGCAGAAGAAGCCATCGATCATTACGTTGCGACTAGAATTGCTGTACTGCGGAATATCTCGGCGGATACGACGGGCGATGGTCTCAAATTTGTTCATCAGATTTTCAGCACATTCGCGGCCGAAATGGTCGCCTCTGATTTCCAGTATGGATGTCTGATGCAAAATCTGGCGAATGAGCTGCCTGCGCTCGACGCTGAGCTGACCAAACGGGTAGCGCGCGGATTTGTTGATTCGACCGAGATTGTTGCGGAGCATTTTAGGGGGTGCGGTTTCACTCCCGCGCGCGCGTCCTCTACCGCAGCCGCATTGGTAGCCGCCCTCGAAGGCGCGCGGACGATCGCACGCCTGGAACGCACGCCGGCTATATTCAAGGCGCTGGCGGATGTCAGTGTCCAGAGGTGGGCTGCCCCCGAGGGATGATCCGGGTCCAATGTTCTCGCCCGGGCGTGGAGATTCGATCCGGACGCCGTCGCGAAAGGGAAAGACCGGCGAGTCGATCGTCATGTCAAATGCGGCTCAACTGGGCCTACCCGTCGCGATCACCCAGCGTCTTTTCAGCGCTCCCGCAGGCTTTCCTGGCCGTATTTGAGGAGCGGCGACAGCAGATAGGAGATGACGGCGCGCGAGCCGGTCTTGATCTCGGCCGTAACGGCCATCCCGGGAGAGAGATTGATGAGGTTTTCCTCCACCTGCATCTGGGTGCGGTCGAGCGAAACGCGCGCCGCATAGACCAATTCCTGGCCCTTCGGTTCGCTCGAGGTCGTGGTCGCGCCAGGCAGCTGGCCGTCGGATCGGTCCTGCGGCTTTTCCCGGGTGATGGCGTCCTGCGAAATGCTCAGTACCTTGCCATGGATGAGCCCATAGCGGGTGAAATTGAAGGTGTCGATCTTGATCTCGACATCCTGGCCGACGTGGACGAAGCCAATATCGCGGTTCGACACCATGGCTTCGATCTCCAGACGGCTATCGGCTGGAACCACTACCAGCAGCGACTGCGCCGGCGTGACCACACCTCCCACGGTGTGAACGGAAAGCTGCTGCACGGCGCCGGCGACCGGCGCGGTGAGGACCTGGAGCCGGGTCCTCTGCTCGGCCTTGACGATATCCTCGGTCAGTCCGGCCACCTTGCGCTGTGCTTCCACCAGTTCGCCCGAGAGCGTACGGCGAAACTCGGCGTCGGTCTGGGCCCGCGATTCGGTAATGGCGGCGAGCGCCGCCTGCGCCTCGGTGGCTCGGCTCCGCTGGACCAGCAGATCCTGCTGCATCTCCACCTGCGCCTGGAGCAGTTCCAGATAGTAGGCTTTCGAGCCGGTTTCATGGGAAAGCAGCGATTGTCGGATGCTGACTCGCTGATCAAGCACGGGAAGGATGGTCTCGAGTTTCGCCACGGTTGCATTGACAGTGGCGAGTTCGGCTTCCTTCTGGGATTTCTGGCGGTCGAGTGCGGCGAGCTTGGCGCGGTGCTCTTCGATCTGGTCGGCCAGGAAATGCCGCTGCGTCGCGACCATGGTGGCGTCGATATTCTGCGGAGGGCGAAACGCGGCGAGCGGATCGGCGTCCTGGCTCAGCGCCGCGGTAAGCCGCGCAACGTCGAGTTGCGCGGTGGCAAGATCGCCTTCCAGATGCTTGCGCTCGGCGTCGTTGATGGTCGGATCGAGCTCGATCAGCACCTCGCCGGCCGCAACGGCTTGGCCGTCATGCACGTGAATGGCGCGAACCACGCCGGTTTCAAATGGCTGGATGACCTTGGTGCGCCCACTCGGAAGAATTCGGCCGGGTGCCGCGGACACAATGTCGATCTTGCCGAAGCAAGCCCAGGCGAGCGCCACGCAGAACAGCGCGACGATGGTGAACTCGATGACACCCGCGACAGGTGCCGGCGGCCTCTCGACGATTTCGAGCGCGGCAGGCAGGAACGCCAGCTCATCCTCCGAGCGGGTGGCCGTCCGCTGCAGACGAGCGACAACGGCCTGGACGCGGCTCGCGGCCCGCGATGCCGATCCGGGGCGGATGGCCTCAGCGGACTTCATGGATACCCGCCTGCAAACGGTACAGCGACGCGTAGCGGCCATCGGTCTTGATCAAGTCGTCATGGGAGCCGTCCTCCACCAGGCGGCCTCGGTCGATGGTAATGATGCGATCGCTCCGCCGCACGGTCGATAGCCGATGGGCGATGATGAAGACGGTGCGGCCACGGGCCAGCAGCGGCATGTTCTGCTGGATGACGCGCTCGCTTTCGTAGTCGAGCGCGCTGGTCGCCTCGTCGAAGATCAGGATGCGGGGATCGGTCACCAGCGCACGCGCGATGGCCAGACGCTGGCGCTGACCGCCGGACAGACTCGATCCGCGCTCGCCCACGATGGTGTCGTAACCGTTGGGAAGCTCGAGGATGAACTCATGAGCCCCCGCCATCTGGGCGACCGCAATGATCTTCTCGATCGGAAGCGAGCGGTCCGCGAGCGCGATATTGTCGCGCACCGAGCAATTGAACAGCACGTTCTCCTGCAGCACGACGCCGATCTGCCGACGCAACCAGGACGGATCGATCACGCCGAGATCGATACCGTCGACCATGATCCGTCCGCTCTCCGGCACATAAAGCCGCTGGATCAGCTTGGCGAACGTGCTCTTGCCGGAACCGGACGGACCAACGATGCCGACGACCTGCCCGGCCGGCACCCGCAGGCTGACGTCGTGCAGTACCTCGGGTCCATCGATCCGGTAACGAAATGTAGCGTGTTCGAAGGTGACCTCGCCGCGGATCGCCGGCAACGTGGTCTGGCCGGGATTGTAGATCGTCTCCGGCGTGGTGTTGAGGATGTCGCCGAGCCGCGCCACCGAGAGCCGGGCTTGGTGGAAGTCCTGCCACATCTGGGCGAGGCGCAGTACCGGCGCGCTGACCCGGCCGGCCAGAATATTGAAAGCCACCAGTTCGCCGACCGACAGGTTGCCGTCGATGACAAGCCGGGCCCCGAAATAGAGCACGGCCGCGGTCACCAGCTTGTTGACGAGTTGCACCAGGTTGCTGGCCGTGTTGGAGAGGCTCAGCACCCGGAAGCTCGCGGCAACGTAGCCGGCCAGTTGCTCTTCCCAGCGGTGCTGCATCTGCGGCTCGACCGCCATCGACTTGAGCGTCTCGATCCCGTTGACACTCTCGACCAGGAACGCCTGGTTCTCGGCGCCGCGCGCGAACTTCTCGTCGAGACGACTCCGGAACAGCGGCGTCGCGAATGCCGAAATGGCGATGTAGAACGGGAAGGATGCAAGCACCAGAAACGTCAGCAGCGGCGAGTAGACGTACATCACCGCGAGAAACACGAAGGTGAAGAACAGGTCGATGACGAGGGTAAGCGCCGAACTGGTGACGAAATTCCGGATGTTTTCGAGCTCGCGCACCCGCGCCACCGAGTCGCCGACGCGCCGAGCCTGGAAATAGGCGGTCGGCAGCGCCAGCAGATGGCGGAACAGGCGGGCGCCGAGCTCGACGTCGATGCGGTTGGTGGTATGGGCAAACACGTAGGTGCGCAGGCTGCCCAGTATGGTTTCGAACACCGAGATCGTCACCAGGCCGATGACCAGGACATCGAGGGTGCCGAGGCTGCGGTGGACCAGGACCTTGTCGATGACGACCTGGAAGAACAGCGGCGAAATGAGCGCGAACAACTGCAGAAAGAACGACGCCACCAGCACCCTGCCCAGCAGGTGACGGTATTTGTGGACGGCGCCGAGAAACCAGGTGATGTCGAAGCGGCGCGACAGGTCGAGCAATCCGGCGCGGCGCGTCATCAGCACCAATTGACCGTCCCACACGGCTTCGAGTTCGGCCCGCGTCATCAGGCTGGGGCGCGGCGACAACGGCGATTGCACGATCACCTTGCCGTCCCCGGCCTTGCCAAGGACGAGAAAGCCGCCGTCGCGCAGCACCGCGATTCCGGGCAGCGGCGTCAAGGCAAGCCGTGTCCAGTCCGTCCTGTAGCACTTTGCCTTGAGTCCCAGCTCCTTGGCGCAGCGCAGCATCTGCGGCACGCCGACCGAACCGTGCCCGAACCGATGACGCAGCTGATCGGGATCGGCCCCGACGCCCTGATACCGCAATACCATCATCAGGACAGCCAGGCCATGGTCCACCGTGGCGGATTTTCCGGTCGTGCTGTCGGGCGCCATGGCCGTCATCTCTCAACAACGCCTTGCTGGCCTGGCTTTACAACCCGGGCCGCGTTTCAGCCGGGCTCACGCGTGTGGCTGCGTGAGCAGCGTCTGGCTCGCGACCACCGGCGGATCGGTGACCAGCGTACCTCCATGTCCATCGCTGGCCGTGGCAAAGCTTGCGGCCATGTATTGACCCAGCAGGGCGACGTTTGCCGTGTGCGTGCCGTCGCTCACGGTCAATGTACCGCCGGTGTTGGTGTTGTTCGCCGTGTAGCCGAGCGTGGTGTTGGCGCCGAACCCGATGGCGGCCAGATCGATCTGGTTCAGCGCGCCGAAGCCGGAGACCTCACCGGTAAACCCGTTCGCAGAGTTGAGCTGCAGCGCGCCTTCGGGACCTGCGAAGGTGACGGTCCCGGAGTCGGCGGTATCGAGCTCGAGGGTGCTGCCGTTGGAAATCCCGATCGGCTCGCCCCCGCCCGGCAGCGGGCCGATAATGTCCAGCCAGTTGCCCGTCGCCTGCAGCGAGCCCGAGTTTCCGCTCGGATCGGACGCCGGATCGAAGGCAAGCGCCTGGACATTGAACATCGTCAGCGTCCCCGCGTGGGCGGGATCCCCCACATTGGTGAGCATCGCGGTGACACCCGGGACGATGTTCATGGAATAGTTCGATTCCGCGTCGGGAAGGATCGCCACATTCCAGGAGCTGCCAGAGCCGCCGTTGAAAACGTCTGCCGGGCCGGGGCCGGTGGTGTTCTGGCCGATGTAGTAATAGGTGTTGTTGACGTTGTTCTCACCGATGAAGATGTCGTTATATTGCGTGCCGGCGACATATTTGTTGATGCCGTCATTCAGCCCGGAATTGTTGATGTTCACGCCCGTGGTTCGGAAATCGTAGATGTCCGTGACCAGCTGCGAGGTGCCGCTGGAATCCAGCAAATTGTCGTAGACGACACCGACGCGGCCGTCGCCGAAATTGGTGATCGACTGGGCCTCCTGCGTTGTCGCCACCGTCAGCGTGCCCAGCTGCTGTCCGCCGGCGTTGAACTCGACCAGGTTGGTCGCGGTGTTGTCGCCGTATTCCAACACCGCGATATCATTGGCAATCGAGAGATTGATGTTCTGCGGCAGCCCGTCCGCCAGCTGGAACGTCTGCTGCGAAACCACGCTGTTGGTGGTGAGATTGTACTCGGCGAACTCGACCTGATCGTGGGTGCCGTTCGAATCGGTCACCTGTTCGTTCCATGCCACCGCCAGTTCGTATCCGGTCGCCGAGGAAAACTGGGCGAACCGGAGCGCCGATGTGACGAGCGTATGGGTGGCTGGATTCTGCTCGAGCGAGATCCGGTTGGTGGCGCCGGGCGCGTAGGCCGAAAGATCGGGGCTGATGGAGAAACTGGTCGCGGTCGGCGCACCGCTGAGCGCATAGCCCTGGAATTGGACGACATCGTCGCCGGTCGCCGGGTCGAGTTGGGCATAGGCAAGGGTGTAAGGTGCCAGGCTCGATGGGCCCGAGCCGGACCTGAAGTACCACGCGGGCAGCGTCGCCACGCCGCCGACGCCGGTCAGGCTGAGCGGCGTTTCCACCGGGGATGAGGCCGTGCCGGAGCCGTTGAAGATCTGGAAATTGATCGTGTACGTGCCGGCCGACTGGCTGTACTGATCCCACGCGACGCTGTAGTTGGCGATCGCCGAGATGCTCGACGAGACGGTGCGGAAGCTTACGATAACCGGATTCTCCTCGGGCTCCGGAAGCGTTTCGATCTGGGTCGGCGTTCCAACGGTGAGCGGCGAGCCCGGACTTGTCTGGGTGATGCCGACTTCGTTGAGGTAGCGTGTCCCGCCGCTCTGGGTCTCGTAGATCGCGATCCCGGCGATGCCATCGAGGTTGGTGGCGCCGATGCTGGGCAGCACGTAATTGTAGCGGAACGGGAAGGAAGAGATGGTCGAGGTCTCGACCGCCTGCGGGCCGCCGCTCTCCGGCAGCAGGAAGGGATCGAGCATCAGCGCATCGTCCGTGATGACGTCCGGCCCGGCGACGCTGTAGTTTGACGAGGTCTCGCCGTAGAAAATCCCGACGGCGGTATCGGCCTGGTTGACTGACACCGACGGCGCGTAGATGTGGACGCCCGACCCGGGCTGCGCCGGGAAGTCGGAGCTGCCCCATAGATAGGCCGAGCCGGAATTGATCGTGAGCAGCACCGTCTCGCTGGTCGAAGCGCTGGTTCCCTCGGTGTTGGTCGCCGTGACCGTCAGGGTGGCCGGCGTCAGGCCGGCGGTCAGGGTCAGGCCGGCGAGTTGCACCGGCGACAGCGTGATGCTGCCGCCGACGACCGCGAGCGGTCCGCTGTTGTCGCTCAGCGTGGCGTCGGCGGGAATTCCGGTGATGGTCACCGACACCGGGTCGCGCGGATCGTATGGCGTTACCGTGATCGGCAGTGCGACCGAGCCATTGTTGCTCGCCGTCACAAGCGACGGCGCCGCCAGGGTCGGCGCCACCGGGTTCACGGTCAGCGCGATGGTGTCGGTGGTCGAGGCGGTCAGCCCGGCCGTGTTGGTGGCGGTCACCATGAGGTTGATGGGCGGCAGGACCTCGCCGGCGGTCAGGGTCAGCCCGGCAAGCTGCGCCGGCGTCAGCGTCCACGTCCCGATGCCGTCATTGGTCCCGGCCGACAGCGCGCCATCCAGCGGCACGCCCGTGATGGTGATCGATACGTTATCGTTCGGGCTGAACGGTGTCTCGACGATCGGCAGCGCGATTGTGCCATCCTCGTTGACCGCGAGCGAGGCCGGCGCCGACAGCGTCGGCGCCGCCGGAACCACGGTCCCGGTCACCTGGCTGATTACCGTGGCGCTCTGGGAGTTGTCCGGATCGCTGGTGGTGGCGACCACCCGGATGAAGGAGCCGACGTCGGATTCCTGCACCACGTAGGACGGGCTGTTGGTGCCGATATCGGTGAATGTCGCAAACGACGGACTGGCCGATTCCTGCCACTGATAGTTGATGGTGGCATCGCTGTCGTTGGTGGCCGCGCTGGCGGTAAGGGTCTGGCCTTCGACCGGCGACTGCCCGGCGGCGACATTGAGCGCCACCCCTGGGTTGGTGAACGCACCGATGTCGACCCGCGTCCAGGTGACACCGCCGGTAAAGATCGGCGATGTCCCCAGCGTGACGGTCCCGACATTGCTGTCGACGACGCCGTTGTCGAGCAGCTCGAACGAGCCGGTGACCACCTGCGTATTGGCGACGTGGGTGAACTGGAACTCGATCTGATTGTCGGCCGCCAGCTGCGCGGCCGTCAGCGTCTGGCTGGCGATGATGTTCGTGGTCTGCGGATTGGAGGCCAGATCCCGCTGCACCAGTTCGACCACGGTATTGCCGCCGACATTCGCGACGATCAGGCGCTCGAGCTGATCGGTGCCGTGGGTGGAGGTCCCGTCATTGAGCTCCATGCCATAATTGCCGGTCGGCGGCGTGGTCAGGCCGAAGGTCGAGCTGACCGTGAAGGCCGAATCTTCCTTGAGGCCCAAATCGCTCTCGCCCGTTCCGGTACCCTGCGGGCTGGTGTTGGTGTTGAGCAGCGCAAAATCCTCGACGCCTCCGGAAACCGCGGTGTTGGGCGCGTCACCAGCCGACGAGAACACGGCCTGCCCGCCGGATTCCGTCCAGGTTCCGCCCAGCGTCAGAAAAACGATCGGCGTAGGCACGCCGTTGGCGAGAATCGTCGGCGAGGCGATCGGCGCCTGGCTGAAGGTATTGTTGTAGATCTGGTTGCCATTCTTGACGATCGACAGATCGTCAACCGTATAGCTGAACGGCACCGTGATCTCCGGCGTCACGTCCGCGACAGGAACAGTCGGCGCGCTGGTTGCACTGATCAGGTTGCCGGCGCTGTCGGTGAAGGAGGCCTGCACGCGGAACTGCTGTCCCTCGTCCTGCTCGGTCAGTTGCAGAAGCGAGCTCAGCACGGAATTGAAGTTTCCGCTGACCGCACCGCCCACATTGCTCCACGTCGCGCCGCCATCGCTTGAGCTTTGCCACTGGTAAGCGACCGCGACGCCCGCATCGGCGGGGTCGCCGCCGATGGTCGCCGATGCCACCAGGGTCTGGCCCTGCTGCACCGGAAGATTGTCGACGGTCGAAAGCGTCAGGCTAAGCACCGGGTTCACCGTCAGCGCAATGCTGTCGGATGAGGATGCGGTCCCGCCCTCGGTATTGGTCGCCGTCACCGTCAGCGTCGTTACCGTCGCATTGCCGGCATTCAAGGTAAGGCCGCCAAGCTGTGCCGGAGTCAGGGTCCAGCTGCCGTTGCCGTTGTTGGTTCCTGCCGACAGTGTTGCGTCCGCGGGCACCCCGCTGATGGTGATCGACACGGTGTCGCGCGGATCGAATGCCGTCTCGGTGATGGGCAGCGCAATGCTGCTGTCGGCGTTGAGCGTCAGCGTCGATGGCGCGGTCAGGGTCGGCGCCACCGGGTTCACGGTCAGCGCGATGGTATCGGTGGTCGAGGCGGTCAGCCCCGCCGTGTTGGTAGCGGTCACCATGAGGTTGATGGGCGGCAGGACTTCGCCGGCGGTCAGGGTCAACCCGGCAAGCTGCGCCGGCGTCAGCGTCCATGTCGTGTTGCCGTCATTGGTCCCGGCCGACAGCGTGCCGTCCAGCGGCACACCCGTGATGGTGATCGATACCGGATCGTTCGGGCTGAACGGTGTCTCGACGATCGGCAGCGCGATTGTGCCATCCTCGTTGACCGCGAGCGAGGCCGGTGCCGAAAGCGTCGGCGCCGCCGGAACCACGGTCCCGGTCACCTGGCTGATTACCGTGGCGCTCTGGGAGTTGTCCGGATCGCTGGTGGTGGCGACCACCCGGATGAAGGAGCCGACGTCGGATTCCTGCACCACGTAGGACGCGCTGTTGGTGCCGATATCGGTGAATGTCGCAAACGACGGACTGGCTCGATTCCTGCCACTGATAGTTGATAGTGGCATCGCTGTCGTTGGTGGCCGCGCTGGCCATAAGGGTCTGGCCTTCGACGGGCGACTGCCCGGCGCCGACGTTCAGTCCGACGCCGGGGCTGATCCAGGCGCCGACGGCCACGCGCGTCCAGTCGACCCCGCCGGTGAAAATCGGTGCGGTATTGGCGAACGTCGTCGTGGAGGTGACGGTGCCGTCGTCGAGCAGTTCGAACGAGCCGGTGACCGCCGAGGTATTGGCGACGTGGGACAGCTGGAACTCGATCTGGTCGTTGCCCGCAAGCTGCGCGGCCGTCAGCGTCTGGCTGGCGATAACATCGCTTGTCTGAGTGGCCGGATCATTCTGTACCAACACGACGCCGACATTGCCGCCTCCGAAGTTCGCCACCTCGAAGCTAACGATTTGATCGACGGCGTGCGTCGCTGTGCCGTCGTTGAGCTCCATTCCATAGCCGCCAGTCGGCGGCGGCGGAGTGAGGCTGAAGGTCGAGCTGACCGTGAAGGCCGCACTTTCCTTAAGGCCCAGCGTGCTGGTGGGAGTGGTATTGGTGGTGAGGAGGGCGAAGTCTTCGACGACGCTTGGTACCGCCAGGTCCGGCGCGACGCCGGCCGACGACATCACCGCCTCGCCGCCCAAATCCGTCCACGTGCTGCCGTTGGTCAAAAATACGATCGGCGTGGGAACGCCGTTGGAAAGTATCGTCGGCGAAGCGATCGGCGCCTGGCTGAAGGTATTGTCGTAGATCTGCGTGCCATTCTTGACGATCGACAGATCGTCCACCGTATAGCTGAACGGCACCGTGATCTCCGGCGTCACGTCGGCGACCGCAACGGTCGGAGCGCTGGTCGCCGTGACAAGGTTGCCGGCGCTGTCGGTGAAGGAGGCCTGCACCCGGAACTGCTCGCCCTCGTCCTGCTCGGTCAGCTGCAGGAAAGAACTCAGCGTGGTGTTGCCGAAACCGCCCGCCTGCGCGCCGCTGACATCGGTCCAGGTCACGCCGCCGTCGCTCGAGCTCTGCCACTGATAATTGATCGCCGCGGCGGCATCGGCGGGGTCGCCGCCGATCGTCGTCGATGCCACCAGGGTCTGGCCCTGCTGCACCGGAAGATTGCTGACGGTCGACAGCGTCACGTTGAACACCGGATTGACCGTCAGCGCGATGGCGTCGGTCGAAGATGCGGTCACGCCCTGGGTATTGGTCGCCGTCACCGTCAGCGTCGTCACCGTTGCATTGCCGGCGTTCAAGGTCAGGCCGGCAAGCTGCGCCGGGGTCAGGGTCCAGCTGCCGCTGCCGTTGCTGGTTCCCGCCGACAGCGTCGCGTCCGCGGGCACCCCGCTGACGGTGATCGACACGGTGTCGCGCGGATCGAAAGCCGTCTCGGTGATGGGAAGCGCAATGCTGCCGTCCGCGTTGACCGTCAACGTCGGCGGTGCGGCCAGGGTCGGCGCTACCGGGTTGACGGTCAGCGCGATGGTGTCGGTAGTCGAGGCGGTCTGCCCGGCCGTGTTGGTGGCGGTCACCGTCAGATTGGTGGTGGTCACCTCGCCGGCGGTCAGGGTCAATCCGGCAAGCTGCGCCGGCGTCAAGGTCCAGGTGCCGTTGCCGTTATTGGTGCCGGCCGACAGCGTTGCGTCCGCAGGCACCCCGGCGATGGTGATCGATACCGTATCGTTCGGATTGAAAGGCGTCTCGACAATCGGAAGCGCGACCGTGCCATCCTCGTTCACCGCGAGCGAGGCCGGTGCCGACAGCATCGGCGCCGCCGGAAGCACCGTGAGCGTATAGTTTTCCGTCGTCGCCGCCGTCGCGCCTGTCGTCGTCGCAGAGATCGAAAGTGTCTCGGCGCCGGTCGCGCCGGCCTTGAACGACAGCGCATTGAACTGCGCCGCGGTGCCGGTCCAGGTCCCGCTCGATGCCGTGTAGCTGCCGCCATTGAAGGCGGTCAGATTGCTCGGCAGCCCGGTAATCGTGACTGTACCCAGCGTGTCGTCGCCGAAGGCCGCCATGTCGGTCGCCCCGAGCGTCACGGTACCGCCCTCGCTCACCGTCGCCGCGGTCGCGCCGCCGAGAACCGGCGCGGCCGGTTTCACCGCCAGCGTATAGTTTTCCGTCGCCGCCGCCGTCGCGCCTGTCGTGGTTGCCGAGATCGACAGCGTCTCGGTGCCGGTCTCGCCGGCCTTGAACGACAGCGCATTGAACTGCGCCGCGGTGCCGGTCCAGGTCCCGCTCGATGCGGTATAGGTGCCGCCATTGAAGGCCGTGAGATTGTTCGGCAGCCCGGTAATCGTCACCGTCCCCAGCGTGTCGTCGCCGAAGGCCGCCGTGTCGGTCGCCCCGAGCGTCACGGTGCCGCCCTCGCTCACCGTCGCCGCGGTCGCACCCGCCAGGACCGGCGCGGCCGGTTTCACCGTCAGGGTATAGTTTTCCGTCGCCGCCGCCGTCGCGCCTGTCGTGGTTGCCGAGATCGACAGCGTCTCGGTGCCGGTCTCGCCGGCCTTGAACGACAGCGCATTGAACTGCGCCGCGGTGCCGGTCCAGGTTCCGCTCGATGCCGTGTAGCTGCCGCCATTGAAGGCGGTCAGATTGTCCGGCAGCCCGGTAATCGTGACCGTCCCCAGGGTGTCATCGCTGAAGGCGGCGGTGTCGGTCGCCCCGAGCGTCACGGTGCCGCCCTCGTTCACCGTCGCCGCGGTCGCGCCGGCCAGAATGGGAGCGACCGGGTTCACCGTCAACGCGATATTCTGCGATACCGAGATGCCGGTGGCCTGGTTGGTTGCGGTCGCGGTCAAGGTTGCCGTGGTTATTCCGCCCGCTTTCAAGGTGAGCCCCGCCAGTTGGGCCGTCGTCAGCGTCACGCTGCCGTCGGTCACGGTCAGCGCCCCGCTGCTGTCGCTCAAGGAAACGCCGGACGGAATGCCGCTGAGCGTCACCAGCACGCTGCCGCCGGACGAACCTCCGCTGACGAATTCGAAATTGCTCGCCGTCAGAGATGAAAGCGTGACGCCCACCAAGGTGATGCTGTCGGCGGCGTCGACGGTGATGACGGTATTCGATCCGACCTGCCTGGCGTCCGACATGACGGCGGCGAAGCTGGAAAACTGGCTGGTGGAGAACTCGATTTTGTCGAATGATGCGGTGGAAAATCCGGTAATCGTGTCGTGACCGAAACCGGTGGCCGACAGAGACGCCGCGATCGGCAGGGCAATGCTGCCTTCCTCATTCACGGATAGCTGGGCCGGAGCCGTCAGCGACGGCGCACCGGAGGTTCCGATAATGAACGTATCGATACCCTTGCCGGCGGTGACGGTGTCGCCCGCTCCCATCGACACGGTGTCGTTGCCGTTGCCGACCACGACGGTGCTGCTGGCGCCGGCATAGACCGTGACGGCGGCGCCGGTGCCGTCGCCTGTGGTGATCTTGTCGTTGGTCTCGGAACTCGCGGTGATCACGCTGTTGCCGCTGCCCGCCGTGACCGTGTTGCCGGAGCCGCCGCTGAGGGTGATCGTGTCGTTGCCATTGCCGACCTTGATGACGGTTGCCTTGCCGCCGGTCACCGTGACCTTGTCGACGCCGCCGCCGAGCGTGATCGAAGCCCCGCTGCCGGCGCCGACGTTGACGGTATCGTTGCCGCCGGTGGCGGTGACGGAGCTGCCGCCGCCCGCGGTGATGATGTCGACGCCGCTGCCGGCGGTGATGGTGCTGCCGGCGCCGGCACTGATCGTATCGTTGCCGCCGCCCACCGATATCGTGTCGTCGGCTTCGCTGCCCGCGTTGACGACGTCGACGCCGTTCCCCGCCGTGATCGTGTTGCCGGATCCGCCGCTGACGGTGATCGAGTCGTTGCCGCCGCCGACCGTGAGGTGGTTGTCGCTTCCCCAGTCCGCGGTCACGGTGTCGATGCCGCTGCCGATCGTGATCGAGGCATCGGTGCCGCCGGTTATGACGATGGTGTCATTGCCATTGCCGACCGTGACGATGCTGTCCGTTCCGGCGGTGATATCGTAGGTGCCGTTGTTGTTCCCGATCGTCGTGTTCGTTGACATGAAGCTCTCCACTTGTCGCGCAGGTGTTTTGCTTGGGGCAGTGGCCGTGGGGAATCGGGGTTTGGTATTCGCTAAGCCGAAGAACTCGATAAACTCCGATGAAGTGAAGGCGTGATCTCACTTGATCGGGTTGCCGATTGCATATCGAAGGCGGACTTGCGCTATGCACCCAACGGCATGAACGAAACAGTCGTGCGCCGGCGGCTTTGTGGTGGGGACAAAGCCAACGCCGAAATGAGGCGCCCACTGCGGCCTGATCCCGCTCCGAATATCGCGCCGGACCGCAAAGCCACAGCTAGCGGGGATCCGCCTTCGCGGCCGCAGGCGCATTCATTCGGAACTGCAAGCTTCGTTTGGGGCTCGGATCGCCTTGCGGCCCCATCGCGAGCGTCCCTTCGGGCATTTATGAAACGAACCAGGGAATGACGAGATCGAATATCGAGACTATTAGAAATTCCGCTTTGAAACATTGCCGACTCCTAAAAATCTTTAGCAGCAAACAATTCGCCATTACCACCGCCAAGGGGGGATCAGGCAGATAGCAAAGCCAAATTAAAAACCATTTGCGACATCAATTCAATCCAAAACTCGCGAAGTGCATGGCAAAGTGCGGCGTGCAACCTCCGCGGCAGACGATGCCGGTGTCGTCATCGGGCCGTATTCGCGTGGGTAGGCGCCCAGACCCAAGCCTTACCGGAACATCACATATCATTATTGCATTCAGCGCTACAAGCGTATGACTGTGCGCTGCGCATACTGCATTGCAGCTTAAGGTCGGACCGGGTCATCGAGGGATTTCAGGCCGCCGCTGCGGGATGGCCGGATCGTGACAGAAACGACATCGATCTGGACCATGTCATGGATGCGGACCATGTCAACGAGACGTACCAGCCCCGCAAAGCCCGTTTGGCGGCCTGCCCCCTCCAGGTTTTCGTTTTGAAATCGCCGCGTCGGACTTCTTCTTACTGAACCTCTTCTGAATGGATGAACCGGGATAAAAGATATTGAAATCCGGATTACGCCAAAATAGGGTCACAACTGTCGGCTGAACGGAGCCGGTCGGTGAGCACGCTTGGTCGGCGCCGTGCGATGATCGCCCATCACACCGTTACCCGTCAGCCGCGGCACAGTTGATTTCGGTGCGCCGAGATCGTGCGATTGCCCCTCTCATCCCGCAAGGAATATTTGAGCCGGCCGAAACGCCATCCAGACGCAACCAGAGCTGTCACGGACGACGAACATGGAGTTCATCGCAAGGACCGGCCCAACCCGTCGCGCGGTCGTGATGGGCGGAATTGCAACGGGAGCGCTGACCGCGGTCGGACCGGCCTGGGGACAAGCCGGCGCGGCTTGGGCGGCCGGTGTTACCGACATGCCACCGGCCCCGCGCGACGACACCGTCGACATCCTTTACGGCGTTACTGTTCCCGACCCGTATCGGCCGCTTGAGGATTCCACGCGAGCGGATGTGAAAGCCTGGATCGAGGCCGAGGACCAGCGCGCCCGCGGCCTGGTCGATTCGCTGCCGGTCCGAAAGCAGGTTCATGATTTCATCCTCGCAGCACTCGACTACCCGCGCACGACGATCCCGGCCCGGTACGGCTCGCGTTACTTCACCCTGTTCTCCGAGGGGCTGGCCAACCAGCGCAGCCTGGGTGTACAGGAGCATCCGGGCGGCCCGCGCCGGACGCTGATCGATGCCGGCGCGCTGTCGAGCGATGGCACGGTGACCATTGCCGCCGCGTTTTCCGACCGCCTGGGCACCAAGGTCGCCTATCTCTTGTCCGAGGCCGGCAGCGACAGGGAGACCTTGCACATTCGCGATGTCGAAACCGGCCAGGATCTGCCCGACGTCCTCGCCTGGTGCAAACACACCACCGTGGCGTGGACCCGTGACGGACGCAGCTTCTATTACTCCCGCTATCCCGGCGACAACGAGCCGGCCGACTGGTATCGGCGCGGCCAGATCCTGTGCCAGCATCGCCTCGGCGAACCGCAATCCGCCGACCGTGTCGTGTTCCGCCCGCCGGGGTCGCGCGATTTTTACCTTCAGGTGACCTCGTCGATGGACGCGGAGTTGCTGAAGATCGTCGCGCGGGTCGGAACGTCGGAGAAGGCCGGCTACTTCATCGCTCCGCTCGACGACGCCTCGTACATCACCGAAATATTCCCGGTCGGCGCCGCCGGCTTCAGTCCCATAGCCAATGTCGGCGCCACGCATTACGCGATCACCAATCTCGACGCGCCGAAATGGCGTCTTGTCCGCATCGATCAGTCCGATCCGAAGCCCGATCGCTGGCACACCGTGATCCCCGACGGCGATGCGGCTCTGGACTCCGCCGCGGTGTTCGAAAACAGGCTCGTGGTCAAACATTTCGACGACGTCAACCATCGCATCTCGATCTACAACCTGAGCGGCGAACGGTTGTCGACGGTGGATCTCGGCAAGCTCGAGAGCGTGGCGTTCGGACGGCACTATCGGACCGACGACCATCTGCTGCTCGAGGTGAACGATTACAGGCAGTCCAGCCGCATCGAATGGCTCAGCCTCGACAGCGGCAACACCTCGCTGTACCGCGCCTCCGCCGCCCGGCACGATCTCACGGATGTCGTGGTGCGCCAAGTCTTCGTGACCGCAAAGGACGGCGCCCGCATTCCCATGACATTGATTCATCAGCCGGGCATCGCCACCGACGGCAGCAACCGGACGCTACTCTACGCCTATGGCGGGTTCGGATTTGCGCTGTGGCCCTATTACAGCGAAAGGATTGCCGCATGGGTCCGGATGGGTGGCGTCTATGCGCTGGCATCGATCCGCGGCGGCGGCGAATATGGCCAGCCCTGGCATGACGGAGGACGTGGCGTCCACCGCCAGACCGCGTTCGACGATTTCATCGCCTCGGCCGAATGGCTGATCGCCAATGGCTATACCCGGCCGGATCGGCTCGGCATCAACGGCGCCAGCAATGGCGGCCTCCTGGTCCTGGCGGCCATGCTGCAGCGTCCGGATCTGTTCGGAGCCGTGGTGTCGGGCGTTCCGGTAACCGATATGCTGCGGTTCGCGAAGTTCACCTTTGGCATCAACTGGACGCCGGAATACGGCGATCCCGATAAACGCGAGGCGGATTTCAAGGCCCTGCTGGCCTATTCGCCGCTTCACAATGTCCGCCGGGGCGTGAAATATCCGCCGCTTCTGGTCTTGACCGCCGACCATGATGACCGCGTCGCGCCGGCGCATTCCTACAAATTCGTCGCAACGATGCAGAGCCTCTGTCCTGAGAGCACGGTCTATCTGGCCGTCGAGCGTCGCGCCGGCCACGGACAAGGAAACGCCTTGAACAAATCCGTCGATCGCGATTGCGACACCATCGCATTCCTTTGCGAGAAGCTCGGCGGACCCATCGCCGAACTGCCCAGGATCGGTCGGACTTAGGGCGCGGTTGCAGCGCGATCGAAGTCGTACGCGGGCGCAAGGACGCGGTAATTCGGCGCGCGCGTCATTTGCTCTGGCTGAGCGAGCCCCTTTGCCTGGCAAAGGCGTGCGTGATCTCCGCGCCCATCAGGATGATCTGCGAGGAATAGTAGACCCAGATCAGGACTACGATGATCGATCCGGCGGCACCGTAGGCGGACGCCAGTCCCTGCCTGCCGATGTAAAACCCGATCGCCGACTTGCCGAGTTCAAACAGCGCGGCGGTGACGATGGCGCCGAGCCAGACGTCGCCCCAGTCGACGGCGGCGTCGGGAAGCCATTTGAACATCATCGCCAGCAGCAGCGAAATGATGCCGACGGAGGTCAGGCTCGTGACGAGGTGCAGAAGCCCGTCACCCGGATGCGGGACGGCATATTTTCCGACCGCTGCAAGTCCGGCGGTTGCCAGCAGCGATACCATCAGCAGGAAGCCGAGCGCGAGAACGGCGGCAAGCGAGATGACGTAGTTGCGAATGAAATGCCATAGGCCCTGGCCCGGCGCGTCTTCCACCTCCCAGACGGTATTCAGCGCGTCCTTCAGTTGAACCACGACGCCGAGCGCGGCAAAGATCAGCGTCCCCAGCCCGAGCAGGGTTGCGATGAGCCCCTGCCGGGGACGGTCGGCATTCGCCAGCATGGCCTGAACGGCTTCCGCGCCCGTGGACCCAAGGGTATCCTTGATCGAGACTGCCACCTGCCCGCTGACGGCGTCCTTGCCGAACAACAGCCCTGCAACGGCGATGGCGATCACGATGATCGGCCCCAGCGAGAACACCGAATAATAGGCGATCGCAGCACCCTGGCGGGAGTCCTTATGCCTGGACCAGTTCAGCGCGGCCTCTTTCAAAACAGTCCAGAGCATGGCATTCGCGCTTTGTCGCCCAGTGCATCGATACAACCCGAAGCGACGACCCGATACCGGTTGGAACGGCAGTCCATCGTGGCGATTGTCTATAAATCGCCTGCCCGTTCCTGGTTCCCTTGCTGCAGGATGCCTGTACGGCCGCATCGACGCAAGCTGCTCCGGACTGAATGAAAGGCAAAATCCATGATCGAGGGCATCAGCGCGATCACCCTGGCCACCCACGACATGCCGCGCGCCGTCCGCTATTACCGCGCGCTGGGATTTGAACCGCTGTATGCAGACGAGGAGCAGTCCTTCACCAGCTTTCGTGCAGGCACCGGCTATCTCAACCTCATCGCCCAGCCTGCCGAACGCCACTGGACCTGGTGGGGCCGGGTCATCTTTTACGTCGCCGATGTCGATGCGGTTCACCGAAGTGCCCTGGCGGCGGGATACCGGCCGACCACCACGCCACGCGACGCCGAATGGGGCGAGCGTTTTTTCCATATCGACGACCCCGACGGCCACGAGCTCAGTTTCGCTCGGCCTCTGCGCCGGTGATAGTGGTTCACATATTCGATCGTCACCCTCCCGGCCGTTTGAATTGAACCAGCCGGCTATCGTGCACGCAAAGGCGGCAAAAGCCGCCGCCACACCGGCGATGCCAATTAAACCGATGTTTTTTGCATCGCAGCCGCCCGCCATCTTCGGTTCATTCAGGCACTGACGCCACTCCAACCATCGGGAGATGAGCTCATGAAAAAGATTCTCGCCGGCGTGGCGTTTGCCGGGCTGATGGCTGCACCGGTCATGGCCGATACCCCGGCAAGCGAGCGGCCACCCGCCCCGGAGGTTGATCGGGGGGCACGCCAGGCAATCCGGAGCCGACGAACGGACTTTCCAATTGCCGACGCAGGGTCAATCCACGCCCGATCCGGATCCGGCGAAAACGTGGCCGAACGATACGGCACCCGATTTCTGGCCCGGCTACCACGGCGATCCCGACTGAAGCCGGCATGACGGCGGTTCTTCGATTGAGGATGGCGCTTTGACCATCAATGGGAACGACCCATGTTATTGCGCCAACTCAACAATCCCGGCGGCGCGGTTTTGTCATTAAATTTTCGAGAGGACGTGGGAACCTGAAGCCGCCGCGGCGCATTCATTGGATCGGCGGCAGCGGGTTTTTTCATGGCAATGAAGCGGCGGGACTTCCTGGCCGGCACCGCGATCCTGGTGCTAAGCACGATGAAAGGCCGCGCCACCATCATCTCCGGCGGCCTGCCATGGACGCCGGACGCCGGTAGCCCTCCGCTTCCGGTCCGGCCGGGCCCCTGGCATTATTTCACGGCAGACGAAGGCCGCGCCGTCGAGGCGTTGGCCGATCGCATCATTCCACCGGATGGACAAACCCCCGGCGGCAGGGATGCCGGCTGCGCCGTCTTCATCGACCGCCAGCTGGCCGGCCCTTACGGCCGCGCCGAAGGTCATTACACCAGACCGCCCTTCATGTCCGGCACCAAACAGCAGGGCCCGCAATCGCCCGACGCGCCGGCGGCGACCTATCGCAAGGCGCTGGCCGCGCTCGATCGCTATTGCCAGTCGAACTACCAGGACAAGCGGTTCGCCGATCTGTCGGAGGCGCAGCAGGACGAACTGCTCAAGAGCATCGAGGACGGCAGGACAAAACTCGAAGGCGTCGACGGCCAGTCCTTCTTCGCCGCTGTCATCAAGGACGCGCAGGAGGGTTTTTTCGCCGATCCGCTCTATGGCGGCAACCGCGACATGGTGGGATGGAAAATGATCGGCTATCCCGGCGCGCGCTACAACTATCTCGACTGGGTCGAGCGCCACAACGAACGCTTTCCGCTGCCGCCGGTGAGCCTGATCGGCCGCGCCGACTGGTCCCCGAAAACCTGAACCAGGAAGCCGCGATGGCCCGCAAGCTGCCGAAAAAGGACGTCGTCATCATCGGCCTGGGCTGGACCGGATCGATCATGGCCAACGAGCTCACCGACGAGGGTCTCGACGTCATCGCGATCGAGCGCGGCCCCTGGCGCGACGCGCCGACCCAGTTCCCGACCAATTATGTGCAGGACGAGTTGCGCTACCGGATTCGTCACGAACTGTTCCTGCGCCCCGACCAGAACACCTTCACCTTCCGCAACAGGATGGACCAGACCGCGCTGCCGATCCGCGACTGGGGCTCGTTCATGCCGCCGAACGGCGTCGGCGGCGGCGGCGTGCACTGGAATGCAGAAACCTGGCGCTTCCTGCCGACCGATTTCGTGCTGCGGACTCACCTCACCGAGCGCTACGGCGCAGCGTTTCTTCCTGCCGACATGACGATCCAGGATTTCGGCGTCACCTATGACGATCTCGAGCCGCATTACGACACGTTCGAATATCTCTGCGGCACCTCCGGCACCGCCGGCAATTTGCGCGGCCAGATCCAGGACGGCGGCAACCCGTTCGAGGGACCGCGTTCGCGGCCGTACCCGACGCCGGCGCAGAAGCAGCCGTTCAGCCACACCCTGTTCGCCAGGGCCGCGCGCGATCTCGGCTACAAGCCGTTTCCGCAGCCGTCCGGCAACCTGTCGCAGGCCTACAGGAATCCGCTGGGGTTGCAGATGGGTCCCTGCACCTATTGCGGGTTCTGCGAGTGGTTCGGCTGCGGCAATTATTCCAAGGCCAGTCCGCAAACCACGATCCTGCCGCATCTGATCCGCAAGTCCAATTTCACTGCGCGCGACAATTCGGAAGTGGTGCGGATCAACCTCGATCGCTCCGGCAAGCAGGCTACCGGCGTCACTTTCGTCGATACCGGCGGGGTGGAATGGGAGCAGCCGGCCGACCTCGTGATCCTGTCGGCCTACACGATGTTCAATGTGCAGATGCTGCTGCATTCCAGGATCGGTACGCCCTACGACCCCGTCGCCAACAAGGGCGTGATCGGCCGCAACTTCACCCACCAGACCATATCGAGCGTCAACGGCTTCTTCGACAACAAGAAGTTCAATTTCAACCCCTTCATCGCCTCGGGCTCGATCGGCATGTGCATCGACGAGTTCAACGGCGACAATTTCGATCACGGCCCGCTCGGCTTTGTCGGCGGCGGCTATATGGGCCAGGTACAGACCGGCGGCCGGCCGATCCAGACCACACACGTTCCGCCGGGCACGCCGAAATGGGGCGCACAATGGAAGAACGCGGTGCGCGACAATTATCTTTCGACCGTGACGCCGGGCACCGGCGTGCATGGCAGCTTCTACAGCTACCGCGACGTCTATCTGGATCTCGATCCCACCTACAAGGACCGCTTCGGCCGTCCGATGATGCGGATGACGATCGATTTTCACGACAACGAGCTGAAGCAGAACGCCTATCTGACTGACAAGTTCGCCGAGATCATCCGCGCCATGGGCGCGCACACGCTCGACAAGCAATACCGCAAGGGGCCGTACGACGCGACCGACTATCAGACCACGCACCTGAATGGCGGCGTGATCATGGGGACCGATCCAAATACCAGTGCCGTCAACCGCTACCTGCAGAGCTGGGACGTCTCCAACCTGTTCGTCACCGGCGCCAGCGCGTTTCCGCAAAACGCCGGCTACAATCCGACCGGTACCGTGGCGGCGCTGGCGTTCTGGGCGGCAACCGCGATCCGCGGCCAGTACCTGAAAAATCCGGGGCCGCTGATCCATGCGTAGCGCGGCAAGGCTTCCGATTATAATCGGCACGATGGCGGCATGGCTGGCCGGTGCAGGCACGGGGCGCGCCGCCGAACCGGACGGCCAGGCCTTCGAGCGGATCGAGCGCGGCCATTATCTCACCACGGTGGCCGACTGCTTTGCCTGTCACACCGTGCTGAAGGTGGGCAAACCCTTTGCCGGCGGCCGTCCGATCGAGACCCCGTTCGGGATCATCACCTCCTCGAACATCACGCCCGACAACGAAACCGGGATCGGCGCCTGGAGCGACCAGCAGTTCGACGACGCCGTGCGCCGGGGCGTGCGGCCCGACGGCAGCCGGCTCTACCCGGCGATGCCCTATCCCGCCTACACCAAGATGACGCGCGACGACGTGCTGGCGATCCGGGCCTATCTGTCAACCGTCGAGCCGGTGCATCAGCCGGTCAAGGCCGACACGCTGCCGTTTCCGTTCAATATCCGCCTGGCGATGCGGGCCTGGGATGCGCTGTATTTTGCGGAAGGCGAATTCAAGCCCGACAGCGGCCAATCCGCGGCGTGGAATCGCGGCGCCTATCTGGTGCAGGGCCCCGGGCATTGCACGGCCTGCCACACCCCGAAATCCCTGCTCGGCGGCGACAAGACCAGCGACAATCTGCGCGGCTTCAACCTGCAGGGCTGGTTTGCGCCCGACATCACCGGCGACACCGGCCAGGGGCTCGGCCAGTGGAGCGAGGCCGATATCACCGGTTATCTCAAGAGCGGCCACAACCGGATCACGGCGGCGACCGGACCGATGGCGGAGGAAGTGGTCAATTCCACCTCTCACTATGACGACGACGATCTGCGTGCCATTGCCATTTATCTGAAGTCGCTGCCTGGATCCGAAGCTTCGGCACCAACGGCGCCGGAGACCTCGGCGATGCACGCGGGCGAGGCGATCTACCGCGATCAATGCTCGGCCTGTCATGGCCTCGACGGCAAGGGCGTGGCGATGCTGTTTCCGTCGCTGGCGCAGTCCTCGCTGGCCCATGCCGGTGATCCCGCCAGCGCCATCCGCCTGGTGCTGCGCGGCGGTCGCAGCGTGGCCACCGACACCGAGCCGACCGCGCCGGGCATGCCGTCATTCGGCTGGCAGCTCGACGACGCGCAAGTCGCCGCGGTGCTGACCTATGTCCGCAACGCCTGGAACACCGCGGCCGCGCCGGTCAGCCCCGCTGCGGTCGCCAAGGCGCGGGAGCAACTCGGCACCCGGTCGGATTAGGGCGGCAGAAGCGGCCAGGCTCGGCGGCTGCAGTTGGACGTCGGATGCTCGAAGGATCAATGCCGGTAGTTCAGCGAGCGCTCGCCGTCAGCGCGTTCCATGCCGCAAGAGAGTCCATGTAGTCCCTCCAATGCGCGATTTTCCGATCTTTAATCCTCATGATCGAGGCGAAGCGATTGTCATACTTCACCCCGGTCGCCAGGATGATCCCATGGACTTCATACTCGATGACGACGACAGCGCCGTCGTCCGTCCTGTGGGTGATCAGCTCGTCTGCGGCCTGGAGCCTGATGTTGTCGCGGTAGCCCGCGAACCGAGCCATCAGCTCGGCTCGTCCCTTGACGATGCGTGGCCAGCCAGGGAAGTCGTAGAGCACCTCGTAGACCACTTCTTCGGAGATGATATCGAAGAAGTGCTCGCCATCGACCAGTTCGCCCAGCGCTGCTCGGACCAGGTCGAAGTAAGGCTTGACGCCCTCATAGGCGTCGTAATTCGAAGCCGGCATCCTGTGCTCTCAACGCGTTTCGCGATGTTAGTTATGAAAGAAAAGCCGGCTATATGCTGGCAGTTGATATCCGGGAAGATGATCTAACTCGCCGTTTCCGTTTTTCGGGACTCAAAATTATTTTGCCGACGCCAGTTGAACGACATGGAGAAGCACTTTGCTGCCGGGCGAGCGGTCTGTAAAGCCCGCCGCGGACCTCAACAGGCTTTCCGGCTGATGAGACCTTTTTTCGATCGATCGAGCAACACGCTTCTTGACGACGATCGTCGAAAGGCGCCGGCCCGCACTTCTGGTTTGGCCTCATGTCTAAAACCATATTTTCAGTTGTATAATTCCCCGCTTCTATTTATGATATCTTCTCGCCTGATGGCTGGCTCCCCGGAACGATCGGCGTCGCCGATTTACCTGGATTGATCGATGAAGACTGCCGAAGCTGGCGATCTGCACCAAAGCCGGGACCCGCGGATCTTCGCTGCAAGATTCTTTTAGACCGCGGCGATCCGGATTGACCTTCGGCTCGAAATTCATTCCCGACCGCACCGCGAATGGCCAAGTGACGGGCCCGGCAATTTCAGCGGCGCCGGGGCGAATGCATTGCAACGGTTCGCAAGTCGGCTCTACCGCGACAGGTGAATGCGATGTCAAAAGCAACATGGGCAGAGAGCATCGAAAATGCATCCGAGGGGCAGCAGCACACCCTGGGGTTCGGCCCCTTCTCTGTTCACCTCGGACACCTCACCACCATCCTCGAATCCCTTATAAGGACGCCGAAGTCCACCACCGTGCCTGCTCCGTGGCCCGTCGCCCAGGCGCCTGGCTGGCTGACGCATCGGCTTGACGCCGACTGGTCACTGACGGCGTGGTGCGCGGTCGGCGGCGAATGGATCTTTGCACCGCCTGCATCGGGCAAGCGTCGTATCGCGCATATTTCGCCGGCGTTTGACGACCAACGGCGATCCAGCATCGTCAAGCGGCTTAATGACCCTATTCAGCTCATCGCTGCGGGAGAGGCTTTCGCGTTCTGCGAAGAGCTTTTTATTATCCCGGATGAGTCATTCGTGATGAACTCGTACAGGTATCATGTCCCGGATAGAGAGCCGCTGGAAGTGTTCCTGGGATATCGCGGCCACCCGCGCCAGTATCCCGAAGTCATTACACCCGGAGTCTACCGCGCGCACAACGCGCCCGACGAAGAGTCAGCGCGCCGCTATCGGCGGAAGGCCCGCATTGCGTCCAATCTGGTCAAGCAGGCGGTGTTTGAACAGCATGATATCGTCCTAAGCAACGTGCAGGCGCGAGGTGTCCTGCAACATTACGGGATCATCGGAGCCACCGACGTGCTGGACCTGACCTATCACGTCGATGTCGCAAAGTGGTTTGCACTCAATGTCTGGGACCAGGAGAGCCGACGCTACCGCCCCAAGACCTTCGTGGAGCATGACGATCCCGACAGAGCCTTCGATGAGCACTCGCTGGTCTATACCGTGGTCGTAAGGGCAATCGGGACGCAGGTGGAAAAAGATCTGGCCGCGGAGCTTGCCAAATTCGCAAAGCTCACTTTCGCTGCACGTAACGGGGGCGAACTCCCGAAGGAAGCCCTCGTTACCCTGCCTCCGAGAAATCTCTCTCCACTATGGTCTTCGCGGGCTGACCGGCAATCAGGCTTTGGCTTGTTGGGAGTCGGGCCTCGGGACGAGGACGCCTGGGGCAGCGTCCTCGCCATTCATGAACACGCATTTCACCCAACCTTCTCGCCGGCAGGCTGGGATCGAATCGGAGGCGCGACGTTCTCGTTTGGCGGGACCAGCCATCGGTGGGACGAAGACAGTTCGCCGCTAAGCAACTATGCGTTGCCGACAGACGATGAATGCATCCAGTGGATCCGGACAAACGCAGCCGACCTTGAACGCCGCCTCAATCTCTGAGACTGTGCTGACGCATCAGCAATCAGCCGGAAGCTGAAATATCGGTTTGCAGCTCCGGCAGAGGTCGCCGCCATGCTGACCTATAACCGCAACGCCATGGAAAACCGCGCCGCGCCGGTCGGCCCAAATGCCGTCGCAAAGGCGCGGTAGCAACTGGGCACGCGGTCGGATTGAATCGAGACTCCGGAGCGGCAGCATGGGGACCGGGCCTGGCTCCGCTTGGCCGTTCTATTAATTTCTGAAAAGAGGCTTTGCCGCGCTGGAGTGTTTCGCATGCCACGTCTGGTCCGCTTGCTTGCGAGGAATGCCCTGATCGGGTTTGCGATCGCGCCCCTGGCGGTCACCGCGCTCGTCGTCTTCGACGTCGCCGGCATCGGCTCATTGACCGCCGGCGCGGAACAGGGCTGGCTGATTCGCGGGATTCTGACCTTCCTGATGGGCCTGACATTTGCCAGCGCCCAGATGGGCTTTGCGGTGATGCTGCTGCCCTACGACCAGGACGAGCCGCCATCCGGCGGGCGACCCGCTGACCGCCATCGCATCGATCCGGAGCGGGATCGGATGGCCCTGCAGCTTCCGCTCAATCGATGAGATCTCGGCGCGGAGGGCGCGTGACGCACGGCCCCCGTATCAGTCGGCGCCAAGCCGAATTTCGGTCGTTCCAGGCGCGACATGGTCGGCATGGCTCGAATAGATGACAATTCGACCGGCCAGTCGCGCGAGCACCCGCTTCAGGATCCGCGCCGCCTGGTCGAAGTCCAGGTGCTCCACCGGCTCGTCGAGCAGCACCAGCGGCGCATCGCTGAGCAGCGCACGGGCCAGGTTCAGCCGCTGGGCTTCGCCGAGCGACAACATGTCCTGACTGACCCAGCTGTCGAGACCGTCGGCGAAGCGGCCGTCGAGTTCGACGGCGACGAGCGTCCGCCAGCATTCGGCTTCGGATGCGCCAGGCGCGAAGAGATTCTCGCGAACGGTGTCGGAGAGGATCGCGGCGTCGTGCAGACAGAGATGCGCCAGCGCACGGCGGCAGGTGCCGAGCAGCACCACCCCGTCACCGATGAACTGACCGCTGTTGTCGGCGCCTATCCAACCGGCAATCTGCTTGAGCAAGGTGGTCTTTCCCGCGCCGCTGGCGCCGATCAGCGCCGCCGGCTGGCCGGCGCGGAAGCTCAGGTCGAGCGCATCGCCGAAGCGGCGGCCATCGGGCGCCTGCCGCGGAACATTCCGGAGGGTCAGGCTTTGCAGGCCGGCGGGCGAAACGAGCGGTGCCGTCTGCCTGGCCGGGGTCGCAGACCAGTCCTTGAGGCTGTCGCGGGCGGCCCGCTCGCGCACGCTTCCGAGCACCATGCGCGAGACATTCTGCGCGGTCTCTCCCAAGGCGAGCCAGCCGAAGCCGAGGAAGGCCGGAACCAGCAGCGCGCCGCCGCGGTCTCCGCCGTGCCAGGCCGCCGCGAGCACGCCGAGCGCCGCCAGCGGACCAACAAGCCCGGCGAACATGTCGAGCACGGCCAGACGGTGACGCTGGGCAAGGCGCCCGGCTTGCGCAGCGCCAAAATAAGCAAAGGCGAGACCGAAGATTCCGGCGTGGGCTCGCTCGGCCTGCAGCGGGATGATCGAGGCCAGGGCTGCGCCCAGCAGCCGGCCTGCGCTTCGCTGCGCCGATCTCACCGCCGCCCATTGCCGGTGCAGACCCGGCATCAGGCGGCGCATCGTCGCCGCCATCGCGATCGACATGAGGGCGATCGGCACCAGGGCCAGCGGCGTCAGGCACGCCGTCGCCACGGCCAGCGCGGCGATCCCGGCGACCATAACGGCGGCCGGCATGCCGACACGCAGGCGTGCGTAGTCGACGTCCTCGACGTCCTCCATATAGTCGGACAGCCGGTCCTGATTGCCGAGCTGCCAGCCCGTGGCGCGCGCGCCTGGCGCCTGCGCCATCGCCAGCAACAGCTGCGCGCGGCGTTTCACCTGGTCGAGCAGCGCGGCGCGGTGCCCGACAACACGCTCGCCATATTTGCCGAGCGTCCTGCTCAGTGCAAACAGCCGCACGAAGGCGGCCGGGGTATGGAAATTGAAGGCCAAGGCGGCCGGTCCGAGGCCCGCCAGCGCAACCGCGCCCAGCAACCAGACCGATGTGCCGGTAAGCAGGATGGCGGAAGCCGAGGCTGCGACCGAAAGTCCGATCGCAAGCCGCCACGGCGACCTCGCGGGCGCAGAAGCCGGCGCATCGGTGGTGACGGGTATGGCTGACAGCAGGCTCATGCAGCCACCTGGAATTGCGCGCGCAGCACGTCGTGCCTGTCGGCGGCTTCGATCAACCGCTCGTCATGGGTGACAACGATGACCAGACGCCGCTGCGCCAGTTCGGCCAGCACCTGTCTTACCAGCGCCGCGGTGCGCGGATCGAGCTTGGCCGTCGGCTCGTCTGCGAGCACCACGCCGCCGGAAAGCAGAATGCGGGCGATGCCGATGCGCATCCGCTGTCCGCCAGAGAGGTTGTCTCCGCCCTCTGCGATGCGGGCTTCCAGCCCGCCGGGCAGCAGCCGTTCGTCGAGCAGGCCGACACGGCGCGCCGCCTGCTGCAATTCGGCGCGCTCCCGGCCCGGGCGATTCCAACCGATCGCGTCGGCCAGAGTGCCCGCCGGCACGTAGATGTCCGTCGCTATCCAGTCGCAGCCCCCGGCGATCACCTGCGGCAGCGGTTCGAAACCGGACGACGTCGCCTCGATCCCGGCCAGCCTGCGCAGCAGGGTCGATTTTCCCGAGCCGCTTGGCCCTGAAATGACGACCAGTCCTGCCGGGGGAAGGCCAGCCGCGTCAAACGCGCCGGCAATCACGAACGGCTTGTCCTCGATGTTCCCGGCATCGGCGGACGCCGCGCCGCCATCGTGGAAAAACCAGTCCAGTTCCTTGGCGGCCGCCTGCCCTTCGGCCTTGACGTGATACTGCTCGGCATAGCGGCGGAACGGGGCGAAGAACTCGGCGGCGACAGTAAGCGTGAACAGGCTCTGCCAGAGCTCGAGACCGGAAAATCCGGGGATATGTGCCAGGCCGAGATGGCCAAGGCCGAGCAACACGGCGAGCATGGCGATGGCCAGAGCGGAGAAAAAGTCGATGATGCCGGCGTTGATGAATGCCATCTTGAGCACGTTCATCGTGCTGTCCGCATAGATGCCCATGCGCCGTTCGATCTTGCTGTGCTCGCGCGCGGCGGCGTGATTGGCCAGGATGGTCGGCAACGTCCTGATACGGTCAGAAAACTGCGCCGCGAGGCGGCCGAAGGCCTTTTCCTGCAGCTCTGCCTTGCTGCGGATGACGCTTCCCAGCAGTGCAAAGAACACGATCATGACCGGAATGGAGACAAGCAGCAGGGCCGCGGCCTGCCACGACACCGCCGCGACCGCCGCCGCCGCGAGCAACGGGCCGAAGCCCAGCATGGACTTCGCCACGCTGTGGCTGATGACAAGGCTGGCAAGCGCGTCGGGGTAACGCTGCAAGCCCGCCACCAGGGCGCCGGCGGGTTTGGTCCGGGTACGCGCGGGGGATTTTAGCGCCAGCGCCTCTTGCAGTGCGCTGCGCAGCCGGTTGGCGACAACATCCTCGGCGCGCGCCGCACCGAGATCGGCGAAAAGGCCGGCAAGGCTTGACCCAGCGAGGCCGGCAAGCGCGCAGGCTAGCGCAGCCATGTCGAAAGTCGCGTCTTCGATCAGCCGCCCGGCGAACACCGCCAGCGATCCCGAAAAACCGATCCGGAGAAGCGCGCGGCAGACCTGCCAGCCCAGCGTCGCGCGCATGTCCCCACTGCCGAAACTGCGGGCGAGTGCCAGCGTCTCGCCGTGCCGAACCGGAGTTTCCGCGCGCGGTGCCCCGTTTGATGCGGCCGTCAGTGCCGCTGTTGCCTTGTTCGATATTTGCATGAACGCTTTCTGCATCTATCCCGGCGGGCGCCGCTTGATCCACGTCAATCGACATCGCCGCGCATCGGCTAGAGAACGCAAAACCCGGAAAGGCGCGTTTCATGACCAATCCTCTGCTCGTCGAGCTTTCGCGGCTGCAATTCGCGCTGACCGCGATGTACCATTTCCTGTTCGTGCCGCTGACGCTTGGGCTTTCGGTGCTCGTGGCCATGATGGAGACCGTTTATGTGATGACGGGCCGCACGATCTGGCGCGACATGACCCGGTTCTGGGGCCTGCTGTTCGGCATCAACTTCGTGCTTGGCGTCGCCACCGGCATCACCATGGAGTTCGAGTTCGGAATGAACTGGGCCTTCTACTCGCATTATGTCGGTGACATTTTCGGCGCTCCGTTGGCGATCGAAGGACTGATGGCGTTTTTCCTGGAAGCGACTTTTGTCGGCCTGTTCTTCTTCGGCTGGGACCGCCTGTCCCCGCGCGCCCATCTCGCCGTCACCTGGATGGTGGCGCTCGGCAGCAACCTGTCGGCGCTGTGGATCCTGATCGCCAATGGCTGGATGCAGAATCCGGTCGGCGCGGCCTTCAATCCCGACACCATGCGCATGGAAGTCATCGATTTCGTCGCTGTCCTGTTCAATCCGACCGCGCAGGCCAAGTTCGTGCACACCGTTTCCGCCGGCTATGTCTGCGGCGCCGCCTTCGTGCTCGGTATTTCCTCCTTCTACATCCTGCGCGGCCGCCATATCGAGCTTGCAAAACGGTCCTTCGTGATCGCCGCGGCCTTCGGCGTCGCTGCCACCCTGTCGGTCATCGTGCTCGGCGACGAAAGCGGCTACACCATTACCGACAACCAGAAAATGAAGCTCGCCGCGATGGAGGCGATGTGGCAGACCGAACCGGCTCCTGCCGCGTTCACCGCCATCGGCATTCCGGACATGCAGGCGCATGCGACGCGCTACGCCATCCAGATCCCCTGGGTAATGGGCTTGATCGGCACCCGTTCGATAGACGAGCAAATCCCCGGCATCTTCGATCTCGTCAAGAAGGCCGAGGCGAACATCCGCAACGGGCTGGTGGCGTATGACGCCCTGCAGAAGCTCAAGAAGAATCACGCCGACGCGCAGGCGCGCGCCGCATTCGACGCCGCCCAGGGGGATCTCGGCTATGCCCTGTTGCTGAAGCAATATGTCGAAGACCCGCGGCAGGCCACGCCGGCGCAGATCCACGATGCGGCGTGGTCGACGGTGCCAAGCGTGCCCTCGATCTTCTTCGCCTTCCGCTTCATGGTGCTGTTCGGCTTTGTGCTGCTTGCGGTGTTCGTGATCGCGCTGTGGCATACCATGCGGGAGAAGGAAGCGCCGCGCTGGCTGTTCCGGCTGGCGCTTTTCGCCTTCCCGCTGCCCTGGCTGGCCGCGGAGCTTGGCTGGTTCGTCGCCGAGTTCGGACGCCAGCCCTGGATCATCGACGGCGTGCTGCCGACTTTCCTGGCGACCTCGGAACTCGGCGTCTACAATCTGATCCTGACCATCGTCGGCTTCACCGCGGTCTATGGCGTGCTCGCCGTGATCGAATGCAGCCTGATGCTGCAGGCGATCAGGAAGGGCCCCGATGCGGTGGACGACATGGGCTCTTTCAGCCAAGTCACCACGACAATCGGCATCGGCGCTGTCAAGGCGGCCGAATGATCCTCGCACATCAGGTCAAGGAATGAGATCATGATCCAGCTTATCTTTGAATACACCACGCTGCGCCTGATCTGGTGGGTGCTGCTGGGCGTCCTGCTGATCGGCTTTGCCGTCACCGACGGCTTCGATATGGGAGTGGGAGCGCTTCTGCCGTTCGTCGCGAAGACCGATACCGAGCGGCGCGTCGCCATCAATACCGTCGGCCCGGTCTGGGAAGGCAACCAGGTCTGGTTCATTCTGGGCGGCGGGGCGATCTTCGCGGCCTGGCCGGCACTGTACGCCCTGAGCTTTTCAGGCTTCTATCTGGCGATGTTCCTGGTGTTGTTCGCGCTGATCCTGCGTCCGGTCGGCTTCAAATATCGCTCCAAGCGCGAGAGCATCGCGTGGCGCCGCAACTGGGACTGGGCGCTGTTCGTCGGCGGCGCGGTTCCGGCCCTGATCTTCGGGGTCGCGGTTGGCAACGCGCTCGAGGGCGTGCCCTTCCATTTCACCGACGACCTGCGGCCGATCTATGAAGGCAACCTGTTCGGCCTGCTCAATCCGCTGGCGCTCTACTGCGGACTGGTGTCGCTTTCGATGCTGGTGATGCATGGCGCGGCATGGCTCGCCTTCAAGGCCGAAGGCCCGGTGGCCGATCGCGCCGCGGCATTCGGTGCAAGAGCGGCGCTGGTCACCGCCGTCCTGTTCGCGGGCGGTGGCGTCCTGATCTGGCTCGGCGCGTTCGGCGGCTATCAGGTGACGAGCCCGATCGTGTGGGATGGCCCCTCCAATCCGCTCGGAAAGGCGGTGGCCGTCGATTCGGCCGCCTGGCTGAAGAATTTCCGCGCCACGCCGTGGCTGGCGGCCGTGCCGCTGCTTGGCATCGTCGCGCCGCTGCTTGCCGCCGCAGGCTTCGGCGCGCGCCGGGCAGGCCTGACCCTGCTCGCCTCCAAGCTCGGGATCGCCTGCATCATCGCCACTGTCGGCCTGTCGATGTTTCCGGTCATCCTGCCGTCGAGTACCAACCCGAACGATTCGCTTACCGTGTTCGACGCCTCGTCGAGCCAGGCTACCCTTCGCAACATGCTGATCGCCACCGTGATCCTGCTGCCGATCGTGCTGGCCTACACGGCCTGGGTCTACAAGGTGCTGTGGGGCAAAGTCAGCCCGGCCATGATCGCGAAGGCCGGCTCGTCGGTTTACTGAGCAGCGAAAAGCGGAGACAAACGATGTGGTACTTTGCCTGGATCCTCGGCCTCGGACTTGCGGCGACCGTCGGCATCTTGAACGCGCTCTGGTACGAACTTCGCACGGTTCGTGAAAGGGACGCGGTCAGCACGCCTGCCCTGCCGACGCCTTGATTCGGCCGGCGAGCGTCGCGCGAGCCGGCTGACGGACATTTCAAAGTGGAAATAAAGATTGAAAACGAAACAGAACCGGTGACTCCGGCGCCCGCGAGGCGACGGCGATAGACATCCACCGGCCGATCGGGTTCAATCGCGCCCGAACCGCGTCCCGGGAGCAGCCGATGAACAAGCTGGTGTTTGCGATTCTCCTGATCGCCTCACCCGCCTGGGCGCAGGTCAAACCGGCGCCCAGAAACGTTGCAGCCCGGGCCGACCCCTGTGCGCCGATCGGCCAGACCGCGGATCACAAGCTGGTCTATTCGCTGAAGTGCGATAATTTGCCGGCCCCGCCGACACCGATGCCGCCGCCACCGGAGACTGAAGCCGCGCCGCCGCCGGAACCGGAAGTGCATCGCAGCGGCCTGTTCGGCATTTCGTCCTCGCCGTCCGGATCGTCGGTCACACCGGTCGCGCCCGCCGGTCACTGAGGTCGGTGCGCTGATCCAACCGCCATGACACGGCGCGATGCCGCCGCCGGTGGCCCCAGCTCGCCATAGTGACAAGATGGAGAGATCTTCACCGGAACCGGCTGCGGTCGAATCCTGTTCAACAGGAGATGACTTCAGGAGACGGCCATGCACTGGCGCAAGGTGCCCGGTAAGGCGAACGGCAAGGTCTTCTATGTCGTGGTCGCGGCGCTGATCGCGGCCGTCGTTCTGACCACGACCTTGCTGGCCCTGCATTTCCATGCGTGAGGACGAAAAGAAATGCCCCCGCCCGATGGGGCGCATCGGACGGAGGCAAGTCAACATGAACGCGCTTGGGGCGAGTCCATGGCTGCCACGTTGCAACGGCTTCGCCGGCCGGACAAATTAAGATTTGGAAATTTTGTTTCTGAACGCTCAGCCTGGACGGCGGGTTCCGCCGGGAAGACAGGCCGCCGGCGTGATCCGCCCTCAATGCTTGATATCGCGAACGACGCCCGCCAGGCGCTGGATGAAGCTTTTGACCCAGAGGTCATCGCTCGCAATGGCTTCCAGTTCGAGCTTCCACCGCTCCTCCTCCGTCAGCGGCGCGAGCGGCGGCGCAATCTTTTCCTGGTAAATCATCATAAAGCGATCCCTTCCTCATGAGCCAAGTGTTCCCGTGATGGATGGTTCCGTGGAATGGCGGCACGAAGCCAAGGGCGTCGATTTATCCTATCGCTAATGTTATTGCGTGTCAGCGACGCTGCCCTATCGTTTCTGACCTGCAGCGAGGCGGAACGGCGCCCGGTCGCGGCCCAGATGCTCGGCCTGGCAGCCAGCCTGCTCGAAGCCGCCAAACGCGGCGGGGGGCGACGGGGCGAGGTCCAGCAACTCTCGGCTATCCGCAATCGCCGCTGGCGATGGAACGGCCGCAGCGCAACGCCGGCGTTCTCGCCGGCGACCGGGGCGCCCGATGCTCCGATCCGCGGTGCGGCAGGCCAGCCCTGGCACGGGAAAATGGCGGCTTTGGGAGCCTATATGTCGCGATTCGGACTGACGCTCCGAGCGCCCTGCGGTCGGGCGGAGAAATGGAATCCCCCCACGACGCTCCCTGCTTTGCCTTCGATCAGCCGCTCCTGCCATTGTCCCGCAGGGCTTTCCCCTATCGTGAAACGGAGGGTGTGTGGTTCCGGCTCTGCGGCGCTGGCCGCAAAGGGCGCTGCACCGCGTCCGGAACACCATGTGTTCCCCGTATGCAGCGCAGCGCGCCAGACGTGCGGCGCGCGGCGCTGCTGATCCACGGTCCATGAAAGGCCGCGTTCACATGCGATAGCCCTGCATTGCCCCGAGCCTGAGTCAACGCGTATCGGCCGCGTAAGGCAGGAAGCCGTAGCGCCCGAAAATCGCCAGCGCTTCCGGCGAGCGAATGAATGTCAGCCACGCTTCCGCTGCCTCGCGATGCGCCGCTCCCTTGACGACCGCGCCGGCATAGATAGCCGTCGAATTCTCGGCTGGAGGAATGTCGACATGTGCAATGGCATGTCCGGCCTGTTCCTGGAACAGCGCCTCGGATCGCCAGGTGACGCCGGCGTCGACGATACCCTGCATCAGAAACAACGGCGTCTGGCGATGATGGATATGGGTGAGCGTCGTGCTTCCGTCGCGGACTTTGGCTTCGTAAACCGATGCGACAAGTGCATCGCCTCCGGCCTTCTTGAGCGAGGCCTCAATCTGGCGGGCGACGCCCTCAAACGCCGGGTTGGGCATTGCCAGACGAAGCTTCGGATCGGCAAGATCCGCGAGGCGTTCGATATGGTGCGGGTTGCCCTTCACGACCATGATCGTCAGCGTGTTGGTGACATAGGATACGGCAGGTGCCTCCAGCAGGCCCTGGTCGATCAATTCCCGCACGGCGCCGAGGCCCGCCAGATAGACATCGGCCTTCGCCGTCCAGGTCATGTTGCCGGACGTGATGACGCCGTTCGCCTTGATCTGCTGCACCAGCAGCCCTGGCGGGAGCGTCTCCCAGTAGAGGCGGCCCCTGTATTCGGGATGATCCTTTTCAAAGGCCTGTACCAGGGGCGCCATCGCGAAGAAGTAATTGCCGCCGACATACAGCACGAGCCTGGGATCGCTGATGTCGCCGTGGAAGTCCGCCAGAGCGTCAACCTGCGGAACGGTGAACTCCAGGCCTCGATCGAGCGCATCATTGTTGGCGCCATGCTGCCAGGGGGGGAACACGTCTTCCTCGTAGGCGGGAACCTGAAGGTTGCGCTCCGCACTTTCCTGCGAGGCGGCCGCGGACGCGGCCAAGCCGAGCATGATGACGGTCAGCCAGCTCATTGCATTGGCGCGCATGGTGGAATCCTGCCTGCTGCAATTCCGGCAGGGTCGCGACCGCGCCGGGCGTCAACACGACACCTGGTATCTCATCGGAGGCCACAAAGGAAATCCGGACGGTTGAACGACCAGATGAGGGCCTTCAGCGGGTTGCGCACCGGCACCCGGCTTGACTGGGCGCAAGGTCATCCCGGTGTGCAGAAGGCGATGCAAACACCATGAAGCCTCGGGGCTGGGCTTCCGATGGGGCGATGTGAGGATGCCAGGTGCCATCCAGCCCGGCCGTGCAGCTTGGTGCAACGAAAGAGGCCGCCATTGAGGCGGCCTCTTCTTGGAGGCGGCCCGGCGCACCCCCTGCCGGGTATGGGAATGCGCCGGGCCTGAGCAACACACCGTTGGTGCTAGCCTGAATAAATACAAGCAATACTTGTGCCAATTTGCCGCGACTTAGGGGCTTGGGCGAGGTTCGCGTCATGAAAGAGGCCGCCAAGTGAGGTGGCCTCTTTCTTCAGCGGGTCTTGTGTGCGTTTTCCCAACCCTCGTCATAAGACTTGTCAGCTCGCGGTCTTCGACCAGCCTCTCTTCGGCCGTGAAAAACTCGTCGAAGATGCTGTTGCGAACCAGCGGATGGCAATCGTTCCTTGCGCCATCAGCCTGTTCCTGGTTGTGGGCCTTGGAATGGTCCTTTCGTATATCATGGCTCGTCTCCTTGATCCCCTGGGCGATCGCCGGCGACCGCTCAACTCCTGAGTGAAAAGAAAACGGGACACCGAAAATTTTTAAACCAGGACACCCGGCCTCAACTACGGACGGAATCCCTGCGCCGCCAGCAATGGACCAGGAAACGAGGACGTTCCTGGTCCATGGTGCCGTGGCGGTCGGAGGCCCTGCCCTATCGCTGCCTGGGTTTGGCCGATGAAATGATTTATCGCCTCATCCAGAGGAGCCGCGCGCTTGCGCGGCGTCTCGATGGATGGCCGCGAGTCCGTGCCTGCTTTCCATGCTTCGAGACGCCGCCCAGTTTTTGCATCGGGCCGCGCTTTGCGCCGACCCGCTGGCACGCACGCGCCCGAGCAGGAAAGCATGTTCGACAAATCGGGAAGGCAAGACGGGGTGGAAGCCAGCCGAGGCGGGCTTATCTGGGCGCTCTGAGCCCGGGCGAGGAAGCCCAGCTTTTGAAGATATCCAAGGCAGCCTCCAGTTTCCGCGCCCTCTGCAGCAAGGCTTCGCGTTTGGCGCCGTGAGGAAGCGATCTGACTTCTTCCTTCAGCTTCGCGCCCAGCTCAGCGCAATCATCGAACGACTGTTGAGGACATTGGGAGGACATGGTCCGGTTCCGTACCAAATGATTCTCCGGGACACTGTGGCAGGTCGTGTTTCCGACGCAGCGGTCAATAACGCTCAGATCCGTAATTGTACGGGGAACATATTAGGGGCGGGTTAACCAATCGTCATCCGCGGCAGCGACCGGCGGCCACGCTTTCGCCGCCGCAGCCACCCTTGCCGGCCACGGCGCCATCACGGCCGCTCCGGCGCCCAGCAGCAGCTGGCGCCAGGTTATCGTCCTCTTCGTCATCTGATGCCGCCCTTCCCGCGAATGAGTTCGGCAAAGTCCCCGCGACCAAAGAACTCGGCCCAGCCCAGTGCGGTGGCGTGATGCCTGTCATCCCGAACGTTCGGATCGGCGCCGGCCTCGAGCAGGAGCCGCGCGAGGTCGATGGCGCCGCTTTCGATGGTCATGTGGAGAGCGGTGTGATTGAGATCCCACATCGGCCGCCTGGCGTTGACATCGATGCCGTGCGCCAGCAGCCAGCGAATGGCGGCGGGGTTCTGCTTGGCGACGCAGCCATGCAAGGCGATGGTATCATCGCCGTCAGGACCAATCCGCGAGGGATCATCCCGCAACATCGCCTCGGCCTCGGCATAGCGTTCCATGGTCACGACCGTCAGGAAATCGGGTTTCATGCCGGCAGCCAACAAGGCGGCAACCACGCTTGCGTCGGCACGCTCCAGGGCCGCCGTCGTCAGCGCGGTGGCGCCGGTCGCATCGCGTGCATTGGGATCGGCGCCGAGTTCGAGCAGCAGCTTGACGATGCCAGGGCGATTTTTCGCGGCGGCATGATGCAGCGGCGAACGGCGATGCTGGTTGCGGGTCATCCGGGCGCCCAGCAATGCGGGATCGCGGGCGATGATCGCGCGCAGTTCGTCGGCGCGGTCGAGCGCGATCGCGGTCCAGAGATTGAGCGTGGCGCCGTGCCCGAGCAGATAGGCAGCGACGTCCTGCCGCACCTCGCGGAAGCAAGTCGCCCAACCGAGCACGCCGACGCCGTGGTCGTCGCCGTTGCCGTCGATGTCCGCGCCGGCCTCGACCAGAAGCGCGATGGTTTCGAGATCGCCATGAGCCGCCGCAAAGTGCAGCGGCGCGGCATTGTCTGGAAAATCGCGGCGATCGAGGTCGGCGCCGCGTGCGATCAGCAGGCGGATCGCGGCATGCCGGTTGCGCAGAACCGCCAGATGCAGGGCGGTGGCCTTCTGGAATCCGCCGCCGAGCGCATCGATCCACCCGGGATGGGCGTCGAGGCCGGCGTGGAGCGCGTCGAGATCGCCGGACTGCGCTGCCCGCATGATGGCCTGGATCGCCCGCATCTCGTCGTCGGGGCGGGTCTTGCCGCCCTGGAGATCGCGGGCCAGCAGCTCGATCGCCTCGTGACGCAGTTCCTTGGCGATCTGATGAATGGTGCGGCCGTCGCTGTCGGCAGTCGCCGGATCGAAGCCCGAGGCAAAGGCGCGGCGGACCGCCTCGACATCGCCGGCACGGGCCGCCGCGAAAACGCGCGCGCGCTGGCCAAGGGCCGGATTGATGCGGTCAACATGGATCTTGAGGGCGCGCCAGCTCTTAAAGCCATAGTCGTTGGCAACCGCGAGCTGCGCCTGATGCAGCCTGGCTTCGGGTTTTTCGGCGCGCAGCTCCGCAAGTCGCAGCTTGGCGGCCTTCCTGAGCCATTCGAGATGGGGTTTCGCGGGCAGAGCCTGCGGCATGGCACACCTTCTTTCCCTGCGCCCGGCGACCGCTGCTCTCGGGCAAGAAAGAAGGAGATGTAAACTCAACTGCTGGAGGCGGGTTTAACCCTTTACGCGGTCCGTCGGTCGCCTGCTCGACCTGCCAAAAACTATCTCCGGCAAGCGAGCCAAGTCAAGGGGAGCGGAGGCGTTGATTCCGGCCACGGCGTCCCCATATGGGGATCATGGCCACCTGGACAAAAAGCTTTACGCGAGAGCCTGCGAAGACCAAGGCCGAGTTGCGCGAGATGCTGACCGAAGCCGTGCGCAACACCCAATCCGAGCCGAAGCATCCTCCACAGGCCGATCAAGACCGGCGTTAAAAACGGCCCAGCCAACTGCCAGGGGCGTTAGGCAACGACGCGGGGTGGGCTGCGGCGGACGGCGTTGCCGTGCGCCCAGCGTTTCAAAAGGGCGCCAAACTATCGGCAAGGCTCGGACGCTACGCGCACCGCCTCAAGCGGTCTGGCGGTTGGCCTTCTCCCGCATCCGATAGAACTGCAGCGCGGTCTGTGCCGTTTTCGGCTGAAGCCTGCAAAAACCGGCAAAACACCGATCAAGCTGCTGCCGCGTGCTGCCGTTGACGCCGGCCTGCAGCAGCAGCAGCGCCACCGTCGTGACCCATGACAGATCGATGGCCTTGGCCAGCACGATGATCTGTTCGGTCTGGTTTTGCACGAAGGCGCGTTCGACGAGTTCGATCGGAAGGCTGCACATCAACGAAAGCGCGACGGTGACCTTGTCGAAGCTTGCTTCGTTGGCGAACGCCGCCAACTGCTGCTGGTCCAGCCTGCCGGAAGCATGCAGCGAGCCGACGTAGGACTCGGCCTGCGCGAAATCGTCGGAGCCGATACGTGCATCGGCCTGGATCCGGTCCGACGCCCGGGCGACCACGGCCTCGATCAGTCCGGCCCTTCGCGGATCGGTTTCAACCAGCCGGATTTTCAGGGCTTCCGATGCCGCGACGAACAGCTGCACCAGGTTCTGGCGCGGAATATCCGGACGGGACCACACGCACAGCGCCAGGTCGCCATCGTCGCGCGCCTTTGCGACCAGGGTCGAAATGCCGAATTCCGAAAATCGCGCGCCGACGTTTCGCGCGGTGCGCGAAACCACCGTCCGGCTTCCCCGCTCCACCAGGACGTCCGTCACCGCTTCAACCAGCGTCTTGCGTCCGGAGATCGCCAGCAGGTGGTCCTGACCCATGGTCCTCGCATTCTCGAGCAGCGCGGCCTCGTCGAGACGTTCGCAGTGCATCAGCACCGGACCGGCAACCTCGATCGCGCCGTCGAATGCCAGCTGGTGCACGACGCCCGGCGGCGCGTCGTAAAGCCGGGTGAGCCTCCTGCCAAACTGCGCACGCGCGCCACACTCGATGTTCTTGAGCAGTTCGCCCATGACCTTGTCGAACAGCTCGACCTGATCTTCGGTGAACCGGCCCGATCCGCGCACAAACAGATCGGTCACGCTGCGCAGGATCTCCGCCCGCCGCGACAGGTCCTTGCCGGACTGGATGCTCTCGAGCTGGTAGAGCAGGTTGTCTTGCGGATCCATACTCATGGCGCTCTGCGGTGATGGAAATTGCCCGGATCTGCAGGCATGGTTCTGTGCACTCTTTCCCCGGGCAGGCCGGCAGTGTCGAGGTCAAGTTGCGCGATCGGGACGGACCGCCCAAACAGATGGCCCTGCACCAGATCCACCCCGGCCCCCCTCATATATTCGAGCTGGGCCTCCGTCTCGACACCTTCGGCGGTCGTGGCATGCCGAGGCCCTGCGCCAGTGCCAGCACCGAGGCCACCACCGCTGCGCAATCGCGGCGGTTCAGGACGCCGTGGGTGAACGACCGGTCGATCTTGACCCTGTCGAACGGGAAGCTGACCAGGTAGTTGATCGAAGAATTGCCGGTGCCGAAATCGTCGAGCACCACGGCGATACCAAGGTTTCGCAGTTGCCGTATGGCTGTCAAGTGAGCTTCCTGGTTTTCAACCAGCGCAGCCTCGGTGATCTCCAGTTCCAGCCGCTCGGGGGCAAGGCCGGTCTCCACCAGCGTGCACAGGATGACGTCGAACAGGTTGCCCTTGCGGAACTGCACCGCCGAGATGTTGATCGCGAGCTTGACATCAGCGGGCCAGGAAACCGCATCGCTGCAGGCGCGCTGCAGCACCCATTCACCGAGGGCAACGACCAGCCCGGTGGATTCCGCGAGCGGGATGAACTGGTCCGGCTCGATGAGACCCCTGGCCGGGTGGCGCCAGCGAACCAGCGCCTCGACGCCGCACAATCGGCGTGACGTGACGTCGATGACCGGCTGGTAGTGAAGCTCGAATTGCTCTGCTGCGAGGGCGTCCCTCAATTCGCTCTCCGCGGACTGCTGACTATCGGCGATTTCGAGCATTTCAGCTTGAAACACCCGGAAGTCGTTCCTGCCGTTGGCCTTGACGTCGTACAGCGCCAGATCGGCTTTTTTCAGCAACTCCTCAGGTTCGACGCCATGTTCGGGCGCAAGGACGATCCCGATGCTGGTGCCGACGCTGGCCTGATGGCCGTCGAGGTCGAAGGGCTGGGTGACGGTATTGATAATTCGCAGCGCCAGCGCGATGGCGCCTTCATGCTGATGGGGGGCGCCCTCGTGTATGATCGCAAACTCGTCACCGCCGAGGCGCGCCAGCACGTCAGTCTCGCGCACCGAGGATTTCAGGCGCCGGGCGACTTCGACCAGCAGCTGATCCCCAGCAGGATGCCCGAGCGTGTCGTTGACGGCCTTGAACCTGTCGAGATCGAGCATCATCACCGTGAAGGATCCACCGTAACGCTTGAGGCGCTTGCTGGCTTCCGCAAGCTTGGCGTTGAATTCCGCGCGGTTGGCGAGGCCGGTCAGCGCGTCATGCCGCGCCAAATGATTGATTTCCGCCTCCGCACGCCGCCGCTCGGTAATGTCCTCATGTGTCGCCAGCCAGCCGCCGTCGGAGGTGCGCTGCCTCGATATCAGGATCAGGCGTCCATCGCTAAGCTCCTCGACCCTGTCTTAGTCGATCGGGAGCACGCTCACCGAGGCGATCTTGCTCGCAATCGCGGTCTGGTCTGCCTCGCCGCTGAGAATGCCACGCGCGACAATGTCTTCGGTGACGACGTTGAGATGGATCCCCACCTTCAACAGCCTGCGCGGCAATCGATAGATCTCCGCAAAGCGGTCGTTCCAGACGACAAGCCGCTTGCCCTGGTCATACATGCTGATGCCCTGCGACATGTTGCTCAAGGCGGCGTTGAACCGGTCATTCGTCAATTCCAGTTCGGCGGCCTTTTCCGCCAACAGCTTCTCCTGTAGCCGCTGCGCCGTGACGTCCTCGTGGGTTGCAACCCACCCGCCATCCGCGGTCGGTGTCCGCTTGATCGCGATTTCGCGGCCGTCGGCCGGCGAGAAATACTGATTTGGCTGGGTTGGAATCGCCTGAACATGCTGGTCGACGGACAGGCCAGTCGCGGCGCCACGGTCGGCGTGATGCTGCAGGATCAGGGGCAATGGCGTGCCCGGCCTCACCAGTTCTTCCGGCAGGTCGTACATTTCGCGGAACCGGATATTGGCGATCACCAGGCTCTTGTCGGCGCCGAACAGGCACAGGCCCTGCGTCATGTTGCTCAAGGCCGCGTCAAATCTCATGTTTGTTCGCCCCAATTCGGCAGCCTGCTCTGCGATCTCCTCCTCGCGACGAATCCGCTCGGTACTGTCCTCATGTATTGACACCCAACCACCGCTCGCAATCGCGGCATTGGCCACGGAAATGGTTCGCCCGTCCTTGAGCCGGGAGGTCGTTATGCTTTTGCCGAAATCAGTGAGCTCTTGCTGAAAATCCCTGACGTACTCCTCAACGCCGGAATCCAGATTTCCCGCGTCTTCGCGATGCGCCAGGATGGTATGGATGCTCACTCCGCGCCGGATGAGCTCGGGCGACATTCCATACAGTTCGACGTAGCGTTCATTCCAGATCATCAGATTGCCATCGGCATCGAACATGCTCAGACCGTTCGACATGTTGGCAAGGGCTGCGTCGAAGCGCGCGTTTGTCTCGCTTGAGGTTTTGGCATTGGCGGCGAGAGTCCTGGTGATGCGCCAGACCACCGCGCCCATCAGCGAGATGAACGCCATGATGGCGATGACCTCGCCAAACTGACGTATCGCATCCTGCTTCCAGGGAGCCAGCAACTCGTTGACGTCCTGAGCCACGGCCACGACGACAGGATAAGTCTTTCCCCGTTCGTAACTGTTGAGGCGCTTCACCCCGTCAGTTGCTGCCGTAATCTCTCCGCTCCCGACCGGCGCCTGTTTCAACAGCTTGAACAGGCCGCCCTGCGATATATCCCGGTCGACATAAGCCTCGACAAATGGCCGGCGTACCAGAACACTGCCGTTCGACGAGGCGAGAAGCACCGCACCATTGTCGCCGAGCTGAAGCCGGTCGTATAAATCCTGAAAGTACCCGGGATCGATCGCGGCAATGACGACGCCCCCAAATGTGCCGTCCGGGCGATTGAACCTTCGGGTCGCCGGGATCAGCCAGCCATCGGCGTTGCGGGCCCGTACTACCTTGCTGAGGAGAAGCTCGTGGTCGTCGTGATCCCGATGGTAAATGAAGTAATCACGGTCGGAGAGGTTCGCCGGGCCGTTGTCGCCGGCAGAACTGACCACCATCGACCCGTCACTGCCGATAACGGCGAAACCCGTGAATTGGGAGGAGTTGCGAACTTCCTGAAGGAACCAGTTTCTCAATCTCTGGCGACCTTCCGGACCAAGAGCATGATCTTGATCGAGCCTGGCCACGGCTCCGAGCAAAACCGCGTCGGCCGTTCGAAAGGTTAGTTCCGCGTGCTGGACGAGAGAGCTGGCAAGGTTCGCGGTGTCTTTTCGGCCGCTGGCCATGATGTCGGCGCGCCGGCTTAGGATATGGGAGGTCTCCAGGCCCAAAAGCAGGGCGCAGACGACGAACACGAATCCAACGATTGCCCAGCTAGCCGGAACGTAGGCTCGGCGGCCTTCGACAGGGCCGCTTCTTTCCAGGGTTTTCCGCCAAACCATGTTCGCAGCCATCCAGGGCGCAGCCCCGAACCGGGACTTTGGTTCGACCGTGCGCGCAGGGGGATAATGCCGGATTAAGCCTTCGGCTTTCGAAGGGACGCGGTTAATCGCCGGTCAATTTAAGCGGCGAAATGGGGCTGCGAAGCCATGGCGCGATCCGAAAAAACACGGACGTGGCCGCCTTCGGGCAGCTCCGGCTGCGACAACGAGAGGAAGCGACTCGGGATGCCGTCGCAGGCTTTCGACCGCAGCGCGATAGATTCAATTCTTTTCAAATCGACGGGGCGAGTAACCTTCATCGGTTAGGTTAAAAACCGGCAGCGATTGCGCCCCCAGCCTGAAGTTGTATGGCTGGAAGCATGTCCACGACCTTTCACAACGCCGACAGGCGCACCTATCGAAAAGTCATGCTGACCGGCCTGACGTTCTGCGCGGCGTTCGTAGTGCTGAGCTTTTTCGCCAGGCAGCAGCCTGACAATCATTACGTTCTGCAGAAAGCCGACCGGCTCGTTCGCACGGCGGGCTCACCGCCGCCGGTAAACTAGCCCGCCGATCGGCACTCCATCCGCGGGGCGCAAGGAGCTCGCGCCTCGCGGAGAGACGGCCGGAATTGAACCTTGAGCCGCCCTCGGCGACCTATCATCGAGGGCAGAGTTTAGGAGGCGGTTATGACCCATTGGCAAGATACCATGGTGGACAGGCCGGAAACCGATGGTGCGGTTTACGTGACGGGCTGGACGATTTCCGGCCTCGCGGTGCTCGGCGCCATCGTGGCGGTCTGGGTGTTTGCGATCTAGCGTCCGGCTGCCCGCAGCTGGAAGCCCGCTTGCAGACGAACCCCGCCCGATCGGAATCAGGGCGAAAATCTGGAGTTCGGCGCACTCGAACAACGGCACTGCGCGTGACGAGGTCTGGGGCATTCGATTGGGCTCATCGAGGTGCCGTGCTCGCCGTTTTTTTGCGGATTCGTATCTGAAAGCCGGGTTTTTTACGGCCAGGTATCTGATTCCAGAGCGCACCGTCTTGAGTTTTGGCGGTGATCGCCGGCATGATGCGGCGCCGCGCCGGAGTCGCTCGCCGGACGCAAAATCCATATCTATCCGGATCAACGGTCGAGTGCGGCACCAAACAAGACAAGGCGTCGATTGAGCGCAACAAGCGCTCGATTGTCAGGGGTGGTTCATGACCGATACCGAACTTCAGTTGCGCGAAGCGATCATTGCCAAATGCCGCGCGATGAATGCCTCCGGACTCAACCAGGGCACGTCCGGGAACATTTCGGCCCGTCATGGCAAGACCATGCTGATTTCGCCGTCGGCCATACCCTACGACTCGCTGACCCCCGACATGATCGCCGCGATGCCGATCGATGGCGAATACGGATCGTGGAAGGGGCCGCTGAAGCCCTCCTCCGAATGGCGCTTTCACCTCGATATCATGCAGGCGCGGCCCGATGTCGGCGGCATTGTCCATACCCATGCGACCTATTCCACCGTGCTGGCGATCGCACGCAAGGAAATTCCGGCATGCCATTACATGATCGCCGCCTTCGGCGGCATGAGCGTGCGCGTTGCTGACTATGCCAGGTTCGGCACCAAGGAGCTGTCGGATCATGCGCTCAAGGCATTGGAGAACCGGACCGCCTGTCTGCTGGCAAATCACGGAATGATCGCGACCGGCTCGTCGCTGGAAAAGGCCATGTGGCGGGCGATCGAACTCGAGACCATCGCCCGGCAGTACTATCTCACCTTGGGGATCGGGGGCCCGGTGCTGCTGAGCGAGTCCGACATCAGCGAAGCCATCGCTGCGTTCGAGAGCTATGGCGTGCAGGATAGCCCGCCCAGGTCGGCCAAAAAGGCCGCAAGCGCGTAATGGCCGGCGGTCTCGCCGGCCTTTTCGCTGGCCGCATCATGTGATTCATGCACCCGGCGCAACAAGTTCCATGCCCGCGGCGATAATGCGAACGATCAGTCGACGCGCGGCTTTGGCGGGCTTTGCGCTGCTCCCACTGTTTGCCCCGGCCGATGCCGTGGTACCCGAGCAACTCCGCGTTGATGCGGACGAAGGCAGTGTGGCCTTGACCCGATACGGGGCGAGTGAGGCCGGAAAGCGTCCAAGCGTCCTGTTGCTCCACGGCCTTCACGGTTTCGAACGCCGACCCCGAGCCTACCAGCGCTATGCCGACGCGCTCTCGGCCCGGGGCATCGACGCTTATCTCCTGCGCTATTTCAGCGCCGCCGATGCTCCGGCGCTGGATCCGAGCAGCCGCACGAGGGCGAGCCGCGAGGCCTATGAGGCCGGGCGATTCAACGGCTGGGCAAGGCGGGTTTCTGCCGTCGTGACGACGATCCTTGCGCGACCCGATAGTTCCGGCCGTATCGGCCTGCTTGGATTCTCGTTGGGCGGCTATGTTGCCGCCGATGCCGCGGCCCGCGACCGGCGCGTCACCGCGTTGGCCGTGCTGTACGGCGGCATGCCCGATGCGATGCTGGCGGAAATCAGCCACCTGCCACCGATGATCGTGTTGCACGGCGAGGCGGATCAGAATGTTCCGCTCGCCAAGGGCGAGCAACTCGTGAAGCTCGGCAAGGCGATGGGAGCACAAGCTGAACTGGTCACCTATCCCGGCAGACCGCACGGTTTCGACTTTTCAGATACCGATCCGATGGCCGCCGACGCTATCGGCCGCGTTGTCGGCTTCTTCGAAGCTCGACTGACAGTAGCCGGATAAGGGGGCAAGCCAACCCAATCCATCCGACCTCGCGGACACGACCGGAGCGGCGGCGTTACCTTAGAGCCAGGCGCATACCAGCGCCAGATTCGCCGCGCAGGCCGCCAGCAGCGCCACCGAAAGTGCTAGATGCACCCGTTGGCAGGAGGTTTGGAGGATCGTTCCCATGACCACGAAAACATCGGGCGATTCTAGCCTGGGAGTCTCGGAGAATATTTTTTCCGGGATTCAGGACTCGTTTACGACTCAGGGACTCCGTCGGAATCGGCGCTTTCCCGTTCCGCGACCTCGGATTCTCGGCGCTGAACCGCCCCGCTGTCAGGCCGAAACCCTCCGTCGCCCTGCGCGTTAGAGCAGTTTGGCGGAGCCATTCCATGCCCTATGCGCTGTTTTGCAATGAGGCCAGGCTGAGCAAGACCTATCCCACCGAGGCGGATGTCTGGAAACTCGCCCGCCAGAGCGGTCTGGTGGTCGATCCGGTATCCCAGAACGCGGAACCGGCAGCGGGGCCGTTGCTGGATAATGACTACGAGATCAAGCCCTGCCGGCCGGACCCCCAGGAGGATCCCGCCAGCAACAAGGCCGAGGCCGAGCGCGACGCTCCCTTGGAGCTGGATCGCTAGAAGCAGACCCGGATACTGGCAATTGTTTGATTCTACCGAAAGATCATGAGCCTACGGGCTCGCGACCGCCAGCGAGGCCTGCTCGGCGGCAAGCGTAACGCAAGCTTTGCGGCGATGCAGCCCCCTGATCGCGCCGGTAACCTTGAGCACCTTGCCGGCTGGACAAGATGCGTCCTGCACGAAGGCGATTTCATAGGGCGCGAGGATCAGGGGTTCGGATTTCAGCACGGTCTGGGCAAAACACGGCAGAGCACCCGTGGAAACAACAATCCCTAACACCAAGGCACGCATGTTCGTCGTCCATCAACCGGCGCACCGATAATAACCGATTGAGCGTGGAAGTTCCGTGCACTGCAAAAATTATTTTCGGTGAGCGCCCGGGGCCCGGGCGGTTGCACGGCCTGCACAGAAAACTCCCGAAAACAAAAAAGAAGGCCGGCACCAAGCCGGCCTTCTTGGGGCGGAAAGCCGTCCCGTCAGTAGCGCGCGGCGACCGGGCCACCCCAGCCGAAATGATAGTTCAGGCCGGCCTTGACGGTCTGCTCGTCGTTCCGGAAACGGGCCCCGACGATCTCGGGGGTCCCGCTGGTGAAGGTGGTGCTGCCGAAATTGTAGTACTGGTATTCCACTTTGGCAGACCAGTTCGGGGCGAACATGTATTCTAGGCCCGCGCCGACGGTATATCCGTCCTGGTGACCGCCATCGGTGGTAAAGGGCACCGGCGCGCCGCCCAGACTGACATTGATCGTGTTGTTGTCGCGCCAGGCATAACCGCCCTTGGCGTAAAGCAGCGCCGGACCCCAAGTATAGCCCAACCGGCCGGTCGCCGAACCAAGCTGGCCGGTATTGCCGCTCACCAATGTGCCAGCCGGGAAAAGCACGCCGCCATTATTGCTGTTCGCAAGCCAGCTGTACTGGGCTTCGGCACCGATCACCCAGTTGGTCGCGAACTGGTAATCAAAGCCGCCCTGCACGCCGCCCATGAACTGGCCGCCGCTGCCCTGCAGGCTGTTGCTGTCCGCGAAGGCGCCGCCGATATGGCCGCCGATATAGAAGCCGGTCCAGTTGTAGATCGCTTCGGGCGGCGTATAGGCCGGAGCCTTGGTATAGGTGCGCGCAGGAAGATCGGCAGCGACCGCGGGGGCCGCGAATGCGATCAGGGAGACTGCGCCGAGCAAGAGTTTCTTCATGATGGTCCCCATTTCGTCGTTGTGACCCTCATCAAACAACATGGCGTCAATTTGGTTGCTTCGCGGCGATGCCGAAGCACGAATGCTCCGCAACTGTGACGGCGGAGCAACAACGCGGTTTTGTTCCCCAAGCATTTCGATTTTGCCGACAATAACGGCCCCGCAGGCCTATGCGTGTGTCGGCCGTGGCCAGGACCGGTTCGAAGCTCGCCGAAAAGTGATCGGGTGTTTCCCCCGCCTTCGGCGCGGGCGCGGTCAGCGCGTCATCTTTTCCAGTTCCGGAAACGGCGCAAAGACCGCACCGGCGCAGGCTTCGGCGGCGTTCTCGACCACATGGTCGAGCCGGCCATCGACATAGACGATGGCGCGTTCGCGCAGGTCGCGATAGCTGCCATCGGACTCGCGCGGAATAAAATGCAGGCAGCTGACATAGCGCACCCGCCCGCCGACGGTGCGCTGAACCGGCTCGGCCATGGCGGCATCATGCACGCCCACGGGATTGGTGAGATAGGTCTTCATGAAGGCCAGCAGTTCGGCGCGGTAATTGTTGGGAAAAGGCTGGTTGGTGCCGCTGCGATCGGCGGTAAAGCTGACATTTCTGCTCTCGTCGCCGCCTGCGCAGCCGATCAGCACGATCGGCAGCAGCAGGATTGCCGCAGACCTTGCCGATACTCCCGAGCGTTCTGGCATTCCCAAGCGCAATTCAATATCCGGCCGTTTGGAGCTGGCTAATCCCGGGTCGGTGGTCCGTGCCGAACTTCGGATTCGTGACCCTAGACCGTCGGCCGGCGAAATGGAATTCGCCTATGGGTCTTCGATCGCGGGCAGAGCCTCTGGTTGATTCGCCGTTCCGGCGCGGCGGCGTCACGCCGCGCCGGCCAACCGGCTATCAGCGCTTGTGCAAGTGATGATGGCGGAAATGCCGGTAATGCCGATGATGATGGCGGTCCATGCTGGCCTTGGCGTTCAGCACGCTGGCCTTTACCTGCACGGCCTTGATCGCCGGAGCCTGCATCGTCTTACCGGCGCCGGCGGCCATCGCGGGCGCCGCCAGAACGGAAACGGCAAGCAGCGCCGCGGAAATTGTCTTCAACATGGTGGTATCCTCTTTCAAACGGGGATCCCGAGGGTTTCCGGTCGGATGGCCGGGCTCGTTGATCATGCTGGCCACCTTAAAGGTGGCGCGCTGAACCCCGACTGAAGCGCACCGGTGGACTTCGTTCATCTGGATGACATGTTCGTCATGTTGGCTTTGCGGCGGATAGCCGGCGCGAACGGGCAAAATCGGCAAACCGGGCCGATGGCCGGGGAATGTCCTGTGGCAGCCGGTGTTCAATCAACGGGCCTCGGTATAGGATGGCCGCCCATCAAAATCGGGAGCGACGGATGAGCAAATTTGCGATCAGGATGTTGGCGCTAGCCATGTATTCAACGGCGTTGATGGTACCGCTGCTCACATCGGCCTATGCCTCGGGCGACGAAAATCCGTCGCCGCCGGCATCGGACAGCAAGAAGGCCAAGAAGGAAAAAAAGTCCGACAAGAGCTCGAGCATCGAGGATCGCCGCTTCCTCGACGGCTATCGGGCCGCTTATGCCACGGTCTACGACCGCAACGATTACACCGCCGCGATTGCTCAGCTGAAGGCGCTCGGTCACGACGACAACGCCGCCGTCGCCAACCTGATCGGCTACTCCTATCGCAAGCTCGGCGACTACAAGGTCGCGCAGATCTGGTACGAGCGCGCGCTGAAGATCGATCCGAACCACGTCAAGACCTGGCAGTATTACGGGCTTTGGCAGGTCGAACAGGGCAACCGTGACCAGGCGCAGTACCATTTGAGCCGGCTCGCCGCTTTGGCCGGCATCGACAGCGAGGAATATCGCTCGCTCGCCGCAGCCCTTGAACAGCCGCCCGGCACCGGCCTCGTCTACTGAGGTCGGCTAGGCCAAAGCCGGTGCAGTCCGGTCGGGATTGCGCCGGTTTTAAAGCCGGCGGCGGCTCACTTCATCAGCGCCTGAGCCTCGGCGCGGAAGGCCTGGCGCGAGGCGTCGCGCGAATAGAACATGTGGCCGCCGGGATAGACCACGAGCTTGACGCGATCGGGTGACCCATAGGCCGGCAGCTGGTCGAGCAGGATCTGCGTTCCGAAATAGGGCGTGGCGAGATCGAACAGCCCGTGCCCCACCAACAGCTTCAGCTTCGGATCGAGCGCCAGTATCTCCCTCAGCTGGGAGATCGACTCGGCAGGATGCTGGCCATGGCCGAAATCCCAGGCCTTCGCAACCGCGCCGCTGAGCACCTGGTAGGAACCGTCCGGCCGCCAATTGAGCTTGCGCGTGGTGAGGTCGACCGCAGCGCTGGTCAAAGGCGCGTAAAGCGGCTCGCCGGACGGATCGCTGAAATGGTAAAAACTGGAGTCCGGATAGGGGTCGAGGCCGGTGATGGATGCATCGTAGCGCCCGGTCACCTTGCCGTCGCGGCGGTCGAATTCGCGGCGAAATTCGGCAATGCCGAAGCGGCCGGCAAGCCTGCGGCTGACGGCCGGATCGATCCCCGTCAGGGCCGCCACCCTGTCGGCGAGCCGTGTCGTGGCCTCGGTGTCGGCGAGGCCCTTGACGAGGTCGCCCAGGAAATCGCCGCGCGCATAGCGTTCGACGTCGGCCAGGTCGGCCCGGGTGACGTGACCGCCCTTGGTCTCGCGGTTGACCGCCGCCATGGTGGGAAGGCTCGCCACATATTGTAGAATGCTGGAGCCCGAATATTCGCGGAAGTCGAGTACCGGCGACAGCAGGATGAGGCCTCTCACCCCGACGCCCTGCTGGATCTGCAGCTCGCGCACGACCTTCGGCCCGCGAATGCCGCCATAGCTTTCGCCGGCGACAAATTTGGGCGAGAGCAGCCGGTTGGACTTTTCCAGCCAGCGGCGGATCGTCACCGCGATCGAGTTGACGTCGCCGTCGACCGAGAACAGGTGCTTGCGCACCTCGTCGCCGGTGGCAATGAAGCGGCTGTAGCCGGTGCCGACCGGATCGATGAAGACGAGATCGGTAAAATCGAGCCAGGTCTCGGCATTGGGCACGAGATCGGGCGGCGCGGAGGAAACCGCGGCGTCGGCGTCGATGGGCAGGCGCCATGGTCCGACATTGCCCAGCTGCAGCCAGGCCGAGGACGCCCCCGGGCCGCCGTTGAATAGAAAGGTCACCGGCCGGGTGGCCGGCTCGGCGCCTTCCAGCTGGTAGGCGGTGGTGGCGATTTCGGCCTGCGGCTCGCCCTTGTCGTCGAACAGGCGGATCGAACCGGCGGTGGCCGTGAAGGCGAGCGTGCGCCCGGGAAGCGCCAGCGTCTGTTTTGTCGTGGAGTCCGGCGGAAGGCGATGCTGCTCGGACGCGACCGCCGGGTTGGAAGCGGTGCCGTGCCCGCCGGCCGCAGCCGCCTTCTGGCCCGAAGGCGTTGCGGCAGGGGGCTGTGGCGGCGGCGCATCCTCGGCGCGCGCGCCGGTCATCACAGCCAGGGCGATTACCGCAAGGGCAAAGCGCGCCAGGCCCGGCGCGGCGAAAGCAATGGCCATGTCAGTTCTCCGGCTTGCCGCGATCCGGGCGGAACCGCCGCGTTTTGCGGCGCTGAAACTGCGACAGCTTGGCGGTCTGCGCAAGTCAACAGGCCCGGTTGACTGCCCGCGAGGGCTGCTTGCCGGCCGCAGCGGCTTTCGCCGGGCTGGCTGACGATCTCGACAAAGGCCGCCAACGTCGTATAGACGACCTCGGCGCACCCGCTCCCCGGGCGCCGATATGAGCCCCGCGATCCCATGACCACGCCCAAGCGATATGACCGGATCGCGTTCGTCGCTAGCGCCGGCGCGGAAGCCCAGCAGGCGCTGGCGCAGCTGACGCGGCTCTACGGCAATTGCGATTCCGAGCAGGCCGACGTGGTGGTGGCGCTCGGCGGCGACGGCTTGATGCTGCAGACGCTGCATCAGAACATGCACTCCGGCAAGCCGATCTACGGCATGCATCGCGGCACCGTCGGCTTCCTGATGAACGAGTTCAGCAGCCACGACCTGCACGCCCGGCTGGCGGAAGCCAAGGAAACCGTGATCCATCCGCTGCTGATGCGCGCCACCGACGCGCAGGGCGTGGTGCATCTGCACCATGCCATCAACGAGGTCTATCTGTACCGCCAGACCTACCAGGCGGCGCGGCTGAGAATACTGATCGATGAACGCGAGCGCATGCCCGAACTGATCGCCGACGGCATCCTGGTCGCGACCCCTGCGGGATCGACTGCCTACAATCTCTCTGCGCAGGGCCCGATCCTGCCGATCAACGCCCCGCTGCTGGCGCTGACCCCGATCAGCGCATTCCGCCCGCGCCGCTGGCGTGGCGCCCTGCTCCCCAACACCGCCTTTGTCGTCATCGAGGTGCTCGAAGGCGACAAGCGTCCGGTCGCGGCGGTCGCCGATCACGACGAGGCGCGCGACGTCCGCCGGGTCGAGGTGCTTTCCGACAAGACCATCTCGATGCGGATGCTGTTCGATCCCGGCCACAGCCTGGAAGAACGCATTCTGAGCGAGCAGTTCGGCTACTGACGCCGAACTGCGGCCGGCGCGGCATTCGCAACCATTCGTTAAGGAGCGCCTTATATGGTTAACGGGCGGTATACCGAGCGGTTCGGTAGGCGCCCAGAGCCGGCCCATGTTTCGCATCGATTTCAATAAGTTGCGATTTCTCGTCTGCGACGACAATCCGCATATGCGGCGAATCTTGCGCACGCTGCTGCATTCGTTCGGTGCCCGCGAGGTCTATGAATCCGAGGACGGCGCCACCGCGCTTGAAATGTACACCCACTACGTACCCGACATCGTCATCACCGACTGGTCGATGCCGATCTTCGACGGCCTCGAACTGGCGCAGATGATCCGGCAGCCGGATTCCAAGGGCAACCCGTTCGCGCCGATCATCATGCTGACCGGCCATTCCGAGAAGCGCCGCGTCACCGTGGCGCGCGACGCCGGCGTCAGCGAATTCCTCGCCAAGCCGATCTCGGCCAAGGGGCTTTACCAGCGCATTCTCAACGTCGTCGCCAACCCGCGGCCGTTCATCAAGACCAAGACCTATTTCGGCCCGGACCGAAGGCGCAATACCAGCAACGCCTATATCGGCCCCGAGCGCCGCACCGGCGGCGAGATGGAAGTGCTCCAGCAGCCGTCGCTGCTCGACAAGGCCCGCTCCTCGACGTGAGACCAAGGCTTCAGGAAACCACCATGGCAAAAGACAAGCCCGCCGCGCTCCGGATCGAGACCTTCGCCGATCATCACGTCATCACGCAGCCCAATCCCCTGCGCAAGGTGCTGCGGCGTGTCGCCGAAAAGGATCTCGACGATCCGGTGGCGCGCGCCGAAAAGGCACTTGCCGAGCTGTCCGGCGAATTCCAGAACTGGATGGGCGTGGAAACCGCGCGGCTCGCGGCGGCCCACGCCGCAGTCCTCAAGCAGGGATTTACCAACGCCACCCGCCTGGAGCTGTTTCGCGCCGCCCATGACATCAAGGGCGACGCCGCCACGTTCGGATTCCCCGCAGCCGGGGTCGCCGCCGACAGCCTGTGCCGGGTCATCGAGCACGCGCCCGATCTCGACGAGGTGCCGTCCGAACTGATCAGCCATCACATAAATGCCATCCAGGCGATCGTGCGCGGGCGCACCAGGCTCGACAGCGCCAGCACGGCCGGCGAACTGAGCCGGCAATTGCGCAGCCTCGCCGACGACTATCTCGCTCACGCCAATCGCGACCGTCCGGAGCATCTCGACGCGATCCTCGCTCCGAGCATCGCCCCGGCGGAGTGACCGGCTGAACTCAGCTCCGCTGCGGCGGACAAAGCTCGCTCTCGGGGTAACGGGGCATTTGCGACTGCCGCGAGTCATCCGCCCGGGGCGGCCGGCGCCGATCCAAAATAGCGATCCAGAGATCGACCTCCACCGCGCCGACGTATTAGGCTGCGATCAGCTCATGCTGGATCGGGGCCACGGCGTCGTCGGCCATCAGTTCGTCGCAGAACAGGCGGGCTTCTTCCCGCGCCGATTCGGTTGCGAAGCGCCGCAGCAGGATCAGCAGCGGTTCAGCCCCCCGGCGATCGGTGGCGCAATGCGTCAGCACGCGTTCGACCATCTGGCGCCGCAATCTGGCAGCGCCGCCGAGGCTGCCGACAAACCCGGTTTCATGGCTGACTTCGAGCGCTATCCGGAAGGCCGCGAAGGTCGATTCCGGCAATCCCGCGCGCGACAGCAGCGCCTGCAGGCTGGCGCCGCCGCGGTCGTGCAGCAGCGCGGAAACCCGGGCCTGCGGCAGCCCGGACAGTTCCGCCAGCGCATGGTCGAACAGTTCGAGATTGCCCGACAACAGCGCGCGCAGGATCAGCCCGGCGGTGAGCTGGCCTGTGGCGCGCAGATGTTGCACCAGGCCGCGCATGTCGTCGCCGCGCGAGCGGGCCGCGATGTTCACGGTGGAGCGATCGCGCGCCTCGCTGGCGATCCGCACCGCGCGGTCGGCGCTGAGCCAGTTCCGCGCGACGACGAATTGCGCCAGGGTATCCGACAGCTTGGCGACCAACGCCACCCGGGTTGCGGCGGGAAGATCCTCCAGCACCAGCATCGATTCCCGGATCGCGGCGAGATGGCCGTGGCGCTCGACGATGCGGTCCCAGGAAAACGGCGCCAGTTCGGCGTAGGCATTTTCGATCAGTTCGAGCGCCGCCGCGGCGGTGCCGACTTCGGCGATCGCCGCACAGACCGAGGCTGGAAGATTGATGCGGCGGGCGATGGCGCATTGCATCTCGCCATCGCCGGTGGCGACGATGTCGACGAGGTCGGCGTCGATCAGCAGCGGCGAATGTTCGAGCACCGGAAGCGCCACCGAGGGCTGGTCGAGCGACAGCGCCTGCACGATGGCGGCGGGCGCCTCGGCGCTGCGCGCAAACACCTCGGCCATGGCCTGCCGCACCAGCGGGGAAGGGTCGTCGAGCAGCATCAGCAGCGCGCCTTCCGCGGCGCCGCGATCGTCCTCGCTCAAATCCGAAAGCAGCCAGGCCCGCGCCAAGGATCGCGTCGCCTCTGCCCGCTCGCCTGCCGGAGCGGTCCGTATCCAATTGATGAACTGCCGAACGATCATGACCCTGCCGGCTTACGCAACTTGAGACGACACCGTGACGCGGTGCCACTACAAGACAAAATAAACCACGACGCTTAACAAACGGTTCACCATAAATGCCCGGTTTTATTGACGTTTTGTTAAGGCCGCGACGGCGGCAGTCATCGGGGCGGCGAAGCGAATGCTGTGGGTCGTTTTGAAACCTGTCGGGAATCATCCCGGTCTATGCCCCGGTATAGACTCGCGAGCTTCGCTCGGCTCGGCCCCGCAAGATGGAGAGCTGTGAGCCCGAACTCCCGCGTGAAGCTTGGAACCGTCGTGCGTCAGTTAGCTGCTGAAGGTGCCGCTGCGGTCGCTGAACAGATCGAGCGATTGCGGCGCGCTGGCGCCGGCGGTCTGCGCCGTCGCTGCGGCCGGCGTCGCAGCCGAGGCCAAAGTCGCAGCCGAGGTCAGCGACGAGGCGTTGCCCCACAATTCCTGGATCGCGGGCGAGACCGGTTGCGGGCGCTCGCCCGCCTGGAACAGCGAGCGGAAGATCGGATCTGTCGGCGCCGGCGCCGCCGTTGTTGTCGTTGTCGTTGCAGCGGATGCCATGGTCACCAGCGCCGCCGGCGCCACGGCGGCTGCCGGGCTGGCCGATCGGGCCTCCGGAAAGCTCGACAGATAGGTCGCATTCGCAGCCGGCGCCGTGGCTGAGGCCGCGCTGGCGACCGTGGCGGCGGCCGGCGCGAGACCCACCGCGGCCATCGCGGCGCGCGTCGCCGGCGAACCGGCGGCGCTGGCGTAGCGCGAGGTCAGCACCGAATAGACTTCCGAGACGCTGCGCGCCCGCCCCGTGCTGTCGTAGAAGATCGAACGGTTGGCCGCGGCGGCGTTCGGAAACAGCCGCGCGCCCGAGGCCTGCGGGTTGTCCTCGGCGTTGGCAATCAGCTTCGCGGCGCCGCCGACGCCCATGAAGTGGGCCATATAGAGCTCCGCGTCGGTCGGACGGCGGCCGATCTTGCCGGTGAGCTGGAAACTGTTGGATTGGGTGAGAACGGCAGCCATCGACGAACTGGCGGCAGGATCGTCCCGGAGCTTCAGGATCGCCTTGCGCATGTCGGGATCGCTGACCGAATAGGTGCCGGAGGCGGATTTGGTGATGGCGTCGGCGTAGTTGCCGTAGCCGAGCTGACCGCCGGCTTCCTTGACGGTGCCGAGCCAGGTCTGGTCGATGAATTGATAGAGCCCGTGCGCCGATGACGTCGAGGCGCCCGCCTTGGGATTGAAATCGGATTCCATCTTGGCGGTGGTCAGCAGGTATTCGAAGCTGGCGCCGATGGCGCTTGCGGCCTGCTGGATCGCCCCGGCGATCCCCGCGCGCGATGCATCGACACCTGCCGCAGCTGGTGTGGCGCTTGACGTGTCGACCGACATGCTTGGTCCTCGCTCCCCGCGAAATGACCCACCCGGCCTGTCCGAGAGCTCCCACTAACGCCCAGGCTGCGGTTACCCTGCGGCGGCTATGGTTAATGCCGGGTTAAGCGCGGCCTACTCGCCGTAGACCGCCTTCGGATCGAACAGCCGCTCGGCGTCGACGAAGCGCAATTGCGCGCCGTCTTCGGCCGGCGCCACCGCGCGGTAAAAACAGGAACGGCGGCCGGTGTGGCAGGCCGCGCCGGTCTGCTCGACCCGGATCCAGATCGCGTCCTGATCGCAATCCAGCCGCATCTCGACCACGCGCTGGATGTTGCCGGAGCTTTCGCCCTTGCGCCACAGCGCCTGGCGGGAGCGGCTGAAGTACCAGGCCTGCCCGCTGGAGATGGTCCTCCGCAGGGCCTCGTCGTTCATGTGGGCGACCATCAGCACCTCGCCGGTCACGGCGTCCGTGGCCACGCAGGTCACAAGGCCGGAGGCGTCGAATTTGGGCCGCAACGCCAGCCCTTCCTCGATGTCGTGGATCTCTGGAGAATTGGACACGGCAGTCCCCGCGATTTCAGGCGAGGGCTATCGCGGCATCCCTCGCACCATGGACAGGAAACGCGCCTGCTCCGCCGGATTGTCGCGGAACATGCCCGTATAGCGGCTGGTGAACGTCATGGCGCCGTGCTTGGCGACGCCGCGCACCGACATGCAGGTATGCTCGGCCTCGATCACCACGGCAACGCCACGGGGCTTTAGAATTTCGTCGATCGCGGCCGCGATCTGGGCGGTGAGGTGCTCCTGGGTCTGCAGGCGGCGGGCGAAGATATCGGTGAGGCGCGCCAGCTTCGACAGGCCCACCACCCGTTCCACCGGCGTATAGGCAATATGCGCCTTGCCGTAGAACGGCATCATGTGATGCTCGCATTGCGAAGTGAATTCGATGTCGCGGATCAGCACGAAATCGTCATAGCCCGCGGTCTCGCCGAAGGTGCGGTTGAGCACTTCGGCCGGGCACTGATGATAGCCCTGGTAGAGTTCGTCGAAGGCTTCGACCACCCGGCGCGGGGTATCCACAAGGCCCTCGCGGGCGGGATTCTCGCCGATATAGCCAAGCAGGGTCTGCACCGCCTGCTCGGCCTCGGCGCGGGAGGGCCGCGGCTGATCGGCACGGACGGCGGCGGCCAGGAACTCCGCGGGGTCGAGTTCGGCCGGGCGGGGTTCCGGGACCCTGGAGTCCGGCAGCTTCCCGTCGGAAGGCTTGGCTGGGCGGAGGGGTTTGATCAAGGCGTCCATGTCAACTCCGTTCGACCGGTCCTGCACGAGACCGGAGTGTCACCGGCAGACGGGGCGGATGGCCGCCGGACGCCTGAGTACCACCCTGTTAACACCGCGGCTGCGAAATAGCTGCTATTTCCGCCGTCGCGGCGAAACGGCCGGACTGTATTTCCGCCGCCCGCGTCCATATATAGGACCCCAGGTCGCGGCCGCCAAGGGCGGTCGCAGCCTGGGAGCCCGAGACCTTCATCCATGCTGAACGACATCTACAACAAGCGCATCATCGAACTGGCCGGCAATATCCCCCGGCTCGGACGGCTCGCCTCCCCCGACGCCAGCGCCACGGCGCATTCCAAGCTGTGCGGATCGACCGTCAAGATCGACCTCAAGATGGACGGGCCTGTGGTCACCGACTTTGCCCATGACGTGAAGGCCTGTGCGCTCGGCCAGGCCTCTTCCTCGATCATGGCGAGCCACATCGTCGGCTCGACCGCCGACGAGTTGCGCGAACTGCGCGAGACCGTGCGCAGGATGCTGAAGGAAAACGGCAAGCCCCCGCAGGGCAAGTGGGCCGATATCGCCCTGCTCGAACCGGTGCGCGATTACAAGGCACGGCATGCCTCGACCATGCTGACTTTCGATGCCGTGGTAGACGCCATCGGCCAGATCGAGGCCAGGGCCAGACAGCCGGCGGCAGCGCAGGGCTGAACGCTGCTGCCGCGACACCATCGCGGCGCCGCATCCGCCTGCGACACTCTCCACAAACCCAGGGGTCTATCCGGCGGCAGATTTCGCATCCGCGGCGGCGGCGTTCACTTCCTCGTCCTGGGGGGCGGTGTCGCCTTTGCGATCGCATCCACCAGATCGATCAGGGAGTGGCGGATCTCGCGATGGGCGATGCCGCCGAACGCGTTCAGGAGTTTGAGCGTGCCGCGGTCAGGGAGCAGCCTGGCCGGAGCCGCAGCTCTGCTTCTGCCGGCAGACGTGTTGGCATTGGCGCCAAACAGCGCGCCGATCGGGATGTCGAATATCTCCGCGATCTGGGGAAGGCGTCCGGCGCCGACCCGGTTGGTGCCGTTTTCATACTTCTGGACCTGTTGGAAGGAGACGCCGAGCCTGCCGGCGAGATCGCTTTGCGACATGCCCGCGATCAGCCGATGAGCCCGGATCGACTCCCCGAGGACGATGTCCGCCGAATTCGGCTGCCGGTTCCTTTTCTTCATATGGCACTACCTTGGAGAGATGATTTACCGAGTACAATTGTAAATTAGGTTTTTGCCGATTCCGTTGTGCTGTTTTGTAGACAGCCCGGCAAGCTCGCCGATGGCTCAAATCTGCGGCCACAGGCATTTCGTGGCGAATTCCCGCAACAAATCCGCGATCGGATGGGCGACCGCGCAGCGGCCCCCGGGGACCGCGCCGCCCGGCCAGTTCAACGCTGGTGTAGAACGGCGGCACGTTTTGCCGTCTTCCGCGAGGCGGGCCGGATCGCTCTACTTCACCTTACGCAAGCCAGTAAGGAGCCGGGACCATGCAGAGCAACGTGCGGACCATCGCCCCCAGTCACAATCAAATCCGCACGGAGGTCGTAACGACCTACCAGCAGCTGCTCCATGCCTACGCCATCCGCAGCATCTGCTTCATCGAGGAGCACGGCTACCCAGCGCGGCAGGAATTCGACGGCAATGACTACCAGGCCACCCACATGATCGTCTATGCCGGCGACGAGCCGGTCGGAACCCAGCGCATCCGATGGTTCAAGGACTTCGCCAAGCTCGAACGCACGGCCTTCCGCGAGGCCTATCGCAATACCCACGTGCTGAAGGCTTGCGCGCATTTCGTGTTCGACCACATCGCCCGCAAAGGATATGACAAGGTCATCACCCACGCCCAGCCGAAATATGCGCGCATGTGGCGAATCGTCCTCGGATTCAAGAATGCCGAAGGCAAGGCACCGTTCTACTTCGACGGTCACCCGGAGCCGTACATCGAGCTGGTCAAGAAACTCAGTCCTCCAGAGAACGCAATCTCGTTGCACACAGACACGGCCGTTATGTTCCGGATCGAAGGTTTCTGGGATGCGCCGTCGGCGTTCGAGGCGGCCGCATAGTGAGCCTCGTCCCATGAAATATCTCCAATCATCGAGCTCCGGCAAAATGCGAGCACCGCCGTGGACTTCTCCCGAATTTATCTGAAACAGGTGGTCGCGATCCACCAGGCGATGTTCGAAAAACTCCTGTTCGATGAACGTGCGACCGTGAGCCTGGAACTGGCTGAATTATTCCAGGACGCCGGCAGGACCTATCTGCAAATCTCGGAGCGGATCAACGAGACGTATCTGTCTCAGCATTCCCTGCAAGATTGAACATTTTCCTGAACCCGGCGTCATACTCGCTGGGGGGATTGTTCAGCCTGAACTCATCGCTGAACCAAGGATTGTTGCCGCCGAAGACATCGCTCAGCCAATCGAAGACGAGACGAACCGGGCGGGCGCTGAGTCGGTCGGTGAGTGCAATCAGGTAAAGCGGGACAGAAACCCTCAGGTCAAGTTCCAGCGGTACGGCGCTCGGTTCCAGGAGCGAGTAACTGCCAAGCATTCCAATTCCCTGCCCCGCCTTGACCAGCATGCCGTAGGCCAAGGAATTGTCGCAGTAGTGTGCAACGCGTCCGCGCGCCACCGCCTGCTGCCAGCCATCCCATAGCCCGGTTTTGGTTAGGTAGTATGCCGATTGCAGGAAGACATGCTGTTCCAGATTATCGCGCGTCGGCAAACCGTACTTCCGGATATAGTCCTTGGCGGCGACAGGAAGGAAATGAAGCTGGCCGAGCTTTTGAAACCGGATATCGGCCGACTCCGCCGGTCTAAAGCCAATCACTATGTCACTCTGGTTTTCCCGCGGGTTCATCATGTTGATCGGATTCTTCAAGTGTAGTTGTATCTTCGGATATTGCGCGGAAAACCGATCGAGCGCGGGCGCGGCGAACAGCGCGTTCAGCCCGTCCGTGATGCTCACGCTTACGGTGCCTTCCGCCTCCCCGGCCTCCGCCTTCAGGTCGCGGGTGATCGAATGAAGCGTGTGATCCAGCCGGCACAGGGCATGCGCCAGCGCCTCGCCCTTCTGGGTCAGCCTGACGCCGCGGGCGGTTGCAACGAAAAGTTGCGAGCCGACCACGTCCTGGAGGCGCTTGACCTGGCGGCTCACCGTCGGCTGGCTGGTATTGGTGATCTCGGCCGCGCGGTTGAACGACTTGGTCTTGGCCACGGCGAGAAAGACGCGTAGTTCGCCCCAGAATTGTCCGCTGAGGAGTTTCTCGTCGTCGAGCGGACTCCCGTTGAACGCTTGCTGTTCCTCGTCGAATGCTTCCATGGCTTTTCTACAGTCAGGTAGAGAGGTTAACCGCCTGCAGCTTAGCCGTGTTTTCAGGCCGGAGTCCACGCCCCCGTCGGAACCATGAAACCTGCAGGGCCGGATGATCCAGGCCCCCGCGGCGCAGGGTTGAAGCCTACCGCTCCGGCGCCACGACGCCGGCAGGACCGATCGCCTCGGCGGTCTTGGTCGGTTTCGGCGGCGGCAGATTGGCCGCGGCCGAAACCGCGCTGCTGACAAAGCGATCCTGCGTGGGTTTTGCGGTCAGCGCCGCGACCGGCGCCACGTCGCTGCCGGCCCGGGGCAGCACCTCGGCGACCGCATCGGTGGTGACCAGATTGGTCGACCGCAATTCCGCCGCCGACAATTCGTGCAATTCTTCCCACGGCGGCACGTTCAGGGACAGGGACAGCAGATCGCCCGCCCCGCCCATGTCGAAGGTGTACTTGGCAAGCCGGCCGATGTCGCGTTCCACGATCATCATGTCCTGCGCGGTATAGCTGGCGGCCCTGGCATCATCGGCACGGTCGCCCATCCAGATCTGATGCACCCTGACGTGGGCGGCTTCGGGGACGTAGCGCGTCTTGCCCGACAGCAGCAGGAACACGCACATCGACTCGCAATAGGCTTCCGGCGCGACGCTGGCGCGATCGCCCTGCGCGGTATGGGTCTCGACGCTGAGGCCGACGGTGGTCAGCGCACCGAGCTCGCGCCAGCGCCTTCCGAGCGCGATGGCGTCGTTGACCGAGCCGCCGCTGGAATCCAGCACGATGGTCGCACCGCTGAGGTCGCGCCCGCGCGCGAATTCATCGAAATCCCGCGGACTGTCCGAGGTCACGATGCCGACGGCGCTGACCCAGCCGCCACAATTCGGCTGGCATGCGACCCAGCTGAACCGCATCGGCAATTTGCGTTCTTCGAGCGTCGCGCCGGCATGGGCCCGACCGCTGTCGCCGGCCATGATCGCAGGTGCGATGAAAAGGGCGGCGCCGAACAACGCCCGGCCGCCGGATTTGAGCGACGTCGCAAAGCTCAATGTGGTTCCTTCCCCCAAGCCTGATCAGGCAGTGGTAACGGCCCCGGTTGCAACGCCAGTGATTCCTGTCACACCGGCGTTATAAAAAGGGTAACCTTACGACCAAGAAGCGTCCATTAACATTTGCTGCACTGCCATCTGAAATGTGCGATATTTGTCAAATGTGGCGCAAAAGCCTGTGCTCACGGGTTCCATGGTTCGGAACCGCGCAAATGGCTGCGCAGGATTGCGTCATCCGCCCATGAAATATTCATCGTTCCATCTGTCGCATTGTCCCGATTGCGCCGACGCGGCGCGGCGTCTGCCGCGCAATGCCGGGCGTGCCCTGATCTGGATCTACCGGCACACGCTGTCGCCGCTGGTTGGCTACAACTGCCGTCATTTGCCGACCTGTTCGGTCTATGGCGACGAGGCGATCGAGCGTTTCGGACTGTGGGGCGGCGGATGGATGACGCTGGCGCGGCTGTTGCGCTGCCAGCCCTGGGGCACTTCCGGAATTCGACAACGTGCCGCCGACCCGGCCGCCGGGCGCGTGCTGGTACCTGCCATGGCGGTTCGGACGCTGGCGCGGCGTCAACGGGCCGTGAGGGCAGGCCGAGTTGAACCGGTAGCATGGGGTACCGCTAGCGCAGCGATGGCGTGCTGAACCACGATGAGAAGCCCGTGGATCTGGGCTCATCAACGACTTGCCGCCGGGCTGGCCGTTTGGGGCGCCCTGGTGCCTGCCGGGACGGTTCGGTCGCTGGCATCGCGTCGGCGCTGCCGGGGCCTTCCGAGGGCAGCCGGACAGCCAGCAGCAGGTTCGATTCATAGGATCGCCAGCGATAACCGATGCCAAAATCCATCGGCTGGCTGCGCCTGAACAGCTCGGCATAGGCGGGCTGGTACTTGCCGGGGAATTCGTCAATCGGACCGGCGTATCGGCCGAACGGAAAAAACCGCCACTTGTTCGGATTGTAACTGTCGAGCGGAATGCCGGAATTGTCCTGGATGATGGTGGAGCTGTTGGCGAGCAGAAATTCGCGCACGGTGCTGAAGTTGCCGGCGTGCAGCAGATACGACGCGCTCTTGATCAGGCTGTTGCCGGGCGCCAGCGTCTGGCAGAATTTCAGGAAGCCGGAGTTCTTGACCCCGCTATTGGACAGATCGGTGGAGAAATAAAACAGCGTCCGCTCCACCCCGTCGCTGCCCGCGAACACGATGCGGACGCCGCGTGTGGCGTTCCTGCCGGCATTTTCGTTGGCAAAATACGCCTCCCCCCTCTCATCGAGCGCAACCAGGCTGACGTCGCGGATGGTCTTTCCGGAGCGCGCCAGGAACACATAGAGTATCGGCAACGTGCCGCTCAGCTCTCCGGCGCGCAGGTCGGTCTTCATCTGCTTGGTGATGAAGAAACTGAAACTCAGGATCGAGCCCAGCGAGCGTTCCACATCATAAAGCCCGGATTCGATGCCGCCCGGCGGCAGGCGCGTGAGGTCGGGCACCGAGCCGACCGGCTCGAGCGCGCTCAGCACGTAGGTCGTCGCCTTGGAATAAAACGCATTCGCATAGAGAAAGTCCGGGCCGCTGAACATGTAGAACATGGTCGGCCGCGGCGCGGCGAGATTGGTGTCGGCCCAGGCCCGGATCTTCGAAAGTTGCCGCTGCTCGAGCTGCCCGAAGGCCGCATCGAAAAATCGCGCGTGATGCTGCCAGGCCGGGGCGCCGGTCAGCGCCGTCAGCGGCGAGCCGGTAGACGGCGGCATGCCCGCGAGGAAACGCGCGGTGTCGTCCGGCGTCACCGCATCGGCGGCGCGCGCCGGCAGCACCACCGCAAGAAGCATGAAGGTTGCGACCGCGGCCGCTTTTAACGCTTGAGACATCCTCATTCGCGACGTGGCGCAACGGGCGCGGCGCCCCGATCGGCCCGCTTGCGGAAAACCGCGTAGATCAAAAGACCAGAAATCATGATCAAACTACCCAGCAACGACTGCAGCGGACGCTCGACCAAAAGATAGTACATCATGAAGGCGGTCACGAGCAGGAAAACCAGCGGGGTTACCGGGTATCCCCAGGCGCGATAGGGCCTTGGCATCTCCGGCTGGAAGATGCGCAGCCTGATGACGCCGAGCACGGTGAAGAACGAGCAGAACAACAGCGCGAACTGGATGAAATCGAGCACCGCCTCGAAGCTGCGGGTGAACAGCATCAGGCTGGCGACGGTGAGCTGGAAAAGGATGGCATAGGCCGGCGCGCCCTGGGTCGATTTCCGGGCGAATATCTTCAGGGACGGAATGTCCTCGCCCATGGTCATCATGACGCGCGGCCCGATCCACATCATCGCGCTGATCGAAGATACCAGCCCGATGCAGATCATCGCCCCGACGATACGACCGCCGATCTCGCCAAAGATATGGCTACCGGCGATGCGGGCGACATCGAGCTGTCCGGAAAGCGCCTCGATCGGCGTGGTCCGAAGGAACACCGCATTGAGCGCGACATACAGCACCAGCACGATCAGCGTCCCCGCCAGCAGCGCGCGCGGCAGGTTTTGCTGCGGGGTATGCATCTCGCCGATGATGTAGGTTGCGGCATTCCACCCGGAAAACGCATACATCACGAAGACCAGGCCGATGGCGAACGGCGCGCTGGCGATATGGCCAAGGTCCGATCCCGACGGCGCGAACGAGACCGGTTGCGGCGTGCCGACGACAAATCCCGCGATCAGGAAGGCTACGATCAGCGCAACCTTCAGGACGGTCGAGATCAGTTGAAAGGTGCTGGAATGCCTGAGGCCGCTGAGCTGCACGATCGACACCAGCCAGACCACGCCGATCGCAAGCCCGAGCGGCGGCACGCCGGGGATTACCGCTCGGCCGTATTCCCCGAAGGCCATCGCGGCCAGCGCCACCGGGGCGGCAAAGCCGACCGTCGCCGACACCCAGCCCGCCAGAAATCCGAAGGCCGGGTGAAACGCGCGGGTCAGGAAATTGTATTCGCCGCTGGAGCGCGGAAACATCGCGCCGAGTTCACTGTAGGAAAATACGCCGCACAGCGCGACGACGCCTCCGACCGCCCACAGCAGCAGGATCGAAAACGCCGAGGGGATGTCCTTGACCTGGAAACCCAGGCTGGTGAAAACGCCGACGCCAATCATGTCGGCCACGACGATGGCGGTCGCCACCATGACCGAAACGGTCGATGCGGCGCCCGGAAGCCGGCCGGGCCATGCCGCGCTTCCGGTTTCTGATGCCGCCATGTCGGTCCACGCTCCGGGGCCCTGCGCCCTTTATTTTTTCATCGTGCCGGCTCGGCTCAACCAATTCAAGCAATGTTAACAATGATTTAAATCCAGCTCAAATAGGTATCATGACACCACTGACCTTGCACTATCCGCTCCGTTCAGCCGGCTGCGGCCGATGAAAAGCGCTGGCCACCCCACATTCGCGACACGATTTCGTGTTCTCTGAAGGGTCCGGGATGGGGATTTTTCCCGGACGGTTAACGTCACCGCAACGTCGGCAAGCTGAAATACGCCGGCGGTGGACATCGGGGCAGTGGGTGGATGGTCGGAGGGGATCCGAAATTCCAGACGCATGATCGCGCAGGCCGGGGGGCATCACCAGGCGAGGCGCGGTATGCTTTGGCACACTTCCCGCAGCTTCGCCTCCGGCTTGGCCGCTGGCGCTGGATCGCCGTGCTGTCCGCGTTTGTCCCGCTGTCGCTAATTCTGGTTCAATGCAGCCAGGCGCCGAGCGCCGGCACGCTTGCGGCCAATGCGCAGGCTTCATCCGGGGACTCGTTCGACGAGCGCTTCCCAAAACCCCAGTTCAAGGACCGCTTCCCGACCTCGAGCGAGAGCCTGGTGCAGCTGCAACCCTCCGACGCGCCTGCACGCCGTGCCGCGCCGGCACAGCCTGCTCCCTACCGGGTTGCGTCGCTGACGCCGCAGGCAGCGTTCGAACGTCCCGCGGCCCGGGAAGACCTGACGACGCTGGTCAGCCTGAAATCCTCGGCGTTTCCCTATCTCGGCAACAATCCGCACACCGACGAGCCGTTCCTGAACGTCTCCAACGGCAATCGCCGCGGCCACCGCAGTTACGGCGGCCACGTCTACTGGCAGGACGAAACCTTCAACGACAACCGCGTCCTCATGCACATCCCGGAGACTTTCGACGTCCGCAAGCCGGGCGTCATCGTCGTGTTCTTCCACGGCAACGGCGCGACGCTGGAACGCGATGTGCGGGACCGGCAGCTGGTGCCGCAGCAGATTTCGGACTCCGGGGTCAATGCTGTGCTGCTGGCGCCCCAGCTTGCGGTCAATGCCGCCGATTCCAGCGCCGGCAAGTTCTGGCAGCCAGGCGGACTCAAGCGTTTCGTGGCCGAGTCGGCCGAGCACCTCGCCGCGCTCTACGGCGATCCCGGCGCGGTCAAGGCATTCGCCAACATGCCGGTCATCATCGTCGGCTACAGCGGCGGCTTCGTGCCGACCGCCTGGAGCCTGGAAGTGGGCGGGCTCGGCGACCGCGTCCGCGGCGTGTTCCTGCTCGACGCCGTCTATGGTGAACTCGACAAGTTCGCGTCCTGGATCGAGAATAACCGGTCCGGCTTTTTCGTCAGTTCCTATACGCACTATACCGAGCGCCACGACCGGGACCTGATGCGCATGCTCAGGGAAAAGGGCATCGCCGTCTCCGAGCATTTCGACGGACCGCTGAAGCCCGGCAGCGTGGTATTCGTCGAGACCCCCGAGGGCGTGACGCATCGCGACTATGTCACGCACGCCTGGACCGAAGATCCGGTCAAGCAAGTGCTGGTCAAGATGGCGGCGACACCGGCACTGACGCGCATGGCGGCAGGCGCCGCGTCGCCGGCGAGCCAATAGTCAGCGCGATGCTGGCGCGGATCGGCGATTGACGCCGGCTTTCGGGTTCTGGCGGCCGACAACCTGCCGGCACAGGTCACTGCCGCCTATAATCGGACGCGCAGGCCGCGGCGACGTGCGCGAGCGCCGCCAGTGTTGCGGTGAGCAGCGCGGGACGTTCGATACCGCTGGCCAGCCACGTCGTCAGCGGCGAGCCGACGCACAGCACGATCGCGCCAAAGGTAATCAGCAATCCGGCGTCGCGGATGCTGACGTCAAGGCCCGACGACAATTCGCCCCACATCCCCGCGGGCGCCAGAACCGTGGTGCCGGTGACGATGTTTCCGAACATCAGGGCGTTGGTAGCGAAACGTCGTCCTGGCCGCGAGCTTTGCATGCAAATGCATGTAGACCAGGGCGCGGCGGAATCAAAGCCGGGACAAGATGATGAGAACCGGATTATTCACCCACACCGTCACGCGGCCTCGGCTCGGCGCGATTGCGCCGCGCCTCCGCCTGCGCTATCTCCTGTTTTCCGCTTACCTGCGCTCGTTCGCAGGAGTGAGCATCAGGAGACCGCCATGCCAGACAACAACAAGCCCGCGCCGGGATTCCAATACAGCGTCGCCAATCTGAAACCGGTCGAGCCCGCGCACAAGATCGCCCTCACCTTTCCCGACGGCGCCCGACGCGAATTCCCCAAGAACATCACCGGCCTCGATATCGCCAAGGGCATTTCGCCTTCACTGGCCAAGCGCACGGTGGCGATGGCGCTCGACGGGGTAGTGTCCGACCTCGCCGATCCGATCGAACATGACGCGAAGATCGAGTTCATCGCCCGCGACGATAGCCGCGCGCTGGAACTGATACGGCACGACGCCGCCCATGTGCTGGCCGAAGCGGTGCAGTCGCTGTGGCCGGGCACCCAGGTCACGATCGGCCCGGTGATCGAGAACGGCTTCTATTACGACTTCTTCCGCAACGAGCCGTTCACGCCGGAGGATTTTGCCGCCATCGAAAAGAAGATGCGCGAGATCATCGCGCGCGACAAACCCTTCACCAAGGAAGTGTGGGATCGCGAACAGACAAAACAGGTGTTCCGCGACAACGGCGAGATGTTCAAGGTCGAACTGGTCGACGCGATTCCGGCCGACCAGACCATCAAGATCTACAAGCAGGGCGACTGGTTCGACCTGTGCCGCGGCCCGCACATGACCTCGACCGGCAAGATAGGCAATGCCTTCAAGTTGATGAAGGTGGCGGGCGCCTATTGGCGCGGCGACAGCAACAATCCGATGCTGACGCGGATCTACGGCACCGCGTTTGCCAAGCAGGAAGAACTCGACGCCTATCTGAAACAGATCGAGGAAGCCGAGAAGCGCGACCACCGCAGGCTCGGCCGCGAGCTTGATCTGTTTCATTTCCAGGAGGAGGGTCCCGGCGTGGTGTTCTGGCACGCCAGGGGCTGGACCATCTTCCAGGCCTTGATCGCCTATATGCGGCGGCGGCTGGCCGGCGACTACGACGAGGTCAATGCGCCGCAGGTCCTCGACAAGTCGCTGTGGGAAACCTCCGGCCACTGGGAATCGTTTCGCGAGAACATGTTCGCGGTGCAGTCGGCCGGCGACGAGGCCGAGGACAAACGCTGGTTCGCGTTGAAGCCGATGAATTGTCCGGGCCATATCCAGATCTTCAAGCACGGACTCAAGAGCTATCGCGACTTGCCGCTGCGATTGGCCGAATTCGGCCTGGTGCATCGCTACGAGCCGTCGGGCGCCATGCACGGGCTGATGCGGGTGCGCGGCTTTACCCAGGATGACGCCCATGTGTTCTGCACCGAGGCGCAGCTCGCCGACGAATGCCTGAAGATCAACGAACTGATCCTGTCGACCTATGCCGATTTCGGCTTCGAGGGCGAACTCACGGTCAAACTGTCGACGCGGCCGGACAAGCGCGTTGGCAGCGACGAGAGCTGGGATCATGCCGAGCGGGTGATGGCCACCGTGCTGTCGGAGATCGCGGCGAAAGGCCACAATCAGCGGATCAAGACCGCGATCAACCCCGGCGAAGGCGCTTTCTACGGCCCGAAATTCGAATATGTTCTGCGCGACGCCATCGGCCGCGACTGGCAGTGCGGCACCACCCAGGTCGATTTCAACCTGCCGGAACGTTTCGGCGCGTTCTACATCGACGCCGATGGCTCGAAGAAGACCCCGGTCATGGTACACCGCGCGATCTGCGGCTCGATGGAACGCTTCCTCGGCATCCTGATCGAGCATTTTGCCGGCAATTTTCCGCTCTGGCTGGCGCCGACCCAGGCCGTCGTCACCACCATCACCTCGGAAGGCGACGAATACGCCAAGGTGGTCGCATCCGCCGCGCGCCGCGCCGGGCTGCGCGTCGACATCGACCTGCGCAACGAAAAGATCAACTACAAGGTCCGCGAACATTCGCTGGCCAAGATCCCGGCGCTGTTGGTGGTCGGCAAGAAGGAAGCCGAGACCCATTCGGTCTCGATCCGACGGCTGGGCAGCGAAGGCCAGACCGTGCTGCCGACGGCCGAGGCCATCGCCGCGCTGGTCGAAGAGGCGATGCCGCCCGACGTCAAGCGGGCGAGGCTGGCAGGCTGATGGCCGAGGAACAGGAACTGCCGGCGTTTCCGATACGCGCCTATCAGCTGATCCCCGATCCCAATCAGCCCGACGTGGTGGCGCTGGCGATCGAGACCGACCAGGGCCACAGCCTGTTCCTGGCGACACGGGAGATCCTGGAAGATCTCGGCAAGGACCTCTTGGAGCGGGCGGCCAGGATGCCGCTCAAGGCGCGGCCGAAATAGCCGCGTTCGCGTCGCCGCCCGCGCGGGCGGGCGAGGCTTCATTGACGCCCCCATCCGGCTTTGAATCTGCCTCTCCCTGCGGGAGCGGCCTTCGGCCGCCGCGGCCCGCCGCAAATCATCGTCGCGCGTTCACAATCGATCTAAACGGGGCTGCAATGGCCTCGTTGGCTTCCCATCTCCGTGATATCCGATCGCCGATCCCTCCGACCAAGGTTGACAGCATTGCCCGACGCCATTGAACTTTTGAAAAAACGCCGCTCGGTAAAGCCGCGCGAGATGAGCGGTCCCGGCCCCTCGCCTGCCGAACTCGACACCATCCTGACCATCGGCGCGCGGGTGCCCGACCACGGCAAGCTGACGCCCTGGCGTTTCATCGTTTTCGAAGGCGACGCCCGCCTTCGCGCCGGCGAAATCATAGCAAAGACGTTTGCCAGGAAAAATCCCGCAGCCCCTGCCGCCGAGGTCGAGATCGAAAAACGCCGGCTGATGGATGCGCCGCTGGTGATTGCAGTCGTCAGCTTCACCAAACCGCATCCCAAGGTGCCGGCCTGGGAGCAGGAATTGTCGGCCGGCGCCAGCGCCATGAACCTCGTCACCGCCGCCACCGCGCTCGGCTACGGCGCCAACTGGCTGACCGGCTGGTTCGCGTTCGACCGCGACGTGCTCGACGGATTTGGATTGAAGGCCGACGAGAAGCTCGCCGGCTTGATCCATATCGGCACGGCCGGAAAGCCCAGCGAAGACCGCCCGCGGCCGGCGCTTGCCGATATCGTGACGCGGTTTTAGAGGGATGCTGGTTCCGGGGAGATGGGCAACATGAACGGAAATCGCTACTACGGGGTTCGCGTCGAGGGCGCGAAATACGGCGTGGGCTTCGGTTCCGCGCTCGCCATTGCCATATCCTACACCGCCAACCATTCGATCATCTGGGCCATCATCCACGGCATTCTGGGCTGGCTGTACGTGATTTACTTCGCGCTGTTCCGCTCATGACCGGCGCGGATTGAAAAAGCCCGGCGCTGTGCTGTTCACGCCGCTTCGGAGGCGCGCCGGCCGAACTTCGACAATAGCGCGGCGACTTCGGCGGCGGGCCGGGCGGCGCTGAACAGGAAACCCTGCACCTCGTTGCAGCCTTCGGCGCGCAGCCAGTCGAGTTGGTCCATGGTTTCGACGCCTTCGGCGGTGGTGGTGATGTTGAGGCTGCGGCCGAGGCCGGAGATCGCCCGCACGATCGCAACACAATCCGAGCGCTGCGCCAAGTCCTTGATGAACGAGCGATCGATCTTGATCTTGTCGAACGGAAAGCTCCTGAGATAGCTGAGGCTGGAATAGCCGGTGCCGAAATCGTCCATTGAAATGCTGATGCCAAGTTCGCGCAGCTGATGCAGGATCGCCAGATTGGCCTCGGTCTCGGCCAGGAACAGCGATTCGGTGATTTCAAGCTCGAGCCGGCTCGGCGACAATCCGGAATGCGCCAGCGCCGAAATCACCACCTGGACCAGGCTGCGGCTGCGAAACTGCACCGGCGACAGGTTGACGGCGACCTTGACGTCGGCAGGCCATTTCACCGCCTCCGCGCAGGCCTCGCGCAACACCCACTCGCCGAGCGGCGCGATCAGCCCGATGTCCTCGGCGACAGGGATGAAATCCGCGGGCGAGATCATGCCCTTTTCGGGATGCCGCCAACGCAGCAGCGATTCAAAGCCGCTGATGCGGTCCGCGGCGATATCGACCAACGGCTGATAGTGCAGCTCGAATTCGCCGTTGGCGAAGGCGCGGCGCAGGTCGAGCTCCATGTCGCGCCGCTTCTGCGCCTGGCGATCCATCTCCCTTTCAAAGAACCGGTGCACGCCGCCACCGTCCGATTTCGCCCGGTACAGCGCCATGTCGGCGTTGCGCATCAACTCCTCGCTGGTGTCGCCGTCGCCGGGCGACAGCGCGATGCCGATGCTGGCGCCGATCACGACCTCGATGCCGTCGATATCGTAACAGGCGCTCAACAGCCTGATCAGCCGGGCCGCGAAATCGCTGGCCTCGTTCGGCGAGACATTGCCGGCCAGGATGACGGCAAACTCGTCGCCGCCAAGCCGCGCAACCAGATTGTTGCCGCGAATTTCCGAGCGCAGCCGGTCGGCCACCATCTTCAGGAGTTGGTCGCCCATCGGGTGGCCGAACGAATCGTTGACGTTCTTGAACAGATCGAGGTCGACGCACATCACCGCCACGCTCCTGGCCTCGGACTCGCTCTGCTGCAGCGCCTGCCGAAGCCGATCCTGATATAGCTCCCGGTTCGGCAAATTGGTCAGGCCATCGTGGTGCGCCATATGCGCGATGCGGGCTTCGGCCTTGCGCCGTTCGGTGATGTCGACGACGGCGACCAGGAAGCCGTCGCGGCCCTCGAAGGCGACGCGCCGTCCGAAGGTCAGCACCTCGATCTCGCTGCCGTCGGATTTGAGATGTCGCCAGTTGCCGGAATGATAGGCATCGCCGAGCTGCCGCAGCGCCTGGCTATGGGTCAGCCGCTCATCCTGCGGCCAGATCTCGTGAAGCTTCATGCGCAAAAACCTGTCGCGGCTGAAGCCATAATGCTGTACCGCCGCATCGTTGACGCTGAGGAAACTGGTGGTTTCGGTATCGAACACCCACATCGGCATCGGATTGTGGTCGAACAGCAGGCGAAACGAAGCTTCCCGCTTCTTCAGCGCCGTGACGTCCGAAACCGTCAACGACAGAATGTCGCCGAACGCCGTGGCGCCGAGCTTCAGGTTACGATCGTCGCTGTCGATTTCGAACTGATCGCGGTTGCCGCTGCTGACGACGGCAAACAATCGCTCGATCACGTCCGGCAGGCACAGCAGGTTTCCACCGCTGCTGAGGCGGCGCCACATCAACTCGCTCGACGGCAGTCTGAGCAGGCGGGAAGCACCCTGATTGTGGTGGATGATCTGGAAGTCGAATGGCCGCCCGCCGGAATCGCGAAGCGCCGCCAGCGACAGCACGCCCTCGTCGGTGGTGGAGAAAATCGCGTCCAGCAGATTATATTGCGTGCCGCGCTCGTTGACATAGGCGCCGATCAGCGTGCCGCCCCAGCGTGACGAGGTCGGCAGCGCCAGGATATCGTAGCTCTGCACCATGCCATCGCGCACGCAATTGGCGACGGCGAGATGCGGCGCGCCGTTCGCCAGCGCATTGGCCGCGGCCTCGCCGAGCGCGGTTGCGCAATCCGGCGGCAATGCGCTCAGCGCAATATCCCAGCGGTCGTCGGCCAGCCATTTCTGCACATAACGCCCGGTGCGCGACACCTCGAGCACCCCGTTATTGTCCTTCATGAGCACGACATGATCCGCCAGCCGGCCGAGGCTGCCCAGCATCACATCTTCATAGCGCGGCAGCCTGTCGCCCGGCCGCAGCGCGGCATGCCACTTGCGCTGCAGGACGGGGACGTCAGCGAACATCTCGGCATTGAGCTTCTCGGACGATTTTCGGGCGGCAAGCATGACATTCCCCACAACGCAAATATTGAACCCCGTCCCATCCAAGGCAAGGCGGCTTAATGCGGTGTAAAAAATGTTAGCGGGTTGCGGCAATGGCGCGATTATGACGGTTTTAAGTGATCCGATGGTTATTGCGCGTTAGCGACTATGACAACCGCCGGACAGCTAGCCGGTGCGGTTCGCGTCGTACGATCGATGCGAAGAAATGTCATATGCGGAGGCGATCCCGAGCTCTCCCCGCGCGCGCAGCTTTGCGACGCCGCGCCTGATTTCAATCGAACTTGAAATCAATCAGCGGGCGATGACCTCGACCTCGCCGTCGACGCCGTTGACGACGTTGAAGGGCCGCTCGAACACCTTGCCTTCGTTCTTGGCGATGGCGCGATATTCGCCCTCGGACAGCACGACGCGGGGGAAGGCGCCGATCGATTCCTTGATGACGTCGCCGCCCGGTGTGATCACCGACCAGGCGGTGTTGGCCAGCGCCTCGCCGCCCTTGTCGCTGACCAGCTTGAGCGTAATCACCGCGGCGCGATGGGTGATGATCACGTCGGTGAGCTTGCCGGCCTGAACGCGGATGTCGGAGCGCACCACCGAATTGGCGTCGCCGTAGTTGGAGATGATGTAGTAGGTGCCCTCAGGCAGCAGCGCGACATCGCCGGCGGCGACGCTCGGCACCAGCGCGGCGCGCTCGCCGACTTCGAACTGGCTGCCCTTGTAGATCGAGAACGAAATCTGGTTCTGCGGAATCTTGCTGGTGCCGACGCGACCTTCGATGCGCAGGCCGCCGGCCGGCAGCACGAAGGATTCGCGGTCGGTCTCGGACTTCAGGGTGACCGGCCGCACCGCGCTGACCAGGCCGAGCGTGACATGCACGACATAGCTGCCCGGCGGCAGCACGATGTTGGGCGTGGCGCCATGTTCCTCGCGGATCATCTTGAAAATGCCGGTCTCGTCGGGGCGGTCGGAAAAAACCCGCCACACCAGTCCGCTGGTGATGACCGGCAGGTCCTTGCCATAGCGCGCGGTCAGCGACAGCACCGCCTGGCCCGGGGTCGAGGCGCTCGGCGGCGCGATCACGGGCGGTATCACGGCGAGCGAGGGCTGCGTCAGCGGCGCGGGCAGGCTGGGAATCGACGCCGGGCCGGAGGGCGGCGCGAGGCTCATCGCGCCCCCCGGGGCTTCCGGAACCGACGCCGGGGGCACCGGCGGCGGGCGATCGGTGAACATCTGCGCCGATACCGGGGCCGGAATCACCCCGGGCAGCGTCGAGGCCAGCAGGATTGCCAGCCCAAATGCCCGGATCAGGCGCTTGCTCCGCGCCGATCGTATCCTGCCATTGCCCCCGATCATCATGACGCATGCTTTTCACTGAAAACGCGGCAAATTCAAGCCTGCCGGAACCGACATGGAACCCGCGCAGCGCCCCGATGTTGTTCCCGCGGCCGTGGTCAAGTCACAATCGCTGCCTAGTCCGGTCCGGACCGCGGCATAAACCATGCTTGCGTTGCCTTCTGGCAGGCTCGAGCCCTAGCGGATAGGCTTGTCCTGCAAGGAGAAATTCTCTTTCGGAGAAGTTCGGTGCTGGATAGTTGGATCGGGCGTGGCCAGAACGGCGCCAATGGCCGTGACCGGGTGGGGCTGGGCAGCGTCAGGAGGCCGGTGATCGGGCTGGCACTCGGCGGCGGCGCGGCGCGCGGATTTGCCCATATCGGCATCGTCAGGACGCTGATCGCCCATGGTATCGTGCCCAATGTCGTGGTCGGAACCTCGATCGGCGCGGTGGTCGGCGGCGCCTATGCGGCGGGCCATCTCGATACCCTCGAGGAATGGGCGCGCGGCCTGCAGCCCCGAAATATCCTGGGCTATCTCGATATCCGTCTCAACGGCTCGGGCCTGATCGGCGGCGACAAGCTTGCCGCCCAGCTCGAAGCCGCCATCGGCCAGACCCTGATCGAGCAACTGCCGCTGAAATTCGCCACCGTGGCCACCGAAGTCCGCACCGGCCACGAGATCTGGCTGACCCACGGCCGCATCGTCGATGCGATGCGCGCCTCCTATGCGCTGCCCGGGATATTTTCGCCGGTGCTGGTGGGCGACCGCTGGCTGGTGGACGGTGCGCTGGTCAATCCGGTGCCGGTGTCGACGGCCCGCGCGCTGGGCGCGGAAATCGTCATCGCCGCCAACCTGTCGAGCGATGTCTTCACCCACAGCACGACGGTCTATTCCCACGGCCAGTCGGCCGAGGCGGTGGTGAGGGTCGCGGCAGAAGACGTCGCCGAGCCTGTGCCGCCCAAGCGCGGCTTCGGCAGGTTGTTTTCCCCCGAGCGTACCGTGAAGCGCGAATTTTTCGGCGGCGCCGGCCGGCCGGGCATCTCCACCGTCATGGTCGATGCCTTCAACATCATGCAGGACCGCATCACCCGTGCACGGCTTGCCGGCGATCCCCCTGATCTTTTGATCTCGCCCCGCGTCGGTCAAATCGGCTGGTTCGATTTCCACCGCGCCGACGAACTGATCGCGCATGGCGCACGTGCCGCCGAGCGGGCCATCGAGTTGATCCAGGAAGCGATCCACATTCTCGCACCGGGGTCAGTCACCAACCCCGCCGCCAAGGAGCCTGCAAAGCACCCCTGACGCCGCCTGATCGGGTCCCGGTCAGGCGGTCTTGATGTACTCCCGCAGGGCTTCCTGTTCGAGCTCGTATTCCCTGACCCGCCACTTGACGATGTCGCCGATCGAAATCAGGCCGACGACCCTGCCGTCCTCGACCACCGGCAGATGCCGGAATTTTCCCGAGGTCATCATCTCCATGATCCCGCTGACCGTGTCCGACTGCCTGCAGCTGACGACCTTGCGCGTCATCACCGCGCTGACGGGCTCGTCGAGCACGACCGCACCGCGCTCGCCGAGCACGCGCACGATGTCGCGTTCCGACAGGATGCCTTCGATCTGGCCCTTGCTCATCACCAGCACGGCGCCGATCTTGCGCTCCGACAGAACCTTGATCGCGGCCGCGAGCCTTGCGTCCGGCTCGACGCTCTGGATCTGGCGGCCTTTGGAATCGAGAATTGCACGTACCGTCATTGTCGCGCTCCCTGAATCGGTCGCGCCCTTGAGCGAGCGCGATCTTTATTCCCTTGAGTCTTCAATCAACAGTTCAGCGCCGATTTCGTCGCAGGCGCATTCGGCAAGCAAAGCTGCCTAAGCAAGCTTACGGGCTTAGGCCCGTCAGGCATGCGATGATGAATGAAATGGCGCCGCGCCGCAAGCGGCGATCAGAGGCCGTTCGATCCGTCGCGGGATGACCCCGGAACCGGGTCGAACAGCGAGAACAACACCAGGCCCGCGAAGAATCCGCCGATATGCGCCTGCCAGGCGACGCTGGCGCCGTCGCTGCCGATCGCGATGGATCCGAGCCCGAAAACGAGGTTGACGCCGAACCAGACCGCGAGGAAACCCAGCACCCGCGGGTCGCGCAGGGCCTGCGGCAGCGATAGCGCGGGCACGCGTGCCGCGATATCGGCGTCGCCGCCGCTGAACGACAGGAAACTGCCCTTGACGAAGGCAAAGCGGATCGCGGCCGCCATGGTGCCGGACACCGAGGCCGACGCGCCGATCATCGGCGCCACCGCGTGCTCGTGGGTGACGAGATGCGCCAGCGCGCCGGCCGCGGCGGTGACCGCCATGAATGCGAAAAACCGGATCGCGCCGAAGCGCCGCGCCAGCGCGCTTCCGAACGGCAACAGCCACAGCACGTTGAATCCGATATGGCTGAGATTGGCGTGCAGCAGCGAATAGGTCACGAACGACCAGACCTTGGCGCCGGCGCCGCCGGGAAACGGGATCGCGAGCAGCGTGGGATCGTAGCGTTTCGGGATGAAGCCGAACATCTCGATGACATACTCGTCGAGATCGAATGGCAACAGCATCCGTGCCAGGTGAATCGCCACCAGCAGGGCGACATAGGCCGTCAAGGCGCCCGGCAGCGTCAGAATCGGTTCGCGGGGAGGCTCGGGCGGCAGTTCAGGCGGGAATTCGGCTGGAGCATCCAAGGGGTTACTGACCTGAGGCGGCGGCTCATGCGAGCGACTGCGCCCAATTAGGCGGCTTGGCGGGCCAGCGCAAGGGCGCAAGCGCGCAGCAGCGAGCCGCACGGCGCGTCTCCGCCGCACGCCGTACAACGAAAAAGGGAGGGCTCTGAGAAAGCCCTCCCTTGAACGCGTTGACCTTGCGCGCCGGGAACCCGGGGGCGACATCCCCACCCCTCCCCGCGCGATGACCAAACCTGTTCGAACCACCCTGTGTAACTGTCCCGCCAGCCCTTGGAGAAAACCGGGGGAGATAGCGTGCGCGCACCCTAGCAGGCCGGCGTCAATCGCCAACCGCATAGTTAACTTAACGTTAACGGCGCAAACACTGCGTCGATCGCCCCAAAACGCGCCGCCGGCATGGACGCTGCAAGGCCGCTCTTGCACAACAAACCGGGGAATGCGCGTGCGCAAAAGCGGGACAGATGTGTCCCGCCGGGGCCGCGCGCCGGGCAAGGTCGAAGCATGAAACATCCGTCGAGCCGCGAGTTTTTCGCCTATTGGGACGACAGGCGCGGCGGCGCGCGGGCGCCGGACCGCAGCGAGATCGAGCCCGGCGCGGTGCGCGAATTGCTCGGCGACATCTTCGTGTTGTCCTATGACGGCGCCGCCGGTTATCCGTTTCGCGTCGCCGGCACCCGGGTCTGCGCCCTGCTCGGCTGCGACGCGAAGGACCGGAGCTTTTCAGCGCTGTTTGCGGCCGAAGGTCGCCGCGAGATCGAGGGCATCATCGCCGTAGTGGCGGAAGAAACGCTGGCCGCCGTCGCCGGCATCACCGCGACATCGCAGGACGGCTCGCCGGCGCATCTGGAATTGCTGCTGCTGCCGTTCAACGCCCGCGCCCACACCCCGATCAGCCTGACCGGACTGCTGGCGCCGTTCGGCGAGGGGCACAGCGTGCTGCGGGATTTCAGGCTGACGTCGTGGCGCTATCTCGCCCACCCGCCGCAGCGGTTCGTTCCCCGCGCCCTGCGCAAGCTCGCGGTCGCGCGCGGCCTGATGGTCTATGAGGGATTGCGCTAGGCTAATCCGCCAGTTCCGGCCACGGCACGATGGTCGATTTCACTGTCTTCATCGCCATCGCATCGGCAACCGCGCGGCCAATGCCCTGCTCGGTGAACGGATAGATCGTCTGCATCTCGAGCCAGGGATATTTGGCACGGGTGCGGTAGAGCATGTCGACGCCGAGCGGCAGATCGTTGCCGGTGAAACCCCACGACCCCAGCAAGTTGAGATCCTTAGTGCAGATGCGGTGCCACGACGTCTCGATCGCACCGGCATCGGTGAACTGGCCCATCTCGACATAGGTGCCGCCGTCACGCAGCATTTCGATGCCTTCGGGGCCGGCGCTCGGATGGCCCGAGCAATCCATTACCAGATCGGCGCCAAAGCCGCCGACGATATCGCGTACCGCCTTGATGCGCGCCGCCGGGGTCTCGAACTGCTCGATATCGATGGTGGCTTCGGCGCCGAACTTGCGCGCCAGTTCAAGCCGCGGGCGCTCCGGCGCGCCGACGCAGATGACGCGGCCGGCACCCATCTCCTGGGCCGCGGCCACCGCCAGAATCCCGATCGGGCCGGAACCCTGGATCACCACGGTGTCGCCCCAGCTGAATCCGCCCGTCCTGGCGGCGCGATTGAAGGCGCGGATGCACGAGGTCAGCGGCTCCGACAGCGCGCCGAGCCGCAGCGGCATGTCGTCGGGCAGCTTGTAGATCTTGGTGCCGGGCAGCATGTCGAGATCGACGTAGACATATTCGGCCCAGCCGCCCCAAAGATGCGGCGCCTTGTCGAAGCCGAGATAGCGGCCGTAATAGACCGGCGTCAGGCACTTGTTGGCGCTTTGCGGATAATGGATGCAATAATAGCAATGGCCGCACGGCATCAGCGGCGGGATCATCACTTTCGATCCCACCTTCAGCGGCTTGCTCATGAAATCTTCAGTCAATTCCGAGCCGACCTCGACCAGTACGCCACCGATTTCATGGCCGAGCGTGAACGGCCATGGCAGCGGCTTCGGCCAGTGTCCCCTGAGAATGTGCAGGTCGGTGCCACAGACGCCGCAGGCGCCGACTTTTATCAGCGCCGCCTTGTTCGGAATTTTCGGCCACGGCACCGTGCGAATGACCGGCTGCGCGCCGGGTCCGTCATAGGTGCATACCCGAATCTGTTCCATGCAGGCTTCTCCGGCGCTCGGATTGTCGATGGCGGTTGTATCGGCCGGCAAAGCGTAATTGAACCGGCCGGCAATGCCAATCTGCGGCCGGCGCTGCCAAAATGGCCGCGACCGCGAAACCGGAGGTGGCGTGACCGGCGCCTGATGCCCCGTTGCTAACCGGCCATTAACCCTGACGGCCGTAGGGTTCAGGCGACACCGAAAAGCCGGTTGTCGGGTGGCGAAGATGGCGTTAACGCACAAAAAATCGATTCTTCCCGCCGCCGAAGAGCGACGGCGTTTTCAGCGGGTGAAGGTTCACCTGCTTGGCCGCTACATGCTGCCGGACCGCCGCGAATTTCCCTGCCAGATCATCAATATGTCTCCGGGCGGACTGGCCCTGCTGGCCCCCGGCATCGGCAATGTCGGCGACCGGGTGATTGCCTATCTCGACCATATCGGCCGGGTCGAGGGCAAGATCACCCGCATCATCGACAACGGCTTTGCCATGAGCGTGGGCGCCACCGCGCGCAAGCGCGACAAGCTCGCCGCCCAGCTGACCTGGCTCGCCAACCGCGATATCCTCAATCTGCCGGAAGACCGCCGCCACGACCGCATCGTGCCGCGCAATCCGATCTCGCTGCTCACGCTGGAAGACGGCACCAAGATGACCTGCCGGATTATCGACATGTCGCTGTCCGGTGCCGCGATCGCCGCGGAAAACCGTCCGCCGCTGAAATCCCTGGTGCTGCTCGGCAAGGTGCAGTCCCGGGTGGTGCGAAATCTCGAAGAAGGCTTTGCACTCGAATTCGTCCATGAGCAACTGGCCGAGACGCTCGAAGACGCCGTCACCGCTCGGTAAAGCGCAAAGACGCGCCTTCACTCGCCACGCCTGGCGGGCTTCGCCAAATAATCCTGCGATTGCGCCTGGCTCTTCAGCGGCGTTACCTTGTCGGGGTCGATCCGCACCATGATGTAGTCGATGTGGTCCTCGATCGCGGTGAACCAGTGGCCGGTGCCGGCCGGGATCACGACGACGTCGCCGGCCTTGATCTGATAGGCGATGCCATCGCGGATGTCGGAACCGTTGTTTCCGGGACCGTTGAATTCAACGACCGTGCGCATGGTCGCCGGACGCCGCTGCCGGTTGACGATATCGGGGCCGAGCACCAGCGTGGCCGCGCCGGACAGCACATGATAGACCTCGCTGATCTGGTCATGCTCGGCGACGGAATCCGGGGCCGGCCGCTCCAGCCTGCCGCGGTGGACGATGCCGATGCCGATATGGGCCTTGCCGATATCGACGTCGCGCACCTGCTGGTCGAGCAGTTTCTCGCTCAGCGCCTTCCTGGCATAGGATTCCAGCTCGTCCGCCGGAATGTAGGTTCCGGGGCACATGGTGCAGGCCGGCTGGGGATCGGTGGGATTCACCCGGACCTGGGCGTGGCTGTCGTCCTGGGCCAGCGCCGGCGCGGCGATCATCAGGCAAAGGATGACGGGAAAACTGCAAAATACCGGCTTCATGGCCACCCCGCTGTTGTCTGGTCAATCGATGCACGGACCTGGCGCTTTGCCAAGCTCCGGGTGCGTCATCGAAGATAGCGTTACCCCGCGGTAAAGCGCAGCACCGCGCGCTTCCCGGTTTTCATCCAGCCTGGCGGCGCGATCGGCGTGGCCGGACCAGCCTTGGCGCCGTCCGGCGAGCCCGGCAGCGGGTTAACGCGGTGGGCTTTTGCCGCGCAAACCGTCGCATCGGCGGGCCGCCGCGCATTAATGCCTAAGATTTGAATCAATTGCAGTCATTGCAAATTTTAAGCGAATTTTACTCAAGTATAGATCGAATTTTCCGCAGGTTTTATCTGTATTCGTTTCAATTGTACTCGGCTTACTTAGCGGCGGCGCAAAACCTTTGTGTGAAACGTGGTCCCAACAAGAAACGGGGGCCACAATGTTTGGTTTCAGGGCACAGGGGAATGGATTGGCGGTTGCCGCTCTGTTTTTGGCAATCAGCGCGCCGGCGCGTGCCGGTGACGCGCTTTATGCGAATGCAAGTTACGCGAGCCTTGGCGAGACCACGCGCTCGCCGATCGGCTGGGTCGAATTTTGCGCCGACAATCCCGGCGAGTGCGACGGCGGACCGTCGCAGCCGCGCGATATCGTGCTGACCCAGACGGCGTGGCGGGATCTGTTGCGGGTCAACCGATGGGTCAACGAAACCATCAAGCCGATGACCGATATGGATCATTGGGGCGTGATCGAGAAATGGTCGATACCGACCGACGGCTATGGCGACTGCGAGGACTACGTGCTCTTGAAGCGCAAGATGCTGATGGACGCCGGCTGGCCGCGCGAGGCGCTGCTGATCACGGTGGTGCGCGACCGCAAGGGCGAAGGCCACGCCATCCTGACGGTGAAGACCGACAAGGGCGAGTTCGTTCTCGACAACCAGAACGAAAACGTCGTGGCCTGGACCGAGACCGGATACCGCTTCGTCAAGCGCCAGTCGCAGAGCGATCCCAATGTCTGGATCTCGCTGGGCGATACAAGGCCCGCGGTCGCCACTGCCAGCGCCCACTGACCGACAACAGGAAGATTCGAGACCCGCGACCCGGTCACATCCCCACCCCTCCCCGTCCCGACCGGATCGCGCGCGGCCAGCTCTCCCCCAAGAGCTGGCCGCAACTTTTTGGGGATGGCCTGCAGCGATCGATTTTTTTGTGCCGATTGTGAAATGGATCACATTCGGCGGCGCCGCCCCGGACAATAATGCGCGCACCGGGTGGCGTGAGCCGATTTCAATATCCGGGCTGGCAAGGCCGTCTGGCGGTATACTGCGCCGACGGCCTTGTTTTTTTGCGCGCGTCATGCGGCTGTCATGGTTCGCTCCTCGCAGGCAGGTGACTTGCGTTCCGCAGCATTATTTTGCTGAATGTGATCCCGCCAGCCGGAGCAAATCCATCGTGAGCGCCGATCCCCTGCTGACCCCCGATTTCGTCGGATTGACAAAAGTGGCGCCGTTTTCGCGCCGCGGCTTCATGACGGCCTCCGCCGCCATGACGGCGGGCTATACGCTGGCTACCGGACCGGTGCGCGCCGACGTCATCAAGACCGGCACCGAAGGCCTCACCGCGGGGGAGGCAAAAATAAAGGTGGCGGACGGCGAAATGCCCGGCTATTTCGCCCGCCCGACTGGCGTGGAAAACCCTCCGGTCGTGCTGGTCGCGATGGAAATCTTCGGACTGCACGAATACATCAAGGACGTGACGCGGCGCCTCGGCAAGCTTGGCGCCTTCGCGATCGCGCCGGACTATTATTTCCGCAAGGGCGTCGACCTCACCAGGATCACCGATATCCCGCAACTGCTGCCGATCGTCAATTCCAAACCGGACGCGGAATTGCTGTCGGATCTCGACAGCACCGTCGCCTGGGCCAGGTCGCAAGGCGGCGACACCGGCCGGCTCGGCATTGTCGGCTTCTGCCGCGGTGGGCGGACGGTTTGGGAATATGCCGCCCACAGCAGCGCGCTCAAGGCGGGCGTCGCCTTCTACGGCCCGCCGGTCGACCAGCCGAACCCGCTCTGGCCAAAAAGCCCGACAGAGCTCGCCCCGCAGATGAAAGCCCCGGTGCTCGGCCTCTACGGCGAGGCCGATACCGGCATTCCCGTGGCTACGGTCGAGGCGCTGAAGGCCGCATTGGCGCAGGCCGGCAAGACCGCCGAATTCAAGATCTATCCGGGAGCGCCCCACGGCTTCCACGCCGATTATCGCGCCAGCTTCCGCAGGGAAGCCGCCGAGGATGGCTGGAACCGGATGCAGGCATGGTTCAGAAAATTCAACGTGCTGGGCTGACCAGCTGGCTGCGCCCACGGCCGCGGGAGCCAAGGAACCATTCCGGTCCGGCACGCTTGAATTCCCGCCAGGCCGCCGGCCCAGCAACAGGCAGTGTATGCGCAAGTTGATCGCCTTCGACGACGACACCTTCGAAAAGCTCAAGCAGCTCGGGCGCGATCGGATGGCGAGCTTGCAGGAATTGGCGGACGAAGCGTTCGCCGATATGCTCAAGAAGCACGGTATTCCCGTCGACCTGAAGGACGCGCTTCGCAAAAGCGCGGCGCTGTCGAACAAGCCCGGGGACAACCGCGCCAGATCCGGCAGAACAAGGAAATCGAAGTCATGAGCACCGATCCAGATCCGTTCGAAGAGGGCCAGCGCGCCGCACGCGAGAACATCCCGGCGGGGGGCAATCCCTATCAAAACGGCAGCGAAGAACATTCGCTGTGGGCGGCGGGCCATGAGCAGATCGCCGGCGAAGCCGAGGCCGGCGAGGCCGAAGGCAATCCGTGACGGAACTCGGCCCGCAAAGCGCCCTCAGCCGATCTTGTTCAGGCCTTTCTTGAATCGCGGCCCGTTGGCGACGTAGAATTTCGCAGCGCCGCCCATCTTGGCGACCTGCGCGGGATCGAGGCTGCGGACCACCCGCGCCGGCGATCCGATGATCAGGGAATGTTCGGGAAACTGCTTTCCTTCGGTGATGACCGACCCTGCGCCGACGATGCTGCCGCGGCCGATCCTGGCGCCGTTCATGACGATCGCGCCCATGCCGACCAGCGCGCCGTCCTCGACGGTGCAGCCGTGCAGGATGACGTTGTGACCGATGGTGCAGTTGTTTCCGATCGTCAGCGGGAAGCCGAGGTCGGTGTGGCAGGTCGAGTTGTCCTGCACGTTGGAATTTTCGCCGATCTCGATCCACTCGTTGTCGCCGCGCAGCACCGCGCCGAACCACACGCTGGCCGAATTGTGCAAGCGAACCTTGCCGATCACCGTGGCGGTGTCGGCGATGAAGTAGTTGCCATCGGCAGGGAGTTCGGGTGCCTGCCCGTCGAGTTGATAGATTGCCATGCGTCATCCATCTCCGGTTCGCGGAGACTTTGGCATAGCCTTCCCGCTCAGGCCAGCAGTCCGGCGGCGCGCAGCGTCATCAGGAAGAAGGTGCCGGACATCAGGCTCCAGAATCCCGCCAGTACGGTGGCCATCATCACGAATTCGAAGCGACGGCGCTCGATCCGCGCGCCGCGCAGCGTGTTGCGCATGATGATGAAGGGCGCGGCGAACACCAGGAACGGCACGGCGGCGAAGGTTTGCGGCGCCACCCCCTGCTGCAGCAGGCCAAAACCCGCCGGGCGGCGCACCAATGCCTGATATCCGCTGGCGAGAGCCCCGGCCAGCGCAAAGCCGATGCAAAGCGAGAACAGCGAATTCAACGCATCAGGCGACATCGCAGGATCTTCCATCACACAGGTACCGGGATTGCTTCGCAAAATTGGCCGCCGGCCGCCACAACATCCTTAAGAAAAGGTTAATGCCGGCGGCGGGAACCGCGTCCTGCTCATGGCACGCGCCAGCGCGATTGCGATGAAAGCGTGCGGAAATCCGCCCGTCGCATGGCATATTCGGCAGTGATTCGGGCTTATTGTCCGGACGTCCCCTCACAATGCGGCGTTGATGACATTCTTGTTCCCGGCCCACCCCAGCGCGCGCGATCCTCGCAGGAGGCCCCGCAGCCACCTCGTTCCGGTCGTGCTGGCGGGCGGGGTCGGCGCCGCCGCGATCGCGCTGGTTGCCTATTTGCTGTGGCCAACCTGGGAGCCGGAGGCTTCCAGCGATCCGACGCGGTTGCCGGTGAGTATCGGGGCGACCCTGTTCAACGTGCCGACCATGGCGGTCCGCATGAAAATCCAGCGCCACTCCGGCCCGCAGGAACGCATCGATCTGAGCTTTGCCTTTCCTTCGCTCGAGGCTCCCGACGCGCCGAAGCGCTACAGCGCCGATACCGTGGAGGAAACCATACAGCCGATCGACCGGATCTTTCTCTCGATATCCGCCCACCATGACGCATTGGCGCCGGACACCCGCTTGCACACCATCTATCCGCGCTACCTCGAACCGGCTTCGGCGCCCGGACAGGACGGACTGACCGTGCGCGCCTTCCGGGACGGCACGCCTTACAGCAACGAAGATCTGATTCTTGCGAGCACGCCGAGCCTCAACGCCCGCTGCACGCGTGACGCGGCGACCCCAGGGATGTGCCTGAGCGAGCGCCGCGTCGATGGCGCCGACCTGACATTTCGCTTTCCACGAAGCTGGCTCGCCCAATGGCGAGACGTCGCCAATGCTATGGACCGCTTGACGGTGCAATTGCATGGGCCGGGAGGATGAGGCTCACCCCGGTCTGCCTGTGATTGCGCTGCGCAGCGACAGGAGTTTCGATTTGACGGCGGCCAGCACGCCAGGCGGGTTGGCAGCTAGCTAACCCTGGTCGACCAGATCATCCTCGAGGATCGCCATCTGGAACTGATAGGAGCGGTCGTCGTCCTCATCGTCGACGAACAGCACGCCGATGAATTCATCGCCAATATAAACCTCGGCCGAATCGTCTTTCTTGGGCCGCGGCGCCACGCGAATCTTCTGATTGCCGAACAGACGCTTGAGATAAGCGTCGAGTTTCCTGACTTCCTGAACGTCCACGGCAGTCTCCAATGCGATTTTTGGTTTCGGGAAGTATTAGGACGAGACGATACGGACTGCCAGCCCAAACCTGCAGAAATCGTACATCCGATTCAAGCGACCTGGAATCAAACAATCCGGAAATCAGACGGCCCGGAAATCAAAGTCCGATCGCGTTGATCATCTGGTCCATGGTCCGCGAAGGCTCGGCGCAGCCGGCCTCGCCGATGATCCTGGCCGGAACCCCGGCCACGGTCACGTTATGGGGCACCGGCTTGAGCACCACGGAGCCGGCGGCGATGCGGGCGCAATGACCGATCTCGATGTTGCCGAGAATTTTGGCGCCCGCCCCGATCAATACGCCGTGGCGGATCTTGGGATGACGGTCCTCGTTCTCCTTGCCGGTGCCGCCGAGCGTGACGCCGTGCAGGATCGAGACATCATCTTCGATCACGGCGGTCTCGCCGCACACAAAGCCGGTGGCGTGATCGAGGAAGATGCCGCGCCCGATCCTGGCCGCGGGATTGATGTCGGTCTGGAAAACCGCCGACGCGCGGCTTTGCAGGTAAAAGGCGAAATCCTTGCGGCCTTTTTGATGCAGCCAGTGCGCCAGCCGGTGGGTCTGCAAGGCATGGAAGCCCTTGAAGTAGAGCAGCGGGTCGATGAAGCGCGAGGTCGCCGGATCGCGGTCGTATACCGCCACCATGTCGGCGCGGAAGGCGTTGCCGAGATCGGGATCGTCGCGCAGGGCTTCGTCATAGGTCTGGCGGATCAGATCGCCCGACAGCGCGGAATGGTCGAGACGCTCGGCGATGCGATGCACCACCGAATCTTCCAGCCGTTCGTGATGCAGCACGGTCGAATAGAGAAAGGAAGCAAGCTCCGGCTCGCGGCGGACGATGTCTTCCGCCTCGTTGCGCACGCGATCCCAGATCGGATCGAGCGCCGCCAGTTTGGCGCCGTGCGGATTGATCTGATGCTTTGCCATGGGCCGCTCTCGCAGGTTCGAATGATATCCGTCAGCCAACATAGCACGACGAAAGCACCGCTGTCTCAAGCCGCAAGTGCAGCCAAAACCGATCCTCGGCCAAGCGGGGCATGCGCCGTAATGCATTGAAATGATACATTTTATTCCATAGCACCGAGGGCGGTCCGGCACCACGGCGTCGCCTCAAAATGGTCGGGAATTTCGCAAAATCAAGCCGCCCGGCGTCCGACTATTGGCGGAATTGCGACCGGCGTTCGATGCAGGCATGTTGGCCGGGGATTCGGGGGGAATGAGCATTACTACGCAGATTTTGAGCGCGCGCAGGACCAGCCCTGCCTGGGTCTGGGTCGCCGCGGTGGCCATTCCCCTGATGTTGATCGCGCCGGCATTGTGGAATGGCTATCCGCTGCTGCAGTTTGATACCGGCGGCTATCTGGCGCGGTGGTACGAAGGCTATCTCGTCCCCAGCCGTTCCACGGTGTTCGGTCTTTATCTTCATTTCGGCGAGGATTCGAATTTCTGGATCAATCTTGGGATTCAGGCGGTGGCGACATTGTGGATCCTGCAGCTGGTGCTGCGGGTGTTCGGCATCTCGCGGCCGACGCGACTGCTCGGCTTGAGCCTCGCCTTGATCCTGACCACGGCGCTGCCCTGGCTCGCCAGCATGCTGCTGACCGACATCTTCGCCGGCCTGTCGGTGCTGTCGCTGTTCGTTCTCGTGCTGCACGGCGACAAGGTCTCCGGCGCCGAAAAATGTTCGCTGTTCGGTTTTACCGCCTTCGCCGCGGCGACCCACAGTGCGACCCTGGCCGTGCTGCTCGGGCTGTGTTGCACGGGTTGGATCGCGCGGGGCCTGCTTGGCCGGCGGATCGCCGTTTGGGGACTGGCGCAGGGCAGCCTGACGGTTGTCGCCGGCGCCGCCATGCTGCTGGCGGCCAATTTCGCACTGTCCGGACAATTCGCCTGGACGCCCGGAGGCTACGGCGTCGCGTTCGGCCGCATGCTCCAGGATGGCATCGTCGCGCGCTACCTGCGGGATCATTGTCCGGAGCAGAAACTGAAACTCTGCCCGTATCGCGAGGTATTGCCCGACACCGCCGATCAGTTCCTGTGGGGCCACAGCATGTTCGACAGGCTCGGCCGCTTTCAGGGCCTTGATGACGAGATGGGCTTCATCGTCACGCATGCGCTGGCGGAATACCCGGGCTGGCAGGCCGAGGCCGCGATCGTCGCCACCGCGCGCCAGCTGGTCGCCGTCGCAACCGGCGAAGGCACCGATGAATGGATACCGCATACCTACGGCATCATCGAGCGCTATCTGCCGGCGCAAGTCGCGCCGATGCGCGCCGCGCGGCAACAACATCACGGCATCGATTTCACGGCGCTGAACTGGATTCACGTTCCGGTCGCGCTGGCATCGATGCTGCTGGTCGTTGCCATCTTCGCAACCGCGATCTGGCGCCGGCGGCCCGACGATCTCGCGCTGCTCGCGGCGACGGTGTTGCTGGCCTTGCTCGGCAACGCCTTTGTTTGCGGCGTGATATCGGGACCGCATGATCGCTACGGCGCGCGGATGGTATGGATCGCGACATTGGTGGCGCTGATCGCGGGCGTCAGGCGCTTCTCCGGCGACGGCGCGCCGGCCGACCCGTCAGGGATGCCGTGAGAGAAACTCCAGCACGCCGGTCTTGTAGACCTTGTCGCCCACCGCCCGCATATGGTCGCGGTTGGGAATGTCGAGCACCTCTGCGCCGGGAATGATGCTGCCCAGGGCTTCGGCCGAGCCGGCGATTTCGTCCAGCGTCCCCACCGCGATCAGCACCGGCACCGTTATGGCGGCGGCTTCGTCCGCGGTCATCAGGCGCCGCGAGCCGCGCAGGCATGCCGCCAGCGCACGGCGATCGGAACGGGTCTGGTCGGCGAAGGCGCGGAAGGTGCGTCCCACCGGATCGGTAACATCCTCGAGCGAGTCCGCCTCCAGCGCCTGCGCCACGTTTTCGCCGGGGCCGCCGCCCTCGACGAGGCCGATCCCGATGCCGCCGAATACGGCCGTACGCAGCCGCTGCGGCTGGCTCCGCGCCAGCCAGGCCGCGATTCGCGCGCCGAGCGAATAGCCCATGATATCGGCGCGCGCGATGCGAAGATGATCCATCAGCGCCGTGACATCGCCGGCCATGATCCCGACATGATACTGCTCGGCATCATAAAGCTTGCCGGAGTCGCCGTGGCCGCGATTGTCCAGCGCAATGACCCGGCGGCCCGCCTTCTTCAGCTCGGAAACCCAGGCCGGATACACCCAGTTCACATTCTTGGTCGAGGCAAAGCCGTGGACCAGCAGGATCGGGGCGCCCTCGCCTTCGTCGAGATAGGCAATTTCGACAGCGCCGTTGTGAAAGCTCGGCATCGGTCATTCCATCGGTTTGGGGAATCGGAATCGAAAGCTCGAACCTAGCCGCAGCATCGGTCGCCGGCGACCGCGCCCGCCAGTGACAACTCGGACGCCGACGGCGCAGCCGCCCGTTGCCGGCGCAAGCGGCGCGACTTTTTGCGCAAAAGCCAGGCCATGGTGAGGCGTTCGGTGGTGGCCTTGATCGACGACAGCAGGCCGAACAGCGCCAGCAGGGCGCCGAATATCCACAGCGTCAGGTCGAACGCACCGGCTGCCAGCAGCAATGCGCCGCGGCCCAGCAGCTTCAGGATGGCGCGGGTCTGGGTGCCCTTGGACTCCGCAAGCTCAGCGGCGCGGGCGACATCCTTCGGCCCCTCGGCCAGACCCAGAGTATCGAGCGCGCCGCGGGTGCCGGCCTTTTCGCCGACGCGCCCGACATCCTTGGCGAGCCGGACCCAGACACCGGCCTCCCCGGTGCGAAACGCCGCCCTGATCGCCGTGAGGCTCTGCCCGGGGCGAAGCACCGAGCCGGATGCCACCGCATCTTGCAGCATCGGCCCGTCGACCAGGTCTCGCGCCGAGCGGCCGGCCCATCGCGTCAGCCCCTCGCCCAGCCGTCCGACCTTGCGGGCATCCTTGACCAGCGTCAGGCCGGCGCGCACCGGTGCGGCGCCGCCGACCGAGACATAGGTCGCCGCCGTCACCGCCAGGCCCGCCGCGGCAAGGCCGAGCACCAGCCGGTCGGTGTCCTCGCCCATGGCGAGGTGCTTGCCTTCGCGCACCACGTCCCTGATGTCGCCGAACACGAACAGATCGCCGGCGACCGTGCCCGACAGGCTCGCGACATCGTCGGCGGAGCCCGTCACCAGCCCGCTGGCAAAGCCTTTTGCAAAATGCGACGACGAATTTTCCTCGGCGACCGCGTCGCGCACCCGCTGCGACAGCTCGCCGGGAAGGGAAATGTTCTTTTCCCTGGCCAGATCGACAAAGCTGCCGGCGAGATCGGCGTCGTTGGCGGCAAGGGCTGCTTCGATATTCTGCGCGACGACCTTCGGGTTATTCCTCAGGGTAGAATTGAGCTCGAGGTCGGAGAGCGCGGCCGGATCGTCCTGCGCGGCCAGGATCGCGCCGGCGTCCCGCGCCTGCGGCCACAGCATGACGCCAGCCGCCGCGCTGACCGCCATGCCCGCCAGCGCCAAGCCGAACTGCAACCGCTTCATCCCGAAAATCCCGACGTTCCGCTGCCCTCAAGATGGTGTGCCGCTTTTAAGACACAACGGCCCCGACGAAAGAAGGGCTTCTCTGGGACGACAAGATTGTGTCGAATTTGCATGGGCAGATGAGCGGCCGGCCCCTAGGAATCAAATGCACCCGCCAGTATGGTGCGCGGCATTTCAGTGTCCGCGTCTCATTGAGTGCAACCGCTTCATTGCTACCCAGGGTGAATATTATGTCCGATCATGTCGTTCCGCACTTTCACAATGACGCCGGCGTTTCGGTGATCGAGATCGGTTCGCAGGAATTCATGTGCGTGGGCGCCAATCCGCCCTTCGATCACCCCCATGTGTTCCTCGACCTCGGCAACGACAACGAGATCATCTGCCCCTATTGCTCCACCCTGTATCGTTACGCCGCCGACCTCGCCGCAGGCGAGGCCCGGCCGCCGGAATGCGTGCTGAAAGACGTCGCCTGACAGCGGGTGGCCGCTTCGCGCACGATCTTCGTGGCCGGCGCCGGGATCGGAGGATTGACGGTTTCGCTGGCGCTCGCGGCTCAGGGCTTCCGCGTCGTGGTACTCGAGAAAACCGAACGGCTCGAGGAAGCCGGCGCCGGACTGCAACTGTCGCCCAATGCCAGCCGGGTGCTGGTCGACCTCGGCCTGCGGTCCCGCCTCTCCGCCCGTGCCGTCACTCCCGATTCTATCAGCCTGATGAGCGCGCGCAGCGGCGGAGAGATCGCCAGGCTGCCGCTGGGTGAAGCCGCCGCCGCGGCCGCAGGCGCACCCTATTGGGTGATGCATCGCGCCGACCTGCAGGCGGCGCTGCAAGCCGAGGTCGGCGACAATCCGGACATCGAGTTGCGGCTCGGCTGCCAGTTCGAAGACGCCGTCACCCATGCCAAGGGATTGACCGTGGTCCAGCGCAGCGGCATGACGCGCCGGCAGGAGGTGGCGCTGGCGCTGATCGGTGCCGACGGCATCTGGTCCAGCGTGCGGCATCATCTGTTTCCGCAGGTGCAGCCGCAATTTTCCGGACTGATCGCCTGGCGCGGGACGCTCGACGCCACGCAGTTGCCACGCGAACATACCTCGCGCCGTGTCCAGCTCTGGATGGGACCGCGGGCGCATCTGGTTGCCTATCCGATCTCCGGCGGGCGCCAGATCAACGTCGTTGCCGTAGTGCCGGGGTCCTGGAACAGGCCGGGCTGGAGCGCCCCGGGCGAGATCGCCGAAATCAAGAATGCGTTTGCCGCGGCACGATGGCCCGGTATCGCGCGCATGATGATCGGCGCCGTCGACCAATGGCGCAAATGGGCGCTGTTCACGGTGCCCGATGGCAGCGAATGGGTCGATGGCCCGATCGCGCTGCTCGGCGACGCTGCCCACGCCATGCTGCCATTCGCCGCGCAAGGCGCGGCCATGGCCATCGAGGACGCGGCGGTGCTGGCGAAATGCCTTGCCGAGGCTGGCCCGGAAAATCCCCAGGGCATTCCGGCCGCGCTCAAGCGCTACGCGCGGATGCGCCGCCCGCGCGTGGCGCGGATTCAGCGCGCTGCGCGGCAGGCGGGACGAATTTATCACCTCACCGGGCCGGCCGCCCTGGCGCGCGACCTCGTGATCAGGGCGATGGGGGCAAAGCGCCTGCTGGCGCGGCAGAACTGGATCTACGACTGGCGGGTGTAACCCGGCCGGGCCTTTCGAAGTGGGCCCCGCCGATCGGCGGCTAATAGACCGCGTCGCCCGAGCGCTGTCGAGAATGCGTGACTTTGTCGTCCGCAGGCGGCACGGCGGCTGCGGACGGCGCGACGACCGGCGCCGGAGATTCCTTGCACTTGTTGCGCCGCCAGCCCTCGTCGACCAGGCGGGTTTGGCCGCGCACCGCGATGTACTCGTTGCGATAGGCCAGTTCGGCTACCACGGGACCGGCAACGCCGGTGTCGGCCTTCGCCATCAGGCCCTGCAATTCGGCGGCACGGTTGCCGAGGTTCTTGCGCTCGGCCTCCAGTTGCTTGCAGTCGTAAAATTCGTATTTGGCGGGATCGGCGAACGCCGACGTCAGGCCGTCGCTCATCTCGGCGCAGCCGGCGAGCGAAAGGCCGAACGCCAGCAGCGCCATGACGGCGATGGCGCGCAGCGGCGGCGGGGGGAAGGAAATGCGAACGATCATGCGGCCTTCATAGACGGACAAGCTTGCGGTTGCGTAAAGCACCGGCAGGTGTCGGCATTGAGGCTTTGCCTTGCACGGCGCGCTGCTCTATGGAAGAGGCGTGTTTTCCTCAACCCAGCCAATACCAGCCGGCCCGGAAACACGCTAAGTATATGATCTGGCAACCAAAGCGGACGTGGCGGAACTGGTAGACGCAAGGGACTTAAAATCCCTCGATGGCAACGTCGTGTGGGTTCGAGTCCCACCGCCCGCACCACATCACTTCGAGCACGCAGGGCGGGATGTCCGACCAGAACGGTGCTCTTTTCGGCGCAGACGCCGATCAAGCCGCCGATGAATTCCGCCGGCTCAGCGACATGCTCTACGACCGTGTCGCCGCGTTCGCCGAGGACGAAGATGTCTCCGACGAGGCGCTGCCGTTTCTGCTGCTGCAGTTGTCGCCGAGCCTGCGCATGATGACCTATCTCGGGTCGTTCGCTCAAACCTCCGGCCCCTGCCGAAGCTCGACCTCGACCGCTATCAGCGCGAAGCCGCCGACCTCATTCGCGAGATGAAGAAGGAAGCCGATCAGTTCGTCGCCAAGGCGAGGGAGGAGATGGCGGCGGCCGAGCTGGCGGAAGACGACGAGACGTGAGCATCGCAGGACAGCGAGATGGAATGGCCGTGGCCGCCCGCCTATCGGCTGTGTCCTTGCGCCAGCTTGTTGCCGAAGCCGGCGCGGCACAACCGAAGCCGCTCGCCAACAATCCCCGCGAAAGATGCCGGTGTTGTGCGGTGTTGTTCTGACGCAGCCTGTGGCCGCCCGTCTTTTCCACCTCGGCCCTGAACGGAGCCGCCATTGAGGCGAGCCTGTTTGCGCGACATAGTGGAAATTGCTGCATGGTTTTGTTACAATTTAGCGTCGAAAGCGGGATGCTGCTCTGCCCGGTCAGCCGCGGAGTTGTCGCCATTGGCTTGCCGTAGCCGCTGTCTCGCGAGGGCTCACCGCCGGCCGCTGCAGGTCGTCGTGCCCGCAAGGAGGGTGACATGGCGTTTCCGGCACGCTCGGCATTGGTCCTGCAAGGAGGCGGGGCGCTTGGCGCCTACGAACTTGGAGCGGCGCGAGCGCTTTACGGCCACGACAATTTTGCGCCCGACGTCGTCGCCGGCGTCTCGATCGGGGCAATCACCGCGGTGCTGCTGGCGCGGCCGGCACCGGGTTTGAAGCCGCTGCAGGCGCTCGAGGCCTTTTGGAAAAAAGTGACGGTGCCCGGCCTGCTGTTGCCACCGGCGCTGCGCCAATACGCGTCGTTGCTCGGCAATCCTCATTTCTTCGTGCCCCGGCTCGACTATCTGAGCTGGCCGACCTGGACCTATCTCTATGATACGGCGCCGCTGCGGGCCACGTTGGAGGAGTTGGTTGATCTCACAGCCCTGGCGGATCGCGAGGCCGCCCCCGGTCTATTGGTGAGCGCGACCAATCTGGACGAAGGACAGATCAAGTATTTCTACAGCCGCAAGGACGGCCTCACCCTGGACCACATCGTTGCCAGCGGCAGCCTGCCTCCCTCGTTTCCGATGACGGTGATCGACGGCAAATCCTATTGGGACGGAGGATTGTTCGACAACACGCCGCTGGGCGCGGTGCTCGACAGGCTCGACAACGCATCGGATGTGGAACGGACCATTTATGTGGTGAATCTTTTCCCGAACAAGGCGCCAATTCCCCGCAATTTGCAGGAGGTCGAGGCCCGTCTCACCAATTTGCAGTTCGCCAACAAGACCGCGCAGGACCTGAAGCTGCTGCACCGGATCAACAAGGTCGCCAGACTGCTGCAGGCGCTGCAGGGCCTTCCGGAAGGCAATCCGCTCGAGAACGATCCGGCCTACCAGGACCTCAGGAACGAGGGCTATGTCTACCTGCCGCACATCGTTTCGATCGACCCTCCCGACGCGGCGGATCCATTCGGCTATGGCGATTTCTCGCCCGAGGCGATCGAGATGCGGGCCGACCAGGGATACACGTCGACCATGAAGGCGCTGGCAGCGGTGGGTTGAAGTGCGCGATCGACTGCGCGGTCGCCGGTCAACTCATCAAGTCATGACGCGGCTGAAAAACCTGCATCCAGCCGTTGGCGAAAATCGAAACGCAATATCCCTTTGATTCGCCGTGTCGCTTTTCCCTGTCTCGGGCAGCGTGCCCGCTGGGATCGCCGGGGCGCGATCTGGCCGCTGGACGGCGCGCTGATTGTGGGCGATTGTGGACCGTCGATTGGCACCGCCCTGGTTGCCGGCTTGCTCTGCGGCGTTTCGGCCGGATGAGGCATTGCAATGCTCAAATACGCGCTTCCGGTCGCCTTTGCAGTGAGGCCCTCCATGGTCTACGGCATGATCAAGTCTCGCCTCTCGGAGATGGTACCGCTGAATACCCTGCTCGGGATCGAGATCGTCTCGGTCGGCGACGGCGTCGCGGAAACCCGGCTGCCGTTCCGGCCGGAGATTACCAACCACATCGGATCGGTACATGCGACGGCGATCTTCGGACTTGCCGAAGCGGCCTCCGGCGGCGCCATGTCCGGCGCGTTTGCGCCGGTGGCGCTGTCGATCAGGCCGGTGGCGGCGGGCGCAACCATCGCCTTCTCCAGGATCGCCCGGACGGACCTTGTCGCCCGCGCCCAGGCCAGCCTGCCGTCGAAGCAACTGAGGGAGACGCTGGAGCGCGAAGGCAAGGTGAAATTCGACGTCGAGGTGAACCTGCTGGATACGACCGACACGGAAATTGCGCGCGTCACGGTGTCATGGCACGTCAGCATGAAAAAATAGCCGGCGTCACGTCTGACCTGCGGCGATCGCCGCTTTCCTGCGGCGGGCGATCGGCCCGAGCACCAGATTGAGCAGCGGATCCGACCAGCCGTTGACGCTGGAAAAATCGGATTCAAACAGGACATGGTGCAGATTGTGGGTCGACGGATTCAACAGGATCCGCCAGCGCTGCAGCATCCTGATCGGCAGCGGAATCGGTACCACTTCGAACAGCCGCGAGAATTCGCGCACCTGCTCCGCGGTCGACGGCAACGACCGAATGCGCTTGACACAGGCATGGAGTTCTTCCGGCGGCAGGATCGATCCCATGTGCGCATAGGAGTGAATCTGGTGAAAGAAAAACGCCCAGAGGCTCATCCCGAACAGCGTGGCGATGACGGTGAACCACGCGCTGCCCGACGGATGGGCTCCTGCCAGATAGTACACGCCGCAGGACAGCGGCAGACTGCACCAGGAGCCCTTGGTCAGGTTTTCGGTATAGTTCGATGGATCGAGCGTCGGATAGTCGTGATGTTCGCGAAACTCGACCGCGATCGGGCCAAGGATCGGCATCTCGTCGGGGAAGACGTAGTCGAAGCCGAAATGCGCAAGGCCGGTCAATGCGTCCGCAAGGAACCCGCTGGCGAAAAACGCGACCCCGATCAGCAGCGGGCTCGTCCCCTCGTGAGCTGCAACCCGAAAGCCGGAGACCGCGATCAGGGCGGCGGCAGCGATCACGACCGTTCTGGAAGATCCGGGAAGCTCCAGTGGCGACATGACATCCCCTGTTAATTTGTCGACCGATCCGGTACCTGCCGATCCATCGCGGGGCGCGCAGGTGAGAAAAATGCTGCACCGGCGGATTTCGCTGCAGGTGGCGCAAACCGGAAAACCGGGTTTCGGCGGTAGTCCCGCGCGCTTCCGACAATTGCGATAGCTACGCCGATCGCTCGACTGACCTATTGGCTTTGATGCAAAAATCTTTCGAATTGCAGGATTATAGCAAGATTTAATCAACATACAATCAAAGGTAGCGCTCCGATTTGAACAGGCGGGCGCGAAATCTTCAGGCCACCCAGCTTGAGGCGGTCCGCGCGAATGAACATCGGCGGACTCCTCCCTCGCCGACGGGCCGCGGCGATCGCGGCCGAAGCTGACCGCCGCAATGGCGATCGTGGGTGCCGCCATCTGCCAGGCATCGTACAACAACCGGGCATTCCAGGCAGGGCCACACCTTGGCAAGCCCGATTGACAAGAACCGCAGGTACGGAAGCCGTGATGTCACGGCGACACACCCCGGTGCAGGCCCGGGACAACAGGACACGCATCGGCTCGTCGAGTTCCAGGCGCGGCCAAGTTCCCCTCCGCTGCAGCCTGCCGGACGGGCGCGTGACATTGACCCGCTTTTCAACCGATGATTAGCTCGCGGCATACGGGGTATGGGGGCATCTATGCCGGTTGATTCGCAGCGCAACAGTATTTTTTGCGGCCACGATTGCAACTTCGGTTTCAGCAGTGTCCGCTATGCGACGGCAACGCCGGCATGGACGATGCGGACGATGCCGGCTTTCAAACATTTCAGTGCAGACGCCGCTTGCCACGCGCCGGCAGACCCGAATGCCGATACGCCTGCCGTCGCTGTCGCAAGAACCGGCTCGCCGAGACGGCCTTCGGCGGCGGCGTCAGCCAGCCACCTCGGGCCCCGGCCACCCCAAAGCGCCTCGCCGAGCTTCTTTCGTTAGACGAAGGCCAATCTCGAATCGCCGAGCCAGCGTTCGCGCGTTTGAAGGCCTGCCGGATTCACTCAGTACCAGCCCGCCGCCGGCATCACACATCGGCCGAGGCGCCTTGCACGGAAATCCTCTCCATGATCCAGCTCGAAGAAATCACCATCGCCCCTCATTTGATCTTTGACGCCCTGGCAGCCGGCGAGCCGGGCGCGCCGCTGGTGCTGCTGCTGCACGGCTTTGCGGAATCCCTGCATTGCTGGCGCGCGCAGCTGGCCGCACTTGCGGACGCCGGCTATCGCGCGGTGGCGCCGAGCCAGCGCGGCTATTCGCCACGAGCCCGGCCGGATGTCGACGACACCGCGAATTACGACATCGAGCGGCTGATGGACGATGCGATGGCGATAGCGGCAGCCTCGGGTCATGGCGAGGGCCGATTTCATCTCGTCGGCCACGATTGGGGAGGCAGCATCGCCTGGGCGCTCGCCGATCGGCATCCGGCGCGGCTGGCGTCGCTCACCGTGCTGTCACGGCCGCATCCCAATGCCTTCAACCGGGCGCTGGAACTGGCCAACGGCGATCAGGCGCACCGCTCGCGGCATCACAAGGCTTTCCTCGATCCCGACGCGGCCGATCCGTTGCTGGCCGACGACGCCAGGCAATTGCGCGAACGGCTGACCGCGGCCGGCGTCCCGGCGGACGCAATCGCGGCGCATCTCGGCGTGCTCGGCAACAAGCCGGCGATGGAAGCCGCCATCGCCTGGTATCGCGCGCGTGGCGCGATCCGAAGCCCGCTCGGTCCGATCCGGGTCCCGACACTCTACATCTGGGGCGATGCCGACGATACCGTCGGACCCGCGGCCGCCGAGGGGACGGCGGATTTCATCGCCGCCCCCTATCGCTTCGAAATCCTCAGCAACGTCGGCCATTTCGCCGCCGAGCAGGCGCCGGACCGGGTCAACGACCTGCTGCTCTCGCACCTGGCCGCTCATCCCGTGTGATGCTGACCTCTGGCGCCCAGGGAGCCAGAGCCGGCCAGCACGGGACACAAATCCGGCGAGGCCCCTGCCTTACTCCGACTTGTCGATATTCCAGAAGATCGGGGTGGCCGGTCCTTCCAGCACCCCGGATAGCGATTTCCTCCATGCGCTCGGCGCGAGATATTGCCCGAGCGGGATGTAGATCACCTGGTCATAGGCTTCCTGCTGGATGTCGGCGGCGATCTTCTTCTGCTCTTCGGGCGAGGAGGAACGCGCGAAAGCATCCTTCAGCGCTTCTATCTTGGCGTCTTCCGCCCAGCCGAACCAGCCGCCCTTCTTGCCCTGGCCGCCGATCGAAAAATTGACGATCGGGTTGATGACGTCGGCGGCGACCCAGTTGGTGAAGAACATGTTCCAGCCGCCCTCGCTGACGGGTTTCTGGCTGGTGCGCCGGCTGATCACCGTTCCCCAATCGGTAGCCTGCACGTCCACCTTGAAGCCCGCTTCGCGCAGCAATTGCCCGGCCACGATCGGCTGCGCCTTCAACTGTCCGACATCGGTCGGGTCCATGATCACGACCGGGGTGCCGTCATAGCCGGATTCGGCGAGCAGCTTCTTTGCCTGCGCCATGCCGTCGCCCTTCACCAGCGTCTCCGAGCCGATATCGGTCGCCAGCGGCGTGTCGCAGATGAAGAAGGCGCCGCAGATCTTGTAGTATTTGGGATTGCCGACCAGCGCATCCAGCACGTCCTTCTGGTTCATCGCCAGGAAGGCCGCGCGGCGAATTTTTGGATTGTCGAACGGCGGCAGCAGGAAATTCATGCGGCCGAGCGTCTGGAAGCCGAGCTTGTTGAGGGTCTCGACCTTCAGATCCTTGTCGGCCTCCAGCACCGGAAGCATGTCCCACGACGGCGCTTCCATGAAATCGATGTCGCCGGACTGCAGCGCGTTGACCGCGGTCTGCGCATCCGACATCGTGATCCATTCGACGCGATCGACTTTCACCACCTTGCCGCCCGCGGTCCAGCTCGGCGGCTCCTTGCGCGGCACATAATCCTTGTTCTTCTCGAACACCGCCTTCACGCCAGGCTGGAATTCCGCCTGCACGAACTTGAAGGGGCCGGATCCGATCAGTTCCGGAACCGGCTTGCCGGCGGGCGTTTCCGCCAGCCGCTTCGGCATCATGAACGGCACCAGCGAGGACGGTTTCCCGATCGATTCCAGCACCAGCCCGTAGGGCTGTTTCAGTTTCAGCGTGATGGTTTTGGGATCGGTTGCTTCCAGACTCGCCGTAAAGTCCATCAGCTTCTGGCCCATGTTGTCGGCCTTGCCCCAGCGCTGCAGCGACGCCACGCAATCTTCCGCCGTCACCGGTGTGCCGTCATGCCATTTGAGGCCGTCGCGCAGCGTGAAGGTGTAGGTGAGCTTGTCGTCCGACACCTTCCACTCGGCCATCTGCGGCTGGATCTTGAAGTTGGAATCCTCCGCCAGCAGCGTGTCATAGATCATGTAGCCGAAGTCGCGCACGATATAGGCCGTCGTCATCATGCCGGGAGTGCGCAGGTCGGCATGCATGACAGCGGTGATGGTCTTGGCCGCAGCCGGCGACGGCAGCGCCAGCGCAGCCGCAAGCGCAATGGCCGGTAATGCGAGCTTCGACGCCATCGCTAGACGCTGCCAATTCGGGCTGTGGAACATTCGATCTCTCCTGACGTGAAACTGGTCATATGCCGATCATTCGCTGTGCAAGCGGTCCGTTATTTAGGCGCATAACACGCTGTAAAATCTGGACATTTGAGACTTGCACCAAGCGCGAGGCGCGTCAATCGGGTTCTCGTTCATTGCGCTGCGGCGAATTCGGCCTGTCTGCCCAATGATGTTTCGCTTTACAAATTCATCGCCGATCATTCTCGTACGGGTCTCGTCGATGCCCGTGCGCGGCTCAACATGACGTCCGACAGCTGAGAGAATTCCGATGAACCCCGCCAACCTTCCGTTTGATTCCGAGGCCATGCTGCAGGGGCTGCGCGGCTGGGTGGAATGCGAAAGCCCGACCTGGGACGCCGATGCCGTGAACCGCATGCTCGACATCGCCGCGCGCGACATGGCAATCATGGGGGCGTCGATCGAACGCATCGCCGGGCGGCAGGGCTTTGGCGGCTGCGTCCGCGCCCGCTTTCCGCATCCAAGAAGCGGCGAGCCGGGCATCCTGATTGCGGGTCACCTCGATACCGTTCACCCCATCGGCACCCTGGAAAAACTGGCGTGGCGGCGCGAAGGCAACAAATGCTTCGGTCCCGGCATCTTCGACATGAAGGGCGGCAATTACCTGACGCTGGAAGCGATCCGGCAGCTCGCGCGCGCCTCGTTCACGACGCCGCTGCCGATCACGATCCTGTTCACGCCGGACGAGGAAGTCGGCACGCCGTCGACCCGCGACATCATCGAGGCCGAGGCGGCGCGCAACAAATATGTGCTGGTGCCGGAGCCGGGCCGGCCAAACAACGGCGTCGTCACCGGACGTTACGCGATCGCCCGCTTCAACCTCGAGGCGACGGGCAAGCCGAGCCATGCCGGCGCCACGCTGGCCTCGGGCCGCTCCGCCATCCGCGAGATGGCACGCCAGATCATCGCCATCGACGCCATGACGTCGGAAGACTGCACCTTCAGCGTCGGCATCGTGCATGGCGGCCAATGGGTCAATTGCGTCGCCACCAGCTGCAGCGGCGAAGCCCTGAGCATGGCGAAACGCCAGGCCGATCTCGATCGCGGTGTCGAGCGTATGCTGGCACTGTCGGGCACCGCCAATGACGTGACCTTCAAGGTGACGCGCGGCGTGACCCGGCCGGTATGGGAGCCCGATGCGGGAACCATGGCGCTGTATCAAAAGGCCCGGGCGGTGGCCGCGCAGATGGGCCTTGAACTCCCGCACGGCAGCGCCGGCGGCGGTTCCGACGGCAATTTTACGGGCGCTCTGGGAATTCCCACGCTCGACGGGCTCGGCGTTCGCGGCGCCGACGCGCATACGCTCAACGAATACATCGAAATCGACAGTCTGGCCGAGCGCGGCCGCCTGATGGCGGGATTGCTGGCCACGCTGGAATGACCGACGCTCCAAAACCCCATCGCGGGCGGGATGGCCGTTCCCGGTCCGATGGCACAGGATTTGCTGACCAATCGGCGCAGGCGGAGTAGATTCGCGGCAACCCGAGCTGGGGTTGGCGCCTGGTGTGAAGGATAACGATGTTCGGCTATCTGGTTCGCCGCATTCTTGCCGCCATTCCAGTGATGGGCGTGGTGGCCCTGTTCGTGTTCCTGCTGCTGCGGCTGACCCCGGGCGATCCCGCCGCGATCCTGGCCGGCGACAATGCAACGCCCGAGCAGCTTGAGCGCATCCGCACCTCGCTCGGCCTGAACGAGCCGCTCTATGAGCAGTTCTTCACCTGGATCGGCAAGCTGCTGCATGGCGATCTCGGCGTCTCGCTGATTTCCAATGTCCCGGTGCTGCAGATGATCGGCCAGCGCGTCGAGCCGTCGATCTCGATCGCGCTGTCGACCATCATCCTCGCCGTCGTGATCGCGGTGCCGCTCGGAGTGATCGCCGCATGGAAGCAAGGCACCTGGATCGACCGCTTCGTGATGGGATTGTCGGTGATCGGCTTCTCGGTGCCGGTATTCGTCATCGGTTATGTGCTGATCCAGGTCTTCGCCATCGACCTGCGCTGGCTGCCGGTGCAGGGTTTCAAAAGCATCGGTGCCGGCCTCGGTCCGTTTCTCGAGCGCATCATCCTGCCGACCTGCACCCTGTCCTTCATCTATGTCGCGCTGATCGCGCGGATGACGCGGGCGGCGATGCTCGACGTGCTGGGCGAGGATTATGTCCGCACCGCGCGCGCCAAGGGCATCAGTGAGAGCGGCGTGCTGCTGCGCCACGCGCTGCGCAACGCCGCGGTACCGGTCATTACCGTGATCGGCACCGGCTTTGCGCTGCTGATTTCCGGCGTCGTCGTTACCGAGAGCGTGTTCAACCTGCCGGGCATCGGACGCCTTACCGTCGACGCGGTGCTGGCGCGCGACTATCCGGTGATCCAGGCGATGATCCTCTTGACCTCCGGCATCTATGTCGGGGTCAACCTTTTGATCGATGTCGCCTACACCCTGCTCGATCCCAGAATCCGCTACTGAAGGTGCGCTGATGGCGATCGAAACCCTACCCGAACCGTCGATCCCGATCACCACGCCATTGCGGCCGCGGCTCGGATTTCTCACGGCGACGCCGATCATCGCCGTCGCCACGATCTGCCTCGCGCTGGTGATCGCCTCCGCCGTGCTGGCACCCTGGCTGTCGCCGCACGATCCGCTGCTGCTGGCGCCGGCGCAGCGGCTGCGGCCTGCGAGCGCCCAATTCCTGCTCGGGACCGACAGCTATGGCCGCGACGTGCTGTCGCGGATTCTCTATGGCGGCCGGATCTCGCTTCTGATCGGCCTCGGCGCCGCCGTGGTCAGCGTCGTCATCGGGCTTTTGATCGGCCTCGTCTCCGGCTTCTTCAAATGGATCGACGCCGTCATGATGCGGGTGATGGACGGATTGATGGCGATTCCGAGCATCCTGCTGGCCATTGCCGTGGTCTCGCTGTCCGGCGCCACCTTGATGACGGTGATGATCGCCATCACCATCCCGGAAATTCCAAGGGTGGCGCGGCTGGTGCGTGCGGTGGTACTGTCGGCGCGCGAGGAGCCCTATGTCGAAGCCGCGATCTCGGTCGGCTCCAGCCTGCCGAAGATCATGTGGCGGCACCTGATGCCGAACACGATCGCGCCTTTGATCGTGCAAGGCACCTTCGTCTGCGCTTCGGCGATACTCACCGAGGCGATCCTGTCGTTCCTCGGCGCCGGCATCAATCCGCAGACGCCGAGCTGGGGCAACATCATGGCCGAGGGCCGCGCCTTTTTCCAGATCAAGCCGTCGCTGATCTTCTGGCCGGGATTGCTGCTGTCGGTCACCATCCTCAGCATCAATCTGATCGGCGATGCCGCGCGCGACGCGCTCGACCCGCGCATGAAGCGCCGGGAGGGCGGCAAATGAGGTCATCGAAAACGCAGCACGTCCCTTTGGCTGCCCGCAACGACGCAACGGTGACCTGACATGGCGGACAGCGTTCTCGAAATCGACCGCCTGGTGGTCGGCCTCGGCAGCGACCCGCGCAACGCGCGCGTCATCGACGGCATCTCGCTGCGGGTAGACCGGGGGGAGACCTTGTGCCTGGTCGGCGAAAGCGGCTCGGGAAAATCAGTCACCTCGCTGACCGTGATGGGGCTGTTGCAGAAGGGCTCGCTGGTGCCCTCCGGCGGCAGCGTGAAGCTGGTCGGCGAGGAAATTCTCACCGCTTCCGACCGGCGGCTGCGGCAGCTGCGCGCCACCACCATGGCGATGATCTTTCAGGAGCCGATGACCGCGCTCAATCCGGTGGTCCCGGTCGGTCGCCAGATCGACGAGGTGCTGCGCGCCCATACCGGTCTCGACGCCCGCGCCCGGCGCAAGCGCATCCTGGCCATGATGGAGCAGGTCCGGCTGCCCGAGGTCGAACGCATTTTTGCCTCCTACCCGCATCGGCTGTCGGGCGGCCAGCGCCAGCGCATCATGATCGCGATGGCGCTGGTGCTGGAACCGAAACTGCTGATCGCCGACGAGCCGACCACCGCGCTCGACGTCACCACCCAGAAGCAGATCCTGACCCTGATCCGCGATCTGCAGCGCGACCACGGCACCGCCGTGCTGTTCATCACCCACGACATGGGCGTGGTCGCGGAGATCGCCGACCGCGTCGCGGTGATGCGCCACGGCCAACTGGTGGAGACCGGAGCACTCGATTCGGTGCTGCGCAGCCCGGTGATGGAATATACCCGCAACCTGCTTTCGGCGGTGCCGAGCCTGGTGCCGCGCGCGCCACGTGCGGAGTCCCGCGAACCGGTGGTGCTGGAGGCCAACGAACTCGGCAAGGTCTATCGCGAACGCTCGTTCTTCGGCCGGGTCCGCGAGGTGACGGCGGCGCAGGATGTCACGCTGACGCTGCGCAAGGGCCGCACGCTGGGCATTGTCGGCGAAAGCGGATCCGGCAAATCCACCGTGGCGCGCTGCATCGTCCGGCTGATCGATCCGACCTCCGGCGGCATCCGCCTCGCCGGTCGCGAGATCTCCGAACTGTCGCGCCGGCTGTTGCAGCCGCACCGCAAGCGCATCCAGATCATCTTCCAGGACCCCTATCGCTCGCTCAATCCGCGCATCAGTGTCGGCGAGACCATCGCCGAGGGCCCGATCAATTACGGCATGCCGCATGCGCAGGCGCTGGCCAAGGCCCGCGACCTGCTCGAACTGGTCGACCTTCCCGCCGACGCCATCGCGCGCTATCCGCACCAGTTTTCCGGCGGCCAGCGCCAGCGCATCGCCATCGCCCGCGCGCTGGCGCTCGATCCCGACGTGCTGGTGGCGGACGAAGCGGTCTCGGCGCTCGACGTCTCGGTGCAGGCGCAGGTGCTCGAACTGCTGGATGAAATCCAGACCCGGCTCGGCATCGCGCTGTTGTTCATCACCCACGATCTGCGGGTCGCGGCGCAGATCTGCGACGACGTCGCCGTGATGCAGCACGGCCGCATCGTCGAACAGGGGCCGGCGGCGCAAGTCCTGACCAACCCGCAGCAGGCCTATACAAGGCAGCTGCTGGAGGCCGCCCCCGGGCGGGGCTGGGATTTTGCCAATTTCCGTCCCGTCCCGGCGAGCGCCGCGAACTAGCGCCGCCGTCGGAAAGTCCTGGCTCGCCCGGCCGCAGGCGCGGCGGAGAACGTCGCGCGTTCGTCTTCGCACGACAAATTCACTTCTCAAACAGCCAGGAAACATCAGGACGCGCTCGCCCGCGAACAACAATTTGACATACCGGGCAAAATCACCTGACGCCTCATCGCCGCGGCAATCGGTCCGCTGCCGCACTACCGGTCGGAATCTGCAGCAGCGCGTAGGACCAGACGAAGCCGCTGAACACCCAGCCCAACTCACCATCGGTCAGACCGATGCGTGCTTTAGCTGCGGCGCGGCCGCTGCTCAGATCAGGATATTTTCCGCAGGATCATTCGATCTGAATGAGCTCGCCCACCGCCTGGTTCCCCGGTGCTGCGACGACGAAGAGCTCAGCCGACAGGACTGGATCGCCCAGCAAATGGTCAAGATGGACGGCCCCTCCGCCCATGACGGCGAAAGTCCTGAGTAGTTTCCGAGTCTACCTTCCTTAGCCTGATCCCGGCTATCGTCGGACCCTAGGGAATCCCGGATGCAAACCGGTGAAGCGACCGGCCATAGCCCCACCAAGCCCAGTGCGCGCACGTTTGCTCGTGACGATTTTCTAAAAAGACAGGATCAAATGGAAACGCCTAACTCAGTCATCGCCGTCTTAGGCGACCCCGCCGCCGCGGACGGCTCATGGTTCGCCGACGGAAATGGCTCGCGCCAAGACAATCCTCGGTTCAGCAAAACCATCGCGCCTTGACATGGTTGCAGGCATCAAGACGTCGGAGCGTGCGGCCAGTTGATTTTTGGCCAAGCCATGCCAACCGGCATAACAGCGAACTCAGCACAGCCGCGATGGCACGCTTGGCAACATAGAAAGTATCCGGCAAATGGAAGCAAAGGTCGCGCACCCCAAGGCTCCGGAATCCAAGCCCAACGCCAAACCCGACTCGAAGGACGATCTGAAGTCCTTGCCGCTGGCGGCGCTGGAAAAACATCTGCAATCGTCGCCGGACGGTCTCACCCAAACCGAGGCCCGGAAGCGACTGGCTCAATATGGGCCGAACGAGATCGAAGAAACAAAAACCAATCCGTTCCTGAAGTTTCTGACCTATTTTTGGGGTCCCATTCCTTGGATGATCGAAGCCGCGGTGGTCCTCTCTGCGGCGGCCCGGCATTGGCCGGATTTTGCCATCATTCTTGTTCTGCTTCTCGCCAACGCGGTGGTCGGCTTTTGGGAGGAACACCAGGCGGGCAACGCCATCGCGGCCCTCAAGGCCAAACTGGCCATCACGGCGCGGGTCAAACGTGATGGAAAGTGGCTCTGCCCGCCGGCAAGTGAACTCGTGCCGGGCGATGTCATCCGCTTGCGCTTGGGCGACATCGTACCGGCCGATGCGCGCCTGCTGGACGGCGACGATCTGTCCGTCGACCAGTCGGCGCTGACCGGCGAGTCGTTACCCGCTACGCGCAAATCCGGCGAGGCCGTATTTTCCGGTTCGATCGTGCGTCGCGGCGAGATCGGCGCGCTGGTGTATGCGACGGGCGAAAACACCTATTTTGGCAGGACTGCAGAGCTGGTCGAGACGGCGGTTACCGTCAGCCATTTCCAGCAGGCCGTGCTGAAGATCGGCAACTACCTGATCATGCTGGCGATAGCCATGGTTGCGCTGATCATCGCCGTGGGGATCTACCGCGGCGACCCGATCCTCACCACGCTGCAGTTTGCCCTGGTGCTGACGGTCGCAGCGATCCCGGTGGCAATGCCCACAGTTCTGTCGGTCACGATGGCCGTTGGCGCGCGCCTGCTTGCGAAGAAGCAGGCGATTGTGAGCAAGCTTGTCGCGATCGAGGAACTGGCCGGCGTGGACGTGCTGTGCGCGGACAAGACCGGCACTCTGACGCAAAACAAGCTGACATTGGGTGATCCGTTCTGCCTGCATAAGGTCACGGCCGAACAGCTGATCCTGGCCGGCGCACTCGCCTCACGATCGGACAACGACGACACCATCGATCTGGCCGTCCTGGGCGGCCTGAAGGACAAGGAGGCCCTAAAGGCCTACCAAGTGACGCATTTCGTGCCGTTTGATCCCGTCCACAAGCGCACCGAAGCCACCGTCAAGGCCGCGGATGGAAGTATGTTCAAGGTGACGAAAGGAGCGCCTCAGGTCATACTGGAACTGTCCGCCGATCCGGCGGCGGCGAAGTCCGCTGTCGACAAGGCCGTCAACGACTTCGCCGCGCGCGGCTTTCGTGCGCTGGGCGTGGCGCGGGCGGAGGGCGACGGCAAATGGCAGCTACTCGGCGTGTTGCCGCTGTTCGATCCCCCGCGCGAAGATGCAAAATCCACTGTGGCGACGGCCGCCCAGATGGGCGTCAAGATCAAGATGGTGACAGGCGATGCACTGGCGATTGCCCGGGAAACCGCCAGGACGCTGGGAATGGGGACGAACATTCTCGACGGCGGCACTCTCGGTGACTCCAAGACGGAAGAGACCGCCGCGGTGGCCAAGTCGATCGAGGACGCCGACGGTTTCGCCCAGGTATTCCCGGAGCACAAATTCCACATCGTCGACGTGCTGCAGAAGCACGATCATATCGTCGGCATGACCGGCGACGGGGTGAACGACGCGCCCGCACTGAAGAAGGCCGACTGCGGCTTCGCCGTCTCCGGCGCCACGGATGCAGCGCGTGCGGCGGCCTCCATCGTGCTGGTGGCGCCGGGACTATCGGTAATTATCGATGCGATCAAGGAGAGCCGTAAGATATTCCAGCGGATGAACAGCTATGCGATGTACCGCATCGCCGAGACGGTGCGCGTACTGTTGTTCATGACGCTGGCCATCGTCGTCTTCAACTTCTATCCGCTGACGGCGATCATGATCGTGATGCTGGCGTTACTCAACGACGGCGCCATCCTGTCAATCGCCTATGACAATGTCATCTACAGGAACCAGCCCGAAGCATGGAACATGCGCACGGTGCTGGGAATCGCCACCGTGCTGGGTCTCGTCGGTCCGTGTGCCGCATTTGGGTTGTTCTACCTCGGCGAACACGTCTTTCACATCGATCATCCGCAGCTTCAGACCATGATGTACCTCATGCTGTCCGTGGCTGGACACCTGACGATCTTCCAGACGCGCACGCGCGGCCCGTGGTGGTCCATACGCCCGGCGCGGATTCTCCTGCTCGCGGTAGTCGGTACCCAGACCCTGGCAACGCTGATCTGCATCTTCGGGTTTCTCGTGACCCCTCTCTGGTGGGGGTGGGCGGCGCTGGTCTGGGGCTACGCCTTGGCCTGGTTCCTCGTGACCGACCCGGTGAAACTGCTCGCCTATCGGTTTCTCGGTTCCAGCAAGTCCGAGCCTCATGCCAAAGCAGAACCGAAGGCACAACCCAAAGCCGAGCCCGAGTCTGAGGTCAAAGCCGATCCCAAGAGGGAAGCCGACGCCGAGTCAAAAGCTGCGGCGAAGCCGGGCACCGATGCCAAGCCTCGCGCCAAAGCCGGGCCTAGGTCTGATGTCAAGGCCGAGTCCATACCGAAAGCCGAAGCAGCCTCCGGCGCCGAACCCAAGCCGGACGTCAAAGCCAAACTCAAGCAAGGATCCAAAGCCGAGCTCAAACCCGAGGTCGAAGCCGTGCCCAAATCTGCAGCCAATACCGAAAGCACGTCACTGCTCAACACGACGCTCGGTGACCTTCTCCTCGCCGGCCTCGTCCAAGACCCTGAGGATGCTGGACGTATAATCGCCGCTGCCATCAGCCATACTGAAGCGAGCACCACTGCGACGCCAGAAGGCAACGCCGAGCCGAGTCTTGAGGCAGCGCCCAAGACCAAAGTCGAGAACCAACCTAACATCGAAGCCGCTCCACCGCCTGAGGCCAAAGCCCGACCCGAGCCTGATTCCAAAGCAAAAGCACGGTCAGATTCCGCGTCGCGGACCGCCAAATGAGCAGACGGACTATCGGAGCGGCAAGACCGCTGGAAGGAAGGCGATGAAAATAGAAACGAAGGATTTTCGCGTCGCCGAAGGCGACAAGGTCGATCTCAAGAAATGGCCGACAAACGTCGAGCCCGTGTACAAGTCGAAGCACCAATACAAGAAAATGCTGGAGCAGCATATCGCCCAGCTAAGCGCGCAACAGCAGCTTCACTACGCGTCGAACCGATATGCGATTCTGCTGATTTTCCAGGCCATGGATGCGGCAGGAAAAGATGGCGCTATCAAGCATGTGATGTCCGGGATTAACCCGCAAGGCTGTCAGGTGTTCAGCTTCAAGCATCCCAGCGCCACCGAATTGCTGCATGATTTTCTCTGGCGCACGACCCGGGATCTGCCGGAGCGCGGTCGGATCGGGATCTTCAACCGTTCCTATTACGAGGAGGTCCTGATCGCGCGCGTTCACCCCGAGATACTGCGGAGCGAGGGGCTACCGGACGTCTTGCTCGTCGAGAAGGCCGTCTGGCATGACCGGTACCGTTCGATCGTGGATCTCGAAAGACATCTCCACGGCAACGGCACCCGCGTCGTCAAATTCTTCCTTCACCTCTCCAAAGAAGAGCAGCGAAAGCGCTTCCTCGAACGCATCGACGATCCTCAGAAGAACTGGAAGTTCAGCGTCGATGACATCAAGGAGCGAAAATACTGGGAGCACTATATGACGGCTTTCGAGCAGTGCCTTGGCGCCACGAGCACCGGCGACGTGCCCTGGTATGTCATTCCCGCCGACGACAAGGAGAATGCGCGCCTGATCGTCTCCCAAATCGTCCTCGATACGTTCGAGGACCTCAAGATGAGCTACCCCAAGACAACCGCCGCGCGCCGCAAGGAATTGCTGGCGATCCGCAGGGGTCTGGCGAAGTGAGCGGCTAACAAGAAGCGGCATGATGACGGTCGCCCCCCTTATCCATCGCGATGGGACCGGCATATCGTTCTCGGTGACGGCCGACAGGTCTTTGCACGGCCGATTCCAGTTGATGACGAGCCGTTGGTCTCCGGTTGTTACAAACCGTCAGCGCTGCGGATCTGCGGTTCCGATTTTTCGATTCACATAGAGCAATTCACGCACCTTTCATTGCGCGACTGACCCCGGCGGACCGTATATCGCACTCGACGAGCCAAGCCGCGAGACGCTCATTGTCATCCGCGCAAATGCTCATCGAATATGTTAAGTCGAGAGGCTTGAGGCAGATTGCCGGCAAAATCCTTCAGCAGAATTCCGTCATGCCGAGGGTTTGCCGGGAACTGGGTTTCGAGGTCAAAACTTAGGCAGAGGATCGCAGTCTCTGCGAAGTCACGCCAAGCGGCCTCGTGAATGAAAGTTGCCGATGCCGGCGGTTCGATTGAATAGCTTCCGAGTCTCGGCGTTCTATTTCGGTGCTGGCTGAATAACTTACGTGCGGAAGGCTCCCTCCGCAGTTGCACGGACCCTGTTTGACAAATCCACAATCGAACAACAGAGTAAGGCCCGCCTCTCGGGGAGCCTTACTCTGCTCGACAATTATCCGGACACCATTTGTACCGGCTATCTAAGCGATAAAACTACTTGTTCGCCGGCATCGTGGCGGGAGCCGAGGTTACAGATTTGGCACTGCCAACTGTCGGAGCTGTCTTGTCCAGGGTGCTGCTCGCCTTTCCCGGATCTGAGTTGGCGTCAGCGACGTCGAAACGGACGCCGTCCTCGACTCCCTTCAGGGCCTGGTTACCCTCATAATACTTGCCGGAGTCGATCAACTGCGCCGCAGTATCAATTCCGCTGATCGTCTTGTCGAGCGGCGCCACTTCCATTACCAGCGCGACGTTGATTTCGGCGAGCTTAAGGGTTTCCATCGCCTGTTTGTGGTCCCCCTTCTTGAGTTGGTCGTTCGCTTTCGCGACGCCTGCGGCCTTGGCGGGGGTCGCAACGAAATCTTCACCCAGCGTAAGACCACCGTCGACCGGTAGCCACGCGGTCGGCGTCGTGCTTTGCATTGGCTTGTCAGCGTGCGTCGCAGTCGGCTGGGTCACGCCCGCCGGCGGCTTGAGCGAAGCCTCCGCTTTCATGAAAATGGCGTCATCGGTCTTGGCCTTGGTAATCGACGCTTTCGCTTCATCGACGTACTTCTTGGCCTGATCCGTTTGCCCGTCAAAAATCGCAAGGCGCGCCAGTCGCACATCCTGGAAGGCCTTCCGTCCGTCGGCGGAAAGCTTGCCCAGTTCATTGTCGACTTTCTGGGTAGCTGCCGTTGGTTGATTTGCAGTTGCGGCCGAACCTGCGTTCGGTTGTTCCGCGGCTAACGCAGCACACGATCCAAACATAGCCGTGGTAGCGAGCGCGACGGCCAGTGACTTCATCCTGAACATGTTCATTCTCCGGTTTTTTTGCAGCTTGGATGTTGCGCAATCAACGATTCGATGACCGCGGCGACCATGCAGACAAGCCGGAGATACATGAATAGTTCACCGCCCCGGCGGATTCGTTCGTCAACTACGGGCTCGGAAACTACCTACGACGATATATGCAGTGTGACTGGAATGCGTCGTACGCGATAGCAAAGCCGAACCGCCCGGACTGGCGACGACCGCTGGGGTCGATATCCCTATCACAGATCCACGCAGGCCTCAGCACCGCGTTGTCCTTAGGTAATTTCCGAACCTACCGAGGTGGCTTCGACTGGCCCATTCTGCCGAATGGAATGGCAGCACGGCATCGGGGTTGTCCGGTCAACACCCGGAGAGCTGCGGCGTTGAGACGCTTTCCAGCCTCGAAGAGCAAGGAAACGCCGATGGACATGTCAGGCGAAGGCCCGCGGGCCAACGCCGTTGTCGGCCTCGTGGCCAGATGGCCCGCGGGCTGGTTCGGCATTGCTGCAGCGGGAGAGCGAGCATGAATGTGCGATACGCTGTGGTCGGCGGCTGTTTCGTCGCCGCAGCCATATTGATGATTGTGTCCGCAAATTCCCACGACAGCGAGGGGGAATGCCGCAATTGGTCCGCCAGATCGGTAATGGGTCTTTTCACGCCTTGCGTTGCCAAGGTCGAGGTGAATGACCCGCTCAATATTGGGACTGCTCTGGCCGACCAACAAGGCAGTCCTGCAAAGCGGTAAAGTCGCCGGATTACCCGTCAACGCACAACGGAGATCGCTTCCTCGTCTCTGTCGCGTTCGTTGCCGAACATTAGCTGACTTCCCGGCCATGGTGCGTCCCGTTTTATAGCGGGGGCGCACCACCGATATCCGGTTTGCAAGCGTCGCCGTCGACGCGGTCGGCATTGGAGTTACCGTTTGGTGAGAAAATGGAGGAGCGGCGAACCTCTGCTCCGGTATCGCTCAACTCTTGATGTCGGACGTCCAGGACTTTTCGATGAGTTTGACGACGGGCTCCGGCATCGGAATGTAGTCGAGTTCCTCGGCCATCTTGTCACCATTGGCGAACGCCCATTTGAAGAACTTGAGGGCCGCCGCGGACGCCACCTTGTCGGCAGGTTCCTTGTGCATCAGGATGAAGGACGCGGCGGTGATCGGCCAGGAGGCTTCGCCCGGCTGGTTAGTGAGGATCAGGTAATAGCCCGGAGCCTTGGCCCAGTCCGCGTTTGACGCTGCCGCCTGAAACGCCGCGACGGTCGGCTCAACGGTCTTGCCGGCCTTGTTGACCATAGCGGTGTAGGTCAGTTTGTTCTGCTTGGCATAGGCGTACTCGACGTAGCCTATCGAGTTGTTCTGCTGAACAACATTGGCCGAGACCCCTTCGTTACCCTTGGCGCCGACGCCAGCCGGCCATTCAACGGCGGTGCCGGAGCCGACTTTCGCCTTCCAGTCGGGGCTCGTCTTGGAGAGGAAATCGGTGAAGTTGAAGGTCGTTCCTGATCCGTCCGAACGATGCACCACCGTTATTGCGGCTGAAGACAGGGAGGCCTTCGGATTTAGCTTCTTGATCGCGGGATCGTCCCACTTCGTGATCTTGCCAAGAAAAATATTGGCAAGGGTCTCTGCGTCGAAGGTGAGTTCACCCGGCTTGATGCCCTGGAGGTTCACGACGGGAACGATAGCGCCCATCACCATGGGCCACTGGATCAAGCCGTCCTTCTCGAGCTGGGCGGGCTCAAGCGGCATATCTGACGCACCGAATGTTACGGTCTTGGATCGAATTTGCTCTATTCCAGCGCCTGAACCTATCGATTGGTAGTTTAATTCACTGCCAAACTCCTTCTTGTAGGCACTCGCCCATTTCGAATAAACCGGGTACGGGAAGGTCGCGCCCGCGCCGGTGATTTCCGCCGCCAAAGCGGACGTCGATCCGGCAATCAGGCCGGCAGCAACGATCGTCCTGGTGAAATTCATTTGTTTCTCCATTTTTGAGCGAAGCGCACAGCTGCACGGGTTCCGGCGTAAGTGGATTGCGCCGCAAGGTGATAGCTTCCCATCATTGCGAAGGGAGCATCTGTGTCATTTTGACCTAACCGGATAAATCTATTTTTAGTCGACAGAGGGTTCCGTCACCGGCAGGTCATAACCCGCAGATCAGAGGATGGCCCTTAGTCAGCGCTTCGCACCCGTTTTTCAAAAAACTGCCATCCCGCCTGATCACATTCTTAATTGACCGCTTTTACTTGCGATGGCGAGACGCTCACAATGCCAGCCAGTGTGGCCCCCGCGCCGAGTTCGCCAAGGAACAGTTTGCACCAATCATTCATATCGCGCTCCCGCCGTCGGAATTCGTTTTAATTCAAAATCCGGTCCAGACAGCGTGTGCATGGGTCCAGAATATCCCGCCGGCAACCATGGGGTTCCAGCAAGCGTACCCGCAATCTCCCGACGATGGGCAACCAATCATGCGCCAGAAAATCGCCCCCCGTCATTCTTTGAAGTGCCTTCGCCTCGAAGCCTTCCCCGCGGAATCCCCGGCCCTTCCTCCGGCGCCCCGCCAAGCAATCCGAAAAACGGCACCAGGCCATGCATGGCGGGAGTGCTTCGTCGCTTGCGCTTCCCGCAATGACGAGTCTAACGTTGCCCGACACCGGACCGAGGGACTTCATGACCCGTATCGCCGTTGGCGGCTTCCTGCACGAGACCAACACCTTCGCGCCGACCAAGGCGGGCTATGACGATTTCGTGCATGGCGGCGGCTGGCCGGCGATGGCGCTGGGGGCCGACGTGCTGAGGGTCATGCGCGACATCAATGTCGGGCTGGCGGGCTTTGTGGCGGAGGCGGACGCCCGCGGCTGGGAGCTGGTGCCGACGATTTCATGCGGCGCCAGTCCCTCCGCCCATGTCACCCGGGATGCGTTCGAGCGCATCGTCAAGGTGATGCTCGACGGCATCGCGGCGGCCGGGCCGCTCGATGCGGTCTATCTCGACCTGCACGGCGCCATGGTCACCGAGCATCTCGATGACGGCGAAGGCGAGATCCTGGCCAGGGTACGCCGGCTGATCGGCCGTGGCCTGCCGCTGGTGGTCAGCCTCGACCTGCATGCCAATGTCACGCCCGAGATGATGGCGCATGCCGATGCGCTGATCGCCTACCGCACCTATCCGCATGTCGACATGGCCGACACCGGCCGCGCCGCGGCAAAGCATCTGGCGCTGCTGCTGAGCGGCAAGCAGCGGCCTGCAAAGGCGTTCCGGCAATTGCCGTTCCTGATTCCACTGAGCTGGCAATGCACCAACGACCAGCCTGCCCAGGGCATCTACGAAAAGCTGGCTTCGCTGCAGAACGAGGCGGTGCCGACGCTGTCCTTTGCGCCGGGTTTCCCGGCGGCGGATTTTTTCCATTGCGGTCCGAGCGTGTTCGCCTATGGCCGGACCCAGGCCGACGCCGACGCGGCGGCCGACGCCGTCGCGGCCCTGGTCGTGAGCCACGAGAATGATTTCGACGGCCGCATCTACACGCCCGACGAGGGCGTCCGCCATGCCATGGAACTGGCAAAAGCCGCGCGAAAACCGATCGTGATCGCCGATACCCAGGACAATCCCGGCGCCGGCGGCGATTCCGACACCACGGGCATGCTGCGCGCGCTGGTTCGCAACAACGCCAGCCGCGCCGCGATCGGCGTGATCTATGACCCCCCCTCGGCCGGGGCGGCGCATGCCGCCGGCGTTGGCGCGACCGTGACACTCGGGCTCGGCGGCAAGTCCGGAATCCCCGGCGACGCCCCGTACCAGGAAAGCTTCGTGGTCGAAAACCTGTCCGACGGGAACTTCATCGCGCGCGGTCCCTATTACGGCGGACGCGACATGGACATGGGACCTTCGGCCTGCCTGCGGATCGGCGATGTCCGCGTGGTGGTGAGCTCGCACAAGGCCCAGCTCGCCGACCAGGCGATGTACCGCTATGTCGGCATCGAGCCGACCGAACAATCCATCCTGGTCAACAAGAGCTCGGTGCATTTTCGTGCCGATTTCGAACCGATCGCCGAGACGCTGCTGATTTGCGCCTCACCTGGCGCGATGCCGGCCGACACCGCCGCTCTGCCGTGGACGCGGCTGCGTCCGGGGATTCGCCTCAAGCCGAACGGTGCCGCCTTCGTTGCCGAAATGAAGTCACGCTCAACCGGATAAGGAAAAATGCCCAACATCGAACGCATCGAAGCCTTTGCCGACGAACTCACCGCGATCCGCAGGGATCTGCACGCCCATCCCGAGATCGGCTTCGAGGAAGTCCGCACCTCCGGGATCGTCGCCGACAAGCTGACGCAATGGGGCATCGAGGTGCATCGCGGCCTCGGCGGCACCGGCGTGGTCGGCGTGCTCAAGGGCAAGGGCTCGGGCGGCAAGCGCATCGGGCTGCGCGCCGACATGGACGCGCTGCCGATGGAAGAGAACACCAACCTGAAATGGCGCTCGACCATTCCCGGCCGCTTCCACGGCTGCGGCCATGACGGCCACACCACCATGCTGCTCGGCACCGCGCGCTACCTCGCCGAAACCCGGAATTTCGACGGCACCGTGCATTTCATCTTCCAGCCGGCCGAGGAAGGCCTCGGCGGTGCCCGCGCCATGATCAAGGACGGCCTGTTCGAAAGATTTCCCTGCGACGAGGTCTATGGTCTGCACAATGCGCCCGACCTGAACCATGGCGAGTTGGCGATCCTGCCGGGCCCCGCGATGGCCGGCGCCGACTTCTTCGACATCACGATCCGCGGCTACGGCGCCCATGGCGCGATGCCGGAGCGCTCGAAGGATCCGGTGGTGATCGCGATGACGCTCGGACAGGCCTTGCAGACCATCGTCAGCCGCAACGTCGATCCCCTGCAATCGGCGGTGCTGTCGATCACCCAGATTCACGCCGGCTCCGCCTATAACGTGATTCCCGGCGAGGCCAAGCTCTGCGGTACCGTGCGTGCCTTTTCCGACGAGGTACGGGCGCTGATCCGCGAGCGGATGCGCGCGCTGTGCGCCGGCATCGCCAGCGCCTTCGAGGTCGAGATATCGGCCGATATCCGCGACATTTTCAGCGTACTGGTGAACCAGGAGGAACAGTCCAGCGTGGTCGCCGAAGTCGCGCGGACCGTGGTCGATCCAGCAAAAGTGTTCACCCGGTCGCGGCCGAAGATGGGCAGCGAGGATTTCGCCGACATGCTGCACGCGGTGCCCGGCGCCTATTTCTGGGTCGGCCAGGAAGGCTCGGTGCCGGTACACAATCCCGGCTACATCCTCGACGACAAGATCCTGCCGATCGGCGCCAGCATGTTCGCGCGCATCATCGAAGCCAGGCTGCCGGTAGCCGCGCATGGATAGGCCGGCATCGGACGAGGAAGTGACGTCGCTGCACGATCTCAGCGCCGTCGACCTGCTGGCGGGTTTTCGCGGCAAGCAGTTTTCGCCGTCCGAGGTGCTGGAGGACGTGCTGGCGCATGTCGCGGCGTGGGAGCCGCACATCCGGGCGCTCTACGCCTTCGATCCGGACGGCGCGCGGCAGGTTGCAAAGGCCTCGACCGAACGCTGGCACAATGGCGAGCCGATGGGCCTGCTCGACGGCATCCCCGTGACGATCAAGGACAATATCGCGACAAGGGGCGTGCCGGTGCCGCTCGGAGCTGCTACCAGCCGGTTGGTGCCGGCTTTGGTGGATGCGCCGCCGGCGGCGCGGCTGCGCGAAGCTGGAGCGGTGATCTTTTCCAAGACCACCATGCCGGATTACGGCATGCTGTCGTCGGGGCTGTCGAGTTTTCACCCGCTGACCCGCAATCCCTGGGACCTCAGCAAGAATCCCGGCGGCTCGAGTTCCGGTGCCGGGGCTGCGGCTGCCGCCGGTTATGGCCCGCTGCATCTCGGCACCGATATCGGCGGCTCGGTGCGGCTGCCGGCGTGCTGGTGCGGCCTGGTCGCGCTGAAGCCGAGCCTGGGAAGGATTCCGATCGACCCTCCCTATGTCGGCCGCGTCGCCGGACCCATGACCCGCACCGTGGATGACGCCGCCCTGATGATGAGCGTGCTGTCGCGGCCCGACCGCCGCGACGGCATGAGCCTGCCGCCTGACAGCATCAACTGGAAGGCGCTCGACAAGCCGCTGCGCAAACTGCGGATCGGCCTGATGCTCGACCTCGGCGTCGGCCAGGCGCTTGAGCCGGAAGTGCGCGCGGTGGCGGTGAAGGCCGCCAGGTCGTTCGAGGCGGCCGGCGCCATCGTCACCGAGGTGCAGGGCATCTTGACGCGCGAGATGCTCGACGGCCTCGACAATTTCTGGCGGGCGCGGATGTGGGAGGATCTCGAAAAGCTGACCCCGGCCGAACGCGGCAAGGCGCTGCCCTATATCGTCAGATGGGCCGAGGCCGGCGCCGGGCTGTCCGGCGTCGACGTCGTCAGGGGGTTCAACGCCACCATGGCGATCCGGTCGGCGGCGGCCAGACTTTTCGCCGATATCGACTATGTGGTTTCGCCGGTGTCGCCGGTGACCAGTTTCGCGGCCGAACTTCCCTCCCCGCTCAACGACCCGGACAAGCCGTTCGAGCATATCTGCTACACCGTGCCCTGGAACATGTCGGAAAACCCGGCGGCCTCGATCAATGGCGGCTATGGCGCCGGCGGATTTCCGATCGGCGTGCAGATCATCGGCCGCCGCTTCGACGACCTCGGCGTGCTCGGAATGGCCAAGGCGTTCGAGACCATGCGCGGCCCGCAAAAGCCGTGGCCGGCGCCGCCGACGTGATTTCTTTGTCATTCCGGGCTCGCGCAAAAGCGCGCTCCGGAATGACGAATTCAAAATCATAGCAAAATATCAGGGAAGGAAATATCCATGACCTACGAGACGATCAAATATGAGGTCGCCGAGCAGATCCTGACCATCACGCTGAACCGGCCGGACAAGCTCAATGCCTTCAACGCCGCGATGCAGAGTGAACTGATCGACGCCTTCGACCAGGCCGACCGCGACGACGACATCCGCGCCATCATCGTTACCGGCGCGGGACGCGGCTTCTGCGCCGGCGCCGACCTTTCCTCCGGCGCCGACACCTTTGACCGTGACGCCCGCCGCGGTCCGGTGAAACGATCCGCCGACGGCAAGGTCGACTACAGCGATCCCAATGTGCGCGATGGCGGTGGCCAGGTGACGCTGCGCATCTTCAAGTGCCTGAAGCCTGTCATCGCGGCGGTCAACGGCCCGGCGGTGGGCATCGGCGTCACCATGCAGCTCGCCATGGACATCCGCATCGCATCCGACAATGCGCGGTTCGGCTTCGTGTTCTCGCAGCGCGGCATCGTCCCGGAAGCCGCCTCGAGCTGGTTCCTGCCGCGCATCGTCGGCATCTCCCAGGCGCTGGAATGGTGTTACACCGGCCGGGTATTTCCGGCGCAGGAGGCGCTGGCCGGCCGCCTGGTCAGCAAGGTGGTGGCGCCGGACCAGCTGTTGCCGACCGCGCGCGCCCTGGCGCGCGAGATCGCCGAGAAAACCGCGCCGGTATCGGTGGCGCTGATCCGGCAGATGATGTGGCGGATGCTGGGGGCCGACGATCCGATGGAGGCGCACAAGATCGACAGCCGCGGCATCTACGCCCGTGGCCGCTCCGACGACGTCAAGGAAGGCGTGGTCTCCTTCCTGGAAAAGCGGCCGGCCAACTTCCGGAACAAGGTCTCGTCCGACATGCCCGATTATTTCCCCTGGTGGGACGAGCGCGAGTATCGGTGAGATCCCTCATGGCCTGCCGAGGGACGTGAAGCGATGTGCCTCATGTCCCGGACGCGGTGCAGCGTTCTTCACGGTGCACCGCAGAGCCGGCAACCCATGGCGATGCGTCGTAACATGGACCCCGGATCAGCAGCGCACCGCTTCGCGGAGCGCTGCATCCGGGGAACGTACTCGCACCGTCGCTATTCCTCGTCCACGCCCGGCGTCTTCCGCAGCATGAAATGACCAAACGCCGAAGCGATCGGCTTGGCCGGATCGTCCTGCCAGGCCTGGGCTTCGAACGCGACGACGCGGCGGCCCTGCTTGACGATCGACACCCTGGCGGTGCAGTCCACCGCGCGGCCGGAGCGCAGGTAATTGATGGTCAGGCCGATCGGCTTGGGCGGCGCCACGCCGAGCTCGCGCGTCACCCCGACAATCGCGGTGGTTTCAAGAAAGGCGCCGGTGATGCCGCCGTGAATCGCGGGCAGCACCGGGTTTCCGATGATCCTGGGCGAGAACGGCATCACCAGCGTGGCATCATCGCCCAGCCGGATGCCGAGGCAGCGCGCGAACGGGCTGTTGGCGAACGGCCCGGTCGGATCCTCCGGCGCGTCGAGCGTCGGCGCGGCGCCGTCATTGATCAACCGGTCGGTCAACATGTTGGTGCGGTTGGCGCCGACCATGAAACAGGCCGTCGCGGTGGCGACCGGATCGTCCTCGGAATCCTGGTAGGCGGCCGCGCGCACGAAGGCGATCGAGCGGGTGACGCGATAGCAGTGCGCATGCGCCTTGATGGCGAGGCCCGGCGTCGCGGGCTTCTGGTAGTCGATGCGAAGGTCCAGCGTGGCGATCGCCTGGGTCCCGTCGAGCGCGAGCTGGACGGCCATGCCGCAGCTCTCGTCCAGCATCGCGGTGACGACGCCGCCATGAAGAACGCCGGTCCCGCTGTCGCCGACGAAGACCGGGCGGTAGGGCAGGCTCGACCAGGCCTCGCCCGGGCCGGCGCGGTCGAGCCGAAGCCCGCTGATGTATCCATAAACGGAACGCCGCGCTTCGATGGCCTTGGCGAGTTGCTCGAACGGCAGCGGCGTGTTCGATGATCCGGACATCCAGAGGTTCTAGACCAACGTCGCGGCGTGAGCAAAGCATCGCCGGCCCGGTGCCGCGCCGCCATCAGCGGCGACGACAAGAGCCGCGGCGCCCTGAACGTCCGGATCGCCTCCGAATCGGTCAGTTGGTCTTGAATTCATCCGTCAGGATCGGCCCGAACAGCACCCAGCGCTGGCCGTCGAACTGCATCATCTGGAACTGCTTGTTGATGCGATAATCATCCGGTTCGGTCGAGGCCGTCATGCCCGGCAGCGCGAGGTCGGCGACGTAGTCCCTGACGTTGGTCGCCTGCTTCATGATGTTGGCGCGCGTGAGATTGTCGCCGCACTGCCTGAGGATCTGGACGAACAGCGCTGCGGTCGAATAGCCATAGGTCGCGATGCCGCTGTTGGCGTCCTCGGCCGGCGCGTATTTCGCCATGAAGGCCTTGTAGCGCTTCATGCCCTCGTCGTCTGCCCATTGCGGATCGAGCGGGTCCTTGCCATAATTGACCGAAATGATGCCCTTGGCGTTCTCGAGGCCGGCCGGAACCAGGGTCTGGCTGACCGGCGTGGCGTTGATGTCGAGAATCTGGACCGGCTTCCAGCCGAGTTCGGCGGCCTTCTTGATCGCCTGCGCGCCGAATTTCGGCGTGGTGATGTTGTAGAAAAGGTCGGCGCCGGAAGCCTTCAGCGTCACCATCTGCGAGTTGACGGTCGGATCCGACAGTTCGTAGGACACCTCGGCTACGATCATGCTCGCGGCCTTGGTGCCCAGCACGTCCCTCAGCCCCTTGACGTAATCCTTTCCGAGGTCGTCGTTCTGATAGAGAATGCCGATCTTGGCGTTCGGATATTTGGCGAGAATGTAGTTCGCATAGATATGCGCTTCCGACTGGTAGTTGGGGTTGAAGGCGATCGTCCATGGGAAGTTCTTCGGATCGGTGAAGCGCGTCGCGCCGGTCGAGGCCAGCAGCTGCGGCACCTTCTTCTCGTTGAGATATTTCTGCACCGAGGCGTTCGGCGGCGTGCCGATGATCTGGAAGGTGGTGAGAACTTCGTCGCTTTCGACAAGCTTGCGCACCTGCTCGACGGTCTTTGGCGGGCTGTAGGCGTCGTCGTACTGAATGAGATTGACCTTGCGTCCGTTGATGCCGCCCTGCTCGTTGATCATGCGGATATAGGCGGCCTGCACCTTGCCGATGCCGCCATAGGCGGACGCCGGTCCGCTGAGCGGAATGGTCTGGCCGACCTTGATCTCGGTATCGCTGGCGCCGGTGTCATATTGCTTCTGCGCCAGCGAGGGCGTAGCGATCGTCACGCTGAGCACCAACGCGATAGCGGTGGCCGACCTGAACAGAGCCATGCTTGCATCCTCCCAAAGGCGGGCGCGATACTTGGTCGCGCCTCTGCTGGGGAGCCTATACCAGTAAAGACCGCGGCGAAACCTGCGGGAGGGGCGGTTTCACATCGCTCGCATTCTCCCTGCTGGCATTCTCGATCTCCAGACCGTATAATTGAGGGCACTTGGCGGGAACGCGGATGTCCATTTTCTCAGGCAGGCTCGGTCTTGCGGTGCTACTGGCGGCGCTCGCTCTGGGTGGGAGAACCGCCCATGCCCAGGCAGCGCCTGTGAGATTTTGGATCCCGGGCGGCTTGTTCGGCTTCGGCGCCAATCCAACCGCCGGCCTGGGCTCGAACGGTTACGGCAACTTTCCGGGCTTTGACGGCAGTGACGCCCGCGGCGGCGGCCCTGCCGGCCAGCGCTACAATTTTTCGAACGGCTGGTTTGTCGGCGGCGAAGGCGACGGAATGGCTTTGAACATGAACGGCATCGGCCAGGCCGGAACGTTCGGCGGTCCCTCGCTCGATTACCAGGGCGTGCAGTTCGGCTACAACCTGCAGAGCGGGGTGCCGCTCAAGGTCTTTGCCGGTTTCGACACCTTGAAATACAATGCCGGCATCGGCGGCCCCTTTGCCGCCTTCGACAGCGTGTCCAGCACCACGCCCGGCTATGCCGCGCATGCCGGCGTCGAATTCCAGCCGGCGCCGAATCTCAGCCTGTCGCTCGGGGTCGGTTACAGCCAGCAGCCGGGACGCATCGACAGCAGCCTCAATTCGCTCACGCTGCCCGGCGCATCCTCGTTCGCCGTCGGCCTTCCACACTGACGCGCGCCCGACAGGCGCGATCCTGCCCCGCCTCTCACCGCATCGTCAGCGCCACCCGCCCGATCGCCCTGCGATCGATCAGAAGCCGCATCGCTTCCGCGCACTGTTCCAGCGGCAGCCGGTGCGAGATGTTGGGCCGTATCAGCCCATGTTCGGCCCAGCCGGTCAGCGCCCGCAGCCGCGCCGCGCCCAGTGCCGGATCTTTCCGCGCCGCCTCGCCGGCGCGGACACCGAGCACGCTCGCGCCCTTGATCAGCAGCAGGTTGGTGCGGGCAAGGCCGATGCCGCCGGTGAAGCCGATGACGAGGATGCGCGCGCCCCAGGCGATGCAGCGCACGCTGTCCTCGAAGATCTCGCCGCCGACCGGATCGAACACCACGTCGGCGCCGCGGCCATCGGTGATGCGCTTGACGGCATCGCGGAACGGTTCGCGCCGGTACAGCACCAGGTGATCGGCGCCGCGCGCCTGCGCCGCCGCGAGCTTGTCCTCGCGGGAGGCCGCCGCGATCACGATGGCGCCGAGCAGTTTGCCGATCTCGACCGCGGCCAGGCCGACGCCGCCGCCGGCGCCGTGCACCAGCAGCACCTCGCCGGCCCGAAGCTGGCCGCGATCGATCAGCGCATGATGCGCGGTGCCGTGCGCGGCGAGAAAGGTTGCGCCCTCCGCATAGTCGAATCCCCCTGGCAACGGCGTCAGCTGCGACGGCGTGACCACGGCCTCATCGGCATAGCCGCCGTGCCGCAGTTTCAAAATGACCTTGTCGCCGATCGCGACGCCGGCCGCGCCGTCGGCGACCTCGATCACTTCGCCGGCGGCTTCCATCCCGGGCGTGAACGGCAATGGCGGCTTGAGCTGGTAGGTGCCGGCCGCCATCAGGATGTCGGGAAAGTTGATGCCGGCGGCATGCACGGCGACCCGGACCTCGCCCGGCGCCAGCGGCGCGGGCGCAAAGCTTTCCAGACGCAGGCGCTCGGGCGGGCCGAGTTCGCGGCAGACCACCGCCCTCGGCATCAGGCCGCGCTCGCTTTTCGCCGTTGCAAGGCTTCGCGGATCAGCGGCAGCCGGTCATTGCCGAAGTACATGTCGGTCCTGTCGAGAAAGATGGTCGGCGAGCCGAACCCGCCCCGCGCCATCACCTCGTCGGTGTTGGCCTTGAGCTGATCCTTGACCGGCTGGGCGCCGATCCCTGCAAGGAATTTTGCCGGATCGACCCCGATGCCCTGGCAGATCCCGGTCAGCACCGCATCCTGCGAAATGTCCTTGTCATGGCCCCAATAGGCCTCGAACACCGCGCGCGCGAACGGCACCATCTGCGGTCCGAGATAGATGCAGCCACGCATCGCCTTGACGCTGTTGACCGGAAACAGCGTCGGCGGCATCTTGATCGCAAGTCCGGCGGAGCGCGCCCAGTCCGCCAGATCCTTCTTCATGTAGTCGGCCTTGGCCGGCACCGGCTTTTCCCGCGAGGCATAGACGCTGGGGTTGACGGTGTTGAAGATGCCGCCGACCAGGATCGGCCGCCACGAAATCTCAACGCCGAACTCTTTCGCGAGCGGCTGGATGTTGTGGAAGGCAAGATAGGTCCAGGGACTGGAGCAGTCGAAGAAGAATTCGATCATGGCGTTTCCTTTTTTGATTTTTATTCTGCAATCTCTCGTAGGCGGCTTGCTTGCTCCCTCTGCCCGCTTGCGGGGAGAGGTTAGGACCTCAACTCCTTTGCGGCCTGGCCAAACATGTTGCGGCGCGCCTCCTCGTCGAACGGTTCCTTGACGAATTTGCCGATGGCCAGGCCGGCCTGCACCTTCGGCCGCGCCCGGATCTCGGCATACCAGCGCTTGACGTTCGGATAATCGTCGAGCGTAAAGCCCTGCGCCTTGTGGGTCATGGTCCAGGGAAAACAGGCGATGTCGGCGATCGAGTAGTCGTCGCCGGCGACGTAAGCCCCGGTCTTGCCCAACTGGGTATCGAGCACGCGGTACAGCCGTGCCGCCTCGTCGCGATAACGCTCGATGGCGTAAGGAATTTTTTCTGGCGCATAGAGGGCAAAATGCCCGTGCTGGCCGAGCATCGGGCCGAGTCCGCCCATCTGCCACATCAGCCATTGCGTGACCTTGGACCGGCGGCGCAGGTCGTCAGGAAGGAACCGACCGGTCTTGTCGGCCAGATAAATCAGGATCGCGCCGGTCTCGAATACCGAAAACGGCCCGCCGCCGTCGGCCGGCGCGCGGTCCACGATCGCCGGAATCCGGTTGTTGGGGCTGATCGCCAGAAATTCCGGCTTGAACTGGTCGCCGGCGCGGATACTGACCGGAACGACCGCATAGGGAAGCCCGGTTTCTTCCAGCATGATCGAGATTTTCCAGCCGTTCGGGGTCGGCGCGTAATAGAGGTCGATCATGGAAACGGGTCCTGCGGGGCTGCCGCATCCTAGCCTGCGCCGCCGGCCCGTTCCAGTCGGCTGCGCTGCGTGCCCCGGACGCGGTGCAGCGTCTTCGCGCCGTTCCGCAGCGCCGGGACCATAGCGGATTTTCGTGTGCCCCGGCTCTGCAGCGCAGCACGGAGCCTTTGCTCGGGCCGCGCGGAGCGCGGTCCCGAGTATGCCGCGCCGCGTCCGGGGCAAGGAGGTGTGGCGCTGAAGCCCTGCGGCCTTGTCGGGCGCAGGGCGAACATGGCACACAGGCCCTCAATCAGAACCCAGAGGGGGATGCCGATATGCTGTTTCCGACCACGATCGCGGGCTCGCTGCCGAAACCGGAATGGCTCGCCGAACCCAACACGTTGTGGGCGCCCTGGAAATCCAAAGGCGACGAACTGGCGCGCGCCAAGCGCGACGCCACCCTGCTGGCGGTCAAACTGCAGGAGGACGCCGGGGTCGATATCGTCACCGAGGGCGAGCAGTCGCGCCAGCACTTCGTGCACGGCTTTCTCGAGCAGATCGAAGGCATCGACTTCGCCCACAAGGTCGAGATGGGAATCCGCAACGACCGCTACAAGGCGATGGTGCCGCAGGTGGTGGCGCCGCTGCGGCTGAAGGCGCGCGTCCATGCCGTCGAGGCCCGCATCGCCCGCACCCACACCACGCGCAAGCTGAAATTCACCCTGCCCGGCCCGATGACCATCATCGACACGATTTCGGACAGCTATTACGGCGACCGCGTCAAGATGGCGTTCGCCTTTGCCGAACTGCTCAACGAGGAAGCCAGGGCGCTGCAGGCCGACGGCGTCAATGTCATCCAGTTCGACGAGCCGGCCTTCAATGTCTACATGGACGAAGTCAGCGACTGGGGCATCAAGGCGCTGGAGCGGGCCGCCGAAGGGCTGACCTGCGCCACCGCCGTGCACATCTGCTACGGCTACGGCATCAAGGCCAACACCGACTGGAAGCAGACCCTGGGCAGCGAATGGCGGCAGTACGAGGACATCTTTCCGGCCATCGCCAAAAGCCCGATCCAGCAGGTCGCGATCGAATGCCGCAACTCGCGGGTGCCGCTGGAACTGCTGGCGCTGCTGACCGGCAAGGTGGTCCAGGCCGGCGTGATCGACGTCGCCAGCGACACGGTGGAAACCGCCGAGGATGTCGCCGCGGTGATCGACGCCGTCTCGAAATTCGTGCCCAAGAGCAACATCGTCGCGACCACCAATTGCGGCATGGCGCCGATGCATCGCGATATCGCCGAAGCCAAACTGATGGCGCTCGGCGCGGGAGCAGAACTGGCACGGCAGCGGTTCGGGTGAGTATTCCACTGCCCTGCTCTCCATAAAGACCGTCATGCCCCGCGAAAGCGGGGCATCCAGTAATACCCCACGATGAGATTCAATCTCTGGCAGAGGTGATTACTGGATCAGCCGCTTTCGCGGATGATGACGGCCGAGAGCGTCGCGTTCCCATTGGCGGCCAAGAAACGAGTTCAACAGCAGGCCGGTATCAGCCGACCCGCATCGACAGTTCGACGCCGGCGAACGGCACCGACATGTAGCCGTGCGCGGGCGCGCGGACGTGTTGCAGATATTCCGGGCTGTAGTCGGCATTGTCGGCGACGATGAAGGCGCCGGGCCGCAGCCGTGGCTCGATCAAAGCCAGCACCGCCGGATAGAGGCCCTTGGCGCCGTCGAGCAGCAGCAGATCGATCTGCTCCGGCAGATCGCGCGCCAGCGCCTGCAGCGCGTCGCCCTCGCGAATCTCGATCAGCTCCGACAGCCCGCCGGCGATGAAATTCTCGCGCGCCCGCGCCACCTTGGACGGCTCGAATTCGCAAGTGATCAGCCGTCCGCCGCCATTGTCGCGCAGCGCCGCGGCAAGGTGGAGCGTGGAGATGCCGAACGAGGTGCCGAACTCGACGATGCTGCGCGCGCCGGTCGAACGCGCCAGCATGTAGAGCAGCGCGCCGGTCTCGGGGGAAACCGCCAGGTAGGCGTCCTTCATGCGCGCGTAGAACGCGCGGTATTCCGTCTTGCTCGAAATGATCGCGGCGCGCTGTTCGGCCGGTATCGCCACGGCGGGTGGCGCCTCGGCCTCGACGAACAGACGGTCGAGCAGCGGGGAAAGCGGGGCGGTGGACAGGGTCGTCATCGGGATTCTCCGGGCGGCTTGCATGCGTCGACTTGCGCTTGAAGGAAAAATACGAATAATTAGTCGCATTGTCCATTCGCGTTCCCGAGGCCGCCCATGACCAGCCGCTCAACCCCGCGCATTTCCACGCGAAAACACCCCAAACAGGCCCGCTCCCGGCAGCTCGTCGCGGACATCCTGACGGCGGCAGGTCGCATTCTGGCCCGTGACGGCGCCCGTCGCTTTACCGCCGCCCGCGTCGCCGAAGCGGCCGGCGTCAGCGTGGGATCGCTGTACCAGTATTTTCCGAACAAGGAGGCGATCCTGTTCCGGCTGCAGGCCGACGAATGGGAAGATACCGGCGGGGTCCTGGCTGGCATCCTTGCCGATGGGTCGCTTCCGCCGCTGGATCGCTTGCGCGCAGCGGTTCGCGAATTCGTCCGCTCCGAATGCGCGGAAGCCAAAATGCGGGTCGCGCTGAGCGACGCCGAGCCGCTCTATCGCGACGCGCCCGAGGCCCGCGCGCTTCGCCTGGCTGCCGCGCGGAGCGCGCGGCGCTTCATGCGCGAGGCGCTGCCTCGGGTCGCCGAAGCCGAGCGCCTGATCGCCGCCGACATCATCATGATGGCGATGGCCGCGGTCGGCAAGCAGCTGTCGGAAGCAGGATCCAAGGCGGCCGCGATCGACGCCCGTGCGCGCGCCCTGGGCGACATGTTCTGCGCCTATCTCGAAAGCCTGCGCGCGGGCACCACCAGGCCGGCGAACAAGCCTCGCCGCGCTAGCGCGGCGAGAAATGCACGCCGCGCCGTTTCACGCGACAAAACCTGAATAGCCTGGCAATGGTCATTCCGGGGCGCTCGTAACGCGCGCCGCGCGGCACGAGCGAGCCCGGAATCCATAACCCCCGCAGGGACTATGGATTCCGGGCCTGCGCCTCAAGTCGGCTATCGCCGATTGAAGACGCATCCCGGAATGACCACGAGAGGATGTAGTATTGCGGTTGGTAGATCTCTTCGAAACCCATCACGGTTTTCCGCGTGGCCCGATGAGTTTCGCGAAGAGTTCAACCCATCCTGCAAGCTGCTCCACAAAAACCGTCATGCCCCGCGAAAGCGCCGCGAAAGCAGGGCATCCAGTAATACGCGACGCCGAGGTTCATTCTCTGGCGGCGGCGATTACTGGATCATCCGCTTTCGCGGAGGATGACGGCCGAGAGCTACGCAATCGGCTGCCTGGCGCTCGGATGCAGCAGCGGCCGGTACCCCGCCGCCAGCGCGCGCAAGGTCGAGGGCGGCGTCAGCAGCATGGCGCCTTGGACCGCGCCCGGCGCCTGGCGATAGCCGGCCGGCGACCACAACAGCGCCCTTCCCTGGCGCATCAGAAAGCTGTCGTTTCCCGCCTGCACCATCGCGCCGTCGGGTAATTTTGCCACCGGGATCGGAAGCGGATGCAAGCGCTTGCTGCGGCCTGCGAGCCGCTCACGATGCAGCACCGCGTCGATGTCGGGCGCCAGAACATCGGCAACGCCGTTGCCGTCTTGCCACGCGGCGCGAAAGCGGTTGGCATCCTCGCGGCGGCAGAAGAAGCACGGACGATGCCCGGCCGCGAACGCGGTGGCCTCGTCGAGGAAGAACAATTCGGTCCAGCTGCGACCAGCCATCACCGTGCGCCGCCGGTTGCCGAATTCGCACAGGCAGGTGAGCCATGCCGGGCTGGCCCAGCGCCGCTTCGACAGCGTCCTGGTAGCGGGGTCGTGGATGATGCCGCGGTTGCCGGTGAACATTCCGCGATGCGGCGTCGCGATGATGTCGCCCAATGGCGTGACGCGGTTCTGCAGCGGCATTCTTGTTTCTTTCCGTTTCCCGGATGCAGCGCATGCGCCGCTCTTCGCGGCGTGATGCGCTGCTGATCCGGGGCCCACGGAACAACGAAGAGGGACGGGTCCCGGCTCTGCGGAGCAGCGCAAGCACGCTGCAGCGCGTCCGGGACACAGAACCTCTCACGCCGCGCCGTCGCGGATCGGCGGCTGGAACGACAGCGCGGTATCCCAGGGAAAGAAGATCCAGGTGTCCTGCGACACTTCGGTGATGAAGGTATCCACCAGCGGGCGTCCCATCGGCTTGGCATAGACGGTGGCGAAATGCGCATCGGGCAGCATCTCGCGCACCAGCCGTCCGGTCTTGCCGGTGTCGACCAGGTCGTCGACGATCAGCAAGCCCTTGCCGGTGCCGCCGCCGAGCCTGGAGGTGTCGGCGGAAATGCCCTTCAGGATCTTCAGGTCGCCCTGCTTGGTGTGATCGTAGCTGGCGATGCACACGGTATCGATGATGCGGACGCCGAGTTCGCGCGCGACGATGGCCGCCGGCACCAGCCCGCCGCGGGTGATGGCGATCACGGCATGAAACGGCCCGACCTCGTTGAGCCGCCAGGTCAGCGCCCGGCAATCCCGGTGAAACTGGTCCCACGACACCGGAAAAGCCTTGCCGGCGCGCTCCTGCGCGCTCAGTTCCGGAATGACCCCCGCCATGATTATCTCCTAGATCTTGCGAATGACTGCCGTGGCCGTCGCGGTGGCGACGATCTTGTCGTTCTGGAACAATTCACCGCTCAATTGGCAGACTTCCCGGCCGCGCAGCAGCACGCGACCGGTTCCTTTCAGCGGCCCGACCTTGGCCGGGCGGTGAAACTGCACGTTGAGACTCACCGTCGGCGCGAATTCGCTGGATTCCAGCGTCGCGGTCAGCGCCGGCCCCATGGTGTCGTCAAGCATGGCGGCGAGAAATCCGCCCTGCACATTGCCGGCCGGATTCAAAAACTCCGGCCTCGCCTCGAAATTGACTTCGACCATGCCGCGCTCGCCATCGATCTCCGCGAATTCGATGCCCAGCGTCTTGGCGCATGGCGGCGGCGGCAGCCTGCCGTCGACCATCTTCCAGAAGAACGAATTCTTGTCCACGGCGCCCGCTCCCGCTCTGCCTCGACTGCTCTAGCGGACCACGTTCAATCCAGCCAGCATCTCCTTGACGGCAGCCATCGCCGCACTCAGCTTCTCCGGGTCGCGGGAGCGAACCACCAGATTGGTGTTCGGCTTCTTGTCGTCATCGATGAACGGATAGCTGCCGATCATGGTGTCGGGATGGGCGCTGGCGATGGCGCGCAACGGTCCGCCGATGTCGCCTTCCCTCGCATTGGCGCGAACCGTCTCCGAGAGCATGCGGACCCCGGATTTCAGCTTCGGCGCGACGATGTCCATCATCGCCTGCATGATCGATGGCACGCCGGCCATGACAATGACATTGCCGATCTTGAAGCCGGGCGCCAGGATCGTCGCACTCTGGATCAGTTCGGCGCCGTCGGGAATCCGCGCCATGCGCAGCCGCGCCTCGTTCAGTTCGCCGGCGCCCTGGAACCGCTCGCGAAACCGCGCCACCACCTCGGGATGGTGATCGATGCCGACGCCGAACGCCTTGGCGACGCTGTCGGCGGTGATGTCGTCATGGGTCGGCCCGATGCCGCCGGTGGTAAAGACATAGGTGTAGCGACGGCGCAACGCGTCCAGCGCCGCGATGATCTCGGCCTCTTCGTCGGCGACGACCCGCACCTCCTTGAGGTCGATCCCGATATTCGTGAGGTATTCCGCGATAAAGCCGATGTTCTTGTCCTTGGTCCGCCCGGACAGGATCTCGTCGCCGATCACCAGAATTCCCGCGGTTACGATATCGCTCATGACCTGTCCTCGCCGTGCCGGGCCGTTCCGGCCAGAATAGCCGAAAATGCCCTTGCCCACCCCTGACGCGCGCAACCCAATCGAAGTCACCGGTTTTGCTGCGGAAATAAGCACCCGCCAGCCGCTTTTTCGGGCAACCCTCAGGCCGGCCCTCGCAAATGCTCCAACCGAATGCATATCGCGCTGGCCCGGCCCTTGCTACCATCCCTTTCAGTCATGCACTGTCCCGCATGGCCTCGAAAAACAGTCGGGATATATGGCAGTTGCGTTCGACGAAATGAATGGGCCCGGCGGCGACCTGCGTCCGGCCTACCAGGAGCTCTCCCGCTGGCTGAATGAGACGCCGCCGGATGCCCTGGAATATCGCCGCCAGGAGGCGGAACTGCTGTTCCGCCGGATCGGGATCACGTTTGCCGTCTATGGCGACGCCGAAGCCCAGGAACGGCTGATTCCGTTCGACGTGATCCCGCGGATCCTGTCGGCCAAGGAGTGGGCGCTGCTCGAAAAGGGCCTGAAGCAGCGGGTCCGCGCCCTCAACATGTTCCTGCGCGACATCTATCACGGCCGCGACATCCTGCGCGCCAATCTCATTCCCGACGACCTGATCTTCCAGAACCCGGTGTTCCGGCCGGAAATGAACGGCCAGGACGTGCCGCACGATGTCTATGTCCACATCGCCGGCATCGACATCGTCCGCGTCAACCCGGAAAATTTTTACGTTCTGGAGGACAACGCGCGTACGCCGTCCGGCGTATCCTACATGCTGGAAAACCGCGAAATCATGATGCGGCTGTTTCCGGACCTGTTCGCCCGCCACCGCGTCGCGCCGGTGGAAAAATATCCGGACGAACTGCTGTCGGCGCTGCGCTCGGTGGCGCCGATCAGCGCCGCAGCCGAGCCGACGGTGGCGCTGATGACGCCCGGCGTCTACAACTCCGCCTATTACGAGCATTCGTTCCTGGCCGACAAGCTCGGTATCGAACTGGTCGAGGGCCGCGACCTCATCGTCAAAAACGATGAAGTATTCATGCGCACCACCGAGGGCCTGAAGCGGGTCGATGTGATCTACCGCCGGGTCGACGACGACTTCCTCGATCCCCTTACCTTTCGCCCGGACTCCGCGCTCGGCGTGCCCGGGCTGATGTCGGCCTATGCGGCCGGCAATGTCACGCTGGCCAACGCGGTCGGAACCGGCATCGCCGACGACAAGGCGGTCTACTCCTACATGCCCGAGATCGTGAAATTCTATCTCGGCGAGGAGCCGGTGCTGAAGAATGTGCCGACCTGGCGCTGCCGCGAGCCCAAGGATCTGGCCTATGTGCTCGACAATCTGGGCGAGCTGGTGGTCAAGGAAGTGCACGGTTCCGGCGGTTACGGCATGCTGATCGGTCCGGCCGCCACCAAGGCGACGATCGAGGCCTTCCGCGACAAGCTCAAGCGCGAGCCGGAGGGTTTCATCGCCCAGCCGACCCTGGCGCTTTCGACCTGCCCGACCTGCACCGAATCCGGCCTCGCCCCCCGGCATGTCGATCTCAGGCCGTTCGTGCTGACCGGACGCGATCACGTCACCATCGTGCCGGGCGGACTGACCCGGGTGGCGCTGAAGGAGGGCTCGCTGGTGGTGAATTCAAGCCAGGGCGGCGGCACCAAGGACACCTGGATACTGGACGAATAATATGATCGATGTGAGCAAGCTTGGGACTTGCGGAGCACCTTGCCTGCTCCCCTCCCCCCTGCGGGTGGGTGGGGGTCCGCATGCACAGTCTTCGCGGCTGCCCCCCCTCCCTGACCCTCCCCCGCAAGGGGGGAGGGAAAAGAACTGAGCCGCCATGCTGTCGCGCACCGCCGAAAACCTCTACTGGCTGGCCCGTTATGTCGAACGCGCCGAATACCTCGCCCGCACCATCGAGGCGACGCTGCGCGTCACGGCACTGCCCAACACCTATATCGGCAAGACCAATGAATGGGATTCGGCGCTGCTGACCGCCGGCGTCAGCGCCAGTTTCTATCAGGTTCACGAGGAAGCCAACGAGCACAACGTCGTCGATTATCTGTCGTTCTCTGCGGCCAATCCCTCCTCGATCCGCAACTGCATCGAGAACGCGCGGCTCAATTCGCGCTCGGTGCGCACCGCGCTGACCAGCGAGATGTGGGACACCATCAACTCGGCCTGGATCGACCTGCAGGAGGTCTGGGGCAAGGGTACCAAGACCCGGGAGGAACTGGCTCGATTCCTGCGCTTCGTGCTGGAAACCTCGCTGCGGTTCGACGGCTCGGCCTACCGGACCATGCTGCGCAACGACGCCTACTGGTTCTCGCGGCTCGGGTTGCATCTCGAGCGCGCCGACAACACCGCCCGCATCCTCGACGTCAAGTATCACGTGCTGTTGCCCGAGGAGGAGCATGTCGGTGGACCGCTGGACTATTACCAATGGACCTCGATCCTGCGCTCGGTCTCGGCGCTGACCGCCTATCACTGGGTCTATCGCGAGACGCTGAAGCCGTGGCTGATCGCCGATCTGCTGATCCTCAACGATTCGCTGCCGCGTTCGCTGGCCAGCTGTTACGGCAACCTGGTGCGCAACCTCGACCAGATCGGCGTCGCCTATGGCCGCCAGGGCGCCGCCCAGCGCCACGCCCGCGGCGTCCGCAACCGCCTCGAACACAGCCACATGGACGACATCTTCCAGCGCGGCGTGCATGAATTCATCCAGGAATTCATCGCGGATAATGGCAGGCTGGGCGAAATCATCACCAAACAATATTTGATTTGAGTTGATTCCATGAAACCTATCCTATCGTTCGTCATTCCGGGATGTGCTTTGACCGGCGATAGCCGGGCAAAGCACGGGCCCGGAATCCATAACTGCAGCGGTGGTTATGGATTCCGGGCTCGCTGGTGGCGCGCTTCGCGCGTCACTCGCACCCCGGGATGACGAAACCGGACAGCGAAGCGGCACATCGCCCGGTGCGATTTGGGTGAGCGGTGACGGCTCAACGATAGAGCATAACCCTCACCCCGACCCTCTGCCTGTCGAAGAGGGAGAGCGCTTCCGTTAAGACAACATCTTGGAAATCCACTGCCATGCGCCTGCGAATTGCCCATTCCACCCGCTATCGCTACGAACCGCCAGCCTCCGGCGTCATCCAGATCCTGCGGATGACGCCCGGCAGCCATGACGGGCAATACATCGCGGAGTGGCAGATCGATGTTTCCACCGATTCGCGGCTCGACATGCACCAGGACGCGTTCGGCAACGTCACGCATGTGCTGACCTATGGGCCGATCGCCGACCTCACCATCACGGTCGAAGGCCTGATCGAGACCCACGATACCGGCGGGGTGCTGCGCGGCACCGACGAGCGCTTCCCGCCCGGCCTGTTTCTCCGCTCCACGCCGCTGACCGAAGTCAGCACGGCGATGGCGGCCTTTTCGCGCGAATTGCGGCAGGAATCCGAGGATGACGTGCTCGGCTTCCTGCATGCGCTGATGATGCAGATCAACGAACACATGACGTTCGATGAAGACCCCACCAACAGCGGAACTTCGGCGGTGGAGGCGTTCGGCCTGAAGCGCGGGGTATGTCAGGACTATGCGCATATCTTCATCGCCTGCGCGCGCAGCGCCGGCATCCCGGCACGCTTCGTCGCCGGGCATTTCCTGCGCTCCGACGGGGTGGTCCATCAGCAGGCGGGCCACGCCTGGGCGGAGGCCTTCGTGCCGGATCTCGGCTGGGTCGGGTTCGATCCGGCCAACGGGATATGCACCACCGATGCGCATGCCCGCGTCGCCATCGGCCTCGATTATCTAGGCGCAGCCCCGGTGCGCGGCACCCGCTATGGCGGCGGCATGGAAACCCTGACGGTGGCGGTCAAGGTCGATCAGGTCGGACGCCAGGGGCAGTCGCAGAGCCAGTCGTGACCCGCCGTCATCCGGCACCCCGCGTCTTCGCGGGGACCCGGATTGACGGAATAAAATCTGCCCCTGCAGATTTGCCTCTCAAACCACGACAGGAATGCCCGAATGGGGTTGGAGGCTCCGGCGAAATTGGCTAGTAATTCCCGCTGATGCTTGCGGGGACCGGCTATGACCTATTGTTGCGGAGTGCTGGTGCGGGACGGTCTGGTGATGATCGCGGACACCCGAACCAATGCCGGCCTCGACAATGTCTCGACCTTTCGCAAGCTCCATATCTTCTCGAAGCCGGGCCATCGCATCATGGCGATCGCCAGCGCCGGCAATCTGGCGATCAGCCAGTCGGTGCTGTCGACCCTGACCGAAGGACTTGAAGATCCGCACACCGGCGAGATCGAAACCCTGTTGAACGCGCCGACCATGTTCCAGGCGGCGCAGCGCATCGGCCGGGCGATTCGCAGCGTGCACGCCACCGAAGGCGTCGCGCTGCAATCCGAGGACATCAATTTCGACGTGTCGTTCCTGTTCGGCGGCCAGATCAAGGGCTCGCGGATGCGGCTGTTCATGGTCTATCCGGCCGGCAACTTCATCGAATGCACCACCGACACGCCGTATTTGCAGATCGGCGAGCACAAATACGGCAAGCCGGTGCTCGACCGCGCCATGCATTACGACGTCGAACTGTATGAAGCGCTGAAGACCAGCCTGATTTCGATGGACTCGACCATGCGCTCCAATATCGGCGTCGGCCTGCCGATCGACGTGCTGGTGGTGCGGTCCGACGTCTGCGAGGCCGATCTCAATCACCGCATCGAGGCCGGCGAGCCCTACTTTCACGACCTGCGGTCGCGCTGGTCGGCGGCATTGCGCGCGGCCCACCAGAATATTCCAAGACCGCCCTACAAGGCGGAAATCGAACCAAAAACTTGAAGAAAAGGCAGGAAGCGGATGGCCGAGGCAAACAACAAGATCGCGGTGGTGACCGGTGCGGGTACCGGCGTCGGGCGCGCGGCGTCGCTGGCGCTGATGAGCGCCGGCTTCACGGTGGTGCTGGCGGGGCGGCGGATCGAAAAGCTGGAGGAGACCAGCAAGCTCGGCGAGGGCATCGGCAAAAGCCTGCCGGTATCCGCCGACATGGCCGACCCCGGTTCGATCGCCGCGCTGTTCGCCAGGGTGATGGAGGTCTACGGCCGGCTCGACGTGCTCTTCAACAATGCCGGCATGGGCGCGCCGCCGGTGCCGTTCGAGGACCTGACGCTGGCGCAGTGGCAGGCGGTTGTCGCAACCAATCTCACCGCGCCGTTTCTGTGCACCCAGCACGCGTTCCGGATCATGAAGGACCAGAGCCCGCGCGGCGGCCGCATCATCAACAACGGCTCGATCTCGGCGCACGCGCCGCGGCCGTTCTCGGCGGCCTACACTTCCACCAAGCATGCCATCACCGGCCTGACCAAGGCGAGCAACCTCGACGGTCGCGGCTATGACATTGCGGTCGGACAGATCGACATCGGCAATGCCGCGACTCCGATGACCGATCGCATGGTCGAGGGCGTGCTGCAGCCCGATGGCCGGAAGATTCCCGAGCCGCGCATGGACGCCAAGGCGGTCGGCGACGCGGTGGCCTACATGGCGAGCCTGCCGCTCGACGCCAATGTGCTGTTCATGACGGTCATGGCCAGCAAGATGCCGTTCGTGGGACGGGGCTGACCACCATGCCCCGGACGCCGCGCGGCATACCCGGGACCGCGCTTCGCGCCGCCTGAGCACAGGCTCCGTGCTGCGCTCCTGGGCCGGGGCCATGAACTTCATCTCACTTGGGTCCCCGGCTCCGCGGAGCAGCGTGACCGGACGACGCTTCGCATCGCCGGGAGAACGCTGCACCGCGTCCGGGACACGCAAGTAGCTATTCCAGCCGCTCGACATCGCGCAGCGTCGGAAACAGCTTCATCCACAACAGCGCGATGGCGATGGTGCCGAGCCCGCCCAGCACCGCCGCCGGCATCGCGCCGAACAGGGCCGCCGTGACGCCGCTTTCGAACTGGCCGAGCTGGTTGGAGGCGTTGATGAACAGGAAGTTCACCGCGCCGACGCGGCCGCGCATCTCGTTCGGCGTGGCGAGCTGGACCAGCGAAAAGCGGATCACCACGCTGACGGTGTCGGCGGCTCCGAGGATCGCCAGGGCTGCGACCGACAGCCACATCCAGCGCGAGACGGCGAACACCACCGTCGCCGCGCCGAAGATGATCACGGCCTGGAACATCCTCAGCCCGACGCGGCGGTGGATGCTGTGGCGCGCCAGCACCGCGGTCATCAGCAGCGCGCCGATCGCGGGCGCGGCGCGCAGAATGCCGAGTCCCAAAGGACCGGTCTGCAGGATGTCACGGGCATAGATCGGCAATAAGGCGGTCGCGCCGCCCAGCAGCACCGCGAACAGGTCGAGCGAGATCGTGCCCAGGATCGCGGCATTGCTGCGGACAAAGCGGACGCCCGCGAACAGGTCGGCGGGCGTGGCGGCATCCCTGGCAACCGCCGGGTGCTTCAGACGGATCGCGCCCATCAGGAAGGCGCCTGCGAGACAAAACGCCATCATCATGCCGTAGGGCAGCGCGGGCGTAACGGCATAGGCCAGACCGCCCAGCGCCGGCCCGGTAATGGTCGCGAGTTGGCCAACGCCGCTCGATATCGCGGTCGCACGCTGCAGCGAACCTTCCGGAGCGACCAGCGGCAGCAGCGCGGCCGTTGCCGGATTTTCGAACGCACCGGCGGTTCCCAGCACGGCCATGGCCACGAAAATCTCCGGCACCGTGAGCGTGCCCGCATAGGCGCCCCAGGCCAGGAACAGCGCCGTCAGCGCCTCGACAAACAGGCACAGCTGCACCACCCGCTTGCGCTCGTAGCGATCGACCGCGTGTCCCGCCACGAACACCAGCAATGCCGTGGGCAGGAACTGGACCAGTCCGACCATGCCGAGATCGAATGCGCTGCCGGTCAATTCATAGATCTGCCAGCCGACGGCCACGGCCGCGATCTGACCGGAGAAACGCGAAAAACTCCGTGAAACGACAAAAAGCAGAAACGAAGGGTGTTTGAGCAGGGCGCTGGAGCCCGCGGACATCAGGGACGGCATCGTTCAACCGGTTCTGCTTCACATCGAGTTGCGAGCAGTCACCTGCTCCAAATCCGCTGTGACGCCGTGACCGACCCTCGCCTGATTGTCAATGCCGGCGTTCGCCCCTTTTCCGGAACACCGGACGAGGACAAGCACCCCTGGCATTGCACATGCAAGCGCGCCGCTGTCATAATCGCCGTGGCTTGGGGGGGTGATGCTGCAACTTCAATCGGCGTTCGGCGTGGTCGCATTGCTGGCGATCGCGTGGGCATTCGGCGAGAACCGCGGCGCGGTCTCGCTGCGCCAGGCCGCGATCGGCCTGGCTGTCACCTTTCTCACCGCCGTGGCGCTGATCAAGCTGCCGTTGGTCGCACACGCCTTCGGCGTCATCAACAATGCCGTCGGCGCGATCTCGGCGGCCTCGCGCGCCGGCACGTCCTTCGTGTTCGGCTATCTCGGCGGCGCAGCGCTTCCGTTCGACCTCAAGAGCCCCGGCGCGGACTTCATCCTGGCGTTCCAGGCGCTGCCCGTGGTGCTGGTCATGAGCGTGCTCACCACGCTGCTGTTCTATTGGCGCGTGCTGCCGCCGGTGGTGCGCGGCATGGCCTGGCTATTGGAGCGCACGCTCGGGGTCGGCGGCGCGGTCGGCCTGTCCACTGCCGCCAACATCTTTCTCGGCATGGTGGAAGCCCCCCTGTTCATCCGGCCCTATCTGGCGCATCTGACGCGCGCCGAATTGTTTCTGGTGATGACCGGCGGCATGGCGGGAATCGCCGGCACCGTGCTGGTGCTCTACGCCACGCTGCTGGCGCCGCTGATCCCGGACGCCGCGGCGCATTTTGTCATTGCGTCGGTGCTCGGTGCTCCGGCGGCGATCCTGATCAGCCTGATCATGGTGCCGGAGACCTCGGACCGGCACACCGGCGGCACGCTGGCCGACCCGGACATGCACGCGTCCAGCACCATGGACGCCATCGTCAAGGGCACCTCGGCCGGGCTCGAGCTTCTGCTCAACATTGTCGCGATGCTGATCGTGCTGGTGGCACTGGTGCATCTCGCCAACGCGATCCTCGGGCTGTTGCCCGAGCTCGGCGGGGCGGCGATTTCGCTGCAGCGGATGCTCGGTTACGCCATGGCTCCGGTGTGCTGGCTGATGGGCCTGCCGTGGCCGCAGGCAGTCACCGCGGGCGGCCTGATGGGGGTCAAGACCGTGCTCAACGAGCTGATCGCCTATGTCGATCTGTCGAGGCTCGACGCCGGTGCGCTCGATCCGCGCTCCCGCCTGATCATGCTCTATGCGATGTGCGGCTTTGCCAATTTCGGCAGCCTCGGCATCATGATCGGCGGGCTCGGCACCATGGCGCCGCAGCGCCGCGACGAAATCAATTCGCTCGGATTGAAATCGATCGCTTCCGGCACCCTGACGACCTGCCTGATGGGCGCGATCGTCGGCGTGTTGAGCTGAGAGTCTGTTGTCATTCCGGACGCGGCGAAATCGCAAGCCCGCAATGCAAGTCCTCCTTCATTGCGGGCATGGCGAAGCCCTCCATCGCCGCGCAGCAGAGTATGGATTCTCGTCGCTCCGCTCCTCGCAAAGACGATCTGCCTCAGCCGGCGAGTTCGACCGTCCTGAATTCCGCCGGCAGAATCACTTCCAGCAATTCCACGTCGTCGGAATAATCCAGGATCAGGTGCTTGATGCGCGGCGGCTGGGTCCACGCACTGCCGGTCTGCATCAGGGTCTCGCCCTGCCCTTCCATGTAGGTCTTGACCCAGCCCTTGAGCACATAGACCATCTGGAACTCGACGTCGTGGAAGTGCAGTTTCGAGACTTCCGCCGGATTGCAGGGCCCGATCAACCGGATCACATGTGCCTGCGCCAGGCCGTGGCTTGCCGCGGCCACGCCGAGATCGCGATAATGCGCGTAACTTCGCAGGCCGTCGGCCTTGAAATCCTCGTCGCGGTAGTGACTGATGGCGATGCGTTGTCTTGGCATGCGCCGCTTGGCCGCCGGCACCCCGCGGACCTTGGCCTTGCCGGCCTTTCGCGACGCGGATTTGGCGGCAGCCTTGTGGGCAACCCTCTTTTGCGCCGGCGACGCTTTCTGCGCGGCGCGACGTGCCGCGGGCCGCGATGTCTGCTTCTGACTGGCCATCCCTGTCTCCCCCTGGTTGTGCGCGCGCCCCGATTTTTCCGGACGCGCCGTTCCAGTAAGGTTAGCCGCCGCCGGAGGCTGCGGCAATTGGCCGGCCCCGGGGTACGCAACGCCGTCGGCGGCACGCCGTCGGCTTGAGGCTACGCCAATGTCCCGGTTTTCTGCCTGAGCGTAAGTGTAATGGCGCCATCCGAACCGCGCGCCACTTCATCCAGTGGCTTTACCAGATATTCGAACACCCACTCCGGAACATCCGCTTCCAGCGTAATCTCGTAATTTTTTCCATCCCGAATGACTTCGCCGACCGGGCGCAGACCGGTTTTCGGGTTGGGAAGCAGCGAATTTGCGAGATACCCGACCAGCGCACTGTTGTCGAACAGCACCGTGCGGCGCGCGACCAGCGCCGCATCCGGCAGCAGTCCGAGGCTCCGCCAATATCTTGCGACAATCCGCTGATGCGGCACATCGTGGCCGCCGCTGCTGACCCGGTTTTCAACCCTGCGGACGTTGATTTCCGGATCCGAGGTGCAAACGAAGTACATGGTCACGTCGTATCCGGCATCATCGGCGCGGATCATGAAATCCACTTTGCTCGGATGCGACATCACCGTCTCGAAACTGAAGCTCAATCCGCCGGCGAGACAGCGATCTCGCTGGAAGTCGGCGATCGCCTGCGCCTGCTTCGAGCGCGTCGGCTCGGCAAGGTCAAGCGTGGCCGCGATCTGGTCCGGATTGATATATTCGCCGAAGTCGATCCCGGCTTCGATCAGGTAGTCGGTCAGCGTGCTTTTCCCGGAGCCGTTCGGGCCGGCCAATATCAGCAAAAACGGCGCGTCGCTCAAGCCGCCCTCGATCAGTCAAAGTCTGTCGAACCTCGGTCTTTGGCCGTTTCGGTTCTCGTGGCGACGCTGCGATTGCCGGCCGCATCGCCCAGCAGCGTCACGGTCCCCGAAGGATGCCGCTCGGCCAGCGACGACACCGCCTGGCCGTCTTCGAGAAAATCGACCGTACCGGTCACGACCAACCCCGCCGCCTCGGCGTTCTTGGCTGCCCGCAAGGCGGCATTGGCGCCCATGGCCGCCAATTCCTCCAGCGACAAATCAACCGCCCGTTTGCTCATGCTCGAACCTTCGATGCCGCCGCGCAGCTTTCAATGTAGGCGCGATGGCCCGTGAAAACCACCGGGTTTTGCGGCGCTCAATGCAATCGAAAAACTCCGTCGACCGCCCTGATCTCCGCAGGCTTCACCAGATTGGAATGAGCCACCTGCACGGAGTACAGCGGGCCTTCCAGCGACTTTTGCCAGAACGAGAGAAATCTGAACAATTCGGGAAATTTGGGACACAAATCATAATTCTGCCAGACGTAGGTCTGCAGCAGCGAAGGATGATCCGGCAGCCGATAGAGAATCTGTGCCGTCGTCAGCCCATAACCCAACACCTGCTTCCGAAAATCCTCGGAAACCCCAACCCGCGAGACCATGCCAACCTCCATTGCTGGAGCGCATTCACGAAGTGGCTGCCGACCGGGAGCCACCCGGTGGAGATGCGCTCACATGAGAGAAATGTGACGCACGATACCAACCCATCACAAGCCTAAATGTTTAATGGTCTGTTGAAATTTGTTGCGTTAGCAGCAGCTTACCGCACGTGCTAATACGGGGGTTCCGGCTTTGTTCGAGCGAATTAATGATGATGGGTGAATTTGGCAGGCGTCATATTTGAGTGCCAATTTTTCTGCTAGAAGGCCTTGTCCCCCGGACAACTACCGACTATGTCCATTTGGTCACACTGGCACTCGCCGGTAGGGACTGCCAAATTCCAGAATTCTACAACATCTTCAGAAACTTAGGAGGACTGCATGAAATTCCGTCCGCTTCACGACCGCGTTGTGGTCAAGCGCATCGACGCCGAAGAGAAGACCGCTGGCGGCATCATCATTCCGGATAGCGCCAAGGAAAAGCCGTCCCAGGGCGAGATCACGGCGGTCGGTCCCGGCGGTCGTGACGAGTCCGGCAAGCTGATCCCGATCGACCTCAAGGTCGGCGATCGCGTGCTGTTCGGCAAATGGTCGGGCACCGAGGTCAAGCTCGACGGCCAGGAGCTGTTGATCATGAAGGAGAGCGACATCATGGGCGTTCTCACCGATCTGCCCGCCGCCAAGAAGAAGGCCGCGTAAGCCCGCTTCGCCCGTTCCCTCCTCCTGAGCGGCCGGCGCAGCCGGCGTCTCGAAGGGTGAGGCCGCAAGCTCACATCATCTCATCCTCCGAGACGCCCCCACGGGCTCCGCTGGATGGGGTTCCAGTTTCAAACGGAGATCAATAAATGTCAGCCAAAGAAGTCAAATTCGGCGTCGATGCCCGCGACCGCATGCTGCGCGGCGTCGAGATCCTCGCCAACGCGGTCAAGGTGACGCTCGGTCCCAAGGGCCGCAACGTCGTGCTCGACAAGTCGTTCGGCGCCCCCCGCATCACCAAGGACGGCGTCACCGTCGCCAAGGAAATCGAGCTTGAAGACAAGTTCGAGAACATGGGCGCGCAGATGGTGCGCGAAGTCGCCTCCAAGTCGGCCGATGCGGCCGGCGACGGCACCACCACCGCGACCGTATTGGCCGCGGCGATCGTCCGTGAAGGCGCCAAGGCGGTTGCCGCCGGCATGAACCCGATGGACCTGAAGCGCGGCATCGATCTGGCTGTCGAAGCCGTGGTCGCCGACCTCGTCAAGAACTCCAAGAAGGTCACCTCGAACGAGGAAATCGCCCAGGTCGGCACCATCTCGGCCAACGGCGACGCGGAAATCGGCAAGTTCCTCGCCGATGCCATGAAGAAGGTCGGCAACGAGGGCGTCATCACGGTTGAAGAAGCCAAGTCGCTCGAGACCGAACTCGACGTCGTCGAAGGCATGCAGTTCGACCGCGGCTACATCTCGCCCTACTTCGTCACCAACGCCGACAAGATGCGCGTTGAAATGGACGATGCCTACATCCTGATCAACGAGAAGAAGCTCTCCAGCCTCAACGAACTGCTTCCGCTGTTGGAAGCCGTGGTGCAGACCGGCAAGCCGCTGGTCATTGTCGCGGAAGACGTCGAAGGCGAGGCCCTGGCCACGCTGGTCGTCAACCGTCTGCGCGGCGGCCTCAAGGTTGCCGCCGTCAAGGCTCCGGGCTTCGGCGACCGCCGCAAGGCCATGCTGCAGGACATCGCCGTCCTGACCGGCGGCCAGGCGATATCGGAAGATCTCGGCATCAAGCTCGAGAACGTCACGCTCGCCATGCTCGGTCGCGCCAAGAAGGTGATGATCGACAAGGAGAACACCACCATCGTCAACGGCGCCGGCAAGAAGGCCGACATCGAGGCGCGGGTGCAGCAGATCAAGGCGCAGATCGAGGAAACCACCTCGGACTACGACCGCGAGAAGCTGCAGGAGCGTCTGGCCAAGCTGGCCGGCGGCGTCGCGGTGATCCGCGTCGGCGGCGCCACCGAGGTGGAAGTCAAGGAGCGCAAGGACCGCGTTGATGACGCGATGCATGCGACCCGTGCGGCGGTTGAAGAAGGCATCGTGCCGGGCGGCGGCGTCGCCCTGCTGCGTGCCTCCGAGCAGCTCAAGCGCATCAAGACCGCCAACGACGACCAGAAGACCGGCGTCGAAATCGTCCGCAAGGCGCTGTCCTGGCCGGCTCGCCAGATCGCGATCAACGCAGGCGAGGACGGCTCGGTCATCGTCGGCAAGATCCTCGAGAAGGACCAGTACTCCTACGGCTTCGACTCGCAGAGCGGCGAATACGTCAACCTGATCTCGAAGGGCATCATCGACCCGACCAAGGTGGTCCGTGCGGCGATCCAGAATGCAGCCTCGGTGGCGGCACTTCTGATCACCACCGAAGCCATGGTGGCCGAACTGCCGAAGAAGAACACCGGCGGCGGCGGCGGCATGCCCCCGGGCGGCGGCGGCATGGGCGGCATGGATTTCTGATCCAGCCGTTCAGGCAAGCTCAGCAAATACAAGACCCCGGCAGCGATGCCGGGGTTTTTGTTTGGAACCAACAGCCATGACAACAGCGAGGCATCGGAGAACCCTCAGCCAGCCAGGGCCCGGCCGCCCTGCTGATAACGGTGCCTGCCGATTTCAAATATCAGATGCGGCGTCGCGCCGGTCGCCTCCCGGGTAAAAAGACCCTCGCGCGGCACACCGCCGATCTTGGTCATGGCGCCCTGCGAGCGCCAGTTTGTCTCGCCGACCCAGAACACCACGGTATCGACGAACGTAAATGCATGATCGAGCATCAGGCGTTTGACTTCGCGGTTGGTCGCTCCGCCCCAATGGCTGCGGGCGATGAAGGTCCAGCCGATCTCGACTTCGCGGCGTTCGGGATCGTGGCCGAAATAGCGGCTCGAGCCGATCAGCCGGCCGGTCGACCGGTCGACGAACACAAAGGCCATTTTGCAGGCGACCGCGCTGTCGAAATAATCCCTGAACGCCGGCTCGGTGTAGCGATCGGAACGCGGATGCACCTTCCAGATCTCCGGATCGGAGCCAGCCGCAAACAGTTCCGGCCAGTCGGCGGCCGCGACGGGGCGCACGATGACGGTTGGACCGGTCAATGTTGGCTGAAAGTCGGGCTGGGACATGGAAGATCTCAGGGTTGGCTAAACAAAATACCAATAACGCGCGCAAATCAAATTCCCGCAACGCCGCTCGATGACCAGTACTCCATGCGCATCAACCGGCAGTGGCGTATCTGTTTCCGCTGGACGCCCGACAGTCCCGAGGCGATAGAGGTCGTGGATTATCATCAAGGAGGCAACGATGGTCGCCTGACCGAGATCATGCGCGGCACGCGCGACGTGTCAGCGGATACCACTATCCGGCTGGGACGCTACTTCGGCACCGATCCGCGTTTCTGGCTGAATCTGCAGGCCGCTATGATCTCTCCAAGGCGGAGAAAGCCCACAGCTACAAGAAGATCCTGCCGCGCACGGCGGCCTGACGACGAGCGACCATGCACCGCGATCAAGCGCGGATGGTCGGTAGCCCCGCTCAATCCAGCCGCGCCACCACGGCCAGCCGCTTGATTTCGCCATTGCGGTAGGCCTGCAGGAAGGCCTCGTAGTTCTTGAACGAGACGCAGCCGTTGGAATCGCCGTTGGGGCCGAGCATGTAGGTATGCGCGAGCAGGCCGGAGCGCCCGTAGATCGCATCCTCGCCGCCGATCGGGTTCAGCCGCAGCGCCGGCACGCCGTGGAACAGCGCCTCGCGCGGCCGCAGATCATAGAGATGCGGCGGCGTCACGCCCCGCATCCTGACATTGGCCGAACGCGGATCGTCGAGCTTGTCGCCGAGACCGGAATGGGCTTCCAGCTTGGTGCCGTCGGGCAGGTACACCATGTGTGCGGAGATATCGTAAACCGCGGTCTCGCGGTCGTAGAGCGGGGTCGAGCCGCCCAGCGCAGGGTTCTGGGTTGGGCCAAGCGACGCGGTACTGCTGGCATCGGCAGAGGCATAGGCCAGCATCGATCCGTGCGAGGCGGATTTGCCGAACAACCGCTCGAACAGCGTGGGTTTTTCCGGCGGCGCGACCGCCGCCATCACCGCCGCCTTGGCGCGTTGCGCCATGTCTCGAACCGATGCTCCGGAACGTTTCGCCTCGGCCGGCCGCGGCACCGGCAGCGGCGCCACCTCGGCGACCTGACGATCCGCCGAAGGCGCGATGGAGGCGACCTTGCGGTCTGCCGGCGGCGACACCGGCTGCGGCGCCGGCATCACGCCTTGCGGCGCGGCCGCCGCGAAGCGGTCATCAAACGTCAGCGTCGATGGTGTCATGACGGTCGCGGGCGCCGACACATGCGGCGATTCAACCAGCACAGTGTTGTTGGCGACGGCGAATGAGTTACGGACCGCTGCTGCCGACGGCCGCCTGACGACCGGGACATCGAAGTCGCCGCCGCTCACGCTCGGATAGATGCCGGCTGCGAAGATGTTGCTGTAGACGGTCCAGGCGCAGCCCACTACCAGGCAGGCTATTGCAGCGCTGCCGAAGAAATGGCGTTGGGTCTTGCGGGAGGAATTTCTGTGGTTGTGTGCCGCGAAACCATGACACGCACGCGTACTGATACTCATTCGACCTGCATCCAGAAATGCTTCCACCTCGTCCCCCCCTTCAGGCCGCGTTCGAAGCACGTTCGAACGTGAACCTGCGCAGGATGCGCCGCATCAGTTCCAGCGAAGCATTCGCAGAGGCGCGGAGCGTCATTAAGGCGACTTTTAGTTAAATGCAGATTAAGTGCGGGCGGTTGTTGGGCATGGTTAACGGCCCCGGTGGAACCGACTGAACGTGCTCGACAATTCAGCCTCGCTCATCCCGCCTCGATGGCCGATGCCGGGATCATGTCGTCGCCCCAAAAATGCCTGATTTGAATCCGCGGCAGCCGCGGAAAAGAGGTAGGACTCGAAAGAGTGGCGCGTCTGGATACCATGCTGTGTCCGGTGCGGCACCGCCCTTCATCTGCGCACACCCCCTACTCCAGTTCCGGGGGCGGCGAGCGATCGAGCACATCGCCCCTGGCGCCTTCCAGCAGATCGAGCGCGTAGGTCTCGATGATCAGCGGCCCCCGCTTGCGCGGCAGTTCGGCGACCTCTTCGACCCGGGCAAACATCTGCTTGAGGCGCGGCTGGCCGCCGGGCCGCAGTTCGTCGACATACAACAGCTTTCCGGACAGTTGTGCCGGATCAGGCTCGGGCATGTTGACCCAGCGGATACGCTGGGTCTGCTGTACCACGCAGGTGCCGGCCGGCAGATAGAAGGCGAGCCATCCGGTGGTGCCGTAATCCGGCGCCAGCACGCAGCCTGCGCCGACGCGGAGCCGAACCGCCTCGATGCCGGCGGCGAGTTCGCGCCAGCCGACTCCGACACTGCGCACGGTGGCGTCGCGGCGATACCCCGTGAGCAGGCCGGTATTGGCCTGCACCACCAAGAGCGCAAACATCACGATGCCGACCGGTGCGGCCCAGCGCGTGCAGAAATCGGCGAGCCGCTGCTGGCGCGGTTGCCATTTCGTGAGGTGGGCTGCGACCGCAGCGGCGATCGCAAAGGCAGGATAGACCGGCGCGAACCAGTTGGCCTCGACGCGGGCGTGCAGCGAATGCCAGATGAAATACAGCGTGATGGTCCAGAACGTCGAATTGATCAGCATGCGCGCGGCCAACGCGCCGGCGTTGCGCCGGAGCAGCGCGTAGAGCCCCATCGCCCCGAGCATCCACACCAATGGCGTTGCGAACACGATCTGGGTCGGGATCAATTCGCCGATCAAGGCCGGCCTGAAATCCTCAATGCGGGCGCGGCCGATCTGCTTGATGAAGGAGACCCATTGGTGATCGGCATTCCACAGGATCACCGGGGAAAACAGTGCGGCGGCAACCACGGCGCCGAGATACGGCCAGGGCGAGACCAGCCAGCGCCGCAGCCTGGGCACGCTGACCAGCCAGACCAGGATCGCCGGCCCGAAAAACAGTGCGGTGTATTTCGACAGCAAGGCGGCGCCGACCGCGGCGCCGACCGCGAGCCACCACAGGCCGCGTCCGGTCTCCAGCACCTTGGCGAGACAGAACAGCACCAGGCTCGATGCCACCAAGAGCGGCGCATCCGGCGTGACGATCATGGTGCCGACCGCCGCCATCATGGTGACATTGAGCAGCACGGTCGCGGTCGCCGCCACCCGCACGCCGCCGAACAGGATCGCGGCGGCGCGATACACCGCATAGCTCATCGGCAGCGCCAGCAGGATCGAGACCAGCCGCACGCCAAGCTCGGTGTCACCGGCGATCATGGTGCCGAGTCGGATCACCAGGGCCGCGGCGGGCGGATGATCGTAATAGCCGCCGGCGAGATGCTTCGACCACATCCAGTAATAGGCTTCGTCGAAGGTCAGCGGCGTGCCGGCGGCAGCGACCAGCCGGAGCGCGACCAGCGCCAGCACCGTGAGCGCCGTGTTGCGGACGAGCCGCGCCTCGTTCGAACTCATCGCACCTTCATCGCTTGCGCCAGACGAACAGCCCGGACATCGCGTAATTCCATACCACGCCCATCAGCGCGCCGGCCGCGCCCGCCAGCCACCAGATCGGCTCCTGCGCGTAGACCGAGAACGCGACGCCGACATTGGCGGCCAGACCGACGCCGCACACCAGATAGAACAGCAACAGGCCGCGCAGGATCGCAAGGCCCTTCAGCCGCTGGTCGCGATAGGTGAGAAAATTGTTGAGGATGAAATTGCTGGTCATGGCGAGCAGCGCGCCGCAGGCCTGCGCCACCGGAAACGGCAGATGAAACACCCGGAGGGCTGCGAACAGCGCGGCGAAATGCACCAACAGGCCGATCGATCCGACCGTTGCAAACAACAGAAAGCGCAGCGAAACCACGTCGTGGGTCAGCTTCGCCAGAACGAGGCCCAGAAAATCCAGCGCCACCATCGAATCCAGCTTGCTCTCGCCGTGCAGCCGCGAGCCGAAGCTGTAGGGAATTTCCTCGATGCGCAGGCCGCCGCGCGCGGTGGCGACGATATCGAGCAGGATCTTGAAGCCCTGGGTCGACAGCTGCGGCGCCAGCTGCTCGAAGCGATCGCGGCGGATCATGAAGAAGCCGCTCATGGGATCGGCGATCTTGACCCGCAGCACCCGCTTGGCGACTTCGGTGGCGAGCGCGCTGGCGCCGGCGCGCTGCCGGTTGAAACTGTCGGCGCTGCCGCCTGCGACGTAGCGGCTGCCGACCACGAGTTCGGCCGCGCCAGCCTGCAGCAGGCCCAGCATCTTCGGCAGCTGAGTCTCGTCGTGCTGCAGGTCGGCGTCGATCACGGCGGCGTAGGGCGCGCTCGATGCCAGGATTCCCTCGATGCAGGCTCCCGACAGGCCGCGCCGGCCGATCCGCCTGATGCAGCGGACCCTGCTGTCCTGCCGCGCCAGGGCGCGCACCACGTTCCAGGTCCCGTCAGGGGAATTGTCATCGACAAAGACGGCCTCGAAGCTCACGCCCGCGAGCGCGGTTTCCAGGCGGCGAAACAGCGTAACCACATTGTCGCGCTCGTTGAAGGTGGGGACGATGACCGAAAGCTGAGGGGCGACAGCGGCCTGCGTCGGGTTTTCGGAACCCGGTCTGATGGCTTCATTCATGCCGCCAGCCTATATCCGATAGAACTTGGGGAAGCCAAGGCGCAGTTCCAAATACCCGGACAAGGCCAGCTGCGGGAAGGCGCCAAAGGGCCAAAAAGACCCCAGAAATGCCAACGACCACGAACAACAGGCGCGCGTACATCCGGCGCAGCCAAGCCATTCAGTGGTCGTTCCAGCGCCGGAGCTATTAAGCATCAACGTCGCCGTTGCGGCCAACATAGCGATGATCGAGAGGTTCCGCAAGGGGCTTGAACCAGCCGCACGCCCTATTGGGGAACTTCCCGCACGACCGGGCCCCTTATGACCGGCGCTGCCGGCGCGCTGCCCGGCGCTACCGTGCCGTTAGGCACTTCACGCACCACCGGCCCCCTCACCGCCGGCAATTCGGCCTTTTCGGCCGGCCCGGCGGGCGTGACCTTGCTGGGCGCGAGGCGGGCGATCGGCGGAACATAGTAAAACGCAGCCGCCAGCACGATCACGGCGATGACGGTCGCGCACACTCCGGCCAATTTCTGCGAGTCCATGGTTGCATCCCCTTCGACGCCTGCGATCCGATGCCGCGGAACAGCTACTTCGCCGATCCCCTGCGCCTGACGAAGGCCGTCACGATGTCCTTTTGCGCGAGCGCGATGGCGTTGTTGGCGGTCGTCATATGCTCGCCCGCATCGACGTTCGGGAACTGCATGGTCAGATAGTCCACCAGGGAAGCGCGAAAATTCTGGCGCTCGGAGGAACACACGCTGGCAATGTGAAGCGTGAAATCCTGATCCGACATGCTCTTGTTGCCGGCCCGCGGGTACTCCTGGGCAAGGCAATTCCAATAGGAATCGCGGCCCGATATGGCCTGCCGGTGCGCATCGTCGATTTCGTCGGCCATCGCGACCGAGGCCGTCATCGTCAAAACCGCGGCCAATATCATCCGCATCCTGTTCTCCTTTGACTTGGCTTGTCTTGTCCCGGCTCGCACTATACGCCGGCATCCGGGCTGGTTTCAGCCACACATCGCGCTGTCGTTCAACAGAATTTAATCCGGCTGTTTTCCGATCTGGCCCGGCATTGCCGAAAGCCCGGAGATGTCATTGGTGACGGCTGCATTTCATGCCAGCGCGAACCGTTCGATTTCCCCATCGCGGCCTGAGCGGGCGACGTTACCAACATTTCATGGATGCCGGTGGTTGGCTCCAGCCGACCGCAGCATAGCTCACGGGGTGGAGGAAGCCATGAAGCAATCCGATCACTTCCGCGAAAATGCCGAAAATTGCCAACGCCTGGCGGAGCGAGCCCCCGATCATCCAACCTATCTCCGCTACAAGCGCATGGAAGACGCCTGGCGCTCGCTGGCCGACGCCCAGGACTGGCTCGATGGAGAAACCCCGCCGGTCGCCATCGCGCTTTAGCCCGGCCGCCGCAACCTCGCAGGCCGCGCTCGATCAACCTGCCCAGATACGGGGCGACCATGGACTGGACGGCCGCGCCAGCGCGCCGTTTCAGCGAACTGGCCAATCGCGAGCGATTTGATTAGGTTCGATCCGGGTAATCTTACACGCGTTCGCGGCGAGACCGGCAAGTGAGCAAGACCTCCAAAACAGCCAAATCTGCTGCAGCGACTGCGGCAGACAAGACCGGAAAAATCTACATCGGCATCGGCGGCTGGACCTTCGCGCCGTGGCGCGGGGTGTTTTATCCGGACAAGCTGACGCAGGCGAAAGAGCTGGAATACGCTGCCTCGAAACTGACCTCGATCGAGATCAACGGCACCTATTATGGCTCGCAGAAGCCCGAAAGTTTTCGCAAATGGGCGCGCGAGGTGCCCGACGGCTTTGTGTTCTCGCTGAAGGGGCCGCGCTTTGCCACCAACCGCCGCGTGCTGGCGGAGGCCGGCGATTCGGTGAAGCGGTTCTACGATTCCGGCGTGCTCGAGCTCGGCGACCGGCTCGGCCCGGTGCTGTGGCAGTTCGCGCCGACCAAGAAGTTCGACCAGGCCGACTTCGGAAAATTCCTCGAATTGCTGCCGCGAAAGCTCGAGGGGCGCCTGCTGCGCCATGTCGTCGAGGTCCGGCACGACAGTTTTTGCGCGCCCGATTTCATCGCGCTGCTGCGCCAGTTCGCAACGCCCGTGGTGTTCGCCGAACACGGCCACTATCCGGCCATCGCCGACCTCACCGGCGATTTCGTCTATGCGCGGCTGCAGAAAGGCAACGACGAGATCAAGACATGCTATCCGCCAAAGCAACTCGATGCCTGGGCGAAACGACTGCAATCATGGGCCGGCGGCGGCGAGCCGGACGACCTGCCTCGGGTCGATCCGAAAGGCGCCAAAAGATCGCCGCGCGACGTCTTTGCCTATGTGATCCATGAAGGAAAGGTGCGCGCGCCGGCCGGCGCGATGGAATTGATCGCACGGCTGAAATAGGCGGAAACACCGGATGGCCAAGGGCGGAAAACTCTTCACTATCGGCTATGAGCAGACGCCGGCCAAATCGGTGCTCGACGAACTGGCGCATGCCGGGGTGAAGCTCCTGGTCGATGTGCGCGCGGTCGCGTCCTCCCGCCGTCCCGGCTTTTCCAAGAACCAGCTGGCGGCCGGGCTCGACGAGCGCGGCATTTCATACCTGCATCTGCGCGGGCTGGGCACGCCGAAGGACGGCCGCGAGGCCGCGCGCAGCGGCAAGTTCGACGCGCTGCATCGCATCTATGCGGCGCATCTGAAGACACCGCAGGCGAGGGAAGAACTCGACGAACTGTCGGCGCTGGTCAAAAAATCCGGGCCGGTCTGTATCCTCTGCTACGAGCGCGATCACCAGCACTGCCACCGGCAGTGGATTGCCGAGATCATCGAACAGCGCGACGGGGCAAAGGTCGAAAACCTGGTCGCAAAGCAGGTCTGAAAGCCGCAACTGCCGCCTCACCCCTGGCCGGCCAGCCGGAACGTGCCCTGCATCATCTGCACGCAGCGGCCGCCGACATGCGCCGAGACCACCGCGCCCTTATGCTTGCGGACCCGCGTCAGCAACAGGCTGGGCCGGCCCATGTCGACACCCTGGCCGACGCGCAAACGCAGTTCTGCATCCGCTTCACGCGCCACAGCCGCAAGCAGCGCCGACACGGCCACGGTGGCGCTGCCGGTGGCAGGATCCTCGGACAGCCCGCTCGCGCCCGGGTGAAACATCCGCGCCTGCAGATCGGCCGGCTGCTCGCCCGGCGGCACGTCGCTTGTGTAGAGATAGATCGCATCGCTGCCCTCGCAGGGGAAGGTGCGGGCGAACGCCGCGGCGTCGGGCCGGGCGCGCCGCAGCGCCTCCCGCGAGGCCAGTTCCGCCACCAGGAACGGCAGGCCGACCGAGACGATGTGCGGCGGATGCCGCTCGGTCGCGATGTCGTCGGCTGACAGGGTCACGCAGGCCGCGGCCTGTTCGGCGCTGAACACGGTCAGCCGGCGCAGCGGCTGCGGTGCGGTCAGTTCGGCGCCGACCGGCCTGCCCTGTTCGATCAGGATCTCCAGCGGAACGAGGCCGGCGCCTTCCTCGAACAACAGCCGCGCCGGCGGTTTTTCGGATCCAGCCGCCAGCACGAAGGCGGTGCCGACATTGGGATGGCCCGCGAACGGAAGCTCGCTGTTGACGGTAAAAATCCGCACGTTGGCGTCATGGGCGGGATCGCGCGGCGGCAGCACGAAAGTCGTTTCGGCATAATTGAACTCGGACGCAATCGCCTGCATCTGCCCGGTCGAAAGCCCGCCGGCATCCAGCACCACCGCCAGCGGATTGCCGCCGAAGGCGCGATCGGTGAAGACGTCCACGGTGACATAGCGCCTGAGCATCCGAAGTCCTCCGTCGGTTCGTCAGCCGCAAGACTACCGCGATAGCCGTCATGCATCAATCGAGGGTGCGGCGGAAGCGCGTCACCGCAATCGTCATCGCCAGCAGCATCAGTGCCAACAGCGCGACGGCGTCATATTGCAGATGGGCGAGCGTCGCGCCCTTGAGCATGATGGCGCGGACGATCCGCACATAATACGTGAGCGGCAGCCCTTCGCCGACATATTGCGCCCGATGGGACTGGCGCTCAAGGTCGAAGCACCGGCTAGCTGTGAAACTTCAACCCGTCGACGATCTTGTCGATCACCTTGCGCTCGGCCCGCATCGCCAGGCCGACCAGATTGAGTTCGGCGCGGATCACCGCCTTCACCACCTCGCGGTTGGCCGCATCATGCGTGGTTTTGAACATGTCCTCGGTGTAGACCGCGGGCTTGACGTCCCTGGCAAGCGCGCGCTCGAGGGCGCGGGCCAATGCCGGCCGGTCGGCACCATAGATCAGGATCGGCTGGCCGATCAGCGAGAGATAGCGGGTGCCGGAGGCGTCCTGGTAGGGCTCGCCGATGCATTGCGGAAACGCCGCGGCGATGCCGCCGGCCAGGAAAGAAGCGACGTTCAGCTTCTGCCAGGCTTCAAGGTCGGTCCGGATCACGACCGCGATCTTGGTATCGAATTGCATGCGCATCTTTCCAATGTGATTTCGTGGGACGTCCAGCGGTCCGTCACGGTCTGGTCACAGGCGCCGACGTGAACCCGACCCTCGGGGTTGATGATATGCATCCCTCCAGCAATACCATGTTACCGCCATCCTACTTTGCATGGGGTTGTTTTCGATATTTTGATTTTCAAGCGCGCCCGCGCCGGCCTTGCGGCCGGATTTCCCGATGGTGATCGCAGGATGGCATGCCGGGCCGCCGCCGTCCCGGGGCGAGATTCAGGGTGCGGAGCGGGTCGGGATTCCTGGTTCGCCGCATCGGGCCGCGGCTTTGCGCGGACCGGTTGGCGCCGCGGCGGAAATGACGAGCCCTAACCCCTGGCGTCGCAGGCCCAGGCGCGGATCACGCATTCCTTGCCGCCGAATTCGTAGCACTTGCGCGTCGCCTCGTTGAGCGAGTTCGAAATTCGCGGCTTGACCGCGTAGCCGTGCGCGCCGCACGGGTTGGTCATGTCGACGGCAAACGCGGCGCAGGCGCGCTTCATGGTCATGGTGGTGGTGCACTCGCCCTTGCACTGCTTGCGCGCCGCAGCCAGCGCGGCGGCCTCCCCGTCGAAATCATAGGCCTGGCCATAGGCGCCGCACTTGCCGATGGCGAAGGCGCCGGCCGCCCAGGCTTCGGTCGCAAAGCGTGATCCGGCCAGCGCCAATGTCAGAACAAAGACAAACATGGCGCGGCGTTGCGCCGTGGTGAAGCACGTCAAGATCCCCTCCCGTCAGGCCGAGCCGGAGGAATCTAGCGCGCGGTCGTTTCAACTTGGTGAACGAAGGATTGATACGTGAGATTAACGGGCCTGGCCGGGCGAACACAAGCGGCGGTCAGCCCCGCCGGGCATCCGCCAGCGCCTGCGGCGTATCGATATCGAGAAACGCGCCAAAACCCTCGACCGGGACTTCCGTCACCGCCTCGCCGTGCCGGGCGATCAAATGGCGGGCGCCGATGTCGCCGTCGAGCGCCATCAATTCGCTGAAGAACCGGCGCGACCACAACACCGGATTGCCGCGCCTGCCGTCACTGACCGGCACCGCGATCAGGTTGCCGCGGTCCGGCGCAAAGGCATCGATCAGCCGGTCGATCAGATGCGCGTCGATCAGCGGCATGTCGCCGAGGCAGATCACCGCGCCGTCGGCGGTTTCCGGCACCGCGGCGATGCCGGCCTTGACCGAACTCGCCAGTCCGGCGGCGAAGTCGGGATTGCGGACGAATTTCACATTGAGGCCTGCCAGCGACTTCTCGACCTCGGCCGCCTGATGTCCGGTCACCACGATCACGCCCGACGCCCTGGAAGCCAGCGCCTGCTCGGTGACGGTGCGCACCAGCGTCCTGCCGCCGAGTTCGGCCAGCAGCTTGTTGGGGCCGCCCATCCGGGTCGAGCGCCCGGCCGCCAGGATGATCGCCGCGATATTGCGATTGCCGTCCGGGCCCGCCGGCTTGCGCGGCTGCGGCCGGGTGACGATTTCCATCAGCAGGCCGCCGACGCCCATGCCGGTGAGCTCGGCACGCGTCACCTTGAGGCCCGCCAGAAGCCGCATCAGGACCCAGTCGAAGCCGTTCTCGACCGGGGAACGCGCGCAGCCGGGCGCGCCCAGCACCGGGACGCCGCCGGCATTGCCGATCAGCAGAAGGTTGCCAGGATCCACCGGCATGCCGAAATGCTCGATGGCGCCGCCGATGCCGGCGATCGCCGCGGGAATCACGTCGCGCCGATCGGCGATCGCCGATGCGCCGAACACGATCACGAGCTCGGCGCCGATCCCGAGCAATTCCTTGATCGCCGCCGCCAGCGACGCCTCGTCGTGCGGCACGCGACGCTCGGCGATGATCGCCGCCGCGGCGGGCGCCAGCCGCTCGGCGGTGACACGCAGGGTCTTCTCCACCACCTTGGGCGCCAGCCCCGGCAGCATGGTCGAGACGATGCCGACCCGCTTGATCCGGTAAGGCGCGACGCGCATCCGCCCGGTTTTGGCCGCGGCCACCGCCGCATCGCACAGCGCGGATTCGATGCCGAACGGAACGATCTTGACGGTGGCTATCATCTCGCCGGCCACCACGGCCTTGAATGCCGGCAGCGTCGCCAGGGTGATCGCTTCGTCGACGCGGTTGATGCTGTCCACCGCCTCGCGATCGATGACCAGCACGCCGGCCTGCGCCGCGAACAGGTTGGACCGCCCGGTGAAGGCCCGCTCCACCTCGATGCCGTCACCGGCAATGGCGCGGGCGATGCTGGCCGCGGCGACGTCCTCGGAGATGTCGCCGTCTTCAAGCCGCACCACGACGATTTCCCTGACGCCGGCGCGGGTCAGCGCCTCGACCTCGGCAGCGCCGACCGTGGTGCCCTTCTTCAGCACCAGCGATCCCTGCCGCAGGGTGTGAACGGTGACGCCGCCGATTGCGTCCGCCGGACTGGCGGGACCGAATTTCATGCCGCGTTCTCTTTCGGCAGCCGCAACTGTGCGGTGATCTCGGCCATGATCGATACCGCGATTTCCGCCGGCGAGACCGCGCCGATATTGAGGCCGATCGGCGCGTGAATGCGCGCGATGTCGGAATCGCTTGCGCCTTGCGCCTTCAGCCGTTCGCCGCGCTTGGCGTGGGTCTTGCGCGAGCCGAGCGCGCCGATATAGAAGCAGCCGCGCTGGAACGCATGCAGCAGCGCCGGATCGTCGATCTTCGGGTCATGGGTCACCGCCACGAACGCGGTGTAGGGATCGACATTGAGCGGCGGCAGCGCCACGTCGGGCCATTCGGCGATCAGCGGTACATCCGGAAACCGTTCCGGACTGGCAAACGCGGTGCGCGGATCCACCACCGTGACGTCGTAGTCGAGCGAACGCGCGAGCGGCGCCAGCGCCTGGCTGATATGCACCGCGCCGATGATGACGAGCCGGGCGGTCGGCGCGTAGACGTTGAGAAACAATTTCCTGCCGTCGGCCTCGATCATGCCGCTCTTGCCCATGCGCAACTGCCTTGAAAGATCGGTGCGCAAGGAATCGGCGGCGATGTCGGCGGCCTTGACCAGCCGCTGCTCGCCATTGGCGGTGTCGGTGACCAAGATCACCGGCCGCCGCGCGGCGCGCTCGGCATTCAACGCTGCAAGCGTCTCGACTTTCACGACTGGCCGACTTTCTCGACGAACACCCGGATGGTGCCGCCGCAGGACAGGCCGACATTCCAGGCGGTCTCGTCGGCGACGCCGAATTCCAGCATCTTGGGCTGGCCGCTGGCGATCACGTCGAGCGCTTCGGTGACCACCGCACCCTCGACGCAGCCGCCGGACACCGATCCGAGGAAGGTGCCGTCATCGTTGATCACCAGGCTTGAGCCCGCCGGCCGCGGCGCCGAGCCCCAGGTCTCGACCACGGTCGCCAGCGCAACGCCGTGGCCGGCCTTTTGCCAGTCCTCGGCCGCCTTCAGAATGTCCTCGTCGCGATTGAGCATGGGAGCCTCCTTCAGGCAGCCGGACGGATCAGCCCGCGGTGATGCGGCGGCGACGCCGACGAGAGTGCGGCAATCAGCCCCTCGATTGAACTCAAATTATGCACCGGACGGAATTCGTCAACGTAGGGCAGCATCATTTTGATGCCCTGCGCCTTGGCCTCGAAGCCGCCGTAGCGCAGCAGCGGATTGAGCCAAATCAGGCGGCGGCACGACCGATGCAGCCGGTCCATCTCGAACGCCAGCCTGGTATCGGCCTCGCGCTCCAGCCCGTCGGAGATCAGCAGCACGATCGCGCCCTGCCCGAGCACGCGCCGGCCCCACAATTTGTTGAAGCTGTGCAGCGAGGTGGCGATCCTGGTGCCGCCGGCCCAGTCCTCCACCGCGGACGAACAGCTGGCCAGCGCCTGGTCGGGATCCCGCGCCCGCAGGCTGCGCGTCACATTGGTCAGCCGGGTGCCGAACAGAAACACCGAAACCCGCTTGCGGGCATCAGTGATGGCATGCAGGAAATGCAGGAACAGCCTGGTGTATTCGCTCATCGAGCCGGAGATATCGAGCAGCGCCACGATCGGTGCCGGCTTGTCGATCCGGCCCAGGCGATGGATATCGATGATGTCGCCGCCGGTACGCAGGCTGCCGCGCAGGGTGCGCCGCAGATCCAGCCGCAAGCCCCTTGTGTCGGGCTGGTAGCGGCGGGTGCGCAGTTCGGCCTGCGGCAGTCGCATCTGCGCGATGGCGCGGGTCGCCTGCGCGATCTCGGCAGCGCTCATCTGCGCGAAGTCCTTCTTTTGCAGCACTTCCTTGTCGGACACCGAGAGCCTGATTTCCTGCTCCTCGGCCCGCGGCGCCTCGGTGATGTGCGGCTGCGACATCGCCTCCTGGACCCGGCGCGAGGCCGGCGGCGGCTTCTTCCTGGCATGGTCCGGCAGCGGCACCGAATCCAGCATGTGCTTCCAGTCCTCGGCGGCCCGGAAGAACAGATCGAAGGCCTGCGCGAAAATCAGCGCATGCTCGTGGCGCTTGACGAAGACCGCCTCCAGGGTGGCGAACACGTCGGCACGGTTGCCGATCTCGATCAGGCGCAGCGCGTTCAGCGCATCGATCACGGCGCCCGGCCCGACCGGAATCCCGGCAGCCCGGAGCGCGCGGGCAAAGCCGACCACGTTATCCGCGATCAGGCCGGTGGGCGATGGAGCGGGTTCGTGAGACACACGTACTACTCTAAGCTGGAGTTCTCACAGGCGTCATTCCCCGATGTGCAATTGCACATCGGGGATGCGCCACTTGGCGCAGGCCCGGAATCCATACTCGCTGCGGTGGCTATGGATTCCGGGCTCGCTCGCGCCCCGGAATGACGACTCATATTTCAGCCTCACTCATTCCAAGCCGAAAACAACCTAATTTTCGCTGGTCGCCTCTTTCAAGACCTTCTGCAGCGTGTCGCCCTGCATCCGCGCGATGTCGTCCTGGTATTTCAACAGCGCGCCCAGGGTATCACCGACCACCTGCGGCGTCAGCGAGCGGGCGTCGAGTTCGGTCAGCGCGGTGGCCCAGTCGATGGTCTCGGCGACCCCCGGCGACTTGTAGAAATCCTGCTCGCGCAAGGCCTGCACGAAGCCGACCACCTGCTGGGACAATTTTGCGGAAATGCCGGGCACTCGCGACTTGACGATCGCCAGTTCGCGCTCGGCGGAGGGATAATCCACCCAGTGATACAGGCAGCGGCGCTTCAGCGCGTCGTGAATTTCACGGGTGCGGTTCGAGGTGACGATGACGATCGGCGGATGCGGCGCCTTGACGGTGCCGAGTTCGGGGATCGTCACCTGGAAGTCGCTGAGGATTTCCAGCAGATAGGCTTCGAACGCCTCGTCGGCGCGATCCAGTTCGTCGATCAGCAGCACCGGGGCCCCCGCCACGTCCGGCTCCAGCGCCTGCAGCAGCGGGCGCTTGATCAGATAGCGTTCGGCGAAAATGTCGCTGGCAAGCTGGTCGCGATCGGTATCGCCGGCCGCTTCGGCAAGCCGGATCGCGATCATCTGCGCGGCGCTGTTCCACTCGTAGACCGCGGAAGCGACGTCGAGCCCTTCATAGCACTGCAGCCGGATCAGCTTTCGTCCCAGCGCGGCCGACAGCACCTTGGCGATCTCGGTCTTGCCGACCCCGGCCTCGCCTTCCAGAAACAGCGGCCGGCCCATGCGCAGCGACAGATAGGTCACCGTCGCCAGCGAGCGTTCGGCGAGGTAGCCGCGCGACGTCAACAGCTCGAGCATCGCATCGACGGATGTAGGCAGCGCCGGTGCATTCATGGCAGGACCGATCTTGCTGCGGTTGGAAATGGCAAGGTCACGCTTTGCCGGTCGCAGCTTCGACGGCTCGGCGTGTCAGCACCGCGATCAAATGCGCCCGATATTCGGCGCTGCCGTGCAGGTCGCTGTTCAGTCCGTCGGCAGGCACCGTCAAGCCATCGAGCACCTTGTGCGAGAAACGCCTCTTCAGCGCCTCTTCGAAGGCGGTGACGCGGAACACGCCTTCGGAGCCGGCGCCGGTCACGGCGACCCGCACGTCCGCCGGACGCTTGGCGACGAACACCCCGACCAGCGCGTAGCGCGAGGCCTGGTTGCGGAACTTGACATAGGCGGCCTTCTTCGGCACCGGAAACATCACCTTGGTGATGATCTCGTCGCTCTCCAGCGAGGTGGTGAACAGGCCCTGGAAGAACTCTTCGGGCTTGAGACGGCGCTTGTTGGTGACGATGGTCGCGCCGAGGGCAAGGCATGCGGCGGGATAGTCGGCGGTAGGGTCGTTGTTGGCGAGCGAACCGCCGATGGTGCCCTTGTGGCGTACCGCGGGATCGCCGATCAGGCCGGCAAGCTCGGCCAGCGCCGGGATCGCCTCGCCCACGATGGCCGAGGTCGCGACATCTGCGTGCCTGGCGGTGGCGCCGATCACCAGCGAGCGGCCCTTCATTTCGATGCCGTCGAGCCCCTCGATATGGCTGAGGTCGATCAGGTGCGGCGGGCTGGCGAGCCGCTGCTTCATGACCGGCAACAAGGTATGGCCGCCGGCGATCACCTTGGCATCCTCGTTCTTGATCAGGAGATTGGCGGCCTGCCGCACGGTCGCCGGACGATGATATTTGAATTCGTACATGAGGTATTCCTGGGGGATTCCTGGTCGCCGTGCGGCGACATCAAGTTACGCGAGATCGGAATTCGCCATCGCCTTGGCGCCCGCCGCGATCGACAGAACGATGTTCTGATAACCGGTGCAGCGGCACAGATTGCCTTCGAGCTCTTCGCGGATGGTATGGTCGCTGAGATCATGGCCCTTGCGGTGAACCAGATCGACCGCGGTCATGATCATGCCGGGGGTGCAGAAGCCGCATTGCAGGCCGTGATGCTCGCGGAACGCTTCCTGCATCGGATGCAGCGGCGCGCCGTCGGCTGCCAGACCCTCGATGGTCCGGACCTCATGGCCATCGGCCATCACCGCCAGCGTCGTGCAGGATTTAACCGCCTTGCCGTCAAGATGGACGACGCAGGCGCCGCATTGCGAGGTGTCGCAGCCGACATGGGTGCCGGTGAGCCGCAGGTTTTCGCGCAGAAACTGCACCAGCAGGGTGCGGGGGTCGACATTGGCGTTGACGGGATTGCCGTTCACGATCAGGGAAATCTTGGCCATTCAGCACTCTCTTCGTCTGCATTGCCGCTGGAGGCGGCAGCACAGCTCATTAAAATCGTTCCAAAGCCATAATATGGGCCATCCCGGCAATGAGCAACCTCGCCATGGGCATGGCCTGATATGACCTGCCGGGTCTGTGCCAGGACCAGCCCCTTCGTCCGGATCAGCCCTGCACGGCCTTGGCAAAATTTGCGAAAAATTCATCGGCCAGCTTCTTGGCCGAACCATTGATCAGCCGCTGACCGAGCTGGGCAAGCTTGCCGCCGATCTGCGCCTCGACATTGTAGGTCAACAGCGTGCCGCCGTCCTTGTCGGTCAGCGCCACGGTGGCGCCACCCTTGGCGAAACCGGCGACACCGCCCTCGCCCTCCCCCGATATCTTGTAACCGTTGGGCGGATCGAGATCGCTCAGCGTCACGCGGCCCTTGAAGCGGGCGGACACCGGCCCGACCTTCATCTTGGCAACCGCGCGGAAGCCGTTGTCCTCGGTTCTTTCAAGTTCCTCGCATCCGGGGATGCAGGCCTTGAGCACGTCCGGATCATTCAATTTGGTCCATACCGCCGCACGCGGGGCCGCAAGCTGGACTTCACCGTTCATCGTCATGGCCATGGCATGCCTCCCGGAGCGCTCGCCGTCTTGCCCCTCAAGTAAAGCACGGCCGCCCCAAAAGAAAGGGGACTGTCGGATGACGAGCGATGCATATTCGCAGCGCGACAAGCTTGCAGCAAAGCTTTGGGATTGGCAGGGCCCTGCAGGGGTGGTTAGGTCGCACGCATCATGAGTTCCTCTCTATCGCCCTTGCTCGCCCCCATGCTGTCGAGCGCCGCCATGCGCGCCGTCTGCGACGACACGGCGTTTCTGCAGCATATGCTTGATTTTGAGGCCGCACTGGCGCGCGCCGAAGCGGCCACCGGCGTCATCCCCGCGGGCGCGGCCGGACCGATCGCAGCCGCCTGCAAGGCCGAATCATTCGACCTGGCCGCCCTGGCCGAGGCCGCGACGCGGTCGGGCAATCTCGCGATCCCGCTGGTCAAGGCGCTGACCGCCGCGGTCGCCAGCACCGACCCCGATGCCGCGCGCTATGTGCATTGGGGCGCCACCAGCCAGGACGTGATCGATAGCGCCGCAATGCTGACCCTGCGCGCCGCCATCGATGCGCTGCTGGCCGACCTCGACCGGGCCATCGCGGGCTTCGCCCGGCTTGCAGCAGGGCATCGCGACACCGCCATGGTGGCGCGCACCTGGCTGCAGCATGCGTTGCCGATGCCGTTCGGACTCAAGCTGGCGGAATATGCTGCCGCGCTGCATCGCTCGCGCCAGCGGCTAAAACGATCGCGCGCCGAGGCACTGGCACTGCAGTTCGGCGGCGCCGCGGGCACGCTGGCGGCGCTCGGCGCGCAGGGATGGCGGGTCGCCGAGAGACTGGCGGAGGAGCTCGAGCTGCCGCTGCCGGATGCACCGTGGCACACCCATCGCGACCGCCTCGCGGAGACCGCCTCGGTGCTGGCGATCCTGGCAGGAAGCTGCGGCAAGATTGCCCGCGACATCCAGCTGATGATGCAGACCGACGTCGCCGAGGCGTTCGAACCGCAGGGCGAGGGCCGCGGCGGCTCGTCGACCATGCCGCACAAGCGCAATCCCGTCGCCGCCGCCACCGCGCTGGCCGCAGCCACCATGGCGCCCAATCTGGCGGCGACGATGTTCGCGGCCCAGGTGCAGGATCACGAGCGCAGCGCCGGACCCTGGCACGCCGAATGGCCGACGCTGCCGATGCTGCAGCTGGTCACCTCGGGCGCGCTCGCCGCCATCGTCGATATCGCCGAAGGGCTCGAGGTTGACGTGGCACGGATGCGTGTCAACCTCGGCGCTACCCATGGCCTGATCATGGCCGAGTCGGTGACGATGGCGCTGGCGGAAAAGATCGGCAAGAGCGAGGCCCATCACCTGGTGGAAGCCGCAAGCAAGAGCGCCGTCGCCGGCAACAAGGAGTTGCGCGAGGTGCTGATGCGGGATCCGAAAGTGACGCGGCATCTCGACGCCGGAAAAATTGCCGGATTGTTCGAGCCGATGGCCTATCAGGGCGTCTCGCAGGCCCTGATCGACCGGCTGCTCGCCTCGCTCGACGAGAAATGACGGGCCGATTCCATGAAACCGATCCACGGGAAGCAATTCATCTTGTCATTCCCCGATGTAGAATTGCCTCCCAATGACGAACCCGTGTCCCTGATAGACGGAAACATCCCATGCCGATGATCAATGCCGACGGTTGCCTGCTCAACGTATCGGTCGAGGGCCGCGACGGCGGACCCACCTTGATGCTGTCGAATTCGCTCGGCTGCACCCTGCAGATGTGGGAACCGCAGATGGCGGCGCTGACCCCGCTGTTTCGCGTGATCCGCTACGACCGGCGCGGTCACGGCAAGTCCGGCGTGCCGCCCGGACCCTATTCGATGGAGCGCTTTGGCCGCGACGTGCTGGCGATCCTCGATGACCTCAACATCGAGAAGGTGCATTGGTGCGGCCTGTCGATGGGCGGCATGGTCGGACAGTGGCTCGGCGCCAACGCGCCGCAGCGGTTCGAGAAAATCATTCTATCCAACACCAGCTGCTATTATCCCGATCCGGCCAACTGGCTCAGCCGCATCGCCGCGGTGCAGCAGGGCGGTCTCGCCGCGGTGGCCGACACCGTCATCGCCGCCTGGCTGACGGCCGACTTTCGCGAGCGCGAGCCGCAGATAACCGCCAACCTGAAGGCGATGCTGATCGCTTCCCCGGCGCAGGGCTATCTGGCCTGCTGCGAGGCCCTGAGCACGCTGGACCAGCGCGCGCTGCTGCCGAAGATCAAGAACCCGACACTGGTGATTGCCGGACGGCACGACATGTCGACGCCGGTCGCAGCCGGCGAATTCATCCGCAGCCAGATCCCCGGCGCTTCCCTGACGATCCTGGACGCAGCGCACATTTCCAATGTCGAGCAGCCGCATGCCTTCACCGACGCCGTGGTCGGCTTTCTGACGCAGCGCTAGGGTTTGAGGCTCGGATATGGATCGGGCTGGTCGAGATTCCGACCAGAGACCGGGGCGATTTGGCTTCGAAGCCAGGCGCTCCGCGCGATTGCAGTCGACACCCCTTACCGAATCTCCCCCAAACGGCTAAGATGAAGTCTGCAGATTCGCCGCTTACAGGACCTCATTCGTCGCCTCGTCCGCCGGAAAGTTGCTACTTCGTTAACCTGTCTATGATCTGTTTTCCGCAGAACTGCCGGTTCCCTGATTTTCGGGAGGAATCATGACGGATCAGGTGATACAGCATCATGACTGGATCGGTGCGTTTCTAACCGCAGTCGTCATCCCCCTCGCATTCGGCGGCGCGACCCTGACCGTACTTTGGCTGGATGCCCGCAACAAGATCAACGAACGAAATGGCAGTTAGGGCTTCTGGCCCGACTTCTGACTGTCCGCTGCCGGGCGGTCCTGCTTCTGTTCGTCAGGTTTGCTCCTGGATGACGCCAGGTCCCTGAGGATGGCGAGCTGCTGGTCCGCCAATTTTTCAAGGCTTTTTTGAATCTGGTCAATCTCCTGCTGCGCGTGAAGCTCTCTACCCGCTGTTTCATAAGCGCGCAGAATGCCGCCTCCGGCAACGGTACCGAACAACAGCGGCCACGCCACCACAACGATGGCTGGGATGGCAACAACAAGAAAAGCTGCGACGTATCCCCAATTCTTGAACTTGCGGTAGAGCGCAAGGCCCCCGAACACGGTCCAGATGCTTGCCGCGAGGACCGGAACGTATTTTTCCGTGATGATCAGATCAAGCAGATGCATGACGTAATACGGCACCAGCGCCGCCAGTAGCGCAAACTCGCCCCATTCCTGTATGGTGTGGATGTCGGCCTGGATGCTGTTGGTTTCTTCGTCGATCTTGTTGGCTCTTTCGACCAGTGCGTTTTGGGATATCGCGAGGTAATTCTGATCGAGCGTCACGATAGTCGCTGTGGCCCGCTCATAGCGTGTGCCGAGGCGATTGATGAAGTCGAATTCCGAGCCGAGCCGCCGCCTGATGAACTGATCGTAAGGCTGGTCGCCTTCCAGGCGCTTGATGCGCAGCAATTTCACGTTCTCGTCAAACTGCTGCACGTAATACCGCGAGCGCTCGATCCGGTAGAGCAGTCCCTCTCCGGTTTCTCTCAAGAAAGTCCCGGTGATGTCGTTTAGCTTTCTGTGGGCATCCGCGATCCGCCGCATCGCTGCTGCGCTCCGGGCTTGTCTGCGGCTGCCGTCGAGAACACCGTCTGCCCTGGAGGCGCTGGGATCAGCTTCGGTCAAGGCAATGGCTTCGCGGGCTTTTTGCGTGCTTTCTTCGAGTAGTCCCAGTTGCCTGCCGGCATCGTGCAGGGACTTCACATCTTTCAAGGCGCTGAGCCGCAGCGTGCCCAGCAGCAATATCTGGCTGACCAGGCGTCCGAGCTGCCACTTGTTGACGATGGTCGTGTCATTGAATCGCTGATGCGCGTAGACAATGAATTCAACCGGGATTCGCTCGTCCTCGGCCATGGTCGGGAGCTGCGGTCCCAACGTACTCATGTACAGCGCGCGCCCGTCGAGCATGTAATTGACCGCACACTCGTAGCGGCTGCGCTCGGTTCGATTGCGATGCTGAATCAGCGGCAAAAACTTCTTCTTGGCCGCCATGCCCCATTTTGCCGGTTGGTTGGTCCTGAAGAAATCCTCATCAGGAAATTTGACTGCCTGATCCGAGGCAACGAACCCGCGGAAATCCGCAAATATATGCCGGAAGATGGGATCGCCGGTACAATCAGTCACGGATTTGTCTGAAAGGATATCCTGCTGGTAGGTTTTCCAGAACTCATGGAAGCAATATTTGTTGATGCGAACGACCAGTTCCTCCTCGTCGGCGGAGCCTGCGTCGTTGAGATATTTTAGAATGCTGACGGTGCATTTGTTCAGCGCAGGAATGCTCGAAAGACTCGTGCGGCTTAGGGCTTTGACACGGTCCTTATCGAGCTCCACGAAGGTCGACATGGAGAAATATTCCGTGTGAACCTCGAAGCGAATGGTGACGTCGAGCTTCTTCCACACGAACCGCAGCGTAACCGTGCGGTTGGTGCCTTCGAAGATATCGTTCTGCCTTCTTCCAAGGGAGAGCGTTGGAACAGGCGCCAATGACTTTTCGTCATAAGCGTTGCCGAACAGCAGGCAGACCCCTGAAATGCAGGGTGCCAGCCGAACCTTGGCAGCGCTGCCCTCTCCATCAAGGTCGACAATTGCTTCGTTGGCGCTCGCGCCGAACTCCAGATCTTTGCCAACGTGCGCGTTCGCCGCAATCGCATCGCGAAGCGTGATGATATAGTTATCAACCGCATTCTTGATCTGCTGCGGCGTCTTCTTCCTCGGACTTCCATCCTCGTTGTATTGCGGCTTGCCATCCCCGTCGCGTTCCTGGAAATTGGTCCAGCAGGCGAGGTGCCAGACCAGCGACGGCGCACTGAGCACCTTCGGAGGCTTGCGGTGGGCGCCCGCGTTAAGTTCGTGATAATCGGCGGCCGTTCCAAATTCGATTCCGAACATGCTTATCACCATGCGCGAAAAATGAAACTTGGTTCAAATTACCCGTTAATCTACCGCAAGTAGAAAATCGCTCAAGGCACAAATTGGGGGAAAACTGCCGGGCGGCCGCGGCGATGAGGCTGTCGCGATCACCCATGTTGCTCTAAAAGCAGCGCAGTTCAGCTCCCGGGAACAGCATCATGGACGATCAACAGCGCCGCGACGACGGCATGGCCCAGCGCCGCAAGGTGCTCGGCGATGCCTGGGTCGACAATTCGATGGCCAACAAGAATTCCTTCAACGCCGACTTCATCGACCTGATCACGCGCCATGCCTGGGGCGAGATCTGGACCCGGCCGCATTTCGACCAGCGCACCCGGCGGGTGCTGGTGATCGGCACCATGGTCGCGCTGGGCCAATGGGATGAATTCCGCCTCCACGTCCGAGCGGCGCTGGCAGAGGGCGGCTTCACGCCCGAGGATATCAAGGAAATCCTGCTGCAGCAGGCGATCTATTGCGGCGTGCCCGCCGCCAACCATGCCGTCAAGGAAGCGTCGGCGATTGTAGGGGAGCTCGGATTACTGAAGGGATAGGCCGTCGGCAGGGCCATCGATCGTTTGCCGGATCCCGGCCGGACCCTCGACCAGCAACACGACCGCGGTACCGAGCAGCAGCAACAGTTCCGTCGCATGAAGCCGAAGGGCCGCGGTCTCGCCTGCCTGCGATGCCATCAGCATGCTGGCAAAGCTGATCACGCTGCCGATCGCCAGCGCCATGGCCAGCGCTTCGTCGCAGCCACCGGTCCTGCGGATCGAGGCGCGGGTGATCAGCACCAGAAAGATCGCAAAGAATGCCACGACCGTGAGCTTGCCCAGAGCCAACAGCCAAGCCAGGCGGATTGTGGTAATCGCCGCCAGGTGCAGGTGATCGCTGATGAACAGCGCCACCGCTATGTTCGGCTGCTCGTAGAGCCCGTGGACCGGCGAAATCATGATCTTGAAGGCGACGATGGTCCAGGTCGGAATGAAATAGGATGCCAGCAGCGCGCCATTGAATGAACTGATCCGCCAGTTTGTCGACATGTCGCCACCCGCTTCCGCAGCCTCCGACGGAAGCGGCGGCTCGGCGGAGGTAACTCACTTAAAGTGCGACCGGCAATTTAAACCTTTTGTTTACCTTAATGGCCGACCCAACGCACCGGAGTACCTTTTCGGCCCAGACGATCCAAAACAAAGCGGATCCAAAACAAAAGCCCCGCCTTTCGGCGGAGCTTCTGTTGTCGGTCAGTTTCGGGTTAGCGATCTCTTTGCGGGGTCTGGCCCTGGCGGTTCGGATCCTGCTGCTGCTGCCCCGGCTTCTGGCCACCACCCTGCTGCCCGGGCTTCTGGCCGGGGTTCTGGTTCTGCTGGCCCGGATTGCTCTGCTGGCCCGGGTTCTGATTCTGGTTCGACATCGGAATCTCCTTGGTTGTACCTAGTCGAGGACAACCGAAAGGGCCGGGATTGGTTTCCGGTTCCGGCGTGATCATTGCGTGGCGTGGTTTTGGCGCGACTGTGGCCCCCGGAACCCCCGGGCTTGAAATGACCACTGTACAAGGCCTGCCGGCGGCGCCTCGCGCTGTTGCCGCCCCGGGTTCCCACTGTTAGAAAATGAAACGACGCGTCGTTCCGGCTGCCGGAGCCGTCGCCCGCGTCCGCGCGTATTTTCGCAAGGCCACCCCCTCGGACTTGACCCGAGGGCGGGCATTGGCTTTGCGGGCCGAACGCACGCAATTGACGGCAAACCCGTTTCCACTTTGCCGGAAAAGACACTCGAACAGCGGCAGCGCATGGATTATTTCGCCCAGCAACTCATCAACGGCATCGTGCTCGGCTCGATCTATGGCCTGATCGCCATCGGCTACACCATGGTCTATGGCATTGTCGGCATGATCAATTTCGCCCATGGCGACATTTTCATGATCGGCGGTTTCATCGCGCTGATCTCGTTCCTGATCCTGGTCTCGATCGGCCTCACCATGGTTCCCGTGATCCTGCTGATCGTGCTTCTGGTATCGATGGCCATCACCGCGCTCTATGGCTGGACCGTGGAACGCATCGCCTACCGGCCGCTGCGGCATTCGTTCCGGCTCGCCCCGATGCTGTCGGCGATCGGCATGTCGTTCGTGCTGTCGAATTTTTCGCAGGTGGCGCAGGGCGCACGGGTCAAGCCGGTGCCGCCGATCATCACAGGGGGCTACACCTTGTTCGAAGGCGACGGTTTTGCCGTGCGGCTGTCCAACGTGCAGATCGTCGTCGTCGTCACCACCATCGTGCTGCTCGCGCTGTTCACCTGGCTGGTGTCGCGGACCCGGCTCGGCCGCGACATGCGGGCCTGCGAACAGGACCAGACCATGGCGGCCTTGCTCGGGGTGGACGTCGACCGCACCATCTCGATGACCTTCGTGATCGGGGCTGCGCTCGCCGCGGTCGCCGGCATGATGTACCTGTTGTATTATGGCCTGGTGGATTTCTTCATGGGCTTTGTCGCCGGCATCAAGGCCTTCACCGCGGCGGTGCTCGGCGGCATCGGCTCATTGCCCGGCGCGATGCTGGGCGGGTTGGCGATCGGGCTGATCGAGACGCTGTGGTCGGCGTATTTCTCGGTCGAGTACAAGGACGTCGCGGCGTTCTCGATCCTGATCATCGTGCTGATCTTCATGCCAACCGGCCTGCTCGGCCGGCCCGAAGTCGAAAAAGTTTGACAGGCGATGGCGTGACAGCAACAGCGCCCGCATCGATGCCGGCTCCGCGCGGCCCCGGCGTCGCCTTCATCTTCAAGAAAGCCCTGATCAGCGCATTGGTGGCCCTGGTGCTGTTTTCGCTGATGATCGGCATCCGCACCGAGGCCGGTCCCAACGGGCAACTGATCTACTGGACCCGGTTCGGCGATCTCGCCGCCATGGTTGCCACCGTGTTTGGCGGCAGCATCGTGATGGAACTGCTGCGGCAATGGTGGGGACCTGTTGGCACCGTCAAAGTCATTCCACCCTCGGTGCAGGCCGGCCTTGCGGTCGCACGCCGCGCCATCGCGCCGGTGCTGTTGATCTTCACCTTTCTGGTGCCGGTCATCTTCTACAATCAGCGCTACATTCTCGATCTCGGCATCCTGGTCCTGACCTATGTCATGCTGGGATGGGGGCTGAATGTGGTGGTCGGGCTCGCCGGGCTGCTCGATCTCGGCTACGTCGCCTTCTATGCCGTCGGCGCCTATTCCTATGCGCTGCTGGCGACCAATTTCGGCCTGTCGTTCTGGGTCTGCCTGCCCCTGGCCGGCATTCTCGCTGCGTGCTGGGGGGTAATGCTTGGTTTCCCGGTGCTGCGGCTGCGCGGCGACTATCTCGCCATCGTCACCCTGGCCTTCGGCGAGATCATCCGTCTCGTCATCATCAACTGGCAAAGCCTGACCGGCGGCCCGAACGGGGTTTCCGGGATTCCGCGACCGACCCTGTTCGGCATCCCGCTGGCGCCGGGCCCTGACGGCCTTTCCGCCAGGCTCGGGATCGAATTCTCGCCGACCCATCGCATCGTGTTTCTGTTCTACCTGATCCTGGCGCTGGCGCTGCTCACCAACTGGGTGACGATCCGGCTGCGCCGGCTGCCGATCGGCCGGGCCTGGGAGGCGCTGCGCGAGGACGAGGTCGCCTGCCGCGCGCTCGGCATCAACACCACCACCACCAAGCTGACGGCATTTGCGACCGGCGCGATGTTCGGCGGTTTCGCCGGGGCCTTCTTCGCCACCAGGCAGGGCTTCATCAGTCCGGAATCTTTCACCTTCCAGGAATCGGCGCTGGTGCTGGCGATCGTGGTGCTCGGCGGCATGGGATCGCAGCTCGGCGTCGCGCTGGCCGCGCTGACCATGATCGGCGGCTTCGAGCTGTTTCGCGGCCTCGAGCAATACCGCATGCTGGTATTCGGGCTGGCGATGGTGCTGTTGATGATCTGGCGGCCGCGTGGGCTGATCGGCCACCGCGCTCCGACCGTGTTCCTGCGCCACAGCCAGGCCATCTCGTCCGAGCTCGCCAGGGAAGGCCGCGGATGAGCAGCGATAGCATTCTGGCCGTCGATCACCTGTCGATGCGCTTTGGCGGCATCGTCGCCGTCAACGATCTGTCGTTTGCCGCAGAAAGGGGCAAGATCACCGCGCTGATCGGACCGAACGGCGCCGGCAAGACCACGGTATTCAACTGCATCACCGGTTTCTACCGGCGGACTTCGGGGACGATGCGGCTGACGCATGAAGACGGCCGCGCCATCCAGCTCGAACGGCTGAACGATTTTCGGATTTCCAAGCAGGCCAGGGTGGCGCGCACCTTTCAGAATATCCGGCTGTTTCCAGGCATGACCGCGCTCGAAAACCTGATGGTGGCGCAGCACAATGCGCTGATGCGGGCCTCCGGCCTGACCCTTATCGGGCTGATCGGCGCGCCGTCCTGGCGCGCGGCGGAGAAGCGCGCGATCGATCGGGCAACGCTCTGGCTCGACCGCATCGGGCTAAGCGACCGCGCCGACGACGCCGCCGGTAACCTGCCCTATGGCGACCAGCGCCGGCTCGAGATCGCGCGCGCGATGTGCACCGAACCCGCATTGCTGTGCCTCGACGAGCCGGCCGCCGGGCTCAACGCGCGCGAAAGCGCCGGCTTGAGCGAGTTGCTGCTCTCGATCCGCGCCGACCATGGCACCTCGATCCTCCTGATCGAGCACGACATGTCGGTGGTGATGGAGATTTCCGACCACGTCGTGGTGATGGACTATGGAGTCAAGATTGCCGAAGGCACCCCGCAGCAGGTCCGTGACGATCCCAGGGTGATCGCGGCCTATCTCGGCGCCGACGAGCAAGAGGCGATCGCGGTGATGGAGGGCGGAACGTGACCACGTCGTCCGCCGCGCCGCTGCTCGCAATCCGCGGCCTGCGCGCCGCCTACGGCAAGATCGAGGCGCTGAAAGGCGTCGACCTCGAGATCAGCCCCGGCGAGATCGTCGCCCTGATCGGCGCCAATGGCGCCGGCAAGTCGACGCTGATGATGACGATCTTCGGCAAGCCGCGCGCCCGCGCAGGCCACATCCTGTTCGACGGCCGCGACATCACGGAGCTGCCGACCCACCAGATTGCCCGGTTGCGCATCGCGCAGGCCCCCGAGGGCCGCAGGATTTTTCCGCGCATGAGTGTCGCGGAAAACCTGCAGATGGGCGCCGATGCCACCGAAAGCGCCGAGGCTGACCGCATCGCCGGGCTGGAGCGCGTGTTCACGCTGTTTCCACGACTCAAGGAGCGCATGAACCAGCGCGGCGGCACGCTGTCCGGCGGCGAACAGCAGATGCTGGCGATCGGCCGGGCGTTGATGAGCCGCCCTCGCCTGCTGATGCTGGACGAGCCGTCGCTCGGCCTGGCTCCGCTGATCGCGCGGCAGATTTTCGACGCGATCCGGACCCTGAACCGGCAGGACGGCCTTACCGTGCTGATCGTCGAGCAGAACGCCAATCACGCCTTGCGGTTGGCCCATCGTGGCTACGTCTTGGTCAACGGCCTCATCACCCTGAGCGGAACCGGCGCGGAACTGCTGCAGCGCCCGGAAATCCGCGCCGCCTATCTGGAAGGCGGCCGGCGCGGTTAGGCCCGACGCGGCGTCGCGTCGAACCCGCCGTTGCGGCAAGCCGCTGCAAATCAAGGTGGATTTGCCCGAAATTTGCCGATGACTTCACCGCAAAATCAGTCGACAATGGCTGCGATTTTCGTGCCCGGCGGCCTGCCGGGCATTTACCGTAGCGATCACCGCGAGGACCCCATGACACCACTGAAACTCATCGGCCTGGCATTGGGCGCGTCGCTGGCGTTATCGACCGCAGCGCTGGCCCAGGACATCACCGTCGCGGTGGCGGGACCGATGACCGGGGGTGAATCCGCGTTCGGCCGGCAGATGAAGAACGGCGCCGAAATGGCGGTGGCGGACTTCAACGCCGCCGGCGGCTTGCTCGGCAAGAAACTGGCGCTCGATGTCGAGGACGATGCCTGCGATCCCAAGCAGGCCCGCTCGGTCGCGGAAAAAATCGCCAGCGCGAAAATCCCGTTCGTGGCCGGCCATTATTGTTCGTCGTCGTCGATCCCGGCTTCCGAAGCCTATGCCGACGGCAATGTACTGCAGATCACGCCGGCCTCGACCAATCCGCTGTTCACCGAACGCGGGCTCTGGAACGTGGCGCGGGTCTGCGGCCGCGACGATCAGCAGGGCCTGGTCGCCGCCGACTACATCGTGAAATATTACAAGGGCAAGAACGTCGCCATCCTCAACGACAAGACTACCTACGGCAAAGGCCTCGCCGACGAAACCAAGAAGGCGCTCAACAAGGCCGGCTTTACCGAAAAGATGTTCGAATCCTACAACAAGGGCGACAAGGATTTTAACGCCATCGTTTCGCGCCTGAAGCGCGACAATATCGATCTGGTGTTTGTCGGCGGCTACCACCAGGAAGCCGGACTGATCCTGCGCCAGATGCGTGACCAGGGCCTGCAGACGGTTTTGATGGCCGGCGATGCGCTGGCCGACAAGGAGTTCGCCTCGATCACGGGACCGGCCGGCGAAGGCACATTGTTCACCTTCGGTCCGGACCCGCGCAACAAGCCGACCGCCAAGGAGATCGTCGAGCGTTTCAAGGCCAAGAACATCGATCCCGAGGGCTACACGCTCTACACCTACGCGGCGATGCAGGTGTGGTCGCAGGCGGCGGCGAAAGCCGGCACCACCGATCCGATGAAGGTCATGGCCACGATCAAGGGCGGCGCGTGGGATACGGTGATCGGCAAGATGGAGTTCGATGCCAAGGGCGACATCAAACACCTCGATTACGTCGTGTACAAATGGGATGCCAACGGCAACTACACCGAGGTCAATCCTAAGGGATCGTAAGTCGTCATCAACTCTATCCCGAAGCCAACGCCCCGGCTTACCGGGGCGTTCGTTTGCCGGCCGGCATCAGCGTATCGGCTGGCTTGACCGCAGAGCGATGGTGCCGTCATCTGCGCCGCACAGGATCGATGCGATGAAAAATCTCCTCACCGATATTGCCGGCGTCCGGGTCGGTCATGCCGACGACGCAGCCCTGGGCTCCGGTGTCACCGCGGTCATTTTCGATCGTCCGGCGGTGGCGGCGATCGACGTGCGCGGCGGCGGCCCCGGCACCCGCGAGGGCGCGCTGCTCGACGTCGCCAACACGGTGGAACGGATCGACGCTATCGCGCTGGCCGGCGGTTCGGCGTTCGGGCTCGAGGCCGGCGGCGGGGTGCAGGCCTGGCTTGCCGAACAGGGCCGCGGCTATGAAGTGCGCGGCGCGATCATTCCGATCGTGCCGGGCGCGATCGTCTTCGACCTCCTGAACGGCGGCGACAAGGCCTGGGGCCGCTTCGCGCCCTACCGCGATCTCGGCTACGCTGCCGCCGCCGCGGCGGGTTCTAATTTCACGCTGGGCAGCGTCGGCGCCGGGCTTGGCGCCACCACGGCGAATTTCAAGGGCGGAATCGGCTCGGCATCGGCGGCGACCGCCGGCGGCGTCCGGGTCGCCGCCATTGCAGTGGTCAACGCCGCAGGCTCGGTCACGGTCGGCGACGGTCCCTGGTTCTGGGCGGCGCCGTTTGAGATCGGCGGCGAATATGGCGGACGCGGATTGCCGGCGTCATTCACGCCGGACATGCTGACCATGCGCCTCAAGGGCGGCGCGGCCGCCACAGCGGTGGAGAACACCACGCTGGCGGTGGTGGTGACCGACGCCGAGCTGGCCAAAGCGCAGGCCAAGCGGCTTGCCGTGATCGCGCAGACCGGATTTGCCCGCGCAATCTATCCGGTGCATGCGCCGCTCGATGGCGACGTCGTGTTCGCGGCCGCGACCGGCGAAAGGCCGATCGATCCTCTGATCGGTCTCAGCGAACTCGGCATGATCGCGGCCAACGTCACGGCCCGCGCCATCGCGCGCGGGGTTTATGCGGCGACCAAACTGCCCTTTCCCGGCGCCGCGCCGGCCTGGCAAGATCGTTTCAGGTAACCCGATCAAGCCAGTCCTACGCGTTGAGCGAGACGACGTTGGCGGACAGTGAAACCGAATTGGCCGGACGCTGAGCCGCCTGCTCCAGCAGATCGTAGGACGACCTCGTTGCACTGGACGACGTGGTCCCCGGCTTGGCGGAGCCGGTCGATGACTGACTTTGCGCCGCCAGCAGCGCGTTCATCGTGATCGGCGATAGCTGCGACGTCGCGCCGGGGCCGTTGGCCGGCGCCGCGCTTGCGGATGCCGAAGCACTGCTCGGGATGCCGAACGGGCTGTTGCCAGAGTCGGTGGGTTTGGTCGAGGTCGAGCTCGAAGAGGTGAGCGATTGGATGGCGTTCAGCGCGGATGACGCGGCGCCCAGGGCAAACAGCATGATCGAACTCCCGCCGCAGCGCGCGGCTTCCTGCTTTCACGCCCTTGGCATCAGCAAACCCCGTGCCACGGCGAAATCTCGGAAAAGCAACGTTTTTTTCGAGCCCTGCGGCTCGGCCTCCCGGCAATTGGTGCCGCTGCGGCAGAAATTTCCGGCCCCCTCGGGCCGATCCGGTTCGCATTGCCCCCGGGCTTGGCGCATGTTACGCGGACGGTCGTCCGCATGCTTTCAAAAGTACCCGGGAAAACGCGCATGTCTGCACAATTTGCGTCTCGCCCTCTGGTCATCGCACCGTCGATCCTGGCATCGGATTTCGCCAGATTGGGCGAAGAGGTCCGAGCCGTCGATGCCGCCGGCGCCGACTGGCTCCATCTCGACGTCATGGACGGGCATTTCGTGCCCAACATTTCCTACGGTCCCGATGTCATCAAGGCGATGCGCCCGCACAGCAAAAAGATCTTCGACGCGCATCTGATGATCTCGCCCTGCGATCCCTATCTCGAGGCCTTCGCCAAGGCCGGCTGCGACCACATCACCGTGCATGCCGAGGCCGGCCCGCATCTGCATCGCTCGCTGCAGGCGATCCGCGCGCTCGGCAAGAAGGCCGGCGTCGCGATCAATCCGGGCACGCCGATCAGCGCGATCGAATATGTCATCGATCTGATCGATCTGGTGCTGGTGATGTCGGTCAATCCCGGCTTCGGTGGCCAGGCGTTTATCCATTCGGCGCTCGGCAAGATCGGCGATCTCAGGGCGATGACCGCGGGCCGCCCGATCGACATTGAAGTCGACGGCGGCGTCGGGCCCGACGTCTCCGGCCAGCTTGCCGCAGCCGGCGCCAATGCCTTTGTCGCCGGGTCTGCGGTGTTCAAGGGCGGCACCTTGGAAGCCTACAAGGCCAATATATCCGCGATCCGCAACGCCGCCGCCCTGGCGCGCGGCGAAGCGATCTAGGCTTTAACCTCGTCCGGCTCATCCTCCGCAGGCTCGGGCTCCTGCAACCGCGCGGGGCGCGGCGGCCGCACCACGGTAACGCTGCAGGCCGCCTCGGCCGCCACCTTGGCCGAGACGCTGCCGAGCAGCGTGCGCAACCGCGAATTCTGGCGCGCGCCGATCACGATATGATCGACCTGATTGGCCGTGGCAAATTCCAGGATCGCAGATGCAGGATCGACCGCCTCGAGTACATGGACCGACAGCCGGCCGTCGTCGAGCTTGAGCTGCGACGCCCAGTGCTTGAGTGCGACCAGCCGTTCGATGTGCTTGTTGTTGCCCGCTTCGTCCAGCGTCCTGTCGATGGTGATGCGGCCGAGCTTCAACACGTTCAGGCATGCCAGCCTGGCGGCGGGGAGCGTCGCCAGGATCCGTTCCGCCGTCACGCGCAGGGCTTCGTTCAGCGCGCCCGGCGCCTCCCCGATATCGAGGGCGACCGCCACGATCGGGCCCGAAGCCAGTTGGGCGGCAAGATCGGATTTCGCTCTCGGCTGGGTCAGGCCGCTATTGAAGCGGCGCCGCAGCACCGTGCCGAGCGGATCGCGCTTGATGCGCTCCGATCGCGCGGTCAGCTTGACCTGGTCGGGATGAGCCAATTCAAAGGCCAGTTGCGAGGCGGTAGGATAGCGCCACACCGGCTCGATCTCGAGGCAACGCAGCACGATTTCCTGCAGCCAGGGCGGATAGTCGGCCCGGAGCTGCCGCGGCGGATGCGGATCGCGCCAAAGCCTCCGCCGCATGCCGTACATGCTCTCGCTCTCGCCGAACGGCCGCACCCCCGTGGTGAAGAAATACAATAGCACGCCCAGCGAAAACAGGTCGCTGCGCGGATCATCCCGCAGGCCCAGCAGACGCTCCGGCGCCGTATAGGGCGCGGTGCCGAAAGGAAGCCGAAACTCCTCCTGCAGCAGATCGGGCAGCTGGTTGTGATGCGACAACCCGAAGTCGATCAGAACGGCTTCGCCGCTGCCGCGAAACATCACGCTGCTCGGCTTGATATCATGATGAATCACGTTCTGCCGGTGCAGGTCGGCAAGCGCTGCTGCGACTTTTCCGCCGATCTCCCTCACCTCTTCGAAACCGAGCGGCAGTTCGCCGAGCCGGCTGTAAAGCGTTTGGCCGGGGATGCGCTCGATCACCACATAGGGCTGGCGGGCGAAATCGCCGGTTCCGAAACAGGCCGGCACGTGCGGTCCCGACAGCCGCGGCAGGATCATCTGCTCCATCTCGAAGCTGACAATGGCTGCGGGATCCTCGCCCTCGGAAATCAGCGGAATCTTCATCAGCAGCGGAGTTGCGATGTCGGGACGGGTCACGCTCCAAAGCGTCGCCATGCCGCCGCGATGGACACGCTCCCCGATGGTAAAACCGTCGATCACGGCACCTGAAACCAGCGACGGCCTGGCCATCATTCACCTCCCGGTCGGCAGTCGGTCGGCCAGCCAGCGCGGCAGGCCATTGTCGCGGATTCGCGCCGCCGCCGCCTCGACATCGTAGGGCACACGGCAATAGGTGATGGCCCTCGCCTCGGTGTCGAACATTGCAAAGCAGGCCGCGGGATTGCCGTCGCGGGGCTGCCCTACCGAGCCGAGCACGGCCAGCCAGCGCCTGCCGCCGAGCAACTGTACGGGCACATCGGCGGTCGGCACAAAGCTCGTCATTTTCGCCGCGGAAGACATCGAATAGAGCGCAGGCTGGTGGATATGGCCACAGAAGGTGACGTTGGCTGCGGTGGCCAACATGCTGCGCGCCGCATCCGAAGCGCTCTGGACGTAGCGCCATTTCGCCGGATTGCTGGCGTCGGAATGCACATAGAGCCGATCATCGTCCTGCAGTTCGAGCGGCAGCTCCGCCAGAAAGCGCCGCTGGGTCGCGCTCAGCCTGCCGCGGGTCCATTCGATCGCGGCCTGGGCCTGGGCGTTCATGCTTTCGGCGGCAGTGCCGATGGCGTTGTCGTGGTTGCCGCGCACAGCCAAGGCGCCACCCTCGACGAGCCCCATCACCATATCGACCGCCCATTCCGGATCGCCGCCATATCCGACATAATCGCCGAGACAGATGATCCGATCGGCGCCGCGTGAACGCGCGACATCAAGGCACGCGCTGAAGGCCTGCCGGTTGGCATGAATATCCGCAAACAGCGCCAGCTGCACGACTTCCTCCGCAGCCATCCTACCGACGAGGCCGGCGCCGGATTTGACGGATATCAAACAACAGGGCGGCGCAGATGCGCAACGCTTTATTGGGATCGGATGGGCGCGGCGGGAGGCGCGGGTTTCGCGCGACGTTGATGTCCGCCGCAGTGATCAGTGCTGACGCGGCGCTTCCAGGCCCTTGAGCAACAGCGCCAGCACGGAATCGATCCGCGCGGAGATTTGCGCATCGCGCCACTCCTCGGCATGGGCGGGATGATGGAAGCGGCTGGTGGCGTCGAACAGTGCCCGCGCCGTGGTCTTCATGTCAGTGACCTCGAAGGCGCCCTGTTTGACGCCGTCGGACAGGATATGCGCGATCTGGTCGACCAGCCCGTCCTTGTGGGCCTTCACCACCTTGCAGGCTTCCTGCGCCAGCGTCAGATAGGTCTCGAACATCTCGGGGTCGTCGCTGACCTTCTTGTGCTTGATAGCAATCATCGTGCGGAGCCAGCGCTCCAGCCGGGCGGGCGCTGCTTCCGAGGAATCCGCAATCGCCTGCAGCGGCGCATTGACACGGTCGAGCCAGCGTTTCGCCACCGCTTCCCGCAGCGAGGCTTTGCTTGGAAAATGCCGGTAAACGCTGCCGTGGCTGACATCGAGCGCGCGGGCAACATCGACAACGGTAGCCTTGGCCAGGCCGAAGCGGCGCAGCACGTCCTCGGTGACCTCGAGAATTCGCTCAGGGGTCAGAATCACGGCTTCATTCATGTCCACACCGCCTGCTGCTGGTCGTCCGGAACCAAGCAGATCCCCATCGAGGATCCGTCCCTGTCGAGCCTTCGCGAAGAAGCAACCGGATGGGTCGTCACGGCCGCTCCTGTTGGGTTAATGGCTCAGCTTCGCGGCCTGTGCGGCAAGGTGCCGGGCCACGCGTTCGTTGAGCCAGCGTTGGATTTGGGTGGTCAGATAGATGATTTCGATAGTCATGGCGTAGTCCTCAGTAAGTTCCCGGATCCCTTGGCCATCGCCCACCGACACGGGTGACGGCCTACACGGCCGGCGCAGTGGATATAGCACGTCTCGCTGACAGATTTCAATATCTGTCATTCAATATTTCGTGAAGGCGTGCTCCCCAGATCCATCCATGCGCGCCCGTGCGGGCGGCTGGGATTTGTCTCACCGAGGCTGCTCTGCTAAAGCCCGGCCAGGCCGCAACGGCATTTTCCGGCAAAGGCAACCGGTTTTCATTGAGAAAATGCCCTCCATCAACTGTTTGCGCGTATACTGGCCGCAAAAGCCCAGCCCGCACTTGCGAACGACCGCCTGAGCCAAGAGCAATCGATGATTTCCCGCTATACCCGCCCGGAAATGGCCGCCATCTGGGAGGCCCAGACCCGCTTCAAGATCTGGTTCGAGATCGAGGCGCATGCGGCGGATGCGCTGGCGGAACTCGGTGTGATCCCGAAGCAGGCGGCGCAGGTGATCTGGAGCAAGGCCAGGGACGCCATTTTCGACGTGGCGCGGATCGACGAGATCGAGCGCGAGACCAAGCACGACGTCATCGCCTTCCTGACCCACCTGGCCGAGATTGTCGGGCCGGAGGCGCGCTTCGTGCATCAGGGCATGACCTCTTCCGACGTGCTCGACACCTGCCTCAACGTCCAACTGGTGCGCGCCGCGGACCTGCTGATTGCCGACGTCGACAAGGTTCTCGCAGCGCTGAAGAAGCGCGCCTTTGAGTACAAGATGACGCCGACCATCGGCCGTTCCCATGGCATCCATGCCGAACCCGTGACCTTCGGTCTGAAACTCGCCTACGCCTATGCCGAATTCACCCGGGCGCGCGAGCGCCTGGTCAACGCCCGCAAGGAAATCGCGACCTGCGCGATCTCGGGCGCGGTCGGCACCTTCGCGCAGATCGATCCGCGCGTGGAGGCCCACGTCGCCAAGGCGATGGGACTTGTCCCGGAACCGATCTCCACCCAGGTGATCCCGCGCGACCGCCACGCGATGTATTTTGCCACCCTCGGCGTGATCGCCTCCTCGGTCGAGCGGCTCGCCACCGAAATCCGGCATCTGCAGCGCACCGAAGTGCTGGAAGCCGAGGAATTCTTTTCCGAGGGCCAGAAGGGCTCCTCGGCGATGCCGCACAAGCGCAACCCGGTGCTGTCGGAAAATCTCACCGGGCTCGCCCGCATGGTGCGCGCCTATGTGACGCCGGCGATGGAGAATGTCGTGTTGTGGCATGAGCGCGACATCTCGCACTCGTCGGCTGAGCGCATGATCGCGCCCGACGCCACGGTGACACTGGATTTCGCCCTCAACCGCCTCGCGGGCATGGTCGAGAAGCTGCTGATCTATCCGCAAAACATGTTGAAGAACCTGGACCGTCTCGGCGGCCTGGTTCATTCACAGCGGCTCCTGATCGCGCTGACGCAAAAAGGAGCCAGCCGCGAGGACGCCTACAAATTCGTGCAGCGCAACGCGATGCCGGTGTGGCGCGGCGAAGGCGACTTCCTGACGCTGCTGAAAAAAGATCCCGACGTGAAAAAATATCTCAGCGATGCCGAGATATCCGAGCAGTTCGACCTCGGCTATCACTTCAAGCACGTCGATACGATCTTTCAGCGCGTGTTCGGCGAAGGCTAGTTCGCGCCGAGCCCGCGGCGGCTGGTCCAGACCGCCATCGAATTGCCGCCTCGCACCGCGAAATGCGCCATGCAATAACAACTGAATGGTATCCCGGAATCGGCTAGGATAGCAGCGTGTCATCGCCTCCGACCATCCTTGTGTTCGACTCCGGCCTTGGCGGCCTTACCGTATTGCGTGAAATCGTCGGGGCGCGGCCTGACGCGCATTATGTTTACGTCGCCGACGACGCATTCTTTCCCTACGGCCATCATGACGAGGAAGCGATCATCGCGCGGGTTGTGCCGCTGATCGGCGAATTGATCGCAGCCCATGCCCCCGATCTGGTGGTGATCGCCTGCAACACCGCCTCGACCCTTGTGATGTCGCAGCTCCGCGGCGAATATGAAATGACGTTCGTCGGCACCGTGCCCGCCATCAAGCCGGCTTGCGCCAGTTCGAAGACCAAACTCGTGTCGGTGCTCGGCACCAGGGGCACCGTCCGTCGCGAATACACCCACGCGCTGATCCGCGATTTCGCGCAAGGCTGCGAAGTGACGCTGGTAGGCTCGATGGAACTCGCCGCGCTGGCGGAAGCCGCTTTGAGCGGCATCGAGGTCAGCGATTCGCGGATACTTGCCGAAATCGCCCCGTGTTTTGTCGCAAGCGGCCAGGACGATTTGAAACGCACCGACACCATCGTGCTGGCCTGCACCCATTACCCGCTGCTGATGGACCGGCTGGCAGCGCTGGCGCCCTGGCCGGTGGACTGGATCGACCCGGCGCCGGCGATTGCCCGACGGGTTTCGGATCTGCTGGGGCCGGCCGGCAGCGATGCCGGTGATGCCGGCGCCAAAATGATTTTCACATCGAGGCGGCCGCACGAGCTGAGCCAGGCCCTGATGCCGTTCTTCGGCGGCCGGGTCCCGGCGTGAAACCAACTTGATCTTTTCCGCGCCGCGCCGCGCTGCTAGGCTTTCAGTCGATTTCCCGTCCTTCCCGAGCGGAGCTTTTGGATTTGACGCCCGTGACGCCCGCTCCGCTCAACCGTCTCCGCCAGCAATGGCGGGAGGGGCATCCGACATTTGGCGCGATTGCGACCATTCCCAGTCTTCAGACCGTCCAGATCATGGCCCGTTCAGGTTTCGACTGGATCATCGTCGATCTCGAACACGGTCCGATCGACCTCGGTGCGGCGCACGGGATGATCATCGCCACGCAGGGCACCCCCTGCGTACCCATGGTGCGGATTGCTGCCAATGAGCCCTGGCTCGCCAAGGCGCCGATGGATATCGGTGCCCTGGGAATCAATTTTCCGATGATCTGCAGTCGCGCCGACGCCGAGAAGGCGGTGCGCAGCCTGCGCTATCCGCCGTACGGCGACCGGCTGTGGGGACCGTTTCACGCTCCGTTTCGCTGGGGCGTCTCGATGCCGGACTACATGGCGACCGCGGACCAGGACATGATCTGCATGGTCACCATCGAGCATGTCGAGGCGGTCGAACGCATCGACGAGATCATGGCCGTGCCCGGCATCGACGTCGCGGTGATCGGCCCCGGCGACCTCGCCACCAGCATAGGCAAACGCGGCCGCGCCGATGATCCCGAAGTGCTGGCGCTGATGGCGCGCGCCGAGCAGGGCATCCTCAGGAGCGGCGTGCCGATCGGAGGCGTGGCGCGCACATCGGAGCAGGCCAACCAGATGATCGAACGCGGCTATCTGGCGCTGGCGCTCGGCTTCGACTGGTCGCTGTTTGCGCGCGGCATCGCGGCAAGTTTCGAGGGAATCAAGCGCTAGACGCCTGGCGCTGGCACAGGGGATTTTCCCCTGCCCCGGCGTCGCCGGAGCGAACACTGGAACTCGCGATCGATGCCGGTCCTCAGCTCAAGTTCACGGCCGGCGAATCCTGTGAAATCCGGCCGGCGCGGCTTATGCTCCCATGGGGGCAACAAGCCATTCAAATTGCAGGGAATTTATGCGGCGGGCAAGGCCGGCCCGCGGGCCTCTCGGAACCCTGGAAGCGACAACCGGCTGGCGTCAGGGCGGCCTGTTCGTGCTAGATGAGAAGCCGGTGGACGGGCACTCCGGCGCCGCTTTGCAGTTGCTGGAACTTGAGTGGAACGATGCGCGGGAAGGTACGAAAAATCTCAGCTCCGCGCCGGCTCGTCGTCGATCTCATGCGAGCGTCGATCCGCGTGCCCTTCGTTTCGCTGCGGCGAAACCTCGACATCCATCAATTGCTGGAGGCCCACGAGCTGGCGGCGCAGCCGCCTGGCTGGGCTGCGATCTTCGTCAAGGCGTTCTGTCTGGTGGCGAAAGACCAGCCCGTGCTGCGCACGCTTTACGTCAAGTGGCCCTGGCCGCATTTCTATGAATTGCCGCGCAGCGTCGGCATGGTCGCGGTCGCTCGAATCGAAGACGGCGAGGATTGCGTTCTGCCGCAGAAGGTCGGTACCGCGGACGAACTGCCATTGACCGAGGTCGACGCGCTGATACGGCACGCCAAGGACGCGCCGGTTGAACAGGTGCCGGCTTTCAGAAAGATCTTGCGGACGACGCGGCTGCCGCTGCCGCTGCGCCGGCTGTTCTGGGCGGTCGGTCTCAATTTCGGACGCCAGCGCGCCAATTATTTCGGCAGTTTTGGGGTGACTTCGGTTGCCGCCTATGGAGCCGGCGAGCTTCATGCGCTCAGCCCCGGACCCTTTATCCTGAGCTATGGCGTGGTGGAGCCCGACCGGACCATTGACGTCGTGATCCGCTGGGACCACCGGGTCACCGACGCCGCCTTGATCGCAAAGGCCATGACCCGGCTGGAACAGGTCCTGAACACCGAGATCGCGGCCGAATTGCGCAGCCAGAGACAGCAGATGGAGCCCAAGCCGGTACGGGCGCTCGCCACCTGATCTGCCGCGGCCACGGCCGAACCGGCTTTTGGGCCGGTTCCGCCTGTTGGCGCGACCATTGATTGACAGGACCGCGGTTTGTTCCTAGAAACCGCCTGCTCGCGGGCCGGTTTCGGCCCGCGTTGCGTTTCGCGACCCGTGGCCTACGCCCTCGAGCTTTGAGGGACGGGCCTGTCGGCTCCGGGAAATTCCCGGTGCACAGGAGGGCGCGTTTCCTCAAACCCAAACTTGCAAAGAGGACGCGATGACAAAGCGCAGTGAGGCGAAATACAAGATCGATCGCCGAATGGGCCAGAATATCTGGGGCCGCCCGAAGAGCCCCGTTAACCGCAGAGAATACGGCCCCGGCCAGCATGGCCAGCGCCGCAAGGGCAAGCTCTCCGACTTCGGCGTGCAGCTGCGCGCCAAGCAGAAGTTGAAGGGCTACTATGCCAACATTTCGGAACGCCAGTTTCACGGCATCTATGTCGAAGCCGGCCGGATGAAGGGCGATACCGGCGAGAACCTGATCGGCCTGCTCGAGCGCCGTCTCGACACCGTGGTCTATCGCGCCAAGTTCGTGGCCACCATGTTCGCCGCGCGGCAGTTCATCAATCACGGCCATGTCAAGGTGAACGGCCGCCGCGTCAACATCTCGAGCTTCAAGGTGAAGGTCGGCGACGTCGTCGAGGTCAAGGAATCATCCAAACAGCTCACCGTGGTGCTGGAAGCCAACCAGCTTTCGGAGCGCGACGTGCCCGACTTCCTCGAGGTCGATCATGCCAAGATGACGGCAAAATTCATCCGCATCCCGCATCTGTCCGATGTGCCGTTCGCGGTGCAGATGGAGCCGCATCTGATCGTCGAATTCTATTCACGCTGATTTGTCGTCGGCGTACACTTGAGTTCAAAGGCCCCGGTTTTGCCGGGGCCTTTTGTTTGCGTAGGATCTGCCAGCCATTGCAACCGGAGAGGCTCCGCCATGACCTACAGCCCTGCCCCGCGCGATCCGAAAGCGCCAAAGGTCCGCATCAATCTGTTGTCGGATACCCAGACCCGCCCGACCGCAGGCATGCGGGAGGCGATGGCGCGCGCCGAGGTCGGCGACGAACAGATCGGTGACGATCCGAGCGTCAATCTGCTTTGCGATCGGGTAGCGGATTTGCTCGGCAAGGAGGCGGCGGTGTTCATGCCCTCCGGCACCATGTGCAACGTCGCGGCGACGCTGGTGCACTGCCGGCCCGGCGACGAGATTCTGGCGCACCAGACCGCCCATATCCTGGCCCGCGAAGGCGGAGCACACGCAGCCCTCGGCGGATTCCAGATCACGGCGCTGCCAGGCGCCGACGGACAATTTGCGCCGGAGACGTTTCGCGCCGCGCTGCATCCGCGCAGCCGCTACCAGCCGCCGCAGGCCGTGGTCAGCGTCGAACAGACCGCCAATATCGGCGGCGGCAGCATCTGGAAGAAAGCCGATCTCGATGAAATCGTACAGATCGCTCGGTCGAACGGCCTGGCCACCCATATGGACGGCGCCCGGCTGTTGAATGCCTGTGTCGCCACCGGCATCGGGGCGCGCGACATGGCGGCGGGATGGGATTCGGCCTGGCTCGACTTTTCCAAGGGGCTGGGCGCGCCGATCGGCGCGGTGATCGCCGGCTCCTCCGATTTCATTGACCAGGTCTGGCGCTGGAAGCAGCGGCTCGGCGGCGCGATGCGCCAGGCCGGGATTTGCGCCGCAGCCTGCACCTACGCGCTCGACCATCATGTCGACCGGCTGGCGGACGATCACGCCCATGCGCGGGCGCTGGCGCGGGGATTGTCGCAGATCGCCGGCATCGAGGTGCAACAGCCCGAAACCAACCTGGTGTTTTTCAATCCCGACGGCGCCGGCGTCACTGGCCAGCGCATGGTCGAGGCCCTCGCCGCGCGCGGCGTGCTGCTTGCCATGATGGACGGCCGAATCCGGGCCTGCACCCACCTCGACGTCAGCGCCGCGATGATCGAGGAAACGGTCGAACTGGTGCGCGGGATTGCGCGCGGCGCCTAGCCGGTCAATCGGCCCGCGCTTCGTATCTGCGTTCAATATGGAAGGACTTGGCTGTGATCAGCCAGGCGCCTTCGATGCAGTGATACGACAGGTAATCGAGATACAAGACGGTATCGATCCTGACCCGAACCTTCACCACCGCCTGCGTCGACGATGCAAAATCCACCAGCAAGACCTCCTGCTGGCGCGGCGCATTCTTTGATTTCGGCGGTGCTGCGGAGGCCAGCGCCTTCCTGTAGTCCGGCGCCGACAGCACGCGCAAATCGCCGTCGCGCAACCCGTGCAGTTGTGCACTCCGCGCAAACACATGATCGAAGCGCGACAGGTCGTTGTCAAACATCAGCTCGAAGTAGCGCTCAACAGCGTCAAGCAGCGATTGGCAGGTGGAAAGCTCGGACATTGCAAGGGATCCTCGGTGGAGCGGCGAAGCCACAGGATGGCACCGGACCTCAGGGCATGTCCTTGCGAAATATGCCGTGGTAGACAGATCAATAGCAATGAAAGACCCTTTTCAACTTTCAGGATGCACTGTTATGCCAAAATCGGACCTAGATACCATCGACAGCCGGATCGTGGCCGCGCTGCAGTCCAATGGACGCCTGAGCAACGTCGAACTGGCGGACAAGGTCGGCCTGTCGCCCTCACCGTGCCTGCGTCGGGTCAAACGTCTGGAGCGCGAAGGCTATATTGAAGGCTACCGGGCGGCGTTGCGGCGGGAACGTGTCGGCCTCGGCTTCTCGGTCTTTGTCGGCGTCAAGATCGACGGACATGCCAATGAACGCGCACTGGCATTCGAGAAAGCCGTCGTCGGGATGCCCGAGGTCGTTGCGTGCCACCTGGTCTCCGGCGAGGCGGATTACCTTCTCGAAATTGTCGTGCCTGACCTCGTCGACTATCAGCGTTTCCTGGTGGGCAAGCTGCTCAATCTGCCGATCGTGCGCGAGGTCCGCAGCAACATCGCGATCCAGACACTCAAGGCGGGGGCGCCGTTGCCGCTCGGGCATCTCGAATAGAGCCCTCGTCACGCGAACAGTTCTTTAGGCCAGGGTCGGTTGCAAGACGCAGCGCCGCCAGCACCGAGGTAAAGAACATGGTGAACAACATCACCACGACCGCCGCCTCGCGCAGATCCTGCACGCGCCAGACATGATTGGCGGCATCGGTCACCTCGCCACTCTGGCCCATGGCCCAGGGGGTGACGTGCGCAAGGCCGGCGCCGAGATAGAACAAGATGGCAGCAAACCTCAGCATGCGCCTGCCACCAATCGCCGGCGCCGACAGGTCGCGCCGGCTGAGATAGATGGCGAACCCCTGGTAGAATAGCCATGCGGTCAATAGCCAGCCGAGGTAGTTCGACAGCGGAACGCCGAAATCAGCGCCGCCATCATGCCATAACCAGACTTTGGAGATCGTCGCCTCGGGCGGGTCCATCACCACGTCCCATTGCGCCATTACGAATGCCGCCACCAAAGGCAGCGCGACGATTTCGAATTTTCGCTTCAAACCCTGGTCGATGCCGCCAAGCAAGGTCCCGGCAACGATCCATGAGAAATACCCCATGCCGAACCACAGCGGACCGACAATGATCGGGATGCTTCCGACATGCATCAGGTTCGATCCGACTTCAAAATGGTAGCGGCCGAAGGGGTAGCCGGTGGCAACGCCGATATTCTCCATGGTGAAGGTTACAATCAGGCAGATCGCCACCAGGACGGCGGCATTCTTCCAGCCATAGTAAAAAGTCGCATGGGCACCGGCGGCCGCAATTCCGACCGCCGCCAGCGCCTGGGCAAACGGCGTCGGATTCCATGCGAAGCCAATTACCAGGACGAGATAGATCGCAAGGCCTACCCACGCTGCGATTGCAAGATGCGGCAAGCGATGCCCTGCGCGGATTTCCGCTATCTCGTTCGTGGCCACGGCATGCCCACCATCAATTCCCGAGCGCCTGATAGATCAGCGACTTCAGTCCTGTTTGAATACGCCCGCGCTGCGATGGCGACTGCATCATGCAGATCGCAAACATATCGTCCCTGGGATCGACAAGGAAGAAGGTGCCGGCGACGCCGTCGCAGCGTATTCGCCTGGCGGCGAGGATGTCTCCGCCGGCTGCACGGTGCGCACCGCAAAGCCGAGACCGAACCCGCCGCCAACGACGGGATGGCCGTGCTGCTCTCAGCACAATGGCGCCGGGGATCTTGCGGTCGCAATCTCGCGTTGCAGATGGTCGCCGACCTGTTGCAGCCCCTGCTGTGAAAAACCGCGCGCCCCACGTACCGGTGTTTCGGCGCGACCCGGATCCGGTCGTCCCGCCGCGACCGCGACGGGCAGAAGGCGCAGCCGCCGCCGCGAGGCAACGCCGGCGGCTGCAGCCGTCAGTTCTCCATCGCCTCATAGATCAGCTTCTTGACGGCCGGCTGGATGATCTGGCGCTGCGACGGCGTCTCTTCCAGCAGGAGGAAGAACATGTCCTGCTTGCGGTCGATCACCATATAGCAGCCGCTGGCGCCATCCCATTTCAGTTCGCCCAGCGACCCCGCCGGCGGCGGCTTGGCGTTGCCGGGATCCGTGCGTACGCCAAAGCCGAGCCCGAAGCCGAAGCCGTCACCCGGGAAATACAGGTAATCGCGGCCGACGCCCGAACCGGGGCCGATATGGTCCGAGGTCATCAATTCAAACGTCTTGGGACTGAGATATTGCTTGCCGTCGAATTTGCCGCCGTCGAGCACCATCTGGGAAAAGCGCGCGAGGTCCGACATGGTCGAGAACATTCCGCCGCCGCCGGATTCCCACTTTTTCGGAATGTCCACCCTGGCGTCGAAACCGACCCGGAAATTGCTGTCGTTCGGCATCGGCCTGGCGATCAGCTTGAGCTTGTCCGGATCGGTGACATAAAAGCCGGTATGGGTCATGCCGAGCGGATCAAGCAGCTTCTGCTTCTCGATCCCGAGCAGGGATTTTCCCGACACCACCTCCATGATCCGTCCCAGAATGTCGGTGGAGTGGCCGTATTGCCAGAGCGTTCCGGGCTGGTCGGCCAGCGGCAGCTTGGCGATCCGCTCGGCGAATTCGGCATTGTCGAAATCGCCCGCATAGATATCGGCGGCGGCGTAAGCCTTGCGAACCAGGCTGTCGCCGTAGAAGCCGTAGGTAATGCCCGAGGTCTGGCGCATCAGATCCAGGATGGTTATCGGCCGGGTCGGCGGCACCAGTTCCAGCGACTTGGTGCCGTCCTCGGCCTTTTTCTCGACGCCGACTTTGACGTTGGCGAAAGACGGAATGTATTTGGCAACGGGATCGTCAAGCCTGAACTTGCCCTCCTCGATCAACTGCATCGCCACCACGCTGGTGATCGGCTTGCTCAACGAAAACAGCTGGAACAGGGTGTCATCGGTCATCGGCGCCTTGGTCGCGACATCGCGCACGCCGAAGAATTGATGATAGACCGGCTTGCCGTGCTGCTGGATCAGGAGGATGGCGCCGGGAATCTTGCCGCTCGCAACCTGGTCGCGAAAGTAGTCGCCGACCCGTTCGAGTTTTTGCAGATTGAAGTGAGCGCCGGCGGGAATATCAAAAGTGCCTTCGGCGCTTGCCGAAGCCACCGCCGCGATCGCGAGCAACGCGCCTGAGATCAGCGACCGCAAGGGGTGCCGTGAATTCATTGCCATCCTCCCGGGATTTCTGCCGCGCAGTGTAGCCGGCGGCTCAGTCGGCACAAGGCCTGCCCACTGCCGCCAACGGCCGCAGGTGCCATGCGGCGCTGTCCTCGGAAAAGCAGCAGAAGACGACCATCCTGACCAGCGGCGCCCTGGCCAGCGCCTCCGCGGTGCTTGCCACCGCGATCCGCGCCGCGCGTTCGGCCGGAAAGCCATAGATCCCGGTGGAAATCGCGGGAAAGGCCATCGAGGCAAGGCCATGGGCCTGGCCGAGATCGATCGCGCGACGATAGCACGATGCAAGCGCGAGATCCTCGCCATGGCCGCCGCCGCGCCAGACCGGGCCGACGGCATGAATCACATGCCGCGCCGGCAGACGGTATGCCAGAGTGATTTTGGCGTCGCCGGTCTCGCAGCCATGCAGCGCGCGGCATTCGGCGAGCAGCTCAGGCCCGGCCGCACGATGGATAGCGCCATCAACGCCGCCGCCGCCGAGCAGCGAACCATTCGCGGCGTTGACGATGGCGTCGACGCGGAGCGTCGTGATATCCGCGATGGTGACGTCGAGTCGCGCCGAACCGAGCTGGCGCGCCGTCAAACTCAGGCGGAGGCTGCCGCGCCGACCGTGACACCCTTGTCGGCCAGCAGCTGCTGCAGCTCGCCGGCCTGGAACATCTCGCGGATAATGTCACAGCCGCCGACGAACTCGCCCTTGACGTAAAGCTGCGGGATTGTCGGCCAGTTGGAATAGGTCTTGATGCCGTTGCGAAGGTCGGCGGATTCCAGAACGTTGAGGCCCTTGTAGCCAACCCCGACGTGGTCGAGGATCTGCACCACCTGACCGGAAAAGCCGCACTGCGGAAACTGCGGCGTCCCCTTCATGAACAGCACGACGTCGTTCGACTTCACTTCATTGTCGATAAATTGCTCGATGCTCATATTCGCGTCCTTTTGAGGCACAACCCGCGGGCCGGTGTTTGCCCGCGACACCCGTCACGCACATATATGTACCCCAAACCGTTGTGCATCCAAAGTAAAATGGCGAAGAGCTGGCATGCGCGGCCTGGCCCAATGACGGGTCTCCGGCCCTGCCGGTGCACCCGCGGCCGCCACGGGGATAGCCGACCTGGGAGGCTTTTATCCCGGATGGAAGCCCCTATCTAGAACAGGCGCTTCCCGAGGGAACCCGTCCGCCACGGCGACGTTCTCTTCCGAACCGGAGACTATCGTGACGAAAACAGCATCCGCTGCGGCCACGCTCGCCGCCCCTTGCCCGTCATTATTCTCCGATTCCGGCAGCCGGGCCCAGGATTTGGTCGAAGCCTTCCTGATCGTACGTCACGAGACCGAGCGCCGCGCGGCGCCCCTGACATCCGAAGATCAGCTGATCCAGTCGATGCCGGACGCCAGCCCGGCCAAGTGGCACCGCGCCCATACTACCTGGTTTTTCGAGCAATTCCTGCTCGGCGAACACTGCCGCGGATATCGACCCTTTCACCCGGATTATGCCTTTCTGTTCAATTCCTATTATGTCAGCGCCGGACCACGACACGCCCGCCACCAGCGCGGCCATCTGACCCGTCCCGGTGCGGAGGAAATCACCGCTTACCGTCGCCATGTCGACGCGGCCATGGTGAAGTTCCTGTCAGAGGCAGGCGACGAGGCGCTGGCGGCGATCGCGCCGCTCGTGGAAATCGGCCTCAACCACGAGCAGCAGCATCAGGAATTGATGCTCACGGACATCCTGCATGCCTTCGCGCAGAACCCGATTCCACCGGCCTACGATCCGGCCTGGCGGTTTGCCGCACCGGCCCGCGACGGCGAGCCATGGGTCACGCTCGGCGAGGGCATTCACAGCGTCGGGCACGCCGACGGCGGCTTTCATTTCGACAATGAACGGCCCGCCCATCGGGCTTTGGTGGGGCCGGTCAGGCTGGGTCGCAACCTCGTGACCAATGCCGAATGGCTGGAGTTCATGGCCGATGGCGGCTACGCGACGCCGACGCTCTGGCTGATGGATGGCTTTGCCGCGGCCGGCCAGGAACATTGGCAGGCGCCTGGCCACTGGCGCCTGATCGACGGCGAATGGCAGGTCATGACCCTGGGCGGGCTGCAGCCGGTGCTGCCGGCCGCGCCGGTCTGCCATGTCAGCTATTACGAGGCCGACGCGTTCGCTCGCTGGAGCGGCAAGCATCTGCCGACCGAGATGGAGTGGGAAGTCGCTGCCCGTGCCGGTCATCTCAACGATGCGTTCGGCCTGGTGTGGCAGTGGACCCGCAGCGCCTACGCCTCCTATCCGGGCTACCAGCCCGTCGCGGGCGCGCTCGGCGAATACAATGGCAAGTTCATGGTCAACCAACTGGTGCTGCGCGGCTCCTCGCTTGCAACGCCTGCCGGACACAGCCGCATCACCTATCGCAACTTCTTTTATCCGCACCATCGCTGGCAATTCAGCGGGCTGCGCCTCGCCGACTACCTCACCTGATTATTTTGAAATTCAACCGCGCCGGGACGCGCGTTCTGGAGAGTATCATGAACGTTCACGCCGCTGCCCTTGCCGATGCGCATCTTCCCGACCCGCAAACCACTGCGTTTGCCCGCGAAGCGCTCGACGAGCTGTCGCAGTACCCCAAGCGGCTTTCGCCGAAATATTTCTATGATGCCACCGGTTCGGAACTGTTCGAAGCAATCACGCGGCTGCCGGAATACTACCCGACCCGAACCGAACTTGGGATCCTGCGCGACCGTGCCGGCGAGATATCGGACATCATTCCCGATGGCGCGGCATTGGTGGAATTCGGCGCCGGTGCGACCACCAAGGTCCGGCTGCTATTGAATGAATGCGACTTCGCCGCCTACGTTCCCGTGGATATTTCCGGCGACTTCCTGCAAGCGCAGGCCGACGCCTTGCGCAAGGATTTTCCCGGTCTCGACGTCTATCCGGTGGCGGCGGATTTCACCGCGCCGTTCGCGTTGCCGGACGCCATTGCGGATATGCCCAAGGTCGGTTTTTTCCCGGGTTCGACGATCGGAAATTTCGAACCGCATGAAGCCTGCAGCTTCCTGCGCAGCGCCCGCGAAATCCTGGGCAAATCGGCGCAGATCATCGTCGGCGTCGACCTCGAAAAGGACGAGCGCATCCTGCACAACGCCTATAACGATGCCGCCGGCGTCACCGCCCGCTTCAATCTCAATGTGCTGGCGCGCATCAACCGCGAACTCGGTGGCAATTTCGACCTTTCGGCCTTCGCCCACCGGGCGATCTACAACCGCGAGCGCCACCGCATCGAAATGCACCTGATCAGCAAGAAGCCGCAGACCGTGCGGATGCTGGGCACCAGCTTCTCATTCCGTGCCGGCGAAAGCATCCACACCGAGAGCAGCTACAAATACAGCCTCGCGCGCTTCACTGCGCTGGCGCGAGATTCGGGCTGGACGCCGCGCCACGCCTGGACCGACGCAGCCGGCATGTTCTCGGTTCATGCGCTGGTGGCCTCGGACTGAGATCGCTCGGGCCGGCCCGCGACGGCATGCGATCTCAGCGAGATCGATTCCCATGCAGCCACCACGATCATGATCGCGGTGGTCAGGGTCGCCAGCAATAGCGGCGATAGCGCGCTGGCGAACCAGGCCAGCACGCCCAGTGCCAGGATGCCCGCGCCGTGCGACAATTGCAGCCAGCCTCGGATCACGTGCTTGAACAGGACGGTTCCAATCAGGAACAGCAACGGTCCGGCGATGGCGCTCAGCACCGTCCTGAGGTCCGAATTGCCGCCGGGATGCGTCAGCACGAGTTCGTCGGCCACCGCCGTAACGATGATGCCGGCCACGATCGGCATATGCAGATAGGTATAGGCCAGCCTCGCCAGCCGCCCCGGCTCGCGGGAATTTGAAATCTGCTCGGATCCCGCCTCGGCGCCGCGATGGAAATAGATCCACCACATCGCGATGCTGCCGACAAAGGCCGACACGAATCCGGCCACGGTCCCCGCCGTCCAGGCCAGATCGGCAAATGTGGCGCCGGTGACGACAATGGATTCTCCGAGCGCGATGATGATGAACCCGGCGCAGCGCTCCGCCATGTGGCCGCCTTCGACAGCCCAGTCCTCGATCGAGGATGCGCCGTATTTGGGCACCCAGAAACGCGCCGCCGGCGACAGATATTCGACTGCCAGCGCCACCGCCCACAGCAGCAGCCGCGCCGCACCTTCGGCCAAGCCTCCGCAGACCCAGAATACCGCCGAGGCGGACAGCCAGACCAGGATGCGGATCGCATTCATCCGGATCGACGGCCGGGTGCGCGGGATCGATGCCAGCAAAAAGACCGTGCGGCCGACCTGCATCGCGGCATAGGCCAGGGCAAACCACAGTCCCCGCTCTTCGAAGGCCCTGGGAATCGAGGTGGAAAGCACCAGCCCGCCAAGCATAAGCAGGAACAGCAAGGCCCTGACCGGAGTCAGTTCGGGGTTGAGCCAGTTGGTGATCCAGGCGGTGTAGACCCATACCCACCACACGCCCAGAAACAACAGCGTCGTCTGCAATGCGCCTAATGGCGTGAAACGGCCGAGCAAGGTGTGGGATATCTGGGTGACCGCAAAAACGAACACCAGGTCGAAAAACAGCTCGGCATAGGTGACGCGGTTATGCTGGTGCGGCACGTATTGCCGGAACAGGGCACCGCGTGGAGCGTCCCCGGCCATCGATTCCCCCGCAGGCACCGGATGGATCAGCCTTCCGGCACCCCGGTCTGCAGCGCCAGCGCATGAAGCACGCCGCCCATCTGGCCCTGCAGCGATTGATAGACGATCTGGTGCTGCTGGACCCGGGATTTGCCGCGGAACGACGCCGAAATCACCGTCGCCGCATAATGGTCGCCGTCACCGGCCAGGTCGCGGATCGTCACCTCGGCGTCGGGTATCGCTGCCTTGATCATGGATTCGATATCTCGGGCGTCCATCGGCATCCAACAGGTCTCCCATCCGGGTTCGAATCGCGGCCGGCTATCTCCGCAGGGCAACCGGAACTTAGCGGGGACGCCCTTCTACGTCACCCTCTGTCGCACTATATTCCCGATCCCATCCTTGCAAAGCCGCTGGATCGAACCCTCCGATCACATCGGGCTGACCGAAAAGGCTGACGACCATGAAACTCCCGGGCCCCGACCACCCCATCACCATCACGCCCAACCCGAAGCGGATCCGCGTCTCCGCCGCCGGGATCGTGATCGCCGACACCACCCATGCCCTGACGCTGAAGGAAGCGAGCTATCCGTCGGTCCAGTATGTGCCGCGCAACGACGCCAACCTTTCGCTGCTGGCGCGTACCGACCGGGTGACGCACTGCCCCTATAAGGGGGATGCGAATTATTTCAGCATCGTGAGCGACGGCAAGACCATCGAAAATTCGATCTGGACCTATGAAAACCCGTTCCCGGCCATGGCCGAAATCGCCGGCCATCTGGCGTTCTACCCCGACAAGGTTACCATCGAGGAGCTGTCCTGAAAGGTCATACATCGTTCCGGGCGGTGCCGACGTTACGCGCAAGACGCGGCCGCACAGCTATCTGACCCGGAAGCTTGAGATTCCCGGTTCGATGTTTCGCGCCCCGGAATGGCGGTGCTTCCAATGCTCGGTCCCTGAGTCCGCTCCGCGCCAAAGCACCCCTAAGCCCTGAAGATCGTCAGCCCCAGGATCAGCAGCACCAGGAAAATCACCACGAAGACATAGAACAGAAAGCGGGCCACATCCGCTGATGCCGCCGATATCCCGGTAAAGCCGAGCAGGCCGGCCACGATCGACACCACAAGGAAGATCAGCGCCCATTTCAGAATCGTCATTGCCCGCTCCTCCAGCCTCACATTTTCGAGATCGCTGATCTAACTTCGCAACGCCGGACTGGTTCCGTTGTAGCATGGCGCCAGCGGCAGCGTTCGGCTCCGCAGTCCGCTGGCCGTCCCCGATCCATCCGCCCCATTTTGGGGCCTTGCCCTGATCGAGTTCGCCGCGGCAGCATCGCATTGACCACCCTGCGGGGGAGCGCATGACTTCAATCTCCGAAACAGCGGTTTCCGCGCCGGCGCGGTCCGCGCCCAAAGCCAAGGTACGCAACGCCGCGCTCGATCGCGCCCGTACTTTCCTGACGCTGGTCGTTCTCCTGCATCATTCGGTCATCCCCTATACCTATTTCGGCCACACCGATCCCAAATCGTGGATCGGCTTCGACGCCATCGTGCTCGCCACCGACAGCTTCTTCATGGCGATGTTCTTTTTCCTCTCCGGGCTGTTCGTGTGGCCGGGCATTGCCCGGAAGGGACCGGCGAGCTATTTGCGCGATCGCCTGACCCGGCTTGGCCTGCCGTTCGTGATCTGCGCGTTCACGATCATTCCGATCGCCTATTACGCCATCTCGCTGCGCGAGCATCCCGAGATCGGCTTCACTGAGTTCTGGTGGACAACGGTTACCAAGGGTCCCTGGCCGAGCGGACCGATCTGGTTCCTATGGGTCCTGTTCGGCTTCGACCTCCTCGCATGCATCCTGTTTCGGCTGTCACCCAACCTGCTCGAACCGATCAATCGCCTGTCGCTGCGCGGTCGCCGTCGACCCGCAGAGTTCTTCGCGGTCATGTTTGCCGTCACCGCGGCGCTCTACATTCCCGGGCGAATTCATTTCGGAGCAGCCGACTGGTTCGAATTCGGGCCGTTTTCGGTCCAGCATGGCCGCGTGCTGCTCTATGCGACCTATTTCTTCTTTGGCGCCGGCATCGGCGTCCTGAACATGGATCGCGGGCTGCTGGCGGCAGAGGGCCGGATGGCGAAGATCACCTGGGATTGGATGGTCCTGGCACTGGTTCCCTACTGCCTGATGTGGGTGCTGATCTACATCAAGCGCGAAATACTGGGGAATCCGGAGCCATTGCCGGACTGGTATGAGGGAATTTATGCCTTGTGCTTCGCCGCCTTCAGCGTGGCGATCATGTTTTTGATCCTGGCCTGTTTCCTGAGGTTCAAGCACTCGGGCTGGAGCACGCTCGATCCGATGCAAGCCGACGCCTACGGCATGTTCCTGGTGCACTATCCGATCGTGCTCTGGCTGCAATACTGGCTGTTCGATTTCGATCTGCCCGCCATCGTCAAGGCCGTGACGGTATTCGTGCTGACCGTGTTGTCGAGCTGGGCCGTCACGGCGGCGCTGCGCCGGATTCCCGGGGCGAAACGGGTGCTCTAATAGCACTCCCGGGCGTCAGCTTGCGGCAGTTGGCATCGAAGCTGCGTCGATTGTCCCGGGTCAGCCCAAAGGACAAATCGCGATGGAAATAGCCGCCATTTTGACGGCCACCGCGATCAGCCTGACCCTGCTCGTGATGGTGTCCGACCTGCCCTGACGCCGGGCAGCGGAATTCCGGCTGCTAAAGCGGGATGTCATTAGCCTGAATCGATTTGGGATTCCCAAATCAGTGCATTTCTGATTCACCATGCTGGCTGGGCTGGAGGCCAGCATGGATGGGCAAGCCTTATTCTCTGGATCTGCGTAAGCGTGTCGTGGCCGCGATTGAGGGCGGAATGTCACGCAATCGGGCCGCCAAGCAGTTTGGGGTCGCGATCAGCACGGCGATCGGATGGATGCATCGGGTCGAGAAGACCGGTAGCGTTGAGCCCAGCCAGATAGGCGGCTACAAGCCCAAGGCGATTTCGGGCGAGCACGCGCTTTGGCTGTCGCAACGGATCAAGGCCGGCGATTTCACCATACGCGGTCTCGTTGCCGAGCTTGCCGATCGCGGCTTGAAGGTCGACTACCACTCGGTGTGGAACTTCGTTCATGCCGAGAAGCTCAGCTTCAAAAAAAAGCATGGCGGCTGGCGAACGCGATCGACCAGAGGTCGCGCGGCGGCGGGTCCAGTGGAAGAAATATCAAGGCCGCGTCGATCCTGAGCGGCTCGTCTTCATCGACGAAACCTGGACCAGGACCGATATGGCGCCCCTGCGGGGATGGGCGCCGCGCGGCGACAGACTTCACGCCAAGGTCCCCCACGGACGCTGGAAGACCATGACCTTCCCGGCGGCGCTACGCCACGACCGGATTGATGCGCCATGGTTCATCGAGAGGCCGATCGATGGCGTAAGTTCTCGGACCTACGTCGAGAAGGTCCTTCTGCCCACTCTCAGGCCCGGTGATATCGTCGTCCTGGACAATCTCGGCAGCCACAGAAGCAAAGCCGTGCGCCAGCTCATCCGCTCGGTGGGCGCCAAGCTGTTCTTCCTGCCAAAATACTCGCCCGACCTGAACCCGATCGAGCAGGTGTTTGCCAAGCTCAAGCACCTGCTGCGCAAAGCTTCCGCGCGAACTGTCGACGCCGTATGCGCCGCAATCGGCCACGCACTCGATGCCTTCAGCCCAGAGGAGTGCGCAAACTACCTCAAAAATTCAGGCTATCGAACTTAATCCCATCATGCTTTAGGCCGCGCTGCCCATATAGGCGGGCAACCAGCTTTCGAAGCCACTCCTGAGGGACTCGACCGAAACCGGCGCTTCGCCTGCAATGGCGATGGCGTCGCCGCCTGAAGTGCCGATCCGCACGCAGGGCACGCCGGCACCCCTCATCTTCGCCAGCACCAGGCCGGCCTGATCGGCCGGTACTGTCACGATATAACGCGCCTGGTCCTCGCCGAACCAGTAGGCGTGCGGCACAATCGATTCCGGCGCCGCCAGCAGCCGCGCGCCGATCCCGCCCGAGATGGCCATCTCCGCCAGCGCAATCAGAAGGCCACCGTCGGAGACGTCGTGCGCTGCAGTTGCCGTGCCGGCGCGGATCATGCCGCGCACCACGTCGCCGTTGCGTTTTTCAGCCGTCAGGTCGACCGGGGGCGGCGCGCCCTCTTCGCGGCCGCAGATGTCGCGCAAATAGACCGACTGGCCAAGCCAGCCATGGGTCTCGCCGATCAGCAGGATCGCCTCGTCCTCGGCCTTGAACGCCAAGGTCGCTGATTTGGTGAAATCGTCGAGCAATCCGACGCCACCGATCGACGGCGTCGGCAGGATGCCGCGACCGTTGGTCTCGTTGTAGAGCGAGACGTTGCCCGAAACGACGGGGAAGTCGAGCGCGCGGCAGGCCTCCGAGATGCCCTTCAGGCAGCCGACGAACTGGCCCATGATCTCCGGCCGTTCCGGATTGCCGAAATTCAGATTGTCGGTGATCGCCAGCGGCCGGCCGCCGACTGCCGTAATATTGCGCCAAGCCTCGGCCACCGCCTGCATGCCGCCCTGGTAGGGATCGGCCTCGCAATAGCGCGGCGTGACATCCACCGTCAGCGCCAATCCCTTGGGCCCGTCCTGCACCCGCACCACGGCGGCGTCGCCGCCGGGACGCTGCACCGTGTTGCCGAGAATGACGTGGTCATATTGCTCCCACACCCAGCGCTTCGAGCCAAGCTCCGGCGTGGCGATGAGTTTTTCCAGCGCCGGCATGATTCCGATGACCGGCTCCACCTCGCGGGCATGGATCACCGGCAGCAGCGGCGAGGCCACATGCGGCCGGTCGTACAACGGCGCTTCGTCGCCGAGCTCCTTGATCGGCAGATCGGCCATGACCTTGCCGCCATGCTTGACCACAAAGCGCCTGCTCGGCGTGGTGCGACCGACCACCGCGAAATCCAGTCCCCATTTCTTGAAGATCGCCTCGGCCTGCGCCTCCTTTTCGGGCTTCAGCACCATCAGCATGCGCTCCTGGCTTTCGGAGAGCATCATCTCGTAGGCGCTCATGCCGGTTTCCCGGGTCGGCACCGCGTCGAGATCGAGATCGACCCCGAGATCGCCCTTGGCGCCCATCTCGACCGCCGAGCAGGTCAGGCCCGCCGCCCCCATGTCCTGGATCGCGATCACGCAATCGGCCTGCATGATTTCGAGGCAGGCTTCCAGCAGCAGTTTCTCCGCAAAGGGATCGCCGACCTGCACGGTCGGGCGCTTCTCGGCGGAATCATCGTCGAATTCCGCAGATGCCATCGAGGCGCCATGAATCCCGTCACGCCCGGTCTTGGACCCGAGATAGACGATCGGCATGTTCACGCCAGAGGCCGCCGCGTAGAAAATCTTGTCGGTATCGGCAAGGCCGACCGCCATCGCATTGACCAGGATGTTGCCGTCATAGCGAGTGTGGAAGCGCACCTGGCCGCCGACCGTCGGCACTCCGAATGAATTGCCGTAGCCGCCGACGCCGGCGACCACGCCCGACACCAGATGCCGGGTCCTGGGGTGCTCCGGCGCGCCGAAGCTCAGCGCATTGAGGCAGGCGATCGGGCGTGCCCCCATGGTGAAGACATCGCGCAAGATGCCGCCGACGCCGGTGGTGGCGCCCTGATAGGGCTCGATGTAGCTCGGATGGTTGTGGCTCTCCATCTTGAACACCACCGCCTGGCCGTCGCCGATGTCGATCACGCCGGCGTTCTCGCCGGGCCCCTGGATCACCCACGGCGCCTTGGTGGGCAGGCCCTTCAGATGCAGCCGCGACGACTTGTACGAGCAATGCTCGTTCCACATCGCCGAGAAGATCCCCAGTTCGGTGAAACTCGGCACCCGGCCGATCAGCTTGAGAATGCGCTCGTACTCGTCCGGCTTGAGGCCGTGGCTGGCGACGATTTCGGGGGTGATCTGCTGGGGCTGGTTCATGAGGCTTCTTGTGCGATGGCTGTCCCTTATTAGGGAGATCGGAAGCGGTGGAAAAGGCCTTTTATGGCGCAATATCCTGCCGTCCATAGCTTTGCGGAGATGACCTGAAACGATGCGGATTTGCGCATCGCGCAGGAAACGGATTTAAGGAGTGAAACGATCAAAGGAAGGCCTGATGGCGTGGACGACCTGACCAAAACCGCATTCCTCAACCGCCCCGACCTGCATGTCGGAACCGAGGGCGAATTCACGGGATGGCGAACCTGGAGCCGCGACAATTTCGAGACCAATAACGGGCCGTTTTGGCACCGGATGGAGCAAGATGGCCAGATCCGCTGCGCCTTCCGGGTCGAGGGCAAGCATCTCAATGGCGCCGGCAATGTCCATGGCGGCGCCTTCATGGCGTTCGCGGACTATTGCCTGTTCGCCCTGGCGGCGCCGATCCTGGGCGGGCCGGCCGTGACAGTGTCGTTCGGCTGCGAATTCCTCGACGCCGCGCGCGCGGGCGAACTGATCGAGGGGACCGGCGAAATCACCCGCGCCGGCGGCTCGTTGATCTTTCTGCGCGGCCTGCTGAAATCCGGCGCACGCCCGCTGTTCGCCTTTTCCGGCTCCATCAAGCGGGTGAAGCGGCGGACCGCTGCCGGGAATGGCGGCGCCAGCTGACCGGCGGTCGAGCGCCCGTTGTCCACAAGCCAATGTCATTGCAGCAGCTTGCGGTATTTCTCGACGTCGCGCGCGACCAGATGCTGCAGCACTTCCGGCGTATGTTCGTCGCTGTCGGGCGGCACCGTCGACAGGCCGGCAAATCGCGTTTTGACGGCATCGCTTTCCACCGCGGTGCGCGCGGCCGCGTTCAGCCTGGCGACGATCCCGGGCGGCGTGCCCTTGGGCGCAAACAATCCGTTCCAGCCCTGGGCCTCGAATCCGGGCAGCCCCGCCTCCGCCGAGGTCGGCAAATCCGGCAGGCTCGCCAGCCGCACCGGTGAGCCGACCACCAGCCCCTTCACCAGTTTGCCGTCGATCGACTGCGAGACCGAAGCTGCGGCATCGCAGACGCCATCGATCTGGCCGCCGATCGCGTCCGTCAGCGCCGGCGCCGCGCCGCGATAGCTGACCAACGCCACATCGATCCCGGCCGCCTGCACGAAGCTCTTGCAGATCAGGAAATTGGAAGAGCCGACCCCGGCATGGCCGAGATTGACCTTGCCGGGATTGTTTTTCGCATAGGCGATGAACTCCGGCACGGTTTGGGCGGGAAAATCCTTGCGCAGCGCGATGACGCCGAAGGTCTTCGCCACCATGGCGATCGGCACGAACGAGTCGGCCGTGAACGGCAGGTCCGGATAAATGGTGTAGGCCGCCGCATTGGTACCGGCATTGCCGATCGCGATGGTGTAACCGTCGGGCGCGGCCCGCGCCGCCCGCGCCAGCGCGGTGGAGCCGCCGGCACCGCCGATGTTCTCGATCACGATGCTTTGTCCGATCGCCGCCCCCATCTGCTCGGCGACGGTGCGTGCGATCACGTCCGAGGCGCCGCCGGCGGCGAACGGCACGATCATGGTGAGCGCATGATTGGGAAAATCTTGCGCCTGGGCACCCGGCGCGAACCAGGCCGCTGCAGCAGCTGCAAGCAGCCGCGCCGTGAATGAATTCACGCCGCGCGCTCCAGATGCGCCACCAGGCCGGCGAACAGGCCGCGGCCGTCGGTGCAGCCCATGATGTCTTCGACGTGGTTTTCCGGATGCGGCATCATGCCGAGCACGTTGCCGCGTTCGTTGACCAGCCCGGCGATCGACCGCGCGGCGCCGTTGATGTTGGAGCGCTCATCGACCGAGCCGTCGGCGGAGCAGTAGCGATAGAGCACCCGCCCCTCGCCCTCGATCCGCTTCAAGGTCTCCTGGTCGGCCTCGTAATTGCCCTCGCCATGGGCGACCGGCACCCGGATGACCTGTCCGGCATTGTAGCCGCGGGTGAATGGCGTATCCGACCGCTCGACCCGCAGATGCACGTCACGGCAGATGAATTTCAGCCCCGCATTGCGCATCAGCACTCCCGGCAGCAGGCCGGACTCGCACAGGATCTGAAACCCGTTGCAGACCCCGAGCACCAGGCCGCCGTCGGCGGCAAAGCTGCGCACCGCGCCCATGACGGGCGCGCGCGCGGCAATGGCGCCGCAGCGCAGGTAGTCGCCGTAGGAAAATCCACCGGGCACCACCACGAGATCGGTGCCGGGCGGCAGCGAGGTTTCGGCATGCCAGACCATCGCGGGCGCCTGGCCTGACGCGAGCCGCAGCGCCCGCGCCATGTCGCGTTCGCGATTGATTCCGGGGAAGACGAGGATGGCGGATTTCATATCGGGTTCGGCGCTTCGCTCAGTTCGAGCCGTCGCTCGATGCTCTCAAGATGCACGTCATGACGACCCAAAACCCCGTAGATGTTATGGACGTCCTGCTGCAGCGAGATCATTTGACCTCGAAGCGCATTCAACTCCGTCTTGACATCACCAATACTACTCTTCACGTCGCCATCGTCGGGTTGAAGAGCTTTCAGAACCTCAAAGATCAACTCATTGCTGACTTCGGCCATCTCCTGATCCTCAGCCGTTAACCTCGATAGCATAATTCTCGATCACGGTGTTCGCCAGGAGCTTGTCGGCGGCATCCTTCAGCGCCGCTTCGGCGCCTGCCTTGTCGGAGCCCGACAGTTCGATGTCGAACACCTTGCCCTGGCGCACGCTGGCGACGCCGGCGACGCCGAGCGATTTCAGCGCGCCTTCGATGGCCTTGCCCTGGGGATCGAGAATGCCCGACTTCAGCGTAACGGTAACGCGCGCTTTCACTGAAAACCTCAGCTCTTGACCAGAACCGGGCCGGAGCCGGCCGGACGCTCGTTCTCCATCAGGATGCCGAGCCTCCTGGCGACCTCGGTATAGGCCTCCAGCAGCCCGCCGAGATCCCGGCGGAAGCGGTCCTTGTCCAGTTTCTCGTTCGACTTGATGTCCCACAGCCGGCAGGAATCCGGCGAGATCTCGTCGGCGACGATGATCCGCATCATGTCGTTTTCGAACAACCGGCCGCATTCCATCTTGAAATCGACCAGTCGGATGCCGATCCCGAGAAACAGCCCGGTGAGGAAGTCGTTGACGCGGATCGCGAGCGCCATGATGTCGTCGATTTCCTGCGGCGTCGCCCAGCCGAACGCGGTGATGTGCTCCTCGGAGACCATGGGGTCGTTGAGCTGGTCGTTCTTGTAGTAGAATTCGATGATCGAGCGTGGCAGCTGGGTGCCCTCCTCGATACCGAGGCGCTGCGACAGCGATCCCGCCGCCACGTTGCGCACCACGACCTCGAGCGGCACGATCTCGACCTCGCGAATCAGCTGCTCGCGCATGTTGAGGCGGCGGATGAAATGGGTCGGCACCCCGATGTCGTTGAGGTGCTGAAACAGGTACTCCGAAATCCGGTTGTTGAGGACGCCCTTGCCCTCGATGATCTGGTGTTTCTTGGCATTGAACGCGGTCGCGTCGTCCTTGAAGTGCTGGATCAGGGTTCCCGGCTCCGGTCCCTCGTAAAGGACCTTGGCCTTGCCTTCATATATGCGGCGTCGACGGCTCATTGGGATGTACCGTGTGTTGTTGAAATCCATGAATTTGGTGTGCTCCGAATGACAAGGTGGAGACCCACGACGGAGCTGCCGTGAAGGCCAGGAACGGGAAACAGAACGAGAACCGGGCCTGATTCCAGCCTAACCGATTGGTCTACCCAGCACAATCGATCCGGTCCCCTGGCGCCAAGTTTTACCGCCCTGGCTCTGCCGCATGGCGTCGGTTGTTTTAACGATCAGCCCCGTTTATCTAGGTATCGCGGCCTGCTGCCGCAATGAGGCCGTTTTCAGCCAGCCGCATCGCGATTGGAACCTGGACCATGACCACATTCGACAAGCGCGAGGAGGCCTTCGAGCTCCAGTTCGCGCACGACGAGGAGCTGAAATTCAAGGCCGAGGCGCGCCGCAACCGGCTGCTGGGCCTGTGGGCGGCGGACCGGATCGGGTTGTCCGGGGATGCCGCCGACGCCTATGCCAGGGAGGTGGTCGCCGCCGATTTCGAGCCAGGAGGCGGCGGCGCGCTCCAAAAGATCACCGGCGACCTCGCGGCCCGTGGCGTAACGGTCCCGCAGGCGCAGCTTCAAGCCATAATGAACGAGTTCATGGCGCAGGCGATCGCGCAGGTCAGGAAGGGCGAGTAGGAGGCGAATAGCGAGTGGCGAGCAGCGAATAGAGCCCGCAAATCACTACTCACTACTCACTACTCGCCATTCTCTTCGCCATCGCAACTCGCCCCCTTCTCACTCCTCCTTGAAGCCATATTCCGGCACGTTGCCGCTGGCGCCGTAATATTTGTAGGGCAGGAATTTGCCCGACATCGTGATCTTGACCCGGTCGCCCTTGGGATTGGGCAGCCGTTCCAGCGCCATGTCGAAATCGATCGCCGACATGATGCCGTCGCCATATTCCTCCTCGATCAGCGCCTTCCAGGCCGGGCCGTTGACCATCACCAGTTCGTAGAAGCGATAGATCAAGGGATCGGTCGGCGGCATTGCCATGCCGCGCATCGGCACTTCGTTGAGCATCGCGATTTCGGACTTGGACAGCCCGAACAGCTCGCCGGCATTGGCGGCCTGCGGTTTGGCCAGTTTCATCTGGCCGAGGATGGCACCGACGATCAGGACTTCGGAGGATCCGCCGATCCTTTCGCAGATGTGTTTCCAGCTCCAGCCCTTCTCGCGCTTGATGTCGAGCAGCTTTTCGGTGAGGTCGGATCGTTTCATGGCTCGTCTCCCTTTCACTCGTCACGCCCGGGCTGTCCCGGGCATCCACGTCTTTCTCGCCTTACGAAGCAGTCGATGGCCGGGACAGGCCAGGCCATGACGCCTGTTTTGATTCCTGGTGCGATGCGCCCGACACCGATGTGACGACCAGTTCGGGTTTGCCGATTCTGACCACCGGAACATCGCGCGGATCGTGGCCGGGCACCTCGGCGGCGAAAGTCCTGCTGCGGCTGACCAGAAAATCGACGATGTGATTTCGCACCGCGTAATAGTAGGGATGCCGGTGCAGATCGGTGCGGCCGCGGTGCTTCGGCAGCGGGTTTTCCACGATCTCGGCCAGCACCGCGCCGGGACCGTTGGTCATCAGGAAAATCCTGTCGGCCAGGTAGATCGCCTCGTCGACGTCGTGGGTGATCATGAAGGCGGTCTGCCCGGTCTCGAGGCAGATGCGGCGCACCTCGTCCTGCAGGGTGCCGCGGGTCAACGCGTCGAGCGCCGAAAACGGCTCGTCCATCAGCATGATCTTGGGCGCGATGCTGAGCGCGCGGGCGATGCCGACCCGCTGCTTCATGCCGCCGGAGAGTTCCGACGGATGCTTGTGCTCGGCCCCGGTCAATCCGACCAGGTCGATGAAGGTCTGCGCATGCGTCTTGACCCTGGCCCGGTCCCAGCCGCGCCATTTCGAGCTCACGGCATAGGCGACGTTGCCGAGCACGGTGCGCCACGGCAGCAGGGCGTGGCTCTGGAAGATCACCGCGCGGTCGAGGCTGGTACCCTCGATCGCCTGGCCGTCCACGATCACGGCGCCTTCGCTCGGCCGGTCAAGCCCGGCCAGAATGTTCAGCACCGTGGTCTTGCCGCAGCCGGAGTGACCGATCACGCAGCCGAATTCGCCGCGCGCCATCGACAGCCACAGATTCTCGAACACCGCGATGGCGCCGCCATCGGCGCCCGGATAGCGCTTTGAAATACCTTCGATGGAAATGAACTTGTCGGTCATGGCCTTCGATCCGTTTCCGGCGCGCGGTGCGACACGCCGTGGCGCGCCCGGGACACGGGATTGATCTCCATCATCGCGCTCACTCCGGAAAGGTCACGAGCCGGGTGCAGCGCGCCAGGATCTGGTCGAGCAGCATGCCGACGACGCCGATCAGCAGAATCGCGATGATGACGTTGGTGATCGAAAGGTTGTTCCACTCGTTCCAGACGAAGTAGCCGATGCCGGTGCCGCCGACCAGCATCTCGGCGGCCACGATCACCAGCCAGGCGATGCCGATCGAAATGCGCATGCCGGTCAGGATGGTCGGCGCCGCAGCCGGCAGGATCACCGTGAAGGCGCGCCGCAAGGTGCCGACTTCGAGGGTGCGCGCCACGTTGATCCATTCCCGGCGCACCCCGGCGACCCCGAAGGCGGTGTTGAGCAGCATCGGCCAGACCGAGCAGATGAAGATCACGAAGATCGCGGACAGTCCGGAGTCCTTGATGGTGTAAAGCGCCAGCGGCATCCAGGCCAGCGGCGAGATCGGCTTCAGGATCTGGATGAACGGATCGAGCGCCAGGCTGATCAGGGGCGACATCCCGATCAGAAAGCCGAGCGGCAGCGCCACCATCACGGCGAGCAGATAGCCGAGCCCGACCCGCCCCATCGAATAGCCGAGCTGGATGCCGAGGCCCTTGTCGTTCGGGCCGTTGTCGTAGAACGGCCGCTTCAGGTGCTGCCACAATTTGGCGCCGACATCGAGCGGACCGGGCAGCGCCGATTTGCCCTGCGTCGCCGTCAGCCCCATCAGCCTGGCATATTCCGGCGTCATGCCGGCCACCGCACCGGTGCCCCGGGTGGCGAGATGCCAGACGCCGAGGAAGGCCAGCAACAGCACCGCCGACATGATCGCGGCGCGAAAGCGGAGCGAGAAGGTCATGCCGTCTCTCCACCTTGCCGTGCGCGGACTGGCCTATCGCCTGGGAAATAATGGATAGCGGCGCCGGTGGCTGTGCCCTCTGCCCCTGCGGGAGAGGGCTTGATAGACGCCTGCAACAAACTCTGCCGGGTGAGGGGGTGTGCTCTGCGCCGACCCCCCACCCGGCTGCGTCTGTTGCTGGCGCTATTGAGCCCTCTCCCGCAGGGGGAGAGGGCACGATCACGAGCGCCACGGCTCGTTCCACAGGCGACAGCCCCGTCCCGGCCGGAGGTGGAGATCCCTGCTCCGATCATCACGCTCATGACGCCTTCCGGATCTTGAAACTGGCGAGATAGTCCTCGGGCTGCGCGGGGTCGAAGCTCTTGCCCATCACCGAGAACGACTTGTAGGAAGTGGCCGGCGGCGCCAGCCCCATTTCTTCCATGACCTTGCGGGTGTCGGTGGCAAGATAGACCTGTTCGGCCACCGACTTGTAATCCACTTCGCCCTTGATCTCGCCCCAGCGCTTCATCTGGGTCAGCATCCAGACCGCGAACGACTGCCAGGGAAACGGATCGAAGTCGACGCGCTTGGGATCGGTCTTGATGTTGCCCAGCCCGTCGGCATAGGTCCCGGTCAGGGCCTGCTCCAGCACGGTCACCGGCGCGTTGATGTAGTTGGCCGGCGCGATCGCCTCGGCGATCGCCTTGCGGTTCCCGGCCTTGGAGGCATAGGCGGTGGCGTCGACGATTGCCCGGGTCAACGCCGCGAAACTGTTGGGCGAGGTGGTGATGAATTCCCGGCTCGCCGCAAAGCTGCAGCAGGGATGGCCGTCCCAGATCTCCTTCGACAACAGGTGCATGAAGCCGACACCGTCATAGATGGCGCGCTGGCAGATGTTGTCGGGAGCGAGGAAGCCGTCAATATTGTCGGCGCGCAGATTGGCGACCATTTCCGGCGGCGGCACCGAGCGCAGCTGCACGTCGGTGTCGGGATCGAGGCCGTGTTCGGCGAGATAATAGCGCAGCAGGTAATTGTGCATCGAATAGTCGAATGGAATGGCGAATTTCATGCCTTTCCAGTCCTTCGGATCGCGCCTGTCCTTGTGCTTGATCGCCAGCGTGATGCCCTGGCCGTTGATGTTCTCGATCGCAGGCACCGTGAACGGTATCGCCTGCGCGCCAAGCCCGAGCGAGATCGCCAGCGGCATCGGCGCCAGCATGTGGGCGGCGTCGTATTCCTTGTTGATGGTCTTGTCGCGGACCACCGCCCAGCCGGCGGTCTTGACCACCTCGACGTTGAGCCCGTGCTTGGCATAGAAGCCGAGCGGCGCGGCCATGATGATCGGCGTCGCACAGGTGATCGGGATGAAGCCGACTTTCAGATCCTTTTTTTCCGGCGCGCCGGCATCGGCAAACAGTTCGGTCGCGGTCCGCAGCGGAAAGAATTGCGCGACCGCGGCAAGCGCGGTCGAGCTCCCGACCGATCGCAGGAAAGCGCGGCGCGTGGCGTCCTGTGGAAATACCGCCCGCATCACCGCCGAGGCGACCACGTTTTGGTAGCGCGCCTCGCCGGCCGGGACCGGCTCGCATTGCAAAGTCGGCGCCCTCGCCTCGTGCTCTTCGGCCGAGTGATGCCGGCCGCAGGCGCAGCCCGACCGGGAAAGCCCGCGGTCGGCGTCAAAGGCGTCGTCAAAGCTGGACATGCCGGATTCCCTCGTAAAGCGTTTTAGCAAGCATTGTCATTCCGGAGCGCCGGCGGCGCGCGAAGCGCGGCACCAGCGAGCCCGGAACCCGTAACCACCGCAGGAGTATGGATTCCGGGCCTGCACTCCCGCCGGCTATCGCCGGCCCGAGTACATCCCGGAATCACAAACGATGGATCGGCAAAACTCGCCGCATCAACCGATTCAGCGCCCCGCCGCGGCAGCGCGGCCGGGGCGCTGAAAAACATGCACTTTCTATGCCGCCTTCACGAGCTTGATATCGGTCGGCAAGCCTTCGTCGATCGGCAGCGACGGATCCCGCGACCATTCGTTCCACGAACCGAAATACATCCGGACATCCTTCACGCCGGCATTTTTCAGCGCCAGGAACGTGTTCGACGCCCGCGCGCCCTTGAAGCAGTAGAGATAAACCGGGGTGTTCTGCGAAATCCCGACAGTGGCGCATTCGGCCAGGATCTCGTCCTTGGACTTGAAGCGCTGGCCCTCCGGCGTCGGCTTCATCATCCGATACCATTCGAGCCAGACCGCGCCCGGAATCCTTCCCTTGCGCGGGCAATAGTCCTTGCCATAGGGCGAGGAGCTTTCGCCGATCCACTCGTCGACGTCGCGGACGTCGAGCAAAGCGATGCCGGGCTTGTCGAGCGCCGCCAGCATGGTCTTGGCGTCGATCAGGATCTCGGCAGCCTCCGGAACGATGCTGAACGACGCCGGCGCGGGCTTCGGGACCTCCTTGGTGACCGGCAGTCCCTTGCCGACCCAGGCATCGAAGCCACCGTCCAGCACCTTGACCTTGGGATAGCCGAGCATGGTCAGGAGGTAATAGCCGCGGCAGGACTGGCCGAAGCCGGAATTCATCGACTGCTCGTAGATCACGGCGGTTTCCTTGCCGGAGAGCCCGGCCTTGCCGAAGGCGTCGGCGAACCTGGTCTTCAGTTCATGCATGCCTTCCGGCGTCGACGTCGCAAGATAGGTGAAGATCTCGTGCACGTTGACGGCGTTCGGAAGGTGTCCCGCGCCATAGGCATCCGGATTTCGCGTGTCGATGATCACGCAAGGTTCTTTGGTGACGAGGTCGGCGAGTTCGCCGGGAGTGATCAGAACGTCGGTCATGGCAGGCCTCTCCTTTGCTGGGTGGAAGTTGGGGTCGAACCGAAATCCTTGGTTTTCAGGATTCACATCTCGGCCAGCATCTTGCGAAGCTGCTTGGTGGCCGGGGTGACGATGGCGACGAAATAGGCCTCGCGCAGTCTTCGCTGCGCGCGATGGCTGCTGAGATAGCCGCGCGCGCCACAATGCAGCATCGCGGCATGCGCGGCCGCGACGCTGGCCTCGCCGATCCTGAGGCGCAGCGCCACGACGGCGCGCCAGTAGTCGTCATCGGCGTTGAAGGGATCGCGCGCCAGCGCCATGGTTTCCGCTTCAAGGCCGGCAAGCAGGGTGGCGAAGTCGCCCGGCTGTTGCGGCAGATAGCGGTTGACGTGGCCGAGCGCGCCGCCGACCTCGTTCATGATGGCGACGCAATCACGGATCAGGCCAAGGCCCATGCCGTTCTGCAGCAGGATGAATCCGGCGCGAATCCGCTTGACGAACCCCGCCGCCGGGCGCGCCAGCACCATCGTGTCGGGCACCAGCAGGTCGCGGAATTGCACGCCATAGGTGCCGGTGCCGTCCATGGCGAGGAACGGCTTGCAGGGCTGCAGCGTGATCGCAGGATCGGAACAGTCGGCGAGAAACATCACGGTCTCGCCGGGCTGGTCCTCGGATTCGAAGATCGTGCCGAACAGATGATCCGGGCCGAGATTGGACACCCAGGGCAGCGCGCCGCGCACCCGGTGGCCGCCCTCCACCCTGCGGCCTTTCAATTTGAGCTTCTCGATGCCGAAGAAGCTTTTCATCGGATTGGAAAGCCCGGTGCCGCCGAGAATTTTTCCGCTCGCGACGCCGTCGGCGATCCCCGCGGCAAGCGCCGGATTGCCGGAATTTCCCGCATACCAGGCAAGCGTCGCCTGGCACCATCCCATGAACGCGGTGGCGCCGCAGATTTCGCCGAGTGCCGCGATCGATTGAATGGCGCAGCGCAGATCGGCCGTGCCATTGACCGGCAGATGGCTGCCCCAGGCGCCGACTTCGCCGAGCCGCCGCAGCAGCTCGGCGGGATAGACCTCGCCGCTATCGATCGCCGCCGCCAGCGGCGCCAGTTCGTTGCGCGCCAGCTGCGCCACCGCCTCGACGATCGATGCCGAAACCGGTTCGGCATCTTCGGCAACAGCCTCGACACGCGATACAGCCACTGAACCCATCAGACTCTCCGCGGCACGGTTTTGAAGGAGCGACAGCAACGACAGCGAAGCGCGACCGCCTAGGCGGTGACCTCGAGATTGACCGGCCGCGTGAAGGTGTTGGCGACCGGCGACCATTTCTTGACATGCGACACCAGCGCGTCGATCTCGCTCTGCGCGATGCCCTGGCATTCCATGTCGACCTTGACCCGCACCTCGGTGAAGCCGACCGGCTTCTCGCTGACGTCGCCGGTGCCCCACACCGCGGTGATGTTGAGGTCGCCCTCGAGCTGAAGCTCGAGCTTGTTGACGATCCAGCCGCGATGCACCGCGTTGGCGTGGAGCCCGACCGCAAGACAGGAGCCGAGCGCGGCCAGCGAGGCCTCGGACGGATTGGGCGCGGTGTCGTCGCCGAGCAGGCCCGGCGGTTCATCGACGATGTAAGGCGGCAGGTTGCGGATGTAGTTGGCGTGGCGGAACTTGCCCTCGGCCACCGTCTTGCATTTCAGGGTCTTGATCACGTTTGGGTTGGCCTTGCCGTTGACGATCAGCTGCTCGAGCCCTTGCCGGTCGATCGGGGCGAGGCAGCCGGTCAGCGCTGTTTTTTGGGCGACCGCGGTCATGGTGTTTTCTCCCTTGGGGGTAGGATACCGAACGGTCTGTATCCTGCACGAAGCGTGCCAGACACGGCATTTGGCAAAACCCGAATTCGCATAGCCGCTTAGCTCGCGCTGCCCGCGTATTGATCAGCCGGCAACTGCTCAAACCCTGCGCAACTGCCGCCGACGCGGATTAATTTCGACGCAGGAAGATGCGACTTGATGCCGAAGGCCCAGTTGGATTAACTGAGGCATGGCCAAATCAGCTTCGAAGAGACGCAGCGTCGCGGTCGGTCTCGCCGGCGGCGACGAGGCGTCCGCGCGCGGGCGCCTGCTCGGCGCAGCGACGCGGCTGTTCTGCAAGAACGGCATCAACGCCACCGGCATCGACGCCATCATCGATGAAGCGGGCACCGCCAAGACCACGCTCTACAAGCTGTTCGGCTCCAAGACCAATCTGGTGCATGCCGTGCTGGAGACCGAGGGCAGGCAGTGGCGCGAATGGTTCATCGGCGCCATCGAAGCCGGCGGCGGCAGCGCCCAGACCAAGCTGGCGCGGATTTTCCCGGCGCTGAAGGACTGGTTCTGCCAGGAGCGTTTCTACGGCTGCCCCTTCATCAATGCGGTCGGCGAGCACGACAAGGATCAGAAGCAGCTGCGCGCAATCGCGATGCGGCACAAGAAGATCGTGCTGGCGCATATCGAGAAGCTGGCCGGTGAAATGGGCGCGGCGGAGCCGGCGGTGCTGGCCCACCAGCTCGCGCTGCTGATGGACGGCGCCATCGTCGCGGCCATGGTCTCGCGCGATCCGGCAATGGCGGACACCGCCGGGCTCGCCGCCGCCTCGCTGCTCGCGCCGATCAAGCTGAAGAAGCCGAAGCGCGCCGCCGAGGCACCGGCGCAGCTGATGGCGGTGTGATCGCAACCGCGGTTGGCTTCGCCGCAAGCGCGCCTCACCGCCAGGAGCCAAGGATCGTCATTGCGAGCTCCTGCGACGCAATCAATCCCGCAAAGCAAGGACGTTCTCGAACCGCCCCTGATAGTTGGGGCAGTTGGAACAAATAGTGAACTGATTCGGGCAAACAGTCAAGCCCGCATCCCGAGGCGAACGACGGATATCCGGATGGCTGCGGCTTGACGGCGTTGGTTTCGCCCGCGCATCCGCCCACCACGCAAAAATATCGAAAACAACCCCATGCAAAGTAGCCGAATACCGCCGGCAGGGCGGGGCGCGGTAACATGATATCGTCCGGCCCGCCGCCGAAACGTTGGCGGAAGCCACCCTGGCCAGGCTGGCGCGTGAGGCGTTTCAGGTTGATGCGGGGAGGGTCGGGGCTGGGGGGGCCGCGGGCAGTGCGATCAATTGGATACGATGCACCGCCGCCAACGGCCATTCACGCGCCGCGTGCTTGCACCCGCCAGGCGCGGCCCGAAGCCGCGGGAGGATTAGGTGAGCCGGCCCGCTCGCGGCGGCGGCCAAGGCGCAACGCCGGATCGGCGTCAGATCCCGTCGGCATGCCACTCGGCGGGCACCGCAAACTCCTCTCGCAGACTTACTCCAAGGCCCGGGCCATCGGGGACTCTGATCGTCATCCCCTGTTCGCCCCAGTCCTGCCGGATAAGGTCGGAATCATGCTTGTGAGCCCCGACAAATATATCGGTGGCATAAACGGCGCCGAAAAGGGACGCCGCGACATGCGCCGATGCCGCTATTCCATGCCCCAGCTCGAGATTTCCGCTCATGACAATCGGCACCGAAGCTGCGTCGGCGATGGCGGCAATCCGCACCGCCTTTACGATGCCACCCACCTTCCCGACCTTGATATTTATGATATCCGCCGCACCCTCGCAGACCACGCGAAGCGCGTCTTCCGGTGTCATCACCGACTCGTCGGCAAGGATCGGGGTCTTGAGGGCGCGGCACAAGCGGGCCATGCCCTTGATGTCCGCCGGACGGCAGGGTTGTTCGATCATCTCGAGATCGAGCTTTTCCATTCGCGACAGAACGCGGATGGCCGTGTCGTAGGTGTACGCGCAATTCGCGTCCACCCTGATGACCGCATCGGGACCCAACTCGGAACGCAGCAGTCGGAGCTTCTCGAAATCGCCACGCTCGTCGCGGCCGATCTTTACCTTCAGCGTCGAATAGCCGGACCTGAACTTGTCAATGCCTTCGGCCAGCGTTTCGGCGGTGTCTTTCAGCCCCAATATATAGGTGCACGGGATCCGGCCGCGCGAACATCCTCCCAACAGTTCGCCGACCGATCGTCCCAGGGAAACACCCAGCAGGTCGTGACACGCCAGATCGATCGCGGCTTTTGCCGAATGGTTGCCTGGAAACGCGGCATCCATCAGAGCGCAGACATTCTCGACGTTGCAGGGGTCTTTCCCGACCAAAAGCGGCGCCAGGAAAGCTATCGCAGCGCGTATGGTCGATGCTGTCTCCCCCATAAACGCCGGTATGGTCGCCACGGAGCCGACCCCGCCGTGGCCCTCATCAGCATCGATATAGCAGATGACGTGCTCGCAGATCTCGATGCGCTGGCTCGCTATCACGAACGGCTCCTTGAGCCGCATCGGCACGGTCCTGGTGCCAATCCTCGTTATACGCATGCTGGACTTTCTTCGATTTCAAGCTCAGCCTTCGAACGCGCGATGCCGCTTGGCAAAGCTAGGTCGAAAGAAATTGTCCGTCCTGGTAGACCAGCGCAGAGCGGCCGGCGGCGCCGGACGCCACCACACGACCGATAAAAACCGAATGAGTACCGAAACTTGTTCGAGTTTCCACAACGCATTCCATGAAGGCCTCGCAGTGCTCCAGGATCGGACAGTTTGTCATCCCGATCCGGTGGTCGACGGACAGGAACGGCGCAACCGGGCGGGACGCGAAATGAGTCGCAAGCAGGCGCTGTCCCGACGACAATACGTTCACGACGTATGCCCCGGATTTCTCGATCAGGGCGTGGGATCGGTTATCCTGATTGACGACGATCAATATCGATGGCGGATCCGTCGAGACGCTGCACACCGATGTGGCGGTCATTCCATTGAACGTATCGCGGTGACCGGATGTGATCACGTTGACGGTAGACGCGAAGCGACGCATCGCGGCCCTGAATTGTTCCGGATCGACGCTGGCGAGCGATGCGGCAGCATTTGACAATGTGGCCATGGTTCGCCTCACGGAGCTGCAGCGAGGCCAAGATGGTCGCGCAGCATCGGACCGTCATACTCGCGGCGGAAAATCCCCCTCGACTGCAGGATCGGCACGACGCCATCGACAAAATCCTCGAACGTGTCCGGCAGGAATGCCGGCGAGACGACGAACCCGTCGGATGCGCCGGAGGCGACAATTTCAGCCATTTCATCCGCGATATCCTTCGCTGTCCCCACCAGTCGCGGGCACATGACTCCGCGGCCGTAGATCCTGCCGGCGTCAGCTATGCTGATCGACGCGCCCGCCGCGATGCTTTTCAATGCCGCTATGTTGCCCTGGCTCCCCGACGAGGTGACCGCCTCGACGTTGTCGTCGAGAGCGAGGTCCGAAAAATCCGCGTTGGCATGCGCGCCCAAGGTCGAAAGGCCGACCAGCGGATCGACCAGCGAATCATGCAGGTCACGCTTATCCTCCGCCTCGGCGCGGCTTGCTCCGATGAACGGCATGATGGCCATCAGGATCCGGCTGGCATCCTTCGCGCGCCCCTGCTGCGCCAGGGCGGCATGCACCTCGGCGGTAAAGATGCGCATCCGCTCCACGTTCGGCTGCAACGCGAAGATGACTTCGGACCAGCGCGCGGCAAAGGCCTTGCCGCGTCCGGAGGACCCGGCCTGAATCACTACCGGTCGGCCCTGGGGTCCCCGCGGGATATTGAGCGGCCCGCGCGACTGGAACCATTTCCCGACATGATTGAGATAGTGAACCTTGTCGGGATCGGCATAGATGCCGCGCTCACGGTCGAGCACCAGGGCATCGGGCTCCCAGCTGTTCCATAGTTTGAAGGCCACTTCCATGAACTCGTCGGCCCGGTCGTAACGCTCATCATGTCCGAGGTGCGGAACCGCGCCGAAATTCAGCGCCTCGCCGTCATTCATGGATGTCACGACGTTCCACGCCGAGCGCCCAGCGGAGATGTGATCGAGCGTGGCAAATTCGCGCGCGACGTTGTACGGAGCGTCATAGGTCGTGGAACGAGTGGCCCCCAGTCCGATCCGGCTGGTGACTGCGGCAAGCGCACCGAGTACTGGCAACGGGTCCATGCGCGTGGCGTCCTGGTCGCCGTGTCGAATCCCGGTCACATGGCTGCCGCCATAACGGTCGGCGATGGCAAGCCGGTCGGCGAAGAACAGAAAATCGAATCGGCCGCGCTCCAACACCTGCGCGAGATGCGCATAATGACGGAGACTGAGAAAATCGGTCCTATGCCTCGGATTTCGCCAGATGGCATGACTGTGAACCACCGGCCCCGCTATAAGGAAGCCGCAAAGATGCATCATTGATGATTTCGTCACGAGTTCCTCCGCAATTTTTCCAGCTGGCCGCCGGCGCCTGTCCAATTCGGCCGCTTCACGGCATCAGCTGATCACACCGATGATCCGGTTCCTGCCGTTCTCGATGACCTGATGCAGGTAGGAGCGATTGAGCTGATCGCCGCGCTCGTCGAAATCGACTGTGGCGCCGGCCCCGACAAAATTGATCTTCTTGCCGGCCCGAACCAGCTCGAGCGCACGCAGAATGTCATCGACCTCTTCTCCGGGAGGGTTGCAGACTTCGCGGATCGACTTCGCCCAGACGGCGCCGTCGGAACTCTTGGCATTTTCCATGGCCAGCGCCGTCGCGCAGACCTGATCGTGGGTGTTGCCTGCAAAAAGGAACACCGTGCCTTCCGGCGCTCCCATCAGCTTGACGAACTTCTTGTAGGCGGCCGAATCCATCGGCGGCGCCGGCTGAATATGATGGATGCCTTCTGCAACTTCGGGCGCCACACTTTTCAGATAGGCGCCGTCCGCATCGGCGCCGGTGCCGAGTGCCAGGATCTTCGATTTGAAGCCGCCCCGATAGACCTCCTTCGAAATTGCGACGAAGTCCGTGAGAAGCGCCAGACAGAACACGCCGTCGGGCTCCGGTCCGAACGCCTTTTCAACTTCGGCGCGGTACGAAGCCTGATCCGGATTGTACTGCACGACATCCAGGACCTGGCCGCCCTGCTTGGCCATCTCGGCCTTGAAGGGCTCGATCATCGAGACCACGAAGGGGTTCTGCTGCGCCAGGATCGTCACCTTCTTCAGATCGAGGCTCGCCATCACCCTGGCGCCGGCCGGCCCCCACTGGCTGCTTTTGGCCTGAAAGCGATAGACCAGACCCTTGGTATCCCCGTCGGTGATGGCGTTGGCGGCGGCCGACACCATCTCGACCTTGTTGGCGGCGAGGATGAGGGGCTTCGCCGCCAGCGCGATCGGGCTGCCCCAAAATCCGCCGACCAGTTCGACCTTATTGACTTCGAGCAACTTTCGGGTGGCGGTGACACCAACGGTTGGATTGGTCTCGGAATCCTCGATGAACAGACGCAGCTTGCGGCCGCCCAGGATGCCGCCGGCGTCGTTGATGATCTTGACGACAATATCGGCCGCCTTCTTCATGTCCGCGCCGTAGGGGCCGGTCGCACCGGAGAACGGCAGAACCATGCCGATCGGTATTTCAGCAGCCTGCTGGGCAAGGGCGGGGATGCCGGCGATGCCCGCCAGCGACGAAGCGCCCATGCCCGCGAGCACATTGCGCCGATTGGGCAGACTTCTCGTATCAATCATTGCTGGTCTCCGTTTGCGCTGGATGAGTGGCAAGCCCGTATGCTGCGGCGGCGCGGCCGTCGTCGATTTGCAGCGCGTCGTTGAAGCGGTTGAAGAAACCGGCGAGCGCGATGCGCAACGTGAGCTCGACGATCTGAGCTTCACTGAAATGCGACCGCATTCTCTCGAACACTCCGTCGCGAATGCGTCCGGCGGTCTGCGTAACCAGAACTGCATATTCGACCACGATCCGGTCGACGTCGTCAAAGTCGGGGTGATCGGCATTCGGCAATTGCGCGATCGCCGCCGCCGACAGCCCCTCTATCTGCAGAACCGGCGAATGGCTCGCCATGCAATAGCCGCAGGCGTTGAGCTTCGAGGCGACGACGATGCCGAGTTCGATGTAACGCCACGGAACGGCCTTGCGGGCCTTCAATTCCATCAGCATCCGATAAAGATGATCGAGGGCCGGCGGCACGTGCGCCAGCACGGCGGCCTGGTCTTCGAAAGGACCGTATGCGACAAACCGCCGATAGACTTCGGCAACAGCCGGCTGCAGCGCGGCCGGCGGCAGTGCGGTGACGCGCGGCATCAGTTCGGCCCTCCATCGTTGGGGAAGAAATCGCGGACACGCCGCCTCGGCTCGGAAAAAAGTCCTTGCGGCCGCAACAGCAGCAGCAGCACGATTCCGAGGCCGATCAGTCCGAGGCGCAGCGCGGCAAGCTGCGTGCCGTCAATCATCTCCACCGCGTCCTTCAAGAACCGGGTTGCCTCCAGCAAGGCCATGATGGTACCCGCACCGAACAGCAGGCCGACGTTGGAGCCGCGTCCACCCGCGATCACCGCCATGAAGGCGTAGGCGGTAATGATCGAGGTGAACTGGCTGGGATCTATATAGGTCAGGTAGAACGCATGCAGTGCGCCGGCCACGCCCATCACCGCCCCGCCTATCGCGAAGGCCTTTATGCGCAGCATCAAGACAGGTTTGCCGAGCGCCGCAGCAACGGTCGCGTCGTCCCTGACGGCCCGCAGCACCCGCCCGAACGGCGAGCGTATCAGCATCTCCAGCACCGTGAAAACGATCGCGACCAGCGCCAGGGAAAAACACAGCAGCACGACGTCATACCGGGCAGGCGACACCAGGCTGACGAACGGGCGCGGAATATCGGCAATACCCAGCGCTCCACCGGTGAGCCAGGTTTCGTTGAGAAGCAGAATGCGGACGGCCTCGCCAAATCCGATCGTCACGATCGCCAGATAATTTTCTTCAAGCCGAATCGAAAGCAAAGCGAGCGCGGTACTTGCGACCGCGCACAAGGCCGCGGCGGCGACCATTCCGGCGAACCAGCCGAGCGGCGGCGACAGCACCGCGGTGGCATAGGCGCCAAGCGCGACGAAGCCGACGACGCCGAAATTCACCAGCCCCGCCACCCCCCATTGCAGGTTGAGCGCCAGCCCGACGAGCGCGGAGACTGCGACCAGCACCAAAAGCGTGGTGAGATAGGCGATCATTTGCGAACCGCCTTGCCGCCGAATAGACCCTGGCTGCGCACCAGCAACAGCATGAGGATCACGGCGAAGCTGACGATCTGCCGGTAGTTCGTTGGCAGGACGAGCGAAGAAAGCTCCTCCGCAAGCCCGATCACCAGGGCGCCGACAATGGCGCCGGTCGGACTTCCCAGCCCGCCGAGGATTGCGGCTGCAAAGATCGGGATCTGATAATTCCAGCCCAGCAACGGATCGACGGCGCGGTCCATCCCGGCCAGCACCCCCGACAACGCGCTGAGAACACCGGCAAGGCACCAGGTAATGCTGGAGACGGTCTGGCGCTCCACGCCGCGCACGGCAGCCAGCGACGGATTGTCGGCGACGGCGCGCATGGCGCGGCCCAGCGGCGAGGCGTGCAGCAGCATTTGCATCAGGATGACGCAAGCGACAACCGTCACGGCCGTGATCAACTGCTCGTGGTTGATGCGCAGCCCGTGCCAGCGGATCGGGCGCGCAACCTCGATCGCGAAATTGCGCGTCGAATTGCCGAAACTGAAGCGGCAGACATTTTCGAGGATCAGCGAGACCCCCATCGAGGCTACCAGCAGCGTCATCGAACCGCGGTCGCGCAGCCGCGCGAAAACCAGAAAGTCACACAGCATCGCCACAACAGCCATGGCAAGCGCGGCGAGAACGGCGGCCATCGCGAGCGGTATCCCGAGCAGGCTGTTGGCGATCCAGGCGGCGTACGAGCCGAGCGTCAGCATGGCGCCGATGGCGAAATTCGGAAAATGCAGGATGGCGAAGGTCAGCGTCAGCGCCAGGGCGGGAAGCGCCAGCAGCAGACCGGTAACCAACCCGTCGAGGATGAGTTGGGCAACCATCAACCGGCCTTTGCAAAAAACAGAGCGGCAAGATCGGCGCTCGAAACATCCCTGGCCGGCACGCGCAGGCTCCTTCGTCCGGCCACCAGGACCATGACTTCGTCGGCGACGCGCAACGCAGCCGCGACGTTCTGTTCGACCAGCAGAACGGTGACGCCGGATTCGCGGACCCTCGTCACCGCTTCCATGGTTTCGCCGACGAATTTCGGCGACAGCCCGGCCGACGGCTCATCGAGCAGAAGCACTTCCGGATTGGCAAGCAGGGCACAGGCGAAGGCCAGCATTTGCCGCTGGCCGCCGGACAGGTTTCCGGCCAGAAGCTTGGGCCGCACGGCGATTTCCGGAAACAGCGCCATTACCTGCTGCCTCTGCGCGGGGCCGACGCCGGCCCGCCCGCTCAGGAATTCGGTGGCGAGCTTGAGGTTTTCGCCAATCGTCAGGTTGCCGAAGACATTGGCTTCCTGGGGGACGTAAGCCAGTCCGGACGCGACGCGCCTGGCCGGCGAGAGATGGCTGACGTCGGTGCCCGTCACCACGACAGTCCCGGCCCGAGGCCGCAACAGCCCTGCCAGGGTCTTCACGAAGGTCGACTTGCCCGAGCCATTCGGTCCAATGACCGCAAGAATGCTTTCAGGCGCCTGATCAAGGTCGATGCCGCAGACGATGTCGCCGCCGTTGCCGTAGCCGGAGCGGAGGCCTCGTACGGAAAGCGCCGGCGCGACCCCGGTCATACGGCAAATCCAAGGTAGGCATCGACGACGCGAGCGTCGCTGGTCACTTCGGCGAAGCTTCCGGACACCAGGGTCCTGCCCTGCGCCAGCACGTGCACCCGGTCGCAGATTTCCCCGATCAGGTGCATGTCGTGCTCGACGATGCCGAAGGAGATGCCGTCGGCCTTGAGTTCGCGAATCAGCCTGATGATTTCCTTCAGCAACGGCGGAGCGACGCCGGCCGCGGGCTCGTCGAGCAATACCAGCGTGGGCTCAAGCAAGAGCGCGCGCCCAAGCTCCAGAAGCTTCTTCTGCCCGCCTGACAGCGCCGAGGCCGAATCATCTGCCAACTTCCATAGACCAATTCGCTTCAGGATGGCCCGAGCCTTGACCGCGTTGTGCCGTTCCTGGCCTTGCACCGTGGAACGTCCGAACAGCGCTCCGTTGATGGCCTCGCCACGCTGATGCGGCGGGGCCAGAAGAAGGTTTTCCAGCACCGTCAGCCCACTCAATTCACGAACGATCTGAAACGTTCGCAGCAGGCCGAGCGCCGCGACACGGTGCATCGGCAGCGCGATGACGTCGCGGCCGTTGAACAGCACCGATCCAGAGTCCGGCTTGACCAAGCCCGAGACCGCATTGAGCAGCGTGGTTTTACCGGCTCCGTTCGGACCGATCAGTCCGGTCACTTCGCCCTTTGCAAGCGACAGCGAACACCGGTCCAAAGCCGCCACACCGCCAAAATGCTTGCTCAAATCTTTTACTTCGAGGAGCGGCGTCATCGATCGGACCGACGCTGGGCAGGCATTGGTCTCTGACTAGGAACTGGGCGCATCTGCCTGCTTGCTGTGCATAAGTCATTTAACCGCCTGCGAACATAAGCCGGTCGAATTGGTCCAAGCAAATTCATTGTGCTTCGCAAAAAGCCAAGTTTTGCTTATCCTTGGTCATGCGCCGTCCGATGGAATTTACGCTATTGCGGACCTTCGTGATGCTCGTGGAAGAGCAAAGCGTCACCCGCGTCGCTCGGCGTCTGAACCTGACGCAGCCGGCCATCAGCTTTCAGTTGGGCCGGCTTGAAGACGCCGCGGGACAGCGAATTTTCGAGCGCGACCACCGCCATCTGCGCCTGACCCGACATGGCGAGATGTTGCTGCCCTACGCTCGCCAGATGCTCAAGCTTCACGATGATGCCAAGGCACGACTTTCTGCCGAAGAGATCGCCGGGCGCGTCACGCTCGGTTGTCCAGATCTTTACGCGGCATGCCTCCTGCCGCAAACGTTGGCCCGGTTTCGCGCCGCCTATCCGGGCGTAGAAGTCACGGTTCGGTGTGCGCTGAGCGCGCAATTGTCCCGGGAAATATCCGACGGACGACTCGACATTGCGCTGGCGACGCGCATGCCGAACGTACATCCGAAGGTCGACAGCATCACATTGCTGAGGAAGGAGCCGCTGGTATGGCTGGGCGCGGCAACCGGAAGCGCGTTCCAGGAGCGGACCTTGCCGCTTGCGATGCTTCCGGAAGGAAACCTTTACCGGGACTACGCCTTGGCGGCGCTCAATCACGCCGGCCGCGCCTGGCGTATCTCCTGCGTCTCCGAGAGCATCGCGGGGATGGAGGCGATGGCGCTCGCCGATGCCGCGGTGATCGTGCTCGCCCAGTCTGCAAAGGTGTCTGGCCTGCGCCAGTTGGATGCGCAGGACGGCCTGCCGCCGCTTCCTCGGGTCGATCTGGTGCTTTGGCGTCGTGAGCCGGGACTCCTGACCGCGGCGGACCACCTCGCCGATCATATTGCGAATGACATCGGAGAGATCCTGAATTGACATGATATCTTCCAGATCGTGCGCACCGCCGTCGAAACGTTGGCGGGAAGCCACCTTCGCCCCGGCTAGTCGATCCTCACGCCGCGTTGCTCCCAGCGGCCGGGATTGAGCACGGCGCCCGATACTTTTCCTGCAGGGTCGGTGGTGAAAACGAGACGGGTGGCGGAGCGGCCGTCGGCGTAGAAGTCGGTGTTCGACAGGGCGATCACGGGCGTCGGCCTGCCGGGCCCGAAGTCGAACACCCGGCGCCCGCCGACCGCCTCGACCGAGAGCCCGTTGCCCTCGACCTTGACCCGCAGCAGCGCCCGCAGCGAAAGTTTTTCCCGCTCAGCCGTGATCTCGATCGGCTGATCCTGTCCGGCGCGGACGACCGTCAGCACGGCCTTGCTGCCGGGCGGCCCGCGCAGCTTTGCGACCACGCTGTCGAGCGACGCGCCCTGGAGAGCCGCGCCATTGAGCCGGGTGAGGATGTCCCCGGCCAGGATGCCGGCGCGGGCCGCCGGCAGCCCCTCGATCGGCGTGACCGTGAACCGGTCGTCCTCGCGCCGGACGTCGAGGCCGAGTCCGCTGAAACCGCCGATTGGCAGCGCGCCGAACTGGTAGGTTCCGGCATAGCCGGCGAGCTGCTCGGCGCTCACGGATGCCGGCGGTTGCGAAGGCCGCACGGACGCGGCGTTGTCGGGAACGCTCGCCAGCACCGCATCCCACATGGTCTCGCCGGCGATGGTCGAAAGGTTGACGGCGCCGAGTTCGCCATTGTCGACTTCCTGGGTCGAGGCCGCATACAGCGTGTCGCCGTCGTTCTGCGTCGAAAATGGCTGGATCGCCCGCGCCATCGAGGTATGCACCTGGATGGCGAGACGCTGCAGCGACGCCGGATCGAGCTTCTGGTTCGTCACGATCAGGCTGACCGTGGTGTTCTTGGTGCCGCCCGCATCCGGCGCGGCCTCCGCCGCCTTCCAGTCGGGCGCCAGGCTCTGCGGCAGATTCCGCAGCAGCTCCGATGTCAAAGCGAGGTTGCCCCAGGACTTTGCCTTGTTGCAGGCGACCAGCCGGCCGTCGCGATCGGTGATGGCGCCGGCGGCATTCACGACCGCGAAGGCGGCAATCTTGGTGGCGCCGATCTGGCGGAATGCGCCGCCCTGGCCGGAATGGGAGTCGCAGCCGAAATAGCTGCCCTGCATCGCCATCCGTCCGGCGCCCTGCGCGCCCAGCGGGAACACCCCGGAGCGCAGGGCGTGAAGTGCGGCCTGCGCCAGCCGCTTGTCCGGATAGATCTCGTTGAAGCGGCGGCCGCCGAAATCGTAGATGATCGCGCCCGGCACGACGGCGACCTCGGTGAAGTCGCCGGAGCGGATGCCGTCGTCCTTGAGCCCGGTCGCAACCGCCGTGATGGTTTCCTCGCCATAGGCCGAGCCGCCCGAAAACACGATGGCGTCGGTGAACGGACGGCCGTAGCCGAGCCTCAGCAGGTCGGTATTCACGGTGCCCGGCCCGCCGCCCCGAACGTCGACGGTCACCGACGCGCGCTTCGGGAAACGGATTACCGTGACGCCGGTCGGTCCCTCTTCGTAGGAGCCGACGCCGATCTCGATGGCCGGCCAATCGAATGTCAGAACCGCGCCGTCGATCGCGGTATTGGGAACAAGACTGGCCTGGTCGGCCGCGGACGCTGCGCCGCCGAAAACTCCGGCAAGAATTCCCGCCGCCATCCGCGCCGTCATCGATGAGGCGTTCATGGGCATCCCGCACCTTCCCCGTCGTCAAATCGTCACACGCGAGCGCTCCCATCATAGCACGAGATGGCGCCGGCGACGCGCGGCCAGCGCCGGGCGGAACCCTTTCCGCCTTCGCGGGTAATGCAAAACGATTTGCACTGAATAAGATCTTTTTCAGTTTGACCGGGAACAGCCATCCGGCCTGAATGCGACCCACGTGGTTCCCCGCCACGTCGAGTCGCCGTCGTTGAGGTGCCGGCCAAAGACGCCTTGGGTTTTGATCCAGCTCAAGGCTATATCGCCAGGAGTCGATAGGGCCACTGCTATGTACGAGGTTGTGATCATCAATCGCAGGCGGGCAAGGTGGACATGGCAATTGATCGACCAGAACGGGCGCGTGGTCTTGAGCGGGACGGAAAGATCCCGTGAAGCGGCGAAATACGCCGGCGAACGCGCCCTGTTTTTCAACCTGCTGATCAGGCCGCAGATGGGTGACCCACCTCAAACCGGTGCCTGAAGCCCAACCCGCCATTTTCACAAACGGAAACCGAGCGGGCGCCTGACTGCTTCCATTGGTCCGCGAATTCCTCACTGGGGCGGTCTAAGAATTGCCTTCCAGGAATAGCCCTCCGATGGCGGCGTGGCGTCGGCCGATTGCGCGCCGGCCGAAGTTCAATCTCGGCCATGCTTGTAATTAGTTGGGCGTTATTTGAGTAATGACGGCAATTTTCGAGCGACGTAACATTTTCTGATCAGCCCTCAATTCCTCTTGTTCCTGGATTTGGGTTGCGGAACAATCCCCTTGGGGACGACGATTGTCGACAACTAAGATCAAGCGGCGCCACGCGCCTCGGGCCGGGTTACCATGACCGCGACGACCACAGCCACGTTACCGCGCTCGCGCAAAGCCGATTTGCCATGACCAGAAAGGTCAAGGCAACGCGCTGGTCCTACAGGGAGGATCGCCGGCTGATAAAACTCGCGGCTTTGGGAAAGTCGCTGGAGGCGGTGGCAGATCGCATGAACCGGACCCAGGGGTCGGTGGTGAAGACGGCGCTTCGTCTGGGGGTTTCTCTCAAGTCCAAAACATCCGCCTCAAAAAGACGGAACACCGAACCGGCCAAACGGCGGAAAGGCGCACGCGACAAGCCCTCGCGCCCGGCCCCGCGGAAATCGTCAGATCGACGTCGATGAATTGAGGGACGTTCCGGAAGTTCGACCCGTGCGGCGGTAGATTCCCGGTGCAGCGATGCTGGTCGCATTGTATTCGCAATGACAGATTGATGGATCGCTTCCCGTGGTCCGCTGCCGTGGCGTATTACGGCTTCCGCCTTCGGTAGCGATTGCGGCGGACCCGTCCTGCAGACCTGGCGCCGGCCGCGACTTGTGTTAATCCTTGCACGCTGATGGACCCCGGGAGCAAATGCGGATGATCCGGTTCGCGATGATCTTGTCGTGCCTGCTGCTGCCGGAGCTGGTGGATTCGGCCGCGGCGGACGACCTGGCCATTCAACCCGGCCAGTGGAAAGTGACTTCAAATACCGTGATGAACGGCACGGCCATGCAGCCGGCGGTGAAGGCGCGTTGCCTCACGCCGGAACAGGCCGCCGACGTCGCCAGGACCTTCGGCCCCGTCAGCGGCACCGTCAATTCGACCTGCGAGCCCGCGGAATACCAGACGACCGGAACCGAGCTGAAATGGCGCTTGCAATGCAGGGGACAGTTGGATCTCGATGTCTCCGGCGACTTCAACTTCGATAGTCCGTCACACTACACGGCCACGGTCAGCAGCAAGGGGCGGATGGCCGGCGTATTGATGAGCGATGTGAAAACCGAGCTGGAAGGCGAGCGGGTCAGCGAGTGCCCGCAGTGACGGGTGCAGCCTGGCTGCTTCGGGTTTTTGACCCTGACCTCCTCAACGATCCCCGCGAGAACTCCGCCCGGTTGTGCTAGTTTGGCAGCCACGTCGGGTTGCACTTGAGGCTCGGGGCCGGCATGACACGGAGCAATATCGCCAAGGCGATAGGGAGCGGCATGATCGCCATCGCCATGGCAACAGGCGGCGGCATGGCCGCGGCCCAGGACACCCCCGCGGCGCCAAAACGGGTCGGATTCCTGAGCGGCTTTGGTTGCAGCAGCGATGCCGATCCCAGTCCGTTCCGGCGCCGCCTCGCCGAACTCGGCTGGGTCGACGGGCGAACGATTGTTCTCGACTGCGTATCCACCGTCGACCTCGACCAGGTCGACGCGCTCGCCGCCGAACTGGTGGCGCGACGGCCGGACGTGCTGGCCGCGCAGCCCGCCAATTATGTCAGGGCGCTGAAGCAGGCGACCGCGACGATCCCGATCGTCATGGTGACGACACCGGACCCGGTGGAGTCAGGACTTGTAACCAACCTGGCGCGGCCGGAGGCGAACGTCACCGGGGTGGCGTCGTCCGGCCGCGACGTCGCCGTCAAGCTGGCCGGGCTGCTGAAGAAGCTGCTGCCGCGGCTGGCAAGGCTGGCGGTCATCGAGCGCCATGCGGACGACCCGACCGTTCACGCGCAACTGGAAAAGGACGTCACCGACGCATCGACAAAATTGGATTTTGCCTGGCAGGCCTTCGATGCGGCGGGGCCCGAGGACTATGATTCGATCTTTGCCCGGCTGGCGGCCGAAGGTTTCGATGCGGCCTATGTCGAGCCCGGCCCGCTGCTCGACGCCAACCTCGCCCGCGTTGCCGGGCTGGCGATAAGGCATCGGATTCCAACCTTCGGCAACTACCCCTATTACGCCGACAACGGCCTTCTGTTCGCCTATGGCGGAGGCGCCGACCCCCTCAATGAGCGCGCCGCGGATTATGTCGACAAGATCCTGCGCGGCGCCAGGCCCGGCGATCTTCCGATCACGCTGCCGGTCAAGTTCAACCTCGAGGTCAATCTCAAGACCGCCAAGGCGCTGGGGCTTGTCGTCCCCGAGTCATTCCTGCTGGCCGCCGACAAGGTCATCAAATAGAGCGGCCGAAGGGGATCGATCCGGATCGCAAAACATCGTGTCCCGGACGCGGTGCAGCGTCCTTCACGCTGCGCCGCTGAGCCGGCCATAGGGCATCGCAGAACCATGGACCCCGGCTCTGCAGCGCACCACGCCGCGAAAAGCGGCGCGGCAGCGCTGCGTCCGGGGCACGATGTGGATGCGGGTTTCTAGGACGACTCCGTCAGGGCCGCCTCCAGCCGGTCGAGTTCGGCGGCCACCCGGCTCTCGACATCGGCCGCCGCCATGGTGACGACGCGGTAGCCGCGCTGCTGCAGCCATTCCCGCCGCGCGGCGCGGTCATTGGCGATCAGGTCGGTCTCGTCGGGATTGACCAGTTCGATTGCCAGCCGATGCACGAAGGAGACGAAGTCCGGAATGTGCCGCCCGACCGGGGTCTGCCGCTTGAACTGGCCGGCAAAGCGGCGGTCGGTGGTCAGCGCCTGCCACAGGATGCGCTCCGCGTCGGTCGGGTTGCGCCGCAGCAGCCGCGCCAGCCCGCGCACCGTGCCGCTTTCCGACGGCAGCGCCCCCTGGCCGTGCTCGGCGAGCAGCGCCCGCAGCCGCGTCGCCTGTTCGCCGTCGAGCACGCCGCCCTTGGCCGGCCCCTTGCGTCCCTGCGCGATCGCCATCACCACGCCGTGCAGCGTGTGCATGTCCTGCTTGGTCGGCTCCATGCGGGCGAAGATGTTGCGCAGGTTGACCAGCATGGTCTCGCGCTTCTCGGCCGGGCGCAGGAATTCCACCGCGTCGAGTTCGCGCACCAGATTGTCGAAGAACGCCTGCATCTGATGCTGCGAGGCGCGCTCGGAGCGTTCCGGCATCGCGAACGGCAGGGCGCCCGCGGTCGACAGCTTGAACCATTCATAGCCCATCAGCAGCACCGCCTGCGCCAGGTTGAGCGAGGCAAAGCCGGGATTGACCGGAAAGGTGATGATGCGGTCGGCCAGGGCGACCTCCTCGTTCTGCAGCCCGTAGCGCTCGCGGCCGAACAGGATGCCGACCGTGGCGCCGCCCTCGAGTTCGCCCGCGATCTCCCGGGCCGCCGCTTCCGGCGCCACTACCGGCTTGGCCTGGTCGTGGGCGCGGGCGGTGGTGGCGAACAACAGGGTGCAGTCGGCCACCGCCTCCACGACGGTGTCGAACAATTCGACCCGGTCCAGGATATGGTCGGCACCGGAGGCGGCGCGGCGGGCCTGCACGCTGGGCCAGCCGTCGCGCGGCTTGACCAGCCGCAGCCGGGTCAACCCGAAATTGCCCATCGCGCGCGCCGCCATGCCGATGTTCTCGCCGAGCTGCGGCTCGACCAGGATCACCACGGGGCCTGCGAGATCGACGCCTGATTTGGTCTTGTCGGTACCCGAGCCGGACATCTCACTTCACTTTCTGATTCAACATCTGAAGAATTTGAATCAAGTTTCGAACCGCCTCGTTCAAGGTCTCATTGCGAGGCCTTTGCGACCCCATCCGGATTCCTGGACCGATCGCAATTCTCAAGCAAAATAATCGGGTTAGCGCCAGCGGTGAATCCTCGATCAAAACCTCATTGCGTTGTGCACAGGCCTCGGCTTGCGCGTGTCCTCCTTTCGGATAGGGTACCAACCACAACCAAAGCGAAGCTGCAAAACAAGCCCGAAAGTCGGTTCAACGGCGCATCGGCACAGGGGGGAGTTCACCATGCGTCGCAGGTGGTCGCTGGCGATTGCCGGACTGATTCTGATTGTTGCCGGCGGATGGCTCGCGCATCTGACGCAAACCTCCGGCGGCATCAGGATCGAGGATGTGCGCTTCAAGGGCGCCAAGGGCAACACCATGAGCGCCCTGCTCTATATCCCGCCCAATGCCACCGCCCAGACCCCCGCCCCCGGTATCCTGGCGGTTCACGGCTACATCAATTCGCGCGAGACCCAGGACGGCTTTGCCATCGAATTCGCCCGCCGCGGCTATGTGGTGCTCGCCATTGACCAGACCGGCCATGGCTACAGCGATCCGCCGGCCTTCGCCGCCGGCTTCGGCGGCCCCGACGGCCTCGCCCATCTGCGCAGCCTCGACATCGTCGACAAGGCCAATATCGGCCTCGAGGGTCATTCGATGGGCGGCTGGGCCGTGCTCGCCGCCGCCACCGCGATGCCCGGCGATTACAAGGCGATGGTGCTGGAGGGCTCCTCGACCGGCAAGCCGTTCGCCGCCGACGGCACCCCGAGCTGGCCGCGCAATGTCGCGCTGGTGTTCGCCCAATACGAGGAATTTTCCGCGCTGATGTGGGGCGTCGAGCGGGCGCGCGACGTCACCGAGAGCCCGAAACTGTGGGCGATGTTCGGCACCAAGGGCGCCATCGAGCCCGGCAAGGTCTATGGCGACATCGCCCAGGGCACCGCCCGGGTGCTCTACACGCCGGCGATGACCCATCCCGCCGAGCATATCTCGACCGAGGCGATCGGCTACAGCCTCGACTGGTTCGCCAGGACGCTGCAGGGCGGCACCCCGCGGCCAGCGGAGGACCAGATCTGGTTCCGCAAGGAAATCGGCACCCTGGTGGCGCTGATCGGCTTTGTCGCGCTCCTGCTCGGGGTATTCGACGGCCTGCTCGAAGCGCCGCTGTTTTCGCATCTGAGGCTGCCGGTGATCGCCGACGGCTCGACCCCGGCACAGGGCGCGGCCGGCGGCCGCCGCTTTGCCTCGGCCTTCATCCTGTCTGCCTTCATCCCGGCGCTGACCTATTATCCGGCGTTCGCGCTCGGCGGCACTTTCGTGACGCCGTCGATCTACCTGCCGCAGGGCATCACCAACCAGATCATGGTCTGGGCGCTGATCAACGGCCTGATCGCGCTGGCGCTGATGCCGTTCGCGCCGAAACGCGCCAGCCGGACCGGCATCATCGTCCCCTCGATCCTGATCGCGCTGGCCACCGTGGTCGCCGGCTATGCCGCGCTGTGGCTGGCCGACCTCGCCTTCAAGATCGATTTCCGGTTCTGGATCGTCGCGCTCAAGCTGATGAGCGCCAGGCAGTTCGCCATTTTCCTGATCTATCTGGTTCCGTTCACGGCGTTTTTCGTGATCGCGCTGCATCTCCTGCACCGCAATTTCAGCACCATGGCGACCGCACGCGCGGCGCTCTACTTCACCAATATCCTGGCGCTGACGCTTGGCTTCATCGTGCTGCTGGCCCTGCAATACGGCACGCTCTGGATCGGCGGAAAACTGTTCAATCCGCTCCCCGACCCCGGTTTCGTGCCGCTGTCCACCATCGTCGCCATCCAGTTCGTGCCGCTTCTGGCGATCGCCGCCATCATCTCCACCTTCACCTGGCGGCGCACCGGCTCGAGCCTGCCGGGCGCGCTGATCTCGGGCGTGTTGGTCACCTGGTACATTGTGGCGGGCACCGCCACCCAGGCCGCGTTCTGAGGCGCAGTCGCCGCATCCCTTTCTCACCCTTCCCCTCCAGGGGAGGGTGAAGGCCCCTCGCCAGTCGCGTCTCCCATTTCATCCGATGCGATCGCCCCATGCGCGGCGCTGCCGTGCCGGAAACGCCGGCCAGGCGCCAAAAGATGGGCTGAAACTGCATAACGGCTCGGCTTTCGCCAGCGCCCCCGCGGTGCTATAGCGCGGATGCAATCATCCCATCCGTCCCGAAACGCGCTGTTCCAAAAAGGCCCGATCTGCCATGGCAAAAATCAAGGTGACCAACCCCGTCGTCGAACTCGATGGCGACGAGATGACCCGGATCATCTGGCAATATATCAAGGACAAGCTGATCACCCCCTTCCTCGATATCGACCTGATGTATTTCGATCTCGGGATGGAGTACCGCGACAAGACCAACGACCAGGTCACGGTGGATGCCGCCAACGCCATCAAGAAGGTCGGCGTCGGGGTCAAATGCGCCACCATCACCCCGGACGAGGCGAGGGTGAAGGAATTCGGCCTCAAGGAAATGTGGAAATCGCCCAACGGCACCATCCGCAACATCCTCGGCGGGGTGGTGTTCCGCGAGCCGATCATCTGCAAGAACGTGCCGCGGCTGGTGCCGGGCTGGACCAAGCCGATCATCATCGGCCGCCACGCCTTCGGCGACCAGTACCGCGCCACCGATTTCAGGTTTCCGGGCAAGGGCACCCTGACCATGAAGTTCGTCGGCGAGGACGGCAAGGTGATCGAGCGCGAAGTCTATCACTCGCCGAGCGCAGGCGTCGCGCTGGCGATGTACAATCTGGACGATTCGATCGCCGATTTCGCCCGCGCCTCGCTCAACATGGGCCTGTCCAAGAACTATTCGGTCTATCTGTCGACCAAGAACACGATCCTGAAGGTCTATGACGGCCGCTTCAAGGACATCTTCCAGGATATCTTCGACAAGGAATTCAAGGCGAAATTCGACGAGAAGAAGATCACCTACGAGCATCGCCTGATCGACGACATGGTGGCCGCGGCGATGAAATGGTCGGGCGGCTATGTCTGGGCCTGCAAGAACTATGACGGCGACGTGCAGTCCGACACCATCGCGCAGGGTTATGGCTCGCTCGGCCTGATGACCTCGGTGCTGATGACGCCGGACGGCAAGACGGTGGAGGCCGAGGCCGCCCACGGCACGGTGACCCGGCATTACCGCGAGCACCAGAAGGGCAAGGAGACCTCGACCAACTCGATCGCCTCGATCTTCGCCTGGACCCGCGGGCTGTCGCACCGCGCCAAGCTCGACAACAACGAGGCGCTCGGCAAGTTTGCACTGACGCTGGAAAAGGTCTGCGTCGACACCGTCGAGGCCGGCTACATGACCAAGGATCTGGCGCTCCTGGTCGGCGCCGACCAGCGCTGGCTGTCGACCACCGGCTTCCTCGACAAGGTCGCGGAAAACCTCACCAAGGCGATGGCATAGGCTGAGCGATTCCTTGAATCGATCACATCACCCAGCCTTTGTCATTCCGGGATGTGCTCCGGCCGGCATTGGCCGGGCGGAGCGCAGGCCCGGAATCGATAGCCACCGCAGGGGTTATGGATTCCGGACTCGCGCAAGGGCGCGCCCCGGAATGACGGTTATCTTGCGGACCGGATGAATTGGACTTCGAAAAATCTACCAGTCCGCGCGCCGCCATCGACCGCCCCGCGCCTCACCACCGGAGAAGGCGACCATGCCACACCTGAACGGGATCGCGCTCGCTGTCTTCCTGCTGGCGGGGTCGCTGCCCGCCTTTGCCGCCGAAACGCCCCTGCCCGCGGCGATCGCCGCACCGGGCGAAACCATCGTGCTGTCAGCGCATGCCGAGGGCGCGCAGATCTATGAATGCAAGATGGCCGGCGACGACAAGCCGGGCTGGGCGTTCCGCGAACCGATCGCCACCTTGCTGGTCGACGGCAAGACCGTCGGCCGCCACTATGCCGGACCGACCTGGGAATTCAGCGACGGCAGCGCCGTGACCGGCAAGGTTGCCGACACCGCTCCCGGCGCCACCGCCAACGACATTGCATGGCTCAAGCTGGATGTGGTTTCCCATCGCGGCAGCGGCCTGCTCGGCGATGTCACCACGGTGCAGCGGATCAACACCCAGGGCGGCAAGCCCGACGGCCCCTGCGACCAGCGCGGCAGCTTCAAGAGCGTGCCCTATTCCGCGGATTACGTGTTCTTGCGAAAGGGATAGGCAGCGCTCCCTGGAAACCCAAGCGTCTCAGTCCCGGCAGGGCAATTCATTCGCCGGCCATCGCCTGTTCGATCGCGGCCAGCGCCGCGTCGGCCCTGGTGCCGTCGGGGCCGCCGGCCTGGGCCATGTCGGGGCGGCCGCCGCCGCCCTTGCCGCCGAGCGCCTCGGCGGCGAGACGCACCAGCTCCACCGCGTTGAAGCGCGCCACCAGATCGGCGGTCACGCCGACCACGACGCCGGCCTTGCCGTCGGCGGTGACGCCGACAATGGCGACCACGCCGGAGCCGAGCTGTTTCTTGCCGTCGTCGACCAGGCTCTTGAGGTCTTTGGTCTCGACGCCCTCGACCGCGCGCGCCATCAGCCTGACGTTGCCGACCTGGCGCACGCCGGCGCCGGCCGAGGCCGCTCCGCCGGCGGCCGCGCCGCCGCCCATCGCCAGTTTCTTGCGCGCCTCCGACAAGTCGCGCTCCAGCCGCTTGCGCTCTTCCATCAATGCGGCGATGCGCGCCGGCATCTCGTCGAGCGTGGTGCGCAATTCGCTCGCCGCCGACTTCGCCAGCGCCATGGTCTCGTTGCCATGCTTGCGGGCATGGTGGCCGGTCAGGGCCTCGATGCGGCGCACCCCCGAGGAGACCGCGCTTTCGCCGGTCACCGAGATCAGGCCGATATCGCCGGTGCGGCGCACATGGGTGCCGCCGCACAATTCCACCGACCAGCCGAGCGCGTTGCTGCCGGAATCGCGCGCGGTCCTGCCCATCGACACCACGCGAACCTCGTCGCCATATTTTTCGCCGAACAGGGCCCGCGCGCCGGCGTCGCGCGCATCGTCCAGCGCCATCAGCCGCGTGGTGACCTCGTCGTTCTCCAGCACCACGGCGTTGGCGATATCCTCGACCCGGCTCAGCTCGGCGGCCGTGATCGGCTTCTGATGCACGAAGTCGAAGCGCAGCCGGTCCGGCGCCACCAGCGAGCCGCGCTGGGCGATGTGGTCGCCGAGCACCTGGCGCAGCGCCTCGTGCAGGATATGGGTGGCGGAGTGATGGGCGCGGATCGAACTCCGCCTGGCATGATCGACCTCGAGCTGCAGCGCCGTGCCCGGCTTCAGGGTGCCCTGCTCGACGGTGCCGAGATGCACGTAGAGATCGCCGGCCTTCTTCTGGGTGTCGGTGACACGAAACCGCACGCCCTCGCCGCTCAGCACGCCGGTGTCGCCGACCTGGCCGCCGGACTCCGCGTAGAACGGCGTCTGGTTGAGGATGACCGCGCCGGATTCGCCGGCCTTGAGGCTCTCGGCCTCGTGGCCGTCCTTGACCAGCGCCCCGACCACGCCCTCGGCGGTCTCGGTCTCGTAGCCCAGAAATTCGGTGGCGCCGAGTTTCTCGCGCAACGGAAACCAGACGTTCTCGCTGGCGGTGTCGCCGCTTCCCGCCCATGCCGCGCGCGCTTTCGCCCGCTGGCGATCCATCGCGTCGGTGAAGGAGGCGATGTCGACTGATATGCCGCGGTTGCGCAGCGCGTCCTGGGTGAGATCGAGCGGAAAGCCGTAGGTGTCGTACAGCGTGAAGGCGGTGTCGCCGTCGAACATGTCGCCCTTCTTGAGACCGGCGCTCTTCTCGTCGAGGATCGACAGGCCGCGCTCCAGGGTCTTGCGGAAGCGGGTCTCTTCGAGCAGCAGGGTTTCCTCGATCAGGTTCTCGGCGCGCACCAGTTCGGGATAGGCCTGGCCCATCTCGCGCACCAGCGCCCAGACCAGGCGGTACATCAGGGGATCCTGGGCGCCGAGCAGTTGCGCATGGCGCATGGCGCGGCGCATGATCCGGCGCAGCACATAGCCGCGGCCCTCGTTCGACGGCAGCACGCCGTCGGCGATCAGGAACGAGCTCGCGCGCAGATGGTCGGCGATCACCCGCAGCGAGGCCTTCTGCGGCCCTTGCGGATCGGCGCCGGTCAGTTCGGAAATGGCGCGGATCAGGGCGGCGAACAGGTCGATGTCGTAATTGTCGTGCTTGCCCTGCAGCACCGCGGCGATGCGCTCGAGGCCGGCGCCGGTATCGATCGAGGGTTTCGGCAGGGGATTGCGCACCCCGGGTTCAAGCTGCTCGAACTGCATGAACACCAAATTCCAGATCTCGATGAAGCGGTCGCCGTCCTGCTCCGCCGATCCCGGCGGGCCGCCCCAGATCTTGTCGCCATGGTCGTAGAAGATTTCCGAGCACGGACCGCACGGGCCGGTATCGCCCATCTGCCAGAAATTGTCCGAACCAGCGATGCGGATGATGCGCGACTCCGGCAGCCCCGCGATCTTCTTCCAGAGCCCGAACGCCTCGTCGTCGTCGACATAGACGGTGGCGGAGAGCTTGTCCTTGGGCAGGCCGAACTCCTTCGTGACCAGGTTCCACGCGAGCTCGATGGCGCGGTCCTTGAAATAGTCGCCGAACGAGAAATTGCCGAGCATCTCGAAAAAGGTGTGATGCCGCGCGGTATAGCCGACATTGTCGAGGTCGTTGTGCTTGCCGCCGGCGCGCACGCATTTCTGCGAGGTGGTGGCGCGCTGGTAGGGCCGCTTCTCGACCCCGGTAAAGACGTTCTTGAACTGCACCATGCCGGCGTTGGTGAACATCAGGGTCGGGTCGTTGCGCGGCACCAGCGGCGACGACGGCACGATCGCGTGGCCCTGCCCGGCAAAGTAATCGAGGAAGGTCGACCTGATTTCGTTGACGCCGCTCATGTTGGTCCAATCGCTAAAAAAGCCCGGAAACGGCCCCAAAACCGGGAAAGGCATCGCTCCAGCGCAACGCTTTTAGACGCGGCAGATCGCAGTGTCCAGAAACTGTGCAAGAGGATCAGGGGCTTGCCGCACCAGCACAACAGCGGTTGATAGATGCTGCAGTTGCGTTGACAGCCTTGCCGCCACCGTGGTTTTCTCCTATCTGATTTGAGACAGTCACGTCGGGAGAGATCGGCCTGAGAAGGCCGGCGCCGAAGGAGCAACCGCCCCGGAAACTCTCAGGCAAACGGACCGCGTGATCTGACAGCATCTGGAAAGAGACCCGCCGGGCAGCCGCCCGGACGGTTCCGCCGACGGGATAATACTCTCAGGCACAGCGACAGATGGGGCTTCGACGGGTTTTTCGGGGAATCCCTCCCCGCAAGAACCGCGAGGGCCCCGTGATGCTTGCGCGCGACGACCAATCCGCACCGAAACCCACTCCCCTGCACGCGCTGCATGTCGCCCGTGGCGGCAGGATGGTGCCGTTTGCCGGCTATGACATGCCGGTGCAGTACGCCGCCGGCGTGCTCAGGGAACACCTGCATACCCGCAGCGCCGCCGGCCTGTTCGACGTCTCGCATATGGGCCAGATCGCGCTGCATGCGAAATCAGGCCGGCCCGAGGATGCCGCCCTGGCGCTGGAGCGGCTGGTGCCGCAGGACATTGCCGGCATCGCGCCGGGACGGCAGCGCTACGCCCAGTTCACCGATCAGGCCGGGGGGATTCTCGACGACCTGATGGTGGCGAATCTCGGAAGCCATCTGTTCCTGGTGGTCAATGCCGCCTGCAAGCAAGCCGACGAGGCGCATCTGCGCGACGCCCTTTCGGAGAGTTGCGTGATCGAGCCGCTTTCCGATCGCGCGCTGATCGCGCTGCAGGGACCGAAGGCCGCGGCGGTGCTGCAACGGCTTGGCGCCGAGATCGCCGCGATGCGTTTCATGGATTGCGGCCCGCGGCGGCTGGCCGGCATCGACTGCCTGGTGTCGCGCTCGGGCTACACCGGCGAGGACGGTTTTGAGATCTCGGTTGCGGCCGACAGGGCCGAAGATCTTGCCCAGGCGCTGCTGGAAGACAGCGAGCTGCTGCCGATCGGGCTCGGGGCGCGCGACAGCCTGCGGCTCGAGGCCGGGCTATGCCTCTATGGCCATGACATCGACACCACCACCACGCCGGTCGAGGCCGCGCTGCAATGGTCTATCCAGAACAGCCGCCGCCCTGGCGGCGCCCGCGCCGGCGGCTTTCCGGGCGCAGAAGTCATCCTGCCGCAGCTGGAACAGGGACCGCCGCGCCGCCGCGTCGGCCTCAAGCCGCAAGGCCGCGCCCCGGTCCGCGAAGGCGCGCCGCTGTTTGCCGACGAAGCTTCGCCGCAGCCGATCGGCAAGGTCACCTCGGGCGGCTTTGGCCCCAGCATCAACGCGCCGGTGGCGATGGGCTACCTGCCGGTCCTGCATGCCGGCACCGGCAGCCTTGTGTTTGCCGAATTGCGCGGCCAGCGCCTGCCGCTGCAGGTCACGCCGCTGCCCTTCATTGCCCACGCCTACCACCGTTGAGCCTGCAAACGCCAAACCTGCAACCGCTGAAGGATTCGCCATGACCACGCTGTTCACGTCCGACCACGAATGGCTCCGCATCGAGGGCGACGTCGCCACCATCGGCGTCACCGACTACGCGCAGTCGCAGCTCGGCGACGTGGTGTTCGTCGAACTGCCGAAGGTCGGCCGCCAGCTGAAAAAGGCCGAGGCCGCCGCCGTGGTGGAATCCGTCAAGGCGGCGTCCGACGTCTATGCGCCGATCTCGGGCGAAGTCCTGGAAGTCAACGCCGCGGTGTCGGACGAGCCGGCGCTGGTCAATTCCGATGCCGCCGGCAAGGCCTGGTTCTTCAAGCTGAAGATAGCCGACAAAAGCGAACTCGAGGGCCTGATGGACGAGGCCGCCTACGCTCAACACACCGCCTGATTTCAAGGGAACACTTCATGACCGCGCACCGCCTGCCTGCGATCGAGCCCGCCACCGGCTTCGTGCAGCGCCATATCGGCCCCTCGTCCCGCGACATCGCCGCGATGCTGCAGACCGTGGGCGCTTCCAGTCTCGGGGCGCTGATGGCCGAGACGCTGCCGGGCTCGATCCGGCAGCAGGCGCCGCTCGATCTCGGCCGCGCCCTGAGCGAGACCGAAGCGCTGGCCCATATGGGCGAGCTTGCGTCCCGCAACCAGGTCTTCACCTCGCTGATCGGCCAGGGCTATTCCGGCACCATCCTGCCGGCGGTGATCCAGCGCAACATTCTCGAAAACCCGGCCTGGTACACGGCCTATACGCCGTACCAGCCGGAGATCAGCCAGGGCCGGCTGGAAGCGCTGTTCAATTTCCAGACCATGATCTGCGACCTGACCGGGCTCGACGTCGCCAACGCTTCGCTGCTCGACGAGGCGACCGCCGCGGCCGAGGCGATGGCGCTGGCCGAGCGTGCCGCGACCGCGAAAACGGGATCGTTCTTCGTCGACCGCGAGGTGCATCCGCAGACCCTGGCGGTGCTGCGCACCCGCGCCGAGCCGCTGGGCTGGAAGCTGATCGTCGGCGATCCGCTTGCCGATCTCGCGGGCGCCGAGGTATTCGGCGCGCTGCTGCAATATCCCGGCAGTTCCGGCGTGGTGCGCGACCTGCGCGGCGCGATATCGGCGCTGCGCGCCGGGGGCGCGCTGGCGATCGTGGCCGCCGACCTGCTGGCGCTGACCCTTTTGGCCTCGCCCGGCGAACTCGGCGCCGATATCGCGATCGGCTCGGCGCAGCGCTTCGGGGTGCCGATGGGCTATGGCGGACCGCATGCGGCCTATATGGCGGTGCGCGACGCGCTCAAGCGCGCGCTGCCCGGGCGCATTGTCGGGCTGTCGATCGATTCGCGCGGCCAGCCGGCCTACCGGCTGGCGCTGCAGACCCGCGAGCAGCACATCCGCCGCGAAAAGGCCACCTCCAACATCTGCACCGCGCAGGTGCTGCTGGCGGTGATCGCCTCGATGTACGCGGTCTATCACGGCCCGGAAGGCCTGAGCCGGATCGCCCGCCAGGTGCATCGCCGCACGGCCGTGCTGGCGGCGGGCCTGCGCAGGCTCGGCTTTGCGCCGCGCTCGGACGCCTTCTTCGACACCGTGACGGTGCAGGCAGGCGGCCGGCGGGACGAGATCGTCGGCCGCGCGCTGCAGGAAAAAATAAACCTGCGGATCGGCGAGGACAGTCTGGGCATCGCGCTGGACGAGACCACGACGGCGGCCGAAGTCGAGGCGGTGTGGCGCGCCTTCGGGGCTGCGCTCGATTATGCCGAGATCGAAACCGGCGCGCGCGAAGCGCTGCCGGCGGAACTGAAGCGCTCAAGCGCGTTCCTCACCCATCCGGTGTTCCACGCGCACCGCTCCGAGACCGAACTGCTGCGCTACATGCGCAAGCTGTCCGACCGCGACCTCGCGCTCGACCGCGCGATGATTCCGCTGGGCTCCTGCACCATGAAGCTGAACGCCACGTCGGAGATGATCCCGCTGACCTGGCCGGCGTTCGGCGGCCTGCATCCGTTCGCGCCGGCTGCGCAGGCGGCAGGCTATCACGCGCTGTTCGCGCAACTGGAAAAATGGCTGTGCGACATCACAGGCTATGACGCGATCTCGCTGCAGCCGAATTCCGGGGCGCAGGGCGAATATGCCGGGCTGCTGGCGATCCGCGGCTATCACGCCGCGCGCCGCGAGCCGCATCGCCGGGTGTGCCTGATCCCCTCCTCCGCGCACGGCACCAATCCGGCCTCCGCCAGCATGGCCGGCATGGAAGTGGTGGTGGTGGCCTGCGACGCCAGGGGCGACGTCGACGTCGCGGATCTCAGGGCCAAGGCCGCGCTGCATTCGCAGAACCTCGCCGCGGTCATGATCACCTATCCCTCGACCCATGGCGTGTTCGAGGAGCATATAAGCGAGATCTGCGACATCGTGCATGGCCATGGCGGACAGGTCTATCTCGACGGCGCCAACATGAATGCGCAGGTCGGGCTGTCGCGGCCCGGCGATTACGGCGCCGATGTCAGCCATCTCAACCTGCACAAGACGTTCTGCATTCCGCATGGCGGCGGCGGTCCGGGCATGGGACCGATCGGGGTAAGAGCCCACCTGGCGCCGTTCCTGCCGGGGCATCCGTTCACCGGTGGCGGCGGGCGCAGCGCCGTGGGACCGGTGTCGGCGGCGCCGTTCGGCTCGGCCTCGATCCTGACCATCTCCTACGTCTACATCCTGATGATGGGCGGCGACGGCCTGACCCGGGCCACCGAGACCGCGATCCTGAATGCCAACTACATCGCCACCCGGCTCGATCCGCATTTTCCGGTGCTGTACCGCAACGCCAAAGGGCGCGTGGCGCATGAATGCATCGTCGATCCCCGGCCGCTGAAGCTGACAAGCGGCGTCACCGTCGACGACATCGCCAAGCGGCTGATCGATTACGGCTTCCATGCCCCGACCATGAGCTTTCCGGTGCCGGGCACGCTGATGATCGAGCCGACCGAATCGGAAGCCAAGGCCGAGCTCGACCGCTTCTGCGACGCCATGATCGCGATCCGGCGCGAGATCGCCGAGATCGAGGCCGGGCGCTGGAAGGTCGAGGCCTCGCCGCTGCGCCACGCCCCGCACACCGTGCACGACATCGCCGACGACAACTGGGCGCGGGCCTATGGCCGCGCCGAGGGCTGCTTTCCGGCCGGCACCTCGCGAACCGACAAATACTGGTGTCCGGTCGGCCGGGTCGACAACGTCTACGGCGACCGCCATCTGGTGTGCAGCTGTCCGCCGCTCGAGGACTACGCAGAGGCTGCGGAGTAGGAGGGGCGGAAGTCGACCCATCGCGCCCACGCAAGACAGACGCAGTCCGCACCCAAAGAAAAAACGTCATTCCGGGAGGCATCTCAGGTCGGCAATTGCCGATCCAAGACGCTGAGCCCGGAATCCATATCCCCCGTGTCAGCTTGCTATCCCGGGATAGAGATCAACCCAGCCTGGATTTTCCGCTTCGATCAGTCGGATCTTCCAGTCACGCCGCCATTTCTTCAGTTCTTTTTCGCGGGCGATGGCCGTCATTGCGGCGTCGTGGATTTCGAACCAGACCAGTTTGTCCACGCCATATCGCTTGGCAAAACCTTGCGTCGCGCTGGTCCGGTGCCCGTACCCGCGCCGCACGACATCGTTTGTCACGCCAAGGTAGAGCGTGCCGTGCTTTTTGCTGGCAAGGAGATAGACCTGGTAAGCCATCGCCGGCTCTGGGATTATGGATTTCCGGGCTCGCGCAACAGCGCGCCCCGGAATGACGAGTGGTAAAGGCCGCGCGATCGAGCGCGAATGCGACATGCCATCGCAAAACGCAGCGGGCACCGGCGATGTCGGCAACGCAACGTCCGCGGCGCCCGCTGTGGCGAAAAAACTCAATCTTCCGCGGGCTCTTCCTCGCCTTCGGCGTCGCGCTCGGGCGAGCCGGCCAGGATCTGTTCGGCGATCAGGCCGGAATTCTGGCGGATCGCCGCCTCGATCTTGGCGGTCATGTCGGGATTGGCCTTCAGGAACGCCTTGGAATTCTCGCGGCCCTGGCCGAGCCGCTGGCTGTCATAGGAGAACCAGGCGCCGGACTTTTCCACGATGCCGGCCTTGACGCCGAGATCGAGGATCTCGCCCATCTTGGAGACGCCCTCGCCATACATGATGTCGAATTCGACCTGCTTGAAGGGCGGCGCCAGCTTGTTCTTGACCACCTTGACGCGGGTCTGGTTGCCGACCACCTCGTCGCGCTCCTTGATGGCGCCGATGCGGCGGATGTCGAGCCGGACCGAGGCATAGAATTTCAGCGCGTTGCCGCCGGTGGTGGTTTCCGGCGAGCCGTACATCACCCCGATCTTCATCCGGATCTGGTTGATGAAGATCACCATGGTGTTGGACTTGTTGATCGAGGCGGTGAGCTTGCGCAGCGCCTGGCTCATCAGCCGCGCCTGCAGGCCGGGCAGCGCATCGCCCATCTCGCCTTCCAGTTCGGCGTTCGGCACCAGGGCCGCCACCGAATCGACCACCAGGACGTCGACCGCGCCGGAGCGCACCAGCGTGTCGCAGATTTCCAGCGCCTGCTCGCCGGTATCGGGCTGCGAGATCAGGAGTTCATCGATATTGACGCCGAGCTTGCGGGCATAGACCGGGTCGAGCGCGTGTTCGGCATCGATGAAGGCGCAGATGCCGCCCTTCTTCTGGGCCTCGGCCACGGTATGCAGCGCCAGCGTGGTTTTGCCCGAGGATTCCGGCCCGTAGATCTCCACCACCCGGCCGCGCGGCAGGCCGCCGACGCCGAGCGCGATATCGAGCCCGAGCGAGCCCGAGGAGATGGTCTCGACGTCCATCGAGCGGTCGTTCTTGCCGAGCTTCATCACCGAGCCCTTGCCGAACTGGCGCTCGATCTGGGAGAGCGCGGCGGACAGGGCCTTGGTCTTGTCCATGGAGGATCCTTCGACGATACGCAGGGCAGTGGCGGGACATGGGCATTGCTCCTTATGGCGGGGATTCGCTAGCGGGACAAACGGTGGCGAGAGAGGTGGAACGGCGACTGTGGGAACATCGTACCCTATTTGTTCCTCGTTCGCAATATGTTCTTTTGCCGGGGGTGCAGATCTATCCCTTGACAGCAAGTGCCCCGATGATTTACGCTATCCCTCAATCGCAGGTAGCCGAGGGGATAAGCGATGGTTCCCAAGCCCAAGACGTACAAGGATACCGACCTGTTCCCAATTCGCTGCCCGCGCTGCTTCCACGATTTCAAGAAGCAGGTCGGAGGGTTGAAGGCCGGGCGCGAGATTTGGTGTCCGTCCTGCGGTGCGACACTCGGGTACAAAATAAAAGAGTTCCTCAGGGTGCTCGGCCAGTTGCGCCGCGGCCTCTACGACTTCAAGGGGAGCTTCCTTATTCCGGCCGATGAGCCGTCCAAGCTCAAGCATTAGATCAGGGAAGGTTTCCGCCATGGCCAAATACACCTTCAAGCAGTTCCAAGCCGAATATCCGAACGATGCGGCCTGCCTCGCCAAGCTGATGGAAATCAACTATGGCGGGACCGATATCGTCTGCCCCGGCTGCAAACACCGGGCTTCATTCCACCCCATGAGCAAGCGCCGCGCCTATGCCTGCCAAGAGTGCGGCCACCATGTTTACCCGGCTGCCGAAACCATCTTTCACAAGTCGCGGACCAGCCTGACCAAGTGGTTTTTCGCGATGTACCTCATGACCAGCACGCGCCATGGCGTTGCGGCCAAAGAGGTACAGAGGCAGTTGGGCGTCACCTACAAATGCGCTTGGCGCATGTGTCACGAACTGCGCAAGCTGATGGCATCTGCGGATGACAAGTGGGGCGGCCCGATGGATGGGCACGTCGAGATTGACGAAACCTTCGTTGGCGGTCGGCGCAAACACGGTGAGCCGGATAACAAAACGGTCGTATTCGGAATGCTACAGCGCGATGGACGCTTGCTGGCCGCGCCGATCCCGGACGTTACGACCTATACCGTTGAAGGCATCATCAATGAAAACATCCCGGCTGGCAGCATCATCAGCACGGATGAAAGCTGGGTCTATCATGGCCTTAAGCACGCCTACGACCACGGCACGGTCAATCATTCGGCCAAAGAGTACGTTCGGGGCATCCATCACGTGAACGGGCTGGAAAGCCATTGGTCGCTATTCAAGCGCGCCATCAAGGGCACGCACGTTCACATTTCGGCAAAGCATTCATGGAAATACGTCAGCGAGTTCAGCTACCGCCGCAACATGCGCAAGTCGCACTGGAAGATGTTTAACCTTCTGGTTCTTGCTTTCGCGCTGCCGCGCCTACAAGACGCATGAAATCCTCTTGGTGACTGGGGTTCGCGTCGTTGGCGGGAGGGGAAGCTTTCGGCGCAGGATCGGAAGCCGAAGTTTTTCGGGAAGTAGGGGGATTTTTTTTCTGATGCTCCATAACGGTTTTTTCCACTTTCTTGCGATGCTCGGCAATTGGTCCCGTATCTAGCAGTTCGGCTAGCTTCCAGACCGGAACGACTCCCATCATACCAGTATTTATCGGCACCTGCATGGCGCGCGGGTTGGTCGGATTTACCGGCTCTCCCCGATGATTGCGTACCGGTTCCCAATTCTGGAGCAGCCCCCATTCAATACCTAGCAGCCATTCGCCGTACATCCCTGCGGGCTGGAGTTTACGAGTAGCGTAGGTGTCTGGAATGACCGGCATCACGTACAAAAACACAGGCGAGCCGCTATAGCCGCCGATTGACCTCACTTCCACCAGGAAACTTTCCTGTTCGAATCCATCGTCTTGCACAATGGGCTCGTGAGGCATCTGCGCGATGAAGCCGAATCGGGCTGTTGGTCTGTTTTGCTGCTTCCCCTCGTGGCTGATGAAGCGTCCGACCACAAACACCTCATCGCCCGGACCAACTTTCAAGCTGTCCATGATTTCGTGCGTAAGAAAATTCGCCCGTGGGACATGGTGAAACTTGAAAACCATCGGGTCGAAGGAAACGAGACAAGCGGCAAGATCATCTCCAGACGGGTGCGTTACCCATGAACGCTCATCCGTTTCGATAACGTCCGTTTTGCCGTCGCGCGTCGATAAGCGAAGTGCGGTCGCACCGTTTTGGACGACATGTTTGTTGGTGACCGCGTAAAGAAACCAGAAGTTCTGAGGCAGCCCAATGCTTTGGACCCCAACCAAAAATCCGCTTCCCCCGATCCCCTCGCCGGCCTCAGCCGAAGACCTGTCGGGGTAGAGGTAAATCACGCAATCTAAAAATTCGTCCCTGATCCGAGCCAAGTCCGGTTCCCAAACATGAACTAGGTGACCTCGCGCCGACCGGCGAGGCACCATGCTCCCGAGGTTACCGTTTACCATGGCTACAACCGTCACTTGGCGTCAAGGGATAAATCTGCGGGGGTGGGGTAATGGCCTGTTTCGACCCCTAGTGGCCTGTTTTGAAATGCGCAGTGGCCTGATTTGCCCCGTAGTATACCGGGGATGAGCTGTTCTGACCGTTGGTCGGGCGGCCGACATGGTACATTGACGACTCATTAACCGGATTTATCTACATGCCCCGGGATCGCACCCTTCAAGAATTGCTTGGACGACGCGCGGCGGATCTAGAGCACACCGCCAAAACCCTCCCGGCTGGGGATGCGCGAAAAGACCTTCTACACAGATCTGAAAAAATGGAAGCGGCATCGTTCATCATCGACCGATGGTTGGCGTCGCCGGGCCTGCGTGCGCCCACGCATAGATAGGCCGCCTCAGTTGGCGGCCTCTTTCATTGGTCAAGTTCTTGCTGAATGTCGCTGTCATCGCCCTCAGCCAGAATCTCCTTGTCCAATTCGAGCTTCTTAATCAGGCGCTCGATTTCCTTCACTCCGATATTGGGTA
>CAVXYQ010000011.1:0-1762579 GCA_963765855.1 uncultured Alphaproteobacteria bacterium | reverse complement strand
GCCACGGCTAAGATGCCGGCAGTAATGCAGGTAAATCAGCAACTTAGTGCGAGGGCGGTTTTGGCCAACCACCCCTATGAACCATCCCTCATAGTATCGCACAGGAGTGACCATGATTGCCCTATCCCTGACCCGCCCTCAGAAGCTCGTCACCTTTGTCACACTCTTTGCGGAGGCCAGCGCCGCACATAAGCAGGCGTTGGCAATGGCTGAGCGCGCCACGGCGCTTGACCTCGCGCTGGAACGCGACGCCGCGAAGCACGGTATTGGGTTCGATGAGATTGTCTTTGAAGCCCTCAACGCGGAGCAGTGCCAGTAGTGCCGACGATGAAGTACCAACGCGGGGGCGTCATTCGCCTTCGCACCTCAGTCACCTATGAGGACCTGAAGCGGGTCGAGAGCAGCGAGAAGCGGCGTGCAGATGCGCCGAAGGCTCTGCCTCGCTCCGCCATCAAGGTTGCCGACAAGGTATTTCAGTGGCGGCTTCAGGATGAGGACATGCAAGGCAGCGAGGACCACGTTCGCGTGTTGGTGCGCGCGCTTGGCACCGGGAAGGAGCGTAAGCCGCTTGATGCGGTCTTGGTGACGGCGGTGGGGAAGACGTTCTATCTCGTGGACGGCCATCATCGTATGGAGGCGTATCACACCGCCAAATGGGCAAAGCAAATCCCTGTTGAGGTCTTCAAAGGCTCTCTCAGCGACGCAAGAGATGAGGCGTTCGCTCGCAACCTCAAAGACAAGTTGCCCATGTCGTTGCAGGCCAAGCTACAGGCCGCTTGGGTGCGCTTCAACGAGCACGACCTGAGTTGGAATGTGCTGAAGGTGCGCTTCGGCGTATCGCGTGGCACCATCGCCAACATGGCGCGACGGCGGAAGGCGCTGCTTGACGTTGGCAAGGACCCGTTTGAAGTGCCATGGCGGGAAGCGCAGACGTTCGAGGCAGAAAGCGGGGAGGACTTCGACTACAAGACGCATGTAGCTCAGAAGGCTCGCGAGATGGCTGAGCAACTGAAGAAGGTCAGCAACTTCACCAAGCGGCCTGAGATAACTGCACGCGCGATAGCGATGGTGAGTGACGCGATGCCGCAGGAATTGGCGCGGTGCTGGAGCGAGGATGACGGCGCGGCTTGGGAGGGCGATGAGGCTCCTGAAGCGATTGAACCCGACATTGCCACCGCCCTCACCATTGTCGCGGGACAGCTTCAGGCGAGCGGGCACGGCGAGTTGTCGCGGCAGATCGAGGAGGCCCTTCAAGAGGCTCTTGAGGAGCGTGCCGAGAGCTTCAGGCTCTAACTGGTGCATCCATAGGCGGTGCATTTTGTACCACCCGCCCCGGCCATGATTACGCCTCAGAGGCCCCCCGGTGGTGGAGGTTTTATTGGTCGTTTCGCAAGTGTTTTCAATGGGTTATTGGCCATTGCATAATTGTTGGGGGTGGGTTGCGGATGTTCAGCGCGGAGGGCTGATTCAATAGGCCCCAGCAGCGCTTTAGAGGGCCGTGGAGCGCTTCGGCCGCGTCCCAAGGGCCGGGGACCCACTGAGGTCCCGCGTCTTTCACGCGCCGTTATGGTCTAACAACAACGCAGACTTTAGGACCCATTTTTGAAATCGGTTTCGGTGGAGAATTTGGCAATCGGGGAGCGGACAGGGACCCTATGAGAGGCGCGCCTGTCGGCTCCCGGCGATGACGAAGCCTCTTTGGGCGTGGCGTGAGCAACAGCAGATCGGACAGCGTGCGACGGAAGGGGCTTGGAAAATCGCCACAACGTCCCCAGCATTTCGTTGGTGTCAGCGACCGATATAGAACGCGGTGAAGCCAGCCACGACCGATAGGACGCCGAGGCTCCGTGAACTTGCGAGGGCACCGAGGATGAGGGCTATCGCCGAAATCTGCATGAGCATGTTGGCCTCCTCAATCCTCAAGTGCGCGATAGACGGACGCACGACCGATCTTGAGGGCCTTAGCGATGGCTGACGGCCCCATACCATCGGCCTTCAGCGCCTTGATCTTCGCACGGTCAATGCTCGCCTTGCGACCGCGATAGACCCCGCGCGCCTTCGCATCGGCTATGCCCTCAAGCTGCCGTTCCTTCCGCAGGTTGGTCTCGAACTCTGCAAACACGCCGAGCATGTCGAGGAAACATTTGCCCGCTGCCGTGCTGGTGTCGATCGGTTGTTCCGTGGCCTTGAGGCTTGCGCCCTTGGCCTTCACGGCTCTCACGATGTCCTGAAGGTCGCCGATGGAGCGCGCGAGGCGGTCAATCCGCGTGACCATGAGCACGTCACCGCTACGGAGGAAGTCCAGGACGGTGCGAAGCTCCTCGCGCCCTGCGGTGGTTGTGCCGCTGCGCTTCTCAGAGCGGAGGAGGTCGCAACCTGCCGCGCGCAAGGCGCTCTCCTGCACTTCAAGGTTCTGGTCGGTTGTGCTCACGCGGGCATAGCCGATCACGGTCATCTCATTGCTCCTGTCTCAATAGGTTCTAGACCGTGAGACAATGGCGTCTCACAAATCAGAAGTCAACCCTATTGGTACAGATTCTTTGTCTCAGCCGTGCGTCTCGCAGAGGTACACCCCAATGGGATGTTTGCCGTCAACGAGGACTGGCGGCGAGCGCCTTACCGGAGAGAGGTACGGTCGCGTTGGCTTTTACCGCCGAACTGAAAGGATTGAACCACCAAAATAGCACGCACCCCGCGACCATGCAGAGGATCATCACCCAACCTGTCTTTTCTGATCCCCGTTTTGGCGGAGGGACATGAGGCACGAGACGTGACTGTGCGGCTCTAAAACCTCGCCAAGCACGATAGTTTTCAAGGATCATAATGCTGGTGATTGCAGTCACCAAAAACACAAGGCCAACCGAGAGATGCAGATAGGTTTTAGCCGCCTCTGGGCCGACGCTCGGCTGGGTGCTCAGCCAAATCGCGCCTCCAACTATCGCAGAATACAACTGAGCGAACAGCTTGAAGGCATCGACAGTCCGCTCAACGTGCTTGATGATCTGCGAGGTCACGTACTCAAACTCTTTGTCTTCTGAAACCATCGTACTGCCCTCTCAAGCGCTGGTTTGCGACATTGGGGGTCGCCGTCAGCGTCGGCCCGGCGATCAGATGCGAGGGGCCAATTCGTACCAGAAAGTAATGGCGAGTTGTGGAAGGCGTTCTGTATCTGGGCCATAATCGATTTGGCACATCGCCGTGGAGCAATGCATGATCTTCACCGAAAAGCCCATTCCTTCGGTTCTCTCGACCCAGCCATTTATTTCGGCTTCAATTCCCGCTATCTGTTCATCGCCCGTAGCTTGAAAAATGTTGATGCGCATTGGATGGTTATCCGCTTAGTGGCGCTGTAACGCTCGCGCCAAAGACCATAGCCCATTCTGCGTAATGGCCGCTATTGCAAAGGCGAAACGCATGGCAGAGGACAAAAGCCTAACCAAGGTCACAGTGTTTGGCGCTGGCTATCTCACGATTGGCTACGCGCTGGGCGCGGTCACGAGCGTAGTAACCTTTATAGGTGCCTACGTATTCTGCGTTGCGAGCTACGGCTTCCTATTCGGTCTCGGGCTAGGTTGGCTGCCCTCTGCCATTCTTGCCGGAATAGTCGGCTGGGCGATGGTGTACGCATGGGGTGCCGTCCTCGCCATAGGCTTAATCGGCGCAATCGGTACTTTGTTTATACTTCCGGGAGGCTTCGTAGCCCATGCGCTTTTGGGAGCAGCATTAGGGTTTGTCGTCTGGCGCATTTCCCCGAAGTGGATGCGAGGTCAATGATTGTGTGAGCGGCGTAAGGCGCGGACGGCGCGGTACCCGTTGGAGACGGCTTCTATACGCCTACGAAACGTGTTGGCTGTGCTGCCTGCTGCCCCCAAACGCAACATGGGGGCCATCGTCCTTCGAGGTGCGTTCCATGATGGGCACGATGGGCACGACGACAGGGTGGCACGACGCGGACGGAGGCGTGCCATTAGCGCTTGTAAAGCCCGGTTCACCCGTATAGGTGGGAAATCCTCTGCTTCATTGCCGCGCAAGGTGATCCGCTTTCAAGCGTTATTGGAGGGGCAAAGATGATTGGACCTAACGAGTTGCCGATAGCTGATGCGGCGCGCCAAGTCGCTGATGCGGCATGTAAGAAGTTAAGCCTTAAGGAAGCAAGCCTCGGCCCTGAACACTTTTACGCCAGTCTGCCGCTTTGCGTCATTGATGCCGTCTTCTCGATCAGGGCGATCTACAAGGCAACGAGGAACACCGTCGAGCGTTGGGCGAAGGCTCAGCGCCCAGAATGGCCGCTCCTTCTAAAGGATGCTCAGCGGGAGCATACGGTTGATGACTTCATTGCCGCGCTTGGATCAACTAGCCCCGGAGAGCTTGCGAACGGGCCATTCTGCAATCGACAGCTTACCTCTTCAAGAAACGGCATCCTGAAGACTGAGGCCGTGCGCCAGTTTGCCCTTGCCCTCCGAAACGCCGGGATCAACAGCATTTGCGACATGAGCGACAAGGCAAAGGTGGAAAGCGCGGGAGAGGAAGTCCGCAAGATCAAGGGCCAAGCGTCCGGGATTTCATTCGATTACTTCAGGCTGCTCGCGGGCGACGAAGAGATGGTCAAGGAAGACACGATGGTTTGCCGCTTCGTTGCAGGCGCTATCGGCGAACAGTCGGACAAAGTACGTCCGAGATACGCCAAGCAAGTGGTTATCGAGGCCGCGAGATTGCTGAAGCCTGACCACCCGCACATGACCCCTCGACTGCTGGATTTCGTCATCTGGTCCTTTGAGAGTGAAAAATCCAAGGCTCGCAAGCGAGGGACAGGCAAAGCGCGACGCGCAGTCAAGAAGTGTCCCGCTGCTTCGGTGTCCGTTTGATCGCGACCATCACTGCCCGCCCATAGTTTAGCTTCTGAACGAACCGACGAAGCTCCACACGGTCACCCTTCGAGTAATGACCATACGTCAGTGAGGAGCGCTTGTGACCAACAAGAAGCTTGGCCGTGCTCTCGGGAACACCTTGCCCCTCCATGCACTCAAGGAACGTATTGCGGAACGTATGGAATACCTGGCCCTTCTCAGCCACGCCCGCGAGCCTGCGGAAGCGCACATAAGCCTTGGCGAAGTTGCCCGAGCGGTCGCCCCAGACGTCCGGCTTGAGGCCCCTAAACAGATACGTGTCCTTGTCCTTCAAGCGGCGCGCAACGATGGCGCTGCCTCCGGTGTGTAGCGGCACGACGCGCGTTCCCGATGGCGTTTTGTCGAACTCAATGCGGAGCCAATACCCGTCCTTGCGCTTGTCTATGTCGGCCGGTTTGAGCGAACACAGCGCATCAACGCGGATGCCCGTGAGCAACGCCAGACGCACGAGGTCATGGAACAAGGCGTCATAACGTGAAGCGGCATAACTGAAGTTGAGGAGCTTCAGGATCGCCTCGTTGCTCAGACCCCTCCTTACACCACCCTCAGACTTTCCGCCTATCCCGTGCTCCCTCCACGGGTTGTCACGGCGTTCTGTATCGACAATGCCCCGGCTGATGAGCCAGCGCCAAAACGACGAGAGTGCGGAGAGGTGGCGGGCAATCGTCTTGCGTGCCAACCTTTGGTCAAGCAAATGCTGGACGTATTCGCCTGCCTTGCGGCGGCCGGTCTCCTCGATACTCATGTGAGCACCTGCCCATGCAAGGTAGCGCTCAATGGTCGCGGTGTGCAGCGCCTTCGTCTTCTCGGTTCCCTGATACTGAGCCAGCCACGTCGGGTAGTGCTCGCGGATCAGCGTGGCTTTGCCAGTCGCTACCGTATGAAACAACCGTGCAGCCTCAGCGCCGTGGGCCTGCAAGACCTCCTTCGCTTCGTCGAGCACGACGCTCAACAACTCGGAAGCGGCATCGGCATCTCGCCCAAGGGGCACATTGTCTGAAGACAAGTAGGCTTCTCGGAACGCCAAGGCTTGAGCAACTAACGCTGCCTTTGGGTCGCTGAGGCCCTTTTCAAGTTGTGCTATCTGATGCTTGAACTGCGCTACGTAGGCGTGCTTCTTGTTTTCAGCCTCGGGCAGACCGACGACGCCCAGCGATTTGACGAAACGGGCACGTCCGGCCGCAGGCCGCAGGGGTTTTGGAACTTCGACTATGACGCGCCAAGTGTTCCCCTTGGCTTGCAAGTACGGATACTTCGATTTGGACACGCAACCATCCCCTTGAACCACCCCTTGATAATCGGCCGGAGCCTGTTATTCAAGCAGTGTAGGGATTTTAGACCAAATGAGGGAGTGTCCCACTCTCTCCGCCAGAAAATTCATTTAACTTATTGATTATTAAAGATTTTATTTTTTGTTTTCGGCACCCAAATCGGGCTCCAAATAATGTGGGGGAAACAAAGATTGGCGAGCGCATTACACTGATGCAGTTTTGCCAGCCTGTTGGAAAATGGTCGCAATAACCAAATACGAGATGGCAACAATTTTGAAGCATCGTGTAGGGTGCCGATTCGAAATGGCAGAGGTGAAGCGATGACTGGAGAGGCTCTCAAGACGCTGTTGGAGGCTGCAAGGAAAATCGAGCCTACAACAGAACAGCGGGAATTGCAGAGACGGAGCTTTGCATTTGGCAATACCGCGTTTGAAAACAGCCTCATTACCCGTGAGATGATTGATCATCAGGCGGAGGAGCTCGCGCGGACCGCGAATGAGCCAAAGCGATAAGCGGGATAGCAAGGCTCTCGAGCCTGAGCTCATATCCGACCCGATCAAGAAGGCCGAGGCCGAAGCGCGCAACGGTCTCCGTCAGTATGACGCGGGCCTTAAGTCGATCCAAACTGCTCTGGATAGAGGCCAGTTTAAGCTTCGACCTTCTTTGATCCTGACACTTCATCGAGAAGCGCTGGCGGGTATCAGCTCGTATGCCGGAAATTATCGTCCGGCCGGTGTTGAGATTCAGGGGAGCAAACACCAACCTCCCGGTTCGCATCTTGTGCCCGAACTCGTCGAGGAAATGTGCGACTACGTGAATGAGCATTGGGCGGAGCCCGCGAATGCGATCCATCTGGCCTCGTACATAATGTGGCGACTAAATTGGATTCATCCATTTGCCGATGGGATTGTGTCCAAGTTCGGGTCAGTATCGCTGACCAAACGTAGCAGGGCACTTTTGCTGTTGGCACAAAACGGACATGCCGCGTGTGTGACTTGAGTGCGTTATGCGCAGTAAAGCGGACATTGGGGATAACCCGGCGAGAAGGGCGGCCGCACGGGTTATGATCAAGGCAATGATCGACGACCAGTCGCGACAAGTCGCGACCACTGACGACAGCGAGTATTCCCTCTCCGTGGACGAAGCGGCCGAGCGCTATGACCGCGCGGGCCACCCCCGGACCATTCGCGCGATCCAGCGTTATTGCGCCAAAGGCGACCTGGATTGCCGCCGGATGGAAACGCAGTTCGGCATAAAGTACGTCATCACTCCCTCCTCGGTTTCCAAGCACATCGCCTACATTGAAGAGGTGCGACCGGTCACGACGGGTCGCGACCAGCCGCGACAAGACGCGACAGTTGTCGCAGGCGAAATCTTGGACGATGCTGCAAAGAATGGTCCGACGACGACCGACGACCAGTCGCGACTTGTCGCGACAAGCCCCGACGAGTCGCGCTACGTCGCGCGTCTTGAAGGCGAGGTGGAGTTCTTGCGCGGGCAGATCGCAGTCAAGGACACGCAGATAGGGGAGTTGACCGAACGAGCTCGCGAAACAAATCACCTGATCGCCGGGCTTCAAAAAATGCTTTCGCCGTTACTTGGTGCACCGAGTCCGGACGTGATCCATGATGTTCGATCCGAGACGGGACAATAGGGGATAAGCGGCGCCCCTTATCCGTTCTGTGCCGTATACTTCCGGTATGGTTTCCGGTTCTGAACGCCACATCGCCGACATTTTGCGAGAACGGAATATTGAAATCATTGGCGCTGATCCGGTGACACGCCATGGCTTTACTCAAGTCCCGAACTTCATTCTCACCAAGCAGGATGTCTCAGTTGGCGCAAAGCTCGCCTATGCGATGTTGTTGAAGTACGCCTGGGGTGACGACGCCTGCTTTCCTGGCCAGACCAAGCTCGCCCAGGACATGGGGTCCGGGGAACGCAGCGTGCGCCGCTATTTGGAGGAACTGGAGAAAGCGCAACTCCTGGAGATCGTGCAGCGGGGCCTTGGCAAAACCAACCTCTATCGATTGTTCCTGACGGTGCAGAAACCCACGGCACATGGCCGGCGCTGACCGGCCAAATTGGCCGGTCTTGACCGGCCACAGTTGCCGTTCTGGAGCGGCCAAATCAGCCGGTCTCTCTATATAAGAATACGCATCTAAGAATACGCACTATAAAAATACCCAGTAGGGGAATGCATTTTTCAAATAGGGAAAACTCCCAACAGGCGGCGAACCAGGTTGGCAAGTCGTCTGGGATTTCACGACATAGATCTTGGCAAATTAGGTTGTGTAAAAGCGTGGGCTGGTTTGGCGGCGTCTCACTTGCAAGGTCAACAGCGGAAATTGGCGTTGGGGCGGTGGTCCGGCAAACGGAGGATGGTTTCACACTTGTGATGGCTGTCCTTCATGCCTGCGGACTCACGGGCGTATTTGCTGGGGCGCTCATAGCAGTTGTGACCGTGCTGGATGACTATGGCCGATTTGCTAAGTAGACGCTCGGAGATGTCACTTCTTCTTGGGATATCGGCCAGCGGCGCGCCGCTTTAACCTCATCCTCGCAGGCCGGCGCAAGAATGGAGCTTAAAGCCTCATTGGTCCCTATTGGTTGAGAAAGTGTTGGGCATAAAGTGCGACTTCGAGGCCGATGAGCGCAATAAACACTATGCAAGGCGGCAAATGCCTGTACTCCCGGCGCCAAAGCACGGTCCCCGTCGCCGCGATCATTACCACCGCGCCTAGCGCCAAACCGAAAAGCCTTGTTTCGGGAAAAACGATCAGGGCTGCATCGAAGATTTCCAGCGCGGCGGTCACGAAATTCCACCACGCCGGGTAACCCCAGCGCTGAAATTGTGCCTGGATCGCGGCACCCCCGGCGGCGTTCCCGATACCGGCGCCAATGAAGGCAAGGGCCAGCAGCCACGCAACGACATTGATCATCGAAATCTGAAAAATCGACATGATGAACTCCCGTTATTTCGTGGCAGAGGCGAAGAGGATCGCGGCGGTGGCGAGCATGCCGACCGCCGTTGCGCCATGAATGCCGAAGGCCGTGGCTTTCTTGCCGCCTGTGCGAAGCACGGACGCGGCATCGCCCAACGGGATGAGGCTCGCTAGGGCCAGAAATTCGCCCAGCAAACGTGGCGAACCGTTTGCCATCAGCAGGGCCACAAACAGGCCGGAGGCGATATCGCGTGTGCCCTTCACGGACAGCCAAGCGGTAAAGGCGGTGGACGGCGATGGAGAGTTGGCGATGCCGAAGTCGCGGGCGGCGGCAGCGGGACCCCAGTAGAAGCGCGCCCCAATGAAGATGATGGCGGCGGCGATAAGGCCAGAGAGAGTATAGCCGATGTACAACATGGTGGGCTCCTGTCGGGTAAGAAATTTTTCAACGATAAAATACCTAGCGTTGACAAATTTCTCTGTCAATCGAAATCTAGCATTGACAGAAAATAGTTCGTCGCTATATTACAGCGATGTCTATCACTGAACGCAGAGAGCGCCAGCGCGCTGAACGCTATGGACTTATCGTTTCCGCGGCCTGCGAACTGGCCGAGGCCGAGGGCTGGGACGCCGTCACCACGCGCCGACTTGCGGGTTTGATCGATTACAGCCAGCCGGTCCTCTACAGTCACTTCAAGGGCAAGACCGAAATCGTGGGCGCCGTTGCCCTCAGAGGGTTTGAGGAACTCGCCGATCAGCTAAAAAAATCGAAGGCGGGCGCCGCCGGCGACGCGGAAACCCTGCGCAACGTTTGCGCCGCCTATCTCGATTTCGCCCGCGCCCGGCCAGTCATTTATGAAGCGATGTTCGTGTTACCGACAGGCCTCAAATTCGCGAGTGAGGAAACGCCGCCAGCACTCCGCGCGACCTTCGCGGAGTTGGTCGCTGCACTCGGGCTGAAGCACGAAATGCCGGCCATTACGGCGGAAGTGCTATGGAGCGCTTTGCATGGAATGGCTGTTCTTGCGCAATCAGAGCGCATCCCAGCTAGCGGAGCCGATTTTCGATTGAACGTCCTCGTTCAAACGTTCAGTTGAAAAGCCAGCACAACTTCTATCGATTGCATTTGAGGCTGCCGGGACTACGCCTCCGATGCCGTGAATTCGGCCCCGGCGGGTTCCTACCATAAAAAAGGAAGCTGTTTTGCACCCCCCAAGTTTTAGATGCCCACTATGTGTCATAGCTCAATGAGAACTAGCACTACTTTGGCAGATTTATTCACGCCGCTGCTTTCGTCCGATTTGTCTTCTGCAGTACGGGCATCGCTGAGGTCGTGGTTGAACGATGAGATCGACGATGGCCTGGCGTACGGCCGGTAGGCTCGGCTGAGGCGGTGGACCGTTGATTCTTTTTTTTCCGCCCCGCTTGTGCGAGACGGCGATGCTGGAGGAATGCGTAAGCGATCATAGTCATGAGCGCATGACGATGAAGGCCCTGCCAGGATCGTCCCTCAAAGTGATCAAGCCCGAGTTCCTCTTTCAACTGTTGATGGGCCTGTTCGCAAATCCATCGAGCTTTGATCGTGGCAGCTAACGTGCGCAGATTCGTCTTGGTCGGCATATTGGCGAGATAATATTTCTTCTCTCCCGACGTCCTGTGTTCGCCGATGAGCCACGCTTCGTCCCCCGGAAGATGTTGCTGGCCCATGTCCCTGATCCGTTGCGGAGGTCCATCAGCGGTCCGCACGCGAACCGCGGCGAAGCGAGCTTCCAGCCGGCCTTTGGTTCCGTTTCGCCAACTCACATTTTGCCACTTAGCATTGGCCAGCATGTCTTCGGCCGCCGTCGACAATACATCGGGAATGTGCCGCTTGCGGGGACGACCTCGACCGGCGACCGGCCAGATCAATTTAACCTCCACCGGATAAACCTTCTGGTGACGAGGGATACCGACGGCCCAGGCCAAGCCGCGTGTCGTGAGCCCCTGACGGAACGGAGCGCTGAGGCCGTAACCGGCATCCGCCAGCACGCAGCCAAAGCGCATACCGGCTGCCATCACGCGATCGATCTCCGCCAAGGCGATCTCTGGCTTGGTCCGCGCGGCGCGGTGCTCGACTGGAACGCCCGCACGCTTCAAACGCACCGGGTTGCTCGTCCAACTCTCGGGAACGAAGAGACGTAATGCCACCATGACCGGCACCTCGCCCCGCGCAAGCGTCAGCGACACCAATGTTTGGCAATTAGCCGTCTTGCCGAGAGACGAAGCATATTGTGGAGCGACGCCAACCGAACGATCGCCCTTCTTCGGCATCGCCGTGTCGTCGACGACCAGCACCGCATCTTTGCCGCCGACCAGGCGATCGGCCTGAACGAGCAATTCCGCCTCCAGTGGCGCCGCATCCCAGAGGCCATCTGCGATGAAATGGTGCAACTGGTCATACTCGCCCGGTGCCAGCCGCGCCGCCATTGGCTGAACGCTCTTGCGATCGCCCGGTCCAATCAATCCCGAGATATAAAGCGGACACATCCGCCGCCGCGCCTTGTGACCTAAACGATCCAGGAATGGTTTGAGCCAGCGCCCAAGCTCGTCTTCCCACTTCGACTTCGTGTCCACCATGGTCGGCCCTCCCAAAAGCCGACCACCCATGAATCATTGAAAATCTGATTCGGGAATCCAGTTTCGCTAATCAATCGCAATAATCTGCCAAAGTAGTGCTAGGCCTGTCGTCATTTAGTGGATTCGCAAATCAGCAAAAGCGTGTTTCGTGAGAAGCCTCATTGAGGGGAGGCTTTCGATGGAACGTCACGCATTGCGGGACGATTAATTTGCCCGAATCAAGCATCTGCTGCCGTGTCGTCCCGGCACGGTCGACCGCAATAGCGATCCGGGCAATCGTGTTTCGTCGATGCGCAACACGCACAAGGGCGTCGATACATATCCAATTCGCATCTTCGTCGCCACACATCGACCGTGGGTTGATTGTCGGGCTGCTAGCGTGTGAAAAGCCTTTTTTGCCTTGCGATACCCTCACTCCCGGATTATCGAAATTTCCCAATGGTTGGAGTGTCTATCTATGTCTCGGTTGGCGCGCCATTTTATCAGGGATACCAGCTTCCAACATCAAACCACATTGGGCGCTCCTGCTCCTTCCATTCAGGATGTTCTCAAGGAGTTGGTTGATGATAAAGCGCGCAACGATCTGATATTCGATGATGTCTTGTGTGCTTTGGAGGCGGGCCGCTCGCCCCTCGTGATAACCGAGCGTACGGCGCACTTGGAGACCATTGCAAAACGCCATGGCTGCGAAACGCCGCCTCGGCTATCAATCAATTGGTTACAAGATATTTAGTTCGCACGATCTGTTTGCCGGTCAGGTCGTCACATCGAGCGCACTCGGTGCGCATGGCCAAGCGACCAAATAGAAGAAGGCCCGGGCGGAGTTACAGGGTGCTGCCAAGCCGTATCGTTCCTTTTCAGCCTGTCCGACGCCAAGGGCGCGGATTTGTGAGTGGATATCGCCAGATCTGAAAGGAACGAGACCAACTCCCGGCTATCATTGCCAGTGATTCGCGAAGGCGCCCCGATGAGCCGAACCCAGCCAAAATCCTCGCCGACGGATGAGCATGCGAGACGGATTGCGCAGGCGATCGCCAAGGGCCGACCGCCTCCGTTCAATGATGCGTTCGATCGGTACTGCGAAAGCTCCCCCCACGAAATCTTTGCCGCTTTCGCGGGTTTGGTTCGCCACATGCCTCCGGCCGGCAAGGATGAGCCGCTTGCCGTCGGTTATCTGTTTCTGCTGCAGCGGCTGCTCGAGCATCTGCGCTACCGCACCGATCGGGGCTACGTGGACGCAGCCGAACTGATCTCGGATTTTCAGGCCGACGTCGTTGCGCAAGTCGAGGCCGGAAACGCCGACGGGCGCATGCTCGCCTTGGTGGGAGGAGTCCTGCACCAATCGAAAATCCCTGCATCGCCGGAGCTTGCTGCGGCTTCGGCACAGCAGCCCCTCGACGAGGACGGACCGCTTCCGGCCGACATCCATGCCGCTCTTGCCGGCATTTTGGAAGCCTGCGACGGCGATCCGTTCACGACAGTTGGTGCGCTGACCGAAACCGGTCATGCCATGCCGGTGGAAGCCCGGGGCGCTCTGGCCGGTGCCCTGGCGCTCTCGGGTAACGCCGGAGCGCGTGGTACAGCAGTTCTGTTCCTGCTCGATCCAGACTCGACTGTGCGCCGGGCGGTTACCAGAGCGCTTGCGCAGGTCGCCGCCTCGCTATCGCCGACAGAAGTCCGGCGGCTGATCGCGATGCGCAATTGGCGACCCGAGAACGAGCGAGCTGAAGTCGACGCGGTCATACGCAAGGCGCGGGCGGCAGGGATCGATTGCGCGCCATGGGGGGCTGGCAGCATCGAGACAATTGTCGCCACCTCCGTCGATGGCGCCACAGCGCAGGGGTTCCTCCTGATATCCCCGGCCGGACGGAAAAAGCGGATCTCGTCGGTTCTGACCAAAGGCGGGATTGCGGATGCCTGGAGTGGCGAACCGGAATCGCGCCGCCAGATCGAGATGGGTCTCGCCGCCGCCGGGATGGATACCCCTACACTTGCGGTATCCCGATCATATCTCGATCGCATTGTGGCGCACGAACTGGCGCTCAATATAGAGAAACGGGAAGTGCCGCCGTTCGGGCTGCTCCAAGTCGCCGAAACGATCGGCGGTGCTGATTGGCAACCGGCGCGCATGGCCTTTGGTGAAATGCTCGCCGGGCTGATCGCCGAGGTCCCCGAGGCGATGCGTGAGCCCGCCACGCTCGCATCGGCGCTGCGGAAGAGCAACGAACTTGCCGAGCTGGAGGCCGTCGCACAATCCTGGTTCGAGGACGACCCGCAGGCTGCTCAAGCGGTGGAGCGCGCCCGCGGCCGTGATCGCGCCAAGCTTGCTACCTACCTATTGCAGAGCGTCATTGCGCGACATCGTGATAGGTGGGCTGACATTGTTTTGCGCACGGCCCTATGGATGCGCGAGGCTCCGCCGGAGGCCGACTTATGCTGGCGCGAACTCGCGATCGTTGCAAAAGCGCTCGCCGACGGGCGGGATATGACCGAGATCGGATTGATACGCGATATCGCGTTGCGGACGATCGCGGTGCTCAGGGATGCTGGGCGGATGTGAGTGGGCCGCAGACGCGTTTTGCGCCGCCTATTCGCCGAGTTGGGGGACGTCGCAGGCGAGGTGGTGCTCCTGACGGTATCGATTGCAAAAATTATATAGCATTTCAACGACATATGAGTTCGCAGTTTTGTTCTGAATGGCGCGCCATTTTGCCACCATTCAGCCAAGACAACGAATTCCGGCTTGGAGAGGCGGTTTTGCTCGCCTCCCTCTTTCGCCGATGAACGCCTCCGCCTCCGTGAAAGCCTTCTGTTCCCTGAGCCGCAAGCAGGCGGCGCTGTACCAGCAAGCAGTGACCAAGCTGCAACGCCGGCTCGAAGACGTCGGGGGCATGCACGAAAGGGGCTGGTTCTCTCGTTTCTGATGCGGCTGAAGCAGATCTGCAACCGGACCTCGCAGTGGCTCGGCGACGGCGCATGGGCCGAGCCGGACAGCGGCAAGCCCGCGCGGTTGCGCGACATCGTGGAGGTCATTGCGGCCTGGCAGGAGAAGGTATCGATCTTCCGCCAGTTCAGGGAGATGACGGCGCCGCTGCCGGCGTTCCTCGGCCCGGCTTTCGGGCGGACAGGCCTCGTCCTGCAAGGTTGCTTCTTCGACTCGATCAACTGGTCAATCTCGTCTTCCTCCGTGTCTCGGCAAATGAACTTGTGCCCCAGAACATTACTGATTTGCCCGATTTGGAAGGCTTTGTCGGTGGCCTGATTCTGAACTGCCGGACGCCGGCGGCGCCGTGCCGAGCGAAGCCATTGAGGAACAATTCGACCGTGCCGCCGTTTTCTCCAACTGACTTATGCCAATTAGAGCACAAAGTGGCGCCTCCTCAATCTTCGGTCGATCTCACGAATTGCGATCGTGAGCCCATCCATTTCCTAGGTACCATCCAGCCGATCGGCTTCCTTATCGTGGTCACCACGGACTGGCTCGTGGCCCGGGCATCGGAAAACGTCGCTGATTTCATTGGAAGAACCGCGGAGGAGATGGTCGGCAGGGCGCTGGCGGAATTCCTGACGGCAAGGTCGCTGCATGACCTGCGCAACGCCGTCGCCCTCTTGAAGGGTCCGGACGCCGTCGAGAAGCTGTTCGCATGCGAATTGGTGAGTGGCACGGCGTTCGATGTCGGGGTTCACGTTTCCGGGCCGAACTTCGTCATAGAGGCCGAACCCGGCCTTGACGCGCTGAAGGATACCAGCGGCACGGTTCGATCGATGATCATGAGGCTGGACCAGACACCCGATCTCGCCGCCTTTTACCGCGAGGGCGCCCGGCAGGTCCGCGCGTTGCTCGGCTACGACCGGGTCATGGTCTATAAATTTGCGGCCGATGGCTCGGGCGAGGTGGTCGGCGAAGCCTGCAAAAGCGGCATCGGGTCCTTCAAGGGGTTGCACTATCCCGCCAGCGACATTCCGCAGCAAGCGCGCGTTCTCTACAAGCGAAATCTGCTGCGGATAATCGCCGACGTGAATGCCAGGCCGGTCCGAATTGTCCCGGAGCTCGACGAAGGCGGCCGCCCGATCGATCTGTCGCTCTCGATGCTGCGCTTTGTCTCGCCAATTCACATCGAGTACCTGAAGAACATGGGAGTGGCCGGCTCGTTGTCGATTTCGATTGTCGTGGACGGAGAGCTTTGGGGCTTGTTTGCGTGTCATCATTACTCCCCGGCCCGTCCGAGTTTTCAGAACCGGTCGGTCAGCGAACTGTTTGCACAGATGTTCGCGATGCGTCTGGAAAGCCGCGAACGACGCGAGGTTGTCGAATACGAGCGCCGCGCGCGGGATATCTCCGACCAGCTGCTCGGTGCGGTGGCGTCGGACGAGACCCTGCTGAAAGATCCCGACTGGCTTGCGGACATCTTGACCAACGCGATACCTGCCGATGGTGTCGGCGTGTGGATCAATGGAAGCTATGCGTTTTCGGGAACCACGCCTCCGACCGACTTTTTCCGGCGCATCATCCGCTCCCTGAATGGCACCGCTGCCGGCAAGGTTTTCGCGACCGACCAGCTTTCCACTCTCGTCAAAGGCGACCGCGAACACGAATCGACGGTGGCCGGCCTGCTCGCAATTCCCATTTCCAGGTCGCCTCGCGACTACGTGGTACTGTTCCGGTCCGAGATGGTACGTTCCGTCCGTTGGGCGGGCGACCCGCATAAGCCCGTCGAATACGGGCCGAACGGACCACGGCTCACGCCGCGCGAGAGCTTCGCTGAATGGAAGGAACTGGTTCAGGGAAAATCCACGCCGTTCAGCCTTTCCGAGCTTCGCGTCGCGGAAACATTGCGCGCTACGCTCATTGAAGTCGTGCTGCGTCTCGCCGACGAGGCAGCGGCGGAGCGTCACCAGGCAAGCGCGCGGCAGGAATTGCTGATCGCCGAACTCAATCACCGCGTCAGAAACATTCTCGGTGTGATTCGCGGGCTGATCCGGCAGTCCCAGCCGGAGGAGCAGGCTGTTCGGGACTTTGTCAAACTGGTCGACGGACGGATCCACGCGCTGGCGCGGGCTCACAATCAGATAACCGATGATCACTGGGGGCCGGCGCCGCTCCAGGCCCTGATCGATGCCGAAGCCGCCGCCTTTGCCGCCGACCGGTTGACGGCAAACGGTCCTCCCATCCTCCTCAACCCGCAAGCCTATTCGGCGATGGCGCTCGTCATCCATGAGCTTGTGACAAACTCGACGAAGTACGGCAGCCTTTCGATTGCCGGCCATGTCGACCTGTCATGGCACAGGGACCGCGACGGCAATCTGGTCATCAGGTGGCGTGAGAGCGGCGGTCCGCCGGTTCATGCGCCTACCCGGAAAGGATTTGGCACCACGATCATCGAACGCTCGGTGCCGTATGACCTCGGTGGCAGCGCCGAAGCGAGGTTCAAACCTGCCGGATATGAGGCCGAATTCATCATTCCTGCGCGCCATGTATCTGAGCCGAAGTCGTTTGCCGGCCCCAGGATCAGGTTCGCCCGGTCGGCGATCAATCATCCGGTCGCGCCGCCTCCGCGGTTTCTGGCTGCGAAAACGGCTTTGCTGGTGGAAGACAGCTTGATCATTTCGCTTGATGCCGAGGACATCCTGGCGCGGCTCGGCATTGAAAGCGTGATCGTGCATGCGACCGCCCAGGGCGCGCTGGATTATCTTGCTGCCGAAACGCCCTCGTTGGCGGTTCTGGATATCAATCTGGGCGACCGAACCAGTTTTCCGATCGCGGATCAACTTCTGGCCGCGGACGTGCCTTTTCTTTTCGCCAGCGGTTACGGCGAGCAGGCATCTCTGCCGGTGGAGCATCGCAGCCGGCCCGTCATCCAGAAGCCCTATACCCTGGAAAATATCGCTCGAGGGCTCGCCTGTGTCCTGGGATACGATCCGGCGGAAAATTGAAGCATTGGGAACGACAGGGGACCATGATCGAGACGCTCGCTTGCCTTGAGGGTAAACCCGTGTGGCGTGCCGTGCTCTCGCTCATTGATCGAGATAGTTCGGGTTTGATTGCGCCTTGGACCCCGGCCTCTCCCGGTCAAGCTCGCCGTCGGGAAAGCGGGTTCGGCGGGGCGTCCAGGGAACGTTCTGTACGGTGCTGTACGGTTGTCAGGGACGCGGGCATGGTGAAGCTCATGAGCAAAGATGCGGAAGAAGCTCGCAATCAGCTCCCGGATCTTCTCGATTCGGCCGAGCAGGGCCGTTCGACGATCATCACCAGACATGGCCGTCCGGTTGCCGCCCTGGTACCGATCGGGGCGCATGGCGCGGCCGCCCGCCAGCAGCCGCTGATGTCCGTCGCAGGATCCGGTCGCGGGTTATGGGGCAGGAACAGCGCCCGGACGCTTCGAAAGCTGCGTGACGAATGGAGCCGTTAGATTTCGACGATCTGCCGGAGAATGCTCTGGTGCTCGTCGATGCGGCGCCCATCATCCACCTTCTCGAGGGGCATCCGAAATTCGGACCGCGCTTCAAGCCGCTTTTCGAAGCCCATGGATCCGGGCGCCTGCGCTTCGCCGTCACGACGATCACGATCGCCGAGGTACTGACCGGGCCGCTCCAGGCAGGTGATGACGCGCTGGCGCAACGTTCCCGCGCGATTCTCCAATCCTGGCAACCGGTCGCGCTTGATGTCGACATCGCGGAAAGCGCTGCGAGGCTGCGGGAGTCGCTCCGGCTCAAGCTCGCTGACGCCGTCCAAGCGGCGAGCGCGTTGGCGATCAACGCGGCCGCTCTGGCGGCGCATGATCGTGATTTCTCACGCGTGCGTTGGTTGCGATTGATTTCGTGAGGGTAGCACGTCGACGCAACGACGTGCGCCGACAGGCGTAACCGGCGATCTTGGGCACCGGTCCTGCCTTGATCGATCCCTCGCCGGACGACACGACCCGGCGGGGCGCGTGCGATCGATGGCGCACCATCAGCACGCATTTTTAAAACGCCCGGTCGCCGTAAACGACGTCGTCGATTGGGCACCGGGACCAGAGCCTCAATCCGCCGTCAGGGGATCGCCGGACAGCGCCCAGCTGGTGCCGTCGAAAACCGCAATCCGCAGGGTCTTGAAGGCGGTGTAGTCGTCCGGCGTCGTACTGATCGAGATGCCTGGAAGCATCATCGGCAGTCGCTCGCCATGCAGCGAGGTCGCCTGGCGGATGAGATTTTCCCTGGTCAGGTCGTCACCGCATTTCTTCAAGGCAAGCGCCACGCCATGCACGTTCATATAAGCCACCAGCACGGAATAGTCGTCCGGATTGGCGGCAGGCGCGTATTTCTTCAGGAATTCTTTGTAGGTCTTTACCTCCCCATCATTGGCCCATGCCGGATCGCCCGGCTGCTTGAGAAACTGGGTGGTGACCAGGCCTTTCGAGGCCTCCAGACCCGCGGGCTTCAGCACGGTCTCGAGCGATGCCGAGGAGCCGCCGATGATGTGGAGCGGGCTCCAGTTCAGTTCGTGGATCTTGCGGATCGATTGCGCCGTGGCCTTGGCGGCGGTTTGTTCGACCACCGTGTCGACGCCCGCGGCCTTCAGTTGAACGATCTGCGAATCGATGGTCGGGTCGGAGAGTTCATAGGAAACCTCGGCGACGATCTGGGAGGCCTTGGTCCCGAGACCCCTGTGCAACCCTTTGACATAGTCCTTTCCAAAATCGTCATTCTGGTAGAAGACGCCGATCTTGGCATCGGGGTGGTCTTTCAGGATGTACTTGGCGACCACCGCCCCTTCGGTTTCAAAATCGGGGTAGAGCGGGACGGTCCACGGGTAGGTCTTCGGGTCGTTGAAACGACGTCCTCCCGCGGTGATGAACAGCTGCGGCACCTTGTTTGAATTCAGGAATTTCTGGATGGCGACGTTCGGTGCGGTGCCGATGGTGCCGACTTCCGCCAGCACGCCGACATCCTCGACCAGCTTGCGCGATTGTTCGATGGCCTTTGGGGCGCTGTAGGCATTGTCGAGTTGGGTAAAGCTGATCTTGCGCCCGTTGATGCCGCCCGTTTCGTTGAGCATTTCGAAATAGCCGACCACGGCGCGTCCAGCGCCGGCGCCGAATGCCGATGCCGGGCCGCTGAGCGGCGTCGACTGGCCAAGCTTGATCTCGGTATCGCTGACGCCGGGGCCATAGGCTTTCTCGGCCGAGGCGGGAGCTGCGGCAAGCAGCGCGGATACGGCCAATAAGCCGCAGATGCGGTTCGCGGTCAGGGACAATTCGTTTCCTCCGTGTTGATTTCTCGAGAGCCTTCTTATTTCAGCAGTTCGCGGGCGACGACCATGCGCTGGATCTGGTTGGTGCCCTCGAAGATCTGGGTCAACTTGGCATCGCGCATCATTCGCTCGACCGGATAATCCATGGTGTAGCCGTAGCCGCCGAAGATCTGCACGGCGTCGGTCGTAACCTTCATGGCCATGTCGCTGCCGAAGCACTTGGCCATGCTGGCCAGCACGTTCAGGCGCTTCCAGTCGCCCGCATCGCCGGCCCGTGCGCATTCATAGACCAGCGCGCGGGCCGCTTCGATCTGGATCGCCATGTCGGCCAGCATGAATTGTACGCCCTGGAATTCCGCGATCGCCTTCCTGAACTGCTTGCGCTCCTTGGCGTAGGCGATGCTGGCGTCGAGCGCCCCCTGCGCCAGTCCGACGGACTGGGCGCCGATGGTCGGACGATTGAGGTCGAGCGCGCGCATCGACGCCCGAAAACCCTTTCCTTCCTCGCCGACCAGGTTCTCGGCCGGCACCCGGACATTGTCGAAGAAAATCGGCGTATTGGGCGCGCCGCGAAAGCCCATTTTCCGCTCATGGCGTCCGAAGGTGATGCCCGGCATCGTCTTGGGTTCGATGATGAACGCGCTGATGCCGTCCGCCCCCGAACTGTCGCTGGTCCGCGCCATGACCACGATATAATCGGCCACCACCCCGTAGCTGCACCACTGCTTGCGGCCATTGAGCACGTAGCAGTCGCCGTCGCGGACGGCCCGGGTGCTCATCGCCGAAACGTCAGAGCCCGCCTGCGGCTCGGAAATCGCGATCGCCGTCACGACGCCGCCTCTCGCGATGATCGGCAGATATTTCCGGCGCTGCTCCTCGGAGCCGAAGTGAAGCAGCGGCATGATGAACATGGTGTTGAGACCGGCGATCGAGGCGCATGCCGGCGAGGCCCGCGAGATTTCCTCGCGCGCGATGCACATCATCGTCAAGTTGCCGTTCGGGCCGCCATATTGTTCGGGCACCCAGAGCTGCATCAGCCCCATTTCGCCGAACAGCTTGACCAGCTCGAGCGGGAAACGGTCGGTCTCGTCGATCGCCGCCGCGATCGGCGCTACGTGCTTGCCGACCATCCTTCTGATGGTGTCGCGGAAGGCGAGCTGCTCTTCGGTGAAGCTCATGAACGGGCCGGTCCCTGGGTCAAAGCCAAAATAAGGGCTTTCTTTTAATGGGTGATCCATTTAATAATCATGCCCATGAAGACCAAGTCAAGCCCTCGCAGGCCGCCGCGCTCGCGGCCGCTGCCGCCCAAGGCTCGGGAACGCGCTCCCGATCACCGGGCGGTTGCCGTGCCGGTTCCGCTGGAATTCCGCCCGATTCGCACCCGGCGGGCGTTCGAGGAGATCTGCCAGCGGATCCGCGAGCAGCTGGCGCTCGGCGTCCTCAAGCCGGGAGACAAGCTGCCGCCGGAGCGCGATCTCGCCCAGCAGCTCGGCGTCAGCCGCAACGTCTTGAGGGAGGCGCTGCGCAGCCTGGAGATGGCCGGAGTGCTGCGGTTGCAGAAGGGCGTCAAGGGCGGCGCCTTCATTCAGGAGGGCGACACCAGCCGCATGAACGATGTGATGCGGGACATGCTGAGTCTCGGATCGATCTCGGTGCGGGAGCTGTCGGAGGCGCGCATCCATGTTCTCGACCTCGTCGTCCGCCTGGTTTGCGCCAATGCGCGGCAGGCGGATTTCCAGGCATTGGAAGCCAATATCGAGCGCACCGAGCTGGCGACGCGCGAAGGCCGGCTGCTCGACCGGGTCGAGTGCTCGCGCGAGTTCTACAAGCTGCTGGCGCTGGCGGCCGGCAACAAGGTCATCGCCATGATCGTGGACTCGGTCACCGAGATCCACATGCGTTTCGTCTATGCCAAGGTCGCCTCAAGCGGCGCGGCAACGCCGGGATTGGCCGAAAAGCGCAGGCAGTTTCTTGCCGCGCTCCGCGCCCGCGACGTCGCCGCGGCCGGGCGGCTGATGCGAAGCCATCTGGAATCCGTGCAGCGGATGCTGGAAACCGATCCGGGTTCAATGTCGCTTCATGTCGCCTTGGCAGACCTGCATCCAGGTGTCCGCCGATAGACCGCGCGCGGCCGCAACCAACGTCATCATGACCGATATGGAGCAAAAAATGTCCAGCTATGCCAAATACGAATGCCTGAAAGTCGAGGTCTCGGAGAAGGTGGCGACCGTCACGCTCAACCGCCCGCAGGCTCGCAACGCCATCAACCAGAAATTGATCCGCGAACTGCGGACGATCTGGGATGACTTGGCGGACGATCACGCCGTCAGCGCGGTGGTTCTGACCGGTGCGGGCGAGTTTTTCAGCGTCGGCGGGGACGTCAAGGCGATGTCGGAGCGTCCCGGCGGCGACGTCCTCGAGGAGGGCGAGGTGCATGATCCCATGATCAGCCGGCGCGGCGTCACGCGCCAGCTCGAGTTGGACAAGCCGATCATCGCCGCCATCAACGGCGACGCCATCGGCCTTGCGGCCACCCATGCGCTGCTGAGCGACATTACCGTGATGGCCGAGGATGCCCGGATCGGCGACACCCATGTCTCGCGCGTCGGCCTGGTCGCGGGCGATGGCGGCACCGTGATCTGGCCGCTGCTGATCGGCATCAACAAGGCCAAGGAATATCTCATTCGCGGCACGCTGCTGAACGGCAAGGAAGCCGAGCGGATCGGGCTCGTCAACCACGTCGTGCCGCGGTCCGAGGTGCTGGCCAAGGCGCGCGAAATCGCCGTCGAGCTCGCCAATGGCCCGACCTGGGCGATCCGCTGGACCAAGCTGTCGATCAACCAGATCGTCAAGGAACGGGTCAACATGCTGCTCGAGGCCTCGATGGCGCTGGAGCAGGTGACGTTCGAAACCGCCGATCACAAGGAAGCGACGATGTCGTTCAAGGAAAAGCGCAAGCCGAAATTCGGAAAGGCGTAGCTGCGGCCATGGATCCGGATCAGCTCCCGAGCGACGAAAACAGGGAGATGCTTCGCGATTCCCTGCGCGGTTTTCTCGACCAGCATTGGAACCCCAATGCGGCCGCCGGCCAGACGGCCACGGCCGAGGAGATTTCGGCGATCTGGACCAGGCTGGTCGGGCAGGGCGTCGCCGCGCTCGGCTGCGATTTCAGCCAGGGGGGCCTGCGCGAGATCCTGGTGGTGATGGCCGAACTTGGCCGCGCCGCGTGCCCGGCGCCGATGTGGTCGGCCGCGCTTTCCAATCTCGGGCTTTCGGGCTGCAGCGCCGATATCGCGACCAGGCTGCTTGCAGAACTGCATGCCGGAGCTGCACGCGTGGCTTTTTGCTTCGGCGGGAGAAATCCCGATCGCCATGCCGGTTCGATCCGGGTGGTGGACGGAAAAGCCAGCGGACTGCTGCGCTTCGTCGAGGTCGCTGCGAGCTGCACGCACCTTGTGGTCGCGATCGCGGGGAACGCACTGGCGGTACTGGAACTCGACGCTGCCGGCATCGAGCTCGAACCGACGCGGGCGATGGGCGCCGCGGGGCTTTTCGAAATTCGGCTGAACGCAGCGCCCGCGGCCATTGTCGAACTGCCAGCTTCCACAGCGGACGATCTGTTGGTTGAGGCGAGGCTCGCCTTGATGGCGCGCGCCTATGGCGCGGCGCGTCGGTCTTTCGAGCTGGTCGTCGACTACGCCAGGGAGCGCCAGCAATTTGGCCAGGCGATCGGCAAGTTTCAGGCGATCCAGCACAAGCTTGCCGACGGCCTGATCGCGCTCGAGGGGGTCCGGCTTACGCTCGACCACGCAGGCCATCTGCATGATCGCGGCGACCCGGGCTGGCGCTATTTCGCCAATTCGGCGGCAGCCTTCGCCGGCGACGCCTTGCGGAGAGTTTCGCTGGAAACCCAGCACACCTTCGGCGCGATTGGCTATGCGGAGGAGCACGAGGCGCCGCGTCACTTCAAGCGCGTGCATCTCGATACCATCGCGCTCGGCGGGGCTGCGGAGGCGCGGCGCGGCATCGCCGCGTTTCTGCTCGACCATGGCGGCCACGGCCTTCCGCAAGTCGACCTTGGCCCGGCGGGGAATGAGTTGCGCCAGCAGGCGCAGCGCTGGCTGGAAGTCCACTGGTCCGGCGCCCGCAAGGCGGCCTATGACGCCAGGCCGTTTTCGAAGCGCGAGTTCGATGCCGAGTTCGCGCGGGATATCGGCCAGACCGGCTGGATCGGGCTCGGATGGTCAAGGCAATTCGGCGGCCAGGCGCGTTCGCCGCAGGAACAGCTCGCCTTCATGGAAACCATGGAGCGGGCCGAGGCGCCGCGGATCGGGGCCGCGATCCAGGCCAACGCGCTGATGATGTTCGGCACGCCGGACCAGCAGCGGAAATATCTGCCCGAGATCCTCCGCGGCGAGGCCATGCATGGCATGGGTTACAGCGAACCGCAGGCGGGTTCCGACCTCGCGGCGCTCCGTACCAGCGCCGTCCGCGACGGCGACAGCTGGGTCATCAGCGGGCAGAAGATATGGACCACCACCTGGTGGGGAAAATACATGTTGCTCGCCGCGCGAACCGACCCGAAAGCCACGCCGCCGCATGCCGGAATCAGCATGTTCATCGTGCCAATGGAGACGCCGGGCATCACGATCCGGCCGGCGACCACGATGTATGATGGCTCTTTTGCCAACATCTTCTATGACAACGTCCGCATTCCCCTGGAAAATCTCGTCGGCGAGGTCAACGGCGGATGGAAGGTGCTGACCGGGGCGCTCGCCTTCGAGCGCGGCCTGGTCGGCGGCGGCATCGTGCTGAAGGTCGCGCACGCCTTCGAGCGATTGCGCGGCCACGTCATGGCGCGGGACGGCGACGCGCCGCCGCTGTCGGATGATCCGATCGTCCGCGACCGGATCGCCAGGCTTGCCGCCGAGATCGAGGTCGGCCGCCAGTTGATGATGCATTGCGCGGAACGCGCCGCCGACGGCATCACGCCGCCGGAATACGGCGCGATCAGCAAGGTCTTTTCCGGGGAACTGATGGAGCGCTTTGGCGAGGCCGCGCTCGACATTCTGGGCATGCGCGCCGCACTCTCCGAGCGGATGCCGGGAGCGATCGACAACGGCCGGTTCGAGCAGAACCTGCGCCATTCCCTGATGTGGGTCATCAGCATCGGAACCAACGAGATTCAGCGCAGCCTGATTGCGCAACGCGGACTTGGGCTGCCGAGGTAGGAGTTTGAGGTCATGAATGAATCGGATGGCAGGACGGCGCCGCTCGATGGCGTGCGCGTGCTGGATTTTTCCATCATGCTGGCCGGCCCCTATTGCGCGCGGCTCCTGGCCGATGTCGGCGCCGACGTTATCAAGATCGAGCCGCCGGAAGGCGACGACATGCGGTTGCGCGCTCCCTTGCGCGAGGGCAACAGCGCCTATTTCGGCCAGCTCAACGCCGGCAAGCGAAGTATCGCGCTCGACCTGAAGAGCCCCGAGGCGATCAAGCTCATCCGCGGGCTGGTCGAACGGACCGATATCCTGGTGGAGAACTTTCGCCCGGGCGTGATGGATCGCCTCGGGCTCGGCTATGAAGCGTTGCGAAAGCTCAATCCGCGACTGATCTACTGCTCGATCTCCGGCTACGGTCAGACCGGGCCGGCGGCCGAGCGCGCCGCCTACGCCATGATCGTCCATGCCGAGAGCGGATTCGACCGGGCGCTGATGCGCTATGCCGGCGACAGGGACAGGCCCGCCTCGGGCGCCGTGTTCGTCGCCGACGTGCTGGGCGGAATTTTCGGCTATTCCGCCATTCAGACCGCGCTGGTCCAGCGCGCGCGGACCGGCCAGGGTCAGCGCATCGACGTCGCCCTGATGGATTGCATGCTGAACCTGCTGATCTATGAATTGCAGGAGGCGCAGTTTCCGAACCCGTCGCCACGCCCGACCTATGGCCCGGTCCGCGCCAGCGACGGCGACATCCTGATAGCGCCGATCACGGCGCGCAATTTTACAGCCCTTTGCGAACTGACGGGGCAGCCCGAACTGGCCAGCGACCCGCGATTTGCAAGCGTACCGGCGCGCGGCGCCAACTGGAAGGCGATGATGGGCGTGATCGAGCAATGGACGCAGTTGCATACCGTCAGCGAATGCATCCTGGCGCTCGATCGCGCCGGCGTTCCCAGCGCCGTCTATCGCGATCCCGGCGAAGCACTGACCGATCCGCATCTGCTCGAGCGGGGCGCCTTCGCGAAACTGGCGGATGGCGCCGGCGAGTTTGTCGGGGTCAACGCGCCCTGGAAGATGTCCGGCGCGCGCACCGGGATGCGACGCGACGTGCCGGCCACCGGCGCGGACCGGGACGAAATTCTTTCCCGGATTCTGGAGCTTTCACCGGACTCGATCGCGGAGCTCGTCGCCGCCGGGGCTTTTGGAAAATCGAAGGTTCGAACCGCCGTCAACAAGTAGGCGCCGAAAGAGCGCCGCGTCACCGTGACGATTCCGAGCGTTTAACCGACCTCGAGGTCGTCGCCACACACCGGGAGGAAAAACCGATGCTCGACAGGTCGCTGGACAATGCAATCGCCGATCACAAGACCTATGGCAGCGTCGAGGCGCAGCACCGGCTGTTTGCCGGGTTGCGGCACGACGATCCGGTCCACTGGACCGAGCCAGACGGCTATCGTCCGTTCTGGACGATCTCGAAATATGCCGACATCGTCGAGATCGAACGCCAGCCCGATCGCTTCATCAACCAGCCTCGGACCAAGCTGCTGAGCATCGATTTCGAGAGCAAGGTCAGGGCGGCGATGAATGGCGGGCCGATGCTGGTCCGAGCCTTGCCGCAGATGGATAACCCCGACCACTCCAAATACCAGAAGCTGACCCACGCCTGGTTCCAGCCGCGCCAGCTGCGCAGCTTGCAGGACCGCATGGATGCCCTGGCGAAGGAAAGTGTCGATCGGCTCTGCGCGCTGGGCGGGGAATGCGATTTCTACAACGAGATCGCGATCTACTATCCCTTGCGCGTGCTGATGACGATCCTCGGGCTGCCGCGCGAGGACGAGCAGCGCCTGCTCAAGATCACCCAGGCCTATTTCGGCGGCGGCGACCCTGAGATGCAGAAGGGCAGCGACCTGATCGATGCGACCATGGCCTATGTCGACTATTTCAGGGACGTTGCGAAACAGAGACGGCAAAACCCAAGGGACGACGTCGCCACCGTGATCGCGACATCCGAGATCGACGGCAAGCCGATCGGCGATTTCGAGGCCTATTCCTATTACGTGGCGCTTGCCAGCGCCGGGCATGACACCACCAGCGCCACGATCGCAGGCGGCCTGCTGGCCTTGATCGAAAATCCCGATGCGATGGCCCGCCTGCAGGGCAATCCCGATCTGCTGCCGGATGCGGCCGAGGAGATGGTGCGCTGGGTGTCGCCGGTCAAGCACTTCTTCCGGACCGCGGTCGCCGACTACGAAATTCGCGGCAGGACGATCAGGGACGGTGACAGTATCTTCCTCAGCTTCCCTTCCGGCAACCGCGACGAGGAAGCCTTCGATCGCCCGTTCGAATTCCTGCCCGATCGCTCCCCCAACCGCCATCTCGGCTTCGGTTATGGAATTCACGCCTGCATCGGCCGGCACCTGGCCAAGGCGGAAATCGTGTCCTTCTTTCGCGAGTTCCTCGAGCGGGTCGATAAAATCGAACTTGCCGGCGAACCGGCCTGGACGGAAACCTCCTTCCTCGGCGGGGTGAAGCGGCTTCCGGTGCGGTATCGTGCTCACCAGGGGAGTTGTTCCATGAACCGATCATGATCCGTCATTTGTCATTCCGGGCTCGCGCAAGGCGCGCGCCGCGGAATGACGATTGTAGTCAGTTGCCGTTGTGGACCAAAATGATCCAGCCCCCGGAAACACCACACCAGCTCTTGAACCGAAACCAATGACCGGTGCGATCGCCTTGACGATTCGAACCGAACGCCGCCGCAGGGCGAACAGGATTGAACATGCTTTCCACGACTGCACGCGCGCTATATCACCATGACGACCTCCGCCGCCTGATCGACCCCGCGGTTGTCGCCGTCGTCGGCGCATCGGAGACGCGGGGATCGTTCGGAGAGCGGACCCTGTCAAACCTCGCCGGCTTCACCGGCAAGGTCTATGCGATCAATCCGAAGTACCAGAATCTGCTCGGCAGGCCCTGTGTGCCCTCGCTTGCGGATATGCCGGAAAGCCCGGACTGCGTGGTGCTGTGCGTGGCGCGGACGATGGTCGAGGACATGATCCGGAGCGCGGGCGCGGCGAAGGCCGGCGGCGTCATCGTCTACGCCTCGGGTTTCGCGGAGACGTCGAAACAGGACCGCATTGAGGCGCAAGCACGCCTGGTCCAGCTTTCCCGGGACTTGGGTGTGCGGGTCGTCGGACCGAACTGCGTGGGGCTTGCCAATACCCGCTCGGGTGCCGGGCTCAATTTCATGCCGGATTATGCCGGCATGGGACATCGGCGCGGCCCGATCGGCATCGTGTCGCAAAGCGGCGCGCTGGGTTATACGGTATTGCAGGGCATGCAGCGCGGAATCGGATTCTCGCATTATCTCGCGGCCGGCAATTCCTGCGATGTCGATGTGTGCGATTTCATCTCCTATCTGGCGGAGGACGAGGACACCAGGTCGATCATTTGCCTGCTCGAGGGCGTCAAGGATGGCGCCCGGTTCCTGGCGGCAGCCCGCAAGGCGCGCGACTCCGGAAAGGCGCTGATCGTCTACAAGACCGGCAACAGCGAGACCAGCAGCAAGGCCGCGATGTCGCACACGGGAACCATGGTCGGGTCGGCGGTTGCCTACCGGACGGCGATCGGGGATGCCGGGGCGATCGCCGTCGACAATCTGGAAGCGGTGCTGGAAACCGCCTCGTTTTTCGCCAAGACCAGGGTCCCGACCAAGGGCCGCGGCGTCGGGATCCTTTCGACCTCGGGGGGAGCCGCGGTGATATGCGCCGACAAGGCGGAGGCCCACGATGTCCCGCTTCCCGCGCTGGAAGCGAAGACAGCGCGCGCGCTGCATGAGGTGGTCCCGGATTTCGGCTCGGTGGCCAATCCCTCCGATCTCACGGCCGAAGTATTGAAAACGTCGGAGACCTTCGGCTTCTGCCTCGATGCGTTCATGACCGATGCCGGCTTCAGCGCGCTGGTCATGCCGATGATCTTCGCGCACGCTTCCTCGAGCGGCGCGCGGGCACCGACCATCGTCGAGGCCGCCGCCCGCACCGACCGGCCATTGGCCGTGGTATGGATGAACGAATGGTACCAGGGGCCGGGCAGCGAGCTTCTCGATGCCGACCCCCGGGTGTGCATGTTTCGCTCGGCCGATCGCTGCTTTGCGACCTTGCGCGCCTGGTTTGACTGGCATGAAGGGCGCGGGCGTCAATCGGCCGCAGCGCAGCGCAGATCGGATATTTCCGCCGAACCGGCGGCACGCGCGCTGCTTGCCGAGGCGAGGCGCCGCGGCAAGGCTCTCTCCGAGACCGATTCGAAAGGCATCCTCGCCTGTTATGGCATCGCGGTCCCGCGTGAAATCATGGCGCGCGATCCGGAGCAGGCGGCGTCGGCCGCAGGCCGAATCGGCGGCCCGGTGGCGATCAAGATCGTGTCGCCTGACATTCCGCACAAGACCGAGGCAGGTGGTGTCAGGCTCGGACTGTCGACGCCCGACAACGTCCGCGAAGCGGCCAGGAACATCGTGGCGTCGGCGTTGCGCTACGCGCCCGACGCCAGGATTGACGGCATCAGCGTCCAGCAGATGGCGGCCCCGGGCGCGGAGATCGTGCTTGGCGTCAAGAACGATCGCCAGTTCGGTCCGCTGGTTGCCGTCGGGCTCGGCGGGATCATGGTCGAATTGCTGGCAGACACCGCGGTGCGGCTTGCCCCGGTTCAGGATGAGACCGCGCGCGAGATGCTGGCTTCGCTGAAGGGCCGTGCGCTGCTGACCGGATTCCGCGGCAAGCCCGGAGTCGATACCGACGCTCTGGTCGATGCCATCTGCCGATTGTCCGAGCTGGCGCACGATCTTGCGGACATGATCGATCAGATCGATGTCAATCCGCTGATCGCCTCCGGCAGCGGTGTTGTCGCCGCCGACGCCCTGATCGTGTGCCGGTGAGATCCGGCTTTAACGTTTGCCAGGAGGCGTGCCGATGACACGGAATGTTGCGATCCTGGGCGCGGCGGCGCTTCCGGTCGCCAAGTGGCAGAGCCCGCGCGACGCCGAGCTGCAGGTGCTCGAGCATGAAATCCTGGCTGAAATCGTCATCGAGGCGGTCGCCGATGCCGGCATCGACCGCCATGAGATTTCGTCGCTGGCCTTCGCCCAGCCGCGGCCCTACACGCAGCAGAAATATTTTGCCACCTTCATGGCCAATTACCTGCGGCTGCCATGTGCCGGCTCCGTGCAGGAGGTCCTCGGCAACGGGATGACGGCGGCGCTGGCCTTCGAGGCTGCGGCCAACGACATCCGGCTTGGCCGGTCGCGGGTGGCGCTCGCGCTCGGCATAAACTTCGAGTCGGCGATTCCCGCGGTCGAACACATGATGAATTCGATGCGCGCCACCGGCGACGTCGACTTCCACGCGCCGTTCGGATTCACGCCGATCTCCTGGTACGCGATGGACGCCGCGCGCTACATTCATGAATTCAATTCGTCGCGCGAGGAACTCGCCAGCGTCTCGGTCAAGAACCGGCGCCACGCGTCGCTCAATCCGATCGCCCAGTTTCGCAAGCCCATTACGCTGGACGAGGTGCTGGCGCAGAAGCCGATCGTCGAGCCGCTCGGACTCTACGAGGTGCCGCCGAGGGGTGACGGCGCGGCCTGTATCGTGCTGGTCGACGAGGATGTCGCGAAAGCTTCGGGAAAGCCCTATGTGCGCGTGCGGGGAAAGGGTTTCTTTCACGAAGGCGCCCACCAGATCAATGAAGTGCCGAACGACATGATCGCGCTGGTCGCGGCCCGGCGCGCCGGGCAGGCCGCCTATGCCGAAGCCGGCATAGCCGCGGCCGACGTCGATCTTGCCGAGCTTTACGCGCCCTGCACCATCATCGAGGTTCTCGCCAGCGAGGCGCTGGGCCTGCTGCCGCGCGGGCAGGGCGCGCGGCTCTGCGCCGAAGGCGCAACGTCGCTCGGCGGCCGCATCCCGGTCTGCACGTCGGGCGGCTTGCAGTCCCGCGGCCATCCCGCGCACGTCACCCCGTTCTACAGCCTGTTCGAGGTCTATCAGCAGCTCACGGGCCGCGCCGGCGAGCGCCAGGTCGCCGATGCCCGCCTGGCCGTGACCAGCGCCGAACTCGGCAACTACAACGCGGCGATGGTCCATGTGCTGGAGGGTGTTCGGTGACACTTGCGACGCAAACGATCGACCGCGCCAGGGCGTTTCCGCCCCGAATGACGGAATTCACCCGGCGTTTCTGGCAAAGTCTTGCAACGGGTCGTTTCGAGACGACGCGATGCGAAGCTTGCGAACGGCTGACGTTTCCGCCAAAGCCGTTCTGCCCGCATTGCTGGTCGAAGCGGATTGCCTGGGTGCCGCTTTCCGGCCGCGGCAAGCTCTATTCGCAGACGGTGGTGCATGCCGCGCCGGCAGTATTCAGGGAAGAAATTCCCTATCGGGTCGGCATCGTCGACCTGGACGAGGGAATTCGGATTGCGACGCGGGTATTGGCCGATGTCGAACCGAGGCTTGATTCGGCGGTCGAGATCGTCGTTCTCAACTACCGCGACGGACCTTTGTTCGCGGCACGGATGCTGGCTTGAGCCGAGCGCCCGATCAAGAGGCCATTCTAGAGGTCGAGCACCAGAACCGGCGATCTCGACCGCGAGCAGCAGATCATGATCCTGCTGTTCTCGGCCCTTTCCTCGTCGCTCAGGAAGGAGTCGCGGTGGTCGGGAATCCCTTCAACCACCTTGGTTTCGCAGGTTCCGCAATGGCCTTCGGTACAGGAAAACGATGCGTCGATTCCTGCATCGAGCAGGATATCCAGGATGGTTTCGCCCGCCGGCACGTGGACGGTGCGTCCGCTGCGATTGAGCCGCACCTCGAAGCCGCCATCGAAGGCTGGATTTTCACTCATCGCGCGGTCTCCGGATGGCTCTACGGCGCATAGCCGAAACCGACGCCCAGCCTTGCCTGCATATGCGGACGCCCGACTTCGACCCATGACCCGCTTTCCGGCAGGGTCAGCGAAACGGCGCGCACCATGAAGGTGTCGGGATTGCTGACGCCATTCGGCTTGATGCCGCGGTCGCGATAGGCGCTGACGGCCTCCAGCAGCAGGCGCCGGGTCATCGCGATGCCGGTGTCGCTGGATCCGAGATTTTCTTTGGTCCGGTCGAAGATCGGCTGGATGCCGCTCTGGCAGGCGCCGTCCTGGATCCAGAGCCCGGGCAATCCCGAGAACCAGGTGTGAAGCTGGCTTTCATGGTCGAACTCGAACGCGGTCTCGCGGGTGAAGCGCGTCCAGTAGTCGCAGAACGGTACGGTGGCCGGGCGCTTCACATAGGCGTGCCGGCTCGGATGGCCGGTCTCGCGTCCCTGATGGCCTTCCTCGAACAGATCCCGGGTGCGTTCGGGCAGGGGCTCGGACGGATGGTAGGAAAAGAAGATGCAGAGCGTGTTGTTGTCGTCGATCGGCACCCAGGCATGGCCGCTGAGGTCGGGAAACTTCGATTGCGGCGGCACCAGGGAATAGAACGGCATCATGAACTGGTTGACGCGCCAATAGAGCCTCTCGCCGTCGAGACGCCGCTTCGCCGCGATGCTCATGCCGAAGTCCTGCCGGATGCATTCGAACGACGGTTGCAGGTCGCGCTTGGCAAGCCAGTCATTGATCGAACCCTTGGAGTCGATCCGGCCATGGAGAATCGGCGCGTGGGCGGAATCGATCTCGCCTTCCAGCGCCTGCAGCCAGTTGCATTCCTGGACCCGGATCGAGACGTGCACGTTGGCTTCCGGGACCATGTTCCATTCGAGATTCGGCAGCGGCGGGACATCTTTGGTTTCCGGGCCCATATAGGCCCAGACGATGCCGTTGCGTTCCCGGCAGGGATAGGCGGTGATCCTGACCTTTTCCTTGAGACGGCTTCGCGGCGGCTCGGCCGGCGTATCGATTACCGCGCCGGTCACATCGTATTTCCAGCCATGATAGACGCAGCGCAGCCCGCAATCCTCGTTGCGCCCGAACATCATCGGCGCCCCGCGGTGGGCGCAGGCATTGGCGACCAGGCCGACGCGTCCTGCGGTATCGCGGAACGCCACCAGATCCTCGCCCATCAGCATCACCCGCCTGGGCTGGCCGTCCGCGCACCAGATCCTTTGAGGCAAAGAAGGGAATCCAGAACAGCCTGAACAGCGATCCCATGGGGGTGCCGGGGCCGACCCGGACCAGCGTTTCATTGTCCTGGTGCGAAAGCATGCTTGTTTCCTTTCGGCGGCGTGTTGAAACCGGCTCAGTGGCTGCTCGCGACCGCGTCGCGGCCGATCAGGGCAACGAGCTCGCGCGAAACCCCGGCCGTTTTCGCAACCCATGCCGGATCGCAATCGCGCAGCGGCGGGCGGGGTACCGGCGGCGGCCGGCCCTCGCCGACCATCGCGATGATGATCTCGATCCGCCTCCGCTCGAGCTGACACAGCGCCTCCTCGACGACGGCGGATTCCGCGATACAGCCGGGCAGCTCCGGATAGGACAAGCGCCTGATCCAGCCGCCATCCGCCAATTCGGCGGTTTCCGCCTCCAGGCGATAGGGCACGCTGAGGTAATCAATCAGGCGCAACTGCGTCTCCGAGGCCGGTGCCCAATTACTACGTATACGTAATAACATCGCCGATGCCGTCCGGCAACGCAAATTTCACTGCGGTTGAGCCTATTTGCTGCCGAAGCCGGACAATCCGTAATGCGTCAGGCTTTGTCGCCGTCGGGGGGGAGTGGTTCCGCAACCAGCTTGATGCAGCGCAGGAAATGTGCCCGGTCCGCCGCGGGCAGCGGCGCCAGCAGCTCCTGCTGCAATTGGGCCGCGCCCGCGACCAGGCGCAGCAATGCCTGCTCCCCGGGCTTCGCCAGGGTCACCGTGGCGGACCTGCGGTCGGCGTCGTTGAGCACCTTCCTGATCAGCCCTCTGTCGGCCATGCGGTTGACCATTTCTCCGAGGGTGCTGCGATCTACGCGAATGCGGTTGGCCAATTCCGTCAGCGTCATGGTGCCGCCCTGGTAGAGCGTCAACATCGCTCCGAACTGGCGCGGGGTGATTTCGTTCTGGCCCGTCAGCCGTTCGTAGAGCGTGGTGGCGCGCGTTTCGAGCAGCCGCACCAGGAAACCAAGCCCATGGTCGAGTTTCAGCCGGCGCGCGATGTCAGCCGCGGATTTCCCGCTATCGATCGAAACGGATCTTGGTGGCTTGGATCGGGGCGGCATCGATGGGGAATGTCTTTCAAGACCGACCGAGGAGAGAACGAGCGCCGGCGGGCCTGACGACAGTCTCGCGTCCAGCCCCATCACCACCAACAAATACATGACCGGCCCCGGCAGCGCAAACCTGCCCCAGCGCTTGGCATCCGCGGCTGACGGGGGATGCTTGCTTGTCTGGTGTGATGTGCGGTGAACCGACGCCCTCGGGGCCGAGCGCGGGCGGCGGCCGGCGATCAGCCGGTCACGATCTGGGCGCCGCGAAGTTCATAGCTGGCGGTAAGCGCATTCCAGCCGATTGTCGGCGCGCGGGCCAGGCGAACATTCGGCACCCGCAGCAGCCGGTCCAGGAAGATCGCGGTCTCCTGGAGCGCGACGGAGGCGCCGGGACAACGGTGCGGTCCATCGCCAAAGCTCATCAGGCTGGCAGCGGCCTTGCTCGCCGTCACGCTGCGGTCGGCGTCGAGCTGGAACGGACAGCCGCCGGCGGCGAGGCGGCCGGTATTCGTGGCGCGGACGTCGACCTCGACCAGGGCGCCGGCCGGAACGATGGTCGCCGCGCCGCCCTCGGACTGAAGCGTGATTTCGCGCTCGGTGCGGCGGTAGAGCGCGCCGACCACGGGCTCGAGCCGCAGCACCTCCTCCAGCAGCGCCAGCCGAGCCGGTTCGTCGCCCTCGAGGAATCTGCCCCTCAGCTCCGAGTTCTCGAACAGGTGCCACGCGGCCATGACGATGAACTCGCGCGTGGTGGCCATGCCGGCCGCGCCATAGGTCAGGCACTCGGTCAGGATTTCGCGGTCGGAATAGCCCTGGTCGAGCAGGTGGGAGATCACGTCCTCCCGCCGCGCCCGGCGGCGCGCGCGGATCGCCGGCCGCACGTCGTGCAGATAGAATGACAACATTCGGTATTGTCCCGCCACGAAGCCCATCAAGACCGAGAGCCGATCCTGCCGCGACCCGCTGGCGGCAAAGAAGCGGTTGAGCCGGTCCGACATGCCCGAGCGGTCACTCTCGGTGACGCCGACAATCTCGGCAGCTACGGCCACGGCCAGCTCCAGGCTCATGGCGTCGAGTTCGCCGCGGCCGGCGGCACGGAAACCCGCCACCAGCCGGTCGCTCAGACTTTGCATCAGATCGCGGTAACGTGTCGCAACCACCTTGGGCGCGAAGAAGCGCGCCGTGGCGCTGCGCTGCTTCTGGTGGGCCTCGCCGTCCTGAAACAGCACCGGCGCATGGGCCCGCCCGGTGAAGCGCTCGAGCAGTTCGGCCCGGAACCCGGCCTGGCGCACACTGCCGCTGCGCAGGAGCTGTCGCGCCAGAGCGAAGTCTTCGATGCGGATCACCTCCGAAGCGAGACGAGCGGCGCCGCCGGCCTTGGCCGCCGCGGCATTTGCGCTCGTCGTCAAGCTTGCGTCCGGGGCGGAGCGTGGCGGTGTCGAAAGCCTGGTGCGGCGTCATGCAAGTTAAACCGTGTGAGGTGCCCGGATCATAACCTGGACCAACCGGCCGCGTTCCGGCAATCGCCTTCCACGGTCGCGGACTCCGGACTGGAACCAAAGCGTGGAACCAGCCTCCATCACAACAGAATTTGCCGAAATCGCGTTCCGGCCGGCGCGAAGATAATCGTACGGGTTTGTTTCGTTGCGTCGCCCATTGCCGTTCGGCATGGATCGCATCGGCGTGCGGGACACGCCGCAGAGGCGGCGCGAGGCGGGGCGAGTTTGGAATGAATCGACGATGCAAGACGAATGCAGCGCCCGAAGCTGGACCAGTCGACCTCGCAAAGGAATCCCGCAAGCCACGACAAATGATGCGCGCCAGACGCGGCGGCGCCTGCCGGTCGGCCGCGATTTTCGCCGCCGCGCGCTCGCTCGCCGTGGCCCTGGCGCTCATCCTGCTGGCCGGCGAAGCGGCATGGGCCGACTGCACGCCCGCTTCCGCCAGCAACGTGACCGCCACCTGCTCCGGCACCACCCTCAACCAGGGCGGCGGCCCGCCCGGCACCAGCGCCGATCCCGATGGCAATGGCTACGGCACCGGCACCGAGACCGGCATCGCCATCACCGTCGAGAGCAACGCCTCCGTCACCGGCACAGAAGGGGGCATCGCAATCGGTGCCGGAAGCCTTACCATCAATGCCGGAGCCACCGTCAGCGGACCTCTCGCAATCTGGGCCGCCACCGGCTCGATCAACATCACCAATTCCGGCAGCATCTCAGTCTCCGTTGGTGGCGTCAGCGACGCCATTTACGCCTATGCCGACGCGACGGTGACCAACAATGCCGGCGCCACCATCACCGGCGGCTGGTCCGCCATCAACGCCGGTCAATTCACGAACGGTTCGATCACCCTCATCAACTCCGGCAGCGTCCTCAACACATTCAGTGGTTACGCCGACCTCTACGCATGGAACAATGTGACCGTGGTCAATAATGCCGGGGCGAACATCACCGGCTACGGGAATGCCATCTGGGGTCACCAGGGATTTGTCGACGTCACCAATTCCGGCAGCATCTCGGGGACCACCCCGGGTAATGGTCTTGGAAGCGCGATTCTCGCTGGCACCTATGTGGCAGTGACCAACAACGCCGGCGCCAGCATCACGGGCGCCAAGTACGGAATATACGCCGGCGGCGGCAGCTCCACGGTCTTCAACGCCGGCACCATCAGCGGCGGCACCGCGGCGATCCGGTTCGCCGGTACCGGCAACACCCTGACCTTGGCGCCGGGTTCGGTGATCATGGGCAACGTGCTCGGCACCGGCAGCGACACCTTCCAGCTCGGCGGCGCCGGCGCGGCGGCGTTCGATGTGTCGCAGCTCGGCCCGGCCGCGCAGTACCAGGGATTTGGCAGCTTCAACAAGATCGGCAGCTCGAACTGGACCCTGACCGGCACCAGCAACTACGCCGGTCCGGTCACCGTCAATGGCGGCACGCTCAACGTCGATGGCGACATCAGCTCGACCAGTGGTGTCACGGTCAATGCCGGCGCCATCCTCGGCGGCACCGGCATCGTCAGCGCCACCGCGATCAATGGCGGCGCGCTGGCGCCGGGCAGTTCGACCGCGCTCCTGACCGTGCAGGGCGGCCTGACCTTCACCGCGGCGTCGAGCTATATGGTCGAGGTCTCGCCCACCAGTGCCGGCCGCACCAATGTGATGGGAACGGCGACGCTCAATGGCGCCACGCTCAACGCCAGCTTCGTTCCGGGCGGCTATGTCGCCCGGCAATACACCATCCTCAACGCCACCGGCGGCATCAATGGGAAATTCGGCGCGGTGGTCTTCAATTCGCCCGCCAGCATCACGCCGAGCCTGAGCTACGATGCCGACAACGCCTATCTCAATGTCGCGATCAACTTCGCGGTGCCCGGCGGGCTCAACCAGAATCAGCAGAACGTCGCCAACGCCCTGACCAATTTCTTCAACTCAACTGGCGGCATCCCCGTGACATTCGCGGCGCTGACGCCGGCCGGATTGACGCAAGCCTCCGGCGAAATAGCCACCGCTACCCAGCAGACCAGCATCGATGCCATGACGCAATTCATGGGGGTGATGACCGGTCCGTTCACCGCGGGCCGCGGCAACCCCGGATCGTCGGCGTCGGCATTTGCCGAGCCGGGCGATCCCTCCAACGCCTATGGCATGATCACCACGGCGCCGCCGCTGGCGCCGTTCGAGCGGCGCTGGAACGTGTGGACCGCGGGGTTTGGCGGATCGCAGACCACCGCCGGCAATGCCGCGGTCGGCTCCTCCACAGCTGCCAGCGGAATCGGTGGCGTCGCCGTCGGCGCCGACTACTGGCTCTCGCCGCAGACGGTTGCCGGGTTTGCGCTGGCCGGCGGCGGCACCAGCTTCGGCGTGGTGGGGAGCGGCAGCGGGCGCTCCGACCTGTTCCAGGCCGGCGGCTTCGTCAGGCACACGGTCGGATCGGCCTACATCAGCGCGGCGGCGGCCTATGGCTGGCAGGAGGTCACCACCGATCGCGCCGTCACCATTGCCGGCATCGATCAATTGCAGGCGCAGTTCAACAGCAATGCCTATTCGGCGCGCGTCGAAGCCGGCAATCGCTATGTGCTGCCGTGGATCGGCGGCATCGGCCTGACGCCCTATGCCGCCGCGCAGGTGATCGCCCTCGACCTGCCGGCTTATGCCGAAGGCGTTGTCGCCGGCGCCGGCAGCTTTGCGCTGGACTACGCTGCCAAGACCGTGACCGCGACGCGCAGCGAGCTCGGCCTGCGCAGCGACAAGTCCTTCGCGGTCGACGATGCGATCCTGACGCTGCGCGGCCGCGCCGCCTGGGCGCATGATTACGATACCGACCGGGATGTCGCGGCGACCTTCCAGACGCTGCCCGGCGCATCCTTTGTCGTCAGCGGCGCCGCGCCGGCGCATGATGCCGCGCTGACCACGGCGTCGGCCGAACTGAAATTCACCAGCGGGCTTTCGCTCGCCGCCACCTTCGAGGGCGAGTTCTCCGACGTCACCCGCAGCTATGCCGGCAAGGGCGTCGCGCGCTATTCGTGGTGAGCGAAGGCCTTGGCGCCCCGCCGCGGCGGATCCACTTGGCACGATCCTCCCGTTCAGCCTTTGATCGACGGTCTGGACCGTGCGGTCGATATCGGCATTGGGCATGCCGAGCTGATGCGAAATCAACTTCACCAGCAGGTCGACCCGTCCGATGAAAGGCGCTCCATTGGCCACGGCTCGGGCCGCCGACGAGGCCTTGAGAAGACTTTCCGCCGCTTTGGCGTATTTCTCGAACGGCACCTGATCCCCGGGATCGGCCCCCAGTCGGCGGGCGATGGCATCGACATGGTCATAGATCGAGCGGGAAAGCCTGAGATCGCCGTGCACCGCGTCGCGGATCGACTCTATCGCAAATCGATAGGGATCATAATCTGGGAGCTTTTCCGGCGTGGAGAGGCTGTACGCCCCGGGGCTTGCGAATCTGTATCGCCGGCTGATCCCGCGTCCTTCGCGCACCCCGGCACCTGGCGGAGCGAGCGCACGCGAAAAAGATTCGCTTGAACAACGCTCGCCGGTCGTGCAACGAAACAAATCTGTACGATATCGGGTTCCGAGGCAGGAACCGCATGGCCCGGATCGACGGCGCAATCACGGCGCCAGCCGTGCTCCACCAGGGTTTTGCGCATGACCACGTCATCCGAGCGCGTCAAGGGGCGATCGATCCCGCCGTGGGAGCGCGTCAGCTTCCTCACCTCCGACACGATCCTGAACCATGCCCGCTTCCCGGAGGCCTGCGACTGCTTCGTCGATGAGCTTCTCGCGCTATACGGAGATGATCGGCGGCTGATTCGCGGTCTGGTCGAATACGTCCGCGCGGTGACCTTCATGATCATCGTTTGCCTGGACGCCGTGCGCGATCCCGACCAGCCTTCGACCGAGGTCACGCTGGCACGCCTGCGAGCGGCGCTGGCACCGATGGGAATCACCGACGGGCGCCGGGTCGCCGAGCTCGTCAACGGACTGGAGCTGGACGGCTTCCTGACCCGCGAGGTCTCCCCGACCGACCGCCGCGCCCACATTCTGCGGCCGACCGAAAAGATGCTGGCTGCGGACCGCGAATGGCTGGCAACCTTTCACGCCCCGCTTGCCACGATGTTTCCCGAGGAGCCAGCCTACCGGGCTGCGATGGCGCGCGACCCGGCCTATCAGGTCGCCTACCGACGGGTTTCGCTGTCCACCGTGGGCTTCGCCGAAAGATCATCAGCGGCAATCCTCCGATCGCTTTTTTCCTGGGCCATGACGTCGGCATTCGTGTTCTCATGGTGCTGATGGCGATGATCCGCGGCAAGATCCCGCCACGCGCGCCGCGCGGCTTCTATACGATCGCGGCCGCACGCGCCGGGGTGTCACGAACCCATGTGCGCAATCTGATGAGCGCGGCCGAGGGCCTGGGCCTGGTCACGCTGCCTAGTCCTTCGGTTCGCCAGCTGGAACTGCTTCCGCCGCTGCAGGAGGCCGTCAACCGCTGGATTGCAGACAGCATGTCGGGGGTTGACCTGGTCTGCACGCTGGCGAGGTTGAGTTGAGCCGCCACGGCCGATCGCTGCGTCGTCGAACGGCTCATATACAGCCGGATTCCGCAGGCTTGCCCTGGGCGCGACGGCTCACCGACATCTGATCAGCGGCCCTCCGTACAGTCTCGTACATAGCGCGAGCGCGAGCGGGCGCGCAGGAGCCGCGCGATTCCGCATGCCATTTCATGGAACTTCCTTCGCGATCGGCACTTGGTTGCCCGGAAATCGCAGGCCGAAGGCGGGCGACCGGCGGGCAGAGGAATGGCCGATGGGCACTGACAATCCAGTTGCAGCAACGAGAACGGGCGGTTTTGCGCTTTATCCGTCGCTGGCGTCGTTTCCGCTGGCGTTCTTCCTCGGCGCCTTGGTGACCGATCTGGTGTACTGGCGCGCGCCGGATGCCATGTGGGAGACGTTTTCGGTCTGGCTGATTACTGCGGGGCTGATCATGGCCGGTGTCAGCGTCGTGGCGGCCCTGATCGATATCGTGCGCGGTCTTCCTGGAAATCCCCGGCGGGCCCCGGTTTGGCCGCGTCTGCTGCTCACCGGGGTGGCTTTCGTGCTCGCCCTGATAAATGCGTTCGTTCACAGCCGCGACGGTTACACGGCCGTCGTTCCCACCGGCTTGATATTGTCCGTACTCGTGGTGGCGATCCTGCTCTGCGCGACGGCGTGGACAGGACGGGAGGCCGTGTACAGCCACCGCGTTGGAGCCCTGAATTGATGCGTATCTTTTCCCAACGAGCGACTTCGGCGTCGCGTGTCATGATGATGTGCGTCGCCGTCTGCGGCCTCGGCCTTGCCGGTTGCGATGACCGGGGCGGCGACCCTGCGAAACAGATCGGCGCCAATCCGGTGCTGCCCGAACCGCAGCAATACCTGTTGCCGCCGATGCGCATCGCGAGGGTCGCGCATTGGGGTGAAGGCGAAATGCCTGCGGTTCCGCAGGGCCTGCAAATTCGCGCCGTGGCCAAGGACCTCGAGCATCCGCGATCGGTCTATGTGCTGCCCAATGGCGACGTTCTGGTGGTTGAGGCCAACGGGCCGAAGGCGCCGATCAACCGGCCCAAGGACCTGATCATGGGCTGGGTGCAATCGCTCGCCGGCGCCAATGCCAAGGGCGGCAACCGCATCACGCTGCTGCGCGGCATCGATGGGGACAAGCCGGGCTTGCGGACCGTGTTCCTCGATCATCTCAATTCGCCTTTCGGCGTCGCGCTGGTCGGCCAGAACTTCTATGTCGCCAACACCGACGCCATCATCCGCTATCCCTACACCGACGGCCAGACCGCCATCACGGCCGCGGGCACCAAGCTCACCGACCTTCCCGGCGGGCCGATCGACCATCATTGGACCAAGAGCCTGCTGGCAAGTCCCGATGGATCGAAGCTCTATGTCGGCGTCGGCTCCAACAGCAACATTACCGAAAACGGCATCCAGGCGGAATACGAGCGCGCGGCGATCTGGGAAGTCGACATCGCCTCAGGGGCCCATCGCATCTTCGCCAGCGGCCTGCGCAACCCGACCGGCCTGCAGTGGGAGCCCCAGAGCGGCAAGCTCTGGGCCGTCGCCAATGAGCGCGATGAGCTCGGCCCGGACCTGGTCCCGGATTATCTGACCTCGGTCCAGGATGGCGCGTTCTACGGCTGGCCCTACAGCTATTATGGACAGCATATCGACCCGCGGGTCGAACCGCAGCGGCCCGATCTGGTCGCCAAGGCCATCCCGCCGGACTATGCGTTGAGTTCCCACGTCGCGCCGCTCGGTCTGGCGATGTATTCGGGCAGCGAATTTCCAGCGAAGTTTCGCGGCGGTGCGTTCGTCGGCGAACATGGCAGCTGGGATCGAAATCCGCTCAACGGTTACAAGGTGGTGTTTGTGCCGTTCAAGGATGGCAAGCCCAGCGGTCCCGCCCAGGACTTCGTCATCGGCTTCCTCAATGCGGACAACCAGGCGCGCGGGCGGCCGGTCGGCCTGGCCGTCGATCGCTCAGGCGGATTGCTGATCGCGGACGACCTGGGAAATACGGTGTGGCGGGTGTCGGCTGCTTCCACCGCGAGTGCGGCAAGGTCGACGCCGTGAAACTGCTCTCGACCCTGCGACGTTTCATTGAGGGGCTCGGTCCCTATCAATCACTGGTCTTGCTGGCTGTCCCCACCTGCATCGTAGAGCCCTTGAAGCTGGTCGCCCTCGCCGTCGCCGGCAAGGGTCATTGGATCACAGGTACGGCAATGGTGGTGGCGGCCTATGCGGGTAGTTTGCTTGTGGTGGAGCGGCTGTTCAGGATGGTAAAGCCAAAGCTTCTGTTGCTTCCCTGGTTCGCGGGGTTCTGGGATCGCATGATTGCCACCCGGGACAAGGTCCTGCGTCGCTTTCAATGTCCGGCTTAGCCTTCCCGACGCGGAATATCTTGTCGCTGGTTCGGGTGCAGCGGGATCGGCGGCCGCTCGGCGGTCAACGTCGCGCGAGGCAGCGTGCGTCGGCCGGAGCATTCCCACGCTGGTTCTGACCGAGGCGGTCACCGTGACGGGCGTCTAGCTCGTCGCCAGGCGGCGGCGTCCGAGCGCGAGAAGCAATATGATCAATGCTTCGACCAGCATCGGCGGTCCCATCGCGGCGTCAAATCCGGCTGCGACGATGGTTACAAGACGGCCTGCCAGCGCCATCGCGATCATCAGCAGCGGGGCCGTCAAGAAGCGCGCGTCCTTGCGAACCGCGCCGATCAGCGAAAAAATGCCGCCAGCGCCGAAGAAAGCGAAAAAATCGCCGCGGAGCGTCGCCAGACCCAGTGGAGCCAGCGGGCCGACGCCGAGCCTTGCCGCGGCCTGCGCCGGATCGAGAAGGAAGCCTGCGGCGAGCGCGATAAACAGGATGCCGAACAGGCCGATCACCGCGCGCAGGATATTTTGCAAGATCAATTCCCCCATATGGCCGAGCAGTCCCACCTCTGGCGGGATCTCACCAGCCCGTCAAGTTTTCGAGCCCAGATCGCGAAGCGATCGGCTGGCGAGGCCTCGCGCAACCTGCAAGCGTGCGGCTTTTCGGCTCACGGCGACGGTGCCATTGCCAGTACCGTCCGGAAGCCGATGTGCTCGGCTCCGATGGTGCCGTCGCCCGGCTGCCGCGCGGCGGGCCGGTAACGCATGCAGAAATTCGGCGCGCACAGAAACGAGCCTCCCTTGATGGTGTAGGCGCGTTCATCCGGAGCCGACACGGCCGCTGACTGATGATCGGTTGTCCATGAGCTGCGCGTCCACTGCCAGACGTTACCGACGATATCGTAGAGGCCATAGCCGTTTGCAGGAAAGCAGCCGACAGGCGAGGTGCGTTTGTAGCCCTTGCTGCCGAGATTGAAGGTGGGGAAGGTGCCGCGCCAGTGGTTGGCCTGGGGATCGTCATCGGAATCCTGCTCGGCGTTCCAGACATAGACTTCGCCCTCGCGACCGCCGCGCGCCGCGAATTCCCATTGCTCTTCGGTTGGCAGCATCCGCCCGGCCCAGCGCGCATAGGCTTCGGCGTCCTCGAAGGCGACCTGGACGACCGGATGGTTCTGCCGGCCGTCGAGGTCGCTGGCCGGACCTTCCGGGTGCCGCCAGTCGGCGCCGGCGACGAATTTCCACCATTGGCCGATGTCATCGATGTCCTGGATTTCGTCCGGTTCGACGAATACCCATGATCCCGGCACGCCAGCGGGCCGGCCGGGCTCGTGCGCTGCCGCCTGTCCGCCGGCTGCGACAGGCGGGGTTCGCTCGGCAACCGTCACATAGCCCGTCTCCGCAACGAACCGCGCGAATTGGGCGTTGGTCACGTCATGGGAATCGATCCAGAAACCGTCGACCGCCGCTTCCCGCACCGGCGCCTCCTCCGGCCTGAAGTCTTCCGATCCCATCCTGAAGCGGCCGCCCGGGATCAACACCATGCCGGCGCCCGGCGCCGGCGGCCGGTCGTCGACCGCCAGACAGACTTCGGGCGCCGCAGGCTGGCGCTCGAGAAGATGTGCGGCGAGCGAACTTGCGAGAACCGCGACGGCGCCACCGGCTGCGATGGCAACGACCATCGCAGGCGTGAAGCTGCGAAACAATCCGGTCACCATGGCAACCTTCAATTGGCCCAGTAGATGTACTCGTCGTCCTTGCCGGCCGGCATTCCCATCGGATGGTCGATCCTGACGGGAGCTTCCAGCAGGCTTGGCCACAGCGGCTTGACCTGCTCGGCGTCGACCGCGGCCAGGGCGGACTGCAGTTCCGCGACCTTGCCGGGCATTGCCGCGGCGAGATTGGTCTGCTCGGTCGGATCCGCCGCCAGGTTATAGAGCCAGATCTTCTTCGGACGCTCGGCGGTCTGCAGCTTCCAGCCTCCGGCGAGCAGCACTTTATAGTCGCCGTCGCGCCAGTAGAGGTTCTTGTGCGGGTCGCCCTGACGCTTCGCGGTCGCGAACGGCATCAGGTCGACGCCGTCCATGGTGCGATCCCCGGGGATTTCGGCCGCCGCTGCCGCCGCCGCCGTAGCGAAAATGTCGACGTGACCGACCGGCTTGTCGAACCGCGTCCCCTTGGCCAGTTGCGCTGGCCATCTGATGAAGAACGGCACGTGGATCCCGCCTTCGAAGAAGGTGGCTTTCCATCCGCGGAACGGCTTGTTGATATCGGGCAGCCCGATGTAATGCGCGCCGCCATTGTCGCTGGTGAAGATCACCAGCGTGTTGTCCTCCAGCCCCTGGGCCTTGAGCGTATCGAGCACCAGGCCGACGTTGCGGTCGAGGGAACGGATCATGGCGCCATAGACCCGCAGGCGATGATCGGCGATGCCACCCAGCGCGTCATAGTCGGATTTCAGCGCCTGCAGAGGGGTATGGGGGGCATTGAAAGCGAGATACATGAAGAACGGGCGATGGCTGTTGGCCGTGATGGCGCGGGCAGCCTGTTTGCCAAGGTAATCGGTCATGTAGCCGTCCGGCGCGAACTGCTTGCTGCCATTGTAGCGGACACCGTAGCGCAGGTTCGCCCACAGGAATTTGTCGATCGGATCGAAATCCTGCCTGGAGTTTTCGACATTGGGATCGTTTTCGGGAAGAAACATCGACGCGCCGTCGTAGAACGCCAGCGCTTCGTCGAATCCGCGGCTTTCCGGACTGGTCGTCGGCGTTCCGCCAAGATGCCACTTGCCGAGCATCAGGGTGTGATAGCCGCGGGATTTCATCATCTGGCCGATCATGACTTCCGAAGTCGGCACCGTAAGATCGCTGATCGAGTTCGGTATGTCCTTTTCCCGCTCGCTGAAATAGTAGCTCGGCAGCGAGCCGGCGAGGCTGTAGGTGCTGATCAGCTTGGAGAACGCCTTCGGCGCCGGCGTGAACTCAAAGCCGAAGCGGGTGGCGTAGCGGCCCGTCATGATGGCAGCTCGCGATGGCGCACAGGTCGCGTCGCCGGCGTAGGCCTGGGTGAACGTCGCGCCGTCCCGTCCGATGGAATCGATGCGCGGCGTCGGTACCAGTCCCGCCGCCACGCCGCCGCCGTTGAAGGTGATGTCGTTCCAGCCGAGGTCGTCGGCCAGGATCACGACCACGTTCGGCGGCCGGTTTGCGGCGGGCCGCTCGCTGGGGCCGCCGTCCTGCCATGTCACCGCATGGTTCGGGCCGACGGGATCGCGAAGCGTGGCGAGGATTCCCGGCAGGTAATACCAGTAGCGATGGAACACGCCCCATCCGGCGATGCCGAGAACCACGATTGTGATCAGTGCGACGCGCGGAAGCGACACTCTCGGCATTGAACGTTCCTCTCCTTCAGTCCGTCCCGGCGGGACGGCTGTGCGCCGTCAGCGCTTTGCCGCTGTCCATTGCCGAACGCGCCCTCGCGAGCCTGGATCGCATGCGCCACTATTGACATTAGTAGTGCCATAATATTGATTGACGGTCAAGATCTGACGTCGCTGACGCCAGGCACGGGCGCAGACAGTGCGGCGGGCACCGCCGTGCGCCCGGCCTTCCGCAGGGGCGACCCCGGACCGCCACTGCCATGCGTCGGAGATTTGCGGCAATGAAGCCCTGGATAAAGGTTCTGGCATCGGGCGCGGTCGTCGCCATCGCGGTCGGGATCGCCGCCTACGCCTGGCGCGGCGAAATCGTCCTTGCCATGATGAAGCGCACCGTGGTGCGCACGCTGGCGGCAGATCCGATCGCCGAATTGCCGGATGGGCTGCATGTCGGGCTGTGCGGGGCCGGCTCGCCGCTTCCCGATCCCACCCGGGCCGGTCCCTGCGTCGCGGTGGTGGCGGGGCGCCGTCTGTTCGTGATCGATGCGGGCGACGGCAGCGCCCGCAACCTTCAGTTCATGGGCCTGGCGCCCGGCCGGATTGAAGCCGTCTTCCTGACCCACTTTCATTCCGATCATATCGACGGTCTAGGCGCGCTGATGCTGCAACGCTGGGGAGGTGCTGCGCGCAAAACCCCGTTGCCGGTCTACGGCCCGACCGGGGTCGAGACCGTGGTGGCCGGCTTCAATGCCGCCTACGGTTTGGACGAAGGCTACCGCGTGGCGCACCATGGCCCGCAGGTGATGCCGCCCAGCGGCTTCGGCGGCGTGGCGAAACCCTTCGTGGTCGCCGCGGCAACTCCCGGGGCTGCGCCAGCCGACGGGCCCGACGTCGTGCTGATCGACGATGGCGAGGTGACGGTCAGGGCTTTCCCGGTCGATCACCGGCCGGTCGAGCCGGCGGTCGGCTACGCCTTTACCTACAAGGGTCGCAAGCTTGTCGTCAGCGGCGATACCGTGGCCTCGGCGCGGCTCGAGGCCGAGGCCAAGGGCGCCGACGTTCTGGTGCACGAGGCGCTGTCTCCGCGGCTGGTCGGCGTGCTGCAGCAGGCAGCGCATGAGGCGGGACGCAGCAACCTCGAGGCCGTCTTCCACGACATCCTTTCCTATCACACCACCCCCGAACAGGCTGCCGCCATCGCCCAGCGCGCCGGCGTCGGCTACCTGCTCTTGAATCACATCGTTCCGGCGCTTCCGTATGAGGCGCTCGAGGGACCGTTTCTCGGACAGGCCCGGGCGATCTATGCGGGGCCCCTCAAGGTCGGACGCGACGGCGACTTCATCTCGATGCCGGCGGGTTCGAAGGCCAATATCGTCACGAACCGTCTGCGGTGACGGATTCCTTGATTGAACGGGACGCGGCGAATACTGCATGGCGCCGTCCACAACCGAGCCGAATCTCAGGCTCATCAGGTCCAGCGCGTAATTCTGGTGCAGCCTCCACGGCTTCTTCGAGCCCTGCTTCGGAAACTTGTCCAGCGAGCGCTGGACATAGCCCGACGAGAAGTCGACCCACGGTTGTTCTGCGACCGAAGGATCGTTGTTCAACGGCACGCACTGCGAGAAGCCGTGGCGATCCATGTGGTTGAGCAATCGGCAGACATAGTCGCAGGTCAGGTCGCACTTCAGTGTCCATGAGGCGTTGGTGTACCCGATCGCCGATGCCAGATTCGGGATGCCGCTATACATCATCCCCTTGTAGCTCAGGGTTCTTGCAGGATCGATCTTGCGTCCGTCGACGCTGAGTTCGACGCCGCCGAGGACCTCCAGGTTGAGACCGGTCGCCGTGACGATCAGATCGGCCTTCAGTTCCGCGCCGCTTTTCAACAAGATGCCGTGCTCGGTGAACGCCACGATCTGGTCGGTGACCACCGAGGCGCGCCCGCTCCTGATCGCCTTGAAGAGATCGCCATCGGGGACAAGGCAGAGCCGCTGGTCCCAGGGATTGTAGCGCGGGGTAAAATGCCTCCCGACGTCGTAATCGGGGCCGAGGGCGCCTTGCACGCCCTTCAATATCAAATTCTTCACCCGTTGCGGATGGCGCTTGCAGAGGTTGTAGAAATACATGCCCAGAGCGATGTTCTTTGCGCGAACCAGGCCGTAGGCGACCTTCGACGGCAGCCAGCGCCGCAGGAAATCGGCGATGCCGTCCCGCTCCGGACGTGCCACGACGTAGGTCGGCGAGCGCTGCAATATCGTCACATGCGCGGCGGTCTTTGCCAGTTCCGGCACCAGCGTCATCGCGGTGGCGCCGCTGCCGATCACGACAACCTGCCTGTCCGCATACGCGATGTCGTCATGCCATTGCTGCGGATGCACGATTCGACCGGCGAACCGCTCGGCGCCGGCGAATGCCGGTGTATATCCCTCCGCATAACGGTAGTAGCCGCTGCACATGAACAGGAAGTTGCAGGTGAGCCTGACGATTTCGCGGTCGGGGCCGCGCTCGACCAGCACGGTCCATCGGGCGTCTTGCGATGACCATGAAGCCTGCTTGACCCGATGGCTGAAGCGGATCTTCCTGTCGATGCCGTACTGCCTTGCGGTATCGCGAATATAGTCGAGGATCGATGCGCCGTCGGCAATTGCCTTGGCTCCCCGCCATGGACGGAAAGCGTATCCCAGGGTGAACATATCGGAATCCGAACGGATCCCGGGATAGCGGAAAAGGTCCCAGGTTCCCCCGCTGCTCTGTCTGCCCTCGAGAATGGCGTAGCTTTTCCCGGGACAGTCGTGCTGCAGGTGATAGCCTGCGCCGATGCCGGAGAGGCCTCCTCCCACGATCAGGACATCGAAATGTTCGTTCGCCACGTTGCCTCCTGTTTGTACCTGACGGGAATGGTCGGGCTGCTGATCGTTTTTTATTGACATCATAAGTGCCATATCATTAACTGGTGCGCCAGGGAAGAGGCACTGCGCAACGGCTGCCGCCGCAGGCGGCCGATCGGCGCAGCCGGTGCGATGAAGGCGTTCATGAACGATCTGGGCAAGGCGTCTCAATACAAGCTGACTGCGGCCAAACCGCCGAAGGAGGCGGATGGCCGCAAGCATCGTTCACAGAAGAGCCAGGCGAGAATCGTCAACGCCATGCTTGCACTGGTGGCCGAGGGCAATCTGGAGCCAAGCGCCGATCAGATCGCCGAGATCGCGAAGGTGGGCCGAAGGTCGGTGTTCCGTCATTTCAAGGACATGGACACGCTCTATCGCGAAATCACCGACAGTATCGAAGCGACCATGGGTTCGCTCGTGCAACAGCCGTTCGAGGCGACCGACTGGCGCGGCAGGGTTCTCGAACTCGTCGACCGGCGCGCCGCCGGTTTCGAGAAGATGAAGCCGTTCCTGCTCGCCGGACAGGTGCATCGCCATCGCTCCGCCTTTCTGAAGACGTCGCATGCGCAGTTCGTGGGAACGCTCAGAATGATCCTGCTTGGTGTCGTCCCGAAACAGCTGGCCGGCAACCTGGTTCCGGTCGAAGCCATCGATCTTCTGCTCAGCTTCGAAAGCTGGAATCGGCTGCGCGAAGACCAGGGTCTCAGCATAGCCAAGTCCAAACTTGTCCTGAAACAGGCGATCGAATCGCTCCTGAAAGACCAGGCTTGACGACATGCGATGGTTGGAACGAAAGGAGGGGTGTGCGGGGCGGCCACGGTAAATCTTCTCTGGCCCTCCGAAGTTCTGCTGCTCGTTCTCGTTTCCGCCTTGCGTGAACTCGGGATCGAGCCGTGCCGAAGGCCGTTCGGATACCGAAAAACAACATCCGAACAAGACTGTAGACCAACAAAAACAACTCCGGGGGAAACATGAAAATTCTATACACGGCAATTGTCGGTTTGATCATCGGAACCGTTTCGTCTGCCGCCTTTGCGGACGGCCCCAAGGGCAAGAAGGGAGCGGCAAAGCGCGACTATGTGACCTGCACCAAAAAGGCAATCGATCTCGGCTATACCAGCGGTGGCCCTGCCTCGAATGTTTTCGTGGCCGATTGCATGGCCGGCAAGAACTAGCCTGCGGGCGTTAATCCCTGAAAGAGCAAGGTTCGGCGGTCCCAGGCCGCAGAACCTTGCAAACTGTTCAACGATGGCGTCGTCCGGCGGAGGATTGCATGTCCCGTCTCACCGTTTTTCTCGCGCGGTCGTTCGGACTTTTCACGGTTCTGCTCGTGGTCGCCTTGCTGCTGCGCGGCAGCGGGGACATCGAGACCACCGTTGCCGACGGGCCGGTCATGCTCGCCTACGCCATCGTCAGTCTCGCAATGGGCATCGCCATGATACTCGGCCACAATGTCTGGTCCGGCGGCGCGCTGCCCGTGGTCGTCACCCTGGTCGGATGGCTGGTCTTCGCGAAGGGCCTGCTGCTCCTGTTTGCTCCGCCCCACGCCTTATCCGGCGTGTTCGGGCATATGCGATATGGCGAGCATTACTATCTGTATCTCGTGCCCGCACTCGCGGTCGGTCTCTACCTGACCTGGGCCGGATTCACGGCCCGGAGCCCGCGCCAGTCCTGAACGCGAGGCCGCGCTGCAATTGACGGCGACCGCGCCAGGGGCGCGCCTATGGCGAGGTCAGAAGCCTTTCAAGCTGCTGCATGAGCTCGCCGTATCTGGCATAGTTGCCGGCGGCATATTGATGCTGCATGTCCTGAAACACGACGCGCGCGCGATCGAGCCTGCCGTCAGTCTCGACATTTGCCGACGAAGCGTTGGTCCGGCTTGCTGCTCCGACCAGCAGATCCTCGGCGTCTCCGAGACTCTGCGCCCACTCGATCTTGCGGTCGTCGGGCAGCAGCTGTGCCAGCACGATGCGCGCCAGCGTCGGAATCTTGGTCTGCTCGGCCTCGATGTAGACCGGCTCGATGGCGATCAGCTGGGTGCCGTTCAACGGCAGCACGATCAGATTGCCGCGGATCACCTGGGAGCCATGCTGGTCCCACAGCGTCAGATCGCCGGAGAAACGGCTGTCTGAATTGATCCGCGATTCGACCTGGGCCGGGCCGTCGATGAACGTCCCTTTCGGGAACCGGAATGCGACCATCTTGCCGTAGTTTTCGCCGTCCGAGAGGCCGGCAAGCCATCCCGCCATCTGGTTCTTGCCGGCGACCGACAGCGGCAGCATCAGCAGGAACTCCGGCTTCTCGGCATTCGGAAGCTGCGCGATCACGTAATAAGGAGAGACGGCGATCTCGCGATCGCGATACAGCTCGTGCGGCACCTCCCAGCGGTCCTCGCGGTTATAAAAGGTCATGGGATTGGTCATGTGGTAGGTGCCGTACATCTCGGCCTGCACGGTGAACAGATCCTCGGGATAGCGGGCATGGCGCTGCAGGTTCGGCGGCATCTCGCTGCGGTCCTTGAACAAGCCGGGCAGCATTTTCCGATAGGCCCCGATCAGGGGATCGTGCGTGTCGAAGACGTAGAAAGCGACCGAGCCGTTATAGGCGTCGACCACGGCCTTTATCGAGTTGCGCAGGTAGTTGCGGCCGTGCAGCGACGACAGCGAGCCCTGATAGGCTTCGCTATAGGGGTAGTTGGCCGAGCTGGTATAGGCATCGATGATGTAGGAATAGTGATCGCCGTCCGCGACAATAAACGGATCGCGGTCGAAGCTGAGGAACGGCGCCAGTCTTTCGACCCGTTCGACGATGTTCCTGCGCAACAGCACCCGGCTTTCGGGCGTGAAATATGCGGAAATGAACAGCCGCAGCCCGTCGGTCTCATGCGCAACGACGAGCTTGCGCCAGAAGTTGGAGAGCGCAATCCCACCCTTTCCCTCGTACATCGCCTCGGCGTTGGCCTGCCCTTGCGGAAAGTCGAATTCCTTTTCCGATGTGCGGACGTAGACCCGGTCCCGGGTAAGGGCGCCGTAATAGATCGCGCCCTGCTTGACCGCGAGGTCGCCCTTGGCGGTGAGCGGAATGTCATGGGCCCACAGCAGAGGATTCCCCCGGCTGTCCATTTCGTTGGCCGGAACGGCAACCGCGCCATAGCCATGGGTGTATTTGAGGGCGAGATTTACCCAGACCTTGGCCTGATCCGGCAGCTTTTCCACGTTGAGTTCGCGCGCCGTGATCATGACCTGCCGCTCGACGCCATCGATCGTGTAGCGGTCGATATCGACGCCGGCAAAACTGTAATACGGCCGCAAGCCCTGGATCTGCTGGAGTTGGGGTTCGAGCGCCCGCCAGTCCCAGATCCGGGCGTCCCGCAGCGTTGCGCCGCTCCTGTCCAGGTCCTCGCGGCTCAGCGGCGCGGCCGAGACTGCGAATTCCCGTTCTGCCATCGACGCCCCGTCGAGATTATACGCTTGCCGCGTGCCGTCGATGCTTCGCAGCAGATAAGGCTGCTCGAGGGTTATCTGGTTCGGACCGACATAGAGCCGTTCGACCGCCAGCGGAACGATGGCCGCCGTCAGATAAAGCGCGACAAACACCGCGCAGGGAATCATCCAGCGCGCCGGCCGCGTCACCAACCAGCCCTGAAACCGCGGAAAAAGAGCTGCCGCCGTCAAGACGATGGCGGCGGCAACCCAGCCAGCGGTGACGATGCCGTATGCCGGGACCCAGAAATGGACGTCGGCGTAGGAGCCGCCCGCGACCACCGGCGAATGTCCGTCGATGACCAGATGATAACGGTCGAGGAAGCGCGATACGCCGGACGCGAGGCAGAGCAGCGCCGCCAGCGCCAGGCCCTGGCGTATCCACCGGCCCCAGATCTCTCCGCCTTTTGCCCACGCGACCGCATCGGCTGCGCCGATCACGCGCAGCGACGGCGTGCCGCGCTGCGCGAGGTGATCGGCGAAAAGGTCGCGCAGCAGTCCGGAGCGTGGATAGAGTCCCAGTCCGATCGCCGCCCACAGCGCCATCGTCAAAACCAGCACGGCCATCACGATGCCGACGACGTCATCATACCAGGGCAAGGCCAGCAGATAGAAGGAAATGTCCTTGCCGAAAACCGGATCGCTGGTGCCGGTCGGGCTCGCGCCGAGAAAACCCAAAAGCGGAATCCAGAGCGTCGTCGCGCTGAAGGCGACCACCGCGGAAAGGATCAAGGATGCAAACCAGGGGGCGCTCTTCGGCACCACCGGCAATGGCCGGCACAGGGACCGCAGGTTGATCGCTAAGAAGAGTCCGACAGAAAACAGCACGGTGACAAAGATCGCCGAGCGAAGCCCGAGCGCCAGCCAATAGCGGTAGCGCTGGCCGAGCTCCTCGAACCAGTAGTTTTGCAGAGCCACCGTCAGCGCGGTCTCGAAGCAGACGATACCGAGAATGGCCGCCGCCATGTAGGCGAGGTCTCGATAAAGCCGGTGCAGCAAGGCAACCGGCGAACTGCCGCCTCTTTGGTCCAGGAAGGTGCGGCCCAGCGGAAGCGCCGCGAGCAGGATGAGGAAGAGATAGCCGAACTGAAACATCGCGTTCCCCTTCCAGAGAATCCCGGTTTCCGCAGCTTGAGCGAATCCTGCAGGTAGCGACCGCGCGTTATTGATAAGACAGGCGCCGGCGCGTTCATTGATCTTTCGCAAGTCCGGACGGGGCGGCGAGTTGCTGGCCGCCGCGTTGCAACAGGCCGCCTCGTTGGCGCCAAGGCTTGTCTTCAGCGCGGCTAAGCAAGATAGTGCGCTCGGGTGTGGCCGCTGGCGGCATATCCTGGTTCGATCGAAGGCTGCAACCTATCGTGTCTAGGCGGACGGTGCTGGCAGCGCGGTTGTCCGGGCAGAAACCGCCATCGACCGCGGCAGAATTGAAAATTTTCAACGGGGAGCCGGCAGTGAAAGATCCCTACGAAATTCTGGGTGTCGCCCGCACCGCCTCGGCGGAGGATCTGCAGAAGGCCTACCGCAAGCTGGCCAAAAAACTGCATCCGGACCTCAACCCCGGCAATGCCGAGGCCGAGGAGAAGTTCAAGGAGCTCGCCGGCGCCTATGACCTGGTTGGCGATGCCGAAAAGCGCAAAAAGTTCGACAGCGGCGAGATCGACGCGTCGGGAGCCGAACGGCCCCCGCAGGGCTATTACAAGGACTATGCGTCATCGCAAGCGGACGATCCCTATGCCGATAATTCCGGCTTTGCCGACATCATGGATTCGGAAGACGCGTTCGCGGAGCTGCTGAGGCGCAGCGCACGGGCGCAGGCCAACCGGCGCGGGCACGATCTCGAATTCAGGCTGCCGATCGAATTCATTGAATCGATTGCCGGTGCCAGCAAGCGCCTGACTTTGCCGGATGGCCGCACGCTCGATGTGACGATCCCGCCCGGAATCGTGGAAGGCCAGGTGCTGCGGCTGCGTGGCAAGGGTGCGCCGGGATCGGGCAAGGGCGGCTTGGGGGATGCGCTGATCGAGGTGGAGATCAGGCCCGATCGCAGGTTCACGCGCGAGGGAGACGATATCTATCTGGAATTGCCCGTCAGCCTTTCGGAAGCCGTGCTCGGCGCCCGGATCAAGGTTCCTACTCCGACCGGTGCGGTCACGATGAGCGTACCGAAGGGGTCGAATAGCGGGACGACGTTGCGTCTGAGGGGAAAGGGGGCGCCCAAGCCCGGAGGTGGCCATGGCGACCAGTTCGTCAGGCTGAAGATCATGCTCCCGAAAGCGTCCGACCCGGAGCTTGAAGCATTCGTATCACGCTGGGAAGCCGGCAAGGCCTACAACCCGCGCAAGGAGGCAGCGCCATGAAGTTGAGCAAGCAGGAATTTCTGTCGCATTCCGGCCTCGGTCATGAAACCCTGACGGCGTGGATCGAGGAGGAGTGGCTGATTCCCGACAAGTCGTCAGCCGAAATGAGCTTCTCGGACATCGACATCGCCCGGGCGCGGCTGATCCGCGTTCTCCAGCTCGATCTCGGCGTCAACGACGAAGGCGTGGGGGTCGCCCTGAAGCTGATCGATCAGCTCCATGGCATGCGCAACACGCTGATGAAGCTGCGTCTGGCGCTTCAAGCGGGACCGGAATAGCGGCGAGCGAACAGACTTTCGGCACGATCATCGGCCGCTGCTCACCGCGAAGTTCGTGGCCGGATGTCGCGGCGGAGAACGTGAAGGGCGCGGCCGAGATGCTGGGCGCCCAAGCCCGGCAATTGCGCGGCCAGCTCGATGCCTTCCTCGGCAAGGTACGCGCGGCCTAGCTTCGCAGGCCCGGCTCGACCGGGGAGGCTGCTTCCGACGCGCGCCATCGCGCAATCATGGCCAGCTGGGCGTCGGGCCGTTCCAGGTCACGTCGAGACGCCCGGCGTGGACGGCGCCCGCGTTTCCATCGAGCGTCAGCCAATCGCCTTCGGCGAATTTCCCGGGTCCGATGCTGCAGCTGCGTCTTGCCGTATCGATGTCAAGCGCTGCACAGCCGACCAGGCAGACCTTGCCCAGTTGCCTCGCGACCACCGCGGCATGCGAGGTGCGGCCGCCACGCGATGTCAGGATTCCGGCGGCGTTCGCCATGCCCGTGATGTCCGCGGTCGTCGTCTCGCGACGTACCAGAATCGCGGGCTCGCCCTGGTCGGCGAACTGCTTGGCCGCCTCGGTATCGAACGCGATCCGTCCCGAGACCACGCCGATGCCGGCGACGGTGGCGCGCGCCAGTGGAACGTCGCCGGTTCCGTCGAGATGACTTCGCACCACCTCGGCGGGATCGATGGCCCGCAGGCGACGCAAGGCCTCCCGGGGCTGGATCAACCCTTCCTCGACCAGATCGCAGGCGATCTTCAGCGCCGCCCAGGGTGTCCGCTTGGCGTCGCGGGTCTGCAGCAGGTACAGCCGTCCGTTCTGAATGGTGAACTCGAAGTCCTGGACGTCGGTGAACATGGTTTCGAGCTGACGGCGTATTTCATTCAGCCGGTCCCAGGCTGCCGGCAGCGTCGACTGCAGCCGGTCCGCATCGCGCAGCGCAAGCCGACCGGCGACGACGTCCTCTCCCTGGCCGTTGAACTGGAAATCGATGTAGATGTCGTCTTCTCCCGTTGCGGGATCACGGGTGAAGCCAACCCCGGAGCCGGAGGTTCCACCGGCGTTGCCGAACACCATCGCCTGCACGGTGACCGCGGTGCCGATATCGTCGCCGATGTGATTGAGACGGCGATATTGCGCGGCCTTCGGCGCATCCCAGGAACGAAAGACGGCATCCGTCGCCTGCTCGAGCTGCTCTGCCGGTGACTGCGGGAAGGGTGTTGCGGCCAGCGCGCGAAAGCGGGCAAGCATTGCCTGGACCAGCCGCTGCAAGGCGCGGTGGTCCAGCATGTGTTCGTTCTCGAGGCCTTCGATCCCGAGGGCTTGTCGGGTCAGCTCATCGAACGGTTCGGTGTCGAGCCTCTGGACAACTTCGGCATATCCCTGGATCAGCCGCCGGTAGCAGTCCCAGGCAAGACGGGGGTTGCCGGTCAGCCGTATCAATCCCTCGACGGTCTCGTCATTGACGCCGACGTCGAGCACGGTCTCCATCATTCCCGGCATCGAGATCGAGGCTCCGGATCGGACCGAGACCAGCAGCGGTTTGCGCAACGATCCGAAGCCAAGGCCGGTGATGCGCTCGAGGCGGTTGATGCCCTGGCCGAGCACGCGATGCTGCGCCGGCTTTCCGGTTTCCGGCTGATGGCGCGCGCCGCACCAGAGCGTCGGCAGCACAAAGCCGGCCGGGACCGGCAATCCGGCGGCCGCCATCCGCATCAGGTTCCAGGCCTTGTTGCCCACCTCCGCGGCGCCGCCGGGCGGCAACCGTTCGCCTGCCGAAATGAAGTAGAGCAGGGCATCCGGCGCGGCGGAACTAGACTGCAAGGACATCGCCAACCACATGGTCGCGCAGGATGAGGCTGGCGCGTTTCAGGGAATCCGAGGCCTTGCCCAGCCCCTGCCGGACATCCAGCAGCAACTGCAATTGGCGAAAGTCGCCCGCCTTCTTGATGGCCGAAACGGTAACGGCCCTTTCAGCGTCATCGGCATCGTGCTCGAGTTCGGCCACCCTGGCGATGGCGGTCAGGAAGTCGTCGGAATCGCCGCGGGATCCGTGCCGCTGCACGTGCTGGGCGTGGCCCAGCGCCTTGACCCATTCCTGGGTAGTCTCCGCAACAATGCCGGCCAGCTGCTGCAGGGCTTCCCAGCTGCGCGGCTCGGCCGCGCCATCGAACAGGCCAAGCAGAAAGCCAACCTCCTCCAACTGGTCGGCAGCATCGTCAGCTACCTTGATCAGTTCCTGGAACGGCTTCAGCTCGGGGTGGCGACGCACCGACAGGACAATTTCAACCACCAACCGATCGGCCTCATGCTCCCAGCGCCGGCTGCGCTTGGCAAGCTTGCCAAGGGCTGCGGAATCATCGGCGGAGCCGACCAGGCTGTCGCGGACGGCGGTACTGATTTCAAAGATCAGGCCGGCATGGTCGGCGGCCAACTTCAGGAGCCGCAGTTCCCTTGTCTTCAGATGGTTCAGAAGTTCGGTGCAAATCCGATCGCGGATCAGGCCGTCGGGCTGGCGCGCGAGCAATCCCTCCGTCGCCGTCTTGAAGGCAAACTGGATGAAGGCGTAGGCGGCCTCCAGACCCAGCACGTCGTAAAGCCGGTCGCCGAAGTGGATCGACGGGGCGGCGGTGGCTTCGACCGCATCCCAGACCAGACGTGCGCCACCGAGTTCAAGAAAGCCGCGGTGCCCGATGTCGGAATTGGCGGCCCAGCGCAGCAGCTGCAGGCGCTGCTCCGCCTTGAGGAATCCGCGTAACTGCTTGCGTGCCCGGTTCCAGTCGATCAGGAAAACCAGCCGCGAGCCGAGGTAGTCGAGATAGGCGAGAAGCTGCGTGTCATCGGTGGCCTCAAGCGTTCCGGTCGACAGGAAGAACGGCGCCCCGCCGGCCATGGCCGCAATCTGATTGCTGTTGGTATCGGTCCAGACGACCGAGAAACGGTCGAACAGCGCGCGAAAGAACTGCAGTCGCCTCAGATGCAGATCGCTATAGGTGAGGCTCACGGTCCTGCCCTCGACATGGACGACGATCACATGCGCGTCGGTGGTGCCGATGTCGTTCTGAAGGATCAACCGGCCTCCGGCCCGGGTTGCCGTGGTGCCGAGGCCGGGATGATTGAACTTGAGCGGGGCGGTGCGATTGAGGCCGGCCATGAATGCGCGTATCAGCCTGTCGTCGCCCGGGCCGAGGTTGTAGGTGGCGGCGCCCTCGATCTTCTGCTCCGCCAGGCCGACTTGCAGCACATTGAGCTGCTTGTGCAGGTCCATCACCAGCTGATGCAGGCTGTCGCCGCGCTTGCGGTCGGCCTGCGTTATCCTGTCGATGTCGCCGCCATCGATGAGATCCCCCTTGGCCTCGGGCAATTGCTTGAGCAGAAGGTCGAGGCGCTGTTTGGCCGCAGGGCCGGCCGGCGTCGCCATGATACGGGCATCGCTCGCGATCGCAGCCAGGAGCTGCCCGCAACCCGGCAGGTGATATGACGCCGCCTCCTTGCGCGCGCTCGCAACCAGCCGGTCGAGGCCGGCATCTGCCACTCGGGCAACCAGCCGCTCCGGCTTGAGCGATGGGGACGACTGGTCGGGCTGGTCGGCATGGCCGCGGGCCACCTGCAGCAGCGAGAAGTAGTATTTGAGGCGATCGTTTGCGGCGAGGCCCGCGTCGATCTGGAAAGGCAAGGTCAGATCCTGCTCTCCCAGCGTTTCCAGCATTTTCGTCTTCATTACCGCTTTCCTGGCGCTGGGCCGCGGCCCGCGGGCATGCGGCCGTCTTGCGGGACCTTCGCGGCCGAAAGGTCGTTTGGCAAAATCATCGCGTTGACCTTGATCCGGGGGGCTGGAGTGGCAATGCGACCTCGATGCAGGATCAAACCAGGGCTGCCGACTGTCCGCTCGCCGGCTGGCCGGGCTGGCGATATCCTTGCAGGATCTTGATATAATTGGCGCGCTCGAATGCCTGCGGATCACGCAGGCATCGCTGGCTCATCAGCCCCCTTACATGCGTGAGTGAATCAAATTCCCGTGCGTCGAGCCATCGCTGCAGTCCGGCGAGCAGCGTGGCCATATGACCGGGGCCCTTTCGCAACAGCGACGAGGTGGTCATCACCACGTCGGCGCCGACCAACAGATATTTCACGACCTCTTCGGCGGTAGAGACGCCGGTGCTTGCCGCGAGCGACGCCCGGGTCCGGCCGGCGAGAACCGCAAGCCAGAGCAAGGGCAGTCTGATCTCGTTCGGCTCGCTGAGCTTGAGATCCGTCAGCACCTGCAACCTCGCCAGGTCGAGATCGGGCTGATAGAACCGGTTGAACAGAACCAGGCCGGCGGCTCCGGCGTCCTCGAGGGCCATCGCCATGTTGCCGACGGCGCTGAAATAGGGACTGAGCTTGACCGCGACCGGAATCGAGACCGCCGCCCGCACCGATCGCAGGATGTCGAGATAGCGCTGCTCGACATCATGGCCGGTGGCTTTCAGATCGGCCGGGATGAAATAGATGTTGAGTTCGAGCCCGTGCGCTCCGGCCTGCTGCAGTTGCCGGGCATAGGAGGTCCAGCCCTCGTTGCTGGTTCCATTCAGGCTGGCAATGACCGGCACCTGGACCGCCTGCCGGGCGCGGCGAACGAGTTCGAGGTATTGGTGCGGCCCATGCTGCGCATCGGCCAGCTTTGGAAAATTGCTGAGACCCTCCGGCCAGCTGTTGTCATGCGCGGTGGTCAGTTGCTCGTAGCGCGCGGTTTCGGCCTCGATCTCTTCCTGGAATAGCGACGGCAGGATTACGGCGGCGGCGCCGGCATCCTCGAGCCGTTTCAGCGAGTCGAGCTCGCCCGTCAACGGCGAGGCAGACGCCACCAGCGGGTTTTTGAGCTGAAGTCCCATATAGCGCGTCGTCAAATCCATCGGACTCTCCTGGACGGGTCGTATTGCAGCGTGAAGCGAGTTATTTGGCCGCCCCAGTTTGCCCGCCGGCGAGCACGTCGCGGCCCGGCTGGAAGCGGCTGCCATCCTGTGCCGCGAGCATTTCGTATTGGCGGTATTTGTCGATCACCTCGGCCTGCGCGCTGGCGAGAAGAACCGCCGCTTCATTGGGAAGCGATCGCGCCAGGGAGGAATAGCGGACCTCGTTGTAGGCATAGTCCTTGAACGGAATGGTGGGACGCGGCGAATCGAGCTGGAACGGACTCTTGCCGACGCTCCGCATCGCTGGATTGAAGCGCAGCAACGGCCAGTAGCCGCAGGCGACCGCAAGGTCCTGCTGCTTCATGCCGAACCGCATGTCGATGCCATGGGCGATGCACTGGCTGTAGGCGAGGATCAGCGAGGGCCCGTCATAGGCCTCGGCTTCCCGGAACGCATCCAGCGTCTGCTGCGAATTGGCGCCCATCGCGACCTGGGCCACATAGACATTGCCATAGGCGATGGCCTGCAGGGCGAGATCCTTGCGCGCCACCCGCTTGCCGGCCGCGGCAAACTTTGCCACCGCGCCGAGCGGGGTGGCCTTCGAGGCCTGGCCGCCGGTGTTGGAGTAGACTTCGGTGTTGAGCACCAGGATGTTGACGTTGCGCCCGGTCGCCATCACATGGTCGAGCCCGCCAAAGCCGATGTCATAGGCCCAGCCGTCGCCGCCGACGATCCAGATGCTCCGCCGGACCAGATGGTCCACCACGGAAAGCAGGTTGCGCGCCGGCTCGCTCTCGATTTTGAGCAGCCGGGCCTTGAGCTCGGCGACCCGGATACGCTGCGCGCGCAATTCGAATTCGTGAATCTGCGGCGCATTGAGGATGCCCGCCGCCAGCTCTTCGCCGACGACGGGTTTCAGCTGTTCCAGCAGCGCGCGGGCCAGCGCCAGGTGCTTGTCGGCCGCCAAGCGGAAGCCGAGGCCGAACTCGGCATTGTCCTCGAACAGCGAGTTCGACCAGGCCGGGCCACGGCCCTCATGATCGACGGCCCAAGGGGTCACCGGCAGGCTGCCGCCGTAGATCGACGAGCAGCCGGTGGCGTTGGCGATCTGCGCGCGGTCGCCGAACAGCTGCGACAGCAGCTTGAGGTACGGCGTTTCGCCGCAGCCGGCGCAGGCGCCGGAAAACTGGAACAAGGGTTCGAGAAACTGGATGCCGCGCACCTTGTCGAAATCGACACGGGCCCGGTCATTGACCGGCAGGGCCTCGAAGAAGGCGATGTTGGCGCGCTCGGCTTCGACCAGCGGCGCCTTGTCGGCCAGGTTGATCGCCTTGACGTCCGGCTGGCGCGGGCTGATCGAGGGGCAGGCTTCGACGCAAAGACCGCAGCCGGTGCAGTCCTCGACGTAGAATTGCAGGGTAAAGCGCGCTTCCGGATAGCCGCGGGCATTGACCGGTGCCGATTTGAACGAGGCCGGCGCCCCGGCCAGCGCGTCTTCATTGTAGTAGCGGGCGCGAATGACGCTGTGCGGGCAGACGAAGCTGCATTGGCCGCACTGGATGCAAAGCTCTTCCTCCCAGACCGGAACGGCCTCGGCGATGTTTCGCTTCTCGAAAGCGGAGGTTCCGGACGGAAAGGTGCCGTCCGCCGGGATCAGGCTGACGGGAATCTCGTCGCCGCGCCCGAGCAGCATCATCGAGGTCACGCGCTTGACGAATTCGGGGGCGCTGGCGGCGACGATCGGCGGCAGGTCATGCGGATTGCTGGCCGCAGCCGGCACCTTGATCTCGAACAATCGGGCCAGGGTGGCATCGACGGCAGCAAAATTCTTCGCCACCACGGATTCGCCCTTGCCGCTGTAGGATTTCCGGATCGATTCCTTGATATGCCGGATCGCGTCCTCGCGCGGCAGCACGCCGGAGATGGCAAAGAAGCAGGTCTGCAGCACGGTATTGGTACGTACGCCGAGGCCGACGTCCCGGGCCACGGTAGAGGCGTCGATGACAAAAAAGCGCAGCTTCTTGTCGATGATCTCTTGCTGCACGGATTTCGGCAGTTGGTCCCAGGTCTTGTCCTTGCCATAGGGACTGTTGAGCAGAAAAACCCCGCCTGCGGCCGCCACTCTCAGCAGGTCCTGCCGCTCGAGAAATTCGAACTGGTGGCAGGCAACGAAGCCGGCCGAGGCGATCAGGTAGGGCGCCCTGATCGGGTCCGGTCCGAAGCGCAGATGCGAAATCGTCTGCGCGCCGGATTTGTGGGAATCGTAGACGAAGTAGCCTTGGGCATATTTCTTGGCATCCTCGGCGATGATCTTCACGCTGTTCTTGTTGGCGCCGACGGTGCCGTCGGCGCCGAGGCCGTAAAACACCGCGCGCGTGGTCTCGGCCGTCTCGATCGTGAACTCCTTTTCGATCGTGAGGCTGCTGAACGACACGTCGTCGTCGATGCCGAGGGTGAAGCTGTTGCGTCCGGCGAATTTGCCCTGACCGTTGCGCCGGGTGAGTTCATCGAGGGCGGCTTTGGTCATCGCCGGCGTGAAATCCTTCGAGGACAGGCCATAGCGGCCGCCGATGACGGACGGCATCGACGCGCGCTGGCCGGACCCGGCGCCCTGGGCGAGCGTGGCGACGACATCGAGGTAGAGCGGTTCCCCGGCAGCGCCGGGCTCCTTGGTTTGTTCGAGCACGGCGATGGCGCCGACCGAAGCCGGCAGCGCGGCAAGAAAATGCGCCGCCGAAAACGGCCGATACAGCCGCACCTGCAGCACGCCGACCTTCTCGCCGCGGGCCGCCAGCACCTTGACGGTCTCGCGGGCGGTCTCGGCGCCGGAGCCCATCAGCACCAGGACGCGCTCGGCGTCGGGCGCGCCCTCATATTCGAACAGCCGGTAATGCCGCCCGGTCAGCGCCGCAAAGCGGCTCATCGCGCCGTCGACGATTTCCGGCACCTTGGCGTAATACGGGCTGACTGCCTCCCGGGCCTGGAAAAAAGTGTCGGGGTTCTGCGCGGTGCCGCGGATGAAGGGATTTTCCGGATTGAGGCCGCGCGACCGGTGGGCGCGGACCAGGTCGTCCGGAATCATCGCCCGGATGCTCGCATCGGGAACGAGGTCCAGCGTATTGAGCTCGTGCGAGGTGCGAAAGCCGTCGAAAAAATGCAGGAATGGCACCCTGGCCTGCAGCGTCGCGGCTTCGGCAATCAGCGCGGTGTCGTGGGCTTCCTGGACGTTGGCCGAGGAAATCAGCGCAAAGCCGGTGGTGCGTACCGTCATGACGTCGGAGTGATCGCCGAAGATCGACAGCGCCGAGGTGGCGAGCGAGCGCGCGGCGACATGAAACACCGTCGACGTCAGTTCGCCGGCGATCTTCATCATGTTGGGCAGCATCAGCATCAGGCCCTGCGACGACGTGAACGTCGTCGTCATCGCCCCCGACTGCAGCGCGCCGTGGACGGTGCCCGAGGCGCCGCCCTCGCTTTGCATCTCCTGCACCAGCGGGATGTTGCCCCAGATGTTCTGCAGCCCTTCCGCGGCCCACTGGTCGGCCAGTTCTGCCATCGTGGAGGACGGCGTGATCGGATAGATCGCGCAGACCTCGTTGACCCGGTAGGCGACATGGGCGACGGCGGTATTGCCGTCCATGGTGGTCCTGACCGCCTTTTCGGTGACGGGCTCCGCCGCTGGAGCTGGTGTATCGCCCGCGTTCAGCTTGATCACGGCGTTCATGTCCTGACCTCGGTCGGCTCGGAAACCATTTCCATGGCATGGCAGGGGCATTGTTCGACGCAGACGCCGCAGCCGGTGCAGAGATCGAGCTTGATCTCGTAGCCCTGGTTCGGGCCGAGCTTGACGATGGCGTCTTCCGGACAGGCGGCAAAGCAGTTGTCGCATTCGAAGCAGTTTCCGCAGGACAGGCAGCGCCTGGCCTCGTGCAGCGCCTGCTTCTCGCTGAGCCCGCCGACCACCTCGTCGAAGCCGCCTTCCCGCTGCGCCACCGGTATTTCAAGTTGCGTGGAGCGCAATGCGTCGGCGTAGATCGGCAAATTGAGTTCGGCGAATTCGACGATGCGGTGTTTCGCGGGATGGCTGTATGTGTCGCCTCGCAGCCAGGCATCGATGTGGTGCGCGGCCTTCTTGCCGTGGCCCGTCGCTATCGTGACCGAGCGCTGGGTCGGCACCACGTCGCCGCCGGCGAAGATGCCGGCGCGGCCGGTCATCATGTTCGGCGCGACCACCACGGAGCCATCGGAATCGAAGACAATTTCGGGAATTTTCTTCAGGAAGCTGCTGTCGGCATCCTGGCCGAGCGCCAGCACCAGGGTGTCGGCCTTGAGCGTTTCGAACTGGCCGGTGGGCTGGGCGTGGCCGCTGTCGTCGATGCGCATGACTTCGACCGTGAGATCGGCGCCCTCGATCGCCTTGATCGAGGTCAGCCATTTTATTTTCACGCCTTCGCTCAGGGCCTCGCCGGCTTCGAAGTCGTGGGCCGGCATGTGGGCGCGGTCGCGGCGATAGACGATCATCGCTTCGCTGGCGCCGAGGCGGCGGACGGTGCGGGCGACGTCCATGGCGGTGTTGCCTCCGCCATAGATCACCACGCGCCGCCCGAGGCGCGGTGCCGCGTCGGCTTCGACGTCGCGAAGCAGCGAGACGGCATCCAGCACCTTGATGGCGTCGCGCGCCGGGATGTCGACATGTTTGGAAAGCTGGGCGCCGATGGCGATGAAGACCGCGTCGAAGCCGCCGGCCTTCTGTTCGGCCAGCACGTCGTCGACCCGGTGATTGGGCACGAAGCTGACGCCCATCTGCTCGATGCGGCCGATCTCCTTCATCAGCTCTTCGCGCGGCAGCCGGTAGGCCGGAATGCCGAAATGCAGCATGCCGCCGGGCAGCGGGCCGGCGTCGTGAATCTCCACCCGATGGCCGAGCCGGGTCAGATGATAGGCCGCCGACAGTCCGCTCGGTCCGGCGCCGACGATCAGGACGCGCTTTCCGCCCGTGGCCTTGTCGACCGGCATCGGCCAGCCCTGCGCCATCGCGAGATCGCCCAGAAACCGCTCGACGGCGTGAATGCTGACCGCGCTGTCGAGTTCCCCGCGATTGCAGGAGGTTTCGCAGGGGTGGTAGCAGACCCGCCCGTGCACCGCCGGCAAGGGATTGTCACGGATCAGCGCTTCCCAGGCGGCCCGGTACTTTCCGGCCTGTGCCAGTCCGAGCCACGCCTGGATGTTCTCGCCGGCAGGGCAGGCCGCGTTGCAGGGCGGCAGCAGGTCGACATAGACCGGTTGGCGATGGCGAACCGGCCCCGCGCCGCGTTCGCGGGTAAGGTCGACGACAGGCGTCATATCGCGGGCAAAACTGTTCACCGGACACTCCCCATAGCCGCAGTCTCGACCAGCGCGCCATCGCCGGCCTTGCGGCGGATCAAAGCGGTACCGGTTTCCCGAATAAAACAGGAGAGCAGGATGGCGAGCGCGATGCCGCCGACGCCGATGATGCCCGCTTTCTGGAAGACGACGAGGTCCAGCGGCCCGCCATGGGAGACATGCACCAGGACCCAGCCATAGACCGGGGCCATCAGGGCGCTCAGCGTGAAGACGAGAAAATTGATGGCGCCGGTGGCGCTGCCCTTCACCTCGTCGGCATTGACCTCCTTGATGATGGTGTAGGGAATCATCGCGGCACCGGAGCCGATGCCGAGCAGCAGGCCGGCGAGATAGGAGGGGATGATGTCGTGCGGCAGGTACAGGATCACCAGCGCGATCAGCAGCATGAACGACGCGCCACCGATCAGGACCGGCTTGCGGCGGCCATAATGGTCGGCGATATAGCCGAGCAGGGGACAGCCGATCACCCAGCCGAGCGGTACCATGGCGGCGCGATTGACCGCCTCGGCATAGCCGATGTGCCATCCCTCGCGCAGGAATGAAACGCCCCAGATCATGTCGCCGACGGTGGTCGGCAGGAACAGAAGGCCGGCGGCAAAGCCGCACAGATACGACTGCGGATTGCTGAGCACCGATTTATAGGGGGCGAACATCGACCAGGCCGAGTTCTGGGCCGATGTGCGCACCGCGTGGCCGCCCGGCGTGACGACCAGCACGATGAGCGCGAGGATTGCTGCCGCGACACCGCCAACGATCCAGAATTGCTGCCAGTCAAGCACGCCATGGATCAATGGCGCGACCGCGAACTGGCCGGCGGCGCCGCCGAGCATGCCGAAGCACTGGGTGAAACCGATCGCGGTGGCGAGGTAGCGTGCCGGAAATCCATGGGCGGCAAGATAGACGGCGCCGGTGAAGGCAAAGGCCGAGCCGGCGCCCTGGAACAGTCGGCCGGCATCGGCTGCTGCGGCGCTGCCGAGGCCGAAGAGCACCGCGCCGACGGCAACAAGGCCTACCCCGGCGGGAACGACGAATTTCGCGCCATAGCGGTCGAAGCTTGCTCCGGACAGGATCGCGAAGGTCGAATAGGTGTAATAATAGAGGCCGATCAGCGAGCTCACGCCCAGCGCCGATAATCCGAATGCCGCGGTCAGTTCGGGCACCATGACCCCCGGAGCCGAGCGCAAGGCATATTGCAGGAAATAGAACACCACGCACAAAATCCACGCCGCGACGAACGGCCAATGGAATTCCGAGCCCGGTCGCGCCGAATTGTCCTGCATGATGGTCCCCGCCGCTGCTGATCTGTGGGAAGCGGAGCACCGCGTCATGCGCCCCTGAAAACGCATGCAGTGTAGGCAGCCGAACGATCCACGAGCTAGGCTCGGAAAGTACTCAGGGCTGCTGTAATAATACTGTTATCCAGCGCGCCGCATTGCACCCTTGGCGGCGCGGCAAGTCAGGCCCGGAGGCGCTGGGGGGCCGGTCAGGCGCCCTCACGCTCCGCGTCGCCGTCGGCCGCGTCCTCGGCCTGGACGCCGGCCGAAGCCGAGACCCCGCGCAGCCGGATCACCATGGCGATGACATCGACATCGATCTTGACGAGGTCGAGATCGCGGGTCATCTCGCGCAATTCCTGGCCCTTGCGGGCAAGTTCCTCCGAGACATCGACGGCCATCTTGCGTTCGGTCACCCCGCCGGGGCTGCCGAGGAACATCTTGGCCCGCAGCCATTCCAGCCGCGCCCGTTGGGTGTCGCGTGCGAACTTCTTCTCCACCAACTGCCCGCGGGCGCCGTGGTAGGCGCCGATCAGCTTTGGCTCCGGCATGCTCCACAGCTCTTCGATCGGCACGGCCATGAGATCGATCCTCCTGCCGGAAAATGGCCCGATCCTAGCTCAGTTGCGTGCGCCTTTGGCTCGTGCGGCCCGCTTAGCCGCCTCGGCATTTGCAGTGTGCATGAGAAATGTCAGGGTTTGATTGCCGGGATCGAGCTGGAGGCCGGTGACGAAGTCCCTTGCCGCATCCTTGGGCCTGTTGGCCTCGAGCAGCGCATTTCCACGAAGGAAATACAGCGCCGCATTATAGGGGATATCCCGGATCGCGTGGCCATAAAGACGGATCGCCCGCTTGAGATCGCCGGCGGATTTTGCCTGTTCGGCCTGACGCTGCAACACAGCGGTGCGGTTTGGATCCACTACGCGGGGGCGGCGACGAAACCCAAGAAGAAGCCTTACAACATGATTGTCGAGAAGCTGCCTGTCGTGAAGGTTCGCGTCCGATTCGGCCATTGCCATCGCAATCAGGACGATATCCCGTGCAGTCGAAGCGCCCGAATATAGCGCGACAAACGGCGCAGCGACGACGCGCCGGATCCGTTGAATCATTTCGAAGGCCCCAGTCCCCACGGTCCGTTCAAGCCGGCCGACCGGCTTGTTACCACGGAAGGTTGGAACCTTCAATCGTCCCCTGTGGATCCCCGGCTGTCGGATCCGGGAGGAGTTTTCTTGAACGAGATGCCCTCCCTTTGCTAAGGAGACGCCCTATCCCGAAGGCCGAGGCCGCACAGCCATTGCCAACCCACAGCGACGGCGCGTCTGCGCGGTCCAATTCTCATCGCAGCGAATCAACGCACTGCGCTCAGCGCGACCCTTACTGCTCCGAGACTGCGAGGTATGGCTGGCAACGCCAGCGCCGGCGGGGACAGCACACCACCCGCGCGCGCACTCACTTGGCTGGAGGCGGGCGACCTAACCGATGCCCCCGTTCAGGAATTTTTTACTCACTTCATCGAAGGGGCCATCGGCGCGGATGGTTCCGGCATCGAGCCATATCAGCCGATTGCAGATGCGCTCCATAATCCCCAATGAATGCGTCGCCATGACGAGGATTCCACTTCCCCCGATCAGCTCGAGCAGCCTCTGCTCCGCCTTCCTTTGAAAATTGGCATCGCCGACAGCCAACCATTCGTCCATCAATAGAATATCGGGAGAAACAGACGTCGAAATTGCGAAGGCAAGCCGCATCAGCATCCCGGCGGAGTAGGTATGGACCGGAATGTGAACATAGCCGCCGAGCTCCGAAAACTCGGCAATACCCTCGCGAAGCTTCAGCAGCGTCGCGCGGTCAAGGCCGAGGTACATTCCTCGAATCAGGATATTTTCCAGTCCGGTGGAGTTCGGATCAAAACCATAGGAAAGGTCAAACAGCGAGGAGGTTTTTCCGATGCGCTTCATCGAGCCTCGCACGGGCTCATAGACGCCAGCGAGTACCCTGAGAAGGGTGGTTTTTCCAGCTCCGTTGTGCCCAATCAGCCCAACCCGCTCGCCGCTCTTGACGTCGATGCTGATGTTGTTCAGTGCGCTGACGACTACCTTCGAAGTGTTTGGAAAACTGATGACGCCGCCCGTGGTTGCGCGCAAGACAAGATTCTTCATGGAACGCGCATGTACGCCATATATCGTGAAATCGATGTCGACATTGCGTAGAGTTATGCTGCATTCCGGCATTTAACTGCATCTCGCATTCTTACACTTAGCAACTCAGAGCCAGTAGGCTATTCGGCCGCGAAAACGTTGAAAGAGGGCCAGGGCCAATGCCGATCCGATCACAAGACTGGCGATGGCCCCCACGTAACTTTCGATCGGAGGAATCTCGCCAATCAGCGGGCGCCTCAAGACCTCGATGACGTGATAAAAGGGATTATAGTACGCAATGAGCGTCATGCTGGCCGGGAGTTGGCTGGGCTGATACAATATCGGAGTGATATAAAACAGGACCTGCATGATGTTCGACATCAACGGCGGCAAATCGCGGAAGCGGGTGCTGACCAGGCCCAGTATGAGCACGATCACCGTCAGGTTCATGACGAGCAGGATGATCCCCGCCAGGATCAGCAGCGGATTTAACAGCGTTACAGACCGAAAAATCAGAAACACCACTGCCAGAACCACGGCATTGTGGACCAGCACGATCAGATTTCGCCACACCACCCGATAGACATGTATGGAAAGGGGAATGGCGCCCTGCTTTATGATTCCGTCAGCGGTGATGAATACTGTCGTTCCCTCCATGATCGTCGATGAGACAAAATACCAACACACCATTCCTGCGGCCAGATACAGAAGATAATTGGCCAGCGGCAGATGAAAAATGGATCCGTAGATCAGGCCGAGTATCGCCGTAAGGATGCCCATGCTCGCGGTTATCCACAGCGGCCCCAGGGTTGTGCGGCGGTAACGCTGCTTGATGTCGTACCAGCCGACAAGCGTCCAGAAAGGCCATGCGCGCAGGCCCCGCCCAAGATCCGTGAGGGCGGAACCGATCCGCAGCTTCGGGTCGCCGCTCATGCTCAGTTCGGTGTATGCCTGGGTTACCATGAAGACTCTTCGTTTGGACGCGCGGCGAGCATTACGGAAGTGGTTTGGTAAATCGCACGGTATCCCTCGTCGCATGCATCCAGATTGCGAAGGAATCGTACGGAACCACGCGCTGCATGGAGAGCAATTCCGATGCCGGAAACACCCGCATCTCCTGGCCTTCCCCGAGACGCAAGTGCCCAAGCAGGGAGTTGTCGATTTCGGCGACAAAATAATGGCGCACAATATTCCCTAGTCCGCAATAGCCGAAGTCGATCGTGATGTTGGTGAATGGCCTGAAGGCGACATTCGCCAAACTCAGCTCTTCCTGCAATTCGCGACGCAAGCCCTCACCGGTGGTTTCGCCGGGATCGATCGCGCCGCCGAAAACCCCCCAATGGCCGGGATAAAATATCTTGGGCTTCTGATCGCGCAATTGCATGAGATAGCGATTGCCTGACAGCGCAATGATCGCGGCGGTCGCATTCGACGGAGAAAGTACGTTCTCCGCTCCCAGAAAGAAATCCGTCATATAACAACCATCATCCAATCAGATCGGGAGTAAGGCAGTCTAGGCGCGTGGCGAGACTACGCGTCGGTGAATTCCAGATTAGCATCTCAGGCTAGAAAGCAGACGCTAGTCAACACGTGGGAACCACCTTTGTGTTACGTTGTGTCATCCACAGTGGCACTCCCGGTAAGTTCCAAATCCCGCATAGCCCGAATAAAAGCGACAAACTAAGCGCGGTGGTTGAAGGGATTCCGACGTGCGCTAGGCCTGAAACTAACGCTAATTCCCGAATACCCCAGCCGCCGAAAGATATTGGCAGTGATGCCGAAAGCAGGGCTGGAGCCATGATCAGCCACATGTTCCCGAAGCTTATTGGCGCATCCAGACCGCGCGCTAGGAGCCACGCGCAGCAAGCCAGATTGGTAAAGCTAGCGATCGACAGTGCCGAGAGCGCGATGACATGACCAGGCCGCGACACTATGCGTCTTATCGGCCTCGCAACCAGTTCGCTGGCGTCTCCAAGTCGGGCCGAAACAAAACCGGAATTTCCGAGCCAGCCAAGAGCTAAAAGACCTACTACGGGCAAAGGAGAGATCGTCAGAAGACCAACTCCAATGACACTAACTACCTCTTGACGGGCACCCAGACCCTCAGTTCCCGCCAGTGTTAGAAATGCGAGGCCGCACGCTGAGATTATGACCGCGAGAAGAAAAGCGCGATCGAGCACCACGGCGGCTAACCCATGGGTCGTTTTTACGCCTTGCTTGCGGAGCAACAGCACGCGCACTCCGTCTGTACCAATGCCAGCGGGTAATGCTTGCCCGAGAAACAGTGGCTACGAAGTTGATGGAACACAACCTGGCAAGACCAACGTCGACTTCACCGAGCTTGAGGATGATCCACCAACGCAGCGTACCGAGAAAGACATGCAGCGTAATCGTGAGCGCGGCGAGCACGAAAAGCCCCGGCGAGACCTGCCTCATAGTGTCAAACGTGGCCGCAAAATTGGACAACATCAAGAGCGCTATAAGCAGACATGCGGAGATGGCAAACTTGATCCATGACAGGCGCGAAATCCGTGGATTGAATGGTTTGGTGTTGCTATCGCTCTCGAACAGCCAGCGACGCGCTCGTCGCGCTGCCATTTCAATAAACGAATGACCAACTGACAAGAAGTTGCGGAGACTGAGTGCGGTTGATTGACCGTTGACGCGTTCGGTCGCGACGACCGGAATCTCGACGTAGGTCGAACCGCGGTCAAGGAGCTGCGCGATCAGATCGGCCTGGAATGAAAATCCCCGGCTGCGGGAGTGCCAGCGCATAACATTGTCACGGCGATGGACCGTCGGCGAATTGTAATATCTAATCTTGTGTCCAGTGATTGCGTTGACGATCTTTGAGTACGTCCTGGATATCAAATTGCGCGCCGCCGAGAATCCTTCGCGCCGAACAGGGTATGTAATTACCATATCCGCGCTACCGATCGCTGCGAATGCGGCGCGCAGTGTTTCTTCTGTCTCCACGTTATCACCGCAGATTAACCGGTACCAAGTGCCTCTTGCTGCAAAAGCGCATTCGACATAATTGACGGCGAGACCGAGATTGGTTTCGCGCACGGTCAACTCTAACGGAACGCACGGATAGTCCGTTTGAAAGCGCTTAACTTCGTCAGGTGATCCATCATTCGAAGCATCGTCGACCACAATAATCTCGAAAGAGAACTTGCTCCCGGAAAGCGCAGCGTTTAGCGTCTCGAGCGTATCGTAAATGTTCGCTCGCTCGTTGTAGCAAGCTACGAAAAATGAAATGAATAATTCATCAGGACGATCGATCAACAACGCCCCCCATGCGAGTGTTCCTTTTAACATCATAAACGCTCAGCGAGCAATGCAGTCTTCATGGCTTGCCCGCAAAACCGCCGACACGCATATTCTTGTCCTGCTGGCCGTCTCGGTCGCCGTAACAATCGTCTGGGCGCTAACGCGCCCAATGACGTTCACAACGGATTCTACAACCTACGTGCTCTTGGCAGAGTTTTTGGTCGGCGTGCATGGGGCCGTCCCTCCCATCGTATTTATCCGCCCGCCAGGCTATCCGTTTCTGATGATAATTTGCGGTGTAGTTGCCTTCCGAACTTTCGCTGGCATCCTGGTGCTGCAGGCGCTTATGGCGATCTTCATCCCCCTGATTGCTTACACGACAGTCGCTCGCTACTCCAAGGCGATTGGTTTTGCTGCTGGTCTTCTGATCACCCTCAGCTTGATGCCGCAAATCCACTCCCGCGCCATCATGACCGAGCAGAGTTTCATATTTGCGTTTGTAGTGTTCGCCTACTTCATGGTGCGGTATGCTTTCGAACGATCGCCACGAATGTTTTGGTCGTTGGTTGCCACCGCTCTTAGCATGGCACTCTTGCGACCGTCTGCCAATTTATTTGGCTATCTTGTGATCGCGGCCTCGTTGTTGATCGAACCAAGAACCTGGAGGCGGGCGCTAGCAGCCTCGTTATTGATGTTTTTCGTGTTGGGGCTGTGGTCGTCGTTCGTTGCCGGGAAGATCGATAATCCTGTTCGTGGCAATTTAATCTCACGCATATTCACTTGGTCACCCAGTTTCGCCGGGCAGCAGCTTTTCTATGACGCTTACGTTGTTGGCCAATACACTCCTCCGCCCGGAGTTACGGAGCGTAGACTCGCCTTCTCGGCAGACAATGGACCAGCAAGCGAACGGCTTCTGCAGACGCTAACAACCTTTGCCGAGAAGTATCCGCAGTTTTGGAAGACGCATCCACTGGCGCACCCCGGCGACGACGCGAATGCCTTTGTCGAGGGTTTAAGAACGCGGCCCAGTGAGATGGCCTTCGGCTATATGTGGTCAGCTACGGATACAATGCTCGGGCCGGCGGAAAGCTCCAAGCTCTTCATGGCTGTGGCACTGGAGGCGTTTGCAGCACGACCGAGTATAGCTTTGGGGCTCGTCGACAATTTTGTTTCAGTCCTATTCGGACCAATGGCCGAATATTCAGAGGGGGGCCGTCTCGTCATGATCCCGACGATAAGCGCAGTTACTTTCAAGGATCCGGGACTGGGTACCATGTCAGATAGCGTGCGCCCTCACTTGGCTTTTCCAGACCTGGCGCCCCTTTGGGAGAGTGTGACTGCGTCACATCTTTACGGGTTCGGATACGTCGTCTTGAAGCCACTGCTAAGCTTGACCGTTGTCGGATCTCTGCTGTTCATACTTTGCGGACCAATGTGGTGGCCGGGACTGGTACTCACTGCCTCGATCCTGCTCCACCATGCCATAACCGCGGTCTTCGCGGAGCACCACATTCGCTATGTAGATCAAGTGTTGCCGGTAACGGTAATTCTCGCTGCAATGGGGATTGTAGCTGCACGCGCTGGCATACGCTCTCTAAGAGACGGTTTGAAACGTCAAGCACCCGATGATATGCCCGATCGATAGTTTTCCATCCCATGATTCTAGTGTTTGATCTGTCTCCGCGCTGTTGGGGTCCTGCGCTTTTGGGGCGTTGCGGCAGAGACCATGCTCAGCTAGAATTGAAAGTAGATGAACGGCTGAAGGGTGGTGGAGCTCAAAGCCTGGTATACGAGCAACCCAAAGAGAACGAAGGCGGTCGCAGCGCCGGTGGACCCGGTCAAGGCAGCTGTTCCCTCCCGGGTCGTGAATCCGGTACGTACTCCCCACGAGCGGAGCAAGCCCGGCAGCCTCGCCGGGTTCAAGTCACCAAGAACCGGCCGCCAGCGTGCGAGCAGTTCCTGCGAGTTGGGCAGTAGCCAGACCAAACCCAGCAGTCCAGCAATGGCAACCCAACGAATGTCCATCGATCCCGTGCCGCCCCCGAATAACGCCATGGCTTTCAACATTGCGCCCGCTGCGGTAAAGTTTTCGGCCCGAAAGAATACCCAGGCAATGGTCACTGCCAGAAATGTGAGGGTCGTCGCGCCGAGCCGACCAGCGACGCCAAGATCGCCCTTCAAGCCAAGCAACTCCCGGCCGCTGCGCCAGCCGTGATTGAGCACCAGGTAAATGCCGTGCAAGGCACCCCACGCAACAAAGGTCCAGGCCGCGCCGTGCCAGAAGCCGCCGATCAGCATCGTCAGCATTAGGTTGACATAACGCAGACCACGACCGCGGCGGTTTCCGCCCAGGGGAATGTAGACGTAGTCGCGCAGAAAGCGCGACAGGGTCATATGCCAGCGGCGCCAGAAATCGATGATGTTCGCCGACTTGTAGGGTGAATTGAAGTTGAGCGGCAAGCGGATGCCCATCATCAACGCAAGCCCGAGCGCCATATCGGTATAGCCCGAGAAGTCGAAATAGATCTGGAACGTAAACGACAAAGCTCCGAACCAGGCATCGAGACAATTCACAGGCGCACCGGATTTTGCCGCCGCGAAAACAACATTCGACCAGGTGGCGACGGTATCTGCGATCATTACCTTCTTGAACATGCCGACGGCAAAAAGCAATATTCCGGCGGCCAGATCCGCGTAGGAGAGACGCAAATCGGAATGCCTGAATTGCGGGATGATCTCCTTGTGATGCACGATTGGTCCGGCAATGAGCTGCGGAAAGAACATCACGAACAGGCTGAACTCGAGCAGATCATATTCCTCGGCCTCCCCGCGATAGGCATCGACCAGATAGGCGATCTTCTGGAATGTGAAAAACGAAATACCGATTGGAATGATGATGCTGGTCAGCACAAAGCTCGTGCCGAAAACACGATCGACATTACCAATCAGAAAATTCGTGTATTTGAAGTAGCCCAGCACCGAGAGGTTCATCGCGATACCGAAGGCGAGCAGATATGGATTTTGCTTTAGCGCGCGAAAATTGCCAGCCAGCCGGATGCCGAGCGCATAGTTGATCAGGATGAGAACGGCGAATAGCCCGAGATAGCCCAGGCTGAACCAGCCGTAGAAAAATGCGGAAGCCATCACCAGCCATGCAATTGCCAGGCGTCGGCGTCCGAGCTTTCCCAAAAGGAAAAGCCCGATCAATACGACGGGCAAAAACGCCAGGATGAAGGGGGCTGAGTTAAACAGCATGTTTATTCAGACGACAGTTTTCGTTTGGATGCATTGTTATCGGCAGCCTTGCTCTTTGCTTCCTTGAGCAATACCTGCAAGGTCGGGTTTTTCGGATCGATGGCAAGCCCGGCGACGAAATCCGCGGCCGCTAATTCGAATTGCTCCATCCGCAGTCTTGTCGTGCCGCGCAAGAAATACAGCGCGGCGTTGGGCGGCGAGAACTGCAGGGCTTTTGAAAACTGCTCGGCCGCCTCGGTCAGCTTGCCGGCGGCAAGAAGCGCGTTGCCGCGGGCCTGGTAATCTTCCCAGGAGGAGACATTGCCGTCGACGGCCCTGGCGTGTGCTTCCCTGAGCAGCGTCTGCAAGGTCGGGTTGTTCGGATCGATGGCCAACCCGGCCTTGAAATCCGCGGCCGCCAATTCGAATTGCTCCAGTCGCAGTCTGGTGGTGCCGCGCAAGAAATACAGCGCCGGGTTAGGCGGCGAAAACTGCAGGGCCTTGGAAAAATCCTCAGTCGCCTCGGTCAGCTTGCCGGCAGTGAGAAAAGCATTGCCCCGGGCCTGATAATCTTCCCAGGATGCCAGCATCGGCGGCAATTCGATGCCCCTGCGAGCCTGCCGGAGAGTTTTATCAAACCCGTTTTCGCGATAGGGGACGCCAATTTCCTCATAGCGCCGCTGGTCCGCGGAGTGAATCGCCAGTGCCTTTGCAAAGGCGGCTTGCGCGGCGACGCGATCGCCGCGCTTCAGATCCTGACTTCCGGCGACGGCCGCCATTTCATCATAGCCGCAGTTCGCGCCGTCGGCCGCCTCCATGATCGGCCCGACGCGATCGCGAACGATCTCGGCCTCGCCCGGCGCTTGCCTTATGTAATCGCGAACCCCGTCGCGGTTCCTGATCGTCCAGTCCTCCATGTTTTGCGGCGTGAGCGCTATCCCAAAGTCACCCGGCACCGTTCCGGCTTGGTCGGAATAGCCCAGGATCCGATCGAGCATCAAATCGCCGGCACTGCTTCGATAATGAGACGGCTCCCACCACCATCTCATTTCGGTGCGTTGACCTTGCGGCGGCACCGCTTCGGTCGTGACGCTGTTGATCCCCGAGAAGTCCCAAAGCGGAAATGCGGGAGCCTTGGCTGTCGAGGCCTCGTCTGCGAGCACGCCAACCAGTCGATTTTTCCACTCCTCGTATTGCGGCCACAATCCCGCTTCCTGTATCGCCACCAGCATGCGGGCATGGATGGGATTGATGAAAAACCTGATGTCGATATGCGAACGCCGGGCAAGATCCACGATCTCGCGAAACAGATTTATTGTATCTCCCCCGCCATCGTGCTCGAAACAGTAACGTTCTGCAGGGGCCGGTCGCCAGATTCGCGAGACATAATAGAACTCCTGACTTGCACCTCGACCCTCGGGGCCATCAAATAGTGCCCGGAATCCAGCGCGGAGACCGTGCGTTCGCGCGGCACGAAAGTTATTGCCGAGATATCCATCTCGATCGTAAAGCGAAATCCAGTTCGTTAATCGTACGTGCTGCGGATCATCGATATTCGACCGTGGAATTTGATTGCGGATAGTGGCCAGACTGTAAGCCAATCCCTCGGTTCCCAAATACAGGCCAATATCGTGGTAGAAGGAACTCCAGCAGGACTGATCGGGAGACAGCAGCAATCGCTTCTCGTCGAATCCCAGCACTTCCGTGCCAAATACCACCGCCTCCCGATGCGCATTGAACATCAGGAAATCCAGACCGACGAGCGCGAGATGCAGGCGAGGCGAAGCATGAACGGCATGCTGCAGCGTGAGATAGATTTCCTTCAATCCGGAGCCGGCGAGGGCGAGGTTGTAGACAGGCCCGGGATAGGAATTCCAGGCGGGATGCCTCGGATCGATGCCGACCTCCACGCGCGATGTGCCGAGAACGATTGAGCCAGGTTGCAGCCGGCACACGATGCCGGCCTTCGCCAGACGCGCCTGCGAGGCAAACTCCGGCTTCTGGGCGTTGAACCCGTCGATTCGAACGAGATCGAAGCGAAGAAAGGGATCGATCACTATGTTCGCAATCGGAATGGCGCAGGCGGCCACGAACAAGCACGCCAGCAGCGAAACGAGAAACCGTTTCGGCCCCTTTTCCTGAGGAACATCTTGAAGCGGCTTCGACAAGTTATTGTCCGGCTTCGCTGACATATCGTGAAAGCATCGCGTCGATGTTCATCGGATCATAGCCGAAGCGCTTTTCAGCGTAGCCGGACGAAATCGTGAAAGATCTTTTCAGGGCGGCTCCTTCCGCTATCTTCGAACTGGATCCCGTGCCGGAAATCAAGACGCGAACGAGATCGGCAATCGTGATTTCTCCTCGGGCCCCGACTGGAAAGGCATGGAATCCCGACCACTGATCTCGCAGCAGGTTCTGCAAAAGACGACAGAGATCGGATACATGGGCCGCGTTGTTGAATCTTGATTCCGACCCGTACACGGTCACATCCTGGTTTCTTCTCAGGCGCTCCAGCAGTGTCGGAATCCAGGCGCGATGCGCGCCTTCTCCCAGCACTCCCGGAAGCCGGATTGCCACACAGGGCAGCCAATGAGATTCCGCCGCGAACAGCCGCTCCGCGAGATATTTGCTGGCACCATATAAGTCGGGGGCGCGGATCGGCGTGAGTTCGGTAACGACATCCTCCGCGATTTCGCCATGCACCGACAAGGTCGACGCGATAACGATGCGCGACGCGCATGCGTTACGTGCATAATCGAGCAAATTGCCGGCGCCGGTCACGTTGCAAGCGAGCATGTCATCTCGCGGGGCAACCGAGACTCCGGCAACGTGGACGATGCAATCGATCCTTGCCGGAAGGGTCGCAAAGTCATTTGCGCAGGCAAGATCCAGCCGGACAAATTCGGTCCCGGGCAGCGAGGCCTTCAAATGCCGGATGGCGGAGCCATCTGAACGGTAGGTAGCCGTCAAGCGCACCCCGGCATCCGACAATGCAGAAGCCATATGCCTGCCGACGAAAGAATTTGCCCCTGTCAGCAATACATGCATGGCGTGCGAAACTTCGGTGCCTCGTTACTGGAGCAGGTCGCTTTGATAGAACTGATTCATGAGCGGAAAATCTCGGCCGAAAATAGTCTTGTAGGCGTCAGTAACGTCTGCCTCCTGCAGCATGGGCAGGCTGAGCAATGACTTGAACAGCAGCAATGCCCGGCGATGGAGCGCAACAAACAGCGGATCACCGCGATAGGCATCAAACGACAGGGCTTCGCGTTTTACGGCTCGCAGCAGAAGATCGACGGCAAGATCGGTGGCGCCGTTCATCAGCATGAATATTGCAAGCCTCAGGACATCCTGAACCAGCCTGTCGCCCTTGGCGGCAAAAAGCCTGTCATTTCCGACGACCCATACCGCGTCACTGCTCAAAAGCTTGCCGTAGCGACCTGGGAGCGTAAACCGGCCGGCCTTGTTGCCGGCGCCGGTATAATCAAGATTCAAAAGTTCGAATCCGCTCTCCAGCATCACGCGGTGAAGATCGCCGAACAGCGGGGCATCCTGATAGACCGGTGCGAAAAGAACCTCGGAACGAACTCCAAGTACACTTGTCTGAAGCTTGTTTTTGGCTCCCTTCAGCAGTTCGAATTCCGCTCCCTCGACATCGAGCTTGAGAAAATGGATGTCGCGGTCCGCAAACAGCGAGTCCAGAGCTCGCGCTTGGGTGGAGCGCTCGGCGGTCACCGCAAAGTCACGCAGCATATAATCGTTGCTTTGCAGCAGCGCCGTGTTGCTCCGGAAAACCGAATTCAGCGCCTGATGCTCGCTGACGCTGAACTTCAGTGTCGCGTCCGAAGAATACAGCGCGATCGGATAAACGGTTATCTTATCGTCGGCCTGGTATTTCGTTGTCAGTCTCGCCGCTTCGTCCTCATCCATCTCGAACAGATGGAATTCGGCGATGCCGCGCAGCTCGGCCCAACTGGGATGCAGCCCGTAGCGGGCACCGGCGTCAACTACAACACAATCCAGCATGATGTTACCATTTCCTAGTTTGCGCCAGGTTCAGCGAACCGCGGCGGCGCGTGAAACCTGACGGTCGGTCCCGACAGACGCGCAGCTACGGACGCCGCGACTTCCGGAATCAGCGGCACGAATACGTTCGAATTGCCCGAAACCTCGGCGGGCGAAAGGATTTGTCGTCCCATATGTTGCCCTCCAACGCGACCAGGGTCTTCGTCAACGAAAAACGCAACCCGGTCGCCGAGAATTCCGGCGAGCCAGGTAGCGGAAATCGATGTTCCAAAGAGTCCAAAGCGCGGATTACCGGTGCAGATCTCGGTCGCCGCGGCGATTTGCGCGTACAGCCAGTCGATCTGGGTGCCAACGCGTTCAACTGCGGCTTTGGAATCGGGAAAGCCAATGACCGGGGCCACACCAGCGCCCCCGCGCCCGACCAGGCTCAGTTCCTTCGGCAGCACAGTGTCGGTCAGCTCGATAATCTCGAGGCCGGCTCGATGCGATGCCAGTCGCAACGTCTCGAGGGTGAAATGCAGCAGATGATCGGCGATCACCAGATCATAGGGATTCTTGCAGCCATCAGGCACCTCCACAAACAGGATGCCGGCACCTTTTAGCCGCGTAGAAAGCTGCTGCACCACGGCCACGGGGTCCAGAACGTGTTCCAGCGCGTGAATTAACGTGATGACATCGAATTGCACCGGAATATCTTTCGGCGGTCCGGTGAACAGCTCGATAAATCCCGGGATGGTTTTTAGAAGCGCGATATTTTTCGTCGAAAGCTCAGCTCCATATAATTTCCAACCCGTATGAAATTCTGAATAGGTTTGCAGAGCCGAACCTGTCCCGCAGCCAAAGTCCAGCACGTCGGCGCACGTATCCAGTCGGGTCTTGCTCTCCAGATATTGTATCAAAGATCTCGATCGCGGCTGCGGAGGGCTGCCGCTTCCGGTGAAGATCGGCTGCTCCTTGCCGCCGGCCTGGTGATAGATCGCATAGGATTGATAGATGTGCTCGATCTCGTCGAGCCAGGCCGGCTCGACGAGCTTTTGCACCGCGCCGCATTCACCGCATACCGCGATACGGCCGCCCGCGGCCCATGGTCGGCTATCAGAGGTTACGCGCGCCAGGCCTCGGAACCGGGGAAACTCGCGCAACGCGGACTGGCCGCAAATTTGGCAGCGATGGCTGCTGAGCGCGATCGAATTCATCTCGTTGGCTTTGGCGGCAGAGACGGCGCCCGTTTTCGAAACGCGAACCAATGGTCGCTCTTCATAACGTCCAAAAGAAGCCCCAAACCATTTGCGGTGCAAGCAGTAAGTGCGAGCCCGGCATAAATGAAAGGCAATAACAGAAGCCCGATCGCCTTCATTCCCAGGCGGGCGATCAGGGAACTGGTCTTGTCCCGGGCTCGAAGGCGTCGGAGTCCGTGCCACAGCAATGCGCAAAGCCGTGTACCAGGGCCGCCAAAGAAAATGATTTCGTCGAATCTACCGCCAACCGGACGAGAGTCGCCAACCAGCCTGAGCAGGACCTGACGTTCTCCGATTTGCTCGGACATCAGAGGTTGCTGTTGCAGCATGTCCAGGTCGATCGTCGCCAGCAGATCCACCTGCTCCGAGCCGCCCCTCCGCACCAGTGTCGAGCCCGGGAGCGATCCGGCTGCAAAGGCCTGAACGGCAACGTTCGGGTGCGCTGTCTTCACCTCCGAGACCATTTGGGGGTCCGCACCGATGAGAATGACGTTGCGGTCGCTGCGCAGGATGGATCGCTGCAAAGCCGCCATCATCGCTTTCCGAACCAGCCAATAGGGATGCGCAATGCTGGGAACTCCGTTCATCAGGAAACACTTGTTGTATATGACGGCATTCAATCTCATGAGGAGAGTAATGGCTCGGACAAGTAGACCGATCAACAGGGCGGCCGATTGATCGAAGTGATCGCCGCGTCCGAGCGCTATCGCCACGAGGCGGCTGCTGAAAACCGAAGGGTAGTGAAGAAAGAGTTTTGTGAGACCAAGCGAATTTATCCGGGCCGTTGAATTGACGACGACGCTGCTCTCGGCTTCGGTCGCGGCCCATGAGGCTTCGTCATCGTCGGCGGCCTTGAGGCGGATGGGGTTCTTGATAAGCTCCCTGTGCCGCTTGTTGGTTCCAACCTCGGCCCAGGCAGCAACTCCTTCGAGCGATGCTTTCGGGCAGACCGTACCCACGACGCGACTAAGACCGCTCATCTCGAACGCCAGCAATTCGTCGGAATCGGTGACGACATAATCCCGGCTGGCATCCGGACAGGCATGGAGCGACAAATCATCGTCGATCGTGCTGCTGAATTTCGCAAACCGGACCTGCGATTTTACCATCAACGGATGAAGGTGAAAGCATCTCAGCAGCAACCCCTGGTTCGGTACGGACCAGATCAGGTTCGCGGGCATCAGGCCGCCGTCGAAGTCTTTCCAGAAATGAGTAAGCGAGATCGGATGCAAGTGGCGCAGCCCCATCGCGACGAGTTCGCGAGGCGCCAAGGTGAGAACCGTCTTGTCGCCCGAGTACCGGTTCGCCAATTCGGGAACGAAGCCGTCCCGGTCCAGTCGGATCCCGGACATGTGGATCACCGACTTTCCGCTGCGCGCGATACGTTGGAGGGCCCTCAGGCTCCCGTCAGACCAGACACAGTCGGGCGGCAGGAAAATCGCCGCCGCGCCCGCCTCGTCGGCACGCCGAATGCTGTCGATATGGCAATTCGACATTGTCCGGTGCGGTTCGGTAATCTCCTCCCGAATAAGGATGACCTCAACGGCAACAATTTCGCTTAAGCGGCGGATTGTCGGGGCGGCCCGCAATTCGGCTTCGTCTTCCTCACGCGTATAAACAAGATAGCGATTTTTCGGGTTGGCAGCCAGGCCCGGCAAATTACCCGGCGACAGAAGTGACGGAAGGCATACGTTAAGAAACAACCCAACATGGCCGGCTCCCCAGACGGGCGTCGACATCAGGAATGGGAACAAAAATCCCTCGGCTTCAACGCCCTGACCGATCGTCTTGTTCATCGCTATCACCGGTGGCCGCACCAAGATCGTGGAATGGTTTATGTCTGCAATATTCCAACAGGGCTCGTCGAGTAACTGCTAAGCGGTTTGGGAGGTTTTGGTCAACCGTTGTCACCGATCTGAGAACAAAGGTGCCGGGCGGAAAGCCCGCGTTTCGTGCTGTTGTCCGAACGATGAACCGCTATCACCCAATCCACCCCCAAATAGCCGCAAGTTTCCTTAGCCGCGCCGCGTCGCGCAGAAGTCTCGGTTCCATGCCCTGCGGACAAACGTGCGCGCCATTGCAAAGATCGAGTATGGTCGATACCGCAATGTCAGCCAGAGTAATGCCAGATATATATTCCAACGCCCCTGCAGTTTCTTCAATACGGAAAAGAGGGCTTGGTCGATGGATCGCTGAGGCCCAATCTCCTGCAGGAATCCCCAGTCGGGGTTTGCCGAAGTCAACGCAATGCGGCACGTCGCAAAGCGCAAACGCCGGTTGAATATCGCCGAATAGCCTCGCGGGAAAACCGGATCGGCGCTGATGCGTGTTTCAGCTTTGGCCAGCAGCGACAGGACGACTTTCGAATTGCCGGAGCTCGTTCGGGACAAGCTGTTTGCCCGGACCTGCCATCTGACAACGGTGACCGGCGCGAAACAAAATCCGTATTTCAGGGCAAGACGTCTTGCTAGAAATCCATCTGCGAGCGAGCCTAGTTCCAGGTCGAAACCGCCTTCGGAGAGAAGCAGGTCCCTACGGAACATCGATGCAAGCGGCAGAATGAAATTGTCGTTGTATCGGAGCAGTTGCCTGGTCTCCGCGGGATCGAATGCGCGCAGCTCGTTGCTGGGGCGAATTACGGGTCGTATTTGCCTGGGGCTCTCCGATTCATCCATCAATTGAACGTCGGCTTCCGCGCAAAACAGCGCGACGTTCGGAAAATGTTTGAACGCAACCATGGCCGTTGAGAAAAAGTCCGGGTACGCCACGTCATCGGCAGCCATCAAGCATACATATTTTCCGCGCGAAACCTGCAGTCCCCTGTTGATACTATGGATCGCGCCGTTGTTTTTGGAGTTGAAAACCAACCGGATGCGGGGCTCGGCGGAAGCCAGGCGTTCCAGTACGGAACGGCTTTGATCGGTTGATCCGTCGTCGACGATGACGATCTCGTCCGGCAACTGAAGCTGTGACAGGATGGCGGCAACCGATATCGGAAGAAATTCCGCGTGATTATAGTTCGGCATCACCACCGAAAGGGTAACGTCCTCCGCCGCTTCGGTTGCGCTCGCTGCCGCTTGGTGCTTTGTATCAATCATCGTTCCACGGCGCAGGCGTTTCGGCTTGATCGACGAGGGGGCGCAGCTCTCGGGCCCTATTGGCCCAGGCCGAGCCGGTGACAGATCTTCCCGGCCGACAGGCCGTGCTCGGCGAGAATTTCGTCATGGCTGCCGTAGCAATGAATGAAGGCATCCTGCAGGGTAAAGGCGACGAGCTTGCAGCGAGCCTGGGTCTCCCACGCGAGCGCCTTCACCTGCATCGACAGGCTTCCGTTGGGCGCGCATTCCTCGATGACGATGACCTGGGGGTAGTCGCGCAGCACCTGCGCCAGTCCCTCCCGATCGAGTGGCTTGAGGGTATGCACGCTGACCACCGCGGCGGTTTGTCCGGCCGCCTCGAAACACCGGGCGACTTCGAAGGCCTGCTTCATGATCGGGCCATAGGACAGGATGCAGACGTCAGCTCCCTGGCGCAGCTTGCGGATCCTGCCGAATTCCCAGGGCGTCGTGGCCTCGCCTGTCAGTACGGGTTCTCCGGCCTTGCCGAGCCGCAGATAGACCGGCCCAAGTTCCTGCCGCGCGCACCATCGCGTCGCCGCTTCGGCTTCGGCGGGATCGCATGGGGCAATCACGTTCATGTTCGGCAGCGAACAGGCAATCGAAACATCTTCCTGCGCATGATGGGTGGCTCCGAGCGTGGAATAGGTGAGCCCGCCGCCGATCCCGACGATGGTCACGGGCAAATTCTGGTAGCACAGATCGTCGCGCACCATTTCGAACGGACGATAGAGCGTGAACGTCGCGATGGTGTAGGCGAACGGGCGCAGGCCGCGCTGCGCCATGCCCGCCGCCATGCCGATCATGATCTGCTCGGCCACGCCGGTATTGACGAAGCGATCCGGAAATTCCTGGCGGAATTTTGCGATCGATCCGGCCGGCGAAATGTCGGCGACCACGACGCAAAGCCGCGGATCGGCCTTGCCAAGTTCGTAAAACGTATCGGCGAAACGATTCCTCATTCGGCTGCCAGTTCCTTCAGGCCTTGCTGGTATTCGTCCTTGTTGGGCGATCGGTAGTGCCAGATCGGAACATTCTCCATGTAAGAGACGCCCTTGCCCTTGACCGTTCTGCACACCACGATCAGGGGAGTTGCGCGCCTTGCGCGAGGTGACCGCGTTGAAGATCGCCTCGCCGTCGTGGCCATCGACCTCGACCGCTTCCCAGCCGAACGCCTGCGCCTTTTCCACCAGCGGATAGAACGCCTTGTGCCCATCGCTCATTCGCTCGAGGCCGCCAAAATCGTTGTAATCCATGAAGGCAACGAGATTGTCGAGCTTCAGATTGGCGGCCATCATCATCGCCTCCCAGGTCGAACCCTCCTGGAACTCGCCATCGGACAGCACGCAATAGATCATGACGTCGGTCTTCTTCAGTTTCTCGGCATAGGCCTGCCCGGTAGCTATCCCGAGCCCGTGACCGAGCGACCCGGTCGATGCAGCCACCCCAGGCGTTTCGTAATCGGGATGCGCGCCGAGCCGCCCGTCCGGTTGGCAGTAGCGGTCGAGATCCTCCCTCGACAGCACGCCGAGTTCTTCCAGGATGACGTACTGGATCATGCAGCCGTGTCCCTTCGACATCAGGAAGACGTCGTGATCGACACCCTGCTCGCGCCGCATCAGGCCGTGGTAGATCGCATCGGTGATCTCGGTGCAGGAAAACGCCGGCGCCACATGCAGTGCGGTGACCTGCTGCGAGATGTCGAGAATCCGCCGGCGATAGTGCCGGCAGCGCCGGCGCGCCGCCGCCGCGTCGAACGAATTGCGCAGAGCTTGCGGCTTCACCATGATCCGGCCTTCTTCAAGCGCGCAGCACGTAGTCGGTCGGCCAGTCGCGAATCTGGTCGAGATAGCGCTTGCCCCAAGCGACCATCTCGGCAAGTCCCTCATCCCAGCCGATTTCCGGCTCCCAGCCGAGATCGGCCTTGATGCGGCCGGAGTCGAGCCAATAGCGGGAATCCTGCCCGAGCCTGTCGCCGGTGACGGTGCACAATTGCTCGAACGGCAGATCCAGCGCCTTCGCCGTACGTTCCACCACTTCCCGGATCGAGGTCGGCTGCGCCGGCCCGGCATTGTAGATCACGCCGAGCGGGGCTTTCTCCGCAACGAGATGGATGGCGCGACCGAGATCGCGGGCGTGGATGTAGGATTTCTCCGCGCGTCCGCCGCCATGCAGCGGCAGCTTGTGGCCGGTCAGCCCGCACCACACCGCCTTCGGAATTACGCGGTGCAGCAGCTGGCCCGGACAATAGGCGTTGGAGGGGCGGATGATGTTCATCGGGAATTTGAGAAATTTGTGCACCGACTCCAGGTACATGTCGAACGCCACTTTCGACGCGGCATAGGGACTGGACGGCTTGATCGGCTCGTCTTCCTTGGCGGCATGGTCCACCGAGCCGTACATTTCGGAGGTGCCGATCTGGATGAACCGCTCAAGCCAGTCGCGCTTCATCAGCTCTTCGCTCAGCCTCGCCAGCGCCATCGAGTTGGTCTCGAAAAACCGCCAGGAATTCTTCCACGATACCGCGCCCTCGCCCTGCGCCGCGAAATTGACGATGACCTCGGGCTTCTCCTTATCGAGAAGCTCCAGCAGCAGGTCGAGTTCATGGGTGACGTGACGGGCATGGTAGGCATAGCCCTCGCGCTTCTCGATTCCGAGCGAGAACGGTTCCGGGCGCAGGGCTGCGCGGCCGATTCCGATCACCTTCTTCGGATTGGCATGGTCGAGCAGATAAAGGGCCGCGTGAATGCCGAAGCTTCCGCCGCCGCCGAGGATTGCATAGGTCTTGCCGGCCATTTTGTTGGTTCCCGTTGCCGCGTTTTTCGCCTATTCGATAATCGTCCAGTAATAGTCGCCGGTATAACCGGCCTCCTCGAACAGCGACCGCCAGCCGGCTGGATAATCGTGAAATTCGGCCGTCAGCACCCAGCTTTCGAAAATCTCTTTCTGCTCCGGCGTGTGGTAGCTGTCCACCTGCACGAAAGCGCGCCCGTCCGATACCCGCTGGATTTCCTGCATGACCTTGATCGCGCGCGGACGCGGAAAATTATGCACCGTATTGAGGCAGATAACGCAGTCGAAGCTGCGGTCAGGAAAGGGAAGCCTTTCGGCAGTCCCCAGATGCAGACGACCGATGACTTCCGGTTCGCAGTTCATCAAGGCATAGAGTGACACGTCGAGCCCGAACACCTCAAGTCGGGGACAGACCGTCATCAGGTCCTTGACCAGAAAGCCCTTGGCACATCCGACATCCAGCACCCGCATGCCTGGCTGCAGCCCGAAATGCGCGACGACGTCGCGCGCTACCGGAACCCAGCGGCCGTCATAGCGATAGCCACCATATCCGTAGTCGCGCGGCCCGTCGAAATACATCTCGCCATACTGCCTGGAGATCGCAACAACTGCGGGGTCCTTGGCATCCTTCCGCTTCTGGATATTGCGCTTCACCTTCGGCAGGCCGCGCAGCAGGTCAATCTCGCTCATGATGTGCTCTCGCCGGATGCCTGTTGCGCCTTTGCCATCCCGTCGGCCAGCGCGGTGTATCTGAAATCGGGAAATGCCTCGCGAACGGCGTCGGTGGCAAAAGGCCGGTACCCCCGATGCGGCATCGGCCCCAGCCGCGGCGATCCAGAGATCGACACGGTGCGCCCCGCCAGAGCCGCCGCGCGCTCTGCAATATCGCGAAACGAATGAACCGTCCCGGTGGCGGCATTGAGAATGCCGCGGCTGCGGCGCTTGAGCATACGTACCGTCAGTTCGGCCACGTCGTCGACCGATACGTGATCCCGGCGTTCTTCCCCTTCGCCGAACAGCACGATGCTCTGGCCGGCATTGGCGAGACGGCGAAACCGGTTCGGACCATAGCCATTGTGCGGATCGGCGGCTCCATAGAGCAGGCTTGGGCGCAGGATGGCGAGCGGCGCCTTGACCGCCTCGGTAAACGCTATTTCGCGGGCAAGATGCATCGCGCCATGGAATGTCGACGGCGCCGCCGGCGTCGCCTCCGACAGGGGTAGCGGCTCGTCGGGATAGACCGCGTCGGAGCTGATATTGAGGACATGCGACGGTGCGGCATCCGCCAGAGCGTCCAGCATCGTTCTCGTGATCTGCATATTGTCGATCAGCATCGACAGATCCCTGCAGGGCGCCCGCGCGGCGACGGCGACGACGGCGTCTCCCGGCTGAAGCAGCTTCCGCAACAAGCCCGCAGCCCCCGCCCCTTGAAGATCGACCTGTCGGCGCGCGACGCCGACGACCGCGGCAGCTTCGGCCTGCAGCCGCTCGACGATTGCGCGGCCGACGAAGCCGCCGGCACCGATCACGACTATGCGCTGCGGAAGTTGATCGGAAGCGTTAAGATGAACCAGCAAACCGTACTCCGATCAGGCGCTTGCGGCGGCGCGCCGGCCGATTGTGTAATAGGCCAGGCCCGCGGTTTCGGCGGCGGTGCGATCCAGAACCGCATAGGGATCGAGCACGATTCCGCCGCGCAGGCTGTGCGCAATATCGGCGGGAGCGATGCGCCGATAGTCGGGCCACGGTGTCAGGATCATCAGTGCGTCGGCGCCGGCGGTCGCCTGCAGCGGCTCATTCCTGCCGATCACATTGGCGGCCGCAGCCACTGAGGCGGGAACCACGGGGTCATGCACGCGGATCGGCACACCGTTCAACTGCCGGATGGTTGCGAGCGATGGTGAATTCTTCACCGAATCGGTATTTTCCTTGTAGGCAAGTCCCCAGACGGCAATCTCGGCATGCGGATTCACGTCCAGCAATACCTTGCGAATGGTGCGCGCCGCCCAGTCCCGCCGATGCCGGCTGTTGTGACTCCAGGCCTTCACCACTCCGGCATCGCTGTGGTGCGCCTCGGCCAGTCGGCGGACCGTCGCAAGGTCGCGCTCCAGATTTCCGCCGGCGATGCCGAGACCCGGTGTCAGGTAGGCTGATGGCCCGATCCTGCGATCCAGCCTGAGCGCCGGCACGATTTCCGACCAGTCGGCGCCAATTCCCTCGCACAGTTCCGCAAGCATGTTGGCCACGCTGACGGAGGCTACCAGGCAGCAATTGATCGAGATCTTGGCCAGTTCCGCGCTCTCATAGAGCATCGGCAGAACGGGGCAGTTGAACGCCTCGAGCACGGCGCGATAGCGCGGGTCGAGCGGCTGGGCCGGGTCCGCGCAGCCGACGATGTACCGCTCCGGCCTGGTGGCGCGTTCCACCGCCCGACCGAACACCAGGGTCTCCACCTGATAATAACGACGCGCCGGCTCCGGAATGCTCATGCTCCGGGTGAAGCCGGGCTCGACCTGCGACAGCACCACCAGAACAGCGTCTTTCCGCAGTACAGCTCCAACGCGATCGATCAGGCCGCGCAGCACCGTGGTATCGCTGCGCCCCTCGTCATCGGTGACGATATCCGGCGCGATGTAGACGACGTCGCAACGGCCGATATCGGCAACGTCAGCGGTGAAGCACTGCCGCGAGCCGTTGCCGGCGATCAGCTCCGGCAGACCGGGCTCGAGCACCGGCAGCACGCCCTTTCGCAAGCCGGCGAGCAGCGTTTCATCAGGGTCGAAACAGACGGTTTCAAAACCGGCGTGCGCGACCGCGGAGCCGGACACCAGGCCGAGATGGGTCATCCCGACAAATCCGACGACCGGCTTCATGGCAGCGCCGCCCGCGCGATGGCCTTGTCACCGAGACCGGACAGGACACGATGCAGCCAGAGGTCGTTCGACAGGTCGGTCGCCGCCGGCTCCCGGCAGAGCGAACGGAAGTGAGCGTACTCCGCCGCCCAGGTCGGGTCGTCCTGGGTCAACGTCTCGATGGTCTCCTCGGGCCGGCCGCTTGGCAGCACGCGCGTCCGCCGGATGAAGCTGGAGGGACCCCATTTGCACAGCGAGGTGATGTGCGCCGAGCCGTTCTCGGCGAGGATGTCGCAGGTGAAATGGTTTCGCCACATCAGCAGCGTCATCTCCAGTTCGATGCGGGGAACCTGTCCCTCGCTGGCAATGACGACGTGGTCCGGCGCCAGGTTTTCGAACGCATTGGCTGCGGCGACCGCGAAATTCCCGCCGACGTCGCCAAACCAGAAGCGGCAGGTATCGAGCAGATGCGAGCCAAGGTCCGGCAGCACGCCTGCTCCCTGGTCGCGCCATCCGGAATCGCGCACCAGGCGCGCCGTGCCATTGCCATAAAACATCCGGCAATTGTAGATCCGCCCCAGCTCGCCGGACGCGACAAGGTCGCGCATGCGGATGAAATGCGGTTCGAATCGATGATTATAGGCGGTGTATATCACGACCCGCTCGTCTCTCGCCCTGCGCTGAAGTTCGAGCAGGTCGCCTTCCCGATCTGCCCAGAGCGGCTTTTCCACCAGCACATGCTTGCGGTGATCAACGCAGTAAGACAGCAGGTCGAGCTTGGGCTGATCGGGAATGCAGGCCAGCACCGCGTCGTAGCGATCCAGCGGAACATCCGACAGCGCACGAAAATCCGCTTCCGGATTTACCGGATCGACGGAGCCGACGTAGTCGGCGCCCGCGAATTTGCGGCGCTTGTACCCCTGCACGCCAAGGCCCGCGACGACGACGCGCATCTCAGGCGAAGTTCATCTGTCGCTCGACATCCGCGATCTTGGCGCGGACGTTGTCGGGCGTGATCGGAATGTTTCCATCGCGTTCGCACTCGCAGGCGGCGGCGAAGACGCCGAGAATGGCGGAAATGGCGTCGTTCCTCGAAACCAGCATCGCCAGGGTCGAATAGGCCAGCAGCGCATCGCCGGCGCCCACCGCATCGACGAGGTTATCGACGAAGCTATCGATGACGAAGAAGCTGTCGAGCGATTCGTGATCCGAATCGCGACAGGCCAGGACACCTCGCTCGCCGAGTTTCAGGATCAATAGCTTGCAGCGCGCCGCGTCGTAGAGACCTGACGCGAGCGGCCTCACGCCGGAATCCTGGTCCGCCAGCGCGAACCTCGCCTCGCGCTCGTTCGGCGTGATCATGTCAAAATCGGTGAACTCGGTAATGTTGCCCCAGCGGCTGGCGACCTGACTGTCGGCGACCCGATAGGCGTTTGGCGGAATTGCCTTGATCAATTCCGGAATGGTCCGACGATTGAACAGGCCGTGACGGAAATCCGAGTAGACGACTGCGTCCGTTGGCGTCGAGCTCACAGCGTCGGCGATAGATGCCAGGATGTTGTCCGAAATCGAACGGTTGTCGAGCGTATCGACCTTGAGCAGCCGGTATCCGCCGACAACGATGGCGTTCTTGTTCACGGTCGGACGGGAAGCGTCAATAACGGCGCGAACGTCAATGCCGGCCGCGCGCATGTCATCGACCGCAAACGCCTTAAGACCGTCGTCGCCAAGCACCGTCGAGAACGTCACTTCGGCGCCAGCGGCGATCAAATGCTTGGCGACGATGCCGGCGCCGCCGACATAATCGACTCGGCGCTCGTAAAGTACGCTCATCGTCGGCGTCTTGGTCTGGCCCCCGATCATGGCGCAATGGGTATAGCTGTCCACGATGGTGTCGCCAACGACGTGCACCCGCTGCCCCGGCATTCTGCTGAGCACATCGCGCAGATGATCGAAGGTGGTCTCGCTGCGCTCCATCAGAATCTGGAGAGTTTCCAGCTTCACCGAGGGCGGCGCCAGGTTGATCAGCGCGCTCGACGAATAGACGATGTCGCCCGGCGTAAAGATCAGCTCGCCGCCATAGGCCTCCACGATGGCCGCCTCTTCGGCCGTCTTCGGCGCAAGTCCCGTGGCGTTGTATTCGAAGCCCTTGGCGAAATAGTCGGGCTGGATCGCTTCGATGTTGGCAAGCGGCTTGTCGTTGCGGTCGATGATGACATAATCGACCATCTCGAACGCCGCGAGATTGACCGCGCGCAGGTCCTGCGTCACGTGCGGGCGATGCAGTCCCTTGGTGATATGCTTGTCCGCGGTGATGCTGGCGACCAGGATATCGGCCTTGCTCTTGGCATACAGCAAATGCCGGACGTGTCCGGGATGCACGACGTCGAACACGCCATGGCACATGATGACGCGCTTTTGCCGCGGCGGCGGCCCGATGATCGCCCGCAACTGCTCCGGCGTCTTGAGCTTGTGCCGGTATCGTTCCATCAGTGAAACCATGTCGGGACTCTTATTGCATTTTTTCTTTGCCGAGATAGCGAAACCACGTTTCGGTCGCTCTGGCGATCGAAGCAGGATCCCAGAGCGGAGCGTCGTTCCAGCGGTCGATCTCGTCCATCATGTTACGAACGCCTTGTTCGAACGGAACCACCGGTTGCCAGCCGATCAGCCGCTTGATCTTGTCGATATTTGCCCATGTGCAATCCGGCTCGCCGGGGCGCTTAGGCACATAGGTGATCTCGCCCGCCAGCAGCTCGACGAGACGGTTGATAGATTGCGGATCGCCGGCACCGACATTGAACCGCTCGCCTTCAATTTCCGTCTCGGCGGCGGCCAGGAAAGCTGCGGCGACGTCGGTGACGTAGACGAAGTCCCTCTTTTGGGTGCCATCCCCGACCACGGTGAAAGGTGTGCCTGCGAGCTTCTGCCGCAGAAACACGCCGAACACCGCGCCGTAAACACCGGTGGTGCGGACCCGGGGCCCGTAGGCGTTGAAGATGCAAATTGCGTTGACGGGCAGGCCATAGACCTGATGCCAGTGAAACACCGCCTGCTCGCCCTGATATTTCGACAAGGCGTAGGGATATTGCGGCGAGATCGGATGGCCCTCGTCGGTTGGTGTTGCCGCCAGCCCGTAGCAGGATGACGACGACGCATAGACCAGCTTCCCGACGCCGGCAGCACGGGCGCATTCCAGCACCCGCACCGTCCCCTGCACATTGACGTCCATGTAGCTGATCGGCTTTTCGATCGACGGCACGATGTCGCCGATGCCTGCTAAGTGAAAGACGAACCTCACACCTTCGAAGATCCCGGAATTCGGGTCGAGTTCGCGAATGTCCAGCCAGTGGCAAGCCAAGTGGGGATTGTCTGCGAGATGATCGAGGTTTCTGCGGTGACCGCCGCTCAGGTCGTCGATCACGCGGACGGCGTATCCTCGGCCGATCAGGAGGTCGACCATGTGGCTACCGATGAAGCCGGCGCCACCGGTCACGATCGCGACGGGTCTCGACATCAGGCCGCGCGCAGCCGCTTGAGGCGTTTCACGTTGAAGTACTGGTCGTCGCTCATGCTGTCCGGAATCCGCCCGTCGCGGAATGCATTGCAGAGGTCGCGCACCGCATCCTCGATGGTGTGCCGCGGCGCATAGCCGAGCACCTTCTTAATCTTGTCGGAGTTGATATGGTAGGAGCGCAGATCGTCGCTCGGCGTCGTCACGATTGCGACGTCGCCCTTCTCGGGGAATTCCTGTGAGACGATCCGCTGGACCATTTTGGCAATGTCCATGATCGAGAGGTTCTGATAGCCGACATTGAAGGTCTCCTGCTGGACCTTCTCCGCCGGTGCCGTGAGGAACAGCTTCACCGCGTCGCAGTAGTCCTGAACATGCAGATTCGGGCGCAACTGCGAGCCGCCGAACACGGTGATCTTGCTGGCATTGATGGCATGATTGGTCAGAATATTGACCGACAGATCGAGCCGCAGCCGGGGTGCATATCCGCACACCGTCGCCGGACGGAAGATCACGCCGGTGAAGCTGTCATCCGCATGCTTCTTGAGCAGCGGCTCGCACATGCCCTTGAACTTGTTATAAAGAGTCAGCGGCACCAGGGGGTGGTCCTCGGTTACGTCCGGCTTGTCGGAGACGCCATAGACCGAACTGGACGACGCGTAGATGAAACGCCTCACCCCGGCGTTCTTGGCGGCGAGTACCATCGGCTCGAACGCATCCATGTTCACCGATGTCGACAGCGCCTCGTCAAGCTCGAAGCTGGCATCGTTGGAGATACAGGCAAGGCTGACGAAAGCGTCATGGCCCGCCGTGGCCGCGGCGAGATGCGCCGTATCGCGGATGTCGCCCTTGATCACGCGGAGATCGGGATTTTTCTTGGGCAGGAAGGCGTCGCCGAAGAACATCGTATCGTAGACGGTGACCTTGTAGCCCTGATCGAGCAACTGGGGCACCAGCAGGCTGCCGCAATAGCCGGCGCCACCGGTGACGATCACGCTGTTGAAAAGCTTCTGCATGGAGGTACCCGTTGCTCAGGCCGCCGACTTGGCGGGATTGATCGAGAAGGAAGACGCGGCGGCATCGCGATAGAACATCTGCACCGTCTCGCGCGAATACTCCACGAGATTCTTGCCGCCCAGGCTGAGCTTCGCGATCATGTCGTTGGTGCAGGTGATGATGTGGCAGCCGATGTCATCCGCCTGGAAGATGTTCAGGACCTCGCGCGGGCTGGCCCACAGCAACTCGGCCTTCGGCAAGTAGGCGAGGATATCCCTGCAGGCACGCATATGCGGCACCGGGTCGACGCCGGTATCGGCCACGCGTCCCGCAAATACCGATACGATGGCCGGCACATTGAGATCGAGGACCTCGGCGACGGCCGCGACCTGCTCCGGCGTCATGATCGCGGTGACGTTGAGCTCGACCCCTTCGGATGCCAGCACGCGCAGCACCGGACCGGTAAACTCGCCCTTGGTATTCATGACCGGCACCTTGACGTTCACGTTCTTGCCCCACGAGGCGATCGCGCGGCCCTGGGCCAGCATGCCCGAAAAGTCATCCGCGAACACTTCGAACGAGACCGGATGCAGCGTGATCTTCTCCAGCAGGTTGCGCGCGAAGGCCTCGTAATTGGTTATGCCGGCCTTCCGCATCAATGTCGGATTGGTCGTGAAACCCTTGATGTGCGGAAGCTTGGCCATCTCAAGGATGCCGTCCAGGTCGGCGCCATCGGCGAAAATCTTCACCTTGAGATCGTTCACGCCGCGCATCTACGCTCTCCTATTGTTAGGCATCGCGCCCAGAATGACGTCCGCTGCTTCCGCAATGCAACGCACGGTAAAGTCCGGGGATGCGGGTTTCGGTTCACTCACATGGTCAAGGTCTATAAATACCGTCCTGCATCCCGCGGCACGGCCGGCTTCCACATCGCTGCAGCGATCGCCCACCATCACGCTCGAAGCAAGATCGATGCCGCATTCGCGCGCGGCACTCATGAGCATGCCCGGCTTCGGCTTGCGGCAGTCGCAACCCTGGGACTGGGAATGCGGACACATTTCGATTCGATCGATCGGCAGCGCCAGCGCCATCAGCCGATGCATCTCGTTCACAACATCAACTGATACGATCCCATTGCCGATATCGGGCTGGTTGGTAACGGCGACAAGCAGATAGCCCGCGGCCTTCAACCGCGCCAGCGAGGCGGCGGCATCCGGATAGAGCCTGAACGTCCCGAGGCTGCGGGGAGCGAAACTGCGGCCATCCCGTATTTCCGGAACGACGAGAACCCCGTCGCGATCGAGAAACACCGCGCGATTCGATTGGGTGGTCTTGATCACCACTTGGTCTTTCGGACCTGGAGTGCCGGATGGCTGACCAGACAGTGCCATACGACGGCCTGAAAGGCCTCCGAGAGCGGGGTCACCCATTCGGCCTGAACCTGCGGAATCACAACAACGACATCACCGTTCATGGCGGTATAGCCGGTTTCCCGGCCAACGATGCCAAAAACCTTCGCGCCCCTCGATCGAGAGAAATCAATAGCCTTCACGATGTTGGTCGAGATATTGCGCTCGACGTCGCCGCCCCCGACCGACAGCACAAAGATCGCATCGCGCTCGCTGAGGCGGCTCACTTCAAGCCACCCCGCGAAAATGGTCTCCCAGCCCTCATCGTTGGCCCGCGCGGTCAATTCGGAAACGTTATCCACAGGGGAATAGCTCTCGATGCCGCAGAGCTTGCGGAAATCGTTGACGGCGTGACTGCAGTTTCCCGCGCTGCCACCGACGCCAATCATGAAGATCCGCCCCCCCCGCTCACGCACTTCACCAAGTGCGGCCGCCAGCGCTTCGATCTTCGAAAGGTCGATTTCCGCGCAAATCGCGCTGGAGCTAGCGAAGAAATCGGCGGCGTGTCCAGTCGTTTGATGTTTCGGCGGCAAGGATTTCTCTCTTTGGCGTCAGGCTGGATCTGCCAACTTTCATTGGAGCGGCTGTTGCGTGACCCTGATGCAGTCCTTGGCGCGAGGATGAAAGGCGACAGTTCTCGCCTGCCGTTCATGCCGGCCACATAGGGATGTCCGAATTGCAATCAGGTCTGTGTTCCTCAAGCTACCGCAGTCCGGGTGACTTCACGTCACCAGATTTTCCGAGCGCGATTGCCGTGTGCCGGATGCGCCACACCGACGCCTGGCCACTGCAACCAGATCAGCCTCGATAGACGCGCTAACCTTCCGCCCCAGCAAGTCCCAGCATCACCTCAATAAAGTCTTGATCAGCAAATCCACGGAATAGTTCCGGATTTCGGCGCAGGACGTCTGCGGGAACTCGCGGCCTTGCCTTCAAGAAAATTCTCGATTCGCTGGTCGCAACGTAGCATAACCAGAAACGTGCTCGCGGCCTTTCAGCAATGCAGCGTGTATTTCGCGACGGGAATAGCATTGCCGCACGGAACCTTACGAACAGATGCCGCCGCGGACCTCGCTGGGTTGGCTGCTTGCAGACCAGGCGACATTAAAACCGATGGCGCCTGGCTGGCCTTGATGGGAACCGTCCTCTGGACGCAGCTTCGGCAATGCATCGAATGCCTAAGCGCCATTCAAGCCCTGATGCGGCGTCGCAACCGAGCTCCATAGCCTGCTCGACGAAGCAAATTGAGGACGAGTGCTTCATCCTCGCATCGCCTGCTCCATCGATACCCCAGCCGCGGTGGACGATAGTTCGTTCGCGACGCGATCGTCAAGTTTGTTGTTCGCTGCATGACGGTTAAAACGATCCGCCGACCGATAGCAGCCGAATCTCGGTTACCTTTGGCGATTCAGTTCTCCACTATCGCGGGCGGTTCGACCCCTCCGGTGCAACCATCGCAATCCGATTTGACGAGACCATGGCTTGAGAAACAACCGTGCGGCATACTCGGATCGCTCACGGCTGACCTCTGAGCGGAAATTTTCGCTGCTGGCAAACCATCCAAACAAGCCCTGGCCGCATGCAATCGAATTCAAATAAATGGTGCCAGGCAACCGCCGCCGTCGTTACGACAGCCGCGTTTTCAAAGACGTTTGTCCCATTTTATCTGGTCGGCTCGACCGCCATCTTTGCATTGACGAGCGCGCTTGGGATCGTACTCGTCGCGGTCAACTGGCGCGAATTTTTCGACAATGCAAGTCGAGTAACGGACACTCTCGCCGTGTTGGGTTTGCTGTATGGCGCGGTAATCATCAGCTACATGTCAAGGTCTTTCCCCGAAGTTCCCGTGACCTACCTGCTGGGTATCCTGGGCTTCCATGCGCTGTTCCTGATTTTCGGTTTTGCGGCTGCACGCGCCGTGAGGACAATGCTGCTGCTGCTGCTGGGTGCCGCCGCGATCTATTCGATCACGATCGCCCAGTACGCCGTCAGGTTCGGCGACCTGATGCAAGACGGCTATCTCCATGACGTGTTCGGGGTGGGCGATCCGGCGATGGCTGTCACATTTCACCAGAACATGGGCACGGTGCTGGGATTGGCCGCGCTAGCAGCCGTTGGCCTGGCCACAACTCGGATCAGGCAGAGTTTGATCATCGGCCTCCTGCTGCTCGTTCTAGCATTCATGTTTCATGTCGCGGCGAGAGGGGCGATGGTTGCACTTGTTTGCGGACTGCTGTTCCTGGCGGCGGGAGTCTTGTGGGTCCGCTCTAAAAGGCGGGCTCTGCTCGGCTTCATGGTGTTGATTTTGGCGGCGACGTTTGCGTCAGGGGTATTTTACCGGCGCGCGCTTCAGGACAAGGACATCGATGCAGTAGCTCCAGATGCGATCTCCCGCACGATTCGTGAAATCCAGGATCCGAGACCCGGTTTCCGGATCCAGATATGGGCGCGGACGTGGCATCGCATTTCAACCGAGCCGGATCGGCTGCTTTTCGGTCGGGGGATCGGCATGTACCCGGTGAGGGAGGGTTTCGGCGCGCCGGACTGGCTGCTTCACCCGACCGAAGGATCCCGGCATTATCCGCATAATGTGTATCTTGAAATGCTCCACGAGATGGGAATCATCGGCTTGTTGCTGTTCAGCGTCCTGACGTTTTCCCCGCTGATCTTATCGCTGCGGCATTGGGCCCGGCTTTCACGCGAGGAAAAATCGATCATGTCCCTCTACGTCTTCATGCTTGCGAGTTCCACCATCTCGGGCGCGTTTGCCTACTCTTATCTGCTTCAGTTCTTCCTGGCGCTGGCCGTCGGAACCATCGCCCTCAAAAGGACAGTGGAAAAACAGCAGGCGGGTGCCGTGCCTTAGAGTGAGGGGCGGCTTTGGCGATTGGCATTTCCACGCCGGTCCTATGAGTTCGGAAAAGCGCGAAGGTTCCGGCATTCAGGCGTTGTCGACATTTTTTTGGAGTAACAAGCGAGTTGGAGCCGGAAACCGAGACGAAGCCAGCCAACAGCCTGGTAATAGGCGCCACCGGGCTTGTTGGGGGCTACATTGTGCAGAACCTGGTGCGCGGCGGCGAGCGGCCTCTGGCTCTGTCGAGGTCGCCGCCAAGCGTCGCCGGCGTCGATTGGCTCCGGGGCGACCTCAGGGAACCTGAGCGATGGAGGTTTCCGCCGTTTGTTACTCTATACTGTGCTGCCAATGCCCTTCTGCTTCCGGCCGCGCTTCCGTATCTTCTGAATTCTTCATTGAAACGACTCGTTGTCTTCAGTTCAACGAGCGTTCTTACAAAACGGGACAGCGAAATCCTCGCCGAGCGGGAAATGCACAGGAATCTGTCGCGGGCCGAGCAAGACATCGCCGCGATATGCGAACAGAACAAGGTCGGCTGGACAATCTTGCGTCCGACCTTGATTTATGCCGAGGGTCGAGATCGCAATATCACGCCGTTATCCAGGCTGATCCGGAGATTCGGCTTCATGCCCGTGGTCGGTGGTGGACCCGGTTTGCGGCAACCGGTGCACGCCGAGGACCTTGCTATCGGAGCCATTTCCGCGGCCGCGAGCGCTTCTGCGATCGACAAGACCTATGCATTGCCTGGCGGCGAGACGCTGTCCTACCGGGAAATGATGGGCCGCATCTTTGATGGACTGCGGCTGCCGCGGCGTACCGTTGCGATACCCCATTTCTTTTGGAGAGCGGTATTTTTCGTCGCAAATCCGCTTTTCCCGGGTGCCAACGCAGCGATGGGGATGCGAATGACGCAAGACATGGTTTTCGATTCCGCGCCCGCCGCGCGGGATTTTGGCTGGAAACCGAGAATGTTCAATCCGGTTTTCGTTTAGGGGACCCCGGCAGACCGCGGATGAGCTTCGTTACGTCAGCGCGCCCTGGCTTTGGGATTCGCCGCAATACCTCTGCCATATCGTTCGGTAGCCCTCTTCCACGGCTCTGGTATATTCGGCCGGGCCGCAGTGCCGGGCAATGAGATCGGGCAGCATGTGACGAATCGTCCTCAGCCTGTCCGGGGTCGATCGCAATGCGATATCGACGTATCGATCGTCGTCATCGGCGAGCCAGTCGGCCAGCCCTACCGCCGACAGAATGGCGCCGGCCAGTCTGCTGGGCACGGCGTTGCCGAGCTTGGCCACCACGGGCACCCCCATGTACAGCGCTTCCCAGGTGGAGACCCCGCCGCCCTGCGGAAATGGATCGAGGCAAATGTCGACCTCCCGGTAAGCCGCCAAATGTTGTTCGCGGGGGGTCGATCCGACCAGCGATATTCGGTCGGCAGCGATTCCGTGCGACGCCAGTCTTTGCATCAGCGTGCTGCGGACCGCGGCATCGTCGATCTGCGAATGCTTGATCAGCAATCGCGAGGCAGGATCAGGCTGCAGGATCCGCGCCCAGACGGCGATGGCGGCATTGGATATCTTGCTTACCCTGTTGAAGACGCCGTAGGTCAGATAGCCATTCAAGGCCACCGGCGGTTCTGGGCTCCGCAAATTGGCCGACGGCGGCTCGATAATTGACAGGCACGGGAGATCATAGATCCGCTCGGCAAAACACGGACGAACGTCAGAGGGTATGGCGACCGGATCGGAGAACAGGTAATCGATGGTCGGCAGGCCGGTGCCGGTGGCATGTCCCCACGCGGTCACCTGGACCGGGGCGGGCTTGCCTGCAAAGGTCCGCAGCCGGTTGGCTTCGCCGTGCCCGGACAGGTCGATCAGGATGTCGACCTTGTCGGCGCGGATGCAATCCGCCAGCTGGTCGTCGGACCATTGCAGGACGTCCCGCCAGCGGTCGGCGACGTCCCGGAACGTGCCGGTCACCGCATCCTCGACCACGGCGTTGGAATAGCAGATCACCTCGAAGCGCGACTTGTCGTGGTTCTGCAGCACCGGCCGGAACGCGAACGCGGCCGAGCGATGCCTGAACTCGGCGGAAACGTAGCCCAGCACGATGCGCCTGTCGGGATCGCGATCGTTGTCGTGCTGCAAGGGATGCCGCGCGAAAATTTTCGACCCGATCCGGCGCCACCACTCGGATCGCGCCGCCTGATGCTCGGCAAAGCCGGCAGCTGCGCAGAAATCCAGCGTGAAGATCCTGCTCGAGATTGCAACCTCGTCGTCCGGCTTGATCGCCAGCGCGCGATCGAAGAAAGACACTGCGGCTTCGGCGTCGCCCAGCCGCGCGTGGCATTGCGCGATCTGGGTCAGCGCCAGCGCCGAGCCGGGCTGGATGGCCAGCGCGCTCTGGCAGGCCGCCAGCGCCTCGGCCACCCTCAGGTTCAGCATCAGGATGTTGGCGCGACCGAGCCAGGCTTCCGCCAGCCGCGGGTTGATCGCCAGCGCCCTGTCATAGCTCGCCAGCGCCTCGTCGCGGCGTCCGAGATAGAGCAGCGCGCCGCCCCGGTTGGTCCAGCTTTTGACCTCGTCCGGAGCCAGTGCCAGCGCCCGATCGAAATCGGCAACGGCCCGCTCCGCCTGCTTCAATTCCTTGAATGCGGCGCCGCGATTGGCCAAGGCCCTGAACTGACCGGGCATCAGCGCGATGGCGCTGTCGTAGCTTGCGATCGCATCGTCAAAACGCCCAAGCTCGTGCTGCGCATTGCCCCTGTTGTTCAGCGCGTCGGCATGCTGCGGATCGAGCGCCACCGCCCGGTCGAAGCAGGCAACCGCCTCCTCGAAACGCCGCAGCCCCATCAGCACGTTGCCGCGGTGAAAATGCGCGCCGGCGAAATCCGGCTTCAGGGCGACGGCGTGGTCGCAGTTCGCCAGGGCCTCATCCAGCCGCTGCAGCACCATGAGAACGATGGCCAGATCGCAATGCGCCGCAACCGATTGCGGGTCGAGCAGCAGCGCCCGCCTGAGCAGCCGCGCCGCGGCCTCGGAATTGCCGCTCAGCTGTTCGGTCACGCCGAGCATGTGCAGGGCGTCGAAGTGGTTCGGCCGTCTTTTCAGCACCCGCCGATAGGCGGCCTGGGCGTCGTCAAGCTGGCCGAACCGCTGGTAGGCCTGGCCCCGGGCGAATTCGCGCGCAGTATCAAACCCCTTCCTGGACGGCGGCGCAGCGCTCAGGGCCATCAGTTTTGCCAGGCTCATCGGATGGTCTCTTCCTGCCGCTTCGACATGGGCGCCACGGACCGATCCGGGCCTGGAGCGGGATCGCGACGAGGCTGAAGCCTCGACCAGACTCGTTAACAAACTGTTAACCATGTTCTTAAAGAAGCGTCCGTCCGGCCGGCGCCACCGAGGCCGGCTTTGCCGGGATGCGCGACCGATGTCATCGGCTGTCGGGTGCGGACGGCCGGCCCGGCACCCCGGGCAATCGCGGCTACAGGCTCAGCGCCGGCTCGGGAGGAGCCAGCGGCTGCAGGCCGCCGAACCGCCGTTCGCGCTGCCGGAACGCGGCCACCGCCTCGGCGAGATCTTCCGCGGAAAAATCCGGCCACATCCGCTCGGTGAAGTGCAACTCGGCGTAGGCGCTTTCCCACAGCAGGAAATCCGACAACCGCTGCTCGCCGCTGGTGCGGATGACGAGGTCGACGTCGCGCAGCCCGGGTTCGCCGGTGACCAGCCGGGAAAACGTCTCGCGGGTGAGGGGGCCCAGTCCGGCGGCATGGACCGCGGCATTCAGGATCGCGTCGCGGGCCGAATAGTCGACCGCGATGCGCAGATGCAGCGCATCGCCGCCTGCGGTGGCCAGTTCCGCGCTCCCGATCGCCGCGGCAATGCCGTCGGGCAGCCGATCGCGGCGCCCGATCACGGTGAGGCGGACGCCGTTGCGGACCAGGCTCTCGACCTCGTTGGCGAGGTAGAATCGCAACAGCGCCATCAGCGCCGACACCTCGGCCTTCGGCCGGCGCCAGTTGTCGCTGGAGAAGGCGTACAGCGTCAGCGTCGCCACGCCCTGTCCGGGGGCCGCCTCGACCACGCGCCGGATCGCTTCGACGCCGGCCTGGTGGCCGCGCAACCGCGACAGCTGCCGCCGGGTCGCCCATCGCCCGTTGCCGTCCATGATGATGCCGACGTGAAGTTTGGATGAAAGACTACTTTGCATTACAAAGTTTCCTGCCAAAAAAAGCAATGCGGCTTCACGCGGGAAGGACACCGAGTTGAACCGCCGCGCTGTCCTGTTTGCCGGCGGCCATGGCCGCGTCACGAACCAGCCGCTCGAGCACGGCCAGATAGTCGAGAAAACGGCGGCGGCCGGTCTTGGTCAGGCGACAACTGGTGTGGGGTCGGTTGCCCTCGTAGCCCTTGGTCACATCGACCAGGCCTGCCTCCTGCAGCACCTGAAGATGACGGCTGAGGTTGCCGTCGGTCAATCCGCAGAGCCGCTTGAGATCGGCAAAGGCCAATCCCTTGGGATGCGCCATCAGCGAGGTCAAAAGCCCGAGCCGCGCCTTCTCGTGAATCACCCGGTCGAGACCATCATAGGAGAACGGCGCCTTGCTCGCTTCAGTCCTCGACATCGGGCTCTCCGGAAGCAAAGTGCAGGATTGCGGCCATCAGCGACTGTCCGATCACGAACGGCAGGCCCATCGCCCAAGGCGACAGCGCGTGGCTTTCGCTGGCCAGCAGCAGTGTGGTGAAGCCGGCCAGGAAATACCATGCCCCCGCCAGCGCGACGCTGCGCGGCAGCGAGCGCACCGATGCGAACACCCCGAGGCTGACGAATACCTGCCAGAGGCCGGGAAGCATCCACAGCGTCTCCGGCGCGAACTTCCACAGCATCGCCGCCAGCAGGACTCCCGCCGCGCCGGCCGGAAGAAACTGCTCGACCGCCTGGTGAACCATGGCATCGGCGAGGCCGGAATGATGCCGGCGCGAGCGCGCCTGCATCTCGATCCAGATCATCGCGCCCGACAGCAGCGCGGCGACGGCCCAGCCGGAGAAAAAGGTCAGCGGCTGGCGGGTCGGATCGTCGAGCCACAGGAACTGCAGGACGGAGGTGATCAAGGCCACGCCGCCGGTGGCGGCGACCGCCGCCGGGCCGTAGCCGCGAAACGCCGTGCCGGCGGCAATCTGGCTGCGGATCGCGAAGATGTCGGCCAGCGCCTTGTCGAGATCCTGCATCCGCCCCTCAACTTTGCAATGCAAAGCTTATAACACCCCACGGTAATTGCAAGGGCCCCGGGCCTGGCCCCTTCCGGTGCAATCCGGCGGCCGCGCAGGCACGCGGGGATGATCGCCGTGGAATGGCCGTGCGAGTCGAGAGGTCGACGCAGACGCGGCGCAACCTGGATGCAGCGCAACAAAGCTCCGAGCGGCGGCTGCCCAGAATTGCCAAGACCTCCGCGCCCGAGGTTCGGGAGCATGAAGCACTCGCAAGATCGGAATTGCCCGATCCCTGGTTGCAAATCGTCCCGATACCGCTTGTCAAACCTGCCCGACCGGATCAGATTTCAGCGGCACCGGCTGCATTCAAACAGGTCGGTTGAAGCCAACAAAATTAAATGGGGCGGAAAACATGGATAGATCATCTGTTTTATGCACCGCGGCGTGGCTCGGCGTCGCCGGCCTGCTCGCGGGGCCGGCCATTGCCCAGGAAACCAAGCAAGAGGCCAAGTCGACGTCGGGCCAGGCCAAGGTCGAGCCGGTGACCCAGCAGCAGCTCAACGCGGCCGACAAGAACGTCAATAATTTCCTGCTGACCAACGGCAATTATGCCCAGACGCGCTTCCATCCGGCCAAGCAGATCGAACGCAACAATGTCAAGAACCTGCACGTGGCGTGGATCTTCCAGACCGACGTCAAGGAATCGCTGGAAACCTCGCCGATCGTCGTCGATGGCGTGATGTATGTGACGACGTCGTTCAGCCATGTCTACGCGCTCGATGCCAAGACCGGCGCGCAGCTCTGGCACTACAACCACAAGATGGGCCCGATCACGACCTTCTGCTGCGGTCCCAACAATCGCGGTGTCCAGGTGCTCGGCGACCTCGTCTATCTCGCCACGCTCGATTCCAAGCTGGTGGCCCTGAACGCCAAGACCGGCGACGTCGTCTGGACCACCGACATTGCCGATCCTGAACTGGGTTACAGCGAAACGATGGCGCCGACCGTCATCAAGGACAAGGTCCTGATCGGCACCAATGGCGGCGAATACGGCATCCGCGGTTTTCTGAAGGCCTACGACGCCAAGACCGGCAAGCTGCTCTGGACCTTCAACACGGTTCCGGAGAATTCGGTCGGCGTCTGGGCGACCAAGGACGCCACCGGCCGCGACCTGCACCGCAATATCCAGGCCGAGAAGGATCAGCTCGCCAAGACCGGCGACCCCTTCGCCAAACTCGGCGGCGGCGTGTGGCAGAATCCTTCCGTCGACCTGGCGACCAACCGGATCTATTTTGTCGTCGGCAATCCCTCGCCCGACCTCGACGGTTCGGTCCGCCCCGGCGACAATCTCTACACCGACTCGCTGGTTTCGCTGGACCTCGACACCGGCAAATATGTCTGCCACTTCCAGTACATTCCCCACGACGTGTGGGACCTCGACGCGGTCAGTCCGACCGTGCTGGTCGACGTCAAGGGCAAGGACGGCAAGACCGTTCCGGGCGTGATCCATGCCGGCAAGACCGGGCACCTCTATGTCAACGACCGCAAGGATTGCAGCCTGATCCGCTTCTCGGAAGCCATGGTGGCCCAGGAGAACATGTGGGTGCTTCCGACCAAGGAAGGCGCGCGCATGCTGCCGGGCGCCAATGGCGGGGTCGAGTGGTCGCCGATCGCCGCCGACCCGGGCCAGGGACTGGCCTATGCCATCAACCTGCATCAGCCGATGACCTATCGGGTCGAGAACTCGCCCTATCCGAACGGCAAGCTGTGGCTGGGTGGCGCCTTCACCGCGATTCCGACCGAGGCGCAGGCCGGCAACATCACCGCCGTCGACTACAACAGCGGCAAGATCAAGTGGCAGGTGAAGACGCCGGAGCCGATGATCGGCGGCATTCTCGCCACCGCCGGCGGCCTGGTCTTCACCGGTGAGGGCAACGGCAAGTTCGCGGCCTACAATTCGTCCAACGGCAAGGAACTGTGGAGCTTCCACGCCGGTGCCGGGGTCAATGCGCCGCCTTCCACCTATATGGTGGGCGGCAAGCAATACATCGTGGTCGGCGCGGGCGGCAACACCCAGGTCAATTTCCATCGCGGCAACAACATCATCGCGTTCTCGCTGGATTGAACCGGTGGACCAGAGTATCTGACAGCGAAGCGGGGCCGGTCTGGCCCCGCTTCTTTTGATGCCATGGGCTGGACTGGATTTTATCGATGGGCGGCAGGTTGACCTCGCATTTCACCGGCACGGCCGTGTTGCTGGCTGTGCTGAGCCTGCCTGCGGGGCCGCTGCATGCCGAGGGCATCGAAGACAAGGTCCAGCTTTGCACCGGGTGCCATGGCGCCGACGGCAAGCCCGCCGACAAGACGATTCCGGTGATCTGGGGCCAGCAGGCCGGCTACCTCTATATCGAGCTGCGCGATTTCAAGCGCGGCGACCGCAAGAGCGACATCATGCAGCCGATCGCGTCGGCGTTCGAACGCGACGACATGATGGCGATCGCGCAGTATTTCTCGAGCAAGCCGTGGCCCGACCTCGGTCAGCCGCGGGCGTCAAAGGATGTTTCGAACCAGGCGCTGAGCGCCGACCGCTCGGTGGGCTGCACCGGCTGCCACCTCGATCATTTCCAGGGCGACGGCACCGTGCCGCGGCTCGCCGGGCAGAGCAGGGACTATCTGGCCAGGACCATGGCCGACTTCCGCACCCGGGCCCGCGGCAACAATCCCGGCATGTCCGACCTGATGCTGGCGACGTCCCCCGACGACCTCGCGGCGTTGGCGGAATATCTGTCGGGGCTGTGAGCCGCGTCAGCGCGGCGTCAGTTTGTCGCGCAGCGCGGTCAGCCGGGTGAGATCCGCGGCGCGTTTTCCGCCCTTGTCCTCAAGCGCCGGGTCGGCGCCCCGCGCCAGCAGCAGATTGGCGATCTCGGCATGGCCGCCTTCGGCCGCAATCATCAGCGCGGTGCGGCCGCGGTCGTCGCGATCGTCGATGGCAGCCCCGGCGTCCAAGAGGTAGCCGACGACCGCGACGGCCTGGGTTTCCGGGGCCTGCTCGTCCGGGCCCGACGCCCACATCAGCAAAGTGAGATCATTGGGGTAGCGGGCATTGATATCGATATTGCGCGCCAAAAGCCGCTTGACGATGTCGAGCCGGGCGCCGGCCGCCGCATAGACGATCGGCGGCTTGCCGGTGTCGTCGGCCGCCCGCTCGTCGGCGCCATGCGCGAGCAACGCCTCGACGATCGCGTCGTTGCCGACATAGGCGGCGGCGGCGATCGGGGAGATCCCGCTGCGCCCGGTCAGGCTGACGTCGGCGCCGCGTTCGATCAGCCGTTGCACCACCGCGGCATGGCCGGCCTCGGCGGCGGAAAACAGCGCGGTGGCGCCGGCGAGATTGCGGGCATCGATCGGCGCGCCGCGCGCCAGCAACAGGTCGACCATCTCGAGATGCCCGGACTTCGCGGCGTGGCCGAGCGGCCGGGCGCCGAGCCGGTCGCGGGCGTCGACCGAGGCACCGTGGTCGAGCAGGTCGGCCGCGAGCCCGAGGCAATTGCCGTCAACCGCCGAGAACAGCGTCAGCGACACTTCGATCGCGGTGATCTGCGGCTTGGCGATTTCCAGGCGGCGGCCGAGTTCCTGGCATCGCTCGGAGTTCCGCCGCAGCGGCGGCCGGCATTTCATTCCATGCGGCGATTGCGATCGCGGACAGAACGGCGCAGCGAAAAACGATATGGCGGTGCAAGGCGTCTTTCTCCTCAGGGGGGCATGCTTGTTGGTTTGCGGGGTGCCCTTGCCATCAGGGTGCCACGGCGGGCTGCCTGTGCCAACAATGCAGACGGCCTGCCGGACGCAAAACAGACACGCGTGCAGCCCGTCATCGTGGGCCATCACCGACAGGCATGGTTAGCCGCCGCCGGCACCGCCAGGAAGCTGATGCTGGCGGGGGCGAACGCCACCTTCCCGGCCTCAGCCGGAACGCCTTCGAGCGCCGGCAGCGCATCGCCGTCGCCGAGCGCCAGCACGCGCCCGTTCAGCCTGACCTCGGCATCCCCCAGGTTTGCGGCCTCCAGGGTGTAACGCAGCGACGGTCTCGCAAGCCTGAGCGCATGCGGCGCCTTGCGGTCGGGGTTGATCACCAGCAGTATCACGCCGCCGGGCACGCCGCGCTGGCAATGGGCGTAGACATGAAGGTCCGATCGAACGGGCACGCCGGCGTCGAGCACCGTGGTTCCCATCCACTGCCGCCACAGCCATGCGCCCCAGTAATTGGGTCGCGGCCGCAGCGTGGTCTCGTCGAGCAGGCCGTAGTCGCTCGCCGCCAGCGTGTTGTGCATGACGACTTGAACGCCAGCTTTGGCCAGCCGCCCGAGCTGGTCGAGATAGCGGAAGGTGTCCAGGAAGGTTGCGGCCCAGGGATTGCCGCCGCACGCCGCCTCCGCGGTTTCGGTGAGCCAGATCGGCTTGCCCGGCGCGAAGCGGTCGCGCAGCGTGACATAAAATTGCAATGTCCGATCGGTCTGCGACAGCCAGGCCGGCGACAGCGCCGCTTCCGCGGTGCGCTGGCCGCCGCAACGCGCCGACAGCGCCCCATAATAATGATAGGAAACCGCATCCAGCCCGGGCCCCGAGGCGGCGAGCAGGTCGGAAGCGATGGAAGTCTCGCCGACCGTGCCCGGACCCAGGATCTTCACCCCGGGAGCAGCCTGCCGCATCCAGCTGCGGAATATCTTGAAATCCCTGCCATAGGCGGCTGCATCATAGCCATCCGGCGCGCCGCCCATCGCAGCAAGATCCGGCTCGTTCATGAACTCCGCCGCCGCGATGCGGCCTCCGACCTCGCCGGTATAGGCGAGCAAGGCTTGCGCCTGATCCGGTTTCCAGACACCCGAGGCGTCGCGGGTGCCCGGACCGATGGCGAATGACGTCACGATCGCGGCATCGGCGGCTTTCGCGAAATCGACCACGCCGCGCCATTGCGGCCGGGTCAGGACGCCGCCGAAGCCCGCCGGCGGCGTTGCCGGCGGGGTGTCCGAATCGGCGAAATAGGTGGTATTGGCCCAGGTGCCGCTGACCCGAAGATAGCTCGGTCCCAGCGCCGCCGCGAGCTTTCGCAAGCGGGCGCGGGTCAGATCGATCGGCGGCCGGTATCGGTAGAGACTGGAATCCATGCCCGGCGGCGTGTCGGATCCGGAGCGCGGCTCCGGCGCCGGGCCGCCGTGCTGCTTCGAGCGATACGGCTTCCAGAATTTTCCGCCGGTGATTTCGATCATTTCGATGTTGTAGGACTGGAAGCGCGCGTCGACCGTGCCGACGGCGGGCAGGCTGGAAGCATCGACGAACCGCGCGTCGGCGAGAGGCGCGCCATGGGCCGGGGCCGCCGGCACCGTCGCGGTCAGGCCGAAGCAGATTCCGGCGACGACGAACGAAACCGCTGCCGAGCCGCCAGGCGAGGGATTGGCAGGCGGAGACAGCGGCATCAGAGCAGATCTTGCGGATGAATGATGTCGGGCGGAGAGGCGATCCCCGCCACGCGTTCGATGAAATCGCCGGTGCCGCCCCGGCGGTCGCCGCCGGTTCCGTCCCACAGCGCGATCAATCGCACCTCGCCATATTGCTGCGCCAAGGAGAGCAGGCGGTCGTTGCAGATGGCGAAAGCATCATCGCAAGGGACAAGGCCGAGGTCATATCGGAATCCCGGATCGGTCTCGTTCCAGAGCTTCTCGAAACGACGCGCCCAGTCGCCGGCCTCGCTGCCTTCGACCGAGGTCTTGACGAAACGGTCCGGAGCGAACGGCAGCACGATCACGGTGTCGATGCCGAGGCTGCGGCAAACTTCGTGGAACAGGATGTCGCCGCCCCTCGCCAGGCTGGCAAATCCCCTGATGTCGGCGCCGTTGCGCAACCGGCAATAACGTCCGACCCGCTGCGCGATTGCGAGCCTGGCCGCGTCCTCAAGTTCCGGAGGGAAGCGGGGCGGCTGGCGGTCCGGCGTGTCGGTCATGTGCCCGGTGAAGACTAGGGAAACGGCTTCTGGGTTCATCGCAGCACCTGGTTCACAGGGGTCCGGCTCGCGCACCTGGGGGGCGGCAGTTTGACCTTGCCGGATCGCAAGTAAAGCCGGTTGAGCGCAGGAGGTGGATGCACGCCACCAGCCGGCGGGCGGTACCGTGCGCTATCCTGCGTTCCCGGAGGCTGGATCCTCGGTGCTCTCTACCATCTCGAACCGCGCCGGGAAGTGATGCGGACGCCCGCGGGCCCCGTCGTTGCGGCCAGTCATTTTCCCGCAGCCGCTGCACCAGGCCGCTATTGGTCTTGTCCATGCCGAACGGCTGCCGGCACGAGGCCGTGCCGGGCAACGCGCCTTCGCTTGCGTGAGCGCAGGTCCGACCGCGTGAAGAAATTCATTCAATGAGGATTTGTCGGAGAACCTTTTTTCCCGAATGGCGGCTTCGCCAGCGCAATCGGACGGCCTGCCGGTCCGGGGCCGCGGCGGAACGAAATTAATTGCTACCGCTCGCGGCAGAAATCTTCGAGGCTGGCGCCGACGGGGAATAAGCGGGCTTCGCCGCCTGCGCGGCGTTGCCCCGCTGCGCCAAACCCCCCGACCGAAGGAAAATCCCGCATGACTCTGGCGTCGCTCGAATTCAGTTTCGCTGCCATCCGTGGTGCCCTCGCCGGCGGCATGACAGCCGATATGGTCATTGCCGAGGCCTGCCGCCGCGCGCAGGCCTGCGCCGGCGAAGGCATCTTCACCTCGCTGGTTGCGCCGGGCGACGCCACCGAGCGGGCAAGGCAATTGCAGGCCGACGCGGATGGCGGAGCAGAGCTGCCGCTGCTCGGGGTGCCGTTTTCGGTCAAGGACAGCATCCATGTGGCCGGAATGCCCACCACCAGCAATTGTCCGGCGCTGCGGCTCGAACCGAAGCAGTCGGCGCCGGCGGTGACCAGGCTGGAGCAGGCCGGCGCGGTCCTGATCGGCAAGAATACGCTGGATCAATTTGCCACCGGGCTGAACGGGACCCGAAGTCCGGATCCGATCTGCCGCAACGCGATCGATCCGGCCTTCATCCCGGGCGGCTCCAGCTCGGGCTCGGCGGTGGCGGTCGCGCGCGGCATCGTGGCGTTTTCGCTGGGCACCGATACCGGCGGTTCGGGACGGGTGCCGGCGGCCTGCAACGGCATCGTCGGGGTGAAGCCGACCATCGGCCTCGTGAGCTCGCGTGGTCTTGTCTACAACAACAGGTCGCTCGACTGCATCCCGGTTTTCGCCCGGCTTTGCGGCGAAGCCTTCGAAGTGCTGGAGCGGATCGCCGGCTTCGACGTCGAGGATCCGCTGAGCCGGCTGGATGCGGACCGGATCGACCTCGGGCTGCGGCCTTGGCAGCCGCTGACGCTGGCGGTTCCGCGCGCCGGCCAGCTGCAATTTTTTGGCGACGACGAGGCGCGCCGGGCTTACGAAAGCAACCTTGCGACGCTGGTCGGCCTGGGGCACCGGTTGAGCGAGGTCGATTTCACGGTGTTCGAGCAGGCCGGGCGCCTGGTGTTCCAGAGCGCCATGGTGGCCGAGCGGCTGATCGACTACGCCGAAGTGGTCAACAACCATCGGGAAGCGATCCACCCGGCGGTGTGGGCTTCGATCGAGCCCGGCTTCCACTACACCGCAAGGGATGCCTTCCAGGCGCTGTATGCGATCAAGGCGGCGCAGCGCCAGGCCAGCCTGCTGCTGAAGGATTGCGATGCCATGGTGGTGCCGACGGTGCCGACCATCTTCACCATCGACCGGATGCTGGCCGATCCGATGGCGCTGAACACCGCGATGGGGACCTACACCTATTTCGTCAACCCGCTCGACATGTGCGCGGTGGCCGTTCCAGGCCGGGTCCGCTCCGACCGGTTGCGGTCTTCGCTGTGCTTCGCGTCGCGCGCGGGCGAGGACGGCTTGCTGCGGACGCTGGCAGCCGCCTTCGAGCACGCCGACGCGGCGATGCCGGAAGCCGTCGCGTGATGCGCCGCATGGCCTGCATGGTGGAATCTTCACAGCGGCGCTTGTGACTGTGCCCCCGCCCCTTGTGGGAGAGGGCTCAATAACGCCAGCAAGAGACTCAGCTGGGTGAGGGATCGACGCAGAGCACTACCCCTCACCCGGCAGAGTTTGTTGCGGGCGTCTCTCAAGCGCTCTCCCGCAAGGGGCGAGGGCGCAATCACGGGCGCCGGTTCGTCGCCATCCATTTTATCGCGAGCGATGGCCCCGACGTCGCCCTGGAGGGCGCCGATGGCGCCTATATCGGCGCATTGGCTCTCGGACGTGCAGCTTCTGATCAACTTTGGTGCATGGGGAATGGCAGGCGGCGTGGATTAATTGCTTGAGCATTTCACCGGCCGCACCAACCATCGGCCATTCGAACTCGAATGCCGTGAGGTCCAGGATGTTGCGCGTAAGGACGTTGATATTTGGCGCTGCGTTGCTATGGGCGGCGGTGCCTCGGCCGGATCCGGCGCATGCCGAACTGCTCAAGGCGAGGCTGGCGCAGAATCTCGGGCCGATCTCGGGGATCGTCATCGTCGCCAAGGATCAGGGCTTTTTTGAAAAACGCGGCCTCGATATCGCGGTGAGCAATTTCACCAGCGGCAAGCAGTGCCTCGATACCGTGGTCGGCGGCGGTGCCGATATCGCGACCACCGCGGAGGCGCCGGTCACCGCGGCGGCGATGGCGGGACAGCCGATCGCCTTTCTCGCGCGGATGGAATATTCCGACTTGAAGACCGTCGTTGCCACCAGGTCCGGCATCGCCGGCAAGGCCGATCTCAGGGGCAAGCGGATCGCGTTCACCGCCGGCACCGGAAGCGAGGTCTATACGGCGGCGCTGCTGAGCCGCGCCGGGCTGAAGAAGGAAGACGTTACCCTGGTCAATCTGCGGCCCCAGGAGATGCTGCCGGCGCTGGTCTCCGGCGGCATCGATGCGTTCGATACCTGGGAGCCGCACATTGCCAACGCCAAGAAGGCGATGGGCGCCGAGGTCGCCGAGATCGACACCAGGGGAATCTATTCGGAGACCTTCAACATCGTCGTCATGCAGGACTATCTCGAAAAGAATGGCCCGCTGGTCGAAAAATTCCTGGGCGCGATGCTCGATGCCGAGGCCTGGATGAAGGCCAATCCCGAGGATGCCATCTCGGTGGTCGCCAAGGCCGTCGGCATCAAGCGCGAGGAACTGGCGTCGATCTGGGCCGACTACGTCTATCAGGTTCGCCTCGACGACAAGCAGCTCGAAATTCTCAAGACCCATGCCGCCTGGCGGCTGGAAAGCGGCAATCATCCGCCGGGCGCGACCATGCCCGATTTCCTCAAGGTGCTGGCGCCGGAGGCGTTGAGGCACGTCGATGCCACGCGGGTCACATATTCCAGCCGGCCCGGCGGTTGAGAGAACCCCGGCCATGACCGAGGGAGCCATGCGGCGACTTAACACGGCGATCTCGATCCTGTCGATCCCGCTGTTCTTTGCGCTGTGGGAGCTGGTTTCCAGATCGCATGTCGTCAACATCATCCTGTTTCCGCCGCCTTCGGTGGTCGCGGTGGCGATGCTCGAATGGGTGAAGAGCGGCCAGTTCGCGGTCGATCTGGCCGTCAGCGTCACCCGCGTCGTCATCGGCTTTGCCCTCGGCGCCGCCGCGGGCGTCCTGTTCGGCTTGCTGACCGGCCGGTTCCAGCTGGTCTCCAGCCTGTTCTCGCCGATCTTTCACATCCTGCGGCCGATTCCCCCGATCGCCTTCGTCCCGATCGTGATCCTGTGGTTCGGCCTGTCGGAGACCGGCAAGATCTTTCTGGTGTTCTGGGGAGTGTTCTTTACCGTCTGGCTGACCACCCATATCGGCGTGCAGAAAATAGATTCAGGCCTGATCCGCGCCGCCCTGATGCTGGGGACGCCGCGGCGTCAGATGCTGACCGAAATCGTGCTGTTCGGGGCGCTGCCTTACATCGTGGTCGGCCTGCGCACCGCGGTCAGCATCTCGTTCTACACGCTGGTGGCGGCCGAACTGGCGGGAACCTTTGCCGGCATCGTCTACCGCATCGAGATCGCGCAGCAGAACCTGCAGACCGGCCAGGTCATGGGAGGGCTGGTGGCGCTGGGTGCGGTCTCGTTCCTGGCCGATCGCGGCTTTGCCGCCGTCACCCAGCGGCTGGTGTGGTGGCGATGACGGTGCAGCTCGCCGCCCATCGCGCCAGGATCGAAAGCGAGCCGGCCGCGGCCACGATCGAGATCGATGTTGCCGACGTCAGCATCGTCTTCAATTCGCCGAAAGGCCAGGTGGTCGCCGCCGACCGGGTTTCGTTCCAGATCAGGCGCGGCGAATTCGTCTGCCTGCTCGGCCCGTCCGGATGCGGAAAATCCACCGTGCTGAACACCATCGCCGGGTTCGAAACCCCTTATTCCGGAACGGTGCGGGTTGCCGGCAAGCCCGTCACCGGGCCCGGGCCCGACCGCGGCATGGTGTTTCAGCAGCCGCATCTGTTTCCCTGGAAATCGGTGCGCAGCAATATTTCGCACGGACCGCGCGCTCAGGGAAAGCCGGCCAGCGCGGCGCGGGCGATCGCCGACGACCTGATCGCCATGATCGGCCTTGCCAGATTTGCCGACGCCTATCCGCACACGCTGTCGGGCGGCATGCAGCAGCGGGTCGCGATCGCCCGCGCGCTGGCCAACCGGCCCGGCGTCCTGCTGATGGACGAGCCGTTCGGCGCGCTGGATGCCCAGACCCGAATCGTGATGCAGGAAAGCCTGCTCGCCCTGTGGGCGCAGGTCGGCACCACCATCGTCTTCGTTACCCACGACATCGACGAAGCGATCTTTCTGGCCGACCGGGTGCTGCTGATGAGCGCCGGCCCGGGACGGATCCTGCGCGACCTGCGCATCGATCTGCCGCGGCCGCGGGCCAGCGAGATCGTGCTGGATCCCTGCTACGTCGCGCTCAAGAAGGAATGCCTCGAGCTGATCCGTGCCGAAAGCCGGCAGGCCTTCGAACAGCAGGCCTGACGCTGCCGTCCCGGTCGGAGGCAGAGGACTGTCGGCGTATTCCTCGTGCCGCGTCGGCAGCGGGCCGCCGCCGACGCCTGCGAGGCCATGTTGGAACTTTACAGGCCCGGGCTCAGACCTTGAAGTAGCCCGGCTGGCCGATGTCGGCGATCAGGCCGATCCCGGTGGGCGTCCAGCCCAGCCGCTGCTGCGTCAAGGCGCTGGAGGCCGGCATGTCGAGGCCGGCGAACCTCGCCAGTGGCCCGTAGTAATCGCCCGCCTCTTCCTTGCCGATCGAAATCACCGGTACATTGAGCGCGCGCCCGATCACGTCGATGACCTGGCGCATCGGCACGCCTTCCTCGCCGACGGCGTGGTAGATGCCGTCTGCCGCGCCCTTTTCCAGCGCCAGCCGGTAGAGACGGGCGACATCCTGCCGGTGCGCCGCGGCCCAGCGTTCGGCGCCTTCGCCGACACGGGCGGCGGCGCCTTTTTGACGCGCGAGCTCGAGCAGATAGGTGATCAACCCGGCCTTTCCGTCGGCGCCATGCACCTGCGGCAGCCGGATCGCCATCGCGCGCACGCCGCGCGACGCATAGGCCAGACCGGCCTGCTCGGACACCCGCGGAACATGCGGGCTGGAATCGCGCCGCATGTCTTCGGTGATCACCACGCCCGCCGCGACCAGGCCGGTTCCCGAGGTGACGATGAAAGGCTTGCCGGTGCCGGCCAGCGCTTCGCCGATTGCTTCGATGGCGGCCTTGTCGATTGCGCCATTCTCGGCGAATTTCGTGAAATCATGGATGAAGGCCAGATGGATCACGCCGTCCGAATCCCTGGCGCCGCGCCTGAGGCTTTCAAGGTCCTGCAGCGAGCCGCGATGAACCGCCGCGCCCAGGCGCTGCAGCGTCTCGACATTCGCGTCGGAGCGCGCGAGGCCTAGGACCTGGTGGCCATGCGCGATCAGTTCCCTGGTGGTTTCGGTGCCGATGAACCCGGCGGCGCCGGTGACGAATACCCGCATGCGAAAAACTCCCTGTTCAGGATGCCGGGATAGGGCTACTCATCATTCGGGTAAAGTAGTGAGATCATACGGGTATAATCGCTAACAGGATGACCGACGCCAACTCGCTTGGGACCTATCTCAGGGATCGCCGCGCCAGGCTCGATCCGACGGCGTTCGGCTTTCCGCTGCAGCGGCGGCGAACGCCGGGACTTCGGCGCGAGGAAGTGGCGCAGTGCGCCAATGTCAGCGCCACCTGGTACACCTGGCTGGAGCAGGGGCGGGGCGGAGCGCCCTCCGCCGATGTGCTGGACCGCATCGCCCGCGCCATGATGCTGACCGGCGTGGAGCGTGAACATCTGTTTCTGCTCGCTCTCGGCCGGCCGCCGGAAGCCCGCTATCAGGTGCCCGAAGGTATCTCACCGCGCCTGCAACGCGTGCTCGACACGCTGGCCTGCAGTCCGGCCTTTATTCGCACGGCGACATGGGACGTGATCGCGTGGAACAGGGCCGCCGCGGCGGTCCTCACCGACTACAGCACCCTGCCGGAGGGACAGCGCAACGTGCTGCGCATGATGTTCCGCGACAGCCGCGTCCGCGCCGCGCAGCCCAACTGGCAAAGCGTCGCGCGCTACGTGGTGGCGTCGTTCCGCGCCGACGTGGCGCGCGCCGGCGCGGCGCGCAACGTGCAGTCGCTGGTCGACGAGCTCTGCGCGACCAGCCCGGAATTCGCGGCGATGTGGCGCGACAACGATGTGCGGGGGCATGGCGATGGCGTCAAGGTCCTGCAACACCCCGTCGCCGGACAGCTTTCGATGGAATTTTCAGGCTTCGCCGTCGATGGCCGGCCCGACCTCAACATGGTGATCTACAATCCTGCAACGCGGGCGGATGCGGACAAGATCCGTGCGCTGCTGAAGGCCATGCCGAACTAGGCGCGGTCCGGCCCGATGCGCTTTGGCCTCAGCTGAAACTTCCGCGGTTTGTTGCCGTGCGCGAAATCGGCGACCGGACGCCACGATCGGCATGCTGCTGAGCCGCGCCGGATCCGATGGTGAGTTCGCGGCCAAGAAATCCGACGATCACAGCCGGCTTCGATCTGCAGCTCATCGGGCACGATTTGAGGGAACGATCCGGTTTGCCCTCGGCGGCATATCGATCCACGACGAGATTGGTGTCGACATGTCCGGGCCGTCGCAATTGCCCGGAGTGCAATCATTAGCCTTGCCTGGAAGCGCGGAAGAGCGCAGCCTGATTGAACGGGTCGGACCGCTTTCCCGACGAGATATCGAATCTGCCGTTACGCTGCGAACCTGGGAAGCAAGACGATGGCCGCCGGCGGTGAATCATCCATGCCTGTTGGCGATGGTCCCCTGGTCGGGGGACTGGCCGTGAAGTGGCGCGTCCTGGTCGGTGGCTTTTTGAGCTACATGTTCGACGCACTCGATTTCACGCTGCTCGCCATGGCGTTGCCGTTGATGATCAAGGAATTGAACATCACGATGGCGGACGCGGGACTTCTCGGTACGGCAACGTTGCTCGGGGTTGGGCTGAGCGGCGTCATCATGGGATGGTTCTCCGACAGCTACGGCCGCAGGATCGGACTGATGTCCGGTATCGCGGTTTTCGGCGTGTTTACCGTCGCGGTCGCCTTTGCCCCGGGATACTACTCGATCCTCGTCCTGCGCTTCATCGCCGGCTTCGGACTCGGCGGCATCTTTGGCATCATTGCGGCGTTGATCGTCGAGACCTGGCCCGCGAAACAGAGCGGCTTTGCCGCGGCTTTCGCGTTTTCGTCATGGCCGATCGGTTTCGGCTCGGCGGCGCTGGCGGCAGGCTATGTGCTGCCGCGCTACGGCTGGCGCGCACTGTTTCTGTTCGGCGGCGCCTCCCTGCTGGCTCTCCTCTACATCTACTTGTACGTGCCGGAGTCGCAGACCTGGCTGGAGCAACAGAAGTCCCGCAAAACCGCAAACGTCGCGAAGGCGCCAATCGGCGAGATCTTCTCTCCGGCCCTGTTTCGCCTCACCATATTCGGTACGTTTTCGTCGAGCTTCGCGCTGCTGGCCTACTGGGGCGTCAATCTCTGGGTACCGACATTCCTGGTGACGGAGCGCGGCATGGACATCGCCCGCATGTCGATGTTCGTTGTCGCGCTCAATGTCGGGATGTTCATCGGATACCAGCTGTTCGGCTTCCTTGCCTACAAGATCGGCGGTCGCAGGGCGCTGCTCGTCAACTTCATCGGCGGTACCATCACGGTCCCGCTCTACGCCTGGGTGACCGATCAGACGGTGCTGTTCTGGATGGGGCCGCTGATGGCGTGCTTCTTCACCTATTCGGGCATCTTCGGTTCGTATTTTGCCAAGCTTTATCCGATGCAGGTTCGCAGCCTGGGCGCCGGCTTCTGTTTCAATGTCGGTCGCGGCTTCTCGGCACTGTCGCCATATCTGCTCGGTTTCGTCGCGAGCCAATACGGCCTTGCGGTCGGCATCGGGATGTGCGGCGGCAGTTTTGCCCTTGCGGGATTGATGATGCTGTTTCTGCCGGAGGCGAAAGACTGAGAAACGCTCGCATGCCGCCGGTCCGGCGCGCGCCCCGGGCCTTTCAAAGGGGCAACATCCGCACCGCAACGGCGATCAGCCGGCAATCGGCTTCTCTTCGACCGGCAGCGTCAGGCAGAAGATGGCGCCGTGGGGTTCATTCGGCTCCGCCCATAGCCGCCCGCCATGCGCTTCGGCGATCGAACGACAGACTGACAACCCCATGCCCAGACCGTCGGGTTTGGTGGTAAAGAAGGCCTCGAAGACCCGTGCCGTACCGGCTTGACCCAGTCCCGGTCCGGTGTCCTGCACGGCAACGAGCACGCCGTCCGGCCCGGTCCCTGTGTTGATCACCAGCTGTCGAGGCCGATCGGTCGTTTCGCTCATCGCTTCGACCGCGTTGATGACCAGGTTCAGCATGATTTGCTGCAATTGGACCCGATCCCCCTGGACGTGCGGCAGATCCTGCGCCAGTCGCATCTCTACCGAGACCCCGTTCTTCGAGGTTTCGCTGCGGGTCAGGTCAATGATTTCCAGAATGGCTTCGTTGATGTTCAAGTACTGCTTGCGGGACGAATCCTTCCTGCTGAGGTTGCGGAGCCCTTCGATTATGCCGCCAGCCCGCTTGCTGTCCTTGACGATACGGTCGAGCGCCTGGAGTGCCTTTTCGAGATCCGGCGGTTGCCGGTCGAGCCACCGCTGAGCGGTTTCGGCATTTACGAGCGCGGAGCCGATCGGCTGGTTGACCTCGTGGGCTATCGAGGCCGTGAGCTGACCCATTGTCGAGATACGGCTTGCATGGGCCAGTTCCGTCTGTATCTCGCGATAGCGTCGCTCGCTTTCGCGCGCGGCCTCCTCCGCCCGCTTGCGCTCGGTCAAGTCGACAACGAAGGCGACGCCCTCATCCCGCGATTTATCGAAGATCGCGCTGCCAACCAGTACCGGCACACGGCCGCCGTTCTTTTTGAAATATTCCTTCTCGGATGGCTCGGAAACGCCGGTCGTCATCAGAGCCGCGCGGCGCTGTTTGTTGGAACCGCGCCACTCGACAGGGGTCATTTCGGTCCATTGTAGCAGCCCGGCGACGAGGTCGTCACGATCATATCCCACCATCCGGAGAAAAAATTCGTTTGCGTCGATAATCCGCCCCTCCAGATTCCAGATGAAAATCCCGATGATGTTGGAGTTGACGAGCCGTCGAACCCTCGCCTCCCGTTCCCGAAGATCGCCGTAAAGGCGGGTGTTTTCCAGCGAAATCGCGGCCGCCGAGGCCAGCAGCTTCAGGACAGCCATTCGCTCGGGAGTGAACACGTGAAGGGTCAGGTTGTTCTCGAGGTAAAGCACCCCAAGCAGCCTGCCCTGCTTGAGCAATGGCAGGCAGAGCATCGAGCGCCCGTGACGCCGACGAATGTAGGCGTCGCCGGCAAACTGGCTATCGCCAGCGGCATCGTGAAGAAGCACGCTCTCCTTGGTGCGTAGCACGTACTGAAACACGGACTCCGGCAAATCCTCCGCGGTTACGCCCGCCCGTCGCTGATTTACCGTTACGGTATCAGCGTTGGTTGTCGCTTCCGCCTCTATCCGATACCCGTCGTCCCGCGGGAGTATCAACAGACCTCGCTCGGCTCCTGCGTGTTCGATCGCCGTACGCATCAGAGTGTCGATCAGCTTCTCCAGCACGATCTCGCCCGACACGGCTTGCGAAACCTTGATTACGGTCGCCAGGTCGAGATGCTCGACCGGGGCCAGTATTGTGCTGGTCGGATCGGAGGATGTCTTTTCGTCCCTGAGTTGCGGATACGACTGCTCGAGCTGCCGGACCTTTCCGTCGGCTCCCCACAGCCGATAGCCGTGCCGGGCCTGCCGCAGATAGGTATCGGCGATCGTCTCGAAGCCGCGTGCCGCATAGAAGCGAGCTGCGAGTTCGTTGGAGAGCGCCGCGTTGTGGACAAATCCGTTGCTCCGCGCCGAGCGGATCGCCTGCTCATAGAGGCGCATGGCCTCGAGATCCCGGTTCTCGATGCGCGCGATCTCCGCCGCCGTCAACGCGGCCCGGGTTTCGAAATTCTCGCGGCAATGCTCCGCCCATATCTCAAGCTGCCGGTGGTGTTCGGCAAGAGCGGCAAAATGCCGGGGTCTTTCGTCCGGCGATGCGGAATCCCAGGCTGATGCGTGGGAAAGCGCGCCGTAGAAGCGAAACTCCGCGATTTCGAACGACGGTGTTATCCAGAGCAGCTGCTGCGCCCTCGACGTGATTTCGACCGCCGAGGCGTAGTCGCCGGCGAAAAAGCGGGCCTGCAGCTTTCTGACGCAATACCAGAACTCGCAGACCAGCAGGATCGGGTTGCTCGCCAGATCGGCTTCAAATCCGGACTCGTAAAATTCGCCGTGATCAAGGTGGCCAAATCTGGTGGTCAACCCACGAAGCATCCGGATCAGTGCGAGCTGCGCGGTGATGAAGTTGACCACAATGTCGAAACGCGCCCTTTGGGCGAACATCAGGCCGTTTTCGGCCTCCGGCTGCACTTCGGCAAGCGGGTCTCCCACTATCAGGAAATTGGTGATCAACTGGCTGCAGCTATAGGCCGCAAAGGTAAGATCGCCGGCCCGGTAGGCGGTATCGAAGGCACGACGCACCAGTTGGCGTCCGCCAAGGGCATGCTTCGCCCACGGCAGAACGATGTTGCCGAAGGACATGTAGGTACGCGCCTGATAGCGGGTCAGGCCACGCTTTTCGACCAGTTCGTAGCCGAGCTGACCGAAGCGAAATCCGTCCCCGTAATTGCCGAAGCGCGGGCCGGCGATGATGGCAAACCAGACATAGGCAAAGCACGCCGCATCGCTGTTGCCATGCTCGAGGCTGAGATTCACCATTCGGCAAATGACCAGCGAACACAGATTCTCGTCGCAAAACAGCGCCGGCGTCACGACCTCCGTCAGAACGTCCATCAGGTCGAGAAGGTCCGGGTCCACCATCCGCGGCAAGTCGATCAGCTGCTCGATCGACCGGCTTCCGACCAGGGACCAGATTCGATCGTATTCGCGCATCGCCTCATCCCTGGCCGGATGCTGCGACCAATCGGTCCCGCTGCCTCGGAGATATTCGAGACATACTTCGACGCCGCGATCGATGCGGGCCAACGTCGTGTAAAGTGTCAGCCGCAACCTGGTGACGACGGCGATGTCGTGTCCGCCCCTGGCGCGTTGCCCCAGCATTGACAGCCTGCTCTCCGCCGACGCCACATCCGCCGTCAGCAATTCGCATTCGGCCAGAAGGTATTCGATGGAAAAGATCAGCGGGTAGTTGATCTCCCAGCAGTCTTCCGCCAACAACCGCCGACCGGTGGTGAGATACCTGATCGACGATGCATACGCGGTCGAGGCCTTGGCGCGCCTCCCGGCCAGATGGTTCAGGTCCGCGATCCGCTCGCGCTCCTCGCCGGAGGTAACGAGGTGAGAACCTCGGTTGAGCTGATTGACGATGTCGAAGATCGCCTCCTCGCGCTTGTGCGCAGGAACTTGCGCCGCCAGCAATCGCCCGATCTTGAGATGGGTCTCCGCGCGCAATTCGGCTGGAATCAGGGAATAGGCAGCTTCCTGGACGCGATCGTGAAGGAATCTGTAGGACTCTTCCGATCGAAAGATCAGGCCCGTCCGAACGGCTTCCCACAGCCGGTCGTGAATTGCCTCCGAGTCCTGGAAGACCATCCGCAGCAGGGCGAACTCGGCGCTGTTGCCCAAACAGGCAAGCTGCTGCAGCGCCTCCCGCGTTTCGATCGGCAGGCGGTTCAGCTTTCCGACCATCAAGTCCACCACATTGTCGGTGTAACCCTTGGCGTGAATGCGATTCAGGTCCCAGTGCCAACGCGCCCTGTCATGATCGAAAATGAGCAGCTTTTCCTCGTAGAGCGTGGAAACAAACTGGATGGCGAACAGCGGATTGCCCGCGGTCTTTTCGTGAATCAGCTGAGCCAGGGGGAAGGCATATCCGGCCTCGCAATGAAGCGCGACCGTGAGCATTTGCGTCAGGTCTTCGACGGCCAGAGGGGCGAGCACGATGTCATGCAGGATCGCATCGCCCTGACGCATCGCCTCCAGCTTGCGCATCAGCGGGTGGACGGAATCGACCTCGTTGTCCCGATAGGCGCCGATCAGCAGCAGGTCCCGCATGTCGGTTCGAATCAACAGGTCCTCGATCAGATCGAGCGTTGCCGCGTCGAGCCATTGCAGATCGTCGAGAAAGAGCGCCAACGGATGTTCGGGCCGCGCAAACACGCCGATGAAACGCGCGAATACCAGTTGCAGGCGGCCCTGCGCATCCTGCGGCGGCAGTTCGGGTACCGGCGGCTGATCTCCGATGATGTGCTTCAATTCCGGAACGAGATCCACCATGAGCCGCCCGTTCGGACCCAACGCCTCGCGAAGGTCGTCACGCCATTTGCGCAGTTCTGGCTCGCTCTTGCCCAGAAGCGGGCGGACCAGGCTCTGAAAGGCTTCCGCCAGCGTGGCATACGGGATGTCGCGCTTGTACTGATCGAACTTGCCCGAGGCAAAAACACCGTGCGATGGAACGAGCGCCTTGTGCAGCTCGTGGACGAAGGACGATTTGCCGATGCCGGAATATCCGGAAACCAGGACCAGCTCCGGTCTGCCGCCGGCAATGATGCGATCGAAGGAGTCGAGAAGGATCCCGATCTCGGAAGCGCGCCCGTATAGTTTCTCGGGGATCAGCAGGCGGTCCGGCGTGTCGTGCTCGCCGAGCCGGAATTCGTCGATGCGGCCCCGTATCTGCCATTCAGTGAGACAACGCCGCAGGTCACTCGCGGCGCCGGCGGCCGTCTGGTATCGCTCCTCGGCGGTTTTGGCGAGCAGCTTCATGACAATGGCGGAAATGAAGGCCGGGACGTTCTGCAAGCGATAGTGAGGCGCCGGCGGCTGTCTTGCGATGTGGCAGTGCACCCATTCGATCGGATTCGAAGCCGTGAACGGCAGGCCGCCGGTCAGCATTTCGTAAAGCGTGATCCCGAACGAGTAGAGGTCGCTTCGCGAATCCACCGAGCGATTCATCCGTCCGGTCTGTTCCGGCGCCATATAGGGCAGTGTCCCGGCGACGAAGTCGGGAGGTTTGGGCGGACTGCGCTCGCGGGGAACCGGCGAGGCAATGCCAAACCCGGTCAGCTTGATTTCGATGCCGGCGAGATCGACGAGGATATTGGCCGGCTTGATATCCTTGTGGACCAGGCCGCACTCGTGCAGCCGGCCGAGCGCATCCGCGATGGCGATCGCCAGCCGCAGGAATTGTCCGACCTCCATCGGCTGACCGACCAGTCGATCAAGCGGCTCGGCCTCCGTGGACTCGAGCACCAGCATCGTCCGCCCGCGCTCGCGAACCAGCTCCAGCGGACGCAGCGCCCACGAGCCGTCGAGGTAATTCCTCAGTTTGTATTCGTGCGTGAGGCGATCAATGCTGTCCGGCGTCGCCGCTTCGGTCGCGGAGAGCACGCCGATCAGCGCGTGCCGGCGACCGTCGGTGCCGGTGCGCCATAGTCTGCAGAACAGGCGCTCGCCGTCCTCCCACAGCACCGGGAGAGGGCCAATGCCTTCACCCGCCGAAGAGGATGGATTCATCGCCTCGTCTCCAACGTCAAACCAGCTGGACGGCTCAAAGCGTTACGTTCGGTCCGGCCAGACCAAACGTCGGAAAGACTTACCACAAACAGGACGGTCCGGTAGCCGGAAGCGGCCGGCTTTCTGGACAAAATTTTGCCATCGGCGATTGAACGCGGAGCAAGCTTCGCGAGAGCAGACCGCGCCAGCGTCCACGCCGCGGCGAGTCCGCCCGGACCATGTTCCTCGCCATGTCCGAAGGCGCACGCGATTGTCGAGGCAGCCTTAGCGCGCTCGGGTTTGCTCGACGAAGCGGGTCCATTCCTCGCCGGTGACGCGTCGAAGCACCCGAAATGGTTTTCTTTAGGTTCTGATCTTGCGCTGTCTGTGCCGACACCGACCAAGGCACGGTTGCAAGCAGCAGCGTGATTGCGGTTCTCATTGCGAGATAACCCCTTGCCATTGATTTTCTTGGCTTCCCGGTGATCGGCTGACGACCTCACTCTGAAATTATCTCCCGGTATTCGCTCCAGCGGCCTCGCCCGATCAGGCCAGGCCTCCGAGAAACTCCAATAGAGCCGCATTCACTTCGGCGGGGCGCTCCTGCTGCACCCAATGGCCGGCGCCGTCGATAATTCGAACGAGCCGCAGATCGGTCACGCGCTCGCGCATGAGCGCGACCAGATCCACCCCCGGGAGGAAGCCGAGAACCGGATCAAGGCTACCGGCGATAAAGGCCGCCGGTTGCTCGATCCGGCGGTCCGCGATCTCCGCCTGCTGGGTGAAGTCGAGCTCGGACGTGCGGTAACGGTTGAGCGGTCCGCGAAAGCCACTGCTTGCGAATTCCCCGGCGTAATAGTCGAGGTCGTCGAGGGTGAACCAATCCGGCAGCGGATTCGGGTCCACCAGACCGTCGAGATATTTCGCGTCAGCCGGCTTGGCCGGTCTGGGCGCCGCCTTCCTGCCTTCGCCCGAAGCCGCATAGTAGATTTTCCGCAGGGACGCGCGCACGTCGGTCTCGAATTCGTCCTCCGCGACACCAGGGTGCTGGAAATACAGCTGATAGAAGAAGCGGTCCTTGTAGATGTTTCGAAACAGCTCGATGCGGGGGGCCGGGCCTCTTCCGGCATGGGGCACGCTCAGTCCGGCGACCGCCCGAACCCTTTGCGGAAAGAACAGCGAAGTGTTCCAGACAATGGGCGCTCCCCAATCGTGGCCGACCAGAATTGCCTGCCGCTCGCCGAGGCCTTCGACCAGCCCCGCGATGTCGGCGCACATCTCCTTGATCGCATAGGCCTCGATCGCGGCCGGCTTGTCGCTGCCGCCATAGCCGCGGACATCGGGCGCGGCGACGCGATAGCCGGCTTCAGCAAGGGCCGTCATCTGATGCCGCCAGGAGTACCAGCTCTCCGGCCAGCCATGCACCAGTACGACCAGTGGTCCCTTCCCGGCGAGGGCCACCCGCAGCCGAATGCCGTTGGTTTGAACCATGGCGAATTCCGGTTGTACGGTCATGGCATTTGCTCCTCGTTGCGGCGGTCGCGCTCGAACGATAACGCGCAAGATCGACCGGCGAGAGCCATTTCGCAAGCAGCATACGCGTATCCTGACGATCGAGAGTTGGGCGCACCTGAAGCGGTCCTGACGGCACCGAAGTGCGCGGGACGGGTTGGAAGCGAAGCCAAGACTGCGACATCAGCGTGAGGCTGATCCGAGTGCAAACCGGAGGACAGGTCATGCCTGGAGAGAGGCCGAGCCCTCGCCTTCTATATGGAGACAACCTGCGTTGGTCAGCGATCAGCATGGTCGTCGTCATGCACGCTAAAGCATTCGGTATACGCGACGCGTCGACAGCCTACTGCTGTCGACGGGAACACGATCTTCGAAGCTGCTTCATTGTCCAAGCCGGTATTTGCCTATGCCGTGTTGCAGCTTGTCGATGCGGGAAAGTTGTCGCTGGACACTCCTCTGTCGACGTATGTGCCGAACTACGTCAAAGACGATCCGCGTGCCGCTTCGGTTACCGTACGCCATGTACTTAGCCAATCATCTGGCCTGCCGAACTGGCACGGCAAAACGACCGCTCTCAAGACCTATTTTCTGATGCCGGGCGATCATCCGGCTTTCAAAAGGCTCGACCACTCCAGAAATGTCAGGGGTGCATTGCCGGATTGGTTTTTGGCGCGCTGGCATCGGGGGGTCTGTTAGGGAATTCCTTGTGTTGCGTTGGTCATGCGCGGCGCTTCGCACTGTCGAGCCGTCCCGGGTCAATCGCCTGGCTTGGGAGGCCGGGGGTTCGCATGGCTGAGCGAGGCCCGCTGAAGCCACTGGGCTTCCTTGTCGATGGCCTGCGGTGCTGGTTGCGCGTCAGGACGGCCGATTTGGGTCGCAGCGCGATCTGGCCCGGTTCGCCTGGAGCGAGCAGCCCTCGATGGCGCGGCGCGGCGCCACCTCATCGAACGCGGGGTCGAGGTCAGCGAGATGAGGCACAAGGCCCCCCTCGATGCCTGGGAAGAACGGTTCGCACCTGGGCCAGGTCCCGCGCGCAGGGATTACGCGAGCTTCGCCAAGTTCTCGGATCCCGACGGCAACAGCTCTTGCGCCGCCGCACGAGCGCAGTCGCTAGACCAGTTAAGCCATTGGTTTGCATGCGGAGTTCAACGGCAGGCCGGCAGCTTCGACGAGCAGCCGGGATGGCCTGTGCCCGGAAAACAGCAGCCTGCTCGGCCGGGCAGGCATGCGCCGGCCGCCATGGGCCGCCCGATGCGCCGGCGGCCTGTCGCGATGATGACCGATGCCGATGATCCGCCCGGCGTATCAGTTGGCCCGACGTACCCATCACAATGTCCTGCGGGGATCGGTCAAAGCATCCTTGCCGACGGTAATCGGCTACTTTGCATGGGGTTGTTTTCGATATTTTCGCTGCGCTGGGTTTTCGCTTGCAATTTCGTGCAGTTTGTTCTATCTTTGTTCTCAATTCACCCAGTGACGGGGGCGGATTTCGATCCGTCACGGACGCCGGATGAGCGTCGGTGGACGTGGTCAGTGCCGGGCGTGCAAGGGTTGCGGGGCGGATGCTCCGCGAGCGATCGCGAGACGAACGAGGCTGACGGGACGGCAAAATGGTGTGATTGGCGCCTCAAAGGCTGGCGTCAAGTCGCGTGGTGGCCCTCTTTTCCCTCCGCGCGCCTGGATTGGACCGCAAGAACTCGCAATTGATGACTGAAATATCCTTCCTGGCTGTTTGACAAGTGAATCGGAAATGCAGCGTACTTGCCCTCCCGCAGGGGCTGAGGAATCCAGCCGTCTTGCGCCATCTCAGCCATGGCGTTTTGCCCGGTCCTGGCCTAAAGCATCCCCACCTCACTCATATCCGCCATCCCATCCGACGGCGCATCTTTGGGCATGCCGCTCCGGCCATTGGTCGGGGCAAGGTTCCCGTGTTCCCTCGCTCACCACCAACCAAGGTCGGCCTCTCGTGACATTCCTGACCACCCCTGCGCCGCTCGCCCGGGCGCTGCGCGAGCGCAATTACGACCGGCCGACGGCGGTGCAGACCGCGGTCCTGGCGGAGGCCGCGGCCGACCGCGATCTGCTGGTTTCGGCGCAGACCGGCTCCGGCAAGACCATCGCCTATGGCCTTGCGATCGCCAAGAACCTGCTCGGATCGGCCGAGCGTTTCGAACGCGCGGCCGCTCCCCTCGCCCTGGTGGTCGCGCCGACCCGCGAGCTGGCTTTGCAGGTGCATCGCGAACTCGAATGGCTCTATCGCTATGCCGACGCCCGGGTGGTTTCCTGCGTCGGCGGCATGGATCCGCGCCGCGAACAGCGCGAGCTGGCCGACGGCGCCCACATCGTCGTCGGCACGCCCGGCCGGCTGTGCGATCATCTGCGGCGCGGCCGTCTCGACGTCTCGCAGCTGAAGGCCGTGGTGCTCGACGAGGCCGACGAAATGCTCGATCTCGGCTTTCGCGAGGACATGGAATTCATCCTCAAGACCACGCCGGCCAGCCGGCGCACCCTGTTGTTCTCGGCGACCCTGCCGCGCGGCATCGTGGCGCTGGCCAGGCAGTATCAGCAGCAGGCGTTTCGCGTCGAGGTCGCCGGCGACGAGGGCGGCCATGCCGATATCGAGTACCGCGCCATCCGGATCGCGAGCGGCGACGTCGAGCACGCCGTCGTCAACGTGCTGCGGTTCTTCGAATCCCCCAGCGCCTTGGTGTTCTGCAACACCCGCCAGGCGGTGCGGCATCTGCAGGCCACCCTGCTGGAGCGCGGGTTTTCGGTGGTCTCGCTGTCGGGAGAATTGACCCAGAACGAGCGTACCCAGGCGCTGCAGGCGCTGCGCGACGGCCGGGCGCGGGTCTGCGTCGCCACCGACGTGGCGGCGCGCGGCATCGACCTGCCCAATCTCGACCTCGTGATCCACGCCGATCTGCCCAATGACGCAGAGGTGCTGCAGCATCGCTCCGGCCGCACCGGGCGCGCCGGCCGCAAGGGCGTCAGCGTGCTGCTGGTGGCGCAGGCGCGCAGGCGGCGCGCGGAACTGCTGCTCAACCTGGCCAGCATCGACGCGGTCTGGGCCACGGTGCCGACCGCGGATGAAATCCGCAAGCTCGATCAGGAGCGCATGCTGCGCGACGCGCTGTTCACGGAAGAATCGACCGCGCACGATCTCGACCTGGCGCGCGCGCTGCTCGCCGAGCGCTCGCCCGAGGACGTCGCCGCCGCACTGGTGCGGCTGTACCGGACCCGGCTGCCTTCGCCCGAGGACATTCTCGATCCCGGCCAGGGCGCCGGCCGGTCGCGCGACGATCGCGGCCGCGACAAGGATGCCCGCAGCCCGCGCGGCGACGATCGCCAGGCCGGCCCGCGATCCAAGCCGGCCAAGACCTCGCCGGGCCGCGGCATGGCCGGGGGCAGCGTGTGGTTTCGCGCCGCCATCGGACGGCAGAACAAGGCCGAAGCGCGCTGGCTGCTGCCGATGATCTGCCGCCGCGGCGGCATCGACAAGCATGACATCGGCGCGATCCGCATCCAGGACACCACCACCGAGTTCGAGATTTCGGCCGCCGCCGCCGAATCCTTCGCCGTGAAAATCCGGCGTCCCGACAAGGAAGACAATATCCGCATCGAAGCGCTGGCGGAGGCTCCCCGCCATCCGGCGGCGGATAGCCGGCCGCACCCGGCGCATCGCAAGGGCACCGACCCCGGCGCCGGTCGGAACGATCCGTCCCGCGACGGCGGCGGCGAGGAGCCGCACGGCAAGCCTCGCCACGAGGGCGGCGCGGGGTTCGCCAAGCCGCCGGCCTTCAAGAACAAAAAACGTTTCCAGGGCGCGCCTGCCCAGGCTCATCCGGCGCGGTCCGCCAAGCCTGCGTTCGGCAACAAGGTCAAAAAGAAGCATCGCGGCTGAAGCATTCGAGGCCGCGCCGGCGCTGCCGCGGCGAAGCTCGGGCCCGCGGAGAGTTTGCCGGCGCTTCGGCGATGGTCTGCCATGGCGCGATGATCCGGTTGAATCGGCGCGTGGCCGGATCGCGGCAATTTGAAGCGTTTTTCCGGCGTTTCGCTGCCTTGATTGCCGCGCCGGCCGTAAGGAAAGCTTAAAAGCTTGCAGGTAACCTGCGGCCGAGCTTCGCCAAACTTCCCGCTTTTTCCCGTTCGCGAATTTGAAGACTCCCGGTTTGAGGATCGTGATGCCGCGTGCCCTGATTGAAGCCGCCAACATCGCCGCCAATCTGACGCCGCGGCCGATCGAGCCGTCCTGGATCATCGAAGGCAATCCGGTGGCGCACTCTTCGGTGTTGTCGAAAAGCGCCGACGGCACGGCATCGACCATCGTCTGGCAGTGCTGCGAAGGCAAGTTCAACTGGTACTACGATTTCGACGAGACCATCCTGATCCTTGAAGGCTCGATCGTGCTCGAAAACGATTCCATGACTCCGACGCGCTACGGTCCCGGCGACGTGATTTTATTCAAGGATGGCGCCCATGCCAGGTGGCATGTCGAGGGCCATGTCAAGAAGCTCGCCTTCTGCCGCAAGACCCAGCCGGTCCTGCTCGGCCTCGCCTTGCGGGTGTTGTCCAGGATCAAGCGAACGCTGCTGCCGGCCGGCCGACGCCAGCCCGCCAGCCTGGTAGGCTCCGGCTGAGGAGCCGGCGCTCGAACGCCGGCATTTTTCCTGTTCCCAGCGTCATCGATTGGACGATAGGCTTGCCAAGGATCGGATCGATCGTTGTCGCAAGGGAGTGCAAGGTGACACAAGCAGCCTTTGGCCAGGCCGCAACATCCGCGAGCCCGGCGAACCAGCCGCGCGCGTCCTCGTCGCAGCGTCTGGAGCCGCTTCGCCGCATCGCCGCCGGCGCTCTCGACATTGCCTATTACGAGGCGGGACCTGCCGATGGAGCCGCGGTAATTTTGCTGCACGGCTTCCCCTACGACATTCACGCCTATGTCGACGTTGCCCCGCAGCTGGCGGCCCGCGGCTGCCGCGTCCTGGTTCCCTATCTGCGCGGCTACGGCGCGACCCGCTTCCGCGACCCGGCGACACCGCGTTCCGGCGAGCAGGCCGCGATCGGCGCCGACCTGATCGCGCTGATGGACGCGCTTGCCGTCAAGCGCGCGGTGCTGGCCGGCTACGACTGGGGCGGACGGGCCGCCTGCGTGGTCGCGGCCTTGTGGCCGGACCGTTGCGCCGGCCTGGTGTCGGTGAACGGCTATCTGATCCAGGATATCGCGAGAGCGATGGTCCCGGCGAGGCCGGAGCGGGAAGTGGCCCTCTGGTATCAATATTATTTCCAGATCGAGCGCGGCCGGGCCGGCCTTGCCTCCGACCGGCGCGGAATCGCGCGGATCCTGTGGCAGCAATGGTCGCCGAACTGGCGGTTCGACGATGCGACCCTGGAGCGGACCGTCGCAGCCCACGACAATCCCGATTATGTCGATGTCGTGATCCACAGCTACCGACACCGCTACGGCCTCGCCGATGGCGATCCGCGATATGCCGATATCGAGCGCCGGCTGGCGGCGCAGCCGGTGATTGCGGTGCCCGCCATCACCCTGGACGGCGACGCCGACGGGGTCGTTGCCGCCACCGACGGAACCGCGCAGGCGGCAAAGTTCTCAGGCCGCCGCGTTCATCGCGTCATCCCGCATGCCGGACACAACCTGCCGCAGGAGGAGCCGGAAGCGTTCGCGGCGGCGGTGCTGGAATTGATCAAAGCCTAGTGGAGCGATTCCGCGAAACTTATCGCATCCAGGCTCTCCGGCCTCATCCCGAAGGATGGCAGTCAGCTTGCAGCGGCGTTTGCGGCGATCCTTCGAGACGCGTCGTTTGCGCGATGCTTCAGCCGCGCGGACTTGCCCCGGGCTTCCACCAGCTTGGCCGCCTTCCTGTCGAAGGACACGAAGGTATCCGCGCCGAACCAGCTTCCCTCCTGCGCGATAACGCCGTCGGCGAAATCGCCGTCCGCGTCCAGCATCGCCAGCCCGGCTTCGGCGGCAGGTCGGTTCACCGCAATGTTTGCGCTATTGAGCAGACCGCGAATTGTTTCAGCGATGTCGCTTGCGCGGGTTTTGTATCGCTGCAGGACCCAGACCAATTCGCAGAGCGTAGGGATCGTCAGCGCAACCATCCCGGCCTTGCGGAGGGTCAACTGGGCGGCTTTGCTCTGCATTGGTGTCGGCCGCGATCTTCATCGCTTGCCGGCCCATCCGCGGGCAATGACCTCATTCATGTCTTCAATCGAAAGGGGTCGGCCTTTTCTCCTTGCCTTCAAGGAACCGAACATGTCGGATATCTTCCCGGTCGGCCGGGCGGCCTTCACCTCGATCCGTCCGTCAGGGAGTTTGTCGACGCTGATTTTCCCGCCGGGCTGAACGCCGAGATGCTTCAGCAGATCCTTGCGCAGGGTGACTTGGCCGTTGGCCGTGACGGTGAGGGTGCTCATGGATGACCTCGTCCTGAAGGCGATAGGAAAGGCAAAAGCCCCTTACCTTCAGGAGTATCGTCACGTCCGCCGCGGGCTGATCTTCCAGGTCGCCGTCAGGATGGCCGCGGTCATCAGTCCGGTGACGGCCGCGACGAGCGGGATGGATAGCGCCAGTGCCGCGGTCGCAGCCCATCCGATCGAGGAAAAGGCTTCCGCGAAGGTCGCCAGCCGTGACGAGGTCTGGCGGCGGCGGAACTGACTGCGCCGGGCCTGCACCCGAAACCAGAGCTGGATGGCGGTGGCCGACGCCGCGGCGATCAGGACGCCCGCCGCGGTGACCGCGGCCTGCCGCGGCGAGGCAAACAGCAATGCGGCGACCAGCGGCGCGAAGGTGGCGCCGATCGCGATCAGCACCACTTCGACCTTGGCGCGGATTACCCGCGCCGGCGGCAGCGGCGCGGTCGCCACTAGGTCGGCGGCGTCTTCGCCCGAGATCGTCAGCCAGGCCAGGCCGCCGGCGAGCTGGCCTGCCGCCATCACCAATACCGGCGTGATCAGGATGATGGCGGTGGAACTGTCGGAAAAACTCCGCCACAGCATCAGCGCCGGCGGCACCAGATACAGCAGCTGCATCAGGCTCTGCGACACCAGCCACGGATCGCGCCGCAGCAGCCAGAATTCCTTGCGCCGCAGCGCCTGTTGCCGCGAGCCGCCGCGAAACCTGCTGGCGCCGCCGTCCTGCTGCGCCGGCGCGGCATTGGCCGAGACCCGCACGGCGGTGTCGGCAAATCGCGCCGAGAACACCGCCATCACCACGCCGAGCAGCAGCAGGCCGCCGGCCAGCAAAAGCAGCAGCGCCTCGCCGTCGCCGAGCGCCGCGCGCGCCGGCCACCAGACGATGCTGCCGGCGCCGGGCGCAAACGCCGCCGCGGCGTCGGAGGTCAGCACCGCGAAGCGCGACAGCGTGCCGAAGGACAGGATGGCGGCGATCTGCAGTGCGATCACGAAGCCGGCGCCGATGATGGCGGCGAGAATTTGCGCCACCAGCCGGGTCCGGCCCGGGCCGATCAGATGGAACAGCATGATGGTGAGCGCGATCGCGATAGCCGCCGCCGACAGGCCGATGGCGATGACGACGCCGAAGGCGGCGAACCATCGCGCCCCGCCGCCGATCACCAGGACGTCGACGAACGGCGTCGACAGCACCAGCGCCATCGCGATCACGGAAAGTGCGATCGCGGCGATCCGCACCGAAAAGATGTCGGCGAGATTGACCGGCGAGGACATGATCAGGTCGAGATCGGCGCGGGCATAGAACACCCGCGTCACCGATTCGATCGCCTGCGACAGCATCAGGGCCCATGCCAGGAAGATGGTGGCGGTGATCACGATCAGGGTGGACTTGTCGAGCGGCGCCTGCAGCGGCGCAAATCGCCCGATCACGGCATAGGCCGGCAGGTGCATGATCGCGACAAAGACAATCAGGCCGATCACGGCGGCGCGCTTGCGTCCGCGCCGGCCGCCCGTCATCATCGCCAGCCATTCGCGCCAGGCCAGCCGGATTTCGTGCCGGGCAAACCAGCTGAGCGCCGCCGAACTCATGCTGCGGCGGCCTCGGTATCGACCAGCGCGATGAACATGTCTTCCAGGCTGGTATCGTTGTGTCCGTTCTGCTGGCGCAGCTCGGCCAGCGTGCCCTCGGCGACCAGCCGGCCCGCGGCGATGACGCCGATGCGGTCGGCCATGCGTTCGGCCACTTCCAGAATATGCGTGGTCATGATCACGGTGCAGCCGGCGGCCACCCGCTGCTGCAGCAGTCCCTTGACATGCCGGGCCGATACCGCGTCGAGGCCGGTGAGCGGCTCGTCGAGGATGATCAGGCGCGGCTCGTGCACCAGCGCCCCGGCAAGAGCCACTTTCTGACGCATCCCCCTGGAAAATCCCTCGCAGCGCTGCCGCAGATGCGGCTCCAGTCCGAGCGATAACAACAGATGCCGGGCGGAGGGCTCCGAGACCGCGGGATCGATGCCCCACAGCCCGGCCACGAATTCGAGATATTCCAGCGGCGTCAGCTTGTCGTAGATCATCGGCTCGTCGGATACCCACGACGTGATCTGCTTGGCGGCGACGGGATCGCCGAGGGCATCGATCCCGAGCACCGACACCGAACCGGCATCGGGCCGCAGCAGGCCGGCCACCATGCGCAATGTCGTGGTCTTGCCGGCGCCGTTGGGCCCGAGCAGCGCATAGAATTCGCCGGTGCGGACGGTGAGATCGAGCGCGTCCACCGCGACGCGGTCAAAACGCTTTGTTAACCCTCGCACTTGCAGCGCGGGCGGTTGCTCGGCGGGTGTCATGATGTCGGGACGATCCAGCTTGCAGGCTCGGATCCGAACCATGCACCCAAGATATTTCGGCGCGGTGAACGGGCTGCGGCAAATCCGATCCATGCACCTTGTTGCCCGCAAGGACGGTCATGATTGTCAGTGACCGCTGCCGAGCGCCACGCCGACCTCGATGGGGTGCAGCGCTGCGGTATTGCAGCGCCATCCGCCGGCGTCGGTCTTCTGGAACGCGAAGGTCTTTTCGACCTTCAAGCGGCGCGACACCGAAAAACTGTCGCGGCTTCCCGGCGACGGTCTGGCCACGCCGGATTTCAAATCCCAGCAGGTGCCGGTGCAGCCCGAGGCAATCGGACTGCAGACCGCGAACGGCGACAGCACCACCATTTCGACCTCGGCGGTCACCAGCGCGGTTTGTTCAGCCACCTCGTTGTCGATCTGAAACACCCGGCTGACGGTGAGGAAATCCTCGCAGCCATTGGCGGAATGGATCTGCGCGACGCAGAGATCGACGGCGTCGGCATCGGGCGCGGCGGACACCGGATGCCGGCCAAATACCCGCCTGGGGTCGCCCTTGGCGGCGACGATCTCGGCGGTTTTCTCGCTGAAATAATCCGACAGGCAGTCCGCGGACGTCGACAGCTCGTCCAGCGGCACGTTATCCTTGCCCACCAGATCGCATTTGCGGTCGCGTTCCCGGCTCCATCGATCGTATTCAGCCAGCGCCGCTTTGGCGTCGTCCTGGTTCAGCTTGGCGACCAGGCCGAGAACGTGATCGTTGAGATCGGTCTTTGCCATCGCCAACGCAGGGTCGCTGCAAATCAGCATTCCGGCGGTGGTATTGGTCGCCAGGCAATCGAAATTGGGGTCGGTCAGGATGGCGATTCTTTCCTCGGTTTCCTTCAGCAGGCAGCTCTTGACCGATGTGACGTCCCGGTTGGCGATGCCTTGCGCTGCAAAAATGCCGCAGCTTGAATTGCGATCCCTGATCCATTCGGCGTTTTCCGCGATCGCGAGCCGACGATTGGCCAGCCGGGCCAGCCGCTGCTGGATCGCGTCGTTCAGCCGCGCGCCGGCGTCGGCCAGTTCCGGGTCACCGCAAAACAGCTGATCCGCCGGATCCTTGAAGTCGGCGCAGTGATTCCTGCCAAACAGCGGAAGCGTCTCGCTGATCGGTCGGTCGGAGGCCGAAGGATCCTCGGCGCGCGCGGCAAGCCCCAGTCCGAGCTGGATTGCAACGATAGCTACCACGATTGCCCGCATCCCGATCCCCGCTCCCCTGACATCGACAGGATGCGGCCATGCTAGCTTCTCGGAAGCCGCGGCGAAACGAGATTTTAAATGGCCCGCGCCGCAGCCTGGCTCGGCCCGGGTCTCTAGTTGGAAGATAAGATCAGGCCGGGCGGGACGGTCGAAGCCGACGGCGCAGGCTGCTGGTACGGCAGCGCCGCCAGCAGCGGCGCGTCGGCATATTGCATGACGCCGTGCTGGTCGATCAGGAACAGGGGGCGATAGTTACGCACATTGACGTCCTCGACCATCGCCATGCGGCGATTGTCCAGGGTAAGCCAGTGCCCGTCCAGCCGTGCCATGGCAACGGCGTGGTCCTCGCCGCCAATGGTGTCGCGCATGATCACGATTCGCAGATCATCCGGGGCGATGCCGGCCTGGCGCAAGGCGACGAACTTGGCGATCGCATAGTCTTCGCAATCTCCGGCGCCATGGGCGAAGGTGACGAGCGGCGAACTCCAGACGTCCTGTTCGCCATACTGGGCGAGGTCGCTCATCGGCCTGATCGCCAGATTGATCGCGCGGTTGATCTCGCCGAGGCGGGCGCGCCCGTCGCGGCTTTTCGCCGTATCGACGATGGCGAGAAATTGCAGCGCAGCCGGGGAGGCGCAGCGATCGGGATCGCCGTCGCAAAGCGCCAGCTGCACCCTTTCGTCGTCGAGCCTGCGCTCGACACCGGACCATTTGTCCCGCAACTCTCCCCAGTACACCGGCGACGCGCTGAGGCCGAACGGCTCGGCGGACGGGCCGGGCCGCCCAAATGCGGCGTGCGACTCCAGCGGGCCGGCGCTGAGATTTGCGGCCGGCCCGAACCAGACCAGGCCGCACGCGAGTACGATCGCACGCCAAGCGTGCGCATGTCCGAAAATAGCCATCTGACGCCCCTGTCCGGGCATCGGCGAGGCTTTTTAGCCAGCACGTGACCGGATCGTTTCACGGGGGATCATGGGCGGCGGGGGCTTTTATTCTGTTTAAGGGCGGCGAGCAGGGGCCGAAAAGCGCAAAACAGGCTCAAATCGGGATGACCGGTTTGCCGACAATTTTATGCTTCGCCGGCTTGCGGCGTCTCGCCGGGGCATCCTGCGCCGGCTGGGGTCGGAACCGCGCTGCTCGGGTTGTATTTGAAGTAATTTCCGCGGAATATGCCTAATATCGCCGAACAGCCGGTTTTGTTATCCAGATCACAGTTTTGGCCGAAAAATTGGCGCAATATCCTGCGAGAAAGCGCAGGACAATGCAGATGCAAGTGGAAATATTCGATTCTATACTTGAAAACACGCATATAACCACGGAACTCGTTCCCGGAACAAATTTATGCTTACAGTCTCGCCGACGAATACTCCATTCTTGGAAGCCTCGGCGCGACAGTTATTTCCGCGCGGGTTTTCCTGAGCCGGCCTGCACAAGCAGGAGATGGTTTCGCGGCGCACTTGCTGATGATAAGCAAGCTTAGACTATCGAATATTATATAATTATTAACCTTTTGCGGTGGCCCATTGAATTTTGTCGACAAATTCGACGTCAAGCTGCCCGTTGACGGCCAGGGGCCGCACTTCAATACGCACGTCCATGTCGATGGGGGCACCACCCATGCGCCTTCGGACGCGATTATCGTGCCCGACGCGGATTTGCTGTTTAACGGAGACTTCAAGCGGTCCGGCGTCGATCTGGTGCTTTCCAAGAACGACCACGAACTGGTCCTGCATGACTACTTCAAGGGCGAAAAGCGCGCCGCATTGTCGTCGCCCGACGGCGCCCACCTCACCGGCGACCTCGTCAGCGCGCTGACCGGCGCGGTCGATTATGCGCAGGCCGACGGCAGCGCCGGCGTCGCCCATGTCATCGGTCATGTCACCAAGCTCGCCGGCAGTGCGACCGCGATCCGCAACGGCGTCTCGATCATCCTGAACCAGGGCGACAACGTCGAAAAGGGCGACGTGATCCAGTCCGGTTCCGATTCCACGGTCGGCATCACCTTCATCGACGGCACGGTGTTCGGGTTGTCCTCGAATGCGCGAATGGTGCTCAACGAGATGGTCTATGACCCGAACGGGTCGAACAATTCGTCACTGATCAGCCTGGTGGCGGGGACCATCTCGTTCGTTGCCGGCGAGACCGCCAAGCACGGCGACATGAAGATCGACACGCCGGTCGCCACCATGGGCATCCGCGGCACCGCGGTGCTGGTCGAGATCGACTTCAGCGTTCCCGGCCAGGGCGGCGCCCCGTCGGCGAACTTCCAGGTGCTGGTCGAGCCCGACGGCACCACCGGGTCGTATATCCTTTTCGACAAGACCACGCTTGCCCCGATCGCGACCGTCAACCAGGCCGGAACCCTGACGGTGATCAATGGCCAGGGCAATGTCAGCTTTCAGACCACGGCGCCGCTGTCGCCCGACGCGCAACAGATCATCAAAGACGTGTTCGCGCTGAAATTCACCGACAATACCAACGTCAACCCCAAAACCACCTTCGCCCAGACCGATACCCTCACGCCGCAGGTCGGGCCGCCGATCAAACTGTCGAACGGAACCATCGTCACGCCGACCCTGGTGGTCCTGACCACGTCCGGCGGCCCGCAATCTTCCTCGGGCTCAGGCGGCACGTCCTCCAACAACCAGCACATCAATCTGGCGCCGAGCGTCGTCGCCTTTGGCGGTTCGCTGACGGAACAAAAGAACGTTACCGGCAGCTCCGTGCCCGATACCGCGTCCGGCAACATCAACTTTGTCGACATCAATGCCGGCGACCTTCCGACCGTCAAGGTGAGCTTCACCTCCTTCACCTACCAGAACGCCCAGCACACCGACGTCACCTCGTCGCTGAATGCCCTGCAGCTGGCCGACATCGCGGCGGTGGAAGCCAACCTGGTCGTGACCCCCACGGCCGGCAACAACAACAATGGTTCGGCGACCTGGACCTACAGTCTCGCCGACAAGGCCTTTGACTTCCTCGCCGCCGGCGAGATCCTGACCCTGACCTATACCGCCGAAGTCGATTCGAATTACGCCCCTGACAATCTGAAGTCGTTCGCGACGTTCACGATCACGATCACCGGTTCCAACGACGCGCCGGTCATCACCAGCAGTGAACCGACCGTCGCCTTTGCCGGCGGCATCAGCACGCCCGGCGGCTATTTGACCGCGACGGTGCCGACCAAGGGAACGCTGTCATTCACCGACGTCGACCTGACCGACACCCACACGGTTTCGACGGCGCTGGCGAGCGCGGTGATGTCCGGCCCCGGCGTGCAGCCGGGAACCAGCGTGCCGCCCGGCCCGCTGCAGATATTCGAAGCGGCGCTGTCGGCAACGGTCGCGACCGACAGCACCGGGACGGGCAGCGGAATCATCGACTGGAGCCTCGCCAACCTTCCGGTCTACCTGGCGGATTTCATACCGAAGGGAGATACGCTCACACTCACCTATACGGTCACCGTGCAGGACGAGCAGGGCGCAACGTCCACCCAGGATGTCGTCGTCACCATTACCGGCACCGATACTCCGGCGGTGGTCTGGATCGCCACCACGACCACCGGCTCCCCGTCGGGAGGTTCCTGGAGCGATGCGTCGAACTGGGAAACCGGCACCGTTCCGACCGCCGCCGACGACGCCATCATCATCACCGATCAGTTGATCGGTCTGACGCCCTCCTATCCCGTCACCATCGACGCGCCGGCATTCGCCAAGTCGCTGACGATGAATGATTACGGGACCCTGTTCGTCAATTCGCCGACCCTGATCAATCAGAGCACCCTGACGATCGGCGCCGGCGGCATCACGCTCAGCGCCGACTCGATCATCGAAAACGGCGGGCCGGGCGACTCGTCTGTCACCATCAGCGTCGGCGGACTGATGGAAGTGCTGGATCAAAGCTCGTTGCAGAATTACGGCCAGCTTACCCTGCAGGCCGGCGGCGACTTCAAGGATCAGGCCACCGTCACCAACTATGGTTCGGGGACCATCGAGGTGTCCGGCGGCACGCTCAATGTCCTGGTCGGTATCGCCAATTCCGGCCTGATCAAGATTGATTCGGGCGCCATGCTGACGGTGAATGGCGCCGCCATCGGCGGCGGAACCATCACCAACAGCGCCAACGGCGTCATCGATCTCACCGGCAGCGGTGCGCTGCAGAACGGCTCGCTCGGCAATTCCGGCCAGATCAATGTCAGCGGCACGGGCAACGCGCTGGACCATGAGAACGTCACGGTAAACTACGCGCTGGAGGTGATGGCCGGCGGGGTACTGACGCTGGATCTCGGCACCACGGTCGCCAACGGCGGCGGCACCATGACGGTCGACGGCACCGGCACGCTGACGCTGAATGACGCGACGATCACGGGTGGTACCGTGACGGACAACGGCACGGTCGAAGTTGCCGGCAATGGCGCAATCAACGGCGCCGCAGTAGGCAACACCCAGCTGACGGTCGACAGCGGCGCGGTCCTGACGCTGGACGGTACCACGGTGACCGGCGGCACCGTTACCGACAGCGGCACCGTCAATGTCGACAGCGGCGACAGGCTGAAGCTGAGCGGCGTGGCGCTGTCGGGCGGTTCGATCACCAGCGCCGGCACCGTCGAGATCACCGGCTCGGGCAGCATCGACAATGACAGCTTCGGCAACACCCAGCTGACGGTCGACAGCGGCGTGATCCTGACGCTGGACGGCACCACGGTGACCGGCGGCACCGTTACCGACAGCGGCACCGTCAATGTCGACAGCGGCGACAGGCTGAAGCTGAGCGGCGTGGCGCTGTCGGGCGGTTCGATCACCAGCGCCGGCACCGTCGAGATCACCGGCTCGGGCAGCATCGACAATGACAGCTTCGGCAATACCCAGCTGACGGTCGACAGCGGCGTGATCCTGACGCTGGACGGCACCACGGTGACCGGCGGCACCGTTACCGACAGCGGCACCGTCAATGTCGACAGCGGCGACAGGCTGAAGCTGAGCGGCGTGGCGCTGTCGGGCGGTTCGATCACCAGTGCCGGCACCGTCGAGATCACCGGCTCGGGCAGCATCGACAATGACAGCTTCGGCAACACCCAGCTGACGGTCGACAGCGGCGCGATCCTGACGCTGGACGGCACCACGGTCACCGGCGGCAGCATCACCGACAGCGGTACCGTCAATGTCGACAGCGGCGACAGGCTGAAGCTGAGCGGCGTGGCGCTGTCGGGCGGTTCGATCACCAGTGCCGGCACCGTCGAGATCACCGGCTCGGGCAGCATCGACAATGACAGCTTCGGCAACACCCAGCTGACGGTCGACAGCGGCGTGATCCTGACGCTGGACGGTACCACGGTGACCGGCGGCACTGTTACCGACAGTGGCACGGTCAATGTCGACAGCGGCGACAGGCTGAAGCTGAGCGGCGTGGCGCTGTCGGGCGGTTCGATCACCAGTGCCGGCACCGTCGAGATCACCGGCTCGGGCAGCATCGACAATGACAGCTTCGGCAACACCCAGCTGACGGTCGACAGCGGCGCGGTCCTGACGCTGGACGGCACCACGGTCACCGGCGGCAGCATTACCGACAGCGGTACGGTCAATGTCGACAGCGGCGACAGGCTGAAGCTGAGCGGCGTGGCGCTGTCGGGCGGTTCGATCACCAGTGCCGGCACCGTCGAGATCACCGGCTCGGGCAGCATCGACAATGACAGCTTCGGCAACACCCAGCTGACGGTCGACAGCGGCGCGGTCCTGACGCTGGACGGCACCACGGTCACCGGCGGCACCGTTACCGACAGCGGCACCGTCAATGTCGACAGCGGCGACAGGCTGAAGCTGAGCGGCGTGGCGCTGTCGGGCGGTTCGATCACCAGTGCCGGCACCGTCGAGATCACCGGCTCGGGCAGCATCGACAATGACAGCTTCGGCAACACCCAGCTGACGGTCGACAGCGGCGCGGTCCTGACGCTGGACGGCACCACGGTGACCGGCGGCACCGTTACCGACAGCGGCACCGTCAATGTCGACAGCGGCGACAGGCTGAAGCTGAGCGGCGTGGCGCTGTCGGGCGGTTCGATCACCAGTGCCGGCACCGTCGAGATCACCGGCTCGGGCAGCATCGACAATGACAGCTTCGGCAACACCCAGCTGACGGTCGACAGCGGCGCGGTCCTGACGCTGGACGGCACCACGGTGACCGGCGGCACCGTTACCGACAGCGGCACCGTCAATGTCGACAGCGGCGACAGGCTGAAGCTGAGCGGCGTGGCGCTGTCGGGCGGTTCGATCACCAGTGCCGGCACCGTCGAGATCACCGGCTCGGGCAGCATCGACAATGACAGCTTCGGCAACACCCAGCTGACGGTCGACAGCGGCGTGATCCTGACGCTGGACGGTACCACGGTCACCGGCGGCACCATCACCGACAGCGGCACCATCAATGTCGACAGCAGCGACAGGCTGAAGCTGAGCGGCGTGGCGCTGTCGGGCGGTTCGATCACCAGCGCCGGCACCGTCGAGATCACCGGCTCGGGCAGCATCGACAATGACAGCTTCGGCAATACCCAGCTGACGGTCGACAGCGGCGTGATCCTGACGCTGGACGGTACCACGGTGACCGGCGGCACCGTTACCGACAGCGGCACGGTCAATGTCGACAGCGGCGACAGGCTGAAGCTGAGCGGCGTGGCGCTGTCGGGCGGTTCGATCACCAGTGCCGGCACCGTCGAGATCACCGGCTCGGGCAGCATCGACAATGACAGCTTCGGCAACACCCAGCTGACGGTCGACAGCGGTGTGATCCTGACGCTGGACGGTACCACGGTGACCGGCGGCACCGTTACCGACAGCGGCACGGTCAATGTCGACAGCGGCGACAGGCTGAAGCTGAGCGGCGTGGCGCTGTCGGGCGGTTCGATCACCAGTGCCGGCACCGTCGAGATCACCGGCTCGGGCAGCATCGACAATGACAGCTTCGGCAACACCCAGCTGACGGTCGACAGCGGCGTGATCCTGACGCTGGACGGCACCACGGTCACCGGCGGCAGCATCACCGACAGCGGTACCGTCAATGTCGACAGCGGCGACAGGCTGAAGCTGAGCGGCGTGGCGCTGTCGGGCGGTTCGATCACCAGTGCCGGCACCGTCGAGATCACCGGCTCGGGCAGCATCGACAATGACAGCTTCGGCAACACCCAGCTGACGGTCGACAGCGGCGTGATCCTGACGCTGGACGGTACCACGGTGACCGGCGGCACTGTTACCGACAGTGGCACGGTCAATGTCGACAGCGGCGACAGGCTGAAGCTGAGCGGCGTGGCGCTGTCGGGCGGTTCGATCACCAGTGCCGGCACCATCGAGATCACCGGCTCGGGCAGCATCGACAATGACAGCTTCGGCAACACCCAGCTGACGGTCGACAGCGGCGTGATCCTGACGCTGGACGGCACCACGGTCACCGGCGGCACTGTTACCGACAGCGGTACGGTCAATGTCGACAGCGGCGACAGGCTGAAGCTGGGTGATGTCGCGCTGTCGGGCGGTTCGATCACCAGTGCCGGCACCGTCGAGATCACCGGCTCGGGCAGCATCGACAATGACAGCTTCGGCAACACCCAGCTGACGGTCGACAGCGGCGTGATCCTGACGCTGGACGGCACCACGGTGACCGGCGGCACCGTTACCGACAGCGGTACGGTCAATGTCGACAGCGGCGACAGGCTGAAGCTGAGTGACGTGGCGCTGTCGGGCGGTTCGATCACCAGTGCCGGCACCGTCGAGATCACCGGCTCGGGCAGCATCGACAATGACAGCTTCGGCAACACCCAGCTGACGGTCGACAGCGGCGCGATCCTGACGCTGGACGGCACCACGGTGACCGGCGGCACCGTTACCGACAGCGGCACGGTCAATGTCGACAGCGGCGACAGGCTGAAGCTGAGCGGCGTGGCGCTGTCGGGCGGTTCGATCACCAGTGCCGGCACCGTCGAGATCACCGGCTCGGGCAGCATCGACAATGACAGCTTCGGCAACACCCAGCTGACGGTCGACAGCGGCGTGATCCTGACGCTGGACGGCACCACGATCACCGGCGGCACCGTTACCGACAGCGGCACCGTCAATGTCGACAGCAGCGACAGGCTGAAGCTGGGTGATGTCGCGCTGTCGGGCGGCTCGATCACCAGTGCTCGGCACCGTCGAGATCACCGGCTCGGGCAGCATCGACAATGACAGCTTCGGCAACACCCAGCTGACGGTCGACAGCGGCGTGATCCTGACGCTGGACGGCACCACGGTCACCGGCGGCACCGTTACCGACAGCGGCACGGTTGATGTCAGCGGGACTGTCACGCTCAAAAGTGGAGTGACGGTGAACGGCGGCGCGCTGTCAATCGCGGGCGGGGCCACCCTCGATATCGAGAATTCGGTGACCGGGACCGGCGCCACGCTGGACGGTGTCGACGTGACCAATTCGGGAACCATTCAGGTGGATGGGAGCATCGGACCGCCCCCGCCCCCCGCCACCACCATCAATCTCGTGCTCGACGGCGGCACCACGGTAACCGGCGGAACGCTGCTGATTCACCTCCCGGCAAGCGGCGCCGAGGGAACTGTTGAAATCGGGACGGGCGGCGCCACGCTCGACGACGTCACGGTAACGAACAACAACAATCTGAGCATCGATGCATCCGCGACGCTCACGCTGGACGGCGGCACCGTGATTTCCGGCGGCGCCATCACCAATAGCGGGACGATCCTGGCCACCGGCGCCAGCGCCATCGAAAATGATCTGCTGGCCAACAATCAGTTGACGGTCGACGGTAGCGCGACTTTGACGCTAAGTGGCACCACGCTGAGCGGCGGCACCGTAAGTGATTACAGCACCATCTCCGGCACCGTCGTCGCCGGCGACATCGATGTCACCGGTTCGAGCGGAATTGACGGCGCCAGCTTGAACAAGGGCGACGTCACCATTGCCGGCGGCGTGACACTGACGCTGAACAACGACACCGTGACCGGCACCGGCTTCACAGACGCTGCCGGCAGTTTTGTCCAGGTCGATGGCGGCACCACGCTGATGCTGTCCGGCGTCGCCATCAGCGGCGGCACCATCGACGACTACAGCACGGTTTCGGGCAGCGTCATCGCCGGCGATATCGACGTCACCGGTACGAGCGGAATCAGCAATGCGAGCCTGAACAAGGGCGACGTCACCATCGCCGGCGGCGTGACCCTGACGCTGGACAACGACACCGTGATCGGGACCAGCTTCACCGATGCCGGCGCCGGCACCCTCGACCTCACCAACGCGACCATCGACGGCGGCACCCTGGGCGGGGCCGGCACCATAGCGACCGCGACCGGCAATACCGAGAGCACGCTGAGCGGCGTCACCATCGCCAGCGGCAGCACGGTGACTGCGGCGGTGGGCGAGCTCGACCTCACCGGCACCATCAGCAACAGCGGCGGCACGCTCGACGCCGGTGCCGGCACCCTCGACCTTACCAACGCGACCATCGATGGCGGCACCCTCGGCGGGGCCGGCACCATCGCGACGGCAACCGGCAATACCGAGAGCATACTGAGCGGCGTCACCATCGCCGGCGGCAGCACGGTGACCGCGGCGGTGGGCGAGCTCGACCTCACCGGGACCATCAGCAACAGCGGCGGCACGCTCGATGCTGGCGCCGGCACCCTCGATCTGACCAACGCGACCATCGATGGCGGCATCCTCGGCGGGGCCGGCACCATCGCGACCGCGACCGGCAATACCGAGAGCACGCTGAGCGGCGTCACCATCGCCGGCGGCAGCACGGTGACCGCTGAAGTCGGCGAGCTCGACCTCACCGGCACCATCAGCAACAGCGGCGGCACGCTCGACGCCGGTGCCGGCACCCTCGATCTGACCAACGCGACCATCGACGGCGGCACCCTCGGCGGGGCCGGCACCATCGCGACGGCAACCGGCAATACCGAGAGCATACTGAGCGGCGTCACCATCGCCAGCGGCAGCACGGTGACCGCTGAAGTCGGCGAGCTCGACCTCACCGGCACCATCAGCAACAGCGGCGGCACGCTCGACGCCGGTGCCGGCACGCTCGATCTGACCAACGCGACCATCGACGGCGGCACCCTGGGCGGGACCGGCACCATCGCGACTGCGGCCGGCAATACCGAGAGCATACTCAGCGGCGTCACCATCGCCGGCGGCAGCACGGTGACCGCTGAAGTCGGCGAGCTCGACCTCACCGGTATCATCAGCAATGCTGGCGGCACGCTCGACGCCGGCGCCGGCACCCTCGACCTCACCAACGCGACCATCGATGGCGGCACCCTCGGCGGGGCCGGCACCATCGCGACCGCGGCCGGCAATACCGAGAGCATACTGAGCGGCGTCACCATCGCCGGCGGCAGCACGGTGACCGCGGCGGTGGGCGAGCTCGACCTCACCGGCGCCATCAGCAATGCCGGCGGCACGCTCGATGCCGGCGCCGGCACCCTCGACCTCACCAACGCGACCATCGACGGCGGCACCCTCGGCGGGGCCGGCACCATCGCGACCGCGGCCGGCAATACCGAGAGCATACTCAGCGGCGTCACCATCGCCAGCGGCAGCACGGTGACCGCTGAAGTCGGCGAGCTCGACCTCACCGGCACCATCAGCGACAGCGGCGGCACGCTCGATGCCGACGCCGGCTCCCTCGATCTGACCAACGCGACCATCGACGGCGGCACCCTCGGCGGGGCCGGCACCATCGCGACGGCAACCGGCAATACCGAGAGCATACTGAGCGGCGTCACGGTCGACAGCGGCACCACGGTGACCGCGGCGGTCGGCACGCTGGAACTGACCGGGACCATCACCAACACTGGCGGCACGATCGATGCCACCACCGGCACGCTGGACCTTGTCAACGCCATCGTCCATGGCGGCACGCTAGATGGCGGCGGCACGATCACGACGGCGACCGGCAACAGCTTGAGCACGCTGAGTGGCGTCACGGTCGACAGCGGCACCACGGTTATGGCGACGGTCGGCACGCTGGAACTGACCGGCAGCATCGCCAACAACGGCGAGCTCGATGCCTCGGGCGGCACGCTCTTGGTCGACGCCGACGCTGTAATCAGCGGTACGGCAGCGGTCACCATCACCGGCGGCGGATTGGCCGATTTCGTCGGGACAACGACGCAGACGCTTTCGCTGAATGCCACGTTCTCTGGTGCCGGCTCTCTCGAACTCGACAATTCGCAGCACTATGGCGGCACGGTGACCGGCTTCGGCGCGGGCGACAAGATCGATCTGACCGATCTGACCTACTCGTCGAGCGAGACCGATGTCTGGAACGGCAGCAACGACACCTTGACAATCCATGACGGCGCCAAAAGCGCGACGCTCACTTTCTCGGGCTCCTACGGTCAGAACAGCTTCGCTCTGACCGAGGATGCCAACGGCGATACCGAGGTGGTGTCCAGCCCGGCGACGGTGGCGCTGAGTCCTGTCGATAATGCCGGCAACGCTGTTCAAGGTACGGCGGTCACGGCGAGTCTGACCGACTCGCACGCGACCGGAATTTCCTATCAGTGGTTCGACAACGGCGTCGCGATCTCAGGCGCGACCGGCTCAAGCTACACGCCGACGATCAGCGATCAAGGCAAGGCGCTCGATGTCGTTGTCAGCTTCACCGATGGCAGCGCCGAACAGCTCACGGCGCTCGCCGGAGCCGTTGCCGCTCCGCTGGCGGTCAGCTTCAACACCAGCGGCGTCAACACCAACGAGAATACGGCGCAGACGCTGAGTACGCTCAACGTCGCCTTCGCCGACGCTGGCGGCGATAGCATCACGGCGACGCTTGGCGTCCTCCATGGGACGCTGTCGCTTGCCGACGCCACCGGAGTAAGCGAGAGCGGCGCCGGCACCGGCGCGTCGCCATTGATCCTGACCGGCACGCTGTCCGCGATCGATACCGCGCTTGCCGATGGGCTGATCTATACGCCGACCAGCGACTACGCCGGCACCGATACGTTGAGCTTCGCGGCGAATGACGGCGCGTTCGCCTCCAATACGGCCACCCTCAACATCAATGTCGATACGCTGACGGGTGCGCCGACGGTGACGATCGCGACGAGCGGCGGGCTGACCAACCAGGCGACCCACACCATCACCGGCAGCGTGACGGCGGGCGAGGCGGCGGTCGGCAGCACGGTCTATCTCTACGACAATGGCGGCAGCACCGCGATCGGCACTGCCACGGTCGGCAGCGGCGGCAACTGGACTACCAGCGTCACGCTGTCCGGAGATGGCAGCCACAGCATCGTGGCGCAGGACACCGACGCGGCCGGCAACACCGGGGTCAGCGCGACCCCGCTGGTGTTCACGCTCGAGGCCTCGCTGCCGCCGACCGCCAATGACGAGGCCTATTCAATTCTGGGAAGCTCGCCGTCCACCGCGAGTACGATAATCTTCAACGATTCCGCTCCGTCCAGCCATCCGTTCACGGTCACAGCGTTATCGAACGGAACAACGACGGTGACGACCACCGACGCCAACGGCGCGCTCGACGAGACTGGGAAGTATGGCGAACTGTTCGTGTTCCCTGCCGCCGTCACCGGCGTGACCGTTGGCGCTTTTATCGATCAGGATTTCAAGGCTGGCGACCTGGTCTACGTGCCGAACTCGGATCCGGACCTGGCGCCGGGAACAACCCAAATCTACTTCTTTACCTATACGATCACGGATTCCGTCACCGGTCTCTCCAGTTCCGCAAATGCGACCTTTACGCTCTCGGACAGCGACATCTACACGGGTCCCAACGACGGGAAGCTGGGCCGACGGCAACAACTGGATGTTCAGCGTACCGGGCTATATCACCAACACCGCCTATATCGGTCCGGACACAACGGTTGTTCTCGAAACGACGGCAAGCGGCATAACGCTGACGCTCGGGAGCGGAGCCACGCTTGATATCGAGACCGGCAGCACCGGTTCCGGCGCGACGCTGGATGGCGTTACCGTGATCGATAACGGCGCCATCGATGTCGATCTGAATGCGTCGGGCGCAATCCTGACGCTTGACGACAATACGTCGATTGTGGGCGGCGGTACCGGCACGCTGACGATCAGTTCCACCGGCGAGCTCGACATCGAGACGGGGAATAACGGGTTCGGTTCGGGCGCGGCGCTGGACGGCGTCAACGTGACCGATAACGGCGTCATCGATGTCGATCTGCATGCGTCGGGTGCGATCCCGACGCTGGATGACAATACGTCGATCGTGGGCGGGGGTAGCGGCACGCTGACGATCAGTGCCACCGGCGAGCTCGACATCGAGACGGGGAATAAGGGGTCCGGTTCGGGCGCGACGCTGGACGGGGTCAAGGTGACCGATAACGGCGTCATCGATGTCGATCTGCATGCGTCGGGTGCGATCCTGACGCTGGACGACAATACGTCGATTGTGGCCGGCCCGCACCCTGCACGCTGACGATCAGCGCCACCGGCGAACTCGATATCGAGGCTGGTCCCAATGCCAGCAGCCTCGGCAGCGGTGCCACGCTTGACGGCGTTAACGTCACCAATTCAGGTACGTTGCAGATCGATGGCGCCGTTCTCGATCCCCACCGCCATATTGACGCTGGATGACGGCACCACGATCAGCGGCGGCGGTACGCTGTCGATCGGCGGCCACGGCGAACTCGACGTTGAGGTCGGCGCTGTCCAGGGCGGCAACAGCGGTTTCGGCAGTTCCGACGCGACGCTGGATGGAGTCGCCGTCACCAACGACGGTACCATCGACGTCGATCTGAAGGCCTCAGGGGCGATCCTTGCCCTTGACGACGGCACCACGATCACCGGCGGCGCGCTCTCGATCGGCGGCAGTGGCACCCTTGAAATTACCTACGGCGCGAGCGGCGCCGGTGCGACGCTCGATGGCGTCCAGGTCGGCAATGCCGGCACAATACAGGTCGGAACGAACACGGCTGGCGATCCGACGCTGACGCTCGATGACGGCACGACGACTACCGGCGGTACGCTGTCGATCGGCGGCGGCGATACGCTCGACATCGAGGCTGGCACCGTCAATGGCCTCGGCGCGACGCTCAGTAATGTGAACGTCCTCGCGACCGATCTGACCAGCACGATCACGGTGGGCAACGGCGCCACGTTGAAGCTGATCGGCACCGATATCGGCGGCGGCACCTTGAATTTCGTCGGCAGCGGCGACACGCTGAGTTCGGGGATCAATCATCGAGTGTCGCAAATCCCGTTACCGGTTTCGCCAGCGGCGACGCCATCGATTTCACGGGAGTCTCCTCCAGCGAGAACCCGCAGTTTACCTACGACAGCAATTCCGGCGTCCTGACGCTGAATTATGTCGTGACCGACAATCTCGGCAACCAGACTCCTGAGCATCAGAGCATCACGCTCTCCGGAACCTATCAACAGTCGGATTTCGCGCTATTGGGCGATGGCCATGGTGGCACCGAGATCGTCGACAACTTTCCGATCATAAATCAGGGTCCTGAATTGGCTGCTGTTGCCGATGGCGGTGCGTGGTACGCGACGGGGCAATTCACGGCTTCGGACGCTGCGGGTGACGCCCTCACCTGGAACATCGTCGGCGGCACCCGCGCAGCCGCCGAAAACTATCAATACGGCATTCACGAATTCTCGGTCACCAAGGTGGTCGACGGGTCGCAGGCAACGGTGTTCGACGACACCTTTAACGGGACGGTGCCACCTGCCGGCCCCAATATCCTCGTCGGCTCATCGCCGTCGGGCACCAGCTATTACGACTTTGGCAGCGGCACCTACGTGCAGGGTAGTGGCGAGGCGCTCATCGACGGGAGCAACGCTGGTTATGTCGGTAGCAGCCTGGGGGTTTCCAGTTACGGCGATCCCGTCTTCGGCCAATTTACGACACTTCTTACCGGAACCAGCTTCAACGCGCCGGCGGGTGACGGCCTGCGCAGTGGCCAATCCTTCTCGGTCAACGGGCTGTTCGACCTGACCACCCCGGCCGACGGCAGCACCCGCTACGGCATCCGGCTGTCGGACCGCTCATCGGCCTTAGGCGTCGACGGTGAGCCCGGGACGGAAACCGTCGATATCGGTGTCGCCAGGAACGGCACTGGTACCGCCAGCGTTGTGCTCACCGAGTACAATTACGGAACTGGCGTCTCCGACGTATTGCAGGCCATCACCATCAACGCTCCTGCCGCGGATAATGAAATCCTGCTGTCGCTTTCCAATACGCGGCGACTAACGGCCAGGTGCAGGCATCGTATACGCTGGAAACGAATGTCGGCGGCGTCGAGGTGGCGGACGGCTCGCCGTCACATTCACCGCGATCGCCCACATCTTCGACAACGATGATTGGGTCCGGCCGCAATTCTACAGCTATTCCGTAGCGACGACGCCGAGTGCATCGCCCCAGGCCGACTCGGTCATGCAGGGCACCTATGGTGAGCTCGATCTCGCGCAGGACGGCACCTGGCGCTACGAACTCAATCCGGGCCTGCCGAGCGTCAAGGCATTGGCCGCGGGCCAACCGCCCAGGATAATTTCGTGGTCACGGCGACGAACGCCGCCGGCGCGCAGACCAGCCAGACCATTTCCGTTACCGTCACGGGCGTCAACGATGCGCCGGTGGCGACGACGCCGGCCGAGCTTTACAACGCGGTCGCGGGCACCGATCTCACCTGCGAGCCGCTGGCCTTTCCGTCAGCGACGCGGACGGGGGCACAGCATCGAGACCGCGACCTTGTCGGTTGGCGAGGGCATCATCACCATTGCGGCCGGCGACAGCGGCGTATCCGACATCATCGGCAACGGTACCGGCACGGTAACGTTCTCGGGTACGATCGCTCAGATAAACGCGCTGCTCAATTCCTCAGCACCGTCGCTATAACGACGACGCGCCTCCCCAGTTCGTCAACGACGCTGACGGTGACGATCGACGACAACGGCAATAACGGCGGCAGCGCTCTCTCCGGTAGCGCCAGCACGCGGATCGATATCGCGCCCGGCCTCGGATACCTGGACTGGAGCCACGTGATCGATCCGTACGCTGCAACAAACGAGGGAACATCCGCGACATGGATCGTTCCCAACAGCGACGGTCTCACCTCGACGGTCTTCAACGGCGGCGGCTTCACCTACGACCCGACGTCGCATCTTCCGACCGGCGGCGGAATAGGCTCGATCAGCCTGGTCGACAATTCCACCGGTAATGTGCTGCAGACCATCACCGGCATGAGCCTTTCGCTCGGCGATTTCGGCAATTACATCGCCCGAGAGGAGGCGATTGAAAGCAAGATCGACTGGTCGTGTGATCCAGACGGATCAAACCTCGCCGTTGAGCTTTACTTCCACCGATATTCGCTTTGCCAACACCGACGGCACCTTTACCGATATCATCGGCACCGGATTTGCGCAGTCAGGATCGCAACTCTTGGAAACGGTGACCTCGGTTGAGCAGCTTGATGCCCAGGGAGATGTTCTCCAGACAGTAGACCTTGGTCTCGCCACCAGCCTTAGCGATCTTGCCGCCGCCTTGGTGGTGCAAAAGCGAGCCGGCAATTCTATGACCTCGCCGCCCAGGGCAATACCAGCTTGACCGCCTACCAGGCTGGGTTGGATCGCCCCCATATTTTATTACTTTCTTGACGACGCTCCCGGTAACCACCACTTCGTTGGCCAGTTGTCTTCCGGCACTGGAGTTTCGTTCGCGGACGCGACGTCGGGCGTCACCGTCAATCTCGGGACCGGCACGGCAAGCTGGGGTGGCTACAACGACACGCTGACCAATATCTCAAGCGTCATCGGTTCGAAATTCGCCGACACGATCACCGGCGACAATAACAGCGATTATATCGACGGCGGCGGTGCCCCAGTTGGCAGCCACGACACGGAGACCGGCGGTGCGGGCAGCACATTCGTCTTCGCGCAAGGGTATGGATCGCTGACGATCACGAATTTCGATCAGGCCAATGGGACGTTCGATCCTACCGAACTCGACCGGATCGTATTGAACGGGTTTACAGCCCCGCAGAGCGTCACCTACGCCAACGGCAACGCCATTCTGGATTTCGGCGGCGGCGACGCTATCACCTTGCTGAATATCTCCCAGTCGCAATACCAATCGCTGAGTGGCGCAGGATTCGGCGACCACTGGACCAACGGTTCGGGCGGTACCTGGACGACCGGCAGTGACTGGAGCCTGGGAGTTCCGAATTGAACGAAGCCGCGGTCATCGACGCCAGCGGCAGCTATTCGGTAACGATTTCGACCGCCGTATCGGTGTCTGAGCTCTCCACTACTTCGACCGCGACGCTAGACATCACCACCGGTACGCTGACGTTGAGCGGAATGGGTACCAGCGACCTGGCAGGAGCGGTCCAGAATAGCGGAACAATCACCGTCGAGAACGGCACGCTTGATCTTTCCGGTGGATTGAGCGGCGCGGGTTCGTTGGTCATCGATGCGGGAGCGACCCTGCAACTCGGCGGCGCGGGCGCTCAAGCCGTCACGTTCTCTGATGTCAGCGATACCCTCCAGGATACCTTGCAGTCGACCATGGTCATGGTCTTACCGGCACCATCTCGGGCCTTTCATCGACCTCCGGCAGTTTCGTGATCACTGGCCAGGGCAATATCACCACCACCAGCGGCGACGCGATCGACTTTGCGTCGTCGGGCGGGACGTCGGGCAACGGCAACGGGGCCAATGTGACGCTGACGCCGAGCGGCACCCTTACGGGCGCAGCAAACGGCATCAAGGTCGTTCAGAACGGCGTGGGCGATCTCACCGTCGACGCCAGCGGCGATGTTACCGGTAACGCCGGCGACGGGGTGCTCGCGAAGGTAAGCGCGAACGCGCATGGCAATATTGTCGTAGATGATACCGGAAGCGTGACCGGCAACGGTTCGGGATTGATCGGGTTGCTCGCTGAGAACCTCGATGCGGGCGACAACGGCGATATCACGATCACCCAGGCCGGCGCGAGTGGCGGCAGCTACGGGATCGAGGCCTTAAACTACGGCAGCGGCGACACCACGGTGGATCCCTCGGGTGCGGTCACGGCGACGGTCGAATATGGGATTCGGGCCCTGAGCTATGGCACCGGGGATGTCTCGGTCAATATGGATGGAGGCCAGATCAATTCCGGCAGCTCCGGCATCAATGCCATTAATGAAGATTCCGCTATCGCAGTCTCGGCGGACAGTACGATTACGGTGACGGCCAACGGCACGATCAATTCCGGCGATACCGACAACCTTAGTGGCTCGGTGCCAAAAGGCGTCGTTGCTGGATATTTCGGCGGTACTAGCGCAACCGCCAATACCAACGTCAACGGCACCGTCGTCGTCAACAACTACGCCAATGTCACGGCCTCGGCTGGCTACGGTGTTCAAGGTTATAATTATGGCAACGGCGACGTCACAGTGAATGACGGCGCGGGGACCTCTGTGTCCGGCGCGCAAGATGGCGTTGTAGCCGATGGCCTGAGTTACGGGACCGGAAATGTCGCGGTCCATGTCGGGGCAAACGCCACGATCTCGGCCGGAACGCTGCACGGAATTGAGGCTTATAATGACGATGCCGGCAACGTCACCGTTACGATGTCGGCTGGCGACAAGGTCACTTCCGGAAATACCGGCATTCTTGCGTTTGACGAGTTGACCTCGGTTTCTGGCAGCGACAGCATCGATGTGACCGCCGATGGAACGATCCTGGCGGCGAATACAGGCATCAATGCGGGCTATTATCCGGGTTCGAACACGATCGCCCCGAATGTTGCCGGCAATGTAGTGGTCGACAGCTATGCAAGTATCACGGTTGCTGCGGGGGCCGGCATTGACGCTTTCAACTGGGGCACCGGCAATGTCACGGTTACGACGGAAACGTCGTCATCGATCGGCGCGACGGGTGGTGCTGGCATCAATGCCAATGCGAACGATGGCGGCGCCGTGTTTGTTACCAACGACGGCGCGATCACCGCGACGAATGGTGGCATCAATGCCGGTACCGAGGGCGGAGCGGGCGATGTGACGGTTACGACCGGAACGTCGTCATCGATCAGCGCGACGGGTAGTACCGGCATTAATGTCTTTGCCGAAGATGGAGGTAACGTCTCGGTTATCAATGACGGTACGACCAGCGGGAATTCCGGCCTTTTCGGAAGCACCGTCGGTGCCGGCCAGATAAACATCACCAACAACGGAGTTCTGGTCGGAAACTTATATTCTGGCATCAACATCAACCAGAATACGTCCGGCGCGACCGGTTCCACGACAATCAACAATTACGGAACGGTGGAGGCGCTGACCAATACGGCCATCTATGTGAATGAAAACAGTTCCGGCACGCTGACGATCAATAATTATGGTTCGGGAATCATCGGATCGAGCGCAGTTACGTCCTTTAGCCAGGCCATTGGCGTAAATGGCGGTCAAGTCATCATCACGAATTACGGGGAGATCAATGGTTCGGTCAATACCGCTGACAACGGAGCGTTCGGCGGCACTTTCAATAATGAGGCGGGAGCGACGTGGCAGGCAGGCTATATTGACGATGAAGGATCCATCACGGCGACAGGGGCCGGCTCACGCATAGCGCTGTTGGATTCAGGCGGAATTGCCGTCGGCGGCTCCGCTATCGGCATCCTCACGGTCGAAGCCGGAGCCTCCGTAACGGGCGTCCAGTACCTGGGCATCGGGCAATCCGCCGGAAGCATAGGCACGGTTGAAGTGACGGGGCCAGGAACCACCGTCACCGTGACTAACGGACCAACTTACACCGCTTACATCGACATGGGCGATGATGGTACGGCATCGCTAACGATAGCAAACCAGGCTGTCGTTGCCACCGCGGGTATTTCGCTCGCCAACAATTTTGAAACGGGCATCACGGATACGCTTGTCGTCAACGATGCGACGCTGAATGCAAGTCAATACCTCAACGTCGCCAATGCCGGAACGGCCGTTACCACGGTGGAGAATGGTGGCGCATCAATGCCGGCTATCTCTCGGTCGCCAGCCAAGTCGGCAGCGTCGGTCAGCTGACAGTTACCGGTGCTGGATCGATCGTAACCACCACTTCCGGGCTTGGACTGGGGCCTGGCACAGCGACCGTGACGATCGAGAGTGGAGGTGCCATCGACATCGGGTCGGGTGTCAGCGCGATTGCGGGTGCCATTCACGTCGGCGGCCTGGGCTCGCTGACTGGGGCAGGAACGATTGACGGAAACCTTGTCGACGATGGCAACGTCACCGTGACGGCGGGCCAACTGGTTGTAACCGGCGATATCAGCGGGTCCGGCTTCCTGTTTCTTGATGACGGCGCCACGCTGGAAGCGGGCGGCACGGTTTCTCAAGCCATTACGTTCTCAGGCGACGACACGACCCTGAAAGTTGAGCAGCCATCGGGATTGACGGGAACGCTCGACGGACTTGCCGCGGGGGATACGGTCGACTTGGTCGATACCATTGCGACGAGCGCAACGGTCAGCGGGACAAACCTGACGGTGGACATTCAGGGCAGCGCCCCGCTCAGCTACACCGTGGGCAGCCTGCCCAGCCATTCCCAATTTATTATCCTGGGCGATGGCCATGGTGGTTCCGAGCTGGTCGTCGAGCCGACTTCCGTCATCCAGTGGACAAGCCCATCGAGCGGCGACTGGTTTGTTTCGAGCAATTGGAACAACGGTAGTGGTGGCCTGCCGACCTCGACCAGCGATGTCGTGATCGGCCTGTCTCCGGGTGTCCTGACGCCGATCACTGTTACCATCGACAATAGCGGGGCGGCGTTCGCCTCGCTCGACGTCAGGGCTGGAGTTACGCTCGACATAGACGCGACGATTGACAATGTCGGCGGCGTGATTTCGGCCAATGGCGGCAATGTCAACCTGCAGAGCGCGTTCATCACCGGCGGCACGCTTGAGACGTCGAACGGCGGCGTCTTTAATATCGTCAACAATCACAGCGTGTTCGACGGCACTGGCGGGAACACCGTCTCCAGCACCGGTAACGTGGATGTCGACAACAACGGGTTGCTGGTGCTGCAGGGCGCGATCGACAACACCGGCACGATTGCGCTCGATAGCACCGGTAACAGCACCACCCTGCAGTTCGACATCAGCGGCGCGACGCTGAGCGGCGGCGGTGTCGTTACCATGTCTGACAGTCCCGGGAACAATTATATCCAGGGTAACGGTCAGAATGGCGGCACCGCCGGCACCGACGTCCTCACCAACGTCAACAATACCATCGAGGGCGTCGGCACCATCGGTGGCAACGGCCTGGGTCTGGTCAACGATGGAACCATCGACGCCAATGTTTCCGGCGCCACGCTCATCATCAACAATCAAGGTAACAACTCCCCCAACAGCAGTGAGGCAGGCACGGTCGGCAATGCCGGCACGCTGGAAGCGACCGGCTCGGGTACGCTGCTGATCCAGCAAACCGCCATCGACAATGTCGGCGGGGTGATTCTTGCCAATGGCGGCAATGTCAACCTGCAGAGTGCGTTCATCACCGGCGGCGCGCTCGAGACGTTCGATGGCGGTGTCATCAATATCGTCAACAACGGCAGCGTGTTCGACGGCACCGGCGGGAACACCGTCTCCGTTACCGGTAACGTGGATGTCGACGACAACGGGTTGCTGGTGCTGCAGGGCGCGATCGACAACACCAATACGATTGCGCTCGATAGCAGCGGTCATAGCACCACCTTGCAGTTGGACATCAGCGGCGCGACGCTGAGCGGCGGCGGTGTCGTTACCATGTCTCCCGGGGACAATTATATCCAGGGTAACGGTCAGAATGGCGGCGCCGCCGGCACCGACGTTCTTACCAACCTCAGCAATACCATCGAGGGCGTCGGCACCATCGGTGGCAACGGCATGGGCCTGGTCAACAAGAGCGGAGGCACGATCGACGCCGATGTTTCCGGCGCAACGCTCATCATCAACAATCAAGGTAACAATTCCCCCAACAGCAGTGAGGCAGGCACGGTCAGCAATGCCGGCATGCTGGAAGCAACCAACTCGGCGACGCTGCTGATTTCAGCAAACCGCGGTCGACAATGTTGGCGGCGTGATTTCGGCCAATGGCGGCAATGTCAGCCTGCAGAGCGCGTTCATCACCGGCGGCACGCTTGAAACGTCGAGTGGCGGCGTCTTTAACATCGTAAACAACCAAAGCGTGCTTGACGGCACGGGCGGGAACACCGTCTCCAGCACCGGTAACGTGGATGTCGACAACAACGGGTTGCTGGTGCTGCAGGGCGCGATCGACAACACCGGCACGATCGCGCTCGATAGCAGCGGTAATATCACCACCTTGCAGCTTGACGTCAGCGGCGCGAAGCTGAGTGGCGGCGGTGTCGTTACCATGTCTGACAGTCCCGGCAACAATTATATCCAGGGTAACGGTCAGAATGGCGGCGGCGCCGGCACCGACGTTCTTATCAACGTCAACAATACCATCGAGGGCGTCGGCACCATCGGTGGCAACGGCATGGGCCTGGTCAACAAGGGCGGAGGCACGATCGACGCCAATATTTCCGGCACCACGCTCATCGTCAACAATCAAGGTAACAATTCCCCCAACAGCAGTGAGGCAGGCACGGTCGGCAATGCCGGCACGCTGGAGGCAACCGACTCGGCGACGCTGCTGATCCAGCAAACCGCAATCGACAATATCGGCGGCGTGATCTCAGCAGCTGGGGGCGACGTCAACCTGCAGAGCGCGTTCATCACCGGCGGCACGCTTGAGACGTCGAGTGGCGGCGTCATTAATATCGTCAACAATGGCAGCGTGTTCGACGGTACCGGCGGGAACACGGTCTCCAACGCCGGTAGTGTGGATGTCGACGACAACGGGTTGCTGGTGTTGCAGGGCGCGATCGACAACACCGGCACGATCGCGCTCGATAGCAGCGGTCATGGCACCACCTTGCAGTTCGACATCAGCGGTGCGACGCTGAGCGGCGGCGGTGTTGTGACCCTGTCTGACAGTCCCGGGAACAATTACATCCAGGGTAACGGTCAGAATGGCGGCGGCGCCGGCACCGACGTCCTCACCAACGTCAACAATACCATCGAGGGCGTCGGCACCATCGGTGGCAACGGCCTTGGTCTGGTCAACGATGGCACCATCGATGCCAATGTTTCCGGCGCCACCCTGAGCATCAATACCGGCACCACCGTCAGTAATGGCGGGCTGCTGGAAGCGACGGCTGGCGGTATTCTCGTCGTTCACGATAGTGTCAGCGGTACCGGTAACATAGAGGTCGGAAGCAACGCCACCGTCGAACTCGGTGGAACATCCACCAATGCCGTGACCTTCGAAGGCGTCAATGGCATTTTGCAGATTGATAGTTCGGGCACCTCGACTCCGTTCTCGGTGGTGGGAAATGGAGCGGCGATTTCCGCCAGCGACGTCATCTATGTGCCCCACATCAGCTTCGATGCGGCAGCGGACAGTTACAATCCGAACACTGATGTCCTCACCGTCGGTGATGGACAGGGTCATTCGATCACCATTGATGTCGTGGGTGGAGTTGGTGGCGGCAACTTTACCTTCCAGCCGGACGCCAGTGGTACCGAGATTTTTGATCCGTCCGCGGCAAGCCCGCTAACCATCGCGACCGGAGCACTGTTGGAACTGGCCAGTCCGGTCGCATCTGGAGAAAGTGTCACTTTCCAGGGCTCGACGGGCAGCCTGACGCTCGACAACCCCTCCAGCTTCCATGGCACGATCGCGGGCTTCACCGGCGACGGCACCCTGGCCGGCTCGGACCAGATCGATCTCAAGGGTATCGACTATCAGTCGAGTTCATTCGCCGACAGCTTCAATGCCGCCACCGACACGCTGTCGGTCAGCGAGGGCGCCGACAGCGCGACGCTGCACTTCACCGGCATTTATCAGGCGGCGAATTTCAGCTTCACCAGCGATGGCACCGGCGGCACCATCGTCTACGACCCGCCGGTCCCCGCCGGCCCGGCGCCGGGCAACAGCGCGGTGGCGGCCCAGACCAGCCACGGCTTCGTGTTCAATTTTGCCAACGCCGGCCATGATGCGTCGATCGATCTGCATTGGGCGACCGACGTGCAACATCCGACAGCTGCGAACCTGTCGACGGCCTGGGCCGAAACCCACGACGTCGGCCCTGGTACCGCCCCCGAAGGCTTTGATCCGACGAGCCAGGCAGCCATCATCAAGGCCCAGCTGCACAGCCACGATTTCCATTTCGCTTAAAATCTCGGCCGGAGCCCGCGGCGCCGCCACGCACGCACCCCGCTACGGCAGCCGCGGAATTCCCATCCGGTCGACCTCGGCGAGTACCGCTGTCATGTTCTGGTGGCCGGCGCCGAAATGGCTTTGGGGATCGGGTAGCGGTACGGTGTCGACGCCCTCCAGCCGGTAATGCTTGTCGTGAACCAGGCAGTACGGGCGGATCAGCGGCCACAGCATCAGGCCCAGCATGATCTGGTCATGGCCGTATTTCGCCGTCGGCCCGAAGGTCAATTTGAAATAGCGCCGCATCAGTTCGACGATATCGATGCCGCAATCGGTACGTCCGGCCCACAGGCAGCCGATCATCAGTTCGTTGTGCAGCACATGGTCGCGCACCACGTGGAAGGGGCGATCGCTGTCGATCCAACGCCGCACCAGATCGGCCTCCGCCGCCGACAGCCGCGCGTCGCAGTCGCGCACCAGGAAACGTCCGACGGAGGGATCGTTCATCACCAGGAAGCGCTGGAACAGCCCGACCCCGGGATATTCGTCTTCGATGTTGCGTACGTCGGCGCCGTTATCGCGCAGGAAGCCGACACAGGCCGGCGACACCGCGGCATCGACATAGAACCGGCAGTTCCAGCCCGGATAGACGGTGCGGCTCTGCACCAGGTTGATCATGGCGCCGTAGGCGTAGCAGGCATCGGTCCCCCATAGCGAATAGGAAATGACGTTGTTTCCCGAAGGCGGACTGGAAGGCTCGGTGAGGGCAAAAGGCGGCGGATTGCGGCGGGCCTGCTGGTCGCGCAGGTCGAGCGCGCGCTGGCCATGGCGGATCGCCTCGTCGGTCTTGCCGGTATAGAAATGCGCGACCTTGAGCGCATCGAGCACCGTCAGGTCGTCGCCGTGCCGGTCGATGAATTGACGGGCCTGCACGATCGCCTCCGCAAAGCGCCTGGTGTTGGAGAGCGTCGCGATCAGCATCCGCTGCAGATGCGCGGCCTCGGGGCGGGCACGAACCAGCTGTTCCGCCAGAACCAGCGCCGGCGCCCAGTCGCGCTTCTGGTAGAAGGCGTCGAACAGCAACTCCCTGATTTCGAGGTCGTCCGGCCGGGTAATGCTGGCCGCGCATAGCTGGACGATGGCGTCGTCGTTCCTGCCGGCCCGCAGCAGGGCGCGGATCGAATCATGTGACCGCTCGGGCGGCGAGATCGTCCCGCTACCGGCATTTGACATCGCAGGCTCCGTCTTTACCCGCACTTGACCGGGTTTGGCTTATTTGAAATGAGTCGCCCCGCGGGCATGATCGACCCGCCTGAACCTGATATCCTGAAAGCATGAAGCGACTGAGGGTATTACGAAGGTGGTTCGGACGGAAGGTCGGGTTTGCCAGGCTGTTGTGCCTGGTGCTCCTGATCGGGATCGCGGCGTTGCGGATCGCCGATCCCGCCCCGATCGAGGAGCTTCGGGTCAGGACCTTCGACACCTTCCAGCGCATCGATCCCCGGGTGAAGACCGCAAGGCCGGTTACCATCGTCGATATCGACGAGAAGAGCCTGGCGAAACTCGGCCAGTGGCCGTGGCCGCGAACCCGGATCGCCGACCTCATCGCCAACCTGACCAGGCTCGGCGCCGTTGTCATTGCCTTCGACGCCATCTTCTCCGAGCCCGACCGGCTCAACCCCAATGTCGCGGCCGACACATTCCGCAATCTCGATGAGGAGACCCGGGCGAAACTGCGCGCGCTGCCGAGCAACGACCAGGTATTCGCGGATGCCATCCGCCGCTCGCGGGTCGTGCTGGGTGAAACCGGGCTTCCCGAAGTTGAATCGCCGATCGACAAGTCGCTGCCGTTGACCGGTCTTGCGATGCTCGGCGAGGAGCCGCAGCGCTTCATGCTGCAATGGCCCGGTTTGTTGCGTAACGTTCCGGTGCTCGAAGCCGCCGCCGCCGGGCGCGGCCTGTTCTCGATCCATCCCGAACATGACGGCATTGTCCGGCGGGTGCCGATGATAATGCTGGCCCAGGGCGTCACCATGCCGTCGCTCAGCTTCGAGATGCTGCGGGTGGCGACCGGCAGCGACACGATCCTGATCAAAGCCGATCGCGCCGGCATCCAGAGCCTCGGCGTCAAGGGCTTTGCGATCCCGACCGACCGCAATGGCCAGCTCTGGGTTCATTTTGCCCGGCGTGATCCATCGATCCTGGTGTCGGCGGCCGACGTGCTCGACGGCAGCGCCGCGCCCGAGATGATCAAGGGCAAGCTGATACTGGTAGGTACCTCGGCGGCCGGGCTGAACGACATCAAGACCACGCCGGTGACTGCGGCCATGCCGGGGGTCGAAATCCATGCCCAGGTGATCGAGGCCGCCTTGACCCGCTCGCTGCTGGCGCAACCGCTCTACGGCCCGGCTCTCGAATTCGGCGCCGCCCTGCTGCTCGGAATCCTCGTCATCGTCTTCGCGCCGATGTTCGGCCCGGTGACGCTGGTTGTCGTCGGTACGCTGCTCGCGGCGTTGTTGATCGGAACCTCCTGGTATTTCTACACCCAGCACCGGCTGCTGGTCGATTTCACCTATCCGCTGCTGTCGACCACCGCGATCTATCTCACCTTGATCTTCTCCAGCTTTGTCCGGGAGCAGGCGCAGCGGCGGCAGATCCGCTCGGCGTTCGGCCAGTACCTGTCGCCGGCGCTGGTCGAACAGCTGGCGCAATCGCCGGAAAAACTCGTGCTCGGCGGCGAGGAGCGCGAGATGACCATCATGTTCTCCGACGTCAGGGGCTTCACCACCATCTCGGAATCCTACAAGCACGATCCGCAGGGCCTGACCGCGCTGATGAACCGGTTCCTGACGCCGCTGACCAACGCGATCCTGGCGCGCAAGGGCACCATCGACAAATACATGGGCGACGCCATCATGGCGTTCTGGAATGCGCCGCTCGACGACAGCGAGCATCAGCTCAATGCCTGCGAAGCAGCGATCGACATGCTGGAAAAAATCGAGGTGCTCAACAAGCAGCGCGAACTCGAGGCCAAGGACGGCGGCCATGCCTATATTCCGATCAATGTCGGGGTCGGATTGAATACCGGCACCTGCGTGGTCGGCAATATGGGTTCCGACCTCCGGTTCGACTATTCGGTGCTCGGCGACAGCGTCAACCTGGCATCGCGGCTGGAAGGGCAATCCAAGGAGTATGGTTTCCCGATCATCGTCGGCTCCAAAACCGCGCTGGCGGTCAAGGACAGGTTCGCGATCCTCGAGCTCGACTTCATCATGGTCAAGGGCAAGAAGGAGCCCGAGGTGATCTATGCCGTCGCCGGCCGCGCCGACACCGCGCAATCCGGTCGTTTTCAGCGGCTGCGCAACCTCACCATCGAGATGCTGGCGTGTTACCGCAGCCGCGACTGGGACGGTGCGCTGGCGGCGATCGAGCGCGGCCGCCGCAGCGACGACGCCCACGCGCTGGAGCTGCTTTTCAAGCTCTATGAAACGCGAATTCTCGGCTATCGGAAAAACCCGCCGCCGGAAGACTGGAACGGCGCGTTCGCGCTGCTGACGAAGTAGTCAGGGAGCCTCGACCAGGATATAGCCGCGGTTCTCGATGGTATCGAAGGTGCGCATGCCCTTGATGAGGGTTGCCGTCGGCATCCAGACCCAGCCCGCATTCGAGGGGTTGACGTCGAGCACAAGGAACGAGTCGGACTCAAGATCGTAGGCGCCGAGCGGCGAAATATGTCCGCCACCCTGCTGGCCGACCGCCTTGCGGTGGTACGAGACGATCACGAAATCGCCCCGCCGCCTGAGATTCTCCACCAGGTCGTTGCGAATGTCCTGCTCTGCCTTGCCGTCGTCGACGATGACAAGCCGGGTCTTCAGGCCGTTGGCTCGCAGCATTTCATCGAGCTGCCGGACCTGATAACCGAAGTCCTTGATTTGCTTTCCGTTGATCGTCACCGGCTCGCCGAGAACCTGGGCGCGGGTTTTCTGTCCCCTGGTGATGACGTTATCCTGGGTAAAGCGCGGGATCGATGGATCATAGGCGCTCGGGATGTATTGCAGGTCTTCCGGATGCAATCGGCTGTGGTCCCGCGGCAGATCGGGGCTGCGGCCCCGGACGGCGTTGAGCACGATCGCCGCGGAGGTGGGCCCGCAGAACGCTCCGTTGGATTCGGCCTCGAACTGATTGGCAAGGGCCGGAAAGTCCACCTTGGCGGTCGAGCGCGCCAGCCGGACGAGCCCTTCATCCGAGGAGAACGCGACAAGCTCCTGGGAAACGGTGGCGGGCGCGCTGTCCAGCGCGAGCGCCGCCGGAACCTGCAGGGTTGCCAGAAAAAACGCGAGGGCAATTCGAGCGAAAACTGACATGTCACCTCCGGTGTTCAGGCAGGCAGAGCCCAATCTACTACTTCGTTCATGAAGGTGAAGTCATTTCGGCCCGCAGCAATGCCTCACATCACCTGCCATTCCTCGAACTGAAATTGCACATCTGAGGACACGCTCTTGCGCGAGCCCGGAATCTATAACCCCTGCAAGGAGTATGGATTTCCAGGCTCGCGCCCCAGGTCGGCTATCGCTGCCGGTGCTGCCGCCGGCAATCCGGAGCGCTCATTCGACGCCGATCATCGCCAGGTCCTGGAACCAGTGCTGCGCCTGCACGAACTGCTTGATTCGGGGCGACAGCGCGTGCGGATTGCTGTCGTGCACCACCCACACCAGCGCCGCATCGTCGACGATCAGCGCATGCGCCTGCGCGATCAACTGGTCCTGCTTGGCGGTATCGAAGGTCTGCTTGGCTTCGTTGATCAGCGCATCGACCTTGGGGTTGTTGTAGCCGCCCCAGTTGACGCCGACCGGCGCCACCTGATCGGAGGCGAAGAAGCGGACGATGGCGTAGAGCGGGTCCGAGGTCACATAGGCGATGTTGTTGGCGGTGATGCCGGCATTGATTTCGTCCGCCGCGCCCTTGCGCCAATGGGTGTACAGCGTCTCGAGTTCGACCACCTTGAAATCGACGTCGATGCCGATCTCCTTGAAGCTTTGCTGCAGGAATTCGTTCATCGGCAGCGACAGCATCTGTCCGGTGCCGCCCTGGGCGATGATGAAGGTCGTCTTCAGCGGGTGCTCGGTGGAATAGCCGGCCTCCTCGACCAGCTTCCTGGCGGCGGCCGGATCGTATTTGATGTCGAAGCTCGGCTTGCCGAACCATGGGCTCGACGGATCGACCTGACCCTTGGCCGGCTTGGCCAGACCGTTCATCAGCCCGACCACCGCGTCGCGGTCGATCGCCAGATTGAGCGCCTTGCGCAGACGGATGTCGGTCCAGGGCGAGCCCGGCAGCACGCTGAGGTGATAATTCCACACATGCGGGGTGATGTTGTCGACGATCCGCATGCCCGCGGATTTGAGCTGCGGCACCGCATCGGGGGCCGGCGCTTCGATCAGGTCGACCTGTCCGGCCAGCAGCGCATTGGTGCGCGCCAGCGCTTCAGGCATCGGAATCAGGATCAGCTTTTCGACTTTCGGGATCCGCTTCTTGTCCCAGTAATCCGCGTTCTTCGACAGTTCGGCGAGTTCGCGCGGTACCAATTTGGTCAGCTTGAACGGGCCGGTGCCCGAAGGCTGGCTGGCGAACTTGTCCCAGTCGCGGCCGAGTTTCTCGTATTGCGCGGGACTGGAGACCAGGAACCAGAGCATCTGATAGGGGAAGAAGGAGTCGACGGTCTTGGTGGTGATTTCGATCGTGGAATCGTCGATCTTGGCATAGCTTGCTACCGACGGCAGCCGGGTCTTGACCTGTGCGCTCTGGCGCTTGTCGAATTGCGGCGACTTGTCGTTCAGCACCTTGTCCAGGTTCCAGATCACCGCATCGGCATTGAAGTCGCTGCCGTCATGGAACTTGACGCCCTGGCGCAGCGTGAAGCGCCATTTGGTCTTGTCCTTGTCATCGACTTTCCATTCGGTGGCGAGGCCGGGCACCAGTTTGCCGGGCCGGTCCGAGACATCCATGTCCCAAGCAACCAGCGGATCGTAAATAGTGTAGCCGGTGAACTGATAGGCGCCGGCGCCGCGGTCCGGCTGGCCGGTCGTCAGCGGAATATCCGCCATCGAGATGCCGTATCGCACGACGGTCTCGGCCTGCGCCGAGACGGGTAGACCGGCCCAGACGGCGAGCGCAACGGCAGCAGCAGCAATCGATTTTCCGAAGCGCATCCACCAACTCCTTTGGGGTAATAGTCCATTCCGGCTAGCAAGGTTGATGCCAAATTGGGCATTTGCGGCGTTTCCGCCCGCCCAAGCACAAAGAGTTGTACCGCCAATCTCATTGGGTGAAACATGACCGTCATTGGCACAGCCGTTGCATACAATTGCATAAGAAATAGTCATCTTGAATCGAGAGAGGGATTGCTTGCAATGCGTACCGGGAAATCTGCAAAGAGGCGGGCATTTGCCGCGGTGATGGTCGCAGTGGGGATTTTGGCCGCGCTGCCGCGGATCGCCTGCGCCGAGACGGTCTTGCGCATCGGCATGACCGCGGCCGACATTCCGCGCACGCTGGGCCAGCCCGACCAGGGTTTTGAGGGCAACCGCTTCACCGGCCTGACCATGTATGACGCGCTGACGATGTGGGACCTGTCGTCGGCCGACAAGGCAAGCGTGGTGATTCCGGGGCTTGCGACGGCATGGGCCGTCAATGATGCCGACAAGACCAGGTGGACCTTCAAGCTTCGTCCGGGCGTCAGCTTCCATGACGGCTCGCCGTTCAACGCCGATGCCGTGGTCTGGAACGTCGACAAGGTGCTGCGGCAGGATGCGCCGCAGTTCGATCCGAGCCAGGTCGGCGTCACCGCGTCGCGGATGCCGACCTTGGCCTCGGCCCGCAAGATCGACGACATGACGGTGGAATTGACCACCAAGGAGCCGGACAGCTTCCTGCCCATCAACCTCACCAATCTGTTCATGGCGAGTCCGGCAAAATGGCAGAAGTTTTATGACGCTGCCGGCGGCGCCGATCCCAAGGCGAAGTCACAGGCCGCGTGGGAGGCGTTCGCGCGCGACCCCTCGGGCACCGGTCCCTGGAAGATGTCGAGCTTCACGCCGCGCGAGCGGCTGGAACTTGCCAGGAACGACAACTACTGGGACAAGGCGCGCGTCCCCAAGGTCGACAAGATGCTGCTGCTGCCGATGCCGGAGGCCAATGCCCGCACCGCCGCCCTGCTCTCCGGCCAGGTCGACTGGATCGAAGCGCCGGCGCCGGATGCGGTGGCAGAAATCAAGCAGCGCGGTTTCGTGATCCGGACCAACGAGGAACCGCATGTCTGGCCCTGGCAGTTCTCGCGCGTCGAAGGTTCGCCCTGGAACGACATCCGGGTACGCAAGGCGGCCAATCTGTGCATCGACCGCGAGGGCCTGAGGGACGGCCTGCTCGCCGGCCTGATGGTGCCGGCGACCGGCACCTTCGAACCCGGCCATCCCTGGCGCGGCAAGCCGAGCTTCGAGATCAAATACGACAAGCCCGCGGCGCAGAAGCTGATGCAGGAAGCCGGATTCGGTCCGAACAAGCGATTGTCGGTCAAGGTGCAGACCTCGGCCTCGGGATCCGGCCAGATGCTGCCGCTGCCGATGAACGAGTACCTGCAGCAGGCGCTGGCCGAATGCTATTTCGACGTCCAGCTCGACGTCATCGAGTGGAATACGCTGTTCACCAACTGGCGGCGCGGCGCCAAGGACGCCTCCGCCAACGGCGCCAACGCCACCAACGTGACCTATGCGGCGATGGATCCGTTCTTCGCCCTGGTACGCTTCCTGCAATCCTCGATGGCGCCGCCGGTGTCGAATAACTGGGGCTATATCAACAACCCCAAATTCGACGAACTGGTCACCAAGGCGCGGCAGACCTTCGATCCGGCGGCGCGCGACGCGGCCTTGGCCGAACTGCATGCGGCCTCGGTCGACGACGCGGCGTTCCTCTATGTCGCCCATGACGTCGGACCCCGCGCCATGAGCCCGAAGATCCATGGCTTCGTGCAGCCCAAGAGCTGGTTCGTCGATTTCTCGCCGATCTCGATGACGCCGTAGGAACGATCATTTGCAATGACGCTGCAGGCTGCTGCCGGTCATGGCCGGGCTTGTCCCGGCCATCCACGCCTTTGCTTCCGGCGGCGAGGAAGACGCGGATTTCGAGGCATCTGGCGCGAAGACGCGCTTCGCGCTACTGCCCGGGCAGGACGAACGAGAAGTTTGCAGCCGTCGCCGTCGACTGCGGACCAAATCGTGCTCCACTGACATAAGGTGAACCGTGCTCGTCTATATCGCCCGACGCATCGTCTATGCCATCCCGATCGTCATCAGCGTGGCGCTGGTGTGCTTCCTGCTGGTGCATATCACGCCCGGCGATCCCTTGGTCGCGATCCTGCCGGCTGACGCGTCGCAGGAACTGGCATCGCAATTGCGCATCGCCTATGGCTTCGATCGTCCGCTGCCGGTGCAGTTCGGTCTCTGGCTGTGGAAGGCGGTCAATGGCGATCTCGGCCATTCCATCGCCACCGGGCGCCCGGTGCTGTCGGAGGTCATGCACGCGGTCGGCAACACCGTGACCCTGGCGATCGCGGCGGCCATGATCGGTTTTTCGCTCGGATTGCTGTTCGGGCTGATTGCCGGCTATTTCCGCGACAGCTGGATCGACAAGGTGGCGACCTCGATTGCGATTGCCGGGGTCTCCGTTCCGCATTACTGGCTCGGCATGGTGCTGGTGATCATCTTCTCGGTGCAGCTCAACTGGCTGCCCGCGGTCGGCGCCGGCCCCGGCGGCTCCGGCGCCTGGGGATGGGACTGGGAACACATCCGCTACCTGATCCTGCCCGCGGTCACCACCTCGGTGATTCCGATGGGCATCGTCACCCGCACGGTGCGCGCCCTGACCGGCGATATCCTGAGCCAGGATTTTGTCGAGGCCCTGCGCGCCAAGGGCCTGCGCGAAACCGCGGTATTCCGTCATGTCATCAAGAACGCCGCGCCGACCGCGATGGCGGTGATGGGATTGCAGCTGGGCTACATGCTCGGCGGCTCGATCCTGATCGAAACCGTGTTCTCCTGGCCGGGCTCCGGGCTGTTGCTCAATTCCGCGATCTTCCAGCGCGACCTGCCGTTGCTGCAGGGCACCATCCTGGTGCTGGCGCTGTTCTTCGTGTTCCTCAATCTCTTGGTCGATATCGCCCAGGCCGCGATCGATCCGCGCATCAAGCGGAGCTGAGCCGGTGAGGATCAGCCGATGAGCGCGATATCGGAACTGGCGCTTGCCTCCGAGCCTGCCGAAAGGCCGCGCGGCTACTGGACGACGGTCGGACGCCGCATCGTGCGTGACAAGGTCAGCATGGCCTGCGCCGGCCTGCTGGCGTTGATTTTCCTCTCCGCCCTGTGCGCGCCGTGGCTCGGCCTCGCCGATCCCTATCAGGGCTCCATGATTCACCGCCTGCGCCATATCGGCACGCCGCATTATCCGCTCGGCAGCGACGAACTCGGCCGCGACATGCTGGCGCGCCTGATCTATGGCGGACGGCTGTCGCTGGTGGTCGGCATCCTGCCGGTGATTCTGGCCTTCATGTTCGGAACCTCGCTCGGCCTGGTCGCCGGCTATGCCGGCGGCAAGGTCAATACCGCGATCATGCGCACCATCGACGTGTTCTACGCCTTTCCCTCGGTGCTGCTGGCGATCGCGATCTCGGGCGTGCTCGGCGCCGGCATCGTCAATTCGATCGTTGCCCTGACCGTGGTGTTCGTGCCGCAGATCACCAGGGTGGCCGAAAGCGTCACCACCGGGGTGCGCAACATGGATTTCGTCGAGGCGGCGCGGGCCTCCGGCGCCGGCGCCTTCACCATCATGCGGGTGCACATGCTCGGCAATGTGCTGGGACCGATCTTCGTCTACGCCACCGGCCTTATCTCGGTGTCGATGATCCTGGCCGCCGGCCTGTCGTTCCTCGGCCTCGGCACCAAGCCGCCGGAGCCCGAATGGGGCCTGATGCTCAACACTTTGCGCACTGCGATTTACATCAATCCCTGGGTGGCGGCGTTGCCCGGGGTCATGATCTTCGCGGTGTCGATCTGCTTCAACCTGCTCAGCGACGGCATGCGCAGCGCCATGGATATCCGGAATTGATGCCATGACCGAAAATGGACGATCTATTGAGCTGCCTGCGATCGACCGGCTGGCGCCGGTCGAGGATCGCGGCGGCGCGGCGCAACCGCTGCTGCAGGTCACCGGCCTGACCAAGCACTTTCCGGTGCGTGGCGAGCTGTTCAGCGCGCGCAAGACGGTACGCGCGGTCGACGATGTCTCGTTTGCCATCGCCAAGGGAGAAACCGTGGGGATCGTCGGTGAATCCGGCTGCGGCAAGTCGACCACCGCGCGGCTGTTGATGCACCTGATGAAGCGCGATGCCGGCGAGATCGTCTATGACGGCATGCAGGTCGGACGCGCGCTGTCGCTGCGCGAGCTGCGCCGCTGCATGCAGATGGTTTTTCAGGACAGCTACGCCTCGCTCAATCCGCGCCTGACCGTCGAGCAGTCGATCGCCTTCGGGCCCAAGGTCCACGGCATGGCCGACGCTCCGGCGCGGGCGCTGGCGCGCGAACTGCTCGGCAAGGTCGGATTGCGGCCGGAAACCTTCGCCAACCGCTACCCGCACGAGATCTCCGGCGGGCAGCGCCAGCGCGTCAACATCGCGCGCGCCCTGGCGCTGTCGCCGCGGCTGGTAATTCTCGACGAGGCGGTTTCGGCGCTGGACAAGTCGGTCGAGGCGCAGGTGCTCAATTTGCTGGTCGATCTCAAGCGCGAGTTCGGGCTGACCTACCTGTTCATCAGCCACGATCTCAACGTGGTGCGCTACATTTCCGACCGCGTGCTGGTGATGTATCTCGGCGAGGTGGTCGAACTCGGTCCGGTGGACCGGGTGTGGGACGCCCCGGCGCATCCCTATACCAGGGCGCTGCTGGCGGCGATGCCTTCTTCGGATCCCGACCGCAGGACCGAGACGCCGCCGATATCCGGCGACCCGCCCAATCCGATCGATCCGCCGTCAGGGTGCAGGTTTCACACCAGATGCCCGTTCGCCGAGCCGCTCTGCGCAAAAGCCACCCCCAGGCTCGCAGCGCTCGATACCATGGGTCACCAGGCCGCCTGCTACATGGCCATCGCAGGTTCAGGCCACAGCCTCGCGCCGGCAAAGGGAGCAGACGCCGCATGACCAGACCGTCACCGAAACAGATCCACGCCATCGCCGGCGTCGCCGGCGTGCCGGTGAGCGCCGATGTGGCTGCCCGCATCGCCAATTCGATCGGTCCCGCCTTCGAGGGCTTTGCCGCGATCGCCGGCACGCTGCCGTTCGATCTGGAGCCGGCGACCTTCGTCGCCGTGCAGTCCGCCGGCACGGCCGATACGACCGCCAAAAAGGCCGCGACATGAGCCGGCAGCCCGCCCTGATGTCGCTGCAGTCCGTCGCGCAGGCGATTGCGCGGCAGCATCTGTCGTCACGCGAGGCGACGCAATCCTGTCTCGACCGCATTGCCCAGTGGCAGCCTCGCCTCAATGCGTTCATCGCGGTCGAAGCCGAAGCGGCACTGGCTGCGGCCGATGCCGCCGACGCGGCGCTGGCGAAAGGCGAACTGTCCGGGCCGCTGCATGGCGTGCCGCTGGCGCACAAGGACATGTATTACGACGCCGGACGGGTTGTTACCTGCGGCTCGAAGATCCGCCGCGATTTCGTGCCAAGGGTGACCGCGACCGCGCTGCAGCGGCTGAAGGATGCCGGCACGATTCGCCTGGGATCGCTGCAGATGGCGGAATTCGCCTATGGACCGACTGGCCACAATGCACATTACGGGCCGGTGCACAATCCATGGGCCCCCGACCACATCACCGGCGGCTCGTCGTCGGGATCGGGGGCGGCGGTCGCCGCACGGCTGAGCTTTGCGGCCCTGGGTTCGGACACCGGCGGCTCGATCCGGATGCCGGCGCATTTCTGCGGCGTTACCGGATTGAAGACCACCGTCGGGCGGATCAGCCGCGCCGGTGCGATGCCGTTGTCGCAGTCGCTCGACACCGTCGGACCGCTGGCGCGCAGCGCCGAGGATTGCGCGCTGCTGCTCGGCCTGATGGCGGGGGCCGACCCCGAGGATCCGACCGCGGCCGGCGGGCCGCTGCCGGACTATCTCGCCGCGGCGCGCCAGCCGATCAAGGGCCTGGCCGTCGGCATACCCAGGGCTTTCTATATTGACGATCTCGATCCGGAGATCGCGCGCATCCTCGACGACACCATCGCGGTGCTCCGGCATGAAGGCGTGAACATCGTCGAGGTCGACCTGCCGGACCAGCGCCAGCTATCGGCCGCATGCCAGCTGGTTCTCGCGGTCGAAGCGGCCGCGTTCCACAAGCGATGGCTGATCGAGCGGCCGCAGGATTACGGCCCGCAGGTGCTGATGCGGTTGCAGAACGGCCTTGCCGTTCCCGGGGTGTCTTACCTCGAAGCGATGCGCTGGCGCGGCCCGGCGCTGGCCGCACACCTGGCGGCGGTGGCCGGCGTCGATGCCGTGATCGCGCCGGTGGCGCCGGTCGCCGCTCCGACCATTGCCGCCAGCGACGTCGGCAACAGCCCCGACGCCGAAGCGGTGATCCAGCGGCTGACCCGCTTTACCCGGCCGATCAATTATCTCGGGTTGCCGTCGCTGGCGATCCCGGCAGGCTTTACGGCTGGCGGGCTTCCGGTTGGAGTCCAGCTGGTCGGCCGCCCGTTCGATGAGGCGATGCTGCTGCGGATCGGCGCCGGACTGCAGCGCGCCACCGATTTTCACGAGCGGGTGCCGGTTCTCGCATGACCAATCTTGTCGAGATCCGCAACCTCAACATCCGCTTCACCGGCGAGCGCACCGTGCATGCCGTGAACGACCTCAGCCTTGCGCTGGGCGAGGGTGAAGTGCTCGGCCTGCTCGGCGAGTCCGGATCCGGCAAGAGCGTGACGCTGCGGGCGCTGCTGCGGCTGTTGCCGAAACACCGGACGCAGATTTCGGGGCGGATCGAGGTGCTCGGGCGCGACGTGCTGGCGCTCGACGACGAGCAGTTGTCGGCTTTTCGCGGCCAGACCGTCTCGATGATCTTCCAGGAACCGGCGCTGGCGCTCGATCCGGTCTATAGCATCGGCCGGCAGATTGCGGAAACCGTGATGCGCCACGAGGGCAAGAGCCACGCCGAGGCGATGGCGCGGGCGCTGGAGATGCTGGAAGTGGTACGGATTCCCTCGGCGAAACGCCGGCTCGACGCCTATCCGCACGAGATGTCCGGCGGCATGCGCCAGCGCGCGATGATCGCGCTGGCGCTGGCCTGCAAGCCGAAAATACTGCTGGCGGACGAACCGACCACGGCGCTGGATGCCACCGTGCAGATCCAGATCCTGCTCTTGCTGCGCGAACTGCAGCGCGAGTTCGGCATGTCGGTCATCTTCGTCACCCACGATATCGGCGTCGCCATCGAGATCTGCGATCGCGTCGCGGTGATGTATGCCGGGGAGATCGTCGAGCAGGGCACGCTGAGCCAGATCGTGCGTTCGCCGATCCATCCCTATGCGCGCGGCTTGTTGGCCGCAACCGTCCACGGCGCCAAACGCGGGCAGCGGCTCGAGACCATTCCGGGCACGCCGCCTTCGCTCGATCATGCGCCGGCCAGTTGCTCGTTCGCGCCGCGCTGCGGCTTTGCACAGCCGCGCTGCCTCGACCAAAGGCCGCCGAACGTGCAGGTGGGGCCGGGCCGGATAGCACGGTGCATCCTGGCTGAACCCGCGGACGCCGACGCCGCGCGGTAGATCATTGCAAGCCTTGAGAAGCCATGACAGAGCTCAAAGTGAGGGCCTGTGCGAGGCCGAGCCGGTGCGCTTCGCCTTAAAACCGGCGCGAGCCCTCATCCCACCGAGGCTGGATCGGCCCAGCGTTCTATCGCGGACGAGCCGACGACCTGTTTGGGCTGATGCGGATTGAGCGTGCCGGCGCTTGCCGACCATCCTTTCGCCAGGATCTGCAGGGCGAACAGCTTGGCGTCGACTTCCGACTTGAACGTACGGGTTGACCGCACCACGCCGGTGGCACTGTCATCCGTCTTCACTGCCTTGTCCGGGCCAAAGGCCACATACCAGATATCGGGTTGTGTCATTGCCAGATAACGCCGATCGCGGGTGAAAGTTTCGTCGTCGACCGGAAAGTCCTTATGGCGCACGGTGGCAACCTTCGCGAGCGGGCGGCCAGGCCGCAGATTGGCATGGTCACATCCGGCAATTGTGGCTAGGTTCGCGCGCGGCACGCGGCAATGGCGCGTGCAAACAGGGGGAAGTTCGTATGCAAATGTCCAATGAGAGCATTCTCGTTATTTTGTTCGTCGGTCTGGTGGCGGGCTGGCTGGCCGGAAAGATCGTGCGTGGCACCGGGTTTGGAATCATCGGCGATATTCTCGTCGGCATCGCCGGCGCGCTGATCGCCAGCCTGCTGTTTCCCAGGCTCGGCATCGCCATCGGCACCGGAATCGTTCGCGAGATCATTTATTCAGCGATCGGCGCCATCGTGCTGTTGCTGATCGTGCGGCTGTTTCGAACCGGCGGCCGCTTCTGAGCGAATTCGCAATGGTAGGCGCAGCGCGTCGTGTAAAAAAATACTGATCGCGACAACGCCGATTCTTGAAATGATGGGGGCCGTCGGCAACGACGGCCCCCATTCGACTTGATCGACGTGGCGGCGGTGTTACTCCACGACCTCGACGATGCGATGGGTTCGCGGATCGACCAGCACCGGGCGGTCGTTCACCACGGTGTAGCGATAGTCGCGCACGCCATATTCCGGCGGCACGTCATAATAGGTGACGCCGGCTTCGGGCAGGACCGCGCCGACCCGGACGTCCTCGCCATAATGATAGGAGGGACGGTGCTGTTCGACGACATAGCTGCGGAAGCGCGGGCGCTGGTCGATGCCGAGAATGCCGTTGACTCCCCCGACCACGCCGCCGACGACACCGCCGACCACGGCGCCGACCGGGCCGGCCGCTCGCTCGCCCTCGCGCGAGCCCTGGTCAATTCCGCCGGGAACCCCTTGGGCCTGGGCCGCCAAGGGAAGTGCCACTGTGGCGGCAAGGGCAGCGATACCGATAAAACGCCGGATCATGATCTCTCCTGAAGATGTTGATGATGTCGCCATACAAGCGCGGGGCGGCGGATTGGTTCCGACCCGGCGTCGCGCCAGCCGGAGGCGTCGCCGACATTTAGGTTAACGCCAACCGTAATGGACCTTGGCGTCGGGAATCGGTAGGATCGGGGCATCCCTCGTGAATCGGGGTTCCCGCAGCTTCGCAAGAGACCAGCATTGATGGCAGCCGCTCCCGGTGTCCGGCGTTCCGAACTGGGCGATGCGCTCGGCGCCTGCCGCAGCGCGTTCATTGGCGTCGGCGTCATGAGCTGCATGATCAACCTGCTCTATCTGACCGGCTCGCTGTTCATGCTGGAGGTCTACGACCGGGTGCTGCCGAGCCGCAGCGTGCCGACGCTGGTCGGCCTGGCCATCCTGGCCGGCGGATTGTACGTCGCCCAGGGCGTGCTCGACCTGATTCGGGGGCGAATCCTCGGCCGCATCGGCACCGCGCTCGATGAAGCCCTCAACGCCAGGGTGTTCGATGCCGTGGTGCGGCTGCCGCTGATGGTCGGCGGGCGCAACGACGGCCTGCAGCCGCTGCGCGATCTCGACAATGTCCGCTCGTTCCTCGGCAGCATGGGGCCCGGCGCGTTCTTCGACCTGCCATGGCTGCCGTTCTATCTGGCGATCTGCTTTGCCTTTCATGTCATGATCGGGCTGACGGCGCTGGTTGGCGCGATCATCCTGGTCACCCTCACCCTCGTCACCGAATTCCTGTCGCGGCGGCCGGCTCGCGAGGCCATGGGGCTCGCGGCGCGCCGCAACGACCTCGCTGCCGCCAGCCGGCGAAATGCCGAGGTGCTGGTCGCGATGGGCATGTCCGGGCGCCTGACCCGGCGCTGGAGCGAGGCCAACCAGAAATATCTGGCGGGCAACCAGCGCGCCAGCGACGTCACCGGCGGCCTCGGCGCGATCGCCAAGGTCATGCGCATGACCCTGCAGTCGGCGGTGCTGGGGGTCGGCGCCTATCTGGTGATCCATCAGGAGGCGACCGCCGGCATCATCATCGCCGGCTCGATCCTGAGCGCGCGGGCGCTGGCCCCGGTCGATCTGGCCATCGCGCACTGGAAGGGCTTCGTCGCCGCGCGGCAGAGCTGGCATCGCCTCAACCGGCTGCTCGAATCGCTGCCGGCGCGGCCTGAGCAGACGCTGCTGCAGAATCCGACCAGCCGGCTGTCGGTCGAGGGCGTCAGCATCGCGCCGCCGGGCGACCAGAAGATCGTGGTCCAGGATGTGACCTTCACGGTCCAGGCTGGAACCGGACTGGGCGTGATCGGGCCGAGCGGATCGGGCAAGTCCTCGCTGGTGCGCGCGCTGGTCGGCGTCTGGCAGCCGCTGCGCGGCAAGGTGAGGCTCGACGGCGCCGCACTCGATCAGTGGTCGCCCGATGTGCTCGGCCGCCACATCGGCTATCTGCCGCAGGATGTCGAGCTGTTCGCCGGTTCGGTCGCCCAGAACATCTGCCGGTTCGATGCCGAGGCCAGCTCCGAGAGCATCATCGCGGCGGCGAAGGAAGCCGGCGTCCACCAGATGATCATCAAGATGCGCGACGGCTACGATACCCAGATCGGCGAGCACGGTACGGCGCTGTCCGCCGGCCAGGCCCAGCGCGTGGCGCTGGCGCGGGCGCTTTATGGCGATCCGTTCCTGATCGTGCTCGACGAGCCGAATTCCAATCTCGATACCGAGGGCGACGAGGCGCTGACCCGGGCGGTTCGCGCCGCGCGCGAGCGCGGCGCCATCGTGGTGGTGGTGGCGCACCGGCCGATCGGGATCGAGGCGGTCGACCAGCTCCTGGTGCTCAAGGACGGCCGCATGCAGGCCTTCGGTCCCAAGGAAACGGTGCTGGGCCAGGTGCTGCAGCGGGTGGCGCCGCCCACCCCGATCAAGATCGTTTCCGAAGCAGGAGTTGCCAAGTCATGAGCGGCAGCGCAGCGCAGGGCGCGCGATCCTCGATCCGGCTGCATCTGATCGTCGGGCTGGCGGTGGTGCTGGTGCTGGCCGGCGGGCTCGGCGGCTGGGCCTCGACGACGGAGCTCTCGGGTGCGCTGATCGCGCCGGGATCGATCGTGGTCGAATCCAACGTCAAGAAGGTGCAGCATCCGACCGGCGGGGTGGTCGGCGAGGTGCTGGCGCGCGACGGCGATCTGGTCAAGGCCGGCGACGTGGTGGTGCGGCTCGACGACACCGTGACCAAGGCCAGTCTTGCGATCGTCACCAAGAACCTCGACGGCCTGTGGGCGCGCGCCGCCCGGCTCGAAGCCGAACAGCAGGGCCTCGACAAAATCGTGTTTCCGCGAATGCTGCTCGACCGCGCCGACGACCCCGATGTCCGCAACGTGATGGCGAGCGAGAGCAAATTGTTCGAGGTCCGCACCACCGGGCGGATCGGGCAGAAGGCGCAGTTGCGCGAGCGGGTCACGCAGCTGAACGAGGAAATCGCCGGCCTCGAGGCCCAGGAGAAGGCCAAGGACCGGGAAATCGCCCTGGTCGAACAGGAACTGGTCGGGGTGCGCGGGCTCTATGACCAGCATCTGGTGCAGCTGACCCGGCTGACCACGCTGGAGCGCGACGCCGCCCGGCTGGCGGGCGAACGCGCGCAATATGTCGCGTCGCGGGCCCAGGCCAGGGGCAAGATCACCGAAACCGAGCTGCAGATCATCCAGGTCGACAAGGATCTGGTCAGCGACGTCTCCAAGGATCTGCGCGAGACCAACGACAAGATCGGCGAGTTCGTCGAGCGCAAGGTGACCGCCGAGGACCAGCTGCGGCGCACCGACATCCGCGCCCCGCAGGACGGCATGGTGGAGCAGTCGACGGTTCATACCGTGGGCGGGGTGGTGACCGCCGGCGACGCCCTGATGCTGATCGTGCCGCAGGCCGACGACCTGCAGGTCGAGGCCAAGGTCAATCCGCAGGACATCGACAAGCTGCAGATCGGCCAGAAGACCTTGCTGCGGCTGTCGGCCTTCAACCAGCGCACCACCCCGGAATTGAACGGCGTCGTGACCCGGGTCTCGCCCGACGTCACCACTGACCAGCGCACCGGGCAGTCCTATTACACCATCCGCGTCTCGATGCCGCCGGAGGAAGTCGCCCGTCTCGGCGAGGTCAAATTGATTCCCGGCATGCCCGTGGAAGCCTTTGTGCAGACCGGCGACCGCACCTTGATGTCCTATCTGGTCAAGCCGCTGAAGGACCAGCTGATGCGCGCGTTCCGGGAAAAGTGACGCGCGCGGCGGCGCGCCGCCTTCATGCCCGCCAGGGTTCTATGCCGCAAGCGCTGACGCCCCTGCCGTTCCGGCGTCTTCGATGCTGAGTTCCTCGAGGCTCTTGTTCTTGGTCTCGGGCAGCATGAAGACGGTGACCAGGATGCCAAGCACGCTCACGCCGGCGGCCACCGACTCGGCGGCGAGAAGACCGCCCGCGTTCAGCAGGATCGGAAACAGGAAAACGCCGACAAAGCCGCCGAGCTTGCCGGTGGCCGACGCGATTCCATGGCCGGTAGTGCGGGCCGCCACAGGAAAGATTTCGGCCGGATACACGAAGGTTGTCGCGTTGGGCCCGAACTCGGTGAAGAAATAACTGATGCCGTAGATGATCAGGAACGGGTAGATCAGCTTCTCGATGCCGGGAATCAGTCCCATGGCGGCGAAACTCAGCGCCATCATGGCGAAACCCAGGACCTGGATGGTTTTGCGTCCGATACGGTCCATCATGGCGGCGGCCACGAAATAACCGGGCACAGCTGCGATTGCGAAGATCGCCAGCTGCGTCAGCGTCTCGGTCATCAGGTTATCGCCCGGCGAGACCGCATGGAGCACCAGCGGGCTGCTGACGGTGTTGCCATAATAGGCGAAGTCCATCAGAAACCAGGCCGCGCTCGCGCCTATCAGCCTCATAGCCATGTCACGGCGTCGCGTCAGCGCCGCAAAACCTTCGATGAACGAGGTTTTATCGGCCGCCTTGCCATCCCTCGCCGTACCATGGTCGTCGCCGAGCACGTGCCCGGCTGCGGCGTGGGCATCCTGGTGCTGGCCGGCGGCCAGCAGATAGCGCGGGCTTTCCGCCATATGCCGCCGCATCTGGAACACGGCGAGCGCCGGTATGGCACCGAACGCCAGCAGCAGCCGCCACACCAGGTCCTTTGGCAAGCCGGAGCCCAGTAAGGCCGCTGCCAGCAGCGGACCGACGATCAGGCCCGCAGCCTGCATCGCAAAGACCAGGGACACCATCATGCCGCGGTGCTTCTTGCCGGAAAACTCGCTCATCAGCGTAGCGCTGACCGGATAATCGCCGCCGATGCCGACGCCGAGGATAATCCGGAATCCGATCAGCCACCATATATCGGGCGAAAATGCCGACGCGATGGCCCCCGCCGCAAGCACCAGGACTTCGTAACCGTAAATGCGCTTGCGCCCCAGCATATCGGCGACGCGGCCGAAAATGACGGCCCCGAAAGCCGCGGCCAGCAGCGCTGTCGATGTGACGAGACCCACCGCCCAGGGAGATGGATGCCACTCGTCCTTCAGAATCGACATCACCACACCGATGATGAAAAGATCATACGCATCGGTGAAGAAGCCCATGCCCGAGATGAACATGATCTTCCAGTGTTGCCGGGTGATCCCGGAGTCGTCCATTCGCGCCAGAATGTCCGTCTCGTTCATGGTGGCATCCGTCATGGCTGATCATTCCTTTGGCGACGCGCACGTCCGCACCGGACATCTCCCCAACAGCGGTATTGGATTGCTGGTTCCTGTGTCACAGTAATTTCGCAAATGGGTTTGAACTCCCGCATGGCGTGCTAGCATCGCTTTGCGGGGAGGGGGCGCCATGAAGCTGAGCGAGTACTTGCAGCACGACGCGGTCGGCCTCGCCGAATGCGTCGCGCGCGGTGAGATCGGCGCGGCACAATTGCTTGACCTCGCGCTGCGGCAGAACGCGGCCGCCCAGCCGAAGACCAATGCGATCTGCCGCCTGATGGAGGACCAAGCTCGCGCCCAATTGAAGAAGCCGCTTGCCGGCCCCTTCGCCGGCGTTCCCTTCCTGATCAAGGATTGCGCGCAGGACTATGCCGGCCTGGCGACGAGCTATGGCAGCCGCTCGATGCTCGGCATCGTCGCGCCCGCGCACGCCTATGTGGTGCAGCGCTATCTCGATTCCGGCTTGCTGATTTTCGGCAAGACCAATCTGCCGGAATTTGCCCTCAAGGCGGTGTCGGACTCGCAACTGTTCGGCCGCGCCAACAATCCCTGGGATTTCGATCACACGCCGGGCGGCTCCAGCGGTGGCGCGGCCGCCGCGGTCGCCTCGGGAGTGGTGCCGATGGCCGCAGGCAATGACGGCGGTGGTTCAATCCGGATTCCCGCCGCCTGTTGCGGGCTGTTCGGATTGCGCCCCTCGCGCGCACGGATTTCCTCCGGACCCGCTTATGGCGAATATTGGTACGGCGCATCGAGCGAAGGCGTGATCTCGCGCAGCGTGCGCGACACCGCGGCAGCACTCGACGTCTCGGCGGGCGGGGAGCCCGGCGATCCCTTTGCGGTATCGAGGCCGGCCGAGCCGTATGCAACGCTGATGCGGCGCGATCCCGGACGGCTCCGCATCGGCTTTACCGCGGCTTCGCCGATTGGAACTGAAGTGCACCCCGAGGCCGTGGCGGCGGTGAGCGAGGCGGCCAAACTGCTCGGCAGCCTCGGCCACGTGGTCGAGGAAGCCGCACCCGATATCGATGGCGTTGCGCTGGCCAAGGCCTTCCTGCACGTCTATTTCGGACAGGTTCCGGCGATGGTGGCGCAGGCCCGCGCCGCCGGCGCCCGCAGTTCCGATTTCGAGCTGTTGACGCGGCTGCTGGCGATGCTCGGCGGCGCCACCTCTGCGGCGACGCTGACCACGCAGTTGCTGAAGTGGAATGAATTCGCCAGGGCGCTTTCGCGCTTCCATCAGCGCTACGACCTGCTGCTGACGCCGACGCTGGCGCATCCGCCGATCCGCCATGGCCAGGGCGATCCGAGCGCCGCGGAGCAGGCGGTGCTGAACCTGCTCGATCGCGTCGGGCTGCTTGGGCTTCTGGCGCGCAGCGGCCTGCTTGACGGCACCGTCGACAAGCTCGCGCGCGACAGCCTGCAATATGTGCCGTTCACGCAGCTCGCCAATTTGACGGGCACGCCGGCGATGAGCGTGCCCCTGCACTGGACCGCGGAGGGGCTGCCGCTCGGCGTGCAATTCGTCGCGCGGTTCGGCCAAGAGGATCGGTTATTGCAACTGGCGGCGCAACTCGAGACGGCGCGGCCGTGGTTTGCCCGGCTGCCCGCCTGGGTCACGCAGGCCTGTTAGCGCTTCGTCCGTTCTCCTCAGCGCGACAGCGCCTGCAGCAGGAAATCAAGCGCGGTGCCGGCGAATACATGCATGTTGGCGAGCCGGTCGGCGCTGCCAGTCTCCAGTGTCATCGCGTATGGCTCAAGACCGGCGACCGCGATGCAGCTGTGGCCGGCAGCGTCGCCATAGCGGTTGCCGGTGGGGCCGGTCGCGCCGGTCTCCGACAGGCCCCAGTCGCAGGAAAATCGCGCCCGGATCCGGGTCGCCAGCAGCTTTGCGTAGGTTTCCGAGGCCGAACGGATTCCTTTCATCGCATCGTCGGGAATATCCATCAGTATCCGTCGCGCATCGCGGGTGTAGACCACGGCGGAGCCGAGGAAATAGGCCGAGGCGCCGGGCACCGCGAGCAGCGCCGCCGAGATCAGGCCGCCAGTCGAGGATTCGGCGACCGCGACGGTCTGCCGCCGGTCGATCAGCCGGGCCGCGATTTTCTCCGCGGTCGCAATCAGCTCTTTCATCAGCCACCCCTCCCTGGCGTTGCATTTTCCGATTCCCCGGCAGCCGACCGTGTGGTCTGCCGAGTTGCGGGCCGGCGATGAGCCTGCTTGAATGCGGCTCGGGAACCAAGCGGCGCGGCCTGCAAGAAGCCGTGATAGAGCGTCGCGCCAGAGGAAGCCAGCCATGACGTCGCCGATCCCCGGCGGTGTGGATTGCGATCTGCATCCCGCCGTGCCCCACCTCACCAGCCTGTTGCCCTATCTCGACGATTACTGGCGCGACCAGGTCACGACGCGGGGAATGACCGACCTGGTGTCGCAATCCTATCCGCCGAATTCCCCGATTACCTCGCGGCCGGACTGGCGGCCCTCCAGGGGCAAGCCGGGATCGAGCCTCGACGATATGCGGGCGCAGGCGCTGGATCCGTTCGGGACCCGCTACGGCATCTGCAATCCGCTCTACGGCGTGCAGATGGTGTTTTCGGAGGATATGGCGGACGCCTTCTGCCGGGCGCTGAACGACTGGCTGGCGAAGGAGTGGCTCGACCGCGATCACAGGCTGCGCGGCTCGATCGTGATTCCGGTGCAGAGCATCGAGAAGTCGGTCGCCGAAGTCGAACGCTGCGCCGCCGACCCGCGCTTCGTCCAGGTCCTGATGCTGGTCATGGGCGACATGCCGCTCGGCAAGCGCGCCTACTGGCCGATCTACGCCGCGGCGGAGCGGCACGGGCTGCCGATCGGCATCCATGCCGGCAGCAATTACCACAACCCGCCGAGCTCGGTGGGCTGGGGCTCCTATCACATCGAGGATTACGTCGCCCAGGCGCAGGCCTTCCAGACCCAGCTGACCAGCCTGATTGTCGAGGGGGTGTTCGTCCGGCATCCGAAGCTGAAGATGGTGATGCTGGAGTCCGGCTTCACCTGGCTGCCGTCCTATCTGTGGCGGCTGCACAAGTTCTGGCGCGGCATAAGGATGGAGACGCCATGGGTGGATCGCGCGCCGCTGGAAATTGTGCGCAGCAACATCCGGTTTTCGCTGCAGCCCATCGACGCCCCGCCGGATCCGGCGACATTAAACCGCCTGTTTGACCATATGCAGTCGGACGAATTGCTCCTATTCTCGACCGACTATCCGCACTGGCAATTCGACGGCGACGCCGCGCTGCCGGAGGGCATGTCGCCCGCACTGGTGCGCAAGATCATGATCGACAACCCGCTCGCGACCTACGGCCGGCTGATGCAGGCCGTATTCGAGGAGACGACGCCATGAACGTGCAGTTCCGCAAGCATCCGGAGCCGGCATCATCGGTCGATGCCAGGACCGCGATCGCCGATTGCGATATTCACCCGGCGCGCGCCACCAGAACCGAGCTGTATCCCTATCTGGCCAGGCGCTGGCACGCGCACCTCGAGACCTATGACAAGCATCCCTATCAGGGCATGATGGAAGGCCCGCCCTATCCGAAGGCGCAGCCCAATGCGTCGCGCCGCGATGCCTACCCGCCGGAAGGCGGCCCGCAGGGCTCGTCGCTGTCGTTCATGCAGAAGCAGCATCTGGATCCGAACAATGTCGTGCTCGGCGTGCTCAATCCGCTCAACACCGGGCAGGGCATCCGCAACCACGATCTCAGTGCGGCGATCTGCTCGGCGATCAACGACTGGCAGATCGACAAATGGACCAGCCAGGACAGCCGCCTGAAGGGTTCGGTGGTGGTCGCCAACGAGGACGGCCTGGCCGCAGCCGCCGAAATCAAAAAGCGCGCTGGCGACAGGAATTTCGTCCAGGTGCTGCTGCTCAGCCGCAATGTCGAGCCGCTCGGCCAGCGCCGCTACTGGCCGATCTACCAGGCGGCCGAGGAGGCGGGGCTTCCGGTCGGCGTGCATGCCTTCGGCTTCGGCGGCAATCCGATCACGGCCTCCGGCTGGCCGAGCTACTACATCGAGGAGATGGTCGGCCATTCGCAGTGCCAGCAGACCGCGCTGGCCAGCCTCGTGCTGGAGGGCGTGTTCGAACGACACCCGGGCCTCAAGATGATCATGATCGAGGCCGGCTTCGGCTGGGCGCCGTCGCTGGCGTGGCGGCTCGACAAGAGCTGGCAACGGCTGAAAAGCGAGGTGCCGCATGTCAGGCGGCCGCCGTCGGAAACCATTCGCGACCATATCTTCTGGACAACGCAGCCGATGGAGGACCCGGAACGGCGCGACCATCTGTTGGAGGTGATCGACTGGGTCGGCTGGGACAAATTGTTGTTCGCCACCGACTATCCGCACTGGGACTATGACGAGCCGTCGCGGGTGCTGCCGGCGGGCGTCAGCGACGCCAACCGCGAAGCGTTCTATCTCGGCAATGCGCAGAAGCTTTACGGGCTGGCGTAAGACAACATGACCCGCCATGTCATTGCGCCGGTGGCCGAGCTGCCGCCGGGCAGCCGCAAATTCCTCACCATCGACGCGCGGCCGATCGCGGTGTTCAACATCAACGGCGAATATTTCGGCCTGCTGAACCGCTGCCCGCACCAGGGCGCGGCGCTGTGCGAAGGACCGCTGATCGGGCTCGCGCAATCGTCCGATCCCGGCGCCATCGAATATACCCGGCTCGGCGAAATCCTGCGCTGCCCCTGGCACGGTTGGGAATTCGATATCAGGACCGGGCAGTCCTACTGCGACCCGAAGCGGTTCCGGACCAGGGCCTATCCGGTCAATATCGAGCCTGGCGCAAGCGTGGTGAAGGGCCCCTATGTGGCGGAAACCATCGCGGTGTCGGTCGACAGCGACTACGTGGTGGTGGATCTGTAGAGATCGAGGGTCAATCCGCCGGCGCCCGCACCAATGCGTGTCGCTCCCCCGCATAGCGCACCAGCGCCATGAAGCGATAGATGCCGTGCACGAACTTGCCGTAGGGCATGGTGATGAACAGGGCAAACACCACGCCGAGATGCAGCGAAAGCAGCGGTCCCATCGCCGCGCTGTTGCGCGCCAGCAGCAGCGCCATGCCGGTCAGGCTGGTCAGAAACAGCATGGCGATGAAGGCGGTGTCCATGCCGGCGCGTGCCTGGTCGACCAGCGCGGGATCGCGCTTCCATTTTTCGGCGAACAGGCCGAGCGGCCCGATCAGCAGTCCGACGCCGCCCAGCGTGCCGAGCAGCACCGGCAGGTCCCACCAGGGGTAGGGCGCCTCGCGCGCCAGCAGATAGTGGTACAGCGTCGCCACGCAGGTCGCGGCGAAGCACAGCATAAAACCGTAGAACGTCAGATGATGATAGATCTTGCGGCGGTCGCTCGGCCGCTCGTCCTCGTTGACGCAGCCGACCCCGCCGCCGTCCAGATAGCGCAACCGTCCGGCGTCCTTGATCGCCTGCCACAGCGAGGGCGGGTCTGCCAGCACGTTCGAGGGCTCGCCGATGTCGCGCCAGAAGACGCGCACGCCCATCGCCAACGCTGCGATGGCGTAGAGAAACGCCGCGCCGAACAGCGCTGCCATCGCGTTGTGCGGCATCAGCCGGTAGAAAGCGCCTGGGCCGGTATGGATGCCGAACAGCACCTGGTGGTCGTCAAGGGCGGCGAAGCCGAAAATGAACGCCGCGACGCTCAACGCCGCGATCAGGCTGATGGCAAGGCCGTTGCGTGCAAACAGCCCTGAAAACATCCGCGGCCAGGCATAGGCGGCATAGGAATCGGCGCGCACCATCGCCAGCGTCTTCGGCACATTGACATTGAATTCATGCGGCGGCGAGAACTGGCAGTCGGTGTAGCAGGCGCCGCAGCCGTGGCAGAGATTGGCGAGATAATTGAGGTCGCCGTCGGCAAACGAGCGGCGCATCTCCATCGCCGGAAATACCGCACAGAGGCCTTCGCAGTAGCGGCAGGAATTGCAGACCGTCATCAGGCGGTCGGCCTCCTCGAGGATGCTAGTTCCGTGCATTTTGCGCCGCTTCCCGTCCCGCGATCCGGCCGAACACGCTGCCGATGGTCATGCCGATTCCGGCCGCGTAGCCCTTGCCCAGGACATTTCCCGCCATGATCTCGCCGGCGGCGAACATGTTGGCGGCAGGCTTGCCGTCCTGCATCAGCATCCGCGCCTGGCGGTTCACGCGGGTGCCGAGATAGGTGAAGGTGATGCCGGGCCGCACCGGATAGGCATAATAGGGCGGAGTTTCGATCCGCCGCGCCCAGTGGGTTTTTGGCGGCGAAAGTCCCTCGGTACGGCAATCGTCGAGGATGGTGTGATCGAAGGTTCCCGGCCTGACCGCGGCGTTGAAATCGGCGATGGTTTTTTCCAGCTGGCCGGGATCGAGGTCGAACTTGCGGGCCAGTTCGGCGATCGAACCGGCTTCGATCGGCGGAAACAGCGTCGGCATGAAGCTGTTGCGCGAGCTCGCGTCGAAAATGATGTAGGCGATCTGGTCCGGCTGGGCGGCGACCAGGCGGCCCCAGATCGCGTAGCGCTTCGGCCAGATGTCCTCGCCCTCGTCGTAGAAGCGCAGCGCCATCCTGTTGACGACGATGCCGAACACCACCGAGTCGTGCCGGGTGATGATGCCGCCGTCGAATTTGGGCGCCCGGGCGTCGATCGCCACCGCGTGGCATTGCGTCGGATCGCCGACCTGCTGGACGCCGCTGGCCAGCAGCATCTTGAGGATCGAGCCGCGATTATAGGGCGTGCCGCGAATCAGGAAATTGTCGGCGGCCTCGCCCCAGTACTGCTTGAGCCACTCGATGTTGGCCTCGAACCCGCCGGCGGCGGCGACCAGGGTCGAGGCGCGCACGCTGACGGCCCCACCGTCCCGGCGCAGTTCGGCGGAGAGGAACATGCCGTTGTCGACCTTGAGGTCGAGCACCTCGGCATCGTAGAGGATGTCGATGCCGAGCTGCTCGGCGGTGAGATAGAGCGCATTCAGCATCGCCCTGCCGCCGCCGAGAAAGAACGAATTGGTCCGCCCCAAGCTCAGCGTGCCGCCGAGCGACGGCTGCCAGCGCACGCCCTGCTCGACGATCCAGCCGAGAATGTCCTTGGATTCCCGGATCATCAGCCGCGCGAGTTCCTCGTCGGTCTCGCCGCCGGTGACCCGCAGCAGGTCCTCCCAGAATTCCTGCTCGCTATAGGGCCCGGTGAGGATCTCGGTCGCGGCATCATGGACGCAGCGCATGTTGCGGGTGTGGCGGGTGTTGCCGCCGCGATAGAATTTCGGCGCGCCCTCCAGCACCAGCACCGAGCCGCCGGCCCGCCGCGCGCTGATCGCCGCGCACAGCGCGGCATTGCCGCCGCCGATCACCAGCACGTCGTATCTTTGGGTCAGGTCCACCATGCCGGCTTGTTAGCTTCGTTTGCGTGGAAATCAAGCCGCGGCCAGGCGATCCCGGGCCGGGACGCCTACGCCCGCTGCGCGGACACCGCCCGCTCGCGCGCCTCGACCGCGCCGTGGCGGTAGATCACGGCCGCGGCGATGAAGCCGCTCGCCGCGGCGGCCATCAGCCAGAAGCCGGGGGACGCCTTGTCGCCGGTCATTGCCGTCAGCCTGAGGGCCGCATACGGCGTGAACGTGCCGAACAGCGCCGCGGCGAGAGCGAATGCCAGCGAGAAGCAGGTGGTGCGGACATGCGCCGGCACGATCTCCACCAGCGCCCCCAGCATGGTGCCGCTGTAGACGCCGAAATAGAGCGAAAACATCATTCCGACCGCCAGCAATTTACCGAAACTCGGCGCGGCGGTGAGCCAGTGCAGCGCCGGATAGGCGGTGACGAAGGACAGGCCCGCGATCGCCATCAATACCGGCTTGCGGCCGATCCGGTCCGACAGCGCGCCGCCGACCGGATTCCAGATGAAGTTGGTCACCGCAACGAGCAAAGTGACCAGCAGGCTGTCCTGGGCGGAGAGGTGAAGCTCCTTGCCGAAGGACGGCGTAAAGACGGTGACGAAGTAGAAGGTCACGGTGGTCATCGCCGCCAGCATCATTCCCAGCACGATGATCTTCCAGTTGACCGCCGCCGAGCTGAAGATCTCCGAGGTAGCCGGATGTTTCTTCATGGCGAGAAATTCAGGGGTCTCCTCCAGCGATCGGCGCAGCACGAAAATCACGGGAATGATAAGGCAGCCGATCAGGAACGGGATACGCCAGCCGCCTGCCGCGATGGTGGCTGCCGGCATCAGCTTGTTCAGTGTAAAGCCGATCAGCGCGGCGACGAAAATGGCGACCTGCTGGCTCGATGACTGGAACGAGGTGTAGAAGCCCCGGTTGCCGGGCGTGGCGATCTCGGAGAGGTAGACCGAGACGCCGCCGAGTTCGACGCCGGCGGAAAAGCCCTGCAGCAAGCGGCCGATCACGACGATCACCGGCGCCGCAATCCCGATCGCGGCATAGCTCGGGCAGATGGTGATGATGACCGTGCCCATCGCCATGATCGCCAGCGTGACGATCAGGCCGAGGCGCCGGCCGATGCGGTCGATATAGGCGCCGAGCACGATGGCGCCGACCGGACGCATCATGGCGCCGAGCCAGAACACGCCGAAGGTGCTGAGCAGTTTGGCGGTTTCGTCGACATTCGGAAAGAACGCGTTGCCGATATAGCTGGCATAAAAGCCGAACAGGAAGAAATCGAATTGTTCGAGGAAATTACCGCTGGTGGCGCGCAGAATGGCGCCGATGCGCGACTTGATCTGCGGCGGTTGCGACACTGTCGACATGCTTATGCCCTTTGGGTTGAGAATCGTCGGATCCGTCACGAACGGAGCCCTGTTGAAGTCGCCGGTGCCGTCGGCGGCTCCGGAGGTGATTGGCGCCGCGGGGCGCGGCGAGCATCGCCGTCGGTACCGGACCCGCTTGCCGGTGGGCTTGCGGTTCGCCGCGGCGATCGAGGATGGGATTTCAGGACATCGGTTTGAACCTGCCGTCGAAACAATAGCCTAGCGGAAGGGGAGGGCCGCCGGAAGGGCTCGGCGCCGGCATGAGGGAAGAGAGCCGCAAACGGCAAACGCTATCCGATCTGCGTCAGGGCGATCAGCACCGTGGTCACGGTAATGGCGCCGCCGATCCGGGTGGCGATCTGGGCAAACGGCATCAGCTGCATGCGATTTCCCGCGGTGAGGATGGCGACATCGCCGGTGCCGCCCTGTCCGCTGTGGCAGGCGGTGACGATCGCGGTGTCGATCGGATACATCTTCAGCCAGCCCCCGACCACGAATCCAGTTGCAATGATCGTCACCACCGTCGCGACGATGGTGACGACATAAGGCAGTGTGAACGCGGCCACCAGCTTGTCCCACGGCGTCAGCGCGACGCCGATGGCGAACAGCAGGGGATAGGTGACGGCGGTGGAGAAGAACTTGTAGACGTGAAAAGCCCCGACCTGCAGCGTCGGCGACACCGCCCGCGTCAGCTTCAGCAACACCGCGATTACCAGCATCACCACCGGCGCGGGAAAGCCGAGCAGCCGCTGCGCCAGCGCGCCGATCAGGTAGAGCGTCACCGCGGTCACCACGGCGGCGGCCACCGTCGTGACGTCGACGCGGTCGTCGGCGTCGTCCTCCTCGAACTCGAGTTCGTCGTGCTCGCCCGGTTGCAGGCGGCCTTCGCCGGTGAGGTGCGGATATTTCTTGCCGACATAATTGAGCGTGCCCGACAGCAGGATTGCGGTCAGGCTGCCGAGCATGACCGGCGGCAGGACCTGTGCGAACAGCTCGCCCTGCGGCTGGTGCAGGATCTGCGCGTAGCCGATCGAGAGCGGGATCGCGCCCTCGCCGACGCCGCCGGCCATGATCGGGACCACGACAAAGAAGAAGCTGTGATAGGCGCCGAGGCCGAGCAGGACGCCGACCAGCGTCCCGACCACGCCGCCGGCGACCGAGCCCGCGGCCAGCGGAACAAATATCTTGAGGAAGCCCTTGACCAGGACGCCGCGGTCCATCCCCAGGATGCTGCCGACGATGATGCAGGAAATGAACAGGTACAGGAAGTTGGAATCCTTGGTGAAGTCCTTCACCGATGCCAGGATCGCGGCCGGCAACAAATGATGGAAGGCAAGGTAGGACGGGATGAAGGTGGCAAAGATCGCCGCCGCTCCGATATTGCGGATGATCGGAATTCGCTTGCCCAGTTCGGCGCAGGTAAAGCCGCCCATCGAGAGCAGCACGATCGCCATCAGGATGTCCGACGGCACGGCCCCGGTGAGCGCGAAACCGGCAATCACCGCGAGCAGCACCACGAAAACCGGCACCGGAACGATGCCGATTTTGTAGTCGACAATGGCCCACCAGCCCCCGGGCCAGAAGCCCGTGGCCTTGCTCTGTATCATGGGCGCTGCGCTGTTGGCGTCCTGCAATCTCTTTCCCCCCAGTCGGGCCGGTGCGAAAACGCCGCTCGCCGGCCGGCAGTTGATCTGCCTTGAGGCGGCAATCTGCCATGCCGGCGCGGAGCGACCAACCGGAAAACGCGCCATCAACCGGTTATCGCCCTCGCGGTCCGTGGCTTGTCAGGGCTTGCTCTGCACCGAGGCGACGAGCCATTGCCGGAATGCCCGGAGCTTGGGCGTATCCGCCCGTGCCTCGGGCGACACCAGATAGAAGCCGGCGTCCGCCGGCAGGGTGATGTTGAACGGAACCACCAGGCGGCCCTTGGCGATGTCGGCCTCGACATAGGAGGTCCGGCCCATCGCCACCCCGATGCCGTCGATCGCGGCCTGCACCGTCATCAGGATCAGGTCGAAGGTCAGTCCCGGCTGCTTAGAGATGTCGGTCGGCAGCCCGGCGGCGGTCAGCCATAGCCGCCAGTCGTCGTCATAGCCTCCGCTGCTATGCAGCAGCGTCCAATTGGCCAGATCCTGCGGGCACCGCAGCGGCTTGTTGCCGGTCAGCAGCGCCGGGCTGCAAACCGGGAACAAATGGTCGGCGGTCAGCCAGTCGGCCCGCAGGCCGGGCCAATGGCCGCGGCCGTAGCGGATCGCGGCATCGACATCGCCGCCCTTGAAGTCGACCAGGGCGGTCGACGTGGTGATGCGAACCTCGATGCCGGGATGGGCTTCCTGGAATGCGGAAAGCCGCGGCAGCAGCCATTTTGCGGCGAGCGATGCCAGGGTGGAAACCGTCAGCACATGGTCGTTGTCCTTGCGCTGCAAGCGATCGGTGGCGAGCCGCAGATCGTTGAAGGCGGCACGGACGCCGGGGAGATAATCCCTGGCCTCGGGCGTCAGCACCAGCGCCCGGTTCTGCCGGACGAAAAGCCTGATCCCCAGTTCCTGCTCGAGACGCCGGATCTGATGACTGATGGCGGTTTGCGTGACGTTCAGTTCGGAAGCCGCATGGGTGAAGCTGAGATGCCGGGCGGCGGCCTCGAAGGCCCGCAAGCCATTGAGGGAGGGCAGCCGTGCGGTCATCTGGCAAAAAAATCATGCATGAGTTTATGTCATCTGAATCGGCACAAAGTGTCGTTTGTCGAAAGCCCGGATACCGAAGATATTCGCTGCAACAGCTTAGCTTTAGGAGGCAACAATGTCCACCTGCTCTCATGAATCGATGATAAATCATCATGGTTCCGGGATTTTGGTGCAACTCGGCGAGACCTTGCATCTGTGGCGCGACCGCCAGCGCCAGCGGCGCGAATTGGCGCAATGGACCGATCGCGACCTGCACGATGTCGGGCTTTCCTGGAGCGACATCGTCCACGAAGCCGAAAAGCCGTTCTGGCGGGCCTGAGCGGCCGCAAAGCCGGCGCCGCCTCGTCAAGGGGGGTGCCGGCGACCGTTTCTGGAAAACCGCGGGAGAATGCCCATGACGAGGCTTCAGTTCGACGATCTGCGGCAGCACTCGGATATTCTGCGGATGGCAGGCGGCCGATCCATCACGGTCCGCTTCGTCGAGCCGGGCGACGCGGAGGCGCTGCAGGGTTATTTCCGAGCGCTCTCGGCGCGTTCCCGCTACAATCGTTTCCTCGGCGCCATGAGCGAACTGCCTCGGGTCGAACTCGAACATTTCATTCACGCTGGCGAGCATGATCGTTTCAGCGTAATGGCACTGATGACGATCGATGGCTTTGAGACAATTGTCGGCGAGGCCCGCTACGGGTTGGAGCCCGACAGCGCCAGCTTCGAGTTCGGCCTGTCGGTCGACGACCGCTGGCATGGCCAGGGCATCGGCTCGGCGTTGCTGCGCAATCTTGAATGCCGCGCTGCTGCCTTTGGCGCCGTACGGCTGTTCGGTGATACCCTGCGCTCCAACGACGTCATGATGGGGCTGGCGCGCAAATCCGGTTTTGCCTTCACGCGCAATCCCGACGACTGGAAGCTGGTGCGCTTCGAAAAACATATCGCGCTGGCGCCGCAGGAAATTCCCTGCGCGAGCTGGCGGCTGGCGGCGCAAGGCCTGGCGCTGAGCGGGATGGCCGCGGCCTGAGAAGCTAGAATTTTTCGACCCAGGGCCGCAATTCCATCTCCCAGCTCCAGGCGCTGCGCGGCTGCTGCAGCAGGCTCCAGTAACTCATGGCAATGGCATCGGGATCGAGCATCGAATCCGGCCGATCGGCAGGCTCGGTGCGCGCCGCGCTGCGAATTCCGCCGTCGATCACGAAATGCGCGATGTGGATTCCCTGCGGCGACATTTCGCGCGCCAGGCTCTGGGCAAGGCCGCGCAGCGCGAACTTGCCCATCGCGAACGGCGCCGATTGCGGATAGCCCTTGACGCTGGCGGAGGCGCCGGTGAACAGGATCGCGCCATGCCCATTGGGCAACATCCGTTTCAAAGCCTGCTGCGCCACCAGGAAGCCGCCGAACGCGCTGACCGCGATCGCCTGGGCGACATCGGCGGGGACCAGATCGACGAACGCGCCGCGTGCCCTGGCGCTGGCATTGTAGACCACGAGGTCGGGCGCGGCGATCTCGCGCTCGACGAGGCCAAACAGCCGCTCGACGTCATCGGGAGCGGTGGCGTCGCAGGCAAACGCCTTTGCCCCGGTCTCGCTGCAGAGCGCGCCAAGCTTTTCGCTGCCGCGTGCGGCGAGCGCGACGCGGATGCCTTCACGGGCCAACAGCCGCGCCAGCGATGCACTGAGGCCCTCGCCGGCGCCGACAATCAAAGCGGTCTTGTAGTTCGGCTTTTCCATCTGCCTTCTCCCTGATTTCTACGACGGGTCTTCAGCCATGCAATCCGGCCAGGCAACCGGCGGCCTGCAGGACCGAATCGAGCGCGGACTTGTCGGCGATCTCCGCATAACGGGCGCGCAGCGCCGCCAGCGATCGCGCGTGATATTTCTGCGGCTTCTGGATCCAGATCTTGTCGCCGAGCGCGACAGCGAACTCTTCCTGCTTTTCCGCAAGCGCTTTGGCGTTGGCCGCGGTCCAAGGCATGAACTGCCCGCCCGCCTGTCTGCTCAGGATCGGCATCAGGGTCGGCTGCAGCGTCGTCCAGGCCTCGAACGCGCCCTCGGCCCGGGGCCACAGCATCCGCTGCACCCAGTCGAGCACATGCGGCGCGCCGCCCTCGATCAAGGCGCCGGCGGTGGGATCGGTCCACAGTTCATAGAATTGGCCCCACAGGCCGAAGTCGCCAAACGCCGGCCGTGCGCCGAACAGGTAGCTGCGGCCGGCGAGATGGTTCTCCAGCAACTCCAGCATGTCGAGAAAGCCGGCTTCGATCTGCGGCGCGGTCACCGCGTTGGAGCCGACGAACCAGAGCCGGTCCACCATGCGGGCGCGCACCTGGCTTGCGAACGCCGCATGCTCCTGCTCGCCGGCCCTGGGGTTGCGCATACGCGCGATTCGCCCCGCCGAGCTGATCTGGTCGACGTCGCGCGCCCAGCGGTAGTGAAACATCCATTTATTCCCCCACTCGTCGCCGAATTCCTCGATAAGGGCGGAAATGAAGCCGGTGACGGGGTCGTCGGGATGGATCGAGGGCTGCGGATGCAATCGCTCGATCTGGTCGATGATCGGGGTGGAGTCTTGAATGCCGACGCCCTGCGGCGTAACGACGAGCGGAATGATCGCCATCCTGGCGTATTGTTCGTATTCCGCCTGGCTTGCCGCATTGCGCAAAATCCATTGATGCGGGATGCCTTTGTAGCGAAAATAGGAGCGGATCTTGACCGAGTAGGGCGACATTTCGGCGCCAAAGATGCGATAGTCGGCCGCCATAGGCGATCCTCCGATTTCAAGTTTCCTGACCGGCTGTCGCCTGCTTGGTCTGGAGATGATCTATAGCATCGCAATACGGCGCGGAACCGACAAGAGCAGCAAATGCACCTAGTGAGCCAGCACGACGCAACCTCCGAAGCCGGGCAGCCCGGTTTGCTCGCGCCGGATACCTCCGGCATGAATTTCTACCGCGCCGATCCGGCGTTGACGGATCTGCTGCGCATCCACCTGCCGGAACCGCTGTTCCGCCATATCGAGCCGCACCTCGACCGCTTGGGCGCCCTGGCCGGCGGCCGCCTCGACGAATGCGCGCGGCTGGCCGACCGCCATGTCCCGGTGCTGCATCAGCGTGACCGCTTCGGCCGCGACGCCCAGTGGATCGAGTATCATCCGGCCTATCGCGAGTTGGAGCGCGCCGCGTTCGGCGAATTCGGCATTCACGCGATGTCGGTGCGTAAGGGCATTCTGGGCTGGCCGCAAACCTTTCCGGTGGTGGCCAAGCACGCCTTCACCTTCCTGTTCAACCAGGCCGAGTTCGGCCTGGGCTGCCCGATCAATGTCACCGACGGCTGCGCCAAGCTGCTGTCGCGCTTCGGCGACGAGGCCTTGAAGGCGAAATATCTCGACGGCCTGACCCAAACCGACATCGGCAAGCTGACCCAGGGTGGCCAGTTCATGACCGAGAAGGAAGGCGGCTCTGACGTCGGCAAGCTGACCACATCGGCGGTGCAGCAAGGCGATCACTGGCGGCTGACGGGCGAGAAATGGTTCTGCTCCAATGCCGATGCCGAGGTGGTGATGCTGCTGGCGCGGCCGCAGGGCGCGCCTGGCGGCACCCGGGGCGTCGGCCTGTTCCTGATGCCGCGGCGGCTCGACGACGGCTCGCCCAATCACTACCGGATCGTCCGGCTGAAGGACAAGCTCGGCACCCGCTCGATGGCGTCGGGCGAGATCAAGCTGGAAGGCGCGATCGCCTATGCGGTCGGGCGGCTCGATCGCGGCTTCGTGCAGATGGCCGAGATGGTGAATTCGTCGCGGCTCTCCAACGGTGTCAAATCCACCGCGCTGATGCGGCGGGCGCATCACGACGCGATGGCGGTGGCGCAAAATCGCGTGGTGTTCGGCAGCCGCATCATCGATCTGCCGCTGGCGCGGCGACAATTGATGAAGATCATGCTGGCCACCGAGCAGGCGCTGTCGATGAGCTTTCTCACCGCCGACGCGCTCGACCGCGCCGAGGCCGGCAGCCAGGACGCCGCCGCACTGCTGCGGATCCTGACGCCGACCCTGAAATTCCGCGCCACCCGCGACGCGCGCAAGGTCTGCGGCGACGCGCTGGAGATGCGCGGCGGCATCGGCTACGTCGAGGAATTCGCCACAGCAAGGCTGCTGCGCGACGCCCATCTCGGCTCGATCTGGGAAGGCACCGGCAATATCGTGGCGCTCGATGCGCTGAAGCGCGCGGTCGGCCGCCATGGCGCCGAGGCGGCGCTGGCGGCGGATCTGCATGCCCGCCTCGACGACTGCGCCGGCGTGCCGCAAGCCTGGTGCGGCCGGCTGCGCGACCTCGCTGACCGCGCCATCGGCTTCGCCCGCGAGGCGGCCGGCCGCACCGACAGCGAAGCCGAGGCGAGACGCGCCACCAGCCTGCTCTATCATGTCGCCAGCGCGGTGGCGCTGGCATGGGAAGGCGGACGTATCCACGCCATGCGCGGCGATGCGCGCCGGCTGCTGCTGTCGCGCATGGTGGTCGATCATCGGGTCTCCGCCAATGATCCGTTCCGGCTCACGGAAAATGCGGCGCAGCGTGCCATCACCGGCCATCTGCTCGGCGGGCGCGAGGTCGGCATCGCCGAGGTTGGCGAGCTGCTGGTGGCGGCGTAGGCTCTGACATGCGATCCGGCGAGGGTCGCAACCTGACGATGGATCGCAATATCCCGCAACCCGCATCAATCACGTTTCAAAAGCTCGGGCATTGACAAAAAAGGAAATTACCGATGAAGGCCGCCGTCCTGCATGAAGTCAACAAGCCGCTGGTAATCGAGGATGTCAGCCTGCAGAAGCCCGGCCCGCGTGAAGTGCTGATCCGCACCACCGTGGCGGGCCTGTGCCACTCCGATCTGCATTTCATGGAGGGGCTCTATCCGCATCCGCTGCCGGCTGTGCTCGGCCACGAGTCCGCCGGGGTCGTCGAGCAGGTCGGCTCCGATGTGACTTACGTCAAGCCCGGCGATCATGTCGTGACCTGCCTGTCGGTGTTTTGCGGCACCTGCGACAATTGTTCGACCGGGCGGCCGGTCTTGTGCACCGACACCACGGTGAAGTTGCTGCCGGGCGTATCGAACCGGCTGTCCTGGGCGCGCTCGGAAAAACTCAACCAGTTCCTCAACCTGTCGTCGTTTGCCGAGCAGATGCTCGTGCACGAAAACGCCATCGTCAAGATCCGCAAGGACATGCCGCTGGAGCTGGCGGCCCTGATCGGCTGCGGCGTCATCACCGGCTATGGCGCGGTGGTCAACACTGCCAAGGTCGCGCCCGGCGAAACCGTGGTGGTGATCGGCTGCGGCGGCGTCGGCATGGCCGCGATCAACGGCGCCGAGATCGCTGGCGCCGGCCGCATCATCGCGGTCGATACCAATCCGGCCAAGCTCCAGCTGGCCACCAAGCTCGGCGCCACCGACATCGTCGATCCCGGCAACGGCGACGTCGTGCAGCAGGTGCGCGACCTCACCGGAGGCGGCGTGCATCATTCGTTCGAGGTGCTGGGGCGCAAGGAAACCGCCGAACAGGCCTTCGCCATGCTGGCGCCCGGCGGCACCGCGACCATTGTCGGGATGATCCCGTTCGGCCAGAAGATCGAGCTGCACGGCTTCGATTTCCTGCGCGAACGCAAGATCCAGGGTTCGTCGATGGGCTCGAACCATTTTCGCGTCGACATGCCGCGGCTGGTCGAGTTCTATTTGCGCGGCAGGCTGCATCTCGACGACTGGATTTCGGCGCGGCTGAAGCTGTCCGAGATCAACGAGGGTTTTGCCGCGATGAAGGCCGGCAAGACCGTGCGCAGCGTGATCGTGTTCGACGCGTGAACGTGGCGGCGCGCGCCGCCGCCGATGCGAAAAACGTCAGGTCCGTGCTAATCGTCGAAGGCCGGCGGCGGAACGAAGCCGCCGAACTCGCACTCGATCAGTTCGGCGAGTTTTAGCGGCGTGCGGTCTTCCAGCCAGGGGCCGACGATCTGGACGCCGATCGGCAGGCCTTCCGGCGAAAGCCCGATCGGTATCGCCGTCGCCGGCAGCCCGGGCAGCGTCGCGATGCCCGGCCATGCCAGTTGGTCGGGATAGACGTAGTCCGTGCCGTCGATATCGATGCGGCGCGCTTCCTGGTCCGGCGAGTGATCATGCGGATAGGCCGGCGTCGGCATCACCGGACAGATCACCGCGTCGAAGCTGTTGAACAACAGGCGCCATTGTGCCCTCAGCCGCGCGCGGCCGCCATCGGCCATCACCCAGTCGCGGTGGCTGAGCGCGATGCCGCGCAGGCGCTCGGCGGCCAGGCTGACGTCATCGGGCGCAAGCTGGGCCGCGGCGGCCACGGCGCCGGCATGGATCTCCGGCGCAAACGACGCGGCGAGGAATGACAGAAGCAATCGCATATAAAGTCGCGACGAAGCCGCGAATTCGGGCAATAGCGGGCTTTGGCGGGTCACCGTCACGCCGGCTTTTGCAAGGTTCGACGCGAGGGTTTCGATCGCCTGACGCACGCTTTTGCAGGTCGGCATCAGCGGATCGCTGTCGATCAGCAGCAGGCGAAAATCCTTCAGCTTGCGGTGGCGCGGCGGTGGCAGCGCCAGCCGGTAGGCGACGCCGGCTTCGATCGGGTCGGGTCCTGCGATCACGTCAAGCAGCAGGGAGAGGTCGGCAGCGCTGCGCGCCATCGGGCCGATCACGGAAAGATCGCGGTCGAACGGCAGCGGCGGCATCGGTGGCGGGGTGTGCCCGCGCGACGGCACCAGCGCGAAGGTCGGCTTGTGGGCATAGACACCGCAATGAAACGCCGGCACGCGCAGCGAGCCGCCGATGTCGGAGCCCAGCGAGAGCGGCCCGTAGCCCGCCGCCAGCGCCGCCGACGATCCGCCCGACGATCCGCCGGGGGTGCGGCCGAGATCGAAGGGATTATTGGTGGTGCCGTAGATTTCATTGTAGCTCTGCCAGTCGCCGAGCCCGACCGGCACATTGGTCTTGCCGAGGATCACGCCGCCGGCGGCCTTCACCCTCGAAATCGACAAGGCGTCTTGCTGCGGGATAAAATCCTTCTGCGCCGGAAATCCCCAGGTGGTCGGCAGCCCCGCGACATTGTAGGATTCCTTGACGGTGAGGGGAATGCCGAGCAGCGGCCCGGTTTCGCCGCGGGCGCGGGCGGCGTCGGCCGCGGCCGCGGCGTCGAGGCCGCGGGCAAAATCGCGCACGCAAATTGCATTGATCCTGGAATCGTGACGCTCGATGCGGCCGATCGCGTCCTGCGCCAGCTCCACCGCGGAGACCTTCCTGGCCGCAAGCGCTGCCGATAATTCGGTGGCGGTGCTGTAGCTCCATTGCGATTTGGCCAAGGCGTTCTCCTGCTGCTATCGGCTGGTTTCTGCCGGATGATGCTCGGTTCCGATGATGTACGCCAGACTGCTATCGCTGCCGGCGGAAGGCTATCACGGCAGCATCCGCTGCATGACCCGGTCGCGGTAGATGAAGACATGGGTCAGCGCCACCGCCACGTGGAGGCCGATCACTACAAGCAATGTCCATTCCATCACCTGGTGCCAGCCGTTGATGGCCTTGCCGGCCGCGGCATTGTCCGCCGCCAGCATCGGCAGCGGCACGAGATAAAAGAAGGAGATCGACCAGCCGCGGAACGACGCGAACAGCCAGCCCGATATCGTGGTGGCCAGCACCAGGATATAAAGCAGCCAGTGCATCGCTTCGGAACTCCACCGCTGCCATGGCGGCAGCGAGCCCTCCGGCGCCACCGGATGCGCGAGCCGCCACGCCAATCTGACGACGATGAGGACGAGGACGACGATTCCAAAGGAAACATGGAAGGTCATGCCGGCGCCGGGTTTCATGCCGCGGTGAATGTCCGGCATCAGCCAGCCCAGCGGATACTGCACGAGCAGCAGCGCCACCACCAGCCAATGCAGCAGCTTCGCGGTGGCGCCGTATTGCAGACGATCGGTCATGACTTCCTTTCTGGCACAGCTAGAACATTATCCGGCCGTGTAAAATGCGGTCGGCCACTGGAAATGCTCCAATGTTTCCCGCCCGCAAGGGCCGGTTCCTGTGCAGCTAGCCGGCTACGATGCGCCGATCAAAATCCCGACGGCAAGTACGATGACGCCGCCGAGCACGATCTGGAACACCGCCTGCAGGAACGGCGTGTCCATATAGCGCGCGCGAATATAGGCGATGGCCCATAGTTCGAAGAATACCACGATGCCCGCGATCGCGGTCGCGATCCAGAATGCATTGGTCCAGAAATCCGGCACCAGATAGGGCATGGTATGGCCGAGCCCGCCGACAGTGGTCATGGCGCCGCAGGTTACGCCGCGCAGCCAGGGCGAACCGCGTCCCGTCAGTGATCCGTCGTCGGACAGCGCTTCGGCAAAGCCCATGCTGATGCCGGCGCCGATCGAGGCGGCAAGCCCGACCAGAAATGTCTGCCAATTGTGATGGGTGGCAAAGGCTGCGGCAAAAAGCGGCGCCAGCGTCGACACCGAGCCGTCCATCAATCCGGCAAGACCCGGCTGGACGTATTGCAGCACGAACACGCGACGGCGGGTTTTGTCCTCTTCGGCGCGCACGTCCGGAGAAAGGATGCGGTTTGTCAGCTTTGCCGCAAGGCTCTCGTGGCCTTTTTCGGCTTCCGCAAGATCGCCGAGCAGCCGGCGCACACCGACATCCTGGGCGCGCTCGGCGGCCTTGACATAGAACCGCTCGGCTTCGAACTCCATGGTCTCGACTTCCTTGCGGATGGTGTCGAGCGGCAGATTCTTGGTCAGCCAGATTGGGCGGCGGCGCAAAAAGCCCCTGACGTTGTCCCGTCGAATCGGCGGCAGGTTCTTGCCGAAACGCTGCTCGTAGAGTTCCAGCAGCATGTGGCGATGGCCTTTTTCCTCCTCGGCCATTTCCTCGAATATCTTGGCCGATTCCGGATAGCGCTCGGCAAGATCCTCGGCGAAGGTCATGTAGATGCGGCTGTCTTGCTCCTCTGCGGAGATCGCAACCGCCAGCACTTCCCGCTCGGTCAATTCGGCGAAATTCTTCACACCTGCTACCTTGATTTAGAATTATTCTAAAGTCGTTATAGAGACCCGATCTGGCCGGGTCAATTCAACCGGTCGTCGACCGCCCGCGCGCGATATCGGCGGCACGGAAAGCTCTCGGCGGACGCGCCCCTGGCGACCTGGAACTGTTGCGGTCGGCGTCTGTTCGAGGTCCTATCGAATGGCCAATTACGCCGGAGTTGTCATGGACAAGGTCAAATACCGTTTGAACGATCCGCGGCTGGCGCCGCGTCGAACCAGGCTTGAGATTCCGGGATGGGCGGGCAGGCGCGAACCGCGCGCGGACGGCTCACGCGAGCAGGTCTGGCATTGCGTTCCCTTCTCCGAAGGCGCGCAATACGGGATCGAGCTTTTTTATCCTTACGACAATGAACTGCGCGTCAGTACCAGGGACGGCCAACTGATCCTGGACGCGGATTGGGGACCGGCGCCGGAGGGCGGCGTGCAATGGCCGCCGTTTCGAAACTTCGGTGACGCTTTTTACACCTACCAGATCCTTCTGGACATCAAGGTCGAGAAGGGACTGGCGATCCGGACCGAGCCGCATCCGCGTTTCTATACCGATCGCACCGACACCGTGCCGATCGCGGTCCCGGCGCTGGTGCGGAATTGGTGGCCGATGCTGTTTTTTACGGTCTTCAAGGCGCCGGCCGAGGGCGGCACCCACATTTTCAGGCCAAATGAGCCGTTCGCGCAGATCATCGTGATCCCCGAAGAAGCCCCGTTTGAGCTTGAGGCGATGGGCGAGGAAGAAGCGGCCGAGCGTGAGCTTCAGGCCCGGCGCATCTATGCCAACCGGCCGACATTGGCGGCCGGAACCGAATGGACCTCGTCGACGGATACCGTGTTCGACGGAATTTACCGGCATCTGCATCGGGCGGCAAAGGAGAAAGCGCGCCAGCAACCAGCCGCAAAAGAATAAGCGCAAAAAAACAGGACCGTCAGGTCCTGTTTTTCATCATCCGATAGACCTGCGAGCGTATCGAGGCGATCAGTAGTGGTTGTGGTGGTGATGATGGTGGTGGTGGTGATGGTGATGATGGCGGTGAGGCACCAGGATGATGCGCGGCCTGCGCCAGTGATGATGATGATGGTGATGGTGATGGTATTGAGCAAGCTGGATATTTCCGTCCGCGGAAGTGACCGGCGCTGATTCATCGACGGCTTGCAGCAGCGCAGCCGCGTTGGGGATCGGCTCCAGAAGGTCGGCAAAGGAATTGGCCCTCAGGATGTCGGCCGGTGCCGGCATCGGCGCGGCTTCGGCAGCGGTGAATGCTCCGAGCGCGGCTACCGCTCCCAAAAGCCCAGCGATCTTTTTTTCCATGTTCTCCTCCAGATCATATTGCCGGACGCATGACCCGGCAGGCTGCAACGCAGCCTCCGCCAAATGGTTCCATGTCGTTGCGCCGTCCGAGCGTTATCGGGCGCCGGCTTCGCCGGCCTGGTTCAGGAACTGGAGCAGCAAACGGCTCACCTCCGCCGGCTGCTCCTGCTGTACCCAATGGCCGGCGCCCTCGACCAGATGGCAGCCGAGCATGCGCGTGCAGGCGGCCGACCGCATCGCCTCGAATATGCCGGGACGCTGGTAGGTGCCCCAGTCCTGTCTTCCTGCGATGAAGCAGGAGGGCACGTCGATGCTGCGGCCGGACCAGGTCTGGAGTTCGGCGGTGAAGGCGCCGGAGGTGCCGCAGCGATACCATTGCAGCCCGCCCTGGAATCCGGTGCGGGCATATTCGGCGCTGTAGAAGCCGAGTTCGCGGTCGGGCAGCCAATGGTTGGCGGCGATCATTTCCGCTGTCGGCATTTCCTCCGCGACGGTCTCGGCCATGTTGCGGGCGAGATCCATCACGTAATAGGTCGGCAATTTGGCCAGTTCGTCGGCGCTCCAGCCCTGCAGCGGATAGGGCTGGTTGGCTTTCCAGTCCGCGCTCTTGTGATGATAATAGGCGCGCAGGAAATCATGCACGCCCTGCGGCGCGCGCTGCATGTCGGCGTTGGCTTGCCGTGTCGAATAGTACCATTGGTAATGCTTGCGCGGCCGCGGCAGCGCCGCCAGGGCGCGGTGCACGGGATCCTCCCGCTTCGGTGCCGGGGGCGTGTCCACGGTGTCGAACGGCAGCGGCGGCGGCCCGCCGAACGGCGCACTCATCAGCGCCACCGATCGGAACACGTCGGGCCGCAGCAGCGCGCACCAGGCGGCGACTGAACTGCCGAAATCATGCCCGACCACCGCTTCGACGCTGGCGTAGCCGAACGCCGACACCAGGCCAAGCGCGTCGCGTACCAGGTTGAGCAGCCGAAATGGACCGAGCTCGCCGTCGTAGCTGTCGTCCCAGCCGGTGGTGCGGCCATAGCCGCGCTGATCCGGCGCGATAACGTGATAGCCGGCGGCGGCCAGTGCCGGCATCACCTTGCGCCAACTGTAGCCGAGTTCAGGAAAGCCGTGCAGCAGCAGCACGCTGGCGCGCCCGCGGTTCTCGAAGCCGGCTTCCAGCACATGCATGCGCAGGCCGTTGATACCGTCGGCGTATCGCGACCGGATGCCGGCAGGCAGCGGGATGTCGGGAAGGGTGGTCATGGCATTCCTATCCTCGTCATGGTTGGTCATGGCTGTCCGCAGGATGGCAGTCGCCATCCGCTCGCCTAAGCCCGGCCATCCATGTCAAACCGTGCCGGGCTGTTGTAAGGACGCGGATGTCCGGCACAGGGCCGGGCATGACCAGCATATGCACTGGTCGTTCCGCGGATGTAGCGCATAGCTCTTCGCGATGCGCTGCAGACCCGGACCACGGCCTATATTGTTACGCGGTCGCCTTCTGCTGCCAGTATTTGTCGCGCAAATGCCGCTTGACCAGCTTGCCGGTGGGCGTGCGCGGCAGTTCGGCTTCGAAGTCGATGCTGCGCGGGCATTTGATCGGCGACAAATGCTGACGGCAAAACAGTATCAGCTCGGCTTCCAGTTGCTTGCCCGCCCGCGCCATGTCGTGCGGCTGCACCACTGCCTTGACCTCTTCGCCCATTTCCTCGTTCGGTACGCCGAACACCGCGACGTCAGCGATCTCCGGATGGGTGATCAGCACGTCCTCGGTTTCCTGCGGATAGATGTTCACGCCGCCGGAGATGATCATGTAAGACTTGCGGTCGGTGAGATAGAGAAAGCCCTCGGCGTCGAGATAGCCGACGTCGCCGAGCGTCGACCAGCCCTTGGCGTTGTAGGCGCGCTTGGTTTTCTCCGGATCGTTGTGATAGGAAAACACCGGAGCATCGGCGAAATAAACCGTGCCGACCTGCCCCGCCGGCAACTCCTGATCGTTGTCGTCGAGAATCCTGACCTTGCCGACCACCGCGCGGCCGACGGTGCCGCGGTGATCGAGCCATTGCTGAGACGTCGACACGGTGACGCCGTTGCCTTCGGATCCGGCATAGTACTCGATCAGGATCGGCCCCCACCATTCGATCATCCTGGCCTTGACCTCGATCGGGCAGGGAGCCGCGGCGTGGATCGCGCCCTTCAGCGAGGAGACGTCGTAGCGCTTGCGCACCTCTTCCGGCAGCTTCAGCATGCGCACGAACATGGTCGGTACCAGCTGCGACTGGGTGACCTTGTGCTTCTCGACCAGCCGCAGAAATGCTTCGGCGTCGAACGATTCCATGATGATCGAGGTGCCGCCGAGCGTGATCGCCATCATGTTGAAGCGCAAGGGGGCCGCGTGATACAGCGGCGCCGGCGACAGATAGATGCTGTCGGAGCACATGCCGCACATATCGGCGCAGAGAATTTTCAGGAACGGGTTCGGCAGATCAATCGGATTGTGTTCGGATTCCCGCTTGATGCCCTTGGGCCGGCCAGTGGTGCCCGACGAGTACAGCATGTCGTACCCGGCCACCTCGTCCGCGATCGGCGTGACCGGCTGCTGCGCCAGTTCGCGGTCCCACGAGCGAAATCCGGGCTCGGGCTCGTCGATCATGTAGAAGCGCGGCGCGCCTTCGGCGTCGGAGGCCAGGCCCCTCAGTTGGTCGGCGCATTTCGGCGAGGTGATGACGACCCGAGCGCCGCAATCCTTGATGATGTAGGCGATCTCGTCCGGGGTGAGGTAGCGGCTGATCGCGGTGTAATACAGCCCGCTGCGCTGCGCCGCCCAGCAGATCTCCATGAACGCCAGCCGATTCTCCATCAGGAGCGCAATGTGATCGCCTTCCTTGAGGCCGAGTGACCGGAACAGATGCGCACCCTGGTTCGACAATTGGTCGAGTTCGCGATAGCTGATGGCCTTGCCGCTATCCGCCATTTGATAGGCGATCTTGTCGGGCTGCGTCCGCGCGTAGATCGAGGGGTGAGTCATGGGGATCCTGCGAGGGAGTGGCGAATGGCGATAGGGAGTAGCGAGTAGGAAGTAAGAAAAGGGGAGAAGGAATAGGGAGTTGCTGATAGAGAAAACCAGCGTTGTTTAATTACTACTCCCTACTCACTACTCCCCATTCGCCACTCGCCCCTAAAGCCTTTCCACGATCGTCACATTGGCCATGCCGCCGCCCTCGCACATGGTCTGCAGGCCGTAACGCTTGTTGCGCTGCCTGAGCGCGTTGAGCAGCGTGGTCATCAGCTTGGTGCCGGAGCCACCGAGCGGATGGCCGAGCGCAATGGCGCCGCCGTTGACGTTGAGCCGGGCGGGGTCCGCGCCGGTGGTCTTCAGCCAGGCCGTCGGCACCGACGCGAAAGCCTCGTTGACTTCGAACAGGTCGATGTCGTCGATCGACATGCCGGCCTTCTTCAGCGCCCGTTCGGTGGCGGGCAGGGGGGCTTCCAGCATGATCACGGGATCGCCGCCGATCATGGTCATGTGGTGAATTCGCGCCATCGGCTTGATGCCGAGCGATTTCAGGCCCTTTTCATTGACCACCATCACGCCGGAGGCGCCGTCGCAGATCTGGCTGGCGCTGGCGGCGGTGAGCTTGCCGTTCTCCGCGATCAGTTTCACGCCCTTGATGCCCTCGAGGCTGGCGTCGAAGCGGATTCCCTCGTCGATCGAATGAACGTCGGTCGAACCGTCGGCGCGGGTGATCTGCAGCGGAATGATCTCGTCCTTGAAGCGGCCGGCTTGCGTCGCGGCGATGGCGCGCTGGTGGCTCTGATAGGCGTAGTTGTCGAGCTCGTCCTTGGAGAGGCCGTATTTTTCCGCCATCATTTCGGCGCCGGTGAACTGGCTGAACTGGATGTGGGGATAGCGTTTCTCGATGTTCGGGCTCTTGTAGGTGCCGAAGCCGTTCTTGGCCGGCAGCGAGGACGTCAGTCCCATCGGCACCCGCGACATCGCCTCGACGCCGGCGGCGATCACGATATCCATGGTGCCGGACATCACCGCCTGGGCGGCGAAATGCAGCGCCTGCTGCGAGGAGCCGCACTGCCGGTCGACCGAGGTGCCGGGCACGCTCTCCGGCAGGCTTGAAGCCATGATGGCGTTGCGGGCGATGTTGTTGGACTGTTCTCCGGCCTGCATCACGCAGCCCATGATGACGTCCTCGATCTGGTCGGGAGCCGCGCCGGATCGCTCGACCAGCGCATCCAGCACGGAAGCGGCGAGATCCGCCGGATGCCAGCCGGCGAGACGGCCTCCCTTGCGGCCGCCGGCGGTTCGGGCGGCGGCGACGATATAGGCCTCGGCCATGTTTCGTTCTCCCTGATGTCGGTTTCTGAATGGTGGGCCGGATTTAAGTGGTGCCGGGGGATTTAGTCAATCAATCAATTAACTCTTGAGTGCGGCGCCCGCATCGGGTTAGCTGCGCGCCTCGACAGGCAGGCCATGGCATCACAGTTGACGACCAGCGCACCGAACAGGCTCCCGGGCGGCAAAAACACCACCGCCGAGAAGCTGTTGGTTGCGGCAAGCGCATTGATGATCGAGCGCAGTTCGATCGAGGTGTCGCTGAGCGACATCGCGCAGCGATCCGGCGTCAATGCCGCCCTGGTGAAATATCATTTCGGCAACAAGGACGGCCTGCTGCTGGCGTTGCTGGCGCGGGATGCCGCCACCGAGGTGACGCAGCTGGAATACCTGCTGGCGCAGCCGATTCCGCCCACCGAAAAACTTCGGCTGCATATCGCGGGGATCATCCGGGCCTATCACCGGTTCCCCTATATGAACCGCTTGATCCACTATTTGCTGCATGAAAGCAGCGCCGACGCCGCCGACGAGGTGTCGAAGTTCTTTGTGGCGCCGCTGCTCGGATTCCATCGCCGGCTGCTCGCCGAAGGCATCAAGGCCGGCGAGTTCCGCGCCATCGATCCGGTGCTGTTCTACACCAGCCTGATCGGCGCCTGCGACCATCTGTTTTTCGGACGACACGCGATGTCGCGTGCGACCGGCGTCGGGCCGGTCACCGACGAAGTCTGCCGCCAGTACATCCGGCATATGGAAGCGCTGATTTGCGGCGGGATGCTGAGACAAGAAGAGGCGAATAGCGAGTAGCGAATGGCGAATAGATAACGCCTTCTTTCTTCCATTCGCCACTCGCTATTCGCTATCGCCCAACAAGAAAACGCCCAAGGAAAGGATGCTACCATGCAATTGAAAGACGTTGCCGTTCTCATCACCGGCGGGGGCTCCGGTCTCGGCGCCGCCACCGCACGCGCCATGGCTGCCAAGGGCGCCAGGATCGCCGTGCTCGATCAGAGCAAGGAGAATGCGGAAAAGGTCGCCGCCGAAGTCAAGGGCGTCGCCGTCGTGGCCGACGTCACCGACGAGGAGCAGGTCAAGGCGGCGATCGCCAAGGCCGAGGCCGCCCACGGCGTCGCCCGCGTGCTGATGAACTGCGCCGGGATCGGCGGATCGCAGCGCATCGTCGGCAAGGACGGGGTCTATCCGCTGGCGAAGTTCGCGCGCATCATCAACGTCAACCTGATCGGCACCTTCAATGTGCTGCGGTTGTTCGCCGAACGGCTGCTGACCGAAGCACCGGTCGGTGAGGAGCGCGGCGTCATCATCAACACCGCAAGCGTGGCGGCCTATGAAGGCCAGATCGGCCAGATCGCCTATTCCGCCTCCAAGGGCGGCGTGGTCGGGCTGACGCTGCCGGCGGCGCGCGATCTCGCCCAGCACAAGATCCGCGTCAACACCATCGCGCCCGGCCTGTTCCTGACCCCGCTGCTGATGGGATTGAACGAGGAAGCGCGCAAGAGCCTGGGCGCCCAGGTGCCGCATCCGGCGCGGCTCGGCGATGCCTCCGAATACGGCAATCTCGCGGTTCACATCGTGGAGAACGCCATGCTGAACGGCGAGACCATCCGGCTCGACGGCGCGATCCGCATGGCCCCACGCTAGGCGACGCTTCTGACTGTCCCTTGCGGGACAGGACAAAGATGGGCGTCGCGGTCCACTGGATGCGCAGGAGTAGAATGTGACGGCTTCGCTGCTGATCGAACACGACGACGGGGTCGACCGGGTGACGCTCAATCGCCCGGACAGCCTCAACGCGCTCGATCCCGATCTGGTCGACGCGCTCAACCTGTATTTCGAGAGCCTGCAGCGCAACCGCTCCACCCGCGTCGTGGTGCTGAAGGGTGCCGGCACCGCATTTTGCGCCGGTCTGGACCTCAAGCACGCGATGCAGCGGCGGTCCGCCCAGCAGGAGCCGCCTGGGGTGACGGAGTTGCTGGATTCGCAGCGCCGGATCGCCGACATCGTGATGCTGATGCGGCGCTGTCCGCAGCCGATCATCGCGCTGCTGCAGGGCGCGGCGGCCGGCGGCGGTTTTGCGCTGGCGCTCGCCGCCGATATTCGAATTGCCAGCAGATCGGCGCGGATGAACTGCGCGTTCATCAAGCTCGGTCTCGGCGGCTGCGACATCGGCACCAGCTATTTTCTGCCGCGGCTGGTCGGGGTGTCGGTTGCCTCCGAACTGATCCTCACCGGGCGGTTCATCGATGCGGGCCGCGCGCTGTCGGTCGGCCTCGTCTCCGAAGTGGTCGAGGAGGGCGGGCTTGAAGCCGCGGCAATTCCTTATGTCGATGCGATGATGACGGCGTCGCCGGTCGGTTTGAGGCTGTCGAAGGAATGCCTCAACATGAGTGTCGATGCCGGCTCCATGGAATCCGTGATTGCGATGGAAGACCGCAATCAGGTGTTGTGCAGCCGCTCGGAAGATTTCAACGAAGGCATCAGGGCCTTTCTGGAAAAGCGAAAGCCGGTCTATATCAGGCGGTGACAGGCGGTCCGCAAGAGACCCTGGACCTTGGGAGACGGAACATGAGTGGGAATGCCGCCGTGGCACAGACAAAACCGGCGTTTCGCAGGATCAAATGGCTGCCGCGCGATATCGCGGTCGAGCGGCGTGCCGATGGCGTGATCATCCTGAAGTCGCGGATCCCGCTGCAAGCCCATGAAACGCACATCCCGGCCTCGCTGGCGAAATGGGCGGCCGAGCGCCCCGACCGCGTCTGGCTTGCGCAGCGCTCAGGTCCTGACCGGCAATGGCGCAAACTGGGTTACGGCGAAGCCAAGCGCACCGTGGACGCGCTGACGCAAGGCATTTTGGATCTCGGGCTCGAGCCCGGCCGTCCGGTCGCGATCCTCTCCGGCAATTCGATCGAGCACGCGCTGATGACCCAGGCTGCGATGCAGGCGCGGTTTCCGGCAGCGCCGGTATCGCCGGCCTATTCGCTGATGAGCCAGGATCACGTCAAGCTGAGATACCTGTTCGACCTCATCAAGCCGGCGCTGGTCATGGTGCAGGACGGGCCGGCCTTCGAGAAGGCGCTGAAAGCGCTTGATCTTGACGGCGTCACCGTCGTGCATGTCGCAAGGCCCTGCGAGGGCATCCGCAGCATTGCGTTCGCCGATCTGGCGGCCACGCCGGTGACGAAGGACGTCGAGAAGTCGATCGCGAAAATCACGTCTGATACCGTCGGCAAGCTGTTGTTCACCTCGGGCTCGACCGGGATGCCGAAGGCCGTGATCAACACCCAGGGCATGATGTGCGCCAATGCCGCGATGATGATGCAGGTTCGGCCGCGCGATCCGGGCGCGCCGCAGGCCACCTATCTGGACTGGATGCCGTGGAATCACACCATGGGCGGCAATGCGCTGTTCAACCCGGTGCTGATCGAGGGCGGCACGCTCTATATCGACGATGGCCGTCCGATGCCCGGCCTGATCGACGAGACGTTGCGCAATCTGCGCGAGATATCGCCGACCTATTACGCCAATGTGCCGGCGGGCTATGCCGCGCTCGCCGCGGCGATGGAAAAGGACGATGCGCTGTGCCGCAGCTTCTTCAGGAATCTCGGCCTGATGGCCTACGGCGGCGCGCGGCTGCCGGACGACCTCTATGACCGGATGCAGGCGCTGGCGGTGCGCGCTACCGGCGAGCGCATCGTGTTCTACACCGGCTGGGGCTCGACCGAAACCGCGCCGACCTCGACCGGGACCTATTGGGACACCGAGCGCGTCGGCCTGATCGGGCTGCCGTTTCCCGGGGTCGAATTGAAGATGGTGCCGGTCGGGTCCAAATATGAATTGCGCCTGCGCGGCGTCAACGTCACGCCCGGCTATTTCGGCCGGCCGGATCTCACCGCGGCCGCGTTCGACGAGGAAGGGTTTTATTGCATCGGCGATGCCGGCGTATTCGTGGATCCGGACGATCCAGTGCAGGGGATCATCTTCGCGGGCCGCGTGGTGGAGGATTTCAAGCTCACCACCGGCACCTTCGTTCATGTCGGCTCGTTGCGCACCGACGCCATCGCCGCGGCGACGCCGGTGGTGCAGGACGCGCTGGTCGCCGGGCAGGATCGCCCCTTTGTCGGATTGCTGGCCTGGCCCAACCTGCATGCCTGCCGGCAAATCGCCGGCGATCCCGAGGCCAGCTACGAGGACGTGGTGCGGCACCCGGAAGTGCTGGCATGCCTGAAGCGCGGGCTGCAGGCGCACAACAAGTCAACCGAAGGCGCCAGCAGCCTACGGATCGCGCGCGCCATGCTGATGACCGAGCCGGCCTCGATCGACGGCAACGAACTTACCGACAAGGGGTACATCAATCAGCGCGCCGGACTCGACCGCCGCGCCGCACTGGTGGAACGGCTCTATGCCGATCCGCCTGGCGAAGACGTGATTGTGCTGCAATGAATTCTGCGCCGGTCAAGATCAGTCGTCATTCCGGGATGCGCGCTTGGCGCAGGCCCGGAATCCATACTCCCTGTCGTCGTTATGGTTTCCGGGCTCGCTCGTTTCACCGGCGCCCCGGAATGACGGTCTCGCTTTGATGCATCTCCAACCCGAGTGACAACGCCATGAATTTCGACTTCTCCGACGAACAAAAGCAGCTCCGCGACGAAGCGCGAAAATTTCTCGCGGAAAAATGTCCGCCCAGGGCGGTGCGCGCGGTGCTCGACGGCAAGCAGCCCTATGACCGAGAATTGTGGCAAGGCCTCGCCGACATGGGCTTTCTCGGGGTCGCCATCCCGGAAGCCTTCGGCGGCGCCGGGGCCGGGCACCTCGAGCTCTGCGTGATCGCCGAGGAGATCGGCCGCGCATTGGCGCCGGTGCCGTTTTCCTCCACGGTCTATCTGGCGGCGGAAGCCATCCTGCTGGCCGGCAGCGAGGCGCAGAAGCAGAAGTGGCTGCCCGCGATCGCCTCGGGTGCCGCGATCGGCACGCTGGCGCTGTTCGAGGGCAAGGGAAATCCGTCCCCGGAAGCCATAAAACTCTCGGCGTCCGGCGGCAGCCTCAACGGAGTCAAGAAGCCGGTGCCCGACGGCGCCATCGCGGATTTCGCCATTGTCGCCGCGCGGACCGGGTCGAGCGGGCGCGACACCGACATCTCGCTGTTCCTGGTCGAGATGAAAGCGGAGGGCGTCGAAGCCAAGGCCTTGACCAATATCGATCCGTCGCGCGGCCAGGCCGAACTCAGCTTCAAGAACTGCAAGGCCGAGCCGCTCGGCCCCGCCAACGAAGGCTGGAGCCTGCTTTCACAGGTGCTCGACCGCGCCGCGGTGCTGATGGCGTTCGAGCAGGTCGGCGGCGCCGACCGTGCCCTGGAAATGGGGCGCGATTATGCGCTCGACCGGATCGCCTTCGGCCGGCCGATCGGCTCGTTCCAGGCGGTCAAGCATCTGCTCGCCGACATGTATGTGTCGGCGACGCTGGCGCGCTCGAACTGCTATTACGGCGCCTGGGCGCTCTCGACCAATGCGTCGGAACTGGCGGAAGCCGCCGCCGCGGCACGGATCAGCGCCACGCAGGCGTTCCAGCATTGCGCCAAGAACAACATCCAGGTTCATGGCGGCATGGGTTTTACCTGGGAGTTCGACTGCCACATGTATTACCGTCGTTCCAACGCCATGGCGTTGTCGCTCGGCAGCCTGTCCTACTGGGAAGACGCGCTGATCGACCGGATGCGCAAGCGCAATGCGGCGTAACCGATTCGGGTCACGGACGCGGTGCGGCGTTCTTTACGCTGCGCTGCAGAGCCGGGACCCATGCAATGGACCGCGGATCTGCGGCGCACCGCTTCGCGGCTGCGTCGTGTCCGGGGATCGCAAACAGAGAGAACCACGCTGATGAATTTCGACGACACCCCGCAAGAGGCCGCGTTCCGCGCCGAGGCCAAGGCCTGGATCGCAGCCAACGCGCCCAGGCAGTATGAGGAAGAGCTGCGCAAGTCCTCGCTTGGCCGCACCCAGCTCAAGGGCGCCAACATCCTCGACGTCGCCAAGGCCTGGCAGCGCAAGAAGGCCGACGCCGGCTGGGCCTGCCTGCACTGGCCGAAGGAGTATGGCGGCCGCGGCGCGACGCCGATCGAGCGGGTGATCTGGCAGCAGGAAGAGGGCGCCTTCGGCAAGCTCAGCGGAATCTTCATCATCGGCCACGGCATGTGCGGGCCGACCATGATGGCGTTTGCCGGAGAAGATCAGAAGCGAACCTATCTGCCGCCGCTGGCGTCGGGCGAAAAGGTCTGGTGCCAGCTGTTTTCCGAACCTGCCGGCGGATCGGACGTTGCCGGCCTGCGTACCCGGGCCGAGAAGCAGGGCGACGACTGGATCATCAACGGCCAGAAGATCTGGACCTCGGGCGCGCATTATTCCGATTACGGTATCCTTCTGACCCGCACCGATCCCAATGTGCCCAAGCACAAGGGTCTCACGATGTTCTTCCTGGACATGAAAAGTCCGGGCGTCGAGATCAAGCCGATCAAGCAGGCCAATGGCCAGTCCGAATTCAACGAAGTGTATTTCACCGACGTGAAAATCCCGGACACGCAGCGGCTCGGCGCCGTCAATGACGGATGGAACGTGTCGCTGACCACGCTGATGAACGAGCGGATGTCGATCGGCGCCGGCGTCTCGACCGGGTTTCCCGAACTGTTCGAGTTCTGCAGCAGTCTGATGCTGAACGACGGCCCTGCCCTCGACGACCGCGGCGTGCGCTCGAAACTCGCCAACTGGGCGGTGCGCGCCAGCGGGCTGAAATACACCAGCATGCGCGCGATCTCGGCGTTGTCGAAAGGCGAGCGCCCGGGGCCGGAGAATTCGATCGGCAAGCTGGTCGCGGGTTCGATGATCCAGGACATCGCGGCCTATGCGCTGGATCTGCAGGGGGCGGCCGGGGTGCTGAGCGGACCGGAGGACGCCGAGGCCGCCGGGAAATTCCAGGCCATGCTGCTGCGTGCGCCCGGAACCCGCGTCGAAGGCGGCACCGACGAGATCATGCGCAACATCATCGCCGAGCGCGTGCTCGGACTGCCCGGCGACATCCGGGTCGACAAGGATGTTCCGTTCAACCAGATACCGACCAAGGGACGATAGTATCCTGTCCCGGACGCGAAAGCGGCGCTTGAGCGCTGCTAGCGTCCGGAGCAAGGGGTGACAGATCAAGGAGCAACAAAAATGAATTTTGATGACACCCCGCAGGAAGCCGCGTTCCGCGCCGAGGCCCGCAAATGGATCGACGCCAACGCGCCGAAGCAGTTCGAGGAGGAGCTTGCAAAATCCTCGCTCGGCAGGATCCAGCTCAGAAACGACGACATCGTCGAGGTCGCCAGGGCCTGGCAGAAGAAGAAATCCGACGGCGGCTGGGTCTGCCTGCACTGGCCGAAGGAATATGGCGGGCGCGGCGCCACCCCGGTCGAGCGCGTGATCTGGCAGCAGGAAGAGGGTGTCTACGGCAAGCTGACCAGCCCGTTCCAGATCGGCGAGGGCATGTGCGGTCCGACGGTGATGACCTATGGCAGCGAGGCCGACAAGCGGCGCTATCTGCCGAAGATCGCCTCCGGCGAGGAAATCTGGTGCCAGCTGTTCTCGGAGCCCGCCGGCGGATCCGACGTCGCCGGCCTGCGTACCCGCGCCGAGCGCGACGGCGATCACTGGATTGTCAACGGCCAGAAAATCTGGACCTCGGGCGCGCACTACTCGGATTACGGAATTCTCATCACCCGCACCGATCCCAACGTGCCCAAGCATAAGGGCCTGACGATGTTCTACATCGACATGAAAAGCCCGGGAATTGAGGTCAAGCCGATCAAGCAGGCCAACGGCATGCAGGAGTTCAACGAGGTGTTCTTCACCGACCTGCGGGTTGCGGATTCGCAGCGGCTCGGCGCCGTCGGCGACGGCTGGAACGTCTCGCTGACCACGCTGATGAACGAGCGGATGTCGATCGGCTCGCGGCTGGCGACGGGTTTTCCCGAGATTTTCGACTTCTGCAGCAACCTGATGACCGAGGACGGGCTGGCGATCGACGATCGCGCGACCCGCTCGAAACTCGCCAACTGGGCGGTGAAGAACAGCGGCCTGAAATACACCAGCTACCGGGCGATCTCGGCGCTCTCCAAGGGCGAGCGCCCGGGTCCGGAGAATTCGATCGGCAAGCTGGTGGCGGGCTCGATGCTGCAGGACATCGCGATGTATGCGATGGACCTGCAGGGCGCCAGCGGCGTGCTCACGGATCCGGAGACCGCCGAGGCGGCCGGCCGATTCCAGGCCATGCTGATGTCGTCGCCGTCGACCCGCATCGCCGGCGGCACCGATGAAATCCTGCGCAACATCATCGCCGAACGCGTGCTCGGCCTGCCCGGAGATATCCGGGTCGACAAGGATGTGCCATTCAACAAGATCCCGACCAAGGGACGATGAGGGGGCGCTGTCCGGAACCCGGGGCAGCGCTTTTCTGATCGCGCGTCACCACGCCAGCAGCCATCGCGAGAAAGTTCATTCATGACCGATATTGCAGCAAGCCCGAAGCAGGAGCCGATCGCGGTGCTCGAAGACCTGCTGCGCCAGCGCTATTCGTGCCGCGCCTACCGGCCCGACCCGGTGCCGCGTCCGACCATTGATCGCATCCTGGCCGCGGCCCAGCGCACCGCGTCATGGTGCAACAGCCAGCCTTGGCAGGTCGTGATCGCGAGCGGCGCTGCCAGGCAACGCTTCCGCGATGCGATCTACGCCGAGGCCAGTTCCGGCGCCCCGGCGGACGGCGATTTTGCGTTTCCCCGCGAATATCTCGGCGTCTATCAGGAGCGGCGGCGCGAAAGCGGCTTCCAGCTCTACAACACCCTCGGCATCGCGCGCGGCGACAAGGCGGCCTATGCCCGGCAGGCCCTGGAGAATTTCAATTTCTTCGGCGCGCCGCATGTCGCCATCATTCACACCGACGAGGCCCTCGGCATTTATGGTGCGATCGACTGCGGCGCCTATGTCGGCAATTTCCTGCTGGCGGCGCAGGCGCTGGGCCTCGGCGCCATCCCGCAGGCGGCGCTGGCGTACCGCTCCGGCCTGATCCGTCGCCATTTCGGGCTCGCCGACAGCCGGCGGGTGGTATGCGGAATTTCGTTCGGCTTTCCGGATCGCGACCACAGGATCAACAGCTACCGCACTTCGCGCGCCGGCATTGCCGACACCGTAACCTTCGTCGACGAGTAGGCGGCGGGAGCGGCGGCAGGCGTATCAGAACTTCGGCAGCCGCTTTTCCGAAAACGCCCTTATGCCTTCCTTGATCTCGGCGCCGCGCATGCTGTCGCGATGGCGGCGGTCGGCGGCCTCCTCGTCGAGCCGGCCGCGGGCGAATTCGTTGATGGCGCGCTTCATGCCCCGCATCGCCACCGGTGCATTGCCGGCAAGGATGTCCGCGAGCCGGTCGACCTCGGCGTCGAACGCCGCGGCCGGCACCATCGCGGTGAGATAGCCGATCCGCAGCATCTCCGCGGCATCGATTTTCTGCGCCGTCAGGAACAGCTTCTTGGCATTGTCGACGCCGAGCCGCGCGACGTAGCGCTTTATGCCGCTGTTGTAATAATGCAGCCCGAGCCGCGCCGCCGGCATGAACATTTCGCAGGTGTCGACGCCGATGCGGAAATCGCAGGCCAGCGCCAGGTCGGTGGCGCCGCCATAGACGCCGCCGTTGAGCCGGCAGATGGTCGGGACGCCGAGATCCTCAAGCCGGTTGACCACGACTTCGAATGCCGAGCCGGCGCTTTGCTGTTCGACGGCGCTGGCGGCGCGCTCGGCGACCGAGTTGAGATCGTATCCGGCGCTGAAGGCGCGGCCGGTGCCGGTCAGCACCATGACCCGGATGGCGGGATCGGCTTCGATCCGGTCGAACAGCGCCAGCAGCGCATCGAGGTCATCGGGCTGCAGCCGGTTCAGGTGCCTCGGCCGGTTGAGGCGGATGGTGGCGCGCTTGCCGTCGATATCCAATAGCGGCGCGCTCGCCGTCGCGGCGGCTTGCATCATGGGGTTCTCCATCACTTGTTTTCCAGCGCCCGCCGCCTGGCTTCGGCATCGATGGTCTCGGCCAGATCGGGATGCCGCGCCATCAGCACGCGGAAATCGACCAGATCGAGCACCAGCAGCTTCGATACCCGCGTGGTGGTGATGTTGGCGGAACGCAAATTGTTGCCGAGCAGCGCCATCTCGCCGAAGAAGGCGCCTTCGCCGAGCGCCACCTTCTTGCCCGGCAGATCGACCTCGACCTCGCCGTCGGCGATGAAATACATACAGTCGCCGGTCTGGCCCTTGCGGATGATCGTGGTGCGCGCCGGCAGGTCCATGGTGCGCAGCATGTGGGTCACGTCGGCGATCGCGGCGGGGCCGAGGGCGGCAAAAAACGGCACCTTGCTGACCGATTCCCAGGTCTTGAGGAAATTGTCGCGGCGGGTTTCGGCGGCAAATCCGGTGGCGAGGATACCGGTCCACAGCCCGAAGACGCCGAGGCCGCAGATCATCACCAGCGCCGCCACCAGGCGGCCGAGCGGCGTGATCGGCACCACGTCGCCATAGCCGGTCGTGGTCAGGGTTGCGACCGCCCACCACAACGCCGCCGGGATATTGCCGAAGGTCGCCGGCTGGACATCGCGCTCCAGGTAATAAACCGCCACCGAGGCCAGGAACAGCACCATCAGGAAGATCACCAGCACGCTCAACAACGGGCCGGATTCCTGCACCAGCACCCGGCGCAATTGCCGTAGCCCGGGGATTCCCGGGACCACCTTCATGACCCACAGCACGGCCAGCAGCCACGCGGTCCTGGGATCGACGCCGAGCGCCAGCGCAACCGGCACGGCGGCCGCGGCGATCGCGTCCACCGATCCGCGGCCGGACAAGGCGTAGGTCCATCCGCGTTGCGCCAGAAAGGCGTGCCGGAGCCGCACCACCCATTCGAACACGAAAAAGGCCAGACATCCCCACAGCAGCGCGTCGACCCATTGGCGCGCCATTTCATAGGCCGGATCCACGGTCAGCAGCACCATCATGGCGACGCCGGTCGCGACCGCGACATAGGCCGCCTTGGTCATGTTGCGGCGCTCCGTTGCGGCCACAAATTGCATCAGACCGGGGAACTGGGACATGGGAAGGCGGCGCCTGTCGGTGAAAAAAGAGCTGCTCTGGCGAGCCGGGCGTGACCGGTCCTCCCCAAAGTGCCCGTGCGGGCGGAGGTCGTCAACGAGGCGCGCCAAACAGCGCCAGCGCCGCGGGCGGCCGGCGGCGTCGCCAATGCGGCTTGACGCGCCGATCCCTCAAAAAGCCGTCGCGGTGGCAGCCTCGCGATCCGCGCTCACGCGCTGTGCGCGGTCTTGACCATCACCACATTGTCGTCGTGGCCGGCGTACCGCTTCAGGCGCTCGCGCCGCATCCCGATTTCGTCGCGCACCAGTTGATATCCGAGCTTGAAGGTATCCAGCCCGTCGCTCGAGATGGTGCCGTCGCGCAGTCCGATCACGGCGCCGCGCAGGATGGCCTCGAGTTCGTCCTGCAGCGCGTCGAGCGCGTCCATCGAGGAGGCATGCTCGATCCTCTCGCCGATGTCGAGAATTGCCGTCGCCAGTTCGCTGGCCTTTTCCGGCGCGATCCTGGTGACCTTGGTGTAGAGGGCGACGAACAGCGAGCCGATGACGCTGAGCGCGCCGGCGCCCAGATAGAGAAGATCGCTGTAGCGATCCAGGAACGACTTGGTGTCGTCGTTGATGTATTCGGCGGCGCCCCGCTGCGCGACGATGAAGGCGTCCTTGTCGGTGTCCGCCGGTTCGATCTTGGAGGCAAAGCCGTCATCCAGGGCAAGTTCGGCCTTGTTTTCGTAGATCGTGCGCGCGAGATCCTCTGCGGTACTCGACGACAATCTGGACTGCGCGACCAGCAGCCATTGCAGCCCGATAGTATCGAGATCGTCGTCGGGGATGACGGGCGACGAGGACAGCATGCCGGTGGGCAGCGTTTCCTCAGAAATTCCCGGATTCCTTCGCGCCAGTGCTTTCGCTTCGTCGATCGCATTCAGGGTGAAGCTGCCATGCCCGGCATATTTCTCGTAGTTCTTGTCCTTGGCCAGCGTGGAGGCATGGGCGATGACGATCACCGCGCCGTAACCGGACCCGAACAGCCTGTCGAGCGTCGAATTCGGCGGCGCCATCTGCAGCCGCGCGGCGGCGTCGGCATTGTCGGAGATCTCCAGCAGATTGCGGACGAAGGCCGTGCCGCTGTCGCCGTCCGCCAGAACCGCAATCTTCTTTTTTCTCAGTTCGGCGAGCGATTTGATCTTTTTGCCGCCGGGGCTGATCAGCAGCAGCACGTCGTGTTCCAGCACGGCAAGCGCCCGGGCGCGCGGCGGCACCTTGGCGTCGGTGCGCAGCACCGCAAGATCGCCCTGCCGGTGGTCGAACGCGGTCAGCGCCTTGGCACTGTCCGCATTGGGCACAATCCTGAGCCGCAGCCGCGAACTGCTGTTCTTGAGCACGGTGGCAAGCCGGGTGGCAAAACGGGCCTCCGGGCTGTTGGCGTCGCCAACCGCGAATACCAGCGTTTCGGAATTCCTGATCCAGGTCCGGCCGCCCCAAACCGTCGCGACCGTCAGGATCAATGTCAGAAAGGCAAACAGCGCGATCTGCCTGCGGTTGCTGTCAGCGAACCGCCACCGCGCAGGCGGCTGTTTCGGCTGTGGCGTTGCGGCGTCAGCGCTCATGGTTCATATCCGGGACGGGCCGCTCCGTCACGATACCGGCTTGCGACCCGCACGAGACCGTAAATATCTAAAAAAGAACGGTAATTTTCCAGTCTGCAGATGATATCCGGCCCGCGGCGGATTGCAAATCGGACGCGCCGGTAACCCTACCGGCGCGCGCGGGCCGGCTCCGCGCAGCGAATACCGCGGGGCTATCGCCGTTGGGCCACACTACGGTTTTTTCGGACTACCCGGAGGTGCATTCCGGCCCGGGAGGTGTCATAAATGACCGATACTGGTCGAATTGTCCGAAGGTTGAGAAGAAATTGCGCTGAACGCCTCCCGTTCTGCTCATGTCGTTTCAAGTCAGTCCCAGCGAAGGGCGTCAGCTTTGTCGTTTCCTGCCATGTCGTCGTCGGTCGCCGTAGGGGCTCTGGTCGGTTGGATGCTTGTCCTCACCGTCAAGCACGTAATCGCCGATTTTGTGCTGCAGACTTCCTGGATGGCGATCGGCAAGGACCAAAGGACCGGTTGGGCTTTGCCGCTGCTGGCACACTGCCTTGTGCATCTTGCGGTTGCAATGACGCTGATCCTGATCATCTCGCCGCGGTTCTGGTTTGTCGCGGTGATCGATTTTGCGATCCACATCACGGTCGATCGCGCCAAGGGCTATTGCGCCTCCCATTTCGAGGTGACGCTGGAACATCAGCATCCATGGTTCTGGACCCTGATCGGGGTCGATCAGGCGCTGCATCACCTCACCGGCTTCGGCCTGTCGATCTTCATGGCGGCAAACGGCTGATCTTGCCGGGTGCGGCGTCGCCAGTTGCCGGCCACATTGCCTTGATTTGCGCCCGGCGCGGCTGCGCGGCATGCTTGACGATCAGGCTATCTGACCGAGGGGCGATCCATGACAGAACTACCGCTGGCGAAAAATAGCGTCGATGTGCTCGACTCCCGGATGGCCTACCATGAACGGGGGCATGGCGCACCGGTGCTGTTTCTGCACGGCAATCCGACCTCGTCCTATCTGTGGCGCGATGTCATTCCCGAGCTCGAGGGCTGCGGCCGGTTGATCGCGCCGGATTTGATCGGCATGGGGGATTCCGCGAAATTGCCAAACCCCGACGCCGACACCTACCGCTTCACCACCCACCGCGACTATCTCGCAGCCTTCATTGATGCCGTGATCGCTCCGTCGGAATCCGTGGTGCTGGTGGTGCACGATTGGGGCTCGGCGCTGGGTTTCGACTGGGCCAACCATCACCGCGATCGGCTCCGCGGCATCGCCTATATGGAGGCGATCGTGCGGCCGATCGCCTCCTGGGACGAATGGAGCCCATCCGCGACGCCGATCTTCCAGGGCTTCCGCTCGGACAAGGGCGAGGCGATGATACTCGAGCGCAACATGTTCGTCGAACGCGTGCTGCCGGGGTCGGTGTTGCGGAAATTGTCCGAGGCCGAGATGGCGGAATATCGAAGGCCCTTTCCGGAAGCCGGCGACCGCTGGCCGACGCTGACCTGGCCGCGGCAGATTCCGATCGCGGGCGAGCCTGCCGATGTGGTGGCGATAGCGGCGGACTATTCGCAGTGGATGGCGCAGAACGACCTGCCGAAGCTTTTCGTCAACGCCGAACCCGGCGCCATCCTGCTCGGCGCGCCGCGAGAATTCTGCCGCAGCTGGAAAAACCAGACCGAGGTCACCGTGCCGGGTTCGCACTTCATTCAGGAGGATTCCGGGCCGGCGATCGGCCGGGCGCTGGCGGGCTGGTTCAGGGCGAATGCGCTGTAGCGGCAATCGGCCGCTGCCGACAGGCTGATTCGGGCGATTCGCTCAAGGTACCCCGGGTGACTACTGGAGGCCGTGGTTAACCTTTCGTTAGAGAATTGCACTGCATCCTGCGGACTGGGAGATATCCAGATGTTTTCAAGCCGCGAAGCCTTCGAGAACGATTTCTGCCCGGTCCGGGACGAATTGCTCGGCGAAATGTACCGTGCCAACGAAAACGGCCTGCCGCAGCTGGTGGAGAGCGTATCTTCCGAAGTGCGGGCCATGCTGGCGCTGTTCTGCTATCGCCGAAGCCATTTGTACTCGCTGGCGCTTTCGATCGCCGCAAGCTGCAGCGAACGCGAATTGATCCAGCTCGGCGGACGCGTCGGTTCGACGCTTTATGCGCTGTCCCGCGAGGCCCCGACCACCCGTTCGGCGCCTTCATCGTCCTACGGCAACCGCAAGCCGATCACGCTCTCGACCAAGCCGCTCAGCACCTACTCGCCGATCGAGGACGAGGTCGACGAGGAAGATTTCGCGCAGGCCGTGACCGCCTAATCATCGCGCATCGCCGGCCGCCGCCGGCAAAGTGCCGGCAGGCCGCGCCGCTTCGCCGCCGCTTGTTTCCCCGCTGGCCGATCAGACGCCACTGGCATCGGCGAGCCGCGCGCCCAGCTTCTGCTTTGCGAGCGCGGCCAGGGAGAGCGTATCGGCCTCCCGCATTTCCCGGGACAGCGTCCATCCAGCGAAGTCATCATGGTCGATCGCGTATTGGCGGACCGCATGGGCCGCGCCGGCCAGGGTCCGAAAATGCTTCCCGCCGATCGTGACGTCGTGGTTCAAATAATGTGCCATCATAGCCATTGATCCCTTCGATCAACCAACGGGTCGATCCGGCGAAGGTTGCCCGATCCTTCCGGGCAAGGTTAAGGCCGGTCTAATTGCTCGACGCAGATTGCGGCTGATGTCCGCGCCTTCACGTCTGCCGCCGGAGCGCCGGGATGCTGCGTCGATTTTCTCGACTCGCCCGGCTCTTTGCAGACCGCCGGCGATCCGCAGGCGATTTGGCAGAGCCGGTACAAATTGCTAACAGTGTGGCAAGCTGCCCATTGGCCAGCCAACAGATACCGAGCGGACGGATGCGACAATACACTTACCGGTGCGAGCGACGTTGGCGCGCCGCCGAGGCGAACGGACCACAATGCCTGACGGCAGGCCAGCATCTGCTCGTGTAGTATTCGGCATGAAGCAACATGTTGCGTGTCGATCCTGCGGAGCGGAAGGGCTCGATCTCGTACTTTCTCTCGGCCTGCAGCCGCTGGCCAATGCGCTGGGGACGGCCGACGGCCCGGCGCCGGAGCGCTTTCCGCTCGATTTGGTGTTCTGCCGCGGCTGCGGGCTGATGCAGACCGCGCAGACCATGCCGCCGGAGCGGCTGTTTTTGGACTACCCCTATTTTTCCTCGGTTGCCGACACCATGGTCGACCACGCGCGGCAACTGGTCGGACGGCTGGCCGCCGAACGGGCGCTGACGGCTGATGATCTCGTCATCGAGATCGGAAGCAACGATGGCTATCTGCTGCAGTTCTATCGCGAGCGTGGCATTCCCGTCCTCGGCATCGAGCCCAGCGCCAATCTGGTTGAGGCGGCACGGCGCTCCTATGGCGTCGCCAGCCTGACCCGTTTCTTCGACCGGGATCTGGCCGAGGAACTTCGCCAGGCGGGCCGCCGCGCCGCGGTGATTCATGCCCATAACGTGCTCGGCCATGTTCCGTCGCCGCGCGCATTTGCAGGCGCCGTGGCGCGCCTGCTGCGGCCCGACGGCGTCGCCGTCATCGAGGTGCCTTATGTCAGGGATCTGATCGATGGGGTTCAGTTCGACACCATCTATCACGAGCACTTCAGCTATTTTTCGCTTACGGCGCTGGAACCCATCTGCGCGGCAGCCGGTCTCGTGCTTGCCGACGTTGAGCGGATCGCCATTCATGGCGGTTCGTTGCGGCTGATGGTGGTCCCGGCGGGCCGCGGCACGGCGTCGCCGCGCGTCGCGGCGCTTCGCGCCGAGGAGGCCCGGTGGGGCGCGCTGGATCCCGCCTTCTGCGCCGGTTTCGCCGGCAGGGTGGCGGGGCTCGGCGCCGAACTGCGCGAACTGCTGGTCGAACTCAAACGCCAGGGCAAGCGGATCGCGGGCTACGGCGCCTCCGCCAAGGGCAGCGTGTTGCTTAACCATTTCGGCATTGGCCATGAGCTGATTGATTTCGTTGTCGACCGGGCGCCGGCAAAACAGGGCCGATTGATTCCCGGTACGCGAATTCCGATCCTGCCACCGCAGGCCGTGCTGGAACGGACGCCCGACTATCTGCTGCTGTTGGTTCGCAATATCGCCGCCGAAATCCTGGCGCAGCAGCATTCGTATCGCAACGCCGGCGGTCGCATCATCATCCCGCTTCCGCGCATCGAGGTACTGTGACGCGATCAGCCGGCAATCCACATTCGTTCGATGCCGATTCCGAGCGGGCGAACGTCGGAATTGAGGCCGAGATCGGCCGGCGACCGCGGATCGCCGAGGGTGAAGGTGAGCGTCAACTGACCGTCGGGCGCGACCATCGCCGGATCGAGACGGAACGACTGCGATACGCTGTTCGAGGTCGGCGTGAATATCCATTGTTGCGGCGAGGCGTCGTCGATGCTGCAGCTTACCTGCAATTGGGCCTGGTGCACGAAGGCGCGGCAGGCGATCTCCACCGCCACCGGTTGCGTCGGCCTCGGGGCAAGCTTGAGTCGCAGGCGGCAGCTTTTGGCGGTCGACCACGTGCCCCAGTGCTCGGGTTCGCTCCATCCTTCGATCAATGCCGCCACGCCATTTCCATCGCGGCGGAAGTCGAGGCCGCGGGCGTCGAGTACGGGGAGATCGGGCGTCTCGGGCAGGCCCGATAGATCGAGTGCCTCGCTCCCGGGAACGAATTGCGCGATCACGCGGACGGCGTCGGCGATCGACAGAAGCCCCAGCGCGGCGCCATCGAGCCGGAATTGCAGCCGGTTCGGTCCCTGCACGCTGACGCCGGCGCCGAGCGGAGGGCGGCTGGCGGTTCGCGCCGGCACGACAATCTCGGCCGGATCGAACCCGTGCCGGGTCGCGAGATCGCGGATGGCCTGCAGGGTTCGGTCGTAAATATCGGGTCGATCATTGATCCCGGTCGCGATCGTCTGGGCCAATGCCTTGAAATTGAGTGACAGAAGCGGGTCGTGCGGAAAAAGTTCGTTCTTCAGGGTCAACAGGTCGTTGGCCAGGAACAAATGCATCTCGTTGAGGCCGGGCAGACGCGGATCTGTCCGCATCGCGCCAAAATCGCGCCGCCCGCGATCGGAGCCGAACGCGTCCGATTCGGCGAAGAAAAAAGTATGTCCCGTGCTGTGCTGGGACAATCCGCTGACGGTCAACGGCCGGGCCAACCGGACAAAACTCTGGGTCAGCGCCGCATTGGCGATGCCGGAGGCCACATCCGGCGAGTGACCGAGGAAATACCGGCCTAGAGCAGCCGTCACCCGCTCGATCACATCACGATGGACGAATGAATTGTAGATCATCGGCAGGCGGGAATAATGCACCTGGTAATTATAGAACCGGACCAGCAGGTCATGTGACGCGATGCGCCTGGCCGCGAACTGATAGTCCACAGCCGCCACCAGGCGGTTGCGAAAATCGGGATGATAATATTGCGGCCAATAATAGGCGTAGGGCGCCCAGCTCAGCAGTTCCAGACTGCCGCGCTGCAAAATCGACGTGGCGATCGCGCAGGCATCGGGCATCAGCCCGTCATCATCGCCGATAAACGTCACATACTCGCCGGAGGCATGGGCGAGGGCCTGCTCCCAGTTCTCGGTCATGGTGACGATGTCGGACGTCGCAAAATGCCGGAAGCGCGCATCGCCGAGCGCGTCGACCAGCGCCGCGGTTTCGGCCCCACCCCCATTGTTCTGAATGATGAATTCGCAATCGGCGCCGGGTTGCGCCGCCAGCGTCGCCATGGCGTGCCGCAAGGTGTCCGGGCGATTGAGCGTTGGAATGACGATCGACAGCAACGGCATGACGAGCTTCTCCTGAGTTCAGTTGGTCGAGATCGGTCCTGCGCTACAGCGGCCATGCCGCCGCAGCGGCACTGGGCGTATGGCAGCCGAAGGACTCGCTCATCGGACCCGACGCAAATAGCCATCCGACCAATAGCTGCCGCCGGTCGGCACGCCGCCTTCGTTGAACGGACAGGGCGGAACGGCGCGCTCGAAAGCCGGATTCTGCGCCACGAAGTCGGCCACCGCTGCCCTCGGGTTGTTCCAGGCCCAATCGGGGTGGGCTCCCGGCAGGCCGGCCAGCGTCGCCATCACGCCATCGGCGACGATGATATGGCCGCCCGGACGGATCAGGGGCGAATAGGCCGAGAGCTCGGCAAGGACGTGCGCCTTGCTGTGATTCGAGTCGAGTATCAGCATCACGCTCTCATCGGCACCGATCTGGGCCTTGACCCGGCTTACGGTTTCGCTGCCTACGGAATCGCCCTCGACCAGCGTGATCAGGTCGGCGAATTCATGAGCCTCCAGCGCGGCGCGATTTTTCGGCCGGATTTCGACATCGACGGCGATAACCCGGCCCTTCCCGGTCAGGCGGCACAGCCCTGCCAGGAACACGGCGCTGCCGCCATGCGCGACGCCGGTTTCGATGATGACATCGGGCTTGAGCCGATAGACCAGCTCCTGCAGCCGGATCAGATCCTCGGGCAGTTGGATGACCGGCCGGCCGAACCAGGTGAAGGTGTAGCTGTAGCGATTGGCCCAGCTCGAGCGCAGCCATGCCTCGGACAGGACGGCAAAACCTTCGGGCGATGCCAGCGCATAGCGCCGTTCGCCTTCGGGACCGCTAACGCTGATCTCCTCAGCGTCGAAATCGAGCCGAATCATGCCGGTGCGTCCTCGCTGCGGCCTTGCCAACGGGCGTCGGCGCGCCGCGCGCCGTCCTCCCAGCCGATCCGGGGCACCCAACCGCTTTGTCGCTGCACCAAGGCCGTGACGCAAGGCTGCCTGAAAAACCCGGAGGCGGCAGCGGCCGCACCGCGGTTCACGCCAGCCATGGCAGGTCACGGTCCCGCTGCGAAAGGATGGGCTCAGGCAGCGGCCACGGAATCGCAAGCGTCGGATCGTCCCACCGGATTCCGGCGGCTGCGGACGCGTCGAAAGGCACGTCGATCTGATACAGCAGTTCGGTTGCAGCCATCAGGGTCTGGAAGCCATGGGCGCAGCCCTTCGGCACGTATACCGCATTGCGGCGCTCGGCGCTGAGTTCGAGCGCGCACCACCGCGCATAATGGTCGGACTCCGGACGCAGATCGACGACCACATCATAGGCGGCTCCACGCAGGCAGCGAACCAGTTTCGCCTCCTGCGGCGCGCGCTGGTAGTGCAGCCCGCGCAACGTGCCGGCCAGATGGTTGAACGAGATGCTGTGTTGTGCGAAGGCGCCCGGCAGACCGTGAGCGGCGAATTCTTCGGCGCAGAATACCCGGGCGAAGATGCCGCGGGAATCCTCGGCAGGCTCTATGTCCACCTGAACGACGCCGGGGAGGCCGAGAGCGGTAAATCTCATCGCACTGTTTCGGTCCAAAATCGCCGCAGGTCACTGCGATCTACAACAAACTGAGCCGAGCAAACCCGGATTTTCCACGAGACGCAAGTTCAGCCCCGGACAAGACATACAGGCAGGAACCGCCGATGACGAACCACATGCCAGATCCACCGCCGCATCTGACGTTTTATCACAGCGTGGAATTCGCGCCCGGCCGGCGGACCGCCGGCTGGCCGGTTATCGTGCCGATCATCGAGATGATCATCGACGCGATGGGCCGCCTGGATTTCGGCGGCAAGCGCGTGCTCGATATAGGTTGTCGCGACGGCGCTCTGGCCTTCGAGGCCGAGCGCCTGGGGGCGGCCGAGGTGATCGGCATCGATGTCGAACTGCCCGCTGAAAATATCGCCTTTCTGAGCCTGGCCCTGCGTTCCAGGGCGCGTTTCGAACGGCATAGCCTTTATGGATTGAACCCCGCGAGTTTTGGCCTGTTCGATGTCATTCTGCTGCCCGGCGTTCTCTATCATCTGCGCTACCCGTTCTGGGGACTGCGGTTGGTGCGCGATCTGCTGCTCGATGGTGGCACCCTGCTCGTCGAGACGGCGACCTTCGCCGATGGCAACACGCTGCCCTTGTTGCTCTGTCCGACCGGCGCCGATAGCCCCTACGAACCGACCTCCTGCAGCTTCTTCAACATCAGGGGTTTTATCGAGACTGCGCGAAGCCTTGGTTTCGCCGTCGTCGATCAGCGTTCCCTGATGAATTTGCCGCCATATGATTCGGCCGTGACCGGGCCTCTGCCCATCGACCGGACCGTCTTCACCTGCACCAGGGACCGTCGCCTGGACGACGACAAGGTGATGGGCTATTGGGACGGCCAGGTTGACATGCCCGGACTGCCGCCGTGGACGGAGGTGCCGCGATAGCTCGTCCATCCTGCGGCCTCAAGGGAAAGCGAGTGCCGGCAGGCCGTGGCGCTTGCGCGCCATTTTGCATTCGGGATCGCCGGGCAGGCAGGTACGGCAGACTTCGGGCCGGTCGTCATAGATCAGGCACGACGTTGCTTCGCCGATCCTGCCTGACAGCGCCGAACAGCGGTCGCCGTCGCAGCGCATTCCGGACAGCTTTCGGTTGACCAAATTTTGTGGAATGCGATCGAGCGCAGCGTCATCCTCGGTGGTGAAGCGCGGCCAGTTCGACGAATAGGAACAGCAGGCGCCGCAGCCCTGGCACGGGCTGGCATGATCTGGTGCTGGATCGCTTTGCTGCATGCATCCGCTCTAGCGCGGAATGCAGCGTCTGGCCAGTTGGCCGTACCGCCCTGGCATTGCCAGCCGGGCCCGGAGCCATCAGGTATCACCCGGACGCTCCCAGGCGAGGCTGCTGCGCCATCTCGCCCTCAACAGGTCGCGCCGCTCCGGATATTTTTCCTCGAGATACCTCGCATCGACAACGCGATCGGTACGAAAGCTGCGAAAATCGCCGCGCAGCTCGCACCATGCCGCCAGCAGCCGCACGGCTTCGAGATAGCCGATGGCAATCGGCCAGATCGTGCGCTCGCTGTCGCGGCCTTGCTCGTCGCGATAGCGCAGACCGATTTTCCGGCCTTCATGGATCTGGGCGCGCGTCCGCGCCATGTCGATGCGGTCGGGCTCCGTGTTCCAGCCCGGGCGGGCGCGGCTGGCGGGTTCCAGCACAAAGGGCCTAAGCCGTTCCGGGACGGTGTCGGCGATCTTCGCAATCAGGTCGAGCGCGGCGCGCGACAGTGCGGCGTCGGCATGCCCGGCCACCCATTGTGCGCCCAGCACGGCGGCCTCGATCTCATCGGGCGTCAGCATCAGCGGCGGCAGGTCGAATCCCTTCTCCAGGATATAGCCCATGCCGGCCTCGCCACGGATCGGCACGCGCTGTCCGATCAGGGTGGCGATGTCGCGATAGATGGTGCGTTTCGAAGTTTCCAGTTCGGCCGCGATCGCCTCGGCGGTCAGGGGTTTCCGGGTGCGGCGGAGCACCTGGATGATCTGGAACAGCCGGTCGGCGCGTCTCATGGGTCATCTCTTTTTCAGCTGCGGCCGGGCCGCTGCTGACAGTGGGTTGGCAGCAGGTGGCGGCTATTACCGGGACAACACCGCAACTGACCGGAGCTTGTCCATGATGATTTTAGAAGAGATCGGCGCCTTCGAAAATTTCAGGCCGCTGTGGCGAGCCCGGATATGGGCATTGGAGCGCCTGATCGCCTGCAACGGCGCCGCCGGTGACTTGCGGTGGGCGATGCTTGAACTTGGTCTTGCGTTCATGCGCAGCACACTGGGGACGGGCGCGAGGGCAGTTGCGCTCATGGCTTCGAATCACGGCTGGTCGCACCGCATGGCCGGCTATTTCGCGGCTGCTGCGGGCGATGCTGACAGCAGGGTGGCAGCAGGTGGGCGCTAGCTTCGGATATCGTTCCAGGGAAACAGGAATCTCGCATGATTATTCTTTACGGATTTGGCGCCGGTTTCGGCCTGCCGGAAATCAGCCCGTTTGTGACCAAGACCGAAGTGCAGTTGAAGATGGCCGGCCTCAGCTATCGAAAGCAGAAGGCGATGCCGCCGGCCTCTCCCAAGGGTCAGCTGCCCTATATCGAGGATGACGGTCAGCGCATCGCCGATTCCACCTTCATTCGTGCACACCTCGAAGGCAAATATGGCTTTGATTTCGATGCGGGCCTGGATCTCCAGCACCGGGCGCAGGCCTGGGCCTTCGAGCGCATGATCGAGCACCATATCTACTTTGCGCTGGGCGGCGCGCGCTGGGTCGATCCTGTCAATTTTGCAAAAGGGCCTTCGCATTTCTTCGATGGGGCGCCCGAGCATCTCCGTGACAAGCTTCGCGAAGACGCGCAATTCCGGGTCGCGGAGAACTATCTCTTGAGCGGTCTCGGCCGCCATGCCCCGGACGACGACGTCGACCTCGCGGCCCGTTCGCTGTTGGCGCTGTCGGTCCAGCTTGGCGACAAGCCGTATCTGATGGGGGAGCGGCCCTGCGGCGCCGACGCCACCGCCTTCGCCATGCTGGCCGGGATCCTGACGCCGTTTTTCGACTCGCCGTTGCGCCGCCGCACCGAGCAATTCGAAAATCTGGGTGCCTATATCGAGCGCCAGATGGCGCGGCATTTTCCCGAACACGGCTGGCGGGCGTCAAGAAAGGCCGCCTGAGGGGCTCAAGGCCGAGGCGGCGCTGGATCCGGCGCCGTGGCGGCCCGGGCCGCCGCGAGTTCCGCCTCCAGTTCAGCGATGCGCGCGTCGCGCGCCGCCAGCGCCGCCGCCACATCGCCCGCATCGAATTTCTGCGGGATGTGCTGCGGGCAGTTGGTGTCCCAGGCGGCGATCCGGAACACGATCACCTGTTCGGGCCGCGCCTTGTAGCCCTGCGGCATCAGCGACTGCAGCAGCGCCGGATCGTCGTCGACCACCCGCGCTTCGCCCCAGATCTTCACCCGGCGGCGATGCGCATAATCCATCAGGAAGATGTGGGCCCTGGGGTTTTCGGAGAGGTTGCCCTGGGTGATGTATTGCCGGTTGCCGCTGTAATCGGCGAACGCCAGTGTGTTGCTGTCCAGGATCCGGACAAAACCCTTCGGGCCGCCGCGATGCTGGATATAGGGCTGGCCATCGGCGCTCGAGGTGGCGAAATACAAGCTGTTGACGTCGGCCAGAAACGACCTGAGGTTGGCGTCGATCTCGGTGCGCCAGCCGCCATTCTGCTCGACATGCGCGTAGGCATCCCGTGAGCCCTTGCGGCTTTGAATCGACTTCACCGCGGGGCTGAACGCCACGTCGCTCGAATAGGTGTGAATGGCGGTCATCGCAAAACCTCCGGAATGCTGTCCGGGCACTTCGTTGCCCGCTGCCGCTCCCATAGGTGGTATCCTTCAGGAAACGGGCAATCCTTCGGATTGACACTTCATCGTTGCGATATATGGAATAATCCATGGATCGCATCGACGCCATGCAGGCCTTTGTCGCGGTGGCCGAGCTCAGCGGGTTTGCTCCTGCGGCCCGAAAACTCGGACTGTCGGCATCAGGGGTGACCCGGCTGGTCGCGGCGCTGGAGGATCGGCTCGGCGCCCGTCTGCTGCAGCGGACCACGCGCTCGGTGACGCTGACCGACGTCGGAACCCGCTACCTGGAGCGGGCCCGAAGGATTCTCGCCGATCTGGAGGAGGCCGAAGCAGCGGCGCGGGACGAACGCACCCGGCCGAGCGGACGGCTGGTGGTCTCGGCGCCGATCGGTTTCGGACGCCTCCATGTCAGCCCCGTGATGGCGACCTATCTGAAGCGATATCCCCGGGTTTCCAGTGAATTGCGGCTGTCGGACCGCATGATCAACCTGGTGGAGGACGGCGTCGATCTCGCGGTCAGGATTGGCCATCTCCCCGATTCCAGCCTGGTGGCACGCCATGTCGGCGAGATGCGGCGGATCGTGGTTGCCTCCGGCTCCTATCTCGAGGCGCGCGGCGAGCCGGACACCCCCGGCGCGATCGCAGGCCATGACACGATACAGTTCGGCGCCGTGGCCGCGCCGGCGGACTGGCGCTTTGTCGAGCATGGCCGCGAGATCCGCGTGGCCTGCACGCCGCGCTTCTCAACCAACAGCGCCGACGCCGCGATCCAGTATGCCGAGCAGGGCGGCGGCCTGACACGGGTGCTGGCCTATCAGGCGGCGGACGCGATCGAGCGCGGCCGGCTCCGAATCGTGCTGGCGAAATTCGAGCAGCCGGCCCTGCCGATCCACGTCGTCTATCCGACCTCGCGGCTGTTATCGGCCAAGGTGCGCGCCTTCATCGATCTGGTAACCGAGATCAGCGACTGGCATTTCGGCGGTCGTTGAGGTTATTGAATTGTACCCGCATTATTGCTGCTTCTTCACCACCCGGAATGTGCCATTGGCGCGTGCGATGACGACGCCGTCGGCTTTGACGAGACACTGGGCGAAGCAAAGCGTGCTGCCGGTCTTGATCACGTCGCTCTCGACCGTGAGCCACTGGCCGACCTGGGCGCTGCTGATGAAATCGATCGCCATGCTGACCGTCACCAGCGAATGGGCGCCGCCAAGCTTGTGGCCGCAGCTGTGCCCCATCGCCTTGTCGGTCAATGCCGCGATCAGGCCGCCATGCACGAAGCCGCGCGCATTGGTATGCGCCGTGGCCAGCCGAAGTCCGAGGATGATCGCGTCGGGCGTTTGTTTGGCATAGATCGGCTCCCAGGGATCGGTCAGCGGACTGCGCGGGGACCGGGACTCGAAACCATCGGGGATCGCGGTGGATGTCATGGCCGGGCTCGCTTAGTGGCAAAAGCTCTCGCCATTGAACGCGATCCCGGCGCGAAAGACAGCAAATACAAAGTTTAAAACGACATTTCGGCATCCGTTTGAATCAAACGGTGCAGCGTTCAGATCGGCCAGGCGCAATTGCCCCGAGCGCAGCGGCTGCACTCTAATACGGCAACCCGACATAGTTCTCCGACAGTGACGCGGTCGCGGCTTTCGATCCGACCAGATAATCGAGTTCGGCGAGCTGGATCCGCGCGCCAAAACCCTCGGTGTCGGGAAAGCGGTGCAGCATCGCGGTCATCCACCACGAGAAGCGCACCGCCTTCCAGACCCGCGCCAGCGCCCGTCCGGAATAACCGTCGATCCCGGCGGAGGATTTCTCGTCGTAATATTCGCGCAAGGCCTGCGAGAGATAATGCACGTCGCTGGCGGCGAGGTTCAGGCCCTTGGCGCCGGTCGGCGGCACGATGTGGGCGGCGTCGCCGGCGAGAAACATCCGCCCGAACCGCATCGGCTCGGCGACGAAGCTGCGCAGCGGCGCGATGCTTTTTTCGATCGAAGGCCCGGTCACCAGATGGTCGACCGCCTCCTGATCCAGCCGCCGCTTCAGCTCATCCCAGAATTTCTGGTCCGGCCACTGATCGATGTGGTCGTCGAGGCTGCATTGCAGGTAATAGCGGCTGCGGTGCATCGAGCGCATGGTGCAGAGCGCAAACCCCCTGGCATGGTTGGTGTAGATCAGTTCGGGCGACACCGGCGGCGTCTCCGACAGGATGCCGAGCCAGCCGAACGGATACACCCGTTCGAAGGTCTCGATCGCCGACGGCGGCACGCTGGCGCGGCTGGCACCGTGGAATCCGTCGCAGCCGGCGATGAAATCGCAGGCGATCTCGTGGTTGACGCCCTCCCTGACATAGGAGACGCGCGGCCGGTCGGTATCGAAATCATGCGGCTTGACGTCGGCGGCCTGGTAGATCGTGGTGAGGCCGGCGGCCTTGCGCGCGTTCATCAGGTCGAGCGTCACTTCGGTCTGGCCGTAGATCATCACCGTCTTGCCGGTGGCGGCCGTCATGTCGATGCGGTGGCGCGCGCCGCCGAAAGCCAGCTCGATGCCATGGTGGACCAGGCCCTCGCGATGCGCCCGCTCGCCGGCGCCGACCCGGTCGAGCAGGGCCACGGTGCCCTCTTCGAGCAGCCCGGCGCGGATGCGGCCGAGCACATAGTCCGGCGTCTGGCGTTCCAGGATGACGTTGTCGATCCCGCAGGCATGAAGCAGTTGTCCCAGCAGCAATCCTGCCGGCCCGGCGCCAATGATGGCTACTTTTGTCCGCAATACTTGCTCCCCCGGCCATTATCGGCTTGAACGACAGCCGCCTGCGGCGGCGGCCTGCTTGCAATGATAATTATATCATATAACAATATCTGCAAAGGGCCGCCAAGCCCGATGTCAGAAGGGAGACGATACCGATGAGGAAAGCGTTTTTGGCGTTGCTGTTGGCCGCCAGCGTGACGCCTGCGTTGGCGCAGGACAAGACCGTCAACCTGAAAGTGTCGCTGTGGGTGCCGCCGGCGCATCCGCTCGTGCCGGCCACCCAGGCCTGGGCCGCCGACATCGAGAAGGCTTCGGGCGGCAGCATCAAAGTCACCGTTTTCCCCTCCGAACAGCTCGGCAAGGCCTTCGACCATTATGACATGGCGCGCGACGGCATCGCCGACATCACCTATGTCAATCCGGGCTACCAGCCCGGCCGGTTTCCGATCGCGGCCGCCGGCCAGCTTCCCTTCGTGTTTGCCGATGGCAAGAAGGGCACGCTGGCGCTGAACGAGTGGTATCATAAATATGCGCCGACCGAGATGAAGGATACCCACCTCTGCTTCGCGTTCATCCACGATCCCGGCACGCTGCACGGCAAGAAGAAGATACTGGTTCCCACCGATCTCGCCGGGGTCAAGGTTCGGCCGGCGCAGAGCACCATCGGCGAGATGGTGAAGATGTTCGGCGGCACCAACGTGCAGGCCTCGGCACCGGAATTGCGCGACGCGATCGAGCGCGGCGTCGCCGACGAGATCACCTTCCCCTGGGGTTCGATCTTCCTGTTCGGCATCGACAAGGTGGTGAAGTACCACATGGACGTGCCGCTCTACACCACGGTGTTCACCTACAACATGAATCTCGACAAGTATAATTCGCTTTCGCCGGCACAGAAGCAGGTGATCGACGATCATTGCACGCCGGAATGGGCCGCGAAGGTGACCGATCCCTGGACCGACTTCGAAGCCAACGGCCGCGTCAAGATGAAGGCGCTGCCCGACCACGACGTCTATCCGCTCACCGCCGCGCAACTGGCGGAGTGGAAACAGGCGGTCAAGCCATTGCACGACAGCTGGGCCGCGGCGGTGACCAAGGCCGGCGGCGATGCCGCGGCGATCGACGCCGATCTGCAGGCGGCGCTGAAGAAATACGGGGCCGGGCTTTGAAGGCGTGCTCCCTTCACCTCGCCGCGTTTGCGGGGTAAGTGAGGGGGATAGCTTGATCGATTGGCACGAGATTCGCGGATAGTCCTCCACCTCAACCTCTTTCCGCACGCGGCGAGAGGGAGCAAACCGAAGCCGTGAATGGCCCAACCGCTCGACATCGCGCCCGACGGCGCACTCGCCGCTCCGCCCGGCCCGGCGCGGAAGGGCCCGATGGATCGTTTCATCGATGGCATCGAATGGATCGCGGCGTTTTTCGTCGGCATCGTCGCGCTGAACACCTTCACCGCGGTGGTGATGCGCAAATTCTTCGCGGTCACGATTCCGGACTATTATAATTTCGGCCAGTTCATGCTGGGCATCCTGATCTTCTGGGGCATTGCCGCCACCAGCTATCGCGGCACCCACATCACCGTCGACCTGGTCTGGGCCAATGCGAGCCCGAAATACCAGCGCTGGATCGACGTGTTCGCAACCCTGGTGCTGTTGTTCGTGGTGACGGTGCAGACCTACACGCTGTTCGACAAGGTGGTGAGCACGCGCGCCGAGCATATCGTCACCATGGATTTGCAGGTGCCGATCTGGCCGTTCTTCCTGGTGTCCTGGATCGGCGACGTCTCGGCGGTGCTGCTGATCGCGATCCGGACCTGGCGGCTGATTTTCCATCCGGATCAGATCCACGATGCCAAGATCAAGACCGCGGAGTAGACCGGGATGAGCAACGAGGCGGTTGCCCTCACCGGCTTTGTCAGCCTGTTTGCGCTGATGCTGCTGCGCGTGCCGGTCGGCATGGCGATGGGGCTGGTCGGCATCACCGGCTTCGGCTACCTCACCGGCCTCGCGCCGGCGTTGAAGCTGATCGGCCAAACCACCATGCGCACGGTGACGGATTATTCCTTCGGGGTGATCCCGATGTTCCTGCTGATGGGCGCGTTCGTATCGGTCTCCGGCATCAGCCGCGAGCTGTTCCGCGCCGCCAATACCTTTGTCGGTCACTGGAAGGGCGGTCTCGGCATTGCCACCATCGCCGCATGCGGCGGTTTTGCGGCGATCTCCGGCTCGTCGGTCGCCACCGCCGCGACCTTCTCGGCGGTGGCCTATCCGGAGATGCGGCGGTTCGGCTATCCGCAATCCTTCGCCACCGGCGTGATCGCGGTCGGCGGCACGCTGGGCGCGATGCTGCCGCCCTCGACGGTGCTGGCGGTGTACGGCATCATCACCCAGCAGGACATCGGAAAGCTGTTCATCGCCGGCATCGTGCCGGGCTTGCTGGCGATCGCGATGCACATGATCACCATCGGCATCATCGGGGCGGCACGGCCGGGATTCCTGCCGGCGGGACCGCGAGCCTCATGGCGGGAGCGGCTGCTGGCGCTGCGCGACGTCTGGTCGCCGCTGCTGCTGTTCCTGTTCGTGATCGGCGGGCTCTATGGCGGCTTCTTCATCCCGACCGAGGCCGGCGCGGTCGGCGCGGTCGGCGCCTTCATCATCGGCGTGCTCAGGGGCAAGCTGACCCGGGAAGGCATCCTGCAGTCGCTGCTGCAGGCGACGCGTACCGCCGCGGCGGTATTCACCGTGCTGATCGGCGCCCTCTGCTTCGGTTATTTCCTCACCATCACCCAGACGCCGCAGAACGTCACCGCGTTTCTGACCGGGCTCGGCATCGGCCCCTATGGCGTTCTGGCGCTGATCCTGCTGATGTATCTGGTGCTCGGCTGCCTGATGGACGCGATGGCGATGGTGATCCTCACCGTGCCGATCGTGTTTCCGGTGGTGACCGCGCTCGGATTCGATCCGATCTGGTTCGGCATCGTCATTGTCATGACGGTCGAACTCGGCCTGATTCATCCGCCGGTCGGCATGAACGTGTTCGTCATCAAGAGCGTCATCAAGGACGTCAGCATGTCGACCATCTTCGTCGGCGTACTGCCATTCGTGGTGACCGACCTGATCCGGCTTGTGATCCTGATCCTGTTCCCGCTGCTGGCGACCTGGCTGCCGCGGCACATGATTGGATAGAGCATGATCCGGAAAAGCTTGCCCTCGGGCCTGGACAGGGGGTGGGAACCGATTTTTCGATAGGATCATGCTGCAACAAAAGGGCTTCCCATGACGCCACAGCTTTCGACCAGATATGTTTTCACCATCACCGCCAATATCGGCGCCGTCACCTCCGCCGGCGACATCGGTCACGGCGAGCGCCGGATCATTCCGGTCATCGGCGGCGAGGTGCGGGGTGAGAAGATCAACGGCAAGGTCTGCGGGTTCGGCGCCGACTTCCAGATCATCCGGCCCAACCAGCTGATCGAGCTGGAAGCCAAATACGCCGTCGAGACCGACGACGGCGCGGTGATCTATGTCGAGAACCGCGGCATTCGCTTCGGGCCGCTCGAACTGCTGCAGCGGCTGAAGCGCGGCGAGCCGGTCGATCCGAAGCTGATCTATTTCCGAACCGTGCCGCGGTTCGAAACCGGCGCTGCGAAATACCGCTGGCTGATGGAAAGCCTGTTCGTCGGCTCGGCGGCGCGTCATGCCGACCGCGTGGTGGTCGACGTGCATCAGGTTCTGTGAGTTCGATCGTGGGCGGATTGGTAATCGGCCAAACCGACCATGCCCTGGACGCTGCCTCGCCTCCCGGGCCGCCGAGGTCGCCATTCCCCGAACCTTTTCGCCGACGTCTCGGAGATGCGCCTGGCGCCCCCGGGCGTCGAGCTTTCATGCGGCATGAGTTCGGGCAAACGACGGGAGAGGCATGTCCCGACGTGCCCGTTCCGATCGATTTCCACAACGGGGCGGCGACGGGTGGTCCGCCGTAGCGCGCTGCCAAACGGCTTTCCGCGACAGCGCGGCCTTGTCAACGGCGCCCAAATAGATGAGTATTAATTTTTCAATTGGAGGTGGCAAATGCCGGGTCGCCGCAGTGGATTGGGAAAGATAGCTTCAGCGCCGCGTATTTTACTTGGTCTTTTGGTTTTTTGCCTGTTCTTTCCGGACGTTGCTCAAGCACAAATCAAGGAAATCCTCCAACCTGTCGGCGTCATCCAGTACAACGTAAAAAACCATCAAGGCGGATGGATTTCGGATGCGCCCTCCGCAATTCTCAAATTGCAGGTTCAACTTATAGCATATCAGGTCAGGAATAGAGCCAAGCAGCATCCTCCCGTCGACTTCATTGCTCTGGAACAGTCCGAGTTGAACGGCAAAAATGGGGACGGAGAGACGGTCGACGGAGATATCGCGGCTTTGCTGAAAAACGAGGGATTGTCCGGTTGGACGATGATCCAGAGCAAATGCGAGTATGATGTGACTCAGTTGGCCTATTCTCCGGACTGGGAGTTGGTGACGGGATCAAATCTGCAGAATCCGCTGGTCGATTCCACGGCGCGTGGAGCCCCGCAGAACGGCTGGGTGCCTCGCGGGTGCTTCAAAGACGAGGCCGATGACGGAAGACCCTATAATATCGCTTATTTCAACAACAGGAATACGTCGGTCAAAGTGCTGTTCGTGATCACGCACATGCCGCATTGCCGGCCCCATGTCACCGCTCAGGATTACGAAAACTGCATAAAAAGCTGGAATGTTCCGCAGTTCAAGGCGGATATCCGGCGTGTGGTCGGCAAAGTCGCGGATCTGGGGCAAATACACCTTGTCATGGCCGGGGACATGAACGAGTTTGGCGGAAGCGATGAAGGCAAGACCTTCGACCCGATTTTTTCGGACTTCGGCGCGCTTCAGATAAGCACGAAGCTCAAGACGTGTTGTGACAATGACGGCTTTGGCAATAGCTTCGATCGCCTGCTTGCCAACAGCCCCGCTCGGCCGACGGCCGAGATATTGACTCATATTACCCAGAGCAAGGAAATCAGCTATCCTTTGGATCCGGGTTTTTCGGCGCGGACCAACGAAGAACACAAAGCAATCTTCGGGGTGGTTGAGTTCGCCCCGCCGGCGCCGAAACCCTAGTCACCGGCCGCGATCGAAACGGCGATCGCTGGAATCGATCCCGCGCGTTCGCAGACCGAGCGCTCGCGGAGCGCGCGAGGCGCCAAGGGCTAATCTTCGGCGAAGCGGCTTCCGAGCGCTTGCACGCCGTTGCATTTCACTGGCGCTCTCGCCCGGATGTGTGTCCGTAGTCCGATATCGCGCCATCAAGGCGGGTGGTCCAGCAGGGTCGTTCTTCAGTTCAACGACTCCCATTTCCATACAGTTCCTGCTCAAAAGCCGGTTATGACCGGGCGTGGCAAAGCCGTCGATGTGCCGATGACGTGACCCATCTCTTCAATACCGGACAGCCGGTCGGTCGGACCGGGTGATGAACATGGCGATGCCATATTGACTCCCCGTCAAATGGTTATAAAACATAACTATTCTGGGAAGGAAATAAAGGATCCATGGGAAACGCTGCCCCCGCCGCCACGGGTAAATCCGAATTGCTGCAGATCGAACGGACCGGTGCGGTATTGAGCGTCGGCCTCAACCGTCCGGCCAAGCGCAACGCGCTCAATGACGGCATCATCCTCGCGATCCAGGACTGCTTCGCCAATCTGCCCGACGGCATCGGCGCCGTGGTGATCCATGGCATCGGCGATCATTTCTCGTCCGGCCTCGACCTGTCGGAATTGACCGAGCATGACGCCACCGGCGGGCTGCTGCATTCGCAGATGTGGCATCGGGTTTTCGACCGGATCCAGTATTGCCGCGTCCCCGTCATCGCGGCGCTGCGCGGTGCGGTGATCGGCGGCGGGCTGGAGCTTGCCTGCGCGGCCCATATCCGCGTCGCCGAGCCCAGTGCCTATTTCGCGCTGCCCGAGGGCCAGCGCGGCATTTTCGTCGGCGGCGGCGGATCGGTGCGGCTGCCGCGACTGATCGGCGTCGCCCGGATGACCGACATGATGCTGACCGGCCGGGTCTATTCGGCGACCGAAGGCGCGGCTCACGGCTTTACCCAGTATCTCACCGAGCAAGGCGGCGCCTATCCCAAGGCCATGGAACTCGCCGTCAAGGTCGCCAGCAACGCGCCGCTGACCAATTTCGCGGTGCTGCAGGCGCTGCCGATGATCGCCGAGGCCAATCCGCAGACCGGCCTGCTGATGGAATCGCTGATGGCGACGGTGGCGCAGAGCGACAAGGAGGCCAAGCTGCGGATTCGCGCATTCCTCGACCGCAAGACCGCCAAGGTGAAGCCGAGCTGACATGAACGCGAAACCCGACAGTTCCGTCCTGGCCCGCAAGGGCGATCACCGCGCCGACGCGCTTCATCCGCTGCGCGCGATTTCGTTCGGCGACCCCGCGGTGTCGATCGATCGCCGCGCCGACGGCACCATCTACCTCAGGCCCAGAACGCCGCTCGGCCGCTATCCCGACCGGCTCACCGACCGCCTGCACCATTGGGCGGGGCTGGCGCCGGAACGCATCTTCATGGCAGAGCGCGATGCCGCCGGCTGGCGGCAGATCACTTACGCCCAGCTGTTGGCTTCGAGCCGGAGCATCGCCTCGGCGCTGCTGGCGCGCCATCTTTCCGCCGAGCGGCCGATCGTCATTCTCTCCGGCAATTCGATCGACCACGCGCTGCTGGCGTTCGGCGCGCTGTATGCCGGCATTCCGTTCTGCCCGGTGTCGCCGGCCTATTCGCTGGTCTCCCGGGACTACGGCAAGCTCGGCTATCTGATGCAGCTGTTGACGCCCGGCCTGGTTTTCGCCGATGACGCCACGAAATTCGCCGGCGCGCTGCGCGGCAATGTCCCCGACACTACCGAGATCGTCGCGTCGCATGGCGCCGTGCCGGGCCGCGATGTGACGATGCTTGGCGCCCTGCAGGCCGGCCCGGAGCATCCCGGCCTCGACGCCGCGCACGCGGCCATCGGCCCGGAAACCATCGCGAAATTCCTTTTGACCTCGGGCTCGACCGGCCATCCCAAGGCGGTAATCAATACACAGCGGATGCTGTGCGCCAACCAGGTGATGCTGCGCGAGACCCTGGCCTTCCTGAAGGACGAGCCGCCCGTGATCGTCGACTGGCTGCCGTGGAACCACACCTTCGGCGGCAACCACAATATCGGGCTGACGCTGTTCAACGGCGGCTCGATGTATCTCGATGAAGGCAAGCCGATGCCCGGCGGCATCGAGGAAACCGTGCGCAATCTGCGCGAGATTTCGCCCACGGTATATTTCAACGTCCCGAAGGGTTACGAATCGCTGCTGGCTTATCTGCGCGACGACAAGGCGCTGCGCGCGAAATTCTTCCACCGCCTGCACGCCATGTTCTTCAGCGGCGCGGCGCTGTCACCCTTCGTCTGGAACAGCCTCGACGAACTGGCGGTGCAGGAAACCGGATTCCGGGTGCCGGTGCTGACCGGCCTCGGCGCCACCGAGACCGCGCCGTTCTTCATGTCGGTGACGCCGGCCACCAGCCGCTCCGGCCATGTCGGCCTGCCGGTGCTGGGCAACGAGGCCAAATTGGTGCCGAGCGGCGGCAAGCTGGAGGTTCGGGCCAAAGGACCGAACGTCACGCCGGGCTATTGGCGCCAGCCCGAACTGACTGCGAAGGCCTTCGACGAGGAAGGCTTCTACAAATTCGGCGACGCCCTCAAGCCGGTCGATTCGGACGACCTTGACGCCGGCTTCGATTTCGACGGCCGCATCGCCGAGGATTTCAAGCTCGCCAGCGGCACCTGGGTCAGTGTCGGCCCGCTGCGCGCCCGCTTTGTCGCCGCCTGCGCGCCGCTGCTGCGCGACGTGGTGATCGCCGGCATCAACCGCGAAGAGGTGTCGGCGCTCGCCGTCCTCGACCTCGACGGCTGCCGCCTGATCAACCCGACGCTGCCGCACGATGACCTATTGGCGGCGGCGTCCGACCCCCTGATCCGTGCCGCGTTTCGCGATCGGCTGATCGGGTTTCTGGCCACCGCGACCGGGTCGTCGACGCGGATCACCCGCGCTCTGCTGCTCGACACGCCGCTGTCGATCGATCGCGGCGAGGTCACCGACAAGGGGTCGATCAACCAGCGCGCAGTGCTGGATCATCGCGCGGCGCTGATCGAAGAACTTTATTCGCCAACACCTGCCGCTGCCGTGATAACGCTGAGCTGAAGCCGACAATAATTTTCCAGGGAGGAAGCCATGCTGCTGAAGGATCAATCCGCCATCGTTACCGGCGGGGCGTCGGGACTGGGGGCTGCGACCGCGCGCCGGCTCGCCGCGGCGGGCGCCAGGGTTGCCGTCTGCGACCTCAATGCCAAGCTTGCTGAAACCGTCGCCGCCGAAATCGGCGGTGTCGCGGTGGTCTGCGACGTCTCCGACGCCGCATCCGCCGAAGCCGCCATCGTCGAAGCCGCCAAGGCCCATGGACCCGCTCGGGTGCTGGTCAACTGCGCCGGCATCGGCGTCGCCAAGAGGGTGATCGGCCGCGACGGCCCGATGCCGCTCGCGGATTTCGACAGGGTGATCCGGGTCAACCTGATCGGCTCCTTCAACATGCTGAGGCTGGCGACGGCTGAAATGGCCAAGCTTGAGCCGCAGGCGACCGGCGAGCGCGGCGTCGTGATCTCCACCGCTTCGGTCGCGGCCTATGACGGCCAGATCGGACAGTCGGCCTATTCGGCGTCGAAAGGCGGCATCGTGGCGATGACCCTGCCGATCGCGCGCGAACTGGCTCAGTTCGGCATCCGCGTGCTGACCATCGCGCCGGGCCTGTTCCTGACCCCGCTGTTGGCCAACCTGCCGCAGGAGGCCCAGGACAGCCTGGCGGCGGCGATTCCGTTTCCGCGCCGGCTCGGGCATGCCGACGAGTTCGCCTCGCTGGCGCTGCACATGATCGACAATCCCTACCTTAACGGCGAGGTGGTGCGGCTCGATGCCGCGCTGCGGATGGCGCCGCGCTAGGCGGGCGGCATGTTCGTCAACCGCAGGGACGTGCAGATCCAGTGGGGCGACTGCGACCCTGCCAACATCGTCTATTATCCGCGCTATTTCGAGATGTTCGACGACTCCACCTCGATCATGTTCGAGGCCGCCGGCTTCTCCAAGCAGGATATCGTCAAGCGCTACGGACTGGTCGGGATTCCGATGGTCGATACCAGGGCGAAATTCCATATCGCCTCGACCCATGGCGACTGGATATCGATCGAAAGCCGGGTCGAGAGCTTCAGGCGTTCGAGTTTCGAGGTGACCCACAAGGTGTTCAAGGGCGAAGCCCTGGCGATCGAGGCATTCGAGACCCGGGTGCTGGTCGGCCGTCATCCCGACGACCCGGCGCGGTTGAAGTCGGCGCCGATGCCGGCCGAGATCATCGAGAGGTTCCAGCGCGGCTGACCGAACCCGCCGCACCGTCTAAAGCAGGGGCTGAATTGTGAGTCGAATTCTGATCTAGACTGAACAACAATACCCAAGGGAGGATTCAATGAAATCAATGAAAAGGCTTTACCTGTCCGCCGTCGCGATCGCGGCGGGGCTGGCGCTGCCGGGGCTGCCCGCAACCGCCCAAACCAATGAGATCGTCATCGGTATCTCGATCTCGACCACCGGGCCGGCGGCGGCGCTCGGCATTCCCGAGCGCAACGCGCTGGAATTCGTCGCCAAGGAAATCGGCGGCGTGCCGCTCAAGGTCATCGTGCTCGACGATGGCGGCGATCCGACCAACGCCACCACCAATGCACGGCGTTTCGTCACGGAGTCCAAGGCCGACATCATCATGGGCTCGGCGACGACGCCGCCGACCATCGCGATTTCCAATGTCGCCAACGAGGCGGCAACTCCCCATATTGGCCTGGCGCCGTTTCCGATCACGCCGGAGCGCGCCAAGTGGTCGATCGACATGCCGCAGCCGGTTCCGATCATGGGCAAGGTGCTGTACCAGCACATGAAGGCGCACAACGTCAAAACCGTCGGCTACATCGGCTACTCCGATTCCTACGGCGACCTGTGGTTCAACGACTTCAAGAACCAGGCCGTTCCAATGGGCATCGCTCTGGTCGATGAGGAACGCTTCGCCCGGCCGGACACCTCGGTCGCGGGCCAGGTGCTGAAACTGGTCGCCGCCAATCCCGACGCTATTCTGGTCGGCGCCTCCGGCACCGCGGCGGCGCTGCCGCAGACCGAACTGCGCGACCGCGGCTACAAGGGCCTGATCTATCAGACCCATGGCGCCGCCAGCATGGACTTCATCCGCATCGCCGGCAAGGCCGCCGAGGGCGTCATCATGGCCTCGGGGCCGGTGATGAATCCGGAAGGCCAGCCGGACAGCGCGCTGACCAAGAAGCCGGGCCTGGCGCTCGACACCGCCTATGAGGCGAAATACGGCCCCAACAGCCGCAGCCAGTTTGCCGGACATGCCTATGACGCCTTCAAGGTGCTCGAACGCGTCATCCCGGTGGCGCTGAAGACCGCCAAGCCCGGCACGCCGGAATTCCACGAGGCGATCCGCCAGGCATTCCTGAGCGAACATGAAATTGCCGCCAGCCAGGGCGTCTACAATTTCACCGAAAAGGATCGCAACGGTCTCGACGACCGCTCGCGCATCCTGCTGACGGTAAAGGACGGAAAATACGTCCCCGCGATGTGAGCGGGGAAGGGTCATCATCCGAAGGCGGATGATCCTGTAAGTACCGCTTGCCCTGATTTCCGAGATGCGTTCCAATTCCCTCCCCTGCAGGGGGAGGGCCGCTTGCGCCGACGATGCGCAGCATCGTCCGGAGCGAGCGGGTGGGGTAAGCCGCGACGATGGTCTCAGCGTCGATGCACCGAGCAGCCGCGAGGAAGCTGCGCGCGAACACGACGCCTCACGAGCGAATCTTGTGGTGTGCGCTCAAGCAAGTGCCGGTCGACGGCACGCATTTTCGGCGTCAGGCGCCGATCGGTTCCGATGTCGTAGACTTCTTCTGTCCGGCCAAGCATCTGATCGTGGAACTGGATGGTGGACATCGCAATGATGACGAAACCGCCGAGCGCGATCAGAAAAGGCAGCTCTGGCTCGAGCTGCAAGGATATCGTGTTGTCCGGTTCTGGAAATCAGAAGTCACCGATGATTTGAATGCGGTGCTCGAAGGAATCTATGTCGAGCTCTATGGTTCGCGCGAAGCTGAAGTGGCACCCCTGAAACATAGGCGGCGGTTGAGACGAGGCGCTGCCACCCCACCCCGCCCGCCAAGCGGGCGACCTTCTTCCTCCAGGGGGAGGGTGAGAAAAGGGGGAAGATTCGTGGCAACGGCTTCGCTCCACTAATCTAAATCCCGCTTCCGCCCCCATGTGCGAAGCCGAGATAGCTGGCGGCGACGCGGGCATCGGTGGCGATTTCGGCGGCCGCGCCGTTGAGGACGAATTCGCCGAGCTCCATCACATAGGCGCGGTCGGCGATCTTGAGCGCCGCCTGGGCGTTCTGCTCGACCAGCAGCACCGAGACGCCGGCCGCGCGCAGCTCGCCGATGGTGCGGAAGATATCGGCGACGATGATCGGCGCCAGCCCGAGGCTCGGCTCGTCGAGCATCAGCAGTTTCGGCGCGCCCATCAGGGCGCGGCCCATTGCCAGCATCTGCTGCTCGCCGCCCGACAGGGTGCCGGCCAGCTGCCGGCGTCGTTCCTTGAGCTTTGGGAACAGCGTGTAGACCCGCTCGAACGATCTCGCGGCGACGGCCCTGGCGATCCGGAAGGCACCGAGCTGCAGATTGTCCTCGATGTTCATGGTGCCGAATAGTTCGCGATGTTCCGGCACCAGGCTGATGCCGGCCGCGACGCGGTCCTCGATCTCGAGCTGCGTGACATCGACGCCGGCAAAACTGACGCGGCCCTGCAGCGGCAGGATCCCCATGATGGCGTTCAACAGCGTGGTCTTGCCGGCGCCGTTGGCGCCGATGATGGTGACGATCTCGTTGCCGGCGACATCGAGCGACACCGCGCGGACGGCTTCGACCTTGCCGTACCCGACATGGGCGTCGGTCACCGCAAGCAAGGCATTGGCAGGGCGATTCACGACACCGCTCCGAGATAGGCCTTGATCACGTCAGGATTGGTCTTGATCGCGTCGGGGGTGCCTTCGGCGATCTTGGTGCCGAAGTCGAGCACCACGATGCGGTCGGCGAGGTCCATCACAAATCCCATATCGTGCTCCACCAGCAGAACCGACATGCCGCCGTCGCGCAATTGGCGCAGCAGGCTGGCGAGCTGCTGCTTTTCCATATGCCGCAACCCCGCGGCGGGCTCGTCGAGCAGCAGCAGTATCGGGTCGACGCACAGCGCGCGGGCGATCTCGACAATGCGCTGCTGGCCCAGCGACAGGCTGCCCGCCAGCTGGTCGATCTGCGCGGCCAGGCCGACGCGCTCGATCTGGCGCGCCGCTTCCGCCAGCAGCTTCGCTTCGTCGGCGCGGTCGAGCCGAAGCATGCTGGAGAGGGCGCCGGCCCGACCGCGCAGATGGGCGCCGATCGCGACGTTTTCCAGCACGCTCATGTCCGGCACCAGTTTGACATGCTGGAAGGTACGGGCGATCCCGAGCTTTACCACCTGTTGCGGCGGCGCGTTGTCGATGTTGTGGCCGTGCACCGAGATGTTGCCGCCCGATTTGGTGAGCACGCCGGTGATCAGGTTGAAGGTCGTGCTCTTGCCGGCGCCATTGGGACCGATCAGCGCGACGATCTCGCGGGCCTGGACTTCGAACGAGACGTTATTGACGGCGATTACGCCGCCGAACTGCTTGCGGGCCTTGTCGACCTGCAGCAGCACGCCGGCAGAGGCCGTCGTCCGGGTCCGCGCCGGCAGGGCCAGCGAGGTATCGGGGCGGTTGCGGCGCGGCTTGAACGGCAGCCGCGCCATCAGCCAGGGCCAGACACCGGTCGGCGCGAGTTGCAGCAGCAGCACCAGCAGGATGCCGAACACGATGGTCTCAAGCTGGCCCTCGCCGTGAAACAGATACGGCAGATAGCTCTGCAGGATCTCCTTCAGGATGACCACGATGGCGGCGCCGAGCACGCCGCCCCAGACATAGCCGGCGCCGCCGACCACGGCGATGAACAGATATTCGATGCCGGCCTGGGCGCCGAACGGCGTCGGATTGACGGCGCGCTCGAAATGCGCGTAGAGCCAGCCCGACAGCCCGGCCAGCACCGCCGCATAGATGAAGACCAGGAGCTTGGCGCGCGGCGTCTGCACGCCGAAGGCTTCCGCGGCAATGTGGCCGCGCCGCAGCGCGCGGACGGCCCGGCCGGTGCGCGAGTCCAGCAGGTTCATGGTCAGCAGCGCGGAGACCAGCACCGCGATCCAGATCGCGAAATAGATGGTGCCGGGGTCGATCATCCGAAGCGAGCCGATCGCCAGCGGCGGGATGCTGGAGATGCCGTCATTGCGCCCGAGGAATTCGAGCTTGCTGAACAGATAGAACAGGCCGATGCCCCAGGCGATGGTGCCGAGCGGCAGGTAATGCCCCGACAGCCGCACCGTGACGAGGCCGAGCGCCACCGCGGCGACCCCGCTGACGACAAGCGAAAGCGGCAGCGTCAGCCAGGGCGACATCCCGTAGGCCGTCGTCAGCACCGCCGTGGTATAGGCGCCGAAGCCGCAAAACGCCGCCTGGCCGAACGAGGTGAGACCGCCGACGCCGGTCAAGAGCACGAGCCCCATCGCCACCAGCGCCGAAAGGCCGATATTGTCCAGCAGCACGATCCAGAACGGCGGCATGCCCGGAATGAACGGGATCGCCGCCATCAGCAGGGCGAAGACGATGATGGGCAGACGCTGCGGCATCGCCATCAGTCCTTCTCCTCTTCGACCGCGGGAGCGGCCAGCGACCGCAGCACCAGCACCGGAAGGATCAGCGTGAAGACGATGACCTCCTTGAAATTGCTGGCGTAGAACGAGGAAAAGGCCTCGACCGTGCCGACCACCAGAGCCGCGACGGCGGTCAAGGGATAGCTCACGAGGCCGCCGATGATCGCGGCGATGAAGCCCTTGAGCCCGATCAGGAAGCCGGTGTCGTAATACAGCGTCGTGATAGGCACGATCAGGATTCCCGAGATCGCCCCGATCACCGCGGCCATCAGGAATGCGAGCTGTCCCGACAGCGTGGTCCGGATGCCGACCAGCCGCGCGCCCAGCCGATTGACCGCGGTGGCGCGCAGCGCCTTGCCGGTCAAGGTGTAATCGAAAAACAGCCACAGGCCGACGATCAGGGCGACGGTGATGACGTAGACCGCGATGCTCTGGCCGGTGAAGCGCAGCGGACCGGCGCTGAAGGCGGTGTCCGACAGAGGCGGCCCGCGCTGGCCTTCGGCGCCGAAGAACACCAGGCCGAAACCCTGCATCGCCAGATGGCAGCCCACCGAGGCGATCAGCAGCACCAGCACCGAGGTGTGGGCGATCGGCTGGAACGCGATGCGATAGAGAAACAGTCCGATCGCCGCCACGATCAATAACGACAGCGCGATGTTGACGACGACCGCGCCGTGATGGCCGGCGAGCCACACCGTGCCGGCGAGGATCGCCGCCGGCAGCACGATGTCGACCGCGAGCGCGCGCGCCACCAGCCGCCAACGCAGCGCCCGGCGGCCGGCGAACAGGTCGAGGCCAAATGCCACCAGGCCCATCGCCACCGCCAGCCGCGCGGTGCCGGGCACCTGGCCGGACGACAGCGAGGCATAGGTCAGCGCGCCATAGGTGACGAACTCGCCCTGCGGAATAAGGATCACGCGGGTGACGGCGAACACCAGCACCAGCGCCAGGCCGAGCAGCGCATAGATCGCGCCGTTGGTAATGCCGTCCTGCACCAGGAACAGCATGATCGTCGTGTTCAAGACCGGACGCTCCCCCTCATGGACCGGCCGAGCGCGACCCCGGAGGCCGTTCGACGATCCGATAACAGCAGTTGAAACAGGCTGCCGGTATTTGATATGGTGGATAACAATTATCTTATATAATCTCAAGGCCCGGCCGGGTTCAGGGCCGACCAAACCTATTCCGATTGCGAGCCGCGAGCGATGACCGTTTCCAAGCCTAGCGTCTTCAAGACCGCCGCCTCCAAATCTGCCAATCCCAAAACTGCGATTGCCAAGGTCGCGGCCGACCTCGCCGCACCGCCGCAGCCCGTCCGCAAGGAGCCGGCCGACGCGGCCGGCGAAAGCAACGCGCTGCAGATGGGCGAATTGTCCGAGCTGCTGGGCTATTCGCTCAAGCGCGCGCAATTGAAGGTGTTCGAGGATTTCCTGCGCTGCGTGGCGCCGCTGCAGCTCACCCCGGCGCAGTTTTCGGTCCTGCTGCTGCTCGACAGGAACCCGGGACGCAACCAGACCGAAATCGCCAATACGCTCGGCATACTCAGGCCGAATTTCGTGGCCATGCTGGACGGCCTGGAGAGCCGCGATCTGTGCACGCGGATGCGCTCAACCAACGATCGCCGCTCCCACATTCTGGTACTGACCGACAAGGGCCGGGCGGTGCTGGCGCGGGCCAAGAAGCTGGTCGCGGCCAAGCACGAGGCGCGCCTCAACGAATTGCTGGGGCCGGCCAACCGCGCCGCCCTGCTCGGCATGCTGGCCACGATCGCGCTGGAATTTTGAGCACCCAAGTCTTTCCGGGGCGTCGCTGGCGCGAACCCGGAATCCAGAGATGGGCAGACCGAGATTCCGGGTTCGCGCCAGCGCGCCCCGGTTTGACGCGCCTCACGTCCCTTCCACCAGGATCACCCTGATGTCGTTGACATTGGTCAGGGTCGGACCGGTCAGCACGAGATCGCCGGTGGCCTCGAAAAACGCCGTGGCGTCGTTGTTGTCGAGATAGGCGGTGGCGTCGAGGCCCAGCGACTCCATCTTCGCAAACGTGCCCTGGTCGATGATCGCGCCGGCGGGATCGGCGGCGCTGCCGGCGCCGCCATCGGCGCCGTCGGTATCGGCGGCCAGTGCCGAAATGCCTGACGAATCCCCGAGCAGGCCGGCCAGCGCCAGCGCATATTCCTGGTTCGGACCGCCGCGTCCCTCGCCGCGCACGGTTACGGTGAGTTCGCCGCCCGACAGGATCGCCACCCGCCTGCCGTCGGCGCGCGCCTGCAGCGCCAGGCGCGCGTGATCGGCAGCGACGCGGCGGGCCTCTCCTTCGAGATCGGCGCCGAGATCGATCACGGCATAGCCGGCGTCCCGCGCCAGACTGATCGCGGCGTCGAGCGACGCCCGCGGCCGCGCGATCAGTTCGAAATGCGCGCGGGCAAAGGCGGCATCGCCGGGCTTGCAGCTTTCGTTGCTGACGTCATCGAGCGCGCGTCGGATCGCGGCGTCGACCGTGAGGCCATATTTGGCGATAATAGCGCGTGCATCCGCCAGCGTGGTCGGATCGGCCACCGTCGGCCCCGAGGCGATCGCGGAAGGATCGTCGTGCGGCACGTCGGAAATCGCCAGGGTCAGGATCTCGGCGCGGCTGCCGGCGCGCGCCAGCCGGCCGCCCTTGATCCGCGACAGATGCTTGCGGACGGTATTGACCTCGCCGATCGGCGCGCCCGAGCGCAGCAGCGCCCGGGTCAGCTGCTGCTTCTGCGCGAACGATACCCCCTCGGCGGGCGCGATCCAGTTCGCCGAGCCGCCGCCGGAGAGCAGCACCAGCATCAGGTCGTCGGCTTCGGCCTGCTGGGCCAACAGCAGGCTCTGCTCGGCGCCGCGCAGTCCGGCCTCGTCGGGCACGGGATGGCCGGCTTCGATCACCTCGATCCGCCGCGTCGGCACGCCATGGCCGTGGCGGGTGGTGGCGATGCCCGACAGACGCGACGGCGCCAGGCCAAGCCGGTCGAGATAATGTCGCTCCGCCGCCGCGGCCATGGCGGCGGCGGCCTTGCCGGCGGCGAGACAGATCACCCGGCCGTTCGGGGCCGAGGGCAGATGCGCCGACAGCACGACGTCGGGATGGGCTGCGGCGACGGCGGCATCGAAGATCGCGCGCAGCAGGAGGCGTCGGTCGGTCATCGCTTCAACGGAATCTGTGCGGTGGAGACATTCGACACCGCTTATCCATCCGTTTCCGGCAAAAGAAAACCCCCGTCGGCAGCCTGCGGGGGTTCTGTGAGAGGCGAACAAGGCGGCGTGTCCGCACGCGGTACAGCGTGCTTCCGGGCCGTGGTCCCCGTCATCGGGCGCGCATTCGCGCTACCCGTTGGCAGAGCCGGGACCCGCGAAGCTTCGGCGGGGCGCGTCGTCGAACGTCTAGCCACCGACATCGGCGCTGATGACGTCGCCGAACAATTCCCATTTCTCGCCTTTGAACTTCATCAGCTGCAGCTGGCTGATCGGGGCGAAATCGGTCGGGCTGGTGTTGATCTTGATGCCGGGCAGCAGCACCTCGGTGCGGAAATCCTTCAAGTTGGCCGCCTGCCGCATGACGTTTTCGCGGGTCAGATCGTCGCCGCATTTTTTCAATACCTCGACCAGGGTCTGGGAAACGCCGTAGCCGACCACGGTGGAAGCGTCGAGCCTGTTGCCTTCCGGAAAATCCTTCTCGAGGAACGCGTAGAAGGCCTTCATGCCGGGATCGTTGTTCCATTGCGGCTCGGAAGCGTCCTTCAAATAGGCGGCGGAAATGATGCCTTGCGCATTGTCATAGCCCGCGGGCTTGAGCACGCTGCCGACCGAGTTCGAGACGTTGTTGAGGAAATGCAGCGGCTTCCACTCGATCTCGGCTGCCTCCTTGATCGCCTGGGCGGCGAATTTCGGCGTCGTGATGTCGACGAACACGTCGGCGCCGCTGGATTTCAGCTTGACGATGTGGGAGTTGATGGTCGGCTCGGAGGTCTCGTAGCTCTCCTGGGCGACGATCATCGAGGCGGCCTTGGCGCCGAGCCCGTCCACCAGGCCCTTGAGGTAGTCCTTGCCGTAGTCGTCGTTCTGATACAGCACCGCGATCTTGGCGTCGGGTTTTTCCTTCCGGATGTATTTGGCGTAGATCTGGGTCTCGCTCTGGTAGCTCGGCTGCCATCCCATGGTCCACGGAAAATCCTTCGGATCGTTCCATTTGGTGGCGCCGGTGGCGACGAACAGCTGCGGCACCTTCTTGGCGTTCATGTATTTGTGAATCGCCGAGTTCGGCGGCGTGCCTAGCGAATTGAAGATGAACAGCACCTCGTCGCTCTCCACCAGCTTGCGCGCCTGCTCCACGGTCTTCGGCGGACTGTAGCCGTCGTCATAGCTGATGAAGTTGATCTTGCGGCCGTTGATGCCGCCGGCATCGTTGATCATCTTGAAATAGGCCGCCTCGGTCTTGCCGATCACGCCATAGGCGGAGGCCGGACCGCTGTACGGCATGATGTTGCCGATCTTGATCTCGGTGTCGGTGGCGCCGGTGTCGTATTTCTTCTGCGCAAGCGCTGCGCTGCTCGACGCCGCGATCAAGATCAGCGCTGCCGATGCGATCGCTATTCTGCTGGTGGCAACAGGCATTTCGGACCTCCCAATCCTGGATGTTGGTGCGGACGTCATGCGCTTTTTGCTGGAGGAATTTCTCATGGCGCGGGCGCAATTCAATACCATTTGGCGGCGGCCATCAAGAACCAGCCCCTGCGGCAAAGCCGCAGGGGCTGCTGTTTTAGTAGTCAACGGGTCCGGCCGGTCGATCGGCCGGAGGATCGTCAGGCCTTGCGTCAGTTGCTGACATCGGCGCTGATGATGTCGCCGAACCGCTGCCAGGTCGCACCGGAGAGCTTCATCAGCTGCAATTGTGAAAGCGGCGCAAAGTCGGTGGCGCTGGTGTTGATCTTGATGCCGGGCAACAGGCCGCCGAGCTCGAGATTCTTCAGGCTCGCCGCCTGCTTCATGACGTTGGCGCGGGTCAGGTCGTTGCCGCACTGCTGCAACACCCGGACCATGGTCTGCGAAACGGTATAGCCGTACATCACCGATATGTCCGCCCGGTTGGCTTCCGGAAAATATTGGTCGAGGAACTTGTTCCAGGCCTTCATGCCCGCATCGTCCTTCCATTGCGGGTCGGTCGGATCCTTCAGATAGGCCGACGAGATGATGCCCTGGGCATTCTTCACCCCGGCGGGCTGGATCACGCTGCCAATCGAGGCGGAGACATTGTTGAGGAAGTGCAGCGGCTTCCACTCGATCTCGGCCGCCTCCTTGATCGCCTGGGCGGCGAATTTCGGCGTCGCGATATCGACGAACACGTCGGCGTTGGTCGATTTGAGCTTGACGATATGGGAATCGATGCTCGGTTCGGAGGTCTCGTAGCTTTCCTCGGCGACGATCATCGAGGCGGCCTTGGCGCCCAACCCGTCCTTCAGGCCCTTGAGGTAGTCCTTGCCGTAATCGTCGTTCTGATACAGCACCGCGATCTTGGCGTTGGGCTTTTCCTTCAGGATGTATTTGGCGTAGATCTGGGTTTCGCTCTGGTAGCTCGGCTGAAAGCCCATCGTCCACGGGAATTCCCGCGGATCGTTCCATTTGGTGGCGCCGGTGGCAACGAACAGCTGCGGTACCTTTTTCGTATTCATGTATTTCTGGATCGCGGAATTCGACGGGGTGCCGAGCGAATTGAAAATCAGCAGCACCTCGTCGCTTTCCACCAGCTTGCGCGCCTGCTCGACGGTTTTCGGCGGACTGTAGGCGTCGTCATAGCTGATGAAATTGATCTTGCGGCCGTTGATGCCGCCTTCGGCATTGACCTTCTTGAAGTAGGCCTCCTCGGTCTTGCCGATCACGCCATAGGCGGAAGCCGGACCGCTGTAGGGCATGATGTTGCCGATCTTGATCTCGGTGTCGGAGGCGCCGGTGTCGTATTTGCTTTGCGCGAGGGCCGCGCCGCCGGTTGCGGCGAGGATGGCGAGGGCAGCCGAAAAGGCCCCCAATCGCATCTGGATAGCAGGCATTCTGATCTCCCTGGGTGTCGGTTGATGTGTCTTTTCTTGATTGGAAGCGCTTGTCGGCTCCTTGCCGCATTGAATACCCATCAAGGGCCCCCATCAAGAAAAAGCCCCCGGCGACGGGGTCGCAGGGGGCGTCATTTAGTCGAACGGAACTTGTCGTCGGGACGGCGCCCGTGGGCCCCGGCCGGGTTCCCGGCCGAATTTTCAGTTCTTCCTGAGCCTGCCGATCAGTTGCTGGGCAATGATCGCCACCTGCCTCGCGCCATGCGGCACCAGGAAGATCACCAGGAACAGCAGCACGCCGAACACCGCGCCGGACAGGCCCTTTGAGATTCCTTCGGCGATGTTCGGCACGAAAATGATGAACGCCGAACCCACGATCGATCCGGGCAGCCAGCCGACGCCGCCGACCACCATGCCGAGGAACAGCGAGATCGCCAGCGTGATGGTATAGCTGTCCGGCGCGACGAACTGCACGGCGATCGCGCCGAGCGCTCCGGCCACCCCGGTGATGCCGGCCGAGACGCCGAATGCCAGCGTCTTGTACAGCGCGACGTCGATGCCCATCGCGGAGGCCGCGATCTCGTTGTCGCGGATCGCCATGAAGGCGCGGCCGGAGCGCGATTTCAGCAGATTGACCGAGAAGATATAGATCGCGACCGAGACCGCGAGCGTGAAATAATACAGCCACATGTCCTGCGACATCGGCAGGCCGAACGGCGCATCCGGCTTGTCCACCACGAGGCCCTGCACGCCGCCGGTCCAGTACTCGAAATAGCCGAGCTTGAGCAGTTGCGGCATCGCGGTCGCCAGCGCGAAGGTTGCCAGCGCCAGGTAGACGCCGGAGAGCCGCAGCGCCGGCTGGCCGAACAGGAATCCGAAGGCAAAGCAGACGACGCCGGCGATCGGCAATGTCACCGCGTAGTTGATGCCGGCATGCTCCATCAGGATCGCCGAGGTGTAGGCGCCGACCGCGTAGAACGCGCTCTGGCCCAGCGAGAACTGGCCGCTGCCGCCGGTCAGGATGTTGAGCGCCAGCACCGCAAGCGCGTAGATCAGCAGCATCGTCAGCTGGAAGATGATGAAGTTCTTCACGAACAGCGGCACCAGGATCAGCAGGGCCAGCATCACCAAGGAGGTGCCGTAGCCGAGCGTCATGGCCTTCTTGGGAACCGCCTCGACGACGGCGGCTTCGGTGACGACTTCCTGCACTGCGCTCATGATCAAACTCGCTTCACGATGGGACGGCCGAACAGGCCGGCCGGTTTGACGACCAAGACGGTGATGATCAGCGCCAGCGCGATCGGCAGCTTCAGCTCGTTGCCGACGCCGGGGATGTAGGTCCCGGCGAGGTTCTCGAAGATGCCGACCAGAAAGCCGCCGATCACCGCGCCGAACGGGCTGGTCAGGCCGCCGAGCACGGCGGCGGCAAAGCCGTAGATCAGCACGCCGAGCATCATGTTGGGCTCCAGGAACACCACCGGCGCGATCATCATGCCGGCGATCGAGCCGATCGCGGCCGCCATGCCCCAGCCCAGCGCGATCATCCACGAGGTGTTGATGCCGACCAGCCGCGCCGATTCCGGCAACGAGGCCGCGGCGCGCATCGCCAGGCCCATCCGGGTGAAGCGAAAGAAGATGAACAGCAGCACCAGCAATACCAGGGTGACGCCGATCATGCCGGCCTGGTGGGTGGAGATCAGCTGGCTGCCGAGAAACGGCGAGGATCCGAACGGCGTCGGAAACTGCTTGATGGTGAAGTCCCAGATCAGCCCGGCGCTGCTGTTGATGATGGCGTACAGTGCGATGAAGCCGGCGACGTTGGTCAGGATCGGCGCCTTGGCCAGCGGCTTGAACAGCAGCCGCTCGATGACGATGCCGCCGGCGAAGGAAAACACCAGCGTCAGCAGGAACGCCCCCCAGTAGGGCACGCCCCACTGCATCAGCTGCCAGGCGATGAAGGTCGAGAACATCGCCATTTCGCCCTGCGCGAAATTGAGATGGTCGATCGCCTGGTAGATCATCACCACCGCGAGCGCCATGCAGGCATAGATCGCGCCGGTGGCGATGCCGGCCAGCACCTGATTGGTAAAAAGCTCCATTGGCCTGCGCTCCTCAATAGCCCAGATAGGATTTGCGGACGTCTTCGTTGTTGGCGATCTCGGTGGCACTTCCCGACATCACGATGCGCCCGGTCTCGATCACATAGGCCTGGTCGGCGAGTTCCAACGCCAGCTGGGCGTTCTGCTCCACCACCAGGATGGTGACCTTGTCCTCGCGGTTGATCTTGCCCAGGATCCTGAACAGGTCCCGCACGATCAGCGGCGCGAGGCCGAAAGAGGGTTCGTCCAGCAGCATCAGCCGCGGCCGCAGCATCAGCGCGCGGGCGACCGCGAGCATCTGCTGCTCGCCGCCCGAAAGCGTCCCGGCCTGCTGGGTGTGGCGCTGCTTCAGCACCGGAAAATGATCGTACATCCGCTCGATGTCGGAGACGATGCCGGCCTTGTCGTTGCGGGTGATGGAGCCGAGCTGCAGGTTTTCCTCCACCGTCATGGTGGTGAAGGTGCCGCGGCCCTGCGGCACGTGGGCGATGCCGAGGCGGACGATGTTCTCGGTGGAGCGGCCGGTGATCGCGGCTCCGTCGAATTCGATCGAGCCGGTGGTGCGCACCATGTTGCAGATCGCGCGCAAGGTGGTGGTCTTGCCGGCGCCGTTGGCGCCGAGCAGCGTGGTCAGGCTGCCTTCGTTGAGGCCGAATTCGAGGCCGTGCAGCGCCTGGACCTGGCCGTAATAGGCGCGCAGGTCCTTGACGTTGAGCATGAGGGTCATTGGTCCTTGCTCCCCAGATAGGCCTTGATGACGTCCGGGTCGGACTGCACCTGCGCCGGGGTTCCCTCGGCGAGCTTGCGGCCGAAATTCAGCGCCACCACGTGGTCGGCGATCGACATCACCAGTCCCATGTGATGTTCGACCAGCAGCACCGTCATTTTCCGCTCGTCGCGAATCCGGCGGATCAGGTCGCCGAGCACGTGGACTTCCTCGTGGTTGAGGCCGCCGGCCGGCTCGTCGAGCAGCAGGATCTTCGGATCGGCCGCCAGCGCGCGCGCCAGCTCGACGCGTTTCTGGGTGCCGAACGGCAGACCGGAAACCGTGGCATGGGCGACGTCTTCGAGGTCGAGATAGCCGATGATTTCGTGGACGTGCTCGTTGAGCTTGGCCTCGCTGCGGCGCACCCAGGGCAGTTTCAGCGAGTCGCTGACAATGTCGCTGTTGGTGCGGGCGTGGGTGCCGACCCGGACATTGTCGAGCACCGAGAGATTGGCGAACAGCGCGACGTTCTGGAAGGTGCGGCCGATGCCGATTTCGGCGATCCGGTGCGGCGGCCGCTTCAGAATGCTCTGGCCCTCCATCAGGATGTCGCCGGAGCTCGGCTGGTAGAGCCTGGAAAGGCAATTGAACAAAGTGGTCTTGCCGGCGCCGTTCGGCCCGATCAGGCCGAGGATCTGGCCATGATGCATGTCGAAGGACACGCCGTTCAGCGCGATGATGCCGCCGAACACGACGCTGACCTCGCGGACCGCAAGCAGGGGTGACTGTCCCTGCGCCAGTTGTGGCTGCGTCATCTGGTTCCGCCCGAATCTCTCACGGGGCAGGAACGTCCGGGCGAATACGTTCGCCGGTGACGATGCCGGCTATCTGATCCCCTCGACCACACGTGCAACTTTCCCTCCTGGTTTTGGTTTTTTTTCTTCTTGTTTTTTGGTTTCTGGATTTCTTGATTGCGGTGCCGTGCCCCCCAGCGCCGCTTCGATGTTCCTTACCATCGCCACGAGGCGAGGTCCAATATCGTTGCGCAGGCGCTCTTCCGTGAAGCGGAATGCCGGGGCGCCGCAATTAAAGGCATAGGGGCCGGTGCCGTCGTTGAGCTTCAGGGCGACCCCGACCGCGTGCACGTCGTTCTGCCATTCGCCGGCCGAGATGGTAAAGCCGGACCGCTCCACCATTTCGCCGGCGCGTTCGATGCCCTCGCGCATCCGCGGCCAGCGGTTGCCGTAATGCTCGCGCAGTTCGCGCAACAAGGCGGCACGCTCGTCGGCGGGCAGCGCCCAGACATAGGCCCGTCCCATCGCGGTCGTCGCGATCGGAATCCGCGAGCCGACGTCCAGTTGAACGCCCAGCGTGAGGCCGTTGCGGCTCTGGCCGAAGTAGATCATGCTGAGGCGGTCGCGGCCGCCGACCGCGACCGCGCCGCCGGTCTCGCGCATGACCTCCTCGCGGTAGGCCTCGGACAAATGCCGAACGCCCAGATTGGCCAGCGCGGCATACCCCAGCGCCATGGCCGCGGGCGCCAGTTGATATTTCTCGAACCGCGGAACCGGTGTAAGGTAGCCCAGCTTGGTCAGCGTATAGGTCAGCCGGGAGACGGTCGGCTTTGGCAGATTGGTACGGGCCGCGATCTCCTGATTGCCAAGAAGCCCGTCGTTGGGATGGAATGCGCGCAACACATCGAGCCCGCGGGAAAGCGCGACGACGAAGCTGCGATCGGTCGCCACTTTCTTGCCTGGACGCTTCATTGCCTGCTGCTGCGCCGACCACGTTGACAAACGACGTGCTTCAAAATAACCCTCCGTGTCAAGATGTGGAATTAAATTCCGCACTGCGAAATTCATTGAGAGCAGGCATCCGAGGGAGATTCCGGTGAGCGAAGTGGTCAAGCTTGAGCGTCATGACGTGGTCGCCATCGTCACGGTCGACAGCCCGCCGGTCAATGCGCTGAGTGCCGCGGTCCGCGGCGGCATCCTGGACTGCATCAACCGCGCGATCGCCGATCCGGAAGTCAAGGCGATCGTGCTGACCTGCGCCGGGCGCACCTTCATCGCCGGCGCCGATATTACCGAGTTCGGCAAGCCGCCGAAGCCGCCGGGCCTCAATGAGGTGCTCGCGGTGATGGAGAATTCGCCGAAGCCGATCGTGGCCGCGATCCACGGTACTGCGCTTGGCGGCGGTCTCGAAGTCGCCCTGGCCTGCCATTTCCGCGTCGCCACCAAGGAGGCCCGGCTGGGCCTGCCCGAGGTCAAGCTCGGCCTGCTGCCGGGCGCCGGCGGCACCCAGCGGCTGCCGCGCGCGGTCGGTCCCGAGCTCGCGGTCAAGATGATCGTCGGCGGCGACCCGATCGGTGCCGCCGAGGCGCTCAAGCACGGCCTGATCGAGGAAATCGTCGAAGGGCCCGCGGCCGGCGGCGAGGCCTTTGCCCGCAAGGTGCTGGCCGAGAAGCGCCCGTTGCGCAAGCTGCGCGACGACGATTCCAAGCTGGCCGCCGCCCGGGCCGACCGCTCGATCTTCACCAGTGCGGTCGCGGCCCTGACCAAGAAGGCGCGCGGGCTGGAAGCGCCGTTTGCCGCCGCCGACGCGGTCGGCGCGGCCATCGACCTGCCGTTCGACGAGGGCCTGAAGAAGGAGCGCGAGGGCTTCCTCAAGCTGGTGGCCAGCGACCAGTCGAAGGCGCAGCGTTACGCCTTCTTCGCCGAGCGCGAAGCCGCCAAGATCGCCGGCGTTCCCGAGGGGACAAAGCCGCGCAATGTCGCGCGGGTCGCCATCATCGGCGCCGGCACCATGGGCGGCGGCATCGCGATGTCGTTCGCCAATGCCGGAATTCCGGTGACGCTGATCGAGACCGGCGAGGAGCAGCTCAAGCGCGGCATGGGCGTCATGCAGAAGAATTACGAGGCGACCGCGGCGCGCGGCGGCATTCCTGCCGACGCCCCGGCCAAGCGCATGGGCCTGATCAACGGCGTGGTCGGGCTCGACAACGTCAAGGACGCCGACCTGATCATCGAGGCCGTGTTCGAGACCATGGCGATCAAGAAGGAAGTGTTCGAGGCGCTCGACAAATATGCCAAGCCGGGCGCGGTGCTCGCCAGCAACACCTCCTACCTCAACATCGATGAGATCGCCAAGGTGACCAAGCGTCCGCAGGACGTGCTCGGCATGCACTTCTTCTCGCCCGCCAACGTGATGAAGCTGTGCGAGATCGTGCGCGCCGAGAAAACCGCGCCCGACGCCCTCACCACGGCGGTCTCGATCGCGCGCAAGATCGCAAAAGTGCCGGCGGTGGTCGGGGTCTGCGACGGCTTCGTCGGCAACCGGATGCTGGCGCAGCGCGGCAAGCAGGCGGAAAAGCTGCTGTTCGAGGGCGCCTTGCCGCAGCAGGTCGATGCCGTGGTGACCAAATTCGGCATGCCGATGGGTCCGTTCGCGATGGGCGATCTCGCCGGCCTCGATATCGGCTGGCGTTCGCGCAAGGACCGCGGCATCAAGTCGGAAATCGCCGACGCGCTGTGCGAGGCCGGCCGCTTCGGCCAGAAGACCGGCAAGGGCTACTACAAATATGAGGCCGGTTCGCGCGCCCCGTTGCCTGATCCCGAAGTCGAGAAGCTGATCGACGAGACCCTGCAGCGGCTCGGCCGCAAGCGTCGCGTGGTCAGTGACGACGAAATTCTCGAGCGCATGATGTACCCGATGATCAACGAGGGGGCGCGGATTCTCGAGGAAAAGATCGCGGCGCGTCCGAGCGATATCGATGTGATCTGGCTCTATGGCTATGGCTGGCCGATCTATCGCGGCGGCCCGATGTTCTATGCCGACCAGGTCGGGCTCAAGCACATCGCCGACCGGCTGTCGTTCTACGCCAGGGAGACCAGCGATCCCTCCCTCGAACCGGCGCCGCTGCTCAGGCGGCTTGCCGCCGAAGGCAAGACCTTTGCCTCGCTCACGGCGACGGCGAAAGCGGCGTGATGGGGGTTGGCGCGATGAGGCCGGAGTTCGCATTCCCTCCCCCCCAGCGGGGGAGGGTCAGGGAGGGGGGTGAGCCAAAAGCTCAGGGCCCGCGGCACCCCCACCCCCGACCCCTCCCCGCAGGGGGGAGGGGAGAACCTGACGCCGTGCTCCCCTCGCTCAGGCCATACCGCGCATGACCCATCCCGGCGAACAGTTCTATCCGCAGGGCGTCCACTGGGACGATCCGATTCCGCAGGGCACGCTGCCGGATCTTCTGGCCAAGGCGGCGGTGCAATATGCGGCGCGGCCGGCGATCGAATTTCGCGACCGCCCGATCGGCTATGCCGAGCTGCAGGCGATGGTCGAGGTCGCGGGTTCGGCGTTCCTGCGTGCCGGCTACGGCCGCAACGCCTCGGTGGCGCTGTTTCTCGGCAATTCGCCGGATCATCCGGTGAATTTCTTCGGCGCGCTGAAGGCCGGCGCCCGCGTCGTGCATCTCAGCCCGCTCGACGGCGAACGCGCGCTGTCGCATAAATTGAGCGACAGCGGCGCGCGGATCCTGGTCACCAGCAACCTGGCGGCGCTGCTGCCGATGGCGCTGAAGTTTCTCGAAAAGGGCCTGCTCGACCGCCTGATCGTCTGTGACGATGACGACTGGGGCGCGGTCGGCAATCCGCATACTCCGATCCCCGATCATCCCGCCATCGTCAGCTTCAGAAATTTCGTGGCAGGCGCAGGCCTCCCGGCGCAGTGGCCGCAGGTTTCGGTCGATGATGTCGCGCTGCTGCAATATACCGGCGGCACCACCGGACTGCCCAAGGGCGCGATGCTCAGCCATGGCAATCTGACTTCGGCGGTCTCGATCTATGATGTCTGGGGCAAGCCGGCGCGCGCCGAGCGCGATGCCGTCGAGCGCGTGATCTGCGTGCTGCCGCTGTTCCACATCTACGCGCTGACGGTGATCCTGCTGCGCAGCCTGGAGCGCGGCGACCTGATTTCGCTGCACCAGCGCTTCGACGTTGCGGCCGTGATGCGCGACATCGAGGTCAAGCGGGCGACGGTGTTTCCCGGCGTGCCGACGATGTGGATCGCGATCGCCAGCCTTCCCGACCTGGAAAGCCGCGACCTGTCATCGCTGGTGAGCTGTGGATCGGGCGGCGCGCCGCTACCGGTCGAGGTCGCCAGGATTTTCGAGCGCAAGACCCACATGAAGCTGAAGAGCGGCTGGGGCATGACCGAGACCTGCTCGCCCGGCACTGGGCATCCCCCGGAGGGCCCGGAGAAGCCGGGCTCGATCGGGCTGATGCTGCCCGGCATCGAGATGGACGTCGTCGCCCTCGACGATCCCGCAAGGATGCTCGGCCCCGGTGAAGTCGGCGAAATCCGCATCAAGGGGCCGAACGTCACCCGCGGCTACTGGAACCGGCCGCAGGAAACCGCGCAGGCCTTTGTCGGCGACCATTTTTTGACCGGCGATATCGGCTACATGGATCAGGACGGCTATTTCTACCTGGTCGATCGCAAGAAGGACATGATCATCTCCGGCGGCTTCAACGTCTATCCGCAGATGATCGAGCAGGCGATCTACGAGCATCCGGCGGTGCAGGAGGTGATCGTGATCGGGATTCCCGACGATTACCGCGGCGAGGCGGCCAAGGCCTTTGTCAAGCTGCGCGCCGGCGCCGCACCGTTCACGCTGGACGAGCTCAAGGCCTTTCTCGCCGGCAAGCTCGGCAAGCATGAGATTCCCGCCGCGCTGGATTTCGTCAACGAACTGCCGCGGACCTCGGTCGGCAAGCTGTCGCGCCACGAATTGCGCAATCAGAATTCCTTGCAGCAGCCCTCGCCGCAACCCGCACAGCCCAAACAACCGCAACTCGCAACAGGAGGTCATGGATGACCGAGGCCGTTATCGTTTCCACCGCGCGCACCCCGATCGGCAAGGCCTATCGCGGCGCCCTCAATGCCACCGAGGGGGCTACCCTGCTCGGCCACGCCATCGGCCAGGCGGTCGCCCGCGCCAAGGTCGATCCCAGCGAAATCGAGGACGTGGTGATGGGGGCTGCCCTGCAGCAGGGCTCGACCGGCGGCAACATCGCGCGCAAGGCGCTGCTCCGCGCCGGGCTGCCGGTCAGTGTCGGCGGCACCACCATCGACCGGCAATGCGCCTCCGGCCTGCAGGCGATCGCACTGGCTGCGCGCTCGGTGATTTTCGACGGCGTCGAGATCGCGGTCGGCGGCGGCGGCGAATCGATCAGCCTGGTGCAGAACGACCATGCCAACAAGTTCCACACCCAGGATCCGGCGCTGCTCGAGATCAAGGGCGAGGTCTACATGCCGATGATCGACACCGCCGAGGTGGTGGCCAAGCGCTACGGCATTTCGCGCGAGCGCCAGGACGAATACGCGCTGGAGAGCCAGCGCCGCACCGCCGCCGCCCAGCAGGGCGGCAAGTTCAACGACGAGATCGCCGCCATCACCACCAAGATGGGCGTCGCCGACAAGGCCACCGGCGAGATTTCCTTCAAGGACATCACGCTGTCCAGGGACGAAGGTCCGCGGCCGGAAACCACCGCCGAGGGCCTCGCCGGCCTCAAGGCTGTGCGCGGCGAAGGGTTCTGCATCACCGCCGGCAATGCCAGCCAGCTGTCGGACGGCGCCAGCGCCACCGTGATCATGAGCGACAAGGAAGCCTCCAGGCGCGGCCTCAAGCCGCTCGGCATCTTTCGCGGCTTCGTCGCCGCCGGCTGCGAGCCGGATGAAATGGGCATCGGGCCGGTATTCGCGGTGCCGCGGCTGTTGAAGCGGCACGGCCTCAAGGTCGCCGACATCGATCTGTGGGAATTGAACGAGGCCTTCGCGGTGCAGGTTATCTATTGCCGCGACAAGCTCGGCATCGATCCGGAAAAGATCAACGTCGACGGCGGCGCCATCGCGGTCGGGCATCCCTACGGCATGTCCGGCGCGCGGCTGACCGGCCACGCGCTGATCGAGGGCCGCCGCCGCAAGGCCAAATACGCCGTGGTCACGATGTGCGTCGGCGGCGGCATGGGCGCCGCCGGCCTGTTCGAGATTCTGCAGTAAGTTGATTCCTGAGTGAGCGGAGCGCGCCGCGAGCGCGGTCTCACCTCTCTCATCGGGAGAGGTCGGATCGCCCAGCGATCCGGGGGAGGGGTTCCAGCCTATCGATAGGGCTTAACTCCTCACCCCGACCCTCTCCCAAAGGGAGAGGGAGCGCGCTTCCTTCGCAGATACCGCTTCTATTCCAATTCTCTATACCAATCCGCTCACAGGAGGATCCGATGGATCTCAGCTTCAGCAAGCAGGAAGTGGCGTTTCGCGACGAGGTGCGGGCCTTCTTCAGGGACAACGTGCCGGCCTCGACGCGGCAGAAACTGCAGGAGGGCCGACATCTCAGCAAGGACGAGATGGTGCAGTGGTGGCGCATCCTGAACAAGAAGGGCTGGGGCGTGTCGCACTGGCCGAAGGAATATGGCGGTACCGGCTGGAGCTCGGTGCAGCACTACATCTTCAACGAGGAACTGCAGATGGCGCCGGCGCCGTCGCCGCTCGCCTTCGGCGTCAGCATGGTCGGCCCGGTGATCTACACCTTCGGTAACGAGCAGCAGAAGCAGCACTATCTGCCGCGCATCGCCAATGTCGACGACTGGTGGTGCCAGGGATTTTCCGAGCCGGGCTCGGGCTCCGATCTTGCCTCGCTCAAGACCAAGGCCGAGCGCCAGGGCGACTTCTACGTGGTCAACGGCCAGAAGACCTGGACCACGCTGGCGCAGTACGCCGACTGGATCTTCTGCCTGTGCCGCACCGATCCCGCCGCCAAGAAGCAGTCCGGCATCTCCTTCATCCTGATCGACATGAAGACCAAGGGCATCACGGTTCGCCCGATCCAGACCATCGACGGCGGCCACGAGGTCAACGAGGTGTTCTTCGATGACGTCAGGGTGCCGGTCGCCAACCTGGTCGGCGAGGAAAACAAGGGCTGGGACTACGCCAAGTTCCTGCTCGGTAACGAGCGCACCGGGATCGCCCGGGTCGGGGTTTCCAAGGAGCGGATCCGCCGCATCAAGGAGCTGGCGGCGCAGGTGGAATCCGGCGGCCGTCCGGTGCTGGAGGACCAGAAATTCCGCGAGAAGCTCGCCGAGGTCGAGATCGAGCTGAAGGCGCTGGAGCTGACCCAGCTCCGGGTGGTCGCCGACGAGGGCAAGCACGGCAAGGGCAAGCCCAATCCGGCATCCTCGGTGCTCAAGATCAAGGGCTCGGAAATCCAGCAGGCCACCACCGAACTGTTGATGGAGGTGATCGGCCCGTTCGCCGCCCCCTACGACGAGCACGGCGAGGACGGCAGCAACGAGACGATGGACTGGACCGCGCAGATCGCGCCGAGCTATTTCAACAACCGCAAGGTTTCGATCTACGGCGGCTCCAACGAGATCCAGCGCAACATCATCACCAAGGCGGTGCTGGGGCTGTAGCCGTCATTCCGGGGCGCGCTGTTGCGCGAGCCCGGAATCCAAAACCACTGCCGGGAGTATGGATTCCGGGCCTGCGCCTCGGATCGGCTGTCGCTGACCCAAGGCGCATCCCGGAATGACGCGAGTTAATCTTCAGGGCGCGGATCGCCTTTGCATATAGGGAAGCAACATGGATTTTGATTTGTCCGAGGAGCAGCGGCTTCTCAAGGAAAGCGTCGACGGCCTGTTGGGCAGTTCCTACGACTTCGACCAACGCAAGAAATACATGGCCGAGCCGGGCGGCTGGAGCAGAAGCCTGTGGGGTAAGCTTGCCGAACAGGGCCTGCTCGGGCTGCCGTTTTCGGAAGACGATGGCGGTTTTGGCGCCGGCGCGGTCGAGACCATGATCGTGATGGAGGCGTTCGGCAAAGCGCTGCTGCTGGAGCCCTATCTCGCCACCGTGGTGATCGGCGGCGGCTTCCTGCGCCGCGGCGGCTCGGCTGCGCAGAAGGCTGCCCACATTCCCGGCATCATCGACGGCAGCAAGACCTTGGCGTTCGCGCAGCTGGAGAAGAACTCGCGCTACGACCTTAATGACGTCGCGACGTCGGCCAAGAAAAAGGGCGACGGCTGGGTGATCGACGGCGAGAAATTCGTCGTGCTCAATGGCGAGACCGCCGACACCCTGGTCGTGACCGCGCGCACCAGTGGCGGCCAGCGCGACAAGGACGGGATCGGCGTGTTCCTGGTGCCCGGCAATGCCAAGGGCGTGGCGAAAAAGGGCTATCCGACCCAGGACGGCCTGCATGGTGCCGACATCACCTTCACCGGGGTCGAGGTCGGCGCCGATGCGGTGATCGGCGATGCCGCGGGCGGCCTGGCGCTGATCGAGCGCGTGGTCGACGACGCCCGGGTCGCGATGTGCGCCGAGGCGGTCGGCGCGATGGATGAATCGCTGAAATCGACCGTCGAATATCTTAAGACCCGCACCCAGTTCGGGGTGCCGATCGGCAGCTTCCAGACCCTGCAGCATCGCGCCGCCGATATGTTCGTCGCGGTCGAACAGGCCCGCAGCATGTCGATGTTCGCGACCATGGCCTCCGACTTCGAGGATGCCCGGGAGCGCGCGACCGCGGTGGCCGCGGCCAAGGTCCAGATCGGCAAGTCGGCCAAATTCGTCGGCCAGCAATCGATCCAGCTGCATGGCGGCATCGGCATGACCCAGGAGGCCAGGATCGGCCACTATTTCAAGCGGCTGACCATGATCGAGAACACCTTTGGCGACACCGACTATCACCTGCGCCGCGTCACCGACAGCGGCGGGCTGATGTAGCCGGCCATTCCGGGGCGCGGTTTGTGCGTCTTGGGCACTGATTTGGCCCCGTCATTCCGGGGCGCGCGCAGCGCGAACCCGGAATCTGTCCGATCACTTCTGGATTCCGGGTTCGATGCTTCGCATCGCGCCGGAATGACAAGAGGAAACTCCCCATGCAAAACACCCCGTTCGATCTCACCGGCAAGGTCGCCGTCATCACCGGCTCGAGCCGCGGCATCGGCCGCGCGTCGGCCGAACTGCTGGCAAAGCTCGGCGCCAAGGTGGTGATCTCCAGCCGCAAGGCCGAGGCTTGCGAACAGGTCGCTGACGGCATTCGCAAGGCGGGCGGCGACGCGCTGGTGATTCCCTGCAACATCTCCCGCCGCGAGGAAGTCGAGGCGCTGATCGCGGGCGCCAACAGGCATTACGGCAAGATCGACATCCTGGTCTGCAATGCGGCGGTCAATCCCTATTACGGCCCTCTGCTCGACATCACCGACGAGGCCTTCGACAAGATCATGGGCTCCAACGTCAAGAGCAACATTTGGCTGTGCTCGCTGGTGATTCCGGCGATGGCCGAGCGCGGCAACGGTTCGGTGGTGATCATCTCCTCGATCGGCGGACTGCGCGGCTCGCCGGTGATCGGCGCCTACGGGATTTCCAAGGCGGCGGATTTCTCGCTGTGCCGCAGCCTTGCCGGTGAATGGGGACCGAAGGGCGTCCGCGTCAATTGCGTGGCGCCCGGCTTGGTCAAGACCGATTTCGCCCGCGCGCTGTGGGAAGACGCCGAGCGGCTGAAGCGCCGCTGCGCCACCACGCCGCTGCGCCGGATCGGCGAGCCCGACGAGATCGCCGGCGCGGTGGCCTATCTCGGCTCCAACGCCTCGAGCTTCATGACCGGCCAGACCATCGTGGTCGACGGCGGCGTCACCACGGCGTCGGTGTAATTCCCTTTTTCCTCTCCCCCTGCGGGAGAGGGTGGCAGCCGAAGGCTGCCGGATGACGGGTCGTGCTCAGCGTCGACCCTCACCCGGCAAATTTTCTTGCTGGCGCTGACGAGCCCTCTCCCGCAAGGGCGACGGCACAGTCACGGGCGCAGCTGTCGAGATCCCAGCCTCTCGCCTTGCGGCAGAGCACCGGCGCGGGGCCTGAGGGTAAGGCCACCCCCATATTGACCTTCGCCTTGCAATCCGCTTGCCTCGGCGCAACCGCAGCCACCAAAACCCCACCGGGAAGCAACGCCAATGTCCCATGTGCTGGCCATCGATCAGGGCACCACATCCTCGCGCGCCATCGTGTTTCGATCGGACATTTCCATCGCCGCCACGGCGCATCGGGAATTCCCGCAGCATTTTCCGGCCTCCGGCTGGGTCGAGCACGAGCCGGAGGATATCTGGACCTCCACCATTGCGACCTGCCGCGAGGCGCTGAAGAAGGCCGGCGTGGGGCCGAAGGACATCGCCGCGATCGGCATCACCAACCAGCGCGAGACCACCGTGGTATGGGACCGGGCCACCGGCCAGGCGATCCACCGCGCCATCGTCTGGCAGGACCGCCGCACCGCCGACGTCTGCGCCCGCCTGAAGGCCGAGGGCCATGAACCGAAGATTTCGGCCAAGACCGGCCTGATCGTCGATCCGTATTTCTCCGGCACCAAGGTGGCGTGGATCCTCGATCATGTCCCCGGCGCGCGCGAGCGCGCCGGGCGGGGTGAACTGATGTTCGGCACCGTCGACTGCTATCTGCTGTGGCGGCTGACCGGCGGCAAGGTGCATGCCACCGACGCCACCAACGCCTCGCGCACGCTGCTTTTCAACATCCATAACGGGCAGTGGGACGACGATCTCCTGGAGATCCTGCGGGTGCCGCGCTCGATGCTGCCCGAGGTCCGGGATTCCTCGGCCAATTTCGGCGAGACCGTCTCCGAACTGTTCGGCGGCGCGATCGCGATCGCGGGCATTGCCGGCGACCAGCAGGCCGCCACCATCGGCCAGGCCTGTTTCTCGCCCGGCATGATCAAGTCGACCTACGGCACCGGCTGCTTCGCGCTGCTCAACACCGGTACCACCCCGGTGAAGTCGAGCAACAAGCTGCTCACCACCATCGCCTATCAGCTCAAGGGGCAGCGCACTTACGCGCTGGAGGGTTCGATCTTCGTCGCCGGCTCCTCGGTGCAATGGCTGCGCGACGGCCTCGGCATCATCAAGGCCGCGTCCGAAACCGGCCCGCTGGCCGACCAGTCCGACTCGCTGCAGAGCGTCTATCTGGTGCCGGCTTTTGTCGGGCTCGGCGCGCCCTACTGGAACCCGCGGGTGCGCGGTGCGCTGTTCGGATTGACCCGCAACACCGGCCCGGCCGAGCTTGCCCATGCCGCGCTGGAAAGCGTCTGCTACCAGACTTTTGATCTGTGGGCGGCGATGCGCGCCGACTGGCCCGAGGCGAAGTCCGCCAATGTCGTGCTTCGGGTCGATGGCGGCATGACCGCCTCGGACTGGACCATGCAGCGGCTCGCCGACCTCCTGGACGCGCCGGTCGATCGCCCGATGATCCAGGAAACCACCGCGCTCGGCGCCGCCTATCTCGCCGGGCTCTCCGCCGGGGTCTATCCGGAGCCGGAAAAATTCGCCGACAACTGGCGGCTGGAGCATCGCTTCAAGCCGGTCATGAGCCAGGCCACCCGCGAGCGCAAGCTCAAGGGCTGGGCGCGCGCGGTGAAGGGCGTGCTGGCGAGCGACGACGAGGAGTAGGAAACCTCGCCGCAGGTCAACCCCGCTACGGCCTACGACCGATGGCAGCCATGACCTGGGGCAGGAGTTGGGCGGCGATCAGTTTCTGGCCGTTCGAGTTGGGGTGACGCCCGTCCATGGCGATGTCGTCCGAAGGGACTTGCCGATTGACAAAGATCACCCTGACATTTCTCGCGCGCAGGTGCGCGACGATGGCCCTGGTGTTGGCTTCCGTCTGAGCCGCCGTAATTCCACGCTTGCCGTCGTTGGAGTGAGAGATCTGCAGCAGCACCAATGCAGTTCCTGCCGGTGCGGCGGAATCGATTCTCCCCAGCATGCCCAAGGAGGTGTCGCCTGAAATTCCCTCGTTGCGAATGCTGACGTCATAGCCTTTTGATCGCAGCATCGACTCGAGCTGGGCAGGATAGGCCCCCTCCGAGCCGACGGTCTTGCCGGCGGTCGTGCTGGCGCCGACAGCGACGATGCTGACTTGCCCGGCCCAGGCCGGCCCCAAAGCCAGCACGAGCAGCCCCCACCCCGCCCCGACAAGCCCGAAGCTCCAGGCGCGGCAGCCAAACCTGCGAAGAAAATTCCACATCATCCGTGAGAACATTTTCAGATCCTGGAAACAAGCCAAGCTTTCCCCGCGGCGGCTGAGTGTCAAGTGGCGTTTCGCGGCAGATTATACCGATGGCGAGCGGCACAGCCATGACGGCCGAAGGAAGCAGCCAACCGGATCTTCGACGGACGTTGATGCGAACGAGCCGCCGCGCCGTCCATATCAAGCGCATCTGGCCGATCGACGCTCGCTATCGTTGCGCGGCACCTACCGCGGCGGGCGCCGGCGCAGGCCGATCGGCGGCGATGCGCAGGGTCGCCAGTTCGGCTACGCCCAGTGCAACGGCGGCCAACCCCGCCCCCACCAGGCCGAGATTGTGGGCGCCGACCACCCGGATGCCGGCCGCACCGATGACGCCGGCGGCCGCGATGCCGAAGAACGAGCCGGCGGTGTTGAGACCAAGCAGCACCGGCGCGATCGACGGCGCCAGCCCGACCAGCCGATGCTGCTGAGGCACCAGCAGTCCCCATCCGGCGGCGCCCCAGATCGCGATCGCCGGCACCGCCGTCCAGAGCCGGGCGCCGGTCCACGGCATCAGGGCGCTGTCGACCGCCAGTATCGTCAGCATCGCCAGGATCACCTGGCGTGAACCGATCCGGTCGATGAGGCGCCCCGAAGCGAGGTTCGCGAACGTGCCGGCCGCGCCCCACAGCACCAGCAGCGCGCCCAGCAGGAGGGTGTTGCCACCGATCGCGCGATCGAAGACCACCGCGAAGTAGGTGTAGACCGTGAAGATCCCGGTCAGGCCGAGCAAGGTGGTCGCCAGCGTCAATCCGACCCGGATGTCGGCGAGCGGCGCGAGACGCTTGCGCAACGGGACCGCCGCAGGCAGCGGCACTTCGCTCAGGAAGGCCCAAACGCCGACTGCGCTGACGGTTCCGAGCGCGGCGACGAACGCCATCGTCCAGCGCCAGTCGCCGAGACCGCCGATCACGGCGCCGGTCGGCGAGCCGAGCGCGGTGGACAGGGTGAGACCGGCGATGACAATGGAAAGCGCGAAGCCGCGCCGTTCGGGCGCCACCAGCATGGCCGCCGACCCGGTCGCCGTCGGCGAGAACATCGCCGCGCCGAGCCCGGCGAAAGCGCGGCTTAACAGCGCGATGGCGAAGCTCGGTGCCAGCGCGGTGGCCAAATTCGCCAGCACGAAGATCACGGCTCCGGACAGGAGCAGGCGTTTGCGCGATACGCTCGCGGCGATTGCCGCGATGGTTGGCGAGAGCACGGCGAAGCTGACCGAATAGACGGTCGTCATCTGTCCGGCGGCTCCCATGCTGACGCCGAAGGCGCGCGAGATCTCCGGCAGCACGCCGGCGACGACGTAGCTGTCGGTGCCGAGGGCGAACATGCCCATGGCCAATACGAAGAGGCGTCGATCCATGACAATTCTCCTTGAAACGTCTGATGCCCTCGAGCGCGCGCCCCGAGCGATCGGGTCGCCGATACGGCGATCCCTGGCGCGCCGGCGCGACCCCGGCTGGTTGGAGCGTCTCCCGCTCAGGCCGCGGCGGACGCCGTTTCCATGGCGAACAGCCCCTTGATCTCGGCGGCGACCTGCGGGGCGTTTTCGTCGAGCACGAAGTGACCGCTGTCGAGCCAGACCAGCCGGGCTTCGGGCAGATCGTTGAGGTAGGCGCGAGCGCCGGGAGGGATGAAGAACGGATCGTGCTTTCCCCAGACGATCAGCGTGTTCGGCTGGTGCGCGCGGAAGGCTGCCTGCCACGCGGGATAAAGCGCGATGTTGGTCTTGTAATTCTCGAGCAGGTCGACCTGGTAGTCCTGCGTGCCCGGCCGGTCGAGCAGCGCCTGGTCGAGAACCCAATTGTCCGGATTGATGGCCGCGGGATCCCTGGCGCCGACCAGCCAGTGGAATCGGGTGCCTTCCAGGCTGACGAATTCGCGCGCGGCCTTCTCGGTCTCCGGCGTGCGCTTCTCCCACAGCGGCAGCAGGGCCTTCTTCGGCGCTTCGCCGACACCTTCCATGTAGGCGTTGGCGTTCTGGATGATGAAGCCTTTCACCCGCTCCGGGCGCTGCGTGAACAGGCGAAACCCGATCGGGCCGCCATAGTCCTGCATGTAGAGGATGTAGGAAGTCAGGCCGAGCACGTCGACCAGCCCCGAGACATGCGCGGCCAGATTGTCGAAGGTGTACGCGAACTCTCCGCGCGAGGGTGCCTCCGAGTGACCGAAGCCGACGTAGTCGGGGGCGATCAGGTGGAAGCGGTCGGCCAGCGCGGGCATCAGATCGCGAAACATCTGGCTGCTGGTCGGCAGGCCGTGCAGCATCAGGATGGTCGGGGCGTCAGGATCGCCTGCCTCGCGGTAAAAGATCTTGCGGCCGTTCACATTGGCGATCCGGTAATGGGTAAGGGTCACGGATAGCTCCTCTGGTTGACCCGGCTGTTTTAGGGTTTCCATATTCGAGCGACAGTCGGTAAGATCGGGAGCAGGCCTCTCGTTTTATGGAAGACCCATGGATCGCCTGGAAGCCATGTCGGTGCTGCTTGCCGCGGTCGAAAGCGGCAGCCTGTCGAAAGCCAGCCGCAAGCTGCGGCTGCCGCTGGCGACGGTCAGCCGCAAGGTCGCCGAGCTGGAGGCGCATTTGAACGCCGCCCTGCTGATCCGCTCAGCCAAGGGCCTCGAGCTGACGCCGGCCGGGCGCTCCTACGTCACGGCGGCAAAGGCGATCCTCGAGCAAGTGACCGAAGCCGAGCGCGCGGCCGCGGGCGAATACACCGAGCCGAAGGGAGATCTGGTGGTCACCGCGCCGATCATGTTCGGCCGGATGCACGTTCTGCCGCTGGTGACGCGTTTCCTTGCCGCCTATCCCGACGTTTCAGTCGGGCTCGTCATGACCGACCGGGTCGCCCACTTCCTCGACGACCAGGTCGACGTCGCGCTTCGGATCGGCCCGCTGCCCGACAGCAATCTGATCGCCACGGGGCTGGGGACGGTTCGGCATGTGATCTGCGCCAGTCCCGATTATCTGGCCGCGAACGGGATTCCATCGACGCCCGACGACGTCGCACGGCACAGCGTGGTTACGTTCCAGAGCGTGTCGGCGCTCAGTTCCTGGGTCTTCGAATCCGAAGGCGTCGAAATACCGTCATCGTTCCGCTCCCGCCTCGGCGTCAACACCATCGACGCGGCGATCGACGCCGGGCTCGCCGGCGCGGGCTTGATCCGGGCGGTGTCCTATCAGGTGGTCGACCATGTCCGTGCAGGCCGGCTGAGGATCGTCATGCAATCGTTCGAGCCGGCGCCGCGGCCCGTGCATCTGGTCTATGACGCGCAAAACCGGTTGCCGCTGAAGTTGCGCGCGTTCGTCGACTTCGTGGTACCGCGCATGCGCGAACGGTTGATCGACGCCGCTCCCTAAAGCATGATGGGATTAAGTTCGATAGCCTGAATTTTTGAGGTAGTTTGCGCACTCCTCTGGGCTGAAGGCATCGAGTGCGTGGCCGATTGCGGCGCATACGGCGTCGACAGTTCGCGCGGAAGCTTTGCGCAGCAGGTGCTTGAGCTTGGCAAACACCTGCTCGATCGGGTTCAGGTCGGGCGAGTATTTTGGCAGGAAGAACAGCTTGGCGCCCACCGAGCGGATGAGCTGGCGCACGGCTTTGCTTCTGTGGCTGCCGAGATTGTCCAGGACGACGATATCACCGGGCCTGAGAGTGGGCAGAAGGACCTTCTCGACGTAGGTCCGAGAACTTACGCCATCGATCGGCCTCTCGATGAACCATGGCGCATCAATCCGGTCGTGGCGTAGCGCCGCCGGGAAGGTCATGGTCTTCCAGCGTCCGTGGGGGACCTTGGCGTGAAGTCTGTCGCCGCGCGGCGCCCATCCCCGCAGGGGCGCCATATCGGTCCTGGTCCAGGTTTCGTCGATGAAGACGAGCCGCTCAGGATCGACGCGGCCTTGATATTTCTTCCACTGGACCCGCCGCCGCGCGACCTCTGGTCGATCGCGTTCGCCAGCCGCCATGCTTTTTTTTGAAGCTGAGCTTCTCGGCATGAACGAAGTTCCACACCGAGTGGTAGTCGACCTTCAAGCCGCGATCGGCAAGCTCGGCAACGAGACCGCGTATGGTGAAATCGCCGGCCTTGATCCGTTGCGACAGCCAAAGCGCGTGCTCGCCCGAAATCGCCTTGGGCTTGTAGCCGCCTATCTGGCTGGGCTCAACGCTACCGGTCTTCTCGACCCGATGCATCCATCCGATCGCCGTGCTGATCGCGACCCCAAACTGCTTGGCGGCCCGATTGCGTGACATTCCGCCCTCAATCGCGGCCACGACACGCTTACGCAGATCCAGAGAATAAGGCTTGCCCATCCATGCTGGCCTCCAGCCCAGCCAGCATGGTGAATCAGAAATGCACTGATTTGGGAATCCCAAATCGATTCAGGCTAATGACATCCCGCTTTAGGCTGGCGAGTGACGAATTCAGCTCGGCGGGCAGCGGCGATCGACGACTGCCGCGAGGACCGGGCTTCGGATCGCGCGTGTCCCGGACGCGCCGCCCCTTCACGCTGACCCGCAGAGCCGGAACCCAGCCGGTTTGGCAGCGTAATGGATATAGATAGATCCGGTGATCGACGGTTCCGCCGCCCCGCAACCGACCGCGGTCCGCTCGCCCGGCATCGCGTGTTAATCGTGAAAGGTAACCGGGGGCCCGATGAGAGGGACATCAAACCGCCATGGACGAGGTCGCAAAACGCTTACCGCCGGAACCCGTCGTCCGATCCGGCCGCCGGCTGTCATATTGGATCGGCGGTATCCTCGGGCTTCTTGTTGTCGCCGGTGCCGCTGCGGGACCCCTGATGAGCCGCGTCGAAAAACCCGACTACAAGGTTTTGTCATCCGATGGCGCCATCGAGGTGCGCTCCTATGGCCCGATGATCGTCGCCGAGGCGGTGGTCCAGGGCGAGCGCAAGGCGGCCATCCGTGAAGGCTTCCGGCTGATTGCGGCCTATATCTTCGGTGCCAACAAGCCGAACGCCAGGATAGCCATGACGGCCCCGGTGCAGCAGCAGAAGCAGGCCATTTCGATGACGGCGCCGGTCACGCAGCAGGGTGCAGGCAATGCATGGACCGTGCGCTTCATCATGCCGAAATCCCAGACGATGGAGACCCTGCCGGTACCGAGCGATGCGCGCGTCAGCCTGAAACCACTGCCGGCCCGCCGTTTCGTTGCGATACGGTTCTCGGGGTTCGCAACCGACAAGGCAATTGCCGGACGTACCGACCAACTGCGCCGCTACGCGGCGGACCACAAGCTGTCGACGACCGGCGAGCCTGTCCTGGCCTTCTATAACCCGCCATGGACGCTGCCGTTCTTCCGCCGCAACGAGATCATGCTGGAGTTGACCAGCTGATCGGTCACCGTCCCCTGCAGAATGCCATCTGCGGGCCGTCGCTGGGGCTTCGCGCAAGCTCTATTTGTTGGCCGAATCAAATTTCTCCGCCGCTGTCCTGGCGGCCGCCAGTTCCACTTTCAACTCCGGCGCCAGCTTCTCGGCAAACGCCTTGACGTCGGCATTGTCGGGTTCGGCGATGTAGCGCTGCAAGAGCGAGATCGCGGACCGGTGCTCGGCGAACTGATCTTCGTAATACGCGTGGACATATGACGCGCCGACCGAGCCCTGAAGACCGGCAAGCCGGTCATCGACGGGAAGGCTCGCCTGTTCGGAAAATGTGACATTGAGGTTGGCCTGCCTGCTCAATTCGGCCAGCCGAACGTCTCGAGCCTCCGCCGCGTCCGATTCCGAGGTCGACAACTTCCTCAGAGCCGCGTCACCTCTCTGGCCAGCGGTTTCCGCCGCCGCCTGCTGGAAAAGATCATATTGATGAATCCGGAGAAGGACGTCGGCGCCGGTCAGCGCATGGCCGGGAAAGCCGCTCCATTCGCAGAAGGCCACCGCCGCGAAAGAAACCAGGGAGAAGACAAGCGCAACCGCCATAACCCTCACCGGAGGGACCTCGCTCGGGCAATTACGCGGATGGCAAAGCCCACCCGCTGCACAACACCAGGAACGCCCGGCCGGATGCCTTGGTGCCCGACTCGCGCATCAAGGAATTGTTACTTCGACGTCGCAACCGGGCGCATGCGCCTCCGTAATTTTTCATGCGCACCACCGATGTCACTCGACCGGCCGCGCTTGAACAGACCATCCTTCGCAAAACTGGCGCCAGCGATGCTCTGAACAGTAATCTGCAACCAAGCCAAATAGGAGTTCGATATGAAGAAACGCTCTGTACTTCGTGGGTTCGGCTTTGTCCTGGCCGCCACGCTGACCGCACCGGCAATGGCCGCGGTGATGGTTGGCGGGGCTGCGATGTACCCCTCCCGAAACATCATCCAAAACGCGGTTCACTCGAAAGAGCACACCACGCTGGTTTCCGCCGTCAAGGAAGCCGGCCTGGTTCAAACTCTCGAAGGCCAAGGCCCCTTCACCGTGCTCGCGCCGACCAACCGCGCCTTCGACAAGCTCCCGCACGGTACCGTCGCAAACCTGATGGAACCCAAAAACAAGAGTGAGCTCAAGACCATATTGACGTATCACGTCCTGCCTGGCCGCTTCACGACGCAGGAGCTACGGGACAGGATCCGGGCTGGCGACGGCAAGGCGACGATCAATACCGTCGAGGGTCAGCCTCTTACTTTTACAGAGCGAGGAAGCCAGATCCTCGTCACGGACGAAAAAGGTGATGTCGCCGAAATCACGCAGGCAAACGTCATGCAGTCCAATGGTATCATCCAGGTAATAAATTCGGTTCTGATGCCAAATTCGTAGCGCTATCGTGCCCTGGAACCCTCCGCGCTTCGGGGGGTTCCGTGCGGCCAGATAGTGTTTCCGGGGATTGAATTCGTCGGAAGCTGCGAAGGGTTTTGGTACGACCCAGCCGGCGGTCACGATGGGCCGTCGTGCGAAACATTTTCACAAATATTGCGGCCGTGCCCGGCACGCGTCATCTATCGGATCCAGTGGCAGACCGCAGGCTTCTCGAAGCAGAAGGCGTAAGCCGCCATCTCCGACACGATAGAGTGGGCAACACCGTTCTCGTGGCCGGTCGATTTGTAAGGCGGCGGGTTACGGCTTCTGCCTTCGCCATCAGGGTGCGGCGGACGGTTCGCCTCCAACCCGCCCCACCGGCTATGGTCTTACGATAGATGAGGACACGGTCACTCAACCCTCGACAGCGAGGCCGAGAACTCGAATCCCGCGCCGTCCGGGACTACTGCGAGCGGCAGATGGGGCTCCGGATCGGTCGCCGTGTCTCAGGTGTGCTTCAGGAAATTGGGATCAATCCCCAGTGACGGAGGCGTCGCGTCACTCATGAACACCGGCCGAAGCGTGTGTGATTTGTATCGCCAGACGTTGTCTTCGTTCAAGACGGCTTCACCGGTCAAATCAGCCACCATCATCGGGGAATTCGATTGGCGATTCGACGGATAAGTCAGGCCGCCATAGAAGATCACCGTGCCATGCACGGTCGCGCGGCGTTCGCTGCCCGAAGCGACGAAGAAATTGGTGATCAGGTGGCGCACGGCTTTCGCGCCGCTGGTCCATAGCTTGCCCAGGGGTTTCGACCCGACTTGTCGCAGGCGCCACGCGTAGAATGCCTGGATCTCTTCGCGACCTTCGAACCGGTTGCGGCCTACCGTCTTCACGCCGTCCGGGGTGAAGAATTCATGGGCGGTGCGCCCATCGTTGAAGTCGACGTCGTACCAATAGGTCACCTCGCGACGATGAAGGGCGTGCCAGAGCAGGAGTTCGTCGTGCGGATTCATCGGCACGGCAGGCGGCTCGTGAACTTCGGTCGCAACTTCGTTATCAGTCATCGAATCGGCCTCTCGATTTGTAACGTCGCCTCACTGCGGTGATGTGCCGGTGTCTTGCCCTGTTAAAAAACGGCGTCGCCCTCGAGTTCCGCGCGAGCCGTCTCGCAAGGGCCGCAAGGCAGCCACTGTGCCGAACTGTAGGACGCGAGACGGAATAATGAAACCGGCATTGGCGCGAAATCGGCGGGCCGCCGCCGTTGCGCATGGCCTGTCGCGGCGAGCAATGCCGCATGGTTGGCTGACCGGTAACCGATCGCGAGTCACCTTTGACCGATGGCAGACATGACCCGGGGCGAGCAGCAGGGCGGCGATGAGACATCGCGTGGCCGCTACGGGAGAGCAAACGCGACCACCGAATCCCCGAGCCTGGTTCCCAGTTTTCCGTGGCCGCCGGCAGCGATCACCACGAACTGTTTGCCATTTCGCCCCGCAAGATAGGTCATGGGCATGGCCTGACCACCGGCTGGAAGGCGACCTTTCCAGAGTTCCTTTCCGGTATCGGTGTCGAAGGCACGCAGGTAATTGTCCATCGCGGATGCGATGAAGGTGAGGCCTCCGGCGGTAACTATCGGGCCACCCAGGTTGGGAGTGCCCGCGACGACGTGGCCGGGATCCCTGGCCATGTCGGCCGTCGTGCCGAGCGGTACTCTCCATTTGATGGATCCATCAGCCAGATTCACGGCGACCAGTTCACCCCACGGCGGAGGGTTGCAGGGCAGTCCGAGCGGCGAATGCAGCACCTGCCGGCTCATGCCGTAGGGCGTTCCGTGTTGCGGGGAGACCTCTGCCCGCAATGCTCCTTGTTCCGCCGCCTTTTCGACGGGCCGGTATTGGTCGCGGGGGATCAGGTGAACTTCCATCGGAAGGTTGTTGATATTCGTGACGAAGATCTGCCGCTTTTGATCGAACGCGCCGCTGCTCCAGTTCATGCCGCCGAGATTTCCGGGAAAGGCAATGGTGCCTTGCACGCTGGGCGGAGTGAACATGCCGGCCGATCTCAATTTTTCCATCTGGGCGCGGCAGGCTTCTCGCTCGTCGGCGTTGATCCCCCAGGCGTCATCGGCTGTCAGCCGCTGCGCGGCGAGTGGCGGCGGCAGCAACGGGAAGGGTTGAGTAGGTGAAGCTTCCTCGCCTTCGCTGTCGCTTGGCGGTACAGGACGCTCCTCGACTCCAAAAACCGGCTTGCCGGTCTCCCGGTTCAGCACGAACAGGTTTCCGGTCTTGTTGCCCTGGATCACGACGGGCGTTCCGCCTGCCTCGCGGCCCAGTACGCCAAGAACCGGCTGGGCAGCCGTGTCATAGTCCCACAAGTCGTGATGGACGAGTTGAAAGCCCCACACCAGCTCACCGGTTCTTGCGGACAGCGCAACGACGGAGTTTGCCCATTTGTTGTCGCCGGGGCGCTTGGAGCCATTATAGTCCGGGCTCGCGCTTCCTGTCGGCAGAAAGACCAGACCGAGCTGCGGATCCACCGAGATGGTCGACCAGACGTTGCCCGCGCCGGTCGGCGCCAGGCCCTGAAGGGGGCGCCAGCTCCAGCGGAGATGGCCTGTTCTTGCGTCAAGAGCCCGGACCACGCCGTCGGGGCTGTCTGCCCGATCGTTGTCGGCTATCGAGGAGCCGACGATGACCATGTCGTCGATGACGGCGGGAGCCGAGGTTTCCTCGTATTCGCCGCTGCGCTTGATGTTGGAGATGCCGGCCTTGAGATCGATCTGTCCGCCGGCACCGAAGTCGGAACAGGGACGGCCGGTGGAAGCGTCGAGCGCGAACAGCCGCGCATCGATGGTGGCGAGGAAAATCCGCTGCCGGCAGGTGCCGGCGGCACCGTCGGGATCCGACCAGAACGTGACGCCGCGGTTCACCAGACCTTCGGAATAATGGGCGTGTAGATCGATTCCCGGATCGAAGTGCCATTTTTCTGTTCCGGTCTCGGGGTCGACCGCGAGCACGCGGTTGAAGGGCGTGCTCAGAAACATTGTCCCGGCAACAACGATCGGTGTGGTTTCGAACTCGCTTTTGGGGCGGCCATCGCTGCCATCCGAGACATCGCCGGTATGCATTTCCCAGGCCGGTTTCAACTCTGCCACATTGGCCTTGTTGATCTGATCCAGCCGTGAATAGCGGCTGCCTCCTGCGTCACCGCCATAGAAGGCCCAATCGCCCACGGCGCCATTGAGCTGTTCGCCGATGCAGGGGTTCGACATGACCGACAAAGCGCCGATTGCAGCCAGGGTGAAAATCCTCATCTGTCATCCTCCCGAAGGCCGGTGATCGCGGCGGGCGGGGGCCTCGCCGTCAACCATCCGGAAAATTGCGAAATCAGACATCGCGGGCTAGATTTCCTGCCGTACCCGGACGGCCAGTTGCCGGGATTGCGACCCCGACCACCCAATGGGATTCAAGAGTTCTCCACAACCGCGTCGAACCATTGTAGCAAAACGCCGGGAGGGCTCGACGTCCAGACGACGCGGGACAAGCGGTTGCTTTCCTGGGACGAGCTACGCGGGTCGTTGACCAGCCGTTTCCGGGACGGGATGACCACGAGCTCACTTGCTCCCTATGGCTGGCTCGCCTTGCTGATCCTGACCAATGCCGTCGTGAGCATGCTTTCGAGTGCCGACGATGCGGCCCAGCGTGGGGAGTCGTATGATCATCGCCGGCCGGCCTACTTCGAAATCACAGGGGGGTCTGCGCGCTGTTGCTTTTGCCGGCGCTCCGCCAGGCCGTTCACTGCCTTGCGCGTCGTCGAGGCTGGTCGATGAGGCTCGCAGTTGCATCCTTGATTGCGTCACTCTATTCCATTTCTCACATTACAATCTTGATCCCGATCCGGAAGGCAAGCTTCGGCATCTTGGGCGGCACATACCGGTTCGACTGGCTATCCCAGGGAGCTTATGACTTTCATCGCGAAATCGTTGCCGCGATGGTGCTCGGCGGCGCCTTCTGGCTTTTCGACAGCATAAAGCCCGAGCCGGGCGTCTCGACAGGCGCCGAACCTCTGGCCGAAGCGGGTCATCGCCTGTGGCTTCGCGACGGGACCACGGCCGTTCGCGTCGATCCACGCGCGATCACGACGGTTTCGTCGGCCGGCAACTACGTCGAGTTCAGCCTCCTTGACAAAACCTATCTTATCCGCGGAACGCTTGCCGCCGAAGAAGCGCGACTTCGACCGTTTGGCCTGAGGCGGGTGCATCGAACCCGACTGGTCCATCTCAATCGCGTCGCGGCCATAGAGCCGCGCCGGGCGGCGATCTTATCGTCCACATGGAAAACGGCGAGTCGATTTCCGGAAGTCGCAGATACAGGGAAGCGGTGCAGGGGATGACAGCGCCCCCAGGGGGATTGGAACGACGGCCCGCACCTTTACTTTGGGCAAATCCGTCAACGGGACCGGCAAGCCCCTCCCCCCGGCGCCGGCTGTCTCGCCGGACGTCCCGGAGCCTGCCCGGAACCTGAAAAGGTCCCGAGCAAGGGGCATCGCGGCGGCCTGGATTTGGCGGGTACGTCGGCCTCCGGACTAAAGGCCAACAATAACTGGATATGGAACTTAGTTCGCGTGAGGGTTCCGATGGGCGGCGCGCGGATTTTGCGCTTTAATGGTCCACCTCTTTACTGATCGTTTGCTGGGCCGGGGTGTTCGATGACTGGTCGTGGTCAAATGCCGGATGAGCGTTCCGCAGGCATCTTCCCTGGAGATGCGGACGTCTCGGCTCCAGGCGCGGGCGATGAGGCGTTGCGGCGTCGCGAAGAGCAGTTGCGGCTTGCGACGGAGAGTTCCGAGGTCGGTCTGTGGGATGTCGATCCCATCGCGGGCAAGCTCTATTGGCCGCCCCGCGTGAAGGCCATGTTCGGAATCTCGGCCGACGTCGAGGTCTCAATGGCAGACTTCTATGCGGGCCTGCATCCCGAGGATTTGCCTCACACCGCCGCCAGCTATGCGGCCGCGTGCGATCCCGCCGTGCGCAGCCTTTATGATGCCGAGTACCGCACCATCGGCAAGGAAGACGGCATCATCCGCTGGGTCGCAGCCAAGGGAAGGGGTCTTTTCAACGATCGCGGCGAATGCATCCGCGTCATCGGCACCGCCGTCGACATCACGGCGAGAAAATCCGCCCTGATCCGCGAAGGGTTCGTGCTTGGGCTCCTCGATCGCCTTCGCCACCTCACCGAGCCGACTGCCATCATCGCCACGGCCATCGAGGCCCTGGGACAGCAGCTCGGCGTCAACCGGGTCGGATACGGCCAGATGCTGGATGACAATTCAACCATCGTGCTGGCAACCTGCTACGCCAATGGTGTGGCTCCGATCACCGGCCAGTTCCGGGTGGATTCGTTTGGAGCACACAACATCGCGCTTCAACGGCGCGGCGAAACCGTGATCGTTCCGGACGTGGAGGCCGACCCCAGGAACGATTTCGATCTCTGGGCAGGAATAGATACCCGCTCCTATGTTTCGGTCCCCTTGATACGGGACGGTCGCTTCCGCGGCAGTCTTTTCGTCAATCATCGGGATCCCCGTCGCTGGGATGACCATGAGTTAGCGCTGATCGAGGATGTGGCGCGGCGCCTTTGGGATGCGGTGGAGCGCGCGCGCGCCGAGGAAGCGCTGCGGATCGTGAATGCTTCGCTGGAGCAGCAGGTAGACGCCCGTACGCGCGAGCGCGACCGGATCTGGCGGCTCTCTCCCGTGGTGATGGTGGTCGGCGACAGGCGCGGCATCCTGATCGAAGCCAATCCGGCCTGGGTCAATTGTCTCGGTTGGACCCTGGAGGAGACGCTTGGCCGTGACGTCATGGAATTCGTCGCACCCGCCGATCGCGAGGCCGGGGTTGCCGGTATGGCGCAGCTGTTCGAGGGCAAACCGGTCGTGGAATACAAGCTCGGCTTCCTTCACAAGAATGGCCGGCGACGGGTCATTGCCTGGACGACGGTGCCGGAGGGCGATCGGCTTTACGGTTTCGGCACCGACATCACCGAGCAGACGCTTGCCGAGGAACAGCTTCGCCAGTCGCAGAAGATGGAGGCGCTCGGCCAGTTGACCGGCGGCATTGCCCATGACTTCAACAACCTTCTTCAGGGTGTGACCGGCAGTCTCGACCTCATCCATCGCAAGCCATACGATGAGGCCAGCGTGCGGCGGTGGGCCGAGGCGGGCCTGCACGCCGCCCAGCGCGGCTCGAAGCTGACGAGCCAGTTGCTTGCTTTCTCGCGGGCGCAGGAACTCGAGCTCAGGTCCGTGAGAGTTCAGGAACTGGTCCGGCTGATGAGCGATCTGCTGGACCGGACGCTTGGACCCAATGTGAGGCTCGAGCTTGATTTGGGACCGCAAGACTTGTCATGCCAATGCGATCCGACCCAGCTGGAAATGGCGCTTTTGAATCTGGCCATCAATGCGCGTGACGCCATGGAATCGAACGGCAAGCTCGCCATCAAGGTAAGCGCGGTGCAGGTCGCGAATGACCCGACCTTGCCTGATGGCGAATATGTCGAGCTTTGCGTTTCCGATACCGGACCGGGGATGCCTTCGGAAGTGATCGGGAGGGCTTTCGATCCCTTCTTTACGACCAAGGGTGCCGGCAAGGGAACGGGTCTCGGACTTAGCCAGGTCTATGCGAGCGCCAAGCAGGCCGGGGGCACCGCGCGCATCGAATCGGAGCAGGGCGTGGGCACTGCCGTGCGACTCTATTTGCCGCGTACGGCAGCCGCGCCCGGCGCGCAGGGAATCACGGACCCGCGGCAAATTCCGCCGGCCGCGACGAGATCCGCTCTCGTGCTCGTCGTGGACGATGATCTCGATGTTCGCAGCTTTCTGGACTCGTCCCTGAAGTCACTCGGGTTCGAGACCCTGGTAACCCAGGACGGATACGCCGGCCTCGCTGCGCTTGACGGTTCCGAACCGGACGCGATGATCGTCGACTTCGCCATGCCTGGTATGAGCGGCGCCGAGGTTGCCCGGGCCGCAAGGCAAAGGCGTCCGGATATCCCGATCATATTCTCGAGCGGTTATTTTGATACCACGGCGATTGCGGAGATCGCCGGACCGGAGGCGCTCCTGCTTCGCAAGCCCTTCAGGGTGGATCAGCTCGAGGCTGCGCTCGCGCGATTTCCGACGCTGTTGCGATCCGTTTAGAGGTCGCCGCGCCCCGGGCGCGCCTTCGAGCGACGTAAAGAACAAGCCCCGCCGCCCTCGCCGCAAGCGTAGGGAAAGCCGCCCGCGCCGCAAGCCACGGCGATCGATGAGCGAAACAAGGGAGCTGTCACCCAGGGCATTCATTCCTGGTTCGGGCGCCGCCTCGCCTTCGCTGCGGCCATGATTTGACATCCCGGCGTGATCCATGCGCTACTTTTGCGCGCGCCGCTGTTCGTCTGCCATCATTTCCGGCGCGCAGGTTTCGCTGGAGCGTACAAGATGCCGAAACGCGTTGTCATCAAGGGGCCGAAAAAGCGGATCCTCGACGATTTCTTCAAGGTGGACGAAGTTCAACTGTCCTTCGAGAAGTTCGACGGCAGCATGAGCGAGGTGGTGCGGCGGCTCAATTTCGAGCGCGGCGATTCGGTCGCTGCCCTGCTGCACCACCGCGAACGCGACGCGGTGGTTCTGGTCAATCAATTCAGGTACCCGACCTATGAGAAGGGGCCGGGCTGGATCACCGAGATCGTCGCCGGCATGATCGATGCCGGCGAAGACCCGGAAGTCGCGATGCGCCGGGAAATTGTCGAGGAAACCGGCCACCTTGTCGAGCAGCTCGTCCATATCTCGGATTTCTATCTGTCGCCCGGCGGATCGTCGGAGCGGGTATTTTTGTATTGCGCCGAAATTGCCGGCGCGGGGCCTGAGCATAAAGGCGGCGGCGTTGCGGCGGAAAACGAGGATATCCGCCTGCTCGAACTGCCGACCGCCGAGGCCTTCGGCCAGCTCGACCGCGGCGACATCCACGACGCCAAGACCATCGTCGCGCTGATGTGGCTGCGGGCGAAACTCGGCTCGGAGGGCGGATAAAGGACATTGCCAAGGACAGGGGAGAATTGCCGTGCGAAGCTGTTTTGTCATCATGCCGTTCGGCGAGAAGAAGGACCCGGGCGGAAAGAAGATCGATTTCGACAAGATCTACAATTATCTGATCAAGCCCAGCGTCGAGCAGGTCAAGGACCTCAGCTGCATCCGTTGCGATGAAATCGAGGAGCCTGGGATCATTCACAAGAAGATGCTGGAACACATCTATCGGGCGGATGTCGCCGTGGTGGACATCACCACGCTGAATCCCAACGTTTTCTACGAGCTCGGAGTCCGGCACGCGCTGGCGGACCAGGTCACCGTCATCATCAAGCGCAAGGGCACCAACATTCCGTTCAATATCAATGCCCTGAACTCGATCGAGTATGATCCGAACGATCTCGAGAGCATAGAGAAGACCAAGAAGAAGATCGTCAGTTTCATCCAGAACGGCCTGCAGACCCGCAAGGTGGACAGTCCCGTGCACGAGAGCCTGCCGATACGAATCGCAGCCGAGGTGACGCCGCTGCCGAAAACCAGGCGTTACACGGCCAAGCTCCCGGTATCCGGCAAGGAGATCGGACTGATCACCGGCGAACTGCAGAAGATCAAGGGCGTCGATGTCTGGGTCAGCTCCGAGAACACCAACATGCAGATGGCGCGGTTCCACGAACGCTCGGTCTCCGGCACCATCCGCTATTACGGCGCCAAGCGGAACAGGGCAGGCCAGGTGACCGACGACATCCTGGCCAAGGAACTCCTGGCCATCGTCGGCGAAAATGTCGTGGTGCCGGCGGCCAATGTGATTGCGACCAGCGCCGGCCAGCTGGCGGCAAGCAACGGCGTCAAGCGGATCTTCCATGCGGCCGCGGTCTACGGCCAGATCGGGATCGGCTTTACGCCGATCAACAATGTCGCGGCCTGCATCGACAACGCGCTGGCGCTCGCCGACTCCGAGGAGGAAAAGGGCGCCAATCTGCGCAGCATCCTGTTTCCGCTGATGGGCACCGGGCAGGGCGGCGGCAAGCTGCAGGAGACAGTGAATTCGCTGGTCACCGCGGCGATAGCCTATCTCGAGAACAAGCCGGACAGCGTCATCCAGCAGGTCTATTTCATGTGCCTGATCGAAAAGGACCTCGAAGCCTGCCAGTGGGCGTTCGACCATGCCGGCCTGGTTCTGGCGGAGGCGTGAGCGAGCGTCTCGTATATGCCGAATTCCACCCCAACCCATCCCGCTTCGGACTGCCAGCATCGGCCTACTCGGCGGCTCGAAAATGAAGAATTCTTAAAAGCCGTGGCCCATGCGCCGTCCAATCGCCGTCAGAGTCGTGGACGCATCGCCCTGTAGAACCGGCAACCCTCGGTTTTTCAGTGGTTCGCCATGCGACCCTGCGCTATGTTCCGATCGGGCACTGAGGGTATTTATTTGACGAAAGAAATTGCTACGGAAGGCAGGTTATTTATGAGTCGCCTCAAAATTCGAATTGCTAAACGAGCCGCTGGTGTAGCCTTGGCGCATGGTCAGCGGCCGCGGACGTTCCTGGGCTAGGTCGATGTCTGGTCCCGAGACGGTGCGTTGCTTCTGGCACGGAAGCCCGCTCGGCCCCTATCAACTCATGGGCATGCGGAGTTTCGTGGATCATGGCCATCGTGTAGAGCTCTTCACCTATGATGGCGGCATTGCCGTTCCGGACTGGATCGTCAGGCGGGATGCCAACGAAATCTGGCCGACCAGTCGTATTCTGATTTACCGGAAGGACCTCGGGCGAGGCAGCTTCGCGCTGCATTCCAACCTCTTTCGTTATGCCATGCTGCACCGGCTCGGCGGTTGGTGGGTGGATCTCGACGTTATCCTGTTGCGCCAGGAGCTTCCCGCACAGGACATCTTCTTCGCGCTTGAAACCCGAGACCCGATAAGGGCGACATTCTCCGTGCTGAAGTTTCCGGCCGGACATCCGGCGCTTTCGGAGAGCCTGGCGCGGTGCGTGGCTGCGGGGGAGTCTCCGCTCTACGGCCAGACAGGGGCGGACCTGTTCACGGACGTTGTGGCCAAGCATCAGCTTGGGTGCCACGGCCAGGCGATGGAAGAGACCTATCCCTTGTCCGCCCTCGATGTCTCGGCGATGTTCGATCCCGCTCAGCTCGAGCAGCTTCGTGCCCGATGCGCGAAGTCGACATTCGTACATTTGTATAACGAGACTTGGCGCCGCGCCGGCATTCCGAGTTATCTCGGGCCGCCTGCAGGATCCTTCATCGATGATATGTTGCGCTCTCACGGCTTCGAAGTCCCGCTTCCCCGGATGGAGATCGAACACCTGCGGCGCTGGACGGCCTACCTCACGCTGCACGAAGAGTTTCAGGCCGGGCAACGCGCTTATCGCCTTGCCAACGAAGCCCTCCAGAACAGGGTGACCGCGCTGGAGAAGGAAAATGCCGACCTGAAAGCGGCGGCCTTGCGCAACGACGTCCGAAAAACTCCTTTGCTTCTCGCAGCACTGCGGCATATCTTGCAGAAGACGAACGGCAAATAGACCCCGATGCGGGCCGCCTTACGTGCCGACCCTTCGCTGAGAAATTGCCTGCTTGGTCCTGACAGGGCGACGGGGACACCAGCCGATGAACTATGCCATTGAAGCCGACTGGCACATGCTCGACACGTGCAACTATCGTTGCGCGTATTGCTTCTTCGGGCATGAAACACTCGGCGCAAGGCTGCGGACGTTTTCCGAACCAAGTGGATGGAGTTCTGCCTTCGACGCCACGGGAATGATCTGGTTGCTGCACATGACGGGTGGCGAGCCGAGCATTTATCCCGAGTTCGTCGAGCTTTGCGAGCGGCTGACCACACGTCACTTCATCTCGATCAATTCCAATCTCACGCACTCTTCGCTCGCGGAGCTTTCGCGTCGTGTTGATCCGTCACGTATCAGCTTTATCAACGCGGGACTGCATCTTCAGGAGCGCGAACTGCGCAACGGCCATACGGCGTTCCTGCGAAACGCGGATACCCTGCGGGCGCGCAACTTCCCGCTCGTGGTCTCGCTGGTTGCAACACCTTCGGCGCTCGTTCGCTTCGACGAGGCGATCGCGCTGCTGGCGCCGATCGGGTTGTTCCCGATCCCCAAGCTGTTTCGCGGAACCGCCGACGGCAAAACCTATCCGGACGCCTATAGTGGCGCGGAAAAGCAGCGCTTCGGAGCAATGGCAGCTCGCGCGCGCGACTTCTACCGCGCGGATCTGCTGAAGCGGGACGAGCCTCCCAGCATCGACATGTTGAATGATGAGCTGTTCCTGGATGGTATGCCGTCTTACAGGGGTGCGCTATGTACCGCAGGCGAGCGGTTCGTGCAGATCCTTCCGAATGGCGACGTTCATCGATGCGGCGGCTCCGATTCCCAAGGCAACATTCTCGCAGGGACTTTCGTGCGGCGCCAGGGTCCGGCGCCCTGCGACACCCAGCATTGCTATTATTTTTGCAACAAGTACTCCGATGCCAGCCCGCTTCGGGGAAACGCGTCGGTGTACAATGACCCCGCGGCGAAATGAGCTGGGACCTGATAAACCCGTCCTGGCCTCCTCCTCAACTCCCGGGGTCCCAGATGCGCACGGTCATCGTCACCGCTTCGAATGAGGCCTATTTTCCGTTCCTGGATGGCCTGCTCGCCTCGCTGGGCCAATGGGAAAGCCGTCCTTGCACAGACATTGCCTGTTTCGACGTCGGACTATTTTCCGACAGCCGGGCCGCGGTGGCGCGTCGCGTCACGCATTTGATCGACCCCGGCTGGGATCTGGATGTCGATCGCGATCTGCGCGAGCAGCAGCCGGCGTTGCGGGCGATCACGGTGCGGCCGTTCCTGCCGCGTTACCTTCCCGGATACGATATCTATGTCTGGATCGACGCCGACGCGTGGGTCCAGGAACGGCTTGCCATCGCGCGGCTGATCGAGGGCGCTGCGCAAGGGGCGCTCGCGGCCGTTGCACATGCCCATGATGCCTACCGTACTTCACGGGAGGTCCTTGACGGACGCACCCGGCGCATGGAAGCCGGCTTCGGCCGCGAGGCCGTCGTTCGGGGGCATTGGGACGCCTATCTCAATGCCGGAGTTTTCGCGTTGCACCGCGACGCACCGCACTGGGGCCCCTGGGCCATGGCGTTTTCGCGCGCACTGGCCGCCACCGGCGGAAAACTGTGCAGCGACCAGGAGCCGCTCAACCATGCGGTGTGGAGCGAACACTTGCCTGTCCACCTGCTGCCCGCGGTCTGCAACTGGCTTTGCCACCTCGCGCTGCCGCGACGCGATTCCGGCAGCGGAAAATTCTTTGAGCCGACAGCGCCCGGGCGCGCGATCGGGATCGTGCATCTCACCGGATATCCCAAGCTGACGGTCCGTGAGACCGAGTCCGATGGGCCAATCGATTTCGGTTTTCCAGGACGCGGGGCCAGCGCTTGATATTTGAGCGATGCCCGCATGGGTCCGCTATTTGGGTGGAGACCTGATCGCGGCGACTGACCGGAAAAGACGCCGGCATCGAAGCGGGCCGTTCGGCGCTGGCCGTGCCGTGCGTTTCGCGCTCTACCTGCGGCGACGGGGCAGCGGAAGCGGCGGGGGCGGCAAGTCGCGCTCCCAGATCGTGCCGTTATCGAACTGAATGCGCATGCCGTCCGGGGAATACACCGCGCCCATGTTCCAGGCATCGGCCCAGATTCGGGTTTGCGGCGCGTACCAGTCCGGCCACGCACGGGAAGGCTCACCCGCCTCGTTCAGGAGGTTGAGCTGCGGTCCATTCTGGGTGACATAGGCCGGATTGCCCTCAAGGCCCATCCGGCACACCTGGGTGCATATGTATTTTCCGGTAAGATCGACGGATTGCGCCGTTGCCGCGGTCGCGGTGACGATCGCAGCAACGGCCAATGAAAGCGTTCTCATGAAAATCACTCCCTCCAGACATCGAACCCGACCAGCGACGCATCGCGGCCGGTTTGCTCGGCGTCCGGTTTGCTCGCACAGATGCAGATAATGATCATCGGCGGATCGGGGCGAACCGATGTTGATCTCGATCAACCCCTCACCGATTGAAATTTTCGACATGGCCATGTAGCGAGCAGAGTAGCCGTTCTGCGAGCGGTCCTCCTGCGAAGGGAATCGCGCTCAACTTTTTTCGGCCGCCGCCATTATATCCAGGGAGCAAGAGGCCGCTGACGCCATCTTGCGTCCGTGATCCGCAGCGACCGGACAGGACGCCCGACGAAGACGCCTTGATTCGGTCCAGGCGGCCGGTTTTCTCACCCACCGGTCGCTTCGCAATTGTCCCGCTATCGGAGGTAGGCAGCGCCAGGCGGAGTCAACCCGCCTGTCGCCGATGCAATTCGCTTCCTGAATCAACGGGCATGCCTGCGCGGTTTCACGCCGCGCGACATCGCCCGCCCGACCCCATTGGATTTGCCGGGCAGACCACGTACCCTGATATCCGCCGGCTCGGGAGCAGAGGAAATGGAGAGACGTCTGGCGGCCATTGTCTGTGCTGACATTGCCGGCTACTCGCGAATGATGGGCGCTGACGAGGCGGGCACTCACGCCACGTTCAAGGCGCATCGAAGCGCGATATACCCGATCATTCTCAATCACGGTGGCCGGGTCGTGAAAAACACCGGTGACGGTTTCCTGCTGGAGTACCCTAGCGTGGTAGGGGCGATCGAGTCGGCCATCGCGATGCAGGCGCTGATGGCGGAACGCAACAGCCACCTCCCGGCAGACCGGGCCATGCAATTCCGCCTCGGCGTCCATATGGGAGACGTGATTGTCGACGAGGACGAGGTGTTCGGCGACGGCGTAAACATCGCCGTCCGTCTCGAAGCGGTTGCGGTGCCGGGCGGCGTGGCCGTTTCGGCAAAGGCCTATGACGAGGCGAGCAGGCATCTCAGCGTGCCGCTTGCCAATGCCGGCAGTCACCGTTTCAAGAACATTGCCGAGCCGATCGATGTCTGGGCCTGGGAGCCGGGCAGGTCCGACGCCGGTGCAGCGCAGCCCGGCGATGCATCGAACCTGCCGGCGCAATACCGCACGGCAATCGTGGGCGTGCTTCCCTTCACGAATCTCAGCGCCAGCGCCGACGAATATTTTTCCGATGGCCTCACCGAGGACCTGATCCACGCGCTTTCGCTGCAATCGTTTTACCGGGTGCTGAGCAGGAACTCGACGTTCGCTTTCAAGGGCAGGAACTTGAGCGCGCGGCTGATCGCGCGGGAGATTGACGCGACCTACCTGATCCAGGGTTCGGTGCGTCGGGCCGGAACCAAAATTCGGGTAACGGCCGAACTGATCGCGCCTGAGACCGGTGAGCAATTATGGGCCGGCCGATACGACCGGGAGCTGGACGACCTGTTCGCGCTGCAGGATGAAATCACCACGAGCCTCTCAGCGGCGTTGGCCCCCGAGATCTATCGCGCTGAAGCGTTGGCCCCCGCCCGCTCGTCCGTGGTCTTGACAGCATGGGATCGTTTCCTGAAGGGGCTTTCGCATTATTACCTGCACACCAAAACGGATTTCGAGGCAGCGATCGACCTGTTCCGGCAAGCCATTGCGCTGGACCCGGCGCTTTCGATTGCCCGGGCCTATCTCGCCACCATCATGGTGCAGGGCGTGCAGTATGGCTGGATCAGGAGCACCGGCCAGTTGTGGACCGAGGCGATGAATCTCGCGGAAAGCAGCGTCCGCCTCGACGCCCGCTCCTCCTTCGCGTTTTCGATCCTGTCCTATATGCACGCGATGCAGGGCAACTACGAACAGGCCATGGAGGCCGCCAAAAGAGCGGTCAAGCTGAATCCCTACGACATGGGTGCCCGCGGTGTCCTTGGGATAAGCCACCTCGTCATCGGCGAGCATCGGCAGGCCATCGAATTGTTTTCAACGGCGGTACAGCACGGCAACAGCGACCCCAGATACAAATGGGCTGCCCTGAACGCGTTCAGCCACTACCTGTTGGGCCAATATGATGCCTCGCTTTCCTGGGCGCGCGAAGCGCTGTATCTCAATCCCAATCACCTTCAGGTGCTGGCGGTTCGCGCGGCCGCGCTCGCGCAGTTGGGACGAAGCGAGGAAGCAGCTGGCGCCGCGGAAGTCCTGCTGACCAGCTACCCGGCCCTGTCCGTCGAACAGCATCTCAGGAATTTCCGCTGGAAAAACCCGGCCGACATCGCCCATTATCGCGACGGACTTTTGAAGGCCGGAATCCCGTTCGCCAGATTGACGCTGGTCGAGTCCGCTCCAAAGCGCACCGCCTAGCCCGACGACTGCGACGCCTGGCGCGCCGAGTTTTCCGCCGGATGCCGCAGCAGGTCAAGCGCCGCGGAAAGCTGCATATCCTGCGCGGTACCTATCAGGCTTTCCTTGATCGGCGGGGAATAAGCCGCGACCGCGGCGGCGCTTGCGGACGGCGCGGCCTTGACCTGCGTCAGCGGGCCGGGGTTTTTGAACGCGCCTTGCAGCTGGCTCTCCCGCCAGATCGGGGAGTTCGCGACCTGCTGGTCCTTCGCGGCCTCGACGACCTCGTCGGGTGATATGCCCTCGCCCTGGATCGACCGGCCGGACGGCGTATAATAAAGCGCCGTCGTCAGCCGCAACGCGCCGTGGCCCTTGATCCTGATCAGGGTCTGCACCGATCCCTTGCCGAAACTCTGGGTTCCCATCACGGTGGCGCGGTGGCGATCCTGCAGCGCGCCGGCGACGATCTCGGAGGCCGAGGCCGAGCCGCTGTTAATGAGGACCCCGACCGGCGTGTGCGGCAACATGTCGCCGCGCGCCGGAGCCTTGAACACCGCATCGTCGCTGCGGCGGCGCCCATGAACCGAGACGACGGTGCCGCCATCGAGGAAATCGCCGGCAACATCGATCGCCGAGGACAATAGCCCGCCGGGATCGTCCCGGAGATCGAGCATCAGGCCCTTGAGATTGCCGCCGGCATTCCGCTCGAGCTCGGCGATGGCCCGCTTCACCTCGCGCGGCGTATCGCCGCCGAATTCCCTGATCCTGACATAGCCGATGTCGCCTGGCTCCAGCTTCGAGTTGACGCTCTTCACCTCGATGATCCTGCGGGTGACGGTCACCTCGATCGGCGCCTTGCCGCCGCGGACGATGCCAAGTCTGACGCTGCTGCCGGGCTTTCCGCGCACCTCCGAGACGACCTGCATCAAATCCGCGCCATGCGTGGCGCGGCCATCGACTGCGACGATGATGTCGCCAGGCTGCAGTCCGGCTTGCGCGGCGGGGGTCCCGTCGACCGGCGACACCACGGTGGCGACGCCGTTGCGGTCTTCGATCTTCAGGCCGATGCCTCCGAATTCCCCGCTTAGATCCTGGGAGGATTGCCGAAATTCGCGTTCGCTCATATAGGAGGAATGCGGATCCAGATGGCCGAGCATGCCCTTGAGCGCGTCCTCGGTGAGCCGGTCGGAATCGATCGGATGGACATAGTCCTGCTGCACCAGCTGCATCACCCCGGCGATCAGACCGAGATCGGGATTGGCCGGCCCAGCGGCGACGTCTGAAGCACGGACAAGAAAAATCGCTGCGGCAAGGGCCGCCGCGACAGTTCCGGCGGTGCGCAAGTCTGGTCTCATGACAGGCTCCTCATCGTGTCATCGTGGTCGCCCTCCGGTGGACTGCCGAAGGTCGATCGCGGTTCTTGCGAGCCCGGTTCGTGTCCAGCAAGACGCGCGCCCGAAATTCGGCAGCTGTCCGGAGTGGGCAAGCGCGTCCGGTCGCGTGCCAGTGCCGGCAGATCCACTGGCGGCCGTGGCGTCGGTGCTCACGGCGGCAACGGCCGCCGCCTGAATGCTGTCTGGTCGGTTGGGGATCACCGGGCGATCCAGTCGCTTCGGGGTCGCTCCCGATCTGCCAACGATTTTAAGGACCTAAAGTTCCTGCCGGTTGAAAAGCGCTCTCAGGGCCTGCGGCTATCTTACCTTGTGCATGAGACCAGGGTGCATCGAGAGCACCCGGCGTTCCCGCGCGCCCTGATGTTGAAAAGGGCGCCAGACTACCGGCAAGGCTCGGACGCTTGGCACCGCGAGAATTCGCTGTGCAAGAGCGCGCATCGATGACCTTGTGGTCTGAAAAGTGAATCCTATCGATCTCTGCGTGAAGGCGCGCCCCACGGCTCGGCCGACGTCGTCCGCCGGCGCGGGGACTGCGTAAAACTATCCCGCACCGACCGCCCTCTTGCGCCAGGCCAGATGCACCGCGCAGGCGCAGCCGGGCGGATGCGACGCGATGTCGTTGGCCGGCGCGGCCGTCGACGGCGCCAGCTTCGGCATCTCCTGTTTGACGCGAAGATCCCGGGCGGATTGATCCTGCGCCGGGATGTAGTTCAACACCGGCGCCAGCCAGCGCTCGGCCTCACCGAGGCTCCAGCCTTTTCGCGCAGCATAGTCTTCGACCTGATCGCGCTCGATCTTGCCGACGCCGAAGTAAAAGCTTTCGGGATGGCTGAAATACAGCCCCGACACCGACGAGCCCGGCCACATCGCGTAGCTTTCGGTCAGCATCACGCCGGCGGTCCGCTCGGCATCGAGCAGCCGGAACAGTGTCGCCTTCTCGGTATGATCGGGCTGCGCCGGATAGCCGGGCGCCGGCCGGATCCCGGCATATTCTTCCAGCAGCAGCGCGTCGGGCGCCAGCGCCTCGTCCGGCGCATAGCCCCAGAACTCCCGGCGCACCCGCGCATGCATCCGCTCGGCAAAGGCTTCCGCCAGGCGGTCCGCCAGCGCCTTGCACAGGATCGACGAATAATCGTCATTGGCGTTCTTGAAGCGGTCGGCGATCAGGTCCTCGCCGATCCCGGCGGTGACCACGAAGGCGCCGATATAATCGGCCACGCCGCTGTCGAGCGGCGCGATGAAATCGGACAGCGCCGCGTTGAAGCGGCCCTCGCGCTTCTCAAGTTGTTGACGCAGGGTGTGGAAGGTCGCGATCACATCGCCGCGGCTGTCGTCGGCATAGACCACGATGTCGTCACCGCGGGCATTGGCCGGCCAGAACCCGATGGTGGCCTGCGCCTTGAACCATTTTTCCGCAACGATGAGGTCGAGCATCTTGCGGGCGTCGGCATAGAGTGAGCGCGCGGCCCCGCCGACCTTGGGATCGTCGAGAATCGCGGGAAAGCGTCCGGCCAATTCCCAGGTCTGGAAGAACGGCGTCCAGTCGATATAGCCGGCCAGTTCGGCAAGGTCGTAATCGGCAAAATTCCGGATGCCGAGAAACGCCGGTGGCTTCGGCGGCGTGCGCGCAAAATCGATTTTCACGGCGTTGGCGCGGGCATCGCCAAGCTTCAGCCGCTTCTTGTCGGCCTGGGCGCGGAAATGCGCCGCGGAAATCCTGGCGTAGTCGGCGCGCACCTCGGCGGCATAGGCCTCGCGCCGCTCGGCTGACATCAGCGCCGACGCGACGCCGACGGCGCGGCTGGCGTCGTTGACATGCACTACCGGGCCGCGCCGGTAGTTCGGGTCGATCTTGACGGCGGTATGCACGCGGCTGGTGGTGGCGCCGCCGATCATCAGCGGCAGCTCCATGCCCTGGCGCTCGAGCTCGCCGGCCAGAAAGCTCATCTCGTCCAGCGACGGGGTGATCAGGCCGGACAGCCCGATGATGTCGGCACCCTCGGCTTTGGCGGTCTCGATGATCCTGGCAGCCGGCACCATCACGCCGAGGTCGATGACTTCGAAGTTGTTACACTGCAGCACGATGCCGACGATGTTCTTGCCGATGTCGTGGACGTCGCCCTTGACGGTGGCGAGCACGATCTTGCCCGCCGAGCTGCGGCCGTCGCCGACGACGCCGTTGGCCTTGTTGCGCGCCTTCTCTTCTTCCATGAACGGCATCAGATAGGCTACCGCCTGCTTCATCACGCGCGCGGATTTCACCACCTGCGGCAGGAACATCTTGCCGTCGCCAAAGAGGTCGCCGACCACGTTCATGCCGGCCATCAGCGGGCCTTCGATGACGTTGAGCGGCCGTTCGGCGAGCGCGCGGGCGGCCTCGGTGTCGGCCTCGATATATTCGGTGATGCCGTGCACCAGCGCGTGGCTCAGCCGCCTGTCGACCGGCCATTCGCGCCAGGCCAGATCCTGCTCTTTGGTCTGCTTCTCCTTGCCGCGGAATTTTTCTGCCAGGGCCAGCAGCCGTTCGGAAGCGCCCGCGTCGCGGTTGAGGATGACGTCCTCGCAGGTCCGGCGCAGTTCGGGATCGATGTCGTCATAGACGATCATCTGGCCGGCATTGACGATGCCCATGTCCATGCCGGCCTTGATGGCGTGATACAGGAACACCGAATGCATGGCCTCGCGCACCGGCTCGTTGCCGCGGAACGAGAACGAAAGATTGGAGACGCCGCCGGAAATATGGGCGTGCGGCAGGTTCTGCCGGATCCAGCGCGTCGCCTCGATGAAATCGACGCCGTAATTATTGTGCTCTTCGAGCCCGGTGGCGATCGCGAAGATATTGGGATCGAAGATGATGTCCTCAGGGGGAAAGTCCAATTGCCCGACCAGGATGTCGTAGGCCCGCTTGCAGATCTCGGTCTTGCGCGCAAAGGTGTCGGCCTGGCCCTGTTCGTCGAACGCCATAACCACCACGGCGGCGCCGTGGCGCCGGGCAATCTTCGCCTCGTGGATGAATTTGGCCTCGCCCTCCTTCATCGAGATCGAGTTCACCACCGGCTTGCCCTGAACGCATTTCAGGCCGGCCTCGATCACGGCGAATTTCGAGGAATCGACCATCACCGGGACGCGGGCGATATCCGGCTCGGCGGCGACCAGGTTGAGGAAGGTCACCATCGCCGCTTCGGAGTCCAGCAGACCCTCGTCCATGTTGACGTCGATGATCTGCGCGCCGTTCTCGACCTGGTCGCGCGCCACCTGCAGCGCGGCGGCATAGTCGCCGGCGGTGACCAATTTACGGAATTTCGCCGAGCCTGTGACGTTGGTGCGCTCGCCGACATTGACGAAGGGGATCGCGGCGGTCAGTTCGAACGGCTCGAGGCCCGACAACCGCAGGCGCGGCTCGATGGCGGGAATCGTGCGCGGCTTGTGGGGAGCGACCGCGGCGGCGATCGCCGCGATATGATCGGGCGTGGTGCCGCAGCAGCCGCCGACGATGTTGACGAGGCCGCTGGACGCGAATTCGCCGATCAGGCCGGCCATGTACTGCGGGCTCTCGTCATACTGGCCGAACTCGTTGGGCAGCCCGGCATTGGGATAGGCGCAGACCAGGGTGTCGGCGACGCGGCCGATGTCGGCGATATGGGCGCGCAGGTCCTCGGCGCCGAGCGCGCAGTTGAAGCCGATGGTAACGGGGCGGGCGTGGCGTACCGAATTCCAGAACGCCTCGGGCAACTGCCCGGAAAGCAGGCGGCCGGATTTGTCGGTGATGGTGCCGGAGACCATCACCGGCACGTCGAGGCCGCGGGCCTCGGCGATCTCGGCGATGGCATAGAGTGCGGCCTTGGCGTTGAGGGTGTCGAAGATGGTTTCGACCAGCAGCAGGTCGGCGCCGCCGTCGAGCAGGCCGTTGATCTGCTCGCCATAGGCCTTGCGCAGATCGTCGAAGGTGACGGCGCGGAAGCCCGGGCTAGACACGTCGGGCGAGATCGACGCGGTGCGGTTGGTCGGCCCGATCGCGCCGGCAACAAAGCGCGGCTTGCCGTCCTCGGCGCTGACCCGGGCAGCGGCGCTGCGGGCGAGCCGCGCGCCTTCGAGGTTCATCTCATAGGCGATGCCGGAAAGGTCGTAATCGGCCTGCGCGATCGAGGTCGAGGAAAAGGTGTTGGTGGCGACGATGTCGGCGCCGGCGCGCAGATACTCGGCGTGGATGTCCTCGATGGCCTTCGGCTGGGTCAGGATCAGCAGGTCGTTGTTGCCCCTGAGGTCGCGGTGGAAATCCTTGAAGCGCTCTCCGCGAAAGCCGGCCTCGTCATATTGCAGGCCCTGGATCATGGTGCCCATGGCGCCGTCGAGCACCAGGATGCGCTCGCGTGCCAGCGCCAGCAGCGCGGTTCGTTGGGGGGAGACGGGCGCGGTCATGGATCAGGCGGCTTTCTGTGCGCCACCGGGGCGGATTCCGAGCAGGTGGCTGATCGCGAACACGAGGTCGGCGCGGTTCATCGTGTAGAAGTGAAAGGTGTCGACGCCGTGCTTGGCGAGTTTCTGCACCTGGCCGGCCGCGATGGTGGCGGCCACCAGCTTGCGGGTGTCGGCATCGTCGTCGAGGCCGTCGAATTTCTCCGCCAGCCAGTCCGGCACGGTGGTGCCGGCGCGGGTCACGAAGGCGCGTGCCTGCCTGAAATTGTGCATCGGCATGATCCCGGGCACGATCGGGATGGCGATGCCGCGGGCGCGGACCCGGTCGAGATAGCGAAAGTACAGGTCGTTGTCGAAAAATACCTGGGTGATGGCGCGGGTGGCGCCGGCATCGACCTTGGCCTGCAGCACATCGATGTCGGCCTCGAAGTCGGGGCTTTCCGGATGCTTTTCCGGATAGGCGGAGACCGAGACCTCGATATCGGGGTGCCGCCGCTTGATCCCGGCCACCAGGTCGGCCGAATGGCGATAGCCCTCGGCATGGGTGACATAGGGAGTGCCGATGCCGCCCGGCGGATCGCCGCGCAGCGCCACGATATGGCGGACGCCAACCTCGTAGTAGCGGCTGACGATGTCGTCGATCTCGCCGCGGCTGGCGCCGACGCAGGTCAGGTGCGCGGCCGGGGTCAGGCTGGTTTCAGCCAGGATGCGCGCAATGGTGGCATGGGTGCGCTCGCGGGTCGATCCGCCGGCGCCGTAGGTCACGGAAACGAAACTGGGCGACAGTGTCGCCAGCCGGCTGATGGTTTCCCACAGACCGCGTTCCATTTCCGCGGTCTTGGGCGGGAAGAATTCGAACGAGATCGCCGGGGCAATTGGCGCGCGGCGCCCATCGGGCGCGGGGGGCGTAACCTCGGTCATGGCTTAGCAAACTCCAGTCGATCTGCACGAACGTCAGGCTTGGCCGCAAGGTTACTAAAGATAGGTCAAAGATCGGGCTGAAAATAGCCCATTGAGCGTGGGAAAATGCCCAATTTTTTAGAATAATATGAAAATGGGAGGTCATTTTTCAAAAGTGGGCAAAAATGAAGGTCGCCCTTTGTAGGTCCAGGGGGATAAATGGATCCGAAACCTTATGAATCTCGTTAAAATATCCCGACAGCGCATAAAATGGACTGCCTCCTAGTGTGGGCCAGACTTCGATGTTATAAATTCACGGCGCTTTATCCCACCATGCGGCGGCGGCTCCGGCGCCACGTCGGCCGGTGCGCGCCTGCCCTGCGCCGCGCGGGCCTTTGTGGGCCGGCCGCGGCGAACTAGTTTAACGGCATGATTCCTCTCTCGATCCTCGACCTCTCGGTGGTGACCTCCGGCACCAAACCCGCCGCGGCGTTGCGCAACAGCATCGATCTGGCGCGCCACGCCGACGCGCTCGGCTATGTCCGGTACTGGCTGGCCGAACACCATAACCTCGCCTCGGTGGCGAGCCCGGCGCCCGACCTCATGATCGGGCAGATCGCCGCGGTGACCAGCCGCATCCGGGTCGGCTCCGGCGGGGTGATGCTGCCGAACCATGCGCCGCTGGTGGTGGCCGAGCGCTTCAAGATGCTGGAGGCGCTGTTTCCGGGCCGGATCGACCTCGGGCTCGGCCGCGCGCCGGGCACCGACGGCGCCACCGCGCATGCGCTGCGCAGCCGGCTCGATCGCCGCGACGGCGACGACTTTCTGGAGCGGCTGCATGAACTGACCTTGTGGGAGACCCGCGATTTTCCGCCCGGCCACCCCTACAACAATGTGGTGGCGATGCCGGACGACGCGCCGCTGCCGCCAATCTGGCTGCTCGGCTCCAGCGACTACAGCTCCGAACTCGCCGCCCAGGTCGGCATGGGCTTTGCGTTCGCGCATCATTTCGCCTCGCATGACGCGGTCGAGGCGCTGACGCATTACCGCCGGCGCTTCAAGCCGTCGGGCTGGCGCTCGACGCCGCACGGCATTCTCGCGGTGGCCGCGGTCGCGGCCGAGACCGATGCGGAAGCCGAGCGCCTGGCCGCCTCGATGGACCTCAACCGGTTGCGCCGCGACCGCGGCCAGCATCTGCCGCTGCCCAGCGTCGAGGAGGCGCTGGCCTATCCCTACAGCGACAAAGAGCGCGCCGCGATCGCGCGCAACCGCTCTCGGCTGTTCGTCGGCAGTCCGGCCACCGTGATGCAGAAGCTGCAACCGATGATTGCCGCCAGCCAGGCCGACGAACTGATGATCATCACCGCGGTGTACGACCACGACGCCCGCAAGAAGTCCTACAGCCTGCTGGCGGAGGCCTTCGAGCTCGGCAACCGGGTGGCGGCGTGACGATCATGCCCCGGATGCCGCGTCGTGCAAAAGCGCTGCAGCGTGTCCGGGTGACAAGACCTCACTCCGGCGTCTCCTTGAACGTCGCCCGGAACGGGTGGCCGGGATAGACCCCGACGATGCGGAATTCGCGCGAAAAGAACTTCAGCTCCTCGAGCGCGAAGGCCAGGTTTCTGTCCTCGGGATGGCCATCGACGTCGGCGTAGAATTGCGTGGCGAAGAAATTGCCGTCGACCATGTAGCTTTCCAGCTTGGTCATGTTGACGCCGTTGGTGGCGAAGCCGCCCATCGCCTTGTAAAGCGCCGCGGGCAGGTTGCGCACCCGGAACACGAAGGTGGTGACCAGCGGCCCCGATCCCGGGCTCGCCCAGTTGGCCTCGCGCGCCAGCACCACAAAGCGGGTGGTGTTGTGGGTCTCGTCCTCGACATCCTCGGCCAGGATATCGAGGCCGTAGATCTCGGCGGCAAGCCGCGAGGCGATCGACGCGCAGGACCTGTCGCCGCGTTGGGCGACGATGCGCGCGCTTCCCGCGGTGTCGCCGGAGACGACCGGCTTGATGCCGAGCTTGCGGATGATGCGGCGGCATTGTCCGAGCGCGTGAACGTGGCTCTCGACGGTCTTGATGTCGGCAAGACTGGCGCCGCGCGGCGCCATCAGCTGATGGCGGATCGGCAGGAACCATTCGCCGACGATGAACAGGCCGGATTGCGGCAGCAGATGGTGGATGTCGGCGACCCGGCCGGCCACGGAATTCTCGATCGGGATCATGCCGAGGTCAGCCTCGCCCGAGGCGATCGCGGCCAGCGCATCCTCGAAGGTCGGGCAGGCCAGCGGCTCGGCGTCGGGATAGGCTTCGGCGATGGCGATATGGGAATTGGCGCCGGGTTCGCCCTGGAATGCGATTTTCATGGCTTTGGTCATGGCGCCTTGTATCAGTCGGTCAGGTTTTCGCCAGTAGCCGCCGGGTCGTCACCAGGTCCTCGGGGGTGTCGACGCCGCGCGGCACCGTGTCGACGATGGTCACGTCGATCCGCATGCCGGCCTCGATGGCCCGCAGCTGCTCGAGTTTCTCCTGCCGCTCCAGCGCCGAAGGCGGCAGGGTGACGAAGCGATGCAGTGCGGCGCGGCGGTAGGCGTAGAGGCCGATATGATGGTAGCGCGGCCCGTCGCCCCAGGGGGCGGTGGCGCGGGTGAAGTAAAGCGCGCGCATCCGCCGCCCGCCCAGCGATGCGCCGACCATCTTGACCACGTTGGGGTTGAGGCTCTCTTCCTCGGTATGGATTTCCGCGGCCAAGGTCGCGATATCGACCGCCGGATCGGCCAGCGGGGCGAGTACGCTGCGGATATTATCCGGCAGGATGGTCGGAAAATCGCCCTGCAGGTTGACGACGATTTCGGCCTCGCCGCCGGGATCGAGCTTGCCGAGCGCCTCGTAGATCCGGTCGGATCCGGACGGGTGATCGGCGCGCGTCATGACCGCCTCGAAGCCGTGGGACTGAGCCGCCGCGGCAATCTCCGGCGTGTCGGTGGCCACCGCCACCCGGCCGATCCGCGCGGCCGCGGCGCGGCGCAGCACATGGACGATCATCGGCAGCCCGGCGATGTCCAGCAACGGCTTGCCCGGCAGGCGGCTGGCGGCCATGCGGGCGGGAATCAGCACCAGAGTGCGGTTTTCGGTCATCGGGTGAGGTCTGGGCCCGGTTGATAACAAGCGGGAAATGATGGGGATTGCTCAAGGCGCAGGTCATTTATACGGGTTGCCAGAGCGCGGGCAAACCGATATCTCATCGCTGCCGAGGGTGCGGTGCGAAAGCCTGATTCCTGAAGCTTATCCGCGGCCGCTTCTCGCCGGCCTGAAATCGACCTTCCGGCCCGGAGCCTGATCCAAGATGGACTCCTTCGAACTCAATAAAATTCTCGGTGCGATACTGGGCAGCTGTCTCATTCTGCTGGTGACGAGCTTCACCGCCGGGGCGATTTTTGCCCCCGTGATGCCGGAAAAGCCAGGTTACGTGATCGCCGTCAAGGAAGAAGCCCAACCCGGCGCCAAGGAGGCGGCACCCCCGCCATCCGAACCGATCGAGAAGCTGTTGCAGACGGCTTCGGTGGAAAAAGGCGAGGCCGCGGCCAAGAAATGCGGCGCCTGCCATACCTTCGAGAAGGGCGGCCCCAATCGCGTCGGTCCCAATCTGTACGGCATTGTCGGCGACGAAAAGGGCGTCGGACGCGGGTTCAATTTCTCGGCGGCCATGAAGGCCAAGGGCGGCAAATGGACCTATGACGATCTCAACAAGTTCATCGCCAATCCCAAGGGATTTGTCCCCGGCACCGCGATGGGCTTTGCCGGCATCCAGAAGGACAGCGAGCGCGCCGACGTGATCGACTATCTGCACACCCTTTCGGACAATCCGGTTCCGCTGCCCACGGCGGCCAAGTAGCGGCTTCGGCCCCGAATGAAATTGTTCGCAAACGGCCGGGCCATCGCCCGGCCGTTTTGCTGTTCGGTCACCGCCGCGTTATCGGGACGTTTCGCCGCACCGGCGCCGCCCGCAGTTGAGTATCATGAGCAAAAAGCAACTTAACCGGTCGAACCGTTGCCTTATATTGCGCATTCAATGACGCCCGGTATCCAGCAGGAATTGTTGATTTGGCCATTACCCGACGTGATCTTCTGCAGAGCGGCGTCGTCGCCGCGCTGGCCCCGGCACTAGGCACCGCAGCCGGCCTTCCCATCCTCAGCCCGGCCGGCGCACAGACCACAACCGGCGAACCGCTCTGGCGGCACGGCCTGGCGCTGTTCGGCGACATCAAATACCCCGCCGATTTCAAGCGCTTCGACTACGTCAATCCCGACGCGCCCAAGGGCGGCGTGGTGCGCCAGATTTCGATCGGCACCTTCGACAACTTCAATCTGGCCGTATCGGGCGTGAAGGGCACCCTCGCACCCGCGATCGGGCTGATCTACGAAACCCTGACCATCGGTTCGCTGGACGAGGTCGCCACCTTTTACGGATTGCTGGCCGAGGCGGCTGCCTATCCCGACGATTTCTCCTGGGTCAAATACCGGCTGCGCAAGGAGGCGCGCTGGCACGACGGCCAGCCGGTGACGCCGGAGGACGTGATCTTCTCGCTTGAGGCCCTGAAAAAATACAGCCCGATGTATGCATCGTACTACCGGCATGTCGCCAAGGCCGAAAAGACCGCAGAACGCGAGATCACCTTTACGTTCGACTCTCCGGGAAACCGCGAATTGCCCACCATCGTCGGCGAAATCACCGTACTGCCGAAGCATTGGTGGGAGGGCACCGACAGCGAGGGCAAGAAGCGCGACATCTCCGCCACCACCCTCGAGAAGCCGCTTGGCTCAGGCCCCTATCGCGTCAAGGAGTTCATCGCCGGGCGTTCGGTCGCCATCGAGCGGGTCAAGGATTACTGGGGCGCCAACGTCCCGGCGCAGGTCGGGTCCTATAATTTCGACGAACAGCGCTTCGATTTCTTCCGCGACAACCTTGTCGCGCTGGAAGCCTTCAAGGCCGATCAGGCGGACTGGATCGCTGAGAATTCAGCCAAGCAGTGGGCCACGGCCTATGACTTTCCGGCGGCGAGGGAAAAGCGAGTCATCAAGGAAGAATTCCCGGTCAACAATGTCGGCCGCATGCAGGGCTTCGTCTTCAATCTGCGCCGCGATCTGTTCAAGGACGCAAGGCTGCGTCGCGCCTTCAACTTTGCCTACGATTTCGAGGAGATGAACAAGCAACTGTTCTATGGGCAGTACAAGCGCATCAACAGCTATTTTTCGGGAACCGAATTGGCGTGCTCGGGCCTGCCGGAAGGCGAGGAATTGCGGCTTCTCGAAACCGTGCGCGACAAGGTGCCCGCCGAGGTCTTCACCACCCCGTATCAGAATCCGGTCGGCGGCAACCCTGAAGCGGTGCGCGCCAATCTGCGGGAGAGTGCCAGGCTGCTGAAGGAAGCCGGCTTCGAGGTGAAAGACCGTAAGCTCGTCGATAACGCGGGCAAGCCGGTTGCCGTCGAGATTCTGGTTCAGGATCCATCCTCGGAGCGGATCGCGCTGTTCTACAAGCCGTCCCTGGAGCGCATCGGTGTGACGTTTTCGATCCGCGTCGTGGACGATGCGCAGTATGAGAACCGGCTGCGCAGCTTCGACTTCGACATGATCATCGACCTCTGGGGAGAGTCGCTGTCGCCCGGCAACGAGCAGCGGGAATACTGGGGATCGCAGACCGCCGATCAGCCGGGTTCGCGAAATACCATCGGCATCAGGAATCCCGCGGTTGACGCGCTGATCGACAAGCTGATTTTCGCCAAGGATCGCCCGGCGCTGGTGGCCGCGACCAGAGCACTGGATCGTGTGCTGCTGTGGAATTTCTATCTGGTGCCGCAATTCACCTCCGACACCTTGCGTTATGCGCGCTGGGACCGCTTCGGCCACCCCGAGCCATTGCCGAAATACGCCATCTCCGGCTTTCCGAACCTGTGGTGGTGGGATGCCGCGAAGGCCGCCAAGACCGGCGGCCGGACTTGAAGGAATTCACCCGCATGGCGCCATTTTCCCGCCGGCATGTGCTGGGCCTCGGCGCCGGCGCGCTCAGCCTGCCGTGGCTGCGGGGCGCGACAGCAGCCGAACCCGGCGCCGAGGTTCACGGCATGTCGGTGTTCGGCGATCTGAAATACCCGCCCGATTTCCATCATTTCGATTATGTCAACGTTGCCGCGCCGAAAGGGGGAATGTTTTCGACGGTTCCCTCGTCGCGAACCAACAACCAGTCCTATTATACGTTCAATTCGCTCAATGCCTTTATCCTGAAGGGCGAGGGAGCGCAGGGCATGGACCTCGCCTTCGCTACCTTGATGGCGCGCGCGGCCGACGAGCCGGACGCGGTGTACGGCCTGGCGGCGAAATCGGTAGCAATCTCGGACGACAAGCTCACCTATCGTTTCACGATGCGTCCCGAAGCCAGGTTTCACGACGGCTCGAAACTGACCGCGCACGACGCCGCGTTTTCGCTGAACGCGCTGAAGAGCAAGGGTCATCCCTTGATCATGCAGCAGCTGCACGACATGGTGAAGGCCGAAGCCTCTGACGAAGCCACGCTGATCGTCAGCTTCGCCGAAAAGCGCGCGCGCGACGTTCCGCTCTATGTCGTGAGCCTGCCGATTTTCTCCAAAGATTATTACGCGACGCATCCGTTCGACGAATCGACGCTCGAAATTCCGCTCGGATCCGGACCGTACAAAGTCGAAAAATTCGAGGTCAATCGCTATATCGAATTCGAGCGCGTCAGGGATTGGTGGGGCGCCGATCTTCCGGTGAGCCGCGGCACTTACAATTACGACAGCGTACGCTACGAATTCTACCGGGACCGCGATGTCGCCTTCGAGGGCTTCACCGCCAGGAACTACCTGTTTCGCGAGGAGTTCACGGCACGGGTCTGGGCCACACGTTATGATTTTCCGGCCGTCAGGGACGGCCGCGTCAAGCGCGAGACGCTGCCCGACGAGACGCCGTCGGGAGCTCAGGGCTGGTTCATGAATCTGCGCCGCCAGCAGTTCGGGGATCCGCGGGTGCGCGAGGCGCTGATCCAGGCTTTCGATTTCGAATGGACCAACAAGACCATCATGTACGGCGCCTATGCCCGTACCCATTCGCCGTTCCAGAATTCGGATATGATGGCGAAGGGCCCACCTTCGGCGCAGGAGCTCAAGCTGCTGGAGCCGTTCCGCGGCCAGGTGCCGGACGAGGTGTTCGGTCAGCCCTACGTGCCGCCGGTGTCGGACGGGTCGGGACAGGACCGCACCCTGTTGCGCAGCGCCTCGCAATTGCTGCTCGATGCGGGACTGGCGATCAAGAATGGCAAGCGTGTGCTGCCGAACGGCGAGGTTTTCACGATCGAGTTCCTGGTCGACGAGCCGTCGATCGAGCCGCACCACGCCCCCTACATCAAGAATCTCGGCACCCTCGGAATCCAGGCGACCTTGCGGATCGTCGACGCCGTGCAATACCGTGCCCGGGTGGAAGATTTCGATTTCGACATGACCATGGAACGCTTTTCCATGTCGGCAACGCCGGGCGATGCGATGCGCCCGTTCTTCTCGTCGCAGGCGGCCGCCACCAAGGGATCGTATAATCTCGCCGGCATTGCCAGCCCGGTTCTGGATGCGCTGATCGAGAAGATCATCGGCGCCGACAATCGCGCCGATCTCACGACCGCGTGCCGGGCCTTCGATCGGGTGTTTCGTGCCGGACGCTATTGGGTGCCGCAGTGGTACCGCAACAACCACCCGCTCGCCTATTGGGATGTGTTCGATCATCCCGGGACCCTGCCGCGCTACCAGATCGACAATTATTCATCCAGCCTCGGCGAGCGCATCCTGTGGTGGTGCGATCCGGCCAAATTGGCCAAGGCCGAGCAGGCGAAATAATCCATGAGCGCCTACATCACCCGCCGCATCTTGCTGATGATCCCGACGCTGCTGGGAATTCTGTTCGTCTCGTTCGTGGTGGTGCAGTTCGCGCCGGGCGGCCCGGTGGAGCGGGTGATCGCGCAGCTGAGCGGCGCCGATACCGGCGGCACCTCGCGGATTTCCGGCGGCGGCGGTGATTTCGGAGCGCGCAGCCAGGTTGCCGTATCTTCCGACGCGGGCGGCTCGAAGTATCGCGGTGCCCAGGGGCTCGATCCCGAATTCGTCAAGAGCCTTGAAAAGCAGTTCGGCTTCGACAAGCCGGCGCCGGAGCGCTTCGCGCTGATGCTGTGGAATTTCGCCCGCTTCGACTTCGGCAAAAGCTATTTTCGCGATGTCAGCGTGCTGCAGCTGATCAAGGAGAAGCTGCCGGTCTCGATGTCGCTCGGGATCTGGATGACGCTGCTGACCTATCTGATCTCCATTCCGCTCGGCATCCGCAAGGCCGTCATGGACGGCTCAAGATTCGATACCTGGACTTCCGCCGTGGTCATCGTCGGATTTGCAATACCGGGATTCCTGTTCGCCATCCTGTTGATCATCCTGTTCGCCGGCGGCTCGTTCTTCAATATCTTCCCGCTGCGCGGCCTCACTTCGGACGGCTGGTCGCAGTTCCCCTGGTACTGGAAGATCCTGGATTATTTCTGGCACATCACTTTACCGCTGATCTCGATGGCGCTTGGCGCCTTCGCCACCATGACCTTGCTGACCAAGAACTCCTTCCTCGATGAAATCCGCAAGCAATATGTCATGACCGCGCGCGCCAAGGGCTGCAGCGAGCGGCAGGTGCTCTACAATCACATCTTCCGCAACGCCATGCTGATCGTGATCGCCGGCTTCCCTGGCGCCTTCATTCATGCGTTCTTCTCGGGCTCGCTCCTCATCGAAACCATCTTTTCGCTCGATGGGCTCGGCCTGCTCGGCTTCGAAAGCGTGCTCAACCGCGACTATCCGGTTGTGTTCGGAACGCTTTTCATCTTCTCGCTGGTCGGACTGGTGGTCAACCTGATCTCCGATCTTGCCTATATGTGGATCGATCCGCGGATCGATTTCGAGGCACGGGAAGTCTGATGACCATCATCGCGCCGCCGCCGGTCGAAACCACCACGCAGACCCCGCTCGGCGAGGCCGTGCCGATGACACGCCATCGGTTCAGCCCGTCGCCGCTCAATCGCCGCCGCTGGCAGAATTTCAAGTCCAACCGCCGCGGCTACTGGTCGTTCTGGATCTTCATGATCCTGTTCTTCGTCTCGCTGTTCGCCGAGCTGATTGCCAACGACCGTCCGTTCCTGATCGTGTTCGACGGTCACTTGTATTTTCCGGCATTTGTCAGCTATTCCGAAACCACCTTCGGCGGCGACTTCGAGACCGCGGCCGATTACCGCGATCCCTACCTGCAGAAGCTGATCGCGGCCAAGGGCGGCACCGTGATCTGGCCGCTGATCCGCTATTCCTACGATACCCACAATCTCGATCTGCCGACGCCGGCGCCGTCCAAGCCGACCTGGATGCTGACCGAAGCCGAGTGCAAGGAGGTGGTGCAGAAAAAGGGCCTGAGGAGCTGCCGCGACCTCGAATACAACTGGCTCGGCACCGATGACCAGGGTCGCGACGTGGTGGCGCGACTGATCTACGGCTTTCGCATCTCGGTGCTGTTCGGCCTCAGCCTGACCATCATCTCGTCGATCGTCGGCGTCGCCGCCGGCGGCGTGCAGGGCTATTTCGGCGGCTGGATCGATCTGGGTTTTCAGCGCGTGATCGAGGTCTGGAGCGCCATCCCCTCGCTTTATCTGCTGCTGATCCTGTCGTCGGTACTGGTGCCCGGCTTCTTCGTCCTGCTCGGCATCCTTCTATTGTTCTCATGGGTGTCACTGGTCGGCCTGGTGCGCGCGGAATTCCTGCGCGGCCGCAACTTCGAATACATCATGGCAGCCCGCGCGCTTGGCGTGTCCAATGCCGTGATCATGTTCCGCCATCTGTTGCCGAACGCCATGGTGGCGACCATGACCTTCCTGCCGTTCATCGTCTCCTCGTCGGTGATGACGCTTACCGCGCTCGACTTCCTCGGTTTCGGCCTGCCGCCGGGATCGCCGTCGCTGGGCGAACTGCTGTCGCAGGGCAAGGCCAACGTGCAGGCGCCATGGCTCGGCTTCACCGGCTTTTTCGCGGTCGCGATCATGCTGTCGCTGTTGATTTTCATCGGCGAGGCGGTGCGCGACGCGTTCGATCCGCGCAAGACGTTTCGATAGGTCAGCCGCATGGACGCCATCAACCAGCCTCTGCTCGACGTCCGCGATCTGTCGGTGGCGTTTCATCAGCCCAGCGGTACCTCGCTCGCGGTTGATCGGATCTCGTTCGAGATCAGGCGCGGCGAATGCGTGGCGCTGGTCGGCGAGTCCGGTTCCGGAAAATCGGTCAGCGCGCTGTCGATCCTGAAGCTGTTGCCCTATCCGACCGCCTCGCATCCCTCGGGCAGCATCCGCTTCAAGGGCCGCGAGCTGCTCGACATGTCGGAGCGCGAGATTCGCGGCATTCGCGGCAACGACATTTCGATCATCTTCCAGGAACCGATGACGTCGCTGAATCCGCTGCATACGATCGAATCCCAGATCGGCGAAATCCTGCAGTTGCACACCGCCATTCGGGGGTCCGTGGCACGGACGCGGACCCTCGAGCTGCTGCGCCAGGTCGGCATTCCCGAGCCGGAAACCCGGCTCGCGAGCTATCCACATCAATTGTCCGGCGGTCAGCGCCAGCGCGTCATGATCGCGATGGCGCTCGCCAACGAGCCCGATCTGCTGATCGCCGACGAGCCGACCACCGCGCTCGACGTCACCGTGCAGGCGCAAATCCTGGCGCTGCTGGCCGATATCCGGGCGCGGCTCGGCATGAGCCTGTTGTTCATCACCCATGATCTCGGCATCGTGCGCCGCATCGCCGATGTGGTCTGCGTCATGAACGGCGGCAGGATCGTCGAGCAGGGTCCGGTGGAGCAGGTTTTCACCGCGCCGAAGCATCCCTATACCAAGGCCTTGCTGGCGGCCGAGCCAAAACCCGACCCGGCGCCGCCTCGGCCGGATTCGCCGGTGGTGATATCGGCCGACGGCCTGAAAGTCTGGTTCCCGGTCAAGCGCGGCCTGCTGCGCAAGACCGTCGGCCATATCAAGGCGGTCGATGGCGTCAGCCTGTCGGTGCGCAAGGGCGAGACCCTCGGTGTGGTCGGCGAATCCGGCTCCGGCAAGACCACGCTGGGTCTGGCGCTGCTGCGGCTGATCTCGTCCGACGGGCCGATCGTCTTCCTGGGCAGCAATATCCAGGGCCTGCGATTCAAGGCGATGCGGCCGCACCGCCGCGACATGCAGATCGTATTCCAGGATCCGTTCGGCGCGCTGAGCCCGCGGATGTCGATCGGGGACATCGTCGCCGAGGGCCTCAGCGTGCATCAGCAGGGGTTGTCGGAAGCCGAGCGCGAAACGCGCGTGGTCAAGGCTCTGAGCGATGTCGGGATGGATCCGGCAACGCGGTTTCGCTATCCGCATGAGTTTTCCGGCGGCCAGCGCCAGCGCATCAGCATTGCCCGCGCCGTGGTGCTGGAGCCGAATTTCGTCGTTCTGGATGAGCCGACCAGCGCGCTCGACATGCTGTTCCAGGCGCAGATGGTCGACCTGCTGCGCGAGCTGCAGCGCAAGCGCGACCTGACCTATATGTTCATTTCCCACGATTTGCGCGTCGTCGCGTCATTGGCAAGCCATTTGATCGTGATGCGTCAGGGCAAGGTGGTGGAGGAGGGGGCGGCGCTGGACCTTTTCAAGAATCCGAAGACCGACTATACGCGCGCGCTGTTCGCCGCCGCGTTCCGGCTGGAAGCCGAGCCGGGTGGCGCGGCCGCAATCTGAACCGGGTTCAATCGAGCCGCTTGATGGCGGTGATTGCGCTGCCGGCGGCCCTGATGCGCGCGATGGCGTCGCCGGTATTCTCGACCACGGTCGCCATATGATGCGCATTGGCATGAATGATGCTGTCGGCATCCCGCGCGATTGCGACATGGCCCTTCCAGAAAATCAGGTCGCCGCGCTGCAATTGGCCGGATTGCGCCGGATCCAGCGCTCGACCGATTCCGTCCCGCTGCATGTCGCTGTCGCGCGGGCAACTGCGACCGGCCGCGTTCAGGGATATCTGGACGAGGCCGGAACAGTCGATGCCGAGGCTGCTCTTGCCGCCCCACAGATAAGGCGTGCCGACGAAGCGCTCGGCCACGCTGACGAAGTCGTCGGCATGGAGGTCGATGCGGCCGACATGCGACAGCGGCAGGTGCCAGCCGTCGCGCGTCACCGCGAAAACGCCGTCCTCGCGCAGCACCGACAGCGTCGCCCCCATCACAAGCGTCTCGACCGGGGGAAGCTTGATCGAGGGCCCCGGAAACGCGAAGGTCCTGAGCGCGGTGATCCTGTGCGTGGGCGCCGCCGCGGGCTTTGCCAGCGCGCGATCGGGAAGCCAGCCGACATAGCCATCGCCACGGAGCTGGCCCCAGGCCCAGCCTTCGGGATCGCGTTCATAAATGGTCACGCGCTCGCCTTTCAGCGCCTGGGTCAGCAGCTCGGCGTTGGAGAATGGCGCGCTGCGCAGCGGCGCGATGCCCTCCGATATCTCGAACTCCTCACCGCTGACAAAACGCGCGGCCTTGATCCTGCCCTCGAGATGCCGGGCGGCGAGGTCGGGCCGCGCCGGCGTCAGCCGCGGATCATCCATAGCGCTGGCCCAATAATTTATAGAGCGCACGGGCGGCCTGGCATTCGCCGCCCTCCGGCCGTGCCGGCTTTGCCGTCGGGGTCCAACCGTAGATATCGACATGCAGCCAGCTTTTCGCATGCTCGACGAATCGCTGCAGGAACAGCGCGCAGGTGATCGAGCCGGCGAACCCGCCGGCCGGCGCATTGTTGAGATCGGCGACCTTGGAATCGAGCCAGGCATCGTAGGCCGGCCACAGCGGCAACCGCCACAACGGATCGTTTTCCTCCACGGCGCAGCGCGCCAGGTCCAGCGCCAGCGTCTCATCGCTGGTGTAAAAGGGCGGCAGATCCGGGCCAAGCGCCACGCGCGCGGCGCCGGTCAGGGTCCCCAGATCGATCAGCAGCTCGGGTTTTTCCTCGCATGCCAGCGCCAGGGCATCCGCCAGCACCAGCCTTCCTTCGGCGTCGGTATTGCCGATTTCCACACTCAGTCCCTTGCGCGACGGGAATATGTCGAGCGGGCGGAAGGCGTTGCCGGCAACTGCGTTCTCGACTGCGGGAATCAGCACCCTCAGGCGGATCTTGAGCCTCGCATCCATCACCATCAGCGCCAGTGCCAGCACGTTGGCAGCCCCGCCCATGTCCTTCTTCATGAGCAGCATGCCGCTGGACGGCTTCAGATCCAGTCCGCCGCTGTCGAAGCACACCCCCTTGCCGACCAGCGTCACCTTGGGATGCGCCGGATCCCCCCAGCTCAGATCGATCAGGCGCGGCGCGCGCGGCGAGGCCATGCCGACCGCATGAATGAGCGGAAAGTTCTGTCGGGTCAGATCGTCGCCGACGATGCAGCGGAACTCGGCGCCGAAGCGATTGGCGAGTTGTTGCGCCGCCTGCGCCAGTTGTTCCGGCCCCATGTCGTTGGCCGGCGTATTGATCAGGTCGCGGGCAAACCCGACCGCTTCGGCAATTCGCGTGACATCGGCGATGTCGACGCCGTCGGGCGGCACCAGCCTGACGTCGGCAGCGTGCGTATCGCGGTAGCGGCTGAAGCGGTAGCGGCCGAGCGCAAACGCCAGCGCAGCGAGCCGTGTATCCTGCGGCGCGTTGGCGAAGCGGTAGACGCCCGCAGGCAGCAGCCCAGGCAACAGCCCGGGCCTGAACGGGTCGCGGAATCTGCTGGTTGCGTCCTCAATGCCGAAAACCACCTGCGCGATTTGTCCGTTGCCGGAGGGCAGCGTGAGGCAGGCGCCGGGCTTGGCCGCAAAACCATTTGCCTGCGCGAAGGCCCGGGCCTGGGCGGGAAGAGCGGCGCAGATCGCCTCCCATGATGCCTTGGTCGCGAATGTGATTGGAATAGCCGATCCGACAGGTGTGGTCTCGAACGCGGAAGGCATGCTGGTCTCGTTCTCCGATCCGAACCCTGGCGCGTATCAGGGTGCCACGGCACGCGCCGATGACATGTGTGATTTGACCGAAAGCGCGACATAAATCTACGCTTTTGACGATAAATGTCCCTTGGGGGTGGCCGCGGCCCGGACGGATCTCGATTGGGCCCGGGGGCCGACAGCAGCCACGCTGTCATCCGGAGCTGGCGACAGGGATTTTGCGCCCGTTGAGGGCCCCGTCCGATTCGATTGCCCGCGGTCTGCGAACCCGGATTGCAGTCCCGGGTTGCGGATCTGTAACAGTCGCTTGTCGCCCCCTCTCTGATTGCGGACCGGCACCAACCGCAGGGCATTGGTCAGAGGCGGCCATGCTCCATTGATATCCGACGCTTTTTCGAGCACGTGCCGATTAACCGGACGTTAGGGTTAACGGTTTATTGCTGGGCGCATTCGGCTCGATCAATTCGCCTGATACCGTGAGTCCATGTGCCATGCGTCAGCAGTCCAGTTTTGCCCGGCTTCTTGCCTCCGCGGCCGTCGCGGCGATATTGGCCTGCGGTCTCGGCGGCTGCCAGACCACGTCGTCCGACATCACCGGATCGCTGGGCGCGCCGGACGCCGATCCGCGGCGCGCGGTGGAAGTCTATGGCGAGCGTTATCGCGCCAATCCCAAGGATGCCGACGCAGCGCTGGCCTATGGCCAGGCGCTCCGCGCCACCGGGCAGCGCGCCCAGGCCGCCGCCATGCTCGAACAGGCCACCATCGCCCATCCCGGCAACAAAGCCCTGCTCGCAGGTTTTGGCCGGGCGCTCGCCGATAACGGCAATTTCCAGCAGGCGTTCGACGTCCTCAGCCGCGCCCATTCGCCCGAAAATCCCGACTGGCGGATTCTTTCGGTGCAGGGCACCGTGCTGGACCAGCTTGGCCGCCACGACGAGGCCCGCCGCTACTATGCCAGCGCCCTGAACATCAAGCCCGGCGAACCGACGGTGCTGTCCAATCTCGGTCTTTCCTATGTGCTCTCCAGGGATTTGCCCAACGCGGAGGCGACGCTGCGCCAGGCCTACGACAGCGGCAGGGCTGACGCGCGGGTACGGCAGAATCTGGGCCTGGTGGTCGGCCTGCAGGGCCGCTTCGCCGAGGCGGAAAGTATCGTCAAGGCCGATCTGCCGGCAGACCAGGCGGCCGCAAATGTCGCCTACCTGAAACAGATGCTGAGCCGCAAGGACAATCCGCGCAGCGGCGCCGGAACGGTGCCGATAGCGTCGCTCAGCCGTCCCGACTGATCGGCCTCGGCAACCCCACGCATCGGAAAAGCAAAGCGAAACCGTCTTCCGCCGGGTCGGCGCCGACAGGGCGCTCGAATGCGGCCACGATGGCAGGTGCCGCGCCGTCGTCCGACAGCGGGCGCCAGATGCCGCGGCCTATTGCATCGCCGCGACCTTGATGCCGGTCGGTCCCAGGATGACGACGAACAGCACCGGCAGGAAGAACAGGATCATCGGTACCGTCAGTTTCGGCGGCAACGCCGCCGCCTTCTTCTCGGCCTCGGTCATGCGCATGTCGCGATTTTCCTGCGCCATGACCCGCAAGCTCTGGCCGAGCGGTGTCCCGTAACGTTCCGACTGCTGCAAGGCCAGACAGACCGATTTCACCCCCTCGAGGCCGGTGCGCTTCGCCAGGTTTTCGTAAGCCACCTTGCGATCCTGCAGATAGGAGAGTTCGGCCGTGGTCAAGGTGAATTCCTCGGACAGCGCCACCGACTGGGTCACGATCTCGTTGCTGACCTTGCGAAACGCGGTCTCGATCGACATGCCGGATTCAATGCAGATCAGCAGCAGATCGAGCGCATCGGGAAACGCACGCTTGATCGAAAGCTGGCGTTTGGCGATCGCGTTTTTCAAAAACAGCATCGGCGCCTGCAATCCGAGATAGGCCGCGCCGAGGCACATGATGATCTTCACCGGCAGCGACTTTTCCATGTGCGAGATCACGAAAACATACAGTACCGCCGCCAGAAAAAGCACGATCGGGGTCACCAGACGGAAGAACAGGAAGGTGACGTAGGGCGCCTGGCCGCGGTAGCCGGCCATCGAGAGCTTGTCGCGCGCGGCTTCCTGGGCCAGCCATTTCCCGAGATTGAAATCCTCCACCACCTTGGAGACCAGCTGCTTCGGGGTCTGGCGCAACGATACTTTCTCGGTTTTGGACAGACGGTCGCGCTCCCGCTGCCGGATCCGCTCGCGTTCGCTGGCGACCGCCTTCATGCGCTTGGCCAGTCCCTCGCCGGCAAAGAACGGCATCATCAGCGTATAGGCCGTCGCGCTCACCGCGATGGCGGCGAGCAGCATGGTCATGAATCTCGCGTCGTGGATCTTGTCGATCAGGAACTGAACCATGCTAGACCTTCAGAAGTCGAAGTTGATCATTTTCTTCATCACGAAGATGCCGATAGACATCCAGATCACGCAGCCGCATAGCATCAATTGTCCGGTCGGATGGGTCCACAGCAGCGAGATATAATCGGGGGTCGAGAGGTAGACGAGCAGCATGACGATGGGCGGCAGCGAACCGATGATGCCCGCCGAGGCCTTGGCCTCCATCGACATCGCCTGAATTTTCTCAGCCATCTTCTTGCGGTCGCGCAGCACCTTGGACAGGTTGCCCAGCGCCTCCGACAGGTTGCCGCCGGATTTCTGCTGGATCGCGATCACGATGCCGAAGAAGTTGGCCTCGGGTACCGGCATCCGTTCGAACAGTCGCGCGCAGGCCTCGCCCAGCGGCATGCCGATCGCCTGGGTTTCTATGATGGCCAGAAACTCGCTCCTGAGCGGTTCCGGCGCATCGGCGGCGACCACCTTGATGGATTCAAAAAGCGGCAGGCCCGCCTTGATGCCGCGAACGATCACGTCAACGGCGTCCGGCAGCGCGCGGAGAAAGTTCTTCTCGCGGCGTTTCTTGAGGAAGTTCAGCATCCAGCGCGGCAGCCCGAACCCGGCGGCGAATGCCAGGCCGACGGCCGCGAGCAGTCCGCCTCCGAACAGCATGGCAAGCGAGAAGCTGACGGCGGCGAGAACGCCGGACACGATCATGAATTTCTGGGTCGACCAGGCCAGGCCGGCCTGGACGAGACGGCTGCTCAGCGGCAGTTTTTTCTCCTTCCGGCGGCGCGCTTCGACGTCCTTCAACGATCCTTCGACCTGTTCGCGGCGCGAACGCTGGCTTTTGTCGGCCTGACGAGCGGGCGTTTCCGATTTTGCAAGCGAGGCGCGGCGATGCTCGGCCTTTCTCTGTCCCGACATTGCAGGATAGACAAACACCCATGCCAGACCGCCGATGGCGGTGGCGGCCAGGAATGCCAATGAGAGCGCCTGGATCTTCATGGCCGCTCAAATCTCCCTGATGACTTCTGCGGCATCGAGCGCTGCGGCCAGCCGCTTCTCTTCGCCGTAGTAACGGGCGCGATCCCAGAACCGGGGACGCCCGATGCCGGTCGAGCGATGCCGCCCGATGATGTGTCCGTTGGCATCTTCGCCGATCATTTCATAGAGGAACAGGTCCTGGGTAATGATGGTATCACCCTCCATGCCCATCACTTCGGTGATGTGCGTGATACGCCGCGAGCCGTCGCGCAGACGGGCAGCCTGGATCACGACGTCGATCGAGGCGCAGATCATCTCGCGAATGGTTCGGGACGGCAGCGAAAATCCACCCATCGTGATCATCGATTCGCAGCGCGACAGGGCTTCGCGGGGATTGTTGGCGTGCAACGTTCCCATCGACCCGTCGTGACCGGTATTCATCGCCTGCAGCAGGTCGAATGCTTCCGGTCCGCGGACTTCGCCGACGATGATGCGCTCGGGGCGCATGCGCAGGCAGTTACGGACCAGTTCGCGCATGGTGACCTGGCCTTCGCCCTCGATATTGGGCGGGCGGGTTTCCAGGCGCACCACATGCGGCTGCTGCAGTTGAAGTTCCGCGGCGTCCTCGCAGGTGATGATGCGCTCGTCGTCGTCGATGTACTGCGTCAGACAGTTCAACAGCGTCGTCTTGCCGGAGCCGGTACCGCCGGATATCAGGACATTGGCGCGGCAGCGCCCGATAATCTGGAGAATGTCGGCGCCTTCCGCGGTGATCGCCCCGAATTTTACCAACTGGTCCAGGGTCAGCTTGTCCTTCTTGAACTTGCGGATCGTGAGCGCGGGGCCGTCGATCGCCAGCGGCGGAACGATGGCGTTGACGCGTGAGCCGTCGGCAAGGCGGGCGTCGCAGATCGGCGAGGACTCGTCGACGCGCCGGCCGACCTGGCTGACGATGCGCTGACAGATATTCAGGAGCTGCTGGTTGTCGCGGAAACGGATGCCGGTGCGCTGGATGCGTCCGGCGACTTCAATGAACACCGTTCCGGCGCCGTTGACCATGATATCGGAAATGTCGTCGCGCGACAGCAGCGGCTCGAGCGGGCCATAGCCGAGCACGTCGTTGCAGATGTCGTCGAGCAGCTCTTCCTGCTCGGCAATCGACATCACGATGTTCTTGATCGCGATGATCTCGTTGACGATATCGCGAATTTCCTCGCGCGCCGATTCGCCGTCGAGTTTGGCGAGCTGGGCAAGGTCGATGGCTTCGATCAAGGCGCCGAAGATGGTGGCCTTGACCTGGTAGTAGGTGTCTGACCGCCGGGCGTCGATTGCGGGCGGCGCGCCCGGCCGGGACGGCGCCAGCGGCGGCGAGCTTATGGCGGATGGAGCTGCATCGCGCAAGGCGGCAGCCGGCGCACCGGAAGATTCCGGCACGCCGGTGCCGGGCTTGGTCGCCCGGGGATCGGCTTCTGTTCCGCTACGCTTACCGAACACGACAGTACTCCACGCGGGCGGTTATCTCGCCCGAAGTTTCTCGAACAGGGGCGACAGGAACGAGCCCCGCGGCTTTTTGGTCTCGCCGCGGCCGGTCAGCCGTTGCGCGATCTGAAGAAACATCTCGGTAGTGCGATGGTTTGCGGATATTTCCGCGATCATCTGGCCGTTGTTGGCGGCCGAGCCGAACATCTGCGGGTCGAACGGGATAGCCGCGATCGGCGCGCTCTCGATGGCTTTGGCGAATTCGCCGGAATTGATTTCCGGCCGCTTCGGCACCCCGACCTGATTGAGGCAGTATAGCGGCATGCGGTCGTTGGGCCGCGCGGCCTTCAACAGGTCGAAAAGGTTCTTGGCGTTGCGCAGGTTGGCGAGGTCGGGCGCCGCGACGATCAGAATATCGTCCGCTCCCACAAGGGCGCGCTTGGTCCAGCCCGACCATTGATGAGGAACGTCGAGCACGATGCATGGCATGGTCGTGCGAAGCGTATCGAAGATCGAATCGAAGGCGTCGGCGCCGAAATCGTAGACCCGCTCGAGCGTTGCCGGCGCCGCCAGCAGGCTGAGGTGGTCGGTGCATTTCGACAGCAGACGGTCTATGAATGCGGTATCGACGCGATCGGGCGAGAACACCGCGTCGGCGATCCCCTGCGGAGGGTCTTGATTGTAGTCGAGACCGGCGGTCCCGAACGCGAGGTCGAGATCGGCGACGACGGAGTCGAGTGCGAGATCCCGCGCGATCGCCCAGGCGACATTGTGCGCGATGGTGGACGCCCCGACGCCGCCCTTGGCCCCGACGATGGCGATGATGCGGCCGACGGCCTTTGCCTCCGGCGTGGAGAACAGGCTGCAAACCGAGCGTACCACGTCGAGTGCGTTGACCGGCGCGATCACGTAGTCGCTGACGCCGCGCCGCACCAGTTCGCGATAGAGCGTGACATCATTGACACGGCCGATCACCACGACGCGGGTTCCGGAATCGCAGACCGTCGCCAACTGGTCGAGCCCGGTCAGGATATCGCTGCGGCCTTCGGTTTCCAGGATGATCACATTCGGGGTCGGCGCCGTACGGTAGGCCTCGACGGCGGCAGCCATGCCGCCCATCTGAATCTTGAGATGGGCCTTGCCGAGGCGGCGGTCTTCGCCGGCCGATTGCACGGCCGCAGCGGTCTCGACCGTCTCGCAAAACGCTTGTACCGACACCCGCGGCGCCGGCGCGATGTGATCGTCGGCGTGCGGCGCAGTGACGTCCGGCTGGTCTTCGGAATCTTGACGAGCGTAGCTGATCATTTGCCTGTGTCGCTCAGTTTGGCCTTGTCGGCCTCCGGATAGGTGGTCGTCGTGGGGGTGCCCTTGCGGTACTTCTCGAAGGCTTCCGTGCGCCGCAGCGTATAGGGAGGGGTTTCCGACCGCGGTTGCACGAGGTCCGATGGGTTGTCGATCATTGCCGCCATGTTGCGCTGATAGGCGCAGCCGAAATTGTAATACGGCTTGTTGTCGTAATAGCTTCTGTCCTTGGCCGACGAGCCGATGTCCTCGGGCCACAGCCCGCAGGGCCCGGCAACCGCCGAGATCTTCGGATAGTTCAATCGGATCGTCGCCATCTGGCGCGGATCGCTCGGATGGTAGCGGTGGACGGCCAGCCCCCGCGGGGGCACGCCTGCGGCCGACAGCAGCGCCTGTATTTCCCGGAACGAATCCGCCGCGACCACGGCATTGGAGGTGTCGACCGGCAGGTCGGCGATGATCGCGCCGGTTCCTTCCTGCAGCCAGGCTTGCGCCACCCCCATCACGTCGGCCCGCTGCGAGGCGGAAAGACCGCCGCGCGAATGACCGACGAAGATCACGACCGAGCGGTTCGCCTCCTCGATCGCGATCGGATGGCGCAGGCGATAATCGTCGGGAATGCTCGACGTCACTTCGTCGCCGGTGTGCGTGCAAGCGCCGAGCACGACGGCGAGACCGGCAAGCGCTCCAGCGATGCGGAGGACGCGATTGCGATCGACGGGTGATATGGCTGTCATCGGTTTCGTCCTTGTCCCGCCTCAGTCCGTGATAAAGCCGTAGGTGCCGCGATAATTCTGCGCCGGCTCGGTCCGGCCCGGGACGCCATAGATGCGGTTGATGCTGCCGAGGAGGTCCGCCTGCGGATCGGAGGCCGCGGCAAAGCCGTCATCCGGACGCGACAGATCCTTCTGCGCGACGGCCCGGACGATGTAGGGCGTCACCAGCACCATGAGTTCGGTCTGGTTGTTGACGTAGTCGCGGCTGCGGAACAGCGACCCGAGAACCGGCAATTGCGACAGCCCGGGCAGTCCATTGATCGCCTGCTTGGTCTGGTCCTGGATCAGGCCGGCCATCGCCATCGATCCACCCGAGGGAATTTCCAGCGTCGTTTCGGCGCGGCGGGTCTTGATCGACGGAACCGAAATTCCGCTGATGCTGATCGAGTTGTCGTTGGAAACTTCCGAAACTTCCGTCATCACCCGCAGGCTGATGCGGCCCTCGGTCAGCACCACGGGCGTAAAATTGAGTGAAATGCCGAACTTCTTGAAGGCGATCGATGGGGCGCATTGCCCGACCGAACCGGCCGCCGTGGTCGTGCAGGTCACGCCGGTTGGAATCGGAAATTCGCCGCCGGCGATGAAGGTCGCCGATTCGCCGGAAATTGCCGTCAGGTTGGGTTCGGCCAGCGTTCGTACCACGCCCGCGCTTTCCATTGCCCGCAACGTGGCCTTCACCGACGGCGTAGAGCCGAACGACGTCGTCAGGGAATTGCCGGAGACCAGTGGCTGGCCATAGGCCGTGAACGGATTGCTGTTGTTGAAAGTCACGACCGAACTGCCGTAATTCATGGTGGCGCTGAGATCGATGCCCATCTGCTTGACGATCGAGCGCGCGACTTCGGCGACCGTGACCTTCAGCATCACCTGATCGCGGCCGCGGACCACGATCGAGTTGACGACCTTCTCGGGCCCGCCGGCCAGCCGCGCGGCGAGGTCGCCCGCCTGCTGGGCCTCGATCGGGCTCGATACCGAGCCTGACAACATCACGCCGTCGCCGACGCCCTCGATCTGGATGTCGGCATTGGGCAGCGTCTGCTTCAGCGCCGCGCGTACACCGTTGAGGTCGCGTTTGACCGCGATGTCATAGGCCGCAATCTGCTGGCCTGCGGAGTCGAAAAACACGATGTTGGTCTGGCCGACCGCCGCGCCGATAATATAGGCGCGCTGCGAGGAGCGAACCACGGCATTGGCAATCTTCGGATCGGCGACCAGCACGTCCTTGATATCGCGCGGCAGATCGATGACGACGGATTTGCCGATGCCGAGCGCGAGGAAACGCGCGTTGATCTGGCCATCGGCGGCAACCGGCGCGACGGCGCGATAGTCGCCGGCGACGACCGGGGCCAGGGCCGGATTGAGCATCAGCGCCGCGACGGCCGAAAACGACAGGGCGCGGACCGTCGAGGTTCGCATCAGCCGCGGTTTTTCCCTGCACTTCATATCGGGTGTCCTTTCGGTCACTTCTGTGTCGTCGTCGTGCTGCTGACGCCGTAGCGCACCACATTGACGCTGTCGCCGCGCTTGGATTTATCTTCGGATCTGGTCTCGACCGCGTTGAGGTCGGCGATGCTGCGCAGTGCAAGCGACAGCGTGCCGCTCTGGCGCGCCCGGGCCAGCGTCTCGGACTGCTCGGGCTTCAATTCAAGCGTCACGGTCTTGCCGACCACGGCGTTCTGGCCGTCTTTTTCCTTCGGCGCCTGGTCGATCGCGAGGACGCGAACGTTTTGCAGGATGATTTCCGAGTTGATGATGTCGGCCGGACCGCTGCGGTCAGGATTCTTCTCGTGCTTCGACAGAATGACGTCGACGCGGTCGTTGGGCAGAATGAAGCCGCCGGCACCGGTCTCCGGCGAGATCTCGGTCGATATGGCCCGCATGCCGGCTGGCAGGATCGCGGCCATGAAGCCCGAGCCGTTGGCCTTGACCAGCTTCGGTTCCCGGATTGGTTCGCCGGCGATAAACGGCTCCCGCGCGATCGAGCCGATGACTTGCGTGGTCGCGTCGGGGCGTTCGTTGCGGCGAATGAAGCTGTTGCTGGCGGTCGCTGCCGGCCATGTCTGCCACTGCAGGTCGTCGGCGCCGACGGTCTGGCCGAGGCCGATGTCGGATTTGGCAACGAGCACGTCCACGGTCTGCAGCTGCGCAACCGGTTCGGTCGGGGGAGGCTTGCTGTCAGATCCGCTGGCCAGATACGCGGCAATGCCGCCGGCACCGACAGCGACGGTCAGGACGACGATGCGTGCGGTATTCATACGCTTCACTTTCCACATTACGCTGCGACGCTTCCGCCGCCGTGATGGGAGTTGACCAGCTATTCGTCAAAGCATGGTTAATGAGCCGTATCTAAATCGCCTTAACGCGGAGTTTACTCAGCGCAGGGCGAACCGGGCGAGGTCGACCGCCCTGATCCACTCGGTCTCGGGGTAGATCATCAGCGCGGCGATGGCGAGCGCGATGCCGTAGGGAATTCCGCTATCCTTGGCGTGCAGCCGGAGCAGCCAGCCCTGGCCGGCGAACAAATAGGGCAGCGGCCATTGCCGGAATTGCAGCAGCAGCAGCGTCAGGGCGCCGCCGAACAGCGAGGCGTACAGCAGATAGTTCAGCAGGTGGCCAAATCCGAACCACAGCGCCGCGCTGGCCGCGACCTTGGCGTCCCCGCCGCCGACCCAGCCCATGGCAAAGCAGAAAAAGGCTGCCGCCAGCACGGCGGCGCCGGCCGCGACGTGCGAGAGGATGTCGTGAAACGCCATGCCGCCAAACACGGCGAGAGCCAGGAAGCCAGCCGCCAGCGCCAGTGACACCCGGTTGGAAATCGTCATGGTGAACAGGTCGCTCGCCGCCGCGAACGCCATCAGGGCCGGAAACATCAGAAGGCGCACGATGTCGAGAATCATGGATTACGCAGCCCGTGTTCTAGCGCGAGGTCGAAGCATCACCCGATGCTAGCGGTCAGAAATGAACAATCGGGAAACGGCCCGTCACCAGGTCGCAGCGATCCGGCCGGCGAGGACCAGAATTGCCAGTGCCAGCGCCAGGCAGACCGGTTCCACGGCCGCGTCGCCGCGCCGGCCGCCAGGCAGCGGCGCTTCTCTGGCCGCGGGCGCGGCATCGACGGGTGCGCGCATGGCGGCGTCATCCAGGCCGTACGGAACAACAAAGGCCCCGGCATCGCCGGGGCCTCTGATGCTCGCCGGCAATAGTCGCTTACTTCAGCGAGGTGTTGATCGAGGTGAATTTGGTGTTCAGGGTGGTACCGAGGCCGTTGACCACGGCGATGATCGCGAGCGAAATGCCGGCTGCAATCAGGCCGTATTCGATCGCAGTCGCGCCGGCTTCATCCTTCACGAAACGCGCAATCAGGTTCTTCATAGATAAACTCCATGTGTACACGTGGCAGGTCGAACTTACGATTGGTCTCGCCGGCGTTCTCAGCACCGTGACCATGGCGTCACCCTAAGGTCGGAGAATTTCGGCACAGTTAATTCGATTGCGTAAACACGGCCCGAACCGGCAGTTCTGAAGCACAGTAAATTTGGAATTAAGCCATTCCCTAAAATGCGATCCCGGCCTCGTTGGTTTGCAATACAGGGTTGCGCACGAGCTGTGCCGGGGGCGGATTCACCGCTCCTTAAACATCGGCAGGTAACCCTTGAGGTTACTGACAGGATGAGGCGGCGATGAACAATCTATATCTCGAAGTCGTCGAGCTGTTCGGCCAGACGATCGTCAAGGTGGTACCCGTCACCATCGCGCTGGCCCTGCTGTTCTCGGTATTGAGCCACTTCTGGGCCTGCAATCCCGGCACGCCGTGGTGGCGCAAGCGCGAACTGGTCACCGACATCTGCTACTGGTTCCTGGTTCCGGTGTTCGCTCGGGTGCTGAGGATCGGGCTCCTGGTGGTCGGCGCCGGCTACCTGTTCGGGATTCACGATGCCGACGGACTCATCGCCTTCTACGACAACGGCCATGGCCCGCTGTCCGAACTGCCGTTGTGGCTGCAGGCGCTGCTGTTCCTGGTTTTGTCGGACTTCATGCAGTATTGGCTGCACCGGATGTTTCACGGCAACGGCTTCTGGAAATATCACGCGGTGCATCATTCCTCGGAAGATCTGGAATGGATTTCGGCGGCGCGTTTCCATCCGGCGAACCTGCTGCTTGGCACCATCGGCGTCGACGTCATATTGCTGCTGGCGGGCATCTCGCCGAACGTCATGCTCTGGGTCGCCCCCTTCAACATGTTCCACTCGGCCTTTGTCCACGCCAATCTGAGCTGGGCGCTTGGCCCCTTCAGATATGTGTTGGCGACACCGATCTTTCACCGCTGGCATCACACCTCGCTGGAGCAGGGTGGCAATACCAACTTCGCCGGCACGTTCCCGGTCTGGGACATCCTTTTCGGCACCTTCCGGATGCCGGAAAACGAGCTCCCCGACGCCTACGGCCTCGACGATCAGGCGTTCCCGTCCGAGATTGTCGGACAACTGGCCTATCCGTTCAAGCAATAGGCCGGCGAACCCGCCGCAGTTTCTCGGCTCCGTTTGCAGTTCATTCACTAATTGACGTCAGATTTGCCATGTCGGGCGCCGGTCCGCTGCGTATCGCTTTAGCCGGCTTGTCAACGCCCCGGGGTACAGTATGTCGTTCAGGTTCCTGCGTACGCGCGTGCGCGAGTTGTTCCGATGGCGCTCGTTGGCGATTGGAATTGTTCTGTGGCCGGCAGCCGCCCTTGCCGAGCCCGCGGCCGGCACCAGCGTTGCGGCCGATGCCATCGCCGTCAATGTCGATCAGGCCAAGCTCATCAGACTTCCCGCCCGTGTCGCCACCATTGTCGTCGGCAACCCGCTGATTGCCGATGTGTCGCTGCAGACCGGCGGCATCGTCGTCGTCACCGGCAAGGGGTATGGCGCGACCAATTTCATCGCGATGGACCGCGGCGGCGAGGTCCTTGTGGACCGCGTCATCCGGGTCGAGGGCCCCACCGACCGGCTTGTCACGATCTATCGCGGCATCGAGCGGGAATCGTATAGCTGCATGCCGATTTGCCAGCGCAGGGTTACGCTGGGCGACGGCGACAGCTACTTCAAGGCGGCAATCGAGCAGGCCGGCTCACTCAGCAACCAGGCTGCTACGGCCGGCAAGGCGGCGAATTGAATGGTCGCTCGCCAGTCGGGTCGGGCGGTCACCATCGCATCAGCGTCAGCGCCCCCTCTCACATCAAAAGGCCGCGCGGTGAGCGCGGCCTTTTTTAATTGATGCGGATGCCGTTTGACGCGTACCGAATTTCGCAGCTCGCGCTTTCGCAACGAGATCGAGCGAGATTCGTTAGCCGGCGGCGCGCAGATTGTCGGCCGACGACTTTCCAGAACGACGATCTGCCACGATCTCGTAGCTGATCTTCTGGCCTTCGCGCAGTGTTCCAAGTCCGGCGCGCTCTACGGCGCTGATGTGCACGAACACGTCGTTGCCGCCGTCATCCGGTTGAATAAAGCCGAAGCCCTTGGTCGCGTTAAACCACTTCACGGTTCCCATGCTCACGGGGGTAGTCCCTTCTCAAGATAGATATAGCAGAAGCCCTCTTTCGATGGGCTGGTGAGATCGAATTTTTGGAAGGGTCGTCAGCGTCTAAACCGGCTGTACCGGTGGATAGCTAATGTCGTCCGGCCGAAAATCGATGGCGGCATAATATGCGAAGCGAGCCCCCAAAACAATCCTGAGGTGCGCGATTTTTTGATCCGCCGAGATTTCACGGGGGGCCGACCGCCGCCCCGTACCGACATGATCCTGTCATGCGCGATTTTGGGGCAGCGGAAGGAGCCCTTAGCGGCGCCGGAATTGGCCGCGCGGCGGTGCACCACGCGGGGCTCCGCCACCGGGACGCTCGTCCTTGTGACGGAAGATGAGCCGGCCCTTCTCCAGGTCATATGGCGACATCTCGATCGTCACCCGGTCCCCGGCCAAGGTCTTGATGCGGTTCTTCTTCATCTTGCCGGCGGTGTAGGCGACGATCTCGTGCCCGGCATCGAGCTGCACGCGATAGCGTGCATCGGGGAGGATTTCGGTCACCAGTCCTTCGAACTGGATCAGCTCTTCTTTGGCCATGGTTATCTCCAGATCGATCGACAGTTAGCGCTGTGGCCGTTGGGTGCGGTTGGGTCGGGTATTCGGACGGCTTTCGCGATGCAAAAATGCAACGCCCTGCACGCCTTCAGTCTTGCCGCCCGCCTGCGCGGGACGTATCGGCTCCTGCCGTTTGCCCTCGTGCCGGTTGGTCGGCGGAACGCCACTATTACCACCAGGACGGGGCCGGCGGCGAGGTCCTTTCGATCCCGGGGCGGCATCATTGGCCCTGGCCGCGTGCATGTGAGGCGCGGATCGCGCGCCCCGATGCTGCGAGGGTGCCGGCGCGGTGTCGCGATGACCCGGGGTGCGCTGGTCTTCTCTGGGCAAGGTGATGCGGATCAGCTTTTCGATGTCGCGCAGATACGCCATTTCCTCGCCCGCACAAAGCGAGATCGCGACGCCGTCGGCGCCGGCGCGCGCGGTGCGGCCGATACGGTGGACATAGGTCTCCGGCACGTTCGGAAGATCGAAATTGACCACATGGCTGATGCCATCGACATCGATGCCGCGGGCGGCGATGTCGGTGGCGACCAAGGTGCGGATCTCGCCGGAGCGAAACGCCGCCAGCACCCGCTCGCGATGGTTCTGCGACTTGTTGCCATGGATGGCGTCGGCGGTGATACCGGCCCGGGCGAGGCCCTTCACCACTTTGTCCGCGCCATGCTTGGTCCGGGTAAAGATCAGCGCGCGATTGACCGGTTCCTGTTTCAGGATCTGCGCCAGCAGGGCGGGCTTGGCGGAATGATCAACCTGGATGATGCGCTGGGTGATGCGCTCCACCGTCGAGGCAACCGGCGTCACCGCCACGCGCGCCGGATCGCGCAGCATCTGCTCGGCGAGTTCGGCGATGTCCTTGGGCATGGTCGCCGAAAAGAACAGCGTCTGCCGCTTGACCGGCAGTTTGGAGACGATCTTCCGGATATCGTTGATGAACCCCATATCCAGCATGCGGTCGGCCTCGTCGAGCACGAGGAACTCGACCTGTCCGAGTTTCAGGCCGTTGCTCTGGACGAGATCGAGCAGGCGGCCGGGCGTGGCGACCAGGACTTCGACCCCCGGCATGACCGCGCGGACCTGACGTCCCATCGGTACGCCGCCGATCGCCAGCGCCGAAGTCAGGCGCATGTGACGGCCATAGGCGTTGAAGCTTTCGAGAATCTGTCCCGAAAGTTCGCGGGTCGGGCTGAGCACAAGCACCCGGCAGGCCTTGGGCTGCGGCTTGATGCGGTTCTCCAGGATGCGATGCAGGATGGGCAGCGCGAAGGCCGCGGTCTTGCCGGTGCCGGTCTGGGCGATGCCGACGACGTCACGGCCGGTAAGGGCTATGGGTATGGTTTGAGCCTGGATCGGGGTGGGGGTGAGGTAGTTCTCTTCCTTGAGAGCACGCGAGATGGGATCGGCAAGGCCGAAATCCTGAAAGGAGGTCAAAAGCTTGGTTCTTTCCATTGTAAAAAACGAGCGCCCGGCGGTGACCGCCAGGAGCGCGAGGGGGTGTCAGAGACACCCGCGTGTCTGGGGCGTCGGTTTTGGTTGGCTGAAGGGGCAAGCCAGAAACCGTTGGACGGGATCAGAACACGCGGCTCGCAAAGACCTGATGATTCTCAAGGTCGTGACTGTGATATGGAACATCAACGCGGCGCTTTCAAGGTGAATCGTGAAATCATCCGATGGCGCGGTTAAGGGCGCCTATATGCTGCAACGCAAAAGATCGCCTGCCGGAAATTTAGACAAAACTTGATATTTGCTGATTAATTAATCAGTTTGCCACCAAAGCATACATTTTTTCCGTCCAATTCTTAGGCAGAAATCCGGTCGGGATCCTGCACATCAGAGTATTGTCCAGCAGAAACATGGCCTTACGCCGTTGGAGCACCGTGGCATGGTTCTTGCGATTCCGTTAACGCAGGCGGCCACGGGGCCGTTTCGCAGCGTTTAAACGCCTGCGTCAGGGAGATGACACCTCATGCTTACACAAATAACTCACGATACCGCGGCGCCTCTGAGCCGCCGTCGCTGGCTGGCGGCTACTGCCGGGCTTATTCTGGGCCTGGCCACGTTTGCATCAGCCAAGGCGGCCGATGACACCATCAAGGTGGGCGTTCTTCACTCGCTCTCCGGCACCATGGCCATCAGCGAAACCACGCTGAAGGATACCGTGTTGTTCATGATCGATGAGCAGAACAAGAAGGGCGGCGTTCTCGGCAAGAAGCTCGAGGCCGTGGTCGTCGACCCCGCATCGAACTGGCCGCTGTTCGCGGAAAAAGCCCGTGAGTTGATCACCAAGGACAAGGTTGCGGTGGTGTTCGGGTGCTGGACCTCGGTGTCCCGCAAATCCGTGTTGCCGGTGTTCAAGGAACTGGACTCGATCTTGTTCTATCCCGTGCAGTACGAAGGCGAAGAGAGCGAACGCAACGTCTTCTATACCGGTGCGGCGCCGAACCAGCAGGCGATCCCTGCGGTCGACTATCTGATGAAGGAAGAAAAGGTGAAGCGCTGGGTGCTGGCCGGCACCGACTACGTCTATCCGCGCACCACCAACAAGATCCTCGAAGCCTATCTGAAGTCGAAAGGCGTCAAGGATGAAGACATCATGATCAACTACACGCCGTTCGGTCAGTCCGACTGGCAGACCATCGTGGCCGACATCAAGAAGTTCGGCTCGACCGGCAAGAAGACCGCGGTGGTCTCGACCATCAACGGTGACGCCAACGTTCCGTTCTACAAGGAACTCGGCAACCAGGGCATCAAGGCAACCGACATTCCGGTGGTCGCGTTCTCGGTGGGTGAAGAAGAGATTGCAGGCATCGACACCAAGCCCCTGGTCGGTCATCTCGCGGCCTGGAACTATTTCGAGTCGATCAAAACGCCTGAGAACGAGAAGTTTATCAAGGAGTGGCAGGCGTTCACAAAGAACCCGAAGCGCACGACCAACGATCCGATGGAAGCCACCTATATCGGCTTCAATCTATGGGTGAAGGCGGTCGAAAAAGTGAAGTCGACTGATGCCGACAAGGTAATCGATGCGCTCCCCGGCACCAAGACGCCGAACCTGACAGGTGGCATCGCCGAGGTGCTGCCCAACCATCACATCACCAAGCCGGTGTTCATTGGCGAAATCAAAGCCAATGGCCAGTTCGACGTGGTGTGGAAGACGCCCGGGCTGGTCGCTGGCGACGCATGGTCCAAGGAGTTGCCGGACTCCAAGGACCTGATCGGCGACTGGGTCGGCAAGAAGTGCGGCAATTACAACACCAAGACCAACAAGTGCGGCGGACAGGGCTCCTGATCAGTTCCTGAATCGAAACAAACAGGGAAGGCGGCGATATCCGCCGCCTTCCTTCCGCTTTTGCCGGGGTGGTCCAGTGCTTAGCAACGTCGTTAGAAATCTCCGCCCGCTGCCATTCGCAATATTGCTGATCTTCGCGACGCTGCTGCCCGCCATGGCGGGCCCGTTTGAAGACGCGGTCGGAAAATTCGCAAACGACGAATTTTCCGATACTGAAGACGCCGTCGATCTGCTCGCGACCAGCGCCAATCCGCTGGCCTACACCATCGTCAGCGCGCTGCAGGACGGCCGCTTGATGGCCGACCCGGACACCAAGAAGGTTTATGTCACCCAGCCCGACGGCAAGATCATCGACGCCTTGACCGGCGCTGCTGTCGCCAGCATCCCGGACAGCGCCGTAGCGGTGCGCCTCAACAACAAGTTGCGGCGCCATGTCGAGGCCGCGCTCGGCAGCTTGACGTTGCAGTCGCCGGACCCGGCCACGCAAATCCAGGCCGCGCAGTCGGTTTTCAAGGACCACGAGGAGAGCCTGCTGCCGGCGGTCGATGCCGCGCTGCAGAAGGAGACCAACAAGGCCGCCAAACTGGCATTTACCGAGGCGCGCGCCGCGATCCTGTTGTTCAAGGAAGACGCCACCGATGCCGAAAAGCTCGAAGCCATCGCCACCATCAAGGCGCGCGGCGATCAGGAAGCCCTGGCGCTGCTGACCGGTCTGACCGGCGAGCAGTCGCCCGCGATTGCCCACGCCGCGGCCAACGCCAAGTCGGCGATTGAGAGCAACCTCGCGCTCTGGTCGATGGTTCAGAATGCCTGGTACGGCCTGTCGCTCGGCTCGGTCCTGCTGCTCGCCGCCATCGGCCTTGCCATCACCTTCGGGGTGATGGGCGTCATCAACATGGCCCATGGCGAAATGGTGATGATCGGGGCCTATGTCACCTTCGTGGTGCAGCAGACCGTCAGGTCGAGCTTTCCGGGCCTGTTCGACTATTCGCTGCTGATTGCCGTTCCGATGGCCTTCCTGGTTGCCGGGGCGATCGGTATCCTGATCGAACGAAGCATCATCCGCTTTCTCTACGGCCGCCCGCTGGAGACCCTGCTGGCGACCTGGGGCTTGTCGCTGGTTCTGCAGCAGGCCGTGCGCACCATGTTCGGTCCCACCAACCAGGAAGTCGGCAATCCCTCCTGGATGAGCGGCGCGTTCCAGATCGGACAGATCACCATCACCTACAACCGGCTGTGGATTCTTTGCTTTACGCTGGCGGTGTTTGCTATCCTGCTTGCCATGCTGCGCTATACCAGTCTCGGACTCGAGATGCGCGCAGTGACGCAAAATCGCAGAATGGCGGCATCGATGGGAATCGCGACCTCGCGCGTGGATGCGCTGACATTCGGCCTGGGCTCGGGTATCGCCGGGATTGCCGGCGTGGCGCTGTCGCAGATCGACAACGTCAGTCCCAATCTCGGCCAGAGCTACATCATCGACTCCTTCATGGTGGTGGTGTTCGGCGGCGTCGGCAATCTATGGGGTACGCTGGTCGGCGCCTTCACGCTCGGGATCGCCAACAAATTCATGGAGCCGGTCGCCGGCGCCGTGCTTGGCAAGATCGCCATTCTGGTCCTCATCATCCTGTTCATCCAGAAGCGCCCCCGCGGTCTGTTCGCGCTGAAAGGGCGGGCGGTGGAAGCATGATGCCGCACGTACTCACGCGCTCGCTGGATCGCAGCGCGACCGTATTTCTGATCGTGGTGGCTGTGGTCGGGGTTCTGCTCCCGATGTCGAACCTGTTGCTGCCGGCCGGCTCGGCATTCCAGGTCCCGACCTACCTGATGTCGCTGTTCGGGAAATATGTCTGCTACGCCATTCTGGCGCTCTCGATCGACCTGATCTGGGGCTATTGCGGCATCCTCTCGCTCGGTCACGGGGCCTTCTTCGCGCTCGGCGGCTACGCGATGGGCATGTATCTGATGCGCCAGATCGGCAGCCGCGGCGTCTACGGCAATCCGATATTGCCGGATTTCATGGTGTTCCTGAACTACCCGAAGCTGCCCTGGTACTGGCACGGCTTCGACATGTTCTGGTTTGCGGCGCTGATGGTCATCCTGGTCCCCGGCCTGCTGGCCTTCTGCTTCGGCTGGCTCGCGTTCCGCTCCCGCGTCACCGGCGTCTATCTCTCGATCATAACCCAGGCGATGACCTACGCGCTGTTGCTGGCGTTCTTCCGCAATGATTTCGGCTTTGGCGGCAACAACGGCCTGACCGACTTCAAGGATATTCTCGGCTTCAACGTCCAGGCCGATCAAACCCGGGCGGCGCTGTTCGCGCTGAGCTGCCTGGCGCTGATCCTGGGGTTCCTGATCTGCCGGGCGGTGGTGACCTCCAAGCTCGGCAAGGTGCTGATCGCGATCCGCGATGCCGAATCCCGCACCCGGTTTCTCGGCTACCGGGTCGAATCCTACAAGCTGTTCGTGTTCACGCTGTCGGCCTGCATGGCCGGCGTCGCCGGCGCGCTGTATGTGCCGCAGATCGGCATCATCAATCCCGGGGAATTCGCGCCGGGAAATTCCATCGAGGCGGTGATCTGGGTCGCGGTTGGCGGTCGCGGCACGCTGATCGGCGCGGCGCTCGGCGCCGTCGTGGTCAATTATGCGAAAACCGTATTCACCTCCGGCCCGCTGGCGCCGTATTGGTTGTTCATGCTGGGCGCCCTGTTCATCCTGGTGACGCTGCTGCTGCCGAAGGGAATCATCGGCACCTTCAACGCCTGGTGGGAACCGTGGAAGGCGCGACGGCTGTCGGCCAATGCCGAGAGCGCGGCGCGCGAAGACGGCATCAGCGAACCGAACCCGGCGGAGTGAGCACATGAACGTCATGGATGCCCGGGCCACCTCCGCGCTGCTCTATCTCGACGGCGTGCACGTCTCGTTCGACGGCTTTCACGCCATCAACAATCTGTCGCTGACGCTGGCTCCCGGCGAAATGCGCGCCATCATCGGCCCGAACGGTGCAGGCAAGACCACGATGATGGACATCATCACCGGCAAGACCAAGCCGGACCAGGGCGAAGTGCTGTTCGATGGCGTTACCGACCTGACCCGGCTCGACGAAACCAGAATCGCCGAACTCGGAATCGGCCGCAAATTCCAGAAGCCGACGGTGTTCGAAAGCCAGACCATCGAAGACAACCTGCTGCTGGCGCTGAATGTCGATCATCGCGTCAAGGGCACCCTGTTCTGGCGGGAAACCAAGCCCGAGTCCGAGCGCATCGAGCGGGTGCTGGAAACCATTCGCCTGACCGACGCGCGCAACCGCCTGGCGGGGAGCCTGTCGCACGGCCAGAAGCAATGGCTCGAAATCGGCATGCTGCTGGCGCAGGATCCCAAATTGCTTTTGGTCGACGAGCCGGTTGCCGGCATGACCGACGTCGAAACCCACCAGACCGCCGAGCTGCTCAAGGAAATCAATCGCGAGAAGACCATCATGGTGGTCGAGCACGACATGACCTTCGTCCGCGAACTTGGCGTCAAGGTCACCTGCCTGCATGAAGGCTCGGTGCTGGCCGAAGGAACCATCGACCAGGTCTCGTCGAACGAACGCGTGATCGAAGTGTATCTGGGAAGATAGGGCGAACAGCGAATAGTGAGTAGCGAATAGAATGCTGCCTTTAACTGTTCGCCACTCACTATTCTCCCTCTTGAGGACGCCGCATGCTTAGAGTCGACAATATCAACCTGTTCTACGGAGCGGCCCAGGCGCTGCGCGGGGTTTCGATCTCGGCCGAAGCGGGCAAGGTGATGTGCGTGCTCGGCCGCAACGGAGTCGGCAAGACCAGCCTGCTGCGCGCCATGGTCGGCCAATACCCCATTGCCAGCGGCTCGATTACATTCGACGGCACCGAAATCTCCGGACTGAAGCCTTATGAGCGAGCCCGGCGAGGCATCGGCTTCGTGCCGCAGGGCCGCGAGATTTTTCCGCTGCTGACCGTGGAGGAAAATCTCAAGACCGGCTTTGGACCGTTGAAGCGTCAGGACCGCAATATTCCCGATGACGTGTTCTCGCTGTTTCCGGTGCTGCAGTCGATGCTCGGCCGCCGCGGCGGCGATCTGTCCGGAGGCCAGCAGCAGCAGCTCGCGATCGGGCGGGCGCTGGTAATGCGGCCAAAACTGCTGTTGCTGGACGAGCCGACCGAGGGCATCCAGCCCTCGATCATCAAGGACATCGGGCGGGCGATCACCTACCTGCGCAGCCTCGGCAACATCGCGATCGTGCTGGTCGAACAATATCTCGACTTCGCCTGCGAACTCGGCGACAATTTCGCGGTGATGGATCGTGGTGCCGTGAAATATGCCTGCGATCGCAGTCAGCTCGATCCCGGCGAAATCAGTCGCCAGATGGCGCTTTGAGATGGTCTTGTGACGCGGCCGGCAAGGGTCGTGGCCGGGGGGCAGATGCGGACCGATACTACCAGAGCGGCTTCGGCGACCTTCGCGGACAACCGCGCCCGGGGCGCGGTCAAGTTCGACGTTCGCCTCGTCGAGGGCGTTACCCGCCGCGGCCATCTGCATGAGTCCGGCTCGCTGCGGGTCCGCTTCCCGTCACCCGAGGGCGAGGGACTTTCGGCCGTCTTCGTCAACACCGCCGGTGGCGTCGCCGGAGGCGACCGCTTCGACATCGACATCGCCGCCGGCGCCGGGTCCCGTCTTGCGGTAACGACCGCTGCGGCCGAAAAGGTCTACCGCGCGCAGGGACCGGCCGCCGAGCTCAATATCGCCCTGAACGGGGCCGCGGACTCGCATCTCGCTTGGTTGCCGCAGGAGACGATTTTATTCGACCGGGCGCGGGTGCTACGCAACATAGAGATCGATCTGGCGGATAGCGCCTCGCTGCTGCTGTGTGAAATCGTGGTGTTCGGCCGGGCGGCGATGGGTGAGCGGCTGCGGCAGGGCGAATTCGTCGACCGCTGGCGAATCCGGCGCGGCGGCAGGCTGGTGTTCGCCGAGACCGTACGGCTGAACGGCGACCTCGGCGAAAAACTGGCCAGACCCGCGGTCGCCAGGGCCGGCGCGGCGATCGGGACCGCGCTGATGGTGCCGGGCGACGAGGCGCTGGTGCAGCGGATTCGGGGACTTTCCGAAACGTTCGGCGGCGAGGTCGGCGTCTCCGCCTGGAATGGGTTTGCAATGGCGCGGTTCTGTGCCCAAGATGCCGCCCGGCTCCGCGCCGACATGATGGCGGTACTCGGCCGCGCCAGCGGTTCGGCGCTGCCGCGGCTGTGGCTCAACTAGGCCCGTTGAACATTCGTTGAAGTTGTAAAATGATCAGAGTACTCGCATGAATCTGTCTCCCCGCGAAAAGGACAAGCTTCTGATCTCGATGGCTGCGATGGTGGCGCGACGCCGGCTGGAGCGCGGCGTCAAGCTCAACCATCCGGAAGCCATCGCGATCATTTCCGATTTCATTGTCGAGGGCGCGCGTGACGGCCGCACGGTGGCCGACCTGATGCAGGCGGGCGCCCAGGTGCTGACCCGCGCCCAGGTGATGCAGGGCATCGCGGAAATGATCCACGACATACAGGTCGAGGCGACGTTTCCGGATGGCACCAAGCTGGTTACCGTGCACGAGCCGATAAGATAGGAGTTGGCAATGATTCCCGGCGAAATGTTGATTTTGGACGGCGAGATCGAGCTCAATGCCGGCCGCAAGACGGTGACGCTCACCGTCGCCAATTCGGGCGATCGCCCGATCCAGGTCGGCTCGCACTATCATTTCTTCGAAACCAATCCGGCGCTGAAATTCGAGCGCAGGAAAGCCCGCGGCATGCGGCTCGACATCGCCGCCGGCACCGCGGTGCGGTTCGAGCCGGGGCAGACCCGTGACGTGCAACTGGTCGCCCTTGCCGGAAAGCGCGTCGTTTATGGCTTCCGCGGCGAGGTGATGGGGAAGCTGTGAAACGATGCTGGAAGGCCTGCGACTTGTTTCCGAAGCTGCCGATCTGGCGGCGCGCTGTCACAGCGGCATGGCGCGCAAGGGACGCGGCAACGAGCCCTATATCAATCACCTTGCCGAGGTCGCGAACTTGCTCGCCATAGCAACCGACGGACGGGATGCCGAACTGGTGGCCGCCGGCTGGCTGCATGACGCCGTGGAAGACACCCCGACCACGCCGCAGCAACTCGCCGAAACCTTCGGTCAACGCGTCGCTGCCCTGGTCGTCGAGGTGACCGACGACATGAGCTTGCCGAAAGCCGCGCGCCGGCAAAGCCAGGTCGGCGACGCCCCGCATAAATCGCCGGGCGCGAAACTGATCAAGATCGCCGACAAGATCAGCAATATCCGGGCGCGCACCGTGCCGGCGCCCGACCGGAACGAGCGTGACGACCTGATCGACTATGTGGCCTTTGCCGAGAAGGTCGTTGCGGGATGCCGCGGCGGCAATGCGATGCTCGATCGCACCTTCGACGACACCGTCCGGCTGGCCAGGAGCACGCTTTGAGCGCAACGTTCATCCTGCCAGCTCCCTTGTGGCCGGGGCTTTCGCCAATGATGAAGCGGAAGATCCGGGAGGCGGCGACCTTGCTTTTACCCTTCCCTTCAGGGGAGGGTGAGATTTCCATCGATGGAGCGAAACGATGTCGGTCAAGATAAAACGTTCCGTTTATGCCGACATGTTCGGGCCCACCACCGGCGATCGGGTCCGGCTGGCGGACACCGACCTCATCATCGAGGTCGAGAAGGATTTTACAGTCTACGGCGAGGAAGTGAAATTCGGCGGCGGCAAGGTGATCCGTGACGGCATGGGCCAATCCCAGGTCACCAACCGCCAGGGTGCAGCGGATACCGTCATCACCAATGCGCTGATCGTCGATCACTGGGGGATTGTGAAGGCCGATGTCGCCATCAAGGAGGGCTACATCAGCGCCATCGGCAAGGCCGGCAATCCGGATATCCAGCCCGGCGTGACCATCGTCATCGGCCCCGGCACCGACGTGATCGCAGGCGAGGGCAAGATCCTGACCGCCGGCGGCTTCGACAGCCACATCCACTTCATCTGCCCGCAGCAGATCGAGCACGCCCTGATGTCCGGCGTCACCTCGATGCTCGGCGGCGGCACCGGCCCGTCGCACGGCACCTTTGCCACCACCTGCACGCCGGGGCCCTGGCACATCGCGCGGATGATCCAGTCGTTCGATGCCTTCCCGGTCAATCTCGGCATTTCCGGCAAGGGCAACGCTTCGCGCCCGGCGGCGCTGGTGGAGATGATCAAGGCCGGCGCCTGCGCGCTCAAGCTGCATGAGGACTGGGGCACCACGCCGGCGGCGATCGACAACTGTCTTTCGGTGGCCGACGATCACGACATTCAGGTGATGATTCATTCCGATACGCTGAACGAGTCCGGCTTTGTCGAGGATACCGTCAAGGCGTTCAAGGGCCGCACCATCCACGCCTTCCATACCGAAGGCGCCGGCGGGGGCCACGCGCCCGACATCATCAAGATTGCTGGGCTGAAGAACGTGCTTCCGTCCTCGACTAATCCGACGCGGCCCTTTACCCGCAATACCATCGACGAGCACCTCGACATGTTGATGGTGTGCCACCATCTCGATCCCGCGATCGCCGAGGATCTCGCCTTCGCCGAAAGCCGGATTCGCAAGGAAACCATCGCCGCTGAAGACATCCTGCACGACCTCGGCGCGCTGTCGATGATGTCGTCGGATTCCCAGGCCATGGGCCGGCTCGGCGAGGTCATCATCCGCACCTGGCAGACCGCCGACAAGATGAAGAAGCAGCGTGGCGCGCTGCCCCAGGACAAGGGCAACAACGACAATTTCCGCGTCAAGCGCTACATCGCCAAATACACCATCAACCCCGCGATCGCCCACGGCGTATCCAAGCTGATCGGCTCGGTGGAAAAGGGCAAACTAGCCGATCTGGTGCTGTGGTCGCCGGCCTTCTTCGGGGTCAAGCCGGACTGCATCATCAAGGGCGGCTCCATCGTCGCCGCCCCGATGGGCGATCCCAACGCGTCGATTCCGACGCCGCAGCCGGTGCATTACCAGCCGATGTTCGCAGCCTACGGCAAGTCGCTGACCGCCTCTTCGGTGGTGTTTTCCTCCAAGGCGGCGGTAGCGTCTGGGCTGGCCCGCAAGCTCGGCATCGAGAAGAAGCTTTATCCGGTGGCCAATACCAGGGGCGGTATCTCCAAGAAGAGCATGATCCACAACGGCGCCACGCCCAAGATCGAGGTCGATCCCGAAACCTACGAGGTACGCGCCGACGGCGAATTGCTGACCTGCGCGCCCGCCGAGGTGCTGCCCATGGCGCAACGCTATTTCATGTTCTAGGCTTGCGCGCGGCACTCGATGCCAGAACAAAGCCCGGGAGGATTTCGTGATTTATGTCGTTGCCACGCTGACCGTCAAACCCGAAACACGCGCCGAATTCATTGCCGGGGCGACCGCCTGCATCAGGGAAACCCGCAAGGAGCCCGGCAATATCGCCTATGACCTGCACGAGAGCGTCACCGATCCGGCCAAGATGGTGTTTGTCGAGCAGTGGGAGAACGAAGAGGCGCTGGTGCCGCACCGCAGTGCCGAGCACATGAAGGCGTTCGGCCGCATCGCGGTGAAGTGCATGTCGGCGCCGCCGAAAATCGAGATCATCACGCCCGCAAAAGTCGACGTCCGATAATGGCGAATCCAACCGGGAACCACCATCGATGATCTATGTGATCGCTACCTCCCATGTGAAGCCGGGTTCGCGCGACGCCTTCGTCAAGGGCGCCAAGGAATGCATCGCGGCAACCCGAAAGGAAAAGGGCTGTATCGCCTATGACAGCCACACCAGTATCCACGATCCCGATCTTTTCGTGGTTGTGGAGCGCTGGGAAACCCGCGAAGATCTCAATGCGCATGGCCGGGCGCCGCACATGAAGGTCTGGCGGGAATATTCGGCGCCGCTGAAGATATCGCCGACCGTGATCGAGATCATCAGCGACGGCAAGGTCGAGAAGCTGTGAGTATTTTCGCATGATCCGCGCCATCGAGGTCCGGGCGGCGCATCGCTGGGCCGAGCCGCCGGCCGATAGCGTCGTGCTCGACTTCAACGACCGTCACCGCCGGCGGATGGCGATGACCGGCACCCGCGGGCTTGAATTCCTGCTCGACCTGGAAAACGTCACGGTGCTGCGCGGCGGCGATGCGCTGGTGCTCGACGACAACAGGCTGATCGAGGTGGTGGCGGCGCCGGAACCGCTCGCCGAAATCCGGGGCAGCGATCCGCACCATCTGGTGCGGATCGCCTGGCATCTCGGCAACCGCCATTTGCCGACGCAGATCATGCCCAGGGCGCTGCGGGTCAGGCGCGATCACGTCATCGAGGCGATGGTAAAAGGGCTCGGCGCCCGCGTCATCGAGATCGAGGCGCCGTTCGATCCCGAAGGCGGCGCCTATGCCGGCGGCGGGCATGCCGACGCGCGGCAAGGCGATTCCCGCAGCCCCGAGGTGCATGATCATTCATCGCACGGCCACGGCGGCCATCATCACCATGATGAGCATTGCGAGCATGATCATCACGACGGTCATTCCCATGCTCATGACCACAAATAAGCCGCCGCCCGGGCCGCGGCGGTCCGCAACGGTTCGCTCTCCGGCCATCGCTCGAGTCGAACCCGGGGTCGAAATATCCACCGCCGCAGGCGTAGCCCCGCCGCTCGATGATCGCAGCGGGCTGGGCGCCGGCGAGGCCGCGGCGCTTTACCGGCTGATGACCTGGCTGTCGCCTGCCTTCCCGGTCGGCGCGTTCTCCTATTCCAGCGGGATCGAATGGGCAGTGGAAGCCGGCGATATTGCCGATGCCGGGTCGTTGCGGGACTGGCTCGGCTCGATGCTGGCCGACGGATCAGGTTTTAGCGACGGGGTGTTCCTGGCGCAGGCGCACCGCGCCGCGTCGTCCGGCGACCATGCCTCGCTGCGAGACCTCGCCGAGCTTGCGGCTGCCTTCGTGTCCTCGCGCGAGCGCCAGCTCGAGACCGCGGCGCAAGGACGCGCCTTCATGGATATCGCCCGCGCTGCCTGGAATTGTCACGGTCTGGATCGATTGATCGGGATTTGCCAGGGCGTCATCGTCTATCCCGTCGCCGTCGGCATCGTCAGCGCCGCGCATGCCATCCCGCTCGCCTCGACCATGCACGGTTTCTTGCACGCATTGGTGTCGAACTGGATTTCCGCCGGGGCGCGGCTGGTTCCTCTGGGGCAGACCGACAGCCAGCGTGTGCTGGCCTGGCTGGAGCCGGTCGTCGCCAGCACCGGCAGCCGGGCGTTGCGGGCTTCGCTCGACGACCTCGGCAGCGCGACCTTTCGCGCCGACCTCGCCGGCATGCGGCACGAGACCCAGTACACGAGGCTGTTCAGGTCATGACAAAGCCGACGGCGCCCCACGGATCTCGACCGGCCGTCCCGGCTGGCGAGTTGTGCAGCGCAAGCCGGACCGAGCCTGTCCGTGGAACAGGGCACGCCACGGCGCGTCCGCTACAACGATAACCGAAAGAGCATCTGACATGTCGAGAGTTAATGGCCCGCTTCGGATCGGCATCGGTGGTCCCGTCGGATCCGGAAAAACCGCTTTGATGGACCTGCTGTGCAAGTCGATGCGGGAACGCTACGACATCGCGGCGATCACCAACGACATCTACACCAAATGGGACGCGGAATTTCTGGTTCGTTCGGGGTCGCTGACCCCGGATCGCATCGCCGGCGTCGAGACCGGTGGCTGCCCGCACACGGCGATACGCGAGGACGCCTCGATGAATCTCGCCGCCGTTGCCGACATGCGCGCGAAATTTCCCGACCTCGATTTGGTGCTGATCGAATCCGGCGGCGACAACCTGGCCGCGACCTTCTCGCCCGAGCTTGCCGATCTTACGATTTACGTCATCGACGTCGCGGCCGGCGACAAGATCCCCTCCAAGGGGGGGCCCGGCATCACCCGCTCGGACCTTCTCGTCATCAACAAGATCGACCTTGCGCCGCATGTCGGCGCATCCCTTGAGAAAATGGACACCGACGCGCGCAGGATGCGCGGCGCGCGGCCCTTTGTCATGACCAATCTCAGGAAGAGCGAAGGACTGGAGCGCATCATCGGCTTTATCGAGGCCAAGGGCGGTTTGAGCCCGTCGCCGCCGGCCGAAGCAGCGGAACGAATTCGTTAACATGGCAGAGCCGCGCCGCCATGCCTCAAAATATTTGCCAATGGCCGGAACCAAATCGCTTGGCCGTGATTAGCATGCCTCGACCTGTGTCGGGACCACTCGTTGACAGCCCTGCTAGTCCTCGTCGCCAACCGTAGTTGCGTAGTGATGGTCGCTCCTGCATTATCCCGGATGGTCGGTTTTCATTCTGTTTCGGTTCGTGGCCGTTCCGGCGGACGGCAGATACTTGTTCTCCTTCTTCGCCAACTCCTCATTTTCGAGTAAGCGAGTGGTTCGGCTCGGTTTCATCATCGGTTTTATCGCGCTGATCGGGGTTCTTTTCTCCGGTCTGGCGGCCTATCGTGTCCACGATCAGGAGCTGACGGTCGATGGCATCGCGCTGGCGCGCGCGATCGACGTCCACGCCAGCCTGGTGCAGGACCGGCTGACCGAGCGTGAGTTGCTCGCCCGTGTCGCATCGGGACTGTTCCACGCCCCCTCGGTAATCAGGGCCGACATGCTGCAGCCGCTGCGGTCCTCGATCTATGCCTTCAAGACCGATTTCGTGGTGGCGAGCTGGGTCGCGCGGCTCAAGCCGGATGAACTGGAAGCCGCGCGCGCCGAACTTGCGGCTGCCGGCTTTTCGAGCCCGACCATCCGTAATTACAAGGATCAGCCGCTGGACATCCGGTCTCTCGACGGGCCGATCGATGTGGTGATGGACGTCGAACCCCGCAACGCGGAAACCATGGCTTTCCCGGGGCGTTCGTTCGATCAGCACCCGATTCTGGGACCGATGCTGGCGCAGGCCATGGCCAGCGGCAAACCGGTTGCGTCCGACCCGCTGCCGCTGTTGCGCCCGGACGGCCCGATCGGCCTGGTTCTGGCCGCGCCCGTGCTGCAGGAGGGCGAGGCCTCGCCAGCCGGCTTCGTGACTTTTTCCTATGAACTGGCGCCGCTGATGCTGGCGAATGACGATCTGTCGCTGTTCTCGGTGGTGCTGAAAGATCCCCGCAACGCCGACAGGGAGCTGATCGCGAACGATCAGGGCGTCGTTACGTCCCGGACCGCAACGCAAGCCACCGCACCGTCGATGACGCGAACGGTGACGTTCGGAGACCGCGACTGGTCGCTCGGCTATTATCCCAAGAGCAGCACGGTCAGGCACGCCAACCAGACCGCGGCAGTGGTGGCTGCGATCGGGCTGGCGCTGACCGGCATCATCTGCGGGCTGTTCGGGTATGTCGCCTACAACAATCTGCGGCTCAGCCGGGAAATCCAGGTACGGATCGGCTTCGAGCGCCGGTTGACCGCCGTCATCGACGAGCTCAATCACCGGGTCAAGAACATCCTGGCAGTGATCCAGTCGATCGTGACGCGCACCCTGCGCCATGGTTCCGACATCGATGTCGCCCGCGAGCTGCTGATCGGCCGGATTCACGCCATGTCGAACGTGGTCTCGCTGTTGAGCGAAAGCCAGTGGCAGGGCGTTAAACTGAAAGGGTTGTTCGAGGCGCGTGCGATTCCGCACGCCGAGCGCATCGCGGTGAGCGGTCCCGACATCGCCGTCAGCGCGCGTGCCGCGCAGAGCCTGTCGTTGCTGTTTTTCGAGCTGGCGTCGCATTCCGACGAGGGGCTGTCGCTGGTCGGCAAGCACCCCCATATCGTGGCCCATTGGGAAGTGACCGGGGAAGATCCCGACACCACATTTCATTTTCGCTGGGAGGAATTCAACACCAGCGCGGCGACCCGCCGCGAGGACAGCGATTTCGGGGTCATCCTGCTCGATCGGGTCGCGCCGGAGGCACTGGGAGGCGTATCGAAGCGGTTCTTTACCGATGTGAGTTATGTGTACGAACTGACCGCGCCGATGGAAACCGTCGTCGACATGACCGAGCGCGACCGGACCGAGCAATTTTCAGCGCCGCCGAGGACGGGCCGATAGCGGGGCGGCGATGACGACAAGCCCACATGCCTTCCCCGCACAAGCGATGACACCTGCGCGGGGAAGGGCCGCGGCCTAAAGCCGGGTCTGACCGATTTGAATCGTATCGGGACGGGTCAGCCGCCGCTGCCGCCGATCACGGCGCGCACCGTTTCATCGGGGCCGAAATCCTCGGCGCCATCGACATACAGCAGGGCGCTGAGCTTGGAGCGCGCGCGGTTGACGCGGCTCTTGATGGTGCCGACCGCGCAACCGCAGATCGCCGCCGCGTCTTCGTAGGAGAAGCCGGAGGCCCCGACCAGAATCAGCGCTTCGCGCTGGTCCTGAGGAAGCTTTTCCAGCGCGGCGCGGAATTCCTCAAACTCGAGATGCGCATTCTGCGCCGGCTGGGTCTTGAGCGTCTTGGCATAGCTGCCGTCCGCGTCCTCGACCTCGCGCCGCCGCTTGCGATAGTCCGAGCGGAACAGGTTGCGCAGGATCGTGAACAGCCAGGCCGGCAGATTCGAGCCGGGCTGAAACGAGTCGATATTCGCCAGCGCCCGAAGCAGGGTCTCCTGCACCAGATCGTCGGCGCGATCACCATTGCCGCTCAGCGAGATCGCGAACGCGCGCAGGCTGGGTACCGATGCCAGGATGTCGTCGCGGAGTGCGTTTGTGAGAGGCATTACTCCCCTCCGTCATTTTTATCGCCCGCATGGCCGATTTGGGGATTGGTGTCGGGCACATCAAGCTTGCGAATCAGTTCCGCGAAACGGTCCGGCACCCCCTGTCGTACGACGTCGTCGTACATGGCGCGGAGCTGGTGGCCGATTCTCGACTGAATCTCGGCGTTGAGCCCGCCCTGCTTGCCCGGCGCGGCGGTCTTGCCGGCTTGAGACTTTACTTCTTTCATGATCCGTTCCACGTTTCCCCGAGAGTTAAGTCCCTGTAGCTTCGAGAATTATCGGTTTGGGGTCTCTGCTGCATCGAGAGGCTAATTCGAAGTGAGGCGGAAAGTTCCGGAACCCGGGAACTTTTATAGCGTTCGGGCGTAGTTAGGCATATCAGTGGAACCCGGGTCACCCCGTTTGGACGATTTGACCCAAGACAATCATGGAGTGGGGATGTCGCGATCACAGCTCGTAGCTGAACATTTACCGTTGTTGCGGCGCTATGCCCGGGCACTGACGGGAAACCAGGCGTCGGGCGACGCCTATGTCGGAGCCATGCTGGAAGCCCTGCTTCAGGACCAGTCGCTGCTCGATGAGCAGCACGGCCCCAGGGCCGGGCTGTTCCGGCTGTTTACCCAGATCTGGAATTCGGTCTCACTCAACGACGATTCCGACGTCACCACCCTGCCACTGCCCTCGGAACGCCGGCTTTCCAACATTACCCCGCTGCCACGGCAGGCCTTCCTGCTGCTGTCACTGGAAGGATTTTCGGAAGAGGAAGTGGCGTTCATCCTGGCCACCGACGTGGCCGAGACCCGCAAGCTCGCCGATGCTGCAGGACGGGAAATGGCGGCCGAAATCGCCACCGACGTGTTGATCATCGAGGACGAGACCTTCATCGCGATGGATCTGGAAAGTCTGGTGAAGAATCTCGGCCACAACGTGATCGGCGTCGCCCGCACCCATTCCGACGCCGTGGCGCTGGCCAAGAACAAGAAGCCGGGCCTGATTCTGGCCGACATCCAGCTTGCCGATGGCAGCTCGGGTCTCGACGCCGTCAACGAGCTGCTGCGGATTTTCGAGGTCCCGGTGGTGTTCATCACCGCCTATCCGGAACGCTTCCTAACCGGAGAGCGTCCCGAGCCGGCGTTCCTGATCTCAAAGCCGTTCCAGCCCGCAATGGTTTCCGCCGTCGCCAGCCAGGCGTTGTTCTTCCAGCGGAATTCGCGCAACCGCGCGCCGCGCGCCGCGGCTTCCTGATCGGGAAGAGTGTGGCATAGCGAAGCCGGCGTGCTGGACGGCACGCCGGACGTCGCCGTCAGGGGCCGACAATTTCGGAGCCTCGGCTCACGGATTGAATAATTTTTTTGTCCGTTCACCTGACTGGTGCCGATGGCTTGCTGGTCTTCCAGCCAAGCTGCGAAGATCTTCGCCGGTGCCCGTTTTGCGCCGGCGCGATCTTGCGGACTGAATTCGATCACGTCACAGCGGTTGATCAGGAGCGGGCTCGACCGCGACGACCAGCAATCCCTTATTCCGGAAGCTGAGCAAGCTGGCGCGGTTGGAATGGATGTAGGCATCCATGCCGCCGGCGGTGTTGAGCGCCTGGCCCGCCTCCGATGTCGCGATGCCGTATTTCCCCGGCCAGAGCCTGCTACCCCGCGGCTTTCAAAGCGTAGGAAAATCAATCGGATGATTAATAAAAGCAGGGCGCGGCTGGCATCACCACAGCCGCGCCCTACATCACCGGTCAATGGGGCAGGGGGGAAGACCGGCTGCCGGGATGACGCGCAGGCCACCGCCTTCGTTCCCGGCACCCAATATTTTTTTCCACACGGTTAAGTGATGGTCGGCCGGCCGAACCCGACTGGTCCGCTCGCGTTGGCTTCACGAATCGCCATGGGGCGACAGACGACGGCGGGCGCAACATGTTGCAGCTATCCGGTTCCGCGTTATCCCAGGGAATTTTGGGTTCTATCGCCATCGCACTGAGTCTTGGCGCCGTGCAGTTGGCATCCGGCCGCGATCTGGCGAACCCGCAGAATTTCGACCAGTCCGGTTCCGCCGGAACGTCAGCGGCGGCCGTCAACCGTGCCGCGAAGGCCGATCGTGCTGCCGTGACGACCGGACCGGGAGGCCTGACGCAGACGATTTCGCTTCGGCTCGAAGGTCTTGCCGATACCTCCGTTCTGGTCCGGGTGCCGGTAGTCCGCGAGGCCCGCGGCAATTCATCCGCTCCGTCCGCGGCGAAGCCCGCGGAGCGCAAGGCCCTGGTGGCCTGCGAGCCGGCGGTCAGTGTCCTGACCGAGGTGTTCAAGCAGCTGCAACCGGGCCGCTGCGTTACCTGAACGGTTCGGCTCACGCCTCCGGGGATTGATCGCGGGAACCGCCGCGGCTTGCCAAAAAGCCCAATGCCAGCCCACCGACCGCCAGGATCGGAATCAATTTCTTGATCCCGATCGCACGGACCAGCTGGATCCCGGTCGCCACCAGCATGGGATCGGCAAGAGCGGTTTGCAGCGCGGATTTCGGGGTTTCGGCGACGCGGGCCTTGATCTGTCTTTTGCGGGCCACGTAGCAACCCGCCGCGATCAGCGCCGCGACCAAGAACACGCCGGCACCGGCCAGGCAGGCTTCGATCAGGCCATATCTGCGAAGTACGAAAACGAACGCCGCCGCGCAGAGGAACGACAAAGCGATGAACAGCGCCAGTGCCGCCGCCGCCGCCAACGAGCTCAGCCGCAGCGCGGTCGCGGTGGAATCCTTGAAATCATCGACCATGCGCTGGAACATCGGACGCCTCGATTCAAAAAATGCCCATGAACGAGATCGCGGTGCGATGCACCGCCGTTCGGGCCGAGCAAATGGATTCGGTTGAAACCGCCGCCGGGAAGGCGCGGACCGTCAGCGGCGCCAGGTGACGCCGATCAGGAAGCCGAGGCCGAGCGCGAGCCCCACGGTTGCAAGCGGACGCGTCTGAATGACGTCCTCCAGTGTTTCTTCGATCGAATGGGCTGCGTCCTGGGCGGCATCCATCATGGCGCCACCGCGCTCCGAAATGTCATCCACCGCCGAATCGACATTGGCGCGGGCCTGCCTGTAGCCGCGGCGTGCCTGCTTCCCTGCCGTGCCGGCGAAGGCATTGAGGGCATCGGTGATCTGGTCGGTCAGGGCTGAAATATCGTTTTTCACGGCTGCTACATCCTTTTCGAGGCGTTCATAGGTCGCTTTATCCGCCAGATTCCGCATTCCGGCTTCGCCATCCGTGCTCGACATCAAAGGCTCCTGGGATATCTGGGTCAGCTCGGCACAAACGCCCCGCTCTGCCGTAAGTTCCGTCAGCGAAACCCTTTCATCCCGGCGGCAGATGCGGCGATTCCACCGGCATCAGATGCTCCTTGAGAATGAGGGCCACGATCAAAAGCGGCGATGACAGGAACCCCCCCATCGGTCCCCACAGCCAGGTCCAGAACGCCAGCGCCATGAACACCGCCAGCGCGTTGAGCTCGAGCCGGCGGCCGATAATGGTCGGCGTGACGAAATGGCCTTCGAGGAAAGCCAGTCCGGCAAAGGCGAGGGCGGCGACCAGGCCGGTGCCGAGGGCGGAGAACGCGATCACGCCGACCACCGCCAGGATCACGAACATCGCTACCGGGCCGATGATCGGAAAGAAGTTCAGGGTCGCGGCCAGCGCTCCCAGTCCGGCCGCATTGGGCATCCCCGTGATCGCGCAGATGATCCCGGTCAGCGTGCCGACGCCGAGATTGATCATCGTCACGGTCAGCAGGTAGCCGCCGAGATGCCCCTCGATTTCATTCAGGATCCGCAACATCCGCAGCCGCGAAGCGTGATCGCCGAACGTCATGATCAAGGCCCGCCGCAGGTCGCGCCAGCTTGCAATGAACAGCACCAGCGTCGCGAAGAACAGCAGGAATTCGGTGAAGGTCGGAGACAGGAAATCGATGGTCGGCTGAACCCAGTCGAATTTTGGGATCTGCAATACCGAGAGCCCGTCGGACCCGCCCAGCATGCCCTGCAGCTCCTGCCATAGCGCCATCGGCCGGTCGAACAGATGCAGCTTGTCCCGCAGCAGCGACCCCAGTTCGGGCAGCCGCGTGCTCCATTCCATCAGCGGCGACGAGATCAGGCCGATCATGAAAGCGACCGCGGCGCCGACCGCGGTCACGATCAGCACCGCCGACAATGCGCGGGGAATCCGATGCCGCTCCAGAAAGCCGGCGGGTGGCGACAGCATGGTGCCGACCACGAATGCCGCCACCACCGGAAGGAAGAATGCTTTCGCAACATAGAGAACCGCGACGACGCAGATCACCAGCAGGGCGACCAGGCTGAAGGCAACGACTTCGGCGCGGCGGATGACCGGCGGGAGCTCGGTCTTGCTGTCAGGCAGCGGCGTGCCTGACGCCTGGTTGGGAAAGACACGCAAAGCAGCTCTCCCCGCTACGACGAAGTTACCCTGTCGCGAGGTCGCATGGCGAACCCGGCTGAGATCAGCTCCAACGGCCGCCCGACGCAAAAGTTCCATCGCGGAAACGTGAAGCGCGGCTGACTTGACAGCGTCGGTTTGCGGCGCCTCCGAACGGAACCGTGGAGCCCCGGTCGCGTTCCCTATGCAGAGCATCCGCACGATGCATATCGAATGGGGCAATTCATGACACAGATATTCGCTGGGATTCGCAGGCCGTCGCTGCGCGCGAGCAGCGCGCTGATGTTCGCCGGAGTTTTGCTGGCCGGGCCGGTGATTTTTCCGGCCGCTGCGGGCGCGCAGGTTCTCGGCTACGCAGCAGCGCCGCAAAGCTCGTTTCCGACGGACAATATCATGGTGGCGCCCGATGCGCCGGCGCTGACCGATGAGGGCGATGGCGACGCCAGCGTCGTCCCGGAGCGGCTGCGCCGCGCCGTCGTCGCTTTCGACACTCGCGAAGCGCCGGGCACGGTGATCATCGATACCGCCAACACCACCCTGTATTACGTGCTGGGCCAGGGCCGGGCGATTCGCTACGGCGTCGGCGTTGGCCGCGAGGGCTTTACCTGGTCCGGGACGCAAACCATCAGCCGCAAGGCGGAATGGCCGGATTGGCATCCGCCGGCCGAAATGATCGCGCGGCAGCCCTACCTGCCGCGCTTCATGGCGGGAGGCCCCGGCAACCCACTGGGCGCGCGCGCCATGTATCTCGGCTCCAGCGAATATCGCATTCACGGCACCAACGATCCGTCGACGATCGGCAAGTTCGTCTCCAGCGGCTGCATCCGTTTGACCAATGAAGACGTCGCCGACCTGTTCAACCGAGTCGATGTCGGCACCAAGGTGGTGGTGCTGCCGAAGAATTCGCCGCGCTTCGAGGCGCGGGCTGTAACCAGCGCGCGTCCGGCTGGCGTGAGGTCGCATCCGGTTGCTGCTGCTGACCGGCAGGCGATGAATCTGTCGACGTCGTCGCTGTACTGAGACGGCGTCGTCGATTACGGAGAAGCCAACCTCGTCGCGGAGGCCAACATGAACGGGCGATCAGGCAAACGGTGGGTATTCGGGGCGCTGACAATGTTATGGGCTTCGACCCTGGCACCGTCGGCTCACGCCGAAGACTTCCTGTCCGCGCTGTTCGGCGCGTTCGGCGGCGGACGGCCGCAGGCTCCCTCGATGCCGCTGCCGTATGCCAGCGAAGGCAATGCAGTTGCCCCGCCGGCCGAGCCGCGCCCGCGGGCCACCTATTCCGGCGCTACCCAGGCTTATTGCGTGCGGGGCTGCGACGGGCGGTATTTCCCGGTCAACGGGTCGGACGCCCAAAGCCGGGCGGCGGCCTGCAATAGCTTTTGCCCGGCCAGCAAAACCAGTCTGGTCTATGGCAGCAATATCGACAGCGCTGCGACCGAAAGCGGCAAGCCCTATTCCGAATTGCCCAATGCGTTTCGCTACCGCAACGAGATCGTGCCGGGATGCACCTGCAACGGCAAGGAGCAGGTCGGGCTTGCGCCGGTTCCAATCGAGAACGATCCGACGCTTCGCAAGGGCGATATCGTCGCCAGTGCCGGCGGCCTGATGGTGGTTCGCGGCGGTCCAGACAAGCGCGGCGCCTCGCTGAATTTCTCGCCCGCCCCGCAATCGCTGCGCGCGCGCTACCAGCAGGTGCCGGTGGTGGCGTCGGATTGATGACCCGGGCTTGACGCCCTTGGATCAGGCGGCCCGGATTTTGCCGAGGAACTGGGTCACCCGGTCGCCGAGCTGCTTGCTCTGGGTCTGCAGCGTCTCGGAGGCATGCTTCACATCCTCGGCGGCGGCAGCAGCGGCATCCGCATCGGTTTTGACGCCCATGATATTGTCGGAGACGTTCTTGGTGCCGAGCGCCGCGTGCTGGGTGCTGCGGGTGATCTCCTGGGTGGCGGCGCCTTGTTGCTGGACCGCAGCCGCGATCGCGGTCGCGACCTCATTGACCTCGCCGATGATGCTGCGGATGGCCTTGATGGCATCGATCGCCTCTCCGGCCACCTTCTGGATGTCGGCGATCTGTGCCGAGATGTCATCCGTCGCCTTGGCGGTCTGGCTGGCCAGCGATTTGACCTCGGACGCCACCACGGCAAATCCCCTGCCGGCCTCTCCGGCACGCGCCGCCTCGATGGTGGCGTTCAGCGCCAGCAGGTTGGTCTGCGAGGCAATGGTATTGATCAGACCGACCACTTCGCCGATCCGGGTTGCCGTCTTGGCCAGCCCCTGCACCGTGCCGTCGGTTTCACGCGCCTGATCGACCGCTCGGCTGGCGATGCCTGCCGCATGGGCGGCCTGCCGGCTGATATCGTTGATCGATGCACTCAACTGCTCGGAGGCGGAGGCCACGCTCTCGACGCTCATCGAGGCCTCGCCGGATGCCTTCTCCGCCACCTGGACGCGCGCATTGGTCTGGCTGGAAACCGCCGACATGCCGGCCGAAGTGGTCCTCATCTGGCCGGAGGCGTCGCCCAATTCCTGCAACGCCTGGCGCACCATGCCCTCGAATTCACCGACGTAACTTTCGATCGCCTGGTCGATTCCGGTCGGGCCGTTCACAAAGGTATAGAGGCGTTCCGCCACTTCCCCGAGAGAAGCATCTTCAAGGTTGAAGGGAACGTCCTTCAAGGCCGGCGAGTAGGTCGCTCCCTCCAGCGCTGCAACTGCCTCGTCATTGGCTTCGGTCGAAAGATAGAAGATCGGCTTGCCAAAGGTGTAGCCGAGGGTCAGCTTCAGGGTCTCGGTTCCGTCGCGCGGGCAGATCCGAACGACCTTGTCTTCCACCTTCCAATAATCGACATTGCCGTCGCACATCTTGTTCAGTTCGTCCGCTGGAACTTTGAAGGCCACCATCGGCATGTTGAAGATTTACGCCGTTGTCGTTGTCGAGCTTCACCAGCGGCGGGTAACCCGCGTCACCAACCGAGCCAGGCTGTGCGGCCTTCGGTGGGAAGACGCAATTTTGGTGCAGCGCCGACTATTCTGCCCCGATCAACCTGGCTTGAAGCAGATCGATTTTCCCGCGACCGTACATTTGACGTCGAACGAGCTTGAGGCGCGTGATCTGACCTTCGGTCTGTCCGTTCGACCATGGTGAAGTGATTGCCGCCCGTACCGCAGCTTCATCTTTCGCGACGCCGCTGGCGAACGAGGCGACGAGACTGGCGCGAGCGCGCTCGATCCATTGGAGGAAGCCCGCCTCGGTTTTGCGCCGGATCATCAGGTGGAATTCGGCGATGATCTCGCGTGCCTCGACCAGAGTTGGCACGCCAGCTTCGATCGCCGCGACTGTGAGGGTCTCAGCTTTCGTGAGCAGTTCCCGCCCGATGGTCATAAGGCGAGCGATTGTTCTGGCTGAGGGAATCCGCTGGAGGTTCTGTGCATCAGCCTTTTCGGCCCGTCGTCTGCGGGTCGCCCACTCGCTGACGACCCGGAGCCAGCCGCGGAAGCCACGCGCTCCTGGGCGGCGCCAGAGTTCAGCTCCGTTTCGACAGCCGGACGCCCACTGATCATCGAGCCATGGCAAATGCAGATCCAACGAACTTTGCCGGGTCCGGAAGACATCGGCGCGTTCGCCGCGGATCACCTGCCGTACCAGCTTCCTGCTATAGCCCGTCTGGCGCACGATCTGCTTGATGGCACTTCGTTCTTTGAAAGGGCCAGGATGGCCGCATTGGTCTCCTCGCGGCGCAAGTAACCCTCATACTGTAGGCGCTCGGCGTTTGTTAGCAGTTTCGGATTGATCGTGGCCGCACCGATGACGGTGCGAACCTGGCGCATCGATTCGCGGACGGCGTCAAGGAAGGCCCGACTGGCGTTCTCCATCAGATGCCAGCGGTCGGCGACCTGCACCGCGTGCGGCAGCGCCTTTGCTGCCGCTTCGCCATATCCGCCACCACGATCACGGGCGACAATTGCGATCGTGGGATGCGCAGCGAGCCAGGCTCGGGCGGTCGCCGGCTCGCGATCCGGTAGCAGAGTGACTACTCGGCGCCTTTATGTTGCAGATGATGCCGGCGTATTGGTGATTGCGCCGCCAGGCCCAATCATCGATACCGACAACCTTGAGCGGGTCAGCCGGCGGACGGTGACGGCGTCGGACCACGCGCAGGAGCATGTCCCTGCTCACCGGCAACATCAGCCGTTTTGCGAAGCCTGCCGCAGGTCGACCGCCAAGTGCCAGACCTAGGTGATGGACGATAGAATCCAGCCTCGCCTTGCGTCGCGCTGATGGAGCCAATATCCCGTCGGAGAAACGCTCAGTGAAGATATGGCGCCCGCACAGCACGGCGTCGCAACGGAAGCGGCGGGCAATCACCGAGAGCTCTACGATCCGCCCCGACAGCGGCAGATCGGTCACGCGTCGCCGATACCGGCTATGGATACGCCGCGAAGCCGTCCCGCACGATGGACACATGCCGACGCTTCCGGACGCCCGGACCGTGATGACGGCCTTATCACCCTCGTAGCACGCACTCTCTACAACAAACCCACGCGGCACCGGACTGGAGCGGTCGAGTGCTTGCTGCATGGCGCTGATTCTCCTTCAATTAAAGCGCCAGACATCCCTCGAACTGCATCAAAAGTGAGCCAGAGCCAATATTGCAGGCCGAATGACACAGTCTCGCGTCAGTGGCAGTTAGGCGCACTTGTAGGGTGTGAATGCTCCGGGGATTTCGCCGATCGCGTTGTGACCTGCACCCCGGAATTCCCTCCATCTGATAGTTGGATCGATCAAGAGCAGATCGATGCGCAAAAAAGACCACGATTCTATAAGGACCAATCGGTCACGCGCCGTCTGCCGTAACGGGATGCGCGTCGGAGTCAGCCGTTGCCGCGCCCTGCCGGTCGATGACCGCATAGAAGTCCGCAGCCTCGAATGGCTTGGAAAGGTAATCGGTCATTCCGGTGGCGAGGCAGATCTCGCGCTGGCCGTCGGTGGCTTCGCCCGTCAAGGCGACGATCGGGACCAGTGACATGGGCCCGCTCAGGCGGCGGATCGCCGCGGTTGCGGTCATGCCATCCATCTCCGGCATATGCATGTCCATCAGGACCAGATCGTAGAGACCGTCGCGAACCGCGTCGACCGCCAACTTGCCGTTGACGACCATGGTCGCGACGTGGCCCCGCCGCTTCAGCAGTTTGCCGATCAGCGTGCGGATGATGGGACTGTCTTCGGCAACCAGGATATTCAGCTTGCGGGCGGTTTCCTCGAGGGCAGGCTGGACCGAAGGCGCGGCTACCGTCGGTACTTCGCCGCGACGGCACTGCACGGTAAACCAGAAAGTGGCGCCGTGGCCGGGCTCGCTGTGGACGCCGATCTCCCCGCCCATCCTGGCGCTGAGCTGCTTTGAGATCGCCAGCCCCAGGCCGGTGCCGCCATAGTTGCGGGACACCGAACTGTCCGCCTGCGTGAACGGAGTAAACAGGTTTTTCTGGACATCCAGCGGAATGCCGATGCCGCTGTCGATGACCTCGAACCGCAGTTCGATGATTTCGTCGGCCAGTTCGCGATAGGATGCCACGATGCGGACGGAGCCGGCCGCGGTGAATTTGAGGGCATTGCCTGCCAGATTGAGCAGGATCTGGCGGATCCGGTTTGGGTCGCCTTTCAGGGCAGCCGGCATGTCGGCTGCGACCGAGCTTTCCAGCACCACACCCTTTCCGCGCGCGGTGCCGCTGAGCAAAGCGGTCACTCCCGAAATCGCCGTTTGCAGGCTGAAATCGATGGCTTCAGGCTTGAGCTGGCCGGCTTCCAGCTTGGAAAAATCGAGAATATCGTTGATGACGACGAGAAGACTGCGGGTCGCGTCGCGGGCGAGATCGGTGAGACTTCGCTGCTCCTCGTTGAGCGGGCTGTCGCCCAGCAGGCCGATCATCCCCATCACCCCGGTCATCGGGGTACGGATTTCATGGCTCATCATCGCCAGAAAGGCCGCCTTGGCCGCGGTAGCTCGCTCCGCGGCTTCCTTCGCGTTCTTGAGCAGAAGTCTCGAATCCTGAAGCCGCATCACCAGCCCGGCCAGGTAGCGCAATAACGCAAATGAAGCGAGACTGGCCGCCATGGCCCCGATAAGCAGATAGGCGATTTGCATTGGCCAATCGGCAAGCACGTAGTCCTGGGTGACCGAGGCTTGCACGACGAATGGCAGATCCTTCAGGGGGCGCACGAAAGCAACGCTCGGCGTTCCCGTCATCACCCCCGTTCCATTGTAGGCGCCACCGCCCTTTGCTACCAACTCATACCACGGCGATCGATCGGGAATCCTGTTGCCGATATAGCCTTCCACATGCGGATAGCGCGCGAGCACGAGGCCGTCCCGTCGAGAGAATGTAACCGAGCGTCGCACGGGCATCGACAGGTGATAGAACTCCTCGAGTTTGGCCATCGACATCTCTGCCACCACGATGCCCGCAAACCGACCCTGGGCGTCGTTGATCCTGCGCGAATAATACACGGCCCAGTTACCGCTCGCGCGATCCTTGACTGGAACGCTGGCAAAGGCGTCAGAGTCATTTTCGGCATCAAAATGCGCGAAGAAATCTCGGTGGGAGACATTTTCCCCCATCAATGTTCCGGTCGAGTTGCGGACGATGCCATCGGAATCGACCAGCGAGAGCCCGTCGGTCCAGGAAAGCCCTTTGCCGAGAGTGACGAGCAGTTCGCGGACCCTGTCCGTCACCATCCCGCTCTTGATCTGCTCCTTTGTCGCCGCGGGACCCACCGCGAGGCCGCTTCGGATTTCACTGAGCGCCCGATTGGTCTGGCGGATCGCAGCCGCTGTCTGCTGGGCCATGCCGTTTCCGAGGTTGGTGATGGCGACCCGGTAGGCCGCGATGGCGTCGACGCGCTGCATCCAGATCAGGGCCGCGGTGGCGACGATGATCGCCACGGCGACCCCCGCGCCGATCAGGATGAAGCGACGGCGTGACCGGTTGTGCGTCTCCGGGCTTGCCCCGAGTTCGACCGCCGGCTCAGAACTACTCTCGTCGATAGACATACGCAGCCCCTGGACATATCCCGCTGGGAATCGTTCGGCGCCGGCTCCGGTTCGACCGAGCGACGTTCACCTCCGTCAGTGCTGACGGACAATCGGTCTTGCGGAGCCGATACTGCTGTATCGGCGCCGGTCGCAGTCACGCATCGATCTTGAGCAGCTTGTTGACCTCGGCCAGCAGATCGGCGTTGTCGAACGGCTTCGCCAGCGTCGCGTCGGCCTTGCTGCGCGCCAGCGCGAAGGCCTCGTCAGCCGATACCTGGCTTCCGCCTCCCGAGATCGCAATGACCCGAGGCCGATTGGGCATCTGTTCCAGGAACAGCAGCACTTCCATGCCGTCATGCTTGGGCATCAACATGTCGGTGATGACGAGGTCGTAACGGCCGTTGCGCAGGAGATCCATTCCAGCGCCGCCATCGTCGGCTTCGGTAATAGTATGACCGGCCCGCTTCAACAGCGAGGCGACGGTGCGGCGAACGCCCTTCATGTCGTCGATCAATAGAATGGCAGCCATTGTGGAACTCCTTCGGTTATGCGGATTGAGCGATGGGTAGATGGATCGTAAAAGTGCTCCCGCTTCCCACCGAACTTTCGACGGTGATGGCGCCTTTCCAGTCGTGCAGCACGCTGTAGGCGACCGGAAGCCCGAGCCCCGTGGCTTGCCCGACCGGTTTGGTGGTGAAGAACGGTTCGAATATCTGCGTCATGGTGCTGGCGTCGATCCCGCAGCCGGTATCGGCGACGGAGATCCGGAAGGCAGGTCCGGCCGCGATACCGAGCGAGGCTGCGGCATCGGCCAGTTCGACACGATCGACGCGAATTGTCACCGTTCCGCGCCCGTCCATCGCATAGGCGGCGTTGGCCGCAAGGATGCGCATCACCTCTGCGAGTTCGGACTCATTGACGATGGAGTTGCCGACGGCATTTTCATCGATGATCCGATCTACACGAATCCCGGACGGCGGCTCTTTGCCGAACAATTCGATCTGGCCAAGCGCGGCGGCCACTTCGACCGGCGCTACCGGGGGTTTCGCCTTGCGCGCGAACATGAGGAGTTTTCTGACAACCTCGCGGGCCCGTTTGCCGGAATCCAGCACCATCGCGAGATTTTCGCGGGATTCCATCTGTTCCTCGGTTCCATCGCTGGGTAACTGGCCCAGTTCCAGCTCGGTCAAGCCGATGACCGGCTGCAGCAGATTGTTCAGTTCATGGGCCAACCCCCCCGCGGTTCGGCCCAGGGCGGCGAGTTTGTCGCGAGCCTGGGCTGCGGCCTCCGCACGTCGGCGTTCAGTGACGTCGCGAACGATGGCCCCGGATGCCTGGCAGCCCAGTGCGTCGATCCAGCTCGCGCGTGAAACGTCGACCGGAAATCGGCTGCCATCCTTGCGCTGGCCATTGCCGCCGCGGGTTTGGGCCGACACCATGTTGCCGTTTTCGGTGGCTTCGTCGGCGATCAAAGCCGCTATCGGCCTGCCGATGAACTCACCGGCTTCGTAGCCGAACATCACTTCGGCGACCCGATTGAGGCTCGCGACCTGACCCTGGAAATCCGTCGTCACCACGGCACTCTCGGTGGCATTGAGCAGGGACTCGAGCTTGACCCCTTCGCCCTGCAGCGTCCGTTTGGCACGACGTCCTTCCGCTACTTCCCGGTACAGTTCGCCCAGTGCGGAACGAACTTCGAGTTCGTGCAGCACCTGCTCGGCGAGTGCCGCCAAAATCGTGGCGTCGCGTGCATTCAAATCCCGTGGTGCCCGGTCGATGGCGCAAATCGTCCCGATCGCAAAGCCGTCGGGTGTCACCAGCGGCGCTCCGGCGTAGAAGCGAACATGCGGTTCGCCGGTCACCACCGGATTTTGGCAAAACCGCGGATCCAACTTGGCGTCGGGCACCACCAGTACGCTGCTGCCGCGGATGGCATGATCGCAAAACGCGATAGCGCGCGGGGTTTCCGGCGCATCGAGGCCGTAGCGGGCCTTGCACCATTGCCGGTCGGCGTCGATCAGCGAGATCAGCGCGATCGGAACGTCGAGCAGCAGTGCGGCAAGGCGCACGATGCGGTCGAAGGCGGGCTCCGGCGGCGTATCGAGGATCTTATAGCGCTGCAGCGCAGCAAGCCGGTCGGTTTCGTCCGATATGGTCCGCTCATCCATCAAGTGCCGGTTCGGATCGCGCATCGTGATACTCGTGCTGCCGTTGCGGGTCATCGCTAGTTCCCGAACTCTAGGGTCGCGATATTGTGAAAATGTTGACTTGGAGCACCGTACGAATACGGTGTCCGCCCCGGGGATGACGTCGGTGCCGCCGTCGAGCCGATCATGCCGCCGCCGCGAGGCGGGCCATCGCGCTTTCCATGTAGGAGAGATGTTGGTGGTTGAGCAGCAGCTGAATCTGGCAGCCACCGGCGATGCGTTCGATAAAGCGGCCGCGCAGCGGTCGGTTCAGTTGGTCGACGCGCAATTTCACCAGGCCGCCCGGGCTTGCCTGCAACGGTCCGTCGAACAGGGCCATGCCCGGCGATACCTTGACGACCCGTCCCTCGAAGACATGGCCGTTCGCGGCAGCGGAAGCGGAAAGATTGACGTCCAGCACACGCAACTGCCGGCGTTCGCCGAGTTCGCGCAACGATTCCAGAAAATCGGCGACCTCGGCGCCGGGCGTCGCCGTTTCCGCGGCCAGCGCCGAGGACGTTTGCTTGACCTCGGCGGCATTGCCGCCGGTTTGATCGACCGCGCCTCGCACCTGTTCCATGCTTTGCGCCATGTTTGCGGCGTTGACGGTCACGGATTCGATACTTCGCGCGATCTCCTGGGTGGCGGCGTCCTGCTGTTGCACCGCGGTTGCGATGGCGACGGCGGTTTCGTTGACGCCGCGGACGTCGCGGTGATCCCCTGGATCGCTTCGGCCGCGCCACTGGTCGCAGCCCGGATCGAAGCCACCTGGCTTGCAATGTCGCTGGTCGCCTTGGCGGTCTGTTTGGCCAGCGCCTTGACCTCGCCGGCACCGCGGCGAAACCGCGTCCAGCCTCGCCAGCGCGCGCCGCTTCGATGGTGGCGTTCAGCGCCAGAAGATTGGTCTGTCCGGCGATGCTGTTGATCAGCTTCACGACGCTCCCGATCTGGTCCGCTGCATGACGCAATTCATCGACCTTGGTCACCACTCGCCCGTCTGCTGCATTGCGACGGTCGAGTCCCTCGCGCATTCGCCGGCCTGGCGGCCGATTTCGCCGATCGAGGCCGAGAGTTGCTGCGACGCCGCCGCCACGGTCTGGATGTTCATCGATGTCTGGCCGACCGCGTTCATTACCTGCGAGGCCTGGCTTCCGGTCGTCCGCGCCGAGGCTTCGAGTGAGGTCAAGGTGCGGACCATGTTCGAGGATGCGGCGGAAAGCGATTTGAACAAGCCGCTCATGCTGCGACCGAAGAATCCGATTAGCTGGTCCGTCTCTGCCTGCCGTCGAGCCATGAGATCGCGCCATCTCCCTGTTCCCGTTCGAGGTTGGCTTTCTCGATGGCATTGTTCTTGAAAATCTGAACGGTCTTTGCCATTCGGCCGATTTCGTCCCGCCGGTTTGCGGAGGGGGATCTCGACGTCTAGTTCGCCTACCGATAGTCTTCCCATCACGGCCGTCATTCTCCCGACGGGGCGGATGACCCCGAAAGCGATGCCGAAAATGCCCAATGCTATGATGATGATGACGACCGCCGACACGGCCCACACCAGGTGCGACAGCTGGGTTACCTTCTCGGCAGCCTTGGCTTCCAGGGCGGTGTTCTCGTCGGTGGCCTGCTTTCGTCGATGACGGCACGATGCGCCGCGCAGGGCGCGGCGAGCTTGGCGTACGCCGCTTCGGCCGTGACGACATCCTTTTTTTCGAGCGCTGGCAGCAAACGCTCACGCCGGGCGGCTACCGTCGACGGATCGCGCAGCGCAAGCGTTGCTTCGAAATAGGATTCGATGACATATGCCGGCGGCGACAGGATGTCGCCGATCAGATCGTTTGCCGAGCTTGATGGTCGTGTAAAGCGGACCGCCGACGCGCAATTGCTGCGACGTGTATCCGCTGGTCGCCACGACCGCGGCGAGGCCGAGGGCAGTGACGATTCCAAACACGACGATCGCAGCGGATATGGAGAGCCGGGAGTTCATCACTTAAATCCAGGTCTGCTTCACGAAGGATCATTGCCACCGGTAACTCGCGAGCTTTACTGTCGCGATATTGCGAACGCGTTGATTTGAGGCGCCGTAAGAATACGGGCTCCGCCCCCTCGGGGGTCCGATGCCGCCGTCGGGCCGATCATGCCGCCGCCGCGAGGCGCGTCATCACGTTTTCCATGTAGCTCAGGTGGTCGTGATTGAGCAGCAACTGGATCTGGCAACCCTCGGCGATCCGCTGGACGAAGCGGCCTTGCAACGGGCGGTCCAGGGAGTCGATGCGCAGTTCCAGCAGCGTTCCCGCCGCTACCCGCAACGCTCCGTCGAACAGCGCCATGCCCGGCGAAACCTTCAGGACCCGGCCTGCGAAGCTTTTCCCGCCTGCCACCGCCGTAGCCGGAAGGTCGACATCGATCGCAGTCAACTGTCGTTCCTCCCCGAGATCGCGAAGCGATTCCAGGAAATCCATCACCTCCGCGCTCAGCGCCGCGGTATCCGCCGACAGCGCCGATGAAGTTCGCTTCACCGCGGCGGCATGGCCCCTACTATCTTCGACCGCGTTGCGTACCTGCCCCATGCTGCGGGTCACGCTGGCGGCGTTGGCCGTGACATATTCGATGCTGCGCGCGATCTCCTGGGTGGCGGCACTTTGCTGTTCGACCGAGGTGGCGATAGCCACGGAAGTGTCGTTGACGCCACGGACCGTGACGGAGATGCCCTGGATCGCTTCGGCGGCTCCGCTGGTCGCGGCCTGGATCGAGGCCACCTGGCTTGCGATGTCGCTGGTAGCCTTGGCGGTCTGTTCCGCCAGCGCCTTGACCTCACCGGCGACGACGGCAAAGCCACGGCCGGCTTCGCCCGCGCGCGCGGCCTCTATCGTGGCGTTGAGCGCCAGCAGGTTGGTCTGGCCGGCGATGCTGTTGATCAGGTTCACCACATTGCCGATCTGTTGCGCAGCTTCTCGCAAATCGATCACCTTGCCGACGATATCCTCGGCCTGCTGCATCGCGACGCCCGAGCCCAGCGCGGATTCACCGGCCTGGCGGCCAATTTCGGCGATCGACGCCGAGAGTTGCTGCGATGCTGCGGCCACCGTCTGGATCGCCAGCGTCGTTTGCTCGACTTCGGTCAGAACCTGGGTTGCTTGGCTGCCTGTCGTCTGAGCTCCCCCTTCCAGCGATGTCGATGTCCGCGACATGTCGGCGGACGCGCCAGAAAGGGATGCGAACGAACCGCTCATGCTGCGCCCGAAGAATCCGATCAGCTGGTTGACCTCCTCCTGGCAAATCTTCAACGCGGCCCGATCGGCGATCTGGCTATCCTCCAGTCGATGCTTCTCGATCGCGTTATCCTTGAACACCTGGACCGCCTGCGCCATCGTGCCGAGTTCGTCCCGGCGATCGAGCGCGGGAACGTCGATCCCATTATTGCCTCGCGCCAGCGCGGTCATGGCCGAAGTCATCGCGCCAATTGGCCGGGTAACGCCGCGAGCGACCCAAATCGCCGCACCGACGACCAGGGCCGCTATCAGGAAAATCTGCGCCGCCAGCCACAGAGCGTTGCTCCATAGCTCCGCCCGCACGTCGTCGAGGTAGATGCCGGTGCAGATGACCCATCCCCAGGGGAGGAACGCCTTCGCGTAGGAAAGCTTCTCGACCGGCTGGGCCTCACCCGGCTTGGGCCAAAGGTATCCGAACGAACCGCTGCCGCTCTTGCGGGCGACGTCGGCCGCCGCGGCAAAAGGCGAAAAGCCGTTGGAGAGGACGCTGGCGCCATCGGTGCTGTCGAGCTCAGGCTTGATCGGATGCATGATGATCCGCGCGTCGAGATCGTTGATCCAGAAATACTCCGAACCGCCGTATCGCATCGATTTTATCGCTTCTTTCGCCGCCAGCTGGGCCGATTCCCGCGTAAGCCGGCCGGCTTTCTCCTCGGCCGCGAAATAGGAGAGCGTGCCGAATGCGGTTTCAAGAACGTGCTGGGTCTTGACGGCGCGATCCTGCCGCATCTGTCGACTCGCACCGGTTAGCGAAATGGCCATGATCGCAACCATGCCGATGACAGCGGCGACGGTAATGAGCTGTATGCGGATGCCGATGCGAATATTGCGTAACTGGAATGTCATGATCGTTCATCGGTCGCGCCGCGACACCGAGCAAGCTGTCGACGGGGTCTGGCCGAAACCTTCGGGGCGTAAATGGAGGGTCTGCCCTTCATCTTCAAATCCTGAATGGAGTCCACGAATGATCCTCGCTATCGGAGTTGCGCGCACTCTACGGTCGCGATATTGCGAACGTGTTGACTTGGGGCACCGTAAGAATACGGGCTCCGCAGCCCCCGGCGGCCGGTGCCGCCGTTGAGCCGATCACGCCGCCGCCGCGAGGCGGGCCATCGCGGTTTCCATGTAGCTCAGGTGGTCGTGGTTGAGCAGCAGCTGGATCTGGCAACCCTCGGCGATCCGCTCGACGAAGCGGCCGCGCAACGGCCGGTCCAACAGATCGATGCGCAGGTCGAGCAGTGTTCCCGCCGTCACCTGCAACGCTCCGTCGAACAACACCATGCCCGGCGAAACCTTCAGCACCCGGCCGGCGACGCTTTGCCCGCCCATGGCCACGGAAGCCGAAAGAATGACGTCGAGCGCTCGCAACTGCCGGCTCTCGCCGAGGTCCCGCAGCGAAGCCAGGAAGTCATGCACCTCCGTGCTCAGGATGCCGGTATCGACCGACAGCGCCTCGGTGGTTCGCTTGACCTCGGCGGCGCTGCCGCTGGTCGCATCGACAGCGCCCTGCACCTGCTGCATGCTGCGGGTCATGCTGGCGGCGTTGACCGTCACCGACTCGATGCTGCGCGCGATTTCCTGGGTGGCGGCGCCCTGCTGCTCCACGGCGGTGGCGATCGCCACCGCGGTCCCGTTGACGCCGCGGATGGTGCTGGAAATTTCCTGGATCGCGTCGGCGGTGCCGCCGCTCGCGGACTGGATCGAGGCGACCTGCTGGGCGATGTCGCTGGTGGCCCTGGCGGTCTGCTCGGCCAGGGCCTTGACCTCGCCCGCCACGACGGCGAAGCCGCGACCGGCCTCGCCAGCGCGCGCCGCCTCGATGGTGGCATTGAGCGCCAAGAGATTGGTCTGACCGGCGATGCTGTTGATCAGCTTGACGACGTTGCCGATCTCCCCGGCCGCCTTGCGCAATTCGTCGACCTTGGCCACCACGGCCTCGGCCTGCTGCATCGCCTGCGTCGAACCGCGCGCGGACTCGCTGGCCTGACGGCCGATTTCCGAAATCGAGGCCGAGAGCTGCTGCGACGCGGCGGCCACGGCCTGAATGTTGAGGGAGGTCTGTCGGACCTCGCCCAGCACCTGGACCGCCTGGCTGCCCGTGGTCTGCGCCGCGCTCTCCAGCGATGCCGAGGTCTGCGACATGTCGGCCGAGGTGACCGACAGCGACTTGAACGAACCGCTCATGCTGCGGCCGAAGAAGCCGATCAACTGGTCGATTTCCTCCTGGCGCCGCGTCAGCAGGTCGCGATTGGCGGCTTGTTCTTCGGCCTCGTCCCGGGCCTTCCGCTCGGCGTTGACCTTGAAGGTCTCGACGGCCTGCGCCATTTCGCCGACTTCGTCCTTACGATCCAGCCCCGGCAGCACCACATCGAAATTGCCATCGGCCAGTTCATTCATTCCGGACGTGAGGCGGGAGAGCGGACCAACGACGCCGCGCGCGATCAAAAGCGCAAGCAAGCCCACGCAGCAGACGATGGCGGCAATGGCGATTTCCATTCTTAGCGCCGTCGATTCGCGGGAGCTGATCTCCGCCGTTCCAGCATCCTCGGCCAATTGCCTGATTGCCTGCGCGACGGAATCGATAACAGGCTCCATCGCTGCGAAACTCTGGGATACGGCCATTTGCTCGGTTGCAACGAGTTGCGCAGTTGCCATCCAGGCGAAGAAATCGCGCTGATAATTGGCCAGCTTTTGCATGAGGTCGGCCTTGGCCGTTGCAGGCATGTTTGCTTCAGCCACTTGGGACGAAAATTCCGTGGCACGTTTCTTCATGTCGTCGCCGGACTTGGCCTCGCCGCGCAACATGAAGTCTTTTTCGTGCCGCCGCATCATCAACATCGTCACCATCAGCGCCGGCGCGTCGAACGCCTTCAACGCCGTTTCGATCTCATGCACGGACGTGCGCAGGCTTCCTTCCAGTCCGAGATCTTCTTTGAGTCCGAGCTTGATCCGCGCGCCTGACAAGCCCGCGAAGTGCTGCTGATAGCCTTCGTAACCGGCCTGGATCGAATCCAGCTTCTGATTCAAATCGTTCCGTCCCGAGGTAGCCGTTCGACGCCGCATCTCGCCGAGATCGCTGGCCACTTGCTTGCTGGCCTGTTCATGGAGCTGAATGTATTTTTCGTCCTTGCGCAGCAGGAAATCCTTTTCTGCCCGGCGCAATTCCAGGAATCCAACGAAGATCTTGTTCTGCATGTCGCCTAAAGATCGCGCGCTTTCATTCTCGTCGCGAGCGAGCTTCTGCGAAGCATTTCCCATCAGGTACAGCCCGCCGAGAACGAAAAGACCGCCCATGCCCAGAGCGGCGATCGAGTATATCCTGTGGCTGAGGCGCAGGCGGAAATTCATGGTATGTTCCAATTCGCAAGTTGGCACGCAGCAACGATCAGCTGTTTTTTTATCCGGATTGGTGCTTCACGAAGCATCCTCGCCATCGGTAGTTCGCGAATTTAGGTTCGCAATATTGCGAACGTGTTGACGTGGAACACCGTATGAATACGGCGTCCGCCGCCCCGCCGCGTTGGCGTCGTTGCCGCGGTCCGGGCGGTTATGCCGCCGCCGCGAGGCGGGTCATTGCGGTCTCCATGAAGCTCAGATGCTCGCGATTGAGCAGCAGCTGGATCTGGCAGCCGGCGGCGACGCGATCGATAAAGCGGCCTTGCAGCGGACGGTCCAGGGAGTCGATGCGCAGTTCCAGCAGCGTTCCCGCCGCTACCTGCAACGCTCCGTCGAACAGCGCCATGCCCGGCGAAACCCTCAGGACCCGGCCTGCGTAGCTTTGTCCATTTGCCACGGCCGTAGCCGGAAGATCGACATCGATCACACTCAGTTGCAGGTCGCCGCCGAGATCGCGAAGCAATTCCACGAAGTCCATTACCTCAGCACTCAGCGTCGCGGTATCCGCCGACAACACCGACGACGTTCGCTTCACCTCGGCGGCATTGTCGCTGGTATCGTCGACCGCGCTGCGCACCTGTCCCATGCTGCGGGTCACGCTGGCGGCGTTGGCCGTTACATATTCGATGCTGCGCCCGATCTCCTGGGTTGCGGCACTTTGCTGCTCGAGCGCGGTGGCGATCGCTACCGAGGTTTCATTGACGCCGCGGACGTTGCCGGAGATGGGCCTGGATCGCGTCGGCAGCTCCGTTGGTCGCGGCCTGGATAGAGGTGACCTGGCTTGCAATGTCGCTGGTAGCCCTGGCGGTCTGTTCCGCTAGCGCCTTGACCTCGCCGGCGACAACGGCAAAGCCACGGCCGGCCTCGCCTGCCCGCGCGGCCTCGATCGTGGCGTTGAGGGCCAAAAGGTTGGTCTGGCCGGCGATGCTGTTGATCAGCTTCGCCAAATTGCCGATCTGTTCCGCCGCCACTCGCAAATCATCGACCCTGCCGACGACGTCTTCGGCCTGCTGCATCGCCACCGCCGAACCGCGGGCAATTCGCTGGCCTGACGGCCGATCTCGCCGATCGAGGCCGAGAGCTGCTGCCACGCCGCGGCTACCGTCTGGATCGCCAGCGAGGTCTGCTCGACCTCACTCAGCACCTGAGTCGCCTGGCTGCCCGTGGTCTGCGCCGCGGTCGGGCCGATCATGCCGCGGCCGCGAGGCGGGCCATGGCGCTTTCCATGTAGTTTAGCTGGTCGTGATTGAGCAGAAGCTGGATCTGGCAGCCGGCCGCGGTCCGCTCGACGAAACGGCCATGCAACGGACGGTTTAGTTGGTCGATGTGCACTTCGAGCAAGGTTCCCGCAGTCACCTGCAACGCTCCGTCAAACAACACCATGCCCGGCGACACCTTCAGCACACGGCCATTGGCGCATTGCCCGCCCGCGGCCACGGAAGCCGACAGACTAACTTCGAGGGCGCGCAGCTGCTGACTGTGACCGAGTTCGCTGAGCGCAGCCAGGAAATCCTGCACCTCGGTGCTCAGGATGCCGGTATCGGCCGACAGCGCCTCGGTGGTTCGTTTAACCTCGGCGGCGCTGCCGCTGGTCGCCTCGACAGCTCCCTGCACCTGCTGCATGCTGCGGGTCATGCTGGCGGCGTTGACCGTCACCGACTCGATGCTGCGCGCGATCTCCTGGGTCGCGGCGCCCTGCTGTTCCACGGCGCTTGCGATGGCTACCGAGGTCTGGTTAAGGTCGCGGATGGTGCCAGAAATTTCCTGGATCGCATCTGCGGTGCCGCTGCTCGCGGACTGGATTGAGGCAACCTGCTGGGCGATTTGACTGGTCGCCTTGGCGGTCTGCTCCGCGAGCGCCTTGACCTCGCCGGCCACCACGGCGAAGCCGCGACCAGCCTCGCCGGCGCGCGCCGCCTCGATGGTGGCATTGAGCGCCAGCAGATTGGTCTGACCGGCGATGCTGTTGATCAGCTTGACGACGTTGCCGATCTCGCCGGCCGCCTCGCGCAATTCGTCGACCCTGGCCACCACGGCCTCCGCCTGCTGCATCGCCTGCGTCGAACCGCGCGCGGATTCGCTGGCCTGGCGGCCGATTTCCGAAATCGATGCCGAAAGCTGCTGCGACGCGGCGGCCACGGTCTGGATGTTGAGCGAGGTATTTCCGACCTCGTCCAGCACCAACACGGCCTGTTTCCCGGTAGTCTGCGCCACGTTTTCGAGTGTACTCGACGTTCGGGACATATCGGCCGAGGCTACAGACAGCGATTTGAACGACCCGCTCATGCTGCGACCGAAGAAGCCGATCAGCTGATCGATCTCCTCCTGCCGGATCGTCGATGCGGCCCTACTCTCTATCTGCGCGTTTTCGAGTCGAAACTTTTCGATCGCATTTTCCTTGAATACGCGCACGGCTTTCGCCATGGTCCCGAGTTCGTCGCGCCGCTCGCTCCCGGGAATTGCCACGTCGCGGTCGCCGCTCGAAAGCCGCTGCATCGCAGCGGTGATCGCAATCAACGGGCGCGACACGCTGCGTCCGAGCAGCAGCGACAGCATGACGGCAACGGCGAGAATGGTAGCGATACCGAAGATGAGAACGCGCTGGGCGCCGGCTGCGGCGGCTTCATATTCGGTGGTGTCCTTGATTACCTCGATCACCGCCACAGGCTGGCCGGCATAGTTCTTGATTTGCCCGAGATAGAGCGCGGCAGAATGTCCGTCGAGCACGGCGTCGCGGCGCAGTGCCGTGCCGTCGAGGACGATTTTCATCTCCGCCTGGGTGGCGACCACGCTGTCCCCGAAGGTCGAGGCGAGCTTGGTGAAGTCCTTGCCGTTGAAATTATACACGGCGAGATCGACGCCAAAGCGCTGCTTGACTCGGTCCACGAATTTCTTGCCGAAGTTGATGCCGATATCGACGGCAGCGAGACTCTTGCCGTCGCGCAGGATCGGGGTCATGCCGTAGATGGCGAGGGCCTCGGGGCCCATCTCGACGCCGGCGATCGTATTGCCGGTCTTGTTCGCCTCCACGATGCTCGTGCGGCGGGCCGACGCATCGTCGCCAAAGGCTTTGGGATCCTGGACCCGCAGCAAGACAGTCGCCGGCGGCAGGGCGACCATCATGCGCGGAATGCCTTGCGCCTTCAACGCCGCCTGAGCGCCACCGAGCAACGCCACCAGCGCGTCGCGGTCAGCTTTCTCGACAGCGTCGACGACCGGCGGCAGCGAGGCCACGACTGTACTGACGGCGAGCGCAGCACGCCCTTCATAGTCGAGCGCGGCGACGACGCTGTCATATTGCAGCTTGAGTTGCTGGTCGAGCGCGAGCCTTGTTAGCAACCCCTGCTGGATGACCGAAAAGGTTCCGAGTAACCCGCAGGTAAGCGCGATGAGCAGCGATATCGCGAGGATTAGGCGGGCGGAAATTGATCGAAGTTCGAACATGCGCGATCCTGTCATCGATTCCTCTGTCAGACGAAATGTCGTCATCGGACGGTAGAATGATCAATCGTGGTTCGACTGGCCATTCGATCGAAGCAAAGAAGCTGACCGAAGCTGTGCCCGTCAGTTGAACGATGTTCGGTGAGTTTGGTTAAGAGTCCGTGCGACCCGGTATTTCTACGGGCCCTTCGGCGGAAGGATCATGTGTCGCCGTCGCGCCCGGACTGTGAGCGGGCTCTCTTTCCACGTCGCATCGATCAATCACCGCATAGAAGTCTGCGGCTTTGAACGGCTTCGACAGATAGTCGTTCATGCCGGTGGCGAGACAGTTTCGCGCTGGTGGACCAGGGCATCGCCGGTCATGCGATGATTGGCACCAAGCGCTCCGGTCCCGCCGCTCCGGTCCGTAAGCCCACGGATGGTCCGCGTCGCCGAAACGCCGTCCATTTCCGGCATGTGCATGTCCATCAGGACGAGATCGTAGAATGTGTGCCCTACCGCGGCGACCGCCTCCTTGCCGTTGCCGACCATATCGGCCAACTGGCACGGCCACACCACGATTGCCGATCATATGGCCAGCGCCCACCGCCGCTACGGCAAGTGGACGCCCGAAGGACTGATCGGCGACAAGATCGCTCCATTGACCGCGGCGTTCTTCCAGGTCGCCATCGAAGCCCGGTCGCACCTCGAGCAAGGCTTTCGCACCTGCCTCGGCATTCTGTCGTTGGCCAGGAGCTACGACAATGCGCGCGCCGATGCGGCCACGTTGACCACGTTGCATCGCCAATCGTTCACTATCTCCTCCCGTCCCGCATAGCTTGTTGAACAATGCTGTTTTACCGGCATAGCCCATAGCCCAGGCACCAAATAGACGTTCGCTCACAGAGCCCATTCAGCAATAATGACGTCCTTGTGCCGTGGATCGCAATTAATGCGAGCAAATTTCTCTGTCACGCCCGAGTATTCACCTTCGATCGCTTGAACGAAAAACTTGCGATTGAAGACCAGGCCGCCAAGTTATGCCACGATCTGAGTTATTGCGGATCGCACAAAGCGAGAATCTGTTTCAGATCCGACGTCAAGCGCGCTGCGGCGCGTCTTGATATTGTGTTCAGAAAATGCAGAGCGAAAACTGTACATCGTCTTGTCGCAAGTGGGTTTATCGAAAACCCTGAAAACAAACCGCAGGTAAATTACAAAAACGGAATAAAGACCGACAACCGCCTGGCAAACTTAGAATGGGCAACTTCATCAGAAAACAACAAGCATTCTTACAAGCTCGGTCTTCGTGTGGCACCCATCGTAGTTCGAGGCGAGCAAGTTAGGAGGTAACGATGCTCGCTAATACCCGCAAAACTTATGCGCTGTCTGATTTCACGGTAGAAGGCCACGGCGACCAGTGGTTCTACTGGAAAACCGCTCGTTATGGCGACAAGGAGGAGCGGAAAGGGCCATATGGCTCCATTGCCAGCGTTACCTTGATGATCGCAACGCAGCTCAACGCGAGAGCAAAAATTACAATGAGAGAAATCAAATTCAGGGCGTGGGATGCACTAACGCGGACAATGTTCCTCTTCGGACTATTCGCCGCGAAGAACGTCACTCAGCCGGACGACGCGCCCGTCATGCAATGCACAGGCCTCTGGCCTGATCCTCTCCAATGGCAGCCAAGCGCGATAGGCCGAGATGCCGCGCTGTCTGGCAATCGCTTTCCTCAACCACAGGAACTTATACCGGCCAGCGACATCAACGAGCCAGCGGATCGCCACCGTGCAGAGTGAAAGGATCAACCAGCAGGCCAAGTAGACGTGCGCGATCATGAACGCGAAGGTCAGCCATGACTTCGTAAACGACTTCACGGTGATTGCCGTCGCGGTAATTCTAATTGTATCGCCTACGAGGGCGTCGAGTCCGCTAAAAACCTCGCCCAAAACTGAGTTGCCGTCTGCGGGCTGCAGCATCAGGATCAAGACAATGACGGCAGCGAACTGAACGAGCGGAAATCTGAGTGCCGTTCGGAAGGGAGCCGAGAGCGTTTTGATTATCGCCGTCGCCCCTTGACGCAACTGCCGAAGCGGCCGGGCTACCTTACCGTAACGCTTAGCGTAACGTTATCGTAACTCGCGCACAAAAGTTCGCTAAGTCCTTGATAAATGGCGCGCCCGAGAGATTTCGAACTCCTGACCCCCAGATTCGTAGTCTGGGCCAAAATGGTAAACACATAGTCAGCGCTACTGCCGCAATGCCCGCCAAAACCGGCAGAACTACCTGTTTTTACGTCGAAACTTGAGGGCCTGCCTTTGGTTCCGTTGCTGGAACCCGGTGCCCCCTCAGGCGTTAAACCACCGTTATTGTCGTTTTCTGACGCTGGTGCGGGGGGACATCGTATGCTGATCAGTGCGCTGGTTACATTTCTGGTCGTTATTCTCATTCTCTATCTGATCAACCTGCTCCCGCTCGACGGCCGCGCCAAGCAGATCGCGCGGGTGGTCGTCATCATCCTCGGCGTGATCTCGCTGCTCAGATACCTTTAGGCGCGGCGACGTCCAAGCAAGCCTTCGTCGCCGCGCGTCGCGGCACCGTTCAGACCGCCGCTTTGGCTTCCCGGCGCCGTGCCGTCAGGATGAATTCGGTGTAGCCGTTCGGCTGCTCGCGGCCCTTGAAGATCAGATCGCAGGCGGCCTTGAAAGCGACGCCGTCGAAGCCGGGCGCCATCGGCCGGTACAAGGGATCGCCCTCGTTCTGGCGGTCCACCACCGCCGCCATGCGGCGCAGCGCCTCCATCACCTGGTCTTTCGTGATGACACCCTGGTGAAGCCAGTTCGCCAGATGCTGGCTCGAGATCCGCAGCGTGGCGCGGTCTTCCATGAGGCCGACGTCGTGGATGTCGGGGACCTTGGAGCAGCCGACCCCCTGATCGATCCAGCGCACCACGTAGCCGAGGATGCCCTGGCAATTATTGTCGATCTCCTGCTTGACGTCGTCGGGCGCCCAGTTCGATTGCGACACCGGAATGGTGAGGATGTCCGACAGCTTGGCGCGCGGGCCGCCCTTGGCCAGTTCCTGCTGGCGCGCCAGCACGTTGACCTGATGATAATGCAGCGCGTGCAGGGTCGCTGCGGTCGGCGACGGTACCCAGGCGGTGGTGGCGCCCGCCTGAGGATGCCCGATCTTTTGCGCCAGCATGTCGGCCATCTTGTCGGGTGCGGCCCACATGCCCTTGCCGATCTGGGCATGGCCGGGCAGGCCGTCGATCAGGCCGATATCGACGTTCCAGTCTTCGTAGGCCTTGATCCAGGGCTGCGCCTTCATGTCGTTCTTGCGGATCATCGGGCCGGCTTCCATCGAAGTGTGGATTTCGTCGCCGGTGCGATCGAGGAAGCCGGTATTGATGAAGCAGATACGCCTGGAGGCATTCTGAATGCAGGCCTTGAGGTTAACCGTGGTGCGGCGCTCCTCGTCCATGATCCCGACTTTCATGGTGTTTTCAGGCAGTGACAGCAGCGCTTCGACCCGGCCGAACAGCTCGCAGGTCAATTGGACCTCGTCGGGGCCGTGCATCTTCGGCTTGACGATGTAGACCGAGCCGGTGCGGCTGTTGCGGGTCTTGGAATCGCCCCTGAGATCATGGATCGCGAGCAGGCCGCTGATGGCGGCGTCAAGAATGCCTTCCGGAATTTCGGCGCCGGTGCTGTCGAGTACAGCGTCGGTGAACATGTGATGACCGACATTGCGCATCAGGAGCAGGCTGCGGCCATGCAGCTTGAGCTGCTTGCCGTCGGGCGTCGTGTAGATCCGATCGGGATTGAGCGCGCGGGTCATGGTCCTGCCGCCCTTCTCGAAGTCGGCGGACAAGGTGCCGTTCATCAGGCCCAGCGTATTGCGATAGATCAGTACCTTGTCCTCGGCATCGACCGCCGCGACGCTGTCTTCCATGTCCAGGATGGTCGAGACCGCCGATTCCAGCACGATGTCGGCGACGCCGGCCGGATCGTCCTTGCCGATCAGGTGGTCGCGGTCGATCCTCAGTTCGATATGCATGCCGTTGTTGACCAGAAGGATCGCGGTCGGCGCGGCGGCCTCGCCCTGGAAGCCCGCGAACTGCGCATCCGATTTCAGCGCGGTGGCGTTGCCGCTCTTCAGCTTGGCGGCGAGCTGGCCCGATATTACGCTGTACGAGGTGACATCGGTGTGGCTGCCGGTCGCGAGCGGCACCGCCGCGTCAAGCAACGCCTTGGCCTTGGCGATCACCTTGTCGCCGCGCGCCTTGTTGTAGCCCTTGCCGCTCTCGCCCGGCTCGTGCGGAATCGCGTCGGTGCCATAGAGGGCGTCGTAAAGACTTCCCCAGCGTGCATTCGCCGCGTTCAGCGCATAGCGCGCATTGGTCAGGGGAACGACGAGCTGCGGGCCGCAGATCTTGCCGATCTCCTCGTCGACATCCGATGTCTCGACCTTCCGGGTCGGCGGCTCCGGCAAGAGATAGCCGATCTCCTTCAGAAAAGCCGTGTAGGCGCCGATCTCCAGCGGCTTGCCCTTGTTGGCTCGATGCCAGCCGTCGATTTTCGCCTGCAGCGAATCTCGCACCGCGAGCAACTCGCGGTTCCTCGGGGCGAGATCGCGGATGATGGCGGCAAGCCCGGCCCAGAAGGCGTCGGGAGCAATCCCCGTGCCGGGGGTGGCTTCCTTGGCGATGAAATCGAACAGGACGGGAGCGATCTTCAGTCCGTGGGCATCGATGCGGGTCATGGTAAACTCTTCTGCGAAGCAGGGTGAAGCGCCGCGTTGGGGACAAGAACGAAGAGCGCCGCGAGGGCGGCGTTCCGAGCGTCTTTTAGCGCCAAAGCCGGGGCCCTGAGAAGGCCCTTGGCGGCCCGGATTGTGCAAACAATGGCCGCCCGGACGTTCAGATATTGGCAGCCAGATCGACGATTTCGTCGAACAGGATGCCGGTTGCTGCCAGCATCCGCTCGATCTGGTCGGTCGCGTCGGGGACCGAGCGGCTCGACGTATCGATCACCAACTCGCTCTCGGTGGGCGGCTGGTAGTCGTTGCCGATCCCGGTGAAGGCGTGCAGCGCCCCGGCGCGGGCCTTGGCGTAGTGGCCCTTGGGATCGCGTTGCTCGCAAGTTTCCGCCGGCGTGGCCACATAGATCTCGCGGAACGTGGTGCCGGCGATGCGGCGCGCCGCGGCGCGATCCTGCCGTGAGGGCGACACCGCGGCGACGATCGCAATATGGCCGTTGCGTGCCAGATGGGTAGCGACTTCGGCCAGCCGGCGGATGTTCTCGGTCCGATCGGTGGCGGAGAAGCCGAGGTCGCTGTTGAGGCCGGCGCGCAAGGTGTCGCCGTCGAGCAACACCGGTGAACCGCCACGGCCGAACAGCCGGCGTTCCAGCGCCAGTGCCAAAGTCGATTTTCCGGATCCCGGCAGGCCCGTCAGCCAGATCACCGCGCCGTTGTGACGATAGCGTGCCGAGCGCTCGTCCGGCCGCAGCGCGGATTCCACCGGCACGATGTCGATCGGAACGGCGCGCTGTCCGGCGTCGACCGACAGCACCAGTCCACCGCCGGCAATGCGGCCCTGGATCTCGATCACAAGCCGGCCGGTGCGCGGGTTGTCGGTGCAGCTATCGGCCGCCAGCGGCTGGGCCAGCGAGATATCGATCTCGCCGACATGGTTGCGCGCGATCGAGGTGGCCTCGACGCTCTCCAGTTCGCCGGGATCGACCGCTTTCTCGATGGCGACGACGGTGGCGCGGGTTTCGCGGGTGCCGAGCCGAACCAGAATCGAGGCGCCGGTCACCAGCGGCTTGTCGTGCAGCCAGAAGATCCGGGCGTGAATCCGGCTCGTATCGCGCGGGCTGGACCCGACATGGGCGATCACGTCGCCGCGTTCGATGAACAGCTCGCGATCGAGCGTGATGCCGACCGACCGCCCGGCGGCTTGCCGTTCCGTGAGCGGGGTCAGCGGCCAACCTTCGATGGTGCGGATCCGTGCGATCTTGCCCGCCGGCATGATGACGATCTCGTCTCCGGCGGCCAGGCTGCCGGATTCGATGCGCCCGGCAACGATGCGGCGGTCGTCGAACTTGTAGATAGCCTGCACCGGCAGCCGCAGCGCGAGCTGCTGCAGCGGCCGCGCCGGCTCCAGCGCATCGAGCGCCTCGACCACGGTGGGCCCGTCATACCATTGGATGTTCGCCGTGCGCTCGGCAACGCCGTCGCCGTCGCGTGCTGAAATCGGAATCACCGCCCGGGGCGTCACGCCGAGGCCGATCAGATGCGCGGAAATCTCGTCGCTGATCTCCCGGAATCGTGCCGCGCTGAAATCCACCCGGTCCATTTTGTTGACGACAATGGCGACCTGTTTGACGCCAAGCAAATGCAGCAGATAGCCGTGGCGCCTGGTCTGGTCGCGCACGCCTTCCAGCGCGTCGATGATCAGCACCGCACCGTCCGCCTGCGAGGCGCCGGTGATCATGTTGCGCAGGAATTCGGCGTGCCCGGGCGCGTCGATCAGCACTACGTCGCGGGACCTGGTGCGGAAGCTGATCTGCGTGGTGTCGATGGTGATGCCCTGGTCGCGCTCCGTCTGCAGCGCATCCAGAAGGAACGACCATTCGAACGGCATGCCGCGTCGTGCGCTGACGGCCTTGAGCATTTCGAGCTTGCCCTCGGGCAGGCTGCCGGTCTCGTGCAGAAGGCGTCCGACCAGCGTGGACTTGCCGTGGTCGACATGGCCGACGATGACGATGCGAACCAGCGGTCGCGTGGTGCCGTTCGGCATGGCCGATGTCGCGGTGGGAACGGTGATGTTCATCGAAACTCTCGACTCGCTGTCCGTCAGAGGTAGCCGGCGACGCGCAGCCGCTCGAAGGCGTCTTCGGTCTCATGGTCGAGCGCGCGCCCGGAACGCTCCGGCACCTTGGTGCCGTCGAGTTCGATCAGGATTTCGTCGATACTGGCCGCGGTGGACGCCACTGGATTGGTGATGTCCGCATCGCCCAGCGAGCGGTAGCGCTTGCCGTCCCTGGCGAGATAGAGCGGGATAATCGGAATCCTCTCGCGCTTGGTATAGGCCCAGATGTCGGCCTCGGTCCAATGCAGGATCGGGTGAATGCGCAGATGCGCGCCCGGCGGCGGCGAGGCGTTGAACTGGTCCCAGAATTCCGGCGGCTGATCGCGCACGTCCCATCCGCCTTCGGTACCACGCGGCGAGAACACCCGTTCCTTGGCGCGGGTGGCTTCTTCGTCGCGGCGAATGCCGGCGATCAATCCGTCGAAGCCATACTTGGCCAGCGCCAGCTTCAACCCCTCGGTCTTGCGCGCTGCCGATCGCGCGGCCGGCGGCAGGGTCGGATCAATGGTCTGAAGCGGCGGGCAGGGCTCGATCTTCAGGTCGAGATCCCACTCCGCGCCGTAGCGATCGCGAAACGCGTACATCTCGGGAAATTTCTTTCCGGTATCGACATGCATTGCCGGGAACGGCACGCGGCCGAAAAAGGCCTTGCGTGCCAGCCAGATCATTACATTGGAGTCCTTGCCGAGGGACCACAGCAGCGCCAGCTTCTTGAGCCGCGCGAAGGCCTCGCGGAAAATATAGATGCTCTGGGCCTCCAACGCGTCCAGATGATCCATGGCGGGCGGATCGGAGCGGCCGTCTGCCGAGATTTGCGGGCGCACCGATGGCTTGGCCGCTTCGGCACCCCCCAACCGGTCGTTTGCCTGGTTATCGTCGAGAAGATGCATCTCTGGCCCTTGGCCTCCGGAGGCGAAAATTCTATAGTTGCGCTGCAATAGAGAAGAAATAATTTTCCCTTTGCGGGCATTGAATGAGACATATATAGAAAATAATTCCAGTCAACCCCGGAAGTTGGGGAAGAGAGTGTCGAATGCGATTCCTGCCGGTATTTCTCGACCTGCAAACCGGTCCCGTCCTGGTCGTCGGCGCCGGCGAACTCGTGCAGGCGAAATTGCGCCTGCTTGCCGCAGCCGGCGCGCGCATTCGCTGGTTCGCCACCGATGGCCATCACGATGTCGGCGGATGGGCGGGTGCCGATGCGGCGCGGATCGAATTGGGCGAAGGCGATCCGCTGACCGCCGATCTCGCCGGGGTGGTTGCGATCCTGTGTGCGGGCGCCGGCGAGATCGGAATTGCGATGGCGGCACGGGCCAGGGCCGCGGGCCTGCCCGTCAACGTGATGGACGACCTTGCGCACTCAACCTTCATTTTTCCCGCCATCGTCGATCGCGGTGACGTGGTGGTCGCCGTCGGCACCGGCGGAGCTTCGCCGGTGGTGGCGCGCCGGGTGCGCGAACGCATCGAAGCCGCGTTGCCGGCGCGGATCGGCGACCTTGCTGGCTTTATCGGACGATGGCGCAAGCATTTCCACGGCCGGATCGCGACCATGCCGCAGCGCCGGCTTTTCTGGGAGCGCGTGGTCGACGGCCGGATCGGCGCGCTGGTCCTCGCCGGTCGCACCGTGGAAGCCGACGCGGCTCTGCAGCAGATCGACGATCCCGCCGCTTTCGCCGCCGCACAGGCCTCGGGCAGGGTGACGCTGGTCGGCGCCGGTCCGGGCGATCCGGATCTGCTCACCATCAAGGCGCTGCGCGCGCTGCAGGACGCCGACGTTGTGTTTTACGATGAACTGGTCTCGCCCGAAATTCTCGACCGGGCGCGCCGCGACGCGGCGCGGGTGCCGGTCGGCCGCCGTGCCGGAAAGCCAGGCATCGGCCAGGACGCCATCAACCGGCTCATGATCGAGGCGGCGAAGTCGGGACAGCGCGCGGTACGACTCAAGGGCGGCGATCCCTTCGTGTTCGGCCGTGGCGGCGAGGAAGTCGAGGCGCTGCGTGCCGCCGGCATCGCCTATACGGTGGTGCCGGGAATTACCGCAGGGTTGGGCGCTGCCGCGCAATTCGAGGTACCGCTGACATTCCGCCACGAGGCGCTGCGCATCACTTTCCTGACCGCGCACAAGGCCAGCGATGCTGAAACCGTCGACTGGTCGACGCTGACTGACGGCAAGATGACGGTAGTGGTCTATATGGGAATGACCGCCGCGCCATCGGTCCGCGCCGGCCTGCTGGCCGCGGGGCGATCACCGCAAACCCCGGTCGGCGTGTTCGCGCGCGCCACCTTGCCCGACGCCCGGGCCGCGGTCGGAACCCTCGATCAATTGCCGGCGCTGCTCGACCGCATCGACCGCGGCCCGGCCATTCTCATCATCGGCGACGTGGTTGCGCACTCCGCCCCATGGCGCGATTCGAAGCTCGCCCAACTGGTCTCGTATTTTCAGGACGCCGCCGAATGACATCCCCGCTGCAACAAAAGATCAAGATCACCGGCCCGTCGATGGTCACCGCCAACCGCACCTGGGATGGCGTGGTGATCTATCGCACCGCCGCGAAGGGCTGGTCGACCGACCTGTCCGAGGCCGCGATCGTGCGCACCGCCGACGACGCCCGCGCGCTGTTGGCCGAATCGGTGGCCGACGATGTCGGCGCGGTCGGCGCCTACATCGCGCCGGTTCAAATCCGCGATGGTGGAGCGATCAAGCCCGGCAATCTGCGTGAACAAATCCGCTCGCGAGGCGTCACCATCGAGCTGCCGGTTCCGGCGTAAGGCTATCAGCACATGTATGCATATGACGAAATCGACCGCACCCTGATCAACGAACGCGTCACGGAATTCCGCGATCAGGTCAAGCGCAGGTTGTCCGGCGAACTCACCGAGGACGAATTCAAGTCGCTGCGACTGATGAACGGCGTCTATCTGCAGCTGCACGCCTATATGTTCCGGGTCGCGATTCCCTACGGCACGCTGTCGTCGGAACAGATGCGGCGGCTGGCGCATGTGGCGCGGCGTTATGACCGCGGCTACGGCCATTTCACCACCCGGCAGAACATCCAGTTCAACTGGATCAAGCTCGCCGAGCTGCCTGACGCGCTGGCCGATCTCGCCGAAGTCGGCATCCACGCGATGCAGACCAGCGGCAACTGCACGCGCAACATCACGGCCGATCAATGGGCCGGTGTCGCGCCGGGCGAGATCGAGGATCCGCGCATCTGGGCCGAACTGCTCCGGCAATATTCCACGCTGCATCCGGAATTCTCGTTCCTGCCGCGCAAGTTCAAGTTCGCGATCACCGCCTCGCAACATGACCGCGCCGCGATCAAGGTTCATGACATCGGCCTGCGCCTGCACAGGAACTCGGCCGGGGAGACCGGCTTCGAGGTCCTGGTCGGCGGCGGCCTCGGCCGCACGCCGTTCATCGGCAAGACCATCAAGCCGTTCGTGCCGGGCCGCGACCTGCTCAGTTATGTCGAGGCGATCCTGCGCGTCTACAATCAGTACGGCCGCCGCGACAACATCTACAAGGCCCGCATCAAGATCCTGGTGCACGAGCTCGGGATCGAGAAATTTGCCAGCGAAGTCGAACACGAATGGCAGCAGATGCGCGACAGCGCGCTGACGCTGGACGATGCCGTGGTCGAGGATATTCGTTCGCGCTTCACCTATCCGGCCTACGAAAAACTGCCGCATATGCCGGACGAGCTGAAGCAGGCGGCGCACGACCCTCATTTCGAGGCATGGCGCAAGAATTCCGTGGCGCCCCACAAGGTGCCCGGCTATGCGATCGTGACGCTGTCGCTGAAGCCGGTGGGCGGACCGCCCGGCGATGCCACCGCCGAGCAGATGGACGCCATCGCAGATCTCGCCGACAAATATTCCTTCGGCGAAATCCGGGTCGGCCACGAGCAGAATCTCGCGCTGCCGCATGTCGCAAGGCGCGACCTGCCGGCGCTGTGGCGGGCATTGGACAAGATCGGCGTCGCAACGCCGAACATCAATCTGGTCACCGACATCATCGCCTGTCCGGGGCTTGATTATTGCGCGCTCGCCAATGCCCGCTCGATCCCGATCGCCCAGGAGCTGACGCGGCGCTTCGCCAACCATGACACCGCCAATCTGATCGGGCGGCTGCATGTCAATATTTCCGGCTGCATCAATGCCTGCGGCCATCATCACGTCGGCCATATCGGCATTCTCGGCGTCGAAAAGAATGGCGAGGAGTTCTATCAGATCACGATTGGCGGCCGAGCCGACGAGAATGCCGCGGTCGGCACCCTGATCGGACCCGCGGTGCCCTACGGCGAGGTTGCCGACGTGGTCGAGGATATTGTGGAAGCCTATCTCGCGCTGCGCGCGCGTCCCGACGAGCTTTTCATCGACGCGGTGAAGCGGCTTGGCGTCGAACCTTTCAGGGAACGTGTCTATGCCACTCGTTAAGCACGGAAAAATTGCCGGCGATCGGTTCATCGAGCTGGCCGACGACGCCGCCATTCCGGACGACGGCGACATCCTGGTTTCGGCCGCGCGGCTGCTCGAAGATCCGCAAGGCCTGGCGCGCCGCGCCGGGCGGACCGGCGTGATCTGGCCGAACAATCGCGATGTCGATGATCTCTTGCCGTGGCTCGACCGGCTCGCAGTGGTCGCGCTGGTGTTTCCGAGCTTCCGCGACGGTCGCGCCTACAGCCAGGCGCGGCTGTTGCGGGAGCGCCATGGCTTTCGAGGCGAGTTGCGCGCCACCGGCCAGGTGCTGCGCGACCAGTTCGTGTTCATGCTGCGCGCCGGTTTCGATGCGTTCGACGTGAAGAAGCAATCCGACGCCGAGGCGTTCGCCAACACCGCAAAGCGCTATTCGGTGTTCTACCAGCCGACCGGCGATGGCCGCGTCACGGCGCTGCATCGGCGGATGCAACTGCGTCATTCGGAGAACGCCGGCCAGTGAATGCGCCTGTCAATCAGCTGGTGCCGGAGCGGACGACGCGTGTGGCGGGTCTGCCGTCGGCCGAGGAACTGGCTTCCGCGCTTCACGACGCATCGCCGGTCGAGGTGGTCGCCGCGGCGCTCAGGGCCGTCGGCCGTGAACGCCTCGCCGTGGTCTCGTCGTTCGGCACCGAATCGGCGGCGCTGCTCAAGGTGCTGGCCGAGGTCGACGCCGCGATTCCGGTGATCTTTCTCGACACCGGCTGGCTGTTCGAGGAAACCCTGGCCTATCGCGACACCCTGATCGCCACCCTGGGGCTGCGCGACGTCCGTTCGATCAAACCGCTCGAGCAGGCGCTGTCGAATGAGGATTCCGATCGCGACTTGTGGTTCTCCGATCCCGATGCCTGCTGCAGGATCCGCAAGGTCGAGCCGCTGGCGCGGGCCCTGGCGCCGTTCGACGCCTGGATCAACGGCCGCAAGCGTTTCCAGGGCGGCGCCCGCGCCGCGATTCCGCTGGTCGAGGATGACGGCATCCGGCTGAAATTCAATCCTTTCGCCAACGTCTCGCGTGAACAGATCGCGGAGATTTATGCGGTGGCGAAACTGCCGCCGCATCCGCTCGCATCCCTGGGCTATCTGTCGGTCGGGTGCATGCCTTGCACCAGCCGGACCTCGCCCGACGAGGATGCCCGCGCCGGCCGCTGGCGCGGCAGGCCCAAGACGGAATGCGGCATCCATGCGGTGAAGTCTGCGTAGCACAACGACGTTGCCGCGCCGGCAACAATGAAATGCCATTTCATTGACTCAGCGCCGTTCGGTGCCGAGTGATGTCCGTGGATACTTTGATCACGATGCTGTCGCCGGGCTCGACTGGAGATTGAGATGGTTCGCCGCATTCTGCCTGTCGTCGCCCTGCTGCTGTGGGCGGGTTCAGCCTTTGCCGCCGACATCACGCTGCTCAACGTGTCGTACGACCCGACCCGCGAACTCTATGCCGATTTCAACAAGGCGTTCGCGGCGGCCTATCTGCAGCAGACCGGCAAGAGCATCGAGATCAAGCAGTCGCACGGCGGCTCCGGCTCGCAGGCGCGCGCGGTGATCGACGGCCTGCAGGCCGATGTGGTCACGCTGGCGCTTGCCTATGATATCGACGCCATCGCGGCCAAGGGCCTGATCGCCGCAGACTGGCAACGGCGGCTGCCGCAGAATGCCTCGCCCTATGCCTCGACCATCGTATTCCTGGTGCGCAAGGGAAACCCCAAAGGTATCAAGGATTGGGACGACCTGATCAAGCCCGGCGTCGGTGTCATCACGCCGAATCCGAAGACTTCGGGCGGCGCCCGCTGGAATTATCTCGCCGCATGGGGCTATGCCCTGAAGAAATACGGCTCCGCCGAGCAGGCCAGGAAATTCGTCGCCGCGCTCTACAGCAACGTTCCGGTGCTGGACACCGGGGCGCGCGGTGCGACCGTCAGCTTCGTCGAACGCGGCGTCGGCGACGTGCTGCTGGCATGGGAGAACGAGGCGTTCCTCGCCCAGCGCGAATTCGGCGGGGACAAATTCGAGATCGTGTCGCCGCCGCGGTCGATCCTTGCGGAGCCGCCGGTGGCCGTTGTCGACGCCGTCGCCGACAAGAAGGGCAGCCGTGCGGTCGCCGAGGCCTATCTGCGATACTGGTACAGCAGGCAAGGACAGGAAATTGCCGCCCGCAATGGCTACCGGCCGCGAGATCCCGAGATCGCCGCAGAACACCAGGCGTCCTTTGCGAAGGTCGAATTGTTCACGATCGACGATGTGTTCGGCGGCTGGGCCAGGGCGCAGAAGGAACACTTCAGCGAGGGCGGCGTGTTCGACCAGATCTACAAGAACTGATCTGGCCGAAGGGAGGACGGAGGCATCGTGAGCACAGCGGCGGGACGACGCAGCACGTTGCCGGGCTTCGGTCTCACCATGGGACTGACGCTGACATGGCTCTCGGTCATCGTCCTGATCCCGCTCGCAGGCCTGTTCCTCAAGACCTCGGAGCTGAGCTTCGATCAGTTTTGCGATATCCTCGCCAGTCGCCGCACGCTCAATGCGCTGAAAATTTCGTTCGGCCTGGCGCTGGCCGCGGCATGCGTCAATCTGGTGATGGGGACCATCATCGTCTGGGCGCTGGTGCGCTACCGCTTTCCGGGCCGCCGGCTGTTCGACGCCATCGTCGACATTCCATTTGCCCTGCCCACCGCGGTCGCCGGCGTGGCTTTGAGCGCGCTGTTCGCCCAGCAGGGCTGGCTCGGCGCGCCGCTGGCCCGGCTCGGCATCAAGGTGGCGTTCACGCCGGTTGGCATCTTTGTCGCCATGATATTCATCGGCATCCCATTCGTGGTGCGAACCGTGCAGCCGGTGCTGATCGATCTTGACGTCGAGATCGAGGAGGCCGCCGCCAGTCTCGGCGCCAACCGATGGCACACGGTTTGCCGGGTGATCCTGCCTGGCCTGGTTCCGGCGCTGCTGACCGGATTTGCGCTGGCGTTCGCCCGCGCCGTCGGCGAGTACGGCTCGGTGATCTTCATCGCCGGCAACCTGCCCAATGTATCCGAAATCGCGCCGCTGCTGATCGTGATCCGGCTCTCGGAGTTCCGCTATGCCGACGCCACGGCGATTGCCGTGGTGATGCTGGTGGCGTCGTTCCTGATCATCTTCGCGGTCAACCGGACGCAGCGCTGGGCGCAGGCCCGCATCCCCGCGGTCTAGAGAATGTTGGCATGACAACAAGGATCGAAACCTCGGAGTTCGGTCACCTCTCCCACCGCGAGAGGTTGGGGACCAACGACAGGCCGGATCCGCCCCTGCCGGAGAGGCGCGTTGCGGCCGCCGGGAGGTTTGCGATGAACGCGCCTCGATCCTCCATCCGCTCGGCCAGGAACGATCCGGGTACCGAACCCAGGGCTGTGCGCCTTGTCATCATTGCGATCGCCCTGGTCTTTCTGACGGTGTTCGTCGTGCTGCCGCTGTTGCTGGTGTTCGCGCAGGCGTTTTCCAAAGGGGTCGGCGCCTATTTATCCGCACTGTCCGACCCCGAGGCGTTGTCGGCGATCCGGCTCACGCTGTGCGTCGCGGCGATTTCCGTCGGTCTCAATCTGGTGTTCGGCGTGGTGGCGGCCTGGGCGATTGCCAAGTTCGATTTTCGCGGCAAGGCGTTCCTGATCTCGCTGATCGATTTGCCGTTCTCGGTCAGCCCGGTCATTTCGGGACTGGTGTTCGTGCTGCTGTTCGGCGCGCAGGGCTATTGGGGCCGCTGGCTGCAAAGCCATGACATCCATGTGCTGTTCGCAGTGCCCGGCATCGCGCTCGCCACCGTCTTCGTGACGTTTCCGTTCGTGGCGCGGGCGCTGATTCCGTTGATGCAGGAGCAGGGCATCCAGGAGGAGGAGGCCGCGATTTCGCTCGGCGCCTCGGGGTTGCAAACCTTCTTTCGCGTCACGCTGCCGAACATCAAATGGGGTGTGCTGTACGGCGTGCTGCTGTGCAATGCGCGCGCGATGGGTGAATTCGGCGCGGTGTCGGTGGTGTCGGGGCATATTCGCGGCGAGACCAACACCATGCCGCTGTTGGTCGAAATCCTCTACAACGAGTATCAGTTCGTATCGTCGTTCGCGGTCGCCTCGCTGCTGGCGATGCTGGCGCTGATCACGCTGGTGGCGAAGACCATTCTCGAACGGCAGCTGGACCAAAGGCAGTATCCGAGTGACGATTGAAGTCAGAAATCTGGTGAAGAAATTCGGTGCATTCGCCGCGCTCGACCATGTCGACTTAAGGGTCGGCGACGGCGAATTGCTGGCGCTGCTGGGACCTTCGGGTTCGGGCAAGACAACGCTGCTGCGGATCATCGCCGGGCTGGACTGGCCCGACTCGGGCGAGGTCTCGATCGACGGCGAAAACGCGCTGTCCCACGGCGCCGGCGAGCGTCATGTCGGATTCGTGTTCCAGCACTACGCGCTGTTCCGCCACATGACGGTATTCGAAAACGTCGCCTTCGGCCTGCGGGTGCAGCCCCGCGCGGTTCGCAAGACCGAGGCCGGCATTCGCGCCCGGGTCAGGGAATTGCTGGATCTGGTGCAGCTCGACTGGCTTTCCGACCGCTATCCGAGCCAGCTGTCCGGCGGCCAGCGCCAGCGCATCGCGCTGGCCCGGGCGCTGGCGATCGAACCGCGGATTCTGCTGCTCGACGAGCCGTTCGGCGCGCTCGACGCCAAGGTGCGCAAGGAACTGCGGCAATGGCTGCGATCGCTGCATTCCGAGATCCACGTCACCTCGATCTTCGTCACCCACGATCAGGAAGAGGCGCTGGAAGTCGCCAACCGGGTGGTGGTGATGGACAAGGGGCGTATCGAGCAGATCGGCACGCCCGGCGAGGTCTATGATCACCCGGCGACGGCGTTCGTGCACGGCTTCATCGGCGAATTGATCGTGCTCCCGGTCGAGGTGAGCGACGGCTGCGTGCGGCTCGGCGGCGAGGCGTTGAATATCGCCGCCGACGGTGCGGTTTCCGGCGCATCGAAACTGTTCGTCCGGCGCCATGACATGCAGGTCGGGCCGGCCGGCAGCGGCGCGCTGCAGGGCGCGGTACGGCGCGTGCGGGCGTTCGGCCCGATCCAGCGCGCCGAAATCGCCCTGTCCGCAGGCGAGGGCGCCACCGTGATCGAGATCGACGCGCCGCGGGACCGCGAGCTTCAGAGCGGCGACATCATCGGATTGCAGCCCAGACGCTACCGGATTTTCGCCGTCCAGGACCGGACTTAGCCGGTTCGCTGGGCTGGCGGGCCACGGCCTCCCTCGGCCGTTTCGGCCCCTGGCGGCCGAAAAAGCCGGCGCGTTCACCTTTCAGCCACGGTTGGCATGCAACAACCGGCCTTCAATCGGGGGAATTTCCATTCATGCGCGCTTGGTTCGCGATTATCGGGCTTTTGGCGCTGGGGGGCTGCGCCGCGGATGTTCCCTCGACCGAGCAGCCGACCATGTATCTCAGCATGGCCAATGGCGGGGCCAAGCTCGATCCGGAGGCTGCGGCCTCGATGATCTCGCTGTACCGCCAGAACAACGGCCTCGGCGGGGTGACGGTCGATCCCGAACTGATGAAGCTCGCCGAAGCGCAGTCGCAGGCGATGGCCAGCCACAACAAGCTCGACCATGACGTCAAGGCGCCGCTGGCGCGTCGGTTGAACTCCGCCGGCTATCCGGCGTCGCTGGCGGTTGAAAATGTCTCGGCCGGGTACCACACCCTGGCCGAGGCCTTTTCGGGCTGGCGCGACTCGCCTCCGCACCGGGAAAACATGCTGAAATCCGGTGTCACAAAATTGGGCATCGCGGCGAGCTATGCTCCGAATACCAAATACAAGGTATTCTGGACGCTTATTCTTGCGTCAACGGATCAGAAATGACTTCGCTTTGATCCGTCGGCCCGCCTCGCGGATTGACGCCATCGCCAACTGACGCCACGCTGTGATGGCATTTTGACATCTGATCGACGGTGATGATGGATAGTTCGGATTTCTCGCCAGCGACGACGGCCACAAAGACGCCCGCCAAGGCACGGCGCGTGCTCGTGCTGCAGGGCGGCGGCGCGCTCGGCTCCTATCAGGCCGGCGCCTACCAGGCGCTGTGCCACCACGATTTTGAGCCGGCCTGGGTGGCGGGGATTTCCATCGGCGCCATCAATGCCGCGATCATCGCCGGCAACCCCCGCGAAAAGCGGGTAGAGCGCCTCAAGGAATTCTGGGACATGGTCTCGGCCCCGGTGCCCTGGCATCCGGTCACCAGGAGCGACCGCGGGCGGGCCTATTTCAACGAGACCAGCGCCGCCTTGATCGCCACCTTCGGCGTTCCCGGTTTTTTCACGCCCCGCTTTCCCCCGGCGCCGCTTTGGCCGAAGGGCAGCCCGCAGTCGCAGAGCTATTACGACACTACCCCGCTTCGTGCGACGCTGGAGCGGCTGGTGGACTTCGACCGCATCAACGATCTCAAGACCCGGCTCAGCGTCGGCGCGGTGAGCGTGACATCGGGAAATTTCAGATATTTCGACAATCTTGAGTTCAAGAAGCAGGGCAAGCAGATCGGGCCGGAACATGTCATGGCGTCCGGCGCGCTGCCGCCAGGCTTCCCGCCGGTCGAGATCGAAGGCGAGTATTTCTGGGACGGCGGCATCGCCACCAACACCCCGCTGGATTACGTGCTGGACCAGGAAATCAGCAACGATCTGCTGATTTTCCAGGTCGACCTGTTCAGCGCGCGCGGCCCGCTGCCGGATTCGGTGATCGAGGCGGCCGAGCGCGAGAAGGATATCCGCTTTTCCAGCCGTACCCGGATGAATACCGACAAGAACAAGCAGCTGCACAACGCCCGCAAGGCGTTGCGCGAGCTGATCGGGAAATTGCCGGATTATCTCAAGAACGATCCCTCGGTCGAGATTCTGCGCGACGCCGCCAAGGAAAACACCGTCACCGTGGTGCATCTGATCTACCGCAGCAAGAACTACGAATCGTCCTCCAAGGATTACGATTTTTCGCGTGTCGGCATGGTCGAGCACTGGAGCGCGGGCGAACGCGACGTCCATCTGTCGATGCGTCATGAGGACTGGCTGGAGCGCCCGCAATCGGGCGAAACCATGATGACCTACGATCTCACGGGGGACAGCACCGCAACCCTCGAAGACAAACAGGAGTGAATCGGATGGCTACGTTGACAGGCAAGACCGCAGTGGTGACCGGATCGACCAGCGGCATCGGACTGGCGTATGCGCGCGCCTTCGCCAGCGCCGGCGCCAATATCGTTCTCAACGGCATGGGCGCGCCCGCCGACATCGAGAAGGAGCGCAGCGCCATCGAGACGGACTTCAAGGTCAAGGCGGTTCATTCGCCGGCCGACATGACCAAGCCTTCGGAAATCGCCGGCATGGTCGCGCTCGGAGAAAGCACGTTCGGTTCGGTCGATGTTCTCGTCAACAATGCCGGCATCCAGTTCGTGTCGCCGATCGAGGAATTCCCTGTCGACAAATGGGACGCCATCATCGCCATCAACCTGTCGTCGGCGTTTCACGGCATCCGCGCCGCCGTGCCCGGCATGAAAAAGCGCGGCTGGGGCCGCATCATCAATACCGCCTCGGCGCACTCGCTGGTGGCCTCGCCGTTCAAGTCGGCCTATGTCTCGGCCAAGCACGGCATCGCCGGCCTCACCAAGACCGTGGCGTTGGAGCTGGCGACCTTCAAGATCACCTGCAACTGCATCAGCCCGGGCTATGTCTGGACCCCGCTGGTCGAGAAGCAGATTCCCGATACCATGAAGGCGCGCAACCTGACCAAGGAGCAGGTCATTCAAGACGTGTTGCTGGAAGCGCAGCCGACCAAGGAGTTTGTCACCTCCGAGCAGGTCGCGGCGCTGGCGCTGTTTCTGTGCGGCGACGACGCCGCGCAAATCACCGGCGCCAACCTTTCGATCGACGGCGGGTGGACCGCGGAGTAGGGCAGGATCTCGCAACCCGTTGAAGTTCGTCTTGGCCGGGCTTGACCCGGCCATCCACGTGTTGCTTGCCGCCTTCGCCGAAGCGGCGGATGCCGGCGACAAGCCCGGGTATGACGTGGATCGGCTCAGCCGCGGCTGCCGAACGCCAGCACGTGAAGCCCGAGCCGCCTGCGCACGATCCAGAACAACAGCACGGTCTCGAACACCAGCGAGATCGAGGTCGCCGCCGCCGCACCGTGGCCGCCGAACCGCGGCACCAGCGCGATGCACAGCGCCACGTTCATGACGAACGCCGACGCATAGGCCAGCGCGCAGATGTGCTGATGGCCGAGCATGTTGAGCAGCCGCTCGACCGGGCCGATCGCCGCGCGCGCCACAAGGCCAATGGCGGCGACGAACATGATGTCGTAGCCGACCGTGAATTGCGGTCCGAACAGCCACAACAGCGGCTTGCCCGCGGCCAGCAGCAGGCCGGTTGCGGCGAGCGACGGCCAGAAGGTCCATCGGATCGCATGCGTGACATAGGCCGACAGCCGCGCGCGGTCGCCGGTCGTGTGATATTCGGCAAAACGGTGCGCGGTCGTCGCCGACATCGCGTAGTGAATGAACGAGACCAGCGCCAGCGTCTTCACCACCGCAAAATAGACGCCGACCTCTTCCGAAGAGCGGAATTGCTGCAGGACCAGCACGTCGGTGTAGGACAGCAGCAGATAGAAGCCCTCCACCAGCAGGATCGGCAGCGAGGTCGCCAGCCATCCGCGGAAATCATAGGCCTTCGGTCCGGCCGCGATATGGGCGCAGAGACGGCGGTTCAGTACCACCATTTGCCCGATCATGGCGAGCCACACCGCGGCGGCGCTGGCCAGCATCGCCGCGGTGGCGCCGAGATGGAAGCCGAGCGCAAACGCTCCGGCGGTCAGTCCGATGATCAGCGCCTGGCGGACGATGAATTGCGGCATCAACCCGAGCCGCATCCAGTCATGCGAGCGCGCGATGCCGTCCTGGGTATTGGCGACCACGAAGGCGGGCAGCGTTAAGCAGCCGATGTACAGGGGAACGATTTCGTTCGCGCCGAGCCACGGCGACAGCACCTTCACGACAGCGGCAAGCAGCGCCGAGACCGTGGCGGAGACTGCAAAAGTCATCCAGCGGCTGCCGGACAGGAAGCCGCGCAGCAGGGCATGTTGGCCCTGCGCCCGGTACTCCGGAATGATCTTCTGGGCCGATGCCGAGATCCCGAAATCCATCATGCTGCCGAGCAGCAGCACCCAGGTCCAGACATAGACGTAGACGCCGTAATCCGAACCGCCCATCCAGCGCGCCAGCAGGATTTGCGACAGATAGGCCATCGCCGCGCTGATGACCCGGATGATGAAGATGGTGCCGGCAAGCCGCCGGGTCAGCGAGGCTTCGCTGCTACCGCCCCGCAACCCGGCCAGCATCGACCGCAGCCGCGCGGCAATGGTCGGGGGCAAGGCTGTCGTGGATTGCGCGTCCATCACGGCCACGGCGGAATTTCCTGAAGCGGTTGCCGCGGGGCTGCGGCGACCATCCGGCATATCAACGATTCGTTAAGATTCGGTTGGGTGCTCCATCGTCATTCCGGGTTCGCCGCAACGCGCGGCCCCGGATGCGCCAATTGGCGCATCCGGGAATGACAACATGGTGAAACAGACCCTAGTTCAGGTTGACGTTGAATTCGTAAGCGCGGTCACCGCCGGCAAGCGTGAACTTGAGCGCCGCACCTTCGGGGTTGGCGCCAGGCGGCAGTCCGTCGAGCGCAAACCGGAAACGAATGACCCCGGGCGGACTGTGCTCGACCGGTTCCGGCACCGGCAGCGCCCAGTCCGGTGTCGGACCTTCGACAAACAGGTTGACCGGTCCGGTGCCGGACGGCGCGACCACATCGACCAGCACGTCCGACTTGCCGTCGCGCTTGACGTCGCGGATGGTGAGCGGGTTGGGATCGCCGACATTGGCCGGCTTGGGCACCGTGTCGAGCGCTGCGAACAGCGCGCTGTCCTCGGTGCTCGCGACGCTGGCGAAGGCGAGTTCGGCATCGGATTGGACGGGAATGCAGAGTTTCTCGCAGACCGCATAGTTGATGGTGGCGCGAAGTGTCACCGGCTTGTCGGCATTTTTCGCTACAATCCGCAGCGGCAGCACGATCTGGTCGTGATACCCCAGCGAGTGGCCGCCTGCGCCGTCGTCAAACTTGGTCGGCGCCGGCCACAGCACGGTCACGGCTTCGATATTTTCGGATTTGGAGAAGTCGAACCGCGGCGGCACGCCGGAATCGCCGGGAGTACGCCAGTAGGTTTTCCAGCCCGGCTGAAGCTGGAAGGCGATGCCGCCGAGCAGCACCGCGCCGCTGCGCGATCCAGCCAGCAGCCGGACCGCGGAGTGGCCGTCCCGTTGCCAGGGCGACGCATCCTGGGCGCGAGCTTCGACCGGCAGCGATGCCGCAGATATGACAGCGGCAAAGGCGAGCGCGGCCCGCAAAGGAACAATTACCATCATGAGACGTCTTTACCGCCTGGCGAGGCCCCAAACCATTGAATTGCTTGTGATGCATGGGCAAAACGGGGGGCGCGGAGCTTGATTGACAGAAGCGCCACCCAATATCAGAATGTGCAACGAAGTGAGAGTCCTTTGCGGATGGACCCTGAAGGCAAAAGACCAAGGATTGTTCGCCGCAAAGCCGCCGGAAGCGGCGACGATTCGGCGGGGCGCGGCTATCTCGACGGCCAGTTGCTTATCGCGATGCCGGTGATGGGGGATCCGCGTTTTGCGCGTTCGGTGATCTACCTCTGCGCGCATTCCTCCGAAGGCGCCATGGGCATCATCGTCAACCATCCCGCCGGAACCATCGATTTTCCCGAACTGCTGGTGCAACTCGACATCATCGAGAAGGTCGACCAGATCAAGTTGCCGGAAAACGCCGAGACCATGAAGGTGCTGAAAGGCGGCCCGGTCGAGACCGGCCGCGGCTTCGTGCTGCATTCCAGCGATTTCTATATCAAGGATGCGACGCTGAAGATCGACGACGGCATCTGTCTCACCGCGACAGTCGATATTCTCAAGGCGATCGCCAGGGGCGCCGGGCCGAAACACGCGATCCTCGCCCTGGGTTATGCCCATTGGGCGCCGCAGCAGCTGGAAAACGAAATCCAGCACAATGGCTGGCTGCATTGCGACGCCGACCCCGATCTGATCTTCGGCGGCGACATCGAGGAAAAATACCTGCGGGCGCTGCACAAGATCGGGATCGATCCGGGCATGCTGTCCGCCGAAGCGGGCCATGCTTAGTGCATGAAGGGTTTGGACTTATTCGCCGCGGCGATCGACTCTCCTCTCGCTCTCCCGCATGCGGGAGGCCGGGGTGCGGCAGTCAAGGACCCGGACCCTCGGGATAGCCCTCCTCCCCTGCGTCGGGCGCCGTTTCGACTTTAAGCCATCCTACTCCGCCGCCTGCTGCGCCACCGTCGGCGCGGTACCGGCCACGGTTGCCCGGCGCATGTCGCGCGGCTGCGACTGGTCGTAGCGGCGGACGCGGTGCATGGTCTGGCGATTGTCCCACATCACGAGGTCGTGGACCGTCCATTTGTGGACATGGACGAATTCGCGCTGGGTGGCGTGCTCGTTGAGGTCGCGCAGCAAAAGCCGCGCCTCCGGCACCGTCATGCCCTGGATGCCGCCGGCGTGCGACGACAGATACAGCGACTTGCGGCCGTGGACCGGATGGGTGCGTACCAGGCGCTGCAGCACCGGCTTGAACATCTGCTTTTCTTCCTCGGTATAGTCGAGGAAGCCGAGCGAGCCGCGCGAATACATCAGCGAATGTTCGCAGACCAGGTCCTCGATCTCGGCCTTGGTCTCGTCGTCGAGGGCATCATAGGCGGCGCGCATGTCGGCGAATTCGGTGTTGCCGCCCTTCGGATTGACCACGCGCGCCGACAGCAGCGAAAATTTCGCCGGAATCGGCCGGAACGAACTGTCGGAATGCCAAAGGCAGTTGCCGAGATTGAACAGATGGGTGCGGTGATCGCGCGGCAGCGGCTTGCCGTCCTTGCCGAGATTGGAGACGTCGTTCAGCCCGGAGGTGAGCCGGTAATCCTCCTTGCGGGTCACGGTGCCGCCGCGCGCGTTCTCGCGCTCGCCGAAATTGCGGGCAAAGGCGAGTTGCTGCTCATCGGTAATGTCCTGCCCGCGGAACAGCAGCACGGCGTACCGGTCCATGCCGGCTTCGATATCCGCGGCCTGCTGCGGCGACAGCGGCTTGCTCAGATCGACACCCGAAACTTCGCCGAAAAAATGCGGGTGAAGCTGCCGGATCGCGACCGTCATGGCGTTTCTCCTGATCGAGGCCAAGCGGTTGTTCCGCTCCATTGCCTCAAAAGCTACTCCCTGACATGGTGATGTCAACGCCCCGCGCCGCATGCGCTGGCGGCCGGGTGTCCTGCGCGAAGCCCGGCGAGGTCAAGCAGAGGGGATGCGCGGGCGATGAACGAACTGGATTTCAGCGGCAAACAGGTTCTCGTGGTCGGCGGCTCCAGCGGGATCGGCAACGGTATCGCGCAGGCGTTCCGAGCCAAAGGCGCACGCGTGCAGGTGTGCGGCACCCGCGCCAGTGCCGCCGATTATTCGCCCGCCGAGGGATCGCAACTCGAGGGCCTCGACTACGCCCGGCTCGATATCGCCGAGGCCGGGGCGATCGAGAATTTCCGCACCGGTTTCGACCGGCTCGACGTGCTGGTGCTGGCCCAGGGGGCGGTGATCTACCGGCGCGGCGAATTCGAAATGGCGGGATTTCGAAGCGTGCTCGAAGTCAATCTGATCAGCCTGATGGCCTGCGCCAGCCGGTTTCATCCGATGCTGCGCGCGGCCAGGGGCTCGCTCATCATTGTCAGTTCGACCGCGGCCTATCATGCGACCAAGGGCAATCCGGCCTACAATGCCTCTAAGACCGGCGCTGTCGGGCTGACCCGGACGCTCGCGCAAGCCTGGGCGCCAGACGGCATTCGCGTCAATGGCATCGCGCCCGGCCTGGTCGACACCAAGATGACCAGGGTGACCACGGCAAATCCGAAGCGGCTGGAGGCTGCGGTCGAGCGGATACCGCTGCAGCGGCTGGGGACGCCGGCCGACATGGCCGGCGCCGCGCTGTTTCTGGCCTCGCCGCTGGCATCCTACATCATCGGTCAGACCCTGGTGGTCGATGGCGGGCTGATTCTCTGAAGCCCGCGCGGATCGACCCCGCGGCGCATTCCGGAACCGGAACGGGCCTCATCGGTTAGTTCAGCGAGAATCATCTCAAACCACGCGTATCTCACGCATGTCCTCGAAGGCGTTCCGGGAAGGAACGTCTATGCGGGCTGGATACGCTTCACAGGGAGTGACAGCGATGGACAAGGATCGAATTGCCGGTTCGGCAAAGGATATCGCCGGTAAGGTCGAGGGCGCTGTCGGCGATATCGCGGGCAACGCGCAAGCCCAGGCGGCCGGCCGCGGCCGCGAGGCTTCGGGCACGGTGCAGAACCTCTACGGGCAGGCCAAGGATGCCGCGCGCGACGCCGGCGAGGCGGCCGTCAACTACGCCAGGGACGCCTATGAGAACAGTGGCGACACCTTGCGCGATAGCTCGCAGGTGGTGGCGAAGAAGGTCCAGGACAATCCGCTCGGCGCGCTGTTGATCGCCGGCGGGATCGGCTTTGCGCTGGCCTTGCTGATGAGCCGCCCTGCGCGCCGGCCGCAGCGCTGGCGCTATTACAACTGACGACGGCTCGCCTTCAGCGGGTGAAGAAGGCCGGCACCGACGCCGAGCGTCCGACATTGCCCGGGGGCCGCGGAGGACGCGGTCCCTGGGACGGTGTTGGTTGGGGCTGGCGCGGCGCATTGCCGAAACCGAAGAAATCCCGCAACGACGGCGCGGCCGATTGAACCGGATGCGGTTTTTTCGGCTTCGGCGGGGTGTTGGCTGCTGCTCCGCCGGGGGCGGCAATCGTTCCGTCCGGGGATACCGAGGCCACCGGGGTTTCGCCCTTGGCCTGTTCGTGCCCGACCTCGCGGCGCGGCCAGACGAAATCGTCGGCGCGGCCGGCAGGCGGCGCCAGGGCTTCGCCCTTGACCAGAGTTCGCGCGGCCAGCGCGTCGACCGCGGCCGGGCGCGATCCTGGGCCGCCGAGCAACTGATCGGTGCCGACCGAGGATGCCACCAGCGGCAGGATCGGTCCCGCCAGCGGACGCGGCGCCGGCTGGCCGGGCAGGGCGTTGGCATCCGGTGTCGCCGGCTCGGTGGGCAGTTCGATCGGTGCGGAACGCGCCGCCATCAGCCGGGTGATCTCGCGTTCGACATAATGGGCGAGCTTGCGCGCGCCGGGCGCGGTGAAATAGACGCCGTCATAGGAGCGCAACTGGCGGGGCTGGCCTTCGAAGTCCGGACCGCGTTGCAGGAAGCGGCCGGCTTCGTCGACGAACCCATCCCAGACATCGACATAGGTGATGCCCGCCTTGCCGGCGGCATCGCGATACAGCGAATCCAGGAACAGCATGTCGGCCGTTCCCTTGAGCCCGCGGATCGCAGGCAGGCCGACCCACAGCACCGGCACGCCCTTGGATTTCAGCACGCCAATCAGCTCTTCGATCTTCTTGTTGTAGAGCTCGACCCAGCGCTCTTCGCGAAATTCATAGAGCCCGTTCGGCGAGCGCGCGCTCTTTTCCGGCGCGATGACCGGAGGCGCATCGCCATTGTCGGCGGCATCGTCCGGGGGCAATTCGGCATCGACCGCCTTGTCCTCCGGCTTGGCCGCGGCGTCGGCCGTGTCGGGTTTCGCCTCCGGCTTGGCGCGGACGTCCTTCTTGTCGGTCTTCTTGTCGGCGGCCTTGCCATCGGATTTCTCGACGGCCGGCTCGCGCATCGCTATCCGGTCGTTGAGCCCGAGCATGACCACGATGGCGTCGGGCTTCTCGGTGGCGAGGATGCCTTTGGCCGCCGCGGCCCAGTCGGCGGGCTCGCCCTTGGGCTGGTACCTGATCAGGCCCGAAATATTCTTGGCCTTCCGGATCACGCCCATCTCCGGCTGTTCGGAATAGGCGTCCTCCAGGCCGTAAGCCAGCCAGTCAGCCATCCCGTCGCCGAGCACCAGCACGTTGCGATCCGGCACGGTCTCGCGCTTCTCCGGCGGCGGCGCCCTGGAAAAATCCTCGCGAATCCGCTTCGGGGCCTGCTGCTGCTGGAACGGCGCGAACAGGTCGCCGCCGAACCAGCCGCCGCCAAATCCGCCGCTGCGCGGCTGCGCCTGGGGCCGGGGCGGGCCGCCAAAATTGAAAAACTGCGCGGAGGCCGGTCCGACAACCCCGAGCAGCAGTGCGGTCGCGACGGCCACCGCGATCAGCGGGCCGCCTTCGGTGAATATCCGGAAAAAGGACTTCGGACTGGCCATGCTGGTCGATCGTCATTGAAGAACAGGTAACCGCTATACTAGCGGAATCGGGCCGCAAGCGGGCAGGTTCTGCGCCATAAACCGGGCATCGGCTGCCGCCGTCAAGGGCGCCGCGCAAATCCCGTCTTCAGGGTTACTTTTGCGGGCGGGCGGCGCTTTCAGTGCCCCCTGAGCCGCTCCAGGATGTCGGCCGAGGCAAATCCGTCGGCAGGGGTGCCGATCGAGGCCTGGAACCCGCGCAGGGCTTCCCGTGTCTCGCCGCCGAGCTGGCCGTCGGGAGTGCCGCGGTAGAAGCCGCGCTGGGCCAGCAATTGCTGCAGTTCCAGCCGCTCGGCCCGCGACAACTCCCGTTCCTGCCGCGGCCAGGGCTGGACGAACGGGGCGCCGCCGCGCAAGCGGTCGGCGAAATGGCCGATCGCCAGCGCATAGGCTTCGGCCGGATTATATTTCATGATGACGCGGAAATTCTGCAGCATCAGGAAGCCGGGGCCCGCGGCGCCGGCGGGCGCCAGCAGATAGGCCTTGTCCGAGGGGTGCGGGAAGGGCTGGCCGCCGGCGCGCTTGAGCCCGAGATGCTCCCATTGCGCGATGGTCATTGCCCGGGCCCGGTCCGCCAGCATGTAATTGAACCCCGGCGGCACCACGGCCTCATAACCCCAGGTTTGGCCGGCCTGCCAGCCGTCCTTTTTCAGGTTGTTGGCGGTCGATGCGATCAGATCGGTGGCATCGTCGACCACGTCGCGGCGGCCGTCGCCGTCGGCATCGACGGCATAGCGCTTGAACGCGGTCGGCATGAATTGGGTGGGCCCGAACGCGCCGGCCCAGGAACCGTGCATCTGCTCGGGACGCAGATCGCCGTGGTGCAGGATTTCCAGCGCCGAGAGGAACTCGTCCTTGAAATAAGGCTGGCGGCGCCCGATGCAGGCCAGGGTCGCGGTGGATTGCAGCACGCTGCGATCGCCCATCTGGGTGGAGTAATTCGATTCGATGCCCCAGATCGCCGCGATCGCATAGCGGTCGACGCCGTAGGTCTTTTCCGCGGCGTCGAACTGCGGCTTGTATCTGGCGAGGATCTCGCGGCCCTTGGCCAGTCGGGCATCGCTCACCAGGATGTCCAGATAGTCCCAGATCGACTTGGTGAATTCCGGCTGCGAATCCATCAGGTCCATGATGCGCAGGTCGGGCGCAAGTCCGGCGGTGAAGCGCTGGAAATTTTCCTGCGAGATGCCGCGGCGCGCCGCTTCGGGCCACATCGAAGCCACGCAATTATCGAAATTCGCCGCCGCCTCGCGGATCGCGCTCGCGGTCATCAGGGGATGGCCGGAGGCGCCGTCCTCGCCGCTCCAGGCCGGTGCCGCGCCGCCGGCGGGGGCCTGCCCCGGGGTGCCGGGTGGCGGCGCCGAAGGCCCGGATTGGCCGCCCTTTGAAAACGAGCCGTTGAAGAGGCTGTCGAGGAAGCTCAGGGGTCCGCCGCCCGATGACTGCGCGCGCGCCTCGCCGCAGAGGAGCATTGCCGCCGCAATCACGACCGCGCCGGTTCGGAGGCTCGCCGCTAGTCCGATCGATCCCGTCATGTCCTGCTGCCCGCACCGCAAAGAAATATCGGCTTCCAGAAGGCCTCGCCGTGGTTTCCAATAGCTTAACAAAAGCGCGATTTTGATGTCGGAAATCTTGTCCCCGGAGGCGGGCGGAACCCGCAATCCACATCCGCCTTTGTTCCCTGCTGCAAACCGGCTACCAACGTGCCATTAAGAGGTGTTTTTCGCAGGTTCTTTCAAGACGCCACGAGACCCCATGAAAATCCGCAAAGCTGTGTTTCCGGTCGCCGGCCTCGGCACCCGCGTCCTGCCCGCCACCAAGGCGATGCCCAAGGAAATGCTCACCATCGTCGACAAGCCGCTGATCCAGTATGTGGTCGACGAGGCCAGGGAAGCCGGCATCGAGCATTTCGTCTTTGTCACCGGCCGCAACAAGGGTGTGATCGAGGATCATTTCGACCGGATGTTCGAGCTCGACGCCACGCTGGCCGCGCGCGGCAAGCAGGCGGAGATCGAAATCCTGGCGCGCAACCAGCCCGAAGCCGGCGCCGTCAGCTTCACGCGGCAGCAGGCGCCGCATGGCCTCGGCCATGCGGTATGGTGCGCCCGCGACATCGTGGGCAACGAGCCGTTCGCCGTCGTGCTGCCGGACGAACTGGTGCTCAACGCGCCGGGCTGCCTTGCGCAGATGATCGAAGCCGCCAACGGGCTCGACGACAAGTCCAACCTGATCGCGGTGGAAGAGGTGCCCGCGCATCTGACGCATCAGTATGGCATCTGCGGCGTCGGCGAGCGCCATCCATCCGGCAACCTGTTCGAGGTCGACGGCATGGTGGAAAAGCCGCCCCAGGGCACCGCCCCCTCGAATCTTTCGATTACCGGGCGCTACATCCTGCAGCCGGAAATCTTCAAGATCCTGGAAACCCAGGAGCGCGGCGCCGGCGGCGAGATTCAGCTCACCGACGCCATGATCGGGCTGGCGAAAACCCAACGCTTCTATGGCGTCGAGTTTGCGGGCGAGCGGCACGATTGCGGCTCCAAGGCCGGCTTTCTCCGCGCCAATATCGCCTTCGGCATGGCGCGCGACGATCTGCGCGACGGCCTGCGCGCGGAGATGAAGAAGTATCTGGAGAAGTGACACCGGCATTCCGGAGCGATGTCAGCGGGTCCGCTCGAAGCGGCGGCCGATGACAGGCTCCGCATCGAGCCTCGGACTGCATTTGCACGGGAATCTCGAGATTCCGGGCTCGCTTCGCGCCCCGGAATGACGGCGTCCTCGCTTCGGCCGACGGTTATGGATCCGGCCTAGCTAGGCCACCAGTGCCAGCCCCGCGACGTTACTCGCCACGCACTGATTGCGGCCGTTGGCCTTGGCCGCGTAAAGCGCCTGGTCGGCGGCTTTCACCAGTTCGAACCATTCCATCGTCGTGTCCGGCGTCAGGCTGGCGACGCCGATGCTGACCGTGGTGACGGTCGGCTGTTCCGACCATTGCTGGACTTTCTGCCGGATCGTTTCGGCCACCCCCAGCGCTTCGGCGGCCGACAGCCCCGGCAACAAGACCGCAAATTCCTCGCCGCCGTAGCGTGCGGCGCAGTCTCCGGCCCGCCGCACCGAATCCGAGATGCAGATGGCGACCCCGATCAGCACCTGGTCGCCGGCCTGATGTCCAAAATTGTCGTTGTAGGATTTGAAATGGTCGGCATCGATCATCAAAAGCGCAAGCTGCGTTTTATAGCGTGCCGCGCGCCGCCATTCGCTGTCGATCGCGGTATCGAATTTGCGGCGGTTCTTCAGCCCGGTAAGGGCGTCGGTGGTGGCAAGCTCCTCGAGCTTCTCCTCGGCCCCGGCGCGGCGGTCGATCTCGCGGGCGAGGAACAGCGTCACGCCGACCACGAACAGCACCAGCGCCGTGATGATCGCGCCGATCCGGATCGCCTCGGTGCGCCAAAGGCTGAGAATGCCGCTCCAGGGCTTGCCGACCAGAACCACAAGCGGCCTCGTGCCGTCGCGCCAGACCACGAGCCGCTGCACATGATCTATCGCGTCTGGTCCCGAATAGGATCCGCTCGGCTCGGACAAGGCGCGCCTGGCGCCCGGCGTATTGCCGATATTCCTGCCGATCACGTCGAGGTCGAACGGCGTCCGCATGATCACGGTGCCGTCGCGGCGCAGGACGGTGATGATATCATCGGGGTCGAGATGCAGGCGGCCAAACAGGTCGTGAAAATAGCTGAAGCGGATCGAGCCCGCGACCACGCCGAGAAAGCGTCCGTCGGCGCCGGTGATGCGCCGGCTGAGGACGATGGCATAGGCGCCGTGATGCAGCATCGGACGGCTGATGAACAGGCCGGCGTCGGGCCGGTCGCGATGCACCCGGAAGTACTCCTCGTCGCCGCAATTCTCGGGCCGCGGGTCCAGCGTCGAGGCGTCGACGGTCAGTTGTCCTTCCGCATTGAACACCTGGATGGCGCCGAAATGCTTGGCGGTGGCGGCGTGATCGAACAGGATCAGCTGCCGGACCGGCTTGCTGACGTCGGCGATCTCCGGCAACACCATGTTGTTGGCGACGGCGTGCAACGACAGGTCATAGAGCTCGACGTTGCGGCTGATGTCGGCATCGATGCTCGATGCAAGGTTTTCGATCGATTGCCGCGCCAGCAGTTCCTCGCCGCGCCGCATGTCGAGCAGCACGCTGGCGCAGATCGCGGTGAATCCGATCACCGTCACCACGGAAGAAACGATCAGCAGCTTCGCTGATAGCCGCCAAGGCTGGCTGGCAACGTTGCTGCGCCGTCCCGATCCCATCGCTCGCTCCCGAGCCCGACTATACGCCCAAAATCGTTGCACCCGGCTTAAGTGACGACAACGATGCGGGAATAAGTTAACGGTGGGTTGCCGGGACTGCGCCGGCGGCATGACATTTTTCGGCAACCGCACAGCCAGGGATCACCGTGAACGACTACGACGCGCTGCGCGATTATCTGAAGCAGCAGACGCTGCCCGAATTCGTACTGAGCTTCGAGCGGATCGAGGAGATCATCGACGCGCCGCTGCCGCGCGCGGCGCACCGCGCGTCGTGGTGGGAGACCCTGCGCAGCCCGCAGGAAAAGATGCCGCAGCGGGAGGCCTGCCTGGCCGGCGGCTACATCGCCACCCGGCTGGCGGACGGCAGGAGCGTGAGGTTCAAGCGGGTTGTCAAGAAGCTGACTTAGAAGCGGTCGAATCCTCAGCCGCTGCGCGTCATTCACCGCCCGTCAACGACAGGGAGCGTTAGCTCGCCGCCTCGAGCCGTTCCTCGGTGAGCAGCCGCATCGCGGCGTCGGCGTCCATCGGCTCGCCGAAGGCAAAGCCCTGGGCGTATTCGCAGCCGAGCTGGTAGAGCTCGACCGCATCCGAATCGGTCTCGGCACCTTCGGCGACGACGTCCATGCCGAGGTCGTGCGCCATCGCGATGATCGATTTCAGGATCACCGGCCTGGTGCCGCGGCTGGTGGTGCGCACGAACGACTGGTCGATCTTGATGGTGTCGAACGGAAAGCGCTGCAGATAGGCCAGCGACGAATGGCCGGTGCCGAAATCGTCCAGCGACAGCCCGGTGCCGAGCTCGCGAATACGCGTCAGCATCTGCGCCGCGTGTTCCGGGTTCTCCATCACAAGCGATTCCGTCAGCTCCAGCTTCAGCGTGCCGCGCGCCACCGAGGAGCGCGACAGCACGGTACGGATGTCGTGGATCAGGTCGTGCCGCAGCAATTGCCGGGAGGAGACGTTGACGCTGGCGAAGATCGGTTCGCGCGAGCGCATCGCCCGCTGCCAGATCGAAAGTTGCCGTGCGGTCTGGTCCATCACGAACATACCGAGATCGACGATCAGCCCGATCTCCTCGGCGATCGAGATGAATTCCACCGGCGACATCCGGCCGAGCTTGGGATGATCCCAGCGCGCCAGCGCCTCGAAGCCGGCAATCGAGCGATCTTCCAGCCGCACGATCGGCTGGTACAGGATGGTGATTTCCTGGCGCTCGATGGCCCGGCGCAATTCGGATTCCAGCGTCAGCCGGTCGGTCTTGCGGGCGCGCATCGCCGGCTTGTAGACGTCGATGCGGTCGCCGCCGATGCGCTTGGAATGATACATCGCTAGCTCGGCGTCCTTGATGATCTCTTCGGACAGCTGGGTCTGCGGATCGCTCAGCGCCAGGCCGATCGAGGCGGTGAGGAATATCTCGCGGTCGTTGAAGGCGATCGGCGCGCGGATGGTCTTGCGGATGGTCTCGGCGAACGCGGTGATGCGCGCCGGGTCCTGTTCCGACATCAGGATCAGGCCGAACTGGTCGCCGGCCAGCCGCGCCAGCGTATCCTGCGGCTTCAGGATGCGGGTCAGCCGCCGCGCCAGCGTCAGCAGGATCGAATCGCCGACCGCGATGCCGACGGAATCGTTGACCTGCTTGAAGCGGTCGAGGTCGATCACCATCAGGGTCGGGCGCAGGTTGGGCATGGTCTTGGCGAAATTGGCGACCGCGCCGAGGCGGTCGATGAACAATTTGCGGTTCGGCAGCCCGGTAAGATTGTCATGCACCGAATCGTGCAGCAGGCGTTCCTCGGCATTCTTGGCCTCGGTGACGTCGGTCAGGGTGCCGACCACCCGCGAGACCTCGCCGTCGGAACCGACCACCGGGCGCGCCTTCAGCGCAAACCACATGAAATGGCCGTCCGGCGTGCGCAGCCGGAAATCCTGCACCAGCCGGCCGCGGCGCTGGTCTAGCACGCTGTCGAGCGCGGCGCGAAACCGGTCCTGATCGAGCGGGTGCAGCACCTCGAGCCATTTCGCGGCAGGGCCCTCCAGCGTGCCGCGTTTCAGTCCGAGCAGGCTTTCGGTCTCCGGGCTGGTGAAGACCTTGTCGGCCGAGACGTCCCAGTCCCAGATCAGATCGCCGGAGCCGGTCAGCGCCAGCGCTCTTCGCTCGACGTCGGAAACCACCCCGGTGCTCGCGCCGCCGCCGGCGAAGGCGTGCTGCATCACGGTAAATCCGATCAGCATCACGATCAGCACCAGGCCGCCGAGCAGCGCCGGGCCGACGATGTCGTTGGTGACGCTGCCCTCCACGGTCATGCCCGCCGCGATCACCCAGACCACCAGCAGGAACCAGGTCGGGATCAGCAGCACCGCGCGATCGAACCCATGGGTCGACAGATAGACGATCAGCGCGAAGCCCGCGAACGCGATCAGCACCAGCGACATCCGCGCGATGCCCGAGGCCACCGCGGGGTCGAACAAGGCCAAAGCCACCAGCGAGCCGAGAAAGGCGAGCCAGCCGACGGTGATATGCGAATAGCGCACATGCCAGCGGCTGAGATTGAGATAGGCGAACAGGAATACCAACAGCGTCGCGGCCAGGATCGCCTCGCCCGCCGCGCGCCAGACCCGCTCGGCATTGTTCGACATGTCGAGCACCTTGCCCCAGAAGCCGAAATCGACGCCTATATAGACCAGCACCGCCCACGCCAGCGCCGCGGCGGCGGGAAACATGATGCTGCCCTTGACCACGAACAGGATGGTCAACACCAGCGCCAGCAGGCCGGAAATGCCGATCACGATGCCCTGATACAGCGTGAACGAGTTGACCTTGTCCTTGTAGGCGTCGGGCTCCCACAGATAGAGCTGCGGCAGCTTGTCGGTGCGCAGCTCGGCGACAAAGGTGATGACGGCGCCGGGATCGAGCGTGATGCGGAAGATGTCCGCGGTGGCGCTTTCCTGGCGTTCGGGACGGTCGCCGGTCGACGGCGTGATGGTCGCGATCCGCGACATTCCGAGATCGGGCCACAACAGCCCCGACGACACGATGCGGTAATGCGGCGCGACGATCAGGCGGTCGAGCTGGTCGTCGGTGTTGTTGGCGAGCGCGAACACCACCCAGTTCTGGCCGCCTTCACGGGCGCGGACCTCGATGCGGCGGACGATGCCGTCGGTGCCCGGCGCGGTCGACACCTGGATGCGGTCGGTGTCGCTGTGCTGATGGTCGAGCACCGCGGTGAGGTCGATCGCAGGCGCGTTGCTGTTGACGCTGACGGCGTCAATGGCACGCGCCGGCGATCCGGCGGCAAAAATCATGAGGCCCAGCGCGAGGGGCGCAAGGCACCTGATCAGACGCAATGTCAGTTCTCCGCGGTCACAACGTTCCCGGCCGAGAGGAACCGCCCGGCATGGTCGCGATAAATGACATGAATGCGAGGGAAATCAAAGGGTTTCCAGCCAGGCTTCGGTCACGGGGATTCGGCGGCCAACACAATTTTGCCAATATGTTCGCTGCTTTCCATGCGCCGATGGGCATCGGCGGCCTTTTCCAGCGGGAATGTGCTGTCCATCAGGGGCTTGACCCGTCCTTCACGCAGCAGCGGCATCACCCTGGCCTCGATCGCGCCGACCATCGCCGCCTTGTCGGCGTTGCTGCGCGGGCGCAGCGTCGAACCGGTGTGGTGCAGCCGCTTCACCATGAGTTTGGCAAAATTGACGTTGGCCTTGGGTCCGCCGAGGAATGCGATCTGAACCACGCGGCCGTCGACCGCGGCAGCGTCGTAATTGCGCTCGATGTAATCGCCGCCGACCATGTCGAGAATGACATTGGCGCCCGTGCCCGCTGTCGCCGTCTTCACTTCGGCGACGAAATCCCCGGTCTTGTAGTTGATGGCGTGGTCGGCGCCGAGTTTTATACAGGCGTCGGCCTTGGGCTGCGATCCGACGGTGACGATCACCTTGGCGCCGAAGGCCTTGGCGAGTTGTATCGCCATGGTGCCGATGCCCGAGGAGCCACCGTGGATCAGAAGCGTCTCGCCGGCCTTCAGCGCCCCGCGCTCGAACACATTGTGCCAGACCGTCATCAGCGTTTCCGGGATGGCGCCGGCCTCCAGCATCGACAGCGCCGCCGGCACCGCCATGGCCTGGGCATCCTGCGCGATGCAGTATTGCGCATAGCCGCCACCGGCCACCAGCGACATCACCTTGTCGCCGAGCTTGTGCCTGACGGCGCCGGGGCCGACCGCGACCACCGTGCCGGCGACTTCGAGGCCCGGCAAGTCGCTGGCGCCTGGCGGCGGCGGATAGGCGCCGGAGCGTTGGGCGACGTCCGGGCGATTTACCCCCGCTGCTGCCACCTTGATCAGGATTTCGCTTGGGCCGGGTACCGGAACCGCGCGGGTTTCCGGCAAAAGCACCTCCGGACCGCCGGGCTTGCTGATGCCCATGACGGTCATTTGCGCGGGCAGCTTTTCCATGATTTGTCCTTGCCAAACGCGAAAATCGCGAAACAGGCACCTGCTTAGCCAGCCGCGCTCCGACTGGCAACCGTTTCACGGCCCGGCGGCCACGGAGGACAATGCATGGCAATCGAGGACGACGACAAACCGCGCAAGAAAGTCAGCCACGAAATCGGACAGGACCTGTCGCTGCTGTCGGTCGAGGAACTCGCCGAGCGCATTGCGCTGATGACGACCGAGATTGAGCGGCTGCAAGCCGCCATGGGCAAGAAGCGCGCCTCCAGGGACGCCGCCGACCGCTTTTTCAAGAACTGAACGATCGGAAAGTGGTCTGGACGCGGTGCTGGACCGGATCAGCAGCGCAGGGCTGGCGCAATGCTCGGCCACCGGGGCACGAGACCCTGTCGGCCAATGGCCGACATTGCAAAACAGGTCGGCCAATGCCCCGACATGGCAAACGAAGGCTGAAGAAAATCGTTCGTTTACGACCTGTTAAGCTTTCCCGGTTATGAATTGGATGTCCTCTTTTGGACACCGAGTGGCTCCTGTCCACTCTGTTTGACGCCTCCCTGTTATCAACTTCAAAAGCCGCCGGAAACGGCGGCTCTTTTTTTGGGGCGCGTTTCGGTTCCTTACCGCACCGACTGGAAACCATAAAAAGTCTTGTGGCTGGACTCCCGGCTGCGGGCGCGCAATGATTTGTTCATCATAAGCCGGCGCGTTGCAAAGCCGGCGGCGTAAATAATGGCGTGAGGCGTTAACCATGTCGGATCGTTCGCAAGGCGAAACCGCTCTCGTTCAATTCAGCGAGCGGCTGACAAACTCCGCGGCGTTCGGCACCCTGTTCCGGGAAGGCATGGATCTGGTCGAGGAGACCGCCGCCTATCTCGATGGGATCGGCCGGGTCGAGGCCAAGGCGCTGGATCGCTCGGTCAGCCTCAGCTATGCGACGGAAAGCATGCGCCTGACCACGCGGCTGATGCAGCTGGCCTCGTGGCTCTTGCTGCACCGTGCCGTGAAGGAAGGCGAGATGACGCTGAGCCAGGCCAATCGCGAAAAGACCAAGGTCAAGCTCAGCGCCGCCGATCCCAGCTCGGACGCCATGATCGAAAAGCTGCCGCAGCAATTGCAGGACCTGATCGCCCGCTCGATGACGCTGCAGGTCAAGGTTCGCCGTCTCGACAGCACCATCCATGCACCGGTGTCGGAACGGGCCGCGATCGGCAATCCGCTGGTGCCGCAACTCAACCGCCTGAAGGCGGCCTTCGAGCGCTGAAGCTGGAAATTTCAATTCAACCCGTCATTCCGCGGCGATGCCGAGCATCGAACCCGGAATCCCCGGATTCCCGGATGTGCAACTGCACATCCGAGGTCTGGTCCTTCGGACCCTGGCGCAAGGAGGTCGCAAAGCAAAACGCCCCTGGCCAGGCCGGGGCGTTTTGACGTTTTGCCTCGAAGTGGGAAGGCCGGTTGTCTCGAAATGAGAAGGCCGGGCGGCCTCACTCCTTCTTGAGGAAACCCGAGAACTTCTTCTGGAACCGCGACACACGGCCGCCCCGATCGAGCAGCTGCTGGGCGCCGCCGATCCAGGCCGGGTGCGACTTGGAGTCGATATCGAGGTTGAGCTTGTCGCCCGGCTTGCCCCAGGTCGAACGCGTCTGGTATTCCGTGCCATCGGTCATCACGACCGTAATCATATGATATTCGGGGTGAATTTCGGCTTTCATGGCAGATCCTTCGGCGCGCCGGCGCCTGTCTTTTAAGGGCTGTGGGGACGGATTTGGGCCGGTCTATAACGCAGCAGGCCCGGTAAAACAAGCCGAGTATGTTCCCGGACCGGCGATCCTCCGATTTGCCAGCGCTGGCCGCGGCGCCTATCTGGGAGCAGCAGCACAAGCGATTGGTTGGATCTCATGAGCGCCGTGGAAAGAGTTGACGACCTGAGCGGGGAGACCTCGCCGCTGCCCGATCCGGCCGGCCCTGAGGAATCCTTCATCGAAGCGCAACTGACGCAGGCTCCGGCCAAGACCCGGGCGCGGCTGCGCCCGCTGCTGGCGCTGGCACCCTATGTGGCGCGCTACCGCGGACGGGCCTTTCTCGCCCTGATCGCGCTCACCATCGCGGCGATCACCACCCTCGTGGTGCCGGTCGCGGTGCGGCGGATGATCGACTATGGCTTCACTCCCAAGGGCATCGCCCTGATCAACAGCTATTTCAGCGTCATGATCGCGGTGGTCGCCGTGCTCGCCTGCGCCAGCGCGGCGCGCTATTATCTGGTGATGACCCTCGGCGAGCGCATCGTCGCCGATCTGCGCCGCGACGTGTTCGCCCATCTGATGTCGCTGTCGCCGGCATTCTTCGATTCCGCGCGCAGCGGCGAACTGATCTCGCGACTGACCGCCGACACCACCCAGATCAAATCCGCGGTCGGCGCCTCGGTATCGATCGCGCTGCGCAACCTGATGCTGTTCTTCGGCGCCACCGCGATGATGGTGTTCACCAGTCCGCGGCTGTCCGGCTTCGTGCTGCTGGCTATCCCGCTGATCGTGGTGCCGCTGGTGGCGTTCGGACGCTGGGTGCGGCGGCTGTCACGCGGCGCCCAGGACACGCTGGCGGACGCCACCGCCTATGCTTCCGAGCTGATCGGCGCGATCCGCACCGTGCAGGCCTATACCAGCGAACGGCTGGCCAATGCGCGCTTCGGCGGCGAGGTCGAGCAGGCTTATGAAGCGGCGCGCAGTTCGACCCGGGCGCGCGGGGTGCTCACCGCGATAATCATCTTCATCGTCTTCTCCAGCGTGGTCGGGATCCTCTGGGTCGGATCGCACGACGTGCTGACCGGCTCCATCACCCCCGGCCGGCTCGGCCAGTTCATCCTCTATGCGGCCTTCGCCGCCACCGGACTCGGCCAGCTCAGCGAAGTCTGGGGCGAGGTGTCGGCCGCGTCAGGCGCATCGGAACGGCTATTCGAAATCCTGCGGGTCAAATCGGCGATCGCAGCGCCGGCATCGCCGCGTGCTCTGCCCGAGCCGGCGCGCGGCGACGTCGGCTTCGACAATGTCAGCTTCGCCTATCCGACGCGGCCTGACGCGATGGCCGTCGATGGCGTCACGCTGTCGGTGCGCGCCGGCGAGAAGGTCGCGATCGTCGGCCCTTCCGGCGCCGGCAAGAGCACGCTGTTTCATCTGCTGCTGCGCTTCTACGATCCGAAGGCCGGCAGCATCACGTTCGATGGCGTGCCGATCCGCGCCGCCGATCCGCGCGAGGTGCGCTCCCGCATCGCGCTGGTGCCGCAGGATTCGGTGGCCTTCGCCACCACCGCGCGCGAGAACATCCGCTTCGGCCGACCCGACGCCGATGACGCCGCGGTCGAGCGCGCCGCCGATCTTGCCCACGCCAGCGAATTCATTCGCCGGCTGCCCGGCGGGTTCGACACCCAGCTCGGCGAACGCGGCGTCACGCTGTCGGGCGGTCAGCGCCAGCGCATCGCCATTGCGCGTGCCATCCTGCGCGACGCGCCATTGCTGCTGCTCGACGAGGCCACCTCGGCGCTCGATGCAGAATCCGAGACGCTGGTTCAGACCGCGCTGGAGGAATTGATGCGTCACCGTACCACGCTGGTGATCGCCCATCGGCTCGCCACCGTGTTGTCGTGCGACCGGATCCTGGTGATGGACCGGGGCCGCATCGTCGAACAGGGCACCCACGCCTCGCTGGTCGCCGCGGGCGGGCTCTATGCGCGGCTGGCGCGGCTGCAGTTCGAGGGGGTGTAAACCTTCGGGTTTACTGCCCCGTCCACTCCATCCGCAGCACCGGCCGGCCCGAGGTCGGATTGACGTCGTCGCCGGCATGGACAAAGCCGTTGCGGGCATAGAAGCGGATGGCCCGGCTATTGTCGCGGTTGACCAGCAGCGTGATGCGGTCGGGCGACAGCCGTTTTGCTTCGGCCACCAGCGCGTTGCCCAGGTCCGAACCCCAGTGCTCGGGGTCGACCACCAACTGGTCGAGATAGCCTGATGCATCGATGGTCAGGAAGCCAAGCAGCGCGCCCGCTTGTTCCGCCACCATGATCGCCGCGTTCGGCACCAGCTCATGGCGCCAGCGCTGGCGCCACCAGTCCACCCGGGCGGTGAAATCGATGTCGGGGTAGGCCCGCTGCCAGGTCACAAGCCACAGCGCGATCGCCGCCGCTTCGTCCTCGGCGCGATAGCGACGCAATTGAAACCCGGCGCTCAATCAGCGTTCCGTCAGCTTCAGCTCGATGCGGCGATTGCGCTTGTAGGCGTCCTCGGTGGCGGCGGTATCGAGCGGCTGGAATTCGGCGAAACCGGCGGCGACCAGCCGCTGCGCCGGTACCCCGAGCGAGATCAGGTACTGCACCACCGAAATCGCGCGCGCCGAGGACAATTCCCAGTTCGACTTGAACAGCGGGCTGTTGATCGGCCGCATGTCGGTATGGCCGTCGACCCGCAGCACCCAGGCGATCTCGCTCGGAATCTGCTTGTCGAGATCGATCAGCGCACTCGCCACCTTGTCGAGTTCGGCGCGACCCTCGGGCAGCAGCACTGCCTGTCCGGTGTCAAAAAATACTTCCGACTGAAACACGAAACGGTCGCCGACGATGCGGATGTCCGGCCGGTTGCCCAGAATGCTGCGCAGCCGGCCGAAGAATTCGGAGCGGTAGCGCGACAATTCCTGGACCCGTTGCGCCAGCGCGACGTTCAGCCTTTGTCCGAGATCGGCGATCCGGCCCTGCAATTCCTTGTCGCGTTTCTCCGAGGCGTCGAGCGCCTCTTCCAGCGCGGCCAGCTGCCGGCGCAACGCGCTGATCTGCTGGTTCAGCACCTCGATCTGCGCGAGCGCGCGCGCCGACACCTGCTTTTCGGAATCCAGCGCCTTGTTGAGTTCGCCGGTGCGGCCGGCGGCGTCGCCGCCGGCGCTGGCGAGGCCCTCATAGAGGCCCTTGATGCGATCCCGCTCGCCCTCCGCGGAGGCGAGCCCGGCCCGCAACTGCGAGACCTGGTCGTCGAGATTGAGCTTGCCGAGCTTTTCCAGCGACAACAGATCGTTGAGCTGCGCGATCTTGGCGTTGAGCTGCTCCAGCGCCTTGTCCTTGCCGGTGACCTCCTGCGACAGGAAGAACTGCACCACCAGGAACACCGAGAGCAGGAACACGATCGAGAGCACCAGCGTCGACAGCGCGTCGACAAAGCCCGGCCAGTAGTTGAATGCGGATTCGCTGCGGCGTGCACGTGCCAGGGCCATGGTATCAATCCTCCGCTAGCTCTTCTCGGGCTGGCGCGCGAGCCGCTCGAGCAGTTTCTTGATCTCGCGGTTCTGCTCGCCCTGGCCGTCGGCCCATTCGCGGATCATCTGCTGCTCGGTCCGCATATGCGCGACCAGCCCCTGGATGGCCTCGGCGAGATTGGCCATCGCCATGGTGGTACCGCGGTTGTTGCCGCCTTCCTCCATGCTGGCGCGCAACCGCTCGATGGCCTGCTGCAGGTCGCCGCTGGCGCCCGCGGCGCTCTCGCCGGAATATTCCCGCACCGTGGAAGCGAGCCAGTCCTCGAGGTCGGTATAGAAGCGGTTCTGGGCCTGGCTCGACTGCAGGTCGAGAAAGCCGAGGATCAGCGAGCCGGCGAGCCCGAACAGCGACGACGAGAACGAAATGCCCATGCCGCCGAGCGGCGCCGCCAGGCCTTCCTTCAGGGTGTCGAACAAGGCGCCGGCGTCGCCGCCGACCTTGAGGCCATCGATCACCTTGCCGACCGAGCCGACGGTTTCGATCAGGCCCCAGAAGGTGCCGAGCAGTCCGAGGAACACCAGAAGGCCGGTCATGTAGCGCGAAATGTCGCGGGCCTCGTCGAGCCTGGTGGCGATGGAATCCAGCAGGTGCCGCATGGTCTGCTGCGAGATCGTCATCCGGCCGCTGCGCTCGCCGCCGAGGATCGCCGCCATCGGCGCCAGTAAAGTGGGGCGCTGTTCGATGGCCAGGCCGGGATCGGCGATGCGGAAATTGTTGACCCAGGCGACTTCCGGATAGAGCCGGATCACTTGGCGAAACGCCAGGATGGTGCCGATCGCCAGCACGGCGCCGATCAGCGCGTTGAGGCCGGGATTGGCGAAGAACGCCAGCACGATCTGCTTGTAGAGCACCACCATCAGCAGGGCGCACAGCACCAGGAACACCAGCATCCGCACCAGGAAAATCCGTGGCGAGGACAGCTTGCTCAGTTCGATCTCCATCGCGGAGCGGGAAGGGGGGCCTGAAGGCATCGCTGATCGTCACCTGTTGCGGGAAAACGCTTTCGGGCACCAATATGGCACAGCGGTGTCGGGAAAAAAGGCCAGTTGCGGCTCCGGGCGTCCGGAATATGGAACTTCGCCGTGAAACCGGGCTTAAGCTACAGCGTATTTCATAAATCTTTGCTGTCTCAGCCGCTTGACGGACATTTTCATGCTCGCTCTGTATCTCAAGGCCCTGGCCGCAATAGCGGTGTCGCTGTCATTGCTGATGGCCGGCGCCTGGATCGTGCAGCAGCGCACCGGCAATTCCGGCTGGGTCGATACCATCTGGACCTTCTCGCTCGGGCTGGTCGGCGCCGGCAGCGCGCTTTGGCCGATCGGCGGCGCAAGCCCCAACCAGCGGCAATGGCTGGTCGCCGCCCTGGTGGCGGTGTGGTCGCTGCGGCTCGGCCTGCATATTGCGGTGCGAACCGCGGGAATATCCGATGATCCGCGCTATGCCGCCTTCGCCAGCGCGTGGGGCGTCGATTCGCCGCGCCGGATGTTCCTGTTTTTGCAGAACCAGGCGTTCGGATCCATTCCGCTGGTGTTTGCGATCTTTGTCGCTGCGCGGTATCCGCAATCCGGACTGCGGTTGCAGGACTATCTCGGCGTGCTGATCCTGCTGGTCGGCATTGCCGGCGAAGCGCTTGCCGACGCGCAGCTCACGGCTTTTCGCGCGCGTCCGGCCAACAAGGGCCGGGTATGCGACGCCGGGCTGTGGCGCTGGTCGCGGCATCCGAACTATTTCTTCGAATGGTTCGGCTGGCTGGCCTATCCGGTCATCGCGCTCGCCGTCGATCATCCCCTTTTCTACCCCTGGGGCTTCGCGACCTTGCTGGCGCCGCTGTTCATGTATTGGATCCTGGTGCACGTCACCGGCATCCCGCCGCTCGAGCAGCAGATGCTGCGCTCGCGCGGCGAGCGCTATCGCGACTATCAGTCGCGCACCAGCAAGTTCTTTCCGCTGCCACCGCAAACGGGAGTGGGCTCATGAGCATCGTATCCAAAATGATCGGCACCGCCGAAAGGGTGCCGCTGCCCGATCTGGTGATCCGCGCCGCCATCCAGCGGCTGTGCTCGCGCACCGCGACGCGGCTGGCCAGCGGTAACGCCGATGGCGACGCCGCGTTTGCCGACCAGATGGCGGCACGCGCCATCGCCGAACATGCCGACGCCGCCAATACCCAGCACTACGAGGTGCCCGCGGCTTTCTTTGCCCATGTGCTCGGCCCCAACCGCAAATACTCTTCCTGCTTCTACAAGGAGCCGGAATCCACGCTGCAGGAGGCGGAGGAAGAGGCGCTGCGCCAGACCGTGGAGCACGCCGATCTCGCCGATGGCCAGTCGATCCTCGAACTCGGCTGCGGCTGGGGCGCGCTGTCACTGTGGATGGCGCGGCAATTTCCAAATTCAGAAGTGACCGCGGTGTCGAATTCACGGTCGCAGCGCCACTACATCGAGGCCGAGGCCGCGGCGCGCGGACTGAGCAACCTGCATGTCATCACCGCGGACATGAACGTGTTCGCCCCGGAGCGGCAGGTCGACCGCATCGTCTCGGTCGAGATGTTCGAGCACATGATGAACTGGCGCGAATTGATGACACGGGTCAGGTCGTGGCTGGCGCCGAACGGCCGCTTCTTCATGCACATCTTCACCCATCGTTCCGGCTCCTATCTGTTCGACAGCACCGACGCCGAGGATTGGATCGCCCAGCATTTCTTCACCGGCGGGGTAATGCCGAGCCATCATCTGATCCGGCAATATGCCGATCTGTTCGAGGTCGAGAAGGAGTGGCGCTGGAGCGGGGCGCATTACCGGAGGACCGCGCTCGACTGGCTCGTCAATTTCGATGCGCACCGCGACGAGATCGAATCAATCCTTCGCGCCGTCTACGGCCGCGACACCGCGCTGTGGATGCGGCGCTGGCGCTGGTTCTTCCTCGCCACCGCGGGATTGTTCGGCTATGCCGGCGGCAGCGAATGGGGCGTCAGCCATTTCAGGATGAAGGCGGTGTAGTGGCCTTCGTCACTTGCCCAGCGGCTTCAGGATCTTGACCAGTTCGGCATGGACGAACTCGTTGCCGCAGATCACGTTGCCGGTCGCAAGCGGGTCGTCGTCGCCCGCAATGCCGCTGACGGTTCCGCCGGCCTCGCGCACCATGATCTGTCCGGCCGCCATGTCCCAGGGCGACAGGTTGCGCTCCCAGTAGCCGTCGAGGCGCCCGGAGGCGACGAACGCCATGTCGAGCGAGGCCGCGCCGAACCGGCGCAGGCCGGCGACCTTGTTCTGGATGGCGGTCATCTCGGCGCGCGACAGGTCGAGGTCGCCGCGTCCGATATGCGGCAAGCCGCAGGCGATCACGCAATCGGCGAGATTGCGGCGGCCGGCGACGCGCAGCCGCTGGTCGTTGAGGAAGGCGCCCTTGCCGCGCTCGGCGATATAGAGGTCGTCATTGGCCGGATTGTAGATCAGGCCAGCGACCATGGTGCCCTCGCGCTGCAGGCCGATTGAAATCGCGAATTGCGGAATGCCATGCAGGAAGTTGGTGGTGCCGTCGAGCGGGTCGACGATCCAGGTGTGGCTCTTGTCCTCGCCGATCCGGACGCCGCCTTCCTCGCCGATGAAGCCGTAACCTGGCCGTGCCTTGGTGAGGTCGTCGTACAGCATCTCCTCGGCGCGGCGGTCGGCCAGGGTGACGAAATTGGCCGGTCCCTTCAGCGACACCTGAAGATTCTCGACCTCGCCGAGGTCGCGCTTGAGGCTGCGGCCGGCGCGACGCGCGGCCTTGACCATGACGTTGATGAGGGCTGAATGCAGCATGATCCCGGCTTAGGTTGGATGAGGCAACGCTTGAGGCGACGGTTCCGCGAGGTAAACGCGCTCCCGGTCCCATGGCGAAAGCGTCGGGGATGAGGGGTTACCGGACTGGGTGCCCTGTGGCCGGGGTGGCGTCAAGGCGGATCATTTGGTGCCGAGCCATTTGCGTGCGGCCGCCTCGGCCTTGGCGCGGTCCTCCGGACTGAGGCCCGCCAGGGTCTCGTCGAGCGCGGGGTCGCCCTTGCCGGCAGTTTTGGCGATAATGTGCCATTTCAGGCCCTCGATCTTGTCCATCGGCGCGCCCTGTCCGTTGACCAGGACCCAGGCCAGGCGGTTCTGCGCGATCGGACTGTTTTGCCTGGCAGCCTTGCGCAGCAGCGCCACCGCGGCGGCCTCGTTCTTGGGGGTGCCGGTGCCGTTGAAAAGCGCGATGGCATATTCCACCTCGGCGTCGACATTGTCGGCGAGCGACGCCGCCTGCAACAGCCGCACCGACTTCTCGATGTCTTTCGCGACGCCGGTTCCTTCCTTGTAGAAGGTGGCCAGCGCATATTGCGCCTCCGGATTGCCGGCGTCGGCGGCGACGCGCAGCAGTTCCGCCGAGCGCTTGAGGTCCCGCGGCAAGGTCTGGCCGTCGAGATAGAGCAGCGCGAGATTATACGCCGCCTTCGGGTTGCCGAGCTTGGCCGAGGACGCCAGCAGCTTGACGGCTTCCTCGCGGTCGACGGGGCCGCCGCGCCCCTCGAGGCGAAGCATCGCCAGTGCGAACATGGCCTCGCGGTCGCCGCCGTCGGCGGCGCGCTTGTACCATTCGGCGGCCTTGGCATAGTCGAGCTTGACGCCCATCGCATTGGCGTAGAGCTCGCCGAGCATGGTCATCGCCTTCGGATCGCCCTTGTCCTGCACCCGCCTGGTGGCGAGATCAAATGCGGTCTTGTACAACCCGCGCTGATAGGCGCCGTACACCAGATCGACATTGGGATCGTCAGGCAGCGGCGCAGGCGTCACCGTCGCGGCCGGCGCAGGCGCAGTGGCCGCAGCTTTCGGCGCCGCGGCCTTGGCCGCCGGCTTGCCGGTCACCGCGTGCGGCCTGGCCTTCGGCTTTGCGACCGGTCTGGTTGCCGAAGGCTGCGGCTGTGCTGCCGGAGGGGTCAGCGAGATCTGCGCCGCGGCCCCGCTTGCCGAAAGCACCAGGCCGCTTGCGAGCATCGAGATGGAACGCAGGATCTTCATGTCCGGCGCTATTCCTGTTCGGCCCTGGCGGTTCCGGAAGACGCCGCGTGGCCCTGCCGGATCACCGCTTCGACGTCGATCAGCGCCGCCGCCGCGCCGCGCGAATCGGTCCAGATGATATCGCCGACCAGGATGAAATCCGCGCCGGCGGTGGCAAATTCGAAGGCTTCCTGGCGCGATGCAGCGAAGCCGACACACGGCGGTTCGAACAGTTCGGCCCACCATTGCAGCCGTTCGGCGATCGCCTCGGTCGACGGTCGCGCTCCGCCGGCATCCGGCTCGCCAAACAGCACGTAATCCGCGCCGGCTTCGCCCGCCGCCATCGAATCGTGCCGGGTCGTCAGTCCGCCGACGCCGGCGATGCGGTCGGGTTTGAGGCCCGGCAACGCCTCTGCCAGGGCTTCGATGCCGGCCAGATGCGCGCCGTCGGCGCCGGCGCGGGCGACCAGTTCGACATGGCCCTCGAGCAACAGTGCCGCCCCGCTGTCCTGGATCGCGGGCGCGAGGGCCTTGATCCGCGAAATCAGGGTCCGCGGGTCGCTCGGCGCAAGGCGCAGCAGTACCGCCGCGACATCGGCACCGGCGAGCAGGCCGGGAAGGCTTGCGGCCAATGCCCGGGGCTCGTCGATGACGGGCGTCGCGAGATAGAGACGCGGGGTCGGGCGCGGCGGTGGTTTAGCGGCCATGATGTCGGCTTGTTGCCCCCCGACTGCGGCCAAAAAAGGGGCGGGACGCGGCCCGCGGCAGCAGCCTCATGCGATTTGCGGATCGAGTTCGCCCTTGACGTAGCGCGCCGCCATCTCGGCGGTGGTCAGCACCTTCTTGAACTTGCTGGCCTGGCCTGCGGTGTTGAATTCCTGCAGCCGCTGCCGGCAAAGCCGGGTCATGGCTTCCATCGCCGGCTTGAGATATTTGCGCGGATCGAATTCGCCGGGATCCTCGCTCAGCACCTTGCGGATCTGGCCGGTCATCGCCATCCGGTTGTCGGTATCGATGTTGATCTTGCGCACGCCGTTCTTGATGCCGCGCTGGATTTCGGAAACCGGCACGCCCCAGGTCGGCTTCATCTTGCCGCCATTGGCGTTGATGATGTCCTGCAAATCCTGCGGCACCGACGACGAGCCATGCATCACCAGATGCATGTTGGGCAGCTTGCGGTGGATTTCCTCGATCACGTTCATGGCCAGGATGTCGCCGTCCGGCTTGCGGGTGAACTTGTAGGCGCCGTGCGAGGTGCCCATCGCGATCGCCAGCGCGTCGACCTTGGTCTCCTTGACGAACTTGACCGCCTCGTCGGGATTGGTGAGCAGCTGGTCGTGGGAAAGCTTGCCCTCGGCGCCGTGGCCGTCCTCCTTGTCGCCCATGCCGGTTTCCAGCGATCCCAGCACGCCGAGTTCGCCTTCCACCGAAATGCCGCCGAGATGCGCCATGTCGGTGACGGTCTTGGTGACGCCGACATTGTAGTCCCAGTCGGCGGCGGTCTTGCCGTCGGGCTTCAGCGAACCATCCATCATCACCGAGGTGAAGCCGGCCTGGATCGCGGTCATGCAGGTGGCGGGTCCGTTGCCGTGGTCGAGGTGCACGCAGACCGGGATCTGCGGATGGATTTCGGTGACCGCATCCATCATGTGCCTCAGCATGATGTCGTTGGCGTAGGACCGCGCCCCGCGCGAGGCCTGGATGATGACCGGCGCATCGAGGCTGGAGGCGGCGTCCATGATGGCCAGTGCTTGTTCCATGTTGTTGATGTTGAAGGCCGGTACGCCATAATCGTGCTCCGCCGCGTGGTCGAGCAGTTGGCGCAACGTGATACGAGGCATGGTTTTCTCCGTGTTGGGGCAGCGCCCGGTCCGGCAAATCTAGCGCAGCGTTTGCGAAGTTCGAATCATTTCGATTCCGAGCGACCACGAATAATCGTCATTCCGGGGCGGCGCTCTTGCGCGAGCCCGGAATCCATAACCCCACCCGGGAGCATGGATTCCGGGCCTGCAATCCGCCCGGCTATCGCCGGCCAGAGCGCATCCCGGAATGACAAATTATGGATCACAAGATCGGCTTCTAAGGAATCGATTCGTCTAGCCCTTCCTCAAAACCTCGACGCCCGGCAGGGGTTTGCCTTCCATCCATTCAAGAAACGCGCCGCCGGCGGTCGAAACATAGCTGAAATCGCCGGCCACGCCGGCCTGGTTCAGCGCCGCCACGGTATCGCCGCCACCGGCCACCGAGACCAGCTTGTGGGCGCGGGTGCGCTCGGCGGCGTGCCTGGCCGCCAGCACGGTGCCGCGGTCGAACGGCGGCATCTCGAAGGCGCCGAGCGGGCCGTTCCAGACCAATGTCTTGGCGTCGTCGATCGCCGCATGAATCCGCGCGCTCGACCGCGGGCCGACGTCGAGGATCATGCCGTCGGCGGGGATCGCGTCGACGCCATAGGCCTGCGACGGCGAATGGGCCGCGAAGTGAAAGGCGACCACGGCATCGACCGGCAGGATGATGGCGCAATTGGCCGCTTCGGCCCTGGCGATGATCCTCAGCGCGGTCGCCGCGAGGTCCTTTTCCGCCAGCGATTTGCCGATCCCGAAACCCTGCGCATGCAGGAAGGTATTGGCCATGCCGCCGCCGATTACCAGCGCATCGACCTTGCTGACGAGGTTTTCCAGAAGATCGATCTTGGTGGAGACCTTGGCGCCGCCGATGATGGCGATCACCGGCTTGGTCGGGGTTTCCAGCGCCTTGGCCAGCGCGTCGAGCTCCGCCTGCATGCTGCGCCCGGCATAGGCCGGCAGCTTGTGGCCGAGGCCTTCGGTGGAGGCGTGGGCCCGGTGCGCCGCCGAGAACGCGTCGTTGACCCAGATGTCGCCGAGCCTGGCCAGTTCGGCGACGAACGCCGGATCGTTGCTTTCCTCCTGCTTGTGGAAGCGGGTATTTTGCAGACAAAGGATGTCGCCGTCCTTCATCGCCGCGACGGCTTTTTCGGCGACCTCGCCGATACAGTCCTCGGCGAAACCGACCGGCTTGCCGATCACCTGCGCCAGGGCTTCGGCCACCGGCTTGAGCGAATCCTTCGGCTCGCGTCCCTTCGGCCGGCCGAAATGCGAAAGCAGGATCACCTTGCCGCCCTTGCCGGACAGCTCGGTGAGGGTCGGCGCCACGCGTTCGAGCCGGGTCAGGTCGGTGACGCGGCCGCTCTCCATCGGCACGTTGAGATCGACGCGCAGCAGCACGCGCTTGCCCTTCACGTCGACGTCATCGAGGGTGCGGAATGATGTGGCCATGTCAGAGCTCTTGTCCCGGGCGCTGCGCAGCGCATCCTTCGAGACGCCTCGCTGCGCTCGGCTCCTCAGGATGAGGTTTCTCCCTCATGGTGAGGAGCGCGCGCGTCGCGCGCGTCTCGAACCATGATTCACTCAGAGCAGTTTCCCCATCGCCACGGCGGTGTCGGCCATGCGGTTGGAAAAGCCCCATTCATTGTCGTACCACGACATCACCCGCACCAGCGTGCCGTTCTGCACCTTGGTCTGGTCCATGTGGAACGTGGATGAATGCGGATCGTGGTTGAAGTCGATCGAGACGTTGGGCGCGGTAGTATAGCCCAGGATGCCCTTCATCTGCTGCTCGCTGGCGCGCTTCATCGCCTCGTTGATTTCTTCCTTGGTGGTCTTGCGCTGCGCCACGATCTTGAGGTCGATCACCGAGACGTTCGGGGTGGGAACCCGGATCGCGACGCCGTCGAGCTTGCCCATCAGTTCCGGCAGCACCAGCCCGATCGCCTTGGCCGCCCCGGTCGAGGTCGGGATCATCGACATCGCCGCAGCCCGGCCGCGATAGAGGTCGTGATGCAGGGTGTCCAGCGTCGGCTGGTCGCCGGTATAGGCGTGGATGGTGGTCATGAAGCCGGTCTCGATGCCGACGGTGTCGTTCAGCACTTTTACCACCGGCGCGAGGCAGTTGGTGGTGCAGGAGCCGTTGGAAACGACCAGATGCTCTTTGGTCAGCTTGTCGTGGTTGACGCCGAACACGATGGTCATGTCGGCGCCGTCCGAGGGCGCCGACACCAGCACGCGCTTGGCGCCGGCGGTGAGATGCGCCGAGGCCTTCGCCTTGGCGCTGAAGATGCCGGTGCATTCAAGCGCGATGTCGATGCCGAGGTCTTTCCATGGCAGCGTGCTGGGATCGCGCACCGCGGTGACCTTGATCTTGCCGTTGCCCAGGCTGATCGAATCTCCATCGACGGTCACGGTGCCGGGAAACCGGCCATGCACCGAATCGTAACGCAACAGATGGGCGTTGGTCTCGACCGGACCGAGGTCGTTGACGGCGACAACCTCAATGTCGCTGCGCCTGGCCTCATAGATGGCCCGCAGCACGTTGCGGCCAATACGGCCAAATCCGTTGATCGCCACCCGGACTGCCATTCAACTTCTCCTCAAAAGGCTCGAAAATCTGATGTTTTGCGGCCGGCTGGGCCGGTTCCCCGGCAATTTCATGCCCTGAATGAGCAAGCCTTGCAATGCATCATAATCCCAAATGCGTCGATGGCGATCACGTCCCCCGCAGGCGCTTTGACGCAGCCTCGACCACCGCCTCGGCGGTGATGCCGAAATGCTTGTAGAGATCCTTGGCCGGGCCGCTGGCGCCGAACGTGCTCATCCCGATGAAAATGCCCTCCGGCCCGATTATGCCGTCCCAGCCGAACCGGACCGCGGCTTCGATTGCGACCTTGACCGGGGCAGCTCCGATAATGGCCCGCCGGCGCTCCGCCGGCTGCGCCAGCAGCAGTTCGAGCGATGGCACCGACACCACCCGCGTCGCGATCCCGGCGCCGGCCAGCTGTTTCTGGGCGGCGACGGCGATTTCGACCTCCGAGCCCGAGGCATACAGCGAAACCTTGGCCTCGCCCCCTGCCGCGACCAGTTCATAGCCGCCATGGCTGCACAGATTGTCTCCGCTGGCTGCGGTGCGAACCGGGGTCAGATTCTGGCGGGACAACGCCAGGATGGTCGGGCCGTCGGTATTTTCCAGCGCCAGTTGCCAGCATTCGGCGGTCTCGACCGCGTCGGCCGGGCGGAATAGCCGCAAATTGGGCATCGCGCGCAGCGCCGCCAGATGTTCCACCGGCTGGTGCGTCGGGCCGTCCTCGCCAAGGCCGATCGAGTCGTGGGTCATGATGTAGACCACCGGCGCATGCGACAGCGCCGAAATCCGGATCGCGCCGCGCCCGTAATCGGTAAAGCACAGGAAGGTGCCGCCAGCCGGGGCAAGGCCGCCATGGGTCGCCAGGCCGTTCATGGCCGCCGCCATGCCCATCTCGCGGATTCCGTAATGGATGTAGCGGCCGCTGAAATCCTCCGGCGTCACTTCCTTCAGACCCTTGGTCCGCGTGTTGTTGGACGGCGTCAGGTCGGCCGAGCCGAGCACCAGTTCGGGTACCTCGGCGACCAGCACATCGAGTGCCAGCTCGCTCGCCTTGCGGGTGGCGATGGTCGGCGGATCGGCGACCAGCTTTTCCTTCAGCTTGCGGATCGCCTCGCCGAGACCTTGCGGGCGCTGGCGGTCGATCACGCGGCGCTGGAATTCGGCGCGCTGGGCGGCCGGCATCGCCTCGAAGCGCCTGTTCCACTCGGCATGGGCGCTGGCCCCTTGCTTGCCGACCGTGCGCCAGGCCTGCAGGATATCGTCGGGAATTTCGAAAGGACCGTAATTCCAGCCCAGCGCCTTCTTGGCGCCGGCCAGTTCGGCTGCGCCGAGGGCCTCGCCATGGGCCTTCGAGGTCCCCGCCTTGGTCGGCGCGCCGAAGCCGATGGTGGTCTTGCAGGCGATCATCGAGGGCCGGTCGGACGACTGTGCCTGGGTGATGGCGGCGGCGATCGCCTTCTGGTCGTGTCCGTCGACGTGAACCGCGTTCCAGCCATGGGCCTTGAAGCGCGCCACCTGGTCGACATTGTCGGTCAGCGTGATCGGGCCGTCGATGGTGATGCCGTTGTCGTCGTACAGGAAGATCAGCTTGGACAGCTTCAGGTGTCCGGCCAGCGCCAGCGCCTCGTGGCTGATGCCCTCCATCAGGTCGCCGTCGGAACACAGCACATAGGTGTAGTGGTCGACGATATCCTCGCCGAACTCGGCTGCCAGAAGCCGCTCTGCCAGCGCCGAGCCGACCGAGAAGCCGACGCCCTGGCCGAGCGGACCGGTGGTGGTCTCGACCCCGGAGGTCAGCATGTTTTCGGGGTGCCCCGGCGTCCTGGAGTCGAGCTGGCGGAAATGCTTGATCTGGTCGAGCGTCATCTCGGCATTGCCGGTCAGATACAGCAGCGCATACAGCAGCATCGAGCCGTGCCCGGCCGACAGGATGAAGCGGTCGCGGTCCGGCCATTTCGGGTCGGCGGCGTCGAATTTCAGGAATTGGGTGAACAGCACGGTGGCGATGTCGGCCGCGCCCATCGGCAGCCCGGGATGGCCGGAGTTGGCCTTTTCGACGGCATCCATCGCCAGGGCGCGGATGGCATTGGCCATAACGGAGTGATCGACATGCGCCATGATGAAAATCCGCCTGAAATAAGGTGCCTGGCGATCCGCCGCGGAGCGAATGGTCGGCACAAGCCTTGTGGCAGCAGCAAACCCGGGCTGGATAGCACCGGAGTCCGAACTTGTGCAACGCGCCGGACGGCCGAAAAGTTGCTTTGCGGTGCATAGTTCCGCAGCGGCGTTGCACTTGGCTCGCTTGCCACGTAAATTTCGCCGCCTAAACGCTTGCCGAACCGCGGATTTTGGTTGCGGCCGGCTCACCGGGGTCTGCGCTGTCAGCATGAACGATCGTCCCGCCAGCGGTTCCGGCCACGCCGAGCCGGTATCGGCCGACATCGACGCCGCGACGCGGCGGCTGATGGCGGCGCTCGACGCCCTGGAAAGCGCGGTCGAGCGGCGGCGCGAAGCCGACCGCGACGAGAACGAACTTGCGACCCGGATTCAGGCGCTGGGCGCGGACCGCTCGCGGCTGGCCGACGAACTCGACGGATCGCTGGTGAAGTCGCGCCGGCTGGAGCGCGTCAACCGCGAGATCGCCGAAAAGCTGGATGCGGCGATCGGCACCATCCGCGCCGTGCTCGATGCTGGAGGAGGTTCATGAGCCATATCAACGTCACCATCAACGGCCGGCAATACCGGATGGCCTGCGAGGTGGGGCAGGAGGCGAGGTTGCTGCAGCTGGCGGAGGGTTTCGAGGCCCGGATCGGCAGCCTGCGCGGCAAGTTTGGCGAGATCGGCGACGCCCGTCTCACCGTGATGGCGGCGCTGATGGTTTCCGACGAATTGCTCGACGCCGGCCACCGCATCCGCAGCCTCGAGGAAGAACTCGAGGCGTTGCGCGACGTTCGGGTGGTGGCGGCGGATCGCGCCCGGGCGACACAGACCGCGGTGGCCAATGCGCTGAACTCCGCCGCCGACCGCATCGAGAAGACCACCCAGGTGCTGAACCGCACCATCGGCGGCGGCGTCGCGATTGGTTGATCATTGCCGGCGTTATCGCTGGCGGTTTGGTCACAGCGTGGTTACATTGGCGGGGCGAAGCTGTGTCGCGCGTCAGGAGCCACATATCCCCGGGGCCTTATCGATCCTTCAGGGAACTGTCCCTGGCCGGGTCCGTGGATCCGGTCATATGGTGCCCACCTACTTTCGTAGGGAACTCCGGGATCGAGCGCTCCAACGGCCATCGCGGCTTCGCACTTTTCTTCGGCCTTGCGGCTCTATCGTCAGCGTCCCCTGAATGCTGGATCACCCGTTGCAGCCTGTCATCGGCGGCGCGTTGCGCCGACCCGTTGACGGGCGACGACGGCAGAATATAACGCGGCGTGTCCGAGATCCCCGCGAACCCTTCGAAGACGACGCTGCGCGCCACGGCGCTGGCGGCGCGCGATGCGCTGAGCGGGGAGCACCGTGCCGCCGCGGCCCGGCAAATCGCTCTGCGCGGACTGCCGGTCGCGATGCCGCCTGGCCTCGTGGTCGCCGGCTACTCGCCGATTCGCAGCGAGATCGATCCGACCCCCCTGATGCAAAGGCTGGCCGCGCAGGGCGCGCGGCTGGCGCTGCCGGCGATCGCCGGGCGCGACCAGCCGCTCGAATTCCGCGCCTGGTCTGCCGGCGACAGGCTGCTGCGCGGCCTGCTCGGCATTCTCGAGCCCTCGCCGCAGGCGGCCGAGATCGTCCCCGATATCGTGCTGGTTCCGCTGGCGGCGTTCGACCGCTCCGGCCAGCGGATCGGCTATGGCGCCGGACATTATGACCGCAGCCTGGCGCAGTTGCGCGGCAGGGGCAAAATCCTGGCCATCGGCCTGGGCTTTGCCGTGCAGCAAATCGAGGCGGTGCCGGCGCTGCCGCACGACGCGGCGCTGGATTATGTGCTAACGGAAAACCAATCGTTCGATTGCCGGAGTTTTTGACGTGCGGATTCTCTTTGTCGGTGACGTGGTCGGCAGGGCCGGGCGCGCTGCCATTGCCGACCACCTGCCTGGCCTGATCCGCGACTGGTCGCTCGATCTCGTCATCGTCAATGGCGAGAACGCCGCCGGCGGTTTCGGCATCACCGAGGCGATCTACCAGGAATTCGTCGACCTCGGCGCCGACGCCGTCACGCTCGGCAACCATTCCTGGGACCAGCGCGAGGCGCTGGTGTTCATCGAGCGCGCGCCGCGGCTGATCCGCCCGGCGAATTACCCTCCGGGCACGCCGGGCCGCGGCACCGCGCTGGTCGACACCAAAAACGGCCGGCGGGCGCTGGTCGTCAACGCCATCGGCCGGATCTTCATGACCGCGTTCGACGATCCGTTCGCCGTCATCAACCGCGAACTCGAAGCCTGCCCGCTGCGCTCGGCGGCGGACGCCATCGTGGTCGATTTCCACGGCGAGGCAACAAGCGAAAAGCAGGGCATCGGATTTTTCTGCGACGGCCGCGCCAGCCTGGTGGTCGGCACCCACACCCATGTGCCGACCGCCGACCACCAGATCCTGTCCGGCGGCACCGCCTACATGACCGATGCCGGCATGACCGGCGATTATGATTCGATCATCGGCATGCAGAAGGAAGAGCCGCTGCGGCGCTTTACGACCGGGATTCCCTCCGGCCGCTTCGAGCCGGCCAATGGCACGGCTACCCTGAGCGGCGTCGCCGTCGAAACCGACGACGCCACCGGCCTGGCGCTGCAGATCGCCCCGGTGCGGATCGGCGGCAGGCTGCAGCCGGCACTGCCGGGATTTTGGCTGGGGTAGGGCGGCAAGGAATCAGGACCGTTCGCGGACCACGCCGGAGATGGGCCTGCCTCGGCCCAGTTGAAAATCAAACCTGGCAGGTAGAGCGTAGGTCGGATGGGAGCCCCATCGGTTCGCGCGCGACCCGGTCGCCGTCATCCGCCGCATCAACCTCAAAAGCCGACCAGACGCATCCTTGGCGATCTGGATGCGCGACTGTTTGCAGCCGAGCTGCGACACCGGGTCAATCAGGGATTTCGGCAAGCGCCGATTTTTGCGGCGCAGGCGAACTCGTTGTGCCAACGGCGAATGCCACCTTCCGCGTTCGCCGCCGGGTCTTTCGCGCAGGGTCGGCTTCGACCCGCCAAGGCTGCGGATACCGGATGATGCGGCAGCCGCAGACATCGTTCGTCCCACAGAAACGGGATTTTCCTGCCCCCGTGAGTTCGGCCTTTCCGTGCACCGAATTCATAACCTATTGATTTTGATGCAATTTATACCTATATTAATAAGTCGCTGGCTCGATCCGTCCAACGGGAATTGGGCCCGCGATCTGGACACCAACTGGACACGGAGAGCGGCAGCGATGGCTCAGTTCGACAAAGCCAGGCGACTCAAATTGAAGGCGGGCAAGAAGCCGTACTTCGAGAGGGTCGGACGGGGGCTCGCGCTTGGCTATCGGCGCAATGCCGGCGCCGGGGTCTGGGTCATCCGCGAGATCCTCGACGACGGCAACAGCCGGCTCAGGAAATTCGCCACCGCTGACGATCTCGAGGCGGCCAATGGCGTGGACGTCCTGACTTATGCGCAGGCGCTTCAATATGCCAATCGCGTGGCGCTGAAGTCTGCCAAAACCCAAACGGTCACCGTCGAGGATGCGATCTCGGACTACGAGGAGGACCTGATGGCGCGCGGCCTGAACGTGCGGGCCAGATACAACGCGACCGTGCTTCGCTACTACCTGAAGGACCTGCCGTTCTACAAGAAGCCGGTCTCGTTGCTCGAGAAGAAGGCGCTGACGGAAGTACGCGACGGCATGGTGGCGTCCGGCAAGAAGCCGGCGACGGCAGATCGCCTCGGCGCCAGCCTGAGGGCTGCCCTCAATCTGGCCGCCTCACGGGACCCGCGCATCACCAACGCAAGAGTCTGGAAGGAAGGCTGGGAAAAGCTGCCGGACAGCTCGGTGGCGCGCACCGTCATCCTGCCGGATGACGTCGTCGCCGCGCTCGTTCGCGCGGCCTACAAGGCCGATCACAAGCTGGGAGTCTATTTCGACGTGCTGGCGGAGACCGGAACGCGCGAAAGCCGGATGTTGCGCTTGCGTGTTTCCGACCTGCAGGATGATCCCGCCAACCCCCGGCTCATGATGTCGGGCTACTCCAGGGGCAAGAACAGGAAACTCGTCCAGAAGCCGGTGCCTATCTCGCCGCGGCTTGCCGGTATCCTGCGCGCGGCCGCCGCCGGCCGTTCCGCGAATGATCCTCTGCTCGACAAGATCGTCCAGCCCGCGCTTCGCTTTCGCGAGATTGCGCAACTCGTCGGTGGTGTCGATCCGGAAGCCACGCCCTACAGCTTCCGGTGTTCGTCCATCGTGCGAATGTTGCGGGGGCATGTCCCGATCGGCGTCGTGGCGTCGCTTCACGACACCAGCGCCGCGGTCATCGACAGGCAATACTCGGCCTTGATCGGCGACGTTTCCGAATCCGCGGCCCGCGCGACCTTGCCGGATTTCGGAATGCCCGCGGGACGCGGCGGCAAGCGCCGCGCGGCGCTAACGACCTAGCCGCGCATTTGGAGCCCACCGGCTGTGCGCGGAGCCGGTGAGCGAAATCCGCCACTTCAACATCCGCAGCGCCGAATTATCGCGATGGGGCCGCCGGATTGTTTTTGGAGGCGGCACAGCCACAGGCCCCGCGCGGGAGACGCCGGATTACGCCTTTCCACTTTGAGGGCTACGGCGAACGGTCGGCTCCAAACCGCCCTAGGAAATGCTCGGCACCAGCCGCTGCGCATTGGCCGCCACGTGCCCTCGATAAAACTTGATGATTTCGGCCGAACCCGCGCCGCGCATCAGCATTGTCGTGGCTTCGAAGGCAGCCTCGACCTTCTCGCTGACCATCAGGCGGACCTCGGTCATGGCGTCGACGCCGCCGGTCGCCATTTTTCGCAGACGAATATCGATGACCTCGTTGGATTCCACGGCCAGCATCATCGCCGGATACCAGGGGTAAAAAAGCATTTTGCCGTTCCGGCAGCGGAATGCTGCACGTGGCCAACAGCGCTGCGCGGCAATCGTTCCCTGCTCTCGATCCGGCTCCTGACCACAGGAGAGCGAGGCGGCCCCAAAAGAGGCGGGTTCCCCGCCGGGAACAATATTACCCCCTGCCTATTGACGCGGCGGGAACCCGGCCGCCATGCCGGCTCTGGCTGAACTTGAAGGTGGTTATATCGAATGTCCTCAACGAAATCCGTCCGTCCCGCCGACCGCGTCCCGGTCCTGCGCCTCCGGCAGACGCTCAAGATGGCAAGCTCGGCTCACGCCTATGTCCGCGGCAGCACCGTGAAATTCTACGAATGGCTCGAACAGCAGAAGCGCGGAACGCTGCCGGAGGGGCCCGCGATCTGGATTTGCGGCGATTGCCATGCCGGCAATCTCGGGCCGGTCGCGGCGACCGACGGTCGCATCGCGATCCAGATTCGAGACCTCGATCAGACCGTGATCGGCAATCCGGCGCATGACATCATTCGTCTGGCGTTGTCGCTGGCGACGGCATCGCGAGGTTCCGACCTGCCGGGCGTGACGACGGCGCATATCCTGGAACAGGTCATCGATGGATATAAGGCGGCCCTGCGCCAGGATGCCGATGCCATCGACGATGCCCCCAAATCGATCCAGCTCGTGATGCGCAAGTCGGTGGCGCGCTCCTGGAAGCATCTTGCCGAGGAGCGCCTTGAGCACCAGAAACCCACCATCCCGCTGGGTACGAAGTTCTGGGCGCTCTCGCGCTCGGAAAGGGCCGCCATCACCGGCCTGTTTCAGACGCCCCCGGTGCGGCATCTGGCGACGTCATTGAAGTCGCGTGACGACGATGCGCCGGTCGAGGTCACCGACGCCGCCTACTGGATGAAGGGATGCAGTTCGCTCGGGCTGCTGCGTTTCGCCGTGCTGCTGACGATCGGGTCCGGCAAGAAGCGCGACATGGCACTAATGGACGTCAAGCAAGCGGTCGCGGCCGCTGCGCCGCGCTACAAAAGGCAGAAAATGCCTGCCGACCAGGCAGAGCGAGTGGTCGAAGGCGCGATGCATCTGTCGCCGCATCTCGGCAGGCGGATGATTGCCGGCAAGCTCGATCAGCACTCGGTCTTTATTCGCGAGTTGCTGCCGCAGGATCTCAAGGTCGAGATCGAGCAGTTGACGGTTGCGGACGCGATGAAGGCGGCAAGCTTTCTCGCCGGCGTTGTCGGCAAGGCGCATGCCCGGCAGATGGACGAGGCCACGCGCAAGCGCTGGTCCAGGGAGCTCGATCGGCATCGATCGAAGTCGCTCGACGCGCCGTCCTGGCTCTGGTCGAGCGTGGTTTCGCTGATCGGAAGCCACGAGGTCGCCTATCTCGACCACTGCAGGAAATACGCCACGCAGGAGTCAGCGCGACAGAAGGCCGCCAAGTCCCGGCGCTGAAACCAGAGGGCCCGGGTGGATTGCGCCTGCCGACTTCGCCGGACACGCGAAGGCGAAGGGAGCGGCGTCGAATCCGCGCTCGATCGGGATCCGGCGCTGATCTATGTCAAAGGTGCGGATTCGGAAATGGCCTTTGCTGTCTGCCAGTGACGTCAGGACATGAGGGGTCCACAATGAGGCGCTTTTCGGCGGGCTTTTTGATTGCAGCCTTGATGTTTGTGCCGGCAATGGCCGAAGAGGTGCCATTTGCGACGCCTAAATATGACAGGAGCCCCTCGGAAGCCGCGGTGGGGACGCTTGCCAACATCATGGCGACCATTCAGCTGCGACATATCAAGTTATGGTCTATCGGAAAGGCACGGAATTGGGACTTGCTCAATTATGAAGCCAAAAAACTCGAAGATGATCTGGTTGCCGCAGCCTTGTTTTATCGGAATCTTCCAGTTGAAAACATCACGCTGGTGGACAAGCCTCTGAGACGCCTGATGGAGGCTGCGGAGAAGAAAGATTACTCGCTCTATGCCAGGGCCTTCGATGAATTGACCGCGGGATGCAACAGCTGCCATGTCGCGGGACAAGTTGGATATATTCACATTCAGGTGCCGAGGTCGTCACCCTTTAGCGATCAGAACCTTGAACGCTGATAGGTGCGGCCCTCGCTGTCTTGCAGTGACGAGCCCTCAGTCAGGCCGCGCCAGCGATAGCCTGCGTATTCGCTGGTCAGGGTGAGATGTACGCCGACCGGGAATCGCTTCAGGAGTGATGGGCCGCCTCGCGGGCCCAGGGGCAGGGCACCATCAGGCTCGCGCTGGTGGAGATCGCGCCATGGACCAGGGCCCGCCGGATGGCGGCGTTCGCCGTGGCTGCAGCCGAGGTCGTCGCAATTGACGATCAGCAGCCGGTCATCGGCGCCATAGCCGAGGCGCTCGGCGAGGCTCGTTTTGGCCATGCTCCAGGTCTCCAGCCTCGAAGCCGGCTGGGCGGAACTGCCTTGCAGGCCATTCGCGTTCGAGGTCATCATCCGGGGTTGGCTCCGGCCTGCCCGGGTGTGCCGTTCGCCGCCGGGGGGGTCGCGGAGCGCGCGCCGAGCGCCGGCCGGCGCGCATAGATCCGGTCTATTTCGCCTGCAAAACGATGCTCCAGCGCGGCTCGCTTGTTCTTCAGCGTCGGCGTCAGCAGCCCGGCGCCAATGGTCCATGGCTCCGGGCTCCACCACACCGCCCGCGGCGTCGCGTAGGCCGGATAGGCCTTCACGGCCTCGGCGATCCGCTTGAGCAGAACGCCCGCTTCCGCCTGCGATCCCGACTGGCCGCCGGCGGCGAGTTTGCGCTGTTCCTGCTGCCAGGCTTTCGGGTTGAGCACCACGAGCGCTGCGAGAAACGGGCGCCGCTCGCCGATCACCATGGCCTGCTCGAACAGCGGATCGGCGAGGATCGCGGTCTCGAGATCGACCGGGGAGATCTTCTCGCCGGTGGAGGTCACCAGAATGTCCTTGATGCGGCCGGTGATGGTGATACGGCCATCGTCGATGCGCGCCTGGTCGCCGGTGTGCAGCCAGCCATCGGCATCCTTGACCCGGCTGGTCTCATCCGGCCTGTGCCAATAGCCGAGCATCACGCCAGGGCCCTTCACCAGCAGTTCCTGGTCCCCGCCGATCCTGACCTCGACCTGGTCCAGCGGCCGGCCGACCGAGCGCGGATCGTTGTCCTCCACGGTATTGACCGCGACGACGGGCGAGGTCTCGGTCATCCCATACCCCTGCAGGACCTCGAGACCGAACGAGAGAAACAGGCGAATGACCAGTTCGGCGATCGGCGCGCCGCCGCTGACCGCCACGCGCAGCCGACCGCCGAATTGAGCCCGCACCCGATCGGCGACAAGGCGCTTGAGCAGCGGCCAGGCCAGCCGGTCGAGCATCGACGCGGCGCCGTTCGCGGCGTGTCTGGCGTCAAAGCGTCGTCCTCCGACAGCGAGAGTGAGGTCGAACAGCGCGCGCTGGGGGCGACCGCTTGCCGCGCGGCGCTGCAGGATCAGCGCGTAGATCCGCTCATAGATCCGCGGCACCGAGATCAGCACCGTCGGCTGCACCTGCTTCAGATCCTCGGCGAGGAGCTGTACCGATCGGGCATAGGCGACGCAGGCGCCGGCAGCGATCGGATAATAGTAGCCGGCGGTGCGCTCGAAGGTATGCGAAAGCGGCAGGAACGACAGGAACAGGTCGTCCTGGCTCGCCGCGATGCGCCGATGGATCGCCTTGACGTTCGCCACGATATTTTCGTGCGAAAGCATCACTCCCTTGGGTCGCCCGGTGGTGCCGGAGGTGTAGACGATGGCGGCAAGATCGTCCGGCAGCACTTCCACGTCATGCATCGCCGTCCCGGCGGCGCCTGTTTCGAGCCAGCGGTCGAGCGTTGCGATGCGGCCGCCGGCCGCGGCGAGGGCGGAAGCCGCGGGCAGCTCTGCACAGACCACGCGCTTGAGCTTTTCGAGGGGCTGGCCGGTCGCCGCGATCGCCTGCCAGCGCTCGGCGGAATCCACCAGCAGCAGCGATGCCGCCGAATCCTGCAGGATGTAGCCGATGCTGTCGGGATTATCGACGGCGTGCATCGGCACCGGAACGAGGCCGCGCGACAACGCCGCCTGGTCCATCGCGATGTGCGCGATTCCGTTCGGCATCAGGATGGCGATGCGTTCACCCGGTGCAAATCCCTCTGCAGCCAGGGCGCGTCGCCAACGCTCGAATTCGCAGTCGATCTGTTGCCAGGAAAAACCGACCCAGCGCGCCAGTCCTGCATCGAAATGGCGATAGGCGGCCAACCCGGGCGTCAGGCCGACACGCCAGCGCAACAGCTGGGGCAGCGTCCTCACACCCGCCAGCCCGTCCACTTGACCTTGCGTCATACCGGCCATCGACCGCCCTTCGGATTGCACGTCGCCTCCTGACGAGGCCGGTGCCCAAGGCTGACTATATCCTTCCATCACGCCCGACATTGATCCTCCGCATGGCGCATGGGGCCTGTCGGGCGGCAAAATTGTTGGGAGCGGCGGCTTGGCGAGGCCGGGCGCCATCCGGATTTCCGCCGCGGCGGCCAACGAAACCGCTTGGCGGCGGCGGCAAGGATGATTTTTCGCGTCCGGTCTCAAAAAGGCAATGCGCGTGCTATAAGGCTGACCGGCGGTGTGGTTCACAACAGGTGAGGGCGGATGTCGAAGCAGTCGATGCGTGAAGAGGCCGAACGGCTGATCCGTGAAACCATGGAACGCAAGGCCATCGTGGTCAAGCAGGGCAATACCAGGATTGAGACCAAGTGCGGCAAGTGCGGCGCCCCGAATCGCGTCTCGGCGGCCAAGGGTGCGACCCGCGTCAAGTTCGCCTGCAAGGAATGCGGGCACCAGCAGGAGACGCTGTGAGCGGTGAACGGCGCGCCGGCTATTTGAGAACTTCGCAGACGCTGTGCTGAACGTGCGCGATGCGGCCGGCGCCGCGGGCGGAAACCGCATCCCACCAGGCGCTCAGCGAGGCGCGGTCGCAGCGTAGTCTGACGCTCATGCCGTCGGCGAACTTGATCCAGTCGGCAAAGCGGTGGCTCGGCACCGCGATCACCACGGGGATGTCGGCGCTCAAGGCGCGCTCGACCAGGTAGGAAAGTCCCTTGCCGTCACGCTCCTGCCGTCCGAAACGGTTGACGATCACGAGGTCGGCGCCCTCGTCGATGGCGCCGGCCACCCGGCCGCCGGCGTCGAGCAGTTGACCGACATCCAGCCGGCAGCCGGTGGCGCAGGCGCCGAGATCCTGGAACAGCTGTAGCTCTTCGCCGCTGTGCACCAGCACGGCGGACAATCCCGGCGCATCGACGCAGTGGTGGCCGAGCTGCACCAGCCCGACCGCGCGATAGCCGCCGGCCTTCAGCTCGGCGGCAAAGTCGCGCAGGATGGCATCCGGATCCTGGTCCGGCTCGTAGACCAGCGCTGCGAGGTCGCATTGGGAGTCAAACATCACCCACCCGCCCATGTTCTGTTCTCACGGTAGCACATCGATCAGGCCGCGCGCGACGGCGGTCCGGCGGCTTCGAGGCTCGTTGCCTCCTCGTCGGTGAAGACGCGGCTGCGGGTCAGGAACCTGACGCCTTCCGGCGCTTCCACGGAAAACCCCGAGCCGCGCCCCGGGACCACGTCGATGATGAGCTGGGTGTGCCGCCAATACTCGAATTGCGCGGCGCCGATATAAAACTGGCAGCCGGCAATCTCACCCAATAGCACGTCCTGCGGTCCGACCCGGAAATCGCCGCGTGGATAGCACATCGGCGATGACCCGTCGCAGCAGCCGCCGGATTGGTGAAACATCAAGGCGCCGTGCTGATCCCTCAGCCGCGCCACCACATCAGCCGCCTTGTCGGTGATTTCAACCCGATTGACCATCGTTCAATCCTCCTCGTCATTGCGAGGAGCGAAGCGACGAAACAATCCATTCTTCCTTTTTGTGGCAAGATGGATTGCTTCGCTTCGCTCGCAATGACGATCTCTATTCTGCCGCCTGGTCTTCAGAAGAAGCCCAGCGCCTTGGTGCTGTAGCTGACCAGCACGTTCTTGGTGTTCTGGTAATGGTCCAGCATCATCTTGTGCGTCTCACGTCCGATCCCGGAGGCCTTGTAACCGCCGAAAGCGGCATGGGCCGGATAGGCGTGATAGCAGTTGGTCCAGACCCGTCCGGCCTGGATGGCGCGTCCGAACCGGTAGGCGCGGTTGCCATTGCGGGTCCAGATGCCGGCGCCCAGTCCGTAGAGCGTATCGTTGGCGATCGCCAGGGCCTCGTCGTCGTCCTTGAACTTGGTCACCGATACCACCGGGCCGAAGATCTCTTCCTGGAACACCCGCATCTTGTTGTTGCCTTCGAAGATCGTCGGCTCGACGTAATAGCCCTCGGCGATCTCGCCGCCGAGCTGGGCCCGTTTTCCGCCGGTCAGGATTTTGGCGCCTTCCTGCTTGCCGATGTCGAAATAGGACAGGATCTTCTCCAACTGGTCGTTGGAGGCCTGGGCCCCGATCATGGTTGAGGCATCGAGCGGGTGCCCCTGCTTGATCTTCTTGGTGCGGGCCACGGCGCGTTCCATGAACCTGTCGTAGATCTTCTCCTGGACCAGCGCGCGGCTGGGACAGGTGCAGACCTCGCCCTGATTGAGCGCGAACATGGCAAAGCCCTCGAGCGCCTTGTCGAAGAACTCATCGTCCGCGTCGGCGACATCGGCAAAGAAGATGTTCGGCGACTTGCCGCCGAGTTCGAGCGTGACCGGGATGATATTGTCGGAGGCATATTGCATGATCAGCCGCCCCGTCGTGGTCTCGCCGGTGAAGGCGATTTTCGCGATCCGCTTGTTCTGCGCCAGCTGCTTGCCGGCCTCGACCCCAAAGCCGTTGACGACGTTGATGACTCCTGGCGGCAGGATGTCGGCGATCAGTTCCATCACCACGAGGATGCCGAGCGGGGTCTGCTCGGCGGGCTTGAGCACGACGCAATTGCCGGCGGCGAGCGCCGGCGCCAGCTTCCAGGTCGCCATCAGGATCGGGAAATTCCAGGGAATGATCTGGCCGACCACGCCGAGCGGCTCGTGATAGTGGTAGGCCACGGTGTCCTGATCGATCTCCGAAATGCCGCCCTCCTGGGCCCGCACCACGCTGGCGAAATAGCGCCAGTGATCGACCACCAGCGGCATGTCGGCATAGGTGGTCTCGCGGATCGGCTTGCCATTGTCGAGCGTCTCGACCAGCGCCAGCAAATCGAGATTGGCCTGCAGTTTGTCCGCGATTCGGTTCAGGATGGCCGAGCGCTCGGCGACCGACGTCTTGCCCCAGGCCTCCCTGGCCCTGTGGGCGGCGTCGAGCGCCAGTTCGATGTCGGCTGCGGAGGAACGTGGAACCGAGCAGAGCCGCTTGCCGGTGACCGGACTGGGATTGTCGAAATAGCGTCCCTCGACAGGCGCCACCCATTTGCCGCCGATGAAATTGTCGTACCGCTCTCGGATCAGAACCTGCTTGGAAACTTTCTCAATCGCTTCATGATACATGGACGATCTCCCGGAATGTTCCGGCGTGGGCCGGATGACGACGCCGAATCTCTTGGAATGCCGCTTCACGCGGGTTCGGCGTTCCGCGCGCAGCGCAATCTCCTGGATTCCGAAGCCGGAAGTGAAGCGTTGCACGGCAGGCTTGGCTTCCGTCAGCAGGCGTGATCGCGGCGAAGGCGCCGCCGCGACCCTTTGCATCGCCCGGTCAGCGGGCTTCGTTGATGATCTGCAGCTGGGTGAATTCGGCGAGACCCTCCTCGGCGAATTCGGTGCCGATGCCGGACTGCTTGGCGCCGCCGAACGGGATATGCGGCGCCATGTCGAGATGCTTGTTGATCCAGACCGTTCCGGCCTCGATGCGGCTGGCCATCTTGTGGGCCCGCGCCGTATCCGACGACCACACCGAGGCGCCGAGCCCGTAATTGGTGGCATTGGCGCGGCGGATAACGTCGTCATTGTCGGAATATTTGATCACCGGCAATACCGGGCCGAACTGTTCCTCGTCGACCAGCCGGGAGCCTTCCTTGATGTCCCGGACGATGGTCGGCTCGATGAAATAGCCCGGGCGATCCATCGCCGCGCCGCCGGCGACGATGTTGCCGTGCTTGCGGGCGTCTTCCAGGAAGGCCTTGACCTTCTCGTACTGCATCCTGTTCTGCAGCGGCCCGAGCTTGGTGCCTTGCTTGGAACCGTCGTCTACCACCGTGCTCTTGGCGATCGCCACCAGTTCGTCGCAGATCTCGTCATAGACCGATTCGTGCACGTAGAGCCGCTTGATGGCGAGACAGACCTGGCCCGAGTTCTGGAACGCGCCCTCGAAAATGCCGGGCGCGACCTTCTTCGGATCGACGTCGTCGAGCACGATGCCGGCGTCGTTGCCGCCGAGCTCCAGCGTGATTCGCTTCAGGGTCTGGGCCGCGCTGGCCATCACCTTCTGCCCGGTCGCGGTCGAGCCGGTGAACGATATCTTGCGGATGTCCGGATGCTTGGTCATGGCGTCGCCGAGATCGTTGGCGTCGGCAATGACGTTGAGCACGCCCTTGGGCAGGATGTCCCGGACCAGTTCGGCGAATTTCAGCGTCGACAGCGGCGTGGTCGGCGCCGGCTTGACCACCAGCGTGTTGCCGGCCAGCAACGCCGACGGCAATTTGAAGCTCAGGATCAGCAGCGGATAGTTCCACGGGATGATGGCGCCGACCACGCCGAGCGGGCGGCGATGCGCCTCGACGCGGCGGTCGCCGCTGTCCTCGATCACCCGCATCGGCAGGTCGAGCGAGCTCAGATAGCGGAAGAAGCCGGCCATGCCCATCACTTCGCCGGTGGCGTCGGCAAGCGGCTTGCCCTGTTCGCTGGTCAGCAACCGCGCCAGTGCGTCGGCGTTGGCTTCGATCGCCTCGGCCATCCTGGTGACCAGCCTGCGGCGCTCCTCGATCGGGGTCGCCGCCCAGCCCGGAAAAGCCGCCTTGGCGGCGGCGACCGCGGCGTCGAGCTGCGCCATCGAAGCGCGCGGGCACTGCGCCAGCACCTCCTCGGTCGCGGGATTGAGGACGGGCATTGTGAGGTCGCCGGGCACCATTTTCCCGTCGATGAGAAGACTGAAATCGCTCATTGGTTCTGTTCTCCCTTTTCGAACGGACCGCTTTGCAGGTCTCGTTATATCTTTGCATATATCACGATTTTGGTCCGCCGACTACCGCCGGCCGCAGAACTGCCGTCGAAAAACCAGGGCTGGACGCCGCCCCGAACATCGATATATCCTCACATATACAACGAAAGCGCCGCCGGAGCCCGTCATGGAAATCGATACCCAGGCCCTCACCACCTGCGAGGTCGCTGCGGACGGCGGCGCCGTTTCGCTCGGTTTTGTCGATGCCGGCGGCAAGCCGGCCGTCATCCGGCTGTCGCTGAACCAGCTCGGCGCGCTGGCGATGACGCTGCCTGGACTGATCGACAAGGCCCTGCAGGCCCGCTTCGGCGACCGCAGCCTGCGCTATGCCTACCCGCTGGAGTCCTGGAGGCTCGAGCAATCCTCCGACCCCTCCCAGGCCATGGTCACGCTGCGGACCGTCGACGGCTTCAGCGTCTGCTTCTCGATCCCGCGCGCCCAGCAAAGCGAACTCGGCGAGGCGCTGGTGTCGCAGCCGGCGCCGGAAATGGCGACCCGGCCGCACTGAACCGCCTTGCGAGTTCCTGGAGGTCACGCGAAGCCAACTGACCAGGCGAGATATGCCCTTCAAAGCCTTGCGCTATGCGTCTTTCACAAACGCCGCAAAGGCCTCGGCGTAATCCGGATGCCATCGCGACAGCGCTGGACGGTTTTCAACGACATCACCGGCGGCCCAGAGGATGCGCCGCTCGTCGAGGCGCCGCGGCACGTCATTGTCCGGACACAGGATATAGAAATCGCCGGCGTCGAGGCGTTCGATCATGAAGTCGACGGTTTGCTCGGCGGTCCAGGCACCGGCGGGCTTCGCGGTTCGGCCCTTGGCGGTCAGGCCCGTGAAGACGAAGCCCGGAATCAGAAGATGCGCGCTGATCCGGCCGTGCGCCGCGTTGCGCAGCTCGTGCTGCAGGGCTTCCGTGAAGGCTTTGACGCCGGCCTTCGAGACATTGTAGGCGGGATCGCCGGGCGGTGTCGTGATGCCCTGCTTGGAACCGGTATTGATGATGAGACCCGGCCGCCCGCGCTCGACCATGCCCGGGGCAAAGACCTGCGAGCCATGAATCACACCCCAGAGGTTGACGCCGAGAATGCGCTGCCAGTTTTGCTCGGGCCCGAATATCTCGCTGCCCGGCTGGATGCCGGCGTTGTTCATCAGAATGTCGGTGCCGCCGAAACGCTCTCGCACGGCGCGTTGCAATCTCGACACCTCTTCGATGCGGCTGACGTCAACCGTCACGGCCATGATATCGGCAGCACCACCTGGCGCGAGCGATGATATCCTTTCTTCCGCTTCGGCAAGACGGTCGGACCCCAGATCCGCGATGCACACCCTCATGCCGAGGGCAGCGAACCGCATCGCGGCTGCAAGGCCTATTCCGGATGCGCCGCCCGTGATGACGGCAACATTGTTTCGAGACATGGCAGCGTGGGGCATCTGATTTCTCCTGACGTCCAGGGGGTTGGGGTCAAGCCGCGCGGCAACGCCAGCTCAAGGCGATCAGCACCGCGAAGGATACCTCAACAGCCGGGTGATCCGGATCAAGACCGCACGACCGGCGGTCAATTTTTCGCCGGGCGGGCGATGTCGGCCCGCAACGCCCTGAGATCCTTCCGGACCGCGCTTGCCGCGGCGCGTTCGATTCTGCGGTAACGCGCGACCAGGGATGTGCCAAAGGGCGTCAAAACCGCGCCGCCGCCATTCTTGCCGCCGGTTTGCCGCTCGACCGCGGCATGGCGGCAGATCCGGTTGATTTCATCGACCAGGTCCCATGCCCGTTTATAGGACATGTCCATCGCGCGGCCGGCGGCGGAGATCGAGCCGCAGGCCTCGATTTTCTCCAGCAGCTGGATCTTGCCCGGCCCGATCCGGCCCTCGTCATCGAGGTCGATCCGGACACTCAGGGTCGGAAGCATCCTGGCGGTGGATTTCTGCATGGAAAACGGGCTCTGCCGGTTCGGGACGCCAGCTTGCCATTGAAGGCTTTTGCCGACAAGGCGAACCGGTTAGATATCCTGATCAATAGACATTTTCCGGGGCATTCATGAATTATCCCTCGTTGTTTTCACCATTGCAGATCGGTCCCTACCGGCTGAATCACCGGGTCGTCATGGCGCCCCTGACGCGGATGCGGGCGGAGAGATCGAGCCTGGCGCCGCAGCCGCTGAACGCGGAATATTATCGGCAGCGCGCGACGGCGGGAGGCCTGATCATCGCCGAGGCCTCGCCTGTGCTTTCGACGGGCCACGGAAATCCGGGTACCCCGGGCATCTATTCGGATCCGCAAATCAACGGCTGGCGGAATGTCGTCGATGCGGTTCACGCGCGCGGCGGATTGATCTTTCTGCAGCTCTGGCATGTCGGGCGGGTTTCACATTCTTCGTTCCAGCCTGGCGGGGTATTGCCGGTCGCCCCCTCGGCGGTGCCGATTGTCGGCCTGACAACGATGACCGCCGATGGGAAGCCGGCGCCGTATGAGACGCCGCGGGCGCTCGAGACGGCAGAAATCGCCGTGGTGATCGAGGGTTTCCGGCAGGCCGCGCGCAACGCGCTCGCTTGCGGATTCGATGGCGTCGAGGTCCATGGCGCCAACGGCTACCTGATCGAGCAGTTCCTGCAGTCGCATACCAACCTGCGGACCGACCGATATGGCGGCTCGATCGAAAACCGCGCGCGCTTTCTGCTGGAGGTGACCCGGGCCGTTGTCGATATCTGGGGAGCCGACCGGGTCGGCGTGCGATTGTCACCCTATGGCGTGGCCAATGGCAGCGGCGAAGCCGATCCGATGCCGCTCTATACCCACGCCATCCAGGCGCTCGACCGGCTCGGCCTCGCCTACCTGCATTTCATCGAGCCGCGCTCCAGCGGCGCCGGCCGCGCCGAGGTCAACCATCAGAACGTGCCTTCGGCGATGTTGCTGTTCCGGCCGATCTGGCGCGGCGTGCTGATCACCGCCGGCGGCTTCACCGGCGAGACCGCGGAAGCGGCCATTGCCGCCGGCCATGCCGACGCCATCGCATTCGGCCGCATCTTCATTTCCAATCCCGATTTGCCGCGCCGGTTCGAGCTTGGATTTCCGCTCACGCCCTACGACAGGGCGACCTTCTATGGCGGCGGCGCGGCCGGCTATACCGATTATCCCGTCCATGACGAATTGCAGCGGGCCTGACCGGCCCGACCCGGGAGAACGCGCCGGTGACGTCCAAGCCAAAAGCGGTTGCCCCCGGCAAAGCCGCCGCCGGGCAATGCCTGTGCGGACGGGTCTGTTTCGAGATCGACACGCCCGCGCGCTGGGCCTGGCACGATCATTCGGCCGAGAGCCGGCGCGCCCATGGTGCTGCCTATGCGACCTATGTCGGCAGCTGGCGCAAGCGGCTTCGGATCACCAGGGGCGAGGCCGGGATTGGCCGTTTCGTGGACACCGCCACCAGGACGGTGCGAAGCTTCTGCAAGCGCTGCGGCACGCCGCTGTTCTACGAACGCGCGCGGTCGCCGCATATGGTGAACATCCCGCGCGCGCTGTTCAGCGGCCGTACCGGCCGGCAGCCGCTCTATCATGTCGCCATCGAGCAGCTGCAGGACTGGGCCTATACCGGCCAGCCGCTGGTGCCGCTGAAAGGCTTTCCCGGGGTGGTCTGGCAGCGCTCGAAGGCAAAAAAACGCACCGATCGCGACGGTATGTTTTAAATCCGTGTTTGAGAAACAGTCGGACCTCATCCCCGCGTAACGGCTTCGCCGTTATCGCTGGAGAAGCTTGCCACCGGGTCCGCGCGAAGCGCGGCCCGATGCTAAACTCCGCAAGCGTCTCGAAGGCCTCATCCTGAGGAGCTCGCGCAGCAAGCGTCGAAGGATGGAAAGCAGCCACGGACTCGCGGCCATCCTTCGAGACGCCGTGCAAGCGCGCGGCTCCCCAGGATGAGGCGATCATCTTGGCAGGCATCGGCACCTGCATGGCAAAACTGTACGCCTCGCCATGGTTGAGTGCGTCACTGAACCGGATCTTATTTTGACTCGCGCAAACCCGCAAAAGCCTGGTCGAGCCGCCGTGTGGCGGCCGCAAGGCTGCCACGCGTCGCATCGAGCCAGGACCGGTCGGCGTCGAGCCGCTGCTTTTCGGCGGCCAGCATCCGTGCGACCTCGGCGGGCTGCGGCCCGCCAAGGCCCTTGCTTGCTGTCACCATGTTCTCTGGCGTCAGCGAGCGGCGAAATTGCTGTTCCGAAAGCGGCAGTTTGGTATCGACCTTGGAGGAAGCGGCAACCTCGGCATAAATCCTTTGCACCTCCACAAATGGTATTTGGCTCTCGCGCAAATGGTGGGCGCGGCCGTAATTCACCAGTTCCGATGCGAAATGGTGACCAATGCGGAACGGCACGTCGGCCTCGCGCTGCAGGGTGTCGGCGAGCTCGGTGGTGGTGGAATAGTCGCTGTTGACTTCGTCGAGCGCGCGCGCGGGTCGAAACACCATCGTCCGGACCACGGCGTCGCCGTGGGCGTACAATGCCGCCATGTCGCTCAGCAGGACGTCGGGATATTGCTTCGGGTTGCCGAAATCCTTGTAGTCGCTCATCCCCGGCTCGACATTGTGCGCGATCAAGGCAAACGTCCCGGCCTCGCCGATGACGGTGCTGGCCTCCGCGCGCAAATACACCAGCCCGCTGGGATTGCGCTTCTGCGGCATGATGCTGCTGGTTCCGGTCTGTTCGCCTTCGGCCAGCAGAATCCAGGGTTCGGTCTGGGCATATTGCGCGGTCACGTCGGCGATCAGCGCCCCCAGCACCAGCGCGCCCGACGTCGCCAGCCCCGCGAGCTCGGCACCGCCGTCGATCGGCGAGATTTGATTGGCGTCGTAGGAAGTTTCCACCGGTGCGTCGAAGCCGAGCAGGTCGGCAAGAAGCTGCCGGTCGACCGGAAAGCTCGATGTTCCCAATGCCGCGGCTCCGAGCGGCGACAGATTGAGCCGGGCATAGGCTTCCCGCATCCGGGTTGCCTCGCGCTCGAATGCCGCGGCATAGCCTGAGAGATAATGTCCGAGCGTGATCGGCTGGGCCTGCACGCCCCAGGTATAGGCCGGCATGATGGCGTCGGGGGCCTGCGCCGCCAGCGCCAGGATGGCGTCGCGCATTCCGTTCAGTTTCTCGAACGCGTTGAGGAAATCGCCGCGCGTGGTCAGACGCTGGATGGTTGCACCGATATCCTGTCGGCTTCGCCCGGAGTGAAGCCGGCTGATATCGGGGCCGCCGACCGCCATCAGATCCTGCTCCACCTTGAGGTAATCGCCCGATCGCACCGCCCCCGGCTGATCGGCCGCGGCGTCCACGCGATTGATGGCGTCGAAAATCCGGGTGCCAAGCGCGCTCGGAACGATCCCGCGCTCGACAATCATCACCGCGGAGGCCTTGTTGATCCGGGAAAGCCAGAAAAACCGGTCTTGCGGAGCCGCATGCGAGGGAGCGGCGTGGCCGAGCAAACACAGCAGGCCGGCAAATCCTGAAAAGCGGGCGCGCGCCAAGAAATCCGTCAAGAAGCCCTCCCCGTTTAGTGCCTTCCGCGCTCGTCTTCTCGGGCAACGCGACCCGGACGATGCGTGCGGGGTGAGGCTCTACCATAAGCCGCCGCCGGCGTCCGCGCAGGGCAGCCATGATCGCCCTCCATTGATCTCCGTGTCCGAGATCGGTCATATGTCGCGAGTCCCGACGGTAACGGCCGCGGGCAGGAGGAGGCCTTTCAATGAATTGCATCACCGGGCGTTCGGCGTTCCTCGCCTTGCTCAAGGACGAGGGCATCACGCATCTGTTCGGCAATCCCGGCACCACCGAACTGCCGATCATGCATGCCTTGAAGGATCATCCCGACCTCACTTACGTGATGGCGATGCAGGAGAGCCTGGTCGTCGCCATTGCCGACGGCTTCAGCCGCGCGTCGGGCCGCCTCGTCGCCTGCAATGTCCATGTCGCGCCCGGGCTCGGCAATGCGATGGGCTCGCTCTACAACGCGCAGTTCACCGGCACGCCGATGATCCTGACCGCCGGCCAGCAGGAGCAGGGCCATGGCCTGATGGAGCCGCTATTGTATGGGCCGCTGGTCCGGATGGCCGAGCCGCTGGTGAAGTGGGCGGTCGAGGTGACCCGGCTGGAGGACCTGCCGCGGATCGTTCGCCGCGCCGCCAAGATCGCGACCACGCCGCCGACCGGACCGGTGTTCATCTCGCTGCCGGGCGACATCCTGAATTCCGAAGCCGGCATCGATCTCGGCCGTTCGACCCGGGTCGATAGCCGGGTCAGGCCGTCCGACGCGGCGCTGCAGGCGCTGGTGCAGCGCATGCTCAAGGCCGAGCGTCCCGTCATCATCGCCGGCGATGAAATCGTCAAGAGCGATGCGCTGCAGGAAGCCGCACTGCTGGCGACCACGCTCGGCTGCCCCGCGTTCCAGCAATCGGCGCCCTATGGCGCGCATTTCCTGTCGGAAAGCCCCTGCTACATGGGCGCGTTGTCGCGCGTGCAAAAGCAGGTTCGCGACGTGTTGGCGCCCTACGACCTGATGATCGTGCTCGGCGCAGATCCGCTGCGGATGTCGGTTCACAGCGAAGTCGAACCGCTCCCGGAAGGAATGCCGATCCTGCAGATCGGCCTGGTCGACTGGGATCTCGCCAAGAACTACGGCGCCGAAATCGCGCTCAAGGCCGATGTGAAGGAAACCCTGGCGGTGCTGGTCCCGGCGCTCAAGGCCGCCGGCGGCGCCGGCCTCGAGGCCCGCGCCAGGCAGGGGATCGCGGCCCTGGCGGCAAACAACTGGACGGCGCGGCGCGCGACCGCGGTCGAGCAGATTTCGAAAGCCAGCGACCGCTCGCCGATCGATCCCGACTGGCTGGCGCTCTGCGTGGTCGAGGCGATGCCCGGCAACGCCATCCTGGTCGACGAGGGACTGACATCCTCAAGGCAGATCGGCGCGCTGCGCGCCCATCGCGATCGCTACGGCTATCATGCGCTGGCCTCCGGCGGCATCGGCTGGGGATTGCCCGCCTCGGTCGGTGTCAGCCTGGCGAACCCCGACCGGCCGGTGGTGTGTTTCTCCGGCGACGGCAGCGCGATGTATTCGATCCAGGCCTTGTGGACCGCGGCGCATCACAAGCTGCCGCTGACGGTGGTGATCGTCAACAATGGCGGCTATCGCATCATCAAGCAGCGGCTGCTGGCGTTTCATGGCGACGATCATTATGTCGGCATGGATTTTGTCGATCCCAGGGTGGATTTTACCGCTCTGGCCAAATCGTTCGGCCTGGAGGCGATACTCATTACCGAGCCCGGGGATTTGAAATCGACGCTGACCTCGGCATTCAGCCGCCCGGGCGCGAAGCTGATCGAGGTGGTGGTCGACGGCACGGTGTGAGGACCGGCGCAACGATCGCCGAGGAATCGCGAGTTCATTTCGCGGTCTTCGCCGTGCTGCCGGGGCGGTATTGCACGGCCGGATGCGGCGCGGCCAGCCGCGCCCGGCCGGCGCCGAACAGTTTTTCGCGCAGCGTGCCCGGTGCGTAGGCGTCCTTGTAGCGCCCGCGCCGGACAAGTTCCGGCACCAGCATGTCGGCGATATCTTCGAAATCCCCGGGCGAAATCGCAAAGGCGACGTTCAGGCCGTCGACTCCGGTCTGATCGACCCACGCCTCGATGTCGTCGGCGACCTTTTCGGGAGTGCCGACCACGACCGGCCCGATGCCGCCGATCCCCACATGCTGGGCGACCTCGCGCACGGTCCAGACCCGGTCCGGATCGGCGCGGGTGATGTTGTCCATCGCGGTGCGGCCCGCGTCGTTCTCGACGTGGCGAACCTGCTGGTCGAGGTCGTAGGTCGAGAAATCGACGCCGGTCCAGCCCGACATCAGCGTGAGCGCGCCCTCGGCATTGCTATGACGCATATAGTCGGCGTATTTGGCTGAAGCCTCGGCTTCGGTTCGCCCGAGAATGATGGTCATCATGCTGAACATCAGGATCTCGGCGGGGTTGCGGCCGATCTCCGCCGCCAGCGCGCGGATGGCGGCAACGCGCGGCGCGATGACCTTGGCCGAAGGGCCCGACATGAACACGCATTCGGCGTGTCGTGCCGCGAACTGGCGCCCGCGCGGGGATGTCCCGGCCTGGTAAAGCACCGGTGTGCGTTGCGGTGACGGCTCGCTCAAGTGGATGGCATCGAGGCGATAATTGTTGCCCTGGTGCCGGACGCGATGCACCTTGGCGGGGTCGGCGAAGACGCCGCGCACGCGGTCACGCAACACCGCATCGTCCTCCCAGCTGCCCTCCCACAGTCTGTAGACCACCTCCATATATTCATCGGCGACATCGTAGCGGTCGTCATGCGCGGTCTGCCTGTCCTTGCCGGCACCGCGCGCGGCGCTGTCCAGATAGCCGGTCACCACGTTCCAGCCGATCCGCCCTTCGGTCAGATGATCGAGCGTCGACATCCGCCGCGCGAACGGAAACGGCGGCTCGTAGGACAAGGTGCAGGTGACGCCGAAGCCGAGATTTTCGGTGACGGCCGCCATTGCCGAGATCAGCAGCAGCGGATCGTTGACCGGAGTCTGGGTGGCGTTTCGCAACGCCGCATCGGGGCTGCCGCCGAACACGTCATAGACGCCCAGCACATCGGCCAGGAACAGGCCGTCGAACCGTCCGCGCTCCAGCGTTCGCGCCAGATCGGTCCAGTATGGCAGCCGGTTATAGTCGGCGGTGCGGTCGCGCGGATGGGTCCACAGCCCCGGCGATTGATGCGCGACGCAGTTCATGGCGAAGGCATTGAGCCGGATAACTTTTTTCATGGCGGCAAAGCCTTGGGGCGGGCCATTGGCACGATCGGGCCGCAGACAATGGCATCCCGGCCGGAGCGCATCAAGCGGCGCTGCCGCCGCCGTTTCGGCGGCACGGGCCTGATTTCACGATCAAGCCTTAACAATTCCCACATAGTGTGCGAGCTAGCTGCTTCGTCCCCCACAGGAGAGTCGGCTTGGATCAGATCGCCTACGTCAACGGTTCGTTCGTGCCCCTGGGCGAGGCCAAGGTCTCGGTGCTCGACCGCGGCTTCCTGTTCGCCGACGGCATCTACGAAGTCGCTGCGGTGCTGGATGGCAGGCTGATCGACAATGCCTCGCATCTTGCCCGGCTGGAGCGCTCGGTCGGCGAGATCGCGCTCGCCCTGCCGGAAACCATCGATCGGATTGTCGAGATCCAGAAGCAGCTGATCGCGCGCAACCAGCTCGTCAACGGCATGGTGTATCTGCAGGTCACGCGCGGCGCCGACAGCGGACGGGACTTCGCATTCCCCAAGGCCGTGAAGCCGACGCTGGTGATGTTCACCTCGGCCAAGGACATCGTCAACGCGCCGTCGGCGAAGTCGGGCATCGCCGTGATCACCGTGCCGGACATCCGATGGGCCCGGCGCGACATCAAGAGCGTGGCGCTGCTGGCGCAGGTGCTGGCCAAGCAGGCCGCCGCAGCCGCCGGCGCCGCCGAAGCCTGGATGATCGAGGACGGCATGGTGACGGAAGGCGGCTCGTCGTCGGCCTTCATCCTCACGCAAGACGATGTGCTGGTGACCCGGCAGAATTCATCCGCCATCCTGCCGGGCTGCACCCGCAAGGCAGTCGTTGCACTGGCCGAAGAACGCCAGCTTCGGGTCGAGCAGCGGCCGTTTTCGGTTGAGGAGGCGCTGGCGGCCAAGGAGGCCTTCATCACCAGCGCGACCGTGTTCGTGCAGGCAGTGGTAACGATCGACGGCAAGACCGTCGGCAACGGCCGTCCGGGACCGATGACCGACCGGTTGCGCGAGATCTATGTGGGTTTCGCCCGCGCCACCGCGGAGTGAGATTCGCAGCCGGCGGCTTGATCATGCCGGCGCTTCTGCTGGCGCGCGTTGCGACGCCCGCCGGCCCGGTTAGAGAATTTCAATGGCCGCCACCGGTTTCAAGACGGCCGGGCTTCTGCAGGAGCAGAACAGCCATGAGCCCGGCGATCAGCGCGGCTCCCAACAGATAGAACGTATCGCTGAAGGCCAGGATGTAAGCCTGCTTTTGCACGATCTGGCCGATCGCAACCATGGCGCGATGCGATGCATCGGCGGGATCAATCGCGCCATGATGGATGAAATATTGCGTGAGCTGTTCGACCCGGCTGCGGGTGGCCTGCCCGAACAGCGAGACTGACTGCATCAGCACATTGGAGTGATACTGCTCGCGCTTGGTCAGGAACGTCTGCAGCATGGCGATGCCGACCGCGCCGCCGAGGTTCCGCATCATGTTGAACAGTCCCGAGGCCGAGCCGGCATTCTCCGCCTCGATGCTGGCGGTGGCGACGGCGGAGAGCGGCGCGAACGCCAGCGCCTGGCCGACGGCGCGGACGACGTTGGGCCAGAACAACTGGTCGGAGCCGTAATCGGTCGTCATGGTGATGTTCATGAAGTTGCTGGCGGCGAACAGCGCGAAGCCGACGCCGATCAACAGACGCGGATCGAAGCGCCGCATCAGCCGCGGCACCAGCGGAATCAAGACCAGTTGCGGCAATCCGGTCCAGGCCAGCACCATGCCGATCTGCTCGGCGTTGTATCCCTGAATGCGCGACAGATAGACCGGCAGGATGAAAACCGAACCGTACAGGGCAACACCGAGCAGGAAATTGGCGACGACGCCGAAGCCGAAGCTGCGGCGGGCCAGCAGCCGCAGATTTAACAGCGGCTTCGCGGCGGTCAGTTCGATCCACAGGAACAGCGCCAGCGCCACCGATGCGATGATCGACAACCGCACAATGAAAGCCGATCCTAACCAGTCGTCCTTGTTGCCTTCCTCGAGCACGGTCTGCAGCGCGCTCAAGCCGACCGCCATGGTGATCACGCCCGGCCAGTCACCGTCGCGCAAAAGCGCCAGCCGCATCGGCTTTCGTTCCAGCGAGAACCACAGCATGCCGATCATCAGCGCGCCCGGCGCCAGGTTGACGTAGAAGATGGTTTGCCAGCCCCAGTTTTCGGTGAGGTAGCCGCCGATGGTCGGACCGATCGCCGGCGCAAAGGTGGCCGACAGCGCAAACAACGCAAGCCCGACCGGCTGTTTTGCCTTCGGCAGCATCGTGATGATCAGGGTGAAGGCCATCGGGATCAGCACGCCGCCGGCAAAACCTTGCAGGGCACGCAATACAATCATCTGTGACAGGTCCTGGGCAAAGGCGCAGGCGACGGAAAACGCCAGAAACAGGGTTGCGTTGGTCAACAGATAGACGCGGATCGAGAACGCCTGCGCGAGCCAGCCGCTTAGGGGAATCACGATGATTTCGGCGATCAGATAGGAGGTCGATATCCAGCCGCCGTCGTCGATGCCGGCGCCGATTGCACCCTGGATGTCTGCCAGCGACGCGTTGACGATCTGGATGTTGAGCACCGCCATGAAGGCGCCGAGCGTGGCGCCGAACACCGCAATCCAGGTTTTGGCCGAGACCGCCGCGCCCGCGCGGCCTGATGCCGGCGCGGTTTGCCGCCGGTCGCCGCTGCTGTCGGCGGCAACCGCGTCGATGCCGGACCGGAGCGCCGTCATGGATGTCTCCTCAGGCTTTCAGAGGCGGGACGCGTTGGGTGAAAATCTCGACCAGCGGCGAAGTCGGCAGTGCCATGGCCCGGCATGGCTGGTGATGCCGCGGGCTTGCCGGATTTCAGCCGCCATTCGGCCGCGCCAGCGCGAGCTCGGACGCCAGACGCTTGCGGGTGTCGCGCTCGGCGAGCACCGTTGCCTTGGTATCGACGGTCGGCTCCGCCGACATGCCCGGCCGCAGCAGGCCGGTCAGGCTGTGGTCGTCGAGCACGATCTTTACCGGCACCCGCTGCACGATCTTGGTGAAATTGCCGGTCGCATTGTCGGGCGGCAGCAGCGCGAATTCGAGACCGCTTGCCGGCGACAGGCTGTCGACATGGCCCCTGAGTTTTATGGCGTGAAACGTGTCGATCCGGATCTCGACCGGCTGACCGTCGCGCACATGGGTGAGCTGGGTTTCCTTGAAATTCGCCACCACATAGACCGCATCGAGCGGAACCAGCGCCATCAGCTGGGTGCCGGCCTGCACGAATTGACCGACCCGGAGCGAACGCGCGCCGACGGTGCCGTCGACCGGAGCGGTGATGGTGGTGTAGGACAGGTTCAGGGCCATCTGTTGTTCGACGGCGCGGGCGCGATCCAGTTGGGCCACGGCCTTGGCCCGCTCGCTGGTGAGAACGTCGACCTTGCGCTGCGCCGCGAGCAGACCGGATTTGCCGTGCTGCAGCTGCGCGATCTTTTCGCGCAGCGCCGCGTCAGACTGCTGCGCGCGCTGGAGGGTGCCGGAACCGGTCTTCATCAGCCCGTCGTAGCGGGCCTGTTCCTGCTGGGCGAACTGCAGATTGGCTTCGGCGGCGGCGATATCTGCCGATTCCTGTTCCATGACCGGATGCTGCAGGGCGATCTGGGCGTCGAGATTGAGCACCGCGGCTTCCGACGCCGTGACATCGGCACGGGCCTGGTCCAGCGCCGTGCGGAAATCGCGCTCGTCGATCCGGGCCAGCACCTGTCCGGCCTTCACCGGCTGGTTGTCGTTAACCAGCACTTCCGCGATATAGCCGGACACCTTCGGCGAGACGATCGTGGAGTCGGCCTGGACGTAGGCGTCATCGGTCGTTTCCAGATATCGCCCGGTGGTGAGGTAGCCGTAGCCGAAGTCTGCCGCCGCGGCGACGCCGAGCGCCAGCGCCACGGCCATGGCGGCGCGCTTGATCGTCCCCCGGGAAGGACGAATTCCGGTTTTGGTAAGCAAGTCAGCAGCATAGGCTAGTTCGACCACAACATCCTCCCGAACGGGGCGGCGCCCTCGGGGACGGTGCCTCCAATATCTCGCCTCCATGCAATGTTTTGCGGCGTGTGATAATTCGGTAAAAAGCGGAATAATTGTCCCGTGAGAGCGGATAATCGGAGGCGTCGATGGATCGTCTGACCAGCCTGACCGCGTTCGTCCAGGTGGTGGATAGCGGCGGATTTTCAGCGGCCGGCCGTCATCTCAACATGTCGACGACAATGGTGAGCAACCACGTCCAGGCACTGGAAGACCGGCTCGGGGCGCGGCTTCTGAATCGCACGACCCGGAAGGTCAGTCTCACTGAAGTGGGCAAGGCCTATTACGACCGCTGCACGCAGATCCTTACCGATCTCGAACAGGCCGACGAGGTCGCCGGCGCCCTGCAATCGACGCCGCGCGGCACGCTACGCGTCTACACCGCCACCCATATCGTCCCGTTCATCGCCGCGGCGGTCGCGGAATTTCTGCTGGCGCATCCCGAGGTCAAGGTCGATCTGACCATGGGCGAACGAACCATCGATCTGATCGACGAGGGATTCGACCTTGCGATCCGGCTCGCGCCGCCGCCCGATTCCAGCCTGATCGTCCGCAGCCTTGCGACCTGGCGGCACGTGCTGTGCTGTTCACCTGACTATCTCGAAACGCACGGACCGCTGCAGCAATTGTCCGAACTGGCGAGCCATAATTGCGTTCGCCACGTGCTTTACCCCTATCAGGATGACTGGCATTTCGTCGATCGGAAGGGAGCGCCAGCCTCGGTGCGGATCTCCGGCAACCTGGTCACCAACAGCGGCGAGGCGCTTCGGGTAGCCGCGTTGCAGAGCGTCGGCATTTGCCTGGCCGCGGGATTTCTGGTCGCCGACGATCTCAAGACCGGTCGCCTGGTGCGGCTGCTGCCCGACTACCGGCCGGTGGAATTTGCCATGAACGCGGTTTATCCGCATCGCCACCATCTGACAGCGAAAGTCCGCATCTTCATCGATCTTCTGGCGCGCCACAGCGTCGAGCTGCAGGAACTGATCGATCCGAATTCCTGATCCGCGTCGCCGCACCTTCAGGGTTTCAGGATCAGCTTCTGCACCCGCCAGTTCAGCAATTCGGCGGTGTAGATCACGTTCTCCGACGGGCATGCCATCGCGTGGATCCAGCCGAACTGCTTGAGCTGCTTGCCGGATTGGCCGAGCATGCCGAGCACCTTGCCGTCCAGGCTCAGCTTGTAGATGCGGCCGGGCCAGGAATCCGAGCTGTAGAGCACCTGATGCGGTGGCGGCGTGATGCAGATCGCCCAGGGCGAGCCCGGCGCAAAGGTGCCCCCCGATATCATCGCCTCGTCGGGAATCTTGCCGATCGCCGGCCTTGCATCCGGCGGCACCGGCACGTCGATGGTGAACTGGCGCAGGAAATTTCCCTCGCCGTCGAACACCTGAATTCGCCGGTTGCCGCGATCGGCGACATAGACATTGCCATTGGCGTCGGTCGCGATCGAGTGCGGGGTATTGAACTGGCCGGGTCCCTTGCCGCGCTCGCCCCATGACTTCAGCCAGTTGCCGTCCTTGTCCACCTTGGCGACACGCGAATTGATGTAGCCGTCGCTGATGAAGGTGTTGCCGGCCTTGTCCCATGCCACGTCGGTGACCTGACGGAACCGGCCATCCTCGGCGGGCAGCGGCGGCTTCGGATGCTTGAGCGGGCCGGTATCTTCATCGGACGCCTCCTGCTTGCGGCCGAACACCATGACGACGCGGCCCTCGGGATCGAACTTGATCACCATGTCGGAGCCCTTGTCGGTCACCCAGATGTTGTCGGCAGGATCGATCTTGACGGTATGGGCGAACGACCAGGCATAGAGGTTCTTGCCGATTTCGCGGACGAACTGGCCCTTGGCGTCGAATTCCAGCAATTGGGCCGCCGCCGCGGCATAGGCCGGTCCGCTGGTGTTGCCGCGGGACAGCACGAAAACGTGTCCCTTGGAATTGACCGAGACGCCCGACACTTCGCCAAAATACATGTTGGTCGGCAGCCGAAGCGGATTCGGCGCCGAATCGAAGGCGATGGTCGGCACGCTCTGCTGCGCCAGGGCCTGCTGCGCCAATAGTGTTGGCCCGGCCAGCAACAATGATAAACCGATCAGCCAGTGCCTCATGAAGTCCTCCCCGGAGCGTTTATTGTGGTTTAGCGGTTGCGACGAAGGCCAGTCCATAGTCCAAAGCAGGTCTTGGCGTCCATCCTCAATCTATCCTTGCACATGCCGCGTCATATCCGTTCACCGTCCGGCGCATAGCGTGGAGGCCCGTCTTGCAAAATAAGAAGACATTTCTCGCCACGATGCGGTGCAAATTGCCGCTTCGGCCAAATCTTGCCCTGGCGTCCTGTGGATTTGCGCTCGCAGCCGGCCTGCTGTCGTCGGCGGTTCCCTGTGACAAGGCCTTCGCCTTCTATCCCGACCGGGTCGTCAAGATCGTGGTGCCGTTTGCGCCGGGCGGTGGCACCGATGTGGTCGCGCGCACCCTGGCGCAGGAAATGTCCGGAGATCTCGGGGTCACTGTCGTGATCGAGAACAAGCCGGGGGCGGGCACCATCGTAGGGACCGAGGCCGTCGCCCTCAGCGAGCCGGATGGCTACACGCTGCTGATGGGGACGTTCGCCAATGCCGTCAATCCGAGCCTCCATGCCAGCCTGCCCTACGACCCGCATAAGGATTTCGCAGCGGTCGCGCTGGTGGCACGCTCCTTCAACATCGTCGTGGTCAATCCGGGATCGCCGATCAAGTCGATCGCAGACCTGATCGCGGCGGCCAAGACCGATCCCGGCAAATTATCCTATGGTACATTCGGTACCGGCACCTCGGCGCATCTGGCCGGCGAGCTGTTCAAGGATATGGCGAAAGTCGACCTGACCACGGTGCCCTATAGGGGTGCCGCACCCGCCATCACCGACCTGATCGGCGGTCAGATCCAGGTGATGTTCACGACGGTTGCCAGCGCGGCTTCGCTGATCCAGGCCGGGCAACTGCGCGCGCTCGCCGTGACTTCGGCGCAGCGTTCGCCGGCATTTCCGGATCTGCCGACGGTGGCTGAAGCCGGCGTTCCCGGCTATGCCGCCGAAAGCTGGTATGGTCTGTTCGCGCCTGCCAAGACCCCGGCCGATGTCATCGAGCGGCTGAACAAATCCGCCGCCAGGGCCGTGCAGTCCGACACCTTCAGGCAGCTCGGCATCAATGAAGGCCTCGTCATGGTGGCGCGTCCGCCTGAAGAACTCGACCGATATGTGCGCGACGAGGAAGAACGTTGGCGCAAGCTGATCCAGGAAGCCGGAATCAAGGTCGAATAGGCGGCGCCCGGAACTGTCGGTTGCAGTGCGGCGGCGATTCGGAGTTGCCGATTGACCTGGAATATTCGATCCTTTCCGGTGTTGCAGAGGGGGCGTCTTCGAATGCCGGTGGGGAAGCTGCCTTCGGCGCCGTGATTGAAAATCCAGGCCGCCGCCATAAAAATCCAGGGAACATCACCATGTCCAGAACGATACGACGCACGCTCGCCGCCGCCGGCTTCGCCTTGATCGGCCTCGTGCTGCCGGCGTCGGCGCAGGAAACCGTCCGCATCCGCGGCACCATCGAACGCATCGAAGGCCCGGTTTACGTGGTCAAGACCCGCGACGGCGCCGAGGTGAAGGTGACGGTCACCGACAATCCGCTGTTTGTCGCAATCGTCAAGGCATCGATGGCCGACATCAAGCCCGGCATGTTCGTCGGCTCGACCGGCATGACGCAGCCCGACGGCAGCCAAAAAGCCATCGAGGTGCACATCTTCCCGGAATCGATGCGCGGTACCGGCGAAGGCCATTACGACTGGGACCTCAAGCCGAACACCAAAATGACCAACGCCAATGTCGAGCAGACCGTCGCCGGCACCGACGGACCGGTATTGTCGGTCAAGTACAAGGGTGGCGAGAAGAAGCTGCTGGTGACGCCTGAGACCGCGGTCGTGAGCTACGTCGCCGGCAGCAAGGACGACCTCAAGCCGGGGATCAAGGTCTTCGTCGGCGCCGCCAAGAAGCAGCCTGACGGCACCGTGCAGACCCCGCGCATCACCTATGGCAAGGATGGCCTGACGCCGCCGATGTAGATGCGCCGCGCTCGGCCGCCCTTGCAAGCACTCACAGGCATCAACCGGAGAAAAGATAGCATGCGTCGCATTGTTTCAATGGCATTGGCGGCTTGCGCCCTTGCCGCACTGAGTTCGTCAGCCCAAGCCCAGACGCCTGCACCGGCGACACCGCCGGCGCAGCCGTCCGCCGGTGGCACCCCCGATGCGATGCCGTTCGACATTCCCTACGGCGTATCGATCGGATTGGAACGCGCCAAGCAGGTGATGGCGGCAGCCGAGGCCGAGGCCAAGCGGCGAAACTGGAAGATGAACATCGCCGTGGTCGACACCAACGGGGAGCTGGTGCATTTCTCGCGGATGGAAGGCGCTCAGATTGCGTCGGGGCCGATTTCGCAGGGCAAAGCCCGGACCGCGGCGCGCTTTCGGCGCGAATCCCGGGTGTTCTACAATGCCTATGAAACCGGTCATGCCTATACCGGCACGCTCGATCCCGGCCTGGTCGCCAGTCCCGGCGGATTTCCCCTGATCGAAAACGGCAAGATCATTGACGCGGTGGGTTGCAGCGGCGGCACCGGCGACCAGGACGCCGCGGTTTGCAAGGTTGGTGCCGAGGTCGTGAAATAACCGGCGGCTCCCGCATAGCCGCCAACCTCTTCACCGGCAATGTCCGGATGTCCTGCATCGACCCGCAGATCTCCGCGCAGGCGAGGCGGCGGTGGTCAAGGTGGGGGCGCTCGCCTTCGCCGTCTTCCTGCCGGTCCGGCATGGAGCAACGGGCTGAAGCCGCTGGCGACCATCGATCCCGGCGGCGTCAGCTACGGGTTTCGTGTCGGTCTCGGCGCGCTGATTCTCAATACGGTCGTGGGCGCGCCGGTGCCGGCCTGGATCCAGTCCGGCCGGCAAGCGGCGCTATTGCTCCATCCTGATATTGCCGGCCCTGGCGACCGCGGTCCACCGCGCAATATCGGCTGCCAGAATCCGCGCAAAGTCCTGCGACGAGTTGCCGACCGGTTCGATGCCGAACGGTCGCAGGCGCGCCATCACATCGGGCAGCCGCGCGATCCGCATCAGTTCGCCCTCGAGCTTGCTGACGATCGCAGGCGGCGTCCTGGCCGGCGCGAAGATGCCGCTCCACAGCACCGCATCGACGTCGGCGCCGGCTTCCTTCATGGTCGGAACGTCCGGGAGATCGTCGGTCCGCTTCGGCGCGGCGACCGCAAGCGCCCGCACCCGACCGCCCTGCACCTGGCCCGAAACCGGGCCGGCATCGGCTATGGTGGCGGTCACCTCGCCGGAAATCACCGCCATCACCGAATCGTTGGCGCCCTTGTAGGGAATCTGCTGCAGCGGCGCGCCGGTCTTCTGCTTGAACAGTTCGGTCACCAGCTGGAACGCGGCCGACGAACTGGAGTAATTGGCCTTGTCCGGGTTTGCCTTGGCATAGGCGACGAGTTCGGCAACCGACCTGATCGGCGAAGCCGCGTTGACGATCAGGATCAGCGGAAACGATGCGAGTTCGGAGACCGGAGTGAAATCGCGCAGCGGATCGTAAGGCAGGCTGCCATAGACCGCCGGATTGATCGCCATGGCGCCGCTGGCGCCGACCAGCAGGGTGTAGCCGTCCGGCGTCGATTTGGCGACATATTCGGTGGCGACGATGGCGCCTCCGCCCGGCCTGTTTTCGACGATGACCGGCTGGCCGAGGCTCTCCGACAGTTTCTGCCCGACGATCCGCGCGATGATGTCATTGCCGCCGCCGGGCGTAAATCCGACGATGATGTGAATCGGCCGTATCGGGTAGTTCGACGGATCCAGCTGCGCGGAAGCCGCGGTGAGGGCGGTCGCGGCAAGGCCGAGAAGTCCAAGGCACCTGCCGATCGGAAAGCGTCTGCGCTGCCATTTCATGAAGTGGCCCTGCGGTTGTCGGCGCAGCTGTTTCCGCTCACAGCGGGGTGACCAGGACATGCAGCACCGCGGCCTTGCCGTCGTCGAGCGCGGCCAGGCAGCGATCGATCGCAGCGGCGAGATCGCCGGGTTCGCTGACGCATTCGCCGTGCGCGCCGAAGGCCCGCGCCACGGCGGAAAACTCCCGTTGCGTGCCCTGGCGGCCCGGTCGCAGCCGCGACTGGAATTGGTCGGTCTCGGCGGCAACGCCGTTGGGGTAGACGCGCTGCACCGCCGATTTCACCGCCTGCCAGCCGCCATTGTCCAGCACCACCGTCAGGATCGGGATCTGGTATTGCTGGGCCACCGCATAGACGCTGTCGGGCGATGAAAAGTGAAAGCCGCCGTCGCCGATCACCTGCACGATGCGGCGGTCCGGTTGCGCCAGTTTCAATCCGAGCGCCATGCCGCCGCTGAAGCCAAGCCCGCCGCCGGCCAGCCCGACATAGCTCTGCGGCTTGGTCCGGGTGATGTGCTGCTGCAGGATCGGCGCGTTGCGGATCGCCTCGTTGACGACGACGTCGTGCGGCGCCAGCTTGCCATCCAGGGTCGCAAACACGAAGGCCGGGTTGAGCGCGCCCGGACCGCCCTGGGCGGCGGCCCCGGCGGCCCGGCGCGTTGCAGCCTGTTCGCGGGCATCGCCCCAGCCCGCGATGCGCTCCGCCACGCGGCGGCGCCAGGCGCCGTCGGCGCGCGCTTCCACGGCGTCGAGCAGCTGCTGCAGGACGATGGCGCAATCGCCCTGGATCCGCATATCGGTGGCAAATCCCCACATCGGGAAATCGGATTTCAAGGGATCGATGTCGATCTGGATCCATTTGATGTCGCCGGCACGCCGGGCATATTGCGGAATGAACGGCACGTCGGAATCGAGCAGCAGGCCGAGGTCCGCGGTCTGCAGCAGGGGCAGCGGGTCGAAGCCGGCAAAGCACGGCGAGGCCTGCGAGATATTGAGGTCGATCGAATTGAACTCGGCGACGCGAATGCCGCAGCTCTGCGCCAGCCGCTCCAGCACCGCGACCGCCTGCGGCTTGCGGCCGAGATAGGCCGTCAGCGCGATCGGCTGTTGCGCCGCCATCAATTGTTCGGCGATCAGGTCGATCCGCGCCGGCTCGATGCCGCCGGCCTGTACGCCGCCATATCGCGCCGGCGGATAGCACGGCATCGCCGCGTCGTCCCATTGCTCGGCCAGCGTCTCGCGCGGCAGCATCATGTAGACCGGGCCGGGCGGATCGCTGTGCGCAAAGGCGCTGGCGCGGGCCAGCGCCTCTTTCACCACGATGCCCGACGGCAGCGAATATTCCCATTTGACGTAGGGCCGGACGATGCTGGCGATGTCGAACGGGTCCTGCACGAAATGTACATAGGTGTCGCGCGAAGCGGGCAGTTCGCCGTGCAGTGTGTAGGGCGCCCGCCCGGCAAACAGCATCACCGGCAGCCGGTAGCGGAACAGGTTCTGGATCGCCATGCAGGCATTGGCGGTGCCGGCATCGACATGCACGAAAACCGCCTGGCCGCGCCCGGTCGCCAGCGCATAACCGCCCGCCATGTGCACGGCGACGACCTCGTGCGGGCACAGGATCATCTCGGGATGCTTGCGGCCTTCCCGGTCCCAGCGCGCCATCTCCTCGATCAGCGACACGTGGTCGGTGCCCAGATTGGCGAAGATGTAGTCGACGCCGAGATCGACCAGGCCCTCCAGGAAGTGATGCGCGGTGCTGTGGCGGCTCATGCCCGGCTGCCTTCCGGCGCCGTCTCCGCGACGAACCTGTTGCGCAGGGTGCCGATGCCGGTGATCTCGATCTCGACGACGTCCCCCGCCTTGAGGTCCGGCGAGGCGCCGTCGGTTCCCATCCAGATCACGTCGCCCGGCCACAGCGTGAAATACTTCGTCAGCTCCACGATGAACGGCTTGATTCCGAAGATCATGTCGTTGGTACGAAAGCGGTTGCTCTCGATGCCGTTCACTTTCACGATCGTCTGCATGTTGTCGAGGTCGACATCGGTCTCGATCCAGGGTCCCATCGGCTTGAAGGTGTCGGCATTCTTGGCCCGCCACAGCCCGCGATCGGCCTTCTGCCAAGAGCGCTCGCTCACATCGTTGCCGATGGTGTAGCCGAACACGCAGGACATCGCCTCGGCTTCGGTGAGATGCTTTGCTTTTTTACCGATCACCACCACCAACTCGCCCTCGTAGTGGATCTTTTCGGTGGCGGTGGCCGGAATCACGACATCCTCGTCGTGCGCGACCAGCGCGTTCTGCGCGCGATAGCCGATCTCGGGCCGGTCGGGAACGTTGGGCACCTCGCCGCGCTTGTCGGCGGCCTCCTTGAGGTGCTTGAGGTAGTTCAGGCCGACGCAATAGAAAGTGCGCGGCATCACCGGCAATTCGATCTTGACGTCCTTGAGCGAATGCGAGCGCTCGGTGCGCCGCCATTCACCGAAGGGGTCGCCGCTCACCGCGATCACGCGCTCGCCCTCGATGATGCCCCAGGAGGTGTCTCCGTTTGCGGTAAATTTCAGCCAGCGCATGCGCGATATCCTGTTAATTGTTTCATTCCGCCGCAACCTGCGGCTGGATTTTCCAGGCCCCGGCCGGCGGACGCGGCAGCCCGAGATTCTCGCGCAAGGTGTTGCCGGCGTAGTCCTTGTGAAACAGTCCGCGCCGCTGCAATTCCGGAACCACATGGCGGACAAAATCGGCATAAGATCCCGGCACATACGTCGCTGCGACCACAAAACCGTCGCAACCGCGACCGGAAAACATCTCTTCCAGCCGGTCGGCGATCTGCTTCGGCCCGCCAACGATGGCGTCCTGGGTCTGGCCGCGGCCCGAAAAGGTGATGAAATCGCGCGTGCTGGGATTGGCCTTGCCGGAACTCCGCAGCACTCCGTCGCGGATGCCGGTCATGCCCTGCATGCCCTGCAGCTCTTCCGTGGTCAGCGGCTCATCGATGCCCTTTGCGGCAAAATCGTAGTTCAGCCCTTCGGCCAGCAGCGACAGCGCATCGATTTCCAGCGGCAGCTTTTCGATCAGCGCCATCTTGTCTTCGGCTTCGGATTGGGTCGCGCCGGCTACCGGGGTCACCAGGTTGCAGAGAAACATCTGATCGGGATCGCGGCCGGCCTTGGCGGCCTCGTTGCGGATCGCGTCATAGCCTTGCCTGGCGCCGGCCAGATTGCGCGCCGCCGTGAAAATCACTTCGCCCCATCGTCCCGCAAAGCGCTGGCCGCGGCCGCTGGCGCCGGCCTGGATCACGACGGGATGCCCCTGTTGCGAGCGCGGCACCGTGAACGGTCCGCGCGACTTGAAGAACTGCCCGCGATGATCGAGACGCTTGACCTTGTCCGGATCGGCGAAGCGGCCCGACTTCTTGTCGATCAGCAGCGAACCGTCTTCCCAGGAATCCCAGTGGCCGAGCACCACCTCCATGAACTCGTCGGCGCGGTCGTAACGCAGGTCATGCTCGAGATGCTGGTCGCGCCCCATATTGTGGGCCTCGCCGTCATTGACTGATGTCACGACGTTCCAGGCGGCGCGGCCGCCGGTCATCAAATCGAGCGTGGCAAAGCGGCGCGCGACATCGAAGGGTTCGAAATAGGTGGTCGAGCAGGTCGATGCGAGCCCGAGCTTCTCGGTCACCATTCCCATCGTGGTCAGCACCACGACCGGATCCATCTTGACGCAGCGGATGCCGTATTCGACCGTGTGACGGTGATCGTTGCCGTAGCGGTCCGGCATCGCCAGCCGGTCGTCGAAGAACGCCATGTGGAATTTGCCGGCTTCGAGAATCCTGGCTATCTCCTGATAGTAATCCGCGGACATCGAGTTGTCGCGCGATTGCGGATGTCGCCATGAACTCGGAAGATTGGTGCAGTTCTGCGCCTGCAGAAAGCCGACCATCACCATTTGCCGCGTCATGCAGGGCCTCCCATCCGCGCCGGATCCGGCATCAATCCCGGCTTCATAAACCGAGTTCGTCCGCCAATTTGTATTCGCCGGCCAGCGCCCGCAACCTGTCCCAGGTTGCGTCCTCGACGTCGATGCCCGCGACCTTGCGCTGCTGCTCGCGGAGGTATTCGACCTCGCCCGGATAGAACACGCCGGTTGAACCTTGCGACGGCGGGGTTGCCTTGAGATATCGGGCGAATTCGGCGACCTCGCGCTTGAAGTCCTGGAGCGGACGGAACGCCGCGACGTTGAACACCGCCATGAAGCATCCGTCATTGTGCCGGCCGCTCGGCTCGACCCCGAAGCCGAGCCCGGTAAGCAGCCCGCACAGCACCTCGACCATCGCCGCCAGGCCGCTGCCCTTGTAGCCTTCGGTGCCGCCGAGCGGCAGCAGTGCGCCGCCCTTGCGATACTGCGCGGGGTCGGTGGTGGGCCGCCCCTCGGCGTCGATGATCCACCCCGTCGGGATCTCCTCGCCGCGCGCCACCGCGAGCTGGATCTTGCCGGCCGCGACCGCCGAGGTCGCCATGTCCAGATAAAACGGCGCTTCGAGATCGGACGGCACCGCGATCGAGATCGGATTGGTGCCGAGCCGCGCCTCGCGGCCGCCGAACGGCGCGACATGTTTCGGCGAACGGCCGGAGTCGGCGGTGGCGAGCCCGATCATGCCTGCGCGCATCGCCATCATCGGATAGGCGGCCAGCCGCCCGACATGGCTTTGCCGGAACACCGTGCAGGCCGCGACATTGGCGGTCCTGGCTTTTTCGATGGTCAGCGCCATCGCCCTGGCGTTGACGTGAAATCCAAAACCCCAGTTGCCGTCGATCACCGTCGTGGTCGGCGATTCCTGCACGATCGTCCATGGCGCGCCGGGAACGATGTGCCCGGCCCTGATGCGGTCGATATAGGTCGGGATCGCGATGATTCCGTGCGAGTCGTGGCCCGCCAGGTTGGCGTGGACGCAGCCGGTTGCGACGGCCTCCGCTTCCTCGTCCGACGCCCCGGCGGCCCTGAGCAGCGCCGCGCCAATGCGCGTCAGACGGTCGGCCTGCACGATCGGCATGGGAGTTCCTCGTTCCACGCCCGCGCGGAGGCGGGTCTTGCTTGCTGTCGTCCGCGCATGGTCTCAAAGCAACGGCCCGATGGCAATGACCTGGTGCCAGAAATATTGCCTGGGTGCGACCCAATGCGGCCGGACCAGGCGCGATGCGGCCCGCGGTTTCCCTGGCCGAGCCGGGCCCCAGCCCCGGCGGACGGCGGAAACATGCTTTCCCGGACCTTTCGGGCGTGGCCCTTCGGTCCCCGTTTACTCTGATCCGCAAGTAATCCTGCCTAGTGACGGCAACTTAGGCCCCGTCGCGCATTGACAGGAGGCAAGGCAAGCGCAGCCAGGAGCCGGCATCGTGGAGACCAATATCGCACCGACCTTGGCGGCGCTGAGCGCAACCAACGAAGCGATCCTCTATGCGAGATCGCCCGAGGAGTTGTATCGACGGGTCTGCGAAGCCGCGTTTTGCAACGGCGACTTCCTGGCAACCGCGATCCTGCTGCTGGAGCCGGAGACCGGCATGCTGCGGTTTGCGGTCGGCCTCGGCGAGGACGCCGCACGGCTGCGCGCCGTCGGCATCTCGATCGCAGCGGACGCGCCCGAAGGTTCCGGGGTCTGCGGAGAGGCCTTTCGCGAGCAACGTCCGAGCATCAGCAACGACTTCCTGAATGACGCCCGCTCGCTGGCCTGGCGCGAGGGCGCATGCAAGGCACGGATCGGCGCGGCGGCGGCATTGCCGCTGACCTGCAATGGTCGCGGCGTCGGCGTGCTGCTGGTCACCCGGCGCGACGCCGGGTCGCTGAACGACCAGGTCGTCGCGCTGCTCGAGCGCATGTCGGCGAACATTTCCTATGCGCTTGGCAATTTCGAACGCGTTGCCGAAAAGGCCGAAGCCGATCAACAAAACGAACGGCTGGCGCGAATGTACGCGGCGCTCAGCGCGACCAACGAAGCGATCATGCGGGCCAAGTCGCGGGCGGAACTGTTCGACCTGGTCTGCGAGGCGGCGGTGCACGGCGCAAAGTTCAACTCGGCCACGGTCGCGCTTGCCGAGCCCAATTCGGAATTTCTTCGCGTCGCCGCCTCCCGGGGGGCGGATGCAGGCGAGATGTTGACCAGGGAATTCGCCATTACGGCGCAGCTGGCCAAGGGACGCGGGTTGACCGGCACCGCATTCCGAACGCGGCAGCCTTGCGTCAGCAACGACTTTCTGGCCGATCGCCGCACCAAACCCTGGCATGACGGCGGCCGTCGCAGTGGCATCCGATCTTCCGCCGCGCTGCCGCTGCTCATCGGCGATCGGGCGGCGGGAGTGCTGATCTTCAACTCCACGGAGCGCGGCACGTTCACGCCGGAATTCGTCGAACTGCTGCAGCGCCTGGCGGAGAATGTCGCATTCGCGCTGGGCAATTTCGATCTGGTCGATGCCAAGGCCAAGGCCGACGAACAGAAGGACCGCCTGAGCCGGATGTTCGCGGCGCTCAGCGCCACCAACGAGGCGATCATGCGGGCCCGATCCCGCGCCGAACTGTTCGAACTGGCCTGCGAGGCCGCAACCAATGGCGGCAAATTCACGTCGACGACCATCGGCCTGGTGCAGGCCGACAGCGACTTTCTCGACATCGTCGCCACCGCGGGACCAACCGCGGCGGCCACCAGGAAGGTGAGGCTGTCGGTCCGCGAGGATCGTCCCGAAGGTCGCGGGATCAGCGGGATCGCCTTTCGCTCCCGAAAGCCCTGCATCAGCAACGATTATCTGGCGGATGCGCGCGGCGCCATGTTTCACGGCTCAATCCGCGGCGACGGCGGCAGGGCGGTGGCGGCATTTCCGCTGTTCAGCCGCGGCCAGGCGATCGGCATCCTGCTTTTCATCTCCTCCGAGCAGGATGCGTTTACGGCTGGTTCCGTGGACCTGCTGCAGCGTCTGGCCGAAAATATTTCGTTTGCGATGGGAAATTTCGAGCTCGCCGACGAAAAGTCGAGGGCGGATCGACAAAAGGATCACCTGGCGCGGATGTACGCGGCCCTGAGCGCCACCAACGCAGCGATCATTCGGGCCAAGTCGCGCGCGGAACTGTTCGAGCTGGTCTGCGAGGCCGCGGTTCTCGGCGGCACTTTCACCTCCACCACGATCGTGCTCGCGGATCCCGGCGAGATATTCCTGCGCATCGCAGCCTCAAAAGGGCGAAACCACGAGCGGGTCAGAAGCACCCGGTTCGCGGTCTCCCCGGACCATCCCGAAGGCCGTGGATTGACCGGCACCGCGTTCCGGACCAAAGCGCCCTGCATCATGAACGACTTCCTGAACAACCAGCGCACAGCCCATTGGCACACCCTTGCAAGCGGCGGCGGGACACGATCCGGCGCCGGCTTTCCGCTGCTGAAAAGCGGCGGCGAGGCCGCCGGCGTATTGTTGTTCCTCGCCGGCGAGGAAGATGTCTTTTCCGGAGATCTGGTCGAGCTGCTGGCAAAGCTGGCGGAAAACATTTCCTTTGCGCTCGATAATTTCGACCGCGCCGACGAGAAGACCGTAGCGGACGAGCGGATCGAGTATCTGGCATCGCACGACAGTCTGACCAATCTGCCCAATCGCGAGATGTTCAACGAATTGTTGCGTTTCTCGATCGAGGGCGCGGGCCGCTATCAGCGGCAATTCGCGCTGCTGTTCATCGATCTCGATCGCTTCAAGATCATCAACGATTCGCTCGGTCACGAGGCCGGGGATCTTCTGCTGGTCGAAATCGCCGGACGGCTGCGCCGGACCCTGCGTTCCAGCGACGTCGTGGCGCGGCTGGGCGGCGACGAATTCGTCGTGATTCTGGACAATGCCGCCGAGCGCGGCGACGTCGAAGCCGTCGCGCAAAGCCTGCTGGCGGCGCTCAGCCAGCCTCTGCAGTTGAGCGGCCACGAATGCCGCACCACGGCAAGCATCGGCATTGCCATGTTCCCCGCGGACGGCACCGACGTCCACACCCTGACCAAGAATGCCGACATGGCGATGTATCTGGCCAAGGAGGATGGCAAGAATGACTTCCGTTTCTTCGCCAGGGAATTGAAGATGCAGTCGATCGAGCGCCTGATCCTTGAGAGCAACCTGCGCCACGCGCTGGAGCGCAACGAGTTTTACCTGCAATATCAGCCGAAGGTGGACCTGGCGACGCGGCAGATCACCGGCGTCGAGGCGCTGTTGCGCTGGACCCATCCGGAACGCGGCATGCTGCCTCCCGCGCAGTTCATTCCGCTTGCGGAGGAGACCGGGCTGATCGTACCGATCGGCCGCTGGGTACTGAAACAAGCCTGCGCGCAAAACATGGCCTGGCAGCGCCGCGGCTTGCGCCCGGTATCGATGGCGGTCAATCTGTCGCCGCGGCAGTTCGTCGATACCAATCTGCTGCAGGACATCGACGAGGCGCTGGCGGCAAGCGGCATGCCGCCGGTGTTGCTGCAACTCGAGGTCACCGAAAGCATGGTGATGCGCAACGTTCCCCGCGCGGTCAAGGTGCTCGATGCCATCCAGAGCCGGGGGATTCGCCTTGCAATCGACGATTTCGGAACCGGTTACTCGTCGATGTCGCTGATGAAGCAGTTTCCGATCGATACCATCAAGATCGACCGCTCCTTTGTTCGCGACCTGCCGGATGATTCCGAAGACCAGGCCATTGCCCAGGCGATCATCAGCATGGGCAAGGCGCTGGGGATGACGGTTGTTGCCGAAGGAGTGGAAAACGCGGAGCAGGAAGCTTTCCTGCGTGACCACGCCTGCGACGAAATGCAGGGTTTTCTGTTCAGCAAGCCGCTTGCGCCGGAGCGGCTGGCCGGCCTGCTGCAGTCCGCGCCCCTGCCGATCTCGCCGCCGCTGCAGCCCGAGGCCATCGCTGAGCCGTCCGCCCCGCGTTCAAGGCCGAGAACCGCCGCCGTATAGGTGAGGCGCTGCCCGACGGCGTCAGGGAGGATTCAAATATTCTTGCGCGGAAAGGCGTCGGGCCACGGCTGCGAGGTCTGGCCGGCGAACGATTTCAGCAACATATCCGCGCCGGCGGCGACGGTTGCGCCGTCCGGCAGTTCGAGGCTCGAACACCACGCCGCCGGCATCGGCTGCGGCTCGCCGCGCACCTCGAACGCCGGACCCCACCACCACGCCGGGGCCGGCGACCGCTCCTGCTCCGGCACCGCGCGCCATCGAACGAATTCGCGCACCACGCGCTCGAATTGCAGCTTTGCGGCCTGATGCATCGATCCCTCCAGTCCGCCGACGTTAGCCGGCTTCGCGATCGCAGCCAATATGGATTGGAGCTCACGCCGTCGCCGCCCCGCCTTCGCCGCCGCCCGGCGGAGCCGGCATGCAGCCAGTTCGTCGTCCGGGGCTATTTTTCTTCCGCCTCGGTTGCCGTCGCCGGACCTTCGCCCATGATCAGCAGCACGGCGTCCTCGTCCTTGGCGCCGTCCCAGTGTACCTGCTTGCCGAAATGCGTGACGAAGCTGCCGGCGGGCATCGGGGTGGTGTTGGCGGGGTCGAATTTCGGGCCGGAGCCCACCCACCAGGTGCCCTGCAGCACGACAATGTAACGGTCGTTGGGATGAAAATGTGGACGGCTAAAGTGATTGCCCTTGGTCCATTTGTTGTAGACGACATAGAAACCGGGTTTGGCCGGATCGCCGACAACGACCGCGCTTTGCGCGCCGCGGGCGTCGACCGGACTCCATGGAATCTGGTCCGGAAGCTTGTAGATCACCGCGGCGGGATTGAGTTCGGCCGCGGAACTGATGCTCAACATTGAACCGAACAACATTGCGACCACGACGTATCGCCATGGCCGATTGGGGGTTGTCATGTTTCCTCCGTCAGCGCAGTCGCAAGCCGGTCTGATCCCGGCATGCTAGCCGGTCTGGTTGCCGCGGTGCAAGCTGATCGCATGCGCGTGCCGCGGGCGGGGTTTGAGTTCGGCGCAACTGCACGCCGCGCGGCGGCTTCGAGCTTCTCGTCCGATCCAGCGCTCGCTGCCAGCCGCCAGCCGCCTGGCCGGCGCTATGGCCGCTGCAGCGCGCCGGGCCGCTGCGAAGCCAGCAGCGGGTGGGCCTGCTGGTGCCATGCCCACGCGGTCCGGACGATGGTGGCGAGATCCGAATGCGCGGGCTGGAATTTCAGTTTTTCGCGCGCCGCGGTGGGATCGGCGACCAGATAGGTCGGATCGCCGGCGCGGCGCGGCTTGACGGCGTGCGGCACCTGGCGGCCGGTCTCGGCTGCGATGGCGCTGAGGATTTCGCGGACCGAAAAGCCGGCGCCGGTACCGAGATTGAAGGTGTCGCCGCGATCTCCCTGCATCAGCCGCTGCAGCGCCAGCAGGTGCGCCGCCGCCAGGTCGGTGACGTGGATATAGTCGCGGATCGCGGTGCCGTCGGGCGTGTCATAGTCGTCGCCGAACACCGCGAAGTCGGTGATATGCCCCTGCAGCGCCATCATGGCGCGGGGAATGAGATGGGTTTCGTGATCGCGCAGTTCGCCGATCCCGCCCGCCGCGTCGGCGCCGCTGGCATTGAAATAGCGCAGGCAGAAAGCCTGCAGCCGGTAGGCGCTGCGATAATCGGCGACCATGCGCTCGATCATCCACTTCGACGCGCCGTAGGGGTTGATCGGTGCGCAGGCATAGCTCTCCGGCAATGCCCTGCTGTCGGCATTGCCATAGACCGCGCCGGTCGAGGAAAACACCAGGCGACCGCAGCCGGCGTCACGCATGGCGTCCAGCAGCGACAGCGTGCCGACGACATTGTTCAGGTAATACTTCCGCGGATCGGCCACGGACTCGCCGACCAGGCTCGCGGCCGCGAAATGCATGACCGCGACGATCGGATGCTGCGCGAAGGCGTGCGCCAGCGCAGCCTTGTCCAGCAGGTCGCCGACCACCAGCGGGCCGGCGACGAAGCTGCGATGGCCGGTCGAGAAGTTGTCGTAGACCACCGGTTGGTAACCGGCCGCCACCAGCGCCCTGCAGCAATGCGAGCCGATATAGCCGGCGCCGCCGGTGACCAGAATGGCCGGACGATCGCCGCTGCCGGCGCCCGGTTTCGGTTCTCCGCTGGTCATCGCGGCCTCCTCTGCCGCGACCCGGTCGGGCAGGGCGGCGCCGCCAGCTGCATTTTTCCGGTGCCGCTGTTCAATTCCGGTCTCGTGACGCTGGATTGGAGCCGGTAGGCCGGCTCTTGTTGAGTAGCAGATAGAGGGCGCGTGGATTGGTGGTCAGATAGCGCCAGAACAGCCGGCGGGGCTCCAGCCAGATTCGCCAGGCCCATTCGAAACCGGCGTCCTGCATCCATTTCGGGGCGCGGGCACGGCTGCCCGACAGGAAGTTGAACAGTCCGCCCGATGTCTTGATGACGCCGACATTCGAAAGCCGCGGCGTGAATTCGTCGACAAAGGCCTGCTCGTAGGGCACGCCAAGCCCCACCCACAGATAGTCCGGCGCCAGCGCGTTGATCTCGTCGACCTTGGCTCGGAGCGCATCGCCCCTCAGATAGCCATGCGAGCGCCCGACGATCTTCAGATCGGGGTACATTTTCCGGACATTGGCGACGGCTATGGCATTCTGCTGTTCTTCGGCGCCGAGCATATAGAAGGTCAGCCGCCGCGCGGCGGCCTTGCGGGCTACGACGTGAAACAGGTCGGTGGTGGCGACGCGCTCCGGCAGCGGCGTTGCCGACTTCAGCCGCGACACGGTGACGAGCGGCTGGCCGTCGGCGTTGATGAGGTCCGCCGCCCGGAACAGCCGATCGGTCATCGGCTCGGTCGAACAGCGCGCCAGAACCTCGCCATTGGCCGACGTCAGATAGAGCGGACGGCCGAGCCGGCGTTGCGGGAAGACGATGTCGATCATGAAATTCGCGGTCTGCTCGATATCGAGCACGGCAAGCCGGAGCCCGCCCAGCGAGATTCGCGGCACGCCGGCGGTCGCGGCCCTGCCGATCGGATTTGCGCGGCGCTCAATCATGTTGGCTGTCGACCGGGATTGGTGGCCGGAAGCGAACCGGACTGCGATTTTGTAAATTCATGCCTCATCAAACGCAGCAATATTGACGGGAAACAACCCGACGGCCGCGGGGCACTGGTTAATTATTCATCTTTGGTTAATTTGCCGGACCGGCCTCGGAGCCCTGGAGCAGGGCCCGCATGACGTTGGCGTCGGGTTGCCCGGTTTTCGCGTCGAGCAGGCCGAAACCCTGGGCATATTCCCAATGGGCCCAGCCCCAGCAATGCCGCTCGGCGAAACCGACCACGGACCGGAGCCAGCGTAGCCGGCTTGCTTCCGGCGCCCCGCCCTTGAGCACGCCGAATTCGTTGATGATCAGAGGACGCGGGAACTGCTGCTGCCAGGCGACCGCGGGCTGAAGTTCGCCGCTGATGACGTCGCCCGACTTGGCCAGGGCGATGGCGCGATCGAGCATTTTCAGCGCGCGCGGCTTTGCCTCGGAGATCAACTGCTGCCGGATGTTCTGCACGACCGGGTCTTCGGCCCGGATCGGGAACGGCAATCCCCTGATCTCGCTGAGCGGGTCGGCAGGATCCCAATGTCCCTGATGGGTGAACACCATCGGATCATAGAAGTGAATGGCATAGACCACATTGGGATCGCCCAAGGGACGAAAGTCGGGCAATGAATTGGCCCGCTGCCAGTTGGTCGGGCCGACAATGAGCGTGGTCCTGGGAAGGCGTTCGCGAACGAACCCTGCGAGCTGTTCGGCTTCGATCTGCCACCGCGCCGGCTTGATGTCCGGCTCATTGAGCAGTTCGGCGAAGACCAGCGCCGCCGGGTGGCGGTTGATGATGTCAGCCAGCCGGCTCCATCCGTCACGCAGGGACTCCATCGATGCCGCCGGATCATCCTGGTGCAACCGGGAAAAACGATCGCCCGGGTGCAGATCGACCGACACGTGGTAGCCCAGCGCGAGCAGCGTGCTCAGCGCGCGATCGAGGTTTTCGAGCCGGTCGTCGACATCGCCTGCCGAGCTGAATCGCGACATCACGCCTTCCGCCAGCACCGGAAGCCGGATGTGGGTCATGCCGGCCTTGCGGAGCTTGCGCAGCACGGTGACGTCGGGGGGGAGCGATTCCGGCCCGTCCAGCCAGCCGGCGAGATTGAATCCGCGCGACAGCGCCGCGATGGTCTGCTGCGGCACCGCGTCGGCCAGGTTGTCACAGGCGACGGCTGGCGCCGGGTTCGCGATCGCTGCGAGCAAGGCCAGCAACCCGGCCAGCAACCGCGCCTCATATTGCCGGATCAGCCCGCTGCGCGTCATCCAGACCTCCCGCGAGACCCCTGAAGTTATTGCTTGCGCCGGTGCCCCGCTAGGCGAGGCCTGGAGCTATCGCGGTTGGCCCGCCGGAATGGATCTGACCGGGCGGATTCGCCGGCGGCGAATTCACCTTGTTGATGACGATCCCGAGCCTGGCATCGACCCTCGACAACGCCGCCTTGGCGTTGCGCAGGATTGCCGCGTTCGCTCCGGCTTCGGCGATGACGATGATGGTAAAGTCGGCCCGAGCGGCAATCGCCGCGACGTCGGCCTCGGGCTGCAGCGGTGGCGCGTCGATCACGATCAGATCGAATTCCGAACGCACGTCTCCCGCTGTTGCCGGGGTCTGGAGATCCCGGTTGTCGCCGAGGAGCTGGGCGAGCGAGGCGGCGGTGGTCTTCAGCGCGATGCCCCGATCCGACACGCCTTCGCCGGCTGGCGACGGGCCCTGCTGAACGCCTGCCGCGTCCGGCGCAACCTGAATGAGCACGCTGAGCATGCCGCGTTCCACGGCAAGGGCATTGAGCGATCGCGCCAGCGAGCTCTTGCCGACGCCGGCCTCGCCGGAGGTCACCAGCACCACCTTGCCGCGCTGCCCGGGCGTGTCGGCAATTCTTGCCAGCAAAGGCTGCAGATGGCCGCGAAGATCGGCCTGCGCGTTCGGCGTCGTGGCCTTGCGCCATCCCAGTCGGTCCGCAAGCGATACCGACATATTGGGGATGCGACCCCAGATCGGCACATTCAGCGGGGCATCCGCCCCGGCTGGCCCAGCGGCCGCCACTTCGGCTTGCGGTACCGCATCGCGAACCATGGCCGAATCGAGCATGGTCACGATCGCGGCTGACGAGAGCAGTGCACCGAGCGCCAGCGCGCCGAGAATAAGCGCCAGCGACGGCCGTGTCGGGCGTATCGGAGCGGTCGCGGCGGAAACGATGCGGGCCTGCGACGTTTGAAGCATGCGCTGTTCGTTGGTCGTCTTGAAACGCGACAGGAATTGCTCGTAGATATTGCGGCTGGCATCGGCATTGCGCTCGAGTTCCTGGAGCTTGACCGCCGCCTGGACGTCGGTGAGCATCTCGCCCTCGAGCGCCGCCAGTTGCCGCTCCAGCGATTTTTGCTGGTTCTGCGCGGTCTCGTAATCGGATTTGGCGCTTTCGACGTTCCGCTTGCGCTCCGCCTCGATCTGGCGATCCAGCTCGCTGAGCTGATTGTAGGATATGACCAGGTCCGGATGACGATCGCCGAACACCGCGCGCTTTTGCGCGATCTGGTCGTTGAGTTGCGAGCGCTGCGTACGCAGGATACTCAGCAGGTCGGGTCGCGAGCCGGCTGGTCCCTCGACATTGGCCTTCAAGTTGCGCTGGGCCTGTTCGTAACGGCTCCTGGCTTCCTCGCTGAGCAGCCGGGCGGCGGATACCTCCTGGTTGAGTTCGGTGACGCGAAGCTGGCGCGTCGTGCTTTCCTTGCCCGCGTTGATGATCTTGTGCTCGGCCTTGAACGCGGCGACGGCATCGTCGGCGGCGCGGACCTGGTCATTCAGGGTCTTGAGCCGGCTGTTCAGCCAGCTGGCGGCCTCCTCGATCGTTGCGGTCCGGGCCTGGGTCTGGCTTGCGACGAACGCTTCGGCCAGCGCATTGCTGTAGTAGGCGGCCCGTTGCGGATTCTTGTGGGTGAAGGTCATGGCGATGACGTAGGTCAGGCCGCGGCGGGAAATGTCGAGGCGAGCGCGGAATTTTTCCAGCAGCCGCGAGGCATTGGTTTCGCCGCCGGATATATCTTCATCCTCAGCGATCTTCAGTTTCGCGATCAGCGGTTCAAGGAACCCGTCGGACTTGGCGATTTCGACCAGGCTTTGCAGCGCCGCGGCATCCTGACCGATCCCGGGCTGCACATCCGGATCCGCCGTCACATGCAGTTCTCGCGGATCGACGAAAACCAGCGCGGTCGCCGCGTAACGCACCGGAATGATCGAAAGAACGACGATTCCGGCGGTGAACAGGATCAGCGCCAGGGAGATCATTTTCTTGGTGTTTCGCCGCAGGAACGCGGCGACGCCGGCAAATGTAAGGGCTCCGCCACTCGGTCCCAGAGCGCGGTCAGCCTTGTCCGCCGCAGGACCAGGGGCTTCCCACGACGCCGGAACAGCTCTGTCGGTCCGGCTGGCCATGCCCGCGGGCGCCTGGCTCAACGACATCATACGCTCCAACTCAACTGAGCCCGGCAGGCTTCCGGGTGCTGTGACTGACTACAAGGTAAATATCTACGGTTAATCGACGGTTACCCGGTCCGGAATCATGATTGAAGAAGGGTTAACGCGCAACGAGCGCGGAGACGGGCTGTCACGCCGCTTTCCAGCGGCCACGCGGTCGCCGCTGCAAGTCGCGGCCGTTGCGGAATTAACCGCATCGCGTGGTAAGCGATGAAATTGATCCTTCACCGTATAAAAGGAGGCCAGAGCCCGCGGCAACCGTGCAGTCCGCCTTGTCGGGAGCCGGCGAACCCGTTTTGCAATCGAAAGAAAATCGGATCATGGCGCAGCCCGCCGACATGAAGCGAATGTCCCGTATTCTCGTGATCCAGACGCAGGCGGAGAATGCCGGCGCCCAGGAGATCTCGCGGCTGGTCGGCGCCGGGCTCGCGGCGCGCGGTTTCGACGTTCACAACCTCTTCTTCTTTCTGCAATCGTCTTCCTTCGAGGCGCCGCCCAATACCAGCTATTGTGCGTCAAGCCGTCCCGGAACCCCGCTGGCATTCTTGCGCTTTCTCTGGACACTCGGGCGAAGCATCCGGCAGAAGCGGCCGGACGCTATTCTGACGTTTCAGCACTATGGCAATTCCATCGGGGGCGCCGTCGCAAGGCTGGTCAGTCCCGCGCCCGTCATTGCCAATCAGGTCTCGGCGCGCCTGACCATGACCGGCCTGGTGCGCGCCGTCGACCTGGTGATGGGAAGCATCGGCTTTTTCAACTGCATCACGGTGAACTCGCTGCAAATGCACCGCGAATATTCGCGCTATCCGCAAGGATATCGCAAGCGGCTGCGGCACGTCGCGCACGGCTTCGACCAGAAGTCGACCGAGATCACGCGCGAGGCGGCGCGAAGGCTTTTCGACCTGCCGCGCGACGGCATTCTGCTCGGCTCCGTCGCGCGACTGCATCCGCTGAAGCAGCTCGATGTGGCGATACGGACGTTGCCGGACCAGCCGGATTGGAATCTCGCGCTTGCCGGGCAGGGAGCCGACGAGGCGAGGCTCAGGCAGTTGGCGGCCGCACTCGGCGTTTCGGACAGGGTGCACTTCGTCGGCGAGATCTCTCCCGAGAGGGTGGGGGCCTTCCTCGCCGCCCTGGATATCTTTGTGTTCCCGTCGCGGGCGGAAACATTCGGCCTCGCCGCCGTGGAGGCTGCCCACGCCGGGGTCCCCGTCGTGGCCAATGATCTGCCGGTGTTGCGGGAAGTGCTGTCCTTTCAAGGCCAGCCCGCCGCGGTCTTTGTCGACGCTTCCGACGCCGCACGGCTGGCGGCGGCGGTCGCCGAGGTTCTGGAAGACAGCGCGCTCAGCCAGACGCTGCGGCAAAACGCCAAGGGATTGAGACTGCGCTATTCCGTGGACGCCATGGTCGATGATTACGTCCGGATACTTCAGGACGCATGCGGGTGCTCGGCTTCCCGCCTTCAGGCAAGCTGCTCATGATTGTGGAACTTCGATTTGACGACGCGCGGCCGCGCGCATGGATGGTTCGCCTGGCGAAGCTTCTCGACGACGGGCGCTGCGAAATTCAAATAGCCTGGGTCAGGACCGCGGCGCCGCGCCCGGCCGGTCTGGAGGCCCTGTTCGAACTCGAACGCATGCTGCTGCGCGGAGGCAAGCCCGGCGGATCCGACGCCGTCAGCAAGGACGCTTGTGGTCGACCGGCGCAGCCAGGCCGCAATCCCGACATCGTCGTCGATTTTACCGATCGCGAACGGGATGCGGACTGCAACCCCCGACTTTATTTGCGTCCGCTCTACAACGGCGCGGCAGGCGAGGGGGCGGTCCTGGCATCGGTTCTTTCAGGCGACCTGCCCTTTATCGAACTACGCAACGAGATCGACGGGGAGATACTGGACGCGGGCCTGCCTTCCGCCGAGGTCGCGGAGGGCTTGAGCGGCTCGCTCGACACCGTGATGGAGCGGACCGGGACCTTGCTCAGCGCGGTTGTGTCCGGAAAGCCAAGGCCCACGCCTCGAAAGATTGCTGGCTTCAACCGGCTGTATTCCCGATCGCCGGCGGCTTACGTCCTCGGGGGTCTTGCCTTCGGCATCCTGAAACGGATCTATCGTCTTTGCTGCTATTCGCCGCATTGGCGGGTCGGCTGGCGATATACCGATGACGCCGGCATATGGAACTCCGGCGATCTGTCGGGTCCGCGCTGGAACGCCATCCCCAGTCCCGCGCATCGCTTCTATGCCGACCCCTTCGCGGTGAGCTGGCAGGGACGAACCTTCGTGTTTTTTGAGGATCTCGACCACCGGGTCGGGAAGGGTACGATTTCGGCGATCGAGTTCGGTGAGACCGGGCCGATCGGAGCCGTGATCCCCGTCCTCGAAGAGCCCTGGCATCTGTCCTATCCGTTTCTGCTGCAGCATGACGGCGAATTGTGGATGATTCCCGAAAGCACCGGCAACCGCGACGTGACGCTTTACAAATGCGTCGATTTTCCGGGCCGATGGGAACGTCACACCACACTGCTTTCCGGGCTCGAACTGGCCGACGCGACCATCGTCCGGCATGACGGGCTGTACTATCTTCTCGGCGCCACGCGCGACGGCGCGGCCGGCTATTCGGACACCTTGTCGATCTTCCATTCCGAGCAGCTGTTTGGGCCCTGGATTCCGTTCGCCGCCAATCCGGTGATGCTCGATCGCGCCGGCGCCCGGCCGGGCGGCAACTTCGTCACCATCGATCGGCGGTTGTGGCGCCCTGTCCAGGACTGCACCTACGGTTATGGATGCGCCCTGGGGCTTGCCGAGGTCACCGAGCTTTCGCCAACCTCCTTCAGGCAGGTCGTCAGGCACGTCATCTGGCCCGGACCTCTGTGGCCGGGACGAAAGCTTCACACCTTGAACCGGTGCGGCCGGCTCGAACTGATTGACGGCACCAGCATTCAACCCAGGCTGGCCCCGCGCGGTGCTGCGATCCGGGCGGCCGCACCGCAGCCTGTCTCACAGCCGGGCCGGTTGGCGCCATCGGCCGATCACAGGCCCGCTGCGGCTCAATCCGGCGGTTTCCTGGAGGCGAGGCAAGCCCCTGGGTCCGAGTGCCAGGTCCGTCTGATGGGCAGGCGGGCGGAGCGATCGGCTGGTTCTTAACCTCAATTGCGGTTCGATGTCTTTCGTTCGTCCCTCGCGCCGGCAAATCGGGTAACATTATCCGGACAGCCCCGTTGTTCCGGCCAGTTCGCCGTCACCAGGTTTGAACCTGGATTTCATGCTGGCGGGGGTCGAGCGGCTGGCGCCGACGCGGTGCTGGAAATCGCGTAACTTGCAGCGCCAGAAAGTCGTCCGAGGTTTGGTAAACGTGAAATTCAAGACCGTGATTGGCCGCCTCGTTGGACTGCGCAGGAATGCCGCGCTACGCGGCATGGCCTGGGTATTCGTCCTCAGGGCCGCAACCACGATCCTGAATTTCGTTCTGATCACCCTTGCGGCGCGCACGCTCGGCAACGGCGTGTTCGGAACCTATTCCATCCTGTTCAGTGCCGCCGGCCTGTTCTGCGTCGTCGCGACGTTCGGCCAGCAGATCGTCTCGATGCGGTCCTGGAGCGAATATTCCTCCGCCGGCCAGCATCGCCTGCTGAAGGGCGCGATGATCTTCAGTGGCGTCGCCTGCCTTGCGGGCAGCGCGCTCGTCGCCGTTCCGTTTTACGCCTGGCTGGCCTTGACGCATGACGGATTGCTGGCGGCCTCGGTTACTTTCTACCTTGTCACGCTCTCGATCGTCTTGACGACCTCGCACCTGGTGCGGACGGCGATCGGTGTCGGGATCGGGGACGGCATCAGCAATCTCCTGCTGGTTGTTCCTCCCATCGCCTATCTTGCATGTTGCATCCTGTTCCGTACCGGCGCCGAAATCGGCACCATCTTCCTGACCATGGCGGCGGGAGCGACTGCGGCCATCGTCATCCATGTCGTCTCGATGTGGCGCGGCGCCCATGCACGCTTTCCCGGAATCGCCAGATCACAGACCATCTACGATACGCGGCGCTGGCTGGCGCGATCGCTGAAACTATGGCTGTCGAACGGTCTCGAGGCATCCAACCAGTATGCCGATGTGCTGATCATCGGCTTTTTGATGAGCCCTACGGTCGCTGGCGCCTATTTCGTCACCACCCGGATTGCCAACGCGTTCGCGATGGCGACCGGCGCGATCTACATGTTCTCGACCCGGCATATCCCGCAGCTCTATTACCGCCGCCAGTTCGGCCAGCTCAACGCCCTGCTCGACTCGGTCGCCGGCGTCACGCTGGCCATCATCGCTGGCGGCCTGCTGCTGATTCTTGGCGGCGGACCCTGGCTGCTGAAGGCGTTCAGCCAAGACTATGTATCCTACTACCACGCGCTGGCGCTGCTGTCGCTGGGGACCGCGGCGGTCGCGGCTGCGGGTCCGTCCGGTTCCATCCTGATGCTCACCGGGCATGAAGGCCGCTACCTCTCGATCATCGGCGGGACCGTGCTGCTGCGTTGCGTCGGATTCTTCATCCTGATCCCGATCTTCGGCGTCGGCGGCGCCGTGGCCGCGACGACGGTATCGTTCGTCTGGATGGCGATCATGCTGCGCAGCTCGGCCGTCAATCTGACCGGGATCGACGGATCGGTGCTGCGGCTATGGACAAGACTCCTCGGTCACCGCGTCTCGATGCCCGCCGAATAGAAGCGGCAGGCGCCGCGCGATAGAGTTAACGAATCTTTACCAACCCCTGCGCTATCAGGGACGGATCGGCTGCGAACGAAGGCGCAACAATGCTGGTCCGACCCGCCCCGGTTTTTCCCGGTTCAGCCCCCCTCAGCCGGCGCGGGATCGTGCCGGCGCGGGCCCAGGAAATCGCCCTGACGATTGCGCTCGCCGTGGCATCGATCGCCTTTGCTCCCTTGTTGCACGCTCTCAGCCCGGCGCTGGCGATTCTCGCCCAAACCCTGGTTGCCTGCGCGATCATCGCCGCGGCTCCAGGCTATGCGCCGCCGATCGCCATCTTCATCCTGCTGTTCCAGAGCATCTTCGTCTCGATCCTGTCCCCCTATATTGCCAGTCCCTCCGATCTCGATTTCGTCAAGGGCTACAATTTCCTGAACTGCGCCGTGATGTGGCTGGCCACCTTCGGGCTTTACCTTCTGCGGCGGAGAGATCGTTCCGCCGCGGTCAACCGTCTCATGGTCGGCAGCACGCTGGTGCTCGGCGTCGTGCTGGTCTACTTCGTCGCAGGTTTGCTGCAAAACGGACTTGCGGCGTCGATCTATCTTCGCAACATCGTGCTTCCGCTGTTCCTGTTTCAGCTTGCGCTGCTGACCGCCGCCACCTTTGAGGTTCGCGTCACGCCGGTGTTGGTGACGATCGCGGTGCTCTTCGTCGTTTGCGGATATGTCGAACTGGTATTTCGGGATTTCTGGCTCGCGATCACCAACGGCTATTCCTACTGGCATTTCGATGAAATCAAGGCCACCGATTCCGGCACCTGGGAACGGGAGATGCGGGCCACCGGGCAGGTCTTCGTCGATCTCAAGGATCGCTTCGTTTTCAGCTTCCTGAATACGCCGCTGCTCGAAGGCCTCGGCTTTGCGGACATGCTGCGGGTGTTCGGCCCGAATATCAGCGCCATCAGCTATGCCTATGGCGTCGGTTTTTTCGTGCTTTTCCTGTTTTCGGTAGGGCGCCGGCTGCTGGCGGTCGCGGCATTGCCGCTTGCCGTACTTTGCGGCGTGAAGGGCGCGCTCATCCTGATCCTGTTCGTCGCAGCAGCCTGGATCTCGACGCGGCTGCTCGGTGCCATCGCGACGCTCGTGTTGGGCTGTCTCGCCTTGATCGGCTATGTGATCGTGGGTTTGCACGTCGGCCTGCAGATCGGCGACTATCACGTGATCGGCTTCATGGGCGGCTGGAACGGCTTCCTTCAGGCGCCGCTCGGCCGCGGGCTGGGCGCCGGCGGAAATCTGTCGGCCGATTTTTCTTCGATCGACTGGCGCGCGGCGCAGCAGGCGGGCGCAGTCGACGGCGCGGTCGAGAGCGCGGTCGGGGTGCTGCTTTACCAGATGGGGATCGCCGCGGCAGTGCCGCTCGGTTTCTATCTCGTCATAGCCATCAAGGCGTGGCGCCTGTATGCGGTTTCCGGCCTTCTCACCCAGGGCCTCGCGGCGTTCGGGATCTTCGTCGTGCTGGTCAGCGGCTTTTTCCAGGAGGAAGCGTTATTCGCACCTCCGGCACTCGGCCTGCTGGCGTGCCTGGCGGGCCTGGTGCTCGGAAACGCCATTCGGGCGGCCTCGCAAAGCCGTGTACCGGTCTCGCCGGCAGACTTTCGCCGGCATATCGCTGTGCCGGGCGCGTAGCCCGCTGATAGCGGTCAGGGCCCGCACGGGAATATCGCTTACCGCGATTTCACCGCATCGACGGCAACGCGCGTCGTCACTTGCCTGTCAATGAGAGAGCATTCACCGGGGCTGGAACGGTTCGAGACTCCGCACCACGCCGGGCCTGCCGGGGACGCATTCCAGCGCATCGCGGTCCCATTTGGCGGCATTGGCCGCGGCCTCATAGCTGCTTTGCAGGAATTCGAGCAGCGCCTGGTCCGGCTGCGCCGCCGTGCGTACCGCATCGTAGGGCAGGATGAATTCGCCGACGGCCTCGCTGAAGAAAGCCGCGTCGGGGCGAACCATTGTGGCGCGGTAGCCCGCCGGCTCCGGATAGGCATAGCTGTAGAACGCGGGATAATCGATCGCGCCGCTGCCCGGCCAGAATCCGGCGCTGCTCACCTCGTGGGAATAGGCTTCGCAGGCCACCGCATCGGACAGATGCGGCACTCCGCCGGGATGGCGCGGTGCGCGGCGGCCCGAAAACCGCGTCACCGCGAGATCGAAGCTGCCCCAGAAGAAATGCACCGGACTGGCCTTGCCGAGGAAGCCGGTACGGAATTGCTTGAACAGGCGATCGACATTCACAAGAATCTGGAACAGCCGCCGCACCGCGTCCGGGTCGTAGGATGCATGCTGGCGGTCCAGCGAAAACCGGATCGGGTCCGGCAATTCGTTCGGCATCTCGTTGATCGCGACGCTGATTCCGAGTTCGGCGAGCGCGGCCATGATCGCCGCATGGAAGCCGGCGACCGATTGCCCGGCCAGGGCAAACTGCCGCTGCGCGCCGTCGCTGGCCGCGATCCGCAGCACATGATCGATGAAGTCGAAGTCGATCTGGAAACTGCGGTTGCCGTCGGGGATCGGCGAGGTGGTAAGGCCGCGGGCGGTGACGTACAGCGTGACGTGCCAGGAATGGTTCAGCCAGGGGGTGCGCGCGAGGCGGATCTTGCCTGCGATCTGGGTCCACAGATGCAGCGTCGCATAGGTCTCGCGCCATGGCGCGGTGGGCAATTCCGGCCACGGCACCGGCGTCCTCATGCGTCACCGTGGCGGGCTGTCATCGGCATTCTCTCATACAATAAGACCGGGCCCGATCCGGCCCGGCCTTATCATAAGCGAATTGGCGTCGTTTGAGGATCGATTCCGGCTAACTTTTCTTCGTGCCCTTGGCGAACGCGGCGTCCACTTCATCCTTCTTGATACGGGCCGCCGGATTGCCGGCCTGACCGAGGTTCTGCTCTTCGGTGCCATCGCCCATCATGCCGGGATGCGACGGAGGGCTCTGCTTGGAAGCCTTGGGATCTGGCTTGTTGGTCATTTTGGAATCTCCAGGCGCGGGTGCGCCTGACCCAACGGCGAGCATGCCGTCCGGTTCCAATACCTTGGCGATTATTGCTGGTCGCCTTGGCCGGGCGGCACGACGTTACGAACCGGTGCAGCCCGGGCAGCGCCGCCGTCCGCGCGAGGCGCGGTAGAGGCTGTGGCAATACCAACGGCGCGCGATCGCCTGCAGCGGATTGCGCGCCAGTTGATAGATAAAGAGAATTTCGATCATGGCGAAGTCCGTCGTCCCCACCATCAGATGGGCGGCAATCCCTTGAGGAGAATGCCGCCTTCGCGGCATCAGCCATGCAGTTTTTTGGCGGTTTCCGCGATCACGCGTCCTTGATAGCGCGCGCCGGCGAGTTCGTTTTCGGATGGCTGGCGGCTGCCGTCGGCGCCGGCGATCGTGGTCGCGCCGTAGGGCGAGCCGCCGGTGACCTGATCCAGCTTCATCTGGCCCGCGAAGCCGTAATTGAGGCCGACCACGGTCATGCCGAAATGCAGCAGGTTGGTGATAATGGAAAACAGCGTGGTTTCCTGGCCGCCATGCTGGGTCCCGGTCGAGGTAAAGGCGCCGCCGACCTTTCCGTTCAGCGCGCCCTTGGCCCAGAGGCCGCCGGCCTGATCGAGGAAATTCCCCATCTGCGAGGCCATCCGGCCGAAGCGGGTGCCGGTGCCGACGATGATCGCGTCGTAATCGGCGAGATCGTCGATCTTGGCCACCGGGGCCGCCTGGTCGACCTTGTAATGGGACGCTTTTGCGACATCGGGCGGCACCAGTTCCGGCACCCGCTTGATATCGACGGTGGCGCCGGCCTCGCGGGCGCCTTCGGCAACGGCCTTGGCCATCGTCTCGATGTGGCCGTAGGCGGAATAGTACAGCACAAGAACTTTTGTCATGGTCGGTCTCCGGAGGTTGGGAAGCGAATGGCGAATGGCGAATGGCAGAGAATGGAGAATGGAGAATGGCGAGTGGCGAGTGGCGGAGAAACGGTGGCGAATGGCGAGCGAGCCAAGGCAAGGACTTTGCTTTTTCCCTATTCGCTATTCGCCACTCGCTCCTCGCCCTTCAGGCCGCATCGACCAGCACCAGCTCGGAATCCTCCAGCGCGGTGATCCTGAGCCGGGTCTCGTCCCGGATTGCGACGCCGTCGCGGGCATTGACCCGGACGCCGTTGATGTCGACCGCACCGGCCGCCGGAACCAGATAGAGGCTGCGCGCCTTGGCCGGCGCATATTCCGCGCTCTCGCCGGCCTTCAGCGTGGTGGCGAGCACCCTGGCGTCGGCCCGGATCGGCAGCGCGTCCTTGTCGGTTTCGTAGCCGCTGGCGATGGTGACGAAGTTGCCTGAGCGATCCGACTTCGGGAACGGTTTTGCCCCCCAGGTCGGCTGGCCGCCCTGGGTGGTCGGCTCGATCCAGATCTGGAAGATCTTGGTCTTGGTCGGCTCGAGATTGTATTCGGAGTGACGCACGCCGGCGCCGGCGCTCATCACCTGCACGTCACCCGCTTCGGTGCGCCCTTTGTTTCCGAGGCTGTCCTGATGGGTGATCGCACCCTCGCGGACATAGGTGATGATTTCCATGTTGGCATGGGGGTGCGCGGGAAAGCCGGTATTCGGCGCGATCTCGTCGTCGTTCCAGACCCGCAGGGCACCGTGGCCCATGTTGGCGGGGTCATAGTGGCTGCCGAACGAGAAATGATGCCTGGCTTTCAGCCAGCCATGGTCGGCGCTGCCGAGTTTGCTGAATGGTCTGAGTTCAATCATGGGATGATCCTTTGAATTTTCGTTGTGGCTTGGATAAGCGGTCCCCTATGAAGTATAAATAGAAACCTTCGAAACATATTGTTTCCATAAATGATCTGACGGGGGCCCGTGATGGCAAGACTTCCCGATTTCGAGGGCCTCGCGATCTTCGCAAAAGTCGTCGAATTACGGTCGTTTGCGGCGGCAGCGACCGAACTGGCGCTGTCCAAGGCCACGGTGTCGAAGGCGGTCACCCGCCTGGAGCAGCGGCTCGGGGCGCGGCTGTTCAACCGCACCTCGCGGCGGCTCGCCCTGACCGATGCCGGGCAAAAGCTGGCCGGGCGCGCCGCGGCCCTTCTGGCCGACGGCGAGGCCGCGGAGAACGAAACCCTGGCGCAGTCGGTGGCGCCGCGCGGACTGGTGCGTCTTGCGGTGCCCATGACATTCGGGGTGCGGGAGGTGGCGCCGATACTGCCCGAGTTTCTCCAACTGTATCCCGATGTCTCGATCGATCTTCATCTCAGCGATGCCATGGTGGATCTGGTCGGCGAGGGATTCGATGCCGCCCTGCGAATCGCCAGTCTGCCGGATTCCTCGCTGATCGCGCGACGGCTGTGCGCGATGCCGCGCTATACGGTGGCCTCGCCCGGCTATCTGGCGCGGTACGGCCGGCCGACGCATCCGATGCATCTCGCCCGGCACCGATGTCTCGGCTATGCCTACCTCTCCACCCAGGACGTCTGGCATTACACCAATGCCGCCGGCGAGCAGGCCAGCGTGCGCCCGGCGGGCCCGCTGCGCGTCAACAACGGTGAGGCGCTGATGCCGGCGCTGCTTGCGGGACTCGGCATCGCCGATCTGCCGGACTTCATTGTCGGCGACGCCATCGCATCCGGCGAGGTCGAGGTGATCCTGCAGGGCTGGAAGCAGCCCGAGGGCTCGCTGCATCTGGTGATGCCGCCGGGCGGCCCACGTCCGGCGCGGCTTGAGGTGCTGGCGGATTTTCTGGCGAGGCATTTTGCCGCCACCAAGAAACCGAAGCAGCCGACGGCAGGGTGAGGGGCGCGCAGCGCCCCTGCAGTCTGCAGTTGTGCGTGACGCCGGAGCATTCGCCCCAGGTCGCGGCGGCAAACCGGGAACGCTCGGCTTTTCACAATTTGTTGTCCGGCGCGAACCTTCGCCGGCTCCGTTCATTCAAGCTCAAGTGCTTGGGAGAAGCACGCCCCGCAGAAATCAGGAGATCCGGCATGCGAACCCAGCCCGTCGTCCTCAGCCTTGCGTTCACGGCCGCGCTCGGTCTCGCCCAGACGCCTGCTTTTTCGCAGGAGAATCGGGGAACTCCCGAACAGCAGGCCGCCTGTACCCCCGACGTTTTCAGGCTTTGCTGGGAACAGATCCCGGACACCAATCGGATCGTCGGATGTCTTCGGCAAAACACCGCGCAGCTCTCCGGGCCATGCCGCGCGGTGTTTGAATCACATGCCAGCATGGCCAGACCGCAGGCCGCGCCGCGGCCGCGCTATTCCCGGCCGCAGCCATATGATGAGCCGCAGCCATATTATGAGTCGCATCCATATTACGACGAGAACACCCAGTGATGCTTATCACGAGAACAGTCGGTAATGGCTTGGGCTAGCGCCGATCCTGGCAGACATCGACCCATTCGGCGCCGACCAGTTCCGCCATCCGCGACGGCGCGATGCGAACGGCGCTGTGGATCGAGCCCGCCGCCGGCACCACTTCATCGAACGCCTGCAACGAGACGTCGCAATAGACCGGCAGCGGCGCTTTCAATCCGAACGGACAGACGCCGCCGACTTCATGGCCGGTAATCTCGGCGACCTCGTCGAGGCCGAGCATTTTCGGCTTGCCGCCGAACCGCGTCTTGACCTTCCTGTTGTCCATCCGCGAGGTGCCGCTGGCAACGATCAGCACCACGCGCTCGCCGATCCGCAAGCTCAGCGTCTTGGCGATCCGCGCCGGCTCGACGCCATAGGCTTCGGCCGCCAGCGCCACCGTCGCCGAACTGGCTGGCGATTCGATCACGGCGATATCAGGAGCCCGCTCTGCGAAAAACCTGCGGACCGATTCCAGGCTCATGGCAAGCCGACCAGGGCCGGCAATTCGGCAAGCGCATGGATGCGATGGTCGGGCTCGAGCCCGAGCTCGTCCATCTGCGTCCTTATCGCCTTGAACATGGTGAGCGGGGCCAACAGATCGCTGTTGCGGCAGGCCTGCGCCATCGCTTCCGGCGTCACCCGCTCGATCCAGGCGACGTTGAGTCCGAACGCCTTGCCGCCGCAGGCGTCCCACGGGTTCGACGACACGAACAGAACTTCGGCCGGTGACACCCCGAGAACAGATTCGATCAGGCTGTAGGCCTCCGGCGCAGGCTTGAAGACTTTTTTCGAATCGACGCTGATGGTGGCATCCAGCACGCGGTCGAGGCCGCTGTTGCGCACCAGCGCATTGAGCATGGCGGTCGAGCCGTTGGACAGGATCGCAAGTTTTCGGCCGCGCAGCGCCGCGAGCGCTGCGGTCGCGTCCGGATAAAGATCGAGATGCAGGTACTTTTCCATGATGCGCGTGAAGGCGTCATCGTCGTGCCGCAGCCCGAGCACCCGCAGCGTGTAGGCGAGCGACTCCCGGGTGACGACCGAAAAATCCTGGTAGCGCCGCATCAGCGAACGCAGCCAGGTATATTCGAGCTGCTTGATCCGCCAGATCTGGGTGATGATCCCGCCGTAGCCGGGAAACTCCGCCTCGGTCACGGCGGCCACCGACTGTATGTCGTACAGCGTGCCATAGGCATCGAACACGACGGCTTTGATGGTCATGGCAGGGCCCGTTCGGCTGACAAGAGCGGCGGATCATGCTTCATGGATAAATAATCGAAAATGCGCAAGTCCGGCCAGCTCTCCATGACGCGCGTGCTGCGCCGGCTTCGATGTCCTCCCGGTGGACCTAGATGCCGAGCAGCTTCCGCGCATTGGCCTTCAATACCTTCGGCCTGATGTCGTCGCGGATGTCGAGCTTGGCGAAATCCGCCAGCCAGCGGTCCGGCGTAATCACCGGCCAGTCCGATCCGAACAGCATCTTGTCCTGCAGGATCGAGTTGATGTAGCGCACCAGGATCGGCGGGAAGTATTTCGGCGACCAGCCGGACAGGTCGATATAGACGTTCGGCTTGTGGGTCGCGACCGACAGCGCCTCTTCCTGCCAGGGGAAGGACGGGTGGGCCAGGATGATCCTGAGGTCGGGGAAGTCCGCCGCGACATCGTCCATGTACATAGGATTGGAATATTTCAGCCGCATGCCCATGCCGCCGGGCATGCCGGAGCCGACGCCGGTCTGCCCGGTGTGAAACAGCGCGATCGCGCCGCCGTCGTTGATCGCCTCGTACAACGGATAGGCCATGCGGTCGTTCGGGTAGAAGCCCTGCATGGTCGGGTGGAACTTGAAGCCCTTGACGCCGTACTGCTCGATCAGCTTGCGCGCCTCGCGGACGCCGAGCTTGCCCTTGTGCGGATCGATGCTGACGAAGGGTATCAGCACGTCGGAATTTTCGGCGGCGACTTCCAGCATTTCGTAGTTGTTGTAGCGCCGGAATCCGGTCTCGCGCTCGGCGTCGACCGGAAAGATCACCGCTGCGATCTTCTTGGCCCGGTAATAGGCCGCGGTTTCCGCAACCGTGGGCGGATGCTTGTTGGGCGACTTGAAATAATCGGCCATCTGCGCCTGGAAGTCGTCGTAGCCGTCGTCGGCATGCATGCCGCAGGGCTCTTCGGCATGAGTGTGGATGTCGATCGCCACGACGTCTTCGACATTGGGCAGCTTCAGATTGGACATTGGCGTTTCCCGGGGGTGCCGTTCGGTTACGGCTGAATTGATTATACCATATAACAAATTTGGCAAGCTCGCGAAGCTTCCGCTGGCCCGGCCAGTTCCGCTATGAATCGCCGACGGGACGGGACAGGGAGGACGACATGGCGCAGGCGGAGGCTTTCGAGACCGACTTCTGGAAGGATGCCAATTTGCGAAAGGTCTGGGACGACATCGTCCCGGGTGCACCGCGCAAGACCATTCCCTATACCCTGACGCGGGAAGCGATCGCGCTGTACTGCAAGGCGGTCGGGGAGGACCATCCGCTTTATTTCGATGAGGTCTACGCCAGGACCACGCCCTATGGCGGACTGATCGCGCCGCCGTCGATTCACATCCTGCTGATGTTTTCCTGCACGCCGGCCGACGACTGGATGCGCAGCCCGGGCACCGTCAATGCGGGCCAGTCCTGGAGCTACAATATTCCGGCACGTCCCGGCGACCTCATCACGCTGTCGGCCCGGGCGCTCGACAAGTTCATCAAGCGCGAACGACTGTTCGTGGTGCACGACAATGTCTTCTTCAACCAGCACGGCGAGGTCATCTGCAGCGGCCGCGGCTGGACGATCCGGCCGCAATGACCGGCAAGGGAGCGAAATCATGACATCGAGGTTCGAAACCCTGCGTCCCGGCGACGGCATCGACGGGCCGAAATTCGCGGTCAGCCGCGAATCGATCCGGCTGTTTTGCGACGCCTCGCTCGACTACAACCCGCTGCATCTCGACGACGACTACATGAAGGGCGATTTCGGCAAGACCAATTTCGGCGGCATCATCATGCATGGCATGAACAATTTCGGGCTGATCTCGCGCATGATCACCGACTGGGCCTACGCGGCCGGCGCCATTCATCGCCGTCTCGAAACCAGGTGGCTGAAGCCGGTCAGGCCGGGCGACACCATCCAGCCGTCGGGCATCGTGAAGTCGAAACAGGTGACCTCGAAGTCGCGCTGGGTCCTGATCGATGTCCTGGTCCGCAACCAGAATGACGAAAAGGTCGCCAGCGGCGAGGCCATGGTCGAGTTTCCGCATCGCTAGTCCCTGCCGCTCTGCGGCGTAGCGCGCTGCCGCAGAGCGGCCAGCTCTTCCTCGTGCACCCCGGATCAGCTGCGCAGCATCCGGGGACCGGAAGGCCGGTCCGGCGGAGTCGCCGCGCCGCCGGCCTGGATTTGCCAGCAAAATCAATCCAGCCTGCACCGGCGTCGCGGGCCTGGGTTCGCACGGTGCGCAAGGCGGCCTCGAAACGCCTGATTGGATTGACATTCGACCGCGCCATGGCTTAGAAACCGCGGGTCCCGGGCGGCTCAGCCGTCGGCGGGATCGAGCCCGTTTTTGCTACTTTCGGGCTGCCAGAGGATAGTGCCGAACACGGCCTTTCAAAGCATCAGGATTGTCCCATGAAGGTCCGTAACTCGCTGAAATCGCTGCGCGGCCGCCATCGCAACAACCGTCTGGTCCGCCGCAAGGGCCGGGTCTACGTGATCAACAAGGTTCAGCGCCGCTTCAAGGCGCGCCAGGGCTGAACGGGCCTTCGGGTCTGGCAGGATATCCAACGCCGTTCACGGGCCTTTGACGGGCTTGCTGCTTTGCAGCGCGTTTTCCTGCGTCTAGACTTGCGCGATGGCCGCCAGATTCGCCAAAGCCCGAAAGTACCGACTTGCGATCCTGTTGACCGCTGCGATCGCCGTGGCGCCGGTTGCGGCGCTGGCGCAGAACCCGCAGGCCCAGCCCAAGCAGCAAAAGAAATTACCGGAAGCGCCGGGCAAGTTGCCCAAGGTCGGCGCCGCCGACCGGGCGCATGGATTGGATTTCCTGTTCGGCGCGCTGAAGGTGGCGCCGGACGAGGCCAGCGCCAGGCATGTCGAGGCCCGGATCTGGGCGCTGTGGCTGCAGACGCCGAGCGATACCGCCGCGCTGCTGATGATGCGCGCCAAGGCGGCGATGGACGCCCAGCAGATGGACGTCGCGCTGAAGCTGCTCGATGCCGTGATCAAGCTGCGCCCCGATTATGTCGAGGGATGGAACCGGCGCGCGACGCTGTACTATCTGCAGAACGACTACGCCCATTCGCTCGAGGATATCGAGCAGGTGTTGGTGCGCGAACCGCGCCATTTCGGCGCGCTGGCCGGGCTTGGCATGATCATGCAGGATCTCGGCGACGAAAAGCGCGCGCTTGACGCCTTCCGCAAGGCGCTGGCCGTCGACCCCTACCTTGAAAAGGTACCGGAACTGGTCAAGACCCTGAGCGAGAAGGTCGAGGGCCGCGACATCTGATCGTGCTGGCTTCGGACCGCCGCGATGAGCCCTGCGCCGTGGCGCAGCAGCGTTTGCAGCCTCAAGGGGCCCGGCGGACGATCGGCGGTCAGTGCAGGGCGCTGCTGCCGCGCTCGAGCGACCTGCCATGGCTCACGGCGGCGTACAACTGTGCAAGTTCCGTCTCCAGCCGCTCGTTGACCAGCAACAGGGCCTGCAATGCGCCGCGGATATCGCCGTTGCAGCTGGCCACGATTTCGTCGATGGCGGCTTCATTCGCTCTGCAAGTCATCAAAAATCTCCAATCGCGTCATATGATAACGAGATACCCCGCAACGCAATGTCTGCGGATGGTGCGGAAAGCCCGGCGGCGGTCGCGCGGATGTCAGATGGCAAATGCGCCGATGGCGGTTATATAAAGCCGCCGATGACGATTGTATGAAGCGTCGGGACGCGCGGGTTCCACAAGGTGAGAAAAATTGTGATTGTTGTGCTCGCCCTGCTTTTCGCCCCGATCGCGGTATCGACTGTGGAGTACCTGTTCGGCGATCGTTCGATCGGCTGGCAGAGCGCGGACCGCTCCAGCGCCGGTCTGCTGCCGTCCCCCGCGCAGCATCCGGACGCCCTGCTGCGTATCTATGCGGCGCGGACGGTCCGCTGGCGTGGCATCTTCGCGGTCCATAGCTGGATCGTCATCAAGGAGCCCGGTGCGCCGCGCTACACCCGCTATGACTATACCGCCTGGGGCGAACCGATCCGCATCAACGGCTTTGCGCCCGACGGGCGGTGGTTCGGCGGCGCCCCGGAAACGATTGCCGCCGCCGACGGCGAGGCGGCGTCCCGCATGATCCCCAAGATCCGTGCTGCGGTCGAAGGCTACCAATGGCGGTCCACCGGCGACTATCGCGCCTGGCCGGGCCCGAACTCCAACACTTTTGTCGCGGCGGTGCTGGCGGCAGTTCCCGAATTGCAGGCCGCGCTGCCGCCGACCGCCATCGGCAAGGACTTTCCCTACGACGGTGACATGTTCGCACTGACGCCTTCGGCGACCGGCGTTCGCATCAGCCTCGGCGGCTATCTGGGCCTGACCATCGGCTGGGTGGAAGGCATCGAGATCAATTTTCTCGGCGCCGTGCTCGGTATCGATGTGCGGCGGCCGGCCGTCAAGTTGCCGGCGCTTGGGCGGCTGGGTTTCAGCCCTTGCTAGCTCGCTCGTCGTGGCCGCTTCGGCAATGGGCCGCGAAACCCTTTGCCCGCAGAACCGTACCTCGCTGGTGGCCAGACCGATCCGGACATTGTCGATGATTGCTGTCGTTGTCGTGGCGGCGCTGGCCGTTCTTGCGTTGGTCACCCAGGCCGGTGTGTTGTGGCTGCAGCGGGCTTACCCCGCACGGGGCGTGCAGGTGGAGGTGACCGGCGCATCGCTCAACATCGTCGATATCGGGCCACGCCGTCCCGGTGATCTTCCCATTGTGATGCTTCATGGCGCCAGTTCGAATCTGGCGACCATGCAACAGCCGCTCGGCGACATGCTCGCCGGCCATCATCGGGTGATCCTGATCGATCGTCCCGGCCATGGCTGGAGCAGCCGTTCACGATTGGAGGATTCGACGCCGGCCATCCAGGGCAGGATGATCGACGAGGCGCTGGAAAAACTCGGCGTCGGGCGCGCGATCTTCGTGGTGCATTCCTGGAGCGGCGCGCTCGGCGCCCTGATGGCGCTCGATTATCCGCAGCGTGTCGCGGGGCTGGTGATGCTGGCGCCGGTGGCCTATCCGTGGCGCGGCGGGGTCGGATGGTACAACCAGGTCGTCACGACCCCGGTGATCGGCCCGCTGCTCGCCTATACGATCACGCTTCCACTCGGGGTCTTCCTGACCGGGCCGGGGGCCCGCGGCGTGTTCCTGCCGCAGATCATGCCGCGGGATTTCGTTGCCGGCACCGCGACGCCATTGTTGCTGCGCCCGGGGGAATTCCTCGCCAATGCCCGCGATCTGGTAACGCTGAAGGCGGCGGTGGCGGAGCAGGCGCCGCGCTACGCCGCCATCACGGCACCGACATTGGTGATCACCGGGGACCGCGACGCCACCGTGTCGCCGAATATCCATTCGCGGCCGTTCGCGGCCGCGGTGCCGAACGCGAAACTGATCGTGCTGCCCGATGTCGGCCACATGGTGCAAAACGCGGCACCCGAGCTCGTCATCCGCGAGATCGACGCCATGATAGCCGGCATGGCGCCCAACAGGGCTGCTGCCGCCAACTAGACCGGCGCGGTGTGGTCCTGCAACTGCGCCGGCCCGGCTCCGCCGGGGGCCGATTCAGATGAACGCATCTGCGCAACGCTGCGACAAAGGTCACGACCAGCATCGGTCGGGAGAAGGCAGCGCGTGGCGGACAAGAAAATTCAGAATACCTGGTACGTTTCAGTCAACATTCCGCACCAAGAAAAGACCGGGCATTACTCTCGTCGCGCAGAGGCCTTCGCGAGCGAAGCCGACGCCAAGAGATTTGCCAACGCCAAGATCGCAGCTGGCGCAGAAATCAGTGCCGGAACCATCAATCCCTTTGCGCCAAAGCGCGTGGTGGGACCGTCGCAAATCAAGCAATGGCTTTCGGAGAAGGACAAGTAGCCCTCTTGTAACGGCCCGGGCTGCGCCGCTCGCCGGCCGAAACGGCGGACTTTGCAGTCCGCCCGCTCGAATCTGCGAAACCTGCGGGGAGCACGTCGCCGCCGACGGATTTTTCCACCCTTGCCGTAGTTGGCGATGATGAAGGTCCAAAGAGCCCTGACCTCCTTGTGGACGAGCCCTGAACAGCGCTCGCCTGCCGCTGCCGGCTGCATCGCCCGCAAGGCCGCGGCGATCTACCCAAAGCAGTCGAGATGTGCTTGATTCGCAGCGGTAAACTGGCTGCCTCCGGATGGGCATGCCGCAGGCGGCGGAGAACCACCGATGACCATCATGATGCCCGCTTCGGATCCGGCGGTTCTGGCGCGCCGCGACGCGATCGTTGCGGCGTTGCGTGGAATCGTGCCCGGGGAGGGGGTGATCGACAGCGCTGCCGAAATGCTGCCTTACGAATCCGATGGCCTGATGGCCTATCGGCAGCCGCCGATGGTCGTGGTGCTGCCGGACACCACCGAACAGGTCTCGCGGGTCCTGAAATATTGCTTCGAGCAGGGCATCAAGGTGGTGCCGCGCGGCTCCGGCACTTCGCTGTCCGGCGGTGCGCTGCCGCTGGCCGATGCCGTGCTGCTCGGCCTCGGCAAGTTCAAGCGCATCCGCGAGATCGATTTCGACAACCGCGTGGTGGTGACCGAGCCCGGGGTGACCAATCTCGCCATCAGCCAGGCGGTCGCCGATGCCGGATACTACTACGCGCCGGACCCGTCCTCGCAGATCGCCTGCTCGATCGGCGGCAATGTCGCGGAGAATTCCGGTGGCGTGCATTGCCTCAAATACGGCATGACCACCAACAACGTGCTGGGCTGCGAAATCGTGCTGATCACAGGCGAAATCATCAGGGTCGGAGGCAAATCCGCCGAGGCCGGCGGCTACGACCTGATGGGCATCATCACCGGATCGGAGGGCCTGCTCGGCGTCATCACCGAGGTGACGGTGCGAATTCTGCAGAAGCCGGAAACCGCGCGCGCGCTGATGGTCGGCTTTGGCGAGGTCGAGGCGGCCGGCGAGTGCGTCGCACGGATCATCGGCGCCGGGATCATTCCGGGCGGCATGGAAATGATGGACAAGCCTGCGATCCACGCCGCCGAGGCCTTTGTCCATGCCGGCTATCCGCTCGACGTCGAGGCGCTGCTGATCATCGAACTCGACGGCCCCGGCGTCGAGGTCGATGAACTGATCAGGCGGGTCGAGGCGATCGCGCTGGGCTGCGGTTCCACCACCTGCCGGATCTCCAATTCCGAAGCCGAGCGCAACCTGTTCTGGGCCGGCCGCAAGGCGGCATTTCCCGCGGTCGGGCGGATCTCGCCGGATTATCTCTGCATGGACGGCACGATCCCGCGCGGCAAGTTGCCGGAGGCGCTGGCGCGAATCCGCGCGTTGTCGGCGAAGTACGATCTGCGCGTCGCCAATGTGTTTCACGCCGGCGACGGCAATCTGCATCCGCTGATCCTGTACGATGCCAACAAGCCCGGCGAGATGGACCGCGCCGAAGCCTTCGGCGCCGACATATTGCGGGTCTGCGTCGAACTCGGCGGCGTCCTCACCGGCGAACACGGGGTCGGCATCGAAAAGCGCGACCTGATGCCGGAGATGTTCAGCGAGATCGATCTGAACCAGCAGCAGCGGCTGAAATGCGCGTTCGATGCCCGGGGCCTGCTCAATCCCGGCAAGGTGTTTCCGACCCTGCACCGCTGCGCCGAACTCGGCCGCGTGCACGTCCACGGCGGCAAGCTTGCTTTTCCCGACCTGCCGCGGTTCTGAGCGGATGGCCTTCGCCCGGTCTTGCATGGCCGCAGCCCGTCACGGCCGGCTATCCGGTATTCCGAACCGGCAAATTCCATCCACGGCGCTTGCGGTTGCCGGATCGACCGCTTTCGCCGACCATGGCATCAGAGTCCGGGCCTGAATGGTGGATACCTTGAAAGTACGCGATGCGCTGGATGTCGAGCAGGTGGTGCGCTCCGCGCTTGCCGGCGAGCAGCCGCTCGAGATCGTCGGTCACGGCAGCAAGCGGCAGATCGGTCAGCCGATGGCGACCAATGCGCTGCTCGACCTGTCGACGCTGAATGCGGTGATGGCCTATGAGCCGAACGAACTGATCATCACCGTGCAGGCCGGCGCGCCGCTCGCCGATGTCCTGTCGCTGATCGACTCCAAGAGCCAGCAGTTCGCCTTCGAACCGGTCAATACCTCGCGGTTGCTGGGCACGCCCGATCACGGCACCATCGGCGGCATGATCGGCGCCGGGCTATCGGGGCCGCGCCGGATCAAGGCCGGCAGCGCGCGCGACCATCTGCTCGGCGCGCATGCGGTGTCCGGTTTCGGCGACAGTTTCAAGGCCGGCGGCAAGGTCGTGAAAAACGTCACCGGCTACGATCTGTGCAAGCTGCTGGCGGGGTCCTGGGGCACGCTGGCGGTGATGACGGAAGTGACATTGAAGGTGATGCCGAGGCCGGAGAGCGAACGCACGCTGGTGCTGCGCGCCCTCGACGACGTCACCGCAAACCGGGCGATGACGGCGGCGCTGGGCTCGCCGTTCGACCTGTCCGGCGCGGCACATGTGCCGGGCTCGGCATTCCCTGCGGATTTGGCCGGGCTCGGCGAACTTGCCGATCCGGGATCGCCGCAGCGGTCGGTCACCTTGCTGCGGCTGGAAGGCATCACCGCCTCGGCGGTGCATCGCGCCGCGGCGCTTGCCAGGGCTTTGGCGCCGTTCGGGGCGGCGGAAATTCTGCAGGATGCGGCCTCGGCGGCGATCTGGAGCTCGATTCGCGACGTTGTCCCGTTTGCGGCCAGTGGCGCGCTCGGCGCGTGGCCGGTATGGCGGATCATCTGTCCGCCGGCCGCCGGCGGCGCGCTCGGCCTGGCGCTGGCGCGGGATACCGGCGGCGAGGTGTTCTACGACTGGGGCGGCGGGTTGATCTGGGCGGCGCTGCCGCCCAAGCCTGACGCCCAGGCCGCGCTGGTGCGGGAGCGTGTCAACGCCGTCGGCGGCCATGCCACGCTGCTGCGCGCGTCCGAGCAGGTCCGGCGCGGCGTCGATGTGTTTCATCCGCAGCAGGGCGGCCTGGCTGCGTTGAGCGACCGGGTCCGCCACAGCTTCGATCCAAAAAACATCCTCAACCGCGGCCGGTTGAGGCGAGGACCGGCGACATGAAGACCGAATTCAGCCTGGCGCAGCTCGCCGATCCCGACATCGGGGAGGCCGACAAGATTTTGAGGGCCTGCGTGCATTGCGGCTTCTGCACCGCGACCTGCCCGACCTACGTGCTGCTCGGCGACGAGCTCGACAGCCCGCGCGGCCGAATCTATCTCATCAAGGAAATGCTGGAAAAGGACCGGCCGCCAACCCCTGAGGTGGTCAAGCACATCGACCGCTGCCTCTCCTGCCTTGCCTGCATGACCACCTGTCCGTCGGGTGTGAACTACATGCATCTGGTCGATCAGGCGCGGGTCAGGATCGAGCGGGACTATCGCAGGCCGCTGACCGAGCGGGCGTTGCGCGCGGTGCTGGCCTGGGTGCTGCCGCGGCCGCAATGGTTTCGCGTCGGGATGATCCTTGCAGGCCTGATCCGACCCCTGGCCGGCCTGCTGCCGACAGCCAAAGTGGCATCGGGGTCACCAACTTTGTTGCGACGAATCAAGGCGATGCTGGTCCTTGCGCCGGGCCGTCTGCCGGCGCGAGGGGCCGCCGGCGGAAGCGTTTTTCCGGCTCAGGGCCCGCGGCGCGGACGCGTCGCGCTGCTGCAGGGCTGCGCGCAACAGGTTCTGGCACCGCGTATCAACCAGGCCGCCATCAACCTGCTTACCCGTCACGGCATCGAGGTTGTGCTGGTCAGGGACGAGCAATGTTGCGGCGCGCTGACCCATCACCTCGGGCGCGACGGCGACGCGCTGGCGCGCGCCCGTGCCAACATCTCCGTCTGGCGCGACGAGGCCGAGCGAAACGGGCTCGACGCCATCCTGGTGACGACGTCGGGCTGCGGCACGGTGATCAAGGACTATGGTTTCATGCTGCGCGAGGACCCCGATTTCGCCGCTGCCGCAGCGAAGATTTCGGCACTTGCCAAGGACATCACCGAGTATGTCGGCGGCATCGATCTGCAGCCGGCGCAGCCACGCAGCGACATTGTCGTCGCCTACCACTCGGCCTGCTCGCTGCAGCACGGGCAGAAAATCACGCAAGCCCCGAAAGAATTGCTTTCCAAGACCGGATTCGTGGTGAAAGATGTACCGGAGAGCCATTTGTGTTGCGGTTCGGCGGGGACGTACAACATTCTCCAGCCTGACATTGCGAACAGGTTGCGTGATCGAAAGGTCGCCAATATTGCGATGGTCAAGCCGGACATGATTGCTGCGGGCAATATCGGATGCATGGTGCAGATTGCCGGTGGCACGTCGGTTCCTGTGGTGCACACCATTGAGCTTCTCGATTGGGCGACGGGCGGTCCCCGGCCAGGATCGAACTGATCGATTGGCCCCGCCCTGAGGCGGACGACATAAAACGCTCGATGGACATTGGGCGGCGGCAACAGGAGGATCACGATGGCTAAGGGAAAAAAGAACAAAAAAGACAAGAAGGATAAAAAGGACAAGAAAAAGCTTCTCGCGGCGAAGACAAAAACCGCGAAGAAATCTTCCAAGAAGTCAGCAAAGAAGTCGGCGAAGAAATCGGCGAAGAAAGCTCGGCAAGGCTGCTAAGAAGTCCGCCAAGAAGTCCAAGGCGGCGGCACCGAAAAAATCCGCCAAGAAGGCCAGCGCCAAGAAGAGTCCTGCAAAAAAGAAGGCGGCTCCTGCCGCTGCGCCGAAGCCGGCCGTCGCCAAGCCGGCTGTCGCCAGCCGGCTGTAAAGCCGGCCGTCGCCAAGCCGGCGGCGAAGCCCGCACCCGCGCCCAAGCCGGTCCCCTGCGGCCGCCACGGCGCCACAGAGCTGGGCGATGCCGAGCCCTGCGGCGGCAAGCGCGAGCCCGTCATGGGAACATTCGGGCAGTTCGTCGAGCCCGTCGGCTGCCGGCGGAGACGACGACCAATAGCCGAGTTGCTCCCGCTTGCAGCGGGCTACGTTCCAGGCCGCAGCGCCCGTCGCTGCGGCCTTTTTATTTCGGGCACAGCCGAGGCTCCCGGAAACGAGATTTCAGAGGTTCGGGCCGGCCGGTGATTTGCCGCACCGGCCGGCCGTGCAAACGATGCACCGGGGGCATCCGGCCCGCCTCGCCCTGACAGGCGACCCGCCGGCGGGCGCCGAATCCCGCCAAAATTGTTGTTGTAATGCCACACTCGCCCAGAACATTCCCCAATAGTTCGGAATCGCCTAAAAAGTCATCATCTGCTTAGCTTTTTTGCTTCCGACATTGCCGAGCGCGCTTCAGATTGGGTCAGCCGACAAGCTTGGCAGCATCCGGTTACCGGTTGCCCTTGGGGGGACACTCCAGGGAAATCGAACCGAACTTTCAAAAGTGATGGGGAGCGTCATGAAGAAGATGGTTTTGGCCGCCGCAATGCTGGCCGTCGCGGCGGGCTCGGCATTCGCCGCGGATATGCCGCTCAAGGCCGCCAAGGCGCCGCCGCCGGCGCCGTTCGACCCCTGGGATATCGCCTTCGGCAGCGCGGTCATGAATGACTACATCTTCCGCGGGATCACCCAATCCAACCACAACCCGTCGGTCACGGCCTATTTCGAACCACGCTACAACGTCACCAAGGACCTGCAGCTCTACGTCGGCACTTCCACCGAGAGCATCTCGTTCGCCAATCGCGCGGCGGCCGAAGTCGACGTCTATGGCGGTATCCGCCCGACCTTCGGCGCATTCGCGTTCGATTTCGGCGTCTGGGGTTATCTTTATCCGGGCGGCAATTGCGCCGATAACGTCCTCACCGGCGGCGTTCCCGGCGGCAATGTCTGCCCGGTCGGCGGCAACACGATCTTCCTTGCCGACGGCAACGTGATGAAGAAGGACGTCAGCTTCTTCGAAGCCTACGGCAAGGTGAACTACACCATCAACGACAACTGGCAGTTCGGATTGACCGAGTACTACTCGCCGAACTTCCTGAACTCGGGCGCCTGGGGCAACTACTCCTCGATCGTCGGCAGGTACACCGCGCCCTCCACCGCATTCGGCACCAGCGGCGTCGGCATGTACGTCTCCGGCGAGTTCGGCCGGCAGTGGCTCGGTACTTCGGATGCATTCTACGGCGTCGTCAGCGCCCTGGGCAACTTTGCGGCCGGCATCCCCTATGCCAGCTACGACACCTGGAACATCGGCATCGGCTTCACCTACAAGGTGTTCACGCTCGATCTTCGCTATTCCGACACCGACCTGTCGAAGGGCAACTGCAACGCCTTCACCAGCGCCTTCAACGCTTCGGGAACGACCAGCGTCACCCCGATCAATCCGGGTGGCGCAGGCTCGAACTGGTGCGGCGCGGCCGGCATCGTCAAGCTTTCGGCCGACCTGACCGCGATGGCCAACCTGAAATAGGTTGATCTTCCCGAGACTGACGGGGCGGCAGGGCGATCTGCCGCCCCATTTCGTTGGCGGCGCGCCTGCCATTTGCCGGTCGGGCCACCGCGGGCCGCGCCGAAGCCCGGCGCGCGCCACGCCGCTCGGTCAAGGCCGGCCCGGCACCATCACGCGGCGTCCTCGTTGCGGTTCTGCAAAGCGAATCGATCACCCGCGCGGGACAGGATGATGTTGCGCTGGTGGAAGGCCTCGAGCGTGCTGCGGTGGCCGATCGAAACAATGGTGCTCGCCGGCAACCGGGTCTCGACAAGCCTGTACAGCATCGCCTCCGAGGCTTCGTCGAGCGAAGCGGTGGCTTCGTCGAGGAACAGGTACTGCGGCGCGTGCAGCAGCGCACGGGCCAGCCCGAGGCGCTGCTGTTCGCCGAGCGACAGCATCCGGTTCCAGTGCGCGTCCTCGGCCAGCCGCGGCGCCAGCAGCGGCAGGCCCACCGCGATCAGCGCGTCCCTGACCTGGTCCGAACTGAAGGCGCTCGCCTCCGCAGGATAGACGATCGCAGCCTGCAGCGAACCGACCGGGAAATACGGCCGCTGCGGCAGCATCATCAGCGTGGCGTGGGCAGGGATCGCGATCGAGCCGGTCCCGAACGGCCAGATCGCGGCAATGGCGCGGAACAGGGTCGACTTGCCGGAGCCGGACGGACCGGTCAGCAGGGTGCGCTCGCCGCTTCGGATATCGAAGCCGTCCGCCGTCACCAGCGGGACTCCGTTGGGCAGGCTGACCACCAGCTTCTCGAGGTCGATGGCGTGCTGGTTGGTGGAGGCGACATGGATGATGTTTTTCTCGGTAACCAGCGCGGCGGCATTTTCGATTGCCGTTTCGAACCCGCCGAGCCGGGCCACCACGGATTGCCATTCGGCCAGCGTCCGGTACGAGGAGATGAAGAACGACAGCGAATCCTGAACGCTGCTGAACGCGGAAATCGTCTGCATCATGCCGCCGAGCTGGATCTTGTCGGCGAAATAGGCCGGGGCGATCAGCACGAAGGGAAAGATCACGGAGGCCTGCGAATAGGTCGAGGTAAAGGCGGTCAGCTTCTTGGTGCGCTGCATGATGCCAAGCCAGTTCTCGACCACCAATCCGAACCGCGACAACAGCCGGGTGCGCTCGGCGGGCTCGCCGCGCAGCAATGCGATCTGTTCGGAGTTCTCGCGCGCGCGAACCAGGTTGAAGCGAAAATCGGCCTCATAGCGCTGTTGCTGGAAATTGAGCCCGATCAGCGGCCAGCCGATCAGATGGGTCAGCACGGTCCCGAGCAGGGCGTAGATCAGGGCGCCCCAAACCAGATAGCCGGGAATCGGAATGTCCCTGCCAAACAGATGCAGCGGCGCTTCATTGGACAGCGTCCATAGTATGAAGACGAAAGATATCAGGGTCACGACCGAACTCAGCAAGCCGATGCCGAGCGCAAGCGTCTGTTCGACGAACCGCTGGGTGTCGTCGGCGATGCGCTGGTCCGGGTTGTCGGCGGCGTCGCCCAGCAGCTGCATCCGGTAATGGTTGGCGTCATGCAGCCAGCCGCCGAGATATCGGGCCGTCATCCAGCGCCGCCAGCGGATCTGCAGCCACTGATTGAGGTAGAGCTGATAGACCTTGAGCCCGACCCAGAATGTCGCCAGCACGCAGAAGTAGCCGATCTGGTAGGTGAAGACGGCCTGGTCGCGCTCCTGCAGCGCATTGTAGAAAACATTGTTCCAGCGGTTGAACAGAACCGTGAGGAATACGGTGGCAAGTTCGATGACGATCACCGCGGCGAGCAGGCCGCGCCCCGCCCATCTGTCCTCGGAGCGGAAATACGGAAGGGCGATTTTCCAGACGGCCGTGAGCGTCGAGCGGAGGTTGTTCACAGATTACGATCTCCCGGAGGGCGGCTTCAAAGGCCTGAAAATAAGAAGGAATTGAGAACGCTTAGACTAAAGTCGTAGGTTTCTCGGTCCGCGTTGGCTTGTCGCCGCCATTGAGTCAATCCTAGCATGGGCGCAACGGCGTGGGGCGGGGGGGCCTGTTCACTTCGCGAGGTTGTGAGCGGACCGGGGCAGCCCCGATCCGCCCTCCCGCGCGTGGCGGACCCCCAAACGCGATCAGGCCAGGCAGGCCTGACTTTCCACGCTGGTCGGAGTGCCGCATAACGGGGCGTGGGGAGGAACTGCAATGTGGAACCAGGTCTATAATCCTTTCGACAACGCTGCGCTTTCGACCATGGCCGCGGCCATTCCGGTAGTCACCCTGCTGGTGCTGATCGCGAGCGGCAAGGTCAAGGCGCATGTCGCTGCGATCATTGCCCTGGTGCTGGCCAATCTGGTGGCGATCTTTCTGTTCACCATGCCGGCCAATATGGCGGTCCGCGCCTCGCTGCTGGGCATCGTCAGCGGCTTCTTTCCGATCGGCTGGATCGTACTCAACGTCATCTTCATGTACCGCCTCACGGTCAGCGCCGGCCGGTTCGAAGTGCTCAAACGCGCCGTCGGCGGCGTGACGGCCGATCGGCGGCTGCAGCTCCTGCTGATCGCATTTTCGTTCGGCGCGTTCTTCGAGGGCGCATCCGGCTTCGGCACGCCGGTGGCGATCACCGGTTCGATCCTGATCGGCCTCGGCTTCTCGCCGCTTGCAGCGTCCGGCCTGTCGCTGATCGCCAATACGGCGCCGGTCGCCTATGGCGCGCTGGGCACCCCGATCCAGGGCCTGGCTTCGGTGACCGGCCTCGATCCCTATATCCTGGGCGCGATGGTCGGACGGCAGTTGCCGATTTTCTCGCTGATCGTGCCGTTCTGGGTGGTGTGGGCGTTTGCCGGCTTCAAGGGGATGAAGGACATCTGGCCGGCCATCCTGGTGACCGGGCTGTCGTTTGCGATCCCGCAATTTTTGATCTCGAACTATATCAACCCGTGGATCGTCGACATCGGCGCCTCGCTGATCTCGATGGGCTGCCTGATCCTGTTCCTGAAAGTCTGGCAGCCGAAGGTGCTCTGGCTGTCGCCGGCATTGCGCGGCAATGATGAATCCGCCAAGACCATGGCTCCGGCGAAGCTGATCGATCCGACGCCCCTGAAACCAGGCGAACTGCTCAGCGCGCTGCTGCCGTGGATCATCCTGTGCGCGGTGCTGCTGGTCTGGGGCACCGACTGGTTCAAGGCGGCGGTCAATCCGGTCTTCACCTGGAACTATCCGGTGCCCGAGCTGCACGGCATGATCAACAAGGTCGCGCCGGTGGTCCCGACCCCGACCAAGGAATCGGCGATCTTCTCCTTTACCTACCTGTCGTTTACCGGCACCGGGATCCTGATCGCCGCGATCATCTCGGGCTTCATCATGGGGCTGTCGCCGGGCACGATCGTTTCCGAATACGGCCGCACCATCAAGCTGTGCGCCTATTCGCTGATGACCATCTCGGCGATGCTGGCGATCGGCACCCTGACCCGGCTGTCCGGAGTTGATGCCACGCTGGGTCTCGCCTTCGCCGCGACAGGGGTGCTCTATCCGTTCTTCGGCACTTTGCTCGGCTGGCTCGGGGTGGCGCTGACCGGATCGGATACGGCTTCGAACATCCTGTTCGGCAACCTGCAGAAGATCACCTCGACCCAGCTGGGCCTGTCGCCGATCCTGATGGGAGCGGCGAATTCCTCCGGCGGCGTCATGGGCAAGATGATCGACGCGCAGTCGATCGTGGTGGCCTCGACCGCCACCAACTGGTTCGGACACGAAGGCACGATTCTGCGCTTCGTGTTCAAGCATTCGATCGCGCTGGCCTGCCTGGTCGGCCTGTTCGTCATGCTGCAGGCCTATGTCTCGCCGTTCACCGCCATGGTGCTGAAGTAGCAGAACGGTTGCCGAGGGATGCGAAAATCCCCGCAGGCCATCGGCCCGCGGGGATTTTTCCGGCGCGCCCGATTGTTGACGCAGCGGTCTGGTCAATACGGCTCCTGGCCATTACAACGGCGCGCGGCCGATGGTGCCGGGCGATCTCGAGAGGCCGTATGAATTCCATGCCATTGAGCCGGTTGGCGGCGGTGCTGGTGCTGGCGGCGACCGCGTTCGGCGCCACCCCGGCCTGCGCCGATGACGGGTTTCCGTTCGGGTTCGAGATGACCCTGGATGCCGCGCCGCAGCCCGGATCGAAGCGGGTTCCTTCGCTGGAGATCGGCGACAACGGCGAGGCGACGCTGGAACTGTGGTGCAAGGCCGCCACGGGCCAGTTTTCGGTGGCGGGCAATACCGTGATTTTCGTCCCCGGTCCGCTGCAGGACCGCGCCTGTCCGCCGGCGCGGGCGCAGGCCGACGACGAACTGATCGCGGCGCTGAGCGAGGCCGCGACCTGGAAACGCCAGGGCGATCTGGTGTCGTTCATCGGGACCAGACCGCTGCGGTTCCGTCTCAATACCAATTGAATCGCCGGCGCGCGCTAATTCTCGCGCAGGATCATGTCGGCGCACGCGCCGGCGGATTGCACCACGCCGGAATAGCCGCCGAACCCGCCATAGGCCGAGGCGAGATAGAGGCCGGGCACCGCCGTGCGCGGCGAACGCAGCGGGCTGCGCCAGAGCGAGCGCGGCGGCGTCGGCGCGAACCCGTAGACCGCGCCCTCGGGGGCATTGAGATATTGCCGGACCGACAGCGCGGTGTTGAACGACGAGGCAACCACCGCCTGCGCCAGACCCGGATAGAACGAATCGAGGTAGCGAACGATCGCCTGCTGCCATCGCGCGCGCTTCTCGCGATAGAGGGTCATGTCGGATTGGTCCCAGTTCGACAGCAGGTCGGGTCCGCAGACCAGAAGCACATAGGGCGGCGCGGGGACGCCGGAATCGATCGCGGCGTAATCGACGACGGACATCGGCGGCATGCGCCCGCCGGGCTCCCCGGCCATCAGCGCGGCGCCTTGCGCATAGTCGGACAACCGCTTCATCTCGCGCGGCAGCAATTGCGTGGAATAGGCGGCGACGCCGAATCCGCGCGGCGGCTTTGACAGGCCGAGCGTGAGCGCGAACAGCGAAATCGACGGCGTCTGCCGGCGGTAACCGGCCTTCAGGCGTTCGCCGGCCGCCGCCGGCAACAACGCCGCCAGCGCCGCCGGCGCCGCGTTGCCGACGATGCGCACGCCGTCCACCACTTTCGGATCGCTGCCGTCCCGCGCGGTATGGGTCACGGAGCCGGCGCGGCCCTGGGAGTCCAGGGCAATGCCGCTGACCAGGCGGCGCACCAGCACGTCGCCGCCGGCGACCTTGATGGCGCGGGCGAGCGCGCTGGAAAGCCGTTGCGAGCCGCCTTGCACGAAGCGCCCGCCGCTCAGCAGGTAGCTTCCCTGCGCCACCGCGAAGTAGATCCACCACAGCGTCGCGGGGTCGTCGTGGTAGTAGGACAGATTGGCCGCCAGCGCGCATTTGACCGCTTCGTTGTCGCCGAAAGCCCGGTCGAGCTTTTGCGAAAGCGACAAGCGCCAGTCCGGAAGCGCGGCAACCAGTTTCAGCAGCGCGGCAAAAGCCCGGCCCGGATTCCTGAACGCGGCGCGGCCTTGCGCAAGCGTGCCCATGGCGGCGGCAAGCGCCTGCATTTCCCCGAGCAGGCGGTCGATTGCCGCCGCGGCTTGCGGAAAGCGTTCGGTCAGCGCGCGGCGCGCCGCATCGAAATTGTCAGGTATCACCAGCGGCCGGTCGAGCGGACCGCCGCGCGCCTCGTAGAAGGCGCCCGCCGGGACCCAGTTGACCGCGTCGATCACGCCGGCCCGGGTCAGCGAGTCGTGTTTCGGATCGCGCGGATCGTGCGGATCGGAGGTTTCATGCAGCGAGCCTTCGACGAACAGATCGCCGGACTTGTAGCTCGACGCCGCCCCGCCCACCGAGTTGCTGCGCTCGATCACCAGGACCTTGCGTCCGGCGCGCGCCAGGATCGCGCCGGCGGTCAGGCCCCCGAGGCCGGCGCCGATCACCACAACATCATAGCGCGCCATCGAAGCTGAAATCCTGAAGAGCCTGCCGCGGACAGGGCCTGTTCATTGCCGCTATGGCCCGGCATGTCAAATGCGGGGCGGCATCGCGCGGGCGGGCGGCAATCGGGTTATTTCCAGGCCGACCTGTCGGCGTCCCAGCGCTGGGCCTTGAATTCCTTCGCCAGCGCCTCGACGGCGCCGTTGTCGTCCGTCGGATCGCCCTCCTCGTCGGCGCTGGATTCATCGGCCAGATTGAGCTTCGGGCCGGCGGATTCGTCGGTGGTGGCGATGGCGGGATTGCTGATCCACAACATCAGCCGGTCGGACGCGCCGGGCTTGTCCGGCGCCACCAGGGCGGTCACTTCCACCGTCTCGGTCAATTCGAGCGCCGGAAATATCTGGCTCGGCCGCCTGAACACCAGTCTCAGCTTGCCGGTATTGGCGTTCCATGCCGATGACGACGGCTTTGCCGAAAACGTCGTGGCCAGCACCCGCGCGACCGTCGCGGCCAGCTTGTCCTTGTTGAGGTGGTCGCCGTCGCGCCACTCGGCGGCCGGAAAGCGAATCGCGCGCTCCATCTCCACGATGCCGCCGGTCCAGCCGGCGGCGACCACGCCGGGCAGCGATCTCGACTTTTCGATCAGCGCGGCGGCATGATCCGGATCGACGCTGATGTTGATGGTCTGCTCGCCGGCGCGCAGCGCATCGCAGGATACCGCAAGGCTGCTCAGGGATACTTCGAGGTCCTGTCCCTTCAGGGCCTTGAGGAAGTCCGCCGCCGCGTCCAGCCTGACCCGCACCCCGACCGCCTCGGGAGATACCTCGCTGAAATCCTTGGGCGCCGCGGTGATGCCGTCATCGGTCGACTGGTTGTCGAGAAACTCCTTTTCGCTGAGGTCGGAGTTGTCCGACGAGGCCACCTCGGTGACGGCCTGGCCGACGCTGATCTGCCCCTTGAATTCGAAGCTGTCGCCGGTCGGCCGGCGCACCAGCTTCACCGTCACCGGCAGTCTGTCGCCGAGGCTCTGGGTGGCGCCGCTCAGGGTCTGTCCGTTGACCGCGAGGTTGGCGACAAAGCGGTCCTTGCGATCGGAGCCCTTCTGCGCCGGATAGCAGACGTCGAGCACCGCCGCGGTGACGGTCTTGCCCTGGCGGGTCTCCTTGAGGATGACGTCGGCATTGCCGTCCATCAATCCGTCGATCGAGGTGAAATACCTGACTTCGCTGCCGCCGGGGGCCGCCTTCGGCGACAGCTTCATGTCGGCAAAAGCGAGGCCCGGGGCGGCAGTCATCAGGCCGAGCAGGCAGATCAGGAGCGCGCGCATGGGCAATCCTCGAGCGATAAGCGTCAAGCCGGTTCGATTCGTCTGCGAATCCAGGTCAGATTTAGCAAACCCCGGCATCATTCGCCAAAAAACAAGGCCGCCCGGAGGCGGCCTTGGACGATTCCCGATGGCGACGGCGCCGGGCCTAGAAGCCCATGCCGCCCATGCCGCCCATTCCACCCATGCCGCCGCCACCGCCGGGCATCGGCGCCGGTTCCTTCGGCAGTTCGGCGACCATGGCCTCCGTGGTCACCAGCAGGGCCGCCACCGAGGAGGCGTCCTGCAGCGCGGTGCGCACCACCTTGGCCGGGTCGATGATGCCCTTGGCGACCATGTCGACATATTCCTCGGTCTGGGCATCGAAGCCGAACGTCTCGGACTTGCTCTCGAGGATCTTGCCGACCACGATCGAGCCTTCGACCCCGGCGTTTTCGGCGATCTGGCGCACCGGCGCTTCCAGGGCCTTCAGCACGATATTGATGCCGGCCTGCACATCGGAGTTGTCGTTGCTGATGCGGCCGACCGCGCGCTTGGCGCGCAGCAGCGCGACGCCGCCGCCCGGCACGATGCCTTCCTGGACCGCCGCGCGGGTGGCGTTGAGGGCGTCCTCGACGCGGTCCTTCTTCTCCTTGACCTCGACCTCGGTGGCGCCGCCGACGCGGATGATGGCGACCCCGCCGGCAAGCTTGGCCAGGCGCTCCTGCAGCTTCTCGCGGTCGTAATCCGAGGTGGTCTCCTCGATCTGGGCCTTGATCTGGCCGACGCGGGCCTCGATGTCCTTCTTCTTGCCGGCGCCGCTGACGATGGTGGTGTTCTCCTTGTCGATCACCACCTTGCGGGCGCGGCCGAGCATGTTGACCGTGACGTTCTCGAGCTTCATGCCGAGTTCGTCCGAGATCAGCTGGCCGCCGGTCAGGATCGCGATGTCTTCCAGCATCGCCTTGCGGCGGTCGCCGAAGCCGGGCGCCTTGACGGCGGCGACCTTGAGGCCGCCGCGCAGCCGGTTGACCACCAGCGTCGCCAGCGCCTCGCCCTCGACGTCCTCGGCGATGATCAGGAGCGGACGGCCCGACTGCACCACGGCTTCGAGCACCGGCAGCATCGATTGCAGGCCCGACAGCTTCTTCTCGTGCAACAGCACGTAGACGTCCTCGAGCTCGGCGGTCATCTTCTCGGCATTGGTGACGAAATAGGGCGACAGGTAGCCGCGGTCGAATTTCATGCCCTCGACGATATCGACCTCGGTCACCAGCGACTTGTTCTCCTCGACCGTGATGACGCCTTCATTGCCGACCTTCTGCATCGCCTGGGCGATCATCTTGCCGATCGCCGCGTCGCCGTTGGAGGAGATGGTGCCGACCTGGGCGATCTCCGACGAGGAGGCCACCGGCTTGGCGCGCTTCTCGAGATCCTTGACCACCGCCGCCACCGCGATTTCGATGCCGCGCTTGAGGTCCATCGGGTTCATGCCGGCGGCGACCGATTTGGCGCCCTCCCGCACGATCGCCTGCGCCAGCACGGTGGCGGTGGTGGTGCCGTCGCCGGCGGTGTCGTTGGTCTTGGAGGCGACTTCGCGCAGCATCTGCGCGCCCATGTTCTCGAACTTGTCCTCGAGCTCGATCTCCTTGGCGACGGTGACGCCGTCCTTGGTGATGCGCGGCGCGCCGAAGCTCTTTTCAATGACGACGTTGCGGCCCTTGGGGCCGAGCGTCACCTTGACCGCATTGGCGAGAATATCGACGCCGCGCAGCATGCGATCGCGCGCGTCTCCGGCAAATTTTACGTCCTTGGCAGTCATCTTCGTTACTCCTGGGTGATCGGGTATTTCGCCGGGTCTTCGCCGTCATTGCCGGGCAGAGACGCCAACCGCGTGCCCGGCATTCCATCCGGCTGCAAGCCATGACGGATGCCGGACCGGTGCCGGCATGACGGCCGAGAGCTCCGGCTGCTTGGTCTGTCGGTCAGTTCAAGATGCCCATGACGTCGGATTCCTTCATGATCAGGAGCTCCTCGCCATCGAGCTTGATCTCGGTGCCCGACCACTTGCCGAACAGCACGCGGTCGCCGCTCTTGATGTCGATCGGGATCAGCTTGCCGGCCTCGTCGCGGCCGCCGGGACCGACGGCGACAACCAGGCCCTCCTGGGGCTTTTCCCTGGCGCTGTCCGGAATGATGATGCCGCCCTTGGTCTTTTCCTCGGCGTCGATACGCTTGACCACGACACGGTCATGCAGCGGACGAAATTTGGTCTTAGACATGGAAGTTCCTTTTGGAGGCTTGGTTTTCAGCTCCGGTTTGCCATCGAGCGTGGCTTGGGATACGGGCGTATTCGACACCGCCATGGGCCAGAACAGTCCGCATCCCTTAGCAATCATGCCCCCGGAGTGCTAAATGCGCGACCGGGAATATGGCTTGACGCCGTTCCTGTCAAGGTTGGCGGGGTTAAGCCCTTGGTGAGGACGATAGTGGATGGTTGCGGGAAACCAAATCGGAGCGGCGGCGTAGTTCGTTGGACGTCATTGCTCCGATTGCGGTTTTGCGCTTGGCTGCAGGGCGGATGCGGCCACGAATTGCTTGGGGAGACACCATGGTCAGGTCATGTAGCGCGCGTAGGTTTGCCGGCTTGGGGATTGCAGCGGCGTTGACCATCCTGCTGGGCGGCTGCGGGAGCATGAGCCTGCCGTCATTTTCTTCATCGACCCCTGCGCCGGCGCCCGAGCCGGGCGTGGCGCCGGAAATGCCGGCGACGATCCGCCCCGACGAGATCGTCGGCCGCTGGGGCCTTGCCTCGTTCCAGAATCCCAACGACCGCGCCCGCACCGAAGTCGCGGCGAAGGCGCAGTGCAAGCAGCCCTACGTGATCGGGGCCGGCTCCTCGGGCGGGGTGATCATGCATCTGGCCGACCAGGCGACGCCGCAGGAATTGCGGCTCAAGGGCAGCCCGAGCGGCAAGAACTATATCGGGCCGCCAGGGCCTGCCGGCGGCGAACTGGACCGCGAGATCGTGTCTTTCGACGGCCGGGTCATGGTGACGCGTTTCATCGACAAGGATGCCGCCACCCGCTACGGCAACATGGTCTACGTCCGCTGCGGGCCGCGGGCCTGAGCCGCATCGCTTGCTGAATCACATCCGGCGGCGGGCTGACGATGCTGCCGACGACCGCAGGTTCTGTCGCCGGAATGCCGCGCGCGGCACGCGGCTGCTGATTTCCGTACCCTGGCCCGCCGGGTGCTGCCACCCGGCGTCCTTGAAGTTCTCGTTCAGTCGAACAGCGCGTCGATGTCGTCCTGCGAGGCGTGGCCGACGTCGTCGTCCAGCTTCGGACCGTTGAGCAGCCGGGCGTCGCCTTCGCGGGTATCGACGATCGGAGGCGCGTGGGCCTTGATGGCATCGACGCCGCCCCAGATATCCATCATCACGGTGATGTGGTTTTCGATGAATTTCATCGTGGTCATCACCTTGTTGATGCGCTGACCGGTCAGGTCCTGGAAGTTGCAGGCCTCGAAGATCGAGACCACGCGTTCCTGGATTTCCTCGCTCAGCAGCTTTTGCTGATCCGGCGAGTTGACCTTGGTCATCGCGCTCGCGGCCTGATCGATCGCCTCGGCGGCTTCCAGGATCTGCTGCGTCGCCTCTTCGGTGCCGCCGACCACGGCGCCAAGCTCGCCGTTGACCTTGGCCATTTCCTCGCCGTTGAAGCTCTTGCCGTGCAGGACCGCGATTTCCCGCTTGGTCCGGTTGATGGCATCGTAAATCAGGTCGAGCTCAACCTTGAGCTTCTCGCATTGCTCGATCTGGGCGCGGTAGGTCTCGAGCAGCGCATGGGCTTCGGCGACCTCGCGGGTAACTGATTCATTGATGGTTTCCGCCGCGGCGCTCTGGCCGGCTCCGGGGCGGGCGGTGGCCATCTGGGTGCGGATGGCGCGCAGTTCGGTCATGATCTCGCGATGCATGGGACCGACCTCGCCGTCAGCGACGGACGGAATCGGCATGTCGCCGATTGCTTCTTCGATGCGAAAACGTCTGCGATGAATCGGCATGAGATTTTTTCCTGACCTGCACTCGTTACGTTTTAAGCAGATGCGATTTAACGCCGGGTTCACGCCGCAAATTGTTGTGATGGCTGCCCCCCTGTGCCGCACACCAGCGATTAACCATGCCGGCCGCGGATTCATCGAAAATAAACGCTAGCGGACAAATCCGCGCCGAATTGACGACGTGGTGAATCGAAACGGCGTTCCTGTTTACCAAACCGATGCGGTTTTGATCTTAGCTGGCGGCGTGCAAAGGCGCCGACCGGGCGCTCCCGTGACGAAACAGTACAGAGTACGTCGATGTTCAGAAAAATCTCTCTTGCGCTCACTGCCGGCGCGTCCTGTCTGGCTGCCGGACTTCATCAGGCTGCGGCGGTCGAAGCCGCACCACTGCCCGAACCCAGCGTGATCTACGCCGACCAACCCGCGCCGCCCGCCGCCGCGCCGCTGCGGACGGCCTATGCCGAGCGCTCCAACATGGGCGGCGGCTTCATCGAATTCCTGTTCGGTGACGGACAGAACCAGGGCGAGCGCTACCAGCAGGCGCCGGTCTATCAGCAGCAACCGGCCTACGACGTGCGCCGTCCGCCGTTGCCGCAGGCCGAACCGCAGCAGGGCGGTTTCCAGCAGGAGGCGGCCGGCGATCCGACCCGGCGCCCGTTCGATCCGAAATACGAAAAGCAGCTGGTCGACTACCACGGCAAGGAAAGCCCCGGCACCATCGTGGTCGATACGCCCAACAAGTTCCTGTTCCTGGTACAGGGCAACGGCAAGGCGCTGCGCTACGGCATCGGCGTCGGCAAGCCCGGCTTCACCTGGTCGGGCGTCAAGCAGATTTCCGCCAAGAAGGAATGGCCGGACTGGACGCCGCCGGCGGAAATGCTGGTGCGGCGCCCCGACCTGCCGCGGCACATGGAAGGCGGTCCGCAAAATCCGCTCGGCGCGCGCGCGATGTATCTGGGATCCTCGCTCTATCGCATCCACGGCTCCAACGAACCCTGGACGATCGGCACCAACGTGTCGTCGGGCTGCATCCGGATGCGCAATGAGGACGTCATCGACCTCTATGGCCGCGTCAATGTTGGCGCGCGGGTCGTCGTGATCTGAAGAATTGGCGGCGTAAACACCACACGGCCGCTCCGGGCGAGCGGCCGTGTCGGGCTTCCAGGCGACGGGGCCGGTCAGGCGTAGTCGCTGCCGCCGTCGTTGCCGAAATCGTCCGAATCCAGATCCATGTCGTCGTGATCGTCATCGTTGGATGCCGAATCCAGCAGGCCGGCGCGCGAATCGTCGTCGGCGCGGTCGCCCGACGAGCCGATGTCGTCGAGGCCGGCGTCGCGCGCCAGCTCGCCGCCGGATTGATCGCTCCACGGCGACGGGCTCGCGACCCTGTCGCCCAAGGCGCCGGCATCGCCGAAGCCGTAATGGCTGCCCCCCATCATCGAACGGATGCTGCCGAGCAGCAGCGATCCGCCGACCACGCCGGCGGCCGCCGCCGCCGCGGTTCCAAGAAACGAGCCGCCGGCGCCGATCGGCGCCTGCGGCGCCCCGTAGGGCGCCTGGTTATAGGGTGCCGCCGCCGGCGCCTGCTGCATCACCTGGCCGCTGTTCCAGACCGGGCGGCTGGCGACCTCCGGCGGGCGGACGTTCGGCACCGAGCCGTGCGGCGGGCTCTGCCCGAAAATCGTCTCGCGCATCGAATCGAGGAATCCGCCGGATTGGGTTTGCTGCGGGCTGCCGGCAGCCTCGAGCTCCTGGATGCGGGCGTTGGCGCGCTTGAGCGCCTCGTCCTGGACCAGCACCGTCTGGACCAGTGCGTAAACCGCGTTGGGCGCCGCCCGCAGGCCCCGCGCGATGGCGGCGACAGCGTCCGGATCGCGCGGCGCGCCCTCCATCTTCGAGAGCCGGTCGAAAAGGTCGTCAACCAATTGGCGTTCTTGCGGTATCATCGCATGGTCTCCCTCGCTGAGAAGCGCGGGGAGAATCTAGGGGCGGTTTGTGTCGCCAGTAGTGCCGGGCGGAATTAAATTTACCGATGGCCCGGGCGCCCGCCGGGCTCAGCCCAGGGTCACCTTGTTCGCAGCCAGCAGCGGCGGGAACTGCTCGCCGCCGAGAAAAGCATGTTCGTGTTCGCGCTGCACGGTGAACGGGTCGAGCTCGACCAGGATATCATCGACAAATCCCGGATGGCACATGATCAGGCCGTTCTCCGGGATCCCGTCGAGAAACTGCCGCATCAGCGACCCGAAATCGGGTTGTCGGGAGAAATCATAGGCGCCGGCGAATCCGGGGTTGAAGGCGAGTTCGGCGCGCGCGGCGCGCCGGCGGAATTGCGCGCTGAGGATGTCGAGAACCAGCGCCTTCGGGGCGCCGAGCCGCCGGGCCAGCGGCTGGTTGCGGCCGCCCTGGCGAACCCAGGCGCCGGGTGCGGCCTGTTTCACCGCCGCCAGGAACGCGTCGCGCACCTGCGGAAACAGCTGGGCGTGCTGGTGACCGTCGACAAAATCCGGCGCGCGGCCGAACAGTTCGCCGAAGGCTGTGAGCTGCACCGTCAGTTCGGCCTGGATGATTTCGGGATCGAGCCGCCGCAGCAGGCCGGCACGCAGCAGTTTCGCAAAGCCCGGGAACATGCCGCCGTCGAGCGGCTGGAAGTGCATGGTCAGCGGACGAAACGGCGCGGTCAGGGTGACATGCAGGCCGATGGCGCAGCGCGGACGGTCGGCGGCGACGGCGGCAAGGCTTGCGGCTTCGTCGCGGCCGATGGCCGGGCCGACCACCATCGCCGAGGTCGCATTGAGCCGGCCGCGCGCGATCAAATCGCGAATGGCCCGGTTGACGCCGGGACTGAGACCGTAATCGTCGGCGCACAGCCAGATCCGGCGCGACGGCGCGGCGTCGTTCATTCGGCGGCGGTCCTTTCGCTGGCGCTGCTTTCGTTCGCGACCCGCTTTTCGGTGTGCTCCGCCACGAAATAGATCGGACGGGCCTTCAGCTCGGACAGGATCTTGCCGATATATTCGCCGACAATGCCGATCATGATCAGCTGCACGCCGCCGATGGTCATCAGGCCGACCACCAGCGAGGGATAGCCGGGAACCGATTTTCCGGTCACCAGGGTTTCCCAGAGGATGGAAAGGCCGAACAGGAAGGCCACCGAGGCGAGCAGGGCTCCGAGCAGGCTGGCAAGCCGCAGCGGCGCCACCGAGAAGGAGGTCAGGCCCTCGATCGAAAGTCCGACCAGCCGGCCGGCGCTGAAGGTGGTGATGCCGTGCGCGCGGGCGGCGGGTTCGTAGTCGACGCGGATCTGGCGGAATCCGATCCAGCTCGCCAGGCCCTTGAAAAAACGATTGCGCTCCGGCAGCTGCCGCAGCGCCGCCACCGCGCGCGGCGACAGCAGGCGGAAGTCGCCGGCATCTTCCGGGATTTTCTGCCGCGCGCCCCAATTGATCAGTCCGTAAAAGCCATGCACGGCAATCCGTCGCAGCAACGATTCGTTGTCGCGATGGGCCTTGGCGGTATAGACCACGTCGTAGCCGCCCTCGATCCAGTGCCGGACCAGCTGTTCGACGAGGTCCGGCGGATGCTGGCCGTCGCCGTCCATGAACAGCACCGCGCCGCGGCGGGCGTGGTCGAGTCCCGCCATCAGCGCGGCTTCCTTGCCGAAATTGCGTGACAGCGACACCACCTGGACATCGAGCGCGTCGGCCGCAAGCCCGCGCGCGATCGCCAGCGTCGCATCGGTGCTGCCGTCGTCGACATACAGCACCTCGCAGCCGAGCCCGTAGCGCTGCCTGAGCGCGCTGGCCCGTTCGCCAAGCCGCGCGTGCAGCGCCGCCAGTCCGGCGGCCTCGTTGTACACCGGCACGACAATCGACAGACCCTGCGCCGCGGCCGAGGCCGCGGTGGTCGAAAAGCCAGAAACGTCCGTACCGAGCATCATCGATCAGGTCTCAACCGTTCGGGTAAGCGACATATATGGCAATCGCGGCGCATTGTCGCCACGGCGATCCGCGGCGGCGACCGGTCTCACTGCCGGAGGAAGGCCTCGAGCCTGGCGAACAGCGGATTGTCGCGGTCGAGCACATAGTCGAGCGACGCCACCGAAACCGTCTCGGCGCCGTGGCCGCGAAGAAAGCTGCCGAGCGCGTAAAGCTGCGCCGGCGGACAGTGCAGCGTTACCATTCCCGAAGAGGTCGGTCCGCCGAACGGCGAGACCACGCCGAAGCGGTTATGGGCTTCGGCCAGCAAAGCGGCGTCGCATCCGGCAAAGCGGGTGCGCACCTCGCGGTATTTGCTGGCGCGCGCCCGGGCGGCGATGTGGTCAAGGATGACGCGCGCGGTCTCGCGCGCTGCGCTCGACCAGTCGGCGTCCCGCGAGGCCACCAGGTTGGCCTGGCTGCGCAGGATCACGCCGTCGTCGAGCACCTTGAGCCCGTTGGCGGCAAGGGTGGCGCCGGTCGTCGTGATGTCGACGATCATTTCGGCGGTGCCGACCGCCGGAGCGCCTTCGGTGGCGCCGGCGCTCTCGACGATGCGGTAATCGACGACGCCGTGGGCGGCGAAGAATGTCCGGGTCAGGTTGATGTATTTGGTGGCGACCCGCATCCGCCGGTTATGCTGGGCGCGGAAGCCGGTGGTGACGTCGTCGAGATCGGCCATGGTGCGGACGTCGATCCAGGCCTGCGGCACCGCCACCACGACATTGGCGCTGCCAAAGCCCAGGCTGTCGATCAGCGCGACGCGCCTGTCGGCATCGGCGATGCTCTCGCGCACCAGATCCTCGCCGGTGACGCCGAGATGCACCGCGCCGCGGGCGAGCTGCGAGGCGATCTCGCTTGCCGAGAGATAGGCGATCTCGACATTGTCGAGTCCGTTGATGGTGCCGCGATAGTCGCGGGCGCCGCGCGGTTTGGCCAGCGCAAGCCCGGCGCGCGAGAAGAACGCCTCGGCATTTTCCTGCAGCCGGCCCTTCGATGGAACCGCAAGTACGAATGGCGTCGTCATGAGCCGCTCCCGACCGGTCCGCTTGCGGCCGGCTCGCGGCCGAGCTCGATCAGGGCTTCCACCCACACCGAAAAGCCGACCGCGGGAATCGGGGTGCCGGCGCCAAGCTGGGTCATCAGTCCGTCATAGCGTCCGCCCGCCACCAGCGGCTCGACCGCATCGGCCCTGGCGTGCAGTTCGAACTCGAAGCCGGTATAATAATCAAGGCCGCGCCCGAACGAGGTGGAAAAGCGCATCCGGCCGGTAGCTATGCCGCGTGCGGCCATGAACCCGACGCGGCTTTCGAAGCCGTCGATCGCGGCCGCAAGGTCGAGCTTTGCGTCGTCGGCCAGCGCGCGCAGTCGCGCGATCGCATCGTCGGGGTCGCCCGCGATCGCCAGGAAGCGCTTGATCAGGTCGAGCGCATCGCGCGGCAGCGCGCCGCCCTTCAATGTCGACTGTTCGAGGAAGCGGTCGGCGATCTCCGAAACCGAGCGGCCGCCGACATTGGTGGTGCCGGCGATCGACATCAGGTCGGTGACCAATGCCAGCGCCGCCTTGCGGTCGGAGCCGGCCAGCGCGGCCAGCACACCCTCATATTCGTTGCGGGCAGAACCGGTCGCCAGCGTCAGCCGCTCGAGATCCTGCTCTAGGCTGATCTTGCGGTTGAAGTCCTTGATCAGCCGCCGCCGCCAGACCGGGTAGAGGTCGAGCGCGTCGATCAGCGCAATGAACAGCGCCACGTCGCCGGTGCGAATGTCGACCTCGGTCAGCCCGAACGCGGCGGTCGCCTCGAGCGCCAGCGCCAGCATCTCGGCGTCGGCGGCGGCGCGATCCTGCCGTCCGAAGGATTCGATGCCGGCCTGCAGGAACTCGCTGGGCCGGCCGCCGCGATAGCGAAACACCGGCCCGAGATAGCTGAATCCGGCGGGCTGGCCGGCGCGCGGCGAGGCGAGGTAATCCCGCGCCACCGGAATGGTGAGATCGGGCCGCAGGCACAATTCCTCGCCCTCGGGATCGGTGGTCAGATAGAGGCTTTTCCGGATGTCCTCGCCGGACAGATCGAGGAACGGCTCGGCGGGCTGCAGGATCGCCGGCTCGGCCAGCAGGTAGCCGGCCTGCGCGAACGACAACAGCAGGGCATCCGCCCATGCGACGGATCCGGGCGCACGAGGGGCGGCGGTCAGGGTCATTGCGAAGTCCAAATATCCGAAAAAACGGGTTCCATCGGGGCAGAGCCGGGCGCAGCCCCTTAGCACGGCCGGCACGGGGTTTCGACCGGCATCGGCCAAGTGGCTTAATGACAGGCCATGGACCGCGGGTGAAGCCCAGTCCTATCCGCCTATCCGGCCATCGGTCCAGTCGCCAAGTGCGGCCTGCACCAGCGCCAGCGCCGCCACCGCGGCGGTGTCGGCGCGCAGGATCCGGGGCCCCAGCGATAGCCGCAGGATCCGGGGTTGCCGCAACAGGGTGGCGCGCTCCTCGTCGGCAAATCCGCCCTCGGGGCCGACCAGAACGTCGATCCCACCCGAAATCGGCTGATGGCTGCGCAGCGCCTGCAGGGAATCGGTGGCGTCGGCCGCCTCGTCGCAGAACACCAGCAGCCGCTGCCCCCCGCGCCCGCTCAAATAGCGATCGAGCGCCACCGGTTCGGCGACGGCGGCAAGGCTCAGGATGCCGCATTGCTCGGCTGCCTCGACCACGTTGGCGCGCATCCGCTCGCCATTGACCCTGGCGACCTGGGTCAGGCGGGTCAGAACCGGCTGCAGCGACGATGCTCCCATCTCGACCGCCTTCTGCACCATGTAGTCGAGCCTGGCATGCTTGAGCGGCGCAAACACATAGCCGAGGTCGGGCAGGCGGTCCTGGGGCCGGGTCCGGGCGACGATGAGCAGGCCGTCGGGCCGTTTGCGGCCCGCAATCGACGCCTGCCATTCGCCATCGCGTCCGTTGAAGACCAGGACGGTTCCGCCTGCGGACAGCCGCAGCACGTTGCCGAGGTAATTGCTCTGGTTGCGCTCGAGCGCCACGGTTTCGCCGGCGGCCAAGCGGGCATCGACGAAAAGCCGGGGGCTGCGAAAATCGATCTGAGGCATGGTCGGTTCCAACGGCTGTTCCGGCATCCCATTGCAACAGTGCAGGCGGTTTGACCATAAGATCATGCGCCCATGGACAATTTGGAGCACGTCCGGATCGCGGGCGGGACCTTGCCGCGGCGCGCCGGCCGGGGGAGAGGGGCGAATTTGCGCAAATATTGCCGTCCGGCGCGGCGCTACGCCGCGCTGTTGCCAAATTCGACGGGTTGTTAAGCGGTGGCAGGAATCGTAAATCCCCATCGGAAATCGCGCTTTTAAGAGGTTGGGGACCGTTGGACCTTGCCGGAGGAACAGTCTTGATCATCCGCCGTTTGATTGTGCCAGTCACCTTGGCCGTGGTCGCACTCCATGCCGGCCGGGTCGCTGCGCAGAACGCGTTTCCGGCACCGCTGCCGGGCCAGGGGGCCGCGGCCAGCGATCCGGCATTTCCGCCGCTGCGCGGGGGCCAGGGAGTTCCTCCAGCCAACGATCCGGCATTTCCGCCGGTCAACGGAGCTGCCCCGGCCGCCTCGTTTCCGGTCACCGGCGCAGCGCCGCTCACCGGCGCCGGGCTCGCGGCGCGGCCGGGTCCAGCGCAGGCCGGTCCTGCGGACCAATGCATGAAGGGATTCCTGCCGTTGCGCGAAGACGCCGAGAAGCGCGGCAAGCTGATCAAGGTCGCCAGCGAGCGCCACGCGCCGCCGGACGAAGCCTGCAAGCTGATCGGCAGTTTCGGCCAGGCCGAAATCAAGATGATCAAATATGTCGAGACCAACGCGGCGAAGTGCGGGATTCCGCCACAGATACCGGAACAGCTGAAGTCCGGCCACAAGCACACCGAGGAAATGCAGAAGAAGGTCTGCGACATGGCGCAGCAGGCGCAGCAGAGGGGACCTGCCGGTCCGAGCCTGAGCGAGGTGCTTGGCTCCGCGGCGACGGTTCCCGAGGCCACCGCCAACAAGAAGGGCGGCAGCACCTTCGATACCCTGAACGGCAACGTCCTGACGCGATGACCGCTGCCGCCACCTCCAGGGGCCTGCAGCCGTTGCCGCCCGCGCCGGCCAGCAACCTCAGATCCGGGAGCGGCACGGCGAATAGCAGGACCGTGTTCGGATGAGCGCTACCGCCGCCCGCGTTGCCGATGCCACCGGCAACTGGGTCGACACCAGGGCCCCGCCATGGTCGCGGCCCTATCTGCGGCTCTCCCGTCTCGACCGGCCGATCGGATCGTGGCTTCTGTTGCTGCCATGCTGGTGGTCGGCGGCGCTGGCTGCCGTCGTCGCCGGCAGCATCGGCCAATTGCCGACGATCCTCGCCTTGTTCCTGGTCGGCGCCTTCGTCATGCGCGGCGCCGGCTGCACCTGGAACGACATCACCGATCGCGATCTCGACGCGCTGGTGGAACGGACCCGGTCGCGGCCGATTCCCGCGGGCCAGGTGAGCGTGCCGCGGGCGGCGGCCTTTCTGGCGCTGCAGGCGCTGATCGGTCTGGCGGTGCTGCTGCAATTCAACCGCTTCGCGGTCGCCGCCGGCGCGGCCTCGCTGGTCATCGTCGCGGTCTATCCCTTCATGAAGCGGATCACCTGGTGGCCGCAGATCGTGCTCGGGCTGGCGTTCTCCTGGGGCGCCCTGATGGGATTCGCCGTGACCTTGGCGCGGATCGACGCGCCGGCGCTCTGGCTCTACGCCGGGTCGATCGCCTGGGTGATCGGCTATGACACCATCTATGCCCATCAGGATGCCGAGGACGACGCGCTGATCGGCGTCAAATCGACCGCGCTGTTGTTCGGTGCCCGCACCCGTCCGGCGCTGATGGCGTTCTACGGGCTGGCGGTGGTGCTGATCGGCATGGCGCTGGCCTCGGCCGGCGCCGGCTTGCCGGCCTGGACCGGGCTTGCCGGCTTCGCCGCGCATCTCGCCTGGCAGATCGCCCGGCTCAGGATCGGCGATCCGGCGCTGTGCCTGCGCATCTTCAAATCCAACCGCGATGCCGGGCTGCTGCTGTTCGCGGGCCTGCTGGTGGATGCGCTGATGCGCGCCGGCGTCTGGAGCACGGTGGCTTCGAGTTGAAGGGGCCCCCACATCATCGTGGCCCGGGCGCAGTGCGCCGCACCGCGTCAGGGACATGAGCGTTCCAAGCCTTGTCCTCGCGGCGGTCGTCGATCGAAGCCAGCGCGCTGACCTACATTCGTCGCGCGCTACTCCGGCGCGATGATCTCGCGCTCGCCGCGATGAAGATTGGCCGGATTGAGCAGATCGCCGCCGCGCCGCCGCACCAGGAATTTCGGCCGCCGCGACCGGATCGTGTTGTGGCGCCGGCGCCGCGGCGCCGGTTGCGGGGCGGCTTCTTCGGTCAGGCGCGGAAGCGCGAAGATGTCGCTCCACGCCTGCCATGCCGCCGCGATCTCGTCGCGGTCGGAACTCACGCACAGCGGAATCGTCAGCGACGGATCGCGATGCGCGAGCACCAGGATCTGCGCCTCGTCGATGCCGCGCAAGGCAACGCCGAGAAAATCGCTGACGCGAACGTTGACCGCCATCTGCATGCCGTGCAGCGCACGACGCAGCACGACGCGCTCGCGGTGAAGTTCGACTTGCCGCACGCCGCCGTCGGCGCGGCTGTCATGCGCATCGAAGCTGACGGGCAGGGAAAGAGGGTCGAGCCGCAATGCGCGGCCCGACCCGGCGGGATTGATCCCGCTCGTTGCTGTTTGACGCCTCAAGGTCTTGTCTCCCCGCCGGGATTATGTTCCCGGTCGATGCAAGCGAGCTTGCCGCAGCGGTGTCGGTATCGGCTTAAAAAGGCTGGTTAACCGAATGTCACCTGACCGCCATTCGCCGGCATGATTGACAAGACCTTGGCCCGCATGATTGACGAGACCTTGCGGGAAGTCCGAAATTGTTTGGCTTTCGACCCATGAAATGCTTGAAGTCCGCGTGAATCGGGCACATCTCATGAAGCGGCCGATCTGCGGCCGATCCTCCAATCGTCGGGATTTTATTCGTGATCTCTTCACCATCCGCCGCGCCGTCGCCGAAAGCCGATTCATCCTCGCTGTTCGATCAATCCGCCCTCAGCACGCTGGCGCAGCGCCTGGTCGAGGCTGCCAGGCGCGCCGGCGCGGATGCCGCCGATGCGGTGGCGGTGCGCGGCATTTCCCAGGGCGTCGAGGTGCGCGACGGAAGGGTCGAGGAATCCGAGCGCTCGGAAGGCGATGATGTCGGACTGCGGGTGCTGGTGGGACGCCGCCAGGCGGTGGTCTCGACCAACGACGTCAGCGGCGACGGCGTCGCCAAACTCGCGGAGCGCGCCGTGGCAATGGCGCGGGTCGCGCCCGACGACAAATATGTCGGCCTCGCCGATCCCGCGTTGCTGGCGCGCGATTTCCCGGATCTCGATCTGCTCGATCCGCAGGTCCCGTCGACGGCGGAGCTCGAACGCCGCGCCTGCGAGGCCGAAGCCGCCGGCCTCGCGGTCAAGGGCGTCACCAAATCAGGCGGCGCGTCGGCCTCGACCGGCATTGGCGGCATGGTGCTGGTCACCAGCACCGGTTTCCACGGTGCCTATCTGCGCTCGAGCCAGGGCATCTCGATGACCGCCATATCGGGCGACGGCACCGGCATGGAACGCGACTATGACTACACCTCGGCGCCGCACGCTTCCGACCTGGCGTCACCCGCCAGCGTCGGCCGCACCGCGGGCGAGCGCACGGTGGCGCGCGCCAATCCGCGCAAGGTCGAGACCTGCAAGGTGCCGGTGGTGTTCGACCCCAGGGTTTCCGGATCGCTGGTCGGCCATCTGGTGGGCGCGGTGAACGGCGCGTCGATCGCGCGCAAGACCAGTTTTCTCAAGGACCGCCTCGGCCAGCAGCTGTTTGCCAAGAACATCCGCATCATCGACGATCCGCTGCGGGTGCGCGGATTGCGCTCGCAGCCGTTCGACGCCGAGGGCGTCAAGGTAAAGAAGCTCGCCATCATCGACGAGGGCGTGCTGACCTCGTGGCTGCTCGATTCGGCGACCGCGCGCGAACTGGGGCTGGTCACCACGGGCCATGCCCAGCGCGGCGTTTCGTCCTCGCCGTCGCCGGGCTCGTACAACCTGCATCTGGAGGCCGGCGAGCCGACTCCGGCCGAACTGATGGCCGATATCCGCCAGGGATTTTACGTCACCGACCTGATCGGTTCCGGCGTCAACGGCGTGACCGGCGACTACAGCCGCGGCGCATCCGGTTTCTGGATCGAGAACGGCGAAATCACCTACGCGGTGAGCGAGGTGACGATCGCGGGGCATCTGCTCGAAATCTTCAAGTCGCTGGTGCCCGCCAACGATCTGAAATTTCGTTACGGCGTCAATGCTCCGACGCTGCGCATCGAGGGCTTGACGGTTGGCGGACGGTAGCGCCGACGGCGCGCGGAACTCCGTCGTGACGCGTGACGCGCTGGCGCGGGACGCGGCCCTGCTGAAGGACACCGTGCGCGAGGCCGGCGCGCTGGCGCTGTCGCTGTTTCGCACCGAGCTGAAGAACTGGACCAAGGGCGCATCCTCGCCGGTGTCCGAAGCCGATATCGCGGTCAACGACCTGATCCAGCAGCAGCTGCGGTCGGCGCGGCCGGACTATGGCTGGCTGTCGGAAGAGAGCGCCGACGATGAAACGCGCCTCGGCAAGAAGCTGGTCTGGATCGTCGATCCGATCGACGGCACCCGCGGCTATCTCGCCGGCCGCGAAGACTGGTGCGTCAGCGTGGCGCTGGTCGAGAACGCCGCCCCGTTGCTGGCCGCGGTGTTCGTGCCGGCCAGCGATGAATTCTTCTTCGCCGCGCGCGGACAGGGCGCCGCGCGCAACGACGTGCCGGTGTCGGCAAGCCCGGGCGCCGCGCTGGATTTTTCCCGCATCGCCGGTCCGAAGCCGCTGGTCGAACGGCTCAACCGGTCGTCCGGCGAACTTACCCTTTATCCGCGAATCGGATCGCTGGCGCTGCGGCTGTGCCGGGTCGCGGAAGGAACGCTCGATGCGGCCTTTGCCGGCGGCCAAAGCCGCGACTGGGACCTTGCCGCGGCCGATTTGATCGTGCAGGAAGCGAATGGTAACATGACCGCGCTCTCGGGGGACAGCATTCTCTACAACCTCCGGGAAGTGACCCACGGGGTGCTGGTGGCAGCCGGGCGCGAACGTCATGCAAGCATTGTCGAGCATTTCCGCCGCCGTCCGTTGCCCTGAGCTTGCGCCAGGCGGGTCGGAAATCTTGCCTTGCCGGGCACCGCGTTAGGAAACCGAATCATGCCAGATAGCGCCCAGCAATTGCTCCACCTCGTCATCGGCGGCGAGCTGACCGATCTCGAGCACACCACGTTCAAGGATCTCGACCAGGTCGAGATCGTCGGCGTGTTCCCCAATTACGCCAGCGCCTTCGCCGCCTGGAAGGCCAAGGCGCAGCAGACCGTCGACAACGCCCATATGCGCTATTTCGTGGTCCATCTCCACCGGCTGCTCGATCCGGGCCAAGACGCGAAGCCCGCGCGTTGAAAAAAATGCTTCGCAACGTGCTGCGCAGCAGCTGGCTGCAGCGCGCTGTGGGGTGCTCCGCGGCCGAATTCCTCCGGCTGGTCTGGCTGACCAACAGGTTCAGCTTCGATCCCCCGGACGTCTATGAACTTGTCGAGCCGCAGATGCCGGCGATCTTCGCCTTCTGGCACGGCCAGCATTTCATGACGCCGTTCATCAAGACCAAGCCGAGCCATCGCGGCAAGGTGCTGATCTCGCGGCATCGCGACGGCGAGTTCAACGCGATCGCCGCCGAGCGGCTCGGGATCGGCACCATCCGCGGCTCCGGCGATCACGGCTCGGCGTTCCACCGCAAGGGCGGCGTCGGCGCGTTCAAGGAGATGGTGCGTGCGCTCGAAGACAACTATAATGTGGCGTTGACCGCGGACGTGCCGAAGCGCGCGCGGGTCGCCGGTCTCGGCATCATCATGCTGGCGAGGGAATCCGGACGGCCGATCATGCCCTTCGCGATGGCGACCAGCCGTTTCCTCCGCCTCGACAATTGGGACCGCACCACCATCAATCTGCCGTTCGGGCAGGGTGCGCTGGTGGGAGGCGACATCGTCGTGGTGCCGCCCGATGCCGATGCCGAGACCATGGAAAGACTGCGCGCGCAGCTGGAGGCGACGCTGAACGATGCGACGCGCCGGGCCTATGCGCAGGTCGGCCGTCCGGAACAGGCGGGTCATGGCTAAGTCGCTGCCGGTGACGCTGCGGATCTACCGGAAGCTGTCCGCTGCGGCGGTACCGCTGGCGCCGGCGCTGATCAAGCGGCGGCTGAAACAGGGCAAGGAAGATCCCGCGCGCATCGCCGAGCGGCGCGGCGTCGGCGGCGGCGTGCGGCCGCACGGCCCGCTGGTCTGGATCCATGGCGCCAGCGTCGGCGAGGTGCTGGCCGCGGCGGCCCTGATCGAACGGCTGCGCGCGCTGAACATCCGCATTCTGCTGACTTCCGGCACGGTGACGTCGGCGGCGATCGTCGCCAAGCGGTTTCCCGCCGATATCATCCATCAATACGTGCCCTACGACGCGCCGCGCTATGTCGCGCGCTTTCTCGATCACTGGCGCCCGAGTCTGGCGCTGTTCATCGAGTCCGACCTGTGGCCCAATCTCATCCTGTCGGGCGCGGCGCGGCGGCTGCCGATGGTGCTGATCAACGGCCGGATGTCGCATCGCTCGTTTCCGCGCTGGCGCCGCATCAGCGGCACGATTTCGGCGCTGCTGGGCCGCTTCGAGGTCTGCCTGGCGCAATCGCATGTCGATGCCGAGCGCTTTGCCGCGCTCGGCAGCCGCAATGTCGTGACCACCGGAAATCTGAAGTTCGACCTCCCGCCGCCGCCCGCCGACCCGGCGAAGCTGGAGCGCTTGATGCTGGCGACGCGGGGCCGCCCGGTCATCGTCGCGGCCTCGACCCATCCCGGCGAGGAGGAAATCCTGCTGGAGACCCATCGCACGCTGGCGGCGATATTTCCCGGGCTGCTGAGCGTGATCGTGCCGCGCCATCCCGATCGCGGCGAAGCCATCGCCCGCACCGTCGCGGCTTCCGGGCTGCAGGTGGCGCTGCGCTCGCGCGAGGAACTGCCGACCGCCAGGACCGCCATCTACGTCGCCGACACCATGGGCGAACTGGGATTGTTCTATCGGCTGGCGCCGATCGTGTTCATGGGAGGCTCGCTGGTCGCCCATGGCGGGCAGAATCCGATCGAGGCGATCCGGCTCGGCGCGGCGGTGGTGCATGGCCCCCACGTCTTCAATTTCGGCGATGTCTATGCCGCGCTGGACGACGCCGGCGGCGCCAGGTGCGCCGACAACCAGGAAGCGCTGGTCAAGCAGCTCGGCCAGTGGCTGGCCGATCCGGCGGCGCGCCAGGCCTCGCTGCAGGCCGCCGAGCGCGTGGTCGAACGGCTCGGCGGCGCGCTCGATCGCACGCTGGCCGCGCTCGAGCCGTATCTGTTGCAGTTGCGGCTCGAGATGGGAGCGGCCGATGCGTGAGCCGGGCTTCTGGTACCGGCCGCCGTCCTGGAAGTCGCGATTGCTGATGCCGCTCGGCGCCGTCTATGGCTGGATCGCGGGCCAGCGCCTGCGGCGCCAGGGTTTTGACGCCGGCATTCCCGTGCTTTGCGTCGGCAATTATCATCTCGGCGGCGCCGGCAAGACTCCGCTGGTGCTGGCGCTCACCGGGCTGCTGCGCGAGCAAGGCGAGAGGCCGGTCGTGCTCAGCCGCGGTTATGGCGGACGGTTGCGGGGGCCGGTCAAGGTGGATCCGGCGCGGCATGGCGCCGGCGATGTCGGCGACGAGCCGCTGATGCTGGCGCGGACGGTGGCGGTGGTGGTGGCGCGCGAGCGCATCGCCGGGCTTGCCCTGGCGCGGGCGCAGGGCGCCAGCGTGATCCTGATGGACGATGGTTTCCAGAACCCCGCCATCGCCAAGGATGCCTCGCTGATCGTGATCGACGGCCACCGCGGCCTCGGCAATGGCTGCGTGTTTCCCGCCGGCCCGTTGCGGGCGCCGCTGCCGCCGCAACTCGCCCGCACCGACGCGCTGATCGTGATCGGCACCGGGACCGCTGCCGCGCCGGTCGCGGCGGCGATCGCCGCGCGGGGCAGGGCGGTTTTTTCCGCGCATCTCGAAGCCGACGCGGCCTCGGTGGCCTCGCTCGGCGGCAAGCGCGTGCTCGCCTTCGCCGGAATCGGCGACCCCGAGCGGTTTTTCAGGACGCTGCGCGGCAGCGGGATCGAGGTCGTCCGGCAGCTGCCATTCGCCGATCATCACGCTTTTTCGCAAGGCGAGATCGCCGCACTGCTCGCCGAGGCCAGGCGCGATGGATTGACCGCGGTGACCACGGAAAAGGACTTGGCGCGGCTGCGCCGCGGCGGCGAAATTCCTCCCTGGGCGGCCGACATCGTGCCGTTCGCGGTGACGCTCGAATTCGACGATGCCGCCGCATTGCGCAAGCTGGTGGCGGACCGGCTGTTCCGGGCGCGGGAGAGGAAGTTTTCCCGCTAGCAGCCGGGCCAAGCGGCGGCGGGCGCGGGCCTGTCGCCTCAGCTCGCCGGCTTCAGCGCCGCCGGATAATGCCGCTGCAGCACCGCGCTCGGAATGGCGTAGGCCTCCTGCAGATCGACGCTCCAGTATTTCAGCTCGTCGAGCGGTATCCGTGCATCGGTCACCGCGCATCGCACATAGGTTCCCGGCGAGATCACGCGGAAATCGCCGTCCAGATACTGCAGCTGCGCTTCGCCATGGCCCGAGGGACCGAATTTGTTCAGCACGTTCGAACTCTCCGAGCACACCCGGACGGCCGGGCCGCGGGGCTGAATGATGAAGGATGCGATCTAACATAGATAGGTCCTGCTGTCCGCCCGTCAAACCCACCGATTTGTGATGAATTTTCGGCTCTGGCGCATGATACCCTCGGACGCAATGTCCGCCGTTTTCCCGGCGCCACATCGACCCGGCCAATCCTCATGCGCCTTCTGTCAGCAACCGTATTACTGGCGCTTTTGGCGCGGGCTTTTGCCGCGGACGCGGCGCCGTTGCCTGCCCCGCAGCAGGTCGACATTCCGCTGGCCGAAGGCGTCCTGCATGCGCAGCTCTACAAGCCCGACGGCGACGGCCCGTTTCCGAGCGTGATCGCCTTGCACGGCTGCGGCGGGCTGGGCGGGCATTCCGAGCCGGTGCAGCCGCGCTATCGCGACTGGGCCGAGCAACTGCTGAAGCAAGGCAATGCGGTGCTGCTGCCGGACAGCTATGGTTCGCGCGAACTCGGCCCGCAATGCCGGGTCAAGGAACGCCGCGTGCGCGCCAGCCGCGAGCGGGTCGCCGACATCCTGGCGTCCCGGCACTGGCTGGTGCAGCAGCGCTGGGCCGCCGCCGGTCGCATCAGCCTGCTGGGATGGGCGAACGGCGCCAGCGCGCTGCTGTGGGCGGTACGTCCGCAACTGTCGTCGCGCAATGTCGATCCGGATTTCCGCTCCGCGATTGCGTTTTATCCGAACTGCCGGGTCTCGTCGGGCCTCGGCTGGAGCGCGCGGGTGCCGACGCTGCTGCTGATCGGCGCCAAGGACGACGTCAGTTCGGCGCCGGCCTGCCGCCAGATGATCGACGGCGCCCGCGGGCGCAGCGCGCTGGCGCGGATCGTGGTCTATCCCGAGGCCTATCACGATTTCGACCGCGCCAACCTGCCGCTGCATGCGCTGGCCGGGACATCGGACGCGGCCGTGCCGGAGCGCGGCCATCTCGGCACCGACACCGAGGCCCGCGCCGATTCGCAAAAGCGCGTCGCCGAGTGGCTGGCGCGGTAGCCGCGCGCACGCTGCACCCGAAGCGTGGTGCGGCGCACCGCGCTGCTCCGCAAACAGCGTCGACCGCGGCTATAGCTTGATGCGTTTACGTTCGCGCGCCAGCTTCGATCGATAACTGCCGCGGGGGCAAGCTCGGAGCGTTCGTGTCCCGGACGCGGTGCAGCGCTCTTCGCGCTGCGCCGCAAAGCCGGCAACCCATCACGCACTTTCGCTATAAACGACGGGCCCCGGCTCGGCAGCGCGCCACGCCGGAATGGCGTGCTGCGCTGCCTCCGGGGCACGATGTGAGCGCCAACTCAAATCCATCATGCGCTAAAACAGACTGCCCTGGTCGACCGGCTTGGCGACGCGCCGGGGCGCCGCACTTCTCGGCTCGCCGGCAGCCGGCTTGGCGACGGAGGCTGCCGCCGGCCGGTCGGCGTCCGCGGTGGCGCCGACCTGACCGTCGGCGAATTCGATATTGAGCCGGGCGCCCGGTCCGACCGCGGCGGCGGCGTGCAGGGCGAGGCCCTGCGCATCGCGCACCAGGGCAAAACCGCGGGCCAGCACGCTGCGATAGGACAGCGCCGCCAGCAACTGGCCGCTGTGGGTGACGCGCGCCTGCTGGCGCGCCAGCGCGGTGGCGAGCGCGCGCCGCCCGCGCTCGGCCAGCCGCAGCGTCCGTTCGCGGTCGCGCGCGATGGCCTGGCGCTGTGCCTTTGCGTTGGAGAGTTTCGAGGCTTTCAGCCGGATCTCGAGTCCGGCGTAGCGCTCCCGGCGGTGGCGCAGCAGCGCGCGGGCCGAATGCGTCATCCGTTCGCCGGAGCCGGTCAGGCGCTGCCGGGCGTGACCCACCTGCGCGTGCAGGACCCGCACGGTCAGCCGGGCGCCGGCCGCGGCAAAACGCCGGAAATGGGCGTGGGTGTTGGCTTTCAGGGCGCGCGGCAGCGCGCCTGCCGCGCCATCCAGCCGCTGCCGCGGGATCGCCAGCAGTTCGCTGGCGGCAGGCAGCGCGCGCGCCGCGGCGCGCAGTTCGTTGCGGCGCGCTTCCTGGCCGCGCTGCCAGCACACCGCGCTGCGCCGCGCCAGGGTCGCAAGCCTGGCCATCAATTCGCTGCGCACCGGCACCGCCATTTCGGCGGCGGCCGACGGCGTCGGCGCCCGCCTGTCGGCGGCGAAATCGATCAGCGTGACATCGGTCTCGTGGCCGACCGCCGAGATCAGCGGGATCATGCTTTCGGCGGCGGCGCGGACCACGATCTCCTCGTTGAACGACCAGAGGTCCTCCAGCGAGCCGCCGCCGCGCGCCACGATCAACAGATCCGGCCGCGGAATGCGGCCTCCTTGCGGCAGCGCGTTGAAGCCGCGGATCGCCGCGGCGACCTGTTCGGCCGAGCCTTCGCCCTGCACCCGCACCGGCCACACCAGCACCCGGCGCGGAAAGCGGTCCTGCAGCCGGTGCAGGATGTCGCGGATCACCGCACCGGTCGGCGAGGTGACGACGCCGATCACTTCCGGCAGCCACGGCAACAGCTGCTTGCGCGCCGGATCGAACAGCCCTTCGGCGGCAAGCTTGCGCTTGCGCTCCTCCATCAGCGCCATCAGCGCGCCGATCCCGGCCGGCTCGATCGCCTCGATCACGATCTGGTATTTCGACGAGCCGGGATAGGTGGTGAGCTTGCCGGTGGCGATGACCTCGAGGCCTTCCTGCGGCTTGAAGCGCATCCTGCCGTGGACGCCCTTCCAGATCACCGCCTCGATCTTGGCGCCCTCGTCCTTGAGCGCGAAATAGCAGTGCCCGGATGAATGCGGCCCGCGAAAGCCGGTGATTTCGCCGCGCACCCGGACATGTCCATAGGCGTCCTCGACGGTCCGCTTCAGCGCCGAGGACAGTTCGGACACCGTGAATTCGGGGGCGTTGATCAGGGCTTCGGCTGCGGTCATGTCGGCCAATCGAATCGGGCTTTTCGGACTTTCGCGCAAGGTAGGGATTTCAGTCCGACCCGCAAATCGGCGCTTGCTTGTCAGATTACTCTGTATTACAGAGTTCTCTGGTTCCTTAGTTCAGCCACGGAGGATTGCGTCATGATCGCCACCATCGTTTCAGGCGGCCTCAGGATCCTGGTCGGAGGCCTCGCCATTGCCGGTTCGGCCGCCCTGCTGCTGGCGGGGCTGCTGGCCTGGCCGCTCCGGCAGCCGCCGGAACTGGCCTCGATCTCGGAAGCCCGCAAGTCGATCGATTTTGCCACCATGCCCGAGGTGTCCCGGTTCCAGGCCCGCGACGGCACCGAACTGGCCTACCGGCATTATCCGGCTCAGGCGCCGGCAACCGGCCGCATCGCGGTGGTAGTGCACGGCTCCTCCGGCTCCAGCCGGGGTGCCATCCATGCGCTGTCGCGGGCACTGGCGCGGCGCGGGGTCGAAACCTTCGCCGTGGATATTCGCGGCCACGGCGATTCGGGAACCCGGGGCGATATCGCCTATGCGGGCCAGCTCGACGACGACATGGCCGACCTGGTCACCGAAATCCGCAAATCCGATTCCACCGCGCCGCTGACGCTGATCGGGCATTCCTCCGGCGGCGGGTTCGCGCTGCGGATCGCCGGCTCCCCGATCCAGAACCTGTTCGCCCGCACGGTGCTGCTGGCCCCCTATCTCGGCTATGACGCGCCGAGCAGCCGGCCCGACGCCGGCGGCTGGGCCAGTCCGGACATTCCGCGCTTCCTCGCGCTGGCGGTATTGCACCGGATCGGAATGCCCTGGGCGGAATCGCTGCCGGCGCTGGCGTTCGCGGTGCCGCCGAATTCGGCCCGCGCGCTGACCGCGACCTACTCCTATCGCCTGATGCGCGACTTCGCCGCCTCGGCCGACTTTCGCGCCGATCTGGCGGCGGCGACCCGGCCGGTGGCGATCTTTGCTGGCTCCGCCGACGAACTGATGCTGTCGGATAGATATGACGAGGCGGCCGGCGGCCGCGCCACGGTTCGGATCATCGAGGGCGTCAACCACATGGGTATCGTCGGCGATCCCGCTGCGGTATCCATCATCGCCGACGACGTCGCCACGACAGGCCTGAACGCGTGACCTTCATTCGCCCGCGGAGAATCCGATGAGGAACCTGTTCGATGCCGGAAAGATGCTGCTGCTCGACATGGCGGCGACGCTGTTCTTTCTCGTGCTTTATCTGCTGACGCACAATGTCGTCCTGTCGGTGGTGCTCGGCATGGCGCTGGGCACCGCGCAGATCGGCTGGCAGTTGGCGCGCGGCAAGCCGATCGACACCATGCAGTGGATGAGCCTGTTCCTGGTGCTGGGCGCGGGCACGGCAACGCTGATGACCGACGACCTGCGCTTCGTGATGATGAAGCCGAGCGTGATCTACCTCGTCGCCGGTGTCGTGATGCTGAAGCGGGGATGGATGAACCGCTATCTGCCGCCTGTCGCCCGCGAGCTGGTGCAGGACATCGCCGTCATCTTCGGCTATGCGTGGTCGGGGTTGATGTTTTTCTCGGCGGCGCTGAACCTGGTCGTGGCGTTCAATTTCAACGTGGTGACCTGGTCGGCGACGATGTCGATCTGGGGCCTCGCCAGCAAGGCCGCGATGTTCCTGGTCGGCTATGCCGTGATGCGCAGCGTGGCCGTCGCGCGCCGTCGGCGCCGGCAGCTCGGCGGCGACAGCCCGGCCGCGGCCGACCCGGTCCAGGCGGCAAGCGCATCATGACTTCGATCGATCCCAGGGAAGCGGCTTCGGCGCTGTCCGATGTCGAGGACATCGTCCGCCGCGTCCGGCAGTCGACCATCTACAATCTCTCCAGCCTGATCATGATCATGTGGGGCGTGCTGGTTTTCGCCGGCTATCTTGCGAGCTATCTTTCGCCGCGCAGTGCCGGCTATGGCTGGCTCGCGGTTTATGTCGCGGGCATTGCCGGGTCGGTCGCCCTCAGCGCATTCAATCGCGCGCGCACCGGCGTTCGCACCTTCGATTACAGGATGCTCGCGGCCTTCGTGCTGTTCTTCGCGTTCGGCGCCTTTTGCAGCGGCGTGCTCAACCATCTGACGCCGCGCCAGTTGGGAACGTTCTGGCCGATCTACTTCATGCTGGTCTACAGCATCGTCGGGCTGTGGTTCGGCTATGCCTTTGTCGCGATCGGTCTTTCCATCACCGCGCTCACCCTGGTCGGTTATTTCTATGTCGGCGGCGCGTTCGACCTCTGGATGGCCTTCGTCAACGGCGGCGGGCTCGTGCTGGGCGGCCTCTGGATGCGCCGGAGCTGACCGATGGCCGAACTCGACGACATCATCCACCAGCCGCTGCGGCTGAGGATCATGGCGGCGCTGCATGCGCTGCCGGCCGGCGCGGGCCTCGAATTCTCCCGGCTGAAAAAGCTGACCGGCGCCACCGACGGCAATCTCGGCGCCCATATCGAAACCCTGGCCAGGGCCGGCTATGTCGCGGTCGACAAGGCTTTTGTCGGCAGGAAGCCGCAGACCACGGTGACCGCCACGGGCGCAGGCCGCGGCGCCTTTGCCCGCCATGTCGCCACCTTGCAGGAAATCATCGCGGCCTCGGGCGGCAATGCGTAGTTTTCTTGCTTCGTCATTCCGGGATGCGCCACCGGTCGGCAATTGCCGGCCCTGGGGCGCAGGCCCGGAATCCATACTCCCGATCGTGGTCATGGATTCCGGGCTCGTGCTTCGCACGCCCCGGAATGACGGGCTGTTGATATTCCCTTGCCGCGGCAGGGAGTTTTGTGCGACCGACTTCGGCTCCCGCACGCCCTGACTGGTTTTTCCCATGCACATTCTCCTGCTCGGTTCCGGCGGCCGTGAACACGCTCTGGCCTGGAAGATCGCGGCCTCGCCGCTTTTGACAAAGCTCTGGTGCGCGCCGGGCAATGCCGGCATTGCCCGCGAAGCCGAATGCGTGGCGCTGGATATCGCCGACCACGCCGCGGTGATCGAATTCTGCCGCGCGAAGGCGGTGGACCTGGTGGTGGTCGGCCCGGAAACGCCGCTGGCCGCCGGCATCGTCGACGATCTCGCCGATGCCGGCATCAAGGCGTTCGGGCCGGGCCGGCTGGCGGCCCGGCTGGAGGGATCCAAGGGATTCACCAAAGCGCTGTGCACCGAATTCGGCATTCCGACCGGCGCCTATGGCCGCTTCGGCAGTGCCGAGCACGCGCTGGCCTATGTCCGCCGGCAGGGCGCACCGATCGTGGTCAAGGCCGACGGGCTGGCCGCCGGCAAGGGCGTGGTGGTCGCGATGACCTTGGCGGAGGCCGAGGCCGCCATCGCCATGATGTTCGAAGGCTCCTTCGGCGCGGCCGGCGCGGAAGTCGTGATCGAGGAATTCCTGCCCGGCCGCGAGATCAGCTTTTTCGCGCTGTGCGATGGCGACACCGCGCTCGCGCTCGCTTCCGCCCAGGACCACAAGCGGGTGTTCGATCACGACCAGGGGCCGAACACCGGCGGCATGGGCGCCTATTCGCCGACCCCGCTGGTGACGCCGGACATCCATGCCGAGATCATGGCCAACATCATCCTTCCCACCGTGGCCGGGATGAAGGCGCGCGGCACGCCGTTCCGCGGCGTGCTGTATGCCGGGGTGATGCTGACCCCGGACGGCCCAAAACTGTTCGAATACAATGTCCGCTTCGGCGATCCGGAATGCCAGGTGCTGATGCTGCGGATGATGTCGGACCTGGTGCCGGCGATGCTCGCCGCCTGCGACGGCCAGTTGAGGAATTTCGACCTGCGCTGGTTTGCCGAGCCGGCGCTGACCGTGGTGATGGCGGCCAACGGCTATCCCGGCGACTATGCCAGGGGGACCCGGATCGAGGGGCTCGCCGAGGCCGCCGAGATCGAGGGCGTCGAGATCTTTCACGCCGGAACGTTGGAAAGGGACGGCGACATTCTCGCCAATGGCGGACGGGTGCTGAACGTCTGCGCCACCGGCCAGACCGTGTTGGAAGCGCAGCAGCGCGCCTATGCCGCGGTCGACCGCATCCGCTGGCCCGGCGGATTTTGCCGCCGCGACATCGGCTGGCAGGCCGTGGCGCAGGAGCGGCAAACCCCGCAAGGCTGATGCTTCGCCGTCATGGGGTCGCGATGCCAGCGCCATCGCATTGAAAAGGCCCGCCGCCGGTTTCCCGGCGCGGGCCTGATGACTGCGATGCTGTCGATATGCCGGTGATTTGCCCGACGTGTCAAATTTTTTATGGATAATTTTTTCTCGTCCGTCGCCGATGACCCGCGGGCCGGGCGCAGCGACGAAAATGTTCGGGGCCAACGCTGCGTCGCCCGCCGACACGCCGGACTCGGCAGATCCCGCGGCGCATCCCGCAACCGGCTGGTGTCGAAAACGCCCTCGCGGGATCGGCCAAGGCATGCCATCCGGCGGTATTCGGCTACTTTGCATGGGGTTGTTTTCGATATTTTAGCGGCGGCCAGGTTTTCGCTTGCGTTCTGGCGCAAATTCGTTCATGATCTGTTCCATAAAGTCCCGTACTCAACGGGCGTGATCGTCACCAGCGCAATGACGATCCCAGCTGTTTGACAAGTGAATCGATCCATTGAAGACGCGCCTGATCCGCGTGTCCCGGACGCGGTGCGGCGTTCGTCACGCGGCACCGCAGAGCCGGACCCATACCCCCTGTTGAATGAAGCACGCCGGGCGGTGGCGTGGTCTGCAACGGGGGGCACGGCGCAAGGGCGCCTCTGCCCAGCCCTGCGAACATTCCCTGGCAGGCATGGATTGCCACACCACGCGGCGGCTAGATCAGATCGCCGCCCGCCGCCGACGCCGTGGTGCCGTGCTCGCGGAACGCCTTGATGACGTTGCGGCCGACCTTCCATCTGTGCACCTCGTCGGGGCCGTCGACCAGCCGCTGCGAGCGGACCTGGGTGTACCACTTGGCCAGCACCGTATCCTGGCTGTAGCCGAGCGCGCCGTGCAGCTGGATCGCGGTATCGATCACCTTGTGCACCATGTGCGCCAGATAGACTTTCGCGATCGAGTTTTCCTGCCGCAGGTCGAGGCCCTTCTCGGCCTTGTAGGCGATGTGCAGCAGCATCAGCCGCCCGATATAGAGCTGGCTGGCGCATTCGGCGAGCATGAACTGCACCGCCTGGCGGTCGGCCAGCAGCACGCCGAAGGTCGAGCGTTGGGTGACATGCTCAACCGCCATGTCGAGCGCGCGCTGCGCCTTGGCGATGTTGTGCATGCCGTGGCGCAGCCGGCCGTAAGCCAGCCGGTGCTGGCCCATGTTGAAGCCGTTGCCCTCGCCGCCAAGCAGATTGTCGGCCGGCACCTTGAGATCCCGGATCTCGATCTCGGAATGGCCGCCGGAAAGCTGGTCGTAATGCGGACCCTCGATCGCCATGTTCTTGATGTTGCGCTTGATCCGGTAGCCGGGGTTCGGCAGTTCGACGATGAAGGTCGAATACTGCTTGTGGCGCGGCGCGTCGGGATCGGTCTTGGCCATCACCAGCGCCATGTCGGCGACGCTGGCGGAGGAGGAAAACCACTTCTCGCCGTTGAGGATGTAATTCTCGTTGCCGTCCTTGACGGCGGTGGTCTGCATGCCGGTGGCATCGGCGCCGGCGGCCTTTTCGGTCATCGAAAAGCAGATCCGCTTGTCGCCGTTGAGCAGCGGCTTGAGGAATTTTTCCTTCTGGTACTCCGTCCCGTGGGTCAGGATCGTCATCATCGAGGCGTCGTCGGGGCCTTGCGTGTTCATCGACAGCGCGCCGAGGATGCTTTCGCCGAGCTCCATCTGCACCAGCGCGTTGGCGAGCGGGCCGAGGCCCATGCCGCCATATTCCTTGGGCACGAACGGGCACCACAGGCCCTGCGCGCGCGCCTTGGCGCGCAGCGGGCCCAGCACCTCGTCGAGCGGCTTGCTGTCCAGTTCCCGCTCGGCGGGGATGCATTCTTCCCTTACCCATTTGCGGACCGTTTCGCGGATCGCCTTGGCTTCGGCCGGCACTTCAAAATCGATCGACATGGCAGGTTTCCTCGTTGCGGTTCTTGATGGCCCGACTTGCAGGATGGCATATAACCGGGTTGAGCCAGCGGCAACGGCAAACAAAGTTTAAAGCAGCGCGCCTCGTCATCCTCGCCCCGAATGACGTTGATCGCTTGCCACGCACCGAAACGGTTCGAACTTGGAAATCGCCATCAAGGAGCGCCCCGACATGCCCGACCTCGCCGACCTGTTTCCCGGTTACGCTTCCGAATGGATCGACACCGGTTCGGGGCGGATCTTTGCCCGCGTCGGCGGCAGCGGACCGCCGCTGTTGCTGCTGCACGGATTTTCCGAGACCCATGTGATGTGGCACCGCGTCGCGCCGCAGCTTGCCGACAGCTTCACCCTGATTATCGCCGATTTGCCGGGCTATGGCTGGTCGGACATGCCGGAAAGCGATGCCGGACACACGCCCTATACCAAGCGGGCGATGGCGCAGACCATGGTGGAGGCGATGCAGCAGCTCGGGCACGTGCATTTTGCGCTTGCCGGTCACGATCGCGGCGGTCGCGTCGCCTATCGGCTGGCGCTCGATCATCCCGGCCGGCTGTCACAGCTGGCGGTGCTGGATATCCTGCCGACCTATGACTACTGGGCGCGCATGGACCGGCTCTATGCGCTGAAAATCTATCACTGGACCTTCCTGGCGCAGCCGTTTCCGCTGCCGGAAACCCTGATCGGCGGCAACCCGGATTTTTTCCTGAAGCAGAAGATGGCGAGCCAGACCAAATCGAAGAATCTCGACGCCATCGATCCGCGCGCGCTGCAGCACTATCTCGCCGCGTTCCGCGATCCGAGCCGGGTGCACGCGATGTGCGAGGACTACCGCGCCGGCGCCTATGCCGATTTCGAGATCGACAAGGCCGATCGCGACGCGGGCAACAAGATCACGATTCCGGTGCTGGCGCTGTGGGGCGATGCCGGCATCGCGCATGCCGCGGCGACGCCGCTCGACACCTGGAACAACTGGGCGACCAAGGTCGCGGGCGCGCCGGTCGATTCCGGTCACTTCCTGACCGAGGAAAATCCCGATGCGACGGCGAAAGCGCTGAAGGGATTTTTTCTCAACGCTAACGCCGCGCCCTGAAGAATTCCCGCAGCAGGGCGGAGGCCTCGCTCTCGCCGACCGCCGAATAGACTTCCGGCGCGTGATGGCAGGTCGGGGCAGCGAAGAACCGCACGCCGGACTCCACGGCGCCGCCCTTGGGATCGGCGGCGCCGAAATACAGCCGGCGGATCCGCGCCAGCGAGATCGCGCCGGCGCACATCGTGCACGGTTCCAGCGTGACATAGAGGTCGCAATCGACCAGCCGCTCGCTGTCGACCACCTCGGTGGCCAGCCGGATCGCCAGGATTTCGGCATGCGCGGTCGGATCGCGCTCGGCCAAAGTGCGGTTTCCGGCCGCGGCGATGACCTCGTTGTTAAGCACGATGACGCATCCGATCGGCACTTCCCCGGATTTTCCGGCGTTTTCGGCCGCTTTCAGCGCCAAATCCATGAAAGATGGTGCGGTCATGCCTCGTATCATCCGTAAAACTCTGCTAGGGAATGGGGCTTCAGCAAAAGTGGATACCGGTTTTGCGTGAGAATGCGCCTCGGGCGAAGAGCGCGCGCGTCATCGTCATGCCCCTGTCCGCGTCAGCCTGATTGCCAATTCATCCGCATTCGAAGTGAGACCATTCATGCCCCGCGACAACGACAAAAACAATGATTCCCGCGGCCGGCGTGATCGGCCTTCCGGCGGCAAGGGCCGCTCCGGCGCCGCCCGCGGCCCCGACAAGAAATTCGCCAAGCGCGATTTTGCCGGGAAAGGCGACGGCGAGAAGCGTTCCTATGCCGGCAAGCCCGACGGCGCCAAATCGTTCGGAGCCAAATCCTTTGGCGCCAAATCCTATGGCAAGAAGCCCTATGCGGGCCCGGGCAAACCCTATGCCGGCAAGCGTGAAGGGCCTCCGCCGCGCCGCGACGGCGATGCGCCGCGTCCGCGGCGTTTCGACCGCGAGGATCGCGGCGGCGACAAGCGCCCCACCACGCCGCGCGGCGATGCCCGGCCGGCGGCACGGTTTTCCGAGCGCAAATTCAGCGACAAGAAGCCCTATGCGCCGCGGGACGGCGGCGGCGACAAGCGGCCCACCACGCCGCGCGGCGAAGGTTTTCGAAAGGACGGCGACCGGCCGCGTGGCGACCGGCCCGAGCGAAAGTTCGGCGGCGACAAGAAATTCTCGCGCGGCGCGCCGGACCGCGGTGGCGGTGGTAACCGCGGGGATCGCGGTGGTGACCGCGGGGAACGCGGTGGTAACCGCGGCGATCGCGGTCCGCGCAAGGATTATGGCGATCGTCCGGACCGCGGCGATTCCAAGCCGTGGCAGAAGCGCGATGCCGGCTCGCCCGGGCATGTCGGCCGCAATTCGCGCCCGTCGCGCGACGGCGCCAGAAATTTCGACAAGCCGCGCTTCGACAAGCCGCGCGAGGATCGGGGCGGCGACGAGCGTCCGCGCTTTTCGCGACCGCGCGAGGATCGGCCCGCCGGTGACCGCCCGTCGCGGGACCGCCCCTCGGGCGACCGGCCCCGTTTCGACCGTCCGCGCGAGGACCGGCCGAAATTCGAGCGCCCGCGCGAGGGCGGCAGTTCCTGGCAGGAACACCCGCGCAGCGACGCGCCATCCTTTGACGGCAGCGCCGAGCGGCCGCGCCGCGAAAGCGAGGACGACGCCAGGATCTTCGCCAAGCGCCCGGCCTTTGGCGGCCGCGGCGCGTATCGCGAACGCAAGCCCGACGAGCGGCGGCCGCCGCGGCCGCCGCGCGAAAAGAAATCCGGCGAGCGCATCGCCAAGGTGGTGTCGCGGGCCGGCCTCGCCTCGCGTCGCGACGCCGAGGAATGGATCGTGCAGGGCCGCGTCACGGTCAACGGCCGCGTGATCAATTCGCCGGCGCTCGATGTCACCGCCAACGACGTCATCACCGTCGACGGCAAGCCGCTGCCGCCGCGCGAGCGCACCCGGCTGTTCATGTTTCACAAGCCGCGCGGCCTGATGACCACCCATGCCGATCCGGAAGGACGCCCGACGGTGTTCGACAACCTGCCGGAGGGCCTGCCGCGGCTGATCTCGATCGGCCGGCTCGATTTCAATACCGAGGGCCTCTTGCTGCTGACCAATGATGGCGGGCTGGCGCGGGTGCTCGAACTGCCCGACACCGGCTGGCTGCGGCGCTATCGCGTCCGCGCCCATGGCGAGGTGACGCAGGGCCAGCTCGACGAACTCAAGAAGGGCGTCGAGGTCGAGGGCGTCAAATATGGCCCGATCGATGCCACGCTGGAGCGCGACCAGGGCGCCAATGTCTGGCTGGTGTTCGCGATCCGCGAAGGCAAGAACCGCGAAGTCCGCAACGTGCTGGCGCATCTCGGCCTCGAGGTGAACCGGCTGATCCGGATTTCCTACGGCCCGTTCCAGCTCGGCGAGCTCGCCGAAGGCCAGGTCGAGGAGGTCAAGACCCGGGTGCTGCGCGAGCAGCTCGGCGACAAGATCGCGGTGCTGGCTGGGGCGGATTTCGCCCGCCCGGTGCAGGGCGAGGCCCAGCCGGCGGACGAGGCGGCCGATGCCGCGCGCGGCAAGAAGCCGTTCAAGCCGGCCGGCAAGAGCGGCCTGATCGCCGACCGCAAGGGCCGCCGCGTGCTGGTGCAGCGCACCGGCAGCGACGAGGCCCGCGCGCGCAACGAAGCCGAAGCCAGCGGCTTCGGCCCGCCGCGGCGCCCGCAGCGCGGCTATCACGGCAAGCGCGACCTCAAGCCGCGCGACGAGTAGAGGCGTTAGCCGATGAGATCGCGCGGGCGAAGGATCGCTCTTCCTGCTGCCTTTCGGAGCAGGGCTATCGCATGTGGAACAGAGCCGTCGCTGCACCTCTTCTTTCCCTCTCCCCTTGCGGGAGAGGGTGGCGCGCAGCGCCGGGTGAGGGGTAGTGCTCTGCGTCGCCCCCTCACCGGGCAGAGCTTGTTGCTGGCGTTTGTGAAGCCCTCTCCCGCGAGGGGAGAGGGCGCAGTCACGAGCGAGGATGCGGTAACCGCTCGTTCCATATGCGATAGCGCTGCCCTGCAGGGGAGGTTAGGGTTCGTCGCCGCTGAAGCCTTCCGGCGGATCGCATTCTGATGCGCGTCGTCGGCGGACGGCTGAAGGGCCGCAACCTGGCGTCGCCGTCGTCGCGCGACATCCGCCCCACCGCGGACCGGCTGCGCGAATCGGTGTTCAATATCCTGGTCCACGCCTATGACGATCCGATTGCGGATGCGCGCGTGCTGGACCTGTTTGCCGGCACCGGCGCGCTCGGCATCGAAGCCGTTTCGCGCGGCGCCGCCTTCGCGCTGTTCGTCGACAATGGCGCGGAGGCGAGGGCGCTGTTGCGCAACAACGTCGAGGCGCTGGGCCTCGGCGGAGTGACGAAAGTGTTCCGCCGCGATGCCGGCAGGCTCGGCCCGGCCCACCCGGTCGAACCGTTCTCGCTGGTGTTTCTCGACCCGCCCTACGCCAACAGGCTGGCCGAGAAGGCGCTGGCCTCGCTGCGCGACGGCGGCTGGCTGACGCCGGAGGCGCTGTTGGTGGTCGAGGAGGCCAGGGCGGCCGAATTTGCCGCGCCGGAAGGCTTTGTGGAACTGGAGCGGCGGGCCTACGACGACACCGAGTTCACGTTTCTGCGCGCGGTCGCCCGGCCGTGAAGGTCGCGCCGGCGTTGGCCGCGCCGCCAGCCCCGCTCACCTTCGTCCGAACAGTTTTTCGATATCGCCAAGCTTCAATTCCACATAGGTCGGACGGCCATGGTTGCATTGGCCGGAATTCGGCGTGTCTTCCATCTCGCGCAGCAGCGCGTTCATTTCCTCCGGCTTGAGCCGGCGGCCGGCGCGCACCGAGCCGTGGCAGGCCATGGTGGCCGCGACATGCATCAGGCGGCGTTCCAGCGGCAGCGCCTCGTCCCATTCGGCCATGTGCTCGGCGAGATCGCGCAGCAGGGAGGCGGCATCGGTCTTGCCGAGCAATGCAGGCGTCTCGCGTACCGCGATCGCGCCGGGGCCGAAGGAGTTCGATCGCGAGGCCGAAGGAGGCCAGCTCCTCGGCGCGGTCGAACAGCTTCTCCACAATCGCCTCGTCCAGTTCGACGATCTCCGGGATCAGCAGGATCTGCCGCTGCACGCCGTTGCGCGCCAGCGAGGCCTTCAGCTTTTCATAGACGATGCGCTCATGCGCGGCGTGCTGGTCGACCACGACAAGGCCGTCGCGGGTCTGCGACACGATATAGGTCTCGTGGATCTGGGTCCGCGCCGCGCCGAGCGGACGGTCGAGCAGATCGGCCGCCGGCGCTTCCTGGAAACGCACATCGGCGCTGGGCGCGCCGACCTCGAAGGCGGCCTGGCCCGGTTCGGCAAAGGCCGCTGCCGCCGAACCGTCGAAGCCCGGCTGCGGGCCGACCGGATAGGCCGGCGAGCGCCGCCAGTCCCAGTTGGCGCGCGGCGCAAAGGCCGGACGGAACGAGGCCAGCGCCTCGGCGTCGCCGCTGGCGGCGGTGCGCCTGCCTTCGCGGGCAAGCCCCTCCTTCAGCGCGTGCACGATCAGCGCCCGAACCAGGCCGGCATTGCGGAACCGGACCTCGGTCTTGGCGGGATGCACGTTGGCGTCGACCTCCTGCGGATCCGCCGTCACGAACAGCGCCACCACCGGGTGGCGGTCGCGCGGCAGATAGTCGGAATAGGCCGCGCGGACCGCGCCGATGATCAGCTTGTCACGCACCGGGCGGCCATTGACGAACAGATATTGCCCGAGCGCGTTGGCGCGGGTCAGCGAGGGTGCCGCGGCAAACCCTTCGACCAAGACGCCCTCGCGTTCCGAACGCACCTCGATGGCGCTGCCGCGGAAATCCGCCCCCAGGATGTCGCCGAGCCGGGTCAGCCGGCCGCTGGCGCCGGGCAGGGCGGCCGCCCAGGTCACCGGCGCGCGCTCCTCGCCGGCCAGCGTGAAGGCGATGTCGGGCCGCGCCATCGCCAGCCGGCGCACCACCTCGCGGATCGCCTCGGCCTCGGTGCGGTCGGTCTTGAGAAACTTCAGCCGTGCCGGCGTGGCATAAAACAGGTCGCTGACCTCGACCCGGGTGCCCTGGGAAAGTGCCGCCGGCATGATCGCCGATTTCTCGCCGCCGTCGACATTGAGCGACCAGGCATGCGGCTCGCCGGCGTGGCGCGTGGTGATGCCGAGTCTGGCGACCGCGCCGATCGATGGCAGCGCCTCGCCGCGAAACCCCAGCGTGCGGATGCGCAGCAGGTCCTCGTCGTCGAGCTTGGAGGTGGCATGGCGATCCACCGCGAGCCCGAGATCGCGATAGGTCATGCCGCTGCCGTCGTCGGTGACGCCGATCCGCCGCCGGCCGCCGCCGTCGCTGAAAATGTCGATCCGGCTGGCGCCGGCGTCGATGGCGTTTTCAACCAGTTCCTTGACCACGCTGGCCGGCCGCTCGACCACTTCGCCGGCGGCGATGCGGTTGACGAGCTGTTCGGGGAGCTGGCGGACGGGCATGACGGCGACTCGTGGAACGGGCCCGCAATTTAGGGGCTTTTGCCGGCCGGCGGGAGGGGATCAGTTGCCCGCCCGTGGTCTCTCCCCCGCTGTTTGCCTGCAGAGCGACGCCGATGGCGCCGACGTGGCGCGAAGCGTGGCCGCCCGGGCCATCCGCCCTCGATTGGAGGCGGACGCCGGCTCTGCAGCGCGCGTCGAGACGGCCCGCCAGGACCACCTCAGTCGTCGAAGCCGCCCGAGCCGCGTTTCGCCTTGACGTCGCCGCGGCGCTTTTTGCCTTCCAGCCGGCGTTGTTTCGAACCCAGCGTCGGCCGGGTGGCGCGGCGCGGCGTCGGACGCACCGCGGCCTCGCGCAGCAGCTGCAGCAGCCGGTCGATGGCATCGGCGCGGTTGCGCTCCTGGGTACGGAAACGCTGGGCATGAATCACGATCACGCCGTCCTTGGTCATGCGCTGGCCGGCGAGCCGGCCGAGCCGTGCTGCGACGTCCGCCGCCAGCGCCACCCGTCTTGTATCGAAACGCAATTGGGCGGCGGTCGAGAGCTTGTTGACGTTCTGGCCGCCCGGACCGGAGGCGCGAACGAAGCTGATCTCGATGTCGTTCTCGTCGATCGAAAGGTCGCGGGAGATCCGCAGCATGGCGTCACCGAACCGGGATGATGAAACGGACGATTTCCGGCCGGTATCGGTTAGCCGCAAGATGGCGGTTTTGCGAGGGTTTTGTTCTGTCGCCGGCATCGCACCGGCGAGGGGATGCGCGAGCCGGAAAGCTTCAGTTGGCCGCGGGCGGGGTCGCTGCCGCCGGCTGGGCGGCGGCCTGCGGCGCGCGGCCGACGATCACCGTGATCAGCCCCTGTCCCCACAGCCGCCTGGCCGCCCGCTTGGCGTCATCCAGGGTCACCGCGTCGACGATGGCGTTGCGCTTCTCGATATAGTCGATCGGGAGCTTGTCGAGCTGGTATTGCAGCAGCGCCGAGGCGAGCTTCGACGAGGTGTCCAGCGCCAGCATCTGCGAGCCCTTGAGATAGGACTTGGCCTCGTCCAGCTCGGTCTGGGTCGGGCCATCCTCCGCCATGCGGCGGACCTCCTTGTTGATGGCCTCGACGGTCTCGCCGGCGCGGTCGGCGCGGGTTGCGGTATTGCCCACGAACAAGGCGGAATGATCCATCCACAGCAGCGATTCATAGACCGAATAGGCCAGCCCGCGCTTCTCGCGGACCTCGTGGTAGAGCCGCGACGACAGCGTTCCGCCGCCGAGAATGTGGTTGACGACATAGCCGGCCATGAAATTCGGATCGTTGCGCATGAAGCCGGGGCCGCCGAACGTCACCACGGTCTGCGGCACGTCGAGCGGAATGAAGGCGCGCTGCGGCGGCCTGGCGGCTTCGATGTCGGCGACCGGGGCAAGGTTCGACTTGGCCGGCAGTCCGCCGAAGGTGCGATCGAGCAGCTTGCCCAGCGTGTCGGCGTCGACGTCGCCGACCACGGCGATCTTGAGCGTGTCCTTGGCGAGCACGCGGCGGACATAGTCCTTGAGGTCGGCGATCTCGATTTTCGGCACGCTCTCCAGGGTGCCGTCGACCTGCCGTCCATAGGGGTGATCGCCAAAGGCGATTTCCAGGAACTTGCGGCTGGCGAGCGCCGACGGGTTGGAGGTGTCGCTGCGCAGCCCCGAAATTACCTGGGAGCGGATACGCTCGACGTCGACGCTGTCGAAATGCGGCGATGTCAGCGACATCCGCAGCAGGTCAAATGCCTCGTCGCGGGTGTCCTTGAGCATCCGCAGCGAGCCGCGGAAATGATCCCGGGTCGAACTGAAGCTCAATTCGATGGCCCGGCGGTCGAGCCGCTCGTGGAAGGTCTCGGAATCCAGATCACCCGAGCCTTCGTCGAGCAAATCGGCGACCAGATTGCCGACGCCGGGCTTGTCGGGCGGATCCTGCGTCGCGCCGCCGCCGAAGGCATATTCCATCGCGATCAGCGGCACCGTGGCGTCCTGCACGAACCACGCCTCGATGCCTCCCGGCGAGATCAGATGCTGGATCCTCGCCGCGGCATGCGACGGCGTGGACGCAACCGGCGCCAGCGCCAGGCAGGCGGCCACCAGCCACGCGATGCGCCGCGTCCGGGTCCTGGCAGAAGGCTTGAGGGCGGAAGCGTCGAGGGGAAACATCCTGAAGAGAGAAGACTTCAGAAGAGAAGAGGTGGGATCGGTCACGAGCGCTTCTCCTCGCGTTTCGGCGCGGCATCCTTGATCAGATAGCCGGTCACCGAACGCTTCTTGTCGAGCCATTTTTGCGCGGCGGCGCGGACCTGCTCGGCCGTGACGGCGCGAATCCGGTCCGGCCAGCTTCTGATGTCGTCGATACTCAGCCCGGTGGTGAGCGCGGCGCCATACCAGCGCGCCAGCGTCGCCTGGTTGTCCTGGGCGTAGATCGCCTCGGCGATGAGCTGGGTCTTGACGCGCTCGAGATCCTCGGCACGGACCGCGTTCTGGCCGACATCGGCAATCACGCCGTCGACCACCTGCTCGACTTGCGCGAACTCGACGCCCGGCTTCGGCGACACCGCGATCATGAACTGGGTCGCGTCGAGCGAAGTGCCCTGGTAGCCGGCACTGGCGCTGACCGCGAGCGGCCTGTCGACCACCAGCGCGCGGTAGAGATAGGAATTGCTGCCGCTGCCCATCAACTGCGCAAGCACGTCGAGCGCCGCACTTTCGCCGGCGGCCGCCGTGGTGGCGGACGGAACCAGATAATAGCGGCGCATATCGGGTTGCTCGACGCGGGGATCGGACAGCGTCACGGTGCGCGGCGCGATCGGCGTCGGCTCCTGCGGACGAAGCCGGTGCGCGGCAATCGCGGGCTGCGGCGCCACCGCACCGAAGGTCCGCTCCGCCATCGGGCGGACCTCCGCGGCGTCGACGTCGCCGGCGATCACCAGCGTGGCGTTGTTCGGCGCATAGAAGCGCCGGTAGAACGCCAGCGCATCCTCGCGGTCCAGCTTTTCGATTTCCTGGTGCCAGCCGATCACCGGGCGGCCATAGGGATGATTGAGATACAGCGCCGCCATGATCTGCTCGGTCAGCCGCGCCTCCGGGTTGTTGGCGACCCGCATGTTGTACTCTTCGAGCACGACGTCGCGCTCCGGAAGCACATTCTCATCCTTCAGGATCAGGCCGGTCATGCGATCGGACTCGAACTCCATCATGGTGGCCAGCTGGTCGCGCGGCACGCGCTGGAAATAGCCGGTATAGTCGGTCGAGGTGAAGGCGTTCTCGTTGCCGCCGATGCGAAGCACGGTCTGGGAAAACTCGCCGGCGGGATGCTTGGCGGTGCCTTTGAACATCAGATGTTCGAGAAAATGCGCGAGTCCGGATTTGCCGGGCGTCTCGTCGGCGGAGCCGACCTTGTACCAGATCATCTGCGTGACCACCGGGGTGCGGTGATCCGGGATCACCACGACCTTCAGGCCATTGGCGAGGCTGAACACGGCCGGAGGCTCGGAGGTCACGGTGGTCTGGGCGATGGCGTCGCCTGCGGAGAGGGCCAATGCGGCGAGCAGCACGGCGCAAAAGCGGACATTAAAACCGAATGGGGACATCGTCACCTGTCTGGCGGCTCTCGCAAACGGGGCGCCGCGGTTGCGAAGGAATGAGCGCAAAATCTGCGATGGATCGATCCGAACCGAAGCGTTCGGGACGAGGCCGCCGCATCTGGCCCGCGCGGCTGCGGTGGAACGTCACGATGCCGGGCGACGGACGCAACTATTCGGTTTTGCCGGCCGCGGCAGCGGCGGGGCCGGTCGGCTTGTTGAGGGATTCCATCGGGCCGGTGCCGTAGGGGAAATTCGGCGACGGCGTCTGGTAGCCGCTCGGAGGCTGGGTCAGCGATTCCCGCGTCGGCTCGCCGCTGAACGGCGCGGCTTCCGCCGTGTTGCCGTGGAAAATCTTGAACAGGCCGCCGGTATAACCGAGCTGCGACGGGCTCAGCATCGGATTGCCCGCCGTCACGCCCGGCGTCAGGGAATCGCTGCTGGAAGGACCGCTGGGAGCGGCGATCCGGCCTGCGTTGAGTTCGCTCGGCGTCAGCGCTCTGGCGGCTTCGGTGGGGGTGGCGGGCTTGCTCTTCTTCCTGGCCTCGATGGCCGCCTTGCGGCGAGCTTCATCCGGATCCTTCGGCCAGTTCGAAATCTTGACCTCACGCGACGCCGTCACCGGCGGCGGCAGATCGATCCTGGGCGGCACCACCAGCGGAGACCGCTCGCGGTAGTCGATCCCCTTGCTGTCCATGTTGGTGCCGCCGATGCTGCTCATGATGCCTCCGATGATCTTTTCCTCGAAGGTCTTGTCATCGTCATCGTCGGCGTCCTGGGCGCGGGCGACGCTGACCGTCATCACCAGGCCAATGCCGAGCCCGACGGCGGCAAGCCGCAGCGCATGCCCCGGCACTCCCGACCAATTCGGTACCATCCAGCGATTGGCTTTGGTCTCGCGCATCGCGCTCTTCCTGTTCAGGGGTCCTGCAGATCCCCGGTGGGGCGCAGTCCGCTCCTGTCAGCAACTTCCGGCTCAGGAAGCCCGTATCAGCCGGGATCAGGGCGCTTTTGCGGCGGGTACTCCCAGAAAGGAATCATACAACAGGGCCGCTACCCCGGCAACAATCGCCACGTCGGCAAGGTTAAACACGTACCAATTGAGGTTATTTCCCCCGATCCGGAGGTGGAACAGGGCGAAATCGACCACCGCCCCATAGGCGAAGCGGTCGATGGCATTGCCGACGGCGCCGCCGATGATCAGGCCGAGCGCGACCGTGGCAATGAGCGTGCGCGACCGCGCCATCCAGATCGCCAGAACCACCACCGCGACGGCCTTGACCACCATCATGCCGATCTGGGCGGCCGCGCCGTCGTTCTGAAACCAGCCGAAGCTGATCCCCGGATTCCAGGCCAGCACCAGGTCGAAAAACGGCGTGAGCCTCACCGCGCCGCGATGGCCGATGTCGAACACGAACAGCAGCCAGAGCTTCGACGCCTGATCGAGCGCGAGCACGGCGACGGCGGCGATGATGCCGGGGCGCAGGCGAGGGGTCAAACCGCCGCTCCAAGCGTCTTCCATTCGCGCAGCGCCTGGGCGTCGCGCGGCGAAACGTCGGGGTATTCGGGGTCTTCGCCGACCGTGGGGAGGATTTTCCACGAGCGGGCGCATTTGGTGCCGACCGCCCGCTCCACCACGACGGCGACGCCGGGCACCTCATTCAGCCGGAACGCCTCGGACGGCGCCTCCGCATTGGTCACCATCGCGTTGGAGGTGATGCACACCTCGGCCAGGTCGACGTCGAACAGCGTCTCGAAAATGCCGCTGTCGGAGACGTAGACCAGCGGCGAGGCCTCCAGCGACGAGCCGATCCGCTTGGCAGCGCGCTCGACTTCCAGTGCGCCGGTGACGACGCGGCGGACATTGCGGATCGCCTCCCACTTGGCCGCCAGCTTCTCGTCGCGGAAATCATCGAAGCTTTCCGGAAACAGCGCCAGGTGCACCGACGGCTCGGCGGCCGGCCGGTACAGCCGCCAGGCCTCCTCGCAGGTGAAGCTCAGCACCGGCGCCAGCCATTTCAGGATCGCGTCGCACAGAATGTCGATGGCGGTCAGCGCGGCCTTGCGCGCCGGCGAGGACGGCGGATCGCAATACAGCGTGTCTTTGCGGACATCGAAATAGAACGCCGACAATTCGGTATTCATGAACGCCGACAGGCTGGCGACCACGGTCTTGTAGTCGAATTCGGCATAGGCCTGGCGCACGACGCTGGCCTGTCCGGCGAGCTCATGCAGCATCAGCCGTTCCAGTTCGGGCATCGCGGCGAACGCGACGGCGTCACCCGGCTTGAAATGGTGCAGCGTGCCCAGCATCCAGCGGACCGAGTTGCGCAGCTTGCGGTAGGTCTCGATGGTGTTTTTGAGGATTTCCGGGCCGATGCGCTGGTCGTCGGCATAGTCCGACGCGCAGACCCAGAGCCGCAGGATATCGGCGCCGGACTGGGCGATCACCTTCTGCGGCTCGACCGTATTGCCGATCGATTTCGACATCTTGCGGCCGTTCTCGTCGAGCGTGAAACCGTGCGTCAGCACGATGTCGAACGGCGCGCGGCCGCGGGTGCCGCAGCTTTCCAGCAGCGAGGACTGGAACCAGCCGCGGTGCTGGTCCGAGCCCTCCAGATACATCACGGTATCGTCGCCGCCGTCGACCTTGCGCCTGATGCCGGCCAGTCCCGGAAAATGCACCGGATCCTCCAGCACGAAAGCGTGGGTCGAGCCGGAATCGAACCAGACGTCGCAGATGTCGTCGACTTTCTTCCATTCCTCGTTGGCGTGCGGCCCGAGAAACCGTTCCCGGGCGCCGTCCATGTACCAGGCGTCGGCGCCCTCCTGCTCGAAGGCGTCGGCGATGCGGCGGTTGACGGCCTCATCCTGCAGGATTTCGGCCGAGCCGTCGCCCTTTTCGCGCACGAACACCGCGATCGGCACGCCCCAGGCGCGCTGGCGCGAGATCACCCAGTCCGGCTTGGAGTCGATCATGCCGTTGATGCGGTTCTGGCCCGACGGCGGCACCCATTGGGTGACCGAGATGGCGTGCAGCGCGCGGGCGCGCAGGGTGTCGCCCGGATGCGTGTTTGCCCCCTCCCCGCGAGGGGGAGGGGAGGTGTCGGCGATTGGTTTGTCCATCGCAATGAACCATTGCGGCGTGTTGCGGAAGATCACCGGCTTCTTGGAGCGCCAGGAATGCGGATATTGATGTTTGAGCCGGCCCCGCGCCAGCAGCATGCCGGCCTCGATCAGGGCCTTGATCACCGCCTCGTTGGCGTCGCCCTTTTCGCCCTTGTCGTTGATGACGCGCCGGCCGGCAAAGCCCGGCGCCTGGTCGGTCAGCGCGCCGTTCTCGTCGACGGTGTAGGGGATGACGGTGTTGATGCCGCGCGCTTCCAGCGCCCGGGCATTCTCCATCCAGACCTCGAAATCCTCGCGACCGTGGCCGGGCGCGGTATGGACGAAGCCGGTGCCGGTGTCGTCGGTAACGTGATCGCCGGGCAGCAGCGGCACCTGGAAATCGTATCCCTTGCCCGTCAACGGATGCGAAGAATGGCCGATCCGGGAGGGATCGACATCCTGCGTTCTGACGAAGGCATCGACCTTTGCCGATTTCATCACGTCAGCGGCGAGCTTGTCGGCAAGCACGAGCCTGTCACCCTTGCGCGCCCAATTCTGATCCGGCGCTTCGGTAACCTCGTAGAGACCGTAGACGATCCTGGGTGAATAGCTGATGGCCCGGTTGCCCGGCAGCGTCCACGGCGTCGTGGTCCAGATCACCACGGAGGCACCGACGATGCCGGGGGGCGGCGCCGCGCCGGAATACGTCGCGACCGGAAACTTCACCCACACGGTATCCGAGGTGTAATCCTCGTATTCGACCTCGGCTTCCGCCAGCGCGGTCTTTTCCACCACGCTCCACATCACCGGCTTGGAGCCGCGGTACAGCGTGCCGTTTGCGGCGAATTTCATCAGCTCGCGGGCGATCTGCGCCTCGGCGAAATAATCCATGGTGGCGTAGGGGTGATCCCAGTCGCCGACGATGCCGAGCCGCTTGAATTCCTCGCGCTGCACGTCGAGCCAGTGCCCGGCATAGGCGCGGCACTCCTTCCGGAACGCCACCATCGCGGTGGAGTCCTTGAAGTCCGGCTTCGGCTTGCCCCTGGAGCGGTAGTTCTCCTCCTCGATCTTCCATTCGATCGGCAGGCCGTGGCAGTCCCAGCCCGGCACGTAGTTGGAATCGAAGCCCAGCATCTGCTGGCTCTTGGTCACCACGTCCTTGAGGATCTTGTTCAGCGCATGGCCGATATGGATGTTGCCATTGGCGTAAGGCGGGCCGTCATGCAGCACGAATTTCGGCCGGCCGGCGGCCGCCTGGCGCAGCCTGGCGTAGAGGCCGATCTCGTTCCAGCGCTTGAGGATTTCCGGCTCGCGCTGCGGCAGCCCGGCGCGCATCGGGAATTCCGTCTGCGGCAGGAACAGGGTCTTGGAATAATCGGGTACGTCGGAGTTTTGCGGCTTTTCGGACATGAAGGCTCTGGTTTGGCTCAAGGGCGCTGAAACGCGATTCGCGGATGAACAGGAGGACCCCGGTCTTGCGCCGAGCCGAAACTCAGGCGGAAGCCGGGCCGCTAATGCTGATGGTGCGCCGCGCAAACGTGCGGCTTTCCATAGCAGCCGGCCGCCGGAAGCGCAAAGCCCGCCGCGCGGCCTCCCGGCATCCCGCAGGGCCGCCGCAGGCGGTGAAAGCTAGGCCGGGCCGATGGCCCCGAGCTTCGGAAAGGCATCGGGAGCGGCCGCCAGCTCCGCCCGGGCGCGGGCACTGTCGTCGTCCATCTGGCGCACCAGGGCCGGCACGCTGTCAAACTTCAATTCGTCGCGGATACGGGCGATGAAGGCGACATCGAGCACCGTTCCGTAGAGATCGGCCGCGAAATCGAACAGGAAGATCTCCAGCAGCGGCGCGCCATTGTCGAAGGTCGGCCGCCGGCCGAAGCTGGCGACGCCATCGAGGCGCTCGGAGCCGCGGCCGGCCCGCACCGCGTAGATGCCGTGCTTGAGCCCGCAGTTCTTGTCGAGGCGGATATTGGCGGTCGGATAGCCGAGATCGCGGCCGCGCTTCTCGCCGTGGATCACCTCGCCGCTGACGAACCACGGGCCGCCGAGCATCAACGTGGCATCCGCGATCTGGCCCTCGGCCAGCGCCATGCGGATCGCGCTGGAGGAGACCGGCCGCTCGGCGATGTCGACATGCGGCTGCACGTCGACCTCGATGCCGAGCCGGGGGGCCTCGCCGACCAAAAGGCTCGGCGAGCCGACCCGGCCCTTGCCGAAGTGAAAGTCATAGCCGACCGCGATGCCGCTGATTCCGAGCCGCTCGATCAGATCATGGTGAATGAAATCTTGCGCCGTGGTCCCGGCGCGGGCCTTGTCGAAGGTCATCACGACCGCGCCGGCGAGCCCGGTGGCGGCGAGCAGCCGCAGCTTGCCGGCCTCGTCGGTGAGCCGGAACTGCGGAGAACTCGGGCTGAAGAAACTGCGCGGATGCGGCTCGAACGTCACCGCCAGCGCCGGCTTGCCGTGCGACCGCCCCATCGCAAGCGCCGCGGCGATGACGGCGCGGTGGCCGAGATGGACGCCGTCGAAATTACCCATGGCCACCACCGTCCCCCTGGGGATCATGGCTGCGGGCGTGGTGTCGCGAACAACTATAAAGCCAGGCGTCATTTGAGGTGATCTTCGACTGAGGTTGGATGAGGCCGACCGTGACTTGGCGGCCCCGGCGAAGTCAAGCCGGACCCGCCCGGCCGGCACCGGGCGCCGGGCCGCCGCCGCCGGTTAACGAGCTGTTTAACGGCTGATGCTAGTGCTTGGGGGTGCATTGCGGGCATTTCGGCCCAATGCAGGCGTGTTGTTTGGTTGCGGCCTTGAGTGTCGTAGGGGGAGCGAAGATGGCGGTAGATCTGTCGATGTCGGTTCTGGTGGTGGATGACTACAACACCATGATCCGCATCATCCGAAATCTTCTGAAGCAGCTTGGCTTCGAGAATATCGATGACGCCAGCGACGGATCGGCGGCGCTCAACAAGATGCGCGTCAAGAAATACGGACTGGTGATCTCCGACTGGAACATGGAGCCGATGACCGGCTACGACCTGCTCCGGGAAGTCCGGGCCGACCCCAACCTCGCCACCACGCCGTTCATCATGATCACGGCGGAATCCAAGACCGAAAACGTGATTGCCGCCAAGAAGGCCGGCGTGAACAATTATATCGTCAAGCCTTTCAATGCCGCGACGCTGAAGACCAAGATCGAAGCGGTGTTCCCGGACATGGCGAACGCGTAAATTCCCGCGTCCCGGACGCGGTGCGGCGCTCTCCCGGCGATGCCAACGGGTCGCCTGCGCAGCGTCCGGGGAACGCCGCCCTACCAGCGCAATTCCCGCGTCAACGCCCGCGGCGGATGGCCGAACAACTCCTTCACCGAGGCAGGGTCGAGCTGGTCGATGCCTTCGAAGTCCTCGGCGTGGATGCCGCGGGTCACGAACAGGCAATCGATACCGAAGCCGTGGGCGCCGGTCAGGTCCGTCCGCACCGAATCTCCGATCGCAAGAACGCGGTTGAGCGGGATGGCATGGCCGTGGCGCGCGGCGGCCAGGGCCATGGCGCGTTGATAAATCGGCCGGTGCGGCTTGCCGTAGAAGATCACCTCGCCGCCGAGTTCGCGATAGAGTTCGGCGACGGCGCCGGCGCAATAGATCAGGCGGTCGCCGCGTTCGACCACGATATCGGGATTGGCGCAGACCATCGTGAGCCGGCGTTCGCGCGCCTGCAGCATCATGCCGCGATAGTCTTCGGCGGATTCGGTTTCATCGTCGAACAGGCCGGTGCAGACGATGTAGTCGGCCTGCTCCAGCGGCGCCAGCACCGGGTCGAGCCCGCGGTAGATCGAATTGTCGCGTTCCGGGCCGAGCCAGAACACCTTCTGGCCGAGATGCTCGGCGACGAAATGCCGGGTCAGATCGCCTGAACTGACGATGGCGTCATAGGTCTCGTCGGCGACGCCGAGCTTGCGCAATTGCCGCTGCACCGAGTCCGCCGGCCGCGGGGCGTTGGTAATCAGGATCACGGTGCCGCCCTGGCCGCGGAAGCTGTGAAGCGCCTCGCAGGCCTCGGGAAAGGCAACGAGGCCGTTGTGAACCACGCCCCAGATGTCGCTGAGGACGACGTCCACGGCGCCTACGAGGTCGCGCAGTTTCTCGACAAACCGGAGTGAGGTCATCGCACCGATGCCGCTCAGCCCGGTCCGGCAGCGCGGCGCGCCAGCGCGGCGTTGCCGGTCAACCGCGGCGGATCGATTGCTGGAACGTCGGCGGGAGCCGTCTTGCCGGCCGCAGCGGGCTCCGGCGCCTTGTTCGGCGCAGATGCGCTGCCCGCCGATGATGCCCCCGATGCGCCTTCCGGCCGCAACGGCCGCGGCGGCGCGAACAGAAATCCCTGCCCGAACCGCACGTCGAAGTCGAGCAGGTCGACCACGGCGCGTTCGCCTTCGATCCGTTCGGCGATCAGGTCGATGCCGAAACGGCCGAGCAGGTCGGAAAGGTCCGAGGGGTGAATGTCGGAGGTCGGAATCAGCCGTGGATCGAGCAGCAATGCCGAGGGTACCTTGATGAAGCGGACGCCCCGGTCGGCCAGCTCGCGCGGCTCGATCCGCAGGTCGGTGACGTGATCGATCGAAAAACGATAGCCGCGTTGCGCCAGGGCCGCGAGATGTTCGGTTTCGACCGGGCCCAGATTGCGAAACGTCGCCTGCTTGAATTCAAGCACGAAGGACGGCGCCAGCGCCCGATTGGCCTCGAGGAAATCCAGGCATTGCGCGAAGGTGGCTGGATTGCCCAAGGTCGCCGCGGCAACGTTGCAGAATACCCCGACCTCCTTGTTGCGCACCATCAGCCGGCGCAGCACCTGGACGCATCGCAGCATCACCATGTGATCGATCCGGCCGATCAGCCCGGCGGCTTCCGCGATCCCGATGAAATCGTCGGCGGTGAGGATCTGGTCGTTGTCGTCGCGCAGCCGTGTCACCGCCTCGTAGAAGCGCACCTTGCGCTGCGGCAGGCTGACCATCGGCTGCAGGTAGATATCGAGACGGTTTTCCTCGACGGCATTTTTCACCGCCGTCAGGATTTGCGCCTGGCTGCGGATCGGCGCGGGCTCAGCGGCGATGGCGGCCGGGGTGATTTTGGCCGGAGTGGCTGCGGCGGCAAGGCCGGCATTTTCGCCGGAAAGCGGCAGTTCGCTCTGCTGATCATCTTCCGGCTTGACCGCCGCGGCGGGCGCCGCGCCCGGGGCCCCCGCGGACAGCATGTCGTCATGGCTGGCGACGGAAGCGGCGAGCTGCTTGACCAGCACGCCGAGTTCGTTGATCTCGCCGATGACCGTCTGAATGCGGTCAGCCCCGGTCGAGTTCCCCGACACCACCCGGCCCTCGACGGCGGCCAGACGCCGCCCGAATTCGGCGATCTGGCGCGCCAGGTCGGCGGTGCCGCGCGATAAATCCGCGATCTGGCCACCGACGTCGGTGCGGTCGCGCAACCGCATCGAAACGGCATTGTAGAGGATCAGGAAGGTCAGCGCGGTGAGCGCGACGATCGCGGATTCCAGTCCGCTGATGCCGGCGAGGGAATACAGCACGAGGCCGAGCGACGCTGCAACGAGCACCATGCAGATGGCGATGAAAATCGTGGAAATCCGGATCATGTTGTGCGGAAGGCCCTCAACTCCGTTAGTCCCTCATCCGTTGGTCTGTTGGCCTCGGCGACGCCGATGTCGTTCCCGCAAGCCTGTCGCGCTCCCCCAAGCGCCGCAAGCTTAGCATTAATGTTGATTCGAAGAGCCATTGTTCTTGCCGCGGCCGTGACGATCGGCTAGCTGCTCGGCAGCGGCCGCTCGCTGGCTGCACCGGTCGACTTCGCCCCTGGCGGGCCGGGTGCGCGGTCAATGGCAACCAGCCGGCGGCCGGACGCGTCACCCCTGAATTTCGTCCGAATTCATCGCTGCCGGCGCATTTCGGCCTCTCCCCCGCAGCCAGAGGAAAGGCCGAGGGGGGCGGACTGCTACGCTACCGCGCGGATCACCTTGGCGACCTTCTCGACGATTTCGCCGATCTGGTCTTCGCTGACGATCAGTGGCGGCGTCAGCGCCAGGGTGTCGCCGGCGACGCGCAGCATCAGGTCATGGTCGTGGAACGCGCTGTTCAACCCGTCGAAGCCGCGTTTGCCGGGCAGATCGGGACGCGGCGCAAGGTCGATGCCGGCCGTCAGCCCCACGGTACGGATGTCCACCACGTTCGGCTCGCCCTTCAGCGACATCACGGCGTCGGCGAATTTGGACTCGAGCTTCCCGGCGCGTTCGAACAGCTTCTCGTCGCGATAGATATCGAGCGTCGCCAGCGCCGCGGCGCAGGCCAGGGGATGGGCCGAATAGGTGTAGCCGTGGGTCAGCTCGACCGCGTATTCCGGGCCGTTCATGAAGGCGTCGTGGATGGTGTCGCGCACCACCACGCCTCCCATCGGCGCCGCGCCGTTGGTGATGCCCTTGGCAAAGGTGAGCATGTCTGGAAGCACCCCGTAGCGTTCTGCGGCAAAGGCGTGGCCGAGCCGGCCGTAGCCGGTGATGACCTCGTCGAAAATCAGCAGAATGCCGTGCTTCTGGGTGATCTCGCGCAGCCGCTTGAGATAGCCCTTCGGCGGCGGCAGCACGCCGGTCGAGCCCGCCATCGGCTCGACGATGACCGCGGCGATGGTGGAGGCGCCGTGCAGGTTGACCAGGCGTTCCAGTTCGTCGGCGAAATGCGCGCCATATTCCGGCTCACCCTTGGTGAAAGCCTGTTTTTCGCGGTCGTAGGTGTGGGGAAGATGATCGACGCCGGCCAGCAGCGTTCCGAACATCTTGCGGTTGTTGACGATTCCGCCGACCGAGGTGCCGCCGAAACCGACGCCATGATAGCCGCGCTCGCGGCCGATCAGGCGGGTGCGCGAGCCCTGGCCATTGAGCTGATGATAGGCCAGCGCGATCTTGAGCGCGGTATCGGCGGCCTCCGATCCGGAATTGCAGAAGAAGACGTGGTCGAGCCCGGCCGGCGCCAGGTCGGCGATGCGGCTTGCGAGTTCGAAGGCCTGCGGAATACCGAACTGGAACGGCGGCGCATAATCCAGGGTCTCGGCCTGCTTGGCGATCGCGGCGGCAATCTGGCTGCGGCCATGGCCGGCATTGCAGCACCACATGCCGGCCGCGGCGTCGATGATCTTGCGGCCATCGACGGTAAAGTAGTGCATGTCCTTGGCGCCGGCGAGCAGCCGTGGCGCCTTTTTGAAGGCCCGGTTGGCGGTGAATGGCATCCAGTGCGCGGCAAGGTCGTTGGGAACGTTGACGGCGGTGGGGCGTGGGCTCTTGTCGAGCATGGGGGCCTCTTGCGTTTTGGGGGTGGCGCGGTTGGGCGCAACCTATCAGCTTCGCCGGACGACGGAAATGGCCAACTCTTGCGCTCTTTCAACTCAATCGGACGGTTTGAGGGAGGCCAAGGGAACATCCAGCGCGTAGACGAAACCTTCCGGCTCGTAGTCCAGGCGAGCTTCGCCATCGAGCTGCTTGCCGAGGGTCTCGATCATGCGCGTTCCAAAACTTCGCCGGTTCGGCGGCTGGACCGGCGGGCCGCCTTTTTCGGTCCAGATCAGCTGCAGCCGGTCGTTCTGCTGGTCGATGCGCCAGCCGATCTCGATGCGGCCGGCGGCCACCGACAGCGCGCCGAATTTCGTGGCGTTGGTGCAGAGTTCGTTCAGCATCATCGCCAGCGCGATCACCGATCCGGAGGCAACCTGGATCTCCGGCCCGGCAATCGAGAACCGCGCCGCGTCCTGGCTCTCATAGGGCTCGATGGCGCTGCGGACGATATGGGCAAGGCTGGAACTCGACCACCGCGCCTGCAGCAGCAGGTCGTGGGCGCGGCCAAGCGCCAGCAGCCGGCCCTCGATCGCGTGCTGGCCGTGCGCGATGCTGGTCGCGTTGCGCAGGCTCTGCGAGGCGATGGCGCTCACCGTCGCCAGCGTGTTCTTGATGCGGTGATGCAATTCCGCCAGAATCAGCTTCTGCAGCTGGTCGGCGGTCTCGCGCTGCTCGGCGTCAATTCCGGACTGCGCCAGCAATGCCCTGGCATCGATGCTTGCCTGTTCGAGCAGCATGCGAAGACCGATATTTTCGGCCTTTAGAAACTCCTGCGGAATGGTCGGGCCGGCCATCGATCACATAGCCCCGAAGGACTTCCAATTCGGCTGCTGTCGAGCGTTGTTACCACGGTTACCGCCAAACCCTACGGCTATTTCCGGTACCGGACATAGCAGCAGGAAGGTTCCTGACTCGGCGAGGCACTCACAGATCGGCGGCGGCGATCCAGAACACCTCGCCGTCGGACTCCTCGGTATCGAGCCATAACAGCGGCAATTTCGGAAATGCGGCTTCCAGCAACTGGCGGCCGCGGCCGATCTCGCACAACAACCCGCCCTGTGGCGTCAGATGCCGCCCGGCCTGCTGCAAAATGCGGCGGACTACGGCCAGCCCGTCGGCGCCGCCGTCGAAGGCGAGCTTCGGCTCGGCCCGGCATTCGCGCGGCAGTTCCGCCATGCCCTGCGCGTCGACATAGGGTGGATTGGAAATGATCAGGTCGTAGCGGCGGTCGCCAAGCGGCTTGAACAGATCGCCGCGATGCAACGTCACCCGGTCTTCAAGTCCGTAGGCTGCGACATTGCGCGCGGCGACATCGAGCGCGTCCTTCGAGATATCCACGGCGTCGATTTCGGCATTGGCAAACGCCTGTGCGGCCAGAATCGCAAGACAGCCCGAGCCGGTGCAGAGGTCGAGCAGGTTTTTCACCGCGCCAGGGTCCTCGATCAGCGAGCCGCCCCCGACGTCGCTTTCGACGCCGAAATGCGAATCCAGCAACTCGCCGATGAAGGAACGCGGCACGATCGTGCGCTCGTCGACATAAAACGGCAGCCCGCGCATGTAGATCTTGTTGACCAGATAGGCCGCGGGTTTCCGCGTCGCGATGCGGCGCCCGATCAGGTCGATAATCGCCCCGGCTTCCGCGGCGGTGACACGCGCGGCGGCGAAGGTCTCGAACCGGTCGGGATGCAGATGCAGGCTTTCGCACACCAGGAACACCGCCTCGGCCACCGGATCGGTGGTGCCGTGCGCGAAAACCAGCTTGGCCTCGATGAAACGGCTGGTCGCATAGCGGACGAAATCCAGCAGCGTCAGCAACTCGGCGGCTGCGACCGCCGGGGACTTCGACGTGGCGCGTCCGCGCTTTGCCGGCGGTCGGGCACGCTTGGCCATCAGGATTTGGTCCAGCGCGCCGCGGCAGCGTCATCGTGATGGCGGGCGTCGACCCAACTTGTCCCGTCAGGCCCTTCCTCACGCTTCCAGAACGGCGCGTTGGCCTTCAGATAATCCATCAGGAATTCCGCCGCCTGAAACGCCGCCTGCCGGTGCGTCGAGGCCGTCAGCACCAGCACGATGTTTTCGCCCGACGCGATGCGGCCGACGCGGTGAATGATCGTGAGCCCGGTCAACGGCCAGCGCGACATGGCGGTCTCGGCATGTCGGCCAATTTCGGCTTCCGCCATGCCGGGATAGTGTTCCAGCGTCAGCGCCGCGATGCTCTGGCCGCCGTCGCTGTCCCGGCAGATGCCGCTGAAACTCACCACCGCGCCGATATCCTTGCGCCCCCGCGTGAGCGCGGCGATCTCCTGCGCGATGTCGAAATCGGCCTGCTGGATACGGATGGTCACGGCAGCGGTCATGGGATCGTCGCGATCGGGGTCAGGCGGATCAACCGCCGGTCATCGGCGGGAAAAAGGCAATTTCGCGGGCGCCGGCAATGATGGTGTCGGACTTGACGTGGGCATGGTCGATCGCCGCGCGGATCACCTGCGGGGTCTCGAAGGCATGGGCGTAGGCCTCGCCGCGCCGCGCCAGCCAGCCGACCAGATCCTCGACGGTGCGGACGTCCGCCGGCGGCTCAACCGTTTCCTCTGACTTGCCGACCCGTTCACGGACCCAGGCGAAGTACTTGACCTTCACGCTTCATCCTCCTCGATCAGGTGATGAATGCCGGCGCGGAAATAGTCCCAGCCGGTATAAATCGTGAAAATCGCGGAGATCCACAGCAGCAGCAGGCCGGTCTGGGTGGTGATGGGAAGCACCTGGTCGCCGGCCTCTCCGGCCAGCAGGAACCCGATCGCGACCAGCTGGACCGTGGTCTTCCATTTGGCGAGCTTGGTCACGGGGACGCTGACGCGCAGCGCGGCGAGATATTCCCGCAATCCCGACACCAGGATTTCGCGGCACAGGATCACGATGGCGGCCCACAGCGTCCAGCCATGGATGATGCCGTCCGCAGCCAGCATCAGCAGGCAGGATGCGACCAGAAGCTTGTCGGCGATCGGATCGAGCATCCGGCCGAACGCCGAATGCTGATCCCAGATTCGCGCATAATAGCCGTCGAGGAAATCGGTAACCCCGGCGGCGATGAACACCGCCAGCGCCACCCAGCGCAGCCACAGCGGCCCGTCCATGATGGCCTGCGCATAGATGCAGCCGACCACCACCGGGATGGCGGCGATCCGGGCATAGGTCAGGATATTCGGGAGGGACAGCGAGCTCTTAGCCGTCCCCCTTGTCGTCGCGATGTTCATCCGCCTTACCAATACCGCCGAAGCTTGAAGGTCAACCGTGCGGCGCAGCTGACCTGTCGGAGACGACGCAAATATGACCCAAAACCCGCCCCCTAGGCCGGCCGGGCGTGGAAAAACTCGAAAATCTTGCGGGCGCTTTCCGCGCTGACGCCGGGAACCTTGCCGAGATCGGCGATCGATGCCCGTTCGATCTCCTTCAATGTTCCGAAATGATGCAGCAAGGCACGTTTGCGTGACGGGCCGATGCCCGGGATTTCCTGCAGGCCGGCCTCCCGAATGTCCTTTTTGCGCAGCTTGCGGTGCGAGCCGATCACGAAGCGGTGGGCCTCGTCGCGCAGCCTTTGAATGAAGTACAGTACCGGATCGCGCGGCTCGAGCTTGAGCGGCTCGCGATCCGACATGAACAGGGTTTCGCGGCCGGCGTCGCGGTCCGGCCCCTTGGCGACCGCCATCAGCGCCACCCCCGCCAGCCCCAAGCCGTCGAAGATCTCGCGGACGGCGTTGAGCTGGCCGCGGCCGCCGTCGATGATGACGAGGTCGGGCCATTGCGGAAACGAATCGTCGTCGGCCTTGACCGTTGCCTCCGCCACGGGCGTCAACAGCCGCTTGAAGCGCCGCTGCAAGACCTCGCGCATCATCGCGTAATCGTCGCCCGGGGTCAGGCCTTCGGACCTGATGTTGAACTTCCGGTACTGGTTCTTGATGAAGCCGTCCGGTCCGGCCACGATCATGGCGCCCACCGCGTTGCTGCCCTGGATGTGGCTGTTGTCATAGACCTCGATCCGCCGCGGCGGGCGCGGCAGGCCCAGCGTGGTGACCAATCCCTGCAGCAGCCGGCCCTGCGTCGCGGTATCGGCCAGCTTGCGGCCGAGCGCCTCGCGCGCATTGGTGAGGGCATGCGTGACCAGTTCCTTCTTTTCACCGCGCCGCGGAGTAGAGACTTCCACCTTGAACCCGGCCTTGACGGAGAGCGCGCCGGCCAGCAGTTCGCATTCCTCGATGACATGCGACAGCAGGACCAGTTTCGGCGGCGGCTTGTCGTCGTAGAACTGCGCCAGAAATGACGCCAGCACCTCGGGCGGGGTGAAGGATTTTTCCGCGCGCGGAAAATAGGCGCGGTTGCCCCAGTTCTGTCCGGTACGGAAGAAGAACACCTCGACACAGGAATATCCGCCCTCCTGATGGATGGCGAACACGTCGGCTTCCTCCACGGTGCGTGGATTGATCCCCTGCTGCGACTGGATTGCCGACAGGGCTGCGAGGCGGTCGCGGTAGAGGGCAGCGGTTTCAAACGCGAGCTCGGACGAGGCTCGTTCCATTTCGCCGGCAAGCTGCTGTTTCACCAGCCGGCTGCGGCCGGAAAGAAAATCGGTCGCCTCGCGCACCAGTTCGGTATAGCCGGGAAAATCGATCTCGCCGGTGCACGGCCCCGAACAGCGCCGGATCTGATAGAGCAGGCAGGGCCGCGTGCGGCTTTCGAAAAACCCGTCGGTGCAGGAGCGCACCAGAAAGGCGCGCTGCAGCGCGGTGATGGTGCGATTGACCGCGCCGGCCGAGGCGAACGGGCCGAAATAACGTCCGGGCCGCGACTGGGCGCCGCGATGCTTGAGGATCTGCGGCGCCCAGTGATCCCCGGTGATCAGGATATAGGGAAACGACTTGTCGTCGCGCAGTTGCACGTTGAAGCGGGGACGCAACTGCTTGATCAGGTTGGCCTCGAGCAGCAGTGCTTCGGTTTCCGTCGCAGTGGAAATGATCTCCACCGTCGCCGTCGCCGCGATCATGCGCATGATGCGCGCCGGCTGGGCCGCGGCGATCCTGGCGTAGGACGCAAGCCGCTTGCGGACGTTCTTTGCCTTGCCGACATAAAGCACGTCGCTGGCCGCGTTGAGCATGCGATAGACCCCGGGCGAGGTCGGCGCATGGCGCACCGCGTATTCGATCGCGGCGTGGCCGACTCCCAGCGGACCTTCCGGAACGGCCTCGCCGGCCTCGTCGGGGATTTCCGGCAGGCGCGCCTCATCGTCCTCGTCGGCGGCCGCCGTCGCGGGGTCGAGATCGGCAGCGGCCGGATCCGCCGGCGGCAAATCCGGCTGGTCGGGGGCCGGCGCGGAACCGCGTCGCGGCAGCGGCGGGCCGGGCTGTTTCGGGCTGTCGGTCGAGTCGTTGTCCATGGGCCTAAACTAGGCGCTGGCGGCGCGCATCGCCAGCAGGGCGCGGTGGCAGCGGCATCCCGGCTGCGGCCGCCTTGCACCGCAGCTCCAGGCGCAGGTCCGCGCGGGTAACCCTTCGTTAACAATGCCGGGCGGCAGCCCGCAGCCCTTAACAACCCTTTAACTCGAAAGTCCCGATAAATCTTATCGAAAAGAAGCGCAATTCCGTAACCATCGGGTTCGCATTGCACGATGGTTTCGGTGCGGATCGACGGTCACGTCAGTCGCGTTGTGGAGAGTAAAGATGAGCAGGATCGTTTTGGGTGCCGTGGCGTTGGTCGCCGCAGGCTGCACGGTCTCGGCGCAGGCCGCCGATCTTCCCTATGGATCGCCCGCTCCCTACACCGTCAACCAGCCGCTCAACGCCTTCAGCTGGGCCGGCCCCTATCTCGGCGGCAATATCGGATATGGCTGGGGCTCGGTTGACAATAATCCGACCAAGCCGTCGGGACTGGCCGGTGGCGTGGACGGCGGCTACAATTGGCAATCGGGCCGGTTTGTGTACGGCATCGAAGGCGACCTCGATATCACCGGCGCTGACGATACGTTCGCGCCATGGAAGTTCTCCAACCCGTGGTTCGGCACGGTGCGCGGCCGGGTCGGCTATGCCTTCAACAACGTCCTGATCTACGGCACCGGCGGTCTGGCGTTTGGCGAACTCCGCGCCGATACCTTCGGCCTGTCGGAATCCCATACCACCGCGGGCTGGACCGCGGGCGTCGGCGCCGAAGTCGGCCTCGCCCAGAACTGGACGGCCAAGATCGAATATCTCTACGTCGATCTGGCCGACGCCAACTTCAACCTCACGGGAATGTCGAACGGTTACCAGTTCGGCCTCGTCCGTGTCGGCGTGAACTATCACTTCTGATAGCAACAAGAAAATATCCTGTCACAACCTCCCGGCCGCGTCGCGGCCGGGATTTTTTTGCGTTACGCGCTCAGGATGAAATCACCAGATTGACCGCCTTGGGGCCTTTGCCCTTCTTGTCCGGTTCGACCTCGAAGGTGATTCGCTGTCCTTCGATCAGGTCCTTCAGCCCCGCCCGCTCCACGGCGGTGATGTGAACGAACACATCGCGACCGCCGTCGTCGGGCTTGATGAAGCCGTAGCCGCGCTCGCCGTTGAAGAACTTGACCGTACCCGTCATGGCCATCGGGAAACTCCCCCGCATTGCTCTGCCGCTACGCGCCTGCGTATCGGTCGGACCGGACATTCGCTGCCGGAAAGCATGGCCACCTGGGCGGCGCGGCGACATCGCCGTTTCGCCTTCGAACTAACCGAGGCCTTGTCACTCCGCCGCTACCATTCGCGGAAGCGGAACGTAAAGCCAGTCCTAATAGACTTAAGCATAATACGGATTTCAGCAAATTGCCTACCGTCCAAATCGGACTTTTCGGGACGTTTTGACGCCGGCACCGGCCGGGTCGAATCCCGACCCGCCAAATCTTTCTAAGGTCAGGTGTTTTTCTTTCCGGCACCCGGTTGCTTTGCAGGCCGTTGTTTTCTTTCGAAGGCCAGGTGGTTTCTAAGGCCGGCGTTTTTCAGCCTAGGATTTGGGCGCCTCGAGCCTGAACCGGCCGGCGCCGCCCTGGCCGAGCGGCTTTTCAAGTTCGGGCAGGATCGTCTTGAGTTCGCCAGCCAGCATCCAGGGCGGGTTGATCACCAAAAGGCCCGCCGAGACCAGGCCGGCCGCGGCGGCCTGCGGCGCGACGCTGAATTCCAGGCGCAGGCATTTGGCCGGGGAGGCGCCGGCGCCGGCCACCTCCGCGACATGGCGCGCCAGACTGTCGGTGGCGCGCCGGCTTTTCACCGGATACCACAACAGATAGCTGCCGGTCGGCCATTTAGCGAAGGCTTGCGAAAAACCCTCGGCCATCCGCTCGAATTCGTTCTTCTGCTCGTAAGGCGGATCGATCACGACCAGGCCGCGCCGCTCCTTCGGCGGCACGAAGGCCGGCAATGCCACCCAGCCGTCCAGGTCGACCACGCGGGCCTGGGTGTCGCGGCGCAGGGCGTCGATCAGGCGCTTGCGTGCTTTCGGTTCGACTTCGCAGGCCGTCAGCCGATCCTGCGGTCGCAGCAGCGCCCGGGCGATCAGCGGCGATCCGGGATAGGCCGTCAGATCGCGTTGCGGATTGAAGGCCCGGACGATGTCGAGATAGGGCGCCACCAGCGGCGCGGCCGTCTCCGAAAATCGCGCCTGCATTACCCGCGCGATGCCGGTGAGCCACTCGCCGCTGCGCCTGGCTTCCTCGCCGGTGAGATCGTAGACCCCGGCGCCGGCATGGGTATCGATGACGCGAAATGCGGCCGGTTTGTCCTGCAGATAAGTGAGAATGCGCACCAGCACGATGTGCTTGATGACGTCGGCAAAGCCGCCGGCATGAAAGGCGTGACGGTAATTCATCGGGAAATCTACAGCCTTGTTTGGAGCAGACGCAGCCGTCTTCTACGCCTGATGGCCGGCATAGTCGTCTGTCTTGCGCGGACGACGCAGACCTCTCCGCGCTGCCGGCGACCACGGCCCGGCCCTGGCGGAAAACCGATGTAAAGACCGGGATGCCCGAGACCGGTTCGAGGCCCGGGCATCCCGGCCGTCAGCTGCCCCGCATCGGCGGCATCACCACCTGGTCGCGCCGGCAGGCGCGGCGATCGATTTCCTCGCAGTCGCGGAACTGCAGATCCTTGTTCAGGCAGATCCGCACCTCGCTGAGCCGGCTCCGGTTGCAGGTCACCGAGATCGCGGCGTGGCCGAGGCCGGGATTGGCCTTCACAAAGGCGTCCTCGATGTCGTCGGGCGCAACGGTCTTCGGAGCCGACAATTCCAGAAATTCGGCTGGAATTTTCACGGCCGAGCGCGCCTTGCGGATGGTTTCGAAATAGGCCCGCTGACCCAGTCCCGAGCAGGTGCCGTGCTTGTCCCATTCGTTGAAAATCAGTCCGGGCGCCGGCATCAGGTCCAGCATCGACGACATGATGTTGCGGTCGAGGCGCGGCGAGGGCCGCTGGCAATATTCCGGAAAGCCTTGCTCATATTGCGGCCACAACCCATGGACCACGAAGGAAAACGGCCGGCCGCCGCACTGGGCCTGCGACCGCCCCTCGCTGCCGCGCTCCGATGCCTCCTCGCAAAAGGAGGGCGACCACGACAGCGACAGCACATAGAAATCGAATTCGCCGGGGGCGTTCTGCCGGCGATCCTGCGCCGACGCCGTTCCCATCGCTGCAATCCCGGTCAGCGCCGTCAGGACGAGCAGGCCGAACCGGATCGAAAGTTGAAAAGTCCGAATAGATCGAAAATGAAACATGGACGCCCCCAAAATAACCTGGACCGCCCTGAAGCCTAGCAGGCAACCGGAACATTTCAAGAACAAAAACCGCAGAGGACGGCGAGACCGTCTGGGCTGGCGCGTGTCCGGGGTTTCAGGTCGGAGAAATCCGGGCGGAAATCAGGGCCGCGCGGCCCGGCAGGCCGGATTGTAGGCCCAGTTGCGATCGAGCCCGGTCACGCACCATTCGACGCCCTGGCCGAAGCTGGCAAAACCACCGTCCTCGATGATCGAGTAATGCACGGTGCGAAACTTGCCGTCGTTCAGCTGCGCCTCGGCGCTGCAATAGCGCCGCGGGATGTTGTCGGATTGCCAGGGCCGGAACGCGGTTTCATGGACCTGGCCAAAGGCGGTGATTTCCAGGCTGGAATTCCAGAAAGTGCTCTCTTTTTCCCGGAACTGCGAGGTAATGGTCGACAGCGCCGACTCGCACGGCGCGACCCGTCCGTCATAACGCGGGCCGGAGAGCCAGAAATTCATCTCGAACGGATTGGCGGCCTCGGCCGCCGGTGCAAACGCCATCAGGCCCAACAGGACGCCGAGCGCGGCGCCAAGGCCGGGCTTTTTCAGGGATGAGGGGTGGTCGTGCATGGGCTATCCGTCGGGTGATCTGACCCGGGGACGGTGCCGTGAAGCCCAGGCGAGGTCAAGTGCAGCGCGGCAACACCTGCGATAACTCCGCGTCGAAGCCGTCGCCGTTCTTTTCATGGCGGCCGATGCGCACTAGAACTAGACCCGTCCTGACCGCAAAACGGCTTTGCGGCTGCGCCGGGGTTTTCCGGCGAAATGGAGTGAGCGATGCGAATCATTGGGGCCGCGAGCCTGGTTGCCTTGTGCGGAATTCTGGCCTGCGCGCCGGCCCGGGCCGATACCGTACCGCCATTCCGGGGCAACGACACCGGCGGCATCATCGCCTATTCGCTGACCGGGCAGACGGATATCCGCTCACTGGCGATCGATCACTGTGCGTCCTACGGCAAGGTGGTGAAATTCCTCGCCGTCGACCCGCATTATGGCGGCTACATTTCCTTCGCCTGCCGCTGGCTGCCCTATGCCGAACGGGCGCGGCGCGCCTCCTACTGAATCGAACCATCGGGTCCAGCGCCACAGGGCAGCCGGGAGAGCGGTGCATGACGCGGCGGCTGTTTGCATTTTGCCTGGCGGCCGGTCTTTTGGCGGGGCTGCCGGCAACCGGCGCCGGCGCCGACGAAATGCCGATTCGCAAGCCCGGCCTGTGGGAAATGAAGATGGTGAAGACCGGTTCGGCGCTGCCGGACGTCACCATGCAGCATTGCACCGACGAGACCACCGACAAGGAGATGAGCACCGCGTTCTCGCCGATATCCAAGGAGATCTGCTCCAGACGCGCCATCCAGAAGACCGCGAGCGGTTACGTCTCCGATGCCGTGTGCAGCATCGGCGGCATGTCGATGACCTCGCATTCCGACATCGTCGGCGATTTCGATTCCGCCTACACCGTGAAGACGACCTCGCACAGCGAGCACGGCCCGAGCGGCCTGCCGCGCGACAGCACGATGACGATCGAGGCGAAGTGGCTGGGCGCCTGCAAGCCCGATCAGAAGCCGGGCGACATCGTGATGCCCGGCGGCTTCAAGATCAACATCAGGGACGCGGAAAAGCTGAGAGCGCTGCTGCCGAAATAGCGGCCCTGCCGGTGCGCCGGGGTTCGACGGCCAATCCTCCGCCGGTCCCGAAGCTGGCGTTACCGGCTCGCGTCGGGAAAGGCTTCAAGACAAAAGGCTAGACCGGGATGCGCACCGTGGCGCGAAGCCCGCCCATCGGGCTGTCGCCGAGCGTGATGTCGCCGCCATGCGAGCGCGCGATGTCGCGGGCGATGGCGAGGCCAAGCCCGGTGCCGCCCTCGTCCTGGTTGCGGGCGTCGTCGAGCCGCAGGAACGGCTTGAACACTTCCTCGCGCATCTCCTGCGGAATGCCCGGCCCGTCGTCGTCGATCGTGACGGTCAGATAGCGGTGATCGCGGTGGCCCTTGATCGCGATCGCATCGGCGTGCCGCGCCGCGTTCGATACCAGATTGGCGAGGCAGCGCTTGAACGACGCCGGCTTCACAGTCACCACCGGCAGTCCGTGAAACGCCACGGTGGCGGCATGGCCATTGCGCTCGGCGTCGCTGCGCAACTCCTCCAGCGCCTGCGCCATGTCGGTCGGCTGCGCCTGCTCGCCGCTGTCGCCGCGCGCGAACGCCAGATAGTCCTCCAGCATGCCGGACATCTCGTCGACGTCCTTGCGCATGCCGTCGACCTCGGGACTGTCTCCGATCAACGCCAGTTCGAGCTTGAAGCGGGTCAGGATGGTGCGCAGATCGTGCGACACGCCGGCCAGCATCGCGGTGCGCTGCTCGATGCTGCGTTCGATGCGCGATTTCATCTCCAGGAAGGCCTGCGCGGCGCGGCGCACTTCGCGCGCGCCGCGGGGGCGGAAGTTCGGCGCCTCGCGGCCCTTGCCGAAGCTTTCGGCGGCGTCGGCCAGCCGCAGGATCGGCTTGATCTGGTTGCGCAGGAACAGCACCGCCACGATCAGCAGGATCGACGAGGTGCCGACCATCCAGAACAGGAAGATCTCCGAATTCGAGGCATAGGCCGCGCTGCGCTGGGCGAAAACGCGCATCACCGCGTCGTCGAGCTGGATGCGGATTTCCACCAGGTTGGAGCGGCCGACGGTGTCGATCCAGAACGGCCTGCCGATCTGCCTGCCAAGCTCCACCGAGAGCGACTGGTCGAGCAGCGAGAAGAACGGCTTTGGCCCGGGCGGCGGCATGTCGCCGACCGGCAGGAAATCGACCACCAATTCGAGCCGTTGCTGGGCGATCCGCCGCAGCTGGGCGCGGTCCTTGTCCTGCGGATAGCCCTTGTAGACGTCGATCAGGGCGGCGACGTCATGCACCACCGACGCCGACAGACGCCGGGTCACGGTGTTCCAGTGCCGCTCCATGAACACGAACGCCACCACCGACTGCAGGATCACCATCGGCACGATCATGATCAGCAGCGCGCGGGCATAGAGCCCGGTCGGCATCCAGCCCTTGAAGGCGTTGCCCATCCAGCCATTGGCCGCGGAGACGCGGCCGGCGGCGGTGCGGATCAGCGTGAGGCCGGTGTCGAGCGTGCTCATTGGCCGGGTTCAGGGCGCAAGATTCATTGGGAGCAGGGTTCCCGGGCGGCGGCTCACGGCGATGCCACCAGGCGATAGCCGATGCCGCGCACCGCCTGCAGGAACAGCGGATTGGCGGGATCGTGCTCGATCTTGCGCCGCAGCCGGTTGATCTGCACGTCGACCGCGCGTTCGTTGACGCTGCCGTCGCCGTTGGTCAGCGCCGCGCGCGGCACGGTCTCGCCGCGCGACAGGGCCAGAATGCGCAGCATCTCGCGCTCGCGATCGGTGAGATGCACGACCTCGTCGCCCTTCCGCAACTCGCCGCGTTCCAGATGATAGACATAGGGTCCAAACGCGACCTGTTCCAGCGTCTCGACCGGCGGCGGGGCGGTGCGCTTGAGGATATTGCCGATCCGAAGCACCAGTTCACGCGGCTCGAACGGCTTGGCGACATAGTCGTCGGCGCCGATCTGCAGGCCCTCGATCCGGCTTTCGGCTTCGTGGCGCGCCGTCAGCATGATGATCGGCACCGACGATGAGGTGCGGATGAAGCGGGCGAGGTCGAATCCGGTTTCGCCGGGCATCATGACGTCGAGAATCAGCATGTCGAAATGCAGGCCGAGCAGCTTGGCGCGGGCGTCCTTCGCACTCATCGCCGTGGTGACGCGGTAGCCTTCGCCGCACAGAAAACGCGACAGCAGGTCGCGGATACGGCGATCGTCGTCGACCAGCAGCAAATGCGGGGCGTCGTCGGCCGGTTGCGGCGGCGGTGGTGCGAGGGTTGCAGCCTGGGCCACTTTATTCCTTTGCCTTTGCGGTTGGGCGGCCGGTCCCGAGGATGGTTTCCAGCACCTTGTCGGGATCGTCGTGATCGATCATCGCGCGCAGGAATACGCGCACCGTATCGGCGCCCGCCGGCCCGATGTCGCGCAGCGCGCGGGTGATCCGATCGGTCTGCAGGCCTGCGAGCTTGGCCACCAGCGCCTCGCCCTTCGCGGTGGCGAAAAGAAGGCGCTGCCGCCGGTCGTTGTTGCCGGTCTTCTGCACGATATACCCTTCGTCGAGCAATTGCTTGAGAACCCGTCCGAGCGACTGCTTGGTAATGCGCAGCACATCCAGCAGGTCGGCCACCTTCAAGCCGGGGTAACGATAGACGAAATGGATCACCCGGTGGTGCGCCCTGCCGAACCCGAATACCTCCAGTTCATGATCGGCGTCGCCGACGAAATCCCGATAGGCGAAGAACAGTAGTTCGATGATATCCCAGGATAAATCGCCCGACCGCGGGGACGGGGGAGCCCCGGACTCCTTGGAATCCGAGCCGGTAGAGGCGCCGCCTGAGAAATTTACGTCAGTCATATTGACATATCTTGGGTTCAATGTTACAAAATCGCTGATCACGACGAAACATTAGATCGTTTCGACCTGATGCCAAACGCGCCGAGAGAGCGATAGGTGACGGCGGCCACGGGCTTCGACCTCGTCTACCGTGCGGTTGTCGAGCGGCATTTCGGCAACATACTGGACTTCCGCCTTCCGCAAAAGCATGTCCTCGGCCATGCTGCCTCGGCAACCGGCCGCAAAGCGGGTGGAGGTGGGGGCCAGGCGTCATCAACCGCGCCGCGGCGCAAGACGCGAGCAGCGTCAATCCGGGAGAAGGCCCATGGGAGTTTCGTTCGACAGGATCGACGGCGTCATCTGGTTCGACGGCAAACTGGTGCCGTGGGGCGACGCCAACGTCCATGTGCTGACCCACGGGCTGCATTATGCGAGCAGCGTGTTCGAGGGCGAGCGCGCCTATGGCGGCACCATCTTCAAGAGCACCGAACATTCGGAGCGGCTGAGGAATTCGGCGCGGATCCTCGATTTCGAGATCCCCTGGTCGGTGGCCGAGATCGACGCCGCCAAGCACCTCGTGCTGCAAAAGAACGATCTGCCCGACGCCTATGTCCGACCGATAGCCTGGCGCGGTTCGGAAACGATGGGAGTGTCGGCGCAGGCCAACACCATTCACCTGGCGGTGGCGTGCTGGAGGTGGCCGAGCTATTTCGACCCGGCGCAGCGGCTGAAGGGCATTCGCCTGGCGCTCGCCGACTATCGCCGGCCCGATCCGGCGACGATCCCGGCGCTGGCAAAGGCAGCCGGGCTCTACATGATCTGCACCATCTCCAGGCACAGGGCCGAGCGCCAAGGCTATGCCGATGCCATGATGCTGGACTGGCAGGGCCGGGTTGCCGAATGCACCGGCGCCAACATCTTCTTCGTCGGAGATGGCAAGATCCACACCCCGATCGCCGACTGCTTCCTCGCCGGTATCACCCGCGCCACCGCGATCGATCTCGCCCGCCGCCGCGGCATCGAGGTGATCGAGCGCCGCATCATGCCCGAGGAGCTGGCAGGCTTCAGCGAATGTTTCATCACCGGCACCGCCGCCGAAATCACCCCGGTGTCCGAGATCGCGGCCTGGAAGTTCACCCCGGGCGCGATTTCGGAGCAACTGATGGTGGACTATACCGCCGAGGTGCGGCCGAGGGGCAGGGCCGCGGCGGCGTGAGCCGCTCGCAGCGCTGCCTGCCTCCCGTTGAGGCGAGATTGAGTTAAAGAACCTAGCCGCAACCACGACAGCCACGGACCCGCCCCGATGAACGCCCATCAGAAGATTGCCTTTTCCTGCAGCCCGACATCGAAGCCCGTTGGGGCCGAGGCCCGGGCGGAGATGCTGAAGGACCCAGGCTTCGGGCGCGTCTTCACCGATCACATGGTGACGATCCGCTGGACCAAGGATCGCGGCTGGCATGACGCCCAGGTGCGCGCCCGGGAGCCGATCTCGCTCGATCCCGCCGCCGCCGTCCTGCACTATGGCCAGGAAATTTTCGAGGGCCTGAAGGCCTATACGCGCGGTGACGGCAGCATCGCCCTGTTCCGGCCCGACCAGAATGCGCGCCGCTTTCAGGCCTCCGCGGCGCGTCTGGCAATGCCGGAACTGCCGGAATCGGTGTTCCTGCAGGCGGTCGATCAACTGGTGAAAATCGATTCGGCCTGGATTCCCGGCGACGAAGGCAGTCTCTATCTGCGCCCGTTCATGTTTGCGACCGAGGCTTTTCTCGGCGTCCGGCCGTCCTACGAATATCTCTTCGTCCTGATCGCGAGCTCCGTCGGCTCCTACTTCAAGGGCGGCGCCAAGGCCGTCACCGTCTGGCTCAGCGACCGCTATACCCGCGCCGCCGAGGGCGGCACCGGCGCGGTCAAATGCGGCGGCAACTACGCCGCCAGCCTGCTCGCGCAGGCCGAGGCGATCGAACATGGCTGCGATCAGGTGGTATTCCTCGATGCGGCCCAGCATCGCTGGGTCGAGGAACTCGGCGGCATGAACATCTTCTTCGTCTTCGACGACGGTTCCCTGACCACGCCGCCGCTGAGCGGCACGATCCTGCCGGGCATCACCCGGGATTCGATCATTACGCTCGCCCGCGGTGAAGGCCGCAACGTCCGCGAGGAGCGCTACAGCATCGAGCAATGGCGCGCCGACGCCGCCAGCGGCAGGCTGCGCGAAGCCTTTGCCTGCGGCACCGCCGCGGTCGTCTCGGCGATCGGCCGGATCAGAAGTGCCAATGGCGATATCCTGATCGGCGACGGCGATGGCGGCCCGATCACCGCGGCGCTGAAGGCGAAACTCGTCGGCATCCAGCGCGGCGACGTCGCCGACGCCCTGGGCTGGGTGCACAAGATCGCGTGAGCGCCCGGCGGCCGGCGTATCGCAATTTTTCCCTAACGGCCGGGCCTGGCCGTCCGAACCACGGCGTTGTTTCGCTCGCCCATGTCCGGGCGTCCACGCCTTGATCGCGCGAAAACGAAGACGTCGATGGCCGGGACACGCCCGGCCATGACGAGTGCAAGGTTGCCGCCTCGCGTCGCGGCTGGTACCAACGCCGCCGATGGCCGAGAAACCCAAAAAACCGCAAAAACTGAGAGCCCGGCTGCCGCGCGGACTCGCCGATCGCGGGCCTTCCGAGATCGCGGCGACGCGGGCGATGGTCGAGAAGATCCGCAAGGTCTATGAGCTTTACGGCTTCGAGCCGGTGGAAACCCCGGCGATGGAATACACCGACGCATTGGGAAAGTTCCTGCCCGACCAGGACCGCCCCAACGAGGGCGTGTTCTCGTTCCAGGACGATGACGAGCAGTGGATCAGCCTGCGCTACGACCTGACCGCGCCGCTGGCGCGCTATGTCGCCGAGAATTTCGAGCATCTGCCAAAACCCTATCGCAGCTATCGCGCCGGCTATGTCTATCGCAACGAGAAGCCGGGTCCCGGCCGGTTTCGCCAGTTCATGCAGTTCGACGCCGATACCGTGGGCTCGGCTTCGCCCGCCGCGGACGCCGAGATGTGCATGATGGCGGCCGACACCATGGAAGCGCTGGGAATTCCGCGCGGCAGCTACGTGGTCAAGGTCAATAACCGCAAGGTGCTCGACGGGGTGCTGGAGAGCATCGGCCTCGGCGGCGAAGAAAATGCGGGACGACGGCTGACGGTGCTGCGGGCGATCGACAAGCTGGATAAGTTTTCCGCCGACGAAGTTCGCAAATTGCTCGGTCCCGGAAGATGGGATGGCGGCGAAGAAGGCAAAGGGGATTTCACCAAAGGTGCCGAACTCAGCGCGGCTGACATTCATTTAGTATTAGGGGTCACCGAAAAACGCGACGATTGGAAGCAAACCATCGCCGCAGCCGACATCCATTTGAGAAACAGTCAGACCGGTACTGCGGGCGTCAGCGAACTGGATGAAATTGCCGAACTGGTCGCTTCGTCAGGCTATGGCCCTGACCGCATCCGGATCGATCCCTCCGTCGTCCGCGGCCTCGAATATTACACCGGCCCGGTCTACGAAGTTGAACTCACGCTGGAGACAAAAGACGAAAAGGGCCGCCCGGTGCGCTTCGGCTCGGTCGGCGGCGGCGGGCGCTATGACGGACTTGTCTCGCGGTTTCGCGGCGAGCCGGTGCCGGCGACCGGATTTTCCATCGGCGTGTCGCGGCTGCAGGCCGCGCTGACCATGCTCGGCAAGCTGGATCAAGTGATCGAATTCGGCCCCGTCGTCGTCACCGTGTTCGACCGCGACCGTGTCGCCGACTATCAGAAAATGGTCGCGGCCTTGCGCGGCGCCGACATCCGCGCCGAACTCTATCTCGGCAATCCCAGGAACATGGGCAATCAGCTCAAATATGCCGACAAGCGCCGCTCGCCCTGCGTGATCATCCAGGGCTCGGACGAGAAGGACGACTCCGCGGGGCCGCAGCTTTTGCTGAAGGACCTGATCCTCGGCGCCGAGCTTGCGAAACTCGAAGGCGACCGCGAGGCCTATCTGCAGAAGCAGAGCGAAGCCCAGACCAAGGTACCGCTTTCGTCGCTGGTCGACGAAGTCCGCAGGATCCTCGATAAGCATGGGGTGAAGTGGAATTAGCTTGAACGGTTGCCGGCTCATCCGCTTTCGCGGATGATGACAGGCAGCAAGTGTCGTGTTGGTAGCAAGAGCAAAGGGAGTGACAAAAATGCCAGAGATCACCGTAAGCATGGCCGCGGGCCGCACCGACGAACAGAAGGCCGGCATGATGCGCGACATCACCCAGGCACTGGTGAAGAATCTCGGCGTCGACGCCGAGGCCGTCGTGATCCAGATCAACGAAGCGCCGCTGTCGCACAAGATGAAGGGCGGCAAGACCTTCGTCGAGCGCAAGGCCGCAGAGAAAAAGTAGTCCTTTCCATCATTCCGGGATGCGCCTTCGGTCGGCAATTGCCGACCTGGCGCAGGCCCGGAATCCATAACCACGACTGGGAGTATGGATTCCGGGCTCACGCCATGCGCACCCCCGGACGCGCCAATTGGCGCGTCGGGGAATCACCATTCGCGTGCTTGCGTCCGCACAAATTCGGGTCTGTCAAAGCCATGGATGCACGCGACATCATCACGGTCGGCATGTCGGCGGAGCGGATCCTGACGGTGACGCCCGACCGCACCGTCAGGCATGTGATCGCGACCATGCCGGCGGTGTTCGGCACCCCGATGATGATCATGGAAATGGAAATGGCGTCGGCCGATGCCATTTCCGCGCATCTGCAAGCGGGCTGGGTTACGGTCGGCACCGAGGTCGATATCCGCCATCTGGCCGCGGCGGCGGTCGGCACAACGGTGCGGACCGTGGCGCGGGTGATCGCGGTGGAACGCCGGGTGATCCGGTTCGAGGTCGAAACGTTCGAAGGCACCCGCCGCATCGGCGAGGGCCGCCACGCCCGCGGCCTGGTCAATCTCGCGACCTTCAACAAGCGCCTGGGGATGGAGTAGCGGGCGGTTGCCGGCCGCGGGTCCCCTGCCGGGCAAGACTATTTCGCAAGTTCCCTGGAGCGCCGGGTCGCCGCGGCAACCGCGCGGGTCAGCAGCGGCCGCATGCCGTCCGGTCCCATCAGCACCTCGAGAGCCGCGGCGGTGGTGCCGCCGGGCGAGGTGACGTTCTGGCGCAGCGTGGCGGAGGCAAGCGCGGAGCGATGCAGCAATTCGCCGGAGCCGGCGACGGTTTCCCGCGCCAGTCTGTCGGCGAGATCGGGCGGCAGGCCGGCTTCGACCCCGGCGCGGGCCAGTTCTTCGGCGAGCAGGAAGACATAGGCCGGACCGGAACCGGAGACGGCGGTCACCGCATCCATCCAGTTCTCGTCATCGATCCATTCCACCACGCCGGTGGCGCGCAACAGCGCGTCGGCGACCGCGCGCTGCGAGCTGCTGACATCGTCTGCCGCCACCGCGACCGTGATGCCGCGGCCGATCGCCGCCGGGGTGTTGGGCATGGCGCGAACCACGCTGCCGCCGCAGACTTCGGCGATCGATGCGATGGTCGTGCCCGCCATGATCGACAGCACGAGCGTTGCCGGTCCGGCAAATCCCCGCAGCATCGCGCCGGCTTCACGGAACGTCTGCGGCTTCAGCGCGATCACCAGCGTGGCGGCGGCGCCGGCATCGCCCGGCGACGGATTGAGTCGCACGCCCTTTGTCGACAGCGCCGCGATGTCGTCGGAGGGATGCGGCTCGATCACGGTGAGGTTGCGCGGATCGAGCCCCCGGGCCAGCCAGCCCGACAGCATCGCAGCCCCCATCTTGCCGGCGCCGGCAAGCACGACGGGGCCTTCGGTTGTCTGTAACGCGTTGGCGGGGTTCGCTGCCATCGGACGCATATGCCTCGTCGCCCCTGCGAGAGCAGGGGCCCATAGCCACCGGTGTTTCTAGTAAAGCACGGCGATGGCCACAAGGACCTTGCCTGGACATTGACGCCACGGCGCAGGGGTTTTCGCGGGGGACGACTTCGGGTTTGTTGAAAGCGCGTGCGCTCGAGGCGCGACTACGCCTCGCCCTCGGTGTCGAACATCGCCGCAGTGATGGCTTCCGGCGCGGATTTGCCGGCCCACACCACGAACTGGAACGCCGGAAAATAGCGCTCGCAGGCGTGGATGGCGCCGACCAGCATGGTTTCGCATTGCGAGGTCGACGCGGTGATGCCGCCGGGCAGTACCAGCGCCTGACGGTACATGATCATGCCGGTATGGGTCCAGATGTCGAAATGCCCGACCCACAATTGCTCGTTGATCGCCGCGATCAGCCGCTGCACCTCGGCGCGGCGTGGTGCGGGAATCTTCATGTCGAAGGCGCAGGCCAGATGCAGCGCCTCGATCTCGTTCATCCAGGTGAAGGACAGCTGGTAGTCGGTCCAGTCGCCCTTGGAGACGATCGTTACCTCGTCCTCGCCGGAGCGTTCGAACGACCAGTTGTTGTCGGCGGCGATGTCCTCGACCACCGCAAGCGGGTTGTTCCGGGAATCGATGATGCCTTCGAGCAGGGACATGCCGTCTCGACCTTGCTTTGTAAATTTCAGATACGATGGTGATACGCATGCAGCAGGCCGGCACGCGCTGACATGACGCGTTGGCTGCCAACTGCAATCCCCTGATGGGCCGGGGCCTGCCGGGATCAAGTGATGTGATTTGCGGAATCCGCGCAACCGCACCTGGAGTCCATCCACAGACAAAGCGCCGCTCGTCCACAGCTGATCGCGCGCCGCGAGGACGGCCAGGAGAACAAACCGGAATCGGATTGTGCCGGCGCGATTCCGTCCCGCCTCAATGGTTAATTTTTTCGAACGGACCGGCCGCCGGCGGAGTCTCGCGCTGCGGTCATGGGGACATGCAGTTTCCCGATGATGATGGCCCTTGCTGGCGTCCCGGCCATTGGTCATAGTTCCGGTCAGGTCGCCCAGCCCGGGCGGCCGATGTTCTCAGGGCGGGGTGAAACTCCCCACCGGCGGTAAGGGTCGACAGGCCCAAGCCCGCGAGCGCCTTCCTCCCTCAAAGGGGAAGGGTCAGCAGATTCGGTGTGATTCCGAAGCCGACGGTTAAAGTCCGGATGAAAGAGAACGGTTGCGACAGCCGCTGTTACCGCGCGGCACGTCGTTCCGTGTGCCCTGATTCTGGTCCTGAAAGAGGAAAGCCATGAATCAGATGTTGCAAGATCCTCCCGAAGCCAAAGAGAGTCCCCAGGCAAGATCGCCGGACGTCCCGGATCGGCCGCCTGCGCCGGCATATCCGCGATTCGCCAAGCCGCAGCGGGTTGCCTTTGTGCAATCCGGCTGGCATCGCGAGGTGGTCGAGGAATGCCGGCTCGCGTTCCTCGGCGAAATCGAGGCCCGCGGCATTGCCCGCGCCCAGATCGACCTGTTCGAGGTGCCGGGATCGTTCGAAATCCCGCTGCACGCGCAATTGCTCGCCAAGACCCGGCGCTACACCGCGATTGTCGCGGCCGGGCTGGTGGTCGATGGCGGCATCTACCGCCATGAATTTGTCGCCGACACCGTGATCAAGGCGCTGATGGATGTGCAGCTGCGTACCGAAGTGCCGGTGTTCTCCGCGGTGCTGACGCCCCAGCAGTTCCACGAGAGCGCGGCGCATCTGGATTTCTTCCGCAAGCATTTTGCGACCAAGGGCATCGAGGTCGCGGAGGCCTGCGCCAACACGCTGCTCAGCCTGGAGCGGTTGCGCGGCCAGGTCGCGGCGGGGATTGTGTAGCCGGCTCCGGACGGATTGATTGTCATTTCCGCCGCCGCGCCTATAAACTCGGCGGCGGGAGGAGGCACGCCCGTGGAGACGGGCGGCCGAGACGATCATGTTCGAAGGACACGATCCCTATCTCGTCGCGCTCTCGGTGGTGATCGCGATCCTGGGTGGTTACACCGGCTTCGGCCTCGCGGCGCGTATCCGCGGGACGCCGGGCGTAAGCCGTCGCGTATTGCTGGCAAGCGCCGCGGCGTTCCTGGCAATCGGGATCTGGACCATGCATTTCATCGGGATGCTGGCCGCGCCGATCCCGGCCGAAACCGTCTATCTGGTGCTTCCCACCATCATATCGTTCCTGATCTGCGCGCTGGTGGTCGGCGTTTCCCTGTTCTTCCTCAGCATCGGCGAACCTTCGCAGCGCCGCGTGGTCTCTTCGGCGGTCCTGCTCGGGGTGGGCATCGCCAGCATGCATTATGTCGGCATTCATGGGCTGGCCGGCAATTTTGCGATCCAGCACAATGGCTGGATGGTGCTGCTGTCGATCGTGATCGCCATCGTCGCGGCCTATGGCGGCCTGCGGGTGTTTCTGGCCCGGCAGGATGGTATCCGGCTGATCGCGAGTTCGATCGCGTTCGGCGTTGCGGTGTCGGGCATGCATTACACCGCCATGTACGGCATGCATTTCGTTGCGCCGCCGGCCGGGTCGCACTACCAGGCCGGCGGGCTGGCCGCATCGCAGCAAATGCTTTCCATCATCGTGGCCTTGCTCTGCTTCGTGATCGCGGCGGGGTTCCTGCTGTCCCTGGTGCCGGAGCCGCGCCGGCGCGCCCTGCGCGACAGCACCGAAGACAGCGGCCGGCCTGCCGCGGCAACCGCGGGGGTCGCCGATTTCCTGGCTGATCCCGGCCCGACCACGGCCATCAGCCAGCGGGCGATTTCGGCCCCGCTGGGCGGGCTGGGCCAGCCGCCGCGCGCCGCACCGGTCGCGCGTCTGCCGGTCGAGGGCGCCGACGGCACCCATTTCATCGATACCGCGGAAGTGCGGAGCGTCAGGGCCGATGCTCATTATACCCGGGTCCATGACGGCACCCGGGAGCGGATGTGCCCCTGGTCGATCTCGGAGGCCGAGGCCCAGCTCGATCCCGGGCTGTTCGTCCGGGTGCACCGCAGCCATATCGTGGCCATTCCGCATGTCAGCTTCGTGCGCAAGGAGGGCGACGGCGCGGTGATCGAGCTCGATGGCCCGTCACCCCATTTCGTTCCCGTGAGCCGCGCCAAGATCGCCGAGGTCAAGGCGCGGCTTGGACTCGCCAGGCGCCACGCTTAGCTGATCGGGCTCGGATAGGTCGCGAAGCCTGACGCAGTTCGTGCCGGTGAATCCGCAATTCGTGCGAATTTTCCGGGCTTGTGATCCGATCGGCATCACCGGCTTGCACGCGGAAAAATCCCGGAACAGCCTGCGTTTAACGTCTGCATTCGACGCCGAATTCCGCAGCTCTGGCTGAATGAGGTGCCAATGCCAAAAGACGCATGCAAAGACGCCTGGAGGAGACGATGATTCCTGGACCGTTCGAGTACCACCGGCCGGCGACCGTCGCCGATGCGATCAAGTTGCTCTCGACATTGGGCGAAGATGCCCGGCCACTGGCCGGTGGCCACAGTCTGGTGCCGATGATGAAACTTCGGCTCGCCACGCCCGAACATCTGGTCGATCTGCATGGCATCGACGGGCTGAAGGGCATCCGCCGCGACGGCGACCGCGTCGTGATCGGCGCGATGACCACCCAGCACGCACTGCTCGGGTCGGAGGAAATCGCAAAATCGCTGCCGATCCTGCATGAGACCGCGCTGCTGATCGCCGATCCGCAGGTGCGCTACCGGGGCACCATCGGCGGCAATGTCGCCAACGGCGATCCCGGCAACGACATGCCGGCCCTGATGCTGACCCTGGGTGCGAGCTACCGGCTCGAAGGCCCGGCGGGCGGGCGCGACATCCCGGCTTCCGAATTCTATCAGGGCGCCTATTTCACCGCGCTCGAGCCCGGCGAAATCCTGACCTCGATTTCGGTTCCGGCAGCCGCGGCCGGCCACGGCTACGCCTACGAAAAGCTGAAACGCAAGGTCGGCGACTACGCCACCGCGGCGGCGGCGGTGGTGCTGACCATGGCGGGCGGCAAAGTCGCCAGTTGCGCGATCGGCCTTACCAATCTGCATGAAACCCCGCTGCTGGCGTCGGCGGCGGCGCAGGCCGTGATCGGAACCAGCCTCGACGCGGCGACCCTGCAAAAGGCCGCCGCCGCGGCGGTGGCGATCATGTCGCCGGCCGCGGACGCACGCGGGCCGGTCGAATACCGCAAGCATGTCGGCGCCATCATGGTGACGCGGGCGCTGACCCGCGCCGCCGGCCGCGCGAGGTGACCCAGGGTGAGGAGGCGCGCTTGCGCCGTCTCGACCCATGAGCGCCGCACGCGTGGCCATGCTTCGAGACGCGGCCCAAGGGGCCGCTCCTCAGGATGAGGACCGGAATCCAGATCGATTGTTGAGGGAGGAATAAGAATGGCAAAGACCCATGTGACCATGAAGGTGAACGGCGCCGAGGTCGAAGGCCTCGTCGAACCGCGCACCCTGCTGGTGCATTTCATTCGCGAGAACCTGCTTTTGACCGGCACCCATATCGGCTGCGAGACCACCCATTGCGGCGCCTGCACCGTCGATCTCGACGGCATGTCGGTGAAGAGCTGCACCGTCTTCGCGGTGCAGGCTGCCGGCTCCGAAATCACCACCATCGAGGGTGTCGCCAATGCCGACGGTTCGCTGTCGGCGCTGCAGGAAGGCTTCCGCATGATGCACGGGCTGCAATGCGGCTTCTGCACCCCCGGCATGATCCTGCGCGCGCAACGTTTGCTCAAGGAAAATCCGTCGCCGAGCGAGTCGGAAATCCGGATGGGCATCTCCGGCAATTTCTGCCGATGCACCGGCTATCAGAACATCGTCAAGGCGATCCAGTACGCCGCCGCCAAGATCAATGGCGTTGAATTGCAGGAGGCTGCGGAATGAACGACATGACTCCCACGCGGGAACAACGCGAAGCAAAACTCGAAGGCATGGGCTGCAAGCGCAAGCGGGTCGAGGACATCCGCTTCACCCAGGGCAAGGGCAATTATGTCGACGACCTCAAGCTGCCGGGCATGCTGCACGGCGACTTCGTCAGGTCGCCGCATGCGCATGCGCGGGTGAAATCGATCAACAGTGAAGAGGCGCTGAAGGTGCCGGGCGTGCTGGCGGTCATCACCGCCGAGACACTGAAGACCGTCAACCTCGCCTGGATGCCGACCTTGGCCGGCGACGTGCAGATGGTGCTGGCCGACGGCAAGGTGCTGTTCCAGAACCAGGAAGTCGCCTTCGTGGTCGCCACCGACCGCTATGCGGCCGATGACGGCATCAACAAGGTCGTGGTCGAATATGAGCCGCTGCCGGTGGTGATCGATCCACTGAAGGCCATGGACGCCGACGCGCCTGTGCTGCGCGAGGATCTCGCCGGCAAGACCTCGGGCGCCCACGGGCCGCGCAAGCATCACAATCATATCTTCGAATGGACCGTCGGCGACAAGGACCTCACCGACGCGGCGTTCCGCAAGGCCGAGGTCACGGTCAAGGAGATGATCTCCTATCACCGCACCCATCCGTCGCCGCTGGAGACCTGCCAGTGCGTCTGCTCGTTCGACAAGATCAAGGGCGAGCTCTCGATCTGGGGCACCTTCCAGGCGCCGCATGTGATCCGCACCGTGGTGGCGCTGATCGCCAAGATTCCGGAACACAAGATCCACGTGATCTCGCCCGATATCGGCGGCGGCTTCGGCAACAAGGTCGGCGCCTATCCCGGCTACATCTGCGCGGCGGTGGCCTCGATCGTCACCGGCAAGCCGGTCAAATGGGTCGAGGACCGCATCGAGAACCTGACCGCCACGTCGTTTGCCCGCGACTATCACATGACCACCGAGATCGCTTCGACCAGGGAAGGCAAGGTCACCGGCCTTCGCGTCCATGTGCTGGCCGATCACGGTGCGTTCGACGCCTGCGCCGATCCGTCGAAATGGCCGGCCGGCTTCTTCAACATTGTTACCGGCTCCTATGATTTTCCCGTGGCGCATCTTGCGGTCGACGGCATCTACACCAACAAGGCGCCGGGCGGCGTCGCCTATCGCTGCTCGTTCCGGGTCACCGAAGCGGCCTATTGCATCGAGCGCGGAATGGACATCCTTGCCCAGAAGCTTGCAATGGATCCGGCGGAATTGCGGCTGAAGAATTTCATCAAGGCCGAGCAGTTCCCCTATCACTCGGCGCTCGGCTGGGAATACGATTCCGGCGACTATCACACCGCCATGCGCAAGATGATGGAGACGGTCGACTATGCCGGCCTGCGCAAGGAGCAGGCGGCACAGCGCGCGGCGTTCAAGCGCGGCGAAACCCGCGAGATCATGGGCCTCGGGGTGTCGTTCTTCACCGAGATCGTCGGCGCCGGGCCGTCGAAGAATTGCGACATCCTCGGCATCGCGATGTTCGATTCCTGCGAAATCCGCATGCACCCGACCGGTGCCGGAATCGCCCGGGTAGGCTCCAAGAGCCAGGGCCAGGGCCATGAGACCACCTGGGCGCAGATCATCGCCACCGAGATCGGCATTCCCGCCGACGACATCATGGTCGAGGAAGGCAACACCGATACCGCGCCCTACGGGCTCGGCACCTACGGGTCGCGCTCGACACCGGTGGCGGGCGCGGCGATCGCGATGGCGGCGCGCAAGATCAAGGCCAAGGCGCAGATGATCGCCGCCTACAAGCTCGAGGTGCACGAGGACGATCTGGAATGGGATATCGACGGCTTCCGGGTCAAGGGGCTGCCGGAAAAGACCATGTCGATGAAGGACATCTGCTGGGCCGCCTACAATTCGGTGCCGCCGGGCATGGAGCCGGGCCTCGAGGCGGTGAGCTACTACGATCCGCCCAACATGACCTACCCGTTCGGCGCCTATATCTGCGTGATGAACATCGACGTCGATACCGGGGTCTACAAGATCCGCCGCTTCTACGCGCTCGACGATTGCGGCACCCGCATCAACCCGATGATCATCGAGGGCCAGGTCCATGGCGGACTGACCGAAGCCTTCGCGATCGCGATGGGCCAGGAGATCCGCTACGATGCCGAGGGCAATGTGGTGACCGGTTCGTTCATGGATTTCTTCATGCCGACCGCGGTCGAGACGCCGCATTGGGAGACCGACTTCACGGTGACGCCGTCGCCGCATCACCCGATCGGCGCCAAGGGCGTCGGCGAGAGCCCCAATGTCGGCGGCGTGCCGGCGTTTTCCAACGCCGTCAACGACGCCTTCTCGTTCCTGGGGTCCACCCACATCCAGATGCCGCACGATTTCTGGCGCAACTGGCAGGCGGCGAAGAGCCTTGGAGTATTCGCGCAACAATGAAAACACGCCAGGAGATTGCGGAGCGTCTGGCCGCCAGCGGCTATATCGCCGACGGCGAACTGGCGACCGCGATCTCGCTGATGCAGTTGCTGAGGCGCCCGCTGCTGCTGGAAGGCGAAGCGGGCGTCGGCAAGACCGAGGTGGCCAAGGCGCTGGCGGACGTCCACGGCACCGAACTGATCCGCCTGCAATGCTACGAGGGCCTCGATCAATCCGCCGCGCTCTATGAATGGAACTACCAGCGACAGTTGCTGGCGATCCAGGCGCATCGCGGCGACAAAGCGGATGCGATCGAGGACCAGATCTTTTCGGAAAAATATCTGCTGGAGCGGCCGCTGTTGGCCGCGATCCGCCGCAGCCAGGCGCCGGTGCTGCTGATCGACGAAATCGACCGCGCCGACGACGAGTTCGAGGCGTTCCTGCTCGAATTATTGTCCGACTTCCAGGTTTCGATCCCCGAACTGGGGACGATTTCCGCGACCACGATCCCGCATGTGATCCTGACCTCGAACGGCACCCGCGAACTGTCCGACGCGCTGCGCCGCCGCTGCCTCTATCACTATGTCGATTATCCCGACGTCGATCGCGAAGCCCGCATCATCATGGCGCGGATCGATGGCGCCGGGGCGTCGCTGTCGCTGCAGATCGCGCGGCTGGTCGAAAGCATCCGCAAGGAGGAGCTGCGCAAGGTGCCCGGCGTGGCCGAGACGCTCGACTGGGCGGCGGCGCTGGTCGGGCTCGAGGTGCGCGACCTGCACGAGGCGCCCGAAACCGTCCACGAGACCCTGATGTGCCTGCTCAAGACCCATGAGGACAAGTCCCGGGTGACACGCGAGGTGACCGAACGGCTGCTCGGGAGGGTCGCATGAGCTGTTGCGGCAACAGCCCGTCCTATGAGGAGATCGACGAGGTGTCGCGCCTGGTCTCGGCCAGGCTCGCGGCGTTTCTCAAAACCCTGCGCGACAACGCTTTTACCGTCGGGCTGCACGAAGGCCGCGATGCCGCGGCCCTGATGGCGGCGGGCTATGCGGAACGGCCCGGCCTGCTGCGCAGCGCGTTCAAGCATCTGTTTTCGGCGCGCAAATCCGAGTGGGAGCGATTCGACGGCATCTTCGACGCCTTCTGGCTCGGCAAGCGGGTGAAGTCGCGGTCGATCACCACGGGCTCGGCCAGGGCGGCCAACAATCCGTCGCTGAAAAGCCTGCAGGATAACCGGTCGCAACCTGCGACAAGCGAAGCCCCGACCGACCAGGTGGCATCGGCGGACGATGCGCCGCAGGAGCGTTCCGGCGAGGGCCGCATGGAAGGCGCGTCACGCGCCGACAATCTCGCCGAGATCGATTTCCGCAAGATGGCGGATCCGGCGCAGATCGCGCAGGCACACGCCGCGGCGGCGCTTCTGGCCAGGACCATGCGCACCCGGCTGACCCGCCGCGATCTGGCGCGGCGCCGCGGTTACCGGCTCGATCTGCGCCGGACCATTCACGGCAATATCAGCCATGGCGGCGTGCCGATCCGCCTCGTCAGGCGGCAGCGCAAGCAGAAGCCGCTGCGTCTGGTCGTGCTGCTCGATGCCTCCGGCTCGATGAGCATGTATACCGGCGTATTCCTGCGATTTATCCACGGCGTGCTGGACGAGTTCATGCAGGCCGAGGCGTTCCTGTTCCACACCCGGCTCGCTCATGTGTCCGACGCGATGAAGGAAAAGGATGCCGGCCGCGCCCTGGACCGGTTGTCGATCATGGCGCAGGGCGCCGGCGGTGGCACCAGGATCGGCGAAAGCCTGCAGACCTTCAACCGCTGGCACGCCGCGCGGGTGATCCATTCGCGCAGCTGCGTGATGATCGTGTCCGACGGCTATGAGACCGGTGACGCGGCGCTGCTCGGCCGAGAAATGGCGGCGCTGGCCAAGCGCTGCCGCCGCATCGTCTGGCTCAATCCGATGATGGCGTGGCAGGGCTATGCGCCGGAGGCCGCCGGCATCAAGGCGGCATTGCCCCATATCGATCTCTACGCGCCGGCCAACACGCTGAAGAGCCTGACCGATCTTGAACCCTATCTGGCGAAGCTCTGAGGGAGGCCCGACAATGACCGCCCATGTCGAGGTGATGGAACTGGTGGCCCGGCTCAAGGCTGCCGAGCAAGCCTTCGTGCTCGCCACCGTGGTGCGCACGGTGTCGGTGACCGCGGCCAAGGCCGGCGCCAAGGCGATCATTCGCCCCGACGGTACCATCGTGGCGGGGTGGATCGGCGGCGGCTGCGCCCGCGGCGCGGTGCTCAAGGCCGCCCGCGAAGCGCTCGCCGACGGCGAGCCGCGCATGGTCTCGGTGCAGCCGGAGAACCTGCTTGCCGAACTCGGCGTCAAGCCCGGCGAGAACCGCGACGGCGTGCGGTTTGCGCAGAACATGTGCCCGAGCAAGGGCACCATGGATATCTTTGTCGAGCCGGTGCTGCCGCACCCCTCGCTGGTGGTTCTGGGCCTGAGCCCGGTGGCGCTGTCGCTCGCGGCGCAGGCGCGGACCCTCGGCTACCATGTCACGGTCGCGGCACCGGCCGCGGACCTGACGGAGACGCCCGACGCCGACATGCTGATCGACGGCTATGCGCTCGGCCAGCTTTCCGAGGCGCGGCGCTTCGTCGTGGTGTCGACCCAGGGCAGGGGCGATGAAGCCGCCCTGCGGGCGGCGGCGTCGACCGCGGCCGAGTATCACGCCTTCGTCGGCAGCCGCCGCAAGATGGCGGCGCTGCGCGAAAAACTGCTCGCGGAAGGCATCGACGCTGCGGCCCTCGACCGCATCAAGGCGCCGGCCGGCCTCGATCTCGGCGCCATCACGCCCGAGGAAATCGCGATGTCGATCCTCGCCGAAATCACCGTCGAGCGGCGGCGGGGACAGCGTGCCGTACCGAAGCTTGCGACCCGATGAGGAACTTCAATCATGCAGATGAATGACAGCCAGCGAATCCTGGCGTCCAGGGATCAGGTCTGGGCCGCGCTCAACGATCCCCTGGTGCTGAAGCAATGCATTCCGGGCTGCCAGAACCTGGAAATGTCCTCGCCCACCGAGATGACCGCGACCGTGGTGTTCAAGGTCGGTCCGGTCAAGGCGACGTTCGGCGGCAAGGTGACGCTGTCGGATCTCGACCCGCCGAACAGCTATCGGATCTCGGGCGAGGGATCGGGCGGGGTAGCCGGTTTTGCCAAGGGCGGCGCCGCCGTGCGGCTGGAATCCGAAAGCCCCGACGTCACGATCCTGCATTACGAGGTGGACGCGCAGATCGGCGGCAAGCTGGCGCAGCTCGGCGGCCGGCTGATCGATTCGACGGCCAGAAAACTCGCCGGCGAGTTTTTTGCAGCCTTCGGGGCGGCGGTCGGCGGCCCTGCGGAGGCACCGGAGCAAGCGGCCGCCGCTCCGAAAGGCTGGCTCGGCAGGCTGACCGGTTCTTAGTTAACCGAAATCATGCATTGAAGCCCGATGCGCGAAGCCATCCGGGCTGAGCTTGCCGCGCGCTCAGTCGAACAGGCTCGACACCGATTCTTCCGCAGCGGTGCGGCCGATCGCCTCCCCGATCAACCCGGCGATCGACAGGGTGCGGATATTGGCGGCGTTGCGAACCGCCTCGGTGGGCTGGATCGAATCGGTGATCACCAATTCCTTCAGCCTGGAGCCGGCGATGCGGGCCGCGGCCCCGCCGGACAGCACGCCGTGGCTGATATAGGCGTAGACTTCCCTGGCGCCGTTGGCGATCAGCGCATCGGCGGCGTTCACCAGCGTACCGCCGGAATCCACGATGTCGTCGATCAGGATGCAGGTATAGCCGTCGACATCGCCGATCACGTTCATGACTTCGGATTCGCCGGCGCGTTCGCGGCGCTTGTCGATGATCGCCAGCGGCGCGTTGATGCGCTTGGCAAGGCCGCGCGCCCGCGCCACGCCGCCGACGTCGGGCGACACCACCATGAGCTTGGTGAGGTCGAAGCGTTCCCTGATGTCGCGCACCATCACCGGAGAGGCGTAGAGGTTGTCGGTCGGGATGTCGAAGAAACCCTGGATCTGTTCGGCGTGCAGGTCGAGCGTCAACACCCGGTCGACGCCGGCGCGGGTGATCAGGTTGGCTACCAGCTTGGCGGAAATCGGCGAGCGCGAACCCACCTTGCGGTCCTGCCGGGCGTAGCCGAAATAGGGGATCACCGCGGTGATGCGGCGCGCCGAGGCCCGGCGCAGCGCATCGGTGATGATCAGCAGTTCCATCAGATGGTCGTTGGCCGGAAACGACGTCGACTGGATGACGAAGACGTCGGAGCCGCGGACGTTCTCCTGGATCTGGACGAAGATCTCCATGTCGGCGAAACGGCGGACGATGGCCTTGGTGGGGGGCAGATGCAGCCAGTTGGCGATTTCCAGCGCCAGGGCGGGATTGGAATTGCCGGCGACGAGCTTGATGGAGCCGTTCTTGGCCGACATCGACGCTTCTCCCCGCATCTTGCTGGATACAATGTTCATTATATCGCAATACCCACGGAACCGGCGCTTTCGACGAGCGAGGTGATATCAAGGAGGAGGCTTGGCTGGCAACCCATTGCGTCAGGTTTTCCTGCGCAAAATAGGCGCCGCAATGCCTGTATGGACCGTTAACGGGCGCTGTAGCCCAGCGCGCCGACGCCGAGCGCATCCGAAGGCTGCTCGGCACTCGCCACCGCCGGACCGCGCCTGTCCGGTGCTGCGGCCGGCGGCGGCTCATCGGCGGGCGCCGTTCCGTTGATCATGGCGCTGAGGCCGCTGAAGCCCGCCTGGGCGATGCGCCGCAGCACCAGATCGTCGGCTGCGGTCCAGGCGTCGCGTCCGGCCTTGCCGGCCGGCTCTTCGCCGGACAGCCGCAGCGCGCGCTGCTGGTCGCGGTCGTAGACGTCCCAGACCCATGCGATGGTGGTGCGGCCGCGGCTGACCTGGGCCGCCAGATAGCTGCGCACGCGGTAGGAGGCCGCGCCCTCGCGGGATACGACCTGCAGGTTGCGAAGCTTGGACTCGCTTTCCAGCACGCTCACCATCCGGTCGAAGACCTGCGGCGGCGGCCCGTCGATCGATTCGAAGGCAACCGACGCCCCGTTGCCAACTTGTGCGAACGCGCCGCCTCCGGCTCCGCCGCTGGCGCAGCCGCCAAGTCCGCAGGCGACCGCCAGCAGCATCGCGGCCGCCGCGACGCGCGGTGCAAGCCGGCAGCCGCCGGATCCCCGGAACAGGATGGCTGAATGGTCCCTCATCGGGGCGAGCGATATCGTTAAAACGCGTTAACGTCTAGGGCGCCGGCGAATCCATCCTCTACCCGGGTTCCAGCGCGATGGCATGGACATGGCGGCCGTAGTCCGGCTCGTTGCGATGCACCGAGCGGCGGTAGCTGAAGAAGCGCTCGTCGGAATAGGTATCGATGCCGGTATCGTCGATCATCAGCACCCCGGCATTTTCCAGCCGGGCCCGGATGAAGCCGGCGAGGTCGAACATCGCATGGCCGTCGCGCGCGGCGGCGATGAAAAACAGCGCATTCTCCGCATCCGCCTCGATGAACCGCGCGACGAATTCGTCGCCCACCTCATAGGAGTGCTGGCGGATCAGCGGGCCGATGGCGGCGACGATGCCGGTGCGTTCGGCGCCGAGTTTTTCCATCGCCTCGATGGTCGATTCCAGGATGCCCGACAGCGCGCCTTTCCACCCCGCATGCGCCGCGCCGATCACGCGCGCGGCCGGATCGACCAACAGGATCGGGCCGCAATCGGCCGCGGTAGCGCCGATCGCAAGCCCCTCGCTGCGCGTCACGATGGCGTCGGCCAGCGGTCGCGCCGCGCCTTGCCACGGGCCGGTGGCGACCACGACATGGGGCGAATGGGTCTGATGCACGCTGAGAAGATATTCGGGCCCGACGCCGAGCTGCTCGGCCATGCGGCGGCGGTTTTCCGCCACATGCGCGGGATCGTCGTTGGAGCCGATGCCGCCATTGAGGCTGGCATAGATGCCGCCGGATACCCCGCCTTCGCGGGTGAAGAACGCGTGACGCAGGCCGGGAATGGCCGCGAGCAGTGACGACGCCGTCATCATGGCGTGGCGGTCCTGGCGGCCGGCTCCTGATCGCTGAATCCCGCCAGCGCGGTCAGCTGCGGCTCCGAGATCGCCAGCACCTTGAACATCGACCCCATGCCGCCGCGGCCGCCGCCGATCAGCCGTTTCAGCGCGCCGGCGATGTCCTCGGAAACCTCATGCGTGGTCTTGGCCATCAGGGTGAGCGCCCGGGTTTCGATGCCGAGCCGTTTCAGGAACTCGCCCTGCGTCACCGGGCCATGGGTGCGCGCGCCGAGGTCCTCGGCGGCGCGGACCAGCGCCTCGAAATCGACATGCGCGGTGACATCGGCCTGGCCGGGGCTTTTCAGCGGATCGGTGAAGCTGTGACGGGCGATGGCCTGGAAGGTGTCGCCGGCATCGCTGCGCAAATGGCCGTAATCGATGATCAGCGCGGCGCCGCCCTGGTCGCGAACCCGGGTCGCAATCTTCATGATTTCGGCGTCCGGCCGCCATTCGAAAATGGCGCCGACCGGTGCGGCGCGCACCAGCGGCGGCAGCAGCACCTCGAAGCGCGGCGTCGGCTCCGGTGCCGCGCCGAACCCGAGCTTGCCGTTGCCGTCGATTTCGACGGTGCGCTCGTGCCAGCCGGTCTCGCGCTTCACCACCTGGTGGATCGGCAGCACGTCGAAATATTCGTTGGCGAAAATCACCGCCGGCCCCTCGGGCACCTCGTCGATCGTGTCGTGCCAGGCGACGCTGCGCACCCCCGACAGCGCCGATTTCTGCTTGTCGCGCAGCACCGGATTGATCTCGACGAGATGGATGTTGAGCACCTGATACAGCGGCGGCAGCACCCTGAGCGCCCGCAGCGCATCCGCCATCATGGTGCCGCGGCCCGGCCCGAGTTCGACCAGCCGCAGCATCGGCGGCGAACCGATCGCCTTCCAAACCGAGGCGGCCCATAGCCCGAGCAATTCGCCGAACATCTGGCTGACTTCGGGCGCGGTGGTGAAATCGCCCTCGCGTCCCAGCGGATCGCGCGAAACGTAATAGCCGTGTTTGGGATGGGTCAGGCACAGTTCCATGTAGCGCCAGACCGGCATAGGCCCCGACGACTTGATCAGCTTCTTGATCTCGGACTGGAGCGGCGAATACTCGGTCACGGCTGGCCCTGGTCGGGTTTGGGGTGAGGCGTCGGCATGTTACGGCGCCATGCCACCACGACAAGCACCGCTCCGGCAAGGATCATCGGCACCGACAGCAGCATGCCCATGGTCAGGCCGCCCCACAAAAATCCGAGCTGCGGGTCGGGCTCGCGGAAGAACTCGCCCGTGATGCGTGCACAGCCGTAAATCGCAATGAAGCTGCCGAGAACCAGGCCGGGCCGCTTCAGGGCGCCGAACCTGATCATCACGGCCAGGATGGTGAATAGCATGATCCCCTCCAGCCCCGCCTCGTACAGCTGGCTCGGATGGCGCGGCAGTGGCCCGCCATTGGGAAATACCATCGCCCACGGCACGCTGGAATCCGCCGGCCGGCCCCACAACTCGCTGTTGATGAAGTTGGCGATACGGCCGAGAAACAGCCCGATCGGTCCGACCGCGGTGGTGATATCGCCGAGCGACAGGATCGGAAGCCGATTGACCCGGCAGAACAGGATCACCGCGGCGACGCAGCCCAGGAAGCCGCCATGGAACGACATGCCGCCTTTCCATAGCTCAAAGATCTCGGCGGGATGCGCCATGAAGAACGGCAGGTTGTAGAACAGCACATAGCCGGTACGGCCGCCGAGGATGATGCCGAGCGTGACCCAAAGGATGAAATCATCCATCTGCGGCAGCGTGATCGGCGCCGGGCCGCCCCACAGCCGCTCGTTGCGGATCAGTGCGCGGGCATAGATCCACCCCAGCACGATGCCGCCGATATAGGCCAGCGCATACCAGCGGATCGCGATCGGTCCGATCGAGATGGCGATGGGATCAAAGACCGGAAAGGCAATGACGAGAAAAGGCATCGAGCGGCGGCTTATGACGAGAGGTTGCGGCGAAACAGTGCCAGCAACCGCTCCCAGTGCCGCTCGGCCGCGTCGCGATCGTAAACCGGCCGCTTCGGAAACGCGAAGCCGTGATGAGTGCCGGGATAAATCTCGACCTCGGCATTGGCGGAATCCTCCCGCATCGCCTGTTTGACCTTCTCGATGGTCTCCGCCGGCGCGTAGATGTCGGTTTCGGCGCAGCCGAAATACAGTTCGGCCCTGGTCTTGCGCCCGGCAAGATGCGGACTGTCGGGCTGGTCGGTGGCCAGATGGGTGCCGTAGATCGACGCCGCGGCCTTGACCCGGTCCGGAAAATGCGTCGCCGCGTTCACGGCATAGCGTCCGCTCATGCAGTAGCCGACGGTGCCGACAATTTTCGCATTGGCGGCCGGCTGGGCGTCGGCATAGGCGAGCAGCGCGGTGGTGTCTTCCATGACAAGGGGAATATTGATCGAGTTCATGAACCCGAACATCCGCTTGCGCTCGGGCGCTTCGGGATCGGATGGCAACGGCCCAAGCTCCATGACGCCGGAGCGGTAATACAGATTCGGCAGCATCACGTAATAGCCCGAGGTAGCCAGCCGCCGCGCCATGTCGCGCAGTTCCTCGCGGATCGCCGGCGCGTCCATGTAAAAGATGATGACGGGAAACGGACCGCCGCGCTCGGGATGGGTGATGAAGGTGGTGGTATGGCCGTCCTTGGTGGGGATTTCGATCTGCTGGTCGATCATGGGGCGTGGCTTCTCGCTGCTCGTTTTCGGCTGGACGCAGCGATACGATTGCAAGGAAACCGGAACATGACAAGGCGACTTGTCCGGGGCTGCCGACCGGGCCGGCCTTGAACGGCGCCGTCCGAATCGCCATTGTCTGGTTGGCAAGCCTTTCGCAGCCGACGGAGATTCCCCGACGATGACCCAGACCAGCAATCGGTTTTTTGACGAGATCGGCCGTCTGATGAACGACGCCGCGGGAGCGGCCCAGGGCGTCAAGCGCGAGGTCGATGCGGTGGTGCGCAATCAGGCCGAAAAAATCCTGAACGACCTCGACATCGTCAAGCGCGAGGAGTTCGAGGCCGTCAAGGACATGGCGCGGCTGGCACGCGAGGAGAACGAGGCGCTGAAAGCGCGCATCGCCGCCCTGGAAGCAAGGCTCGGGGCCGCGCCGCCGGCAGCCTGACGCCGGGCGGCCGGTCTCCAGGCAAGCTTTCCTTGAGGTGGCGACCGGGGTTCGCCTGCCCCGCCGGGGCCGCTGAGAAGGCCACCGATCCCGCACAAAAATCCCGGCATTTCCTTGTCATTTCGGGACTTTGGGGATAGAACCCCGCCACGTCCGCAGCCCCCGCACCCCTGGAGGCTTGCTGCGGCGGCAAACAGGGCCGCGATGCGGCCTTTAACTTTTTAGAAAACAAGGACTTACGCAATGGCGACCGTCAAGGAATTGAAGGCGACCGCACGTCCGGCAGGCGGCAAGGGGGCCGCACGGGCAGAGCGTCGCGCCGGGAAAGTGCCCGGAGTGATCTATGGCAACAACCAGCCCCCGGTGACCATCTCGGTCGACGATGCCGAACTGCGCCAGCGCATCCTGGCCGGCCGGTTTCTGACCACGATTTACGACATCGATCTGGAGGGCAAGAAGCACCGCGTGATTCCACGCGACTTCCATCTCGATCCGGTGCGGGACTTTCCGATTCACGTGGATTTCATGCGGCTTGGCGAAGGCGCCACCATCCGCGTCAGCGTTCCCCTGCACATCCAGAACGCGGAAGCCGCCCCCGGCGTCAAGCGCGGCGGCGCCATCAACATCGTCACCCACACCATCGACCTGCAATGCTCGGTCGACAATATTCCGCAATATATCGAGGCCGACGTCAGCGGCCTGGAAATCAGCCATTCGCTGCATCTGTCCGACATCAAGCTGCCCGCCGGCGCCAAGTCGCTGTCGCGCGAGGACGTGACCCTGGTGACCATCGTGCCGCCGTCCGGCTACGCCGAAGAACTCAAGGCGGCGGCGGCTGCCGCGGCTGCCGGTCCGGCGGCGGTGGCTGCGCCCGGTGCCGCACCGGCTGGCGCGGCTGCGGCCGGTGCCGCCCCCGCGGCGGGTGCCAAGGCGCCCGCGGCAGGCGCCAAGGCTCCGGCGGCCGGCGCCAAGGCGCCCGCTGGCGGTGGCGACAAGAAGAAGTAATCGGGCGCGGGATGCCGCGTCATGCGACTCTTTGTTGGACTCGGCAATCCCGGCGCGAAATTCGCCGGACACCGGCACAATATCGGGTTCATGGTTGTCGATGAGATCGCGCGGCGTCACGGTTTCGCACCCTGGCGTCGCCGGTTTCAGGGCGAGACCGCGGAAGGCACCCTGGATGGCGAGCGGGTAGTGCTGCTTCGTCCCGCGACCTTCATGAACGAATCCGGGCGCGCGGTTCAGGAAGCCGCCAGTTTCTTCAAGCTCGCGCCCGGCGAGGTCACCGTGTTTCAGGATGAACTCGAACTGCCGCCCGCCAAGCTGCGCGTCAAGGTCGGCGGCGGCATCGCCGGTCACAACGGCCTGCGTTCGATCTCGTCGCATATCGGCAACGACTATCGCCGGGTGCGGCTGGGAATCGGCCACCCCGGCGTCAAGGAATTGGTGCACGGCTACGTGTTGTCCGATTTCGCCAAGGACGAGCGTCCCTGGGTCGCGGCGCTGCGCGAAGCGATCGCCGAAAATGCCGGGCTGCTGGCGACCGACCGCGACTCGACGTTCCAGAACAAGGTGCATCTGGCGATGCAGGCCAGGGGGTTTTTCGACAAGGAAGATGGCGGCGCAGAATAGTCGAGGCGTGCGCCGGACGTGATCCGTTGCGGCTTTTGCCGGCGCTTGACGGCCTGATTAAATAAACTCACTCGCCGCGGTTTCGCGCCAGGGATCGGAAAGCACGATGGGATTCAAATGCGGTATCGTCGGATTGCCCAATGTCGGCAAGTCGACCCTGTTCAATGCGCTGACCGAGACGGCGGCGGCGCAGGCGGCGAACTACCCGTTCTGCACCATCGAGCCGAATGTCGGCGAGGTCGCGGTGCCCGACCCGCGGCTGGACAAGCTCGCGGCGATCGCCAAGTCGGCGCAGATCGTTCCGACCCGGCTGACCTTTGTCGATATCGCCGGCCTGGTGCGGGGCGCCTCGAAGGGCGAGGGCCTCGGCAACCAGTTCCTCGCCACCATCCGAGAGGTCGATGCGGTGGCGCATGTGGTGCGCTGCTTTGAAGACTCCGACATCACCCATGTCGAGGGCAAGATCGCGCCGCTGGCCGACATCGAGACCATCGAGACCGAACTGATGCTGGCCGATCTCGACAGCCTGGAAAAGCGCGTCGACAATCTGACCAAGAAGGCCAAGGGCAACGACAAGGACGCCAAGGAGCAGCTCGATCTCGTCAACCGCGCGCTGGTGCTGCTGCGCGAGGGCAAGCCGGCGCGGTTTCTGGCCCGCAAGCCGGAGGAAGAGCGTGCCTTCGGCATGCTCGGCCTGTTGACCTCCAAGCCGGTGCTTTACGTCTGCAATGTCGAGGAGGCTTCGGCCGCCACGGGCAACGATTTTTCCAGGCTGGTCGCCGAACACGCCCGCAAGGAAGGCGCGGTCGCGGTGGCGATCTCCGCCAAGATCGAGTCGGAGATCGCGACGCTGTCGCGCGAGGAACGCACCGAGTTTCTCGACACGCTGGGCCTCGAGGAAGCCGGGCTCGACCGCCTGATCCGCGCCGGCTACCAGCTGCTCGACCTCATCACCTATTTCACCGTCGGCCCGAAGGAGGCGCGGGCCTGGACCATCAGCCGCGGTACCAAGGCGCCCGCCGCCGCGGGAGTGATTCATACCGATTTTGAGAAGGGCTTCATTCGCGCCGAAACCATCGCCTATGCCGATTACGTCGCGCTGGGCGGCGAGGCCGGCGCCCGCGACGCCGGCAAGCTGCGGCTGGAAGGCAAGGAATATGTCGTCGCCGATGGCGACGTGATGCATTTCCGGTTCAACAATTGACGCCGTCAGTGCGAGCTTTGGTGGGCAAAGGCGCGCTTGCGCGGTGCCCGCCAAGGCCGCTATGCCGCCGGACTGCGTGCCCCGTGCTCATCCCACGCCACGCATCTGGCGGTCAATGCCCCGCCCCCTGATCGCGGATCGCGCCGAGATGCTCGTTGATGCGAAACACGATCAGGATGAATTCCGCGGCGATGCGCGAGAATACCACGCCGACCACCACGCCGGCGATGCTGGACAAAAGCAGAATGAAGCCGCCGAACGGGCTGATCGCCATCGCGGCCAAACCGCTGAAGATGCCGGAAATGCCGAACAGCACGATCAGCGCGATCACCAGCCAGTAGAAGGTCTTGATGATCGTGGGGGTGATGAAACGGTCCCATTGAAACAAATCCCGAAATTCAAACATCGGTCGCTCTCCCGGCAAGTCGACTATCAGCAGCGTCCAAACCTGGCTGACACCGCACAGGGCCTAGCTCCGAACCCTGCCGCGGGCAAGCCGGCGGCCGGCACCGAATCGCGGTGTTCGCCCGTGGACAAGAGCCATGCGCGCGGGCGGGTTGAGATTGGCGCAAATAGCGGCCACAATCAGGCTTGTCTCCGGCAATCCCCACCATGACGCTCTGCTTCGAAGATTTTTCGCCCGGCCATTTCGGCAGCTTCGGCCCGCGCCGCGTCACGCGCGAGGAGATGCTGGCGTTCGCCGCCGAATTCGATCCGCAGCCGATGCATCTGGACGAAGCGGCGGCCAAGCGCTCGATGCTCAAGGGGCTTTCCGGCTCGGGCTGGCATCTTTGCTCGATCATGATGCGGATGATGTTCGACGGTTATCTCGGCCGCACCGCGTCGCTCGGCTCGCCGGGCGTCAACGAATTGCGCTGGCTCGCCCCGTTGCGGCCGGATGACGAACTGACGCTCGACATCGATGTGGTGGAAGCCCGGGTCTCGCGCAGCCGCCCCGAGACCGGCATCGTGACGTTCAAGGGCGTCGTCCGCAATGCCGGCGGGCAGGTGCTGTGCGAGATGGTCTCGCCGATCCTGGTGCAGCGGCGGGCCGGCGTCACGGCGGAACAGGCGGGCTGATGCGCTTTTTCGAGGACATCGAGGTCGGCCAGCGCCGCGAACTGGGATCGTTCACCTTCACCGCCGACCTGATCAAGAAATTCGCGGCACAGTTCGATCCGCAGCGCTTTCATCTCGACGAGGAGGCTGGCCGCAAATCGCTGTTCGGCGGCCTCGCGGCATCGGGCTGGCATGTCGGTTCGGTCTGCATGAAGCTGCTGGTGGCCGATGGCCAGCGTCAGGCGGCCGAAGCTGCCGCGCGCGGCGAAAAGGTCGCGATCTGGGGCCCTTCGCCGGGCTTTCGCGAATTGCGCTGGATCAAGCCGGTGCTGGCGGGCGATACCATCAGTTACGCCAGCGAGGTCGAATCGCTGCGGCTGTCCGATTCACGCCCCGAATGGGGGATCCTGCAGGCCCGCAACACCGGCACCAACCAGGGCGGCGAACAGGTGTTTTCGTTGCTGGCGACCGCCTTCGTGCCGCGGCGGAACAGCCACCCCTGAACCCCGCCACCGCGCTTCGCCGGCAGCCCGGTTTCGGCGTGGAACGAATACTGTTGCTAACGCATTTTGAACCTTGTCGCCGGCATAGTGGCGGCGGGGTTAAAACGACGGCAGGGGAAGAGCATGGCGGACCGCAGCGGCCTGAAACTGGTGGGCTTTATCTTCGCAACCGTGACGCTGGCGGTGATGCTGGCCACCGGCATGGTGGTAAAGGGTTATGCCGACGGCGCCTATTCGCTGGAAACCGCGCCGATCGCCGGCCGATAGTGGGATTTCGCTAACCATATTGCGCAATTGAAGCCAAACTTCAGCGGCTCCAGAGCAGCGTCAGCACAACCACAGCCAGCGCCAGCAGTCCGACAAAGCGGATCATGATGGTGCCCATCCGGTGCGGCGAACCGCGCAGCGGTATCGGATCCGGATTGTCCGGCCGAATGGTTTTCATGAAGCTGCGCCCCCGGAAAGATGACTTGCCGCCGCGATGACGCAGCGGCACCAGCCGTTGGTCGTCGCCTTCGCCCGGCAGGTTCAAAGGCGTTGCCGCCGCGGCCCAGCCGCGGCGTCGGCTCGGAGCGCCCAAAGCCCCGGTCATTTTTCTCGACGGTCGCGAAGGCACTGGAGATCTGCCGGGCGTTTCGGCGAATGGTCCCTGCCAACCGGCATGCGCGCCGGCGGCGCGGATCGCCGCGCCGCGGAAGCTGCGTGCGAGCCACGGCCGCGCGCCGCAGGCGTTTGGGTATCAGCCGTTGCGAAGCCCGTCGGCGGTGCGTTTCCACTGCGACACGTTGTCAGCGATCATGCGCGTCGATTTCATGGCGGCCTGGCTGAGCTGGGCATAGCCGGAGATTTCGCGTTGCACGCGCTGACCTTCGGCGTGCAGCAGGTCGCGCAGGCTTTCGAGTTCGCCAATGAGGTTTTCGATTTCGCTGAGCGATGTGCCGGCGACGCGCTGGATCAGCGAGTTGACGTTGTTGACGGTGGCCTCGTGGTTCGGCTCCAGCGCCGTCTCGGTGCCGTTCAGCATGCCCGGCGACGGGCGGCGCAGATAGGCGACGTCGTTGCGAACGAAGTCGCGGATTCCGGCCTCGACTTCCGAGACCGCGGCGAGGTTGCTGTCGGTTTCGGTTGATTCAGTTCTTTCGGAGCGAATGGTGGCATTCATCGGCTGTTCCCCTGTTTCGCGTTGAGCGAGTGTCCCCCGCACGACGAAAATGACGCAACGCCATCAGGGCTGCTGATTTTGACCGCATCGCGGCCAATATGCGGCAATGCGCGATCTTTCCCGGGGCTTGGCGCTGGATGCTGCGCCAGCGGAAGCCCCGCGCCTTGCTTGAACGGCCGCCTGCGCCACAGGCTCACTCGCGGTCAACGAACGGCGTGGCGCGTCCATCGACCGGCCATGATGCTGGCAATGACAATGATGATGGTCACGCGATCCGCGGCAGATGGATCGGGCGCCCGAGCGCCTGTTCAACCAGATCGAAGGTGTCGACGAGAACGCGGATACTGACCAGCCGGCCGGCCTTGAATTGCGCGAACTGCGCCAGCCTGAGGCTGATAGGCTTGTTCGAGTTCAGCGCCGTTAGCGAATAGCGCATCATCGAAGCTGCGGAATCCACGCCCAGCATGACCGACTCGCGGTCGAAGCGATGGATCCGGACGCTGTTGGCGATCTGCCGGCACACCTCCAGCACGGCGGTCTTGCCCTGGCGGGCGCCGAGAAATGGAAACATGTCGATCGGGCCATAGATCGCCCAATCGACATCGTCGTCGATCAGGGCTTCGAGATCGGCGGACTGGCGGTCGTTGATCGCGCGATGGAAAGCACGCGATAAACGCCAGAGACTGTGCTCTGTCATGATGACTGAATTCCTGACCTTGATTTTGCAAATCAGCAAACGGCCATGATCGGCGTCATTGGCGACGCCAGGCCCGGAAGCTGCACCTGATATTTGAAGCCTCAACTAACGGCATTTAGCTAAAGTTCAATCCGCATTTTTGCATTGCACAAATGCGAATTGGACCCGCTTCTAGCGGTCAAGCCGGCGGGCAGGCTTTCGTTCGATGGCAATCTCGGCGTCGCGGATCGCGATCACGGCAAACAGCAGCGCGCCGCCGAGGCCGCCGAGCGCCGCGCCCAGCGGCATGAACGTAAAGAACACCAGCATTCCACTGTAGCCTTCAAAGCTGGTGGTCTTGAAGATTTCGACCCAGGCAAGCCCGGCGCCGATGCCCAGTGCCGCGCCGCCCAGTGCGCCCAGCAGCAGACCCAGCAGCACAAGCAGCGCGATTTTCATGATGTTCGCCCGTCGATGCCCGCAAAACTCGTGATTGGTCGCGGCCAGCCGCGGTCAGGTTCAACCCGGTGACCAAAATTGAGTTCCGTACCGAGATTGTTGCTTCGGCGCGCCGCGTCGCGGGCGCACCGAAGCGACGATGGCCGGGCGGACCGCTGGCCGCTGCAGATCTGTTGCCTCGGCGTATCCGGAAGACGCAGGGAGTCGCGCGCCGCAGCCGGCTTATCGCCGCATGGCGTCGCGCACGCTGACGGCGAAGGTGTCGGTGAGGTCCTGGCCGAGCAATTGCTGGACGAAATCGAACGAATCGAAAAACGATCGGTGCATCAGGATGCGGCCGGCGCGCAGCGTGAAGAACTCTGCGATCTCGAGGTGGACGACGCGGCCGTCGTTGCGCTTGCGCAGACTGAGGTATTGCATGGTTGCGACCTTGTCGCCGTCGACGGCAATGAATTTCAACTCGTACTTGCGGCTCGAATAGCGCTTCTGCTGGGTCTTGATCGCTTCCGCAACCCAGTGCCTGCCGTGCTTGTGGCCGAGATGCGGAAACAGTTCGATCGGCGCGTGGGTGATGCTGTCGATGTCCTCATCGCAGCACGCCACCGCCGCATCGGTGTCGCCGCAATAGAACGCATCCAGAAAATTCAGCACGCGCTGCCGGTGAAGATTCTCGACCATTCTTTCCCCGCCGGTGTTGGGCCCGACTCGCATTTGGCGGCTGTATTGTGGACGGAATTGCGCGCCAATCAATCGGCAAAAATTACCGATCACGCCTGAGGTCCCGAGAACAGTTATGAATTACAACCAAAAGGTGTAGACGCTTTTGAGGCCTTCCGGGCGGCGCAGCTGCCGCTGGCGTCGTGTTTCGGTTTGTTTCCAGGTTTTGCTGCTCGCTTCGGATGAACGATCGCCGCAGCAACGCGTTCGCGGCCAATGCCGGGATCGCGTCAATCCCGCCTATGTCGCAGACCGCTCATAGCCCTGCGAGCTCCAGATCGATATCGTCAGGCGGAGGGCGGCAGGGCTGCCCGACACGGCGTCCATCGCCAAATTAATTGGCGTCACGCCCGAGCGCCGCCACATGGAGGGCGGCCGGCTGGGACGCGACGCCTGATCGACGCAAGGGCACCGATGCCGAGGCGGTTCGCCCCCGGGTCGGCGATACCCGAGGTCAGTTCTTCTTGCTGTTGGGACTTTGACCGGCGGGTGTCTTGCCCGCCGCGAACGGATTGACCGGAGCGGCCCCGCCCTTTTTGAGGTTCTTGTCGGCCTTCGGCTTCTTCTTTTCCTTGTTGCTGCGCATCTGACCCTTGGCCATGACGATCTCCCTGCGCCCGGTTGAAAAGATTCGGCGCCGCCGTTGCATAGCAAATCCGCGTCGGGTTGGTAAGCAGGCGGCGCACGCGCGGCGCGAACACCCGCTGCGCCTGCAAGGTTTCGCCGGGTTAGCGTCGCCGTCGCGGCATCCACGGCCCCGAATCTGTCAGAATCGCCAGCGCCCGTAAGTCGGCCCATCGGCGGCTCGGCCATCACCTCGAGCCTGGGCCGCGGGCTTGAACCGCCATGGCTGCACCCCAATTGATCGATGTCACAACCGATGGAACCGGATCGCCGGCCCGCGATTATCCGTCGACGCTTCCGATCGCATTGTCGACCAGGCCAAAGAGGATTGCCGCCATGAAAACCATCTCCACCCTGCTCGCCGTCGCCAGCCTTGCGCTGGCCGCGAATGCGGCCGACGCCAAAGGCTGCCTGAAGGGCGCGGTTGTCGGCGGCGTCGCCGGTCACTATGCCGGCCACCATGGCGTGATCGGGGCCATCGCCGGATGCGCCTATGGCCATCATCACGCCAAGGAGCAGGCGCGGCAGCAGCAGGAGCAGGGCCAGGCCCCCGCCGGCCAGGACAAGATGTGAGGCTGGTTCATCCGTCGGCGGAAAGGAATTCCAGCGCCTTCTGCCGCGACGGGAAGCGGCCCAGCTCGCGATAGTCGGGATCGTGCTCGGCAGTTTCGGGCGACCACAGCACCACGAATTCCTCACCTGCCGCTTCGATCAGCGTGGTCAATTCCTCGGCGTCGTAAGGCTGCATATGGCGCGCGCCGCAGTGCGGACAATCGTCCTCGCATAGGCAGGACCATTGATCGGCCCAACGGCGCCGGCAACGCGTACATTCATAGAAGTTGAGAAACCAGGCCACGCCAGCCGCCCCGATCGCAGCGATCATTCCGCTTCGGAGAAGATCAATAAATCCGCATTAGCGCAAGCAGCTGCAGAGTTTCCGGCCTTGATGACGTACTCGAATCATGTCGCCCGGAACCGGGTCTGTCGAGCGCAAGCATGATTGGGACCGATCCGCCCGGGATGCCGATGTTGCGCTCTCACCGCTTCTTCCAGCCGCCGCGATGACCCGGAGCGCCACCGCTCGATCGCGGCGAGGGGCCGAATTCGGGGCCGGACTGCCGCGAGTCGGTCGGCTGGATGACCCGGCTGTTGTTGCCGAACGGCTTCTTCGGCAGTGCTGCGCTCTGGCGGAAGGGCAGGGATTCCGGGCCGTGCATTTCGTCGAGATGGGGTTTGTGGACGCGCGAGGCGCCGCGACTGGCGGACCCCCCAGCCCGCCCCCCCGATCCAGTCGGGGGCAGGCTCTCCCCCGCAAGGGGGGAGGGAGACGAGGCCTCGCCACGTGAGGATGAACCCGCGCGCGGGGTGTTGTTGCCGCCGCGCTTGGAGGCGCCCCGCGGCAGATTGGCGGACTCGCCGTATTGCTTGGCGCCGGCATAGGCGCCGGCCTTGCCCTGCACCACGCGCTGCTTGGCGGTGGGATCGTCGACCACCGCGAGCTCGGTGGCGCGCAGCCGCTTGACCTCGTCGCGCAGCCGCGCGGCTTCCTCGAAGTTCAGGTCGGCGGCGGCCTCGCGCATCCGGGTTTCGAGGTCGCCGAGCACCGCCTCGAAATTGTGCCCGATGCTGATGACGTCGTCGGCGATGCCGCCGCCGCCGATTTCCACCAGCACATGGTCGCGCTCATAGACGCTGTTCATGATGTCGCCGATCGATTTCTTGATGCTCTCCGGCGTGATGTTGTTGGCGGTGTTGTATTCGACCTGCTTCTCGCGGCGGCGGTCGGTCTCGGCGATGGCGCGCTGCATCGAGCCGGTAATCTGGTCGGCATAAAGGATCACCCTGCCGTCGACGTTGCGCGCGGCGCGGCCGATGGTCTGGATCAGCGAGGTTTCGCTGCGCAAGAAGCCTTCCTTGTCGGCGTCGAGGATCGCGACCAGCGCGCATTCGGGAATATCGAGGCCTTCGCGCAGCAGGTTGATGCCGACCAGCGCGTCGAACGCCCCGAGGCGCAGATCCCGGATGATCTCGATGCGCTCGATGGTGTCGATATCGCTGTGCATGTAGCGCACCCGGATGCCCTGCTCGTGCAGATATTCGGTGAGATCCTCCGCCATCCGTTTGGTCAGGACGGTGACGAGGCTGCGGTAGCCGGCCTGCGCGGTGGCGCGGACTTCGCCGACCAGATCGTCGACCTGGGTGCGGGCCGGGCGGATATCGACCGGCGGATCGATCAGGCCGGTCGGGCGGATCACCTGCTCGACGAACACGCCGCCGGATTCGTTGAGCTCCCAGGCGCTCGGGGTCGCCGACACCGCGACCGATTGCGGGCGCATCATGTCCCATTCCTCGAACCGCAGCGGGCGGTTGTCCATGCAGGAGGGCAGCCGGAAGCCGTATTCGGCCAGTGTCGCCTTGCGGCGGAAGTCGCCTTTGAACATGCCGCCGATCTGCGGCACGGTGACGTGGCTCTCGTCGGCGAACACCAGCGCATTGTCGGGGACATATTCGAACAGCGTCGGCGGCGGCTCGCCGGGGCGGCGGCCGGTCAGATAGCGCGAATAGTTCTCGATGCCGGCGCAGGAGCCGGTGGCTTCCATCATTTCCAGGTCGAAGGTGGTGCGCTGCTCCAGCCGCTGCGCTTCCAGCAGACGGCCCTGGTTGTTGAGCTGGTCGAGCCGCCACTTCAGCTCGGACTTGATCGATTTTATGGCCTGCACCAGCGTCGGCCGCGGCGTGACGTAATGCGAGTTGGCGTAGATTTTTATGAATTCGAGCTCGTCCTGCTTGTGGCCGGTGAGCGGATCGAATTCCTCGATGTTTTCGACGGTGTCGCCGAACAGATTGACGCGCCAGGCGCGGTCCTCGTAGTGCGCCGGGAAAATGTCGATGACGTCGCCGCGGACCCGGAAAGTGCCGCGGGTGAAATCGGCCTGGGTGCGCTTGTATTGCAGCGCCACCAGGTCGGCGATCAGTTGCCGCTGGTCGATGCGCTCGCCCTTCTTCAGCGCGAAGGTCATCGCGGTATAGGTCTCGACCGAGCCGATACCGTAGATGCACGACACCGAGGCGACGATGATGACGTCGTCGCGTTCCAGCAGCGCCCGCGTCGCGGAATGGCGCATGCGGTCGATCTGCTCGTTGATCGAGGAATCCTTTTCGATATAGGTGTCGGTCCGCGGCACATAGGCCTCGGGCTGGTAGTAGTCGTAATAGCTGACGAAATACTCCACCGCATTGTCGGGGAAGAAGCTCTTGAACTCGCCGTAGAGCTGCGCCGCCAGCGTCTTGTTCGGTGCCAGGATGATGGCGGGGCGCTGGGTCGCCTCGATCACCTTGGCCATGGTGTAGGTCTTGCCGCTGCCGGTGACGCCGAGCAGCACCTGGGTGCGGTCGTTGCGCCTGATACCCTCGACCAGTTCCTTGATCGCGGTAGGCTGGTCGCCCTTCGGCTCGTATTCGGACTTGATCACGAAGCGCTGGCCGCCTTCGGACTTTTCCGGACGGGGTGGGCGATGCGGTGTCCAGATTCTGACCTGGCCGTCCTCGCCCTTGAACTCGGGACGTCCCTCGCGGATCAGGTTTTCCAGCGCATCGGCGGTGGCGGCGACCCCGAGCGCCTCCATCTTGTTGCGGGCGGGGCGGGCCAGTGCGGCAGCGTCCTCCTCCTCGGTGGTGAAGCCGAGTTGCCTGGCAAGTTCCGGGTCGAGCGCGGGGATCGTGGCCGCGGTGCCGTAATTGGCCTGCGGCGCTTCGTCGAAGCCTTGCGGTGTCTCATTTTGCCGAGAAGGGAAACTCGCCGGCGCCGCCGCCGTGGCGCCCCCACCCTCGGCAAAATTCTTCGGCGTCGACGCCCGCGCGCGATGCGCGGCGGCCTCGCCACCGGCGCGGCGATCCCAGGAATTATCCGGCGGAGGCTGCAAGCCGGTGCCAGAGCCAAGGCCAGCCTCGCCGCGGTTGATCGCGGGATTGAGCAATTCCGCCAGCGCGGGGCCGATCGGCTGCACGTCCGGGCGGGACGCCTTGGAGCCCGGCGCCTTCGGTTTCGAAGGTTTGGCTGGCTTTTTCGGATTGTCTGGATTGTTCGCCATGGGGCGAATATGGGATGAGTCCGGCCGACATAAAAGGGCAAAAGCCCGGAAGGAAACCGTCATGAAACGGCTTGGTCACGCAACGGCAATGGCGACCGCAGGGATCGTTTTCGCGCTGACGGCGCAACCCGGCTATGCCCAATCCAGGGATGCTGAGCCGGCGACGCGGGCGGCCAACGAAGCCCTGGTCAAATCGTTGCCGTTTTCCGACCGCGCCGATTTCGACGATGCCGAACGCGGCTTCATCGCCACGCTGCCGAGCGGTGTGATCGCCGGGCCCGGCGGCAAGCCGGCTTTCGACACCAGGCCTTACGCCTTCCTGCAGAGCGACACGGTGCCGGCTACCGTCAATCCGAGCCTGTGGCGGCAGGCCCAGCTCAACACCGTCAATGGCCTGTTCAAGGTCACCGAGCGGGTCTACCAGGTCCGCGGCCTCGACATTTCCAACATGACCATCATCGAGGGCGACAGCGGCCTTATCCTGATCGATCCGCTGCTGTCCAACGAGACCGCGAAGGCCGCGCTCGAGCTTTATCTGCAGAACCGGCCCGCCAAACCGGTCGTGGCGGTGATCTACAGCCACAGCCATATCGATCATTTCGGCGGCGGCGGGGGTGTGATGTCGGAGCAGGACGCTGCATCCGGCAAGGTCAAAGTGGTCGCGCCGGAAGGCTTCATGGAGCACGCGGTGGCCGAAAACGTCATTGCCGGCAACGCCATGAGCCGCCGCGCGCAATATATGTACGGCACCGCATTGCCGGTGGGCGAGCGCGCCCAGATCGACATCGGTCTCGGAAAGGCGCTGTCGAAAGGCACGATCTCGCTGATTCCGCCCAACGATCTGATCAAGCAGGTCTATGAGACCCGCAGCATCGACGGCGTCGAGATCGAATTCCATCTGGTGCCGGGCTCCGAGGCGCCGTCGGAAATGATCATGTATTTTCCGCAGTTCAAGCTGTTGGATATGGCGGAGGACGCCACCCACAACATGCACAATCTGTACACGCTGCGCGGCGCCGAGATTCGCGATGGCCGGCTGTGGTCGCGCTACATCGACGAGGCGGTCGAACGCTATGGCGACCGCACCGAGGCCGTGATCGCGCAGCATCAATGGCCGATGTGGGGCAATGCGCGGATCGTCGCGTTCCTGAAAAAGCAGCGCGACCTCTACAAGTTCATCCACGACCAGTCGGTGCGGCTGCTCAATCACGGCCTGACGCCGACCGAGATCGCCGAACAGCTCAAGCTGCCGGCAAGTCTCGCCGGCGAGTGGTCGGCGCACGGCTATTACGGCACGCTGAGCCACAACGCCAAGGCGGTCTACCAGTTCTATCTCGGCTGGTACGACGCGAATCCGGCCGATCTCGACCCGCTGCCGCGGGCCGAAGCCGCCCGCAAGCAGATCGAATATATGGGCGGCGCCGATGCGGTGCTCAAACGCGCGCGCGACGACTTCAAGGCCGGGCAATATCGCTGGGTCGCCAGCGTCACCAGCCAGCTGGTGTTCGCCGATCCCGCCAACAAGGAGGCGTGCGAGCTCGGGGCCGACGCACTGGAACAGCTCGGCTATCAGAGCGAGGCCGCGACCTGGCGCAATGCCTATCTGCTCGGCGCCGCCGAGCTGCGCGGCGGCGTGCCGGCGGCGCAGGCCGGTTCCAGCGCCAATGCCGGGCTGCTCAAGGGCGTCTCGATCGACCTTGCCTTCGATTTTCTCGGCGTCCGGCTCAACGCGGCCAAGGCCGACGGCAAGCATATCGTCATCAACTGGACCTTTACCGACCTCAACCAAACCTATGTGATGAATCTGGAGAATTCGGCGCTGACGCACCGTGCCGGCAGGCTGGCCGACGACGCCGATGCCGGCGTCAAGCTGACCCGCGCCGCGCTCGACGCCATCACGCTGAAGCAGCGCAGTTTCCTCGGCAGCATCGTCACCGGCGACGTCTCGATCTCGGGCAACCCGCTGAAACTGCGCGAGCTGTTCGGCATGCTCGACGACTTCACGCCGGATTTCGAGATCGTCGGGCCGCTGAAGGCGAGCGTGCAATAGCCGGAACCGCAAAAGCCGTCTACACTGCCGCGATCGATCCCTCGTTGCGGACAGGTATGGGAAAAACCAGGTGGCTGCTGAAATAAATCCACATGCCGGCAAGATCGCCGAGCCGTCGATGCTGGCGAACATACCGCGGCTGGTGACGGCCTATTTTGCCGGCAAGCCCGATCCTGCGGTGCCGGCACAACGGGTGGCGTTCGGCACCTCGGGGCATCGCGGCTCCGCCCTCAACAACGCCTTCAACGAGGATCATATCCTGGCGATCAGCCAGGCGCTTTGCGATCATCGGCAGGCCGCCGGCATCAACGGCCCGCTGTTCGTCGGCATTGACACCCACGCTCTGGCCGAGCCGGCGCTGGCGAGCGCGCTGGAAGTGTTCGCGGCCAACGGCATCGAGGTGATGGTCGACGAGCACGACGGTTACACCCCGACGCCGGTGATTTCCCGCGCCATCATCAGCTACAACAGGGGACGCGAACATGGCCTGGCCGATGGCGTGGTGGTGACGCCGTCGCACAATCCGCCTGAAGACGGCGGGTTCAAATACAATCCGCCCAATGGCGGCCCGGCGGATAGCGACATCACCTCCGCGATCGAGCGCGCGGCGAACCGCTTTCTCGAGCAGGGTCTCGGCAGCGTCAAGCGCATCCCCTATGGCCGGGCGCGCAAATCTGCCTGCGTGCACCGCCACGACTATGTCGGGCCTTATGTCGCCGACCTTGGCAATGTCGTCGACATGGAAGCGATCCGGGCCGCAGGCGTCAAGATCGGGATCGACGCCCTGGGCGGCGCGGGTGTCCACTACTGGCAGCCCATCATCGAGCGCTACCGCCTTGCCGCGACCCTGGTCAGCGATGATATCGATCCGACGTTCCGGTTCATGACCGTCGATTGGGACGGAAAAATCCGGATGGACTGTTCCTCGCCCTACGCGATGGCGCGGCTGATCGGCATGCGCGACAGGTTCGATGTCGCCTTCGCCAACGACACCGACGCCGACCGCCACGGCATCGTGACCCGCTCCAACGGCCTGATGAATCCGAACCACTATCTGGCGGCCGCGATTGCCTATCTGTTCGAGCATCGCCCGCGGTGGAACAGCGGCTGCGCGGTCGGCAAGACCATCGTCTCCAGCGCGATCATCGACCGCGTCGCGAAAAAACTCGGCCGCCGGCTGATCGAGACGCCGGTCGGGTTCAAATGGTTCGTCGACGGCCTCGGCGACGGCTCGTTCGGATTCGCCGGCGAGGAAAGCGCCGGCGCCTCGTTCCTGCGACTGGATGGAACGGTCTGGACCACCGACAAGGACGGCATGATTCTGGGGCTGCTCGCCGCCGAGATGACCGCGGCAACCGGGCGCGACCCCGGCCAGTTGTTCGATCGCCTGACGGACGAACTCGGCATGCCGTTCTACGAGCGGATCGACGCGCCGGCCACCGCCGCCCAGAAGAATCTGCTCAAGGCGCTGACTGCTGAAAAACTCGCCATGACCGAGCTCGCCGGCGAGCCGGTTCGCGCGGCCGTCACGGTCGCGCCGGGAAACGGCCAACCGTTCGGCGGCATCAAGGTGGCGTCCGAGTCCGGGTGGTTCGCGGCGCGGCCTTCCGGCACCGAGGATGTCTACAAGATCTATGCCGAGAGTTTTCGCAGCCAGGCCCATTTGCGGCAGATCCAGCACGAAGCCCAGCTCGCCATCGCGCAGGCATTCGCTGGAACGGTCCGGTAAGCCCAGGCCGCAACGGCGGGATCGGCGGATCGCCGACCGGATCGGCGGTTTGCCTATCGGGCTCGCGGATTACGTATGCAGCATCTGCCCGGTTGCCGCGCATCGCCGGATCAGGTGGTCGATCTGAGTCTTGGCATCGGCGACCGCGGCACCGGGATCCGACCAGGCGAAGCCGACCTCGAGCGCCGAAAACAGCACGCCGTCGATGACGACGGGCTTGCGATCCGCCCGCTGTATCCTGGCGTGCCACAACCCTTTGCCAGCCTCGAAAGACTCGATGTTGAAGCCGTCATAGTCGCACTTCATTTCGCCGCTCCGGGAATTGCCGAACCCAGGCAAACATGCGCGCGCAAGAGCCGGTGTGAACTGCTTCACATTCCGGCCGATTTATTCATTCCGCGGCGCGCGGGTGCCGGTCGCGGCGGGCATTGCGGCCGGCAGGTCGGATTGCGGCGCCGACGATCCAGCGCCGGAACGCGGCGAAATCGCGCTGCCCGGCGTGGAAGCTGCGATAGACCAGGTACCACCGCATGCCCTTGGGCACGCTCAGTGCAAAAGGCGCGATCAGCCGTCCGGCGGCAAGATCGTCGTCGATATAGGGCCGGATGCCCATCGCAACACCCAGTCCGTCGACCGCCGCCTGCAGCGCCTGGCCATAAAATTGAAACTCCGGTCCGCGCGCGGCGACGCGGGCGACGCCGGCGCCGCGCAGCCACAATGGCCAGTCGCCGGGCGAATGGGCGACGCGCAGCAGCGCCGGCCCCTTCAGATCAGCGGGGCGCTTCAATTGTGTCGCCAGCCGTGGTGCGCATACCGGCTGCAGGTCGGCGGCGAACAGCGGTTCTGCCACCAGCCCCGCCCAGTCGCCGTCGCCGAGCTTGATGCCGCAGCTCCAGTCGTCGCCGAACGGCGCCGCGGCACCCCCGGTGGCAATTCGTACCTCGATATCCGGCTCCTCTTTACGAAAATCCGCCAGCCGGGGGATCAGCCATCGCATCGCAAAGGTCGGGCCGACGCCGATGGTCAGCGCGCGGACAGCGGACGAAGCCGTGACCTGTGCGGTCAGGCTTGCCAGCGCATCGAAGATCGGGGTCAATCCGCTCTGATAGGCGCGGCCGGCGGAGGTCATCGCCAGCCGGTTTGCCTTGCGCTCGAACAAGGCGACCCCGAGGCGGGCTTCCAGAAGATGCACCATCCGGCTGATGGCCGCCGCCGACACGTGGAGCTCGGCGCCGGCGCCGGCGAAGCTGCCGCTGCGCGCGGCGGCCTCGAACGCCTTGATGCCGTTGAGGAACAGCAGCCGCCGCATTCCACCCTCAGGAAAACTTGTGCCAGGGCAAGATAACCCGGTTTGCGCCGACGCGGCAAGCAGGCCAGATTCCCGCGGCAAGGAGGGAAAGCAAGATGACCGATGCTGCGGATCCGCTGCTGCTTGATTTCATCGAATGGATCGTCCGCGAGCCGCGGCTTTACTCCGAGGTGATCGCGACCTGGCGGACCTCCTGCCCGCGGCTGACGATCTGGGAAGATGCCGTCGATCGCGGTTATGTCGCGCGCGAGGCCATCGCGGGCTTCGGCGTGATCGTGACGGCTACTGAAGACGGCGAAAGACTGTTGCGCGACAACGGTCGGGCTGGTTGATCCCGCTGCCCGACCCGCCTGATCGCGCGCCGGGATCAATTCGCCGGGATGCCGGACCCGCGCCATTGACTTCGCGTGGCCGATGCGGTGAGTTCCATGCATCCGCATCCACTTTGCGATGCCCGCCATGCTACCCGCAGGACCGCGCCATGATCGACCTTCATTACTGGACCACGCCGAACGGCCACAAGATCACGATGTTTCTCGAGGAGAGCGGACTCAAGTACAGGATTTTCCCGGTCAATATCGGCAAGGGCGACCAGTTCAAGCCGGAGTTTCTGGCGATCGCGCCGAACAACCGGATTCCCGCCATGGTCGATCACGAGCCGAACGGCGGCGGCAGGCCGATCTCGATCTTCGAATCCGGCGCCATGCTGCTGTACCTGGCGGAGAAGACCGGAAAATTCCTGCCCGCCGACATCTACGGCCGGTACGATGCGATCCAGTGGACGTTCTGGCAGATGGGCGGGCTGGGACCCATGGCCGGGCAGAACCACCACTTCAGCAACTACGCCCAGGAGAAAATCAAATACGCCATCGACCGCTATGTGAACGAAACCAACCGGCTCTATGGCGTGCTCAACAAGCGGCTTGCCGATCGCGCCTTCATCGCCGGCGATTATTCGATTGCGGACATGGCGAGCTATCCCTGGGTGGTGCCGTACAAGAACCAGGGGCAGAACATCGAGGACTTCCCGCATCTCAAGCGCTGGCTTGAGGACATCCGCGAGCGTCCGGCCACGCTGCGCGCCTATGCCCTGGCCAAGGAGATCAATCCAAATTTTGGTCAGCCGGCGATCCGCACCGACGAAGAGCGCAAGCTCCTGTTCGGGCAGACCGCGGCAGTGGTGAGGTGATTGGATGAGCATTGGGCCGTGAACCCATAAGTCTGCTGGGCTGACGCCACGCCAGAGTCCGCCATGCCTCGATAGCCGACGTATCGCTGCATGGCAGCGCAACGACGCTATGTGCCAAAAGCCGCCGTCGGCGACCCAGCCGATAGCCGCTTGCAACGCGGCTTCAATGCATCATTGCGCCGGCGTTTTTGAGCGCTCTTCGGCCCGATATACGTGCGACGCAATCAACCGCGCCACTTCGCCGGCGTGGGTCGTGATCATGAAATGCGCCGCTCCGCCGATTGCCTCCAACATGGCATCGCCTATTTGCTTGCTGAGCAGCACGCTGGCGCGCTGCACTGCTGGGTTACTCCTATCGCCCAGCACGACCAGGGTCGGAAGCTGGACCTTGGCCAGAGTTTCTGCCGTTAATGGAAAATCGTATGCGCTTGCCCAATCCAGGATGTTCGTTGCCGTCGTCGCCACCGCGTAAGCGCGAACCCGCCCAGGCAGAGAGGCAAAGCTGCCCGCACCGCCGTAAAAATCCATCATCATCTCGACAGCCTCGGGCTGAGCTCTCTCGAAGGCGGCAAAATAGGCCTCCGACATCTGACGGAATGCGCGGTAGTGCGGCTCCTCCTCCGGTTTTTGCAGCACCCCCATCGCCGGGGCCTCTATGATGGCAAGACTTGCCAGAGCAACCCGGTTGCGCAGGGCCACGGCGAGCGCCACCAGTCCGCCGAAGGAATGCCCGACCAGATGGACCCGGCCACCGGCCCTCCGAATGACCGACTCAACGGCTTCGGCCTCGTAGGCGATGGACGGATCGGATGCCGTGCGGCGCTCGTCGGTCCCTCCATAACCGGGCAAGCTTGTGGTCACCGCGCGCAACTGGCTTCCCCATGCGGCGATCACGGGCCGCCACACCGCGCCCGTGCTGCACGATCCCGGCACGAGAACGACAGCTGGCCCGATCCCGCACTCGTCATAGTCGACGCGGCCACGTCCTTGCCCGGTCATGGCATGGCTCTCCATGGTCACCTCGACCCAAGCCACGGCACCAGCATCGAGACCCGCTCCCGGTAGCGTAGGTACTCGTCGCCGAACAGCGCAACCAGGTCGCGCTCTTCCAGCCAGATGCCGACGAAGATGTAGGCGGTAGTGACCGCCGCGAACAGCAGATGACCGGCCGTCATGGTCGGGGTCGCCCAGAACGCAATGATGAATCCGAGATAGATCGGATGCCGCACCAGCTTGTAGAACAGCGGCGTTCGGAAGCGCTGCGCCGGCATTGACCGACCGGCGAGATTGCCGGCGACCTGATGCAGCCCGAAAAGTTCGAAGTGATTGATCAAAAACGTGCTGCTCAACACGACGAGCCAGCCGACGAAACCCATCACGGTCGCCGCCAGGGCAAGATGCGGTTCACTGATCTGCCACACCACAGTCGGCATCGGTCGCCACTGCCAGAGCAATAGTGCGAGCGCCAGGCTCGCAAGCAGAACGTAGGTGCTTCGCTCGATCGATTTCGGTATGAACTGGGTCCACCATTCTTTGAACCGCGGCCGGGCCATCACGCTGTGCTGAATGGCGAACAGCGACATCAGCAGGAGATCGATGATCAGCGCCCCGGCGGGTGACGCGACAGCTCCGCTGTCAATGGTCTTCGGTACCATATAGCCCGAGACGAATCCCACGGCGTAGAGGAAAGTGATGAAGAATACCAGGTAAGCTGCGATCCCGTAGAGGAATGCGATGAAGCGGCTTAACGGGCCGCTGGCAGCATGGCCGATCGTTTGGCTCTGAGTCATGGTCTGCTCCGTAATGCCTGGGCGCGGGCTGCGCCGAATAAGCGGCAGGATGGGCGCGGCCCGCACCAAAGACTTTGCCCGGGGCTTGATTTATCCGTGGGATCGGCTTGATTGTTGCTTGAGCGCGGCTTCGGCGGCGAGAGCGCACCTTTGCAATTTTTATTTGCCGATCATGTACTTGACACCGAACGCCGCGAGCTGCGCCGCGGCGGCGAAGCCGTTGCGGTCGAGCCGCAGGTATTCGACTTGCTGTTCTATCTCCTGGGCAACCGCGACCGCGTTGTCAGCAAGGACGATCTTATCGGCGCGGTCTGGGGTGGCCGGGCCGTTTCGGATTCCACGCTGACCAGCCGCATTAACGCCGCGCGCAAGGCGATCGGCGACAGCGGCGAGGAGCAGAAACTCATACGCACGGTTGCCCGCAAGGGCCTGCGCTTTGTCGGCACCGTGCGCGAGCAGTCGCACGACAAGGTGGTCCCGGCGGGAGACGACCATCGCGGAGCTCTGCGCTCGGCGCTCCCCCTGCCGGACCGTCCGGCGATAGCTGTCTTGCCATTCGCCAACATGACCGGCGATCCGGCGCAGGAGTATTTCTCCGATGGTATCAGCGAGGACATCATCACCGCGCTGTCAAAGCTACGCTGGTTCTTCGTCATCGCCCGCAACTCCTCGTTCATCTACAAGGATAGAACCGTGCACTTGAAGCAGGTCGCCGAGGAGCTTGGGGTCGGTTATGTCGTCGAAGGGAGCGTCCGCAAGGGCGGCGACCGCGTGCGCATCACGGTGCAGCTAAACGATGTTTCGACCGGCAGCCACCTCTGGGCGGAGCGTTACGACCGCGGCCTCGCGGACGTATTCGCGGTGCAGGACGAGATCACCGAGGCCATCGTCGCCGCCATTGAGCCGCAGCTCTATGCGGCTGAGAATTTTCGCGCCAAACGCAAGGCGCCGGACAGCATGGACGCCTGGGACTTGGTCATGCGGGCCCTGTCGCACTATTGGCGGGTGACACGGCAGGACAACATGGTTGCGCAAGCGTTGCTGGAAAAAGCCACCGCCATCGATCCGAATTACGGCCAGGCCTTTGGCGTGCTTGCTGTAAGCCACATGTTCTGTGCCCACATGGGCTGGGAAAGCATCGCCGAGGCGGCCCCCATCGCCGAACGTGCGGCGCTGACGGCGATTCGCGCCGACAGCGAGGACCCCTGGGCGCACAATGCCCTTGGCAACTCTTTTCTGTTCGCGCGGCGTTTCGATGACTCGCTCGCCGAATTCGAACTGGCCCTCAAGCTCAATCCGAACTTCTCTCTGGCACAGGGCTACTATGGCCTGGCGCTCTCTTACTGCGGCCGTTGGCAAGAAGGTGATCTGGCCGCGCGCCGCGCTCTTCGCCTGAGCCCGCGCGATCCATTTTCGGCTATTTATTGCGGCATTGCCTCGTATGCTCAGTTCGTCGGGCGCAACTACGCTGAAGCGATGCGCTTGGCGCGTGAAGGAATCCGGCAACGCAGCGACTTCGTCGGTGCCCATCGCGTCTTGACGGCCGCCGCTGGAATGGCCGGCGAGCACGACGTCGCCGCGACTGCGCTCGCCGATCTGCGTCAGGTCCAACCCAACATATCGCTGGCGTGGATCGCCGGCCAAATACCTACCAAACAGGAAGCCGAGCGGGAGCATTACCTGGAAGGCTTCCGCCGAGCGGGGCTGGACTAGCCTGAGCCATCAATGTCCGAGTTGGTCGAACGAGCTCGTTTGGACCGTTCGTGCCACACGTGCAGACATCGCCACTGGTAGCGGATGACGCCCTTGCCGGCATAGGACGAGGTGACGTTGGAGAACTCGCCCTCGAAGGTCGCGGAAGCCGACCAGCCATTCATCCATTTCATCTCGATCGCGGCCGTCGTCAGCGCGGGAGTCGGCTGCCTGCGCCGCGCCGTTGGCGACGAAGCCTGCACCGGGGAGTGCCTGGAACGTGGCTGCGATCGAACGGTCCGGATCGAAGTCGTGCGCCCAGGCAAAACGGCCGCGCAGCGTCAGGATGCCGTCCGACTGCGCCCATGACTGTGGCAAACCGGCACCACCGACCTTGCGCCCGAGCAAATCTCCTCAGGGTCATTCGCTGCAGGCTGCGAGTTTGTCGAATAGGGTCGCAAAAACGCCGACATTGCTTGATCATGCCGAAGGACCGTTCGACCATGTTGCGTGCACGATACAGATACGGGCCGAAGCACGACGTTCGTCAAACTCGCATCGATCGAATTTGGCTGCGCGCTGATGAGTCCACGCCCCCCCTCCCCGGCAGGCGTGCCCGGGGCTTGACCCGCTATCCATCCATCTGAAAGATGGATTGCCGGACAATCCCCGATCAGGCCGGGAAGGGGCGTCCGGCGATGACGCTTTATGTTCGCCGCACGTGCAGGGTCACTATCAAATGGCGCTCAAACTTTTCGAACTGGTCGGCACCGATCCAGGCCGTCCGTTCAGTCCGTTCTGCTGGCGGACGCGGATGGCGCTGGCGCACAAGGGGCTGTCAGCCGAATCGATCCCGTGGCGCTTCACCGAAAAGCAGGCGATTGCCCCGCACCACTCCGAAAAAGTGCCGGTGCTGATCGACGGCGAAACCGCCGTCGCCGATTCCTGGGCGATTGCAAGCTATCTCGAGGACAACTATCCGGATCGACCCTCGCTGTTCGGCGGCGACGGCGGCCGCGCCCTGGGCCGGATGCTGAACTGGTGGGGCGACATCACCGTGATCGGCGGCATGTTTCCGCTGATCGTTGCGGATATTCCCGGGCACCTGCAGCCGGTGGATGCGGCTTATTTTCGCCAGAGCCGCGAAGCGCGGTTCGGCAAGCCGCTGGAAGAGGTCGTGGCCGGCCGCGACCAATCCGTCGAGGGCTTTCGCCGATCGCTCGACCCGATGCGGCTGACGCTGAAAACCCAACCCTATCTCGGCGGCGCTGCGCCGAACTATGCCGACTACATCATGTTCGGCGGATTCCAGTGGGCGCGCGTCGTCAGCCCGTTCAAATTGCTGGCCGAGGGCGATCCGATCTATGCCTGGCGCGAAAAATTGCTCGACGCGTTCGACGGCATGGCGCGCAAATCGCCGGGCTATCAGCTATAGCATCGTCGCGTCTGCGGCAGTTGCCAGCCGCTGATGCGCCGAGATGGACACAAGACAGGAGAGCGACGTGCTGCACAGAAAGTCGATTTGCGGGGCCGGTATCGCTGTGACGCTGCTGCTGGCGGGCGCGTCTGTCGCGCTTGCCCAACCGGCGGCCACGGACGACGCGGCCCGTGCGGCCCATGACCCCCTGCTCAAGAACGGCCCGGAAGCCTGGGACGCCAATCACGACGGCGTCTTCACCTGCGAAGAATGGAAGAGCCATCTGGACCGGATATTTTCCCTGGCGGATCGCAACCATGACGGCAAGCTCGACGAGACAGAGTTCGCCGCGGTGCGCAAGGCCGACCCCGCATTGGCGGACGCCGACTTCGGATATTTTGACGAAAATCAGGACGGCAAGATCACCCGCAGCGAATTCGTAAACAAGCCCAGCGAGTTCATCCTGCGGTTCGACAAGAACGGCGACTGCCGCGTCACGCCCGACGAGATGAAATCGGCCGCGAGCCCGAAAGCGCCTGCAGGTCCTGTCCGGGACCGGTTTCACACCAATTGAAGGCCGGGCAATTCAATAGAAGTCGACATGGTTCCGCCGGCTTATCGGTCGGTTGAGTCCGCCGCGGCGCTTCACCGGCCGCACCTTTACGCGGATCAATAAATAGGCAGGCGGCTGCAACAGCGGGCTGCGATGCGCCAGTTGCGCTTGCAGCTCGGCGGCTTCGGCTATGAAATTTATATAACTTAGATCTCCTTCCCATCCGGAAAAAATATTTCGAGATCGATAGGTTGCTTTTCACCGCGCAGAATCGTTGAGCGGCATCGAAAGCGCGTCGACGGTATGAACTTTGCTTTTGCTGGGTGCAACGACGCTGCCGGGTGGCCGGCATCGCATCCAGGAGGAAGGCCGCAATGATTTCTCGCAAGCTGGCGAACAGTGGGATGCCTTTGCCATCGTCGACAAGTGCGGCGGTGGGAGCCGCGCGCCTTGTCGGCAAACCGCTGGCGTTGGGCCTCGCCTTGATTGCGATGCTGCTCGCCGGGATCGGCGGCGGTCCTGCGAATGCGGAAAATCCCGACATCAGCAGCCGCCGCGCTTCGGCACGAACGGATTTTACCAACGACGAAATCAAGGACGGCTTTTTCAAGATCGCGTTCAGCGCCGAATTGCAACTCGGCGAGGCGGCGCAACGCGTCCGCAAATACGACGAGCCGGTCAGGATCTTCGTGGTCAGCCAGGGCCTGCCCGATCGCCGCCCGGAGATCGCCGAGATCGTCGCCGATATCCGGGCGCGCGTGAACCATCTCGATGTGGCCATCACCGAAGACCGCCAGGCCGCCAATTTCACCGTGACCCTGGTCGCGGAGCACGACATGGCCCGCACCATTCGCGCGCGTTACGGCAGCGACAGGGCGAAGCGAATTCAGCAATCGCTCAATCCGGAATGCCTGTCCGGCATCGGCAAGGACAAGCTGTATCGTATTCGTCGCGCCGAGGTAATCCTGCCGGTCGATGCCGGAGAATTCGCCTTCTACGATTGCGCCTACGAAGAATTGCTGCAGGCGCTCGGCGCCATCAATGACGACCGCACCGTGCCCTGGACCATGTTCAACGACGAAGTCCAGATGGGCTTCTTCGATGTCTATGATCAGTATCTTCTCAATATTCTGTATGACCCGCGGATCCGGCCGGGCATGACCAAGGACGAGGTCACCCGGCTGCTTCCTGACATATTGTCAGCAGCACGCGCATGGGTAACCAACACCAACCTGCCGCGTCGCGCCGACGCTCTGCATCAGCAGCTGGACGGCGACTAGGCGATCCCGTAACCGTCCCCCTCGACGGCTCGCGGATCGTTCGCCGCTACGCTCAGTGTTTCGGCGCCGTGTATCTCGCAGACGACGACGAGTACTCCGTGATCGCGAAGTGCTCCGGCCGGTTGGTGCGAGCCTGATTCGCGGCAGCGACCTGGCTGGCGCGGTTATATTTCGACGGCGCGCTCGCAGAGGCTCCGGCCTCAGCGCTGCCGCAGCTCAACAGTGCTGCGGAAACAAGGGCGAGCGCTCCGGCAATGGTCATAAGGCTTTTAGGCATTTCAGCCTCCATTTGGTTCGAACAACCCAAACGGAACAGGCTTGACGTTTCCTACGCATCGCCTGTTCGGCGTCTTGTTGTTCCCAAGGCCAGCAAGATGATCCCAACTTTTAGAAAGCGCAAGAATCAATCATAGCCTGCCTGAAATATGAGCAATTCCGGCGTCGGGACGGAAAAGAGGTGCTGCCGGGCGCTGGGCGCCGGCCGGCCGATCGATCGGGCGCTGCAGCGGGGGCTTCCGCATCCAATAACCCGGTCTTCCGGTCTTGGGCCTGATGATCCGCACCGCCTTCGCAGGCGAGCGCCTTTCCTTCAAGCCGATTGGGGCTGCGTCACGCGGCGTCCCCGACCCGAAGCTGCGTCAGCGCGCAGCATCCCGGCCATGCGCTCAAGCTGGCGCGGTGGGATTGTCCGCCTGCGCTGCCGTCTTACGCAAGCAATCCCGGCACAGGCAGTCCCCGCCTGCGACCGGCATCGGCAGCCGCGCAGCTTCACCCCGGCACCAGCACGGCCCGGACGGGTTGCAGTCGAATTCGGTTCCGCAGGCGGAACAGCGAAGGCGGCGCGTCAGCGGGAATCCTAACCGATTTGTCATCAATTGAACCGAACTTCGGCCGCGTTTTTCATGTCGGGTTCATGCCGAATTGCCTAGTCACTGAGAGTACACCGCTGACCGCGCGAGGGAAATCCGATGGCCCGCGATTCGCAAGCCGCGCTTGTTGCGCTCAATCGTTTCGGCCTTGGCGCACGCGGCGGTGCCTCGGGCGATTTCGTCAATGCCGCCTCCGATCCCCGCGGCTTTGTCAAAGCCGAACTGGGCCGCCCCGACGGCGTGCTGCTCGAGGTGCCCGGACTGCTGTCGACCCCGGCCTTGGCGCGGGCGGTGTTCGCCTATCAGTTCGAAATAAAACAGGCGCGGGATGCCGCTGCGAAATCCGGCACGCCGGGGCTCCAGTCCGACACGGCGCCGGCGCAACCTGCGGCGGACGCCAAGGCGCAACGGCGCAATCTTTCACTCAATAACGTCGCCATGGACATCTCCGGAAAGGCGCAGGCGATCGACATTCCGGAAAAGATCGACGCCAATGCGGCGATGGCCGTCGCCGAAGCCATGCCGTCGAACGCGGCGAAGCCGCCGCCCCGACCGCTCAACATCATCCAGAAGACCTACCGCGCCGAGGCGCTGGCGCGGCTGCAGCGCGCCGGCATCGCCGATTGCGGTTTCGTCGAACGCCTGGTGGCGTTCTGGTCCAACCATTTCTGCATCTCCGCCAACAAGGGCGGCCTGGCGCGGATGTGGGCCGGCTCGTTCGAGCGCGAGGCGATCCGGCCGCATGTGCTCGGGCGCTTCGCCGACATGCTCATGGCGGTCGAGCAGCATCCGGCGATGCTGTTCTTTCTCGACAATCAGCAGTCGCTCGGCCCCGAATCCCGCGCCGGCGAAAACCGCAAGCGCGGGCTGAACGAGAATCTGGCGCGGGAAATCATGGAGCTGCATACGCTCGGCGTCGGCGGCGGCTACTCGCAGGACGACGTGACGTCGCTGGCGCGCATCATCACCGGCTGGACCTATGCCGGCCGGCAGGGACAGCTCGGCGAGCCCGGCAGCTTCGTGTTCAACGCCAATGCCCACCAGCCCGGGCCGCAGCGCCTGCTCGGCAAGGTCTACGAGAATAACGGGCTGGCGCAGGGCGAAGCCGCCTTGGCCGATATTGCGCGCCATCCCTCGACCGCGAAATTCATCGCCACCAAATTCGCGCGCCACTTCGTGGCCGACGATCCGCCGCCGGCATTGGTGGCGCGGCTGCAGGCGGTGTTCCGCAAGTCCGACGGCGACCTCAAGGCGCTGGCGGTCGCGCTCGTGGATTCCGACCAGGCCTGGCAGGCGCCGCTGACCAAGCTGCGAAGCCCTTACGATTTCCTGGTCGCGACCGATCGGCTGCTGGCGCGAATTCCCGAAGATCCCGGCCGCCATCTCGGCAGCCTCAATGTCCTGGGCCAGCCGCTGTGGTCTCCGGCCGGACCGAACGGATTTCCCGACAGCAACGCGGCGTGGGCCGCGCCCGAGGGGATGAAGCTGCGGCTGGACGTCGCGGCGCAGGTCGCCTCCCGTCTCTCCGACAGCGTCGACCCGCGCGACCTGCTGGAGCTGGTTGCCGCCGACGCGGCGTCGCCGGAAACGCGGCGCACGATCGAGCGCGCCGAATCCCGCCAGCAGGCGCTGGCGCTGCTATTGATGTCGCCGGAATTCCAGAGGAGATGACGATGGATTGCTGTGAAAGCCTGGCCTCGCCGGCGACATCGCGACGCGCGCTGCTGCTGGGCGGTGCCTCGTTCGCGGCCTGGGCCTATCTGCCCAAATTCGCCCGTGCCGCCGACGGCCGCGACCCGCGCCTGATCGTGGTGATCCTGCGCGGCGCGCTGGACGGCCTCGCCACCGTGGCGCCGGTCGGCGACCCCGACTATGCCGGGCTGCATGGTTCGATCGCGTTGACGCCGGGCGGCCCGCACGCGGCATTGATGCTGGATTCGCTGTTCGCGCTGCATCCGGCGATGCCCGAATTCGCGCGGATGTATCGGCAGAAAAACGCCGCGGTGATTCATGCGGTGGCGACGCCCTACCGCGACCGTTCCCATTTCGACGGACAGGACGTGCTCGAAAGCGGCTTTGCCGGGCCCGGCCGGGTACAGTCGGGCTGGCTCAACCGCGCGCTGGAGGCGTTGCCACGCGGCGAACGGGTGTCGAGCGGGCTTGCCGTCGGTCCGACCACGCCGCTGGTGCTGCGTGGCGCGGCGCCGACCGTCGGCTGGTCGCCGGTCGCATTGCCGCAGGCGGCCGACGATACCGCGATGCGCCTGCTCGAGCTCTACCAGCATCGCGATCCGGCGTTGGCGTCGGCGCTGTCGCAGGGATTGCAGCTCGAGAAGGCCGCGCAGGGCGACGACATGAAGCCGAAACCGGGCACCAACAATACGGGCGCGATGCGGCTGGTGGCGCGCGGCGCCGCGAAATTGATGTCGGCCGACGACGGACCGCGGATCGCGGCGCTGGCGTTCGACGGCTGGGATACCCATGCCAATGAAGGCGGTCCGGTGGGCCGTCTGGCGCAGCTGCTTTCGGGCCTCGACGGCGCGCTGGCGGAATTCGAAAGCGGGCTCGGCGAACGCTGGCGCGACACCATAGTGGTGGTCGCGACCGAGTTCGGCCGCACCGCGCGCATCAACGGCACCGAGGGCACCGATCACGGTACCGGCACCATTGCGCTGCTGGCGGGCGGCGCGGTGAACGGCGGCCGGGTGATTTCCGACTGGCCTGGATTGAAACCCGCCGATCTCTACCAGGGCCGCGACCTTGCGCCGACCACCGATCTGCGCGCCGTGATCAAGGGCGTGCTGCGCGACCATCTCGGTCTGGCGGAGCGGGTGCTGGCGGACAAGGTGTTTCCCGACAGCGCAGCGACAAGGCCGCTGCGGGGGCTGCTGGCGTGACAACGTCCCGACCGCCGGCAGCGGGCCGCGCGAGAACCAACGCTACTCCTTGGTGATCTCGTCGATCTCGGCCAGTTGCTCGGCGCTCAGCGTCCACCCGATCGCCTTGACGTTCTGCTCGACCTGCTCGACGCGGGTGGCGCCGGCGATCACGCTCGACACCTGCGGCCGCGACGCCAGCCACGAAAATGCCAGCTCGAGCAGGGTATGGCCGCGTGCCTGCGCGAAGGCCTGCAGCTTTTCGACGATATCCTCGTTGCGCGGCGTGACATAGCGATCGCGCAGACCCGGGGCCTTGCCGAACCTTGTGTCTTCCGGCGCCGCGGCGCCGCGCTGGTACTTGCCGGTGAGCAGCCCGCTGGCGAGCGGGAAGAACGGCAGCAGGCCGAGCTTGTACTGCTGCGCCGCGGGCAAAAGGTCCTTTTCGATCCCGCGCACCACCAGGCTGTATTCGTCCTGGCACGACACGAACGGATTGACGTTGATATGGCGCGCGGTGAGTTCGGCCTCGGCGATCCGCCATGCCGGAAAGTTCGAATTGCCGATGTAGCGGACCTTGCCCTGGCGTATCAGGTCGTCAAGCGCCCGCAAGGTTTCCTCGATCGGCGTCAGCGGATCGAAATCGTGCTGCTGGTAGAGATCGATGTAGTCGGTCTTCAGCCGGGTCAGGCTGGCCTCGACGGCGGACATTATATAGCGCCGCGAGGCGCCCTGCCTGGTGCCGTCCCGGCTCATCGGCTTGGAGTATTTTGTCGCCAGCACGATGTCCTTGCGGCGGTCGCCCAGCACCTGGCCCAGCACGGTCTCGGAACCGCCCATTCCGGCATAGATGTCGGCGGTGTCGAACAGCGTGATGCCGAGGTCGATCGCCTTGTGGATCACCTTGCGCGAGGTTTCGAGATCGGTGCGCTGGCCGAAATTGTTGCAGCCAAGGCCGACGGCGGAGACCCGCAGGCCGGAACCGCCGAGATTACGAATTTGCATGGGTCATCCTTGAGGGCGCGATCGGCAAAAGTGGAATGCGGCTTTGCCGGACAGATCAGGCGCAAGACCGGATCGCATTGTGACCTGCGCCACTTCGGGCCGCAAGGCGCGGGCGTGCATGGCGCCTTGGCAGATCAGGCGGGGTGCGGCAGCAACGGCTGAGAGGACGATGCCCGGGGTATCGGCAACGCGGCCGACCGCCGGCCAAAAAAATGCGGCCCCGGTCAGACGCGGCGACTGACGGGGACCGCTGGGGCGCTTGATCTGTGACGGGGGGCCTGATCAGACGCAGGCGCAACCTAGCCTTGCTTTGTTACGCGGCAATGACAGAAGCAGTTATCCACAGGCGGGTTTGGCCGCGCCCGGCGCGGCTGCCGGAGCGCTATTCCGCGGCTCGCAGGTGCCGGGTCGGGCTACGGCCTTCGCCGCCGCGCAGCGATTGGTAGTGCTCGAGCCTGGCTGGATCGTCGGTGTGGCGGACGAGGTCGGTCACCGGCGTGTAGCTCAGCATTCGCCCGCCATCCGGCAACGCCGTGCAGCTGAAACGCAGCACCCGCCCATCCGCAAGGTTGATATTGATCGGAGTCTTGTCGCCGGATCGCATCATCTCGGTGCGCCGCGCGATGAAGGCGCTCAATTCGCCCTCCGGCAGCTCAAAGGCGCCGGTGTCGCGGCCATGATACATCAGCGCGATGAACGGCGGCTTGCTGTCGGCCTTGGCGTCGGGAAGCGCGAAGTAATTGCGGAAGGCGCGATTGATGAATTCCGCCCTGGTGTCGGCATCCAGCAACACGATGCCGATATCGACCTGATCCAGCGCCGCCGACAGACGCTCCGCGACGACATGATGCCGGCGCTCCCGGCCGAACGCGTCCGTGCGTTTTTTCCGCAGCAGTCCGGTGATCCCGGCGGTGGCGGCAGTGCTGATCGCCAGCATCACGAGGCCCGCGAGATCGGTCCCAACGTAACCGGGCGTCGCGCGGCACAGCAACAGCGCCTGACCCGCCACCGCGATGACGGCGCTGATAAGGCCCGGCACGAGGCCGCCGAGCGAGCCTGCAAGGGCGACGAGGCAAACCAGCAGCGGGGCGGGGCTGGGAAAGACGATAAAATGACGATCGGCGACGATGGCGCAAAGGGCCGTCGCCGCCGTCAGGGCCGGGCCGGAGATGGCACGCCAGTCGAACTGCATCGCTATTCTCTCCCACGAGAGTAAGGACGGCAGTTTGACGGATGGTTGCATAAGCGGCGGGTTTTCCCGTGCCATCCTTAAAAAGCCGCTGATCGAACCGGCGCGACTTTTCCGGTTTCTTGGATCAAATGATCTCGATTGCGGACGTTCTGAAAGGCCGCGCTACGGATTGTCCGTCGGAACGGGCGGCCGGTTCCGATCGGCCGCGCCCGGTTGCGTCAAAACGGTCGGCCGTCCGGAAAAAAGCCTTGAGCTACGCCGGAATCGGCATCGCCATGCTGACCTTGATCGAAAACACCGTGATGGTGACGATCAGGCACACCGACAACGAGCCGACCGCAAGCGTGGCTGCGACGGCGTCGGCCAGTCGCGAGGAGGCTACTGGCGCGGAACGACCCTCGAAGCCTGCTGCTGTGCCGGGCGACCGGTTCATTGCCGTATTCCTCTGATGGAGGGGCGAATCACCCCCAACCCATGAATCCTGACACCGATAGCCGGCAATTTTGCGGCGGCAGGGCCTCGAAAATGGCGAAATGGCGGCGAATCCTGCTGAGATGTCAGTACCTTCGCGGCTTTAAGCGTCGGCGGCGATTCCGGCCGGGTCTTCGACCTCGGTATCCGGCCGCCAGTCCATCGGGACGAACCCGTCGGTCTGCTCGACCCGCCGCAACCAGGCGCGGATCGCGGGAAAGCTCGCCAGGTCATAGTCGCAGCGGTCGGCGAGATGGGTGTAGCCGTAAAGCGCGATGTCCGCGACCGTGAGTTGCCCGGTGGCAAAATAGTCGTTGGTCTTGAGGTGATTTTCCATCACCTGCAACGCCGCATAGCCGCGCTCCATCCAGTCTTCCAAGGCGTGGGTCTGCAGGGTGCGGCCCCCCTTGACCAGCGACAGCCAGAAATAGGCCGCGCCGATATTGGGCTCAAGCGCGTGCTGTTCGAAGAACATCCACTGCAGCGCCTCGGCGCGTTCGATCCGGGTGTCCGGCGCAAGCGAGGTGCCGCCGGCGACATACCAGAGAATGGCATTGGATTCGGCGAGATAGCGTCCTTCCGCGACTTCCAGCAACGGCACCTGTCCGCTGGGATTCTTGGCGAGAAAGTCCGGCGTCCGGCTTTCGCCGCGCAGGATGTCGATTTCGATCGCGCGATACGGCGCGTTGAGCAATGCCAGCGCAAGGCGGACCTTGTAGCTGTTGCCGGAGCGCTGCATCGAATAGAGCTTGTACATTCGGATTCGTTCGACCGGTGTGACGCGTGGCCCCTGCGCGGCGATGGATTGCAATGTTGCCGCGCAACGCGGCTAAACAATGATGCCGATGCGGAGTCATCGCAAGACCCGGAAGATGGAAATAGTCAAAAACCTCTGCCGCACCGCACCCGCGCAGATGATTCCACCTACACGCCCAAGCACATAGGATCACGCTTGCGCGACTCCGGCCGCCGCATCGTTCGGCGTAGATGGCTTGGGCGCGGCCATGCGGTACGAAGCGGCGCGCCCGGGGTGGCTGCCGTATTGGGCACGCAGCGCGGGCGACATCAGCAGCGCCGCGCCGGAGGCCAGCCCAGGCGGTCGGCCCGGATCGCAGTTCCTTCAAGCCGGCATCGACGGCCACGGGTTTTCGCGGCAAGCGGCCCGTTGCCGAAACGCGGGGCATTTGCCGGAAATGAGCCAATTCGACGCGGAATTTTAGGAATCTTGCGCCGATGGGCCTTGCCACGCCAGGCGATGTCCGGCATCGGGCAGCCAAGCGGAGCAAGCTTCTTGCGGTGCAATGCAACGCGCTTTAGGGTGCGGCGATCCCATAATAAAGAGTTGTGGATTGACGTGTTCACGATGTTTGCCAGGAGATGATGATGCCGTTTCTGTCCGCTGCGCTCGACCGTGTGAAGCCGTCCGCAACCATCGCGGTGACGGATAAAGCACGCGTGCTCAAGGCGGCGGGCCGCAACGTCATCGGCCTCGGCGCCGGCGAGCCCGATTTCGACACCCCGGCCAACATCAAGCTGGCGGCGATCCACGCCATCGAGGCCGGCAAGACCAAGTATACCGCGGTCGACGGCATTCCCGAGTTGAAGGCCGCGATCGCAGCCAAATTTCAGCGCGAGAACGGCCTCACCTACCAGCCCAACCAGATCATCGTCGGGACCGGCGGCAAGCAGGTGCTCTACAACGCGCTGATGGCCACCATCAATCCTGGCGACGAGGTCATCATTCCCGCGCCCTACTGGGTGAGCTACCCGGAAATGGTGGCGCTTGCCGGCGGCGAACCGGTGCCGGTGGTGTGTACCGCGGCGCAGGGCTTCAAGCTGCAGCCCGAGGCGCTGGAAAAGGCGATCACGCCAAAGACGAAATGGATCATCCTGTGCTCGCCGTCGAACCCGACCGGCGCCGCCTATACGCGTGCCGAGTTGAAGGCGATCACCGACGTGCTGGTCAGGCATCCGAACGTATGGGTCATGACCGACGACATGTACGAGCACCTGGTCTATGACGATTTCGTTTTCACGACGCCGGCGCAGGTCGAGCCGCGGCTGTACGACCGCACGCTGACGGTCAACGGCGTGTCGAAAGCCTATTGCATGACCGGCTGGCGGATCGGTTACGCGGGCGGCCCCGTCGAACTGATCAAGGCGATGGCGACGATCCAGTCGCAGTCGACCTCGAACCCGTCGTCGATCTCGCAATGGGCGTCGGTCGAAGCCCTCAACGGTCCGCAGGACTTCATCCCGGTGAACAACAAGATATTCAGGGAGCGGCGCGATCTCGTGGTGTCGATGCTCAATCAGGCCAAGGGCATCGACTGTCCGCGGCCGCAGGGCGCGTTCTATGTCTATCCGTCCTGCGCCGGCACCATCGGCAAGACCTCGCCGTCCGGCAAGGTGATCGGCAATGACGAGGATTTCGTCACCGAACTTCTGGAAACCGAAGGCGTCGCGGTGGTGCAGGGTTCGGCGTTCGGGCTCGGTCCGGCGTTTCGCATTTCCTACGCGGCCAAGACCTCCGATCTGGAGGACGCCTGCAAGCGCATCCAGCGATTTTGTGGCAATTTGAGGTAGTCAAATCATTTCGCCGTCGAAGCTTTGAGGTTTTGACGGCGGTTTTTTGCCGGCGCCTTGTTTTGGACACGACGCTTGCTTCCTGTGCCCCCGCAAGTTCAATTCGTCATGCGGAGATCAGTTTGATGCGACTTTCGACACTCGGTATTGCCACCGCTGCTTTGGTGGCTTCGTTCGCCAGCGCCAATGCGATGCCGCCGGTTCGTGCCGGTATCCTGCAATGCCAGGGCGGCCAGAATGTCGGCTTCGTGGTCGGCTCCGTGACCAGCCTGGAATGTGTGTTCCAGGGCGAAGGCCGCCGCCCCGAAGCCTATGTCGCGACCGTCCGCCGGTTCGGCGTCGATCTCGGCTTCACCGAGCAGACCACTTTCGCCTGGGCGGTAAGCGCGCCCTCCGGCCGGATCGGCCGCGGCGAACTTGCGGGCAGCTATGGCGGCGTCGGCGCCAATGCCTCGGTCGGGGTCGGGTTCGGCGGCAATTTCCTGGTCGGCGGTCCGGCAAACGCCTATGCGCTGCAGCCGATCAGTGTGCAGGGCCAGACCGGCTTGAATGTTGCGGCCGGCGTGGCCGGCATCGAGCTGGAGCCGGTCCGGTTCGCGCATGGCGGTCCCTACCGGCACTATCGCCGGCATCGCCACCACCACTGAGCCGTTCCGCGCCTGATGCAAAAAGGCCCGCGCAAGCGGGCCTTTTTTTGCAGGCGGGGAGTGCTCGATGCTCCGGCACCGCGGCGTCCGGCCGGCGAGGCTGACGGGCGGCATTCCGGCACGGCAATTCTGGCACGACCGGCGATGTTGTGTCATAGAGAAGCAAGCGCCATTAGCTATGGCGTCCTCCTGATTCTCTGCTCGCATCACACTTATCAGCCGGAGATTTTTTTCATGCGCCGCTCATTCATCCTTGCCGGTATTGCGTCCACCATGCTGGCTGCCTGCTTCGCCGCCGCCGATGCGCAGCCGATCCAGCGCGTACAGGTCGGCGTCCTCGAATGCCGCGGCGGCGCCAGCATCGGCTTCATCGTCGGCTCGGTCACCAATCTCGGCTGCGTATTGCGGGTCGAGGGCTTCCCGGAGGACCGCTACATTGCCACCATCCGCAAGGTCGGCGTCGATCTTGGCATCACCCAGGAATCCGCCCTCGCCTGGGGCGTCTATGCCCCGGTGGCGCGGCTCGGGCCGGGCGACCTTTCGGGCAACTATGCCGGCGCCCAGGGCAGCGCCTCGGTCGGCGTCGGGGTCGGCGGTAATGCACTGATCGGCGGCTCGGATAATTCGATCGCGCTGCAGCCACTCAGCGTGCAGGGCCAGGTCGGCCTCAATGTCGCGGCCGGGCTGGAAAGCCTGGAGCTTCGGCCGGGAAGGTAATCGAGCAGCCTTCGCCACGATTGCGGCGACGGGAGCGACGAAACGGTTCCGGCCCGTTGGCCGGCCGGATGCCGCAGCCGTGCGCTCGATGCACCGCAGCGACGTTTTTCCGGCTTGCCAAATCGCCGGCGGAGGGGGAGCATTCAGCCGCCGACCCAATCAAGGGCCGAGCTCCAGATGAGGAGGCGGCAATGGGACAGGACGTCAGAAGTCCCCGCGGTCCACGGTGCATCGCACTGGTGGGCCCTTTCCAAAGCGGTAAGACCACACTTCTTGAAGCGATCCTGGCCCGCACCGGCGCCATTCCCCGTGCCGGCAGTGTCGACGCCGGGACTTCGGTCGGCGACGCCAGCCCCGAGGCCCGCCGCCACAAAATGGGCGTCGGGCTGACCGCGGCCACGACCAGTTTCATGAGCGACAGCTACACCTTTATCGATTGCCCCGGCTCGATCGAATTCGCCCATGACATGCGCTCGGCGATCCCGGCGGTCGACGCGGCGGTGGTGGTATGCGAGGCCGACGAGCGCAAGCTGCCGCAGCTTCAGATCATCCTGCGCGAACTCGAAGATCTCGGCATCCCGCGCTTTCTGTTTCTCAACAAGATCGACCGGGCCAACAAGCGCATCCGCGAGACGCTGGCGACGTTGCAGCCGGCGTCCCGGATTCCGCTGGTGCTTCGCCAGATTCCGATCTGGAACGGCGAACTGATCGCCGGCTTCGTCGACCTGGCGCTGGAGCGCGCCTTTGTCTACCGCGAACACAAGGCCTCTGAAGTCGTGACGCTCGAAGGCGGCGATCTCGATCGCGAGAAGGAAGCCCGGTTCTCGATGCTGGAAAAGCTCGCCGATCACGACGATGCCCTGATGGAGCAGTTGCTCGAGGATATTCCGCCGCCGCGCGACGCGGTGTTCGACGATCTCGCCCGCGAGTTGCGCGAGGGGCTGATCTGTCCCGTGCTGCTCGGCTCCGCGATGCGCGAGAACGGCGTGCTGCGCCTGATGAAGGCGCTGCGGCATGAAGCGCCCGGCGTCAGCGACACGGCAAAGCGTCTCGGCGCGGCTTCGACCAGGGATGCGCTGGGCTATGTGTTCAAGACCATGCATTTGCAGCACGGCGGCAAGCTGTCGCTGACCCGGCTGCTCGCCGGCCACCTCGATGACGGTGCGGTGCTGCAATCGTCCTCGGGCGAGAGCGGGCGGGTGTCGGGGATTCTTGCGGTGAACGGCGCCCATGACACCAAGCGCAGCTTCGCCGACGCGGGCGACGTCGTGGCGCTCGGCAAGCTCGACACCATCAAGACCGGCGACACGCTGTCGAGCGGCAAGACCGCGCCGGCGGCGCTGGTCAGCGTCGAGCCGTCGCCGCCGGTGCTGGCGGTGGCGCTCGCCGCCACCGACCGCAAGGACGATGTCAAGCTCGGCCAGGCGTTGTTGCGGCTGAACGAGGAAGACCCTTCGCTGACCATGATCCACAACCCGCAAACCCACGATATCGTGCTGTGGGGCCAGGGCGAGATGCATCTGCGGGTGGCGCTGGAGCGGCTGCGCGAGCGCTTCGGCGTCAACGTGAAATCGCAAGCACCGACGATCGGCTATCAGGAGACGATCCGCAAATCGATCACCCAGCGCGGCCGGCACAAGAAACAGTCCGGCGGCCACGGCCAGTTCGGCGACGTGGTGCTGGAGATCAGGCCGATGCCGCGCGGCGGCGGCTTCGCGTTCGAGGAAAAGGTCGTCGGCGGCGCGGTGCCGCGAAACTATATCGGCGCGGTGCAAGAGGGCGTGGTCGACGGGTTGCAGCGCGGGCCGCTCGGCTTTCCCGTGATCGACGTCCACGTGACGCTGACCGACGGCTCCTACCACAGCGTGGATTCTTCGGACCTCGCCTTCCGAACCGCGGCGCGGATCGGCGTCAGCGAGGCGCTGCCGCAATGCCAGCCGGTGCTGCTGGAGCCGATCCATGTCGTCGAGATCGTCTGTCCGACCGAGGCCACCGCGAAGATCAATGCCATCCTGTCGGGACGGCGCGGCCAGATTCTCGGCTTCGATACCCGCGAGGGCTGGCCGGGATGGGATCGCGTCCGCGCCATGATGCCCGAAGCCGAGATCGGCGAACTGATCGTGGAGCTGCGGTCGGCGACGGCGGGGGCGGGCAGCTTCACCCGGCAGTTCGACCGCATGGCCGAGGTCAGCGGCCGCGCCGCCGATCAGATCATCGCCGCCCATCGCGTCGCGGCGTGATCTTGCGTCCTGCATGCTGCAACCCGGAGGCACCCATGGGCGTGCCTTCCGCGCGTCAATCCGGAACCTCGCGCTGATCATCGCGCCGGGCGCGTGCGGCGCGCGCCGGCTCGGATCAGCGACGGCGCATCGCGAGATGACAGAACGTTGAATGATCCCGATGACGTGGCGAGGCTGCCATTCCGCCGCAGCATCGCCGGCGCCATGATCTTGCTCAATGTCCGCTCGCCGCCTTTCTGCTGACAATCATTCGGGATCCACCCGACCTCACGGATTCGTTTTCGCAGGACACCCTTCCCAATCCGGCCGCTTTCAGGAACACTGCGAGGGCGACGCCGGAATGCCTCGCAGGATTCCGTTGCAGGCATCGCAGCTCGCGAGGGGCGCAATGGACACGATCGAACTGGCGTTGAAACTGAGACGGCTGACCGAATGGCTGGACGGCAATTGCCAACCGGCCGGATTTATTCGAAGGCAATTCCGGGGTCCGCCCTTCGGCAACTGCTACGTCACCATCGATCCTGCCCGTCAGGGCCCGTTTGCTTCCGCCAACCAGAATCGCGTCTATCTCTGCGGAACCGAGCCCGGAATGGATTCCGACAGTCTCAGGCGTCTGACCGATCTGTTCACGGCACACGGCGTCAACAGGTTCTTCGTCTGGCTCAGCCCCGGCCCCGACATGGATGTGGTGCGCGGCTGGCTGGAACAAGGCGAGTTTAACCGACTGCGGCGCACCGGCTATCCGACGCTGTGCCGCACCATGCGTTCGCCGCTTCAGTTCAGGACCGATCTCGAGGTTCGCCAGGTCAGCGCCGAGGAAATCGTTGCCGCCCGCGATCAGCTCGGTCAGACCATGTGGCCGGAATATGCGAGGCCGGCGGGCAAGCCGGGTTTCTTCCATTACATGGCGTATGACGGCAGGCGTCCGGTGGCGATCGCGGCGCTCGCGATGTTTGAAGACATCGGTTATCTGATGGCCGCGGCCACCATCGAGAGCCATCGCCAGCGCGGCGCCCAGCAGGCCCTGATCGCCAAGCGGATAAGACGGGCCGAACAGATCGGCTGTTCGATGCTGGTGGCCGAAACCCTGCATATGATCGAACATTCCTACCGCAACCTGCAGCGGGCCGGTTTCGAGGAAGTCTACGAAAAGGAAGTCTATGAATGGAGCGCCTGACGGCACGCTCGCCGGAGGTGTCGACTTCGCAGGGATTTCGCGACGGCCCCGATGGCATTGACAGCGCGCGCGGCTTGGCCGATTTGAGCTGGCACTGCGCCCGCTCTGCCGGACGCTGCCCCGAGGGACTGCGATGACAGCCGAGATCAAAGCCCGCGCCGCATGCCTGATCGGATGGCCGGCGGCGCATTCGCGCTCGCCGCTGATCCATCATTATTGGCTGCGGACGCTGGGCATCGAGGGTGGCTACAATATCGAGGCGGTGCCGCCCGAAGGCTTTGCCGAGTTCGTCCTGCAGCTTTCGAGCCACGGCTTTGTCGGCGCCAATGTCACCATTCCGCACAAGGAGCGCGCACTGGCGCTGTCGCTGCCGGACCCGCGCGCCCGCGCGGTCGGCGCCGCCAATACGCTGTGGTACGATGGCGGCGAACTGCGCTCGACCAACACCGATATCGAAGGTTTCATCAACAATCTGGATGCCTGCGCCCCCGGGTGGGACGCCGCCGCCGAAGCGCTGGTGCTGGGTGCCGGCGGCTCTTCGCGCGCCGTCGTCTTCGGATTGCTCGAGCGCGGCATCAAGCGCGTCCACCTGGCAAACCGCACCCTGCCACGCGCCCGGGATCTGGCCGGTCGATTCGGCCCCGACGTCCATGCCGTGGCTTGGGAGGCGGTCGGGGAACTGCTGCCGCGCGCCGGACTGCTGGTGAACACTACCTCGCTCGGCATGCATGGCCAACCCGCGCTCGAGATCGACACCGGCCGGCTGCCGCCGCATGCCGTCGTCGCCGACCTCGTCTATGTGCCGCTGCAGACCCGGTTGCTCGCCGCGGCGCATGCGCGCGGCCTGCAGACCGCCGACGGGCTCGGCATGCTGCTGCACCAGGCGGTTCGCGGGTTCCAACTGTGGTTCGGACAGCGCCCGCAAGTGACGCCCGATCTTCGCGCGCTGGTCGAGGCCGATCTCACGAAGGTTTGAGCAGCAACCAGGGTGGCGGCGTCGCCGCCGATGTGAGCAGCTGATCGGCAGGCCGGGGAATAGCGACCCGGCTGCGGGGTTCGGTTTGGCATTGGGTGAACCGCACCCTTGGAGGGAACGTCATGTCGAGAATTTCCAGGGTGATATCGCCCGCATTTGCAGCTTCGCTGAGCATGATACTGGTGCTCGGATCGCCGGCGTCGGCGCAGCAGCCCGCGACCGTCCGTATCCGCGGCAGCATCGAAAGCGTCGATGGTCCGGTGCTGACGGTCAAGTCGCGCGAGGGCGCCGACATCAAGGTGCGGATCGCCGACAATGTGGTGGTGATCGGCATCGCCAAGAGCGCGCTGTCGGAGATCAAGCCGGGCTCCTACATCGGCGTATCGGCGATGCCGGAGCCGGACGGCACCCAGAAGGCGCTGGCGGTGCATATCTTCCCGGAAGCCCAGCGTGGCGCGGCCGAGGGCTTCCGGCCCTGGGACCTTCGGCCCAACAGCACCATGACCAACGCCACCGTCGCCCAGACGGTCGCCGGCACCGATGGCCAGAACATCATGGTCAAGTACAAGGACGGCGAAAAGAAAGTGGTGGTGCCGCCCGATACGCCGATCGTCGCATTCGTGTCAGGCGACAAGTCCGAACTGAAGCCGGGCGCCAAGATCATCATCTTTGGCGCGACCAGGAAGGACGACGGTTCGCTGGAAGCCGGCCGGGTCGGTGTCGGCCTCGACGGCATCACGCCGCCGATGTGAGGGCGGGCGTCGTTCCCGGCCGCGCGAAGCGCGAACCTGGAGTTTCGAGATTTCCGGGGTCGATGCTCCGCATCGCCCCGCAATGACGGGATCTAGATCGCCAGCACGTGGTCGTCGATCTCCGCGATGGTGTTGACGCCGCACAGTCCCATCGTCACGCTGAGCTCGTTGCGGATGATGTCGATCGCCTTGGCGACGCCGGGGCCGCCGAAGGCGCCGAGGCCGTGAATATAGGCGCGGCCGATCATGCAGGATTTGGCGCCGAGCGCCAGCGCGCGCATCACGTCCTGCCCCGAGCGGATGCCGCCATCGAACATCACCTCTATGCTGGCGCCGACGGCTTCGGCGATCTCCGGCAGTACCTCGATTGAGGACGGTGCGCCGTCGAGCTGCCGGCCACCGTGGTTGGAGACCACCAGCGCCTCGGCGCCGGTCTTGGCCGCCTCTTCGGCATCCTCGACGTCGAGAATGCCCTTGAGCACCAGCTTCCCGGGCCAGATGCTGCGGATCCACTCGACGTCCTTCCAGTTCAGCGTGGTGTCGAACTGTGACGCGGTCCAGGTCGACAGCGCCGTGATGTCGTCGGTGCCCTTGAGATGGCCTGCGAGGTTGCCGAAGGTGCGGCGCTTGCCGCGCAGCACGCCGGCGACCCAGGCCGGCTTGGTGGCGAAATCGACGAATTTCGACAAGGTCCATTCCGGTGGCACCGTCATGCCGTTCTTGATGTCGGCATGGCGCTGCCCGATCACCTGCAGGTCGACGGTCAGGACCAATGCGCTGCACCTGGCGGCGATGGCGCGCTGGATCAATTCCTTGATGAAGCCGCGGTCCTTCATGACGTAGAGCTGAAACCAGAACGGCTTGTCGACATTGGCGGCGACGTCCTCGATCGAACAGATCGACATCGTGCTCAGCGTGTAGGGAATACCGGCGGCCTGCGCGGCGCGGCAGGCATGGATTTCGCCGTCGCCGTATTGCATGCCGGTCAGCCCGACCGGCGCCAGGATCAGCGGCAACGCCGCCGGGTCGCCGAGAATCGTGGTCGACAGGTCACGTTTCGAGACATCGACCAGAATGCGCTGGCGGAACTTGATCGCCTGCAGATCGTCCCGGTTGGCCCGCAGCGTGTCCTCGGAATAGGAGCCGCGGTCGGCATAGTCGAAGAATGCCTTCGGCACCTTGCGCATATGCACCTGACGCAGATCCTCGATGCAGGTGATGTGTTTCATCTCTGTTCCCGGCCCTTCTTGCATTATGGCTTTGAGGCTTCATCTAGCATGCTTGGGCCCAGCGCAACATCGCCCGCGAAAGCGGGCTTGCCGACCAGGAGGGCACCCCCATGACCGGACCACGCTCCGACCCGAAAGACGTCAAGGGCGCTGACAAGCGCCGGCTCGATCAGGCGCTGGAGGAGGGGCTGGAAGAGACCTTTCCTGGCTCCGACCCGGTCAACGTGACCCAGCCCGCGCCCTCGAAAGCCGACCATCACGTCAAGCGCAAGGACTAGCGCGACCGCTGGCTGACGTCGGTAACAGGGATAAGTTCCTGTATTAACAATGTGTTAGGTCCCCACCGCGGAATCGGCCGCTGGTAATGATTCATCATATTTTTTGAAGCCATTTTAGGGACGAAGGTACTATAACCCCCTGCACGCCATGATGGCGGGCGTTTTGAGGTTTCCTGGCAGATGGCCTGAGAACCCTCGAAAATCGCTGGGGGGACCATGAGCCGCAAATATTTCGGTACGGACGGGATTCGGGGCCGTGCCAACGGTCTGATTACGCCGGAACTGGCGCTCAAGGTCGGGCAGGCGGCCGGACTGGTGTTCCAGCGCGGCGAGCACCGCCATCGCGTCGTCATCGGCAAGGATACCAGGCTTTCCGGCTACATGATCGAATACGCCATGGTGGCGGGCTTTACCTCGGTCGGCATGGACGTGCTGCTGCTCGGCCCGATGCCGACGCCGGCGGTGGCGATGCTGACCAAGTCGATGCGCGCCGATCTCGGCGTGATGATTTCCGCTTCGCACAATCTGTTCGAGGACAACGGCATCAAGCTGTTCGGCCCGCAGGGCTTCAAATTGTCCGACGATGTCGAAAAGCAGATCGAGCAGCTGTTGGACGAATCGCTCGACAAGCGCCTGGCGCAGAGCGCCAGTCTCGGGCGCGCCCGCCGTATCGATGGCGTGCATGACCGCTACATCGAATTTGCCAAGCGCACGCTGCCGCGCGATCTCAGCCTCGACGGCCTGCGCGTGGTGGTCGATTGCGCCAACGGCGCGGCCTACAAGGTGGTGCCGGAAGCGCTGTGGGAGCTGGGGGCCGATGTGGTTTCGATCGGCGTCGACCCCGATGGTTTCAACATCAACAAGGAATGCGGATCGACCTCTCCGGAAGCGCTGAGCCGCAAGGTACGCGAGATGCGCGCCGATATCGGCATCGCGCTCGACGGCGACGCCGATCGCGTCATCCTGGTCGATGAGCGCGGACATCTGGTCGATGGCGACCAGTTGCTGGCGGTGATCGCACAAAGCTGGAAGGAAGACGGCCGCCTGGCCAAGCCCGGCATCGTCGCGACCGTCATGTCGAATCTCAGGCCTCGAGCGCTTCCTCGATGGCCTGGGCGTCGAGCTCGTGCGCACGCCGGTCGGCGACCGCTATGTGCTCGAACAGATGCTGGGCCGCGGCTACAATCTCGGCGGCGAGCCTTCCGGTCACATTATCCTGTCCGACTACGCCACCACCGGCGACGGCTTTGTCGCGGCGCTGCAGGTGCTGGCGGTGGTGCAGAAGCTGCGCCGTCCGGTGTCGGAAGTCTGCCACCGCTTTGATCCGCTGCCGCAGATCCTGAAGAACGTGCGCCATCGCGGCGGCAAGCCGCTCGACGACGCCGAGGTCAAATCGGCGATCGACGCCGGCGAAAAGCGGCTCAACGGCCATGGCCGGCTGCTGGTTCGCTCCTCCGGAACCGAGCCGGTGATCCGGGTGATGGGCGAGGGCGACGACCGCATCCTGGTCGAGGAAGTGGTCGATCACATCGTCTCCGCGCTCGGCGAGGCCGCAGCAGCCTAAAGCGCGCCGATCGCATCGCAGCCATTATCTAATGGTGCTGGTCGATGCCACGCCGGCGTCGTAGGAGATGGCTGTCGCGTCGCCAGCCCTTCCGGGAATCAACCGTTGAACAAGCCCGTTGTCCTCTCCGAACAGGCGCCGGTGGTGCCGCTGAACATGCCGCCGCTGGCCTCCGGCGCCGCTTCCAGGACGGCGGTGGCGGCGCCGGCCTACATCGTGCTCGGCAGCATCAGCTTCTCGCATTTCCTCAACGACACCATGCAGTCGCTGATTCCTTCGCTGTATCCGATCCTCAAGCAAAGCTATGCGCTCGACTTCGCGCAGATCGGCATGATCACGCTGGCGTTCCAGTTCACCGCGTCGCTGCTGCAGCCGGTGATCGGGCACTTCACCGACAAGAAGGCGAAGCCGTTTTCATTGGCCGCCGGCATGGGATTCACCTTCTTCGGTCTGCTCCTGCTCAGCGTGGCGCAGCAATACATCGTCATCCTCGCAGCCGCGGCACTGGTCGGGCTGGGCTCGGCGGTGTTTCATCCGGAATCGGCGCGGATCGCGCGGCTCGCCTCCGGCGGCCGCTACGGGTTCGCACAGTCGGTGTTTCAGGTCGGCGGCAGTCTGGGGACGTCGATGGGCCCGCTGCTTGCGGCGCTGATCGTGGTGCCGTTCGGCCAGCCCAGCATCGCGTGGTTCTCCTCGATCGCATTTCTGGCGATCGTGATCCTGTGGCGGATCGGACTCTGGTACAGGCCGCAGATCGCGGCGAAGAAAGCCGCGCCGCTGGCGGCGCATCCGGATGCACCGAGTTCCCGCCGCGTCATGATCGCGCTTGTCGTGCTGGTGGCGCTGCTGTTCTCCAAGCAGCTCTACGTGTCGAGCCTGTCGAGCTATTATTTGTTCTACCTGATCGACAAGTTCGGGGTCTCGACCCAGACGGCGCAGGTCTATCTGTTCATTTTTCTTGCCGCCAACGCGGCGGGAGCGCTGTTCGGCGGCCCGCTGGGCGATCGCTTCGGCCGCAAATACGTGATCTGGTTCTCGATCCTCGGCGCGCTGCCGTTCACGCTGGCGCTGCCCTATGCCGGCCTGGCCGCCAGCGCCGTGCTGACGGTGTTCATCGGCTTCATCATCTCGTCGGCGACGTCGTCGATCATCGTGTTCGCGCAGGAATTGATGCCGCACCGCTTCGGGATGATCTCCGGAGTTTTCTTCGGATTTGCCTTCGGCATCGGCGGTCTCGGCGCCGCGGTGCTCGGCCGGGTCGCCGACCACACCGGCATCGCGTTCATCTATCAGGTTTGCGCGTTCCTGCCGGCGATCGGCCTGCTCGCGGTGTTCCTGCCGAAGCTGCCGAGAACCATGCACTGACACAGACGGGCACGCCGCGCCGAAGTTTTTCCGCGGGCTTTCATCAACACATTGTTAGCAATTGTGGCAGTTCCGTGCGGCGCGGTGCGGCTGATTTCCGTGCCTGCAAAAAAAATTTCGCGCGATCCCCGACGACGCGATCCGGCGCTATCGCCGGCCGCGCGGCCTAAAATATTGAAATAGCAAAATGATCTCGCCGCACGCGCATGAAAGCCGGGGCGGATTGCGCGCAACAGATTATCAACCTTAAAAATTAGGGTTAAGCGGCGCTTAAGGTTTTGCTGCCATGGTCCGGGCGTGAGTTTTTAGATGTGAGGCCTCCGTTGTCTGCCTCACCGGACAAAAGGACGAAGCCAATGCGTAGCGTTAAGTATCTCGTTGCCGCCGGAGCGGCATCCCTGTTGTCATCGGTGGCGTTTGCGGCCGACATGCCTTCGATCATGCCGCCGCCGCCCCAGCAGTATTATGCGCCGCCAGCGCAGGATTTTGGTGGCTGGTATCTGCGCGGCGATATCGGCATGACCAACGCCAGCAACAACACGCTGCTGTCCCCGCTGGAACCTTCTCCCGCGCTCGCCAACACCGAACGCTTCGGAAGCTTCAGCGGCGGCACCTCCTATGACGTCGGTGTCGGCTACCAGTTCAACAACTGGTTTCGCGCGGACATAACCGGTGAATACCGCTCGAAGGTGACCTTCAACGGCAACAGCTTCTACCAATACTTCGGCGGCCCTCCGGGCAACAACCTCGGCGACACTTACAACGGCGGCTATTCGAGCTGGGTCGGATTGGTCAACGCCTATGCCGATCTCGGCACCTGGTGGTGCCTGACCCCGTTCGTCGGTGCCGGCGTCGGTGGTGCCTACAACGTGACCAGCGGCATGTCCGACTCGGCCACCTTCCCCGGCGGCACCAACGCCTCGCTTTATCAGGCCGATGGCGCCAGCAAGCTGAACCTCGCCTGGGCGGTTTATGCCGGCGTCGCCTACAAGGTCACCAACAACTTCACCGTTGAACTCGGTTACCGCTATCTCGACATGGGCAGCGCTTCCTTCGGGCAGGGCCACTTCTTCGACGGCACGAGCCCGGGGCTGTCGACCCTGTACTTCAACCATGACCTGACATCGCAGGATGTCAGGCTCGGCGTGCGCTGGACCTGCTGCGATGTCGAGCCGGCGCCGCCGCCGCTGATCCGCAAGGGCTGACCGGTCTCGCTCTCTTGACGCTGCCGACGGCGCGGGATTTTCCCGCGCCGTTTTGTTTTGCGCGCGCCGCGCGCCGGCAACGATTGATTAAGGTTAACGGGTGATGATCGACGCCAGGTCCAGAGTGTTCAGTGTTCGATGGGAGCGTTGCGATGCGTAGATTTCTGCTGGCGGCGGTGATGGTGGGAGCGGCGGCCGGCGCGCAGGCAGCCGACCTGCCGGATTTTCTTCGCGGCTCGATCGGCTCGGCTCCGCCGATGTGGCAGGGATTTTATGTCGGCGGCCAGGCCGGCTACGGATCGTCCGACGAGAACTTCAACGGTTCGACCACGAGCATGACCCAGGCGCTGCTTGCAAATACGCTGATCGAAAGCGCGATGGGGGTTGCGGAATGGAATCTCGGCCTCGGCAAGGTTTCGGCGCAATCCTCCGGATACGGCGGCTTTACGGGATATAACTCGCAATGGAACGATGTCGTCCTCGGCCTCGAAATGAGCTACCTGCACGGCAACTTTGGCGGTCAGACTTCGGCGACCGAGGCCCGCAGCAGCGTGAGCGCGCTGGCCGACGGTAACTTTCACGACGTGACGGCGACATCGGCAGCCTCGATCTCGATCTCGGATATGGCGACGTTCCGTGGCCGGGCGGCCTATTCCTTCGGATGCTTTCTGCCCTACCTGTTCGGTGGTTTTGCTCTGGGCAATGCTGACATCTCGCGCTCCATAAACGTCCAGGACGTCGTAAGCCCGACCCAGTTCGGGCGGGGCACCGCGCTCGCTCCACTGAACACGACGGATCTCATGAGCAATCACCTGATCTATGGCTACACGGCGGGCGCCGGCATCGACATCAATCTGACCGGCGGCCTCTTCATGCGAGCCGAATGGGAATATGTTCGGTTTACCGACCAGGTCGATACCAGCATCAATACCGTGCGCGCCGGCCTCGGCTACAAATTCTGACCGAGGCTTTCGCGCGCGAGGGCGGCGGAATTCGTTGACATGGTCGACCCGGCCTGCCGCTCTGTGGTTCCCCAGCAACGGCGGCCGGCCATGAAGATCTACGGCGATGTCAATTCGGGCAACTGCCTGAAGGTGAAGTGGGTCTGCGATCAGCTGGCGTTGCCCTATGATTGGATCGATGTCGACACAGCCAGGCGCGAGACCCGCACCACGCAGTTTCTGCGCTTGAACAGCGCGGGCCAGGTGCCGGCGGTCGAATTCGACGATGGCCGGGTGCTGGCGGAATCCAACGCCATCATACGCTACCTTGCCCGCGGCAGCGACCTCATTCCGAGCGACGCCTTTGCCGCCGCCAAGATGGACGAGTGGCTGTTCTGGGAGCAGTACAGCCACGAGCCCTATGTCGCGGTGTGCCGGTTCCAGATGCTGTTTCTGGGCAAGCCGGCATCCGATCTCGATCCGGACAAGATCAAGCGTGGCTACGCCGCGCTGGCGCGCATGGAGCATCAACTCGCCGCGACCCGCTTCCTGGTCGGCGACCGCGTCTGTCTCGCCGACATCTCGCTGCTGGCCTATACAAGGCTGGCGCATGAGGGCGGCTTTCACCTCGACGGTTACGCCGCGGTGCGGCGCTGGATCGGCGAGACCGAGCGGTATCTCCGATTGCCGCCGGCGCATTGAGACCAACTGGAACCGTCATGGCTGCGATTGTCCCGATCACCATCCGCCGCGCCGGTCGCGGCGACGTCGACCCCATCGTGGCGATGCTGGCGGACGATCCGCTCGGCGCCGCGCGCGAAAGGCTCGAAGCACCATTGCCGCCGGCCTACTTCCGGGCATTCGAGGCGCTCGATAAGGATCCGAATATCCAGCTGATGGTGGCGGAGCAGGGCGACGGCGTGGTGGTCGGCTGCCTGCAGCTCTGCATCCTGCCCGGACTGAGCTCGCAGGGCGCCTCGCGCGGCCTGATCGAGGACGTTCGCGTCGCCACCCATTGCCGCAGCCGCGGCATCGGCGAGCAGCTGCTGCAATGGGCGATTGCCGAAGCGCGCGCCAGGGACTGCCGGCTGATCGAGCTGCTGACGCACAACAGCCGCCTCGACGCGCAGCGTTTCTACGTGCGGCTGGGATTTCAGCCGAGCCACCTCGGCATGACATTGCGATTCTGATATCGGCCGGTTGCCGGCCGCGATCGTCACGGCCACTTGCGGCCACTGCGAAACCGGATTTGCCGTTCGATCCGGTTAACGGGCGATAAACTAATCGGCCGTTGGTAATTATTTCCGCGAGACGATCCGTGTCATGATCATTTATCCCGTCGGGCTCGGGCAGCTTGGGGACCGCAGATGAAAACCTATTCGATTGTCAGGATCGGCAACGAGTACGTGGTGCAGGCGGACCAGAAGAGCATTCTCAAAATCGGCAGCCGGCGAAGAGCCGCCCGGCTTGTCAGCGTTGCGGCGGAGCTGCTGGATTCGCAGCCGGCCCCACAGGCACCGGCGGCTGACGCGCCATCAATCGCGCGTGATCCCCCGATCATACCTGATCCCGGGATCACACCTGATCCCCTCGAACTTCCTTGACCATTCGGGTCGTTTCCCTTATGCACCGCGGCGGGACACCTCCCCCCAACGGGAGGCTTGCTATCTGGAAGGATAGATCATGACTGCAACGAAGCCCGCCTTGCGGCCGAATGTGCCGCATTTTTCGTCCGGCCCCTGTGCCAAGCGCCCCGGCTGGACCCCGCAAAATCTCAAAGACGCAGCACTTGGCCGCTCGCACCGCGCCAAGATCGGCAAGGCCAAGCTCAAGCTCGCGATCGAGTTGACACGCGAAGTGCTCGAGGTGCCCGCCGATTACAAGATCGGCATCGTGCCGGCGTCCGACACCGGCGCGGTCGAAATGGCGCTATGGTCGCTGCTCGGCGTCCGCCCGGTAACCACCATCGCCTGGGAATCCTTCGGCGAGGGCTGGGTCAGCGACATCGTCAAGGAGCTGAAGCTCAAGGACGTCACCAGGCTGCATGCCGGCTACGGCGACATTCCCGATCTCGGCAAGGCCGATCCCGCTTCCGACATCGTCTTCACCTGGAACGGCACCACTTCGGGCGTGCGCGTCCCCGATGCCGACTGGATCAGGGCGGATCGCGAGGGCCTGACGATCTGCGACGCCACCTCGGCGGCGTTCGCGCAGAAGCTCGACTGGGCCAAGCTCGATGTGGTGACGTTCTCCTGGCAAAAGGCGCTGGGCGGCGAGGCCGGCCATGGCATGCTGGTTCTCAGTCCGCGCGCCGTGGCGCGGCTCGAGAGCTATACGCCGGCGTGGCCGCTGCCGAAGATCTTTCGCATGACCAAGAGCGGCAAGCTCAACCAGGGGATCTTCGAGGGCGAGACCATCAACACGCCGTCGATGCTGTGCGTCGAGGACTATCTGGATGCGCTGCATTGGGGCAAGTCGGTCGGCGGCCTCAGCGGCCTGATGGCGCGCGCCGACGCCAACGCCAAGGTGCTCGCCGACTGGAAGGCGAAGACGCCCTGGATCGATTTCCTGGCCAAGGATCCGGCGATCCGTTCCAACACCTCGGTATGCATGAAGGTGGTCGATCCGGCGATCGCGGCGCTGGGCGCGGATGCGCAGGCGGAGTTCGCCAAGAAGCTGGTGGCGCTGGTCGAGAAGGAAGGTGCCGGCTACGATTTCGCGCATTACCGCGATGCGCCGGCCGGCCTGCGGATCTGGTGCGGCGCGACCGTCGAGCCGACGGACGTTGCGCTGCTGACGCAATGGATCGACTGGGCGTTCGCCGAGACCAAGGCCTCGCTGCCCAAGGCGGCGTGATCTCCTCCTCGCCCTCCCCAAGGGGAGGGCTCCGCGCGTAGCGAAGCTTGCGGTGATCTTGCTGCCACCCCGGGTGCCACTTTCGCTTCGATCGCTTCCCCCACCCCGGCGCTGCGCGCCAACCCTCCCAAAAGGCGAGGCTGAAGGAAACATCAAATGTCCAAGCCCAAGGTTCTCATTTCCGATGCGCTGTCGCCGGCTGCCGTGCAGATCTTCAAGGACCGCGGCATCGACGTCGATTTCCAGCCCAATCTCGGCAAGGACAAGGACAAGCTCGCCGAGGTCATCGGCAATTACGACGGCCTCGCGATCCGCTCCGCCACCAAGGCCACCGCCAAGATCATCGAAAAGGCGACGCGGCTGAAAGTGATCGGCCGCGCCGGCATCGGCGTCGACAACGTCGAGATACCCGCCGCCACGGCCAAGGGCATCATCGTGATGAACACGCCGTTCGGCAATTCGATCACCACCGCCGAACACGCCATCACCCTGATGCTGGCACTGGCGCGCGAAATTCCGCAGGCCGACGCCTCCACCCAGGCCGGCAAGTGGGAGAAGAACCGTTTCATGGGGGTCGAGATCACCGCCAAGACCCTGGGCGTGATCGGCTGCGGCAATATCGGCTCGATCGTCGCCGACCGCGCCCTCGGGCTGCGCATGAAGGTGATCGCATTCGACCCGTTCCTGTCGCCGGAACGCGCCAGGGATATCGGCGTCGAGAAGGTGGAGCTCGACGATCTGTTCAAGCGTGCCGATTTCATCACGCTGCACACGCCGCTGACCGAAAAGACCAGGAACATCATCGACGCGGCTGCGCTTGCGAAGATGAAGAGCGGCGTGCGCATCATCAATTGCGCGCGCGGCGGTCTGGTGGACGAGCAGGCGCTGGTCGATGCGCTGAATTCCAAGCATGTCGCCGGCGCGGCGTTCGACGTTTTCGTCGTGGAGCCGGCCACCACCAACGTGCTGTTCGGCCATCCCAACGTGATCTGCACACCGCATCTGGGCGCCGCCACCACAGAAGCCCAGGAGAACGTCGCGCTGCAGGTCGCCGAGCAGATGTCGGACTATCTGCTCACCGGCGCGATCTCCAACGCGGTGAACTTTCCCTCGATCACGGCGGAAGAAGCACCGAAGCTGAAGCCGTTCATCGAGCTTGCGGAGAAGCTCGGCTCTTTTGCCGGGCAGCTTACCGAGAGCGGCATCCTCAAGGTGGAGATCACCTATGAGGGCCATGTCGCCGAGATGAAGATCAAGGCGCTGACTTCGGCGGTGCTGTCGGGCCTGCTGCGGCCGATGCTGGGCGACGTCAATGTCGTCTCGGCGCCGGTGGTCGCCAAGGAGCGCGGCATGGTGGTCGACGAGATCGTGCGCGCGGCGCAGAGCGATTATGAAAGCCTGATCACCGTCACCGTCGCCACCGAGCGGCAGGAGCGCTCGGTCTCGGGCACGGTCTATGCCGACGGCAAGCCGCGGCTGGTCGATATCAAGGGGATTCGGGTCGACGCCGAGTTCGGCAAGTCGATGATCTACGTCACCAACGAGGACAGACCGGGATTCATCGGCAGCTTCGCCGGCCTGCTCGGCGACGCCAAGATCAACATCGCGACCTTCCATCTCGGCCGCAACAAGCGCGGCGGTGACGCCATCGCTCTGGTCGAGGTCGACGGCGCGGTGCCGGCCGACGTGATCGCCAAGGTGCAGGCGCTGCCGCAGGTGAAGCAGGCCAAGGCGCTGGTGTTTTGAGGGCGCAGACGGACGGTGCGGGGCGATCCTTGTCCCGCACCGCTCGCTGCCGTAGCCGCCGATCACTTCCCGTCCGATCTCGGGCTGAATGCCGGGCGCCGCGCAGGCGGCCAGTGGCTAGCGCGTGAAGGCTTTAAGTTGCGACGGCACAGCAATGAGCACCTCTCCCCGCAAGCGGGGCGAGGTGAACCCAAATGCTCCGTTTCAACTTAAAGCCACAGCTCTAGCTGTTCGGGCCGCGGTCCATGCCGACGGGCTGCCAGCGGCGCAGCGCGGTATTCTGCAGCACCGAGGGGTTGACGCAGCTGACCGGCCACATGCCGGACAGCACCAGCGACAATTCATGGCCGACCCGGCGCTTGCGCGCCTCGTCGAACCGCGCCGAGGCCGAGGCGACATGCGCGGTCAGCGTGACATTCTCCATGCCCAGCAGCGGATTGTTGTGCGACGGCGGCTCCTTCTCCAGCACGTCGAGCGCGGCATGCGCGATCCAGCCTTCCTGCAGCGCCTTGATCAGGGCCTCCTCGTCCACGGTCGGACCGCGGCCGGTGTTGATGAAGACGGCGCTCGGCTTCATCTGCCTGAAATGACGTTCGCCGAGCATGTGATGGAGCTCCGGCCGGGCCGGCGCATGCATCGATACGAAATCTGATTGCGACAGCACCTCGGTCAGGGTCGACGGTATGACGCCGAGTTCGGATACCAGCGTCTCCTGGATGAACGGATCGTAGGCCATCATGCGGAGTCCGAACGGCGCGGCGCGTTTGGCGACAGCGCGCGCCACCCGTCCGAACGAGATGAAGCCGAGCGTCTGTCCCATCAGCCGGGGCACCTTCAGCAGTGCCGGACGGCCCTCCGGCCAGCGCCCCTGCCGGACCATGCCGTCCTGCACGATCAGGCGGCGAAAGCCGGCCAGCAACAGCATCATGGTGTGGTCGGCCACTTCCTCGATGAAGGTGTCGGGGATGTTGGTGACGGGAATGCCGCGCGCGGTGGCGGCCTTGACGTCGACGCTGTCGACGCCGACGCTGCCGAGCGTGATGACCTTGCAGTTCTCCAGCGCATCGATGATCGCCCTTGAGATCGGCATGCCCTTGGCGTAGATCGCATCGGCGGTCCGCGCGGCGGCGATGAATTCCGCTTCATTGGCCGGCGCCTCGACGATCTCGGCGCCGATCGGATCGAGAGCTTCGCGCTCCCAGGCATAACCGCCGCCGGCGACGCTGAAACTTGCGCCCTGCGGCGTCACCACCCTGAATTTCGACATTTCCTGCTCCCGATTTTGCATTCGGTGTCTGTTTGCGGCCGCGACAAGCGGTCGTCCTCCCGCCGGTGCCGGCGTCCCGTGCGGCCCCCCTGCTGGTTCGCGCGTCGGGGTTTCTACTGGGATTTCGTAACAAAATTCTAATGCATTTACCCCTACGGTGTCTCGACTCATTCCGCCAATCGCGCGTCGCGCAACCCGCCGGAGCCTGCCGTGAAGTTGAACAATCTGAAGATCGCCCCCAAACTCGGCATTTTGGTGGGGGTGGCACTGGTGGGGCTCTGCATCGCCGGCGTTCTGGCGAGCTATCTGATGCAGCGCGAGATGCTGAACGCCCGGGTCGATCAGGTTCGTTCCATCGTCGATGTCGCCCGCAACATGGCGATCGGGCTGCAGAAGCAGGTCGATGCCGGCCAGCTCACCAAGGAAGCTGCGTTGGCCGAATTTTCGCGCCGCGCCAATTCCATGACCTATGACAATGGCGCCGGCTACCTGTTCGGCACCAGCTATGACGGCATCACGGTGCTGTCGCCCGACCCCAAGCAGATCGGCCAGAACCGCATGGATGTCGCGGTCAACGGCAGGATGCTGTCCCACGAATTGCTCGATGGCGTGAAGGCCAAGGGCGAAATCCTCCTGCCTTATGAATATGTCAAGCCCGGCGAGGAAAAGCCGACCCGCAAGATCGGCTATGCGGCGGCGATCCCCGGCTGGAACATGTATATCGGTAGCGGCGCCTATCTCGATGATCTCGACGCCAAGATGAAGCCGATCGAGTGGACGCTCGGCCTGTCGATCCTCGGCATCGCGGTGATCGCCGGTGGCATCGCCTGGCTGATCGGCCGCGGCATCAGCGCCCCGCTCAACCAGCTCGGCGGCCGCATGCGGGCTTTGGCGGACGGCGCGCTCGACGGGGAGATCCCCGGCATCGAACGCGGCGACGAGATCGGCGCGATGGCGGCGACGGTTCAGATCTTCAAGGACAACGCGTTGCGGATTCGCGGGCTCGAGCAGGTCGAGGCCGAGACGCAAGGCCGCGCCGCGGCCGAGCGCCGTGCCGCGATGGAGAGCATCGCGCATGACTTCGAGCGCAGCGTCAACGGCATCGTCCGCTCGGTGTCGACCGCGGCGGCGGGCATGCAGACCACGGCGCAATCGATGACGGCGACCGCGAGCGACGCCAGTGCGCGCGCCGCCACCGTCGGGGCCGCCTCGCAGAGCGCTTCCAACAATGTCGGAACGGTGGCGGCGGCGGCGGAACAGCTGTCGAGCTCGGTCGCCGAGATTTCAAGGCAGGTGATGCGGTCGAGCGAGATCGCCAGCAAGGCGGTGGGCGACGCCGAGCGCACCAACGCCACCGTCGGGGCGCTGTCGACCGGCGCCGAGAAGATCGGCGAGGTGGTCAAGCTGATCCACTCGATCGCGGCGCAGACCAACCTGCTCGCCCTCAACGCCACCATCGAGGCGGCGCGCGCCGGCGAGTCCGGCCGCGGCTTTGCCGTGGTCGCCTCCGAGGTCAAGGCGCTCGCCAACCAGACCGCCAAGGCCACCGAGGAGATCTCCGCCCAGGTCGCCGCCATGCAGGCCTCGACCTCGGACGCGGTGCAGTCGATCGGCGGCATCACCGAAACCATCGCGCAGATGAGCGAGATCACGGTCGGCATCTCCACCTCGATCGAGCAGCAGGGCGATGCGACCCGCGAGATCGCCCGCAACATCCAGTCGGTCGCGGCCGGCTCCAGCGAGATCTCGGCCCATATCGGCGGCGTCACCACGGCAGCCGCCGCCACCGGCGCGGCCGCCACCGAAGTGCTGTCCAATGCCCGCGAGCTCGACAACCAGTCCGGCATGCTGCGCAGCGCGGTCGACGAGTTCCTGGTCAAGGTCCGCGCCGCCTAGGCGACGCACGGGCGGCCCAGTATTGCCGGGCGTGACATTGCAGCGCCCGACAGGACCGGGCGCTGTTGACGGCGGCGGCTGTCGGCGGCGCGACAAATCCGCGGCCCGCAATGCTACAATGCGCCGAACTCGTCGAGGGTGATCTCAGGGAGCCGGCCATGGCGGTGGATCTATTGAATATCGAAGGCCTCGAGGCGATGCCGCATCAAGGGCCGGTCGTGATGGTGAATCTGATGCGGTTCTTCGAACGCTCGCTCGACGGTAACGGCAGCGGCTGGGATGCCTATTTGCGCTACAGCGCCTTGACGGTGCCGATGATCAAGGCGCGCGGTGGTACCCTGCTGTGGACCGGCGAAGCCAAGGCCGTGGCGCTCGGCCCGCGGCACGGCAATCAATGGGACTATCTGGCGCTGGTTCATTATCCCGACGTCGCCGCGTTCATCGACATGATGACGTCGGCGGACTACGAAAACCTCTGCGATCCGCACCGCCGCAACGGATGTGCGGAGCACGTCATCATCTGCAGCCAGGAGGCCTACAGCAAGTTCAGCCGCTGAAGCGGCTGACGGCCCGGCCGGCTGGAGTCGCGGGCCCGGCATTTCATCGCCGCTGGATCAATCGTCCCTCATCAGTCTTTCGACCAGCTTTTCCGCGAACGCTTCGTTCGCTGGCGTGCCGAACAGGGCGCGCGTATAGAGCGGCGCCAGCAAGTGATCCAGTACGTCGGCAAGCGCCGGCGGCTTTTCGCCGCGCTTTCGCGCCCGCTCCAGCATCGTCTTGATCTGGTCGACACGGCCTTGCATCGCTGCGGTCCGTGTCTGGGCTGTTGGGCTCTCCGGCATGGCGGTCGCGACGAACGCCTGAAAGAACGATGAACCGGTGGGATCCTTGAGCCCCGCCGCGATCGCACGCGCCCATTTGCGCAAATCGCCGGCGAGCGAGCCGGTGTCCGGCAGGGGACGATCGCGCATCAGTTGCTCGGTCGCGACCTCCATGATCAGAACCCGCACGTCGCCCCACCGCCGATAGAGGCTGGTCGCGGCAACGCCGGCGCGATCGGCGATGTCGGTCATGCTGACCGCGGCATGGCCACGCTCCGCGACGAGGGCGGCGACCGCTTGAAAGACGGCGACCTTTGTTTTCGCGGTGCGCCCGCCGGGACGCGATTTGACGGCCATGACACGTCCTTGTGATCGGATATTAATGCAAAAAAAATTGCATTAGACAATACCAAGCCGTAGCTATCCGCGCAACAGCAGATCGAGGATCGCACCATGGACCGCAGAACGCTTCTGGCTCTTGCCCCGCTCGTTGCCGTGTATGCCAAGGAGGCGCTCGCCGAAAGCGCCGGCCCGGCGGCGCCTGCCGCAGCGCCCGTCGCGCCGGCGGCGAAGCCGCCGCTGTTCGCCGATGACGCGCAATTCTGGTTTGAAACACAGCGCGCCTTTGGCGCCGCCGAATATGGCGGCGCGCTGTTCGGCGAGGTTCTGGCCGTGGCCTCCCGCATCGCCCCCGGCGATTACGACAGCTGGTACGCCGCCTGGAACGGCTTCGCCGACCGCCTTGCGAAGGATGCGGCCGATCAATTGTCGCGCAAGCATCGCGTCAGCGCCCGCGACAGCTTGTTGCGCGCGACCTCGTATTATCAGAGCTCGGAGTTTTTCCTGCATGGCAATCCGGCCGATCCGCGGATTGCGCGCGCCTATCGGCTGTCGGTGGATTGCTACAAGCAATGCGCCAGTCTGCACGATCCCCTGATCGAGCCCGTCGAGATTCCCTACGAGAAGACCACGCTGCCCGGCTATTTCCACCACGCGGACGAGGCGCACGGGGCACGGCCGACGCTGATCATGCATACTGGCTTCGACGGCAGCGCCGAGGAGATGCATGTCTCCGGTGCGCGTGCCGCCGTTGAGCGCGGCTATAACGTGCTGGCCTTCGACGGACCCGGCCAATACGGGCCGCTGCACCGTGACGGCCTGGCGTTCCGTCCCGACTGGGAAAAGGTGGTGACGCCGGTCGTCGACTTTGCCCTGCAGCAGCCCAATGTCGATCCCGGCCGTATCGCGCTGATGGGCATCAGCATGGGTGGCGTGCTGGCGCCGCGCGCGGCGGCTTTCGAAAAGCGTCTGGCCGCGCTGGTCGCCAATGACGGCATCTACGATTTCGCCGCAGCTGTCCGGAGCACGACCCCTCCGGACAAGTGGGACCTGTTCGTGACAGCGCTGAAGGCCGAGCAGGCGCCGCGGATCGATGCGATGCTCGAAGCCCAGATGAAAGCCTCGCCGACGGCGCGCTGGTCGTATTCGCACGGCATGTGGGCGACGGGCGCGAAGTCGCCCCGCGCTTTCGTCGCAAAGATGCTCGACTACAATCTGAAGGACGGCATTGCCGAGCAGATCAGCTGCCCGACGCTGGTCTGCGATGCCGAGGACGATCTTTTCCTCAAGGGCCAGCCGCAGCAGCTGTACGACCATCTGACTTGCCGCAAGACCATCGTCCGCTTCACCACCGCGGAGGGTGCCGGCGCGCATTGCCAGGTCGGTGCAAGCCGGCTGACCTTCGCGCGGGTTTTCGACTGGCTGGATGAAACGCTGGCCTGACCTCGGCGCGCGGCGATTCCGGAGCGTATCGCCAGGTCTCTTGCGGTGTCGTCGCGCGGCCGATCCGTGGCTTCACGGCCCGGCTCGCCTCAAGCCTGCTTTCGCGACGCAACGAAAACGCCTGTCAGCACCAGCGCGAATCCGACGAAGTGGAACAGCTGCGGGCGCTCGCCGAGGAAGACCAGCGCCATGGCGGATCCGAACAGCGGCACCAGGTGGAAGAACGGCGCGGCGCGGTTGGCGCCGATCAGATGCACCCCGCGATTGTAGCACAGATAGGCCAGCGTCGAGGGAAACACCGCGACGTAGAACAGCGACAGCAGGTTGGCGGTATTGACCTGCATCACCGGACGCGACAGCAGTTCCCAGATCAAGAGCGGGACCAGGCAGGCCGCGCCGCAGCCGAAGGTGAAGGCCGCGAATGACAGGCCGTGGATCTGCGGACGCTTCAGCGACAGCACCGAATACAGCCCGAAGATCGCCAGCGCGATCGTGAAGATGATGTCCCCCTTGTTGAACTCGATGCTGGCAAGCGCCGTCAGGTCGCCATGCAGCAGGATCACCAGCACGCCGGTCAGCGACAGCGCGATCCCGCCGGTCTGCGCCAGCGTCAGCCGGATGCCCAGCAGGATCAGCGACCACACCGCGACGAACAGTGGCCCGGCCGACTGCAGCAGCAGCGTGTTCAGCGCCTGGGTGTGTTCGAGCGCCCAGTATTGCAGGGTGTTGAAGGCGCTGATTCCGACGATCGAAAGAACGATCATGGTGCCGAGCCGGGCGCGGATCGCGCCCCAGTCGCGCTTGAGGTGCTGCCAGGCGAACGGAAGGATGATGAGAAAGGCGATCGACCAGCGCAGGAACGACAGCGTTACCGGCGGAATATGCCCGGCGGCGAGGCGGCCGACGATGGCGTTGCCGGCCCAGCACAGCGCGGTGATGCAAAGCAGCAAATAGGGCTGGTTGGCAATCCAGCGGCCGGGAGAGCTGGCGTTCGTGGTGGGATCCGAAACAGACATGATGCACTGGTTTTGGGCGGTTCAGCGGCACCACGGCCCGACCGGTGGTCGACACCGGCCGGAATGCTGGTCCGGCCAGGCTCACAGACACGGATTTTCACCGCGCATCAATGGTCCGGATGCATCGCGACCATGCGCGCAGCGTCAGGTTCCGCCCGAGGGCGCCGCGCGCCGCGCAACCGGAGCAGCTTCGTGCCTTCGCGGTGAAGCCGGCGATGCGATGTATCCGCCGGCGGCGCAACGCATCGCGCGGTGGTCGGTCAACCGCGCGATGCGTCGCGTTGGCCCGCGTTGGACCGAGCTCGGAGCCCTGCCAATTCGATTTTGGCGATCGGCCGCCGGTGAGCGGCCGGCAGTAACCCGACTGCCCGGTTCGCAGGCGCCACGGTCTGGCGGACCGGTTCTGTCGGACCCCGCCGCAGGTGGCTGCGAGAAGCCGCCGCGGAGCCTCGGATTTTCAGGGGATATCAATGGCTTGGGCCCCCCGCACGGCGGTCCCGCGGCGCCGTTCCTGCTTGCGTCGATAGCCCGCATCCTTTATCCGGTGGGATGCCTCGCATGCGAGCGGCCCCGGCCGTGAATTGGGCTGGGCGCGTGATCCGGAAAGATGGGCACCGGTTTTCCGAACCGATCATGCTCGTACTGAGATAGTTGCAGAGGGAACATCCGCGAAATGGCCAATGTTGTCGTCGTCGGCGCCCAGTGGGGCGACGAGGGGAAGGGCAAGATCGTCGACTGGTTGTCGGAGCAGGCTGACATCGTCGTGCGCTTCCAGGGCGGCCACAATGCCGGCCACACCCTGGTCATCAATGGCGAGACCTACAAGCTGGCGCTGCTGCCGTCCGGCGTGTTGCGGCCTTCCAAGCTCGCGGTGATCGGCAACGGCGTGGTGGTCGACCCCCAGGCGTTCCTCGATGAAGTGGCCAAGCTGAGGGCGCAGGGCGTCGCCATCAGCCCGGAAAATCTGCGCGTCGCCGAAAACGTCACCCTGATCCTGCCGCTGCATCGCGAACTCGACGCGCACCGGGAGTCCTCCAACGCGCTCACCGCGATCGGCACCACGCGGCGCGGCATCGGGCCGGCCTACGAGGACAAGGTCGGCCGCCGTGCCATCCGGCTGATGGACCTTGCCGATCTCGCGACCCTGCCGAACAAGATCGACCGCCTGCTGGCGCATCACAATGCGCTGCGCCGCGGCCTCAACCTGACGGAAATCGACGGCGCGGGAATTTTGCGCGACCTGACCGCGCTGGCGCCGCAGCTTCTGCCCTACGCCGAGACGGTGTGGCGGCTGCTCGATTTGAAGCGCCGCGAGGGCAAGCGCATCCTGTTCGAGGGCGCGCAGGGCGCGCTGCTCGACGTCGACCACGGCACCTATCCCTACGTCACCTCTTCCAACACCGTGGCCGCGCAGGCGGCGACCGGCACCGGCATGGGGCCAAGCGCGGTCGGCTATGTACTGGGAATCTGCAAGGCCTACACCACCCGGGTGGGGCAGGGGCCGTTCCCGACCGAACTGCTCAACGAAATCGGCGAGGAAATCGGCCGCCGCGGCAAGGAGTTCGGCGTCAATACCGGGCGCAAGCGGCGCTGCGGCTGGTTCGACGCGGTGCTGGTGCGCCAGACCGTGCGGACCTGCGGCATCCACGGCCTGGCGCTGACCAAGCTCGACATTCTCGATGGCTTCGACTCGATCGAGGTCTGCGTCGGCTACATGCTCGACGGCAAGGAAATCGACCATCTGCCGGCCGGTGAGGGCGCGCAGTCCCGGGTGGTGCCGGTCTACGAGACCATCGAAGGCTGGAAGGAGCCGACCGCCAATGCCCGCTCCTGGGCGGATTTGCCGGCGCAGGCCATCAAATACGTCCGCCGGGTCGAGGAACTGGTGGGTTGCCCGGTCGCCTTGCTTTCCACCAGCCCGGAACGCGAGGATACTATTCTGGTTCAAAACCCGTTCGAGGCTTAACGGGATGTTACCGGAAAGCCTGCAATGTTGAACCGAGATGGCTGATTACTACCCGCTGATCGCACGCGCCATCGCCGGACTGGACCCCAGTGCCCCCGGCGAGAGCCGCCGCGCGCTTTATGAGCGCGCGCGCGCCGCGCTGATCGCGCAGCTGCGCAGCGTCGATCCGCCGCTCAGCGAATCCGAAATTACCCGCGAGCGGCTGTCGCTGGAAGAGGCCGTGCGCAAGGTCGAATCCGAAGCCGCCCAGCGCGCCCGTGACGCCACCCGCTCCGGCGATGCTTCGCGTGCCGGCGAGGCGTCGCGCCCCGGAAGCGATCGTCCCCGCGCCGGCGATGCCTTCCGCGCCAACACCCGGCCCGCGCCGCGGCCCGGCGAAGCGCCGCCGCCGGCCCCATCGCAGCCCGCCGGCCCATCGCTGCCCGGGACATCGCCGACCGCGTCGCGACCGCGCCCGCCGGCGCCGCCGCCCGCGCGGGCGGAGCGGCCGCCGCTCGGACAGGAGGAGCGGCAGGAGCCGCGCCCGCAGCAGCGCAACCTCCGCGCCGATGCGCCGCGGCCGCAACCGCCGCAGCCCCAGGTCGGGATGCAGGAGCCGACGCTGCCGCCGACCCGCGAACGCTCCGGCGCGCCGCGGCGCGGTCCCGACAACAGCGCGCCGCAGGCGCCGCCGCCGGCACCGGGCATGCGAGGCTTTCGCGACATCGCCGCGGACGCCGACGATCTCGGCCGCGCCGCCGCGCAGGCCACCCGTGCCGCGCGAAAGACCTATGCGAACGTGCCGTCGCCGGAGTTCGACCGGCTCGAGCCGGGCCTGGAGAACCGCAGCGCCGATTCCGACGCGCCCTATTCTTACGATGAATCGGTCGAGGAGGCCGAGCGCTACGCGCCGCAGCAGCAACAGCCGGCGCCGCGCCCGCGCCCGGCACAGGACCGCGAGGCCAAGCGCCGGGTCCGCACCGGCACCGTGTTTCCGTTCAAGAGCGCGATCGCCATCGGCGTCGTGCTGATCCTGGTCGGCGCCGCGATCCTGTGGGGCAAGTCGGCAGTGACCATGGTGAGCGGCCTGTTCAAGCCGTCCGCGGTGGTGGAAGCGCCGAAGGACAGTTCGGCGCCGCTGTCGAAGCCGAAGATTCCCGATCGCGTCGGCCAACCCTCGTCCACCGACCAGGTGGCGCCGGTGGCGCAGCGCGTGGTGCTGTATGACGAGGATCCGTCCGATCCGAAGGGCAAGCAATATGTCGGCACGGTGGTGTGGCGCACCGAGGCGATCAAGGCCGCCGCCGGCCAGCCCGCCGATATCGCGGTGCGCGCCGATATCGACATCCCCGATCGCAAGTTCAAGATGACGATGTCGTTCCGCCGCAACACCGATACCTCGCTGCCGGCCAGCCATACCGCGGAGCTGACCTTCATCCTGCCTTCGGATTTCGCCGGCGGCGGCGTCAGCAACGTGCCGGGCATCCTGATGAAATCCAACGAGCAGGCGCGCGGCACTCCGCTGGCGGGGCTTGCCGTCAAGGTCACCGACGGCTTCTTCCTGGTCGGGCTGTCGAATGTCGATGCCGACCGCGCCCGCAACATCCAGCTCCTGAAGGAACGCTCGTGGTTCGACGTGCCGCTGGTCTATGTCAACCAGCGCCGCGCCATCATCGCCATCGAGAAGGGCCCGCCGGGCGAGCGCGCCTTCAACGACGCGTTTGCGGCCTGGGGCGAGTAGGGCGGGTCTCGTTTCGGGGCAGATGCGATTGCTGGTTTTTGCGATCGTCAATTCCCGATCCGCGGATCGGCGGGCCACGGAATCTTGTTGGCGCAGCGGACGCCCCGTGGCGTCAGGCGCTCCCGCAAAACCCCTTTGATTTCCGGGCCACGGCTTTTGCGGTCGTCCTGTCCAGTCGCCCGGCGCGGCGCTCGTTCCGGGCAGGTTCGATGCAGGCTCGCGGTGCGGCTTCGCATCGGCGCCACAGATTTTGCGTGGTTTCGCGCCGGCGCAAAGCTGCTATACCGGCGCAAAGCTGCGGGGTGGAAGCATGAAGCGGTATCTGATCTTTGCGGCGCTGGGACCGTTCGTCGGCGGGTTCCTGCTGCTGGTGGCGACCACGGTGATGTCGGGATACTGGAGCGAGCCCAGCCTTGCGGAGGCAACGAGGTTCTTCGTGGCGTTCGTCAAATCGCTTCAGTACAGCTATCTGTTCGGCATCCTGCCGGTGCTGATGTTCGCGGCGGTGGACGACATCCTGTTCCACATCAAGCGAATGGGCGCGGTGGTGCGAATGCTGTTGGTCGGCGCGATGGCGTTCATGGCGGCAGAGCTGCTCTATGGCTCGCGCGGATCGGACAGCGGCGCAACCCAGTTCATCCTCTACGGCCTGGTAGGCTTTGTTCCCGCGACGATCTCTTCGTGGCTGGCGCATGAGGCGATCGATCGACCGGCAGCGGCATGAGCGGTGCGACGGCGCAGCGGCACTTGCAGCATGGAGACTTGCAGCAGGGACACTTGCAGCAGGGACACTTGCACCAGGGACACTTGGCCGCGGCCGCCGCAGGCAACTTGCGCCGGCCTGGGACGTTCCCCATCTGATGACCATGCCCGACGATCAGATCTATTCTCCCGCCGCCGGACGTAACCGGGACAGTGCCGGCACGAGGCAGCCGCGTGGCCCGATTATCGACCAGGAGGGGCGCGAGATCGCGGCGGAATCGCTTGGCCCGCGCGTTCACGGCTTCCGGTTCGATTTCGGCCATTCCAGTGCCAATCCGTTCGCCAATCTCAGCCGCGAGCAGCGGCTGGCGAGGCTCGACGCGGTGGCAAGGCTGCTGGACATCGCCTTCGTTCTGCCCGGCACCAACATCCGCTATGGGATCGACGGCATCATCCGGTTGATCCCGGTGGTCGGCGATCTCGTTGCGTCGGCATTCTCGCTGTGGCTGGTGCGCGAGGCGCGCGCGCTCGGCGCGCCCTGGCATGTCACGGCGCGGATGCTTGCCAATGTGGCGCTGGAAGGCGTGGTCGGGATGGTGCCGATCGCGGGCGACGCCTTCGACGTGATGTTCCGCGCCAATATCCGCAACATGCGGATGTTGCGGCATTGGACCGACAGGCAGCCGCGTTAGACGGCGCTCAGTCTCCTGGGAGACTTATTTCCGGCGATGCCGAATTAGGCGGCGTCGGCGTCCGCATTGTCGCTGGCCGGGGCCGGTTCCGGCGCACGGGGCCGGCGCGGCAGCGGAAAATCCTGGCTCTCATACAGGGTACGGATGCCGCTCTGATCGAAGCGGGCCTCGTCGACCTGCAGATAGGCGCCGTTCAGCGAATCCGCCGGCAATTCCTCGATCGCGAACTGCACCGCGGCGGCCGCGGTGTCGAAGCGGCGATACGCGAAACCCGCCCGCTTTTTCTTGCGGATCGCGGCGGGGAATAGTTCGGCGGCGGTGTTGTAGCTGAAGGAAGCCATGGTCAGTGACCTTTATCTTTTTTTGGCGAGAGCGCGATTGAAATCGCGAACGGGTCGTACGGGCGCAACCACAGTGGCGGCGCGCCGGCACACGTCATTTCAGGACAGACCCCAATATAAGCTCGTTTGACAGAAATGCGACTCCTGACCGGGCAGATGATGAATCTGCGTCCGGCGCCCCCGGGGCGGTCGATTCTCGGAAATAATATTGTTATTTCAATGGCTTGAAGGGATCATAGCTTGCCGAGCAGCAGCAGGATCAGCAGCACGATCAGAATGACCCCGCCAAGGCCCATGCCGGAATGGCCGTAGCCATAGCCGTAACCGCCGAACCGGCCGCTGAAGCCCCCCAATAGGAAGATAATCAGGATAATGATCAGTATCATGCCGAGCGACATGGCGTTCCCCCCGCGCGGTCGGCAGAAGAAATCCGCCGTCCCGCCAATGAAAACAAAGCATATCCCGGCCATTGGTTCCAGAGAAGGAACCTGCGGTTATTTCGGCTGCAATTTCAGTGCTGCCGAATTGATGCAGTAGCGCAACCCGGTGGGGCCGGGGCCGTCCTCGAACACGTGCCCGAGGTGGCCGCTGCACTTCGAGCACAGCACTTCGGTCCGGATCATGCCGTGGCTGATGTCGCGCTCCTCGTCGACATGATCCGCCGCGGCGGGGGCCGTAAAGCTGGGCCAGCCGCAGCCGGAATCGAATTTGGCGTCGGATTCGAACAGGGTCTGGCCGCAGCCGGCGCAGACATAGGTGCCCGGCGTCTGGTCATGCTCGTACTCGCCGGAAAACGGCCGTTCGGTCGCCTTCTCGCGCAGCACCGCGTACTGCATCGGCGTCAGTTGCTTGCGCCACTCGCTGTCGTTCTTCTCGACCCTGCCGGTCGTCGTCTTGGTCTTGGTCTCGGACATCGGGCCTCCTGCTTGCAAATGTCTGGATATGCTAAACGGCGGGGCGGGCATCGGCCCGCCAAGAAAACACCGTCAACCTTAGGCGAATCGCGGTCAGTTGGTGACCTTCGCGCTGCTCACCAGCGTCGGCTTTTCGAGGTAGTTTTCGGCGAAGATCTTCTTCAGGTTCTCGACCTTCGGAATGTCGTTGTAGGCAATATAGGGCTGGGTCGGGTGCAGTGTCAGGTAGTCCTGATGATAGGCCTCGGCCGGATAAAACCCCAACAGCGGCCCGACCTTGGTCACGATCGGCTTGCTGTAGACCTTGGCGGCGTTGAGTTGCGCGATATAGGCATCCGCGACCTTCCTCTGCTCATCGCTGGTGGTGAAGATCGCCGAGCGGTATTGCGTGCCGCTGTCCGGTCCCTGGCGGTTCAGCTGCGTCGGATCGTGCGCCACCGAGAAGAAGATCTGCAGAATCTTGCCGTAGCTGATTTTCTTCGGGTCGTAGGTGATCTCAACCGATTCGGCGTGGCCGGTCGAGCCGGTGCTGACGGTGCTGTAGTCGGCGGTGCTCTTGTTGCCGCCGGCATAACCCGACACCGCGTTGACGACGCCGGCAGTATGCTGGAACACCCCCTGCACGCCCCAGAAACAACCGCCCGCGACCACGACGGTCTGGAGGCCATCGGAGGCCCGCACGTCGGCGGCAGGCGCGGGGATGATCACGGCATCTTCGGCAGCGAGCGAGGGCGCGACCGCGAAGGCGGCAATCGCCAGCGCGCCGATGGCGGCGACGCCGAGCGAGAGGCGGCTGAATTGGCGTGGGGACATGGAGCTTCCTCTTGGTGAAGGTGAGCCGGATATGGCGGCAGTCTAGAGCGGAAGCCGCGGTTCGCAATCGCCGCCGTCCCGCCCGATCCCCCAAGATACGCAGCGGCACCGGCTTTGTTACCGGGTGGCGCACACGAGTTCGTGAATAAATTCCACATTTCCAAGGCGTTACCTGCAGGAAAATCGCGCCCCTGCTGCGTGCTCTGCGCGCTATTGGCGACACCGGTAAACTGGCATTGAATGAACCGCGGTGGCCATGGCACGACCAATCATTCGATCCACCGGAGCGTTCCCGAAGATGTTGCGCGTCCTTTTTGCATCGGCCGTCCTGCTTTCGATGGCGGGCCCGGCGCTGGCGGACGACATCGAGACCTGTCGCGACCGGCAGAGCGAGGACAAGGCGGCCCGCCTCGAAGCCTGCGAAAAGGTGATCGCGGCGGGGCAGGCAACGGCCAAGGACCTGGCGCTGGCCCAGGCGGTGAGGGGCCAGGCGTTTCGTGGCAAGCGCAATTATGACAAGGCGATTGCGGCGTTCAGCGCGGCGCACGATGCCGATCCGGACGATCCGGCCTACATCAACGCCCGCGGCTTCAGCTATGAGCAGAAGGGCGACGACGACCATGCCATGGCGGATTACAATCTCGCCCTGCAGATGCACTGGAACTTCCCCGGCGCGCTCTACAACCGCGGCACGCTGTACATGCGCAAGGGCGCGCTGCAAAGCGCGCTCGACGACTTCAATGCCGCCTTGAAGATCAAGCCGGACTTCTACAACGCGCTGGCCGACCGCGGCCGGGTCGAGACCATCAACAGGGATTTCGATGCCGCACTGGCGGATTTCGCCGAAGCCGAACGACTGAAGCCGGCGGCCCCGCAGGCCCGCCTGTTTCGCTGCCTCGCCTATACCGCGATGGGCCAGTTCGATTCCGCGCTGGCCGACTGCGACAGCGTGATCGAGAAAGCGCCGAAATTCCAGTTCGCCGTGGTCAGCCGCGCCGACGCCTATCAGGCCAAGGGCGATCTGGACGCCGCGCTCAAGGACTACAATTTCGTGCTTGGCCTCAATCCCAATCATGTCCGCGCCCACACCGGGCGGGGGCAGTTGTTCGAGCGCAAGCATGATCTTCCCCAGGCGCGCGCCGACTACCGGTCCGCCGCCTTCGCCCTGACCCCTTACGACAATTTCGAAACCGCACTGGCGCGCCAGATCGCCCGCGAGCGGCTGGCCGCGCTCACCCCGCAGGCTCCGGCGGCGCCGGACAAGCTTCGCCGCATCGCGCTGATCATAGGCAACGGCGCCTACCAGAACGTCCATCAGCTCGGCAACCCGCCGCGCGACGCCAGGCTGATCGCCGGGGCGTTGCGCGATGTCGGCTTTCAGGCCGTCACCCTGTCCAACGATCTCACCCGCGACCAGTTCTTCGAGGCGCTGCGCGCCTTCGCCACCGAAGCGGAAAAGGCCGACTGGGCGGTGGTGTATTATGCCGGCCACGGCTTCGAGATCGGCGGCGTCAACTATCTGGTGCCGGTCGATGCCAGGCTGGCCGCCGATCATGACGCCGAGACCGAAGCGGTGGCGCTGGAACAGGTGATCGCCGCGGTCGGCGGCGCGCGCAAGCTGCGGCTGGTGATGCTGGATGCCTGCCGCGACAATCCGTTTGCGCCGACCATGCAGCGCACCATGGAGCTGAAGCTGGTCGACAAGGGCTTTTCCGACATCGAGCCCGCCGCCGGCTTCATGGTGGTTTACGCCGCCAAGCACGGCGAGACCGCGCTGGACGGCGACGGCGTCGACAGCCCGTTCGCGGTGGCGGTGGCGCGCGACATCAGGCAGCCGCATGTCGAGGTCCGCAAGCTGTTCGACCTCGTGCGCGACGATGTCTGGTCGGCCTCCAAGCACCAGCAGCAGCCCTTCACCTACGGCTCGCCGCCCGGGCGGGAAGATTTTTATTTCGTCGCCGGCAAGTAGCCGCAAGCCTCATGGCGAGGCGACGTCGCGCAAGGTGAAAGTGAAGCCGCGCCACACGTTTGCCGTCATCATCCGGCCTGCGTCCCCGACGCGGTCTGGAACGGCCGGATGATCCCACTGCATACCGGCGGCGAAGCCGCCCGCCACCCCAGAGAATGACGGGCAACAATGGTTGATTTGTCGGGGGTGCACGATCTTCAGGAAATCGGCGATCCATCGTGTCGCAAGATGGCGATGACGCCAGAGCCGTGATCGGGCCGGGCGTTGCGCGATCCCCGGGCTTCAACCCCGCCTACGGCTCATGGCGGCGAGTATCAGGGATGCCGGTGAGCACGGGCGTTATGCCAACGTCACGCGCGCGGGGTGGGCTGCGGGGGGTTGACGTTTCCGGGTGGCACAGCGCGAGTGCCCATGACGGTCTTGAGGCCTGCACCCCCAAAACTAGGGTTGGCCCGCAAGTTGCCTATCCGCTAGAACCCACCCGACCGAACAAGAGACCAGAAGGACCAACGGATGAATATTCTTCCCGGCAATATGCGTTTCGGGGCTGGCCAGCCCGTCAAGCGTCTCGAAGACCAGAGACTGCTCACCGGGAAGGGACTGTTCATCGACGACAAGCCGGAGGACGGCGCGCTCTGGCTGCATATGCTGCGCTCGCCGCATGCCCATGCCCGGATCGTGTCGGTCGAGACCAAGGCCGCGGCCGGGATGCCGGGCGTCGAAGCGGTCTATACCGGCGCCGATCTGGTGGCCGACGATATCGGCACCCTGCCGACGCTGTTGGTTTTCAAGCGACCCGACGGCTCGCCGATGACGGCGCCGCCGCGCCGGCTGCTGGCCCATGAGATCGTGCGCTTTGCCGGCGAACCGGTCGCCGCCGTGGTGGCGACCTCGCGGGTCGCGGCCCAGACCGCGGCGGAAGCGATCGCGGTGGAATACGAGGTGCTGCCGTCGGTGGTGGATCCGGTCGAGGCGGTCAAGCCGGGGGCGCCCGCGGTATGGGCCGAGGTCAAGGACAACGTCGCGGCGGCGATGAGCTATGGCGACGCTGCCGCGGTCGAGGCCGCCTTCGCCAAGGCTGCCCATGTGGTCTCGCTCGACCTGGTCAGCCAGCGGCTGATTCCGTCGGCGATGGAGCCGCGCAGCAGCATCGCCGAGGTCGACAAGAAATCCGGCCGGCTGGTCCTCTACACCCAGTCGCAGACCCCGGGCTCGACCCGCGACCTGCTCGCCGAAGCCGTGCTGAAGCGGCCGAAGGAAAGCGTCCGGGTACTGGTCGGCGACATCGGCGGCGGTTTTGGCCAGAAGACCAGCCTGTATCCGGAAGACGGCCTGGTGGCCTATGCCGCCGTCAAGCTGGCGCGCAAGGTGCGCTGGCGCGGCGACCGCACCGACGAGTTCGTCGGCGGCACCCATGGCCGCGACCTGACCTCGACCGGCGAATTCGCGCTCGATCCCAAGGGCCGCGTGCTGGCCTATCGGGTGCGCTCGCTCGGCGGCACCGGCGCGTACCTGACCGGCACCGGCGCCATCATTCCGCTGGTGCTCGGCCCGTTCGTGCAGTCCGGCGTCTACGACCTGCCGCTGGTGCATTATGACATCAAGGCCGTGATGACCCACACCGCACCGGTCGGCGCCTATCGCGGGGCCGGGCGGCCGGAAGGGGTGTTCATCGTCGAGCGCCTGATGGACGCCGCGGCGCGCCAGCTCAAGATCGATCCGCGCGCCATCCGCAAGCTCAACTACATCAAGCCGGCGCAATTGCCCTACACCAATGCGGTCGGCCAGGTCTATGACAGCGGCGCGTTCGCCCACATGCTGGATCGCGCCGCAAAACTCGCCGACTGGGACGGCTTCGCCGCCCGCAAGAAGGCGGCCCGGAAGAAGGGCCTGCTCTACGGCCGCGGCCTGACCAGCTACATCGAATGGACCGGCGGGCGGGCGCATACCGAAAAGGTCAGCCTGCACGCCACCGCCGAGGGGCGCATCATCCTGCATTCCGGGACCATGGCGATGGGGCAGGGGCTGCAGACCACCTATTCGCAGATGGTGGCGGCCTCGCTCGGCATCGGCATCGACAAGATCGACGTGGTGCAGGGCGATACCGACCTCGCCACCGGGTTCGGCAGCGTCGGCTCGCGCTCGCTGTTCGTCGGCGGCACCGCGGTGGCGGTATCGACCAACGACCTCGTCGCCAAGGCCCGCGAGAAGGCTTCGAATCTGCTGGAAGCCGCGGTCGAGGACATCGAATATCGTGACGGCTGGCTCACCGTGGTCGGCACCGACAAGCGGATCGGGCTGTTCGAAATCGCCAAGGCCGAGCAGGGCGCCCGCCTCAGCGTCGACAGCGAGGGCGAGGTCGACGGGCCGAGCTGGCCCAACGGCACCCATATCTGCGAGGTCGAGATCGATCCCGAGACCGGCGTCAGCCGGGTGGTGCGCTACACCACGGTCGACGACGTCGGCGTCGCCATCAATCCGATGCTGGTGACCGGCCAGGTGCATGGCGGCGTCGCGCAAGGCATCGGACAGGCGCTGTATGAGGGCGTGTCCTACGACCCCGAGGGGCAGCTCTTGACCGCGAGCTACCAGGATTACTGCGTGCCGCGCGCCGACGACGTGCCGCCGATCGAGGTCACGCTCGACGATTCGGCACCCTGCCGCACCAATCCCTTGGGCGCCAAGGGCTGCGGCGAATCCGGCGCCATCGGCGGTCCGCCCTGCGTCGCCAACGGGGTGATGGACGCGCTCAGCGAGCTTGGCATCACCTCGCTCAACACGCCGCTGACGCCGCTCAAGGTCTGGAAGGCGATCCGGCAAGCCCAGGCGGCGCGGGCGTGAGGGGGCGTTGCCATCGAACTCAACCACCGCCGTCATTCCGGAGCGATGCTACGCATCGAACCCGGAATCTCGGGATTCCGGGTTCGCGCTGACGCGCGTCCCGGAATGACGGTGTGAAAGCGCCGGCATTCTGATACTTTGCGAAAACGGGTAACGGGGGGAAGCGATGCGCAGATTTTGGACCGTGCTGGCGGCGCTGGCGATGTTGAGCCTGACCAATTGCGGCTACAACGCGATCCAGACCAATGACGAGCAGGTCAAGTCGAGTTGGTCCGAGGTGCTGAACCAGTACCAGCGCCGCGCCGACCTGGTGCCCAACCTGGTCAATTCGGTGAAGGGTTTTGCGCAGCAGGAAAAGGATGTGCTGCTTGGGGTGACCAACGCCCGGGCCAAGGTCGGCAGCATCCAGGCGACGCCGGAGCTGATCAACGATCCCGGCGCCTTCGCCAAATTCCAGGCCGCGCAGGGCGAACTGACCAGCGCGCTGTCGAAGCTTCTGGTGGTAACCGAGAACTACCCGCAGCTCAAATCCGATGCGCTGTTCCATGACCTGATGTCGCAACTGGAAGGTACCGAAAACCGCATCACGGTGGCGCGCAACCGCTACATCAAGGCGGTGCAGGACTATAATGTCGGCATTCGCACCTTCCCGAACAACCTGACCGCGATGCTGTTCGGATACAAGGAGAAGGCCAACTTCACGGTCGACAACGAGAAGGAAATCTCGACCGCGCCGAAGGTGGACTTCAATCCGGCGCCGGCCAAGTAATGCGACAACCGGATTGGCCGCCGCGATGAATGCAGCCCGGGCCGTCATCGTCGCGCTGCTGCTGGGCTGGGCGGCCGCGGCGTTCGCCGACGTCGCGGTGCCGCCGCTGTCGGGGCGGGTGGTCGACCAGACCGGGACGCTGTCGAGCGGCGATGTCGCCGCGCTGACCCAGAAGCTCAGGGATTTCGAGGCGAGGAAAGGCAGCCAGGTCGCTGTGCTGCTGGTGCCGACCACGGCGCCCGAAACCATCGAGCAATATTCGATCCGGGTCGCCGAAGCCTGGAAGATCGGCCGCAAGAAGGTCGACGACGGCGCCATCCTGGTGGTGGCCAAGGACGATCACAAGCTCCGCATCGAGGTCGGCTACGGCCTCGAGGGCGCGCTGACCGATGTCACGGCCAGGCGCATCATCGATGAGATCATCACGCCGAAATTCAAGGCCGGCGATTTCGCCGGCGGCATCGCCGCGGGCGTCGACCGCATCCTCGGCGTGATCGATGGCGAGCCGTTGCCGAAACCGGAGCCGCAGCAGAGTTTTGCCGGCGGCGAAGATCGGTTCGATATCCTGTTCAATCCCATCATCATCTTTGCCGTGCTGGTCGCGGGCTCGGTGCTGCGCAGCGCGCTGGGCCGGCTGATTGGCTCGGTGGCGACCGGCGGCGTGGTCGGCGCGCTGGTGTGGTTCACTCTCGGATCGCTGGCGTTCTCGCTGCTTTCGGCGGTGATCGCCTTTGCCTTTGCGATGTTCGCCGGGAGCATCGCCTCGTCGAACGGGCGCAGCGGCGGCTGGTCCGGCGGCCTCGGGGGCGGCGGAGGCTCGTTTTCCGGAAGCAGCGGCTCGAGCGACAGCGGCTCGTTCAGCGGCGGCGGCGGCAGTTTTGGCGGCGGCGGCGCCTCGGGCAGCTGGTAGATTCGAAAAGCCGGTAGAGGATAGGCAGAGATGGGCATCCGACGCATCGGCAGGCATCTGCTCGAACATCACTGGCGGGTACGGCGGATTTTTACCCCCAAGGTGCTGGCGGCGATCGAGCAGGCGATCAAGACGGGCGAGGCCACCCATCGCGGCCAGGTCCGCTTTGTCGTGGAAGGCGCGCTCGACGGCGCGCCGCTGTTTCGCAACCAGCCGGCGCGGCAGCGCGCGCTCGACATTTTCTCGCAGCTGCGGATCTGGGACACCGCTCATAACAACGGCGTGCTGATCTATCTGCTGCTGGCCGACCGCCAGGTCGAGATCATTGCCGACCGCGGCGTCGACGCCCAGGTCGGCGCCGCCGGCTGGCAGAGGATCTGCGCCGACATGCAAGCCGACTTCAAGGCCGGCAATTTCGAAGGCGGAGCCATCAAGGGCATCGAAGCGGTGTCGCGGCAGCTGGCAAAATATTTTCCGGCCGATGGCGCTGGCCGCAACGAACTGCCGGACACCCCGGTGGTAATCTAGATTGCATGCGCATCATCGCCGCACCGGCGCAATGGCGGCGGCGGGCTCAGGCGTCGTCGAGCTTGTTGAGGTCGCGCACCGACTGCATGATCGGCTCGAAGTTCGACCGCGCGTCGAGCGCGTCGAACAGCTGAGCGGTGTCGGACAACAGGCCATGCGAGCGCGCGATCGCGATCCGGACATCGTCCTGCGGGGTATCGGACAGGCGGCCGTGTCCGGACAGCAATATCCTGGAGTTCAGCCCCTTCAGCCGTTCCAGCGACTGGATGTAGTCGCTGATGCTGCCCGATCCGAAAACGCCGCCCATCACACCGCCGGGCATCAGGGTGTCGGCGGCGAACAGCAGGCCCTGGTCCTGGTCGAACAGGCTGATGCAGGCCGAGGTGTGGCCCGGGGTATACATCACGTTGAGGCGGAAATTGCCGAGATCGATCAGATTGCCCTCTTCCAGCCAGATATCGACATTGATCGGCATGTTCGGCTCGTTGAACATCTTGCGCAGCATCGAGAAGTCGTCGCGCAGCATGATCTTGTTGGCGGCGAGGCGGTGCGCGGCGATCAGGGTGCGGCCGCCGAAATGGTGGGCGGCGCCGATATGGTCGAGATGCTCGTGGCTGAGCACCACGATATCGATCCTGTCCGGCGGACAGCCCAGATGTTCGAGGCATTCCAGCAGCGCCGGAAAGTTCGAGGACAGCCCGACATCGATCATGATGGTCCGCGATTTGCCGCGCACCAGATAGGCATTGGCGGCGCGGTTCTTGAACCGGACCTGATAGACATCCTCGGCCGCCTGGATCAGCGAGCAGACGTCATTGTTGAGAAGAACCGGAAACGGGCTCGGCTTGCGGTCGCTCATGGGTTGGCCGCCCGGAAGGTGACCGCATTGGATGCCCGCAGCCGCTTGCTGAGCGCATCCATGATCATCAGCGCGAATGCCGGCTGCTGGCTGACCAGATAGACGAAGCGGGCGTGATTGATCCGCATCACCCTTGTATTCGGCGCGGCGGCGATCGCGGTGGCCGAGCGCGACGAGCCGTCGATCACCGCCATCTCGCCGAAGAATTCGCCCTTGCCCAGGGTGACGATCACGGTCTTGCCGGCGCCGCTGATCTTGGCGATGTCGACCATGCCGTCGAGCACCACGAACAGCTCGCGCCCGGTCGAGCCCTCCTCGAAAACGACCTCGCCGACATCAAATTCGTTGATGCATTTCTCGATGGCCATGGAACCCCCTGCCTTCTGGCTGGTCCGCGCCGCCATGTTAGTCGGGAAATGCGGCGGCGCAAACGATGCCCCGGTATCCGCCGCGATGCCGCAGGGCAGCATCGGCCAGATCCGCAGCTGCCGGCCGGAGGATTTCCTAAAATTTTCGTAAGTCCGCGCCCGGTAACGATTTCGCAAGCAATGAAAGTTACCAAATGGTCAACCATTTATGGGAGATTTGCCGTGAGCGAGCAGAACGCCGAGCAGACCAGCGGAGAACCCGGTTCCGCCGACGCCGGGGCGATCACTCCCGATTCCTCGGATGCGCGCAGCGCGACGGCGGCGGCGCAGCAGCCGGGCGCGGATCCGGCGCAAGAGGCCGTCAGCCTGGATGCTCCTGGCCTGGTCCCCGAGCAGAGCCGGGCCGACGAAACCGCGGCTGCGGCCGCGCCCGGTTCGGACGCTGTCAAATCCGATGCTGTCAAAACCGGTGCCGCCAAGGCCGAGGCGCCGCCTGTTCGCGGCGATGTCATGATCATGTCGTCCGGCGATCACGGCTGGAACGGCGCTGGCGAGGGTGCGCGAGCGGAATCCGATCAGGGTCACGGAATGTTCGGCAAGCGCCGGCTCGCCGCACTGGCTGCCGTGGTGGCGCTGGCGGTGCTGGCGGGCGCGGTCGGTGGCGCGCTGGCGACCGCGGGTCTCAGCCATTTTGCCGGCGGCAACGCCCCGGCAGCCGCCGATCCGGCGCTCGAAGCCTCGGTGGCCCGCATCGACGCCGATGTCGTGGCCCTCAAGGCCAGCGTCGATCATACCGCCAAGCTCGGCATGGCCCAGTTCAACAAGACCAGCGAGCGCCTCGACAAGGTCGAGAAGGCGCAAGCCGAGCCGGCCGCCAAGCTCGCCAAGCTCAGCGAGGCCGTGGAAAAACTCCATGCCGCTCCGCCGCCGGCGCCTGCCCCGGTGGCTGCCGCGGCGCCGGCTGCGGCGAAGGAAGTCACCGGCTCGGTTTCCGCCCCCGCGGCCGGCCCGCTGGCTCCGCCCAAGCTCGAACTGGCAAGGCTGCCGACGGTGGAAGGCTGGCTGCTGCGCGACGTCGCCAATGGCGGCGCCTTGATCGAAGGCCGGCAGGGCATCTTCGAAGTCTTTGCCGGCGATCCGGTACCGGGGCTTGGGCGGGTCGATGCCATCCGCCGCCAGGACGGCCGCTGGGTGGTGGTTACCAGCAGGGGCCTGATCGTCGCGCGCTGAGAAACGATCGCTTCACCGCGACGTGAAGCCATGACCGCGCGGCATTCCGATTGCCGCAAGACAGCGTGTCGGCTTTCCGGCTATTTTCCGGAGTAGAAGCCGTTGTCCCGCAGCCGGACGCGGCACTGGTCGGGAAACGGACGTACCTTGCGATTTATGCTCACGGCCCTGGTTCTGGTTTGCAGCGTCCTGCCGCTGCGCCACGCGCATGGCGCGGCGGCGCTGGAGCGCGGCGCCGCCATCACCGATCCGCTGGCTCTGCGGGAACTCGATCGCGGACGATTTGGCCTCCGCCGTGTCATGCAGGCGGGGCAAACGGATGAGGCGCCGATCGCCAACAGTGAATTGTTTGCCTTGCCGTCGATGGCGCCGGTCCGCAGCGCGCTCGACGACGAATTCGATCGCTACGTCGTCAGGCACAAGGCCGAGCTTCCGGACCTGACCATCGGCATTGGAACTTCGTTCGATTTTCAGCTGTTCGACCGCAGCCAGCTTTACTCGCCCGCGTCGCGCTTCGTGCTGGCGGGCATCGTCAACCGGATGGACCGCGGCTATGTCTCCGCGGCCGATTGCGGCGAGATCAGGCTGATCTACCGGCTGACGCGCGCCGATCCGCCGGTGGCCGGCGCGAGCGCGACCTCGCCGCGCCTGCCGATGACGCTCAATTTGGTGCTGCGGGCCAGGGGCGAGCACGCGGCGGCGGTCAGCTGCGCCGAGATCGCGCGCCGCTGGCTGGTCGCCGGCGACTGGCCGCTTGCCGGCGCGGCACTAGCGGAAAAACTTCTGGCCAAGGAAGGCCCGCTGGACCTTATCGGGCCGGAAGACGTCGACCGGATCGAGACCAATCTGCAGATCGCGCATGCGCCGAAATCGCCGCTGCACGATTTCCGCACCGACTACCTGCTGAAGGTGTTTCGCTACAACGCTCAGACGCGGGCATTCGAACAGGTGCCGCTCGAGAACCAGATCGACCGCGAGCGGATACTGGCGGATGCGGAACTGAAGCGCGAGTTCAGGAACTGGCTGCTCGACCCCAGGCATTTCAGCGAGCTCGATCGCGGCACGGTCCTGATACCTGACAAGTTTCTGGCCACCGGCGTGGTCGCCGCGACGCCGGTCGGGTTTGCGCCGTCAAGCCTGCAGCCGGCCTTCGGCCTGGTGCAGGGCGACGGTTCGGGGGCAGACCCGGTATTTGCGGCAACCGACGTGGTTGCGGCCCTGGAAACGGCCGCGCAGCGCGGCATCGGCCTGCAGAACATTCATTCGCTGGGCGGCTTCGAGCGCCGCCTCAACGACGTGACCTGCGCGGGATGCCATCAGACCCGAGGCATAGGCGGCTTTCACTTTCCCGGCGTCGACTGGCTGGCGGCAAGGCCCGACAACTCGGTTGTCGTGCCGGCGTCGCCGCACTTCTTCGGCGACCAGATCAGGCGGCGCGATATTCTCGCTTCGCTGCGCGACGGCAGGCGTCCGGACTACTCGCGGGAATTTTCCAGCCGCCCGCAATTGCGCGGCAGCACCGAACTTGCCGGCACCGAGTATGACGATGGCTGGGGCGCGCCCTGCTATCGGCAAAACCCGGACACTGCCGACAATGACCGCAGTTTCCGTTCCTGGACCTGCGCCGAGGGGCTGGCATGCCAGGTCGTGTCGTCGGCCTCGCGGATGGGGATGTGCTTCGTCAAGAGCCGGTAGCGCCGCAGATCGCCGCAATGACTGCGCGTTAAGTTTCGGGTAACCGGAATTCCTAACAGTGCCTCCATTTGTGCATTGTATCCATGCCCCGAGGGAGTGGAGTAATGCCGGAATGGCTTTCATTGCAGCAGGCAGGTTCCGGGTTTGATCGCCTCATGGAGGCGATCGGTCGTAAAATTGCGCTTCGGCACGATCCGATCCGCTGGCTGATCCTGTGCGGCGGCTCGCTGATCGCGGCAATCGCCATCGGCACCGCGATGATGATCGGCAATTTCCGCGAGCGCGCGCTGCAGAGCGCGGAGCGCGAACTGGAAAACACCGTGCTGTTGCTGTCCCGCCACTTCGACCAGCAGCTCGACGATTTCACGGTAATTCAGAAAGACCTTGTCAGGCAAATCCAGCAGTCCGGAATCTCCACGGCCGACATTTTTAGGGAGAAAATGGCGAGCCCCGAATGGCACGAGATGCTTAACGCGAGGGTCGGAGCCTATTTCGATGTCGCTTGCGTCGATGTGTTCGACTCAAAGGGAATCCTGGTCAATTCGTCGGAGGTCTCGCCGGCTTCGGACGTCAAAATTGTCGATCGAGACTTCTTCAAGGCCTTCAAGTCAGGCGCTGCGGTGACGCCGGTTTTGATCGAACTGGTGCAGAGCGAGTCCACTGGGCAATGGACAACCGTCATCGCTCGCAAGGTGACCGGGCCAAACGGCGAGTTTCTGGGGGTTGTCACCAGGGCGATTACGCCAGCCCATTTCGAGCACTTTTTTGCGTCCGTGGCGCTGGGCAAGGGCGCAACGATAACCCTGTTCCACGCCGACGGAACCCTGCTGGCTCGTCATCCTCATGTCGAATCCCTGATCGGGCGTAATTTCAAACCCGGCCCGCTGCGCCAGCTTGCCTTGTCAAGAGGCTACGCTACGCGACGCTTGACCAGCCCCCTCGACGGCCTGGAGCGGATCAGTGCCGCGCGCGCCTTGACGAATTTCCCGATTTCGGTCGTCGCAACGACGACGGTGTGGGCGGCGTTGGCCGATTGGCGAGAGCAAATCAGGTTTTTGATCGCGGCGGCCGCGCTGTCCATGCTCGTGATATCGGCCATGCTGCTTCTCATCGTCCGCAAATTGTTGCAGCAACATCGATTGTCCCAGCAACGACTGACGCTGGAAAAGCAGCGCCTCGACACCGCCGTCAACAACATGACGCAAGGCCTGATGATGTATGATTCATCGGAGCGGCTGATCGTCTACAACCAGCGTTATATCGAGATGTACGGATTGTCGCCTCAGGTGGCAAAGCCCGGCTGCAGCTTCCGCGAGATTATCGCGTATCGCAAGCAGACCGGCTCTTTCAAGGGCGATATCGACGATTTCTGTTCGTCTGTCTCGCGCAACGTGGGGCTCGGAAAAATGACCCATACGGTCGCGGAGACCGCAGATGGACGTTCCATTCTGGTCGTCAACCAGCCGCTGCTCGATGGCGGGTGGGTGAGCACGCACGAGGACATCACCGAGCGCCGGCGCGCCGAGGAACGCATCACGCATCTGGCGCATTACGACGCGCTGACCGACCTGCCGAACCGGGCGCTGTTCCACGAGCGTCTCAAGACCGAGCTGGCGCAGCTTGCCGACGGCGCGCAGCTGGCCGTGCTCTATATCGACATCGACGAATTCAAGAGCGTCAACGACACGCTCGGACACCTGATCGGCGATCAACTCCTGAAATCGGTGGCGGCAAGCCTCGGCCGCTGCGTCGGCGGCGAGGGCTTCGTCGCCCGGCTGGGAGGCGATGAATTCGCCATCGTCCGGACCGCGGTCGGGACTCCGGCCGACGTCACCGAACTGGTGACCCGGGTGTTCGAGGCGATCCGCAAGCCCTATCAATGTTTCGGGCATCAGTTGAGCGCCGATGCCAGCGTCGGCATCGCGCTGGCGCCGCAGCACGGCGCCGACCTCGATCAGATCCTCAAGAACGCCGACCTGGCGATGTATGCCGCCAAATCCGCCGGACGGCGGACCTACCGGTTCTTCGAGCCGAGCATGGACGCCGAGGTCAAGGCCCGCCGCATGCTGGAAATGGATCTGCGCCAGGCCATCACCGACGGCGGGCTGGAGGTCTACTATCAGCCCTGCGTCAGTCTGAAGGACAACACGGTCACCGGCTGCGAGGCGCTGCTGCGCTGGCGCCATCCCGAACACGGCATGATCTCGCCCGCCGAGTTCATTCCGGTCGCGGAAGAGACCGGCCTGATCAACCAGATCGGCGAGTGGGTGCTGACGACGGCCTGCGCGGAGGCCGCGACCTGGCCCGATGGAATCAGGATCGCGGTCAACGTGTCGCCGGTTCAGTTCAAGAGCGGAACGCTGGCGCTGAAGGTGGTGGCCGCGCTTGCGGCGTCGGGGCTGCCGGCCAGCCGGCTGGAGCTGGAAATCACCGAGGCGGTGCTGATCCGCGACGACGACGCCGCCCTTGCCATCCTGCATCAGCTTCGCGCCACCGGGGTGCGGATAGCGCTGGACGATTTCGGCACCGGCTATTCCTCGCTGAGCTACCTGCAGCGTTTTCCGTTCGACAAGATCAAGATCGACCGCTGCTTCGTCACCGACATCGCCGAGCCGGGCGGGTCGTCCTGCATCGTCCAGGCCGTGGTCAACATCGCCGCGGCACGCCACATGACGACCACGGCCGAGGGCGTCGAGACCGAGCAGCAGCGCGACCTGCTGCGCGCGCTCGGCTGCGCCGAAATGCAGGGCTACCTGTTCAGCCCCGCCAAGCCGGCCGCCGAGATCGGGCCGCTGCTTCGGGTGAGCTGCCAGCGGAAGGCGGCCGCGGCATGAGGGTGGCGGCCGCGCGCAAATCGCACCATTTGGCTGCGCCGCAAACATTCCGATTTCGAACCCCAAGCGGCAAATTGATAGGTTCGCGTTCCGGATTGACAGTAGGCTCACCAATCGTGTTTCATTGCGGGCAATCGCCGGATAGGGCGTGCCGGAAGGAAACATGGACGACATCATCATCGTCGGCGCCGGCATCGGCGGATTGACCCTCGGGCTGGCACTGCATGCGGCCGGGATTCCCTGCCGTATCTTCGAGTCGGCGGCCGAAATCCGAGCCATCGGGGTCGGCATCAATCTGCTTCCGCATGCTACCGCGGAACTCGCCGCGCTCGGACTGCAAGACGCCCTGGCGCAGGCCGCGATCGCCACCGAGGATGCCACTTTCTTCAATCGCTTCGGGCAGCTGATCTATCGCGAGCCGCTGGGCCGTGCGGCCGGCTACGCGCACCCGCAATTCTCGATTCATCGCGGCGATCTGCAGATGGTACTGGTCGACGCGTTCCGCGCCCGCGCCGGATCAGACCGGCTCATCACCGGCCATCATTGCCTCTCGGTCGAGCAGGACCAAGCCGGCGTCAGCGTGCACTTTTCCGATCGGCCTGGTGGCGCCGGCCGCAGCAGCGTTCGCGGTCGCGCCGCGATCGCCTGCGACGGCATCAATTCCGCGATCCGCAAGCAGTTCTTCCCCGGCGAAGGCGAACCGCGCTATTCCGGCGTCAACATGTGGCGCGGCGTGACGCGGTGGAAGCCGATGCTTTCGGGCGCCAGCATGGTGCGGGCGGGATGGCTGTCGCACGGCAAGATGGTGATCTATCCGATCCGTCGCGCCTCCGGCGCCGACGGGTTGCAGCTCATCAACTGGGTGGCCGAAATCGAGACACCGGTCTATCGCAAGCGCGACTGGAACCGTCCCGGTTCGATCGACGATTTCATCGGCGCGTTCGCCGACTGGCATTTCGACTGGCTCGACGTTCCCGCCTTTATCCGTGCTGCCGACAGCGTGCTGGAATTCCCGATGGTCGATCAGGATCCGCTGCCGCGCTGGAGCTTTGGTTTGGTCACGCTGCTCGGCGATGCCGCCCACCCGATGGTGCCGCGTGGTTCCAACGGCGCCGGCCAGGCCATCCTGGACGCCCGCGCGCTTGCTTCGGCGCTGCTGGAAAACCAGGATCCGGTCGTCGCGCTGGCCGCCTACCAGCAGCAGCGTCTCGAAGCGACCACAAGGATCGTGCTGACCAACCGCAGCAATCCGCCGGACGCGATCCTGCGCGAGGTCTATCAGCGCACCCACGACCAGCCGTTCGCGGCGATCGGTGATGTCATCAGCCAGGAAGAACTGGTCGCCTTGTCCGAAGGCTACAAGCGGATCGCCGGCTATTCGAAGGATGCCTTGCGCGGTTGAGGATGCGGGAACCGGGCCGCGGCCCTGCCATCGCGCTGGACCAATTCGTCAAAAACACGGGATCGCCGGAAACCGCGGTCTGACGCTGGAGAGGGAGACGACGATGCCGGATTCGCAACGCCAGAACGCGGGCACCTCGCCGGTCGATATCGCCGAATTCATCGACCGGCAGCCGGTCGGCGGATTTCAGATCCGGCTGCTGCTGGTCTGTGCGGCGGTGCTGTTTCTCGACGGCTTCGACACCCAGGCGATCGGCTATGTCGCGCCTGCCCTGGCGAGGGAATGGGGGCTTTCCAAGGCGGCGCTCGGCCCCGTGTTCAGTGCCGGCCTGTTCGGGCTGATGATCGGCGCGCTGCTGTTCGGGCCGCTTGCGGACCGTATCGGGCGCAAGAAGATCATTATTTTCTCGACTCTTGCGTTCGGCGTCGGCGCGCTGGCGACGGCGTTCGTTCATGACGCCGACACGCTCCTGGTGATCCGGTTTCTGACCGGGCTCGGCCTCGGCGGCGCGATGCCGAACGCCATTGCGATGACCTCCGAGTTCAATCCGCGCCGCCGCCGCGCCACCATGGTGATGATCATGTTCTGCGGCTTCTCGGTCGGCGCGGCGCTCGGCGGGTTGCTCGCAGCGGCGCTGATCCCGCAATTCGGCTGGCGCGCCGTGTTCGTGGTCGGCGGTGTGGTCCCGCTGCTGCTGGTTCCGGTGCTGGCGCTGCGGCTGCCGGAATCGGCGCGGTTCCTGGTGCTCAGCGGAGCGCCGCATCGGCGGGTCGCCGAACTGCTGCAGAGCCTTGGCCCGAAGTTTGCGTTCACCCCGGCAACGCAGTTCGTCGTGGATGAACCGCAATTGCCCGGCATGCCGGTGCTGCATCTGTTCAAAAACGGGCGAACCCTGGTCACGCTGTTGCTGTGGGTGGTGTTTTTCATGAGCCTGCTCGACCTTTATTTCCTGTCCAACTGGCTGCCCACGGTGCTCAACGACCTCGGCGCATCGGTGTCGGCGGCGGCGGCGATCGGATCGATGTTGCAGGTCGGCGGCGTGGTCGGAGCCCTTGCGCTCGGCAGCGTCATCGACCGCTTCTCGTTTCGGGCGCTGGCGCTGGTGTATTTCGTTGCCGTGTTCGCGGTGTTCGCGATCGGCCAGTTCGGACACTCCGCAGTTCTGGTCGCGATGGCGATTTTCGCTGCCGGCTTTTGCATTGTCGGTGGCCAGATTGCGGCCAATGCGCTGGCCGCGGCGTTCTATCCGACCGCGGTCAGGGCGACCGGCATAGGCTGGGCGCTCGGGATCGGCCGCGCCGGCTCGATTGTCGGGCCGCTGGTCGGCGGCTTGCTGCTGGCCATGAAATGGAACACGGCGTCCGTGTTCACGGCGGCCGCGCTCGCCGCGTTGTGCGCGGCGCTGGCGGCGTTGTGGTTGAGCCGGCTCGCCGGCCTGGGCGGAAGCGGCCAGCGCACTGCCGAGCCGGCATCGTTCGCTGCGGCGTTGCATCCGTCGACGACGGCTGGAGCCTAGGTTAGATTGCGGCGCCGGAGCGCGATCCCGGCGCCGTCGATGGCATGACGGGAGGGCCGGCGATGAACGACGCGGACAATGACAGCAAGGAGCGGGACCGCGAGATCGCCCGGAACGAAAGTGTGCGGCAGACCGTCAGCGACGTCCGCGTCAGTGTCTGGGCGATCGCGGCGGCCGTCGTGATCGGCCTCGCCGCCGTCGGCTGGGTAGTGCTGCACAACAAGTAGCGCAATGTCGTTTCATCGCTTCCGCATGGCGGCAGCGCGTGTTCAGGCCACGGCGCCCGAGCCGCGTAGCTGCGCGATTGCGGCGTCGTCGTAGCCCGCCTGGCGCAGAATTTCGTCGCTGTGCTCGCCGATCCCCGGCGGACGCCGCGGTTGCGTCTTCCGGCTGCCGTCGATCCAGATCGGGCTGTTGACGGTGAGCATGGTATCGCCCTCGAATGGCACCAGCACCTCGTTTTCCAGCATCTGGCTGTCATTGGGAATGTCGTCGAGAATGCCGACGACGCCGAACACCAGGCCATTGCCGTCAAGTATCTTGCGCCATTCGGCGAGGTCCTTGCCAGCGAAAATCTCGTCGAAAATCCGGATCAATTCCAGCGAGCGGGCGTGGCGGTCGGGCTTGGTGGCGAATCTCGGATCGGTGATGAAATCCTCGCGGCCGAGGCAGCGCGCCAGCGCCGGCCATTGCCGTTCCTCGTTGAGCAGCGACAGAATGATCCAGCGTCCGTCGCGGCATTTGTAGTGATTGGTCACCGCGTTCAGCGCGTGCTCGCGCGGACGCCGCTCGCCGAATTTCGCGCCGCATAATTTGGCCTGGGCGAGGACGCCGTTGGCCCAGATGCCGTTGGCCATCAGGTTCGAGCTGACATGCGAGCCCTTGCCGGTGCGCTCGCGCTTGTACAGCGCGGTCACGATCGCGCCGTACAGCGCCATCGCGCAGGGGTGGTCGCCCATGCCGGCGACCGAGCGCGCCGGCGTTGTATCGGTATCGGCGCGGACCAGATCCATCAGGCCGGAGCGTGCCCAATAGGCATTGCTGTCGAATCCGGGCTTGTCGGCTTCGGCGCCTTTTTCGCCATAGCCGGTGAACGACGCATAGATCAGCCGGTCATTGAGCGGCGCCAGCTGGGCATAGGTGACGCCGAGCCGGGCGCGCACGCCGGGCGGAAAATTGGTGATGAAGACATCGGCCTCGGCGACCAGCCGATACAACACCGCCTGGCCTTCCGGCCTGGACAGATCGAGCGCGAGACTGCGCTTGTTGCGGGATTCCAGCAGCCACGCGAAATTGTGCGGACTGGCCGGATATCCCGGCAAATTCGGCAGGTTGCGATAGGGGTCGCCCGACCCGGGCGGCTCGATCTTGATCACCTCGGCGCCGAAATCCGACAGCACGGTACCGGCCGCAGGCGCGGCGATGAAGCTCGCGCAGTCCAGGACCTTGAGGCCTTCGAAGATGCCGTCTTCCATGGTGGGGTCGCTCCCGTGACTCTTGTTGGTTTTATTCCGCGCGATGGAATCGCGGCCGCCGCGATGGCCGAATTCCGGTGCATTTGACCGGTCTAGCCGTTCCGATGCAACGGGGCTTTGTGACATGGCTGCCGGGCAGCGTGAAGATCGGCTATTCGCTGCCCGACAACAGCGCCGCGTTGCCGCCGGCCGCGGCCGTGTTGACGGTCACGGTCTGCTCGGTGGCGAAGCGGGGCAGATAATGCGGGCCGCCGGCCTTGGGGCCGGTGCCGGACAGCCCATGGCCGCCGAACGGCTGCACGCCGACCACCGCGCCGATCATGTTGCGGTTGACATAGATGTTGCCGACCTGCAGCCGCTCGATCACGCCCTCGATGCTGTCGTCGATGCGCGAGTGAATGCCGAGCGTCAGGCCGTAGCCGCTGCGTTCGATCGATTGCAGCACGCGCTCAAGTCCGTCGGCGGGATAGCGCACCACATGCAGCACCGGGCCGAAGACTTCCTCGGTCAGCTCACCGGCGTCCGACAATTCGAAGATGTGCGGCGCGACGAAATTGCCGTCGGGAGCGCGACCCGCGAAATGCACCCGGGCCCCGGTTTTCATGCGCGCGATATGGGCCTCCAGCTGTCGCTTGGCCTCGGCGTCGATCACCGGCCCGATCTGAACCGCGGGATCGCAGGGGTCGCCGATCGCAAGCTCGCGGGCGGCGCCCGAGATCATCTCGATCATGCGGTCGGCGACGTCGTCCTGGAGGAACAGCAGTCGCAGCGCCGAGCAGCGCTGGCCGGCCGAGCGGAATGCCGAGCTGACGACGTCGTCGGCGACCTGCTCGGGCAGAGCGGTGGCGTCGACGATCATGGCATTGATGCCCCCGGTTTCCGCGATCAGCGGCACGATCGGGCCTTGTTTGGCGGCCAGCGTGCGATTGATCGAGCGGGCGACCGCGGTCGAGCCGGTGAAGACGACGCCGGCGATGTCAGGATGCGCCACCAGCGCGGCGCCGATTCGGCCGTCGCCCGGCACCAGATGCAGCGCCGAGGCGGGGATTCCGGCCTCGTGCAGCAACCGGACCGCCTCGGCGGCGACCCGCGGCGTCTGCTCGGCGGGCTTGGCGACGACGCTGTTGCCGGCCATCAGCGCCGCGGTCACCTGGCCCAGGAAGATCGCCAATGGAAAATTCCACGGCGAGATCGCGACGAACACGCCGCGGCCGCGAAGCGCCAGGCTGTTGCGCTCGCCGGTCGGCCCCGGCATGAGCTGGCCTGCGCCGAACAGCCTCAGGCCTTCGGCGGCGTAGTAGCGGCAGAAATCGGCGGCCTCGCGGACCTCGGAGAGCGAATCATCGAGCGTCTTGCCGCCCTCGCGCTGCAACAGCGCGATGAAATGCGCCGCGCGCCGTTCCAGCAGGTCGGCCGCCTGCTCCAGCATCGTGGCGCGGGTTTCGGCCGGCGTCCGGCTCCACGATCGGAATGCCGCCCGTGCGGCCGTTACGGCGAGGCTTGCGGCCTCCGGATCGGCGTCGGTCACCTCGGTAACGTCGGGGCTGCCTGCGGCGACGGCCGAAACCAGCTCGCGCAGGGCGGCGCGCTCGCCGAACTCGATGCCGCGCGAATTTTGCCGCAGCGGCCGATAGAGATCGGGCGGCCGGCGGATGTCGGGATGCCGTGCCTCGGCGGCGGCGCCGATCAGCTCGGCCGGCCGCCGCAGCAGGGTTGCAACCGGCACGGCGTGGTCGGCGGCGACAGCGACGAAGGACGAATTGGCGCCATTCTCCAGCAGCCGCCGCACCAGATAGGCCAAGAGGTCGCGGTGGCTGCCGACCGGCGCATAGGTCCGGCAGGCCGGCGTCGGGCGATCCTCGCGCAACTGCGCGTACAGCGCCTCGCCCATGCCGTGCAGGCGCTGAAACTCGAATCCGCCGTCGTCGCCGGCAAGCTCGAGAATGGTCGCCACCGTCAGGGCGTTGTGGGTGGCGAATTGCGGAAAGATGCGGGGCCGCAGCGCCAGCAGCTGCTGCGCGCGCGCGATGTAATTGAGGTCGGTCATCGCCTTGCGGGTGAACACCGGATAATCGTCGAGGCCGCGCTCCTGCGCGCGCTTGATTTCGGTGTCCCAGTAGGCGCCCTTGACCAGGCGCAACATCAGCCGCCGGTTCAGCGACTTCGCGAGATCGTCGACATGGTCGATCACGGCTTCGGCGCGTTTCTGGTAGGCCTGGATGGCCAGTCCGAAACCGTCCCAGCCGGCGAGCGAAGCGTCACCGAGCGCCGCCGCGATCACGTCGAGCGACAGTTCCAGCCGATCCGCTTCCTCGGCATCGACGGTGAAATTCAGCTCAAAGGCCCTGGCCCGGCGCGCCAGATCGATCAGCCGGGGCACCAGCTCCGCCATCACCCGCCGCCGGCTCAACGGTTCGAAACGCGGATGCAGGGCGGAGAGCTTGACCGAGATGCCCGGCCGATCCGGCAGCGGCCGATGGTCGGCGGCGCGGCCGATGGCTTCGATCGCGCTGGCGTAGGAATCGAAATAGCGCGCCGCGTCGGCGGCGGTGCGCGCGCCTTCGCCGAGCATGTCGAAGGAATAGCGCGGCGCGTTGTCGGCATCCGGCTGCGCCCGCGCCAGCGCGGACTCGATGGTCTCGCCGAGCACGAAGTGACTGCCCATCAGCCGCATCGCCTGGCGCGTGGCGGCGCGCACCGCCGGAACGCCGAGCCGCTTCGCCAGCCGTCCGATGCTGCCCTGCGGGGTTTCACCCGGCTGAATCACCCGCGCCGATATTCCCAGCGCCCACGCCGATGCGTTGACCAGGAAAGCGCTGGATTTGGTCTCATGGTGCACGAAGTCCCCCTGGCCGAGCTTGTCCTCGATGAACTGGTCGGCGGTGCGGGCGTCGGGCACGCGCAGCAGCGCTTCGGCCAGCACCATCAGCGCCAGGCCTTCCCGGGTGGAGAGCGCGAATTCGCGCAGCATGTCCTCGACGCCGCCGAGCCGGCCGTCGGTGGCGCGGATGGCGCCGATCAGGCGCGTCGCCGTGCGGTCGATGCGGGCGTCCTGCTCCGCGCTCAAGACGGCGGTTTCGAGCAGCCGGGCCGCCAGGACTGCGTCGTCCGGCGCGTACGGCGCCGCGAAGGGCGGAACGGATGAGGGGTTGGACGTCATGCCTTGTCTCTGGTTCCCGCCCGGCATCATGCCGCCGGTCCAGCAATCGTCAAACACGGCGTTGGGTTTCGCGGAAATTTGCCGGATTGAATAAAGCGGCGGCGGGAGCGCGGCGACCGGCGCAAGCGACAGGCCGGCGGGTCCTTGGCGAATGGCGGGCAGGCCTGTCGGCAGCACAGGAGCCGCCGACGCTCGCGCCGCGTTGCGGCCTGGAGGACCGCCCGGGCCAGCTATCCGTGAGACCGACTGCGGCCAGCGCGGGCCAGCGGGCGGGATGTCATGAACGAGGAGTCAAGGTTTCTTGCGCTCGAACCAGCGCGTTCTGCGCCGATTCGAAAGCGTGCACGAGCGGTGCCAGGCCCCGCCAAACGCACTCTGTTTACTTGGGATATTTTTGGAAGCCCCACTCCCGGATTGGGTCCGAGAGTGCGCTGTTGCGGACCGCGTCCTTAGCGTCAAACCTTGAGGTTTTCCGCCGAAGTCTTGCCGCGATTGGCAACTTCTTCGTATTCGACCGTCTGTCCTTCGTTGAGCGAGGAAAGGCCAGCTTTCTCGACCGCCGAAATATGAACGAAAACGTCTTTGCCGCCGCTAGAGGGCTGGATGAATCCAAAACCCTTGGTCGCGTTGAACCACTTCACAGTACCTTTAGCCATCACGTCGTCTCCGCGGGATCAAAAGCGATAACGAACTGCCGGTCCCCGCAAACCGGCATGTCCGACATGCGCACGATACGCGGTATAGGCCAAGCTTGATAGCTTAAACCACACCGGGATTTTGACGGAAAACGATCATTATCGCGGCACATTCGCGCTTTTTGGCCATTTCGCGCTAATTTGACGCGGAACCCGGCCCGATCGGCCCCCGTCGTCGACGTGGCGGCGGGGCCTGGGGGGATCGAAATTAGTGCGTCGCGGCAAGATAGTCGACGATCTTGCCGACATCGGCATCCTCGATCGGCGCGCCATAATTCTTGATCATCTTGGTCACCTCGGCCTGCCAGAAATCCTTCTTGAATTTCGGCCCGCGCGGCTGGGTATTGATGTAGTCCGCGGAGTGACAGGCCGTGCAGTTGTTCTGCACCACCTCGAGATTGGGTCCGGGCTTGAATGTCGCGGTTTCCTCCGGAAGCTGATAGGCGATCGGCGCCGCGCCGGCCGACCCAAGAGCCAATATTGCGATGGCGGCAAGGCCGACGGAAAAACCGGGAGTCATGAGGGCTCGCATCATGCCGCGGTGACCCGGACTGTTTCGACGACATTGCGCAGATAGCCGGCCGGATTCCATGTCGGCTCGAGCGGCTGGGTGTCGCCGGCATTGTTGGTGGCGCGAACCTTGAGTTCGTGGCTGCCGGCAGTGAGCCGCACCGGCAGCTTCCATTCGCGGAACGAGTATTTTCCGAGGTCCCTGCCGAGTTTTGCCGGTGTCCAGCTGCTTCCGCCATCGAGCGAGACCGCGACTTCCTTGATGCCCTTGCCGCCGTCGAAGGCGATTCCCTTCAGGGTCGTTGCGCCCGGCTTCAGTTTCGCGCCATCGCTCACATTGGTGATGAAAGAGCGGACGGTGAGGTGGTTGATAGGGATCGTCGCCTTGGGGGCGGTGCCGGGCTCGACGCAGCCGCACGGCGTGTCCGGAATCCGATAGGCGGTTTTCATCCAGAAGCCGTCGAACACGCTGTCCAGCACGGTAATCTCGTTGAGATGCTTGACCCAGTAGGTGCCGTAGTAGCCCGGCACCACCAGCCGCAACGGGAAGCCGTTGAGAACCGGCAGATCTTCGCCATTCATGCCATAGGCCAGCATGACCTCGCCGTCGCGGGCATGATCGACATCGAGCGCCTTGGCAAAATCCGGCGTGCGGTCGCTGACCGGCCCGTCCATGCCGCCGAACGCGACCTGTTTTGCCCCTTGCTGCACGCCTGCCATATCGAGCACGGTCTTCAGCGGTACGCCGTGCCAGCGGGCATTGCCCATCGCGCCATTGCCCAGTTGGCCGCCCGCCACCCGCGGCTCGAAAAATCCACGGCTGTTGCCCGAGCACTGGTTGACGGCAACGAGTTCGACGGCGCCGAGCTTGCGGATGTCCTTCAGCGACAAGGTCAGCGGACGATCGACCTTGCCCTTGACCTGCAGCGAGAATTTATCCGGATCGATGTCGAGGGGGATGTCGGCCAGATGATAGCGGACGAAGAAGGCGTTGTTCGGCGTAATCGGGCCGTCGTTGAAGATGGAGAACGGCGTCTCCATCTGCGGCGGCCGGCTGGTCAGGCCGATCATCAGCCGCTTTTGCGGATATTTCACCAGCGGCCGCTCGCCATTGTCGAAAGGCAGGGTCACGCTATCGAGCGCCAGCGCCGGCAGCGAACCGAAACCTGTCGCCAGCGCCGCCATGCCGGCGCGCCTCATCATCTCTCGTCTGTCGAGCATCGCGCTTCCTCCGAAGCTTTCTTTTGGACCCGGTCGCCACCGGAATCACGGGCGCCACTGTGGCATCGGAATCGTCCAAGTCAACACGACCTCAGTCTGAGCATGGCAAGGAGATTGCGATGCAACAATGCGGCCAGACAAAAGCCCCGGCCGCGGAGCCGGCCGGGGATTTGAACGGAAGCAATCGAGGTCTCGCTATTCACAGACATTGATGGTGCGAAGGCGGTAGCCGAACGGGGTCGGTATGCGGCGGATCACATAGCATCCGCCATCATCATAGCCGACGCCGCCGACATAGCCGAGGCCGAAGCCGTGGTGACCGAAGTGATGGAAGCCGCCACCCCATCCGCCGCCCCAATGCGCGGACGCGGCGGAGGGAGCCAGCGCCACCGCGCTGAGAGAGATGGCGGCAACAAGTCCAAGCGTCAATTTGCGAAGCATGGTCGTTCTCCTTGAATGATGCGCACGCGGCGCGGGTTGCTGTCGACGGCGTAACCGTCGCACATCAGTCGCATCGCTTCGGAGCGGGGTTCGGGAATGTCAGGTCTGGTTCGTCGACAATCTTCTGAAGATTCGTTCAGGTGTGAGAAAAATCACATAGCGTCGCATTCGCCCTCAATTGGCTTGCCGGGGCGGACACGGCCGGAGGCCGCCGGCCTCCACACCGATCATCTGGCGATGTGTTCGGAAAACGTCTCGCGGAACTTCTCGACCTCGCCGGCGCTGACATCGGACACGGCCCAGAAAGTCAGTCCGTCCTCGCTCCAGTTCTCCATGTTGTAGCCGTCGCGAGATGCCGTGGTCGGTCCGGCGGCCGAAGCCGGCCAGATGAACAGGTTGATGAGATGCGCTTGCCGCCGGTAGATCAGGGCCGCCACCACCCGCCCGCCGATGTAGTCGATGCGGCCTCCCACCAGGGGAAATCCCTGCGGCGCAAGATCGACGACCGGCGGAGAGAAATCGATCTTGCCGTTGAACCATGGCTTGACGGTGTGCTGATCTGAAGTCGCGACATCCGTCAGGTGATTGACCAGCAGCGAGCGGACGTGGCTTGCAAGGATTTCATCTTCGATCGGCGAACGCTGATGGATCGGCGCGGTCACCAGGAACAGGCTGGCAGCGAGCGCTGCGAGCGACGGCACGAACATCCACTGCCTGACGAATTCGAGGAAATTGAAACGCTTTTCGCCCTGCCGGTTCTGCGGCGCAGCCGACGATCTCGCCTGCATCGCGGCCTCGTGCGCCACCGCAGCGAGGACCTGCGCGCGCACGTGATCCGGCGTTCGCCAGCGCACCCCATTTTGCGTCACCGCCTGTTTCAATGCCTCGAGTCGTCTCAGTTGAGTGTCGCAATGGGGGCAGGTGGCGAGATGCCGTTCCAGTTGCAGCGAATGGGCGGCATCGAGTTCGCCATCGATGAAGCCGTGAAGCATCAAATCCCACTCGGCGCACGGCTTTGCGGCGGAGGAGCTCACCTGCGGTCCTCCCCCAGGCCGGTTTGCTGGCGCCATGCGCTCTCGAATCGTGTCCGCGCGCGCGCCAGCCGGGACATCACGGTGCCGATCGGCAGCGCAAAGGTTTCCGCGATCTGGCGGTAGGACAGCCCTTCCAGCTCGCGCAGGACCAGTACCTCGCGCAGCGACCGCGGCAGTTTGGCGAGGACGATTCGAACCGCGCTGGATTCGCCGCTTCGCAGCAGCGCCGTTTCCGGGGTGTCCGCATCCGACGGTATGTCGTCGACCGAGAACCCCTCGGCGTCGTCCGGACGGTGAAGGTCGACTTCCACGCGGGCCTTGCGCCGGCACTCGAGCAGCCAATTATGATAGCAGTTGCGCACAATGGTGAAGATCCAGGCGCGCGCGTCGCCACCCTGATAGCCGTCGAAATTTCGATAGGCGCGAAGGAACGCTTCCTGCACGATGTCCTGGGCTGCGTCGGGGTTGCGGCTGAGAAAGCGCGCGAAATTATAGGCGGCATCGAGGTGGGGCACGATGTCTCGCTGAAACCTGCCGTAGAGGTCGCTGGCCCCGGCCGGCTGGCGCGTCGCCGAAACATCGGCGCGACCTGACGCCGCGGTCACCGGACTGCAGGGCTCGGCCCGGCTTGTTGTTGGCGGGGTAGCGGCATGGTCGTTGCCGGCGGCCATCGATCGAATCCTGAAATCCTTCCGTATTTCCGCGATTCCGATCGCCACGCCGGCGATCAGGCAATCCAGCAACGAACCTGGCATCCTGCAGTCTGTCGCCGATGGCGAATTCATGACGTCCGTCCGCTGCGTGTCCGTTTGAATCGAGGGTGGCAAAATCCAGGCAAAATCCAGGTATCGACATCCGACTGTGAAATAGACCGCCATTCGCAACGGTTTATTCCCGGGCTTGTCAAAAAACCGCGGCCCTTTCCAAAAGCCTGACCGCCGCCCTGTCCGTGCCGGACGGCCTGACGCGATGCCCCACGCCCAGCCACCGCCATGGTGCTGCGGCGGAAAAATAGTTGCGCCGGCGAGAATAAAGCGCCGACGGCGCCGGTCTCCTTGGCTGCAGGCATGATTGTTCCGCCTCCTGCTCCCATCCAGTCGAAATCAAGGAGAACGTCAAATGTTAACCTTATCGCGCCGTGGCCTCCTGGCATCCGCAGCGCTCGGTGCAGCCTTCGGGCTGGACAGGAAGCTGGCTTTCATCAACCCCGCGCTTGCGGAAACACCGCTTGAGCCGAGCAACGGCGTCTACAAATACAAGGTCGGCTCGATCGAGGTGACCGCCTTGTACGACGGTATCTGGCGCAAGCCCCACGATCCCTCTTTCATCAGGAACGCTTCGGTCGAGGAAACCAAGGCCGCGCTCGCCAAGGCGGGCCTGACCACGGAATTCATGCCGATCCCGCTGACGGTGATCGTGCTGAAGATCGGCGACAGGCATATCATGGTCGACGCCGGGTCGGGGGTCGGTCAGTGGCAGGCCAATGCGACCAACCTGCCCGCCAACATGAAGGCCGCCGGTATCGAACGCAATCAAATCGGCACCATCCTGGTCTCGCATTTTCATCCCGATCACGTCTGGGGATTGATGGAGAAAGGCACCAACGCGCCGGTGTTTCCGAATGCCGAACTCATTGTCAACGGCGCCGAATACAATTGGTGGACCGAGCCCGGCCGGGTCGAGAAGCTGGCGGAAGGCCGCCGGCCGGCCGGCAAGCGCATCGCCGGGGTGTTCCCGACCTGGAAGAACTGGAAGCTCGTCGAGGACAACGCCGAAGTCGCTCCCGGCGTCCGCCTGCTTTCGGCGGTCGGCCACACCCCGGGTCACTCGGCCTTCCTGGTCACGTCGGGCAAGGACCAGCTGATGGTGTCGAACGACACCATGTATGTGCCCGCGCTGCTGGCGCCGCACCCGGACTGGCAGGGCACCTATGATCAGGACGGTCCGACCGCCGTCGCCACCCGCCGCAAGCTGATCGACCGCGTCATCGCCGACAAGATGATGATTTGCGGCGCGCATTTCCCGTTTCCCGGCGCCGGCGTGTTCGCCAGGGACGGCGATGCCTACGCCTTCACGCCAGTCGCTCAATCCTGATCAGACACGGAGGATACCACCATGGCAAAGATGCTGCACTCCATGCTGGCCGGCATCACGCTGGTCCTCGGTCTCGGGCTCGCCCCGGGGCTGTCGCCGGCCCCGGCCTACGCGGTCGACAACATGTCGTCGAGCGACGCCCCCGATCTCACCTCGGTCCGCGCCAAGATCAAGGCAAAGGACTATGCCGGCGCGCTGGCGGAATTGCGCGACCTCGCCGAGGACACCCAGCAGGCCGACGTCTACAATCTGCTCGGCTTCACCCTGCGCAAGACCGGCGACGTCAAGACATCGCTGACCTACTACACCAAGGCTTTGGAACTCGAGCCGGGTCACAAGGCGGCCCGCGAGTATCTCGGCGAACTCTATGTTGAAACCGGCAATATGGAGAAGGCCCGCGAACAGCTGGCCATCCTGGCAAAACTCTGCCCTGGCGGCTGCGAGGAACGCGAGGATCTGCAAAAGGCCATCGGCGCCAAGGCGGCGAGCAACTGACAGCGGAGGCGGGTGGTCATCCGCCCGCGTCCCTTTATTGCAACCAACCGGAGCGGATCAAATGCAAGCGCCGGCGACACCAGCCATGGTCCACGAGGACGCCATTCTGCTGGTGAGCCGGCTGCTGCTGGCATGGCTCTTCGTCCATGAGGGCGCGTTTCTGGTGGTGAATTTCGGCGCCGCTTCCGCGTCCATGGCCAAACTCGGCGTCCCTGCGTTGGCGCTGATCGCCACCATCGCGCTGCAGCTCGTTGCCGGCATCGCAATGGCGATCGGTTGGCATGCGCGGCCCGGCGCGGCGGCCCTGGGCCTGTTCTGTCTGGTCACGGCAATCCAGTTCCACAATAATCTTGCCGTTCGAAACGAATTGCTGCATTTCGAGAAGGACCTCGCGATCGCCGGCGGATTGTTTCTCCTGGCGGTGCGCGGCACCGGCAGATGGTCGCTGGACGCCCTTCGCCGCGCCCGCTCCGCGGGCTCGGCGGTGGCCGCGGCAGGCCCCCGTGGCGCCCTGTGAGAAGCGAAACTCTCCGGCCTCGCCGCGGAGCGCCGGTTTTGAGGCTGTGTTTGGTGCGGACTGCGAAGCACGGCACGCAGCGGCTGACGGGCCGCAAGGCGCTGCTGGCGACGATTACTCAGCCGCGACGAGATCCACGGCATCCACCAGGGCGGACAAGGCCTTCGCAGAGGCAACCACGCGGACCACCATCGGCCCGGTGCGTCCGCGGATCGCGATTTCCTGAGCAGGCAGGGCATCGGCCGGCAGGCCGGCCTCGATCCGAACCTGCTCCGAAACGATCGCTTCGCAGCCGAGGCTCTTGGTCATGTCCTGCAGCCTTGCGGCGACATTGACCGCATCGCCGAGGGCGGTGAACACCATGTGCTCGCGGTAGCCGATGTCGCCGATGATCACTTCGCCGCCATGAATGCCGATGCCGAAGCGGATCGGCTCATTCAGGTCATGACCGAGCAATCGATTCAATTCGTCGACATTGACGGCAATCATGGCCGCCGCGCGAAGCGCCTGGCGGCAGGCGCCTTGCGGGCCGGCCGCGAGCCCGAACAGCGCCAGTTGCCCGTCGCCGACGAACTGGTTGGGTTGGCCGCCGCATTCGATCACGGCCCGCGACACCGCGGCGAGGAAGCGGTTGACGATGAAGACGGTGTCGAACGGCAGCCGCAGTTCCGCCAGCCTGGTCGATCCGCGCATGTCCACGAACATGCTGACCAGGTAGCGCTCCTCGCCGATGCGGTGCGGGTGCGACGCGGGCGCAGGGGCCGACGATTCATGCGGCATGAAGAGCTGGAAGAACGACAGATCGGCGGTGGGCCGCAACTGGCAGGCAAGGCGGATCGACGGGTCGGCCGCTCCGACCCGGTCGAGCACGAATGCCTCGCGCGGCGACGGCTGCGGCAGCGCGGAGCAGTCCCCGATCACGCGAATCCTGCAGGTGGAGCAGCGGGCGCGGCCGCCGCACATGCTGGCATGCGGTACGTTGTGGCGCAGGCTTGCCTCGAGCACGCTGAGACCCTTCGGCACCCGGACCGTCCTGCCATTGCCGTAGGACAGGGTGACGATGCTGGCGCGGCGTTCGTTCAGGGCGCGCGCGGTCCTTGCCAGCAACACCAGCCCGATCAGGCCGAGATAGAAGATCAGGAAATCATTCACGATATCGCCGAGCAATTGCTGCTCGGCCGGCGTGCCGACCTGGCGCGGCGAAAGATTGTCGGTTCGCCATTGCGCGCTGGCGCTGTCGCGAACCACGCTGCGCCCGCCCTGATAGAGACCGAGCAGCGCCAGGGTCGGTATCAGCACCGCCGCCGCCAGCAGAAACGGCGCCGCGCGCTTGAAGAACGCCTTCATCCGCAGCCAGAAATAAAGACCGATGCAGCCGTGGATCCAGGCCACGGTCAGCACGGTGAACATCAGCCACATTTTGTACGGCGACGCGATCCAGTCGGCATAAAATACCTGCGGATAGAGCCGCTCCTGTCCGAACAGGGCCTGGCCGAGCCGCATGCCGGCAATGTGAGCGATGATCAGGGCCGGAATGCTGAGGCCGAGCACGAGCTGCAGCGGCTCGACGGCCTTCCAGCGAAACTGCCGGCGCTGGTACAGCGCCCAGATCCCGAGGCCGGCATGCAGCAGCGCCGCGCCATAAAACACGACGGCGACCGGCGGAAATTGCCAGAACATGATGTGGTAATGGAGTCCCGTTGCCAGGGCCGCCATCGAGATATTGCCGAGCGCATGGTTGAGGAAGTGACTGAGCAGATAGGCAAACAGCACCAGCCCGCAGCCGAGACGGATTTGGCGTATGCCGATGCCGCGGGTGAATCTGGCGAACCTGGCGCGGCTGCGGATGGTCATGCGGTTCCGTCGATGATGCTCGCGCAATGTAGGGTTTAATTTCGACGCTGGCCACCTTTCCACACGCCGGCGCGGGGCGGCGGCGGCGTCGTTCCGGCGCGGGCCCGTTTCGGCGGGCTGCGACCGGCTTTCTGCAACGCGTAAGCCGGCGGCCGGCGTTCGCCAGCATTTGCTCCATGGGTAAGGTGATGGCCGCCACACGTTGACAGCTCCCGGTGAGTCGGGGAGAAAGCACCGTGACAACAGCCCCGCCCGACAGCATCTGTACCCGGCCGAAGCGTTTTTCCGCGCGGCAATGGCTGGCGGTGGCTGGCCTGATCGCCGCGCTGACGGTGCTTCGGGTGATCTACGCATCCGTGATCGAGCTGCGTACCGACGAGGCCTATTACTGGACCTGGTCGAAGCAGAACGTGCTCTGCTACCTCGATCATCCGCCGATGATCGCCTGGTTCATCCGCTTCGGCACTGCGATCTTCGGCGACACCAATTTCGGCGTCAGGTTTGCCGGCGTGGTGGCGATGCTGGTCACGCAGCTGCTGCTCGCCGATATGGTCCGGCGCGTGACCCACGACGCCCGCGCGATCGTGTTCGCGCTGCTGATGCCGGAGGCCGCACTCTATTACGGGCTGCTGATGGCCAAGGTGTCGCCCGACGTGGCGATGATCCCGTTTGCGGTCGCCATGCTGTGGGCGCTGGTGCGGCTGCGCGAGAGCGATGACGGGCGCTGGTGGCTGGCGGCGGGCGCCTTCGCCGGCCTGGCGCTGCTGTCGAAATTCACGGTGGTCATGCTGGTTCCGGCGGTGGCAGCCTTCATGCTGGTGCCGGACTGGCGCCGGCGCTGGCTGCGCAGCCCGTATCCGTGGACCGCGGCGCTGATCGCCGCGGTTTTGTTCGCTCCGGTAGTGATCTGGAATGATCAGCACGACTGGGCGTCATTCCGCTTCCAGCTGGTGCGCGCCACCGCACCCCATCCGGTGTCGCTGCGCACCGTCGGGGATTTTATCGGCCTGCAGTTCGGGCTGGTCGGGTTTATCCTGTTGCCGGTGGTCCTGTCCGGCGTGGCGCTGACGGCGTGGCGGGGATATCGGCGAGGTGACGCCGTGGCCATCCTGCTTTCGACCTGTGTCGTCGTTCCGTTTGGCTATTTCTTCTGGAAATCGCTGACGCTGCGGGTCGGCGATACCTGGCCGACATTCCTGTGGCCGGCCGGATTTGCCGCCGCCGCCATCAATGTCGCGATGCTGCCGCGCGAAGGCTGGCCGGCTTGGATGATCAAATCGACGGTGACATGGGCCAAGGCCGCGGTCGCCTCCGGGATCGTCTTCGTGGTCCTGGTGTTTCTCTACTACGTGGTCAGCCCCTGGAATTTCATCGGCAGGGCCGATCCGATCGGCGGGGAGGCGGGCTACCGGCAGGTCGCGGAGCGGGCCCAGGCCGAACTGGACAAGATCGGCGCGACCTGGATAGCGACCACGGACTACCGGACCTACGCCATGATGCGTTGGTATTTCAACGGCCGGGTGCCGGTGATCCAGATCAACGAGCGGGCGCGGTTCATCGGCTTTCGCGACCCCGGCATGGATCTGATCAGGGGGCATACCGGCCTCTATGTCGCGCGCGAGCCCGACAATGCCAATCCGGTATGGGACGCCACCACGGCGGTCAGGCAGCCGCTGGAACGGGTCGATCGCAGCTGGCGCGGTATCGTGATGGACACCTACGCGCTGGAGAAATTGACCGGTTGGACGCCGGAACTGTCGCCGCCGCCGGATTCGCCGCTGTATCGCTGGCACTGGCTGGCCGGCGATTTTCAACTGACCCTGCAGGGAGATTGTTAAAGATGCTGGTCCGAATGGCTACCGTCCTGGCGTTGTCGGTCGGCGCGCCGGCGCTGCCGGCCGCGGCCGCCGATTACCCCGATCATGCGATCAGGATGATCGTGCCGTTTGCCGCCGGTGGCGGCACCGACGTGCTGGCGCGCATCATCGCGCAAAACCTCAACAGCCGATGGGGCCAGCCGGTCATCGTGGAGAACGAGCCGGGCGCGTCGGGCGCGATCGGGACCCGGGCCGCCATGAAGGCCGCGCCCGATGGCTACACCCTGCTGATGGCCTCGACCGGCGCGCTGATGGCGGTTTCCGCCGGCGCCGACGACGGCGGTCCGTTCGACGTCAACAGATATCTGACGCCGATCGCGATCGGCGCGGCGCCGCCCTATCTGCTGGTCGTCAGCCCGACCCTGCCGGTGCAGACGACCGCGGAACTGATCAGATACGCGAAGCAAAAGCCGGACGGACTGACCTTCGGCTCGTCGGGCATCGGCGCGGCGTCGCATCTTTCCGGGCTGCTGTTTGCCAGCGATACCGGGATCAAGATGCTGCACATTCCCTACAAGGGAACCGGGCCCGCGGTCACCGATCTGCTCGGCGGCCGCATCGACATGATGTTCGCGCCCGGGCCGGTGGTGGATCAGTTCGTGCAATCCGGCCAGTTGAAGGCATTGGGCGTCACCGACATCAGGCGATCCAAATTTTATCCCGACGTCCCGACCGTCGCCGACGCCGTGCCCGGCTACGAATCGGTCGGCTGGTTCGGTCTGCTGGGGCCGCCGCATCTGCCGCCCGGGATCGTCAAACGGATCAACGCGGCCATTGTCTCGGCGATGCAGACCCGGGAATTTCGCGATCATCTGGCGACACTGGGCGCCGAACCCGAGTTGCGAACGCCGGAAGAGTTCGGCCGCTACATCAATGCCGATGTTGCCAAATGGAGCAGGCTCGTGAAAGACAACGACGTGCAATTGCCGGGAGGAAAGTGAATATGCGTTTGGCAACCTTTACCGAAGCGTGGTCGAAGCCGCGGTTCGGCATCGTCCGCGGCGAGCACATGGTCGACGTGATTGCGGCCGCCAACGCGCTGCATCGGGCGGTTCCGGCGACCACGGTCAAGGCCGCCGTCACCGGCGGCGCCGCGACGCTCGCGGCTCTGGAAGATTTGGCTGCAGCGGCGGAACGCGCCAGGCTGGTTCGCCCGATCGCGGGGTTGAAGTTCCTGCCGCCGATTTCCGATCCGTCAAAGTTCTTCTGCGTCGGCAAGAACAACAGGAAGCATCGCGAGGAACTGGCCGCCAACAAGATGCTGACCGAAGTCCCGAATGAGCCGACCGGTTTCATCAAGCTGGTCGACACCATGTCGGGCGACGGCGACGAGGTCGTCAGGCCGGCCGATATCGCCATGCTCGATTACGAGCCGGAGCTTTGCTATGTCGTCGGCAAGCGTGCCCACGGCGTCAGCAAGGCCGAGGCGATGGACTATATCGCGGGCTTTACCCTCACCAACGATGTCAGCGCGCGCGAAATCCAGAAGCGCGAGGTCGCCTCCGGCAGCCGGTTCTGGACTGCCAAGAACATGCCCGGCTTCGCGCCGGTCGGGCCCTATATCCTGACCATGGACGAAGTCGCCGACACCGACAATCTGTGGGTCACCTGCGACGTCAACGGCGAGCGCAGGCTGCGTTCCAACACCGGCGACTATCTGTACAAGATTGCCGACGTGCTCGAGCACTTCTCGCGCTATGTCGTGTTCGAGCCGGGCGATCTGATCGCGATGGGCGCCCCGAGCGGCGTAGCGGTCGGACAGCCCAATGCGGCCGAACTTTATCTGCGGCCCGGTGACGACATGGTGATCGCGTTCGAAGGCCTGATGTCGCTGCGCACCAGGATCGTCGCGCCGGGGTAGCTGGAATTCGAAATTGATTGACCTCGGCACCTCCGCCATCTTTGCGAGGAGCGAAGCGACGGAGCAATCCAGCTTCGCTTGCGGCCCTGGATTGCCTCGCTTCGCTCGCAAATGACGATAGGGCGTTCGGCTGAAACCAAACCGCCGCCGACGCGTTCGCGCCAAAATGCATGCGCGGCGCGGGCCTATTCCTCCGCCTCGCGCTTGCGCAGCAGGTCCTTGGCGAGATCGCCGAGCGCGGGCCGCGGCAGCGCGGTGAACGGCAGCGGGCGGGTCACCTCGATGGCGGCCAGACCGAGCCGGGCGGTGAGCAGTCCGTTGAGAACGCCCTCGCCGAGCCGCTGCGACAGTTTTGCCGCGATGCCGTGGCCCAGCACCTGCTGAACCAGGCTGTCGCTCGCCGCCATGCCGCCGCTGATCGCAACATGCGCGATGACGTGACGCATCAGCCGGATCATGCCCAGCGCTCCCGGCCGCCCGCCGTACAGCAGGGCCAGCTGCCGGATCAGCCGCAGCGACGCTGCGAACACGAACAGCACATCGACCAGCGCGCGCGGACTGACGGCGGTGACGATCGAGACCCGTTGCGCCGCCGACGAGATCAGGCGGCGCGCTTCCTGATCGAGCGGCGTCATCAATTCCCGTTCCGCCAGCCGGATCAGGTCGGCGCCGTCGATGATGTCGTCGACGTGGCCTTGCAGCGTGGCGCGGGCCCGCGCCAGTTGCGGGTTCTGATGCGCAAGCTTGAGCAGCTCCCGCACGATGCTGCGGCTGTCGGCATTGTTGTCGCTGAGCAGCGTGGCGGCGGCGCGCAGATGCAGCTTTTCGATGGTGGCAAGCCGCGCCAGTCCGAATGCCTCGCGGGCAACCACCACGACAAAGGCCAGGGCTGCGGCGCAGGCAAATGCCAGCCCGAGAAAACCGAGGCCCTCGCTGCGCGCGAACAGATCCTCGATCAGGCCGGTCACGCCAAGCCCGAGGCCGAGCAGGACCAGTCCGCCGACCGCGGCCCAGAACACCGCGCCCCAGCGAAATCCGCGGCGGCTGCGCAGCATCGGCGCCTCGAGCGCGACCGGCAGCAGCGCGGCATCGGGTTCCGGTGTGACGCGGACGGTGCCGCGCGGCGGCCGGCCGGCCTCCTCCGGGTCGATCACGATCACGCCGGGGTCGTCGAGCTTGAAGGTCGCCGGGCGCCGGGATCGCTCGCTCATTGCAGTTTGTCTCCGATCAGGAACTGGAGGGCGCGGTCAAGGCGGATGTGAGGCAGCGCGGCGGCAGCCGCGTCCAGGCTTTGCAGCAGCGGCGGCCGAAAGCGCAGAAAGCGGAAATCGGTCGTGTCGGGGCCGGTGCTGGAGAGGCCGGCAAACGCGCCTTCGCCGCCGAAAAGCTGTTCCGGATCCAAAGGCAGATCGCCGGGGAAGGTCGCCACCTCGGTGGTGCCGTCGAAGGCCTCGCCGCCTGCGGTCTGCTCGGCGGCGGGCGTGCCGAGGATGGAGGGCAGTTTTTCCCGGCCGCGCTGCACCTGGGCCTCGCGGGTGGCGCGGACCGCGGCCAGCGCCACGACGTCGATCTCGGCGCCGGCATATTCGGCGCGGGTCGCAGCCCTGGCCACGGCGCGCCGCAAGACCGCCTCGAGGCGATCATGGCTGGAATGGTGCAGATGGTCGGCCTTGGTGGCGGCGAACAGGATGCGGTCGATTCGCGGCCGGAACAGGCTGCTGAGCAGGGTGCTGCGGCCGATCCGGAAGCAGTCGAGAATTCCCGCCAGCGCCGCCTCGAGGTCCTGCAGCGCTTCGGGTCCGGCATTGAAGGCCGCCAGCGCATCGACCAGAACCACCTGGCGGTCGAGCCGCGAGAAATGATCGCGGAAGAACGGCCGGACCACCACGGTCTTGTAGGCCTCGTAGCGCCGCACCATCATCGCCCACAGCGATCCCTCCGGCGCCACGCCGTCGGCCGGCAGGTCGAGCGGCGCAAAGGTCAGCGCCGGCGAGCCTGCAAGATTGCCCGGCATCAGGAAACGGCCCGGCGGCAGCAGGCTCATGGCAAAGCGCTCGTCGCGGCAGGCGCGCAGATAGTCGGTGAACAGCCGCGCAGCGGTCAGGGCAGCCTGTTCGTCTTCACGGTGGCGGGCATTCAGTGTTGCAAGATGCTGCTGCCACGGCGCCGCGAGCCGGGCGCGGGGCCGCTGCCGCGACAGGCCGAGGCTTTCACGGGACCATTGCTCGTAGCTCTTGGCGAGCAGCGGCAGATCGAGCAGCCATTCGCCGGGATAATCGACGATATCGAGCGTCAGCGAGCGGTCCGCGCCATTGGTGCGCTGATAATCGATCACCAGCCGCAATTCGCTGATATCGACCGTCGAATTCGGCCAGGTCCGGTGCTCGATCAGGGTGCGGACATGGTTTTCGTAGTCGAACCGCGGCACCGCATCGTCGGGCTGCGGCTCAAGCCGGGCGCGGGCGATCCGGCCGGTCGCCAGCGGCTCGAAAACCGGAAAGCGGCCGCCCCGGGTAAGGCCGTGGACCAGCGCCGTGATGAAGACGGTCTTGCCGGCGCGTGACAGGCCGGTGACGCCGAGGCGAATTGTCGGATTGAAAAAGTGATCGCCGAATTCCAACAGGGCTCGCGCCGACAGGCGGGCTTCCTCGATGATATCGGAAAAACCAAGGGCCATGCGGGCCTGAACTGCTCGATTTGACGGTAGAAACCGGCGGGAAGCCATCGCAAAGGTGGCGATTGGCGGATGGAAATCAAGCTTTCATATTTAGGACGCGATTTGAGCCGAGAAGTCCGGGGATCGGTTGACCTGCCCCCGGGCGTTGACCTCCCCGGGAGCATGATCTATCGCTCCCCACTCAAGCTTGGCACGCCATGACCATTTTCAGACTGAAGCAACTGGCCTCGTCCTCTGCCCTGGCGGCGGCCGGCGCGGTACGCTGGAATTACGATCGCTCCGAGCTGATCGCCGATGGCGTCGTGCACGGCATCGGCGTGTTCTGCGGATTGGTCGCGGCCACGGTGCTGATCGTACTGACGGCCATCTACGCCACCGGGTTCGAAGTCGCGGTGGTATCGGTCTATGTCATGGGATTGCTGGCCATGTTGGTGCTGTCGGCCACCTACAATCTGTGGCCGATCTCGCGGGCCAAATGGGTGCTGCGCCGGTTCGATCACTCGGCAATCTATGTGCTGATCGCGGCGACCTACACGCCGGTGTTCGCCCAGCTGCAGGACCGCATCTTTGCGATGTCGCTGCTGGCCGGGGTTTGGAGCGTGGCCGCGGTCGGGATCATGCTGAAGCTGTTTTTCCCCGGCCGCTTCGACCGGGTATCCGTCGGTCTGTATCTGGCGATGGGCTGGAGCGGATTGATCGCCTATGATGCCGGCTTATCGTCGCTGCCGCGGCTGGCGCTGTGGTTCATCGCGGCCGGCGGTGCGCTCTATACGCTGGGCGTGATCTTTCACGCCTGGCGGCGGCTGCGCTTTCAAAACGCGATCTGGCATTGCTTCGTGCTGCTGGGTGCGGCCTGCCATTACACCGCCGTGCTCGACCTGGTTCTGGCCTGAGCGATCCAACAAGGACGAACTGACCGATGCAGGTTGCGGGCAAGGTCGTGGTTGTCACCGGCGGCGCCAATGGCATCGGCCGGGCACTCTGCGAAGCCTTTCACCGCGCCGGTGCGGCCAAGGTGGTGGTGGCGGATCTCGATCTGGCAGGCGCACAAGCCGTTGCCGCCGTGGTCGACGGCAAGGCCTTCCAATGCGACGTCGGCCGGGAGCAGGACATCCGCCATGTCATCGAGGAAACCGAGCGGCAGTTCGGCCCGATCGCGCTGTTCTGCTCCAATGCCGGCATCGGCGGCGGGTTCGATCCGCTGTCGGAAAACGCCGGCGGCACGTCCGATGAACCGTTCGCGAAAAGCTGGGCGGTTCATGTCATGGCGCATGTCTACGCCGCGCGGCATCTGATCCCGCGGATGAAGGCACGCGGCGGGGGCTATTTTCTCAACACCGTTTCCGCCGCAGGCCTGCTGTCGCAGGTCGGAAGCCCGGCCTACTCGACCACCAAACATGCCGCAGTCGGATTTGCGGAAAATCTTGCGATCTCGCACCGGGCCGACGGCATCCGGGTCTCGATCCTGTGTCCGCAGGGCGTCGACACCAACATGCTGCGCTCGATCCCGAAGGGTCCGCAGTCCGGCGATGGCGATCTCAGCCCCGAACAGGTCGCCAACGACGCCCTGCAGGGAATTGAGCAGGAGACATTCCTGATCCTGCCGCACCCGCAGGTGCTCGGCTACATGCGCAACAAGACCGAAAATTACGATCGCTGGATCGCCGGCATGGCGAAGATCCAGGCCAGGATGCGGGAAGCCTACGGGAAGGCGTGAAGACAGCCCGGCCGCGACGGGTAGGCATGAACCTCGCGGTTCAGTTCTTCTGCGAATACAGTACCGGTACCGCCGAATCCACCATCACCTCGACCAGGCTGACGCCGTCATGGACGAGGCTGCGCTCCAGCGCCGGCACCAGATCCGACGATTTGCCGACGCGCACCGCATCGCAGCCCATGCCTTGCGCGATCTTCACAAAATCGATCCCCGGCAGATCGAGGCCGGGCACGTTGCGCACCTGCATCACCTGGCTGAACGAGCGCATGGCGCCGTAGCCGGCATTGTTGATCACCACCACCGTCAGCGGCAGCTTGCGTTGCGCCGCCGTCCACAGTGCCTGGATCGAATACATCGCCGAGCCGTCGCCGATCAGGCAAACCGTGCGGCGCTCCGGGCGGCCCAGCGCCATGCCGACGGAGGCCGGCAGGCTGAATCCGAGACCGCCGCTGGCCATGGTGCAGAAGCTGTCCTGTCCGCGCATCGGCATGAACTTCTGCATGGCCGGGCGATGCGACGGGGCTTCCTCCACCAGCACGGCGTCGCCGGGCATCGCGGCCGACAGCGAATGCAGCAGGAATTCGGCGGGGATCGGATCGCCGGCGGCCGGTGCCGGCGGCAGCGTGCGGCCCGCCGGCATTGCACGCCTGGTTTCCGGCAGCAGTTCGAGCAGCATCGTCAGCGCGGGCTTCAGGGTGGCGATGATGCTGGTGCCGACAGGCGAAACCGCAGCCTGAGTCGGATCGTCGGTGATCTGGAAGATCGTGGTCGCGCCGTCGAAAACCGCAGCATGGCCCTCGACGTGGAAGGTAAAGACCGGCGCGCCGATCACCACCACCAGATCATGGTGGCGCAACGCGTCCGAAAGCTGCGCCGGCGAGGCGTGGAGGAAGCCCGCGAATTGCGGGTGCCGTTCCGGAAAACCGCAGCGCGCCGAAAACGGGCTGACCCACACCGAGGCTCTCGCCTTCTCCGCCACCCGCACCATCAGATCGACGCCCTGGGCGCGATCGACCCCGGGGCCGACCACCAGGGCCGGGTGCTTGCTTTGCGTCAATGCTTCGACCAGCGCCTGCATCGCAGCGGGATCCGGGCCGAATTCCCGGCTGACGTTGCGCGCCTGCAGCGGCTGGGCCGGATGGGTCCAGTCGTCGATCGGCACCGACACGAAGGTCGGTCCGCAGGGCGGCTGCATCGCCACGTAATAGGCCCGCGCGATCGCCGCCGGAACATCCTCGGCGCGGGCGGGCTCGACACTGAACTTGACGTAGGGCCGCGGGAACTCGGAGGCCCGCTCGGCATAGAGAAAGGCCTGCAGCGGCAGGATGCTGCGCGCCTGCTGGCCCGCGGTAATCACCAGCGGGGTCTGGTTGCGGTGGGCGCTGTAGATATTGCCGAGCGCATTGCCGACGCCGGCGGCGGAATGCAGGTTGACAAAGCCGGCGTTGCGGGTGGCCTGCGCATAGCCATCGGCCATGCCGATCACCGAGGCTTCCTGCAGTCCCAGCACATAGTCGATATCGTCGGGCCAGTCGCTCAGGAACGGCAGTTCGGTCGAGCCGGGATTGCCGAACACCTTCCGGATTCCGAAGGCGCGCAACAGATCGAGCGTCGCTTGCTTGACCGTGACGGAGGCGGATTGCTTGCGGGGCACGAACGGCGATCCCTGGAGTTAGAGCGTTTCGGTTTGGGGTGTCTGACGCTTCATGATGACAACGGTCATCCCGGGATGCGCCTGTTCGCGCAGGGCCGGCCTGACCAACGCCGGATCACCACGTCGCAAGGCCCTTCATGGTCGGCTGGGCGGCCGAGTTCGCCGTCCACAATTCCATTCCGGAGCCGGTCTCGCTGGCGTTGATGCTGAATTCGCCGCCTTCGAACAGCGGCTGCAGCCCGCGGTAGCTGAATTTCCGCGGCGCCGTGCCGCCATGCAGGCGGCTGGCGAATTCCACCAGGAAGGCCGCCTGCAGCGGGCCGTGGAAGATCAGGCCGGGATAGCCCTCGACCCTGGTAACGTAGTCGCGGTCGTAATGGATGCGGTGGCCGTTGAAGGTCAGCGCCGAATACCGGAACAGCAGCACGGGATCGGCGAAGTGGCTTTCGCGGTGTTGCGCCGTTGGCGGCGGCGCCGGCGGCTTGGCCGGCGTGGATGGCTGGGCGGCCGGGATGTCCCGATAGACGATGTCCTGGCGTTCGCGGATCGAGGTGCCGCGCGGCGTCGTGATCAGGTGTTCGACGGACACGAAACACAGGATGCCGGTGCTGCCGGTCTTCATGGTCACATCCGCGATGCGCGAGGTCCGCGTCATCTCGTCGCCGACCCGCAACGGTTCGAAGAATTCCAGTTCGCCGCCGGCCCACATCCGGCGCGGCAGCGGCACCGGCGGCAGAAATCCGCCGCGGGTGGGGTGGCCGTCGGGGCCGAGTTCCGACATCGGGTAGACCGGCTGCGCCAGGCACCAATGCGCGGTGAACGGCGCAGCGTCGCCCGGTTTCGGCGCGCCGATGTCCATGAACAGGGTGGCGCGCAGGCCGCGCACCAGTTGCGCGGTGACGATGTCGGAGGCCTGTTCGCTGCGCCCGATCCATTGGCGCAAATGGTCGAGATCGGGTTTATCGGTCATGACGATGGGGTCCGGACTTTTGCGGGTTTCTGGCTGTGATCGCCGATGCCGGGCACGGCGCCGTAATGGCGCGGCTCGCCGACGACAATGGCGGCCGGCGCCGGATAGCTCACCGGTCCTGCCGGCGTCGCCACCTCGATGCGGCGCAGATGAGGGTGCACCGCAAGGTCGGCCATGGTGTTGACCTCGGCGAAGGCGATATCGGCGTCCGACAGCCGCGCGAGCAACTCGTCGCGGGTCAGCGTTGCAAAACGATCGCCGACGATCTGGTCGGTCAGCTTGCGGTTGCGGACCCGCTCGACCATGTTGGCGAACCGCGGATCGTCCGGCAGTTTGGGCTGGCCCAGAACTTCCGCGCACAGTTTCTTCCATTCGCGCTCGCTCTGGATCGAGATCAGAATGTCCTTGCCGTCCCTGGAGCGAAACACCCCATAGGGGGCAATCGAGGGATGCGCCAGGCCGATCCGTTGCGGCGGATTGCCGGCTTCCGAATTGAGCAGCGGCACCGCCAGCCAGTCGGCCATCACGTCGAACATCGAGATGCGGATGTCGGCGCCCTGGCCGCTGCGCGAGCGGCCGATCAGCGCCTCGAGGATGGCGGCATGGGCGGTGGCGCCGGTGGCGATATCGACGATCGACAGTCCGACGCGGGAGGGGCCGTCCGGACCGCCGGTGATCGAGGCCAGTCCGCTCTCGGCCTGGATCAACAGATCGTAGGCCTTGCGATCGGCGTAGGGGCCGTCGTCGCCATAGCCGGAGATGCTGCAGCAGATCAGCGCCGGATAGTCCTTGCGCAGCCGCGGCAGCGCAAAGCCGAGCTTGTCCATCGCGCCAGGCTTGAGATTCTGGATCAGCACGTCGGCGCCGCCGATCAGGTTCTCGAGGCTGGCGCGCCCGTCCCTGGTGGCGAGGTCGATCACCACGGAATCCTTGCCGCGGTTGAGCCAGACGAAATAGCTGCTCTGCCCCTTGGCCGCGGCATCGTAGCCGCGCGCGAAATCGCCTTCCGGCCGTTCCACCTTGATGACATGGGCGCCGGCATCCGCCAGCCGCGAACTGCAGAACGGCGCGGCGACCGCCTGTTCGACGGCGATGACGGTCAGTCCTTCAAGCGGCAGCATCGGCTTTTCTCAGTAGGAGCGCGGCATGCCCAGCACGTGTTCGGCCAGGTGCGACAGGATCAGATTGGTCGAGATCGGCGCCACCTGGTAGAGCCGGGTTTCGCGGAATTTGCGCTCGATGTCGTATTCTTCCGCAAAGCCGAAGCCGCCATGGGTCTGCACGCAGGCGTTGGCGGCCTCCCAGGAGGCATCGGCCGCCAGCATCTTGGCCATATTGGCCTCGGCGCCGCAATCGATGCCGGCCTCATAGCGGCGGGTGGCTTCCTTGACCATCAGCTCGGCGGCGCGCATCGCGGCATAGGCCTTGGCGATCGGAAACTGGATACCCTGGTTCTGGCCGATCGGGCGGCCGAACACCGTGCGCTCCCTGGCATAGGCGGAGGCCTTGGCGATGAACCACTTGGCGTCGCCGACGCATTCCGCCGCAATCAGGATGCGCTCGGCGTTCATGCCGGAGAGGATGTAGCGAAAGCCCTTGCCTTCCTCGCCGATCAGGTTTTCCGCCGGCACCCGCATATCGGTGAAGAACACCTCGGTGGTGGAATGGTTCATCATGGTGCGGATCGGGCTGATCGACAGCCCGTTGTCCTTGGCCGCCCGCATGTCGACGATGAACACCGACAGGCCGTCGGTGCGCTTCTTGGCCTGTTCCTTCGGCGTGGTGCGCGCCAGAAGGATCATCAGGTCGGAATATTCGGCGCGGCTGGTCCAGATCTTCTGGCCGTTGACGATGTAGCTGTCGTTGCCCTCGCGCCGGGCAAACGTCTTCAGCGACGAGGTGTCGGTGCCGCTGGTCGGCTCGGTGACGCCAAAAGCCTGCAGCCGCAATTCGCCGCTGGCGATCTTCGGCAGCCATTTCGCCTTTTGCTCCTCGCTGCCGTGGCGGAGCAGCGTCCCCATCGTGTACATCTGGGCATGGCAGCCGCCGCCATTGCATCCGGCGCGCTGGATCTCTTCGAGGATCGCCGCGGCCGCCGACAGCTTCAGCCCGGCGCCGCCATATTGCTCGGGAATCAGCACCGAGAGATAGCCGGCCTCGGTCAGCGCATCGACGAAGGCGCGGGGGTAGGCCATCTCGCGGTCGAGCTTGCGCCAGTATTCCCCCGGGAACTGGGCGCAGAGCTTGGCGACCGCGTCGCGGATGTCGGCAAATTCGTCAGGTTCTGTTGTTGTCATTGGAACTCGGCTGGCAGATCGAGGGCGCGCATGGTGGCGGTGCGGAATGCGCAGAGGGCTTCGGAAGTGTCGTCGTCGGTGAAGATCCCGACGGTGGCGACACCGATCGAGCCTGACATTTCGGGGGCCTGGCGCGGGCCACGATTTCGTTGCCGTCGGCGGGGCTGAGCAAGTTGACCTTGATTTCGACGGCGACCCCGACCCGGTCCGCCGGCGACCCCGGAGGTGACCGCGATTCCCGCCGCCTGATCGGCCGGCGCGGTGATGACGTCGCCGTGCAAATGACCGAAGAACTGCAGCAGATCCGGCCGCCGCGGCAGCGGGAGCTCGGCGTGGCCGGGCGCCACGGCGGCAATGCGGAAGCCGGCGGCGCTGCTGAAGCCGCTGGCGCTGACGGCTCCGGCGAGGCTGGGCGGGTTGGGGGCGCTGTTCAAGATAGGGGTCTGTTCACGCTGCAATGCGGACCGGCAGGGACTCGATGCCGCGCACGAAGCTGGAATACACCCGCTTCGGCTCGCCTACCACTTCGATTCGATCGAAGCGCTTCAGCATTTCCTGCCACACGATCCTGAGCTGCAGTTCGGCGAGCCGCATGCCGACGCAGCGGTGGATGCCGAAGCCGAACGACAGATGGGTGCGCGGCCGGGCGCGGTCGATGATGAACTCGTCGGGACGCTCGATCGCCGCTTCGTCGCGATTGCCCGAGACATACCACATCACGACCCGGTCGCCCTTGTGGATGGTCTTGCCGCCGAGTTCGGTATCGACCAGGGCGGTGCGCCGCATATGCGCCAGCGGAGTCTGCCAGCGGATCACTTCGGGCACCATCGATTCGATCAGCGCCGGATTGTCGCGCAGCTTCTGGTACTGGTCGGGATTTTCGTTCAAGGCCAGCACCGATCCGCTCATGGTGTTGCGCGTGGTGTCGTTGCCGCCGACGATCAGCAGGATGATGTTGCCCATCAGATTGTCCGGGTCCATGTGCCGGGTGGCGTCGCTGTGCGCCATCATCGAGATCAGGTCGTTGCGCGGCGCGGAATTGACCCGTTCGTTCCAGAGCCTGGTGAAATAGGCCGCGCACTCGTCCATCTCGGCGCGGCGCTGCTCCGCCGATTCGACGATCATGCTCTTCGGCAGCGCGGTGGAAACGTCGGACCAGCGCGTCAGCTTGCGGCGTTCCTCCCAGGGAAAATCGAACAGGGTGGCCAGCATCTGCGTGGTCAATTCGATCGAGACCCGATCGACGAAATCGAAGGTCTCGTTGCGCGGCAAGGCGTCGAGCACCTTGCCGGCGCGCTGGCGGATCAGCACCGCGAGTTCGTCGAGGTGGGTCGGCGTGAACATCGGCGACACGGTCTTGCGCTGGGCGTTGTGCCGGGGCTGATCCATCGCGATGAAGCTCGGCCAGTCGTAGCCCGGCGGCACGTCGCGGATCGAGATGCCGCCGAGGCTGACGTCGGAGGAGAAGATCGCATGATTGGTGTCGACATGCATGATGTCGTCGTATCGGGTAACGGACCAATAGGGTTCGATCGGCGACTTGGTGCAGAAATGCACCGGGGCTTCCCGGCGCAGCCGCTCGAACCAGGGCCACAGCGTATCGTTCTGGAACAGGCGGGGCGCGCCGGGATGGAAATCCTCGAGCGGCGTGGAATAGGCTTCCTCGCGCGCCAGGCGCTGCAGCTCGGCCTTGTCGGCCCGCACGGATGTCTGGATGTTCATCGTCGTCGGTCCCCAAATACGGTCAGGGCTCCCTCATCCGGCAATGCGGACCGGCAGGGTCTCGTAGCCCTTCACAAAGCTCGAATACACCCGCTTGGGCTCGCCGACCACCTCAATATTGTCGAAACGCTTGAGGATTTCCTCCCAGATGATCTTCAGTTGCAGTTCGGCCAGGCGGATCCCGACGCAGCGGTGGATCCCGAAGCCGAACGACAGATGGGTGCGCGGCCGGGCCCGGTCGATGACGAACTCGTAGGGGCGTTCGATCACCTCTTCGTCGCGGTTGCCCGAGACGTACCACATCACCACCTTGTCGCCCTTCCTGAACTTCTTGCCGCGGAACTCGATGTCCTCGAGCGCGGTCCGGCGCATGTGCGCCAGCGGCGTCTGCCAGCGGATCACCTCCGGCACGAAACTGTCGATCAGCGCCGGATTGTCGCGCAGCTTCCGGTACTGATCCGGATTCCTGCTCAAGGCATAGAGGCTGCCCGACAAGGTGTTGCGGGTGGTATCGTTGCCGCCGACGATCAGCAGCACCAGATTGCCGAGAAAATTGCGCGGGTCCATGTCGCGGGTGGCTTCGCTGTGCGCCATCATCGACAACAGGTCGCTCTTCGGCGGCTGGTTGATACGCTCTTTCCAGAGCCTGGCAAAATAGCTCGCGCATTCCAGCAGTTCGACCTGGCGGTCATCCTCGGTCGCGACCAGCCCGTCCGGGCCGGGAAGCGTCGTGGCGATGTCGGACCAGCGGGTCAGCTTGCGGCGGTCCTGCCAGGGGAAATCGAACAGCACCGCGAGCATCTGCGTGGTCAGCTCGATCGAGACCTGATCGACCCAGTCGAACACCTCGTCCTTCGGCAGATTGTCGAGGCATTCGGCCGACCGCTTGCGGATGTCGATCGCGAGCTGGTCGAGATGGGTCGGCGTGAACATCGGCGCGACGGTCTTGCGCTGCGCGCTGTGGCGCGGCTGGTCCATGGCGATGAAGCTTTCGCGGCGCACGTCGGTCGGGACATCGCGGATGGTGATGCCGCCGAGCGACGCCGCCGACGAGAACACCGCGTGGTTGGTCTCGATATCCATGATGTCGTTGTATTTGGTGATCGACCAGTACGGCCCGAACACGCTGTCGCGGCAGTAGTGCACCGGCTCTTCCCTGCGCAGCCGGTCGAAATAGGGCCAGAACGTATCGCTGCGAAACAGTTCGGGATCGCCGGGGTTGAATTGCTCGAGCGGAATGCAAGAAGCGCGGTCGCACGCGGCCTTTTGCTGGGGATTTTGAACAGAATCGATCGTCCCGTGCATGAGGCGGCTCCCTTGATGTCCCCTCCGTGATTGGTCCCGGAAGGCGGCTGTCTCCGAATTACATCCCGTTGTGCCGGTCAGGGCAAGGGCGATTTGCCGCATTCCGCCGCGCTGCAGGCCAGGTCCGGCGCGGGGCGCCTTCTCAGCCGCTTCTGCCCGTGACAAGCTTGATGGCAAAGCATAAGAAAACGGCATGATTTGCCCGGAGGCAGCCCGACCATGATCCCCAACGCGCAACGGATGTTCAACTTCGATCTCGGCGAAACCGCGGACGCGATTCGCGAGACGGTCCGCGATTTCTCCAGCCACGAGATCGCGCCGCGCGCCGCCGAAATCGACCGGAGCAATCAATTCCCGCGCGACCTGTGGCCGAAGCTCGGCGCGCTTGGCCTGCACGGGATTACCGTCGAGGAGGAGTATGGCGGCTCGGGGCTCGGCTACCTCGAACACTGCATCGCGGTGGAGGAAATCTCGCGCGCCTCCGCGGCGGTCGGCCTGTCCTACGGCGCGCATTCCAACCTGTGCGTCAACCAGCTGCGCCGCAACGGCAACGAGGCCCAGAAGCGCCGCTACCTGCCCAGGCTGATTTCCGGGGAACATGTCGGTGCGCTGGCGATGTCGGAGCCGGGCGCCGGCTCCGACGTGGTGTCGATGTCGACCCGCGCCGAGAAGAAGGGCGACCGCTACGTCATCAACGGCAGCAAGATGTGGATCACCAACGGCCCGATCGCGGAGACGCTGGTGGTCTATGCCAAGACCGATCCGGCCGCCGGCCCGCGCGGCATCACCGCCTTCATCATCGAAAAGGGCATGAAGGGATTTTCCACCGCGCAAAAGCTCGACAAGCTCGGCATGCGCGGCTCCGACACCGGCGAACTGGTGTTCGAGAATTGCGAGGTGCCCGAAGAAAACGTGCTCGGCGAGGTCGGCCGCGGCGTCAACGTTTTGATGTCGGGTCTCGATTACGAACGCTCGGTGCTGGCGGCCGGTCCGCTTGGCATCATGCAGGCGTGCCTCGACGTGGTGATGCCCTACGTGCATGAACGCAAGCAATTCGGCCAGCCGATCGGCAGCTTTCAACTGGTGCAGGGCAAGATCGCCGACATGTACACCACGATGAACGCCTCGCGCGCCTACGTCTATGCCGTCGCAAGGGCCTGCGACCGCGGCGAGACCACCCGCGAGGACGCCGCCGGCGCCATTCTCTATGCCTCCGAAAAGGCGACGCAATGCGCGCTCGACGCGATCCAGCTGCTCGGCGGCAACGGCTACATCAACGACTATCCGACCGGCCGATTGCTGCGCGACGCCAAGCTCTACGAGATCGGCGCCGGCACCAGTGAAATCCGGCGCATGCTGATCGGGCGCGAATTGTTCGAGAAATCTTCATGAATGTTGCTCGTTGGCGTTTCGAACGACAATAGCCGCCCGCCACCGCGGCGACATCATTCCGGCAGGTGATTGACGTTCTTTACCCAGGCCCGCACATCGGCCAGCACGCCGGGCAGCGCCGCCTTGACCTCCTCGACCGTCATGCCGGCCTTGATGCGGGGGTCGTAGAGAATGTTCAGGATGTACTGGTCGTAGACGTCGAAAAACCCCATCGACACATTGTCGTTGAACATGGTCCAGGGCACCGAACTGGTGTCGTTGATCGGCCCCAGCGACTGCAGCAATTCCTCGTAGGCGCAGTCGAGGAAGGTGAAATCGCCGCTGTCGAAGGTCAGGATCACGTCGGAATGCTCGATTTCGAACTGCTCGTTCTTGCGAAAGCCGGACAGGCATTGCGGGTCGAGCGAGGAGCGGATCTCGCGCGCCCGTTCGCTGCCGTAAAGACGGGCGATGGTGCGGGAAAGATCGCGGTCGCGCACCAGGTTGACGACGACGTTGGCGCCTTCGCCGGCCTGCGCCATCGCGATGTCGAGATGCTGAACCCGCCGCGCGATGTCGGCGACGACCCTGGCGAGCTGCGCCTTGCGGCGCGCAAGGCCGGCGCCGTCGGCGAACACCCGCACCGGCACGTCGTATTTGCGGATCCGGTCGACCCGGCCGGCGAGCTGAAATTCGGCGCCGAACGCGGTCTTGAGAAACCCGTCGATGATCTCGCTGTCGGTGAAGACCTTCTTTTCGGCGCGCTGACGCGATGCGATGGCGGGGATTTCGGCCGCCGCCGAGGGCTCCCAGACGGCGCTGTCGAGTGCGACACCCGCCAGGACCAGCGCGAGTATCCGCAGATTATGCCAGGACCGGCCGGGAGCGCTCATCGTCCCGACGCTGCCGCAATCGGCGGAAGCGCGCAAGCTCGACCTGGGTGCCGAGTGGCGGCGCAAGCCTGCTTTGGCGGCCGGCTAGTTTTTCACGACGACGGTGGCGCCGACCGCGACGCGGTCATAGAGATCGGCGACGTCCTCATTGGTCATGCGAAAGCAGCCGGAAGAAACCGCCTGGCCGATCGTCTCCGGCTCGTTGGAGCCGTGGATGCGATAAAGCGTCGAGCCGAGATACATCGCGCGGGCGCCGAGCGGGTTGTCGATGCCGCCGGCCATGTGGCGCGGCAGATCGGGCCGCCGCGCCAGCATCTGCGAGGGCGGCGTCCAGCTCGGCCATTCCTTCTTGGCGGAAATGCGGTGGATGCCGCTCCAGCGAAAGCCGTCGCGGCCGACACCAATGCCATAGCGAAGCGCCTGGCCATTGGGCAGCACCAGGTAAAGCCGCCGCTCGGCGGTATCCACCACGATGGTGCCCGGCGCATACCCGCTCGCATAGCTCACGGTGGTGCGCGGAATTGGGCTGGCGCCGGTCCTGAAATTCGGGCCGCCGCCCATGATGTCGCGCGAGTCGAAGGTCTGGGCCCGGGCCTGGCCGGCCCCGGCCAGAACGGTCACCGCAGCCAACAGCACAGCAAAAGCCCGGGTCATTGTCGCCCTCTGGGATTGTCGAATTGTCCGCGAGAAAAAGGCCACAATTGCCGCGATTTCGCAAGCACCGAACCCGTGAGCGCGGCCAATTTCAAAGCCCGATGGTTACCGAAATGGCGCCGCCGCGAGGGATGGACCTGCGGCATCATTGCGGGGGGCAGCGAAGCTACGATGTCATTCCGGGGCGCGCGTTGGCGCGAATCCGCAATTCCGGGATCCCGGGTTCTATGGGCTCTCGCATCGCCCGGGAATGACGGCAAATGACAGCAGGAAGCAGCCATGCCTGCGCCCCCCTTTGACGAAACGCGCTGGGAATGATTGATCGTCGGGCAGCTGCAGGAAATATCGCGAACGGGAGTGCAATCATGAACGGTGCGGAAAGTCTGGTGCGGACCCTGGTGGCAGGCGGTGTCGACGTCTGCTTTGCCAATCCCGGCACCTCGGAGATGCATTTTGTCGCGGCCCTGGACCGGGTCGAGGGCATGCGTTGCGTGCTCGGCCTGTTCGAGGGCGTGGTGACGGGGGCAGCGGACGGCTATTTCCGGATGAAGGGCACACCGGCCTCGACCCTGCTGCATCTCGGGCCGGGCCTCGCCAACGGCCTGGCCAATCTGCACAACGCCAAGAAGGCGCATTCCGGCATCGTCAACATCGTCGGCCAGCACGCCACCTACCACATCGGACTCAATGCGCCGCTGACCTCGGACATCGAGGGCCTGGCGCGGCCGATGTCGGCCTGGGTGCGGACCTCGCCGGACGCCAAATCGGTCGCCGCCGATGGTGCCGCCGCCATTGCCGCGGCCAAGAGCCATCCGCCTGGGATCGCGACCCTGATCCTGCCGGCCGACACCGCCTGGAACGAGGCCGACGGCATCGCAGAGGTGCCGGCCGACAGCCAGCGCATCGGCTATTCCCCGCAGGCCGTCGATGGCGCGGCCAGGATCCTGCGAAGCGATCCCGCCCACACGCTGGTGCTGATGACCGGCAGCGCACTGACCGAACAGGCGCTGGCGCTGGCCGAACAGATCGCCGGCAAGACCGGCTGCAAGGTGATGGGCCAGACCTATCATCCGCGGATGGCGCGCGGGCAGGGCCGGTTCTCGATCGACCGGATTCCCTATGTGATCGAACAGGCGCTGCCGATCCTGAAGAATTTCAAGCATATCGTGCTGGTCGAGGCCAACGACCCGGTCGCGTTCTTTGCCTATCCGAACAAGCCGAGCATGCTCAAGCCCGAGGGTTGCGAAGTCCATCGCATGACCTCATGGGGCGAAAACTCGGTCGCGGCGCTGGAAGCGCTGGCGACCGCTGTGGGCGCCAAGCCGTCCGACGTGAAGCCGCAAAAGCTGATGGAGCTGGCCAGGCCCACGGGCGCGCTGACCCACGCCTCGATCGCGCAGGCGATCGCGATGGCGATCCCGGAAAACGCCATCATGGTCGACGAATCCATCACCACCGGGCGCGGCTTTTTCCCGCCGACCGCCGCCGCCAAGCCGCACGACTGGCTGCAGAACATGGGCGGCTCGATCGGATTTTCGACCCCGGTGGCGACCGGGGCCGCGGTGGCATGCCCGGATCGCAAGGTGATCTGCATGGTCGGCGACGGCAGCGCGATGTACACCCTGCAGTCGCTGTGGACCCAGGCCCGCGAAGGCCTCAACGTCCTGACCATCGTGTTCGCCAACCGCATCTACCAGATCCTGCGCGGCGAATTCGACGGCGTCGGCGCTGGCGAGCCGGGACAGCGGGCGCTCGACATGCTGAAAATCGACCGTCCCGCGCTGGATTGGGTCGCCCTCGCCAAGGGTATGGGCGTGCCGGGCCGCTCGGTCGCCACCGCTGACGAGTTCAACAAGGCGCTGGCGGAAGGCGTCGCCGAACCGGGGCCGCGGCTGATCGAAGTGCAGATGTGAAGCGGCGGCAGAGCCCGCCGGGAGCACCGGCTCCTGACGCTGATCGGAATTCGTCATGCCCGGGCCTCCCGGGCATCGACGTCTTTGCGGCTTGAAAGGACGAAGACGCGGGCTGGCCGGGACCAGGCCCGGCGGCGACGAAAAAGCGAAACATCGTCATGCTATGAGAAATCGCCTGAAACGGCTCGATGCCCTTCCAGCCGGGCTGTAGGGTTCCGACGGAGGCAACATGCGATCCGGGATGCAGGCCGAACTGGAAAAGGTCGTCAGCGCGCTGCAGGAATTCTACGCGCGGGAGACACATCTGCTCGACAACGATCTCGGCGAGCGCACCCTGACGCATCGCCTTGCCGTGCACCTCGAACGGCAATTCCTGGGCTGGGACGTCGACTGCGACTACAACCGGCTGGGGGAGCGCACGCTGCTGCTGCCAAGGGGCAGCATCGTCTCGACCGACGACCATCTCGGAAAATCGGTCTTTCCCGATATCGTCGTGCATCGCCGCAGCGTTCCGCAAAACCTGCTCGCGATCGAGGTCAGGAAGGCAGCCAATCACCAGCCGCCGGAGCATGACCGGCACAAGCTGCGGGCGTTGACCGATCCGCACCGGTGGTTCGCCTATGCGATCGGGATCTATCTGGTGCTGGGAAGGAAAAGCGCGGTGTCGGACGTTTATGCCGGCGGCGTGATCGACGGACCGTTGTCGGGATGGTTGGCCGAACGGCTGAAGCAGGCGGGGGTGGGGTAAGGTTTTAAGGCCGCGGAGGCTTTTAAAATGAGGCGCGGTGATCGTCTTCAGAGCACAGATATTTGCACTCCCCTGGCTCTGGCTGAAGCTTCCCGTAACGAATATGCCGCGTTGGCAGGCTCGTCTAACGCTGTCGGTTAACGCCGCGCGTGCTGGCGCGGCGGGCAATCTGGGTAATGGTGACGGGCCGGCGCAGGGCTTCAGCGATGATATCCCCCGATTTCCGGGAAAGATCACTGGTTGAATATCGGGTCATCGATCGGTCTCCATTGCTGCTGTAAAATACAACAATGCTGCAAGTGGCCGGCTGCCAAGCCGCGCCCGATCTCAGCGCACCGCCTGCGCCGGGCCTGGCCTTGCCGGTTCGAACATCGGTGAAACACCGGCCGCGCTTTGGGACTCGCGCTCGCTCATCCATCTGGCAAGCCGCGCGATGCGCAGCGGCGGCGCAAACAGATATCCCTGGCCGACGTCACATCCGGCATCGCGCAACTTCGCCAGGGTGTGGGGATTGTCGATGCCTTCCGCGACCACCTTCATCCTGAAAGCCCTGGCCAGCCCGATCGACGCGTCCACGATCCGCATCATGTCTTCGTCGGCGTCACAGCCCTTGACGAAGGATTGATCGATCTTCAATTCGCTGAAGGGAACCTTGGCGAGCGCCGCCAGAGACGAGAAGCCGGTGCCGAAATCGTCGATCGCCGCGCCGACGCCCTTGATCCTGAGCCGCACCAGGATGTCCATCGCCCGGTCGACGTCGGACATCGCGAAGCTTTCGGTGACTTCGACGATCAGCGAACTGGCGTCGACGCCGTGCTCGCGCAAAATGCCCTCGATCCGCTCCGGCAGCATCAGATCGGTCAGCAGCGAGCCGGAGACGTTGACGGCGACAGTGAAGCCGGGATGCTGATCGATCAGCTTTCGGCTGTCGGCGATGGCGGAGGCGAGAACACGGTTGGTCACCTCCGGCATCAGGCCGAAATGCTCCACCATCGGAATGAATTTCGCCGGCGAAAGTGTGCCGAATTCGGGCATCCGCCAGCGCGCCAGGGCTTCGGCGCCGACGGTGGCGCCGGTCGCCAGATCGACCTTGGGCTGGAACTCGACGAAGAATTCATCCTGCGCCAGCGCCGCCAGGATCCGGTCGCGATCGATGTCCGGCGCCGCCGTTTCGTCAACTGCGATGGTCTGGCCCTGCGCCGGCAACTGCAGCGCTTCGCGAACATGGTCGAGATTGAGCGGCTTGGTCAGGCACCGGGTCAGGGACAGGTCGAGCGCCCGGCCGACCCGCATGGTGGTATTCAAGATGCGCTCATCGCAACCGCTGACGATCACGATCGGCATGCTGTTCAGTCCCAGATCGGCGATCAGCCGCAGCAGTTCCACGCCGTCATGTTCGCCGAGCGACAGATCCAGGGTCATGATGTCGAAGGCCTGGGTGCGCAAAACCTCCCATGCCGTCTCGAACGATGGCGCCAGCACGGCGTCATATCCCAGCCTGGCGCCGATTTTTCCGATGATGGTCCGCTGGACCAGGTCGTCGTCGACGACCAGCAGGTTGCCCTTCGAGTCATCGGTTTGCCGCGCCATCGTCCTCATCTTGCTCTCCCCGGTCCGCTATCCAGCAGGTTTGCCTGCGCAAATTGTTCAGTGGCCTCGAATGTCCGTCGAAGACCGGCGATGGATTGTTGCAGCTGTGCCGCCGGCAGGGTCTCGGCGGTGGATTCAAGCTCCCAGGCAAGCCGCGACAGATCCTTGAAGCCGAAGGTCGCCGCCGAGCTCTTCATCGAGTGAGCTTCCCGCTTGATGGTCGGGCGCGCCTCGCTGCTGGCCTCGATCGCGGCCAGCTTGTCGGCGGTGTCCGCCAGGAACGTCATGAGAACCTCGACCGTGTCCGCGGCTCCGAGCTCGGTGCGGAGCTCGTGAAAGACGGCGTTGTCGAACAGAAAATTCTCGTTCATGCGATCACCGGACCAGCGCAATGGCGAAAACTGCCGATCGGCGCGCTTTCATGCCGTCGGGTCGGGGACCGATGTGTTGCTTGTTGCCCGAAATCCGGCTGTTCAACCCGCCCCCGCTGCAAACCGTACGGAACGCAGGTGGACGTCACGTAAAGCCGATTGGGTAAAACTTTCGCTATATTTGACGGATTGTTAGCTATTTGCCGTGGCCGGCGACCTGGCGCTGCGTTCCCCTAGGACTACCTCCTGTTCGTTGACACCCGCCGGCGGCCGCGCGTGGCAGCACCGTCAATGCAACTCAATCGTGCAAAGATTGTCCAATTCTTTCAAATGGTTGATTGGTGTAGGGGCGCGCAAATCCGACCGAAGCAAATTCGTCAGGGGCGCAGCGGGCCCCGGCAGGCACCCGCGCCTCCATCTGTACGACAAAAAGCCCCGCCACCGCGCCAAAATCTAGCGAAGCCCCCGCGTGCCCCAGGCACAACAGCTTCCTCAACGTCTGGGTGTTGCGATATGTCGCTTCGGCCATGGTCGGCCTCTTCTGTGGGTCCGGCATCGGTGGGCTCCATTTTTTCGAGAAGGTCGGGTTTTTTAATTTTCGCGAGGCGTGCCAGCGATCCGATTTGCTCGCCATCAACGGTCTTAACGAGATAGACGCCCGGTTTGTCGCCGATCTTGCAGGTTAGCCCGTACGACAGGAGTTGGCTTCGAACTGTGCGCGATCGGCCGCCGAGGACCACGCGCCTTCGATAAGTAAACGCAGCGCAGGCAGATCGATGCTTTTACGCTTAAGACGCTGCTGCGTGGCGGTGTCGAAGGCGGCAATCGGCCGGGGTCCGCCGTCCGGAAAAGATTTGCGATAGGCGGCGGCAACATCATCCCGGCCGTCGCGTTTGAGCGCCGCCAAGATGGCTTTTGGGTTGGTGGATTCGACGAAGGGTTCTTGCCAGTCGAAGGAAAGTATTTTTCCGATTTTTTCGCCACGGAGCCAGTCGTTCGAACACGATAAAACGGCACCGCTCACAGGATCCACTTCCGGCACCAGAATATGGATGTGCCCGTCGAACAGTGGTGTTGCGCTGGCCTTGGGTTTTCTGTGGCCCCGGACCAGGGTTTTCGTAGGGTCGAAGCCGAATTCGACGGCTAGTCGGTCGACCGCTTCAAGCATCTTTTCGAAGGTCGCTTCGCGGGATGGTGAAACGATCCACTGCCGTACGCAGTACTCGCGCCCAAAGGTGCGGGCATCCTCGCGCGCGTCCCACAGGTCGGCGACATTGCCTCGCAACGGCACAATTTCTTCATTATCGTCAGCGTTTTCGATATGGGCGATCAATTTCTTCAGAGCCGATCCGCGCGTCCTCACTCGGGTTGCTTTGATAATCATCGCCGGGCTCCCAACTGCTGGGCCGCGAGTCTGTGGAGTTGGGTAGCCGCGGCACGAATGCGCGCCATGGTCCCGTCTAAATCGGCCGAGGTGTCCTCCAGCGCGGCCGCGAGTTCATTTGCCGCCGCTCGCATCGCCACAAAATCCGTACGGCGGGGCGTCGGGATCGGGCGGCCGGCCGCAACGGCGAGCGCCGCACGGCGCACAATCTCTGAGACCGACGTGTCGCCGTCGGCTGCGGCCTGAGTCAATCTGAGCTTCTGATCTGGCCGTAGCCGGAACTTGACGAACTCGGATTGCAAAATCGCCTCGCTTGTTTGGGGGTCCACGGGGGAAATGCCCCCTGGAAGCTGCGGGCCACGCCCGCATGGCTTGCTGGTCTATTTCGCTTTCTCAGCAATGGAGAACGGAGATGAATCCAATCAGTGCAAAGCGCAAGAGTCTGTGGCCACAGAAATTTCGGCACCGGTGATCGAATGAGGCGTTTTTTTGCAGCACGAAGCAGTGTGAAGCTCTGTTCCTGACACTGCCAGCGCGTGGTGTGGTCCTATCGGGGGACATTGATGCGGACTGCGGACCTCTCATGGTTCCGGTCGACGGACACTAAGCGGGACCTTCCTTGCGGTAGAGGAGGACGACCGAATGCCGCGAATGCCAGCGGTCCGTCCGCGGCCGCTCAGCGACTCGGGGTGTCCGCGATGACGCATTCCAATCTCAACGGCGAGTTCGCGCGCATCGTGTCGACGTCGGAAGTCGTTGCGGCTCCGTAAGCCTACGGGGTTTGGCGATCGCACCCTCCCTGGCAGTCCGTAACCTGCTGATCCGACCTACGTAAATATACGGGTGAGCGTCGCTCGTTGGATATGTTGGCGGTTTCGGGTCTAACGCTTCCGAAACGTATTGTCCCTAAAACTTCAAATGGATTTTCTTCAAATAGAGCCCGTCATTGTCGGGAGCTGAGGGAAATTTCCTGGAGGCTTTGCTGTGCAGCTTAGATTGAGCCACAAGATTCTTTCGATCTCCGGTGTCGGCATTATTGGCCTGCTTGCGCTCGGCGGCATGTATCTGTTCAGCGACGCCACGCAGTCCGTGTTTCGTAACGCGCATGACGAAGCGAGAACCATTGAGAAGTCGCAAATCCAGGCCCAGGTGTCGCTACTGGAGATACGCCGCGCGGAGAAAGATTTCCTGCTCCGCAAGGACGAGAAATACGTCGCCGCGCACGACGCCCTGAGCAAGAAGGTCACCGATCTGCTCGACCAAATGCAGCGGCTTCCCGGGGTCGCGGGCGATCTCCGGCAGAAGCTCGACGTGATCCAATCCGGCTATGCCACCTATCAGAAGCATTTCTCGGCGCTCTCCGCGGCCAAGATAAAGCTCGGCCTCACCGAGGAAGCGGGCCTCGAAGGTAGCCTGCGCAAATCGGTGCACGAGATCGAAGCGGCGCTGCAAACATTCGGCGCGCCGAAGCTGACGATCACCATGCTGACGATGCGCCGCAATGAAAAGGACTTCATGGCGCGTGGCGAACCTAAAACCCTCGACGAGATGAAGAAGCACGCCGCGGAGTTCTCGGCCGAATTGTCGGCTTCGGACCTTCCCTCCGAGGCGAAAGCCGATCTTGCCCAGAAACTCTCCGTTTACCAGCACGACTTTCAGGCCTGGGCCGCTACCGCCGGCGTTGTCGCGGACGAACAAAAGGGTGCCTCGGCGGCGTTCGCCGAGATCGAACCCGCCATCGACGCCGTCGAGAAGATCGTGCGAACGGAGAGTGAAAGGGCAACTGCGGCCGAGGCGTCTTCCCGCGACGCCACCCGGCTCGAGATGGAAGTCGCCATCGCCGTCATCGCGGCCTGTGCTGGTTTGCTCGGGTTCTTCATCAGCCGCTCGGTTTCGCGGCCGCTGTCTTCCATGGTCGGCGCGATGACCAACCTGTCGGCTGGCGATATGCGCACCGAGATTCCGGGCGTCGGCAGGCAGGATGAGATCGGCGAAATGGCCAGCGCCGTGCAGCTATTTAAGGACAATATGATCGAGGCGGACCGGCTGCGCGGGGAGCGGGCGGAAGTCGAGCAGCGCGCCGCCGCGCAACGCAAGACCGACATGAACAATCTAGCGAACCAGTTCGAAGCCGCCGTCGGCGAAATCATCGAGACAGTGTCTTCGGCCTCGACCGAACTCGAAGCCTCCGCCGGCACTCTGACCTCGACAGCCGAGCGGGCGCAGGAAATGACCACCATGGTCGCCGCTGCCTCGGAAGAGGCATCGACCAATGTGCAGTCGGTGGCCTCGGCGACCGAGGAACTGTCCAGTTCGGTCAATGAGATCAGCCGCCAAGTGCAGGAATCCGCGCGGATGGCCAATGAGGCCGTCGACCAGGCCCGCAAGACCAACGACCGCGTCAGCGAGCTGTCGAAGGCGGCGAGCCGCATCGGCGACGTGGTCGAACTGATCAATACAATCGCGGGGCAAACCAATCTGCTGGCGCTCAACGCCACCATTGAGGCGGCACGCGCCGGCGAGGCCGGCCGCGGCTTCGCAGTCGTGGCTTCTGAGGTGAAGGCGCTCGCGGAGCAGACCGCGAAAGCCACCGGCGAGATCGGTCAGCAGATCTCGGGCATCCAAGCAGCGACCCAGGAATCGGTCGGCGCGATCAAGGAGATCAGCGGCACCATCGAAAAGCTGTCGGAAATCTCCTCGACCATCGCCGCGGCGGTGGAAGAGCAGGGCGCGGCCACGCAGGAGATTTCCCGCAACGTGCAGCAGGCGGCGCAGGGCACCCAGCAAGTATCCTCGAACATCACCGAGGTTCAGCGCGGCGCCAGCGAAACCGGCTCTGCGTCGTCGCAGGTTCTCTCGGCGGCGCAGTCGCTGTCCAACGACAGCAACCGTCTCAAGCTGGAAGTTGGCAAATTCCTCAATACGGTGCGTGCCGCTTAGGCATGTCGACAACGGTTTCTATGTGAGGATTTTGCCGCTGCACTGGCCGCGGCGCAGATTTTAATCGGCGCCGGCCCACGGCCTCGCGGGGGCGGGAATGGCAACGGGTCCAGGTGGAGGAACTGTTCCAGGACGCGAGCGGATCCACGCTCGGGTGGATCCGAATCTAGGCTGACCGCTTGGAAAGGCGTCAGCCGAGAGGGGGGGATTAATGGAAAGCTGGCCACCCGAGCAGTGCGGCCCTCGCTCAAACTAAGCCTCAAGCGGATGCTCTTTCAAGCGAGAGATTGTCGAATGGGCGACGGCGTACGACCGGGCGATCTCGACTATCGGCTCACCTGCCCCCCGCCTAACAAGGGCCTCGCGCCGCTGGTGGTCGGTCAGCTTCGGTCGCCGGCCCAAGCGAACGCCGCGCGATATAGCACGCTGGCGGCCTTCGCTTGTCCGGACCAGGATCAGTTCGCGCTCGAACTCGGCCAAGCCGCCCAAGATGGTGAGCATCAAGCGTCCATGTGCCGTGGTCGTATCCGCCCACGTGTCGCGCAGCGACTTGAACCCTGCGCCGGCTTCGTTGACCGCCGCCAGCGTGTTGAGCAGATCCCGCGTCGATCGTGCGAGCCGATCGAGACGTGTGACGATTAGCACGTCCTCCGGAACGAGAGCCTTGATCGCACGCATCAACTGGGCACGCTCGGTGACGGCTCCGCTGACCTTTTCCTGAAATACTGCAGCCGCGCCCGCCGCTTTCAATTCCGTGACCTGCGCATCCAGGGTCTGTCCATCCGTCGAGACCCGCGCGTACCCTAAAATCGCCATCCGATTGCCCTCGATTTCGCACCTGAATTTCGCACGCGAGAAACACCACATTTCATTGGGTCGGGAGAGCGGTGCGAAACTCATGAATTTCGCACCGATACAATTTCGGCCGGCACAAGCTCACGCTCCAGAGGCGGCCGGGACGGACCGGCCGCTATTGAGCAAGGACTGCGAGAACTGGTCGATCGTCCGCCGCAGCGTCTCGATCTCCGATTTCGCAGCGATCAGTTCCTTGTCGCGAGCAGTTAGGGTATTGCGGCACTTGCTCAAGGCTGCCTTCAGGCTCTCAGCCTCAGACTTCAGCTGTTCGTTATCCGCTGATGCCTGATCCGCAGTTGCGATGACGGACTGCAGGTTGTCGAGAGTGTGGTCGAGGTGCGACTGAACCTGAATGACCTTTTCATCGGCACGCTTCGTTGCCGTCGCCAGAGCTGCTTCCCAGATACGCGTTCCGAACGACTGTGCGCTCTGCAAGATGTCTGTTGGCGTCGGCTCCGGATTCTCCACATTCGGCAATTCGGGAACCCAAGTGCGGAGTCCTTCCGCGATCACCGAGTAACTCACCTTGCCCATGATCGCGCGAATACCCGCATATGTGGGCTTCAAACCATCCCGGTTCATTTTGTGGGCGGCATCATGAACGCCATCAATTGTGGCTGCCATTTCGAACCTCCGGTTTGTAGGATTACGAAATTGTAGGATTACAATTTCTACATTCCGGATTGTCAGCGACAGGTCAGCAAGTGACTAACAAAAAATATGGGCTCGCCGGATTCCTAACGATCACGGATACGCTATTGGCTTCTGCGTATGGGCCAACTCTGTTTAGGTCTTGCCAATTGCCTTTTTGGTTTGGGGACTTTGCGGCTTGCCCGATCCTGGACGCGATCTTGGTACAAATCTCGCGAGGGTCTTCAGCAACCGCCGAATGCTGACACGCAAGAAAGCCTTAGCCTCCTGCCATCGGCCGGACTTCGCGACGACAGCGGCCGGCGGCGCAATCGGAACCGGCGGCTGGGAAAGTCCGGGCAAGATGATCACGGGATCCGGATTGGGACTGGCCGCCGCGTCGCTGGGCTGAGGCGACTCAGAGGGAGGTGGATCGGCCGGAAAAGGAGTTAACTCGGTCGTCGTAGTTGGATAGCCGCGCGAGGCTTTGCGCGTAGCCAAAGTCGATTGAGCGAGTATATCGTCGATGTGTTGGCGGCTGAGCGGGTCTTTTCCGTTGACCACGGCGATGGCGCACCAGCGCGGCTTGCCCAGAACTTTCGCCCGGACATACCCAACCACTGATCCGGTCTTTAGCGGTGCCGCGCCGGCCTTGTCGCGCGCCGGCGGCCGTTTCTGGACGGGAACTGCGTTCACAGCGCCATCCCGCCGGACAAGCCGGTGACCCTTCAGCGTCCCCTTGAATTCGGCAAATAGGCCCGCCTGCCTGCGGAAGCGTGGGCGTGGCAGGCGCCAAAGAGCGAGAACCGCCTTCTTCGGCCAATCTTGTAGCGCTCGATGGTCGATGATCCACGTCAGGATATAGTTGACGAGCGCAGCCGCGTTCCGAATTCGCTTTCTATCCATCCAGATGGTGGAGAATTTCGTTTGTATGCCCTTGAAGACGGCGTCGAGGTCATCCGTGGCAACCCGCCAGACACAATGGGCATGGGGGTCAAAAACTCCCAAAGCCGCGTCATACCTGATGTGAATGGTGCAGAGCAGCGGTTTGACGAGACCTTCGCTGACGAGCGGGCCGACATATTGATCGTAATCGTCGGATAGCTGTTGTATCGCGTCCTGAAGTTGGTCCGCTTTAGGTTTTTGTCCGCGTGGACGTAGGACGAAATGACGCAAGTCAGTTAGATCGGCCGATTCAGAAAAGAGGTCGAATGCTATGGCAACCTCTGCGGCCCGCTCGGCTGCAACGGATGAGAAAACCCAGTTTTCGCGCTTGCTCGCATTTTTGATTACGCGGCCCAATTCGAATTCGACATCCACCAGCGCGCGATCGGTTTTCCGGATTGGCATTTCGCCCCAAGACTTCAGCCGCTTCACCATCGCAGAATCGAGCTTGCTGCGCTCGTCGGGTAAGATGCGGTCGCGGTTTCGAGGTTGTTTCGCCTTAGTCATGGCCGCCGCCGTGAGACGGCTTGTCGTTGACACCACCGCCTTCCGAGTTTTACGCCGATCAACAGTCGAGATGACCGCTGCCCTACAGTGGCGGCGCGCACAAGCCGCTGCGCGATCTCTCGCAGAAGGAGGTGCTCACTTCGTGATTTTGTTCGACGGGACATCTGGTCATGGTCAGGTCCAGACCGGAAAGTGTCCAGCGAGCCGCAAAATCGCGGCATTGTGAACGCACACAAGGTCCACGCAAAAGGGTCCTTGTGTGAGCCGCTACTGTGGGAAAAACTAGGAAGTGCTCAGAAACCCTTTGAAAATGGTGGGCGCACAAGGGATCGAACCTTGGACCTCTCCCGTGTGAAGGGAACGCTCTCCCGCTGAGCTATGCGCCCGGGATTGTCGTGCAGGATCAAAGGCCTGAAAACAGGCTCCGATCGAACCATGCACTTCGTCAGAGCCCGCGATTTACGAAGTGCGGGGCACCGGTGTCAAGCTGTCGTGTCAAACCCGTGCCGAAAAGCTTCAGCCCGGCTGGCGGGCGCGGGAGGCATGGGACTGCAGCGCCCGGATGCGGTCGGCCAGCGTCCCGCCGCCCTCGGGGGCGGCGCCATTGGCGGCCGCGCCGTTGACGGCGCGCGCGACCTTGGCCGGCGCGACCGGTTCGGCGGCCAGCATGGCCTCGATCGCCGAATTCGGCCCCTCGAGCTGCATCGCCAGTTTGGCGACCTCGGCGGCGATATCGTTGATGCGTTCGCGCAACAGCGCATTTTCCATGCGCTCGGTCGCCCATGAGCTTTCGGCCTGCTGCTGGATCGCGTTGATGTCGCGCTGCAGCTTGGCGCGCTCGTCGCGCGCGGTCCGCAGCTGCTCCTCGACCGCCGCCTTTTCGGCGCGCAGTTTTTCGATCACCGGCGACTTGCCGCCGCTGCTCAGGGCGGCGATCTCGTTGCGCAATTCCTGCGCGACGCGCTCGGCGGCCTGATGCGACTGGCGCAATTGATTGTTCTCGAAGTCGCGCTCGGCCAGCATCTTGCCCTGGGTGGCAAGCCGCGCTTCCAGATCGGTGACGCGGTTGCCGAGCATTTCGGCTTCCTTGACCTGGACGATCAGTTGGCGATCGAGATCGGTGACCCGCTGGCTGAGATTTTCCACGCGGCTGCGCGCCGCGTTGAGCTCGCTTGTGGCCTTCTCGGACTCGCCGCGCTCCTGTTCGAGCCGGGCCTGGGTGGCGGCGAATTCCTTTTCGGCGTCGCCGACCCGGTTCTTGAGCTGATCGATCTGGGCGCGCACCGCGACCAGCTCGACCTGGCGGCTTTCCGCCATCATCGAACGGTCCGACAATTCGGTGTTGAGCCTGGCAAGCTCGCTCTGCTTGTCCTTCAGCGCCTGGTCGGCGGCGCGCAGCGCTTCGGTCTTGCTGGAAAATTCCTCTTCGGTGGCCCGCAACTGCTCCTTGACCGCCTTCTCGCGCGCCTCGAGCGAGAAGATCGTGGCGTTCTTTTCGCCAAGCTCGAGCTTCATGCGATTGATCGCATCGGATTTCTTGCCGAGTTCGGCGAGCTGGCTGGTGGTCTTGTTCTTGAGCTGATCGACGCTCATCTCCAGCCGCCGCGCCGACATCGCGAATTCCGCGCGCAGCTGGTCCTTGTCGGCCTGGATTTCGGCCATCGACAGCGGCGTCGCCGCCTCCAGGCGGCTCGTCGTCAGCCGCACCGCGCGGTTATGCACCAGCGGCACGATCATCAGCCCGAACAGCATCGAGACCAGAAAACCGATCGCCAGATACATGATCGGTTCGACCATGAATGGTAACTCCCCACTGGAAAAACACTATGGATGACAATGCCATGGGTGGCGGGGGAAAGGCCAGCCCAATGCCGCGTTAACGTGAATCGGTAACCGGAAAACCGTTCCCGGCGGGGAAAGCCGGATCAGAACGGGTTCCAGGTCGCGCGCGGGGTATATTTGAGATAGCCGATATTGGCGCCGAGCCGCAGCCCGAGACCGGAACGGATCGGCACCAGCACGATGTTGTTCGCCGTCAGCGCGGTCATCCCGAAACCGCCGATAATATAGGCAGAGCCGTCGATGCCGGCAAAGCGCTGGTAGATCGCGCTGGTGGCGGGCAGGTTGTAGACCAGCGTCATGGTGCGCGCGCCGTCGCCGCCCCAGTCGAAGCCGACCGAAGGACCCTGCCAGTAGACGCGCAGATCGCCGGCATTCTTGGTGTAGAGCGTGCCTTCGCCGTAGCGCAGTCCGGCGACGAAGGCGCCGGAGCCCTCCTCGCCGAGAATGTAGCCGTTGGGCAGCCCCCACTGGCTGACCGCGCGCTCGATCACCGAGGCAAGGCCGCGCGACACGTTGCCGAAAAACCGGTGTCCGGCGCTGGTCAATTCGTCCGGACCATAGGTGCTGGCGGCGGGCGCGCGAGGCGGCGGCTCCGGCTCGGCCTGTTGCTGCGCGAAGGCGGGCACGGTCCAGCACATCATCGCGGCCAGCGTCACCGCTGCAAGGCGTGAGGCGAAAATCATGAAAATACCCCTGGGTATCGAAATCATGGCCGCGGCCTTAACCGGATGCCAACAAGCACGGCTTTAGGTTGCGTCCAGCGTCCCCCGACTCGAATGTTATCGGCACCAACTATGACGGTACAACGGCAGGAAATAAACGGCTGGCGCCCCGGAATAGCCTTTATCGCGCCATTGGCGGCCCTGATCGGGGCAAGCCTGCCATCGACAGGTCTTGGCATAACAGGTCTTGGCATGACGATAATCTGGGAAGGTCTTGGCATCGTCAGTCTCGGCGTGGGGGCTCTGGCTGGCGTTCCGGTCGCGGCACAGGCGGCGACCACCGAGCGGGTGATCGTGAACCGCTTCAGCGGTCTTGCCATCGAGGGTTTCGACCCGGTCGCCTATTTCACCGACGGCGCCCCCGAGATCGGCCTTCCGCAATTCGAGGCCTCCGAGGCGGGGGCGGTCTGGCGCTTCCGCAACGAGGGCAATCGCGCCTCCTTTGTCGCCCATCCCGATATTTACGGCCCCCAGTTCGGCGGCTACGACCCGATCGACGTGGCGCGCGGCGTCACGGTTGCCGGCAACCCGCGGTTCTGGCTGATCGCGGGCCAGCGGCTCTATCTGTTCGGCCGTGAGGAGACCCGCAACGCCTTTGCCGTCGATCCGGCGCATGTGCTGCGGCAGGCGAACCTGCGCTGGCCGGACCTGGAGCAGACGCTGGCGCGCTAGCCGCCAGGTTGCCAGCCGCGCGCCGCCTCCGGATCTCCCCAGGCGATGAATTCCGGCACGATGAAGCCATCCAGCCTTCCGCCAAAGCGCACGTCAGCGCCTTGCGCGTCCGTGATCCTGCCGCCGGCCGCGGTGACGATGGCGTGGCCGGCCGCGATGTCCCATTCGCAGGTCGGAGCGAGGCGCGGATAGATATCGGCGCCGCCCTCTGCGACCCGGCCGAATTTGACCGCCGAGCCCAGCGTCTGGCGGATCGCGCCGGGCCGGTCTGCAATAAAGGCTTCGCTCCTGGCATCGCCATGCGAGCGGCTGACCGCCACAACCCAGGGGTCGCCGCGCGGCGGTAGGCGGCGCGTGTGGATCGGCTCGGCGGCGACGACAGCCGAATCGGTCGTCGCCAGCCGCTCGGCGCCACGTCCCACCAGCCCGCGCCAGATCAATCCGAGTGCCGGCGCACCGATAATCCCCAATAACGGCGTTCCGTCATTCACCAGCGCGAGATTGACCGTGAATTCATTGCGGCCGGCAACGAACTCCTTGGTGCCGTCCAGCGGATCGATCAGAAAGAAGCTGCCGCCGTAGGGCGGCTTGGCCGATTGAACCCTCTCCTCGGAGAGCGCCGGCACGCCCGGAACCAGCCTGGCGAGTCCCTCGCCGAGGATGCGGTCGGCGGCCAGATCCGCTTCGGTGACCGGCGATCCGTCCATTTTACCTTCGATCTTCATGGCCGGGCGGTTGACGGCCAGAATCGCGGCTCCGGCCCGGATCACGAGGTCCGTCAGCGGCTTCATGAGCGCGGCCGCGGCATCGCCGCTGATCAGGGGTGTTGACCAAAGTGTCTCATTCATTGACCGGCCTCAATCTGCTGTCTGCCGTTTATCTATAAGGTTCCACGCTGGAAGGTACCACCAGCCGCCGACAACGGGCCAATCAGCCGGCCTGTGTTGGCAGAGCGCGGGTCTGCAGTGTATCAAGCGTGCAAACGTGCGTGATTCGCCGTGTCCGCGCCTGTCACGGGTTTTCAGGAACATCCTATGTCTGGCACCTCGTCTCCCGGCCCCGCCCCCGATGCGCTCGAACTGGCGGCGCTGCTGTGCTCACGGGTCTGCCACGATCTGATCAGTCCGGTGGGCGCCATCGTCAACGGGCTCGAGGTGCTCGACGACAATCCGAAGCCGGAAGACCGCGAGTTTGCGCTCGATCTGATCCGCAAGAGCGCCAAGACCGCGTCAGCGCGATTGCAGTTCTGCCGCCTCGCTTTCGGGGCGGCGGGGTCGTCGGGCGCGCAGATCGACCTCGGCGACGCGCAGGCGATGGCGCGCGGCCACCTGGAGGATGGCAAGACCACGATCGCGTGGAATTTGCCGCGCGTGCTGCTGCCAAAAAACAAGGTCAAGTTGCTGCTCAACATGATGGTGATTGCGCAACAGACGATTCCGCGCGGCGGAGTGCTGACCGTCGATTCGATCGGCGAGGGCGACGGCATCGGCTTTCGCGTCGCCGCCAGCGGGCTGAACGCCCGCATGCCGCAGAATATCGCCGATCTCCTCAGTGCCGACCACACTTCGGGCGTCGATGCCCATGCGGTGCAGCCTTATTACACGCGGCTTTTGGCCGAGGCCTGCGGCCTGAAGGCGGTGCTGGCGCCCGAGGGCGATGCGGTGGTCGTGACCGCTTCCCGAAGCGAAGCCGCGCAACATGGTTAACCAATGGTTTAGAGGCTGACCCGAACTGCATCGGGCGGTCTTATCTATTTGTTGGCTGCGTTCTTTTTCAATTACTCAACCAATAATAAACGCTTTACATAGAAGCTGGCCACGCTCTGAAAGGCGCGACGACATCGCGCGCCGGTGCGTTCGAAGGCCTGTTTCATGGATGATTTGTTGCGGGAGTTTTTGACGGAAACCAGCGAAAGCCTGGATACCGTGGATAATCAGCTGGTGCGGTTCGAGCAGGACCCGAACAACGCCAAGATTCTGGATAACATCTTTCGCCTGGTCCACACCATCAAGGGCACCTGCGGCTTTCTCGGACTGCCGCGGCTCGAAGCGCTGGCCCATGCCGGCGAGACGCTGATGGGCAAATTCCGTGACGGCATGCCGGTCACGGCCGAAGCTGTCAGCCTCATCCTGAGCAGCATCGACCGCATCAAGGAAATTCTCTCCGGGCTGGAGGCAACCGAGTCGGAGCCGCAGGGCACCGATCAGGATCTGATCGTCAAGCTTCACCATATGGTCGAGCTCGGGATGCAGGCGATGGCCGCGCCGGTCGCGCCAGCGCCTGTCGTGCAGCCCGCCAGTGAGCAAGGCTCGCTGGTACCCCAGGTTCTGGAGCGTCCGTTGCGTCCCGGCGAAGTGTCGCTCGACGATCTGGAGCGGGCATTCCGCGAGACCGCAAGCGAGATCGCACCGAAACCGGTCGCCGCCGTGCCGGCGGCAGAGGTCGGCACCTTGGTGCCGCAGATGCTGGAGCGGCAATTGCGCCCCGGCGAAGTGTCGCTGGATGAACTGGAACGCGCGTTCCGTGACACCGAGAGCGAAGCCATGCCGAAATCTCCGGCGTCCGCCTCGCTTGACGCCCTGGCGCGCGGATTCCGCGCCGCGACCGGGCCGCAGCCCGCGGCGCCCGCGCCGGAAGCGAAGGTCTCGGCCGCACAGCCTGCCGCGCCCGCGCCTGTCGCTCCCGCCGCAAAGGCGGTCAAAAGCAAACCGGCCGTCGAGGCCGACGTGCCGGAGGCCGACAAGGTCGCCAACCAGTCGATCCGCGTCAATGTCGACACGCTGGAACATCTGATGACGATGGTGTCGGAACTGGTTCTGACCCGCAATCAGCTTCTGGAGATCTCGCGGCGCAACGAGGATACCGAGTTCAAGGTGCCGCTGCAGCGGCTGTCCAACGTCACCGCCGAACTGCAGGAAGGCGTCATGAAGACGCGGATGCAGCCGATCGGCAATGCCTGGCAGAAGCTGCCGCGGATCGTGCGCGACCTGGCCGGCGAACTGCACAAGCAGATCGAACTGGAGATGCACGGCGCCGACACCGAGCTCGACCGCCAGGTGCTCGACCTGATCAAGGATCCGTTGACCCACATGGTGCGCAACTCGGCCGACCACGGGCTGGAGACCCCGGCCGAGCGCGCCGCCGCCGGCAAGCCGGAGCAGGGCACCATCCGGCTGTCGGCCTATCATGAAGGCGGCCACATCATCATCTGCATCGCCGACAATGGCCGCGGGCTGAACACCGAGCGGATCAAGGCCAAGGCGGTCAGCAGCGGCCTGGTCAGCGAGGCCGAACTGGAGAAGATGACGGAAGCCCAGATCCACAAGTTCATCTTCGCGCCGGGCTTCTCCACCGCCGCCGCCGTCACCAGCGTGTCCGGCCGCGGCGTCGGCATGGACGTGGTGCGCACCAATATCGACCAGATCGGCGGCACCATCGACGTCAAGTCGGTGGCCGGCGAAGGCTCCAGCGTCACCATCAAGATCCCGCTGACGCTGGCGATCGTCTCGGCGCTGATCGTGGAAGCCGCCGGCGACCGCTTCGCGATCCCGCAACTGGCGGTGGTCGAACTGGTGCGGGCGCGGGCCAATTCCGAGCACCGCATCGAGCGCATCAAGGACACCGCGGTGCTGCGGCTGCGCAACAAGCTGTTGCCGCTGATGCACCTCAAGAAGCTGCTCAAGATCGACGACGGCTCCTCCTCGGATCCGGAAAACGGCTTCATCGTGGTGACCCAGGTCGGCAGCCAGACCTTCGGCATCGTGGTCGACGGCGTGTTCCACACCGAGGAAATCGTGGTCAAGCCGATGTCGACCAAGCTGCGCCACATCGACATGTTCTCCGGCAATACCATCCTGGGCGACGGCGCGGTGATCATGATCATCGACCCCAACGGCATCGCCAAGGCGCTCGGCACCTCGGTCGCGGCGACCCACCAGATCGCCGACGAGAACGCGGCGATGCGCGCCAATGCCGCCGAGCAACTGACCTCGCTATTGGTGTTCCGCGCCGGCTCCACGCAGCCCAAGGCGGTGCCGCTCGGGCTGGTGACCCGGCTGGAAGAAATCGCCGCCGACAAGATCGAACTGTCGAACGGCCGCTACATGGTGCAGTACCGCGACCAGCTGATGCCGCTGGTGCTGATGACCGGCGTCGACGTCCGCAGCTCGGGCGCCCAGCCGATCCTGGTGTTCGCCGACGACGGCCGCTCGATGGGGCTGGTGGTCGACGAGATCATCGACATCGTCGAGGAGCGGCTCAATATCGAGGTCGCCGGCGGCGAGGTGGGCATTCTCGGCTCCGCGGTGATCAAGGGGCAGGCCACCGAGGTGATCGACGTCGGCCACTTCCTGCCGATGGCGTTCGCCGACTGGTTCAGCCGCAAGGAGATGCGTCCCGCGGCGACCTCGCAATCGGTGCTGCTGGTCGACGACAGCGCGTTCTTCCGCAACATGCTGGCGCCGGTGCTCAAGGCGGCGGGCTACCGGGTGCGGGTTGCGCCCAATGCGCAGGAGGGCCTGGTGGCGCTGCGCTCGGGCCAGCAGTTCGACGTGGTGCTGACCGACATCGAAATGCCCGACATGAACGGTTTCGAATTCGCCGAGACCATCCGGGCCGATGCGCATCTGAGCTCCATGCCGATCATCGCGCTGTCCTCGATGGTCTCTCCGGCGGCGATCGAGCGCGGCCGGCTGGCCGGCTTCCACGACTATGTCGCCAAGTTCGACCGTCCCGGGCTGATCGCGGCGCTGAAGGAGCAGACCGCCGAACTCAGCCGCGCGGCGTGAAGCAAGTCCAGCCTGACGGCAAGAAACAAGTCCGGCCTGATATCAAGGAAGCCAGCATGACCAGCAAGACCGATACCACCGAAGGCGCCGTTTCCGAATTCGTCACCGCGATGATCGGCGGCCAGCTGTTCGGGCTGCCGATCTCCCGGGTGCAGGACGTGTTCATGCCGGAACGGCTGACCCGGGTGCCGCTGTCGTCGGGCGAGATCGCCGGCGTGCTCAATCTGCGCGGCCGCATCGTCACCGTGGTCGACATGCGCGCCCGCCTCGGCCTGCCGAAAAACGACGACGGCAAGCCGCCGATGGCGGTCGGCGTCGACCTGCGCGGGGAATCCTACGGCCTGTTGATCGACCAGATCGGCGAGGTGCTCAAGCTTGCCGACGACGGCCGCGAGGAAAACCCCGTCAACCTCGATCCGCGCATGGCCAAGCTCGCCGGCGGCGTGCATCGCCTCGACGGCCAGCTCATGGTCGTGCTCGACGTCGATCGCGTCCTCGAACTCGCGCCGGCCATGCTGGCGGCGTAGCACCAAAGACATTCACAGGGCCTGGACGTAGTTGCCAATTTCCATTCGGGATCCCAAGGAAGCAGAGGCTAAAATGAAAACATGTCTGGTGGTCGATGATTCGAGTGTCATCCGAAAGGTCGCTCGCCGCATCCTCGAAGGGCTGGATTTCCAGATCATCGAAGCCGAGGACGGCGAGAAGGCGCTGGAGGCCTGCAAGCGCGGCTTGCCCGAGGCGATCCTGCTCGACTGGAACATGCCGGTGATGGACGGCTATGAATTTCTCGGCAATCTGCGCCGCATGCCGGGTGGCGACCAGCCCAAGGTGGTGTTCTGCACCACCGAAAACGACGTCGCGCACATCGCGCGCGCGCTGCACGCCGGCGCCAACGAATACATCATGAAACCGTTCGACAAGGACATCGTCACGGCGAAGTTCCAGGAAGTCGGGCTGATCTGATCTGGCGTCCTTGATCCGGCGGCTGAACGGCCTTCGGCGTTGTCTTTGAAATAGCGGCGCTAGAGCCGGATCTGGGTGAATAATGAGTGTCGCGTTGGCAAGCTCCTCGAGTCCGATTTCGACGCGCCAGGAACCGCTGCGGGTCATGGTGGTCGACGATTCCGTCGTGATCCGGGGATTGATATCCCGCTGGATCGCTTCGGAGCCGGACATGGTTGTGGCAGCCTCGCTGCGCACCGGCCTCGACGCGGTCAACCAGATCGAGCGCGTCAATCCGGATATTGCCGTGCTCGACATCGAAATGCCGGAACTCGACGGCATTTCCGCGCTGCCGCTGTTGCTGGCGAAGAAGCGCAACCTCATCATCATCATGGCGTCGACCCTGACCCGCCGCAATGCCGAGGTCAGCTTCAAGGCGCTCTCGCTCGGCGCCTCGGACTATATTCCGAAGCCCGAGAGCACCCGCGAAGCGTCCGCCGCCGAGACTTTCCGCCACGATCTCATTCAGAAGATTCGCTCGCTCGGCGCCAAGGTGCGCCGCGCCGCGCCGGCTTCCGCCGCCGCGCCGCTGGTCCCCGGCCTCGATCGGCCGCGCGAGCCGTTGCCGCGGGCGGCGCCGGCCCCGGTCGCGCATTCGCAGCCGGTGCGCCGCGCGTTCGGCGCCCAGGCGCCGCGGGTGCTGCTGATCGGCTCATCGACCGGCGGCCCGCAGGCGCTCATGACGCTGGTCGGCGAGATCGGTGCCGTGATCGACCGCTTTCCCGTGCTCATCACCCAGCACATGCCGCCCACTTTCACCACGATTCTCGCCGAGCATCTGGCGCGCTCGAGCCATCGGCCGGCCCACGAAGCCGTCGACGGCGAGATCGTCAAGGCCGGCCGGATCTATCTCGCGCCGGGCGGGCGCCACATGCGGGTCACGCGCCACGGCGCGGATGCGGTGATCGCGCTCGACGACGGACCGCCGGTCAATTTCTGCAAGCCCGCGGTCGATCCGCTGTTCACTTCGGCCATCGATGTCTGGCAGGGCGGCGTGCTGGCCGTGGTGCTCACCGGCATGGGCTCGGACGGCATGCGCGGCGGCAAGGAGATCGTCGCGGCCGGCGGCAGCGTGATTGCCCAGGATGAAGCTTCCAGCGTGGTGTGGGGAATGCCCGGTGCCGCGGCCAATGCCGGCATCTGCGCCGCGATTCTGCCGCTCGGCCAGATCGCTTCGAAACTGGTTCGGTTGTTTTCGGGAGATCGTTCGTGACACCTATGGACTACGAGTTCCTGCGTAAGTTTCTGAAAGAGCGTTCCGGTCTAGACCTGTCTTCCGACAAGCAATATCTGGTTGAGAGCCGATTGATCCCGCTGGCGCGGCGCGCCGGCCTGCCCGGCATCACCGAACTGGTCCAGAAAATAAAGGGTGGATCCGACCCGCTGACGGCGGAGGTGGTCGAGGCGATGACCACCAACGAGACGTTCTTCTTCCGCGACAAGGTTCCGTTCGATCATCTGCGCGAGGCGGTGATCCCGGAATTGTTGAAGGCGCGTGCGAGCCGACGTTCGCTGCGGATCTGGTGTGCGGCTTCCTCCACCGGCCAGGAGCCCTATTCGATCGCGATGTGCCTGAAGGAAATCGGACCGGCGCTGGCGGGCTGGCGGGTGGAAATTCTTGCCACCGATCTGTCGCAGGCCGTGCTGGAAAAATCCAGAGCCGGCGTCTTCAGCCAGTTCGAGGTTCAGCGCGGGCTGCCGATTCAGATGCTGGTCAAATATTTCTCGCAGGTTGGCGAGCTATGGCAGCTCAACGCCGATATCCGCGCCATGATCCAGCACCGGCAACTCAATCTGCTGCAGGATTTTTCTCACCTCGGAACCTTCGACGTGATCTTCTGCCGCAACGTCCTGATCTATTTCGACCAGGATGCCAAGATCGGAATCTTCGAACGGCTGGCCAGGATGCTCGAACCCGACGGCGTGTTGGCGCTGGGTGCCGCCGAATCCGTGGTCGGGATATCGGACGCCTTCAAGCCCTATCCGGATCGGCGCGGGCTCTACCGGCCGAACGCCGCCCGCACCGGTCGCAGCGGCGTGGCGACGCTGATGCCGCCGGCGTTGAAGGTGGCGGGTTCGGCGGCGCGCTGAAGATCCGCTCAAAGGATCGCGTGCGGCAGAAATCGCGAGCCATTGCCGGTGATCGGATTTGCGTCTTCGCGGATCGATAGCCCGCAAGGGACGTGATCGACCAGCCAGCTTCCCAGCACCGGATATTGGCCGGCAAACTCCGGCAGCGGCGCCAGCGCCTGGCGAATGAAGCCCTCCGCGCCATACGGTCCCGGCTGTTCGACCAGCGCAACGCCTTCGCTGACCAGCGTGACATTGGCGCCTTCGCGGGAAAACAGCGGCTTGCGTACGAAGCAGGCACCGAGCCTTGCCACGTCGGGATCGTCCTCGAAATAGGCCGGCAAAAGGTTGGGATGTCCCGGAAACATCTCCCAGAGCAGCGGCAGAATGCCCTTGTTGGACAGAATCGCCTTCCATGGCGGCTCGATCCAGCGTGTCGGCGCCGTGGCAAGCCGGTCGCCGAACGCATCGTGAAACATCCATTCCCAGGGATAGAGCTTGAACGCCAACCCGATCGGCCGATCGTCGGGATCGACGAAGTTGCCGTCATCGCGCCAGCCGACATGTTCGATGTCGATCAGGGTGGTCGAAAGTCCGGCCTGCCTGGCGGTGTCCTCCAGATAGGCCAGCGTCACGGCATCTTCGGCGTTTTCGGTTGTTCCCGCGAGATGAAGGTGGGTTTGCCGGCCGAGTTTTTTCCAGGCGCCGATCAGGCTTTCATGGATCGCGTTGAACTGGTCGGCATCTCCGGGGATGATGCGCCGCTCGATCGCCTGCTCGAGCCATGTCCACTGAAATACCGCCGCCTCGAACAGCGAGGTCGGCGTATCCGCGTTGTATTCCAGCAATTTCGCCGGACCGCGGCCGTCAAAGCTGAGGTCGAGCCGGCCGTAGAGGCTGGCTTCATCGCGGCGCCAGCTGTCGCGGATCAGCGGCCAGAACGCTTCGGGCAGCTTCAATCGGCGCAGACAGCGTTCGTCGTCGACCGCGCGGGCGACCAGTTCGAGGCACAGCGCGTCGATTTCCCCCGATGGCGCCTCGATCCGGCCTTCGATCTCCTGCAGCGTGAAAGCGTAGCAGGCGCGTTCGTCCCAGTAGCGCTGGCCATCGATGGTATGAAAATCGAACCCGGCCCGCTCGGCGGTGCTGCGCCAGTCGTCGCGTTCGGAACAGGCGAGGCGCTGCATTCGGGCGGCCGCTAGCTAGCCGCCGCCATGGGCGTGGCCGTGGAAGCGGCGCGGGGCGCCGCCGAATCCGCCATAGCTGACGCGGCAACTCTCGATCAACCGGCCGTCCGGGCCGCGCGCGAGCTCTGAAACCAGTCCGGGGCCGCAGCCGCTGCGCCGCATGAATCCCATCGATACGGCGCCGGCGGCCGCCGTGCCCATCATGGTCAAAACCACACGGCGAGAACGTTTCATGTCGCGGCCCCCAAGCGCTTCAAGAAATCAGCTTGGACATTCAGGCATGCGCGCCGCGGCCGGGCAAGCAAAAGCCGGACATTTCACGGCTTCGTGCGGCGGGATCCGGCGACACGCTCGCGCGGTTATTCGGTCGCGCGGTTCGGCCGTTCGCTCCCCAAACAAAAACCCCGCCATTTGCGGCGGGGTCCAGTCTGGGAGGCGCGAGCTGCACAAGCTCGCCATGAAGCTCAGGGTCAGGCGGGGATCCGTTCTTCGACTTCGTGCGGTTCGCGCAGCACATAGCCGCGGCCCCAGACGGTCTCGATGAAGTTGCGGCCTTCGGAGGCGTTGGCGAGCTTCTTGCGCAGCTTGCAGATGAAGACGTCGATGATCTTCAGTTCGGGCTCGTCCATGCCGCCATAGAGATGGTTGAGGAACATTTCCTTGGTCAGGGTGGTGCCCTTGCGCAGGCTGAGCAGCTCCAGCATCTGGTATTCCTTGCCGGTCAGATGCACGCGCTGGCCTCCGACTTCGACCGTCTTGGTGTCGAGATTGACCACCAGGTCGCCGGTCTGGATCACCGACTGGGCGTGGCCCTTGGAGCGGCGCACGATCGCATGGATGCGCGCGACCAGTTCGTCCTTGTGAAAGGGCTTGGTCATGTAGTCGTCGGCGCCGACGCCGAGGCCCTTGACCTTGTCCTCGATGCCGGCGAGGCCGGAGAGGATCAGAATGGGTGTCTTGATCTTCGACACCCGGAGCTGCTTGAGCACATCATAGCCGGACATGTCGGGCAAATTGAGGTCGAGCAGGATAATGTCGTAATCGTAAAGTTTCCCGAGGTCGACGCCTTCTTCCCCGAGGTCCGTCGTATAGACGTTGAAACTCTCGGACTTAAGCATCAACTCGATCGACTGCGCGACGGCGCTGTCATCTTCTATCAGCAATACGCGCATGCCAGTCCCCTATAGTCGCCGCTCCGGGCGTCAGGTCGGCCGCACTTGCGGCACTCAAAACGCCTTTGAACAACTGATTCGGATCCTGACGACATATGGTTAACAAAATCTGATTCGGGTCCGCAAGCTCTAACCGTGCAATTTTTGTCGAATTGCCCTAAGATATTGCGTCGAAGCAGTTTTTTGTAGCCGTTTCCGTTCAAGTTCCACATTAAGAGGCGGGTCTAACCGACTCTTGCGACTCGCCCTTCATTCTGACGGTCGAGCGTCCTCAGTCACCAAAGACAGTGACGTAATGATTAACGATGCGGGTAAACACCAAGTTAAGGACCGGGCCGCAAAGCGCGGAAACTTAAGGTTTTCGCAATGAAGGCACTCGCCGAGCAGATCAGCGACATCGACGGCGTCAACATTTATGGCCGCGTGGTCGGCGTGCGCGGCCTGATGGTGGAGATCGCGGGCCCGATTCACGCGATGTCGGTCGGCGCCCGCATCGTGATCGAGACCGGCGGCAACCGCGTGATCCCCGCCGAGGTGATCGGCTTTTCCGGCAACAATGCCGTGGTGATGCCGTTCGCCGGCCTCGAAGGGGTCAGGCGCGGCTGCCGGGCCGTCATTGCCAACGCCGCAAGCCAGGTGCGGCCCTCGCCGTCGTGGCTCGGCCGCGTCCTCAACGCGATGGGCGAGCCGATCGACGGCAAGGGGCCCCTGGCCCATGGTCCGTCGCCGATGCCCTATCGGAACTCGCCGCCGCCGGCGCATTCGCGCAAGCGGGTCGGCGCGCCGCTTGATCTCGGCATCCGGGCGCTCAACACCTTTCTGACCTGCTGCCGCGGCCAGCGGCTCGGCATCTTCGCCGGTTCCGGCGTCGGCAAGTCGGTGCTGTTGTCGATGCTGGCGCGCAATGTCGACGCCGACATCACGGTGATCGGCCTGGTCGGCGAACGCGGACGCGAGGTGCAGGAATTTCTGCAGGACGACCTCGGGGAGAAGGGGCTGGCGCGGTCGGTGGTGGTGGTGGCGACCTCGGACGAGCCGGCCCTGATGCGGCGGCAGGCGGCCTACCTGACGCTGGCGATCGCCGAATACTTCCGCGATGAAGGCAAGAACGTGCTGTGCCTGATGGATTCGGTGACCCGCTTTGCGATGGCCCAGCGCGAGATCGGGCTGTCGGCGGGCGAGCCGCCGACCGCCAAGGGCTATACGCCGACCGTGTTCACCGAATTGCCGAAATTGCTGGAGCGCGCCGGTCCAGGCGTCGGCGCCGGCGCCATCACCGGCATCTTCACGGTGCTGGTGGACGGCGACGATCACAACGAGCCGATCGCGGATGCGGTCCGCGGCATCCTGGACGGCCATGTGGTGATGCAACGGGCGATCGCCGAGCGCGGCCGGTTCCCTGCCATCAACATTCTCAAATCGGTGTCGCGGACCATGCCGAAGGCGGCCGACCCGGTCTATCTGCCGACCATCACCCGGGCGCGCCAGGTGATGGCGACCTATGCCGACATGGAGGAACTGATCCGGCTTGGCGCCTACCGCGCCGGATCCAGCGCCGAGGTCGACGAGGCGATCCGGCTGCATGAGCCGCTGGAGGGCTTTCTGCGCCAGGCCAAGGACGAGGTGGCCAGCCTCAAGGACGGTTATCGGCGGCTGGAGAAAATCCTCGGAAGTTTGGAAACGGAACGCTAACTTTGTCAGGCCATGATCCGCGCCACACAAGTCGTGATGCCGGCTGGGCCCCTGGGGGAAGCCGGTCCTGTCCCGCGTTGAGATTGGGACTTCTGGGGAGTACGAGTCGATGAAGTCGCGTGAAACGCTGATCCGCCTGAAGAAGTTTCAGGTCGATGAAAAACGCCGAAGGGTCGCCCAGATCGAAGGCATGATCGCCGATTTCCAGCGCATGTCCGTCGACCTGGAGCGCGAAATCCATAGTGAGCAGGAGCGCGCCGGGATCAACGATCCCTCGCATTTCGCCTATCCGACCTATGCCAAGGCCGCGATCCAGCGGCGGGAAAACCTGACCCGGTCCGCCGACGAACTGCGCATTCAGCTGGAAGACGCCAAGAGCCTGCTGACCGAAGCATTCGAGGAACTCAAGAAGGTCGAACTGCTGGACGAGCGCGACCAGGCGCGCGAGCGCGCCGAAGAAAACGCCCGCGAGCAGGCCGATCTCGACAGTATCGGCCTGATGCGCAGCCGCATCGGGGCGGTTGCCTGACGCCTTCGACCCGCTGCCTCGACATCATTGAAAACCGGGCCGCAAGGTCCGGTTTTTTTGCATCAACGGATGCCGGCCATCGGAAACGTGGCGGGCCGGCGCGACGCAGCTATGATACGCCCAGCGCCGGACCGCCGCGCGCCAGATGCGAACAGGATATTGCGATGACCTCCTCCGATAGTGCCGCAAGCGCCGGTTCCCGCGAATTGTCGCGGCTGCCGACCGAAGCCCTGCGCCAGTTCCGGGATCGCGAGCGGACCCGGTACCAGGCGATCAAGGCCCGCGCCACGCCGTTCAATCTGGCGCGCGGCAAGCCCGCGACCGAACAGGTGGCGCTTGCCGACCGGTTGCTGACCGCGCTCGCCACGGCGGAGCAATGCTGGGCCGAAGACGGCAATGACTGCCGGAATTATTACGGCAGCCCGCAGGGACTGATCGAAGCCCGCCGGCTGTTTGCGCCGATGCTCGGCGCGCCGCCGCAACAGGTGCTGGTCGCCAACAATTCCAGCCTGGCGCTGATGCACGACGCGATCGTCTATGCCCTGCTGACCGGGGCGCATGACGGCGCCACGCCATGGCGCGATCAGCACCGCCCGGTCCGCTTTCTGTGTCCTTCGCCCGGCTACGACCGCCATTTCCAGCTCTGCGAGCAATACGGGATCGAGATGATCCCGGTGTCGATGACCGGGGCCGGGCCGGACATGGATGAGACCGAGCGGCTGGCGGCCGACCCGGCGGTCAAGGGCATGTGGTGCGTCCCGATGTACAGCAACCCGACGGCGGAGACCTATTCGTCCGAGACCGTCGCCCGGCTGGCCCGGATGGCCGCCGCCGCCGACTTCCGGCTGTTCTGGGACAATGCCTATGCGGTTCATCACCTGACGGATGTGCCCGATCGGCTCGACAATATCCTTGAAGCCTGCGCCGCCGCCGGCAATCCCGACCGGGTGCTGGTGTTCGGCTCGACCTCGAAGATCACTTTCGCGCAGGCCGGCCTCGGCATGTTCGCAGCATCGGCCGCCAACATGCGGTGGTTCGTCTCGCGCCTGTCGACGCGCACCATCGGGCCCGACAAGCTCAACCAGATGCGCCATGTCCGGGTGCTGCGTGACCATGCCGGGATCGCCGCGCATATGGAGCAGCATCGCCGCCTGCTCGCGCCGAAATTCGCGGCGGTGCAGCAGGTGTTGGAGACCCGGCTTGGCGGCACCGGGGTGGCGACCTGGACCCGGCCGCGCGGCGGCTATTTCGTCAGCCTTGACGTGCGCGACAGCTGCGCCCAGCGCGTGGTGGCGCTGGCCAGGGAAGCCGGCATCGAGATGGTTCCGGCGGGCCGCACCTTTCCCTATGGCCGTGATCCGCATGACCGCAATATCAGGATCGCCCCTTCGTTTCCGCCGGCGGACGAGGTCCGAGCGGCGGTCGACGCGCTTGCCACCTGCGTCCTCGTCGCCACCACCGAACGCTTGCTCGCCGAGCGCGGCATCAATGCGTGATGGCTCGACCTGGTCAGGGTCGTCTCTCGAACCAAAACTTCCTACCCGGGCCGAAAGATCCGGGCTCGAAGGTCTTGGATGTCCACAGGCCGGTCGCCCGCGACGGTCCGGCGACGTGGTGGACCGGTTTGCCGCAAGGTATGATACGACAGCTGCAGACCGCCGCTCCGGTGTGTACAAAAGCGATGGGCATCGCGATTGGGGACCCTGAATGCTGACGCCAGCTGAGCTGGTCTGGCTGCTTGCCGCCGTTGCGAAGGGGGATGAGGCCGCCTTTGAGCGGCTTTACGCCGCCACGCGGGCGAAACTCTTTGGCGTGGTGCTGCGTATCTTGCGGCGACAGGAACTCGCGGAAGAGGTGATTCAGGAAGCCTACGTCAAGATCTGGAAAAGCGCGGGGCAGTTCAATCCCGGCCTGTCGTCGCCGATTACGTGGATGGCATCGATCGCCCGGAACCGGGCCATCGACGTCATGCGCAAGAAGAGCGAAGTCTCGATCGAAGAGGAGCCGACGGCGATGGAAATCGCCGCCGACACCCCCGATCCGCTGGCGCGCCGGGAGATGACGGAAGAGTTGAAGCGACTGCTGGAATGCGTCGGACGTCTGGAGCCGGAACGGCAGAAGCTGGTGCTGCTGGCCTATTATAACGGCTGGAGCCGTGAGCAGCTGGCGGCGAAGTTCGAGACGCCGGTGAATACGGTGAAGACCTGGCTGCGCCGCAGCATGATGGATATCCGGGAGTGCCTTGGACTTTAGATGATGGCCTATAGCGAAGATCATATCGCGCTCGCCGCGGAATATGCCCTCGGCACGCTCGATGCCGACGAGCGGGCGCAGGTCGAGGCCATGATGTCGATCGACGCGGAATTCGCCGCGATGGTCGAGGCGTGGGAGCAGAAGCTCGGTGTCCTGAACCAGATGGTCGGATCGGTCGAGCCGCGGCCCGAGCTCTGGGACCGGATCCGGACCGCCGCCGGACTTTCCGAACCGCAGGCGCCGCTGGTACTGCCGCCGGCTCCGCCGCCGCCGGTTCCGGAGGCCGGCGCCACCGCCGGCGAGACCGACAGTTCCAACGTCGTCCGGCTCTCGGCCAACGCGCGGCGCTGGCGCAGTGTCGCAGCCTTGACGTCCGCGATCGCAGCCGCGCTGGTCGCCATGATCGCGGTTCAGGCCTATCAGCCGGACCTGCTTCCGGCCGGTCTCCGGCCCAGGCCGAGGTCGCAAATCGTCGAGGCGAAGGCGCCATCGGCTCCGGCGCCGTCGTCCGCCCAATACGTCGCCGTGCTGCAGAAGGAAGGCGGCGCGCCTGCCTTCATTCTCACGGTTGACGGGGCCACCAAGGACTTCACGGTTCGCAAGGTCGGCGCCGCCGCCGAACCCGGCAAGAGTTTCGAGCTTTGGCTGATCTCGGACAAGCTGCAGCGGCCTCGCTCGCTGGGCGTGATCGGCGGTTCCGAGTTCACCACGCGGCCGGTGCTGGCGTCCTACGATACCGACACCATCCGCGCCGCGACCTATGCGGTGACGGTCGAGCAGGCCGGCGGATCGCCCGACGGCAAGCCGACATCCGCGCCGGTGTTTGCCGGCAAGCTGATCGAGACCGTGCCGCCGTCGGCAGCCCCGGCCCGATAGACGAAACGCTGCCTGTGCAGCAAAAGAAAACGCCCGTGGGGAGCGGGCGTTTTCGGTCGTCTCAGTCAACTTGGGGGTAGTTGGGTCTTCTACATACTCACGTGGCGACTTTGGGGGGCTGCTAAAGAGCCGCGTGAATTCACAAAATTCTTAGCGCACCATCGAGGTGTTGGAACTGGTGATGGTGACGGGCTTGCCGGCCTTGATGACGCGGGCGGTCTGGTAGCTCTCGTCAGGATAGCTGCGCGCCGAGATCCCGAAGGCCGCCACCGCGATGCCAGCAACCAGGGCGACCACCACGATCTTGAGGTGGGTCATGCGATCTGCGCTGTAAATCGAATGGTTCATGAAAGCCTCCTGCCGTGTCCCTGGCTTTGCGAATTGGTCTGCCGCATTCGCCGTCGGGTTCAACACCGCATGGCAGTAAACGTAGGAATTCGCCTTCCGGTTCCTCAGGGGGGATCACAAGGCAGTGATCAGACTTGAATTTCCGCGAGCAGAGCGCTCTCCCAAGACAATCAAACTTGATATAGCTTAATTTTTACAATGGGTTGCTCGCCTATGGCGTGGCGACCTGCCGAGTCCGGCCCGATCGACGCCAGGCCGACAAAACGTTTGCCTGTGACCGAAAAGCCCCGGCCAGCTGCATCCGGCCTAGACGCTGCCGACGGTCTTGAGCCGGGCGCGGGGATGGATTTCCGCCTGGGAAAGCACGGTGGTTTGGGACCTGAAGCGCTCGACCAATGAACGCACGAACGGCCGGATCGCTGCCGACGTCACCAGCACCGGCGCTTCGCCCTCGCGGGCCGCCTGTTCGAACCGTTCGCGCACCACGGTCATGAATTCGGACAGTTTCGAAGGCTGCATCGCCAGGCTGCGTTCTTCTCCCTGGCCGATCAGGGATTCGGCGAACGACTGCTCCCATTTCGCCGACAGCGCGATCAGCGGCAGGTAGCCGTTGCCGGTGGTGTTCTGCGCGCAGATCTGCCGCGCCAGCCGCGCGCGGACGTGCTCGACCATGGTGGCCGGGTTGCGCGAAAACGCCAGCGCGTCGGCGATGCCTTCGAGGATGGTCGACAGATCGCGGATCGAGATGCGCTCGGCCAGCAACAGCTGCAGCACGCGCTGGATGCCCGAAATGGTGACCAGGCTCGGCACGATGTCCTTGATCAGTTCGCCCTGCTCCTTGGGCAGGTCCTTGAGGAGCTTCTGCACCTCGCCATAGGACAACAGGTCCGACATGTTGTTCTTGAGCAGCTCGGTGAGATGGGTCGAAAGCACGGTCGCGGCGTCGACCACGGTATAGCCCTTCAGCGAGGCTTCCTCCTTCAGGCTGGCGTCGACCCATGTCGCCGGCAGCCCGAAAGTCGGCTCGATGGTGTGAATGCCGGGGACGCCGACCTGGCCTCCGGCGGGGTCCATGACCATGAACTGGTTCGGCCAGATCCGGCCGGTGCCGGCGTCGACTTCCTTGATCTTGATGATGTAGGTGTTGGCCTCCAGCTGCACATTGTCGAGAATGCGCACCGCCGGCATCACAAATCCCATCTCGACGGCGAGCGAACGGCGCAGCGCCTTGATCTGCTCGGTCAGCCGGTCGGTGCCATCAGGGCCGTTCACCAGCGGCAGCAGCGCGTAGCCGAGTTCGATCTTGAGGTCGTCGATCTTCAGCGCGGTGGCGATCGGCTCTTCGGCCGCGGCACTTGCCGCCGCGGCTGCGGCCGGAGCGGCGGCCGCGACGGCCTCGGCGGCCTTGGTGGCGCGATTGCGCTTTTGCGCGGTGAACGCCAGCGCCGCCGCCCCGCTGCCCAGCAGCAGGAACGGCAGCATCGGAATGCCGGGCAGCGTCGCCAGCACCAGCATCACGCCGGCCGACATGCCGAGCGCCTGCGGATAGCCGGACAATTGCTTCATCAGCGCCTTGTCGGCGGCGCCGCTGACGCCGGCCTTGGAAACCAGCAGACCCGCCGCGGTGGAGACGATCAGCGCCGGCACCTGGGTGACCAGGCCGTCGCCGACGGTCAGCAGCGTATAGCTGCGCGCCGCCTCGCCGAAGCCGAGGCCCTGCTGGGCCACGCCGATGATGATGCCGCCGATGATGTTGATGAAGACCACCAGGAGCCCGGCGACGGCGTCGCCGCGGACGAATTTCGAGGCGCCGTCCATTGCACCGAAGAAGCCGCTTTCGTCCTCCAGCGCCTTGCGACGCTCCTTGGCGATTTTCTCGTCGATCAGCCCGGCGGAGAGATCGGCATCGATCGCCATCTGCTTGCCCGGCATGGCGTCGAGATGGAACCGGGCCGCGACCTCCGCGATGCGCCCCGAACCCTTGGTGATGACGACGAAATTGACGATCACCAGGATGGCGAAAACGATGATTCCGATGACGAAATTGCCGCCCATCACGAAATTGCCGAACGCCTCGATGACGTGGCCGGCGGCGGCGCTGCCCTCATGGCCGTGCGACAGGATCAGCCGCGTCGAAGCCAGGTTGAGCGACAGCCGCAGCATGGTCGAGATCAGCAGGATGGTCGGGAACGACGAAAATTCCAGCGGCGCCTGGATGAACAGCGAGGTCATCAGGATCAGGATCGACAGCGTGATCGAGATCGCCAGAAACAGGTCCAGCACGATCGAGGGCAGCGGCAGGATCAGCACCACCAGGATGGTGAGGATGCCGAACGCCAGCGCCAGATCGCCGCGCTTGAGGATGTTGCCGATTTCGCCGAGACTGGGAATTCCGGTCCTCGGCGCCGCCGCGCCCTGACCTGCCGTGATGTCGACCATCGTTGCTGCTTCCCCCCGCTTATGCCGTTCGCGGGCGCCAAACGTCTGCACGGCGGCCGAAGGACCGCCGTTTCGAAGATGAGGCACCGCACTGGCGTCCACGGGAAGTCCCCCGTCTTACGCGATCGACGACACTCGACTTCACCCGGCAATTTTTGCCCGGTTTATGGTTAGGAAAGTGTTAACGGCGCGCGCGCCTGCCGTGCCGGCGCCGGCGCGTCCGCGCCAAGCGCGGCCCATGACAGTCCGCGAACCTCGGAAGTGCCGTTGCATATCGGGGAGCGTGGGCGGCGTGCCAATCGCCCTCCACGGCGGCGGTGGAATTCAGGCGAGCTTCATTTCGGTCAAATATCGGATCACGCCGCGGGACCGCTCGGGGAGGCCTTGCTCGATGGCCGGCCGGAGCGCTTTTTCAGCCGGCCCGCGGTCGCATGGCCTTTCGCAACGGCGGTTGCCGGATCAAATGGCTGTTCAATCGTGATGGTCTGGCAATCGAACTGCGCCGAGACGCGCTCGGCGCTGGCGGCGACCGCGGCGTCGATTTGGGATCCCGGCAGGTGCGCGACGATCAGATTGGCAATGCAGAGGCGCTTGCGGATGCGCAGGTCGCGCTCGACCCGGTAGCTGAACAGCGCATGGACGATACCGCGGCTGTCGCGGATGGCGATCAGGCCGGCTTGCTCCGAACCGGTCCGGCATCGCCGGCGCACGAAACCCAGCCATTTTTCCAGCGAGATACTGGCGTCGTGCAGGTAGACCAGCGGGTAGGCCGCGCTGGCGTGCTGCCGGTCGATCGGAAGTGCCTGAAATTGCTCGTCCATTGCCAAATTCCCGATGATTGCTGAAATTGGCGCAGAGCGGCTGTCGCCGGCATTGATCTGGCGCAACGCGCCGATCTTTGATCCACGTCAAATGACTTCAATTTATGCAATGATCGAACCCAGGCTGGAGCCGCCATGACATCCGCCGAGCCACTGGTAAATTCCTGCATCGGGCCGGCAAAGTGCGACGGCAAGCCCGAATGCGGCAGCAATGACTGCCGCGATTGCAAGGTCCGGCAATTCAGCGTGTGCGGAGCGCTGGCGCCGGACGAACTGGATGAGCTGGACCGCATCAGCCAGGTCAAGAACTTCCCGGCCAGGACCATCCTGTTCGATCAGGGCGCGCCGGCGGCCAGCGTGTTCAACGTCACCGAGGGCATCGTGCGGCTGTATAAATCCTTGCCGGACGGGCGCCGGCAGATCGTGGGCTTCGCGCTGCCCGGGGATTTCCTCGGCCTGGCGCTGATGGATCGATACGGGGTGGCGGCGGAAGCCGTCACCCCGGTCAGGGCGTGCCGGTTCGCGCGCCCGGCGTTTCTCGCCTATGTCGACGACAAGCCGCATCTGTTGCGGCGCCTGCATGAATTCACCGGCCACGAACTGAGCCTGGCGCAGGATCAGATGCTGCTCCTGGGGCGACGAACCGCGGCGGAGAAGGTCGCAGCCTTCCTGCTCAATCTGCAGACGCGCTACAGCCGGATCGGCACGCCTTCGGTCACGGTGCCGCTGCCGATGAGCCGGCAGGATATCGCCGACTATCTCGGTCTCACCATCGAGACGATCAGCCGCACCCTGACCAGGCTCGCCAGGGAAAAGATCATCGTCATCGTGCCCGACGGGGTGAGGCTGCTGCACCCCGAGCGCCTGGATCAGCTCGCCGCGGCGTGACCGGCGAAAACGGTCTTGATCCGGAGCGCCGACAGCCCCGCCGCGCTGAAGATCTCTCCAGGCTCCGGGGTTGCCGCGCCTTAAGGGGGCATCTGTCCGGAATTCTGCCGGACTTCGGCGGTGCCCAGCGCGGCTTCGGTCGCGGGCTTGCCGGCGAAATAGAAGTTGCCCGCGATCGCCGACGACGACACCCAGGGCAATTGCCGGCCGTGGGTGGCCTTGTCCACCGCCAGCCCGACGTCGTTGAAGGTCCTGAACAGCCCCGAACCGGGCCGCTGCATCGCGGCGACCAGCGCGCGGGTATAGGGACTGTGCCCGTCGGCGCCGTCCAGCGACACGCTGCGCGGCTGGGTCGCAAACGAGATCAGGGTTCCGACCGGCGCCGCCATCTGCGCCAGGCCGCCGGCGGTCGAGCGCACGCCGCGATCCCTGAACGGGTTGTCGCGGCAGGCGTCGAGCAGCACCAGTTTGATGCCGGTGCCGGATTTTTCCAGAAGGTCGAGGATTTCAGAAGTGCCGACCATCTGCGCGAACACATCGGCTTCGTCGCGCGGGTTGGCGTCGACCGGAACCAGATAATCGAGGCCGTGGGTCTCCACGCCGTGGCCGGCATAGTAGATCAGCGCGACGTCGGCCCCGCTCAGCTCGCTGGCGAATTCCTGCAGGACGTCGTCGAACCCGGCCTTGTCGAGGTCGAGCCGGGCGTCGCCGCCGACCACGACAAAGCCGAGCGACGACAGCGTATCCGACATCAGCCGGGCGTCGGCGGCGGAATTCGGCAGCGCCGGGGCGGCGCGGTAGCCCGAATTGCCGATCACCAGCGCCACCCGCTTCTCCGCCTGCGCCGCCGAGCCGCCGCCGGCCCACAGCAAGAATGCCGCGCACATCAATCGCGACACGATGCCGAGGTGACCCGTCATGACCACGCTTCCCGCCGCGGAACAATTCCCGCTGCAGGTTTGGTGTCGACGGCGCGACGACAGGTTCGACGCCGCCGGCATCCGGCCTGGTGGTTGAGGCAAATGCGACGACCGGCGGGCGGGCAGGCGATACGGGCGCGGAAGCAGACCGGGGCCGTTTGCCGATAAATCGAGATCAGTGCGGCTGGAGCGATGTCCGCTCCCCGGCGTTTTGCGGACCCAAACCGGTCATTGCCTCAGGTCCGATAAGTGCCTTGCAACGGACTCATGCACCCCAGCGATCAGAAGCCTCCGCTCACTCGGGCACGACAGCTTTCGCATTGTCGTCGAAAAAAAGTGCCGGCACGTCGAACTTGCTGGTCTGCAGATCATATCTGCAGCGCCAGTTGTGCACCACGCTGGTCTGAATGGGTGTGCGCCCCTTGATGTCGGCTTCCCCCCACAGAGTGATCAGAAGATAGCGGTTCGCCGGCCAATCGACGCCGAGCGAGCGATAGTTCTCTTCAATTCCCTCCAGTAGACCAGAGTTTATGTGATACTCCGGCTCCTTCTTGATCTTTCGCCAATCGGGACCAGTCTTCATGTAGGCCCACGCCAGGTCGCCGAGCGGTTTCTTGCTCGCGGGAACGAAGCCATGCGGATCGAGGCGGTACAGATAGAACGTCGATGCGCCCGAGCCGAGCTTTTGACCGCGGACAATCCATTTTAGATTGTTGGTGAAGAGAAATCCGGCGGGATAGCCGGCTGGCTTCGGATCAAGCAGCTTGAATGTGCCCTGCCAACGCACCCAGAACTGAAATTTCCAATCGTCGGTATCCTTGTTCACATATTGCTCGATCGTTATCGCGCCATCCGGCGATCTCATGGTGTATTTCTCTTCGATCTTGTAACCCGCGGGTGGTCCCGCCGGCTGCGCGGCGGCCGCCCCGCCGCAGACGCCGATACTGCAGGCAATGAGCAGTCGGATCCAAGATGTCCTGCCCTTCATTGTCTGGCTCCTTTGATCGGGTCATGCGATTCGTTGCGCGTTTCCCGATCGAGTTCATTGGGTCGGTGACTTCGTTTCCTGCCAGCAGCCGTCGCATGGCTGCGCTGTTTGCCCCGGCTGCACTGAACCTGTCCGGCCTCTGAAAGCACAAAAAGCGGGTACCTCCGGAAGAACCGTGAGGAAGGAATGCGCGATGAAGGCCCTGAAAGCATCGATCCGTGTTGCGGTCGCCGCGCTCGCCCAGAGCCTGGCGCGCGAGTTGTTCGTTTCGGCGTGAAGGTCAAATGGCTCGGTTTCAACCGGACGCTACAGAGCGGCTTCAACCAAGCGCGGCTTCAATGGCGGCCTTGACTCGCTCTGGTAATGGAACAGAATATCGAGGTCTGCGTATTGGCTTATGAACGGCGGGGCAAGGGGCCAGACAAATTTATGAGCATTCTCGGGAAACAGCATGGGTTCCTGGTTCCGATCCATGCGGACAACGCCAATTCAAAAGACTGGCTCGTCCTGCTGGAGGCGGCGACCATTGTCGGCCAGCAACGCGACAAACTGAGAGTTGCGCTGACGACCAAGGAGCGGAAGCTCGTCAAGAAGCGAAGGCTGTTCCGCGCGCCCGAATATTTCCTGGTCATCGACGGATACGATCCTCGAATACACGCGATTTATTTTTGTCCGCAACTTTACAGGAAAAATGAGGACGGTGAACTCGTCGCCTTGAGCGGACCGGAAATCGGACGGTTGATGGCACAGGCGCTCGAGGGCGGGGCGATCGAGAAACCGCCATGGTACGAACCTCTCGACAGCGCGCCCGAGGAGCCCGTCATCAGTGCAAGCCCCGGAATGGAGCTTGACAGCCTGGTCGTCGATACCCCGAGGTTGCAGGAAAACAGACCTGCAGCGTTGGTATCAGTTGCCGTCGCCGACCGGAAAAACGCCAAAACCTGAGGCGCTCTGCCGGCCCATTCCTGACGTCCGCCCCCGCGTGGGCTTTCCGTGGTCGCAGGTCAAAGTCTGCAAAAGTCCTATGAACACCCTTCCACGAGAACGAGTTTGCTCGTTGTCGTCTTGTGGCGCAGGCGGAAAAGGTCCTGACAATCTGGATCGTTCAGAAAAGCCATTGCATTTTCTCGCGCAGGAAACTCGATTACGACCAGCCGCTCCGGACTCCAGTCGCCCTCCATTGTAGTCGGCACGACGCCCTGAACGATGTATTTTCCAAAGTGTTTCCCGATGAACGCCGGAATACCCGCGATGTATGGTTTGAACCCCGCGAAATCGTGAACGGTTAGGTCAAGAACCAAGTAGGCCTTCATTTTTCAAGGCTCCAGTTCGAACCAGACAACCAGAGCCGCAATGTCTCCCGTCCACCCAATAGCGTCAATCCCGCCCCCGCTGTCAGGAAGCCTGACGACGTGAGACGCTCGCGGTCGGTTCGGATCGAAAATTTCCCAATGTTGTTTCCGCTAGACTATCCCGCTCGTCTCGGACCTGAGTTGATGTGCGTTTTCCGAATGGGTGTGAGTTGAAGCTCCCGAACCGGAGCCTCGAATCATGAGATATGAACTCACGGAGGTTGAGCGGATTGCCGTCAGGCCTTGTCTGCCGCACCAGCCCGAGGCGTGCCGGAGGTCAACGATCGACGTGACCTGAACGCCATTTTCCGGGTACGGCGCAGCCGGGCGCGAATTGCGGCGCTCTCACGCCACGTGGGGCCGCCATGCGACGACGCCTTCGGTCCGCGCCCGCACTGCCGGCGAGGCCAGGCAAGTGGCGACAGCCTCATATCCCGGCGCGCCGGGATATGGAGCGACGCGGCTCGGAGGGCTGTGATTGGCGGGACAGAGGATGATCGCTTCTTCGGCGCCGACCGCGGCGAGGTCCAAAATCGCGCAGGAACGCGTCAGCAGGAAAAGCGGCCGCTGGCCGGGTCCGCGGCGCCGCAGATGGGCGATCACGGCTTGCTGGGCGGCTTGCTCCAACCCCTGTTCCACCATGTCGACGACCACGACGGACGCGCCATCGGATTCCAGTCCGGCGAGCAGGGCAATGAGGGCCTCAGAGGCAGCCGCGCCGTCTTCGACGAGCCAGGCCAGGGCCCGCTCGACCCTGGACTTCAGTGCGGGGTCGGCCTCCAGTTGCGCCCGAGCCGCGGCGCCGCCCTGTTCCAGCCGATCGAGGCCCAGAAAGGCGGCGTTGGGCAGGGTCTCCGCCAGGCGCCTGGCCAGTCGTGTTTTGCCGCTCCCCAACGGACCGATGATATAATTCAGCGGCCTGATGTCGCTCAGTTCGAAACGTTCGCCGCCCCAGGGCCAGGGCAGAGCGAAGGCGACGCTCATCCCGGCAGTCGGTGCGAGCAGGCGCACCGGTTCTGAAGCTGTCGGGGACTCGCCCTGCGAGAGACTGGCCCGAAGCTCGCGAACTTTCCCGACAGCGCCTTCCAACTGGCGGATTCGGCTTTCCAGGGTTGCCTGGTGCGCGGCCATGGCCGGCTCCAGGCCTTGCGGGTCATCGCCGAGCACCCGCGCGATTTGGGCGAGGCTCAGTCCGAGTCTGCGCAGCGCGATGATTTCGGCGGCGCGGGCCATCTCGTCGGGACCATAGGCCCGCCATCCGGCGGGGGTCCGGCTCGGGGATACGAGGCCACGCTGCTCATAGAGCCGCAGCGCCTTTGCGGAGACCCCGAGCCGCAGAGCGGCCGCGGAGGGACGGAGGAATCGAACCGAATTGCTCACGAATCACCTTGCCATTTCTCGACCGCCGTCCTTATCGGGGCGGCCCCAGGGGACAGGTCAAGTGGCTGTTCGCAGCGTTCGCTGCTGCGCTTGCACCAAAGTCGGATTCCAGGGCACTCCGCTCATTCGCCCTTCAGGCGCTGGTCCTCGCGGACCCGCACGACTTCCAGGCCGCGCGATCCCGACGGCGACAATCGCAGCATGCTGAGCGCCGCGGCCAGCACCGCGATCGCCGCGCCGGTGGCCAGCGAAATCTGCGTGCCCTCGGCCGGGTAGCGCGCCAGGAACAGCGCCACCAGGGAAGCGCCGAGCGTCTGCCCCAGCAGCCGCGCGGTGCCGAGCATGCCGCTGGCGCCGCCGCTGCGCTCGCGCGGTGCCGCGGCGATCATGGTGCGGTTGTTGGGCGTCTGGAACAGGCCGAAGCCGGCGCCGCTGAGCGCCATCCGCCACACCACGTCCGCCATCGAGGGATGGTCGGGCAACAGCGCCAGCGCGCCGAGGCCGGCTGCGAACAGCAACAGCCCGACGCCGCCGAGCAGTCCGGCCGGATAGCGTTCGACCAGCCTTGCCGCCAGCGGCGCGGCAAAGGCGATGGCGATCGGCCAGGGCGTGATCAGAAGCCCCATCTCTACCGCCGAATAGCCGAACCGGGTCTCGAGATAAAACGGCATCGCCACGAATGCCAGCATCTGGGCACAGAACGAGGCGACCGAGGTGCAGATCGACAGCGCGAAGATCGGAATGCGCAGCAGGTCCAGCGGCAGCAATGGCGAAGCCATTTCGGTCTGGCGCCGAACCAGCAGCAGGCAGGCGATGGCCGCGATCGCGAATTCCGCCAGCCAGAAGGCCGGCGCCTCGCCATGGCCGGCGCTGTCGATGGCCGCGATGCCCAGGCCGAAGGTGAGGGCGCTGAGCACCGCGCTCTGCCAGTCGAAGGCATGGCCGCCGCGAAGCGTATGCGGCAGGGCGCGCCAGCCCAGCGCCAGCGCCACAAGGCCCAGCGGGATGTTGATCGCGAACAGATAGGGCCAGGTCCCGACCGCCAGGATCGCCGCCGCCACCGTCGGGCCGACCGCGGCGGAGAAGGCGACCACCAGGGCATTGAAGCCGATGCCGCGAGTCAGCAGCGCCCGCGGGTAGGTGTAGCGGACCAGCGCGGCGTTGACGCTCATGATTCCGGCCGCGCCGAAGCCTTGCACGATGCGCGCCACCGTCAACAGCAGCAGCGTGTCCGACAGCGCGCAGAGCAGCGACGCCGCGGTGAACACCAGCAGTCCGGCCAGATAGACGCGGCGATAACCGATGATCTCGCCCAGCGAGGCCAGCGGCAGCAGCGAGATGGTGATCGCCAGCTGGTAGCCGTTGACGATCCAGATCGAAAACGCCGGGCTGGCGTTCAGATCGTGCGCGATCGTCGGCAGCGCGACATTGGCGATGGCGCCGTCCATCACCGCCAGGATCAGGCCCAGCGCGATGGTCAGGATGGCCCAGTTGCGCTGCGGCTGCGGCAGGCCGTCGGGATGCTCGACGATGGTGCTCGGCATCTGGCGCCGCCTCACCGGCGCATGGCCGGCGGCGTGCCGCAGCCGGGATGGCCGATTTTGCGCGTTGGCGGGATGCCGGCCTGGTTTCGGCCCATCTTCATCGGCTGTAGCCCTTGTTCTGGGGACGAGGTGCCGCGCGGATCGAGCCGGCTTTCGCATGTCATTGCGGTGCGCGACCGGCGAGGGTGGCGCGGCGTGCCGCATATTCTTCCTGCAGCCGGCGCTTGAATATCTTGCCGGTGTCCTCCCTGGGCAGCGCGTCCCTGAATTCGATCACCCGCGGCACCTTGAAGTTGGCAAGCTTGCCGGCGAGGAAATCGCGGACCTGTTGCGCCGTCGGCGCGGCCTCGCCGTGGGTCTGCACCGCGGCCACCAGCGACTGGCCGAATTCGTCGTCCGGCACCCCGAACACCGCGCAATCGGCCACCCCGGGCAGGCCGATCAATACCTGTTCGATTTCGGCCGGATAGATGTTCACCCCGCCCGAAAGCACCAGATCGGTTCTCCGGTCGCTGACATAGAGATATCCCTCCTCGTCGAGATAGCCGATATCGCCGACGGTGACGTAACCGTCATGGTCGATCGCCTTGCGGTCGCTTTCGCGGTTGATGTAGGTGAATAGCGGGGTGGCGAGGTGCCGCGCGCAGATTTTCCCGGTGACACCGGCCGGCACTTGCCGGCCGTCATCGTCCACGATCCGGATCGACACGCCTTCGATCGGCCGCCCGGCCGAGCCGGGTCGCCGGCGCGACTCGGCGGACGATATCGCCGTCAGATAGCCGGTTTCGCTGGAGGCGTAGGTCTCGTTGATGACGTCGCCCCACCAGTCGATCATGGCGCGCTTGACGTCCGGCGCGCATGGCGCGCCGGTCGAACTGACGAACTGCACCGATCCGAGATCGTAGCGGTTGCGCACCTCCTCGGGAAGCCGCAACAGCCGGACATACATGGTCGGAACCAGATAGGGATGGGTGATGCGCATCCGCTCGATCGTCGCCAGCGTCGCCTCGGCGTCGAACCGCGGCTCGAGCCGCAGCCAGGCGCCGAACTGCGCCGCCATCAGCGCAAAAGAGCACGGCGCGCTGTGATAGAGCGGCGCCGAAACCAGGCAGCGCGCCTCGGGCGTAATGCCCAGGCCGCGCTGGAACATCTGCGCCATTCGTTCGCCGAGGCCGGCTGCTTCCTGCGGCGCAGGCGGCAGCCTGCGCACGCCCTTCGGCCGGCCGGTGGTGCCCGAGGTGTAGGCGATCATCCCGCGCGGGATCGTCGCGCTCGCCGTGCACGGCTCGGCCTCGGCGACCCGCGCCGCCCAGTCAAGGGTGGCGACGGGGATGCGGGTCGCCGGTTCCGATATCCGATAGCTGGCAATCGTCAGCGGGTGCGGCCGCAGCGCGAAAACCGCGAGCTCCCCCGGCAAGCCGTCGGCGATCTGCGCCAGCAGGTCGGTGTGGGCGAACAGGGCCCTGGCACCGCAGTCGCGCAGGATGTAGGCGGCTTCCTCGCTCTTGAAGTGCCAGTTGAGCGGCGTGAAATAGACCCCGAGCTGCCGTGCCGCCAGCATGAGTTCGATCAGCGCCGGTTCGTTGCGCAACATCAGCGCGATGGTGTCGCCCTCCCTGAGTCCGGCAGCGGCCATCGCGCCGGCAACCCGGGCGGATCGTGCGCTCATCTCCTCCGGCGAAAATTCCTGGTCGGCAAATGACAATGTCGGGAACATCAACAAAACCTCGGCGGTTCGGCGCAACAAGCGATCATAGGCGAGACGAAAATGGCCGACAACAAGCAGAACTCGAAAAGCCGCTGCCGGCAGGGGACCGCGAATCCGAAAGCGGCGAATCTGCCCTAATAGCTCTCGACGAGGGCGCGGCAAGGTTGTTTGATCGGTCAAAAGCGGAGCCGAGGACTTGCGATCGCATCCTGCGGCGTCGATAGCCGCACCACGCGATGGGAGGTTGCAACATGGCGACGAACAGACGTGAACTGCTCGGGGGCGGAGCCGCGGCGGCTCTGGGTTTGCTGGGCCTCGATCGCGCGACTTCCGCGGCGGAGCAAACCGCGCCGGCCGCGGGCGCTGCGGCGCAGGACTGGGATGAGGGCGAACTGGCCCACCTGCTGCCGACCAGCAGCCATGACCGCATTCTCATCAAGGCGTCGTTCAGCAAACCGCTGCAGGCGACGCCTGCCATGCAGATCGGCGATCAGCGCGTTGCCGGGGAGCGCTCGGACAGCCGCGGCGCATTCTGGCAGTTCCAGGCCGCCGGGTTGAAGCCCGCAACCGCCTACCAGGTTTCGCTGCTCGCCTCCGATGGCCGCGCCCTGTGCCAGCCGTGGCGCCTGTCCACCATGCCGGCGCCGGATGCGTTGCCCGCCAGGCTGCGCTTGCTGGTTTATTCCTGCGCCGGCGGCCATGATCTGTTTCGCGCCGCCCATACCGGCGTCGAATTTCTTCCGGTCGCGGTTCGGCAAAGGCTGCTGCAGCGGGGGCTGTCCTACGCGCCGGACGCGCTGATCGCCAATGGCGATCATGTCTATTGGGATCTGCTGGCCCCGCGAGCCGCGCCCCGGCTCGGCGCCTCCAGGGCGGCGCTGGAATATGCGCGATTCGATCGCGGCGCGCCGATTCTGGGCGGCGCCAACGAAGCTTCCCTGCTGCGCGCGGCCGGCGAACAGATCAGCCCGCTCTACGGCACGCTGTGCCGCTCGACGCCGGTGTTCTTCCTGCAGGACGACCACGACCATTTCGACAATGACGAGGCGACCGATGAGGCCGTCACTTTTCCGCCGGACAATTTCATGCTGCAGGCCGCCCGCGCCACCCAGCGCTTCTGGTATCCGGAATTCCTGCCCGATCCAAACCGGCCGCCGGGCCTTCCCGGGTCGGACACTCCGGACCAGCCGTCGTCGCGGCCTTCCGGACTTTCCGAGAGTTTCGGCACGCTGCGCTACGGGCGGCTGGCCGAGGTGCTGCTGTATGATGTGAGGCGGACCGTCACGCTGGCCGGCCCGACCGGCGTGTTCGTCGCGCCCGACGTCGAAGCCTGGCTGAAGGCCCGCGCCGCCGCCAGGGAAGTGATTCATCTGGTCAATGTTCCTTCCAACCCGCCGGGATGGAGCGCCGGCAAGTGGGGCGAATGGTATCCCGACCTGCTGGGGCCCGACGGCAAGCTCTCGGAGGCCAAACCCAAGCCCTACTGGCAGCGGGGCTGGCTGTCGCAGCATGACCGGCTGATGCAGGCGCTGTCGGAAATGCCCGGGCGCATCCCGCTGGTCGTCAGCGGCGATCTGCACGCCACCGGCGAAGGCCGGATGATGCGCAGCGGCCAGCTCGACTTCTCGCGCAATCCTGTCATTGCGGTGTTGCCGGGAACGCTGGGCACCGGCACCGGCGGCTGGGCGTCCGAGTTCAGGGGCGTGGGACCGCAACCGCCGCAGCATCTCGACCTGCAGGAAACCATCAAGCCGATCGAGCAGAACGGTTTCCTGCTGATGGACTTCACCCCGGAAACCATCACCTTGCGCTATTTCAAGTGGGATCAAAAAAGCCAGGCGGTCGGCGACATCGACACGCTGGAGCCGTTTCATACCACCGAGCTGAAACGCGCCTGATCGCCGCGCCAAGGAATCCGATGGATGCGCTCAATCCGTCCTGCGAAATTGTGCCGGTCGTGGCTGTTTCTGGAAGGCGCCGACGAGCGCGGATTGCTGCGCGCCCCGGACAGCGGCGCCGATGTGCTGATCCAGGAACTGGAGGATTTCACGCCGCAGTCTTTGCGGCCAAAGGCCCGTTCGCTGGCGCCGGAGATCTACCAGTCATGGCGGGAGGCCGGAGCCGTCGCTGCCGTGCGCATCAATCCGCTCGACGGTGATGGCCTGGAGGATCTGGCGCAGGTCATGCGTGGCAGGCCCGATATCGTGGCACTGCCGAAAGTCGCCGAGCCGCAGCAGATCGCACGGCTCGACCAGGCGGTCGCCCGTTTCGAACGCGAATATGGCATTGCCGAAGGCTCTACCGCGCTGTTGCCGAACATCGAATTCGCCCGCGGGCTGGTGCAGACCGCGGCGATCGCCGGGAGCAGCCGCCGCATCGCGGCCTGCCTGCTGGCGTCGGAAGATCTGGCGGCCGATCTCGGCGCCGAACGCGGCCAGGACGGCGTGGAACTGGCTTATTGCCGCCAGCGCTTTCTGGTGGAATGCGTGGCGGCCGGCGTCGTTGCCGTCGATTGCCCCTACACCTGGAGCGATGCCGAGGGCGTCGAGCGCGATACGCGCTGGGCGCGGCGGCTGGGTTATGTCGCAAAAAGCCTGGTGGATCCGGCACATGCCGCCATCGTCAATGGCCTGCTGGATCCCGGCGTCGAGGATCTTCGCCGCGCCCGCGGCATCGTGGCGGCGTTTGAAGCCGCGCGCGCCAAAGGCGAGGCGAGGGCGGTCAGCGACGGATCGCTGGTCGAACTCCCGACCTACCTTACGGCCAGACGCCTGATTGCCCGAAGCGAAGAGCTGCGGCGCTTCGGCATCGCATCGCCGTCGCCCAAGACCGGATAACGCCGGTTAGCAGAACCGGTGCGGTCGTCGCGCCGCGGATGTTGCGGCTGGCGCACGCGAGGATCATGAATCGGCGGTGGCTCGCGGCGCGGCATCCCGGCTGCATCGCTTTTAGCCGCCCCCTGCCTCAAAAGCTGCCTTGACAGCGTTCCGCCTCCCTGCTGTTCTTGACTAACTGGTTAGTCAGACAGGAGATCGCGCAGCGTGACGATGGATGCGGGCAGCAGGTTCAGGGTCGCGGTGGACATCGGTGGCACCTTTACCGATATCGCCGTGCTGACCGACGCCGGCCTGATCCATCAAAGCAAGGTTTCCTCGACGCCGGACGATCCCAGTGTCGCGGTGATCGACGGCGTCGGTCAGCTCCTGGCCGAACTGTCGATCGCCCCCGCGGCGATCGCCGAGGTGCTGCACGGCACCACCGTCGGCTCCAACACCATCCTGCAGCGCAAGGGCGCCCGGACCGGATTGCTCACCACGCGCGGGTTCCGCGACGTGCTGGAGATCGGGCGGATCCGGATGCCCGACATGTTCGACCTGACCTGGGAAAAGCCGAAACCGCTGGTGCCGCGGCGGCATCGCATGGAAGTCACCGAGCGTATCGCGGCCGACGGTTCGGTGGTCGAGCCGCTGTCGGAAGCCGGCGTGATTGCGGCCGGCCAGGCCCTGGTCGCCGAGGATATCGAGGCGGTCGCGATCGCCTTCATCAACAGCTATCGCAACCCGGCGCATGAGCTGCAGGCCGAAGCGATCCTGCGCGCCAGTTTTCCGCATCTGCTGGTCACCACGTCGTGCGCGGTGCTGCCGGAAATGAAGGAATATGAGCGCACCAGCACCACGGTGGTGAACGCCTATCTGCTGGCGGCGATGCGCAGCTATCTGCGGCGGCTGGAATCGGGACTGCATGAAATCGGCGTCAGAGCGCCGATCCTGGTGATGACCTCGAACGGCGGCATGCTGGCGGCCAGCGTAACCTGCGAAAAGCCGGTGCTGGTGGTGGCCTCCGGTCCGGCCGGCGGCGTCATCGGCGCGGCCCGGCTCGGCATCGCCCGCAATGATCGCGATGTCATCGTGTTCGACATGGGCGGCACCACGGCCAAGGCCGTGATCATCGAGGACGGCCGACCCACCATGACCTCAGAATATGAATTTCGCGACGGGATCTCGACCTCGAGCCGCTTCATCAAGGCGGGCGGCTACATGCTGAAGGTGCCGGCGATCGATATCGCGGAGGTCGGCGCCGGCGGGGGCTCGATGGCCGGCATCGACAAGGGCGGTCTGTTGGTGGTCGGGCCGCAATCCGCCGGCGCGGTGCCGGGACCGGCGTGCTATGGCCTCGGCAATCAAAGGCCGACCGTGACCGACGCCAATGTGGTGCTGGGCTTCATCAATGACACCTCGCTGGCCGGCGGCAAGCTCAACATCGACCGCGCCCTGAGCGAGAAGGCGATCGCGGTCCATGTCGGCGATCCCTTGGGGCTGCCGCTGCAGGATGCGGCGCATGGCATCCGCGCGGTCGCCAACGCGGCGATGGCGCGGGCGGTGCGTGCGGTGACGGTCGAGCGCGGGCGCGATCCCCGCGATCTGACGCTGATGGCCTTCGGAGGCAATGGCGGCGTGCATGCGCCGGACCTGGCGCGGCAGCTCGGGATTCCGCGCGTCGTGGTGCCGCCGATGTCGGGCATCTTCAGCGCGCTCGGCATGCTCGCCTCCGATATCGAACATACCGCGCTGAAGACGGTGAGCCGGCGGCTCGACCGCATGACGGTCGCCGATCTCGTGGCGGTCAAGACCGAACTGCAGACGCAGGTCGCCGCCCGGCTCGCCGCCGACGGCTACCTCGCCGGGCGCACCGCGTTCGTCTGGGAAGCCGACCTGCGCCACGAGGGGCAGGCCACCGAGCTCACCGTGCCGTTCGAGGGCGAGGATTTCGGCCAGATCCGCCAGCGCTTCGTTGCCGAATATTTCAAGACCTACGGCTATCGCGACGATACCGCGATCGAGCTGATGAAACTGCGGGTCGCCGGCCGTGGCCTGCGCGACAACCGGCTCGACTTCGCCAACATGAAGATCGCGCCACGCGCGGGCTCGTCGCGCGGCGGCAGCCGCCAGGTTTGCTTTGCCCGCGGCGAGGCCGCCATCGCGGTCGCCATCGTCGACCGCGGCGCGGTTGGCGCCTCGCCGCGCCAGGGGCCGCTGATCATCGAGGAATTCGATGCCACCATCGTGGTGCCGCCGGACGCCATGGTGCACCAGGATGCGATCGGCTGCATCGTGCTGGAGTTCCAATCATGAAGGTCGATCCGATCACCTTTGCGGTCATCAAGAGCGGGCTGGATTCGATCGCCGACGACATGGCCTATACCGTGGTGCGGATCGCACGTTCCGAGATCGTCAAGGACGTGATGGACTTTTCCGCGGCCCTGTGCGCCGGCGACGGCCAGATGGTGGCGCAGGCCAAGACCATCGCCCAGCATCTCGGCGCGATTCCGGAAGCGATGGCCTCGGTGCTGGCGAAATTCGAGGGCGACCTGCACGACGGCGACGTCGTCATCATGAACGATCCCTATCACGGCGGCATGCACCTGCCGGATATCTTCATGTTCGTGCCGATCTTCTTTGCCGGCCGGCGCCGCGCCTTCGCGGTGGTGATCTGCCATCACACCGATGTCGGCGGCCGGGTGCCCGGTTCGAATGCCTCGGATTCGACCGAGATCTACCAGGAGGGGCTGCGGATTCCGCCGCTGAAACTCTACGATCGCGGCGTGCTCAACACCACGCTGGAGGCCCTGATCAAGATCAACGTCCGGGTGCCGGACCGGGTGTGGGGCGACCTTTCGGCGCAGTTCGCCGCCGCCCAGGTCGGCAAGCGCGGCCTGGAAAAGCTGCTGCAGCGCTACGGCGCCGACGAGGTCGAATCCTACATGCAGGAACTGCTCGACTATGCCGAGCGGCTCACCCGAGCGGAAATCGGGACCTGGCCGAAGGGGACCTACCGCTTCGTCGACCATATCGACGACGACGGTTTCTCCGACGCGCCGATTCCGATCAAGGTCGCGATCACGGTCAACGGCGACGGCACGCTTTTGGTCGACTACACCGGCTCTTCGCCGCAGGTGAAGGGGGCGCTGAACTCGACGCTGAGTTTCACCCATTCGCTGACCTATCTCAGCGTGCGCTGCGTGCTGGCCAGGGACGTACCCAACAATGTCGGGCTGTTTCGCTGCATCACGGTCAAGGCGCCGGAGGCCTCGGTGCTCAACCCGGTGATGCCCGGCCCCTGCGCGGCGCGGGCGCTGACCGGCTATCGGGTGTTCGACACCATGCTCGGCGCGCTGGCGCAGATCGTCCCCGACAAGGTGCCGGCGGCCGGCGAGGGCGGCAACAGCGTGATCTGCATCAGCGGGCTGCGGCCCAACCGCCAGCCCTTCATCATTGTCGACATGATCTGCGGCGCCTGGGGTGGCCGTCCCGACAAGGACGGGCTCGAGGCCGTCACCAACGCCTCGCAGAACCTGTCCAACATGCCGGTGGAGGTGATGGAGGCCGAACACCCGGTTCGCATCGAGGAGTATGGCTTCGTGGCCGACAGCTGCGGCGCCGGCCGGTACCGCGGCGGCGTCGGCATCCGGCGCAGCTACCGCATCCTGGCGCCGGAGGCGCTGCTGCAGCTGCGCACCGACCGCGTCAAGTTCCAGCCCTATGGCCTCGATGGCGGCGAACCCGGCGGATCGTCGCGCAATTTCATCGAGACCGGCAATGAACGCCGCGCGCTGCCGGGCAAGATCACCACCACGGTGGCGCGCGATACGCTGATCATCCACGAACAGGCCGGCGCCGGCGGGTTCGGCGATCCGCTGCTGCGTGATCCCGAACGGGTGCGCGAGGATTACCTCGACGGCAAGATCACGGCGGCCTTCGCCGAACGGCACTACGCGGTGATGTTCGGCCCGCGCGGCGCGCTGGACGCGCAGGCGACCGCGCGGCTACGCTGCGAGCGCGCCGGCCGGCCCGAGCCTGTGGCGGCGCGTCATGGAGCCTAGCGTGGCTGCATCACCGCCCAGGGTCAGCCGCAATCCGCAGGCCAGCCGCGCCAGGATCCTGGACGCGGCGCGGATCGAATTCGTGACCCATGGGCTGAGCGGCGGACGCGTCGACCGCATCGCCGCCCAGAGCGGCGTCAACAAGAACCTGATCTATCACTATTTCGGATCCAAGGACGCGCTCTACCTGGCGGTACTGGAACGGATCTATGCCGATCTGCGCGCCCGCCAGCAGGATGACGATCTGCGCGGATTGCCGGCGGTGGAAGGCATGCAGCGGCTGGTCAGCAACACGTTCGACCATTTCGTCGCGACCCCCGATCTGATCCGGCTGATGAGCATCGAGAACATTCACTATGCCGAGCACCTGAAGAGCTCGGCGTCCACCAAGTCGCTGTATGCCGGCCTGCTCGACACCATCCGCGTGCTGCTGAAGCGCGGCCAGGACGAGGGCGTGTTTCGCGCCAATGTCGATGCGGTCGACCTCTATCTGTCGATTTCGGGGCTCGCCTACTTCTTCCTGTCCAACCAGCACACGCTGTCCTGGCTGCTCGACCGCGATCTGGCGGCGCGCCGGCGCGTGCTCAAGCGCCGCCAGCACGTCGTCGAGATGGTGCTGGGCTATTTGACGCAGGCTTCGCCGGCGCAAGCCGCCGCTGCCGACACCAGGGTGCTCAAACCGGAGAGTGGGACATGACAAGGATCTTGCTGGCAACGCTGATGTTTCTTTGCCTCGCCTGCGGCGGCGTTTCGCCGGCGTCGGCGCAGGACAAGCTGTCGGTTCGGCTGGATTTCTCGCCATGGGGCGTGCAGGCGGCGATGCACCTGGCGCAGAACCAGGGCTGGTTCAAGCAGGCCAATCTCGACGTCGATATCCAGGACGGCCGCGGCTCCGGCAACACCATCCAGCTCGTCAATGCCGGCCAGGCCGATGTCGGGCAGGTCCAGGTCGGGCTGGTCGGTTCGGCGCGCGCCAAGGGCGCCACCATCCGCGCCATCGCGACGTTCCAGCACCGCACCGATCTTTGCATCCTCGTCGACCGCGATTCGCCGATCAGCCGCGCCGCCGACCTGCGCGGCAAGACCGTGGTGGTGTTCGCCGCGAGCCCCTGGGCGCCGTTCATCGACGACTACCTGAAATCCGGCGGCCTGACCCGCGACGACCTCAAGATCGATGTCGTCGATGCCGCGGCGCTGTTCGGCACCTATATCGCCCGGCGCGCCGACGGCATGATGTCGACCACGGGTTCGGCGCTGCCGATCGCCGAAGCCGCGCGGCCCTCGAAATGCCTGCTGGCCTCCGACGCCGGCATCGCGTTCCCGAGCTATGGCCTGGTCGCCCGCGAGGATACCATCGCCAGCAAGGGCGCCGCGCTGCGGCGGCTGATCGCGGTGGAGCAGCGCGCCTGGCAGCAGCTGCGCAAGAGTCCGGAAGACGGCGTCAAGGCGATGATCGCAGAGCGTCCGGATGCGCGGCTGGATCCGGTGATCCTGCTCAACCAGATCAAGCTGACGCTGGACTATTTCGACACCCCGGCGACCCAGGGCAAGCCGATCGGCTGGCAGGCCCGCGAGGATTGGGAGGCGGCGCTGAAGTCGATGCAGGATGCCGGCGTCGTCGCTGCCGGCTGGAACGTGACCGACTATTACACCAATGCGCTCATCGAGTGACATGACCACGCCAGCGACGAACTTCGACGCCAGCCGCCGCGCCCTACGTGTCGCTGCGCGGCGTCGGCAAGACCTATGCCTCGCCGCGCGGTCCGGTCGCCGCCCTGGCCAATATCGATCTCGCGATCCGGCCGCGTGAATTCGTCAGCGTGGTCGGTCCCTCCGGTTGCGGCAAGAGCACGCTGTTGAAGCTGGTCGCCGGTCTGGAGACGGTGACATCGGGCGACATCGTCGTCGACGGCAAGCCGCTGGATGGGCCGCCCGATCGGCTGGGCGTGGTGTTTCAGCGCGACGTGCTCTTGGACTGGCGCAGCATCCTCGACAACGTGCTGCTGTCGATCGAATTCACCCGCAAGCCGCGCGCCGCCGAACGGGAGCGGGCGGCCGCGCTGCTCGACCGGTTCGGGCTCGCCGGCTTCGAGCACCGCTTTCCCTGGGAATTGTCGGGCGGCATGCGCCAGCGCGCCTCGATCTGCCGGGCGCTGCTGGCCGATCCCGAACTGATGCTGATGGACGAGCCGTTCGGCGCGCTCGATGCCATGACCCGCGACGACCTCAATGTCGAACTGGCCCAGATCTGGCAGGATACCCGCAAGACCCTGCTGTTCATCACCCATTCGATCGTCGAGGCGGTTTTCCTGTCCGACCGGGTGGTGATGATGGGCAGGGCGCCGGGCATGGTCGTGGAGACCATCGTCATCGATCTGCCGCGACCGCGCCGGCTGGCGGTGCGCGACAGCGCGGAATTCGCCGCCTATGTGCACCGCATTCGCCACCACTTCGCCGAACTCGGGATCGTCAAGGAATGACCGGCTTGATGCGAAAATGGCTCGGAGGCGACAGCGAAGCCCGAGACGTCGTCGTGGTGCTGGCGGCGGCGTTGCTGTTGTGGGAAACCGGCGTTCGGCTGTTGCACCCGTCGCCGCTGATCCTGCCGGCGCCCTCGGCCATCTTCGCAGCCTTCCTGGAGACGCCCGGGCTGTTCCTGCGCAATCTCGGTTTCACCCTCGGCATGACCTGCATCGGCTTCGTGCTCGCCGTCGTGATCGGGGTCGCGCTGGCGGTCGGCATCGTCTATTCGCGATTTCTCGAGCGCACGGTCTACACCCTGCTGGTCGCGCTCAACTCCATACCGAAAGTGGCGCTGGCGCCGCTGTTCGTGATCTGGATGGGCACCGGTCCGGAGCCGAAGATCGCGATCGCATTGATGCTGGCGATCTTTCCGATCGTCATCGACATGGTGCTGGGCCTGCGCTCGGTCGATCCGGACATGCTGCACCTGGCGCGGGTGTCCAGGGCCTCCACCTGGGCCGTGCTGACCAAGATCAGGTTTCCCTGCGCGCTGCCGAGCCTGTTCGCCGGCATGAAGGTGGCGGTCTCGTTCGCGCTGGTCGGCGCCATCGTCGGCGAATTCGTCGCCGGCAGCCGCGGCATCGGCTTCCAGATCCTGGTCGCGCAGGGCCAGTTCGACACGGTCCGGGTGTTCGTGTCGCTGCTGCTGCTCGGTTTCGTCGGAACGGTGCTGTTCTTTCTGGTCGACTATGCCGAGCGCCTGTCGCTGCCGTGGCACGTCTCGCAGCGCGCCCGCCGGCAACGCTCCACCGACCGCGCGTGAAGGAGCGGGCGATCTCGTCCGGGACGCTGGCGCTGATCGCCACCGCGGCGCTGTGGGGCAGCAACCACGCGGTGGCGCGGGCGGCGCGCGACGCGGTGCCGCTGCCGGCGCTGGTGTTCTGGCGCTGGCTTCCGGCGGCGATCATTCTCACGCTGGTGGCCTGGCCGGCGTTGCGGCAGGGCTGGCCGGCGATCCGCCCCCGGCTCGGCGGCCTGATCGTCGGCGGCGCGGTCGGGGTCGGGATGTTTTCGTATCTGCTGCTCGGCGGGGCCTATCGGAGCCTCGCCATCGAAGTCGGATTCATCAACGCCACCACGCCGGTCTGGGTGCTGCTGCTCGGGCTCGCCATGGGGGGAGCGCGGCTCACCGTCGGGATGAAATCCGGCATCGCGCTGGCCTTTGCCGGCACGCTGCTGATCATCGCCAAGGGCCGGCTGCAGGCGTTGACCGGGCTTCAGTTCAACCTCGGCAATCTGTTGTCCTTGCTGGCGGCGATGACGTTTGCCTGGTTCACGATCCGGGTTCGCGACTGGAGCCGCACCATCGCGCCGCTGCCGCTGATGGTGGTGACCGGCTGGTCGGGGCTGCTCGTGGTGATGCTGCCGGTCTATCTGATCTGGATCGCCGGCGGCGGGCCGTGGCTCGCCTGGCGCGACGCCGATATCGGCTTTGCGCTGGCGGCGACCGCCTACACCGGATTGGCGCCGACCATGCTCGGCAATCTGTTCTATCTTTACGGCGTCGCGGTGCTGGGCCCGGCGCGGGCGGCGGCGTTTCTCTATCTCAGCCCGCTGTTCTCGGCGGCGTTCTCGATTGCGTGGCTGGGCGAGCGGCTGTCCTGGTACCATCTCTTCGGAATAGCCGGGATACTGGCCGGTTTGATGCTGCTCGGCAGATCCGCTTCCGGGCCGGAGCGCGTCGGCCCGGAGCCGGCGTAACCGTATTTTACGTTCCAAGCCGGATCGAGCACGCGCCACTTCCCGCTGCTTGCATGCTTTCTGGCCTTGCCGACCATGCCGATGCCCGCTGTAATGTGCGCCTTGACCCTCCGCCGCCTCACGGCCCGGTTCTGGCCGGCGCGGCCGCTGCCTCGCGTGAAGGAGTTAGACCCATGAGGACCGGCTTTTCGTCGCGCGCGGCGTTATTCGCGGTGATGCTGGTGGGCGGTCTGACGGGTATCTTCCTCGGCGAGACCGCGCTGGCGCAGGCGCCGGCTTCGACCATTGCGGCCCAAGTGGCGGCGCCACCGGCCTGCGATGCCAACGTGCTGGAAAACTGCGCGCCCAGCTCCGGCGACACCGCCTGGATGCTGACTTCGGTGGCGCTGGTGCTGATGATGACGATCCCGGGTCTCGGCCTGTTCTATGGCGGCATGGTCCGCAAGAAGAACGTCGGCAACACCCTGATGATGATCTTCGCCATCACCTGCCTGGTGACGATATTGTGGACCGTCTGCACCTACAGCCTGGCGTTCCGGGCCGGCACGCCGCTGATCGGCGGCCTCGATCGCGCCCTGCTGCGCGGCGTCCTCAGCGACGCCGCCAAGGGCATCGGTAATCCCAATCCGCTGGCGCCGACCATTCCGGAATCGGTCTATTTCTGCTTCCAGATGACCTTCGCCATCATCACCCCGGCGCTGATTGTCGGCGCGTTCGCCGAGCGGATGAAATTTTCCGCGATGCTGTGGTTCATCGGCCTGTGGGCAGTGCTGGTCTACGCGCCGGTCGCGCATTGGGTCTGGGGACCGGACGGCTTCCTCAATTCGGCCAACCCGCATGGCTGGATCAAGGTGCTGGACTTTGCCGGGGGCACGGTGGTGCACATCAATGCGGGTGTCGCCGGCCTTATCGCCAGCGTTGTGCTCGGCAAGCGCATCGATGCGGCGCCGCCCCACAATATCGTTCTGACCTTTATCGGCGCCTCGCTGCTGTGGGTTGGCTGGTTCGGCTTCAACGCCGGCTCGGCGGTGACCGCCGGGATGCAGGCCGGGATGGCGATGACGGTGACGCAGGTTGCAACCGCAACCGCGGCGCTGGCCTGGATGTTTGCCGAATGGCTCACCCACGGCAAGCCGACGCTGATCGGCATCGGGTCGGGCGCGGTCGCCGGGCTCGTCGCCATCACGCCGGCCTCCGGTTTCGTCGACCCGGTCGGGGCGCTGGCGATCGGCGCCGCGGCCGGCGTGTCGTGCTACTGGGGCACCACCGGCCTGAAGCGCATCATGGGCGTCGATGACGCGCTGGATTGTTTCGGGATGCATGCGGTCGGCGGCGTGGTCGGCGCCTTGCTGACCGGCGTGTTCGCGGTCGAGCAATATGGCGGCTCCGCCGGCCTGATCGAGGGCAATGCCGTTCAGGTCGTCAACCAGTTCGCCGGCATCGTGATCGTGATGGCCTACGACGCCGTCGTCTCCTACGCCATCGTCAAGATCCTCGATCTCACCATCGGGCTGCGGGTCGATGCGGAAGACGAACGCCAGGGACTCGACATTACCTTGCACGGCGAAGCCGTGCAGTGATGTCGGCGCATCGCCGCCGGTTTCCGCAGGGCCTCGTCCAGCGCAGTCGATTCGATCAGCTTGGGAACTGGCTTTGGTCGCCTGGGGTTGCCGCCGGATCGTTTGCCGAACCAACATCTCGTTCCGCCGGCAACTCGAGAACACCCAGCAGGAAAGAGCTGAAGGCCAGCTGGACGGCCGACACCAGCGTCGTCAGCGACAGCGCGAGGATGCGGGTTACAAGCGGGTCGTCCAGCGTTCCGAAGTCCACGTTACTCCACTTTGCGAGCGACCATGCCAGGCCGCCCAGGCCGGCCAAGGCGACAAGCGCGGCAAGAACAAGCCCCTGTTCGACCGTCAGGGCGGCGAGGGGGCCCGAGAACCGCAGGGGTTCCGGCAGGATCCGGTAGGTCACGGCAAAACGGCGAACCAGAATCCCGAAACTCAGGGTCTGCAGGCCGAGCAGCAGGATGGCGTTCGCGGCCAGAAAGCTGCGGATGTCGAAGGTCAGCCCGTGCCCGATGGTGACGGGACCGGGCAGCAGCGCGACAATGGCGGCCGCCGCCAGCAGCGCCAGCAGCAGGCCTGGATAGATGAACAGCCATCGTGGACTCAGCAGCAGCATCAGGCGGAGGTGTCGCCAGCCGTCGCGCCACGTATTGAGATGCGGCGGACGGCCCCTGCCGGCCTTGCCGAGCCTGGTCGGGACTTCGATGATCCGGTAATGCCGGAGCGCCGCGCAGATCACCATCTCGCTGGCGTATTCCATTCCGGTGCTGTGCAGGTCCAGCGCAATGATGCGGTCGCGGTTGACGCCGCGCAGGCCGCAATGGAAATCGCCGACATGCGTGCCGAAAAACAGCCGGCCGACAAAGCTCAGCACATGGTTGCCGAAAAGGTGCAGCAACGACATTGCCCCCGGCGCGATGCCGCCGCGGAACCGGTTGCCGATCACCAGGTCATGGCCGGCGCGCAGGTTGGACCAGAAGGCGTCGAGTTGCGAAAAATCGTAGCTGTCGTCCGCATCTGCAAAGATGACACAGGATCCGCGCGCCGCGCGAATTCCGGATCGCAGCGCCGCGCCATAACCGCGCGTGCCGACCGGGACAACGCGTGCGCCCCTTGCGCAAGCCAGGGCCTGCGAGCCGTCGGTCGAGCCGTTATCGGCAATCAGCACCTCGCCGCGCACGCCTGCGCGCGCCAGAAATGACGCGGCCTTGGCGATGCAGGTTCCGATGGTTTCGGCCTCGTTCAGGCACGGCATCAGGATGGTGAGCTCGATGTCATCCCTGTGCTGCGGCTTTCCGCTGTCCATTGCGCCGACCGGCATCTTCTTCCTCACATGGATCATGGTGGCTGCAGTTGCCCGGCTCGCGGCTCAAGAAATCAGGGATCGGTCATGCACGGCCGACAGGGCGATCGGCCCTTGCCCGGGCGTGGCGCCGGCTTCGCGGCGGCCGTGACGCCGCGCGGATGCCAGCGCCAGGATACAGCCGAACGGCGCCAGCCAGGCAAGCCGGGCCTGGTAGCGCGCGATCGGGCCGGAGAAGATGCCGCAGACCGCGGCGTTGATGACGAGCGCAAGCAACAGGATTGCCGGCAGCATCGCCCCGCGGTAATTGCCGCGCCGCCACAAGAGCACGGCGACAACGGGAAGACCGCACAGGCCGGCAATCGAGACCGGCGTGACGATCCACGCACTCATCCGCGTCACGTCGAAATCGCCGCGCTGCTGGCGGTTGGCATTGAACGCCCGGGCCATCCGGGGTGCGTACCGATCGACGACTTGCGCGGCGCGCGGCGATGAATTCCTCATCGTGAGTTCGTCGAGACCGACGGCGACAAGTTGCCGGGCGGCAAGAACGATCGCATCCGTCAGATGGTCGAGCGGATGAGCGCGGACCGAATAGGCAATGATCGACGAGATTTCCCGCTTCGCCCGCGGATCATCCCAGCCACCGATCCTGTACAGCGGACTGTCGGCGCCCCACAGCAGATAATCCGCCGTGGATGGCAGCTCGTTCTTGAAATCGCACAACTGCCAATCCGGCCGCGGACATTGTTCGGCGAGCGATTGGCCGATCCGGCCGCTTTCGACCAGCCGCCCGAACAGGAACACCTGGCCGCCCGGCGTGACCGCGAACCGGCCCGCCACCGCGTCGTCGACGGCAACCAGCGCCACCAGGCCAAACCAGGCGGCGCCGGCGGCAAACAGGATCCCTGCCGGGCCGACTCGCGTCCTGGCGGCGAATGGCCATAGAGCCGCCTGGACCAGCGAGAGCGCTGCGAGGACCGCGAGAGTCGCCATGTGGGACGCCCCGGCGAAGATGACGATGGCGGCCAGCAGACTGCGCTCGATCCCGGTCAATCTGTCCCACTGCCACGCCAACAGATAGAGCGACAGCACCGCCGGGGCCGCCCAGGCGTCGGGCATCACCCTGGAGACGAAAAATGCGGCCCCGCTTGTCAGGCTGATCAGGGCGACGCCAAGGGCGACTGTCCAGGGCGATCGGCGCAGTTCGAACATCTTCATGGCGCGGTCGATGCTCCAGACGGTCACAACCGACTGCAGCACGACCGCCGGAATCCACTGATCTGTCCTGGTGATCCAGAGCAGCAGCCCATAGGCCACGGACCGGCCATCTTCGAGGCTTCCGGCCGGCCAGCGTGCCAGGTATCCCCCGACATCGTCGTGGACCAGCGGAAAACCATTCCAGATGGCCGGCCAGCACAACAGCGCGACAGCCAGTCCATATGCAAGGGCCGGGCTCAGAACAGCCCGCGATTTGGAGGGGCCGTCAGCAAACGGCGACATCAAACCAGCGCGTGCTTTGGCCGGCCATGCAGGCAGTCGAGCCATCTTGGTCAAGGCAAAAATGCCTCATGTCGAGCTTCCGGTTCGAGGTCCAGTCCGAGCTGGTTCATGGCGCCGATCGAATCTACCAAGGGTGTGCCGTCGCGTCGACGCATATCCGGTTGGATATGTCCTGTCTGCATCGTATTATTGATGTCGCGCTGGTCGAAGCTGGATTGCAAGGCTGCCCGACGGGTCGAGGGCTGCGGCGAAGACAGGGGATGGTCATGACAAACTGCAAGGTCCAGCGGCCCCGCAAGGACGTGTTGGCGCCGGCGCCGATCTTCAATCGCGACGGCCCGAGGCGAAAAATCCCGGTCCGCGTGTGCGGCGATGACGCGGGTGAATCGTGGTGACCGCGATCCGCCTCGCCATCGCAGGTCTCGGCAAGATCGCCCGGGATCAGCACATCCCCGCGATCGCCGCCACCGAAGGGATCGAACTCGCCGCCATCGCCAGCCGCCATGCCGCGATCGACGGCATCGCGCATTTCGCCACCCTCGATCAACTGCTGGCCGGCGCGCCCGATATCGACGCCGTGGCGCTGTGCACGCCGCCTCAGATGCGCCACGCCCAGGCCGCCGCCGCGCTGAAGGCCGGCAAGCACGTGCTGCTCGAAAAGCCTCCGGGGGCCACCGTCAGCGAAATCACGCCGCTGATCGCGGCGGCCCGGCAAACCGGCCGGACGCTGTTTGCGACCTGGCATTCCCGCTTTGCGCCGGCGGTCGAGCCGTCAAGGACGTTCCTCGCCGGCCGGCAGATCAGATCGGTCACCGTCGAATGGAAGGAAGACGTGAAGGTCTGGCATCCCCGCCAGGCCTGGATCTGGGAGCCCGGCGGCCTCGGGGTCTTCGATCCCGGCATCAATGCCCTCTCGATCCTCACCCGCATTCTGCCGCAACCGTTCTTTCTGACCGGGGCCGAGCTGTCGTTTCCGCGCAATCGCGCCGCCCCGATCGCGGCCAGCCTGGCTTTCTCGGACCAAGGCGGTCTGTCGATGCGGGCCGAATTCGACTGGCGCCAGACCGGCCCGCAGACCTGGGACATCGGCATCGATACCGACGCCGGCCATCTGCTGCTCGGTGCCGGCGGCAGCCGCCTCGCCCATGACGACCGCACACTGATTGACGAGAAGCCGGCGGAGTATCGCGGCATCTACCGGCGCTTCGTCGAACTGATGGCCAACGGGGTTTCGGATGTCGACCTCTCGCCGATGGTCCATGTCGCGGATGCCTTCCTGCTCGGCCGCCGCCGCGACGTCGAACCATTTTTCGAGGATTGAAAATGACGCAGTCGGGATCCCGGATGGCAAAAGTCGAGCGCGCGATCTTCGGCCGGCTGCCGGATGGCACCGCGATCGAGACGGTGCGGCTGCACGGTGACGACGGTTTCGAGGTCCGCCTGATCAGCTATGGCGCGGCGATCCAGTCCATCCTGGCGCCGGATCGCGCCGGACGGATTGCCGACCTCGTGCTCGGCCATGATGATCTGGCAGCCTACGTCGCGGTTCGCCGGTACCTTGGCGCGACAATCGGGCGCTATGCCAACCGGATCGCAAAGGCCGCCTTCGAACTCGATGGCCATCGCTATCAACTGCCGGCCAATGACGGCGGCAACACGCTGCATGGCGGCGTGGCCGGCTTCGATCGCAAAGCCTGGTCGGTCACGGCGATCGGTGAAAAGCCTGTGCCTTTCGTCACGCTGCGCCATGTCAGTGCGGACGGCGAGGAAGGCTTTCCCGGCAGGCTTGCGGCGGAAGTGACCTACAGCCTTTCGGGCGGTCGCGAGCTTTCGATTTCATACGCCGCCGAAACCGACCGGCCGACCGTCGTCAACCTGACCAACCACAGTTTCTTCAATCTCGCCGGCGCCGAGTCCGCCGGCGATATCCTCGACCACCGTCTGACCATCGCGGCGGATGCCTATCTGCCGGTGGACACGGGAGGAATTCCCCTGGGCGCGCCGCGCCCGGTCGATGCCACGCCGTTCGATTTCCGCAGGCCGCATCGCGTCGGTGCGCGGCTTGGCGATGCCGATGCGCAGCTCCGGATCCGCAGCGGCTACGACCACAATTTCTGCCTGCGCGGTGCCGCCGCAGGTGCGGTGTGCTTTGCCGCCCGGGTCGAAGATCCCGGCTCGGGCCGCGTGCTCGAACTGCTGACCGATCAGCCCGGCGTGCAGTTCTATTCGGGCAATTTCCTCGACGCCAGCGTGACCGGCAAACATGGCCGCGTCCACCGTCCGTATGATGCGCTCTGCCTGGAGCCGCAGGCCTATCCCGATGCGCCGAACCGTCCGGACTTTCCGCCCGTGCGGCTGGATCCGGGCCAGAGCTATCGCCGCCATTCGATCTATCGATTTTCCACACTGTGAGAGCCGGGCGATGACCGACGATCGGATCGACCAGGTCGGCACCACGATCCTGCATGAACGGCGCTGCCGTCTCGGCGAGGGCTGCACCTATGATCCGGCGAGCGATACCGCATGGTGGGTCGATATCACCGAGCGCACCCTGTTTCAGGCCGACCTCGCATCCGGCGCGGTCACGGCGCACGCGCTCCCCTTCATGGCCAGCATGGTGGCCCTGATCGACGACCACCGCCAGCTGCTCGCGGCCGAAGATGGCCTCTATGTCCGCGACATCGCCGATGGCCGGCTGGCGCTGCATGCGCCGCTCGAGGCCGACAATGCCGCCACCCGCTCGAACGACGGACGGGTCCACCCCTGCGGCGCGCTGTGGATCGGCACCATGGGCCGCAAGGCGGAGAACGGCGCCGGCGCGATCTATCGCTTTCATCGCGGCGAATGGCATCGGCTCTATGCCGGCGTCACCATACCGAACGCGATCTGCTTTTCGCCCGATGGCGCGACGGCCTATTTTGCCGACAGCCGCGAGGGCATCCTCTGTCGCGTCGCCATCGATCCGGCGAACGCCATGCCGGTCGCAGATCCCGCGATGCTCTACGATCATCGCGGCGGCGCGGGCAGTCTCGACGGCGCCGTGGTCGACGGCGAGGGACTGATCTGGAACGCGCGCTGGGGCGGATCCAGCATCGATGTCTACACCCCGGAAGGCGCCCGCGTCCGCGGCCTGGGGGTGCCGGCGACGCAGCCGAGCTGTCCGGTGTTCGTCGGCCGGAATTTCGACCGGCTGCTGGTCACCAGCGCCTGGGAAGGAATGGACGAAGCGGCCAGGGCCGCCGATCCTCACCATGGCCGGACTTTCGTCCTCGACGCCGGCGCGCGGGGACGGACGGAGGCCCGTTTCGAACTGGGGCCGCAAAAATCTCCGGTCTCTACTGATACAACCAGATGAATAAAAAACTCTTATGAAAAATGGCCAGAAGGGGGAATGCATTTTCAAATACGAAAATTCCATCAGGTGGCCAATTGATTTTTCGTCCCCCATCCCTTCGGGTTGATAAATTGTAGCTTACAACCTATAGAGCTATTCGCTTTTACAAAATTGCCTTCGTGTTTGGGCCCGGCTTGAAACAGGAGGAAAAAATGAATGAGGAGATCGAAAGTCCTGTACCATTGAATTTCGGCGATATTCGGGACCGTACGACGTCTCACGGATACGTCATGTACATGAACTACCAATTTCTGATCAAGAGCGGTGTCTATGCTGTGGCAGCGTTAGCGCTGCTGAACATTCTAACAGCCGAATCTCTTCCATTACCAGTCCGTTTGCGCCTTTTCGCCTTTTGGCTTGCTTCGTTCGCTTTCACGATAGTCACCATTGCCAAATGGAGTAGGGGAGCGGTGCTGACGAATGCTAGATTCAACATGCCGGACATGATTCTGCCGATCTTTGCCGCCCTCCCCGAATATCTCCTATTTATAGTTTTAGACCCCGGACTCAAAATCGAGATGGATTGGACGGTATGGTATTGCATCTTTGGCCTGCATGGATTCTTTGGCCTTATGCTGGTTGCGAACAGATATTTTCAAACTAGCGATAGCGACTTTGCGCCTGATGTGCGCGATCGCCTGCTAACGAAGTATCGGTCGTGGATGGCGCAGGACATGCTCGGGACTTTTGCGACCTTCTGCGGCGGACTGTTACTCTTCGCTTGGCCTCCCCATTTCATTGTTCGCAAGATAGTGACCCGGGTGGACGGTGAAGCGGCAGAGACGGTCGCCGGAGCTTCCATCTTCATCCTCGGTATTTTCATCATCGCGCAAGCGGCAAGCCAATATCGCGATATTGCCAAATCGCCTTACCGTTCCGAAGCCGAAATTAGCTAAGAAAGGCGGCCGGCATGTTTATTTATCGGCCTCGGTGACGCGATCTGAGCTATTGCAGACGCCGCTCGTTGAGAATCTTGTCGTGCATCAGCCGCATTGAAGCCGAGCCGCCGCAGGATCCAGGCGGGAAAGGTTGTGAGTGCAATGTCGAATCCGGGCATTGGCGCTGCAACAGTGTCGCCGACGGGCGCTACGCAGCCGCAAGAATTCCGCGTCCGAGCTTCGGCTGCTGGAGCATGATGCGTCCAAGTTGATGCGGTGCGCTGCTCCCCTCCCCGAAGGCGAAGATCACCGCTGCGTATCAACTCAAACCTATCCTGTGGTCAGGCGGCGCGGACCTTTTCCAGGAAGCCGGCGACGGCCCGGCGCAGCATGCCGGACTGGTTGTCGAGCTCGCGGGCGCTGGCCAGCACGTCGGACGCCGCTGCGCCGGTGGCGGTTGCCGCGGTGGTAACGCCGCCGATATGGGAGTTGATCTCGCTCGATCCCGTCGCGACCTCCTGGATGTTGCGGGCGATCTGGCGCGTGGCCTCGCCCTGCTGCCCGATCGCGGTGGAGATGCTCACCGTGATCTCGCTCATCTGCGCGATGGTCTGGGTGATGCCGCTGATCGCCGCAACCGCCTCGCCGGTCGACTGCTGCATGGCGGCGACCTGGCTGGAGATTTCCTCGGTGGCCTTGGCGGTCTGGTTGGCCAGCGCCTTGACCTCGGAGGCGACCACCGCGAAGCCGCGGCCGGACTCGCCGGCACGCGCCGCCTCGATGGTGGCATTCAACGCCAAGAGGTTGGTCTGCGCCGCGATCGAGTGGATCAGCTTGACAACCTCGCCGATCTTCTCGGCACCGGCGGACAGGATCCGCACCGTGGCGTTGGTGCGCTCGGCGTCGCTGACCGCCTGGCTGGCGACCTCGCTGGAACGCATCACCTGCCGCGAAATCTCGGCAACCGAACTCGACAGCTCCTCCGCCGCGGCCGCCACCGTGCCGGCATTGCCCGACGCGCTCTTCGATGCGGCGCTGACGGTTGCGGCGCGCGCGCTGGCGTCGCTCGCGGTCGAGGTCATCGACTGCGCCGTGCCCTGCATGCCGGCCGCCGCCGTCGACACGGTGCGGACGATGCCGTTGACGCTGCGCTCGAAATCGTTGGCGAGGTCTTGCATCGCCGCACGGCGTTCGGTCGCGGCGTGCGTCTGCGCCTCGGCCTCCGCCTTCTCGAGTTCGCGCACCCGCACCGCGCTGTCCTGGAAGGTCCGTACCGTGGCCGCCATCGCGCCGATCTCGTCGCCGCGGCCGCTGCCGGGGATCTCGCCTTCCAGCTCGCCATTGGCCAGCGCCTGCATCCGCTCGCCGAGCAGGCGCAGCGGCCGGCTGATGCTGCGGCCGATCATCCAGGCGATGGCGCCGGCGATCACCGCGATGCTGAGGATGGCCAGGCCGAGAACCCACTCGATCGACCTCATCTTGGCATCGAGATCGTCGATATACACGCCGGTCCCGACAAACATGTTCCAGCCGGGGATCGCGGCGGTGTAGCTCACCTTGCGGCTCAGTGTATCCTTGCCCGGCAGCTGGTTGATGTAGAACAGCGTGACCTGTCCGTTGGCGGCCACGCCGTCGCGCATCTTGCGAAAATTGGCCTTGCCTTCATCGCCGAGCGTATCCAGCCGGTTCTTGCCGATCAGCTTGGCGTCCGGAAGCAGCACCGTGATGCCTTCCATGGTGTATCCGAACAGGTAGCCGGAGCCGCCATCATAGGTCAGCGTGTTGCCCCGCTTGCTGAATTCGGCGATCGCGGCCTCCCTGGTGAGCTCGCCGGCGTCGACCTGCTTCTGCAGGCCCGCCGCCATGTTGCGCGCCATGTCGACGACGGCGTGGATCTGCTCGATGCGCGCGTTCAGCATCTCCTGTTGCATCAGATACCCGGCCAGCGCCCCCGCGACGCAAAGCCCGGCCAGCGTCACCCCGACCAGGATCGTGAGTTTCGAGCCGATCTTGATGTGATTGAGTTTCACGGCGATGTCTCCGGGGGGCAGGGCGAGGGGGTCGCGGGCGGGCAAGGCGAGAGCCGAGGGTATCGCGCGAACCTTAGTATTTGGTTGAAATCCTCGCACCGTGTCCACATAATGGACCAAACAGGAATAATATCGAATTTAGTGGACAGCTTTCGATAATTCACCCATTGAAAGGGTCATGATGCCCGCTTTATCCCGCAAGCCGACCTTCATTCCGTCCCCGTCCGCGGAAACCGTGCTCGCCGAGAGTGCCGGCGACGCGGCTTTCGCCACCACCCTGGCCAAGGGGCTGGTGGTGCTCGAGGCCTTCGAGGCCGGGGCAAGCCTGCTTGGCAACATGGAGATCGCGGCACGTACCGGGATTCCGAGGCCGACGGTGGCGCGGTTGACGCACACGCTCGCCGAGCTCGGTTATCTGCGTCATGACGAGGGCCTTGCGCGGTACAGCCTTGGCGCGCGGGCATTGCGCATGGCCCATCCGCTTCTCGCCGGCATGCAGTTTCGCCAGCTCGCACGGCCGCTGATGCAGGATCTCGCGGCCAGCGTCCGCGGCACGGTTTCGATCGGGCTGCTCGACGGAACGGCGATGATCTATGTCGAGACCGCGCGATCGGGCGACGTCGGACCGCACGTCCCCGACATCGGCATGCCGATCCCCGTCGTCGCAACGGCGATGGGGCGCGCCGCGGCCGCGATATTGCCCGCCGCCGATTTGGTCCGTCTGGAACAGCGGATGAAGCAGGGCGACCCGGACTTGTGGTCCGCCTTCCGCGAAAAGTATCGCGCCGGCATTCGGCAATGCGCGGACCAGGGGTTCTGCACCTGCTATGGCGAGTACATGGCCTCGATTCACGCGGTCGCCGCGCCGCTGTTTCAGGCGCCAAACCTGAAGCAGGCCTTTGCCATCAATTGCGGCATCCCGGCCTTTCGATTGCAGCCCGGGCAGCTCGAATCCGACATCGGCCCGCGCATCAGGGCGCTTGCCGCCAGCATCCGCGCGCTGGTCGACGAAGGCGAGCCGACGATCGAGCCGCGCGGACCACACAAGAGGAATGCCGCGAAATGATCGGCGATCCCGGCGCATTCACCAGGGATCAGGGCGGTTCAGCGTCCCCGGACAAGCCGTGCCGCCTCGGACGCGGAGGCTGAGATGGCCGGGCCGCTCGCGGGATTGAAGGTTCTCGACATCGCGACCATCATTGCGGCGCCGCTGGCGGCGACGCTTCTGGCCGACTATGGCGCCGACGTCCTCAAGATCGAGATGCCGGGACAGGGCGACGGGCTCAGGTCCTTTCCGCCGTTCAAGGACGGCAAGCCGCTGTGGTGGAAGGCGGCGAACCGCAACAAGAAATTCGCCACGCTCGATCTTCGCACGCCGGAAGGGCTGGTGCTGATCAAGCAGATGCTGCCGCGTTTCGACGTCCTGATCGAGAACTTCCGTCCGGGAACGCTCGATCGCTGGGGCTTGTCGAAAGAGATGCTGTGGTCGATCCAGCCGCGTCTGGTCATCCTGCGGGCGACGGCCTTCGGCCAGGACGGGCCCTACAGCAGCCGGCCCGGATTTGCCCGGATCTTCGAGGCGATGGGCGGGCTGACCTACATTACCGGCGAAGCCGATGGCGAACCCACCCATCCCGGATATCCGATCGGCGATTCGATCGGAGGCCTGTTCGGCGCCGTCGGCGTGCTCGCAGCGTTGTGGAAGCGGGCGCGCGACCCCGACGCTCCCGGCGAAGAGATCGATCTGGCGCTGACGGAGGCGGTGTTTCGCCTGCTCGACGTCCTTCCGGTCGAATTCGATCAGCTCGGTGTCAGCCGCGGCCGCATCGGCAATGCCAACGGCTATTCGGCGCCGGCGGCGGTGTTTCGCACCCGCGACGACCGCTGGGTGACGCTGGCAGGCTCGACCAACGCGCTTTACGCGGCGAACTGCCGTGCCATCGCGCGGCCCGAGCTGATCGAAGACCCGCGCTTTGCCGGCAACGACCAGCGCGTCAGGCACGCGGCGGAACTCAACGAGATCTTTTCGGCGTGGTGTGCCGAACATACCCTGGACGAGGTGCTCGCCGAATTCACCGCGGCGCAGGGCACGATCGCGCCGATCTATTCGGTGGCGCAGATCGCAGGCGATGCGCAGTCCCAGGCGCGCGAAATGATCACGCGCGTTCCCGATCGGGATTTCGGCTCGGTGGCGATGGCGAACGTGGTTCCGCGCTTCGCCGTCGATCCCGTGCAGCTGCGCAACTCGGCCGGCGACATCGGGCAGGACAATCGCGAGGTCTATCTGGATTGGCTTGGCCTTTCGGAGGCGCAGCTCGAGCAGCTCGCCCGCGACAAGGTCATCTGACGGCGGAACGGAACGCCGACCCTCTCCGCGACGAAAACAACAAAAGCGGTGCGGGGACGCAACAAGGACAGGCACAAGGGAGGACGACATGGCGTTATCGAGCGGTCAGTCGCAGGCCGATGGTCGACGGGCCTGGATCATCCTGGGCATGATGGTCGTCTTCATGATGATCAATTTCGCGGACAAGGCCGTGGTCGGCCTGGCCGCGGCCGACATCATGCGCGACCTGCATCTCAGCAACGAGCAGTTCGGCCAGATCGGCAGCGCCTTCTTCCTGCTGTTTTCGATCTCGGCGGCAATGGTGGGATTTCTCGTCAATCGCGTTTCGACCAGGATGGTGCTGACCGTGATGGCGCTGATCTGGGCGCTGACGCAGCTGCCGATGCTGGGGCTGGTATCGATCCAGACCCTGGTGGTGAGCCGCATCGTGCTCGGCGCCGGCGAAGGCCCGGCGTTTCCGGTGGCGCTCCACGCCGTCTACAAATGGTTCCCGAACCAGCGCTGGGCGATTCCGACCAGCCTGGTCTCGATCGGCGCCCCGATCGGCCTCTGCCTTTTCCCGCCGCTGCTGACATGGATCATCGTGTCCCATAGCTGGCACGCCGCGTTCGGCTTTCTCGGCGTCATCGGTCTGGTCTGGGTCGCGGTCTGGATGGTGGTCGGCAAGGAAGGCCCGCTCGATGCGCACCAGAGCGAGGCAGGGGCCGCCCGCGTGGACCGGGTACCCTATGCGACGCTGCTGACGTCGCGGACCTTTCTCGGCGTGACGCTGGCGGGCTTCGCGTCCTATTGGGCGGTGGCGCTGGCCGTGGTCTGGCTGCCGTCATTCTTGATCAAGGCGGCCGGCTATTCGCCGATCGCCACCGGCTGGATCGTGGCGCTTCCGCCGATGCTGCAGGTGGTGCTGTCCCCCTCGATGGGCTTTGTCTCGCAAAAGCTGCGGCTGCGGGGATGGTCGAGCCGCGTTTCCCGCGGGCTGTTCGCCGGCGGCAGCGTGGTCATCGTCGGCCTCGCGATGATGCTGCTGGCGAAATCCTCCGGCGCGTTCGAACCGATACCGCTGGCCATGGTGGCCTTCGCCGCCTGCGGCGTGACCTTTGCCATCGGCCCGACCCTGATCGGTGAAATCAGCCCGGTGCATCAGCGGGGCGCCATGCTGGGCACCACCAACGGGCTGTTCACGACGGCCGGCCTGGTGGCGCCGTGGCTGATGGGGCACATCGTGGACGTCGGGGTGAATCCGGCGCAGGGATTCAGGGACGGATTCCTGTTCGCCGGCCTGTTCATCGTCGTCGGCGGCGTGCTCGCGATGCTGCTCATCAATCCGGAGAGCGACCTGGCGCGGTTCAGGCGGCGCGGGGCCACCCTCGGCGGAGGCGAGTTGTCGGCGTTGCAGCCTTAGGACCCGCACGGTGCACCGCAATTGCGGCCATCGGCCAGTAATGACTCCGGATCGGTAAACGTGGGATAGGACGCGATGCGAAACAATGTTCTGAACCTGACGGCGGCATCCGCGGCCGCCCTCGTGCTGGCGATTTCGCCCGCCGCCGCGCAGAAGAAATACGACGCCGGCGCCACCGACACCGAAATCAAGGTCGGGCAAACCGTGCCGTTCAGCGGACCGGCCTCGGCCTATGCCGCGGTCGGCAAGGCCCAGGCCGCCTACGTCAAGATGATCAACGACCAGGGCGGCGTCAACGGCCGCAGGATCAACCTGATCCAGTATGACGATGCCTACAGCCCGCCGAAGACCGTCGAGCAGGTGCGCAAGCTGGTCGAGAGCGACGAGGTGCTGCTCACCTTCCAGATCATCGGCACCGCCCCGAATGCCGCCGTGCTGAAATATCTCAATGCCAGGAAGGTGCCGCAGCTGTTCGCCGCCACCGGCGCGGCCCGGTTCACCGACCCGAAGAATTTTCCGTGGACCATGGGCTTCAATCCCAGCTATTTCGTCGAGGGCCGGATCTACGGCCAGTACATCCTGAAGGAGCATCCGGACGCCAAAATCGGCGTGCTCTATCAGAACGACGATCTCGGCAAGGACTATCTCAACGGCCTCAAGGCCGGGCTCGGCGACAGGGCCGCGAACATGCTGGTGGCGGAGGTGTCCTACGAACTGACCGACCCCACCATCGATTTGCAGATCCTCAGGATCAGGGATGCCGGTGCGGACCTGGTGTTCAGCGCCTCGACCCCGAAGCAGGCCGCCCAGGCGATCAGGAAGATCGCCGAGCTCGACTGGCACCCGGTGCAGATCCTGGACATCAACGCCAACACGGTCGGCGCCGTGCTGAAGCCGGCCGGCCTCGACGCGTCCAGGGGCATCATCAGCGTCGGCTATGTCAAGGATCCCTCGGAAGCCGCCTCGAAGCAGGACCCGGGAATGCAGCGCTACCTCGCATTCATGCAGAACTACGTTCCCGATGGCGATAAGGAATCCAGTCTCAACGTCTACGGCTACATCACCGCGCAGCTGCTGGTCCAGGTTCTGAAGCAGTGCGGCGACGACCTGACCCGCGCCAACGTGCTGAGGCAGGCCACCCATCTCGATCATGTGGAACTCGATCTGCTGCTGCCGGGCATCACCGTCACCACCACGCCGACCGACTATCGGGTCAACAAGCAGCTGCAGATGGTGCGGTTCGACGGCGAGCACTGGCAGCCGTTTGGGCCGATCGTCACCGACGCGGCGACGGAGTAGACGGACGGCAAAGGCCCAAGTCGGGTGTCCCGCCGCCGAAAACGACCCGCCGGCGGTCCAGGAGCGCTGCGGCGTATCATGATCGAGCGGAAAAATGTCCTCTCCGCCTCGGATATTCGGCCTTCTGCAGCGGCCGTTCCGCCGGGTCGGTCGTATCCGGATCGGGGGCTCGATACACGACGAAGCCAAAGTCACCGCGGCGGAGCCCGATGTCGGCAAGGTCCCGGTCGCTCATGGCCATCAGCGTTTCGGCATCGGCCCAGCGCCTTCAAAAAAGGCGGAGCATGGCTATCGGCATGCACAACGGCCTCAAGCGGCGTCGGTTTTGCCGTGAAAGGCGGATTCATCCGGCCGCTGCGAGGCTCAGATCATTTGACATCCCAGCCGGCGACAGAGATGTCCTGACAGCCTGCCCGGATCCACCCGATTGCCGAGAGCGTGGCGATCCGATTCGGGTGGCAATCGAAAGCCCTCCGCGAAAGTTCGGGCGGGTGCAACGGTCCTGGATTACGTCGCCTGGTCCGAGGGAAGCCTGTTGCAAGATACTCGGCAATCCACGGCTATACGTCTGCTTCCGTGAGGGTTTACGGGATGCCGCCCATGACGGGGGTGCGGTTCACACGTCGCCGACATACGCAAGCCTCAGGTATCGATCAAATCGTCTGTATGGTTTCGACTGCCTGACGCGAAGGCCGACTCGATTGCGGCTTCCGCCTGCGCTGTCCGGCTTCGGCGGACAGGTCGGCTCCAATCCGCGCCGCAGGGACCGGCCTGGGGGGAATGCTGGTTAATCGGCCTGCGCGACGCTACGCTGGCGAACGCGGGAGGGATTTTGTCTTCAGCGACGGGAGTATTGCCGTGAAGGCCGTTTATACGGAACTGCACCGCAGCCACGATCCGCAATTCTTTCTGGTTCGCGGCGTGGTCAGGCGCACCACCGAGCAGCCCGAACGCGCCGATCGCCTGCTCGCCGGGCTCAGCGCGGGCAGGCACGAACTGGTCGAGCCCGTGGTGTTCGGGCAGGGGCCGCGGGCACGGGTTCATAGTCCGGAATATCTCGGCTTTCTCGCCGAGGCTTGGGACGCCTGGGTCGCGCTCGGCGATGGCGGCCCCGAGATGATCGCCAACATGCATCCGGTGCGCAACGCCGCGACCTATCCCACCCATATTGTCGGCCGGCTTGGCTGGCATACCATCGATACGTCCTGTCCGATCGGCCCGGGCACCTTCGCTGCGGCCTGCGCCGCCACCGACGTGGCGGCGACGGCGGCGCAACTGGTTCTGGACGGCGAGGACGCGGCCTATGCGCTGTGCCGTCCGCCGGGACATCATGCCTATCGCGACCTCGCCAGCGGCTTCTGTTTTCTCAACAACACGTGCGATCGCGGCCGCCCATCTGCGGCTGCGGCATGAGCGCGTGGCCATCCTCGACGTCGACGTCCATCATGGCAACGGGACGCAGGGCATCTTCTACGAACGGCCCGACGTTCTCACGGTTTCGATCCATGCCGATCCAGCCTTCTTCAACCCGTTCGTGTGGGGTTATGCCCATGAGCGCGGCGCGGGTCCCGGACTTGGCGCCAACCTCAACATTCCACTCCCGCTTCGCACCGGGGATGACGGCTATTTGCAGGCGCTCGGTGTCGCGGAAAGGACCATCCATGCCTTCGCGCCCGGTGCGCTGGTCGTCGCACTCGGCCTCGATGCGTCGGAGCACGATCCGCTTGCGGGTCTCGCCGTCACCACCGCGGGCTTCCGGCGCATCGGCGCCGCCATCGCCCGGCTGGGGCTTCCGACCGTGTTCGTCCAGGAAGGCGGATATCTGTCGGAGATTCTCGGGGCCAATCTCACCTCCGTCCTCGCCGGATTTGAAGAAGCGCGCTAGCGGACCGACCGCCTGAAACAGGCCTGGACGGCTTCAGCTTCAGGCTCGTGGCAGATCTGCCATGCGCGCCGGGCGATCGGGGCAATGCCATTTCATCGCGGGATCGAAGGACGAAAGCCTTTTCTCGGCGCGGCCGACTAGTGTCCGGGCTCAATTCCGGCCCGCGCCTGTATCGGGCGCGCCGATGCGACACACACACGAGCCCAAAGGGAACCTCCATGGCAACGACCCGTCGTCGGATCATCACCGGCAGCCTCGGCGTTTTCGGCGCAGCGCTGCTGGCGCCGCGTCGCGGTGCCGCCGCGCCGGGCGGCGCCGTGCCGAAGCAATTCAGGATCGGCTTCCAGAAGGGCGCAGCCATCCTGGTGCTGGCGCGTGAGCAGCAGGTGATCGAAAGGCGGCTGCAGCCGCTGGGCGTGGACGGCGTCCAGTGGGTGGAATTCCAGTTCGGCCCCCCGATGCTGGAAGCCATGGGCGCGGGCGCCATCGACATCGGCTCGGTGGGCGACACGCCGCCGATCTTCGCGCAGGCTGCCGGCTACCCCCTGGTGTACGTGGCGTCCACCCCGTCCGCCGAGCATGCCGTGCTGGTGCAAAAGGATTCGCCGATCAAGACCCTGGCCGAACTCAGGGGCAGGCGGGTCGCCTTCGCCCGCGGCTCCAGCGCCCACAACGTGACGGTCAAGGCGCTGGCGCTGGCCGGCCTGACCCTCAAGGACATCGTGCCGGCCTACCTCGCGCCGGCGGACGCCACCGCCGCGTTCAACGGCGGTACCATCGACGCCTGGGTGGTGTGGGACCCGTATTATGCGATCGCCCAGCAACGCTATGAAGCGCGCGTCATCGCCGACACCTCCGACAAGCGGCTGGCCAGCGCCTCCTATTATCTGTCGAGCCGCGACTTCGCCGACAAATATCCGGCGGTGCTGTCGGCGGCGCTGGACGAGATCGGCAAGCTGACGGCGTGGTCCGGCCGGCACCGCGACGAACTGGCCAGACTGGCCGCCGGCGTCACCAGCATCGACGAAAAATCCTGGCAGACCGCCTTTGCGCGGGCCGGTTTTACCTTCGGCAGCGTGACGCCGGCACAGATCACCCAGCAGCAGCAGCTGGCCGACACATTTTACGAGCTCGGCATCGTGCCGAAAAAGTTCACGGTGGCCGACATCGTCTGGTATCCGCCCAAGAGCTAGCGGAATGGCTTCAAGTCGAGACGGTACATGCGATGGGGCGCTTTCGCCCACTTGCGGCACGGCAATCGCATATCGCGTTCCGGCCGCGGAATGCTCTCCGTCAGGCGGCAACCTTCCTGAGGATCCAGATCACCTCGATGCTGTTGAGCATTGAAAGTTCGATCCCGAGATTCAATCCTGGCATCCTTGCAACATGGCAAAACAGTTCCAGCATCGCGGAATAGTCCCAGACGTGGAAATGTATGTTGGCGCGTTGCGCCAGCATGGTCGAGGATTTATGCCTGTGTGCATCACCGGCCAGGCCGTCGACACACCGGCACCACTCGTCATAGTGCCCGGCGAGTGACCAGTCCGGTCCATCTTCATGATCGCGGATCAGATGGTCCAGCGGGGTTATCCTGCGGTCCCTGTCGAAGGTAAACCTCTTGTCGGGCAGCGCAAGGAAGGCAATTCCGGGCGGACGCAACACCCGGCTGATCGATTTGAGCGCCCGCAACGGGTCTTCGACATGTTCCATCACATGGTTTGCAATGACGAAATCCATGCTTTCGTCGGCGATTCCCCGCATCGATTCCAGGTCGGTTACGATATCCGGCGCCCTGATATCCTCGATGTCTGGAAACGCGCGTCGAAGCTGGTCGATCGATTCGCTGTCGGCATACGTCACCGTGACGCCCGCGGGCACCGCGAGCGCGGCGTGCAGGGCGCCGAATTCGACGCCGGTTCCCTCCAGATATCGCTCCGCCACGCATCCTCTCAGCTCGAACAGGTCGTTCGGCTTCAGATTTACCGGCCCCGACCGCCGTTCCGGGCACTTCTCGCACATCACGCCTCGCTCCCATTGCCGGCCGTTGCCGATCGCTGTTGTAGATGAACTTTTCAGATCGGGCGAAGATCCCGATGAATGCCGATGCCGGCGTGGCCCGGCATCGGGGAATGCCGCAGACGAGGGGATGCCAATCCGGCAATCGCGCTCGCTATGGCCCGCCGGCGATCGCCCTCCCGCGAATGTCGTCATGGACCGAAGCCTGATCTATCGCCTGCAAGAGGGCGTTTGTGGTGAGCAGTTCGGGAAGGGCTTGGCCGTCCGACCGTTGTGGCCCGTAGACCACGTCAAAGGGAATACCGTATCGTGCGAAGCGATGAAGGAAATCCGCGATCCAAGGACTCGGCCGGCTCCAGTCGGCGCGCATGGTTATGACGTGCGATTTCCTCAGCCGCGAACGAACCTCGGCGTTCTCCAGCACGCGCAGGTCGTTGAGCTTGCAAGTCAGGCACCAGGTGGCGGTGACGTCAACCAATACGGTATTGCCACCTGCGATGAGGCCGGGCAGCGCATCCGGATCGAGCGCCTGCCACCCCTGACCAGCCGCCGGTCGAAAGACCGGAGCAGCCGCGGAAAAACTGAAAAGCAGGGGCAAGACGACGAGGCCGGCGGTGATCAATCCGGATCGGCGCGATGCGAAGGCGGCAATCTGGCCTTTGACCGGCGCACGGATCAGAGCCCGATAGCCGAGCAAGCCCGCCAGCAGAGCCGCCGTGACCACCGCCGTCCACCCGCCCGCCGTGCTCCACAGCACGTAGATCAGCCAGCCCGCCGTTCCCAGCAGCAGGCAGCCGAGCAATTTCCGCACCGCGAGCATCCACGGGCCGGGACGCGGAAGCCAGCGGACGCATCCGGGAAACAACGCGGCCATCCAATAGGGCAGCGCCATTCCGAGGCTAAGACACAGGAAGATCGCAAGGATTTCAAACGGCCCGCCGGCCAATGCAAAGCCCACGGCGGTGCCGACGAATGGCGCGGAGCAGGGCGTGGCCAGCAGGGTCGCGAACACGCCCGCGAGGAAGGCCTCCATCATGGGCCCGCCGGACCGTTTGGACGCGACGTTCGCGACCGATCCCGGCAGGCCGATCGGAAGCCATTCGAAGAAGCTCGCCGCGAACAGGACCGTCAGCGCCGCCATTCCGGCCAGGAACCAGGGCTGCTGAAACTGTATGCCCCAGCCAAGCGTTGCACCCGACCATTTCAATCCGACCAGGCAGGCGGCCAACAGCATGAAGCTGAACGTGATGCCGGAAGCCGTTGCTGCCGAACTCAAGCGCACTTCGCGCAACCCGCCGTCCGCTTGCCGGGTAAATGCAAAGAGCTTGATGGAAAGCACCGGCAGCACGCAGGGCATCAGGTTGAGAATGAGACCTCCGAGCAAAGCCGAAAGCAGCGCGGCGAAGATCAGCGAGCCATGTTCGGGAATCGCCTTGGCGGCGGGCACCCTGAATTCGGCGGCCCGGTTTTGGTCGATCAATGTCAATGTCAAAGGACGGCCGGACGGCGGCAACGATGCAAGCCGGACGGTCAGACGCGCGGACCTGCCGGCGTCCTGCAGTTCCACCTTCGGCGCCGGCGGAATGCCATCCCCGGCGCCTTCGACAAGCAGGTCAGGCAGGACAAAGGCGCCCGCCCTGCTCTTGAGGTCGACCACGAGGATGGGTCGTGACGCGGGGCCCGCCAGGCGGGTGCCAATGACATCGATACCGGCGGCGTCCGGCGAGCCCGGTACCTGCTTCTGGGCCGAGCTGATCAGCCCGGACTGGGCCGAAGTGTCCCCGGCGCCGGTCGGTACCGGCAGCACGAGTTCAGCCTGAAGCGGCACGCAGACGTCAGAGCAGGCGGCATAGCTGATCGACGCCTTGATCCGGGCAGAGGCGTGCGCCTTCTTCAGCGACAATTTGACCGGAAGAACCACGCCGTTTTCGTAGACGCTGTTCTGCAAGCCATCGATGACGAGACGATGGGGAGCGGGCCAGGAGATTTCTCCGCCCGAGATATTTTCCGAGCCAGACCAGTCGACCGCTGGCGGGATGCCCGCGTCCCCCGGGGTTCGCCAATAACCGTGCCAACCCTTGGCAAAGCGGAATTCCAGCCCTGCTTCGAGAATTGAATTGGCAGCGATGCTGTCCGTCGCCGTGATCAAGCGGACCGCCGCCCGGTCGTCCCCCACCCAATCGGTGGCGGCTGCGCGGGCGCTGCCGGCCGGCACGATGAATCCGGCCGACAGCACGAGGAGGGTGGCAAGGCGAGCGAGAACCATGATGCGTCCAGTACCGTGTCGATGTCACTCTGCGATGTCACCGATTGACGGCCGGCGGGCTTCGGCAGAGGTACGTCGCGTCTGAGATAGCCGGCCGGCCCGTACAACCGTCGCGAAGGTTCAGCTTGAACCGTCCGACAACCGGGAAGCCCCAATGATCCTGCCATCGGGCGCTTCGAGCACAACGGCGACGTCCTGCCCTTCGGGAAATCGCTGCTTGATCTGCAGCGGCGCTCCCGACCATTGGCCGATCGGGCGCAGCGATCTGACGATGTTCGCTTCCTGCAGCGTCCTGCCGCCATTTTCGCCACGGCCGATCGCCGTGGTATGGTCGTGGTCAAAGCCGATCAGGAGAATCCTGCCGGTGCCGGAGCCGGAGCCGACCTGTATCGAAACCTGCTCCCCGCCGGTCCTGGTGACGCTGACCGAGGCGGCCGTGCGGCTTTCGTGTTTCGCCTTTTCGATGGCTGATCCGACATCGCTGCGATGCGAGCCGACCAGCCCGGCGGCGCCATCGACGACGATCTCCGGCGTATAGGAGCCGTCGCCGAAGCGATGGCCATATTGGTCCTGCCGGTCCGTCGCGGCTTGCAGCGAATACGGATCCTTCCATCCCAGGCGGTCCCAATAGGTGACGTGGAAGGCAAGCGGCAAGACGTCTCGCCGATCCCTGGACAGTTCGTTGAGGTAAGCGTTCGCGGGCGGGCAAGATGAGCAACCTTGCGAGGTGTACAACTCGACGACGACGGGACGTTCCGCGGCGAGGGCGGCGGCGGGGCAGAGACCCACAATGAGGCCCAGTGAAGGGAGCAGACGCGACAGCATGGCAATCCTCCTGTGTTGAGTTCTTCCCATATTCGCCGCCCGGGCGGCTTTGTTACGCTTGATGGCCGCCAGGTTCGGACCACCGGGAGAGCTCAACCTGCCGATCGGGAATTCATTGGGGGATCACGATGCCGTGGCGGTGGTAACGTATTCGCGGGTGAGACGAATCCAGGGGGCACACCGGGAGCGCTGCAGCAGACGGAAAATCGGCATCCCCGTTGGCATTTGCTGGCGGCGCGTGAGCCAGGCGGGCTGTCGTTCGACGACGGGCATTCGGGACGCCCCGGAATTACCGAATGGACAGGACATTGGCGCCGCCAATGTGCGCGTCATCGAGCCGCGCCAGTTCGACAGCCGGGCGGCGCGCGCATCGGAACGGGCGCCCGTGCTCGGGCGATCGATCGCTGCGAGCGACGCAACTTCAATGGCGGGAGGTTTGGCCGGCAGTCACGCCAAGGCGCCCGCCGTCAGGCTGGGTCCATTTTTTTGCGAATTTCGGAGTGATGAATTGATGCCACTGATTTGCCCGACGTGTCAAAAAGTTTCTCTGTCGGGATCGGTCAAGGCGTCCCTACCGGCGGTAATCGGCTACTTTGCATGGGGTTGTTTTCGATATTTTTGTTGGGAGGGGGCAACGCGCCCGCCTTCGCCCAAAATGAGCTTCGCTGCGGCGGCCTTCGCGCGGCTGTCGAACTGCAGTCCGTCTACGCTGGCGCTCCGCCCAGGCTACGCCGGACACGCTTCGCCCTGACGGGTCCCGGGCGGCTGCGCCACGCGGAGCCCGTCAGGGCGAAGCGTGGTGGGCCCGGCAGGACTCGAACCTGCAACCAGACCGTTATGAGCGGCCGGCTCTAACCATTGAGCTACAGGCCCCGCCGGGCGCTGCCGCTTTGGGCGGCCAGGCAACGGTGCCGACACCCCTTACAATGGTGCCGCTGATCCGGCAATGCCGGGTTTGGCGGCCCGCCAAGGAGGGGCCGACCGCTTTCGGCTCACTCCACCGAGACGCCGGCGAAGGCGACCACCTTGCGCCACTTTTCGGTCTCGTCGGCGATCAGTTTGCCGAATTGGGCCGGCGTCATCGGCTTCGGGATGCCGCCGATCTCGCCGAGCCGCGCCACCAGCCTGGGATCCTGCAGGGCCTCGCCGACCGCTTTGTTGAGGATGTCGACGATCTCCGGCGGCGTGCCCTTCGGCGCCGAGATGCCATAGAACCCGACCGATTCGAATCCCGGCACGGTCTCGGCGATCGCGGGAACGTCCGGCACCCCGGGCCAGCGCCGCGGCGAGGTGACGCCGAGCGCGCGCACGGTGCCGGCACGCGACTGCTCCAGCGCCGTCGGCAGGTTGTCGAAGATCAGCTGCACCTTGTTGGAGATGATGTCGGGAAAGGCGATCGCGCTGCCGCGATAGGGCACGTGCACCATGTCGGTTCCGGTCATCGCCTTGAACAATTCCGCCGACATGTGCACCGAGGTGCCGTAGCCCGACGAGGCATAGGACACCTTGCCCGGATTGGCCTTGCAATAGTCGATCAGCTCCTGGACGGTCCGGACCGGCATAGCGTTCGACACCACCAGCATGTTGGTCAGCTGCATGATGCTGGCGACCGGCACGGTGTCGCGGATGAAATCGTAAGACAGGTGCTTGTACAACGAGGTGCTGATGGCGTTGTTGGGTGCCACGAACAACAGCGTATAGCCGTCGGGCGGCGAATTGATCGCGGTCGCCGCGGCGAGATTGCCGCCGGAGCCGGCGCGGTTCTCGACCACGAATTGCTGGCCGAAATGCTCCGACAGCCACTGGCTCATGATCCGCGCCACCAGGTCGACCGGGCCGCCGGCGGCAAACCCGATCAGCCAGCGCACCGGGCGGTTCGGATAGTCGGCGGCGCCGGCCGGCGTGAAGCCGGCGGCAAGGATCGCCAGGCAGGCCAGCTGCAACAGCAGGGCGCGCAGCAATGGGATCGGTCTGTCTCCCCTCATGCTCCCGTTCTCCCCCGTGTCTGCCGTCGCCGCCGTCGACTGCACCACGGCGCGACCGGGCTTTTGCGGCCCCTCGCCTCCATGCTTTCATAGAAAGCGGAATTTGCCTACACGGCGGATTTGGCGAATATTCCCGTGCGGACCTGCCTGCTCGCCGCCGTTTTCCCGAGGGCTGCAATGAAAATCGCTGTCATGGTTTGCGCCGGCGTCCTGCTGCTGGCAGGCGCCGCGGCGGCGCAACAGGGAGACAAGGACATTCCGAAGCTCACCATCAGCCTGGGAACCGCGACGCCCGGCGGCGGCTTCCCGCTGTACGGCGGCGCCTTTGCCGCGGTCCTCAACGCGGCTGACCCGGGCCTGGCGATCGTGCCGCGCAACACCAAGGGCAGCAACGAGAACATTCCGCTGCTGGAATCCGGCCAGCTCGATATCGCGCTGGTCGCCGGTGAACCCGCCTATGAGGCTTTTGCCGGCATCGGACGGCCGCGCAGCAGCCTGAAGATACTCACCGCGATCTATTCCAGTCCCGGGATGTTCGTGGTGCGCGCCGACAGGCCCTACAGGACCATCGGCGATCTGGTCGGCCAGCGAATCGCGTTCGGGGCGCGCGGCTCCGGGCTGCCGATCCTGTCGCGCTACCTGCTCGACGGCCTCGGCCTGCGGCAGGACAAGGATTTTCAGGCGGTTTATCTCGACCATGCCGGCGACGGGCCGGCGATGGTGCTCGACGGACGCGTGGCTGCGCTCTGGGGCGCCGGCATCGGCTGGCCCGGCTTCACCGCCGTCGCGGCCAGCCCCGGTGGCGCCAGGTTCATCGCGCCCGCCGCCGACGAGATCGCGCGGATCAGGGCCAAACACGACTTTCTCAAGCCGCTGACCGTGCCGGCCGGCAGCTATCCCAACCAGACTACCGCGATCGAGTCGCTCGGCTCCTGGAGTTTTGTCCTGGTCCGCGCCGATCTCGACGACGGCGTCGCCTATCGGCTGGCACGGTCGCTGCACGGCGCCGAGGCCGCGCTGTGCAGCAAACTCGCGCAGGCCTGCGAAACCACCGCCGCCAACACCCTGGCCGCGGCGCCGAGCCTTGAGCTGATCCATCCCGGCGTGCTGCGCTATTTCCGCGAGATCGGCCTCGTGAAGTGACGATGCGCGGTCAGGGGCGATGCGATGATCGCATCGTGCCCCGGATGCAGTGCAGCACGCAGTGATGCACTGCTGATCCGGGGCCCATGCCGTGGCTATCATGTTGGTGGGTCCGGCTCTGCGGTGCAGCGCAAGAGCGCTGCACCGCGTCCGGGACACGAGGCCAGGCGAGCTACCGCCTTATTTTTTCACCAGCGGACAGGCCGGATCGGGCGGGCCGAAGGCGTCCTCGCCGGAAATGCTGGCCAGGATCTTGTAATAGTCCCAGGGATATTTCGACTCCGCCGGGGACTTGACCTGGACCAGCACCAGGTCGTGCACCATCAGATTGTCCTCGCGCAGCCTGCCGTGGCGGGCGAAGAAATCGTCGATCGGCTTCTCGCGCATCTTGGCCGCGACCTTGAGCGGCTCGTCGGTGCCGCTGTCCTTGACGGCGTTGAGATAGTGCATGACCGAGGAATAGACGCCGGCCTGCCACATGGTCGGCATCCGGTTCATCTTGGCGAAGTAGCGCTTCGACCATTCGCGGGTCCGGTCGTCCATGTCCCAGTAGAACGACGTCGTCAGCAGCAGGCCCTGGGCGGCGGGCAGGCCGACCGAATGAATGTCGGTGATCAAAGCGAGCAGGGCCGCCATCTGCTGGCCGCCCTTGAAGACGCCGAATTCGCCGGCGGTCTTGATCTCGTTGACGTTGTTGGGCGGGCCGCCGGCGATGCCGATGATCTTGGCCTTGGAAGCCTGGGCCTGAAGAATGAACGACGACAGGTCCGGGGTGGCGAATGGCGGCCGAACCGAGCCCAGAACCTTGCCGCCGTTCCTGACGATCACCGCCGAGGCATCGCGTTCCAGCGAATGGCCGAAGGCGTAGTCGTCGGTGATGAAGAACCAGCTGTCGCCGCCGCGCTTGACCACCTCCTGGGCGGTGCCGACCGCCAGCGCATGGGTGTCGAACACCCACTGGATGGCATAGGGCGAGCAGAACTTGCCATGAAAGTCCGCCGCACCGGTGGAGTGGGCGATGAACAGCTTCTTCTTCTCGTTGGCGATGGTCTGCACCGCCAGCCCCACCGCGGACACCGGCACGTCGACGATCAAATCGACCTGTTCGGTGTCGTACCAGCGCCGCGCGATGCCGGCGCCGATATCCGGCTTGAGCTGGTGGTCGCCGACGATCACCGTGACCGGCTTGCCCAGCACCGTGCCCCCGAAATCGTCCACCGCCATTTGCGCGGCGGTCACCGAGCCCTGGCCGGTCGGCGTCGACGCCGGCCCGTTCATGTCGGTGAGCACGCCGATCTTGACCACGTCGTCCGAGATCTGGGCCAGCGCCGCCGGCGACCACAGCGCCGCGGCGGCGAGCGCTCCAAGCACGGATAGTTTCCTGGCGAACATCTGTTCTCCTCCCGTTACCGTCAGGCCATTTGGCCGTATTGTTTGACCGGGAGCTTAACCCATCCGGCCGCTCTCGTTCTTGCAATTATTCCGCCGTCGTCGTCAATGCGGCGAACGAGGGAAGATCGATGCGGGTACTGCGGGAGGCCGGCTCTATGTCCTGCCCTGAAACGGAGGGCGAGGTGACGTGACCGCGCCATCGCCGCCGCAGCGCCTGCCGGCTGCGCTGACCCCGCTCGAGGCGGCGCTGGCGGCGCTGCGTCACGGCCTGGTCCCGGTTGCGCCGGTCGAGCTTCCGCCGGTCCAGGCGCTGGGCTGTGTCGCCGCCGAAACGGCTGCGCTGCAGGCGCTGCCGCCATTCGACACCGCCGTCGCCGACGGCTGGGCGCTGCGCGCCCGCGACCTCGTCGGGGCGTCGTCCTATTCGCCGCTGCCGCTGGCGGCCTCGCCGGTGTGGGTCGAAGCCGGCGACCGGATGCCCGAGGGGGCCGACTGCGTGATCGATGCCGGCTGGGTCGAGCAGGCCGGTCCGCTGTTCCAGGCGCGTGCCGAAGCGATACCGGGGCAGGGAGTTCGCCGGCTCGGCGGCGACATCGCCGCGGCAAGTTCCGTGATCGCCCCCGGGCGGCCGGTCCGCCCGCTTGATCTCCTGATCGCGCGCAGCGCCGGGCTGCAAACCCTCAAGGTGCGTCGGCCGCGCCTGCGCCTCGTCAACGTACCGGCGATGTCGGGCCGCACCGCGACGGCGGAACTGATCGCGGAAAGCGCCCGCGCCGCCGGTGCCGACACCCTCCGCACCGAGGCCACCGGGCGTGATGCGGCGTCGATCGCCGCGGCGGCCGACCCGACCGGTTGCGATCTCCTGGTCAGCATCGGCGGCAGCGGCGTCGGCCGCACCGACGCCGCGGTGCTGGCCCTGGCCCGCTGCGGCGAGGTGGTCGCGCATGGCATCGCGCTGCAGCCCGGCCGCACCGCGGCGGTGGGCAGGATCGCCGGCATTCCCGTCGTGGCGCTGCCCGGTGCCCCGGATTCTGCACTGGCGGCATGGTGGACCCTGGCGCTTCCGGTGCTGGACCAGTTGTCCGGGCGGCGGCCGCGCCCGCGGCTCGCCCTGGCGCTGGAGCGCAAGATTGCTTCCAGCGTCGGCATCGCTGAAATCGTCCTGCTAAAGGCCCAGCAGGGCCATTGGATGCCGCTGGCGGCCGGCGACCTGTCGCTCGATGCGCTTGCCCGGGCCGACGCCTTTGTGGTGGTGCCCGGCGGCAGCGAGGGTTTCGCGGCGGGCAGCCCGGTCGATGCCTATATATTGCGGGAATGAGATGGATCCCGACATGACCAAGGCGCCCCTGCCGAACCGCCGCGATGGCGTCGATCAGGACCAGTTCCTGACCATCCTGTCGCGCGAGGAGGCGCTGGCGCGGTTCGAGGCCGCGCTGTTTCCGCGGCCGATCCCGAGCGAGCCGCGGCCGCTGGCCGACGCGCTCGGCCATGCGCTGGCGCAGGATATCGTGGCGCCGATCGACGTGCCGCCGTTCGATCGCGCCAATGTCGACGGTTTTGCGGTGCGCTCGGCCGATCTCGGCTCGGCCAGCGAAGCGGCGCCGGTGCGCCTCTTGCTGAACGATGAAGTGATCGCCTGCGGCACCGCGCCGACCCGGCCGGTGCTGTCGGGAACCGCCACGTCGATTGCGACCGGCGGTCCGGTGCCGCGCGGCGCCGACGCCATTGTGATGGTCGAGCACAGCCAGCCCGCCGGCTCCCGCGCCATCGAGATCCGCCGCGCCGCCTCGCCGGGGCAATTCGTCTCCTATGCCGGTTCCGACATCGCGCGCGGCGAGGCGCTGCTGCGCGCCGGCACCCTGGTCGGGTCGCGCGAGATCGGCATGGCCGCGGCCTGCGGCATCGCGCAAGTGCAGGTCGCGCGCCGGCCGCGCGTCGCGGTGATCTCCACCGGTGACGAACTGGTGCAGCCCGGCCTGCCGCTGCGCCCCGCCGCGATCCATGACAGCAACGGCGCGATCATCGCCGCGGCGGTCAACGAGAACGGCGGCGAGGCGAGCTTTCTCGGCGCCATTGCCGACGACGAGGCAAAACTCGAAGCCGCCATGCGCGGGGCGCTGCAGACCAGCGACATGCTGGTATTGTCCGGCGGCACCTCGAAGGGCGCCGGCGACGTCTCCCACCGCATCATCGCGCGGCTCGGAAAACCCGGCATCATCGCCCATGGCGTGGCGCTGAAACCAGGCAAGCCGCTGTGCCTGGCGGTCTGCGACGGCAAGCCGGTGGTGATCCTGCCGGGATTTCCGACCTCCGCGATGTTCACCTTCCACGACATGATCGTGCCGGTGCTGCGCCGCATGGCGGGGCTGCCGCCGCGTTCCGATGCCAAGGTGACCGCGACCGTTCCGGTCGCCATCGCCTCCGAACTCGGCCGTACCGAATTCGTCATGGTGTCGCTGGTCGAAGGCGACGGCGGCCTGATCGCCTATCCCTCCGGCAAGGGCTCCGGCGCAATCACGTCGTTCGCGCAGGCCGACGGCTTCCTGCGGATCGAGGCGCTGGCCGATCGGATGCCGGCCGGCACCGCCGCCGAGGTGACGCTGTTCACGCCGCATTTGCGGGTGCCGGATCTGGTGATCGTCGGCAGCCACTGCACCGGGCTCGACCTGGTGACGGCGCAGCTGTCGCGCGCCGGCCTCACGGTGCGCTCGATCGCGGCGGGCAGCCTCGGCGGATTGGCGGCGGCCCGGCGCGGCGAGTGCGATTTCGCCCCGATCCACCTGTTCGACGAGAACACCGAAAGCTACAACACCCCGTTCCTCGGCCCCGGACTCGAACTGGTGCCGGGCTGGCGGCGGATGCAGGGCATCGTGTTTCGGCCCGGCGATGCGCGCTTCGAGGGATTGACCGCGCAAGCCGCGGTGGCCGCGGCGCTGGCCGATCCCGGCTGCATCATGGTCAATCGCAACCCCGGCGCCGGCACGCGGATCCTGATCGACCGGCTGCTCGGCAAGGCGCGACCCGACGGCTACTGGAATCAGCCGAAATCGCACAATGCGGTCGCCGCCGCGATCGCCCAGCACCGCGCCGACTGGGGCATGACCATCGCGCCGGTCGCCCATGCCGCGGGCCTGGGGTTCATTGCGCTCGCCGAGGAGCATTACGATTTCGCCGTGGTGACGGCGCGCAAGCAGCGGCCGGCGGTACAGGCGTTTCTGGCGTCGCTGGCGTCGGAAGAAAGCCGCGCCGCGCTGGCGCGCGCCGGCTTCAGGCCGGCGTGAAGTTCAGGCCTCTTGTCCCGGACGCGGTGCAGCGGAACGCTGCTCCGCAGAGCCGGGATCCGCCATTTTCACTGTGGACGAAGGGCGCCGGATCGGCAGCGCCCCACGCCGCGAGAGCGGCGCGTGGCGCAGCATCCGGCCGCGCTCGTCACCCGCCGTCCAGCGCCGCCAGCCGCTCCGCTGCGGCGATATCGTCCATGGTGTTGGCGTTGAAGAACGGATCGAGCGTCTGCACCGGCCATTCCACGGTGGCCAGAGGATAGCGCGCGGTCCAGCGGTCGATCTTGCGGATGTCCTCCACCACCAGCGCGTGGCGGAGGTCTTCGCGCAGGCCGACGCTCCACAGTCCGATCACCGGATGCGACTGTCCGTCGGAGGCGGCAACCGCAAGCTCGGCGTTCTCATCGGCGCGGGCGCGATGCAGGCGCGCGACCAGGTCGCGCGGCAGGAACGGACAGTCCGCCGCCGCGCTCAGGATCCATTTGACGCCTGGCCGGTTGGCCGCCGCCCAGTCGAGCGCCGCCAGGATGCCGGCCAGCGGTCCCGGAAAATCCGCCACGCCGTCGGCGATGACCGGCAGGCCATAGCCTTTGAAGCGCGCGGGATCGCCATTGGCATTGAGGATGAGGCCGTCGCATTGCGGCTGCAGCCGTGCGATGACGCGTTCGAGAATGGTCCGGCCGGCGATCTGGCGCATCGGCTTGTCGCCGCCGCCCATCCGGCGCGCCAGGCCGCCGGCCAGCAATACGCCGGGGGTCGGCGGTGTGTCACTCGTCACGGTCGCCGCCCTTGCGCCGGTGGCGCGCGGATTCTTCTTCGACGAAGGCCAGATTCTGATCGTAGATGATCCGCTCCTGGCCCGCCAGCGCGATGAAGCGTTTGCCCCGCGCCCGCCCGACCAGGGTCAGTCCGACCTGCCGCGCCAGATCGACGCCCCAGGCGGTAAAGCCCGAGCGCGACACCAGGATCGGAATTCCCATCCGCACCGTCTTGATGATCATCTCGGAGGTCAGCCTGCCCGTAGTGTAGAGAATCTTGTCGGCGGGATCGACGCCGTGGCGATAGATCCAGCCCGCGATCTTGTCGACGGCGTTGTGGCGGCCGACGTCTTCGGTGTAGCAGACCGGCGTGCCCTCCTTGCACAGCACGCAGCCATGGATCGCGCCGGCCTCGAGGTAGAGCGACGGCATCGTGTTGATGGCATGCGTCATCTGGTAGAGCCAGGAAGTTCGCAGTTCGGCCTTCGGCAGCGCGACGCTTTCCACCGCCTCCAGCAGGTCGCCGAACGCCGTGCCCTGGGCGCAGCCCGAGGTCTGGGTGCGCTTTTTCAGCTTAGCTTCGAAATTGGTGTGGTGTTCGGTGCGCACCACCACCACCTGGAGATCGTCGTGATATTCGACCTCGGTGACGACATCGTGGTATTTCAGCATGTTCTGGTTGAGCAGGTAGCCGAGCGCGAGATATTCCGGATAGTCGCCGATCGTCATCATGGTGACGATTTCCTGGGCGTTCAGGTACAGCGTCAGCGGCCGCTCCACCGGGACATTGATCTCGACCGCCGCGCCGGACTGGTCGGTGCCGGCGACGCGCTCGGTCAGCCGCGAATCCTGCGGATCGGGAACGATCAGGGGCACCGGGGCTTTGTCGATCTTCATCATCATGGCTCGTCAGGCTAGCATGACATTGCCGGCAGGGCGGATATAAAGCATCCGCGGGCCATGCGAACGAGGTTCCGCCGGAGAATGACATGAAGGTGATTGGGCTGGCGGGCTGGAGCGGTGCCGGCAAGACGACGCTGCTGACGGGCGTCATTCCGCATTTTCTCGCCAGCGGCGTTCGGGTTTCCGTCATCAAGCACGCCCACCATGAATTCGATGTCGACATTCCCGGCAAGGATTCCTGGGTGCACCGCCAGTCCGGCGCTACCGAAGTGCTGGTGTCGTCCACCCGGCGATGGGCCCTGATGCATGAATTGCGCGGCGCCAGCGAGCCGCTTCTGCCGGAACTGCTGGCCAGGATGTCGCCGGTTGATCTCGTGATCATCGAAGGCTTCAAGTCCGGGCCGCACCGCAAGATCGAGGTACACCGGCTCGCCAACGGCAAGGCGATGCTGTTCCCGGACGATCCCGCCATCGTCGGCCTTGCGACCGACGTGGCGGCTGTCGAAACCGCGCTGCCGCGTGCCCATCTCGATGACATCCCGGCGGTGGCGGCTATGATGCAGCGGTTCGCGACCCCGGTCGAGGATGTGCTGGCGCAAGCGGCGTCCGCAGGCTGAGAGGCAGCATGGCGCAATTGTCCGACGACTGCTTTGCGTTCGGCGGCCCGATGATGTCGGTCGATGAGGCCGTCGCGATCATCGCGGCGCGGGTCAGGGCGGTGCAGGGCGTCGAGACCGTTTCGCTGACCGAGGCCGACGGGCGCATTCTCGCTACCGACATCTCCGCCGCGCTGGCGCTGCCGCCGTTCACCAATTCCGCCGTCGACGGCTATGCGGTGCGCAGCAGCGACCTTCCGCGTGACGCGGAGCAGGCCTTCGCGGTGACGGGACGGGTGCAGGCCGGCGCATCGGCGCACGGGCCGCTCCGGCCGGGACATGCGATGCGGATTTTCACCGGTGCGCCGATGCCGCAGGGCGCCGACACCGTGTTCATGCAGGAGGACGTCCGCATCGACGGCGAGGGCCGCGTGGTGCTGCCGGCCGGCCTTAGGCCGGGCGCCAATGTGCGGCCCGCCGGCGAGGATGTGGCGGCCGGTAATCCCGCGCTGGCCGCGGGGCACAGGCTGCGGCCGCAGGACGTCGCGCTGGTGGCCGCGTTCGGCCTGAGCGGCGTCGCGGTGCGCCGGCGCATCCGCGTCGCGGTGTTCTCCACCGGCAATGAACTGGTATCGCCGGGGACGCCGCGCGCCGCCGCGCAATTGTTCGATTCCAACCGCTTCATGCTGATGGCGATGCTGAAGCGGCTTGGCTGCGAGGTCGCCGATCTCGGCATTTTGCCGGATGACCGCGCGTTGCTGGCCGAGGGATTGCAGCAGGTGGCCGGTCGCCACGACCTGGTCCTCACCACCGGCGGCGTTTCGACCGGCGAGGAGGACCACGTCAAGGCCAGTATCGAAAGCGTCGGCACCCTGGTGCTGTGGCGGATGGCGATCAAGCCCGGCCGCCCGGTGGCGATGGGAATCATCGGCGGCACGCCCTTGATCGGGTTGCCGGGAAATCCGGTGGCGAGTTTTGTCACCTTCGTCCATGTGGTGCGGCCGACGGTGCTGGCGCTGTCCGGCGCCGCGCAGCAGCCCCTGGTTCCGATGCCGGTCCGCGCCGCCTTCGCCTACAGGAAGAAAATCGACCGCCGCGAATATGTCCGGGTCAACCTGCGCCGGGCCGCCGACGGCGCACTCGATGTCATGAAATTTCCGCGCGAGGGCGCCGGCCTGCTGTCGTCGCTGGTGGATACCGACGGCCTGGTCGAGCTCGGCGAACAGGTCACGCAGGTTCGGCCCGGCCAGACCGTCGGATTTTTGTCGTATGCAAGCCTGCTGTAAACGCATGGGTCGGCGCGATCGTCGTTGACGATGTTGCGCCGCATCGCCATCTTGCGGCCATGACCTTCACCCAGCTCGACCTCACCGGACTTAAATGCCCCTTGCCGGCATTGAAGACGCGAAAGGCGCTGAAGGGGCTGGCGCCGGGTGATCTCCTTGAAGTTCGCTGCACCGACCCGCTGTCGGTGATCGACATCCCCAATCTGATCCGGGAGACCGGCGACAAGGTCGAGATCACCGAACGGGCGGAACAGGGAATCGTGTTCCTGATCGAAAAAGCGGATCGTGCGATAGAAAAAGCCAATTAGTTGACTCCCGCCGCTGCGTGATCGTCAGGCCGGATCGGAACGGTTAGCCGCCAGCTCCGGTGTCGGGAAACGGCCCAAAACCGCCCTCAACCGACCATCGCTACCTTTTGCCTATCGACTTTGCATGCGGCATCTGTCCCAATCGCCGTTCTCTGCGGGGACGCAGCACAAGGACACGCAATTCTGGGTAGAGACTTGAAACCCGGAGGCATGACCGGCAAACGGCACAGGCGGCCCCTTCAGGTGTTTGAATTTCGGATGCGCCCCGCGATCCCGGCGCATTCCGGAATGCTGCGGGGCAGCATGACGCATGCTTGCGCGCGGCGCGCGAACTTAAGATAACGGGACCGCAGGACGACAGACATGCCCGGCACGGGCGGCTGCAGGGGAGGACCAGTTAGATGGGTATGTTATCGTTTCTTGATCGGGAGCATACGGTCGCCGAACCAGGCTTTAGCCGGTGGCTGGTGCCGCCCGCAGCGCTTTGCATCCATCTCTGTATCGGCCAGGCGTATGCATTCAGCGTGTTCAATCTGCCGATGACAAGGTTGATCGGGATCACAAAGTCCGCTCCGGATGATTGGAAGTTGACCGATCTCGGCTGGATCTTCTCGATCGCGATCGTCGTGCTCGGGCTTTCAGCCGCCATCCTCGGCCGCTGGGTCGAGGAAGGCGGACCGCGCCGCGCCATGTTCACCGCCGGGCTGTGTTTCGGCGGCGGCTTCCTGATTTCGGCGGCCGGCATCTATGCCCACAATCTCTGGATCATCTATCTGGGCTATGGACTGGTCGGCGGCTGCGGCCTCGGCCTGGGCTACATCTCGCCGGTTTCGACCCTGATCAAATGGTTTCCCGATCGGCCGGGCATGGCTACCGGAATGGCGATTATGGGTTTCGGCGGCGCCGCGTTCATTGCCTCGCCGCTGTCGGTATGGCTGATGGCCAAATTTTCCACACCGACTCATGTCGGGGTCGCCGAGACCTTCATCGTGCTGGGCATCGTGTATTTCTGCTTCATGATGGTCGGCGCCGCGATCGTCCGCGTGCCGGCGCCGGGCTGGAAGCCGGAGGGGTATACGGCACCTGCCGTCGCGCAAAAGCTGATCACGCGCAACGATGTCTACGTCTATGACGCGATCAAGACGCCGCAGTTCTGGCTGATCTGGTGGGTTCTGTGCCTCAACGTCACCGCCGGTATCGGCGTGCTCGGCCAGGCCTCCGCCATGAGCCAGGAGATGTTCCCGGGCAAGGTGACGGCGGTCGCCGCGGCCGGGTTTGTTGGCCTGCTCAGTCTTTTCAACATGGCGGGACGCTTCATCTGGGCTTCCACGTCCGACGTCATTGGGCGCAAGAACACCTATTTCTGCTTCTTCGCGATCGGGACGGTACTCTACTGCCTGGTGCCCTCCACCGGGTCGATCGGCAGCGTGGCGCTGTTCGTGCTGTGCTTCGTGGTGATCATGAGCATGTATGGTGGCGGCTTCGCCACCGTGCCGGCCTATCTCAAGGACATGTTCGGCACCCGCTATGTCGGCGCCATCCACGGATGGCTGATCACGGCCTGGTCGGCGGCGGGTGTGTTCGGTCCGGTGCTCGTGAATTACATCCGCCAGTACCAGATCGATCACGGCGTGCCGAAAGCGCAGGCCTACAACACCACCATGTATGTCATGGCGGGACTGCTCGTGATTGGCTTCATCTGCAATTTCATGATCAAGGCCGTCCACGATCGCTTCCACATGAAGGGCAATGAAAACGAAGGAGCGGCCTCCGGCATGGATGCCGTCGCCAAACCGGCTCGCGCGTGAGGAAGGCAGGATCATGCAAACCGCAAACCAAGATGGTTCGATGAAGATAAAACTGATCCTTGCGTGGGGATTCGTCGGCATTCCGCTGATTTGGGGGGTATTGGAGACCCTCAGCAATGCGATGAAGCTGTTCCAATAGCTCGCGGCGCCGGGCGCATGGGGAGCCGGCGCAGCGGCAGCGCATTTGGCGGCCGGCGAGCCCCGCGAGCAGTGGCTTCGATCCATCGAGCGGGGGGCGCGACGGCAGTAAGCTGTCAGGCCCAGCAATTCGTGGAGGAACCGCCAAATATTTATTGGCATCTGGCATACCAAGCTCTAGAGTCGATCCAGATCTGACGGGATTGATGTTCGATGAGTCATGAAGCCCAACCGGTCCGCACCTTCGAGCACCCCGGCGAGGGACGAAAGCGGGCCAAATCGACCCCCAAGGGCCGCCAGGTCGATCCGACGGCGGCGCACGAAATTGAGCTTCTGCTCGGCGACCGGCCGCGCCGCCGCGATCTCCTGATCGAGTATCTGCATCTGATTCAGGACGAATATCGCCAGATTTCCGCAGCCCACCTCGCAGCCCTCGCCGATGCGATGAAGCTTTCCTTCGCCGAAGTATTCGAGACCGCGACCTTTTATGCCCATTTCGACGTGGTGAAGGAGGGCGAGCCTGACATCGCGCCGCTGACCATCCGGGTCTGCGACTCCCTGACCTGTGCGATGCTCGGCGCGGAAGAATTGCTGCAGCAATTGCAGGCCAAAGCCGGCCCCGGCATTCGCGTGGTGCGCGCGCCCTGCATCGGCCGCTGCGACACCGCGCCTTCGGCCGAGGTCGGTCATCATTTTGTCGATCATGCCAGCGTCGCCAGCGTGCTTGCCGCGGCGAACGGCGGCGATACCCATTCGCATCTGCCCGACTATCTCGATTACGACGCCTACGTCGCGGCCGGCGGCTATGCGCTGCTCGGGCGCCTGCGCTCCGGCGAACTGGCACGGGAAGATCTGCTGAAGGCGCTCGACGACGCATCCCTGCGCGGTCTCGGCGGCGCGGGCTTTCCGACGGGACGAAAATGGCGCGCGGTGCTCGGCGAGCCCGGACCCCGGCTGATGGCCGTCAACGGCGACGAGGGCGAGCCCGGAACCTTCAAGGATCGCTATTACCTCGAGACCGATCCGCACCGTTTTCTCGAGGGGATGCTGATCGGCGCCCATGTGGCGGAAGCGGCCGACGTCTATATCTATATCCGTGACGAATATCCGGCCTCGCGGGAAATTCTCACCCGCGAGATCGCGAAATTGCCGCCGGGCGGCCCGCGGCTGCATCTGCGGCGCGGCGCCGGGGCCTATATCTGCGGCGAGGAATCCTCGCTGCTGGAAAGCATCGAAGGCAAGCGCGGCCTGCCGCGGCACAAGCCGCCTTATCCGTTCCAGGTCGGGCTGTTCGGGCTGCCGACGCTGATCAACAATATCGAGACGCTGTGGTGGGTGCGCGACATCGTCGAGCAAGGCGCCGATTGGTGGAAGCGTCATGGCCGCAACGACCGTCACGGCCTGCGCAGCTATTCGGTGTCGGGCCGAGTCAATAATCCCGGCATGAAGCTGGCGCCGGCGGGCATCACCGTGCGCGAACTGATCGAGGAGTTCTGCGGCGGGATGGCCGACGGCCATGTTTTCCACGCCTACCTGCCCGGCGGCGCATCCGGCGGCATTCTGCCGGCGTCGATGGACGACATTCCGCTGGATTTCGGCACGCTGGAGAAATACGGCTGCTTCATAGGTTCCGCCGCGGTCATCGTGCTGTCCGAGCAGGACAGCGTCAAAGGCGCGGCGCTGAACCTGATGCGTTTCTTCGAGGACGAAAGCTGCGGCCAATGCACGCCCTGCCGCGTCGGGACCCAGAAGGCGGCGCTATTGATGCAGCAGCCGGTCTGGAACCGGGAGTTGCTCGACGAATTGAGCCAGGCGATGCGGGACGCATCGATCTGCGGTCTCGGCCAGGCGGCCTCGAATCCGCTCAGTTCCGTCATTAAATATTTCCCGGAAGAATTGCTGCCGAAAGAGGCCGCGGAATGACCAAGATCCAGTTCGAACTCGACGGCAGGCAGGTCGAGGCCGTTGGCGGCGAAACCATCTGGCAGGTTGCCAAACGCCATGGCCGCGAAATCCCGCATCTATGCTATTCGCCGCAACCGGACTACCGGCCCGACGGCAACTGCCGCGCCTGCATGGTGGAGATCGAGGGCGAGCGGGTGCTGGCGGCGTCCTGCAAGCGCACGCCCAGCGTCGGGATGAAGGTGAAATCGGCGAGCGCGCGGGCGGTGGCGGCGCAGAAAATGGTGATGGAGCTTCTGGTCGCCGACCAGCCGGCACGCGCCACCTCGCATGATCCGGAATCGAAATTCTGGCACTGGGCCGAGAAGGTCGAGGTGACCGAAAGCCGTTTCCCGTCCGCCGAGCGCTGGCAGGGCGACGCCAGCCATCCGGCCATGCGCGTCAATCTCGACGCCTGCATCCAGTGTGGCCTGTGCGTGCGGGCCTGCCGCGAGGTCCAGGTCAATGACGTCATCGGCATGGCGTATCGCAATCACGATTCCAAGATCGTGTTCGATTTCGACGATCCGATGGGCGAGTCGACCTGCGTTGCCTGCGGCGAATGCGTACAGGCCTGTCCGACCGGCGCGCTGATGCCGGCGGTGATGCTCGATGCCAACCAGACCCGCGTCACCTATCCTGACAGGAAAGTCGACTCGCTGTGCCCGTATTGCGGGGTCGGCTGCCAGGTCACCTACCAGGTCAAGGACGAAAAGGTGATCTATGCCGAAGGCCGCGACGGCCCGGCCAATCACAACCGGCTCTGCGTCAAGGGCCGCTTCGGTTTCGACTACATCCATCACCCCAATCGCCTGACCAAGCCGCTGGTGCGGCTGCCGAATGTCAAGAAGGACGCCAACGACCAGGTCGATCCCGCCAATCCGTTCACGCATTTCCGCGAGGCCTCGTGGGAGGAAGCGCTCGACATCGCCGCCAGGGGCCTCGTCAAGATCCGCGATACCAAGGGCGTCAAGGCACTGGCCGGCTTCGGCTCCGCCAAGGGCTCGAACGAGGAGGCCTATCTGTTCCAGAAGCTGGTGCGTACCGGCTTCGGCTCCAACAATGTCGATCACTGCACCCGGCTGTGCCATGCCTCGTCGGTGGCGGCGCTGATGGAGGGCCTCAATTCCGGCGCGGTGTCGGCGCCGTTCGCCGCCGCGATGGACGCCGAGGTGATCATCGTGATCGGCGCCAATCCGACCGTCAATCATCCGGTGGCGGCGACCTTCATCAAGAACGCGGCGCAGCGCGGCGCCAAGCTGATCGTGATGGATCCGCGCCGGCAGACCCTGTCGCGTCACGCCTACCGGCATTTGCAGTTCAAGCCCGGCAGCGACGTCGCGATGCTCAATGCGATGATCAACACCATCATCACCGAAGGGCTGACCGACCAGCAATATATCGCCGGCTATACCGAGGGCTTCGAGGACCTCAAGGCGCGCATCGGGGAATTCACGCCGGAGAAGATGGAGCCGATCTGCGGCATTGCGGCCGAAACCCTGCGCGAGGTGGCGCGGATGTATGCGCGCTCGCGCGCCTCGATCATCTTCTGGGGCATGGGCATCAGCCAGCATGTCCACGGCACCGACAATGCGCGCTGCCTGATCGCGCTCGCGCTGATCACCGGGCAGGTCGGCCGGCCCGGCACCGGCCTGCATCCGCTGCGCGGACAGAACAACGTGCAGGGCGCCTCCGATGCCGGGCTGATCCCGATGTTCCTGCCGGATTACCAGCCGGTCGGGCGCACCGATTTGCGCCAGCCGTTCGAGCAGCTGTGGCACCACGATCTCGATCCGGTCCGCGGCCTCACCGTGGTCGAGATCATCAACGCGATCCACGGGGGCGAGATCAGCGGCATGTACATCGAGGGCGAGAATCCCGCGATGTCTGACCCCGATTTGCAGCACGCCCGGCAGGCGCTGGCGATGCTCGATCATCTGGTGGTGCAGGACCTGTTCGTCACCGAGACCGCGTTCCATGCCGACGTCATCCTGCCGGCCTCGGCTTTTGCGGAAAAATCCGGCACCTTCACCAACACCGATCGCCGCGTGCAACTGGCGCGCGAGGTGATAAAGCCGCCCGGCGATGCGAGGCAGGATCTCTGGATCATCCAGGAAATCGCCAGGCGGATGGGACTGCCGTGGAACTACGGCGGGCCGGCCGACGTCTTCGCCGAAATGACCGAGGTGATGCCTTCCTTGAAAAACATCACCTGGGAGCGGCTGGTGCGCGAGGGCGCGGTGACCTATCCGGTCGACGATCCGCATCAGCCCGGCAACGAGATCATCTTCACGACCGGCTTTCCGACCGAGAGCGGCCGCGGCAAGATCGTGCCGGCCCATGTGCTGCCACCCGACGAACTGCCGGACGACGACTATCCGATGGTGCTCTCGACGGGGCGCGTACTCGAACACTGGCACACCGGCTCGATGACGCGGCGCTCGCAGGTGCTCGACCAGATCGAGCCGGAGGCAGTCGCCTTCATGTCGCCGAAGGATATGCGGCGGCTGAAGCTGTGGCCCGGCGACTTCGTTCGGCTCGAAACCCGCCGCGGCGCGGTCGAGATCAAGGTGCGCTCCGACCGCGACGTTCCGGAAAACATGGTGTTCATGCCGTTCTGCTACGCCGAAGCTGCCGCCAACCTGTTGACCAATCCGGCGCTCGATCCGTTCGGCAAGATACCGGAATTCAAGTTCTGCGCGGTGCGCGCCGAAAAGGCCGAGCTCCGCAGCGCGGCGGAATGAGCGCGGAATAACCGCCGCCCCGGCGGTCGTGTCAGCGCGGACCGGCGGCGGCGCTTTGCTGCGCGATCTTGTTCTGGGCGACGATCGCTTCCAGCCGCGCGATATTTTCCAGCAGGCGCTGGCTGGTCAGGACCAGAAAGTAATAACCGAATTGCGGGTTCTGAAAGTAGATTTCGAGCAGCTTTTCATAGGTGATGGTCAGGACATGGCCGTCCTCGGTGCATTCGATCGTCGCGGTCCGCCGATTATCGGGCGAGAGAAAGCCGAGTTCGCCCATCAATTGCCCCGGCGGTAGCGCGACGCCGATTTCGGTGACCAGGAAACTTCCGGTGACGGTCAGGAACATTTCCTTGGCCGCGTCGTCCTTCCGGAACAGCACGTCGCCCTTGCGATATTTGCGCTCGGTCATGAAGGGCTTGAGCCATTCCATCGAGGTATCGCCCTGGGTTGCGGTACGGGCCATCTTGACCAGATGCAGCATTTGCCGGAGGCGATACGCATTGATGGGAACCATCAGGAGATACAGCAGGAACGTCGTGACAGTTCCGGTGAGCGCCCCGAAGGCGGCGAAGAATGCGCAACCGATCATGTTGGCGACCCGCAGTGGCACCATGGTCTGGGTCAGCAGGGTGGCGACAAAGAAGATCGCGCCCACCAGGGCGAACATATTGGCAAGGTTGATATTGGCCAGAAAGATTTCCAGCAGGCGGTCGAAGATGGCGTTGTAGGTGACGTTGTTGGGGTCGAGTCCAAGCTGGACCAGAACCTTTGCGAACGTCAGGTTGTTCGACGCGGCGTTGAGAATGCGCTCCAGCGTGGTCATAGGTCGGCACCGCCAAATTCCATCGGATTTCCAGGAGTGTGTCGGCGAAGCAGGTATGATCTCAACCCGCAGCGTGCGGGTCGCGCGCCATCGCCGCTTCGACTCGTCTTGAAATTCGATCCTGCACCCAGCCCGCGTCAATAGTCAAAACGCCAGAGGAAAATGGCGGTCTTCAGGGCCAGAATGGCGGCGACGGCGGCCCCCGCCGCCAGGACCGTCGCGGCGCGGCCGACCAGGCGCTGGATCATGGCGCGATGGGCTTGCGCCATGGCTGCCCGGGTGCGGTCGCGTCTGCCCGGCGAAAGGGCGCCGCGCTCCAAGCAGGTGCCCGTCGGCGTCATGGCATCGTCATACTCGAAATTACTCATGGGGATGTCCCGAAAGCGCCAGGCGCCGCCGCCGGCGGCCGCGCCGCGGCTCTCCGTTCAGACGCCGTGAAAATTCCGCAGCCGGCGCCTGACCGCTGCCGTCACCCTGCCGATCAGCGCGAGTGCCCGCCGTCGCGGACGGCTGGCAAGGCGGATCAGCCATCCAAGCAGTCCGGCAAACGGATTGCCTTGGTTTTCCAGGTCGAGTTCGAATCTTTCGGACGGAAAGATGGTTGCACAGCCGGCCGGCCGGCTGTGGCGTCTTGCAAACGACAGCGCCGAGCTCTCGAGCAGGAAAATTCCGCCAATCCGCCCCTTTGCCTCACGCGCGATCCACAGGCCCTGGCGGTTGCGGCCAATGAAGAACGCCGGAATGGCCTCGCTGACGATGCCGGGATCCAGCGGCGGGAATTTCGTGCCGACGGTTGCGGCAAAGGCGATCATGGCCATCACGGGCCTCCTTCGGAATCCAGCGGACATGATGTGCCGGCGTTGCCGTAGGAATGCGAGATGGATCGGAATCCTGCGGCATAGGAGCGATATAAAAACACCGCAGGCCAAACGATCCGGCCAGCCTGGCCGCTTGCAAGAACACGCGGAAGATGTCGGCCTCGGCCCTTTATCAAGCGAGCAAGCGTTGGCTCGGACCGGCGAGATACAAGTCGCCGATCTCCGCAAGCGCGCTTGCGACCTCCGCCTTCGCCGCGTCGGCCAGTTCGACGATGGGCAGGCGGGTGTTCGGGCGGATGAAGCCGAGCAGGCACAACGCATATTTCAGCGCGGCCGGGCTCTCCCTGGAGAGCGCCGCCGTCAGCCGCGTCAGGCGGTTTTGCTGATAACGCGCGGATTGCAGCCGACCCTGCCGGCAGCTCGCAAAAATCGCCTGGCACTGTTCGGGCGCGACATTGGACAGCAGCGAGATGCAGCCGTCACCGCCCTGGCCGAAAAAAGCCAGCGCGGTGGCGTCATCGCCCGACAACAGGCGAAACCCCGGCGGCAGCAGCGATTGCAGGCGCAGGGGACGGCAGATGTCGCCGGACCCGTCCCGCAATCCGATGAACTGACGGGATTCCGCCAGCCGCGCCAGGGTGTCGTCGGACAATTCGCGGACGGTCCGGCAGGGAATGTCGTGCAGAATGATGGGAAGCGACGTGGCGTCGGCGATCGCCCGAAAATGCGCGGCAATGCCGGCCTGCATCGGCTTGTTGTAGTAGGGCACCACTGACAGCACCGCATCGGCGCCGGCCCGTTCGGCGCGCCGCGTCAAATCGATCGCCTGGCTGGTTGAATTCGATCCGGCTCCGGCAATGACGCGGACGCGGCGTCGCGCGACCGCGACGGCGGCGCCGACCAGGCCCTGCTGCTCGACGGGCGTCAGGGTCGAGGCCTCGCCGGCGGTCTCGCCGACCACGATCGCCGGGGCCCCGGCGTCGATCTGGCGTTCGCAAAGCCTGGCGAATGCCGCCAGATCGACTTTGCCCTGGTCGTCGAACGGGGTGGGAAGATCGGGGATGTAGCCCGCCAGCCAGATGGCCGGGAACACTGATGCTGTCATCTTGAGGTTACGCCGCTTTTTCCATCTGGCCGAAGCCGTGCCGATAGGCGGAAAGCACAAGACCCTGCTGGCACCGCACCCCCGCCTCGATCCGAAAGCCGATCGCCTGCAGCGCAGCACGGATTTTCAGACTGGAGCTGCCTTCCCGGGAATTGATCAGGACGGCGACGGCGGCGTTGGTACTGAGAAATGGCGAGATCCGGCCAAGTTCGGCCTCGACGCAGGCCGGCGAGTTTCGATCGGCGATCAGGCCAACCGCGTGCTGTCCTCTCCCAACGCGGCAGGTCGCGGGGGTGGCAATGCGAAGAAAGCCGCGGCGCCGAAGCGCCAGATAAAGCTGCATTCCGTCGCCGCCGGCAACAATGGCGCGATGCAGCGTGGACAGGCGGGTGAGCTCGACCATGGTATCGACGACCTGCTCCTGGTCTGAACCGGAATGAGGCTGAAGCATCTTGCTCTCCTGGACGGCCGTCGGGCTGGTCACGCGCCGCGCCGCATGCCGGCGGCGGCGGGCATCGGGTCGCAACAGGCAGTCCTTCCGCCCGTCTCGAGTTCGATTTCGCGCGACAGTTCGACGATCGTTTCGGGATGATGGCCATTCTCGAACAGCGCGTATTTGACGGCTTGCGCGCGGTTGACGAACAGGCCGCCATAGAGGCCATTTTGTTCCTGGGCGACCCAGTTGCCGCTGCTGTTCCTGCCGATAAAGACGATGGTGGATGCAGAGCCGCACGACGGAGGTTCGACGAGCTTCACGGTGGTGGTCCTTTCATCTATCGAGTAGCGCGCCGCCGAGGCTGGGGCCTTCCGTCGCGATGTTGCCTGTTGTGCGAATGGTGCGAAGTTCATCGTGGCGGGGCGGCGGCTTTACTCATGCCGCCAAATATCTTCCTGGCCGGATATGAAATCGAGGCCGGCCGTGCCGCGATCTCATAGGAGCCGTATAGGATCGCGCGATGTCGCCTCAAACCGGGACCGCCGTGTTGAAATCGCTGACCAGGTAGCACAGCGCCAGGTAGGCCACGGTTTCATCCCAGTGGTTCAGAACGGTGTCGAATGGCACCTCGCGCTTGACGGCGCCGATCAGGGCGCTGACGATGATCGACATCCACAGCAGGGCGGCAAGACTTCTGGCGAAACCGGCGCCACCAAAGCCTGCAAAGATGACCAGAATGACCATTCGCAGGCAAAAGCGAATCAGCACCTGGCGCGATCTCGGTTCTGCCAAATAGGGCGTCAAGTTATGGCACTCCGACCGGCGGCTTGGTCCACGGCTCTATGCGAAATTATCGCAGCAGACCGGTTCGCAGCCCAGGTTGGCGCGGCTCGGTGTCGGAGGGACGCTGGTCCGGTTCGACGGCGCGGTGGCATGGCGGGCCTCGACGAAGGCGGCCAGAATGGCCAGCGGCAAATCGGCGTGGCGCGCTTCGATCGCCTGATCGAGCCAATCCGGAAGCTCGCGCTGGCGCGACAGCGCGCAATGCCACTCGCCCTCATCATAGGCGATGCGGCGAACCTGCCATTGCGGCAGTTCCAGATCGATCAAGGCAAGCGCGGCGTCGGTCCAGGCTTCCGACTCGATCAGCCGTGCGATCCGCGCCGTCTTCCCGGTCGAGCGGAGCGGCGGAAAGCGCCGGCAGACGGTGCCGACAATCTCGGCCATCAAGCCGGTTGTCACGGCATCGGCGTCGTGGAGCCGGCCCTCGAGTGTGTCAGGCTCTTGATATTCCTGAAGAAGTGTCATGGTTGCGTTCCACAATGGCAGCCGCGGCGCGACTGGCGACCGCGCCCTCAAGCTGGGCAAAAGCCCGTTTGAAAGCGAGGGGGAGCGGAGGCTGCAAAAATAAAGATGTCGTAGGTGCCGAGGGCGAAATTCGATCCGCCCGCGATCAAGCCGTGGTCGGTCCGGCGACGCTCGGGCGGGAATCCCAAGGGGTCGACAGGGCAGGGGAGGCCGGTCGGGCCGCCGTTCCCTTATAAGATTCCTATAATATTGCCGTTGCGGCTGCCTCGAAAACCTATGCCGGCGGTGGCACCTCACGCTCACCGCTACGGCAAGGCCGCGGCCGCAATCCGGCCTTGAATTGATTCATCGCAACAAGCCCTGCCGAAAACACGCAGAGATTGGCCAAGTAAACAAGCGCGATAACGCGATAAGGAGCATTTCATGTTGGACATTGCCATGCTCGCCTTCGGGCTCTGCCTGTTCGTGGCGGCCGTTGGCTACACCTATGCCTGCGAACGGCTCTGAGGAGAACGATCATGATGTTCGACTATACGCTCGCCGGCCTGGTCGCGGCGGGCCTGCTGTTTTACCTGACCTATGCCCTGCTGCGGCCCGAGCGGTTTTGACGCCCAGCAGCGCGCCCCGGATCCGACCCGGGACGCCGACCGCTTCCCGGACGTAATCACGTGCCAACCTGAAAGCACACGACCATGACCGTCATTGGCTGGATTCAAATCATTCTGTTCTGTGCGATCATTGTCGCGCTGGTCAAGCCGCTCGGCTGGTACATGACCCGCGTCTTCAATGGCGAGCCTACATTCCTCTCCCCGATCCTGCGGCCGGTCGAGGCCGGGCTCTACCGGATCGGCGGCGTCGACGCCAGGCGCGAACAGCATTGGCTGACCTATACCGTCGCCATGCTGCTGTTCCATGCCGGCGGCTTCCTCATCCTCTACGCGCTGATGCGGTTCCAGGCCGTCCTGCCGTTCAATCCGGCGGAGCAATCCGCCGTCGCGGAGGACCTTTCGTTCAATACCGCGATCAGCTTCATCACCAACACCAACTGGCAGAATTACGGTGGTGAAAGCACGATGTCCTACCTCGTGCAGATGCTGGGACTGACGCACCAGAACTTCCTGTCCGCGGCCACCGGAATCGCGCTGGCCATGGCGCTGATCCGCGGCTTCTCGCGCTCCTCGATGCGCACCGTCGGCAATTTCTGGGTCGATGTGACGCGCTGCACGCTCTATGTCCTGCTGCCGATCTGCATCGTCTATACGCTGTTCCTGGTCTGGCAGGGCATTCCGCAGACGCTCGGCGCCTATGTCGATGCCACGACGCTGGAAGGCGCCAAGCAGACCATCGCGGTAGGCCCGGTGGCCTCCCAGGTCGCCATAAAAATGCTCGGCACCAATGGCGGCGGCTTCTTCAATGCCAACGCCGCCCATCCGTTCGAGAATCCGACCGCCTTGTCGAACTTCGTGCAGATGCTGTCGATCTTCGTACTCGGCGCGGCGCTGACCAATGTGTTCGGCCGAATGGTCGGCAACCAGCGCCAGGGCTGGGCGATCCTCGGCGTGATGGGCGTACTGTTCATCGCGGGCGTCGCGGTTACCTATTGGGCCGAAGCCAATGGCACCGCCGCGCTCGATTCGCTCGGGCTTGCCGGCGGCAACATGGAAGGCAAGGAAGTCCGCTTCGGCATCGTCGCTTCGTCGCTGTTCGCGGTCATCACCACGGCGGCATCCTGCGGCGCCGTCAACGCCATGCATGACAGCTTCACTGCACTCGGCGGCATGATCCCGCTGATCAACATGCAGCTCGGCGAAATCATCGTCGGCGGCGTCGGCGCCGGCCTTTACGGGATGCTGCTGTTCGTCGTGCTGGCGATCTTCGTCGCGGGCCTGATGGTTGGCCGGACCCCGGAATATGTCGGCAAGAAGATCGAGGCCCGCGAGGTCAAGATGGCGATGCTCGCCATCCTGGTGCTGCCGCTGATGTATCTGGGCTGGACCGCGGTGGCGGTTGTGCTGCCGTCGGCTGTGGCGTCGATGGCCAATGCCGGCCCCCACGGCTTCACCGAGGTGCTCTACGCCTTTACCTCGGCGACCGGCAATAACGGTTCGGCGTTCGCCGGGCTCTCCGGAAACACCTTCTTCTACAACCTGACCCTGGCCACTTCGATGTTCGTGGGCCGCTTCTTCATGATTGTGCCGGCGATGGCGCTGGCGGGCTCGCTGGCGGGCAAGAAGTCGATTCCACCGTCTGCCGGCACGCTGCCGACAACCGGCGGCCTGTTCATCGGCCTCGTCGTCGGCGTGATCCTGATCATCGGCGGCCTGACCTTCTTCCCGGCGCTGGCGCTCGGACCGATCGTCGAACACCTGGCGAGCACCACCAACACCCTGTTCTGATCGATCTCATTCGGAGTTACGTCCATGGAAGCCATGAAACTGCAGAAGCGGGTGCCGGTCTCGGCAATGTTCGACCCGAAGATCGTGGTGCCGGCGATCGGCTCGGCCTTCGTCAAGCTCGATCCACGGCTGATGGCGAGGAACCCGGTCATGTTCGTGGTCGAGGTCGTCGCCGCGTTGACCACGGTGATCTTCCTGCGCGATCTGGTCACGGGTGGCGCGAATCCCGGGTTCACCTTCCAGATCATCCTGTGGCTGTGGTTCACCGTGCTGTTCGCCAACTTCGCCGAGGCGGTTGCGGAAGGCCGCGGCAAGGCGCAGGCCGAATTGCTGAAGAAAACCCGCACCGAAAGCCAGGCCAAGCTGCTGTCGGGTTCCGACAAGGCCTATCGTCTTGTCTCCGGCACCAGCCTCAAGGTCGGTGATGTCGTTCTGGTCGAGGCCGGCGACAACATTCCGTCCGACGGGGAAGTGATCGAAGGCGTCGCCTCGGTCAACGAGGCCGCCATCACCGGCGAGTCCGCGCCGGTGATCCGCGAATCCGGCGGCGACCGCTCGGCGGTGACCGGGGGCACCCAGGTGTTGTCCGACTGGATCCGGGTCCGCATTACCGCGGCGCAGGGCTCGACTTTCATCGACCGCATGATCCGGCTCGTCGAGGGTGCCGAGCGGCAGAAGACGCCGAACGAGATCGCGCTCAATATCCTGCTCGCGGGCCTCACCATCATCTTCGTGTTCGCCACCGTGACCATCCCGAGCTACGCCGCTTACGCCGGCGGCCAGATTTCGGTCGTGGTGCTGGTGGCGCTGTTCGTCACGCTGATTCCGACCACGATCGGCGCGCTGTTGTCGGCAATCGGCATCGCCGGCATGGACCGGCTGGTTCGGTTCAACGTGCTGGCGATGTCGGGCCGAGCGGTGGAGGCTGCCGGCGACGTCGATACGCTGCTGCTCGACAAGACCGGCACCATTACGCTCGGCAACCGGCAGGCGACGGCGTTCCGGCCGGTGCGCGGCGTCACCGAGCAGGAACTGGCCGATGCGGCGCAGCTGGCTTCCCTGGCCGACGAGACTCCCGAAGGCCGTTCGATCGTGGTGCTTGCCAAGGAAAAATACGGCATCCGCAGCCGCGACATGGCGGAACTGGCCGCGACTTTCATCCCGTTCACGGCGCAGACCCGCATGAGCGGTGTCGATGCCGGTGCATCCTCGGTCCGCAAGGGCGCGGTTGACGCCATTCTCAACTATGTCGGGGGCGGGACGGCGCAATCGATGGCCTCGGGAAACACCGTCAGGGCGCTGCAGCCGTCGATCAATTCCGACGTCGGCCGTGAGATTCAGGCGATATCGGACGAAATCGCCAAATCGGGCGGCACACCGCTCGCGGTGGCGAAAGACGGCCGGCTGCTCGGCGTCGTCCACCTCAAGGATATCGTCAAGGGCGGCATCCGCGAGCGCTTCGCCGAGCTGCGCCGCATGGGCATCCGCACCGTGATGATCACCGGCGACAATCCGATGACCGCGGCGGCGATCGCTGCGGAGGCCGGCGTCGACGATTTCCTGGCGCAGGCAACGCCTGAAGACAAGCTCAAGCTGATTCGCGACGAGCAGGCCAAGGGCAAGCTGGTGGCGATGTGCGGCGACGGCACCAACGATGCGCCGGCGCTGGCGCAGGCCGATGTCGGGGTCGCCATGAACACCGGGACCCAGGCGGCGCGCGAGGCCGGCAACATGGTCGATCTCGACTCCAATCCGACCAAGCTGATCGAAGTGGTCGAGATCGGCAAGCAGCTGCTGATGACCCGCGGCGCGCTGACGACATTCTCGATCGCCAACGACGTCGCCAAGTACTTTGCCATCATCCCCGCGATGTTCCTGGCCTTCTATCCGCAGCTCGGCGTGCTCAATGTGATGCATCTGGCGAGCCCGCAGAGCGCCATCCTGTCGGCGATCATCTTCAACGCGCTGATCATCATCGCGCTGATTCCGCTGGCCTTGAAGGGCGTGGCATATCGCGCGATCGGGGCGGGTGCCCTGCTGCGGCGCAACCTGATGATCTACGGCGCCGGCGGCATCATCATTCCCTTCGTCGGCATCAAGGCGATCGATCTTCTGGTCGCCGCCCTGCATCTGGCCTGACGCGGGCCCCAATTCCATCGGCCAGGTTCTGGTCGAGCTTCGAGGAGATACATCATGTTGAAGGAAATTCGCCCGGCCATCATCATTCTGGTCGCGCTGACGCTGATCACCGGCCTCGCCTATCCGCTCGCGATGACCGCGATTGCCGGCGCGGTGTTTCCGAAGCAGGCGCAGGGCAGCCTGGTCGAGCGGGACGGCAAGGTGGTCGGCTCGGCCCTGATCGGGCAGGAGTTCAAGGACGACAAGTATTTCCATGGCCGGCCGTCGGCGACCTCGGCGCCGGACCCGGCCGATTCCAGCAAGACGGTGTCGGCGCCGTACAACGCCGCCAATTCCGGCGGCTCCAATCTCGGCCCGACCAGCAAGGCCCTGAATGATCGCGTCAAGGAGGACGTCGACAGGCTGAAGGCTGAAAACCCCTCCGCGGCGGTGCCGGTCGATCTCGTCACCACCTCCGGCAGCGGCCTCGATCCCGACATCTCGCCGGAAGCCGCGCTGTTCCAGCTGTCGCGTGTCGCCAAGGCGCGTAATTTGCCGGAAGACCGCGTCCGCCAGCTGGTCACGCAATACACCCAGGGCCGCCTGGCCGGCCTGCTCGGCGAGCCGCGCGTCAACGTGCTTGCGCTGAATCTGGCGCTGGATGCGGCGGCATCGAAATAGCGGAGCTAGGCTGCATCAGGCGCCAGGACTATAATGCCTTATGGCCAATCAACGTCGCGACCCTGAAAAAAGACCGTCTCCGGATGCGCTGCTGGAGGCGGCGCGGCGGGAGCACGATCAGGCCGGGCGCCTCAAGATATTTGTCGGCGCAGCGCCGGGCGTCGGCAAGACCTATGAGATGTTGCATAGTGCACATGCCAAGCTGAAGGCCGGCGCCGATGTTGTCGTTGGCGTCGTCGAGACCCATGGGCGGGCCGAGACCGAGGCGCTGCTGCAAGGCCTCGAAGTCATCCCGCGCAAACGGTTCGAATACAAGGACCAGATTCTCGAAGAGATGGATCTCGACGCGCTGATTGCGCGCCATCCGCAAATCGCGCTGGTCGATGAACTCGCCCACACCAACGCGCCCGGCAGCCGCCATCCGAAGCGCTATCTCGACGTCGAGGAACTGCTCTCGCACGGCATCGACGTCTATACCGCGGTCAATATCCAGCACATCGAAAGCCTCAACGACGTGGTCGCCCAGATCACCCATGTCCGGGTCCGCGAGACCGTGCCGGATTCGGTGTTCGACCGCGCGGACGCGATCGAACTGATCGATCTGACGCCGGACGACCTCATTCAGCGGCTGAAGGAGGGCAAGGTCTACGTCCCCCGACAGGCCGAGCGCGCGCTGGAGCATTATTTTTCGCCGGGGAATCTCACGGCGCTACGCGAGCTGGCGCTGCGGCGCACCGCCGAGCGCGTCGACGAGCAACTGCTCACCCACATGCAGGCGAACGCGATCGCCGGTCCCTGGGCCGCGGGCGAGCGCATCCTGGTCTGCCTCAGCGAGGATCCGCTTGCGGCGGGGCTGGTGCGCTACACCAAGCGGCTGGCGGACCGGCTGCACGCGCCGTGGACCGCGGTCAGTATCGAGACCCGGCGCAGCCTGCAATTGAGCGATGAGCAACGCGACCGCCTTGCCGATACGCTGCGACTGGCAGAGTCGCTGGGCGGCGAGGCACTTACCATTCCCGGCGTCGGCCGCCGCATTGCCGATGACCTGATCAGCTTCGCCCATGCCAACAACGTGACCCAGATCATCATCGGCAAATCGGTGCGCTCGCGGTGGTTTGAACTGGTGCGCGGCTCGGTCGTGCATGATCTGGTGCGGCGCGCCGGCAATATCAGCGTCAGCGTGATCGCCGGCGACGATCTGCCCTCCGGACCGGTGGCCAAGACGGCGGTGCAGACCGCGGCGCGGCCCGAGCCGTTCGATCCGCGGCCCTATCTGATGGCGCTGGCGTTCGTGGTCATCGGCCTCGGCGCTGCCGAGCTGATCCAGCCGATCTTTGGCATCGAGAATGTCGACCTGGTGTTTCTGACGGCGGTCGTCAGTGTCGCGGTTCGCTTTGGCCTGTGGCCGTCGCTGCTGGCCAGCGTCGCGGCCTCGCTGTGCTACAACTTCTTCTTCCTGCCGCCGGTCTATACCTTCACGATCACCGACCCGACCAACGTCGCGGCGTTCTTTTTCTTCATGCTGATCGCGATCCTGGTTTCCAACGTCGCAGCGCGCGTGCGGACGCAGGCCGTGTCGGCGATCGGCCGGGTGAGGACCACTGAATCGCTGTACGCCTTCAGCCGCAAGCTCGCCAGCACGGCGACGCTGGACGACGTCCTGTGGGCGACCGCCTATCAGACCGCGTTGATGCTCAGGGTTCGGGTGGTGCTGCTGCTGCCCGAGGATGGCGTGCTGACCGTGAAGGCGGGCTATCCGCCCGAGGATCAGCTGGACAAGGCCGATCTTGCCGCCGCGAACTGGGCCTGGAGCAATGATCGCCCGGCCGGGCGCGGCTCTGACACGTTACCGGGCGCCAGGCGCCTGTTCCTCCCGATGCGGACCGGGCGCGGATCGATCGGCGTCATCGGCATCGACGACGACAAGACCGGTCCGCTGCTCACCCCAGACCAGCGGCGGCTGCTCGACGCCCTGGTGGACCAGGGCGCGCTTGCGATCGAACGGGTGCTGCTGGTCGAGGACATGGATCGGGTCAAGCGCAGCGTCGAATCCGATCGCTTGCGCTCTGCGCTCCTGACCTCGATCTCGCACGATCTAAAGACGCCGCTGGCCTCGGTTCTCGGCGCCGCCAGCACGATGCGGGATCTCGCCAGCGGCCTGACTGACGCGGAAAAGCGCGATTTGCTCGCCACCGTGATCGACGAGTCCGAACGGCTCAATCGCTTCATTGCCAATCTGCTCGACATGACCAAGCTCGAATCCGGGGCCGTGGTGCCGAATACCGCATTGCACGATCTCAGCGAGATCGTCGGCAGCGCCTTGCGCCGCGCCAGCAAGATCCTGGTGCATCACAAGGTCTCGCTCGAATTGGCCGCCGACATGCCGATGCTGGAGCTCGACGCGGTACTGTTCGAGCAGGCGCTGTTCAACCTGTTGGACAACGCCGCGAAATACTCGCCCCCCGACACCACCATATCGATCAGGGGACTGCGCGACCAGGATTCGGTCACGCTGCAAATCCTCGACGAGGGCGACGGCATTCCGGGCTCCGAGCTGGAAAGCGTGTTTGACAAATTTTATCGCGCGCAAAAGGGCGACCATGTCCGCCCCGGCACCGGCCTCGGGCTGGCGATCTCCCGCGGCTTTGTCGAGGCCATGCATGGTACGATCTCCGCGGCCAACCGTACCGATCGCCCCGGCGCCGTGCTGACCATCCGGCTGCCGATTCCGGCGGCCTCCGACCAGCTGGACACCGCCGCATGAACGCCACGCCGATCAAGGTCCTTGTCATCGACGACGAGCCGCCGATCCGAAAACTGCTGCGCATGGGGTTGAGCACCCAGGGCTACGAGATCCTGGAAGCCTCCAACGGCAAGATGGCGCTCGAACTGCTGGCGCAAAATCCCGCGCTGATCATTCTCGATCTCGGCCTGCCGGATATCCAGGGCCATGAACTGCTGCGCATGATCCGCGGGCGCAACGACAGCGTACCCATCGTCGTGCTGTCGAGCCGCGGCGACGAGGCCGGAAAGGTCCAGGCGCTCGACCTCGGCGCCGACGATTACCTCACCAAGCCGTTCGGCATGGACGAACTGCTCGCCCGCATGCGCGCGGCGCTTAGACATCAATTGCAGGTTCACGGCGAGCGGCCGGTGTTTCGATCCGGCGATCTGTCGGTCGATCTGGTCCGCCGCCTCGTCAAGGTCGGCGACAGGGACGTCAAGCTGTCTCCGAAGGAATATGAATTGCTGCGCGTTCTGGTGCAGCATGCCGGCAAGGTGCTGACCCACCGGTTTCTGCTCAAGGAGCTGTGGGATGAACTGACCGATGCGCAATATCTGCGGGTCTATGTGCGTCAGCTCCGGCAGAAGATCGAAGCCGATCCCGAGCGTCCGCAATTCGTCCTGACTGAAACCGGCATCGGCTATCGGCTGAGGGCGGGGGATTAGGTCTTGAGCCTGACGCATGGGCGCGATGCCCGGTAATGGGAGCGTCGGCACTGCCTCTGCCGTCGGATTGCTGCCGCCCTCGGCCCCTCCGTTCCGGCAAACGGGAACCAACTCCGTCCGCCAAGATTATTTTTCGGGCAACCGGGAGAACACCATGGCAAGGAAGTATTCGAAAAAAGCGTCTGCCGACGTCGAGCGGGTGATGAAAAAGCGCAAGGCCGGCACCTTGAAGAGCGGCCGGTCCGGCAGAAAGGTCACCAGCCGCAAGCAGGCGGTCGCCATCGGCCTTTCCGAAGCGAGGGCCGAGGGCAAGAAAGTGCCGAAAAAGGCTTCGAAGAAAACCAAGACCGCGAAGAAGCGGAAAGCCAAGAAAAAGTAGGGGCACGCGCCGGCCGATCTGGGCGAATTTCGACATCGAGGTCGGCTGTTGCTTGGCGATGTTGTCGAACTCTGAAAACCCCGAGTTCAGTTGACGCCTTCCGAACTGGCGCGCTTGCTGCAGGCCGCGCAGGTCCCTCAGCCTGCCTTGCGCGCCCTTGCCGCCGACCGATGCGCTTTCTTGTTCTTGACCGGGCGGTGTGCCGCCCGGCGCGCGGCGGGGGCGCGCTTGGCGGAGCCTTTGCCTTTCAGGCTCTGCCGCAATGCGTCCATCAGGTTGATGACATTGTCGGGCTTTTGCTCGCGCTCGACAGTCCTGGCCGGCTTGCCGGCGGCCTTGCGCCGGACCAGCGCCTTCAACGCGTTCTCGTATCGGTCCTCGAATTTCGAGGGATCGAAATGCGCCGCCTTGGTGTCGAGGATATGGGAGGCGAGTTCGATCATGTCTTTCGATATTTTCGGGCTCTTGATGCCGGCGAAATACGCGTGTTCGTCGCGCAGCTGGTAAGGATATCGCAGCGTGGTGCCGAGCAGGCCCTTGCCCAGCGCCTCGATGGCGATGACGTGCTCGCGATTGGTCAGGACAATGCGGGCAAGCGCGACCCGGTCCTGATTTTGCATGGCATCGCGGATCACGACGAAGGCATCGATCCCGGCCTTGCCGTCGGGGGCGATATAAAAGGGATGATCGAGATAGCGGTTGTCGATCTCGTGCCTGGGCACGAAGCTGTCGATGTCGATGGTGTGGGTGCTTTCGACCTGGACCGCTTCCAGCTCCTGCTTTTCGATCTCGACATAATGGCCCTTTTTCAGTTCATAACCGCGTCCCTTGTCGTCGCCCTCGACGACGTCGCCGGTCTCGGAATCGACCATCTGCTGCTTGAGCCGGTTGCCGGTTTGCCTGTTGATGATGTGAAAGCGGGTTTTTTCGGTTGCCGTCGAGGCCGGATACAGCAGCACCGGGCATGAAACCAGCGAGAGTTTCAGGGAGCCTTTCCAATAGGGACGTGGCAGCGCCATCGATTCCTCCAGCCAACCCGTCCCGATAGCGGAAAACTCGGCGCAGACGCGTTCGGGAACTTCAACGACAATTGAGCATTTTGGTTCCAGGCCCTAAGCTTGGGTGACAGGCGCCACGCCGTTTGCGCGGGGATATCATCGTGTCTCTTAGAAACCTCTCGGCCTATCGGAAGAAACGGGATTTCGACAAGACCGCCGAGCCCAGCGGCGAGGCCCGGGTGGCCCCTTCGAAGCAGCGGCGGTTCGTGATCCAGAAGCACGATGCGACGCGGCTGCACTACGATCTCAGGCTTGAGTTCGACGGCGTCTTCAAGTCATGGGCCGTCACGCGCGGGCCCTCGCTCGATCCGCACGACAAGCGGCTGGCGGTGGAAGTGGAAGACCATCCGCTCGACTATGGCGATTTCGAAGGCACCATTCCGAAGGGCCAGTATGGCGGCGGCACGGTGCAGCTGTGGGACCGCGGCACCTGGGAATCCGAGGACCCGGAGCGGGGATTCAAGAAGGGCGATCTGAAATTCACCCTGCACGGCGAAAAGCTGAATGGCAGCTGGGTGCTGGTGCGGATGCGCCGGGATCGCGACGGCGGCAAGCGGACCAACTGGCTCTTGATCAAGCATCGCGATGAATTCGCCAGGGAAGGCAAGGCCAACAAGATCCTCGATGCCGATCAATCGGTAGCGTCGGGGCGGACCATGGACCAGATCGCCGCAGGCAAGGGCAGGGCGCCGAAGCCGTTCATGACAGCGAAGTCCAAAGGCGCCGCCGCGGTGTGGAATTCGAACCGCGGCGATGCTGCCGAGGCGCGAGCCGCCAGGGCTGCCGCCGCGGCCGGGGTCAGCAAGGCTGCCGCGATGCCGGATTTCGTCGCGCCGCAGCTCTGCGTGTCCGTCGATCGCCCACCGGGCGCGGCGGGATGGTGCCACGAGATCAAGTTCGACGGCTACCGGGCGCAACTGCGCATCGAGCATGGCAAGGCCACGCTGAAGACCCGAAAGGGGCTGGACTGGACCGACAAATTCCGGGCCATCGCCGCGGAGGCCAGCGCGCTGCCGGATGGGCTGATCGATGGCGAGATCGTCGCGCTCGACCAGGATGGCGTGCCGGATTTTTCGACGCTGCAGGCAGCCCTCGCCGACGGCGACACCGATAATCTGGTGTTCTTCGCGTTCGATCTGCTGTTCGCGGATGGCACCGATATTCGGCGTCTGCCGCTTGGCGAGCGAAAGCAGCGATTGAAGGAACTGCTGCATTCGCGCGGCAAGGGCAAAGCCCGGCTGATCCGTTATGTCGAACATGTCGAAGACAGCGGGGAAGCGGTTTTTCAGTCGGCGCGACAGCTTGCGCTGGAGGGCGTGGTCTCGAAAAAGCTCAGTGCGCCGTATCGATCGGGCCGTTCCGAGAGCTGGACCAAGGCCAAATGCCGTGCCGGACATGAGGTCGTGCTCGGCGGCTGGAAAACCACCAACGGCAAATTCCGCTCCCTGATGGCGGGCGTCTATCGGGGTGACCATCTTGCCTTTGTCGGAATCATCGGCACCGGCTTCGGCCAGGACAAGCTCAGGCGCATCATGCCGGCGCTGAAGGCTGCGGCCTCCAGCCAAAATCCATTTGGCGGCAAGGATGCGCCGCGCAAGACCCGTGACGTGCATTGGCTGAGGCCGGAGCTGGTGGCCGAAATCGAATTCGCAGGCTGGACCGAGGGCGGCAATATCCGGCAGGCTGCATTCAAGGGGCTGCGGCTGGACAAGCCAGCCGACGAGGTAACGGCGGAAAACCCGGCCATGACCAAAATCGCCAAACCCGGTGGAAAGATCGAGTCCGTCAACGCCAGCCCAGGCAGGCAAGGTACCGCGCGGCCGCCGACCAAAGCCGGATCCGCCGCGGTGATGGGGGTGGTGATTTCCAAGCCCGACAAGGAGTTGTGGCCGGACGGCGGCGACGGTCACGGCGTCACCAAGCTCGATCTCGCCCGCTATTTCGAGGCGGTGGGCGGCTGGATGATCGGCCATTTGAAGGGCCGTCCCTGCTCGGTGGTCCGCGCGCCGGACGGCATCGGCGGCCAGACCTTCTTTCAACGCCACGCCATGCCCGGCACCTCCGATCTGCTGGAGCTGGTAAAAGTCTCCGGCGATCGCAAGCCTTATCTGCAGATCGATCGCGTCGAGGGGCTTGCCGCGGTGGCGCAGCTTGGCGGCGTCGAGCTGCACCCCTGGAATTGCGCGCCGGGCGCCCCGGACATTCCGGGGCGCCTGGTATTCGATCTCGATCCGGCGCCGGACGTCGAATTTGCCGAAGTCATCGCGGCCGCCAAGGACATGCGGCAACGTCTGGCGAAGCTTGGCCTGGAAAGCTTCTGCAAGACCACCGGCGGCAAGGGCCTGCATGTGGTGACGCCGCTGGCGCATGGCGCCAGAGACAAGGTGACATGGCCGGAGGCCAAGGCATTCGCGCAAGGGGTTTGCCAGTGGATGGCCGCGGAAGATCCCGAGCGCTATCTGCTCAACATGTCGAAGAAGCTGCGCAAGGGAAAGATCTTTCTCGACTATCTGCGCAATGACCGCATGGCGACCGCAGTCGCGGTACTGTCGCCGCGGGCGCGCGAGGGCGCCACCGTGTCCATGCCGCTGGGCTGGGCGCAAGTGCGCGGCGATCTCGATCCGAAACGCTATACGGTCCGCACCGTGCCGGCGCTGCTCGCGAAAACCAAGGCCTGGCGGGATTATGATGATGCGGCGGCCTCGATCAAGCCGGCGATCAAGAAGCTAGCCCGGAACGGATGATGGCATTGGGAGTACCTCGGCGTCATCCTCCGCTTTCGCTGAGGATGACGCGCAACATAGAAGCGGGGCACGCCACAACAGCGTCTTTGCCCACCTTATAATGGAAAGACCTAGAGTCTTCCAAGCAGCAGCAGGACCAGCAAGATCACGATGACGAGGCCGAGACCGCCGCCGCCGTAGTAGCCGGTGCCATAAAACGGGCCGCCGCCGATACCGCTGAAGCCGCCGAGCAAGGCGATAACGAGAATAATGAGAATGATCGTTCCGAGTGACATCGAGCAATTCCTCCAACCCGGCAGCCGGCACCTTTGCCCCGCCCTCGGGCAAAAAACAAACCGGAACCCGGAAAGTTCCATCTTTTCCCGGGCGGCTGTCCGCGGTGCTCTTTTTCCGGACGCGATCCGCTACTACATGCCGTTACGAAGCTCTGGATGATCACACCCCGGAATTGAAGAGATGTCCGCACCGCTTGTCGTTTCGATTCCGCATCGGCTTGGCCGCGAAGAGGCGATCCGCCGCCTGAAGGCCGGGCTGACGCGCGCGGCCTCCAGCATCCCGGCATTGAAGGTCGACGAGGAGAGATGGGAGACGAACCGGATGTTCTTCCGCATCCGCGCGCTGGGGCAGGCGGCGTCCGGTCATGTCGACGTGGCCGAGGATCATGTTCAGCTTGAAGTTACGCTGCCCTGGCTGTTGCAGCGATTTGCGCAAGCCGCGCAAGTTGCGATCAGGAATCGAGGCCATCTGTTGCTGACCAAAAAGGAATGATGCGGGCGGTGATATTGCTCTGCAATAATCGTATTGCCTTGCAGCATCAGAAAAATTTAGCTGCGGCTCGACCGCTAAGCGTCTTGGTAACGAATTTTCCCGAGAATCGAATCCTGCGCGGGAGGAGGGAACCGACCTCTGGTTGAGTCGGCACGAAACCCGCCAGGCCGTCCGGCCTCGATCCCGGACGGCCTTTCGTTTTCATGCCAGCCGCGTCATCGGCGAGCACGCTTTCGCGCCGGCTTGACGACACCTTCAAATCTGGCCTTCAGCACCGCTGCCGGCAGATGCCGAAACAGCGCGGCAAGCGGCAGCTCCGTGCCAGCATGGCCTTCCAGCGAATAGCCGGCCAGGCTCAATGAGCCGTCAAAGGCCTCCGCGCGCGGCCAGACACGGCCGCCCTGTGTCATCGGGGCGAGCGATTTGGCGACGGCGACGATGGCCACGTCGCGTTCATGGCGACGGGCGTACGCAATCACATGGTCGCGATGCGGCCCACTGACCTGCAGCGGCTGGTAGTCGCCATGCGCGAACACTTCGGCAAGCTCGGTCCGCAGCTTCAACACGTGACGGGTCCAGGCCAGTTTCAGATGACCGTCGGGCCATTTTTGCACCAGGCCTGGCCAGTCTGCCGTTTCCACCGCTGCCAGCACGGCGGCGCGCTCGGCAAAATCCACCGGTCGCCGGTTATCGGGATCGACCAGGGACAAATCCCAAAACTCCGTTCCCTGGTAGAAATCGGGGACGCCGGGCATCGTGGCCTTCAGCGTGATCTGACCGAGCGAATTCAGCGCTCCCAACAGCGCGATACGTCGGCCGAGGGTGTCCAGCGAGTCCAGGAATTCAGCCGAGGCCGTGCGATCCAGGATCCGCGCCAGGAACGTCTGCAGTCCCGCCTCATAGGCCTGATTGGGATTGAGCCAGCTGGTTTCCTGCTTGCCTTCCCGCGCCGCTTTCAACGCATAGGCCTGCATCCGGGGCAACAGGGTGTCGTCGTGCCCGGCGGGCGGCCAGGCACCGAGCAGGGCCTGATACAGCATGTATTCGAAGGCGGCGGAAGGCGCGCGCATGGCGCCTTCCACGACGAGATGCCGCGCGTTGAGGATTTTCCATCGCCCGACCGCGCTGGCCCATTCGCCGGGAAGCTCGGCCAGTGCCGTCAGCCGGGCGCGGGCGTCCTCGCCGCGCTTGGTGTCGTGGGTCGCGGTCGCCGTCATGCCATGCGGCCATTGCTGGACCCGGGTCCGCATCAGGTCGTGGAAGGCATCGATCGAAAGCGCCTTGGCGGAAGGGTCGCCGCCGACCTCGTTCAGCGCCAGCAGCCGGTGGTAGCGATAAAACGCGGTGTCCTCCAGCGACTTCGCCATCAGCGGGCCGGTGAATTGCTGCAGCTTGAGGGCGAAGCGGCGCACCCGCGGGGCGCTGTGCGCGGGCCGGCCCGGCTTGATCAGGGCCATGGTCAGCACATCCCGCAGAAAATCGAAAATGCCTTCGTCGGCGGCGAACCAGTCCGCGCGGGCTTTCTCGATCGTCTCGGCGATCAGCGCCTGGTCGTGCGGGGTTGGGCCCGCCGGAGTGAGGTAGGTGCGATAGACCGGGAAATGCAGGACATAGAGTTCGAGCGCCTGGCGCAGGCTGTCGGCGGAATAGTCACGGGTGGAGTAGTGTCCGCCGGCGATCCGGGCCAGCAGGCGCCGCAGCACCGTGAACTCGCTGGTCAGCAGGGTCTCCAGAACCCGGCGCTTGGCCTCCTTCAACACCGGGTCGAGCCGGGGCGGCAGGTTGCTGACCTGGCGCCACACCTCATCGAGCGGTTCGAGGCCGTTGCCGTCGACCATCACCTGGGTGATGGCATTCAGCCACTCGTAGCCGGTGGTGCCGTGAATGCCGGCAAAGCGGTGCAGTTGCTCCTGTTCGCCGAGGATTTTTTCGATCACGACGTAGAACGGGCTGTCCGCACCTCCCCGTGCATCGCGGATCAGCCGGTGCAGGCGCTGGAAATACTGCGCGGGATCGCGCAAGCCGTCGATGTGATCGAGCCGCAGCCCCTGCAGCTTGCCTTCCGCGATCAGCGTTTTGACCAGCCGGTGGATGGCGTCGAAGGTGCCGGCATCCTCGACCCGCAGCCCGGCCAGCGTATTGACGTCGAAAAACCGCCGGTAGTTGATATCGCTGGAGGCAAGCCGCCAATGGCCGAGCTTGTAGTGCTGGCGTTCCAGCAGATGATGCAACGCCAGGATCTGGGTGGGACGGTCCGGCGCCGCCCGGTAGGCGGCCAGCCCGCGGGCGATGATCTCGGCACTGCCGGCGATGGCTTTCAATTCCGCCTTGAAGGCCGGCGCCTCCTTGCGGTTGGGATGCCGCAGTCCCTTGTAGCGCGAGGCGAGGTCGAGCATCTGCCTTCCCGCCGCGCTGTTCTCGACGTCGGCCTGCTTGACGATCGCGCGCAACATCTCGCTGTAACGCTCGGGCGCGATCGGCAGCCGGTGTTCGAAATACCAGGCTGAAAAGCTGCCTTCGCCGGCGTCGTAGCGAAGCTCGATCTCGCCCTTTTCCAGGGCGTCGCCATAGGACGAGCCGATGATCGGCAGCAGCACGCCGCCGCGAGCCCGATACGGCAGAATGTCCCAGTCGATGTCGAACGACACCGCATGCGGCGAAGCCAGGCCCCATTCCAGCACGTCGAGCCACCATGGATTGTCGGCAAAATGCACGCCGACATGGTTGGGAACGAAATCGAGAACAAGGCCGAGGTCATGCTGCTGCAGCGCCCGGCTCAACCGCTCGAAGCCGGCCTCGCCGCCGAGCTCCGGATTGAACTGGGCGTGGTCGATGATGTCATAGCCGTGGGTAGATCCCTTGCGCGCCTTCATGAAGGGCGATGCATAAAGATGGGTGATGCCGAGCGTCTTCAGGTAGGGGACGATGGCCGCGGCGGCGTCGAAATCGAAGTCCGCGGTCAGCTGCAGGCGATAGGTGGCGATCGGAATGGCCGGCGGCATCAGCGCGCTTCCAGCTGCCAGAATGCCGACCACGGCGGCAGGCGGTCGCCGGGCTCGCCGCCCCAGATCGCGGCGCCGGTGCCGTCGCCGGGCCGGCCTGCAATCTCACCTGATGACAGATTGGCCGTGAGCCGCAAGATGGCGCCATCGCCCATGCGCCAGTCGGCGGTCAGCAAGCCGTTGTCCGCGGCCTGCGCGCTGCCGAAGCAAGCCCCCGCCAGCCGGGGCACGATCTGCTGGCGGCGGATCGCGAGCAGCTCCTGCACCAGCGCCAGCCGCTGCTTTCCCGGGGCCAGATCCCGCGAGTCCCAGTCCAGCACCGCGGATTGCAGGGTGCTTTGCTGCAGCGGATCCGGAATCTCGTCGCCATAGGCCGCATAGGCCCAGGCATATTCGCTGCGCCGGCCGTTGCGCACCGCCTCGGCGAGATCGCCCTGGAAATCACAGAAGAACGGGAACGGCGCTTTCGAGCCCCATTCCTCGCCCATGAACAGCATCGGAATCATCGGCGCCAGCAGGGTGACCGCCAGCGCCGCTTCCATCGCCGCGGCGCCGACCAGGCTTTCGAGCCGGTCGCCGAGCGCGCGGTTGCCGATCTGGTCGTGGTTCTGCACGAAGTTGACGAAGGCGGTCGGACCGAGTTCGCCGCTCGGCTCGCCGCGCAACTGGCCGCCGCGATGCGCCGAGGCTTCGCCCTGGTAGACAAAGCCGGAACCAAGTCCACGTGCGATATCGCGCAGCGGCGAGCGCTGATAGTCGCTGTAGTAGCCCTGCGTCTCCCCGGTCAGAAGTACGTGCCAGGCGTGATGATAATCGTCGTTCCACTGCGCGCGGTATCGGCCGCGCGGCGGGTCCTGCACGGGATCCAGCAGACTGACGCGGTTGTCGTCGTTTTCAAGCACCAGATGGAGGTGACGGCCTGTTTCCACGGCGAGATCGCCGACGGCACGGCTGAGCTCCTGCAGCATCGGGGTCTCGCCCTGCTCGGGGATGGCATGAACCGCATCCAGCCGCAGCCCGTCGAAACGGTAATGGCGCAGCCAGTACACCGCATTTTCGATCGCGAAGGCGCGCACCTGCGCCACCCGATAATTGATCGCGCTGCCCCAGGGGGTCTGCGCCTCGGTAAAGAAGCCAGGCGCGTAGCGCGGCAGATAATTGCCTTCGGGCCCGAAGTGGTTGTAGACCACGTCGAGAAACACCATCAGCCCGCGCAGATGCGCCTCATCGATAAGGACCTTGAGATCGTCCGGCCGCCCATAGGCGCTGTCGGGGGCATACCACAGGACGCCGTCATAGCCCCAGTTGCGCCGGCCGGCGAAATCCGACAGCGGCATCAATTCCAGCGCGGTGATTCCGGTGGCCACCAGGTGATCGAGCTTGCCGATCATGGCGCGGTAGGTGCCTTGCTGGGTAAAGCTGCCGACATGGGCTTCGATCAGGACGGTTTCCTGCCAGGGGCGCCCGCGCCAGTCCGCAGCGCGCCAGCGGTAGCTGTCGTGATCGATCACCTCGCTGGGTCCCGAAATGTCATCGGGCTGAAATGCCGAGGCCGGATCGGGCACGTCGATCTCATCGTCGATCCGGAATTTATATCGTGCGCCGGGCGTTACCCCGGCGATATCGGCGGAAAACCACCCATCGGGATCGCGCCGCAGCGCATAGGGCCGTTGCAGCAGCAGATCGACGCGTTTTGCCGCCGGCGCCCACAGCCGAAACGAGGTGCCCTCCGCCGTCGGCGTTGCTCCGAATTGCCGCTTGTTCATGCCGAACCTGCATAGGCCAGGACCGAGCGGGGCGACGCCTCGGCGTCGCTGCCGGACGCGAAGTTCGTGACGGACTGCTGGCTGTCCGTGGTATTCAGCACCTGCTGCCAGGACTTGTATTCCGGCATCCTCGGCAGCTTGAACGCGATCGGCTCGGGGGCGGCGTTGAGCACGATGAAGATCGGTGCCTGCCCCGGCTCGGCGGGTCCGAGCACATAGGCCAGAAACCGGCCTTCCGGAAAATTCCAGTCCTGCTCCTTCATCTCGTCGGCCGACGGCGTCAGCCAAAGCACGCCATAGGTTCCGTCGGCCCGCCGTCCATCAAGCCAGCGGCGGGCGCGGATCTGCGGAAAGCGTCGCCGCAACTCGGTCATGTGGCCGACGAAATCGGTGAGATCGTCGTCGTCGCGGTTGAGGTGTTCCCAGCTGACCCAGCCGGTTTCATTGTCCTGGCAATAGGCATTGTTGTTGCCGTTCTGGCTGTTGCCGACCTCGTCGCCGGCCAGAATCAGCGGCACACCCTGCGCCAGCAGCAGGCAGGCAAGCTGGTTCTTGCGAAGCTGGCGGCGCAGGGCGACGATGGCGGCGTCGTCGGTCGGGCCTTCGTGCCCGCAATTGTTGCTGTAGTTCTCGCTGGAGCCGTCGCGATTGTCCTCGCCGTTGGCCTCGTTGTGTTTTTCGTTGTAGCTGAACAGATCCATGAGCGTGAAGCCGTCATGCACCGTGATGTGGTTGACGCTGGCCCGCGGCGCACGTCCGGCATGGTTGAAAAGGTCGGAAGAACCGGTCATGCGGCTCGACACCTCGCCGATCAGGCTGCCTTCGCCGCTCCAGTAGCGCCGCATCGCGCTGCGATAGCGGTCGTTCCACTCCGACCATTGCGACGGAAACGCGCCGACCTGATAGCCGCCCATGCCGAGATCCCAGGGCTCGGCGACCAGCTTCACGGTGGCGAGCACCGGGTCCTGCCGGATCGCGGTAAGGAACGCGGCGTTGCGGTCGAAGCCGTTCGGTCCGCGCGCCAGCGTGGTGGCAAGATCGAACCGGAAGCCGTCGACATGGCAGACCTCGACCCAGTAGCGCAGCGAATCCATCACCATCTGCAGAACCCGCGGATGGGTGAGATTGACCGAGCTGCCGCAGCCGGTGAAATCGTCGTAGAACCGCGGATTGTCAGGCTTCAGCCAGTAGTAGGAGGCGTTGTCGATGCCGCGGAACGACAGCGTCGGGCCCATATGGTTGCCCTCGGCGGTATGGTTATAGACCACATCGAGCAGCACCTCGATGCCGGCGTCGTGGAGCCGGGCCACCGCGGTGCGGAAGGCGTCGAGCGGGTTGTCCTGCGAGTAGCGCGGCTCCGGCGCAAAGAATGACAGCGTATTGTAGCCCCAGTAGTTGGTCAGCTTCTTCTCGACCAGCGTCCTGTCGTCGACGGAGCCGTGGACCGGCAGCAGTTCGACCGTGGTGACGCCGAGCCGCTTGAGATGTTCGATCATGGCGGGCGAAGACAGCCCGCCATAGGTGCCGCGCAGGTTCGGCGGTACGTCTTCGCGCTTCTGGGTCAATCCCTTGACGTGCGCTTCATAGATGATGGTGTCTTCCCAGGCGACGTTCGGCCGGGTCTCGCGGCGGCCCCAGTTGAAGGTCTCGTCGACCACGACCGCTTTCGGCATGCCGCGGGCGTTGTCGCGGCGGTCGAACGACAGGTCCTCGCGCGGGCTGCCGGTGCGGTAGGCGAAATGCGCATCGCTCCACACCAGCCGTCCGGCAAGACGCTTGGCATAGGGATCGAGCAGCAGCTTGTTGAAATTGAAGCGATGGCCGTGTTCGGGTTCATAGGGCCCATGAACGCGGTAGCCGTAGAGCTGTCCGGGCGATATGTCGTTCAGGTAGCCGTGCCAGACGTCCTCGGTGCGCTCCGGCAGCTCGATGCGTTCGAGCTCGCGGCGGCCCTGACTGTCGAACAGGCAGAGCTCGACTTTTTGGGCGTTGGCCGAGAACAGCGCAAAATTGGTGCCCCGGCCGTCCCAGCTTGCACCGAGGCGCGAGAACGTTCCGGCAGACAGTCGCATGCTTAGCTTTCCGGTACGAGAAAGATTGCGGCCAAAGGCGGGATGGTAAGGTTGAGTTCGGGCACCAGGCCCTGCAACGTCTGGACTTCGCCGACGTTTCCGACATTGCTGCCGCCGTAATGCGCGGAATCCGAATTGAGAACCTCGCGCCACCTCCCGATGAACGGCACCCGGACGCGATAGTTGTGATAAACGTTCGGCGAAAAATTGACGACCACGAGACAGCGCGCGCGGGCATCGTTGCCCTTGCGTATCCATGCGAATACGTTGCCGCCGGCGTCATCGGTCACGATCCATTCAAAACCGGCTTGATCGCAATCCAGCTCGTGCAGCGCCGGCAATGCCGCATAGAGCCGGTTCAGATCGCGGATCAGCGACTGGATGCCGGCATGCCGGCCTTGGTCGAGCAGGTGCCAGTCGAGGGAGGCGTCGTGGTTCCATTCGCGCTCCTGGCCGAATTCGCAGCCCATGAACATCAGCTTCTTGCCGGGATGGCCGAACATGAAGGCATAGTAGGCGCGCAGATTGGCAAATCGCTGCCACTCGTCGCCGGGCATCCGACCGAGCAGCGAGCGCTTGCCGTGGACCACTTCGTCGTGCGACAGCGGCAGGATGAAATTTTCCGAGAAGGCGTAGTGCAGGCCGAACAGGATGTCGCCGTGATGATACTTGCGGTGAATCGGATCCTTGCTGACGTAATTCAGCGTGTCGTGCATCCAGCCCATATTCCATTTATAGCCGAAGCCGAGCCCGCCGAATTCGACCGGCCGCGAAACCTGCGGCCATGCCGTCGACTCTTCCGCGGCGGTGGTGGCCTGCGGAAAACGGCCGAACACCTCGGTGTTGAAGCGGCGCAGGAAATCGATCGCTTCGAGGTTTTCCCGGCCGCCATATTTGTTCGGGATCCAGCCGCCGGCCGGGCGGCTGTAGTCGAGATACAGCATCGAGGCGACCGCATCGACGCGCAGGCCGTCGATGGCATAACGCTCCAGCCAGAACAGTGCGTTCGAGACCAGGAAATTGACGACCTCGGTGCGGCCGAAATTGTAGATCAGCGTGCCCCAGTCGAGATGGCGGCCCTGCAGCGGATTGGCGTGCTCATAAAGCGCGGTGCCGTCGAAATTGCCGAGGCCATGCGGATCGTCGGGAAAATGTCCGGGAACCCAGTCCAGCAGCACGCCGATTCCCTCGCGATGGCAGGCATCGACCAGGGCGGAAAAATCCTCGGGCGTGCCGAATCGGCTGGTAGGCGCGTAGAGGCCGGTCGGCTGATAGCCCCATGAGCCGTCGAACGGGTGCTCGTTGACCGGGAGAAATTCGACATGGGTGAAGCCGAGGTCGCGGGCGTAACGGGGAAGCTGCTCGGCCAGTTCGCGGTAGCTCAGCCATTCATTGTTGCCCTTGCGTCGCCATGATCCGAGATGGACCTCGTAGATCGAAACCGGCGCGCCCAGCGCGTTGATTCCGGCCGGCGCCGGGCGCGGATGCGGCAGCCTGGTCTCGTCAAAAACGATCGATGCGGTGCTCGGGCGCAGTTCCGCGGCAAACGCCATCGGATCGGATTTCAGCGGCAGATGCTGGCCGTGCGGGCCGATGATATCGAATTTGTAGTGATCGCCCGCGGTGGCATGCGGCACGAACAGCTCCCAATAGCCGATGCCGCGCACCCGCATCGGATGCCGTTTTGCGTTCCAGAAATTGAAATCGCCGACCACGCTGACCCGGCGCGCATTGGGGGCCAGCACCACGAATGCCACCCCCTCGACGCCGTCCAGCGTCATGGAGTGCGCGCCAAGCTTGTCATAGATCCGCTGATGGGTGCCTTCGCCCAGCAGATAGAGGTCGAAATCGCTCAGTACCGGCGGAAAGCGGTAGGGATCGTCGAGGTCGACCACCGTCTCGCCGAAACGGGCGCGCAGCTGGTAGCGCCTGGAGCCGTTCGGCAGCGCGCCGGCGAACAGCCCGGCATCGTGGATCCGCGCCAGCGCCGCCGGCGCGCCATGCTCGTCGATCGCATCCACTTTCGACGCCTCCGGCAGGAAGGCGCGCACCACGGTCTGGTCGCCTTCGGTATGAAGCCCCAGATAATGAAAGGGGTCGGAATGGCGGCCCTCCACGATCGCATAGGCCTCGGCGGAAAGTTTGGTCATGAAGCCTCGCCTGTGTGCTGGGACAATATTCGGAGCATCCCGGTCAACGGAACGCGCAGCCAATCGGGTCTGTGGGCCAGTTCGTATTCGATCTCGTAGACGGCTTTTTCAAGCAGAAAGAAATTGAGCATGCGCTCGGCGGCCGGCCGCTCAGCCGGCCACAGGCGCGGGTCGGTCATGAACTCGCGATAGGCGGCAAGGAACGCCGCGACCGAGCGGTCGCGCCATTCGGCCAGCGCCGCGGCCAGCTTGCCCTGCTCGTCGGGCGCCACCCTGAGCGCGCGACCCAGCGCCGCGGTGGCCGAGTAGTCGATCGAGCGGATCAGGCCGGCGACGTCGCGCGCCGCGGGCGCCTTGCGGCGCCGCTCGGACAGCGGACGGCGCGGCTCGCCCTCGAAATCGATGATGAAGATGTCGTCCTTGACGATCAGCATCTGGCCGAGATGGAAATCGCCGTGATGGCGGATGTTGAGGCCGCCGATGTCTCGCGGCATCAGCGCGGCCAGCCGATCCTGCAAGGTCGGCCGTTGCGCCAGCGCCTGGTCGATCAGCGCCCGGTCGGCTTCCCTTGCCGTGTCGCGTCGCTGCTTCAGCGCGTCGAACACACGCCCGGCGCGGGCGACGACGTCCTCGATCCAGAGCTGCACGTCGCTCGGCTGGGTCGCGACCGGCTTGAAATCGGGGAATTGATCGCTGCCCGCCAGGGCGACGTGCATTTCGGCGACGCGCCTTCCGGTTTGCGACATATAGCGCAGATAGGGCACCTGCTCCTCGCTTTCGCCGGGACGTTCGCTTGCCGCCAGCAGCCGCTGTTCCTCGACGAAGCGATCGAGATAGGCCGATGTCACCGTCCAGGCGTCGCCCTGATTTTCAACGAAGGCATGTACGATGGCGATCGCGCTGGTCCGGTCGCCCTCGACCAGTTCGACGCTGCCGAGCAGCGCCGGCGTGTTGGCAAAGCCCGCAACCTCGGTGAGAAACCGGCCGATCTCGATCTCGGGGTTGATCCCGGATTCCAGCTTGCGATAGATCTTGACGACATAGTCGTTGTCCACCAGCGCGGTGCTGTTGGACTGTTCGGTTTCGACGGCGCGGATATGCTCGGGGGTCTTGATCGGCCGGTCCGAAAGCCTGGTAGTCGGCCTGAATTCGAGCCGCGCGCCCTGCTCCTCGACAATCAGGGAGTTGCGCAGATTGCGCAGCAGCAGCGCGATGAAAATCTGGTCGGTAGCAACGTCCAGCAGGGTTCCTTCCCGCGCGCCCTGACGCACCGCCGCGAAGGCGCGCGGATTGTAGCGCTCGCGATCGAACCGCACCCATTCGATCTGCATCGGCAACACGTAGCGCGTCGTCTCGCCGCGCTCCGTGGTGGCTTCGAAGAACGCCAGCCAGGGCCGGTTGTCGCCGATATCGCAGAACGGGATCGCCGAGGTCAGGGTCGGATGGATTTCCCGCGCCGAACTCTCCGGATACCACCGGGTTCGCGCCAGGTAGGTCGGCAATACGTCGCGTTCGAACACGCCCCGGGTGCGGGCCAGCGAGACCCAGGTGGCACCCACCGGCACCACCAGGGTCTCGAACTCGGGAACCACCGACGGGGGGGCCTGATCCGATTTGTCGCGCTCACGAAGCTGGAACCAGTAGAAGCCATAGGGCGCCAGCGTGATCATGTAGGGCAGTTCGCCGATCGGCGGGAACCGGGTCCGGCCGAGCATCTCGAGGGGGATGCGGCCTTTCCAGGCCGTGAGATCGAGTTCGGTGGCCTGCGCGGATCGCGACAGGTTGGCGACGCACAGGATCACCTCGTCGCCATACTTGCGGACATAGGCCAGCACCGAGCGATTGACCGGGCGGATGAAGGTCATGGTGCCGCGGCCGAATGCCGAAGTGGATTTGCGCACCGATATCAGCCGCTTGGTGGCGCTCAGCAGCGAGGACAGGCTGCGCGACTGGGCCTCGACGTTGACCGACTCGTAGCCGTAGACCGGATCCATGATGGTCGGAGCGTAAAGCCGCGCCGGATCGGCGCGGGAGAACCCGCCGTTGCGGTCCGGCGACCATTGCATCGGCGTGCGCACGCCGTTGCGGTCGCCGAGATAGATGTTGTCGCCCATGCCGATCTCGTCGCCGTAATAGATGATCGGCGTGCCCGGGAACGACAACAACAGCGAATTCATCAGCTCGATCTTGCGCCGGTCGTTGTCCATCAGCGGCGCCAGCCGGCGGCGGATGCCGACATTGATGCGGGCGCGGGGGTCATTGGCGTAGGTCGACCACAGATAGTCGCGCTCGACGTCGGTGACCATTTCCAGCGTCAGTTCGTCGTGGTTGCGCAGGAACAGCGCCCACTGGCAATTGCCCGGGATATCCGGGGTCTGGCGCAGGATATCGGTGATCGGAAAGCGGTCCTCCTGCGCGATCGCCATGTAGATCCGCGGCATCAGCGGAAAATGATAGGCCATGTGGCATTCATCGCCGCGGCCGAAATATTCCTGGACGTCCTCCGGCCACTGGTTGGCTTCCGCCAGCAGCACCTTGCCCTTGGCATAGGCGTCGAGTTCGGCGCGCAGCTTCCTGATGATGGCGTGGGTCTCCGGCAGGTTCTCGTTGTTGGTGCCGTCGCGCTCGCACAGATAGGGGATGGCATCGAGACGGAAACCATCGACGCCGGTGTCGAGCCAGCGCTTCATGACCTGTACCAGCGCGCTGACCACGCGCGGATTGTCGAAATTGAGATCAGGCTGGTGCGAGAAGAAGCGGTGCCAATAGAAAGCGCTGGCTTCGGTATCCCAGGTCCAGTTCGATTTCTCGGTGTCGGTGAAGATGATCCTCGTGCCGGCATATTTCTGGTCGGTGTCGCTCCACACATACCAGTTGCGGGCGCTCGACTTCGGATCGCTGCGGCGGGCCCGCTTGAACCAGTCGTGCTGGTCCGAGGTATGATTGATGACCAGTTCGGTGATGACCCGCAGGCCGCGCCGCTTGGCTTCGACGATGAAACGCCGAAAATCCTTCATGGTGCCGAAATCGGGATTGATCGCGCCGTAGTCGGCGATGTCATAGCCGTCGTCGCGGCCGGGCGACGGATAGAACGGCAACAGCCACAGCGCGGTGACGCCGAGGTCCTGCAGATAGCCGAGCTTTTCGGTCAGTCCTGCGAAATCGCCGATCCCGTCATTGTTGCTGTCGGCAAAGGCCTTGACGTGCAGCTGATAGATGATGGCGTCCTTGTACCATAGATCGTCACCGTCAAGGCCGGTAACCGGCAAGGCGTCCGTGTCAATGGAAGGCATCCGGTTCATGGCGTCCCTCACGCCAGACAGCGAAACAGCAAAGCCGGATCGCGCTGCGGATCGATCCGCAGCCGGATGCCGCCCCACTCGACCGGGTGACGCTCTCCGGTGAACAGATTCTCGAGCGCGGCGACGTTGCGGCGATCGCCGGGCATGCCGACCTGGACGTCACCGAGCGGAAACCAGAATTCGTGCGGGTCGCGCGACAGCGCGATGGCGACGACGACGCTGTTGGTCTGATTGACCGATTCCTTGACGAAGCCGATGACGTTGCCGTCCTCGATTCCGATGAAACGCAGGTTGCTGGTCTGCTGCAGGGCCGCGTTGTCGCGCCGGGCGCGGTTGAGGTCCCGGATATAGGGCTTGATGTTGCCGGGCTGGTCCCAATCCCGCACCTTGATCTCGTACTTCTCGGAATCCAGATATTCCTCGCGTCCGGGAATCGGATCGTGCTCGAGCAGCTCGAAGCCGCTGTAGATGCCGTAGCTGCCGGACAGCGTGGCGGCCAGCGCGACGCGGGATCTGAACATCCAGGTCTCGCCGCCTTGCAGGTGATAGGGCAGGATATCGGGCGTGTTGACGAAGAAATTCGGGCGATAGAAATCGCGCTCGGGATAGGCGGTCAGCTCGTTCAGGTACTGCTCCAGCTCCCACTTCTGCGTCCGCCAGGTGAAGTAGGTGTAGGACTGGGTGAAGCCGAGTTTGGCGAGACCCTTCATCAGTTTCGGCCGGGTAAATGCCTCGGCGAGAAAGATGACGTCCGGGTGGCGAAGCTGAATCTCGCGGATCAGCCATTCCCAGAACGGGAATGGCTTGGTATGGGGGTTGTCGACCCGGAAAATCCTCACCCCCTGTTCGATCCAGAACAGCACCACGTCGCGCAGGGCGTTCCACAGCGCGCCGGCATCCTCGGATGAAAAATCCGGGTTGACGATGTCTTCATATTTCTTGGGCGGGTTTTCCGCATAGCGCATCGAGCCGTCCGGCCGGCGCTTGAACCATTGCGGGTGCTGCGTCAGCCAGGGATGATCCGGCGAACACTGAACCGCGAAATCCAGCGCGACCTCGATGTCGTGTTGCTTGCAGGCCGCCACCAGGCTGCGGAAATCCTCCAGCGTCCCCAATTCCGGATGCACCGCATCGTGGCCGCCCGCGGCGGCGCCGATGGCGTAGGGGCTTCCGGGATCGCCCGCGGCCGCGGTCACGGCATTGTTGCGGCCCTTGCGGTTGGTGAGGCCGATCGGATGGATCGGGGTCAGATACAGCACGTCGAAGCCCATCGCGGCGATATCCGGCAGCCGCTCAATGCAATCCCTGAAGGTGCCGTGCTGTCCCGGCGTCCGGCCCTGGCTGCGCGGCACCATCTCGTACCAGGCCCCGGCCCGCGCCCGCGGCCGGTCCACGGTCAATGGATACAGCGGCGATCGCGTCAGGTCGGTGCGCAGCTGGCTTTTGGCCATGGCGTCGCGCAATTCGGCCGTCAACAGCGAGGTGGCTTCGCCGGTCTGAAGAAAATCCTCGCACTGACGCAGGATCACGGCAGCCGCGGCGCTTTCGTCGGCCTGCGCCTTGGTCAGCATGCCGGCGCCCTCGATGGCATCGAGGGTCAGGTCGGCCCCGGCCTTTTGCTTCAGCTCGAAGCCGTGCCGCCAGGTGGCGAACTGGTCGGTCCAGGCCTCGATGGCATAGAGATAGCGCCCGGGCTGGTCCGGAACGAATGACCCACCCCATCGGTCGTTGCCGTGAAGGGTCATCGGCTCGCGGCGCCATTCGCGGTCCTGCTCGCGACGCCAAAGCAGCGCCGCGCTCACGACGTCATGGCCGTCACGGTAGACGTCCGCCCAGACCTCGACGCGCTCCCCGGCGATCCGCTTGACGGCAAAGCGGCCACCATCGATCAGCGGATAGATATCCTCAATATGGAAGGCGCCGCCGGCTGCGACGCTCTCGACAGTTTGCGCTGTTTTGTTCACGGTGATGCCACTGATATGGAAATCACGTTCCGTTTCGTTGGTGGGAAAGGAAACGTGCCTGACGTACATACAAAGCCGTTCGCCGCCCATTGGTTCCCGGGGAACGGCATGGACGGCGGAGAGTTAAACACGGCTATCCTCTTCCTGCACTTAGAGAATTTCGCGACGCTCCGGGACGTTGCGTGCAAACAGCGTGCCGAATGGACCTTTTCAGCAGAGCCCGAGACCTTGGAATCCAGACCGACTTTATCGACGGTCAGGGTCACCGACATGTGACAGACGCCGCCGCGCTCGAGATCATCCTCAAGGCGCTGCCGGCTCGAAGTCCCTACCGATTTCTCAACGGGGCGGTGGTGATCCGCGCCGGTCGGTCCGCGTGGACCGAACTCAAGGACGCGGCGGGGCTACCGCTGCGCTGGAAAATCTTTGTAAATCAGACAGTTATTGCCGAGGGCGAGGCTGCGGATCGGGTCATCGCGTGGCCGCCGGATCTGCCGATCGGCTCCTACCGGCTGCAACTGGCCGACGCCTCCTTCACCGAGCAGGCGCCGCTGATCGTGGCGCCGGCAATGGCGTTCGGCGGCGATTTCGAGCGCAGCTGGCTGCTGGCGGTTCAGCTCTACGGCGTCCGGTCGTCGCGCAATTGGGGAATCGGGGATTTCACCGACCTCCAAGGCCTCATCGCGCTTGCCGCCGATCTGGGAGCCGACGGCATCGGCCTCAATCCGCTGCACGCCCTGTTCGATGACCGCCCGGCGGATTGCAGCCCCTATTCGCCGAACAGCCGGCTGTTTCTGAATGCGCTCTATGTCGACGTCGAACGGGTCGCGGGATTCCAGCCCACTGCCATCGCCGCCAGCCAGGCTGCAGTCGCCGGGCTGAGGGCGAGGGACGTGGTGGACTATGCCGCCGTCGCCGAGCTCAAATGGCGAGCGCTGCGATCGGCGTTCGCGGCCTTCAAGACCGGTCCCCAGACCGAACATCATGCGGCTTTCGCCAGATTTCGCAGCGAGCGCGGGGCCATGCTTTCGCGCTTTGCCTGTTTCGAAGTGCTGCGCCATAAATTCCACACGCCGTGGTGGGAATGGCCGGCGGAGTGGCAGCAGCCGGACGACGCCCGCTGCGCCGCGCTTCACGCCGGCCCGGATTCCGACGAGATTGAATTCGTCAAATTCGTGCAGTGGTGCGCCGATCGGCAGCTGCAGTCTTGCCGGGAGCTTTGCGCCAGGCTGGGAATGAAGGTCGGTCTCTATCTCGATGTTGCGGTGGGAGTGCAATCCGACGGATTTGACGCCTGGAAGGAGCAGGCCGCGATTTCCCGCCATCTCGCCGTCGGCGCGCCGCCGGACGCCCTGAACACCTCAGGCCAGAACTGGGGCCTGGCCGGTTTCAACGCCGCGGGCCTGGAAATCCAGTCTTTCGAGCCGTATCGGGAGATGCTTCGGGCCTCGATGCGCCACGCCGGCGCGATCAGGCTCGATCATGTGCTGGGCTTGAAACGCCTTTACCTCGTGCCGCACGGATTTGCCGCCGACAACGGCGTCTATGTGCAAATGCCGTTCGAGGCGCTGCTGGCGGCAACCGCGCAGGAAAGCGTGGCGCATCGTTGCGTGGTGATCGGCGAAGATCTCGGCACCGTGCCGGAAGGCTTTCGCGCGCAGATGGCCGATTGGGGGATCTGGTCGTACCAGGTGATGATGTTCGAGCGTGACGATCAGGGTTCGTTCTGCGACGTCGACCATTATACGCCGAACGCCCTCGTCACCTTCAACACCCACGATCTGTCGACCTATGCCGGCTGGCGCGGCTTCAGCGATCTTGCGCTGAAGCGGTCGCTCGGTATCGATCCCGGCGAAACCGACGAGGCGCGATGGCATGCGCTGGCGATGCTGACCCAGGTATTGCGTCGCAACGCCATCGACCGTGACGACCTCTATGCCGTGGTGGATTTCCTGGCACGGACCAGGTCCCGCCTGCTGACGATATCGCTCGAGGATCTCTTGGGCGTGGTCGACCAGCCCAATATTCCCGGTACGGTGGATCAGCATCCGAACTGGCGCCGGCGGCTGCCGCTTGCGGTCGACGAGATCATGGCGGCGATCGATGTTGCCGCACTCAAGGCCGCGACCCGGGCGCGGGCGCACGCAACCACCTGACGCATCGATTCTCCAACCGGCGATAAGAATTTGTCCTGCAAAATCGAAGACTATGGATTGATCGGCGACTGCGAAACCGCGGCATTGGTCGGCCGCGACGGTTCGATCGACTGGCTGTGCTGGCCCGCATTCGACTCCGACGCGTGTTTCGCCGCCTTGCTCGGCACGCCGAGGCAGGGCCGGTGGCAGATTGCGCCCGCCCAAGCGGTGACAAGATCCTCCCGCCGCTACCGCGACCACACGCTGATCCTGGAGACGCGTTTCGAGACCGCCGATGGCGTCGCCCTCCTGATCGATTTCATGCCGCCGCGCGGCAAGGCCTCCGACATCGTCAGGCTGGTGCGCGGGGTCAGCGGCCGGGTCAGGCTGCGGATGGAACTGGTTATCCGCTTCGGGTTCGGCGCGGATATCCCCTGGGTCAAGCAAACCCCGGACGGCCTGCTGGCGATCTGCGGGCCGGATATGACGGTACTGCGGACGCCGGCCATGACGCGCGGCGAGGACATGACGACGGTGGCCGACTTCGAGGTGAGCGAAGGCGAAACCATTCCATTCGTGCTGACCTACGGGCCCTCGCATCTGCCGGTTCCCGAGCCGCTGGATCCCGCGCAGGCCCTGCAGGATACCGAAGATTTCTGGACCGAATGGAGCAGCCATTGCACCTACCGGGGCGCCCACCGCGACCTCGTGATGCGATCGCTGATCACGCTCAAGGCGCTGACCTATCTGCCGACCGGCGGCATCGTCGCGGCACCGACCACTTCGCTGCCGGAGAAGCTGGGGGGCGCGCGCAACTGGGATTATCGCTTCTGCTGGCTGCGCGACGCCACCTTTACGCTGCTGGCCCTGATGAACTCCGGCTATACCGAGGAAGCGTCGTGCTGGCACAACTGGCTGCGGCGCGCGGTGGCCGGGGCGCCGGCGAGCATGCAGATCATGTACGGCATCAGGGGCCAGCGCCGCCTGCTGGAATGGCAAGCCGGCTGGCTGCCCGGTTACCAGGGCGCGCAACCGGTTCGGGTCGGCAATGCCGCGCATGCCCAGCTGCAGCTCGACGTCTACGGCGAACTGATCGACGCATTTCATCAGTCGCGCATGGCCAAACTGAAGCTCGAGAACGGGACCTGGGACCTCGAATGCACCGTGCTGGAGCATCTGGCGCAGGTGTGGAACATGCCGGACAGCGGCATCTGGGAACGCCGTGGCGAACCGCAGCACTACGTCTCGTCGAAAGTGATGACATGGGTGGGCTTCGACCGCGGCATCAAGAGCGCCGAAAAATTCGGCTTCGACGCGCCGCTCGACCGCTGGCGAGAGTTGCGCGACACCATTCATCGCGAGGTCTGCGAAAAGGGTTTTGACCGCGGACAGAACGCGTTCGTTCAATCCTACGGGTCGCAGGTGCTCGATGCCAGCATCCTGCTGATGCCGGCGGTCGGCTTCCTTCCCGGCTCCGACCCGCGGGTTCTCGGGACGCTCGAAGCCATCGAAAAACATCTGATGCGGGACGGATTTGTGCTGCGGCACGATCCCCGCGAAGCCACCGACGAGCGGCAGCCGATCGAAGGCGCATTTCTGGCGTGCAGCCTCTGGCTCGCCGACGCCTATGTGCTGGCCGGCGAGATCGCCAGGGCGGAGGCCTTGTTCGATCGCGTGGTCGCGGTGGCGAACGATCTTGGCCTCTTGGCGGAGGAATTCGATTCCGGCGCAGGCCGCCAGACCGGCAATTTTCCGCAAGCCCTGACCCATATCGCGCTGATCAATACCGCGCATAATCTCAGCGGTGCCAGGCGGCCGGTGGAAAAACCGGCCATGCAGCGCTCGAAGTAGGGCGGAGACGGATCGCGGCGCGGCGGCCGCTTGAGCCGCATGCGCAATATCACCGATCACGTCACGCCGCGGCGTTGTTCTTCAAAATCATCTCGATCGCGCCGGCAAAACCCTCGTCGTCGTTCGAGGTGGTGACATGGGTCGCCAGCTTCTTGATATCGGCGGTGGCGTTGCCCATAGCGATCGAGACTCCGCTTGATCGAAACATCGGCAGATCGTTCTGCATGTCGCCGATGGTGGCGATGGCGTCGGTCGGAATGCCCTGGCGTCTGGCCATCGCCTGCACGAAGGTGCCCTTGTCGCGGCCCGGTGGCGTGATGTCGAGATAGTAGCTCTGCGACCGCACCGCGGTGACTTCTCCGCCCAGGGCCTGCCCTATCGCGGCCTCGCAGCGTTGCAGCTGCGCCGCGTCGGAGCCGGCGCCGACGATCTTGCAGACCCGCGACAGGAAAGGCGCGAAGTCGCCGACCAGGGTCGGGTCGGCCCTTATGGCGAGCTTCTCCAGCGGGACGTATTCGCCGTCGCCGCGGCGCGCAAGCCAGGCGTCGCTGGTGAACAGCCAGACATCGACGCCAAACTGGTCCAGCAGGTCGAGACTGCGCCGGGCCGCGGCTGCGGGGATCAAATGCTGTTCGATCGGGTTCAGCTGCGGATCGACGATGCAACTGCCGTTGAACGACCCGACCGGCAGCGTGATCCCAAGCGGCTCGATCAGGAATCTCATCCCGAGCGTCGGACGGCTGGAGATGATGGTGAAACCGACGCCGCTGTGTTCCAGCCGCCGCGCCGCATTTGTGGCGCCCGCGGTCAGCACCTTGTCCTTCGTCAGCAAGGTGCCGTCGACATCGGAGACGACGAGGGCGATTCGGGTCATGCGCGATTCCTGTGGCCTGCATCGCTGTCGGCGGGGCGTGGGCTTAGTTGGCGTACGATGTCGCCGACGATTTCGTCCACCGAAGCGTCGATCGATACCGTCACGGCGTTTTCAGCCGGCTCGGGCGGCTCCAGGGTCTTGAACTGACTGTCCAGCAGGCCGGGCGGCATGAAATGATTTTTGCGTTGTGCCAGCCGGCCGGCGATGAGATCCTGGGTGCCGCTGAGATAGATGATCCGGACTTCGTTCCGCCCATGTACCAGGATGTCCCGGTAAGCGCGTTTCAGCGCGGAACAGGCGATCACGACATGGCCGCCGGCTGCGCAGACCCGGTCGATTTCCCGGGCGATCGCCCGCAGCCACGGCCAGCGATCCTCATCGGTGAGGGGATGGCCGGCGCTCATCTTGGCGACGTTGCTGGGCGGATGAAACCTGTCGCCGTCCTCGCAGCTAAAACCCAGGCGTTCGGCGAGCTTGCCCGCAATGGTGCTCTTGCCCGAGCCGGATACGCCCATCACGATCAGCGCGCATGGCGTCCCGCCGCTCTCACTGCCCACTGAAATTCTCCGGAAGCGCTGCCTTGTCGAGCATCCAGAGGGTCTCGCCGATGGCATGCGCGCGGTTCGCGGGCAGGTTCTCGCCATCGAACAGTCGCCGCAGGATAGCGCGCTTGGCCGAGCCGCTGGCCTCGAACAGCATTTCGCGGCAGCAATTGAGCGCCGGCAGGGTCAGCGTGACCCTTGGCACGAACGGCTCGACATGGGCGGTCGGGACCCCGACCACCCATCGCGTCGTCTCTTCCACCGCCGGATAGCCGGGAAACAGCGAAGCGGTGTGGCCGTCGGGCCCGACGCCCAACAGCACGACATCGAACAAGGGCCGGGCGGGGTCCAGTCGATCCGCCCCGTAGAACGATTTCAGTTCACGCTGGTAGCTGTCTGCGGCCTGCTGCGGGCTGGCGCTGTCGGTCGCGACCGGATGGATATTGGCAGCCGGCGCGCAAGCGTCCAGGAACGCGCGCCGCACCATCGCCATGTTGTTGCGGGGATCGTGCGCCGGGACGAAACGTTCATCGCCCATGAACCAGTGCACGCGGTCCCACGGGATCCGGCTGCGATAGCGATCGGTCGCCAGCAATTCAAACAATTGTTTCGGGCTCGATCCACCAGCCAGGGATATCGCCACCCGGCCGCCATTGGCGGCGATCGCGGTGATGATACGATCCGCCGCGGCACTCGCCAGCGCCGCTGAATCGGAAACCTCGATCAGCTTGATGTCGCCGCGATGAAGGTTCGGGGCCATGCTAGCCGAGCTTTCGCCAGCTGCGATCGTCGCGCTTCATCAGTTCGGCGACGCCATCGGGTCCTTCGCTGCCGGCCTGGTAGGTTTCCAGGCCTTGCGAGCCCGCCTTCTTCCAGGCGTCCAGGAACGGCTGCACCGCCTGCCAGCCGGCTTCGACGCTGTCGGCGCGCTGGAACAGGATGTTGTCGCCGATCATGCAGTCGTAGATCAGGGTTTCATAGCCGGTGGCCGGCTCGACCTTGAAGTAATCCTTGTAGCGGAACTTCATCTCGACGCCGTCGATCGAAATCGCCGGCCCCGGCACCTTGGTGTTGAACTGCAGCGTAATGCCCTCGGTGGGCTCGATGCTGATGACCAGGTAGTTCTGCGACAGCCGGTCCACCGCCGTATCGCGAAACATCGCGAACGGCGCCTGCTTGAACTTGATCGCCACCTCGGTGCGCTTGATGCCGAGCGCCTTGCCGGTGCGCAGATAGAACGGAACGCCGGCCCAGCGCCAGTTGTCGATGGTCAGTTTCAGCGCGGCATAGGTCTCGGTGGTGCTACCGGGCCTGACGTCCGCGGTCTTGAGATAATCCTCGATCACGTCGTCGCCGATGCTGCCGCCGCGATACTGGCCGCGCACGGAATTTCGCAGCGCTTCCGCCTCGCTCTGGGTCTGGATCGCCGCCAGCACCTCGGCCTTTTCCGAGCGCACCGTATGGGCGTCGAATCGCGCAGGCGGCTCCATCGCGATCAGCGACAACAGCTGGAACAGATGGTTGGGCACCATATCGCGGAGCGCCCCGGTGGCGTCGTAAAAGCTGCCGCGGTGGCCGACCCCGAGCTTCTCGTCGACGGTGATCTGGACGTGATCGATGTGATTGCGGTTCCAGATCGGTTCGAACATGCCGTTGGCGAAGCGCAGCACCAGGATGTTCTGGACCGTTTCCTTGCCGAGGTAGTGGTCGATGCGATAGATTTGGTGTTCGTCGGCGATTTTCAGCAATTCCGCGTTCAGGGCTTTGGCCGAGGCGAGGTCGGTTCCGAACGGCTTCTCGACCACCAGCCGCCGCCAGGCGCCGTTTTCTTCCTTCAGCAAGCCGGTGCGGCCGAGCTCGCCGCTGATCGGCGCGAAGGCGTTGGGCGGCGTTGCCAGGTAGAACAGGCGGTTGCCGCCGGTGGCGCGGTTGGCCTCCAGCTTCTCCAGTTGCACCCGCATCCGATCGAACGATTCCGGCTCGCTCGGATCGGCGGCAATGCTGGTGACGCATTCCAGCAGGCGCCTGGCCACCGCGTCGTCCACGCTGCGGGTGGCAAACTTGCGCAGGCCCTGCATCAGGCTGTCGCGCAGCGCGTCGTTCGACATCGCCTTGCGGGCGACGCCGACCACGCAGAATTTGTCGGGCAAGAGCCCGGCCGCCGCCAGATTGTACAGCGCAGGCAGCACCAGCCGGTGCGCCAGGTCGCCGGTCACGCCGAAGATCACGAACGAACAGGGATCGGGCTTTTTCTGCTTTGCGGCATGGGCTGTCACGAATGGTCGGCCTTTGGTTTGGCGGCCTGCGTCGGCTCCTTGTGGCCGCCGAAGCCGGCGCGCATCGCCGAAAGGATCTTGTCGGCGAAGGTGTGCTGCTTGCGCGAACGAAAGCGCGCGAACAAGGCCGCGGTCAGCACCTCGGCCGGCACCGCTTCGTCGATGGCGGCGTTGACGGTCCAGCGGCCTTCGCCGGAATCCTCGACAAAACCGGAGTACTCATCCAGCGTCTCGTTGCTGGCCAGCGCCGAGGCGGTAAGATCGAGCAGCCAGGAGGGGATCACGCTGCCGCGCCGCCAGACCTCCGCGATATCGGCGATCTCGAGATCGAAACGATGTTCGGCCGGCAGGGCGTCGATATTGGCGTTCTTCAGGATGTCGAAACCCTCGGCATAGGCCTGCATTAGGCCATATTCGATGCCGTTGTGGACCATCTTGACGAAGTGACCGGCGCCGACCGGACCGGCGTGGATGTAGCCCTGCTCGATCCTGGGATCGCGTCCCTCGCGTCCGGCGGTGCGCGGAATATCGCCGACGCCCGGCGCCAGCGCGGAGAAGATCGGATCGAGCCGGTCGACCACCGCCTTGTCGCCGCCGATCATCATGCAATAGCCGCGCTCGATTCCCCAGACGCCGCCGGAGGTGCCGACGTCGACGTATTGGATGCCGCGCGACTGCAGCGCCTTGCCACGGCGGACATCGTCCTGCCAGAACGTATTGCCGCCGTCGATGATGACGTCGCCATTCTGCATCAGCTTTGCCAGCGTCTCGATCGTGGACTCGGTGATCTTGCCCGCCGGCAGCATGACCCAGACGGCGCGGGGCTTGTCGAGCTTGCCGATGAATTCCTCGAGCGCGCCGGCGCCGACCGCACCGTCGGCAGCGATCGCGGCGACCGCTTTCGGATCCTTGTCGTAAACCACCGTGGTGTGACCGTGCTTCATCAGGCGGCGAACGATGTTGCCACCCATCCGGCCGAGGCCAATCATGCCGAGCTGCATTGGAGATTCCTAACCTGCGATGACGTGGATCGAAAAACTGTAGCAACAATCGTCATTCCGGGGCGCGCCCTTGCGCGAGCCCGGAATCCATAACCCTGAGGGGATATGGATTCCGGGCCTGCACCCCGCCCGGCTATCGCCGGTCGGAGCGCATCCCGGAATGACGAAGGATGGATCGCCTTCCATGAGATGGCTTTCATGATCCCGCGTCCCTTAGTTCAGCGCATTCTGGATCGCGCTATCGAGCATCTGCAATCCGGATTCGATGTCGCCCTTGAGATGGACGCGCAGCGCGCGCCGGCCGCGCTCGGTCAGCACGCCGAAGTCGCCGCGGGCCTGAGCCGCCTTGATGACGCCGAAGCTGGCCTTTTGGCCGGGTACCGCCAGGTCCCTGGCGTCGTCGGCGGTGATCTGCAGAAAGACGCCGCTGTCGGGGCCGCCCTTATAGGCCTGTCCGGTCGAATGCAGGAAGCGCGGGCCGAACTCGGCGCAGGTGGCGACATGGCGCTTGTCGCGCACCGCAAGCCGCATCTGCTGCAGCGTGTCGATGTGGCTGGAATTGCGCTCGATGTAGGCCAGCAGCGCCACATAATCGTCCGCACCGGAACGGGCGAGATGCGCCTTCAGCCAGGAGCCGAGATCGCCATCGGCTCCCGCCTTGCGCAACGCAGCAGCATTCCTGTCGTCGGTATAGATGTCGGCAGTCGCAGAGGACATCACCGGCTTTTCCGCCGGCAGTGCACCGGACTTCTCGAACGCGGCGGTCAACTCCCTGGTCTTGATCTTGGCGGCTTCGACGTCGGGCTGGTTGAACGGATCGATGCCGAGCACGGCGCCGGCGACCGCGACCGCCATCTCGAAGCGGAAGAATTCCTGGCCGATATGGTCGATCGATCTCAGGACGATGCGCACCACCGGATGCCCGGCCCGCTGCAGCGCGGCCAGCTTGTCGTCATGCGCCGCATCGGCTTCAGCCTCGGTGCGGATATCGATGAAGAAGCGATCCTTGCCGTAGACCGACGCTTCGCCGAGCGGCTCGCCATCGATCGGGATCAGCCCCTTGCCGTCCTTGCCGGTGGACTCGGCGATGAGCTGTTCGGCCCAGGCGCCGAAATCGGCAATCTTCTTCGACGACAGGATGGTGACCTTGTCGCGGCCTTCGAGGCCGGCAAGCCCCATGGCGAGGCCGAGCTGGACGCCGGGATTTTCCTGCGGCGGCACGTCCGGGCCGCAGGAGCGCACCATCGCCAGGGTGTGCGTGATCAGCGTGCGAAGGTCGATGCCGGCGGCGGCGGCCGGCACCAGCCCGAATGGCGACAGCACGGAATAGCGTCCGCCGATGGCTGGGTCGCCATGGAAGATGCGGGCGAAACCCTGTTCGGTCGCGACCTTCTGCAGCGACGAGCCGGGATCGGTCACCGCGATGAAGCGGTGGCCGGCCTTGTCCGCACCGATCGCCTCGGACACGCGGGCAAAGAAATAATCCTTCATGACGTTGGGTTCGGTGGTGCCGCCGGATTTGCTGGAGACGATGAACAGCGTGTTGGCGATGTTGATCGTCGCCTGCATGGCGCGGACCTGGGCCGGATCGGTCGAATCCAGCACATGCAGTTTCGGGAATCCGGGCTTTTTCTCGAAGGTGCGCGCCAGCACCTCCGGTCCGAGGCTCGATCCGCCCATCCCCAGCACGACGGCGTCGCTGAAGTTCTGTCCCTTCACCCGCCGCGCAAAATCCTCGTAATCGGCGATGTCCGCTGCGGCCGGGCTGGTCAGCCAGCCGAGCCACTTGTCCTCGTCGGTCCCGGTCCAGACCGATTTATCGTGCTGCCAGAGCCGGCGGATCCTTGCGGACGCGCGCCAGTCCTCGGTGCTTTCCTTGACCGCCTTGCCGAGGCTTTGACCGATCGCCATCTCGTGACGGTCGATCGCCTGGCCTAGCACCGCCGCGCGCTTGTGCGCGACGGCTCCGTAGAGCTGGTCGGCAGCGTCGGCGAACAGCCTGACGCCGTCCTTGACCAGGTCGGCCGTGATGGCGTCGAGCGAGATACCGGATTTCTCGAGCTCGGCGAGCACACGCCTGGCCTCCTCGACATTTTCCTCGAGACTGTCACGCGGCTTGCCGTGGTCCCGGAAGGCGTCGAGCGTGGCCGGCGGCACCGTGTTGACGGTGTTGGCGCCGATCAGTTCTTCGACGTAAAGCACGTCGCTATAGTCCTTGTTCTTGGTGCCGGTCGAGGCCCACAGCAACCGCTGCGGATGGGCGCCCTTGGCCTGCAGCCGGTCCCAGCGCGGTCCGGAGAACAGCTGCTTGTATTCCTGATAGGCGAGCTTGGCGTTGGCGATCGCGACCTTGCCTTTCAGCGATGCCAGCCGCTCCTTCTCGGTTGGATCGTTGGCTCGCGCGATCTTTTCATCAAGCTGCTTGTCCACCGCGCTGTCGATGCGACTGACAAAGAAGCTGGCGACGCTGGCGACGTGGGAGGGGTCGCCGCCGCCGTCGAGGTATTTTTCCAATCCGGCGAGATAGGCCTCGGCGACCTGGACATAGACTTTCTGGGAGAACAGCAGCGTGACGTTGATGCTGATACCCTCGCCGATCAGATGCTGGATCGCGGGCAATCCTTCCGGTGTCGCCGGCACCTTGACCATCAGGTTCTTGCGGTCGACATGCTTCCACAGCCGCTCGGCCTCGACGATGGTGGCCTTGGTATCCAAAGCGAGATAGGGCGACACTTCGAGGCTGACAAAGCCATCATGGCCCCCGAGCCGGTCATAGACCGGGCGCAGCACATCCGCTGCGTGCTGGATATCCTCGATGGCGAGGTGCTCGAACAGTTCGGCAACCGGCCGGTCGCCCGACTTCAGCGCCTGGCCGATCGGGCCGTCATATTCGTCGGAACTGCCGATCGCCTTTTCGAAGATCGAGGGGTTCGAGGTGACGCCCTTGATGCCGTCGCTCTCGATCAGCTTTTTCAGGTCGCCCTTGGCGACGAAGCCGCGGGCCAGGAAATCCAGCCAGACAGCCTGGCCGTGCGCTTCGAGTGCTTTGACCGGATTCATGATGCCCTGTTCAGGTAGGAGCGGATCCATTGGCGGCGTTCGGAACCTGTTCTGGCGCCAAGCCAAAAAACTTGTCAACAAATCCGTCAGGACATGCCGACCGTGGGAATATGCGTATCCCACCTGATAACGCCACTCACATCATATCGATCCCCTGGAATTTGCGGTTTTGGCCCGATCCTGCCGTAAATCTCGGCTGGGGGGCCAACCGGCCGGCGCAAGTATGTGCAAGATCCGGATGGCCTCGATCAGCCCCGGCCAATGCCAGCCCGCCTCGATATACCTGCCCCAAATCACACCCTCATGAACATTTGTCGGGCCGTGCAGGATGGCGGAGACCGTTTTGGGGATCACCTTCCCCGAATTTGGGAACCAAGGTTTGGCCATGTTAATCTGTCGATGCGGAAGGGCTGCATCAGCGCCGGCGAGATTTTCGGGATTCAATGAACCAATCCAGGTGCTTTGGGCGGTTGTGGGCGGCCTTGCCGCGGGCACTCATGATCGTCGCCGTTGCGGCTGGCCCGGGCCGAGCCGAGGGTGTCCGTCTGGACCCGCTGAAAATCCCTGCGGTGATTTCCGGATCGGGGACCTTCGAGCTGCAAGCGATCGTGATCAGGCCCGATGACGGGCTGCCGCATCCGCTCGCCGTGCTCAACCACGGCTCGCCGCGAAGTGGTGGCGACCGCCCCGGCATGACGCCGTACCGGATGTGGGCCCAGGCGGTCGCGTTCGCGCGGCGGGGCTGGGTCGCGGTGGCTTTCCTGCGCCGCGGTTATGGCCATTCCCAGGGACAATGGGCAGAAAATTATGGCTCCTGCGCCCATCCGGACTACGCGACGGCCGGGCGAGCCGGGGCGGCCGACATCGCCGCGGTCGCCAAATTCATGACCACCCAACGCTATGTCAGCCAGGGCAAGTGGATCAGTGTCGGGGTCTCGGCAGGTGGTTTTGCCACGGTGGCACTGACTGCCGATCCGCCGCCCGGTCTGGCCGCCGCCATTAGTTTTGCGCCGGGCAGGGGATCGTCGGGCCCCGATACGGTCTGCGGCGAACGCCAGCTGGTTTCGGCATTCGCCCAATACGGCAGGACATCTCGCATACCCTTGCTGTGGGTGTCGGCCGACAACGATCATTTTTTCGGCCCCAGGCTGGTGTCCCAACTCACCGGCGCCTATTCGCAGGCCGGCGGCAACCTGGATTTCGTCAAGACTCCGGCTTTCGGCGGCGATGGACACCAGCTGTTCAGCGACCCCGGCGGAATGCCGACCTGGTCGCCGATCGTCGACCGGTTTCTGAAGTCGAATCATCTCGAGCTTCGCGACAGGCCAATCGAAATCGCGCCGCCGGACGTTTCGGCGCCTTCCAGCCTGAAGGCGGGCGGCCGCGAGGCGTTCAAGACCTATCTGGACAGCGGGCCCAACAAGGCGTTTGCGGTCTCCGGCGGTTCGGGATTCGGATGGGCGACCGGACGCGCCAGCATCCAGGAGGCCATCAAGCAGGCGTTGGCTTATTGCGCGTCCGTCGCCCCCGCCAGCTGCCGGATTGTCAACGTCAACGACAAGCCACCCCCCTAATGCCGGTGACCGGGAAGCACTGCGGCCATATACGGATTTGCGGCATTCGCTTGCGTTAATTAAAACGGGTCGCTCAAAGCCGAAAGCCAAAAAGGCCAAAAGCCAAAAGGAGGAAACCTTGCGAACGCGCAACCCAACTCTCGCGGGATCGCTCTGCGCCACCGCGCTCTCGATGCTGCTGATCGGCTACTCCGGCGCCGCCGAGAGCACCATCAAGCTTGGGAATACCGCGCCCTACAGTGGTCCGGCCTCCGCCTATGGCACGATCGCGCGTGCCGAGGCAGCCTACTTCCAGATGCTCAACGACCAGGGTGGCGTCAACGGGCGCAGAATCGACTTTCTGACCCTCGATGACGCCTATTCGCCGTCCAAGACCGTCGAACAGACCCGCAAGCTCGTGGAGCAGGAAGAGGTGCTGGCGATGTTCAGTTCGGTCGGCACTGCCCCCAATATCGCCGTTCAGAAATATCTCAATGCCAAACACGTGCCGCAGATCTTCGTTTCCACCGGGGCGACACGGTGGAACGATCCCGAGCAGTTCCCCTGGACGGTCGGGTTCAATCCGACCTATGAACTGGAGGGCCGGCTCTACGCCAAATACATTCTGCAGACCCGGCCGAACGCCAAAATCGCCGTCATCACGCCCAACGAGGATGCCGGCAAAGATTATCTGCGGGGATTCACGGCGGGATTGGGCGACCATGTCGATCAGCTGGTATCGCAGACCACCTATTTGACGTCAGATCCGACGATCGATTCCCAGATGGTTTCGATGCGGGAATCCGGCGCGGATGTTTTCTTCGCCGAGGCGACGCCAAAATTCGCGGCCCAGGCCATCAAGAAGGCCGCGAGCATGGGCTGGAAGCCATTGATCATCCTGCCATCGGTGTCCAACTCGGTCTCCGCGGTGCTTGAGCCGGCGGGCATCGAGAATACCGTCGGGGTGGTGACCGGGCTCTACCTCAAGGATCCCAACGATGCGCGCTGGGCGGATGATCCCGCGCTGAAGGATTGGCTGGCATGGATGAAGAAGTATCAGCCGAACGCCAGCACCGGCGATCTCTATAACGTTCAGGGCTACACCGCCGCGCAAGTCATGGTCGAGGTGTTGCGAAACTGCAAGGACGATCTCAGCCGCGAGAACATTCTGAAGCAGTCGACCACCCTGAACGGCCTGGCGCTGCCGATGCTGCTGCCGGGGATAAGAATCCACACCGAGCCGAACAACGTCACGCCGATCCGGCAAATTCAGATGGCGCGGTTCGACGGAAAATCCTGGGTATTGTTCGGCGATGTTCTGGGCGAGAAATAGAGTCCGGCAGTATCTTCGATCGAGAAAGCCGGAGCCGCATGACCAGGTTTGGTTGACTTGCAAAATGTCCACACAAGCGGGTGACCAGGTTGTGATCGCCGCTCATGCCGCGCTGCAAAATGTCACGCCATTGTCGCGGGTGAAAAAATCGCGGTGTCGTTCGATCAAAAAGGACGTTCCGATTGATTTTCATCTGCCGAATGTTACGGTCGCCGCTGATTTTCCGGCCCGGTCGGCAAATCGTTGTGACTTAATCCAAGCAGGAAGGGGTACAGGATGATTCGGACACTCTTTTTGGGTAGCGCGTTGGTATTCGGTCTTGCCACTGCCGCCAGCGCTGCGGTCACTCCCGCGCCTGCAGGCGCTGCGAACAGCTCGGTGATCAGGGTTGCGGAAGGATGTGGACGGGGATTCTGGCGCGGACCGGGCGGTGCATGCCATCCGATGTTCAACGGCAGGGCCTGTCCTCCCGGATACCACCTTGGCCCCGAGCGCAGGCGGTGCTGGCCCAACTGATGGACGACTGTACGATTGCTGCGGCTGGACCAAATGGTCCAGCCGTTTTCATTCCAGGACACATTGTCCGGATTGCCGGCCGCCGCAGATTCGGGTTCTTGCAATCGAGTCCTTAGCGCAGGCTGGCGTTGATCCTGTCCAGCGCGGCGGAGCCGGGACACAGCGCGGCCTCGCCGAGCTGGTTGAGCGGCGTCTCCACGGTGTCGAGATGGGCGTGCAGGTCGTCCGATTCCGGATTGACATAGAGCAGGCCGGTAACGATCTGGCCCTTGGCGGCGTGCTTCTGCAGGAATGCCATCGCCGCGACGCGATCATGCGCGTCATAATCGGCATCGATCTTGCGCAGCGCCAATCGCGTTCCGTCATGCTGCTCGACCATCTGCACCGTGCCCGGGGCGTAATCCACGGTGATCGGCTCGCGGCCGGTGATCACGTCCAGGCGATTGACCGCATCATTGTGCTCGCGCACATAATCGAAACTCTTGGTCGAGCCGGCATGGTTGTTGAAGGCGACGCAGGGACTGATCACGTCGATGAACGCCGCGCCCCTGTGCTGGATCGCCGCGGCGATCAGCGGCACCAGTTGGCTCTTGTCGCCGGAAAAGCTGCGTGCCACGAAGCTCGCGCCGAGCTGCAGCGCGATCGCCACGAGGTCGATGGCGTTGTCGTTGTTCATCACGCCGCGCTTGTTCTTGGAGCCGCGGTCGGCGGTGGCCGAGAACTGGCCCTTGGTGAGGCCGTAGACGCCGTTGTTCTCCACGATGTAGGTCATGTTGACGCCGCGCCGGATCGAATGCGCGAACTGGCCGAAGCCGATCGAGGCGGAGTCGCCGTCGCCGGAGACGCCGAGATAGATCAGGTCGCGGTTGGCGAGATTGGCGCCGGTCAGCACCGACGGCATCCTGCCATGGACCGAATTGAAGCCGTGCGAATTGCCGAGGAAGTAATCCGGTGTCTTCGAGGAGCAGCCGATGCCGGAAATCTTGGCGACCCGGTGCGGCTCGATCGATAGCTCGTAGCAGGCTTCGATGATCGAGGCGGTGATCGAATCGTGGCCGCAGCCGGCGCACAGCGTCGAAATCTTGCCCTCGTAGTCCCGGTGGGTAAAGCCAAGATCGTTCTTGGGCAGGCCGGGATGCTGGAATTTCGGTTTTGCGATGTAGGTCATGACTTAACCTTGCGGAGCGGGGTGACCTGGAGCTGGTCCTGGTGGTCGCCGATGGCGTTGGCGATGAAGCGTGCGGTGATCGGGGTGCCGTCATAGTGCAGGATCGGAACCAGCCGCACCGGATCGATGCCGTTCTCGTTGACGATCAGGGAACGCAGCTGGGCGTCGCGGTTCTGTTCGACCACATAGACGAAATCATGGTCGGCGATGAAGCTGGCGACGCTGGAATGGAACGGGAAGGCGCGGATCCGCAGGCGGTCGAGCTGATGGCCGCGTTTTTCCAGGATTCCGATCGCCTCGTCCATCGCCGGCGCGGTCGAGCCGAAATAGATCACGCCGTATTTGGTCGGCTTGGCGGCGTTGGCTTGCAGCGGCCGCGGCACCATGTCCTGGGCGGTCTCGAACTTGCGCACCAGCCGCTGCATGTTGTCGGCATAGACCGCGCCCTCTTCCGAATAGCGCGCGTAACGGTCGCGCGAGGTGCCGCGGGTGAAGAACGAGCCCTTGGTGGGATGGGTGCCGGGATAGGTGCGGTAGGGGATGCCGTCGCCGTCGACATCGAGATAGCGCCCAAAGTCGCGGCCGTCGTCCAACATTTCCGCCGTCATCACCTTGCCGCGGTCATATTGCCTGGCGTCATCCCACTTCAAGGGGCGGCTGAGCCGGTGGTTCATGCCGATGTCGAGATCAAGCATCAGAAAGATCATGGTCTGCAGCCGTTCGGCGAGGTCGAACGACTGGGCGGCGAATTCGAAAGCCTCCGCCGGATCTTCCGGAAACAGCAGGATGTGCTTGGTGTCGCCGTGCGAGGCATAGGCGCAGGCCATGATGTCGCATTGCTGGGTCCGGGTCGGCATGCCGGTCGACGGGCCGGCGCGCTGCACGTTCATGATCACGGCCGGAATCTCGGCGAAGTACGACAGCCCGATGAATTCCTGCATCAGCGAGATGCCGGGCCCGGAGGTGGCGGTGAAGGCGCGGGCGCCGTTCCATGACGCGCCGATCACGATGCCGATCGAGGCGAGTTCGTCCTCGCCCTGGACGATGGCATATCTGGCCTTGCCGGTTTCGGGATCGTGACGCAGCTTCTTGCAATGGCCGGCGAAGGCGTCGGCCAGCGACGACGACGGCGTGATCGGATACCACGCGCATACGGTAGCCCCGCCATAGACCGCGCCAAGCGCCGCGGCGCTGTTGCCCTCGATGAAGATGCGGTCGCCGACCTTGTCGGATTTGCGCACCTTCAGGCCGATCGGGCATTTCAGGTTCTGCAGCGCCCAGTCGCGGCCGAGATGCAGCGCATGGACGTTCGACGAGAGCAGCTTTTCCTTGCCCTTGTATTGCTCGCCGATCAGCTGCTCGACCAGTTTCGGGTCCATGTCGAGCAGGGCGCACAGCGCGCCGAGATAGATGATGTTCTTGAACAGCTGGCGCTGCCGCGGGTCGGTATACGTCGAGTTGGTGATGGCGGTCAGCGGCACGCCGATCACGGTAATGTCGGGGCGGAATTTCGATGCCGGCATCGGCTTGGTGGAGTTGTAGAACAGATAGCCGCCGGGCTCGATCGAGGCGAGGTCCTTGTCCCAGGTCTGCGGGTTCATCGCCACCATCATGTCGACGCCGCCGCGGGCGCCGAGATGGCCGGCCTCGGTAACCCTGACCTCGTACCAGGTCGGCAGCCCCTGGATGTTGGACGGGAACACGTTGCGTGGGCTAACCGGCACGCCGTGGCGCAGGATCGAGCGGGCGAACAATTCGTTGGCGCTCGCCGAACCCGAGCCGTTGACATTGGCGAAGCGGACGACGAAGTCGTTTACGCTGCTGATCGGGCTTTGGACGGACATGTTGTTCCCGCGTGAGTCATATCGATGAGGTATTTCTGCATGTCCCAGGCGCCGGTCGGGCAGCGCTCGGCACACAGGCCGCAATGCAGGCAGACGTCTTCGTCCTTCACCATCACTCGTCCGGTCTTGAGGCCGTCGGCGACATAGAGCGCCTGGTCCGGATGCGGCGAGGGCGCCTTCAGCCGCTGCCGCAGATCGGTTTCCTCGCCATTGTCGGTGAACGTGATGCAATCCATCGGGCAGATGTCGACGCAGGCGTCGCATTCGATGCACAGGGGCGCGGTGAACACGGTCTGGATGTCGCAGTTCAGGCAGCGCTGGGCCTCGCCCAGCGCCAGCTTGACGTCATAGCCGAGCTCGACTTCGGCACGGATGTCTTTCAGCGCAATCACCTTGTCGCGATGCGGCACCTTGAAGCGCTTGTCGCTGGAGACGTCGTTGTCGTAGCTCCACTCGTGGATGCCCATCTTCTGCGAGGAGATCTGGACCTCCGGCAGCGGGCGCTCGCGGATGTCCTCGCCCGAGCACAGCTTGTGGATCGAAAGCGCCGCGTCATGGCCGTGCGCCACCGCCCAGATGATGTTCTTCGGCCCGAACGCGGCGTCGCCGCCGAAAAACACCTTCGGATGGGTCGAGCCCATGGTCTGGGGATCGACCTTCGGCATGTCCCATTTGTCGAATTCGATGCCGCAGTCGCGCTCGATCCAGGGAAAGGCGTTCTCCTGGCCCACCGCCACCAGCACGTCGTCGCAGGGGATGGTCTGGTCCGGTTCGCCCGCGGGCACCAGGTTGCGCCGGCCGCTGCCGTCATATTCGGCCCTGACCTTCTGGAAGGTGACGCCGGTGAGCTTGCCGTGGTCGTGAACAAAGGCTTTCGGCACCATGAAATTGAGGATCGGAATGTCCTCGTGCAGGGCATCCTCCTTTTCCCAGGGCGATGCCTTCATCTCCTCGAAGCCGGACCGCACGATCACCTTGACGTCCTCGCCGCCGAGCCGGCGCGCGGTGCGGCAGCAGTCCATCGCGGTGTTGCCGCCGCCGAGCACGATGACGCGCTTGCCGATCCTGTCGGTATGTCCGAACGACACCGAGGCGAGCCAGTCGATGCCGATGTGAATATGGGCAGCCGCGTCCTGGCGGCCGGGGATCTCGAGCTCCCGGCCGCGCGGCGCGCCGGAGCCGACAAAAACCGCGTCGTAATCTTCGGCGAGCAGTTTCTTCAGACTGTCGATGCGCTGGCCGCCCCTGAATTCGAGGCCGAGATTGAGGATGTAATCGGTTTCCTCGTCGATCACCGAATCCGGCAGCCGGAATTTTGGAATCTGGGTCCGCATCATGCCGCCCGCCCTGGGGTCGGAATCGAACACGATGCAGTGATACCCCAGCGGGGCGAGGTCGCGGGCGACCGTCAGCGAAGCGGGGCCGCCGCCGACGATGGCAATGCGCTTGCCGTTTTTCGGCGAGGGCCGCGGCATCAGGTGTTTGACGTCATCCTTGAAGTCGGCGGCTACCCGCTTGAGCCGGCAGATCGCGACCGGGGTTTCCTCGACCCGGCCGCGGCGGCAGGCCGGCTCGCACGGACGATCGCAGGTGCGCCCGAGAATTCCCGGAAACACGTTGGAGCGCCAGTTGACCATGTAGGCATCGCTGTAGCGGCCCTCGGCGATCAGGCGGATGTATTCCGGAACTGGCGTGTGCGCGGGACAGGCCCACTGGCAGTCGACCACTTTGTGGAAGTAGTCGGGCGCCGAAATATCGGTCGGTTTCATTCCCATCCTGTCCGCGCGACAAACAACGACGCGGCCTTGCTTTTCCTGCGAACGCTCAGCCGGCGTTCTTGTGGTTTTCGAATTGGATCATAGGGTTATCTTATTAGAGCCATTCCAGGTGATGCACAAAGGCATTTTTGCTTGACCGCCATGCCCTGCAGGTCTGGCCTGCGGGATTAATGCGGCGCGCAAGAAAATGCGGCGATGCAGCATGACAAGCCGCTTCAGCGGGAAGTTGACGGCGCGATGTCGCTTTTGGAGAGATCCCACATCAGGTTGTAGACGCCGGTCGAGATCACCGACGAAATCTGGAGCGCGACGGCGCCGGTGAAGTGCGCTGCGATCGCTGCGGCGATCGCAGTCACGTCCGTTCCGTCGACCAGCACAAACCAGTCGCCGGCGCCCGCAGCCGAGGTGTTTCCGGTGAGCGGCCTGGAGAGCGCCGGATCGCTCTCCAGCAGATGCATGGAGATGATCCCGTCAAATTCTTGCGGATCGAGCCGATCAGCCAGCGCGGCGCGCAGGCTCGCCTCGCTGCCGGTCTCGGGGCGCAGCCGAACGAGGCCGAGCGCTGCACCGCGGCCCTGTCCGCGGCTGACGGTGATGCGCGCCACCGCGCGGATCATGTTCCTGAAACGCGCGATCGTCGCTGTGGACCATGCGGTCTGTTGGCCAGCGCGGCGCGATAGGCCGCGCTTTCCAGCACTTCGAAATTGGCGGTGGAATAGAGGCTGAGATATTTCGGCGAGCCTTGATGCGCGATATAGCGTCGCGCCTCCATGAAGCCGTCGATGGCGACGCGCTCGGCGAGATGCTCGCGGTCGTACCAGCGGTTGAAATCGGCCTCGTCGGCGGCGTCGATGTCCATCGAGGTCAGCAGCATGCCGGTTCCGGCGATCGGCATTTTGCGATGTCCTTTATCCGGCAATCCCCGACGCCAGATCCGCGATTGCCTTCATCACGGCATCCCGCACGCCGGGATCGTACAGCGAGTGGCCGGCGCCCTCCACCACGCGAATCTCCGCGTCGGGCCACGCGGCGCCGAGCGCATGCGAAGTCGCCGGCGGACACAACAGGTCATAGCGACCCTGCACGATGATCCCGGGAATCCCGGCGAGCTTTCCGGCTTCCGCCAGCAGCTGCCCCGGCCGCATGAAGCAGTCGTTCTGGAAGTAATGCGCTTCCATGAACGGCGTCGAAGGCAGGTTCTGGGTCGAATTTTGCGATGCAGGATCGAGCCGGACCCGCGACGAGGTGTGTTCAGAGAGGATGCGTTCGGTATCGTTCCAGGCGCGGGCGAAGGGGGCATGCAGCGCGGGGTCGGAATCGAGGATGCGGCGCCAATAGGCATCGAGCGGCCGGTTGCGTTCCTCCGCGGGCAGCCGGCCGATGAAATCGCCGCTGAGATCCGGATAGAAGCGCGGCAGGGCATCGAGGAAGGCGCCATCCAGTTCGGCCCGGGTACCGAGGAAGGTGGCGCGCAGCACGATGCCAGTGACTCGATCCGGGTGCGCCTGGGCATAGGCCAGCGCCAGCGTCGCGCCCCAGGAGCCGCCGACTACCATCCAGCGCTCAATGCCGAATTTCTCGCGGATCATCTCCATGTCCGCGATCAGATGCGGCAGAGTATTGTGGTCGCGGCAGCCCTTGGGCCGGCTTCGTCCGGCGCCGCGCTGGTCGAACAACACGGCGTGAAAGCGCTCGGGATCGAACAGCCGCCGATGGTCGGGCTGGCAACCGCTGCCGGGGCCGCCATGCAGATAGACCGCGGCGATGCCGTCATTGCGGCCAACGCTCTCGACATGGATTTCGTGGCCGTCGCCGGCCGGCAGCAGTTGCGAGGTCAGCGGCGCAAACGGATCGGAACGCAGGCCTGCCGATTTTCCGGGCTCGGCATCAGGCGCCATGGTCGCCGTCCGTCTCCAGCGTACCCCCGGAAAAATTGCGATAGATGAAGCGGTCGCTGCCTTCGGCGGCTTCGCGTTCCGCCAGTTTGAAGATCTGCTGGTGCAGCGGCGAGAGCGTGCAGGCCGGGTCGGTATTGCCCGCGTCGCCGGTCAGCGCGAAGGCCTGGCAGCGGCAGCCGCCGAAATCGACTTCCTTGAACGCGCAGCTGATGCACGGCTCCGGCATCCAGCCGGTGCCGCGATAGCGGTTGAAGGCCTCGGAATTCTGCCAGATCCAGGCGATCGAATGATTGGAGCGCACCGATTCGAATTCGAGCCCGGTGATGCTTTCGGCGGCATGGCAGGGCAGGATCTTGCCGGCAGGGGAGATGTTGAAGAACTGCCGGCCCCAGCCGCCCATGCATTTCTTCGGCCGCAATGCGTAGTAATCCGGCACCACATAGTCGATCGCCAGGATGCCCTTCAGCCGCACCTCGGCTTCTTCGACGATCCGGCTGGTCTGCTCGATCTGCTCGAGGGTCGGCATCAGCGCCGCGCGGTTCTTCAGCGCCCAGCCGTAATACTGCACATTGGCGACCTCCAGACGGTCGGCATCGAGATCGACCGCCATCTGGATGATGTCGGAAAGCTGGTGCAGGTTCTGCCGGTGCATCACCGCATTGACCGTCAGCGGCAGGTCGAGCTCGCGGGTCCACTTCGCGGCTTCGATCTTTTTCTGATGGGCGTGTCTGAAACCGGCGACGCGGTCGGCCACCACGGGCTCGTTGCCTTGAAAACTGATCTGCACGTGGCACAGCCCGGCATCGGCCAGCGCGGCCAGTTTGTCCCTGGTCAGTAGCACCGCGGAGGTGATGAGATTGGAGTACAGCCCGACCTCGCTGGCGTGCCGGACCAGTTCGACCAGGTCCTTGCGCGCGGTAGGCTCGCCGCCGGAGAAATGGATCTGCAGCACGCCGATCTCGGCAAGCTCGGTGAGGACCTTTTTCCATTCCTCGGTGGTCAGTTCGGCAGCCCCGCGATCGAGTTCGACCGGGTTGGAGCAATAGGGGCATTGCAGCGGACAGCGATGCGTCAGTTCGGCCAGCACCGCGAGCGGAATCCCGTAGGTTTCCGCGGTCGAACCGCGGCGCTCCAGCACCGCGAGCCCGTCAGCGGGGTCGCTGGCCGCGACAGCGGCGTCGGTGAGCGTGGGAGTCATGAACTATCCCTCATGAGTGCTTTCGCGGGCTTGCGTCAGAAATCCCTTGTCGGCCAGGTCCTGCAGCATGGCGATGACGTCGGTGCCGATGGCGTCGCGCGGGGCGGCATATTTTTCGGCGAGCTGGTCGATGATAGCGGCGACGCTGCGCACGCCGTCGCAGAGCTGCAGGACCTCGACCGCGATCTCGTCCGGCGCCAGCACCCGCTCCGGCGCCAGAATCACCCAGCGCTGCCGGGTCTCGTCGAATTTCAGCCTGGCATGCCGCGGCAGCAGCGGCCGGCTGGCCTCGCTGACACTGATGTTGCGGCTGCGCAGGGCTGCCATCGCTTCGCCTCGGGTTGGATCCAGTTCTCTAGCTGTCTTGTGATTCAGCGATTTCGAAGTTGGAATTATCAGGAATCCATAACCACCGCAGGGGCCATGGATTCCGGGATGTGCTCCGCCCGGCTATCGCCGGCCAGAGCACATCCCGGAATGACAAGGAATGACGAGCAATGGATCGCTTCCCACAAGATCGGCTTCATGGCATCGCTCCACTAGTCTTGCCTGGGAACAAATGCTCCCGGCGGCACATGGCCGTCGACATAGGCATGATACAGCGCGTCGAGCTGAACCCAAAGCACGTTGGTCTTGAAGATCAGCGCATTGCAGACCGCCTCGCGCTCCGCGGGCGTGTTGGCGTGGGTCCTGACGTAGTGGAGCGCGAAGTTGGCGTCGCGCGGCGCCTGCTGCAGGCGCCGGCTGAAATAGCTCATGATGTCGGGATTGACGAAATCGTAATGCGCCAGCATTCCCGAGATGCGTTCTTCATGCAGGTTCGGCGCAAACAGTTCGGTCAGCGAGGAGGCGATCGCCTCCAGCGGGGTCTTGTCGCGGACGAAATGCACATAGGCTTCGACCGCAAAGCGCGTCGCCGGCAGGATGCCCTCGGTGGATTCCACATAGGCATTGTCGAGCCCGAGTCCTTCGGTCAGCTTCAGCCAGCGCTCGATGCCGCCCTCGCTGCCGATGTCGCCGTCGTGGTCTTCAATCCGGTGCCGCCATTCGACGCGGATGTCGCGGTCGCGGAAACGCGAGATCACCACGGCGTCCTTGATCGGAATCGTGCTCTGGTAATAATAGCGGTTCAGCGCCCAGGCCTGCACCTGGCCCTTGTTGAGCTTGCCGCCGTGCAGCAGCCGATGAAACGGATGCAGGTTGTGATAGCGCGTCGCGCCGATCTGGCGCAAGGCGGCTTCCAGCTGTTCGGCGTTTTGCAGTGGCGCGCGTGTCGCGCCGGATGAGCCTGGCGTCGCGTTCAAAGGGTGATCTCCGTTCCATCCCCGGGAATTTGCCAGCCCGCGCGCTCGGCGATCCCGCGCTCGGCGGAATCGCGCAGCAGCGCCGGGTTGGAGTTGTTGATATGCAGAAACATCCTTCGCTCGATATCGATATTGGCAAGGCTGGCGATGGCGCCGCGATCGCCTGACATCGCGATGTGTCCCATGCTCTGGCCGGTCTTGCTGCCGAGGCCCGCCGCGATCAACTCGTCGTCGCGCCACACCGTACCATCAAAGAAGATCGCCGCGGCACCGGCAAGCCGGGATTTCAAACCATCGGTAACATCGGCGCAGGCGGCGAGGAAATAGAGGAACTTGCCGGTCGCCTTGTCGGTGATCCGAAGCCCCAGCGTGTCGCCGGCGCCATTTGCGCCGGCCGGATGAATCTCCCCCTCCAGATACCACGCGCCCTTGCCGGGAACGGCGAAGGGCAGGATCTCGATGCCGGACGGCGCGCCATCGGGCAGGGTGGGCTCGAACGCCGCGTCGATCTCGATCGGCTGCCGCCGCACATTCTTCGGGTTCAGCACGTTGAAGATGCTGTTGGCCTTCAGGATCGCCAGTACACGGGCATGGGCATAGATCGTGAAGGGCGAGCCTTCGCGCATCGACAGCAATCCTGCGACCGCATCGACTTCGCTGTTGGTCAGGACGACGCCTGCGATCGGGCTGTGACGAAGCTTGCCGGTGCCGGGATGCAGCTGCGGGGTCGCAATCAGCTGCTGACGCAGATCGGGGGACGCATTGACCAGGAACCAGTGATCGCCATCGGCGCTGATCGCGATGGAAGCCTGGGTGCTTTGCAATTCGGGATGGTCGGTCCGCGCCATCCGGCAGACCCGACAGCCGCAATTCCATTGCGGAACGCCGCCGCCCGCTGCGGCGCCCAGGACGACGACGCGAAGCATGATCCGTCTCCTGGAAATCCCATCCTGAGCAAGAGCCTTGGAGCCCTTGATCTTCAAGCCCGACAAGACAAATTCGAAGGTGGACACCAAGATGCCCACGATCCCTCTCGGGACCGTGTCACGCCTGGAGGTCCACCTGCGTCAGAACGTCAAGCTATCGCGACCGCTTACTTGCGGGCCGCGCATGCATACATATTGATTTCCATGCCAACCGGCACTTCGACGATTTTCGGGGTTTTCCAGGCCATTTTGGCTCTCCTTCAAAAAGGGGGCGAATTCCGCCCTCGCCATAAGGTAATGCGGAAACAAAACAACGCCAGTAAAATCTTCTGGCCTTGGCCGGCAAGTTTTTGCTGCAACGCAAGATAAAATCACGGTTTTGTGCGAGCGCTCGTCAAACCAATGCCGGAGCAACAGGTTCAGAATGTCGAAGGGGCCTTTGACGGCCCGGCGCTGGTTCTTGTGAAATTAGGCCGCTCCGAACCGGAGCTCTCAAAGGGAGTGGTTTTCAGCCCATGCCGCGGTATTTTTTTAACACAAGGATCGGCGGAGAGTTGATTGCCGATCCCGAAGGCGAGGTGCTGCGGAATCCCGATCGCGCCTGGGAAGTGGCCCGGGCCATGATCAGGGAACTGCTGAGGACCGAAGACACCAGCGGCGGCCTGTTGAATGCCGTCCTCGAAGTCACCGATGATGAAGGCGAGATCGTGCTGGAGTTTCCGTTCGCCGAAGCGATGCTTCATGCCTCCGATGGACCGATGACCAAGCACTGACGGCGGCGATGCCGGCAATGCGGATCGCGGGGCCGTCCGCCAACCGGCGTCCGTCGATGAGATGTGCCATCGCGCAACACCGCCGGCCTGCTTCGATTCCGCCGCTGTGATCGGGATCGCCAAGAGCAGTTTTCCGATTGCGCAGCGACTGCAAAATATCGGAAACTGCGGGCCAGGAAAGCCACGGGCGCTCGCTTTGCCCGAGTTCAACGGCTTCCGCACAGGGAGAAGACACGATGATCTCTTGGTCGGTACCGCGCAGCCTTCTGCTGGCTGGCGCTTTGATCGCCGCGTTCACCTTTGATGCTGCCGCGCAGCAGCCGGCCAGTCCGCCGGCCGCCGCCGCGCCGGCGCTGCCGCCGGGCTCGCCCCTGATCGGGCGCCCGAACAGCGAAGCCGCGGCCAAGCTTGCTCCGGTCGCCGGGCCTCCGATTGCGACGGCCGCGGACAAGCTGCCGACGGCCAAGCTGAAGCTGCCGCCCGGGTTCAACATCGAGGTCTATGCCGCCGGCATGGCCAATGCGCGGTCGCTGGCGCAAGGCGACAAGGGCACGGTGTTCGTCGGCAGCCGCCTCGTCGACAAGGTCTATGCGATCGTCAACAAGGACGGCCAGCGCTCGGTGAAGGTTCTCGCCTCCGGCCTTTACCGGCCCAACGGCGTCGCGTTCCACGACGGCACCCTGTACATCGCCGAACTGTCGAAGATCTCCAAGATCGACAAGGTCGAAGACCTCATCGACAACCCGCCGAAGCCGACCGTGATCTACGACAACCTCCCCAAGGATGAAGCCCATGGCTGGAAGTTCATCGCCATCGGCCCCGACAACAAGCTGTATGTCCCGGTCGGACAGCCCGGCAACAACGTCCTGCATGACGATGCGCATGGCCAGATCCGGCGGATGAATCTCGACGGCAGCGGCGTCGAGGTGGTCGCCTACGGCGTTCGCAACAGCGTCGGCTTCGACTGGAATCCGGAAACCAAGCAGCTGTATTTCACCGACAACGGCCGCGACTGGATGTCGGAAGACGTTCCGCAGGACGAGCTCAATCGGGTGACCAAGGTCGGCGAAGATTTTGGCGCGCCCTATTGCTACCAGGGCAATATTTCGGATCCCGAATTCGGCTGGGGTCACTCCTGCGCCGACTATACGCCGCCGGTCGGCCTGATGGGGCCGCATACCGCCTCGCTCGGCATGCGGTTCTATACCGGCAGCATGTTTCCGAAGAGCTACAAGAACGCGATCATCGTGGCCCGGCACGGCTCCTGGAACCGGTCCAACAAGGCCGGCGGCGACGTCGTCGTCGTGAAGCTGAACAAGGACGGCACCGTCAAGTCGGTCGAGCCGTTCATCACGGGCTTCCTGGAAAACAACAACTACCTGGGCCGGCCGGTCGACGTGATGCAGCTGAAGGACGGCTCGTTGCTGCTGTCCGACGACTGGAACGGGGCGGTCTATCGCATCACCTACGGCAAGCCGAAACTGGCTTCGCAATAGCGGGCTTCAGCGAGGTCGAGGGCGGCCCGCGTTGCCCTCGATTTTTGCTGCCTGCCCTGACTTCGAGTTCGCCGGGACCGCCGATGCGTTACATGCCGCTCCTGCTGGCCGCCGTCGTGGTGGCCTCGCCGCTCGCCGCCGAGACGATCGCGCAGCGGGCGGTGGCGTGTTTTGCCTGCCACGGCGAGCACGGACAATCGGAGACCGAAAATACCCCCTCGCTCGGCGCCCAGCAGGCCCCCTATGTGCTGATCCAGCTGTTCATGTTCCGCGAAAGGCTGCGCGTCTTCGAGCCGATGAACGAGATGGCCAAGGCGTTCACCGACGACGATCTGCATGCATTTTCGGATTTCATCGCGCAATTGCCCAAGCCGGTGCCGCCGGCCGACGCCGGCGAGGAGGCCCGGCTGCAGCGCGCCGAGGCGCTGGTGCAGCAGAACCACTGCAATTCCTGCCACAACCCCGATTTCTCCGGACGCGACAATGTTCCGCGGCTCGCCGGCCAGCGCGAGGACTATCTCGCCAGGACCATGCGCGAATACAAGGACAACAGCCGCCACGGCTATGACGGCACCATGGCGGAGGTGCTGCAGCCGGTGACGGCAGAGCAGATTGCCGATCTCGCTTATTTTCTCGCCCGGCTGCGCTGAGCCGCGTTGCGGGAGAATGCAGAGCATGCCGTGCCGTCGGCGTTCCCGGATGCTGCGCAGCGCGCCGCCCTTGCGGCGTGGTGCGCTGCTGATCCGGGGTCCATGACAGTTTCGGCTTGCGTCCCTGGGTCCGGCTCTGCGAGCGCAGCGCGAAACGCGCGCACCGCGTCCGGGACTCGATTTGGAGTTGGCGCCGGAACCCGGGCGCCGTGCCTTCAGCCAAATCGGAATGGCGCCGGCGGCTCGGCTACGCTACTAACTGGATGATAAAACGGAGTTTTCAATGGAAGATCTGTGGCGCCTGTCGGCTGCCGACCTTGCTGCCCTGATCCGCTCAAAACAGGTTTCGGCGACCGAGGCCGCGCGGGCGGCGCTGGCGCGGCTCGACGCGGTCAACCCGTCGATCAACGCCGTGGTCGACCATCGCCCGGAGGATGTGCTGGCGCAGGCCGCGTCCATCGATGCGGCGATCGCGAACCATCAGCCGGTCGGTCCGCTGGCCGGGGTGCCGGTCACCGTCAAGCTCAATATCGATCAGCAGGGCTTTGCCACCACCAACGGGCTCAAGCTGCAACGCGATCTCATCGCCACCAGCAACAGCCCGGTGGTCGACAATCTGCGCAAGGCCGGGGCGGTGATTCTCGGACGCACCAACTGCCCGGCGTTTTCCTATCGCTGGTTCACCACCAACCTGATCCATGGCGACACCAAAAACCCGCGCGATCCCGGCATTACGCCGGGCGGCTCGTCCGGCGGCGCCGGCGCGGCGGTGGCGGCGGGCATCGGGCATATCGCGCACGGCACCGACATCGCCGGATCGATCCGCTATCCGGCCTATGCCTGCGGCGTTCATGGCCTGCGGCCGACGGTGGGCCGGATCGCGGCCTTCAATGCCTCGTTGCCGGAGCGCCCGATCGGGCCGCAGATTTCGGCGGTATCGGGCCCGCTGGCGCGCACGATCGGCGATCTCAGGCTGGCGCTGGCGGCGATGTCGGCCATCGACCTGCGCGATCCCTGGTGGGTGCCGGCGCCGCTCGAGGGCCCCCCGATGCCGAAGCGGGCCGCACTGTGTTTTCATCCCGACGGGCTGGAGGCCGCGCCCGAAGTGACGGCGGCCGTCGCCGATGCGGCACGGCGGCTGGAGCGGGCCGGTTGGGTGGTCGAGGAGATAAAGACCACCCCGCCGCTGCAGGAGGCCGCCGAACTTCAGACCCGGCTGTGGCTCGGCGACGGCTATCAGGCCCAACTCGACGCCGCCGAGCGCGAAGGCGATCCCGGCGCGCTCGCCTGCCTGCGCGGCAACAGGGCCAAGGTGCAGCCCTTCGACGCCGATGCATTGTCCCGGGCGCTGACCCGGCGCGCAACCCTGACGCGGCAATGGCTTCAGTTTCTCGAGGGCTATGCCGTGCTGCTGATGCCGGTGTCAGCCGAACTGCCGTTCGCCGATGGACTCGATCTGCGCGATGAAGCTTCGTTCGCCCGGGTGTGGCGCGCGCAGCTGCCGCAGATTGCTATTCCCTTCATGGGGCTGCCTGCGCTAACCGTGTCCACGGGACTGGTCGGGCGCGTTCCGGTCGGCGTGCAACTGGTTTCCGGTCGCTACCGCGAGGATCTGTGCCTGCTGGCGGGCGAGGCGATCGAGGCCGGGGGCACTCCGCCGATGCCGGTCGACCCGGTCCGCTGATTCGAGCGTGGCCGATGTCCAAAAGCGGACGTTGGCCGCGCAGGCTGAGAGAAACAAATGGCTGGCATTTATGATTTCACGGCGACCTCGCTTGCCGGCGAGGAGGTCCCGCTGCAGCGGTTCGAGGGTCAGGTTCTCCTGATCGTCAACACCGCCAGCGCCTGCGGCTTCACCCCGCAATATGGCGGTCTGGAAAAGCTGCAGCAGGCGCTCGGACCACGCGGCTTTTCGGTGCTGGGATTTCCCTGCAACCAGTTCGGCGCCCAGGAACCCGGCGATGCCAGGCAGATCGAGCAGTTCTGCAGCAGCAACTACGCGGTCAGCTTTCCGATGTTCGCCAAGATCGACGTCAATGGCAGCCATGCCCATCCGCTGTACCAGTATTTGAAAGCCGAAAAGTCCGGGCTGCTCGGCGGCTCGATCAAATGGAATTTCACCAAATTCCTGGTCGACCGTTCGGGCAAGGTGGTGGCGCGGCATGCGCCGACCACCAGGCCGGAAGCACTGATCAAGGAAATCGAGGCGCTGCTATGAACGAGAAAACCCAGGCCATGACCGACCAACTGCCCGATCGTCTTTCGACCGATCCGAAAAGCCCCTTTTACAACGAAGAGGTGCTGGCGCGCGATGTCGGCATTCGCTTCAAGGGCGTCGAGAAGACCAATGTCGAGGAATACTGCGTCAGCGAGGGCTGGGTGCGGGTCACCGCCGGCGCCGCCCGGGACCGCTACGGCAACCCGCTCACGCTGAAGGTCCATGGCCCGGTAGAGCCGTATTTTCGCGACAAGCCGGCGTCGTGAGGGGGCCTCCAATGCAGTCAATCAAGCCGCACTGAATAAAGGCCCGTCATGCCCGGCCTTGTGCCGGGCATCCACGTCTTACAGTGTAGCAGCAAGCAAGACGTGGATGGCCGGGGCAAGCCCGGCCATGACGAATGATTAATTCATCTGCTGAAAGCCAAGCCCCATGTCCGTCCGCATCGTCGATGTCCGCGAAGTGACAAAACCGATCGCCTCGCCGATCCGCAACGCCTATATCGATTTTTCCAAGATGACGACCAGCCTGGTCGCGGTCGTCACCGACATGGTGCGCGACGGCAAGCCGGTGGTCGGCTACGGCTTCAATTCGAACGGCCGCTATGGCCAGGGCGGATTGATCCGCGAGCGCTTCGCGCCGCGGCTGCTGGAGGCGGATCCGGATAGCCTGCGCGATTCCACCGGCGACAATCTCGATCCCGACAAGGTCTGGGCTGCGCTGATGGCGAACGAGAAGCCGGGCGGCCATGGCGAGCGCTCGGTCGCGGTCGGCACCATCGACATGGCGGTGTGGGACGCGGTGGCCAAGATCGCGGGCAAGCCGCTGTTCCGGCTGCTGGCCGAACGTCATGGACGCGGCGCCGATCCGCGCGTCTTCGTCTACGCCGCCGGCGGCTATTATTATCCCGGCAAGGACCTGTCGGCGCTGCGCGGCGAAATGCGCGGCTATCTCGACCGCGGCTACACTGTCGTGAAGATGAAGATCGGCGGCGCCGCGATCGCGCAGGACCGAGCGCGGATCGAGGCCGTGCTGCAGGAGATCGGCAGCCAGGCGCGGCTCGCCGTCGACGCCAACGGCCGCTTCGATCTCGAGACCGCGATCGCCTACGCCAGGATGCTGCGGGACTATCCCTTGTTCTGGTACGAGGAGGCCGGCGATCCCCTGGATTTCCAGCTCCAGGCCGCGCTGGCGGAATTCTATCCGGGCCCGATGGCGACCGGCGAAAACCTGTTCAGTCACCAGGACGCGCGCAACCTGCTGCGCTATGGCGGGATGCGGCCCGACCGCGACTGGCTGCAGTTCGATTGCGCGCTGTCCTACGGGCTATGCGAATACCAGCGTACGCTGGCCGCGCTGCAAGGCTGCGGCTGGTCGGCCAGCCGATGCATTCCGCATGGCGGCCATCAGATGTCGCTGAATATCGCCGCCGGCCTCGGCCTCGGCGGCAATGAGAGCTATCCCGACCTGTTCCAGCCCTATGGCGGTTTCCCTGATGGCGTCCGGGTCGAGAACGGCTTTATCACCATGCCGGATCTGCCGGGCATCGGGTTTGAGGGCAAGGCCGATCTCTACGCGGAGATGAAGGCGCTGGCGGCATGAGATTCGTCGAACCCGAAAATCGCGAACGGCCTGCGGTGTAGGATGGCGGGTTACGGCTGCGCCTCCAACCCGCCCGGGTCAGCTCTGACCGGCCAGCTTACGACAGGCGCATGTCCAGCAGGCGGCGGCCTTCGGTCTTCAGCAGTTTCTTCACCGCGCTCGAGGCGGCGATCTCGCCCTGGTTGGCGTAGGCTTCATGGTTCTTTTCGATGTCGTCGAGGCGGTAGAGATAGTTGACCATCAGGCCCGCGGATTCGCGCAGGCCCTTGGCGGAGAGGTCGCCGAGCCAGTCGATCCGTTCCAGCCGCGCGCCGTTGCCGAGATGGAATCGCGCCACCGAGTTCGATCAGCCGGCCCTTGGCGGTGCGCGCTTTCAGAAAATAGTGCGCCGCCAGCGGCTCGAGCACCGACCGCAGCTGCGTCGCCAGTTCCGCATTCTCGAACCAGTTTTGGGTGTCGAGCCGATCGAGCAGCGCGCGGCCCTCCTCGGAGACCGGCACGTCCGGCGCCTGCTTCAGCCACGGCATGAAGCCCGGCACCGGCGACAGCGTCACGAAATTTTCAAGTCTGGGGAATTCGCGCTGCAGTTCCTCTACCACCTGCTTGATCAGGAAGCTGCCGAAGGAGATGCCGCCGAGGCCGCGCTGGGTGTTGGAGATCGAATAGAACACCGCGGTGCGGGCGCGCTCGATCGGCACCGGCTGGCGGTCTTCGGCGAGCAGCGGCGCGATCGCGCCCGGGATGGTTTCGGTCAGCGCCACCTCGACGAAGATCAGCGGCTCGTCGACCAAAGCGGGATGGAAGAACGCGTAGCAGTGCCGGTCGATCGGATCGATGCGACGGCGCAGATCGTCCCAGTCGCGTATCTCATGCACCGCCTCGTAGCGGATGATCTTTTCCAGGATGTTGGCGGGGGTCGACCAGTCGATTCGGCGCAGCACGAGAAACCCCCTGTTGAACCATGAGGCCAGCAGATGCACGATGTCGCGGTCGAGCGCGGCAAGATCCTTGTGCTGATGCATCAGGAGAAGCAGGTCGGCGCGCATCGCCACCAGTTCGCCGGTGCCGCCCGGGGCGCGGTTGAGGCGGCGGATCAATTCCTGCCGCCGCGGCTCGGAGGCAAAATGCAGGTCGCTGGCGTCGTCGTCGCTCGGCTGCGCGCGCCAGGCCTCGATGGCCTCGGCCAGCCTTTCGCGGTCCGGACCATAGCGGCGGGCGAGGGTTTCGAAAAACCGCAGCCGGCCGGCCTCGTCGAGCTGATGATAGCGGTCCAGCACTTCGCGCGCCATCGCGGTGCCGGAGGCCTCGCCGCGGCCGGACAGCAGCGCCTCGCATAATTCGATCAGTTCGGAGGCGTCCTGCCTGGCGTCGGAAGACCCAGCGCGGCGCAGCAGGGTGCGGCCGCGCTCGGAAATCGACGCCAGCAGATCGGAGAAGAAGGCATTGTTCATGGTCGGTCTTGTCTCTGGTCGGGGCACGAAGTTCGGCCCGGGCGGCGAGCTCTGCGATTTCGAAGTTCGGTCGGCGACCAGAAACAATTGTCATTCCGGGGCGCTTGTGACGCGCGGAGCGCGGCACAATCGAGCCCGGAATCCATAACCACCGCAGGATCTATGGATTCCGGGCCTGCGCTCCACCCGGCTAACGCCGGCCAGAGCGCATCCCGGAATGACGACAATGATAACATGGGATCGGTTTCCTGAGATCGATGCACGAGATGAAATTTAGGGCGACGCGAAGCCCAATCAAGCCATGCAATGATCGTGCAAGTCGCTGTACCCCCTGATCGGGCAAGTGTCGGGGTGCTATTTCGCCTGCGAAAACTCGGTCGGGGTCTTGCCGGTGACCTGGCGGAAGGCGTGCGAAAATGCCGGCACGCTGGCATAGCCGAGATCGGAGGCGAGCTGCTTGACCGGGACATTGGCCTCCGTCGTCAGTTTCTCGATGGCGGCGGCGATGCGGGCGCGCTGGCACCAGCTCTTGAAGCTCAATTGTGTTTCCGAGGAAAACAGCCGCGACAGCGTGCGCGCCGAGGTTCCGACCTGTTGTGCCAGGGTCTCGATCTCGTGCGCTCCGGTCGGGTCGCCGAGCACGATGTCGGCGGCGCGCCGGCAGCGCGGCTCGTGCGGCAGCGGAATGAAGGTCGTGGAATCCTCGGCGTGATTCAATTCGAGGACGGCAAGCCGCACCAGCAGTTCGGTTCGTTCCGCGTCGTTGCGGCCGTCGAACAGAGCCAGGATGGCCTGGTGCAACAGTGGCGACACCCGCACCACGAATTCGGATTTCAGGCTTTCGCTGCGCGCCTGGCGCCTGAGCCACGCCAGATCGAAATACAGCGTGCGCATGTCGATATCGGCCAGCACGTCGATGGCATGTTCGAGCCGGGCGGGGACCCAGACCGCGCGGTCCGGCGGCACCAGCCAGCGCCCCTTCGGGGTGGTGACCTGCATCGTGCCCCTGGCCGCATAGACCAGTTGCGCCTCGCGGTGCATGTGGGGATCGAGCCGGATGCCCTTCTTGTAATGGCGCGCCACCAGATGGGCGCCGTCGGGAGCCGCCCGAGGCTCCCCGGGGATGGCGTGGATTGGCGCTTGGGCGATACTCATTGGCGGCATTCCGTCAGGGCAACGACGTATAACCCATTCCAGCAAAAACGGGAATCGTCCATGAACAGCCCCAGCCGGGTGATCGGCTTCGTCAATGCCGCCCACTTCATCGACCATTATTCGATGCTGATCTTCGCCGCCGCCGTCATTGTCATGGGGCCGGCGCTCGGCATGGCCTATTCCGAGCTGCTGCCCTACGCCACCCCCGGCTTCATTGCCTTCGGCGCCGGATCGCTGCTCACCGGCTGGCTCGGCGACCGCTGGAGCCGCCGCCACATGATGGTGATCTTCTTTGCCGGGATCGGCGCTTCGATGATCGCGGTCGGGCTCGTGCAGACCCGCCTCCAGCTCGGCGCGGCGCTGTTGTCGATCGGGCTGTTCGCCTCGATCTACCATCCGGTCGGCACCGCCATGATCGTGTCCTATGCCGGCAAGCTCGGCCGCGAGATGGGGCTCAACGGCGTCTGGGGCAATCTCGGCGTGGCCTCGTCGGCGCTGGTCACCGGCGTGGTCGGACAGTATCTCGGCTGGCGCTGGGCGTTCATCATCCCCGGCATCGTCACCATCCTGATCGGCATCGCCTTCGCGCGCATGGTGGTTCACGAGGATCGCTCCGGCCACCGCCAGGCGGCGGCGCAGGCCAGGGTGGCCAAACGCGACATGTGGCGGGTGATCGTGGCGCTGTTGATCGTGGTGGTCGCGATCTCCACCACCTTCAACGCGGTGACCGTGGCGCTGCCGAAACTGTTCGCCGAACGGCTGGCCGACCTGACCGCAAGCCCGGCATTGCTCGGGGTGATCGCGGCCTTCGTCTATGTGTTCGGCGCAATGACGCAATACACCATCGGCAAGCTGATCGACCGGCATTCGCTGAAGACCGTCAGCCTGCCGCTGTCGCTGCTGCTGGCGCCGTTCCTGTACCTGGCGGCGTCCTTGTCCAATCTGCCGCTGATCCTGGCCTCGATCGGCATCGTGATGGGAGCGTTCGGCCAGGTCACCGTCAACGACGCCATGGTCGGCAAATACACCAGCGAGCAGTGGCGCTCGCGCGCCTATGCGGTACGCTATTTCGTCGGCTTCACCGCCGCCGGCGCCTCGGTGGGCCTTGTGGCCTGGCTCTACCGGCAGGGCGGTTTTGTCACCATGCTGCACGCCTTCGCCGCGCTTTGCCTGCTGGTGATCGCGGCCGCGATCATCCTTCCGGCCGAGATCAAGGTGCCGGCGGCGCCGGCCAATTGAAGGCGGCGAGCCGCCGACCTCAGTGATGCGGGCGCTGTTCCCGCCCCGCGACGGGCGTCGCGTTGCGGCAAGGAACGGCACGCGACTGGCCGGCTGGTCGCTACGATGGCGAGGGATCATGAACCGGCTTTCGCTTTTGGGCGCGTAGCCCCGCTGCTCCTGCGAGCCGCCACAGCGTTGCAGACCAGCAACAAGTAACGGCCGAGTGCGCGCCGGGATGCCGCGGTTTCGTAATGTCATCGCTCCGTCACCTTCAAAAACTAGAGCTTCCCCGGGCAAAACAAAAACTGATCATAACGGGCTGGGGCTGTAGTAATGTCGCGTATGCAACGTGGTCGCCGTCCAGTCGGCGGTCGTTTGGCGTGCTTGAAACAAGCGCCGGTGGCCGGTCTCGCGGTCCTGGCCGCCGGTTTTTTTCTCGCCATTTCCGGTGGCGCAAGCGCGCAACAACTTCCGGCCAGCGCCTTCCAGGCCTATAACGCCGCCACCGCAAGCTCGATCGTAGCTGGACCGTTCTCGCTCTATACCGTCCCGGTCGACTCGCTGTTGCCGACCCAGATGAACGAAGGCTTCACCGAAGTCGGTGCCAAGACCACGGGCTTCGACCTGCTGACGCCCTCGCAGCTGCAAGCCAGTCTGTTGGGCGACATCGAGCCCGTGGTCGTCGGACCCGGCGGCGTTCTCTATGTCACGGACGGCCACCATACCTTTACCGCGCTGGAGAATTCCAGCTACGGCGCCACCAATCCGACCGTGTACGTCAATGTGATCGCCAATTACTCGAATTTGACCGAGGCGGAATTCTGGGCGCAGATGGAAGCGTCCAATCTGCTGCTGCCGCTGAACAACGGCGTGCCCCAGCTTGTGAACACCGCCACCGGGTCGCCGATCCCGACCTCGCTGACCGGATTGACAAATGATCCCTATCGCGGGCTCGAATACAGCATCCTGAAGAACAAAAACTCGAAGCTGTTCCCGACCACGTCGAACATCATTGGCGCGATCGGCGCGTCGAAGCCCGGAATCGACAAGGAAACCGGCCTGTATGCCGATTTCATCAACGCCGACGCCTACCGGGACGCCAATGGCGGCCTTGGATTGCCGTACCTCTCGCCGGGTGACATCCTGATTGCGACGCGTTGGAATCTCAATGCCAGCAGCGTCACGACGATGCCGAATATCGGTACGGTTACGGCGGGGCAATTGCCGGGTTTCATTCTGCCGGCCGGCACCAATCTGACCATCAGCAGCACGATCAGCAATTCGACGCTGTCGACCGGCACGCTCGATGCCTATGGCACATTCACCGGCATCACCCAGTTCAATCTGGGAACGCCGAGCAATCCGATCCTGGTCGGGCAGCCGCAGTCGGGCTTCGTCATGCAGCTCGGCAATGACCTCGGCGGCACCGTCACGCTGAGCGGCAACAACACCTATACCGGCGGCACCACGATTACGGCGGGCAAGCTGATCATCGCCAGCGACGCGGCGCTCGGTGCCGCGCCACCGCTGACCACCGCGCAATTCAATTCCAGCCTGAACCTCAATTCGCTGGGTTTTCCGACCAATGCGCTGGCAGCGGTTCAGGCCGACAACGGCATCGTTTTCAACAGCCTCACCGAAGGCAACGGCACGCTGACCATCGGGACGACTACCGGCGGGACCTTCTCGACCAGCCGGCCCATCGCGGTCGACAGCGAAGCTGCGACCATCAACGTCAACGGCAATTCCGTGACGCTGAACGGCCCGCTGGTATCGGCCGGCACCAACGGTGTCGCGCTGGGCAATGCCGACGGCGAGTCTCCCCTGACGATCGACGACCTCAGTACCGCCAATAACGGCAAACTGATCCTCGACACCCCCAGTCCCTACTTCTACGGCAATATCATTATCGGCAATACCGGCGCCCCGACCGTCGAGGTGATGAGCGACGCGGCGCTGGGCGCCACCAATTTGCCGGCCAACGAGCTCGGCCAGGTCGAGCTCAATGGCGGCATCCTGCAGGCCGGCGCCAGCTTCTCTTCGGTGCGCAGCCTGTTCCTCGGCGGTGGCAGCACCTTCGACACCAACGGCTTTACCACGTCGTGGGCCGGCACGCTTACCGACTTACAACGCACGCTGGTGATCGAGAACTCGAACAGCAGCGGCACCGGCGCGGTCGGCAACGTCACCTTCGGCAGTCTTGCCGCCGGTTCGACGGCGACCCTTTCGGTCAACGCCGGCAGCGGCACCGCCGGCGGTCCCGGCACGTCGGTGACGTTCACCAATGGCATCACGCGCAACGGCAATTCCAACAGCAACGCCCCCGCCAACGCCACATTGTTCATCAACCCGGCGACCGGCAGCACGCTCGGGGCGAACGGCACCAATGGCGTCGAGGTATTTTCCAGCGGCGCCTCGGCGACCCTGACCAACGGCATCGTGCCGGTCTGGATCATCACCGATTCCGGCGGCAGCGCCTCGACCAATCCCTACAATTTCCTCACCTACAGCGGGTCCAACGGCTATCAGGCGGCGACCTCGATCTATACCGGCAGCTTCGGTGCCTCGAATGTCGTCAAATTATCGTCAAGCTCGACGCTCGTGACCAGTTCGCAAGCCTATGCATTGAACCTGCAGAACAGCAAGACGCTGACGATTGATCCCGGCCAGACGCTGACCATCGGCAACGGCAGCAATCCGGCTGGCATGATCCTCGAAGGCACGACCACGATTTCCGGCGGCACGCTCGCCTTCGGTGCCAGCGAGGCGGTGATCGACGTCAAGGCTACCAACACCATCAGTTCGGCGGTCACCGGCACCGGTGGGTTGACGCTGGCGGGGTCCGGCACGCTGGTCCTGAGCGGAACGGGCGGCGGCCTCAGCGGGCCAATCGCGGTCGATTCCGGCACGCTGCAGCTCAACACGGCGAATTATTTCCCGACCTCGGGCGGCGGCACCACGGTGTGGCTCTCGAACGTCAAGAGCAAGCCGTCGAACGCCATCCTGGCGGTGGACGCTAGCAACGTCATCAGTGCGCTCAACAGCGACGGCAACAACAGCGCCGTCAATATCGCGACCGGCGTCATTTTGACCATCGGCGACAGCAACAACCTGAATTCGACGCTGTCGAGCGTGATCACGGGTACCGGCACCGGCTCGCTGGTGAAGGCCGGCAGCGGGCTTCTCGATATTTCCGGCAGCGGCGGCGTGAGTTTCGGCGCCGGCGGCAGCGTTTCGGTCAATGCCGGCGCGCTTCGCATTGGCAGTGGCCTGTTCAGCAGCAGCGCGACGACGCCGATTGCCGTCGCATCGGGCGCCGAGCTGCAATATTCCGGCAATGGCGGCTCGGTGTTCAACGATCCGATCTCGGGCGCCGGCGTATTCCACCTTGTCGCCGGCACGGTTCAGCTCACGGGCACCAACGTCTATACCGGCGGCACCGTCCTCGAGGTCGGCACGACGCTCGACGTGACCACCGCCAACCTGCCGACCGGCGGCAATATCAGCAATGCCGGCGGCACGCTGCTGTTCGACCAGTCGAGCACTGGCACCTTCTCCGGCGTGATGAGCAATGGCCAGCAGTCCGGCGGCGCCGCCGATCCCAACGACATGTCGTGCACGCTGGTGGCCTGCACCACCTCCGTGCTCGCCGGCACCCTGATCAAGGACGACAGCGCGACCGGAAGCGGCGGCAATGTCACCCTTGCCAATGTTCAGGCCTATACCGGGATGACCTATATCGAGGCCGGCACCCTGACGCTCGGGGCCGTCAATACGATCGCCAGCAGCAGCGGGGTCGATCTCGGCCGGGTCGGCGGCGCGGTCTGCAATCCCTCGCCATGCACCGGGGTGACCGCGACCCTGGCGCTCGGCGCCAACAACACCATCAGCGGATTGATGGACAACCCGGCGAACACCACCCAGGTCCAGCTCAACGGCTTCACCTTGACGCTGGCGCCGGTCGCCGGAACGTCGTGGTCCTATGGCGGCGCGATCGTCGACGGTTCGGCGGCGGGCGGCAGCCTGGTGCAGAACGGCCCCGGCATCAGCATTCTCACCGGTACCAGCACCTATAGCGGCGCGACCACGGTCAATGCCGGCGTGCTGGAGGTCAACGGCACGATCGGCAATTCGTCCAGCGTTGCAGTGAATTCGGGGGGCACCCTGGCCGGCGGCGGCACTGTCGATCCGGTCACCGTCACCATCAATTCGGGCGGCACGCTTGCCCCGGGCATTCCCGGAATGCCCGGCACGTCGCTGACCATCGCCGGCAATCTGGCCTTCCAGTCCGGCGCGATCTATCTGGTGCAGGTCGGCTCGTCGGCATCGACCTTCGCGGCGGTCACCGGCACCGCCGCGCTGGCGGGCAATGCGCTCGCCGCTTTCGCGACCGGCAGCTATTCGCAGCATTACACCATCCTTCAGGCGGCCGGGCTCAGCGGCACCTTCGCCTCCCTTTCCACGCTTGGCCTTCCGGTAAATTTCGCCCCCAATCTCAGCTACACGAGCACCAGCGTTATCCTCAATCTCACCGCGGCGCTCGGTGCCGGCGCCGGGCTGAACGTCAATCAGCAGAACGTCGCCGGCGCGCTCAACGGCTTCTTCAACGGCGGAGGAACGCTGCCGGCCGGCTTCGGCACTTTGTTCGGCCTTACCGGTGGCAACCTCGCCAACGCGCTGACGCAGGCCTCGGGTGAAACGGCGACGGCTTCGCAGCAGACCACCTTCGATGCCATGAACCTGTTCATGGGACTGTTGACCGATCCGTTCGTCGCCGGACGCGGCGAGGGCCCGGGCGCGGGGGCCAATTCGACCGGATATGCCGAAGAAGGTTACGGCGTCAGCGCCTATGCGCCCGGGGACAGACCGCGTTCGCGGAGCGAGCGCGACGCCTATGCCGCGATCTATCACAAGGCGCCGCCGATCGCCGAAAGCTTCAACCAGCGCTGGAGCGTATGGGCGGCGGGCTTTGGCGGCTCGCAGTCCACCGATGGCAACGCGGCTGTGGGATCGAACGCCACCACCAGCAGCATCGCCGGCACCGCCGTCGGCGCCGACTATCGCTTCTCGCCGTCTACCCTTGCCGGATTTGCTCTCGCGGGCGGCGGCACCAGCTTCAGCGTTGCCGGCGGCGGCACCGGGCGCTCCGACCTGTTCCAGGCCGGCGCCTTCATTCGCCATAATGCCGGACCGGCCTATATCTCCGCCGCGCTCGCCTATGGCTGGCAGGACGTCACCACCAACCGCACCGTCACCATCGCCGGCACCGACATGCTGCAGGCGCGCTTCAATGCCAATGCGTTCTCCGGCCGTCTCGAAGGCGGCTACCGCTTCGTGGCGCCGGTCATCGGTGGCGTCGGCGTGACGCCCTACGCCGCCGCGCAGTTCACGACCTTCGATCTGCCGGCCTATGCCGAAGGCGTGCTGGCGGGCGCCAATACTTTCGCGCTGGCCTATGGCGCCAGGGACGTCACCGATCCCCGCAGCGAGCTCGGCATTCGCACCGACAAGTCGTACGCGCTGCAGGGGGCGATCCTGACCCTGCGCGGTCGCGTCGCCTGGGCCTATGATTACGACCCCGACCGCTCGGTTGCCGCCACCTTCCAGACGCTGCCGGGCGCGAGTTTTGTCGTCAACGGCGCCGCGCAGGCGCATGATTCCGCGCTCACCACCGCCTCGGCGGAGATGAAATGGATGAACGGCTGGTCCGCCGCCGCCACCTTCGAGGGCGAGTTTTCCAGCGTCACCAAGGCCTATGCCGGCAAGGGCGTGGTGCGCTACACGTGGTGAGCGGCTATTTTGCAAGGTTGCCGGCGCGGCGGCGCCGGCCGGGCGCCTTCAACGGGATTTGAACGGCACCGCTGAAATTCTGCCGGTAGCGGCTGGCTTCAAGGGTTCCAACGCGGGCTCCGATCGCCCACAATGGCCGGTGAGGGCTCGATCCTGAGAGCGAGCCGAGCCTGAGGAATCCAATGACCGTTCCGCTGTTGCCGCGCATCGCCGGCCTCTTGTTTCTGGGAGCCTCGATGATGATGGCTGTTCCCGCCAGCGCCGATGCGCTCAAGGATGAAATCGCACCGACCGGCAAGCTGCGGGTGGCGATCGCGATCAGCCCGGCCGGCGGCGCGTTCTGGTCCACCAGGACCGAAACCGGCGGCTACGCCGGGGTTCCGGTGGATCTCGGCAAGGCGATGGCCGCCGAGCTCGGGGTCGGGGTCGAATATGTCGTGTTCCAGAATTCCGGGCAGATCACCGACTCGGTGTCGAACGGCGGCTGGGACATCACCTTCCTGCCGAAGGACCCGGAACGCGAGAAAAGGATGTCGTTCGGGCCCATTTACGAGGTGGCGGACGCGACCTACATCGTCAGGGCCGGCTTGCCGGTCAGCGATTTCAAGAGCCTCGACCAGCCCGGCATCAGGGTCGCGGCGGTCAACAACACCACCACCATGCGCGGCGCAATGGCGCATCTGAAGCAGGCGAAAGTCACGGGTTACCAGACCTATGACGAGATCTTCGGCCTGCTCAAGGCCGACGAGATCGACGCCTTCGCGCTGTCGCGCGACCAGCTCAATGCCATGGCCAAAAAGATTCCGGGAACGCACGTGCTGGACGAAACCTTCAAGCAGACCGTCACCGCGGTCGCCGTGCCGCCGCATCATCCGCTGTCCCTGGCGTTCGCCACTAGGTTCATGACCGACGCCGCCACCAACGGCGTGCTGCGCCGCGCCTACGACAATAACGGCCTGAAAGATTCCGCGATCCGGGTTAAATAGCGCGGGTTCGCTGCCGCTGGTACGGCGTTTCCGAGTTCGAATGATTTCGGTTCGTTGCGACCATCAACAACGAGTGTCATTCCGGGGCGCGTCTTGCGCGAGCCCGGAATCCATAACCCCCACCGGGAGTATGGATTCCGGGCCTGCGCCTCAAGTCGGCTATCGCCAATTGAGGGCGCATCCCGGAACGACAAACGATGGATCGGATCGATCTCAGGGAATCGATTTTCTTAGTTCGTCGCGGTGACCGGGATCGGCTCCATGCCGCTGTTGACGATGGCGTCGTGGGCCGCCGATGAAGCCAGGAACCTGATCAGCGCGCGGCCGGCGTCGGGCTCCCTGGAGACGGTGGCGATGCCGGCCGAGAACACCGTGATCTTCTGCAGTTCGGGCGGCAGAGGGCCGACGATATCGATGCCGGGCACCGGCTTCAGCTCGCTGATCTGCTGCAGGCCGATCTCGGCCTCGCCGCGCGCGACGATTTCGCCGACCGGGGTTGCCGGAATCTTGCGCGCCTTGTCCTTCATGGCGTCGGCAATGCCGAGCCTGGCGAACATCTCGGTCGAGACATAGACGCCGCTGGCGCTGTCGGAATAGGCGATGGTCCTGGCCGCGAGCAGGGCGCGCTTGACCTCCTCGGCCGAGCCGATGTCCGGCTTCGGCGCTCCTGATTTCACCGCGACGCCGATCGGCGATTTCACCAGATCGACGCTGCTGCCGGCGACCACCTTGCCCTGCCGGGCGAGATCGGCCAGCGCATAGCCCACCATGATCAGGACGTCGGCGGGTTCGCCGCGTTGCAGCCGCACCGGGATCGCGTTGACCGTGGTCCCCATCGAGGGCCCGTAGGCCGTGATCACCTTGTTGCCGGTCAGGCGCTCGAACTCCGGGACCAGCGCGTTGTAGGCCGCCGAAAGGCCGCCCGAGATCATCACCCGCACCTCGGCGGCATCGGCCGCATGGGCCAGCAGCACGGCGCCGGCCAGACCCAGCAGCAGCGTGCGAAGATGTGCGAATCGAAGCTTCATGACGTTTCTCCCGGGTCGGCTCTTGATCGGCCGTGCTTGATGACGGGATGATGGTATCGCGCAAGCCGGCCTTGGCCTAGGGGGTGAACGGAAATGTCACCGCCGGCAGAGCGTGGAGTGCGTCGTTACCAACGCTCCTCGCAAAGATGGCTTCAACGACGGCTCCGTGTTCACGAATTGACGTGGACGAAATCGCGCAGCAGCGGATAGATCTCGTTGTTCCAGCGCCGGCCGCTGAACACGCCGTAATGGCCGACGCCGGCCTGCATGTGATGCACCTTGCGGTAGGCGCGCACGCCGGTGCAGAGGTCCTGCGCCGCCAAGGTCTGGCCGATCGAGCAGATGTCGTCCTTTTCGCCTTCCACCGTCATCAGGCCCATGCGCCGGATCGAGCCCGGGTTCACCGGCCGGCCGCGATAGGTCAGCTTGCCCTGCGGCAACAGATGCTCCTGAAAAACGTCGCGGATGGTCTCGATGTAGAATTCCGCCGGCAGGTCCATCACAGCGAAATATTCGTCGTAGAACGTCTTGATGGTGTCGGCCTTGTCCTTCTCGCCCTTGGCCAGGTGGTCGGCGAGATCGACATGGGACTTGATGTGGCGCTCGAGGTTCATCGACACGAAGGCGGTGAGCTGGATGAATCCGGGATAGACCTGCCGGAACGCGCCCTTGCACTGGATCGGCACGTAATTGATCAGGTTCTCCTCGAACCATTTGAGCGGCTTGCTCTTGGCGAAATCGTTGACCTTGGTCGGCGCGATCCGGGTATCGATCGGGCCGGCCATCAGCGTCAGGGTGGCGGGGCGGGCGGGGTGGTTGTCCTCCGACATGATGGCGGCGGCGGCGAGCGCCGACACCGAGGGCTGGCAGATCGCCACCATGTGCGAGCGCGGGCCGAGCTGATCGAGAAAGCTGATGAGGTGCCCGGTGTATTCGTCGAGGCCGAACTTGCCCTGGTCGAGCGGAATGTCGCGGGGATTGTGCCAGTCGGTGATGTAGACGTCGTGGTCCTGCAGCAAGGTCTTCACCGTGCCGCGCAGCAATGTGGCGAAGTGGCCGGACATCGGCGCCACCAGCAGCATGCGCGGCTGTGGCGGCGAATTCTCCTTCTTGAAATGCAACAGCGAACCGAACGGGGTCGCGTAGACCACCTCTTCGGTGACCGCGAGTTCCTGATTGCCGACCATCACCCTGTCGATGCCGTAAGGCGGCCTTGTATAGGTGAGCGAGGTGCGCGAGATCAGCTCGAGGGCGGCGGCAAGCCGTCCGAACAGCTTTTCGGAGATGCCTTGCGGAACGAGGTTGAGATATTTCAGCGCCGACGCGGCTCCGGTCCGCCACGGTGCTGTCAAGTCCATGTGGTTCTGATAGGCTTGATACATCATCGACATCATCCGACGCGGCCCCCGCTGCTGTTGCCATGCAATATCGAAGCCAGGGAAGAGTCAAATAGCCTCCAGAACTGGCACGTCGCTTGCTGCTAAGGCAGGTGTTGAGGCAGGGCAGCGGGCCGTCGCGCCGAAGGGCCCCGGATGGCCCAGGCAGGCGCTCGGGCGCAAGGGGAAAGCCATATGGCGAAAGCGACGTTGACCATCAGCAGCAAGAACTATTCGTCGTGGTCGCTGCGCGGCTGGCTGCTGACCAGGTTCTCCGGGCTCGAATTCGACGAGATCGTCACCGCGCCGGACGACGCTTCGGCGCGCGCCGAAATCCTGCTGTTGTCGTCATCGATCCTGGTGCCGTGCCTGCGGCATGACGGCGCCACCGTGTGGGACACCCTGGCGATCGCGGAATATCTCAACGAGGTCATGCCGCAAGCCGGCCTGTTGCCGGCGGACCGCATCCTGCGGGCGCATTGCCGGTCGATCTGCGGCGAAATCCACTCCGGCTTCACCACCCTGCGCGCCTCGCTGCCGGTCAACCTGAAAGGTCATTTCCCCAACTTCAAGATCTGGTCGCGGGCGCAGGCCGATATCGACCGGGTCTGCGCCATCTGGCGCGAATGCCTGGCCAAATCGGGGGGCCCGTTCCTGTTCGGCGAACGCTGCATGGCGGACGCCATGTATGCGCCTGTGGTGACCCGTTTCATGACCTATGACGTGAAGCTGGAGCCGAGGCTCAAGGACTATGCCGCGATGATCGTGGCGTTGCCCGAAATGCAGGAATGGATCGAGGCCGCCAGGGCCGAGCCCGCCGACATCGAGGAGCTCGAGGTCGAATATTAGGCAGCGCCGGCGCGGCTTTGCCTGTTTGCAGGGCTCAAGCATCGGGCAGGCCTTGCTCAACTTGGTGCCATCGTAGACATCCGGATGGAAGCCTGTGGCAGGCCGCGGAATCCGTGCGGGACCGGCTCGATCCGGATTCAGGTCTCCGGCCAGCGGCTTCGGCCTCGCGGTGGCAGCAGCGGTCGACATTGCCGCGCTGCAGCGCGGCTGGCGCGATTTTCGCATGGCACAATAAAGCGGTGAACACGGCGATCCCGCGCTGCCAAAAATTTGGACGCCGGAAGATCGTCGCGATCGCTCACCAGGACCAGTGGAGGCCTCGATGAATCAGCACGCTGTCGTCAACACGTTTTCCCACGTCAAACCCGGCGATACCGAATTCACCGGCGGAGGCCTGCGTGACTTTTTCCTGTATCGCGATCTCGGCATTGCCGCCGCGACCGGCGGCCAGGTGATCTGTCACCTGGTCAAGGCCAATCCCGAGATGCCGCCCGAGGACGGCACCGGCTGGCACAAGCATGAATGCGATTTCCAGGTCGTGATCATGATGAAGGGCTGGGCGCGATTCATGTATGAGGACAAGCCGACCCTGGTGCAGGCTGGCGACGTGGTGCATCAGCGGCCGGGGATCGTGCATTATCTCTACGACTACTCGCCGGACATGGAATATCTGGAAATCGTCAGCCCGGCCGACTTCAAGACCGTCGACATGCCGCCGGCCACCGACAAGGTGCCGCCGGTGACGCCCTGGAAATAGCTTTGGCGGCCGGCGGCCGATCTCGCCGCCGCCGTTAACGTTTCAGGCCCGCGGCGCAGTGCCGGCAGGGCGGGCGTGACTGGATATGGTGCGGTATCCGGTTCGGGTCATCGACATCTAGCCGTGAACGCATCGGCACTCCCCTGATTCGGCTGATTCGGGCGCGTTTCGTTCCGGGCGTGTTCCGGACCTTAAGGCCCGGCCTGCCGCCGTTGCATTATGGCACAGCGTCCAGCACTCAGCAGGTCGCCCCTGCGAACGTCCGCACGGACGGCTCGGGTCAAAGCGCGGACAGCAGAGAAAATTCCATCTGCGATAGCCCCGGGCTCCTCACGGCCGGCTCAGGCGCCAGCCGACCACGGTCGCCTCGAGGAGGCCGCCGGATTCGTGATTGCGCCATTCGCCGTCGACGAAGCGGCAGGTGAACGGCAGCTGGTAGGTGCCGCTGTGATCTTCGCAGAGCACCTGCACCGGCTGATCCGGCGGCGGTTCGCCGTTGCCGTTGAATTCGGCCAGACGTCGTTCGCGCGTTGCCATTCCATGATTCTCCCTTGCAGGGACGCGCCGGCCGTCGGCCCGCGTTCCTCGCTGCTCGCCCCGGTTCTGTGCTAGCTGGGGTGTACCCGCCAAAGCTCAACGCGCGAATGAGGTTTCACTGTGATATCTTCGCTACGCCGCACCCGCTCGCGACAAATTGACCGCAGCCCGACCCGACGAGGGATCTCGATGATCGTCCGGATCGCTCGCATCGCCGCGCTGACCCTGCTCTCCCCGGTGCTGGCACCGGCTGTCGCCACGGCCCAGGATGTTCCCGGCATCGAGATCTGCACCGTCGAGAAGACCATGGAGCGGCGCACCTCCTGCCTGCAGAGCAATGTCGATTTCCTGCAAAAGACCATCGGCAAACTGGCCATCGACCACCAGCAGAAGATCGACGCCGCCAACCGCCAGATCGAAGGGCTGAAAGCCGTCGTCGCCGCTTTGCAGAAGACCGTGGACGACCTGCAGGCGGCGCAGAAGAAAACCGCCGAGGCGCAGAAGAAGGCCGAGTCACCGCCGGCCAAGGATGTTCCGGCGGCGAAGCAGGGCGTAAAGTAGGGCGCGGCGAGCGGGGTGGGAGGTGCGGAGGGCTGACCGTTGGCAACAATCGTCATTCCCGGCCTGTGCTCCGCCCGGCTATCGCCGGCCTGAGCACATTCCGGATGTGCAACTGCACATCCGGAACGACAAATGATGGATCATAAAACCGGTTTCAAGGAATCGCCGCACCAGCGCAGGCCATGCGCATTTGTACTAATCGACGAGTTCGGTGATCGCCGCTGGCGCATCGACGAAGGCGAACGGGTTCAGGAATTGACGCCGCCACATCAAATTCCGGTCCACTTCCGAGAGCGCGGCCTCGTCGCAAACTCGCTTCCAGAATCTCCTGATGGCCCTGATCTGATCTGCAATCAGCCTGGTTGCCTGGTCCAACCCGAGCAAAAACAGCGGGGCCGCCTTTAGACAAAGCGAAATCTGGCTGGTCCGTTGGTCGCCCACGATCAGCATCGCCTGGGTCGCCTCCCCGCCGGACCTCGACTGCGGACAGATGTCATAGGCCGGCGTCAGCGACAGTTCACGGCCATTCCAGAATGCCGCATGGTTTCGGGCATGGTCGTCGGTGTTGCCGCAAAGGATGTTGAACACCATTCTGGCGTAGACTGCGCTGTGCGTCGCAATGCGAAAATTCCCTTTCCCAAAGAGGGAGGAAAAGTCTCTCCTCAGCTGTTCTTTTCCCCCGACATGATCGGCCCGAACAGGTTCCAGCTTTCGCCCTGAAACCGCATCATCTGCAATTGTTCGAGCGGCGCGAAATCGGTCGGGCTGGTCTTGATGCGGGTGCCCGGCAAATAGACGCCGATCTCGAAGTTGAGGTTGGCGGCCTGCCTCATGATGTTTTCGCGGGTGAGGTCGTCGCCGCACTGCCGCAGCACCTGCTCCAGTCCCTTGGCCACGCCATAGCCGAACGTGGTCGAGGCGTCCTTCTGGTCGCCTTCCGGATACCATCTGGTCATGAAGGCGCGCCATTCGTTCATCGCCGCATCGTTCTTCCAGGTGGGGTCGTTGGGATCCTTCAGATAGGCGGCGCTTAAAATGCCCTGGGCGTTGGCGTAGCCGGCCGGCTGCAGCACGCTGCCGACCGAAACCGACACGTTGGTCAGAAACTGCACCGGATGCCAGTCCAGCTCGCCGGCTTTCTTGATCGCCTGGGCGGCGAATTTCGGGGTGGCGATATTGACGAAGATATCGGGATTGGCGCCCTTGATCTGCACCACCTGGGAGTCCACCGTCGGCGAAGAGGTCTCATAGGAGCTTTCGACCACGATCAGCTTGCTGGCCTGATCGCCGAGGCCCTCGTGCAGTCCGGTCACGTAGTCTTTGCCGAAATCGTCGTTCTGATAGAGAATCCCGATGGTCTTGCCGGGATAGTTCTTCAGGATGTAAGCCGCATAGATCCGGGCCTCGACCTGGTAGCTCGGTTGCCAGCCCATGGTCCATGGAAAGTTCTTCGGATCGTTCCATTTGGCGGCGCCGGTCGATACGAAGAGCTGCGGCACTTTCTTCGCGTTCATGTATTTCTGGATGGCGCTGTTGCCCGGCGTTCCCAGCGGATTGAAGATCAGCAGCACCTCGTCGTTCTCGACCAGCTTGCGGGCCTGCTCCACGGTCTTCGGCGGGCTGTAGCCGTCGTCGTAGGAAATGAAGTTGATCTTGCGGCCGTTGATGCCGCCTTCGGCATTGATCTTATTGAAGTAGGCGTTCTCGGTCTTGCCGATGGTGGCGTAGGCCGACGCCGGGCCCGAATAGGGCATGATGTTGCCGATCTTGATCTCGGTGTCGGTCGCGCCCGGATCATATTTCTTCTGCGCGTGTGCGGCACCCGCGAAGGCTGCGGCGACCATGGCGGCCAACGCGGCCGACGTGACGTGGCTCAAGACACGAAAAGGCATCACCGTCCTCCCTGACGTTCTGGCCGAGGCTCAGGCAGTCTCTTGTGGGCAGCTCGTCGAGCCTTCGGATCAATGCCGGGCCAGTATGCACGATTGCGACGCGGTTGCCAGCGACGGCCCGGCTGCTATTTCTTCCGCAGTGCGGAACAGGCCACCTGGTCGCCGGCCCCGGTTCGGTGGCGCCCCGCAAGAGCAAGGACTGTCAAATGCAGCATCTTCGATGCGCGCATGATGCGCGCGCTTCGAAAGAAGGCCACCGTCCATGAACCCAGCCCAGAAAGCGCTCTGGTACATCGAAAGCCACCTTGCCGACCCCCTCACCCTCGACGAGATCGCGGGCGTCGGCGGTGTCTCGCGCTTTCACATGGTGCGGGCGTTCGCCGCCGCGACCGGACTGTCGGTGATGCGTTACGTGCGTGCCCGCCGCTTAAGCGAAGCGGCGCGTGCGCTCGCAGCCGGCGCGCCCGACATCCTCAGCCTGGCGCTGGACGCGGACTACGGCTCTCACGAAGCATTCACCCGCGCGTTCCGCGACCATGTCGGGGTGACGCCCGAAGCGGTTCGCGGCGCGCGTCTCGACCACCTCAGCCTGCAGGAGCCGATCACCATGGATTCAACCTTTATCGACAATCTCGCTGCGCCGCGTTTCCTGACCGGCAAGGCGCTGCTCGTCGCCGGCCTCGGCGAGCGCTACAATTGCGAGAGCAGCGCGGCGATTCCCGGCCAGTGGAATCGCTTTCATCAATGGATCCCCCGCGTTCCCGGCCGGATCGGGCAGGTCGCCTACGGGGTCTGCTGCAATGGCGACGACGCCGGAAACTTCGACTACATCGCCGGCGTCGAAGTGTCGGACTTTTCCGACCTGCCGCGCGAATTCAGCCGAGTGCGGATTCCCGAACAGAAATACGCCGTGTTCACCCACCGCGACCACATCTCCAGCATTCGCCGCACCGTCAACACGATCTGGAACCAGTGGCTGCCGGCATCGGGCCTGAAGGCCGCCGATGCCCCCAACTTCGAGCGCTATGACGAAAAATTCGATCCGCTGACCGGCAATGGCGGTCTCGAAATCTGGATACCGGTCAGCGGCTGAGCCGCCGTCGAGCCACGATGAGGCTCGCCTTCGCCGGCGCGGGCCTGCGTTGCCTTGCGAATGCCTGCAGTTTGCTTGGCAAGCGGGATCGACTTTGCCATAACATCGGCCAAACAATTGCGGCGCGTGCGGGACCGAGCCTGGAATCCCTCCAGCCCAAACAAAAGCCGGGGAGGGTTTCATGCCCGAGATTCGCGTTCTCGCCACCGATCTCGAATTTCCGGAAGGCCCGGTGGTGATGCCGGACGGCTCGGTGCTGCTGGTCGAAATCCGCGGCCGGCGACTGACCCGGGTGTGGCCCGACGGGCGCAAAGAGGTGGTCGCGGAGATTCCGGGCGGCCCCAATGGCGCGGCGATCGGCCCCGACGGCAAATGCTATATCTGCAACAATGGCGGCTTCAGCTGGGTGCCGTCGCGCGGCACCCTGATGCCGGGCGCGCCGGCGCCGCACGAATATATCGGCGGCTCGATCCAGCGCGTCGATCTGGCCACCGGCAGGGTCGAAACCCTGTTCGACAGATGCGGCGAGCACCCGCTGAAGGGACCGAACGACCTGGTGTTCGACCGCCAGGGCGGATTGTGGTTCACCGATCTCGGCAAGCGCCGCGCCCGCGACATGGATGTCGGGGCGTTCTATTACATGAAGCCGGGCGCCACCGAGGTGGTGGAGGGCGTGTTCGGCATGCTGCCGGCCAACGGCATCGGGCTGTCGCCGGACGAGAACACGGTCTATGTGGCGGAGACGCCGACGGCGCGGCTGTGGGCGTTCGACCTGTCGGCGCCCGGGGAGGTCAGGCCGCGCGACGTGATCTATCGCGGCGAACGCGGCAAGCCGATCGCGGGCCTCGGCGGCTACCAGATGTTCGACTCGCTGGCGGTGGAAGCCTGCGGCAATGTCTGCGTCGCGACCCTGATCTCGGGCTGCATTACGGTGATCGCGCCCGATGGCCGCATCGTCGAGCAGGTGCCGACCGGGGACCGCGTCACCACCAACATCGCGTTCGGCGGCCCCGAACTGAAGACCGCCTATATCACGCTGTCCGGCAAGGGCGAACTGATCGCGATGGACTGGACTCGGCCCGGCCTGCCGCTGAATTTCCTGAACAAGTGACGGGGGGCGAAACGCCCAATGTCGTCATGGCAAGAAAGCACGGCCCTCAACCACGATTGTCATTCCGGGGCGCGCTCTTGCGCGAGCCCGCAAGCCATAAGCCCTGCCGGGAGAATGGATTCCGGGCCTGCGCCGCAAGTCGGCTGTCGCCGACTGAAGAAGCATCCCGGAATGACGATCGGTTTCATGGAATCGATCGTTTGTGACGCGACCACAAGGAAACTGCAGAATGCCCTGGCTTGAACCGGTGACCTTGAGCGGTCCCTACGCGCAGCTCAAACCGCTGTCGCGCGATCACGTTGACGGGCTGACCGAGGCGGTGAGGGACGGCGAGCTGTGGAAGCTGTGGTACACCTCGGTGCCGCGCCCCGAAGAGATGGCCAGGGAGATCGACCGCCGCCTCGGCCTGCAGGCGTCGGGCGCGATGCTGCCGTTCACGGTGTTCGATGCCGAGGGCGGGATCGCGGGCATGACGACCTACATGAACGTCGACGCCGCCAACCGGCGGGTCGAGATCGGCTCGACCTGGTATGCGAGGCGGGTGCAGCGCAGCGCGGTCAACACCCAGTGCAAACTGCTGCTGCTGGCGCATGCGTTCGAAACGCTGGATTGCATCGCGGTGGAATTCCGCACCCATTTTTTCAATCATCAGAGCCGGCGCGGCATCGAACGGCTCGGCGCCAAGCAGGACGGCATCCTGCGCAACCACCAGATCGCGCCCAACGGCACGCTGCGCGATACCGTGGTCTACAGCATCATCGCCGGGGAATGGCCTGTTGTGAAGGCGCATCTCACCTATCAATTGCATGAGAGGGCGCGGTAGCCTGCCGCCAGGGTCGTATGATGGACACGTTCGATTATGTGATCGTGGGGGCGGGCTCGGCCGGCTCGGTACTGGCCAACCGGCTCAGCGAGGACGCCGGCACGCGCGTTTGCGTGCTCGAAGCCGGCCCGCGGGACTGGCACCCCTACATCCATCTGCCGGCCGGTTTCATCAAGACCTTTCACATGAAGAGCATCAACTGGGCCTATCAGCAGGAGCCGGGCCCCTGGACCGGCGGCCGCAGCATCTACGCGCCGCGCGGCAAGACGCTCGGCGGCTCCTCCTCGATCAACGGCCACATCTACAACCGCGGCCAGCGCCAGGATTTCGACACCTGGGCCCAGCTCGGCAACCGCGGCTGGGGCTATCCGGACGTGCTGCCCTATTTCAAGCGGCTGGAGCGGCGGATCGGCGAGGGCGAGGACGCGTTTCGCGGCCGCGACGGCAACCTGACCGTCACCACCATGGACTGGCAGGATCCGCTCTGCGAGGCGTTCATGGCCGGCGCGATCTCGCTCGGCATCCCGAGGAACCCCGATTACAACGGCGCGATCCAGGAGGGCGTCTCCTACGCCCAGCGCACCATCCGGAACGGCCTGCGGGTCAGTGCGGCGACCGCCTTTCTGCACCCGGCGATGAAGCGGCCGAATGTCGATGTGCGGACCCATGCCCATGCCACGGCAATCCTGTTCGACGGCAAGCGCGCGACCGGCGTGCGCTACCTCAAGGGCGGCAAGGGCGGTGTGCCGGTCGAGGTGCGCGCCGTCAGGGAAGTGATTCTGGCCGGCGGCAGCTACAACTCGCCGCAGCTCCTGCAATTGTCGGGCGTCGGACCGCCCGACCTGCTGCGCTCCCTGGGCATCGAGCTGCGCCACGCGCTGCCCGGCGTCGGCGAGGGATTGCAGGACCATTACGCGCCGCGCTCGGTGGCGCGCGTCAAGAACATCAAGACCATCAACGAGCGCCGGCGCGGCCTCAGCCTGGTCGGGGAAGCCATCAAATGGGCCGCCACGCGGCGCGGCCTGCTGTCGCTGTCGCCGACCATGGTTTACTGCTTCTGGCACTCCGGCGAGACCACCGAGAGTTCGGACCTGCAGCTGACCTTCACGCCGGCGAGCTACAAGGAGGGGGTGCAGGGCGCGCTCGAGGACCAGCCGGGCATGACGGTGACCTCCTGGCAGCAGCGGCCGGAGAGCCGCGGCTATGTCCGCGCCCGCTCCGCCGACCCGTTCGAGCCGCCGATCATCCAGACCAATTATCTGGTCGAGGAGCTCGACCGCCGCACCGTGGTCGCCGGCATGAAGCTGGCACGGCGGCTGCTCGCCTCCGCGCCGCTTTCGCCCTATTACGATTACGAGGATTTTCCCGGACCCGGGGTGCAGACCGACGACGAATTCCTCGCCGCGGCGACGCGGCGCGGCACCACGACGTTTCATCCGGGATGCACCTGCCGGATGGGTCCGGCCGACAGCGGCTGGGCCGTGGTCGACGACCAGCTGCGCGTGCATGGCCTGCAGAATCTGCGCGTGATCGACGCCTCGATCATGCCGCGGATGATCTCGGCCAACCTCAACGCCTCGACCATGATGATCGCCGACAAGGCCTCCGACCTGATCCGCGGCAGGAGCGCGCCGGAAGCGGCGGTGCTGCCGGCCGCAGGGGGCTGACCATCCTGAGGCGCGAAAACTCTCGTCGGAGCATGCATGGTGAATTTGAGTTAGGTCGGCGCTCACATCGTGCTGCGGACGCAGCGCGACGCGCCGCCGTTCCGGCGTGGTGCGCTGCAGAGCGAGGGCCCATCGCTTGCAGCGAAATGGTGATGGGTCCGGCGCTGCCAACGGGTCGCGCGAATGCGCGCCGGATGACGGCTCCGCGGCGTGAAGGACGCTGCACCGCGTCCGGGACACGCGTGCTCCGCCATCGCGGCAGTTGTCGATCGCCGCTGCACGCTGACATAAATACATCACGCTCTCGCTGATTCTCGATCCAGACCGTCATGCCCGGCTCAAGGCCGGCCGGCTCTCCCTGCGGGTCAAGGCGCAGGCGCAAGGTATTGCGGTCATGATCGCCAATCACCCGCTCGGCCTGCCAGGGGGCAAAAACGCCAAGCGGGCGCAGTTCGGTGACGACGGCCGTGGCCGCGGCATCGGCGCCGTTCCGCATCACCTTCGCGGCCTGTCCGACCGTCAGACCGTTGAGATGATCTTCTCGCGCGTTGAACGAAAGCCATTGCTTGCCCGCCGCCTCGACCATCAGGATCGGTTGACGAGGCATCGTTCAGACCACCCGGTGGACGTGCGGGAACCCGCACCCCGCTTCAATGGTTGAAGGTGCAGCCCCCCGGAAAAACACCTGGATGTCCCGCAATTCCGCGCTTGTTCTCGCCCTGGCGCTTGGCAGCCTGATGGTGCCCGCGCAGGCCTTGGCGCAGCTGACCCCGCCGGCGGGCTCGGCCGGCGCCGGCAATTCGCCGATCAGCGGCGTGCCGTTCGGTCCTGCCAATCCCAGCGTGCTTTCGGATCCCAGCGGCATCGGAAACGCCGCACGCATCCCGCCGCTCGGCACCAACGCCCCGCCGCCACCGGTCGCCTACGGATCTGGCAATGCGGTGTCGCCATCGCCGCCTCCACGCCTCGTCGCGCCGCCCTATGCCGGCGCGTCGCAGCGGATCGTCAGCGCGCATGCCGTCGAGCCAGCGGGCAAGGCACCACGCCGCCGGCGAGGCCGCGCCCGGCCCAGCACGTTCACGGGGATCTGCCGGGGGTGTTAGGGCACCTTCCGTGCCTCCCCGGCCACGCCGGGCTACTTTGCATGGGGTTGTTTTCGATATTTTGACGGCGAGACCCCGGATGGCACGAAGCGAACTCCAGGTCACCGGCGATTTGCCCGACGGGCAGCTTGCTCGATCTGGCGTCAATCCCGCTGAGCAAAAATATCGGGATTGCAATTTTCCAAAAATCTGTTTATGTTTTGTTCATTGAATCCCTATTATGGGGGAAGCCGGCAAGCATCCCGGCGCATGTCTGGACCTTCGTTGCGACGGCCCAGGGCTGTTTGAAAAGTGAATCCGTCGGCAAAAATCCAGCGCGCGCCAGCTTCGGCCGTCAGCGCCCGGCCCCGACCGGGCGACCGTAGCAATCCCCGGCATTCGCGGATCGCGTGGCGCGGGCTTACCCGTACAGGAACGCAGGATCGTCGAGGTCGATGGCGGGGAACTCGTCCTTCTCGGCCCAGTAGTCCTGGTTGTGCTGCCATTCCGGCTTGTCGCCGCGCTTCGGCAGCAGGTGCATGCCGCGCATCATGTAGCCGGGATTGAAGTTTTCCGGGTCGATCCAGGGCAGCAGCGGCATGTCGCGGTCTTGCGGCCGCAGCGCCGGGGTGACCTGGCGGGCGCCGATTTCTTTCATGTGGTTGAGCAGACGGCAGACAAAATCGGCGACCAGGTCGACCCGCAGCGTCCAGCTGGCGCGGAAATATCCGAACACCCAGACCAGATTGGGCACGCCGGTGAACATCATGCCGCGATAGGTCACGGTATCGGCGAAATCCAGCGGCTTGCCATCGACGCCAAATTCGATGTCGCCGGTGGCGCAGAGGTTGAAGCCGGTCGCGGTGACGATGATGTCGGCTTCCAGCGTCTTGCCGGACTTCAGCAGGATCCCGGTTTCGGTGAAGCGCTCGATCTCGTCGGTCACCACCGAGGCCTTGCCGGACTTGATGCCCTGGAACAGGTCGCCGTCCGGAATGAAGGCGATGCGCTGCCGCCACGGCCGGTATTTCGGCGTGAAGTGGGTGGCGATGTCGTAGTCGGGTCCGAGATAGGCCTCGACCGCGGACAACAGATCCTTCTTGGCCGCCTCGGGGTCTTCGAAGGTCTTGCGGGTGAAGGCGTCCTGGTCGTGCAGGATCTTGCGGCGGGTGATTTCGTGGATCCAGCTCTCGTCGACCTGCAGGGTGCGCAGGGTCTCGGCGATCTCGATGGCGTTGCGGCCGGTTCGAAAATAGGTCGGCGAGCGCTGCAGCATGGTCACATGGGCGCAATCCCCGGCGATGGCCGGGATCAGCGTCGCCGCGGTGGCGCCGGAACCGATCACGACGACCTTCTTGCCGGCATAGTCGAGATCGTCGGGCCATTTCTGCGGGTGGACGATCCGGCCCTTGAAGGTCTCCATCCCCGGCCATTGCGGCGTATAGCCCTCCGCGTGCCGGTAATAGCCCTGGCACATCCAGAAGAAATTCGTCGTGAGATGCACCGCCTCGCCGCTGTCGGTCCTCACCGCCTCGATGCTCCAGAGCTTCCGTTCGCTCGACCAATGCGCCGAGCGGATCCGGTGCCGATAGCGGATGTGGGGGCCGAGCCGGTTTTCCTCGATCACCTCGCCCACATAGCTGAGAATTTCCGCGGCCGTCGCGATCGGCGCGCTGGTCCATGGCTTGAAGCGGTAGCCGAAAGTATGCAGGTCGCTGTCGGAGCGGATGCCGGGATAGCGGTGGGTGCGCCAGGTTCCGCCGAAGCCGTCCTGGGTTTCCAGCACCACGAAACTGGTGCCCGGACATTGCCTGGTCAGGTGATAGGCGGCGCCGACCCCGGAGATCCCGGCGCCGGCGATGATGACGTCGAAATGCGCCGCGGCGCCGGACGCCGCCGTCTCGATCTGCTGTTGAACGTTCATCGGTCCCGATCTTTTTTCATCCACGGCGTACCGCTCGAAAACGGCGCCCGGCCGCTCCGCCCGGCGGCGCGGCTACACTTCCCGCCGACTCAAAAACGCCAGCCGCTCGAACAGATGCACGTCCTGCTCGTTCTTCAACAGCGCGCCATGCAGCGGCGGAATCAGCTTGCGCGGATCGCGCTCCCGCAGCATTTCCGGCGTGATGTCCTCGTTGAGCAGCAGCTTGAGCCAGTCCAGGAGTTCGGAGGTCGACGGCTTCTTCTTCAGGCCGGGCACTTCGCGCACCTCGAAGAAGATCCGCAAGGCTTCCTCGACCATGCGCTTCTTGATGTCCGGAAAATGCACGTCGACGATCTTGTTCATGGTGTCGATGTCGGGAAACTTGATGTAGTGGAAGAAGCAGCGGCGCAGGAATGCGTCCGGCAATTCCTTCTCGTTGTTGGAGGTGATCATCACGATCGGGCGCACCTTGGCCTTGATGCTCTCGCCGGTCTCGTAGACGAAGAACTCCATGCGATCGAGCTCGAGCAAAAGGTCGTTGGGAAATTCGATGTCGGCCTTGTCGATTTCGTCGATCAGCAGCACCGGGCGTTTCTCGTGGGTGAAGGCGTCCCACAGCTTGCCGCGCCGGATGTAATTGGAAATGTCGGATACCCTGGCGTCGCCGAGCTGGCTGTCGCGCAGCCGCGACACCGCGTCGTATTCGTAGAGGCCCTGCTGCGCCTTGGTGGTCGACTTGATGTGCCAGGTCAGAAGCGGCGCGCCGAGGGCCTTGGCGACTTCCTCGGCCAACACGGTCTTGCCGGTGCCGGGCTCGCCCTTGATCAGCAGCGGGCGCTCCAGCACGATCGAGGCGTTGACCGCGATCTTGAGGTCATCGGTGGCGACATAGTCCTTGGTGCCGGTAAATTTCATCGGGCAGGTGCCTTGTGTTTTATTCTTGAGCGCAGGAGCGCGCCTCGGTGGGAAGCGGAAGCGGGATGGTCGCGGGGGTCAGGGATACGTCAGGCGGGTCTGCCCGGGCAGAGGAATGCAGCCAAAATACCCATCGAAAATGTCCCGTTTGAAAAGCCCGACCGTTCAATTCTAATGGAAAAACCCGGCAGGTCTAGGCCTCTCTGGGTGGCGCTGCCCCTTGACGTCCACGGTGCGGCGGGCAATCTGTCATCCATGTTCCTGCAGTTCTTCACATCCTTGCGCGACGCCCAGGTCCCGGTCAGCCTGCGCGAATATCTGACGCTGATGGAGGCGCTCAACGCCGACCTCGCCGAGCAGACGGTGGAGAATTTCTACTATCTGGCGCGCGCCGCGCTGGTCAAGGACGAGCGCAATCTCGACAAGTTCGACCGCGTCTTCGGCACCGTGTTCAAGGGGCTGGAAAGCCTGCTCGACGCCATGGAAAAGGCGGATATTCCCGCCGAATGGCTGAAGAAGCTCGCTGAAAAATACCTCACCGAGGAGGAGAAGAAGCAGATCGAGGCGATGGGCTGGGACAAGCTGATGGAGACCCTGCGCCAGCGCCTCAAGGAGCAGAAGGGCCGCCATCAGGGCGGCAACAAGTGGATCGGCACCGCCGGGACCTCGCCGTTCGGCGCCGAGGGCTACAATCCGGAAGGCATCCGGATCGGCCAGGACAAGAACCGCAATTTCCGCGCGGTCAAGGTCTGGGACCGCCGCGAATTCAAGGATCTCGACGGCAACGTCGAACTCGGTATCCGCAACATCAAGATCGCGCTGCGGCGCCTGCGCAAATTCGCCCGCACCGGCGCCCCCGACGAACTCGACCTCGACACCACCATCAAGGAGACCGCCAACCACGGCTATCTCGACGTCCATATGCGGCCCGAACGGCGCAACGCGGTCAAGGTGCTGGTGTTCTTCGATATCGGTGGCTCGATGGATTCGCATATCGAACAGGTCGAGGAACTGTTCTCGGCGGCCAAGAGCGAATTCAAGCACATGGAATATTTCTACTTCCACAACTGCCTCTATGAGGGCGTCTGGAAGCAGAACCGCCGCCGCTTTACCGACCGCACCCCGACCTGGGACGTGCTGCACAAATATCCGCACGACTACAAGGTGGTGTTCGTCGGCGACGCCTCGATGTCGCCCTACGAGGTCATGGTGCCCGGCGGCTCGGTCGAGCATGTCAACGAGGAGGCTGGCTCGGTCTGGCTCGAGCGCATCACCCGCACCTATCCGCATGCGGTGTGGCTCAATCCGGTGGCGCAGCGGCACTGGGACTATTCCGAATCCACCACCATCATCCGCCGGCTGTTTTCCGAGCGCATGTTCCCGATCACGATCGAAGGTCTCGAGGGCGCGATGAAGGAACTGGTGCGGTGACGGGAATGCGCGCCCCCCGGGCTGTGCGGCGCGGCGTAACGACGCTGCGCCGCGTCCGGGCCGCGTAACGAGAAGCCGCAAGAGCAAGGAAACAACAATGCCCCAGACCATTCACCGCGGCATCAAGGCGCTGATCGACGAGGCCAATGCCGAGATCGAAACCTTGAGCGCGGCCGACGCCATCACGGCGTCGCAAGGCGACGACGTGGTGATCGTCGATATCCGAGATCCCCGCGAGATCGAGCGCGAGGGGCGGATTCCCGGCGCCTTCTCCTGCACCCGTGGCATGCTGGAGTTCTGGATCGATCCGGCGAGCCCCTATGCCAAGCCGATTTTCCAGGGCGACAAGAAATTCATCTTTCATTGCGCCGGCGGCATGCGCTCGGCGCTGGCGGCGAAAACCGCGCAGGACATGGGACTGAAGCCGGTCGCGCATATTGGCGGCGGGTTCGCCGCCTGGCGCGAGGCCGGCGGCCCGGTCGAGAAGGCCGAGCCGAAGCCGGCCAAGGGTTAAGGCGCTGCAACCATCGACCGACATTCGTCATGCCCGGCCTCGTGCCGTTGAAAGGATCCAGCCGCCATGACATCGCCCTCCGACGATCCGCTGGTCTCCACCGACTGGCTCGCCGCGCATCTCGACGATCCCAGGCTCAGGATCATCGATGCGTCCTACAAGATGCCCGGCGTGCTGCCGCTGCCGTCGGACGATTATCTCGGGGCGCATATTCCGGGCGCGGTGTTTTTCGATGTCGGCACCATCGCCGACCCCGATGATCCGCGGCCGCACATGTATCCGGACGCGGCGCGGTTCGCGCGCGAGGTCGCAGCGCTCGGCATTTCCTCGGGCGATACCGTGGTGGCCTATGATTCCGGCGCCTGGGTTGCCGCGCCCCGGGCCTGGTGGATGTTCCTGTCGTTCGGCCACCCTGCGGTGAAGGTGCTGGATGGCGGGCTGCAGAAATGGCTGCGCGAGGGACGTCCGACGCATTCCGGCAAGGTGATCCCGAAGCCCGGAAAATTCCAGGCCACGCTGGACCCAGGCTTCATCCGCAGCCGGCAGCAGTTGGTCGACAACCTGGCCACGCATCACGAGCAACTGGTCGATGCGCGGCCGCGTCCGCGTTTCGAGGGCAGCGTGGCCGAACCGTGGCCCGGCCGCCGTTCCGGTCACATCCCCGGCAGCCGCAACGTGCCCTATGCCGAATTGTTCGATCCCCAGACCGGGGCGATGAAATCGCTCGAGCACCTGCGGCAGGCATTCGAGGGGGCCGGCGTCGATTTCGGCAAGCCGATTGTGACGACCTGCGGCTCCGGCGTCTCCGCGCTGGTGCTGACCTTGGCGCTTTACCGGCTCGGCGTGCGCGGCAGCGCGCTTTACGATGGGTCGTGGGCCGAATGGGGATTGCCCGACGGACCGCCGGTCGCGACCGGCCCGGCCTGATCGGCGGCGAAGATCAGCGGCTGCGAACGGGGTTGACCGGCGGGGCGAACGGGTTGGCCAGCGGGTCGGGCGCCTGTGCCGCCACCCGCGCCCGCGATGCAATCCGCCGGCGCTTGATCGCCCGCTGGGCTTTCTGGCGCTTCCTGACGACGTTCGGCTCGGGATTGGCATGGCTGGCCTGCCGCGGCTGCTCGATGGCGACGGGCGGGCCGCCCAGCGTTGCGATGGTCGTGCTGACGATGTCAGTCTCCGCTGCAGCCGGCACACTCGCCGGTTCGGACGCAGTCGGGGCAGCGGCGTCCGCCGCTTGAAGGGCTGGCGCGCTCGCGGCCGGCGGGGCGGGCTCGGTTGCCACGTCGGGGGTCGCGATCTTGCTGTCGCCGGCGGGAGCGGGCATCTCGGCTGGCGCGGCCAGGGCCTCGGCTGGTGGCGGAGCTTCCGCGACCGCGATCTGCAGCCTGGCGGTTTCGGACGGCGATGAATCCTCCGGCGGCAGCGCGGCGGTCCTGGTTGGCTCCGCGGGCTCGGCGCTGACCGAAGCCGGCTCCGCTGTTGCCATTTGCGGTGCCGTCGAAGCGGGCCCGGGCTCAGAGGTTTTGCCGGCGACGGATGGCTCGACGCGCAGCAGCGCCAGCACCGGCGCGGCGGCTTCGCGTTGTTGCGCGAAACTGGCTTCGGGCGCGGCGTGCCAGGGCGGGGTGCTGGCAAATTCCTCGTGTGCCGCGCGCAGCAGCGCCGCCGCACCCAATCCGAAGACCAGAACCGACATCGACAAAATGATCGCGGCGAACAGAAAACGAAAGCCGGGGAGCATGGGATGCTGGATTCCGCCTCGCAAGGATATCGGGCGGGATATCTGCAAGGCCCTTGAGCCGTCGGGAACGCGGTGATGACTGAATGGCCGCCTTCGCGACGCGGCCGGCACCTCCGGTGCGCAACGAATCAGGCTGATTCGAGAATACCGCAACGGCCTCCCGGCGATTGTTAAAAATAGCCGGCGCGAAGGCCGCTGCCCCGTTCGATGGCCGTTTCCGCAGTTGGTGAGGCTTGATTGCAACGGCGCCGGGCGGATCATCACAAAAGCCGGAATCTGGCGCGAATGGGCCGATTTTGTCTTGAATGCGCCGCTATCTTCAGTCATTTGCCATGAACGATCCGGTATCGGCTTGGGGACTATACAAGAGCGATGATGATCAAACGCATGCTGACGATTGGTGCTGCCCTGGCAGCGGGCGCGGCAGGTAGCTCGGTTGCGCTGGCGCAGCAGGGCTATCCGACGGTTCCCGGGCCGGCCTATTCGGCGGCGCCTCCATCCTATCCGCCTGCCTATCCGCCCGGCGGCTATCCGGCCGATTATCGCCGCGCGCCGGATTTCGACGGCCTCGACGACGACCAGGGGCCGGGTTCGACCGCCCTGCCGCCGCCCGGCCCGGTGCTTTCACCTGATGATCCGCGCTATGGCCGCCCGATGGGCGCTCCGCCGATCTACACCGACCGCGGCGTGCCGACCGGCCCGGTGCTTTCGCCGGATGACCCGCGGTATGGCCGTCCCGCCGGACCGCCGCCGGTGATTTATTCCGACCGTCCCGCGGGGACGCCGCAACAGACCTATTCGGACCGCGGCAACGGCGACAATCGCGTTCCCGGATCCGGCTTCATCTATCCCGACGAAGATAATCGCGCCTTGCGTCCGCCCGAGGGTGTCGGGGCTCCGACCGGAGCCACCGGTGCGATGCAGCCGCCGCAGGGGCCCGATGGCAGGCCGATGGTGTTGTCGGCGCTGCCGCCGGATGAACAGCCCGAAGTCGGGCCGACCGAACTGGCGCCAAATCTGCGCCGCCAGGAAGTCGCCTTTCCGACCAAGGAACCGCCGGGGACGCTGGTCGTCGATACCCCGAACACCTATCTCTATTATGTGCTGGGTGGCGGGCGCGCCATCCGCTACGGCGTCCGCGTCGGCCGTGACGGCTTCACCTGGAACGGGGTGCAAAAGATCTCGCGCAAGGCGGAATGGCCGGATTGGCATCCGCCGCCGGAGATGATCGATCGTCAACCCTACCTGCCGCGCTTCATGGCCGGTGGCCCCGGCAATCCGCTCGGCGCCCGCGCGATGTATCTCGGCAACACCGTCTACCGCATCCACGGCACCAACCAGCCGTCGACGATCGGCAAGTTCGTTTCGTCGGGATGCATCGGTATGCTGAACGAGGACGTCTCCGACCTGTTCGACCGCGTCAAGGTCGGCACCCGGGTCGTCGTGCTTCCCGGCGGCTCGCCGCCGACCACGACCGCCTCCGCGCTGCCGGTTCCCGGACCCAATGCCGGGCCGGCCAGCGTTCCCGGTGCCGCGCCGACCGTGGTGCCGCCGTTGCCCGCGCCGGTGACGGTGCGCTGAACGTCGCAAGCAGGTTTTGGCGGACGGCAGGCGGGTTGCCTTGCGCGTGACGGATCGGTGATTCAGGGCGGATCCCGGATTGGGCTATGCCAAGGTTCGCAGCGGCTCGCCCTTGAACCAGGCGTCAATGCCCTCGACCATCTGGCCATAATGAGCGCGAAAGCCTTCCTCGGTGACGTAGCCGAGATGCGGCGTCAGCACGAGGTTGTCGAGCTTGCGGAACGGATGGTCGACCGGCAGCGGCTCGACCGAAAACACGTCGATCGCCGCACCGGCAATCCGGCGCTGCTGCAGGGTGTGCAACAGCGCGGCTTCATCGACGATCGGTCCGCGCGCGGTGTTGACGAGGTAGGCGGTCGGCTTCATCCGCGCCAGATCGGCCGCTCCCACCAGTCCGCGCGAACGCTCGCTCAGCACCATATGGACGGTGACGATGTCGGCGGTGGAGAACAATTGCTCCTTGCTGGCGTGGCCGACGCCGGCTTGCTGACATCGCTCCGGCGCCAGGTTCGGGCTCCACGCGATCACGTTCATGCCGAACGCCTGCGCCAGCCGAGCGACCTTGGCGCCGAGCTTGCCGAGACCGACGACGCCGAGTGTCCGGTCCTCGATCTCGATACCGATGAATTTCTGCAAGGCCTCGCCGGCATGCATGCGCGCGTTCTCGCGGCCGATATTGCGGGTCAGTTCCAGGATCAGGCCCATGGTCAGCGCCGCGGTCGGATCGCGGCCCCACTGCGTCCCGCACACCACCACCCGCTGGTCCTTGGCGGCTTGCAGATCGATCGCCGCATTGCGCATGCCCGAAGTGATCAGCAGCTTTAGTTTGGGCAGCGCCGCAAACAGCGTCCGCGGGAACGGCGTGCGTTCGCGCATCGCGCAGACGATCTCGAAATCCGCCAGCGCGCCGGCGGCGGCTTCCGCGGAACCGAACGGCTGGTCGAACACGGTGATATCGACGCGGTCGCCGACTTTCGACCAGTCCGCCATCCGCAACGTCAGGTTCATATAGTCGTCGAGGATGGCACAGCGCAGACGCGTCATGGCGAGGTCCGTTTGGCGACGGGGACGGCCCGGGGACGGGCGGTCCGGGAGCGCCATGGTCGCGCGCAACGGTCAGGCGCGCAAGCGCCAGGGTCGCAAAAAGCGCGTACGGTTAGCGGGTTGCTGGCGACCGCAGCGCCCTGGCGGCGCGAATTTCGGCGACCATCGATTGGACCGCGGGAGAAAGGGCCTGCTGCTTGGCGCGGCAGGCCGGCCCTGGACCGCGCATGTAATGCAGCTCCGGGCGATAGGGATCGAAAGCCCGGTTGAAGAACTGGCGCCAGAAGCCGCGGATTTCGGCGAGCAGGCTGGACTGGCCGGGGCGGCTGCCTGCCGCGGGGACAAGGGATGCTGAGGTGATGGTTGCCATGACGCGGCCCTTTTTTTCGCTCGCGGCTTGTGCCGCGTGAGAGGCGCCTGTTACCGCGCCGTTCGACAGCTTTGGCCTGATTTATTAAAACAAGGTTTCAATTGTCGTGATCTGGTGCACAGATGGTGTCGGCCCCGTAATGATCCGTGGTGAACGGATCGAAAACACCGCAGTGCGGTTGCCCTTTGGCGGCCGCGTCGCTACATCAGCGGCAGCAAATTTTCCATAAATCCTCTCGTTTCAAGGGATCTCGATGGCCCGCCAATTCGTCTATTTCATGCAGGGTTTGTCCAAAACCTACCCCGGCAACCGCAAGGTGCTCGATAACGTCCATCTGTCGTTTTATCCCGACGCCAAGATCGGCGTGCTCGGCGTCAACGGCTCCGGCAAATCGACGCTGCTGCGGATCATGGCCGGCCTCGACAAGGAATATAACGGCGAGGCCTGGGTCGCGCAGGGTGCGCGGGTCGGCTACCTCGAACAGGAGCCGCAGCTCGACCCCGGCAAGACGGTGCGCGAAAACGTCATGCTCGGGGTCGGCAAGCAGAAAGCGATCCTCGACCGGTACAATGATCTGGCGATGAACTATTCCGAAGAGACCGCCGACGAGATGACCAAGCTGCAGGACGAGATCGAGGCCGCCGGCCTCTGGGATCTCGACAGCAAGGTCGACCAGGCAATGGACGCGCTGCGCTGCCCGCCCGACGATGCCGACGTCACCAAACTCTCCGGCGGCGAGCGCCGCCGCGTCGCGCTGTGCAAGCTGCTGCTCGACCAGCCCGACCTGCTGCTGTTGGACGAGCCGACCAACCATCTCGACGCCGAGTTGGTGTCGTGGCTGGAAGGGCACCTGCGCAACTACCCCGGCGCCATCCTGATCGTCACCCATGACCGCTATTTCCTTGACAACGTCACCGGCTGGATTCTCGAGCTCGACCGCGGCAAGGGTATTCCCTACGAGGGAAATTACACCGCCTGGCTGTCGCAGAAGCAGAAGCGCCTCGCGCAGGAAGGCCGCGAGGACGCCGCGCACCAGCGCACCCTGGAGCGCGAGAAGGAGTGGATCGCGGCCTCGCCGAAGGCGCGCCAGGCCAAATCCAAGGCGCGCTATCAGCGCTACGAGGACCTGTTGAAGCAGGCCAGCGAGAAGCAGGCCCAGACCGCGCAGATCACGATCCCGGTCGCCGAGCGGCTCGGCCAGAACGTGGTCGATTTCGACGGGTTGACCAAGGGCTTCGGTGATCGCCTGCTGATCGACAATCTGACCTTCAAGCTGCCGCCCGGCGGCATCGTCGGGGTGATCGGCCCCAACGGCGCCGGCAAGACCACGCTGTTCCGGATGATCACCGGGCAGGAGAAGCCGGACAAGGGCACCATCACGGTCGGCGAGAGCGTGCATCTCGGCTATGTCGATCAGTCCCGCGACAGCCTCGACGGCAAGAAGAGCGTGTGGGAGGAGATTTCCGGCGGCAACGAACTGATCCTGCTCGGCAAGCGCGAGGTCAATTCGCGCGGCTATTGTTCGTCGTTCAACTTCAAGGGCGCCGACCAGCAGAAGAAGGTGGGCGCGCTGTCGGGCGGCGAACGCAACCGCGTGCATCTGGCCAAGATGCTGAAGTCCGGCGCCAACGTGCTGCTGCTCGACGAGCCAACCAACGATCTCGACGTCGATACGCTGCGCGCGCTGGAAGAGGCGCTGGAGGATTTTGCCGGCTGCGCCGTGATCATCAGCCATGACCGCTGGTTTCTCGACCGCATCGCCACCCATATCCTGGCGTTCGAGGGCGACAGCCATGTCGAATGGTTCGAGGGCAATTTCCAGGACTACGAGAAGGACAAGATGCGCAGGCTGGGGCAGGATTCCATCATTCCGCACCGCATGAAATACAAGAAACTGACGCGTTAAAACGGGAGCCCGACATGGCGGACTGGAGCGCCGAGCAGTATCTCAAATTCGAGGACGAGCGGACCCGGCCGGCGCGCGACCTGTTGGCGCAGATCCCGCTCGCCGAGCCGCGCAAGGTCGTCGATATCGGATGCGGACCGGGAAATTCGACCGAGCTTCTGGTCGGGCGCTGGCCGCAGGCCGCGGTGATCGGCATCGATACATCGGCCGACATGCTGCGGCAGGCCCGCCAACGCTTGCCGGGACACAGTTTCATCGAGGCCAACATCGCGCACTGGGCGCCGCCGGCGGATACCGACGTGCTGTTTGCCAATGCGATCTTTCAGTGGGTGCCCGGCCATCTCAGGCAGTTGCAGCGGCTGCTCGGCGCGCTGCCGCCCGGCGGCGTGCTCGCGGTCCAGATGCCCGACAATCTCGACGAGCGGGTTCATGTCCTGATGCGCGAGGTCGCGCAGCTGGAGCCGTGGCGCAAGGCACTCGCGGAAAATGCGCGGGCGCGCGACGTTCTTCCCAGGCCGGGGGTTTATTACGACGCGCTCCGCCCGCTCTGCGCCCGGCTGGAAATCTGGCACAGCATCTACAACCACGTGCTCGACGACGCCGCAGCCGTCGTGGAATGGGTCAAGGGCACCGGGCTGCGGCCGTTCGTCGACCCGCTGGAGCCGCCCGAACGCAAGCAATATCTCGCCGAATATACCGCGCGGGTCGCAGCCAGCTATCTGCCGCAGGCGGACGGCAAGGTGCTGCTGCGGTTTCCCCGGCTCTTCATCGTGGCGGTGAGGTAGACGCATTGGCGATCCTGACCGGCAACGATCGAGGTCTAACTGCCCGAGCGGACCGCGGCGGCCGCGAGGCGTTGATCGGCAGTTGCGCGCGGCTGGGAGCGGTGATCTGTCTGTTTCTCCTCGGCGCTTCCCCCGTCCGCGCCGCCGACGCCGGCTTCACCCAATTTATCGCCTCGCTTTGGCCGGAGGCGCAGGCAGCCGGCGTATCGCGCGCGACGTTCGATGCCGAGACCCGCGGTCTCGAGCCGGACTACAAATTGCCCGATCTGATATTGCCTGGACGGCCGGCCACCGGCGCGCCGTCGCAGGCCGAGTTCGTGCAGGTGCCGGCCGACTATTTGAAAGAGGACCATATCGCCGCCCTGGCTGCGGAAGGCCAGCGGCTGATGGCGAAGTACCCCGCGGCGTTGACCGCGATCGAAACACGCTTCGGCGTGCCCGCCACCGTCGTGCTGGCGATCTGGGGCCGCGAGACCGATTACGGCCGCTATACGCTGCCCTATGACGGGCTGCGGGTGCTGGCGACGCAGGCCTATGTCGGCCGGCGCAAGGACAAGTATCGCAACGAATTCATTCTGGCGTTGAAGATGCTCGGCGACGGCGAGGTGGCGCGCAAGGATTTGCGCTCGTCCTGGGCCGGCGCCACCGGCCTGACGCAATTCCTGCCGTCGGAATTCTATCAGCATGCCGTCGATTTCGACGGCGACGGCCGTCGCGACATCTGGCATTCGGTGCCGGATGCGCTCGCCTCCGCCGCCCGGCAATTGGTCAACAAGGGATGGCAGCCCGGCGTGCGCTGGGCCCATGAGGTGCAGGCGCCCGCCGGTGTCGATTGCACGCTGGGAGTGCCGGAAGTGACAAAGCCGATCGGCGAGTGGCTGCGCCAGGGCTTCGTGCCGGTGCGCGGACAGAAACTCAATGCTACCGAGCAGTCCGAGCCGGCGTCATTGCTGCAGCCCGAGGGCATTTACGGTCCGGCGTTCCTGACCACCAAGAATTATTTCGTGATCAAGGAATATAATTTTTCCGATCTGTATGTGCTGTTCGTCGGCCACCTCAGCGACCGCATGCTGAGCCCGCAGCCATTTGCGACGCCGTGGTCGGCCTCCTCGCAGCTGCGCAGCGCCGATGTCGAGGCCATGCAGCGTCAGCTCACGCGGCTTGGTCTGTATGCCGACAAGCTCGACGGCAAGGCGGGCATGCAGACGCGCGCGGCGCTCGGGGCGTACCAGAAATCGGCGGGGCTCAAGGTCGACTGCTGGCCGAGCGAGACGGTGCTGCATTCGCTCGCCGCGGCGCGCTGATGAAGCGATTCCAAATACCGATCGAATGGGAAGTGATCGATCCGTTTGTCATTCCGGACCCGCCGGAATGGTGGCGGCGGCCGGCCAGACCGCCTTCAGGCCGCTACTGGTGTCCGAGCAGTTCGACATCGTCGGCGCCAAGCAGCTCTCGGGATACGACACCGGCACCCTGGTCGGCGATTCCGGCTGGGTGATACGCGCCGAGCTGCAGCGGCCGTTTGCGGCGCCGATCGGCCCGCTGCCGCTGGTGGTGACCCCCTATCTGTTCGGCGCCACCGGCGAGCGCCTCCTGATCGAGCCGACCGTTCTCGAAATCCGCGACCCCCATGCCTCCAATCTCGGTGGCGGCATCCGGTTCAATGTCAGCGAGACCGACGCGATTCCGACCAGCTTCTATGGCTTCGTCGAAGGCTCGCGCCAGCAGAGCGACGACCCCACCCAGGACGGCTGGCGGTTGTTTACCGGCGTGACCTGGCGGTATTGAGCCGGGGGCCGGCGACCTCATCCAGCGTGCGGCAAGTTGGCGACGACCGGGCTTGCGACGTCGTCCGACAGCTGAATCTGCTCCCGTATCGCCGCCAGCATCGTCTCGCGCAACCATTCGTGGCCCTGATCGCTCGTGCTCTTCTGGTGCCACAGCATGTGGATGGCGTGCTCCGGCACCTTGACCGGCATGTCGTGGATCTCGATGTCGAAATTGCGGGCGAGCGACTGCGCGACCCAGCGCGGCAGGGTACCCAGCAGATCGGTTCGCTCCACGATCGGGGCGACCGACCATACCTTGTTGATCATGTAGACCGCGCGGCGCGTCAGGCCGTGGGCGGCGATGTCCTGGTCGACATTGGTTACCGCGCGCAGCGCCGGCACCAGCGTCACATGCCCGAGCTTGCGGTAGGTCGCGGCGTCCAGCGTCTTGCCAATGCCGGGGTGGCCGCGGCGCGCGATCACGACTGCGTCGGCTATCATGATCGGCACCGCGACGATGTCGGGAGCATTGACCGGATAGGCGTAGCAGGCGAGGTCGATGGTGCCGGCGCGCAGGGCTTCGGCGAAATCGGGCGTGGCGCGGACGCACTCGATCGAGATTCCCGGTCCTTCGATCGCGATCTGCCGCAGCACCGCCGGCAGCATCACCGGCTCGAGCGGATCGAACATCAGGATACGGAACAGCCGCTTGTAGGATGTGAGGTCGATCGTGCGGCCGTTCTTGAATTGCCCCTCGATCAGCCTGAGTGCCTCGCGTACCGGCCCGATCAGCCGGTGCGCCTTGACGGTGGGATCGACGCCGCGCCGGGTACGCACGAACAGCGGATCATCCATCAGCTCGCGCAGCCGAGTCAGCGCATTGGAGACGGCGGGCTGGCTCATGCCGAGCTGCTTGCCGGCGCCGCTGATGCTGCCTCCCGAATAGATCGCCTCGAACACAACCAGAAGATTGAGATCGATGTTGCCCAGTTCCATCGGTGCACCGGTTCGGTTTGGCGGATTTTCGTCGGCGCCTGGGAGCATCAGATCGACGCCCCGGGCATTGCCGGGATGCCCGGCGTGCCGGGCATCGGCCGCGGCAGAGTGTCTTCGGGAAATCCGACGCCCCGATCCCGGATCGCGGCCAGCATCGCGTTGCGCAGCCAGCGCAGGCCCGGGTCGGCCTCATTCTTGGAGTGCCAGATCATGTAGATATACTGCTCGGAGATCCTGACCGGAAGCGCGTGCACCGCGACGTCGAAATTCCCGGAGATCTGGGCGGCGAACCAGCGCGGCAATAGCCCGATCAGGTCGGTGCGCTCGACCAGCGGCGCAATCGACCACAGCTTGTTGACCATGCAGACGATCCGCCGCGGCACCTGATGCGCCACCATGTCCTTCTCGATATGCATCATCGCGCGCAGCTCCGGGACCAGCGCCACGTGCCCGAGCTTGGCATAGGTCGCCAGATCTAGGCTGTCGCCGATCTCGGGATGGCCGCGCCGCGCGATCACCACCGCGTCGACGCCGCAGATCGGCATGGTGACGATGTCGGGAGCATTGAACGGGTACGAAAAGCATGCGAGGTCGATGGTGCCGTCGCGCAGTTGCTCGGCGAAATTCGGCGAGGTCAGCACACACGATTCGATCGAAACGCCCGGCGCGGAATCGGCGATCATGCCCAGCACCGGCGGCATCACGATCGGCTCGATGGCGTCGACCAGCAGCAGGCGAAACCGCCGCTGGTAGGTGGCGGGATCGATGTCGTGGGTGTTCAACTGCCCCTTGATGATGCCCAGCGCTTCGCGCACCGGACCGATCATTTGGCGCGCCTTGACGGTGGCCTCGACGCCGCGCCGCTGCGCCACGAACAGCGGGTCGTCCATCAGTACCCGCAGCCGCGCCAGCGCGTTCGACACCGCGGGCTGGCTCATGCCGAGCTGTTTTGCCGCATGGCTGATGTTGGCGGCGGAGTAGATCGCCTCGAACACGACCAGCAGGTTGAGATCCAGTTTCTTGAGGTTCATCCGAGGCCTAACCTGTCACCTATCCGTCATACGCGAAAGTCAGGTATCCGTCATACGCGAAAGTCAGATTCCAGATATTGATCGGGTTGATGGCAATTGTTCAAACAAAAAAATTTCTGACATTTAAATCAACACCTTAGGCAGTTAACAAAACCTAAACGGGCGCGTGCCGTCCGAGTGTTGTTGTGGGCTCCTCATGCATGCCGGATCAGACGTCACGGGCGGGTCGACCCCGCCGGTTTCCCGACCGCGGTATCTCACCCGTTCGGTGCCGGCATTCGTGCGCTGCGAGCCGCTTGCTCAAAGATCGCAAAAATCGCGGGGCGCAAGGCCGTCAACTCCGCGTTGGCCTTTCTGCGCGTCGAAGGTTTCGCCGTCGCCACCATCGCCATGGTGGTGGTCGACACCGCGCTGATGTCGATGGCGACCGCCGGTTCGGCCTTGCCGAGCGGTGGCGCTGCATTGAACGGAAGATGCGCAACCTGGGGTTGGATCGGTCGTGTCCGCTGCACGATCCTTCGAGACGCGGCCAGGGGTGCTCAAGCCCAACGGGAAGCCGCTGCGCCGGGATGAGGACTCAAAACAAAACCCGGCCGAAACATCGGCCGGGTTTCGCCGTGCGGCGCGAATTGCGCGCCGGTTCGATCAGATCAGTTGCAGACCTCGACGCGGCGGAAGCGCCAGCCGTAGCCATCCCAGAACCGCTCGCGAACGAAACGACAGCCCGGAGGCGGAGGGGCCTCTTCCACATACACCGGGGCCGGACGGCTGGCGGCCACAGCGCCGCCGACGATCGCGCCGCCGATCAGTCCGCCGGCCACGGCTGCGCCGAGGTAGCGCTGCGCGCTGGCGGGCGTCGTGGCGAGCGAACCAGCGATCGTTGCGACCGCGACAAGGGCAGCAAAGGTCTTGTTCATGTCTAGGGCTCTCCTGCAGTTGGCGCCAATCTCCGGCACCGGGTTTAAGGTGACTCACGCCGTATCGAACTGGATTCCAGACAGGCCGTATCGCTAAAAAAAGCGCACAACCGTCAATCCAAAGTTAACGTCGAGCCAGTGGGCCGAAAAAACGGTTTTTTCGCGCCCATGTCAAATGACGTTCCCGAAAGCAATCGGGAACGTAACTTTGGAGAAAGATGAACGAGATCAGCCGCACACCCGAACGTTGCGGATCCGCCAGCCATAACCGTCCCAGAAACGTTGGCGCTGCCAGACGCAGCCGCCAGGTCCACCCGCGACATAGGCCGGTCCGCCATAATAGCCGGGCGGTGGTGCGTAGTAGCCCGGTCCATAGCCATAGGGTCCATAGGGACTGGCGGCGATCGCGCCGCCAACGATGGCGCCGCCGATCAGTCCGCCAGCCACGGCCGCGCCGAGCCCGCGTTGCGCATGGGCCGGCGCAGGCGCTGCCACGGCCGAGACGGCCAGAGTGGCGACGGCAGCAAGTGCCATCAGGGTCTTCTTCATGGCTTCACCTTTCTGAATGAGCAACGACAGTGGATCAAGCACTCTGTCAGCACGAAAGTTCCATATTCCGGTTGAATGATCAATGAACGGAGCGGCCACATTTCACGACGAATCTTGACCGTTTCTTGGCGGGCCCGGGCGGCTTTTTTGCGGCGCAAAATCGGGGTTCGGCCATTCTGGAGCCTGCGCGCGATAATGAGCCCCCGGCGGCCCTCGCAATTGCGGTCGGCGGCACGGCCCCAATCTGCTCCGGGCGATGAGGCGGTTGCAGATCCGACCTCTGCCGCCGCGGCGGCAGCCGGTCTTGGCGATGGCGGCGGCGCGGACAACGGCAGCATGGCCGGCGAGGGCGAAAGCCATCTGCACGCTCTCGGCAGCGGCCATTTTGCGCCAGATCAGGCCGCGTCCGACGGTTCGGCGATGGCGGTAAGTGACGGCGGTGGCGGACCGGTCGTAAATCGATATTTTAAACTCATTCCAGTCTTCGACCTCGCGCAGTTTGGAATCACTTGAAAAGACGGCTTTTCCTTTTGCATCCTGCGGCGGTCTTAAATATCGATGGGCGATCGCATCACCGGTGAGCCCGCCGTCTTCATGATCGTCTGTTCCTGCAACGTCCTCAGCGACCACGATGTCCGCAACGCCGTCAGCGCTGCGGAAGACCTGCCGCGTTATGCCAAGCAGATCTATGGCTGCCTGGGCTGCAGCGCCGAATGCGGCCGTTGCGCGCGCACCATCAAGGCCATCATCGACGAGGCCCTGGGCGCCTGCGCCAAGTCCTGCGTTTCCGGATGTCCGCATAGCCGCGCCGCGGCCGACGCGCCGGTCGATCAACAGTTCTCGCTCGAAGCAGCCGCCTGAAAATTCGAATATTCTCAACGGACTTCCGCGCGTGCCGGGGGTTCGGGGGCCATGGTTGCTCTTGCCGCCAAACTCATTTAGAAGCGTTCTAAATGTCAACGGAGGCCGTGGTTCGGCCCCACCAACCGGAGCGCATCATGCAGGGCGACCCCAAAGTCATCGAATATCTCAACAAGGGCCTGCGCAGCGAACTCACCGCCATCAACCAGTATTGGCTGCATTTTCGGCTGCTCAATCACTGGGGTTTGTTGGAAATGGCCAAGCAGTGGCGCAAGGAATCCATCGAAGAGATGAACCACGCCGACCGCTTCACCGACCGCATCCTGTTCCTCGACGGTTTTCCCAACATGCAGGTGCTCGATCCCTTGCGGATAGGCCAGAACGTCAAGGAAATCATCGAATGCGATCTTGCCGCCGAAGTCGGCGCCCGTACCCTCTACCAGGAAGCCGCAACCTATTGCCACGGCGTCAAGGACTACGTCTCGCGTGACCTGTTCGAAAGCCTGATGAAGGACGAGGAGCACCACATCGATTTCCTCGAAACCCAGCTCGACCTGATCGGGCGGATCGGGCTCGAACTCTACACCCAGAAGCATGTCGGCGGGCTCGAAAGCGAGCATTAGCCGGACTGAGTCTTCACAGCTGGGTCTTGTAGCGCTCCTCGACCACGGCCTGGCTTTCCGGCTCGCCGAGACTGGTCTGGTCGTGGATCATCTGGCTGATGCTCGGAAGCACCGCGCGCTCGACCCGGCTCTCCGGCGACCACAGTTTGGAGCGCATCAGCGCCTTGCCGCAGTGGAAATAGACCTCGCGCACTGCGATGCTCAGCACGGCGCGGGGCAGCTTGCCGAATTCCTCCATCGAGGCCAGCAACCCCGGCTCCGCCGTCAATGCGCCGCTGCCGCCGACGCGCAGCGTCTCGTCGATGCCGGGGACAAAGAAAATCAGCTGCAGCAGGCCGCTGCCTTCGACGATGTTTCTGAAACTGTCGATCCGGTTGTTGCCGGAGCGATCCGGCATCAACAGCTGGTTCGGTCCAGTGATATGGACGAAGCCCGGATTGCCGCCGCGCGGCGAGGCATCGGCGCTGCCGTCGGAACCCGATGTCGCAAGCACGCAGAACGGCGACATCGCGATGAAATTTCTGGCATGCGCGTCGAGCTCGGGCCGCGCCTTGGCGATCACGCGCGGCGAGGGCTTTGGGTAGATGGTCGGAAGGTCGCTGGCGGCAAGCTCGCTCAAGGGCAGTCTCCGGAAACCAGGATTGAGAAGATCGAACGGCTCTCACGAACGGGATTGCCGAAACTAGCATCGCGGTCGGGCGGCGGCCACCGTCTATTCCGATCGCGGACGCCGCCATGGCCAGTCGATCACTTCGGCGGCATAGAGCGCCCACCAGACTAGCACGGGCTGAAACGCCAGCCGCGGTCCGTGATAGAGCCAGCTGCTGCTGATGTGGGGCAGATCGATGCCCTCGAACGCGTGCTTGAAATTGGCCGGCCAGACGCAGATCGCATAGGCGGCCAGCGCGATTCCGGCCCAGAAGCGCAGCGGTCTCGTCACCAGCGCCACTGCGCCGGCCAGTTCGCAGCAGCCGGTGATGAAGATGACCTGCGGAGCGAACGGCACCCATGACGGCGTAATCGCCAGCAGCTGGTCCGGCGCCCGGAGATGCGCGATACCCGCCGCGACATAAAACGCCGCCAGGATCCAGCGCATGACGGCGCGGGCGGTCGCAGCGCGCGCAGGCTCGAGGTGTGAAGACATTCACGGGTCCTGACATCTGCCGGGCGGCGGCGCCGGCCACGTCACCCGATTCAAACCGCGTCTGCCGGCACGAAGCAGCTGATGATGATGCCGCCGCGGTGATGCACATACCACACCACGGCTTCACCCACCGGATTGCCGCGGTCGCGGATCACGGCGTGCGCCGGCACCGCCATCCATTGTCCCTCGATCGGAACCCAATAGGCGCCCTCGCGAAAATCATATTCGGTGCGGTGGCCGTCGGCGATGTCGCAGCAGGGCACGCCGTTCGGCGCCATCACTCCCTTGAACCAGGCGCGGATGTCGGCGGGGACATCCTGGTATTGTCCGTTGTCGAAGGCGAGAGCCGCGCCGGCCAGCGCCGACAGGCACGCCAGCAGGGCGATCTGTGCGAGCCGTCGCATGCGATCCTCCACAGCGTTGCTTTCGCATCATCGTGGCGTGCCGCTGTCGCAAGCGCGCCCGCGAATCGCAGGATTGAACGCGATCAGGCGGAGACTGTCATGCGGAAAAAATGAGCGATGCGCGGCGCAGCAAATTGATGCGGTGCAAGATCAGCGGGGCTTCACATCGTGCGCTGCGGCGCGGTCTGCAACAATTGCAGCAGTTGCTGCTTGTAGAAAGCCGCATTGCCGGTGGTGAGATGGCCGCGGGTCTCGGCGCTGGCGGGGATCAGGTAGAGCCGGGCGTTGCGGATGCGTTTCAGCGCGGCCTCGGTGACGCCGGTCTCCGGCGGATTGCGCTCATCGTCGGCGGAATTGATCGCCAGCACCATGGCTTGGATCCGCTCCAGCGCGCCGGAAGGATCGTAATCATGCGAGGCTTCCCATTGGTAGATGAAGTCGTTGGCATCGGCGGCCACCGCCGTCGCCAGCCGCTCGTCGATCATCCGGTCGGCCTGGGCGGTGGTCGGAGCCAGTGCCTGGTAGCCGAGCGTGCCGCCGCCGCTGGCGACCTGATAGGCATTGATGGCATATTTCATCATGCGCGGCTGGGTGGTGTAATCGCCGCCGCGATACTCCGGATCGTTGCGGATGGTCTCCAGCATCAGCCGCCGCAGCATCCAGTTGCGCGCGGCCATCGCGGTCGGCTGCGACGCCATCGGCACCAGAACGTCCATGGTCTGCGGATATTTCACGCCCCAGATCCAGGCGTGCATGCCGCCCATCGAATTGCCGATCACCGCCCGCAGATGCTTGACGCCGAGCCCTTCGGTGACCAGGCGGTACTGGGCATCGACCATGTCCGCGTAATCATACTTAGGAAACCCGGTCTTCATGCCGTCGGAAGGCTTTGACGATTGGCCGTGGCCGAGGCTGTCGGGGATGATGATGTAGTATTTCGCGGCGTCGAGCGGCTGGCCGGGACCGAACAATTCGCCGGCAAAAGCCGGCGTCAGCATGCTGGCAGCCGAGCCGCCCGATCCGTGCAGCACCAGCACCGGCTGGCCGGTCGGCGCGCCGAGGGTGGTATAATGCAGCCGCAGCGCCGGCATGATCTCGCCGCCGTGGAATTTGAAATCCTTCGCGACCCAGTCGCCCTGTTTCGGCGCCGGATAATCCGCCGCCAGCGCGATCGTCGATGTCATCGCCAGAACCACCGCCAACGCCGCGGCTGATAGATTCATGATGCTCTCCCATGCGCCGCCGACCCAGACCTGCCACGTGGGGCCGGCAGTGCGGCCGTCAGGACAATTTCCAGGCAGCGGCTACGGCTGATCCTCGATGTCGGTCTCGGGGCGATCGCTGCCCGAGGCGGTCTCGGTGTGCCATTTGCCGTCGGCGGTCTCGTATTCGATCGCTTCGGTACGCCCCGGCACGCGCTGCTCGGCGGCGGCGCGCTTGGCGGCGGTCAGTGCCGCGGCATGGGTCGGGAAGGCTTCCGAAAACACGCCGTCGACGGTGTAGGCCCAGCCGCCGTCGTGCTGGACGATCTTGTAGGTGACATGGGACATGGGGAACTCGCTTTTTTGGCGCGGCTTGCGGCGATGGGACTGAATGCGCCGTCCATCCTATGATAAAATAGGGGGCGATGCAGGTGTTGCGTGCGCGCCGGGTGTCCTCGGTTTAGGACGGGAACCCGGCTCGTGCGCCGTCCTGGCGAGGGAGTAAGACAAATGTGCCGCAACATCAAGACGCTGTTCAATTTCGAACCGCCCGCCACCGAGGAGGAAATCCGCGCCTCCGCGCTGCAGTTCGTGCGCAAGCTTTCGGGCTTCGGCCGGCCATCGCAGGCCAATCAGGCCGCGTTCGACCGCGCGGTCGCGGAAGTCTCGGCGTCGGCGCGCCGGCTTTTGGAGTCGCTGCATACCCAGGCGCCGGCGCGCGACCGCGGGATCGAGGCCGACAAGGCCAAGGAGCGCTCGCGGCTCCGGTTCGGTTGAAGTTTTTTAGCCAGGCTACGCCGGGTCCCATCGCACCGGCAGATTGAGCAGTCCGCGAAACGCCCAGCCGCCGATCCGCACCGGGTCGGCGGTGTCGAGCCGCAGGCCCTTCAGCCTGGCAAAGATGCCGGGCAGCGCCACGTCCGCCACCATCGCGCGCGAGGCAAAGGCGCCGGCGCAATAATGCGGGCCGGCGCCAAAGGCGATGCTCTTGGCGGTATCGCGGCGAATGTCGAACACGTCAGGGTCGGCGAAGCAGGCTTCGTCGCGGTTGGCGGAGCCGAACATGAAGAACACGCGGTCTTCCGGTTCGAAATCGACTCCGCCGAATGACCATGATCTGGCCACCCGGCGCGGCGACATCCCGATCGGCGCGATCCAGCGCGCATATTCCTCGAACACGTCGAGCCATCTGGCCTTGCCCTCGCGCACCAGCGCCAGCTGGCCGGGATGCGTCAGCAGCGCCCAGACCGTGCCCGATATGGCGTCGCGCGGTTCGTTCTGGCCGCCCGAGATCGCCAGCTTGATGTTGGCGCGCACGCTTTGCAGCGGCTGGCCGGCGGTGAGCAGCACGCTCAGGATCGAATGGTTCGGGTGCTTCGTCAGCACCGGAATCATGTCGTCGATCGCGGCATCGATACCGGCGGTGGCGGCATGGCAGCGCGCCTCGACCTGTTTGTCGCCGCCGTAATTGGCGATGCCGTCGATCATCGCCTGCGACCAGGCATCCATGTCCTCAAAGCGCATGTTGGTGAGTCCGGTGATGTCCTTCAGGCACTCGGCTGACAGCGGCAGCGCGAAGGCCTTGCAGAGGTCGGCGCGGCCGAGCGGCGCGAGCGCCTCGAGGATGCGGTCGGCATGGGACTGGAACTGCCGGCTCCAGGTGTCGCGCACGGTGCGCGGCGACACCGACGGAAACATCGCCGCCCGCTCCGACATGTGCGCGTCGCCGTCCTTGCGCATCATGTTGTGGCCCATCAGCGTGTTCATCAGTCCGGCCGGCTGATGCGAGGAGAACACGTCGGTGCGCTTCTCCTGGCTGAAGATGTCGTCACGGCGGGTGAACACCGTGCTGCCGAGCTGCGGCACGAAGGCGATCGGCGCCTCGCGGCGCATCCTTGCGAGGTCCGGATAGGGATCGGCCCAGAATGCCGGCACGTCGATGGCAAAATGCGGGGCGTTGGACATGGAGTTCTGCGGTTCCATGGGGCGTCCGCCCCGGCCTACATTCTGCCGCCGGTGAGACGGCTTGCTTGTTGGCGTAAACTGGTGAAGCCGAGCAGCCGTGTCAAATCGTTTGCAGCGCCCATCGGCGCGACGGCGCCGCCGGTTGGCAGGCCCCGGCGCCCGATCGCTACCGCCGAGGCCGCTCAGATCGCCCGGTAGCCGCCGTCCGCCATCACGATCGATCCCGTAACGTAGGCCGACAGGTCAGACGCCAGGAACAGCGCCGGGCCGACAATGTCCTCGGGCCTGCCGGGCCGCCCGAGCGGCGTATGGTCGATGAACATCTTCACCGCTTCCGGATTGCTGGCGCGGGTACCCGCGTTCAGGGGTGTCTCGATGAAGCCCGGACCGATGGCATTGACGCGGACGCCGTCCTTGCCGAGCTCGGCGGCGAGCGCCCGGGTGAAGCCGAGCACGCCGTGCTTGGAGGCGGTATAGGCCGGCGAACTCGGCTGGCGGACATGAACGAAGGACTGGATCGAGCCAATGTTGATGATGCGCCCCCTGCCGGCGCGCAGGGGTTCGAGAAATGCGTGCGTCACATTGAAGACGCCGGTGAGGTTGGTCGCGATGATGTCGTCCCAGTCGGCGATCACCGCTCCGGCCGCCCCCAGCATGCCGTTGCGGCGGGCGATGCCGGCATTGTTGACCAGGATCGAAGCCGCGCCGACTTGTTCGGCGACGTGCTTTGCGATTGCGACACAGTCCTCGCGCCTGGTGACATCGAGCGCGAAGCTCTCGGCCTTTCCGCCGGCCCTTCGAATTTCCTGCGCCGCGGCGGCGGCTGCTTTGGCATCGGCATCGAGCAGTGCGACCTGCGCGCCCTCGCGGGCAAAGCCTGATGCAATGGCGCGGCCGATCCCCGACGCGGCGCCGGTGACGACGGCGATATGGTCTTGCAGGAGCGGCATCGGGGTTTCCTCTCTGGTCGATCATGGTTTCGGGCGTCGATACAAACTAATTCAAAATGACGGTTGCCGAAATCGAAAGCTTTACCGCTGCGTTGTAGCCATGGTCCCATGGACAGGCAGCTGGCGGAATGGAAACGCGGGATCGAGCAGATCTGGTCGGCGGCGACGCCCGACTACCAGGCCGCCGCGCGCCTTGCGGACGATATCGTCCGGTTCAGCGATCAGACGGTGCTGCGGCGGGCGGCGACGCAGACACTTCCGATCCTGCGCAGCGCCGCGGCCGAGGACGCCGACCGCATCACCCGGGACGCCGCGCGTCGCCGCCTCGGCATCATGCACGAAGTGCTGCAGACGCTCACCACGCCGCAATTCGGCAGGCGCGGGACCGCCGCAAAGGCGCTGACGCCGGAGGAGAGTTGCCGCCAGCTGCTGCAATTGCCCTTCGACGCCCGCCTGTCGCGCGCCGAAATCCACCGCGCCTGGAAGCGCGCCGCCAAGACCGCGCACCCGGACGCCGGCGGCAGCGCGCGGGAATTTCTGGAACTGTCCGCCGCGCGCGATGCGCTGCTGAAGGAGATGAAGCCTTGGCGGGGCTAGCGCAAGTCTGGCTGGGACCACCCGCCGGGCGGCGTGCTATTTTCGCAGCAGGCAGTCCGAACCGGGCGCGGCTTCGCTTGATTGCCTCCCGCTCCGCGACGTTCGCAAACCCCGGTCCGGCGTTGTCGAAGTTCGAATTATCCTGGTCCGTAGCGGCCGCTGACAGCAATCGTCATTGCGGGCCTCCGCCAAAATTCGGCCATCCCCAACCGAGGACGCATCCCCGATGTGCAATCGTCCATCGGGGATGCAACGCGAACGGCTTCAGAACGCGCAGGTTCGGGTGCGCAACAGGCCTTCCTTGGCGGCCAGCGCCTCGACGAAGCTCGGCATCGGCGCCGACACGTTCCTGTAATCCGACGGGAACGGGGTAGTCGGAATGCTGTCGTCCCAGACTTGGCAGAAGCCGGTGCCGTCCCAGCGGATCAGGTGGTAGGCGGCCCGCGCCGGGCTAGTCGCGGCAAGCGCGGCAAGGCCGAGCCCGGCCGCGGCACACAGAATGGAAATGCGTCGCATGGTGCAATGTCTCCGGTTGAGAAATGTCGGGCCGTCTCCGCGGGGGTCGCCTGCGGAAGCGGAGGCCGGCGGCTTCAACGCCCCGGCCACGTTTGAGTAGGCACGACGCGCCATCAGGTTCAAAACCGGCCGACGAAAGCTCAGCGTCCGAGCGAGGCCACGCCTTCGATTTCGATCAGCATGGCGGGGTCGGGCAGTGCCTGCACCACGCAGGTGGTGCGTGCGGGAAAAGGCGGCGGCCCGAAGGCCTGCGCATACAGTGCATTCATCGCCGCGACGTCGGCGGCGCGCGTCAACAGCACGTTGACCTTCACCAGGTCGCGAAAGGTCGCGCCGGCCTCTTCGAGCACGCGCTTGATGTTGCGCACGACAAGGCCGAACTGGGCCTCGAAGCCGGCGGGCAGGGCGCCGTGGTCGTCGAAGCCGGGAATGCCCGAGATGAACAGCAGGTCGCCGACGCGCGCGGCGAACGACAGCGGCGGCGCCCTGAGCCCGGGCGGCGGCGCGAAGTGCTGGATGGGTGGCATGGTCACCTCGGTGGCTGGAAGGAGCAGGAACTATAACAATAATTTTCCTTCTGGGCCTTAGCCACACAGTGTAGCCTGCGGCATCGCGACATCAAGCGGTGCGCTTGCCATCGCAAATATCGCCGTGTCCCGGATGCGGTGCAGCGCTCTTTTCGCGCTGCTCCGCTGGTTCGGACCCATACTTTCATTGCGCGAAACCACGGCTCTGGATCGGCAGTACGCGAAAGCGCTATTCGAGGCGATGTTCGAGAAATGACCGGCAACGGGCCAGGGCGGCCGCGTTTTCGTGCGCCCGTGGCTGATCGGTGCCAGGATTGCTACAGTCGCCAAGCCGCGATTCGATGTTCGTCCCAGCGCCTGCTCACAAAAACCCAAGGGAGATTCTGCCCATGAAGATGTCATCCGCCCTTCGTGTCGCGCTGCTGGCGCTGACGGCTGTTGCCGGCAGCCTGCTGTCCTCGGCTTCCCATGCCGACAGCGGCACGGTGTCGCTGACCATCTACAAGGCGGGATGGATCATCGGCGGCTCCGGCGGCGGCGGCGTGCTGACGTTTCACGGGCGCAGCTATCCGCTGTCGGCCGGCGGCCTCGACTACGGCCTGGTGTTCGGCGGATCCAAGACGGTGCTGCACGGCCGGGTCAGCCACATCGGCCAGCCGTCGGACGTCGCCGGCGTCTATGCCGCGGCCGGCGCCGGGCTCGCGGTCGGCGGCGGCGCCCGCGCCATCGTGCTGACCAACCAGAAGGGTGCCGTGCTGGAACTGTCCGGCCAGCAGGTCGGCCTGATGGCCAATGTGGATCTCAGCGGGCTGGCGATCACGCTGAAGTAGCAGGATAGCGTGGGCTAGCCAACGGGTCGCGCGAATACGCGTCCGATGGGAAACTCCGCGAGCCCACCACGCCGGCGGATACGGGAAATAGAATGGGGGGCAAGGCGCGAAGAGCGCCTTTGCCCGCCCGCTTGTCGGTGATCGCGTTGAAACCGAGCGTAACGCGCCGCCAGGAGATGAACAGCGGGTCGCCGACGCGGGAGGAGAGTGGTGCGGATCCGGGCGCACGCCTTGCGGCCATATCAACGGGACCGCCCATGGGCTAGATTGGGCTGATTCGATCTGCCTCACGACATTCAGAGAACGTCCCATGAAATCGTCATTCGTCGCCCGCGCCGTCCTGCTTGCACTGGCGCTGCTCGCCGGATCGTCCGCCGCCCGGGCCGACGAGGGGGCCGTGACGCTCATCATCTTCAAGGCGGGCTGGTTCTTCGGCGGCTCCGCCGGCACCGGCGTGCTCAGCTTTCATGGCCAGACCTACGGGCTCTCGGCCGGCGGATTGGACTATGGCCTCGTCTTCGGCGGCTCCCAGACCACGTTGCAGGGGCGGATCCGAAACATCCACCGGGCCCAGGACATCGCCGGCGTCTATGCCGCGGCGGGCGCCGGCGTCGCGTTCGGCGCCGGCGTGCGCGGCATCGTGCTGACCAACCCGAACGGCGCGATCCTGGAATTGAGCGGCAAGCAGCTCGGACTGATGGCGAACTTCGACCTCAGCGGGCTGGCGATCACCTTGAAGCAATAACTCGCCGCCGGCGTTTCGATCGGCCGGCAAATTCAGCGGTTTGCAGGATGGGTGGTGCGGCCTCGTCCGGACAGCCTCAACCGATGCAGGCGCAAGCGAAACCCGTCGGGACGACCGCGGCATGCGATGGTTTCGCGACGGCCTCAACCCATTCAGAAGCCTCACCGAGAGGCTTGCAGCGACTCAAGGTAGGCTGTGATCCCAGCATACACGGGCATGAATTCGGAAAAGAAGGAAAACAATTCATCCCACCGCTTCAGGTCGGTATATCCATGGGCGTATTCGTTCCGCTTCGACGCAGCAGTGTCGATCAGGTTCGATAACTCCTGGTCGGAATATTTCTCGAAATACCGCTTATCGAGGAACATGCGCTTATAGATTTTCAGTGAATCGCCCAGCGTAAAAGACGCCTTGTTTGACTGGACGACTCCTTCGGTTTTCTTCAGGTTGTCCAGCACGCCCTGCCAGTTCGAGTCGTATTCCTTTATCAGCATCGGCACCAGTTTCTCACGCAAGGCTTTTTCAAATGGCGGGAAGAACGTGCCCAGGACCTGGTTCAGTTGCTCGATGGAATCGGCGGCTTTTGCCTTGATCAATGCCAAAAGCAGGCCGCCGTTCTCGCTACCCAGCTCGTCGCGGATACCGGCATACATGCCTTCAAGCTTGCGTTGTTCGCTCAGGCCGAGCTGCCAGGAGCCCGGGCAAAGCTCGCGGAACTCCTTGTAGGCGACAAAGGCGCGGGCCTTCTGGAAATCGATCGTGGTCGATTGATTTGGATGCTGGCTTGCCACCAGCATGGTTTCCGTCACCGCATTTATGTTGGTGACTTCCGGTGCGATTTTCTGGATGAATGCCACGGTGTCGTAGAAATTGTCCACCTGGCCCTTGAGCACTACCCTCGCCGAAGATCCCGAAGTGATGAACAGCGACCGGTTATTGATGTTTTTCGCCTCGGTCAAAAGCTGACGCAGGCGTCTGATGGCGGCCGGCTCCAGATTGTACATGCTCCTGATGAGAGTATAGAACTGAATCCTTTGCGGATGGTATCTGTTGGAGTCTTCCAGCAACAACCCTCGTGATTTTATCTTGTCGAACGACTTGCTCGTGCTCGCTCTTTCCTGAACGTCTCGCAGATCGTTCAAGGAGATTTCCTGGACGAACCGCGTGACTTGTTCGTAGGGCTTGTAGGATTGATCTTCCGAGAAGTGCGCGATGTCGTCTACGATCAGGTATTCCGGTTGTTTTTCGGGGTGAACATCGATGTTTGCTCCGAGCTTTTTTCGCAGCAACTCGATGCTCTCCTGGCTGGCCCAGACCCGGACCAGGGCATCCCAGGTCGATAGCAGGCCGAACACGATGTAATCGGAGATCCCTGATCGTCTGATGTCGTCCAGGATGCTTTCCTTGATGATGATGCTGTCCTTGGAAAACCTGACGAAGATCAGGTACAGCCTGTTTCCGCAATATTCGTGGACCGCGCGGTGCCAATGGTATTTTGGCGTCGTGGCGTTGGAGCTTGGATGCCTCGGAATATTCTCCGGCCTTGAATTTTCGCTTTCGGGAAACGGACTCCTTCCGACCGGCGGTTTCGGGAATTTGGGAGCATTGTGCAGCTCTCTCAGCAATTCTTCGTAGGAAGCTTCATTGAATTCCCCGGATCTGAAATCGCAATAAATTCTGGCCCCCAGGAAATGCGGCAGGCTTTCACCCTCGCCGCCGCGCAGCACCGGAATGAACTTGACCGTCTTGAGATCGCGGGCGACCTGCGCCGTTATGATCATTCGCTCGTAGCCAACCCCGTCTTTCAGGGTGTTGGCCTTGAGAACATATTGCTCGGTACAAATAACCAGAACGCGATCGCAGCTGGACAGGCTTCGTTCCATGAATTCGGTGACGTCCGCGCCGAGTCCGAGGTCCCACTGGTCCAGAACGACGTCGACGCCGTTCAATCTCAAGCGCTCGGCCAATCGACGAACCCACGCCGTGTGTTCGTCAGAGTCGCGTGAATATGAAATGAAAACCCTAGGCAACCCCACCATGCACTTCCCAAATCATCCCAACCAAAAGAGTTTCCTCGGCCGGCGCAATGTTGCTTTTTGACAGTTGAGTTGATGGCCAGCCCTGAGATTAAGACTAAGACGTTATCATGTCTCTCACAAGTTGCATATTTGGCGCGTTGCCAGCGACGCCGGCCGCAGGAAAAGATAAATTTGTCAGTTATTTAAGCGAGCAAGATGGCGACCGGCGCCAGCTCGGCGACCGCAGGCGCACGCTCGCTTATCTTTGGAAATCGCGACCTTCGACCCGCTGTTCCCAAAAGCCCCGCGTTCCGCTCGATCCAGCCGTCGATCTCGTCCAGCGAACCGGGATTGATCGACAGAATGTGGCCGCGCCCTTTCCCGTGCCGCGCGACCATGCCGCTCGCTTCCAGCACGCGGATGTGTTTACGACACCGCATTCAAGTCAAACGTTTCGGCGAGCTCGTCGCTAGCTGCGATCACCGGACTAACGGAACAAATCCGTTCGTTCGAGCTTGATGAAGGTGGTCGAGTGCCGGAGGATTCGATGAATCTCGCAAAGTTGCTCTTGGCGGCCGCCGTGCTGGCGCCAATCCCTTCCGTGAGCCTGGCCCAGCAATCGGTCAATGGAACCGTGACCACGATCGACCGGCCCAGCGAGACCATCGTGATCGAACGGACTCAAGACGGCACCGTCGGCGCGGGCGGCGGCGGAGCCACCGAACAGCAATTCAAGGCCCCCGAAGGAGTGCTGGATACCGTTCACCCCGGCGACGAGGTCACCTTCTCCGCCCAGCAGATCGACGGCAACAAGACGATCACGAAGATCGAGCCAAGGTGATTTGCGGGACGGGTCGAGCGACCGCGTCCGGCCGTCCATGCGGCGGCAAAGTCAGAAAAAGGCCGGGGCTTTCACCCGGCCTTTTGCATTTCCGGTGGAGGCCCGGGCCTTCGCCCGGACATGGCGCAAAGAGAGCTCAGCCTCACAACACCCGGTTGCTCTCCTTCACCTTCTCCGCATCCAGATACACGCTTGAGCCCATTTCCCTGAACTTGGCGCTCATGCTGGCCATGCCGTCCTCGATCACGCCCGAGATCGACAGGCCGACGCCGCTGCCTGCGACCGCGCGCTTGTCGGGATCGTTCAATGTGGCGGCATAGTCGCGGACGTCCTGGGTGATCTTCATCGAGCAGAATTTCGGGCCGCACATCGAGCAGAAATGCGCCACCTTGTGGGCTTCCTTGGGCAGCGTCTCGTCGTGATAGCTGCGCGCGGTGTCGGGATCGAGCCCGAGGTTGAACTGGTCCTCCCAGCGGAAGTCGAAGCGGGCGCGGGACAGCGCGTCGTCGCGCAGCTGCGCCGCCGGATGGCCCTTGCCGAGATCGCTGGCATGCGCGGCGATCTTGTAGGTGATGACGCCGGTCTTGACGTCGTCGCGGTTGGGCAGGCCGAGATGCTCCTTCGGCGTCACATAGCACAGCATGGCGCAGCCGAACCAGCCGATCATGGCAGCCCCGATGCCGGAGGTAATGTGGTCGTAGCCAGGGGCGATGTCGGTGGTCAGCGGTCCCAGGGTGTAGAACGGCGCCTCGCCGCACTCCTTGAGCTGCTTGTCCATGTTGATCTTGATCTTGTGCAGCGGCACATGGCCGGGGCCCTCGATCATCACCTGGCAGCCCTTGTCCCAGGCGACCTTGGTCAGTTCGCCGAGCGTTTCCAGTTCGGCGAACTGGGCGCGGTCGTTGGCGTCGGCGATCGAGCCCGGCCGCAGGCCGTCGCCGAGCGAGAACGACACGTCATATTTGCGCATCAGGTCGCAGATCTCGTCGAAATGGGTGTAGAGGAAACTTTCCTTGTGATGCGCCAGGCACCATTTGGCCATGATCGAGCCGCCGCGCGAGACGATGCCGGTGACGCGGTTGGCGGTGAGGTGGATGTAGGGCAGCCGCACCCCGGCGTGGATGGTGAAATAGTCGACGCCCTGTTCGCACTGTTCGATCAGGGTGTCCTTGTAGAGCTCCCACGTCAGTTTTACGGGATCGCCGTCGCACTTCTCCAGCGCCTGGTAGATCGGCACGGTGCCGATCGGGATCGGCGCGTTGCGCAGGATCCATTCCCGGGTGGTGTGGATGTTGCGCCCCGTGGAAAGGTCCATCACGGTGTCGGCGCCCCAGCGGATCGCCCACACCATCTTGTCGACCTCTTCCTCCACCGACGAGGTGACGGCGGAGTTGCCGATATTGGCGTTGATCTTGGTCAGGAAATTGCGGCCGATGATCATCGGCTCGAGTTCGCCGTGGTTGATGTTGCAGGGGATGATGGCGCGGCCGCGTGCGATCTCGGAGCGCACGAATTCCGGGGTGACGAAGGCCGGCACCGCGGCACCGAAGCTTTCGCCGTCGGCGATCGCCGCCTCGGCGCGTTCGAGCTGGACCTTGCGGCCGAGGTTTTCCCGGGTCGCGACGTAGATCATCTCCTTGGTGATGATGCCGGCGCGGGCGAATTCCAGCTGCGTGATCTTGTGCCCGTCGAGCCCGCGCAGCGGCCGGTGATGGGCGTTGAAGGATTTCGCGGCATGGCTGGCGCCGACATTGCCGTTGTCCTCCGGCTTGACGTCGCGGCCCTGGTATTCCTCGACGCCGCCGCGCTCCTTGACCCAGGCGATGCGGGGGCGCGCCAGCCCGGCATTGACGTCGATGGTCACGCCGGGATCGGTGTAGGGGCCGGACGTATCGTAGACCGGCAGGTTCGGCTCGCCGGCGCCCTCGCTCAGGATGATCTCGCGCAGCGGCACCCGCACATCCGGCGCCTCGTCGGGGGTGACAAAGATCTTGCGCGACGACGGCAGCGGTCCGGTAGTGACGGCGGGAAGCGTGGTGTCGGGGTTGGAGCGGATGTTCATGGCCTATCCTCCTGTGAATTGTTTATCATTCCGGACGGTCCGCGGAACGCGGACCGTCCGGAATCTGGAAGTCCTATTGGCGGAGCGGGATGCCGGGTTCGCATCTTCGATGCGCCCCGGAATGACGCTGGGGTCAAAATATTTCACGCGGCCTCCGCGTTTTGTCCGAGCCAGGCACGCACCCGCGCGTCCGGATCGGCGTTCTGGGTGACGTCGCTGACCACGGCGATGGAGTTGGCGCCGGCGGCGAAAATCGCCGGCGCCTGTTCGAGCTTGATGCCGCCGATCGCCACCAGGGGAATATCGCCGATGCGCTTCTTCCATTCGGTGATCCTGGCAATGCCCTGCGGCGCAAACCGCATCGACTTCAGCGTGGTCGGAAAGATCGGGCCGAGCGCGACGTAGTCGGGGCCGGCGCGCAGCGCGGTTTCCAGCTCGGCATCGTCATGGGTGGAGATGCCGAGCGAAAGGCCGGCGTCGCGGATCGCCTTGAGGTCGGCGTCGGCGAGATCTTCCTGGCCGAGATGCAGGTGTTTTGCGCCGGCGATTATGGCGGCGCGCCAGTAGTCGTTGACCACGAGTTTTGTCGCGGTCCCCGCGGTGGCGGCCAGCGCTTCGGTGACGATCTGCAGCGCCCGGGAATCATCGAGCTCCTTGGCGCGCAATTGGATGGTGCCGACGCCGAGCGCGGTGAGCCGCGCCACCCAGGCGATACTGTCGACCACGGGATAGAAGCGATCAGGATACGGCATGCCAGAACGGGGTCCCGATGACTGGAGTGGAAGGGGAGGCGAAATCACGGGCTTCCATCAGCCCGGCCTCGAAGGCGCTGCGTCCGGCCTCGACGCCGGAGCGGAACGCGGCGGCCATCGCCACCGGATCGGCGGCCTTGGCAATGGCGGTGTTCAGCAGCACGGCGTCGTAGCCGAGTTCGAGCGCCTGGGCTGCGTGCGACGGCGCACCGAGCCCGGCGTCGACCACCAGCGTGATGTCGGGTAGCCGCTCGCGCAGCAGTTTCAGGGCATCGCGATGGATGATACCCTTGGCGCTGCCGATCGGCGACGCCCATGGCATCACCACCCGGCAGCCGGCATCGACCAGCCGTATCGCCACCGAAAGATCCTCGGTGCAATAGGGAAACACCTCGAACCCGTCCTTGATCAGGATGGATGCGGCCTCGACCAGGCCGACCACGTCGGGCTGCAGCGTGTCGTTGTCGGCGATCACCTCGAGCTTGATCCAGCTGGTTGCGAACAATTCGCGTGCCAGTTTTGCCGTGGTCACCGCCTCGCGCACGCTGCGGCAGCCCGCGGTGTTCGGCAGCACGGTGACGCCGAGCTCGCCGATCAGCGCCCAGAACGCGTTGCCGGTTTTGCCGCCGGCGGATTCCCGCCGCAGCGACACCGTGACGATCTCTGCGCCGGAAGCGCGGATCGCCGCCTGCATGATCGCCGGCGACGGATACAGCGAGCTGCCGATCAGCAGGCGGGAGGAGAAGATCTTGCCGTAGAAGTTCAGCATGGCATATCACCTGGTCGCAGCGCGCTCCCTCTCCCCGCATGTGCGGCAGGGCCATAGCAGATGGTTGATTTGAACCGTACGTCGATGTGGTCGTGGTCTCGCACCAGCTCTCAGCGAGTCGTCCCTGCGAACGCAGGGACCCAGCACCCCTGGCCTCAAAAGTGAAAAAGGGCCGCTGCTCCGGTGCCGAAACGAGACTTCGCGCCGTATGGGTCCCTGCGTTCGCAGGAACGACTCGTTGAAAGCGTTGCGCCGACCTGTTTGCAACCCGAACTCTCCCCGCAAGCGGGGCGAGGTCAGGAGAACGCAGCCAAAGGCAGTAGCCATTTCCCCCATCCTCAGCCTCCCTGCCGCGGGGTGATGATCTCGATCTCGTCGCCGTTCTGCAGCGGCGTCTCGGCCCAGCGGCTTTTAGGCAGCACGTCGAAGTTCAGCGCGATCGCAAAATGGCTGCCTTCATATTCCAGCTCGCTGAGCAGCGCATCGACCCGCGAAGACGCGATCTCCCGTGGCTCGCCGTTGACGGTCACGCGCATTGCATCACCTCGTTGTCGATCGCGCCGCGTTCGACATAGCCGAGCGTCAGTTCGGCCAGCGCCGGCGCCAGCAGGAAGCCGTGGCGGTAAAGTCCGTTGACCGCGATGCGCCGGTCGTCGATCGCAATGCGCGGCAGGTTGTCGGGATAGGCCGGGCGCAGCCCGGAGCCGAACTCGACGATGCGCGCCTCGGCGAAGGCCGGATGCACCGCATAGGCGGCGCCAAGCAGTTCCAGCGCCGAGCGGACGCTGACGCCGGCATGCTCGGCCTCGATCGAGGTGGCGCCGAGCATGAAGCGATGGCCGCCGCGCGGAATCACATAGAGCGGCCAGCGCGGGTGGATCAAGCGCACCGGGCGCGACAGTTCGACCTCGTCGGTCTCGATCAGGATCATCTCGCCCTTGACGCCGCGCAGTTCGGGCTGGTCGTCGCGGGCGGCGAGGCCGCGGCAGTCGATCACGATGCCGTCGAGCCGGCCGGGGTCGGCCTCGTGATCGAATTTGAAGGTGCCCCCGGCGGCGGCGAAGCGCGCGTGCAGTTCGGGCAGTATCTTCCGTGGCTCGACATGGCCTTCGTCCGCATAGAACAGGCCATCGCGAAAACGGTTTTCGAGCGACGGTTCGAGCGCGGTCAGTTCGGCGGCGTCGAGCCGCCGGTGCCCCGATGTCCGCCTCGCAAACCGTTCGAAGTCGGCGCGGTCGCGCGCATGGGCGACCACCAGCGAGCCGTTGAACGGGGTGTGCGGAAAATTCCGGCGCCAGAGTTCGAGCGCGCGGATGCCCAGCCTGACAATGACGGGCTCCGACGTCTCGGCCTCGCACCAGGGCGCCAGCATGCCGCCCGCCCAGTAGCTGGTCGATTGCGCCATGGCGTCGCTGCTGCGCTCGTGCAGCGTCACGTCGCGGCCGGCCTGCGCAAACAGCAACGCCTGCCAGGCCCCGGCAATGCCGGCGCCGATGACGTTGACGGGGGAATCCCCCCGCGATGACTCCAGACTCTGAAACATCCCTGTCCCTTCGCCGGCATGACCCGGATCAGGTTCAAAGGGTCACCGCGGTCTCGCGCCTGCGAACAGGTTTTGAGCGTGCGGTCTCTCAGCTCCTCATCGGAGCTCCCCTCGGAACGGATGCAATGTAGGCCGATGCAGCGAAGTGTCAACGCGTCTGTCCGGGAACTACACCGACGCTGCCGCATGCCCCGGATGCGGTGCAGCGGGAAGGACCTGCGCGCCCGGGAGACGGCAAGCTTACTGGGCGGGAACCTTCGCTGCGTCGGCCTCGGTGGGGCTCGGCTCGACGGCCTTCGGGGCATTTGCCGGCACCGGCCGGGGATGTGCGGCGCGATCGTGGCGCTGGCGTTTGGCCGCTTCGTAATAGCCGCTGGCATAATAGGCCATGGCGCGGTTGTGGTCGCCATTGGCGGCGCGGTAGGCGCCGGCGAGATATTTCACCGCATAGGTGAGATTGGTGTCGGGATCGCGCAGCCCCGCCGCGTCGCCGGTGTAGCCGAGGCTGCGCGCGGTCGCGAGCTTGATCTGCATCAGCCCGATGGTGCCGCCGCGCCCGACCAGCGCCGGCTGGTAGCGGCTTTCATGCACGATCACGCGATGGATCAGCACTTCCGGCACCGCGTTGGCCTTGGCATGGGCGGCGACCAGCGCATCATATTCGCGGTGCCCTGTTGCGCCATGCCTGGCCGGCTCGGTCTGCGGCGCTTTTTCCGCCAGCGGCGCTTGCTCGGCTGACTGCACCTGCTCGGCCGGCTGCGCCGGTTCGGTGGGCAGCGGCTGGGCCGTCTGGGAATAGGCCGGCGCCAGGGTGGCCAACCAGGCCAGCCAGAGCAGTCGTCTGATCGGAACCGGGCCTCTGGAGCGCGCAACTGGGATAAAGGGATGGGGCATGCGGGCCCTCTTGTCGCAATTGCCGGGCTTTGGTGTGGCGAAATCCCGGCTTTCCTGCGCGTTCGGGCCGATCCCCGGGGATGGGATTTACCAAGCATTATGCCCTGGCGTGCTTCGATCCCGCCGGAAGCCCCAACAGAATCCGGCCGCAGCCATGACCCTGTCCGTCACCCACGGCGCCGAGCGCACCAGCCCGATGCACGGCCTGCTGCCGCTGTGGGTCGGCGTCTTCGTCTATGCGCTGCTGGTGCTGGCCGGCAACCACCTGCTGATCGATCCCGACACGATGTGGCATGTCACCGTCGGCCAGTGGATCCTGGAACATCACGCGGTGCCGCATGCCGACGTCTATTCCTTCACCATGCGGGGCCATCCCTGGATTACGATGTACTGGCTGGCGCAGGTGCTCTACGCCGAGGCCTATGCGCTGTTCGGCTGGAGCGGACCGGTGGTGCTGGCGGCAGCCTTCAGTGCGCTGACCTTTGCCCTGCTGGCCAAATTCCTCGGCCGGCATCTGAACGACAGCACGACCATGGTGTTCGTTGCCGCGGCGCTGGCGCTGACGGCGGGGCATCTGTTGGCGCGGCCGCACGTGCTGGCGATGCCGGTGATGGTGGCGTGGTTCGCCGGATTGATCGCCGCGGCGGACCGGCGCGAGGCGCCGTCGTTCTGGCTGCTGCCGCTGCTCGCGCTGTGGGCCAACCTGCATGGCGGCTTCATCCTTGGTCTGGTGCTGGTGCCGCCGATCGCGCTCGACGCGGTGGTGCAGGCCGATGCGGCGTCGCGCAAGTCGCTGGCGCTGCGCTGGGCGGTATTCACGCTGGCGACATTGGCGGCGGGGTGCTGCACGCCCTATGGCTGGAATTCGATGCTGGCTTCGAAAAGCATCCTGGAGCTCGGCGACGCGCTGCCGCTGGTGATGGAATGGCGGCCGGCGAATTTCGGCAACATCGGCGCGCTGGAGATTTGCCTGCTGCTCGGAATCGGCATGGCGCTGCTGCGCGGCATCAGGCTGCCGCCGACCCGCATCCTGCTGCTGCTGGGGTTGCTGCACATGGCGCTTGCCCAGGAACGTTCCGCTGAAATTCTGGCGCTGCTGGCGCCGCTGGTTCTGGCCGCCCCGCTGGCCGGCCAGATCGGCGGCGCCGAGGCCTCGAATTCCCAGGCCCCGACGGCGCGGCGGGGCGTGCTGTTCGCGATCGTCGCCGCGGCGCTGATGGCGGGGACGTTCGCCTATGCGTCGGTGCATCGCTTCGAGCCGCACAGCCACAGCTCGCCGGCCGCAGCGGTGGCGGCGCTGAAGAAACTCAATCTCAGCCGCGTCTTCAACGACTATGATTTCGGCGGCTATCTGATCGCCAACGGCGTGGCACCCTTCATCGACGGCCGCACCGAGCTCTATGGCGAGAAATTCTTTGTCGATCACAATGCCGCCAGCGGATTGATGGAGCCGGACAATTTGTTCCGGCTGCTGGACCGGTACGCAATCGAAGCCACGCTGATGCGGACGCAGAGTGCGGCGACCAAGCTGCTCGATCATATGGACGGCTGGCAGAAGGTCTATGCCGACGACATCGCCACCATCCACGTCCGCAAGCCCGGCGCGGTGCACACCGTGGAACCGGTGGTGGATCCCGAGGCGAAGTAATCGCGGGTCTTTTGCTCGCGCGGCCGGCCCGCCGTTCAAAAGACTCATTGCTCCCCACAAATCACCGATGACGGGACGTTGCTGTCCGACAGCAGGCCTGTCCAATTCGCCGACAGCAAAGGGAGATGCGCGATGGCCAGCCAAGACTTCGGCTATTTGCCCCAAGGAAACCCCTGCGGCCAATGCGGCAAGCCGATCGCCGCCCCGGACTGGATCGAGGCCGGTGCGCGCCGCACGGCCTATCTCTGGCACTGCCGGGCCTGCGATTACCGCTTCGAGGCGATCGCCTATTTCGAGGCTTCGCAGCCCGATCGCGAAGCGCTGGCGGCCTGAGCTTCGAAGCGCAAGAGCGGGATGAGTTGAGATTTATTCGCCGCGCCAATAGCCCGCTGCTCCCTCGCCCCGCTTGCGGGGACAGGTGCCTATCGCTGGTGCTGTTTTGAACTTAACGGCATCGCGCTCCAGCTAGCCGCACCTTCTTGTGCCCCGGATGCTGCGCAGCGTTGACGCGCGTTGCCTTGCGGCGTGGTGCGCTGCTGATCCGCACGGCGATCGCATATGGCCGAATCGACCGCGCGTTGATGTCTTCGTGGTCACGCACGAATTCCCCAGCGAGTCGTCCCTGCGACTGCAGGGACCCATCACCCCTGGCCTTAATAGTGAAAAAAGGCCTCTACCATAATGCGAAGAAAAAGGCCTTTGCCACACTGCGAAAACGAGATTCCTTGCCGTATGCGTCCCTGCCTTCGTGCGCAGGGACGACTCGTTGAAACGCCAGACAAAATTGAAACAATCAATCTAGGCCGCCGATTGCCGGATCTGCTGTCGGACGGGCAGACGAATGCGGACGACCAGTCCATGCGGCGGCCGGTCGTTGAGGGTCAGTTCGCCGCCATGCGCCAGCACGATGCTGCGCGCGATCGAAAGGCCGAGTCCGAAGCCTGCGGCCTCGTCCATGTTGCGGGCGTCGTCGCCACGCACAAAGGGTTCCAGCATGACCGCCTTGCGCGCATCGGAAATGCCGGGGCCGTCATCCTCGACCTCGATGGTCACGCTGTCCGGTGAGGCGATCAGCCGAACCGTAGCCTCGGCTCCGAACCTGACCGCGTTATCGACCAGGTTGGTGACGCTGCGATGCAGATCGTCGGGCCGGACCGTGGCCATGGCGTGCTCCGGCCCGTCGTAGGTCACCTTGTGTCCCATATCGGCGAATTGGTCGGTGATCAGCTGCAGCGTGGAGGCGACGTCGACCAGCGTCATGGCCTCGAGCTTGCGGTCGTTGCGCAGAAACGACAGCACCGATTCCAGCATCGACCGCATCTGGTCGAGATCGCGCAGCATCCGGCCGCGATGCACGTCGTCCTCGATGAATTCGGAACGCAGTCGCATGCGGGTGATCGGGGTACGCAGGTCGTGGCTGATGGCGGCCAGCATCCGGGTGCGGTCGTCGATCAAGGCGGTGATCCGCTCCCGCATCCGGTTCAGCGCCTTGGCAAGCGAACGGATTTCTTCCGGACCGCGTTCGGGCAGCGGCGCCGCGGCGCCGTTGACGCTGAAGCTTTCGGCAGCCCGCGCGAATGACGACAGCGGCGCCGCCAGGGCCCGCGCCGCCCACAGGCCGAGCACGGTGACGCAGCTTACGCCAAACAGCAATGTCACGATCCACGGTCCGGCCCACAACGGGCGTTGCCTACGGTCCTGCAGCAAGTTTGCGGAAATCATCGCACCGTCGGGCAGCACGATGCCGACCTTGTGGCTGTCCGGTTGCTGCGCCAGGGCAAACACCCGGTAGCCGCGCCCGAGGCGGCGATGCAGCCCGCGCAGGTCAAGTCCCGCCGCATCCTTGGCGGCGGCGGTGCCCGGCGGCAGGCTCTCGATGCCGAGTTGCGGAAACGCCCGCGCGATGTCGGCGAACAGCGGCGGCCGTCCGGCGGCGGGCGTCGCGCCAAGCAGCTGGACGGAGGCGGCGAGCTGGCTGTGGCCGCGGTCGATCGACGGATCGATCTGGTCCGGCCGATGAACCAGAAAGGTCACGGTGAGGATCAGGTGGATGGCGATGATCGAGGCCACCACCAGCGCCGCGATCTGTCCGCTGATGCGCCTCAGATTGAGAAACCCCAGCCATCTCATGAGCGGTCGGTCGCGGTCGTCGTGGCCGCCTCCACCGCCGGGGTGAACATGTAGCCGCCGGAGCGCACCGTCTTGATCATGGTGGCGTCCTGCGGATCGGGTTCGATCTTGCGCCGGATGCGGCTGACCAGAACATCGATGCTGCGCTCGAAAGAGCCGGCGTTGCGGCCCTGGGTGAGATCGAGCAGGCTGTCGCGCGACAACACGCGGCCCGGCCGTTCGCAGAAGGTCCGCAGCAGGTCGAACTCGGCGCTGGTCATCGCCACCCGCGCGCCTGCCGGATTGCGCAACTCGCGCAGGCGGAAATCGATCCGCCAGCCGAGAAAGGTGAGGGCGGTCGCGCCATTGGTGGCGCTGATGGTCTGGGCGGCGGCCTGGCGGCGCAGCACCGCGTTGATCCGCGCCAGCAATTCGCGGGGATTGAACGGCTTGGCAAGGTAATCGTCGGCGCCCATTTCCAGCCCGAGAATGCGGTCGACGTCCTCACCGCGCGCGGTCAGCATGATGATCGGCACTTGCGATTCCGCACGCACCTTGCGGCACAGGCTGAGGCCGTCGTCGCCAGGCAGCATGACGTCGAGGATCAGGAGGTCGACGCGATGATCGGCCATCGCCCGTGCCATTTCACGGCCCTCTGTGGCCGTAGTCACGTTGCAGCCATTGCTGCGCAGGTATTTCGCGATCAATGCGCGCGTTTCGCGGTCGTCCTCGACGACCAGAATGTTCGGTAGTGCCGTAGCCATGCGGGACCTTTGTCCGGATTCGGGGCAACCGCTGCAGGATTTTTGTTTCGCAATATTTCCCGCAATTCCCCCGTCCTACGGCGCACCACGCAAGCGGGGCAATAAAAAGGCCCCTAGGACATTATTAACCATAATGTCGGGGCGGCCCGGCGAGAATCTTCACCGCGAACCCATCGTTTCAAGGGCCTCCCGTTGGCGCAAGCAATGAGAATATACAGGCCGACGGACTGCGCGATCAAAACGGCGCTGCTGGCGATCTCAGGCGGCATCTGCATCGGTGGCTGGCGGCCCAACTTCAGGCTCCATCACGCACCTCCGCCAAGGCACTGTGGCGAGTGAGGGCGCGGACGCGCCCATCGGTGCCGGCGCAGCGGCGATCGATATTGCGACGCAACGCCAGTTTGCTCTTGCCGCCAAAGGCGGAATCCCAGCACAATCATGCAATCCAGGGAGAGAAACAAGAATGACAAATCATCAATCGAGGCGGGATTTCTGCGCGACCGCCATTGCGACGATCTTCGCCTCCACCGCCTCGGCAAGAGCGGCCGGGAAGCAATACGATCCCGGTGCCAGCGACACCGAAATCAAGCTCGGACAGACGGTGCCGCACAGCGGCCCGGGTTCGCTCTACGGCGTGCTGGGGCGGGTCGGCGAGGCCTATTTCCAGATGATCAACGAGCAGGGCGGCATCAATGGGCGCAAGGTCACGTTCCTGACGCTGGACGACGCCTACAGCGCGCCGAAATGCGTCGAAGCGACGCGACGGCTGGTGGAGCAGGAAGAGGTGCTGGCGCTGTTCGGCTCGCTCGGCACCGCGCCGCAGACGGCGGTGCACAAATATCTCAATTCCAAGGGCGTGCCGCAATTGCTGCTCAATACCGGTGCCTCGAAATGGAACGATCCCAAGAATTATAAATGGACCATGGCGGGCCTGCCGCTTTATCCGACCGAAGCCCGAATCCTCGCCAAGCATGTCCTGAGCGTCAAGCCTGAGGCCAAAATCGGCATTCTCTATCAGAACGACGATTTCGGGCGCGACTTCCTCGGCCCCTTCAAGAAGGTGCTGGCCGACGCCGGCGGCAAGGCCCAGGTCATCATGGAGCAGACTTACGACCTGACCGACCCGACCATCGATTCGCAACTGATCAATCTGTCGAAGTCGGGCGCGGACGTGTTCTACAACATCAGCACCGGCAAAGCGTCGTCGCAGTCGATCCGCGCGGCGGCCGAGCTCGGCTGGAAGCCGCTGCAGCTGCTCTCGGCCGGTTCGACCGGCCGATCGATTCTCAATGCCGCCGGCTTCGGGAATGCCAAGGATATCGTCGCGATCCGCTACTCCAAGGAGGCCGGACCGGGGCGCTGGGAAAAGGACAAGGACGCGATGGCGTTCGAGGCGTTGCGGGCGAAATACCTGCCGAACGTCGATCGCGACAACACCATCGCCTATGCCGGCTATGGCCAGGCCGCCTCGATGACGGAAATCCTGCGCCGCTGCGGCGATGATCTCACCCGCGCCAATGTCCTGAAGCAGGCCTCGACCTTGGCGGGATTCCACTCGCCGTTTTTCCTCGACGATATCAATTTCAGCTACACGCCCGACGACTATTCGCCGATGAAGACGCTGCACATCTCGATCTTCGACGGCAAGGACTGGCAGATTTCCGATCAGCCGGTCACGGAATAGTCGCTGAAAAGCGGTTCGGCAGCGGAACGGCCGGCGCAGCGGCGGGTTTTGTCCCGATATTTTGCCTTGGGGAGAAAACAGATGTTTCCGAAATTTATCGCGGTCGGCATCGCCGGCTCGGCGCTGCTTGCGACGGCGGCGTTGGCGCAAACGCCGGCCGCCACCAACAACATGGCGGCCGCGACGGCGTCGGATTCCTCGTTCCAGGGCGACTGGCGCGCGTCGAAGCTGGTCGGCCTCAATGTCTACAACGACAACAACCAGAACCTCGGCTCGATCAACGATCTGTTGACTGACCGGAACGGAAATATCCGGGCGGTCGTGCTCAGCGTCGGCGGCTTCCTCGGGGTCGGCACCCATCTGGTCGCCGTCGCCTTCGACAAGCTCAAATTCGTCAACGCGCCGGTGCCCTATACCGGCGCGGCCGGTGCTCCGAACGCCACCGGCAGCCGGCCGAGCCCATCGACCACGGGGGAGCCGACCAGCAACACGCCGGCAAGTGCGTCGCTGGCCAACCGCTGGTATCCCGATCACGCGGTCTTCAACGCCACCAGGGACCAGCTGAAGGCGATGCCGGAGTTCAAATATTCGGGCTGAGCAGGCTTGACCGCTTGCGACGTTACTGTCGCCGATAAAGCTTTTTAGTTGGCCTTGACCAGCGGGCAGCCGCCCTTGTCGAGCGGGCGGAAGGCCTGGTCGGCGGGGACGGTGGCGAGCAGCTTGTAGAGATCCCATTCACCCTTGGATTCTTCCGGCTTCTTCACCTCGAACAGATACATGTCGTGGACCATGCGGCCATCCTCGCGGATACGGCCGTTCCTGGTGAAGAAGTCATTGATCGGCGTTGCCTTCATCTGCGCCATCACCTTGGCGGTGTCGTCGGTGCCGGTCGCATCGATGGCCTTGAGATAGTGCATGGTCGCTGAATACAGCCCGGCCTGGATCATGGTCGGCATGTGCCCGACCTTGGCAAGGAAGCGGTTGGAAAACGCGCGGGTTTCGTCGTCGCGGTCCCAGTAGAACGCGTCGGTCACGATCAGGCCCTGGCCGTCGCGAAGCCCGATCGAATGCACATCGGTGATTTCGAGCAGCAGCGCGATCAGCTTCTGGCCGCCCTTCATCAGGCCGAACTCGGCAGCCTGCTTCAGCGCGTTGGTGGTGTCGCCGCCGGCATTGGCGAGCGCCACGACCTTGGCCTTGGAGGCCTGAGCCTGCAGCAGGAACGACGAGAAGTCGGAGGTGTTGAGCGGATGGCGCACGTCGCCGATCACCTTGCCGCCGGTTTCCCTCACCACATTTGCCGCGTCACGCTCCAGTGCGGCGCCGAACGCGTAGTCGGCCGTGATGAAGAACCAGGTGTCCTCGCCGCGCTGCACCATGGCCTTTCCGGCGACATTGGAAAGCGCGTAGGTGTCGTAGGTATAGTGCACCATGACCGGCGAACAGGCCGGCCCGGTCAGGTCGGAACTGCCGGCGCCCGAATTCATGAAGATCTTGTTCTTTTCCTTCATCAGGGTCTGCAGCGCCAGCGCCACCGAGGAGGTCGGGACGTCGAACACGGTGTCGACCTTGTCGTTGTCGATCCAGTTGCGGGCGATGCTGACGCCGACATCGGGCTTGTTCTGGTGGTCGCCCGACAGCACCTCGACCGGCTTGCCCTTGACCGTGCCGCCGAAGTCGGCGACCGCCATTTGCACCGCGACCAGTGAACCCTTGCCGGTGGCGTCGGAGTAGAGGCTGGACATGTCGGTGAGGACGCCGATCTTGACGACGTCGTCGGAAATCTGCGCGTTCGCCGCGCCGCCCGACACCGCGACGGCGAATCCGGCGGCCAGCGCGGCTGCAAGTGACTTCATTGGATGTCTCCCTGATTTTTTGGGCTTGGTCGTGAAGCCCCGTTCTACGCGGCTTCATGGCTGCCGGCAAAGCCGAGTTTTGCGCAATGCCCGCGCGATGCCGGCTTGGGATTGCGTCTTTCGGCGGTGGTTTTGCGATGTTAGGCTTGCTGCCGGCGGGGACCCCGTCGCCCGCCCAACATGGAACGGGAGGACGATATGACTGAGAGCGTTTACAAGGTCATCGAACTGATCGGCACCAGCAAGGAATCCTGGGAAAAGGCCGCCAAGGCGGCGGTCGACCGGGCCGGGAAATCGCTCCGGGATCTCCGGGTGGCCGAAGTGGTCAAGCTCGACATGCAACTGGACGCCAAGGGCAGGATCGAAGCCTACCGCGCCAAGCTCAACGTCTCGTTCAAGTTCGAGGGCAGCTGACCCCCGATCCCCGGACCCTTTTGACCACCAATGATCCCGGCTCCGCGGCGCAGCGCGTGAAGGAGGCTGCACCGCGTCCGGGACGCTTTACCGAGTCCGGAACGCGGCCTGGCCGCATGGCGCGCGCGCCCAGCAAAGGGCGAGGCAGCAAAGGCATCACAGCTCCGGCAGCGTCGTCACATAGACATTGATGGTGCCGTCGGCTTCGGCGATCACCCGCAGCGTCCTGGAATCGAAGGCGATGTCGGCAAGCCGCAGGCCGGTGATTTCCGCCGCCACCCGCACGCCGTCCTCGTTCTTCTGGAAATCCGATATCACGGCGGCGAGCTTTTTCTGCGCGTTGCTGGCGAACGGCTTGAGATCGACGGCGGCCCGCTCCGCAAGCACCCTTTGCAGATGCGGCACGGCGGCGCGCGCGGCCGCCCCGAGCACCCCGAACGCCGCTTCGGATTCGACGGCGAGCTGGACATCGGTCAGCCGCACGGTCTGCTGTACCTGATCGAGCACCGGCCGGCCCCAGATATGCACGGTGGCCTCGCCGCCGAATCCGAACCAGCTCTTTTTTTCCCTGGCATGGACCAGCAGCGAGATCAGAAGCCGCTCGCCGGACGCCGCGACGCTGGCGTGCTTCACGGTGACCTCGACCGGGCCCGAGCCGTCCTCGGGAAAGCTCCGTCCGGCGAACTGCGCTTCCAGGATCCTGCCGAGGTCGGCAAACGGCACGTCGATCGGCACGCCGACGCTGACTGCTCCGGGGGTCGGCGGCACGATGGAGATTTTTTCCGGAAACGGACAATCCGGTTTGGTCTGCGCCGAGGTAATGCGGGTCTCGGCCTCGATGCCGGCCGTTACCGTGACCGCCGCGGCATCGACATGGGGCTGCACCGCGATCGCCCGGATCGGCCGCAATTCCAGCCATAGCGGCGGCAGCGACGAGGCGGGGCCGGTGCCCTGCAGCGGGATCGAGCGGCAGGCCCTGGCCCATTGCACCCGCGCGTTCTGCTCGAAAGTGGGATCGCTGCGGATTCGTGCGCCCGCCGCCGCGATCTGATCGGCGACATTCTTGTCGATCAGCGGCTTGACCTGCGCCGGCACGTTGACGCGCGCGCCGGCCACCGAAAGGCTGCTGTCGCCGAGCGCAACCTGGCCGGCGAGATTGGCCTCGAGGTGCCAGGCCGCGGCAAGCTTAGGCCGCGAGGTGATGGTGATGTTGCCCTTGATTTCCGCGTTGGCGTTGAGCGCCTTGATCTTCACGCTGCCGATCTTCTTGCCGACATCGTTGCCGAGCAGGCTGCCGAGCGCGTCGCCGACCGCGCCGGTCGCCTTCGACGACAGCGAGCCGGTCACGTTCAGCGTTCCCGTCAGCGGGGTCGTCAGCGACAGCACATCCTGGGCGCCGGTCGCCGCGATCGGCCCGCGCGATGCGGTCCAGCCGATGTCGGCGTTCTGCAGGATCTGCGATGCCGGATTGTCGGCCTTGCCGGTGAAGGTGCGTGGCGCGGCGCGGTCGGCGGCGTCGCGAATCGCGGCGATCGAAACCGAAGTGGTGGCAAGGATGATGGAGGAGCGCGACGCGGGCGGCAGCGGCGGCAATTCGACAAGCACCGGCGCACCGCCTGCGCCGCGCGGCGACAACCAGTCCATGGCCTTCAGGCTGGCCAGGAACGAGACCGCAAGCACCGCGATCGCGAACAGAATCGTCTTGAGACGCATCGGCAGACGCATCGCCCCCCCGGACTGATTGAGCCCGCGAGTCTACAGGGCGGAGTCTGTCGGCGCCAGAGCGGCGAATTCCGCATCCGCCGGGCCACGTCTGCGGGGAATTGACGGCGACATCGTGCTGGGTCGCCGCATTGCGGCAACAATGACGGAATTTGTTGCCAGTCAGAAACAAACATCGCGTTGATCTCGCGCCAACACATCGTCGCCTCGTTCCGACCGCACCGTCCTTCACGTCGGGGGCGATGCCGGGCAGGCTTGTCCACTTCAGCTTCGCTTGCCCTCGGCATTGTCGGCGCGGCGGTCCATCGGCAGCACGATCACCCGGGTGCCGACACTGACCCGCGAATAGAGATCGGCGACGTCCTCGTTGGTGAGGCGGATGCAGCCTGACGAAACCTGGGTGCCGATGGTCTGCGGCGCGTTGGTGCCGTGGATGCGATACACCGTGCCGCCGAGATACATGGCGCGGGCGCCGAGCGGATTGCCGGGGCCGCCGGCCATGTGCCGCGGCAGGTAGGGCTGGCGCACGATCATTTCCGGGGGCGGGGTCCAATCCGGCCACTCGGCCTTCCTGGTGATCGACTGCACGCCGGACCAGGTGAAGCCGTCGCGGCCGACGCCGATGCCGTAGCGGATCGCCTGGCCGCCGCCCAGCACATAATAGAGATAAGTGTTGGGTGTATCGATGATGATGGTGCCGGGCGTTTCGCGGCTGGGGTAGCTCACGACCTGGCGGCGGAACCGCGCCGGCACCTCTGCCACGGCGCCTTCGTCTTCGGAAGGGGTGGCCTGCACCGGCGGCGGCGATGCTGCCGGCGGCGTCAGGATGAAGGGAAACAGCGGCAGCGGGGCTGCGCCGGCGGGCGCGGAAATTGCGAGCGCGGCGATCGCCAGCGCCCCGAAAGCGGCGCGGCGCGAATTAGGCTTCATCGCATCCGTATTGAACATCGGCCGTCCCCTGTCTGAGCGGTTTTTCGCGCCGGTTCGGCGCGTCGCTGACGCCCTCAGTACCCGGTTCCGGTTTCAGAATATTTGCGTCAGAAGCTCAAAATGGCTTCGTCAGGGGAGGGAAATGTTTCGTCGGCGTGTCGTCTGACGCAAAAACTTCCGACCGGACGCGAAAAACCACGGCTACGCGTTCGTGACGTCACACGTTTGAAATATCCATGGCCGAACGTCACGAACTGAGAATCAACGGAATTCCCGGGGTTGCCCTGATGCGGATATTGATTGCGACCGACGCCTGGCATCCGCAGGTCAATGGCGTGGTTCGCACCCTGACCTCGCTGGCCCGCAGTGCTGCGGCGCTGGGAGGCGAGGTCAGCTTCCTCACTCCGGACGGGTTTCCCTCGCTGGCGGTTCCGAGCTATCCCGGCCTGCGCGTGGCGTTGCCGAACCGGCGCGAGATTGCCCGCCGGATCGAAGCGGCCTCCCCGGACGCGGTCCACATCGCGACCGAGGGGCCGGTCGGCTGGGCGGTGCGGGCCTATTGCCGCCGCCGCAGGCTGGCATTTACGACTTCCTATACGACGCGTTTTCCGGAATATATCGCGGTACGCTCGATCATCCCGGCGGCAGTGGGCTATGCGGTGCTGCGGCATTTTCACGCGGCGGCCGCCATGACCATGGTCGCGACCGCCTCGCTGCGGCAGGAATTGGGCGAGCGCGGTTTCCGCAAGCTCGGCTTCTGGACCCGCGGCGTCGACACCGATCTGTTCAATCCCGATTCCCCGGCCAGGCTCGATCTGCCGCGGCCGATTTTCATGACCATGGGCCGCGTCGCGGTCGAAAAGAACCTCGAAGCCTTTCTCGCGCTGGACCTGCCCGGGTCGAAAGTCGTGATCGGCGATGGCCCGCAAAAGGCGGCGCTCGAGCACAAGTTTCCCAAGGTCAAGTTCCTCGGCGAAAAGACCGGCGCCGATCTGACCTCGCATCTGGCGGCGGCGGACGTCTTCGTTTTCCCCAGCCTTACCGACACTTTCGGCGTGGTCCAGCTCGAGGCGCTCGCCTGCGGAACGCCGGTGGCTGCATTCCCGGTGACCGGACCGCTCGATGTGATCGCCGACCACCCGGTCGGCGCGCTGGATCATGATCTGCGAAGCGCCTGCCTGCGCGCGCTTGGCATGTCGCGCCAGTCCTGCCGGAATTTTGCGATCGAGCGCTCCTGGGAAAACAGCGCAAGACAGTTCATCGGCAATCTGACGGCGTTGCAGCCAAGCCGCTCGCTGCAACCTGCCCGCCGCCTGGCGGGCAGAAGCGCCGTGCGCGGCTGACGGCACCGAGCACGACAGGCTCATCAGGATCAACCACGGGTCTGTTTCAGCAACTGAACCAGGCCGCCAACAACGAGCAAGAGTGACAAATGACCAACATCGCAAAACTCGCCGGCGCAGCGCAACCCGACTTCGACCGCGAGACGGTCGAACAGGCCTATGACCGCTGGGCGCCGGTTTACGACCTGGTGTTTGGCGGCGTGTTCAGCAAAGGCCGCAAGGCGGCGATTCAGGCCACCGGCAACATCGGCGGCCGCGTGCTCGAGGTCGGCGTCGGCACCGGCATCTCGTTGCCGCAATACCCGCCGCATGTCCGCATCTTCGGTACCGACATTTCGGAAGCGATGCTGCGCAAGGCCAGGCAACGGGTCGCCGAGCTCGGCCTGAAGAATGTCGAGGGTCTCGCGGTGATGGACGCGGAGAAGCTCGAATTTCCCGACAATTCGTTCGACGTGGTGATGGCCCAATATGTCGTGACGGCGGTGCCGAATCCGGAGGTGGCGCTCGACGAGTTCGCCCGCGTGCTGCGGCCTGGCGGCGAGCTGATCATCCTGACGCGGGTCAGCGCCGACGCCGGAATGCGCCGTTTCATCGAGCAGCGGTTGCAGCCGGTGGTGCGTCCGCTCGGTTTCCGAACCGCCGAGTTCGCCTGGTCGCGCTATGCCAAATGGCTGGCCGGCGCGCATGGCATGGAATTGGTCGAGCGCCGCCTGATACCCCCGCTCGGCCATTTCTCGCTGGTCCGCATCCGAAAAGCCGAGATGGCGGCTGCCGCCTGACGTCATGTGACATGTTGATGATGTCATATGACGTACATCGAATCCCAGTAAAACGAATCGACCTATTTTGGGGGAAGACAATGATCAAGAACTTCCGAGAGCAATTGCGGGTGCAGCGCTGGGACGATCATCGCTACTATCATCACAGCCGGATCAACCAGAGCCTGCATTTTGTCAGCGCGGTCAGCTTCATGGTCGGCTATGCCCTGATGTTTTTCGATCCGGTAGCATCCGCGCTGATCGGCTGGCTGGTCTCGATGACCTCGCGCCAGGCCGGACATTTCTTCTTCGAGCCGCGCGGCTACGACCACATCAACGACACCACCCACGAGCACAAGGAAGAGATCAAGGTCGGCTACAATCTGCGCCGCAAGGTGGTGCTGATGTCGATCTGGGCGGCCTCGCCGCTGGTGCTCTACTTCGATCCGACGCTGTTCGGCATGTTCGATCCTTGGATTTCGCCGGCCGATTTCATGCGGCAGGTCGCCAAGATCTGGCTGGCGGTGGGCGTCGGCGGCCTGATGTTCCGCACCATCCAGCTGTTTTTCATCCGCGACGTCGAGACCGGCCTGGTCTGGATGACCAAGATCCTGACCGATCCTTTCAACGACTTCAAACTCTATCACCGGGCGCCGCTGTATCTGCTGCGCGGCGAGCTGATCGACCCCGGCCTCGACATCATCGAGCACGGCCTCGAAGAGCAGCACGCCTGAAACGCGTCATCCGGATCAGTCCAGCATTGATGATGCCCGGGCAGCGGTGCGAAGTTCGCGCCGGATCTCCCGGGCATCGATATTCTTGCGATCTGGCGTCTGGAAAGACAGCGATGGCAGTCCGCCGAAGCCTTGGCGAGGGCGATGCAGGGCCGGCCTCAGCGCGAGAAGGCGCCGGCGATCATCTCCTTGAGGATCTGCCGGCGGATGCGCTTGTCGGTGAGCGAAGCCGAATGCCACCACCAGCCGTCCTGCTTCATCTTCGCCGCAGCGGCGACGAAGCGCGCGGTCACCTCGGCGAAATCGGCGTCGCCGTAGTTCAGGCTGAAGATCAGCCGCCCGGTGCCGACCCAGCTCAACGCGATCCCCTCGGCGCGCAGATAGTACTGCAGCATCCAGTTGTAGCGCGACGGTGTGGTGTATTGCACCATCCAGATCGAGGACAGGTTGGAGACCCGGACCGGCAGGTCGTTCGCGCTCATGGTGTCGTTGAAGTGCCGCGCCCGGCCGTTCCACACTTCGTCGAGGCCATCATAGATGGACCGGAAGTTGGGACTGGCGAGCCGGCTGAGGAATTCATCCATCGCCGTCATGACGTAAGGGTGCGAATTGAAGGTGCCGCGGGCAAAGCATATGTCGGCGGGCCGGTCGTCGCGATAGCGGCGCATCAACGGCCTGCGCCCGCAGACCACGCCGATCGGCAGGCCTCCGGCCAGGCTCTTGCCGTAGGTGACCATGTCGGCGCGCACGCCGAAATATTGCTGGGCGCCGCCGGCGGCGAGCCGGAAGCCGACGAACACCTCGTCGAGGATCAGCACGATGCCGCGCTCGCTGCAGACCTCGCGCAGCGCCTTCAGCCACGCGCCATAGGCGGCGCGATCGAATTTTCCGGCGCGCGAACTGTCGACCAGCGAGGAATTGCCGGGCGCGCCGGCGTTGGGATGCAGCGCCTGCAACGGATTGACCAGCACGCAGGCGATGTCGCGACGGGTCCTGAGCACATCGAGCGTGCGCTGCGACATCTCGGCCAGCGTGTAGGTTTCGTGCGGCGACACCGGGTTGCCGACGCCGGGCTGCACGTCGCCCCACCAGCCGTGATAGGCGCCTGCGAAGCGGACCAGATGCGAGCGGCCGGTGTGGTAGCGCGCAAGCCGCACCGCCTGCATCACCGCCTCGGTGCCCGACATGTGGAACGAGACCTCGTCGAGGCCGGATATTTCACACAGCCGCCGGACATTGTCGGCGACGGCCGGATGATAGGCGCCGAGCACCGGCCCGAGCGCATGCGCGCGCTTCTCGCCGATCTCGATGCACTCCTTGTAGAAGTCGTTGCCGAAGATGTTGACGCCGTAGGAGCCGGTCAGGTCGTAGAACACGTTGCCGTCGAGATCGGTCAGCGTGACGCCCGCCGCGGACTGCATGAAGCTGCCGGCGCCGAGATTGTCGCGCACCAGGCGGCTGTAAGGGAACGGCACCCGGTAGGCCTGGGTGAATTGCAGGTCGGAGATGCGGCTGGCCGCCTCCGACGTCATCTGCCGGCTTCGGGCGAAGCGCTCCCGGTAGAGTGCGGCGAGCCGGAAGAAACCCTCCTGGCGGCGGCCAGCGACTTCCGGCGGGGCGCCGTCGGAACAAAAGAAACGCCTGATGTCGAATTCGTAAAACGGGATCAGCCGCGCGACCCGGCGCGACATCTTGGAATGTCCGGTCAACGAGCGGTGCTTGGCGCGCGACAGCGCCCACCTGGCCCGCAATTTGGGAGCGACGGCGGCCGTGCAGATAATCGCGGCGCCGGAGAGAATCAGAAAAGGCGAATCCATGCCGTCAAGTAAAACAGTCCTGCTGACAGAATCATGACAATGCGAGGCCTCATCGCCGTCCTGTCGCAACAGGAAGACCTGAATTTTCTCCTGACCAACCGGATTCCGCGGGCCGCGCTGACCCGGTTCATGGGCTGGTTCAGCAAGATCGAGCAGCCGCTGATCCGCGACCTCTCGATCGCCTGCTGGCGGCTGTTTTCCGATCTCGACCTGTCCGAGGCGCGCAAGTCGAGCTTTGCCAGCCTGCATGACTGCTTCACCCGCGAACTCAAGCCCGGCCTGCGTCCGCCCGACCCCGATCCGGCGGTCGTGGTCAGTCCCTGCGACGCCATCATCGGCGCATTCGGTGCCATCGCCGACACCGAGCTGTTTCAGGTCAAGGGCGCACCCTATTCGCTGCTCGATCTGCTCGGCGATCCCGCTCTGGTCGACGACCACCGCAACGGACGCTTCATCACGCTGCGGCTGACCTCGAGCATGTATCACCGCTTTCATGCGCCGTGCGACGGCCTGATCGAGCAGGTCAGTTTCATCAGCGGCGATACCTGGAACGTCAACCCGATCGCGCTGAAGCGAATCGAGAAGCTGTTCTGCAAGAACGAGCGCGCGGTGATTCGAACGCGGCTGGCGCGCGGCGAGGTCCTGACCCTGGTGCCGGTCGCCGCCATCCTGGTGGCCAGCATCCGGCTGCATTTTCTCGATCTCATGCTCAATGCGGCGACACCGGGGCCGGCGGTGTTCGCTTGCGGCGTCCGGGTCCGCAAGGGGGACGAACTCGGCTGGTTCGAACACGGCTCGACCATCATCGTGCTGGCGCCCGATGATTTCGAGTTCTGCGACAATGTGGTGGAATTGGCGCGGATCCTTGCCGGCCAGCCCTTGATGCGGAAAAAATCCGCAGCGGCCGCTCCGGCCTGTCCGGTTGCGTGAAAACTCCCGATGCCAATCTCGATTTGCGGTCGCGCGGCATTATATAACGGCGGTCGAAAGCTGATTCGAAATTGCAAAGCCGAGGCGTGGGATGGCGCGGGTGCCGGTGCTGGCGGCGGGGGGTATCGTGCTGCGGCGGGAAGCGACGCCGCTGATCGCGGTGGTGCGGCTGCGCAAGCGCAACGAATGGGTGCTTCCCAAGGGCAAGCTCGATGACGGCGAAACGCCGCGCCAGGCCGCCGAGCGCGAGGTGCGGGAGGAGACCGGGCATGACGTGTCGGTGCACGAGTTTCTGGGGACGCTGGTCTATGAGTTCGGCGGCCGCTCCAAGGTCGTGCATTATTGGCGCATGCAGACCAGCGGCGGGCCGTCATACGCGCTGATGGACGATATAAGAGCCGTCGACTGGCTGCCGCTGGAGGCCGCCGTCGAGCGCCTGTCGCGCAGCCATGAGCAGGCGTTCCTTGCCAATGTCGGCCCGATGGCGCTGGAGGCAGCGGCGCTCGCCGAGCAGGAGCAGCGGCCCAAGGCCCGGCCGTCCGCCGTCGACAAGCGCCGCAGTCGGAGGCTCGCCACGCCGCAGGCTTCGCCGCCATTGCCGGAACCGGAGGCGCCGCCATCCGGATTGTCATCGGCCGAGATCGCGCCGGATCAGCGCCCCACGATCGCAAGCGAGGTCGATGACGCTGAAACGTGGCTCGGTGCGCTGGATTTCGGGACAGCGGCGTTAGCGGCGTCGGCCGACGCCGCTGCGCCGGAAGCGGCGCCTCAACCCCACGATCAGCAGGCGATGACAATTGCTGTCGGCCGCAGAAATCTGATGCAGCGGATGCGCGACTGGCTGCGGCGCGCCGCCTGATCGCGCCAGGCTTTTTTTCCAACAGCGAACTGGGTTCGTCCCGCCCCCGAGAAAGGAGGGGACGAGCACCGTTTCAGGCGTCCGAGCCTAGCGTTTTTGCTTGGGCGGCGGCTTCTGTTTCGGCGCCGCCGGCCGACGTTGCGGGGCCGGCCTGTTCGGCGGTCCGGGCCGCTGCACGCCCGGCGCATTGGTTTGCCGCTGCAAGCCCGGCGGTTGTGCCGGCCGGTTCGGCAGTGCCGGCTGCGGGCCCTGCCGCTGCGGCAAACCATTCTGCCGCTCGTTCTGCCGCTGCAGGCCGGGCTGCCGCGCCGGATTGGTGGCGGGATTGTTGCGGGTCGGATTGGCCTGGCGCAAGGCGCGCTGCTGGCTGACGATCTGGCGGCCGATGCTCTGCGCGGCATGGACCTGGCGCACGATGCCCTGGTCGCGCAGCGCCTGCTGCGGCGTAATCATCAGCGGTACCGCGCCAAAGCGCCCGCCGGCGCCGGGCCGGATGGCAAAGCCGCTGGCGCCCTGGGTCAGCGCGCCGAGCCGGCTGCCGTCGCGGCCCTGGATCTCGATTCGCCCGACCCTGCCGTCGGGGTCGGGATAGAGCTTGATCGCCACGTTGGCGCCGGCGGCGGAGGCGCCTTCCGGCACCTCGACGAGGCCGGTGGTGCCGCGAATGCCCAGCGTCGCGGTCGGCGTCGATATTTTCATGTCGCCGGTCTTGGCGACCGCGGCGGCCACGAAGGCCACCGTGCCCTTGGCGACATCGAACAGCGCGCCGTTCTGGTTGCCGCCGTCCTCATAGACATAATAGTCGACGGTGATCCGGGCGTTGGCGGTAAGACTGAAGGTGGTGGCGTCGTTGAAGGTGACGCCGAGCGAGGAATTCGCCGAGGTCTGCAGCACGTCGTTCTGGAAGATGTCGTCTTGCAGCTTGAGCGGCGTGGCCGCGTTGTTGCGGGTGACGGTGGCGCTGCCGGTCAGCGTCGCCACATTGCCGATGGGTTCGTCGGCGACAGGCTGCGCCGGTGAGGGTGTGGCCGCCGGCGCGGGCGGCGGCGCGGGCTGGGCCTGCGCCATCTGCATCAGGCCGGACATCGCCGCCAACCTCGACGGCGTCTGCCCGACTTCCAACGGTGACGACTTGGCCAGGACATTCGCGGTGCCGGCCAGCATGAAGCAGCCCATGAGCCAGACCGCGAACGAAAACCGATGCCTTGTCACGATGGGGTCCCGGCAGGAATGAGGGCAGCAATAGAGCTGGCGGCGGCAGTTTCGCGATTGAGAGCCTTGCCGGCTGAATGCCAGATGAATGTGGACGGGTTGAGACCCCCGCGGGAAACCCGCGAGGGCCGGTTCACCGGGTGAGGCCGTGTTGCTAGCTGACGCGGCTCCAGGTCTGACCGCCGCAGAACAGCCCGCCAAAGGCGCAGCCCTGGACCCGCATCGCATTCGGACCCTTCATCGCGATCGTCGAATCGTAATTTCTGCCGCTGTCCGGATCGTGAATCTGGCCGAACCACTTGGCATCCGACGGCCTCATGTTGATCAAAATTTTCTCGCCGGTCTTGACGGCATATCCGCAGAGGTTCGGCCCGCACTGTTCGACGCGAACGGCGCCCTTGTTTTCTTCGGTGGCCCATATCCCGAGCGGCGTCGTCGGCGCCTGAGCCGGCGCTGCGGCCACCACGGCCGTTTTCGGCGAGGGAACTTCCGTGACCGGCGCTACCGGCACAACATCGGCATGGGCGATCGGCGCTGGCGTCGCGGTTGCGACGCCGGCGGTCGCCGGAGCGCTGCCGACCGCGGCAATGGCAGGCTGCGACGCGGCTGCGGCCGGGCTGGCCGGCGCCGGAATGGAATCCCGCACGGGCGCGCTGTTGTCAGCGACATCGTCATTGTCGTTGAGCGATTTCAGGCCCTTGATGCCGAAACCGGAGCCGGAAAGACCCGGGGCCGAGATCTTGATGCATGACAGCTGGTCGCAATGCTTCGGCGCCTCGATGTGGATCCGGTGTCCCTCGATCTCGAAGGAAATCGAATTGCCGGCATGCGCTGCCGTGGTGGCCATCAGCAGCGCGGCGAGAACGTAAAGTTTTTTCACGAGAGCCTCCTGAGCGGGTCGGTGGTGAACCTGCCCGTGAAGCTACGTCGGGCAAGGCACCGTTTCCGTGATGCGCGTCACAGGGCGGAAGACGGTGCATGCCCGCGCGCATCAAAGCCTGCAATCTTGCGGCGGACATCTTTGCTGCCTCGGCGGGAGCCAATATTACCGCAAATGCGGCCGCCACCGTGCTGCAAGGTTCAGCCGTCCATTTGGTTAAGTGTGGATGCGTGCGCCCGGTTCAGATGCGCTTGTGGCGATTCTACAAAGGGCATCGACATTCGATCCGACGGCTTGAGCCCTCGGGAAAGTTCGATTGGCCGCCCCTCCTTTGTCGTCAACGGCGCGGCCCAGGCCCATGACGCCGCGCTGACCACCGCCGCGGCCGAAATCAATGGCTGAACGGCTTTTCGCTCGCTGCGACTTTTGAGGGCGAGTTCTCCGACGTGACGCGGTCCTATGCCGGCAAGGGTGTGGCGCGATATTCGTGGCAGGGCGATTCCGTTGGCAGTGGCACGCCGTTTCAACCCACGGTTGGTTATTTTCGTCTGGCCGACGAACAGAGATTCACGCAGTCACGGTGGCATGTCTGAAATGTGTCGATTTTGTTGCGAATGCCGGCAGACGACCAACCGCGATTCCGTTCTTTGGACGTGAATCTCGGCGAGGTCGAGTCGATGTTAGGCCGTCCGAAACGCCGCCTCGTGTTTTTGCGCTTTACAAGTATCGGTCGCGGGGCTACTCTAAATTGCAAATTTTTTTAGACGTTTCGAATTTTCTTACGCTTACCTTACGCTTACGCTTTCGATTTCGCGAAAAACTGCGTTTTAATTTCGCGGAAAGCAGAACCTTCAAGATAGGCTTTTGGCTCGAATTAGGAGCATGGCGTGTCGGTTTTGCCCGGAGGGTCAGCTCTCGATTTCGGCGGCGTTTCGGCGCGAACGCGAGAATTTACAGCGCCCGAGCACGTGCTCATAGAAACGCGCCATGATGCCGGTTCACGGGGCAAGAACATTTTTGCAGATGAAAACTGCGATGTTTGGGAAGTCTCCGCAGGGCAGAACGCCACCCAAGCCCAACCCAGGTCAAGACATCAACGCCTACGCCAATGTAGGAAGTTTTCGGCGATTGAACTCCGGAACGGAGCGACGCGAACTCGGACCCGACTCGATTGTCTATCGAAACGTAAAACGACGCTGACCCGCTACCTTACGCAACCCTCGCAACGAACAGGGGAGAAGGGCTATGGACGATACATCAGCAACCGTTGGGACGAGTTCCGCAAAAGGTGGCAAACCAAAACGCGGAAAAGACCAGCTTCCGTGGAGCGACGAGGTCTGGGAATCCGTCGATCAGGCCGTCCATGATGAAATCATGCGTTCGCGGATGGCGTCGAAATTTTTGCCGCAAGTCTATGTCCACAAAAAGAAAGTCAATGTCGATTCGGACGCTGTCGTTCTTCCGACAAGCCCGACCGACCAGGCACTCAGCGTCGACGAGACGCAGACAACGCGGATTCAGGAATATTGGATTCAGTTCAAATTGTCGCCCGCGCAAATGGAGGCGGAAGGAAGCTACGACGCGGAACTGACCAATCCGGTCGCTTCAGCAACCGCTCAGCCATCAGCCGGGAACGGACATGACGCAGCCAGCAACGGACATGACAAGGCCGCAAGCCGGCATGGCGCCATGAGCCGTCCACACCGCGCCAGTACATGCGTGTCGCTGGCTCAATACAGCGCCACCATTCTTGCCCAGGCTGAAGACGCCGTGATCTTCAGTGGCCTGAATGCGCTGCAGCATCACCCGCTGTTTGCCAGCGGTCTGGTTACATATCTGGATCCAACGCTTCCCGGCAGTCTCGACGCCGGCCTGCTCAATATCACCTCCGATGGGCAACAAACCCCGAAGAACACGATAAACTTGCCCAGCAACCAGGTGGTCCTGGTCCATCCGGCGGCGATCGGTCCTGTAGGTACGGTGCCGATGTACCGGGAAAACAGCCTTAACGCGCTGGCTCAAGCCGTTTCGATACTGCAGTCGCTGGGGCATTACGAAGGCTACTCGGCAACCTTCAATACCGTTCCCTATGCGGATCTTTTCCAGGCGTTGCCGACCACGCTGATCGAACCGGTGATGCCGGCCAGCTCCCTGATGAAGTCCGGAATTTTTGGGACGGGTGTTTTGCCTCCGTTCGTCCCACTTACACTGGGTTCCCCCGGTACCGCTCCAACGGCTATTTTACCTCAGGGCGCCACACCGTCGACCATCACTGTTGGAAGCACCAAGATAACATTGCAGCCACAAACAGGTTTGCCGAGCGTAACTCCAGTATCCGGCGGGACCAACTACGTAACAACACAAGGCAGCGCCCAACTGCCGTTGCCTTTCGCGCCTGCTCTTTTTCCGGAAGGAGGTCCAGCAGGGCCAGCCGCAGGGGCCACAGTCCTTTACACGGGAGTCGTGGTGGGGCTGACGGGAAACACGATGGATCTGGTGCGGGGCCAGATGGACGATGGGCTCGACGTTTCGGTGACGTTCAACCAGAAGGATCAAAACGAGCAATATCGCTTCCGGGCCGTTCAGCGCCTCGCCTTGCGACTGAAGGACCCAACCGCAGTTGTTCTCCTGCTATTCCTGGATTGCTAGATGAACGAAGTCGGGACAGCGTCCGGCCTGGGACCGGGCGCCATCGCTGGATCGGTTTGGCGGGAAAGTCCCGCTGCCGGATAGCTTTCGCATCACAACTCGTCCGTAGGCTATTTGCCAGTGGAAGGACGGCCATGCGCTACGACGAACATGGTATCGCCCTTTGGTACGGGACACCCGATGCGCCAGCATACGAAGGCGATGTCCGTGCATCGTCTTCCGGAAGGCTTACCGGCGTTCGAATGACGATAGCCTTGAGCCCGATCGGTTCGCGATACGGGGTGGAAGTGCGCTACCGCATTAACGGTGCCGGATGTCCGGCGCTCTCCGCATCGCATGCCGGCTCCGACAATCGGAAGAATATCCAATTCTTCAAGGCCGCTCTCCCGGATTTTCGCGTCGGGGATGTGGTTGAATATGTTGCAGTGGCAAAATGGCCAAATGGACAGGTGCCCGCCGAAAGTGAGGCAGCCAAGTATCCGTCGTCCTTCAAGGTAGTCGCGGCGGGCACAAATTCAGCTGCCAAGCCCGCGCACGATGATGCGAGCGCGGGCGCGCATTCCAATTCCGGAAACCAGCCATCGTCCAATTCCCGATCCGAAACTTCCAACCCGGCGAGCGGCGGAACGATGCCGAAGGCGCAGCTTCTTGCGTTGGACCGGCTCGCCGGTTCAACAGTTGCGCAACTTCAGAAGGCGGATCCGACGCTCGGCAAATATGTCGCCGACAAGATGGCGGCAGAGCGCAAGACCGAGGTTCTGCGCCGGGCCAAGGGCGGCTCCAAGCCGTTCCTCGACGCGTTGCAGAAACTCGATTATGCGCCGGGGCCGCAGGCGGGCCAGGGTTTGCGCCAGATCATCGAGAACGGCCTGGTCGCGCTGAAGTGCAATTCGACGATCATGCGCGAAGCCGCAGCCAAGTTCAAGGCGTTGGAGCTCTCGGGCCGGCTCACCGATCCCGCTGATCTCGACCTGCCAATCCGGAGCCAGCCCTTGTTTCAGCCGGAGCTGGACGAGGCGTCCCTTTACAAGCTCACCGACGGCGCGAAACTCTCGGATACCAAGGCCGCGCGGCTGGCAACCCTGGCGGGATCTCCCGCACTCGTCGATGACGACATGCTGGCCGCGCTGGTCGCCGACAAGACGTTGAGCGCCGCGGAGGCGGACCAGATCGGGCTTCTGGTCAGCCTTTGTCATCTGGCCGGCGGCGACGCCGATCTTGCGATAGCGATCAAACGGGTCGTCAGCGTATTGCCGGACCTAGCGCAGGTGACCGCGGCGCAGTGGCTGGACGCCATCACGCATACAAAGGCAAAGGCGCCCGACGGTCTCAGCGACAGCGACTATGCGTCCGTATTGCGTTCCGCGGCCGCCAATCTCTATCCTTCCGACGCCTTGCAGGCGGCCAACGCCCCTTCGGATATCAAGATGCTGCAGCAGGCACTGGCGGACCTGAAGCCGCTTGCCACGAAAAACCCCAAGATTGTCGGCGCAGCCTTCGATGACCTCGACACCAGCGACGCGGCAAGCGGGCAACTGCAAAAGCTGCAGGCCGCGCACCAGGAGCTGCAGGCTCTGGCCAACCGTCATCCCGGCCTGGGCCTCGCGGAGGTTCTGGATGGCAAGGAGAGCGCCAGCGAAAAGGTCTCCGAAGTCGGCAGACGGCTCGATGTCTTGAAAAAGCTGCGCGCGCAAAATCCCGATCAGGAGGTCTTGGGGCTTGACCTGACGGAGGGCAGCGCGGATCGCGCAGCGCTGAACACCGACGGTCTTTCCGCCAGCGAGGCGCATATGGCGATCGCGCATCTGAAGGCGGCGCAGCGCGTGCATGCGATCACCAGACATGTCGACCATACCAGCGCCATCATGGCGGCCGGATATGCGTCCGGCTGCGACGTCGCGATGGACAGTGCCGAGGATTTCCGTAGCAAAACCGGACTGGACGAGGGCAGCAGCCGGACCTATCACGAGAAGGCCACCGCCGCCCATTCCCGCTCCGCCCATGCCGTCGTTTCGGCGATCGATGCTTACGACGGACCCTTCCATCGCATGCCGGTCGGCAACGTGCGGTCAGGCGTCAAGGATCATTTGAAATCGATTCCTGGTTTTGCCGATCTGTTCGGCAGCCAGGATTATTGCAATTGCTCGGAATGCCAATCCATTCTGGGCGCGCCCGCCTATTTTGTCGATCTCATGAGTTTTATCGAACAACATCTCACCGGGCCGGTGTTCCGCGGCAAGAAGGCTGACGATGCGCTGAATTTGAAAGTCCGGCGGCCCGATCTGTGGAAATTGCCCCTGACGTGCGACAATACCAACACCCTGGTTTCCTATCTCGACATCATCAACCCGACGCTCGAAAATTACATTGCCGTCCGGCATCTCGGTTACAAGGGAAAATTGAACGACCGGGCGGCGATCGAGCGCGCGGTTTACGAGGAGGCGCTCGCGAAGTCGCAGGCGTCCTTCGCGCAACCGTTCACGCTGCCGCTGGAGGCGCTCGACATCTACCTTGAGCATTTTTCGACCGGCCGCGGAAAGATTGCGCGCGCGCTCGGCGCCGACCCGGCTACCATCGCCATGGCGGCGCTCAGGATATCCGAAACAATCTATCGGCAGATCAACAGCGTCGCGCCCGACGAGGAATTTCTGAAAAAGGTCTACGGGCTGGCCTTCGCCTTTTCGGGAAACGTCGGTCACGTAAAAGCGCTGATTGTCGAGGATTTGGTCTCAAAAACCGGATATTCGCGCGCCGATCTGGAACAGGCTGCGACAAGCCATTTCGTCACGAAGAATGGCGCCTACAAGGTGACAATCCGGTCCGAAAAATCGTCGCCGGACAGCGTCCAGAACGATGTCGAAAAAATCAGCGGCCTGAACGCCGACGCGCTGCACCGACTCTATCGTTTCACCCGGCTGTTGCGCGTGCTGCCATGGACGATCGGCGAACTCGATCTGATTCTGGCCCAGCTCGAAGCTTGCGGATGGCCGCTCGGCGGTGCGGACGACGCACTTTACCGCATTGTCCAGATCCTCGACCTGCGACATCGCTGGAGCGATCCGGTCGACCAGCTCTGCGCGCTGTGGAGTCCGATTCCGGCAACGCCGAAGGCAGGAAGCCTGTTCGATCGCCTGTTCAATTTTGCGCCCCTTGCGCAGACTGACGGTCCGTTGCCGAGACCGGAAGTCAAGATCGTCCATGCGGCCTTTGCAACGTTCGGCAAGGCGGTCACGGTCGCGGCAACCTCCGGCACCGCCGGCAAGAAGGACACCCGCCAGAGCTTCACCGCGCGGCTTCTGGCCGGATTGCAGGTCAGCGACGCCGACCTCGTCGTTCTCATCACGTCGCTCGCCAAGCCGCTTGGCGCCGACATATCCAATGCTTCCGAGATCGAGCGTGGATTTGCCCTGAGCCTCGAAAATATCACCTTGCTGTTCAGGCACGCCTTGTTGGCGCGGTTGCTCAATCTCGGCATTCCGGGTCTTTTCCAGTTGATCTCGCTTGCCGGCCTGTCCACCGGCTTCATCGGCAATCTGGACGATGTCACGTCGCTGCTTGGGTTCTATGACTGGTATCAGGCCAGCGGGTACAGCCTCGACGATCTCGGACAAATCACTCACGGCCAGGTGCAGCTGCCCTCGCACTATCCCGATCCGACAAAAATCGCGCAGGCGCTGCTGGCCGGCGTGGCCGGCGCCCATTCGCTCGAATTCGCGGACCGGGTTTTCATGTCGATTCCGGGCATCACCGAGGCCGAGTCGCAACAGATGGTCGCTGCCAATCCGTCGCTTTTCCAGGCCGTCATTGGGGCTCCGACGCCAACCTACCGGCTGGCGCCGACATTTTCCCAGGCAACGACGCTCGCATTCGCCGACACGGTATTTTCCTTCCTGCCCGGAATAACCGGCGATCAATCCCAGCAAATCGTCGCGGCAAACCCCGGCCTGTTCACGTCGACTGCCCAATCCGGGGCGCAGGCGCTTTCCTTGAGCGCTTCATTTGGCCCGACCACCGCCATCGTCATTCCCGACGGAATCGCCCTGGACCCGGCGGCCGCCAATGCGGCGCTGGCAAAATACGCTGCCGATGCGGTTCCCGCCGCCGCCCTGGCCATGAACTATCATCCCGTCAATGTCATTCCATCCGCGCTCGCCGGGCTGCTGTCCGTGGATGCCGGCCTGCTCTCGGCGTTGCTGACCGCGACCGGCGTCGATCTCGGATCCACCGATATTTTTGCAGCCCTGCAGGCTCCCGTCACGGTGCCGCCGTCGCCGCCGGCAGCGCTGGTCGGACTGGTCGCGAAACTGCTGCCGCTCAAGGTGTTGTTTGGCGGCGGCGGCTACAGCGCCGACGATCTGAGCTTCATCCAGCAGCATGCGGCGATCTTTGCCATCGCGGATTTCAACAATCTGACGATCACCGACGTCCGCAAACTTTCGGTCTACCAGACTTTTGCGGCCGGTCTGCTGGGCTCCGGCCAAACCGACATGACGCCGCTACGTGACGTGTTGACGGCATATTCCGCCGCCAAGCACATCGATCCCGGGACTTATGACGAACTCGCGCTTCTGCTCACCATCGACAAACACCAGATCGCTTCTCTGGTTCCAAACGTGACCCTGCCCGCGACGGCGCCGGAGGCGTTGACGACCTTGGCGACGCTCGCGGGCATCACCAGGAATTTGGGCGTCGGCGCGGAAGCGCTGAGGCAGATCATTTCCCCGCTTTATGCCGATCAGGCGATGGCCGTTAACGCCGTGCTGGGCGCCTTTCGCGCCCAGTCGCGTTCGACGCCGCAATTTTCCGGTCGCTCCCAGCCCTTCGATGACCGACTTCGCTCGCGCAAACGCGATGGGCTGACGGATTATCTTCTGCGGTGCCACGACCCTCAATTTTCGACGCTCGACGACCTCTACAATTATTTCCTGCTCGACGTGCAGCTCGAAGGCATCATGCAGACGTCGTGGGTGGTTGCGGCAATTTCGAGCGCGCAGCTCTATGTCTACCGCTGCATCATGAAGCTCGAGCAGGACGCCCGCGACCCCTCGGATCCCGACCATATCGAGGTGAGGCTCGGCTCCGAGCCCGCGCAGGAATGGGAATGGCGGCAGAACTTTCGGGTCTGGCAGGCGAACCGCGAGGTCTTCCTCTATCCGGAAAACTACATTCTGCCGGAATTGCGCGACGACCAGACGCCGCTATTCGAGGACCTTCAATCGGCCCTGCTGCAACAGCCGATCGACGAACAGAACGTCCTCGACGCCTACTCGAGCTATATGGCCGGCTTCGACCAACTATCAAAGCTGCAGATCGCCGGCAGTTTTCACGATATCGACAAGGACTCGGCGAGTGACGTGCTGCATCTGTTCGGCGTCACGCCAGCCGATCCCCCGACATTTTTTTATCGTACCATCGAAAATGCGTCCCACGGAGAAACGCAGTCGGATCGCGCGGTGACCTATACGCCGTGGGAGCCGGTCAGCCTGCAGATCCATTGCCGGAACGTGGCGCCCATCGTCTACCTCGGCCGGTTGTTCGTATTCTGGACGCAGATCTCGACGGCGCCGATCAACATCGTCAACAACGCGAATTCGATTTTCGGCGGCTACAAACATACCTGGCGGGTCAACTATTCATCGCTGCGCCTCGACCAGACCTGGACGCCTCCGCAGCGGATTGCCATGACCGACAAAACGGTGTTTGGGAATGGTGACGGTATTGTTCTGGATCCGCTGCTCGACCAGATGGACAAGGGGCTCGGCCAGCCCTACGTCTACAATAGCCAACAGTCTTTCGACTTGCCGGAGAATTATTTCGACGTATTCGACGGCTATAGCGGCGACGATCAATCGACCACAACCACGATTGTCGCCTTGACGACACCCAGCAGCAGCCTGACGCCTTGGCAGAACAGTTTCATCAGCGACTACAAGACCAACATGGCAAAATTCGATAGCGGATTTTCCGCGTCGAATTTCACGCTGGCCAGCTATCAAGCCGTGCTGATTCCAAAATATGACAATCGCGTCCACACCGCGGCCGTCGACGGCTACACGCTTTCCGGATTTCAATGGGACGATATCTATCCAACTCTGTCCGCGGACAACCAGGATCTTTTGCTGACCGGCCGCAATTTCCAGATGCGCGCGGACACGGTCGATTTTTACAATCAAGCTGTCACGGCGAACAAGGGCGGCAGCGTCGCGGAAGTCCAACAAACCGTCATCTGTTCGAAATGGGACCAGAAGCGCGGGACCACCGATATATATACGGGAGTCCAGCACTCCTTTCGAAAGCTGGATCGTTACCCCTGGTGCTCCATCGCGGCGAAGCAGGCCTACATTCACAAGCTCGGCGAAACCTACGAATCGTTTGATTTGTTTGCAACCCAATCGCCCAGTGGCGGGTGGACTTATCCGCTCGAGCAGGGGCTCTACCGGCAGCATATCGCATCGATCGACGAAGACCCGGACATTGCGCTGATCAACAGTTCGTCGACGGATGAGATCACCGACGCCATCATTGACGCCGGCGGCGACCTGCTTTTGCTGCAGGCCAATCTGCGGCCCGGCGACTTCGTCATGAAGCGGTTGACGACGACCTTGGGCGAGCAGCTCTGCCGTTCGCTGTTCGCCGGCGGTGTCGATGGCCTGTTGAGCCTGAACAGCCAGTTCTCGTTTGGCGAGGATGCCCCGCGATTGCGCATTCGCAGCCATATCCAGGACGAGGTGGTCAGGGAAAAAATGGATTTCACGGGAGCCATGGGAACGTATTTTCGCGAGATATTCTTCCACACACCGTTCTTGATCGCCGATCAGCTCAACAGCCAGCAGAATTTTTCGGCCGCGCTGCAATGGTACGGTTACATATTCGATCCGACCGCCGATGACGATGATTTGCTCGATGTGCAGCAACAACACCAGCGCGAGGAGTTGGAAATCCAGGACGAGCACCGCAAGGGGAAAGATCGGAAGAAGACCGAGCAGGAGCTTCGCGATTTCCTGGCGCGGTCCCGCGCCGAGGCCGCAAAGGATCGGGTCTGGCGCTTCATCGAGTTTCGCGGACTGGATGTGCCCAGTCTTCGCAAAGTCCTGACCGACGCCGCGGCGATCGAAGCCTATGAACAGGACCCGTTCAATCCGCATGCGATCGCGCGCTTGCGGTTGAGCGCCTATCAAAAATGCATCGTGATGAACTATATCGATGTGTTGATTGAATGGGGCGACACTCTGTTTACCGAATTCCAGATGGAGACCGTGAACGAGGCGACGCTGCTTTACGTTCGGGCGCTGGAAATTCTGGGACCCCGCCCCGTCGTGGTCGGGGATTGCGGCGAGGCAAACGAGGACCAGCGAACCTACGAAGCGATCGCGCGAACGCTCGGAAAAGGCTCGGATTTCCTGGTGGAGATGGAGACCTACACCCATGCCGGGACTGGTGCTGCGCGCGCGCAGTCCGGTTCCAGGCCGCAACATCAATATGTGATAGATTCCAAGGTCGCGAACTACTACCGCAAGGAGGCGATGACGGGTCATGTTCGCCGGGCGGCCACGGCGTCGGCGCATGCGCCGGCCAGGCCGCATGCGCCTGCGAAGCAGCAGGCGGCGTCCGCGGCCCGTGCGTCCGCACCCGACACTGAGAATCGTCATGCAGCGAAGGCCAGGGCCGAGCGGGGCGCGGCTCATCCCTTTCACTGGAAGGCCCATCACGGCGCTGCCCGCAACGCACCGCGCCGAAAGGCAAAGAAGGGTCTGGGGCGAAAGCAGCCGTCGCAGAGCTCCGGCCGGCGCGCGCCGAAATTCGCCTCTTCGGTGGTCCGGCATATCGGCCCGGCCTTCTGCGTGCCGCCGAACACCAATCTGCTCGGCTATTGGGATCTGGTCGAGGATCGCCTCTACAAGATCCGCCACGGCATGGACATCACCGGTGCGCTGCGTCAGCTGTCGCTGTTCGCGCCGCCGATCGACCCGATGATGCTGGTCGAAGCAACCGCGGCGGGGCTTTCGCTGGACGATGTCCAGAGCGCGACCAGCGGCAATGTTCCACCCTATCGTTTCACCTATCTGATCGAGAAAGCCAGGCAATACGCCTCGCAGGTGCAGGGCTTTGGCGGGGCCCTGCTGTCCGCGATCGAAAAGCGCGACGCCCAGCAGCTGGAGGTGCTGCGGGTGACCCAGCAGCAGAATATCCTGGCGATGACCACGGCGACCAAGCAGGCGGACGTCGACGCGGCGCAGAACGCGGTCGACACGCTGAACGCGCAGCTGGATACCGCCCAGTTTCGGCATGACTATTTTCAGGGGCTGATCGAAGAGTGGCTTAATCCAGGTGAGATTGCGGAAACCGGCATTCGCGCGCTCGCTTTGGCGAACAGGGTTAGCGCAGTTATCCAGTTGTGCCTGGCCGGCGTGATGAACCTAATTCCAAATCTCGGTTCGCCGTTTGCAATAACCTATGGCGGCGAGCAATTGGGCGGCGCCATATCACAATTTGGCAGATCGACAGAGGCGGACGCTGCTCTCCTCGAAAGCCTGGCTTCCGCCACGGGCCTGGTGGCGGGCTACGAGCGCCGCGGCGAAGGCTGGCAGCATGAAGTCAACATGGCGAGCAAGGACATCACCCAGATCAACACGCAACTGGTCGGCGCCAATATCCGCCTCACAAGCGCGCAAAAGGCCCTGGCCATTCACAACAAGACGATCGCGCAAAACCAGCAGGTCGCCGATTTCTACACCTCGCGCTTCAGCAATATCGCGCTCTACACCTGGCTGGCGACGACGTTGAAGACAACCTATCGCAAGGCCTACAGCAGCGCCTATGCGATGGCGAAACTCGCCGAACAGGCCTACCGTTTCGAGCGCAACGACAACACGACAATCCTGCTGTCGGACCCCTACTGGTCGCAAGCCCAAAGCGGCCTGATGGCCGGCGAAATGCTGCTCGGCGATCTCCAGAACATGGAGCGCAGTTTCATCGAGACCAATTATCGCACACCCGAGATCACGCAATCGTTCTCGATGCTGCAGATCTCGCCGGCCGCGCTGCTCAATCTCCGGCAGAACGCCTCCTGCAATTTCAGCATCCCCGAGTTCTGCTTCGATCTGTTCTACCCCGGGCAATATTGCCGCAAGATCAAGGCCGTCAGGCTGACCATTCCATGCGTCGCCGGCCCGCTCGCCAACATCGGCGCAACCTTGACGCTTACCGGCAGCAATCTGCGTCTCAAGCCGTCGCTGGATGCGTCCAGCATGGTTCCGATCCAGCTCAATCATAGCGTCGTCATTGCGACCAGCACCGCGCAGAACGATACCGGCGTTTTCGAATTCAACTTCCGCGACGAGCGCTACATGCCGTTCGAGGGCGCCGGCGCGATCAGCTCGTGGAAAGTGGAACTGCCCTCCGGCTTCAGGCAGTTCGACTACCAGACCATCAGCGACGTGATCGTGCACATCAGCTATACCGCACAGCAGGACGACAGCCTGCGTCTGAAAGTCGAAACGAAAAACGGCGCGATCGCGGCGGCCCTGAAGAGCACGCCCCTGGTCCGACTGTTCAGCCTGCGCCAGGAATTCCCCAGCGTGCTGAACCGGCTGTTGCACAGCCCGTTGAACACCTCGCTGGCGATGAGCATCACCGCCAATTATCTCCCGTACTTCGTCGCCAGCGGCGCGGTCCAGGTCACCACCGCCGCCTTGCTGTTGAGAACAGCGGCATCGAAACCGATCGGGAATTTCACGGTATCGATCGACGGCAACAGCATATCGGGTTTTGCCGCCGATCCGAAAATGGGCGGGCTCTGGTCGGCCGATGCCAGCGCCGCTTTTGCCAGCGGGTTGTTCGCGGACCACACGATCATCGTTACCAATGCAGGTAGCCTCACATCCGGCGCTCCGCAGGCCGCAACCGCCGCCGCGATCGACGATACAAGCCTGCTCGATGTGATGCTCTATGTGGAATACCAGTTGACAACAAGCTGATCCGTTGCGGATGGAGACGACGCGGTGGACGAGCCGAAGCGATCCAGCGGACCTGAGGACAAGGCGCCGGAAAAACCGTTCGCGGTTTCGGCGCCGCAGGTGTCCTTGCCCAAGGGCGGCGGCGCCATCCGCGGCATCGGCGAGAAATTCTCGGCCAATACGGTCACCGGCACCGCCTCGCTCAGCGTCCCCCTCGCCCTCAGCCCCGGCCGCGCGGGTTTCGGCGCGCAGCTGTCGCTGTCCTATGATTCCGGCGCCGGCAACGGTGCTTTCGGGCTGGGCTGGAGCCTGTCGCTGCCCTCGATCACCCGCCGCACCGACAAGGGTCTGCCGCAATATGACGACGCCGGCGAGTCCGACGTGTTCGTGCTGTCGGGCGCGGAGGACCTCGTACCCCAGCTGGCACAAGACACCAGCGGCGGCTGGGCGCGATGTCCGGCCACGCGCGACGGCTATATCGTGTGGCCCTATCGGCCACGGATCGAAGGCCTGTTCTCGCGCATCGAGCGCTGGACCCGCGTCAGCGACGGCGATACCTATTGGCGGTCGATCTCCCGCGACAATGTCACCACCCTCTATGGCACGACGCCGGAGAGCCGCATCGCCGATCCGGCCATCCCGGGCGATGTCTTCAGCTGGCTGATCAGCGAAAGCCGCGACGACAAGGGCAACGCGACGAGTTACGAATATGTCGCGGAAGATTCCGTCAACGTCGACCTCCTGCAGGACCACGAGGGCAATCGCTCGGACCCCGGCCGTGCCGCCAACCGCTATCTGAAGCGCGTCAAATACGGCAATACGCTGCCGACCTCGGCGCAGCCCGACCTTTCAAAACAATCCTGGCTGTTCGAGGCGGTGTTCGATTATGGCGAGGGCCACGCGACGCCGCTTGCCGCCGACGCCGATGGTCGTCAATTCGTCGCGGCCTCGCTGGCCACCACGCAGCCCTGGCCGGTGCGGCAGGATCCGTTCTCGCGCTATCGCTCCGGTTTTGACATCCGCACCTATCGGCTGTGTCGCCAGGTGCTGATGTTCCATCATTTCGCCGGAGAACTCGGCACGCCGGACTACCTGGTCCGCGGCACCGAGTTCGCCTACAGCGAAGGCGCAACGGCGTCCTTCATCACGTCGGTCACGCAGTCGGGGTATATCCGGCAAAGCGACGGAAGCTACCTCAAGCGCTCGCTGCCGCGGCTCGATCTTCAATATTCGGCGGCCGTCGTCCAGAGGGATGTCAGGGAAGTTGACCCGGCCAGCCTCGCCAATCTCCCGGCCAATGTCGATGGCGGACAATATCAATGGCTCGACCTCGACGGTGAAGGTGCACAGGGCATTCTCGCCGCCTATGAAGACGTCTGGTATTACAAGCGCAATCTCAGCCCGATGACCCAGACATTTGTCGGCGACCAGCCGGCGATAGCGGCGACATTCGAGACCCTTACCGAGGTCGCCAAGCTGCCGGGCTTCGCGCAGGCGAGAACGGCCCGTCATCAGTTTCTCGATCTCGCCGGCGACGGGCAGCAGGATTGCGTGGTGTTGGAGCGGCCCGATCCCGGCTTCTACAAGCGCACCGACGACCAGGACTGGCAAAGTTTCCTGCCCCTGACCTCCATCCCGAATGTGGACTGGAACGATCCCAATCTGCGCTTCGTCGATCTCAACGGCGATGGCCATGCCGACGTGCTGGTCACCGAGCACGACGTCTTCAGCTGGTATCCCTCGCTGGCCGAAGCCGGGTTCGACGCGGCCCTTCGTGTGGTCAAGGCCGTGGACGAGGAGAAAGGCCCCGCGGTAGTCTTCGCCGATGGAACACAAAGTATTTTTCTGGCCGACATGACCGGGGACGGTCTTTCCGACATCGTCCGCGTCCGCAACGGCGCGATCTGCTACTGGCCCAACATCGGCTATGGCCAGTTCGGCGCCAAGATCGCGATGGACAATGCACCTTGGTTCGAGGCGCAGGATCTGTTCGATCCGCGCCGCATCCGTCTGGCCGATATCGACGGATCGGGCACCGCCGACATCGTCTATCTCGCCTCCGAGGGGGTGCGGCTCTATTTCAACCAGGCCGGCAACGGCTGGAGCGACCCGCAGGCGCTGCCGGCGTTTCCGCGGGTCGACGATCTCGCCTCGGTGCAGGCGATGGACCTCCTGGGCAACGGCACATCCTGCCTGGTCTGGATGTCGCAGCAGCCCGGCGATGTCAGGCGCAACATGCGCTATGTCGACCTGATGGGCGGCCAGAAGCCGCATCTGCTTGTATCGACCAACAACAATATGGGTGCGGTCGCCAAGGTCCAGTATGCAACCTCGACCAAATTCTATCTGCAGGACCGGCTGGCCGGGCACCCCTGGGTGACCAGACTCGCTTTCCCTGTACATGTCATCGAACGGCTGGAGACCCAGGACCTTGTTTCCAACACGACGCTGGTCAGCACCTACCGCTACCGTCACGGCTATTACGACGGCGTCGAGCGCGAGTTTCGTGGCTTTGCCTATGTCGAACAACGCGACGTGGAATCCGTCGTCGGCGATTTCGATCTGCCGCCGATCCTGACCAAGACCTGGTTCCATAATGGCGCCTGGCTCAAGCAGCAGGTTCTCGAGACATTTTTCAAGAACCCGGCAAACCAGGAATTTTTCGCCGGCGATTCCTTGGCCGCCTTTCTGCCGGACACGGTTTTGCCCGCCGGCCTTACCGACAACGAAACGCGCGAGGCCGCGCGAGCCCTGAAGGGGAGTATCCTGCGTCAGGAAATCTATTCCGACGACGGCACGCCGAAGGCGGCGCTGCCCTATAGCGTGTCGGAGCGCAGCTACCGGCTGACAACCCTGCAGCCGCAGGGACCGAACCGCCATGCGGTGTTTTTCAATCACCCCTGCGAGACCATCGACTATCATTACGAGCGCAACCCGGCCGACCCCCGCATCAGCCATGCGCTGACCCTGGAAGTCGATGCGTATGGCAATGTGCTGAAATCAGCCGCGATCGGCTATCAGAGGCGCACGCCGGCCTTCGACGAGCAGGGCAAGACGCTCGCGACGCTGACCGAAAGCCAATACACCAATGCGATCCTCGCCGCCGACGCCTATCGCACGCCGCTGCCGGCCGAGGCCAAGACGTTCGAACTGACCGCGCCGACGCTTGCCGGCGCGGCGGCGCTGGATTTCGCGACCATCGATTCCATCGCAACGGCGGCGACGGCAATCGCCTATGAGGCGCAGCCCGACGCCGCGCAGCCGAACAAGCGCCTGCTGTCGCAAGCCCGCACCCTCTATCGCAAGGATGATCTCTCCGCCCTCTTGGCCTTGGCGCAGATCGAATCCCTGGCGCTGCCAGGTGAGAGCTACAAACGGGCGCTGACACCAGGCCTGCTCGCCATCTATCAGGCCAAGGTGTCCGCCGCCGACCTCACGGCGATCCTCGCGGGGCCGCAGGGACAATATCGCGACATCGAGGGCGACGGCCCGTTCTGGATACCCTCGGGCCAGACCTATCTCTCGACCGGCCCGACCGACAGCGCTGCGCAGGAACTCGTCTTCGCGCAGGCGCATTTCTTCCTGCCGCATCGCTATGCCGATCCCTTCGGCGCCAACAGCATCGTCGCCTATGACACGTACGATCTGGCGGTCGCCTCGACCACCGACGCGGTCGGCAATGTCACGACGGCAACAACCGACTATCGCGTCTTGCAGCCGACGCTGGTGACCGACCCCAACGGTAATCGCGCGCAGGCCTTGTTCGACGCGCTCGGCATGCTGGCGGGAACGGCGGTGCAAGGCAAGGCGGCGGGGCCGGTCGAGGGCGATTCCCTCGACGCCTTTGTCACGGACCTCTCACCGGCGCAGATCGCGGCGTTTTTCGACGCCCCCGACCCGCGCGCGCTCGCCGTCGGCTATCTCGGCTCCGCGACGACGCGGATCGTCTACGATCTCGATCGTGCCCCGGTTTGCGCGGCCGCCATCGCGCGCGAGACGCACGTCAGCGCGCTTGCCCCGGGGCAGCAAACTCTGGTGCAGATGCAGTTCGTCTATTCCGACGGTTTTGGTCGCGAGGCGCAGACCAAGGCGCCCGCCGAGCCCGGCCCGCTCGATCTCGACGACCCCACTTCGCCGGTGCAAGACCCGCGCTGGATCGGCACCGGTACGAAAATCTATAACAACAAGGGCAAGCCGGTCCGGCAATACGAACCCTTCTTCAGCGCGATGCCGCAATTCTCAATCGAGAAGTGGGGCGTCAGCCCGACGTTGTTCTACGATTCCGCCGAACGCGTGGTCGCCACCTTGCATCCCAATAATACGTTCGAAAAAGTCGTGTTCGATCCCTGGATGCAGATCACTTACGATGTCAACGATACCGTGACGTCAGATCCCAAGAGCGATCCCGACGTCGGTGAGTTTTTTAGCATGCTGCCCAACACCGACTATCTGCCGACCTGGTATCAGCAGCGCGTCGCCGGTGCGCTCGGACCCGAAGAGCTCGCAGCGGCGCAAAAGGCGGCGGCGCATGCCAATACGCCGACAATAGCCCATTTCGACGGCTTGGGCCGAAGCTTTTTGACCATTGCCGACAATGGCAAGGACACGGGCGGCGCCGAGCAGCTCTACAGCACGCGCACCGTGCTCGACATCGTCGGCAACCAAGGCGAAGTCATCGACGCGCTCGACCGCATCGTCATGCGCTGCGATTATGACTTGCTGAAATCCAGGATCCATCAGGCGAGCATGGAGGCCGGCGAGCGCTGGACGCTCAATGACGCCACGGGCAAGCCGATCCGCGGCTGGAACAGCCGCGATTACGTTTCACGGACCGAATATGACCCGCTGCATCGCCCGCTGAAATCCTATGTGCAGGGCGGCGACCCTTCGGAGCTAAATCCGAGCGTATTCGGGCAGGAAATCCTGGTCGAGCAGACGACCTATGGCGACAGCGCTGATTCGGGCCTGACCGCGCAACAACAGGCGCAGGCCAATCTGCGCGGCAAGGTATTGCGACATTGCGACGGTGCCGGCGTCATCGTCACCGACCTTTACGACTTCAAGGGCAATTCGCTTCGGAGCAGCCGTCAGTTCGCCAGCGACTACAAGAACCCGCCGGACTGGTCGCAGACGCCGGCCCTGGAAGCCGAGACGTTTTCCAGCGCCACCGCCTATGACGCGCTCAATCGCGCCATCGCGGCGACAGCGCCGGACGGCAGCGTCTATCGGCCGACCTTCAGTGAAGCCGGCCTGCTGGAGAAAGTGGACGTCAATCTGAGCGGCGTTCAGGTCAACGGACAGCCGGTCTGGACGCCGTTCGTCGCCAATATCGCCTATGACGCCAAAGGCCAGCGCACGTCGATCCAATACGGTAACGGCGCCGCGACCGCTTACGCCTACGATCCCAAGACGTTCCGGCTCACAAATCTCAAGAGCACGCGGCCGATCGGCTTGAATGGGCTCGCTTCGCAGATCTTCAACGATCCCGCGACGGTGCAAAATCTTGGCTATGTCTACGATCCCGTCGGCAATATCACCGGCATCACCGACGTAGCGCTGAAGACCGTCTTCAACGCCAACCAGCAGGTCGATTCCGCTTCCGACTATATCTACGATCCGCTGTACCGGCTGATCCAGGCCACCGGCCGCGAGCACGTCGGCCAGTCCGCCTTCGCCTTCGCGCCGCCGGACGGCAATTATCGGGACTATCCCTTCGCCGGCGCGACGCAGCAGAGCGACCTGCAGGCGTTGCGCAATTACACCGAGTTCTACGGTTACGATCCTGTCGGAAATTTCCAGTCGATGGCGCATCAGGCGGTGAACGGCAATTGGACCCGCGCCTATGCCTATAACGAAGCTAGCCTCACCGAGCCGGGCAAGCAGAGCAACCGGCTGAGCCAAACCGCGATTCAAACCGCCGTCAATCCGCCGATCGAAGCTTATGGCTATGACGCCCACGGTAATATGACGCGGATGCCGCATTTGCCGGTAATGAAGTGGAATTTCAGGGACGAGTTGAGCGCCTCATCGCGGCAGGTGGTGAATGCGGGCGCGGCGGTGACCACCTACTATGTGTACGGGGCGGACGGCCCGCGGGCGCGGAAGGTCACGGAAGGACAGAACGGCGCGCGGCAAAACGAGCGATTTTATCTCGGCGGATTTGAGGTTTATCGCGAATATGGGACCAGGGGCAGCGCTCCTTCGCTGGAGCGCCAGACGCTGCATGTGATGGATGAAAAACAGCGCATCGCCTTGGTCGAGACCCAGGCGGTCGGCGCGGGCACGTTAACGACGCCGTCGCAGCGCTATCAATTGGCAAATCACCTTGGCTCGGCGAGCCTAGAACTCGACGAGAGTGGAGCACTGATCTCCTATGAGGCTTACAGCCCATATGGCAATTCAACCTATGCGGCAGGGCGAAGCTCGGCCGAAATCAGCTTGAAGCGCTACCGTTACTCGGGCAGGGAGCGCGACGAGGAAAGCGGATTCACCTATCACGGCGCAAGATATTATGCGCCATGGCTGGGGAGTTGGACAAAATGCGATCCAAAGGGATTTGTCGATGGCGTCAATCCATACGTCTACTCCAGAAGTAATCCGGTGAAATTCTCCGATCCATCCGGCTTTCAATCGGCTCCCGCACCTAGTGGAGACGATCGCCAATCGCAACGACAAAAGGATATCGGGGCGATGCTGAGCCACGGAGTAAGCTTAGACGAAATGGTTGATTGGCAATATTTGGGGTGGGCCCATTTCATTGCAAAATACGGTCTCTTCGAAGCAATCCGGTTTTCAAAGAAGGTGCAGGAAGTGCCGCCAGGCGTTTACGCCCGACTAACCCAACTGCCGGATCCGACGAAGGAGACAATTTATGCTTTCCCGAGTGGAAGGGTCGGGACGCAAGCCAGCGAAACTCGGCAAAGGGTAGTTGAGCTCCAACCACCAACGGCTACAGGAGCCGTGGTTGCGGGAACAGGTTGGGTAATTACGGGTCAATATGATACAACGCTTCAAGCAGCGGGGGATACGGCTGAGGGTGTGTTAGCCGGCTTCGCTGCAGGACGCCAAGCTCGCACTGCACACGATGCGTTGAATGCGGCGACACCTTCGCAGCGACCTGACGTGACACTGGAAAATCGGACCGGCACCGAATCGATAGATGAGACAGCGCCCCCCCCTGCCGCGGAGCAGGGAACGGCGGGGACCCGAGAGGAGGCCCCGCCTCGGTCGCCGGTACTGTTTGCCAATCTCGTCCCAGCCGACACGCCCAGGCCGCCGAATATCATACCAAATGATCGTTTGCCCGCGGTCAGCGGCAAATTTCTGTATGTCGTAACCGAAGACGGAACACTCGTAGTTGGTCGCAGTCGATCGGGAGAGCAGGGACATATCGATCTCGCGGGTGGTAGGCCAGTTCTTGCCGCCGGTGAGGTGAGCTTGTTCCAAGGTCGAATTAAGTTCATTGATAATCGCTCCGGTCATTATCAGCCGAGTGGCGTGAGCGCGCAGCGGGCAGCCGAAGAAGCCTTCAGAAGGCAGGGGTTCGACGTTGAGGGGAAGTATGTCGAGAGGCACTAATCGGGAGTGGCCATCGTGGCTGTAATGGGAGAATTTTTTGATCTCGCCGCTAATGCGGAGAGAATCTATTCCGAGACCTTGGATATCTCGAAGGTCGAGCCAGAATTTGAAAAAGTGCTTACCTTAATTCAAGCCCACCCTGAGTGTCATGTCGAATTCGTAGATGGGTTTATTGAAATACTGAAAGACGCGAAAAAAGGTCCTTCGGAGCTGGTGTCATTTTGCGTTCACGAATTGCGTTGGAATGATCTGCGATCAAGGCTGCTGGAATGGGTGAAGACGGAACGCAGCGAGCGCGTTCGGCCAGTGTTGCGAGACGTGCTGGAAGCATTTGAAGATGATTGGCGAGATGCTGATATGTTTCGTCACTTCTCGGCGGAATAGCTCATAGGGCGCACTAACCCCTATGCAATCCGTCGCTTCCGTGCGTAGCCTCGCTGCGGTACAGCCCATCAGTCTTGCGGAGGAACTCTAAATCCGATACGTCCCACCGTCGCGTCATAGAGATAATCCGCGCCCGCCAAGACGTTTCTCCCGGTGTTGATCCCGTTGCCGATACGCCATTCGACCTGCGAAGGCGCCATCGGCTGGCTGATATCTCCGGTCATAAACGAATATTGCAGCGCCGGCTCACTCCGGTAATCACGCTGGCAAACCGTTTCGCCCGGTAAAAGTCAGCGCTGCTGCCGCTCCGCGTCGATGCGACCGCGCATAGGCCCGCCGCCAACGTGGTTAAAGACTGGTGAAATCGACGCGTTGAAGAGTCCTTAAATATATTGGTTGAACGTGCGTGGATGACGCACGGAGTTCGTTTGTATCTCGTCGGCTCCCTGGTCCTCGTTTCGTTGGCGGGTTGCGGTCGCGGATTGTTTCAGTCCGAGGAGCGCGAACCGTGGCGGGCCGAGGCCGAGATCGCGTGCCTGAAGTCCGGCGCGGTGAAAGAGAACCCCGATCTGGTCCGGATCGACCCGATTTCCGGACCCGGTGTTTGCGGCGCGGAGTTTCCGCTCAAGGTCGCGGCGCTCGGCGAAAGCAACGGCGGTTTCGGCTTTGCCGATGATGATTTGCGGCCGCCCGGCACCATCGGCAATCAGCCGCGCTGGCCGATCTCGCAACCGCCCCCGGCTCCGCCGCAGGGCGCGCCTTATCCGCAGCCCGGCTACGGCCCCGCACCAAGCGGTCCGATCTCACTGACCGCGCCTGGCGTCGTTCCGGGAGAAGAGGAGATCGAACTGCCGGCCGAGGGCACGCCAGGTTTTCGGGAACCCGCCGGTCGCGAGCCCTATCCCGGCGCCCAGGCCTATCCGCCACGCGACCGCAGTCCGGCGCCTTATTACGAACGCTCCAATGCGGCTCCCGGCCCGCCGGCGGCCGAAGGCCTGCCGCGGCTTGGGCCTGGCCCGGGCAATCCGGTCGCGGCGTTCGGGCCGGTTGCGATCAAGCCGGCCGCAACGCTGGCCTGTCCGATCGTCTCGGTGCTGGACCGCTGGCTCGCCGATTCGGTGCAGCCCGCCGCGCTGCGCTGGTTCGGCGCCCGCGTCGTCGAGATCAAGCAGATCTCCGCCTATTCCTGCCGGGGCATGAACGGCAATTCGAACGCGCATATCTCCGAACATGCCTTCGGCAATGCGCTGGATATCGCGGCCTTCACGCTGGCCGACGGACGGCGCATTTCGGTACAAGACGGCTGGAAGGGCTTGCCGGAGGAGCAGGGCTTTCTGCGCGACGTGCAGGCTGCGGCCTGCCGGGCAGTTCACCACCGTGCTGGCGCCGGGCTCCAACGTCTATCACTACAATCATATCCACGTCGATCTGATGCGCCGCGCCAGGCGGCCGATGATCTGCGAGCCATCAGCGGTTTCGGGCGAGGAAGTTGCCGCACGGGCGTCGCAGCGCAATCCCTATGCGTCGCGCGAGCCGTCGGTCACGGGATCGCTGGGCGGCAGCAAGGTTGCGACGCATCGTCCGAGGGTCAACGAGGAAGACGAGTTCGAGGACGAATAGGGCGGCGCGGAACCGAGCCCGATCACGCCGGTTTGGCCTGATAGGCGGCGAGAAACATCCGGGTCGCGCTTTCCACCACCTGCGCCATGCGCTCCGCCGAGGGCGGCGGCGCGGCCTGAAAAATCAAGGGCAGGAACAGCGCCGCCTGGCAGGTCAGCATGAATTGCGACGCCGCCAGCTGGCAGTCGTCGATCGCAAGATCGCCTGCCTTCACATGCGCCTCGAGATAGGCGGCGAGGCGGTTGATGGTGTGCTCCAGCACATGCTCGTAATAGCGGCGGCCGACCTCCGGCATCCGCTCGGCAATCGCCATCACGGTGCGGATCGCCGATCCGCCTCCAGGCCGGCACAGCAACTCGATATAGGCCTGGCCGAACTCCCGAAGCGTGGTGGCGCACATCGCGCTCGGGATCGAAATCGAACGCCACCTTGCTCTGTTCGAGGCGTTTCCTCCTCGACAATGGCTTGGAACAACCGGCTCTTGTCGGCGAAATAGACATATAGCGTGCCCTTGGAGACGCCGGCGGCGCGGGCGATCTCGCCCATGCTTGCGCCGTCAAAGCCGAGGTCCATGAACACCTTACTGGCGCCGGCCAGGATCTGGCGGCGCTTTACGCTGTCCTCGTCGCCGATCAGGCGGAGTGTAGGGGGACGATCTGCTACCATTGGTTTAGCTTTTCTGAAAAGATTCTGGCCTTTGAAACGTCTCGGAAGGAACTCCCTGCCTATGGTCGATCGGGAATAGATATATCTTGACCGAACCGTTCGGTCAATGTTAATTTGAACTTAGGTGAGGCAGCAAGGCCGGTTTTCGGCTGGGCAGCACCGCGACATTTGAAAAGGGGGCCGTGATGGCCGCAGCAAGAGACCAGGCCGCACGCATTCTTCGTCCTGAGCCCGATCCGGCAGCAGGCGAATCCCCGCGTGACGCTTCCGCGGCTCTCGCCGAAGCGCTTCGAGCCCACCTCGCCGAAGAGACCATCGCCCGCCGCCATGCGGAGACGCCGGACCGCCCGGTCGCCGACAAAGCGGCCGCGCCAGCTGCCGCGACCACGTCCGCGGCGCCCAAATCCGGCAATCGCAAACGGGTATTGATGGGCGTCGGCGCCGTGCTGGCGCTCGCCGCCGCAGCCTATGGCGTGCATTATTTTATTGTGGGACGCTTTCTCGTCAGCACCGATGACGCCTATGTCCGCGCCAACAACACCACGCTCGGCGCCAGGGTGTCGGGCCACATCATGAAGATTCTGGCCGGCGACAATGCCGTGGTCCGTACCGGCGACGTGATCTTCCGGATCGACGATGGCGATTATCGGATTGCGGTCGACGCCGCGCGCACCAGGATGGCGACCCAGCAGGCCACCATCGACCGCATCGGCCATCAGGTCACCGCATTGGAAAGCGCGGTCGAGCAGGCCAGCGCGCAGGTTGCCTCCGCGGAAGCCGCCTTGAAGCGCGCCGGCCTCGACTTCGAACGTCAGGAGGCACTGAACGCCAAGGGGTTCGCCTCGCGCGCGACGTTCGAGGTGTCGGAAGCCGGCCGTGACCAGGGCGTGGCGGCGTTGAAGTCGGCACAGGCGGCCCATGACGCGGCGCGCGACAATGTCGACGTCACCAAGGCACAGCAGGCCGAGGCCCGCGCCCAGCTCGCGGAATTGCAGACCACGCTCGCCAAGGCCGAGCGCGACCTCGACTTTACCTCGGTGCGCGCGCCGGTCGACGGCATGTTCTCCAACCGCATGGTCTCCACCGGCGATTACGTCGTGGTCGGGCAGCGGCTCGGCAATGTGGTGCCGCTCGACGAGGTGTTCATCGACGCCAACTTCAAGGAGACGCAGCTCAAGCGCATCCGTCCGGGCCAGCCGGTGACGATCTCGGTGGACGCCTATGGCCACCGCAAATTCGCCGGCTTCGTCGACAGCATCTCGCCCGCGGCCGGCTCGGTGTTCACGCTGCTGCCGCCGGACAATGCCACCGGCAATTTCACCAAGATCGTGCAGCGGCTTCCGGTTCGGGTTCGGGTACCGAGAGACGTCGCCCGGGAAAACCTGCTCCGGGCCGGCATGTCGGTCTATGTCACCGTCGACACCAGCAAGGGTGCCGAGGATGCCGATGCCGACACCGACCTCGACTCGCCGATGATGATCCACCCGCAATGATGTGCGCGTCGGGCGGCGCGCCCGACGTGTGAACACGTCCTGACCCGAGCACCGCATGGCTGACGTCACCACCGCCCCGCCGAGCATGATGAGCGCGCCCGCGGCCCCGTCCGAGCGCATCCCGACGCGACGGCTGGTCGCGTTTCTCATCATGGTGTTCGGGATGTTCATGTCGATCCTGGACATCCAGATCGTCTCGGCGTCGCTCACCGAAATCCAGGCCGGTTTGTCGGCAAGTTCGAACGAGGTGTCGTGGGTCCAGACCTCGTACCTGATCGCGGAAGTGATCGCGATCCCGCTGTCCGGATTCCTGTCGCGCGCGCTCGGCACCAGGTTGCTGTTCGCGATTTCCGCCTGCGGCTTCACCGTCGCGAGTTTCCTGTGCGGCTTCGCCACCTCGATCGAACAGATGATCCTGTGGCGCGCGATCCAGGGATTTTTGGGCGCCGGCATGATCCCGACGGTGTTCGCATCGGCCTATACGGTATTCCCGCGATCGAAATTCCACATCGTCGGCCCGATCATCGGCCTGGTCGCTACGCTTGCGCCGACCGTCGGCCCGACCGTCGGCGGATACATCACCGACGCGATGTCATGGCACTGGCTGTTCTTCATCAACGTGGTGCCCGGTATCGGCATCACCATCGGCGTGCTGGCGCTGGTCGATTTCGACCAGCCGAACTTCAAACTGCTCGATCGGTTCGACTGGTTCGGGCTGATCGCGATGGCCGGATTTCTGGGGTCGCTCGAATATGTGCTCGAGGAAGGGCCGCAATACGAGTGGATGCAGGATACCTCGGTCGCGATCTGCGCCACGGTTTGCGTGCTGTCGGCGATCGCGTTCTTTTACCGGGTGCTGACCGCGGACGAACCGATCGTCGACATCAGGGCCTTCAACGACCGCAATTTCGGCGTCGGCTGCCTGATCTCGTTCTGCGTCGGCATCGGCCTTTACGGCCTGACCTATATCTATCCGCGCTATCTCGCCGAGGTACGCGGCTATAGCGCGCTGATGATCGGCGAGACCATGTTCGTCTCCGGCGCCACCATGTTCCTGACGGCGCCGATCGTCGGCCGCCTGATGCAGAAGATCGACATGCGCCTGATCATCGCCGCCGGCCTGATCATCTTCGCGCTCGGTTCGCTGGATATGACCTGGATCACCCGCGACTACGATTTCTACGAACTGCTGGTGCCGCAGGTCCTGCGTGGCGTCGGCATGATGTTCGCGATGGTGCCAACCAATAACATCGCACTCGGGACCCTGGCGCCGGACCGGGTCAAGAACGCCTCCGGACTGTTCAACCTGACCCGCAATCTCGGCGGCGCGGTCGGGCTCGCGATCATCAATCAGGTGCTGAATGACCGCACCGACCTGCATATTTCGCGATTGCAGGAAAAGGTGACCTGGGGCAATACCACCGCGACCGAGACGCTCAACATGCTGACCCAGCGCCTGCAGGGCATGGGCGACGCCTCGCTGATGGCGCTGAAGCAGCTATCGCAGATCGTTCACCGCCAGGCGGTGGTGATGGGATATGGTGACGCCTTCTTCATGCTGACGATATTTTACTTCGGCCTCAGCCTGATGGTCGTGCTGCTGAAAAAACCCGCCGCGCTTTTGTCGGAACCCGCGCATTAGAGCGCGTTCCGGCGCCGAGAGGATCCGATTTCAGCGAAAAGCAATCCGCGCGTGGTTCCGGTTCAGAACAGCGCCACTGCGCTAAGTTCGGGGCTGGCTGAGGCCGAGCTGCGGATCTTTCGGCAATCCGGGGTTCACCCGGTAGCGGCCGAGCGACAGGAACAGGATGGCCGGGACGATCTGCAGGGCCGCCAGCATCATCAGCGGCGAGTCGGCCCCCTGATAGATGACGCTGAGCTGGGCAAATGCGACCGGACCGATCGCTGCGCCGAGGAAGAAGGCGAACAGGAACCAGCCGAAAATCCTGGAGACGGCGCGGGTGCCGAAATAGCGGCTGGCGAGATACGGCATCAAGTCGCTGTCGCCGCCGATCGCCAGACCGTTGAGGATCGTCGCGACGACGATCACCGTGGACACCGCCGTTGCGGAATAGACCGCAGCGCAGGTAGCGGTCAGGGCGAGCGCGATGATGCCGACGACCGGCGCATGAACACGGTCCAGCAGAAAGCCGAAACCGATCCGTCCGAACAGCACGGCGACGCCCGACACCGCCTGAATGGTCGCGATATCTCCAAGGCTCATCCCGGCCTTCTTGCTCAGGATGTAGACGATATTGGGCGCGATGGCGTAAAATGTCATGCCCATGATCGCAAAGCACGCCGCCAGCTTCCAGAACACCCCGGTGCGGACGATCTCGCCGACGGTCATATCCGGTTCGGCCGCAGCCGCCGTCGTCGGACCATCGGTCGGCGCGGCGCCGTCCGGCAACAACCCATAGGGTGCGGGACTGTCCTTGACCAAGAGGGCGACCAGCGGAAGACAGACCGCCACTTCGAACGCCGCCAGCGCGATCAGCGCCCAGGACCAGCCATAGGCGTCGATCAGCCGGTGCGCCATGATCGGGATGGCGAACGCGCCGATCGCCTGCGCGCTGGCCGCCAATCCCATGGCAAGGCCGCGCTTGCGGTTGAACCAGAGCGCGATGGCGCGCGCATAGGACACAACATTGGTACCCGCAGCGACGACGCCCATCAGCGCGAACGCCAGATAAAACTGGGCGAGCGAGTTGCCGATCCGGCTCAACACCAGCAGCGAGCCGGCGAACAGCACGATGCTGACGGTGGCAAACCTGCGCGAGCCCCAGCGGTCGAGCGGCCAGCCGCACAAGGGATAGGCGACGGTCTGCAGCAGCAGATAGATCGAGGCCGCCTTGGCAACGTCAGGCTGGCTCCAGCCGAAATCCTTGGACATTGCCGCCGCAAGCAGCGCAAAGCCGGCGGCGAAGAACGGGACCGAGCCGAAGCCGATGCCGACGCCGGACCCGATCACGACTTTCCAGCCCGGGAAGAAAAACCGCTGTGCCATGGACGTTATCTCTTCTGGTGGCCGGGGATGATCGGCAGCCTTGCCGGCAGACCGTGCCGACCCTTGCCGGCAAGGATGGAAACAGTTTCGTGACTAGAGCGACGGCATATCCTTCCGTCAACAACCCGGCAGCCCGGCCAAGATTTAAATCAGCATGGCATCAGGATTGAACATTCTGGCGATTTAACAGAGGGATAGATACGGATCGCAGTCGGCGGCCTGAACCGTCAGGCTGCTAGAACCGAGCCGTGGATCCACGAAAAGGGTCGCAGTGGATCCATGAAGCGGGCCGCAACGATCCCAATGGTATTGGCGAAGCGGCCCGGCCAGTCACAAGCCGTACCTCTCGACTTTTCGGAATCGAAGTTGCGCTTGCGCTGCACAGGCCCGCCGGCGAGTCCGTTGTCGGCGGTCCCGCATGGCCGCGACCAGTCTGGGAGCTATCGATGAACGCCAATCAGCCGAGCCGTCGCGAGACCCGCCTGTATCTCGACAAGGTCTGCGAGGTCGAATTTACCCCTGACGTCAAATATGGGGTCGGTGGCGTCGGCTACAGCGCCGAGGGCGGTGCTGCGCGCTACCGCGACCTCAGGCTCGATATCTTTCGGCCGCGGGCCGAGCCGGACCGCCCGCGTCCTGCGCTGATCATGGCCTTCGGCGGCGCATTTCACCGCGGCAGCAAGGGCGCGGAAGTCTTCGAAGGCGAAAATCCGGCGACGCCCGTCGCCGAATATTGCAGGGAGTTCGCGCGCCGCGGCTATGTCTGTTTCTCGATCGACTACCGGCTGATGCAGGAAGCTCCGGATCCGGGCGTCACACCGTTTCTGCTGCCCGGCCAACCGCAGAGCCGCGATCGCATCGACTTCGTCCGCAATCTGCTCGGGCTGCCGCCGAGCACGCCCCAGATGATGGCCGACACGCTCGAAGCCGCGACCGACGATATGAGCAAGGCCGTCAGCTATGTCCGCAGCCGGTCGCAAGCCCTTGGCATTGATCCGTCGCGGATCGCGATCGGCGGATTCTCGGCCGGCGCTGCCATCGCCCTCAACTCGGCTTATGCGGAGCGCGCCCCGGTGGCCGCGGTCATAGCCCTGTCGGGCCGGATCGCCGCGGCGACGATGCAGGCCTACCTGAAGCCGAACATCCCGGCTCCGGCCGCACTGCTGTATTTCGGCGAACATGATCTTCCGGTGATGCTGGACGGCGTCGCCGAGATGCGTGAGCACCTCACCCGGGCCGGTATTGCCAATCAGTTCGTCACCATTCCCGGTGCCGACCACTTCTATCTGAGGAGCGCGGAAGTCACTCGGCCGGACGGCACCGTCACCGACGTCGAGACGCTGATGTCCGAGTTTCTTTACGAGAAACTCGGACTTGCAATACCGGGCGGCTCGGCCTCTCCGGCTGCGGCAGTGTCGAAACAGCCCTGAAAAAATTGCTCCGCAAAGCGATGGATAGGACGCGCAATATTGCAAAACCCCTGAGAGGCATCTATAAATTCGCGATTGTCGCTCGAACCGGGGAGGGATTTGCATGATTTCGTCATATTCGCAGATCGAACGCCCGCGTCCGATGCATGTGGTGGACGCCTGTTCGGGCCTTTAGGGGCCGCCTTCATCCGCATTGATCGGGCCTGACCTCCCGATCGCCTCGCTTCTCCGTCACTATCCATATTTTTCAACGGCGCTTGCGCTCGGCTTTCGCTGGCGCTCGCCAAACATCGGAGCCGGCACGCGGAAAGTGCCGGGATCACGTCATGACTGTCCAGGTCAAGCCGCGCCCGGCCGCCATTCGGGTGGTGTTGCCCTTCGTGTTCCGCCACTGGCTGCGGCAGCCGGCCGGCGCCGCCATGGTCGCCATCGGCCTGATTGGCGCCACGGTCGCCGATCTGTTCATGCCGCTGTTCTCGGGGCATCTGGTCGATGCCATGACGTTGGGTGCCTTCGATCCGGCGGCGCGGCGCGCCGCGCTGGCGGCGTTCGCGGCAATCGTGGCATTGGGCTTCGCCTCGATGATGCTGCGTCTGGTCGGGCTGCAGGCGATCGTGCCGTTCACGCTGCGGATCATGTCCGACGTGGCGCGCGACGCATTCATGCGGGTACAGCGCTTCTCGACCGACTGGCACGCCAACAGCTTTGCCGGCTCGACCGTGCGCAAGGTCACCCGCGGCATGTGGGCGCTGGACCTGCTCAACGACACCATCCTGATGGCGCTGCTGCCGTCGCTGGTGGTGCTGCTGGGCTCGATGATCCTGCTCGGGTTGCACTGGACCTCGCTCGGGCTGGTGATTGCCGTCGGCGCGCTGGTCTACGTTCCGATGATGGTGGTGTTTTCGACCCGCTACATCGCGCCCGCCGCCCGCGTCTCCAACGCCTGGGACACCAGGGTCGGCGGTACTCTGGCCGACGCGCTGAGCTGCAACGCCGTGGTCAAGTCGTTCGGCGCCGAGGATCGCGAGGACGCGCGGCTGGCGCGGGTCGTCAGCCGGTGGCGCAGCCGCGTGCGCCGAACCTGGCTGCGCTACAATTACACCAGCACGGCGCAGTTCGCCGTGCTGCTGTGCCTGCGCGGCTCGGTGATCGGCGGCGCGTTGCTGCTGTGGATCGCCGGCCGCGCCTCGCCGGGCGATGTCACTTATGTCCTGACCAGCTACTACATCATCCACGCTTACTTGCGCGATGTCGGCATGCACATCAACAATCTGCAGCGTTCGGTCAACGACATGGAGGAACTGGTTGCGATCCACGACGAGGCGATCGGCATTGCCGACGTCGCCGGTGCCTTGCCGATCAGGGTCGATGGCGGCCGCATCGTGTTCGAGGACGTGACGTTCCATTACGGCGGTCATCGCATCGCGCTGTATGACCGGCTGTCGGTGGACATCGCCGCCGGCGAACGGATCGGCCTGGTCGGTCGTTCCGGCTCCGGCAAGACCACTTTCGTAAAACTGGTGCAGCGGCTGTACGATGTCTCCGGCGGACGGATCCTGATCGACGGTCAGGATATCGCCCAGGCGACGCAGCGTTCGCTGCGCAGCCAGATCGCCATCGTGCAACAGGATCCGGTGCTGTTTCACCGCTCGCTGGCGGAGAACATCGCCTACGGTCGGCCCGGCGCCAGCATGGCCGCGATCGAGCAGGCTGCGCGGCTGGCCAACGCCCATGAGTTCATCCTGCGGCTGCCGAAAGGCTATGGCACGCTGGTCGGCGAACGCGGCGTCAAGCTGTCGGGCGGAGAGCGGCAGCGCGTGGCGCTGGCGCGCGCCTTTCTCGCCGACGCGCCGATCCTGATCCTCGACGAGGCGACATCGAGCCTGGATTCCGAATCCGAGGCCCTGATCCAACAGGCGATGGAACGGCTGATGAGGGGACGCACCTCGATCGTGATAGCGCACCGGCTCTCGACGGTGCGCGGGCTCGACCGCATCCTGGTGTTCGATCGCGGCGTGATCGTCGAGCAGGGCAGCCACGCCGCGCTCGCGGGCCGGCCCGGCGGAATCTATCGCGGGCTGTTCGAGCGCCAGGTGCTCGAATTCGATCGGACTGCCGCCGCGGGGTATCGGTTGGCGTAGAAATCGCGGCTCCGGCGTGCCGCGCTGAAAACGGTCCTGGCGCCGGACCCGCTCTACCTAGCCAAGGGCGCGGGCGTCGGCGTGGCCAGCGCTTTGACCCTGGCGTCACCTGATCATCGGATCATGGTTAACAGTTATTTAACGCGCCTCGTCCAGGCTTTTGGCGCGTGTTGGGCATCGCGCAGAAACCGGCTGAGACCGATGCAGCACAGGGAGCCCCGCCAATGAGCCTAGGCAAGCAAGCGACCGCAAATCTCTCCCTGACGTCGTCCAAGGCCCCCTATGTCGATGTCTTGTTCATGCAGGCCCGACTACAGCAGCGGGATGGTCAGCTTGCCGCGGCCCAGGCCTCCTACAAGAAGGTGCTGAAAAGGCGTGCGAATCATTTCGACGCCTGGCATCTGCTTGGCGTATGCGAATTGCTGAGCCGCGATTACGAGGCCGCGACGCGCTCCCTGAAGCGAGCCGTCCTGCTCGATGCTCAATCGGTCGCGGCTCGCTCCGACCTCGGCGTCGTGCTCAAGGCCTTGCAACGGAACGACGAGGCCCTGGCCTGCTTTGACCGCGTCATCGAATTGAACCCGCATTTCGCTACTGGGCATTACAACCGGGGCAGCCTGCTGATGCGGGTGGGGCGTTTCGGCGACGCGCTCAAGAGCCTCGACGATGCGATCGCGATCGATCCGCAACATGCGAATGCGCTGATCAACCGGGCTTCCGTGCTGATCAAACTCGGCAAATTCACTGAAGCCATCGCGAGCTGTGAAAGGGCTATCGCGCCGAATCTTGAATCCCTGGGAGCCATGGTCAAGCGCGGCTCGGCGTTCGGGGCAACGGAAGCCGTCGGCGATTTCGACCCGGCGCCGTCACTGCATTCAGGTCATGCGCTCGCCTGGAGCTACCGAGGCGACGCACTTCACTTCCTGGGACGGTCCGGCGAGGCGCTCGCCAGTTCGGACAGGGCATTGGCGATCAACCCGGAACTCGCCGAAGCCTGGCAAAGCCGTGGATTTATCCTGGTCGAGCTGGAAAAAATAACCGAGGCCGAACTGGCCTTCCGACGGGTGCTTGCGCTGCAGCCGGACAATGCGACGGCTATCACCGGCCTCGGTGGTTGTCTTGGGCTCAAGGGCGATGCCGACGCCGCCTTGGCGTGCATCGATCGGGCGCTTGCGATCCAGCCGGATTACGAGATGGCGCTGTCGGCCAGAATCTTCGCCCTGGATTTCTCCGAAGCTTGTGACTTTGCCGCGCATCAGGCGGCGCGGACGCAGTGGTGGCGCCGGATCGGCGAGCGTATTTCCGCGGAGCGTCCGCGGCGCCACGAAACCGATTGCGATCCTGCTCGGCGGATCGTGCTGGGCTATGTCTCCGCCGACTTCAGGGATCACTCGGCTGCGTTCTCATTCCGTCCCGTACTTGAGAAGCACGACAAGTCTCGCTTCGAGGTGATCTGTTATTCCGGCCATCCGACCGAGGATGCCGTGACGGCTTCGTTCCGAAATGTCGCCGACCGCTGGCGGGATACTTCGCAATGGGCCGACGATCGGTTGGAGGATTGTATAAGGCAGGATAAAGTCGATATCCTGATCGACCTGAGCGGACACTCGAGTCGCAATCGCCTTCGCGTGTTTGCCGGTAAACCTGCCCCGATCCAGGTCAGCGCTTGGGGACATGCGACCGGCACGGGCCAGCCCACGATCGATTACCTGTTCTCTGATCCGGTCATGGTCCCCGCAGAGGTCCGCCACCTTTTCGCCGAGCAGATCTATGATCTCCCCTGCGCCATCATCATCGAGCCGCCGCCTGCCGAGTTCCGCTCCAGCGAAGTGCCGGTGACATCGAACGGGTATGTGACCTACGGGGTCTTCAACAGGGTGAGCAAGATCTCCGATGCGGCCATCGCCGTCTGGGGACGGGTATTGCGGTCCGATCCCACCTCGCGGTTGCTGATCAAGCATCCGCAGATCGACGATGCCTTGACCCGAACAGTGCTGCAGGACAAGTTCGCGTCCCAGGGCATCGCACAGGATCGGCTGCGGCTGGTTGGAGCAACCTCCCGCGAGCAACACCTGGCGGCCTACCGGCAGGTCGATATCTGTCTTGATCCCTTCCCGCAAGGCGGCGGCGTCTCAACCTGGGAAGCCGTCCATATGGGAGTGCCGGTCGTCGCCAAGATCGGCAACGCGATACCGAAGCGACCGGGCGGAGCCATTCTGTCGGCGATCGGGATGGCCGACTGGGTCGCGACCGACGACGATGAATACGTCGATATCGCGTTGCGATCAACTCCGGACCAGCTGAGGGCACTTCGTTGCGAGCTTCCTGAGCTTATCAATGCGCGTTGCGGCCCGACGGCTTATACGAACGCCGTCGAAGAGGGCTATCGGACGATGTGGAAGAAATACTGCGAGGCAAGCCAGGTTTGTTGACCAAACCACGGTTGGAGCTGGCCGATCACTTCGGCATCCTGATGGATTTGTTCCCTGATCGGTTTTGAGGGAGCGCGTCGATCGCCAAACACAGCCGCAGATGAAACCGGCCGGAATTTCTGCCGGCCGGTTGCTTGCTTTGTGCGCACGCAGCTTCTTGAAACGAGAAGTCAGTTGAACGGATAGTAGCGCAGCGAGACAAAGCCGATGTTGTTGTCCACGGTGAGCCCCTGGTTCGGCGTGCCGGTGCCGGTGGGAAGGCCCTGGAAAGCCGTCAGCCTGACGTATTCATACTGGGCGCCGACCCTGACGCGTCCCATTTCGCCCTTATAGACGTCCTGCCAGAAGCCAACCGAAAACTCCTGCGCCTTCTGGACATCGAACGTACATGCCCCGGCGGCTGGAGTGTTGAAGGCTCCGAGCGTGCCGCCGGCCAGGGACTGAGTGACGCATCCGTTGTTGACGAAATTGGGATTGCCCCAGCCGCCCTGCGTCGCGCCGACGGTCCACGAATTGGCGTAGGTCTGATCCTGGCCATAGTACAGGTACACGTCGTTGCCGGCGATCGGATGGCCTACGGCGCCCACCAGGAAGCTCAGTGCGGTAAGCGGAGTCAGCGAGCCGGTTGGCCCGACCACGGCATCGGGCAATTGGCTCGAGGTGTAGCGGCCGATACCTTGGCCGTACAGGACGCTGCCCTGCAGCTCGAGCAGCTTCGGAATCACCGGCAGCAGCACGTTGCCGCCGGCTCCCCAGCCGAACGTGACCTGCTGCGACCAGCTGTTGGGAACCGTCGCGTTGGCAACCTCGTCCGTGAACCAGCGCTGCAATCCCAGCAATTCGTAGTGGCCGAAGCCCGGATCGAGCGCAATCTTCTCGATGATGTCAGGCGCGATATCGTTGGAGCAGGTGGTCGTGCCGTTGAGATGCGTCGATCCGGTGCAGGTGTTGTTGATGCTGGTAACGATCGGAGCGGGCGGCGATACGGTCGCCGCGCTGGGCGAACCCGGAAACACGGTTGCCGGCTGCTCGATCGAAACGCCGAACGAGGCGACCTTGTTCCAGTCCTGGACAAAGCGGATTTGCGGGTTGCGCAACCAGTCGAAGCCGACGACGTATTGCGCGTCGATCGTCAACGGTGTGTTTTCGCTGCCTGGCAGCATGCTCGTCCGGTTCTGGGTCAAGAGGCTCCAGGCCTGACCGCCAACGACGTGGAAGTTATAGATGTCGTTGTCGTATTCGCCATAGGCCTGGCGTATCCGAGGGGTGAAGCTGTTGCTCTCACGGTTGTTCGAGTCGGTGGAGGCACCGAGAAAGTCCATTTCGTAGTAGCCCTTGAGGTGCTGATTTGGGTCGATGTCGCCCGACACCTTCAAGGCAATCCGGCTCTGCTGGGCGCTCGCGCGATACTCTCGCTCGTTGTAAAGCGCCGAATTCTGCAGCGGAATGCCCGGGCTGCCGAACGGCGGATCGCTCGCCCCGTCCGCAACTTCGCTATGCTGGCGGAAGGCGCCTTCCACCGCGATGAAGGAGCCGGCCATCGAGACATGGATTCCATCGAACCAGGCCGGAAAGGCCTTGGTCGGCATCGGCGTACCAGCCGGCGGCGGCGGAGCCGGGATTATGATTTCGTTGCCGTTGCGCGCCGTGACGACCTGCGGCGGTGCGCTGCCGGCTGGCCGTTGGGCCGTTTGTTTCTTGCTGTGCGCCAGTTCCCGCTGCATGGCTTCCAACTGGTGCTTCATTGCATCGATCTGCCGCTGCAATTGCTCCTCGTCGGCGCGGGCAGGCATTGTCAGCAGATAAGATGCGCCGAACATCGAACCAGCAAGCAAAACGCGAAACTTTCGTTTGAGTCCCATGACGACACCCCGCCGTTAATCGATGCGGGCTATTTATTTTTTGAGTGATGACGTTGGCATGATGGTCGGATGAAGATTCCTGTTGCAGCGGGGAGCGGCACGAATTGACGAAGGCGCGTGACATCTCCGCCACATCGACAGCCTAATCGACAAGCAGTTCCGGATATAAATGCCGCACATGGAACAGCAAACGGGTAACGACGCCGTGACAGGCGCGACCCGCGGCCCGCTGAAAAATTAGTTGGTGAATGCCGTGCCGTTGATCGGACTTTACTTTGATACCAGCGATCACGTCCCTTTTTGAACCAAGATGAGAAAGCCAGGCCGGCACAGGAGCAGTCTCCGCCAAGATGTTCTTGTAGCCTTGCTGACGCCTCGTATTCGACGGCACGCCGCGGATCGCGGCAAGAAAGCTGGTCGCAATGGCGACGAAAAGTCCGGTGTCGCCGGATGGCGGTGTCGTACCCATCGCCGGGTCATGGTACCGTTGCGGATCACCTTGAACACAATGTGCAGCCGTCCGCGGCAAGGCGCGGCGCCTCGGAAGTCACTGCGCCATCGCATCAGCATTGTAATCAACAGGCTGAACTCGTGGCATGTGAAGAAGGAGTTGCCCGATGACCGCGATAGCCTATCGAAAGCCAGAGGCTATTTGCGATGTCCTGCCCGGGGTCGAAGACCTCACTTCTCCAGAGCAGATCGCGCTGTTCGCACGTGAACACAGGGCCGGCCTTTGCCTGCAGGAGCCGTGTTTCCTCGCATTCCCCGAGGATGCTTTGAGAATTTCGCAGTAATGATATGGCGGAGATCCGACCCGGCGTAACCGACCGCGGCGCATTTCGGATGAACCGCGGACAGCAAGAGACTCTGCAGGAAAATGAAGGTGGTTCGCCCAACCGCCTTTCGCGCATTCAGCCCTGGCCGAGGCTGCTCCAGACCAGGCCCATGCCGGACAGAAACAACAGCCCGAGCACCACGTCGCGGAAACTCCGGTCGCTGAGCGCGTGATAGGTCCGGGTGCCGCACCACGCGCCGAACAGCGTTCCCGGCAGCGCGAACAACGCCAGCCAAAGCACTTCCGAGTTAACGAAGCCGGTGCCGACCTGCAGGCACAGCGCGGACGACAGCACCGTCCAGTTGTAGGTCTGGAAAATCCCGCGCCGCTCCTCCTTGCCCCAGCCCCGCACGCTCGCCCACAGCGTCGGCAGCGGGCCGGACAATCCGGCGAGGCCTCCGAGGATGCCGCCGGCAAATCCGATCGCCGCATCCGCCGCGCGGCCGCCGAAGCTCACCGCAATCGGCCTGCGGTTGAGGTACAGCGCCGTCGGAAACACCAGCAGCAAGACGCCGACGCTCAATTTGAAGGCGCGCGGATCGGCATGGGCGACCAGCCCGGTGCCCAGCGGCACGCCGGCCAGGCCGCCGAGCAGAAACGGCCAGACCAGCCTGAAGTCGATGTGGCGCCAGATCGCCGGCAATGTCGAGGTTTGCGCCACGATCGAACAGATCAGCACCAGCGTCACCGTGATCGAAGGCGGCAACACATAAAGCCAGATCCCCAGCGCCATCAGCGCGGTTCCGAAGCCGGCGAGGCCCGACACGAAGCCGCCGGCGAGCGCGCCAAGCAGCAGCACTCCGAGCGTAAGCGCATCGATCATCGCGCAGCATCTCTGTGGTTGATTGGCGAAGCGCGCAATGACGATCGCAAAAATGGCGGGGGGCCCGACGTGGTTTCGTCGAACCCCCCGTTCTCGGCGTCACATGCTTTGGTCACGAACCTGGAAATCCACTTCGCTCGAAACCTCGCATGTCAAAGATATCAGCCGGCCTGTAAGCCGGGTTTTGTAGGGCACCGGCCGCTTGCGCGGTCGATACGTGACGGCCATTCCTCTGGGACAACGTTTGCACGTTGCCTCGAGCAACCTACCCGGACGGCGAGCCTGACATCGCCCTGCGGTGTTATCGCCTCGCAGCGAACATTCCCGCGTTGCCGTCCCTATTCGGTCTTGCTCCCGGTGTGGTTTGCCATGCCGTTTCCGTCGCCGGACCCGCGGTGCGCTCTTACCGCACCTTTTCACCCTTACCTTCCTTCGCGGATTGCGCCGCGGAGGCTGGCGGTTCGTTCTCTGTGGCACTGTCCCTGGGGTCGCCCCCGCCGGATGTTATCCGGCACCGCATGTCGATGGAGCCCGGACTTTCCTCTCCCGCAGCCTTTCGACCGTAGCGGGAGCGGCCGTCCGGCCGACTGACGCGCTAGGCATGGGGGCAGAAAGCCGCCGCGTCAAGCCGACAGCACGTTTTCCGGGCCGGCTGGTTACCGGTTGGCGTGAAGAAAGGCGGCAAAACAAGCGCTGCAGGGTTATGGTTCCGATCGATCAAAGCCATGAGGCGCTACGCCGGCGCGGCCGGCCAAAATAAATTCTTCTGACGCTGTCGTTTTGCGATCGGCCGGTTCGACTGCAGCACGGCGGAATGCGCCGATCAAAGGGAGCACATCAGATGCAGTATCTATTGATGATCTACCAGAACGAAGTCGAGTACGGCAAACTGGACGCGGCGACGAGTCAGAAGGTGATGGAGGAATACCGCACCTTCACCCAGTCGATCATCCAGAGCGGCAATTTCAAGGCCGGCGACCGGCTGCAGGACACTCCTACGGCCACCACGGTGCGGGTTCGCGACGGCAAGACCTTGACCACCGACGGGCCGTTTGCGGAAACCCGCGAGCAACTCGGCGGCTATTACCTGGTCGAGGCCAGGGATCTGGACGCCGCGCTGGCCATTGCCGCGCGGATTCCCGGCGCCAGGTTTGGCTCGATCGAGGTCAGGCCGATCTGGGTTTATAACTAGGGCACAGGATCGAAGCCAACCGGCAACGATGGCGCAATTGCATGGCCCCGAGCGACATCGAAAGAATATTCCGTGACGAGGCGGGTCGGGCGCTGGCCACGCTGATCCGCCTGGTCGGCGATTTCGATCTCGCCGAGGACGCCTTGCAGGATGCGTTCGCGGTCGCGCTGGCGCGCTGGCCGGTCTGCGATCCACCGTCCAATCCACGGGCCTGGCTGGTCAATGTCGGACGCAACAAGGCGATCGACCGGGTGCGCCGGCAGATCGCGTTTCGCGGCAAGCAGGGCGAACTGGCGCACGCGCTGCTGCACGACGCGGCGACCGGCGAGGAGGCCGGCGACGCGGGTCTCGACGACGACATGCTGCGGCTGATGTTCATCTGCTGCCATCCGGCGTTTGCGATCGAGGTTCAGGTCGCGCTGACGCTGCGCACGGTCTGCGGGCTGACCACCGCACAGGTGGCGCGCGCGTTTCTGGCCGGCGAGGAGGCGATGGCGCAGCGGCTGGTCCGCGCCAAGCGCAAAATCCGGCTGGCTGGCATTCCCTACGAGGTGCCGGACCGCGACGCGCTGGAGCCGCGGCTGCGCGGCGTGCTCGCGGTGATCTATCTGGTGTTCACCGAAGGCTATGCCGCGACCTCGGGCGAGGACCTGATGCGGCCGAGCCTGGCGCGGGAAGCAATCCGGCTCGGCCGGCTGCTCGATGCGCTGATGCCGCAACGCGGCGAGATCAAGGGATTGCTGGCCCTGATGCTGCTGCACGACGCCCGCCGCACCTCCCGCGAGACGGCGGGCGGCGATATCGTGCTGCTGGAAGAGCAGGATCGCACGCAGTGGGATTCGCGTCAGATTGCCGAAGGCCTGAAGCTGGTGGATGCAGCGCTTCGGATACCGGGCCGGCCGCAATCCTATGCGGTGCAGGCTGCGATCGCCGCCCTTCATGCCAGGGCGCCGAGTTACCGGGACACCGACTGGCCGCAAATCGCCGGCCTTTATGAGGTGCTGCTGCGGATCAGCCCGTCGCCGGTGATCGAACTCAATCACGCCGCTGCCGTGTCGATGGTAGACGGACCGGCGCGCGCGCTGGACTTGATCGACGCGCTGCAGGCCCGCGGCGGGCTGGGCAGCTACGAGCTGATGCCGGCGGTGCGCGCCGACCTGCTGCGGCGGCTCGGCCGCCATGATGCGGCGCGCGCGGCCTATCTCGCGGCGAGTGCCGCCACCCAGCTGGAGCCGCTGCGGCGGCTTTATGCGAGGCGCCTGGCGGAAATCGATGGCGGCAACGCGAGCCCGTAGAAATTGGCTTCGACGGACCGGGCCTACCGTGCCGCCGCGGTCCTGGTATCGGCCGCCAGGGTCGCGAGCAGCGAGTGCAGGGTCGTCATGGTCGAATGGTCGGCAACGCCGTCGACCCGGGCGGGACGGAAGTGGCGCTGGAATGCGGTGACCACTTCCATGGTGGCGGCGTCATATTTGCCGTTGGTCGGAATGCCATAGCCGTATCGGGCAAAGGCCGCCTGCATGCCGGCGACGTCGTCGCTGATGGTGCCGAGCTTCAGCGTTTCGCCGCGCACGATCGGCGCTGGCTGTACCCAATGGCCGACGCCTGAATTGGCCAGCGAATGCCAGGGAAACTTTTCGCCGGGATCCTTCTTGCGCGAGGGGGCGACGTCGGAATGGGCCAGCACGCGATGCACCGGCACCTTGCGGCGCAGCATGATACCACGGCACAGCGCAATCACGGCGGCGATCTGGCGCAGCGGAAAATCCGGATAGCCCCAGTCATGGCCGCGATTGACGATCTCGACGCCGATCGAGCAGGAATTGATGTCCTCTTCGCCGGCCCAGGACGCCAGGCCGGCATGCCAGGCGCGCTTGGCTTCCGGGACGCACTGCACGATGCGGCCGTCTTCCAGCACGATGTAATGGGCGGAAACGTCGGTTCCCGCCGTGCACAATCGTGCGATCGCACCTTCGACATCGGGCATGCCGGTGTAGTGCAGCACGATCATGTCGGGCAGCCGGCCCTTGTTGCGGTCGCCATAATTCGCCGACGGGATGACGTCGGACGCGATCGATGAATCGGGGATGAATGTCTTCATGTTCGCGCTGGCCTTCGGGATCGGAAGGGCCCGTTGACGCTTAGAATCAGATCCAGCAGGTGCGAACGAACCGAGCGACATGGGACAGCTCAAACCGGGCAGGAGAACGGCAACAGTGCGTTTTCAGGATGAAGCCTTGCGTATTATTCCTCCACAGCGCCGTCGGCGCAATGCACCGACCGGTCGCGGCTTCGCATTTTGGCCGGGTGTGTGCGGCTGGCATCACCAGGCCGCTGCTGGGGCCGGCATATCCGTTGGAGGTGCCTGCGGGCGCGCAGCGGGCGGAGTGCAGTGACAGCATTTCCCGGCAGGCGCCGGCCTGCCCAAATGAAGGGCAATACCGGACCAGGCGGTCGCGATCGGGGGATCCGCTCCGCCGCAGTTCCGTCGCTTGGCGAATGCTCCTGATCCATCAACGCTTTCTTAACGCTAACTGCCGTTACTAAGTGGTGAAGAGCCGAACCGGTTGGGGACGGCCGAGGCCCGTTGACGCTCGAAATCCCATGGCAATCCACCAAATTCCAGAGGGAAACCAGGGCTTGCGAGGCGGGACGCCGGGGGTCGGCCATCCAGCGCTGCCGATTCTCGTCAAAAAGATTCGGCTTTTCGAGAGGAATTGGCTTTTCGACCGGAAAAGCCCGGCGAAGCGCAGACATTTGAGGCGCAATGGGCCCGTTCGCGTCCAATTTCCCGTTACCATCCCGGATCATGGCCGGAGCCGAGCCATGACTCCGTCCGCCGCACGTCATATTCCGGTACTGGGCCGCCAGGCCGTCGAGCTGCTTGACCCCCGTGACGGCGGCGTTTACGTCGACGCCACCTTTGGCGCCGGCGGCTACAGCGCACGGATTCTCGAAGCCGCCGTCACCAGGGTGATCGGCATCGACCGCGACCGATCGGCGATCTCCGACGGCTTCGATCTGGTCGACCGGTCGGCCGGCCGGCTGACCCTGGTCGAGGGCCGGTTCTCCGACCTGGCCGAAATCTGCGCGGCCCAGGGCTTTGCTGCGGTCGACGGCATCGTGATGGATGTCGGGGTGTCCTCGATGCAGCTCGACGAAGCCGGCCGCGGCTTCTCGTTTCGGCTGGACGGGCCGCTGGACATGCGGATGGGCCATGACGGCCCGACCGCAGCGGACGTGATTGCCCGCGCCTCCGAGGCCGATCTCGCCAACATCATCTACATCTTCGGCGAGGAGCGCCACTCGCGCGGCGTCGCCCGCGCCATTGTCGCCGCGCGCAAGCTCGCGCCGATCCTGACCACGCGGGCGCTGGCCGATATCGTCGCCAAGGTGGTATGGTCAAAGCCCGGCGAAATCCACCCCGCCACCCGCACCTTTCAGGCGCTTCGGATCTTCGTCAACGAGGAACTGGACGAACTGCAGCTCGGGCTCGCGGCGGCCGAGCACATGCTGAAGCCGGGCGGCCGGCTGGTGGCGGTGTCGTTTCATTCGCTGGAAGACCGCATCGTCAAGAATTTCCTGGCCGAGCGCAGCAAGGCCGGCGGCGGATCGCGGCATCTGCCGGAGGTCGCGCACGCCGCGGCGAGCTTTGCGCTTTTGACCAAACGCCCGGTCACCGCGGATGACGCGGAGATTTCCGCCAACCCGCGGGCGCGGTCGGCCAAGCTGCGCGCGGCCGAGCGCACCGATGCGCCCGCCCATCCTGCCGCCGCATTGTCGGCTTGGCCGTCGCTGGCCGGCGTGATGAGGGGAGGCTGACCATGCGGATCATCCATCTCCTGGTGATTGGCGCCCTGGTATTCGCCGCGGCCTATGTCTATCGGATCAAGATGGCCTCCACCGCCCGCACCGAGCGGGTGCTGCGGCTGCATGCGGAAATTCGCGAGCAGCGCGACGCCATTGCTGTATTGCGCGCGGAATGGACCAAGCTCGACGCGCCGCTGCGGCTGCAGGGTCTGGTCGAACGGCATCTGGCGCTGAAGCCGATCAATGCCAACCAGTATGACCAGCTGAAGAACCTTCCGGAACGGCCGCCAAGCTTCGCCAGACCCGGCGATCCCGATCCGATCGGCGCGATGATCGAGGCGATCGATTCGGCCGCCGCCACCGGCTCGGTGCCGGCGCCGGAGCAACCGCAATGACCGATTCCGCGCTCACCATCGTCAAGCCGGCCGAGCCGCGGCAGGAACCCTGGCGGCGGCGGCTGATCCGTAGCCTGCTTTACGGCCGCAACGTCGATCGCGCCGCCAAAGCCCGCGCCCGCGTCGGCTTTGTCATGGTGGCGTTTGCGCTGATCTATGCGGTGATCGGCGGACGGCTGATCATGTTCGCGGTGGTCGGCGACAGCCACGGCGCGCGCCGCACCGCGGCGCAGGACGCGATCGCCACCGCGCGACCCGATATCGTCGATCGCAACGGCGAGGTGCTCGCCACTGACGTCAAGGCGCCCAGCCTGTTCGCCGAGCCGCGCCGGATCATCGACAAGGACGAGGCGATCGAGCTTCTGACTGCGACGCTGCCGGATCTCGATACCGGCGAGGTCCGTGACCGGCTGTCATCGAAAAAAGGCTTCGTCTGGCTGAAGCGCGAAATCACCCCGCTGCAACAGCTGGAAATCCACCGCCTCGGCATCCCCGGCATCGGTTTCCTGCGCGAAAACAAGCGCGTCTACCCCACCGGTTCGGAAGTCGCGCATCTGATCGGCCTGGTCAACATCGACAACCAGGGCATTGCCGGAATGGAGAAATGGCTCGACAGCAACGGTCTCGCCGACCTGCACCGCGCCGGCTTTGCCACCGATCGCCTGCAGCGGCCGGTGGAATTGTCGGTCGACCTGCGCGTCGAACATGCCCTGCGCGACGAACTGCTCAAGGCCAAGGACAAATTCCACGCCAAGGCGGCCTCCGGTCTCGTCTCCAACGTCCGGACCGGTGAGATCGTGGCGATGGTGTCGCTGCCCGATTTCGACCCCAACAACCCGAAAGAGGCGCACGATCCCGATCGCATCAATCGGCTCACCACCGGCGTCTATGAGATGGGCTCGACCTTCAAGGCCTTCACGCTGGCGATGGCGCTGGATTCCGGCAAGGCGGATCTCAACTCGCTGTGGGACGCGCGCGGTCCGCTGCACTACGGCAAATTCACCATCCATGACGACGAGCCGAAAGGCCGCTTCCTCAACATGAAGGAGGTGTTCACCTTCTCGTCGAACGTCGGCGCGGCGCGCATCGCGCTGTCGCAAGGAGTCGAGGCGCACAAGGCGTTCTTGCGCAAGCTGGGGCAGATGGAGCGGCTGCGCACCGAACTGCCCGAGAGCGCTTCGCCCATCCTGCCCAGACACTGGAGCGAACTGAACACGGTGACCATTGCGTTCGGCCACGGCATCGCGGTGGCGCCGCTGCAGGCCGTGATGGGCATCGATGCGCTGGTCAATGGCGGCTATCTGATTCCGCCGACCTTCCTGAAGCGCTCGGAAGCCGAGGCAATGGCGCTGGCGAAACGGGTGATCAAGCCTGAAACCAGCGAGAAGATGCGATTCCTGATGCGGCTCAATGCCGAGATCGGCACCGCGCGGAAAGCCGACGTCAATGGCTATTACATCGGCGGCAAGACCGGGACGGCCGAAAAGGTCGTCGCCGGCCGCTATGTCAAGAAGCGCGTGCTGACCGCCTTTACCGCGATCCTGCCGGCCGACAACCCCCGCTACCAGCTTCTGATCATGCTGGACGAGCCCCAGCCGCTGAAGGAAACCTTCGGCTTCATCACCTCCGGCTGGAATGCGGTGCCGACCGGCGGCGCCGTGATTGCCCGCATCGCCCCGCTGCTGGGCATCGAACCGCGCTTCGACCTGCCGCCGTCCGACCGCCTTATTCTTGCGGCATCGAAGACAACCCAGTAAGGCGTAGCGGCTCCGCCGATTTCAGGTTCCGGCACCGGTCGCCGCGCGGTCTGCCAGGAACCCGGGCTCGAAGCGCGCAGCCAGACAAAGTTGCCAGGATCTGAAACCATCGCGCGCTAGCGCCGGCCGACTGGAAGATCATGAGACTCCGCGACCTGTTCAGCGACGACGCCGCGATCGACCGCCAGGCCGAAGCGGTCGTGGTGACCGGCCTCGCCGCGGACAGCCGCGCGGTCAAGCCGGGCGATCTGTTCTTCGCGCTCGCCGGCAGCAAGACCGACGGCGCGCGCTTCATCGACGCTGCCGTCGCAGCCGGCGCGGTGGCGGTGGCGGGCGATCATCCGCCGCCGGCCGACAGCCGCGTGCCGTTTGTCCGCACCCCCAATCCGCGTCGCGCGCTGGCGCTGGCGGCGGCGAAGTTTTATCCGCGGCAACCCGCGACCATCGCCGCCGTCACCGGCACCAGCGGCAAGACTTCCGTTGCCGCCTTCGCGCGCCAGATTTGGCAACGGCTCGGCCATGCCGCGGCCAGCATCGGCACCATCGGCCTGGTATCGCCGCAGCGAACCATCTACGGATCGCTGACGACGCCGGATCCGATTTCGCTGCATCGGCAGCTCGATGAAATCGCCGGCGAGGGCGTCACCCATCTCGTGCTCGAGGCGTCCTCGCACGGGCTCGATCAGTTCAGGCTGGACGGGATCCGGATCGACGCCGGTGGCTTCACCAACCTGTCGCGCGACCACATGGATTACCACCCCGACGTCGCGCATTATCTTGCCGCCAAGCTGCGGCTGTTTCGCGATCTGGTCGCAGCCGATGGCGCGGCGGTGATCTCGGCCGATCATGATTGCTCGCAGGCCGTGATCGGCGCGGCGCGCGACCGCGGCCTTCGGATCGTCGCGGTCGGCCGCAACGCCGATGGTGCGGGACCAGGCATTCGCCTGCTCACGGCCGACATCGACGGCCTTGCCCAGCAGCTCACGCTCGAGCACCGCGGCCGTCGTCATGCGCTGCGGCTGCCGCTGGTCGGCGAATTCCAGATCGAAAATGCGCTGGTCGCCGCGGGACTCGCGATCGGCACCGGCAGCGAACCCGCCGCGGTGTTTGCCGCGCTGGAACATCTCGAAGGCGCCAAGGGACGGCTGGAGCGCGTCGGCGAGCGCAACGGCGCGCCGATCTTCGTCGATTACGCGCACAAGCCCGACGCGCTGGCCAAGGCGCTGCAGGCGCTGCGTCCCTATGCGAAACGTCATCTGGTGGTGGTATTCGGCGCCGGCGGCGACCGCGACGCCGGCAAGCGTCCCCTGATGGGGGCGATTGCGGCCGGCAATGCCGACAGCGTCATCATCACCGACGACAATCCGCGCGGCGAAAATCCGGCGCTGATCCGCGCCGCGATCCTGAGCAGCGCGACCGGCGCCAGGGAGATCGCCGACCGTGCCGAGGCGATCCGCAGCGCGATCGCCGGCCTGCAGCCGGGCGATGCGCTGCTGATCGCCGGCAAGGGCCACGAAACCGGGCAGATCGTCGGCGACCGTACATTGCCGTTCAGCGATCACGCTACCGTTGCCGCCGCACTGGCGCCGGGGGTCGCATGAGCGCAACCCCGCTGTGGACGGCGAGCGCGATGGCCGAGGCGATGCGGGCATCGGTGGGCGGCGCATTGCCGGCAGCGGTCAGCGGCCTGTCGATCGACAGCCGCAGCATCGCGCCCGGGGAGGCCTATTTCGCCATCAAGGGCGACGTCCATGACGGACACGATTTCGTCATGGCCGCCTTGCAGGCCGGCGCCGGGCTGGCGGTGGTCGAGGCCGCGCAGCGCGACAGGTTCGCAAGCGACGCGCCGCTATTGGTGGTGGACGACGTGCTTGCCGCACTGGTCGATCTGGCGCGTGCCGCGCGCGCCCGTCTCGATGCGCGGGTGATCGCGGTGACCGGCTCGGTCGGCAAGACCTCGACCAAGGAAGCATTGCGGCGCCTGCTCGGTGCGCAAGGCGAGACCCATGCGTCGGCGGCATCGTTCAACAATCACTGGGGTGTGCCGCTGTCGCTGGCGCGATGCCCGGCGTCGGCGCGCTTTGCGATCTTCGAGATCGGCATGAACCACAGCGGAGAAATCGAGCCGCTGGTCAGGATGGTGCGGCCGCACATCGCCATCATCACCACGGTCGAGCCGGTGCATCTGGAGTTCTTTGCCGGCATCGAGGCGATTGCCGACGCCAAGGCGGAAATTTTTGCGGGCCTCGAACCCGAAGGCGCGGTAGTCCTCAACCGCGACAATCCGCAGTTCGCGCGGCTGCAGCGCCGCGCCAGCAAGCTCGGCATTTCGCGCATCGTCACGTTCGGGGCCCACAAGAGCTCCACGGCGCGGCTGATCGACCTGTCGCTGCACCCCGATTGCTCGGCGGTTCATGCCGATATCCTCGGGCATGACGTCACCTACAAGCTCGGCACGCCCGGCCGCCACATGGCGATCAACTCGCTGGCGGTGCTGGCGGCGGCGTCGCTGGCGGGCGCCGACCTGGCGCTGGCAGCGTTGTCGCTGTCGCAGATCGAGCCGGTCACAGGTCGCGGCGCCCGGCGCGCCCTGGAGCTTGCCGGCGGCCAGGCCACCCTTATCGATGAGAGCTACAATGCCAATCCGGCGTCGATGGCGGCGGCGCTCAGCGTGCTTGGCCAGGCCACGGTCGGACCGCAGGGCCGGCGCATCGCGGTGCTCGGTGACATGCTCGAACTCGGCGCCGGCAGTGCCGAATTGCACCGCGGCCTGGTCGAGGCCGTCAACGCCAACCACATCGACCTGGTGTTTTGCTGTGGTCCGCAGATGCGCAACCTGTGGGACGCCCTTTCCACCGGCAAACGGGGCGGCTATGCCGAGAGCGCCGCTGTGCTCGAGGCCCAGGCGGTCGCCGCGATTCGCGCCGGCGACGCCATCATGGTCAAGGGATCGCTCGGCTCGAAGATGAAAACCATTGTCAACGCGCTCGAAAAGCGCTTTCCCGGCAGGACCGCACTCGACGAAGCCGCGGTATAGGGCGGATTGAATGTTTTACTGGCTGTTCGAACTTTCCAACACGGTTCCCGGTCTGGGCGTGTTCCGCACGTTTTTGAACGTGTTTCGCTACATCACCTTTCGCACCGGCGGGGCGATCGTGACAGGTGCATTGTTCGTTTTCCTGTTCGGCCCCTGGATCATCGATCACCTTCGGCTGCGCCAGGGCAAGGGCCAGCCGATCCGCGCCGACGGCCCGCAATCGCATCTCGTCAAGATCGGCACGCCGACGATGGGCGGCCTGATGATCCTTTCCGGATTGGTGGTCTCGACCCTGCTATGGGCCGATACCCGCAATCCCTATGTCTGGATCGTGCTCGCGGTCACCCTGAGCTTCGGCCTGGTCGGCTTCTACGACGATTATCTGAAGGTGACCAAGCAGACCCATAGCGGCTTCGCCGGCCGCATCCGTCTGGCCATCGAGGCGCTGATCGCGCTGGCGGCGTGCTACGCGCTGGTCCGGCTCGGACGCGACCCGTTCTCGACCTCGCTGGTGATTCCGTTCTTCAAGGACGTCGTGCTGAATCTGGGCTGGTTCTTCCTGTTGTTCGGCGCCTTCATCATGGTCGGCGCCGGCAACGCGGTGAACCTGACCGACGGGCTCGACGGTCTTGCCATCGTGCCCGTCATGATCGCGGCCGCGAGCTTCGGCATGATTTCCTATCTGGTCGGCAACGCGGTGTTCTCGGACTACCTGCAGATCAACTATGTCGCCGGTACCGGCGAACTGGCGGTGCTGTGCGGGGCGGTGCTGGGCGCCGGGCTGGGTTTCCTGTGGTTCAACGCGCCGCCGGCCTCGATCTTCATGGGCGACACCGGTTCGCTGGCGCTCGGAGGCATGCTCGGCTCGATCGCGGTCGCGGTGAAGCACGAGATCGTGCTTGGCGTGATCGGCGGACTGTTCGTGCTCGAGGCGGTCTCGGTGATCGTGCAGGTGGTGTCGTTCAAGCTGACCGGCAAGCGGGTGTTCCGGATGGCGCCGCTGCATCATCATTTCGAGCAGAAGGGCTGGACCGAACCGCAGATCGTGATCCGGTTCTGGATCATCGCGGTGATGCTGGCGCTGGCCGGCCTTTCCACGCTGAAGCTGCGGTGATGGTCGTGGATCGGCGTTTCAGCAGGTGCCAACGGGTCCGCGCAAAGCGCGGCCCGATGCCACGAACCCCGACGTGCAATTGCACGTGGGCGAATCTCGAGATTCCGGACAGCCACCGGGTGGCTTCCGGGATGACGGGCGCCACGTCATGATCCCGGTCACCAGCTTCGCCGGCATGACCGTTGCGGTGTTCGGCCTCGGCGGATCGGGGCTCGCCAGTTGTCATGCCTTGAAGGCGGGCGGGGCGGAAGTGATCGCCGGCGACGACAGCGCCGACCGGCTCGCCGAAGCCGCGCGAGCCGGCTTCATTACCGCGGATCTGCGACGGGTATCGTGGACGAATTTTGCCGCTTTGGTGCTGACGCCGGGCGCGCCGCTGACCCATCCGCAGCCGCACTGGACCGTGCTGGCGGCGCAACAGGCCGGCGTCGAGGTGATCGGCGACATCGAACTGTTCTGCCGGGAGCGCCGCCGCCATGCGCCGGACGCCCCGTTCGTCGCCATCACCGGCACCAACGGCAAATCGACCACCACGGCGCTGATCGCGCATCTGATGCGGGTCGCCGGCTATGACACCCAGATGGGCGGCAATATCGGCACCGCGATCCTGTCGCTGCAGCCGCCGCGGATGGGGCGGGTCCATGTCGTCGAGATGTCGTCCTATCAGATCGATCTGGCGCCGTCGCTCGATCCCAGCGTCGGAATCCTGCTCAATGTCAGCGAAGACCATATCGATCGCCACGGCACCCTGGAACATTATGCGGCGGTGAAGGAGCGACTGGTTGCCGGGGTGCAGAAGCAGGGCACCGCCATCGTCGGCGTCGATGACGGATGGAGCCGTCGTATCGCCGACCGCATCGAGCAAGCCGGCCGGCGCGTGGTCAGGATCTCGGTGAAAAATCCGCTGGCCGACGGCGTCTATGTCGAACATGAAACCATCCTGCGCGCCGCCGGCGGCGCCCGCAGCGAGATCGCGCGGATCGGCGGCATCGGTTCGCTGCGCGGCCTGCACAACGCCCAGAACGCCGCATGTGCGGCGGCCTGCGTCCTGGCGCTCGGCGTCTCGACCGACGTCCTGCAGGGCGGCCTGCGCAGCTTTCCGGGTCTCGCCCACCGCATGGAGCAGGTCGGCCGAAGCGGCAACGTGCTGTTCGTCAACGACTCCAAGGGCACCAATGCCGACGCGGCGGCGCATGCGCTGTCGTCCTTCGCCGATATTTTCTGGATCGCCGGCGGCAAGCCCAAGCTCGGCGGCATCAGCGGGCTCACCGACTATTTTCCACGTATCCGCAAGGCCTATCTGATCGGGGAGGCTGCCGAGGAATTCGCCGCGACGCTGGGCGAGCGGGTGCCCCACGAAATCAGCGGGACGCTCGAGGTCGCGGTGGCCAGCGCGGCGCGCGATGCGCAGGCCTCCGGGCTCGCCGAGGCGGTGGTGCTGCTGTCGCCGGCCTGCGCGTCGTTCGACCAGTACCGCAATTTCGAAATCCGCGGCACCAGGTTCCGCGACCTGGTCACGGCGCTGCCGGGCGTCAAGCCGGTGGCTTGAAGACGGACGCCAGCTCAAACGGACTCCGACACGGCCCGCGGGACCGGGTCCAAGCGGCCGGATGTCCCTCCGCGGGCATGGTGAGCCTTTCCAGCCCTGCGCCGGGCTGCCCAATCGTCAAACACAGCCAATTCGTTAACCGTTCGGAAACCATCATGGGGGACCAATGGGCAAACCCCGGCGCAGGAATGCCCATGATCTCCCGTGAACAACGCACCCCGTTCAGCGAATGGTGGTGGACGGTCGACCGCTTGCAGCTCGCGGCGGTGGTGGCATTGATGCTGGCCGGAATTATTCTTTCGCTGGCGGCCAGTCCGCCGGTGGCCACCCGGATCGGCCTCGATCCGTTTCACTTCTTCAACCGTCACGTGCTGTTTCTGGTGCCCTCCTTCATCGTGATGATCGCGGTGTCGTTCCTGTCGCCGCGGCAGATCCGCCGCACCGCCCTGATCGTGTTCGCGGTCAGCATCGTGCTGATCGTGGTGACATTGGCGTTCGGGCCCGAGGTCAAGGGCTCGCGGCGCTGGATCACCCTGATCGGGGTCAATATCCAGGCCTCGGAATCCGCCAAGCCGGCGTTCGTGGTGTTGGCGGCATGGCTGTTTGCCGAATCGGCGAAGCGGCCGGAAATGCCGGCGACCTCGATGGCGCTGGTGCTGCTGCTGATGCTGGTGTCGCTGTTGGTGATGGAGCCCGATTTCGGCCAGACCATGCTGATCCTGATGGTGTGGGGCTCGCTGTTCTTCATCGCCGGCATGCGGATGATCTGGGTGCTGGGGCTCGCCGGGGCCGCCGGCGCCGGACTGTTCGGCGCCTATCTGCTGGTGCCGCATGTCGCGGGCCGCATCACCCGCTTCATGAATCCCGCCTCCGGAGACACCTTCCAGGTCGACACCGCCATGGAGGCTTTCGCCAATGGCGGCTGGTTCGGGCTTGGGCCCGGCGAAGGCATCGCCAAACGCAGCCTGCCCGACAGCCACACCGACTTCGTGTTCGCGGTGGCGGCGGAGGAATTCGGCATCATCCTTTGCCTGGCGCTGCTGGCGCTGTTCGCCTTTGTCGTGATCCGGGCGCTGTCGCGCGCCTATGCGACCGAGGACATGTTCTCGCGGTTTGCCGCCTCGGGCCTGGCGGTGCTGTTCGGCGTGCAGGCCGCGATCAACATGTCGGTCAACCTGCAGCTGATCCCGGCCAAGGGGATGACGCTGCCGTTCATCTCCTATGGCGGCTCGTCGATCATCTCGCTGGCCTACGGCGTCGGCATGATGCTGGCCCTGACCCGGCACCGGCCGCGCATCGAGATGGAATCGATCGGCGACGCCAACGCCGCGCGCAGTTACGCCTGATGACGAAGCCGGCGCGGTCGGCTATGTGAAGCGATGGACACTACCCCTCTCATTCTGCTGGCGGCGGGCGGCACCGGCGGCCATCTGTTTCCCGCCGAGGCGCTCGGCGTCGAACTGATCCGGCGCGGCCTGCGCGTCCGACTCGTCACCGACTCCCGCGCGCTGCGCTACAGCGGCCTGTTTTCCAAGGATACCATCGACGTGGTGCCGAGCGAGACCGTGCGCGGCCGCACGCCGTGGTCGCTGGCCTATACCGGGGCGATGCTGGCCGCCGGCACCGCGGTGGCGCTCAACCTGATGCGGCGACTGAAGCCTGCGGCGGTGGTCGGCTTCGGCGGCTATCCGACGGTGCCGCCATTGTTGGCGGCGCGGCTGTTCGGCGTGCCCACCCTGCTTCATGAAGCCAATGCGGTGCTCGGCCGCGCCAACCGCTTGCTGTCGGGCCGGGTCAGCGCGATTGCGACCTCGCTGCCCGGCGTGCTCGATCGCGATCCGGCGCTGGCGGCGAAAACCACCACGGTCGGCACCCCGATGCGTCCGGCCATTCTGGCGGCAGCCGCGGTGAAATTCGTCGCCCCCGAACCGGGCGGCCCGCTTCGGCTGCTGGTGGTCGGCGGCAGCCAGGGTGCGCGGGTGATGGCCGATACCGTGCCGGGCGCGATCGAGCGTCTCGAACCGGCGCTGTGGAGACGGCTGGTCCTGACCCAGCAGGTGCGCCAAGAGGACATGGCGCGGGTCCGCGCGGTCTATGACCGGCTCAAGATCAACGCTGAACTGGCACCGTTCTTCAGCGATCTGCCGGCGCGGCTGGCGTCGAGCCATCTGGTGGTTTCGCGCTCGGGCGCCGGCACGGTCGCCGAACTCGGCGCCATCGGCCGGCCCTCGATCCTGGTCCCGCTGCCCGGCTCGATCGACCAGGATCAGTTCGCCAATGCCGGGGTGCTGGCGCAGGCCGGGGGCGCGCTGCGTATCGGCCAGGTGGACTTCACGCCCGATCGGCTGGCTGCGGAAATCTCCGCGCTCGCCGCCGAGCCGGCGCGGCTGGCCGCGATGGCAGACTTCGCCCGCAGCGTCGGCCGCCTCGACGCCGCCGAGCGGCTGGCCGATCTGCTGACAAGAGTGGCCCGAATTTAGCTCAAAACCGCGCTACAAGCCTGTACAAGCCGACCGGGCACCACAAAACATGCGAGACCTGCCATGAGACTGCCGCGCGAGATCGGACCCATCCACTTCGTCGGGATCGGCGGGATCGGCATGAGCGGCATCGCCGAGGTGCTTTGCAATCTCGGTTACACGGTGCAGGGCTCGGATGCCTCCGAAAGCGCCAATGTCGGCCGGCTGCGCGACAAGGGCATCAGCATCAGCGTCGGCCACCGGGCGGAAAATATCGCCGGTGCCGACGTGCTGGTGGTGTCGACCGCGATCAAGCGCGACAATCCCGAATTGATGGCGGCGCGCGCCCAGCGCATTCCGGTGGTGCGTCGCGCCGAAATGCTGGCCGAGCTGATGCGGTTGAAAAGCTGCGTGGCGATCGCCGGCACCCACGGCAAGACCACCACCACCTCGATGGTCGCCGCCCTGCTCGATGCCGGCGATCTCGACCCCACCGTGATCAATGGCGGCATCATCAATGCCTACGGCACCAATGCCCGGTTAGGCGCCGGCGAATGGATGGTGGTGGAAGCCGACGAGAGCGACGGCACCTTCCTCAAGCTGCCGGCCGACATCGCCATCGTCACCAATGTCGACCCCGAGCATCTCGATCATTTCAAGACCTTCGAGGCGGTGCAGGACGCGTTCCGCCATTTCGTCGAGAACGTGCCGTTCTACGGCTTTGCGGTGATGTGCATCGATCATCCGGTGGTGCAGACCCTGGTCGGCAAGATCGAGGACCGCCGCATCATCACCTATGGCGAAAATCCGCAGGCCGACGCCAGGCTGCTCGATCTCGATCCGTTTGCCGGCGGTTCCCGCTTCAAGGTGGCGTTCCGCGACCGCAAGACCGATGCGGCGCACGAGATCGAAGACCTCGTGCTGCCGATGCCGGGGCGGCACAATGCGCTCAACGCCACCGCCGCGATCGCGGTGGCGCGGGAACTCGGCCTTGCCGACGATACCATCCGCAAGGCCCTTGCGGGTTTCGGCGGGGTGCGGCGGCGCTTCACCAAAACCGGCGAATCGAACGGCGTTATTGTGATCGACGACTACGGCCACCACCCGGTCGAGATCGCGGCGGTGCTGAAGGCGGCGCGGCAGTCCACCGATGGCAAGGTCATCGCCGTGGTGCAACCGCATCGCTTCACCCGGCTGCAATCGCTGTTCGAGGAATTCTGCACCTGCTTCAACGATGCCGATGCGGTCGTCGTCGCCGAGGTCTATCCGGCGGGCGAGGCGCCGATTGCCGGGATCGATCGCGACCATTTCGTGCTCGGCCTGCGCGCGCATGGCCATCGCGAGGTGATTCCGCTGCAGCAAGCAAGCGAGCTTGCCGCCGTGGTTCACCGCATTGCCGGCCGCGGCGATTTTGTGGTCTGCCTCGGCGCCGGCAATATCACGCAATGGGCCTACGCGCTGCCGGGCGAACTGCAGGCGCTGGGCTAAAGTGAGCGCCTTTCCCGACATCACGCCGGATCTCAAGGCCATGATGCCGGAGCTGCGCGGCCGGCTGCTGGCCAACCAGCCGCTGGCCGAGCTGACCTGGTTTCGGGTCGGCGGTCCGGCCCAGGTGCTGTTCACGCCGACCGATGCCGACGATCTGGCGTATTTCCTGGCCAATTTGCCAGACCGGTTTGCGGTCCATGTGGTCGGCGTCGGCTCCAATCTGATCGTGCGCGATGGCGGTATTCCGGGCGTGGTGATCAGGCTTGGTGCCCGCGGCTTTGGCGAGGCCGGCGCCGAGGGCGATGTCGTCAGCGCCGGTGCCGCGGCGCTCGACAAGCGCGTGGCGGAGACCGCGGCGGCGGCCAATATCGGCGGGCTGGAATTCCTGTTCGGCATTCCCGGCACCATCGGCGGCGCGCTGCGCATGAACGCCGGTGCCAACGGCGCCGAAACCCGGGATGTCCTGATCGAGGCCAGCGGCGTCGGCCGCGACGGCAGCCGGCATCGCCTTACCAAGGCCGACATGAAGTTTGTCTATCGCCACAGCGGCGTCGATCCCTCGATCATTTTTACCGCCGCGCGGTTTCGCGGCGTGATCGCGGATCCTGCGGCTATTCGCGCGCGGATGGACGAGGTGCAGAGCCACCGCGAAACCGCCCAGCCGATCCGCGAAAAGACCGGCGGCTCGACCTTCAAGAATCCGCCCGGTAACAGCGCCTGGAAGCTGATCGACGCCGCCGGCTGCCGCGGCCTGCGCGTCGGCGGCGCCCAGGTATCGGAAATGCACTGCAATTTCCTGATCAACACCGGCACCGCGACCGGCCATGACATCGAGACCCTGGGCGAGACGGTGCGGGCGCGGGTAAAGGAAAATTGCGGAATTGAGCTACACTGGGAAATCAAGCGGATCGGGATCGGGCGAAACTGATGCGGATCACCATTCTTTTCGGCGGCACCAACAAGGAGCGCCTGGTCTCGGTGGCCAGCGCCCAGGCGCTGCATTCGGCATTGCCCGACGCCGATCTGTGGTTCTGGGATGCCGATGACAGCGTGCACGAAGCCCCCTCCGAGGTGCTTCTGAAGCATTCACGGCCGTTCGAGGACCCGTTCAGGCCCGCCACCCCCGGCATCGGCAACATCCAGCAGGCGCTCGACAGGGCAAAGGCCGAGAACCGTCTGCTGGTGCTCGGCCTGCACGGCGGCACGGCGGAGAACGGCGAGCTTCAGGCCATGTGCGAAATGCGCGGGCTTCCGTTCACCGGTTCCGGCTCGGCGTCGTCGCATCTGGCCTTCGACAAGATCGCCGCCAAGCGCTTTGCCGAAATTGCGGGCCTGAAGGCGCCGCGTGCCGTGGTGTTGGAGCATATCGAAACGGCGCTGGCCGAATACGGCAGGCTGATCGCAAAACCGGCCCGCGATGGCTCGAGCTACGGCCTGATCTTCGTCAATTCGACACAGGATATCGCGGCCGTCCGTGACGCGGCCAGGACCGAGGAGTACCTGATTGAACCGTTCATCGCCGGGAGCGAGGCGACCTGCGGCGTGCTGGAGCAATCGGATGGCTCGCTGATCGGCCTTCCGCCGGTGGAGATCATCCCGGCGGAGGGCCCGTTCGACTATGTCGCCAAATACCTGGCCAAGGCGACCCAGGAAATCTGTCCGGCGCGTTTCCCGGTCGACATCAGCGCCCAACTGATGGACCAGGCGCTACGGGCGCACCGGGCGCTGTCGTGCCGCGGCTATTCCCGCTCGGACTTCATTGTCTCGGAGCGGGGACCGATCTATCTCGAAACCAACACCTTGCCGGGCCTGACCAGGGCCTCGCTCTATCCCAAGGCGCTCAAGGCGCAGGGCATCGAATTCGTCGATTTCCTGCAGGGCCAGATCGCCTTGGCGACGAAGCGGGCGCGGCAATAAAGCGGCCCGCTGCCCGTCCCGACCGTCGGCGCGCGACCCGGTCCAGGGGCGTCGCGAGCGATAGATGTGTCAAATTTGACGGTTTTGCCGGCAAACCCCTCGGCGGGCAGACCAAAACACCTCCATGCCGCAGCTGTTTTACCCTTTGTTTACCAGGAAGTCCGAAGGTTAACGCTGGCGGCGCATGTGGCGCTTGGCTGCCGGGGCGTGCGCTGTTGCGGATTTCCGCTTCGACGACCGCATCGAGGGAACGGGTGGCCTCGTCTGTCTTGAGGTCAGCACCCAATCCGGCATGACCGAGACGTCATTTGTGCCAGAACTCGCAACGTTTGCGGGCACAACATTTGACGAGCTCGTGCAATGGATGGTGCAGGACGCCTCGCTCGATCGCTGAGATCGCTGAGGCCCCAAGCTGACCTGAAAGCCGCCGCCATCGGTGCGGTCGTGCTGTTGCGCGAGCGGCTGGGATTCGCCCGCTTGCCGGCCAAACCGCGTCTGGACCGCGACCAGCATCCGCACCGCATGATCGCGCTCTTGGAACGTTATCTGCCCCACCGCGCCGGCGTCACTGCGACCGTGCTGATCCTGCTCGGCAGCGCCGGCTTCGGCATCGTCAAGGGCGGTCACGTCGACGAATTGACCTCGGCTTTAAGCGACACCCGCAATGCGATCGCAAATTCCGCCGGATTTCGCATTACCACGGTCGCCATCAATGGCCGCAAGCAGTTGACCCAGGACGAGGTGCTCGCGATCGGCGGCGTCAACGGCCGCTCCTCGCTGCTGTTCCTCGATGCCGAAGCGGTGCGCGACAAGCTGAAAGCCAATCCCTGGATCGGCGAAGCCACCGTGCTGAAGCTTTACCCCGGCCAGCTGCAGATCGATATTGTCGAGCGTTCGGCGTTCGCGCTGTGGCAGCAGGATGGCCGGCTGTCGGTGATCGCCGATGACGGCGCGGTGCTGGAGCCCTACGTGTCGCGGCGGTTTCTCTCGCTTCCGCTGGTGGTCGGCAAAGGCGCCGAAACCCGGGCCAGGGACTTCCTCGGGCTGCTCGCCCGCTATCCGCAAGTGCGCGCGGCGACCAAGGCCGTGATTTTCGTCGGCGAGCGGCGCTGGAACCTGCGGCTCAAGGACGGTCTGGATGTCCGGCTGCCGGAAAACGATGTCGGCAACGCGCTGGCGGCGTTGAGCACGCTCGACCGCGAAGATCACCTGTTCTCCCGCGATATCGTCGCCATCGACATGCGCCTGCCGGACCGGCTGGCGGTGCAATTGTCGGACGACGCGGCCAAAGCCCGCGAGGATCTGTTCAAGGACAAAAAGCCAAAGAAGAAGGCCGGTGACGCATGACCGGCCTTGACCGCAATCAGACGCCGAAGACCCGTCCGATGTCGCAGAAGCGCACCGCGCTGGTGGCGTCGCTCGACATCGGCACCAGCAAGGTCGCCTGCATGATCGCGCGGCTGAAGCCGTGCCCGCCGAACGACGCCCTGCGCGGACGCAGCCACGCCGTCGAGCTGATCGGCTACAGCCAGATCCAGTCGCGCGGCGTCAAGGCCGGCGCGGTGGTCGATCTCTCCGAATGCGAACAGGCGGTGCGTCAAGCGGTGGCGCTGGCCGAGCGCATGGCCAAGGTCCGGGTTGAATCGGTCCTGCTGTCGGTCTCGGGTGGGCGGCTGCAGGGCCAGCTGATCGAGGCGGCGGCCGATATTCGCGGCGGCGCGGTGACCGCTGCCGACGTCACCCGGGTCACCGGCACCGGCATGCGCCACGCCACCGGCGAGGGCCGCACCGTGCTGCATGCGCTGCCGGTCGGCTACGCGCTGGACGGCGTCAAGGGCATTCGCGATCCCAGAGGGATGGTGGCGCGACAGTTCGGCGTCGACATGAACGTGGTCACGGTCGAGGCGACGGTCGCCAGGAACCTGATGCTGGTGGTCGAGCGCTGCCATCTCAATGTCGAGGCCATGGCGGCGAGCCCCTACGTCGCCGGCCTGTCGGTACTGACCGACGACGAAGCCGATCTCGGCGCCGCCGTGGTGGAGATGGGGGCCGGCACCACCACGATCGCGACCTATTCCGCCGGGCGTTTCGTGCATGCCAGCGGATTTGCCGTCGGCGGGCAACACATCACCATGGATCTTGCGCGCGGCCTTGGGGCATGCATTGCGGATGCCGAGCGAATCAAGACTTTATATGGCACCGTGCTGACCGGCGGATCCGATGCGCGCGAGTTGATGTCGGTGCCGAGCGCCGGCGACAACGAGCGCGACGTTCCCCAGGTCGTGTCCAGGGCCACGATCGCGAACATCGTGCGGCAACGCGCCGAGGAGATTTTTGAGATGGTCAGGGACCGCCTGGCGGATTCCCCTTTTGCGGCAGAGCCGCGGGCGCGCGTCGTATTGAGCGGAGGCGCTTCGCAGCTCACCGGCATCCCCGAACTGGCCACCCAGATTCTCGGCCGGCCGGTGCGGATCGGCCGCCCGCTCGGCTTTGGCCGGCTGCCCAGCGAGGCGAAGAGCGCGTCGTTCGCGGTTCCCTCGGGCCTGCTGGTCTATCCGCAATATGCGCATCTTGAACACGTCGAACCGCGGCATACGCGGCAGCTCAAGACAGGGACTGACGGCTATTTCGGAAGAGTCGGACGATGGCTTCGTGAGGGCTTCTGATGAATCTTTTCCGGCCCATTCGACTTCCACCAAATCCCGCGGCCGTCGGCCGGGGCGAACCAACGCGCGCGTAATCGAGAGGCAATCATGACCATCAATCTCAACGTCCCTGACATTCGCGAGTTGAAGCCGCGGATCACCGTGTTCGGCGTCGGCGGAGCCGGCGGCAATGCCGTCAACAACATGATCACTGCCGGACTGCAGGGGGTCGATTTCGTCGTCGCCAATACCGACGCGCAGGCGCTCACCATGTCCAAGGCGCAACGCATCGTGCAGATGGGCACCCAGGTCACCCAGGGCCTTGGCGCCGGTTCGCAGCCGGATGTCGGCGCGGCCGCGGCCCAGGAAGTCATCGACGAAATCCGCGATCATCTGTCCGGCGCCAACATGGTGTTCGTCACCGCCGGCATGGGCGGCGGCACCGGCACCGGCGCAGCCCCGGTGATCGCCAAGACCGCGCGCGACATGGGCATCCTCACCGTCGGCGTCGTCACCAAGCCGTTCCACTTCGAAGGCCAGCGCCGCATGCGCACCGCCGAGGCCGGCATCGCCGAGCTCCACAAGGTGGTCGATACGCTCCTGATCATCCCGAACCAGAACCTGTTCCGGGTCGCCAACGAGAAGACCACCTTCGCCGACGCCTTCGCGATGGCCGACCAGGTGCTGTATTCGGGCGTCGCCTGCATCACCGACCTGATGGTCAAGGAAGGCCTGATCAATCTCGACTTCGCCGACGTCCGCGCCGTGATGCGCGAGATGGGCAAGGCGATGATGGGCACCGGCGAAGCCTCCGGCGAGAAGCGCGCTTTGACCGCGGCCGAGGCCGCTATTGCCAATCCGCTGATCGACGATTCCTCGATGAAGGGCGCCCGCGGCCTGCTGATCTCGATCACCGGCGGCAAGGATCTGACGCTGTTCGAGGTCGATGAAGCCGCCACCCGCATTCGCGAAGAAGTCGACCAGGACGCCAACATCATCGTCGGCGCCACCTTCGACGAAACCCTCGATGGCGTGATCCGTGTCTCCGTGGTCGCCACCGGCATCGAACAGGCGCTGATTTCGCGCAACGCCGCGGCGCCGGCGGCGCCCGTGACCGCTGCCGTGGCCTCGACTGCTGCCACCCCGGATACCCGGCTGGCCGATCTGACCGCCCGGCTGCGCGCCGACAATCAGCGTCTGGCCGAACGCGCCCAGAAACTGGAAGCATCGGCCCCGGCGCCGACCGCCGCCGCCGCACCGCAGCGCGGCTCCAGCAGCGTCGAACGCGCAGCTCTTGCCGCGATCGCCGCAGCGGTCGCTCCGGAAACCCCGCCGGCACCCGCGCCGCTGCAGTCGGCGTCCTACGGCGACGTCACCGTTCGTCCGATCGCACAGAAGCCTTCCTTGTTCCCGGATCACGACGTCGTCCAGGTTGCGGCCCCGGAACAGGCGATGCCCGAGACGTTCATCCCGCAAGCCGCCGAACGCGCACCGCTTCGCACCCCGAGAATGCCGAAGTTCGAGGACCTGCCGATGCCGGCGCAGAACGAAATTCGCCAGGCCCGCGGCGAGGCCGACGAGGACCATCCGCAAAAGACCCGGATGTCGCTGCTGCAGCGCCTCGCCAATGTCGGCCTCGGCCGTCGCGACGAGGAGACCGAGCCGCCGATCGCCGCCCGCGCCTCGGGTCCGGCGATGTCTCCGCTGCCGCCGCTGCCGGAACGGAAGCCGCAACGCTCAGTCGCGCAGCAAATCGCAGCCAGCGAACCGGTATCTGAGTATGCTAGGCGGCCCGCACCCCAGGGACTGGACGTTCACGGCCGGCCGGCATCTGTTGCTGCAGCGCCACAGGGTGATGATCATCTTGATATCCCGGCTTTCCTGCGCCGCCAGGCGACCTGAAATTTGTTACAAATCTGATGGCGGAAAAGGCCCCGGCTGGATCAGCCGGGGCCTTTTCCGTCGCCCCGCAATGGCCGCCTCTATCCTTCCCAAGCAGCTGATATTAAATAATTAATTATGATTTTGATGGTGAGATGGTGGGGCTGTGATTGGGCCCGGCCGGTGCCGAATTTGGTTAACCTTTGGCGCGAATACGGCAGAGATTGGGTAACAATCGGTAAAAAAGCGTGAGTTGGCGCTCTTTGAGGCGGTGACTATGGTCTGCCGTGACTTGGGGATACTGAAGACGAATCGACGTGGGCCGTCATCGGGTCGTTTCGATCGTTCAGTAAGTCGGTAGTGGGCGGTTTTCGCATGAAATTTAGCCGGCAGACAACGCTTCGGTCGCAAGCCACCGTGACGGGCGTCGGCGTTCATTCTGGTTTACCGGTAAGCTTGACCCTCGGACCTGCACCTGTCGATGCAGGTTTTATTTTTGTCCGCAGCGGATTGGACGGTTCCGACCGCGAGGTTCAGGCCACCGCGGACTCCGTGATCTCCACCGAATTTGCCACCGTGCTGGGCGACCGCGATGGTCCGCTGGTCTCCACCGCCGAACATGTGCTGGCGGCCTTGCGCGGCATGGGCGTCGATAACGCGACGATCGAAATCGACGGCCCTGAAGTTCCGATCATGGACGGCAGTGCCGCGGCGTTTGTCGCCGCGATTGATCAGACCGGAATTCTCCCCCAGCAGGCGTCGCGCCGCTTCATCCAGGTTCTGAAGCCGGTGCAGGTCGCGATGGGCGCTTCGTTCGGCGAATTGCGGCCCTATGCTTCAGGCTTCCGCGTCGAAGTCGAGATTGATTTCACCAATAGCAATCCGGTAATCGGCCGCCAGAGCTATCTGCTGGATCTCAGCCCGGAAAGGTTCCGGCGCGATATCTGTCGCGCCCGCACATTCGGCTGCATGAACGATGTGGCGCGTCTGTGGAGCGCCGGATTTGCGCTCGGCGCCAGCTTCGAGAATTCGGTGGTGTTCGACGAAACCCGGCTGCTCAACAGCGAAGGGCTGCGCTATACCGACGAATGTGCGCGCCACAAGGTACTCGACGTGATCGGCGATCTGGCGCTGGCAGGTCTGCCGCTGCTCGGCGCCTATCGCTCGGTGCGCGGCGGCCACAAGCTCAACCACGCGGTGCTCACGGCCCTGATGGCCGATCGCAGTGCCTGGCGTGTGGTCGAGTCCGAGGCGGCGCGCCGCTCGCGCGGTCACGCCGAGGTCGGAAGCGGCATGGTCGGCGGCATGGTGGCCCCGGCCTATGGCCCCGACGTGTCCTGACCGTCGCTTTCGACGTGTCCTGACCGTCGCTTTCGACGTGTCCTGACCGCCAGCTTCGAGGCGATTCGGCTTTTCCGGACCTGGCCCGCTGCGGATTTCTTCTCGGCTGTTTTACGTCGTCCGGGATCTGCCGAGCCGCCGGCCTGTCTCCCGTTTCGAGCGCCGCTGCCGTCAGTAACCACATCGGAGGCAATCCGGCGGCGTCGCCTTAATCCGGGCGAAATGCCTGCGTATCCGGTTGGTTAACGAACTTTTTTCGGCTACACAGGCTCGCGGTTGCATGGCAAGAGGCCACGGGCAGGGCAATCATTGCGTTCATGACCAGACTCATGGCGCGCGGCGGGCACCGCATCACAGGCGTCAGGTCTCAAATCTATGTCGGCACGGCGTATGACGCTTGAATCGCGCAAGTTTTCCGTTTCTTCGGACCTGCCTCGGATCGGACGGCTGCTGCGCCTGGCCGTCGGGCTGGCTTTCCTGGCGATCCCGCTGAGCGGCTGCGGCACCGGTGCGTTGTGGGACAAGTTTTTCGCCAAGGACGACACCTTCGTCGATGAGCCTGCGGACAAGCTCTACAATGAGGGCTTGTACCTGATGAATCAGAAGAACGATCCGAAGGCGGCGTCGAAGAAATTCGAGGAGGTCGACCGTCAGCATCCCTATTCCGATTGGGCACGCAAATCGCTGTTGATGTCGGCCTATGCCTTTTACCGGGCGTCCGATTATGACAGCTGCATCGGTGCGGCGACGCGTTACGTCACCCTGCATCCCGGCAGTCCCGACGCCGCCTATGCGCAATATCTGATCGCGGCATCGCATTACGACCAGATTCCCGACACTTCGCGCGATCAGGGCCGCACCGAGAAGGCCATCGCGGCGCTCGAAGAGGTGGTGCGCAAATATCCGACGTCGGAATATGCCGTCAGCGCCAAGGCCAAGCTGGAAGGCGCGCGCGACCAGCTGGCCGGCCGTGAAATGAATATCGGCCGCTATTACATGGAAAAACACGACTACATCGCCGCCATCAACCGCTTCAAGACCGTGGTCACCCAGTATCAGACCACGCGGCATGTCGAGGAAGCGCTGGCCCGGCTGACCGAGGCCTATATGGCAATCGGTATCGTCGGCGAGGCGCAAACTGCGGCTGCCGTGCTCGGGCACAATTTTCCCGACAGTCCCTGGTACAAAGACGCCTATAATCTTGTAAAGTCCGGCGGTCTCGAGCCGAGCGAGAACGAGGGTTCCTACATCTCCAGGGCCTTCAAGAAACTGGGTCTCGGTTAGGAACTGGTTTCACATGCTGGCCCGACTTTCGATCCGTGACATCGTCCTGATCGAACGGCTCGATATCGAGTTTTCCCGTGGCTTGGCGGTGCTGACCGGTGAAACCGGCGCCGGCAAGTCCATCCTGCTCGATGCCTTTGCACTGGCGCTCGGCGGCCGCGGCGACGCTGGCCTGGTCCGGCACGGCGTCGAGCAGGGCCAGGTCACCGCGGTGTTCGACGTCCCCAAGGGCCATCCGGCCGCTTTGATCCTGCGCGACAACGGCCTCGACGATGCGAACGCTGAAGACTCCTGCGAGATGATCCTGCGCCGCGTGCAGCTGGCCGACGGCCGCACCCGCGCCTTCATCAACGACCAGGCCATCAGCGTGCAGACCCTGAAGGCGGTCGGCTCCGCGCTGGTCGAAATTCACGGCCAGCATGACGAGCGCGCGCTGGTCGATGCCTCGACCCACCGGCGGTTGCTGGATGCGTTCGCCGGCCTCGAGAAGGAGGTCGCCGCACTGGAGCAGCTGTGGGAGGCCCGGCGCGCCGCCACCGATCTGCTCGACCAGCATCGCGCCAGCATGGAGCGGGCCGCCCGCGAGGCGGATTTTCTGCGCCATGCCGCCGACGAACTTAAGACGCTGGCACCCAAGGAGGGCGAGGAGACCGCGCTCGCCGGGCGCCGCGCCACCATGATGCAGGGCGAGAAAATCGCGGCCGATCTGCGCGAGGCGCAGGACGCCGTCAGCGGCCATCACTCGCCGGTCTCGGCGCTTTCGGCGGCGGTGCGCCGGCTGGAACGCCGCGCCGGCAATTCACCCACGCTGGTCGAGCCCGCGGTGAAGGCGATCGATGCCGCCATCAACGCCCTGGAGGAAGCCGACCAGCACCTCACGGCGGCGCTGATCGCGGCCGACTTCGACCCCGCCGAGCTGGAACGCATCGAGGAGCGGCTGTTTGCGCTGCGCGCGGCGTCACGCAAATACGCCACCCCGGTCGAAGGCCTGGCGGCGCTGGCCGCCAAATATGCCGCCGACGTGGCGCTGATCGATGCCGGCGCCGGCCAGTTGAAACAGCTCGAGACGGCCGCGGCCGAGGCCGACAGGCGCTACAACGCCGCTGCCACCAGGCTCTCCGCCGCGCGGACAAAAGCCGCCGAGAAGCTCAACAAGGCGGTCAATGCCGAACTCGCGCCCCTGAAACTGGAGCGCGCGAAATTCACTACCCAGGTCCTGTCCGACGCCGGCTCCCCGGGCCCGCAAGGTTTTGATCGCGTCGAGTTCTGGGTCCAGACCAATCCCGGCACCAAGCCGGGGCCGTTGATGAAGGTCGCCTCCGGGGGAGAACTGTCGCGGTTCCTGCTGGCGCTCAAGGTGGTGCTGTCCGACCGCGGTTCGGCGCCGACCCTGGTGTTCGACGAAATCGACACCGGCGTCGGAGGTGCCGTGGCCGACGCCATCGGCGCCCGGCTGGCGCGGCTTGCAGGCAAGGTGCAGGTGATGGCGGTGACCCATGCGCCGCAGGTCGCAGCCCGCGCCGACCTGCATCTGTTGATCTCAAAGGACGCGCTCGACCGGGGTAAACGCGTCGCCACCCGCGTCAACGCGCTGGCGGCCGATCACCGCCGCGAGGAAATCGCCCGCATGCTGGCGGGCGCCGAAATCACCGCCGAAGCGCGCGCCGCCGCCGACCGGCTGCTGCGGGCGGCCACGGCGTGATTTGCTGGCCTCCTGCGGGCTGACCCGGCCCGGCCCGGTGCGCCGCTCGACCGCCCACCAAACGGGTCCGCGCCTTTTATCCCGCTGCACTTCATCGTATCCATAGCCATGGCCAAGAAACCGGTTACTCCACCCGACGTCCAAAAACTGACCAAGGCCCAGGCCAAGGTCGAGCTGAAACGGCTGACGCTCGAAATCGAACGTCACGACAGGGCCTATTACCAGGAGGATGCGCCGAAGATTTCGGATGCCGCCTATGACGCGCTGCGCCGGCGCTTCAACGCCATCGAGGCCAGGTTTCCGGAATTTGTCAGCAGCGACTCGCCGTCGCAGAAGGTCGGCGCGCAGCCATCCGGACGTTTCGCCAAGGTCCGCCACGCGGTGCCGATGCTGTCGCTCGACAATGCCTTCGCGGAAGCAGACGTCGTCGACTTTGTCGGCCGCATCCGGCGCTTCCTGAAACTGGGCGACGACGACCGGATCGAGTTCAGCGCCGAGCCCAAGATCGACGGCCTGTCGATGTCGCTGCGCTATGAAGCCGGCGAACTCGTCACCGCAGCCACCCGCGGCGACGGCGCCGAGGGCGAGGATGTTACCGCCAATATCCGCACGCTCAAGGACGTGCCGCAGAAACTCAAAGGCCGCAGCGTGCCCGAGATCTGCGAAGTGCGTGGCGAAGTCTACATGACCAAGCGGGCGTTTCTGGCGCTCAACGAGCGGCAGAAGGCCGAAGGCAGCACCATCTTCGCCAATCCGCGCAACTCGGCGGCCGGCTCGTTGCGCCAGAAGGATCCCGCCATCACCGCCTCGCGGCCGCTCGGTTTTTTCGCCTATGCCTGGGGCGAGATGACCGAAATGCCGGCCGACACCCAGTCCGGCATGATCGGCTGGTTCGAGCGCTGCGGCTTCAGGACCAACCCGCTGACCAAGGTCTGCCATTCGGTCGAACAGCTGATCGCCTTTCATCGCAAGATCGAGGAGCAGCGCGCCAGGCTCGATTACGACATCGATGGCGTCGTCTACAAGGTCGACCGCATCGACTGGCAGGAGCGCCTCGGTTTCGTGTCGCGAACGCCGCGCTGGGCGATTGCGCACAAGTTTCCGGCCGAGCGCGCCATGACCGTGCTCAGGGACATTGAGATCCAGGTCGGCCGCACCGGCTCCTTCACGCCGGTGGGCAAGCTCGAGCCGGTCAGCGTCGGCGGCGTCATCGTGCAGAACGTCACGCTGCACAATGAGGACTACATCAGGGGGATCGGCGGCGACGGCGAGCAGCTGCGCGAAGGCCGCGAGATCCGGATCGGAGACACCGTCATCATCCAGCGCGCCGGCGACGTCATCCCGCAGGTGGTGGACGTGGTGCTCGACAAGCGGCCGGCCAACGCCAAGGCATTCCATTTTCCGAAGAAATGCCCATGCCCGCTGCACACCGACGTGGTGCGCGAGGAAACCGCCGCCGGCGAGGAGGGCGCCCGCGCCCGCTGCACCGGCGAATTCGCCTGCCCCTACCAGAAGATCGAGCATCTGAAGCTATTCGCCTCGCGGCGTGCCTTCGACATCGACGGACTGGGCGAGAAGCAGATCGAATTCTTCTTCGAGCAGGGCTGGGTCAAGGAGCCTGCTGATATCTTCACGCTGCCGGCGCGTAACGGCAAGATCAGGCTCGAGCAACATGAAGGCTACGGCGAAACCTCGGTGCGCAATCTGTTCGCCTCGATCGAATCGCGGCGGAAGATTGCGCTGGAGCGCTTCATCTTTGCGCTCGGCATGCGCCAGGTCGGCGAGACCACCGCGCTGGCGCTGGCGCGCGGCTACGGATCGTGGGAGGCGTTTCACGAGGCCTGCCTCAAGGTCGCCGAAGGCGACGAGGAGGCGATGGCCGAGATGGATGCGCTCGACCAGATCGGCGAGACCGTGATCGCCAGCATCAAGGCCTATTTCGGCGAGAGCCACAACCGCGGCATCGTCGAGCGGCTGACCCGGGAAGTGACGATCCTCGACGCCGAAAAGCCCAAAAGCAACTCGGCCGTCGCCGGCAAGATCGTGGTCTTCACCGGGGCGCTGGAAAAGATGACGCGCGACGAGGCCAAGGCCACCGCCGAGCGGCTCGGCGCCAAGGTCTCCGGCTCGGTGTCGAAGAGGACCGATTATGTGGTCGCCGGGCCCGGCGCCGGCTCGAAACTCGCCGAGGCCAAAAAGCACGGCGTCACCGTGCTGACGGAGGATCAGTGGCTGCAGCTGATCGGGCAGTGAGGCGCGATGCGCAGCTGCGCTCCCCTACAGCAGCATTCCCGACTCTTCCTCTTCGGCCTGTTCGATCAGCGCTTCGCTGATTACGACGTCGCGGCGCGGAACGATGAAAATCATGGTCGATGCGCAGGCGATCGACAGCACCACGATGGCGATGTTGAGCGGCACCGGCGTCGCGAAGTGGCCGCCAAGCCAGGCGCCGGATTGCGACAGCAGCGCGCCGAGCCCCATCTGCAAAAATCCCATCGCGCCCGATGCGGTGCCGGCGGCCTCGGGGCGGACACTGATGGCGCCGGCCGCCGAGTTCGACATCACGAAGGCATTGGCGAACATCACCAGCATCTGGGTGCCGAACAGCCATGACGGCGCCTGATTGAGCCCTGCGATCCCCCATACCAGGTTCAGCGCCGCGCCCAGCAGTTGCAGGGCGAGCCCGAACCAGATCAGCCTTTCCAGCGAATGCCGCGGCGCAAAGCGCACGCAGCACAAATTGCCAACCAGATAGGCGAATCCAGTGGTAGCGAACCAGGCGCCGTATTCGGCGCTGCTGCGGCCCATCTGCATGACCACGACATAGGGCCCGCCGCCGGCGAAGGTGAAGATGATCTGGGACGCCAGCACCTGGCAGGCGACGTAGCCGAGAAAGGCGCGGCTGGTCAGCAGGCTGCCGACGTCGCCGCGAAACCCGCCGGCTTCGGTGCGGTCGCGCCGTGTCTCCGGCAGCGCCGCGGCGATCGCTGCCGCGATCGCCACCGACGCGGCGGTGATGACGTAGAAGATCGAGCGCCAGCCGAAGGCGATCTCCAGCAGGCCGCCGGTCAGCGGGCTCAGCATCTGCGCGATCATCATCACCGCGATCACCAGGCTGATCATGGAACTGATGCGTTCACGGCGGTAGAGGTCGCGGATGATGGCGCGGCTGACCACCATGCCGGTGGCGCCGCCCAGCGCCTGCAGGAAGCGCGCCGCGATCAGTTGCGGCAGGGTTGCGGCGAAGATGCAGGCGACGCTCGCCAGCACCATCAGGCCGAGGCCTGCCAGCAGCACCGGCCGGCGCCCGAAGCGATCCGACAGCGGGCCCATGACCAGCTGCGAGCAGGCGATGCCGACCATGTAGAGCGACACCGTCATCTGCGCGATCGAGATATCGCGCCCGAAGCTGGTGGCCAGCACCGGCAGCGCCGGCACCAGCATATAGAGGGAAATCGGAGCGATGCCGGTCATCGCCACCAGCAGCAGCAGCGTGACCCGGGATGTCGCGGCGCTGTCCGCGGCCGCACCGGGCGGCTTGCCCATCACTCCGTGCATCAATGTTCGATTCCAGTCTGCTGATCAGGACTGTAACCTGATCGCGCAACGGGAATACGCTCGTTTCGGCATGCGGCCATGCCGTTTTCGGGAGCCAAATTGATTTCGTCATTCCGGGGCGCGTAGCGAACCCGGAATCTCGGCGCGCGCCCCGGAATGAAGATTCCTACGGTGACAACGGCGCGGTGGCGGCGTCGAGCCACAGCTGGGTGGCTGGGTCGAGATGCGGCCGCACCTCGCGGTGCACCCTTGCGTGATAGGCGTCGAGCCAGTGCCGTTCATCGACGCTGATCATGTCCAGATCGATCAGGCGGCGGTCGATCGGCGCCAGGGTCAGCGTCTCGAAAGCGTTGAGCGGCTTCTCGGCGCCGGCAATCTCGGCGCCCACCACCAGTTCGAGATTCTCGATCCGGATGCCGAACCCGTCGGTCTTGTAATAGCCGGGCTCGTTGGACAGGATCATGCCGCGGCGGAGCGGCGTGGTGCCGAGCTTGGAGATGCGCGCCGGCCCTTCATGCACCGAGAGATAGCTGCCGACGCCGTGGCCGGTGCCGTGCTCGAAATCGACGCCGGCCTGCCACAGGAACTGGCGTGCCAGGGTGTCGAGCTGGGCGCCGGTGGTGCCGTCGGGAAACACCGCGCGCGCGATCGCGAGATGGCCGCGAAGCACGCGGGTGAAGCGGTCGCGCATTTCCGCGGTCGGCGCGCCGATCGGGATGGTGCGGGTGACGTCGGTGGTGCCGTCCTGATATTGCGCGCCGGAATCGATCAGCAGGAGGTCGCCGGAGGCGATCCTCCGGTTGCTCTTGCGGGTGACCCGGTAGTGCACGATGGCCCCGTTCGGTCCGGTGCCGGCGATGGTCGGGAACGAGACGTCCTTCAGCGCGCCGGTGTCGCGGCGAAAACTCTCCAGCGCCTCGACGGCATCGATCTCGGTCAATGCCCCCGACGGCGCCTCGCGGTCGATCCAAGCCAGGAACCGGGCCAGCGCCACCGCGTCGCGCCGGTGCGCGGTTCGAGTGCCTTCGATCTCGGTGGCGTTCTTGACCGCTTTCAGCAGGCTGACGGGATCGCTGCCGCGCACCGCCTTGCCGCCCGCGGCGCCGATCAGCCGGGTCAGGGCGTCGGCGGCGGTGGCGCTGTCCAGCGCAATCGAGGCGCCGCGCTGGGCCAGCCGGGTAAGCTCGCCAGTCAGCGCTTCCGGTTCCGCCACTTCGGCGCTCTGTTCGAGATGGTCGCGGGCGCTGTTCGACAGTTTGCGGTGATCGATGAACACAATGGGGCGGCCGTCCTTCGGCACCAGCGCGTAGGACAGCGGCAGCGGGGTGTGCGAGACGTCGGCGCCGCGGATATTGAAGGTCCAGGCCACCGCATGGGAATCCGAGAGCACCAGCGCATCGACGCCGAGCCGGATGATCTCGATCCGGATCCGCCGCAGCTTGTCGGTTTCGGCTTCACCTGAGAATTGCGGGCCATGAATCGCGACCGGGCCGAGCGGCGCGGGCGGGCGTTCGGTCCAAACCGAATCCACGGGATTGCCGTCGACCGCGATCAATTCCGCGCCCGCCGTGGCGCAGGCCGCGGCCAGCCGCTCGGCTGCCGCCGTCGTGTGCAGCCACGGGTCAAATCCGAGGCGGTCGCCGGCTGACAGATGCCGTCCCAGCCAGGTTTCGGGCGAGGGATCGACCAGCGGCTCGACGCTCCAGGCCTTGGCATCGACCTGCTTGGCGGCCTGCAGCGTGTAGCGGCCGTCGACGAAGATCGCGGCCTCGTGGGCGAGCACGATGGCAAGGCCCGCCGATCCGGTGAAGCCGGTCAGCCAGGCCAGCCGCTCCTCGGACGGCGCGACATATTCGTTTTGCTGCTGATCGGCGCGGGGAACGACGAAACCGCTCAGTTTCCGGCGCAGCAGTTCCTCGCGAAAGGCGGCCAGCCGCGCCGTCAGCGCAACGCCGCTTTCGGGCTCCTCGAAGGTCTGGAAATGGGCTTCGAACATGGCCTTGGTACCTTAGGACGGCGCGAACAACGCCGCAATGCGACCCGATCGGCTCGATGGCATAACATATGCTTGAAAATATCCGCTTGTTAGGCGGATCGGAACGGTTTGTCGTTACAGGCGGTTCATCTGGCGCGTTCTGGAGCCTTTCCAGCAGTGTTTCAACTCACGTCCGAGGGGATACACAATGCCTGCATTCAGTTTCGAGAAGATCTCGCCGCCGCCGGCGCCACCCAGGCCAGATCCGGCGGACGAAAAAAAGCCTCGCGGCGTCATCGTCCAAATTCTCGATCGTCTGGTGGAAACCCGGGTAAAGCGCACGCTGCGCCGGGAAACCGGCGTCATCGCCCGACGCGAACCGAAGCCGCCGGGCTAGTCTAGGCCAGTCTCGCTCTGGTCGGAGTCGCGGCCGGCATCGGCTTCGTCCTCATTCCGCGCGGCGCATCAACAGGCTGCTCCAGCCTTCGATCTGCAGATGCCCCTGCAGCACCAGCCCGCGGGCGCGGTACGCGGCGATCACGCCTTGGGCCTGATGCGGCAGCAGTCCCGACAGGATCACCTGTGCCGAGGGCGCCAGATGATGGGCCATCGCGGTCGCCATCTGGCGCAGCGGATTGGCCAGAATGTTCGCCATTACCAGGTCGAACGGCCCGTGCTCGGCGAAGCCCGGCGCCGCAAATCCGGTCGCCAGAATCGTCTCGACCCAGTTGCCGGCGCCGTTCTGCCGCGCGTTGTCCCGCGCGGTCGTGACCGAGAGCGGATCGATGTCGCTCGCCAGCACCCGGCGGCGCAGCGCCCGCGCCGCGGCGATCGCCAGCACGCCGCTGCCGGTGCCGAGGTCGAGTACCCGCCTCGGAGAACGCGCCCGCAGCAGGGAATCGAGCAGCAGCAGGCAGCCGCGCGTGGTGCCATGGTGCCCGGTGCCGAACGCCAGTGCTGCCTCGATCTCGATGCCGAGCTTGTTGGCGGGGATTTTGGCGCGGTCATGCCGGCCGTGCACGATGAAGCGTCCGGCGCGCACCGGAACCAGCTCCTCGAGCGTCGCCTTGACCCAATCCTTGGCCTCCACCGTGTCGAAAGTGATGTCGCGCGCGGCCTCGGAGCCGGCGGCGGTGCCGACCAGTTCACAGACCGCTGCCTGATCGGGTGGCTCGGCGAAATGCACCGTGACGTCCCAGCGGCCGTCCGGTCGTTCGAACGCGGTGACCGCGGCCTGGCCGTCGAAAAAGCTCTCGGTCAGCAGATCGACGACGCGCCGCGCCGCCGCTTCGCCGCCGATCGCAAAACTGGCGCGGCTGGTGCTAGGGGTGAGGGTGGATGTCATATCAGGCGTCGGCCGCCACCAGAAACAGGCTGTTGATCAGCGCGGTCTGGGCGGCGCCGGTCTGCCGCAGGAACTCCGCCAGTTCCAGCTCGTCGAAACCGTCATGCCGGGAGGTCTGCCATTCGTGACGCACCAGCAGGTGCCTGGTTTCGGTGTCGAACACCAGAACCCAGGAATCCTGATCGGCCGGGCCAGGCCCACGCCAGCTCTGGTAAAATCTGCGATTGACCGCTGACATGTCTTCTCCCGATCCGTGCTTTCCGCTCAGCATAGCAAATAACGAGTAGCCTCGCACCGGCGCACGACCGGCTTGTCGTTCCGTGACGGGCATCGCCGCGCCGTGGTGCGATGTATTTTAGACACTGCAGGCCACGGGTCCGGCCCAGCCCCGGAGCGCGCCGTTATAGCGGCATGATGCACTACCCGGGAGCTTGTCGCCACGCACCGGAACATACCCGGATTATCCACCCGAACATACCGTGATTCTTTCGAGCTTTGTCCCCACCTCAATGCACCGGCTGTTCACGGGGACATCCACCATTTTTCCACGCTTTATCCACCGGCTTGTCGACAGCCTGTCCCCAAGCTTGGCTTACCCGAACAGCGCCCGGTGATCCCGCAGGATCACGCGCGCCGCGTTGTGGCCGGGGGCGCCGGTGACGCCGCCGCCGGGATGGGCACCGGCGCCGCAATGGTAGAGGCCCTTCAGCGGCCCGCGATAATCCGCGTGGCCGAGCATCGGCCGCGCCGAGAACAACTGGTTCAAGCTCAGCGCGCCGTGAAAGATGTCGCCGCCGAGCAGCCCGAACTGGCGCTCCAGGTCGAGCGGCGACAGCACCTGCCGGCCGAGCACGCTTGTAGCAAAACCCGGCGCGTAACCGTCCACGGTCGCGATCATGAGGTCGGCGACCTCCTCGCGATGGTCGTCCCACGATCGTCCATCGGGCAGTTCCGGCGCGACATGCTGGCAGAACAGGCTGGCGACGTGCTGGCCCGGGGGGCACAGCGTATCGTCCAGCGTCGAGGGAATCAGCAGCTCGACCACCGGCGCGCGGCTCCAGCCGAGGTCGCGGGCGTCCTGCCAGGCGCGGTCCATATAGCCGAGGCTGGGGCCGATGATGATGCCGGCGCTGAGATGATCACCCGGTCCCGGCAACGCCGTGAACGAGGGCAGCGCGTTCAGCGCCACATTGATGCGGAAGGTGCCGGAGCCGTTGCGCCAGTTCCGGATCCGATCAAGGAAGGCCGGCGGCAGCGCCTCTGCCGGCAACAGCCGCGTATACAGCAGTTTCGGGTTGACGCTGGAGGCGACATAGCGGGCGCGAATGACCTCGCCGCTGTCGAGGTGGACGCCTGTGGCGCGGCCGCGTTCGACCATCACCTCGCGCACGCCGGCCGCGACCGCGATCTCGGCGCCATGCCCGCGCGCCGCGCGCGCCATCGCCTGGCTGATCGCGCCCATGCCGCCGATGGCGTGGCCCCAGACGCCCTTCTTGCCGTTCACCTCGCCGAAGGCATGGTGCAGCATCACATAGGCCGAGCCCGCGGCATAGGGGCTGGCGTAATTGCCGACGATGGCGTCGAAGCCATAGAGCGATTTTACCAGGTCGCTCTCGAACCGTTGATCCAGCATCTCGCCGGCCGAGCGCGTGAACAGATCGAGCAGGCTGCGTTGCTGCTCCAGCTCGAGTCCGTGCAGGATGCCGGCGGTGCCGAGCGCGTTGAAGGCCTCGCGGATCGACCGCGGACCAAATCCCGCGACCAGGTTCGGCGGCGCGCGCAGCACCAGCTGCCGCAGCACGTCGGCGATGCCGGCAAGTTCGCGCGCAAACGCGTCGATCCGGCCGGCGTCGCGCGGGCTCAGTCTGGTTATCGATTCATGGGTGCGGCCTTCGCCGGTCAACAGATGGCTGCCTTCGGGGGCTGGCAGGAAATTCTGGGCGCGGCGTTCGACGATCCGCAGGCCGTGATCGGCCAGCCTGAGATCGGCGGCGATCACGGGGTTGAGCAGGCTGACGGTGTAGGCCGCGACCGAATTGCGAAACCCGGGATGGAATTCCTCGGTGACGGCGGCGCCGCCGACCACCGGGCGGCGCTCCACCACCTTCACGCGCAGCCCGGCCTTCGCCAGATAGGCCGCGCAGGTGAGGCCGTTATGCCCGGCGCCGATGATGACAACGTCTGTTTGAGCCATGTCCGTTTCAAGAAGTATTGATTGATAGGTCATTCCGGGATGGCCCATCCAAGTCGGCAACAGCCGACTGAATGGGGCCAGGCCCGGAATCTCGAGGTTCCCCGATGTGCCATTGCACATCTGAGGTCGTGCGGAGCCTGTCATCGGGCCGCGACTTGCGCGGGCCGTTGGCACGTCCCGGAATGACGGTGTCATCTTCAGCGCGGTTCCCCATCCTTATCGAAGAGCGCGACAGCAGCACAGCATGAAGTGCGATATTCGTCTTTCCCCGTCGCGGATTGCCCGCGGTGTCGCGCTATGCTCCATTGCCGGTCCCGGCGGGTCCTGCCGGAAGCCGCCGCCGGCGCCCGCCGGCTTCAAGCCGGAGCCTGCATGCCTTCACCTGATCCGTCCGCGTCCACCGGCCAGCCCTCGGCGGCGACAAACTCGCTGGTGCTGGTGATCTATACCTGCGCGATCTTTGTCAGCGCGCTCCTGTTGTTCTCGGTGCAGCCGCTGTTCACCAAGATGGTGCTGCCGCGGCTCGGCGGGTCGCCCGCGGTGTGGTCGGTGGCGATGGTGTTCTTCCAGTCGCTGCTGCTCGGCGGCTATGGCTACGCGCATTATCTGATGCGGATCCGCAACCGCATGATTCCAGTGGTGGTCCATCTGACGCTGCTGGCGATAGCGCTGTTGACGCTGCCGCTGTCGATCGCCGGCGGCTGGGGCGAGCCGCCGGCCTCGGGCTATGCGTTCTGGCTGCTCGGCCTGTTCGCGGTCTCGATCGGGCTGCCGTTCTTCGCGCTGGCGGCCAACAATCCGCTGCTGCAGGCCTGGTTCGTCCGCACAGGCCATCCGGCCGGCCCGGATCCCTATTTTCTCTATGCCTCCTCCAATATCGGCAGTTTCCTCGCGCTGTTGTCCTATCCGGTGCTGCTGGAACCGATGTTCACCTTGCGCGCACAAAACCTGATCTGGACCGGCGTCTATGGCCTGCTGATCGTGCTGATCGCGGCCTGCGGGTTGCTGCTGCTGCGCTCGCCGGCCACCGCGGCGGTCGATGTGCTGGCCGAGGACAGCGACGCGCCGCCGCCGGCCTGGATCCTGCGCGGGCGCTGGATCTTCCTGGCCGCGGTACCCTCGGGCCTGCTGATCGCGGTGACCGCGCATATTTCCACCGATGTCGCCGCAGCACCGCTGCTGTGGGTGCTGCCACTGTCGCTGTATCTGTTGACCTGGGTGCTGGTATTCCAGTCGCGGCCATTGCTGCCGCACGGCTGGATGCTGCTGCTGCAGCCGCTGGCGATCGCGGGCATCATCGTGCTGCTGGCGATCGGCGGCGAACAGAACCTGCTGCTGACGCTCGGCGGCAACCTGCTGTGCTTCTTCGTGATCGCGATGGCCTGCCATGGCGAGCTGGCGCGGACCCGCCCGGCCGCCCGATATCTCACCGGCTTCTATGTCGCGCTGTCCTTCGGCGGCATGCTGGGCGGCCTGTTCGCCGGCCTGATCGCGCCGTTCGCGTTTTCATGGATCGCCGAATACCCGATCCTGCTGGCGCTGGCGGCGCTGTGCCGGCCGCCCGGCGGCGACGAGCGCTGGCCGGGCTGGAGCCGCTGGTACTGGCCGCTGCTCGCCATCGCCGCGGTGGCGTTGATCGCGCCATCCTGGTCCGACGGCAGGCTGATGAGCTGGCTCGACGATCACAGGGTCTGGGTGATCGGCGCCGTCGGCGCGGTCTCGGCGCTGCTGGCGCTGGGGCTGAACGCCAACCGCTGGAAAATCTTCGCCACCGTGGTGGTGGCGCTGGTGCTGATCCGCGCCTATCCGGCCGACGACGGGCGGGTCGACACCGTGCGCAGCTTTTTCGGCGTCCACAAGATCCTGGTGACGCCGCACGGCCAGTATCACGTGCTGATGCACGGCACCACGATTCACGGCGCCCAGAAATTCCAGAACGACGACGGCACCCCGCTGACCGGGCGGCCCGAGCCGATTTCCTATTATCACGCTGATGGCGGCATCGGCCAGGCGATCACCGCGATACGCGAGCGCAAGGGCGGCCCGATCCGGGTCGCGGTGATCGGTCTCGGCGCCGGCACGCTGACCTGCGCGTCGGCTCCCGGCGAGCACTGGAACTTCTTCGAGATCGACCAGTCGATGGTCGATACCGCGCGCGATCCGAAATATTTCACCTATATCGCCAACTGCGAGCCGGATCTGAAGCCGGTGATGGGCGACGCCCGCCTGACCTTCGCGCGCGAGCCGGACGGTATCTACGACCTGATCATCGTCGATGCCTATTCGTCGGACGCGATCCCGATCCATCTCGCCACCCAGGAAGCGATGAAGATCTACAAGGACAAGCTGGCGCCGCAGGGCGTGGTGCTGATGCACGTCTCCAACCGCCACCTCGAACTGGCCAGCGTCGTGGTCGGCATCGCCGAGGCCAACGACCTGAAGAGCTGGGTCTACAGCGAGGACTCCGATCGCGACAGCGAATACATCTTCGCAACCTCGGTGGTGGTCTCGGCGCGCGAGCAGGCCGATGTCGGCAAGCTGGCGTCCTCCGACGAGTGGGTGCTGACCGCGGCCGACGCCAACCAGCGGGTCTGGACCGACGACTATTCCAACGTGCTCGGCGCGGTCTATCGCCGGCTGCGCGACGGCGAGCAGTAGTTGCGGCGGCGGCAGGGGAAGATCCGATGCACGACAAGGTCGATGTCCTGATCGTCGGTTCCGGCGCGTCGGGGGCCGCGGTGGCCTGGAGCCTGGCCGACACCAGGATGCGCATTCTCTGCCTCGAGCAGGGCGATTGGGTGAAGCCGACCGACTATCCGAGCAACGGACGGGACTGGGAGGCGCGGCTGTTCAGCGATTTCGCGATCAATCCCAACCGCCGCGCGCGGCCGACCGACTATCCGATCAACGACGCCAATTCGCCCATAAAAGTGGTGAATTTCAACGGCGTCGGCGGCTCCACCATCATGTACACGGCGCATTTTCCGCGTCTGCACCCTTCCGACTTCAGGGTGCGCACGCTGGACGGCGTCGCTGACGACTGGCCGATCGACTACGCGACGCTGGAGCCGTTCTTCGCCGAGAACGACCGCATGATGGGCGTTTCGGGCCTTGCCGGCGATCCCGCCTATCCGCCTAAGCAGCCGCCGATGCCGCCGATCCCGCTCGGCAAGTCGGGCGCGCGCTTCGGCAGGGCGATGAACGAGCTGGGCTGGCATTGGTGGCCGTCCGACACCACCATCGCCACCGCCGACTATGAAGGGCGTGGGCGCTGTATCAACCTCGGCCACTGCACCCCGGGCTGCGCGCAGGGCGCCAAGGCCAGTACCGACATTACCTATTGGCCGCTGGCGATCCGCGCCGGGGTCGAGCTGCGCACCCTATGCCGGGTTCGCGAGATCACCACCGACAGCCAGGGCATGGCCTCCGGCGTGATCTATTATGACGCCGACGGCCAGGAGCACTTCCAGCCGGCCGAAGTCGTCATCCTTGCCTGCAACGGCGTCGGTACCCCGCGCCTGATGCTGAACTCGGTATCGGCGAGGTTTCCGAACGGCATCGCCAATTCGTCGGGGCTGGTGGGCAAGAACCTGATGTTTCATCCCTACGCCCTGACCTATGGCTATGTCGATGAACCGCTCGACGGCAATCACGGACCGCCTTTGTGCCTGTGGAGCCAGCAATTCTACGAGACCGATCCCGACCGCGATTTCGTGCGCGGCTACACCTTTCAGTTCGGGCGGGGCGTCGGCGCGATCATGGAAGCGATCGTCAGCATCAATGCGGGCCGGCTGCCGTGGGGCGAGGACCACCACGCCGCCTATCGGAAGCTCATCAATCGGCGCATCGGCCTTTCGGCGATCTGCGAGGACCTGCCGGAAGAGCACAATCGGGTCACCCTCGATCCCGTGCTGAAGGATTCCAGCGGCATTCCGGCCCCCAAGATCGACTACACCATCAGCGCCAACAGCCTGAAGATGATGAATCACGGCATCGCCCGCGCCAGTGAAATCCTGGCCGCGGCGGGCGCCGGCAATATCGCGGTCGAGAGTCCGATCCTCAACGGCGGCTGGCACCTGCTCGGCACCGCGCGGATGGGCACCGACCCCGGGCGTTCGGTGGTGAACGAATGGGGCCGCTGCCATGACGTCAAGAACCTGTTCATCGTCGACGGCAGCATCTGGGTCACCTCCGGCGGCGTCAATCCGACCTCGACCATCCAGGCGCTGGCTCTCTATATCGCCGACAGCATCAAGCAGCGCCTCGCCAACCTGTTCGACTGAGAACCATCCGATGCCGCAAGACCCGCTCCCCGCCCAGCAAGCCCGCGATCTTCGCGCTTTGGCCGGCACCATCATCCCCGCCAGCGCAGCCTATGGCGTGCCGGGCGCCGACGACGAGCGGATCTTCGGCGACATCCTCGGCAGCCTCGGGCGCGACCGCGACGATGTTTGTCGCGCACTTGCCGATCTCGCCATGCTGGCGGGCGGCGGTTTTGCCGAGCTCGCGCCGGCGCGCCGCAACGAGGTGGCTGCCAGGCTTCGTGAGGCCGGCGGTGCGCCGCTTGCCGCCTTGGTCCGCGTGGTGCTGCTTTGCTACTACCGGGACGACCGGGTGATGCGATCGCTCGGCCAGGAGCCGCGCCCGCCGTTTCCGAAGGGCCATGTCGTCGAACAGGGCGACTGGTCGCTGCTCGATCCGGTCCGCGCGCGGCCGAAGATGTACCGGCGGGTTGAGTGAATCGATATCTGCCTGCGGCAGAGGCATAAGTTCGCTTCCCGACAGTCCACATCTTGCTTCGCAAGCTGGGTTGCGGCGGTCGATCGGACTATGTACAGAAGCAATTCGGGCTGGAATTGCGTGTGATGAAATGCGCGATAATCGGGTAATCAGGAGCCGCCACCTTCATAGGTTGCAGCGACGGCATTTCATCGTCTTCGATGTGCTGCCTTTTCTGGGCACGCTCGTCGCGCTAGGGCTGCTGGTCTATCGACCCGTCGGCGCCGTCGATATCGGCCTGTTCTTCTCGATGTGGCTGCTCACCGGCCTGGGACTGACCGTCGGCTATCACCGTCTGTTCACGCATCGCGCGTTCTCGACAGGCCTGGCGATGAGCTGCATCTTCATCGTCATGGGATCGATGGCGGGGCGCGGCCCGATGCTGTCATGGGTCGCGATGCATCGACGGCATCACGAACTGTCCGATCAGACGGGTGATCTGCATTCGCCGAACCTGCACGGCGCCACCGCGATCGGACGCCTGCGCGGTTTCCTGCATGCGCATCTGACCTGGATGATCGAGCACGATTATCCCAACGTCGCGCATTACGTGCCGGACCTGATGGCCGAGCGCACCTTGGTTGCGGTCAACCGCCATTATTACACCTGGGTGATGCTTGGCCTGCTTATTCCGGCCGCGATCGGCGGCCTTGCGACGGCCAGCCTGTGGGGCGCCGTCACCGGATTTCTGTGGGGTGGCATGGTGCGCATGTTCGTGGTCGAACAGTCGATGTCGGCGATCAATTCCGTCACGCATATTTTCGGCACGCGGCCGTTCCTTACCCGCGACGACAACAGCCGAAATCTGGGCGTGATGGCGCTGCTGGCATGGGGCGAAGGCTGGCACAACAACCACCATGCCTTTCCCTATTCGGCGGCATTCGGGCTGCGCTGGTTCGAACTCGATCCCGGGTTCCTGCTGATACGCTTGCTGGAGGCCTTCGGCCTGGCATGGAACGTGAAGGTCCCCAGTCGCGAGAAGATCGCGCTCCGTCTCCTGCATCGGCAGACCCGCCAAGCCACCGATCTCGAACCCGGGTGACTGCCGAAGCCAAGCTTGGGGAGGGCCCCGGTTCAAGCAACCGGGCGCTCCGACATGCCGACGTACTCGAAATCGTAGCCTGATGCTGTTCAGCGACTATCCATTCCTGTTGGTGTTCCTTCCGGCAGCCATCGTGATCTATCGCCTTGCCGATCCCCATCCGCGATGGCGGATCGCGGTGCTGTTGCTGCTGTCCTTCGTGTTTTACGGCTACTGGAATCCGCCTTCCGTCGTGCTGCTGGCGGCGTCGATCGTGATGAACTGGCTGGCCATGCTGGCCTACCAAAGGACCAAGTGGCCAGCCGTGGTCACGGCGATGATCGTCATCGACCTGCTTGTCCTTGGTGTATTCAAATACGCCAATTTCTTCGTGTACAATCTCGGCGTCGCGCTGGACCGCCCGATGCCGCAGCTCGATATCGTGCTGCCGCTCGGCATCTCGTTCTTCACCTTTCACCACATCATGTATCTGGCCGATTTGCGGCGCGGCAAGGCGCCGTCCTGTTCGCTCGGCCGCTACGCGCTCTATATCGCCTTTTTCCCCCAGGCGATCGCCGGGCCGCTGGCGCGGTGGTCGCAGGTCATGCACCAGTTCGGCCGCCGGGTGTATTCGCCGGGATGGCAGCGCCAGTTCTGCATCGGCATCAGCTTTATCGCGATCGGTCTGTTCGAAAAGATCTTGCTCGGCGACCGGATCGGGCGCCTGCTCGATCCGATCTATGCACAGGCTGATCGCGGCCAGGTGTTGAACGGCGATTCCTGGCTGGCGCTTGTCTTCAACATCCAGATCCTGTTCGACTTCGCCGGTTATTCGGACATCGCGATCGGGCTCGGACTTCTGTTCGGCGTGCAGTTGCCGTTCAATTTCAACGCGCCGTTTCGCTCGACCAGCATCCAGGATTTCTGGCAGCGCTGGCACATGACGCTGATGCTGTTCCTGCGGGACTATGTATTCCACCCGCTCGCCAACGCCCGTATCGTGCCAAGGCGTTTTCGCCTGCTGCAGTATTTCGGCGCGATGCTTCTGACGATGACGCTATGCGGGCTGTGGCACGGCGCCAGCTGGAGTTTCGTGCTGTGGGGGATATTGCATGGCGGTGCGCTGGTGGGCTGTTCGCTTTGGCGGCGCCATGGCCCGAGGCTGCCGCCGCTGATCGGCTGGGCGCTGACGGTTGTTTTTGTACTGCTGACCGGGGTGATATTCCGCGCCGCGACGCTGGATGCGGCATGGAACGTTTTTTGCGGCCTTGCGATCCCGCCCACTCTCGATCGGGGAAAGCATCTGGTGCCGGTCGTTGTGGTGCCACTGATTGCGTTCCTGTTGCCGGCCAGCCAGGACATCGTTGCGCGGCTGACTGCGCGGCCAAGGCCGCTGCTCGCCGGCTTGCTGGGCATCGGCATGCTGGCGTTGCTCCTCGAAATCGGTGATCGGGAACTCCATGAGTTCATCTATTTCCAGTTCTGATATTTCCCGTTCTGACGCCGCGTGGGGCCGCTGTCTTGCCGCCTTTCTTGGCGCGCTCGGGATCGGTGCGCTGTTGATTCTGGTTCTGATGGTCCTGGTCGATCCCTATGACAGCGGGCAGTTCGGGTTGCTCGGCATCGAGGGCGTCGTCGACCAGAACGCGACCACAGCCGATGCCAGCCGGGCTCGCGATCCACGGTTTGATTCCGCGATATTCGGCAATTCGACCGGTCAACTGCTCGATCCGGCCGACCTATCGCCGGCGACGGGCAAGCACTTTGTGCAGCTGGTAGCGCCGGGCGCCGATCCGCGCGGACAGCTGGCGATACTGGATTTTTTCATACGTCATCATCCGCATATCGGCGCTTTGGTCGTGGTTACCGATGAGCTCTGGTGCAGCCACAATCCCGCACCGCTGACCGCGAATCTGTTCCCCTTCTGGCTCTATGACGGCAGCAAGCTGGATTATGCGCGCCATCTGTTTTCCTGGCGCGCGCTCGACCATGCGTTTCAGAGGATCACGATTGGCCTGGGTTCGCGCAAGCGCATGGCGCCTGACGGCTTCTGGAGCTACGAGGAGGTCTGGCCTCCCGGGGGAAAGCACCCGGCCGTCACAACGCCGCCGCAGCAGCCGCCGTTCGCAGGCCAGGTCAGCGATGTCTTTCCCATCGAAACGCTGCTCGAGGGAGCGATCAAGAAACTTCCGGCCGAAGTTGCCGTGGTTCTGCTGGTGCCGCCGACCTTTTTTACGATCATCCCGCAGCCCGGCAGTCTTGCCGCGGCGGAGCACGAGGCCTGCAACAAGGCCTTCCGGTCCATCGTGGCCGGACGGCCTCACAGCAACTTCATCGATTACCGCATCGACAACGCCCTGAGCCGCGACCCCGCGAATTTTGTCGATCTGATCCACTACCGCGCCAAGATTGCGCAGAAGATCGATCAGGGTGTCATCGCGAGCTTCGCTTTCGGCAACGCCGCGAAGATCGATTTCTGATTACTGGGCTGCGGCCGTCAGGTCCTCGAATTGCCGTTCGAGCCAGAGCGCGCGCGTGAGGCCGCGCTGAAGCTTGCCGCTGGTGGTCTTCGGCAGGGTTCCCGGCCTGATCAGCATGATGTGACGCGCGAACAGTTCGTGTTGATCGGTCACCCCTTGGCGGATGAGACCCTTCATCTCGCTCGGATCGATCCGGTTGCGCTCGGTGCGCTCGATCTCCTGGACGATGACCAGCGTTTCCTCGTCCCGATCGTCGAGCACCGAGAACGCCGCGCCGCAATTGCGGCGGAATGCCGGATGCAGCGCCTGCACCGTATGCTCGATGTCCTGCGGATAATGATTGATCCCGCGGACCACGACGAGGTCCTTGATCCGCCCGGTAATGAACAATTCGCCGGTTTCGTCCAGAAACCCGAGATCGCCGGTGCGCAGCCAGCCTGCACCGTCCGTGTCCCCGTCGATGCGCGCGTTCAGGCCAGTCCGGCTGGCTTCGGCGTTTCGCCAATAGGCTCGGGCGACATTCGCTCCGTTGACCCAGATTTCGCCGATCCGGTTGGCCGCACACCGCAGGCAGCCGTCCGGCTCGACGATCGCAATTCGTTCCTTGACCAGCGCACGGCCGCATCCGACCAGCGTCTGGAGGTCGGCCCGATCGAGCGGCGCCCGGACCGCATGGTCCTGCAGGCCGGATCGGCTGACGATCCGCGTCAGGTGACCGCCGCCTCTGCGGCCGCCCGCGATCAACAACGTGGCTTCCGCCATCCCATAGGCCGGGAAGACAGCGTCCGGATTGAAACCATGGGGGGTAAAGGTTTCGATAAACCGGCTTATCGTGCCGGCCTGAACCGGTTCGGCGCCGTTCAGCGCCACCTTCCAGCAGGAGAGATCGATGCCCTGCATCTGATCGGCCCGATACCGGCTGACGCAGAGATCGTAGCCGAAATTGGGGCTGCAGCCGACCTCGGCACGATAGTGATGAATGGCGCGCAGCCAGTTCAGCGGTCGCTGCATGAAGGCGTTGGGCGCCATCAAAACGCACAGCGCTCCGACATAGAACGCTTCCAAGGCGTTCAGGATCAGTCCCATGTCGTGATACAGCGGCACCCAGTTGACGTAAGTCGATTGCCTGGTGGTGCCGAGCGCCACGCGGATCATTTCCAGATTCGCCAGCAGATTGTGATGGCTGACGGCAACGCCCTTGGGTTCGGAGGTCGACCCCGACGTATATTGCAGAAAGGCGACAGCTTCGGGATCAGGATGCGGATCCGGCAAGCCGGCACCGGCCGGCTCGAGCTGCGCCAAGTCAACAGATAGAATTGGAATCTGTCTATGCGTAAGGCGGTCCTGCAAATCCCCGCGGACCGCGAAGTCCGGGCTGGTGAGGGCAACCACGGCTTCGCAGTCTGCCATGATCCCCTTGCTGAAGTCCCGAGCGCGCTGCCGGCGCGGCACCATCATCGGAACCGCAATCACCCGTGCGATCTGGCAAGCGAAGAAGGCGACGATGAATTCGATTCCGGGCGGAAAGGCCAGAATGGCGCGCTCCCCGGGCCGGGCAGTTTCGGCAAGCCGCGACGCGGTCGCGCGCGCCGCATCGTGCAACTCGCGAAAGGTGATGGCGGCTTCTTCTTCGCCACGATCGGAAAGGAAAATATAGGCTCGTTGGTCGGGCTGCACGGCCGCGTGTCGTACCAGCAGCTCCACAAGCGAGGAAAATGTCTCCATTTTCGTGGCTATGCCCGCCAAGTCCCTATGCAGCAGAACGCCGGTCGAGTCTTTCGGCAAGACAGTGGGACAGCTCGTTGACGGTCGGATAATCGTAGAAATCATCCGGCGAGAGCTCCAGTCCGAGCCGTTCCTCAAGCTCCATCATGAGGTAAACGACCATCGCCGAATCCAGCCCAAGTCGACTGAACTTTGTGCCGGCCTCGACCGACTCCTTCGAAATCCGAAGGGTATTGGCAAGGCAGACAATGCAAAATTCCGAAATTTGCTCGCGCGTCACGCCCGTTCCCCAACACACGTTCGGCAACAATACGGGCGACTCGGCAATTGTCAATTTGCGAGGCGATAAAACTGTTGATGAATCAGGTTGGTATTGCACGCGGGACGGCGATCTGCGTCTCGGGGCCGAGCGCGCAAGGGCCGCCAAAGCGGCCCCCGCACCGCCCGCGTCAATCAATAATACGATCTCGGTGAGTAGACCTGGGGTGCGTAGGTCGGCGCGTAATAGCTGGGGTTGTTGTAATATGGCTGCGGCGGAGCCACCTGAGCATCATACAGGCGCCGGCTGCTGCGCGGCGCCGGATAGCGCGCGCCGTCCGAGCTGCCGTCCGCCGGGTAGATGTAACCGTCATCGGCCCGCACCTGGGGCGGATACGGGCGCGGCGCCACTTGTTGCGGCGACAGCATCACCGGATCGCCGGCGGCATCGTATTGTGGCGCGTATTGCGCATCGGGGTCGCGGCGCGCCACCGCCGTGTTGGCGCGGGTCCGCGGGTTGCGCGCCAGCGCGACCTGGGACGAGCCGGTCAGTGTAACGGTGGTGTTGAGCACGCCCTCCTTTTCCACCAGCGCATAGAGCGTCGAGGCGTTGGCGCGCGACAGCCGCACGCAGCCGTGGGAAACCGGCGTGCCGAGCCGGCCCTCGGACTCGGTGCCATGGATGGCATGGCCGACCTTTGTGAAAAAGATCGAGTGCGGCATCGGCGCGTCGTCGAATTCCTTGGAGAAGTGGTCGGCCTCCATGCGGAAAGCTCGGAAGGTGCCGTTCGGCGTCTCATGCGATGGATTGCCAGTCGAGACCGGCCACTGGTAGCGCTGGACGCCGTCAACCGCGACGGTCATCAGCTGCGCATTCTTGTCGACGGTGATGGATACATTGGCCTGCGCGCCGGAGGCGAACAATATCAGGCCAGCGAAAGCAACGAGGAAGGAACGCATGATGTGACCTTTGGCCTTTACAAAGCTTGCTGCGCCGCCGTCCCCGCTCCTATATGCCTCAAATACGGCTTTGGTTCCAGCAGCCTGTCAAGCCATCGTTAATGCAGGGCAGGGCGCAAAAATGGCGGAGACCGGGCTTAATCCGGTGCGCGGCGCAATTTTCCGCGAGGGATCCCGCCGCCGCGTCTTTAATTCGCCACGGGGCGCAACAATTCGCCATGGGGCGCAACCTTTTGCTCACATCGACGTTACATACACCTGCCGCGTCGGTACTCTGGCGGTCGAGCATCAGGAATTGAGGAATACATGAAGACGAAAATCAAGACAGCCCCGCGGCCGACCGGCTTGTCGGCAAAATTCCACCTGGCAGCTGCAGCGCTGGTTCTTGCACTGCTCGCAGCGCCCCATCTCGGGCATGCACAGGGCATCGTCGGCGGCGCCGAACAGGGGTCGCGCGAAGGCGGCCGTGCGGCTGGTCCGGTGGGTGCCGTCGTCGGCGGCGCTGTAGGAGCCGGCGTTGGCGGTGCGATGGGCGCCGTAGACGGCGTGCTGGGAATTCCCTACCGTCATCACTACCGCTGCCGCGGCTTCTATGATCGCTACGATCACTTCCACTGCTATCGCTAAGCTTTGCCGGTAGCGGAACGCGTCATTCCGGATGGCCAGCGGGTCCCGGAATGGCGCGTCGACGCGTTGAGAGTCGCGCCTGGCCTCACCATCAAGCCACGCGGTGGGCTCAGTTCTTCAGCCGGTAGCCGGTCTTGAAGATCCACCACACCGTCATCATGCAGACGCCCAGGAACGCCAGGGTAATGCCGACGCTCAAGCCGACGCTGACATCGGCAATCTCGTAGAAGCTCCAGCGGAAGCCGCTGATCAGATAGACCACCGGATTGAGCAGGGTGAGGGTGCGCCAGCCCGAGGGCAGCATGTTCACCGAGTAGAAGCTGCCGCCGAGGAAGGTCAGCGGCGTCACTACCAGCATCGGGATCATCTGCAGCTTTTCGAACCCGTCGGCCCAGATTCCGATAATGAAGCCGAACAGGCTGAAAGTCACCGCGGTCAGCACCAGGAACGTCAGCATCCACCACGGATGGTGAATGTGCAGCGGTACGAACAGGCCTGCGGTGGCCAGGATGATCAGGCCGAGGACGATCGATTTGGTGGCGGCCGCGCCGACATAGCCGAGCACGATTTCGAAATGGGAGATCGGCGCCGACAGCAATTCGTAGATGGTGCCGACGAATTTCGGAAAATAAATCCCGAACGAGGCATTGGCGATGCTCTGGGTCAGCACCGACAGCATCACCAGCCCGGGCACGATGAAGGTGCCGTAGCTGACGCCGTCGACCTGGGTGATGCGCGAGCCGATCGCGGCCCCGAACACCACGAAATACAGCGATGTCGACACGACAGGCGAAACGATGCTTTGCAGCAGCGTGCGCCAGGTTCGCGCCATCTCGAACCGGTAGATGGCGCCGACCGCCCTGAAGTTCATGACGACCTCACCAGGCTGACGAAGATGTCCTCCAGCGAGTTCTTTTCGGTATCGAGGTCGGAGAAGCGGATCCCGGCGCCGCGCAGATCGCTGAGCAGGCTGGTAATGCCGGTGCGTTCGCCCTTGGTGTCGTAATCGTAGGTGAGCTGGCAGCCCTGATCGGACAGTTCGAGGTTGTAGTGTGCGAGGGCGTCCGGAATCCTATCGATTCGGCCCTGCAGATGCAGCTTGAGCCGTTTCTTGCCCAGCTTTTGCATCAGCTGCGCCTTGTCCTCCACCAGGATGATCTCGCCCTTGTTGATGACGCCGATCCGGTCAGCCATTTCCTCGGCCTCTTCGATGTAGTGGGTGGTGAGGATGATGGTAACGCCGGAGGCCTGAAGCGTCCGCACCACTTCCCACATGCCCTTGCGCAATTCCACGTCGACGCCCGCGGTCGGCTCATCGAGAAAAAGGATCTGCGGCTCGTGCGACAGCGCCTTGGCGATCATCACCCGGCGCTTCATGCCGCCCGACAGCGTGACGATCCTGGCGTCCTTCTTGTCCCACAGCGACAGGTCCTTGAGCACCTTTTCGATATGCGCGGGATTTTTCCGCTTGCCGAACAGGCCGCGGCTGAAGCTGACCGTCGCCCATACCGTCTCGAAGGCGTCGGTGTGCAGCTCCTGCGGCACCAGTCCGATCAGCGACCGCGCGGCGCGGTAGGAGGTGATGATGTCGTGGCCGTCGACCGCCACCCTGCCGGAGCTCGGATTGGCGATGCCGCATATGATGCTGATCAGCGTGGTCTTGCCGGCGCCGTTGGGTCCCAGCAGGGCAAAAATCTCGCCGCGACGAATCTCCAGGCTGATGTCATTCAGCGCCTTGAAACCGGAGCCATAGGTCTTCGTCAGGTGAGCGATGGAGATGATGGCTGGCATGGCGGGGTTGATAATCTGATCTGGAAATGCGGGAAAGCGCGAATCGCCGGGTGGGAGCCGGTGGCGGACTCCGACAGATGGGGATGCCGAGGCCGTTGCGCAATCGCTGCGGAGCCCGGTCCGGCAGCGCCGCTGCGGGTGGTTGGGCCGGGATGCGCCGGATCGTCAGCTTTTACTGGAAATAGTCGGACACGACCTGCAGATCGGATTGGCAGGCTGGCGTGCCGGTGAAGTTCGCATCGATGACGCGGCGGCAGGCGTCGACGGCGGCGGTGTCGCCAAGGTCGTTGGCGGCTTCGAGGACGGCCCAGGCCGAATCCAGGGGCTGCTCCAGCCGCGGCTCGCGGCCGTCCATTCGCCAGACTTCTCGGGCTTCGGTGCCGTAGGGGTTCATTGCCGTTGCCATGCCGGTTGCACCGCTGCCTTTCTAATGCATGTGCGCGGGTTGCCGGTCGAACTCGGGTTCGGCTGCGACGCCATTCTTGCGAGACTGATATACCTTCAGAACGCTCCTGGAGGTTTCGACGTTGAGGCGGCCATACTCCTTTTCCAGGTCATTGAGGTCGACCGCGGTGATGCGATGATCCTTGGCGCCGAGAAACAGCAGGGCCATGGTGGTGGCCCAGGAAAAGTCGAGGGCCTTGGCCAGGATCAGCGCCATTTCCCTGTTCTTGTCGACCAGTGCGCGCTCGATCACGTCGCCCGGCAACGCGCACAAGAGCGAGAGTCCGATCGTGACCTCGTCGAACCGGTGCGACCTGGCATATCCGGAGATGCTGTTCTCATTGAGGTTGCCGAGCTGATGCTGCGTCGTGACGGTCCGCTTGGCGACAAAATAGCTTCGCGATACCGGCCCGAACTTGGATTGCAGCTTGCCCGCGACATCGGTCACCGAACTCTGGATCTGTTCGGCCATATCTGGACGCTCGCGCAGCAGCCGCTTTTTGACATCGTCGGACGCCTTGGCGATCAGCTGCTGGAACACATGCCGCGGGATGTCGTGACGCAGACCAAGCTGCTCGGCGAGAATCGAGTCGCCTTCGGCCCGTTTGATCATGTGGAGAAAGCCGAAACCGGAAAATCGCGCGCCCTTGTTGGCTGCGACCGAGTTGACGACGTCCTGGTCGCCGCGCGTCACCAGCACGTCGGTGACGATTTCCTCGAGCGATTTTCGCTTCGAGATCGCCAGCATATGCGACTGGCCCCTGGTGCAGACATTGGCGACCAGGGCGTAAGGCTCAAGTCGCTCGGAGTCCCGCAGGACCGGGCCGGCGACCTCGATCGAATCGTCGAAGGCAAGCTTGTGGATGATGTTGACCGGGGCGTTGTCGAAGCCGGCCAGAAGCTGCGCCAGCTGGGCCCGGGCCTCGACTTCGATCTCGTCCGCCAGTCGCCCGATCACCTCGCCGAAGGTCCATATCTCGTCCTCGCTGTAGCGGCCCGCGATCATCAGATCGGTGGTGTGCCACAGCGCCCGCATCCGGCTTTCGGGCGTTCCGCGCAATACCGCGTCGTCGAGTTCCTTCAAAAACGATTTTGTCTCAGCCATTTTCAGCAGCCTTAAATCCGAAGCACGCCCACAACGAGGTCTGGGACGATTGATACAACCGCACCGGCGAGTTTTCGGTAAAAGTGGCAGATAAGTTTTGCTGCTAAATATTCGTTAAAATGCGGTCGAGTTCGTTAATCTCTGCATCGTGCCGCCGACGTATCCCGAGTCGGGCTTCCAGTCCGTCGGCCCCAAGCCCGGCAGCCTCACACCCGCTCCACAAAACTATCGACCACCTTCTTCTCGCCGGCCTTCTCAAAGGCGATGGTGAGCTTGTTGCCGTCGATCCTCACCACCTGGCCGTAGCCGAATTTCTGGTGGAACACCCGGTCGTCGAGTGAAAATTCCGATATGGTGCCGGTCGATTTTGCGATCAGCTCGCCCTCGATGGTCATCGGCGCTCGCTTGTGGCGGGCGAAGCCGCCGCCGGAGGCGTCGTTGCGCGAGCCCGCAGCGTCGCTTCGCGAGCTCGAAAATGGCGACTGGCTTTCGTTGAAGCCGCCGCCGGCCTGGCCGCCGGCGCCGCGGCCGCTCTGGCCGCGGGCGCGCTGGGCTTGCGCGCGCTGCCAGCCCGGCGTCGAATAGCTGGAGCCGAACGATTCCACATTGTCGAAGCGCGAGGGGCCATAGCCGCTGCCGCCCCAGCCCGAGCCGCCCTTGGATTCCGTGATCTCGACATTCGGCGCCGGCAGTTCATCGAGAAAGCGCGACGGAATCGTGGTCGACCAGGTGCCGTGAATCCGCCGGTTGGTGGCGAAATACAGCTTGGCGCGGCGGCGGGCGCGGGTCAGCCCGACATGGGCGAGCCGGCGCTCTTCCTCAAGTCCGGCGCGGCCCTGTTCGTCGAGGGTGCGCTGGCTCGGAAACAGACCTTCCTCCCAGCCCGGCAGGAACACATTGTCGAATTCGAGGCCCTTGGCCGAATGCAGCGTCATCACCGAGACCGCGTCGTCCTCGGCGCCGCCATCGCGGTCCATCACCAGCGAAATGTGCTCGAGAAAGCCCTGCAGGTTCTCGAACTCCTCCATCGAGCGCACCAGCTCCTTGAGGTTCTCGAGCCGGCCGGCGGCGTCGGCTGAGCGGTCCTTCTGCCACATCTCGGTATAGCCGCTTTCGTCGAGCACGATTTCGGCCAGTTCGGTATGCGAGGTGACCTCGCGCCGGGCGCGCCAGCGGTCGAAGCTGATCATCAGGTCGCGCAGCGAGCCGCGCGCCTTCGGTTTCAGCTCATCGGTCTCCACGACGGCGCGGGCGGCCTCGGACAGCGGAATCCGGCGCTTGCGGGCATGGTCGTGCAGCAACTGCACGGTGGCGTCGCCAAGACCGCGCTTCGGCACGTTGACGATGCGCTCGAAGGCGAGATCGTCGGCCGGCGAGTTGATGACGCGCAGATAGGCCAGCGCGTCGCGGACCTCGGCGCGCTCGTAGAAGCGCGGACCGCCGATCACCCGATAGGGCAGGCCAAGAGTGACGAAGCGGTCCTCGAATTCGCGCATCTGGAACGAGGCCCGCACCAGGATGGCGATGTCGTTGAGCTTGTGGCCGTCGCGCTGCAGCTGTTCGATCTCCTCGCCGATGGCGCGGGCCTCCTCTTCGGAATCCCAGGAGCCGGTCACGGTGACCTTTTCGCCGTCGACGTCTTCGGTGCGCAGCGTCTTGCCGAGCCGGCCTTCATTATGCGCGATCAGATGCGAGGCGGCGGCCAGGATGTGGCCGGTGGAGCGATAGTTGCGCTCGAGGCGGATCACCTTGGCGCCAGGAAAATCATGGTCGAAGCGCAGGATGTTGTCGACCTCGGCGCCGCGCCAGCCATAGATCGACTGGTCGTCGTCGCCGACGCAGCAGATGTTTTTGGGGGGCGAGGAGGGCGGCGCGACGATATTTGGCTCGTCATTCCGGGGCGCACCGGCAGGTGCGAACCCGGAATCTCGAAGCGAGTCCTCTTTGTCTCGAGATTCCGGGATCACGTCTTCGGCGTGCCGCGGAATGACGGAGGACGGGGTGAGCCCGGGAATGACGGAGGAAAGAGGGGTGCCCGGCTTCGACGGCGCCTGTGCCAGCAGCCGCAGCCACAGATATTGCGCCACATTGGTGTCCTGGTATTCGTCGACCAGAATGAACTTGAAGCGGTGCTGGTATTGCCGAAGCACGTCGGGATGTTCGCGAAACAGCCGGATATTTTCCAGCAGCAGATCGCCGAAATCGGCGGCGTTGAGGATCTTCAGCCGCTCCTGGTAGCTGGCATAGAGCTTGCCGCCCCTGCCGTTGCCGAACACCGCGGCTTCGCCCGGTGGCACCTGCGACGGCGTCAGCCCGCGATTCTTCCAGCCGTCGATCAGGCCCGCCAGCATGCGCGCCGGCCAGCGCTTGTCGTCGATATTGTCGGCGGCCAATAGCTGCTTGAGCAGCCGGATCTGATCGTCGACATCGAGCACGGTGAAGTTGGATTTCAACTGCACCAGTTCGGCATGGCTGCGCAGGATTCGGCCGCCGATGGAATGAAAGGTGCCGAGCCACGGCATGCCTTCGACCGCCTGGCCCAGCATGTGGCCGAGCCGCAGTTTCATCTCGCGCGCCGCCTTGTTGGTGAAGGTGACCGACAGGATTTCGCCGGGACGGGCGCGGCCCATGCTGAGGATGTGGGCGATGCGCGAGGTCAGCACCCGGGTCTTTCCGGTTCCGGCCCCCGCCAGGACCAGCACCGGTCCGTCCAGCGTTTCCACCGCCTCGCGCTGCTCCGGATTCAGCCCGGCCAGGTATTGCGGGGTCGCCGCCGCCCGCGCGCGCGCGGCAATGCCGCCGGCGGCAGGCCGATGCTCGGGAACCTCGGTATGGGTCAGCTTTTTCGGCTCGGTCATGCGAATCGTCTTCCGCCCACGTTGGCACCGTGGGGCCGTGAAGGGGAGCCTTCATAGCAGGATCGGAGCGCATATAGGGGTTTGGCCGCGGATTTGACAGGACTTATCCCGCCCGGCTGCGGACCGCAGCCCCGGGCACCGGGGCCGGATTTGTTCCCAACCGGCCGGCTAAATTTCCGGTTCCGGGGCGTGGAACGGGGTGGAACCGAAGTTCCGCCGCCGGATTGTCCCCGCAGACGGGGCGCAATCATTTTCGCTCCGACATCGCAACACAGGTTCAAACAGAGGATTATGTCATGCTGAGCTGGGTCGTTACGTTCCTGGTCGTCGCGCTGATCGCCGGCATTCTGGGCTTCGGCGGCATTGCCGGGGTATCCATCGAAATCGCCAAGGCCATCTTTTTCATCGCGGTCGTGCTGTTTATCATCTCGGCGGTGGTTGGTCTGGCACGGGGACGTACCCGCGTCTGATCGTTTCTAGCGCTCCGGCATCGCGATCTTTCTGCCGATGCCCTCGGGGCGCGGGATGGCCGAATGGGCGCCCGCCAGGGCCTTGATGCGGGCGCCGATATCAGCGGGAAACGGCGCGGTCTTTCGCGCATTCATGTCGATATGGATGCTCATGTTTTCCGAGGTGGCGGACAGCCAGCCGTCGCCGGCGTGGCGCAATTCCTCGAAGGTGTGCAGCCGCTTGTTATCGGCGGCCAGGAGCAGGATCGAGACCTGGACCGGATCGCCGAGATGGATCTCCCGCAGATAGCGCACATGGCATTCGGCGGTGAAGGTCGAACCGTTGCGCGCCTTCATGTAGCTGGGCCCGATCCCGAGTTCGAGCCACAATTGGTCGATCGCGCGATCGAACATGACGTTGTAATAGGCCATGTTGAGATGGCCGTTGTAATCGATCCATGCCGGCTCGACCTGCATCACCGACGAGCGGAACGGTACAGCCGCAAACCGCAAATCCTCGCCGCTGGCACCGACGCTCATCAGCCATCCCCGCTTGTTCGATCCATGGTCCCTTGACCCGTGATATATCCTTTGCCACGGTTCTTCGCACCGGGAGGATATCGCTTGGGCCTGACCATCACCAACCCTCTGCCGCGTCCGGAGCCACAGGCTCTGGCCGGCGCCATCGCGGCGCTCGCCGCCCGCTTCGGCAACCGGCTGATCACCTCGCAGGCGGTCCGCGACCAGCACGCGCATACGACGACCTGGCTGGCGCCGCAGCCGCCGGACGCGGTTGTCATGGCTCAGGAGACCTCCGACATTCAGGATGTGGTGCGGATCTGCGCCCGCCATGGCGTTCCCGTGATCGCGTTCGGCACCGGCACCTCGCTGGAGGGACAGGTCAACGCGCCGGCCGGCGGCGTCTGCGTCGACCTGCGCGACATGAACCGGGTTCTCGAAGTCCATGCCGAGGATCTCGACTGCGTGATCCAGCCCGGCGTCACCCGCAAGGCGCTGAACGAGCACCTGCGCGACCAGGGCGTATTTTTCCCGATCGATCCCGGTGCCGACGCCTCGCTCGGCGGCATGGCGTCGACCCGGGCCTCCGGCACCAACGCGGTGCGCTACGGCACCATGCGCGACAATGTGCTGGCGCTCAAGGTGGTGCGCGGCGATGGCGCCATCATCACCACCGGCACGCGGGCGAAGAAATCCTCGGCCGGCTACGACCTGACCCATCTGTTTGTCGGCGCCGAAGGCACGCTTGGGATCATCAGCGAACTCACCATCAAGCTGCGCGGCATTCCGGAAACCATCGCGGCCGCAGCCTGCTCGTTCGACAGCGTGCGCGGCGCCTGCCAGGCGACCATCCTGGCGATACAGACCGGAATTCCGGTCGCGCGCATCGAATTGCTCAATGCCGAACAGGTACGGGCCTGCAATTCCTATTCGAAATTGTCGTTGCCGGAGACCCCGCTGCTGCTGCTCGAATTTCATGGCAGCGAGAACGAGGTCGCCGAGCAATCGAAAAATTTCAGCGAGATCGCCAGGGAATGCGGCGGCGGCGGTTTCACCTGGACGACCAGGCCCGAGGACCGCACCAAGCTCTGGCAGGCTAGGCACGATGCCTATTGGGCGGTGAAGGCCTTGCGTCCCGGCGCCGGCGTGGTGGCGACCGACGTCTGCGTGCCGATTTCCCGGCTGGCCGACTGCGTGACCGAAACCGAGGCGGACCTGAAGCGGCTCAACCTGACCTCGCCGATTGTCGGGCATGTCGGCGACGGAAATTTCCACTGTTCGCTGTTATGCGACGTCGAGGATTCCGACGAGATGGCGCGCGGCGAGGACTTCATGCATCGGCTGGTCGAACGTGCGCAGGCGATGGGCGGCACCTGCACCGGCGAGCACGGCATCGGGCAGGGCAAGCAGAAGTACCTGATGGCCGAACTCGGCCCCGAAGCGATCGACGCCATGCGCGCGCTGAAGCGGGCGCTCGATCCGCAGAATATCTTCAATCCGGGCAAGATCCTGCCGTCGGCATGAAGCGTTTTCGAGCCGGCGGCCCGCGCCAATGCGGGTTGCGGCTTCGGCTCAGCGTCTGGCCGGCTCGCGCAGCTTCTGCCGCTGCGCAATCTCTGCATCCGTCAGCCTCGCATCATAGATCGAACGCGGCTCGATCAGACGCGACACCAGCGTCGCCATCACCACCGCCAGCAGCAGCGGCGCGACGAAGGAGCGGCCCTGACCGGTCAATTCCATCATCAGCACGACCGCCGAGATCGGTCCTTGTGTGGTCGCCGCCAGCACTGCGCCGGCGCCGACCACCGCGGCCAGCCCCGGCTGCATGTCGGGCCAGACCAGCAGGCAGGCGTGGCCGAGCACCCCGCCCAGCAGCGCTCCCAGCGCCAGCGATGGCGTGAACAGGCCGCCGGGTACGCCGCTTCCCAGGCACAGCATCGTCGCGGCGGGCTTGAGCACCAGCAGCATCAGCAAGAGCCCGAACGGGACCTGCTCTGAGAAGGCCAGTTGGGCGACATCCTTGCCGTTCCCGAGCAATTGCGGAAACGGGATCGATACCAGGCCGAGCAGCCCGAGCGCCAGCACCGGGGCCAGCAGCCGTCGCCAGCGCCGCGGCCGGTTGCGATCGGCCCAGGCGATCAGTCGTACGAAGGCAACCGACACCAGGCCTGCGACCGGTCCGATCAGAAACGCCAGCGCCAGATTGGCGAACGAGTCATCGAAATGGTCGACCACATAGGTCGGTGCATCCGGCAGGACGGCCCATGAGGTGACGGTGGCCACGACCGAGGTCAGCAGGGCAGGCAGCACCAGCCGCAGGGCCAGCACGCCGCGCAGCACTTCGACGGCAAACAGCGCGCCGCCCAGCGGCACGCCATAGGCGGCGGCCATGCCGGCGCCCGCGCCGCAGGCGACCAGAAGCCGGCGCTGCTCGTCGGACAAGCCGGTGCGGTCCGACAGGACATTGGCGATCACGGCACCAGCCTGTTTGGGCGCGCCCTCGCGGCCGAGCGAGGCACCCATTCCGACCACGACGACCGACAGCACGGCGCTGCCCAGGGTACGCAGCGCTGGCAGTCGGCCGGCCGAAAACCAGATCGCAGCGGTGATGTCGATGCTGTTGCTGCTGGTCAGGCGAACCAGCAGGATCTGGCCCGCACCCGTCACCAGCCCGGCGCCCAGCAGCGCCACAATGTGCCGCCAGGGCGTGGCCTGGGCAGCGGCATCCAGCAAATCCGTACCAGCCGGGCTCGGCCACACCAGGTGCTGGACCGCCTGCAAAATAAGCGTCAGGGCCGCGGCGCTGGCGCCCGTGCCGAGGCCGGTGAGCACGATCGCCAGCCAAAAATAGCCCGCAGTCCTCAAATCGAGCGTCGATGGGATGTCACTCGATGAGGTTTCAGGCATTGCAATTGTCAAAAACCATATTTTCTGCGCTTGCGCAAAACGCATATCCGATCAACCGGTCGGCAATATATCCCTACCTTCCACTTCCATCATCCTCGAATCCCGCGCTGGTCTCACGGCTTTCAGGGCAGGCCGCAGGTCGGCTTTGGCCCGGGTCTGGATCGGCTGCGACGCGCCGCAGGGCTCACGCCGCAAGGGCATCGATCTGACGTCGCGCCGAAGCGAAGGCGTGCCTGATCGCGACCTCGGCATGCTCGTGACCGGGGTCATCGGACGAGGCGTTGTTCACGACCACGTCCTCGTGCGGCGGCATGGTCAGCCAGATATGGACCTGGAAGCCGGTGCCGTGGCGATGCTTGTGGCTCGGGGCGATGACCGTGACGCGGCAGGCGGTGATGCGCCGATTGTGGGTCTCGAGGCGCTCGATCTCGGCCAAGATCTGGGCGCGGGCGGCGTCGGAAGATTCCGAGCCTTCGAAGGTGATCTGCGGGTCGACTTGCATGGAATGCCTTTCGGGCCTGAAGGACGCTGGAAGAACGGCTGGAGCGCGCCGACTGCACCGACGCGCTCCGGTGCCGCAGATCAGGTGTTGCTCGGATACTTGAACTCCGGAGCCGCCTTGAGCTGCGCGGCGTTGGCGTCCATGCTGGCACGCCACTTGCCGTCCTTGGCGTCGCGGCTCAACTTGACCGCGGAAGGCCGCACCGCGACATAGTGATCGCCCATTCCCAGGAATCCGCCCACGCCGATGACGTAAGCACTCACGCTGTTGCCGTTGTAGGCTACATCCTTGATGGTGCCGATATCCTGGTTGGCATTGTTGTAGACATCAAGTCCGACCACTTTCGAACTGAGTTCCTCCTTGGCCGGCAGGCTGGTGAACATGCCGCCGGACGCCCCGGTGTTGCCGCCGTTCGAATCGGAGGCCTGGCTGTTCGATCCCACCGTCGTCACTTCAGTCGACGAGGTCGGGCCAATGAACATCGTCACCGGGTTGCCCGACTTGTCGGTGGCTTGCACCAGAAACGAATCCGGCACCACCTTGATGTTGGTGAATCCCGACTGCTGCAGATTGTTGGTCAATTGCTGCCGGAGGTTCGGTCCGCTGGCTTGGGTGTTGTTGGCTGTGGCCGGTGCCGGCGCGGAGGTGGAATTCGTGCTTGCCGCCTGCGCCAGAGCCACCGACGAGACCGTCGTCAGGATCGCCGCGGCCACCAGAGTTGTCTTCTTCATCGCTTGATCTCCATCGTTGTAGGTTGCCCACCGGGAAGCAACAGGATGGATGCCAGCTCGTTCCGGATTATCGCGGGGTGGACGAAACTTAATTCCATCGGCAGGCCGCCGGCATGGCAAAGCCGGCAGCACGGTTGTTGCTGCCGGCTTCGCGTGCTGGCTCTATCAGCTGTTGCCGAGCGGAATAGCGACATAATGCGAAGTATCGCCGGAGCGAACCCGCATCAGGACGTTGTTCTTGTTGTCGGCGTGAGCGGTCTTGATCGCGTCGCGGACGTCGGCGGGGTTGGCCACGCTCTTGCCAGCGACTTCGAGAATGACGTCGCCTTCCTTGAAGCCTCGTTCTGCCGCGGCGCTCTTCGGATCGACGTCGGTGACAACGACGCCGTTCTTGCCGGCGCCGGCAACGGAACTCGCGGGCGCGACCGTCAGGCCAAGCCGTGGCATGTCGGAATCATGTCCGGCTTCGGCGCTCGCCTCCTGCACCCCGGGCAGCTGACCGAGGGTAAGATTGATGGCCTCGGTGCTTCCCTTGTGCAGGACGTCGAGCTTGACCGCGGTGCCCGGCGCAAGGCTGCCGATACTGCGGGCGAGCTCGCGGGCGTCCTTGACCCGTTCGCCATTGACCGCGGTAATGACGTCGCCGGATTCGACCCCGGCCTTGGCGGCCGGACCATTGGCCTGGGGTTCCGCTACCAGCGCGCCTTCGGCCTTCTTCAGGCCAAGGCTGTCGGCGATGTCCTGCGTGACCGGCTGGATCTGCACGCCGATCCAGCCGCGGCTGACGGTTCCCTTGTCCCGCAGCTGGGCGATCACGTTCTTGACGGTCGGAGCCGGAATCGAAAAGGCGATGCCGACGCTGCCGCCCGAGGGCGAGTAGATGGCGGTGTTCACGCCGACCACCTCGCCTTGCATATTGAAGGCAGGGCCGCCCGAATTGCCCTTGTTGACCGGCGCGTCGATCTGGAGGAAATCGTCGTAGGGGCCATTGCCGATGTCGCGGCCGGTGGCCGAGACGATGCCGGCGGTGACGGTGCCACCAAGGCCGAACGGATTGCCGACCGCCAGTACCCAGTCACCGATCCGCGGCTTGCCGGCCGCAAGTTTGGCGAACGGAAAGTCTGCGCCGCCTTCGACCTTGATCAGCGCCAGATCGGTGCGGGCATCGGTGCCGATCACCTTCGCGGTGTAGGTCTTGCCGCTTTCGGTCGTCACCTCGACCTTGTCAGCGCCGTCGACAACGTGATTGTTGGTTACGGCATAGCCATCGGGCGAGATGAAGAAGCCCGAGCCCTGGCCCATCATGACGCCATGACCGCTGTGGTGCTCGTGGGTACCGGGAGGCGTGCCTTCAGGGCCGCCGAATTGACGGAAGAAACGCTCCATTGGAGGGCCCGACTGGCCCGATCCATCTTCATTCCGGTCGCTGGCGTCGGAAGCTTTGTCTTTCATGGTCACTTTGACGGAAATGACCGAGGGTTTCACCCGCTGCACGATGTCGGCAAAGCTGGCTGGCTGCGCGGAGGTGCCGACATCGCTGTTGACCTGCGCATGCGCCGGGCTGCTCAGGAGGTCGAAGCCGCCGGGCAGGCTATCGAGGCCGCAGACGGCAACGCCCAGACCGGCGACGACGGAGGCCAGCAGCGCAACCTTGCGTGCGGACAGCAGCGAGCGCCGGGCTCGCAGATGGAAGGCAACGGAAGAACGATCAGATCGATGATCTGTCATAGCAAGTCTCCATGAATGGCGGCAACGGCGCGAATCGCGCCCGCTGGCGTCCAACATGGGACTTGCCGGGTTACCGCGTGCTGGCCACGAGGTTAATGTTTCGCAACAAGGCCGTGGTATTCTCAAATCGGCGAAAAGGCGTAATGCAGCCGCATTTTGCCGGTCGCCTGAAGGCTGCGAACAATCGCGCTTCACGTCGGGAGATGAAATGTACAGATTGGCCGTTGTCGCGTTGCTGCTCGCAACCCCTGCATTGGCGCAAACGCCGGCCGCGGTAAAGGAGCCGGTGTGCGAACCGATCGGGCGCACGTCGAAGGGCGATCTGGTCTATTCGATGCAATGTCGCAACATTCCCGGACTCCCGGCCGGGGACCACCCGCCCGGCTACAATCCGACGCCGCCGGCCCACGGCGTGACGGCACCGGTGGCCCCGCCGGCGGCTCCGGAGAGCAAATAGCGAAAGCGGTATGGCGGGCTCGCAGTCGGACTTTGCGGCAGCCTAGGCGGCGGTCTGCCCCTGCGGCAACACCGCGCGAAATTCGATGCCGTGCAGATTGATGGTCGGCGAAATTCCGAAATGATTGCCGCCGAACACCCTGATGCGGCGGTCGAGCTCTTCCTTGGGAATGTCGAGCGGAATGTCGCAGATCGCCCGATAGGCGCGGCGGGAATATTTCTTGGCACCCCACTGGATCGGCAGCGGTGGCGGTGGCGCCGGATCCGTCGCCAGCGCTTTCGCCATCCGCCAGAACAACTGCGCCAGGTGAGCGTAGGCCAATCCTTCCAGCGCAACGACCGAGATGTCGGCCGGAATGGCAAAATGCGCGACGTCGACGATCGGACCGGCATCGACCTGTTCGATCATGACATGGGCGGTGGCGCCGAATTCCGTGGCCCGGTCGTAAAGCGCAAAATGCGCCGGCGCCCAGCCGGGATAGCTCGGGGGGCCGGGATGGAAATTGAAGGCGCCATAGCCAAGCCGCGCCAGAATGCTGTTCGGGACGATCTCCGGGGTGACGAACGCGATCAGTCGGGCGCGCGGCAATAGTTCGGGGTCAAGGGCTGCCAGATCGGCGCAGCTGCCGACATTGATTACCGTCAGCTTCGGATTGTGCCCAAGCAGCACCGCCGGCAATGTGGATTGCTCGGCCGGGCCGGAAAGCAGAATGATGGTATCGAGCATCGTGTTTCACGGTCGCCGACCGCCCCCGAACAGTAATGTCGCGCGGGCCGTTAAAATTTCGTTAACCACAGTTTTTACAAGGCGCTATCCTGTCACATGCGCGTCGCAACCCCGAGCCGTTGCGCGCCCCGCGCCGATGGCTGCGTCGCCCCGCAACCGCCGGCTTGCCTTCGACCAATAGACCAGGTTTGCGCGGCGCCGCAGCGCGGATTGCGCATTGCCGATCCCAGGGAGGCAAGGTTATGCTGCGGCAAAAGCGTCCGGCAGTCCCGCGCCTTTTGCAGCTGCCGGCAGGCCAATGAGCGCATTGGGAGGACACAGGATGACGCAGCGTCTGTCACGCCGCAGTTTTGCCTTCGCCTCGGCGGCCGCGATCGCGGCACCGGCCCTGGTCCGCTCCGCCCGGGCTGCCGACGAGCCGTTGCGGTTGCGGTTGTCGCTCGATACCGCGCCCTCGCATCTGCGAAACGTTTCGATGCGGGACTATCTCGGCAAGGTCGAGGCCGGCTCCGGCGGCAAGATCAAGACCGAGATGTTCGAGAGCGGCCAGCTCTTTCCCGATCTGGAGGTCGGCAAGGCGCTGATCCAGGGCCAGGTCGAGATGGCGGCGCCCGGCAGCTGGACCATCACCGGCATCGTCTCGGACGCCGATTGTTTCCAGCTTCCGGTGCTTTACGGCCAGCCGATCGATCTCATCCACCGGGTGATCGACGGCAAGCCCGGCCAATATCTCAACGGCCAGATCCAGCAGAAGCTGCGCTCGCACGTGCTGGGACCGTATCTCGATCTGGGTTTTCAGAACTGGTACAGCGCCAACAAGCCGATCGCGGCACTCGCCGATCTCAAGGGCATGAAGATCCGCAATTCGGGCGGCGCCGGCCAGGCCTGGCGCGCCCGCTTCCTCGGCGCGATCCCCAACACCACGGCCTGGCCGAACGTGCCGCTGGCGCTGTCGCAGGGCACCTTCGACGGGCTGGTCAGTTCGAACGAAAGCCTGGTCAGCGCCAAACTATGGGATTCCGGCGTCAAATACGCGCTCGAGGACCACCAGTTCACGGCCGAATATATTCCGCTGCTGAGCCAGGTCTTCTGGGACAGGCTCGCGCCCGAGCAGCAGCAGATGATGACCGAGCTGTGGGCGCAGAACATCCCGACCTACCGCGCCAACATGGCCGCCGCCCAGACCAGGGCCCGCACCACGCTTGAGCAGCACGGCATCAAGTTCTCCGATCCGAGCGCCGAGCAGAGTGCCGCGGAGCGCAAGCGGATGATGGCGGAGCAGGACCAGGTCGCCAAGGACATCAAGGTCTCGCCCGAGATGGTCAAGCTGATCATGGCCGAAGCCGGCAGCGGCAGCTGAGCGTGGCCTGGTCCGGATCTTCCGCAAAAACGGCATCGGTCGCGCTTGCCTGGTGGGACCGGATCGAGGAGACTCTGGTGGGCCTGCTCGGGCTGGTCGCGCTGCTGATCGGGCTGCTCCAGGTGGTCGGACGTTATTTCGACCCGGCGCGGGCCATCAGCTATGCCGAGGAGGTCATCGTCTATCTGATCATCTGGGCGATCATGATCGTCTCCAGCCAGCTGGTGCGCCGCGACGGCCATGTCCGGCCGGACTTGGTGCTGCGGCTGTTGCCGCCGCGCTATCTGCGCATCGTGGAGATTTTCAATTGCCTGGTCGCGATCGTGTTCTGTGGCGCCCTGGTCTGGTACGGCTGGCAGATCGTCGACACCTCGCTGTTGATCGACGAAACCAGCTCGACCGACCTGCAATTCCCGATGTGGATCTACTATCTTTCCTTGCCTGTCGGCAGCGCGCTGATGCTGCTGCGCTACATCATGCGGCTGGTTCGCTTCACGCTGTATTTCGATCCGGCGACCATGACCGTGGGGCCGGTGCTTCACGATGAGATGCGAAGCGTGCTGCCCGCTCCGCCGGCCGATCGATAGAGGGGCGGCTCGCCGGTCCCCATCATGCTGACCCTGCTGTTCCTGGTGTTGTTCTTCGGGCTGCTCGCAGCGGGAATGCCGATCTTCCTGGTGCTCGGCATGTGCGCCGGCATTCTCTACATCGCCACCGGTCAGCCGCTGATCGGCGCGGCGCAGATGGTGATCAACAAGCTCAATTCGACGACGCTGATGGCGCTGCCCTTGTTCGTGATGGCCGCAGCTTTCATGCGCTCGGGCGGCGTCGCCAGGGCACTGGTCGACGTCGCCACCGCATGGCTCGGCGGCATCCGCGGCTCGCTCGGCCTCGTTACCGTGGTGGCCTGCACCTTGTTCGCTGCGATCTGCGGCTCCAGCGTTGCGACCGCGCTGGCGATGGGCACCATCCTGGTACCGGCGATGATCGAGCGCGGCTATCCCAGATCGTTCGCGCTCGGCGTGGTCGGCGCTTCCGGAACCATCGGCATCGTGGTGCCGCCCAGCCTCGCGCTGATTCTCTACGGCATCGTCGCCGAGCAGTCGGTGCCCCGGTTGTTTCTCGCCGGCGTGCTTCCCGGCCTGCTGCAGGCGACCGCCTTCGCGCTGTGGGTGCTGTACGACGCGCGGCGGCGCAACTTCCCGGTCGAGCCGTCATTGCCGCTGGCGGCGCGGCTGCGGGTCACCGCGCGGGCGATACCGGCGCTGGCGGTGCCTCTGGTGGTTACGGTCGGGATCTATGGCGGCGTCGTCACCGTCACCGAGGCAGCGGCGCTGTCGGCGGCGGTGGCGCTATTGGTCTCGCTGATCTTCTATCGCGGCTTTCGCTGGACCCAGACCTTGCAGGTGATTACCGAGGGCATCCGCAGCGCCGCCACCATCATGCTGATCGTGGCGACCGCGCTCGCCTTCGGCCATTGGATGACCGAGTCCGGCATTCCCAACCAGCTGGTCAACTTCGTCATCAGCCATGATTTCGCGACCTGGCAGTTTCTGCTCATCATCAACGGGCTGCTGTTGCTGCTCGGCTGCTTCCTCGAAGTCACCGCGACGCTGCTGCTGGTGCTGCCGATCCTGGCGCCGGCGCTGAAGCCGCTTGGCGTCGACCCCGTGCATTTTTCGATCATCTTCACCCACAACATGGAGATTGGGCTGGTCCACCCGCCGGTCGGGCTCAATCTGTTTGTGCTCGCGACCATTTCGTCGGCGCCGATCGGCGAGGTGATCCGCGGCATCCTGCCGTTTCTCGTCCTGCTGCTGATCGTGCTCGGCATCATCACCTATGTGCCGGTCCTGACGCTGTGGCTGCCGACCCACGTGTTCGGCTGAACAGCCGGTCGCCGCAGCCCTGCGGTCTCGGCCTGGTCGAAGCGAAGCGCCGAGGCCGCCGAAGACGGCGGCCTCGGCGATCCCGGTTATTGCTTCTCCCACCACCACCAATCGGCATGGGCCCGTCGCCAGTCGGCGTGCCGCTGCTGATTCTGCCCGATCAGGATGCCGAAGCGGACACAGGCGCGCCTGTCGCCCTTGTCGCAAAGCTGGTGGAACCCGATGATTTCGGCCTCGACGTTATTTTGCGCGCGAGCGGTGGTCGGGGCCGCCATCGCGGTGAACGCGACGGCGGCAATTCCGGTGGCCGCCAATAGTGATCTGGCAATCATGATATCTCCCATTCAAAAATGCCCCCACCCGGATCTACCCGGTAAAATCTGAACCCGACCTGAATTGAAACGCAAGAAAGCTTGGTTCGATATGCGCGAATGTGCGCGAAGGGATGGAATGCCGGCTGGCGAGTGGCGCAGGCATCGATGCGTCGGGCCTATTCGGCGCAGCTTCGCACAAAATCCCTGCGCTGCGGACCGATGATCTTTTGATCGATCGCTTGCTTGAGGCAGTCCAGACGGGCTTGCGCCATGCAGAGCTGCATCTGATCCTTCTGCTCCTGGCCCTTCAGCGCCTGCGATGCGGATATGCAGGCGAGCCGCTTGCCGCTTGCCACCGGCTCCGCTGCAGCGGAGTTGATCGCAACAGCCGGGCCGGATGGAGCGGATTGTGCAAAGGCAGTTATCGCCAGGGTGAGCGAGCATGCCGCAGTCACCGCACTCAACAGAAGTCTCACGAGTCACCTCCTGCCGAAGAAACCAACGCTTAGCGCCAGGCTGAATGGTCCCTGAACGGAGCCGCGCAGCCCACTATGAGACATCACCGCGCGCGAATCGTGGATTTCTGATGTCCTTTCGAATCCGAATTCGCTCAAATGGTCTAGCTGCGGTCTTCCGCGTGATGGCATGGGCCGAAAGCGGGCGGCGTGCCTTGCACTTTCTTGCGATGCCTGCGTGACCTGATTGCGGTGATCGGCTGCGAGGACACCGATATTTAATTGCATCCCGCCGTCGCAGCCGCTTTGGTCGCAGCCTGACGCGGTGATAGACTGCCCCGCAATCGGGAAGGCCCGGAGGCACGCGCTTCCTCCAGATCCGGCCTCAGGGAGATGGCGTGTTGACCAAACCCGAATTCATTGCGGCCGACATGGGGACCCGGCTTACCGCGCATGCCCTGCATGTCGGCGACCGCATCAATACCATGGGTTTCGAGAACGAGGCGTTTTCGGCGGTGCCGCTTGCGGTCCGCGTGGGCAGAAGCGGGATCGCCGTGCTTTTCCGCTACGGCGTCGTGGTGCTGTTCGGCCTGTCGCCGGCAGATGAAGCCGGTTTTCTGGAACGACTGAAGCCCCGGATCGGCGGCCAGCTTGCGCATTACGAGGAGGAGACCGCCACGGTCGCCCTTGGCGGCGAGGCCGAGGATCAGGTTCAGGCGGGAGGGCCGGTCCAGCTGCGGGACATGTCGCCGGAACGGCTTCTGGTCATTGCCGACGTGCTGGCCAAGAGCGTGGTGCTGGCCGATGACGAACGCGAAGTTGCAAAAGTGTTCGAGATCATCGAGCCCTTCGCCAAGGAGCTGGCGGTTCACGGACATACCCGCAGGGACCGCAAGGGGGTTCTGCAGCTGATCGGAAACGCCCTGCTGGTCCAGCACAGGGTATCCGGTCGCGTCGCCATCGGAGAGAAGCCGGATGCGCTATGGGAGCGTCCCGACCTGGAGCGGCTTTACGCCCGCCTTGAAGACGAATACGAACTCAAGGAGCGCGTCGAGGCGCTGAGCCGGAAACTCGCCGTGGTCGCGGAAACCGCCAATACGCTCGCCGACATCATCGACACCCGCCGATCGCTGCGCCTCGAACTGATTGTCGTTGTGCTGATCGCATTCGAGATCGTGGTTACCTTCTATCAAATCTATGCCGCCAGGGGCCACTGACGCCGGAGCCGGAACGCCGATTACCGGCTTCGCGGCGGAATGCACAAGAAACCCGGCGCTTCATGCTGTGGTCGCTGCAGGTGTTGCCTGCAACGCATCACTTCAGCAACGCAGCCGTCTTCCAGCTGTCCTGTTGCTTGGACCAGGAGATGTAATAGGCCACGAAGGTCATGAACGCGATCCCGCTCGCGCTCACCAGCACTTGATCCATCACCGACCCTGAACTCAGCATCAGTTCGAAATGGCCGACGAACGAAAGAAACACCCCGACGCAAAACACCGCCAGCGACTGCTCGCCACATTTGATGGCCGGCTTGAAGATCGGCCATTTCAGCCCGCGCCAGTCCTTCGGCACCAATCGTGTCACCAGCGACGCCGCGACCAGGAAGTGCAGCAGGCGATACGGCGCGAGATTGGTCTTGTCGTTGGGGTTGAAGGCATCGAACAGCCATGGCGGGAGAACTTTTCCGAACTCCGGGAAACGTCCCGCCATCGTCATCACCAGAGCGAAAATAAGGTAGGCGATCCCCAGATAGCTGACCAACGGGGTCTTGAGAATCGCGCGGCATTGCCTGGCGCCGCCGAGCGCGAGCCAGGCGCCGCACAAGAAGAGCAGCTGCCAGCAGAACGGATTGAAATACCAGCTTCCTTCCGGATAGGACGGCAGATTCCACTCGTATTGCCGCGCGGCGAAATACAGCGAAAGCGATCCGATCATGGTCAGCACCGGCCAGCGCAGCATGATCCACAGCACCGGCGGAAACAGCGCCATCAAAGTGGTATAGAGTTGCAGTACATCCAGGTTGAGCAGCCTGGACTGCAGGGCCAGCCCGTGCCCCAGCGTCCGCACAGGATGGTCGATCAGGCCGGCAACGTTGAATTCGTTGAAGATGTCGGGATCGGCGTATTGTGCCGCGACGGATCCAATTGATACCGCGTAGATCACGAACAATACGACGTAGGCGCCGTAGAGTTGCCACACCCGATGCATGATGCGGGTGCCCGCGACGATGAAGCCGCGCTCCAGCATCATCCTGGCGTAGACAATCGCGGCGGTGTAGCCCGAGATAAATATGAACACATCGGCGGCGCCGCTGAAGCCGTAGTTCCTGGCGGTAATCCAGTTCACCACATTGTGCGGGATGTGATCCAGAAAGATGAACCAGTTTGCGATTCCTAGAAACAGATGGAGTTGGGTGTCGTGGCTGTTGGTCGTTAGATTGGCTTGGATGTCCATGGCTGGTGTTTGAGAGGAGGCTGTTGATGCTGCGGATGGTGGCGGCATTGTCGAGCGCCGGGCAAACCCGGCTGCGATGAAACCCGCAACTGCGAAGGCAAGGTGCGCCAGGGGCAGCACAATCGATGCAACGGTCGGCCAGTCCGCATCAGGCCAACGGCAACTTAGCGGTATCGAGCCGATCAGGCAAAGGCACGCCGATCACGATCTGGTTGACTGCCGCTGGCCTGTTCCGGCCGGTGCGGCATTGGCGTACGATGCAGGCCGGCCGGGCCTGGGACCTTGCTGGTCCTCGTTCCGTCGGCCGGGGCATTGCCGGTTCAGGTCGTACGCAGACACCGCCTGCAGCGCCGGCCGGCCGATCGCAGCGCACCGGGAAGGGCCTCCGCCGGCAGGCCAACAGCCGCCATTTGCGGGCTTGCCGATATCGGTGGCTTGTGGGCTTAATCGGCGGCGATGAGAATCCGACCGCATCGAGGGCCGCCCATGAACGAACATGTTCAGACCGTGACGACCGAACCGCTTTTCAACCCGCTGTCGCCGGATTTCATTCGCGATCCCTATCCCTTCTACCAGCGGCTTCGCACGACGGATCCGATGCATGTCACGCCGTTCGGGGCCTTCCTCGCCAGCCGTCATGCCGAGGCCAGTCTGGTTTTGCGCGACAAGCGCTTCGGCAAGGATTTCGTCGAGCGGTCATCCCGGCGTTACGGGCCGCAGATCATGAACGAGCCGGTGTTTCGCAGCATGAGCCACTGGATGCTGCAGCAGGATCCGCCCGACCACACGAGGTTGCGCGGTCTGGTCGTCAAAGCGTTCACGGCGCGCCGGGTCGAGGACATGCGGCCGCGCATCCAGCACATTGTCGACGAGACGCTGGATCGCCTCGTCGGCCAGGGCCAGATGGACCTGATCGAGGAATTTGCGTTCCGGTTGCCGGTGACGATCATCTGCGACATGCTCGGGATACCGGCAGAGCATCGCGAGGTATTTTATGCGAGTTCGCGCAATGGCGGACGGTTGCTCGATCCGGTACCGCTGTCGCCGGCCGAAATCGCCGAAGCCAATGCCGGCAATGCCGCGGCGGCGATGTATTTCCAGCAGCTGTTCGAATTGCGCCGGCGCAATCCAGGTGATGACCTGACCACGCAATTGGTGCAGGCCGAGGAAGACGGCAGCAAACTTTCCAACGAGGAGCTGACCGCCAATATCATTCTGTTGTTCGGCGCCGGACACGAGACCACGGTCAATCTGATCGGAAACGGCCTGCTGGCGCTGCACCGCAACCCCGATCAACTGGCGCTGCTCAAGGCCAATCCTGCCCTGATCACCAACGCCATCGAGGAATTCCTGCGTTACGATTCATCGGTTCAGTTGACCGGGCGGGTCGCGCTGGAGGACATCGACGACCTCGGCGGCAAGAAAATCCCGAAAGGCGAAAGCGTGCTCTGCCTGCTGGGGTCGGCCAATCGCGACCCGGCGGTCTATCCTGACCGGCCGGATCGGCTCGACATCACCCGTCCCAATGTGCGACCGCTGTCCTTTGGCGGGGGCATTCACTTCTGCCTCGGCGCCCAGTTGGCACGGATCGAAGCGGAAATCGCCATCGCGACCCTGCTGCGCCGCCTTCCGGATCTGAAGCTGGACGACGTGGAAAGTCCGGAATGGCGGCCGACCTTTGTCCTGCGTGGCCTGAAAAGGCTGCCCGCCAGCTGGTGATGCCATCGGCGTGAAGCCGCCGCGCGAGGTTGCTGTGACTTCGCCACAGTTGCCTCTATATATGATGCCGCTCCGGCGTTGATTTCAGCGCGGCTGGCGGGCGGATGGTTTGGGCTCTGTTTCGCGAAGCCGAGGGCTGTCGGCCGAACGCGCGGCAGCCAGTTCGCAAGGTCAGGGCGCCGGAACCTGCTCAAGGGGAGACACCGTGCAGACGACGCTGCTCGGACTGGCGATCGCCTTTATCATCGCGCTGATAGCCGCGCTGGTCGGGCCGTATTTCGTCGACTGGAATCAGTTCCGGCCGCAATTCGAGGCCGAAGCCACCCGGGTGGTCGGTGCCCCGGTGCGGGTCGGCGGCGCGCTGGATGCCCGCCTGCTGCCGACGCCGTCGCTGCGGCTGCGCTCCGTGGTGGTCGGCGGCGCCAACGATCTCGGCAAGGTTCGCGCCGACAAGCTCGATGTCGAGTTCAGCCTGGGTTCGCTGATGCGCGGCGAATGGCGCGCCACCGAACTGACCATCAGCCGCATGGCGCTCGATCTCGGCCTCGATGCCTCCGGCAGGATCGACTGGCCGGCATCGACCGGAAAGTTCAGCCTGGGATCGCTGGCGATCGACCGGCTGAACCTGACCGGCCGCATCGCGCTGCATGACGCCGCCAGCCACAGCACGCTCGAACTGAACGATATCGCCTTCAGCGGCGATGTCCGTTCGCTGGCCGGATCGGTGCGGGGCGACGGCGATTTCCTGTTTTCCGGCACCCGCTATCCGTTTCGCGTGTCCTCGGGCCAGAGCCCCGACGGCCGCGGCACCCGCATTCATTTCAGCATCGATCCCGGTGCGCGGAACCTGTCGGCGGATGTCGATGGCGTGCTCAGTTTCGAGGCGCGGGCCCCGCGCTTCGAAGGTGGCTTGATGCTGGCGGCTCCCGTAGCACCCAAGGCCAAAAGCCCCGCTGGCGAGCCCTCGCCGACGCCCTGGCGGATCGCGGCCAGGATCAAGGCCGATCCGGCGGCCGCGCGGCTCGATCAGCTCGAGGCCAGCTACGGCGCGGAAGAAAACGCGCTGAAGTTTGTCGGCCTTGCCGACATTCGCTTTGGCGCCTCGCCGCTGCTGCATGCCGACATTTCCGCGCGGCAGCTCGATGCCGACCGGTTTTTCGCCAAGGACAGCAAGGACAACGACAAGGATCGAGCCGCCGAACCGGTACTGTCGTTGCCGGGGTTGCACGCGCTGATGGCGGCAATTCCGCCGCCACCGCTGCCGACCCGAATCGAATTCAGCTCCGAGCAGATCATGCTGGGCGGGCGTCCACTGCAGAATCTTGCCGCCGAGCTGCATGCCGACGCCAAATCCGATCCGCAGTCAGATCTCAGGTCCTGGACCATCGACCGGCTGGATTTTCGTGCGCCCGGCGCGACGCATGTGTCGCTGAGCGGCAGCAGCGCAACGCCTGGCCGGTCCGGCGGTTTCAAGGGATCGCTCAGCGTCGAGTCGTCGGATCCGGATACGCTGGTGGCGTGGTTGCAGGGTCGTGGCGAGATCACCTATCGCAGTCAAAAGCCGCTAAGCTTGCGCGGCGAGGTCAGCCTCGCCCCCGATCGCGTCGCCATCGACGCCATGCAGGCCGAGATCGACGGCGGCGCCGTCGCCGGACGGATCGCCGTCACCACGGCCTCGGCTGGCGGCGGCTCCCGGTTCGATGCCGAACTGAAGGCCGAGCATCTCGACCTCGATGCCGCCACGGCATTCGCCCGTTCGCTGGCGGGACCGCAGGCCGAATGGCCGGACGCGGCGCAGCTGACGCTGGATATCGGCCGTGCCACGTCGGCCGGTCAGGAATTGCATCCGTTGATGGCGAAGATCGGCTACGATCCGAAGCGGATCTGGCTGGACCAGCTGAAAATAGGCGAGGCCGGCAGCGCAATGCTCGAAGGCGCGGGCAGTTTCGATCGCGCGAAGACGACGGGCCGACTGGCGCTGATTTCGAGTGCGGCATCGCTCGGCCAGATCAGCGGTCGGATCGCGCCGCTGGCGCCGGTGCTCGCAGCCCGGCTCGATGCGATGGGGACAAATCCCGGGCCGGCGCGGCTGAAGCTGACGCTCGATGTCGACAGGGACGCCGATCATGCCGATCGCGCCAGCGCGCGGGCCGTTCTCGACCTTGAGGCGCCCCAGCTCAAGGGCGTCGCCACCTTCACCGCCAGGCCCGCACTCGCGGCGATCCGCGGTATCGATCTGGATGCGCTGCGGCGCAGCGAAATCGGTCTTGATGCGAAGCTGGCGTCGGAACGAGGCGCTTCGTTGCTGGCCTTGCTGGGGCTCGATCGCGGCATCGCCGTGGGCGAAGGGCCGGCGCAATTCGAAGGTTCCGTAAGCGGGGTGTGGCGCTCGCCGCTGCGATTGAAGGCCGTGATGTCGGGGTCGGGCCTTGATGCCCAAATGCAGGGGACCGTCGAACCGTGGGGCCCGGAACTCAAGGCCGGCGTCAACCTCAGGGTTGCCGCCGCCGACATCGCGCCGCTGCTAGGCCTGAAACGCTCCGATCGGCCAGCGCAAAACATCAGCCTGTCGTCGCGGGTCTCGGTGGCGGGCAGCCGGCTGAGCTTCGACGATGTGGACAGCACGATGTCGGGTTCGCGGCTTCGCGGACACGCTGTGCTCACCCTCGACGATCCAAAGAACGTCGAAGGCGAAGTTGGCCTCGATGCGCTCGACCTGGCGCCGGCCTTTTCATTCGCCATCGGTGCGGCGGGGCATGATGCCACCGAGCCGCTCGGTTCCGGCCTGTTGATGGGCTGGCGCGGCCGGATCGCGTTCCAGGCGCTGCGCGGCTCGCTGCCGGGCGGGGGAGAGTTGCGGCCGGTCAGCGGTACCCTCAAAAGCGACGGCCAATCGCTGACCATCGACGCCATCAAGGGCAGCCTCGGCGGCGGCGAGGCGACAGCCAATATCGATGTCAAACCGACCGCGGATGGGATTGCCTTGAATGCGAGCCTTGGGCTCAAGGGGGTCGACGGCGGGGCCTTGCATTATCGCGGCCTGGCGATGCCCGCTGGCCGGGTGTCGATGCAAATGGCGCTGGCGAGTCAGGGCCGCAGTGCGTCGGCGCTGGCTGGCGCGCTGTCCGGAAGCGGAACCTTGACGCTGGAATCCGCCAGTGTCGCCGGGCTGGACCCGCGCGCATTCGAGGTCGCGATCCGCGCCAGCGACAGCGGCCAGGCCACTGACGACATCAGGCTGCGGCAGATCGTCGAGCCGGCGCTCGCAGCGGGCGCGTTGTCGGTCGCGTCGGCGCAGATTCCGTTCAATATCAGGGACGGCAGGCTTCGCGTCGGCGCGACGACGCTCGATGCCAAGGGCGCCCGCGCCATCGTATCCGGTGGATACGATATTCCCGCCGATCAGGCCGATATTCGCGCCATCATCGCTTCGACGGTGGCCGGGACCCCCACCAGCCGCCCGGAAATCCAGCTGTTCGCTGCCGGCCCGCCCGACGCGCTCAATCGCTCCGTCGACGTGGCGGCGCTGTCGTCATGGCTGGCGGTGCGAGCGATCGATCGCGAAACACGCCGGCTGGATTCGATCGAGCGCGGCGATCCGGCAGCGGCCTTGCCGGCGTCGATTCCACCGCCGGCCGCGCCTGCGGCCGCGGCACCGGCCGCGCTTTCTTCCGGCCAGCCGTTTTCCGAGGACCCGGTTCAAACCCATGATCCACACCGGCTGCAGCCGAAGCCGAAGCCGGCCGTTCCGCGTCCGCCGGCCGCGGCCGCGGCAAACCCCGCCGCGCCTGTCTTAAGCCAGCAGGCAGTGCCGCCGCTTCCGCCACCGATCGAGGTCAGGCCCGCGCCGGGTGTTCTGCGCCCGCCGAAGCCGCGGCCGCCATTGGCGCTGACGCCGCCGGCGGCCAATCCAGCGCAGTCCGCGTTCTAGCCAGGGCGCGCTGTTCCATCAGATCGGTCCGTCAAAGCGCTGCAGCGGTTCGCAACCAGCCGAACCAAGCCGGGTGCGGCGCGTTAGCCCGCGACACGCGGCCGGCATGGCGATGCCAGTGGGGACGGTCGGAATAATCTTGATGGCCCTTCGGACATCGGCGGGAGCGCAAGGTGAACCACGGATCGTCCCGTGACCTCTCCGGGCAGGTTTCGAACGGCATCTGGCCGCTGCTGGCGCTGAATTTCTTCATGGCCGACATGCAGGCCGGCATCGGTCCGTTCCTCGGCGTGTTCCTGCTCGCGCATGGCTGGGAGAGCGGGCTGATCGGCACCGTGATGACCGTCGGCGGCGTCGCCGGCATGCTGATGACCGCACCGGCGGGCGCGCTGATCGATGCCACAAGGCGCAAAAAGCTCTACGTCATCATTCCCGGCATTTGCACGCTGGTCGCTTCCGGGATCGTATTGCTGAGCCAATCCTTCTGGCTGGTGACGCTGTCGCAGGTGGCGACCGCGATCGCTGGGGCGGCGATCGGACCTGCCGTCGCGGGCATCACGCTGGGCATGGTTCGGCAGGCGGGCTTCAACCGGCAGATCGGACATAATCAGGCGTTCAACCACGCCGGCAACATGATCGGCGCCGGGCTGTCCGGGCTGCTCGGCTGGATGTTCGGCTTTTCGGCGGTGCTGGTGCTGGCCGCGCTGTTCGGCGTTGTCTCGATTGCTTCGGTGCTGATGATTCCCGGGCCTGCGATCGACGACGACGAGGCCCGCGGACTCGACAAAAGTAAAAATGAAGTTGGCAAGGTCGGCGGTATCGCCGTGCTGCTCGAATCCAGGCCGCTGTTGATCCTGGCCGCGGCGCTGGCCTGCTTTCACCTCGGCAACGCCGCGATGCTTCCACTTTACGGACTCGCGGTGGTCTCGGCCAAACAAAGCAATCCGGCGGGATTTGTCGCAACCACCATCGTCGTGGCACAAGGCGTCATGATCCTGGTCTCGTTGATCGCGATGCGCCTCGTCGAAAAGGAAGGCTACTGGCTGGTGTTGCTGATTTCGTTCATTGCGCTCCCGATCCGGGGAATCATCGCGGCCCAGGTGATCAACACATGGGGCGTGTATCCGGTGCAAATACTCGACGGCGTTGGCGCCGGGCTGCAGAGCGTGGCAGTTCCCGGCGTGGTCGCGCGTATCCTCTATGGCACCGGGCGGGTCAATGTCGGTCAGGGCGCGGTGATGACCGCGCAGGCCGTCGGCGCCTCTTTCAGCCCCGCGATCGGCGGCTGGATCGCGCAGGAGATCGGCTACAGCACGATGTTTCTCATTCTCGGCGGTTTCGCGCTCGGCTCGGTCGCCTTGTGGCTCGGATTTTCGCGGCTCCTCAAACCGGCCTGTGCCCGGCGGGGTGGTTCGAGCGATCGGCCGGCGGCCAGCGCGCTGGCGGGTGCGCAGTGATGCCCGAGAGCCATGCCGCGACCTGGGGCATCACCGCCCTGGCAACCTTCGGGGTGATCGCCCGGCCATGGAATCTGCCGGAATTCATCTGGGCGGTGGCCGGTGCGGTCTTGCTGGTGCTGTTCCAGCTGCTGCCTTGGCCGGACGCGCTGGCGGCTGCCGGCAAGGGCATGGATGTCTATTGCTTCCTGGTCGGCATGATGCTGCTGGCGGAAGTGGCGCGCAAGGAGGGGCTGTTCGACTGGCTCGCGGCGCAGGCGGTACGGCATTCCAAAGCTTCGGCGAAGCGGCTGTTTCTGATCGTCTATGTGGTCGGCACCATCGTGACGGTGCTGCTTTCGAATGATGCCACCGCGGTGGTGCTGACGCCGGCGGTCTATGCCGCGACCCGCGCTGCCAAGGTCGAGCCATTGCCGTATCTGTTCATCTGCGCCTTCATCGCCAACGCCGCGAGCTTCGTGCTGCCGATCTCCAATCCCGCCAACCTCGTGGTGTTCGGCCAAAAGATGCCGCCGCTCCTGGAGTGGCTGCGCAGCTTCGCGCTGCCTTCGGCGGTCGCGATCGGGGTTACCTATCTGGCGCTGCGGCTGGTACTGCGCCGCGCGCTCGACGCACCGGTTGCCGCCATGAAGCAGGTTTCGCCGCTGAGCCGCGCCGGCAAGATCGCGGCGCTGGGAATCGCAATGACGGCGGTGGTGCTGCTGACGGCTTCGGCGCTGGGTTCGGACCTGGGGTTGCCCACGCTGGCCGCCGGCGCAATGGTGGCGGCGCTGGTGCTGGTGATGGGACGACAGTCCCCGGTGCCGGTGCTGCGGGACATTTCGTGGTCGGTGCTGCCGCTGGTCGCGGGCTTGTTCGTCCTGGTCGAAGGCCTCAATCGGACCGGCGCGCTGCCGGCGCTGGCGCGGATCCTGAAACAAGCCACGGCGGCCTCGCCACAGATCACGTCCTGGGCCGCCGGCATCGTGGTCGCCGTCGCGTCGAACCTGGTCAATAACCTGCCGATGGGGCTGATCGCCGCAACCACCACGCAGAACGCCGAGGCTCCGATCCATCTCACCGGCGCGATCCTGATCGGCGTCGATCTCGGCCCGAACCTGTCGGTGACCGGTTCGCTGGCCACCATCCTGTGGCTGATCGCGCTGCGGCGCGAGGGCGAGGAGGTCGGCGCCTTGCTGTTTCTCAAGCTCGGCCTCGTGGTGATGCCGCCGGCGTTGCTGCTGTCGCTGCTCGCCCTTGCCGCGGTGTCGCGATGATCTTTCCTGCGACGACCGCGATCGTAGCTTAGCCTGTCCGGCAATGCCTATCGAAGCTTGCTGATGGCGCGTTCATCCGCCGAAAAAAGCCGGTCGGGCTAGACCGGCGGCTTTGCGTCGGAACCCACCGCCATCGCGCGGTTCCGGAAATAATCCAGAACGAACAGGCGTATCGCCGAAGACAGATTGCCCTGCTGCCGGTTGCTGTCGATCTCGCCGACCAGTTCCGACAGCGTCATGTCGCGAAGGCCGGAGATTTCCTTCATGCCGCTCCAGAATGCCTCTTCGAGGCTGACGCTGGTCTTGTGACCGGCGACCACGATCGACCGCTTCACCACCGGCGATTTCATGGTGCGTCCTCACCGTCGATCCGATGCTGATCCAATAGCTCGCTGGCGCGACTGCTGCGCTGCTGGTCCAGAACACGTTCGGACTTGGTGCGGCCGAATCGCTTCCGGTTGGCCTCGGCGTGCTGCTCCGCCTGATGCCGGTCGGCGCGCTTCCTAAATCGCTTCAGGTTGACCAGATCCCCCATGCCCGCCCTCATCACCCGATAAAATGGCAGACGACATTTTCACGAAGGCGTGAGCGGTCGCGTTGGGCGTTAGCCGACTCGGTCGTCATCTAAGAAAATCCCCGTGTATCCCCTGATAGCATCAAAAAATAAGTTCCGCTCCGGCGAAACCAAAATATTTTTGAGCTCTACCACGAGCCCGCGCCGCGCCGATAGCTTAACGGGCTGAATCCTTAGCTGTTATGAATTATAATTATAACATCGGCCCTGCTTCCAGGGCTGGCGCCGCATCAGCCGGGGTGTGTCATTTTGTCCGGCTGCACCAGCCGGTCGAATTCGGCAGCGGAAACCAACCCCAGCCGCACCGCCTCTTCTTTCAGGGTTGTGCCGCGGGCGTGCGCCGTCTTGGCGACCTTGGCCGCGTTGTCGTAGCCGATGCGGGGCGCCAGTGCCGTCACCAGCATCAGCGAGCGTTCCATCAGTTCCCTGATGCGCTTTTCGTCGGCCCGTATGCCCTCGACGCAATGCGCGGTGAACGAGCGCGCCACATCGGCCAGCAATTGCAAGGAATGCATCATGCAATATGCCAGCACCGGCTTGTAGACGTTGAGCTCGAAATGTCCCTGACTGCCCGCCACGGTGATCGCGGCATGATTGCCGAACACCTGGCAGCAGACCATGGTCATGGCTTCGCACTGCGTCGGGTTGACCTTGCCCGGCATGATCGAGGAGCCCGGCTCGTTTTCGGGCAGGATCAGTTCGCCGAGGCCGGAACGGGGGCCCGACCCCAACAGGCGGATATCGTTGGCGATCTTGAACAGCCCGGTGGCCACTGAATTGACCGCGCCGTGCACGAAAACATAGGCGTCGTTGGAGGCCAGCGCCTCGAACTTGTTGGCGGCGCTGGTGAAGGGCAGTTTGGTGATCGCGGCGGCATGCCTGGCAAACAGCCGGGCGAATCTCGGCTTCGAATTGAGGCCGGTGCCGACGGCGGTGCCGCCCTGCGCCAGCGGGTAGAGATCCCTTACCGCCAGCTGCAGCCGCGCGATGCCACTTTCGACCTGGGCGGCATAGCCGGAAAATTCCTGGCCGAGGGTCAGCGGCGTCGCGTCCTGGGTATGGGTGCGGCCGATCTTGACGATGTCGGCGAACGCCTTCTCCTTCTCGCGCAGCGCGCGGTGCAACTCGCCGAGCGCCGGAATAAGATCGCCGACGATGCGACTGGCCGCCGCGATATGCATGGCGGTCGGGAACGAGTCGTTCGACGACTGGCTCATATTGACGTGATCATTGGGATGAACCGGCTGCTTGGCGCCGAGCTTGCCGCCCAGCAGCTGGTTGGCGCGATTGGCGATCACCTCGTTGAGATTCATGTTGGTCTGGGTGCCGGATCCGGTCTGCCACACCACCAGTGGAAACTGATCATCGAGCTTTCCGTCGATCACCTCGCGGGCGGCGCGGACAATGGCGCGGGCGCGGCGCTGGTCGAGCAGCCCCAACTCGCGGTTGGTTTCGGCCGATGCCAGCTTGACGATGCCGAGCGCATGAACGATCGGCAGCGGCATCCGGTCATGGCCGATGCGGAAATTCTGCCTGGAACGTTCGGTCTGGGCGCCCCAGTAGCGATCGGCGGGAACCTCGATCGGACCGAAGCTGTCGGTCTCGGTCCGGGTGCCAGGGGATCGCGATGTCGTTGTCGACCGGGCCATCAGTCCAATCCGTTGCCACGGCCGCGCTATCGCAGCCGGCGGGTTCCATTGTAGCGGGCCGCGGGATCCCCGGCGCGCGGATTATTTCTTGCGGAAGCGATCCAGCCGGACCACTTCGGCTCCCTCGCTCGGCTGGGCCGGCTCGCCCTGGTTTTGGTCCGCCGGCTCGGGGGCCGCGAGGGTGGCGACAGGCGAAGGGGCCGGGTCGGCCGGGAGTTTGGCCGCCGGCGCTTCCGGGGCGGCGTCCGCCGCCTCGAAGGTCAGGCCGAACTGCACCGAAGGATCGTAGAAGCTCTTGATCGAATGGAACGGAACCACCAGCCGCTCGGGGATGCCGCCGAATGACAGGCCGACCTCGAACCGGTCCTCCGAGACCGTGAGGTCCCAGAACTGGTGCTGCAGGATCACCGTCATCTCTTCCGGATATTGCGCCAGCAGTCGTGGCGACAGCTTGACGCCCTCGGCGGTCGAGACAAAGGTGATGAAAAAGTGGTGCTCTCCGGGCAGCCCGTGCTCGGCGGCGTCAGTCAGGACGCGGCGCAGCACGCCACGTAGCGCGTCGCGCGCCAGGACGTCGTATCGGATATGATCGGTCGCCATTGGGTAGTCCTGTCACTTTAAAATACCGCCCTTGGATCGGCGGGGTGTCCGTGGCCCGACTCGGGCACAATTACCCTATGGTACCCCCGCGGCGGCCCGAGGTCAGCAACCGTCGCCGCCGGGCGCGGAAAATTGCGGCAATAAGCCGAGCCTGCGCCGGGTGAAGTGGAGGCTTCTGTTGCCAGGCGCCTCCGAACCCCGCCGGATGGTGCTTATCCCATCAGGACTTCAGACTTGGTCTTTCAAACCGCTTAGGCGGCCTGAGCAACCGGAGCATAGTTGTCGTTTGCAACTATTGCATAGCCCGATAACGGCGGAACCATACCGGGAAAAAACTCGCCCTTTACGCCCTCGTCGATCCTGTTTCGCCCCCGCCGAAACCCGCAGGCCTGCGGCGGGCTTCGGTGGAGGCGCCGGGTGCTGCCCCCGGGTCCGAATGGTTTATTGCGGCGGCCATTTATTTCCATAGCCGGCAAGCCGGCAACTCCAATATAGGACGAAAATGTTGAGAAAAACAGGGCCGGCGGGGCGCTTGGACCGTGGACGAATTCCGCAGAGGTGGAATACCGCGAAAAATGGTTGGCCTGGCCCACCCGAAGTTCTAGATCTTGAGCATGCCCCCGGAATCGCCGCCGGGCGCCCTTGCGGCGCCGGAAGCTCCAATATTATCGCCGCCCGGCCTGATCGCGCTGTTTGTCGCCTTCGCCAAAATGTCGCTGGCAGGCTTTGGCGGCGTGCTGGTGTTCGCGCGGCGCGGCATCGTCGACCACCACCGCTGGATGACGGCGGAGGAGTTCAACGAAACCTTCGCGCTGTGCCATTTTCTTCCCGGCCCGAACATCGTCAACCTCAGTGTGGTGTTCGGATCGCGCTTCCGGGGCATCCCGGGCGGCGTCGCGGCCTTTGCCGGGCTGGTCGGTCCCCCCGTCGTGATCGTGACCATCCTGGCGGCGCTTTATGCGCGTTTCGGCGAAATCGAAGCCCTGCGGCGGACGCTGGCCGGCGTGTCCTGCGCGGCGGTGGGCCTGCTGATTTCGGTGGTTTTGCGGATGATGATGCCGCTGATCGGCAAACGCGATGTCGTCGGACTGATCCTGATGGCGGCGGTATTTATCGCGATCGGGCTGCTGCGGCTGCCGCTGCCGGCGGTCCTGCTGGCGGCAATTCCGCTCAGCATTGGCGTTACTTTCGCCATGCGCCGGCGGGCCGTGGCATGAATTCAGGGGCCAACCCGGTTCTGGCGCTGGCATGGACCTTCGGGCTGATGTCGCTGTTTGCGGTCGGTGGCGCCAATTCCGCGATTCCGGAAATGCATCGGGTGGCGGTCGATGTGCAGCACTGGTTGACCGACCGGCAGTTCGCCGACGTGTTCGCGATCTCGCAATTGTCGCCGGGGCCGAACGTGCTGATCGTCACCCTGATCGGCTATTCGGTCGCCGGCGTCACTGGCGCGCTGGTCGCGACCCTGGCGATGTGCGTTCCGACCGCCGTTCTCGCCTACCTGGTGAGCCACCTGCTCAGCCGGTCGAGCCATTCGCGCTGGCCGGCGATCATCCAGGCAGCCCTGGTTCCGCTTTCGATCGGGCTGATGGGCGCCAGCGGCCTGATCCTGGCGCTGACCTCGGACCGCAGCTGGGCCGCCGCCCTGGTCACCGCCGCGGCCGCGGGGCTGGCGTTCGCAACCCGGCTCAACCCGCTATGGCTGTTGCTGGCCGGCGGCGTCCTGGGTTTTGCCGGCGTCATCGGCTGAAAGCCGGCGGCGACTGCCCAAACCGCGGGCTGGCCTTGCAGATTGGGAGCCGGATCGGCATTTTCCGGGTATAATTGGCGGATTGAGCCGAATCGAAGCTGTCGATAGGCCGGCCCGGCCGCTAGAACTCGCCGATCCGCAACGGTCGTACCCTCGAACCATGAACCAGTATCACGATCTGCTCGAACGGGTGCTCAGTGACGGCGCGCAGAAGCACGACCGTACCGGCACCGGCACCTTGTCGATCTTCGGCCATCAGATGCGCTTCAACCTGGCGGCCGGCTTTCCGATGCTGACCACCAAGAAGCTGCCGCTCAAGTCGATCGTGCACGAATTGCTGTGGTTTCTCGCCGGCGATACCAACATCAAATATCTCAGGGATAACGGCGTTTCGATCTGGGACGAATGGGCCGACGCCAATGGCGATCTCGGCCCGGTCTACGGTTCGCAGTGGCGATCCTGGCCGGCGCCGGACGGACGCAGCATCGACCAGATCTCCGGTGTCATCGACATGATCCGGCGCAATCCGGATTCGCGACGCCTGATCGTCAGCGCCTGGAATCCGGCCGATGTCGACAAGATGGCGCTGCCGCCGTGTCACTGCCTGTTTCAGTTCTATGTCGCGAACGGCAAGTTGTCGTGCCAGCTCTATCAGCGTTCGGCGGATGTTTTTCTCGGCGTGCCCTTCAACATCGCGTCCTATGCGTTGCTGACGATGATGGTGGCGCAGGTGACCGGCCTGCAGCCCGGCGACTTCGTGCACTCGCTCGGCGATGCGCATCTTTACTCGAACCATCTCGAACAGGCCCGGCTGCAACTGACCCGCCCGACCCGGCCGCTGCCGCGGATGAAGATCAATCCCGGGGTGACGGACATCTTCGCGTTCCGTTATCAGGACTTCGTGCTCGAAGGCTACGACCCGCACCCGCACATCAAGGCCGAGGTCGCGGTGTGAGCGATTGATGTCCTTCACCATCCGCCGCGCGAATCCTGGCGAAGCCGCACTTGTTCTGTCGTTTGTCCGCGAGCTCGCCGAATACGAAAAGCTGCTGCACGAGGTCGAAGCCAACGAAGCGATGATCGACGCGGCGCTGTTCGGCAGCGATCCGCGGCTGTTTTGCGAGATCGCGGAATGGAACAGCGCGCCGGCCGGCTTCGCGGTCTGGTTCATCAATTTCTCGACCTTCAGCGGCCGCTCCGGGATCTGCCTGGAAGACCTGTTCGTCCGCCCCGCGCAGCGCGGCAACTGCATCGGCAAGGCGCTGCTGGCACATCTTGCGAGGCAGTGCGTGGCGAATGGCTGGTCGCGGCTGCAATGGTCGGTGCTGGACTGGAATACGCCGTCGATCGAATTCTACCGATCGCTCGGCGCCGACCTGATGGATGACTGGACCGTGTGCCGGACAGGCGGCGCGGCGCTGACGGCGCTCGCAGAGGGAGCGCACTGATGGAAATCGTCATGATCGTTGCCGTCGCCGACAATGGCGTGATCGGCGCCGGTGGCGCCATTCCATGGCGGCTGAAGAGCGATCAGCAGCGCTTCAAGACCATGACCATGGGCAAGCCGGTGGTGATGGGTCGCAAGACGTTCCTGTCGCTGCACCGGCCGCTTCCCGGCCGCACCAACATCGTCGTCACCCGCGATCCGGATTTCTCCGCCGCCGGCGCGGTGGTGACGACGTCGTTCGCCGATGCCCGCGCGGTCGCCACCGCCGACGCGCGGCGGCGTGGCGCCAGCGAAATCGTCGTGATCGGCGGCGCGGAAATCTACGCGCAATGGATGGATGTCGCCGACCGCCTGGAAATCACCGAAGTTCACGCCCGGCCCGAAGGTGATACACATTTCGCCGCAATCGCACCGGGCGACTGGGAAGAGGTCGCACGGGTGCCGAACCGGTCCGGTTTGGACGACAGTGCGGACTTTTCCTATGTGACCTATCGCCGACGAAAGTCGCATTAACCGCGTCGGGCGAAGTTTGCATTGACAATTATGGGTTCGGGCTTAGCTGCTTCGAGCGCGAAGCTTGCGTTGTAAGCGCCGGGGCCGTCCCCTATAAGGCCATGCAGAGATTGCGGCGCCGGGCGTCTTGGCCATGGCTCTGCGGAGGAGACTGTCGATGCCGTGGAAGAATCAAGGCGGAGGCCCCTGGGGCTCGGGTCCGAAGGGACCGTGGGGCTCCGGCCCGCAATCGGGGGGGCCACGGCCGCCGGATCTCGAAGACCTGCTGCGCCGCGGTCAGGACCGGCTGCAGCAACTGTTGCCCGGCGGTCATTTCAGCGGTATCGGCATCGCTCTGGTTCTGATCGGCGCGCTGGCGATCTGGGGGCTGTCCGGATTTTTCCGCGTCCAGTCCGAGGAACTCGGCGTCGTGCTGCGTTTCGGCAAGCATGTGCGCACCGTGCAGCCGGGCCTGAACTATCATCTGCCCTATCCGATCGAGACCGTGCTGTTGCCGAAGGCGCTGCGGGTCTCCACCATCAGCATCGGCATGACCCTGATCGACGATCCGGCGCGGCGCGGCAGGACAATGCGCGACGTGCCGGAAGAAAGCCTGATGCTGACCGGCGACGAGAACATCGTCGACGTCGATTTCACCGTGCTATGGCGGATCAAGCCGGACGGCGTCGGCAATTATCTTTTCAACATCCAGAACCCGGAAGGCACCGTCAAGGCGGTCGCCGAGAGTGCGATGCGGGAGATCGTCGGCAAATCCAACATCCAGCCGATCCTGACCGGCGCGCGCACGACCACGGAAGCCAGCGTGCAGGAACTGATGCAGAAGACGCTGGACAGCTACGGCTCGGGCATCCTGATTCAGCAGGTGCAGATGCAGAAGGTCGATCCGCCGGCTCAGGTGATCGACTCGTTCCGCGACGTGCAGGCGGCGCGCGCCGACCTCGAGCGGCTGCAGAACGAGGCCCAGACCTATGCCAACCGCGTGGTCCCCGACGCCAAGGGAAGGGCGGCGCAGATCCTGCAGGTCGCCGAAGGCTACAAGCAGCAGGCGGTAGCCGAAGCCAAGGGTCAGAGCGCGCGCTTCCTGAAGGTCTATGACGAATACAAGAAGGCGCCCGACGTCACCCGGCAGCGCATCTATCTGGAGACCATGGAGCGCATCCTCGGCGGCTCCGAAAAGCTGATCTATGACGGCGGCGGTTCTCCGTCGGCGCAGAATATCGTGCCGTATCTGCCCTTGAGCGAGCTGACGCCGCGGCGTCCGGCTGCGGCCACCACCGGCCAGCCGCAAACGCAGACCGGAGTCACCAAATGAGGTCCCCCGTTGCAGGCATCGTGGCGCTGCTGGCGCTGCTGGTCATCCTGATCGTCGGCTACAGTTCGGTGTTCACCGTCGACATGACCGAACAGGCGCTGGTGGTGCGGCTCGGCGAGCCGGTCCGCGTCGTTACCGATCCGGGCCTGAATTTCAAGGCGCCGTTCGTCGACACCGTCATCGACATCGACAAGCGCATCCTCGATCTGGAAAATCCGTCGCAGGAGGTCATTGCCTCGGACCAGAAGCGGCTGGTGGTCGACGCCTTCGCCCGGTACCGCATCAAGAACGCGCTGCGGTTCTATCAGAGCGTCGGCTCGATCCAGGCCGCCAACATCCAGCTGACGACGCTGCTGAATGCATCGTTGCGCCGGGTGCTCGGCGAGGTCACCTTCATCCAGGTGGTGCGCGACGAGCGTGAAGCGCTGATGGGGCGGATCCGCGACCAGCTCGACAAGGAAGCCGGCGCCTATGGCATCCAGGTGGTCGATGTGCGGATCAGGCGGGCCGACCTGCCGGAGCAGAACAGCCAGGCGGTCTATCAGCGCATGCAGACCGAGCGGCAGCGCGAAGCCGCCGAGTTCCGCGCCCAGGGCGGGCAGAAGGCCCAGGAAATCCGCTCCAACGCCGATCGCCAGGCCACCGTCATTGTCGCCGAAGCCAACTCCACCGCCGAGCAGATACGCGGCGACGGCGATGGCGAACGCAACCGGCTGTTCGCCGAGGCCTACGGCAAGGATCCCGATTTCTTCGCGTTCTATCGGTCGATGACGGCCTATGAGAACGGCCTGAAAAGCAGCGATACCAGGTTCCTGCTGCGGCCGGACTCCGATTTCTTCAAGTTCTTCAACAACTCGTCGGGCAAGTTGCCTGCGGCGCCGACGCCGTCGGCCACCGCCGCCGCCGCCCCGGCGGCGGGAGCGGCTGCGCCGAAGCCATAGACCTTGCGCGCTTGAACAAGACGGCGGCCGAAGCGAAAACGTCGCTTCGGCCTGGATGCCAGGGCATGATCCTGAAAGTGGGCACCGGTTTTCCGAAAAGACCATGCTCAAACAAAGAGATAGAACGCGATGACGAAGTCGTCGCGCTTCAAGGGCAAGAACAACGTCAAGCGGGAGGTTTCAGTCCGATGAGGTCCATAGCGTTCGCCGACTTCCTCATCGGTGTGGGTATCCTGTTTGTGCTTGAAGGGCTGATGTTTGCGGCTAGCCCGTCCTGGATGCGCCGGGCGATGAAGAGCGCATTGGCGACGCCGGACAACGTGCTGCGCGCGGTTGGTCTGGGGTCGGCGGTCGCCGGACTGATCCTGATCTGGGTTGTCAGGCGTTAACGCCCGTCCGGTGCCAATCTTGCGGGAAAACGCCGCGGGATCAACGCCATCGTGAGCCGCAGCGTCGGCTTTTCGCCGCATTTGGCGTGCGCTCATGCCAGCGAAATGTCCGCCCGAATGCTTGCGCCGCGACCCCGTTCGGGCGCACTGTGGAAGTCAAATCCCTATCCGTTTGCAGGAGAAAGTTCGACATGACCGGTGCGATTCCAGCCTTGAGTCAACGCCTGCGCCCCTGGTTGGTCGCGATCCGCCTTGGCGCCGCCGGTGTCCTGGTCTCGGCTGCGCTCTCGGGACCGGCGCTGGCGCGGGGTCCCGAGGGCATCGCCGATGTCGCCGAGAAGGTGATCGATGCGGTGGTCAATATCTCGACCTCGCAGACCATCGAGGCCAAGGGCGGCGGCGGCGAAGGCAGGGGCGCGATGCCGCAGCTGCCGCCGGGCTCGCCGTTCGAGGAATTCTTCGACGATTTCTTCAAGAACCACCGCGGCGGCGGACCCGGACTCGGCAAGGGCGGCGATCTGCAGCCGCACAAGACCAATTCGCTCGGCTCCGGCTTCATTATCGACACCTCGGGCATCGTCGTCACCAACAATCACGTCATCGCCGACGCCGACGAAATCAACATCATCATGAACGACGGCAGCAAGTTCAAGGCCGAGCTGGTCGGCGTCGACAAGAAGACCGATCTGGCGGTGCTGAAATTCAAGCCGACCAAGCCGCTGGTGGCGGTGAAGTTCGGCGATTCCGACAAGCTGCGGCTCGGCGAATGGGTGATCGCGATCGGCAACCCGTTCAGCCTCGGCGGCACCGTCACCGCGGGCATCGTCTCGGCGCGCAACCGCGACATCAATTCCGGCCCCTATGACAGCTACATCCAGACCGATGCGGCCATCAACCGCGGCAATTCCGGCGGACCGCTGTTCAATCTCGACGGCGAGGTGATCGGCGTCAACACCCTGATCATCTCACCCTCGGGCGGCTCGATCGGCATCGGCTTTGCGGTGCCCTCCAAGACCGTTTCCATGGTGGTCGACCAGCTGCGGCAGTTCGGCGAGCTGCGCCGCGGCTGGCTCGGCGTCCGCATCCAGCAGGTCACCGACGAGATCGCCGAAAGTCTCAACATCAAGCCGGCGCGCGGCGCGTTGATCGCCGGCGTCGAGGACAAGGGCCCGGCGAAACCCGCAGGCATCGAGCCCGGCGATGTCGTCATCAAGTTCGACGGCGTCGACATCAAGGAGCCGAAGGACCTGTCGCGGGTGGTTGCCGATACCGCGGTCGGCAAGGAGGTCGACGTCGTCATCATCCGCAAGGGCGTCGAGGAAACCCGCAAGGTCACGCTCGGCCGCCTCGATGACGGCGACAAGGCGGTGCCGGCGGCGGTCAAGACCCAGGAACCCGCCGACAAGCCGGTGACCCAGAAGGCGCTCGGTCTCGATCTCGCCACCCTCAGCAAGGACCTGCGCAACCGCTACAAGATCAAGGACAGCGTCAAGGGCGTCATCATCACCAATGTCGACACCACCTCGGACGCCGCCGACAAGCGGCTCAGCCCCGGCGAGGTGATCGTCGAGGTGGCGCAGGAGGCGGTTGGCAGCGCCGCCGACGTCAAGAAGCGGGTCGATCAACTGAAAAAGGACGGCAAGAAATCCGTGCTGCTTCTGGTGTCGAACGCCGACGGCGAGTTGCGCTTCGTGGCGCTGAGCGTGCAGTAGGCGCCGCGGTCAGGCGCGCCTGCATCAATGATCATGTCGTCCCCGCCAACGTGCGGGGACGGGGAGGGATGCGGCAACGCACGCCTGGGGCAGCTCACCTGGCCGGTCGGCCGCGCAGCATACCGGCGATGCCGAGGTCTTCGTCCAATTCAGGCCAGTGAATGCCCATCGGCATCAGCTCAAAGCGCTGGCGCGCCGCCGCACCGGCTTTCTGCAATCTCGGATACCATGCGAGCGGGGCAGCGATTTTGCCGCCGTCCGCCAGCGTCACCACGAGTTCTTCGGCGGTGAAGGCAACCGAAACCGGCCTGATATCGCCGACATCAATTTCCGAAGTGCTCATGCCATTTGCCTTCTAGGACATCGCGTGGGAAAACGCTATCCTGCAAACTCGTCCCGCCGATAGCCCTGCGCGTAGAGCAGCGCGGTGAGGTCGCCGAAGTCAATCCGCATGGCGGCCGCGGCGGCCACCGCCGGCTTGGCGTGGTAGGCGACGCCGAGGCCGGCATTCTCGATCATGCCGAGATCATTGGCGCCGTCGCCGACCACCATTGTGTCGATCTTGTCGAGGTCGAAGGCTTCGCGCAGCTCGATCAGGGTGGCGAGCTTGGCGGCGCGGCCCAGAATCGGCTCGGCAACCTCGCCGGTCAGCTTGCCGTCGGCGACCATGAGCTCGTTGGCGCGGTTTTCCTGAAAACCGAGCATCGCCGCCACCGCGTCGGTGAAAAGCGTAAAGCCGCCCGAGATCAGGCAGGTGTAGGCGCCGTGCGCGCGCATGGTCGCGACCAGTTCACGGCCGCCGGGCGTTGCCGTGATGCGCTTTTTCAGCACTTCGTCGACCACGCTGACCGGTAGCCCCTTGAGCAGCGCGACGCGCTCGCGCAGTGCCGGCTCGAACGCGATCTCGCCGCGCATGGCGCGTTCGGTGATGCCGGCGACATGGGCCTTGAGGCCGGCAAAATCCGCCAGTTCGTCGACGCATTCCTGGCCGATCATGGTGGAATCCATGTCGGCGAGAAACAGCTTCTTGCGGCGGTCGAGGCGCGGCTGCACCACGATATCGATCGGCAGGTCGCCGCGCGCCTCGCGCAGCCGCGCGGCGACGGCGCCGATGTCGTCGCTGCCGGTGAAGGGGATATCGACCGCCACTTCGTCGAACAGCCATTCCGCCCGCCCCGGCGAGGGAAGAATGGCGCGCGCGCCGTCCACCACCGTGCTATCGAGCGCGGGGTCGGCGGGATTGCAGATCAGCGTGGCGACGAGAGACATGTGAATTCGCTTCAGGACGACATCAGGCCCGTGCTTATCGCAGGGCCGACCGCCAGCGGCAAGTCGGCGCTGGCACTGGCGCTGGCACAGGCAACCGGCGGCGTCATCATCAACGCCGATTCCATGCAGGTCTATCGCGATCTCCGCATCATCACGGCGCGGCCGACCGCCGACGAGGAGGCGTTGGCGCCGCACCGGCTCTATGGCCATGTCGATGCCGCGATAAACTTCTCCGCCGGCAGCTGGGTGGCCGACGCGGCGATGGTGCTCGAAGAACTACGTGGGCAAAACCGGCTGCCGATCTTCGCGGGCGGTTCCGGGCTTTACTTCAAGGCGCTGACGCGCGGCCTGTCGGCGGTGCCGCCGATTCCGCCGGAGCTGCGCGAGCGGGTGCGCGCCCGGCTGGAACGTGATGGCGTCGAGGCGCTGCATGCCGAATTGGCGCGACGCGACCCGGCGTCGGCCGAACGCCTGAAACCGCGCGACCGCACCCGCATCGCGCGCGCGCTCGAGGTGATCGAGGCCACCGGGCGCTCGCTGACCGACTGGCATCGCGACGGTTTGCCGCCGCTGTTGCCGCCGGGCCGGTTCAGCGCGCTGTTTCTCAGCCCCGACCGCGACGCGCTTTATGCGCGGATCGACGCGCGGTTCGACGCCATGCTCGCCGCCGGCGCGCTGCAGGAGGTCGAACGGCTTGCGGCGCGGCGGCTCGACCCGCTGCTGCCGGCGATGAAGGCCCATGGCGTGCCGGGACTGCTTCGGCACCTGAAGGGCGAGATCTCGCGGGATGAGGCCGCCGCGATCGGCCGCGCCGACACCCGCCACTACGCCAAGCGGCAATTTACCTGGTTTCGCCATCAATTGCCGGAATTCCAGTGGGTGGTGCCGGAACAGGCGCGGGCATGGCTGGAAACAGTCGTTCGCAGCCCGCAATGACATTGCCGTCCAAAAATGCTCGCCCAATCCCGGGAACCGGGCTAAGCTTCCGTCGAAGCCCATCTTGTGCCCTGCCTTGACTTTCCGGGGCGGGTCGATATGTTTGCGCAACCTTCGGGAAGCCAGAGCTGGCATATGCGTAATAAAATTACCAAACTGCTTATCGTCGTCGTACCCAGGCGCACCGCCGGGGACGGCTGAGGCCATCCACATTCGGGCGGTGTGCATGGGGCCTCTGGGGCCCCTTTTTATTTTCTCGAAACCCTTCTGAAGAAGCCGCGCCGACGAAAGCGCATCCGGAGCCAGCCATGAGCGACAAGAGCCACGATCCGAACCAGATGACCGGCGCCGCCATGATCGTGCGCGCGCTGATCGATCACGGGGTCAAGCATATCTTCGGCTATCCGGGCGGCGCGGTGCTTCCGATCTATGACGAGATTTTCCAGCAGGACGAGGTCGAGCACATCCTGGTGCGGCACGAGCAGGGTGCCGGCCACGCCGCCGAGGGCTATGCGCGATCCACCGGAAAGCCGGGCGTGGTGCTGGTGACCTCCGGGCCGGGCGCCACCAACATGGTGACGCCGCTGACCGACGCGCTGATGGATTCGATCCCGCTGGTGTGCATCACCGGACAGGTGCCGACCCATCTGATCGGCAATGACGCGTTCCAGGAATGCGACACCGTCGGCATCACCCGGCCCTGCACCAAGCACAACTGGCTGGTGCGCAACGTCAACGATCTCGCCAAGGTGCTGCACGAGGCGTTCTACGTCGCCTCGACCGGACGCCCCGGTCCTGTCGTGGTCGATGTGCCCAAGGACGTGCAGTTCGCGGTCGGCACCTATCATCCGCCGCGCAAGTCCGACGTCCACGTCTCCTATGCGCCGCGCGTCAAGGGCGATGCGACCCAGATCCGCAAGGCTGTAGCGCTGCTGGCTTCGGCGAAGCGCCCGGTGATCTACAGCGGCGGCGGCGTGATCAATTCCGGGCCGGAAGCCTCGAAACTGCTGCGCGAACTGGTCGAGGCCACCGGCTTTCCGATCACTTCCACCCTGATGGGCCTCGGCGCCTATCCGGCATCGGGCAAGAACTGGCTCGGCATGCTCGGCATGCACGGCACCTACGAGGCCAACATGGCGATGCACGGCTGCGACGTCATGCTGTGCGTCGGCGCCCGCTTCGACGACCGCATCACCGGGCGCACCGACGCATTTTCGCCGGGCTCCAAGAAGATCCACATCGACATCGATCCGTCCTCGATCAACAAGAACATCCGGGTCGATGTTCCGATCATCGGCGACGCCGGCAACGTGCTCGGCGACCTGTTGCAGGTGTTCAAGGCGGAGGCGAAGAAGCCGGATATCCGGCCGTGGTGGCAGGAGATCGCGGTCTGGCGCGCGCGCAATTCGCTGTCCTATAAGAAGAACAGCGATATCATCCTGCCGCAATACGCGATCGAGCGGCTGTTCGCGGCGACGCGCGGGCGCGACGTCTACATCACAACCGAAGTCGGCCAGCACCAGATGTGGGCGGCGCAGTTCTTCGGCTTCGAAGAACCGCACCGCTGGATGACCTCGGGCGGCCTCGGCACCATGGGCTACGGCCTGCCGGCGGCGGTCGGCGTCCAGGTCGCGCATCCCGACAGCCTGGTGGTCGACATCGCCGGCGACGCCTCGGTGCAGATGACGATGCAGGAGATGTCGACGGCGGTGCAGTACGAACTGCCGATCAAGATCTTCATCCTCAACAACCAGTATATGGGCATGGTGCGGCAGTGGCAGCAGCTGCTGCACGGCAACCGGCTGTCGCACAGCTATTCCGAGGCGATGCCGGACTTCGTCAAGCTCGCCGACGCCTTCGGCTGCGTCGGCATCCAGGCGATCAAGCCTGGCGATCTCGATGGCGCCATCCGGGAGATGATCGACGTCAAGCGTCCGGTACTGTTCGATTGCCGGGTGGCGGCGCTGGAAAACTGCTTCCCGATGATCCCGTCCGGCAAGGCCCACAACGAAATGCTGCTGCCGGCGGAAGCCAATGACGAGGCCACCGCGGCGGCGTTCGCCGGCGGCAAGGCGCTGGTGTGAGGAGCAGGGGGCGTCATGGCCGGGCAAAGCCGTCCGATGGACGGTGTCGCCGCCACTCCCGGCCAACCCCGTCTTAACGCGAGAGAACAAGAAAGACGTGGACGCCGGGGATATGCGCCCTGGCATGACGACAGAAAGATGGATGAGAACATGAACCAGCCCGCATCCGCCTATTTCATGGAAGAGCGCCACGAACCGACCGAGGCCCACACGCTCTCGGTGCTGGTGCAGAACGAGCCCGGCGTGCTGGCGCGGGTGATCGGATTGTTCTCCGGTCGCGGCTACAACATCGAAAGTCTCACGGTCTCGGAGACCGAGAGCCAGAAGCACCTCTCCCGCATCACCATCGTCACCACAGGCACGCCGATGGTGATCCAGCAGATCAAGCACCAGCTCGACCGCATGGTGCCGGTGTACCGCGTCGTCGACATGACGCTGTCTGGCCGCTCGATCGAGCGCGAACTGGCGATGGTGAAGCTGCGCGGCACCGGCGAGCACCGGGTCGAGGCGCTGCGTCTGGCGGAGGCGTTTCGCGCCCGCGTCATCGACGCCACCATAGAAAGCTTCGTGTTCGAGATCACCGGCAACTCCGCCAAGATCAACCAGTTCATCGACCTGATGCGCCCGCTCGGCCTTGTCGAGGTTTCGCGTACCGGGGTTGCCGCGATCGGACGCGGTTCAGAGGGGATGTGAGCCATGCTGGCGCGCGACTGGTACTACAATGAGCGGCGGCAGATCGGGCTGGATTCCGCGGTCGCCTCGATCTACGACCACCATGACGACAGCGACCTGCGCGCCCGGGCGACGCTGACCATGCTCGGGGTGCAGCGCGGCTGGCGGGTGGCCGATATCGGCTGCGGCAACGGCGTGCTGGCCTGCGAGGCTGCGCAGCTCGGCGCCGAGGTCGACGCCATCGATATTTCGCCGGCAATGCTGGCGCTGGCGGAAATCCAGGCCCGCGACCGCAGGGTTGCGATCCGGACCCAGTCGGCGGGGCTGTTGAGTTTTGCCTACCAGCCCAATTCCTATGACCTCATCGTCAGCGAGTTTGCGCTGCATCATCTGCCGGATTTCTGGAAGGCGGTGGCGCTGTCGCGGATCCATGGCGCGCTCAAGCCCGGCGCAAGCTTTTTCCTGCGCGATCTCGTGTTCGTCAGCATGCCGGACGGGCGCCAGCGCGACATCGAGGGCTGGGCCGACTTCAACATCAAGAACCACGGCTTTTCGCGCGACAGCGTCGTCACCCATATGCGCGACGAATATTCGACCTTCGGCTGGGTGATCGAGCGGATGCTGGCCGACGCCGGCTTCACGCTGCTATCGGTCGACTATCACGCGCCGCTGCACGGTACCTATGTGTTGCGCAAACCGAAGCCGGGCGAGCAGAGCTGACGATGAAGCCGGCCGACGTCTGCCTCGCCATCCTGGTGGCGGTGATCTGGGGGCTTGCCTTTGTAGCGGGCAGAATCGCGCTCGACGAATTTTCGCCGGCGCTGATGACGACGCTGCGCTTTGCCGTCGCGGCGCTGCCATGTCTGCTGGTGCCTCGTCCGAAGGTGGCCTGGCCGGTCTTGATCTCGATCAGCCTTACGCTGTTTCTCGGCCAGTTCCTGGCGCAGGCTTACGGCATTGCGCATGGCGTTCCCGTCGGGCTCTCCAGCGTTATCGTGCAGAGTCAGGCGTTGTTCACGATCAGCTTCGCGGCGATCGCTTTCCGCGAGTTGCCGACGCGGTGGCAGGCTGCCGGCATGGGCGTCGCCACCCTCGGGCTGCTGATGATCTGCGGCACCGTCGGCTATGATTTCAGTGCCGGCGCATTCGCCGTGCTGATGATCTGCCCGATCAGTTTTGCTATCGGAAATCTGCTGCTTCGGCGTGCGCAGAATGTGCGGATGTTCGATCTGTTTGCGTGGCTCTGCCTGACCGCCGCGATCCCGTTGTCCGCCCTGACGCTGCTGACCGACGGTCCGCAGGCGACCTGGCATTCACTGTCAAATATGACGCTGACGGGCCTCCTCTGCATGCTCGGCCTCGGCGGGGTCTCGACCAGCATTGCCTATTGGCTGTGGGGCCGGCTGCTGCGCGATTACGCCGCCGCCCAGGTGGTGCCGTTCGCGCTGCTGGTGCCGTTCGTCGGCGCCGCCGCCTCGAGTGTCGTTTTCGGCGAGCGGTTCGGCCCGCTGCGGCTTTCCGGCATGGTCGTTGTGGTGTGCGGCATCGCGGTGATGCTGCTGTCGAAGCGGCAGCACGCCGTGCCGAAATTGGCCTGAGCACACCATGTCGCAGCCACTTTTCATCGCTTTTGTCGTGTTCGCCGCGGTGATGTTTTTCACCCCGGGACCGAACAACATCATGCTGCTGTCGTCGGGGCTGACTTACGGCTTGCGCCGCAGCCTGCCGCATATTGCCGGGGTCGCGATCGGATTTGCCTTCATGGTCGCGGCGATGGGGCTCGGCCTCGGCGCGGTCTTCGTCGCCTATCCGGTGTTGCAGGCGGTGCTGAAATATGCCGGCCTGGCCTATCTGGTCTGGCTTGCGGCAGCGATCGCGCTGTCCGGGCCGGTCAGGCCGGGCCAGGACAACCGGCGCGGCCCGATGACGTTCCGGGCCGCCGCGCTGTTCCAGTGGATCAATATCAAGGGCTGGGTAATCGCGATCGGCAGCCTTACCGCCTATGCGGCGATCGCCAGCTTTCCCTGGAATATCGCGATCCAGGCCGCCCTGATGCTGTTGATGGGCACGCTGTCGTCGCTGACCTGGGCGCTGTTCGGCAGTTCGCTGCGGCCGCTTCTGAGCTCCCCGCTGATGGTGCGGGTGTTCAACATCGTCATGGCGGTGCTGCTCCTGGCGTCGCTCTATCCGGTTTTCATGGACGCTTGATGCGGCGGTGCGTCATGCAGAAACGGGTTTCCCCTGAGGTCAAAAATGCTCTAGACAACGCCCGAAATTGCCAGCGAACCCAGCACCCTGGGCCGGCCCCCCAACGACGTTTCGAACATTCCGAAAAAACCACGATCCGGGCAATCCGCCCGCCCAGCCAAGAGGAACGACCATGCGAGTTTATTACGATCGCGACGCCGACCTGAACCTGATCAAGGGCAAGAAGGTCTGCATCGTCGGCTATGGCAGCCAGGGCCACGCCCATGCGCTGAACCTGAAGGATTCCGGGGTCAAGGACGTCGCCATCGCGCTGCGCAAGGGCTCGGCGTCGGCCAAGAAGGCGGAAGCCGCCGGCTTCAAGGTGATGGAAGTCGCCGACGCCGCCAAATGGGCCGACGTCATCATGATGCTGACCCCCGACGAGCTGCAGGGCGACATCTACCGCGACCATCTGCACGACAACATGAAGAACGGCGCCGCGCTGTTGTTCGCGCACGGATTGAACGTGCACTTCAATTTGCTGGAGCCGCGCGCCGACCTCGACGTGCTGATGATCGCGCCGAAGGGCCCGGGCCACACCGTGCGCTCGGAATACCAGCGCGGCGGCGGCGTCCCCTGCCTGATCGCGATCCACAAGGATCCTTCCGGCAATGCCCACGATCTCGGCCTGAGCTATGCCTCGGCGATCGGCGGCGGCCGCGCGGGTATCATCGAGACCTCGTTCCGGGAAGAGTGCGAAACCGATCTGTTCGGCGAGCAGGTGGTGCTCTGCGGCGGTCTGGTCGAACTGATCAAGGGCGGCTTCGAGACCCTGGTGGAAGCCGGCTACGCGCCGGAAATGGCCTATTTCGAGTGCCTGCACGAGGTCAAGCTGATCGTCGACCTGATCTATGAAGGCGGCATCGCCAACATGAACTATTCGATCTCCAACACCGCCGAATATGGCGAATACGTCACCGGTCCGCGCATCGTCACCGAGGAGACCAAGAAGGAGATGAAGCGCGTACTCAACGACATCCAGTCCGGCAAGTTCGCACGCGACTGGATGCTGGAGAACAAGGTCAACCAGACCTCGTTCAAGGCCACCCGCGCCAAGCTCGCCGCGCATCCGATCGAGGAGGTCGGCGTCAAGCTTCGCGACATGATGCCGTGGATCAAGAAGGGCGCGCTGGTCGACAAGACCAAGAACTGAGGTTTTTCCGGTTCTCGGGACGAGATCGCGCAAGCGCGATCTCGATGGCCGGTTGTGCCTCGCACAAGCCTGAGCGGGGTCGTCCCTGCGCACGCAGGGACCCATCAGCCCTGGCCTCAAAAGTGAAAAAAAGGCCTCTGCTGCAGTGTCCAAAAGAAAGTCCGCGCCGTATGGCTCCCTGCGTGCGCAGAGACGACTCGTAAAACGCAATGCACAATCGGAAAGCTTCACGCGCGGATGGCATGGAGAATTTCTTATATCATAGCCCCTGGGGCGCCGCAGACAATGTGGTCGAGTTGAACGCGATGCTTGACCATCAATGACAATTCACAACTGCCCGCCCAGCAAAGCGAGCGAGCGCAAACCCTACTTCTCGATCTTGTTGTGAACCTGCCAGAAACGCAGGGTGCGCTGCGCGGTTTCGATCGACAGCTTGCCGTAATCCTTCCAGGCGAGCTTCAGCGTCTGTTCGGCGATCGGCAGCTTGAGCGACCGGTTGCGCAGGATGGCTTCGACCGCCGGCCAGTTCAAGCCGGCTGACTTGCAGGGAATCAGCACGAGGTCGGAGCGCGGACCTTCCAGCAACCGCGCCATCATTTCGGTCGCCACATTATTGAGAATCGCCAGCGACGCGGCGACTTCGTCGAATTTCTTGGCCGCGGCAAATTTGACCACGGCCGCGTCGTCCAGTTCGTCGAGGTCCCTCATCAGCTTGACCAGCGCTTCGGCGCGACTGAAATCCCGGTTGGACGAATTTTCCTCCCCCGTCCCGTTGACGATGGCCTTGAGGATCCGCTTGATTTCCTCCTGCAGTTGCGGCGGTGCGATAGCCAGCAGCCGGGCGCGTACCGCGTCGGTGGCGCGCCGCAACAGATCGCGCAGGAATTTGAGCGGCAGGTTGATACGAAGTCCGAGGATCTCGGTGAGCTCATCGTCGGAGTCGGCGCGTGCGACGATGCCGGCATAGCCGGCGTCGGAAAACCGCGCGGTGGCGTTGTTGGCGAGCTTTCGGATCACCCTGCGTTCGCCGCGATCGACGATCACGTCGGTGACGGCTTCCGGGAGATCGATGCGGCCGGAAATGGCCAGCAGATGTTCCTGGCCCTTGGTGCTGGCGACTTCCACCAGCACGCTGGTCGTCACCCGGCTGGAAGTGGCCAGCACGGCGCCGGCCACCGCGATTTCATCGTCCCGCGCCAGTTGCTGGATGACGTCCAGGGGCGCGTAGTCGACCGGTGCCAGGCGGGTGCCGAGTTCGGCCCTTGCCCGGCTCTCGACGCGGGCGATCAGCAGGCACAGCACATCGTCGAAGACCTTGACCTGATCGTCGCTGAGGCGTTCTCCGCCATAAAGGAAAAGGTCCGTCACCTGCCGCAGGGTGCCAACCCGCTTCTCGGGCGAGCCGCTCCTGACGGCGTCTTCGAGTTCCGCAATGATGGAATGATCAAGCTGCTGCACGAAATGGCCTTTTTCCCTTCGACGGGCTCCGGAGCGTTTAGCCTGGGAACGTCGAGAAAGTTGCGGGAATTAACCCTTATCATCGCCATCGTCGCCTTGCGGCCGGGTTAAATTGGCGCCCCGTAGAAACACGGAGGGTTGGCGCCGGCGCGCTGACCTCAGCGGCACGGCAAGGCGGGTGGCAGCGCGCGCTGCCGCTCGATTGCGCCGGGCTCCGTTAAGGCTAAAACAGTCGCCGGCGCACAGCCAGGGCGGGAGTTTAACCATGCAATCTGTTGTCATCACCGGGGTATCCACCGGCATCGGCTGGGCCACGGCGAAGCTGTTGCTCGGCCGCGGCTTTCGCGTATTCGGCAGTGTTCGCAAGCAGGGCGACGCCGACCGTCTCGGCCGCGAATTCGGCGCCGATTTTACCCCGCTGCTGTTCGATGTCACCGACGAGGCCGCGGTGCTGGCCGCCGCCCGCGAGGTGCGCGCGGCGCTGGGCGGACGGACGCTTGCCGGCCTCGTCAACAATGCCGGCATTGCGGTGCCAGGACCGGTGCTCGAGCTTTCTGGCGATCGGTTCCGCCGCCAGATGGACGTCAACGTCATCGGTCCGATCATCGCCGTGCAGGCGTTCGGCCCGCTACTGGGGTCCGATCCCTCGCTCAGGGGACCGCGCGGGCGGATCGTGATGATCAGTTCGGTGGCGGGAAAGAACGGCAATCCGCTGATGTCGGCCTATTCCGCGTCCAAGTTTGCGATCGAGGGATTGTCGGAAAGCCTGCGCCGCGAAATGATGCTTTTCGGGATCGATGTCATCATCGTTGCGCCCGGCGCGGTGAAGACGCCGATCTGGGACAAGGCCGAGCAGGTCGATGTTTCCGCTAACCGCAATTCACCATTCTTCCCGGCGCTCGAGGGGGTTCGCACATTCATGCGGCGTCTCGGCGAGAACGGGCTGCCGCCGGAACGGATCGCCGCGCGGATCGCCGACGCACTGACCTCGACGCGCCCAAAGGTGCGCTACCAGATCACGCCGGATCCGATGCGGCACCTGATCACGGCGGTCTTGCCGAAGCGGATGGTCGACAGGATCATCGCCAAGCGGCTTGGGCTGCTGCCGCCGGCATGAAGGGGAGGCGATGTCATGCAGCCCTGGCCGTCCGCGCCGATCGCGCTGACGCCATGGCGATCAACCGCAGTGTCAACACCACCAGCAGCGGGATCAGGAACAGGCTGTAAAGCGGCGTGCCGGGGATCCGCTTGCCAAAACTGACCATGAACTGAAACCACAGATAGTAGCCGCCCAAGAGGTGCAGCAGACGCCAGCCACGCTGGCCGATCGCGGCGGCGGTGCGGTCGAACGAGGTCGCGGTCATCGCGATGATGAAGGCGTAGCCGATGCCGCCGAACACATAGGACGCCGCCGAGGTGGCCTCCATGAACAGCGGCGGCGACATCGCCGCGAAGCAGGCTATGGCGACGGCGTGGATGGCGTGGGAAGCTGCGAAGCTGACGCCGAGATAGCGTCGGTTGCGGCGTTGCCAGCGCGTCCATGGGGTCGGCCACAGCCTGGCCAGCGCGCCGGCGCTGAAGGCGAGACAGAACAACAGCAGCGATGTCCGCGCGGTAAAGCGGATCACCATGCGCACGCCGTCGACCTCGAATTGCCGCATGGCCGCGATCCAGACCGACAGCGCGATCAGGGTCAGCGCCAAAAACCCGAACAGCCGCCAGCGCTCGAAAAAGCTTGAGCCGGCAGCAAAGTTGCGAGCGGTCTGCATGATCTTGTGCCTCCCTGCTAATGTAATCGCCAGTTACATATCGCCGCCCCGAGCCCGTCAATTGTGTAATCAGTGTTTACATTCACGATCGGGTGATGTTAACAAATCCCATGCCCGTCTCTGCCAAGCCGAAGCGCCAGCCGGCCCGCCGCCGTTCGCCGCCGCCAAAACCCTATCATCATGGCGATCTCAGGCGCGTCCTGATCGACGCGGCGCTGCAACTGGTCGAACAGGGCGGCGCCGCGGCGGTGAGCGTGCGGGAGGCCGCGCGGCGCGCCGGGGTGTCGCCGGGCGCGCCGTTCCGGCATTTCCCGAGCCGCGATGCGCTGATGACGGCGGTCGCCGAGGAAGCGCAGCAGCGGTTCGGGGCCGAGATCGCGACCGCGCTGGCCGCGCCACCCGCCGCCGATCCGCTGGCGCGGTTTCGCTGCTTGGGCCTTGCCTATCTGCGCTGGGCGATGCGCAATCCCTGGCATTTCGAACTCATCTCGAACGGCAGGGTGTTCGATCACGGCAAGGCGACCGGGTTGTCGCGCGACAACGACGAATTAATCGGCATGGCCGAACGCGTGCTGGCGGATGCCCTGGCGCAGGGGCAATTGCGCTCGCCCGAGCTGAAACGGCTGCTGATCGCCGGCCGCGCGCTGGTCTACGGCTTTGCCCGCATGAATCTCGACGGCCATCTGGCGCGCTGGGGAATCGCAGAGGCCGAGGCCGAGCGCACCGCGGAGGGGATCCTCGACCTGTTCATCGACGGCATCGCCAGCCGGCCCGGGCCGGCTTGACCGCCGTTTCCGGCAAGCTCGTGTATACGAGTTGGGTTTCGTTGCGTCCGCAGGGACCACCGCCGAGCGCTGGTGCGACCGCAGCAGCGTGCGGCTCAACCCCGGTCCACGACGGGGAGGCGACGTCACTGTCGCTTCGACACCCTTTGCCACAGCCAGCGCGCCACGGCGTCGGGCGATGACTCGCCGTCGCCGCCGGCGGCGCGCAGATTGGCTTCGCGCATGGCCGCGATGTTGATGCGGCCGAGCAGCGGCTGCAATGCGCTCAGCAGGGCCTGATCGGACGCCCGCTTGGGCGCGACCAGGACGATGGCGTCGTAGGGCGGGATCGCGTGCCGGGGATCGTCCAGCACCACCAGGTCGTCTTTCGCGATCAAGCCGTCGCTGGTGTAGCCCGCGATCACATCGACCTCGCCGGACGCGACCGCGGCATACATGAAGTCCGGCTGCATCTGCCGCTGCGTGCGAAACGACAGCCCATAGGCTTGACGCAGCCTGGCCCATTCCGGCCGCGAGAAGAACTCGTAATCACCGGCAATCGACATGGTCGGGGCGCGCGCGGCGAGATCGGCGATGCTGTGAATGCCGAGCGCCGCGGCGCGGTTGCGCGGCATCACCAGCGCATAGGCGTTCTCGAAACCAAGCTCGCCCAGCAACGTGACGTTGCGCCGCGCCAGTTCCGCCTTCAACTCGCCGAGCAGTTGCGCACGCGGCCGGATATCGGCGTGGTGCAGCTGGTTGGCCCACAGCGTGCCGGAATAGTCGACATAGACGTCGATGTCGCCGGTGACCAGCGCGTCGAAAATGACATTGGAGCCGAGTCCCTCGCGGGTGGTCGCGGTGAGACCCGCCGCCCGCAGCCGCTGCGCGATCAGCGCCGCCAGCACATATTGTTCGGCAAAGGTCTTGGCGCCGACAACGTAGCCCTGCGGCGCGCGCGCGATCGAGGGCACCAGGGTGGCAGCGACCAGCGCCGCGATGCCGAAGCCGCCGAGCGCGGTTCGCAAGGCGCTGCGATTGCGGAGGCCGCTTTCGACCAGCGCCAGCAATTGATCGACGGCGAGCGCCAGCAGTGCCGCGGCGATACAGCCGAACAGCACGAACACCCAGTTCTGGGTCTGCAATCCGGCAAAGATGTAGTTGCCGAGGCTGGTCTGGCCGATCGGGGTGGATAGCGTCGCGGTCCCGATCACCCATACCGCCGCGGTGCGGATGCCCGCCATCATCACCGGCAGCGCCAGCGGCAGCTCCACGATAAACAGCGACTGGGGTTGCGTCATGCCGACGGCCTGGGCTGCCTCCAGCACTGCGGCGTCGACGCCGCCGAGGCCGGCGAGGGTGTTGCGCAACACCGGCAGCATCGAATAGAGCGCCAGCGCCAGCACGGCGGGAAGGAACCCGAACGCGGAAAAGCCAACTCCGAACCAGGCCAGCGACAATGCCGCCAGCGCCAGCAGCAACGGATAGAACAGCGCCAGCAGCGCCAGGCCCGGCACCGTCTGGACGACGCTGGCAAAGCCGAGCAGCGCGCCGCGCAGCAGCGGCCGGTTGCGCGCGACAATCGCCAGCGGCAGGCTGACCAGCAATCCCAGCGCCAGCGCGGCGAGGCTGATGCGGACATGGTTTCCGAGATAATCCGGCAGATGCGCCAGCGCCTCGCTCCAGCGCGGATCGGAAAACAGGTTCATGCCGCGCCATCACGCGGCAGCAGCACCTTGAGCCGCTCGGCCTGCCGCCGCGGTGTGCGCAGCAATTCGCCGACATAGGCCTCGTCGCTCCGGGAAAGTTCTGCCGGCGTGCCCTGGGCCAACAGCCGACCGGCGCCCATGACCGCGATCCGGTCGGCGAGCAGGATGGCCTCGGTCATGTCGTGGGTGATCATGACCGTGGTCAGCCCGAGCTTGTGGTGCAGCGCGCGGTAGTCGTCGCCGAGCGCATCGCGGGTCAAGGGATCGAGCGCGCCGAACGGCTCGTCCATCAGCACGATGCGCGGACGCGCCGCCAGTGCCCGGGCGACGCCGACGCGCTGGCGCTGGCCGCCCGAGAGCTCGTGCGGCAGGCGGCCGCGATGCTGGCCGGGGTCGAGCCGCACCAACTCGAGCAGCTGGTCGACCCCTGCGGAGATCTCCGCCGCCGCGGTGCCGAGCAGTTTTGGGGTGATCCCGATATTGGCGGCGACACTGAGATGCGGGAAAAGCCCGCCGCTCTGGAAGACATAGCCGATGCGCCGGCGCAGCCGGATCGGATCGATGCGGCGCACTTCTTCGCCCTCGATCCGGATGCTGCCGCGGTCGGCCTCGATCAAGCGGTTGGCCAGCCGCAGCAGCGTAGTCTTGCCGGAACCGGAGCCGCCGACAATGGCGAGAAACTCGCCCTCGGCGACATCGAGCGAGACGTCGTCGACGGCCAGCACGGGTTTGGCGCCGCGGCCGCTGTCGAAGCTTTTGCCGACATGGGCGAAGGCGATCAGCGGCGATTTTTCGACTTCGGTTCGGCCCACGGCGCTTCCAGGATTGTCCCCGGCTGGGGAGGCTGCCCTGGTGACGTACCACGTTGCGGCAGTTCGTTGAACCTGTCGTGCCCGGAGATCAAGCCATCATCTGACCCGGAGCGACGGGGCCGAACCGGCAACGTCGCCGGCAACGGCAGGGCGCGCCTCTTGATCCCGGGAGGGCGAGGGCTAAACTGCGGCCGGCCAACCGGGAAATCTTCCAAGGGAGTTGTCATGCTTTCACGTGGTTCAGTTCTGACGATTGCGGTCACGCTCGCCGCATGCTTCGGTTCTCGCGCTGCGGTCGCGCAAGGCGCGTTTACGCTGTCGTCGCCCGACTTCAAGGACGGCGCGCGGCTGGCCTTGAAAAATGCCGGGAATAACAAGGCCAATCCGAATTGCGTGGGCGAGAACATCTCGCCGGCATTCGCCTGGAGCAATCCGCCCGAAGGCACCAAGAGCTTCGCGCTGCTGATGTTCGATCCGGAAGGCCGTCCCCCCGGCGGCGTCAGCCACTGGGTGGCCTACGGCATTCCGGCTTCGGTCACCGGTTTCGCCGAAGGCGAAGTCTCCAAGCCGAGCGACAAATATGTCGGCGGCCTCGGCACCGCCAAACTGTCGACCTACACCGGTCCCTGCACGCCCGCCGGTGCGCCGCATCACTACACCTTCACGCTGATGGCGACCGATCTCGAGCCTTCCGCACTTCCGGCCGGACTGACCCGCGAGGAACTGATCAAGGCGCTGGAGGGCCACGCCAAGGTCGCGACCGGCCTGATCGGCACCTTTTCCAAGCCCTGAGCCGAAGCTTCGCCGCCCTCTCCGCCATTTCCGGATGTGCAATTGCACATCCGGAAATGACGCTCCGGACCCGCCGCGCTTCAGTTCAGCATCCTGGTATCGTCCGGCGCCTGCGGCGGCGTCTTGATTGCGATCGACCTGAATGGCCGGCCGTCCGGCCTGGTGCCGGCGTGCGGGGTGCCCTTCGGGATGATGACGAGGTCGCCCGGCTTGACCTGCACTTCCTTGTCGCCGAGCCAGATCGTGCCTGTGCCTTCGAGGATGTACTGGATCTCGTTGGCATTGGCATGCAGGTGCTTGGGCACGTTGCCGTCCTGCAGCGAGATCGTCGCGCCATCGGCCGACATCAGCATCCTGGAACGAAACCCGGTCGGCGATGCCGGGCTGAGCGCATCGCCGACCAGGTCCGGCAGATGGATGATCTGGGCGGTGATGTTCTCGGCGGCCAGCGCGGGTCGCAGCAGGTGTGTCGCGCCGCACCCGGCGGCAAATGCGGCGGCGATCGATATTGTGGCAAACAGGCGGTTCATGGATGTCTTGTTCCCTTCTGCGGATTTTTGCCGGCGGATGCTACGCCTGCCAAGGTATGGTTGACCAGAGAGGGCGGCTGCGCGACGCTCTGTCGAGCACCGGCCGGCAGGCTGCACGGAGCAAACCATGAGGGCAATGTTTGGCTAGTCCGCCGCGACCGCTCATGGCAGAAGAAGCACCGATGACGGCTCCCGCCATTCATCGCGTGACTGAGCTTGATTTTCCCTTGCAGCCGTGGCCGTGGCCGTTCGCAGACCAGCGTCGCGCCGATATCGCGGCGCATTTCGCCAAAAGCCGGATGGCAAAGCCGCAGCTCTGGAACGGCCGCATCCTGCTGGCGCGCCACCCGATGTTCACCCCGGATCGCTTCAGCGCCGGTTGTTTCGAGGCCGATTTCGCCAGTTTTCTGGCGTGGCGCGACTGGGGATTTCCCGACCAGAGTGTCTTCAACGGCTTCGGCATGGGCGCGCTGCGTTGTGCCGACGGCGCCTACGCGTTGGGTGAAATGGGCGATCATACCGCCAACGCCGGCCGCATCTACTTTCCGTCAGGAACTCCCGACCTCGATGATATCCGCGACGGCGCGGTCGACATCGCCGGCAGCGTCGCCCGCGAGGTCGAGGAGGAGACCGGCCTTACCGCTGCGGATTATCGGCCGGCGGCCAATTGGGATTGCGTGGTTTCCGGCGCTGCGATTGCGATGATCCGGATATTGGATGTCGACATGACCGGCGAAGCGCTCCGCGCCAGGATCGAGTCGCACCTTCACCGGCAAACCCGGCCCGAACTCGCGGCGATCCATCTGGTGCGGACCGCCTCCGATCTGACGCCCGCGATGCCGCGCTTCGTCACCGCGTTCCTGCGGGCGCGGCTGGAGCAGTGAGTGGCGAGCGGACGAATAGCGACCGGGCGAATTAGCGAATAGCGAATGGCGAATGGGGAAGTAAGGTAAGTAAGTAGTGAGTAGCGAGTAGCGAGTAGCGAGTAGGGAGATACTACTGCCTACTCACTACTCACTACTCACTACTCACTACTCACTTAATCGCTATTCGCCATTCGCCATTTACAACCGGAGCCGGCACCCCATGAGCAAGAAACCTTCGCAACCTCTCGCGGTCCAGCTGCAGCCTTTTGTCACGCCGTTCCGCTACAACGGATCTGGCATGTTTCATCTCAGATCGTACAAGACCAACGAGAAGGGCGGCCTCGACAAGGACAAGGCGGAAAAGATCCTCGAAGCCAACCGCCGGCGGCTGAGCGATTTCCAGGAGAAGCTGTATGCACAGGATCGCTGGTCGCTGCTGCTGATCTTTCAGGGCATGGACGCAGCGGGCAAGGACAGTGCCATCAAGAGCATATTCGACGGCGTCAACCCGCAAGGCTGCGAGGTGCACTCCTTCAAGCAGCCTTCGACGCTCGAACTCAATCACGACTTCATGTGGCGCGCCCTGACGGTGTTGCCGCAGCGTGGCCGTATCGGCATCTTCAACCGTTCCTATTATGAGGAATGCCTGGTGACGCGGGTACATCCGAAGCTTCTTGCCCAGGAAAGAATCCCGCCGGCGCTGGTGACCAAGAAGATCTGGCGCGAACGGTTCGAGGACATTTCCGCGATTGAACGCTATCTGGCGCGCAACGGCACCATCATCCTGAAATTCTTTCTCAACGTCTCGAAACAGGAGCAGCGCGAACGGTTCCTCGACCGGCTGGACATGCCTTCGAAGAACTGGAAGTTCTCGATGGCCGATATCACCGAGCGCGCGCTTTGGAACAGGTACCAGGCGGTGTACCAGGACATCGTCAGGCACACCTCGACTCCGACCGCGCCCTGGCACGTGGTGCCCTCCGATCACAAATGGTTCGCCCGGGTGGTGATCGGCTCCGCCATCGTCGGCGCGCTGGACAGGCTGAACCTGCATTTTCCAAGAGCCGACAAGGCGTCGCTGCGGGAAATCAACCAGGTACGCCCCGCTCTGCTCAGGGAAGGCAAGGGCCGGTCGAAAAAGGCGCAGGCGAAAAAGGCTGTCGAGAAATCGGCAAAGCCTGCCGGTTCGGCGAAAAAGCCGTAAGCCGCGGCCGGAAAGGCCCCGCACCGCGGCGCCTTTCGCTATTTTCCACCAAGGCGGCTTCCGCGTCTCTAGGCGGCTTTGGCCGTTTCCGCATGCTGGTTGACTTCCGCGTGCGCGAGCTGGGTCAAGGTGCTGTCGGTGTTCTTTTCTTCCGTCAGCGTGGCGTCGAGCAATTTCACGACGTCGCGATAGCCGAGCTCGGTGGCCCAGGTTTTCAGGGATCCGTAGCGCGAAATCTCGTAATGCTCGACCGCCTGGGCAGCGGCGAGCAGGCCGGCGTCAAGCGCGGGCATCCCCTTGTACTCGCCCATGATTTCCTTGCCTTCGTCGAGGATTCCCAGGATCGCGTCACAGGTTTTGCCGCGCGCCGGCGCGTCGATCAATTCGAACACCTGCTCCAGTCGCTCGATCTGGCCTTCGGTTTCGTCATGATGCTTTTCGAATGCCGCGCGCAGCTTGCTCGATTGCGCAGCCTTCGCCATCTTCGGCAAGGCCTTCAGGATCTGCTTTTCGGCAAAGTAGATGTCCTTCAAGGTGTCGAGGAACAGATCTTTCAGCTCTTTCTCTTTGGTCATGGTGTGCTCCGGTTGGGGTTGAAAGCTCGTTAGAAACCGCTCCGCTGCGGACTTGTTCCTGTTCCGCACGCCGTGCTTTTCACGACGTCGAAAAACTCGTCTCCCCCGGGACAGGCGGCCATCCCGCCAGAAAGCAGTATCGAGTTCCGCTCGAAAACCCGCGGCGGAGGTCGGTTTTGGCCGCGTATAAATCCGGCTGTCGCCGTGCAACTTCCGGGTCGCCGGTTCGTTGGAACGTCCTTGGGGCAAATCACCAATCAGGAGACAACCATGCGTTCTTTGTTACTTGCGGGAGTGGCCGCGATGGCCATGACTTCGGCCGTTTGGGCCCAGAACAACATGACCACGACCGGCAACGCCAGTTCCGGCGGAACCTATATGAGCGTACCGGAAAACAACGATCTCAGTTCCAACCTCGTCGGACTTGATATCTACAATGACGACAACAAGGACATCGGGACCATCAAGGACATCGCGATGAATCCGGAAGGTCGCGCCACGGCCTATATCGTTTCGGTAGGCGGCTTCCTCGGAATGGGCGATCGCTACATTGCGGTAAATCCGTCGGCAGTGAAGGTCACCTACAACGATGGTGACAAGAAGTGGCATGCGAAGATGAACGCCACGGCGGACCAGCTCAAGGCCGCGCCCGAATTCAAATATACCGGGCGCTGGAACGGCAGCCGGACCTAACCAGGTCCAAGGTGTGGCGGCCCATGCGTCGGTGTCTGATCGGAACCCGAGGCCTGGGCCGCCACCCCCTTTCCACCAATAGTCGGCGGTCCTGGAAGACGTGGTGGTTTGACGCGCGCCGAGCGCGCCTGCTCCGGACTCCCGGCAATAGCGGAACGATTTAACGCCGGCGGCCGGCCCACAGCCGGCGCAGCCAGCCTTCGTTTTGATGTTGCGAAGGCGCGATCGAGGGCGATGCCGCCATCTCGATCAAGTGGTCCTGCTCGGACAGTCGGTCCAGCAGGTGCCGAAGACGCGCCGACAACTTCCTCGGCTGCTCCAACCCCATAATGATGCGCAGCCGCTCGCCGAGTTCGGCGCGGATGGCTTCATTTTGCTCTTGGTCGATCTGGAGCGGGTTTTGCATGGGTGGCCTCGTCCGGGGGGCAACGTGTTGCCGCGCGGGTCGTTCCCGGCAGGCGGTGGCAAAGACAGGTCGAAATCGCAGACGGCGCGGCATAATGACCCGGCCGGCCTGCGTCGGTCCTCGACGGCGGTTGCGATGTCCCGTCGCGAAAGACAGCCATTGACCGGACCAGCCAAAGGCGACAGAGCATCGACCTTGGGTTCCGGTCGTCGGTAGTTCAACCCCGCGATCAGGGTTATCGTGGCGCCCGGCCGAAGCGCCGCATTGCAACACGCGGCAGGATGATGCGACATGCTGAACAGCAATATGAGCTGGTACGTCCTGACCGCGGTCTGGGTCGTGGTGGGACTGGCCGCGGTCTTTCCCGCGCTGATGTCTCCGATGGCGTTCGATGCGCCGGGCTCGACCTCCAACCCCTATACCGTGGGGTTTGCGCTGGCGATCGCCATCTTTCCGTTCGTTTGTCTTGCGGGCGCGGTGCTGCCCTGGATATTGCGGCACTGGTCGTTCGCCAGATGGCTGTTTCTGCTGCCGCTGATCGACATCGGCGCCCTTGTTTTCTTCATTTTCGCCCTTGAGCACTTTTCCGGCGGCCAGTTCGGACCCGGCCCCAGGTCGGGATAGGCTGCGCGCGGCCTCCGCTTGAACTGCATGGCGCTGTTCGGGGACCGCTTTGGTGCCGCTCCCGCTGGACTTCGCGCGGCGTCTTACCAGCTGGAAAACGCACCTCCGAAAGGTGAGCGCCGGTAGGGCAGGCGGCGATCGTGCAGCGGCTCGTAGCGGAATTCGGTCTCCGGACCCGGACCGGGGCGTCGGGCCTTGATGCCTCCTTGCGGCTCGCCGCTCAAAAGGACCACGAAATCCGTGCCTTTGCCGGTCTCGGAGCTCAACGTCTCGTCCGTGATGATCAGGGAGGACCGCGGCGCTAGCCCGGCGATCCGATCCAGCACGTCCTGTGGAATCACGATCCGGTCCAGTGCGTTTTTTGCACTGGCCGGGTCGGCCGGCGTTGGCTCGGCGTCGCGACCATGGCCGCCGCGCCCGCGGCCCGGCGGCTCGGCTGCTGCGACGTGCGGACTTCCGTCGGACAACGAGACGACGTTCCAGCGCAGGTCGGCCTCGCCGTTGGTGCGTTGCACGGCGGTGAAGATATGGGTGCCGATGGGGCGATCGGCGTCCAGAATCGTGACGGGACTCTCCAGGATGGGCTCGAAGGCTTGGCGGACATAAAGCCGCTGGGTCTTGCGGCTGATCAGCACCGATACCGGCTCGAGCGCGCGCGCCACCTGGCGCGCCGCCTCGGCTGCCGCGGCTCGCGCCGCCTCGGCGACGGCGCTGGCCTCACGGGCGGTCGTGACGGCATCGAGCTTGGGTTGCAGCTCCGCCTTTGCCGAGTCCAGTTGCACCTGCAATTCGGCGATCCTGCCAGCGGCCTGTGCCTTGTCGCGCTCAGCCTGCTCCTTGGCCTCGGCGGAAACGGCGGCACCGAGCGCGGTCTCGGCGGCCGCCAATTGGGCCTCGGCCCTGAACTTCAGGTTTTCCGCCACCCGGACCGCCACCAATGCCTGCGTGGCCACCCTCGAGGCGACCCCGGCGGCGAGTCTGGCCTGTTCCGCCTTGCTGGCCGCCTGGTCTGCCTCTGCGGTTCGGGCGGCGGCAAGGGCAGCGGCGCCGGGCCTCGACAAGGACAGAACCGGATGGGCGATCTCAACCGGCGCCACGTCGTTTGGCGCCACGATCACGCGCAAGCCCAACTGGGTCAGGTCAAACAGGCGTGCTGCGAAGTCGTAGGGCAGGCGAACGCAGCCATGCGAAGCCGGATATCCCGGCAGCGCGCCGCCGTGGAGTGCGATGCCCGACCAGGTGATGCGCTGCATGTCCGGCATGTAGGCATCGTCATAGAGGTTCGAGTAGTGGTCGGCTTCCTTCTGGATGACGCTGAAGATCCCGGCCGGAGTTCGCGCCCGGGCTGGCCGCTCGACACCGGGGCCCGGAGGATCCAGCCGTTGGCGTCATAGACCGTGATCCGCTGCTGGTGGAGCGAAACGATCGCCATGACCGGCTCACCGGCCGCGCGCGACTCGATGGACTCGACCGAGGTTGCGCTCCGACGGTCTGTAGCGTCGGCACCGTCTGCGGCGGCGATCAGCGTAGCCAGGCTCGCAATCGCGAGATGCAGGGGCCGCAGCCTCGCCTGCCTGCGCTTCGCGTTCACTTCACAGGACCTCATGGGCGTCCCATCCGATCGAGGCTATGCCACCTTGCGCCTGCAAGATTCATAACGCGCGCAGCCCGAGGCTGCCACCGCGAAAACCTGCCGAATGTCCATGGAACTGTCGGGATCGCGTGGCCAGGCAAACGCATATCGCTGAAATCGCTGAAGATTGTCGCGGATCGCCCTGTTGATTTAGACCGCGGGCACGGATAGCGTCCGCCCCCGGGATCCTGCCGAAATCTCGACCGCGGGCGGCCAATATTGCTTCAGCAAAGCTGGGCGATTGGTCTCCCGCAGCACTGTCCCGACCGGGGATGCCTCCCGGGGATTGTCCGAATGAATGTCTCGCGCCTGATCGGTGCACAAAGCTGGCGCGTGAATCCATGTCTGTGAGAAGCCTTCACGGAGTTGCAGCTACGATGGTCCTGATGGCGTTCGCAGGCCCGGCACCGGCGCTGGCGGATACCATCGAGGCCGCCCTGGTGCGGGCCTACCGGAACAACCCGCAGCTCAATGCGCAACGGGCTCTGGTGCGATCGACCGACGAGAACGTGGCGCAAGCGCTGTCGGGCTACCGGCCCAAGGCCGCGCTCACCGCGAGCGGCGGCTTTCAGTACGCCGACGTCGCCGCCACATCGGGACCGGGCGCCTCCGCGACCAGGCTGATCCGAAGCGACGTTCACGGCACCGACGCGCCGCGCAGCGTCGGTGTCACCGTGACGGAAACGCTGTTCAACGGCAATCAGACCGCCAACAAGACCCGTGCGGCCGAGAGCCAGGTTTCCGGCGCGCGCGAAGCGCTGCGCGTGCTTGAAGAGACCGTGCTGCTGAACGCCGCCACCATCTACATGGATTTTTTGCGCGACGCCGCGATCGTCGAGGTGCAGCGCAGCAACGTTCTCGTGCTCGAGCAGACCCTCAAGCAGACCCGCGACCGGTTCAGCGTCGGCACGGTGACGCCGACCGATGTCGCGCAGGCCGAAGCCCAGCTCGCCGCCGGCAAGACCCAGCAACTCACGGCCGAATCCAACCTGGTAACGACGCGGTCGAATTTCCGCCGCATCATCGGCGACGACCCCTCCAACCTGGCGCCCGGCTCGCCGGTGGACCGCTTCCTGCCGAAATCGCCGGGTTCCGCCGTCGAACTGGGCCTCACCGAAAATCCGAACGTCACCGCGGCGATGTACGGCATCGACGTCAACTATCTGCAGGTCAAGATCAACGAGGGCGCGCTGTTGCCGACCGTCAGCCTGCAGGCGGCGGTCCAGCAGTCCTACGAGCAGACCCTGACGACCTTCCGCTCGTTCGGCGCGGCCGCGGTGGCGCAGGTCTCGGCGCCGATCTACCAGGGCGGCGCCGAATACGCGCTGATCCGCCAGTCCAAGGAAACCCTGGCGCAGCAGCGCCTCAATCTCGAAACGACCCGCGATCAGACCCGCGCCAACGTGGTGACGGCGTGGGGGCAGCTGGTGGCGGGCAAGGCCGAGGTGGTTTCCGCACAATCCCAGGTCACCGCGTCGGAAATCGCGCTCACCGGCGTTCGCCGCGAAGCCACCGTCGGACAGCGGACCACGCTCGACGTGCTCAACGCGCAGCAGGCGCTGGTCAACGCGCGCATCGCGCTGGTCACCGCGCAGCATGATCGCGTGGTCGCGTCCTACGCGGTCCTGGGCGCCGTCGGCCGGTTGTCGCCGCAGGTTCTCAAGCTGCCGACCACCGCCTACGATCCGAGCGTGCACTACCAGCAGGTCCGCGACAGCTGGTCCGGCGTCCAGACCCCCGACGGGCGCTGATCCACGACGTCGGCGGCGACTTTTCGATCCGGCCGCCGAGATCAACGGTCTGCCGCGATTGCCGGCGGTGCGGCCCGTCGCTGCTTTTTCCAGCGGCCGGGACGCTCAAAACTGCGCGTGCAACCGTCCGGAAAACACCGAAACCGGTCCGCGGTCGGCGTTGTATCCGGGATTGTCGATGAATTGATAGTCGAAGGTGAGGGTTGCCCATTTATTGAGGCTGTAGGCATAATAGGCTTCCAGGATCTGCTCCGGGCGATAATTGAGCTGGCCATCGCCGATCAGGATCCCGAGGCCGCCGGCCGCGAAATAGGCTCGCGCGATCGGCGAGAGACCTTCGACCAGGCCTGCCACGCCGATCTTGTCGTCCGGCCGCCCCCAAGCCGTTCCCTTCAGCACGGTGCCGAGCGACAGGCTCTCGTCGCAATCGGTCCAGCCGATGAGTTCGTCGAGACCGGGACTCCAGCTCGCACGCGAGAACACGCCCAGCTCGCCTGTTATCGCCTGCTCCACATTGACGACGAAGCCGTAATTGGTGCGCAGCTGCCGTGTCAGCGTGATGTCGGGATAGTTCGGCGTGGTGACGGGCATCGCAAGAGCGTCGGCATAGCTCCCCATATCGGCGATGTTCGCCCATCCCATCAGGCGCAGTTTGCCGGGCTCGGAGAACGGCGCATATCGCAGTTCCAATTCGCCGATATACTCGCCATGCTCGGGGATCCGGGTGTCAAAAGTGTTGACGTTGGAGACGGTCGGCACCAGAAAATAGCCGCCACGGATCGCCCAATTCTTCTGGTTCAGTTCGACAGCCGCGCCCCACGTGTAGCTGATCTTGTCCATGGTCACGTCGTAGGACCCGCAGCAATACATGTTCCAGTTGAGGAAATCGACGCGCGGGTCGTGCGAATAGGAGTTGCCGTCAAATAGATCCAGAACAGCGAACCGGCCGGCCGTGATCGTGATTCGCGAGATATCCTGCTTGCCGGCGAGCTGGTTCGGTCCGTCCTCGATGGTCTCCTGCTCGCCGCCAAGGCCGAAGGTTTGCCGCACGAACACCCGCGCGATGTCCATACGCGGGATCGGGAAATCCGATTTTTGCGCCTCTCCGTTGGGAAAGCCTGCAACTCCCAGCGTGTTGCTGAGACCAAAGCCCTGCATGAGCTCCGGGTTGACGTAGATTTCGGTGCCGTCCCATGGGCGATAGCCGATGAATGCGGTGGCACTTGTCGTATTCTGGATTTGATTGGCGCCGGTCAGGCTGTTCGCGCCCTGGTAGGGCGAGCGGAAAGCGGGATAGCCCTGCTCGATGAAGGTTAGCTGCCCGTGGACGTTCCAGCTATTGGGGTCGAGTCCCCAGGAGCCAGTGGAGTTGCCGCCGCCGTCGCCTGTCGCCGCTCCGGTCCAGTCAAGCTTCCGGTTGAGTCCAACCCTGACACTGTTGAGATCCACCGAGGTCGATTCATAACCGGTGCCCGATGGAAACGTGCCGCCGGTTTTTCCCAGGCGGTCGTAGAGATACTCGAAGTCTCGCAGTCCAGCCCGGCGCGATCGCAAGTTCCGCGCCGGCTCCGAGAGCCCAGCCGGTGCGCAGCCGCAAAACCTTGTCCTCGTTGCCGGTCGAGTTCGAGTCTTCGAGCAGCCGGGCCTGCGACCATGCCAGTCCGCCGGTTGCGTAGAAAAGCCAGTGGTCGAAGGCATAACCAGCCCGGCCGCGCACCGTCGAGACGAAGTCGAGCTTTTCGGTAACGGCGCTGAACGGCGTGGTCCGGGACGCGACGATGCCGTCATCGAGATAGTTCGGGAACGAGATGTCCGCTTCCATTCCGATGAGCAGCCGCGATGCCAGCAGATGGTTGTAGCCGAACTGCATACCGGCAAACTGGCCGCCGAACGAGCTGTCGGCTGCACTCGGGTTCGGGTCGAACAGCGTGTTGCGGCCGTAGCCTCGGCTATATCCGACATGGCCGCCGACGTAGAATCCCGACCAGTCGTAGTTGGCGATCGGCGGCGCTTTGAGCGGCATCGAACCGACGGCGGGCAGATCCGCGGCCTTCGCTGCGCCGCTCACCGCCAGGGCCGCCGCGCACACCATCACCCAACTCATTGCTTTTCGCACCGTAGCCCTGTGCCTGCTAATGCAACTCAGTTGCAACAAACTTGACTGTATTTTCAATACCTTGTCAACCTAGTTGCGATCGATTATCAATTGCTGAGCTCTTTTTTCGAAATCTTCAGCCTTAGCTGCCGTAGAGGTCGTATCGCTTGAAGCGATAGACCAGGAACGATATCCCCCAGCTCACGGCGAACATCGCCACGATGCCGTAGCCGAGCGCGCCGAAATGTTCGTTGATTCCGGAGATCGCATTCCAGAACATGCCCTGCGGATGAAATTGATCCGCGATCAGGCCGAGCGTCTCGATGCCGCCCACCACCAATGCCACCAGCACGGACACCGATGTAATGGTCAGATTGTAAAACAGTTTGCGCAGGGGATTTCGATAGGCCCAGCCATAGGCGCCCAGCATCAGCACGCCGTCGGTGGTGTCGACGAGCGTCATGCCGGCGGCGAACAGCGCCGGGAAAATCAGCAGCGACCAGCTCGAGACCGCATCGGAAGCCTGCGCCGAGAGGCCGAACAGGCTGATCTCGCTGGCGGTCTCGAAGCCTAGCGCGAACAACAGCCCGATCGGATAAAGCTGCCAGCTGTGCGAAACCAGCCTGAACAGCGGCCGGAACAGCCGCGCCAGCCAGCCGCGCTGCTGCAACAGCGCGTCAATGTCCGCTTCCGTTACGCTATTGCCGCGCTCCACCAGCCGAAATGCCCGGTACACGCCGCGCAGTACCATGATATTTGCAATCGCGATCAGAAACAGAAACAGCGCTGACGCCGAGGTTCCGACGATGCCGCCGATCACGCGGTAGGAAGCCAGTCCGCCGCTCAGCGCGCTTGCCGTCAGCGCGACGGCCAGCGAGGCGAGCACAACCACGGTCGAATGCCCCAGCGCAAAGAAAAAGCCGACCGCGACCGGGCGCTTTCCCTCCTGCATCAGCTTGCGCGTGACGTTGTCGATCGCCGCAATATGATCGGCATCGATGGCATGACGCAGGCCGAGGCTATACGCCAGCACCGCGGTCCCGATCAGAACCGGCTGATGGGCGAACGCAACCAAGGCCCAGATCCAGGCCGACAGATTGGCGACGATGAGCAGGCTGTAGATGGCGACGATCCGGCCGCGAAGACCTGCAGTTGCAGGTTCAGGCCGATCTTGCAGAACATTCGATTTCGCATGCGCAGCCATGGCGGCCCCTTCATCCGCAAGACATTTTCTATGTCACCGCAGCGAAAGAACCGCCCCATGCGCGCGCACCGCACGCCGGAAGGATGACGTGTTCAGGCCGGTCTCCTGGCTCGCGGGTCATAACCCTTCTCCGCCTTCCCGGGCCTTGTCGTAAAAGCCCAGTGGCATATCGAAGAAGGACTCACCGCCTACAGTTGCGGGCGCAGCCTTGGATTTGGTTCGCAGACAAGGTGCGAACCGCACCAAATTCCCTTTGCCGATCGAGCGGATCGGCACTCCTGAACACCGATAACTGAAACGATCCGGTTGCTGCTGTCAATACGACGGCTCAGATGTCTTGAAGAGGCTTTCGCGAGCAGGCGGCGACGTGGTGGCGCATCCGGGCGCGGCCGAGCCCGCGATAGGGAGGATCTGGCGCGCCTTGCGCATAAGAATTATTCCAAGAGACTCACATCCGGGACGACGCCGCGGGCGGCGATATTTTAATGATTCCAAACATGAAGGCGTTGTTGAGTGTTAGAAAACGTCGGTTTCGGCCAATGCCCGGCCCTTTGAAAGGACACGTCCGTGCTCGTCGCGTTCCTGATCATGCTCCGCGAGGGGATTGAGGCGGCGTTGATCGTCGGCATCATCGCGGGCTATCTCAAAAAGACCGGCCGTCAGGATGCGCTGCCGGCGGTCTGGTTCGGCGTCGGGCTCGCGCTGGTGATCTGCACCGCGCTCGGCATGGCGCTGGAGCTCGCCGGCGCCGAGTTTCCGCAGAAGATGCAGGAGATGTTCGAGGGCTGTGTTGCCCTGATTGCCACCGGCATCCTGGCGTCGATGGTGCTCTGGATGGCCCGCGCGGCGCGTTCGATCAAGGCGCAGCTGCACGATTCCATCGACTCCGCCGCCGGATCGGGCGATTCCCGCGGCCTGGCGCTGGCCGCGATGGCGTTTCTGGCGGTCGGCCGCGAGGGCCTGGAATCGGTGTTTTTCCTGATCGCGACCGTGCAGCAGGACGTCGGCATCGGGGTGCCGATCGGGGCGGGGCTCGGGATTGTCTGCGCTTTCGCCTTCGGCGTCGGGATGTACCGCGGCGGCATCAGGCTCAATCTCCAGACCTTCTTTCGCTGGACCGGCGTGTTCATCATTTTTGTCGCGGCGGGGCTGTTGGCCGGCGCCGTCCGCGCCTTCCATGAGGCCGGGCTTTGGAATCTGCTGCAGCAAACCGCATTCGACATCAGCGGCGTGCTGCCCGGCGACGGCCTGATCGGCACGCTGCTGGCCGGCATTTTCGGCTATCAGGACGCGCCGACCGTCGGCGAGGTGACCGTCTATCTGGCGTTCCTGTTGCCGGCGCTGTCGATCTTCTACTTGCAGGGACGCCCGCAGCCGGTTCCGCGGCCCGCCTGACAATTCCGCTTCGAAGGACCTTGTCTGATGATCTCGTTTTTTCCCGTGTCGCTCGCCCCCGGCGGCCGCCGGTTGTCGCGGGCCGCCTGCGTGCTGTCGGTGCTCGCAGCCACAGGGCTCGGCAGTCCAGGTCTGGCGGCCGCGCAGGATGCCGCGCCGCCGGTCTCGGTCACCATTACCGACGTCGGATGCGAGCCCAATACGCTTTCGGTGCCGGCCGGCAAGACCACGTTCCGGATCAAAAATCAGAGCCGGCGGGCGGTCGAATGGGAAATTCTCGATGGCGTGATGGTGGTCGAGGAGCGCGAGAACATCATTCCCGGATTTGTCCAGTCGCTGACCGCCGACCTGAAGGCCGGCCAATACCAGATGACCTGCGGCCTGCTGACCAATCCAAAAGGCTCGCTCGCGGTTGCGGCTGCGGCGACCCCCGGCTCGGCGGCCGCGCCGGGCGTGCGGGAGCTGGTCGGTCCGCTCGCCGAATACAAGGTCTATGCGGTCAGGGAAGTCGGCGAACTCGTCGAGCAGACCAGGCGCTTCGCCGAAGCGGTGTCGGCCGGGAGGCTGGAAGAGGCCCGGAATTTATATGCCCCGACGCGCCAGCATTATGAGCGCATCGAGCCGGTGGCCGAACTTTTCAGCGATCTCGACAAGAACATGGATGCGCGTGCCGACGACTTCGAGAAGAAGGAGAATGATCCCGGTTTCGCCGGCTTCCACCGCATCGAGAAAGCGCTGTTTGCGGACAAAACCACGGCAGGCATGCAGCCGATCGCCGAGCGGCTGGTGCGGGACACCGAGGAACTGCAGAGCCGCCTGGGCGGGCTCACCATACCACCCGCCAAGATGGTCGGCGGCGCTGCGGATCTGATCGAGGAGGTGGCGGCCACCAAGATCAGCGGCGAGGAGGATCGCTACAGCGGCACCGACCTCTGGGATTTTCAGGCCAATGTCGATGGTGCCCAGAAGATCTTTGCCTTGTTGCAGCCGCTGATCGCCGCGCGGAATCCGGAGCTGGAGGCGCGCATCCAGGCCAATTTCTCGAAGGTGGATACCCTGCTTGGCCGTTACCGCGGAGCGGAGGGCCAGTTCCAGAACTACGACAAGCTTTCGCAGCCCGATCGCAACGCCCTGAAGGGCAGGATTACCGCCTTGGCGGAGGACCTGTCGCAGCTGCGCGGCACCCTCGCCCTGGATTGAGATCGCACATGGTAGACCGAACGGAGCGCCGACGACCGACAGCCGCTGCAGGCGAGGACGGGAAACCCGGCGACCCGATGCGTCGGCGCCTGCTGCTGGGGCTCGGTGCCGGCAGCATGGCCGCGCTCGCAGTCAGGCCGGCTTCGGCCGCAGGCTCCGATTGCGCGCCGGACCAGGAGAGCGACGGAACCCTGGATTCCCAGCCGTTTTACGGCCCGCGGCAGGCGGGTGTGGTGACGCCCCAGCCGGCCGCCGCGCTGTTCGCATCGTTCGACGTCCTTGCCGACGACCGCGCGGGCCTCGAGAAGCTGTTCCGCATCCTGACGCGGCGCATTGCCGTCCTGACCGAGGCCGGCCCTGCGCCGACGCTTGATCCGAGGCTGCCGCCTGCGGATTCCGGCCTGCTGGGGCCGCAGCTCTATCCGGACAACCTGACCATGACGGTCGCGGTCGGCGCCTCGCTGTTCGACGATCGTTTTGCACTGGCTGCATCCAGGCCGCGGCACCTGATCACCATGGAGCAGTTTCCCAACGACGCGCTCGATCCGAAATCATGCCATGGCGATCTCATGCTGCAGATCTGCTCCAACACCGCGGAGACCAATATCCACGCGTTGCGCGACGTCGTCAAAAATCTTCCCGACCTGCTGGCGCTGCGCTGGAAGCTCGACGGCTTTCTGCCGCCGCATACCATCAAGCAAGCCGGCAAGGACACGGTCCGCAATCTCCTCGGGTTCAAGGACGGCACCGCCAACCTGGCCGTCAGCGACAGCGCGCTGATGGACCGCGTGGTCTGGGTGCGGGCGGGAAGCGACGAGCCGGCATGGACCGCCGGCGGCAGCTATCAGGTGGTGCGCATCATTCGCAACCTGGTCGAACGCTGGGACCGCACCCCGCTTGCCGAGCAGCAGAGCATCATCGGACGGGACAAGATGAGCGGTGCGCCGCTCGGCATGAAAAACGAGCATGATGTCCCGGCTTACGCCGAGGACCCGCAGGACGAGAGCGTTCCCCGCGACGCCCACATCCGGCTTGCCAATCCGCGGACCAAGGAGAGCGACGCCAATCTGATTTTGCGCCGGGGCTATAACTTCGCGCGCGGGCTTACGCCTGCCGGACAACTCGACATGGGCCTGCTGTTCGTCTGCTTCCAGTCAAATCTCGGCGCCGGCTTTTTGACGGTCCAGGGACGCCTGACCGGCGAACGGCTGGAGGAGTACATCAAGCCGGTCGGCGGCGGTTATTTCTTCGTGCTTCCCGGGGTGCCCGATGCGAACAGATTTTTGGGGGAGGGCCTGTTCAACGCGTGACCGCAAGCGCCCAACACAGCCAGTGCGGCGATTCCGCGACGGCAGATCGGGGAATGGCAGTCGCTGTTCCTGCGGATCGAATGCTACGAAGCTTCGGAAACGACGTATGCATCGGGGAACCAAGCCGGGCGATTTGTTTTGAAGCTGGGGTGGCGTCGAGTTCCCGCCCAAGTCCCGCGCCGGCTTAGGCCTTTCACGCGCCGGCGGTCCGGTCGCGCTGTCCAACGAGGGTTAGCATGAAGCCGCACGTCATCTGCCTCATGGCCTCCAGCGTGGACGGGCGGACGCTCCACAGCCGTTGGCGACCGAAGGGATCCGGCGGGGAATTGTTCGAGCGTGTGCATGACGAACTGGCGGGCGACGCATGGCTGGTCGGCCGCGTCACCGGCCAGGAATTCGCCAAGGGCAAGCCCTATCCCCCCTCGACGAAGCAGACCTTTCCGCGCGAGCCCTGGTTCGCGCGACGGGACGCGAAGGCCTATGGCGTCGTGCTCGACGCGCACGGAAAGATCGGCTGGGGCCGGTCGGACATCGGCGGTGACCCGATCGTTGTCGTCCTGTCCGAGGCCGTTTCGGATGCGCATCTGGCGGGGTTGCGCGGCGAGGGCGTGTCCTACATCTTCGCGGGAAAATCGGGGCTCGATCTCGCGCTGGCGCTGGACATCCTCTCCAGCGAGCTCGGCGTGAAGCGGCTGCTGCTGGAAGGCGGCGGCGGCGCCAACGGCGCCTTTCTGCGCGCTGGACTGGTCGACGAACTCAATCTGATCCTGTGTCCGGCCGTCGACGGCGCAAAGGGCGCACCCAGCGTCTTCGACTCCACGGATGCGGAGGGCGATCGCCGAGCCCCGGTCACGGCGATGACGCTGGAGAGCAGTCAGGCCCTGGAGGGCGGTGCCATGTTGCTGCGGTACCGGATCCAGAACGCCGATGTCCAGGCGGCAACCGGCCGGTGATGCATCGAGAGCACATCGCCGTCGTCGGCGCAGGCGCCGCGGGCCTGATGGCCGCCCGGGAACTCGCCCGCGCGGGCAAGCGCGTGACCATCCTGGAGGCGCGAAAGCGATGCGGCGGCCGCATCCACCCGCTGCCGTCCGCCGATTTCGGCTACCCGGCGGAAGGCGGTGCGGAATTCGTCCATGGCGAGGCGCCGGTCACGCGCAGCCTGTTGCGCGAGGCGCGGCTTTCGCTGCTGCCGATCCTGGGCAGGCAATGGACGGTCGAACACGGAAACTTCTCTGACCGGGAATCGCAGGATCCTCACGAGGCAGAACTCCACAAGGCGTTGCAGGAGCTCAAGGACGACCTGCCGGTCGCCGAATTCCTGCGGCGCCATTTCGCCGGCCCCGGATATGATCGGCTGCGGCATTCCATCGAGCGGATGGTCGAGGGTTACGACGCGGCCGACCCGGAGCGCGCCAGCACCCTGGCGCTTCGCGAAGAATGGATGGATGGCGGACGGAGCACGCAGGTACGCATCGCCGGCGGCTATGCGGCCCTTGTCGAATTTCTGGCTGCGGGGTGCCGCAGCCACGGGGTTGCGTTGCATCTGGACTCGGCCGTCTCCGCCATCGAAGCCAGCAGGGGCCGAGCCGTGCTCCGCTGCATCAACGGCGACGCGCATCAATGCGATGCCGTCATCCTCACCGTCCCGCTCCCTGTACTCAAGGCCATCGTGCTTCCTCCGGCCGCGCGCGACAGGGCCAGGGCTGCCGCGGCCATCGGCTTCGGCAATGTCATCAAGATCCTGCTGCGGTTCAAGACCGCCTGGTGGGTCGACCAGCGAATGGAGCTCGCCGATCTGACGTTCCTGCTTTCGGACGCGGGGATTCCGGTCTGGTGGACGCAGCGCCCCGCCGATCTGCCGGTGCTGACGGGCTGGTTCGGCGGCCCAAGGACCGAAGCGATGGCCGGGCTCGGCGAGCCTGAATTGATCGAGGCGGCGCTGACTTCGCTGGCCGGCATCTTCGGTCGCGATGCAAACCAGCTGAAGCGGAGTCTGGTCGCGGCGCGGGCGATCAACTGGGCGCAGGATCCTCTCGCGGGCGGGGCCTATTCATATGCGACGCCCGAGACCCGCGCGGCGCAGGCGGTGCTTGCAAGGAGCGACGGTGGGCGGGTCGTCCTTTCCGGCGAGGCCCTCTACCGCGGGCGGGACATGGGCACGGTCGAGGCGGCGCTGGCGAGCGGCCTGGAGGCGGCGCGGAGCCTAACTGGATAGAGTATTCATTGAAACGGCGGGGCCGCCGCCGGTGCAGTGCTTGAGGCCGCCAATCGCGGCGGCCCCTTCGTGGAAGACGTGCAAGCCTTTGACGAACGTCACTGCGATATTCGGGTAAAGCTCGGATATTTCAGGCTTCCGCCGGCGATCTTCTTTGGCCACACCGTCACCTGTCTGCCGTCCTGCCACTGAAACACCAGGCCGTTCACATTGTCGGGGCCGTATTTCAGGCCGTGGGTGAATTCATCGTCCTTGCCGAAGAACTGTACGCGGCCGATCGTGCCTTCGAAATTGGTCTTCTCGAGTTCATCCACCATCCTGTCGGGATCGGTCGAACCGGCGCGCTGGATCGCTTCGGCGATGATGTAGACTTCATCGTAGGCGGTGTAGCCGGTGTAGGCCGGCGGCGTGCCGAATTTGGCCTTGAACGCCTCGACGAACGGTTTTGTCCTTGCCGTCACCGCGACATTGGGGGTTGCGACCGCAAGCGACGGGATGCCGTCGGCGGCGCCGTTGGTGTCGTTCCAGAATGTCGGGCTGAGCGCCTGCGCGCTGATGCCGAACATCGGGATCGGGACCTGCTGATTCTTCCACTGCACGGTCGGCTGCACGCCGACATGCGAAATTCCGGTGACGATGACGTCGGGCTTCTTGGCTTCGATGCTGTTGAAGATCGGCGTGAAGTCGGTGGTATCCGGTGAAAAACGTACGTGTTCGACAACCGCCAGGCCGGCCTTCGGCAGGCAGTCCTCCAAACCGATGTCGAGCGGCTTGGTCCAGGCAGCGTCCTCGCTCATGATGGCCGCGGTCTTGAACTTCAGGCCGTCGACCAGAAGCTCCTTGGCAGCGTCGCAAACCGCCTGCGCCTGGGCAGCCGAGGTCAGGTAGCCGTGGAAGGTGTACTTGTTCTTTTCATAGTCGGCGTGAATGGCCTTGGTGATTTCGTTGCTCGCGGCCCCCGGCGTGATCAGCGGCATCTTCAGCCGCGCGGCCCAGGGTTCCAGTGCCAGCACGACCTCGCTGATGTAGCTGGCGATCACGGCATTGACCTTGTCCTGGCTGACCGCGCGCTGGAAGGCGCGGACGGAATCGGCGGAAGAACTCTTGTTGTCGTAGGAGATGATCTCGATCCGGCGTCCGGCGACGCCACCCTTGGCGTTGATTTCATCGGCGGCGATCTGCGCACCGCCCGGCGTCGAAGCTCCGGCGATCGACTGGATTTCGGCAATCACGCCGATCCGAATCGGCTCGCTGGTTTCGCATCGCGCCGGACCGCTCAGCCCGGCCAGAATCGTGCCGGCAATGCCGAGCAGGAGCAGTTTGTTGCCGACTGAATTCGCATGAAGTCGCGTATGCATTCTGTTTCCTTCCCTGTTTTCGTATTGCCACTTTTCTGAACCGGTGGATTTTACGACGATTATAGATGCGGCGCCGGATCGGTGAAAGTGCCGAAATCGGGGCGCCATGGCGTATCGCCTGCAAGTGGGAAAAGCGGTTCGATCGCAGGCGCCCAATCGCCTCTGTCTAAATCAACAGATTTTACGTCGGGAAGCCGCAGGATACCTTGGTCGCATTGCAAGTCATGCCTCGATCATCGGGCTGAATTTCTTCGATTGCCCGGCCGGCACCGGCCATATTTCGACGCGACATGGGAGCGGGGCAGTGATCATCACGCCGTCCACGACAATCCGAAGCGGTGCTTTTCCGCGTGCCTGGGTGCCCGTTCAAGTCGTCTCGGCGGCTCCGCGCAGGAAGCCCGACGACGCTGCCTTGCTTGCAAGGGTTTCGGAGCTATGCGCCAGATCCTACAAGCGGACCGCGGAATCCTTCGTTAACGACCGCGAACTGGAATGGGCCCGCCACCGCCGCGGCTTCGTCCGCCGCGAAGGGCGAATGTTCTGGCGGCCCCTTGCGATGGGACTGATGGCCGTCAACTACGTCGCCATCCTGATCTGGCTGGTCGCCCTGCTCATTCCGCTGCTCGTGGTAGGCTCCCTCACCGAGCTTGTCCTGTATCACGAGACAGGCGTGTGGCTTTATCCCTTCACCTTCGCCCTGACGATCGTTCCGATCCTGCTGTTCTGGCTCGGCCTGGCTGCCGGAATAGCCGGACTTCTTGTCGGCGCGATGATGGCCTGCAAACCCCGCTTCGCCAGCGGTCGGGCTTTTGGCCTGGTCGATCCGGAGGCCAAACGCGCCATCGTCATTTTCTGCGGTTCGGAGAGATCGGACAACCTGACGATCAATGCGCTGATATGGCCGTATTTTTTCCCGATGCGTCATATGGGATTTCACCGGGCCTGGGATCACATCCGTCCCGACATCCGGCAATGGCTGCAAGGTGTCGTCAGCGAGGGGCAGGCAAGCGAGGTTGTTGTCGCCGGACATTCCCTCGGCGGCGCGCTGGCACAGATTGCCGGCTACGATCTGGCCGCGGAGTTCCCGGTCGGCCACGTGATCTCGCTCGGCTCGGCCTGCATAGGCGGATCCGGGATGCAGAAACGCTTCGCCGCGCGCGAGGTGTCCGGCAGAGCGGGGCGGCTGCATGATTGCACGCGGCATTTTACCTATACCGGAGACGTGATGCCGCGCATTCCGCCGGTCTCGATCTTTCGCCAGGTAGGCAGACGATATTGCCTGCCGGAGAATGGCAACCCGATAGAGGGCAGTGAACAAGGCCTGTTGAAGAGCTTCGGCTGGTTCTTTCTGAGAACCATGTCGGCCTATGCGCGCTTTATCCTGAGGACGATGACGCGGTTCAGGGCTGCGTTATGGCGAAAGCTGAGCTCGCATTACAAGGTAGACGAGCCGCTTTATGCCGGCGCGCCGGACGGTGGAGGAGCCATGCCGATTCAGCAACTGTTCGGCTCCCTTGGCAATTTCCTGGTGAGCTTTCCCATTGCAATTCCTTACGCGTTGGCCGTGGGCGCGGTCGCGCTGACCCTTTTCCCGATCGCGGCGCTGGTGACGATGTACGGTTATTATTTCTCGGTGTTCAAGTCCGGGCTCCTGGTCCAGCATTCTGCCGCCAACTACCGCAATGCCTTTCGCCGTTACCTGGCCTCGCTCGAAGCCGGCGGTGACGACGGCGCGGCCGCCGCGGCGGCGCGCTAGGCTGCGGTGAGAATGGCCCTGAGCCGGATCGGCTTTACCGGCTTGCGCAGCAGCAGGATGTCGCGTCGCTTTGCCTCGAACTGGACTGTCTCGTTGGCTTCGCCGCTCATCAGCGTGATGCGGACCCGGTCGCCGAACTCGGTGCGGATGCGATCGGCGACGTCGAGACCGTCTTCCTCGCCCGACAAGCGGAAATCCAGCAGCACATGCCAGCGGGTCGCGCCGTCGGCCTGGCGAAGCAGCGAAATGGCCTCGCTCCCGGTCTCGCACAGGCAGCTGTCGAAGTTCCAGTCCGCCAGCATGCGGCCCATCGCATCTCGCACCAGGGCGTCGTCGTCGACGAACAGCACGCGCGCTTGATCGGCGCTGCGGGGCTGCTCCACGAGAGGTTGCTCACGGGCCGAGCTTGATTCTTGACGTGGTGCGGTACGCGGCACCTGAATGCTGAAGCTGGTGCCGCGGCCAGGTGTCGAGCGGACTTCAAGGCGCCACCCCATTCCGTCACACAGCCGGCGCACGATGCCGAGGCCCAGTCCGAAGCCCCTTTTGCTGTTGCGTTCGCGATTGGCGACCTGAAAGAAATCGCCGAAGATCCGGCCCAGATCCTGCTGTGCGATACCGATGCCGGTATCGACCACGACGAGCTCGACGGTCGAGCCGCGCGGCCGGGCTCCGAGGATGACGCCGCCGGTCGGGGTATATTTTATCGCGTTGGAAACCAGGTTCGACAAGGCCCGCTCCAGCAATTCAGGGGCGACCAGCGCCCAAAGGCTGGTGGTCACGACCCGCATCTGCAGCGACTTCATGTCGGCCTCCGGCTGCAGGTTGGTGACGACCCGGTCGAGGATGTGTTGCAGCGGGGTGGCGGCTATCCTGGCGTTTTCCACGGCGGCATCGGTCTGCGCGACGCCGAGAATGGCGTTGAACTGACGATCGAGGCTCGACGCGCATTCGGAGAGCCGTGCCAGAATCTCGCTCCGCTCGATCTCATCCTTGGCGCGCGGCAGCAGGGAGTTGTAGAAACCCATGGCGTGCAGCGGCTGCCGGAGGTCGTGGCTGGCGGCGCTGAAGAAACGGTTGCGGTCCTGGTTTATGTCGCGGATCTGCTGGGTCTGACGGGTCTGGATCGCGAGCAGATCGGCGATTTCAAGCCGCGTCTCGATCGCTTCACCGGTCTTGCGAACCGATAGCAATCCGACCATCAGCATGAACGGAAGCGAGCTCGCCAGGCAGACGCCAACGGTGAACTCGATGCCGGATCCGAAGCTCAAAAGCCACACCGAGGCGGGCAATGCCGCCCCGCCCATCATCGCCATCATGCTCGGTGCAAAGAACGAGCCGGCCAGGACGGCCGCCCCGATATAGCTGACAATGCCCCAGGCCGGGACCAGCACGGACGCCGGGGCGTCGCTCACATGCAGGAAAATCGGCCCCAGACTCCAGGCGCATCCGTTGCAGGCGGACAGCGCGGTTTTGCCCCAGGCCCAGTATATGAGCTCGCCCGGCGTCCGCTCGCGATGTTGAAAACTTCGATTGACGATCGTGATCAGGCTTTCGCACAGGAAAACGATGCAGCACCAACCCGCGAGGTTCACGATCGGCGTCCCGGCCAGGATTCGGGTCACCGATCCGATCGCAATGGCGCCCGATATGGCCATGATATGAAGGTAGCGAACGCTTCGAAGCCCCTGGACCGAATTGACCTGGAAAAAAAGACGGATGCGTTCGTTGGCCATCAAGCGCGCCCGATCGGGGACTGCATCGGGAGCTAGATGAGACCCTGCCGCAGCGCCTTGGTCACGGCTTCCGTGCGGTTGTTCACGTTCAGCTGCGAGAAGATATGCTGCCAATGATTCCTCACCGTGCTTTCGGTAATTCCCATCTTGTCGCTTATCTGCTTGTCCAGAAGGCCCTGCGAGGCGAACACCAGGATCTCCCGCCGGCGCAGCGACAGGCTCCGTTCTCCCTCGCTCGTCCTGGCGGTATCGTCGAATATCGAGCCGCCACTGTAAAGTGTATCGATGGCGTCGCACAGGGCCGACGTGTCGCGGTCTTTCGACAGGCAGGCCACCGCGCCGATCGCCCGCATCTCGTTCGCCAGCGTCAGGGTCGGCTCGGCGCAGAGCAGGCCGACCGCGATGGACGGATAGAGTTCGCGGACCCGGCGGGCCAGATCGGCGCCGGAGCCATCGAGCAGGCGTTGATCGGTCAGGCACAGATCGATCTCGTGCACTTCCGTCAGCAGCCTGAGCGCCGACGAGGCGCCGTCGGCGGTGAACACCTGCACATCGGGGCCGCTGCTTTCGAGCACCCGGCGAACGCCGTCACGGTAGATCGGATGATCGTCGACGAACAGGATGCGCCTCATCGAGGGGGTCCATCCGAAGCATGATTTGGCGGCTTTGGAGCTCTCAGCATACATGAAGAAGGTGCCTCGGGAGCGGGCATTCGAATATTTACCGGATGGCAGGCCAGGGCAGGAATCGCGGGGTTCCATTTGGTATCGGAACCCGGCATCCCAGCCCACCTGTCGAATTTGATAGGTGGGATCCCGGCGGCGGTGATGCGCCATGTCGTCCTGCCCGCTGAACCACGAGCGCGGGCCGGAGATCGATCCCGGCGCGATTGGCCAGGGGCCCCTTTCCGCGGTCGCCAGCCTATCCATCGATAACACCAGCTGTGAAAATCGCCGGATGGCCTCGTCGCAAATTTGCGGCCAATGCAGCGCGGACGGAATTTATCTGTCCCTCCCGGAAGCATGACGCACGAATTTTTAGATGAAATTACTGGATTCGTTGCCTTTCATCGAGAGCCTTCCAAACTGCAAATGCTCGCACGAGGTCGGCGTCGCGTTCGGTAAATGCATGGCGCCGTTCGGCTTTATCGCCGGCGCGTGCGGCGAAGCGCGCGAGGCCCCGGAAGGAAGAAAATGGGAATTTTTCTTCAATACCTGGCCAGCCGATTGGCTCCGACAATACAGGGACAACGACTACGTCCGACACGACCTGATACCGGCCATGGCGCGGGTCTCGATCCGGCCCTTCACCTTGCTTGAAGCGCTCGCCGCGCGGGTGCCGACGCCGAAGCAGCGCGAGCACTATCAGTGGGCGGTGGCGCTTGGCATCGTCGATGTGCTCGCGGTGCCGATCCACTATCCCGGCGGCGATTTCGGGCTTTGCGTGGCTATCGCCGATCACCCGATCAAGGACAGCGCCGAGCGCGACGCCTTGCAGATGGCGTCGTTGTTCGCGCTGCAGCGCTGCCGCGAGCTCGGTGGCCAGAGCGATGCCAGCTCCGCGCCGACGCCGCTGACGCCTCGCGAACTCGAATGCCTGCGTTGGGTGCTCAAGGGCAAATCCGATACCGACATCGGCGCAATTTTAGGCATTTCGCCCACCACGGTGCATTTCCACATCGAGAGCGTGAAAAAGAAATTCGGCGTTCGCACCAGGACACAGGCCGCAGCGATGGTGATGGCCTCGGGTTATTTGTAATCACCCCTCTCCAACTGGAGAGGTGCGTTTCAAAAGCAATAAATCTATTCATCGTCGATTAGTCGAATGCGTTGCCGAATTGTCATCGAAATTTCATCTGTCACAGGACACGTCATGAAAATTGCAACCCGAATACCCTTCAGCGTTGGTCCCGGCTCCGAGGCCGTGCACTCCACGATGATCATGTTTTTGTACGGTGTTGTCGCGCTGGGTTTCCTGGTCCTGATCTGCGCGGCTTCGATGTCGCCGGGAACGCCCATGAGCGACATCGCCTCGATGTCGGTTTTCCCATAAGTCCATCTGCGAACCGCCGGCTTATCTGCACAGGAACATCGCCGCGTGCCAGAGCTGATCACGCTGGATCCTGCCAACCTGCGCGAAACCTCGACTGCGGCCTCGCCGGAGGCGCTGTGGGCGGCTGGGGCCTATGTCGCCGGCGAATTGACGGGTTTGGTGAGCACCTCCGGCGGTGTTTCGGTCGATAGCGTGGAAGCGAACCTGTTCGTGCATGTCAAATGGCGCAGGCAAGGCATCGGCCGCCTGCTGCTCAGCGCAGCGATGCAGTGGGCGCTTTCCCGCCGCGCCCGCGAACTGCGCCTGGTCTGCGGAAGAACCGACTGGCCGATGCGGCATTTCGCCGAAAAAGCCGGCGCTCGCCTCGATCTGGTGTTTGGCCAGATCGTTGCCGACATTCCGGTCGGCCAAGGCTCCTGCGATCGCCGGCTGACGTTGCCGCCGGGATTGATCAATCCACCAGCGCCGACGCCTCTCGGCGCGTCCGAAGCGAACATGGAGCCTCGGTCTTGAGCAACGCTGCTGTTCCGTATGCACGAAAACCGGCATGCGCACGCTGCGAGTCGGTGCGATTTGGCCGGTGCAGCGCCTGCGACCTGTCGACAACATCAGCTGCGAGAATCGACGGATGGCGGGGTCTTTGAAATTGCGCAACATCAAGATCAGCAGCGGAGGTTCAGCCATGACGCGCTCAGATTGCCAACGCGCAGTTTCCGAAGCCGGTTTTGTTTCCGGTGACGCCGCATTTCCAGCACGAGCCGGTTTGCCAAGCGAAGCGGCGGCCAACGTTGCGGAACGTCGCGCCGATGTCTGCCGAAGCCCCGAGGCTGCCAACGGCCGGGCGGCGGGGTGGGAGTCGCTCAGTGCGGGCGACCGGGAAGTCTTCAGGCTTTGGGCCCGGGCGGTGTTCGCCTTCTATTCGGTGATCCTGACCGCGTTGCTGGCGGCGGCGGTGCTGCGCGTCCATGCGGGTGGCGGCGGCTGGCCGGCGCAGACTTCGCAGGTGGTCGAACGCAGCTCGCAGGACTCCTCCGCCTTTCGGCCGGGGAGTGTCGGCAGATGAGCAACCTGCTTGGCTACGCCGCTTCGCTGGCCGTGCTTACGTCCTTTCTGATGCGCTCGATGGTGCCGCTGCGGCTGGCGGCGATACTCAGCAACATCCTGTTCATTTCGTTCGGGTACCTCGCTCATATCCATCCGGTCCTTCTTCTTCACACCGCGCTGCTGCCGATCAACATCGCGCGGCTTTCCGCTGATTGGCGAGGCGGTGTTTCGCGCGGGGCGGCCCAGGTTCGATCCGTCACCGCCCCGGCAACCGGAAGAATTCCTCACGTCTGGCTTTTCCTGCTCGGAGTGGCGGCCGGCTCACTGGGAATCCGGACCTTTATCCATGTCGCGTTCGTGTTGTTCAGCCAGTGCCGCGAGGGTGTTGCCTGAGCGGCGCCGCCAATCGCCATCGCCGAATCATTGTCCATCCAGAACCGGAGTCTCTTCCATGCCGATTTCCCTGCCTGATGGCCGTCCCGCTTTTGCCGTTGCCCCGCGACAGCGCATTCGCTTGCCTGTGGGCAGCTGGCTCGTCGTCTGCTGGACGATCATGATCATGATGCTTGCCATCGGACTCTGGGGAAGCTTCGGCGCCGACCCGGGCGCCATGGATGAGTTCCAGCTGCTTGCAAATTTCTAGCGGGTTTCGGCTCGCCCAGGGCGGCACGATTTCACGGCGCCGTGGATCAGGATGCGTTGCGGCGGTCGCCGGGGTCGAGCGGAACGTCGGGCCGCAGCACGCCGACGACGGTCGCGCCGAGCAGCAGGATCAGGATTCCGGTGGCGAACGGCACGTTCCAGTTTCCGGTGAGGTCGATCAGCCAGCCGAAAACCACGGGGGAGACGATACCCGCCAGCGCAACCCCCATGATGATATAGGCGCTTCCCAATCCGGCAAACTCCCGGGAGATGTCCATCGGCACCGCGTACATCGGCGCGATCGTAAGCTCGAGGAAGAACATCGATGCCGCGAGCAGGGCCACGGAGGCGGTCAGGTTGTCGATGAAAAGGCATGGCAGCAGAAACGTTGCGGTCCCGACCAGCGATACCGCGACCACGCTGCAGCGCGCCAGCCGATGGCGGCCGGTCCGCTTCAGGATCAGATCGGATCCGATGCCGCCGACCGTATTGCCGACCAGGCCTGCCAGGAATGGAATACTGGTGAGCCATGCGGAGTTGTTGAGGTTGGTGTGGTGCTGGTTGGCGAAATAGAGCGGAAGCCACGACACGAAAACCCAGTAGCTCCAGCCGTAGCTGAACATCACGATGGTGACGGGAAACATCCGCCTGGTAAGGATCCAGAACGGGATCCGGGCCTTGCGATCCGGCAGCGAGACGTTCAGGCCTTCCAGGTGCCTGGCATCGGCGGCGGGATGTTCGCGGGGATCCTCCCTGAAGCAGAGCCACCACACCCCGGCCCACAGGATCGCCGCCACCCCGCAGATGATGAACGAGGTGCGCCAGTCCGACCACGCGATGATCGCGGCGATCACCGGCGGCGCAATCGCCGCGCCGAGCCGCGAAGCGCTGTGGGTGATACCCTGGATGTAGCCGAAGCGATGGGCGGGATACCAGTTGCGCATCGCCTGGGTCGCGGCCGGAAAGGCCGGGCCTTCACCGAGACCGACCACCAGCCGGGCGATGAACAGGCTGCCGAGGCCGCCGATCAGCCCGGTCATGATGGTGCCGATGCCGACAATGATCACGCAGACGAACAGCGAAACGCGGGCGCCGTATTTCCGGGCCGCCCAGCCGCCGAACAGCACGGACGCGAGATAGGCCCAGGAAAACGCGCTGAACGCCAGCCCCATCTCGGTATTGTTGAGCTGGAACTGGTGCTTGAGGGAAGCGGCGGCGGCCGAGATATTGACGCGGTCGAGATACAGGATCGCGAACAGCACGCACAGCATCGTGGTGACCACGGCGTGGGCGCTCACGGCGCGCCGCGTGGCGGGCGTTGCGGCCTCGCGGGCGGCGGCATCCTGAAGCAGGGCCATGTCTCCTCCACTCGCCGGCGTCTTTCGCGCCGCGTTCGTTCGCTCGGATGGCTATTCGGCAGCCGGCGCCGGCGGGATCTGCAGGAAATGACCAGCGGTTGTCTGCTGCATGTGACGCTCCGGATTCGGATGAGGCGTTTCGGACTGCGACCGGCGTTGATGCTAGGGCAGACCGTTGCGGCCGTGCAGACGGAAAGCGGGACGTTCCGTCATCAATTCGTAATAGTCGGCCACCGCGGCGTAATGCGGACGCTGCAGGTTGGAGATCATGAACCAGCGGTTGACGACGAGACCCATCGGAATGTCGGCGATGGTGAAGCGGTCGCCCATCACGTAAGGGCCGCTGGCGGCCAGATGGCTGTCGAGCAGGCCAATGACGTGGATGAGCTCCTTTTGTCCCTGCTCGACATACCAGGGATGGTCATAGGGCGCTTCCCTGAGCTGGCCGCCGAGGAATGCGCCGCGCAGCGCGTGGGTCACGTCGTAGGCGACCCAGTCCATCCATTGCTCGACCGCCTGCCGCTCGGCGAGATCCTCCGGATAAAGCTCGGTCGCCCCGTGCTTGGCCGCCAAATAGCGGACGATCGTATTGGATTCGCGCATGACATGCGGGCCGTCGATCACGACCGGCACCTGGCCGGTCAGGTTGAGCCTGAGGAATTCCGGCGTATTGGTCGGCCGGAAGCCGCGTCCGAAGTCCTCGCGCACGAAGGGAAGCCCGATCTCGTCGCAGAGCCACAGCACCTTGCGGACGTTGAACGAGTTCTTGCGGCCGAGGATCCGCAGCGGCCCGTCGGAGCCGGGCAAGCCGGCATCGTCCTTGCCGGCGGGGCTGAAAAGGCTGGCTGTTTCGCTCATGACTTCCTCCGGTCGGATCATCCTGTATTGAATGGCAGCGCCATTCTGTTGTAAAATTCAAATAATGAATTGATTTATGAGTTTGTTAAATGAATGTCGCCCTGGCCCAGCTGCGGGCTTTCCTGGCGGTCGCCCGGCGCGGGAGCTTCAGCCGGGCGGCCGAGGACATCGGCCTGTCGCAGAGCGCGGTGAGCGTCTCCGTCCGGCAGCTCGAGGCCGAACTCGGCCTGAAGCTGCTTGACCGCACCACCCGGCACGTCGGGCTTACTCATGTCGGGGCGACCCTGGTGGCCACCGGGTCGCGCCTGATCGAGGAACTCGACGCCACCCTGCGGGAGCTCCGTGACATCGGCGAGCAGCGCCGCGGCCGCGTCGTGATGGCCTGCGTTCCCGCCGTCGCCCGAAGCCTGATGCCGACATGCGTCGCCCATTGCGCGGCGGCCTGGCCGAACGTCTCGCTCGGCATCGACGATGTCTCGGCGACCGAAGTCGCCGGCAAGGTCGGCCGGGGCGAAGTCGAATTCGGCGTTCTCAGCGGCGAGATATCCAATTCCGATCTCCACATCGAGCCGCTGATGCAGGACCCGTTCCGGCTGATCTGCCGCCGCGACGATCCGATCGGAAGAACCGGACGGGTCGCATGGGCACGACTGTCAGGGCGTCGGCTGGTGATGCTGAGCAACACGTCCGGCAGCCGCCGGCTGATCGAGGCGACCCTGACGGCGACGGCGACCCGCGCCGAAATCTTTCTCGAACTGGCGCAGCCCGGTTCGGTGCTCGGAATGGTCGAAGCCGGCATCGGAATTGCCGTGGTGCCGCAGCTCGCCGCGCCGCGGAGCGACGACGCCGTGCTTGCAACCTGCCGTTTGGTGAAGCCGGAAGTCAGTCGAACCATCCTGCTTTTGCGCCGGCGCGACCGCTCGCTTTCGCCTGCTGCCGACGCGGTATGGTCGACGCTGCTGCAGCTCTACCGGACCGAGCCGAAAATGCCTTCGCCCGCCGCCGACAGGGGCCGCTGACGGCGCCGCAAACCGCGCGGCGAACGAACGGCGCGGGTGGTTGGCGGGCAGGTTCCCGCTGACAAGAAGTCCGCAATCATGTGATCGCCATGCAAAAGGGACGGCCAACGGCCGCCCCCGGATCTCACCCGCGCGATCGACGCCGCGACGGCGCCAGGCTTACCTGAAGCAGTAGGGGTGCCAATGGCCGTTCCAGAAATGCCGGCAACCGCCGAAATGGACATGGCCTCCGCGATGGAAACCGCCGTGGCCGCCACGACCGTGGCCGCCGCCATGACCGCCTCCGTGGCCACCATGGCCGCCCCGGGCCATCGCCGCGCCGGGCAGAGCCAGCGCGGCCGCGACTGCAACGGCGAGAGTCAATTTTTTCAACATTCACGTTCCTCCGAAAGATGATCCTGTGACACGAAGGGTGTGCCTGCTTCCCGATGAACCCCGCCTGAACGAGGCGGCGCGCAGCGCTTCGCCTGTCCGATCGGTTCGAATGTAGCGTCGCCGGCCGTCATCGTCCGTGATGATCTGTCCCGACGTCTGGACCGAGCTGCGCGTGGCATTTTGGACCCGCCACGATCCCATCGGATGCCGTCGTCCGATATCGATACCCGGCGGGATGGCTGCGATCGCCGACGGATGCCGGCGATTTGCCCCGACGTCGTATCGACAAAATGTCTTCGCGGGGTCGGGCAAGCATTCGCGCCGGCGACACATGTTACTTTGCAGGGGTTGTTTTCGCACTCAGGCGCGTCGGGGGCGCGCGGGTGAAGCTGAAAGCCATCAATCAGGAGGCACCCCGCGTTAGGTCAGTCAAACTGACTAACTTTTGACGTTGCGACCGCCCATATTTGTCGTTTAGAAGAGGTGAGAACGCGCCGCCGGCAACAATCCGTCAATGGTTTTGGCCGAGGATGCGTTTTCAAAAGGGTCTGGCAATGCTGACGAGCAGCGGAAAGTACGGAGTTTTGGGGGGAGCGGCGATCGCCGTGCGTCCCCAGGCTGCTCCGGCTGCGTCCATGCCCACCCTGCTTCTCGGCGGGCTGCTGCTTCTTATCGGCCCCTGAGGGCCGTCTGGGCGGTTTGCGCCTGGGCACTCAGGGGTTGCGCGAGATCACCAGACCCCTTCAGCGCTCAGAACCAGCGCACCATTCACAAGGAATCTTTGCAATGACCACCGTGAACAAGTCCGGCAAGGACCGCGTCGTCATATTCGACACCACCCTGCGCGACGGCGAACAATGCCCCGGCGCCACCATGAGCTTCGAGGAGAAACTCGAGGTCGCCGAGATGCTCGACACCATGGGCGTCGACGTCATCGAGGCCGGCTTCCCGATCTCGTCGGAAGGCGATTTCCAGGCGGTGCACGAGATCGCCAGGCGCGCCAAAAATGCCGTGATCGCCGGCCTGTCGCGCGCGCATCCGAAGGATATCGACCGCTGCGCCGAAGCGGTCAAGCCGGCGCGGCGCGGCCGCGTCCATACCGTGATCGCGACTTCGCCGCTGCACATGCGGGTCAAGCTCAACATGACCCCGGAACAGGTGATCGAGACCTCGATATCCAACGTCACCCGGGCGCGCAACCAGATCGACGACGTCGAATGGTCGGCCGAGGACGGCACCCGCAGCGAGATGGAATTTTTGTGCCGGATCGTCGAGGCCGTGATCAAGGCCGGCGCCACCACCGTCAATATTCCCGACACCGTCGGCTACACCGTGCCGGAGGAATATACCCAGTTCATGCGCACCCTGATCGAACGGGTGCCGAACTCCGACAAGGCGGTGTTCTCGGTGCACTGCCACAACGACCTCGGCATGGCGGTGGCCAATTCGCTGGCCGGCCTCGCCGGCGGCGCGCGGCAGATCGAATGCACCATCAACGGCATCGGCGAGCGCGCCGGCAACGCCGCGCTCGAGGAAGTGGTGATGGCCATCAACGTGCGCAGCGACAAGTTTCCGTACTGGAACCAGATCGACACCACCATGCTGACGCGGGCCTCGAAACTGGTGTCGGCGGCGACCTCGTTTCCGGTGCAGTACAACAAGGCGATCGTCGGCCGCAACGCGTTCGCCCATGAAAGCGGCATCCACCAGGACGGCGTCCTCAAGGATGCCTCGACCTACGAGATCATGCGGCCGGAGACCGTCGGCCTCAAGCAATCGTCGCTGGTGCTGGGCAAGCATTCCGGACGTCATGCCTTCGTGCACAAGCTGGAGGAGATGGGCTACAAGCTCGGCGCCAACCAGCTGGAAGACGCCTTCGTGCGGATGAAGGCGCTGGCCGACCGCAAGAAGGACATCTACGACGAGGACATCGAGGCGCTGGTCGACCAGGAAATCGCCGCTTCCCATGACCGCATCAAGCTGGCGTCGCTGACGGTGATCGCGGGCACCCACGGGCCGCAGCGCGCCACCATGAAGCTCAACATCGACGGCAAGATCTCGATCGAGGAAGCCGAGGGCAACGGTCCGGTCGATGCGGTGTTCAACTGCATCAAGCTCCTGGTGCCGCACGAGGCCAAGCTGGAACTGTACCAGGTCCACGCGGTCACCGAGGGTACCGACGCGCAGGCCGAGGTTTCGGTGCGGCTCGCCCATGAGGGCCGCTCGATGACCGCGCGGGCGTCCGATCCGGACACCCTGGTGGCCTCGGCCAAGGCCTATCTCGGGGCGCTCAACAAGATCGTGATGAAGCGCCAGCGCGACCTGCCGGCGGCGGCGGCGAGCTGAACCGGCGGCACTTTGGTGATGGATTTTTTCCCTCCCCTGGAGGGGAGGGTCGACGGCTTCGTCAGAAGCGGTCGGGGCGGGGTGATTTGTTCACCCGCTGAGGACCCCACCGCGTTTCGCATTGCGCTTGGCGCGCTGCTCACGATCCTCCCCTGCGGGGGAGGGTAAGATCCGCGCCAAGCCGCGCTGTTTTGCACTGCAGCAAGCTTTCCGGCGGCCCCTGCTAACGAGCAATGGCGTTTGCGCCGGCTTCTCTGTATTGGTGCCGCCGGAATGTACAAGGCATCGGGGCGGCGCGGCGCGCGGTCCGCAAAATCAGGCGGGGAGAAAGCATGCGTAAATTGATCCTGGCGGCGGCGTCGGTCGCGGCATTGGCGCTGGTCGGACCGGCATCGGCGCAGTCGCCGATCATCATCAAGTTCAGCCACGTGGTGGCCGCCAACACGCCGAAGGGGGCGGCCGCCGAGAAGTTCAAGGAACTGGCGGAGAAATATACCGACGGCAAGGTCAAGGTCGAGGTCTATCCGAATTCGACGCTCTACAAGGACAAGGAGGAGCTGGAGGCGCTGCAGCTCGGCGCGGTTCAGATGCTGGCCCCGTCGAACTCCAAATTCGGCCCGATCGGGGTCCGCGAATTCGAGGTGTTCGACCTGCCCTACATCCTGCCCGACCTCGCCACCTTGCGCAAAGTCACCGACGGGCCGCTCGGCGCCAAGCTGCTCAAGCTGCTCGAGCCCAAGGGCATGACCGGCCTCGCCTACTGGGACAACGGCTTCAAGCAGATGACTGCCAACAAGAAGCTGATCACGCCGGACGACTACAAGGGCCTGAAATTCCGCATCCAGTCCTCCAAGGTTCTGGAAGCCCAGTTCCGCGCGCTCGGCGCCATTCCGCAGGTGATGGCCTTCTCCGACGTCTACCAGGCGCTGCAGACCGGCGTGGTCGACGGCGAGGAGAATACCTGGTCGAACATCTACACCCAGAAGATGAACGAGGTGCAGAAGTTCGCAACCGTGACCAACCATGGCTATATCGGCTATGTCGTGGTCGTGAACAAGAAGTTCTGGGACGGGCTTGCCCCCGATATTCGCAGCCAGCTCGAGAAGGCCATGAAGGAAGCCACCGCCTTCGGCAACGGCCAGTCGGCCAAGGAAAACGAGGAGGCGCTTGCCGAGATCAGGAAGGCCGGCAAGACCGAGATCGACACCCTGACGCCGGAGCAGGACGCCGCCATGCGCAAGGCGATGGAGCCGGTCTACAAGGACGTCGCCAGCCGGGTCGGCCAGCCGCTGATCGACGAGTTCGTCAAGGAAACCGGCGGGGCCACCCACTAACGCGACTGTCGGCGAGCTGCGGCGGGCATGCCGCGGCGGCTCGCTTTGATTGCGGCGGCGCGGGCGGGGGGACCGGTCGGCGCCGGCCGCGATGGATTTTCGGCGAGGCGTCCTGGGGCGGCGCATGAGGGGGAGTGATGCTTCGTATCCTTGATCGGCTCGAGGAGATCCTGATCGCCTCGCTGATGGCGGCTGCCACGATTCTGATCTTCGTTTCCGTGCTGCACCGGTTCGGCACCGGCATACCATTCCTGTATCCCTATTTGATCGGCATTCACATTTCCTGGGCGCAGGAACTGTGCATCTACATGTTCATCTGGATGGCCAAGTTCGGCGCCGCCTACGGGGTGCGGACCGGCATCCATGTCGGCGTCGACGTGCTGATCAATCAGCTCAATCCGCGCTGGCAGAAGGCCGTCATCCTGTTCGGCCTGTTCGGCGGCGCCTTCTTCACCTTTGTCGTCGGCACCATGGGCGCCAAGTTCGTCATCGAGCTGATGAGCACCGACCAGGTCTCGCCCGACCTGGAATTGCCGAGCTGGATCGTCTATGCCTGCATCCCGCTCGGCTCCTATCTGATGAGTTTCCGCTTCCTGCAGGTGTGCTGGGCCTACTGGAAGACCGGCGAGCTGCCGCACCACGACGCCACCAATATCGACGGCCTCGAAGTCAGCCCGACGGCGCCGATCTCGCTCGGAGAAGCGTGATGAGCGCCGCCCTGATCTTCGGATTGCTGTTCGCGCTGATGCTGACCGGCATGCCGATCTCGATCTCGCTCGGCCTCACCGTGCTGACCTTCCTGTTCACGATGACCGAAGTGCCGATCGAGAGCGTCGGCCTGAAACTGTTTTCCGGCCTCGACAATTTCGGCATCATGGCGATTCCGTTCTTCATCCTCGCCGGTACCTTCCTGACCCGCGGCGGGGTGGCGCGCCGCATGATCGCCTTCACCACCTCGCTGGTCGGCCATCTGCCGGGCGGGCTCGGGCTCGCCGGCGTGGCGGCCTGCGCCATGTTCGCCGCGATTTCCGGATCCAGCGTCGCCACCGTGGTCGCGATCGGTTCCATCATGATGCCCGCGATGGTGGAACACGGCTATCCGCGCCGGTTCGGCGTCGGCGTGATCTCGACCTCCGGCGCGCTCGGCATCCTGGTGCCGCCGTCGATCATCCTGGTGCTGTACGGCGTCTCCACCAACACCTCGATCGGGGCGCTGTTCATGGCCGGCATCGTGCCGGGGGTGATGCTGGCGCTGATGCTGGCGTTGGTCACCTGGTTCATCGCCTGGCGCAACGGCTATCCGCGCATGAAAAAGGCCACGCTCGCCCAGCAATGGACCGCGTTTCGCGAGAGCGTCTGGGGCCTGCTGCTGATCGTGATCGTGCTCGGCGGCATTTATGGCGGCATCTTCACGCCGACCGAGGCGGCCGCGGTGGCCGCGGTGTATGCCTTCTTCATCACCGTCTTCGTCTACAAGGAACTGAAGCTGCGCGAGGTGTCGAAGGTGCTGCTGCAGGCGGCCAGCATGAGCTCGATGCTGCTCTACATCATCACCAACGCGGTGCTGTTCTCGTTCCTGATGACGCATGAGCAGATTCCGCAGGAGATGGCGGCCTGGATCATCACCAAGCACTTCAGCCCCTGGATGTTCCTGCTGGTGGTCAACGTGCTGCTGCTCGCCGCCGGCAACGTCATGGATCCGTCGTCGATCCTGCTGATCATGGCGCCGATCCTGTTTCCGCTCGCCACCAATATCGGCATCAACCCGGTTCACCTCGGCATCCTGATGATCGTCAATACCGAAGTCGGGCTGTGTCATCCGCCGGTCGGCCTCAACCTCTATATCGCCAGCGGCATCGCGAAGATGGGCATCAGCGAAATCACGGTGGCGGTGCTGCCCTGGCTCTGCGCGATGCTGATCTTCCTCGGCCTGATCACCTACATTCCCGAGATCTCGCTGTGGCTGCCGCGGCTGCTCGGCATGATCTGAAGGTTTCACCTTGTTCAGCCGCGCCGCATTACATCTTGGTAAGACGGCGCACTCTTTCCAAACTGTAAGTTGATTGCGCGCCGAACCGCGCTCATCCTCAACCCAATGTTCCAACGGAGGTTTGCATGAAGAAGCTGCTTCTTGCCGGCGTGGCTGCGCTGGCGCTCGCCGGTTCGACCGTGGTTTACGCCCAGCACCGGCCGTGGTTTCACGGCCATATGCGGTTGAGTCCCGAGGACAGGGCGGCCTTTGCCGACGCGCGCATCGCGGCCGTGAAGGCGGGTCTCGAGTTGACGCCCGACCAGCAAAAGCTCTGGCCGCCGCTCGAGTTCGCGGTGCGGGATTTTGCCAAGCTGCGGATCGACCGCGCCAATGCGCGGATGAACGCCAGGCAGGATCAGCCGAAGGATGCCCAGCAGCCGGAGGATCCGGTGGCGCGGCTGCGCGAGCGCGCCGACACCATGGCGACCACGGCGGCCGCGCTGAAGAAGATCGCGGATGCGGCCGATCCGCTCTACAAGACCCTCGACGACGGCCAGAAGCGCCGCCTCGCCATGCTGACGCACCGGGGTGGCCATTTCGGCGGCGAAGGCTGGCGGCATCGATTCGAACGCGATCGCGACGGCGGCGATCGGGACCGTGGCTTCGACCGGGATCGTGGCTACGACCGGGATGGCGGGCCGGGCAGGGACCATGGCGGCCATGGCGACGGCGAGCGGCTCTAGCCCGGGCCGGCTCCGCTGGAAGCGAAACTCAGGGAAAAGCCGCCGGATTCCGGCGGCTTTTTCGATTGCCGGGTGTTTGTCAGATGACCCCGGAATATCGCGCCGGCTTGCTGGACATCCAGGGGGCGCTTTGCTAAACGACGCCCTCTTGCGAAGGCTTTCCGGGCCGCTTTCCGGGCGCATAGCTCAGTTGGTAGAGCAGATGACTCTTAATCATCGGGTCCCAGGTTCGAGCCCTGGTGCGCCCACCACCTTTTCAAGGACTTAGCAGCGGTTTGGAGCGTGGAGCAAAAATTTTTGCTCCGAATTTGCTCCGAAACAGTATCGACCGCTCAAGAGAATGATTTGCTCTTAGTCGGAAAAATCATGCGGATGCCGCGGCTTCGCTTTGTGCGTCCCCTTCTTCCACGTTGACCAGTGCTTGCCGGTGCCTTTCTCCGAAGGATGCATGCGCTCGCCGCTGAAGACTTTGCAAAACGTCTCCGCGTGCGCTTCCTCCGCGAACATAAACACCTGAAAGTATTGGTGCTGGTGGGTAACGGCGTGGCCGTGCCGCGAAAGCGATAGCTGGTGGTCGCGGCAAAAATCTCTAAGCTTGTGGAAGTTCTCGCCGACGCACTTCTCCTCTGGAAGAGCGACCCAGTGAGGATGGCTCTGCTCTGCGCCGCGTAAGATCCGTCGATAGGTGTTCACCGAAAGCGGCGCTCGGTCGTGCCTTTGATAACGCTCGTGCCGGCGTACGTACGTCGTTCTTCTCCCACCTTCTGATCGCGCTGCGCGCACAGCTCGTCGATTTTGGTGAGCATCCGGGCTAAAGCATGATGGGATTAAGTTCGATAGCTTGAATTTTTGAGGTAGTTTGCGCACTCCTCTGGGCTGAAGGCATCGAGTGCGTGGCCGATTGCGGCGCATACGGCGTCGACAGTTCGCGCGGAAGCTTTGCGCAGCAGGTGCTTGAGCTTGGCAAACACCTGCTCGATCGGGTTCAGGTCGGGCGAGTATTTTGGCAGGAAGAACAGCTTGGCGCCCACCGAGCGGATGAGCTGGCGCACGGCTTTGCTTCTGTGGCTGCCGAGATTGTCCATGACGACGATATCACCGGGCCTGAGAGTGGGCAGAAGGACCTTCTCGACGTAGGTCCGAAAACTTACGCCATCGATCGGCCCCTCGATGAACCATGGCGCATCAATCCGGTCGTGGCGTAGCGCCGCCAGGAAGGTCATGGTCTTCCAGCGTCCGTGGGGGACCTTGGCGTGAAGTCTGTCGCCGCGCGGCGCCCATCCCCGCAGGGGCGCCATATCGGTCCTGGTCCAGGTTTCGTCGATGAAGACGAGCCGCTCAGGATCGACGCGGCCTTGATATTTCTTCCACTGGACCCGCCGCCGCGCGACCTCTGGTCGATCGCGTTCGCCAGCCGCCATGCTTTTTTTTGAAGCTGAGCTTCTCGGCGTGAACGAAGTTCCACACCGAGTGGTAGTCGACCTTCAAGCCGCGATCGGCAAGCTCGGCAACGAGACCGCGTATGGTGAAATCGCCGGCCTTGAGCCGTTGCGACAGCCAAAGCGCGTGCTCGCCCGAAATCGCCTTGGGCTTGTAGCCGCCTATCTGGCTGGGCTCAACGCTACCGGTCTTCTCGACCCGATGCATCCATCCGATCGCCGTGCTGATCGCGACCCCAAACTGCTTGGCGGCCCGATTGCGTGACATTCCGCCCTCAATCGCGGCCACGACACGCTTACGCAGATCCAGAGAATAAGGCTTGCCCATCCATGCTGGCCTCCAGCCCAGCCAGCATGGTGAATCAGAAATGCACTGATTTGGGAATCCCAAATCGATTCAGGCTAATGACATCCCGCTTTAGAAGCTCCTCGGCCGAAACGGTGCTTATCCCGGCCCTCTCAAGGTCTCGAATCTCGCGGCGCTGGCGGCTGATTTGGCGTCGCCGGTTTTCGATTTCAGCTCTGAGGTAGGGCAGATCCATGCGCCATGATGTTCACTATATGTCCTAGTTTTCAAGCCGCTAAGGGTAGGGGTGTTCCGCAAGCGGAACATCAAAATCGCCGGAACCTACCCCGCGTGATTTGGTTAATGAGCCGTGCCTAGCGAATGGGCACACCCAGTGCAAAACGGCTTCAGCGCGCCCCTCGCTGGGGCCGTTTCTCTAACGGCGAACGGAGTTTAACAATGGCCAATGTCTTTGTAGAAGCCCGCCCGAAAGGCCGTCAGGAGGGCAGTGCGGTTGAAGATTACGTGGTCGAGGACCACGCCGATTCGGTTCTTCACACCTCCAAGCGGCAAGAAGATGCGATCGACTGGGCAAAGAAGCAGGGTCATACGCCGCTCGTCGCGCGCGTGCGGCACCTGAACGACAAGAAGAAGCCGGACCACTGGCGCTCGGCATAAGTCTATGGCGACATTCAATCCTGAGATCGTGAGCCGAGTGCATGACGGGCTCGACGACTGTTTCCTAGATTGGCAGCCGGAGTGGGCTGACAGCTATCGGCAGTATGCGAGCAGCCACGACGTAGGAGTAGTTGAATGGGACGGCTTGCTTCTCTCCTGTGTAGCTCGTGAGTTGCCTTCGCAGCCTGAACTGATTAATTTCGTCATCTCGCATGTCCTTGGCTGCGGGACCGCGCGTAGCACTTTGTTCGCAGCGTCTACCTATTCCGCCACCGTTTCTTTCCATCTGCAGTAATTGTCTTACACATGCGAGCGCTCGCAAGGCGGTTAAGCGCTACGCGTGGGGATAGCCGTTTTGTCAAGTAAGCCGTGGCGCTTCAAAGCCAGGTCGCGCATGTAATCGCTGCCCCCCTTCTTGCCCAGCTTCTTCTCTTGTTTGGCGGCGCGCTTTCGGCCGAGTGCAACTGCTGCGTGATTCTTCATGGAACTATTGTAGCATACGAGCGGTCGAATCGCTTTGCGGGGTGGGGACATGTTAGACGGCTTAGGCCAATTCAGTCCACGCGAGTGGCTTGTTGCGGTTCCTCTTTATGGGGCGGCGTTGGCGACCACCTATGACGTTGGCTTCTTTTACGGTATCGGACTTCCGTATTTCACCCTGTTTTCTCTCCCTGAGCACATTCTGTTTTCCTTTGAAGTGATACCGATAGCGTTCGCTGCTGCGCTCATGATTTCGAGCGGCATTATCAGCTATCGAATGGGCGAGCGTAATGCTGAGAACGCAACGCCTCCTATTCCGAAAGAACCGATCGACAGCGATACATTGGCGAAACTGCGGGCTCAGATCCACGCGTACCATAGTAGGTCGCAGCGCATGCTTCTCCTCGTTTCGGCTGTGTTCATCGTCTTCGGAATTGTTAGCGTGATAGTGCGATACTATTTCTTTGCCGCGACTACGATCGCTTTGGGGGTCAGCGGCCTAGCCGAATACGTTGTGCCAAAGAAGGCGCTCCGCGAGGTCCATTTTATTGCGTGGTTCTGCGTTGTCTTCTTGATAATGAGCTTTTTTTTAGGATTTCAGAATGCGCGTGGCACCTTAAATGTAAAGACGCCGTCACATGTTGTGACAGGCGCGAAACCGTCTGGTGAGCTGCGGGGCGTTCTTATCCGCGGCGGCGAGCGGGGTATTCTGTTCTTCGATACTTCCACAAGGCTGGTGAACTTCCTGCTCTGGCCGGACATCAAGCGCATTCAGGCTGCGCAGTAGGGAGGAAAAGTGTCGAATAGGAAAGCCAATCCTCCGAAGCCGCCACCACCCCAGCCGACCGCGCCGACCTCGGCGAACTTCTTGGCGGCAGTCAGGGATAATTTCGTGCTGGTGTCAGCCGCCACCGTCATCTTCGGTGTCGGCTGGTCTATGCTCTTTCTCGCCTCGTATTTGAGCGTCTTCGATTGGCACTTGCTCTGGTTCATCCAATACACGGATGTTCTGACTTTCGGTCTGGTTGCTGTCGGGATAATCGGCTGTTCGTTTCTAACTCTTCAAGCGGGGGTTCAAACGGTGTTCGGAGCCGCAGCGATGGAGGGCAAATCGAAATGGCCGTCGATATGGATTGGCATAAGTCTAATAGTTCTTTTGCTTGCCTTCGAAATATATGCGACCGTACGTCACGGTGATCCCTTCTTTCATATTGTGACTGGGGCAGCCGCGCTTCTGTTTGCCGTCTGGCTGATTTATATAGTAGTCGGCCACATTCAAAGCGGCTTATGGCCGACTGCCGTGCGGATCATGGGCATCTCCATCCTCGTTGCTTCGACGACGGCTACGTTCGGTCGATGGCTCGGGGAATCTGTCATGGAAACGTCGGAGTTCGACCAAGACGTATACCTAAAGACCGAAACTATTAAGAGCGCGAAGGTCGTGATCGTCCTGTCCCGCCACACAATCCTTCTGAAAGACCGGATGCTGTATGTCGTCCCGACCGGCGACATCACGAAATTCGAGACGAGCCACGAGCTGATTACAGTTCCCCCAGCCCCGACAGGCACCAAATAGCCAACAATACGCTAGAATTACCGTGGGCAGCTCTCTTTAGCGGCGAGCTTCCTGCAAGCCACCCTTGCCACCGGCAGGAGGCTCTAGCTTGCCGCTGTTGCTCGCCCATGAATATCCTCAACGTAGGTTTTGACAGGGAAGTAAAACCGCCCGCAGGTGGCAGCCTTTTCATACATGATGATGCCAACGGACTAGGGAAGTTCCGGCCAAGAGTCTTCGATCCCTGCAAGCATTCCTTCAATCCCCTAGAAGGCGTTGATGAACGGAAGCCCAGGAGCTGGCCGAGCTGATCTACACGATCTACCCCCAGGGCGAGAACACCCTGACGGTGAGGAAGGGGAAATGGGAGCTGGCGCCAGGTCGGCTTGCTGCGACTATCCGCGAATCCTGGCGACGGGCCGTGGGACCGCGACTTCACCATTGTCCGGCATCTTCCGTTCCATCGCCCGTGCGAGATAGCTCGCCGTGCGGCTCCCGGGCACGATCATCACCCGGTCCGGCGCCCCGGAGGCGACCACTTTGCCGCCTTCGTCTCCGGCCCCGGGTCCGATATCGATGATCCAGTCGCTCGCCGCCGCCACCTCCATGTCATGCTCGACGACAATCACGGTGTTGCCGGCGGCGACCAGGCCGTCGAGCTGGCGCATCAGCTTTTCGACGTCGGAGGGATGCAGGCCGGTGGTCGGCTCGTCCAGCACATAGAGCGTCGCCTTGTTCTGTGCGCGCTGCAGCTCGGTCGCGAGCTTGATGCGCTGGGCTTCGCCGCCGGACAGTTCGGTCGCGGATTGGCCAAGGCGGATATAGCCAAGGCCAACCTCGCGGATCACGCCGAGCGAACGCTGCAGCGGGGCGTCATCGGCGAAGAACGCGAAGGCGGCATCGACCGTCATCGCCAGCACGTCGGCAATGGACTTGTCACGCAGCTTTATTTCAAGCGTTTTGGCATTGTAGCGCGTACCCTTGCAGGTCGGGCAGGGCGCATAGACGCTGGGCAGGAACAGCAGTTCGACACAGACGAAGCCTTCGCCCTGGCAGGTGTCGCAACGGCCGCTGGAGACGTTGAACGAGAAACGTCCGGCATCATAGCGCCGTGCCCTGGCCTGTCTGGTGGCGGCGAACAGCTTGCGAACATGGTCGAACAGTCCGGTATAGGTGGCCAGGTTCGACCGCGGGGTTCGGCCGATCGGCTTCTGGTCGACCACGACCAATCGTTTGATGCCGGCGAGCCCGCCGGCAATCTCGCCACCATGCGTCTCGACGGCAACATCCAGCAGTCCGCCGTCGTCGTCAGGATTTTCCCGGGCCTGGCCAAGCCTTTCGGCGACGGCGTCGACCAGAAACTGGCCGATCAGGCTGGACTTGCCGGAGCCGGAGACGCCGGTGACGGAGGTGAAGACCCCGAGTGGAATGTCGACGTCGAGCCGGTCGAGATTGTTGCGGGTGACGCCGCGCAATTTGAGCCAGCTTCGCGGCCGGCGCGGCTGTCGGGCGAGCCCGTTGCCGCGATCGAACAGATAGCGCCGGGTCAGCGACGCCTCGACGTCGGCGAGGCCCGGCGCAGGCCCGCTGTAGAGGATCTCGCCGCCCTGTTCCCCGGCGCCGGGTCCGACGTCGACGATCCAGTCGGCGTGGCGGACCACATCGAGTTCATGTTCAACGACGAACAGCGAGTTGCCCGCGCTCTTCAAGCGGTCCAACGCGCGAAGCAGCGCCTCGGTGTCGGCCGGATGCAGCCCCGCCGAGGGTTCGTCCAGCACATAGACGACGCCGAACAGGTTGGAGCGCACCTGCGTCGCCAGCCGCAGCCGCTGCAACTCGCCCGGTGACAATGTCGGCGTGCTCCGCTCCGGGGTCAGGTATCCCAGCCCGAGATCGAGCAACACGGAGAGCCGGGCCTGGAGATCCTCAACGATGCGGCGGATGACGATGGCCTTCTCCGGATGCGCCGCGGAGACCCTGTTGTGCTCGCCGAGACAGGGCTGCAACAGCGCGCCGAGGCGCTTGAGCGGCAGCCGCGAGATCTCCGCAATGTCCATTCCTGCAAACTTTACCGACAACGGTTCCGGCCGCAGCCGCTTGCCGTGGCATGCCGGGCAATCGCCGGTCAGCAGGAACCGGGCGACGCGGCGCTTCATCATGGCGCTTTCGGTGGTGGCGAAGGTCTGCAGCACGTATTTGCGGGCGCCCGTAAAGGTGCCCTGATAGCTCGGCTCCTCCTTGCGTCGGAGCGCGCGCCTCACCTCGGAAGGGCTGTAGCCGGCATAGACCGGCACCGTGGGCTGCTCGTCGGTGAACAGGATCCAGTTGCGATCCTTCTTCGGCAGCTGGCGCCAGGGCGTATCGACGTCATAGCCAAGCGTCACCAGGATATCGCGCAGATTCTGGCCCTGCCAGGCGGTCGGCCAGGCCGCAATGGCACGCTCGCGGATGGTCAGGCTGTCGTCGGGCACCAGCGATTTTTCCGTGACGTCGTGGACGCGGCCGATGCCGTGGCAGTTCGGGCAAGCGCCCTCGGGGGTATTGGGGGAGAAAGATTCCGCATAGAGCAGCGGCTGCTTCGGCGGGTAGTCACCGGCGCGGGAATACAGCATGCGCAGCAGGTTCGACAGCGTCGTGACGCTGCCGACCGAGGAACGGGTGGTGGGCGACCCGCGCTGCTGCTGCAGCGCTACCGCCGGCGGCAGACCCTCAATCTCGTCGACCTCCGGCACCGCCATCTGGTGAAACAGCCGGCGCGCGTAGGGCGAGACGGATTCCAGGTATCGGCGCTGCGCCTCGGCATAGAGGGTTCCGAAAGCCAGGGATGATTTGCCGGAACCCGACACGCCGGTAAACACGACCAGGGCATTGCGCGGAATTTCGAGTGAAACATCCTTGAGATTGTGCTCGCGCGCACCGCGGACGCGAACATGCCCCTCCTGGCCGACGGGCGTCAGTTTTGGCCGGCTGTTGGTGCGCACGTCCATTCCGTCTGCCTTTCAGCCCTTCGACCGCCAGGGAGGAAAACATTGAACGCTCCGCCATGTTCCGCGAGGTTCCCGGAAGACCCTTCGCCGACGGGTGCTGCCGTGGCTTGCAGGATGACCGAACCGGTGGCCTTTGCCGGCCGCGTTCGGAACCCGTTTCGCAGTCAAAGCGCAGGTTTCTTCAGATGCAGATAGCCGGGATTGAACTGGGCTATCTCCACCAGGCGTTCCCAATTTCCGACCTGAATTTCGCCCTGCCGAAAATCCACCGCCCGCGACGCGCGAAGCTGTTTCAGGGTACGGTTCACGCTGGCTATCGACATTCCCAGGGCCTCGCCCAACTGAACAAGGCTGATCGGCGCCGCGAACGAGTTGCCCCTGGTCAAGCCGGAGGCGCGGGCACGATAGAACAGTTCGCAAAAAAGATGGCCCATCCGGGCCGGCAAAGTTCTGGCGCTGTTGTTGGTGATGGCTTCGCGGAAAATGGCGGCGTCGACCAAGGTTTCCCGCCAGATCGCAAAGCCGACAGAAGGTCGGCGGTTGAAGGCGGCGAGCAGCTGCTTGTGCGGGATCGATGCAATCAGCGCCGGCCCGATCGCACATACGGCGTGATCCATCTTATCGAGGAAAAGTGCCTGGGAATCCGGCATGTCGCCGGCGATATGAAACGAGAGATACTGCCGCAGGCCGTTCGGAAGGATATGATAGCGAGCCACCATTCCGGAGATGACCACGGCCGAGACGTCGGGATCGTCGCCTTGCCGGATCAAGTCTTCGTTCGGTTCGAGCTCACGAACGGTGTGACTGAAAGCGTTTATTGCAGCCAGATCCTCGCCGGCGAGACGTGAATGCTCCCTGAGCTTGCGGATCAGAATTTGAAGCGCTCCCGACAAATGGCCTCCCGCTAAAATAGTGCCGAGCATATCATATGATACGTGTTGACCCTTCTAAACGGTTAGTCTCGCCGTTGGTTTCATCGTCGAGGCTGGAATTCATTGCTCCAGCAATCGAAGCGGGTCGAGGGTGGTGTATTTGCGGCAGGCGCTCGCCAAGGCTGTCGTTCTTTCCTTGGCGTTCGATGAATTGAAGCTCAACTGGCCGCATGATGCGAGGCACCAATGGACGCAAGTCGCTGTCCGAGATGCAAGAGGCGATTGATAGTCATGACCGACAGAACCGGCCGGACGAAGATGGCTTGCCTGAAGTGCGACAACATCGACCCGATGAAGACGGATGCCGTCAAATGGGCCAATAGCAGCCTGGTACGCCGAGGTGCGGGCGTCGTGCCAACGCCTTCCGTGGATGGCGAGGGTAGCTAGCTGCGTTTCCCGCCGCGGGCGGGTTTCGGCTGATGTTCGCAGGCGGCTGGTGGATTTGTTCGCGATCGCGGCCTTGTTCCGGTCGGGCTATCCTTCCGGCGCCAGGAAGCCATGCTCTTGCCGTCCATGGTGGCCAGCAGACTGACAATCGGAATATCTATCCAGGCCGGCCTGTTGGCGATCTCGTAATGAACCTCGTACAGCGCCTTCTCGATGACGCAGAGCTCGAGCAAATCATCCGCCTGGGTCAGGTCTGCGGGGAAGCTCACGCATCCTGCAATCGCTTCGCCATAGGCCATCAGGAAATGCGACTGCAGCCGGCCGGTAACTTCCTGCAGGAATGACGGCGCCTTCCCGGCAGATTCTGCGTCCCGTGCCGCGCTCGCGCCTGCGTAATCGAACGAGCGCAGCATGCCCGCCACGTCGCGCAAGGGCAGAAATTTGCCTCGGCGCTCGGCGAGAGGACGCATGGGTTCGCCCTCGAAGTCCACGATAAAGACCTCTCCCTGTCTGACCAGGATCTGCCCCAGGTGGAAATCGCCATGCAGGCGGGTCCGCTGCGCTTCGGTGCTTTTCGGAAAAAGCGCGCCGACGCGGGCTGCGAGTTCGTCTGCACGGTCCATGAGCCGGTCTGCCAGGGCGCTGTGCGCATCGGAAAACAGATCTCTCCGGCTCGCCAGCGTTGCCGAAACCGAATTGATGCCATTCAGGAGGTCCGCTTGCCACTGCAATAACCAGTCCGCCGAAGCCGGTTCGGATTCAAAGTCCGGATTGTCGGTCGCGGCACCGAGCGCCTGGTGAAGCTCGGCGGTTCGCTTTCCCAATTGCTGCGCCAGCAAGACGAGCCCGTGCTCGCTCTGCCGGCCGGCGGGCGCGCCGTCGTTCAGCCGTTTGAGATGGTTGGTGACATGCTGCCAGCCATCTTTCGCGTTTTCAATGAGGCCTTGAAGCACACAGAGCGCGGTCCGGCTTCCGGCGGACGGGCAGACATATTCGATACTCCCCAGCAGCTTCGGCACGTTCCCGAACCGGGTCTTTTCGGTCAGATATCTGCCCATCTCGAGCTCCGGATGGATTCCGGGTTCGAGTCTGCGAAAGGCTTTCAGGATTACTCCGTCCGCGATGACGGAGGTGTTGGATTGCTCGGCACCGGGTCGAACAATCTCGCTTTCCGCGAAACCGGAATTCGAAGGAAGCGCGGCAGATCCCCGGAAAACAAGGCCGTCGGCTGTTTCAGGCGACTCCCCGGCGCGGCGGATTCGTTCCAGCAGTTCGCGCACAAACCGATCGTCGCTGAAGCCATCGACAAGCCAGCCCGCGGCAGGCCCGCTGCGCAGCTCGCACACCAGCCCGGCCCGGGGCCGCTCGCATTCCCAAAGCGTCCGGACCGGAAACAGATAGCTTCCTGCCGTCCTTGTCTTGGACTTCACGCCGAGGATCAGAATGGCCGCATCCGCGAGATCGGCGAGCGCAAGAGATTTCTCGATCGTGACCGAGGGAGCGGCATCGGCCTTGGAATCGAACCATCGACGGGCCTTCAGATAATCCGGCAGAACGTCCCGTTCGAGCGGTAGCCGGCACAAATTGTCGCCGGCCAAAAGCAGAGGGCCCCTGCTCCTCATCTCGATAATCATCGGAACTTCCTCGGTCGTTTCCCTAATCGAACTCAAGACCAGCGATGAAGTTGCACGGCCGCCCTGCGGGGAACAGCGGGCTTGCTCGCGGGTTCTTGCAAGGCGCAGTCTGGATCACCGAATGCTGAAATATCGGCCCCCTCCTACGTTTGGCGCCGCCATTGTGAACGGAGGCGTTCACTTTCACCTGTGGGCTCCCAGCCAGGAAAGGATCTCCCTCGTCCTGGAAAACGGCGACCCGATTGCGATGCGCAAGACGGAAGGCGGCTGGCACGATGCAATGGTTTCGGGCGCCAGGGCTGGAACCTTGTATAAGTTTCGACTGCAGGACGGCCTTGAGGTGCCGGATCCGGCTTCCCGGTTCCAGCCCGCGGATGTGCACGGGCCGAGCGAAGTCATCGATCCCCATGGCTATCGGTGGAACGACGGCGCCTGGCGCGGCAGGCCCTGGGAAGAGTGCGTCATTTATGAGCTGCACGTCGGGGCGTTTACGCAAGCGGGCACATTTCGCGGCGCCATGGATCGTCTTGATTACCTCGCCGACCTCGGGATCAGCGCGATCGAAATAATGCCGGTGGCCGATTTCCCCGGGAACCGGAACTGGGGTTACGACGGCGTCCTGCTTTTCGCGCCGGATTCGAGCTATGGAAGGCCGGAAGACCTGAAAGCGCTGATCGATGCGGCGCATGCCAGAAACCTCATGGTCTTTCTGGATGTCGTCTACAATCACTTCGGACCCGACGGAAACTACCTCTCCGCCTACGCCCCGATTTTTACGGAACGTCACAAGACCCCCTGGGGAGCGGCGGTAAACTTCGATGCCGAGGGTTCCGAACTGGTGCGAGAGTTCGTCATCCAGAACGCGATATACTGGATCTCGGAATTTCACCTCGATGGCTTGCGGCTTGACGCCGTCCACGCCATCAAGGACGACAGCGAGACCCACATTCTGGAGGAACTGGCATCGCGCGTTCAGCGTGCGGCGATCCCGCGACAGGTGTATCTGCTGCTCGAGAATGAAGAGAACGAAGCTGCGCTCCTGGAACGAGACGGAAGCAAGCCGTTGAAGTTTACGGCGCAATGGAACGACGACGTCCATCATGCGCTGCATGCGGCAGCGACCCGGGAGGCATCGGGGTATTACGTCGATTATGCCGGTCATGCTGAGAGGCTTGGCCGCGCGCTTGCCGAAGGATTCGCATTCCAGGGCGAATTGATGAGCTATCGCGGCAGCGCGCGGGGAAAGCCCAGCCGTCATCTGCCGCCGACCGCGTTTGTGTCGTTTATTCAAAATCACGATCAGGTCGGTAACCGCGCCTTTGGCGACAGAATAACATCGCTGGCGCCTGCGGAGGCGTTGCGGGCGATCATATCGATTTATCTTCTGCTTCCCCAGATTCCGATGCTGTTCATGGGGGAGGAGTTCGGCGCCCGGCAGCCGTTTCCCTTCTTTGCGCATTTCGGACCCGAGCTGGCCGGCGCGGTGCGCCGGGGACGCAGGGCCGAATTCGCGAAATTCCCGGAATTCCGGGACCCGCATCAACGGGAGATGATCCCCGATCCCACGTCGGAGGCGACCTATCGATCGGCAAAGCTGAATTGGGCGGAGGCGATGGCAGGGCCGCACGCCGAATGGGCCGCTCTGTACCGGCAGCTCCTGGCAATTCGCCGCCGGGAAATCATTCCTCGCCTCAAAAACATCAGTGGCGGATCCGGCAGCTACGAGATCCCGGCAGACGGCGCGATTTCGGTGCGATGGACAATGGGCGACGGCAGTTGCCTGCGCCTCGTGGCGAATTTGACCGGCGAGCGGCCAATCGGGTTTCGTCCAGGCGGCCGCCGAGTTTGGTCGACCGGCGCGGTCGGCGACGATGCGCTGGGGCCTTGGGGCGTGATCTGGTCGATCGATGGCGAGGGTCCCGATGGCGGGAGAGCCGCTTGATGTCGGATCGTCTCAGGATGCTTGCGGAAAGGCACGGGGTTGAACTGCATTACCGGGACGCGCGTGGATCGACGGTTTCGGCGGATCTCCGGGTCGTCGCCAGGCTCTTGCAGGACATGGGCGTGCTTTCTGGGAACGAGGACGGCGAATCGACGGCCGAGCCGGCACTGCCGCCGGTTCTGGTGGTTCACCCTCGAGATGGAACGGTGAACGTCGGTCTCCTCAACGCACCGGAGCGGATCGCGTGGATCGTGAGGCTGGAAGGCGGAGAGGTACGGCATGGCGTCGCGGATGCCATCCGAAAGCCTTGCCGTGACGGAAACCGGTTCGCGCACTCGATCGAGCTGGCGGGTGTCCCATTCGGTTATCATGATCTGGAACTGCCGGAGCTGAAGGCCAGGGCATCGTTGATCGTCGCGCCTTCGCATTGCTACCTGCCAAAGCGCTTCCGGGAAGGCCTCCGGTCCTGGGGAATTTCCCTGCAGCTCTATCTGCTGCGGTCCGGGCGCAACTGGGGTATCGGCGATTTCAGCGACCTCGCTCGACTGGCCGGGATTACCGGCGGCTGGGGCTGCGACGCCCTGGGCCTCAATCCGCTGCACCAGATGTTTCCCGACAAACCGGAGCATGCCAGCCCGTACTCGCCGGCAAGCCGGTGCTTCCTGAACATTCTCTACATCGATGTGGAGGCTATCCCGGAGTTTGAAGTCTCCAGGGCACGCAACCTCGTCGCATCGCCCGCGTTTCAAGCCGCTCTCGCAAAGTGCCGCGGCTCCGCCCATGTCGACTACACACGCGCCACCCGGTTGAAGCTGGAAGCCTTGCGGCTGGTGTTTGATCGGTTCGCGACAAGCGCCGGGGAAGAGCGGAAGCGGGACTTCAGCGGGTTTTTGCAGGATGGCGGCGATGCGCTGCGCAGTTCCTCGCTTTTCCAGACGTTGCGGAACCATTTCACGCAACTCGATCCGACGCTGGAGGCATGGCAGCGCTGGCCGGAAGCATTTCGCTCACCGGCCTCCGCCGAGGTGGTCCGCTTCGGGCATGAACACCGGAATGAAATTCAGTTCTTCAGCTGGCTGCAATGGATCGCCGATCGGCAGCTTTCCGCCGCGAGCGAAGCTGCGGCCGCCGCAGGCATGGCGATCGGTCTTTATCGGGATCTGGCCGTGGGAAGCGACCGCACGGGGTGCGAAACCTGGGCGCGACCGCAGAGCTTCCTCCGATCGACGGCGGTGGGGGCTCCACCGGATATCCTGAATCCGGTCGGCCAGAACTGGGGCCTGCCACCCTTCAATCCCGTCACCCTGCGGATGCAGGCCTACCGGCCCTTCATCGATCTCGTCCGCGCCAATATGCGGCACGCCGGCGGCTTGCGTATCGATCATGTCATGGGATTGCAAAGGCTCTATTGCATTCCCGAAGGAGTGCCCGCGTCGGAAGGGGCCTACGTCAACTATCCGATCGACGACTTCATCGGAATCCTTGCGCTGGAGAGCCACCGAAGCGGCTGCCTCGTCGTCGGCGAAGACCTCGGCACGGTCCCCGCCGGATTTCGAGAAAAGATGGCCGCGGCCAACATTTTATCCTATCGCGTGATATTTTTTGAGCAGGACGGGGAAGCCGGCTTCATTCCGCCCGACAGATATCCGGATCTGGCGGTGGCCGTGGCGGGCAGCCATGACCTTCCGACCTTGCGGAGTTGGCTGGCTGAAGCCGACATCGAGGTGAAGCGGCGATTGGGACTTTATCCGTCCGAGGATGAGGTTGCGCGACAGCGCTCGCGTCGCAGCGCCGAGCGGTCCGCCGTCCTGCGTGCGCTGGAGCTATCCCATCCGGTGCCGCCGGAACAATTCTCGGTCGCTGTCCACCGCTTTCTGGGGCGAACCAGGTCGATCCTGGCGATGGCCCAGCTCGACGATCTCCTCGGCGAGGACGAGCCGGTCAATGTCCCGGCGACTTCGACGGAACACCCCAACTGGCGCCGGAAGTATTCGTTGGCGTTGGAAGAGTGGGTGGAGAACCAGGCGGCGCGGGAGCCCGTCGATGCGATCCGGTCGGAGCGACTGGGTAAGTAACATTCCGCCTGTGGATTGACGAAATTCCTTTGTGGCCCGCAAATGCCTCGTCAACGACATCGGTCGATCGAGGCGGCGACCCGGTTGCCGTGGCGCGCATGCTCTCCAGCAACAAGCCGGTGGAGGCCGTGCTGCCCTGTTCCCGCGAGGATGCGGTCGCAGGCTGCAGCCGGGAGCGCACCTCATACATTGATATGACCGGCGTCTTCCCAAGGTTGGATGGCCGGAGATCGCGGGATGCTGCAGGATCAAACGCAGCTTCGCAAAGACTGCGCCGAGCAGCCATGCAAAAGCCGGCGGCGAGCCCAAGCCGCTCGATCCTGTCAAGTCGCCGTCAAGGAGGTCGACATGTTTCTTCACCTGCCGTTCGCCGTGATGGCGACGCTTTCGCCCGTTGCCGTGTCCGACACGATGCCGGCGTTCGATATCGCCAAAGAGTGCCGGTTCGAAAGCGAATCGAGCGCGCTCGTCGCGAGCACCGCGTTCGAGCGCTGCTCGAAGGATGAGGCTGATGCGCGCCAGAAGCTGCAGGAAGAATGGAGCAAGTTTGTTGCCGCGGACAAGAGCTCCTGTATCGTCGAGACCACCGTCGGCGGCTTCGCGAACTATGTCGAGCTGCTGACCTGTTTGGAAATGGCCAACGACGTCCGCAACCCGGACAATCGATCGCAGGGCGCGCTTGTAAATGAAGGCTCGCCGCCGATCGGGCAGGGTTCGCCAGAAATGACCGTCGGCGACGAACGCGCTCAGCCTGTTGTCCAGAAGCCGAAGGCCGATTGAGGTCGCTGCGCCGCCGAACAGCGACCGCTCATGAGCGGCGGTCGATGCGTTGCGCAGGTTCGGAGCTGCGAGCGAACCACAGCGTCAACCCCCCGACGGGGAGAATGGCGGCCAATATGCAGGGCAGCCCCGCGGCGATGTAGGCGATGGCGCCGAGCATGGTTCCGGCGAGGAAGCCGATCCAGAGCGGAAGCAGGGTTGCGATCTCGTGGCGCGCGTGGGCATTGCCTGCATTCGGCGTCCCGGGGTTGCGGCTTTCGATCCAGCCGAGCAGCATGTCAGCCGCGTGGATCGCGAGCTGGGTGGTATTGGTGGTCATCACGTTGGTGGAGGCCACGCCGCGCATCAGCAGCCGCACCAGCGCGCTTTGAGCGCCCATCGCCGCCATTCCGAACAGCAGCGCGGCGATCGCGCGCGGCGCGTCCAAACCGCGGAATGGCGTGCCGCCCAGGCACGAAGCGAATAATCCGAACAGCAACATGCATTCAGTCGCGAAACTCCAGGCCAGGGCGGCACGCGGCCGCCCGCGCATCGAACGGACCAGCAGCGTGATGGCCATGCCGGCAAGAAAGAACGAGGGAATGGCGAGAAGCTTCGCGACCACGCCGGGCTCGGTCTTGAAATATCCCGTTCCGGCAAGCACCAGACTTCCGGTCAACTGGGCAACGAAGACGCCGAACAGGCCGAGATAGGTGCAGGCATCGACATAGCCGGCGACGAGGCTCAACAGGAGGGGGACCGCGCGGGGAACCACGATCGATTGCGGCGGCGGCTCGCCACCATGCGGCGCCTCCCGGCTGGCCTGACCGGGCGCCGCGCCAGAAGCGATCCCGTCCCCGCTTTGCTTCAGGTCGGAAATCTCTCTCATCGCTGCAATCCCTTCGCAAAATCCTCAAGCGGGGTTCACCCAAGCGCCGGTTCACCGTCGACAGAGCAGGCCTGCAAGCCTCGAACAGGGCCCCCGCGCAACATAGCATGCGCGGAACGGCGTTTGACGCTGCCGCCGGCCCGTCAGCGGAAACTGGCTTCGATCGCCCTGGCCGCCTGCAACAAGGCCGGCGCCAGGCCGATGGCGCGCGGCAGCGGCAAGCGGACGGTGGGACCGTGCACGGCAACCGTCGCACATATGATGCCTTTGGAGTCCAGCACCGGTACCGCAACGGCGGTCATGCCTTCGATGAACTCCTCATTGTCGATTCCGATGCCGGTGCCGCGTATCTTGTCGAGTTCGGCCTCCAGTTTGGCGGGCTCGACGATGGTGTGAGGCGTATGCCTGTGCAGCGGACCGGAGACAAACAGCGCCTGCCGCAGCGAGACCGGCGCCAGGCTCAGAAACAATTTGCCGCTGGCGGTGCAATGCAGCGGAACGCGGGATCCGATCTTGAGGCGAATCTGCAGCGGCCAGTCGGATTCGACACGATCGAGATAGATCAGCTCCGTGCCGTCGAGCATGGTGATGTTGCAGGTCTCGCCGATCGCCCTGACCAGGCCGGCGAGGATCGCGCGCCGCGGCGCCAGCTGGAATGAATGGCGCATGGTGTCCATTGCCAGCGCGCTCAGACGCGGGCCGATCGCGTAGCGTTTGCCGTCCATCGTGCGTTGCACGAACCCCAGCCGCTCGAGCAACGCTGCGAATCGATGGGTGGTCGCCTTGGGCAATTCGAGCGACGCCATGAGCTCGCCGAGGGTCGGGGGCTCTTCCGCCTTGGCAATGATCTCGAGCAGCAGCAGCGCCCGCTCCGATACGATCGTGGTCGGCGGCGTCGTCATTTCAGAGAACTCCAACAATCAGACGGTGGTCGATGACGGGCCGTTGACAAATATCAAGTTAGGACCCATCATTTGAGACAATACGTCTCACTGAGTGAGACAACAAGGGGGCGAAGCGTGCGGGTGGCAGAATTCGATTACGTGATCGTGGGAGCGGGCTCTTCGGGTTGCGTGCTGGCCAACCGGCTGAGCGCCGACGGCCGGTTCAAGGTTTTGCTGTTGGAGGCCGGGCCGAAGGACAATTACCTCTGGATCCATATCCCGATCGGGTACGGAAAAACCATGTTCCACAAGGCCTACAATTGGGGATTTTATACCGATCCCGAGGCCAACATGCACGATCGCAGGATCTACTGGCCGCGCGGCAGGGGGCTTGGCGGATCGAGCTCGATCAACGGGCTGATCTTCGTTCGCGGCCAGCGTGACGACTACGATCACTGGGCCCAGCTTGGAAACGCCGGATGGGACTGGAACAGCGTCCTGCCCTATTTCATCAAGTCGGAACACAACAGTCGCGGCGCCAGCGAAGCCCACGGCGCCGACGGTCCGCTATGGGCGTCGGACATCGAAGAAAAAAACGAGCTGATGGAGGCGATCATTCGCGGCGCCGGCGAACTCGGCGTGCCGCGTACCGACGATTTCAACCGCGGAGACCAGGAAGGCATCGGCTACTTCCAGCTGTTCACGCGCAACGGCTGGCGTAACAGCTCGGCGGTGGCCTATCTCAAGCCGGCGCGCGGGCGCGGCAACCTGCGCGTCGAAACCGATGCCCAGGCCACCGGCCTCATCCTCGACGGCCGCAGGGCGACCGGCCTGCGCTACCGGAAAAACGGCGTCATGCACGAGGTGCGGGCGGCGCGCGAAGTCATCCTGTCCGCCGGTTCGCTGCAGAGCCCGCAACTGCTGCAGCTCTCCGGGATCGGACCGGCCGAGCTGCTGCGTCGCCACGGCATCGGCGTCGTCCACGACCTTCCGGGGGTCGGCCAGAACCTGCAGGACCACCTTCAGTTCCGCCTGATGTATCGCGTCTCCAGGCCGATCACGACCAATGACGACCTGCGCACCCTGGCAGGACAGGCGCGCATCGGCCTGAAATGGCTGACCAGGGGGACCGGGCCGCTCGGCATCGGCATCAACCAGGGCGGGCTCTTCACCCGCATTCTGCCCGGCTCCCGGACGCCCGACATTCAATTCCATTTCGCAACCTTGTCGGCGGAGCAGGCCGGCGGCAAGCCGCATCCATGGTCCGGCTGCACCTTCTCGGTTTGCCAGTTGCGGCCGGAATCGCGCGGCAACGTCGAGATAAGGTCGGCAGACCCGCTGCAGCCGCCCGCGATGCGGCCGAATTACCTCTCGACGGAAAAAGACCGCATCTGCGCCGTCGAAGCCATCAAATATGCCCGCAAGCTCGCCGCCACCGACGCGCTCAAGCCGTATCTCGAGAGCGAATACAAGCCCGGCGCTTCGGTGCGCTCGGACGACGAGATTCTCGAATTCGCCCGCGAAAACGGCGCGACGATTTTTCACCCGACCGGGACCTGCAAGATGGGGTCCGACCGCATGGCGGTGACGGATGCGGGCCTGCGTGTCCGCGGGATAGCGGGACTTCGGGTGGTCGACTGTTCGATCATGCCGACGCTGGTGTCGGGCAATACCCACGCGCCGGCGGTGATGATCGCGGAAAAGGCATCCGACATGATCCTGGCTGCGGCAAGGGGTGAATCGGCCGCCGCGTGAACCGGCAAGATAAAAACTAAAAAAACAAAAATCAGGCAAAATGAAAATGGGAGAGACAAATGGACCAAGGAACCTTGCTCAAGCGTGTCGTGTTCGCGTCGCTGATCGGCGCCACCGTCGAATGGTATGATTTCTTTCTCTACGGCGTGGTGGCGGGCATCGTCTTCAACCATCTGTATTTTCCGGCCGGCGATCCGGTGATCTCGACGCTGCTTGCCTACACGACGTTCGCCGTCGGGTTCGTCACCCGACCGCTCGGCGGGGTGATCTTCGGTCATTTCGGCGACCGCATCGGCCGCAAGAGCATGCTGATCCTGACGCTGATGATCATGGGCGTCGCCACCTTCCTGATCGGCGTCGTTCCGACCTATGCCCAGATCGGCGTCTGGGCGCCGATCTCGCTTCTCGGCCTTCGTGTGCTGCAGGGTATCGGCCTCGGCGGCGAATGGGGCGGCGCGGTGCTGATGACCTACGAATACGCCCCGCCGGAAAAGCGCGGCCTTTATGCCAGCCTTCCGCAGATCGGGCTTTCGATCGGCCTGTGCCTGGCGTCGGGCGTGGTGGCGCTGCTGTCCTATGCGCTGACCAACGAGCAGTTCCTCGCCTGGGGCTGGCGGCTGGCCTTCGTGCTGAGCTTCGTGCTGGTGCTGATCGGGCTCTATATCCGCTTGAACATCATGGAAACGCCGGAATTCGCCAAGCTCAAGGAAGAGCGGGCCGAAGTCAAAGTGCCGTTCGCGTCGATGATTTCGGAATATCCCAAGGAGATCATGGCGGGGATGGGCGCCCGCTACATCGACGGGGTGTTCTTCAACATCTTCGGGGTCTATTCGATTTCCTACCTGACCCAGCAACTCAAGGTGCCGCGGACCGAAGCGCTGCTCGGCGTCACCGCCGCGGCACTGATCATGTGCGCGTTCATTCCGTTTTTCGGCCGGCTCTCGGACCGCTTGGGCCGCACCCACGTCTATTTCTGGGGTTCGCTGATCACCGGCTTCTCGGCGCTGCCGGCGTTCTGGATCTGGATGAACTATCCGGACCGGGCGATCCTGGTGTGGGCCGCGCTGATCATTCCCTTCGCGGTGTTCTATGCGTCGATCTATGGTCCGGAAGCCGCGCTGTTCTGCGATCTGTTCCGGCCGCAGGTTCGCTACACCGGAATTTCCTTCGTCTACCAATTCTCCGGCATTTTCGCCAGCGGGCTGACGCCGATCATCGCCACCGCGCTGCTGCAGGCCTACGGACCGAACGGCGGCTGGGCGATTGCCTCGTACTGCGCCTTTGCAGGCCTGGTGAGCGCGCTGTCCGCCTGGTGGATCAGCCTGCTGGCGAAGCGGCGATCGCAGGGCTTCCTGGTTGCGGCTCCGACGGTCGCCTGAGCGTCCGAGCGAAGCTGCGTCCGGGGTCCATTTGGCTCGGCGGATCCCGGCTCAGCGGTGCACCGTCAAGGACGCTGCACCGCGTCCGTGACACGATCGACAAAGCGCGACATCCCGATTGCGATCGGGCTGTCCCGTGGCGACGAGCCGTCAGGGCAGACTGAGCTGCGCCAATGCGCAGGAGGCGATCCGCGATCGCCGCGAGTCCGAGCGGCTGGTCAGGATGATCGGCACGCGCGCGCCCAGGATGACGCCGGCGCATTCGCCGCCGCCGATATAGGTGAAGGATTTGTAGAGCACGTTTCCGACATCGAGGCTGGGCACCATCAGGATGTCCGGCTCTCCGGCAACCAGCGAGGAAATTCCCTTGGTGGCCGCCGACGCCGCCGAGATCGCATTGTCGAATGCCAGCGGGCCGTCGATCACCGCGCCGCTGATCTGGCCGCGGTCGGCCATCTTGGAAAGTGCCGCCGCGTCCATGCTGGAGGCATGGTCGGCGTTGACCGTCTCGATCGCCGACAACAGCGCGATCTTGGGCGACGAAAGGCCGATGGCGTGCGCAAAGCCGATCGCATTTGCCAGGATGTCGACCTTGTCGCCCAGGCCGGGGGCGATATTGACCACCGCGTCCGTCACCATCAGCGGCTTGTGGTAGGCCGGCAGGTCAAACCAGAACACGTGGCTCATCCGCCGCGAGGTCCGCAGCTTGGCGTCGCGGGACAGCACCGCGCCGAGCAGTTCGTCGGTGTGTTGCGATCCCTTCATCAGCGCGCTGACTTCGCCGGCGCCGACCAGTGCCACCGCGATCCGCGACGCGGCGATCGGATCGTCCTCCACCTCGACGAAGCGAAATCCCGCAAGGCTTACCTGCAGCGCGCTGGCGCAGGCCTCGATCCGCTGCCGCGGTCCCACCAGCACGGGATCGATCAGGCCCTCCTCGCAGGCCGCGACGGCCGCCGCCAGCGAATTGGCCGAACACGGATAGGCGACCGCGACGGCGAGGCGCCCCTTGCCGCGGGCCGCGGCTTCCAGCGCATCCAGCTTGGGAAATGTCTTTGCAGCTGTCATGGGATTGCTGATTACTCGGTGAGGGTTTCGGCAAGCGCGGCGGCGGCGCGTTGCAGGGCAGGGAGCCTGGTCAGCAGATCCGCGAGCGACATTCGCGTCACCGGCGCCTGGATGGCGAGGGCGGCGACGCAGCTGCGCGCGCGCGCCTTTTGCTGAAACACCGGAACGGCGAGACATACCAGGCCGGAAAGGAATTCTTCGCGGTCGAGGGCGTATCCGTTGCGGCGGATTTCGCCGAGCTCCTTGAGCAGTTCGGCTTTGCCGGTGATGGTGTTGTCGGTCAGCCGTTCGAGCGGCATTTGCCGGAGCAGCAGGTCGCGCTTGGCCGGCCGCATCAGGGCAAGAAACAGCTTGCCGCTGGCGGAGCAATAGGCCGGGACCTTGGATCCCTGCTGGAACGAGATCCGCAGCAGCCATTCGGCTTCGACGCGGTCGAGATAGCTGACCTGGGTTCCGTCGAGCACCGTCAGATTGCAGGCTTCGCCGACCTCCTGGACCAGGCGCTGCAGGATCTCGTGCCGGACCGTTCCACCCGGCCTGTTGCCGAGGATCGAAAACGCCAGCCGCGAGGCGCGCGGCGCGAGCTCGAATCTGCGGCCGTCGAGTGTGCGCTGGATCAATGCGGCCTGTTCCAGCGCCGCCAGCCAGCGATGCATGGTCGGTTTCGGCACGCCGGCGCTTGCCGCCAGTTCCGCGAGCGTCGCCGGATGGGGCAGCGCGGCAATCGCCTCGATCAGGCCGAGCGGCTTCAATGCGCCGAGAAGATCATTCATGCATGCTGACTAGCAAATATTCCGGAATATGAAACGAAAAAAGTGAAAAAATGAGATATTTGTTGCGAGACGCGGGCCGCCGTGCCATGGATCTCGGCCAGAAGGGTCACCCCCTGCAACGCCATTCCGAGGAGCGCGCGCGCCATGAAAATGACCACCGAGGAAGCCTTCGTTAAGGTCCTGCAGATGCACGGCATCGAGCATGCGTTCGGCATCATCGGCTCGGCCTTCATGCCGATCTCCGATCTGTTTCCCAAGGCCGGCATCACGTTCTGGGACGTCGCCCATGAGAGCAATGGCGGCCTGATCTGCGACGGCTACACGCGCTCGACCGGCAAGATGGCGATGGCCATCGCCCAGAACGGTCCCGGCATTACCGGCTTCGTCACGCCGGTCAAAACCGCCTACTGGAATCACACCCCGATGCTGCTGGTGACGCCGCAGGCCGCGAACAAGACCATCGGCCAGGGCGGCTTCCAGGAAGTGGAGCAGATGGCGCTGTTCCGCGACATGGTCTGCTATCAGGAAGAAGTGCGCGACGCCTCGCGGGTCGCCGAAGTGCTCAATCGCGTCATCCAGAAAGCCAAGCGGCTTTCCGGGCCGGCGCAGATCAATATTCCGCGCGACTTCTGGACCCAGGTCATCGACATCAGCCTGCCGGCCATCGTCGAATTTGAACGCCCGGCCGGCGGCGATGCCGCCGTCACCGAGGCGGCGAGATTGCTGTCGGAAGCGAAATTCCCGGTGATCCTGTCAGGCGCCGGCGTCGTGCTCGGAAACGCCATCCCGGCCTGTGCGGCCCTGGCCGAAAGGCTCGATGCGCCGGTCTGCAACAACTATCAGCACAATGACAGTTTTCCGGGAAGTCACCGGCTGGCCGTCGGTCCGCTGGGCTACAACGGCTCGAAGGCGGCGATGGAACTGGTCGCGAAAGCCGACGTCGTCCTGGCGCTGGGAACCCGGCTCAATCCCTTCTCGACGCTGCCGGGCTACGGCATCGACTACTGGCCGAAGACGGCGAAGATCATCCAGGTCGACATCAACGCCGACCGCATCGGCCTCACCAAGCCGGTCACCGTCGGCATCTGCGGCGACGCCAGACTGGTCGCCGAGGCGATCCTGGCCCGCCTGGCACCGGCTGCCGGCGACGCCGGCCGCGAAGATCGCAAGGCCCAGATCCACTCGACCAAATCCAAATGGCTGCAGGCGCTCTCCAGCATGGACCACGAAGACGATGATCCGGGAACGACGTGGAACGAGGATGCGCGCAAGCGCGACAAGGAGCTGATGTCGCCGCGCCAGGCGTGGCGGGCGATTCAGGCCGGCCTGCCGCGCGACGCCATCATCTCCAGCGACATCGGCAACAATTGCGCGATCGGAAATGCCTATCCGGTGTTCGAGAAGGGCCGCAAATATCTCGCGCCGGGCCTGTTCGGTCCCTGCGGTTACGGTTTTCCGTCGATCATCGGCGCCAAGATCGGCAACCCGGACACGCCCTGCGTCGGGTTTTCCGGCGACGGCGCGTTCGGGATTTCGATGAACGAGATGAGCTCGATCGGGCGCAAGGAATGGCCTGGCATCACCATGGTGGTGTTCCGCAATTACCAATGGGGTGCCGAGAAGCGGAACTCGATTCTCTGGTACGACAATAATTTCGTCGGCACCGAACTCGACCTCAACCTGAGCTATGCCAAGGTCGCCGAGGGCTGCGGCCTCAAGGGCGTCACCGTCAGGACCCAGGCCGAACTGACCGAGGCGCTGCGGCATTCCTGCGAGCAGCAGAGCAAGGGCATCACCACCTTCATCGAAGTCATCCTGAACCAGGAGCTCGGCGAGCCGTTCCGTCGCGACGCCATGAAAAAGCCGGTCGTCGTCGCCGGCATCAATCGCGAAGACATGCGGCCGCAAAAGACCGCCTGAGCCCTCGACAATCGTCATTCCGGGGCGCCGGTCACGCGCGATGCGCGGCACCAGCGGGCCCGGAATGACAAACGATTGCGTCCCATAGGATCCAACGGCGCCTCAGGGCGCCGTTGCCGCGGCGTGAAGCGGGTCGCCGAGTTCACGGGCGATGTAGCGGGCAAGCTGCTCTGCGGCGTCCGAAATGCCCTGGCTCTTGCGGTGCATCACCAGCTCGACGGGCGGCAGCGGCGGCAGACCGTCGTCCGCGCCGAGCCGCCGGATGTTCGGCCCGATGGCGCAGCGCGGAAACACCGAAACGGCAAGCCCGGCGAACACCGCGGCCTGCAGCCCGGCGATACTGTCGCACACCGAGCGGATCGACCATTGCAGGCCGGCGCTGCCCAGCGCCTCGAGGGCATGATGCCGGTAGACGCTGCCCTGGGGCAGGACCGCCAGCGGCAGCGGCTTGCGCAATTCCGGGCCGCCCCCGATGCCGGCGACCCACACCAGCGGTTCGCGGCGGACCAGTTCGCCGCGGCGGAATTCCGGCTGGTTGGTCATCAGCGCGATGTCGATCTCGCCGCGTTCCAGCGCCGCATGAAGATGGATGCTGCGGGTGCAGCGCAACTGGATCTCCACGCTGGGGTGGGAGCGGGAGAAGCTCTCCAGCACCTCGGGCAGGATATACGGCGCGTAGAGATCCGGCGTCCCCAGCGTGACATGGCCGGCGATGTCGGGGGCGGCGAAGCGGCTGCGCGCCTCGTCGTTCAACCGCAGCATCGCGCGGGCGAATTCGAGCAGCACTTCCCCGTCATGCGTCAGGCTGAGCTTGCGGCGATTGTCGTCGAACAGCGTGCGGCCGATGGCGTCCTCGAGCCGCCGGATCTGGTGGGTGATCGCCGGCTGGGTGCGTCCGACCTTTCGGCCGGCGGATGTCAGTCCTCCGGTGTCGACGATCGCGACGAAGGTCCTGAGCAACGCGATGTCGAGATCCGGGCTCAATGATGAATTCCGTGAATGGTGGCGATGCAGACTATCGATTTTGTCGCGGCCGGGGCACCTTGTAGCATTGGCCAAACGATAGCCATGCCAGTCGAACCAGATCATCGGATTCGGGCCGGCAAAGGAAGTCGAACAAAAAATACCGGGAGGGAAACATGAGGGTCATGAGGAACCAGGCCAGTCGCCTCGTCCTGTTCACGATCTGTCTGATGTACCTTATTTTATACGTCGACCGAGTCAATATTTCGACCGCGGCGCCGGTGATGCAGAAGGATCTCGGCCTTACCGCCACGCAGCTCGGCATCGCATTTTCGGCCTTCGCCTATCCCTATGCCTTTTTCCAGATCGCCGGCGGATGGCTGGGCGACCGCATGGGACCGCGCCTGACGCTGTTCCTTTGCGCGGTGCTGGTGGCGGCATCGACGGCGTGGACCGGCATGGTCGGCGGACTGGCGACGCTGTTCATGGCAAGGCTTGCGCTGGGCATCGGCGAAGGGCCGGCTTTTCCGACCGCCACCCGCGCGCTGTCGAACTGGATGCGGCCGGACCAGCGCGCCTATGCGCAAGGCATCACCCACGCCTTCGCGCGGCTCGGAAACGCGGCCACGCCGCCCTTGATCGCCGCGATCATTGTCGCGTTCTCCTGGCGGGCCTCGTTCTATGTATTGGGCGTTCTCAGTCTGGCCTGGGCCGTGTTGTGGTGGATCTACTTCCGCGACGATCCGCGCCTGCATCCCGACATCACGCCCGAGGATCTGCAGGATCTGCCGCCGTCGGCGGTCGCGGCCACGCGCAAGCAGGTGCCCTGGGGTCCGCTGTTGAAGCGCATCATGCCGGTGACATTGACGGACTTCTGTTACGGCTGGATCCTGTGGCTCTACCTCAACTGGCTGCCGTCATTCTTCCTGCACGAGTTCAAGCTCGACCTGAAGCGATCGGCGCTGTTTGCCGCCGGGGTGTTCTTCGCCGGCGTGGTCGGCGATACCACCGGGGGAATCCTCAGCGACCGTATCCTGAGGAAGACCGGCGATGTCGGCAAGGCCAGGATCTCGGTGATCGTGATCGGCTTTCTCGGATCCTTCTGCTTCATGTTGCCGATCGTCTTCATCCATGATCTGCTGACGGTGGCGATCTGCCTCAGCATGGCGTTCTTTTTCGCCGAACTGATCGTGGCGCCGATCTGGGCGATCCCGATGGACATCACGCCGGAATATTCAGGCAGTGCGAGCGGCTTCATGAACTTCGGTTTCGGCGTGGCCGGCATCATATCGCCGGTGGTCTTCGGCTATGCGATCGATCTGACCGGACGATGGGACGTGCCCTTCATCGGCTCGCTTGCGGTGCTCCTGGTCGGCGCCCTGCTGGCGCTGCGCTGCAGGCCCGGCGAGCGCTTCGTCGATGTGCGCGACGATTTTGCCCCGGTCCTGCGCACCACCTGATGGACCGCCAGCCGGGCCAGGATGCAACAATCTTGAGAAGGAGAAAGTCATGAGCGCCGTTGTTGAAATGCCGGATCGATTGTCCGACGCGGAGCAGATCGCCGCCGATCTGGTGCGGCGCGCGCGGATCGCGCAGTCGGAGTTTGCCGAGGCCGGCCAGGCGCGGGTCGACGAGGCGGTGCGCGCGGTGGCGTGGTCGCTCTACAAGCCGGAGCATGCCCGCGAACTCGCCGAGCTCGCGGTCGAGGACACCGGCCTCGGCAACGTGCCCGACAAGATCATCAAGAAGCAGCGCAAGACCTTCGGCACGCTGCGCGATCTGCTGCGCGCCAAATCGGTCGGCGAAATCGAGCGCGACGACAAGCGTGGCATCGTCAAGTTCGCCAAGCCGATCGGCGTGGTCGGAGCCATCACGCCGTCGACAAATCCGGGTGCCACCCCGGTCAACAAGGCGATGATGGCGATCAAGGGCCGCAATGCGGTGATCATCGCGCCGTCGCCGCTGGGCTACCGGACCACCGCGCTGGCGGTGCAGTATATGCGCGACGCGCTCGACCGGATCGGCCTGCCCCGCGATCTGGTGCAGATTCTTCCCGCGCCGGTGACCAAGGACACCACCCAGGCGATCATGGAGGCGGTCGACCTGGTGGTGGTGACCGGCTCGCAGGACAATGTCCGGCGCGCCTATCGCAGCGGCACGCCGGCGATCGGCGTCGGCGCCGGCAATGTTCCCGTGATCATCGACGAGACGGCCGATCTTGCAGCGGCGGCGCAGAAGATCTGCGCCTCCAAGACATTCGACAACGCCACCTCGTGCTCGTCGGAAAATGCCGTCGTCATCGTCGACCGGGTCTACGATGCGGCGATCGAGGCCCTCGAGAAGGCCGGCGGCTACCTGGTCGATGGCGCGCAGAAGACGCGGCTGGTCGGCGAATTGTGGAAAGGCGGCAAGCTCAACCGCCATCTGATCGCGCGCGACATGCCGGTGCTGGCGGAAAGCTTCGGGCTGCCCGCGGCGGCGGCGGCCGCGAAATTCCTGCTGGTGGAGGAGACCGGGATCGGCAAGGCGTTTCCCTTGTCGGGCGAGAAACTGGCGCTGGTGCTGACGGTCTACCGGGCGAGCGATTTCAAGGCCGCGACCGAAACCGTGCGCAAAATCCTGAATTTCCAGGGGCTCGGCCATTCCATGGGTCTGCACACCAGCGACATGGCGCGGGCGCGCCAGCTCGCCGAGGACCTGCCGGTGGTGCGGGTGCTGGTGAATTTCGCCCATACCTTCGGCAATGGCGGCGGTTTCGACAGCGGGCTGGAATTCACCCTGACCATGGGATGCGGCTCCTGGCAGAAGAACAGCATCTCGGAAAACCTGAACTACAAGCACTTTCTCAACATCACCCATCTCGTGGTGCCGATCCCGGAGGACAGGCCGTCCGAAGAGGAACTGTTCGGCCCGCATTGGGCGCGCTACGGACGCTAGGACAGCATCGCCATGAACCTCGAGGAATACGCCGCCAAACACCATGTGCTGCAGCCCGCCGGGATATCGATTCCGAACGGCACGGTCTGCACCACGCCGGAACAGGCGTCTGCCGCCGTCGCCAGGATCGGGCCCTCCGTGGTCAAGGCGCAGGTGCCGGCCGGCAAGCGCGGCAAATCCGGCGGCATCCGGATGGCGGACAGTGCCGAGGACGGTGCGGCCGCCGCGCGCGCCATCCTCGGCATGACGATCGGCGGCAGCCGTGTCGAGCGGGTATTGATCGAGCAACGCTGCCCGATCGAACGCGAACTGTATGCCGCGGTCCTGGTCGACGTCGCCAGCCGCAGCCCGCTGGTATTGTTCTCGACCGAAGGCGGAATGGACATCGAGGAAGTCGCCGCGCAGAAGCCCGATGCCATCCGCCGGCACATCGTCGATATCGGGCGCGGTTTTGCCGCGGCGGATGCCGCGGCGCTGCTCGATGGCCTGCAGCTGGGCACGGCGGCGGACGCCGTCGGCGACGTGCTGGTCAGGCTCTACCGGGCATTCGACAACACCGACGCCGAACTGGTCGAGGTCAATCCGCTCGCGATCCTGCGCGGCGGCGCGGTGGTCGCGCTGGACTGCAAGTTCGTTCTGGACGACGCCTCGACGGCGCGGCAGCCCGAGCTCGCCAGCTTCGCCTCGCCGCCGAAGATGACGGTGCTGGAGGAGCGCGGCGCAGCCCACGGACTTCGCTTCATCCAGCTCGACGGCAATGTCGGCGTGCTGGCCAACGGCGCCGGCCTGACCATGACGACGATGGACGTGATCGATCATTTCGGCGGTCGGCCGGCGAACTTCCTCGAAATCGGCGGCGAGGCCTACACCAAGGCCGAACTGGCGCTCGACCTCGTGCTGTCGAATCCGGGCGTCAAGAGCCTGGTGGTCAACTTCTGCGGCGCGTTCGCCCGAACCGACGTGATGGCCGACGGCGTGGTGCGCGCCTGGGAGAAGCTGAAACCGAAAATCCCGGCGTTCTTTTCCATCCACGGCACCGGCGAGGACGAAGCCGTCAGGCTGGTGCGCGACCGGCTTGGCATCGAACCCTTTGATCTCATGGAAGACGCCGTGAAAGCGGCGGTCGAGGCGGCACAATGATCTATCGGCGCGGCCAGAAAGTTCTGGTCCAGGGCATTACCGGCAAGCAGGGCTCGTTCTGGGCCGCCAAGATGATGGAATGCGGCACCGATGTCGTGGCCGGCGTCAATCCCAAGCGGGCCGGCGACAGCCATATCGGTGTTCCCCTGTTCGGCTCCGCGGTGGAAGCCACGCGGCAGACGCCTTGCGACATTTCGGTGATCTTCATCCCTCCGGCCATGGCCAAGGATGCCATCATCGACGCGATCGATGCCGGGATCGGCACCATCGTGGTGCTGACCGAACACATTCCGGGGCATGACGTGCTGGAGATCTTCGCGCGCGCCCGCGGCTCCAGAAGCCGCATCGTCGGTCCCAATACCGCCGGCATCGTCACGCCGGGCGAAGGTTTCGTCGGCATCATGCCGGGCCACAATCCCAATATCTTCATGCCCGGGCGGGTCGGCGTGATTTCGCGCAGCGGCAGCCTGGGAACATTGATGTGCCTGAACCTGACCCGCGCGGGTCTTGGGCAGTCCGCCTTCATCGGCATCGGCGGCGATCCGATCATCGGCACCACCACCCGCGACGCGCTCGAGGCGCTGGATCGCGACGAGCGCACCAGGGCGGTGGTGCTGGTCGGCGAGATCGGCGGGTCGATGGAAGAGGAAGCCGCCGAAGTTGCCCGCGGCATGAACAAGCCCGTGGTGTCCTTTATCGCCGGCCGCTCCTCGCCGCCCGACAAGAAGATGGGACACGCCGGCGCGATCGTGACCGGCGGCCGCGGCGGATACGCCGCCAAGCGCGCGGCGCTGGAGCAGGCGGGCGTCCGGGTGGCGAATACCCCGATCGAGGTCGCCGGCTTTCTCGCCGATGTCGGCGGTCTGAAGGCTGCCATGCCGGTGGATGGCTAGTATATCGTTTCCGAAGTTCGTATCGTTTTCCGGGGCGCGCTCTGGCGCAAGTCCGGAAATCCATAACCCCGGCCGGGAGTATGGATTCCGGGCCTGCAAGTCGGCCACCGCCGGCTGAACCGCATCCCGGAATGACAAAGGATTGATCAGGAGATCGGTTTCTTGCAATCGATCGGCTGGATCGCGGACGGCGTCTCGAGCTGCGGGAAATCGAATGGCAACCAGGCATGCGGCATTGCCGGCGAACAGCGAAGATCCGGACAACGGATTGGCCAGGTTCGGAATCGGCCAGCCGATGCCGCGGCTGGAGGATCGGCGGTTCATTACCGGGACCGGCCGCTACGTCGACGATGCCGATGAACCGAACCTTCTTCACGCGGCCTTTCTGCGCTCGGTGCACGCCCATGCCGAGATCGGCCTGATCGATACGGCCGCCGCCCGTGCCGCCCCGGGGGTCGTCGCGGTCTTTAGCGGCGCGGACTGGCAGAATGCCGGCTTTTCGGGACTGCCGTTGCGGCCGTCGATCAAGCAGGCCGACGGCTCGGCGATCGCATCGACGCCGCGACCGGGACTGGCGGTCGGGCGGGTCCGCCATGTCGGCGAGTGCGTCGCCATGGTCGTGGCGGAGACCGCGCGACAGGCGCAGGACGCGCTCGAGCTGCTGCGGGTCGATTACACCCCGCTCGGGTGTGTCGTCGAGGCGCGGCAGGCGCTGGAGCCTGGCGCCCCCGGCATCTGGGCCGACAATCTCGGTTTTATCTGGCGGGTCGGAAACGCGGAGAAAACCCGGCAGGCACTTGCCGCCGCCGCACATGTCGTGACGCTCGATCTCGTCAACAACCGCCTGGTGCCGAACTCGATGGAAACCCGCGGCGCCGTGGTCCGGCGCGACGGCAAGACCGGCCAGCTGACGCTTTCAGGCTCCATCCAGAATCCGTTCGGCTTCCAGGGATTGCTTTGCGAGCTGTTCGGCTGGCCCAAGGAAAAGCTGCGCTGCAGGGCGGACGATGTCGGCGGCGGTTTCGGCTGCAAGAACCAGCTGCAGCCCGAACACGCGATGGTGTTGTTTGCCTGCGACCGGCTTCACCGCAACATCAAGTGGATCAACGACCGCAGTGAATCCTTCGTTTCCGACGCCCATGCCCGCGATCTCGTCTCCACCGTCCGTCTCGGCCTTGACGGAAGCGGGCGCTTCGTCGCGCTGGCCGTCGACACCGTCGCCAATCTCGGCGCCTATCTCTCGACCAATGGCGCGCTGATTCCGACCTTGCCGACCGCCGCGGTGCTCGGCGGGGCCTATGCGATTCCCGCGATTTCCATGGAGGTGCGGGCGGCCTTCACCAACACCGTCCCGGTCGACGCCTATCGCGGCGCCGGCCGGCCCGAAGCGATCTATCTGCTGGAACGCACCATCGATGTCGCCGCGCGGGTGACCGGGATTTCGCCGATCAAATTGCGCCAGAAGAACCTGATCAAGCGCCATCAGCTGCCGTACCAAACCGCGCTCGGCCGCGACATCGACGTCGGCGATTTCGACACGGTGCTGCGGCGCGCGACCGAGCTTGCCGATGTCGGCGGATTTGCAAAGCGCGCCAGGCAGGCCGCCAAACGCAACGCCCGCCGCGGCATCGGGGTGGCCTACTACCTCGAGGCCACGCTTGGTCCGCCGTCGGATGCGGCCAGGATCGCCTTCGCGCCGGATGGCAGCGCGGTGCTGTCGGTGGGAACCCAGTCCAACGGGCAGGGCCACGAAACCACTTTCGCGCAGATCGCCGCAGCCGAGTTCGGCATGGCGCCGGACCGGATTGCCTTTCGCCAGGCCGACACCGATGCGACCCCGGAGGGCGGCGGACATGGCGGCTCGCGTTCCCTGCAGATCGGCGGCACCGCGGTGCTGCTGGCGTCGCGCATGATCGTCGAAAAGGGCAAGCGGATCGCCGCGCATCTGCTCGAGGCCGATGCCCGCGATGTCGACTACAGGCCCGGAGAATATCGGGTCGCCGGCACGGACCGAAAGGTTTCATTCCTTGATGTGGTCAGGGCGTCGTTCGATGTCGCGCGATTGCCGCCCGGGGAGAATTTGCAGCTCGACGAAACCGCGCGTTACGAGCGCGAGGATTTCAATTATCCGAACGGCTGTCACGTCTGCGAGGTCGAGATCGATCTCGCAACCGGCGTGGCGCGCATCGCCAACTATACGGTGGTGGACGATTTCGGCCGCATCATCAATCCACTGATCGTGCGCGGCCAGGTGATCGGCGGCGTGGTTCAGGGAATCGGCCAGGCGTTGTTCGAAGACACCTGCTACGACGCCGGCGGCCAGCTCAAGACCGCCTCGTTCATGGATTATTGCCTGCCGCGCGCCGACAACCTGCCTCCGATCAACGTCACGCTTTACGAGGATGCGCCGACCCGGACCAACCCGCTGGGGGCCAAGGGTTGCGGGGAGGCCGGCGCGACCGGATCGCCGCCGGCGGTGGTCAATGCCGTCGTGCACGCGCTGCGGGAATTCAACATCAACCACCTCGATATGCCGCTCACCCCCGTGAAGATCTGGCAAGCCTTGCAGGCCGGGCGGCAACAGCCGGTGTAGCGGCGACGCGCCGGAAGTGGCGTTCTCCCGCCACGCGCGGGCGGCTCGCATGCCCATTCAGGCGTTGTCGTTGCAGCGGCGCTGCGTTATCAGGAGACTGGCCCGGAAGGCTGGCAAATCCGGCGCCGTTGAGAGTCTCGATGCAGGATCACACCTCCCCGCAATACCCGGCGGCGGCCGCGCAAGACACGCGGGTCGGGCAGCCGGTCCGTCGCAAGGAAGACGACGTGCTGTTGCGCGGCAAGGGCAGCTACACCGACGACTTCAATCTGCCCGGACAGCTTTACGCCTGGATGGTTCGCAGCAGCCACGCCCACGGCATCATCCGCGCTATCGACAGCTCGGCCGCCCGCGCCATGCCGGGGGTCCGCGGAGTCTGGACCGGCGCGGATCTCGCCGACGCCTACGCGCCCTTTACCTGCGGCATGCCGCTGAAGAACCGCGATGGCTCGCCGCTGCTGCAGACCAGTCGTCCGGCGCTGGCGACCGACAAGGTGCGCTTTGTCGGCGATCCCGTGGCGTTCGTGGTGGCCGATTCCGTGGCACAGGCGCGCGACGCGGCGGAGGCGGTCGTGCTCGACATCGAGCCGTTGCCGGCCGTCACCGGGGCGGCCGCCGCCGCCAGGCCCGGCGCTCCGCTGCTGTATGCGCATATTCCCGGCAACGTCGCGCTCGACTTCCATTACGGCGACAGTGCCGCGGTGGATGCCGCGTTCGCGGCCGCCGACCATGTCACCCGGCTCGACATCGAAAATACCCGCGTCGCCGTGGTCGCGATGGAGCCGCGCGCCGCGCTCGCCTCGTGGGACGATCAGGCCAGTCGCTATACCATCCGGGCGCCGACCCAGGGGGTGGCCGGCAACGGCGCGGCGCTGGCGCAACTCCTGAAGGTGCCCCGCGACCGGGTTCGGCTGCTCACCGGCAATGTCGGCGGGTCGTTCGGCATGAAGAACATCCACTACCCCGAATATGTCTGCATCCTGCATGCGGCCAGATCGCTCGGCCGCCCGGTAAAATGGACCGACGAGCGTTCCGGCAGCTTTCTGTCGGACAGCCAGGGTCGCGCGCAGCAGATCCACGCCGAACTGGCGCTGGACCGCAACGGCAAATTTCTCGCGCTCCGTATCGGCGGCTACGGCAATCTCGGCGCCTATATTTCCAACGTGTCGCCGAACCCGCTGTCGGCCAACATTGCCAAGAACATCGCCAGCGTTTACGCCACGCCGCTGCTGGCGGTGGACATCAAATGCGTGCTCACCAACACCACGCTGATGGGCGCCTATCGCGGCGCCGGACGCCCCGAAGCCAATTATTTCATGGAGCGCCTGATCGATCGCGCCGCGCGCGAATTGGGGATCGACCGGCTGGCGCTGCGCCGGCGCAACTTCGTCAAATCGTCGCAGATGCCGTTCAGGGCCGCCTCCGGGGTCACCTATGACAGCGGCGACTTTGCCGGCGTGCTCGGCAAGGCGCTGGAATTGTCCGACCATGCCGGCTTCGCCAAACGAAAAAGGCAGAGCCGCAAGCGCGGCCGGCTGCGCGGCATCGCGGTGGGGTCCTATCTCGAATCCACCGCGCCGCCACGGGCCGAGCTCGGCAACATCGTGTTCCAGCCGGATGGCACGGTGACGCTGGTGACGGGCACGCTGGATTATGGCCAGGGTCACGCGACGCCGTTCGCCCAGATCCTGTCGGCAGAGCTTGGAGTCCCGTTCGAGAAAATCAGACTGGAGCAGAACGACAGCGACATCGTGCACAGCGGCGGCGGCACCGGCGGATCGCGCTCGGTCACCGCCAGCGGCATGGCGATTGTCGAAGCATCCGCGCTGGTGATCGCCAAGGGCAGGCTGGCGGCGGCCCATCTGCTGGAAGCCGCCGAGGCGGACATCGAGTTTGCCGACGGCCGTTTCACCATCGCCGGCACCGATCGCGGCATCGGCATCATGGAGTTGTCGCGCCGGCTGCGCGAAGCCAGGATGCCGGAGGGATTGCCGGCCTCGCTCAGCGTCGAGCACAGCAGCAAGGAAGTCCCCTCGACCTATCCGAACGGCTGTCATGTCGCGGAAGTCGAGATCGATCCCGATACCGGGGTGGTGCAGGTCGTGCGCTACACCGGCGTCAATGATTTCGGCACCATCATCAACCCGATGCTGGTCGCCGGGCAGCTGCATGGCGGCGTTGCCCAGGGCATCGGACAGGCGCTGATGGAAGAGGTCAGCTACGACTCAAGCGGGCAGCCGGTCACCGGCTCGTTCATGGACTACGCGATGCCGCGCGCCGGCGATATTCCGCCGATGATCGTCGGCGATCACCCGTCGCCCGCGAAATCCAATCCGCTGGGCACCAAGGGCTGCGGCGAGGCCGGCTGCGCCGGCAGTCTTGCCACGCTCGTCAACGCGGTGATCGACGCGCTCTCCGAATTCGGCGTCACGAAAATCGACATGCCGCTCACGCCGGAGCGGGTGTGGCGCGCTATTGATGACTCCCGCAAGGCCAGGGCAGCCTGAGGTGCGATGGCCCTCGAGGCCGGTCGCCGGTGGCGCCGAAAGGGGGCGACGACCGGAATGTGCTGGATCCTGATCGGGTACGATTCGACGATGCCGTTACCTCTGGGCGACCGCGATGCTGAAAATCAATGATGGAGCCGGATTGACGGTGCTGGAGCGGATCAGACAGATCATCGATCGAAGCAGCTCGCCCCACGCCTTGACGCGCATGCGGGTGCTTCTGCGCAGCAACGAATTCTACCTGATCCCGCTTGCCCTGCTGATCGGGGTCGTCACCGGCGCCATCGTGACGCTGATGAGCGAGATCGCCCAGATTGCGCATGTCCTGATCTATGGCATCCCGATCGACGTCCGGCTGAGCGCAAACGCCTTTGTCACGCCATGGGTGGCACTGGTCGCGCCGGCGGTCGGCGGTCTTTCGCTTGGCGTCATGGAGTGGTACCGCCGCCGCTGGAAGATCTCGCGCGCCGTGGACCCGATCGAAGCCAATGCGCTGCGCGGCGGCCTGCTCTCGCTGCGCGACAGCGTGGTGGTGAGCGGCCAGACCCTGATCTCCAACGGTTGCGGTGCATCCGTGGGGTTGGAGGCGGGCTATACCCAGATCGGCTCCGGCGCGGCATCGCTGATCGGACAGTTCTTCCACCTCCGGCGCAACGATCTGCGCCTGATCGTCGGTTGCGGCTCGGCCGCGGCCATTGCGGCGGCTTTCGGCGCCCCGATCACCGGCGCCTTCTACGCCTGCGAGCTGATCGTCGGCGTCTATTCGGTCGGCAGCGCCGCGCCGATCCTCGCGGCTTCGCTGGCCGGCGCGATTACCGCAAAGTGGCTGGGTGGCGCGCCTTATTCGCTCGAAGTGCTGCGGGTCGGTGACGTCGGCGTGGAACAGTATCTGGCGCTGGTGGTGCTGGCGCTGATCGCCGGCGCGGTCGGCATCGCGGTGATGCGCAGTTCGCCGGTGTTCGAACGGATTTTCACCCAGCGCTGGATCCCGGTCTGGATCAGGCCCGCGATCGGCGGCCTGTGCGTCGGCGCCATGGCGATCGTCACGCCGCAGGTGCTGGCGGCCGGTCACGGCGCCATGCTGCTGGATCTGCATCACGAGATGGCCACCGGCCTGATCGCGCTGGTCATCGCCCTGAAGGTGGTCGCCTGCCTGATTTCGCTGGGATCGGGGTTTCGCGGCGGCCTTTTCTTCGCATCGCTGTTCGTCGGCAGCCTGATCGGGAAATTCTTCGCCGCCATCCTGCTGCTGCTGCCGCCGGACCTGGCCGTCGATCCCCAGGTCAGCATGCTGACCGGGATGGCGACCCTGGGCGTCGCCATCGTTGGGGGACCGCTCACCATGGCGTTCCTGGTGCTGGAAATGACGCGGAACGTCGACGTCACCGCCGTCGTCCTGGCGGCCTGCATCGTGACCAGCATCTGCGTCCGCTCGATGTTCGGTCACTCGTTCTCGACCTGGCGGCTTCACCTGCGCGGCGAAACCATCCGCAGCGCCAACGACGTCGGATGGCTGCGCAATCTCACGGTCGCCCGCATGATGCGAACCGACATCGCCAAGATCTCCTCCACCGCGACGATTGCGGCGTGCCGCCGCGAGTTCGCGCTGGGCTCCCTGCAGGCCGTCATCCTGGTCAACAGCGCCGACGACTATCGTGGGCTGGTGCTGCTGCCCGAACTGTTTTCCGGGGATCTGGATACCATCGCCGACGAGATCCAGGTGGTCGAGCTCGCCCGCTATACCGATGTGGTGCTGCTGCCGGAAATGAACGTCAAATCCGCGATGAAGATGTTCGACGACGCCGAGGCGGAGCTGCTCGCCGTCATCGAATCGGAGAACAGCCGCAAGGTGATCGGTTTCCTCAGCGAGTCCCTCGCGCGACGCCGCTATGTCGAGGAAATCGACAAGGCCACCCGCGGGGTTCTTGGAGCGCTGACCTAGTTCAGCGATTTCGAGATTCGAATCATTTCGGTTTGTAGCGACGATTAACAACAATCGTCATTCCGGGGCGCGCTCTGGCGCCAGCCCGGAATCCATAACCCCGACCGGGACTACGGATTCCGGGCCTGCGCCTCAAGTCGGCTATCGCCGACCGAAGTCGCATCCCGGAATGACAAAGGCTGGATCATAGGGTCGGTTTCACAAAATCGATCGTCTGGCGTCGAGCGCTTTGGGCTTTTGCCTGGTCGAGAAAATGCAAGTGCTCGATATGGTTTGCGCAGGGCAAGCCGACTGCCGCCGCCTCGCATCCCTCAATGGTTGCTCGGCTCCGGACACCAGTCGAGCTGGATCGGGGTAGCCCCGATATGGGGGTCGGAGGATTCCCTGAGCTTGCTCCATTCGGCGGCTTCCGCCAGCCAGTATTCCATTTCCTTCCTGGCAAGCGCGGCGCGCTCGCGGCACATGGCTTCCAGAGCAGCGAACTGGCTTTTCGAATTCATGTCGCTTTTCCCAGGCTGGTCTTGCGCAGTGTAGGCCGCTTGCCGGCAAGACCAACTTACCATTTTGTAACGGCTTGACGCATTCGTGATTCAAACGACGCAATTGTGTCGCCGGGTTTGTGCCGGCACGACGATAGCGCGGCTCGATGACATGATCCTGAATGACGTGAAAGGGTTGCAACGCATGCTGAATTTCGTGGTTTGCCGTCATGGACATCAGCCTCGGCCTTTTGCTCAGCCCTGTTCTTCGCCAAGGCCGTATTCCCGATAGATCAGCAGCGGATCGACGTCGGGAAACAACCGGCATTTGGCCTGGGCCAGATGCAGGTTGACGGTGCCCGGCTGGCATCCGGCGGTCAAAAGCTTCCGGATGTCCTCCATGTGAGGGTGCGGCCGGTGAACCGGCGGAAGCTGCTCCAGCGCGATCAGCGCCGTCGCCAGGGCCTCCGTGATCACCCATTGATCGTGGCCCGTGATTCCCTTCTTGGGCATGCAGCCCTCCCATCCTGCCAGACGTGGTCTTCGTTGCCGGAAGCATCAAGCCCAGTGTAGCGCGGGCTCGCCGCGCACGGTCGGAATAGTCGCCGCGCGATATTCACCGACGCATGCCTGCGGGGAACCCGACGATGCGGCATTGGTCGCGCTCGCAGGGGGCTACGTGTTGCATTGCGATGGCGGTCGCAGGGACAACGATGCTGCCACTTTCCTCACGACAAATTAACCCGCCGGTCAGGCCGGGATTATGCTACATTACAAAAGGCAGGTTGGCTTCACACCACAGGAGTGGAGTTCATGAACAAGCTCGTTGAAATCCGCAGCCTGGAATCGATGTGCCGGGAGCGTGCCGCGCTGGATTCGGAGCGCAGGGTGTTCTGGCTGGCGAAGGCGGAAGAGTGGGAACAGCGCGCGCTTGACGAGATCGCGTTTCACTTCCGGGAATGCAACCTGGATTGCGGCGATTCCCGGGCCGCCTAGAATCCCGTCGCCGGCCAACTTCTGATCTCAAGCCATCGACCGCGCGAGCGGCGGATCACCGCGTGCGCATGCCGGCGCGGCCATTCCTTGCGGAGAGACGGGCTCGGGGACCGAGCGCGTCAATGCGGCCGTTCGGGCCTGGTGACGGTCTGCCTGACTTCCGCGCCGCAGTCGGAACACTCATAGATGAAGTCGATCTTCGCCAGGCTCCAGTGGGGTTCGACGTCCCGGACATACATCGGCAGCAGTCCTATGCAACCGGGGCAGACCATCGCGGCTGGCTCGGCATCGCGGTGTTGCATGTAGGCTGGCATGTCGGCTCTCCTTCACAGCGGAAGCACCCTTCAACCCCGCGCCAAGCCTAGCCGCGGATCGCAGATGGTCCTCATCAACTCTTTCGAACGAACTAAGAACGGCGGCACATTGTTCGCGCTTGTGGCATTTGCGTAACGTTTTTCTTCCAAAGCTGCTGCCGCGCGCCGCGGCCCGCGGCGCTTGAGAGAGAAATTGCGGCGTCATTGTGTCAGATGAAGGCCGATGCCGCTTCAACGGGCATCGATTTCCGATGCAATCGCGACCCGTTCATCCGCGCGTCGAGCGCGTCGAGGCGCGGGTGAGACGAATCCGGCCGTGGGTTCGCGGAAGAAACTGGGCTCCCCTGGCGCTGAGGAAATCCAGCATCGCCTGCGCCGGCGGCAGCAGCACCTTGTCCTTGCGCGACAGCACGAACCACTGGCGGACCACCGGCATGCCCTCGACATCGAGCGTCACCAGCCGTCGCTCGTCGAGTTCGGTCGCCACCGTATGGGCGGAAATGAACGCAATGCCGAGGCCGGCGATTACCGACTGCTTGATGGTCTCGTTGCTGCTCATCGCCATGCCGATCTTCGGCCGTAGCCCGGCTCGTTCGAACAATTGCTCCATCAATCCGCGCGTTCCCGATCCCGGCTCGCGGGTCAGGAAGGTCTCGTCGGCGAGCTGGCGCAGCGACAGCCGGGCCTTTCGCGCCAATCGGTGGGCGGTCGGCGCGATGATGACATGGGGGTGGTCGCCGATCAGGTGGACGTTCATGGGAATATCCACCGGCGGCCGGCCCATGATGGCGATGTCCAGATCGTAGCCGCGCAACGCGGTGCCGATTTCCTGCCGGTTGCCGATCGACAGCGTGATTTCGATGTTGGGATGGGCCTTCGAAAATCCGGAGATCGCGAACGGCACGAAATATTTCGCGGTACTGACCGCGCCGATCGAAATCCGCCCCGCGGTTTTGCCGGCGATCATGTCCAGCGAGGTTTCGCATGAGGCGATCGCGGCCTCGATGCGCTCGACCAGCGCCAGCACCTCGCGCCCGGCATCGGTCAGCAGCATGCCGTCGCTGGAGCGCTGGATCAAAGGCAATCCCGCCAGCGTCTGCAGGTTGCGAAGCTGAAGCGTCACCGCGGGCTGCGTCAAATTGAGCTGCTTGGCCGCCGCGGTGACCGACCGGCTCTTGTGGACGGCGGCCAGCGCCCGCAACTGGCGGATGGTCAACTCGCGCAGAAAGCGTCCTGCCACCGCCGGTCCCTCCATAAGATAAACTTTGCAAGTACCAAAGATAACGAAATTTTACTCATTAAGCAAACTGGGCTTGGTTAGCACACGGATGGCCATACCGGCCGACCGCAGTTGCAGCGTCCCGAAGAGGGCGCGGGGAGACGACCATGGACGAGCGCGTGAGCTTGCGTTCGCAGCTCGAGCGGTCGGCGTCGCAGACGCTGCCTGGTGTCGGCGAGGTGATCGAGGCGATCGCTGCGGCTGCGATCGATGTCGCCGGGGTGATCGCGGATGGACCGCTGGCGGGCATCACCGGCAAGGCCGACGGCATCAATTCCGACGGCGACCAGCAGAAGGACATCGACGTGCTGGCCGACCAGATGATGCGGCGCGCCCTGCGCGACGCACCGGTGGCGGCGGTGCTTTCCGAGGAAGCCGCACTGCCCGAAACCTTCAATCCCGCGGCCCCGTTCTGTGTCGCGATCGATCCGCTCGACGGTTCGGCCAATCTGGAAAACAACATCTCGGTCGGCACCATCTTTTCGATCCGGCCGCGCGGCAACGACGTCCTGTCGACCTTCTTCGAGCCCGGCACGGCGCAGTGCGCCGCCGGCTTCACCGTCTACGGTCCGCAGACCACGCTGGTGCTGGCGTTGAATGGCCGCGTCGACATCTTCATTCTCGACCGGCGCGCCGGCGAGTTCGTGTTGATCCGGCAGGGCGCCGTGGTGGCGCCCGATACCCCGGAATTCGCCATCAACGCGTCCAATCGCCGGCACTGGCACGGCCCGGTTCGCGCCTATATCGACGAATGCCTGGCCGGCACCAACGGCGACCGCGGCGCCGATTTCAACATGCGGTGGATCGGCTCGCTGGTGGCGGAGGCGCTGCGTATCCTGGTGCGCGGCGGGGTGTTTCTCTACCCCGCCGACGCCCGCCCCGGATATCGCGAAGGCAGGCTTCGGCTGTTGTACGAGGCCCACCCGATGGCGCTGGTGATGGAGTGGGCGGAGGGATCTGCGACCACCGGGCGGCGGCGAATCCTGGAATTGGGGGCAAAGACCCCGCACCAGCGGGTGCCGCTGATCATGGGCTCGCGGCGCGGCGTTCGCGACGTCGCCGCCATTCACGAAGGCATCGAACCGATGTTCGACAATAGCGACGCGCCGCTGTTTGCGCGGCGCGGCCTGTTTCGCTGAGACCGGACCGGCACGATGTCACGAAGTCATCCCATCATATCGATCACGGGCTCCTCCGGGGCCGGCACCACGTCGGTGAAGAAAACCTTCGAGAACATCTTCCGCCGCGAGAAGGTGTCGGCGGCCTACATCGAGGGCGATGCCTTCCATCGCTACAACCGCGTCGAGATGCGCAACAGGATGGCGGAGGAAGCCGAGCGCGGCAACAAGCACTTCAGCCATTTCAGCCCGGAAACCAACCTTTTCGAGGAACTGGAACGGGTGTTTCGCGATTACGGCGAATCCGGCACCGGAACCACCCGCCATTACGTCCATGACGACGAAGAGGCCAGGCTGTACGGCGCGGAGCCCGGGACCTTCACCGAATGGGGGCGGTTGCCGGAGAATTCCGACCTGCTGTTCTACGAGGGCCTGCATGGCGCCGTCGTGACCGAGAAGGTCAACATCGCCCAATACGCCGATCTCAAGATCGGCGTGGTTCCGGTCATCAACCTGGAATGGATCCAGAAGCTGCACCGCGACCGCAGCGCTCGCGGATATAGCGCAGAGGCGGTGACCGACACCATCCTGCGGCGGATGCCGGACTATGTGAACTACATCTGCCCGCAATTCGCCGAGACCGACATCAATTTCCAGCGCGTGCCGACCGTCGATACCTCGAACCCGTTCATCGCGCGCTGGATCCCGACCCCGGACGAATCGATGGTGGTGATCCGCCTGAAGAATCCGCGCGGCATCGATTTTCCCTATCTGCTGTCGATGATCCCGAACAGCTTCATGTCGCGGGCCAATTCGATCGTAATCCACGGCGCGAAGCTCGACCTTGCCATGCAGCTCATCCTCACCCCGCTGATCCTGCAACTGATGGAACGCAAGAGGCGCACGGTATGAACGCTCCAGCTCTCGCCTGCATTGCCGGCCGCACCGAGGTTTCGCACGCCGAACTGGCCAATGCGATCCGCTTTCTCGCCATCGACGCGGTCGAGCAGGCCAGGTCAGGCCATCCCGGCATGCCGATGGGCATGGCCGATGTCGCCACCGTGCTGTTTTCGCGCTTCCTGAAATTCGATTCGGCCGATCCGGCCTGGCCGGACCGCGACCGCTTCGTGCTGTCCGCCGGTCACGGCTCGATGCTGCTGTATGCGCTGCTCCATCTGACCGGCTACCAGGGCATGACCGCGGACGAGCTGAAAAGGTTCAGGCAGTGGGGCTCGAAGACGCCCGGCCATCCCGAATACGGCCACACGCCGGGGGTCGAGACCACCACCGGTCCGCTGGGGCAGGGCATTGCCACGGCGGTCGGCATGGCGCTGGCCGAGCGGCTCTCGAACGCGCGTTTCGGCGATCAGCTGGTCGATCATTATACCTATGTGATCGCCGGCGACGGCTGCCTGATGGAAGGCCTCAGCCACGAGGCGATTTCACTGGCCGGGCATCTGCGGCTCCGCCGGCTGATCGTGCTGTTCGACGACAACGAGATCTCGATCGACGGGTCGACCTCGCTGTCCTGCTCGGACCACCAGCTGGCACGGTTCGCGGCGTCGGGCTGGTCGGCCTGCCGAATCGACGGCCACGATCCCGAGGCGATCGCCGCCGCCATCGAGCAGGCCCGGAGCAATGACCGTCCCTCGCTGATCGCCTGCCGCACCGTGATCGGCTTTGGCGCGCCGAACCGCCAGGGCAGCGAGAAGGCCCATGGCGCGCCGCTCGGCGCCGACGAGGTCGCCAGGACGCGCGAGGCGCTGGACTGGCCGCATCCGCCGTTCCTGGTTCCGGAATCCATCCTGCAGCAGTGGCGCAAGATCGGCGCGCGCGGTCATGCCGCCCGCGAGAACTGGATCGAGCGGACCCGGCGTCTCAATTCGGCGCCGCGCTCGCCGTTTCATGATGCGCTGAACCGGAAACTGCCTCCCGAATATGCCGCCGCGATGCGCGAGCTTCATCGTCGTTTCGCCGCCGAGCGCCCCTCCATCGCCACCCGGCAGGCCTCGCAGCTGGTGATCGAGGCGATCGCGCCGGCGCTGCCGAACCTGCTCGGCGGCTCGGCCGACCTCACCCACTCCAATCTCACCCGTGCGGCGACCCAGCAGCCGGTGCGGCACGACCGCTTCGAAGGCAGCTACATCCACTATGGCGTCCGCGAACACGCCATGGCGGCGGCGATGAACGGCATCGCCCTGCATGGCGGTTTCATTCCCTATGGCGGCACCTTCCTGACCTTCGCCGATTACAGCCGTCCGGCGATCAGGCTGGCGGCGCTGATGCGGATCAGGGTCATCCATGTGATGACGCACGATTCCATCGGCCTCGGCGAGGACGGGCCGACCCATCAGCCGGTCGAGCATCTCGCCGCCTTGCGGGCGATTCCGGGCCTCCTGGTGTTCCGGCCGGCGGATGCGGTGGAGACCGCCGAGGCCTGGGATTGCGCGCTGCGGGCCGAAACCAATCCATCGGTGCTGTGCCTGTCGCGGCAGGCCGTCCCGGCGTTCCGGCAGGCCGACGACAACGGCAACCGGGTCGCGCGCGGCGCCTATGTGGCGTCCGAGCCGGAAGCTGGCCGCGACGTCACGCTGATTGCCACCGGATCGGAGGTCTCGATCGCCCTGGAGGCAGCCAGCCGGCTCGCCGCGGACGGCATCCGCGCCGCGGTGGTATCGGCGCCGTGTTTCGACCTGTTCCGCGACCAGCCGGCCGACTATCGCGCCGCGGTTCTCGGCACGGCGCCGCGGATCGGCGTCGAGGCCGCGGTGGAAGGCGACTGGGCGCGCTGGCTCGGCGATGGCGGCGAATTCGTCGGCATGACCGGCTTCGGCGCCTCGGCTCCCGCCGAGACGCTGTACCGCGAATTCGGCATCACCGCCGCGGCGGTAGCCGAAGCGGCCAGGCGCAGCATGGCGCGATCGGCAATGGCGGCCACCGGCGCGTGACGCCGGATGCGCGGCGACAACCGACAGGGAGAGAGCGATGGCACGAATCACGTTGAGGCAATTGCTGGATCATGCCGCCGAGCACGATTACGGCGTGCCGGCATTCAACATCAACAACATGGAGCAGGGCCTGGCGATCATGGACGCGGCGGTCGCGGTGGATGCGCCCGTCATCATCCAGGCCTCGCGGGGCGCGCGCGCCTATGCCCACGACATCATGCTGTCGAAGATGATCGACGCGCTGGAGGCGATGTATCCGCAGATTCCGCTCTGCATGCACCAGGACCACGGCAACGAGGAGGCGACCTGCGCCACGGCGCTGCAATACGGCTTCACCTCGGTCATGATGGACGGCTCGCTGAAGGCCGACGCCAGGACCGCGGCCGACTATGGCTATAATGTCGGCATCACCCGCCGCGTGGTCGAGATGGCGCACTGGATCGGCGCTTCGGTGGAGGGCGAACTCGGCGTGCTCGGCTCGCTGGAGCATGGCGGCGGCGAGCAGGAGGACGGCCACGGCGTCGAAGGCAAGGTCAGCCACGACCAGCTCCTGACCGACCCGGACCAGGCGGTCGATTTCGTCCGCGCCACCGGGGTCGACGCCCTGGCGATCGCGATGGGCACCTCGCACGGCGCCTACAAGTTCTCGCGCAAGCCGGACGGCGACATCCTGGCGATGCAGGTGGTGGAGGAAATCCACCGCCGCCTGCCCAATACCCATCTGGTGATGCACGGCTCGTCCTCGGTGCCGCAGCCGCTGCAGGACGCCTTCAACCGGTTCGGCGGCGAGATGCCGCAGACCTGGGGCGTGCCGGTCGAGGAGATCGTCCGCGGCATCCGGCACGGCGTCCGCAAGGTCAACATCGACACCGACTGCCGGCTGGCGATGACGGCGGCGTTCCGCCGGGTCGCGACCGAGACCCGCAGCGAGTTCGATCCGCGCAAATTCCTCAAGCCGGCGATGGAGGCGATGCGCGAGCTTTGCCGCGAGCGTTTCGAGCAGTTCGGCACTGCCGGCCACGCCAGCGGCATCAAGGTCGTGCCGCTGTCGGAAATGGCCCGGCGCTATCGATCCGGCGCGCTCGATCCGCGCATCGGCGACTACGCGTCCGCCGCGGAATGACCTGAAAGCCTTCAAAAGCCCGGATCAGCCGGCCGCACAACAAAGGAGACACCCATGAACGAACTATCGATGACCGTCCGCGGCAAGGACCGCTACAAGTCCGGCGTCATGCAGTACAAGAGGATGGGCTATTGGGAGCCCGACTACACGCCCAAGGACACCGACATCATCGCGCTGTTCCGCGTTACCCCGCAGGATGGCGTCGATCCGATCGAGGCCGCCGCCGCGGTAGCCGGCGAATCCTCGACCGCGACCTGGACGGTGGTGTGGACCGACCGGCTGACCGCGGCGGAGAAATACCGCGCCAAGTGCTACCGGGTCGATCCGGTGCCGAATTCGCCGGGGCAGTATTTCGCCTACATCGCCTACGATCTCGACCTGTTCGAGAACGGATCGATCGCCAATTTGTCGGCCTCGATCATCGGCAACGTGTTCGGCTTCAAGCCGCTGAAGGCGCTGCGGCTCGAGGACATGCGGCTGCCGGTCGCCTATGTAAAGACCTTCCAGGGCCCGGCCACCGGCATCGTGGTCGAGCGCGAGCGCATGGACAAGTTCGGCCGCCCGCTGCTCGGCGCCACCGTGAAGCCGAAACTCGGCCTGTCCGGGCGCAATTACGGCCGCGTGGTCTACGAGGCGCTGAAGGGCGGGCTCGACTTCACCAAGGACGACGAGAACATCAACTCGCAGCCCTTCATGCACTGGCGCGAGCGCTATCTCTACTGCATGGAGGCCGTCAACAAGGCGCAGGCGGCGTCCGGCGAGATCAAGGGCACCTACCTCAACGTCACCGCCGGCACCATGGAGGAGATGTACGAGCGCGCCGAGTTCGCCAGGGAGCTCGGCTCGGTCATCATCATGATCGACCTGGTGATCGGCTACACCGCGATCCAGTCGATGGCGAAATGGGCCCGCCGCAACGACATGATCCTGCATCTGCACCGCGCCGGGCATTCGACCTATACCCGGCAGCGCAACCACGGCGTCTCGTTCCGCGTCATCGCCAAATGGATGCGGCTGGCCGGCGTCGACCACATCCATGCCGGCACCGTGGTCGGCAAGCTGGAAGGCGATCCGGCCACCACGCGCGGCTATTACGACATCTGCCGCGAGGACTTCAATCCGATGAAACTCGAGCACGGCGTGTTCTTCGACCAGCACTGGGCCAGCCTCAACAAGCTGATGCCGGTGGCGTCCGGCGGCATCCATGCCGGCCAGATGCATCAGCTGCTCGATCATCTCGGCGAGGACGTGGTGCTGCAGTTCGGCGGCGGCACCATCGGCCACCCCATGGGCATCCAGGCCGGCGCCACCGCCAACCGGGTGGCGCTGGAGGCGATGATCCTCGCCCGCAACGAAGGCCGCGACTATCTGCACGAAGGGCCGGAGATTCTTGCCAAGGCGGCGCAGACCTGCACGCCGCTGAAGTCGGCGCTGGAGGTCTGGAAGGACGTCAGCTTCAACTACGAATCCACCGACATGCCGGACTACGCCCCCACCGCCAGCGTCTCGATGTAAGGAGCACAATCATGCGCATTACCCAGGGCTGTTTCTCATTCCTGCCCGACCTCACCGACGAGCAGATTTCCAGCCAGGTGCAATATTGCCTGAGCAAGGGCTGGGCGGTGAATATCGAATTCACCGACGACCCGCATCCCCGCAACAGTTTCTGGGAGATGTGGGGCCTGCCGATGTTCGACCTGCGCGACGCCGCGGGCGTGCTGATGGAGCTGAACGAATGCCGCAAGGTATATGGCGACCGCTATATCCGGATGTCGGCGTTCGATTCCACCCATGGCTGGGAATCGCTGCGGCTTTCCTTCATCGTCAACCGGCCGAAGGATGAGCCCGGCTTCCATCTCGAACGGCACGAGGCCAGCGGCCGCAACATCCGCTACACCACCAGGTCCTATGCGGCCGACCGGCCCGAGGGCACGCGCTACGGTGGCAAATGAACGGGTCGGCAGGTCCCTCGGCCGCCGCGCAAGATGCCGGTGAAACCCCGCCGATCGAGCGGATCGACCTGCGCCGCGAATTCGCCGAGGTCGGCATCGGCGAGGTGCTCGATCAGCTCGACCGCGAGCTGATCGGGCTGAAGCCGGTCAAGACCCGGATTCGCGAGATCGCCTCGCTGCTGTTGATCGAGCGGCTGCGCAAGCGGATGAACCTGACGTCGGAGGTGCCGACCCTGCACATGTCGTTCACCGGCAACCCCGGCACCGGCAAGACCACCGTGGCGCTGCGGATCGCCAGCATCCTGCACCGGCTGGGCTTCGTGCGGCGCGGCCATGTGGTGTCGGTGACCCGCGACGAGCTGGTCGGGCAGTATATCGGCCACACCGCGCCCAAGACCAAGGAAATCCTGAAAAAGGCGATGGGCGGCGTGCTGTTCATCGACGAGGCCTATTACCTGCATCGCCCCGACAACGAACGCGACTACGGCCAGGAGGCGATCGAGATCCTGCTGCAGGTGATGGAATCGCAGCGCGAGGACCTGGTGGTGATCCTGGCCGGCTATGGCGACCGGATGGACAAGTTCTTCGCCAGCAATCCCGGCTTCCGCTCCCGCATCGCCCATCACATCGATTTTCCGGATTATTCCGACGACGAATTGCTGGCGATCGCCGAACTGATGCTGCACGACATCAACTACCGCTTCAGCGCCGACGCCCGCGCCGCCTTCGTCCGCTACATCGCCCTGCGCAAGACCCAGCCCTTGTTCTCCAACGCCCGCTCGATCCGCAACGCGCTCGACCGCATCCGGCTGCGCCAGGCCAACCGCCTGGTCGCCGACCTCGACCGCGAGCTGACCGCGGACGACATCATGTCGCTGGAAGCGCCCGACGTGCTGGCGAGCCGGGTGTTTTCGGGCACGTTCCCGAAATGAAGGGGTCGGCGAGGCGGCCGGCGCGGCCGGCGCTGGCTTGAACGTGGAACGGCGCGGGCGCGCGGATTCGCCTCGCCGCGCCTGCGGGGGGATGAGAAGCGAAACCCGTCACTCCGCCGCGAGCCGCCGCCGTCCACCGAAACTGTCGTGGTCGGTCGAGAGATCGCCCGCCCGATCCTGGGGACAGACTTCCAGTCTTATCATGCGGTGGAACGACGAATACGACCAATCCCTGACCCGCGACACCAGACCGTGCTTGACCGGGGTGATGTGGGTGCAGTCCGCATGACCGTCAAAATCGCTCCCGTCGCGGATGGCATGCTCCCGATAGCGGCGCTGCCGGATGCCGCGTCCGCGGTTGGCGGCGCGGCTGTCCGAAATCCGTTCGCCGGTCGTGAGGCTGCGCGAAAACGTCGATTTGATCGGCGGGCAGCGCGTTGCGAAATCCGTATCACGGTGGACAGTGCTTTAATTCTCACGGGCGGCGCCGTAACGCCCGTGGCGGGTTGCGCCTTCGGCTTCAACCCGCCTGCGCTCGCCACAGGCTGATAGCCCGTCCTGGTCAGGGGCCGAAGCCCCGCAGCGCCGGGTGTGCGCCGCGGTATTAAAACACCGGGCCGGGCGTTGCGCGGTCCCGCTAGGCGGTATTGCGCTACTTTGCATGGGGTTGTTTTCGATATTTTGTCCCCCGGATCTTTTGGCCTTGCGTTTCTGCGAAAATTTGTTCATGTATTGTTCCAACAAATCACCTCACCGAGGGGCGTATCGGGATGGCAGTGAACGCGAGGCAGGAGGCGCTGGACGCGGCCAGGGTCGGGCGCGCAGGGGACAGCAGGGGGCGGGGCGCTGTCCTTGACGCGATCGGGGATAGCCGGATGATCCGGCATGGCGTTCGCGGCAGGCCGAAAGGCCGCGGACTGCCGCCGTCAGCCGGCAACAAAGGCCAGCAGCACGCCGTTGGCGGCGGCGGGGGCGACCAGCACACCGCCGTCGCCGCGGATACCGGCGTTGCCGACTGCGGTCGCGGTGGCGCCGAGATCGCCGCTGGCGAGCACCAGGCCGGCGCATCCCCGCTCGGGAACTTGCGTCAGCGCGACGCCCGGATAACGGCTGCTCAATTGTTGCCTGGTCAGAAAGACAAAATCCGCGCGGTCCGGTCCGGAAGGCACCGCGACGCCGCCGTCGGATTGAGTGTGAGACTCGCGATCGATCAGGCGTCCGAGATGGGCGGCGTCTTGCGCCGGCTCGGGCGAAACCACCAGCGCGCTCTTGATGGCTTTGGCGGCGTTGGCGTGCCGCTGCAATTGCGCGATCCAGACCGTGTCCGGCGTCCTGTGCTGGCAGGCGAAGATGCGCAGCCCCGCCGGCGCCTGTTCGAGCGGCCATTGAAAGGTGCTGAATTTCGCCGCCGCGCGGGTGCCGTCGGGCAGCGTCACCGGCCGTTCGAAATCGGTGGGGCCGAGCGCGGCGTAGCCGCGGGCGCGGATCTCCCCGGCACCGGCGGCCGCGTCGAGCGCGGTGAAGGCGATGCGCTCGATGCCTTCGCCGCGGCGCGCGAGAAATTCCCGGGTCGGCGCATTGTGTTCGGTCGGCGTCAGCACGCCGAGCAATTCGACGTAGTCCGAACCGAACATCAGGGTGTAGTTGCCCGATCCCATGTGGGCGCTGTGGGTGCCGCGCGGCGAGACCGTAAATCCGAGCCGCTTCCAGTTTTCCGCCGCCCGGTCGAGATCGCCGACGACGACGACGGCGTGGTCGATCCCGATGATGTTTTTCAGCGCCACTGCCTTGGCCCCGCGATGGAATGCGAATGCATGCTAAACAGATCGGCCTCAGGCCGGCAAGGCAACGCCGTTGCGCGGACTCGCGGGGGGGCGCGCACGCGCGCGGGTCTTGGTCATGGAAACCGTTCACCGGAAGCGGCCGGAAACGGCGCCAGGATGTGGTTCCGGCCTTGCCGGGTATCCGCGGCATGGTCGGTTGAAATGGATCGAGATCGCGGCTATACGGCGCGAGCACAGGCAGCTTTCGCGCTGGATTTGATCTGAGCAGGCTCACGGCCGGGTAGGACTTATGAGACTGCTGTTCCGCTTCTTCGGCTTCCTGTTCGCTGCCGGAACCGTGCTGTTCCTGGCGGGCGTCGCCGCCGCGGCGGGGCTGATCTGGCATTTTTCCAGGGATCTGCCGGACTATTCGCAATTGCAGGATTATGAACCGCCTGTGATGACGCGGGTCCATGCCGCCGACGGCGCGCTGTTGGCGGAATACTCCAAGGAACGCCGATTGTACCTGCCGATCCAGGCGGTTCCCAAGCTGGTCATCAACGCCTTCCTCGCCGCCGAGGACAAGAATTTCTACGAGCATGGCGGCATCGATTTTTCCGGCATGGCGCGCGCCGCGATGCTGTACGCGGAGAATCTCGGTTCCAACCGCCGGCCGCAGGGCGCCTCCACCATCACCCAGCAGGTCGCGAAGAATTTCTTCTTCACCAACGAGGTGTCGTTCACCCGCAAGATCAAGGAAGCCCTGCTGGCGATGCGGCTGGAGCGCGCCTATTCCAAGGACAAGATCCTCGAACTCTATCTCAACGAGATCTATCTCGGGCTGGGCGCCTATGGCATCGCGGCGGCCTCATTGGTCTATTTCGACAAGCCGGTGAACGAACTCACGGTCGCGGAGGCCTCGTTCCTGGCGGCGCTGCCGAAGGCACCGGGAGCGCTGCATCCGGTACGCAACCACGACCGCGCCGTCGAGCGGCGCAACTACGTGATCGACCGGCTGCTGGAAAACGGCTGGATCAAGCAGGCCGACGCCGACAAGGCGCGCAAGGATCCGCTTGTTGTCACCAACCGGGCCAATGGCGCGCATGTTTTCGCCGGCGAATATTTCGCCGAGGAAGTCCGCCGCGACCTGTTCGAGCGCTACGGCGAGAAGAAACTCTACGAGGGCGGGCTGTCGGTGCGGACCACGCTCGACCCCAGACTGCAGGTGATGGCGCGCAAGACCATGGCGGCCGGCCTCGTCAACTTCGACGAGGCGCAGGGCTGGCGCGGCGCCACCAGCAAGCTCGATCTCGCCGGCGACTGGGGCCTGAAACTCGCCGACGTCAAGTCGCTGTCGGACATCGCGCCGTGGCGGCTGGCGGTGGTGCTGGAGACCAGCGACCAGTCGGCGCGGATCGGGTTTCAGCCCGGGCGCGAACTCGGCGGCGCGGTGCTGAGGGACCGGCAGACCGGCAACATCACGCTCGATGGCGTGCGATGGGCGAAGGCCGCGTCGGGCCCGACCCATGGCAGGACGCCGACGGCGGTGTCGCAGGTGCTGAGCCCCGGCGACGTCATCTATGTCGATCCCCTGATCGGCAAGGACGGCAATGTCGTCGAAGGCCAGTACCGGTTGCGCCAGCTGCCGGAGATTTCAGGCGCCATGGTGGCGATGGATCCGTGGACCGGCCGGGTGCTGGCGATGGTCGGCGGTTTCTCGTTCGACCAGAGCCAGTTCAACCGCGCCACCCAGGCCTACCGGCAGCCGGGATCCACCATCAAGCCGATCGTCTATTCCTCGGCGATCGACAACGGCTATACGCCGTCGGTGGTGTTGGTCGATGCGCCGATCGAGATCGACCAGGGGCAGGGCGCGGTCTGGCGCCCCGACGATTTTTCGGTCGGCCGCTACAAGGGCCCCACGACGCTTCGCGAGGCGCTGAAATGGTCGCTCAATACCGTGACGGTGCGGCTGGCGCAGGACATCGGCATGCCGCTGATCGGCGAATATGCCAAGCGGTTCGGCATCTATGACGAATTGCCGAACTATCTGTCCTATTCGCTCGGCACCGGCGAGACCACGGTCATGCGCATGGTCACGGCCTATTCGATGTTCGCCAATGGCGGAAGGCGGGTGAAATCGACCCTGATCGACCGCATCCAGGACCGTTACGGCCACACCATCTTCAAGCACGACGCGCGCGAATGCCGCGGCTGCGACGCCCCCGAAGGCTGGAAGAACCAGCCCGAGCCCCAGCTGGTCGATCACCGCGAGCAGGTGCTGGACGTGATGACGGCCTACCAGATGACCTCGATGATGGAAGGCGTGGTGCAGGGCGGCACCGCGAACGTGATGCGCGAAGTCGGCAAGCCGATCGCCGGCAAGACCGGCACCACCAGCGACGCCAAGGACCTCTGGTTCGTCGGCTTCTCGCCGGATCTCGTGGTCGGTCTCTATCTCGGCTACGACAAGCCGCGCAGCCTCGGCCGCAGCGCGCAAGGCGGCCATACCGCCGCGCCGATCGCGCGGGATTTCATGAAGCTGGCGCTGGCCGACAAGCCGGCGATACCGTTCAAGATACCTCCGGGCATCAAGCTGATCCGGGTCGATCCGAAGACCGGCCTGCGCGCCGTGCCGGGCGGGCCGGCGATCCTGGAGGCGTTCAAGCCCGGCACCGCACCGCCGGACAATAATTACAACTATGCGGCGGAGGGCGTCGCCGACGCGGACGGCCGCGGCTACCCGTCCTCGTCCGACGCCGACCGCCCCATCATTCGCTCCGGCACCGGCGGGCTTTATTAGTTGGCGCGATTTTAGTTCGAATGATATCCAGCGACGATGCCGCGAAGGTATCGACCACTGCTCGCGCGGCAGGGCTATCGCATATGGGACGAGCCGCGGCGCTCGTGACTGAGCCCTCTCCCGCAAGGGGAGAGGGCACTGTCAGCAGCGCTTGCCCCGGGCGTGCGGCTCAATGCGCGGCAGGCGTCAGCAAATCGTCGATCCCGATCGGAAAACGGCGCACCCGAATTCCGGTCGCATGCCAGACCGCGTTGGCGACGGCGCCGGCCGAGCCGGTGATTGCGATTTCACCGACGCCCTTGATGCCCAGCGCGTTCACATGCGGATCGACCTCGTCGATCATCAGCGCCTCCATCTGCGGCACGTCGGCATTCACCGGGACATGGTACTCGCCGAGATTGGCGTTGATGATCCGCCCGGAGCGCCGGTCGGTGACGGCCTGCTCGTGCAGGGCGAACGACACGCCCCAGATCATGCCGCCGAGAATCTGGCTGCGCACCAGGCGGGGATTGATCACCCGTCCCGCGGCGAAGGCGCCGACCATGCGGGTGACCCGGACCTGGCCGAGATCGGGGTCGACCCTGACCTCGGCGAACACAGCGCCATGCGCATGCATCGCGTAGACCGATTGCGCCGCCGGGTCGGCCGCACTTTTGCCGCGGGCGTCGATCTGCTTCAGGCCGGCGCGGCCGAGGATGTCGGCATAGCTTTCGCTGCGCGTTTCGTCGTCGCGGCGGAACAGCCGTCCGCCGCGCGCGACCACGCCGGCATTGCCGGCGCCGAACAGCGGCGAGCGCCGGTCGGCGGTGGCGAGATCGGCGAGCCTGGCGATGACGGCCGAGCCGGCCTGGTGGATGGCGATGCCGGCGGTGGCGGTATGCGCGGAGCCGCCGGCAATGCCGGCGTCCGGCAGATCGGAGGTTCCGGATTTGAACTCGATCCGCTCGAGCTCGAGCCCGAGGCCGTCGGCGGCAATCTGGGCCAGCGCGGTGGAGGCGCCCTGGCCCATGTCATGGGCGCCGATCTCCATCACGCCCGAGCCGTCGCCTTTGAGCACGGCACGGGCTTCGGCCTGGAACATCAGCGCGGGGAAGGTGGCGGTGCCTACGCCCCAGCCGACCAGCAAGCCGGCCTCGTCACGCCGCTGTCGCGGCGCCAGCGGGCGCGCCGACCAGCCGAAGCGCGCGGCGCCTTGGGCGTAGCATTCCCGCAGCGCCTTGGAGGAGAACGGCTTGCCGGAAATCGGCTCGACCTCGGCATAGTTCCGGAGGCGGAAGGCCAACGGGTCCATCCCGCAGGCGAACGCGGTTTCGTCGATCGCACTCTCCAGCGCGATCGAGCCGGTCGCCTCGCCGGGGGCGCGCATGAACAGCGGCGTGCCGCTGTCGATGCGGACCGCCTCGTGCGAAGTGGCGATCGCGGGGCTTGCGTAAAGCGTGTGCGAGGCGTCGGCGGCCGGCTCGAAGAAATCGTCGAAGCTGCTGCTCGCGATTTTGGCGTGATGATCGATCGCGGTCAGAACGCCCTCGCCATCGGTGCCGATGCGCAGCCGCTGGCGCGAGGCCGAGCGATGGCCCACCGGTCCGTACATGTGCTCGCGGCGCAGCACCAGCTTGACCGGCCGGCCGACCAGGCGCGCGGCCAGGATGCCGAGCACCTGCGGCCCCGAGATCAGGCCCTTCGATCCGAAGCCGCCGCCGAGGAACGGGCTGCGGATATGGATGTTCCCAGGCGCGATGCCGAACAGCCCGGCGATCCGCCCTTGCGCCATCGCCAGCCCCTGGCTCGGCGTATCGATCGACAGCGTGTCGCCGTCCCATGCCGCCACGATGGCGTGGGGCTCCATCGCATTGTGGTACTGGGCCGGCGTCTCGTAGGTCGCATCGATGCGCTGCGAGGAGGCCGCCAGCGCCGCCTCGACATCGCCGCGCCGCATTTCCGAGGGATTGCCGACGCCGACGGCGGCCGGCACGAAGCTTTCGCCGGCATCCAGACCGACGCGCGCCGGCTGCATTTCGTAGCGCGGCGACAACAGCGCGGCTCCTTCGGTCGCGGCCTCCAGCGTCTCGGCGATCACCACCGCGATCGGCTGGTTGGGATAGCGCACCCCATCGTTCTGCAACAGGTCGAGCCGGAACATGAACGGGTTGGTCTTGGCGTCCGGATCTTCGGCGAGCGGCGGACGGTTGGCCGGGGTCATGACCTCGACCACGCCGGGATGGCTGCGCGCCGCCTGCAGGTCGAGAAAAGTCACGCGCCCGCGCGCGATGCTGCTGACGGCCAGTACCGCGTGCAGCATGCCGGCCGGGTGGTTGTCCGCGGCGTAGCGGGCCTCGCCCCTGACCTTGAGGATTCCGTCGCGGCGGGTCAGCGGCTGGCCGATACTGGAGCCGTGGCGGACATGGGCGGCGTCGTGGGTGAGGGTGAGCTCAGGCATGCTGTAAGGCTCCGGAAGCGGACGCAAAAGGCGAGGCGGGAAGGGCGGCGATCCGCTTTGGCGTTCCCGCCGCGGCGAGCGTCAGCGTGCGCACCAGGATGCGGCGCGCCAGTTCGATCTTGAACTGGTTGTCGCCGGAAGGCTTGGCATCGGCGAGCGCGGCCTCGGCGGCGCGACGGAAGACCGCAGGGTCGGCGCCGGCGCCCAGAAGGATCTGTTCGGCCGCGCGGGCCCGCCACGGCTTGGCGGCAACGCCGCCGAGCGCGAGCCGCGCCTCCCGGATCGTGCCCTGTTCGATCCGCAGGGCTGCGGCGGCCGATACCACGGCGAAGGCGTAGGAAGTGCGTTCGCGGACCTTCAGATAGCGCGCATGAGCGGAGAATGCGCGGGCCTCGCCCGGCAGCCGCACGGCGACGATCAGATCGCCGGGCTCGAGCACGGTTTCGCGCGCCGGCGTGTCGCCGGGCAGGCAATGCAGCGCCTCCAGCGCCACCTCGCGGCGTCCGGACTTGCCCTCGATCTCCACGACGGCGTCGAGCGCGATCAATGGCACGCAGAAATCCGACGGGTGGGTGGCGATGCAGGCCTCGCTCCAGCCGAGCACGGCGTGCAACCGGTTCTCGCCGCCGCGGGCATCGCAGCCGCTGCCCGGCTCGCGCTTGTTGCAGGCGCTGGCGACATCATAGAAATAGCCGCAGCGGGTTCGCTGCAACAGGTTGCCGCCGACGGTCGCGGCATTGCGAAGCTGCGCGGAAGCGCCCGACAACAGTGCCTCGGCCACGGCCGGAAAGGATTTTGCGAAGCCGGCGTCGCAAGCGAGGTCGGCATTGCGCACCATGGCGCCGATGCGGACGCCGCCGTCCGGCAGCGGTTCGATGCGATCGAGCCCGGGCAGCCGCGTGACGTCAACCAGACGATCGGGACGGCTGATGCCGCCCTTCATCAGGTCGAGCAGGTTGGTGCCGGCCGCCAGATAGGCCGCGCCCGGTTCGGCTGCCGCTGCGACAGCATCGGAGATGGTCGCCGGCCTGAGATAGTCGAAGGTCTTCATGCTGAGCGCCTCTGGCTGGTCGCGACAAGGCTGTTCTGGGCCTCCAGCACCGCCTCGGTGATGCCGGCATAGGCGCCGCAGCGGCAGAGGTTTCCGCTCATGCCTTCGCGGACGCGCTCGGGGTCATCGCCGGCCTGGCCTTCGCGGATCAGGCCGATCGCGCTCATGATCTGGCCGGGCGTGCAGAACCCGCACTGCAGGCCGTCATGGGCGATGAAGGCGGCCTGCACCGGATGCAGCTGGTCGCCGCGCGCGACGCCCTCGATGGTGAGGATTTCGGCGCCGTCATGGCTGACCGCCAGCGCCAGGCACGAATTGATCCGCCGCCCGTCGACCAGCACCGTACAGGCGCCGCACTGGCCGCGGTCGCAACCCTTCTTCGTGCCCGTCAGGTCCAGCCGCTCGCGCAAGAGATCGAGCAGCGTGACGCGCGGGTCATCCAGCGCGACGTCCCGCCGCACGCCGTTGACGGTGAGGCTGATGGAGAAGTTCATGCCGTGCTCCGATCGATGCTATTGTCAAAGGGGATCGCGGGCGTCACCTTGCCCCCTGGGGCAAGATTCTGGTGGCCGAATTGATCCCCGGATGGGCGCAGTCCGCCGGGATGGGCGGCAGCTTCCTGCAGCGCAACATAGTATACGGAGGATGCCTCCGTTTTTCAAGTGGCAGCGACCGGCAAATCGAATTGGATGGCAGAACCGTCGGCAACCAGCGCCCGAAAGCCCCGCGCCGACGCGGTGCGCAACCGCGAACTGGTGCTCGCCGCCGCCAAGGCCGTGTTCAGCGCCGGCGGTCCGGACGCCAGCCTCGAAGCGGTGGCCAGGCGCGCCGGCGTCGGCATCGGAACGCTCTATCGCCACTTTCCCACCCGCGAAGACCTGTTCGAGGCGGTCTATCGACGCGAGGTGCAGCAGCTCGGCGAGCTTGCCGAGGCGTTGAAGAACGAGGCCGCCCCGGTCGACGCCCTGCGGCGCTGGCTGCGATCCAATGTCGAGTTCGTGGCCACCAAGAAGGGCATGCTGGCCGCACTGGCGCTGACCGTGCATGGCTCGTCGGAACTCTACGCCTTCTCGTTCGATCGGCTGACAAGGGCGGTCGGCGCGCTGCTGGACCGCGCCGTCGCGGCCGGCGAGATCCGCGCCGATATCAGCGCTGCCGACCTGCTGCGGGCGCTGGTCGGCATGTGCTACATGCACGACCAGCCCGGCTGGCAGACCAGCGTGCTGCGGCTGGTGGATGTCTTTGTCGATGGCCTCCGCGTACAAAGGAGGGACGGCGGGCCGACGACGGCGCCGCTCGGCGACGACACCGCGGGGGCCAAAGCAAGACCGCCGCAGCGCCGGTCCCGCAACGGCCGCAAGCAGGCACCCGGCAACAAGCGCGCCCGGTGATCACAGCACGTCGGCGAGCGATTGGCCGTGCAGATCGATGCTGAGGCCGTCGAGCGCCAGGTCGTTCAGCTCGCCGCCCATGGCCTTGATGCTTTCCTCGCGGATCAGCGACATCAATCCGCGGCGCAATCCGAGGAACTCCGACGACATCATCATCGACTGTTGCCGCGGCCGCTCCAGCGGAATCGTGATCTCGGCCTTGATGGTGCCGGGCCGCGCGGTCATGCAATAGACCCGATCCGACAGGAAAATCGCTTCGTCGATGTCATGGGTCACGAACAGCACGGAAATCTTCAGGCGCTGCCACATGTTGGTGAGGATCTGCTGCATGATGACGCGGGTCTGGGCGTCGAGTGCCCCGAAGGGTTCGTCGAGCAGCAGGACCCGGGGCCCGGTGGCGAGCGCGCGAACGATGCCGACGCGCTGTTTCATGCCGCCGGACAGGCTGTCCGGATACTTGTTCTCGAAGGCCGTCAGGCCGGCCAGGCCCAGCAGGGTGCGCGCCGCGCGGTCGCGGCTCGATTTGTCGAGATGCTTCATCTTGAGGCCGAATTCGACGTTGCCCTTGACGGTTTTCCAGGGAAACAGCGAATATTGCTGAAACACCATGCCGCGATCCGCGCCGGGCCCGTCGACCACTTCGCCGTCGACCGTGACCTCGCCTGCGGTAGGCTTGAGAAAACCCGCGACCGCATTGAGCAGGGTGGACTTTCCGCAGCCCGACGGCCCGACGATCGAGACGAACTCTCCGGGATTGACATGGATCGAGGCATCGCTGACGGCTTCGACCGGCCCTTCAAGGGTGTCGTAGCTCAGGTCGAAATGCTTGACCTCGACGTGCCCCTTCGAGGGCGGGCTGCCAACCTTTTCGCTCATGTTCGGTTCCACGGCATCACGACCCGGCCGAGGCCCCGGATCAAGGCGCTGGATCCGAGGCCGAGCACGCCGATGCAGATCATGCCGAGCGCGATGTCGGAGTACTGCACCAGCGAATAGGCCTCCCAGGTAAAGTAGCCGATGCCGAACTGTCCGGAGATCATCTCGGCGGCGATCAGCGACACCCAGGCGACGCCCATCCCCACCGTCAGGCCGGTGAAGATGTGGGGCAGCGATGCCGGGAAGTAGACCTCGCGAAAGATCGAGATTTCGCGCGCGCCGAGACATTGCGATGCCCGCACCAGCACCGGATCGACCAGCGACATGCCGTGCAGGGTATTGACCAGGATCGGAAAGAACGAGCCGAGAAAGGTAATGAAGACGATGCTCTGTTCATTGGTCGGCCACAGCATGATGGCCATCGGAACCCATGCGATGGCCGGGATCGGGCGCAGGATCTCCATCACCGGATAGAGAACCTCATGCACGAGCCTGAACCGCCCCATCAAAAGCCCGAGCGGCACCGCCAGGATCGCCGCCAGCGAAAAGCCGAGCAGGATGCGGCGACAGCTCAGCATCACATCCATGAAGAATTTGGAATCGTGCATCGCCCGTCCCAGGCTTTCATAGACCGCGGCCGGGGACGGGACGTTGGTGAAACGAACAAAGAAGACCACGCGGTATTTCGTCAGCAAATGCCAGGCCAGCAGGAACAGCGTCAGCGAGATCGCGCCGACCACGGCGGCGCGCAATCCGCCGCGGTTCAGCCGCAGCCAGCGCATCGGATAGGATGCCAGCCGCGGCGGGCCTTGCATCGTTGCAGCTTCCGGGGAAGGTCGAACGGCGGAACGCGGTTCGGCCGGGGTCTGCGATTTGCGAAGGGCGGTGCTCTCCACGTTCAGCCTCCGCTGAAGGCTGTTTTGAGCGCTTCGTCGAAACCGAGCACCTTGCCATGGATTTTGGCCGCGTAGGCTTCGGCATCCTTCTTGAGCAGAAATGGCGCGATTTCGCTTTTGTCATCGGCCGCCGCGTAGAAGGCCTGATCGGCAAACAGCTTGATGCCGCGCGTGGTGTCGAAGACATAGGCGACGTCGATCTTCCTGCCCTTGGCCTTCATCCCGGCATAGGCCCCGAGCGTGCAGGCGGCGCTGCTGAACGGCTCGATACCGCCGCCCTCGACCCAGACCTCGCCTGCCTTGCGCGGGTCGGTGATCGGCTTGTTGCAGAATTTGTCCTCACCCTTGATCTCATAGTTCTGCGTGCTGGCGAGCTGGGCCTCGTAATCCATGTTCAGTTCGGCAAAGGCCTTGCGAAGGTAACTGTCGTCGACCCATTTCTGCGGATCGAATTGCTTCATCCGGCCCAGGGCCTGCAATACCTTGACGTCGGCGGCGGCCGCTTCGATCAGCGCCGGCTTGATGGTGGGATCGGTCGTCATGTTGCCGCTGGGCCCGAGGAAGATGTAGACCACCTCCTTGTTGATGCCGGTCCACTCCTGGAGTTTTTCGGCCGCCAGTTTCGGATCGGCGCGCAGCCAGGCATTGGCGGCGATCACCGCCTTGAGATAGGCGACCACCACTTCCGGATATTTGTCGGCGAAGTCGGTGCGCACCACCACCCCGTGCCAGGTCGGAACGTTGGTCTCGACGCCGTCGAAGATCTTGCGCGCGAAGCCGCGGAACGGCAGCAGCTCGGCGAACGGCACGAAGTCGGCATGGGCGTCGATCTTCTTTTCCTGCAGGTTGGTCGACCCGACTTCCGGGGTCTGGCTGACCAGCTGAAAGTAGTCGGCCGGCCAGCCCTTGTCCTGCATCGCCTTGAGGACCATGCCGTGGGCCGCCGAGCCAAAGGGAACGCTGACCAGCTTGCCCTTGAGGTCCGCCAGTTCGTAATAGGGCGAGTCCTTGTGCACGACGATGCCGTTGCCGGAACCCTGCAGGCTGTAGGCCGCAACCGCGATCAGGCGGCTCTTGCTGTCCGGATTGGTCTCGAAGGTAAATCCATTCACGATCAGCGGGTAATCGCCCATCATGCCGAACTGCATCTTGTCCGCCATCATGCCGTTGGTGACCGGCGGTCCGGACGTGAAATTCTGCCAGTCGAGCTCGAATTTGATGTTGGCGTATTTGCCGTCCTTCGGCAGGTATTTTTCCAGCAGATGGAGCTGGCGAATGATGGTTCCGGTGGTGGCCGTGTTGGTGGTGGTGTCCTGGGTGCCGATGCCGATCGTCACCGTGGTCTGCGCGGCGGCGGGACCGGCTACAGCCAGAGCTGCTGCTGCGGCGACGGCAACAGCAAATTTTCGATATCCCGGATTGCAGACCATTGCAGACCCTCTCGGTATGTACGCGCCCTGGGCGTGGCTTCCTGCCGTTCGCTATCCTTTGTCGATCCGTTCGACGGAGCAAACGTCGCGTTGCGCCAGCGGTCGATTAGTTGCCGCGAAACATCCGGTGCCTTCTCCTTGAGCATTTTGGAATTGAACAGCCGCATCTATAGGCAAGGCCTCAATCGCCGAGGCCCTTCATCTCCTTCAGCAGGTCGGGTCGCCGCACGATGATCTGCGATTTCCGCGAGATCAGGATGTCCCTTTCCTGCATGCGCTTGAGGCTGATCGTGACCCATTGCCGGGTGGCGCCGACCATGTGGGCGAGATCGGCATGGGTGAAGGCCGCGCCGATCAGGGTCCCTTCCGCATCCTTCACGCCGTAGAGCTCCAACAGATGGAGAAGAAGATGCGCCAGCCGCTCGGTGATCGAGCGTGTGCCAAGCATCTGCGCCAGCGCGGAGTAGCATTTTCCCTTGAACGTCAGACCTTCGATCAGGCCGATCGCGAGGTTGGGCACTTCCACGACCAGCGCGCGCAATTCCTTGCCGGGAAGCTGCACGACGCTGCTGTTGCTGGTCGCCACCCCCGACCATTGATGCACGCCGGCGCCGAATACCTCAGGCCCGCCGACAAAGTTGCCGGGATGCCAGTAGGCCAGCGTGATCTCGCGCCCGGAGGGAGCCGTGTAGAAAACCCTGATTCGCCCGGTTTCGATCAGATAGATTCCGTCGTGCTTGGCGCCCTGACTGAACAGGGTCTGGCCGCGGTACAGAACCTTGCGACGACCATGCCGGAGAACGGTTTCGCGCTCGCGCAGGGATAGGGCGTCAAACAGCGAGGGAGCTCCGCCCAGGGATCGCGCGCTCTCCGTCAGCAGCAGCGATTGGTTGCCGGAGGTCGAAGCCGTTGAGGCCCGTCGCGCGCTGGTTCCCGGACCCGATGCGGCGTTGATTGCTGAAAAAGATTGCATCGCCCACTCCGGACCGAAATCGGTCGCAAAATGAGCAGCAAGCCTCATGCCAAGACCGGCTGGCATGCTGGCCTTGGCAACGTCGCGGGTAAGCTCAGGCGTCGTTCAATCCGAGCAGAAAAGGCCACGGATATATTCCGCGCGCATGCCCGTCGGAAAAGGCCAGATTGATCGCATAATCGCCGACCGGCGAAACCTGCACGATGGCGATGCCGTCGAATTTCCCGGGAAACACCCCTTCGATGCGCGCCCGGATGCAGTGGGCGCATTTGCAGGCGCCGCGCAAGCGCTCGGCGGTCAGGCGGACGGTGCCGCCTTCAGCCATTGTGAGTTCGAGCGCGCCGAGATCGTCGCTGACGGCGACATGGATCGGCGCGGCCATCGGCTTTGCCGACAACAGCGATGGCGTAGCGGTCTGCGACATTGCGAATTCTCCAGGGTAGCATCTGATCATCGCAGGAAGGTTGCCGACAGCAATAAGTTGCCCGAAGAACCATATTCTGCAGCCGGCCGGTTCTTTGGCAATCCCTGCTCGTGACGATGGCGAGCAAACCATCTTAGAAACTAATCCACCGCCATTGCGGGTCCGCGGTTGAACGCCAGGCCGGCCTGATGGATGGGTAAACCGCTTCAGGGGAAAACGCGATCGTGTGAGGTCGCGCAGGCCTCTTCCCTGAAGTGATTTGTTTCGCAAAACCAGCAATCGGAAAAACCAACTCCATGAGCGCCTTCCATCGAGAGAAAGTTCTTTCTGTCCGGCACTGGACCGATACCTTGTTCAGCTTCACCGCCACGCGCAATTCCGGCTTCCGGTTCCTCAACGGCCAGTTCGCCATGATCGGCCTAGAGGTCGATGGCCGTCCGCTGCTGCGCGCCTACAGCATGGCGAGTGCCAACCACGAGGAAGCGCTGGAATTCTTCAGCATCAAGGTCGCCGACGGACCGCTGACTTCGCGGTTACAGCAGATCAGGCAGGGCGACACCATCCTGGTCGGGCGCAAGGCCACCGGGACGCTGATAACGGACAATCTGATCCCGGGCCGGCGCCTGCTGCTGCTGTCGACCGGAACCGGTCTGGCGCCGTTCGCCAGCCTGATCAAGGATCCCGAAATATACGAGCGCTTTGAAACCATCGTGCTGGTGCATGGTTGCCGGCAGGTCTCCGAACTCGGCTATGGCGAAGAACTGGTGGCACGGCTGGCCGAGGATGAATTTCTCGGGCCGCTGCTGACCGACAAGCTGATCTATTATCCGACCGTGACCCGCGAGCCGTTCCGCAACCGCGGCCGCATCACCGATCTGATCGCCTCGGAGCAATTGTTCGACGACATCGGTCTGCCGCCGCTCGATCTTGCCACCGACCGGATCATGATGTGCGGCAGCCCGGGCATGCTGGAGGAGCTGCGCGAGAGCTTCGAGGCGCGCGGCTTTCTCGAAGGCAGCCACAGCCAACCCGGTCATTTCGTCATCGAGAAGGCGTTCGTCGAGCGCTGACAACTAATTGCTATCGCGCGGCGCTGGCCTGCCTATCCTGCACTGCGAACCATTCACGAAATCATCTGGAATGGAACTTGCTTCGAAGCTGACTTGAGGATCGAGCGATGGCGATGGACGAAATTGTCGACGGCCTGTCGGAAGTGTCGTGCGACGTTCTGGTGATCGGCGGCGGCACTGCCGGGCCGATGGCGGCGTTGAAGGCCAAGCTGAAAAATCCGAAGGCCAATGTGGTGCTGCTGGAGAAGGCCAACGTCAAGCGATCCGGCGCCATATCGATGGGCATGGACGGGCTGAACAACGCCGTGATTCCCGGCTATGCCACCCCGGAGCAATACACCAAGGAAATCACCATCGCCAATGACGGCATCGTCGACCAGAAGGCGGTCTACAAATACGCCCAGCGCTGCTACGGCATCATCGAGGAACTCGACAGCTTCGGCATCCGCTTTCTGAAAAACGAAAACGGCGATTTCGCCGTCAAGAAGGTCCACCACATCGGCACCTATGTTCTGCCGATGCCGAATGGCGAAACCGTCAAGAAGGCGATCTACCGGCAGCTGCGCCGCGCCCGGATCCTGATTTCGAACCGCTACATGGCGACGCGGCTTTTGACCGGCAGCGACGGCCGCATCGCCGGCGCCATCAGCGTCAACACGCGGACCGCCGAGATCCTGGTGATCAAGGCCAAGGCGGTGATCCTGTGCATGGGCGCGGCCGGCCGGCTCGGCTTGCCGACCTCCGGCTACATGTTCGGCACCTATGAGAACGCCGCGAATTCCGGCGACGGCTACGCCATGGCCTATCATGCCGGGGCGGCGCTCGCGAACCTCGAATGCTTTCAGATCAATCCTCTGATCAAGGACTATAACGGTCCGGCCTGCGCCTATGTCGCCGGTCCGTTCGGCGCCTTCACCGCCAACAATGAGGGCTCGCGTTTCATCGAGTGCGACTATTGGTCGGGCCAGATGATGCTCGAATTCTACAACGAGCTGCAATCCGGCAAGGGTCCGGTGTTTCTGCAGCTCAACCATCTCCACGAAGACACCATCAGCGAAATCGAGACCACCCTGCACAAGGTCGAGCGCCCGACGCGCGGACTGTTTCACGAGGGTCGCGGAACCGACTACCGCCAGGAGCCGATCGAGATGCATATCTCGGAGATCGGCTTCTGTTCGGGGCACAGCGCCTCCGGCGTGTTTGTCGACGAATTCGCGCGAACCACGGTGCCCGGCCTCTATGCCGCCGGCGACATGGCCAGCGTCCCGCACAATTACATGCTCGGTGCCTTCACCAACGGATCGGTCGCCGGCGAGGACGCGATGGAATTCGCCGACAACAGTGATTTCGCCAAATTCGATCCCGCCGACATCGCGCGGGAGAGGGAACGGGTGCTGGCACCGACCCGGCGCGAGGATGGCATCCCGCCGAACCAGATCGAGTACAAGGCACGCCGCCTGGTCAACGATTATCTGCAGCCGCCGAAGGTCACGCGCAAGTTCGAGCTCGGGCAAAGGCGACTCGCCGAAGTGCGCGACGACATGGAAACGCAGATGATCGCCCGCAACGCCCATGAATTGCTGCGTGCGCTGGAGACCCAGTCGATTGTCGACTGCGCCGACATGGCGGCGCACGCCTCGCTGTATCGCACCGAGAGCCGCTGGGGCCTCTATCACCTGCGCACCGACTATCCGGAAAAGGACAACGAAAACTGGTTCTGCCATTCGCTGTTGCGCAAGAAGGATGGCCGGATGACCAGCGAGAAGCGCGCGGTCGAGCCCTATATCGTGCCGATCGCCGACGACGAGAAGGATCTCTACGACAAGCAGCGCATCCGTGCCAGCGCCTGACCCGTCCAACCCCATTCTGCAGACTGGAGCTATCCATGCCGCTTGCAAGTTACCAGACCTCTGTTCCCGTCGTTGTCGACGAGGCCAAATGCATCGCGGAAAAGGGTTGCACGGTGTGCGTCGACGTTTGCCCGCTCGATGTGCTGCGGATCAGCGACATGACCGGGAAGGCCTATATGGCCTATGACGAATGCTGGTATTGCATGCCGTGCGAGGCCGACTGCCCGACCGGCGCCGTCAAGGTCAATATTCCGTATCTGCTCAGGTAAACCATGGCTGGCCCGTTCGAATCCTATGACGATCTCGACGACGTCGACGATCGTCTCAATGCCGCCGATCCCGGCGAGCGCCGCGTTGCGATCATCGCGCTCGGGCATTCCGGCGACCCCGCAGCGGTAGCGCATCTCGATCGCATGACCGCCGATCCGGATCCGGGGGTGCGGCAGCAGGTGGCGCGGGCGCTCGGCGAATTCGACGGTCCGGAAGCGGCGGCGGCGCTTGCAAAGCTTGTGGTCGATCCGGAACAGGCGGTGGCGACGGCTGCGGCCGACAGCATGGCGGAGTTGAAGGACCCTGCCGGCGCGGAGGCGATCCTGCCGTTGGTGGGCCATGCCCACGCCTTTGTCAGGATGGCGGCGTTGCGCGCGCTGAAGGAATTGCGGCGCAGGGACTCGCTGAAGCCGGCGCTGGATGCCTTGCGCGACGTCGATGCATCGGTTCGCGTGCAGGCGATCGGCGTGATCGGCTTTCTCAAATTGGAGGAATCCATCCCCGCTCTGACCTCGGCGACGGCAGATGCCGATGCCCATGTCCGCAGGGCCGCGGTGAGCGCGCTGGCATTTTCCCACATCAAGCCTGCCGCCGAGGCGATCACGCGCGCGCTGACCGACTCCGACTGGATGGTGCGGGAAATCGCGGCGGAGACGCTCGGCAGCAACGTCAACGGGATCGGCGCCGCGGACGCGCTGATCGGCGCCTTGAGCGACGAGTTCTGGCAGGTCCGGCTCAAGGCGGCCCGCAGCCTCGGCAAGATGAAGCTGGCCCGTGCGGTTGACGCGATCGGCTCGTGCCTGGCGCACCCGCAAGCCAATCTGCGCAAGGAAAGTGCCGCGGCGCTTGGTGAAATCGCCGATCCCGCAGGGCAGCGGTTCCTGCAGCCGATTGTGGACGATCCCGATCCGGAGGTTCGCAAGAACGCGCGCTGGGCGATGCAGCAGATTGCGGCGCGGAAGGCCGCCCTGGGATCCTGAATAGTTGCAGCTGTCGCGGTTGCGGACGGCTCGACCGCCCGGTCAAAGCCGCCGCAAGGGCCGCTTTTGACGACAGCGGAAAGGATGTTCCGTTTTTCGCCGCCTTGCGAGAATGGATGTTCCCTTTCCGGCCAACATTTGCACAGCCGTTCCTTTGCTTTCCGGCCTCGACCGGTCACATATGGTGCGACATGACGGAGGCGGCTGTGCAGGCCAATTACGATCCTTTCGGCGAGCCGGTGAAATATGACGAGCCGCGGCTTTCCGCTCCGCAGGGAGCCGTGGGAGGCTGGCTGGCGCGTGCCGGGACCGGCGTTTTCTGGTCGGTCGTCGTGGTCATCCTGATTGCGCGTGCGGCGTATTTCGATCCGGATCTTGCCGGAAAGTTCGGTCAGGTCGCCGCTCTGTCACGGGCCCTGCGAGCCATGCTCGGCGCCTGATTCCGGATGCCGGCAGACACTCACGTCCTTTAGCAGCTGCTCGAATGCCAGCGCCGCCGGCGCATCGAGCCGGCCGGGTATCTTCAGCTGCCAGAGCTGCCGCCTTATCGTCAACCCGCCGATGGCTACCGTCTTCAGCAGGCCCTGTGCGACCTGATCGCCGACGGCGGATCCCGAGACGATGGCGATGCCGAGACCCGCGGCGACAGCCTGCTTGATGGCCTCGGTGCTGCCGATTTCCAGGGTGCGGCGGGGTTCGATGCCGTGGTCCGCCAGCGCCCGCGTGACGATCTCCCGCGAGCCGGAGCCGGGTTCGCGCACGATCAGTGTTTCGGTGGCGATGGCCTGCGGGTCGATCGGCGCGCTCGCGGTGGCAAAACGATGGGCAGGGCCGACGATCAGTTCCATGACGTCGGTATGCCAGGGTTCGGCGATCAGGTTGTCGTCCCTGACCGGCCCTTCGACCAGCGCGATGTCGACGTCGTGGGCGATCGTCAGATCGGCGATCTCGCGGGTGTTGGCGCTGATGATGTGCAGATCGATATTCGGATAGGCGGCGTGGAAAATGCCGAGCGGCGTTGCCAGCATGTAGGAGGCGATGGTGGTGCTCGCGCCGATCCGAAGCGAACCCTCGCCGAGGCCGCGAAGCGAGCGCATCTCTTCCTCGGCGGCGCGCTCGGTCGCGAACAGGGCTTCGGCGTGCCGCATCAGCGCCAGTCCCTCGCGCGTCGGCCGGACGCCCTTGGGCGCGCGGTCCAGCAGTCGGCAGCCGATCTGCAGCTCGAAATCCCGCACGCCCTTCGAGATCGCGGGCTGGCTGACATGCAGCGCCTCGGCGGCGCGGGAAAAGCTGCCAGTCTGGATCACGGTGGCGAAGATGCGCAGCAGATGGAGGTTCAAGGGTATAACCTTTTCTCATAGGCCTAAATGCAATAGGAATTTCCTTCCGACCCCCCTCTTAGCGCATAGTATCGTCTTCACGGAGGATTTTGACGTGTCCGCTGACAGGGATCAGGCCGCAGGCCAAAAGGGCCGAACGGCCGTCATCGGATACGTCAAGACGCTGTGGCCGGGGGTTCTGCTCAGCGTCCTCGTGGCCCTGGTTTCGGTCGGCGCCCAGCATCTCGAGGAAGGCGTCCTTGGCCATCCCTATATCGAGGGCCTGGTCATTGCCATCGTGCTGGGAATGGCGATCCGGACGGCGTGGAAGCCGAATCCGCGCTGGCGGGCCGGCATCGCCTTCAGCGCCAAACAGGTCCTCGAGGTTGCCATTACCTTGCTCGGCGCCTCCATCAGCTTCTCGGCGGTCGCCGCCTCGGGCTTTGCGCTGCTGGCCGCCATCGTCGGCACGGTCGCCGTGGTGCTGGGCACGAGCTATGGGATCAGCCGGTTGATGGGACTGCCGGTCCGGCTTTCGATCCTGGTGGCCTGCGGCAATTCGGTATGCGGCAACTCGGCGATCGCGGCGGTTGCGCCGGTGATCGGGGCCGATGGCGACGACATCGCTTCGTCGATCTCGTTCACGGCGATCCTCGGCGTGGTCATGGTGCTCGGCCTGCCGCTGCTGATCCCGCTGTTGCGGCTTTCCGCCACCCAGTACGGAATTCTCGCCGGGCTCACGGTCTATGCCGTGCCGCAGGTGCTGGCCGCGACCGTTCCGGCCGGGCTGCTCAGCACCCAGATCGGGACGCTGGTCAAGCTGATGCGGGTTCTCACGCTCGGACCGATCGTGGTCGGCTTTTCCCTGTTCGGACGCGGCCTTCGTGAAGGCGCCGCCGGACCGGTCGCGTCGAATCGCTTTCGCCTGCTGCAGCTGGTGCCCTGGTTCATCATCGGCTTCCTTGTTCTGGCAGCGCTGCGCTCGTTCGGCATCCTGCCCGACCAGGCGGTGGCGCCGCTGCTCAGGGCGGCAACCCTGCTGACCATCGTCTCGATGGCGGCCCTCGGCCTCGGGGTCGACGTTCGCGTGATCCGGGAGGTGGGAGGCAGGGTGACGGCGGCGGTGACGCTGTCGCTGCTGCTGCTGCTGCTGATCAGCCTCGGCATCGTGCACTTTTTTTCCTGACCGCCGCACCGTCGCCATCGCTCGACCCCGCGGCGCGCGGTTGACTTTCCAGGCCCCCGCAATAATGTATAGACATATTGAAGCCGGACGCCGGACCGCGCCGGCAGCGTTCGGGGCGCGGCTGAACCGGCGTGGCCGCCGGCGGCCGCGGTCGCCCGCCTCTCGAGGAGATCCGCCCAGTGCCGCCCATCTACATCGCCTATCTCAACCGGCTCGACATCGACGAACTGAAGATTACCGACGACGAGATCCTGTCGGCGGTGGAGGCTGCGCTCGCCAGTCAGGGCAGGGGTGAAACGGTGATCGAGCCGCGCGTTCATCTCGAGCCCGGTGTCGCGAACGGGCATTTCAACGTGCTGCGCGGCGCCATCAAGGCGCCGATCGATTCCGCCGGCGTCAAGATCGTCGGCGACTTCGTCGACAACTACAAAATAGGCTTTCCTTCCGAGCTTGCCATTCTGGCGCTGTTCGATCCTCGCACCGGGGCGCCGAAGGCGATCCTGGACGCCAGCGGCATCACCGATATGCGCACCGGCGCAGTCACCGCGATCGGCGCCAAGCACCTGGCCCGAAAAAATGCAAAGGTTCTCGGTCATATCGGGGCGCGCGGAACCGCCTATTGGAACGTGCGCCTGCTCAATCACCTGTTTGATTTCGACGAGATCCGGGTGCATTCCCGCCGCGCCGAGAGCCGCGACGGTTTTGCGGAGCGGCTGAGCCGGGACCTCGGCAAGAAGGTTGTGGCGACCGAGGACTGGCAAAGCTGCGTCGAAGGCGCCGACATCGTGGTCGAAGCCTCGCGGCTCGACCAGCCGGCGCCGCTGTTGAAAACCGGCTGGATCAAGCCGGGCGCGTTCGTGGTCCCCTACGGAACCATGAGCGCGGTCGAGCTGTCGCTGACCGACATCATGGCCAAACTGGTGGTCGACGACTGGGGCCAGTGCAAGGGCGGCAAGTTCGGCAGCCTGCGCGCCCATGTCGAGGCGGGAAAGCTGTCGGAGTCGACCCTGCACGCCGAACTCGGCGAGATCGTCGCCGGCCTCAAGCCGGGCCGGCAGAGCGACGCCGAGACCAACCTGTTCTGGCATCGCGGACTTTCGCTGTCCGATATTGCATTGGGTCATGCGATGCTGGAAAAATCGGAGCGGCTTGGCATCGGCCAGCGCCTGCGCTTTGCCTGACCGGACGCCGATCCGGAGACGGTGACAGATGCCCTATGCCGCCAATGCACGGATGTATGCGGTCAATGCGGCCGCCGCCTCGGCATGGCGGGAGCTGTTCGAATGGCTGGCGCGGCAAGCCGGCGTCGATCTGCGGGTGATCGATCACGCGTTCCCGCTGCCGCTGGCCGAATTATGGTCGCGCGACGATCTCGGCTGCGCCTTCATGTGCGGATTCCCCTATGAACTTGCGACCCGGCGGCCGCGGCCCGTCGCAGCCCCGGTCCCGGTTGGTGCGCCGGCCAGGGGCCGGCCGCTCTACACCACCCGCCTGGTGGTGCGGGCAGACTCGCCATTCAGTTCGATCGAGCAGACCTTCGGCGGGCGCCTCGGCTATACCAACGAGGATTCCCATTCCGGCTACAACGCGCTTCGGCACCATCTGCTGGCCTACCGTCGGCAGCATGGCGCGCGACTCTATCGCGAGAGCATCGGGCCATTGTATACGCCGCGAAGGGTAGTGGAAGCGCTGCTGACGGCCGATATCGACGTCGGGCCGCTCGACTCCTATGCGTTCGACCTGATACTGCGCCACGAACCCGACTTGGCATCACAGATCAGGGTCGTGGCGACGACCGACCCCGCCCCGATTCCGTTTCTGGTCGCCGCGGCAGCCTGTCCGGACGACATCGTATCGGCGCTGCAGGATGCACTCGCCAGCTTCGGCGAGGCTGCGGCCTGCGCCGGTCTGCGCGACCGGCTTTGTCTCGAAGCCTTCGTTCCCGTCGCCATCGACGACTATAGCCTGATGACGCGCTGGGACGCCGAGGCCCGCGCGGCGGGATATCGCGCGCCGGGCTGATCGCCGCGTCGATGATCGCCATTGCGGATCCATGCCGCAAGGAAACAGAGGATTGTTTCATCGTCTTGCTTTTCGCAATCGAGGCCGAACTGACATCTTGAGCCTTCTATTGATCAGGCCGGCGCTGTCGAAGTCCGCCAGCAGCCACGGTGTTCACCCAACAACACCAGCCAGCATTGGCTTGCAGCGTCCGGCGCAATCCGGAAGCCGGCCCCGCCGTCGCGCGTCATGATCACGGCGTCGCCGTGACGCAGCGTCGCGAGGTCGCGCGCCGAGCTTATGACGGTGCTGCCGTCGAGCGACAGCACCAGCGCGATGTCATGGCCGTCGAAATCGCAAGCTTCGGGTTTTCGAACCTGCCGCAACCGGTGGCTGAAGCGGCGGCGCCGCGTCATCACGTTGAGGTCGGTGATTGCGCCTGCGACCAGCCGCGCCGATGTCGCGGCGTCGCCGGCAAAGCCGATCGGGTCGGATCCGCGCTCGAGGGTTACCGGCGCGTTGCTTCCGATACTCAGCACCAGTCCGTTGCCGCTGACGATGGCCAGCGTGCGGTCGATTCCGGAAAATTCGGAGAACGGCCCGTCGGAGGCGACCTGCGCCATGCTGACCCGCCAGTCGAACGTGTCCAGCGAAGCGCCGGCGGTGCCGCGGCGATCTCGGTCGTGGCGCCGCCGCCATTCTTCCACGGCGTGGTCGGGCAATGACCGGCGCGAATGATCTTCATGCCGGCCTCGCCTCAGCGCAGGCTCGGCAGGTCGAGCTGGTTTTTCCGCGCGCAATCGATCGCGAGCTCATAGCCTGCATCGGCGTGGCGCATCACGCCGCTGGCCGGATCGTTCCACAGCACGCGGGCAATGCGTCTGGCGGCCTCGGGCGTGCCGTCGCAGACGATCACCATGCCGGCATGCTGGGAAAAGCCCATGCCGACGCCGCCGCCGTGATGCAGCGACACCCAGGTGGCGCCGCTGGCGCAGTTCAGCAGCGCATTGAGCAGCGGCCAGTCGGATACCGCGTCGGAGCCGTCCTTCATCGCTTCGGTTTCGCGGTTGGGTGAGGCGACCGAGCCGGAATCCAGGTGATCCCTGCCGATCACGACCGGCGCCTTCAGTTCGCCGCGCGCCACCATCTCGTTGAAGGCGAGCCCGAGCCGATCGCGGTCGCCGAGACCGACCCAGCAGATCCGCGCCGGCAGCCCCTGGAACGCGATGCGATCACGCGCCATGTCGAGCCAGTGATGCAGCGCCGCGTTGTCCGGCAGCAGCTCCTTGACCTTGGCGTCGGTGCGATAGATGTCCTCGGGATCGCCCGACAGCGCGGCCCATCGAAACGGACCGATGCCGCGGCAGAACAGCGGCCTGATATAGGCCGGCACGAAGCCCGGAAAATCGAACGCATCCTTGACACCTTCCTCAAGCGCCATCTGGCGAATGTTGTTGCCGTAGTCGACCACCGGAATCCCGAGACGGTGGAAATCCAGCATGGCGCGGACGTGTTCGGCCATCGACTTCCGCGCCGCGCTCGCCACGCCTTTCGGATCGCTCTCGCGCCGGGCTTCCCATTCGGCGGTGGTCCAGCCCTTCGGCAAATAGCCGTTGACGGGGTCGTGCGCCGAGGTCTGGTCGGTGACGACGTCGGGCCGCACGCCGCGCCGCACCAGTTCGGGAAAGACCTCGGCGGCGTTGCCGAGCAGGCCGACCGAGACCGGCCTGCGGTCGCGGCCGGCCTGTTCCATGATCGCCAGCGCCTCGTCGAGGCTATTGGCCTGGCGGTCGAGATAGCGGGTGCGCAGCCGCATCTCGATCCGCGATGGCTGGCATTCGACCGCAAGGCAGGACGCACCGGCCATCACCGCCGCAAGCGGCTGTGCGCCGCCCATGCCGCCGAGACCGGCGGTCAGAATCCATTTGCCCGAGAGATCGCCGCCATAATGCTGGCGGCCGAGCTCGACGAAGGTCTCATAGGTGCCCTGAACGATGCCCTGGCTGCCGATGTAGATCCAGGAGCCCGCCGTCATCTGGCCGTACATCATCAGACCCTTGCGATCGAGCAGGCTGAAGTGCTCCCAGTTGGCCCAATGCGGTACCAGGTTAGAATTGGCGATCAGCACGCGTGGCGCGTCGGCATGGGTCCGGAATACCCCGACCGGCTTGCCCGATTGCACCAGCAGGGTTTCGTCGCCTTCGAGGCGCTTCAGCGTCGCGACGATCCGGTCAAAACTTTCCCAGTCGCGCGCGGCGCGGCCGATGCCGCCATAGACCACGAGTTCCCCGGGCTTTTCGGCGACGTCGGGGTCGAGATTGTTCATCAGCATGCGCAGCGGGGCTTCCGTCAGCCAGGATCTGGCGGAGAGCTCGCTGCCGCGCGCGGCGCGAATGATTCGTGCATTGTCGATACGGGTCATGATTTCAATTCCCTGCAGAAGAAGCATCAGGTGCGGTCGCCGGCATATGACTGGCCGCGCCACACCCGGGCGTGAAGTGGGTTGAAGCCCATCCGGTAGACCAGTTCGGCCGGCCGCTCGATATTCCAGATCGCGAGATCGCAGTATTTTCCGGGTTGCAGGCTGCCGGTTTCCGAAAACAGTCCGAGCGCGCGCGCCGCCTCCCGCGTCACGGCGGCGATGCATTCGTCCACGGTCAGCCGAAACAGCGTCGCGCCCATGTTCATCGCCAGCAGCAGCGAGGTCAGCGGCGAGGTGCCGGGGTTGCTGTCGGTCGCAAGCGCGATTCGAACTCCGTGGCGTCGCATTGCATCGATCGGCGGTGTCTGCCGCTCGCGGATGAAATAGAAAGCGCCGGGCAGCACCACGGCCACAGTGCCGGCCCGGGCCATCGCCGCGATGCCGTCATCGTCGGCGTATTCGAGATGATCCGCCGAAAGCGCGCCAAAGCGCGCCGCCAGTGCGGCGCCGTGCAGGTTCGACAACTGGTCGGCGTGAAGCTTGACGGGAAGACCCAGCGCTTGCGCGGTCGCGAACACCCGGGCGGTTTCGTCGGGCGAGAAGGCGATGCCTTCGCAGAAGGCATCGACCGCGTCGGCCAACCCCTCGGCGGCGATCGCCGGCAGCATGGTGTTGCAGACCATGTCGATATAGGCGCTGCTGCGCCCCTTCATCTCGGCTGGAACCGTGTGCGCGCCGAGAAAGCTGGTTCGAACCGATACCGCGCGCGCGCCGCCGAGCCGCCGCGCGGCCTGCAACTGCCGGCGTTCGGTGTCGAGCTCCAGACCGTAGCCGGATTTGATCTCGATCGTCGTGACGCCTTCGGCGAGCAACGCGTCGAGCCGCGGCAGCGCCGCCGTCATCAATTGCTCGGTGCTGGCCTGCCGGGTCGCCTTCACCGTCGAGACGATTCCACCGCCGGCCTGCGCGATCTCCTGGTAGCTGGCACCGGCCAGCCGCTGCTCGAATTCGGCGGCGCGGTTGCCGCCATGGACAAGGTGGGTATGGCAGTCGATCAGGCCCGGCGTGATCCAGCGGCCGTCGCAGTTGGTTCGCTGTTTGGCTTCGAGAGCGGCGGGGGCCTCGGAGGCGGGGCCGGCATAGACGATGCGGCCGCCGGCGGCGGCGACCATGCCGTCATCGACCAGGCCGAGGCCTTGGCGATCAGGCGAAAGCGTTGCAAGACGGCATCCGTGCCAGATGTGATCGACTGAGGTCATGGGTGGTGCGGACCAATTTGCAAATGCAGCGTCCTTGGCATCTTGCCGATTTGTCTATACATATTGAATGGGGCGGGACCTGTCCAGCGTTTCGCAGGTTGCGGAGTTGAAATGTGACGCGACTGTTTTTTGACCAGGCCTTGCTGCCGCAGGGCTGGGCGCCCGACGTCGGCATGACGCTCAATGCCGGCCGCATCGTGCGCATCGCCAGCGGCAGCCAGCCCGAGCCCGGCGATCAGCGCCACCGCATCGGGCTGCCGGGCATCGCCAATCTGCACAGTCATGCGTTCCAGCGCGGCATGGCCGGTCTCGCCGAGATCAGGGGCGCATCGGCGGACAGTTTCTGGAGCTGGCGCGACCTGATGTACCGTTTCGTCGGCCACATGACCGCCGACGATGTCGAGGCGGTCGCTTCCCAGGCTTATGTCGAGATGCTGGAAGCCGGTTTTACCCGGGTCGGGGAATTTCACTATCTGCACCATGATGCATCGGGTGCGCCTTATGGCAATCCCGCCGAACTGGCCGAGCGGATCGCCGCGGCCGCGGAGTCCAGTGGCATCGGCCTGACGCTGCTGCCGGTGTTTTATGCCCATGCGGGATTCGGCGGCCGCCCTCCGGATCCCGGACAGCGGCGCTTCATCACCGGCGTCGACGGATTCTTGAAGCTGCTGCAGGCCAGCCGTCGGGCCGTGGCAGGATTGCAGGGCTCGGTCGTCGGCGTCGCACCGCATTCGCTGCGTGCCGTGACGCCGGGAGAACTCGAGGCCATCGTGACGCTCGGCGCGGCAGGCCCGATCCATGTTCACATCGCCGAACAAAGCCGGGAGGTCGATGAATGCATCGCCTGGAGCGGGCAGCGCCCGCTGCAATGGCTGCTCGACCACGCGCCGGTCGACCGCCGCTGGTGCCTGGTCCATGCCACGCACGCGACATCGGCGGAAATCGCCGCGGTCGCGCATAGCGGCGCGGTCGCCGGCCTGTGCCCGGTGACCGAAGCCAACCTCGGCGACGGAACGTTCAATGCGCCGGAATTTCTGGCGCACGGCGGGGTGTTCGGCGTCGGCTCGGATTCCAACGTACGGATCGGCCTGGCCGACGAGTTGCGGCAGCTTGAATATTCGCAGCGTCTGGCGCTGCAGGCGCGAAACGTGGTTTCGTCCGGCGACGGCGCCTCCACCGGGCGCGCGCTGTTCGAGCTGGCGCTGCGCGGCGGATCGCAGGCGCTCGGCGTGACCAGCCCCGGACTGGCCGAGGGCGGCTTCGCCGACATCGTCAGCCTCGACGCCGACAACGTCGCGCTGGCCGGCCGCGCCGGCGACGCTGTTCTCGACAGCTGGATCTTCGGCGCCGGGCGCTCGCCGGTGGATTGCGTGTGGGCGCGCGGGCGCCAGGTGGTCAGGGATGGCCGGCATCCTGGCCGCGAAGCCATCGCGCGGCGCTTCCGCAGCACGATCGAGAGGTTGCTTCTGGCATGACCGCAGAACTCAAGCCGGGCGCCAAGACCACGACCAAGGCGCTGTACCAGCGGATCCGCAGCGATCTCGAAGAAAAGATCACCTCCGGCGACTGGCCGCCGGGACACCGGGTGCCGTTCGAGCACGAACTGATGGAGACCTATTCCTGTTCGCGGATGACCGTGAACAAGGTGATTTCGGCGCTCGCCGAAACCGGCCTGGTGGTGCGCCGCCGCCGCGCCGGCAGTTTTGTATCGCGGCCGCGGGTGCAGTCGGCGATTCTCCAGATTCCCGATCTCAAGGGCGAGGTCGAGAAACGCGGCGAACGCTATCGCTACCGGCTGATCGATCTTCGCAAGCGCGTGGCCACGGCGCGCGACAGAACCCGCCTTGCGGTCGGCGCCCGCGCCCAAGTGCTGGCGATACGCTGCCTGCACGAGGCGCAAGGCCAGCCCTTCGCGCTGGAGGATAGGCTGATCAATCTGCAGGCGGTGCCGGATGCGTTGCGGCAGGATTTTTCAATTACCCCTCCCAACACCTGGCTGGTCGGCCACGTGCCATGGACCGAGGCCGAGCACCGCATCACCGCCTGCAATGCCGACACGGGCGTCGCCGAGGAACTGAAAATCGATGCGGGCGCCGCCTGCCTGGTGGTGGAGCGGCGCACCTGGCGCAACGGCGAGCCGATCACCGCGGTGCGAATGACGCATCCGGGCCAGCTCTATGATTTGATCGCGCGCTTCACGCCGACCGGCTGAGCCGCGCCACCGCATCCGGAGCAGGCGTCTTCGTCACTGCGGGGGGAGAGGCGGTCCATACTGGCGCCGCCAACTCATTTCTGCGCGGCACGCTCGACGAAACTGTTGGTCCACAGATCGTTCTGCGACGCGGCGGCATCGAATTCCTTGCCGAACACGGTGCCGACCTCCTTTGAAAACACCAGCTGGTTCTGGAAGGCCTGCACGTCGAGCTTGCCGGCGCCGGCGACGCCGCTGTCGACGGCCTTGACGGCGGCGACGATCGCCGCCGGATCGGCCTTGGCGAAAAATTGCTGCTGGATCGCCGTTGCGGTCGACTGCGGATCGGCGACCAGGGCGGCGCTGGCCGCTTGCAGCGCCCGCGCGGTCCTGACGATCAGATCCTGGGCCTTGTCGCCGATCGGCTTCTTGGCGACCAGCACCAGGTAAGGCTGATTGGCCAGCAGCGGAAAGTCCTCGCCCAGCGAAATCAGGATGGTGCCGGCGCCCGATCGGGTCGCCAGATAGCCCTCGGGCGGCGACAAAACGAAGGCATCGATCCGCTTGTTCTCGAGCGCCGCCTGCAGCGCCACCGGACTGCCGACCTGCGCGATCTTGATATCGGCCTTGGGATCGAGGCCGCCTTTGGCGGCGAGCCAGCGCGCGGCGGTTTCCTGGGTGCCGCCGACCGCGGCGACGCCGATCGTCGCGCCCTTCAGCGCGGCAATCCGCCGCTGCAGCGGATCACCGGGCTTCACGCCGGTTTTCTCCAGAAAGGACGGCGCCACCACCACCTCGAGCGTCACCTTGGACATCAGATTATAGACGATCTCGAACGGCTGGCCCTTGGCCGCGGCGCGCAGCACCGATTCGGTTCCGACCGCGGCGAGATCGACGTCGCCGGCGTCCAGCGCGGCGAGCGCCGACGGATCGCCGCCCGGAGAAATCAGCACCGAGCCGGCCAATCCCTGCGACGCGAAGCTGTTGAGCGCGCGGGCGCCCCACAGTGGCAGGAAACTCAGCGAGGCAAATCCCTGTGCGATGCGGACAGGCTGCTGGGCGGATGCCGGGATCGAAAAGAGCAGCGCCGCGGTGAGGATCAGCGCGCGGGTCAGTCCATCAATCCTCGGCATGTTCGCTCCTGGGGTTGCGAAATTCAGATATCGCTCGGCGCCTGCGCGGTCGGTGTCTTCCAGCGCAGGAAGCGGCGTTCCAGCCGTCCCGCCAGTATATTGGCGACCACGACAAAGGCGAGCAGGATGACTATGCCGGCGAACACGCCGGCGGGATCGTAGGTCGAGGACGCCTCGTGGATGAACAGGCCGAGTCCCTGGGTAGAGGAGGTGAACTCGCCGACGATCACGCCGATCACGCTGTAGGGCACCGCCATGCGCATGCCGAGAAAGACATAGGGCGCCGCCGCCGGAAAATACACGTGATAGGTCAATTGGCGCTGGTTGGCGCCCATCACCAGCGTCAGGTTGACCAGTTCGCGATCGACGGCGCGGACGCCGGTGTAGACGTTGTAGAACACCAGGAAGAAAACCATGATCGCGGCGAGCGCGACCTTCGACCAGATGCCGATGCCGAACCAGATGATGAACAGGGGTGCCAGCGCGATCTTCGGCACGCCGTAAAACGCCATCACATAGGGCTCGAAAATACCGGCCAGCCGCGGCGAGCGGCCCAGCGCATAACCGCCCAATATCCCGCCGGTGACGCCGATGACATAGCCGAGCACCAGCTCCTGGCCGGTGGTCCACAGATGCGGATAGATCTCTCCCGAACTGAACAGCTCAAACAGCCGCTGCGCCACCGCGGTCGGCTTGCTGACATAGATTTCCTTGATCAGCCGGCCGGCGGCCCATTGCCAGAACAACAGGATCGCGATCCCCGGCAGCAGCACCACCAGATAATGCGTGGCCTTGCCCAGCCATGCGCGCGGTGTTGCCGCCCGATCCTTGGCGGCCGCGGAAGGGCTGGCGGCGGCGACCTCGTTCATCCTGCGGCCCTCTCTCCACGCGATCGCTGCCGAATATCGACCTGCGAACGGAACACCGACCATACCGCCTGGTAGGCCGCCTCGAAGCCGGGATTGCGAAACGGCTCGAACACGTCGCGCGGCCGCGGCAGATCGATCGCAATGCTGGCCAGCAGCCGCGCCGGGCGCTGGCTCATGACCACGACGCTGTCCGCCAGCAGCACGGCCTCGGTAATGTCGTGGGTGATGAAGAGCACGGTCGCGCCGGCGTCGCGCGACAGCATTTGCAGGTCGTCCTGCATCACCATCCGGGTCTGGGCGTCGAGCGCGCCGAACGGTTCGTCCATCAGGATGACGTCCGGCCGGTACACCAGGGTGCGGGCGATCGAGCCGCGCTTCTGCATGCCGCCGGACAACTGGCCGGGAAAATAGCGTTCGAAGCCGCTGAGGCCGACCGCCTCGAGCGCGGCGGCGACGCGCTGCCTGCGCTCCGAAGCGGCGACTCCGCGCAGCAGCAGTGGCAGTTCGACGTTTTCCGCCAGCGTCTTCCAGGGAAACAGCTGGGCCTGCTGCGGCACGAAGCCGACCTCGCGATTGACGTCGTCGATGGTGCGGCCGCGGTGGCGCACCACGCCGCGCGTCGGCTTCAAGAGGCCGGCGGCCATCTGCAGCAGCGTGCTCTTGCCGCAGCCGCTCGGCCCGATCACCGCGACGAACCGGCCGGCTGCCGACCTCGAAGCTGATCCCGTCGATCACCCGGATCGGGGCACTCGATCCCGGCGCCGGAAACTCCTGGCGGACGGCGTCAAACGCGAGCACTGCATCAGTCATGTCGGCCAGGCCTGCCCGGGGTCATCATGTCTAGACATATAACATGTATAGACATAATGGAAAGCGCCGCTGGATTGCAAGCGGAGATCATAGGCACCCGCTGTGCGATTGTGCGGCAAAATACCTCCGCCGGTAACGCTGTTTTTGTCCCGGGCGCTGCCTACATGGGAGAATGCCGACCGCGGCCCGTCACCGGATGGCTGAAGAACCCGGTTCCGACGCCTTCACAGGGCGCGTGACCGAGCCGCGCGTCGCGCGTAGAATTGTGTGCAGCACCACCACTCTGTCTGGGTAGAAGCCTGATGAATACCGACGATCGCAGTCTCGCCGCACCGATTGATCCCGTAAAGCTCGACCGCCTTGCCGAAGTGGCGGTCAAGGTCGGGCTCCAGCTGCAGGCGGGGCAGGACCTGCTGGTGACCGCGCCCACGGTGGCGCTGCCACTGGTGCGCAGGGTTGCCGAGCACGCCTACAGGGCCGGCGCGGGCCTCGTCACGCCGATCCTGTCGGACGAAGCCGTCACGCTGGCGCGCTACCGGTTCGGGCAGGACGACAGTTTCGATCGCGCCGCAGGCTGGCTCTATGAGGGAATGTCGAAGGCCTTCGCCGGCAACACCGCGCGGCTGGCCATCGTCGGCGACAATCCGATGCTGCTTTCCGGGGAGGATCCCGGCAAGGTCGCGCGCGCCAACAAGGCCAATTCCATCGCCTACAAGCCCGCGCTGGAACGCATCGTCAATTTCGACATCAACTGGAACATCATTGCCTATCCGAGCGTCTCCTGGGCAAAGCAGGTGTTTCCGGACGTGCCGGCGGAGGTCGCGGTCGGAAAGCTCGCCGAGGCGATTTTCGCGGCCTCGCGCGTCGACAATGACGACGCGGTCGCCGCCTGGCAGCGGCACAATACCGTGCTGCGCGCCCGGACCGATTGGCTGAACGCAAAGCGGTTTCAGGCCCTGCATTATTCCGGCCCCGGCACCGACCTGACGATCGGGCTTGCCGACGGCCATGAATGGCAGGGCGGCGCTTCGACGGCCAAGAACGGCATCACCTGCAACGCCAACATTCCGACCGAGGAAGTGTTCACCACCCCGCATGCCAGAAGGGTGGAGGGCCATGTCGTCAGTTCCAAGCCCTTGTCCTACCAGGGGACGCTGATCGACGACATCGCGGTGCGGTTCGAACAGGGGCGCATCGTCGAGGCCAGGGCAGCACGCGGCGAACAAGTGCTGAACAAGGTGCTGGATACCGACGAGGGCGCCCGCCGGCTCGGCGAAGTGGCGCTGGTGCCGCATTCCTCGCCGATCTCGAAAAGCGGCTTGCTGTTCTTCAACACCCTGTTCGACGAAAACGCCGCCTGTCACATCGCGCTCGGCCAGTGCTATTCGAAATGCTTCCTGGACGGCGCCAGCCTGACGCCGCAGCAGATCGCCGCGCAGGGCGGCAACAGCAGCCTGATCCATATCGACTGGATGATCGGCTCCGACAAGATCGACATCGATGGCCTGGACGCGGACGGCGGCCGCACGCCGGTGTTCCGCAGGGGCGAGTGGGCCTGACGCCATCCGCGCCGTCGACTTCGCAAGAGCCCCCGCCCCAGCCTCCCCCGCGCAGAGCGGGAGCAGGCAGGGGCTGCCGCGTGCGGTGAGCCCAAACATCCTCGTCGGAAGCTGATCACATCTTCTTCTGTCGATTAAGCACCCATTCGCCACGCAACGCAGCGCGCTCCCTCTCCCGCGCTTGCGCAGGAGGGTAGGGGTGGGGGCCTCTTCAAAGCCAGCCCTAAAAGATAAAACTCGTATTGACGAACTTGGAGCGGTGGTTCTGCACAATGTCCGAGATCAGCGACTTGTTGGCTTCGGTCGCCTTGGCGGCGACCATCGAGCGGATCGAAAACGATCGCAGCGCGTCGCTGACCGACAAGGTGCCCTCGGCGGAATCCTTGCGTCCGGTAAACGGGAATACGTCGGGCCCGCGCTGGCACTGGCAGTTTATGTTGACCCGCGAGACCTGATTGACCAGCGGGTCGATCAATTCGCCGATCCTGGCCGGGTCGGAGCTGAAAATGCTGACCTGCTGGCCATGTTCCGAACTGATCACGTAGTCGAGCGCGATCTCGATATCGTCGAACGGCATGATCGGAACCAGCGGCCCGAACTGCTCCTCCCGATAGAGCCGCATGCCCTCGGTGACCGGGTAGATCGCCGCGGGCAGGAACAGCGAGGCGCATTTCGTCCCGCCGTCCGGGTTGAGGACACGGGCGCCCTTCGCTATGGCGTCATCGACCAGGGCCTGCATCTGCAGGGCCTTGTCGGGTTCAGGCAAGGGAGTGATGTTGACGCCGTCTTCCCAGGGCATGCCGACCTTGAGTTTGACAAGACCGTCGACAAATCGTGGCAGAAACTCGCCGAGGATCGAGCGGTGCACCATCAGGAACTTGAGCGCCGTGCAGCGCTGACCGTTGAAGGTCAGCGAACCCAGCAGGCATTCCTTGACGGCAAGCTCGATGTCGGCGTCGGCGAGCACGATGGCGGCATTCTTGGCATCGAGGCCGAGGATCGCCCGCAGCCGGTTGACCTTTGGGTGCAGTTTTTTCAGATGGTCGGCAACCTTGCTGGATCCGATCAGCGTGAGGGCGTTGACCTTGCCGGATTCCAGCATCAGCGGTATCAGCTCCGCGCCGACGCCGTAGACGGTGTTGATGACGCCTTTCGGAAAGGCGGTTCGAAATGCCTCGAGCAGGGGCTGGAACAGCAGCAGGCCGAACTTAGGCGGCTTGAGCACCACGGTGTTTCCCATGATCAGGGCGGGAATCAGCGTCGCAAAGGTTTCATTCAGCGGATAATTGTATGGACCCATGCACAGCACGACGCCGAGGGGCGTGCGCCGGATCTGCCCGATCGTGCCCTCGACCACGAGAAACCGCGAGTTCTCGTTGTCCTGGGCCTTCAGCGCATCGATCGTGGCGCGGATGTAATCCACGGTCCGGTCGAATTCCTTTTCCGAGTCGGCAGCACTCTTTCCAATCTCCCACATGATCAGGTTGATCACTTCGGCGCGAACCGCGATCATTTTCCGGGTGAAATCCTGCATGCAGGAAATCCGTTCGGCGACGGCGGCCGTCGGCCACGCCCCCCGGCCATTGTCATAGGCCCGCACCGCGGCCGATAGTGCCTCCTCGGCCTGCGCGGCGCCGCACAAGGGATAGCTGCCGATTTCCAGCGCGGTCAGCCCGCCGGAATCGTCCCGCAGATGAACCGGCGAATGGACCGCCTGGGTCGGACCGGCCCACGGCTTCAATTCGCCGTCGACCAGATAGGTTTTCTGGTGGATCGGCTGGACCAGCCGGTACGCCGGCGGAATATCCTCTGATTTCGGGAACAGGAGCCTGAGATCGTCTATCTTGGTCATGCTGCCTCGGTATTCCCCGCCAAACCGCTCTCGCGATTCAACCGCCATCGCAAGGGCGCGTCTTTATCGCAGCGGATCACGACATTTTTGCAATCACGCTTTCAAGGCGACCATGGTAACGGGAGTGGCCGGCGTGCCTTGACCCCGCGTCTTCGCCGCGAACGCCAAACGAGGTTCACGGCGCCGACCCTTGTCCCGCGCATTGGCCGGAGGTACGCAGCACGCCCATCAAGCGTTGAGCGACGTCTCTTTCGTAATCGCACCGGCACTTGCGCCATTCGTGCCGGCCGGCTTGCCGGGCTTCTCGATCAGGTCAAGGAACGGTTTGATGATGTCGATCGGCATCGGGAAAACCACGGTCGAGTTCTGCTCGGCGCCGATTTCCGCCAGGGTCTGAAGATAGCGAAGCTGCATCGCGGCTGGAACGCTGGAGAGAATCCTGGCGGCGTTGACGAGGGTCTGCGAAGCCTGGAACTCGGCCTCGGCGTGGATGATCTTGGCGCGGCGGTCGCGTTCGGCTTCGGCCTGCTTGGCGATGGCGCGAACCATGTTTTCCGTGAGTTCGACCGTCCTGATCTCGACATTGGTGACCTTGATGCCCCAGGTCTCGGTCTGGCTGTCGATGATGCTTTGCACGTCGGTGCTGAGCCTTTTCCGCTCCGACAGCATCTCGTCGAGCTCATGCTGTCCGAGTACGGCGCGCAGCGTGGTCTGGGCCAGCATGTTGGTGGCGGGAAGGTAGTCCTGGACCTGGATGATGGCGCGTTCGGGGTTGACCACATTGAAGTACAGCACCGCATCGACCTTCATCGAGACGTTGTCGCGGGAGATCACGTCCTGGGTCGGTATTTCGATGACCTTGATGCGCAGATCCACCCTCACCATTTCCTGAAAGAACGGGATCAGCAGCACCAGGCCGGGGCCCTTGACCCGCTGGAAGCGGCCGAGCGTAAAAACGACAGCCCGCTCATATTCGCGCAGGATGCGCACGCTGGCCCCGATCAGAATGAAGGCCACCAGCAGCAGAGCCGGAGTGAGATACAGTAGATAGGAATCCGAGAACAACATGAAGCTGCTCCTTTCAGGGCGGGAGGAAGCAAAGAGGCCGCGATGCCGGGCAGGCCGGGAACTTGCGCGAATAGATTTGAGGATCGGTCGGGCCGATCAGCGCCTTGGGCTGGCGCTTCAGGTTAAGCATCAACGGCGCCCGCTCGGTAGGATCGGAAATTACCTACGCGGTACGCGCATCCAGCCAACGGCGTCTTCCTCTACCACAGCTTGTTCCAGCGTCTGCCCAGTCTTGCGCGCCATCCATTTCCGCCGCGCACCAGACGCATGATCAGCAAAAGGATCAGGGCGCCAAGGGTGGCATCGATGATGGCGGAAGCCGTGCCCGAGCCGATCCGGATACCGAGCTGCGGCAGCAGCCAGCTGCCCATGAAGGCGCCGGCAACGCCGATGATCAGGTCGCCGATGAATCCGAAGCCGGTGCCCCGCACGATCCGGCCGGCCAGCCATCCCGCGACCAGGCCGATCAGCAGGATGATCAGCAGGCTTGAACTCGACAGGTACATTTTTCCGTCTCCCGGATTTCGGCGCCAGCGGTATCCTGTGCGCGCAGGGCGCTGGATGATCGCTTCGCTTGACCCAAACAGTTCGGCAGCGGATTCCCGCCTGAGACGTGATGGCGGACGGTCAGGACGTGACGGTCGGCACGGCAAGTGGTTGCTTCCGGGCGATCGCGCAGGTTCGCTATAGGTGATGCGAGGCTGTCACAATAGCTTCGGAAAGTACCTACGAGCCGATGCTCTATCAAAAGCTCAGCGGATAGCCAATTTGTTGCATGGAAAGGCAGCCGCAAGCCGGCTTCGTAGGGGAACCATAATGCTGCCACCCCGGCGGGCAGGCTTGCGTTTAGGTATTTTCCGATCCTGGCGAAGCGGTCCGCCGGCAGGCATCGTCTTCAACCGGATCTGTCACGTTTGTTCGAAAAACGGACCGCGAAATCGATGGCTGACGTCATGCACTCCATGCCAATTCCCGTCCCCGGCTCCGAATTCAACGAATTCCTGTTCGCGCCGATCGGCGAGGACCGCAACGGCATGCTGGTCAGCGTCCTCTCCGGATTGGCAAGGTCCGATGTCGATCCGTGGCAGGAGGCCGCCAGATTGGCGCAATTGCCGGGCGAAGCCGCAACCCAGAGGTTGGCCGCGCTGATCGGGGCTCTGCCTGACAAGGCCGCATCGCATCCGGATCCCCGCACGATCGCCGCTCGCCTGATCGCGCTGCTACCGCGCCGCTCCGGGTCCAATGCGGAGCTGCAACAGTCCTCTCAACCTACCTGGCCGGCGATGAATTCCCGGCCGTGGTGGATCTACATCGTCGTAATGTCCTTTGTGCTGGGATCGCAATTCCTGATCGCGAGCCACCAATTGTCGCCGAAGTCGGACAATCTGGAAACGAAAGCATCCGATAGCGTGTCTCCGCGCGAGCCGCCGGTCGACCGCGGCCAGTCAACGATAGACATTTCGCATCGAGAGACCACTAAGTAGTTTCCGAGTCTACCGCGGCAATCTCGCCGATAGACACCGGCGCCGGGTCTGAGTAGCTTGCCGGCCTGACGGCAGCGAGAAGCCCGATCGGAATGCGTGGGAGCTTGTTGCCTGGAAGACGCTTCGCCGATACGTGGCGATTTATTCAGCGGGAGTTGATTGATGAGCGCAACTACCGACTCCGCGTTGCAGGCCATCGTCGGGGAATTCGGGGCCGACCGAAGCCGGCTTCTCGACATCGTCGAGCAGGTCCAGCGCCGCTTCGGCCACATCAGCGATCGCGCGATCCAGCTCATATCCACATTGCTTGGCATTCACCGTGTCGAAATTGAAGACATGGTATCGTTCTACGCCTTCTTCAATCGCGAACCCCGGGGCCGCTTCCGGATCCGGCTTTCCAGAACGCCGATCTCGTTCATGAAGGGTGCCAGGGAAGTCGCGCTGGCATTCGAGCAGGCGCTCGGCATCTCGCTTGGCGAGACATCGGCTGACGGCGCGTTTACGCTCGAATGGACCAGCGATATCGGCATGGCCGATCAAGAACCGGCTGCGCTGATCAACGGCACCGTGCTGACCGCGCTCACCCCCGCCGATGTGCCACAGATCGTGACCAGCCTGCGACAATCCTGTGCCCGCGACGACCCCGGTGCGCTCCCTCAACCTGCGAGGCCGGAAGCGGCGCTTCCGAAAGCCAACATCCGGTCCAGCCTGGTCAAGGCTGGCCCGCTGTTGTCGGGACTGGCCGGTCGCACCGACGGGATCAGGGCCGCGCTGGCTTTGTCGCCGGACAAGGTCATCGAGGAGATCACCAAGTCGAAGCTGCGCGGCCGCGGCGGCGCCGGCTTTCCGACCGGAATGAAATGGCGCTTTACCCGCAAGGCGGTCGGCAGCGATCACTATGTCGTGTGTAATGCCGATGAAGGCGAGCCCGGCACCTTCAAGGACCGCGTCCTGCTGTCGGAGTTTCCCGATCTGGTTTTCGACGGCATGACGATTGCCGGCTACGCGCTCGGCGCGCGGCATGGGCTGGTCTATCTTCGGGGCGAATATGCCTATCTCTGGGATTCGCTCCAGGAGGTATTGAAGACCCGCCGCCGGCTCGGCCTGCTGGGCAAGAATATAGGCGGCCAGCAACAGTTCGATTTCGATATCCGCATCCAGCTGGGCGCCGGCGCCTACATCTGCGGCGAGGAATCGGCGTTGCTGGAATCGCTCGAAGGAAAGCGCGGGGCGCCGCGGGACCGGCCGCCGTTTCCGACCGAGCGCGGCTATCTGCGGCAGCCGACCGCGGTCGACAATGTCGAAACATTCGCCTGCGCGGCTCGCATCATGGAGAAGGGCGCCGCCTGGTTTGCGGGCTTCGGCACGGCGCAATCGACCGGCACCAAGCTGGTGAGCATTTCCGGCGATTGCGTGCATCCGGGCGTGTACGAGGTGCCGTTCGGCACCACGATCAGCGAACTCCTCGATCAGGCGGGTGCGCCGGAGGCGATCTACGTCCAGGTCAGCGGGCCCTCGGGCCAGTCGGTCGCGCCGAAGGATTTCGGCCGAAGCCTCGGCTATGAAGACCTGTCGACCGGCGGTTCGACCATGGTGTTCGGACCGGGCCGCGACGTTCTCGAGATCGCGCTGCAATTTGCCGATTTTTTCGTGGCCGAATCCTGCGGCTGGTGCACGCCATGCCGGGTCGGAACCACTCTTCTCAAGCAGGGGATGGAGAAAGTCGTCGCCGGCCGCGCAACGGTTGCCGACGTGGCGCAGCTGGAATCGCTCGGCAATACCGTGATGCGGATGAGCCGCTGCGGGCTCGGCCAGAGCGCGCCGAACCCGATCCTCACCACGATGCGCAGCTTCCCTGAGCTCTACGAGGCGAGGCTGGCGCCGGTCCCGTTCACGTCGCGCGTCACCTTGCATGACGCCTTGCGCGAGGCGGTCGCGGTCCAGGGCCGCGAGCCCGTCACCGAGGAATCCTGAAACATGGCTGCAGCAACCTTCCGCTTCACGATCGACGGCATCGATGTCGAGGCTTCCGAGGGACAATCGGTGATCGAGGCCTGCGACGCGGCCGGGATCTATATTCCGCGCCTCTGCCACCATCCGGACCTTGCGCCGGCCGGGAACTGCCGGGTCTGCACCTGCAAGATCAATGGCCGCAACGGGGCGGCCTGCGTCACCCCGGCGGCTCGGGGCATGGTGATCGAGAGCAACACGCCGCAACTGACCGACGACAGGCGTGCCGTCATTGAAATGCTGTTTGTCGAAGGCAATCATCCCTGCCCTTATTGTGTCGCGAGCGGAGATTGCGAGTTGCAGGCGCTCGGCTACCGCCTCGGAATGGTGGCGCCCACCCAGCCCTATCAATGGCCGGGACGAAAGATCGACGCCACGCATCCCGACATCTATCTCGACCACGACCGATGCATTTTGTGCTCGCGCTGCATCCGCGCCTCGCGAATGGAAGACGGCAAGACGGTATTTGGATTTGAAGGACGCGGTATCAAGATGCGGCTCAATGTCGACGCCGAGGGTGGACTGGGCGAAACCCAGATGGCCGCCATCGACAAGGCGGCCGGCGTCTGTCCCGTCGGCTGCATTGTCGTCAAGCGCGGCGCCTACCAGGTGCCGAACGGCAGCCGCCGCTTCGACAAGGCGCCGATCGGCAGCGACATCGAGGCCAAAAGAGGAAGCCGCAAGCCATGACCGTCGCATCCGTCACGAAAAAGGCAAAGCCGACGCTGGCGACCTGCGCGCTGACCGGCTGCTTCGGCTGCCACATGTCGCTGCTCGACATCGACGAGCGGATCCTCGAACTGGCCGATCTCGTCGATCTCGACGTCTCTCCGTTCGATGACAAGAAGGCTTTCGACGGTCCGGTCGATGTCGGCTTCATCGAAGGCGGCTGCTCCAACGAGTACAATGTCAAGGAGCTCAGGGAATTCCGCAAGCATTGCCGAATCCTGGTCTCGGTGGGGGCCTGCGCCATCAATGGCGGCATACCGGCGATGCGAAATACCATCGGCTTGCGCGAATGCCTGGAGACCGTCTATCTGCATGGCGCTTCGCTCGAGGCCGGCGGCATGATCCCGAACGACGAGGACCTTCCGCTGCTGCTGGACCGGGTCTATCCCTCGCACGAAATCGTCAAGATCGATTACTTCCTGCCGGGCTGCCCGCCCTCCGGCGACGCCATCTGGCAAGGCCTCAAGGACCTGCTCACGGGCAAGGTGCCGGCGCTGCCTTACGTCCTGTGCAAGTACGAGTGATGCGCAACGCCCACCGACGAGTATTGTCATGACCGATGTTCAAGTCGACCGAGCGCCGCGCAAGATCGTCATCGATCCGGTTACCCGCGTCGAAGGCCATGGCAAGGTCACGATCCGCCTCAACGAGGCCGGCGAAGTCGAACAGGCGCGATTCCATATCGTCGAGTTCAGGGGATTTGAGCGATTCATCCAGGGCAGGATGTACTGGGAAGTCCCGGTCATCGTGCAGCGGCTCTGCGGCATCTGCCCGGTCAGCCATCATCTGTGTGCCGCCAAGGCCATGGATATCGTCGCCGGCGTCGACAAACTGACGCCTGCGGCGGAAAAAATCCGGCGGCTGATGCATTACGGACAGGTGTTGCAGTCCAATGCGGTGAATTTTTTCCATCTTGCCTCGCCCGACCTTCTGCTGGGGTTCGAGGCGCCGGTCGCCCAGCGCAACATCGTCGGCGTGATCGGAGCCTTCCCGGAGGTGGGCAAGTGGGCGATTTTCATCCGGAAATTCGGCCAGCAGGTGATCGCCGCGACCGGTGGCCGGCGAATCCATCCGCGGCTGTGCATTCCGGGCGGCGTCAACCAGAACCTGGCGGTGGAGCACCGCGATGCCCTGCGCAAGGATGTCGACCAGATCGTAAAATGGTGCTGCGACGCCCTCGAGCTGCACAAGTCCTTTATCGATTCGCACGAGCAGCTGCACGAGACCTTTGCGAGCTTCCCGTCGAGCTATATGAGCCTGGTCGGCGCGGACGGCGGCATGGATCTCTACGATGGCGCGTTGCGGGCGATCGATGCCGGCGGCACGCCGATCTTCGAAGGCGTCAGGCCTGCGGACTATTGCGACTACCTGATCGAGGAAGTGCGTTCCTGGAGCTACATGAAGTTCCCCCATATCCGCTCGCTCGGCCGCGAGGATGGATGGTACCGGGTCGGCCCGCTGGCCCAGCTGAACTGCTGCGCCTTCATCGGCACGCCGCTCGCGGAGGCGGCACGCAAGGACTTCATGGCGCTCGGCCATGGCGGGCTTGTGCATGCGACCCTGGCCTATCACTGGGCCCGCCTGATCTGCATGATCCACTGCGCGGAAACGATCAGGGATCTGCTTTTCGACGACGATCTCCAGGGCACCGACCTCGTCGTGACCGGCGAGCGGCGGCCGGAAGGCGTGGCGATCATCGAGGCGCCGCGGGGAACCCTGCTGCATCACTACGAGGTGGACGACCACGGCCAGGTCACGAAAGCGAACCTGATCGTCTCGACCACCAACAACAACGAGGCGATGAACCGGTCGGTCAAAAAGGTCGCGCAGGACTACCTCACCGGGCGCGAAATCACGGAGGGGTTGCTGAACCACATCGAGGTCGCGATTCGCGCCTACGATCCCTGCCTTTCCTGCGCCACGCATGCCCTCGGCGACATGCCGCTGATCGCCACGCTGGAAGACGCCGACGGCGCGGTCATCGCGACCAGGGTGAAGCAATGAGCATGACCGAACCCGTTGCCGTCTCGCGGCGCGAAGCCCGCATCCTGCTGCTCGGCTACGGCAACCCGGGGCGCCAGGATGACGGCCTCGGTCCGGCGGCGATCGCCGAGATCGAAAACATGGGATTGCCGCACCTCACCGCGTTCGAAAACTACCAGCTCAACATCGAGGACGCGCTGGACGTCGCAGCGCACGACATCGTGTGGTTCATCGATGCGTCCAGGACCGGACCGTCGCCGTATTCCGTGCGCGCCGTATCGCCGTCGTCCAGTATCGAATTCACCAGCCACATCGTGCGCCCCGAGACCATCCTTGCGATCGCCGGCCAATGCTATGGCGGCTCGCCGCAGGCCTTCCTGCTCGCCATCCGTGGCTATGAGTTCGAGTTCATCGAGGCGCTGACGCCCGCCGCCCGGCACAATCTGGACGCAGCGCTGGCCATGCTCACCGAGCGGCTCCGTCACCCGCAGCCCGGAACGCCCGGGGAGGCCACATGAACATCGGTTTGTTCGACCGGCGCAGGACCGTCCTGCTGATCGACAGCGACCCTCAGGCGCGGGCGACCTTGCGGATCGCCCTGGAGGCGGCCGATTTCTCGGTCGGAGAAGCGGCAAACGACCGGGAGGGCGAACGCACGGCGTTGCGGATCAAGCCCGACGCGGTGATCGCGGAGTTGAATCTGGAAGCAGGCGAAGCCGGCATCACGATCGCCGAGCGGCTGCACGCCAGCGACAGCAGGATTCCCTGCTATATCCTCAGCAGCGCGGCCGACGCCCTGATGGGTTCCGTCGGCCTGCACGAGATGGGCATAGAGGGTGTGTTCCTGAAACCCGTCGATCCGGCCATCGTGGTCCTGACACTCAAGACGCGGATCGGCGCGGCTGGCGAGGACGCGCGCCATGCATGAAATGTCGCTGATCGAAAGCATCGTCGCGCTGGTGGAAGACGAACGGCGCAAACAGCAGTTTTCACGGGTCCACGTGGTCCGTCTGGCGGTCGGGGTGCTCGGCCATGCCGAGCCGTCGGCGCTGCGTTTCTGCTTCGATGCCGTGACGCGCGGGACGATCGCCGACGGCGCGCGGCTTGAGATCGACCAGGTGCCGGGCGAGGGCTGGTGTTCCTCGTGCCGGCAGTCGGTACCGCTCGATGAGCGATTTGCGGCGTGCCCGCTATGCGGCGACGCGCAGGTGAGAATGACGGCCGGCGGCGAACTGCGGCTGTCCGAACTGGAGGTCGAGTGATGTGCACTGTTTGCGGCTGCGGAACGGATTTCTCGGCCAAGGCTCCGGGAGCGGCAGGTCACGCGGGGACCCACACCCACGATCATCACGGCCATGACCACTCCCATGCGCATGGGCACCATCATCACGGCCACCTCGAAGGGACGATCGATTTCGGCAAGGGGGCCGCCGGCGTCAGTTTACCCGGCATCAGCCAGGCGAGGACGATCCGCATCGAGCGCGATCTCTTGTCCAAGAACGACTCCCTGGCCCATGGCAACCGCATCCGGCTGCAGCGCGCCGGCACGTTGGCGCTCAATTTTGTTTCCAGTCCCGGTTCCGGCAAGACCTCGCTGCTGGTTCGCACCATCAACGACCTCAGGACTAGCTGGCCAATTGCCGTAATCGAAGGCGACCAGCAGACCGACCGCGATGCCGAGCGGATTCGCGCCACCGGCGCGCCGGCCGTGCAGATCAATACCGGCAAGGGTTGCCACCTTGATGCCCATATGGTTGGCCACGCGCTCGACCATCTGTCGCCGGCGCCGGGCGGCCTGCTGTTCATCGAGAATGTGGGCAACCTGGTTTGCCCGGCGGCATTCGATCTCGGCGAAGCGCACAAGGTAGTCGTGCTGTCGGTCACCGAAGGCGAGGACAAGCCGCTGAAATACCCGGACATGTTCGCGGCATCCGATCTGATGCTGCTGACCAAGGTCGATCTGCTGCCGCACCTGGACTTTGACGTCGGCGCCTGTGTCGCGGCGGCGCTGCGCGTCAATCCGCGGATTGAGATTCTGAAGATCTCTTCCAAAACCGGCGAGGGCCTTGCCGCGTTCTATGGCTGGATCGCGGCGCATGCCGCCGCAACGGTCGAACCGGCGGCGCTGCCGGCATGTAAGTCATGCCGTTGAGCATCGCCGCAGCGCCGGTGGCCGTCGCCCCCGGCGGCAACTGCGTGGCCCAATGGAAGACCGCGGCATGAACCGGCCGGACGATGCGTCACGGAGGGAATATGTCGCGATGGAAATTCGCGTGCGGGGCCGTGTGCAGGGTGTCGGGTTTCGCCCGGCGGTCTGGCGTTTTGCCAGGGATCTCGGGCTTTGCGGCGAGGTTCTGAACGACGCCCACGGCGTCCTGCTGCGGGTCGGCGGATCCTGCGGCGCGGTCGACGATCTCGTGGCGCGCATCAGGCGCGAAGCTCCGCCCCTGTCTCGAATCGACGGCATCGAAACCCGAATGTTTGCCGGCGATCTGCCGGCGCGATTCCGCATCGCCAGCACGCTGGCCGGAGAAGCACATACCGAGGTCGCGCCGGACGCGGCAATCTGCCGGGCCTGCGCGCAGGAAATTGCCGATCCCAGGGAACGGCGATTCCGCCATCCTTTCGCCAGCTGCACCCATTGCGGTCCGCGCCTCAGCATCGTCAGGAACATTCCCTATGATCGCCGCAACACCACCATGGCCGGGTTCGCGATGTGCGAGGCATGCCGGGCGGAATATTGCGATCCGGCCGATCGCCGGTTCAACGCCGAAGCGATCGCCTGCCATGATTGCGGACCCGGCGCCAGCCTGATCCGGCTCGATGGCGACGATGCGCATTTGCGTCGCGATTCCGGGCTCGACGCCGTAGAACTGGCAAGCCGCCTCATCCGGGAGGGCGAGATCGTCGCGGTCAAGGGATTGGGCGGATACCATCTCGCCTGCGACGCCACGAATGCCGCAGTCGTGGCGCGGCTGCGCCGGTTGAAGCGTCGGGACGGCAAGCCGTTTGCGCTGATGGCGCGGGATCTCGAAGTCATCCGCCGTTATTGTTCGGTCGGAAGCACGGAGCAGGATCTACTAGGCGGGATGATCGCGCCGATCGTGCTGCTGGCCGCCGACGGCCCGCAGCGTCTGCCGGCGGAAATCGCGCCGGGCCTTTCGACGCTCGGTTTCATGCTGCCGACCACGCCGCTGCATCTGCTGCTGCTGCAGCACCTGGATCGTCCGGTCGTGATGACCAGCGGCAACGCCTGCGGGGAGCCGCAGGTTGTCGGCGACGCCGCGGCATGCGAGCGCCTTGCCGGGATCGCGACCTATGCGCTGGTCCACGACCGCGAAATCGCCAATCGCCTCGACGATTCCGTGGTGCGCGAGATGGCCGGGCGCGCGCGGGTCCTGCGCCGCGCCCGTGGTTTCGCTCCGGCCGCCATCACGCTGCCGCGCGGTTTCGAGACCGCGCCGGAGCTTCTCGCCATGGGCGGCGAACTCAAGGCGACGTTCTGTCTGGTCAAGGATGGTGCGGCCATGCTGTCGCAGCATCAGGGTGACCTCGCAGAATCCCGAAACCCTGGATGATTATCGCAGGAATCAAGCGCTCTATGCCGAACTGTTCGACCATGCGCCGGCGGAGCTGGTGGCGGACCTGCATCCTGAATATCTCTCGGGAAAAATCGCGCGGGCGCAGGCGCAGGCCGGTGGATTGCGGCTGATCGAAGTCCAGCACCATCATGCCCATGTCGCCAGCTGCCTGGCGGAGAATGGCCATCCCCTGGACGGCCAGGCGGTGCTCGGCATCGTCCTCGACGGGGCGGGATGGGGCGACGACGGGACGATCTGGGGCGGGGAATTCCTGCTCGCGGACTATCGCGGGTATCAAAGGCTCGGCACTTTCATGCCGGTGGCGATGCCGGGGGGCGCGCAGGCCGTGCGCGAGCCATGGCGCAATCTCTACGCCCATCTCGTTGCGGCGATCGGCTGGACCGAATTTGCGCGGGATTTCGCCGACCTCGAGGTCTTTGCGGATCTGGCGCCCAGGCCGCGATCGGTTCTCGATGCCATGATCCGCAATGGCGTCAACACGCCGAAGGCGTCGTCCTGCGGCCGGCTGTTCGACGCGGTTGCAGCCGTTCTGGGCATCTGCCGGGAACGGCAGGCTTACGAGGGTGAAGCCGGCTCGCGGCTGGAGGCTGCGGTCGATCCGGACGCCCTGCACGGTGTCAGCGACGAGGGTGCCTATCCATTCTCGATCCGCGATTCGGAAGGACCAAACCTTTCCTGTATTGAACCCTCGGCGATGTGGCGGGCCATTTTGGGCGATCTCGTTCTCAATACGCCGGTCCCGGTGATGGCGGCGCGCTTCCACCTCGGCCTGGCAAAAGTCATCGTGGCCATGGCCACCAGGCTCGCTGGTGGCGACGCTCGCGCGCCCCGCTTCGATACCGTCGCCTTGTCGGGTGGATGTTTCCAGAACCGCGTGTTGTTCGAACAGGTGGTGCGGCGGCTCGAACAACGGAATTTCATCGTGCTCTCGCACGCCCAGGTTCCCGCCAATGATGGCGGTTTGGCTCTCGGCCAGGCTGCGATCGGCGCGGCCCGCCTGATCGACGCCGAGGCAAACGAATCCGAATCCACAAGCCCCGATCATCGGCAAACCATGGAAAACGCATCATGTGCCTCGGAATTCCAGGCCGTATCGTGAAAATCGACGACGCCGCGAACATGCTGGCGATCGTCGATGTCGGCGGCGTCAGGCGCAAGGTCAACATCGCCTGTGTCGTCGACGAGGAGCATCCGGTCGCCTCCTGCGTCGGCGACTGGGTCCTGATCCATGTCGGCTTCGCCATGAGCCGCCTTGACGAGGCGGAAGCGGCCGAAACCCTGCGAATCCTGACCGAACTCGGCGAGGCGCAGGCCGAACTCGAGGCGATGCGGCTGTCAGGAGCCGGGTAGGAGACTGCAGATGGATCGCGCAGGCGGCTTGAGCCGGAACATTTTATTCGACGACGGGATCGACCGCTGCGGCCGCGTTGGCCTCCGGCTTATGGAGGATCGCGGACCGGCAACGACCAGGGGAGCCGCGGCATGAAATATCTCGACGAGTTTCGCGACGGACACAAGGCGAAGATCCTGGTCAAGGAGATCGAGGCGCTGGTCGCGACCATGACCATTCCGGACGCGCGGCCGATCTACATCATGGAAGTCTGCGGCGGCCACACCCATTCGATCTTCCGCTATGGCCTCGAAGGCATGCTGCCGAAGCAGATCGAGCTGATCCACGGCCCGGGCTGCCCGGTCTGCGTGCTGCCGATGGGGCGGGTCGACGATTGCATTGCAATCGCCGAAAATCCCGCCGTGATTTTCACCACCTTCGGCGATGCGATGCGGGTGCCCGGCTCCCAGAAGAGCCTGCTGCAGGCCAAGGCCGAGGGCGCCGATATCAGGATGGTGTATTCGCCGATGGATGCGCTGGCGCTGGCGCGAAGTCATCCCGACCGCGAGGTGGTGTTCTTCGGGCTCGGCTTCGAGACCACCATGCCCTCGACCGCGCTGACCATCCTGCAGGCGGAAGCCGACGGCGTCGGCAACTTCTCGGTGTTCTGCAACCACATCACCATCGTGCCGACCATCAAGGCGATCCTCGACAGTCCCGGCCTGCAGCTCGACGGCTTCCTCGGACCGGGCCACGTCTCGATGGTGATCGGCACCGCGCCTTACGAGTTCATCGCCAGTTTCTACAACAAGCCGATGGTGGTGGCCGGTTTCGAGCCGCTCGACATCCTGCAGTCGATCTGGATGGTGCTGAAGCAGATCAAGGAGGGGCGCGCCGAGATCGAGAACCAGTATGCCCGCGTCGTTGCCGAGCGCGGCAACGCTCCGGCCTTGCAGGCGGTATCGCGGGTCTACGAGCTGCGCGAATTCTTCGAGTGGCGCGGGCTCGGCTCGATCGACCACTCCGGCGTCAAGCTGCGCGAACACTATGCGCATTTCGACGCCGAGCGAAAATTCGCGATTCCGAATCTGAAGGTCGCCGATCCGACGTCGTGCCAGTGCGGCGAGGTGCTGAAGGGCGTGATCAAGCCGTGGCAATGCAAGGTGTTCGGCTCGGCCTGCACGCCGGAAACCCCGGTGGGCGCGCTGATGGTGTCGTCCGAGGGCGCCTGCGCGGCCTATTACCAGTATGGCGGGGTCAAGCGCTACAAGGAGGCGGTATGAACGTCGCTCCGTTCGTTCGCAAACGGCGGCTGGGCAAGGTCGGTGTCTCTACCGTGACGCTCGCCCACGGCGGCGGCGGCAAGGCGATGAAGGACCTGATCGACGACGTATTCGTGGCCGCGTTCGATCCTCAGGCGCCGGCGCCCCTGGAGGATCAGGCGCGGTTCGACCTCGCCGAGCTTGCGCGCCATGGCGACCGGCTGGCGTTCACCACCGATTCCTTTGTGGTCGATCCCCTGTTCTTTCCCGGCGGCGACATCGGCAAGCTCGCGGTCTGCGGCACCGTCAACGACCTGGCGGTAGGTGGCGCCAGGCCGCTGTACCTGTCCTGCGCCGTGATCGTCGAGGAAGGCACCGGCGTCGACCTGCTGCGCCGGGTCGCGCGCTCGATGGCGGAAACCGCCCGCGAAGCCGGTGTCCGCATCGTCACCGGCGATACCAAGGTGGTGCAGCGCGGCGCCTGCGACAAGTTGTTCGTCACCACCACCGGCATTGGCATGATCCGCGAGGGTATCGCGCTCAGCGTCGATGCCGCGCGGCCCGGCGATGCGGTGCTGGTCAACGGCCTGCTCGGCGATCACGGCGCCGCCATCCTGTGCGCGCGCGGCGACATGGCGCTCGACAGCCTGATCGAAAGCGATTGCGCCTGCCTGCATGGCCTGATCGAGGCGCTGTTGACGGCGGCGCCCGGGGTCCGCTTCGTGCGCGACGCCACCCGCGGCGGTCTGGCTACGGTGCTCAACGAGATTGCCGAGGCCTCGCAGGTTTCAATCGAGATCGACGAGGCCGCCACGCCGATCCGCGAGCAGGTCAAGGCGTTCTGCGAAATCCTCGGACTGGATCCGCTTTATCTTGCCAATGAGGGCAAGATCGTCGTGATCGTGCCGCCGGCGCAGGTCGACGCGGCGCTGGCCGCGATGCGGGCGCATCCGCTCGGCGAAGCCGCCGGCATCATCGGACGGGTCGGCCAGGACGAGGCCGGCCGCGTCACCATGCGCACGGTATTCGGCGGGCGGCGGATCGTCGACATGCTGGTCGGCGAGCAATTGCCGCGGATCTGTTGAGGGCAATTCAAGAGCCCCGGCATGCTCCCGATTGAACCGGCGAGGCGGAACGAGCAACATTCCCCGTCAATGAAGCATCAAATCGTCCGTCATCGCAGCGGTGCATTCGCGCGCTGCGGCGCAAGCCGTTTGAATCATGACAAAAGCAGTTCAGCTGCCGCTGACAGCCCGCTCGATCCAGAGTTTATCAGCCTCTGCGCCCCGAGACATGTGCCTTTATGATCAATTCGCCGCGGGCCGGCCGGGAATGGCGCAGGGCCTGAGTAGTTTCCGACTCTACCGTCCCGGCTTATGGCGGCTAGGATCGCGGTCGAAGGCAAGCTCACCTGCGAACAGCTTGCCAAAGCGCCGGTTGCCACGGTTCGACAGACGCCGTGATCGTTGGCGCCATCGCGATCCACGACAGCATAGAAAGACAGACAGCTCATGGCCTATCAGAGCCTCAATCCCGCCACCGGCAAGCTGCTCAAGACGTTCGACGAACTGACGGACAAGCAGCTCGAAGACAAGCTGGCCACCGCCGAGAAATGCTTCAAGACCTGGAAACTCAAGACCTATGCCGAGCGGGCCGTCATCGTCGCCAAAGCCGCGGCGCTGATGCATGAGAGGGTCGATGAGCTGGCTCACACCATGACGCTGGAAATGGGCAAGCGGATAGGCGAAGCCAAGGGGGAAGTGGAGTTCAGTTCGAATATCCTGGCTTATTATGCCAAGAACGCAGCCAAGTTCCTTGCCGATGTGGAACTGCATCCGACCCTCGGCGATGGCCACATGGAGAGCAGCCCGATCGGCGTGATCTTCGGCGTGGAGCCCTGGAATTTTCCTTACTACCAACTCGCCCGGGTGGCAGGCCCGCATCTGATGGCCGGCAACGTGCTGCTGGTAAAACATGCTGGTTGCGTGCCGCAATGCGCGATTGCGTTCGAGAAGCTGTGGACCGATGCCGGCGCGCCGGCCGGGCTGTATACCAACCTTCTGATTTCGCACGACCAGTCCGATGACCTGATCGACGATCCCCGTATCAAGGGCGTGGCGCTGACCGGCAGCGTCGCCGCCGGCAAGAGCATCGCGGCGCGGGCCGGGCAGAACCTCAAGCCATCCTCGATGGAACTCGGCGGCAGCGATGCATTCATCGTCCTCGAGGACGCCGACCTCGAACATACCATCAAATGGGCGGTCTGGGGACGGATGTACAATACCGGCCAGACCTGCTGCGCCGCCAAGCGTTTCATCGTCGTCGAAAAACTCGCCGACAAGTTTTTGGAGAAGTTCCAGGCCGCGCTCGCAAGTCTGAAGGCCGGCGATCCCTTGGACGAGAAGACGACACTGGGACCGTTGTCGACGGAATCGGCGCTGGTCGATCTTCTGAAACAGGTCGACGTGGCGGTCGCGCACGGGGCAAAGTTGGTGATGGGCGGCAAGCGCATCGATCGCCCGGGCTCGTTCATGCAGCCCACGATCCTGACCGACGTCAAGCCCGAGAACCCTGCCTTCAGGGACGAGTTCTTTGGTCCGGTTGCGATGTTCTTCCGCGTCAAGGATGAAGACGCGGCGATCGCGCTCGCCAACGATTCCGACTTCGGCCTGGGTGGCTCGGTTTTCACCAACGACTTGGCGCGCGGCAAGCGGGTCGCGAGCCGCGTCGACACCGGCATGATGTTCATCAATAGCATCAGCTGGTCCGACGCCGAGCTGCCGTTCGGCGGCATCAAGAACTCCGGTTACGGGCGAGAGCTCGGCGATATGGGCATCCAGGAATTCGTCAACAAGAAGCTGGTTCGCTACGTCGCGGCCGAAGCGCCGCAGTAAGGCGCTTCGATCGCCGTTTGACTGAGCCGGACAAATGACGACCGCGATGAGGTGTTCCGTTGGAGCGGAACTCCTCATCGGCCGTCGCAAGACGGGAAAATGGAGCCTGCATGTACGTCAACATTGCCGTTTTGAAGGAAACCCAGCCGCATGAGCGGCGTGTCGCCCTGGTTCCATCGGTCGTCGCCAAGCTGATCAAGCTCGGCGCGAAGCTGCACATGCAGACCGGCGCGGGGGATGCGGTGAAGCTGGCCGATACGGCATTCACCGATATCGTATTCATGGACGACCGGACGGAAATGGTTGGCGACGCCGATGTGGTTCTCGCGGTGCAGCCGCCGGCGCTGGACGTGATCGACGCCATGAAGGAGGGCGCCATCTTGATCTCCTTCATCTATGCCGGTCATCAACCGCATCTGGTGAAGCGGCTGCTCGAGAGGAAAATCACCTGTTTTGCGATGGAGATGCTTCCGCGCATCAGCCGCGCCCAGTCGATGGATGCTCTCTCCAGCCAGTCTGCGCTGGCGGGATATTATGCCGTGCAACTCGGCGCGACGACCCTCGGACGGGTGTTGCCGAAAATCACCACGGCCGCCGGCGCCATCGGCCCGGCCAAGGTCTTGGTCATGGGCCTCGGTGTCGCCGGCCTCGAGGCGCTCGCGACGGCGCACCGGCTGGGGGCGGTTACCGAAGGCTATGATGTGCGCCCGGAAACCCAGGAGCAGGCGCTGTCGCTTGGCGCCAGCTTCGTCGAGACCGGAATCGATGCCCGCGGCAAGGGCGGCTATGCCCGCGAGCTGACCGCGGAGGAAAAAGCCAGGGTCGCCGCAGTGCTGACCAGGCATATTCAGGCCGCCGATCTGATCATCACGACGGCCGCGATTCCAGGTCGTGCATCGCCAAAGCTCATCAGCAAGGCGCAGGTCGCCGGCATGAAGGCCGGCGCCGTGATCGTCGATCTTTCCGCCGAAGGTGGCGGCAATTGCGAGGACACCCGCCCCGGAGAAACCGCCCATATCGGGCAGGTGACCATCGTGGCCCCGCTCAATGTGCCGTCGCTGCTCGGCCAGGATGCGAGCGAACTCTATTCGAAGAACCAATACAATCTGCTCGCGCTCTTCATGAAGGACAACATCATCAAGATCGACTGGGACGATGAGATTCTGGCCAAGACCGTGCTGACCCATGGCGGCGAGATGAAGAACCAGGCGGCCAGGCCGCCCGTCACTTCCGGCAGCGACAAAGCCACGGCAACCAAGCCGGCGACACGAGTGGCGTGAGCCAAAAGCAGGAAATCAGCATGCAGTTCTCGATAGCGATCAGCGGATTCGTGGCACTCTATATCTTCATGCTGGCCGCCTTTGCCGGATGGGTGATCATCGGGCATGTCCCGGCGATCCTGCATACCCCGCTGATGTCGGGATCCAACTTCGTGCACGGTATCGTGGTGGTCGGCGGGATCTTTGCGCTGTTGAATGCCAGCACGGGGCTCGAACAGGCGATCGGCTTCTTTGCGGTTCTGCTCGGCGCCGGCAATGCCGCGGGCGGTTTTGCGGTCACCAATCGCATGCTGGCGATGTTCCAGCCGAGCGAACACCAGCCTGCGCACGCCAGGCACGGCCATCACAAGGCCAGCCACTCCGGGAAGGCATGAGGCCAGACATGTTGACGTTCATCCCACAGTTCATCATCGGCGCGATCGATCTCGGCGCGGCGTTCCTGTTCATGTACGGCCTCAAGCGAATGTCTTCGCCGGTAACCGCTCCTTCGGGGATCAAGGTCGCCGGCATCGGCATGGTGGTCGCTGTTCTGGCGAGTTTTCTCTACGCCTTCGATGTCGGCGCGGCGGCGAAGCCACACCTGCTGGTCAATATAGGCCTGGCCCTCATTGCCCTGGTCATCGGCGGCGGGATCGCGTGGTGGAGCGGCAGGAAGGTGGCGATGACGGCGATGCCGCAGATGGTCGCCATCTATAACGGCATGGGTGGCGGCGCCGCGGCCGCGATCGCCGCGGTCGAACTGTTCGGCAACAAGGTCGACGGCGTCACCCAGCTGGTGGTGACCTTGATCGGTGCCTTGATCGGCGCCGTGTCGCTTTCCGGCTCGCTGATCGCCTGGGCCAAGCTGGACGGGGTGATCAAGCAGCCCCTGCGGATCCGGGGGCAGCAGGTCCTCAATGGTCTGGTTGCGCTGGCCACGCTGGGAGTTGGCTTGTATATCGTGCTGATAACGCACGGCGCGATCACGTCACCGGTCGCGACAACAGACCTGATCTATCTGTTCTTCGGCTGCGCGCTGGTGTTCGGCGTCCTGATGACGCTGCCGATCGGCGGCGCCGACATGCCCGTGGTGATCTCGATCTACAATGCATTCACCGGACTTGCGGTCGGGCTCGAGGGGTTAGTGCTGCAGAATCCGGCGCTGATGATCGCCGGCATGGTGGTCGGCGCAGCCGGCACGCTGCTGACGCTTTTGATGGCGAAGGCGATGAACCGCTCGGTCAGCAATATCCTGTTCACGAATTTCGGAACGGTCGTCCAGCACAAGCAGGGCGAGATCAAGGGTAGCCTCAAGCCGGTGGAGGCCGCCGACGCGGGCATCTTCATGCGCTATGCCGCTTCGGTGATCATTGTGCCGGGATACGGTCTGGCCGTCGCGCAGGCACAGCAGAAGCTCTACGAGTTCGTCAAGCTGCTCCAGGCCGCGGGCGTTTCGGTCAAGTTCGCGGTCCATCCGGTGGCGGGACGCATGCCCGGCCAGATGGACGTGCTGCTGGCCGAGGCGGGTGTTCCCTACGACATGATCTTCCAGCTCGAAGACGTCAACGACGAGTTCGCCAATACCGACGTCGCCCTGGTGATCGGCGCCAACGACGTGGTCAATCCGGCGGCGCGGACCGACAAGTCCTCGCCGATCTACGGCATGCCGATTCTCAACGCCGACAAGGCCAGGAAGGTCTATGTCGTCAAGCGCGGCCAGGGCAAGGGCTATGCCGGCATCGTCAACGCGCTGTTCTACGGCGACAATTGCGACATGGTCTACGGCGATGCCGCTGCCGTCCTGACCAGGATGATCGAGGCGGTACGCGCCTTGGGTACGAAAGCCGCCGCGTAGGCGGCGGCCAAACGACATCGATCGGTTCAACCTCGAAAGCAGGAGCAACGCATGGCCGGTAAAATGCACGTCGCCGTCGTCGAGCACTTTGGCAAGCCTCTGGTGCAGCAGGAATGGGACATTCCGGCCCCCGGCCCGGGCCAGATCCTGGTCAAGACCGAGGCCTGCGGCGTGTGCCACACCGACCTGCATGCGGCGACCGGCGACTGGCCGTTGAAGCCGAAGCTGCCGTTCATTCCGGGCCACGAGGCCATCGGGCGGGTGGTCGCGGTCGGCACCGGTGTCAAGAGCGTCAAGGAAGGCGACCGGGTCGGCGTGCCGTGGCTCTATTCGGCCTGCGGCCATTGCGAGCATTGCCTGTCGGCCTGGGAGACCGTCTGCGCCGAAGCTGAGTTCGGTGGATATACCAGAAACGGCGGTTTCGCCGAATACCTGATCGCCGATCCGGAATACGTCGCGCACATTCCCAATGGACTTGACCCGAAGCTCGCGGCGCCGCTGATCTGCGCCGGCATCACCACCTACAAGGGCATCAAGGAGACCAAGGCGAGGCCGGGCGAATGGATCGTGATCTCCGGCGCCGGCGGCCTCGGCCACCTCGGGATTCAATATGCCAAGGTGATGGGTCTTCGGGTCTGCGCCGTCGATATCGACGACGGCAAGCTGGCGCTGGCCACCAAGATGGGCGCCGACTTCGTGGTCAACGCCAGGCATGGCGAGCCGGAGGAGGTGGTCAGGAAGGGTACCGGCGGCGGCGCCCACGGCGTGCTGATCACCGCGCCCTCGCTCGGCGCGTTCAAGCAGGGCGTCGGCATGACGCGCAAGCGCGGCACCTGCGTGCTGGTCGGGCTGCCGCCCGGCGAGTTTCCCGTGCCGCTGTTCGACGTCGTCGCCAACTGCATCACCATCCGCGGCTCCTTCGTCGGCAATCGCGAGGACATGGCGGAGGCGCTGGCATTCGCCGCCGAAGGCAAGATCAAGGCGGACATCGAACTGCAGCCGCTCTCGGCGATCAACGACATCTTCGACAGGCTCCAGCATGGCAAGGTCGCCGGCCGCGTGGTGCTCGACTTTGTCGGAGGCACGGCCGATGAAAAACAATCGAAAGCACCGACGTCCAAGAAGGTTGAGGCAGCAGCCGTTGGTTAGGTGAGCGACGTGACAAAAGACCGGAGGGCAAGCTCGCCCTCTTGACGCCGCTTCAGATGGGTGTTGCCGACCGGGCAGCCGAGGCGAGCGGTATTGACGGGTTTGGCCTGATGGAAGCGGCCGGCAGCGCGGTTGCGCACCCGTAGCGCGGCGAAGCAATCCAATGCCGTGGTGGTGCTCAAGGGCCCGGATACCGTTATCGCCGCCCCGGACGGCCGTGCGATCATCAATGGCAACGCCCCCGCGCAACTGGCGACCGGCGGCAGCGGCGACGTCTTGACCGGCTTTGTCGCCGCACTGCTCGCCCAGGGAATGCCGTCCTTCGAGGCGGCAGCGGCAGCGGTTTGGCTGCATGGTGCGGCGGCTGCAGAATTTGGATTGGGCCTTGTCGCGGAAGACCTGCCGAACGCTCTGCCGCGCGTATTGCAGAGGCTCAAATCGAAGGTGGACGGCTAGAACCGTTTTGCCTGTTCGTCATCGACCGTCTCCGTCCACTGCAAAGTGGCTTTCGCCGCAAAGGGCACGACCATGAAGGCGATGGTGCTGAACAAGCCAAGGACGCCTCTGCTATGGACCGAGCTGCCAGACCGGCAGCCAGGATCGGGGGAAATCCGGGTGAAGGTGCTGGCTTGCGGCGTCTGTCGCACCGATTTGCACGTCGTGGATGGCGAACTGCCCAGCCCCAAATCTCCGATCATTCCCGGTCATGAGATCGTCGGGCGGATCGATGCCATCGGCGCCGGCGTCGAAGGGCTGAGCCTCGGTGATCGGGTCGGCATTCCCTGGCTCGGCCACACCTGCGGGGTCTGTTCCTTTTGTCGTCTGCAGCGCGAAAACCTATGCGACGATCCGCTGTTCACGGGATACACGCGCGACGGCGGCTTTGCGACCGCTGCAATTGCCGATGCCCGCTTTGCTTTCCCACTCGGCGAGACCGGCAGCGACGTCTCGCTGGCGCCCTTGCTGTGTGCCGGTCTGATCGGCTGGCGTTCACTGGTCATCGCCGGCGACGGCAAAAAGGTCGGGCTTTACGGATTCGGCGCAGCCGCCCACATCATCGCGCAGGTCGCGAAGTGGCAGGGCCGATCGGTGTATGGCTTCACGCGGCCAGGAGACCTTGCGACACAGGCCTTTGCGCGGAGTCTCGGCGCGAAATGGGCCGGCGGATCAGACGAGATGCCGCCAGAGCCGCTCGATGCTGCGATCATCTTTGCGACGGTTGGTGATTTGGTACCTATCGCGTTGAAGGCGGTCCGCAAGGGCGGTCGGGTTGTTTGCGCGGGCATTCACATGAGCGAAATCCCGAGCTTCCCCTATGAACTGCTATGGGAGGAGCGGCAACTGGTATCGGTCGCCAATCTCACGCGAAAGGACGGCATTGATTTCCTGCGGCAGCTGCCCGAGATGGGTATCGTCACCAGCACCACGAGCTACCCGCTCGAGCAGGTCAACGAGGCCCTTGCTGATCTCCGCGCAGGCCGCTTCGAAGGCGCCGCTGTTCTCATCCCCTGAGGGCGGCCAGTCTCAGTGCGAGGACGCAACATGGCTAAACCAATGGAGTTGGAAGTCGGGACTCCCAACTGCTTGACTCAAATCAAACTGGTGTCCGCTACCCGACACTATAATGGCGTTGATCAGAATTTCGGCCGCAATAGTCGATGAAACAAGCAACGCACTTTCTCTCCGGTTTCGAGACGTACTTTGCGACAGCGGGCGCGGGAAAAAAGGTCCTTAACTTCAAGAAGAACGCCGTCATATATTCGCAAGGCGATCCCGCGGAATGCATTTTCTATATTCAGAAGGGGCGGGTGAAGCTCCATGTCGTATCCGAGCACGGCAAAGAAGCCGTAGTGGCGATCATGGAAGCTGGCCAGTTTTTCGGCGAGGGATGCCTCAACGGGGATACCGCCCGGGTTGCAACCGCAACGTCGCTAGGAGACAGCGCAATAGTTTCGATATCGAAACATGCCATGCGTGAAGCGCTCAAGAACGAGCCGCGGTTCGCGCAACTTTTCGTCAACTATCTCTTAACTCGTAATACCCGCGTGGAAGAGGATTTGATCGATCAGTTGTTTAATTCCAGCGAACGGCGACTTGCCCGGCTTCTGTTGCTTCTCGCTCACTTCGGCAAGGATGGCGTTCCGCAGCCCATCGATATCGAAATCAGCCAGGAAACGCTTGCGGAAATGATCGGAACAACCCGGTCTCGTGTCAGCTTTTTCATGAACAAGTTCCGTAAATTGGGTTTCGTCAGCTATAATGGCAAGATTCATGTCCACAATTCGCTGTTGAATGCCGTTCTGCATGACAAGCCTGAACTAAGAACTGACGATTCTTCTGCAATCTTTTGATCTTCCTCGTCTTTGATCGTCCGCAAATCCATTGAATTGTTAATTTTCTGTGACTGGTCAAAATTGACCAGCAGGACGAGGTCTAAATTTCCATTATTGGTTTTATCGCCGCCCGATCCCAGGCAGTCATCGGCGACAGAGAGTTTTGCGCTCCCGCTTAACCGAGTGGGGGCATCATGGCACTGGCCGAACCAGCAGGAAAGCTGCCGTTTGTCTGTCGATTTCAAAAAGTGTCGCCGGACGGAAAGGCAGACGATTTACGCAGGGATTTCTGCGCTTTTGAATTTCCTGGGTGTGCAGGATGCCCGATGATATGGACCGAGAAAACAGGAGGCCAGCCGTCTTCGGATCAAATACAGGCGTCGCTAAGGCAGGGCTTCGACGAAGGTGTAGATAACAAGCGCCGTCATCGAGAGCACAAGGACCCTGAGCAGCCACAGGGCAAGATTGGCAGCGTGGCCCAGCCGGTAGCGGGGCAGCGGCTGCGATGTCGCCGCAACAAGTTGGTCCGGCTCCAGCGCCTGTATGAGCTCGTCGTCGGGATGCCCGTGCGACAGTCTATCGATCGGCTGCATCTGGGGATACCGGTCAGCTTGCCTTGGCGGAAAGCGTATTGATGAAGGAGACGATCGCGTAGCTGCTTCCAGCCAGGGTAACGAGCACGGCGATCAGCGCGCCGAAAAGGTTTGTCATGCGTGAATTGACGCGCGCGCCCATGATTTCCCGGTCGTTTGCCAGAATCAGCAGGAACACCAGCGCAGCCGGCATCAGGATGGTCGCCAGCAGATTCGCATTCAAGGTTATGACGAGCAGCGGCATGCCGGGAATCAGCACGATGATCCCGGCGACCACGGCCATCCCGATATTGGCGGCGTAGAACAGCGGTGCCTGGCGAATGGTCCGGTTGAAGCTGTGGGCGCTGCCGCCGAGGACCTCGCCAACCGCGTATGCGGTGCTGGCAGAGATGGTCAGCATTGCAACCGCACCGGCTTCGATCAGGCCGAGCGCAAACAGGCCTGAGCCAAAGGACCCAATCAACGGCTGCAGCGCCTCAGCATATCCCGCGCCACCCTCAAGCTTGCTGGTGTCGACATGGTGGACGAACAGCGGAGCTGCGGCGACCAGGGCCGCGCATCCGGCCAGCGCTGCCAGCGCCGTTCCGATCATGGTATCGATCCGCCCCTGCGGGATGTCTTTTGGCGTCAAGCCTTTATCCACCGACGAACTTTGCTGGAAGAAAAGCATCCATGGCGTGACCGTGGCGCCAATGTTGGAGGCGAGGATCAAAAGGAAGCCCTGGAATGGGCCTGTCGGCAGCGGCGTCCAGGTAACCAGGGCATCTGCCAATTGGCCGGCCGACGGGCGGGATAGAACGGCGACCGCGACAAACAACAGGTTGAACAGTGCCAGCGCCATGGTCAGCCGTTCCCATCTCCAATAGCGTGCTCCGCTGCTGGTTACGACCACCAGCATCACGGCGCAGCCGACCGCGACCGGCGGCGGCACCGCGAAAAAGGCCATTCCCACCCGGATCGCGATAACTTCGGTGATCAGCGTGATCAGGTTCGTCAGGACCAGATCCGCAGCCGAGATCCAGCCCCAGAACGGGCCGAAGCGCTGGAAGATCAGCTCGCCGTAACCGCGATGGGTGACCGCGCCGATCCGCATCGACATCTCCTGGACCACGAACGCGGCGAGGAACGTCACGACGATAAACGGCAGGAAGAAACCGATGCCATAGGTGGCGCCGCTCGCCGCGTAGGAGAGCATGCTCGGGCCGTCGTTCTCGCCGAGCATCACCAGGATGCCGGGGCCGGTCAGCAGCCACAGCAGTTTGGGGAAGCGACCGTTCTGGCGGGCCTTGAGTACGCGCATTCGATCGCGGGAACGGCTTAAGTCCTCCGGCGTCAAGCTGGCGCCTTGCTCGACCTGCTCAAGGGAGGACGTCCGGAGATGGTTCATGCGGACACTATCGACTCTGTTGTGATGGCCTGGCCGGGCTTTATCGCAGCTGCGGGGTGTTTCGAAAGCCCGATACCGATGGCTACGCCAGGAATGACTGCTGCAATGGCTTGCTCGACGGGTTTCGCGGGCGGTTCCGCCGGCGCTCTTAAGCTCTATTTGCGTGACTGAGCAAAAGGGATCATCCTTTTGAGATGCTTTGGCTCCATGGTGGGGCGATCACCGACAATCCATGGCTTCCATGGGTGACCGGAGCTCGATAAGGCTCCCACCACGGCACATTGCGGAAACCGAAAAATGGCCCGAATCGAAGAGCGGGAATTGGAAGCGCATCGTGCTGAGATAGTCGCCGATGTGCAGAAAATGGTGGAAAAATATCGCAAGATATTCGATTGGGATGTGCCGGACATCGATCAGGCGGCAGCCGACAGGCTCATCCTGGCGGAAGTACGCAAGGCGCTGGGCGAGCTTGAGCATAGGTTGCTCGGCTAGATCTCTGCCGATACTCGGAATTCAGCCAAGGCAGCGCGGCCTGACCGGAATCGACAAACTGGGCGGCGGCAACATGTCCCGCCGTTTGACGCAGGGCGGGACATCATTGAGTGGCTAGACGTCTTTCGGATTGACCTTGTGCCAAGCCGCGGCGAGCTTGCGGGATGCGGTCTGGAAGGAGGCTTTGGCGCCGTCCCAATCCTTCTCGCTGGCCGTCCCCAGCCGGCTCCACGCTGTCTTGGTCGCGTCCCACGCGCTATCCAGATCCCTGGAGGCGCTCGTTTGCGCCGCTGTAGCCTTGGTCTCCACCTTGGCATTGAAGTCCTGCAGCTTTTTCTCCCAGATGTGCATCTCACCCTGCGCCTTCTGGGTGTAGCTGTTGCGATCCGCTACGGGATCACGGGTGGCGGCGATCCCGACCGTGCCCTTCCCGGATGTCGACTGGGCGGCTGCGGGCGCCGCGCCAGCGAGGGCGAGCATTCCGATCACGATCGGAGCGAAAAGAATCTTCATGACGTCCAATTCCTCAGGTTAGTCTGGATATGATCTTGCGTCTGCAGGACTGAAATGATCAGCCGGCAGCGGCGACGGCAGGCTGCGACACCGCGGTGCCGCCATGCACGTCAATACGGCTGGGATTGAGCGTGGCGAGGATCGTCTTGGCGCGGGCGATCTCTGCCGCCGGGCCGTGCGCCATCACCAGGAAGCTGTCGGTCTTCAGCGCCGTTTCATACTGGATCACGCTGTCCTTCGGCACGCCGATGCTGTAGAGCGCCGCCGCGAGCGCGCTGATGCCGCCGACCACGACGGCATTCTCCAGGCCGGCGATCACGATCGAGGCGAGATAGCCGAGCACGACGACATGTCCGACGACGGGAACGGCCATGAACAGCCCACCCAGGAACAGGCCCCAAAAGCCGCCCCAGAACGCCCCGCGGGTGCCCCAGAACTTGACCCGATCGCCGGTATTGTAGAATCCGACGACCTTTTCGTCGGTGTGGTAGCCCTTGCCGATGACGCTGAGGTTCTTCATGTCGAAGCCGGCGGCGGTCAGCTTCTTGATGGCCGTTTCGGCCGCGGGATGGTCGGCGAAGACGGCGATGACTGTGTCGGTGTTTTCCATCGAATTTTTCCTTTGAGTAAGCTCGGTGCTGACGCCGCTAGCCCGTGTCGACCTGGAAGAGGTTACAGACGGGGTTTCGCAGCGTCGGTCTTCGCGTCGACGTTAGGTCGGGACCGGTCTGTCGGGCTAGATTCGGAAACTACTCAGTGCTTTCGCCAGGACCGCTCCGACGGAGAACCGCATCCTCCCAGCGTTCGACTGAGTAAATTCCGAGCCTGTTCAAGAGATAGCTGGATTGTCATACCAGCGTTGTATTGCGTCGAAGAGGTCTCAACGCGGCAAAAGGCCCATCCAGTACTTGGCAGGGGGGTGACCCACATGGCTCACGATAGTCTTCTGCAACAGGCCGTGCTCGCGGAGCTCAATTGGGAGCCGAGCGTCACCGCGGCCCATATCGGCGTTACAACGCACGCCGGCGTTGTCACGCTCACCGGTCATGTCGCGAGCTTTGCGCAGAAACATGCGGCCGAAGCCGCCGTCCGGCGCGTCAGGGGCGTCAAGGCGGTCGCCGAGGAGATCGAAGTCCATTTGCCTCGCGAAACCGAGCGGGCCGACGACGAAATCGCCGGCGCGGCGACAGGTCGATTCAAATGGGATGTCTCGATACCGGCCGACGCCATCACGGTGACGGTCGAGAAGGGCTGGGTTACCCTTACCGGGGAAGTCGACTGGCATTACCAAAGGGACGCCGCCAGCATTGAAGTACGTGCCCTGTTCGGCGTCCGTGGCGTCTCCAATCGGGTTAGGATCAAACCTGCCGTCAATCCGGCAAATATCAGCGGCGAAATTACCCACGCGCTGCGCCGCTCATGTCTGCCTGATCCCAGGGCCATCGCCGTAAGTGCGCAGGGCGGCACGGTTCGGCTCACCGGCACGGTGCATTCGTGGCATGATCGTCAAATGGCCGGCGCTGCCGCCTGGGCCGCACCCGGCGCCATCGCGGTCGAGAACGACATCGCCGTTATCTAGCGACCCGCGAAGGACCGCCTGCGGCGCCGACGCCGTCCGGTTTATCGACAATCATGATCAATATTGCTCACTTCTGAACATTATTTGAGTTCGCGCGTTCGAGTCCCGCCTGCCGCGGGAACGATTTGTCGTCTGGCGCCTTAGCGCCATACGAAACGTGCTTCGCCCATCCCGGCTTCGCTTCCCGAGGCACTGCCATCAGGCGGCAACGTCCACACCATCGCGCCACAGGTTAAATGCTATCGCGAACACCGGCGTTCACGGTGCAATAGAGGTGTTTCATGTTCGAAGTCCAATTTTCGGCAGAACTCGTCTACAGCATCCGCCTGCTTTCCTGCCATCGGCGCACCACCTTTAGCCCAACTCCCTCAGCAGGTGAATCATCGTGACAGCCTTGCAGGGTCCCGGCCAGCTATGCCAGACGCAGAAGGATCCACACCCGACCGCCCACGCCGGTGGGTGCACGACATCGGATGACCTGGAAAATATTCTGTACAGCATCGATGTTGCGACGCTGTTTTTGGATACCGAGCTGAATATCCGGTTCTTTACCCCTGCGATCCAGTCGCTGTTCAGCTTTGGCCCCGACGACATCGGCGAGCCGCTTTCGAAATTTCGCTCGCTGGCAGCCGATGACACCCTGTTGCTCGATGCGCGCACGGTGCTGAAGACCAATGTTCCGATCGAGCGCGAGATCGAGCGTGCGGCCGACGATATCTACACGCGTCGCGTTCTACCCTATCGAACCCGCAACCGCGGAGTGGAAGGTGTTGTCGTCACATTTACCGATGTCACCGAACGAAGACGCGTCAAGCGTGCGCTGCTGCTGGCCAAGCAGCAGGCGGAACGCGCCAATGCTGCGAAATCGCGCTTCCTTGCCGCCGCAAGCCATGACCTGCGCCAGCCGCTGCAGACCTTGCATCTGCTCCAGGGCCTGTTGGCGAAGGTCGCCAAGGGCGAGGGAGCCCAAAGGCTGATCGCAAGGTTCGACCAGACCTTGGCCGCGATGTCCGGCATGCTCAACACCCTGCTTGATATCAATCAGATCGATTCCGGCTCCGTTCGCGTCGAAAAGGCGATGTTTCCGATCAATGACCTGTTCGACGTGTTGCGGGAAGAGTTCGCCTGTCATGCGGAAGATCACCATATATCCTTGCGGGTGGTGCCGTGCTGCCTTGAGATCGACAGCGATCCGCGGCTGCTCGGACAGATGATCCGCAACCTGCTTTCAAATGCCTTGAAATACACCAAGGGCGGCAAGGTATTGCTCGGATGCCGTCGACACGACGGCTTGTTGCGCATCGAGGTCTGCGATACCGGCCCCGGCATCCCCGGCGACGAGCTGCAGGCGATCTTCGAGGAGTATCGGCAGCTCGACAATGCCGCGCGCGAACGCAGCCAGGGTCTCGGTCTCGGTCTGTCGATCGTCAAGGGCCTGGGCAAACTGCTGGAGCACCGGGTGTATGTGCGTTCCACCCCGGGTCGCGGGTCGGTGTTCGGCATCGAACTGAGGCTCCCGGAAGGCCGTAGCGCTGGACGGTCCGAGGATACCCGGCAGCTGGCCGAACCGAAGCTCGAACCGGTTCGTCACTCCGGTGCGATAATGGTCATCGAAGACGACCCCGAGGTGCGCGATCTGCTCGACCATCTTCTCAAAAGCGAGGGCTATGTGACGGCCGTGGCGCCGGACGGCGCCGCGGCCCTGCGCCTGGTGGCGGCAGGGACAATACGGCCCGATCTTATCCTTACGGATTTCAATCTGCCCAACGGCATGGACGGGCTTGAGGTCACCGCGAGATTGCGCGAACAGCTCCATCGCAAGACGCCGGCGATCATTCTGACCGGAGACATTTCCACGGGCACGTCGCGGGAAATAGCCCTGCAGAACCACGTCAAAATCGACAAGCCGGTAAGATTGAAAGAGCTGATGCTGGCGATCCAGCAGCTGATGGCGCTGCCGGAGCCGACCGAGCACGTTGCCCTTTCCCCGCGAGCGGCCGGCGACCCAGCGAGCCCGGTGGTTTACGTGGTCGATGATGACCATGCCGTGCGAGAGACCATCCGCGAGGTGCTCGAATACGAGGGTCGGAGCGTGCAGGTCTATTCCAGCTGCGAGGCCTTCATCGAAGCCTATCGTCCCAGCGGCGAAGCCTGCCTGCTGATCGATGCCTATTTGCCCGGGATGAACGGGCTCGAACTGCTGCGCTGGCTGGGCCATTCGGGCCATCGGCTGCCCGCCATCATGATCACCGGCAACAGCGACGTCTCGATGGCGGTCCAGGCCATGAAAGCCGGCGCCAGCGACTTCATCGAAAAGCCCATCAGTCACCGCGAATTGCTCGCCGGCGTCGAAAGCGCGCTGGAGCAGTCGCGGAATTCGAGTCGGCTCGTGGCTTCCCGGGAGGTCGCGGCGAGTGCGCTCGCAGGTCTCACGCCGCGGCAGCGGCAGGTGATGGAGCTGGTTCTGGCCGGTCACCCCAGCAAGAATATCTCGGCGGATCTCGGCATCAGCCAGCGCACCGTCGAAAATCATCGCGCCTCGATCATGGAAAAGACCGGATCGAAGTCGCTTCCCGCGCTGGCGCGCCTGGCGTTCGCGGCGGCTGGTAGCGGCGGCGAGGTCGCTGTCTTCAAGGCGGCCCCCAGGCGTCATGCCGGACCGACCGCCTCCCTGTATCTGCTTCCAGGCAGCGCGGAACTGTCGGAGCGTTTGTCGCGGTAACCGGCTGGTTGAGCTTGTGCCGGCGGCGAGGTCGACGCTGCTTCACCAGCAAGCCTCGCGAACGGCGCCGCCGCTATTGGTTCGACAGGGCGTCACGCTGTTTTACCAGCCTGTCGAGTTCTTCGCTCTGCTGGGCGATGCGTTCGGCATTGAGTTCTTCGGTCTGGGCTCCCGAGCGCGCCGCGGCCTGTTCCACCAATTGCCTGAGATTGTCCCGAAGAATGGCGATACGGTCGTCGAGTTCGGATCGTGATAGGGGGGTGTCGTCGCTCATGTTGCGTTCCCGTTCGCTGGCGGAATTCGACGCGCTTGCGGACCGGCAAGCGAGTGAACCTCAATATACTTCGCTATATACTCCGCTCTTGCTGCAAAGATCGAGGCCTTTGTGAAGGCGGTGCGGAGCGCGCACATAGGTAGTTTCCGAACCTGTTTGTGGCGACCTCGGAGCGATTAATGTTGGCTGCAATTCCGTCACGGGCATTGATTGAGATCAACGTCGTGAATGTCGCATGACGTAGAAGGCCGCCTATCACCGGCTCGTCATCGTCGGGGCCAGACTGAGTTGACGGGCCGGCCTGGTCTCGTCGTTACGAAAGGGCGGAATATGCCAGGGCAAGAAGCTGTCAAGGCCCCCTCCCTGGGCGCGATCGTTGCGGTTCGCGGCAGCGTTGTGGACGTGCGGTTCGACGGACCTCTGCCGCCGATCTATTCGGTGTTGCGGGCCGGAGACCAGGGCCGGATCATCATCGAAGTGCTGGCGCAGCTCGACAGCCGTCACGTGCGCGGGATCGCGTTGACGCCGACGCAAGGTCTTGCCCGCGGAATGGCGGTCGAGGACACCGGTGGTCCGCTGAAAGTGCCGGTCGGCAAGCAAGTTCTCTCTCGCATGTTCGACGTGTTCGGCGACGTCATCGACCGCGGCGCGGCGCTGACCGATTTCGAGTTGCGTTCGGTGCATCAGGCCCCGCCGCCGCTGGCACGACGCTCGACCAGGTCCGAGATCTTTGAAACCGGCATCAAGGTCATCGATGTTCTGGTGCCGCTGGAACGCGGCGGCAAGGCCGGATTGTTCGGCGGCGCCGGCGTCGGCAAGACGGTATTGCTCACCGAAATGATTCACAACATGGTCGGGCAGCACGAGGGCGTCAGCATCTTTTGCGGCATCGGTGAACGCTGCCGCGAGGGCGAGGAGCTTTATCAGGAGATGAAGCAGGCCGGGGTGCTTCCGAACATGGTGATGGTGTTCGGGCAGATGAACGAACCGCCGGGCGCCCGCTTCCGGGTCGGGCACGCGGCGCTGACGATGGCCGAATATTTTCGCGACGACGAGCATCGCGACGTGCTGCTGCTGGTCGACAACATCTTTCGCTTCATCCAGGCCGGCATGGAGGTGTCCGGGTTGATGGGCCAGATGCCGTCGCGGCTCGGCTATCAGCCGACCATGGGCACCGAGCTGTCGGGCCTCGAGGAACGCATCGCCAATACCGATACCGGCGCCATTACCTCGATCCAGGCGGTCTATGTGCCGGCCGACGACTTTACCGACCCGGCGGCGGTGCACACCTTTTCGCACCTTTCCGCCTCGATCGTGCTGTCGCGCAAGCGGGCAAGCGAGGGCCTGTTCCCGGCCATCGACCCCTTGCAGTCCAATTCCAGGATGGCCACGCCGGGGATCGTCGGCGCGCGGCACTATGCCCTGGCGCAGGAAATACGGCGGACGTTCGCGCAGTACGGCCAACTCAAGGATATCATTTCCATGCTCGGCCTCGAGCAGCTTTCACCGGAGGATCGCAATGTCGTCGGACGCGCCCGCCGTCTCGAGCGCTTTCTGACCCAGCCGTTCTTCACGACCAAGCAGTTCACCGGCATCGACGGCAAATTCGTCAGCCTGGAGGAGGCGCTGGACGGCTGCGAGCGAATCCTGCGTGATGAATTCAAGGACTATCCGGAGAGTTCGCTCTACATGATCGGGCCGATCGGCGAGGCCAAGGGTAAAGCCGGGCCCGGCGCGCCCGCCGCCAAGCCAAAAAGCAGACCGGACTCCGGCATCGCTGCTGCGGCCAACTCCAAGGCCGGAACTTCGCCGGCGCTGCGTCCTGCTGCCCGGACAGCGCCTCAGCCGGCGCTTGAGCGTGTCGGCGACGTCGGGGAAGCCTGAAATGAATCTCAAAGTCCTGCTGCCGTTCCAGGTATTTGCCGAAAAGCGCAGGGTGTCCCGCATCATCGCGGAGAGCCATCAGGGCTCGTTTGGAATTCTGCCGCACCGGCTGGATTGCGTGGCGGCGCTGGCGCCGGGAATCCTGATCTACCAGGCCGAAACCGATGCCGAGGCCTATATCGCGGTGGATGAAGGAGTGCTGGTGAAGGCCGGCGCGGAGGTGCTGGTTTCCGTCCGCAACGCCATTGCCGGCACTGACCTCGGCGAGCTGCGCGCGGCGGTGGCGCGGGAGTTTCTCAGGCTGAGCGAGCGGGAGCAAGGCGTTCGCAAGGTGCTGGCGAAAATGGAAAGCAACCTGATGCGCGGCATGGCGAGCCTTCACGATGCCCGATGAATCCCAGGACGGGCGCCTGAAGCCGAAACCGTCGTTCGGCGAGGCGATCGGCGCCAAGGCAGCGCGTAAGCTGAAGGCGCGCGGCAACGCCGCGCCAGGTGTCTGGTTTGGCCTGGGCATGATGGGGCTGATCGGCTGGTCGGTGTCAATTCCGACGCTGCTCGGCGCGGCACTCGGTCTCTGGCTGGACCAGCACTATCCCGGCAAGCATGCCTGGACGCTGGCGCTGCTGATGGCCGGGCTTGCGATCGGCTGTTTCAACGCGTGGCACTGGGTAGCCAATGAGGACAAGGCGATGCGGGAGGAACAACAGCATGACGACGAATGAAATGGTGTCGCTGCTGCTGGCATTGCCGGCAGGCGTGGTGCTGGGCGTGCTGTTCTTCGGCGGATTGTGGTGGACGGTGCGCAAGGGGGTCGCGTCGGAAAGCCCGGCGGCCTGGTTCTTCGGTAGCCTGGTGCTGCGGATGGGCATTGCGCTGGGCGGATTCTGTCTCGTCGGCAATGGCGACTGGGAGCGGCTGATACTTTGCCTGGCCGGATTTGTCGTGGCCCGTCTGGCCGTGACGCGGCTGACCCGCCGCAACGGAGGTCAGCAGGGCGGCGCGGCGCCGGAGGCCAGCTATGCGCCTTAGTTCCGATGAGATCGTGTTCTGGCAATACGGTCTGTTCAAGATCAACGCCACCATCGTGTTTACCTGGGCGCTGATGCTGGTGCTGGCGGTCGGCTCCAAGCTCGTCACGCGCAAGCTCTCCACCGGCCTGCAGCGGTCGCGCTGGCAGAGCCTCCTCGAAATCGTCGTCACCGGCATCGAGAAGCAGATCGAAGAAGTCGGCTTGCGTGGCCCGGACAAATATATCGGCTTTCTCGGCACGCTGTTTCTGTTCGTGGCATCGGCCAGCCTTTGCACCATCATTCCCGGCTACGAGCCGCCGACGGGGTCGCTTTCGACCACGGCGGCGCTGGCGCTGTGCGTGTTCGTGGCGGTGCCGTTTTTCGGCATCGAGCAGCAGGGCCTCGGCGGCTACCTCAAATCCTACGTCGAACCGACCGTCATCATGCTTCCCTTCAACATCATCAGCGAGCTTTCCCGCACCCTGGCGCTCGCGGTCCGCCTGTTCGGCAACATGATGAGCGGAACCATGATCATCGCGATCCTGCTGACCATTACGCCGTTCATCTTTCCGATCGCCATGAGCGCGCTGGGTTTGCTCACCGGCATGGTGCAGGCCTACATCTTCAGCATCCTTGCCGCGGTCTACATCGCGTCCGCCACGCGTGCCCGCCAGCCTGCGCCTGAACCGGCCGCAGACCGTCGAAATACCAGCTCCGTCCTCAAGAGGAACGACCATGGATAGTATCACGCTGATCGCAATTGCTTCGATCGTCACCGCCGGCCTGACGATCGCGCTGGGAAGCATCGGGCCCGCGCTCGGGGAGGGGCGCGCGGTCGCGACGGCATTGAGCTCGCTGGCGCAGCAGCCGGATTCCGCATCGACGATCACCCGCACCCTATTTGTCGGCCTGGCAATGATCGAGTCGATCGCGATCTATTGCTTCGTGGTATCGATGATTCTTTTATTCGCCAACCCGTTCTGGAATCACATCATCGCCCAGGCCGCGGGAAAGTAGACCATGCTGATCGATTGGTTCACGGTCGGTGCGCAGGCGCTCAACTTCATCATCCTGGTGTGGTTGCTGAAGCGCTTTCTCTACAAGCCCATCCTCGACGCCGTCGATGCGCGCGAGCAGCGGGTCGCCGCGGAACTGGCGGATGCCGACGCCAGGAAAGCCGAGGCCGGCAGGCAGCGCGACGAGTTCGAGCATAAAAACCAGCAGTTCGATCGACAGCGCGCCGAACTGTTGAGCAAAGCGAGAGATGAGGCGAAAGCCGAGCGGCAGCGGCTGCTCGATGAAGCGCGGCAGGCGGCCGACGCCCTGAGCGCGAAACGACAGCAGGGGCTCAGAAACGATGCCCACAAGCTGAGCGCCGCCATCGGCCGGCGCACCCAGCAGGAAGTGTTTGCGATCGCGAGAAAGGTGCTGAGCGAACTTTCAACGAGCAGTCTTGAACAATGCATGGCCGAACTGTTCGTGCGGCGCTTGCGCGAGATGGATGGCGAGGCGAAAGCGGGTTTCGCCGAGGCGCTTGGGTCCGGTCCCGGCGTCGCGCTGGTGCGCAGCGCCTTCGATCTGCCGGTGGAGTCCCGTGCGGCGATCCAGACAGCGCTCAACGATACTTTTGCGGCCAGGATCAGCCTCCGCTTCGAGGTCGCGCCGGACCTGGTCAGCGGGATCGAACTCACCGCGAGCGGGCGGAAATTGGCGTGGAGCATCGCCGATTACCTGACCTCGCTGGAAAGCGGAGTCGATGAGCTCCTGAAGGCGAACGACAGGCCCGAAGCCCGGCCAGAGACGAAGCCGGCTGCCCGGCCCTTGCCGATTCCCGAAGCACCCAAGATCGAGACAGCGCGCCGATGATCGCGACATCCGAAGACCTGCAGAGCGTCTACGAACGTGCCTTTGCCGGAATTGCCGAGGTGAGGCACACGTTCACGCCGCAACTGGTGCCGCGCGAGGTGGGTGCGGTCGTCAGCGTCGCCACCGGCATCGCCAAGGTCTCCGGCCTTCCCGGTGTCGGTTTCGAGGAACTGGTGAGGTTTCCGGGCAATGTGCTGGGAATTGCCTTCAACGTCGACGAGCACGAGATCGGTGTCGTGCTGCTCGGCGAGTACCGGGACCTGCACGCCGGTGACGAGGTTGAACGCACCGGTCGGGTCATGGATGTGATCGTCGGTGATGAATTGCTGGGGCGCATCATCGACCCGCTGGGCCGACCGCTGGATGGCAAAGGCCCGCTGGACGCCGCCGAGCGCCTTCCGATCGAGCGCCCCGCCGCTGCGATCATGGATCGGGCGCCCGTCACCGTGCCGCTGCAGACCGGACTGACCGTCGTCGATGCGCTGATTCCGATCGGGCGCGGCCAGCGCGAACTGATTCTCGGCGACCGGCAGACCGGAAAGACCGCGATCGCGATCGACACCATCCTCAACCAGCACGGCGAGAACGTGGTGTGCGTCTATTGCGCCATCGGCCAGCGCGCTTCGGCGGTTGCCAAAACCATCGCCGTGCTGCGGGAAAAGGGAGCGATGGATCATACCATCGTTGTCGTTGCCGAGGGCAATGATCCGCCGGGGCTTGCCTACATCGCTCCCTATGCCGCGACCAGCATCGCGGAGCATTTCATGCAAGCCGGCCGTGACGTGCTGATTGTGTACGACGACCTGACCCAGCACGCCCGTGCCTATCGCGAACTGTCCCTTCTGCTGCGCCGGCCACCCGGCCGCGAGGCGTTTCCGGGCGATATCTTCTACATCCACTCGCGCCTGTTGGAGCGCGCCACCCATCTGCGGCCCGAACTCGGCGGCGGCTCGCTCACCGCGCTTCCCATCATCGAGACCGAGGCCCAGGACATTTCGGCCTATATTCCGACCAACCTGATCTCCATCACGGATGGGCAGATCTACCTTTCGCCGTCGCTGTTCGAATTGGGCGTGCTGCCCGCGGTGGATGTCGGCAAATCCGTTTCACGCGTCGGCGGCAAGGCGCAGCGGGCGGCCTATCGGGCGGTGGCCGGTGACCTCAAACTGGCTTACGCGCAGTTCGAGGAACTCGAGACCTTCGCCAGGTTCGGCGCCCGCCTGGATCAGGACACAACTCGGATCATCGAGCATGGAAGGCGAATCCGCGCCTGCCTGAAACAGTCGGAATTCGCTTCGGTATCCGTGCCCGGACAGATCGCCGTGCTGCTGGCGCTGACTGCGGGACTGTTCGACCAGGTGGCCATGGAGCGGATGACCGATGCCGAATTCGCGGTGCAGCAGGCGGCCGCGAACTTTCCGGCGGAGTTGTGTTCGCGGCTGACGACCGCCGACGCCCTGGGCGACGACGATCGAACCAGCATTGTCCGCATGGCGCGCGATGCGCTCGCACGCTTTCAGCCCGGAGCGCGGCCCGATATATCGAAGCCCGAGCCGCCGGCCGAGGACACGCCTTGAGTGACAGCACCGCAAGCCTCAAGCGCAAGATCGGCAGCGCCGGCGACCTGCAATCCGTGGTTCGCACCATGAAGGCCATGGCGGCCGCGAACATCGGCCAATATGAGCGTGCGGTCGACGCCTTGGGCGATTATTATCGCAGCGTGGAACTCGGCCTGAGCATCTGCTTTCGCAACACCACCGCGGCGGCGTCCGTTGCCGGCGGAAACACACCGCGCCATGCCCGGTTCCTCGATGCGGTGGTGTTTGGTTCGGACCAGGGACTGGTGGGCCGGTTTAACGACATGATCGCCGATTTTGCCATCAAGGCCCTTGCCGCCATGCCCGGCAAATGCAGGGTCTGGGCTGTCGGCGAGCGCGCCCAGGCGCGCCTGAGCGATGCCGGGCTGCCGGTGATGGCCGTCTTCGCCGTTCCGAATTCCGTCGACGGCATCACCCCGCTGGTCGGGCAGATTCTGCTGGCAAGCGAGGCGCGCCACGGCGGCGAAGAAGTCTCCGAGCTTCATCTGTTTTACAATCGCCCGACGTCGCGGGCGGCTTATGCCCCTGTCGCCCAGCGGCTGCTGCCGCTGGACGACAATTGGCGACTGCAGCTGTCGGCAATTGCATGGCCGACCGGCAACTTGCCCGAAGTGATGGGAGAAACCACCGCCACGCTGCGGGCGCTGATCCGCGAATATCTTTTTATCTCCCTGTTCCGGGCCTGTGCCGAATCGCTGTCGAGCGAAAACGCAAGCCGGCTGGCGGCGATGCAACGGGCCGACAAGAACATCGATGGATTGCTGGAGGACCTCAACGGCGCGTTCCATCGTCTGCGTCAGAGCGCGATCGACGAGGAACTGTTCGACGTCGTCTCCGGCTTCGAGGCTCTGACGGTCGCGCCAACATGACTTGCCTTGTCATGTTCCTGCATCGTACTCGGCTTATCGCAGATGCGTCTCGGCATGCCTCTACCGTCGCCAGAACCGGCGACGCCCGGGTTTGACCCTGATGCCGAAACAACAGCAACCCGTTCCGGAGGCCGTTATGCCCGATCCCCTGTCACCCGATCTCTTGCAAAGGATGCACGCCTATTGGCGCGCGGCGAATTATCTGTCGGTCGGACAGATCTATCTCAAGGACAATCCGCTGCTGGAAACCCCGCTCCGGCTGGAACACATCAAGCCGCGGCTGCTCGGCCATTGGGGCACCACCACGGGCCTGAATTTCCTCTATGTCCATCTCAACCGGCTGATCAAGGTCAACGATCTCAACATGATCTACGTCATCGGTCCCGGCCATGGCGGCCCGGGTCTGGTGGCGCACAGCTACCTCGAGGGATCGTATACCGAGCGCTATCCGGCGATCGAGCGCAACCGCAACGGGCTGCAGCGGCTGTTTCGCCAGTTCTCCTGGCCCCATGGAATCCCGAGCCACGTGTCGCCGGAAACCCCGGGCTCGATCCATGAAGGCGGCGAACTCGGCTATTCGCTGGCGCACGCCTACGGGGCTGCCTTCGACAATCCGGACCTGATCGTCAGCTGCATCATCGGCGACGGCGAGGCCGAGACCGGCGCTCTCGCCACCAGCTGGCACTCGAACAAGTTCCTCAACCCCGCGCGCGACGGCGCGGTGCTTCCGATCCTGCATCTGAACGGATTCAAGATCGCCAACCCGACCGTACTGGCCCGCATTGGCCGCGAGGAGCTGACGCAGCTGCTGCAGGGCTACGGCTACGATCCGCATTTCGTCGAGGGCAGCGATCCCGAACTGGTGCACCAGAGCCTTGCCGGAACGCTGGACAAGATCCTGGTCCAGATTCGCCAGATCCAGAGCACCGCGCGTCGCCAAGATCCCGCGCAAAGGCTGCAGCGCCCGCGCTGGCCGATGATCGTTTTCCGCACGCCGAAGGGCTGGACCGGCCCGAAATTCGTCGACGGCAAGCCGGTGGAAGGCACCTGGCGCGCGCATCAGGTTCCGATCGCGGATTTCAAGAATCCCGAACATCTCAAGCAGCTCGAGCAGTGGATGCTGAGCTACCGGCCGCAGGAATTGTTCGACGAAGGCGGCAAATTCCGTGAGGAGCTCGCCGCGCTGGCGCCGACCGGTCATCGCCGCATGAGCGCCAATCCGCACGCCAACGGCGGCGAACTGCTGCAGCCGCTGTCAATGCCGCATTTCCACGATTACGCCGTGGCGGTCGCCAAACCCGGCGGCGTCAGGGCGGAAGCGACGCGGGTGCTCGGGACGTTTCTGCGCGATGTGATGAAGCTCAACCTTGCCAAGCAGAATTTCCGGCTGTTCGGCCCCGACGAGACCGCATCGAACCGGCTGGAAGCGGTCTACGAGGCCTCGGACAAGCAATGGATGGCGGAGGTCGAGCCGGTCGATATCGACCTCTCCACCGACGGCCGCGTCATGGAGATGCTGAGCGAGCATATGTGCGAAGGCTGGCTGGAGGGCTATCTGCTCACCGGGCGGCACGGCCTGTTCTCCTGCTACGAGGCCTTCATTCACGTCGTCGATTCCATGTTCAATCAGCATGCCAAGTGGCTGAAAGTGAGCCGGCAAATACCCTGGCGCAAGCCGATCGCCTCGCTGAACTACCTGCTGACGTCGCATGTCTGGCGACAGGACCACAACGGCTTCTCCCATCAGGATCCCGGCTTCATCGATCATGTCGCGAGCAAGAAGGCCGACGTGGTGCGGATCTACCTTCCGCCCGACGCCAACTGCCTGCTGTCGGTCGCGGATCACTGTCTGCGCAGCCGAAACTACGTCAACCTCATCATCGCCGGAAAGCAGCCGGAATGGCAGTGGCTGGATATCGATTCGGCGGTACGTCATTGCACTCTCGGCGCTGGAATCTGGCACTGGGCCAGCAATGATGCCGGCGACCCCGACGTGGTGATGGCCTGCGCCGGCGACGTGCCGACCCTGGAGACGCTCGCCGCCGTATCGAACCTGCGGACGGACTTTCCCGACATCCGGATTCGGGTCGTCAACGTCGTCGACTTGATGGTGTTGCAGCCACAGTCAGAACACCCGCATGGGCTGGAAGATCACGATTTTGACGAGCTGTTCACGGTCGACCGGCCGGTGATCTTCGCCTTCCATGGCTATCCGGCGATCATTCATAAATTGACCTATCGGCGGCACAACCATGACAACATTCACGTCCGCGGCTACCGCGAGGAAGGCACCACCACGACACCCTTTGACATGGTGGTGCTGAACAATCTCGACCGCTATCAGCTGGCGCTGGATGCGATCCGGCGGATTCCGAGGTTCGGCGATCAGGTGGAAAGCGCCAGCGCGCGTTACTGGACCGCGATGGAGCGCCACAAGCTCTACATCAGCGAGCACGGCGACGATATGCCGGAAGTTCGCGACTGGCAGTGGAAGGCATGATCGCCAGGTCGCCGCCGGGAAGGGCATTCGAGTTGCCGCGAAGAACAGGCTCGGCTACCCACATCCGGGAGGGGTCCACGATGAAGCCTTCGATCGGGTCGGGCGGCTAACACGAAAATTCGAAAGACGCGGAAATGCAACGCATCGAAAATACGACGTTCGACGAATTGAAGCTGGGGGACACGGCGAGCCTGGTCCGGACGCTCACTCACAAGGACATCGATCTGTTTGCGATCATGTCGGGTGACATCAATCCGACCCATGTCGACGACGCCTATGCCAAAAGCGACATGTTCCACAAGGTGGTGGCGCATGGCATGTGGAGCGGCGCGCTGATCTCGACCGTGCTCGGAACCCAGCTGCCCGGGCCGGGAACCGTCTATGTCGACCAGTCCCTGCACTTCGACGGATCCATCGGCCTCGGTGATACGATCACGGTCACGGTGAGGGTGAAGGACAAGGTCGCTGAAACCCACCGCGTGACATTCGATTGCCGGGCCGTCAATCAGAACGCGCAGGAGGTCGTTACCGGGACCGCCGATGTGATTGCGCCGACCGAGAAGATTTCCCGGCCACGCATGGTGCTGCCCGAGGTCGAGCTGCGACGGAAGGGTCGGCGCTATGAAATCCTGATCCAGATGACCCACGGACTCGATCCCATCCGTACCGCGGTTGTCCATCCGGTCGATACCCCGTCGCTGCTGGGTGCGGTGGAAGCCGCCCGCATCAACCTCATCACGCCGGTGCTGGTTGGGCCGGAGGCCAAAATTCGCGCCGCCGCGGCGCTGGCCCAGCTCGATTTGTCACCTTACGAGATCATCGCGGTGGAACACAGCGAGGCCGCGGCGGCCGAGGCCGTCGCGATGGCGCGCGCCGGCAAGGTCGAGGCGTTGATGAAAGGCGCGCTCCATACCGATGAGCTGATGCATGCCGTTGTCGACGGCGAACGCGGCCTGCGGACCGCCCGGCGTGTCAGCCACGTCTTCGCGATCGACGCGCCCAGTTACCCAAGGCCTATCTTCATTACCGATGCCGCGATCAACGTCTACCCCTCGCTGACGGACAAGCGCGACATTATCCAGAATGCGATCGATTTGGCGCATGTGCTGGGCGTGCCGGAGCCTCGCGTGGCCATCCTGTCGGCGGTCGAAATCGTCACGGAAAAAATCAAGGCCACCCTCGACGCATCGGCGCTTTGCAAGATGGCGGATCGGCGGCAAATCACCGGCGGTATTCTCGACGGTCCGCTCGCCTTCGACAATGCGGTGTCGATGGAGGCCGCCAGGACGAAGGGTATCATCTCGCCGGTCGCCGGCCGGGCCGATATCTTCGTGGTGCCGGACCTCGAGGCCGGCAACATGCTGGCAAAGCAACTCGAATATCTCGCGCAGGCCCAGATGGCCGGCATCGTGCTCGGAGCGCGCGTGCCGATCATCCTGACCAGCCGCGCCGACGGGACGCTGGCAAGACTCGGATCCTGCGCCATCGCGCTGCTGCTGGCACGTCATCAGGGAGCCAAACCGTGAGCGACGCGATTCTGGTTCTCAATGCCGGCTCGTCGAGCATCAAGTTCTCGGTATTCCCGGGCCGCGACCAGCCAAACCGGCAGGACATCATTTGCGACGGACAATGCGAGGGCATCGGGCACCGCGTTCACTTCACGGCGAAAGACCATGCCGGCGCGCCGCTGGCCGATGAAGTGATGGCCGAAGGCAGCACCCATGAAGCCGCGCTGGCCATGCTACTGCGCTGGCTTGAGCAGCATTTTGGCGATCATCGACTGGTCGCGGCCGGACATCGGGTGGTGCATGGCGGCTCGCTCTATGCTGCGCCGGTCGTCATCGACGCTGCCGTAAGCGCAGAACTGCACCGGCTGATCGTGCTGGCGCCGCTGCATCAACCCCACAACCTCGCAGCCATCGCCGCGCTGGCAAAACTCTATCCGGCCATGCCGCAGATCGCCTGCTTCGACACGGCTTTTCATCATACCCAGTCCGAGCTCGCCACTGCGTTCGCGCTGCCGCGCCGGTTCGCCGCCGAAGGCGTCCGGCGCTACGGGTTTCACGGTCTTTCCTATGAATATATCGCAAGCGTGCTTCCCGATTACCTGGATCCGGCGGCCGCCGATGGCCGTGTTGTCGTGGCCCATCTCGGCAGCGGCGCCAGCCTGTGTGCGATCCGTGCGCGCAAGAGCGTGGCAACGACCATGGGCTTTACCGCGCTGGACGGCCTGGTGATGGGCCGGCGATGCGGCAATCTCGATCCCGGCGTGGTGCTCTATTTGATACAGCAGATGGGCATGACGGCAGCCGAAGTGAGCGATGTGCTTTACAATCGCTCCGGGCTGCTCGGTGTCTCGGGCATCAGCGACGACATGCGTGTGCTGCTGGGCAGCGATGATCCCTCGGCGCGGGAGGCGGTCGCGCTGTTCGTTTATCGCGTCGGACGTGAGCTGGGCTCGATGGCCGCCGCCCTCGGCGGCATTGACGCCCTTATCTTCACCGCCGGAATAGGCGAGCACGCCGCCGAGATCAGGCGCCGCGTCTGCGAGGACGCCGCATGGCTCGGCGTGGAGCTCGATCAAAGCAACAACCTGACCGGCGGCGCACGGATCAGCCGTGTCGGCAGCCGCACCTCGGCCTGGGTGATTCCGACCGATGAAAATCTGATGATCGCCCGCGATGCCTGGAGGCTGATCAACCCGGAGGCCGCGGCACTGAATCCCAACGGCAGGAGCTGACAAAAAATGACCAAATCCGAAGCCAATCTACCGCTGCTGGGCGTGCCGGCTTTCTGGCCGATGGCGATGGCGGCAGCCCTGATCGAGGAGGGCAGCGAACTCTACGCGAAAAACCTCAAATTCTACCAGGAAGAGATCAGGATCCACGGCGAGCTCAGACCCAGGCTGGCGACGCCCAACCAGGTTCGCCTCGACCTGCGCACCATGGTGCTGCGGGATTATGGCAGGCCGGGCGGGATTCCGACACTGGTCGAGGCACCCTATGCCGGCCATACCGCCGTGATCGCCGACTACTATGACGGCCAGAGCCTGGTGCAGACCCTGCTGGCCAGCGGCATCGGCCATGTGGCTCTGACCGACTGGAAGTCGGCCACCGCGGACATGAAGGATCTGGAGATCGACAACTACCTGGCCGAAGTCGTGGTCGCGATCGACGACCTCGGCGGCCGCGTCAACCTGGTCGGACTTTGCCAGGGTGGCTGGGTGGCAGCGATGATCGCGGCGCGTTTTCCCGACAAGGTGAACTCGCTGGTGCTGGCCGGCGCGCCGATCGACACCGATGCCGGGAACGGGCCGATCAAACACATGGTGCACCAATCCCCGGATTCATTCTACGAGGAACTGGTGGCGCTCGGCGGCGGCCTGATGCAGGGCAAGTTCATGCTGCAGGGCTGGAAGAACATGCACCCCGAGCAGCACTATATCAAGGATCACATCGATCTCTACGAACACATCGACGATCCGGTCTACCTCGCCAAGGAGGAGACCTTCGATAGCTGGTACGAAAATCCAATTGACCTGCCGGGACGCTGGTATCTGCAGGTCATCACCCAGATCTTCAAGCAGAATCGCCTGGCCAAGGGTGAATTCATCGGTCTCGGACGAAAGCTTTCGCTGCGCGACATCACCTGCCCGGCCTATCTGCTGGGCGGCGCCGATGACGACATCACCGCGCCGGAGCAGGTCCTTGCCGCCGCCGGATATATCGGCACGGCGGCTGATCGCATCGTTCAGAAGACGGTCCCCGGCGGCCATATCGGGCTGTTCATGGGCGCGACGACGCTAAGGGAATATTGGCCGCAGATCGGCCGCTGGATCGCCGCCCAGTAAGGCGGCAGCGGGCTCGAGAGCTTCGCCGGGCCGTGAAGGCCCAGCCGCTACCGCTCTTTCAATGGGTGATCCGCCAGATCGTGCCGTTGCCGTCTTCGGATACCAGAAGCGCGCCGTCATGCGCGACGGCTACCCCGACGGGCCGCCCCCAAACGTCGGAATCGTTGACCACAAAGCCGGTGACGAAATCCTGATATTCTCCGGTCGGCACGCCGTCCTTGAGGCGAATGCGGATGACCTTGTAGCCGGTGCGCTTGGACCTGTTCCACGAACCATGTTCGGCGGCGAAGCCGTCGCCGCGGTACTCGGCCGGAAAGCCGGTGCCATTGTAGAACGTCAGCCCGAGCGATGCCGAATGCGCCTGGATCAGCACGTCGGGAACGGTCACCTTGCCGTCCAGGTCGGCCCGTTCGCCGCGGTGCCGCGGATCCTGGTTGTTGCCGATATAGAACCATGGCCATCCATAGAAGGCGCCTTCGCGCACCCGCGTCACATAGTCCGGAACCAGATTGTCGCCGAGGCCGTCGCGCTCATTGGTCGAGCAGTAGACATCGCCGCTGACGGGATGCACCGCCAGACCCACGCAATTGCGGATGCCGGTGGCGAAAACCCCGGCATTGCGGCCGTCGGGATCGAAGGCCAGCACGTCCGCGCGGTCGGTCTCATTTCCCCAACTGGCGCCGAGTGCGTGCTGACCGATCCAGGACCCGGATTCGGCCGATGGCCGCGCCATGCCTTCGGCGTCATTGCTGGCGGACCCGACCGACACCAGCATGCGCCGGTCATGGTCAATGAAGGCGATATCCCGGGTCGAGTGTCCCGATCCGTGCGGCAACTCGGCGACAACGGTTTCGGGTTTCCCCGTCGCCTTGATGTCGCCGGCCTTGTAGGGAAAGCGGACCACGCTATCGGTGTTGGCCACGTAAACCCATTGCGGATTTTCTCCGCTCGGGAAGAATGCGATCCCGAACGGGGCGTCAAGGCCACTCGCGTAGACGCTGTCGGTGGAAGGCCTGACCGCTCCGTCGGCCGCTCGCAGGACGCGGACGATGCCCGCTCTGGTCTCTGCGACGAAGACGTCGCCATTGGGCGCCACCCGCATCTGGCGTGGTCCGTGCAACCCTTCCGCGAACAGCCCGATCTTGAATCCGGGAGGAACCTGCGGGACGGCTTCGGAGGATCGCGGCACCACATCGGAGACGTTGGCGACCGAGGGCGTTGCCCCAGGCTTCGGCAAATCCGCAGGCGTTATCAGCCGGCTCACGCCGGGCCGGTCGGCCCGCCAGTCGCCAAAGGCCGCAGTTCCCCGCAGCGCCTCCGACTGGGCCGCGGCATGATGACTGCCGGCGATCGCGAACAGCGCCGCCAGAAGACCGAGGCAACGATGGCGCATGCATGAGCCCTCCTGATCGATCATCGTCAGCTGCCCATTATCTAGCCTCGGCTTGCGATACCGCAACATCGAAGCGTTCGGCGCCAGGTCACGATGAGGTCAACGGCCTGCCGGTTTCTTCCCCGCATCATCTCCAAAATGTGACAGGAACATTTCAACCGCGGCCCTGACGTGCTTTTGCATTTCGACACCGGACAGCGGCTTTGGCGGCTGTCCGATCAGGCAGTGCAGATGATGCTGGGAGATCACCGCGCCGATGAACAGTTTTGCGGCCAGCTGAGGATCCGGGCATTGCAGTTGTTTGTGCCGCGTCGCGGAGCGCAGATAGCCGGTCAGGCGTTCCAGTGTCGCTCCCGGTCCCCGGCTGTAGAATATCTCGGCCAGTTCAGGTGCGCGATGAGCCTCGGCGACGACGATGCTGAGCAGCGACGACGCATCGCGCTTCGATACCAGGCGGAGGAGGCTCGTTCCAAGTTCCATCAGCACCTGTTCGGGCGCCTCGTCGCTGGCGACGGCGCTTTCAGGTCCGGCGATGGCCGCCGCCTTTGCGCTGATCAGCTCCGCGAACAGCGCCTCCTTGCTGGCAAAGTGGCGGTACAGCGTTTCCTTCGAACCGCCCGCTTCCGACGCGATCATTTGCATCGTGGTTTCGGCAAATCCGTGTTTCAGGAACAGCCGCTCGGCGACGCCGGCAAGTTCCGTCCGCCGCTTCTCTCCTCGCGAAACTTTTCGAACCATGCGGGATTCCGGTCGTGCCATCTGGTCAGCAGATTAGCCTGTGCCGGTTGACTCCGGCAGGGTCCAATTTATAATACGAACCGATAAGTTCGGTTAAGTTTCCGGCGATTTCGCCGGCTCCGGCGACAGCAACCGGCGGAGCGGGATGTCGAATGACCGATGTTGATACCGGCAAGCTTACCGCAAGTCACGATGATACGGCGCGATCCGATCCGGGCCACCGGCAATCCGCGGAGCCGCGCGGCGACCAGGAGATAGATCCGGACAAGACGCGTTCCATCGACGCCCAGGCCGGGCAAGACGCCGCGGACACAGCGAAAGAAAAGGCCAAGGAAGACGACAAGCAGCAGGCCGACGAGGAGGTGCGCAAGGGGCGCCGCCCCCTGGTTCTGGTCATTGGCGTCGTCATTGTCGGGCTGCTGGTCGCCGCCGGCCTGTACTACTGGGTTACGACCCGCAACCTTGAAAGCACGGATGACGCCTACACGGACGGCCGTGCCATCACCATCGCACCGCAGGTTTCCGGACAGGTGGTTTCGCTCGACGTCAATGACAACCAGTTCGTCAAGAAGGACCAGCCGCTGATCCATATCGATCCGCGGCAGTACATCAACGACCGCGATCAGGCGGAAGGCGTGCTGGCGACGGCAAAGGCCCAGTATGAGGGCCAGCAGCTCGGCGCCGAGATCGCGCGCAAGAATTTCCCGGCCCAGCTCGAGCAGGCGCAGGCGCAACTCGCCACCGCGAACGCAAATCTCGTCAAGACGCAGGCCGATTACGACCGTCAACTCAGTCTGCCGAAGCAGGCAACCTCGCAGCAGGACATCGACGCCGCCACCTCGGCGCTCAAGCAGGCGCGGGCGCAGGTCGCGCTTGCCAGTGCGCAAGTGACGCAAAATTCGCCGGTCCCGCAGCGGATCGGCGAGACCGACGCCCAGGTCGGGCAATTGAAAGGGCAGGTCGAGCAGGCCCAGGCGAGGCTCGACCAGGCCAACCTCAATCTGTCGTGGACGGTGGTCAAGGCGCCGCAGGACGGCTGGATCACCAAACGCAACGTGGAGGCCGGCAACTATGTCGTCGCCGGGCAGCAGATCTTCTCGATCGTGGCGCCCGAAGTATGGATCACCGCCAATTTCAAGGAGAGCCAGCTCGCGCTGATGCGCAAGGGGCAGCCCGCCAGGATCACGATCGACGCCTATCCGTCACTCGACCTGCGCGGCCATGTCGACAGCATCCAGCTGGGGTCAGGCTCCAAGTTCACGGCGTTTCCGCCGGAGAACGCCACCGGCAACTTCGTCAAGGTGGTGCAGCGCGTGCCGGTCAAGATCGTGATCGACAGCGGCCTCGATCCCAATATTCCGCTGCCGCTCGGCATCTCGGCCGAGCCGACGGTGACCGTCCGATGAGCGCGGCGGAAGCTTCGGCGCCGCCACCGGCGGCGGCCTGGAAACCCGCATTCAATCCCTGGCTCATCGCGGTGTCGGTGACGCTCGCCGCATTCATGGAAATTCTCGACACCACGATCGTCAATGTGGCGCTGCCGCACATCGCCGGCAGTCTTTCCTCCAGCAGCGATGAGGCGACCTGGGCGCTGACCTCGTATCTGGTCGCCAACGGCATCGTGTTGACGATTTCAGGCTGGCTCGGCGACCTGCTCGGGCGCAAGCGCTATTTCATCATCTGCATCGCGATGTTCACGGTGTGCTCGTTCCTTTGCGGCACGGCGACCAGCCTGACCCAGCTCATCATCTACCGTCTGGCCCAGGGCTTCTTCGGCGGCGGGCTGCAGCCCAACCAGCAGTCGATCATCCTGGACACCTTTCCTCCGGCAAGGCGCGGCGCCGCCTTCGGCGTCACGGCGATCGCCACGATTGTTGCGCCGGTGCTCGGCCCGACGCTCGGCGGCTACATCACCGACCAGGCCAGCTGGCGCTGGATCTTCTTTCTCAACATCCCGGTCGGGGTGCTCGCGGTGTTCCTGGTCTCGATTCTGGTCGAGGATCCGCCGTGGGTGAAAAACCGCAGGAGCCGCGGCATCGATTACATCGGCCTTTCGCTCATCACGCTGGGGCTTGGCGCCCTGCAGATCATGATGGATCGCGGCGAGGACGAAGGCTGGTTCCAGTCCGGTTTTATCTGGGTGATGGCGCTGATCGCCTTCCTCGGCATTCTCGGAGCCATCGGATGGCTTCTGACGGCGAAGAAGCCGATCGTCGATCTGAACGTATTCAAGGATCACAATTTTGCGGCGGGATGCATTCTGATCGGCGCGATGGGCGCGATCCTCTATGCAAGTGCCGTCATCATCCCGCAATTCGCGCAGCAGAACCTGGCATATACTGCCACCTGGGCGGGGCTGGTGCTGTCGCCGGGTGGAATAATGGTCATTGTGCTGATCCCGCTCGTCGGCAGGCTGATGACGGTAGTGCAAACCCGCTACGTCATCGCCGCCGGCTTCACCATCATGGGCCTGGCCCTGCTGTATTCCAGTACCATAACGCCGAACATTGATTTTGTGACACTGGTGAAAATGCGAACGGCACAGACCGCCGGCCTGGGTTTTCTGTTTGTCCCGATCAGCACCGTTACCTATCTGACGCTGCCCCGCCGTCTCAACGGCGACGGGGCGGCGCTGTTCTCGATGTTTCGCAATGTCTTCGGCTCGATCGGCATTTCGCTTTCGACCGCCGAGGTTACCCAACGCTCGCAGGTGCACCAGACCTACATGTCGCAATGGGCAAGCGCGTTTCACCAGCCCTATGACGCCTTGATCTCCACCTATGAACAATCGCTGCGCTCGCTGGGGCGCGCAGGAGCCGCGGTGCACAGCGTTGCCGTCGGACAGGTCTATTCGGTGTTTCGGGCGCAGGTGTCTATACTGGCCTATTCCGATGTGTTCTATTATTGCGCCCTTGTCGCCTTCATGGTGGTGCCGTTTTGTTTTCTTCTCTCGCCAAAGACCGGCGGCGGCGGTCCAGGCGGAGCACATTGATGAACCTCAGGGCGCTAAAGAGCCTGCTTGCCGCCATCGGCGCCGCCGCGGCGGTCGCGGGCTGCACCGTGGGCCCCAATTTCGCCGAGCCGAATCCGCACCTTCCGGAAAAATCGTTCTTCGGCGACAACGGACAGGTGCTGGGAGCGCGGCTGCCCGCGCCGACCGATCCAACCTGGTGGAACGTGTTCCGCGACCCGGTCCTCACCGGCCTCGAGCAGCGCGTCGCCGCCGCCAATCTCGACGTCCAGACCGCGACGCTGCGACTTGCCGAAAGCCGGTTCCAGCGAGGGGTTGCCGCCGCTGCCGAATTCCCCTCGATCAACGCCGACGACAAATATACCCGCGAGCTCTACAGCAAGAACGGCATCATCAGCCTGCTCAGTCCCTTGCTCGGTCCGTCCGGCGCCGGTTTCAGTCCGGGCGCGCTCAACGAATATTACAGCGGGTTCGACGCTTCCTGGGAGCTCGATCTCTGGGGCAGAATTCGCCGGCAGGTGGAGTCCGCCGACGCCCAGGTCGATCAGGCCGCGGACCAGCGCCGTGACGCACTGGTCTCCAGCCTGGCGGAACTTGCCAGGGACTATCTGCAACTGCGCGGCGTGCAGACCCAGATCGGGATCGCCAATGACAATCTCAAGGTCGATCGCGATATCCTCGAGCTGGCGCAGGAGCGCCAGCAGCGCGGGTTGCAGAACGGTCTCGACGTCGAGAACGCGGCCGCCCAGGTCGAATCCGTGCGCGCCCAGATCCCGCAGCTGCAGCAGCAGGAATCGGAATACATCAACGCGCTCAGCCTGCTGCTGGATCAGCCGCCCGGCGCGCTCAAGACCGAACTCGGTTTGCGCAGGTCGGTGCGGACCGGACCGCCGCGCATTCCGCTCGGCATCCCCTCCGAACTGGCCCGGCGCCGTCCCGATATCCGCGCGGCGGAGGACGCGCTGCACGCTGCCACGGCCAACATCGGCGTCGCGGTCGGCGACTTCTATCCCAAGGTACAGTTGAACGGCACCGTCGGTTTCGACTCGCTCGACATCAAGCATCTGTACGATGCAAGCTCGCTGCAATACATGGTGGGCCCCAGCGTGACCTTGCCGATCTTCGAGGGCGGCCGTCTGCGCAGCACGCTCAAGCTGCGTGAAGCCCAGCAGCAGGAAGCGGCAATCACCTATCGCAAGACCGTGCTGCAGGCCTGGCATGACGTCGTCAATGCCCTGGTCGCGCACCGCCTCGAGCAGAACCGCCGGGCAAGGTTGCGATCGCAGGCCGAACACGCCAGTGCGGCGCTCGGGCTGGCCCGCGCCCGCTACAATGACGGGTTGACGGAATTTCTCACCGTGCTCGATGCGGAGCGGACTTTGCTGCAGGCGCAGCAGCAGTATGCGACCAGCACCACCAACGTCTCCCTCGACCTGGTGCAGCTGTTCAAGGCTCTGGGCGGCGGCTGGGAAACCGAGTTTCCCGATGTGCCGTCCGAGACCGCGGCACCGCTCGTTCCGGCAACAGCCGGACCCTCAGACATCGCCGTCGACGCGGCGCTGAACGAAGCGCGCTGACCGTGAGGCCAGCGTGCTGATTGAGGTCCGTCAGTAGGCGGCGAACACGACGCCGGGCTGATCGGGTTTTTTGCCGATGAAGTTGACCGCAACGCCTTTGCTGAGCATGGCGGCCAGGCGTTGCGCATCCCAGTTGGTCAGGCGAACGCAGCCATGGGATTCGGATTTCCCGACCAATGACGGTTCGGGGGTGCCGTGGATCCCGTAGCTGGGCTTCGACAAGGCGATCCACATGGTGCCCAGAGGGTTATTGGGACCGGGCCCGAGGTCGAAGGGCTTCTGGGTATCGACCTCCCTGAAACGAAATTTCGGATTGTAGTGGTAGGAAGGATCGGACTCGATCAACGTCACCTTGAGGGTGCCGGACGGAGTCGGCTTGTCGTTGCTCCCCACCGATGCCGGGAAGAATCCGATCAGTTCGCCGCCGCTCGAATAGGCCCGGACGGTTTGCCGGTCCTTGTCGACATCCAGGTGCGCCGCGGTCGCCGGCTTCCCGTTGGTCCTGACGTTGGCGACGACGACCTTCTCTCCCGCGGCGGCAAAGGAATTTCCCGGGTTCAGCACCGCGAGCAGTTCCTCGCTCATATGAAACTTCTCGGCCAGGGCTTCGCGCAGGCTGCCGTAACCCAGAGTTTTCAGACCCTTCCTGTCCTCGATCTTCGGAGGCAGCTGGACGAAGGGACCTCTGGCGTCTTCGCGGGTGACGACGTATTCGGTCAGCACCGGTTCGGGGGAGGAGGCCGCCAGTTTAGACCACAGATCCGGACCCCAGCCGAGGTTTGCCGGCAGGCCGCGGGCTTCGGCAAAGGCACGAAGCGTCTCATGCAACTTTCCGGAAGATTTTCCGTCGATTTCGCCCGGAGACATGTTGGCGCGGTCCAGCAGGATCTGAGCCTTGACGATCTGCGGATGAATCAACCCGTCGGGGGCGAGTTCGGCAAAGCCGGCTGAATTGACGCTGCCGGGATCGATGTCCGATGCGCAGGCCGGAGCCGGCACCATTGTTGCCACGAGAAGGGCGACGGCTCGGCAATTCAACATTTGTCGCGACCTGCGAGACAGGATTTCAAGGCGCTGGATCAGCAGAAGCGCAACTGCATCATCTGGCTGTATTATAGGACTTCGCTTCCCTCGACGGTCAACTCAACGCTCCGAGAGGGATCCGGCGTCGACTTAACCAGCTGTCCGATATTCGGTTCCTTGCGCGATTGGAACATTGGTCCGTTTGCAGCTATTGGTGGATTCGCTGGCGGGAGCAGCGCTGACCTCGCCCAACGCACGAGGCTCCGCTTGCCATGGCAAATATCTGGGCTCGGAAATCCACCGCGGAACTGGCGGCCGAGGCCGCCCAGGGCGAGGCGGGGGAGGGGGAGGCGCGGCCCCTGAAGCGCAGCCTGTCGGCCCTCCACCTCGTGGGGCTCGGCATCGGAGGCATTATCGGCGCCGGGATTTTCGTGCTCACCGGACACGCCGCCGCAGCCTATGCCGGGCCGGCGATCGCGCTCTCGTTCGTCATGGGGGCGGTAGCCTGCGCCTTCGCGGGACTATGCTATGCGGAAATGGCATCGACGGTGCCGATCAGCGGCAGCGCCTATACCTACGCCTATGCGACGCTGGGCGAGTTGGTGGCCTGGATGATCGGCTGGGACCTGATCCTGGAATATGCGGTGGGCGCCACCACCGTCGCCATCGGCTGGTCCGGCTATGCCGTCAGCCTTGCCAGGGACTGCGGGCTCGACCTGCCGACACGATTTGTCTCCTCTCCCTTCAGCTACGACGCGGCACGGCACGTCTGGTTGCCGACCGGCGCGGTCCTGAACCTGCCGGCGGCGGCGGTGATCGCGGTCATCACCGCGCTTCTGGTTGCCGGCATAAGCGAGGCGGCGCGGTTCAATAATTTCATTGTCGTGGTCAAGCTGGTGGTGATCGGGCTGTTCATCGTCTGCACCCTGCCGGCTTTCAGTACCGCGAACTGGGTTACCGCAGGCAATCCGACGGGGGCCTTTGTCCCGCCCAACGCCGGTCCCGGCATTTACGGCTGGTCCGGCCTGGTGCGCGGCGCGGCGGTGGTGTTTTTTGCCTATATCGGGTTCGACGCCGTCTCGGCGACGGCGCAGGAGACCAGGAATCCGATGCGGGATCTGCCGATCGGCATCCTCGGCTCGCTGGTGATATGCACCATCCTGTACGTCGCAGTCGGCGTTGTCCTCACCGGAATCGTGCCGTTCGATCGATTGAACGTTCCCGATCCGATCGCGGTCGGAATCGATGCCGCCGGGGTGGGCTGGCTTTCGCCTGTCATCAAGATCGGGGTGATCTTCGGCCTGACTTCGGTCATTCTGGTCATGCTGCTTGCCCAGCCGAGAATTTTCCGCGCCATGGCGCATGACGGATTGCTTCCAGACGTGATGGCGAGAATCCATCCGCGTTTTCGCACGCCTTATGTCGCAACCATCTCGACCGGCGTGGTGGTCGCAGCTCTCGCTGCGCTGCTGCCGATCGGGCTGGTCGGCGAACTCGTCAGCATCGGCACCTTGTTCGCGTTTGCGGTGGTGTCGCTTGGCGTGCTGGCGTTGCGCATCGCCGAGCCGGCACTGGCCCGACCGTTCAGGGCGCCGGCGATCTGGATTGTTTCCCCACTGGGTGCGGCGACCGCGATATACCTGATGTTCGGTCTGCCGCTCGACACCTGGATCAGGCTGGTGGTGTGGCTGGCGATCGGGCTGGTGATCTACTTTGCCTATGGCGCGCGCCACAGCCGGATCGCGGCCGCGGAGCGTGATGGGTTCGGGTTGAAATGACGCACACGCGAGTTCGGGTTCATCTCTCCCGCTTGCGGGGAGAGGCCGGATCGCGCCAGCGATGCGGGTGAGGGAGCCTATCCGCGAGTCTCCCAACCCTCTCGCCCGCACCCGGGGAGAGGGAGCAAGTGTGCTCATCAACCCAAACTGATCATGCGCTACCGGTATCCGGCGGCCTGCAGTTCGAACAGCTCGGAATAGCGCCCCGCCTGGGCCAGCAGTTCTTCATGGGTACCGGAAGCCTCGATGCCGCCGTCGGCGAGAACCAGGATCCGGTCGGCCATGCGCACGCTGGAAAAACGATGCGAGATCAGGATCGCGGTTTTTCCCGAAGACAGTTCCTTGAAGCGCTGAAACACCTCGAATTCGGATCGGGCGTCCAGCGCCGCGGTCGGCTCGTCGAGGATCAGCACCGCCGCTTCGCGCATATAGGCGCGCGCGATGGCGATTTTCTGCCATTCGCCGCCGGACAGTTCCACGCCGTCCTTGAACCGCTTGCCGATCATCTGCTGATAGCCGCGGGGCAGCCTGGCGATCACTTCGTCGGCCTGGCTGCGCCTGGCGGCGCGCTCGATGCGGGCGCGATCGGATCGGGAAGCGATCTTGCCGACCGCGATATTGTCGCTGGCGCTGAGATTGTAGCGGACGAAATCCTGGAAAATGACGCCCATATTGCCGCGCAGCGCCTCCAGGTCGTACTCGCGCAGGTCGTGGCCATCGAGCAGGATGCGGCCTTCGACCGGATCGTAGAGCCGGGTCAGGAGCTTCACCAAAGTCGTCTTTCCGGCGCCGTTCTCCCCGACCAATGCGAGCACCTCGCCGGCGTGCAGGGTGAAGCTCAGATGGCGCACCGCCCACCGCTCGGCACCGGGATAGCGGAATCCGACGTCCTCAAACTCAAAGCCGCGCGCGATCGGATCGGGAAAAGCCCGCGGGTTTGCCGGTGACAGGATTTCCGGCTTCACCTCGAAAAACGAAAACAGGTCGTTGAGGTACAGCGCCTGGCTGGCTGTGCTCGAGAAGCTCGTCAGCAGGCCCTCGAGCAGGGTACGCAGGCGCCGGAACGAACCGGCGAGGAAGGTGAGATCGCCGACCGAGAACTCGCCCGTCAGCGTACGCCAGGTAATGTAGGCATAGGCGAGATAATAGCCGACGGTGCCGATCGCGGTGAACAGCCCGCCCCAGCCGGCGCGGCGCAGCGCCAGCCGGCGGTTGGCGGCGTAGAAATCGGTCGCAAGGCGGATATAGCGGTCGATCAGGAAACCGTTGAGGCCGAAGATCTTCACTTCCTTGGCGGTCTCGACGCTGGCGGCAGTCTGCCGGACATAGTCGAGTTCGCGCCGCTCCGGGGTGCGGACAAAATCCAGCGAATAGCTCTGGGCGTTGAAATGCGCCTCCCCGACAAAGGCCGGGACCAGGGCGAGAACCAGCAGCGCGATCAGCCAGGGCGCGTAGAAGATCAGGCCGGCGGCGAAACTTACCACGGTCACCATGTCCTGCGCCTGGCTGAACAACAGCCCCATCAGGGTCATTCTTCCGCTGGTCTGGCGCCGCGCCCGCTCGAGCTGATCCTGAAATTCGGAGTCCTCGAAATCCTCGAGGTCGAGCTCGGCGGCATGCTCCATCAGCCGCACGCTGGAGGCGTTGGTCACGCGCTCCGACAGCAGGCTGTCGATCAGGGAGACCACGCGGCCCAGCACGTCACCCAGCACGGCCAGCGCGAACTCGAATACGAGCAGCAGCATCAGCCAGTTCAAAAGGCCGCTGTGCAGCCACAACCGCAGCGTTTCCGGCTTATGCGGCGCCTGCACCAGCAGCACGACATTGTCGATGATCAGCTTGCCGACGAACAGGGTGACGACCGGCATCACCGCGCGAACCAGCCGCAGCAGCAGCGACGCCGCGGTCAATGCGCGGCTGGTGCGCCACACCATCGACAGGAAGGGACGCAGGTTCCTCAGCGCGCCGACGCGTTCCTTGAGCGACCTGTTGGCCGCGGCAGGCCCGAAAGCCGCCGGGCCCGCGGCCCGCCTGGTGCCGCGACCGCCATTGCTATATTGCCGCGGCATCGAGGGTTTCCTGTGGCATCAACCGGCAGCTCGGCGTCTCAGACCACCGGCGAACGGCCTCCGTCGACGTTGATCGCGGTCCCGGTGATGTAGGAACCGAGGTCGGAGGCGAGAAAGCAGGCCAGGTTTGCGAATTCTTCGGCGGTGCCCATCCGGCCGAGCGGTACACCCTTCGCCAGGTTGCGGGTGAACTCGTCGAAGTCGCTGTCGGGCGCGGTGGCGGCGTGGCGCTGCACCCATTGGTCGCTGACGATGAGGCCGACCAGCAGCGCGTTGACGAGAATGTTATGCTCGCCGCCCTCGGAAGCCATTACCTTGGTGAGCGCCATCCCGGCGGCGCGCGAGACCGAGGTCGGCGCCGACCGGGCGCCCGGCGTCTTGGCGAAGGTGTTGAGCACATTGATGATCCGACCCCAGCGGCGTTGCTTCATGGCGGGCCAGACCAGCCGGCTCATGCGGATCGCGGCGAAAAGCTTGAGATCGAGGTCCTCCTGCCAGATCTGGTCGGTGACCGCCTCGAACGCCAGCGCCCGCGACGTCCCGGCATTGTTGACCAGCACGTCGACGTCTCCGAGATCGGAAACGATCCTGCCGTGGACACTGCGGATATCCTCGGCCTTGGCCACGTCGCAGACATAGTCCGCCACCTTCAGACCGTCGCTCGCCAGCGACAGCCGAGCCGCCTGCAGCGCCTCGCCGCCGCGCGCCACGATCGCCACTTTCGCGCCCGAGGCGGCAAAGGCCCGCGCCACGGCAAAGCCGATGCCCTTGCTGCCGCCGGTGACGACGGCCACCCTGTCCTTCATATTCATCTGCATTGCGCACCCGCCATTTGCATTTCGAACAGCTGGCTTACCTTACAATCCGGAACGTCGAAAGCGAACCATCAAGCCGGACGGGTCGAGGCCGAATTGTGCCGCGATCTCAGGCCTCGGCGGGTCCTTCGGCGAGGCCGTCGAGCAGCAGCGCCGTCTGCAGGGTCAGGGTCGCGGCGTAGAGGTAGCGGGACTCCTTCAATGCCGAATCCAGCAATTTGACGGCGACCTTCCAATAGTGCTTCTGCCGCTGTTCCTCCGACAATCTGGCCAGACAGGCGGCGGCATCTCCTACCGTCGCGAGCGTCGTTCCGTCGTTGAGCGCCAATGCAATCGGCAGCGGGCTCGCGCTGTTGAGCTGGGGTGATTGCATTCGCGGGTCTCTTTGGCTCCTGTACGGCCGCCGACCAGGCCGATGGCGTCTCGGATAGCCCGGTTCGGCCGATCGGCTGCTCTGTGGTCGATGACGACTGAGCTTATTGGCAGCGTTCGAGCGCCGGCGCCACCGCTGGATCGCGGCGCCCGGCCTTTTGCCCACAGCGCATTTCGAGCGCCGTTTTCCCTCTCTTTGATGCGGAACCTAAAACAGCGCAGCGATTTATTCCCGGTCCATGCACGGGAGATCGATCATGAAGATTTCAACCTTCGCGCTGGCTTCGGTCCTGGCGCTCTCCAGCACGTTTGCGTTGGCGCAGGGTATCAGCGGTTCGGCCAACGGAAGCTCTGCCATAGGTGGCCCGGCGGCGACCGGCGGCAGCGTGACGACCGGCTCGTCGATCAACGGCGGCACCTCGGGAAGCACGGTGGGCAGGGCCAGCGCGGCGCGTCCGATGGGCCCTAATACCCGGTTGAACCCCTCGGGCAGCACCATCGGAGCCAGTCCCTCGCCCAGCGGATCGACGCTCACGCCCACCGGACCGGGCTCGGGTATCGGCAGATAGGCGCGCGTATTATACGCTGGAATGCCGCTTACCGGCCGTCATATTGCTCCGGTTGCATCGCCCAGAGCCATTGGTCGTGGCCCGGCGCATAATTCAGATTGGTCTGGGATGGATTGCGGTTGACCAGCGGCCGCAAATACATCGGATGGGTGGCGCTGCGCACCTCGTGCTCGATCGTGAAAAGGGTCCTGCCGCTGGCAAGGTCGACGATGTCGCGGAAGCGGTACTGGTATTGGTTGTCCTCGCTGTAGATCAGGTCGCGTTCGGCCAGCCGGCGGTAGGGGCCCGAGAAGTCGGTGATATACATCTGCACATGATGGCCGTCGTATCCGGCCTGCGGCCGATCGGTCTCGCGAAATTGCAGATGCTGGTTGCGGCCCATCCTCACCCGGGCGACGGTGCCCTCGTCATTGCCGAGTTCGGCGGGCATCCCCATGATCTTCGGATAGAACTCGCAAATGCCGCGCGCGGCGCCCGGCGGCACCTCGAACTCGACATAGGGGAGGCCGAGCGTGATGCGCCCGAAGCGCGCGGCGTCCGGCTCGTAGCAGCGGATGCGATTGCCCCATGGGCACCTCGCCTCGACATAGTCGTTGTGCTCGCTGAAGGCGAAGGCCGTGCCGTCAAGTCTGCGGGCGGCATGAGCGAGCCGCGCGAGCAGCGCCTCGCGGCCCTCGATCACGATTCCGGTATGGCCGCGCAATACCTGCGGCTCGCCGCTCGGCAGATGAAACTGGCTGCGGCCGACATTGATCCACATGTTGCTGTCGGACACCATCAGATAGGGATCGCGGGTGAGCCCGAGCCCGGCGACATAGAACAGCGTCGCCAGGCGCTGGTCGGGCACCTGGACATTGACGTGTTCGAGATGGATCGAGTTGCCGAGATCCTCGGCGGTGCGGTCGAATGTCTTTTGCATGAGGCGGTTCCGGATGCGGAAATATGCCTTATCATAGGGCGGCGCACGGATGAATCCAGCACTACGGAGCGCTACGGCGTCGCATCCGAACGGACGAGGTGATGAGCCTTGTCGAGCAGTTCGAACAGCTTGTCGTATTCCTCCGCCGAAAGACCCGCGCGGAGCGGCGCTTCGGTAGCGAAGGCGACGGCATGCATCTCTTGCATCAGAGTTTCGCCCGCCGGGGTCAGAGACAGGGAGTTGCGGCGGCGGTCGCTGGTCGAGCGTCCCCGCACCGCCAAGCCCTTGGCTTCCAGGTCGTCGACAATCGCCACGATCGAGGACTTGTCGAGGCTGCCGATCCGCGCCAGTTCGATTTGGGAATAGCCGGGATTCGCCGAGATCATCACCATCGTGGTCAGCGACCCCGGCCTGAGCTTGTAGGGTACCAATGCCGCGGTCACCCGCTCGCTCAGGACGTAATGCAGAAGCCGCACGCGAAATCCAATTCGCAGGGCGTGCAGGCCGAGCTTGAGTTCGTCCTCGCGCGGGCCGCCGCTGACCGAATCCATTTCTTCGACCGTATCCATGAACCCCTGCCCAGTTGCCTCAGCCTCCCCGATTGGGGGGCCTGCGCGCCAATGTCAACCAATTGAGACGGCACAATATCGTTTTTTTATATACGATTTGCTTGACAATGATACGAGGATATACGCATTTGTCGCGGTAATTACCGGGCAGGATCCATTTGATGGCACCGGTAGGCCAAGGGAGCCGAAAATGGGTATCGCAGTCGCTCGACCAGCGGTCGTCGAAGACCGGGTGGTGGTCCTCAATCCCGTCGGCTTTCCGCCGAAGATCACCCAGAAAAATCTGGCGCCGCGGCTCGACACGCTCGACGGCAAGACCATCTACCTGATCGACAGCCGTTTCGACGACTCCATCGAACTGCTCAAGCAGGTCGAGGCGTGGTTCGGCCGGCACATGCCGGGGGTGACGACGAAGCTGGTCTCGCTGGCGGGATATTACGGCCGCGACGACCAGGAATTATGGACCGAGATCAGGCAGAACGGTCACGGCGCCATCATCGGCGTCGGGCACTGCAGCACCTGCGCGCCAGCCGTTGCTACCCATGCGATCACGCTGGAGACCAGGTTCGGCGTGCCCACGGTGGCGCTTCACACCAGCAAATTCGACAAGGTCGTGCGCTCGGTGACGCGGGTCGGCGGCCTGCCTGAGGCGCCCTCCGTATTCGTGCCCCAGCCGGTCATGGGCAAGTCGGCTGCCGAACTGCGCTGCTATGTCGAGGGCAACGACCCGGTGACGGACGTGCCGGTGATGCGCGAGATCATCGAGGCGCTCACGGTCGGACTTCGCGTCCAGCCAAATCCTTCCATCACTTTTGAAAGGTCGACGCCGCGAACGCTCGAGCCCGATACCGAAGAGGCGCTGCACGACCTGTTCCTGCGCAACAACTGGACCGACAAGCTTCCGATCGTCTTGCCGACCGAACAGCGGGTCGCGGCCATGCTGGCGCACACCCGGCGTGCAGCGGACGAGGTCGTCGGCCGGATGCAGCCGACGCCAAATCGCGGCTTGTGGGAATACACTGTCGAAAAAGTGGCGGTGAATGCCGTGATGGCCGGCGCCAGGCCCGAATATTTTCCGGTGATCCTGGCGCTCGCCGCCTCGCAGGTGACGGCCCGCGGCAGCACCTCGAGCTCGGGCGCGGCCATGGTGGTCGTCAACGGGCCGATCCGGCATGAAATCGGGATGAATTGCGGCATTGGCGCGATGGGACCGTACAACCATGCCAACGCCACCATCGGTCGCGCCTATGGCCTGCTGTCGCAGAACCTCCAGGGCGGCTCCGTAGTGGGCGATACTTTCATGGGTTCGCTCGGCAACGCCTACACCTACAACAGCGTCACCTTCGCCGAGAACGAGGAGCGCAGCCCGTGGGAGCCGCTTCACGTGCAGCGCGGATTCAAGCCGGAAGACAGCGTCGTCAGCGTGTTCTTCGGTTGCCGGTCGACCTCGTTCGGGCTCGGCCTGCGCGAGAAATTCTGGCGCGAGCACGTTCGAGACATGCTGATGTCGGTGGATACCGTGACGGCGCCGACATTGCTGCTCGACCCGATTACGGCCCGCCAGTTTATCGACCGCGGCGGCTTCGACACCAAGGCGAAGCTGATCGACTTCATCCACGACACCGCACAGATGCCGTCGGCGCGGTACTGGGACATGCAGTTGGTTCAGAACTACATCTATCCGAACGCCACGCTGGGCGTCGAACCGCTGGCGACCCGGCTCAAGGCTGCGCCCGACGAGTTGATTCCGATGTTTCAGAAGCAGGACATCAACGTCATCGTGGTCGGCGGCGAAACCAACGGCTACTGGCAGATCATGGGCGCGAAAAACCGCGCGACGGTGTCGATCGACGAGTGGCGTTGACCCGAACGCATCGGCTCCCGGAAGGAGAGATTATGCAGGAGGCCGACGTTGTCATCGTAGGCGCGGGCGTGGCCGGACTGATCGCCGCGACCACGGCGGCGGGGTATGGGCTTCGCACCCTGGTCGTCGAGCAGCTGGCGCCGGGAGGCCAGATTGCCAATGCGGAGAACATCCGCAACTTCCCCGGATTTCCCGACGGCATCGCCGGATATGAGCTTTTCCCGATCCTGCAGCAGCAGGCCGAGGACGCCGGCGCCGCATTCCAGCTCGATACCGTGCTGGCGATCCAGGGTGACGACGGTGGCTACATGGTCAATTGCGAAAGCCAGTCGATTTCCGCAACCTCGGTCATCCTCGCGGCCGGTTCCACCCTGAAACAGCTCGGTGTCGACGGCGAAGAAATGCTTCGCGGCCGCGGCGTTTCGCACTGCGCGGCCTGTGATGGACCGCTGTTCAAGGGGCAGCCGACCATCGTGGTGGGAGGCGGCGATTCCGCGTTCGACGAGGCGCTGGTGCTTGCCGGGTTCGCTTCGGAAGTCACCGTGGTGCATCGCGGCCGGCACCCCGCGGCGCGCGATGCGACGGTCCGGCTGGTCGAGGCGACAGCGAACATCAAGGTGCTGCCCGACACCGAGGTCGCGGCGATCATCGGCGACGGGAAGGTGACCGGCGTTCAGCTTCGCAGCGGGGACCGTCTCGAATTGAAATCCTGCCGCGGCGTCTTCGTCTATGTCGGGCTTTTGCCCGCGACCGGATTTCTCCAGGGTTTTGTCGATCTCGACGCCGACGGGCGCATCGTAACCGATCTGCGGCTGCGGACCTCCCGCCCCGGCGTGTTCGCCGCCGGCGACGTTCGCGCGCAATGCTCCGGGCTGCTGGCCTCGATTGCCGGCGACGGCGCGACCGCCGGATGGGCTGCCGCGGGATATGCCAGGACGGCCGATCGACGCAAGATCAGCGCGCGGGGAGATCGAATTGGCGCTTGAGATCAATGTCGATCCGCGCACCGCCGGGCGCGCCTGGGCGTGGCCCGAAGGCACCCGCGCCTGGTACGCGGTGACGATCCTGTCGCTGGTCTCGATGATGTCGAATATCGACCGCGGCGTCATCAACCTCTTGATATCGCCGATCAAGCGCGACATGGATCTGTCCGACACCGCGGTCAGCCTGTTGGTCGGTGCCATGTTTTCGGTCGTCTACGTCGTCTTCAGCTTTCCGCTGGCCCGCCTCGCCGACGTCAAAAGCCGAAAAATAATACTTACGCTCGGCCTCGCGGTCTGGAGCCTTGCGACCGTGCTGTGCGGGCTGGCGCAGACGTTGTGGCAGCTTTTCGTCGCGCGCGGCCTGGTCGGCGCCGGGGAGTCCGTCAAGGGGCCGTGCTCGATGTCGATGATTACCGATCTGGTGCCGGAGCAGAAACTGCCGCGGGCTTTCGCGATTTTCCAGCTCGGCATCACCGGCGGGATGGCTGCGGCGATGGTGGTCGGCGGCTTCCTGCTGGCGCTGTTTGCGCATATGCCGCCGCTGACGCTGCCGGGCCACATCGTGGTGCGCGACTGGCACATGGTATTCCTGGTGACGGGATCGCCGGGCTTGCTGCTGGCGCTGGTAATGGCGTTCACCGTCCGCGAACCGGCGCGGCAGAATCGCGCGACCAAGGGATCGGTGCCGTTGAAGGAGGTCGTGCGATTCCTGTTCCTCAACAGGGGTCTGTACCTGCCACTGTTTCTCAGTATCGCGATTGCCTCCACCGAAACCTACGGCTTGCAGTCCTGGCGGCCATCGTTCCTGGAGCGGACCTATGGCTGGGGTCCCGCCCAGGCCGGGCCGCTGCTGGGCGGGATGCTGTTGATCGCAACCCCGATCGGCCTATGGTTCGGCACGCTGCTGGCGGAACATCTCTATCGGAAGCGCCCCAAAGACGCGATGATCCGGTCATGCCTGTGGTCCCAGCTGATCGCGACGCCGTTCGCCATTGTGATGCCGCTGATGCCTACTCCGTGGCTGGCGCTCGGGGTCGGTCTGCTCGGCTCGATCGCCTGGAGCATGAGCGCGCCGGGGCAGAACGCGGCGATCCTGAGCGTGACGCCGAACGAAATGCGCGGCCAGGTCAGTGCGATCTACCTGTTCTGCATCAGTGTGATCGGCGGAGGGTTCGGCCCGACCGCGATTGCCCTGATCACCGACCACGTCCTTCACGACGAGGCGATGCTGCGCTTTTCCATGTCCGGCTTTGCCGCGGTGGTCGGGCCCCTCGTCATTTTCCTGATCTGGAAGGCGATGGGGTGCTACGCGGCGGCCTATGATCGCAAAAGCGGCCAAAAGCTCGCACTCCAGAAATAAGAGAACACGGGAGAAACGCCATGTTTCGACATCTTCGGGCCGTACTGGCAGTCGGCGCCGTCAGCCTCGGCATCGCCCATGCGCAGGGCGGCGCACCCGAAAACCTGCGCTTCGGCTGGCAGTCGGCGACCCCGACATCGACCTTCTACGTCGCCTTTGCGACGCAGGCTTTCGAGAACGAGGGATTCAAGCTCAAGCTCGAAAGCTTCAACGACAATACACCTGAACTCGAGGCACTGGTGGCGCGCCAGATCGATCTGGCCGCGGTCGCGCCGGCGCCGACCGTGCAGGCAATCTCGTTCGGGGCGCCGCTGAAGATCATCTCGGCCGTCGAGTATGGCTTCACCGACAAGCAGGGCCACAAATGGTCGGCGGTGAACTTCGTCGCCCGCAAGGACAGTGGAATCAAGGCGATCCAGGATTTGAAGGGCAAACGGGTCGCGGTGTTCGGCCTTTCGTCAAACTGGTATCTGGCATTTCGCGATCGCCTGCGCGAAGCCGGGATTGACCCGAAGGACATCACCTTCCTGAGCATGCCCTATCCGCAGATGGAGGGTGCCTTGGTGCACAACGAGGTCGATGCCGCCATCATGACCTCGATCGGGGCCTATCACGCCGCCGAGCGCATTCCGCTCAACGTCGTCATGACGGCCGACGAGATTACCGGCATCGCGCTCGACATGTCGCAGGTGATTGCGGCGCGTGCCGATTGGCTCAAGGAGCATGAGGGCGAAGCGGTGCGATTCCTGATGGCGATGCTCAAGACGCGGCTGGCGATCCAAGAGGATGTCGAGCAGAACAACGGTGAAAAAATCAAGAAGATCACCGCCGAAAGCCTCAAATACGATCAGCCCACCAATGAAGCCTTCTATCAGTTGCGGGTGTCTTCCGCCGGCCACGAACTCGATTTCATCAATTCGCTGGATTTGCCGAGGCAGACCTTCGTCGCCTATGGCGATATGCTGACCTCGGCGGGGATGCTTCGCGGCAAGCCCGCGGCCACCTTTGAGCAGCTCACCGACACTTCCTATCTGAAAAAGGCATACCAGCAACTCGGATGGAAGTGGGATGACAGCAAGCTCGGCAAACCGACGGCCGGTCAGTGATGGATCAGACCAAATCGACCGTGCATATCGACATTCGTCGGGTCTCACAGAAGTTCCAGACGGCGCGGCGCGGCGATCTGCTGGCGCTTGACCGCGTCGACTTTCAGGCGCATCGCGGCGAATTCGTCAGCATTGTCGGACCCAGCGGCTGCGGAAAATCCACATTGCTTTACATCGTCGCCGGCCTGATGGCGGCCAGCGACGGACGGGTGCTGGTTGATGACACCGCCATTGCCGGGCCGTCGCCCGACCGCGGGCTGGTGCTGCAGAATTCCAGCATTTTTCCCTGGCGCACGGTCGAGGACAATGTGGCGTTCGGCCCGCAAATGGCCGGGCTGTCGCGGGCCGAGCGCAGCGCGCTGGTCGCGCGATACCTGGAAATGGTCGGGCTGACGAAGTTCGCAAAATTTCATCCGCGCGAACTGTCGGGTGGAATGAAGCAGCGCATCGCGATCGCCCAGATGCTGGCGTGCAGCCCCAGCATCTTCCTGATGGACGAGCCGTTCGGGGCGTTGGATTCGCTGTCCCGGGAAGTGCTGCAGGATCAGTTGCTGCAATTGTGGGAGCGCGACCGCAAGACGGTGCTGTTCGTCACCCACAGCATCGACGAGGCGGTCCTGTTGTCCGACCGCGTGGTGGTGATGTCGCCGTTGCCGGGAAGGGTGAAGGAGATCGTTGCCATCGATCTGCCGCGGCCGCGCCATGAAGCCCGGCTGCTGCCGGAATTCGGCGTGCTGCGAAACTACATCTGGTCCTCGATCCGGAACGAGACCATGGAGGCCATCGGATGACGACCGCGACCGCCCCGAAAAACCTTCCGGCCGATCTCGGCAGCGACGTGGTGGCGCCCGAAGCGTCCGGGTTCCCCGCGCCGGCCGGGCGCGCCTCGCGCTACCGCTGGCTGAAGCCGGTGGCCCGCTACTACCCGGTCTTTCTGCTCTTCCTGTTGTGGGAGATCCTGTCGCGCCTCAACGTGTTCGATCCGATGTTCATGCCGTCGCTCGAGGGGGTGGCGCGGACCTTCTATGAAGAGGTCTTCGTCACCCATGAGCTTTTGTATCACATGGCGGTGAGCTTCAGCCGGGCGGGAATCGGCCTGTCGCTGGCCGCGGTCGTCGGAATTGCCGTCGGCATCCTGATGGGCCGGGTCCGCCTGATCGAGGAGTTCTGCGATCCGCTGATCTCAGCGCTGTTTCCGACGCCGAAACTGGCGCTGTTTCCGCTGATGATGATTTTCCTTGGAATCGGGGACGCCTCGAAAATCGCGCTGATCTTCCTCGGCTGCTTCTTTCCGATCGTGATCAACACCTATACCGGCGTCAAGAATGTCGACAAGTTCTTCCTCTGGAACGCGCGCACCAAGGGCGCCAGCGGCCGCCAGCTGATCTGGTATGTGGTGTGCCCTGCGGCCATGCCATTCGTGTTTGCCGGTCTGCGGGTTGCGACATCGACGGCCTTTCTGCTGATCGTCGCCTCGGAGCTGATCGCGGCAAATGACGGGCTTGGCTATCTCATCATGTTTGCCGAGCGCTCGTTCAATCCGGAACTGATGTGGTGCGGCATCCTGGTGATCGCCGCCATGGGATTCATCGTCGACCGGCTGTTGCTCGCGCTCGGTCATCGGCTTTTTGTTTGGCAGGATAAATAGCTCTCGAGAGGTCTGGAAAAATGAACAAGATCGACGCGGCTGCGGCCAACGACCCGCGCGTGACCGCCATCGGACTTCAGGTCGCGCGCAGGAACGGCATGCAATATCGCAGGGTCGGCAGATCCGGCCTCACGGTGCCGGCCATGGGCATCGGCTGCTTTGCGTTTGGCAGTTTTGTCGGCCCGGATGGCGTCCAGGCGGTGGTGGATTGTGCGCTGGACCTCGGCGCCAACTACTTCGACACCGCCAACAGCTATGGAATCGGAAAGTCGGAGGCGGCGCTCGGAACCGCGCTGGCCGGCAAGCGTGCCAGGGCCCTGATCGCCACCAAGTTCGGCAACCGGGTAGGGGACGGCGAAAACGAGATGGGCACGTCGCGCGCCCATATCGTCGAGGCCTGCGAGGCGAGCCTGAGGCGCCTGAAGACCGACTACATCGATCTCTACCAGATTCACTGGCCCGATCGCCTGACGCCGATGGAGGAGACGCTTCGCGCGCTCGACGATCTGGTTCGCGCCGGCAAGGTTCGCTATCTCGGGGTTGCCAATTTCTTCGAGTGGGAGATCTGCGAGGCGCAATGGATCGCGGAAAAGTACCGCCTGACGCCGTTTGTCTCGGCGCAGGATTTCTATAACCTGCTCTATCGCGACATCGAAAAGCGCATGGAGCCGTTCTGCGTGAAGTACGGCATCGGGATGAATTCCTACTTCCCGCTGGCCGGCGGCCTGTTGTCCGGGGTCTATCGCCGCGACCAGGCGGTGCCGGAGGGCACCCGCGCCGCCGCCAATCCGAATTACGCGGCCTGGAACAGCAAACGGAACTGGGATGTCCAGGAGGCCTTGAGCCGGTTTGCCGAGCAGCGCGGCTGGACGCTGCCGCAGATGTCGCTGGCCTGGCTGCTGTCGCGTCCGGCGATGTCCACCATCATCGCGGGTGCGGACAGGCCCGAGCATATCGCGGCCAATATCAAGGCGCTCGATATCAAATTCACGCCGGAGGATCTGACGGAAATCGACCGCATCACCCTGGTGGATGAAGACCGCAGCGTCGCGCCGGTCTATCGCAAGCTGAGGCCGGAAAAAGTCCACGAGTTCGATACCATGCAGGCGGCGAAAGCGACCGCTCGGCCATGAAACCCCGATCGGGCTAGGTCACCGCCAGGCGCTGGCTGTAGCGGGGATCCCGCCACGGCTCGCCGCGCACGCAGTCGGCAAGGATCCCGGCGGCGTCCCAGACGTCGCTGAGGCGAAGATATAGCGGCGCAAAGCCGAAGCGCATCACGTCGGGTTCGCGAAAATCACCGACCACGCCGCGCGCGATCATCGCCTGGATGGTCGAATAGCCGTGTTCGAAGGCGACCGCGACCTGGCTGCCGCGCAGCGCCGGCTGGCGCGGGGTCATGATCTCGAGACCGGGCAGCAGCGCGGCGACCCGCGCCATGAACAGCTCGGTCAACGCCAGGCTCTTCCGCCTCAACGCTGCGATGTCGACGCCATCAAGCGCATCGAGCGCGGCCTCGACGCCGCGCAGCGAGATGATCGGCGGCGTTCCGCACAGGAAGCGCTTGATCCCGGCATCGGGCCGGAAGTCGCGGTCGAAGGCAAACGGGGCCGCGTGCCCCCACCAGCCCGACAATGGATGCCTTGCCGCGGCCTGATGCGCCTTTGCCACCGCGATGAAGGCGGGCGAGCCGGGGCCGCCGTTGAGGTATTTGTAGGTGCAGCCGACCGCAAAATCGATGGCGTTGCGGTCGAAGCCGATCTCGATCACCCCGGCGGAATGGCAGAGGTCCCACACCATCAGGGCGCCGGCCCTGTGCACCTGTTCGGTGATGCCGGCGATATCGAGCAGGGCGCCGCTGCGGTAATCGACATGCGACAGCACCACCACCGCGACCCTGTCGTCGAGCAGGGCTTCGAGCGACGGGCCGTCGGCGCCGACCAGGCGCCGCTGCATCGGCCGGCCGGCGGAGCCGATCGCGCCTTCGATGATATAGAGGTCGGTGGGAAACGACGCCGCTTCCGCGATCACCACGTCGCGGTCGGGCCGCAGCCCGATCGCGGCGTGAACGGCCTTGTACAGATTGATCGAGGTGGTGTCGCACACCACGCTCTGGCCGGGCGCGGCGCCGATCAGCGCGCCGACGCGGTCGCCGAGCCGCAGCGGCATCTCGAACCATCCGGCCGAATTCCAGCTCTTGATCAGGTCATGAGCCCACTCCTGCTCGATGGTACGGCAAAGCATGCCTGCAGCCGCGCGCGGCATCGGTCCGAGCGAATTGCCGTCGAGGTAGATGAGGCCGTCCGGAACCACGAAACGGTCGCGCAACGCGCCGAGCGGATCGCAGGCATCGCGCGCAACGCAAGCATCTCGCGTCAGGGCGGCGTCGGACGTGGTCATCGAAAACCTCACAACAGCTCGAACAAGGCGCTCCGCACATCCGCGGCGCCGAGCGCACCAGGACGGCAGCCGGCAGGCGAGCCGTCCGAGCATAGGGCGCGCGAGCGGATTGGCAACAACGTCAGTGGCAACAGGCCCGACCGAAATGCCGATTGACAGCAAAAATCCATTCTTTTACATTTAAAACAATATCGGCCGGCTCCGCGCGCGTTGTCTATTCAGCCGCGGCGACGGATGTCGGTGGTTCGAAACGGCGTCCTTGCCGGGTTTCGGTCCGGACTTCGGACGCGAGTGAACATCCCATGGTCGAAAATCCCCGCGATCCGCCGACAAGCGACATCAAGCCGGGGTCCCGCGAGGTGATGTCCTATTCGGACTATCTGGGGCTCGACGGGATTCTGGGCGCGCAGCGGCCGCTCTCCACCGCCCATGACGAGATGCTGTTCATCATCCAGCATCAGACCTCCGAGCTGTGGATGAAGCTTGCGATCCATGAGCTCAGCGCCACCTGCCAGCTGATCGCGGCCGACAATCTGCAGCCGGCGTTCAAGACGCTGTCGCGGGTGTCCCGGATTCTCGAGCAGCTCAATTCCGCCTGGGACGTGCTTCGCACCATGACGCCGAGCGAATACACCCGGTTTCGCGAGTTGCTCGGCACTTCCTCCGGCTTTCAGTCCTACCAGTACCGGCTGATCGAGTATCTGGCCGGCAACAAGAATGCCGCGATGATGCGCTCCCACCTGCATAACCCGCCGGTGCTGGAGCGTCTCGAGGCGGCGCGCCGGGCTCCCGGCATCTACGATCTCACCATCCGGCTGCTGCAGCGTCGCGGCCTCGGCATCGACCCGGCCGTCCTGCAACGCGACGTCTCGATATCGCATGCCGCCGACGACAGCGTCCGGGCGGCATGGCTGTCGGTGTATCGCGATCCCGCCGGTTTCTGGGAGCTTTACGAACTTGCCGAAAAGCTGGTGGATTTCGAGGATTATTTCCGCCGCTGGCGCTTCAATCACGTCACCACGGTGGAGCGGGTGATCGGCTTCAAGCGGGGTACCGGCGGTACCTCGGGTGTTTCCTACCTGCGCAACATGCTGGACGTGGTGCTGTTTCCCGAGCTGTGGCAGGTGAGGACCGAACTGTAATGGCCATCATCGACATATCGCCATCGCTGCGCGTCGGCATGGGCGTATTTCCCGGCGACGCCGCCTTTCGCAGCAGTCGGACATTCAGCATCGGGCCGGACTGCCCGGTCAACGTCGCCGAGATCGCGATGTCGACGCATTGCGGGGCGCATGCCGACGCGCCGCTGCACTACGATCCCGAGGGCGCCAGTATCGACAGGCTTGATCTTGCCGACTTCATCGGCCCGGCCAGGGTGATCGACGCGCGCGGCCCGGGTCCGCTTTGCGGCTTTGACGAAATCTCGGCCGCCCTTGTCGATGCGCCGCCGCGGCTGCTGTTCAGGCTGATGGACCGGCTCGATCCGATGGTCTGGCCGGCCGGTTTCCGCGCGCTGGCTGCGGATGCGGTCGAGCGTCTGGCGCTGCGCGGCACGCGCCTGATCGGCGTCGACGTTCCGTCGATCGATCCGGAGACCTCGAAGGAACTGCCCTGCCACATGGTGTGCCGCGCCCACGATCTCCGGATCATCGAAAATCTCTTGCTCGCGGATGTCGCTGCCGGCGACTATGAATTGATCGCGCTGCCGCTCAAGCTCGCAGGCCTCGACGCCGCACCGGTTCGCGCGGTGCTGCGGCGATAGACGATGCGGCCGGGAGTTGCCGTCGCGGCTTCGCGATCCGCCTGACGCTGCCGATTAACCGTTTACCGGCAGATCGAACAGGTCCGGCTCCGGAACCAGGCTGGTGCGCAGCCGCGCATCATGGGCAGTTTCGAACGAGCGAAACATGCCGCGCCCCTCCGATTTGGCGCGATACAGCGCAAGGTCGGCGTTGTTCAGCACGGTCTCGGCGTCGCAGCCGCTGCCGGGCGAGATGGCGATCCCGATGCTGACGCCGATGCTGATGAGCCGACCGTCCAGACCGTAGACGGCGCCGAGCGATTGGATCAGCCGCATGGACAGCGCTTCCGCATCGGATGGATGGTCGATTCCGGCCTGGATGATGGCGAATTCGTCGCCGCCGAGCCGCGCCACGGTGTCGATATCCCGAACCGCTCTCCGCATGCGCTCTGCCACCGCTCGCAGAAGCGCGTCGCCGACGGCGTGGCCGAAGCCGTCATTGACCGGCTTGAAGCGATCGAGGTCGAGGCAGAGCAGCGCGAAGGTTTCGCCGCGACGCGACAATGCCAACGCCTGTTCCAGCCGTTCCCGGAACAGCAGGCGATTGGCGAGACCCGTCAGCGCATCATGATGCGCCATGTGGGTGATCTGCGCTTCCGCGCAGAGTCGCTCGGTGACGTCGTCAAGCGTGAACAGCCAGCCGCCGCCGGAGATCGGCGAAAAGCTCACCGCCAGTCGGCGTCCGTCCTCGAGCTCGAGCATGTGCGACATCGGCGCTACGTTGGCAATGTTGGCCAGGATTGCGGTCACCATTTCCCGTGCGGCGGCGCTCGCGATCACGCCGGCCGCGACGGACAGATCCAGAAGCGCGGTGATGTCGATTCCGGCGAGATCGCCGGCTGCCGAGATGCCGAGCATCGTTGCGTGCCGGGCATTGGCCACCACCAGGCGATCGCCGGCATCGAAGATCGCCAGCCCCTGCGACATGTGGTCGAGTGCCGCGCCCAACCGGGCGTGCTGGATCCGGGCCTGATCCTGGGCGATCTCGCGTTCGCGCGCGAGCGCCAGTTCGGCGCCGGCGACCGCCAGCAGCCGCTGGCTGCGCAGCTGGCGCATCATCAGCAGGCCAAGACCGATGATCACCGATTCCAGCAACGCCGTGGCCGCCAATAAATAATCCCGCAGATGGCGCCACTCCGTCAGCGCCTGATCGACGGTCCTCTCGATGCTGATGGCGAGCGGATAGTCCGGCAACAGGCTGACCGCAACCAGCTTGTCCTGGCCGTCCGCCGGATCGATCCGGCGCTCCAGGTCACTGAATGAACCGGTTGCGAGCAGCTCGTGGAAATGCACGCTGATCGGAAATCTCCGGCCGATATCCTGCTCGGCATGCGGAAAACTCACGAACTGCACCCCGTCCTGCCGAAACAACGTCACCGAGCTGTTGGCGCCGAGGTCGGCCGACTGGTACAGCCGCTCGAAATCCGGCAGGTTGAGTGCCGCCACGATCAGTCCCAGAAAGCTGCCGTCGGACGACACGATCTTACGCGCGACGATTACTGTCCAGGTCGAGATCGCCCGGCTCCGGATCGGTTCGCTGATGTAGGTCATGCGCTGAGGATCGGTCTTCAGTGCTGAAAAGAACTGCCGATCCGACACGTTGACCGGCTTGGCCGGCCAACTGAGGCTGAAGTTGATCAGATTGCCATCGGCATCCAGCAGCGTGAGCGTGTGGATCTGCGGCAGGCCCTCAATCCTGTTGCGCAGTTCGTCGTGAATTTCCCTGCCGGCCATCTCCCGGCGAAATTGCCCGGGGGTCTCGATGCCCCTGAGCCGCTCCAGCAGTCCGGTCTGGACCAGATCGACCGACTGCAGCGAACGGTCGGCCTGCTGTGCCAGCACCAGGGCCAGGCGTTGCAGTTCGCTGCCGGATGCCAACAGGGCCCGTTGCCGCAAATTTGAAACCAGCAGGCCGGCAAAACCCGCGATGCCGATCCCCAGCACCAACGCGCAAACCAGGAGCGATCGTCCGGCGCCGCCGGCGGTTTTGGTCAAGAATGACATTTTTACGCAAGTTGGATACGCCCAAGCCAGGCACTGGCGACGAGACTAGCCGCGGCAGCGTTGAACGCGCGTTAATTCAATCCACGTAAAAAGCCCGATTACCGCTCACCAGGTGCCGGTTCGGACGATGGGCTGCCCTTGGAACCTGTCCGGTTACGCCGACCATGTCGGCGCAACCGGACCAGGCCGTCCGCGGTCCGACCGCGGGCCGCATCAGTTGGCGGCGAAGCGCGGCTCGGTGCAGCCGCCGCAGACCCAGGGCCATGACCAGTCCGCCACCTTGCCCTTGTTGGCCTCGACATACGGGCTCCAGGCGCGTGGCGGCAGCGCCTTGCTCTTGTAGACGATGCTGAACTGGCCGTCGGCCTGGATCTCGCCGATCATCACCGGCTTGGCCATGTGGTGATTGCTGCCCATCACCACTTCGAAGCCCGACGGCGACTTGACCTTCTGGCCGATCATCGCCTGGCGCACCGCCTCGACATCGGTGGTGCCGGCCTGCTGGACGGCCTGGACCCACATGTGGAACAGGATGTAGGCCGATTCCATCGGGTCGTTGGTGACGCGCTTGGGGTTCTTGGTGTAGGCGCGCCATTTCGCGATGAACGCCTTGTTCTCCGGCGTGTTCACCGACTGGAAGTAGCTCCAGGCCGCCAGATGTCCGACCAGCGGCTTGGTGTCGACGCCGGCGAGTTCCTCCTCGCCGACCGAGAAGGCGATCACCGGGATGTCGGTGGCCTTGATGCCCTGGTTGCCGAGTTCCTTGTAGAGCGGCACGTTGGCGTCGCCGTTGACCGTCGAGATCACCGCGGTCTTCTTGCCGGACGATCCGAATTTCTTGATCGCCGCCACCTCGGTCTGCCAGTCGGAAAAGCCGAACGGGGTGTAGTTCTCCATGATGTCTTCGTCCTTGACGCCCTTGGTCTTGAGGAAGGCGCGGATGATCTTGTTGCTGGTGCGCGGATAGACATAGTCGGTGCCTTCGAGCACGAAGCGCTTCACGTCGCCGCCCTCATGGCTCATGAGATATTCGACCGCCGGCACCGCCTTGTTGTCGGGCACCGAGCTGCCGTAGAAGATATTGTAGGAGGCTTCCTCGCCTTCATATTCCAGCGGGTAGAACAGCAGCCCGTCGAGTTCCTCGAATACCGGCAGCACCGACTTGCGGGATACCGAGGTCCAGCAGCCGAACACGGCGGCGACCTTGTCCTTGGTCAGGAGTTCGCGGGCCTTTTCCGCAAACAGCGGCCAGTTCGAGGCCGGATCGACCACGATCGGTTCGATTTTCTTGCCGAGCAGGCCGCCCTTGGCGTTGACCTCGGCGACCTCCATCAGCATCAGGTCTTTCAGGATGGTTTCGCTGATCGCCATGGTGCCCGACAGCGAATGCAGGATTCCGATCTTGATGGTGTCGTCGGCCCTGGCGGCGGTGAAGCCGGATCCGAGGAGGGCGAGAATGGCGGCCGCGGCGGATAGCCAGCGGATTCGTGCGGTGCTCATGGGTTCTCCTTTGGGTTCGAATGCCGGGAGCTTCGCGCTTCGCGAGCTGCTCCCCCTGCGTCCATTCAGTGACGCGACGCTTGCATGAAGCGGCAGCCGGCAAGGAGAGCCGCCGCGGGAAAATGCCATGGCTCCATCGGCTGACCTTGCGATGGGCGCGGCATTGGCTGGATTGCCCAGCAGTTGGACGGTCGTGCAGGGTTTCGGGCAGAACCTGCATCGGCGCTGGGCAGCCGGCCACGGCATTGCGCAGTGATGAGTCCAGTCGCTGGCAATCCGAGGGGACCAGTCCAGATCGGCCGACAAACCCGCTGACATCGGTGGAAATCGCGTCATTATTCGGCTGACTGGACCCATAACTGGCCCAGCCTTTGCTCCGTCCCGGGGATCGGGCAGGCCCAGGCAGCTGATATGCAGATTTCCGTTCTCCTTGACCGGTCGCGGCCGGAGTTGCTGACGATGCAGATGGTCGATCAAATTCGCGAAGCCATCCGCTGCGCGCGGATCGGACCGGGGACGCGGCTGCCCTCGTCGCGGCGGCTGTCGGAGCAGCTGGCGATTTCCCGCAACACCGTGGTTCGCGCCTACGATCTGTTGCTGATGGAAGGCATCGTCGAGTCGCGTCCGGCGTCGGGAATCTATGTCGCGGAGCAGATGCCGCGCATCGCTGCGCCGCCGCATCCGGTGTCGGAGGCGCCCGATCCATTCGCGCAGCGCATGCCGATGCCGTTGCGTCACGGGCGCGCGCAGAACCCGGCACGCGCCGGCGCCAGCCGCCTGCTCTACGATTTCTTTCCGGGCCGTCCCAGCGCCGATCTGTTTCCGCTGAAGACCTGGCGGCGACTGCTGCAGAGCAATCTGTCGCACGGCGGCGGCGTCGGTCTTACGCAATATGGCGATCCGGCCGGGCTTCCTGCGCTGCGCACCGCCATCGCCAATCATCTGGCCGCGGCACGCGGCATTGTCGCCGATCCGAGCCGGATCGTGATCATATCCGGAATCCAGGAAGGCCTGACGCTGGCGGCGCGGCTGTTTCTTTCGCGCGGCGCGCTCAGCGTGGTCGAGGATCCCTGCTACCACGGCGCGGCATCGAGCTTCGAGGCCGCGGGCGCCGAGGTCGTCAGCGTCGCGGTCGATCAGGATGGATTGATCCCGGAATACCTGCCGCAGCGCACCGCGTCGCTGCTCTACACCACGCCCGCGCATCAATATCCGACCGGCGCCATGCTGTCGGCGCAACGGCGCAGCGAGCTGATCGGCTGGGCGCGGCGCTACGGCTGTTATGTCATCGAGGACGATTATGATTGCGACATCCGCTACCAGGGCGCGCATCTGCCGCCGCTGGCGGCGCTGGCGCCCGACTGCACCATTCATATCGGAACGTTTTCCAAATCGCTCGGGGCCGGATTGCGGCTCGGCTACATGGTGGTCCCGGAACACATCGCCGATGCCGTGGCTTGCGAAAAACGCCTGCTCAACCATGGCAATCCCTGGCTGGAGCAGGCGAGCCTGGCCGACTTCATGCACAGCGGCAGCTATGCCGCCCACCTGCTTCGGGTCCGCTCCCACTACAAGGACAACCGCGACAGCCTGGTTGCCGCGCTGCGACGCAATTTCGGCGACGTCGTGGTCGACGGCGAGATCGGCGGCCTGCACGTGCTGTGGCACCTGCCGCCCGGCATTCCGGACGCGGTGACGGTCGAGGCGCTGGCGCTGCGGGCGCGGGTCGGCGTCTATTCGCTGGGATCGGCGCAGGTGCATTTCCGCCGCCAGACCGCGCTGACCAGCCGGGCCATCATGCTCGGCTATGCGGCGCTGTCGCCCAGGCAGATCGAGAAGGGAATTGCCCGGCTCTCGGATGCGATCGACGACGCCATCGACGATCCGGCAACCGACATGACCGCGCTGTTTTCCGACCGCTTTGCCCTGCCGCAGGCGATCCGGCCGCCGAAACCGCATCTGGCCCCACGACTTCGACAGCAGCCGGCTCTACGTCATCCGGCACCGCATCGTGCATTTTCGGGAAAGCCGATCGCACGACAAGGTGGCGCGCCAATGCCCGTTCTGAAAAACATCTATCGCTATCCGATCAAGGGCCTGAGCGCGCAGCCGCTGCCCGGCGTCGAATTGCAGGCCAAAAAGCCGTTCCCGCACGATCGCGTCTTCGCGCTGGTGCGGCCGGGCGCCCCGTTCGATACCAGCGAACCCAAATGGGGCAAGAAGGGATTGTTCGTGATGCTGATGCTGGAAGAGGCGTTGGCGCGGGTCCGCACCTCGCTCGATGTCGAAACCCTGCAGCTGACCATCACCCAGGACAATCACCAGCTGATCGTCGCCGATCTCAACCAGGATGCCGCCCGCGCCAGGGTCGAGGAAATTTTCTGGCAGCTGGTTCCGGCCCTGCGCGCGGCGCCGACCCTGGTTCGCTCGCAGGGCGGCCACTTCATGGACAAGCCCGACAACGTCATTTCGCTGATCAATCTGGCGACGGTGCGCAGCCTGGAGCAGCAGTGGGGCATCAAGATCGATCCCTTGCGCTTTCGGGCCAATTTCTACATCGACGGCGCTGCCCCCTGGGAGGAATTCGACTGGGTCGGCAGCGACATCCGGATCGGCGACGGACTGTTTCGGGTCGATCGCCGCAACGGCCGGTGCGGCGCCACCAATGTCAACCCGGAAACCGGCCGCCGCGATCTCGATCTGCCGGGCTCGCTGCGCGCCGCCTTCGGACACAAGGAACTCGGCATCTACCTGATCGCACGGGAAGGCGGCAGCGTGCGTGTCGGGGATCCGGTTTACACCCCGGCGCCGTCGGGCGCCGGCCATGTCGTCCGCCCCTCCGCCGGCGTGCGTCGCCCCGGCCTGCAGCAGTTCATCTGTGGCGGATGCTATTTCATCTATGAGCCTTCCACCGGGATTCCGGATCAGGCAATCGCCCCGGGCACGCCGTTTGCCGCGATCCCGGCGAATTGGCGCTGCCCGGATTGCGGGACCGAGAAATCGACCTTCCGTCCCCATGTCGAACCGTCGCCTTCGCTGACCGCATTGTGAACAATTGGCGATACAAGGCCGCCGCTGGTCCAATCCCTCGGCGGCGGTGCGGGTCACGAAGCTTGCCGTCACAGGACTGTCATCGAATGCGCCAACAGCTGGTTCGGCACGCATTCGAGGGCACCAATGGACTACTTCCGGCGTTTCACCTTCCTGTTCGCGGCCCCCGTGTTCGATACCGACGATCTCGAGGGGCTGCGTTTCAACCAGATCGTCAGCGAGATCGAGCGCTCCGGCTTCGAAGTCGTCAGGGCACGCAGGCTCGAGGACGCCGAAATCGCGGTGCAGACCGATGCGGCCATCGGCTGCATGGTGGTCGACTGGGGCAAAAAGGGCCTGGAAGGCAAGACCGCCGCGCTGATCAACCTGATGCGACGACGCGGCCTCGACTTCCCGATCATCCTTCTGATCCGCCGCAGACGTTTCGAAGACCTGCCGGTCGAGGTGCTCGACTTCATCGACGGCTATGTCTTCCTGTCGGAGGAGACGCCGCCGTTTATCGCCAAGAACCTGATCAGCCGCTTGAAGCAATATGCCGAGACCCTGAAGACGCCGTTTTTCGGCGCGCTGGTCGACTACGCCGAAGAGGGCAACCATCTGTGGACCTGTCCGGGCCACAATGGCGGCGTGTTCTACAGCCGCAGTCCGATCGGCCGGGTGTTCGTCGAGCACCTGGGCGAGGCGGTGTTCCGCGACGACCTCGACAATTCGGTGCTCGACCTTGGCGACCTGCTGACCCACGAAGGCCCGGCGCTGAAGGCGCAACAGGAAGCGGCGCGGATCTTCGGTGCGGAAAAAACCTATTTCGTGCTCAACGGGACCTCGACGTCCAACAAGGTGGTGCTAGGCGCGCTCGTGACCGACGGCGACCTCGTGCTGTTCGACCGCAACAATCACAAGGCCGCCCATCATGGCGCGCTGACGATGGCCGGTGGCATTCCGCTGTATATTCCGACGGTGCGCAACGCCTGGGGCCTGATCGGCCCGATGCGCTGGGACGCTTTCGATGAAACCGCCTTGCGCGAGCGCATCCGCAACCATCCCCTGATCGGGGATCCCGAGGCCTGGCGCAAGCCGCGTCCCTTCCGCGTCGCCGTGGTCGAACAGTGCACCTATGACGGCACGATTCACAGCGCCGAGATGATCCTCCAGCGGATCGGCCATCTCTGCGAGTACATCCTGTTCGACGAAGCCTGGGCAGGCTTCATGAAGTTTCATCCGCTCTACGCCGGGCGTTTCGCCATGGGGCTGTCGGGTCTCGGCCCGGACGCGCCGGGCATCATCGCGACCCAGTCGTCCCACAAGCAGCTGGCGAGCTTCTCCCAGGCCTCGCAGATCCACGTCAAGGATCGTCACATAAAGGGCCAGAAGCGCCGCATCGAACACCGGCGTTTCAATGAGAGCTTCATGCAGCACGCCTCGACTTCGCCGTTCTATCCGCTGTTCGCCTCGCTGGATGTCGGCGCGCAGATGATGAAGGGCCGCTCCGGCGAAGTGCTCTGGGACGACACCATCCGCCTCGGAATCGAACTGCGAAAGAAGATGCGCGCGGTGCGGCGGGAATTCGAGGAAAAGGAGGCGCGCCCGGAACGCCGCTGGTTCTTCGATCCGTTCGTACCCGACCGGGTGTCGATCCCCGACGCTTCACGCGACGGCGCCGTCCACAATGTCGCCTGGGAGACGATCAGCACCGACCTGCTCGCCAGCAACCCATCCTATTGGCAGCTCGGCCCGGACTCCGTTTGGCACGGCTTCCCGGATCTGACGGCGGGCTTTGCCATGACCGACCCCAACAAGCTGACGGTACTGACGCCCGGGTTCGACCCGGCGACAGGCGGCTACGCCGACCACGGCATCCCCGCCCCGGTGGTGGCGCAATATCTGCGCGAAAACCGCATCGTGGCGGAGAAGAACGACCTCAACTCGCTGTTGTTTCTGCTCACTCCCGGCGTCGAATCCAGCAAGGCCGGCACCCTGATCAGCGGCCTCGTCGCCTTCAAGAAGTTGCACGACGACAACGCCCTTTTGGAAGAGGTGATTCCGGAATTCTACCAGCGCCGGTCGGCGCGCTATGCCGGCGTGCGGCTGCGCGATCTCTGTGCCGACATGCACCGGTTTTTCCGCGACGCCGGCGTGAGCGCGCTGCAGTCGAAGCAGTTCGTCGCGGAGCACCTGCCGGATGTCGCGATGTCGCCGCGCGATGCGACGCGCTACCTGGTGCGCAACGACGTCGAATATCGTCCGATCGACGCCATTGCCGGCCGCATTGCGACGACGCCGTTCGTGGTCTATCCACCCGGCATCGCCACCGTCGTGCCTGGCGAGCGGCTCACCGAGCGCGCCCAGCCCATGATCGACTATCTGAAAATGTTCGAAAGCTGCTTCAATACCTTTCCCGGCTTCGATGTCGAGATCCAGGGCGTCTACAGGGAAGTGGATCCGTCGGGCCGTATCCGGCTGCATACCTACGTGGTCTGCGAATGAACGGGCCGATCGAAACGACGGGACCGGCTGCGACCGGCGGTCAGCCGGTGCTGGTGCGTGCCTCGCGCGACAGCGACGTCGAGGCGATGCTGGCGATCTATCGAAACCACATCCGCCGCGGGATCGAGGATGCCGTCGACGACAGCGGCACACCGGAGCCGGAGGACCTGCGCGATCGCCGCAAGAACCTCCGCAATCATCGTCTGCCGCATCTGGTGGCCACCCATGGCGGCGAGGTGGTGGGCTACGCCTATGTGGTGCTGTTTCGCAAGCGACCGGCATACCGCTACGCCGTCAAGCATTCGATTTATGTGCATCACCAGCATGTCGGGCGCGGCGTCGGAGGGCTGCTTTTGCAGGAGCTGATCGACGTCTGCGCGGCGACCGGGTTTCGGCAGATGATCGGCTACATAGATGCCGACAACACGGCATCGCTCGCCATCCACGAAAAATTCGGCTTTCGCAGGGTCGGGCTGCTTCCCGGGATCGCCTATCGATACGGCCGCTGGGCCGACACCGTCATGGTGCAGCGCTCTCTCGCTGCGGGATCGACCGAGCCGCCGGAGCTTGCCGGCTTCGGTCGCTGAGCTCGCCGCGAAGACCGACACGACCGCGAGCCGTTGCGGCCGCCGGTTACTGCAAGGCATATCTCTAACAATCCGCCGCGACGTCGTCTTGCTGTCAAGCTTCGACGGATAAAGTTTCGCGCCTCGACGCCGCGAAAAGCGAAGGAGGCTGCCGGGAAATCATGGCGCGGGAGCCGAAGATGTTGGATTGCGAAATTCTGTTCGAGCCCTATCCTGACGACGAGCTCAAATGCTTCGTCACCGAAGGTGTCGATCTTCATACCATCGCCGTGACCGGGATGTCCGACTGGTACCCTTGCAATTTCTTCGTGAAAAGCGACCGCGGCGAATGGCTGGGCGGCCTGTACGGCAATATCTGGGGCGGGTGGCTGCATGTCAAAGCTCTCTGGGTGATCAAGAGCGATCAGCGCCGCGGCCACGGCCGACGCCTTCTTCAAGCCGCCGAATCCTACTCGCTGGAGAAGGGCTGCCGGGCCGCTTCGCTGGAGACCTTCAGCTTCCAGGCGCGCCATTTCTACGAGAAGCTGGGATATGAGGTTTTCGGACAACTGAAGGATTATCCGCCGGGCCATGTCAAATATTTCCTGACCAAGCGGCTGCAACAAACTCAGCCGGCTTCGTAGCCGGGCGTCGTTCCGCGGCGAGCGCCGGCCCGGATTCGCGCAGCGGGTGGTAACCATCGATCGGCGTCGCTATGGTGCCGGGGATCGATCGCGGGAATCCCGTCAACATCAACCATGGCGAGACCAGCTTGGAAACCATTGCCGTTGCCCTGTTTCTGCTGCTGGCCGTCGCGGTCAGCGGCGCGCTTGCACGGATGTTTCCCCTGCTGCTGCCGTTGCCTCTCGTGCAGATCGCGTTCGGGGCGGCCATTGCCTCGGTCGCCAGTCTCGGCGTCGAGCTGCAGCCGGATATTTTCTTCCTGCTGTTCCTGCCGCCGCTGCTCTTCCTGGACGGCTGGCGTATCCCGAAACAGGGACTGTTCCGCGACAAGGCAACGATCCTGGAACTGGCATTCGGCCTCGTGGTGTTCACGGTGGTTGGTATAGGATACTTCGTCAGCTGGATGATTCCGGCAATGCCGCTCGCCGTCGCGTTCGCGCTGGCTGCGATCGTTTCTCCCACCGATCCGGTCGCGGTGTCTGCGATTGCTGCCCATGTGCCGATCCCGAGACGGCTGATGCACATCCTCGAAGGCGAATCGCTGCTCAACGATGCGTCGGGCCTGGTGTGCATGCGCTTTGCTGTCACGGCGGCGCTGACCGGGGTGTTCTCTCCCCTCGACGCCCTCGGCACCTTCCTCTGGATTGCAATCGGCGGCGTCGCCATTGGCGCCGGCGTGACCTGGATCGCGACCGTTTCGAAGAACTGGGTATCGCAGCACTTCGGCGAGGACACCGGTTCGCAGATCTTGATCAGCCTGCTGATCCCGTTCGGGGCGTATCTTCTGGCCGAGCATCTGCAATGCTCGGGAATTCTCGCGGCGGTTGCCGCCGGCATCACCATGAGCTACGTCGAACAAAGCGGCCGGGCGCTCGCCGTAACCCGGGTTCGGCGCAGCGCGGTCTGGGATCTGGTTCAGTTCAGCGCCAACGGCATCATTTTCGTGCTGCTCGGCGAGCAGCTTCCCCAGCTGTTCACCGGTGCGGCGCGGGTGGTCAGCGAGACCGGACACCATGAATCGATCTGGCTGCTGGTTTATGTCGTCGCCATCACCCTCGCGCTTGCGGTGTTGCGCTTCCTCTGGGTCTGGACCTCGCTGCGTTTCACCCTGTTTCGGGCCGCGCTGAAAGGCCAGCACCCTTACATGCCGGGCTGGCGTCTGATCGCGGCGGCATCGCTCGCCGGCGTGCGGGGAACCATCACGCTGGCCGGCGTGCTGACGTTGCCCTTGACGATGAACGACGGGTCGCCGTTTCCGGCGCGCGACCTCGCTGTTTTCCTCGCCGCCGGAATCATCATCGTGTCGCTGGTCGCGGCAAGCCTCGGCCTGCCGTATCTGCTCAGGAATCTGGAGCTGCCGCCCGAGCCGTCGGGGCAGGAGCAGGAGGATCTGGCGCGCGTCGCGGCGGCCGAGGTCGCGATCCAGGCCGTCGAGCAGGCGCAGCACGAGATGGGTGAAGGCCGCAGCGACGCCGACCTTTACAGCGATGCCGGAGTTCGCATCATGGAGCTCTATCGCCAGCGCATCGACAGCCGGTCCAAAACCGGCAAGGAGGCGGCGCTGGCTCGCAAGATCGACGAGATCGAGCGAAAACTTCGGCTTGTCGGGCTTCGCGCCGAACGGAGCGAGTTCTACCGGATGGCGCGGGCGCGCCAGCTCTCCGACGAGACAGCCCGCAAGCTGGTCAGGGAGGTTGATCTGCTGGAGTCCCGCTTCGGTATGAAATGAGGCGCGACTGCTATGCTGCCCGGTCGTACGGGCCTTGCCGCCGCGGGTTTGGCGTTCTCGGCGTCAAGCCGCCGAGAAGCGCTCCAGGTCCAGGGCGAGTGGATCGAGCGGCTGGCGGTTTCCGATCTGGGCCACCCAGCACCAAAGCTCAAGCACGAAATAGAGGTGGTAAAGCTCCAGGGTCGGCGACCAGTGTCGTCGTCCTGTGGCGCCGTAGCCTTCCAGTACCGCGTTCCTGGCTGCCGCGTTGAGATAATAGAGGGTCTTGGCCACGTCCATCAGCGGATCTCCCGCCAGCGCGCCCTCAAAGTCCAGGACGCCGGAAAGCAGCGCATCGCCTTCCGCGAGGCGGGCAAGGACGTTGCCTGCGTGAAGATCGTTATGGCAGAGCACCGGGCCGGCGCATTCGCGGCAGAGGTCGGCGTGCTTCGAGAAATATGCTGCGACCCGCCGCGCGAGGGCGGCGGCGCCGCCGCGCTCGGCGAACTCCTTCAGCTTCCTGTCGAATTGGCAGTACAGGTAGTCGTGATTGGTCAGGTGCGGCGTGGAAATTCCGCTGGCGCCGATGTAGCCGAATGCCTGCATGGGGATGCGATGAAAGTCGCGGAGCAGGAGCCCGATCTGTCGGTACGCGGAGGCCACCTGGTGCTCCGTCAGACCGGGTTCGAGCGTTGCCAGATTCGAGCCGGCGAGCCTGGTCATCAGGATAAAATTGAGATGGAGCAAACGTTTCGAGTCATCCGCGAGCAATATGCGCGGGGTCGGAACCCTGAGACGGGCCTCGAGCAGCGAGGCAACGCTCGCTTCCTTCCGCATCTTCCAGTGCAGCGAGTCCGGATACACCTTGAGAACGAGCGGCTGATTGGCGCCTTCGAACGCGATCTCGTAGGTTGCGGCAATTTCGCCACCGTGAATCCTGGAAACGGCTGCAACCCTGTGATCCGTCAGCACGCTTTCAACGATTGCCTGCGCGGTAGCCACCGGCACATCGGGTTCGGGACGAATACGCATGACCCGGCCAGGCTCAATCCATGCAAATCGCCATGCAAGATTGCTCCCGGCGCCGCCTGTCCGCAAGTGGCAGCCTTGTCGGACGTTCCGCGATGCCGGCCTTGTCTCGGTCGTGTGGGCCGGAGCGGAGGTGCGCAAATGCCGATGGATTATGGCTTCACGCCCGGGATTCCGGCAATGCCCGGATCGAACTGGAGGACACGCTCGATCCATTTCGCCGTCCGCAGCAGATGGTGGTCCTGCCGGTAGCCGCCGACGACCTGCAGGCCGAGCGGCAGGCGATTTTTGCCAAATCCCGCCGGCAGCGACAGCGCCGGCACGCCGAGCAAGGTCCATGGCGCGCAATATTCAGCGTTGCCGGTGAAGCCGAGGCCCTCCGGCGCCTCGCCGAACGCCGGCAGGGTCAGGATGGCGTCGAAGCCGCGGATCTGCGCCGGGAAGGCCGACCGCAGGTTTTCCTGAAGCCGCCGGGCGGCAAGATATTGCCAGGCGGCATGGGCCTTGCCGGCCTCGACCAGCGATTTCAGCTGATCGCTGCAACGGTCCGGATAGCGCGCGACCAGATCGGAGAAAATCTGCGCCGCCTCGCTGCCGAGGATGATGTTGATGGCGTCCCAGTCGGCGCCATCGAGTTCGCCGAGTTGGAGTTCTTCGAGAACCGCCCCGGCTTGGCGCAGTCCGGCGACCGCCGCCTCGAATACCTGCTGTTGTTCGGGTTCGGCTCTCGACCATTTCTCGAACCGCACGATGGCCAGGCGCGGCCGCTCCAGCGGCGCCACGCCTTGCTCGGCATCGACGGCAAAGCCGGGAAGGGGTCGGCCGTGCGGATCGCTGTCGCTCGAGCCGGCAAGCAGCGACAGCGCCAGGGCCACATCGTCGACACGGCGGGCGAACAGGCCGACATGGTCGAGCGAGGGGCTCAAGGGATGCACGCCGCTGCGCGGGATGGCGCCGAAACTCGGCTTGAAGCCGACCACGCCGTTGAAGGCGGCCGGCCGGATCACCGAGCCGAGCGTCTGGGTGCCCAGCGCCAGCGGCACCAAGCCGGCTGCGACCGCCGCGGCCGAGCCCGATGACGATCCGCCCGGCGTATGGCGGGGATTCCACGGATTGACCGTCGGTCCGGGATGGCGCCAGGCAAATTCCGTCGACACCGTCTTGCCGAAGATGGTGGCGCCGAGATTGCGCAGCCGCTCGACCACCCAGGCGTCGGCGGCGGGGACATGGTCGCGGTAGATCGGCGAGCCGTTGCTGGTCGGCATGTCCGATGTCGCGATGATGTCCTTGATGGCGACGGGAATGCCGGACAGCGGACCCGGCCGGCGCGGGACGTCGTGCGGCAGACATTCGAACGCCCTGAGCACCGGTTCGGCGGCGCGCGCCCGCTGCAGACAATCGGCGGCGTAGCGGCCGGCGAGCGCCGGGTCCTGCCTGAACCGGCGCAGCAATTCCAGCATGCCGGCGCCGTCGTCTGGCGCGGAAGTCGCGGTCGGATCCGTCATGTCGGCTGGTCCCAGGGCAAAAACATCCACGATGAAGCCGCGCCGACCGGCCAAACGCCGCGGGCGAGACGACGCTCCGGCCTATTTCATGGCGAGCGCCGGTTCAATGAATTTCTTCACCACGAACGTCTTGTAGTCCGGCTGGGCCGAAAGATTGCCGAGCGCGATCTGGGTATCCATGGAAACTTTGAGCGCATCCGCCGTGATGTCGACGCTCGGGGGATAGACGCCGTCGGCGAGCATCCGCTTCACCGCGGCTTCGACCACGACCGGATCCAGCGTCGGAAATTCCTTCTTGGCGATCTCCACCGTCTTGGCTTCGTTCTTGGCCATGAAGCGCATCGCCATTTCCATGCCGTTGACCACGCGCTGCGCGGTGTCGGGATCGACGTCGTTGCGCGCGGTCACGGCCGAGAAGGCGTAGGGGCCATAAAGCATCGGGAAGCCGAGCACGACCTTCATGCCCTTGGCGACGGCCTGGTCGAGCCCCGGCTCGTACATCACGGCGATGTCGGCCTGCTTGGCGACGAACGGTCCGGGTTCGGAGCCGATCGCGACCTGGATCATGTCGACATCGGTCTTGGCGTCCATGCCGTTTTCCTTCAACAGCTTGATGAACAGCGACGTGCTGGTGGTCGGCATCAGCCCGGTGACGACCTTGTGGCCCTTGACGTCCCTGATGCTGTTGAACTTGAAGTCCGGCGCGGTCGCGATCCACACCGCGGCGCCGTTCACGACATTGGCGATGACGTCGACCGGCGCGCCCTTGGAGGCGGCAATCGCCGTCCATTCCGGTCCGTGGATCGAAAACTGCGCGCTGCCCGAAATCACGGCAGAGAGTGCCACCGTCGGCGCGCCGGCGGTCTCCTTGGTGAGGTCGAGGCCCTGCTGGGTGAAGAAACCCTCGTCGATCGCCACATAGAGCGGCAGGTACAGCATCGACTGGAACGCCTGCGACAGCGTGACCTTCTTGTTCTCGGCGAGCGCGGGGCCTGCGATAAGCACCGAAACCAGTGCGGCGGCGCGGGCAATACGCGTGAGCAACGACATTTGACGTCTCCGTGGGTTCGTCGTGGGACCTGGTTTTGTCATTCCGGGGCGCGCTCTTGCGCGAGCCCGGAATCCATAACCACCGCGGGGGCTATGGATTCCGGGCCTGCGCTCCACCCGGCTATCGCCGGCCAGCGCGCATCCCGGAATGACAGTCGATGGAACTCGTTCCGCAAGATCGGTTTCATCGAACCGCTCCACTAGACCTGTACCTGATGCGTGATGCCGGACTGTTTCCAGGGCAGGCTGGTGCGCTCGATCAGGTCGATCACGTAATACAGGACGAATCCCATGATCATCAGCGTGAACAGGCCGACCCAGACCGTATCGAGATCGTACAGGCTGGACGCGGTATAGATCAGGTGGCCGAGCCCGCGCTGCGAGGAAATGAATTCGCCGACCACGGCGCCGACCAGTCCGAACCCGACATTGATGCGGAAGGTCGCGATGATCGACGGCAGCGTCGAAGGCACCACCGCCTTGAAGAACACCTGATGCTTGTCGGCGCCCATCGAGATCAGCAGCGATTGCAGATCGACGTCGGCATCCTTGGCGGCCTGGTAGGCGGCGATCAGCGCCACGATCGCGGTCAGCGAGACCGACAGCGCGACCTTGGAGACCAGCCCGGTGCCGAACCACAGCACCACGATCGGCGCCAGCGCGATCTTCGGCACGCTGTTGATGGCGACGATGAAGGGTTCGACCAGCCGCGCCACGAACACCGAATACCACAGCGCCAGTCCGAGCAGCGATCCGAAGATGGTGCCGATCACGAAGCCGAGAATGGCTTCGAACAGGGTGTACCAGGTGTCCGACAGCAATTCGCCGCTGACGATCATCTTGTAGGCGAGCGCGAAGATTCCGAAGGGCGAGCCGACCAGGAAGGCCGAGATCCATCCCATCCGCACGCCGATCTCCCATGCCGCGAAGAACGCGATCACCGCGGCTGCCTGCAGCACGGTGCGGCCGAGCGGGGTGTCGAAACCGGCGCGGCGCCGGCTGCGGCGCGCTTTGCGTTTTTGCACGGGACTGGTGCCGGGGAGGGTGAGGGTCACGCGGTCTTCTCGGTCTGGATATCGAGTTCGGCGCACAGCGCATGGAAGTAGCCCGAGAACCGGCTGTCGCCGCGGGCCGCGATCGGCGAGGCCGCGCCGATGTCGATGTCGTGCACGATCTTGACCCGGGCCGGACGCCCCGAGAGCACGACGACGCGTTTCGACAGCGCGACCGCCTCGTCGATGTCATGCGTCACCAGGATGACGGTCTTGTGGTAGGTCTCCACGGCGTCCTTCAGCACACCCTCGAGATAGAGCCTGGTCTGGTAGTCCAGCGCCGAGAACGGCTCATCGAGCAGCAGGATGTCCGGATCCATGATCAGCGTGCGGATCAGCGCCACGCGCTGCCGCATCCCGCCCGACAGCGTTTTGGGATAGGCATTCTCGAAGCCCGAGAGGCCGAATGCCTTGAGATAGTCGCGGGCCCTGGCTTCGGCCTCGGCGCGGTCGACGCCCCTGGTCTCCAGCCCGAGCAGCACGTTGCCGAGCACGGTGCGCCAGGGAAACAGCAGGTCCTTCTGCATCATGTAGCCGACCCGGCCGCGCAGGCTCTCGATTTCCTCGCCGCGGAAATGCATCGCGCCGGAATCCGGCTCGATCAGGCCGGCGATGATGTTGAAAATCGTGGTCTTGCCGCACCCGCTCGGCCCGATGATGCTGACGAAATCGCGCTCGTTGATGGCAAAGGAGAGGTCATCGAGCACCCGGACCTCGCCGGCCTTGCCGGAAAAGGATTTGGTGACGTTCCGGACACTCAACTGGACGGGGGCTGGCTGCATCGGCCACTAACAGGCAACTTGTATGCCACCGGATCGATCTGAAAAATATCCTGATATCATTGGCTTAAGCTGACAGGCGAAGTGAGCGCGGGAGTGGCTGCTGCTTTTTTGGGCGGCATTGTCCGCGGCGCCGGGGATGCCGTCAAGCGTTCATGCCCGCGAGGGCGCAAGATGGCTGGTCAGCCGTTGCGCAATGTCGCGCCGCAATTGGTTGAATTCCGGCGACGACACGTCGCGCGGCCGGGCGAGGTCGATGCGGACATCGCTGTCGATCCGGCCCGGTCCGGCGCTCATCACCAGCACGCGGTCGGCCAGCAGCACGGCTTCCTCGACCGAATGGGTGACGAAGATCGCGGTCACGCCGGTGCGCGACCAGATCTGCAGCAGCTCGTGCTGCAGCTGCTCGCGGGTCAGCGCGTCGAGCGCGCCGAACGGCTCATCCATCAGCAGGATGTTGGCGTCGTTCGCCAGCACCCGCGCGATCGCCACGCGCTGCTTCATTCCGCCCGACAGCTGGCTCGGATAGCGGTCCGCAAAGCGTTCCAGCCCAACCATCTTGACGAATTCACCGGTGGTGCGCGCGATCTCGCGCGGTGGCAATTGGCGCTGCCGCGGCCCGAAGCTGATGTTCTCGCGCACCGTCATCCACGGAAACAGCGCATAATCCTGGAACACCATGCCGCGGTCGCGGCCCGGACCGCTAATGGTCTTGCCGCGGATCGACGCCTCTCCAGTGCTCGGCTCCTCGAAGCCGGCAATGATGCGCAGCAGGGTCGATTTTCCGCAGCCCGAGGCGCCGATCAGGCAGACGAACTCGCCTTGCGGTATCGTCAGATCGACCGCGGCCAGCGCCTCGACCTCGTCGTCGCCAAGCGTAAAGCGCTTGGTGACGCCGCGGATGCTGAGGATGTTTGCGCGCGGCGCGTCATTCACGATGCTGCGGACTCCAGCTCAACAATCGGTTGCTGATCGCAACGATGATCCGGTCGGTGACAAACCCGCAGGCGCCGATCACGATCATGCCGGTGATGACGAGATCGGTGCGCGACAGCGTGCGGCCATCCATCACCACCGAGCCGAGGCCGGTCGGAACCCCGGTCATCTCGCCGACCACGATCAATATCCAGGCAAATCCCTGCGCAATCCGCAGCCCGTTGAAGATCGCCGGCAACGACGCGGGCAGCACGATCTGGCGAAACATGCCGGTTTCCGAGCAACCGAGCATCGCGGCGGCCTCGAACAGCCGCGGATCGATCGAGCGCACCCCGAACATGGTGTTGAGCAGGATCGGATAGAACGCGCCGAGAAACACCAGGAAGATCGCCGCATTCGGCCCCAGGCCGAAAAAGATCATCGACAGCGGCAGCCATGCCGTGACCGGAATCGGGCGCAGCAGCGAGATCGTCGGATCCAGCAATTGCCGCAGGATTTTGATGCGGCCGATCATCATTCCCACGGGAATGCCGATCAGCGCGGCAAGGAAAAAGCCGCCATAGACCCGCTGCATCGATTTCCAGACATGGATCAGGATGGTGCCGCTGAAGGCGTCGTCGTAGACGCCGCCGAAGGTGAAGTCATACATCATCACCGCCACCTGATAGGGGCTCGGAACGAGCCGGGTCCCGGCGATCGCGACCGCGCGATCCCAGAGCAGCACCAGCAGGATCGGGAAGCCGGCGCCGAGCACGATGGCTTGCAGCTTGTCCCGCCGCTGCCGGCTGCGGCGGCGCACCCCGGCCGCCGCGTCCGGCGCGCTCGGTTCCGAATCCCTCGACGGGGTGGCGGCGGGGTCGGTCACGGCGACCTTCCTACATGAACTGCTCGGTAATCGCCTGGGACATGTCGGGGGCCTGGCGCACCTGCTTCTTCTCCACCATCAGCTCGCTATAGGCCTTGGCGCGGTGGATGAATTCGTCGTCGATCTTCCAGGTCAGTTCGACGTTCGGTATCGCAATTTCAATCGACTTGCGCTGCTGGCCGAGCTTCTGCATCGCGACTTCGATCATCTCTTCGGGATGCGCCATCGCATAATCCGTGGCCTTTTTATGCATCTCGACGATCATCCTGAGCCGCTCGGGGTTTTCCTTGATCATTTTTTCGCTCGCCGACAGGATCATGTTGAGCGAACCGATCGGCGTGGAATAGGGATATTCGATCAGCCGGCCGGTACCGTTGGCCAGGCTGATGCCCGGGCCGGGCTCGGCGCCGATATAGGCATCGATATCGCCGCGGGCCAATGCTGCCGGCATGTCGCTGAAGGATAGCCGGATCGGCTGGATGTCGCGGATCGAGAGGCCCTCGGCCTTGAGCCGCTCGAGAATCACGACCTCCTGGGTCGAGCCCGGGAAGATCGCCACCCGCTTGCCCCTGAGATCGCCGATGCTCTTGATGTCGGATTTGGCGTCGGCGACGACGGCCATGCCGCGATTGGTTGCGGCGGCGACGATCACGATCGGTTCGCCCGCGGCGGCGCCGAGCAGGAACGCGGCAATGCCGTGGATGCAGGTGTCGACGGTGCCGGTCAGCACCGCGTTCTTGCCGTCGGTCGGGCTCTCGAACGGAATCACTTCCACTGTATAGCCGGGCGGCGCAAATTTCGCATAAAAGTAGGGCGTGATACCGTGGATCAGTTTCAGCGTTCCCACCCGCAGGACCTTGTCCTTGTCCTGGGCATGCGCCTGAGGTGCGGCAAGCAGCAGCGACAGGATTGCGATAGAGGCCAGCAACAGGCGGCTCAGCAGCGAATTGGGCGCAACGGACATAACGATCCCTTCGAACGATGCAACCCGGCTTTATCAGTGTACAGCACGCCTCAGCTCGCGTGAACTGAATTGATCGCGAACGGAAAATGGCGGCATATCGCGTAAACTTGCGCGATGGGTTAGATTGGCCGATGCGCTCGGCATGGGGGTGGTGCGGCTGGTGTTGGATATTCTCGTCAGGAACGTCGCGCTGTGGGGAGCCAAGGACCTCAGCGACGTCGGAATAGAAGGCGGCCGTTTCGTGCGCATCGAGCGCAGTCCGGCCACGCTCACGGCGGCCGTCACGCTCGATGCGGGGGGCCGAATGGCCGTTCCGGGCTTTGTCGAACCGCATATTCACCTGGACAAGGCCCTGATCTCGGAGCGCGCGCCGGTCAATGTCTCGGGCACGCTGACCGAGGCGATCGAGATCCTGTGGGAGATCAAGCGCAACTACACGGTCGACGAAATCGCCGATCGCGCCTCGCGCGTGCTAGAGCGCGCCGTCGAGAACGGCATTTCACGGCTGCGGAGCCACGTCGATGTCGATCCGATCGGAGGCAGCCGCCCGGCCGAGGGCCTGATCCGCGCCCGCGACCGTTTTCGCGATCTGATCGATATCCAGATCGTCGCATTTCCGCAGGAAGGCATCGTCAAATCGCCGGGGACCGAAGCGCTGATGCGGCAGGTGATGAAGTCAGGTGTCGATGTGGTGGGTGGCATGCCGTTCAACGAGGCGTCGCCGGCGGACAGCCGCCGCCACATCGAGATCGTGTTCGACATCGCCCGGCAATTCGACGCCGACATCGACATGCATGTCGACGAGACCGATGATCCGGCGGCCAAAACCCTGGAAGTGCTGGCCGAACTCACCATCGCCAACGGCTGGCAGGGCCGAGTGACCGCCGGCCACACCTGCGCGCTGGCGAGTTACCCGAGGGATTATGCCGATCATGTGATCGGCCGACTCCGGCAAGCCAACGTCAACATGATTGCGAATCCTGCCACCAACCTGATGCTGCAGGGCCGGCTCGACGATTATCCGAAGCGCCGCGGCGTGACGCAGGTCAAGGAGCTGTTGGCCGCAGGCGTCAACGTCGCCTGCGGCCAGGATTGCGTGCACGATACGTTTTATCCGTTCGGCCAGAACGATCCGCTTGAAATTGCATTTTTGCTGTGCCACGCGTCGCAGATGAGCCAGCCGGACGAAATTCTCACCGTGATGGAGATGGTGACCCGCAATGGCGCCAAAGCCTTGCGGATCCCGGATTTTGCCGTGGCGGTCGGCGCCGTGGCGAACCTGGTGGTGCTGGAGGCACGCGATGCGCGCGAGGCTATTGCAACGCGGTTGCCGCGCCGCTGGGTGATCCGCAAGGGCAGCCTGATCGCCGAAACCAGGCTTGAGATTCATCGCACCTTCAACATCGCCGCAGCATCGGCCAGCTAGAGGATTTGCCCTTTGGATTTCCGCCAACTGCGTTACGCGCTTTCGGTCTCCAAAGAGCGCAGCTTTACCAAGGCCGCGAAGCGGCTCAATATTTCGCAGTCGGCGGTCAGCGAGCAGGTCAAGCTCCTGGAAGAGGAAATCGGCTTCGAGCTGTTTCGCCGCACCTCGGGCGGCATTCAGTCCACCGATCGCGGCAGCACTTTCCTGTACGAGTCCGAACGCGTGATGGGCGACCTGCTCAGCCTGTCGGATACCGCCCGCCGGTTGCGCGGCACGCTTTCCGATACGCTGACGGTCGGCATGGGGTCCGGCATGGCCCAGATCTTCATCCCCAGGATGTTTACCGATCTCAAGCACGACCTGCCGGGGGTGCGGCTCGACATCGTGACGGCGCCGACCAAGAACATCTTCAACGAACTGCACGAAGAAAGGATCGACGCCGGCATCGCCATCGAATCGGATCCGGACCGTTTCCCGGCGGGACTGATTTTCGATCGCCTGATCGACGCCGAGATGGCGCTGATCACCCATCCAAAGCATGCGCTGGCGCGCTCAAAGCAGCCGGTCGATATCGGGCGCCTGCTCGCCGAACCCTTCATCATGAGTGAATTGACGGTGGGATATGGCCAGGTGGTGTTCTCGCTGTTCACCGACCTCGGGATCCGGCCCAATATCCTGGCGGTGGTGGACAATATCGAGACCATGAAGATGATCGTGCAGTCGGCCGGCGGCATCGCCGTCGTGCCGCGCGCCTGCGCCGAAAACGAGGTCGCGCTCGGACTATTGAAGGCGCTCTCAATCGCGCCGGCGCGCAATGTCGCGTTCAGCCTGTTTCGCCGCCGCGAACCGCTGTCGCGACGCAAGGAGGCGGCGCTGCTGAAGCTGCGGGAGATGCTCAGGGTGCCCTGATCGGATTTTCCGATAGTGGTATCGATAATCGGCTTTTGACTTGCGCCGAGCCTCCGACCCATGCTGGCTGCGGTGCGGGGGCGCCAGCGGGCACGCGCCGCCCTTCTGTCCGCGGATCGTAGCAAAACATGTCATCTCCATCGCTGGCCGCGCGGCTTCGCATCGGCATCGACACCGGCGGCACCTTCACCGACATCGTGTCGGTGGATACCCAGTCCGGCGCGACCCACGTCACCAAGGTCGCGAGCACGCCGGCCAATCCGGGGATCGCGCTGTTGCGCGGCGTCAACGCCATTCTGGCCGCCGCCGGCGCCACCAGCGACAACGTGGCGGGACTGGCCCATGGCACCACGGTTGCGACCAACGCGCTGCTGCAGGGCGAGATCAATTCGCTGGGCCTGATCGTCAATGCGGGTTTTCGGCACATCCTCGAGATCGCCCGGCAGTCGGTGCCGGAGGGCTACGGAAACTCCTATTTCTGGGTCAAGCCGGACCGCATCGTGCCGCTGCAATTCGTCCGCGAAGTCGGCGGCCGGCTGGATTTCCGCGGCGACCAGTTGCGCCCGCTGGACGAGGCGAGCGTGCGCGAGGCCGCGCGATATTTTCGCGCCCATGGCATTGCCGCGATCGGCATCTGCCTGTTGCATTCCTATGCCAATGACGCGCATGAGCGCCGCGCCGCCGAAATCGTCGCCGAGGAATATCCGGACGCGACCTTGTCGCTGTCCTGCGTGGTATTGCCGGAATATCGCGAGTATGAGCGCGCGGTGACGACATTGGTGGATGCCTTCGTCAAGCCGCACATGGAACGCTATCTCAAGCGGGTGCATCAGGAACTCGGCCCCGGCCTGCAGGACAAGCCGTTTCTGGTGATGCAGTCGAGCGGCGGCGTCGCCAGCGCCGATCAGGTGGTGCGCAAGCCGATCACCACGGCGCTGTCAGGCCCGGCGGCCGGTGCGCTCGGCAGCGCTGTGATCGCCGAAATCGCCGGCTTCCCGGACCTGGTGACGCTGGACGCCGGCGGCACCTCGACCGATCTTTGCCTGATCGAAGGCGGCAAGCCGCAAATCACCAATGGCGGATCGGTCGGCCCGTTTCCGGTGCGGATCCCGATGATCGACATTGAGACCATCGGCACCGGCGGCGGCTCGATCGCCTGGATCAGCCGCGAAGGTCATCTCAAGGTCGGCCCGCGCAGCGCCGGCGCCGAGCCCGGCCCGATGTGCTATCCGAACGGCGGCCATGAGCCGACCATCACCGACGCCAATCTGGTGCTCGGGCGGATTCCGCCGTCGCTGATCGGCGGCGGCATTGCGCTCGATGTTGCGCGCGCCCGCGACGGCATCGCCGCGCTGGCCGCGCGGTTGCCGGGCCGCATGAGCGTCGAGCAGCTCGCCAGCGGCATCATCGAGATCGCGAACTGGAGCCAGGCCAATGCGATCCGGCAGATGACGATCCAGCGCGGCATCGACCCGCGCGGCTTTGCGCTGTTGTCGTTCGGCGGCGCGGGCCCGGCGCAATCCGCCGCGGTGATGGACCTCCTGGCGATGAGAGCCTGCATCGTGCCGCCGAATCCGGGCAATCTTTCGGCCTTCGGCCTGCTGGCGGTGGACTGGCGCACCGATCACATCGTCACCAAGGTGATGCACGAGGATACCATCGACCTTGCCGACGTCGCCCTGCGCTACGCCGCGTTGGAGCGCGACGCCACCGCGACGCTGATGCGCGACGGCATCGAGGCCTCGCGGATTCGGCTGGTGCGTGAGGCCGATATCCGCTACGCCGGTCAATCGATGGAGGTGCGCGTCACCGCGCCCGGCGGCGCCGTCGATACCGCGTTCCTGAAGGGACTGATCGGCGCCTTCAATGCGGCGCATCTGAAGACCTTCGGCTATGATTATGCCGGCCGGCAGAAGATCGAACTGGTCAATCTGTGTGTCTCGGGTTTCGGTCTGATCGAGCGGCCGCAGATGCCGAGGCTCGCCAAGCAGAGCGGCACGGTGGCGCCGAAATCGGTTCGCCCGGTGTATTTCGGCACGCGGTTTCTAGACGCGCCGGTCTACGACCGTGCCTCGCTGCCGTCGGGCGGCCGCGTCACGGGACCTGCCATCGTCGAGGAATTCGGCTCGACCAGTGTGGTGTTTCCCGGCCAGTATCTTGAAGTCGACCCGCACGGCATTCTTGTCATTCGCGCTGTATCATCACAGGAAGCGTCACGATGAACCTGCACCAGCCGTCGCATCCATGGCCGACCGCGCCGCAGCGCGAGACTGCGCCGGTCGATCCGATCGTGCTGCAGATCGTCGAGGGCACGCTGAATTCGATCGAGGCCGAAATCGAATATGCCATCGAGCGCACCGCGCGCAGTCCGATGATCCGCGAAGCCCATGATTTCCGGGTCGGACTGTTCGACCGCTATTGCCGCAAGCTGACCGGGCGCTCCTATTCCGCGATGCCGAACGGCGTGGTGCGCGATTTTCCGCCTGATACCATGAAGCCCGGCGACGTGTTCCTGATGAACGATACCTATCTGACCGAGGGCTCGATCGGGCATCTGCCGGATCTGTGCAGCACGGTGCCGGTGTTTCATGAAGGCGAGGTGGTCGCCTACATCCAGGCCTTCGGTCATCATGACGACGTCGGCGGCCGGGTGCCGGGCTCGATGCCGGGCACTGCGGCCACCGTGTTCGAGGAAGGCATCGCGATCCCGCCGGTGAAGATCTACAGCGAAGGGGTGCGCAACGATGCGGTGTTCACCATCGTCCGACGCAACACCCGGGTGCCGGAGATGCTGTCGGCCGATCTCGACAGCGAGATCCAGGCCTGCCTGATGGGGGCTACCCGGATGGCCGGGCTGTTCGCGCGGTTCGGCCGGGAGCAGGTCGAGGCCTGCTTTCAGGCGATCCTGGAAAAATGCCGCGACATCTATCGCCACGAGTTGCTGACAAAAATCGCCGACGGCGAATATGCCTGGGAAGATTATGTCGAGCATGACGGCATTACCGATCCGAAGCTGCACAAGATCGCGCTGAAGATGACCAAGAAGGGCGACAAGATCACGCTCGACTTCAACGGCACGGACCCGCAATCGACCGGCCCGATCAACTGGCCGGCGGACTATGCCGACGGCGCCTTCCTGATCAAATGGATCGCGCCGATCCTGCGCAATCTCGCCGATACGCCGGAGCGGGCCGCGGAAATCCATGTCAACGAAGGCGTCTGCGACGTGTTCAAGGTGATCTTTCCGCCAAAAGGCACGCTGATCACGCCGCAATGGCCGGCCGCGACCAACGCGCGCTCGTTCGTGCTGCTGCGCTGCCTTGGCCTGTTGGCGGGGGTGGTGGCGCAGGCGGTCGATGGCCGGATGCCGGCGGATCAGGAGACCATCCGCTATACCGGGTTTTTCGGCACCGATCTCGACGGCAAGTCGTTCCTGTCGCGCGAGGTGCTGGGCGGCGGCTCCGGCGGCCGCTATTACGCCGATGGCAATGACGCCATCCATATCGTGCCGGATTCGCGCAATCAGCCCGCGGAATTCACCGAGACACGGTTTCCGCTGCTGGTGGAGAAGCTGGCGCTGCGAACCGATTCCGGCGGCGCCGGTCTGCGCCGCGGCGGGCAGGGCTATGAAAAGCACTATCGTGCGCTGGTCGACTGCCGCACCATCGTCACCGCGGACCGGGTCCGGCTCGGCTGCTATGGCGTGAACGGCGGCAAGGCCGGGCAGCCGTTCTGCGTCACGGTCGATGCTGAAGGTGATAGCTATGATCTCGGCGGCCTGGTCGACGGCGAACCGGTCCTGAAAGGCCAGGTGGTTCGCGTGGTGACCACCGGCGGCGGCGGCTGGGGCGACCCGCTGCAGCGCGAACTGCCGCTGGTGTTGCGCGATGTCGTCGAGGGCAGGGTCTCGCTTGGCGGTGCGGAATCCGATTATGGCGTTGTCTTCACCGACATGGGCGCCACCGGCCAGCCCATGATCGACGAGGCGGCAACGCGGCAGCGCCGGGCCGCGATGGCCGCCGCGCAAAATACCGCGCCCGGCATGATTGACCGCGGCGAGGGCTATGAAAAGATGCTGCGCGGCGAACATCGGCCGCGGATGCGATGAACGCTAGTACAACAATTGTCATTCCGGGCCTGCGCCTCAAGTCGGCTATCGCCGACTGAAGGCGCATCCTCAGATGTGCAATTGCACATCGGGGAATGACGAAAGATCGGTTTCTTGGAATTGATGGTCCAGAACTGATAGAAAACACCGACAACGGAGTTTCCGCCCATGGCGATCGAAGTGGCGAAGGTCGAACTGAAGACCGTCCAGGATGCGAGCGGCCTGGAAGGGTTGATCGCAGCCGGCAGGTTCGGCGCCGACGAGGTCATCGCGGTGATCGGCAAGACCGAGGGCAATGGCGGCGTCAACGATTTCACCCGCATTCTGGCCGACCAGGCCTTCCGGCGGGTCTTGCTCAAGCGCGGCAAGCGCTCCGAGGCCGAGATCCACAACGTGCCGATGGTGTGGTCCGGCGGCTGTGATGGTGTCATCACGCCCCATGCCACGATCTTCGCCCGCAACGGCAAGACCGGTCCGGCCGACAAGTCGCGCCTGGTGATCGGCACGGCGCTGAGCGCGGAATTGCTGCCGGAGGACATCGGGCGTCCGGCGATGGTCCAGAAGGTCGCCGACGCCGTCAGGGCGGCGATGCAGGACGCCGGAATTTCCGATCCGAAGGATGTGCATTATGTCCAGACCAAGACGCCGCTCTTGACCATCGAGTTGGTGCGCGACGCTGAATCGCGCCACCAGACCCTGGCGTGCGAGGTCCACGATTCCATGGGCGTCTCCAACGGCACCACCGCGCTCGGCATTGCGGTGGCGCTGGGCGAGCTGCCGATGCCGAAGGCCGAGCAGATCTGCCGGGATCTCGGTCTCTATTCGTCGGTCGCGTCCTGTTCCTCGGGCGTGGAACTGACCCAGGCGCAGATTGTGCTGCTGGGCAACAAGGCCGGCGCCGGCGGCCGCTACCGCATCGGCCATTCGGTGATGCGCGACGCGCTCGATATCGACGGCATCTACGATTCAATTCGCGATGCCGGGCTGGAGCTGCCGGAACGGCCGCGATCGGAAGACCTCAAAGGCCGCGTCGTCAATTGCTTCATGAAATGCGAGGCCGACCGCAGCGGCCTGCTGCGCGGGCGGCGGCAGATCATGCTCGACGATTCCGACGTCCATCACCACCGTCATTCCAAGGCAGCGGTGGGTGGCGTGGCGGCGCTGGCGATCGGCGATCCCGCGGTGTTCGTGTCGGTGGATGCCATGCATCAGGGCCCGCACGGCGGCGGTCCGGTGATCGCGATCGTCGAACTGGACGAGTGAAACCGGCACGTTCCTTGCTCGGAATATAGGCCGCAGGGTCGAGAAGCGGCCCGCACGCTGGACCACAGGAGCGCTCGATGAAATCACTGAAGCTTGCGATCCTCGCCTCCGCGGCGCTGGCGCTGGGCGCTGCCGCTTCGGACCGGGCGGTGGCACAGGACAAGGTTTCGGTCGGCGTATTCCCGCTCAGTTCATCGCTGCCGTATTTCGTGGCGCTGGAGCGGGGGTTCTTCAAGGAGCAGAACATCGAACCCGAAATGACAAAACTGATGGGCGGTCCGCCGAACGTCGCGGCGATGATGACCAACCAGATCGAGGTATCGGCGGTTCTGGTGACGCTCGAAGGATTGAACGCCAATGTGAAGAAGCCGGGCGTGGCGATGTACATCGCGCTCAACAGCCAGACCAAGATTTTCAAGATGGAACAATTCGTGGTCCGCAACGGCTTCAAGGCCGAGACCATCGCGGACTTGAAGGGCGCCAGGCTGATGTCGGCGCCGGGGCCCGCCAACCTCAACACCGCCAAGGCCATCCTGGCCAAAAACGGTCTGAAGGAGGGCGATTACACCATCGACCAGCTCGATATGAGCCAGCACATCAATGCCATGACCGCGGGTACCTTCGACGGCGGCTACACGCTGGAGCCGAACGCATCGATGATGATCAAGGCCGGGGTCGCGCGCTCGCTCGAGGCCGGTGTGATTTCAAAGTACATCCTCGGCGATGAGACTGCCGACGCCTATGCCGCCGGTTGCGCGATGACCAGCGATTTCATCCAAAAGCGGCCGGAAGTCGCAAAACGCTTCGCCGCGGCATGGGGCAAGGCGATCGATTTCATCAACCAGAACCCGGACCAGGCGCGGCAATATCTCGCCAAAAACACCTTCACGCCCGACAACGTCGTCGACATGGTGTCGATGCTGGGATACGTGATGGCCGGCGACATGAGCCCCAAACAGATTGGCGATCTGCAGAAACTGGCTGACTTCGGCCATTCGATCGGGGTGGTCCCCGAAAAGCTCGACGTCACCAAAGTCCTGCAGAAATTCTGAGATGCCCGTGGCAGGAGCACAGCCCGCAGCGAAGACGGCCGTGCCGGGCAAGGTTCAGGATGCGGCGCGGCGGACCGCGCCGCATGTCACCATACGCGGATTGAGCAAGCGCTTTTCCGATGCCACGATCTACGACAATTTCGATTTCGACATTCCGCGCGGCAAACTGATCTCGGTGTTCGGACCGAATGGCTGCGGCAAGAGCACGCTGATCAACATGATCGCGGGGCTGGTCGCCGCCGACTCCGGCGAGATCCTGTTTGACGGCCGGCCGCTCAACCACATCAAATTCGGCTACGTGTTCCAGAATTACCGCGAGGCGATGTTTCCCTGGTTGCGCGCCTTCGAAAATATCGCCTACCCGCTCAAGGCGATGGGGGTGCCGAAGGCCGAGCGCATCGTCCGGGTCGAGAGGATCGTCGCCAATCTCAACGTCAAGATCGACCTCAGGCTCTACCCCTACCAGATGTCCGGCGGCCAGCAGCAGCTGATTTCGATCATGCGCGCGCTGGTGGTCGACCCCGAAATCCTGTTCCTCGATGAGCCGTTTTCCGCGCTGGATTACGAAATGACGCTGTTCATGCGCGAGCAGCTGCAGCGGGTGTTCGTCGAGACCGGGACCACCACGGTGCTGGTGTCGCACGATCTGGAGGAAGCGGTATATCTGTCGGACCGCATCCTGCTGCTGTCGCGGCATCCGGCGCGCGCGGTCGAATTCGTGCATTACGACGCAGCGCGGCCGCGCACCGACCGGACTCTGTCGGAGGCCGAATTCATCAGTACCAAGGCGCACTGCCTCGAGGTGTTTCAACGCGAGGTGCGCAAGGCATGAGACGCTTCGAGGTCTTGCTGCCGTTTGTCGGGGTCGCCGTGCTGCTGGCGGTGTGGTCGCTGACGGTGTGGGCCCGGGTGGTCGATCCGGTGCTGCTGCCGTCGCCGCTGGCGACGTTCCGGGCGATGTGGATCGGGATGACCAGCGGCAAGCTTGGCGTGGACTTCCTCAAGACAGTGGAGCGCACGATCTATTCGACCGCGATCGCCGCCGTGATTGCGATCCCGCTCGGCATCCTCCTTGGTTCATCGGAAAAGCTCTACCGCTCGGTCGAATTCCTGATCGACTTCTTTCGCTCGACGCCGGCCTCGGCGATGTTTCCGCTGTTCCTGGTGCTGTTCGGGGTCGGCGACCGCACCAAGATATCGGTCGCCGCGTTCGGCGCCGCGCTGGTGATCCTGTTCAATGTCGCCTACGGCGTGATCAACGCGCGCAAGACGCGGATACTGGCTGCCAGGGTGATGGGCGCCTCCCGCATCAGGGTGCTATGGGATGTGATGCTGCTGGAATCGCTGCCGCAGACCTTTGTCGGCCTGCGCAACGGCGTGTCGCTGGCGCTGGTCATTGTCGTGGTGGCCGAGATGTTCATCGGTTCGACCGATGGGCTCGGCCAGCGCGTGTTCGAGGCCCAGCAATTGTTCGACATGCCCGACATGTATGCGGCGATCTTTGCCGCCGGCGCGCTCGGCTATGGTCTCAATCTTTTTTTCCTCACGATCGAGCGCCGCTTTGTGCACTGGTCGGGCAAGTGACGGGATTTGACATGACCGAGAGCCTGAGCCGCAAGACGGCTACCGAACTGGCATCGCTGATCGCCGGCAAAAAGGTCAGTCCGGTCGAGGTGCTCGACGCCCATCTCGCCACCATTGCGCGGGTCAATCCCCCACTCAATGCCATCGTCACGCTGGTGGCCGAAGCCGCGCGCGCTTTGGCCAGAGATGCTGAGGCCGCCGTGATGCGCGGCGAGGTGCTGGGGGCGCTGCACGGGCTGCCGGTCGCGATCAAGGACGTGACGCCGACCGCCGGCATCCGCACCACCTACGGATCGCCGCTGTTTGCCGATAACGTGCCGAGCGAAGACGCCGAAGCGGTGCGGCGCCTGAAGGCGGCCGGCGCCATCGTGCTCGGCAAGACCAATACGCCGGAATTCGCCGCCGGCGCCAACACCTTCAACGACGTGTTCGGCGTCACCCGCAATCCCTGGAATCCGGCGCTCAGTCCGGCGGGTTCCTCCGGCGGATCGGCGGTGGCGGTTGCGACCGGCATGGTGCCGCTGGCGCAGGGCACCGATTTCGGCTGCTCGATCCGTATGCCGGCGTCGTTCTGCGGCATTGTCGGCATCCGGCCGACACCGGGACTGACGCCGAACGCGCCGATGCCGCTGGCCTGGGACCCCGGTCAGGTGCATGGACCGCTGGCGCGCACCGCCGAGGACGCCGCGCTGATGCTGGACGCGCTGGTCGGCTTCAGCCGGATGTCGCCGATTTCGGTGGCGCCGCCATGGCCGAGCGCACGGGCCATCGTCGCCAAGGCCAACGACGCCAAAGGCCTGCGCATTGCCTATGTTTCCGATATCGCCGGCATCGGCGTCGAGCCCGAGATCGACGACATCTGCCGGGCGGCCGCGCTGTCGCTGCGCGATGCCGGCGCCAGTGTGGAGGAGATCGCGTTCGACGTCTCCGACGGCAAGTCGCCCTATCAGGCATGGCGCGGGCTGTGGATGGTCGGGCAGCAATTTGCCAATCTCGATCGGCTCGAAGCCTTCGGCGTCAACCTCAAGGGCAACGTCAAGGCTGGACTGAAAGTGACCGCGCTGGATTTTGCCGCGTCCGAACAGAAGCGGCAGCTGCTGTTCCAGCGTTTTGCCAAATTCTTTGGGAGTTACGACCTCCTGATCACGCCGCAATCGCCGGTAAAGCAGTTTCCGGTGGAGATGAATTTTCCGACCCTGATCAACGGCAAAAAGCTCGACAATTACACCGACTGGATCGCCGGCTCGTTCCTGATCACGCTGATGAGCCTGCCCGGCGGCAGCGTGCCGGCCGGCCTGACCAGCGACGGCTTGCCGGTCGGCATCCAGATTGTCGCCCCGCGCTTCGAGGAGCCGCTGATCCTGTCGGTCATGAAGATCGTGCAGCAGACCCACCCGATCGGCTGGCCGACTCACGGGTGAGCATCTGGTGAGAAAGGCTGATATTGTCGTTGGTGGCGAGCCACAAAACGACGTCATTGCGAGCGCAGCGAAGCAATCCATCGCTACAAAACAAGGAGTGTATTGCTTCGTCGCATCCGCCTTCGCCCGAAGGCGGGCTTCGGCGGACAAGAGGGCTCCTCGCAATGACGGCAGAGGACACTAGCCTGCCGCCATCCGTGCCGCGAATGCTGCCAGCGAGGTTGGCGGACGGCCGAGCAGCCAGCCCAGCACATTGGGATTGCCCATGAGGCCGTCGCGCGCATAGGCGCAAAACATTTTTGTCAATGTCTGCCGCGCTGTGTCGTCCATGCCGGCGGCGCGGGCGCGCCGGTCCCAGACTTCGATGGGTTCGGCTTCGGCGCGGACGATCCTGTTCAGGGCCCGGCCGAATGTCGCGGCGATCTCGATCTGGCTGAGCGGCGGCGTCCCGACCAGTTCGTAGGTTGCGCCAGCGTGGCCGTCCGCCGTCAGCACCAGGGCGGCGGCTTTGGCGACGTCGTCGAGATCGACCAGGCTGAGCCGGGTTTCTATCGGATAGGGCACGCGAAAGATGCCGTCGCCAACCATGCGATCCCATTCGGCAAGGCTGTTCTGCATATAAGCGGTCGGCTGCAGAATGGTAAAATCCAGCCCAGAGCCGAACAGCATTTCCTCGACCCGCAGCTTGTTCCAGTGATGCGGCATCGCCTCGATCTGCGGATGCAGCACGGAGTGATAGACGAGGCGGGCAACACCTGTGTTGTTCATCGCGCCGATCAGCGCACTGGCAAAAGCCGTTTCGTGCGGACTGACATTCGGACAGATGTGATAGACCGCCGCTACGCCGCTGGTGGCGCGGGCAAGCGCGCGTGGATCATCCATCTCGCCGGCAACGACGTCCTTGACGCCGATGCTCCGCAGGGCGGCCTCATGCGCCGGGCTTCGCACAAACGCCCGCACCGGCGCGCCGCGCGCGACGATCGCCTTGAGAACGGCGTTGCCGGTCTTGCCGCCGGCACCGGTGACCAGGATCATGCGTGACACCCGATCTGCCTCTAGCACTTCGCGTTCCGGGTCAGCTCGAACAGCCGGCTCGGGCTCAGCGGAATTTCCTTTAGTTCGACGCCTTTGGCTTTCAGATCGAGCGCGTCCTCGATCGCCTGTGCAAACAGCGGCCCGACCGGAATGGCACCGGCTTCGCCGGCGCCCTTGATGCCCAGGGGATTGAGCGGCGACGTCGTCACGGTGTGGGCGAGCTGCATCCGCGGCACCTCCAGCGCGGTCGGCAACAGATAGTCCGCCAGCGAGGCGTTCAAAAGCTGGCCCTGGTCGTCGAACACCAGTTTTTCGTAGAACGCGTTGCCGATGCCTTGGGCGACGCCGCCATGGATCTGGCCGGCCAGGATCATCGGGTTGATCACGGTGCCGCAGTCATGCACCACGACATATCTGATGATCTTCAGCTCAAACGTCTGCGGGTTCATTTCGATGATCATGGCGTGGACGCCGTTGGCGGTGGCGCCCATCGGAGGCCCGAAATACTGGGTCGATTCCAGGCCGGGCTCGGTGCCGGGTTTTACCGCGCCGCGCATTGGATTGGCGCGGCTGGCGAGTTCGCCCAGCTTGACGAATTTTTCGGGGATGCCGACGATCGAAACCTTGCCGCCCTCGATCACCAGGTCTTCTTCGGCGCATTCGAACAGATCGCTAGCAAGCTTCAGCGCCTTCTTCCGTACCACCTTGGAGGCTTCGTTGACGGCGTTGCCCGCCACCACCGCGCCGCGGCTGGCAAAAGTGCCGGCGCCCCAATAGAACTGGTCGGTATCGCCGGTGACGACATCGACATCTGACACGGCAACGCCGAGTTGCTCCGCGGCGATCTGGGCAAAGACCGTAAAATGTCCCTGGCCCTGGGTCCCGATCCCGGTTGCGACGCTGACCTTGCCGTTGGATTGCACCTGAACCTTGGCGCCTTCGTAGGGGCCGATCCCGGTGCCCTCGACATAGCAGGCGAGGCCGATGCCGAGATGGCGGCATTGCAGGCGCGCCGCTGCCTGTTCCTGCTTGAACGCCGCGTAGCCGATCGCCTCCATTGCCATGTCGAGCACCGGCTCGTAATTGCCGCTGTCATATTCCAGCGCGCTGAAATCCTGGTAGATGATCTCGTTCTTGTAGGGGAATGCATCGGGCGGAATCAGATTGCGCCGCCGGATTTCGGCCGGGTCGATCTGCAATTCATGCGCGGCGAAGTCGAGCAGGCGCTCCATCACGAACACGCCATGCTGGCGTCCGGCGCCGCGATAGGGCGTGACGATCGGCAGGTTGGTGAACACCTGGGTGAAAGTGCTGTCATAGGCCGGCACCACATAGGGGCCGAGCAGGGTGCACTGGCTGTTGATCGGCACGGTCAGGCCGTAGGGGTCGTAGGCACCGCCGTCGTGCAGGAACACATCTTTGATGCCGAGGATGCGGCCATCGCGGCTGACCGCCATTTCCGCGTCATGGATCTGCCCGCGCTCATGGGTGGTGGCGAAAAAATGCTCCAGCCGGTCCTCGATCCATTTCACCGGCCGGTTCAACCGCATCGATACCCATGGCAGCAGCACTTCCTCGGGATAAAACATCATGATCTTGGGCCCGAAGCCGCCGCCGACGAAGGGCGCGATCACCCGCACCTGCCGTTCGTTGAGCCCGAGCATGGCGGCCAGCCCGTTGCGGACGAACACCGGCGCCTGGGTGGTGTCCCAGATCGTCATCTGGCTGGCGCGGGCATCCCATTGCGCAACCACGCCGCGGGTTTCGATCGGCGAGGAGATGCCGTGTTCGTAGAAAAACCGGCGCTTGAGGATGTGGTCGGCCTTGGCCGCCGCGGCCGCGTAATTGCCCTTGGTCTGCCGGACATGCGCCGAGACGTTGGAGCCGACATCGTCGTGAACCAGCGCCGATCCGGCGGCGAGGCCTTTTTCCAGGTCGACCACGACCGCAAGCGGCTCGAGCTCGACGTCGATATCGTCGAGCGCGTCCTCGGCGATATAGCGGCTCTCGGCGATCACGATGACCAGGGGTTCGCCGACATGGCGAACCTTGTCCCTGGCGAGCGGGACCTGGGTCCGCTGATGGAACACGATGCCGGCAATCGGCGGCGGTGGCACCAGCAGCGGACCCGGCCGCCAGTAGTCGCCGAGGTCGCCGGCGACGAAGGCTGCGACCACGCCGGGACGCTGCAGTGCCTTGGCGACGTCGATCTTCAGGATCCGCGCATGCGCCACCTGGCTGCGCAGCAAGGCTGCGTGCAGCATGCCCGGCAATTCGACGTCATCGACGAACAGCGCCTGTCCGGTCAGAAGCTTGCGGTCTTCGTTGCGTTTGACGGGCTCGCCGAAGCTGCGGGTTGACATCCGGTCAGCCCCGCATTCGTTCGGCGGCGGTCATGACGGCGTCGACGATGTTCTGGTAGCCGGTACAGCGGCACAGATTGCCGGACAACGCCTCGCGGATCTCGTCTTCGCTCGGCGAGCGGTTTTCGTCGAGAAACGCCGTCATGGTCATCAGAATGCCCGGCGTGCAGTAGCCGCATTGCAGGCCGTGATGGTCGTGCATCGCCTGTTGCAGCGGATGATATTCGCCGGCCTCGTTGGCAAGGCCCTCGACGGTCGAAATCTCGTGATGGTTGGCCTGCACCGCCAGCATCAGGCAGGAGCGCACCGGCGCACCGTCGAGCAGCACCGTGCAGGCGCCGCACACCCCATGCTCGCAGCCGACATGGGTGCCGGCCAGCGACAGATCGTGGCGCAGGAAGTCGCTCAGAAGCAGCCGCGATTCGACGCGGCGCTGATATTTTGTGCCGTTGACCGAGAGCGTGACGTCGTGAAGATCAATGTCCATTGCGGGCCCGCTGATACGCCGTCTGCAAGGCGCGCTCGGTCAGAACGCCGGCGACATGGCGCTGATAGTCCGCGGTGGCGTGAACGCTGCCGGCCGGATCGATCATGGCCTGAACCGATGCCGCGACCTCGCGGACAGTTTTCTCGGTCAGCGGCTGCCCGACGAGAATTTCAGCCGCGGCGCTGGCATCGACCGGGGTCTCGCCGACCCCGCAAAACGACAGCCTGACGTCGCTGCATTGGCTGGCATCGTCAAGCCCGATCATCGCGGCGACGCCGACAATGGCGAAATCGCCGCGCCGCCGCGCGATCTCCATGAAGCAGGCGCCGCTGCGCGGCTTCGGCAAGTCCAGTTCGACCTCCACCAGCATCTCGTCGGACTTGAGATCGGTGGTCAGCGCGCCTGCGAAGAACGCCGGTGCTTCGATCCATCGCTCGCATGTCGCCGACTGCACGCGGAACCGGGCCGCCAGGGCCAGGGTGATGGCGGGAAGCTCCGAGGCCGGATCGGCGTGCGCCAGATTGCCGCCGAACGTGCCGCGGTTGCGGATCTGTGGATGGGCGATATGCGGCAGCGCCTCGCCGATTAACGGAAAGGCGCGCGTAAAACTCGCATCGCGCTGCAGCACCCGGTAGCGCGTCAGCGCGCCGACCCGGGTCGCCGTGGCATCGGGGCGAATCCCGGCGAGGCTCTCGATGCCGTTGATGTCGATCAGGACCTCGGGCCGCGCCAGCCGGAAATTCATCGCCGGCATCAGGCTTTGTCCGCCGGCCAGGAATTTCGCGTCGTCGCCGTGTTCGGCCTTGAGCGCGAGCGCGTGCTCCAGGGAAGTGGCGGCCAGGTATTTGAAGGGAGCAGGCTTCATGGCGCTCGCGTGCAATGCGGTGTGGCGCGTTGGTGCGCGACGCCGCGTTGAAAGTATGAGGCGCCCCCCCGCGCAAGTCAAAAAATCGGGGTGTTTTTTTGCCATCTGAAAATCCGATGGAGGCATGTTTGACCCCGATGGTTGTTCTTGCCCATTAATATCTCCGCATGCGCAAACATTGAGCGCGCCATTTGCAGCGGTGTTTGTCAGTATTTGTCCATGCCGTTGCAAATGTCGAAGTCATTGAAGCTGGACAGTTCGGGCGCTACGCTGCAACCGGACGGCGAGACGCCGTTGGTCACCGTGATCGAACCGGCAGGCATGAACAAGACAGCGGACGCCAAGCTTGAACCTGTTGCTTCGCCGCAGCGCCTCGCGGTCGATGTCAGCCATGTTTCGCTGACGTTCGAGACCGCCGACGGCAAGGTCGATGCGCTGTCCGATGTCAGCCTGCAGATCGCCGACGGTGAATTCGTTTCCTTCATCGGTCCCTCCGGCTGCGGCAAGACCACGATGCTGCGGGTGATCGCCGACCTGCAGCAGCCGACCTCCGGCACGCTTCTCGTCAATGGCATGAGCGCGGAACAGGCGCGTCTCGGGCGCCGATACGGCTATGTGTTTCAGGCGCCGGCGCTGTTTCCGTGGCGCACCATCGAGAAGAACCTGAAGCTGCCGCTCGAGATCATGGGTTTTTCCGATAGCGAGCAAAGGCTGCGCGCCGCGCGCTATCTGGCGCTGGTCAACCTGACCGGCTTCGAGCGTAAATTCCCCTGGCAATTGTCCGGCGGCATGCAGCAGCGGGTTTCGATCGCGCGCGCCCTGTCGTTTGATCCGGCGCTGCTGCTGATGGACGAGCCGTTCGGCGCGCTCGACGAAATCGTCCGCGACCATCTCAACGAGCAGCTGCTGCAATTGTGGGACAAGACCGGCAAGACCGTGCTGTTCGTCACCCATTCGATCCCGGAAGCGGTGTTCCTGTCGACCAAAATCGTGGTGATGTCACCGCGCCCGGGGCGGATCATCGACATCATCGATTGCAATTTTCCGCGCGAGCGTACCCTGGAAATTCGCGAGACCCCGGAATTTCTCAAGATCGCCCAGCGGGTGCGGGTGGGCCTTCGGGCGGGGCATTCCTATGACGAGTAGCGCGCTCACCCTGCCGATCGGGCGATCGCTGCGGCAGCATCCGCTGCTGGCGCGCTACGCGCCGATCGCGACGGTAGTGCTGGCGCTGATTGCGATCTGGTATGTCGCCGCCGTCCTGATGAACCTTGCGTTGGTGCGCGGCGGCTTCGAGCGCGAGGAGACGCCGTATACCGTGTCGGAACTGATCGCGGGCACCATGAGCGCCGAGCGTCCATTGCTGCCGGCGCCGCATCAGGTGATCGCGGCCTTTGTCGATTCGGTGTTCGGCTATCCGCCCAATGCGCCGCGGAGCCTGGTCTATCATTCCGGCGTCACGCTTTCGGCGACGCTGCTCGGATTTTTACTCGGCGCGATGCTCGGCATCGCCCTGGCGCTGATGATCGTGCATAGCCGGGTGCTGGAGAAAAGCCTGCTGCCCTGGATCATCTGCTCTCAGATGGTGCCGATCCTGGCGCTGGCGCCGATCTTCATCGTGGTGCTCGGCGCCATCGGATTGCAGGGCCTGCTGCCGAAATCGATCATCTCGGCCTATCTGTGCTTCTTCCCGATCACCATCGGGATGGTGAAGGGTTTTACCGCGCCGGATCCGATGCAGCTCGACCTGATGCGGACATGGTCGGCGACGCCGCGGCAGGTGCTTTCAAAACTGCGCTGGCCGTCGGCGGTGCCCTATCTGTTTGCCGGCCTCAAGGTCGCCGTCACCATCTCGCTGATCGGCGCCATCGTCGCCGAACTGCCGACCGGCGCCGAGGCCGGCCTCGGCGCCAGGCTATTGGCGGGCTCCTATTACGGACAGACCATCCAGATCTGGTCCGCGCTGCTAGCGTCGGCCATTCTCGCATCGGGCCTGATCGGCCTGGTGGGCCTGGCGGAGCGCGGCGTCGCGCGGCAGATGGGGACACGGCCTTGAACCCGGCCAGGCTCAGACTGGGATTTATTCTGGCCACCGCCGGCATGTTGCTGGCGCTGGTGTTGCCGCTTTCAACCGGAGCGGCCGCGACCCTGCCGGCACGGCCCATTCTGTTCGCCTTGACGCTGGCGGCTGCGGTGTTGTTCGCGGTCGCCGCCTGGACCGGCGGATGGCGGGCGATTGCGCCGGGCTTCGCCGGTGCGCTCGGGGGTGCCGCGACCACGCTGGCCTTGCTGCGCGATCCCGCCATCGCCGGCTCGGCGGCCGCGGGCTTCTGGGTCATGATGCTGGCAGTCTGGCTCGGCGCCGCGCTCTGCGTGATTGAGCTTGCGACCATGGGTCCCCGCCGCGGGCCGGCGCGCCGGACCCTCAATTTGGCGATCCCGCTGCTGTTCGGCGCGGCGGTGTTTTACCTCTGGGAAGTGCTGGTGCGCGGCTTTGGGGTTTCGCCCGTGATCATGCCGCCGCCGAGTGCTGCCGCGGCGCGGTTCTTCGCATCCTTGCCGACGCTGTTCCAGGACTTCGTCCAGACTTTCGTGCGCGGCGTGCTGATCGGCTACGCCATCGGCTGCAGCGCGGGCCTGTTGGCGGCGATCGTCGCGCAGCGCTTTGCGTTTCTCGGGCGCGGACTGCTGCCGCTCGGAAATTTCTTCTCGGCGCTGCCGCTGGTCGGGGTCGCGCCGATCATGGTGATGTGGTTCGGCTTCGACTGGCCCTCGAAAGCCGCCGTGGTGGCGCTGGTGACCTTCTTCCCGATGCTGGTCAATACGCTGGCCGGTCTCTCCGCATCCGGACATATGGAACGCGACCTGATGCGGTCCTATGGCGCCGATCATCCGCAGACCCTGACCAAGCTCTATCTGCCGGCGGCGTTGCCGTTCATTTTCAACGCGTTGAAGATCAACGCCACGCTGGCGCTGATCGGCGCCATCGTCGCCGAATTCTTCGGGACGCCGACCCAAGGCATCGGCTTTCGCATCTCGACGGAAGCGGGGCGCATGGCGATCGACATGGTGTGGGCGGAAATCGCGCTGGCCGCGATCGCCGGAATGGCTTTCTACGGACTTGTCGCGCTCGCCGAGCGCGCGACCACTTTTTGGCACCCATCCTATCGAACCTGACTCGGCGGGTTCTCAAAGCTTCGGAGTATCGAATGAAGAAACTAGTGGCACTCGCAGCAGGCATGACAATGGGTTTGTCGTTCGCGACTGCGCAAGCGGCAGACACGGTCACCATCCAGCTCAAATGGGTCACGCAGGCCCAGTTCGCCGGTTACATCGTGGCCAAGGAGAAGGGGTTTTATAAGGACGTCGGTTTAGACGTCACCATCAAGCCGGGCGGCCCGGATGTGGCGCCCCCGCAGGTGATTGCCGGCGGCGGCGCCGATGTCGTGGTCGACTGGATGCCGTCGGCATTGGCGTCGCGCGAAAAGGGCGTGCCGCTGGTCAACATTTCGCAGACCTTCAAGAAGTCCGGACTGGAACTGACCTGCCGCGCCGATACCGGCATCAAGAAACCTGCCGACTTCAAGGGCAAGACCATCGGCATCTGGTACGGCGGCAACGAGTATCCGTTCCTGTCCTGGATGTCAAAGCTCGGCTACAAGACCGACGGTTCGGCCGACGGCATCAAGATCATCAAGCAGGGTTTCAACGTCGATCCGATCCTGCAGAAGCAGGCCGACTGCGTTTCGACCATGGCCTACAACGAATATTGGCAGGTGATCGACGGCGGCTACAAGCCGAGCCAGCTCGTGGTCTTCAAGTATGAGGATGAAGGCGTCGCGACGCTGGAGGACGGACTCTATGTGCTGGAGAAGAACCTCAAGGACCCGGCCTTCGTGACCAAGATGGCGAAATTCGTCAAGGCTTCGATGAAGGGCTGGGACTACGCCAAGAGCCACCCGGACGAGGCCGTGAAAATCATCCTCGCCGGCGACTCGACCGGCGCCAAGACCGAAAAGGACCAGAAGCGGATGATGACGGAAATCGCCAAGCTGCTCGGCGCCTCCGACGGCAAGCTAGACGTCAAGGATTACGACCGCACGGTGGCGACGCTGATGTCGGGCGGATCCGATCCGGTCATCACCAAGAAGCCGGAAGGCGCCTATTCCTTCGTGGTCTACGACGCGATGAAGTAGCCAGGCGCACAACAGGATATCGACGGGCGGCCGGTGTGATCCGGCCGCCCGTCGGGCGACCAGGATTTGCTTTCAATATTCGCCGTTCACAGCCCGTGAAGAGGTCGATAGTCGAGAGCTGACCGCAGCAAAGTTGGCGTTCGATTGCATCCCGACAACCGAAATAACACCTATTACGTGATCGTGACGCGCCGCGGCGAGGGCGCAACGCCGTTCGGCTGGGAGATCCAGCGACGGCGCAAGGCGATGGGCGTGAAGGTTTGCGGCTCCGGCTACCGCTCCTATCGGGCGGCGCACGACGCCGGAACCAAGGCGCTGGTGAGATTCCTTGATGATCTTTTCAATGAGGGCCGGGCGGACGGTTGCGCGTGACGCGCGGGCGCCGTTTCAACTCGACGCCATCATGCTGTAGTGTGCCGCGACCGGCGAACATGGAAGGTGGCCCGCGATGCTGTCGAAGTTTGAACGTTATCCCCTGACCTTCGGTCCCAGCCCGATCGAGAAGCTGTCGCGGCTATCCGCGCATCTCGGCGGCGATGTCGAGATCTTCGCCAAGCGGGAAGACTGCAATTCCGGCCTTGCCTTCGGCGGCAACAAGCTGCGCAAGCTCGAATACATCGTGCCCGACGCGATTGCCAGCAATGCGGACACGCTGGTCTCGATCGGCGGGGTGCAGTCCAACCACACCCGGATGGTGGCGGCGGTGGCCGCCAAGATCGGGATGAAGTGCCGGCTGATCCAGGAGAGCTGGGTGCCGCACGAGGACGCGGTCTACGACCGGGTCGGCAACATCATGCTGTCGCGCATCATGGGCGCGGAAATTCAACTGGTCGACGAAGGTTTCGACATCGGCATCCGCGAGAGCTGGACCGCGGCGCTGGCCGACGTCAAGGCGAGGGGTGGCAAGCCCTACGCGATCCCGGCCGGTGCCTCCGTGCACAAGTTCGGCGGCCTCGGCTATGTCGGATTTGCCGAGGAGGTGCGGGCGCAGGAGAAGGCCATGGCGGTGAAGTTCGACTTCATCATCGTCTGCACCGTCACCGGCTCGACCCATGCCGGCATGGTGGTCGGCTTCGCCGCCGACGGCCGGCAACGCCAGGTGATCGGCATCGACGCCTCGGCTACCCTGGCGCAGACCAAGGCCCAGGTGCTCGACATCGCCCGCAATACCTCGGACCTGGTCGGCGGCAAGGACATCACCGCCGACGATATCGTGCTGAAGGAGGACTACGCCTATCCGGTCTATGGCGTGCCATCGAAGGAGACGATCGAGGCGATCCGGCTGTCGGCGCGGCTGGAGGGGATGATCACCGACCCGGTCTACGAGGGCAAATCGATGCAGGGCATGATCGACCTGGTGCAGAAGGGATTTTTCCCGAAGGGATCAAAAGTGCTCTACGCCCATCTCGGCGGTGCCCCCGCGCTCAACGGCTACAGCTATACGTTTCGCAATGGGTGAGTTGAACCGCGCGTTGACCGGCCATCCTCTTGTGCAAACTATCAGCGGGTCGTCCCTGCGCATGCAGGGACCCATACGGCGCGGAATCTCGTTTCGGCACTGGGGCAGAGGCCTCTTTCACTTTCGAGGCCGGGGGTGATGGGTCCCTGCGTGCGCGCGCAGCGACGACCCGCCGAGAGTTCGTGCGAGGCCACGACCGCATCAATGCGCGGTTCAATTCCCCATATGCGATAGGCCTGCCGCGCGCGGGGCGACGTTAAGCGCCGCCCTGCTGCTTACACATGCACTGCGCTGCGGACGCGGCCGGCGTTGCCGAACACCCGCAGGTAACGCTCGGCTTCGGCGAGATTGCCGGTGGCTTTCTCCGGATTGTCGGAAAGCTTTACCGCCGGCCGGCCGTCGACCGAGGTTACCTTGCAGACGATCGAGATCGGATCGAGATCGACCGAACCGTCCGGTGAGCAGCCGACGAAATCATTGGTGAGGTTGGTGCCCCAGCCGAAACTGATCCTGACCCGGCCGGCAAAATGACGGTAGGTCTCCTCGATCGAACTCGACATCCATGCCGTCGGAAAAGACCAGCAGCTTCTCGCGGGGATCGCGGCCCTTCTGCTTCCACCATTTGATGATTTCCTCGCCGGCCGCGATCGGCGGCGCGCTGTCCGGCCGAAACCCGGTCCAGTCGGCGACCCAGTCGGGCGCATCCCTGAGGAACGAGGTGGTGCCGAAGGCGTCGGGCAGCGCGATCAGCAGATTGCCGCCATAGGTGTGGCGCCACTGGTCGAGGATGCGGTAGGGCGCCCAGCGCAATTCGGTGTCGTCGTTGGCCAAGGCGGCCGCCACCATCGGCAGTTCATGCGCATTGGTCCCGATCGCTTCGAGATCGTTGTCCATCGCCAGCAGCACGTTGGAGGTGCCGGTGAAGGACGGTCCGAGACCTTCCTTGACGGCCTCGACGCACCAGCGCTGCCACAGGAAGCCGTGACGCCGCCGGGTGCCGAAATCCGAAAGCCGCAAGTCCTCGAGCCGGCGCAGCCGCTCGACCTTGGTCCACAGCTTGGCCTTGGCGCGGGCATAGAGCACGTCGAGGGCAAAGCGGCCTTGTCCCTTGGTGACCTGGCGCGAGCGCAACTCGTTGAGAATGGCCAGCGCCGGGATTTCCCACATCGTGGTGTGGGTCCACAGGCCGTGGAAATGCAGTTCGTACTGGCCGTCGACCTTGCGCAGCTCATATTCCGGAAGCCGGAACGTCGAAAGCCAGTTGATGAAGTCTGGCGAGAACATCTGGGTCTTGCCGTAGAAGGTATTGCCGGCGAGCCAGATCAGCTCCTTCTTGCCGAAGCGGATGGTGCGGGCGTGATCGAGCTGGGCGCGAAGTTCGCCCTCGTCGATGACCTCGGCAAGACGGACATGGCGGCTGCGATTGATGACCGAAAAGGTGGTGCGCTGGGCCGGGTAGAATTCCCGGATCATCTGCAGCATCAATAGCTTGTAGAAGTCCGTATCGAGCAGGCTGCGCACGATCGGGTCGAGCCGCCAGCCGTGATTGTAGGTCCGGGACGCAATGTCTGTGACTGCCATGGTGGAACTGTATCGTGCCGGAAGCCTCGCAACCAGTCGCTTTCGGGCTTTGCCAGCTGGATCAGGACGATGTCCGGACCCGGGCGATGGCCTCGCTCAGCCCGGTCCAGGCCGGCTTGTCCGGCGCGAAGCGCTGCCGAAGATAGGATACGAGCTCGGCGACCTGCTCGGCGGTCAGGCTGTCCTTGAAGCCCGGCATGTAGCCGAGATCGCTGGACGCCGGCTCGGCGATGCCATGCAGGATCAGCTGGATCAGATTGTCCGGCGTGGCGCTGTGCAGATTGCTGTTCAGCGCCAGCGACGGCCGGCTGCCGAACAGGGCGGGGCCGCCGACTTCATGGCAGACCGCGCAGGCGCCCTGGTAGAGACGGGCGCCGGTCGGGGAAGCCGAAACCACCCGCCTTGCGGTCAGGCTTTCAAGCCTGGCGGCCCGTTTTTCCTGCTCCGGGCGAGCCGCCGGGCTGGGATTGAACGAGCCGAGGTACACTGCCATGGCGCGAATGTCCTGGTCGGGCAGGCTGGCAAGCTCCTTGACGACCGGCGCCATCGGGCCGGCCGCGACCCCGTGAAAGCGGGATTCGCCTGTTCGTAAATAGGCGTACAGCTCGTCCTCGTTCCAGGGGATCGGCGCCTGTGACAGCGAGGTCAGCGGCGGAGCTTCCCAGCCCTCGGCCAGACCGCCGGCCAGATAGGCATTGGCCTTTTCCGCTCCCAGCGCGTTGCGCGGCGAATGGCAGGCGCCGCAATGGCCGAGGCCTTCGACCAGATAGGCGCCGCGATTCCAGCTCTCCGATTGCGAGGCATCGGCCTGGAACGGTTTGGCGGAATGGAACAGCGCGTTCCATGCCGCCATCAGCGGGCGCAGGTTGAACGGAAAGCCGAGCCTGGTTTTCGGGGTGTCGGCGCGCAGTGGCGGCTGCGCCATCAGGTAGGCATAGAGCGCCTGCAGGTCGGCGTCGGAGGCGGCCGCAAAATGCGGATAGGGAAATGCCGGATAGAGCTGGCGGCCGTCGCGGTGAATTCCCTCGCGCATGGCGCGCTCGAAGGCGGGGTAGGACCAGGCGCCGATGCCGGTCTCGGGATCGGGCGTGATGTTGGTGCTGTAGACGGTGCCGAACGGCGTCGCGATGGCGCGGCCGCCGGCGTTGACGGCGCCGTTCAAGGCGGTGTGGCACACCGCGCAGTCGCCAAGCGCGGCCAGTTGCCGGCCGCGGGCGATGGTGGCGGCCGAATAGACCGACGGATCCGGCGGCGCGATCGGCGCGATCGCGCGCCCCGGCAGCACGGCCGCAGCCATGCCGACCACGGCGGTGGCCAGCGCCGCGACGCTTGCCCACGCGCCGCGCCGCCGCGCAAATGGATTTTTCTGCAGGCGGGCCGGGGCCGGTTGGCCGGCTGCCGGTGCCGGCGGGATGTGCCGGATCGCATGTTCGCCGCGCAATCCCGCCAGGATGCGCTCGGGCGTGAACGGCAATTCGCGAAACCGAACGCCGGTGGCGTCGAAGATGGCGTTGGCGATCGCCGCGGCGCTCGGCACCGAGGCGGATTCGCCGACCCCGAGCGGCGGCTGGTCCTGCCGCGGCAGCATCACCACGTCGATGGCCGGGATGTCCGGAAAGCCGATGATCGGATAGCCGCCCCATTCGCGGCTGGCCACCGAGTTGCGGTCGAACGCCACCTCTTCCATCAGCGCGCGGCTGGTCGACTGGATGACGTTGCCATGGATCTGGTGGCGCACCCCCTCGGGGTTGATCATCAGCCCGGAATCCTGGCCGGCGACCACGCGGGTCACGCTGACGTCGCCGGTCGCGGTGTTGACGGCGACGTCGGTGATCCAGGCCGACCACGCCGCGCCATAGCCCGGAAACTGGCTGTGCACATACAGCGCATAGGCAAAGCCGCGGCCGCGCACGATATCGTTCTCGGCGACCTTTGGCTGCCGGACCGGGCGCGGGGTCCAGCCGGCGCGCTCGACGACGGCATGCACGAGGTCGATCGCCCTGTTGTCCCGGAGATAGCGCAACCGGTATTCGATCGGGTCGACACCGGCTTCGGCGGCGAGTTCGTCGATATAGGATTCATGCGCAAAGGTGTTCGGCAAGGCCGAGACGCCGCGCAGCCAGGAAGCGCGCACGATCGGCGGCATGTCGTGCGCCACCACGCGCATGTCGTCGTAGTCGTAAGGCGGGATCGCGGTGCGGTCGCCCATCTGCGAGATGTCGGCGACCGGCGCGATCGTTCCGGTCAGCAGCAGCGCGAGAGTGGGCGCGGCGTTGGACGGATAGCGGGTGGCAAAGTCGTAAGCGGCAACGCTGCCGTCGGCGCGCAGCCCGCCCTTGATGTCCATCAGTTGCGCAGTGCCCTTGGGCTCCCAGGCGTGCTCCTGCTCGCGGGTCAGTTGCACCCGGACCGGCCGGCCGACCGCGCGCGACAGCAGTACCGCGTCGGCGGAGACGTCGTCGGCGCAGTTGCGGCCGTAGCAGCCGGCGGCTTCCATCCGGATCACGTCGATGTCGCGCTCCGGCCGCTGCAGCAGCCGGGCGAGGTCGGCGCGCAGCAGATGCGGATTTTGCGTGCCGGACCAAACCCGCACCTGACCGTCCCCGACATCGGCTACGCTGCAGGACGGGCCGATCGAGCCGTGCATCTGGTACGGCCAGGTGTAGGTCCGCGGCATTGGCGTGGCGGCGGCGGCGAGGGCGGCGTCGACGTCGCCCTTGTCGACCAGCGTTCGCGGCGTCGACGGATTGGCGCGCAGCGCGGTGGCGATATCGCCGAGTTCGGGCAGCCTCGGCACCGGCTTCCAGCTCACCTTCAGCTGAGCGGCGGCCTTGACCGCGTTTTCCTCGCGCTCGGCGACGACGCCGATGAAATCCCTATTCGTCACCACCGCGACCAGCCCCGGAATGTCGCGGACCGAGGCCTCGTCGACCGCGATCAGGCTCGTGCCGACAAAAGCTCCCGCGTCGACGCCGGCGTAGGGCGGCCGCACCACGCGGCCATGCAGCATGCCGGGCACGCGCATGTCGTGAACATAGACCGCCTCGCCGGTGGCCTTGGCGGCGAGATCGACGCGCGGGGTCGACTGCCCGACGATCCTGTACGAATTGACCGGCTTGAGCGGCACCTCGTCCGCAAGCTCGAGCCGGATGGTCTCGCCTTCGATCAATTCGCCGTAAGTGACGCTGCGGTTGTCGCCGCCGCGGATCAGGCCGTCGTCGACGGCAAGCTCCGCCACGGCAAGCTCGAGCCGTTCGGCGGCGCGCGCGATCAGGAACTGGCGCGCCTGCGCCGCCGCCTTGCGCAGCGGCACCGCGGCGACCTGGATGGTCTCGCTGGCAATGGTGGCGCCCTGATTGGGAACCCGCGCGGTATCGCCCAGCACCACCGCGACGCGGGCAAAGGACACGTCGAGCTCCTCGGCGACGATCTGGCCGAGCGCGGTCCGGATCCCGGTGCCGAGATCGACATGACCGTTGAACGCGGTAATGGATCCGTCGGCCGATATCTCGATGAAGGTTTCGAAGCCGGTGCCGGCGCCGACGGCGCGAACCACCGACAAGGATCCGGGCCGGCGTGCGGGATCGGGCTCGGGCATCAATTGCCGACCCCGGCGCTTTCAGCTGCCCGCATCACCGCACGCAGGATTTCGACATGCGCGCCGCAGCGGCACAGATGATAGCGCAGCGCTTGCCTTGCCTCGGTCTCGGAAGGATGGGGATTTTGCCGAAGCAGCACCTTTGTGGCCATGATCATGCCGTTGAGGCAGTAGCCGCATTGCGCGGCCTGTTCGCGAATAAAAGCCTGCTGCACCGGATCGGGATGCTCGCGCGAGCCGAGCCCCTCGAGCGTGACGATCTCGCGCCCGGCGCAGCCGCCGATCGGGATCACGCAGGAACGTGCCGCCATGCCGTCGATGATCACGCTGCAGGCGCCGCATTCGCCGAGCCCGCAGCCATATTTCGGTCCGTTCAATTCCAGATCGTTGCGCAGCACGTAGAGCAGCGCGGTATCCGGGGCGGCGTCGACGTCATGGATCCTGCCGTTGACTGTCAGGCGGATCGTGGTCTGCGTCATGCTGCCGGTACCCCGTGGCCGAAACTTTCGAAAACGTCGCGCCGAGCGCTTCGCGAAGATACCGTTTGCATACAAACGTGCAAGGCTGCCGTCCGCCCGCTTCAGGGTTGCCCGCTTTATGAACAGACTCGCCGGGCAGACTGGACTTATATTCGGCAACCGCGTTTTTCGCTCGTACGGCCGCTTGACAGCTTTCCGAACCGCGCGCAACATTCGTTCGTACACGAACAAACTGCGCGGGCGGCGAAAGTGGCGAAGTTCCGCAACGCCGGCCATCGTTCGTCATTCCGGGATGCGTCTTCGGTCGGCGATAGCCGACGTGAGGCGCAGGCCCGGAATCCATACTCCCGGTGGGGGTTATGGATTCCGGGCTCGCGCAAGAGCGCGGCCCGGAATGACGCTTATTGTTGATGAGCCGTTCTTCCGTTTGACGCCGGCCTGCGAGCTCTTTGATGCTGACTGATGCGACCGCCGACAAGATCCGCTGCGATGCCTGCCCTGTCATGTGCTACATCAAGCCGGGGGCGGCGGGGGCCTGCGACCGCTATGCCAACCACGATGGCGAACTGGTGCGGGTCGATCCCCATATCGTGCTGCAGCGCACGGTGTCGCATGGCGGACGGCTGGTGCCGTTCCAGGCGGTCGGCGACTGGGATGGCAAGATCGTCCACGAGCCCGATGTCTTCGTCACCGCGATCGGCGCCGGCACCACCTATCCCGACTACAAGCCGGCGCCCTTCATCGTGTCCTCGGAGATCGACGGCATCGACATGGTCACGGTGGTGACCGAAGGCATCTTCAGCTATTGCGGCGTCAAGGTGAAGATCGACACCGACCGCTATCTCGGTCCGGAGACCGCGGCCGTGCGGGCGCAGGGCGAGGCCATCGGCCACGTCACGACAAGCGAATACGGCTCGCAGATGCTGTCGCTGGGCGGCGTGCATCATCTGACCGGCGGCTCCAAGAAGGAAGGCCGCGTCACCTGCGATGCGCTGATGGACCTGAGCAACTGCAAGCCGGTCGAACTCACCATCGATGGCGGCGCGACGGTCGTCGTGCAGGCCGGCCATCCGCCCATCGTCAACGGCGTCGCCGAGGAGCGGATGCGGGTCGGCTGCGGCTCGGCGACCATCGGCATGTTCGCCAAGCAGTGGCACGGCAAGGTCGACGAGGTCGTGGTGGTGGATGACCACATCACCGGCGTGCTCAGCGAACACCAGGCCGGCAAGCTGCTGGATATCGCCGATAGCGGGATCAAGATGAAGGGGCGGCGCTCGACCCCGGGCCGCTATTTCCAGGTGGCCGAGCCCGGCACCGGCTGGGGCGGCACCATGATTTCCGATCCGCTCTCGGTGCTGGGCCCGTTCGACCCCAGGACGGCGCGTCCCGGCATGACCCTGCTGATGGTCTCGACCACGGGCGAGCACGCGGCCTATTACGTGCTCGACGGAAGCCTGAAACCGGTCGAACGGCCGATGCCGGCCGAGCTCAGGCAATCGGTCGAGCGGATCCAGGAAAACTGCGAACCGGCGCTGTGCACCGTGCTGTTCATGGGCGGGGCGGGCGGATCGTTGCGGGCCGGCGTCACCGACAACCCGGTGCGCCTGACCCGGTCGGTCAAGGACGCGCTGACGCGGGTGACCAGCGGCGGCGCCCCGGTCTATGTCTGGCCGGGCGGCGGCATCACCTTCATGGTCGACGTCACGCGCTTGCCGGCGGGCGCGTTCGGCTACGTGCCGACGCCGGCGCTGGTGGCGCCGATCGAGTTCACCTTGCGGCTGTCGGACTATGCGGCGCTGGGCGGTCACATGGATCATGTGCGCCCGTTGGCGTCGCTGAAGGACCATACCGAGATCCGCCCAAGGCCGACGCCCTCCGGATCGGGACCGCGGCCATGACGCGCACACCGCAGATCGGCTTTCTGCCGGACGGCCGGCGGCTGCATCTGCAGGACGGCCCGATCGACCTGATCGTCGAGGCCCACGGCAGCGGGAATCAGGTGCGCACCGCCTATCGGGCCGCCATGCAGCGATTTGCAGGTCTGCTCGATGAACTCTGCGCGGAATTGCCGGCGTTGCGCCGCGCGGCCGATTCCAGGGCCTGCGCGCTGCGGGGTGTGGTGGCGCGCCGCATGCATGAAGCGGTGGCGCCGTTTGCCGATGACGAGTTCATCACGCCGATGGCGGCGGTGGCCGGCGCGGTCGCGGAAGAGATTCTCGGCGCGATGGTCGAAAGCGCACCGCTCGATCGCGCCTATGTCAACAATGGCGGCGACATCGCCCTGCACCTGGCGGATGGCGAGCATTTCACGGTCGGTCTGGTCGACCGGCCGGACCGGCAGGGCCTGCTGCGAACCGCGCTCATCGCGGCCGAGGATCCGGCACGGGGGATCGCAACCAGCGGACGCCATGGACGCAGCTTCTCGCTCGGCATCGCCGATGCCGTCACGGTACTGGCGCGGACCGCCTCGCTGGCCGATGCCGCCGCCACCGTGATCGCCAATGCCGTCGATCTGCCCGGACATCCCGGCGTGGTGCGCTGCCCGGCGCAGGACCTGCAGCCGGACAGCGACCTCGGCCCGCGTCTCGTCACCTGCGATGTCGCCGATTTGTCGGCCCGTGCGATCGAGACGGCACTCGAAGCCGGCTGCCGCCGGGCCCGCGAATTGCTGGCCGCGGGATTGATCGACGGCGCCGCGCTCTGCCTGCAGGGCGAGACGGTTGTGGTCGCCGCAGGCGGCATCGCGGCGTTCGCGCCGGGCCGGGCGTTGCGCAACCGTACGGGTGTGGAGGCCATGCATGGCTGAGATCGACATACAAATCGCTGAAGCCGGAAAACGGGACGCAAAGCCATGAGCGCCTTCATTCGCAAGATTGTCACGGTGGTCGAGGAGACGCTGACGGAGATGGGCCGGGCCGTGGCGCCGCCGACCCGGCGCGCGGCGGCGATTGCCGTGATCGAGAATCCCTTTGCCGGCCGCTATGTCGAGGATCTGGCGCCGCTGATCGCGATCGGCGAGGAACTCGGCGAATTGCTCGCGGCCCGGGCGGTTGCGGCGCTCGGCATCGACGGCGCCAGGGCGCAAAGCTACGGCAAGGCCGCCGCGGTCGGCGAGAACGGCGAGCTCGAACATGCCGCCGCGATCCTGCATCCGAAGATGGGCGCGCCGGTGCGCAGGATCCTGGGCAAGGGGGCGGCGCTGATTCCGTCGTCCAAGAAGCGCGGCGGGATGGGAACCATCCTCAACATCCCGCTCGGCCACAAGGACGCGGCCTTCGTGCGCAGCCATTTCGACGGCATGGAAGTCATGATCAACGATGCGCCGCGCGCCAACGAGATCATGGTGGCGCTCGCGGTCACCGACAGCGGCCGGCCGCTGCCGCGGGTCGGAGGCCTCACAATTGCAGAGATCAGGGGTGACGACGGTTTGCGATAAGGGTTTCTTCAACATCGGAGGGTAACGGGATGCAACGGACTAAACTTCTGCTGGCTGCGGCTCTGGGCGTCGCGCTGACCGGCATGGCCAGCGCCGCCATGGCGCAGAGCGAAATCAAGATCGGCGAAATCAACAGCTACTCGCTGCTGCCCGCCTTTACCGAACCCTACCGCAAGGGCTGGCAGCTCGCGGTCGAGGAAATCAACGCCGCGGGCGGCATCAACGGCAAGAAGCTGGTGGTCATCTCCAAGGACGACGGCGGCAAGCCGGCGGACGCGCTGACCGCCGCCAACGAACTGGTGTCGAGCGAAAACGTGGCGATGCTGACCGGCACCTTCCTGTCCAATATCGGCCTCGCCGTCAGCGATTTCGCCAAGCAGAAGAAGGTGTTCTTCCTGGCGGCCGAGCCGCTGACCGACGCCATCACCTGGTCCAAGGGCAATCGCTACACGTTCCGGCTGCGCCCCTCCAACTACATGCAGGCGGCGATGCTGGTGGAGGAGGCAGCCAAGCTGCCGGCCAAGCGCTGGGCGACGATCGCGCCGAATTATGAATACGGCCAGTCCGCGGTGGCGGTGTTCAAGAAGCTGATGTCGGAGAAGCGGCCCGACATCCAGTGGGTCGACGAGCAGTGGCCGCCGCAGGGCAAGATCGACGCGGGTCCGGTGGTGCAGGCGCTGGCCGAAGCCAGGCCGGAGGCCATTCTCAACGTCACCTTCGGCGCCGATCTGGTGAAATTCGTGCGCGAAGGCAATACCCGCGGCCTGTTCAAGGATCGCGCGGTGGTCAGCTTCCTCACCGGCGAGCCGGAATATCTCGATCCCCTGAAGGATGAAACCCCCGAAGGCTGGATCGTCACCGGCTATCCCTGGTACAGCATCAAGACGCCGGAGCACGACGCGTTCCTGAAAGCCTATCAGGCCAAATACAACGACTATCCGCGGCTCGGCTCGATCGTCGGCTACCAGACCATCAAGTCGGCCGCGGCGATCCTCGCCAAGGCCAATTCAGTCGATCCGGAAAAGCTGATCGCGGCGGCGGAGGGATTGTCGGTGCCGTCACCGTTCGGCGAGATCACCTTCCGCAAGATCGATCATCAGTCGACGCTGGGTGCCTTCGTCGGCAAGACCGCGCTCAAGGACGGCAAGGGCGTCATGGTGGATTCGGTCTATCGCAAGGGCGGGGACTATCTGCCGAGCGACGCCGAAGTCGAGAAACTGCGGCCCAAGGAGTGAGGCTTCGCCTGACCCTCCCCTGGAGGGGGAGGGTCGCCCGCGCTCGGCGATGCGTGGCATCGTCCGGTGCAAGCGGGGTGGGGTGATTTGTTCATCCGCGCCGCCACCCCGTCTCGCATCTCGCTTCGCGCGATGCGAGCCGACCCTCCCGCTGCAGGGGAGGGTAAGAAAAAGAGATGCGGCGTAAGTCGTGCGCCCGCTCCGATCCATCTCGACGCGTGCTTCCCTCGCCCGGACCCTGAATGGCCTTTTATTTCGTCCAGTTCCTGACCGGACTTGCCAGCGCGGCGTCGCTGTTTCTGGTGGCGTCCGGGCTGTCGATCATCTTCGGGGTGACCCGGATCGTCAATTTCGCTCACGGCGCGTTCTACATGCTCGGCGCCTACATGGCGTTCACGCTGACCGAGCGGTTTTCCGGCGCGCTCGGTTTCTGGGGCGGCATCGTCGCCGCGGCGCTGGTGGTGGCGGCGGTGGGCGTACTGGTCGAGATGGTGCTGCTGCGGCGGATCTATCATGCCCCCGAATTGTTTCAGCTGCTGGCGACCTTCGGCCTCACCTTGATGGTCGAGGACCTCGTGGTGCTGATCTGGGGACCGAACGACCTGCTCGGCCGCCGTGCGCCGGGATTTCGCGGCGCGGTGGATTTTTTCGGCCAGAACATTCCGACCTATGAGCTGTTCCTGATCGCGCTCGGCCCTGTCGTGCTCGGCGCGCTCTGGCTGTTGTTCCAGCGCACCCGCTGGGGCGTTCTGGTGCGTGCCGCGACCCAGGACCGCGACATGGTGGCAGCGCTCGGCGTCAATCAGAAATGGCTGTTCACCAGCGTGTTCGCGGTCGGCGTCTTTCTCGCCGCGCTCGGCGGCGCGCTGCAGATTCCGCGCGACGCGGTCAACCATGCGATGGACCTGCGCATCATCGTCGACGTGTTCGTGGTGGTGGTGATCGGCGGGCTCGGCAGCATCATCGGGGCGTTCGTCGCCGCCGTGCTGGTGTCGGAGCTGAACGCGTTCGGAATCCTGGTGTTTCCGAAAATATCCATCATCCTGGTGTTCGCGGTGATGGCGCTGGTGCTGATCGTGCGGCCCTGGGGCCTGTTCGGAAAGCCGCAGGCCGGTGCGCGCCGCACCCCCGGGCTGACGGTCACCCCGTGGCGGCCGCTGACCTCGAACGAACGGCTGGCGGCGCTCGCGGCGCTGGCGCTGGCCGCGGCGCTGCCGCTGATCGGCGGCAACTACGCCCTGACCGTCGGTTCGGAAATCGCGATCTTCGTGATCTTCGCCGCCAGCCTGCATTTCCTGATGTCGGTCGGCGGCCTCGCCTCGTTCGGCCATGCCGCCTATTTCGGGCTCGGCGCCTATGGCGTGGCGCTGCTCGCCAAGCTCGCCGGGCTGCCGATGATCGGCTGCCTGCTGCTCGGCCCGCTGCTCGGCCTTCTCGGCGCCGCGCTGTTCGGGTTCTTCGCGGTGCAGCTGTCCGGGGTTTATTTCGCGATGCTGACGCTGGCATTCGCGCAGATCGTCTGGTCGATCGCGTTCCAGTGGGTCGCGGTGACCGGCGGCGACAACGGCATCCTCGGGGTCTGGCCGGAGCCATGGGCGGCGGGTGCGGCGCATTTCTACTGGCTGTCGCTCGGTATCGCCGCCCTTGCGGTGGCTTGCCTGCGCATCATCGTGTTCTCGCCGTTCGGCTATGCCCTGCGGGCGACCCGCGATTCGCCGCTGCGCGGCGAGGCGATCGGGATTGACGGAAAGCGCGTGCAATGGACCGCCTTCGTGATCGCCGGCACCGTGGCGGGCGTCGCCGGCGCGCTGTTCGCCTACCTCAAGGGCAGCGTGTTTCCCGACAGCCTCGGCATCTCGCTGTCGGTCGACGCGCTGGTCATGGTGCTGCTCGGCGGCGTCGAGACGGTGTCCGGGGCGGTGGTCGGCGCCATCGTCTACAAGGCGCTCAGCATCTGGCTGGTGAGCCAGACCGACTGGTCCAAGCTGGTGCTGGGCGGCGTCATCGTGCTGATCGTGGTGGCGTTTCCCAAGGGCATCGTCGGCATCCTGGAGACGCTGCGCCATCGCCGCCGGTCCGCACTGCCAAAACCGCTCGCGCCGGGGATGGAGAGCGCCGAATGAGCAACCCGCCCGCGCTGCTGTCGGTCGAGGACCTGAGCAAATCCTATGGCGGCGTCCATGCGGTGCGCGGCGTCAGCTTCGCGCTGCAGGCCGGTGAAATCCTGGCGCTGATCGGCCCCAACGGCGCCGGCAAGAGCACCTGCTTCGACATGCTCAACGGACAGAACGTCCCCGACAGCGGCCGGATCCATCTGCGCGGCCAGGACACGTCGGGCAGCAAGCCGCGCGCGATCTGGCGGCTCGGGGTGGGTCGCACCTTCCAGATCACCGCGACATTTGCCACCATGACGGTGCGCGAGAATGTCCAGGTCGCGCTGGCGTCGTATCAAGGGCAACTGTTCAATCCCTTTGCCTCGATGCCGAGGTTCGCGCCGGCCGAGGCCGGCCGCCTGCTCGAACTGGTCGGCATGGGCGGCTATGCCGAGCGGCCCTGCGGCGAACTCGCCTATGGCGACCTCAAGCGGCTGGAGTTGGCCATTGCGCTCGCCAACCAGCCGAAACTCCTGCTGATGGACGAGCCGACCGCCGGCATGGCGCCGCGCGAGCGCATCGAGCTGATGCGGCTCACCGCGCGGATCGCCCGCGAGCAGGCGATCGGCGTGCTGTTCACCGAGCACGACATGGACGTGGTGTTCGAGCATGCCGACCGCATCCTGGTGCTCAACCGCGGCAGCCTGATCGCGCAAGGCTCGCCGGAACAGGTGCGGCGCGACCCGCAGGTCCGCGCCATCTATCTCGGCGAGGGCCTGCTCTACGACGCCCGCCACCGCGACGGAGCGGGCGCATGAAGCTCAGCGTCGAAAACCTCAACAGTCATTACGGCCCGGCGCATATCCTGTTCGATATCGCGCTTCAGGTCGGCGAGGGCGAGGTGGTGGCGCTGCTCGGCCGCAACGGCGCCGGCAAATCCACCACCTTCCGCTCCATCGTCGGCCTGGTGGCGCAGCGCACCGGACGCATCGTGTTCGAGGGCAGGGACGTCTCGGAGCAGCCGACCTACGCCATCGTGCGCGGCGGGCTCGGTTACGTGCCGGAAGAGCGGCGCATCTTCACCGATCTCACGGTCGAGGAAAACCTCGAGGTCGGCCGCCAGCCGGCGCGGCCCAACGCGCCGCACTGGACGCAGGGAAAAGCTGTTCGCGCTGTTTCCCAATCTGGCCGAGATGCGCCACCGCGCCGGCGGCCGCATGAGCGGCGGCGAGCAGCAGATGCTGACCATCGCCCGCACCTTGATGGGAAACCCGTCGCTGGTGCTGCTCGACGAGCCGTCGGAAGGACTGTCGCCGAAGATCGTGGAGCAGATGGTGGAGGCGATCCTGGCGATGAAGCAGGCCGGCGTCAGCCTGCTGGTGTCGGAGCAAAATCTGCATTTTGCCAGATTGATCTCGGACCGCGCCTATATCATCGAGCGCGGCCGGATCTGCTTTGCCGGCAGCATGCGCGAGCTCGACGCGCGTCCGGACATTCGCGACGCGCATCTGGCGCTGTGACGACGGGCTGAGCGATCAACGGGGGCGGGGACGGATATGGCCAGGAGTGTTTCGGCAAAACGCAACGCCAGGCCGGCGCGGCCGGCCTATGTTCTGGACGAGCAGATCGGCTTCATCCTGCGCCAGGTCTGGCAGCGCCACGCCGCCATCTTCGCCCGCGAGATCGGGATCAACCTGACGCCGACGCAATGGGCGGCGCTGTCGAAACTGACCGAGACCGGACCGTGCTCGCAGAACCAGCTCGGGCGGCTGACCGCGATGGATGTCGCCACCATCAAGGGCGTGATCGACCGCCTCACCGCCCGCGGCCTGACCGAGACCTGCGCCGATCCCGAAGACGGCCGCCGCCTGCTGGTCAGCCTGACCCGCGCCGGCCAGCAGACCGCCGAAAAGGCCGCTCCCCGTGCGCTGGAGATCACCCGGCAGACGCTGGCGCCGCTGGATGCCGGAGAGCGCGAGACGCTGCTGGCGCTGCTGGGGAAATTGAGGTGAAGCCAATGGCAGGCGTGAACGGCAAACCCCTATAAAACGCTTGCGCTACACGCAAGGGTGGTGAATACTTTCAAGGTAGACGGTCGCGTTACCGATGCAGGTCTGATATTGGCAGGCCAGCGGTGATCCGTCGGGGCGTGAGCAAGTTTTTTGCCGCCGCAGATCAGGACACGGCCGCGAACTGGAATCGTGAATGCGTTGAACCGCGGTGATGGACCCGGTTGCGACAGGGTCGCTTGCAGAGCTGCGCCGGCGAATTGCCGCGCTCCTCTTCAAGCGCTCATCTGGCCTGCGGGCGATGAATTGTGAATCCTGCAAGGCTCGGGAAGCGCGCGGCGGATCCTGAACGGCAGGCACGGCGCGCACCCGCAAGCGAGGCTTGCGCCTGGATTTCGAGGAGGGGCGCATGGAAGATGATCAGCGCGTCGTGCGGCTGACCGAGCTTGCGGCGCAGCGCGGCGATACGCCCATCGACCCTGCCAATCCGTTGAGTCTTGTCCGCGCCGCTTGCGCGGATATGGTGCATCGGCTGCCGCCCGACTGTCGTCCGACCCTGGTGCTGCTTGAAGCAAACGATCTGGCCGGCGGGCTGCTGGAAACCCTGTTCGGTTTTCCGCGCCAGGCTACCGCCGCTGCCGCCAGCCAGCTGGCCGGCAAGATCGATGCGTGGGCCAGGCAAGGCCCGCTCATGCTCGCCGTCTGCATGTCTCAACCCTCGCTCGAGAGCTGGGATCGGCCGGAATGGCCCGATTCCGTTCACATCAAGGAAAACGAGTTCTTCATCCGCCTGGCGGAAAATTACCGCCTCGCCATCGTCATCGGGGGCATTGACGTCCACCGCGCCGACGAGCGGGCATTGATCACCGCCCGCGTTCACCGGGTCCTGGACACGGCGTTGGGACATCGGCGCGCCGGCGACTGGAACAGCCGTCGCGACGAACTGCGCGGCGACGTGGCGACGCTTTGTCGCCGAACCGCCGCGGTGCTGGGCAAGTCGCTGTTTGCGCTTCATTTCGGTTCGGGGAGCGGCGACTGCCACGGCCGATTTCTGCAAGTTCTCGCCCGCCTCGATCAGTTCGGCAAGCGCCCGGTCGCGGAGATCCAGCGCGGGATCGCGCTCGATCTCGCCAACAAGGATGTTCTCGCGCCCTATACCGACGGCTCCTACGGATTGCGCCGGGCGCTCAAGGATGCGGTTCAGCGCGGCGACCGCGAGCATTTTGCGCTGGTCGGCCATTTGCAGGCCTATGACTTCTTTCGCGATTGCGCCCGCTGGCTCGGGGATGGCGTATTTCCATGGGCGCGGGAGTGGCGCCGGCCGCGTCAACAAGGCGACGGAAATCGCGCGCCTGAGCCGGACGCTCCGTTCAGGGCCTTGTTCATCGACGAAAACCTAGACCCGCCCAACGCGGACGATGACCGCGAAACGCCGCGCCTTCGCGCGCGCATATCCGAGATTTTTTCGCCGCTGTTCGGCGAGCGACGATTGGAGCTGTACGCGATCCACAGCCCCGACGGCGTGCTGCCAAACAGGGAGGAGCATTCGGCCATCGGCGACAGCATCGTCGAAATCGACCGGTTCTTCGAGCACATGCTTCCGCAACGAACCCAGCGCGTCGACAACTGGCGCCTCGACGGCGATGGCGGCGTCGGCCCGCAATGGACGTTTTCGAGCCTTCCTCAGCAAAGATCGCTCCGCGACTACGAGGTCATTTTTTGCGAAATCGACTATCGCAGCCGGTTCGCCGGTCCGCAGGTCGTGCAAAAACTGGCCTCGTACCTGGAGCGGACCGCGTCGCGCGACGGCCAATCGACGGTGCCGGCGCTGATCGTGCTCTCCCACATGGACAACATCGGACATGTGCAACAGTGCTTGAACCTCGGCGCACACTCGTTCGTCAACAAGGAGCGGCTTTACCAGATTCCGTCACGGCTGAAGCGGGCGGTCGAGGACGTTCAGGCTGTCGGTGAGAGCGGCACCGTGATGCGGCGCGAGCGATCCGGCCAGCATTCGAACTTCCGCACGCTGTACTCCTTGCGCCCGGATCGTACCGCGCATCTGCGAAACGAGAACTTCAAGCAGCTCGTGGTCGGAGGCTGGCCGCGGGAACGCACCGAGCCGCGCGCGGCCGGAGAACGGAGCGGCGGCGGATCCATCACGCCGGGAGACCGTCGCGACAGGCCGGTCTGGGATGGCCAGGACAGGGACTGGATCCATCGTCTGCCCAAGGCGGATCTGCACTGTCATTTTGGAACGTCGATCGGCTTGCCGACGATCGAGGCGCTGGCCTTCAACACCTGCGGGCATCTGTTCGACAACTGGACCGGCGCAGCCGGGGATCGCGAACTGTTGTCTGCGCCGATCCGGGTCGTGCTCGACGACATCTGCAAGATCGTGCTGGGCGCCGCGGCGGCGCGACAGCGGGACGGCTGCATTCGTCCCCCCGCGGTCGACTATTTCCGTGCCATGGAGCGCACGCTTGAGCGCGAGCCCGCTGACCGGATTCCCGATGATCCCTACGATGCCGTTGTCAGGACCCTGATGGACAAGCGGCGGCCGCCGATCAAGGGCCACATGATCGTCGCACTGCTGGTCGCGGTCAGCGCAAGGCTGCGCGACGGCAGGCGCGCGGGGATCGACGGCGTATTGCGATCGTGGGATTACTTCACCGAGCTGGCGCGCTGGTGCGAAGCGAGCGCAGACACCGCCGATGCCGAGGCTCAGCGCGAGGGGCGCGCGTCCTGGCCGACGTGGATCCGTGATTTCGTCATCCCGGCCGCACGCCTGGGCGGGGCGGCGGCGCGGACATTGCGGGAATCGATCGGCCCGCTCCCTGCGGACGACAGGTCAATTTTCGTGCGGATCCAGAAATCCGATGCCGATCCGGGGATGTGTGCGGAATTCTGGAACAAGTGGCATCGCAACATCGGCGTCCGGGTCAACGCCACCCGGGAGGTGATCGACGATTTCCTGCAGGAGGCGTCAGCCGATTCTCCGCAGGGCTCGGGGATGCGCGGTCTTTTCAGCGACGACGCCTGTACGTTCGTGCCGACCCTGAGCGACCTCGTGGTCCTGCCGCTCTACCCGTCCCGCGAGGATCACCGCTTGCTCCGCTACCTCTGGGGTTGCGGCCTTCTGGGCGCGGAACATCTGCAGTACCCGGAGAACATCATTCTGGCGGCGCACGATCTGGTGCGCCAGAATGTCGACGACAACGTGGTCTATACCGAGCTGCGCTGCGAGACGCCCGGCTATACGCGCGCCGGCCTGAGCGCCGAGATGGCAACCGACCTGCTGTGCGCCAGCTTCGACCTGGCCGAGGCCTTCGAGCGGAAATTCAAGCGCCGGTCCTTCGTTCGCACCAACATCCTGCTTGCGGCCAAGCGTCACAAGTCGGACCACGAGATCGAGCGGGTGGTATCCCTGCTGGCCGGCTACCTGACCCGGCATTCCGCGCCGAGGCCCTTGCAGGACAAGACCGAGGTGCCGTCATGGTGGCAGCGTACGCGGGTTGTCGGTTTCGACCTGTCGGGCGACGAGTCGAAGAATTCGGACGGCCTCAGGCGCCAGATCAGCCGCCTGATCGAGCTCTCCTCACCGATTACGATCCACGCCGGCGAGGCCGAAAGCGCCGAGAGCATCTGGCGGGCCGTCTATGAATACCACGCCCGCCGCATCGGACACGGACTGCGGCTGCGCGAACGTCGGCAGCTGCTGCAATTCTGCATCAATGAAGGCATCTGCATGGAATTGTGCCCGATCAGCAACTGCTTTACGGCCGACTTTGTCCAGATCAACCGGGAGGACAAGCTCTCGGAGAAATACAAGTACGATCCGCACCGGATCGAGCATTATCCATTGCGTCATTTCATGGAGAGCGGGCTTGAGGTCTGCGTCAACACCGACAACCGCTCGCTGCACGGCGCCTATGGGCGCTCCCTGACCGACGAGTTTCTCTGGGCGGCGCGGCTATCCGGAGGCTTTACGCGGTGGGAGGTTCTCAGGCTGATCAAGGCCGGGTTCAAACATGCCTTCATCGACAAGAGCGACGCGCAGGAGCTGATCCAGGCGGTCGAGAGCTGGATGTTCGCACAGGTCGCCAACGCGCCCGGGCTGGACTGGCATCCCGGGCAAAGTCCGCCACGCAGGGCTGTCGGGCCGGTGCCCGCAGAACCTAATCGCTCCGTTGCCGGAGAAAATCCCGCAGTTTAGCCAGGGCGATGCTTCGCATCGACAGGGCATTTTTCTGTTCGGAGGTCATTTCCGCGAAGGTCCTGGACTGGCCGTCCGGAATGAAGATCGGGTCGTAGCCGAATCCATTGCTGCCCCGGATCTCCCGGCTCACCGTCCCATGTATGATCCCTTCGAACAGCTCTACGTCGGGACCTTCGCAATAGGCGATGCAGGTCGATACCGACGCGCGCCGGTCTTCACTGTCGCGCAGCAGGCGCAAGACGCCCTGCGGCCCGATGGTGTCCAGGAACCAGACCACCAGCGCGCCCGGCAGGCCTCCCAGGGCGGCGATATTCATTCCCGTGTCATCGACCACGACGGGAACGCCAAGCGCCCGATACGCGGCGAAAGCCTTCTCGCGGGCGACCTCGGCGACGCTGAGGGACTGGATTTCCTTGATGTCGAGACACGCCCATTCGACGGGGGCGCCGATCAATGCCGAAATCTCTTCCGCCTTGTTCGAATTTCCGGTCACCACGGTAATCTTCTTCATGGCGTTTCCTTCTGCGGGCTTCAACAGGCCACCGGAGCACCAAGCACGGTCGCCGGCGGGCACGACCTGATTGCCGAAATCCACAGCGAGGAGATCGAGTCGCCGCGCCGGTTCACCAGGGCTTTCCCGATTCCCGGCGAACCGCCGGCAGGGACTACCGGACGTCCCCGAGCAACCTGCCATACCCCTTGATGCTGAAGCGCACGCCTGCGGTCCGCAGCGCGTTCCACATCATGGCCGAAGCGGCTGAGACGACCGGCTTGCCGAGGTCGTCTTCCAGCGGTTGCAGGGCGTCAAGCGTCGGCATTCCGACGCCGCTCAGAAAGACCGCATCGGCGTCGGGATGATCGACCTGCCGGGCGATTGCATAGGCCCGCTCGCTATTCTCCTCGTAGATGTTCCGGACGTCAGCCAGGTGGCCCGAACTGACAACCTCGATGTTGCATCTTTCGAGGTGCTGCCTACCGAGCGAGGTCATCTCCGCGGAATAGGGCGTGGCATAGGCGATCCGGCGAACCCCGAGATGCGCGAAGGCCGCGAGCACGCTGCCAAAGGCGGTGATGAAGTGGGCGCCGCCGGCGGCTTCCATCTGCGCCACGAGTTCGGCTTCCCGCGCCTGTCCCAGCGTATAGCTGGTCGCGGTGTGCGCCATCACGATGACGCGCGGCGACACCATGGCGAGCAACCGGACGCAGGCCGGAATGCTCGCAACCTGGCTGAGATTGCGCTCTTGCTGGCCGCTGTGCGTCCCGGCCGGACCGTCCGCGCTCATCCGGGTGAAATGCAGCGTCACGCCGGGCGGCGCCAGCTCCATCATTTCCGGTTCGACCGTCGGATTGCCCGGCGGAACCAGAAATCCCAGGCGTGCCCGCCATCCCTTCATGCTGTGCTCCAGGTGCCATCGAACTGCCTCGGCAACATCGTCAAATCGTTTTCGTGCGTCAACCGAACAAGGTTGCGCGCCCCGCAAGGCCGTCCTCGGCCACGCCGTGGCACAGGACCGCAAACCGGCCGAAACCATTCCCATTCGGCGTCAGTTCACCGCGACGGGCGGATTGCAAATTGCGTGGCGACTGCCGTGCCGCCGATTTCGCCGACGCAGCGAAAGGGCGTCGCATGACCGCTCAAGGCCCCCGTCCCGGCGGTAATCGGCTACTTTGCATGGGGTTGTTTTCGATATTTTGGCGCGGAGGGCGGGCGGGGGGCGAAGCTGCAGGCCATCAAGCAGCGGGCAGCCGAAGACGTCTCCGTCGTTTCCTGGAATAAGGCTTGACTTTTTTCCAGAAATTGTTCATGTTATGTTCCGTTTTTCCCACTCGGAAGAGCGTCGCTTCAGGGACGTTCGAGCTTGCGGGGAGCGTCAGCCACGAAGCAATCCAACCTCCGGCAGGGATGGCTTTGTCGCAACGGGCGCGCATTCGCGCGGCCGTTGGCTCCTCGCAATGACGGCCTGAAATGAGTTCAGGGCTGTTTGACAAGTGAATCTGTCGTGTGAAGACGCGCCACACCCCGGCCGTCATCGCCCGGCTTTGAGCGGGCGACCCGGCAATCGCTGGCGTCGGCGATTCGATCGAAGGCCGCGGCATGCCGGATCCCCCGGTCAAGCCGGCGGATGACGGTTTTGCCTAATGCCCGACGATCTCCGGCACCCGGGTGGCGGGTGGGGTGTTGCGGCTGCGCTGGGTGCGCACGATGCCGTCGATGATGGTCATGCCGATGCCGGGCAGATCGCCGAGCTGCACGCTGTGGAGAATGTCGCGGCCGGCGGAATGCTGCGCCCGATCCATGATCACGAAATCGGCCGCGCGGCCGACCTCGATGATGCCGCAGTCCAGCGCCCGCATCCGCGCGGTGTTGCCGGTGGCGAAGCAGAACGCGATTTCCGCCGGCACGTCGCCGAGCGACGACAGCAGCGACACCATGCGCAGGATGCCGAGCGGCTGCACGCCGGAGCCGGCCGGCGCGTCGGTGCCGAGGATGACGCGACCGAGATCGCCCATCTCGCGCGCCATCCGCAAGGTGTAGAGCGCGGCGCGCTCGTTGCCATTGTGCACCAGTTCGAGCCCGCGCTTGCAGCCCTCGCAGATGCAGCGGATCTGGCTGTCGGGCAGCGCGGTATGGCCGCCATTGACGTGGCCGATCACGTCGGTGTCGGCTTCCAGCACCACGTCCTTGTCGATCAGGCCGGAGCCGGGAATCGACGGACCGCCGGTGTGGATGGTGCTCTGGATGCCGTATTTTCGCGCCCACGCCACCATCTTGCGCGCGGTCGGCCCATCCTTGACGCCGCCGAGCCCGACCTCGCCCAGCAATTTTACGCCCGCGGCGGCCAATTCCTTGAAATCCTCCTCGACCATGCCGGGCTCGATCACCGGTGCGCCGGCATGGACCTTGACCCCGCCGGGACGGAAATTGTCGAAGGCGCGCTGCGCGAAGATCGCCATCGCCTTGACGCCGACGATGTCGCGCGGCCGGCCCGGCATGTGGACCTCGCCGGCGGAAATCATGGTGGTGACGCCGCCGTTGAGAAAACTGTCGATCCAGCCGGTCTGGTTCTGCCGCGGCGTCCAGTCACCGGCGACGGGGTGGACGTGGCTGTCGATCAGGCCGGGCGTGACCGCGGTGCCGTGGGCGTCGATGATGGTGGTGGCGCCGGCGGTGTCGATATCGGCGGCGCGGCCGATCGCGGTGATGCGGCCGTTTTCGGCGAGGACGGTGTCGGCGTCGAGGATCGGCTGCTCCAGCCTGCCGCTCAAGAGCAGGCCGATATTGCGGATCACCAGCCGGGTCGGCAAGGCGGCCTGGGGTTCGTCGTGGGCCATGGATTAGTCCTTTTCGCTCAATGCCTTCGGCTCGCGGGCCCGGCGATCTGAGCCCGGCTTGACGGCGGGATCAAGCGGGATTATTCATTTGTACACGAATGAACGTGTACGAATGAATTTGACGGGGCAACCGGCGGTTTCGGCCGGCCCCCGCTGCGGGACCGGCGCGCGATGAGCAACTTCAATCTGGAAAGCGTCCTCACCGTCCATCACTGGACCGACACGCTGTTCAGCTTCACCACCACGCGGGATTCCTCGTTCCGGTTTCGCAACGGCGAGTTCACCATGATCGGGCTCAGGGTCGGCGAGAAGCCGCTGCTGCGCGCCTACAGCGTCGCCAGCGCCAATTACGAGGACCGGCTCGAATTCTTCTCGATCAAGGTACCGGACGGCCCCCTGACCTCGCGGCTGCAGCACCTGAAGCAGGGCGATGAGGTCATGGTCAGCCGCAAGGCGACCGGCACGCTGGTGATCGACAATCTCAGGGACGGCCGCAATCTCTATCTGATCGGTACCGGCACCGGGCTGGCGCCGTTCCTGAGCGTGATCAAGGATCCGGAGACCTACGAACGCTTCGACAAGGTGGTGCTGCTGCATGGCTGCCGCCGCGTCGCCGAACTGGCCTATGGCGAGATGATCACCACGCAGCTGCCGCGGGACGAACTGATCGGCGAACGGGTGCGCAACCAGCTGATCTACTATCCGACCGTGACCCGCGACCCGTTCCGCAATCGCGGCCGGATCACCGACCTGATCCATTCCGGCAAGCTGTTCAGCGATGCCGGCCTGGCCCCGCTCGAGGCTGAACGGGATCGCGTGATGATCTGCGGCAGTCCGGCGCTGGTGCACGACACGCGGGAATTGCTGCTCGGCAAGGATTTCGTCGAAGGCAATCACGGCGAGCCCGGCCAGTTCGTGGTCGAGAAGGCGTTCGTCGAACGCTGACGCGCGCCGCCGCCCGCTTCACGGCAGATAGGCGGCAGCCCTGCCTGGCGCGCTCAGGCTTTCAAAACCGCCGCGGTTTGCGATAAGACGGCAGCGGCCGCCCATCGGGAACGGTCACCGCGCACTGCTTCCGCATCGCAACCGCTCCGGAGATGACCATGAGGTCGCTGCTTCCACTTGCCAAATACCTGTTGCTGGTGCTGGCCCTGGCTGGTCCGGGCGCCTGGGCGCAGGAGGAAGCCGCACCCAACCACCGCCCGGTCAAGGAAGTGGCCAATCTGCGCATCGCGGTCGGCACCCAGGGTAATCTGCCGCTCTATGCCACCGCCAATTGGTCAAACCCGCTGCCGGACATCACGCGCGCGGTTCTGGTGCTGCACGGCCGGCTGCGCAACGCCAACGACTATTTCCGGTCGGCCAAGACCGCGCAGGCCGCGGCGGGGCAGGTCGGCGCTGCGACCCTGATGATCGTTCCGCAATTTCTCGCCGATGTCGATGTCGACGCCTTCCATCTGCCGGCCGACACGCTGCGCTGGACGCTCGAGGGATGGGAAGGCGGCGATCCGGCCACCGCGCCGGCGCCGGCCAGCTCGTTCGACGCGCTGGACGCCATCCTCGCCCGGCTGGCCGACCGGCGGCTGTTTCCGAACCTCACGCAGGTGGTGGTCGCCGGCCATTCCGGCGGAGGCCAGGTCGTGCAGCGCTATGCCATCGCCGGCAAGGGCGAACTGGCGCTGACGCAGCAGGGCGTCGGCGTGCGCTACGTGGTCGCCAATCCGTCATCCTATGCGTATTTCAGCGCCGAGCGGCCGGAGCCGGCGATTGCCGCATCGTGCAGCGGATACAACCACTGGAAATACGGCATGGAGGCCCGCCCGCCCTATCTGGCCGATCCGAGCGTCGCCGCCCTGGAGAAGACCTATGTCGCGCGCCGGGTGATCTATCTGCTGGGCACGCTGGACACCAATCCGGATCATCCGGCGCTGGACAAGAGCTGCATGGCCGAGGCGCAAGGGCCCTACCGCTACGCCCGCGGTCATTTTTACGTGGCCACCATGCAGGGCCGCGACGGCGGAACGCCGAACCACAGCCTGTGGGACGTTCCGGGCGTCGGCCACAGCGGCAACAAGATGCTGACCTCGCCCTGCGGCCTGAAGGCCCTGTTCGACCTGCCGGGATGCGGATAGGGAACCGGCAGGCCTTGAAACCGGTTAGCCGGTCCGGGATCGGTGCCGAATATCCGGAATCCAAGGCTCGGTCCGCTCGCGCTTGAGCGGACGGCCGGTGTTTCCTATGTTGCACGGCAACGGGCGCCCCGCTTCGCGCCTGAAGCAACAGCCCAGGGAGACTTTGATGAATTTTTCAGACCTCAACAAGGTGGCCCGGGCCATGGTGGCGCCGGGCAAGGGGCTTCTTGCCGCCGACGAATCCACCGGCACCATCAAGAAGCGGTTCGACGCCATCAAGGTCGAATCCACCGAGGAAACCCGTCGCGACTATCGCGAGATGCTGTTTCGCAGCAAGGAGGCGATGTCGAATTGCATCTCCGGGGTCATCCTCTACGACGAAACCATCTGGCAAAAGGCTGCCGATGGCACGCCGCTGGTCAAGCTGATCGAACAGGCCGGCGCCATTCCCGGCATCAAGGTCGATGAGGGGACGCAGCCGCTGCCGAACTGCCCGGGTGAGCTCATCACCGCCGGCCTCGACCAGCTCGGCGCCCGCCTTGCCAATTACTACAAGCAGGGCGCGCGGTTCGCGAAATGGCGCGCGGTGATCGATATCGGCAAGGACATTCCGAGCATGACCGCGATCCATGTCAACGCCCATGCGCTGGCGCGCTATGCGGCGCTGTGCCAGGAGGCACAGATCGTTCCGATCGTCGAACCCGAAGTGCTGATGGACGGCGATCACGACATCGACCGCTGCTACGACGTCACCATGCGGGTGCTCAACAAGACGTTCCAGGAACTGCGGATCCAGCGCGTCGCGCTGGAAGGCATGATCCTGAAGCCGAACATGGCGATTTCAGGCAAGAAATGCCCGAAGCAGGCCCCGGTCGAGGAGGTCGCCGAAAAGACCATCCGGCTGCTGAAGAGCTGCGTGCCGGCGGCGGTCCCGGGCATCGCGTTCCTGTCGGGCGGCCAGTCCGACGAGGAAGCCACCGCGCATCTCGACGCCATGAACCGGATCGGCGGCCTGCCGTGGCCGCTGACCTTCTCCTACGGCCGTGCGCTGCAGGCGGCGCCGCAACAGGCCTGGTCGGGCAAACCGGAAAACGTCGCCGCCGGACAGCAGGCCTTCAGCCACCGGGCGCGGATGAATTCGCTGGCCAGCAAGGGCGAGTGGCGTTCCGATCTGGAGAAGCAGGCCGCCTAGTCACACGCGGCGGCCGGCTCCGCCAGTCCAGTGATGCGCATTTCGCGGATCTGACCATGGAAGGGCGCGTGGTCTCGCGCGCTCACGCTGCTCTTGCGACCGCAAATTCCGGCCACCATCTGATCGTCCAGAGGATTTGGCCATGCTGGATTTTACCCGAGACAGCGGTGACGCCACGCCGCCGCCGACCCGCTTCGAACGACCCGCTGCGGCCGGCGATGCCGCGCTGCTCGACGCCTATTCCAATGCGGTGATCGATATTGCCGAGCGGATCGGCCCCGCCGTGGTGCGGGTGGAAACCGGCTCGAAAGCCCCGGACTCGCGCGAGCGCGGCGGCCTCGGCTCCGGCATCGTGATTTCGCCAGACGGCCTGGTGCTGACCAACAGCCATGTGGTGGGCGCCTCCAAGCAGATCAGGCTGCGCGACCATGAGGGCATCGTCACCGAGGCGCGCGTGCTCGGCGTCGATCCGGATACCGACCTTGCGCTGCTGCGCGCCGATGGCGCGCGGGACCTGCACTATGCGGCGCTCGGCAACTCGAAGAACCTGCGCCGCGGCCAGCTGGTGATCGCGATCGGCAATCCCCTGGGCTTTGAATTGACCGTCACCGCCGGGGTGGTCTCCGCGCTCGGCCGTTCGATCCGTTCGGCCAACGGCCGCACCATCGAAGACGTGATCCAGACCGACGCCGCGCTCAATCCCGGCAACTCCGGAGGACCGCTGGTATCGTCCGCGGCCGAAGTGATCGGCATCAACACCGCGATCATCAGCGGCGCGCAGGGCATCTGCTTTGCGGTCGCCAGCAACACCGCGCAGTTCGTGCTGTCGGAGATCATTCGCCATGGCTATGTGCGGCGCGCCTATATCGGCGTGTCGGGGCAGAGCGCGCCGATTCCCAGGCGCCATGCAGTGCTGGCGGGAGTTCGAGCACAAGATGGGCGCGCTGCTGGCCCAGATCGAGCCGGACGGGCCGGCGGCGCAGGCCGGGCTGTTGCCGGGCGACGTCGTCATCCGCCTCGATGGCGTCGATATCAACGGCGTCGACGACCTGATCCGGGTGCTCGATCGCGACCGGATCGATCGCAAGCTGGAAATGGATGTGCTGCGGATGGGCCGGCTGCGCGGCATCGACATTCATCCGGTCGAGCGCAAGCCGGCGGCCCGGCAGGGATCGACCCGGCCCGGGCGGTGATCCATCATCAGGAAAAAATCAGGCGGCCGATCGATTCGGCCGCCTTTGCCGTGCAAGGTTGCAATGGATTACTGGCAGAGGTGCCGGCGGCCGTCCTCGCCGCGGAACCAGGTGCCGGGCTGGCAGACAAAGCCGTTGATGGCGGCGTAGGGCGCCGGGGCATAACCGCCATTGCCGTAACCGTAGCTGCCGTCGTCATAGGCGTAGGAATCGCCGTAATAGCCGGGACCGTAGCCATAACCGTAAGCACCGCCGAGCGCTGCGCCGGCGATGACTCCGGCGGCAATGCCGGGGCCAAAACCATGGCCACCGCCGTGGAAGCCGCCGCCGCGAGCTCCGCCGCCCGCGAAGTGCGCGCCGCCAGCATGGCCGCCGCCGCCATGTGAGCCTCGTGCAAGCGCCGGGGACGCCGCCGCCAGCACCACTGCCAGACAGGCAGCGCCGACCGTTACGAATTTTTTCATGACCGTTATTCCTGATGGGTTGATGAGTGTGTCGCGGAGCCAACAGCTCAGCGTGGCTTATGTTCCGTGGCGGCTTTGACGCGGTGAGGCTATTGCCCGCCCAGGCCTGACCGGACCAACCCGTCCAGCCTTCAATTGGCCGGAAATGCCTCAAAACCTGTATAAAATGAGGCAAGGCCGGGTTGCGGCACCGACCGGCCCGGACGGGGTGGACGGCCGGGCGCAGCAACAAAGCTGTGCAGATCGCCGCATGCGCGGTTTTCCAGGCTGGAATTCGAAATACTGTCCGTGACGCGAATCAACTTTAGAAGGAGCCAAAATGGCAGTGCAGATGACAAAGTCGCAGCTGATCGAAAAGATCGCCGGCGAGACCGAAGTAGCGAAGAAGGACGTCAAGGGCGTGCTGGAGACGCTTGCAACCGTCGGCTATAAAGAGCTGAAGAAATCCGGCGTCTTCCTGGTTCCGGGATTTGCCAAGTTCGTCGTGATCAAGAAGCCCGCCACCAAGGCGCGGCAGGGCACCAATCCATTCAATGGAGAGCCGATGACGTTCAAGGCCAAGCCGGCCCGGAAGATCGTCAGGGCGCGGCCGGTCAAGGCGGCAAAAGACGCGGTATAGAATGTCAAAAGGCCCCTCGCGGGGCCTTTTGCATAAAGGGACGCCCGGTCAAGATGACTTGGCGCCTGCCGGCACTCTCCGTCTTGGCGCGGTGCGGGCCGCACGGGCGGTCTTGCCTGCGTCAATGCTGCGCCGGGCCTGCGACGAGCTTGGTTGCGCGCCTGGGGTTTGACGTCGCCGTCGCATCCGACGCGACGGCGTTTGCTCGCAGCCGGGACATGCTGGACGGGATAATTGACCGCGTTTATGATCGGCGGTCCCCGGACGGTGCCGCCATGCGCGTCGACAATCGCTTGATCCGGTGCGTCCTGGTAGCGGTCGCCGCCGCGTTCCTGGGCTGGCCATCGGGAGCCTTCGCGCAACGGGCGCTCGAGCGTCAATGCCTGACCCAGGGCAGCCCCGGCCTGATCGAGGCCTGTACGGCGCTGATCGACAGGCGGCGGGGAAACCTTGCCGAATACTACGCAAGCCGCGGCGCGGCCCGGCTCGACAGGAAGGACTGCGACGGGGCGCTCGCCGATTTCGACGCCGCGGTGCGGTTGCGGCCCCACGATCCGAACAATCATGGCGGGCGCGGCCTGGTGTTCTACTCCTGCAAGGCCGATTTCGCCCAGGCCGCTGCCGCCTTCAGCGAGGTGATCCGGCTGTCGCCGCGCGATGCGGCGGCCTACGACATCCGCGCCAATGCGAAAAAATTCCTTGGCGATCTCGACGGCGCGATATCGGACGATTCGATGGCGATCGGCCTCGATCCCGGCGTCGCCATGTATTACGGCAACCGGGCCATCGCCTGGAGCGAAAAGGGCGATGCGCCGCGGGCGCTGGCGGACTTCAACCGCGACGTGGAAATGGAGCCCAACGTCGCCGCGGCATTCAACAATCGCGGTCATTTTTTCCTTGAGCGCAAGGACATCGAGCAGGCCATCGGGGATTTCACCGAGGCGATCCGGCTCGATCCAAAATATTCCAAGGCCTATGCCAACCGCAGCGACGCATGGCGCCTGAAAGGCGACCTCGACCGCTCGCTTGCCGATGTCGACCAGGCGATCGAACTGGATCCGCGCGACCCGCTGAACTACGCGCGCCGGGCCGATACGCTGCGCTACCGCGGCGACTATGCCCAGTCGCTGGCCGAGTACGACCGGGCGCTCGCGATCATGCCTGACTACATTCCCGCCTTCACCGGGCGTGGCCTGACCTATGAGCGCATCGGCGACGCCGGCGCGGCGCGGGCCGAGTTTGCCAGGGCGCTGGCATCGCGCAGCTACCTGGCCAATCTCGACTACTCGAAATCCTCGCTGGAGACGGCACGCGCGCGCATCGCCGCGCTGGATTCCGGCGCGCCGCTGCCGGTGATCGCGCCGGCGCCGAGGCGGGCGGAATCGGCGACGTCGATACCGACACCGACCGTTGCCGCGCCGGTGGTTGAGCCCGCCGCGGCGCGCGCGACCTCGGCCAGCCAGGGCCGCCGCATCGCGCTGGTGATCGGCAACTCGGCCTATCGAAGCGCGAACGAGCTCAACAATCCGCAGAAGGACGCGCGTGCCGTCGGGCGTTCGCTGCAGAACATCGGGTTCGCCGATGTCACCATCGTCATCGACGCCACCCGCGAGAAGCTGCAGCAGGCGCTGCGCGCATTTTCCGACGACGCGCGCAACGCCGACTGGGCCATGGTCTACTATGCCGGCCATGGAGTAGAATTGAATGGCATCGATTACCTGATCCCGGTCGACGCCAGGATCGCTTCGGAAAGCGACGCGCCGTCGCAGGCGATCGCGCTCACCGACGTCACCGCCGCCATCGCAGGCGCCCGCAAGCTGAAGCTGGTATTGCTCGATGCCTGCCGCGACAATCCGTTCGAGGCGCCTGCGTCGACGCCATCCAAGCCGGATGTCGTTGCATCCACCTCGGGTTCGGGCGGCGAAGCCGGGACCCGTTCGTTGAGCCAGAGCCTCGGCAAGGCCCGCGGCCTCGCGCCGGTCAGGCCCGATGACGGCACGCTGGTGTTCTTTGCGGCCAAGGAAGGCCAGGCCGCGCTGGACGGCGATGGCGGCAACTCGCCGTTCGCGGTGGCGGTGGTGCAGCGGCTGGCGACGCCGGGGGTCGAGATCAGCAAGCTGTTCCGACTGGTCCGTGACGACGTGATGGAGGCGACCGCCGGGCGCCAGGAACCCTTTCTCTACGGTTCCTTGCCGGGTCGAGAGGATTTCTATTTTGTTGCCGCCAAATGACTTGCGGCGGCGCGGCGCCGCCATCCCGCACGCAAAAGCCCCTGTGTCAAAGCCATTCAAGATAAAAACCTCGACCCTTGACATGGAATCTGTTTGTGGCTCCGTTCTGCATGGAGCCCGAAACCGGGTGCCGGAACCTAGCGATGCAAAGCGGGCATTCAACCGTCAGTCGGCGCGATCTGCTGTCCCTGATCGGAGCGGTTTCAGGCAGCGCGGCGATGTATCATGCGATGACCAGCCTCGGCCTTGCATCCGACTCCGGATACAAGGGCCCGATCCGGCTCGACGGCGATCCGAAGGGGGCTTCGGTCCTCATCCTCGGCGCCGGGCTTGCCGGCATGACGGCGGCGCTGGAATTGCGCAAGGCCGGATACAATGTCCGGGTTCTGGAGTTCAACAGCCGCGCGGGCGGCCGCAACTGGACGCTGCGGGGCGGCGATTGCTTCACCGAGCTCGGCGGCTTCAAACAGACCTGCGAATTCGAACCGGGCCTCTACATCAATCCCGGGCCGTGGCGGATTCCGTACCACCACCGCGCGGTTCTCGATTACTGCAAGCGCCTGGGCGTCGCGCTCGAGCCCTTCGTCCAGCTCAATCACAACGCGCTGCTGCATTCGAGCCGGGCGTTCGGCGGCGTTCCGCAGCGCATCGGCGTGATCAAGACCGATTTCCAGGGGCAGATTTCCGAATTGCTCGCCAAGGCGACGCAGCAGGGCAGGCTTGACGAGGCGGTCTCGAAGGAGGATCGCGAGATCCTGCTGCAGGCGCTGAGATCATGGGGCGCGCTCGACGGCGACTACGGCTACAAGGCAAATGTCATTTCCGGGGAGTTTCGCGGTTACGCCAAACATCCGGGCGGCGGCCTCGGCGCCGCGCCGGTTCCCGGCGAGCCGATCGGACTGTCTGACATCCTCAGCTCCCGGCTCTGGCGGCATCTGCAGAATTTTGCGTTGCATACGTTCCAGACCACGATGTTCCAGCCGGTCGGCGGCATGGATATGATCGGCAAGGCTTTTGCCAGGGAGCTCGGCGACATCATCCGCTACGACGCCAAGGTGACCCGGATCCAGCAGGACAATGGCGGCGTCACCGTCACCTACACCGACCTCAAGTCTGCGGCGGCGCCGCAACAACTCACGGCGGATTGGTGCGTCTGCACGATTCCGCTCTCGATCCTGAGCCAGCTTGCCATCGATGTCAGTGACCGCATGAAGGCGGCCATTGACGCCGTGCCCTATGCGGCATCGGTCAAGATCGGCTTGCAGTTCAAGCGCCGCTTCTGGGAAGAGGACGAGGCGATCTACGGCGGCATGAGTTACACTGACCTGCCGATCCGGCAAATCGCCTATCCCAATACTGGCTTCAACCGCACCGGCAAAGGCGTGCTTCTGGGGGCTTATATCTTTGGCGGGGCCAATGCCTACGAGTTCACGGCGATGCCGCCGGCCGACCGGATTGCCCGCGCCGTCGAATTCGGCGCCAGCCTGCATCCGCAATACCGCGCCGAGTTCGAGAATGGCATCGCCGTGGCGTGGCATCGCATGCCGTTCACGCTGGGCTGCGCCGGCGACTGGTCCGATCAGGCAAGGGCGGAGCATTACGACGACCTCTGCCAGATCGACGGCAGGATCGTGCTGGCCGGCGAGCACGCGTCATACATTCCGGCATGGCAGGAGGGCGCCATTCTGTCATCGCTCGATGCCATCACCCGGCTGCATGAACGCGTGGTCAAGACCTGAAGGCAATGTTGACGATGCGGATTGCTTGGATGGTGTCCGGATGAGGCAGGGAAGTTCGAAGCCTGGTGCCGCCATCGCCGCGATGATCCCGGCGGCGCTTTTGCTGGCATCGTTTGCAGCGCATGGGCAAGGCACCGGAGCGCCGGCGTCCGTCCCGGCGTTGAGCGGGGGCTACAGGTTCCGTGAAACGGGCGGCGAGGAATTGTTCGTCAATGCCTGTCAGGGCTGCCACATGGCCGACGGCAAAGGGGCCGCCGGTGCGGGGATCTACCCGTCGCTGGCCGGCAACAGCCATCTCGAGGCTGCCTTCTATCCGGTCGAAATTGTGGTCCACGGTCAGCGGGGAATGCCGGCCCTCGGGGCGATGATGAGCGACGATCAGGTGGCGGCGGTGGTCAATTATCTGCGCAGCCATTTCGGCAATTCCTATCGCGATGCCGTGACGGCCGAGGATGTCAGAACCGTGCGCCGCTGACAAAGCCTCGCGGCTGCCCGCCGGAGCCGATGCTGTCCGGAACGAGCGCTTGCCAACAAAGCGCTGACCTGTCTGAATTCGGTTCCACGATCGGCCGTTTTGGGGAGCGCAACGATGTTTCGACTTATCCGGCGGACAGGCCTGGCACCGCGGCGGCGGCCGGGGATTGCCGTCTCCGCGACCCTGGCCGCGATGCTTGCGGCCGCGCCGGGCGTGGCCGCCGAGGGGTTGAGCCCGCAGCAGCAACTGGCCTTCGACATCTACAAGGAACTGATCGAGATCAATACGGTGACCGCCACCGGTGACACCGCGCGTGCGGCCGAGGCGATGGCGGCCCGGCTGCGCGCGGCGGGTTTTGCCGAGGCCGACATTCACGTGTTCTCGCCGGCGCCGCACAAGGGCAATCTGGTCGCCCGCCTGCACGGCAGCGGCGCGCGCAGACCGTTCCTGCTGCTGGCGCATCTCGACGTCGTGCCGGCCAACCGCGAGGACTGGTCGGTCGATCCGTTCAAGCTGACCGAAAAGGACGGCTATTTCTATGCCCGCGGCAGCGGCGACGACAAGTATATGGCGGCCGCCTTCGTCAACAACTTGATTCGCTACCGGCAGGAAGGCTACAAGCCCGATCGCGATATCATCGTGGCGCTGGAGACCGACGAGGAGATCCTCGACCGCGACGGCCTCGGGATCCAGTGGCTGCTCAAAAACCATCGCGACCTGATCGATGCCGAGTTCGCGCTGAACGAGGGCGGCGGCGTCGGGCTGAAGGACGGCAAGCCGATCAGGAACAGCGTGCAGACCAGCGAGAAAGTCTCGGTAAGCTACCGGCTCGACGTGAAGAACCGCGGCGGCCACAGCTCGGTTCCGACCAGGGACAATGCGATCTATCGGCTGGCGGAAGGCCTGGTGCGCCTCTCCAAATTCAATTTTCCGCTGAAGCTCAACGAGACCACGCGCGCCTATTTCGAGCGCACCGCGCAATTCGAGGGCGAGCAGACCGCCGCCGACATGCGCACGGTTTTATCCGAGCGGCCGGATCCGGCCGCGCTGTCGTTTGTCCGGCTGGCGGCCAATCCGGTCTATAACGCGCAACTGCGCACCACCTGCGTCGCCACCATGCTGGAGGGCGGCCATGCGATCAATGCCTTGCCGCAGCTGGCGAGCGCCAAGGTCAATTGCCGGGTGATGCCCGGTGAGCCCGTCGACGAAATCAAGGCGACCCTGGAGCAGGTGCTGGCGGACGACCAGATTGCGGTCACGCAGCTCGATCAGCCGGTGTTGAGCGCGCCGTCGGTGCTGCACGAGGAAATCATGGGATCGATCGAGAAACTGTCGCAGCAGTTCTGGCCCGGTGCGGTGGTGCTTCCGACCATGAGTGCGGGAGCCACCGACGGCAGCTACCTGCGAAACGCCGGCATCCCGACCTACGGCCACTCCGGGCTGGCCGGCGACATCTACGACATCCGCGCCCACGGCAAGGACGAACGGATTCTCGTGAAGTCGTTCTACCAAGGCGAGGACTATCTCTACCGCCTGGTGAAAGCGCTGTCCGGCGGCTGATCCCGAATTTCGATTTTGCCATTCTGCGAGTGCAGCGTTCCAAAGTTCGAAATCATTTCGGTCCGCAGCAACGATCAACAGCATTTGTCATTCCGGGCCTGCACTCCGCCCGGCTATCGCCGGCGGAGCACATCCCGGAATGACAAAGGATTGCTTCCGGTGGGTTCGGCTCTGCGGAATCGCTGTGCTTAATTTAGGTCTTTCGACCATAGTTGAGCAATCCGCCGCTGGCCTTGGGTGGGTGCGCGCGCAGGCCCTCTTCATTCGGCTCGGTGCCCCAGCCGGGCCGGTCCGGAATCACCAGATGGCCGTCTTCGATATCCGGCAGATGGGTGAACAGCTCATGGTCCCAGGCCAGGCGGTCGACATCGGTCTCCATGATGCGCAGGTTCGGCACCGCCGCGCAGAAATGCGCGTTCATCATGGTGCAGAGATGGCCGTAGAAATTGTGCGGCGCGACGTTGACCTCGAATGCCTCGGCGGCGGCGGCGATCTTCATCGACTGCCACACCCCGTTCCATGGCGTATCGATGATCGCGACATCGATCGCCTGTTCGCGGAAATAGGGCAGGAACTCGCGCAGCCCGAGCAGCGTCTCGCAGGATGAAACCGGGTGCGGGCTCTGCCGCCTGATATAACCGAGTGCCTCGGGATTGAAGCTGTCGATCTCGATCCAGAACATGTCGAGGTCGGCAATCTCGCGCAGGATCCTGAGATAGCCTTCGGTCTTGGCGTTGAAATTGAGGTCGAGCAGGATGTCGATGTCGGGGCCGGCGCCGTCGCGGATGGCTTCCAGATGCATGCGCAGGTCGCGCAATACCTTGCGGTCGACGTTGATTTCCGGCTCGAATGGCGAACCGAAACCGGGCCGCCAGCCCTGCGGCTTGCCGGCGTCGTAAGTGAAGATATTGGTCTTCAGCGCGGTGAATTTCCTGCTCCGGACTTCGCTTCCGATCGCCTTCACGCCATCGAGATCGGTGATCGGGGGCTTGTACCAGGTCGGATGATTGATGCGCCAGGTGGCGCAATGCGACCAGTAGACGCGAATCCGGTCGCGGATCTTGCCGCCGAGCAGTTCGTAGCAGGGCACTCCGAGCAGTTTTGCCTTGGCGTCGAGCAGGGCGTTTTCCAGCGCGCCGATCGCTTGCGCCACCACGCCGCCGGCGGCGGGGCGGGTCGCGGCGAAGAGCTCCGCATAGATCCTTTCGTGCGCAAAGGCATTCTGCCCGACCACGCGGGCCGAGAGGCGCTGGATCGCTGCGCCGACGCCCGGGGAGCCGAAGCCTTCGTCAAATTCGCTCCAGCCGACCGCGCCGTCCTCGGTGGCAAGCTTGACGAAATGGTAGTTTCTCCAGCCGGCGTCGCAAGCCAGGATCTCCACGCTTCGCACCTTCGAGCCCGCAGTCATGGCGTCCCTCCGCAGTTTTTTGCCGATGGTCGCGGCCATCGGAAGCCGTATGGAATGAGGTGGCGCCGGGCGACGACGGCGAACCGTCATCGACAGCGATGCCAGGCTCCGTCATGTCCAAGAAAGGATCCCGACGCGGCGTCGTAGGAGCGATGCCGGTGCGCGCAAGCGGTTTGATCGGACGGAGGTGCGCCGGTGGCCAGCGCGGAGGTGCGGTAGGGCGTAAAGCCGAATATGCCGGTGGCGCTGATCGCCGCGCCGGCCGGATTGGCGGCAAAATCACCGGGAAAGAACCCGTTGGTCGGAAAGTCGCGGGGGTCGTCGCGGCCGTCATAGTACCAGGCGGTGTAAGGCCGCACGTCCCGGTTGGGCCCGTCCTGCGCCAGCAGCGGCGCTGCCGCCATCGTCGCCAGGACGGCTCCGGTCGCTATCAGAAGGCTTGGCTTGCGCATCGCAGACTCACCAGTTGCAACATGACCGTGGCCGGTTGGCTTCCCATTCGCCTTTCCAGCCCTCCAATTTGCCGCGCCGGAATTGCAGATAGAGCCCGTCCTTGCGATCCGACAAGGCGGCGCCTTTGACATCGGGCAAAGCGAGGTACATTTCGTTGCCAGGGCGGCCCCGGACATAGATCAGCGTGGTGCCCAAGGCCAGCGAGGCCTCCTCCGCGTCCATCCCGAACGACAGCGGCGTATTGTTCGGCACGGCGGTAACGACCTGCTGCGCCGGCACCGGCGAAAGCCCGGCGCCTGCCATCGTCAGCATCAGGACCGCCGCGGCGCCAAACACCAACCTCGTCATGGCAGAGCCCTTCACGGTTGCACCTCCACCGAGGCCAGCTTGCCGTCCGGTGTCCATCCGCCGCCCAGTGCCTGGAACAGGCTGCTGGCAGCCAGCAACCGGGACAGCCGAACCTGCACCAGGGTGTTTTCCGCGGTGAACAGGGTTTGCTCGGTCTGCAGGACGGTCAGCAGATTGACCGTGCCGCCGCGGTATTGGGTTTCCGACACATCGAAGGCCTTCCGGGAGGCATTCACCACATCGGTCTGCAGCTTCTCCTGCCGGGTGGTTTGCGCCAGCGCCACCAGCGCTTCCTCGACATTGGCGAAGGCGGAAAGCACCGCCAGGCGATAGGCCTGCAGATACTGGAGTTGCACGCCCTTGGCCTGCTTCAGTTGGCTCTCCAGCAGGAAGCCGTCGAAAATCGGCTGGGTCAGCCCCGCGGTCAGGGTGTAGAACCAGGCGCCCGGACCGAACAGCGACGCCAGCGCCGCGCTTTGCACGCCGGTCGCGGCGGTCAGCTGTATTTGCGGGAAGAATGCGGCGCGCGCCACTTCGACACTGAAGTTGGAGGAGGCGAGCTGCGCTTCCGCCTGACGTATGTCGGGCCTTTGGTAGAGCAGTTCCGAGGGCAGGCCCGCGGTCACCCGCGGCACGGTGATCTGCGTCATGCTGCCGCCCCTGACGTGGAAATTCGCCGGCGCGCGCGCCACCAGCACGGAGAGCGCGGCCATATTCTGCCGCAGCGTCACCTCAAGCGGCGGAATCGCGGCGCGTTGGGTCGCCACCAGTGCTTCCTGCTGTGACAGATCGAGCTGCGAGGCGGTTCCGCCGGCGAACTGCTGCTTGATCAGATCAAGGATGCGCTCGGCGGCGGCGAGATCGCGTCGCGCGACGCGCAACTGGTCCTGGGCGGCCAAAATCTGGAAGTAGGTGTTGGCCACGGTCACGATCTGCGTGAGCGTCACCACCTCGCGATTGTAGCGGGCCACGGAGGCATTTTCCTCGGCCGCGGCAAGCGCGGCGCGGTTCTTGCCCCAGAAGTCGACCATATAGCTCGCGGTAAGGCCGAGGCTGTACTGCGTGACCGTGCCGGCTCCGCCCCCGCTCACGACCGTGGTTCCGGCAGGCCCTGCGCTCGACGCTGCGGACGCCCCGTGATCCAGTTCAGCCGATCCCGTGCCGGTGACCGACGGCAACAAGGCCGCTCCGGATACCCCGACCTGCGCGTCAGCCTGGACGATCTGGGCAACGGCCACCGCGATGCTGAGATTGTAGACCTGGGCCGCCTGCATCAGCGCCGTCAGTTCGCTGGAGCGGAACCCCTGCCACCAGTCCAGCGCCGGAACCGCAGCGTCGGGTGCACTGCGGGGCGCCTCGCGATAGGCCGTCGGCACATCGAGACCAAGTTCGGGCCGTTCGCTGCCGAGGATGCAGCCAGACAGCCCGGGGCCCAGCAGCAGCGCGGTGAGCGCGGAGGCGATACGGATCCGGCCGCCGGATCCTGCGCCGCGGGAACATGACTTCGACGCAACCTTACTCATGCGGCACCGGCTCAAACTGCGATTTCGGCGGATTATCGCCTCGCGCCGGGAAAAAGCCAACGCTTCGACCCCCGGCATCATCCGCGCGGCGTCGAGGGGGCTGAACCGTCATGGGCGCACCTGCTGACATCTATTCGCCTGGTTGCAGCGCGGCATCGGGCGCCAGCGGAGCGGCGCCGCCGTCCCTGAGGCGTTGGCTCCAGGAACGGAGCCGGTCCATATACAGGTAGATCACCGGCGTCGAATAGAGCGTCAGCAATTGACTGAGGATAAGTCCTCCGACAATGGCGATCCCGAGCGGTCGTCGGAGCTCGCCGCCGTCGCCCATGCCGATGGCCAGCGGAAGCGCGCCGAGCATTGCGGCCATGGTCGTCATCATGATCGGCCTGAAGCGGAGCAGGCAGGCCTCGTGAATCGCGTCAAGTGCGCTCAGTCCGCGTGATCTCTCCGCTTCGAGCGCAAAATCGATCATCATGATGGCGTTCTTCTTGACGATTCCGATCAGCAGGATGACGCCGATCAGCGCCATGATGCTGAATTCGGTCTTGAATGCCATCAAGGCCAGCAGCGCGCCGACGCCGGCCGACGGCAGGGTCGACAGGATCGTCAGCGGGTGAACATAGCTTTCATACAGCACGCCGAGCACGATGTAGATCGTCACCAACGCCGCCAGGATGAGATAGGGCTGGTTGCTGAGCGAATCCTGGAACGCCTTGGCATTGCCCTGGAAGGTGCCGCGAATGGTGGCGGGCACTCCGATCCGGTTCATGGCGGCCTCGACCCTGGCGACGGCCGTGCTGAGCGACACATTGGGCGGCAGATTGAACGAAATGGTGTTGGCGACCAGCAGGCCCTGGTGATTGACGGCGAGCGGGGTCGCGCCCTGGGTGAAATGCGAGACCGTCGACAGTGGAATCATGGATTCCTGGCCGGTGCTGACCGCCGAACCGGTCGAGGACGATCCCTTGCCGGTGGCGCCGATCGAATTGGTCGCGAGATTTCGCGCAGCTTCGGCGTTGGCGGAGTTGATCGGCTGTCCGGTCGCAACCACCGTTCCCGCCACCGCATTGGTCGCCTGCGAGCCGCCGACCGAGCCACCCGAAGTGCTGACATAGACGTCCTTCAGCGTCTCCGGATTTTGCCAGAAGCGCGGCGCCACCTCCATGATCACATGATACTGGTTGCGGGCAACATAGATGGTCGAAACCTGGCGCTGGCCGAACGCGTCATACAGCGTGTTGTCGATCTGACTGACGGTAATTCCCAATTGCGCGGCGGCGTCGCGGTCGATCACCAGATTGGATTCGAGACCCTTGTTCTGCTGGTCGCTGTTGACGTCGGCGAGATCAGGATCGGTCTGCATAGCCGCCAGGATCCTGGGTGTCCATTCATTGAGTTCCTCGAACGTGGGGCCCTGCAGGGTGAATTGATACTGGGCATTGCTGGCCCGGCCTCCGATGCGAATATCCTGCACCGCCTGCAGGAACAAGGTTGCGCCGGGAACAACCGCCATTTCCCGCCGCAACCGTCCAATCACCTGATCGACTGACAACTTTCGTTCGCCAAGCGGTTTCAGCGACACGAACATGAAACCGGAATTCGTTTGACCGCCGCCGGTGAACCCGACGGCGACCTCGACGGCGGGATCCTGCTTGATGATGGTAACGAACTGCGTCAGCTTCTGCTGCATCAGCTGGAACGAAATGCTCTGATCGGCCTGAATTATGCCGATCATCCGCCCGGTGTCCTGTTGCGGGAAAAAGCCCTTCGGAATGATGATATACAGGTAGACATTTAGACCTAGCACCACGGCGAGGATCGATATGATGGACAACGGATGCCGAAATGCGACGTCCAAGGTTCGCCGATAGAAACTCAGCATCCCGTCGAAGAAGCGCTCGCTTGCCTGATAAAGCCGCCCATGGCCACGGCCGGAATCATGGCGCAGCAGCACGGCGCACATCATCGGCGTGGTCGCCAGTGAAATCGCCAGCGAGATCATGATCGCGATCGAAATCGTCACCGCAAATTCACGGAACAGCCGGCCGACGATGCCACCCATCAGCAGGATCGGAATGAACACGGCGATCAGCGAGATGCTCATCGACAGCACGGTGAAGCCGACCTCGCTGGCTCCCTTCAGCGCCGCTTGCAGCGGCGACAGCCCGTTCTCGATGTGGCGGGTGATGTTCTCGAGCACGACGATGGCATCGTCGACCACAAAGCCGGTCGCGACCGTGAGCGCCATCAGCGACAGATTGTCGAGGCTGTAGCCCATCAAATACATGGCGGCGAACGTCGCGATCAGCGATACCGACACCGCCACCACCGGCACCAGCGTTGCCCGCAGGTTGCGCAGGAATGCGAACACCACGACGATCACCAGCAATACGGCCAGGATCAGGGTCCGCTCGACATCGCGCAGCGAGGTGCGGATCGTGGTGGAACGATCTACCGCCAAGCCGATGTCGATGGCCGGGGATATCGAGGCCCTCAGTTGCGGCATCATTCCCTTCACCAGATCGACCGTCGAGATGATGTTGGCGCCCGGCTGCCGGTAGAGGATGATCAGGACGGCGGGCTTGCCGTTGGCAAGCCCGGCATTACGGAGGTTTTCGACCGAGTCGGTGACCTCGCCGACGTCCGAGAGGTGTACCGCGGCGCCATTCCGATAGGCGACGATCAGCGATTGGTAGTCGACGGCCTTGTTGGCCTGGTCGTTGGCGTAGATCTGAAAACGCTGATCGCCGACGTCGATGCCGCCCTTGGGGCTGTGCGCATTGGCGCTCGACAGCGCGGCCCGCACGTCCTCGAGGCCGATGCCGTATTTGTAGAGCGCCTGTGGAATCAGCTCGGCGCGCACCGCGGGCAGCGAACTGCCGCCGACCACGACTTCACCGATACCGTCGACCTGCGACAGTTTCTGCGCCAGCACGGTCGATGCCGCGTCATAAAGATCGCCGCGCGTCATAGTGTCCGACGTCAAGGTCAGGATCAGGATCGGCGCGTCGGCGGGATTGACCTTGCGGTAGGTCGGGTTGGCCCGCAGGCTGGTCGGAAGATCGGCATGGGCCGCATTGATGGCCGCCTGCACGTCGCGCGCCGCACCATTGATGTCGCGGTTGAGCCCGAACTGCAGGGTGATGCGCGTCGAGCCCACCGTACTGGAGGAAGTCATCTCGGTGACGTCGGCGATCTGGCCGAGATGACGCTCGAGCGGGCTGGCGACCGTGGTGGCGACGTCCTGCGGGCTGGCGCCGGGCAGCGTCGCCTGGACTGAAATGGTCGGGAAATCCACCTGCGGCAGCGGCGAGACCGGCAGCTTGAAAAATGCCACCGCGCCCGCCGCGGCAAGCCCGAAGGTCAGCAACGTGGTTGCGACCGGCCGGCGAATGAAGGGGGTTGAGGGGCCCATGGCTCAGGTCAATTCGCTGGCTTGGCCGGCCTCGCCCGTTCCTCCGGCAAACCGCGCCGCCAGGCGGTCGAACCAGAGATAGATCACCGGCGTCGTGAACAGCGTCAGCAACTGACTGACCAGCAGGCCGCCGACGATGGAAATGCCGAGCGGATGCCGCAGTTCGGAGCCTGCACCGGTCCCCAGCATCAGCGGCAATGCGCCGAGGACCGCAGCCATCGTCGTCATCAGGATCGGCCGGAACCGCAGCAGGCAAGCCTGGTAGATGGCCTCCCGCGGCGGCTTGCCCTCGTTGCGCTCGGCGTCCAGCGCAAAGTCGATCATCATGATCGCGTTTTTCTTCACGATGCCGATCAGGAGGATGATGCCGATGATGGCGACGATCGTCAGGTCGTCGCCGGCTGCCATCAGTGCCAGCAGCGCGCCGATGCCGGCCGACGGCAGCGTCGAAAGAATCGTGAGCGGGTGGATGAAGCTCTCATAGAGCACACCCAGCACGATATAGACGGTGACGATCGCCGCCAGGATCAGGAACAGCTGATTTGAAAGCGACGACTGGAACGCCAGTGCGGCGCCCTGGAAGCTGCTGATCACGCCGAGCGGCAGGCCGATGTCGATCTGCGCCTGCTTGATCGCCGTCACCGCGTCGCCGAGCGAGGCGCCCGGCGCCAGGTTGAAGGAGATGGTGGATGCCGGAAACTGCCCGAGATGCGAGATCTGAAGCGGCGCGGTCTCCTCGCGCATCTTGGCCATCACCGAAAGCGGCACCGGCGTGCTGCCGACCGAGGACGGCAGATAGATCGAGGAGAGCGACTGCAGCGAGGTTTGCAGGCTGGGATCGGCTTCGAGGATGACCCGGTACTGGTTCGAATTGGTGAAGATCGTCGAGACGATGCGCTGGCCGTAGGAGTCGTACAGGGCGTTGTCTATCGTGGCCGGAGTGATGCCGAAACGGGCGGCCTGATCGCGGTCGATCTCGACGTAAACCGACAGCCCCTGATTGGAGACGTCGCTGGCGACATCGGCCAGTTGCGGAAGCTGCGCCAGCCTGTCGACCAGCTTGGGCGTCCATTCGGCAAGCTGAACGGGATCGGCATCCTGCAGGATGAACTGGTACTGCGTCCGGCTGACGGTACCCTCGATCGTCAGGTCCTGCACCGGTTGCATATAGAGGGTGACGCCGGTCAGAGATGCCGTACTGTTCTTGATGCGCTGCATCACCGTGCTGATGTCGGATTTGCGCTGATCGCGCGATTTGAGGTTGATCAGGATTCGGCCGCTGTTCAGCGTGGTGTTGGTTCCATCGACGCCGATAAAGGAAGAAAGACTCTCGACGTCGGGATCCTTGAGAATGGCGCTGGCGAGCTGCTGTTGCCGCTCCGCCATCGCGGCATAGGAGACCGACTGGGGCGCTTCGGATATCGCCTGAATGACGCCGGTGTCCTGCAGCGGAAAGAATCCCTTTGGAATCACGACGTAGAGCACGGCGGTCAGCGCGAACGTGCCCAGGGCGATAAACAGCACGAATGTCTGGCGATCGAGCACCCAATTGAGCGCGCGCCCATACACCGCGATGATCCGGTCGAAGCCTTCGCGGCTGTAGCGCTGGAACGCATTCTCGTGGGACGTGGTTTCGGCCTTGAGCAGCTTGGCGCAGGCCATGGGCACCAGTGTCAGCGACACCACGGCGGAAATCAGGATGGTGACCGACAGCGTGATGGCGAATTCCCGAAACAGCCGGCCGACCACGTCTCCCATGAACAGCAGGGGAATCAGCACGGCGATCAGCGACACCGTGAGCGAGATGATGGTGAAGCCGATCTGTTCGGAGCCGCGCAGGGCGGCCTGCAACGGCGTGTCGCCCTCTTCGAGGTAACGCGAGATGTTTTCGATGACGACGATGGCGTCATCGACCACGAAGCCGGTGGCGATGGTCAGGGCCATCAGCGAGAGATTGTTGAGGCTGAAGCCGAACAGATACATGGCGCCGAGCGTGCCGACCAGCGACAGCGGCACCGAAAGGCTGGGGATCAGGGTCGCCCGCGTGTTGCGCAGGAACACGAAGATCACCAGCACCACCAGGATGACGGCGAGAGTCAGTTCATATTCCACATCCTCCACCGAGGCGCGGATCGTCACGGTCCGGTCGGTGAGGACGTTCAGATCGATTGCAGCCGGAAGCGAAGCCTGCAGTTGCGGCAACAGCGCCTTGATGCCCTCCACCACCGAGATCACGTTGGCGCCGGGCTGCCGCTGGATGTTCAGGATGATGGCCGGCACCTCGTTCATCCAGGCGCCGAGCTTGTCGTTCTGGGCGCCATCGACGACGTCGCCGACGTCGCTGAGCCGAACCGGCGAGCCGTTCTTGTAGGCCACGATCAGCGATTTGTAGTCGCTGGCGTTGCGGATCTGGTCGTTGGCATTGATGGTATAGGCGCGCATCGCGCCGTCGAAGTTTCCCTTCGGCACGTTGATATTGGCGTTGCCGAGCGTGGTGCGCAGATCGTCGATGTTCAGGCCGTAGGCGGCAAGCTTGCGGATATCGGCCCGGATCCGCACCGCCGGCCTTTGACCGCCGCTGATGCTGACCAGTCCGACGCCGGGAAGCTGCGAGATCTTCTGCGCCAGCCTTGTATCGGCGAAATCCTCCACCTGCGTCAGCGGGATGGTTTTCGAGGTCAACCCCAGCGTCAGGATCGGCGCGTCGGCCGGGTTGACCTTGGCGTAGATCGGCGGCGCCGGAAGGTCGGAGGGCAAGAGGTTGCCCGCGGCATTGATGGCGGCCTGTACCTCCTGCTCGGCGACATCGAGGGAGATAGTCAGGCCGAACTGCAGCGTGATGACCGAAGCCCCGGCCGAGCTTACCGAACTCATCTGGTTCAGATTGGGCATCTGGCCAAACTGCACTTCCAGCGGGGCCGTGACCGACGAGGTCATGACATCGGGACTGGCCCCGGGATAGAACGTCTGCACCTGGATGGTCGGATAATCCACTTCCGGCAAGGCGGCGACCGGCAGGAATCTGAACGCCAGCATACCGGACAGCATGATGGCGATCATCAGCAGGGTGGTTGCCACGGGCCGCAGAATAAACGGCTGCGACGGGCTCATTGCTTTTGCCCGTTGTCCGGTCGGCGCTTCTGGCCGCCGGGCTTGTCGGCGGACGCCGGTGGCGTGGCGGCGTTGGCTTCCGCGCGTATGTTGACCTTGGCGCCTTCACGCAGCTTGTCGGCGCCGTCGATGACGATGCGATCGCCTGGCGCGAGCCCGGAGCGAACTTCCACGCGTTCGCCCTCGGTCACCCCGAGCACCACCTTGCGGACGGAAACGGTGTTGTCTGCATTGACGAGATAGACAAAGGTGCCCGGAACGCCGCGCTGAATGCCCGCGGTCGACATCGTCGTCACGTCCTTGTGGGTGTCAACCAGCAGCCGGATGTTCACGAACTGGTTCGGGTAAAGCGTTTTCGCGTCATTGGCGAACTGCGCCCGCGCCTTGATGGTTCCGGTGGTGGGGTCGATCTGGCTGTCGAAGGTCAGCAAGATGCCGTCGGCGATCTTGCTGGCGCCGCTGCGATCATAGGCGGCGGCGGGCAACGTCGCGCCGCCCTGCATTCGCTTTAAAACGGTCTGCAGATTGTCTTCCGGCAGCGTGAACAGCACGCTGATCGGCTGCAGCTGCGTGATCACGACGAGACCATTGGTGTCGCCCGGTGTCACGTAGTTGCCCTGGTCGACCTGGCGCAAGCCGACGCGGCCGTCCAGCGGCGAAACGATCCGGCAATATTGCAGGTTGACTTCGGCGGCCTTGACCGCGGCGCGGTCGGCTTCCACCGTGCCCTGGTCCTGCGCCACCAGGGCGACCTGGGTGTCGAGGGTCTGATGCGGCACCGCATTCTGCGCGGCGAGTGCCTGATAGCGGGTGAGGTCGACCTGAGCGCCCTTCAGTAGCGCTTCATCGCGCGCCAGATTGCCCTTGGCCTGGGCCAGCGCGGCCTCGTAGGGCCGCGAGTTGATCTCCGCGAGCAGGTCGCCTTTCTTGACGTCGTCGCCTTCCTTGAAATCGATCTTCTGCAGATAACCGCTGATCTGGGTCCTGATCGTGACGGTGGCCAGCGAAGTTACCGTGCCGAGCGCATTGAGGTTGATTCCGATATCGCCCTTGGCAACGGTCTCGGGCACGATTGACATCGGCGCGGCATTCCGCCCGCCGCCCGCCGGCTGGGGTGCGCCGCCTTGCCGGGTCCACCAGATCGCGCCCGCGAGGACCAGAACGGCCAGAACGGATAGCCAGACCATGCGTCGGCGCGGCCTGCGCGTCTTGATCGGCGGAGCGCCGACCAGGGGGGCTTCCTTCAATGATTTGATCGGCTGGTTCATGAACGTCCCATCGCTGAACTCCCGTTGCTCTGCAGGTCTCTTTTTGTATGACCTGTCGAGGCGCGAATTGGTTCAAGCCAACGGTGACGGGTCGGCCATTGTAGGCGTTTTAGACAGTGATCCGCAACTGCCGGTCGGGCGGCGGAACTTGGCAGCGGCATGGGCGCGAACTCGAATCTTGGGGATGCCCTGGGGCTTCCGGATCGCCGCATTTGAACGTTTCCGGGCAGGGTTGTCGTGTTAACAATCGGAAAGACTGGGTTCGCACCAAATAAGGCAAGGATTTTATTCGGGCCAGGCGGAGGCCGCCAGCGCATCCCCGTTTCGTTGGCAAAGATGCTGGCCGAGCGATGCCCAAAAAGCACAATTTCCGCCGTCGCCGACGGTTTCAGACGCTCCGGGGGCGCCCCCGGGACCGTGTCGCTGTGCCGGGGGGATGCTGCGGCGTGGGAAAACGCGAGCACGTCGGTCTGACGCCCCTTGCGACGCTGACGCGGATGGTCTCGGTCGGAGCCGTCGCCGCCTCTGCCTGGCGACCAGAGCGCCCTTCGGATTACGGGCCTCGGTGCGGGCGTTGGACATCGCTTGTCTCTCAAGGATTTTCGTCATTCGCAGCGCAGCGGTAATACTTCAAGGGTTTGGAAAATAAGACTGGCCGGCGGGTCGATAAAAGTTGAACTTGAGCCGCCTGAGCGTGGCGCCTGGTCGAACAGGCCATGATATCGCGCAATTGGGGCTGGTGTTGGATTTCGCACGTGGCTTTTTGTTCTGGATAACTTTTTCATCGCTTTAAAAGCATTCCGCAATGGGGTTGGGGACGTGGTGAATACGAGATTTCAATTCCTGACTTCCGGCCTGGCATTGCTGCTGGAATGCGCTGCGCTATTATTGCCGCCAACCCGCGCGGCGGCGCAGACCGCCGCCACGATCGAGATCGTTCCGAACCTGCCGCACAATGGCGCGGTTGCCGCCGTCACCTTTTCGCGCGACGGCAGCCGCTTCGCGTCCGGCAGTCGCGACCACACCATCAAGCTGTGGGACACTGCCACCAGAAGGCTGCTGCGAACCCTGCAAGGGCATCTGGACTCGGTGTCTTCGGTCGCATTCTCGCGCGACGGCAGCCGCCTGATATCCGGCAGTTACGATAACACCATCAAACTCTGGGACACTGCGACCGGACGACTGCTGCGGACCTTCGAGGGGCACGCGAGCGCGGTTGCAGCGGTTGCGTTTTCTCCGGATGAAAAACTCATCGTATCGGGCAGCTGGGACCACTCGCTCAGGCTGTGGGACCCGACCTCCGGTCGGGTCATACGCAGCTTCCAGGGCCATACCCAAAGCGTAACGTCAGCTGCATTTTCACCGAACGGGAGCCTCCTGCTGTCGGGCAGCGATGATCACACCGTCAAATTATGGAACGTCGCGACCGGACGTCCGGTACGGACGTTCTCGGGACATGCCGACGAAGTATTGTCGGTGGCGTTTTCGCCCGACGCGACGCGCATCATTTCCACGGCCAAGGACGCTAAGCTAAAACTGTGGGATGTGGCCACGGGTCGCGTCGTTCAAACCTTTGCCGCCGATTCGGATCCGCAGTTTTCGGTTGCGTTTTCGCGCGATGGAAAACGTCTGCTGACCGGAAGCCTAGATAGTACGGTCAGGCTCTGGGATGTCGCCAGCGGACGGCTGCTGCACAAATTTCTCGGGCACACCGACGGAGCGGTGCTTTCGGTCGTTTTTTCACCTGACGACACGCTTGCCCTGTCGGGAGGCTTCGACTGGACCGTGCGGCTGTGGGATGTCGCTACCGGGCAACCATTGCGCCCGATTGGATCGACCCCGAACAGCCTGCTCGCGGTCGCCTATTCAACCGACGGCACCCGGATACTGTCTGGGGGGTGGGAAAGCTTTTTCACGATGTGGGACGCGGCGACCGGAGAGCAGCTTCGCTGCTTCAAGGGTCATTCGGCCGCCGTCAAATCGGTAGCGTTTTCGTGGGACGGCAGCCGGGTCCTTTCCGGAAGCATGGATAAAACCATCAAGCTCTGGGATGCGGCGACCGGAGAGCTTTTGCGCACCTTCCAGGGAAACTCTTTTGGGATTGCTTCGGTGGCGATGTCGCGCGACGGCACCCGCATCGTATCCGGAAGCCTGGACAATACGGTAGACCTTTGGGACGCGACGACCGGCCAGCGGCTGCGAACCTTCGTTGGCGACCGCAATGCCATCCTCGTTTCGGTTGCGTTGTCTGCCGACGGCTCCCGCGTCCTGGCGGGTAGCAATGACAGCAAATTCAATCTCTGGGATGCTGCCACGGGTGCTCTTTTGCGCAGTTTTGACGCGCACACGGCCGGTCTCACCTCCGTGGTTTTCTCACCAGACGGTACCCGTCTGCTGTCCACCGGCGGAATTGGTTTTGAGTTATGGGAATCTTCAACTGGCGATCTTTTGCGCACGTTCAGCGGTTCCCCGTCGATCGTTGAATCGGTGGCATTCTCGCCCGACGGCTCGCGTCTGCTATCCGGCGGGGCGGATCGAGATCTGAAAATCTGGGATGCCAGGGATGGACGGTTGCTGGGCTCCCTTCAAGGACACCAAAATACGATCACCGTGGTGGCGTTTTCGGCCAAGGGCACGCAGCTTTTGTCGGGCAGCTGGGACGGGGCGCTGAAACTGTGGGACGCCTCGACCGGCCATCTTCTGCAACAGTTCGACGGGCACCAGGGCGTAGTGGCTGCAGCCGCTTTCGCCGCCGATGATGCGATAATTATTTCAGCCGGTTACGACGGTACCCTGAAGATCTGGAATGCAGCTACCGGCGGCCTTTTCGGCACCATTGATAACCAAGGCAACGCGATCACTGCAATGGCGCTTTCACCCAGGGGTGACCGAGTCCTGGGGGGGACGGCTGACGGGCACCTTAGGGTTTGGGATGTTGCCACGGGGCAGCTCCTTCAGGTCGTCGACACGTCTGATTGGGTTGTTTCCGTCGCCTATTCCCGCGACGCCAGCCGTTTTCTATCCGGGAATAGAGATCACACGCTCAACCTTTGGGATGCTCGAACGGGTAAGCTCCTGAAAGCGTTCACGGCGCATGACGACAAGGTCAATTCAGTGGCGTTCTCCGCCGATGGCACTCGATTGCTTTCCGGAAGTGAAGATAACTCGGTTAAACTATGGGATGCTGCCACCGGCAAACTCTTGCGCACGTTCGCGGGGCATTCTAGCGCGGTCAATTCGGTGGCGTTATCTCCTGATGGCACCAGGCTGCTCTCGGGCAGTAATGATCGTACGCTGAGGGTTTGGGATGTTTCCACAGGCGAACTTCTCAAGACGCTCGGATCCAGTGAAGTTGTCAACGCAGCGGCATTCACGCCGGATGGCCGCAGCGTCCTCGCAGGAGGCTGGGATGTCGACCATCCGCGCGATGCGCTCAATCTTTGGAATGTCGCCGCCGGCGGCATCCAGTCCACGTTTAAGGAGCAACTCGCGGTCGTCGAGTTCGGTCGCCGTCTCACCCCAGGGGACGTCCGCGGTGTCGGCGGATCGCGACGGGAAGATCAACTTCTGGAAGCTCAGGAATGGCGAGCTGCTCGCCAGCCTGATCGACACCGGAGACGGCAACGGACTTGCCATCACCGCGCCGGAAGGTTTTTTCTCAGGTTCGGAGGATGCGGCGCGACTGGTCAGTGTGGTTCGCGGGTTTGAGGTTTACTCGGTCGACCAGTTCTTTCAGTCCCTGTATCGTCCCGATCTCGTTCGTCAAAAACTCTCCGGCGATCTCGAGAACGTTGTAAACGTTAAGATGGCGCGACACGGGATCAATCTCGAGACGGTATTGAACAGCGGAGCTGCCCCGAAGATCATCGTGACATCGCCGGTTAGCGATAGTGAATTTGTCGACGCCGATGTGATCGTCCAGGCCACCGTCGCCAATCAGGGTGGCGGCTTTGGTCGACTTGAATGGCGGGTAAACGGCGTCGTTCTTGGCACGCAGGATTTGGCAAACGCCGCCGCGGACTCCGGTCGCGACAAAAAGGTAACGCATAAATTCTCCCTCGGCGATGGAATCAGCGTTATTGAAGCGGTCGCATACAATTCCGCCAACCTGATTGCATCACTGCCGGCTTCGGTCGTGGTGAAGGTAAGAACCACAACGACGCGGCCGTTGCCCCGCCTTCACGTGCTCGCCGTTGGCGTCGATAAGTATTTTGACCGGAGCATGACCCTCAATTTTGCCGCCAGCGACGCCAACGCCGTCGCGGCGGCGTTCAACCAGCCCGATGCCGGGAAGGGAATTTATCAGAGCGTCACGATTGACGTCGTACTCGATGGCGACGCGACGCGACAACATCTCGAAAAGGTGTTTGAGGATTTGGGCAAGGCGATGAGGTCCGATGACGTGTTCCTGTTGTACATGTCGGGACACGGCGAGACCGACGACGGTCGCTATTACTTCATCCCCCAGGAGGCCGACAACACGAGCCGTGAGTCGTTACTTCACAGCAGCATCGGACAAGACGAAATCCAGGCGTGGCTGGCCCGCATCCCTGCCTTGAGAACCGTGCTGATCTACGATACCTGCCAGAGCGGATCGACCGCGGAGCAGCGTACCGGTTTTCGCGAATCGCAGCACCTGGTGGCGACCGAAAAACTCAGTCAATCCGTCGGGCGCACCGTACTCGCGGCCACCACGGACACTGCGTCTGCCACCGAGCTTGACGGCCACGGCATCTTTACGTCTGCGCTGCTCGATGCGCTGGCGCTGGGCGACGAAAACCACGATGGGCGGATCGAGGTGACGGAACTTGCTGGATATCTGAAGGCAAATCTGCCGAATCTCAGTGAAAAGAACGGGGTTCGCAGGCAAATCCCTCAGGTCAAGGTCACCGGATCTGACTTCACGCTGCTCAATCGCATCAAGACGTCTGCGATCGACGATATTCGCAGACAGGGTTTGCAGCAGTGATGCGCCTGGGCTGCCGATCCAGCGCAAGCTCAGCGGCATTGCAATGTAAGCCCTTCCTTGTTGTCTATTTCGTCGTAAACTTCCTTGCAATCTCCGTCGCAGCTGTTTTCCTTCTGGCATGCCTCCACGAAATATCTCTCCAATGCCCGCTGCCTTTCCTTTGGCGTTAGTCGTGCTTTGGAAGCGACACCGCCGGGCCTCGAAATGTCGTTCTGCTGCGCCGGCTGAGCAATGGCGTTTTGACAGGTAATGCAAATGGCAACTGCGAGAAGCGCTTTCACCTGAAGATCCATTTGTCGTAGCTTCCTATTGTGTTTTCGTGCCACACAACACAGCACGCTTATCTTTGCATCTCCCGATAGATTGCAGCGGTCGCGCAATGATATGCCTCGGCTGAACCGTGGGTCGGTTTGTCGGCGTTCGGGCAGCGCCTTGGATCCCCACTCTGTCCCAAGATTGACAGCCGAGTGATCGGGGATAGCCGCCAGCCGAGCGGCAAAGGATAACCGAAACCCTGCAGTTCAAACTTGATGATCGTGGTGTCCGGCGATGCCGGCTTGGTGGCTTCGGCTCTATCCGGAAACCGCAACTCGGCCTGCTCGATGGCGATTTCCCCGCGTGCCGATCGCGTGCTGAGCAACGTCTGAAAGGGCGCGAGGTAATCTCCTTCAAACGCAGGGGAATATACAAATCCCCTGCTGGTGAGTACGATGAGATTTATTTTTACGTCGGGTTGCAGCTTCGCATCCTCGATCTCGCGTCTTATCTCGCCAATGATATTGAGTGATGTCGTGATTCCGGAGTTGTCAATATAGCCGCCATCCACCAGGTGGATCTTTTCCAGCGAGGGCTTGTCCGGTGCTCCGCATTCAACAGGGCTGACCCTCCTCTCGTAGAACCAGCCTGGAGGGGTCAGCCAGGGGAAGCGCGCGCTCAGGATCGCCGCCGTGCTCAGAGAGACGTCGATCCCCGAGACATCCGATCCGTTCTCTGAATTTATTGTACGCAAGGGGACGCTGGAAATATCCGCCGAATTGATCGACAGCGGCGATATGACCCTGCCGCGCCCGCATCCGACCTCGGTTGCATTCATAAACAGCGCCGGTGTGTCCAAGCCGGGATTCCAGCCCTTGTAGAATGAGTCACGTAGCGGATTGCCGCGGTTGACCCAGCTTTTTGGCCAGCGTTCCTGAAAATACCGGGTTTCGGTATCCCAGGAGCTCTCCAGGGATTTTTCAAGGGCTACCGAGTGGTCGAACAACGGAATGGGGAAGAAAAGGAACCGTTGGAGAAAATCAGGAAACAGGAATGCCGCAAGCACGGGTGACAGGAAATCGTCTTGCAGGATGCTCTCCGCGACGTCGGAAAAATTCGGCTTGTTGTATTTGTCGCCTTGCTTGAGGCATCCATTGCCGCTTTCCAACCGGCCATCTATCGGCTGGATCTTCGTTGTCAGGCCGCTGAAGACGGCGGCTCCCACGCTGCCGCCCGATACTGAGCTGATCGCAAATAAGTGATGCGAAAACCGCGGGCAAACGTCCTGAATAGATGCGAGAAAGGCGGCTGTTCGGAAGGCCGCATAGATTCCACCGCCTTCCGCCGCAACGATGTAGACCGGATACTCCTGGTAAAGACCCTTGTCCTTTCTCATTGCCAGCCATTGCCTGAAGCCTTCGCCCACCGATGTGGTGGCCGGGATGGAGATGCTGTCGCCGGGCCGGGCCGTCAGCTGACGAATACCGTGGTTGTCATTCAAAAAGCTGAACGCCAGCGCACATGCGATGAACATGAATAAAATCGGCAATCGCACCCGAAATTCGATCACTGCCAAGACCATCAGGAATATGCAGACGACGCAAAAGAACAAGGCAATGATGCCGAAAGGTGTGATGGTTCTGGCAAGCGAAACGGGAAAAGCGACAAACGCAACGCTGAGCCAAATCGGTAGAGTGAGCCCCAGCAGAATCAGCCGTTTGTTGTCGTTCGGCGCCGCGGAAAGTGCAGCTGATCGCCGGTTTGGCAGCATCGAAATCAAGAAAGCCAACAGCGCTAAACCTGACACAAGCAAGGATCCGGAATGAAGCCACCAGTTTACTTCCAATTGAGCGGTGGCATCGAAGCCGGCGACATTTTCGATGGAAGCATTCGACAAGGAACTCCTGGCGAATGACAGAATGGCACCAAGCTTCAATGTCGAAATCAACTCGCGGTCTATGTTGACCTCGGCGAGGTCCAATCCAAGGCTGACGGCCAGGTAAGGCGTGCATGACAGAAGCGCCGGAACCAACCGGCCATATTCGATCGAATCGCGAGCGCCCTGCAGTCTGAGCATCAATCGGGCAAGCTTGAGAAATGCGAAAGAAACCAACGCGACCGAAATGATCATGATGACGCCGCCGAGGTAACCTTCGAGGCCGGCGAATGACCAGCGATCGGCGCTTGGCTGATGATAGGCATCGGAGGCTTCGAGGGCCGCCTGTCGGTATAATTCGAGAGTTTGACCGGGCAGCGTCACAAACGCCGCGAATAGGCCGGACAAGATCCAAACGACCTTGACGGAGTCCATGGCCTGAAAGAAGCGGCGGATTCTCACCATGCGCGCTGTATTCGGCGAAGGGTCGGATGAGTGGTTTTTGCCCGAACTGGCACCAAGATGGCGTAGCGCTGTTTCACCAGCGTGGCCGACGAAATTTTTCAAAGCCGTGATTCGAAATGGACCGGCCATTAAACTGCTTGCTATCCACCAACCCAGCGAAAACCAGCCTTGAATTGACGCGGCCATCCCATGCCCTGTCAAGCGCTCATCCACTGCGTTGGCTCTAGCCGAACCGCGCCCCGGCATGCTTTGATGCGGGCCGGCCAAGTCTGAATGCCAGGTCTGAATGCCAAGTCTGAATGCCTGGTCTGAATTCCAGGTCTGAATTCCAGGTCTGAATGCCAGCCCGTACTAACCGGCGTCAGCCGCGCACCGCCGGCCGACAAAGGCCGAAGAGGGAGGATATGATCTTGGACAAGCCCGGCCGGACGCTGCTGGCCAAGATCTGGGATCAGCATGTCATCGCCCGCCTCGGCGACGATACCGATCTTCTCCACATCGACCGCCATTTGCTGCACGATCTCGGCGGATCGCGCGGCCTGCTCGATCTGAAGAAGCGCAACCTGACGGTCCATAATCCGGAATTGACGTTCGCCACGCCGGATCATGCGATTTCGACCGCGCAGGGACGGGCCGGCACCCTCAAGATCGGTCAGGAATTGCTGGCGGCCCTGCGGGTCGAGACCTCGGCTGCCGGCATCGAATTGTTCGATATCGACCAGCCGGGCCAGGGCATCGTCCATGTCATCGGGCCCGAACTGGGCCTGAGCCTTCCCGGCTGCACCATCGTCTGCGGCGATAGCCATACCTGCACCCATGGCGGCCTGGGGGCGCTGGCGTTCGGCATCGGCTCCAGCGAACTGACCCATGTGCTGGCGACCCAGGCGCTGATCCAGCGCCGGCCCAGGACCATGCGCGTGCGGTTTGAGGGCAGGCTGTCCGCCGGGGTCGCCGCCAAGGATCTGATCCTGGCCCTGATCGGCCACATCGGCGCCGCCGGCGGCACTGGCTACGCCGTCGAATACGCCGGCGGCGCGATCCGCGACCTGCCGATCGAAGGCCGGCTCACGATCTGCAATCTGTCGATCGAACTTGGCGCCAAGATGGGCCTGATCGCACCGGACGAGAAGACCTACGAATATATCCGCGGCCGCCGCTACGCCCCGCAAGGCGAGATGTGGCATCAGGCGGTCGCGGCGTGGCGTCAGTTGCCGAGCGACCCTGACGCCGTATTCGACCGCGAAGTGATGATCGACGTCGCGACCATCATTCCGCAGGTGACCTGGGGCATCAGCCCGGAACATGTTGTTGGCGTGGATGGTCATGTACCGGATCCGCAGGCGATTGCCGATCCGGCGCGCCGTGCCGCGATCGAGGCCGCGCTCGACTATATGGGCCTGCAGGCAGGGACGCCGATCGCCGGCACGCCGGTCGATTGGGTCTTCATCGGGTCCTGCACCAACAGCCGCCTGAGCGATCTGCGCGCTGCCGCCGAAATCGCGCGGGGCCGGAAGGTTGCGCCCGGCGTCCGCGCCTGGGTGGTGCCGGGCTCGGAAACGGTAAAGCGCGATGCCGTCGCCGAAGGCCTGGACAGAGTGTTCACCGAGGCCGGCTTCGAGTGGCGCGAGCCCGGCTGTTCGATGTGCCTGGCCGCCAACGGCGAAACCGTGGCGCCCGGCCAGCGTTCGGTCTCGACCTCCAACCGCAATTTCATCGGCCGCCAGGGGCCGCGCGCGCGCACCCATCTGGCCAGCCCTGCGATGGCCGCGGCGGCCGCGATCAAGGGCGCCATCGCCGACGTGCGGACCATGGAGCGATAGATGCCGCAAGCCTTCACCAAACTGACGGCGATCGCCGCGCCGATCATGCGGGGCAACATCGATACCGACGTCATCATCCGCATCGAGCGCCTGGTCGGCAACGCCGTTCGCGGCACGCTCGGCAAATGGGCGTTCGGTTCGTTGCGTTATCTTCCTGACGGCTCGGAGAATCCCGAATTCATCCTGAACCGCGAGCCGTATCGGCAGGCGGAAATCCTGGTCACCGGCCCGAATTTCGGCTGTGGCTCGTCCCGCGAAGGCGCGGTGTGGTCGCTGCAGGAAATGGGCATTCGCGCCGTCATCGGCTCGGGCTTCGGCGATATCTTTTTCGCCAATTGCTTTCAGAACGGCCTCCTCCCGATCGTCGTCGACCAGGCGATTGTCGATGGCCTCGCCGCGGAGATCGAGGCCACGCAAGGCGCCGGGCGCATCACGGTAGATCTCGAGGCGCAGACCATCCTGTCGCCGTCAGGACGGCAGCATCCTTTCGAGATCGATCCGCGTCGCCGCGCCGGGCTGCTCGAAGGTCTCGACGAGGTGCTGCTGACCTTGCAGCGCGACGACGAAATCCGCGCCTTTCAGGCCGCCGACCGCGATGCGCGACCGTGGGTCCATTCGGCTGGGACGCAGGCATGAGCAATCTGTCCAACATGTTCAAGATCGCCGTGGTCGGCGGCGAGGGAATCGGTCCGGAAGTGACGGCGCAGTCGCAGCGGGTGCTGAACTGGTTCGCCGTCCGGCGCAAGGTTCCGATGGTGCTGCGCGAGGCGCCATACGGCCGCATTCCCTATCTTGCGACCGGCAAAGTCTTGCCGCCGGACACCGCCGAGGCGATGGAGGAGGCCGACGCGATACTGTGGGGCGCGACCGGCGGTCCGGAAACGGCCGAGGTTCCGGCCGCGGCGCGCAAGGCGGGCAGCCTGCTGTCGCTGCGCAGCAAATACGATCTCTATGCCAACTTGCGCCCCATCGTGGCCAATCCGGCGCTGGCCGACTCGGCGCCGCTAAAGGCCCGCGTGCTCGACGGCGTCGATTTCGTCATCATCCGCGAACTCACCAGCGGCATCTATTTCGGCGAACCGCGCGGCATCGAGACCCTCGCCGACGGCCAGCGCCGCGGTTTCAATACCGAGCAATACACCACCAATCAGGTCCGCCGCGTGGCGCGGACCGCTTTCGAACTGGCGCGCACCCGCAAGCGCCGGCTCTGCTCGGTGGACAAGGCCAATGTGCTGGAAACCAGCGTGCTGTGGCGCGAGGAAGTCACCGCGTTGCACCAAGCGGAATTTCGCGACGTCGAACTGAGCCATCTCTATGTCGACAACGCGGCCATGCAGATCGTGCGCGAACCCTCCCAGTTCGATGTGATGGTGACCGGCAATATCTTCGGCGACATCCTGTCCGATTGCGCGGCGATGGCGTCGGGCTCGCTGGGCATGCTGCCGTCGGCCTCGCTGGGCCCGGTCGACCGTTTCGGCCGCCGCAAGGCGCTTTACGAGCCGGTCCATGGCAGCGCGCCCGATATCGCCGGCAAGGGCATCGCCAATCCGCTCGGCTCCATTCTCAGCGTCGCCATGATGCTGCGGATGACGCTCGACCGTCCCGACGATGCAAGGCTGCTGGAACAGGCCGTGGCTTCCGCCCTGGCGGGTGGGGCGCGGACGGCTGATATCGCAGAGCCGGGAGCCACCCGGCTTTCCACCGAGCAAATGGGCGATGCGGTGCTCGACGCCCTCGATCAGGTCGCCGGCGCGTAGTTCTAGAGCGCGTGAAGCCGTAAGGCTGGCGCCTCGGAAGGCGGTCCGGGCCGTCGCTATTGGCAAGCCACGTGCTGATGTATGGTCGGCGCGATGGTCAGATAAAACTCGCCGAACTCGGCAATATGGTGATCCAGTTCGTCTCTCGGGATATTCAGCGGAATGCCGCAGATCGCCGCATAGTCGCGTCGGGTGGTCTTGATCCCGCTCCATCGCAACGGCAGCCGGGGCAGCGGTTCGCTGCAGGCCGCCAGCGGCCTGGCCAGGCTCCAGAACAGATAACACAAACGGGCATAAGCCATTCCCTCGATACTCGCGACGCAAGCGTCCGGCGGAATCCGGAACATCTGCACGCCCACGATCGGGCCTTCATCGACCCGCGCGGCCATCGCATGCGCGGTGGCGCCGAACTCGATGGCACGCTGGTAGAATGCGAAATGCGCCGGCGCCCAGCCCGGATAGTTCGGCGGCCCCGGATGAAAATTATAGGCGCCATAGCCGAGCCGATCGAGCACCCCTGCCGGCACGATGACGCTGGTGACGAACGCGATCAGGCGCGCGCGCGCCAAAACGTCCGGCGAGAGCGCGTTGAGGTCCGCCAACGTTCCCACCGGGATGACCGTCAGGTGCGGATTATGCGCGCACAGCACCGATGCGAAAATCGGCGGTTCCAGCGCGCCGCTCAGCAGGATGATCGTATCAAACATCGCATGGCTTCCACGCTTCGGCGCCACTGTGCCCAGCCGTCGTTAAAATGTTATTAACCATGTGGATTCCGCCCGTCTCCGGCGCCAGGCTTGCTGTCCGCGCGATTGCCATGGCGGACATGGCCGGCCGGTCGGCAGTGGAAATTGCCTGCCACCTGTAGATCCTCAAAATGTTGAGGATCCTACAGGCCCGAATATTGCTCAATATTGCTGAAGCACGCAGGGCCTCATCATTCGTTTGGTTGTCGGGTGGACTCGGCTACAACGGATCCCGTCTGCAATCAGGCATTACCGTTCGCATATGATGGCCGTGAAACGAGATCCGCATATCCTGATCGTCGATGACGATCTGGAAATCCGCAATCTGCTGGGGAAATATCTTGCCAGCCAGGAGTTCAGGGTCTCCCTGGCTCCGGACCTCAAGAGTTTCAGGAAGGTCGTCGCCACAAGTGCGATCGACCTGGCAATTCTGGATGTGATGCTGCCGGACGGTTCTGGCCTGGAATTGTGCCGCGACTTGCGCGCGCAGAAATCCACGCTTCCGATTATCCTTCTCACGGCGCTCAAGGAGGACATCGACCGCATCGTGGGACTTGAGTTCGGCGCCGACGACTATCTTGGCAAGCCCTTCAACCCGCGGGAACTGGTTGCCCGGATACGCGCCGTGCTGAGGAGGAAGCAGGATGTCGAAGCCACGCCGCAGGACAACAAAAACTACAGATTTGCCGGCTTCGAAGTCGAAACGGTGCGACGTCGCCTGACCAATGGCAACAGAGAGGAAATCAGCCTGACTGGTGCCGAATTCGAGCTCCTGCATGTCTTGCTTTGCCGTCCCGGGCGTCTGCTGTCCCGCGAGCAATTGCTCGACCTGACCGGTGGACGGCATTCCGACCCGTTCGACCGCTCGATCGACGTCCTGATGAGCCGAATTCGGAGGAAACTGCGCGACAACGGCGGCGAGGGCGTGATCAAGACCGTGCGCAATGGCGGCTACCAGTTCAGTGCGCCGGTCGAAGTATTCGGAGGTCAGTCGTGAATAGCTTGAGGGTTCGTATCGCCTTCGTACTGGTCGTTTCCATTGTCGCGGTGGTGGGGTTGGCGACCTCCGCCACCATCTTCGTGCTTGGCCCTCCGCCACCCGGAAAATTCTCCCGGCCGACAGTGCTGCAGATCCAGATGCTGATACCGCTCTATGAAAGTTTGCCGTCGGACGCCGGTTCGTTGGGTCCGGCGCCGCTGCGCAAGGCGCCGTGGGATGGCGCAGTTCGCGAACGATTTACTCGATTTCTGCAAAAGGATCTTCGCGATGCGGGAATCTTCAACAGCGTCGTTGTCACCAGACCCGCCGACAGCGACCTGGCAGTGGCATCGGTTGAACTGCCCGGTCGCGGCTGGTTCGGCCTGCCGATTCCCGACGAACCGCCATCCGGTAGGGCCGGTGCATGGGTTGCCCTGCTGAGCTGGATCAGCCTCATTGTTGCCGGGGCGGTGGCTATCGCCCTCGCCGTGGCCCATCGGCTCATCCGCCCGCTTGCGCTGTTGGAGAGCGTCGCCGGCACGATTTCCCAGAGTGGGCAAATGGCGGTTCTTGCCGAGACCGGCCCTGCCGAAGTGAAAGCCACCGCACGGGCGCTCAATCGGCTGACCGCAAACCTGAAGGCGGCGATGGAAAGCCGGATGCGACTGGTCGCGGCAGCCGGCCATGACTTGAGAACGCCGATCACGCGGATGCGTCTTCGCGCCGAGTTCTTGCCGGATCAGGAACAAGCGGCATGGCTTCGCGATCTGGACGAACTCCGCCGTGTGGCAGATAGCTCGATCCAACTGGTCCACGAGGAAGTCGACGGCAAAAGCGGCGATTCGTTGCGGCTTGATCAACTGACCGAAACCGTCGTCGAGGAATTGAGTTCGATGGGCTTGGCCATCGAGCTTGTTGGATCCGCCCCGGTGCTGATCCGCGCCGCGCCGCTTGCCATCACTCGGGTCCTGAGGAACCTGATCACCAACGCTGCGACCCACGGTAATCATTGCAAGGTCGCGGTCGAGGCAGGAGAACGGCATGCGGTGGTGGTGATCGAAGACGGCGGACCCGGAATTCCCGATGCGGTGATGGACCGGGTATTCGAGCCATTCTTTCGCATCGATCCGGCGCGGAAGCAGTTCATTCCGGGCGCCGGTCTCGGGCTTGCGATCGCCAAGGAAATCGTCGGGCGCTATGAAGGCGAAATCGTTCTGACCAACAGAGCGGCCGGCGGTTTACGGCAGGAAATCAGGCTTCCGAGGTGCCTTGAGCTGCCCCCGCAGTTGGTGGCAGCGCCGACCCTGAGCGGTGCGGCATGACGCGGGACCTGACCCCAATTGCCTTGCTTTTGCGGGGCGATAATTGGGGTCAGTCGGCGGGGCCGGTCAGGATTGATAGTTTACCAGCAGTGCGCTCACTGAAGACGACGTTGAGCCGCTTTGGCTGTAGGTCGTGCCCGAGGACTGTGAATCCTGCACAAGCTTCAGGAAGTCCTGCAGAAGGTTGCTGATGTCGCTCGATACGCTGCTTGAAGAAGTCGAGCTGTCGGTCGATGAGGAACTCGCCGTGGACGAACTGCTCGTCGACGAGGTGGCGTCGGACAGCAGGTCGGCGATGGTAAATCCGCTCGCTGACGAAGACGACGATCCGCCCGATGGCGGCGGGCCGGGCGGCGGACCCGGAGGCGGCCCACCGGCACCCTGGGCGCCACCCTGGCCACCCGAGAATGTGTTCGTGAACAGGTTTTGAAGTTCGGTGGCTTGAGCACTCGTCAATGTGCCGTTGCTCACCTCACCCGAAATAAGGCTGCTGATCTTGGTACCGATGGAACCCGGCGAAGATGACTGACTATTTGACGACTGGCTTGACGATTGACCGCTGGTCAGCGCCGAATTGATGTCGGTTAGCGCCGTCGACAAGGCGCTCTGATCGCTCGAACTGATCGTGCCCGCCGATACCTCCGACTGCAGCTCTTGCTGCAGTCTTTGAAGCGGCGAATAGGACGTACTGCCGGATGTCGCTGAGATCGAAGTCATGATGTGCCCCGTTTGGTTGGACGAGGCGACCCTAGGATTGCATCGTTAATCAGACCTTTCCGTCGCGATGCAGATATATTGAGATAGCTTGCGCCGACGCCTCCAGCAACATTCAGAGATAAATCTCCTGGAGGCTCGGGCGCCGCAGCGGTGGTCATTTCCTAAAAATTGCGGCTTTCTGACATCTCGTTGAGCAGGCGAGCATTCCAGCGCAGTCCAAATCGGACGGTTGGTCCCAGGGTGCCACGATTGATGCCGCAGACCATGTCTCCAAAGCAAACCTTGCCTGCAGAGCAAACCGGGTCTCCGGAACAAAGATCCCATCGCCAGATTTTGAACGACGAATTGAATGAGCTACCGGTGCTTGACGAACTGGAGAGCGAAGACAGCTGGGTCGAGCTTTTCATTCGCCGCCTTGCGGTCGCGGTCCGCAACGTCGGCCGTAAAAAGTGAGCGGGGCTAGGATTTATCGAGATTAGCCAGGCCGGGCAGCGGGACGCCGGGCAATGTCGCATCGGGGAGGCGATGGACCGTCTGCCCGATATGGCCGATTTCCCGGGACATCACCGCATCGCACCAGATCCTGAATCCAGCCTCGCGCGCCCGATCGCAAAATACATAGTCCTCGCCAACGATGGCGCCATTGGCGTCCGTCTCAAACCGGAAATGCGGCTTGGAGAGCTTATCGAAGACCGCCATATTGATCAGCAGGCAACCGGTGGGGATGCGCTGCATTTCCAGCAGGTCGCCTGACAGGTCCGCGGGCTGTTCGGCGAGCTTGGTACCGAGGATCTCGAACGGCGCCACACGCTTGGTGTAGGTAGCGCCGACGATGTCCTTCCTGTGGAGCAGCAGGCGAAAAAGGGTGGTCGGCGGAAAAACCATGTCGCTATCGAGAAAGAATATGAAATCGGCGCCAAAATTCCTGGCAAGCTCGACGCCGTTGTTGCGCGCCTGCGCCACGATCGACGACTTGACCGTAATCAGCTGCAGTTGCAGCCCGGCCGATGCCATGCAGAGCTGCGCATAGGCCATCGCAAAATCGGCATGCACCATGTCGCCCGACGGCACGGCGATTGCGACACGAGGCAGCGGCGGCGAATCCATTCTGGCATGATCCATGGCTTGCGCGGGCGGGTCAATTGTTTCCCGCTATTTTCACTGCCTTGAGCTGAGCCCTCGCTGAATCCGGCAAGGTTGGGAAATGAAACTCGGCGGCGCCGCTCGCCGCGAAGTCATACAAAATTAACCATTGGACCGACAGGATAGATCGTCGCCTCAGGCCAAACCGGGAGTTCGCCTTGTCAAGCATCATGAGCATCTTGTCGTCGAGCTACGCAGCGGGTTCGCCGAGCCAAAGCCTGATTCCCACCGGCGCCAAATTTGCCAACGTCGACCCGACGCAATATCAGGGCAAGTGGACCGGCAAGGACTCCACTGGCCAGCCGTTTTCGCTCGCGATCACGAATGTCAAGGGTTACCGGGCCAACGTGACCTTTCAGAGTTCCAGCGGCCTGCAATACGCCAAGGTCTTTATCACCACCAAGAATTCCTTTCGGATTGGCAGTTCCAGTTTCGTTCTGACGGGGACTGGCAAGGCGAACGTCAATACGGTGGTAACCGACCCCACCACGGGTATTCAAAACGTCGTAACCTCCGCGGCCACCTTGTCGACCTAGCTTTGCGAAAATTCGGGCGCGCGTCTTTCCCAAATCCCTGGATCCGCCATGCAGGCGCCGGCGGCCGTCCTTACGCCGATAGCGACAGTTCCGCGAGCAGTGGCGCCAGGAACGGTTCGTAGGCGCGCCAGCGCCCGATCGAACTTGTGTAGATCGGCCGTCGGACCTGGGTGGCGCTGGCGGTGCGTACCACCCGCTCGGTCAGATGGAAGTCGAGGCAATGCGGGTCCCATGGCAGCCCGCAATGCGCGAGGATACGCCGCGCCGACCCTTCGAGATCGGCCACCATATCCTCGTAGCTCACGTCGAGAAGGCGCCCCGATGGCAGCACGCGGTGCCAATGTGCCATCAGCGCCTGGTAGTGCCGGTAATAGCGTCCGAGTTCGCCGAGGTCGTGGGTCTGCAGGTTGCCTTCCGTGAACAGCCTGGAAAAGCAGGAGATGCAGGTATCGACGGCGTCTCGAGCGGTGTGAATGATCACCGCATCGGGCAGCGCCAGATGAATGAGGCCGACGAAAAGGAAATTGGTCGGCAGTTTGTCGGTGACGCGGCAGCGTGCCGGCGCCAACCGCTCGATCCCGGCAAGGTAGCGCGCGCCGAGTTCCCGGAAATGTTCCGGCTTCATGTGCAAGGCGATTTCGGGATAGGCCGGGGCCTGCTGCATTCCCGAACGAAGATCGCCGACAGCGCGTTCGAACAAGGTCAATTCGCCGGCGCCATGCACCTGAGGGTGACTTGCCAGGATTTGTTCGACCAGGGTGGTGCCCGAGCGCGGCATTCCGACGATGAAGATCGGTTTGAACGATGACGCGCCGCCGCCCTCCGAGGCCCGCATGAATTCGGATGAGAATACCCGCCGCGTGCGATCGATTTCGCCGAGGGCCGCAGCTTCGTCATAGTCGATCTGCGCGCGCTTCAGCGCATGACCCGCCAGCAATTGCCGGAATTCGTCTTCGCGCCGGCCGGTGTCCGCATGCGCCTTGGCCAGCGCAAAATGCAGCTGCATCCGATCGTCGATCGAAAGTGCAGCCGTATTTCCCGCCAGCGCCTGCAGCGCCGCGAAATAGCAGTCGTCGGCCGTGTATCTTCTGACCTCGCCGAGCTGACGGAAATAGGCAGGCTGCCGCGGCGCCAGCGCAACTGCGCGTTCCGCCGCCTGCCGGGCTTCGGTCAGGCGGCCGAGTTCCATCAGCGCCACACCGAGATTGTGGTGGGCACCTGCCAGATCCGGATCAAGCGCAACGGCACGCCGGATGACGGCCTCGGCCTCGTCGGAGCGGCCGAGCTTGATAAGGGCGGTACCCAGATTATGCAGCGCGGTGGCAGAATTCGGATCGAGTGCCAGGGCTCGCCGCAGCACGGCCTCGGCCTGATCGAACTGTCCGAGATCGATCAGGGCACTTCCGAGACTGCAATGGGCTTCGGCGCTGTCCGGATCGAGCAGGATGGCGCGCCGAAACATCTGCTCGGCCTCGTCGGCTCGATGCAATTTCTTCAGGGCGATGCCGCGGCCGTTGCAAGCCGCGGCGTCGTCGGGACTCAATGCCAGCGCGCGGTCGTAATCCGCAAGCGCCTCGTCGATTCGGTCCAGTTCATTCAGGACGGCGCCCCGGTTGTTGAGCACCGCGACCATGCCGGGATCCAGCGCCAGCGCCCGGTCGTAACTCGCCAGCGCCTCGTCGAGCCGATGGATTTCCTTCAGCACGACACCCCGGTTATTGTGGGCCTCGACAAAATCAGGGCTCAGGACCAACGCCCGTTCGTAGCTTGCCAGCGCCTCAAGGCGCCGATCGAGCCATTTCAGGATGATGCCACGGTTGTTGAAGGCCTCGGCAAGGCTGGGGTCCAGGGCCACCGCGCGATCGTAGGTCGCCAGCGCCTCGTCAAGCCGGTTCATCCTCAGCAGGATGTTGCCGCGGCTAACCAGAACTTCGGCATCGGCCGGCTCGACCAGCAGCGCCCGATCGTAGCTTGCCAGCGCTTCGGCGAGCCGATCCATCTCGCCCAGAACGGCGCCGCGATCAATCAGGACACGGGCGTCGTCCGCATTGAGCGCCAGCGCGCGGTCGTAATCCGCAAGCGCTTCGTCAGGCCGCCCCAATTCCTGCAGTTGGCCACCGCGGCCACGGAGCGCCTCGGCACAGCAGGGATTGATCGCCAGAGCCTGGTCATAACTCGCCAGCGCCTCGTCGCTTCGGCCCAATGCCTTCAGAGCGTTGCCGCGGTTGCTGAGCGCCCGAAAATCGTCAGGCTGGCGCTCGATCGCCTGGTCGATGCTTGCCAAGGCCTCGTCGAGCCCGTCCTGGCGTTGCAGTGCAAGACCGCGGTCGGAAAACCAGGTCGGCTCTGTGGTCATTGGGCTCTATCGTCCTGGCTGTCCGCTCGGCAGCAACGCGGCACGCAGTTCGTGCCAAGGATCGGTGCACGGCAGGCGGCAGCTGCGAAATCCAGATGGGCGGCCGCCGATGTCCGGAGCGAAGGTTCAGTTCGCCTTCTCGATCAGGCCTTCCAGCAGCCGCTTCAATTCTGCCGTCGCCTTGTTGCCGTAGCTTTCGGCGATGTGGGATTCCTGGCTCAGCGCCAGCGAGTTGAGGCGCTGCGTCAGCGCCTTGCCGCGGTCGGAACTGAACATCAGTACCTTGCGCCGATCCTCGGCATCCTGGACGCGGTAGACCAGGGCGTCGGACACCATGCGATCGACCATCTTGGTCAAGGTCGGATGATTGAGCAGCACCGCATCGGCAAGCTCGCCCATCGAATGGCCCTTGCCATCGGACAGCACCTTGAGAATGCGCCATTGCTCCACCGGCACGCCTGCGGTTCGAAAGCGCGCGTCGAGCTGTCGGTTGATTTCCCGGTTTGCCTGCGCCAGCAGATAGGCGAGGTGCTCGGTGATGGGTTTACTAGCCGGTCTAGCCACGGTTTTTTGGACTTTGTCTGTGAGTTTCGCGATGAATATTGAGCCGTTTTGCTTGTTCTGTATGCACGTGAATCGTTGAATATTCAATATTTTCCACTAGGATATTTCGATTGCGGCGATAACTTGACCTGGCGCCGAGCCGCGGAAGCCGAAAGGAGAGCGAAGTGCTCTCAGCCATGCAACTTTTAAACCCGGGCGGCCTGCCGATGCCGCCAGACTGGCTCCTGAAGGGCCTGCCCCGGTCGGACGGCACAATATTTACGCAGGCGCCGCGACCGGATGGCCTGCGACGGCGCCGCGATCGCGGCAAGCTTCGGATCGCCAACTTCATCGGGCTTTCCGGTCCTGCCGGAATCTGGGGACCGGCCAGCACCAACAGTACGCTGCTCGCCACTTCGGAGATCAACCGGCGCGGCGGCATCCTGGGGCGCGAAATCGAGCTCGTGTTTCACGATGCCGGCGGCAGCATCGAGGATGTCGTCCGCACCGCGTCCGATGTGGTCGCCTCCGACGACGCCGATATCATCATGGGATCCCACATCAGCGCGGTCCGGGTCGCGCTTCGGAAAGTCGTCGGCGGCCGCATCCCCTACGTCTACACCCCGGTGTACGAGGGCGGCGAGAGAACGCCGGGAGTAATGGCAATCGGCGAAACGCCGCGGGCGCTATCCCGGCCCGCCATCGAATGGCTTGCCACTGCCAAAAACGCGGCGCGCTGGTATCTGATCGGCAGCGACTATGTCTGGCCCTGGCTCTCGCACCGCGCCACCAAGCGTTACATCGCCGATGCCGGCGGCCACGTGGTAGGCGAGGAGTTCGTCCGGATCGGCGAGCACGATCACAGCGCGCAGCTGGCGCGGATCCGCGCCGCCAAACCGGATGTCGTCCTGATTTCGCTGATCGGCACCGACAGCATCGTTTTCAATCGCGCCTTTGCCGAGCAGGGACTGGCGTCGAAAATGCTGCGTCTGGCGGGCGCGATGGACGAGACCGTGCTGCTTGGAATCGGAGCCGACAACACCGAAAATCTTTTCTGCGCCTCCGGCTATTTCGTCGACCTGGCGTCGCGCGAAAATGATGTCTTTCGCAGCCAGTACCAGGCTTCATTCGGCCGCTATGCGCCGCCGCTTGGCTCGGTTGGGCAGTCGAATTATGAGGGATTGCGGTTTCTCGATACGATCGCTGCGCAGGCGGGGTCGCTGGCCATCAAGCCGCTGCTCGCGGCCGCGGTCAACGTCGACTATCACGGCGCGCGGGGCCCGGTCGGCATCCGCCGCGGCAGTGCTTCGATGCCGATCTATCTTGCCGAGGCCTCTGGTCTTGATTTTCGGTTGATCAAGAAGTTCTAGCCGCCCGCCCGGCAACACCGAAAGGCAGCGTCGCAAAATAATACTTGAAAAGGAAAACATTTCCGTTTCTAGTGATTCAAGGCTAAATCTGCGTTGCCATTTGCCGGATCGCGTTTGCGCGCAGCTGATGCGGGTCCGGCACTGCAGGCGACCTAGAAACAGGAGAAATATCGTGACCGTAGCGCTTCCCACTCCCGATCAACTGCGCGCCGTCGCAGAATCCTGCGGCCTGGCGTTGACCGATGAGGACGTCAGCTCGTTTCGCGGACTGATGCAGGGCTCGGTCGATGCCTACAACGCCGTCGCCGCGATGCCGGACGAAGTGCCGATCGTCAAGTACCCGCGGACTCCGGGCTACCGGCCGGCGCCCGAGGAAAACCCGCGCAATGCCTGGTATCGCAAGTCCACCGTCAAAGGCGCAGCGACCGGCAAGCTGAAGGGCAAGGTAGTGGCGCTGAAGGACAACATCATGCTGGCCGGCGTGCCGATGATGAACGGTTCCTCGACGCTGGAAGGCTTCGTTCCGGATTTCGACGCCACCATCGTCACCCGTATGCTTGACGCCGGCGCGGAAATTGCCGGCAAGGTTCATTGCGAGTCGTTCTGCATGTCCGGCGGCAGCCACACCAATTCGACCGGGCCGGTGCACAACCCGCACAAGATGGGATACTCCGCCGGCGGTTCGTCCTCCGGCAGTGCGGTCGTGGTCGCGCTCGGCGAAGTCGACATGGCGATCGGGGGCGACCAGGGCGGATCGATCCGGATGCCATCGTCGTTCAGCGGCACCTATGGCATGAAGCCGACCTGGGGCCTGGTGCCGTACACCGGCATCATGCCGATCGAGATTTTCGTCGATCATACCGGGCCGATGACCGCAAACGTCGCCGACAACGCGTTGCTGCTCGAGGTGCTGGCGGGCGATGACGGCTACGACCCCAGGATCAAGGCACCCAAGGTGCAGGACTACACCAAGGCGCTCGGTACCGGTGTCAAGGGATTGAAAATCGCCGTCGTCAGGGAAGGTTTCGAGCAGGCCGGCGCGGAGGCCGCGGTGAGCGAAAGCGTCAGGGAGGCGGCGAAGCGGCTCGGCAGCCTCGGCGCCAGCGTCGAGGAGGTCTCGATCCCGATGCACATGGTGGCGCCGGCGATCTGGATGCCGATCGGCACCGAAGGGATGACCCAGACCATGATGTATGGCGATGGCTACGGCCTCAGCCGCTCGGACCTCTACTCCACCTCGCTGATGGATTTCCATCGCGGCTGGCGTGGCCAAGCCGACTCGCTGTCCGAGACCACCAAGATGATGCTGATGTTCGGCACCTACATCAACAACAATTTCGGCCCGCGCTATTACGGCAAGGCCTTGAACATCTCGCGCCGGCTGACCGCGGCCTACGACAAGGTGCTGGCAAACTACGATCTGCTGCTGATGCCGACGACGCCGATGAAGGCGACGCCCTTGCCGGCGCCGGGGGCGAGCCGCGAGGAGCAGATCGGGCGCGCCTTCGAGATGATCACCAACACCGCGCCGTTCGACATCACCCACCACCCCGCAATGTCGCTGCCGTGCGGCATGGTGGATGGACTGCCGGTCGGCCTGATGCTGATCGGCCGGCATTTCGACGAGCCGACGATCTATCGTGCCGCGCATGCTTTTGAACAGTCCGGCGACTGGAAAACCATGTAGGGTGGGAAGGGTTGCAGGCTTGCTGGTGATGCCGCATGGATAATCTGATCACCGCCTTGTTCGAAATCATGAGTTTCGCCTCGATCGTGGTTCTGGTCGTGCTCGGGCTCGGCATCATCGCCAGCATGATGGGGATCTTCAATTTCGCCCAGGGCGAATTCGTTCTGCTCGGCGCCTACATCACCTATGTGGTGCATGAGGCGGGGGCTCCGGTCTGGTTCGGAATGGCGCTGGCGCCGTTCGCGGTTGGCGGCCTCGGCTTTGTGCTCGAACGCCTGGTGGTACGGCGGTTCTACGCGGCGCCGATTGTGGCGATGCTCGGCACCTACGCGCTCGGGCTGATCATCCGGGAGACCGTGCGAGGCCTGATCGGCGGCCTGTATATATCGGTACCGGAACCGATCAGCGGCTCAGTCAGCATCGGTGCGATGCATTTCTCGTCATGGCGGCTGGTCATCATCATCATTACGGCATTGGTGATGGTGGGAAGCTATCTGCTGCTGGCGCATACCGCATTCGGGTTGCGGATACGGGCATCGCTGGAAAATCCGGCGCTGGCCCGCGCATCGGGGATTTCGACCAATGCGATCTACGGTGCCACGTTTGCATTCGGCGCCGCGCTGGCAGGACTTGCCGGGGCGCTGATCGTGCCGGTGTTCTCGCTGTTCGCCGATCTCGGCCTGCGCTTTCTGATTCAGGGGTTTGTGGCCGTGATGGTCGGCGGCGTCGGATCGTTTGCCGGGCCGGTGGCCGGCGCCGGCGTGATCGGGACCCTGGCCGCCGCGCTGCCCTGGTTCATCCCGCCTGTGATCGCCGACGTCCTCGTGTTCGTTCTCGCCATCGTGTTCATCAAGTTCCGGCCGCAAGGCCTTGTTTCAGGAAAAGGAGTTTAGTCCGATGTCCAGCAGCCACCATCAACTGAACCGGCGCCGCTTTCTGTCAAATTTCGCCTTCGCCAGCACCGCGCTCGCGACCGGCGTCGGCAGTTGGGTGATTCGACCCGATTGGGCCAATGCCGCAAGCGATCCCATCAAGGTCGGCATTGCCACCGATTTGACCGGCCCGATCGGCTACGCCGGCAACGCCGACGCCAATGTCGCCAAAATGGTGGTAAAGCAGATCAACGACGCCGGCGGATTGCTGGGCCGGCCACTGGAATTGTTCATCGAGGACACCGCATCGAACGAGTCGGTGGCGGTCGGCAACGTTCGCAAGCTGATCCAGCGTGACAAGGTGGACCTGGTGCTCGGCGGCATCACCAGTTCGATGCGCAACGCGATCAAGGACGTGATCGTGACGCGCGGCAAGACGCTGTATATCTATCCGCAGCTCTACGAGGGCAAGGAATGCACGCCCTATTTGTTCTGTACCGGACCGACGCCGGCGCAGCAGTGCGACGAGTTCATTCCCTGGCTGATCAAGAACGGCGGCAAGAAGTTCGCGCTTCCGAGCGCCAATTACGTCTGGCCGCACACGCTCAACGTCTACGCCCGCAAGGTGATCGAGGCCAACGGCGGCGAGGTGGTTTTCGAGGAGTATTATCCGCTCGACCAGATCGATTTCAGCGCGACCGTCAACCGGATCATCTCCAACAAGGTGGACGTGGTGTTCAACACCGTGATCCCGCCGGGCGTCGGCCCGTTCTTCAAGCAGCTTTATGAAGCCGGCTTCCTCAAGAGCGGCGGCCGGCTGGCCTGCGTCTACTACGACGAGAACACGCTCGCCATCAACCAGCCGGCCGAAATCGAGGGACTTGCCAGCTGTCTCGACTATTTCAGGGCGCTCGACCCGGAAGACCCGGTCAGCGCCAAGATCCAGGCGGAATATGACAAGGAGTTTCCCGGCACCTTCCTGTTCGCGGCGGGAAGTGCCGCCACCGGCACCTATCGGGGCCTCAAGCTGTGGGAGGCCGCGGTCAAGGAGGCCGGCAAGGTCGACCGTGACGCGGTCGCCGCGGCACTCGACCATGCCAAGATCGCCGAAGGCCCCGGCGGACCCGCCGAAATGGTGCCCGGCAAGCGGCATTGCAAAATGAAGATGTACACCGCGGTTGCCAAGGGCGGCAATTACGAGATTGTGGCGCGCAGCGCGGGTCTGGTCGATCCGAAGGAATGCTGAGCATAGCGAAACGACGAAATACGGCGTTGTGATCTCCGGAGCTAATGTGCTGGCAACTTGATGACAGAAACCACACCGCCCGCCCTGAGGCTCGACATTCGTGTTCGTCGTTTCCGCCAATGGCGACTTCTGCCGTTGATGGAAGTCGCGGTGCTGACGATCGGCGTCCTGCTGCCGCTGGTGCTGCAGGACTATCTGACGATCTATGCCACGCGGGTCCTGATCCTCTGCCTGTTCGCGCTCTCGTTCGATCTGGTGTGGGGATATGCCGGAATCATGAGCTTCGGGCAGGCCGTGTTCTTCGGTTCGGCCGGCTATGGCGTGGCGCTGATCGCGCGCGATCTCGGCGTCACCTCGATGCTGCTGGTGTTGCCGGCCGGGCTGCTGATCGGGTTCACCTTCGCGCTGTTGCTGGGGGGATTCCTGCTGCTGGGGCGGCATCAGTCCAGCGTGATTTTCGTCTCGCTGGGTACGCTGACCGGGTCCTATGCCGCCGACCGGGTGGCGCGGGGCTGGTACTATCTCGGAGGCCAGAACGGTATCCCCTCGATCCCGTCGATGAGCCTCGGCAGCTACGACCTCGACGAGGGCCCGGTGTTCTATTATTTCGCGCTCGCCATTCTCTTGCTGGTCTATCTGCTGTGCCGGTTTCTGGTCGGCTCGCAGTTCGGACTGGCGCTCGCCGGCCTGCGCGAGAACGAGCAGCGCATCAAGTTCTTCGGCTATCGGGTGCAGCGCCTCAAGGCGATTATCTTCTCGTTCGCCGGCGCCATCGCGGGATTGGCCGGCAGCCTCTTTGCCTTCCATGAGGGCTTCGTCTGGCCGAATATGCTGGGCGTGGTGATGTCCACGCAGGTCGTACTTTATGTGCTGTTTGGCGGCGCCGGTACCCTGATCGGGGCTGTGATCGGCACCGTTGTCATCGAGGCACTCAGCTTCTGGCTGTCGAACAGCTACCAGGACATTTGGCCGATCATCCTCGGCGTGCTGCTGCTGTTGGTCATTCTGTTCCGGCCGGCCGGGCTGATCAGCCTGATCGTCGGCGAGCGCGAGCGGGTAGGTAATTTCGGCCGGCCGCCGAAGGAGCGACCTCATGGCCCTGCTTGAGGCGCGCGGTCTCACCAAGATATTCGGCAAGCTGACGGCGCTCAATGGCGCCGAACTCAGCGTCGAACAGAACGAATTTCATGGCCTGATTGGACCGAACGGCTCCGGCAAGAGCACCCTGATGAAGTGTATTGCCGGCGCGGAGGTGGCGACCGCCGGGACGGTGACGTTCGGCGGTCGCGATATCACCCAGGCGCCGCCCGCAGAGCGGGCCCGCGCCGGCATGAGCCTGAAGTTCCAGATCACCAGCGTGCTGCCCGCATTGACGCTGTACGACAATGTGCTGCTGGCGCTGCAGGCCCAGACCTCGTTGCCGAGCCTGTTGTTTTCCCGGACCCGCGGCGTGCTGCATGATCGCGTCATGGCCATGCTCGAACAGTTCCGCCTGGTGGATCACGCGGCCAGTCCGGCCGCCGCCCTGTCGCATGGCCAGCAGCAATGGCTTGAAATTGCCATGGCGCTGGCGCCGGAGCCGAAATTGTTGCTGCTGGACGAGCCGACCGGCGGCATGAGCCTGGAAGAGCGGCGGGTCACCGGCGAACTGCTGCAGCCGATCAAGAAGCGCTGCTCGCTGGTCATCGTCGAGCACGACCTCGACTTCATTCGCGACATCTGCGACCGGCTCACCGTGCTCGATCAGGGCAGCGTGCTCGATTGCGGCTCGGTCCGCCACATCCAATCGAGTCCCAAGGTCCAGGAGGTCTATCTCCGCCGTGCCTGATGACAAATACCTCGATATCCGCAATCTCGACGCCGGTTACGGCCGCAGCCAGGTGCTGTTCGACGTCACCATGACCGTGCCCTGGCGCGGCGGTGTCGCGGTGCTCGGCCGCAACGGCGCCGGCAAGACCACGCTGATGAAGGCCATTATCGGCGAGCTGCCGTTGCTGGGTGGCTCGGTCAGCCTGGACGCCCGCGATGTCGGGCGGCTGCCGACTGAACAGCGCATCGGGTTGGGGTTCGGCTACGTGCCGCAGGAGCATTCGGTGTTCTCGCGGCTTTCGGTGCGCGACAATCTTGCGGTGGGCGCGCTGACCAATCGCGACAGCCAGGCGGTCAACCGGATCCTGGAAATATTTCCCAAACTCGGCCAGCGGATGGACCAGGTCGCGGGCACGCTGTCGGGCGGCGAGCGCAAGATGCTCGCGATCGGGCGGGCGCTGCTGTCGGACCCGCGGGTGCTGTTGCTGGACGAGCCGACCGAGGGTGTCTGGATCGGCGTGATCGAGGAGATTACCGAGCGGCTGATCCTGCTGGCCAAGGATATCGCCGTGGTCATCGTCGAGCAGCATCTCGATCTGGCGCTGCGGGTTGCCAGTCGTGCCTATGTGCTGGATCGCGGCAGGGTCGCGCTGACCGGATCGGCACAGGAGGTTCGCAGCGATCCGAAACTGCTGCAATATCTTGCGCCCTGAGGCCTGCGAACCGGTTCCGGCGACCGGCGAGCATTGCCCGGCACGGGGTGCCAACTGGCGGGAGAGGCCCGAAAACGCCGCTCGCGGCTAGCCGGCGGGCGGCCGGTGGTTCGTGGCTCGTACTCCAAGCGCGCTCCGCGCTGCGGGGCAAGCCCGCGATTTTTTTGTAGCCGAGACAGCTTCGCCTAAGGCCTGACACCGCCCGCCCGGCGATTTGAGTTTCCCTTAATCTCACGTAAGGTCTTTCCCCTCTCACGAGAATGGTGGTCTAAGTCATAATCATGAATTTCAGCGAAAACACCGGTGATCCCTGGCGCGTGGGGGTGCTGTTCTCGCAGACGGGGGTTACTTCCGCCGTAGAGCAGTCTCAGCTCAATGCGACATTGCTCGCCATTGAGGAGATCAATTCCGGTGGCGGCGTGCTCGACCGCATGGTCGAGCCCGTGATCTACGATCCGTCGTCCGACCCGAAGCAGTTCCGCAGCCTCGCCGAACGGCTGTTTCAGGTCGACCGTATCCGGCTGCTGTTCGGCTGTTATATGTCGAGCACCCGCAAGGCGGTTTTGCCGGTGGTCGAAGGCCACCGCGGCCTGTTGTTTTATCCGACGCTCTACGAGGGCTTTGAATATTCCAGGCACTGCATCTACACCGGTGCGGCGCCCAACCAGAACTCGCTGCAGCTGGCGAAATTTCTGCTGGCCACCTACGGCAATCGCTTCCTGCTGGTAGGATCGAATTACATCTATCCTTACGAGTCCAATCGCCTGATGGCGGATTTCGTGGTGCAGGCCCGCGGCAAGGTGCTGGACGAGATCTACGTTCCGCTCGAGGCCGCTCCGCGGGATTTCGAGAAAGTGATCAACCGGATCAAGAAGACCTCGCCTGATGTGATCTTCTCGACGGTGGTGGGCCGCGGCACGTCGGTATTCTACGAGGCGTATCGCAAGGCCGGGTTCGACCCGGCGAAGATGCCGATCGCGAGCCTGACCACCAGCGAGGCGGAAGTTGCGGAGATGCATCGCGAGGCCGCTGAAGGCCATATTACCGCGGCGCCGTTCTTCGAAACCTCCTCCTCGCCATCGGCGCGGCGTTTCGTCGAGAGTTTCAAGGCCAGGTACGGACCGGACGCGCCGGTGACGGCAGCGGCAGAAGCGGCCTATTTCCAGCTGCATCTGGCGATGCGCGCGCTGGCGCGGTGCGGATCGGACGATCCGGAGCGGGTGCTGAAGGAGCTGCGCGATTCCGAGTTCGACGCCCCGCAGGGACGCGTCAGGATCGACCCGGAAAACAACCACACTTATCTTTGGCCGCGGATCGCGCGTCTGGACAAATTCGGCCGGTTCCAGACGGTCTGGAATCCTGGGGTTCGGATCAAGCCGGACCCCTATTGTGTCGTACAGAGCCTCGATGACTGGTCGGCTGACGACCTCCAGACCATCAGCCACTGAATTTCTGAGCGAGAACAGATGGTGGCGATCCAAATCCTTCGCGATCTTCGCGGCCTGCGCGTCCAGGTGGTTCATCCGCCGGACAATGAGCGCGTCAGGCTGGTAGAGCATCTTCGCCGCATCGGCTGCATGGTCGAGACGCAATGGCCGGTTCCCGAATGCTGGAGCGACAATTGCGATGTGATGCTGCTGGCCGTTGAACATGATGTCCGGAGCGATATTCAGCGCCTTCTGAAGTCAGGCGACGGGCCGCGCCCGACCCTGATCGCCGTGGTCGGTTACGAAGACCCCTCGACCCTCCAACTGGTACTGGAGGCCGGAGCGGTCGCCGTCATCGAGCGGCCGATCCGGCCCTTCGGTCTGCTCACCAATCTGACGATCGCGCGCAGCATCTGGCTCGAAAAGCGCGAAACCGACAAGCGGATCCGCAAGCTGGAGCGCAAGCTTTCGGGCATTCAGCGGATCCAGAAGGCGAAGGCGGTGCTGATGGATGGCCAGGGATTGAGCGAAGCCGAGGCTTACGAAAGCATTCGCCGCCAGGCGATGGCGAAGAGGCTGTCGATGGACGACATGGCCGCTGCAATCATCCATGCAAATGAACTCTTGCAGTACCGCGCAAAAGATGTTTAATTTTACGCCTGACTGCGGTTGAACAATATCGTTCCGACCAAAGTTTTTGCCGGACCACCGATGATGTTGGTTTGGCTTGGCTAGGTAGCCCGAAAGATCCGCGAGGATCTGTCGGGCTTTTTTTGTTTTGGCGGCCGAGAATCGGCACGGACCTGACCGGGTCCGCCGGCCTCGGGGAGCTCTGGAATTTTTGCAGTTCGAAAATGACGCGCTTCGGCGCGAACGGAACCGGCTTGGCTCCTGGTTGCGGGGCGGTCACAAGGGGAGTGTCACGATCATGATGCACGGCGATATTTCTTCCAGCAATGACACGGTCGGCGTAGCCGTCGTGAACTACAAGATGCCGCGCCTTCACACCAAGGCGGAGGTGCTAGCCAACGCCAAGAAAATCGCCGACATGGTGGTCGGCATGAAATCCGGCCTGCCCGGAATGGACCTGGTGATCTTCCCGGAATATTCGACCCACGGCATCATGTATGACTCCAAGGAGATGTATGAAACCGCGTCGGTGGTGCCCGGCGAGGAGACGGAAATTTTCGCGGAAGCCTGCCGCAAGGCCAAGGTCTGGGGCGTATTCTCGCTGACGGGCGAACGCCACGAGGAACATCCGAAGAAGGCGCCCTACAACACCCTGATCCTGATGAACGACAAGGGTGAGGTGGTGCAGAAGTATCGCAAGATCATGCCGTGGGTGCCGATCGAGGGTTGGTACCCGGGCAACTGCACCTACGTTTCCGATGGGCCCAAGGGCCTCAAGGTCTCGCTGATCATCTGCGACGACGGCAATTACCCGGAGATCTGGCGCGACTGCGCCATGAAGGGCGCGGAGCTGATCGTCCGCTGTCAGGGCTACATGTATCCGGCAAAGGACCAGCAGGTCATCATGGCGAAGGCCATGGCGTGGGCGAACAATACCTATGTGGCCGTCTCCAACGCCGCCGGCTTCGATGGCGTTTATTCCTATTTCGGCCACTCCGCGATCATCGGCTTCGACGGCCGCACGCTCGGCGAATGCGGCGAAGAGGAATACGGCATCCAGTACGCCCAGCTTTCCAAAATGCTGATCCGCGACGCGCGCAAGAACGGTCAATCGGAAAACCATCTCTTCAAGCTGGTGCACCGCGGCTACACCGGATTGATCAATTCCGGGGAAGGCGACCGCGGCCTGGCGGCGTGCCCCTATGAATTTTATTCCAAATGGATCGCCGATCCCGAAGGCACCCGTGAGATGGTGGAGAGCTTCACCCGAAAGGCGGTTGGAACCGAGGAGGCTCCGATCGAGGGCATTCCGAACAAGGTGGCTGCGCACCGCTAGCCTGAAACCTGAAGCGCCGCGCCGGCCGACGTCGTCGGCGCGGAGTTTGCCGAGCATGATCCGGAAGGGTGGATCATGCCCAAGCAAAGCAGCGGGCACGGCGCCGTTTCGATCTGAAGGCATCACGCTCCAGGCTGGCTTGCTGGATCCAACCAAGGAAAGGGGCTGGCTCGATGCTGCGCATTGATCGTGTGTTGGGCAGCCGGCTGGAAACCGCATTTTCCGAGGAGATACACCGCCTCGAGCATCGCGGGGCGCTTGACGTCGTCAATATCCCGGTTGCCGACCTGGCCCGCCACCGGCTGCTGGCGATGACCCGCGGCGGTGAGGAACTCGCAATCGCGCTGCCGCGCCACCAGAAGCTGTTCGACGGGGCCGTGCTTCTGATCGACAGCGCGCGCGCGATCGTGGTTCGCGCCGCTACCGAACGCTGGATGCGTTTCGAACCGCGCTCGATCGGTGACGCGACCGAGCTCGGGTACCTCGCCGGCAATCTTCATTGGCGCGTCCGTTTCCGGGGCGAAGTGTTGCTTGTGGCGGTCGAAGGCCGCCCCGGGGACTACACTGCATGTCTGGGCGAGATGATTTCGGCAAACCGCATCGCGGTCAGCATCCTGGATGAGGAACAAGACGGCGACGGCGCCGCAACTCCGCATGCGCAAGCCGATCCGGGCGCCGCCAACGATTCCATTTGATCCCGATGCTTTTGGCGCTGCAGACCGCGCCGGGCCAAGAGCGGCGTACCACATCGCCGCGCGCCGACCGCTCGGAGTCGAACCGGCGGCTCGGTGCAAATAGGCGTCTGGGCTAATTAGCGCCGCGCCAACCGGAAATAGAGTTCGGACAGGCGGGTCGGCAGGTCTTCGACCCGGGGCACCAGCATGGTATTGCCGCGACCGAAAATACGCGCGGCTGAATTCATGGCTCCCGATCCCAGCACCACGCCGAATCCGTCGATCCCCCGGCTCCGCAATCCGAGTGCGGCCCGGCGCGCATCTTCGACGAGATCGAGCGGGTCCGCGACGTCGACGTCGGAGGGCTCGCCATCGGTCAGGACGATGACCAGTTTCCGGAAGCTGCGGCCGCGACTGATCAACTCGCCGGCGTGGCGCAGCGCGGTGCCGAGCCGGGTCGACAGGCCAGACGACAGCCCGGCCAGGCGGGCGACGCAGCCGCGGTCGTAGGCTTCGTCAAAGGCCTTGACCGTCGTCATCTCGACATCATCGCGCCCGTTGGAGGCGAATGCGAGCAGGCTGAACGGATCGCCCAGCGCGCTCATGGCTTCGGCGAGAATGGCGACCGCGAGGCGTTCGACCTCGAGAATCGAGGCGCCGGAAGCCAGGCGATCGCGCGTCGATTCCGAGATGTCGATCAGCAGCAGCACCGCGAGGTCGCGATGCTTGGAGGTCGTGGCCCGGAATATCCGCGGGTCCGGTTCCTGGCGCATCCGCAACGCGATGCCCGCCTCGAGCATGGCGTCGACGTCGAGGTCGTGACCGTCGAACTGCCGCTTCAGGCGGATGGTCCGACCGACCCGCACGCCGCGGACCAGGCGCCTGATCCGGGTGCGCAAGACGTCCGCGCGGTCGAGCGCCGCTTCCACCAGGCGGGGGTCGCCGGGAGCAGCCGCAACCTGACGGACCGTGGTCCATTCCGGGCGCTCGACGCCGTGGGCGCGGTCCCATTCCGGATATTTCGCGATCACGATGCCGCGCTGGTCCGGCGCCGCGGGCCGGGCGCGACCGAGGCTGCCTTCGTCCTGCTGAAGATCGGGACGATGCAGGTCCTGGTCCGGCTGGTCGCGCTGCTCGAGGCGAGCCGCATCGACGGCAAGATCGAGCATTTCCGCCGACGCGGGCGCGTCGTCGCCAAAATCCCACAGCCCGAGACCGTCATCGCGATAGAGCGGCTCGACGACGTAGGTTTTGGCGTTGAACTGGACGCGCATCTGGCCAAGATCGTTGCCGAGCAGCATGCCAATCTCGCGGCTGATGGCGGGGTCTTCGAGCCGTGCCAGCCGGGCCTCGAACATCGAGCGCCCTTTGCCGACGAAGCTGTCATCGTCGGCGTAACATGGATCGAACAAGGCTCTCGCCAGCCGTGCCAGCAGGCTCGGCGCGGTCGCCATGCCGGCGGCAACTGCGACATGGTAGGGCGACCATAATTTGCGCAGGCCCGGGAGCCGACGCATCGCGAGCTGCTCGATCCGCGCATCCTCGATCAATGTAACCAGCGCAACCTGCAACGGCTTCAGTGTGCCCACAGGGAATCGAGCCCCTCCGAACACCAGATGCGCCTGGGCATGCGCTCCCGCGGCCCGATACAGGGCATAGGCGGCTTCGCCCTGCACGCCGCGATAGATTTCCGGCATGCGGATCAATGGCCCTGCGATTCCCGCGCGGCGCTGCGGCGCCTGGCCGCTGTCGCCTGCAAAACTGCGCAATAGCGGCGGCCGTCCCCACAGCGAGGTCACGAAGGCCTTGGTCTGGCGCTCGGTTTCGGCGAAGCCGATGCCAGCCGTCGGGCGCGCCAGCAGCCGCCGTGCGAGTTCATCCTGCAGCGTGAAGAAGGCCAGCCGCCGCCGCTTGTCGCCGGCCGCCATTTTCAAGCCGGCGGCAATGAAATTCTCAAAGGAGAGAATGCTCCCTCCCGACAGGATATCGACCATCCGCGATGCGGCCGCCTCGACCGATTCGGGTGCTTGCTGCGCAAGCCCGTCGATGCCGCGCCACCAGCGCGCCAGGTCCGGATCGTTACCCAGAATTTTGCGCGCGACGGTTGCCGCCGTAATGGCGGCGGCGGCGGCGCTGGCGCCGGCATGGCGGCAAACATTCGCCGCCGTGTGCGCAGCCGCAACCAGCGAGGCGATACCTGCTTCGGTAGGCTGACTCCTGCTGATCTGCCAGAACGCGACCAGGCAGGACGGTCCGGCATTCACGTCGGCCAGCGCCAGCACGCCTGCCGCCCAGCCCTCGAGCTCGTCGGGATCAAAGCGAGCCGCGAGATTGTTCCAGGCGATGCGGAACAGCGGCCTGAGTGTCTCGCGTTGCCGCATCAGCAAATGGAGGCGGCGGACGGCCCCGTCCGGCGGCGCCGTAATCACCCGTAGCGGCACCGATCGGATCGCCGCGCTCACGGGATGCAGGCCTCGATCGCCGCGCTGAGCGCTGCGCGAATGTCGTGATTGTCGGTAATCGGCAGAACGATGCTCGAGCGGACGGCGGCTTCGACCGGCAGGCCGGCGCGCACCAGCCGGCCGGCATGAATCAGCATCCGCGTCGAGGCGCCTTCTTCGAGGCCGTGGCCCTGGAGGTTGCGGGAACGTTGTGCGATGGCTACGAGGGTGGAGGCCAATTCGACATCGGTTCCGGCCTCGCGCGCCACGATCGCCGCTTCGACCGCCGGTGGCGGATACCCGAAATCGATCGCGAGGAAGCGCTGCTTGGTGGATTCCTTCAGGTCCTTCACCGCGCTCTGGTAGCCGGGGTTGTAGGAGATCGTCAGCTGGAAATCGGCGTGGGCCGGCACGATCTCGTTGTGCTTCTCCAAAGGCAGGATCCGCCGCGTATCCGTCAGCGGATGGATCACGACCGTGGTGTCCTGGCGGGCTTCGACGATTTCATCGAGATAGCAGATCGCCCCATGCCTGACCGCCATGGTCAGCGGGCCGTCGTGCCAGACGGTGCCATCCGGCTCCAGCAGGTAGCGGCCGGCAAGATCGGAGGCGGTCATGTCTTCATGCGCGGCGACGGTGACCAGGGGCCTCGCCAGGCGCCATGCCATGTGTTCGATGAACCGGGTCTTGCCACAGCCGGTGGGCCCCTTCAACATCACGGGCAGGCGTTCGGCGAACGCGGCCTCGAAGACCGCGACCTCGTCGCCGACGGGCTGGTAGAAGGGTTCCGAGACGATTCGATAGGCCTCGAGGGTCATGCGCATCTCCACGAATGCCGCGTGGGGAAGCTCGCCTGCCAAGGCGAAGCCTTCCTCCCCTCCGCAGCGGGTTCGGCAAGCATCGCCTTATGGGCGCGCCACGGCCTTGGGGCGCGCAAGCAGGCATTTTCGAAAAAACGCCTCGGTCATCATTAGATCGCGGATTGCGCTTTTATACAAGTGACCCGGCGATTCCGGTCAAGCCGCCGCTGGCTTATCGCCGGACCAGCCGCGAGGCCGAGGTCGCTGCCTTGGTCAGGTCCCCGGCGATGATGTCCATGACGGCCGACATCGCCGCGGACAGGCTCCGCCTCGGATTTGTAACCCAGGCCACCGAGCGGACGATGGAAGGATTGCGCAGCCGGCGGGCCCTGATGCGGCCCGCCGCAAGCGTCGAATGCAGCGCTATGCCGGGCAGGACGGTCAGTAGATCCGTGGTCGCAACCACCTCGCAGATCGCCGACAGCGTGTCGATCTCGAGCCGGGGTCTCAAGCTGAAGCCGGCGGCGGCGGCTGCATCGTCCAAAATTCGCCGCAGCCCATGGCGCCGCGAAGGTATGACGATATCGAGGCCTTCGAGCCGATCGAACGACACGACCTTGGGCAGTTGCAACTGGTTGCCGGCCGCGCAGGCGAGCATCATTTCCTCATCCAGAATGTGCCGCGAGGTCGGCGCCAGCCGCGGCGCCGGGGTGTTGACGATGGCAATGTCGAGCTGCCCGGCCGCGACCCACTCCAGCATGGTCTCCGAATAGCCCTCGCAGACCAGGAGATGGATCTCGGGATATCTGGCTGCAATCGACGCCGATGACGCCGGCAACGTGCTCTGCGCCGCCGACGTGATCATGCCGATGTTCACCCGGCCCGACACCTTGCCGTCGAGCTCGGCGATTTCATCGCGGGCGCGGTCGATGTCGGTGATGATCGGGGCGACCCGCTGCGCCAGGGCTTCGCCCGCGGGGGTCAGCGACATGCCGCGGGCGACCCGATAGAACAGTTGCTTGCCCAGCGATTTCTCCAGCTTCGCGATCTGCATGCTCAGCGCCGGCTGCACGATATTGAGCTGGCGCGCGGCGCGCGTGACATTGCCTTCCTGTGCGAGACAGAGGAAGTACTGCATCTGCCTGAGGTCCACGCGGTCCGTCTCCTAACCGGCAATGCCGCCGCTTGCTTCATCATTATTGATGATGATGGTGATAAAAAGCAATTATTTGTTCTGATCGGGCGAGCTGCCTAGGTTTTCCCTGCCTCCATCCGATGGTCGATCAGGGGAGTGCATTGCAACAGGATGGAACACGCAGGTGAAACCCTTGGAACCAGCTCGGCGCCGCCTGATCGTCGGCATCTCCGGCGCCTCCGGCGTGGTGTATGGCGTCCGTCTGTTGCAGCTGTTGCGTAATGCCGGCGTCGAGAGCCATCTCGTGATGTCGAGGACCGCGGAGATAACCTTCGCCCACGAGACCGCGCTCAAGATCGCCGACGTCAGGGCGCTGGCCGATATTCATCATCGCATCGACGACATGGCGGCGTCGATTTCCAGCGGTTCGTTTCGCACCGCCGGCATGATCGTGGCGCCGTGCTCGATGCGCTCGATGTCCGAAATCGCCAGCGGCGTGACCACTACGCTGCTGACCAGGGCAGCCGACGTCACCCTCAAGGAGCGCCGGCGCCTGGTGTTGATGGTGCGCGAAACCCCGCTGCATACCGGTCACCTAAGGACGATGACGGCGTTGTCGGAAATGGGTGCGATCATCGCCCCTCCGGTGCCGGCTTTCTATTCCAAGCCGGAAACGCTGGACGATATGGTGGATCATACCGTCGGTCGCGCGCTCGACCTGTTCGACATCGACGTCGGCGTCGTCAACCGCTGGGGTGAATCGCGCGGCCGTCCGGTCAAGCGTGAAGAAGTCTAGGGCGATCAAATTGCGGGCAGGGTGCCAAACGGAGTGAAAAATCATGGAAGCAAGCCGGGCCAACGCGGCGACCGCCGGCCACAACAGCCATCCCGACCTGCGCGGCTGGCTGCAGCGGCTGGTCGCGACCGACCGGCTGGTTGTTGCCAGGCCCGGCGTTTCGCTGATCGATGAACTGGCGGCGGTAGCCAAGAAGCTTGAACGGGAGCGCGCGGTGCTGTTTCCCGCGCCAGGCCAGCATGACATTCCGGTGGTCGCCAATCTGTTCGCCGATCGCAGCTGGATCGCGGATTCCCTCGGCGTCCCGACCGCCGAGTTGTTGTCCCGTTTCCAGAACGCGGTTCGCCACCCGCTGCCCTGGGTCGAGGTGACCGCGGCGCCGGTGCACGATGTCATTCATCGCGACATTGATTTGCTGCGGCAATTGCCGATCCCAAAGCACAACGAACACGACAGCGGGCCCTATATTACCGCGGCGTTGCTGATTGCCAGAAACCCAAAGACGGGCATTCAGAACGTCTCCATTCATCGCTGCCAGGTCAGCGGCCCGGACCGCATCGGCGTATTGCTGCTGCCTCGCCACACCCGGCATTATTTCCGCATCGCCGAGGAAGCCGGGGAGGCGCTGGAGATCGCACTGGTGATCGGCGTGCATCCAGCCTGCATTCTCGCCTCGCAGGCGATCGCAGCACTGGATGACGACGAGATGGCGATCGCCGGCGCGCTGCTCGGCCAGCCGGTGGAAATGGTCAAATGCCGAACCAACCGGGTTCGCGTGCCCGCATACGCGGAAATCGTCATCGAAGGCCGCATCTTGCCAAAGGTCCGCGAACCCGAAGGCCCGTTCGGCGAATTTCCGCAATATTACGGTCCCCGCGCCGACCGTGAAGTCATCCAGGTCGATGCCATTACACACCGCCACAACCCGATCTTCCACACCATTGTCGGTGGCGGCATGGAGCATCTCCTGCTCGGCGGCATTCCGCGCGAAGCCACGCTGCTGGACCACCTGCAACGCAGCTTTCCCTCGGTGCGCGACGTGCGCCTGACCCGCGGCGGGACCTGTCGCTATCATCTCGCCGTCAAGATCGAAAAGGCCAGCAGCGGCGAGGCGAAGAACATCATCATGGGCGCCTTCGGCGGCCATTACGACATCAAGCAGGTGGTGGTCGTCGACATGGATGTCGATATCGACGATCCCAGCGAGATCGAATGGGCGATTGCGACGCGCTTCCAGGCGGACCGTGACCTTGTCGTCGTCTCCGGGGCACAGGGCTCGAAGCTCGATCCCTCGTCGGCCGATGGCGTCAGCGCCAAAATGGGCATCGACGCCACTAAGCCGGTTTCGACCGAGCCGATGGAATTCAAGCGCATTCATGTCAAGGGCGTCGAGAATGTCGATCTCGCTCGCCTGCTTCAGGACAATCCCAAGGTCGCCTTCACCCGGGTACTCGCCGGCTAGATATGGGATCGAACGACTGCCATTTGGAATAACGACCCTGGCCCGAGCCAGGAACTGCAACGAGCGGACGGGATCTGGGAGAGATTGCCATGTCGATAGCGCTGCGAATCGCACACGGGGCCTTTGGCCGGGTCGCCCTTCTCGATATGGACCAGTCGCTGGTGCGCCACGCCCATCCGCATTGCCATGTGCTTCTGAAGGTGGAGGGCGCCGACACCCAGTTCGTTGTCGGCGATACCGTCTATCCGCTGACCGATGAGACGGCGGTGCTGGTAAACGGCTGGCAGCCGCACTCCTACGTCCACGATCCGGACCGGCTCCGCAGTGTCATTCTTGCGCTCTATATCGAACCCGAATGGTTGAAGGCGTTCCGGCCGGGCTGGGCTGCGAGCGGCGCGCCCGGCTTCTTCGGCCACCCCTCCGGCGAGGTCTCTCCGCGCATCCGCGGCCTCGCGATGAATTTGGCGGCCGATATGATGGCCCGCCCCGAGGCGCGCGTTGCGCATGAATCGGCGCTGTCCGATCTGATGATCGCTGTGATCGAGCGTTTCACACCCTGGCGAAGTTTTCCGGCTTCGATCAGGGAGATGAACACCCGCCCCGGCGACTGGCGTATCCGGCGGGTTGCGACCTCGATGCGCTCCGATGGCGGCAGGGGCTCAGACCTCGACGCGTTCGCCAGGGAGGCCGGGCTGTCGCGTGCGCACTTCTTCCGGTTGTTCGAATCCTCGACCGGTGTTCCGCCGAAGGTCTACCTGAACGTCGTGCGCATGGAACAGGCCGTCGATGCGGTGCTGAACCAGTCCGCCAGCGTCAGCGACATCGGCGCCCAGCTCGGCTTTGCCGAGCCCGCGCATTTCACCCGCTTCTTCCGTAACCACGCCGGCGTTAGTCCGCGCGAGTTTCGAAACGTCTCACGGCTGGCGAGCTGATGCTGCAGTGCACATTACGGTGAAGAAATGAGACGGGATGGTAAGTCCCGAGATCGGACGGTATTCCGGGCTGAGACGTTACTAAAATAAAGTCTCCCAACGCACGCAAAATGCGAGGGAGGACGTTCGGGATGGCGGAAGGCGCCAGCCACCCATCTGCCGATCGTGAACCGGGCTCGCCATGGCTCGGGCGGTCGATTCCGCGTGTCGAAGACGCGGCGCTTTTGGCCGGACGCGGCCGCTTCATCGACGATCTCGGGGTTCCTGCCGGCACGCTCCATGCTGCGTTTCTGCGCTCGCCGCATCCACACGCGGATATCGTCTCGATCGAGACTTCCTTAGCAAGGCGGGCGCCTGGTGTCGTCGCTGTCCTCGACGGCCAGGATATCAAGGCTCTGACCACCAGCCTGGTCGTGGGCGTCAAGGCGCCGGTCGAATGCTGGCCGATCGCCGTCGGGCGGGTCCGCTATGTCGGCGAGCCGGTGGCGATCGTCGTCGCGACCAATCGGTATCTGGCCGAAGACGCGGTCGATTTGATCGAAGTGCGTTACCGGGCGCGACCTGCCGTGATCGATCCGCTGCTGGCGCTGAACCCGGACGCGCCGGTGCTGCATGACGGTTTTGCCGGCAATGTCGCCAGCGATCGAAGCTTTCGCTACGGCGATCCGGAGCAGGCCTTTGCGTCGGCGGCACACCGGATCAGCATCGACATCCGCTATCCGCGCAATTCCTGCACGCCGATCGAAACCTATGGCGTGGTCGCCGACTATGACGCCGGCGAAGACGCCTACGACGTACTGGCCAATTTTCAGGGGCCCTTCAGCATTCATGCCGTGCTGTCGCGGGCGCTGAAGGTTCCGGGCAATCGGCTGCGGCTCCGAACACCGCCGGATTCCGGTGGCAGCTTTGGTGTCAAGCAGGGCGTCTTCCCCTATATCGTCCTCGTCGCCGCGGCTGCACGCGCCGTGGAACGCCCGGTCAAATGGATCGAGGATCGGCTCGAACATCTCGCCGCGTCGGTCTCCGCCACCAACCGGGCCACTACGCTGAGCGCGGCGGTCGCCGTCGACGGCCGCATCCTGGCGCTCGACTGGGACCAGGTCGAGGACTGCGGAGCGCATCTGCGTGCACCGGAGCCGGCGACATTGTATCGCATGCACGGCAATCTGACCGGCGCCTACGACATTCGCCATCTCGCGGTTCGCAACCGCGTCGTCGTGACCAACAAGACGCCGACCGGGTTGAACCGCGGCTTCGGCGGTCCGCAAGTTTATTTCGCGCTCGAACGCCTGATGCAGCGCGTCGCGATCGAACTCGGGCTCGATCCGCTCGACGTCATCACCCGCAATCTGGTTGCCGCCGGCGCCTTTCCGTACCGGACCGCGAGCGGCGCGCTGCTGGACTCCGGAGATTATCAGGAAGCGATCAGGCGCGGCGTCCGCGACGGCTCGCTCGCGGAACTCAAGTCACGCCGCGATGCCGCGCGCGCCGAGGGACGGCTCTACGGCGTCGGCTACACCGCGGTGGTCGAGCCGAGCGTGTCCAACATGGGCTACATCACCACGGTGCTGACGGCGGCCGAGCGCCGCAAGGCCGGTCCGAAGAACGGAGCCCAGGCCACGGCGACGGTGGCGATCGACCCGCTCGGGAGTGTCGCGGTGCATGTCGCCTCGGTGCCGCAGGGCCAGGGCCATCGCACCGTGCTGTCGCAGGTTGTGGCGGATGTGTTCGGCCTTACCCCCGGCGATGTCAGGGTCAACACCGAAATCGATACCGCCAAGGATGCCTGGTCGATCGCATCCGGCAATTACGCCAGCCGCTTCGCCCCTGCCGTTGCCGGAACCGCCAAACTCGCCGCGGAGCGGATCGCTCAGCGGCTGCGGCGTATCGCGGCGAGCCAATTGAACACCGATGTCGACGATATCGCGTTCGCTGCCGGCTACGTCGGCTCGAAGCGCAATCCCGACAACAAGGTATCATTCTCCCGCCTCGCCGCGCTCAGCCACTGGTCTCCTGGCGCGCTGCCCGACGGTGTCGGACAGACCATTCGTGAAACCGTATTCTGGAGCCCGCCGGAGCTGACCGCCCCTGACGACGACGATCAGATCAATTCCTCGCTCTGCCATGGCTTCATTTTCGATTTCTGCGGGGTCGAGGTCGATCGGATCACCCTGCAAACCCGGATCGATCGCTATGTGACGGTGCACGATTGCGGCACCATCCTGCATCCGGCCATGGTCGACGGACAGATTCGCGGCGGCTTCGCCCAGGCAATCGGTGCGGCGCTCTACGAGGAATTCGCCTACGCCGCAGACGGCAGCTTTCTGACCGGAACATTTGCCGATTATCTGCTGCCGACCACGGCCGAGGTGCCGGATCCCGTGATCCTGCACCTGCAGACGCCGTCGCCCTTTACGCCGCTCGGCGCCAAGGGCGTCGGCGAGGGCAACTGCATGTCGACGCCGGTCTGCATCGCCAACGCGGTAGCCGATGCTCTCGGGATAAAGGACGTCGAACTGCCGCTGGTGCCGGCGAAGCTCGCAACCATGCTGCGCGGCGCCGAGCCGGCGCCGCCTGCCGACGGCGTCGCAGGATCGATCAAGCCGCGCGGCAGCGACCGGCGCCTGCGCGGCGAAGGCGAGGCGACGGTCGGCGCGCCCGCCGAGCGGGTCTGGGCCATGCTGCTCGACCCTGCGACCTTGCAATCCGTGATTCCGGGCTGCCATCATGTCGAAAAAATTTCCGACAAGCATTTCCGCGCCGAGGTGACCCTCGGCATCGGTCCGGTAAAGGGGCGATATCGTGCAGAGGTCAAACTGTCCGACCTCGATCCGCCGCACGCGGTCACGCTCGGCGGCTCCGCTGAAGGGGCGCTCGGCTTCGGTGGCGGCGAAGGCCGCATCACGCTTACTGCGACCACGACGGGCGGCACCGCGATCCGCTATGTCTACGAGGCCGCGATCGGAGGCAAGGTAGCCAGCATCGGCGGTCGCCTGCTCGACGGCGCCACCCGCGTGATCATCGGCCAGTTCTTCGCCGCGCTGGCGCGCGAGGCCGGCGGTGGTTCGCCGGGTCGAACGCCGCCCCGCCGGTCTCTGCTGGGGCAGCTGCGTCGCTGGTTTGGAGGGCGTCCATGAAGCCCGCCGCATTCGACTATATCAGGGCCGAGCATCTCGACGAAGTGCTTGAGGCGCTCCGCAGGGAGGGAAGCGACGCGCGCATCATCGCCGGCGGTCAATCGCTGATGCCGATGCTCAACATGCGGCTGGCGAAGCCCAAGACCCTGATCGACATCATGAGGCTGCCCGAATTGGCGCGCATCGACAGCAGCCGGGGCGCGGTCACGGTCGGCGCCGGTGTCCGCCAGGCCAGCCTGCTGCAATGGCCGGAGCTCGGCCGCTGTCTGCAACTCGCCGGCCTGGCGTTGCCGTGGACCGGTCATGCCCAGACACGAAGCAGAGGCACCGTTTGCGGCTCGATTGCGCACGCCGACCCGAGCGCCGAACTGCCGCTGGTGCTGCAGGCGCTTGGCGGCGAAGTGCATTTGCGCAGTGTCAGCCGGCGCCGGCGTGTCGCGGCGCGGGATTTCTTTGCCGGCATGATGGCGACGACCCGCGCCGACGACGAGTTGATCGAGGCCGTGTCGTTTCCGACCGCCCGGGGCCGCTGCGCGTTTCGCGAGGTGGCGCGCCGTCATGGCGACTTTGCCATTGTCGCATGCGCCGCCGTGAATACCGGCGACGGCGTGCGCCTTGCCGTCGGCGGCGTTGCGGATATGCCGGCGGTGCGTGATTTTCCGCGGCTCGAAGGCAGTGCGGTCGACGACGCCATGAATCGCTTTGCCTATGAGCTCGATGCCCGTGACGACGTCCACGCCACCGCGCGCTACCGGCGCGATCTGGTGCGCATGATCGGCCGCGATCTTGTGCGGGAGGTACTGCAATGAGCCGATGGCAGGCCGGTCGGCGGCACGTCGTCCGCTTTTCGCTCAACGGCAAGCCCTGTATCGGCGAGGCCGAGCCGCGGATGCTGCTGACAGACTTCCTGCGCCATGAGATCGGGGCGACCGGCACCCATGTCGGCTGCGAGCATGGCGTATGCGGTGCCTGCACCGTCAGCGTCGACGGGCAGCCGGCGCGCGCATGCCTGACACTAGCCGCGCAGATCGACGGCTGCGACGTCAGGACCGTGGAAAGCCTGGCGCCATCGGCTGGATCTCTCGGCATCCTGCAGTCGGCCTTCAAGCGGAACCATGCCCTGCAGTGCGGGTTCTGCACCGCCGGCATCCTGATGTCGCTCGACTGCTTCCTGCGCCAGCACCCGCATCCGGACGAGGCCGGCATTCGCGAGTTCCTGAGCGGGCACCTGTGCCGATGCACCGGCTATGCCCCGATCGTGCGCGCCGCGCTGGAGGCGGCGGCGGAAATGGCGGCTGCTTTGAGCGGAGCAAAATCGGATGCTTGATCTTGGAACCGGCTTTGTCGCCAGTGTGGCGCGAGACCCCGATGCGCTTGCCATTGTCGATGACGGCATCCGTCTGACCTATGCGCAGTGGTATGCACGGATCTCGTCGCTGGTGGCCGGCTTCGACAGCATCGGCCTGAAAGCCGGCGACCATCTCGTCACCCTGCTGCAGAACTGCGAGGCAGCGGCCACGCTGCATTGGGCTTGTCAATTCGCCGGCATCGTGATCACGCCGATCAACTGGCGCGCCAAGGCGGAGGAGCTGGATTTTTGCATCGAGGATTCCCGGGCCTGCGCGCTGGTGTATCAGGACGTCTCGGCAGCCGCGGTGGCCGGATCGAGGCGCGCGCCGGCGCTGCGGTGCATCCGCGTCAGTGGCGGCGAGATCGCCGGCGCGTCCGACTTCGCGCAGCTCGCCTCGGAAGCTGCAGCCGAGGCGACGCCGCGCGTCAGCGCCGATGCCTGGTCGATCATGCTCTATACGTCGGGCACTACGTCGCAGCCGAAAGGCGTGCCACGGCGCCATCGCGCCGAGCGTGCCGCGGGGGTCGCGCATGTCGCGCAAAACCTCTATCGGCACGGCGAACGCACGCTCGGGGTGATGCCGCTCTACCATACCATGGGCGTGCGGTCGCTGATTGCGATGTCGCTGATCGGCGGGACCTTCGTCTGCCTGCCGCGCTACGATGCCGGCCGGGCGCTGGCGCTGATCGAGGCAGAACGGATCACCAATCTGTATCTGGTGCCGACGCTCTACCACGACATGGTTCACGCCGGGGAGTTCGGCGCAGCCGATATCTCCACTGTGCGCAAGCTCGGCTTTGCCGGCGCTTCGATGACCGACGGGTTGCTGAAGCGGCTGAACGAGGCCTTTCGGCCCGAGCTGTTCGTCAACCACTACGGAAGCTCGGAAATCTACACCTTCACGGTCGATCAGAACGCGCCGGCCAAGCCGGGATCTGCCGGCAAGGCCGGAATTAATCAGCATATAAAAGTGGTCAGGTTGAACGCCAACTCCAGTACCGACGTCGCCCTGCCAAACGAGGAAGGCGAGATCATTGCCCTGCTGGCCGGAGACGAAGCCTTCGAAGGATACTGGCGGCGGCCCGATGCCGACGCCAAGTCGCTGCGCGGCGGCTGGTATTTCACCGGCGACACCGGCTTCGTCGATCGCGACGGCGATCTGTTCGTCACCGGACGCGTCGACGACATGATCATCACCGGCGGCGAGAACGTTTCGCCGGTCGAGATCGAGAGCTGCCTGTCGCTGCATCCGGCGGTGCTCGAGGTCGCCATCGTCGGTCTCGCCGACGAGAAGTGGGGCAAGGTGGTTACGGCTTTTGTCAAGCGCGGAGCGCCGGTCAGCGAGCAGGATCTCGAGCAGTTTTGCCGGAACTCGGGCCTCGCCAACTTCAAGCGTCCCCGGCGTTACGTGTTTGTCGATGCGTTGCCGAAATCTCCCGTTGGCAAACTGTTGCGTCGACAATTGGTCGCCGGCGACTACCAGAGCGAACACGCGCCGCCATCAAGTGCTGCATAACAACACAGGAAAGGAAGTTACATGTCGTCAGCCTACAATTTTGCGGATCCCCGGCTCGGCAAGCTCGACGGTTTCCAGGTCGAATTCGATGAGGGCAGCGAGCGCGCCGACATCATCCTCAACCGGCCGCCCTATAACGTCGTTTCGATGCCGCAGCGCGACCAGCTCCGGCTGGCGTTCGAGACGCTCGACGAGGATGCGCGCGTGCGCGTCATCGTGATCCGGTCGGTCGGGGAGCATTTTTCCAGTGGCGGCAACATCGGCGGATTCATGGAAGCTTCGCCGGAGACGGTGTCCAGGCTTGCCTGGAATATCGCCTCGCCGACGCGCTGTACCAAGCCGGTGGTGGTGGCGAACCGCGGCTATTGCTTCGGCGTAGGCTTCGAGCTGTCGCTGGCCTGCGATTTCCGGATCGCCTCGGAGACGACGCTCTACGCATTGCCGGAGCAGAAGCTCGGCCAGATTCCGGGGTCCGGCGGCTCGGCGCGGCTGCAGAAGATGATCGGCATCACCCGGACCAAGGACATCGTGATGCGATCGAAGCGCATTACCGCAAAACAGGCACTGGATTGGGGAATCGCGACCGAATGCGTGCCCGATGCCGAACTAGAAAAAGCCACCGACCGGCTGGTCGACGAGCTTCGCGGCTTTGCGCCGCTGGCGCAGCGCACAGCCAAGAAGCTTCTCAACGATACCGAGGATTCGACGTTGACGGTGGCGATCGAACTCGAGGGGCATTGCTACAGCCGCCTGCGTCAATCCGATGATTTCAGGGAGGGCGTCGAGGCCTTCAACGCCAAGCGTCCGCCGAAATTCATCGGGCGCTGAGCAGTCGTTGGTCTTTGGGCAAAACGGGGGAGGGTTAAAAAAATGACTATTGCGAATATCGAGGGCGCCGGAGCGGCGACGCATGTTGCAAGCCGGCAGATGCGAAATGCGATGGTGGCGTCAGTTCTGGGATGGTCGCTCGATCTGTTCGATCTGTTCATCCTGTTATATGTGGCGCCGGTGGTAGGGGCGCTGTTCTTTCCGTCGAGTGTCCCGACACTCTCGCTGGCCGCGGTTTACGCCTCCTTTGCCGTGACGCTGCTGGTGCGCCCGGTGGGATCGGCGGTGTTCGGCCATTATGCCGATGTTTACGGCCGCAAAGGCGCCATGCTGGCCGCAATCGTCGGCGTCGGGGTCAGCACCGCCGCGTTCGGGCTGCTGCCGACCATCGCCCAGGTCGGCATCGTCGCGCCTGTGCTGTTCCTGATCCTGCGTCTGGTTCAGGGCATATTCGTCGGCGGCGTGGTGGCATCGACCCACACCATCGGCACCGAATTGGTGTCGCCAAACTGGCGCGGCGCGATGTCCGGGCTGGTTGGGGGCGGAGGCGCCGGCATCGGCGCGCTGCTGGCGTCCTTCATTTTCCTGGTGATGTCATCGATCTTTCCCGGCGACGCCTTCGCGGTGTGGGGATGGCGCTGCATGTTCTTCTCCGGGCTTCTGACCTCGTTGCTGGGATGGTTCATCTTCAATAACCTTGAGGAATCGCCGTTCTTCAAAGCGCATCTGCAGATGAAGCTGGCCGGCAAGATCGAGACCACCAGGGCGCCGGTGAAGCTGCTGTTCTCGGGCCGCTATCGCTATGTCCTGCTGCTCAACCTCTTGCTGACATTCGGCGGCGGCGCGGGCTACTACCTGACCTCCGGCTATCTGCCGTCCTTCCTCAAGCTGGTGAATGGAGTTCCCAATGGTGTCTCCTCGCTGATCCTGATGGGCGCCAGCGTCGCGGCGCTGGCTTCGGCCGTGCTGGTCGGAGCCATCAGTGATTTGATCGGCCGCAAGAAGACCTTTCTGCTGGTCGGGGTCTGCATGGCTGTCCTGCTGCCGGTCTGCTATCTCGGCATGGCGAAGGCCACCGACACGACCGCCATCACGCTCTATGCGCTGGCGATCGCCTTCCTTGGCAACGCCGGCTATGCGCCGGTCCTGATCTTCCTCAACGAGCGGTTTCCGACCGAAGTTCGCGCCAGCGGAACAGGACTATCCTGGAATATCGGCTTTGCGTTCGGCGGCATGATGCCGACCTTCGTTTCGCTCGCGAGCGCCGGGCCGGCACAGATCCCGATGTCGCTGTCGGTCTTCGCGGTCGTCATCTTCGTCATCTATCTGGTGGGCGCCGCGATGATTCCCGAGACCAAGGGGGATTTTCGCTGATGGTCCGAAAACGGATTCGGACCGAATCTCGCAACGATCAACGAGAGCGGCGCCGGCCGGGTTGTCATCCTCTTGCGCCGCGCACCCGCGGCTCGAACAATGAGGTAAGAACTTCCGCGCGGTTAGGACGGCCGATCAGCACGACGCCATCGCCTTCGCCTACGACGGTGGTGGCCGGCGGAGCCGTGAACACGTCGCCGTCGCGGCGATTGATTTGAATGATGAAGAAGGCGCCCTTGGACTGCCGTTCAATGGCGGCCACCGTCATCCGCACGGCGGGGCTTTGCGGAGCGGCGGTTACGACCTCGAGTTCCATGCCGAAATTGTGCAGCACGCGCTGAAAGCCATGCGAACGCTCGAGTCCCTCGATGAAGCGGGCCAACTCCTCGTACAGGATCACCTCGGCGATGCGCTCGGCGCCGATATGGGTCGGCAGCACCACCTTGTCGGCGCCGGCCTGCAGCAGCTTGCTTTCGGTGCTCGACAACTCGCCGCGCGCGACGATCGACAGGTTGGGATTGAGCGCCCTTGCGCTCAGTGTGATGAAGACGTTGAGAGCGTCATTGGAAAGTACGGTCGCAAGCGCGTTCGCCCGCATCACACCGGCGGCGAGCAGCACGGCTTCGCTGGTGGCGTCGCCATGAATGCAGAGATAGCCCTGCAGGCGCGCCTCGGTGGCACGTGCCTCGTTTTCTTCCAGGATCACGAACCCGGCGCTGCTCGCTCGAAGCGACCGCGCCAGTACCGTGCCGAGGCGGCCAAAGCCGCAGACCACCACGTGTTCCTTGAGCTCATCGATTTGCGTATTCATGCGCTTCAGACCCGTGATCTTGTTGAGCTGGTTGAGGGTGAAGAACTGCACCAGCGCGCCGGTGAGAAAGATGATGCCGGTGCAGCCGAGCACGATCAATCCGATGGTGATGATGTTCAGCGCCGGCGTGTTGATCGGCCGGACCTCGTTGTAGCCGACGGTGTAGACAGTGACGATGACCATGTAGATGGCGTCCCTGAAACTCCAGCCGGTCGCCATATAGGCGACGGTTGCGACGATCATCACCGTAATGGTGTAGGCGACGCCGGCGGTGAGATTGCGGACCGGAGAGTCGAGCAGGCCGGTCATTCTCGGCTTCGGCACGCGTCGGATCGCGCGCGGTTTGCGGCGAGGCTCGGGTGGCCTCGGCGATTGTGCAAGTGCAGCATCGTCGCCGGCGGTCGCTTCGCGGGGCAGTGCGGGCGCTGGTTGGGGTCCCGAACCAGCCCCGGGTTGATGATCTCCCGTCATCGGTTCGTATTCGTCCATTCGTCGGCCATGGAGCGCTGCGCGCGTTGTCGCCAGCGGGGTGTGGAAGAAACCGTTTTCCGCAAGCCCCACCGCGAGCGGCATGAGCGAATTGTTCGTGGGCAGCAAATCTGTTTCGGCGCCATCAATATATTATTTGTATACCCTGAGGGCCTGGCGGGCTTTTTCGCCGTCCGGTAAGTCGAAGCCGGTCGTTTGGCGTGCCGCGGCGGCGTCCGCTGATCCGCCTGGACCGTTTGAATGAAGATCAATGGCCGCGCGCAAATCATTCTCGTGAATGCGGCGCGGGGGCAAGCGGCAGCATCTGGTCGAACTCGGACGGATCGTAGCGGATACCATCCGGCCCGGTGATGAAGACATCCCAGCCTTCATCCGCAAGGGCCCGTCCCTTGGCGATTGCAACAACCGCGCCCAACCGGACCGTGGTCGTTGCTTTTTCGGATCTTGATGCGTGCACAATAAAGGTCACGGCAACACCTCTTTGCACGATGCATTCCCCGGGTATCCCCCAAGCAAGTTTCGTTCCAGCGTCGGACTCAATCATGATGCCGGATCATCGCCGACCGGGCCGTTTCAGCGGCCGCTGCCGTCAGAGGCGGGATTTCGCACCGGCTTCGATCGACAATCCGTTGAGAAAATCTTCCAGGGCGTTTTTTCCGGCCAGTTGGGCGGCATGATAGGAACGGAAGCCGCCGTCCCACAGTTTCACTCCCATCGGCCTTCTTTTGCGGCGTATTTCCCAACACCAGGAGTCCGGGTCTGTCCCGATCCGGGAAACGGCAACGTAGAATGACCTGCGCGGCGAAGGACGGAGCATGACCGTCTAGACCCGTTCGGCCCGAGCAATGGGTTTCTCGCAGTGATCGCTAGAGGCTGACGGAAATGGCATTCATTTATTCCGCCGAACTATTTTCCAGACGGGTCTGCAACCGGTAGCCGACACCCGATTCGGTCACGAGAAGGCGCGGGTGATTGGGGTCGGATTCGATCTTCTGCCGCAGCTTGCGAACGAGAATTCGCAGGTACTGGATGTTGTCTCGCTGGTTGCCGGTCCAGATTTCCTTGAGCAGCTGGTCGTGCGTCACCACCAGGCCGACATGGGTCGCCAGAATGTGGAGCAGGCGATATTCCTTGCGGGTCAACCTGATCCGGTTGTCGTTGAGCGACACCGTTCGACCTACGAGATCGACCGACAGAGGGCCGGCCATTACCACGGGGTTCTCGGTCGCGCTCTTGAAGTATCGCCGCAGGGAAGCTTCACTGCGCGCCAGCAGTTCGGCCATTCCGAACGGCTTGACCACATAGTCGTCGGCACCCGATTGCAGCAGTCGCACCTTTTCATCCTCGCTCGACACTACCGAAAGAATGATGACGGGAACGTTCGACCACGATCTCAGCCGTTCGAGCACTTCCGCGCCGTGCAGGTCGGGCAGCGCCAGATCGAGAATGACGAGATCCGGGGCGCTGAAGGTCGCCGCCTTCAGTCCATCGGCGCCGTTTTCGGCCTCGATCACCGAGAAGCCGTGGAGTTCAAAGCCGGCGCGAAGAAACCGCCTGATTTTCGGTTCGTCGTCGATCAGCAGCACGAGGTTGGTGGAATTACTCATTTGTCAACGCCGTCAGTTGGGAAGTCCTGATCAGGGTGATGGAAGCCGTGGTTCCCTGTCCCGGTCCCCGGCTCGAGACGTCAATGGTTCCAGCGTTTGCCCTGACAAAGGTCGACGCGATCCAGAAACCCAGGCCGGATCCCGGGATCGTGGCCTGATGCCGTTGGCTTCGGAATGATCGCTGGCCGAGCTGCTGCCGCTCGTCCGGCGTGATTCCGACCCCCTGGTCGGACACCGACAAAACGACGTGTCCCTGCTCGGCCCGTGCGCTGATCGAGATCGTCGAGCCGGAGGGAGAATATTTGGCGGCGTTTTCCAGTAGCTGCCCCAACGACTCCTCGATAAGTCCGGAGTCGACATGCACCAGCAGCTGATCTTCGGCGAAAGTGATCTCGACTTTATGCGCGGCCAGTCTCCGGGCTCTTCGCCTGACCGCCGCGTTGACGATGTCCCTCGGATCGGTCCATTCGAGGCGCGGACTGACGCCGCCAGCTGTAACCCGCGACGCACTCAGAAGGTTGTTTATGAAGCCATCGAGCTGGGCGACTTCGTCGGAGATCGCCTCGACCAGCGAGTGCATGCGGTCGTCGCCCCTGATCGCGGGCATCGAATCAAGCACGCTTGCCGAGCCCTGGATAGCCGCCAGGGGCGAGCACAGTTCATGCGAAAGCGTGCCGTGGAACGCGTCCCTCAACAACTGCGCCTGCAGACGCAGCCTGGCGTCCTCCATCGCCTTTTCAATATCGAGCCGTTGCAGCGTCAAGGACACTTCCTCGAGAACGGCCTCGACGCGGCGCGTCTTGAGATCGACGGCTTCGGCGGTACCGCTTCCGATGTTGACGGCAACCAGACCGTGGACCGCCGATTCGGAACATACCGTCCCCAGCAACCATACGTTCTGTGTCGGCTGATCGACCGCGGGGTGGACGGCAACCCCGATTTTCGCGGTCATAGAAGCAATGCTGTCCTGTACCGGTTTCGGCATCGACCTTGATTCGCTCAGGTCGAAGCGGCCCTCGGGCGTGGCCGCGAAGAAAGCGACCTGTTGCCCGAGCGTGCGGGAGAGGTGATTCTGAATTGCCGAGATCAGGTCCGATACGGTGAAACAGGCCGCCAGTCGCCGCGAGAATTCGTAAAGATGCTGAATCTCGCTTTCTCGCTCACGCAGCGCCTCGGTTTCGCGCCTCAGGCGCGAGGCCAGATTGCTGCTCACCAGCGCCACGACCAGAAACAGCAGCAGATCGACCGCCTCTTGCGGATCTGCGACCTGGAAGCTGTAGACGGGCGGAATGAAGAAAAAGTCCGTTGCTGCCGTGGCCGCGACCGAAGCCAGGGTGGCCGGCCAGATTCCCCACTGGGTGGCGGCGACGATGACCGGTATCAGATAGGCGATCGGAACGAGGTCGAGCGCCAGGGCATGGTCAAACAGCAGCAGGACCGCCGTGACCAGGCCGACGCTCGTCAGAGACATCAGCAGGGGCAGAATAGTCGTTCGCAGCAGGCGGCGCGACCATGGCTCTTCGTCCAACTGCGAAGCGCCCCTGTCCCAGCCTCCAACTGACCTCGCGCGCACCTTCGCGGGCTTTTGAGCGATAGGCAGATAAGAATTCAAGAAGCCCTGCTTTCGTAGACAAGGACATCGAACGATCGTCAGCATGGCTCGCTAACAGCGGCTATGAGATCGCGCCCCGGGAAAAATTGAACACAAGGCAGAAATACCATTTCGCAAGTCCCAGCCGTCGCCGACTGCGACGCTTGCGAAAAGTCTTTCCATATCTCTATGTCAATCGTTGCCCCGATGTCGCCAACTACCCAGCGGTGCCAGCATTCTCCAAATCGACGTATAAAATCTATGCCGTTCAGTGGCATGAAAAATATATAAGTTATATCGTTTGGTCGTGTTGGCGGCTTAAAGCTGGCGCCCGCCTATCGGGCGCCATGCCGGCGAGCTTCCTGTCGCGCGCCAACGGGGCCATCGATCCCCCGATCCGGAAAGCGGCGCGGATGACCGGTTGCGGTGCTTTGGCTTCAGTTGGGGGAAACTGCAACGCTGTGCGGCAGCCCTCGATCCAGCGACTGTTGGATCGCATTTGCAAAATTAAGCGCCTGTTTTTCACCGGATAGCTCCGGTTTCGGTGTCCGATACAGATCCGCATCGGCCGGCTGCCGACTTAACGGGGGAGAGAGCGTCGCGATCGCCGCCGAGCTGATATATTTCGGAGGATACAGATAGAATTCCATCAAAGGCATGTGCGGGCTCGGCGCCTTTCGCTGGAGAATCGCACGCGCCATCAATCCCGCTTCCGGATAGATCGCGCTCCAGCCGGCAAAACTGCTGGCCAAGATCTCGAGCGACAGGATCGTGGTCGCGATCAGCACAAAGCCCTCGTTGGATTTCTTCGCGCTTCTGGTCGTCGAGGCCTTCCGCAGAAGTTGCCGGAATTCCCGGTGTGCCTCGATGAATTGGCCCAACCGCGCCTTCCATAGGATATTCGGCAGGCAGGCGTAGCCATGCAATTCATGGTAACTTTCGATCAGACTCTGACATTGCGCCGTCAAGTTCTGCGGCAGGAAACCGAGATCAAAGTTTTCGGTTCTGTCGGCGAGAGCCACAACGCTCGAATCGTCTGCAACCTCTGCCACGACTGCCATGGTCCTGCCTCGCGATGAGCGAGTGCATTCTCGCTCAATGCATCGCAGCATAACCAGTCGGGACATATATCTTCGATAGATAACGGTGACCATTTACATAGCAAAAAAATAGCCAGCGAGCGCGCCGATAGCCTTGCCATTCGGAGAACATCCGTTTCGGTCGCGCCGAGTATGGCGGAAATGACACATCGGATTGGAAATTATTGCGCTGCTTTGTGCACAATTGCCAAAACGTCATGTTTTTCGCCATGCGTTTAAGCAGCACCGAAGGCAGCTGATGCTTATTAGAGCAAACGGCGTCAAATCCGGCCTTCTGTATATTTTATTTTAATGAAAGCGCGCCGGAAAGCGCATCGATTTTTTTTCGTCCCCCAACGAAAGATAAATTTGAGGGTGAACGAAATATAAATTTAAGGCCACTCGTAACAACGGCTTGGGGCAAAACTGTGAAAAAGCTTGGGGCAAAACTATGAAAAAACTTCTTTTTGCGGGTGTTTCCTTAGCAACAATCGCGATGATCAGCGCTGCAAACGCGGCCGATGCCAACGCGGGAACGGCCCGATGCCCCTACGGCGGAGATCCCTACAAGAATTATGCGTGCCTCGATCCCTATCTCGGCACCGATTTCATGACCCGCTTCATCAACTACTATCGGCTCGAATGGGGCCATGAGGCTCCGCCGACAGATCCGAAGGCGCTTCCGGGACGGCGCGACTACTGGCCGGCAACGCCGGAGTCCACGCCGCCCTATCCATTCACCGAGTGGCCCTATGGCGGGACGCAGTCCTTTGGCGTGACGCGACCGAGTTCGATCGACAGTCCGCTGATGAGCGCGCTTTCCAACACGGCCTTCGGCCAGGCACTGAACGACAACCACATCCAGATCTACGGCTGGATCGATCCCAGCGGCAACCTCAGCACCAGCACGGTGAGGGGAGGCAACTCGCCGGCGGCCTATAGCTACAATCCGAACACGGTGCAGCTCGACCAGGCGGTGATCTATTTCGAGCGCCTGCCCGATACGGTCCAGAAGGATCATGTCGACTGGGGCTTCCGCATTGCGCCGATCTACGGCGAGAACTATCGCTACACCACGGCTTACGGATTGTGGAGCAGCCAGCTGCTGAACCAGAACTCGAACAACGGCTTCGACATGCCGATGGCCTACGGCGAACTGTTCTTCCCGCAATATGCTGAAGGCTTGCTGGTCCGGATCGGCCGTTACATCTCGATTCCGGACATCGAGGCGCAGCTCGCGCCGAACAATTACATGTCCTCGCACTCGATGACCTACACCTTCGACAACTACACCAATACCGGCATCGAGGCCACACTGGCGTTGACCAAGAACTGGATCATCCAGACAGGAATCACGGTCGGAACTGAGGCGATGCCGTGGCATCTCGGTCAAACCATCACCAATCCGTTTCCGAACCCGATCTTTCCGGGAACCACCATGCCGAAGGATCCGGGTGCTCAGCCGAGCGGGACGTTCGGCGTGCGCTGGACCAGCGATAGCGGGAATGACGACCTCAACCTCGTGGCCGATGCCTGGAACAACGGCACCTGGGGCTACAACAACCTGCAGTGGTTCGGCGGCACCTATTATCACAAGTTCAACGACCAGTGGCATATCTCGTTCGAAAGTTACAATGAGCATCAGAACAATGTGCCGAACCTGAACAACCCCGCGGCCTTGGCCATCATCGCCAATGGCGGCACGCCGTTCTCGCCGCAATATATGCCGTTCAATGCTCCGGGCGCCGCATTTTGCAAGAGCACCGTCACGCTGACCTGTACCGCGACTTACCAGACCTTCCTGACCTATCTGAACTATAAGGTCACGCCGCTGGACAACATCTCGTATCGCGCGGAATTCGTCGACGACTTGCAGGGACAGCGTACCGGTACTGCGACCCGGTACATAGAGACCGGCATCGGCTGGCAGCACTGGTTCTCGCCCCAGATCGAGATCCGCCCGGAGGTTTCCTATTACAGGTCGCTGGATGCGTTCGCATTCAACGGCAATTCGAACCTCGGCATCGCACCCAACAAGAATTTCGCCATCATCGCGCTGAGCGACATCATCATTCACTTCTGATGCCTGGACGGTCCATGCGGCTTCAGCCGCCGGACATTTCATCGGAACAAATTCGACAGGGGATTACAATGAAGCGAATTCTTCTCACCGCCGTCTCGCTCGGTGTGCTGGGCCTGATGTCACCGGCGCTTGGTGCCGATCTTGCCGCCTACACCAAGGCTCCGGCACTGGCCTCGCCGGTCTATGACTGGTCCGGCTTCTATGTCGGCGTATTCGGGGGCGGGGGCTACGGCAACCACAATGTCAACGACGCCAATGGTCCCAATACGCCGTTCGCCAACTTCACCGCCAATTATACTTCGCAAGGCGCGGTGGCCGGCGGCGAAGGGGGCTACAATATTCAAAGCGGCAACGTGCTGGTCGGCATCGAAGCCCAGGGGTTCTGGTCAGGCATCAAGGGTAACGATGCCTCGCAGGTCGCCGCCGGCAACTTTGCCATCGCTTCGGTCGACCAGGACAATCTTCGCTGGGGCGGTTCGCTGGTGGCGCGAGGCGGTTTCACCGTCGATCGCTGGCTGATGTTCTTTACCGGCGGCTGGGCCTTCGGCGATATCCAGCATACCAACACCGATCCGATCAATGGAGTTGATCAATTCACGGTTCACGCCAACGGCCTTACCGCCGGCGGCGGCATCGCCTACGCGGTGACCAACAACCTGATCGGCAAGATCGAATATCGCTATTACAACTTTAACGGTTACAACCGAGCAGCGGTCGGTGCGGGCGGACTCACCGCGAACGGCCAGCTGCCATATACCACTGAGAGCACCTACTCGGTCGTGACGTTGGGCCTCGACTACAAGTTTGGAGGGCCTGTCGTCGCGAAGTATTGACGTTGGTTTCGGCGGATCGGCTGAAGATTAACGATGCCGGGGCGGAGATTGATTCAACCTCAATGCGAACAATCAGCGCGCCCCCTGACCGCAGCGGCGGCACTTGGTGCCGCCGTGGCGGGATTAAGCAGAGATGCGCCGGCGCCGACAGCGAAGAATTCCACTGCCGGTAATCAACTTCGCTACTCCGGAGGTCCTGATCTCCGCTGTGGCCGGGCGAGCAAGGTGCTCGAATTTTACCCCTGGAGGCTAAAATGATGACTAGCAGGACTATCAGAAGTGCACGGGTCGGCCTCGTCGCCTGGGCGGTCGCGGCTCTGACCGCCGGGATCGGCGGTGATGCGGTCGCAAAGGCACACAAGGGGCATTTGCACGCCCGCAGCGAGCTATCTGACAGTCACGCGCAGCTCGTAGCACCGGAGCCGGTTCGACTTGGCCCCATGCGCTATTACGGCGGCCCGAAATCCCCGATGTGGCGCGGTCCGGCGGAGAACTAGACCCGCGCACGGGTTGCGACCCAACAACCGAAATCCTTTGCACGCCTGTGAGAGCTGCGCAGCGTTGGCACAGAGCGCCTGAAGGCGCATGCAACAACAGTTTGGCGAGGCTATGAAAAGAGTTGTTTTGGCGGGCGTCTTGTTGGCCGCGTTCGGTCTGTCCAGCTGGGCATATGCGGCGGACGCCGGCGCGTCGGGGCAGGCCGGATGCCCCTACGGCGGTGATCCCTACAAGAATTACGGGTGCCTCGATCCCTATCTCGGCAACGACTTCATGAGTCGCCTGGTCAATTACTACCGGCTCGAATGGGGACATGAAGTGGCGCCGGCAGATCCGAAGGCGCCTCCGGGGAGTCGCCCGGAATGGCCGACGACTCCGGAAAGCACGCCGCCGATGCCGTTCTCGGAGTGGCCCTATGGCGGGACCACCAACCTTGGCGTGACGCGGGCGAATTCGGTCGACAGTCCGCTTATGGCGGCGCTCGGCAATACCACGTTCGGCCAGGCGCTGAATGACAACCACATCCAGATCTATGGCTGGGTCGATCCCGGCGGCAACCTCAGCACCAGCACGGTGAAAGGCGGCAACGCGCCGGCGGCCTATAGCTACAATCCGAACAATGTGCAGCTCGACCAGGCCGTGATCTATTTCGAGCGGCTGCCAGACACCGTCCAGAAGGACCATATCGACTGGGGTTTTCGGGTGTCGCCGATCTACGGCGAGAACTATCGCTACACGACGGCTTACGGATTGTTCAGCAGTCAGCTTTTGAACCAGAACCTGAATAGCGGCTTCGACATCCCGATGGCCTATGCCGAGCTGTTCATTCCGCAGGTCGCCGACGGACTGATGATCCGGGTCGGGCGCTACATCTCGATCCCGGACATCGAGGCCCAGCTGGCGCCGAACAATTACATGTACTCGCACTCGATGACCTATACTTACGACAATTACACCAACACCGGAGTCGAGGCGACCCTGGCGGCGAACAAGAACTGGATGTTACAGCTCGGCATAACCGCCGGGACCGAAGCGCTGCCCTGGCATGTCGGCGCAACCATCGCCAATCCGGACCCCAACCCGCTGTTTCCCGGCACCACCATGCTGAAGGATCCGGGCGCCACTCCGAGCATAACCGGCGGCGTGCGCTGGAGCAGCGATAGCGGTAACGACGACTTCAATATCGTGGCCAATGCAATCAATGGCGGACAGTGGGGTTACAACAACCTGCAATGGTATGGCCTGACCTACTATCACAAGTTCAACGACCAATGGCACATCTCGATCGAAACCTACAATGAACACCAGAATAACGTCGCCAACCTGAACAACCCGGTGGCGCTTGCGGCGATCGCCAATGGCGGCACGCCATTCTCGCCGCAATATATGCCGTTCAACGCTCCGAGCGGCGCGTTTTGCAGCAGCGCCGCGGTGGTCAGCTGCACGGCGACATTTCAGACCGCCCTGATGTATCTGAACTACAAGGTATCGCCGCTGGACAACATCTCGTATCGGGCCGAATTCGTCAACGACGAGCAGGGACAGCGCACCGGCACCAAGACCCGATATATCGAGACCGGCATCGGCTGGCAGCACTGGTTCTCGCCCCAGATCGAGCTCCGCCCCGAGGTTTCGTATTACTGGTCGATGGATGCCGACGCGTTCAACGGCAATTCAAATCTCGGCATTGCGCCTAACAAGAATAAGGCGCTGATCGCCGCGGCGGATATCATCATCCATTTCTGATAGTGGCGGGCAGACCGGCTGCGTCACCAGATGAGTCGGCAAAACGATGAAGCGACGCGGTGTTCCAGCGCGAACTGACGGCGGCGACAAGGAAGAGAAGTTCGATCGTTTTCCTCCTCCGCCGGCCGCATTCCGTGTCTCGATGGGGATCCACCCGTTCAGACGCGGGCACGGCAAAGCCTCCGACAAGCCAGGAAAATACCGATCGACAGGCCGTCCCCTGACGGCCTGTCGATCGCAAGCAATATCGCGATCAGTCCAGCTGTCGACAAAGCGGCAGGGGTCGCGAGCGCCATTGTCCATGATTCTGCGATTGCCCATGATGACGGCAAGCGAAGAATGTCTGGGCAAGTCGGCCTTTTCTTGTGGTTTTTGCTATTTTTATTCTACCGGTTTGCACGAAGACAATTGTGCTTGTCACGTAAGGCTGGTGTAAGTTCAATGCTGTACTGCAACACGATCGGGATGTCAGATTAGAGCTGACCAGGACGGGGACCAAGTCGGTGAATATTTTCGGAAACTTGTCGAAACGCTCTCTGGCGGCGGTTTTCGCTTTGGTCGTGATCGGCGGAGCCGCGCTGTTCTGGAGCAAGGGTTTCATTGGCCATGCCGACGGACAGGCAGCCCGCAAGGAGCAGGACTCGGCTGCGACAGATCAATCCGGATCCGGCAAGTCCTTGGACGACGTGTTTGTCGATTTATCGGAAAAGCAGGCCAGTACGCTCAAAATCGGCCCCGCGCCATCGCGCGACTTTACGCTGTTCAAGACCGCGGTCGGCACCATCGACTTCAACGAGGATCTGCTTGTCCAGGTATTTTCCCAATACCCGGGCAAGATTCTCAAGGCGAATTTCAACATTGGGGACGATGTCAAGGCTGGCGATGTGCTTTTCACCATCGATAGTCCGGACCTTCTGCAGGCCGAATCGACCCTGCTTGCAGCCGCCGGCGTGCTCGAACTGCAAAAACGAACCCTGGCGCGCGTGACCGGTCTTTTGAAGGCCGGCGGAAGCGCCCAGAAGGACGTCGATCAGTCGACCTCGGATCAGCAGACCGCGGAAGGCAACTACAAGGCCGCGAGAGATTCGGTGCGGATCTTCGGCAAGACCGACGCCGAGATCGACCAGGTCGTGGATAATCGCAAGGTCGATTCCACCCTGCTGGTGCCGAGCCCGATCGCCGGGAGGATCGTGGCGCGCAGCGCCGCCCCGGGATTCCTCACCCAGCCGGGCAATCCGCCGGCACCGTATTCAGTGGCGGATCTCTCGACGATGTGGATGATCGCCAACGTCATCGAGACCGATGCGCCGTTCTACAAGATCGGCCAGGAGGTTCAAGTCACCGTCCCGGCCTATCCCGATACGGTCTTCAAAGGCCGCGTCACGACGATAGGATCGATCATCGACCCCAACAGCCATCGGCAACTGGTGCGCTCGCAAATCGACGATCCGCAGCATCTGCTGCGGTCCGGAATGTATGCCAGCTTCGTGATTCGGGTCGGAGAACCTGTGCACTCGGTTGCCGTGCCGGCAAACGGGGTGGTGAGGGAAGGCGACGGGACGATGACGGTCTGGGTCACCAGCGATCGTCGCCATTTTGTGAAGCGGACGGTCAAGATCGGCCAGCAGCAGGATGGCTGGGACCAGGTCCTGGAAGGACTGCAGCCCGGTGAAACCGTGGTGACCGACGGCGCGGTTTTCCTGAGCAACATTCTTCTGTTAGGGGCGTCGGGCTGATCCGCCCGGTACCAGCTCTTCCAAACGCGTTCTGTGGGGTCTTGTGATCAAATCCATCCTTGTGTTCGGTCTGACGCGCAGCGCAATCATTGTGCTGGGGCTCGTGGTGTTCTGCGCCGCGGGACTTGTCGCCTTTTCACGTCTCAACATCGAAGCCTATCCAAATCCGGCGCCGGTTATTCTGGAAATCACCGCGCAGGCGGCGGGTCTGTCCGCCGAGGAGATGGAGAAATACTATACAATTCCTATGGAGGTTGGGCTCTACCCGACACCCGGCGTCATCAATATCCGCTCGACGTCCTTTTACGGTCTGTCGTTTGTCCGCGTTACCTTCAAATACGGGGTCGACTTCTATTTCGCCCTGACCCAGGCGTCGATCAGCCTGCAGCAGAATGTCAACCTTCCGGGCAACCAGGTCGCCCAGATCCAGCAGTCCAGTCTGGTCGGCGAAATCTACCGCTATCAGGTCGTCGGTCCCCCGCATTTCGGGCTGACCAATCTGCGCACGCTGCAGGACTATGTCGTCACCCGACGTCTGCTCACCATTCCCGGTGTGGTGCAGATCAACAGCTGGGGCGGCACCACCAAGCAGTTCAACGTCGACGTGGATCTCGGCAAGCTGGAAGCCTACAATATCTCCCTGCCGCAACTGATCACGGCGCTCGGCAATGCCAATGTCAATGTCGGCGGCCGCGAGATCACGATCGGGCAGCAGTCGGTCAATATCCGCGGTGTCGGACTGGTCGATAGCGGCGGCGCCGACGACGTCACCAAGGGCTACAAGGTTCAGGACATCGAAAACATCGTCCTGACGCAGTCGAACGGTCTTCCGATCCAGGTCAAGAACGTCGCCAACGTTTCCGTAGGCTACGTGCCGCGGCTTGGCATCGGCGGCAGGGATCATGAAGATGACATTGCGGCCGCCATCGTGGTGATGGGGCGGACCCAGCATACCAACGATATCATTCCGCGCGTTCAGGCCGAGGTCGAAAAGCTAAATAGCGACGGCAGCCTGCCGCCCGGGGTCAAGATCGTCTCGTATTACGATCGCAGTTCGCTGGTCGGCGTGACCACACACACCGTCCTGCACAATCTGATTTTCGGCTGCCTGCTGGTGTTCTTCATTCAGTGGGTTTTTCTCGGCGATCTCCGGAGCGCCATCATCGTCAGTGCCAACATCCCGTTCGCGCTGTTCTTTGCCATCATCATCCTGGTCCTGCAGGGCGAAGACGCCAATCTGCTGTCGCTCGGTGCGGTCGATTTCGGCATCATTGTCGATTCCGCCGTCATCATGATGGAGAATATCTATCGTAATTTCCAGTCGACCCCCGAGCATCGGCAGACGCTGCTGCAACACCTCTCGGAAGGCTACTGGGGTCCCGACCCGACCTCGGTGCATGGCCCCTCCGTATCGAGCCAGCGCTGGGGCGAGCGGCTGCGTGTCATCTTCGTAAGTGCGCTGCAGGTCGACAAGGCGGTGTTCTTCACCGCGGCGATTACGGTCACCGCGTTCGTGCCACTGTTCACGATGCAGGGCGTCGAAGGCCAGATTTTCGGGCCGATGGCGCGCACCTATGGCTATGCGCTGGCCGGCGCGCTGCTTGCAACCTTCACGGTGACGCCGGTTCTGGCGGCGCTGCTGCTTCCCAAGCACATCGAGGAGACCGAAACCATCATCGTGCGCGCCCTGCGCCGCAGCTACACGCCGGTGCTGCGCTGGGCGCTCGGCAATCTTACGGTCGCGGTGATCGTCGGAATCGTGTTCCTCGCCGTGAGCGTGGCGGCAGCCTCGCGGCTCGGCAGCGAATTCCTGCCGGCACTGGAGGAGGGCAATTTCTGGATCAGGGCGGCGATGCCGTCGACGATGTCGCTCGACGCGGGAACGGTCGCCACCAGCAAGATGCGCGAGATCCTGCTGCGGCACCCGGAAGTGCTCACGGTGGTGTCGCAGCATGGGCGTCCGGACAACGGCAGTGACGCCTCGCCGTTCTCCAATGTCGAACTGTTCGCACCGCTGAAGCCGTTCGACGAGTGGCCGGCGGACCTGACCAAGGAGAAGCTGACCGATGAGTTGCAGAAGGAATTCGAGGACGAACTGCCCGGCATCGGCTTCAATTTCTCGCAATACATCCAGGACAACGTCGAGGAAGCGCTGTCGGGCGTGAAGGGCGCCAACTCCGTCAAGATCGTCGGGCCGAACCTTGAGACGCTGGAAACACTTGCTTCCCAGGTGATGGCGGAAATGGCCAAGGTTCAGGGCGTCGCCGACCTCGGGATATTTCACCTGCTGGGTCAACCCAATCTCAACATCAAGATCGACCGCGAAAAAGCCGCGCGCTATGGCCTGAATACCGGCGACGTCAACACTGTGGTCCAGGCGGCGCTCGGCGGCACCACCGCAACAACGGTTCTGGAAGGCGACCGGCAGTTCAACCTGGCCGTCAGGCTCGATCCGAAATACCGCAGCAGCATCGATGCCATCCGCACCGTCAAGGTTGCCTATACGACGCCGGCGGGCACCAACGGCTATGTTCCCCTGAGCGAACTGGCGAACATCACGCTCGATACCGGCGCTTCGTTCATCTATCGCGAGCGTAGCCAGCGCTTTATTCCGATCAAGTTCAGCGTTCGGGGCCGCGATCTCGGCAGTACGGTGGAGGAGGCGCAGGGGCGGGTGGCGAAAGCCGTCAAGCTTCCGAACGGTTACCGGATCATCTGGGCCGGCGAGTTCGAGGACCTGCAAAACGCCAAGCAGCGGCTTATGATCGTGGTTCCGATCACCCTGCTGCTGATCCTGGTGCTGCTCTATGGGCTGTTCAATTCGCTGCGCGACAGCCTGCTGGCCGTCGCCGGCATACCCTTTGCGATCGGCGGCGGGTTGATCGCGTTGTATTTCGCCGGACTTGATTTCAGCGTCTCGGCAGCGATCGGCTTTATCTCGCTGTTCGGCGTCGCCGTGATGGACGGAATTCTCAACATCACTTATTTCCGGGAACTCAGGGCGCAGGGCATGGACATCGCCGAGGCGGTATTCCACGGTGCCGAGCAGCGTATGCGGCCGATGCTGATGACCGCGCTTTCGGCCGGCGTCGGGTTGTTTCCGGCCGCAATCTCGCACGGCATCGGAAGTCAGGTTCAGCGTCCGCTGGCGACTGTGGTGGTCGGCGGCATGTTCATCGGACCGCTGCTGCTGCTGGTGGTCGCGCCGGCGCTTCGAAAGATATTTCTGTCGCGGGACAGGGCGCCCGCGCATGACAGCGAAGAAGGCGTTGCGGCCACCGAGAGCGGCTCGGGAAGTTGATTGGACCAGGATATCGTGAGTTCAAGGGGATTCGATCAAATGTTGCGTCCAGGACGAATTGTCCCTCGGTGGTCACTCATCCAGGCCGGCGCCACCGCCTCCGACCGGACGCGGCGTAAAGTTGCTTGCGCAACGCTTGCTACCCTTCTGTCCGCGGGCATGTCCGGCTGTGCCGTCGGCCCGGATTTCCAGCCGGCCGCCGTGCCCGAAGCTACCGGCTACGTCCCGGGAAAGTTGGCCTCGCCGGGCTCGGAGCGCGGCGGACCTCGCGTCGCCAGCCAGCATTTCGTCACCGGCGAGGATGTCTCGGCGCGCTGGTGGGCAGCTTTCAAATCCCGGGGCCTCAACGAATTGGTCAGGCAGTCGGTCGACCACAATCCCAACCTGCAGGCCGCCGAGGCGGCGATCAAGATCGCGCAATACAACGCCCAGGCCCAGCGCGGCCTGTTCTATCCGCAGGTTACCGGCAATTCGACCTCCACCAATAATCTGATCGCCAATCCCGGCCAGGTGCCGCCGATTCCGACGACGGGACCGCAGTCGCAATTTACGCTGTTTACCAATCAGCTGACGGTGTCCTACGTACCGGATGTCTGGGGGGCCAACGTTCGCGCCGTGGAGAGCCTGGATGCGACCACCGAGCAGCAATTGTTCCAGCTGGAGGCGGCTTATCTCGCGCTGACAAGCAATGTCGTGACGGCCGCGATTCAGGAAGCCTCGCTTCGCGGCCAGATCGCGGCGACCCAGCACATTATTGCCATTGAACGCAACCTGCTCGATATTCTGAAGCGCCAGTTCGATTTGGGACAGGCGGCGCGGGCGGACGTGCTCGCGCAGGATGCGGCTCTGGCGCAGGCCGAAGAGTTGCTTCCGCCGCTCGACAAGCAACTGGCCCAACAGCGCGACCTGCTGACGGCTCTTGCCGGTCAATTGTCGGGCGATGAGATCGTTCAGAAATTCGATCTCGCCAATATCAGGTTGCCGACCAACCTGCCCGTCAGCCTGCCCAGCAAGCTGGTCGACCAGCGGCCCGACGTCAGGGCGGCGGAAGCCAACATGCATTCGGCAAGCGCCCAGGTCGGGGTTGCGATCGCGGCGCGGCTGCCGAATTTCGTGCTCTCGGCCAATGGCGGATCCGTAGCTTACAATATTGGACAAAGCTTTCTGCCGGGTACCGGATTCTACACGCTCGCGGCAGGTGCGACCGCGCCGATATTCGACGGTTTCACCCTTTACTACAAGCAGAAGGCGGCGGAGGCCGCGCTTGAACAGGCCGAGGCGCAATACCGCGCCACCGTCATCACCGCGTTCCAGAACGTTGCGGATGCCTTGCGAGCGCTGCAGACCGATACCAGGGCGGTGCAGGCTGCGGTACGCGCCGAAGTTGCCGCCAAGGCCAGTCTGGATATCGTCCAGCAGCAATTGAACGCCGGCCAGGTCAACCAGCTTGCCGTCCTTAATGCACAGCAGACCTATCTGACCGCAGCCGTGGTGCGTGTGCAGTCGGAAGCCGGTCGTCTCTCCGACACCGCGGCACTGTTCATGGCACTCGGCGGCAACTGGCCTGCCGGCTGCAGGACGCCCGATTGGCGTCAATGTGCGATGCAGGACGACGCGAATCTGACCGCTGTCGCAAAAACGGAATGATCGCGCTGTGGTTTGCGGGGCGCGCCTGGTCTATGCCTTCAGGAAAGATTGGGGGCTGGCACAATCCAATGAATAATCCGCACGAAAACCGGATTCACCAGACGACGAAGGCGCACAGCAGGCACAAAGGCAAAACCGTAACGCCAAGATACAACCAGGTCCGGTACGCGCCGGGGTCTTTCGGCAGGATGAAAAGATTGGCTACCAGCCACAGACAGACCACGAGCCCCAGTGCCACCCGAATGAGATCACCGGGTGTCTCGAAGACCGACCAGATATTTTCGATTTGAGGACTGGCGACTCGAGCAGTCAGCACCGTCAGAATAATCAGAAAAAGGGTGCGGAAGGCGGTGCCTCCAATCCAGACTGGGACCGGTATCTTTGGCTCGGGCTTGGATTTAATTGCCGAATTCAGATTGGTGCGCATGGCACAATCCCTCATCATATGCCTAAAAACCTATCTCCCATCGCGGTGCAACAGCAAGGGTCCATTTATTAAATATAAAGGCAGCACTACTTACCTTCTTTTTGCTGCAATGCACCGAGCCTTTGATGTTATCGATAAAGCTGCAGGCCTTTGTTCAGCTGCAAGATCAATGGCATGCCGGCCAGATGGCTTGCGTCCATGGAGCCCTTACGGATGAGGAGAGACAGATGATCGGCACAACCAAGGCGATCAGGATATTTGCGGTCGCGGTGACGATCCTTTCGCTGGTCCAGCCGGCCTCCGCCCAAGGCCTCGGAAAAAAGGGCGGCAGAGAGCCCCCTCCGACCGAAAACAAACCGAAGATAGATGAGAAGGCCTACAAGGCTGCGCTCGAGCGCATACCCGAGCCCAAGAAGAAATACGATCCCTGGGGGATTGCGCGCCCGGCCGAACCCGCGGATGCCGGCAAGAAAGCGAACTGAACGGTCGCGGCGGTCGAGAGCCTCCGCCACGTCGCGATGTCCGCCCATCAGCCAATTTTGGTCGCGCGACCTGTTGCCTGCTGCCTTCGGCGCCTATTGTCATGATCGCTGCCGGCGGATTGCTTCGCCCGGGCAGCTTCCGTCCCGCCGCATCCCACATGAGGAGCCATCCATGACGCACGCCATCCGTTTCCACAAACCCGGAGGACCCGAAGTTCTGATCTGGGAGGAAATCGAACTTGGCAAGCCTGGCCCGGGCGAGGCGCGCATTCGCCACACCGCCGTGGGACTGAACTTTGTCGACATCTACAACCGCGCCGGAGTCTATCCGGTCCAGTTGCCGAGCGGCCTGGGCAGCGAGGCGGCTGGCGTCGTCGAGGAAGTCGGATCCGGCGTCACCGATCTGAAACCCGGCGATCGCGTCGCCTATGGCAGCGCCCCGCTTGGGGCCTATGCCGAAGCACGGCTGATTCCCGCCGATCGCCTGATCAAGCTGCCTGACAACATCGACGACAAGACGGCGGCGGCGATGATGCTGAAGGGCCTGACGGTGCAATACCTGATCCGCCAGACCTATCGGGTCAAGGCCGGCGACACCATCCTGCTCCATGCTGCGGCCGGGGGCGTCGGCCTCATCCTCGGCCAATGGGCCAAGCATCTCGGCGCCACCGTGATCGGTACCGTCGGCAGCGACGACAAGGCGATGCTTGCCAGGGACCACGGCTGCGCCCACACCATCGTCTACAGCCGCGAGGATTTCGTCAAACGGGTAGACGAAATCACCGAAGGCAGGAAAGTGCCGGTCGTCTACGACTCCGTCGGCAAGGACACTTTCCTGAAATCGCTCGACTGCCTGGCGCCGCTGGGACTCGTTGCCCTGTTCGGGCAGTCGTCCGGCAGCGTCGATCCGCTCAACCTCGGTCTGCTGGCGCAGAAGGGCTCGCTCTACGTCACCCGCCCGACGCTCAATACCTACGGCGCCAAGCGCGACCACCTTGTGGCCATGGCAAAGGAGCTGTTCGAAGTGGTGCAGTCCGGCGCCGTCAGGATCGAGGTCAACCAGACCTATCCGTTGAGGGATGCAGCCCGGGCGCATTCCGATCTCGCCGCGCGCAAGACCACGGGATCGACGGTTCTGCTGGTCTGAGGCGAGGGGGCTGCCGGCCATGGCGCGGGTTCTCTGCCTTCTGCCGGCACGGGATTTCGATCCCACCGAAGCCGCGGCGAGCTGGCGCGTGCTGGTCGATGCCGGACACGCCATCAGCTTTGCCACCCCGGATGGGCGGCCCGCGGTGGCCGACGGCATCATGCTGACAGGGCGGGGCCTCGATCCGTGGGGGGCCATTCCGCTGTTGCGGAATTGGCCGCTGGTGGGCCTGTTGCTGCGGGCCAATGGGGACGCGCGCAAGACCTACGCCGAAATGATCGTCGATCCCTTCTACGCCGCGCCGCAGCGCTGGGACATGATCGACCCGTCGGATTTCGATGCGCTGCTGCTGCCCGGCGGACACCGCGCGCGGGGCATGCGCGACTACCTGGAAAGCGAAATCCTGCAGGGCCATGTCGCCGCTTTTTTCGATGCCGAAAAGCCGGTGGCAGCGATCTGTCACGGCGTGCTGCTGGCTGCGCGCAGCATCTCGGCGCGGACCGGCCGCTCGGTCCTCCATGGCTACCAGACCACGGCTTTGACCTGGGCGCTGGAAAACAGCGCCTGGTCGCTGGCGCGTATCACGCGATTCTGGGATCCGACGTATTACCGGACCTATCCGGATGCGAACGGGCAGCCGAAGGGTTTTATGTCGGTGCAGCAGGAGGTCACGCGTTCGCTGGCGCGCGCCGACGATTTCCGCGATGTCCCGAGATCCGATCCGCACTATCGACGGAAAACCTCTGGCCTGAAGCGCGATTCCATCGCCGATGCGACGCCGGCCTTTGTTGTTCGCGATCGCAACTACGTTTCGGCGCGATGGCCGGGCGACGCGTATAGCTTTGCCGGGACCTTTGCCGGCCTGCTGAAAGGCCAGGCTTAGCTTCCGAACCGCGTCCGCGGCCTGGTGCTGCCATGATTGGCCGTACACGACGACCGGCGGCCGGCTGAAATCGGCCGCGGCCTCGGCGCTCTCCGGCTTGCGCGTCGCCGCCGCCATGCGGCAGAGTGCGCCCGGCTGCGGGCGTCGCGCGGCCCCTGAAGAATACCAAAATCGGATCGGATCAACCCCGCCATGAATCTCGCGCATCTGCTCGACGCCCGCCTCGCCGCCGCCAAACCCGTCCGCGTCGCGCTGATCGGCGCCGGCAAATTCGGCTCGATGTTTCTGTCGCAGGTACCGCACACGCCGGGGCTCGAGGTGCCCGTGATCGTCGATCTCGACCCCGACCGCGCCCGCGAGGCCTGCCGCACCGTCGGCTGGGATGCCGCACGGATCGCCGCAACGACATTTACCGCCGACCCCGCCAGAGCGGGCGATATCGAGGTGATCGTGGAGGCGACCGGCAATCCCGCGGTCGGCATCCGTCATGCCCGTGCCGCGATCGCAGCCGGCAAGCATATCGTGATGGTCAATGTCGAGGCCGACGTGCTGGCCGGCCCGCTGCTGGCGGAGGAAGCGCGCCAGGCCGGCGTGGTCTATTCGCTCGCCTATGGCGACCAGCCGGCGTTGACCGCGGAGCTGGTGGACTGGGCCCGCGCCACCGGTTTTCGGGTGGTGGCGGCGGGGAAAGGCACAAAATACCTGCCGGCCTATCACGACGTGACGCCGTCGGGGGTCTGGAGCCATTACGGACTGAGCGCCGACGAGGCGCAGTCCGCCGGCATGAACCCGCAGATGTTCAACTCCTTTCTCGACGGCACCAAATCGGCGATCGAGATGGCAGCGATCGCCAACGCCACCGGGCTTGACGTGCCCAGCGGCGGATTACTGTTTCCGCCCTGCGGCGTCGACGATCTGCCGCATGTGATGCGGCCGCGCGAGGCGGGCGGCGTACTGGAAAAATCCGGCGTGGTCGAAGTGGTGTCGTCGCTGGAGCGCGACGGCCGACCGGTGTTCCGCGATCTGCGCTGGGGCGTCTATGTCGTGCTCGAAGCACCCAACGAATATGCCGCAGACTGCTTCAAGCAGTACGGACTGAAGACCGACTCCAGCGGCCGCTATGCGGCGATGTACAAGCCCTATCACCTGATCGGGCTGGAGCTCAACATTTCCATCCTGTCGGCGGCGCTGCGCGGGGAGCCGACCGGGCAGCCGCGTGGCTTTCGCGGCGACGTCGCCGCAGTGGCAAAGCGTGATCTGCGCGCCGGCGAAATGCTCGACGGTGAGGGCGGCTATACGGTGTGGGGCAGATTGATGCCGGCTTCGGCGAGCCTTGCGGCCGGCGCGCTGCCGATCGGCCTTGCCCACCGGGTCAAACTGAAGAACGGCATCGCCCATGGCGCGGTGGTGCGTTGGAGCGACGTCGAGATCGACGCCGGTGATGCGACCGTCAGGACGCGGCGGGCGATGGAGCAGAGGTTTGGCGGATCAGGCGGGGCGTCCTGAATAGAAAGCCGCATGGCCTTTGCCTGTCGCTCTTTCGGAAATGATGACCTGAACGGGTGCGCGGTTCGGCGCTTCGCGACGGGCGAACGGCTCCTCCGTCACGCCGTCTCATGCCTGGCGAGGTCGCGGGCATGATCGAAACGGCCGGCCTGCAGATCGGCGCCATCCGGCTGGATCTCCGGCGTGGCGGCTGCCGCCAGCACCTCCGTGGTGATGTCGTCGACGGCGGAGCCTTCGATTTCGTGGATGAAGCAGATGTTGCTGTATTCGCCGGACGCCACCCGCGCGACGACTTCGCGCCGGGTGATCTCGGGATCGACGATGGCCTCGCGGCCGCGTCGTCCGTAGTCGATCATCACGACGAAATACTGCATGGCAGCGCCCGACGCTCCGCCGCACGCCCAGGCAGCCGGAAAGCATGTGCCCATCTATTTCTGAAAATCAGAAAAAAGTCAATCCTCTAAATTCGGAAAAACAGAAATACCAGGACAGAACCGAAGATTTCGCTCCGGGTCCCGAGGAGAATCGCGCCGCCGCCTGACCCCGGCGGCAATTCGCTCGGGCTTTGCTCGGGGCGCCCCGCGAGGTCAGTTCCCGGCCTGGGCCTTGCCGGCCTTGCGCGTGCGGGCAGCGGCTTTGGCCCGCAAGCGTTCGATCTGGCCCCTCGGCAGGGTGACGCAGATCTCGCCGATCCACTCCAGTCTCACCCCGTTGATCGGCTTGGCATTGAAGCTGGTGAGGTTGACCACGGTGGCGGATTTTCCGCGTTCGATGGTCTTCAGATAGCGCTCGCCGGTTTTCAGCCGGACCGCGGCCTCTTCGCCATAAAAGCTCGAGATCGGGTGCCGCTGCTCGCGATAAACCACGATAATATCGCCGTTTTCGTATTTCGGCAGCATGGAATCGCCCGCCACTTCGAAGGCGATGGTCTCCTCGGCGATCGGGAATGGCAATTCGACGCTGCCAAGGCCCTCGGGGGGCACCTGCTCGTGTTCGGGCTCGATGGTCGCGCCGGCGCCGACCCGGCCCATGATCGGCACCGAATTGAGGTCGAGATAGTCGATGATAGGCTGAATCTCGGAGGCCTTGATCAGGCGGATGTCGGCCAGGATTTCAGACACCGCGCCGGGCCGCACGCCCATCGCTGCCGCCAGGCCGCCCTTGGTCTTGCCCGGCTTCTGCAGCCCCCGCTCGATCATCCGGATGTCCAGCATGGCTCATCTTTTTTCGAATTTCAGAAACGATAGCAATTCCGATTATCCGAATCAAGCTTGACTTTTATTTCGGAATATCCGAAATTAGGGCGTCGTTTCGGGTCAAGCCGGAGTTCGGGGGAACCAATGCAGCCGAGCAACTGGCCGCCCGCGCATTGCGCGGCGCTGCGGGAGCATCTTCGCCGCGGCATGTCCTATTCGGAGATTGCCGTGGCGATCAACGCCAAATTCAACACCGCCTATTCCCGCAGCGCCACCATCGGCCGCGCCAGGCGCATGGGGCTTGCCGTCATCGATCGGCCCAGGGAAGCTGCAAGGGACCCTGAAAACGGCTTGACCAGACCACTACGGGCCGAAGCCGGGCAGCCCGGCCTGCGCGGACTGCACGAGCGCTACGCTGCCGCGTTGCTGCTGCGGCCGATGCCGGTGTTCGAACCGGTGGAGATGATCCCGCTGCGCTGTGTCGACGTCGTGCCGCGTCATCTTTCACTGTTTGAGCTCCAAGCCGGAGATTGCCGCTATCCCTATGGCGGCGACGAGGAGGGCGAAGCGGTCACCTTCTGTGGCCACCCGCGCCGCCGCCATTCAAGCTACTGCGCGGCGCATTTTGATTTGACCCGTGCCCCGGGCACCGTATCGGAACCGGAGGCCTGCGCCGTCGCGCCGCGTGGCGTGGCGACGGAGCGAAACGCCGGCCGGCGCCCTGCATAGAGCCGCGCCGGCTGCCTCCGCCTTGGGTGCCACTCGACAGCGGCGACGATCTCCAGCCGCCGTCAACCGGCGCCTTCACGCTTCACTATCAGGAGGAGAAATCCGACATGACACGGACAAAACGCAACCGGCCGTACAACCCCGCCAAGGCGCACGACCGGCGATCACGCGATCTGCCGCGCAACGCGGAAGTCGCGCCGGTTGAAGTAGACGACCCGCTGGCGCTGGAGCCCGGCGAAAAAATCGTCGCGCTGCGCTCGATCCGCAACGACCCGCTGGCCCGGCTGCAGAGCCGTCGCCAGATCGACGAGGCGCAGTATCAGGGTGGGCGGGCGTTTCAGGACGATTGGGAGAAGGCAGAGCGCGGCCCCCAGGCCGTCGACCCCTCCAGGGAATATGTCGATGGCGGACAGTTTCGGGAGCCGATCACCGAAAGCCAGCGCAAGGCCGTGTTACGTCTGAATCGCGCCGAGCGTGAACTCGGCGCCGATGGCGCTGCGCTGGTGCACGACGTCCTGGTTCTGGGCATGACCATGGAACAGATCGGCGAGCGGCGCGGCTTGCGTGGCCAGCGCTGGATCGACTATCTGGCGAGGCGTTTGCGCGAATGCCTCGACCGGCTGGCATTGATCTACGGCTTTGCGGCCGAGCGGCGGTGTTTGGCCGATCCGAACATATCCGGGACCCGCGCGCCGTCGGCGCGAGACAACGGCTGCAGCCCGGGCAGCCGAAGCGACAATTGCGATTCGAATTGATCGCAGCCCGTTAACGCAACCTTAGATGGTGCATCGGTATATCTGCCGAGCGGGACCACTGAACGCTCCCGCATTGGAGGCAAGGCGGAGAGCAAACTTTGCAGTATCCGATCGATCGGAGCGACTTTGATTGAATACGGTCTGATCGCCGCAGGCATCGCCAGCGATGGTCGCCGTGGTAACCGTCGCGTGCAGTTCGATCAACAGCTCCCTGAATTGGATTTGCCCCGGATTCTCCCTTTCTCAGAGGGAGCCTTCGTCCTTGCTGAACATCAACCGTGTACCGTGGTCCGCGCGAGGATTTGCTTCCTCGCGCGGGTTTTCGCTTTTGCGTGCGACGATGCCGAAGCTGCGTCGGCATCGCCGATGACGGGTCATGCGGGGCGGGAGCCGTTCATGGGTACGGCAGGATCATGCAGGTTGGGGTGCAGGTTTCGATCGCGCAGCGCCCTGGTCGGCGCCGTGATGCGGCGGATGGCGGCGCGTGCTAGTGTCATCGCATGATCCCCTTGTATAAAAAAGCGTTCGTCGGCCTGCTGTTGCTTCTGCTCGCGATGGCCGCGCTGCTGTTTATTCCGGCCGGGACGCTGCATTACTGGCAGGCCTGGACATTCCTGACGGTATATTTTTCATCGTCGCTCGTCATCAGCCTCTATCTGCTAAAAGAGGATCCGGCTCTGCTGCAGCGGCGGATGCGCGGCGGTCCGACCGCAGAGAAGGAGCCGGTACAAAAAATCATCATGTCTTTCGTGTCGCTGGCATTCATCGCCCTGCTGGTTGTGCCCGCGCTCGATCATCGCCTGTCCTGGTCGCGGATGTCCGCCGCCGGAGCGCTGGCAGGCGACGTCATGGTGCTGCTCGGCTGGCTCGGTATTTTCTTGGTGTTCAGGGAAAACAGCTTCGGCTCGGCCACCATCGAATTGGCGCCGGGCCAGACCGTCGTCTCGACCGGTCCCTATGCCTGGGTGCGCCACCCGATGTATGCGGCGGCCCTGGTCATGCTGGCCGGGATACCGATCTCGCTGGGGTCGTGGTGGGGACTGTCGATCCTCGCAGCGATCATGCCGGCGTTGATCTGGCGATTGCTCGACGAGGAAAGATTCCTGGCCGGGAATCTGCCGGGATATCCGGAGTACCAGGGCAGGGTGCGGTATCGTTTGATTCCGCGGATCTGGTAGCAGCCTCCCTAAAACGTCGGTCCGGCGGTGAAGCCAAGCGGCTGCACCACGTCATAGGGCGCCTTGGTGATGGCCACCGCATAGTTCACGGTCAGCGCGCCGAACGGCGAACCCCAGGTCAGGCCGACCCCGACCGACGAGCGCATGATGTTGGCGTTGCCGAGCTGCATTGATTGCGTGGAGCCGGGGAATGTCGTCGGGCCGCCGTAGCTGAACACGCTGCCGGCGTCGACAAAGGCCGAAGCCTTCAGGCCGTATTCCTGGGGCACGCCGGGGATCGCGCTCTGCAGTTCCAGGGTGGAGGCCCAGTACATGCTGCCGCCGACATTGTCCATGGTGCTGCCGGGGGTGAGATCGCGCGGCCCGAAACCGTCAGGGGCGAATCCACGCACCAGCGACGGGCCGCCGAAAAAGCTGTCGATCAACGGAACCTGCTGGCCGCCATAGCCGGTGATGTAGCCGCCTTGCGCGCGCACCATGCCGACCAGATCGCTGTTGAGCGACTGATAGTAGCGCACATCCTCGGTGGTGCGCAGGAAATCCACGCCGCCCCCGAGGCCGGCAAGGTCCTGCTTGAGCTGCGAACTGATGCCGCTGGTCGGATTTTTGCTGTCGTCCAGCGTATTGTAGTTGATGGTGTCGCCGACCGCGGAGACCCATTGCGGGCCTGCCAGCGCTGCCTGCTCGATCGGCAGCGACGGCGCCGCAGCCAGCGAGGCCGGATCGAGCGTCACCTGCTGGCGCGAGATCGAGTAGCGCCACTGCACGCCAAGCTGATCGTTGATCGGCGTGCCGATCTGCAGGGTCGCGCCATAGATGTCGCTGCCGTAGGACTGGTAGGTGTTGGCATCGGTCTGCTTGGCGAACACGTCTACCCCCGCCGAAACGTGGTATCCAAGAAAATAAGGATCCGAGACCGACAGATCGGCGCCCTGGGCGTATTGACCATAGGTCAGCGTGGTCTTGAGCACCTGGCCGGTACCCATGAAATTGTTCTCGCCTGCCTTGACCTCGGCGAGAAAGCCATCGGTGGTCGAATAGCCCCCGGAAATCGAAAACTCGCCGGTCGACTGTTCCACCAGCTCGACGTCGAGCACGACGCGATCCGGCACCGAGCCAGGCAACCGCGTAATCTTGACCGTCTTGAAATAGTTCAGGTTCTTGAGGCGGCGTTCGGCCCGATCGATCAGCGTCTTGTTGTAGGCATCACCTTCGGCGATATCGAACTCGCGCCGGATGACATACTCGCGGGTGCGGGTGTTGCCGTGGATGTCGATGCGTTCGATATAGGCCCGCGGACCCTGTTCGATCACCAGGGCGACGTCGATGCGCCGGGCATCGGGATCGCGCGTCGTGCGGGTAACCGGCTGCGCGAAGGGATAGCCTAGCTTCGCCATTTCGGCAGCGACTGTTTCCGTGGCCTTGTCGAGCGCGCTGCCGTCGAACACGGCACCGCTGCGGAGCGGCAGCACATGCCGGAGCTTTTGCGGATCGAGTCCCGGCACATTGCAGACCACGTTGATGTCGCCGAAGTGATAGAGCGGGCCCTCGTCAATGGTGAAGGTCAGCGCAAACCCGTGCCTGGCCGGATCGTATTCGGCCGCGGCCGAGGGCACGCCGGCGTCGGCATAGCCCTTGCTGCGATAATACTGCCGCAGCAGCTCGCGATCCGCAGCGACCCGGTCCGGATCGTAGACGTCGCCGCCGGTCAGAAAGCTCAGCATGTTGGTCGCCGAGGTCTTTATCACGGCGGCGAGCTGCCGCTTGCCGAAAGCCGCGTTTCCGACGAAGTCGATCTGCCGCACCGTGGTCTTCTGGCCCTCCGTCACCACATAGACGAGGTCGACCCGGTCGTTGCCGTGGCTGATGATCTGCGGCACGACGCCGACATCGTCGCGCCCGGCATGGCGGTAGACCTCCATGATGCGGCCGACGTCAGACTGCACCATGGCGCGCTGCAGGGAGCCGCGCGGCTTGGACTCGATGACCGCGGCAAGCTCCGCATCCTTGATCTTCTTGTTGCCCTCGAAGGCGACGCGATCGAGCACCGGGGCTTCGGTCAGGTGCACCACCAGCCGCTCGCCGGCGCGGTCGATCGCGACATGATCGAACAGACCGGTCGCCAGCAGCGCCTTGAGCGCCGCATCGAGCGCAGCGGCGTCGAAGCCTCCATCGGGCGCGGCATGAAAATAGGAGCGCACGGTGTCGGAGTCGATCCGGCGGTTGCCCTCCACGGTGATGGCCTGGTTCGCAGGTGCCGAGGCTTCCGCGGCGAATGCCCGCGCGGCGATCGGCCCGACCGCCATGACGAGCAGCGCCGCCGCGATTGGCAGTCGGCGACGTCGTTTGGCCGGTACTACCGATGTACTCATGACTGACGTCCCGCCTGTGCCACGCTTGACGAGCCCGGATCGAATTGCCTGCGCGGGGCAAAAGAATGTCGGAGCCAAGGTCAGTTGCGGGCCAATCGTTAACGTCGCCACAATTTCGACGCGGCGCCGAACCGCTGTTCCTAAGATTCGTCGCATAGCCGCTTCAAATGCCCGCTAGCCAAAATGCCGGGAAGCGTTCAGGCGACGACCACCGCCGCAAGATCGCGCCCCTGGAGGATCACATGCGCTACGCAGCCTTCGTCACTGTTCTGTTTCTGATGATCCAGCCCGTGGATGCCGCGATCTCGCCGGAGATCGATCCGCGGACTTCGCTCAGCGTGGTCCAGCAATGGATCTACAATTACCGGGCCAAGCCGGACTACGGCCATGTCGCCGCCGCGGTGCGCGTGCTGTTTCATGCGCAGACCTTCAAGGAGCCGGAGAATGCCGGCATCTATCTCGGCTTCATCGCCGGCGCGATCGGGTCGAATCCCGCCAAGGCCGAGCAGCTCGTCACCAGTTTCTTTCCGGTGCCGCCGGAAGACGAATGGGTGATCGTCCGCGCCATCGCCTATTCCGGGCTGCCCGAATGGCGCAATTTGCTGCGCCGGATCGCGCCGCGAATGCCGGGGCGCCAGGTGATGATCGACAGCTACCTTGCCGGCACGCTGCCGACCCTGGCCGACATCCCGCTGGAGGAAGCAAAACCCGGCATGATGGACAGGCTGCGGGGCGTGTTCACCCACAACCCCTTCGCCAAGGAAGACAAGACCCTGCACCCGAAACTCACCTTCGCCACCAGCCAGGACCTGCTGGATACCTTGTGGGGCTATTATTTCGCCACCGGCTCCCACGTTCCGATCCAGCGCATCCTGTCGATGCTGCCCTGGAGCAAAAGCCGTGACACCGTCGACAAGCTGACGGTCGGCAGCATGGCGCGCTACACGCTGGCGAGCTACGCGGTCCGCGATGCCGGCTTGCGCGAATATCTGCGTAGCGAGCTTGCAGTGCAGCCGGCGCCGGTCAAGGCGCCGCTCGGTGAGGTGATCGAAGCCGCCGACACGGTGCAGCTCGCGGCCGTTCGCAAGGACGCGCTGGCCGCCGTCGAAGACCTCAAGACCAAAGGCTCGGATTCCCGGCGCAACCTCGACTTCTGGGGCCAGGTCGGTGTCGGCGCGGTGGCGCTGGGCTGCGTCTCGGCGGCGGCGCTTGGCCAGGTCGCGGTCGGCATCCCCTGCGTGATCGGCGGCTCGGCGTCCCAGGGCCTGCTGTCATTCTGGGAAAAGCAGCAGTGATGCCGTTCGTGCCGTATCGTAACGATGCGCGGAACGGCGCGTTTGCTCATGCGATAGACCATTGAACGTCATGGCTCGCGGCGTCTTGTTGGCAGCATTGAAGGTGAAAAAAGAAAGGGGCCGAAGCCCCTTTCTCCGGATCACCAGTGATGCCAGTGATGCCAATAATGCCATCGGTGCCATCGGTGCCACCGGTGCCAGCCGTATCCCCAGCCGCCGTAATAATGCGGATGGTAGTAACCGTCGCCATAGCTGGGCCGGTGCCAGCAATGGCCCCACGCGTTGCAGACGTAGGCGGCCTGTTCGACGTTGGACGCTTGCAAGGCCCGGCCTGAATTTGGCGCGGGCATCGCGGACGCCTCCGCGGTAGAGAGCGCCACGCCGCCAAGCGCGGCGAGGCCAACAAGTGCAGAAGCAAGTTTCATGATATCACCTCCTAACGTTGGTTGGAGGTGCGTTGAGCGCGAAGGGTTCGGCGCATTACGCAGGTTTAATGCCGATGAACGATGGTCGGCGGCCTGCGGTGCTGCAGCCTGCGTGAGTGCCGCGGGCTTTCGAATTTGTAATCCGCAGGCTTTGAACGGCGCCGCAGGTGCGGCCCACCTATCTCAAGGAGATGGAGGGTTCGATGAAAAGGATGTCGTGGTCGCGGTATCATTGCCTGTCATGGACCTTGGCGCGTATCCGTATCCATCGACGCTGCAGCGGTCAGGCAATGTCGATGGTCATGCACGACGCCGTTCCGGTTCGCCCCGGCCTTCGGCTCGGTGCCCCTGCCGGGGCGGTCATTCATCGGAGCCGCCTTCGCCGCCCTGGTTAGTCGGTTTGATCCGGATTCCACGGCGCGCCAGCGCCTCCCGGAGAAGCATCTCGATTTCGGCGTTCACGCTTCGCAGGTCGGCTACCGCGCAACGCTTCACCGCGTCAATAATCGCTTTCTCCGCCCGGAGCGGGAACGGAACGCGTTCCGGGCCTGGGGGCCGTCCTCGTTGGGCCATGATCGTTCACGAATAGAGGGTGCCGGTATTGATCACTGGCGTGACCTCGCGGTCGCTAACCAGATCGCGATCATGATGTATCCGTTGCTGGACTGGAGCTCCCTGTCTGCGAACGTGCTGCGAGGCGGCGCCGGCGCAGAGGTGGTGGACATGGCGCGATCTCCATGAATAATTTTTCGATATATTTTTGATATCATAAATTAATTGTTAAATCAAGCCGCGGATCGCGAAGCGCCAGATGGCCCAGTGCCATGGAGGCATGTCCCTGCATGAAAAGGTCGCGACCGCCATGGGTGAGATCGGCCGGTGCCGTGTCTGCAACTGGTTTCGTCCCAAATGCCCGGCATCCCGATATTGAGAAATATTCCGTTTTATCTCATAACTTTATATGCGCTAACCTGTCGTTGATCGCCAATCGACAATAGAAAAAAAGGACAAGCCGATCATGACGGGCAGACCGCAATTGCCGGAGCGCGTGCCGCGGGCGAAGGGCGCGCCCACTGCCCTCGACGGTTTGCTGGTGGTGGATTTCACCCGGGTCGTCGCCGGGCCGGCCTGCACCCAGACCTTGGCCGATTTCGGCGCCGAGGTCGTCAAGATCGAAAACCCCGATGGCGGCGACGATACCCGCAGCTATGAACATGCCGATCTCGCCGGCGAAAGTGCGGCCTTCGTCAGCTTGAATCGCAACAAGCGGGGCATCGCGCTCGATCTCACCAAGCCTGCGGCGCGCCAGGTGGCGCGCGAACTGATCGCGCGCGCGGACGTGGTCGTGGAGAATTTTTCCGGCGGCGTGATGGAGCGATTTGGCCTCGACTACGCCGCCGTCGCGCCGACCAACCGCCGATTGGTCTATTGCTCGATCTCGGCCTATGGCCGCCAGGGGCCGTTCGCCACCCGCCCTGGTTTCGACCCGATCACGCAGGCAGAAAGCGGCTTCATGTCGCTGAACGGATTTCCCGACGGGCCGCCGCTGCGGACCGGATCACCGATCGTCGACTTCGCCACGGGAATGTCGGCCTGCAATGCCATTCTGCTGGCGCTGCTCGCCCGCGATCGGCTCGGCCGGGGCCAGCATGTCGAGGTGGCGCTGTTCGACATAGCGGTGGGGATGACCGGTTTTTTCGGCATGACCTATCTGATGAACGGCGAGAATCAGAGCCGGTTCGGCAATTCACCGAACGGATCGCCTTCGGTCGGCGTCTACGAGGCGGCCGACGGGCCGTTTTACATGGCCTGCGCCAATGACCGGCTGTATCGCCGCCTCGTCATCGAAGTGCTCGGCCGGCCGGATCTCGCGAGCGGTCCCGAATTCGCCGACCGGCGGAAACGGACGGCGAACCGGGAGAAGCTGCGCGGAATTCTGGGCGGGATCTTTGCCGGCGACTTGCGCGACAACTGGGTGGCGAAGCTGAAGGCCGCCAATGTACCCGTCGGCTTCGTGCGCACGGTCGAGGAAGCGTTCAATTCGCCGGAACTGCGCGCGCGGCATCGCCTCAGCCAGATCCCGCATCCGGCCGCGGGCACGGTCCCCAACATCGAATCGCCGCTGCATCTCGAGCTGACGCCGGCCGTCGATCCCGTGGCGGCGCCGATGCTCGGCGAGCACACCAGGGCAGTGCTGCGCAAGACGCTCGGCTATGACGACGGCCGCATCGCCGCGCTCGCCGCTGAGGGAGTTTTCGGGTCACAAACAGGCGACGGTTGAGGCCGCGCGGCCAGTCGGTCTGGAGGCCAACGGCATGAACGGCTGGGTTGTAATTGCATCTGCAATAGACTATTCATCTGACAACCGGCGACTAAGAGCTGCGGGCCGATTTCGATGAATGCGTTTGTGAGAAGTGCTGCAGTCGCCGTCGTGATCGTCTCGATGTCATCCGCCGCGACCGCGCAGGATTGCCGGGGCTTGAGAAATTGGGCGCGATATTTCTGCATTGCACACAACCATCCCCACCGATACATAGGATGTAGCGAACTCGCCACCGCGCGGGGGCACAGTAATAAAGCTCCGGGCCGGGCTAACTTCATTCTCGCCTGCATGCGTCACCCCGCCACGGTGAGCGCGCCAAGCTCCTGAGAGGCGGTGCCGGCCCTCGATTTACCCTCTCCACCAAGCTGGATTCCTCGTATGCGCTGTCAATGCACCGCCGCGTACATGATTTTCTCCTCGGTCGCTTCCAGGGCGGAGAACTCCTCGACCACCTTGCCCTGTCGCGACACCAGGATGCGATCGGACAGCGCCATGATCTCGGGAAGATAGGATGAGATCACAACCACCGCCTTGCCTTGATCCGCCAGCTGCTGGATCAGCTCGTGGATCTCGACGATCGCGCCGACGTCGACGCCGCGGGTTGGTTCATCGAAGATGATGAGATCCGGCTCCTGCACCAGCGATTTGGCGATTACCACCTTCTGCTGGTTGCCGCCCGACAGTTCGACGACCTTCATGTCGTTGCCGGTGGTGCGGACCTTGAGCTTGTCGACCCAGCTGCCGCCGACCCTGTCGGCCTCGCGGCCGGACAGCAGGAAGCGGCCGCCCGGCACCTTGGCCAGCAATCCGAGATAGATGTTGCGGGCGACCGACATGGTCTCGAAGAAACCCTCGACCTTGCGGTCTTCGGTGACATAGGCGATGCCCGCCCGCACCGCCGGCGCCGGAACGCGGTAGCGCACCGGCTTGTCGTGCAGGATCACTTCGCCGCCGTGAAAAAAATCCCGCTTCAGGACGCCCGCAACCACCTTGAACGTTTCGGTGCGGCCGGCGCCGACCAGGCCGAACACGCCGGTGATCTGTCCGGCGAAAACCGACAGCGAGTTGTTCTTGACCATCGGCGCCATCTTGAGGTTCTGCACCGTGAGCACCCGGGCGCCGGCGGGCCGCACCGTGGTCTTGCGCCTGCCGTAAAGGGTATTCGACAGATCGCGTCCGACCATGGCCTGCACTATCCGGGCGCGGTCGAAATTGACGGCGTCGTCGGTGACGACATGCTTGCCGTCGCGAAGCACGGTGATCCGGTCAGCCAGGATCAGCGCTTCCTCGAGCGCGTGCGAGATGAACACGATCGATACGCCGCGGCGCTTCAGGTCGCGCACCAGGTCGAAGAAATATTTCTTTTCTTCCGGCGTCAGCGTCGCGGTGGGCTCATCGAAGATGATGACCTTGGCCTGATGCAGCACGGCGCGCGCTATTTCGACCATCTGCTTCTTGGCGGCGCCGAGCATTCCGACCGTTGCGGTCGGCGTGACATCGAAATTGAGCGACTGCAGGAATTGCTGGGCGGCGATGTAGATGCCGCGGAGCCGATTGTAAAAGCGCTCCTGGCCCAGAAACAGGTTCTGCGCCACGGTCATGGTCGGCACCAGGCTGTTTTCCTGGAACACCATCGCAATGCCGAGATGGCGCGCCTCGAGCGGCGTTCGCGGCGCCGCATCGACGCCGTTGATCTGCATCGTCCCCGACGTAAGCGTGACGACGCCGGCCATCACCTTGGTCAGCGTCGACTTGCCGGCGCCGTTCTCGCCGACCAGCGCGTGGATTTCGCCACGCCGCAGTTCGAAATCGACGCTCTCGATCGCGGCAACCCCGGCATATAGCTTGGTGGCGTTACGCAGCGCCAGGATGATGTCGCTCATGCGCGCAACTCCTGATCGATCATGGCGAGCGGCGCGCGCAGCAGGCGCCCCGGCCCCTTGGCGAGCGCGAACAGCGCCCCATCCATTTCGACCGCCGCCACGATGCCATGATTGACGCCGTCGACCCGGCTATGCAGCGCAAAAAGCGGCACGCCGGTCGCATCGAGCCTGATGACCAGGCCGTAGGATCGCGGCGGCGCCCAGGGCTTGACCACGCCCATCGTCTTGATATGGGCGCCCTGCATCGGTTCAAGGAACGACTGGCCGGACTTCAGTTTCGGCGCGATCCAGTAGGCCGGATCGATTTCGCTCATCATGCGGCGCCGATAGGCGTTTTCGCGCAACACGAATTCGACCAGCTGGGTACGCGCGGCAAACGCGGTGAGCCAGAAGCCGCCTGATGACGCCGGCGACATCCGCGAAGGATAGACCGGCAGGTTGTCGAGGATGGTGCGCCGGCTGCCATCGGCCGCGATGGCGATGACGCGGTGGCGCCAGCTCTCGCTGACCAATAGCGCATCGCCAGCCGTACAGGCCCCGAAGGCGTATTGCAGCCCCGAAGCGAGGGTGCGCACGCTTCCGCTTGCGATGTCGAGCGACAGCACCCGCCCTGTGCGGCCGCGCTCCATCAGGTCGTAAACCCATTGCCGATAGAGCCGCTGCGTCGAGCCGTCGGTCGCGATCACGGTGCCGCGCGGCCCGGGTGCCAGCGCGTTGATTGCACTGATCGACGAATCCGAAAACGTCGCCGCGACCGATGAGGCCGACGGCGTCGCCAACAGCTGCACCTCGCGTCCGTCGAGCGCGACGGCCATGCCGCCGTCCGGCAGGCAGCACAGCGCGGTGATGACGCGGTCAAAGCGCCGGACCTCGGTGGCGGTGTCGGCGTCAAGGCGCAGAATCGCCGCGCCGTCGGCGATATACAGCGCCTTGCCGTCGGTCGCGAGGTCCTCGGGCGCATCGAACTGTCCGACCGTCTCGGCTGTTTCCAGCAGCTGGTTCGGTTTCAATGCGCCGTCGAAGGACGGCACCGTGATGGTGGCGTCGCCACGCCCCAGAAACCGATCGGCAAAGTCCTTCAACGCCGCGATCACTGGCTCTTCCTCCAGCGCCGGTCGTACTGAACGAAATCGGGATCGGCGCCGGCGAGCTTGTAACGGCCGATGCGATTGTTGGCGATGCCGCCGAGATACAGATAGCCGCGATGCTCGCGCATCGAGGTGATCATCGGATGGTTGACGCCATGGAGATCCCAGAGCGATTCGAGTACCTCGCCGCGTTCGTTGAACTTGATGACGCAGCCGGTGTTGATGTTCGGGAACAGCCACTCATCGATCGGTACCCGCTTGCCCATGCGCTTGCGGAAGCCCGGCATGCGCCAGGCCAGATCGAGCGCGGGGCTGCGCATCCCGACCACGGCCAGCCAATAGTTTCCGTCCGACGCCAGGTTGATGTTGTCGGGATAGCCCGGCAGGTTGTCGATCACCGTCTCGACCTTTCCGGTGTTCGGGCCGTCGAACCAGTAGCGCTTGATCGAGCAGCCAAAGGTTTCGGCGAACAGGATCGACTTGCCGTCGCTGGCGATACAGATGCCATTGGGGAACTTCAGTCCGCGCAGCACGGTTCGCGTCGTCCCGGTGGCCGGATCGCAGCAGATGATCCGCCCGTTGCCGCGCGCCTCCAGTCCATCGACCGGCCATTCGTCCATCTCGTAGCGAACGGTGGCCTCGGAAAAGAAAATGCGGCCGTCGTCGGCGATGTCGAGATCGTCGGCGAGCCGCAGCCGGCTGTCGTCGTTGACCGAATAAAGGCTGCGGTTGGTCTCGTCGGTCACCTTCTCGACCTTGCGGTCGGGGGTGACGCGGTAGAGGCCCATGCCGCCGATGCACACGTAGAGATTATCGGCGCGATCGAAGGCCATGCCGAGCGGCTGGCCGCCGATGTGGGCGAACACCTCGATCTGCTGGTAGTCCGGCGCCAGGAAGCGAATGATGTCGCCATGGCGCGAGCCGGCGTAGAGATTGTCGTTGCGGTCGAGAATGACGTCTTCCGGCGCCTCGATGCGGCCGAGGCCGATCAGCGTCACGTCGCGCAATTTGTCGTTCTGCGCGAACGGTCCACTGCCGGGCTCGGTCGAAGGCGCCGCGGCAAGGCCATGAAATGTCGGGCTGACATAGACCTTGCTGATGATGCGGTTGCGGTTCTTCAGCCAGCGAATGTCGATCATGGCGGCGACCAGCAGTACGCCGGCGAGCACCATGCGGTTGACGCCGCCGCTCACCGACAGCGTGGTCAGTCCGTTAATCACGAACAGTACGATCAGGGTGCCGACCAGCGCCTTGGCGACCGAGCCCTTGCCGCCGCCGAGGCTGATGCCGCCGAGCACCGTTGCCGTCAGCACCGTGACTTCCAGCCCGACGCCGACATCGCCGCCGACGGTGCCGAGCCGTGCTGCGAAAAACAGCGCGCCGATCGCCGTCAGCACCCCGCTGGCGGTATAGCACAGCGCGATCGTGCGCCGCACCGCGATGCCCGAATTATAGGCCGAGCGACGCGAGCCGCCGATCGCGGTGACGTGCCAGCCCGGCCGCAACCGGGTCAGGAAGACATGTCCGAACAGGGCAACGGCGACATAGACGAGTACGACGGCAGGAACGCCGAACAGCCCGCCGCCGCCCATGAAATTCCAGGACGGGATGTCGGGAAAGGCGGCCGCGATGGTGTTGGAATAGTCGAACAGCAACAGGTCGTAGGCCGAGCGATAGATGATCAGGGTGATCAGGGTGGTGATGAAGGCGCGCAGCCGCAAGTAGCCGACCAGCAGGCCGTTGACGGCTCCGAGCGCCGCGCCGCATGCGATGGTCGCGACGATGACCGCCGGCACCGGCCAATTGAGAACGTTGAGGCAGAACAGCGCGCAGAAGTCGCACAGGGCGAACATCGATCCCACCGAAAGATCGATGCCGCCGACGATCACGACGATCGCCATGCCGAGCACCACGAAGCCGATCTCGCCGGCCTGACGCCCGGTATCGGCAAGGCTGGCGACGGAAAGGAAGCCGTCGATTGATCGGCTCAGCGCGATGGTGACGATCAACAGCACGATCACCGGGATCGCGGTTTCGGTCCAGCGCTTGGACAGTATTTCGCCTAGCAGATGGTCCGGCCAGTAGCGATATCTCAAACGAAGCAAGGCGTCGTGCATCGGTGGCCCGGGATGGCAGGAGGAAGCTGGATCGGCATGTGGCCAGCGCGCTGCGAGTTCGAGCGACCGCGCCCTGGCGCGGCCGCTCTTGATTGGCGTGGATGGTCTATTTCTTGAGATCGCTGAGATTCCAGCAGGCGACCTCGCTTGCCGCATTGTCCTTGGTGATTGGAATCAGGGTGGTATAGATCGACCCCTTTACCGATCCGGATTTGACGCCAGAGGAGATCAGCCATTTGATCATGCCCCCCATCTGCGCCGCCTGGGTCGGCACGTCATAGCTCAGGTCGAGGTCGAACGCGCCCGACTTGACCAGTTCGCACGCGCCCCTTCGCTCGCCGCCGCCCGAGGTCGCGACGAACACCTTGCCGGTCAGACCGGCTTCCTTCACGGCAGCCGCGGTCCCGATATCCATGCCGTCCCAGAAGCCGACGATGCCGCACAGGTCGGGATTCTGCTTCAACACCGTCTGGGCGATCGCCTTGGCCTTGGCGGCGTCCCAGTCGGCGGCCTGGCTTGAGACCACCTTGATATCCGGGTTCTTGGCGAGGACATTTTCAACCCCTTTCAGGGTGTAGGCGCTGGCCGCGGCCGACAAGGCGCCCTGGATGATTGCGATCTTGTTCGACTTGCCCTGGCAGGCCTTCACCACCGCCTCGGTGTCGCGTTCGCCGATCTCGATCCAGTTCGCGCCGACGAAAGCCGAGCTGCGGTAATTCGAACCCATATTTATCTGGATGACATAAATGCCTTCGTTCTCGGCGCGCTGCAGCAGCTTGGCGTAGGTCTGCACGTCCGGATTATGGATGACCATGACCGCGGGTTTTTCCGAGATCAGCGTCGTCACCGCCTGGGCGCCGGCATTGGTGCTCCAGTTGGGATCGCGCACGATGACCTTGACGCCGTAGGGCTCCAGCTCCTTCTTGAGGCCCGCGAACCAGCCTTCGGTAAGGTCGAAGTTCATCGCCACCGGTACGTAAGCCACGGTCTTGCCAGCCAGCGCTTCCTTGAACGCGCCCTGAAACGGCTCGTCGAGGCCCTTCTGGGCTAGCGCGGGTGCCGTCGCCGCGGCGATCAAGCCGATCCCCAACAGCGCCGTCTTGAGTATCTTCGATCCGGATCCAGTCATTTCGTCCTCCCGTTGGTGATTTGGATTGCCGTGATGCGCCGCCTTCAGATGTCGCCCTGTTGCGCGGTTTCCTCGTTGCGGGGATTGAGGAAGGAGTCCGCGATGACGGCGGCCAGCAGCACCACGCCCTTGACCAGGTTCTGGCCGGAATAGGAGACGTCCATGATGGTCATGCCGTTGAGCATGGTGCCGATCAGAAGCGTGCCGATGATGACATTGAGGACGCCGCCGCGGCCGCCCGACAGTCCGATGCCGCCGAGTACGACGACCAGGATGACATCGTAGATCAAGGTCGAGTTGAAGATGCGGGTCGGCATGCTGTTGACCGAGGCGGCGAGGATCAGGCCGGCGGCGCAGCCGATCAGCGCCGCCATGACATATTGCAGCACGATGATGGGCCGCGTCGGAATGCCGGTAACCCTGGCTGCATAGGGATTGTCGCCGATCGCGTAGATGTAGGCGCCGATCCGGGTCCGCCGCAGCAGGAATGCCACCACAATGCAGGACAGCGCGAACATCACGATGGCCATCGGGATCCCCAGCAGGTTGCCCTGTCCGAGGCGTTCGAAACCGTCGAGCCCGGGGCTCCACTGCACCACATCGAGCTTGAAAAGCGCGGCCTGGCCGAGGCCCGCGAGAAACAACCCGGACGCCAAGGTCGTGAACAGCGACGGCACCTCGGCGTAGGCGATCAGCCATCCGTTGGCGAGACCGAACAGAGTGGTCAAGGCAAAGGCCGCGGCGAGCGAGGTCGGCAGCGAGTGGCCGTCCTGCACCATCTGAAGCACCAGCCCCGGCGGCACGGCCAGGGCCGCGATCAGCGAAATGTCGATGCCGCGCCCGATCACGACGATCGCCATCGCCAGACCCAGGATGCCCAGCACCGCCACGTTCTGCAGCAGCGTCAGCATGTTCGCGGTGGTGAGAAAACCGGGAAGAATGATCGAGAAGACGACAAAAAGCGCCGCGAAAACCGCGAATACGATTCCCTGCTGTCCGAAGCGCCTGATTCCCATCCCCGGCTTCTCTTATTTCGTCTTCTTATGCTTGGCGGCGATGTTGGCTCGCTTTGATTGCGAATGCAACCTCGCCATGGGCGGCTTGGTTGGAAATTCCGCAAAACGGTTTTTGATTGCCAACCTTCCCTGAACGCAGCAATCTGTCGCTGCGTGAGCCGAAAGGCTTTCGCGCGGCGGTCGCCGGATGTGCCGCCAGGCCGCCTGCTGGACATCGTGTTGGAAGGCCCGCGGATTGGGCATTTTTCCGCCGAAGCAACCGAGGAGGACTCCATGGGCTGGATCTCCGTTGTCGTGCTGCTGGCTCTCTATGTCATCGTTTCGCTGCGGGTGTTGAAGCAGTATGAGCGCGGGGTGGTATTCCTGCTCGGCAGGTTCGCCGGCGTGCGCGGTCCGGGACTGACGCTGATCTTCGTTCCGTTGCAGCAGATGGTGCGGGTATCGTTGCGAACCGTCACCATGCAGATTCCCTCGCAGAAGATCATCACCAAGGACAATGTCTCGATCGATATCGCGGCGGTCGCCTATTATCATATTACCGATCCGGAAAAAGCCGTGATCGCGATCGAGAATGTCTACAACGCGATCAGCCAGATCAGCCAGACCACGGTGCGCAATGTGGTCGGACGCTTCAGCCTTGATCAGCTGCTCTCGGATACCGCGAGCATCAATGACCAGATCAGGAACGTCATCGACTTGCACACCGAGCCCTGGGGCACCCAGGTCACCGCGGTGGAGATCAAGGACATTACATTGCCCGACAACATGCAGCGGGCGATGGCCAAGGAAGCCGAGGCCGAGCGCGAGCGCCGCGCCAAGATCGTCGCCGCCGAGGGCGAATACCAGGCGGCGGTGAAGCTTGGCGAGGCCGCCGACATCATCACCCGGCATCCGGTGGCGCTGCAGCTCCGCACCCTGCAGACGATGGCGGAAATCTCGGTCGAGAAGAATTCCACCATCATCTTCCCCGCCCAGTTCATGACGACGGTGCAGGAGGCGCTCGCGCTGCTGTCGAAGGATTCGGCCTCCAAGTAGCATGCAGAGGCGACCGGGCTCGCCACCTCATTGCCGGCAAAAGCTGCCCGGCGCCGCGCCCGCGGCGCGACCAACCCCATTGAGTTGCCAAGGGAATTCTGCTGGCCCGGGATTTGCTGGTAGCTGGGCCGGGATTTTCGTAGGAGTTGGAGCCATGGGGATGCAACATGTCGCGACATCATATGCTGCCACCGATCATCTATGTCCCGCAACCGAAGCCGAAGAAGATCGAGGCTCGCAAGAGCCGGATCCAGTTCCGGACGGCTGGCCAGATAGAAGAGGCCGACGAGGCCGAGGAAACCTATCCCTCGATCGTGCCTTCCGGGCTGATGGCGCCCGGCGTCAGGGTCGCACCGGAGAATCTTGCACCCATCGAGGGATCTGATCGGAAACCGCAGCCTCCGAGCGGCCTGCTGAGCGAAAGCACCTTGACGCTGATGCTGCTGGTGCAGGAAATGAAGTGACCGTCGACGACGCGATGCGGCGTCAGCGACCCACGGATGCGTTGGCTTCGGCGGCGCCGGAGGTCGCGAATTTCTGCAGCATCGCATCGAACGCCTGTTTGATCCGAAGCACGAACGGGGCCTTGTAGGGGAAGTCGTCATTGCGCTCATGCACCAGCATGGAGGCGTTGACTTCGAACACGACAAGGTTTCCGGAACCGTCCAGTCCGCAATCGATGCCGAAATATTCAAGCCCGACGCGCTGGCGGATCGCTTGCAGTACCTGATAATGGCCGGAATTGAACACCGCGGCGGGATCGGTCAAGAACGCCAGTTCTTCCGCCTGCATCCATTTCTGGTTGGCCATGTCGGTGTTGACGTGATGTACCTTCCAGTCGCCGGATATCGCCAGGTGGTAGGGCAGGATCTCGTCACCGACGAAAATGAAGCGATACTTCCGGAACAGAGCGTCCGGGGAGCGGTAATCGATATATTCGATCACGTAGTGGTCGATATCGGTGTGTTGCGCCAGAAACGCCGCGAGTTCGGCCGGCGCTTCGATCTTTTCGAAATCATCGCCGCCATGGGTCCCGACCGGCCGGGCAAGCACGGGGTAGGAAAATCCCAGCGCCGCCTGCAGCGAGGCTTCGGAACAATCGGCGCCCGCCTTGTGGCGCATGGCCTGCGGGATGCGCGATCCCGGAATCCCCGCCAGCAGATCCGCCACGGCGTCGCGCGTAGTGCGCTGGATCTTTCCGGGATGGTTGACGGTCGGCTTGCCGAGCCGGTCGGTCAACTCCGCCGCCAGCGGCAACAGCGCCTCGGCCTGGTCGGCATCGGAAATCAGATTGACGACGACCTCGACGTCTTGCCGCAACGGCTCGATGTCATATTCCCTGGCGGCAAACAGCGCCAGCGTGGCGGTGTCGTAGGCCGGGTCCTTGAACAGATATTCGGTCGGGGTGTTGCCGGCGAACGGCGCGTACAACGCCAGGACGCGAAAATCCGCCGGGGATTTCGCCGCCTGCCGCCGGATCAAGGGCTGGATACGCGCCGCTTCGGCATAGGCGGCCTGGGCGGCTTCGGCGTCACCCAGCCGTTGCCTGATGCCGCCGATCCAGTAGATGCTGTCGGCATCGTTCGGATTGAGGGCGATGGCCTGATCAAAGCATTCGAGCGCCGTATTCACTTCATTGAGCTCGAAATAGACCTTGCCGAGCTGATGGCGCAGCTTGCCGTCCTGCGGTCGCTCCTCGACCAATTCCAGCAGCAGCGCCCTGGCAATGATGTATTGCTTGGTGGCCATCAGCGCCTCGACCAGGTTGGTGCGCGAAGGCCAATGGCCGGGATTGAGCTTGAGGGCCTGAAGATAGAAGGCGATGGCCTCCTGCGGTTTTCCGTTCTTCTGAATCACATTGCCGAGGTTGCACCAGCAGGACGTCAAATGAGGCGCCAGTCGCAACGCAGCCTTGTAGCTTGCCGCCGCCAGTTCGAGATCGCCACGGAGCATGCAGGCATTGCCGAGATTTGAATGCAGCTCTGAAATGGTGTCGACGGAAACCTGTCCGGGCACGGCATTGCCGACGGCAAGGAGACCGAGCTGGAACGCCGCGATGGCCTCTTCGATCCTCCCAGCGGTATAATATTCCAATCCGATGCGCAGGTGCCGCGCGACCGGCGCGTCGGCGAGTTCGGCGTCCGGGAGAGAAGTGGCCAACGCAGCTGCCGTCATGAATAACCACTTTATTTTGGGTGAAGATGACCAGACCTTGTCGATTCTTGGTAAACAAAGTCCTTCCAGGGCGGCATTTCGGCTTTGCGGAAGCAGGATATTTGCTTCCGGATGTTTCGGGATCGGAAACGGGGGATCGCAGGCGGCTGCGGGCGGAGGCCGGAACCCGCTGATTTGGCCCGTAAACGCCGACGAATCAGCAGATCGTAGTATAATCGAAGGCGATCGGCGCCGACCGGTGCGCGTCGTGACCGGACTTCAACAGAGCGCGGCTCCCTTGCCTGACATTGCCAGCAGCAATTGTGACTGGGCTCCCCGGCTCGCCCAGGAATCGAGACTGCGGGAGCTCGAGGTTCTGCTCGCCCGGCACCCTGCGCAGGGCGACGCGACCGCGGCCGAAATCGAACGTGCGGTTCTGCTCGCTGCGCTCGACCGGCGCCAGGACGCCCAGCAGGCCTTTGTCGATATCCTGCGCCGGGCGCCGACCAGTTTCAGCGCCCTCAATGAATTCGGAACCCTGCTGACGAATATGGGCGCAATCGACGCCGCCTGCCGCGTCTATGCCGAGGCGATCCTTCATCACCCCGAAAATCCGATGGCGCGTGTCAACCTCGCCAACCTGCTGCTTCGCGCCAACAAGCACGCCGAAGCCCGCGCGCAATACGAAGCGGTGTTGCGGATCGATCCGGACCACGCCGAGGCCCACCAGGGATTGGGCGCGGTGCTCTCCGATGTCGGCGACCGCGCCGGCGCGCTCTATCATTTCCAGAAAGGCTTTCGCGACCACGCCATTTCAAGCCTGCCGTACCGCGGCACGAGGCCGCCGGTGACCTTGCTGCAACTGGTCTCTTCGGGCGGCGGCAACATCCCGACCGCCTCACTGCTGGACGACTGCACCTTCCTGACCTCGGTGATCGTCGCCGACTATCTTGATGCCTCGCTGCCGCTGCCGCCGCACCAGCTGATCTTCAACGCCATCGGGGATGCCGACCTCTGCGAACCGGCGCTGCAGGCCGCCGTCCGGCTGCTGGCGCGGACCAAGGCACCCGTCATCAACGATCCCGTCGCCGTAATGAAGACCGGCCGGATCAGCAATGCAAGGCGGCTTCGCACCGTGTCCGGCGTGGTGACGCCGCGAACGGTTCTGATCGGCCGCGATATCCTCGCCGGCCCGCAAGGTGCGGTTTCGATCGCCAACCACCAGTTCAGCTTTCCGTTGCTGCTGCGTTCGCCGGGCTATCATACCGGCCGCAACTTCATCCTGGTCGAGAGCGCCGATGAATTGGCGGCGGCGGCCGCCGGCCTGCCGGGACACGAGCTGCTGGTCATCGAGTATCTCGACGCCCGCGGCAAGGACGGCAACGCGCGCAAATACCGCGTGATGATGATCGGCGGCCAGCTCTATCCGTTGCACCTGGCGATATCGCGGCAATGGAAAGTGCATTATTTCACCTCCGACATGGCCGACCAGCCGGATCATCGCCTCGAGGAAGCAAGCTTTCTCGGCGACATGCGGGCGTCGCTCGGGGACAGGGTGATGGCGGCGCTGGAGCGGATCCAGCAGATGCTCGGCCTCGATTATGCCGGCATCGATTTCGGGATCGGACCTGACGGTGAGCTGCTGCTGTTCGAGGCCAACGCCACCATGGTGATCGCGACGCCGGACGGCGACCCGCGCTGGGCCTATCGACGCGCCGCGATCAACCGGATCATCGACGCGGTGGTCGCCATGATCTTGCAAAAATCAACCGGGGCCGTGCGAGCCTGACCGGCAAGATGGCGGCCGAAAAAGGCGCGTCTCAGGCATTGCGCCCTCGGCGGGAGCGCCAGGCCATGGCGATGATCGAGAGCACCACGCGAATGCAGATGATCAGCGCGGTGATCTGGATCCAGATAAAGCCGCCGAGCTCTCGCAGCACGATTTCGACGCGATCACCCCACGGCGACGGCAGCGCGTCGCCGATTGCCTCGATGCCATGCGTCGCGGTCCGCAGCCCCCATGTGATCCAATCCGGCCGCCAATAAAACGCAACGGCGATCAGTACCCACGCCAGGATGGCGGTGAAGATGCGGAAACTGTGCACCTTGGCGTGGTACCTCAGCCCCGAATAGTTGCGCTCGCGACCGACAATCTGAGCCATGTGGCTTGTTTGAACAACCTTCGCCGCTGCAGGATTTGACGGTGCCAGAAATTTCGCTATGCCACGCCTTGGGCAGTCCCCGGCGAACGGCCGCGCGTCCGGTCTAGTTGTCTCCCGCTTGCGCCGCTGCATCCGCCGTCGCTTGCAACGTGGCTAGAGAAGCAGCAGCGATTGGCAGCGGCAGCACCGGCTTGGTCGGAAGCGCCTTGCGCAGATTGATTTCCTTGCCGACGGCGGCGATGGAATTTCCCACTTTGCCTACCGTGCGCGTGAGATCGTCAGCCGAAATTCCCCAACGCCGGGCCAGAACCCGGATCTGGACGGGGTCGGTCAGATCGATCTTGTTGCGGACGGGATGGAGCGGGGCTCGGCGCATCGGGATCTCCTGAAGCAACCAACAATGGCGGCTGGGCCGGATTTGTTCCGTGGTCAGGACAAATCAAGTTGGAACCTGCGGCGCGCCGGCAGCTTGTCCTTGCAGGCGCTCCCCCCGCTCGCAACTGAAAGTGTCGGATGAAGGATTTTTCGAATGCCTCGTTTACTCCGGATTTGATCAAGGCGATGCAGCAGGCGCTGGAGCAGGCGGTAGCAACGCTGCCGCACCCGGTGAGTTCAATACGCGTGCAGAACATCGCCGAGAGCATCCTTCGCAGCGCCAAGGAAGGTGAATCCAATCCCAGGACGCTGCAAACAATGGCGCTGGTCGAGATGCAGCTTCGATCCGGCGAGGCCGGCTGAAACGGGCCACGGCACTTTGCGGATCAGTCTTGGGGGGCTGACCGGCGCTAGGCGTTTTGCAATTTCGCGTTGCCGCCGGCCTGGCTCCGGCCGCGCCATGCCTGGATGGCCTCTTCAACGCTGTGAAACAGCTTTCCCCCTGCCAGCAGCGGTTCGATGCCGAACCGTTCGATCGCATCCTGGGCCCGGACCGACTCCAGCCGTGCGATGGCGAAATCGACGCCGGCGAGGCGGCAGGCGCCAACTACATCGTTGAGAAGTTGTGCGGCGGTGAAGTCGATCTCCACGATCCCGGTGGCCTCGAGAACGATCAGTCGCGTCCGGCGCGGAGAAGAATGCAGCAGTCTCATCATGTCGGCGCGGAACTGATAGGCATTGAGAAACGACAGCGGCGCCTGGAAACCCGCGACGATGACGTCGGGTTCGGTCTCGCCCAGAATATGCGGACTGGAAGGCCACCAGATCGAGGTGCCCGGCACCCGTTCGTAGGGCGAGAGGCGGGCGCGGGTGGTGCTCCATATGCCGTGCAGAAGCGACAGCGCAATTCCGAGCCCGACCCCTTGTTCGATCGGCAGGACGATGATGGCGGCGGCGGTCGCCAGGATCAAGAGGAATTCGCTGAACGACTGCCGGTAGATCGAAACGATCTGGCCGACGCGGATGATCCGCAGCGCGACGAACAGCAGGACGCCGCCGAGCGCGGCCTGCGGAACATGGCGGAGCAGCGAGCTGCCGAACGCCAGCAACGCCACCAGGATGGCCGCGGCGACCAGGCCGGAGAGTTGCGACCGGCCGCCGGTCTCCGACACCACGGCGGTACGCGGCGGACTGGCATCGACCGGAAATCCGCCGATCAGGCCCGACAGGATGCTGCCGGCTCCGACACCGATGAAGTCACGATCGACATCCGGCGGCTCGTTGCGATCCGACACGAACGACCGCGTGGTGGCCGCGGTCTGCACCATGACGACGATGGCAATGATCAGGGTCAGCGGCACCAGCTGCAGCCAGCGGTCAAAGGCAATGTCGGGCAGGGCGAGCGCCGGCAGTTCCGCCGGCACATTGCCGAGCACCGCGACGCCCCGGCTTTCCAGTCCCATCGACACGACGGCGACGGCGGCCGCGGCGAGCCCGATCAGCGCCGCCGGAATGCGGGCGTCGATCCGCTCCGAACCCGCGATCAGCGCCAGCACGCCAAGGCCGATCACGAGCGAAAACGGATTGGCATGCGGCAGCTGTCGCGCCAGCGTCGCGAGCCGCGGCAGCATGGCGCCGTCGGGCGAGGCCAGCCCGAGGATGGCCGGCATCTGCGAGATCAGAATATGGATCGCGATGCCCGCCAGAAAGCCGACGGTGACCGGGATCGACAGCAGATCCGCGATCCAGCCGAGTCGGAAAATGCCGCCGACGACGAGCACCACGCCAACCATCAGCGCCAGCACGACGGCAAGCGCCGCATAGTCGGCCGACCCCGATGCGGCCAGCAGCGCCAGGCCTCCGGCAAAGATCGGGGTGATGGTCGAGTTGGCGCCGCTGGACAGGAAGCGGTTGCTGCCGAAAACCGCGAAGGCCAGCGAGCCGGCCATGAATGCGAAAAACCCGATCTGCGGGGAAAACCCTCCGAGCCGCGCCGTCGCCAGTTGCTCCGGGATCGCGATCGCGGCGAGGGTGAGCCCGGCCACCAGATCGTGGCTGAGGAAAGAAGGATGATAGCCGTACAGCGAACGCAGTACCGGCCAGGCTTTACGATCGGCTGCAAGGCCCGGAACCGGGGGGGTCTGTGCGGTCATCGATGATGGGTCTCCTGAAAGGCCGTCCGGTGCCGTGACAAGCGAACGACCTTGCCGGAAACTTTGCTTAGAGCGGTTCCGGATTTCGAACAAGCCCGTCCTGAAACCGCCGCGGGTTGCGGCCAGTCTCGCTATGGTGGGGAGATTTTTCGGCCGAGCCCGGCAGCGCTGCGGCTGCCCGGCTGATGTGGCGGGCAGCCTGCAAACGACGCGCGGGTTCTTGCCTACGCTGCCCTGGCGGACCTCGGCAGGGGGAGGAGAGCTGGGGTCGGCGAAAACAGGGCAAACCAAAACCTGACGGATAGGGTCGCCAAAACGCCGCCTATTTGTCGCGGTGATCGCCTTCAATGGTGAACGGGCCCATCGCCATCGGACCCGGATGCTCGGCATAGAGCAAAGCCGCTTCGCGCTCCGCCAGGTGTTTCCAGCGGGCTGCCCGGCCGAGCCACTTCCAGCTGTTTTGCCGGTCGAGGGCGGCGCGGTGACGGCACAGCAATTCCATATCGCGACAGCCTACACGGTCATTCATGGGCATCTCCCGATGCCCAACGCTACGCCCGCTCTGGCAAAAGCTGCATTAAATCGCGGTGACCCTTTCGAGTCGGCATTGCGCCTTAAGGAAGAAGCGACAGTTCCGCTGACAGATACCGGGCGCCCAGCGCTCCCCATTTCGAATCGCCGGCCAGCCGGGGCCGCGATACCTCTGGCGGGTATCGCGGCATCTGCGTCGAATTACTTGGCGTCTTTGGTATCGCCCTTCGGCATGTCCTTCATGCTGTCGTCAGACTTCATGGTCTTCTTCATTTTTTGATGCTTTTTCTTCATCTTGGCGTTGGAGTTCATGGAATTCTGGGTCGTGGCATCCTGGTTGGCCGGGCTTGCGGTCTGGGCGGAAGCAATCGTTCCGCTTCCCAGCAGTGTCGCGCAGCACGCCGCAATCAGCAGATTTCGCATTGTTGTCTCCTGTTGGATTGATCGCGCGAGAAGAATGCAATCGCCCGCGCTCGGTTCCCCAAGGCCGTTAAAATGCCACCTTGGCCCGCGGCTGGCCGCCTCGCTCGGAAGTCAGCCCGCGGCGCAGGCCGTCCCCGGACGGCAACGCGAAATTGGGAAGGATCGGACACGACGCTGGGAGGCCGTCGTGTTTCCCTTCGCGCCTTGGTTGCAAGAAAGCTGCGGTCTCGCGCCGGACCGAGCGGCGGCGAAAATAGTCATGCCGGCGATCGAGATAGGAAATCAAAAGCGTGAAGCGGCGACGGCTCGGCTAGCAGTCGATGCCGTCCCGCTTGCCGACGGTGCAGTAGTCGCGAACGGTCTTGCGGATCAGCCTGGTAAGGCCGTCGGCGAACTCCTCGTCATCCAGCAATTTACTGGCGCCGGCGGAGCGCGCGCTTGCGGGCCCAGACATCTGGCCGGCGAAGATCGCGATATTGAGCAGCGTCGTCGCCAGGCTGACGAGCAATAGCAAAATGCCGTATTTACCTGACATTCCCATCTCCCATAATATGATTGGGCCAGCCATCGCGAACGCAAGGCGCCAGCGAAAATCGCTGGCGCGTGCAGACTAACCCTGTGGTCTGATCGGGAAAAGAGCGCTGGCGGCAGACCCGCCCTTGGCCGCAAAAGCGGGAAAGTGCAAGGCAAATCCTGCAAAGACGCGGTTCCGGAAATGTGCTAACGCTCCCGTCAAAGCAAGGGAGGACGACATGGTGGAACCTAAACTGGAAGTACCGGCCGAGCTGCGCGATTTGGCGGAAAAGACCATCGACCAGGCGGAAAAAGCCTTCGGGATGTTTTTTGATGCCGCCAACAAGTCGATCGCATCGATTCCAAGCCCCGGAACGCAGATTTCCAAGCAGGCGCTCACCTTCACCGAGCAAAATATGAAGGCTGCATTCGAACATGCGCGAAAACTCGTTCACGCTACCGATCTGCAGCAGGCCATGCAGATTCAGTCTGAATTTCTGAAGAGCCAGTTTACCAATGCCGGAGAGCATATGCGACAGATCACCGGCGAGGTCATGTCTGCCGCCAAGGATGCGTCGAAAAGCCGCTCGTGACGCGCGTACACCGGCGGATGCCTTGCAAAGATTTAATTCGCCGGCCAAATTAGCTTGCGTTGCTAATTCTCGCTGGTGTGATACAAGCCCGGTTCTCAAATAAGGAGCCGATATGGCCAAGAAAAAAGCAGTCAGACGCGCATGGACTTCCTCGGACGTGCGCGAGTTAAAATCGCTGGCCAAGAAAAAGGTCGGCGTCGCCAAAATCTCGAAAGCATTGAAGCGAACGGTTGGCGCAACCGCAGTCAAGGCGCATCAACTTGGGGTGTCATTAGATACCCGGGGATGATGGTCCTTTGCCCACAAAATGGACTTGCTTAGATTTGCGCCATGAATTCTAATCTGTGCGCAGGTCCTTGACGGGCCACCGGGTGAATGCTCGCCGTCCGTCATCTTTTCTGCTGATCCCTGTCGGCGACAGCCGGCAGGGATTTGCTTTGGGGCCACAGCTGCGAGCCTTGTGCACGCGGCGGTGCACGACGGCGCGTCCGACGGACGTTATTCCTTCTTCTGGCCCGAAATTTCCACGACCTTCCGCCAGCGTTCGGTTTCGGCAGCCAGCATGGCGCCGAATTGACTGGCGTCTCCGGTGATCGGAATCGCGCCGAGTTCGCCCAGCCGCTGCTTTATCGCCGGATCGGCTAGCGCTGCATTGATTTCCCTGTTCAGCAGATCGACGATCTCCTGGCGGGTGGCGCGAGGTACCCCGACGCCGTAGAATGAGCTGGTTTCATATCCCGGCAGCGTATCGCTGATCGGTGGCACCTCGGGCATCGTCTCCGATCGCTCGGCCGTGGTGACGCCGAGCGCACGCAGCTTTCCGGTCCGTACCAGTTCGAATGACGAGGTGACGTTATCGAACATGCCCTGGATCTGGCCGGACATCACATCGGTCAAACCCGGCGCCGATCCGCGATAGGGCACGTGGGTGAATTCGATGCCGGCCATCGCCTTGAACAGCTCGCCTGAAAGATGCAGCGAGGTTCCGATTCCGGATGAGGCGATGCTGAGTTTGCCCGGATTGGCCTTGGCATAGGCGATGAATTCCGCGATCGAGTGCACCGGTAGCTCGTTGTTGATCACCAGAACCAGCGGGATGCGGGCCACGCCCGCCACCGGCCTGATGTCCTTGGCGAAGTCGAACGGAATCGATGGATCGAACGAGGCATTGATGGCGTTGGCGGTGCTGGTCAACAGCAGGGTATATCCATCTGCCGGCGAGTTGATTACGGCCTGTGTGCCGATGTTGCTGCCGGCGCCGGGCTTGTTTTCGACGATGAAGGGCTGGCCCAGCCGATCCGACAGATGTTGACAAATCAGGCGCGACAGCACGTCGGTCGCCCCGCCTGCCGCGTAGGGTACGATCCATCGCACCGGTTGTACCGGATAGCTCGAATCGGCCCGTGCCGATCCTGTCGAGCCGGCGCCTAGCCACGCCGTTGCCGCGCACGCCGTCGAATGAAATAAAACTCTTCTGCTGATCATCGAGGTCTCTTTGGTTTTGATCCGGCAGCTGTCGCGGAAACGCGGCGGTGCCGCACGAGGTTCACATCATCGTGGTAAAACGCCGCTGGGCAATAGGCTCGAACGCCTATCTGTGCGGCGGCCTGCCGGAGAAACAGGCGGGGTGCGCACAAGCCGTTGGCTGCGTGCGCGACGCGACACGGCGTCCGAGCCGCCCTGCCTAGCCGGCCTTGATGTTGGCCGCGCGGATCACCTTGCCCCACTTTTCGGTATCCTGGTCGATGAATCGGCCGAGGTCGGCGGGTGAGCTTGCGAAGGCCGAATAGCCCAGGCCTGCAATGCGGGCCTGCAATGCAGGGTCGGCGAGGCCGGCGTTGATCCCGCGGTTGAGCTGTTCGACAATGTCGGCGGAAGTATTGTTGGGCGCGCCGAGCCCGAGCCAGCTGGTCGCCTCGTAGCCGGGCACGAATTCGCCGATTGCCGGAACGTCCGGCAGCAGGTTCGAACGTGCAGCCGAAGTCACCGCCAGCGCGCGCAGTCTGCCGGCCCTGATAGGCTCGATCGAGGTGGACAGGGTGTCGAACACCAGCTGTATCTCGCCGGCGAACAGCGCGGTCAGCGCCTGCGGCGAGCCACGGTACGGCACGTGGAGCATGTTGATCCCGGTCATCAACTTGAACAACTCGCCGTAAAGATGCTGCGGGCTGCCGACGCCGCCCGATCCCATATTGATCAGGCCCGGATTGGCCTTCGCATAGGCGATGAGTTCGGGAACGGTTTTGACCGGGAACGAAGGATTGACATCCATCACGCCGAGGCCGCGGACAATACCGGCGATCGGCACGATATCGCGAATGAAGTTGAAATTCAGGTTGTCGTAGAGCGTCGCGTTCCAGATATTGGCGGAGGTGATCAGCAGCAGCGTGTAGCCGTCCGGCGCCGCGCGCGCCACCGCTTCGGTGGCGATGTTGCCGCCGGCGCCAGGACGGTTCTCGATCACGAAAGGCTGCCCGAGCCGTTCCGACAGAAATTGACCGACCAGCCGCGCGAAGATGTCGGCGGAGGTGCCAGCGCCGAAGCCGACAATCCAGCGCACCGGCCGTGCCGGATAGCTTTGCGTCCAGCCGGTCCGCGACGCCGCCGGGACCGCGGCAGCCCCCGCGGCCAGATCCAGCAATTGACGGCGGGAAACGATCATGATTTTTTTCCCTTTCTGCCAATTCCAGACTAGGGCGCTACCGACGATCCCGTCGGCAGGGTGATGCCCTTTTCGCCGGCAACCTGGCGCAACAGGTCGGGTCGATCGGAGATAATTCCGTCGACTCCGATGTCGATCAACCACGCCATGTCCGAAGGCTTGTTCACCGTCCACACCACGACCAATAGACCAAGACGATGGGACTCCGCGATCAGCTCGGCATCCACGTCGCCGAAATAAGGTGACCAGATCGCGCCTCCCGCCGCCTTGATGGTGCGCGGCAGCGACTTGTCATGCTCGGCGGGATTGAAACCTGCGGTCCAGTCCGAAGCCCTGTCCGCAAAAACCGTCGGCTCCGAACCCTTCTGCAGGGTCAGATAGACCGTCGGTATCGAGGGAGCCCGTTTCTGCACCAGCTGCAACGTCCGCCAGTCGAACGACTGGACCATGACCCGGTCGCTGAATTTCTCTGCCTCGATCAGGCCGAGCAGCAGATCGACAAAACGTTCCGGGTCCGGAGACTGTTCCGGGTGATGCGGGTCGATCTTGGTTTCGATATTGAGACGTACATGGCGGTCGCCGGATCTGCGCACCAGGTTGAAGACTTCGCCGAGCGTCGGGATCGGCGTCCCCGGCACCGCCTGCTGGTCGGGAAATTGGGCCGCATAGGGGCTGCCCGGCCGGATCTGGCCGACGTCATATTTTCTGACCTGTTCGAGCCGCAGCTGGACAAAGGGAATCCCCGGCGGCGCGACATAGATGCCGTCGGCGGTACGGGCGAGGTCCGGATTGAGCCCGCGCTCATGCGAGACGACGATCGCCCCGTCCTGGGTGACCCCGATGTCCAGTTCCAGCGTGTCCACGCCCATCGAGAGCGCGTTGGCAAAGGATCGCAGCGTGTTCTCGGGAAACAGGGCCCGTCCGCCGCGATGGGCTTCAATGTCGAAAGCCATCGCCTGTCCATGGATGAAAAAGCCGAACACGGCAGCGATCAGGCAACGATGGTTCACCGTCATGATGGTGCCTTTCCGACTCAACAGCAAACTCTCGGCCGACGCAACCGGCTTGCGTCGCGGCAACGGAACGAACCAACCTTGTCATGGTTGGCAGTACGGAAGGATTGGCAAGATGGAGCCCGCGGCCAGGCGGGGCCTCACAACGAATCGCAGCGTTGCCTGAGCATTTGTACTCCATCCGGCAAAACGATAAGACCGGGGACCACCGAAGCGGCCTTGTCATGACCAAGCCATCATTTCCGAAACCGGCCGGAGCCGAACCAGAAGCAGCGGCTTTCATCGGGCGCGGCATCCTCGCCGTGACCATCGGCAATATGCTCGAATTTTATGACTTTATTACCTACAGCTTTTTCGCCATCCAGATCGGTCACACGTTTTTTCCCTCGCACAGCCAGTTCGCCAGCCTGATGCTGTCGTTGGCGACGTTCGGGGCCGGCTTTTTGACCCGGCCGATCGGCGGCTTCGTCATCGGGGCGTATTCCGACCGCGCCGGCCGTCGGCCCGCGATGATCCTGAGCTTTGCCATGATGGGATGCGCCATCATCGTGGTGGCGCTCACCCCGTCCTACGATTCGATCGGGATCGCCGCGCCGATCATTGCCATCGCTGCGCGCATGGTGCAGGGCTTCTCGCTCGGCGGCGAGGTCGGACCGACCACGGCCTATCTGATGGAAGCGGCGGCGCCGGACCGCCGCGGGCTCGCGGTGGCCTGGCAGCCGGTGAGCCAGCAGATCGCCGCAACCGCGGGCGCGCTGGTCGGGGCGACGCTTTCCAGGCTGATGACCGCCCCGGCGCTCGAATCCTATGGCTGGCGCATTGCCTTCCTGCTCGGCGCGATCTGCCTGCCGTTCGGCCTGTGGCTGCGCACCGGCTTGCCCGAGACCGTCCATCTGGAGGAGACCGACACGGTCCCGACGCAGGCCGGCAATCCGCCCGGAGCGATCCGCGCCAACCTGCGCATCATCGTGCTCGGCCTGCTGGTGCTGGCGAGCGGCACCATCATTACCTACGTCACCCAATACATGACGACCTATGCCGAAAATACCCTGCATGTGCCGACCGATCTGGCGTTCGCCACCACGGTGGTCAGCAACGGTCTCGGCATCGCCGGCGCGTTTTGCGGCGGCTGGCTGGCGGACCGCGCCGGGCGCTGGCCGGTGATGGTGTGGCCGCAGGCGGTCGCGCTGCTGCTGACCTATCCGGTGTTCCTGTGGATCGTGGAGACCCGCAGCGCCATGGCGCTGTTGGGCGGCTTCGGCCTGCTGTCGCTGATCGGCAGCATTCCCTACAGCGCCTTTTATGTGGCGCTGACCGAAGGCCTGCCCAAGAACATCCGCGGCCGCGCCTTTGCCACCATCTATGCCGTCGCCATCGCCTGCTTCGGCGGCACCGCGCAACTGATCGTCACCTGGCTCATTCACGTCACCGGCAACGCGCTGGCGCCGGCCTGGTACATGCTGTTTGCTGGAGCGGTCGGGCTCGCCGCCATGATGATGATGCGCGAGACCGCGCCGGCAAGGCGATCCGCGCCGGCAGCCGAGACCGCTCAAGGCGCGCGCTGACAAAATCGCTTGAGACAGCGCCATGCCTTCGCTTACGGCGTTGCCGCTGCCATCGGCGGCATCAAGGGCCGCCGATCCTTGACGTAGGCGATGACGACGCCGAGCCGCTCAACGGTGTCGACGACCTTGCCGTCGAGATCGCGGTCGCAATTCATCTGGGTCGGTGCGATGAAGAATTCGGACTCGTTCCACGTCGGCCGGAAGTCGAAGCGCAGTTGCGGCAGCGTGACGGTCTTCTCGAATTCGGCGCGTTCGCCGCAGACCGCCACCGAATAGGGCTGGATCAGCCGCGCGGAATCAGCGCCCCCGGTGCGGCGCAGATAGGCTTCGAGCTTGCCGATCGCCTCGGGCATGCTGGCAAACCAGTAATCGAGGTCGTAGCGCCGCGAGGCTCCCTCGAGACCTCCGACCAGGGCGTTGTAATAGAGGTATTCATAGGGGTGCAGCCTGACCAGCGTCACTACATTCAGAACAAAGCATGCGGTCACCACCGCGAGCATGCCGGAGCCGATCAGGCGGCCGCGCGCCGCCAGCGCCGTCAATGCGGTGTCGAGACCGACGCCTGCGAGGACGGCCAGCGCAGGGATCACGAACAGGAAATGGCGCATGCCGGTAAAGACCGGCCCGTGCCAGATCACCTGACAGGCCAGCGGAAGAAACACGGTCAGCGAAACCAGCGCGATTTCCTTGCGGTGCAGGGTTGCCCTGTCGGCTGCAAGCCGCGGCAGGCCCGCGAACGTCATCGCCAGCGCCGCGCCCAGCAGCATCACGATCGGCAGGCGGATCAGGATGTAGATCGGCACATAGAGTCGCGGCGTGTTCGCCATCTCGTAGATCCGACCGGCCAGCAGCGTGCGGATATCGTACTGAAAGTCGGAGAACGCCAGCAGGCCGCGGACCGGGTTGAGCGGTGCCAGCGCCGCCCACGGCCATGCCAGGATCATGATGAGGTAGGCGAGCAGCAGCGCCGGCAGCAACCGCAACGCCGACTGCAACCCGAAACGCCACGGCGCGCGGCGATGGTCGAACCAGGGCCGCGGCAGGTAGAGGGCGATCGCTGCGGCGGCGTAGACCACCAGCAGCAAGCCGAGCACGCGCATGCCGAGGGCCGCGCCCGCCAGCAGGCCGAACGCCGCAACGTCGCGGCCGCCGGGCGCGGGCAGCGACCGCGCGATACGGATCAGGAACAGCGTCGCCGCGATCATCGCGGCGGCGAAGGGAATGTCCTTGGTATGGTTGAACATGGTGCCGTACCAGGCGCCGCAAACGCTCAAGCCGATGGCGGCGAGCAGGGCCGCGCGCGGACCCGCCAGCAGGCGCGCGGTCGCCGCCGTGGCGGCGATGCCGCCGATGCCGATCAGCGCGCACAGCATATGGCGCAAATCATAGGGATCGATCGGGAACAGATGGCTGAGGCCGACGGCGAGGATGTCGAACAGGCCGCCATAGAGGTAAAGGTTCTGGAAGTTGAAGACGCCCAGGTCGTGCAAGCCGCTCGCATAATAGGCGAGGATCAATTCGCCGTAATGGTGCTGAACCGGTTCATCGTTGGAGATCGCATAATCCCTGAAGCTGCATAGCGCGAGGACCGCGACGACGGCGATAACGACGATCGTGGCCAGGTCATAGGCGTCGAAACGCGCGATCCATGCCGAACTCCTGCGGGGTGACGCTTGCCCGGCGCTGCCGGCAATGCGCTCCTCCGTCAACTTCGCCTCGACAACGGTATCGGTCATTTCGCTCCAGGCGGTTTGCCGGTCCGTGGCTGCCGGCTCTCCCACGTAGCGCTGAATGTGGCGCATGGCCAGTCCTGCCGGGGCCGCCGGTTCCCTGCAGGGACCTGCAGCCACGCTCCCCCGATTTTCCGCCGCTGCGTGCGCCGGCTGCCGGCTGTCGCTTCCGCCGGATCACGGCTTGGCGGTCTGCAGCGTCTCCTGATCGGGCTCGATCTCGACCGCGTCGACGAACAGGTCGGGGACCCTCGAAGCCCGATCCAGAATCCATGCAATCGCAACCATGATGGCCATGCCGCCGAAGCTGACGGCGAACTGCTCCCAGACGCCATGCTTGTACTGCGTCAGGATCCAATGCGATCCGAACGACAGGAACACGCCGAAGCAGAAAATCGGCAGCGAGTGCTGACCGCACAGGATCAGCGGTCGCAGCCATTTGGATGCAAGTATGGAATCCTTGCGCGGGAAGAAGCGCGTCACCACCGTTGCGACGGCGAGGAAATGCGTCAGCCGAAGCAAATCGAGATCGGTCTTGTCGATCGGGTAGATCGCCTTGATCATCCATTTCGGGATCAGGGCTTCCAGCCAGGGGGCGTGCCAGGTCATGACGATCACGAAGGCAAAGGCAAGCCAGGCAAAGGCGATCGTCAGGGCCGCGCGGGACCGGATCAGCGGCTCGATCTTGGCGAGGCCCCCGACGCCGCACCAGGCCGCGAACACGAACAGCAATTGCCAGGCAAACGGATTGAAGTACCAGCTGGTGCCAGGCGGATAGGAGGGCAGATTCCAGTCGAACCAGCGCGCCAGCGCGTAGAGCACGACCGAGCCCAGCAAGGTCCAGTTCGGGCGGCGCAACAGGCTCCACAGGATCAGCGGACAGGCGGCCACCAGCACGATATAGAGCGGCAGCACGTCGAGATCGACCGGCTTGTAGCGCAGCGTCAGCGCCTGGCCGATCAGGATATCGGGGTGGGCGAGGAAATTGGCGACGTTGAACTCGTCCTTGTACATGGGGTTGTCGAATCGGCGGGCGGTGCGGGCGATCTGCGCCGTGAACATCAGGAACAGCATGATATGGGCGACGTACATTTCCGCCACCCGTTTCAGAAGCCGCTTGATGGCGGCGAGAAAATGGCCGGCACTGATGATCGGACCGTAGATGTAACCGGCCAGATAGCCGGAAATGAACACGAACACCTCGGCGGCGTCGCTGAAGCCGTAGTTGCGCAGCGTCAGCCATGACACGACGTCGTCGGGAATGTGGTCCAGGTAGATCATCCACAGTCCGACGCCGCGGAAGAGGTCGAGCCGGAGGTCGCGCTCGACCCTGACTGGCGGAGAAAACCCTCGTTGATTGGCCATGATGCTCCCCGTTTTGTCGCTTCTTGCGCCAGCCCCCCGCCGACGCTCCCCGCTCCAGAACACAACGCAATGGCGTCGGTTAGTCAATGCTTGTCCGGGGCGGCTTGCCCGTCGCCGGTCGCCCGGATGTCATAATCCCAATACGCCGGGGCCGGCCGGCGGCGGTCCGCCAAATCCGCCCGCCAAACAAGCCGGTCCAGGCCCGGATTAGTTCGCCAGGCGCCGACAACCTGCTTACAAACAATCGAAATATATGATCTCTTGCGCGGCGAACGTGCAAGCCGATCTTTGTTGAGCGGGGGCGGAATGTTTTGATGGTCGACCGGGCTGCCGCATCGTCGATTCCGGTCGCGGCGGGTGCAATGGCCCTGGCCGCGCCGCCGACCCTGGCCAGGCCGGCGGTATCGTTTCCCCCGATCGGGCGGGAATTGCGCATCGATCTGTTCCGCGGCCTGGCGCTCTGGCTGATCTTCATCGACCATATGTCTCCGGACGTGCTGACCTGGTTCACGATCCGCAATTACGGATTCAGCGACGCCACCGAGATCTTCATCTTCATCTCCGGCTACACCGCGGCGCTGGTCTATGGCCGCGCCATGCGGGAGTCCGGCTTCGTGGTGGCGACCGCGCGCATCCTGCGCAGGGTCTGGCAGATCTACATCGCCCATGTGTTCCTGTTCACGATCTTCCTCGCGGAAATCTGCTACGTCGCCGCCGGTTTCGGCAACCCGCTTTATTCGGATGAAATGGGCGTCACGGAGTTTCTCAGGCGACCCGACCTCGCCATCGTCCAGACCTTGCTGCTGCGATTCCGTCCCCTCAACATGGACGTGCTGCCGCTCTATATCGTGCTGATGTTCTTCCTGCCGCTGATCCTGTGGCTGATGAAGCGGCGGCCCGATGTCACGCTGGCGATGTCCTTTGCGCTCTATGTGCTGAGGTGGAAATACGATCTCTATCTGACGGCCTATCCGAACGGCTTCTGGTCGTTCAATCCGTTTGCCTGGCAATTGCTGTTCGTGTTCGGCGCCTGGTGCGCGTTGGGCGGCGCGGGGCGGCTGTCCGGCATTCTCGCATCTCCGGTCGTGCTGGCGATTTCCCTGGCTTACGTGCTGGCGGCGTTCGGGGTCACGCTGACCTGGTATTTCCCGCAGCTCGATCATGTGCTGCCGGGTTGGCTCGAACGATGGATCTATCCGATCGACAAGCCCGATCTGGACGTGCTGAGGCTCGTGCATTTCCTCGCCGTGGCGACCCTGACCCTGCGTTTCGTGCCGAAGGACTGGCCCGGACTGAGATCGCCATGGCTGCGGCCGATGATCCTGTGCGGGCAGCATTCCCTGGTGATCTTCTGCCTCGGCGTATTCCTGGCATTCGCCGGCTATTTCCTGCTGGACAAGATTTCCGCCAGCATCGGGGTGCATTTCCTGGTCGCGATGTTCGGCATCCTGATGATGTCCGCGGTGGCCTGGATGGCGTCGTGGTACAAGCAGTCCGACGCCAAGCTAGGTTCGCGGGGCAACGCCGATATCGCGGGTGGTTGAAGTGTTGATTCAGGGCCGATTTGGCTTTGGGCGACGGGTTTTCGATCCTGCCCCAGGGACGAAACGGACGAGAAACGACACCGGCATGTCTTGCCGCAGCCAGTCGTCGATTTTGGTCGGTCGACACGCCCGCAACACCCTTCCGCCGCAGCGCAACATGGCATAAGAGCGGGCCCGAAACCTTCTTCAAGGGCACCGCTCCCCATGATTCGTCTCGACAATATCTCCAAGCAGAACGGCCACCAGATCCTGTTCATCGAGGCCTCGGCGACGCTTCAGAAGGGCGAGAAGGTCGGCCTGGTCGGTCCCAACGGCGCCGGCAAGACCACGCTGTTCCGGATGATCACCGGGCAGGAGCAACCCGACGAGGGCCAGGTCGCGGTCGATCGCGGCGTCACCATTGGCTATTTCAGCCAGGATGTCGGCGAGATGTCGGGCCGCAGCGCGGTGTCCGAGGTGATGGACGGCGCCGGCCCGGTCAGCGCGGTGGCGAGCGAACTGCGGGAACTGGAGGCCGCGATGGGAGATCCTGACCGGGCCGACGACATGGAGGACATCATCGCGCGCTATGGCGAGGTGCAGGCGCGGTTCGAGGAACTGGACGGTTATGCGCTGGAGGGGCGGGCGCGCGAAGTCCTGGCCGGCCTGAGCTTCAGCCAGGAGATGATGGACGGCGACGTCGGCGCGCTGTCGGGCGGCTGGAAGATGCGGGTGGCGCTGGCCCGCATCCTCCTGATGCGCCCCGACGCCATGCTGCTGGACGAGCCCAGCAACCATCTCGACCTGGAAAGCCTGATCTGGCTGGAGCAGTTCCTCAGGGGCTATGAGGGCGGGCTGTTGATGACCTCGCATGACCGCGAGTTCATGAACCGCATCATCGGCAAGGTGGTGGAGATCGACGCCGGTGCACTGACCACCTACTCCGGCAATTACGAGTTCTACGAGCAGCAGCGCGCGCTGAGCGAGAAGCAGCAGCAGGCCCAGTTCGATCGCCAGCAGGCGATGCTGGCCAAGGAAATCAACTTCATCGAACGCTTCAAGGCGCGCGCCTCGCACGCCGCCCAGGTGCAGAGCCGGGTCAAGAAACTGGAGAAGATCGACCGGGTCGAGCCGCCGCGGCGCCGCCAGACGGTGGAGTTCGAGTTTCTGCCGGCGCCGCGCTCGGGCGAGGACGTGGTCAGCCTGCGGCAGGTGCACAAGGGCTACGGCAACCGGAGCATCTACCAGGGCCTCGACTTCCAGGTGCGGCGCCGGGAGCGCTGGTGCGTGATGGGCATCAACGGCGCCGGCAAGTCGACGCTGCTGAAGCTGGTGGCAGGCTCGGCCGAACCGGACAGCGGCACGGTGTCGCTCGGCGGCAGCGTCAAGATGGGCTATTTCGCCCAGCACGCCATGGATCTGCTGGACGGCGAGCGCACCGTGTTCCAGTCGCTGGAGGATTTGTTTCCGCAGGCCGGCCAGGGCGCGCTGCGCGCGCTGGCCGGCTGTTTCGGCTTTTCCGGCGACGATGTGGAAAAGCGATGCCGGGTGCTGTCGGGCGGCGAGAAGGCGCGGCTGGTGATGGCCTTGATGCTGTTCGATCCACCGAACTTCCTGGTGCTCGACGAGCCCACCAACCATCTGGACATCGCGACCAAGGAGATGCTGATCACCGCGCTGTCGCAATACGAGGGCAGCATGCTGTTCGTCTCGCATGACCGGCACTTCCTCGCCGAACTGTCGAACCGCGTGCTGGAGCTGACGCCCGACGGCATTCACCAGTACGGCGGCGGCTACACCGAATATGTGGCGCGCACCGGCCAGGAGGCGCCGGGCCTGCGCAGCTGAGCAGGCGGGCAAGGGCGCGCATGTCTGACGGCAAGCTCGCGCCAAGATCTCGCTGTCGCGATTTGTGACAACGCACCGCAAAAATCCGCAGCTGCCTGGGCTGGTCGGTGAAAAGCGCATTCTCCGCCGGAGCCGCCCACTACGACTTTTTCCTCGACCGCCATCGCATCAGGGTCTTGTACTGACCTTTCTTGTCGTCCTGGACCTTCTGGTCCGAGTTCGGACGAAGCGAAGCAAAATTGACAAGCGGGCGGCGAGCCAGATGGCCGCCGCCCTTTTGACAAATGATTTTCTTCAGCAATTCCGCCGCGGGGTCGGCGTCTATTTACCCTTGGCGTCGACCTTCTGCTTTTCGTCTTGGTTCATTTTCTTGATTGTCGGATCCTGCGACGTTTCGCCGGTGGTCTGGCTTGTGGTCGCCGGCGCGCCGGCGCTGGGGACCGAGGTTTGCGCCGGCGGAGTCTTCGCTGGTCGCGTTGCGGTGGTGTCGGGCGGGGCGGCTGTCTGCGCGGCGGCCTGTTGAACGTTCGCAATCAGTACGCCCGCGACCAGAGCGGCGAGCGCGGTCAGTTTGTCGTTCATGGTTCCGTCCTTTCGCAGCAGCAGAACGTGGGAGCCGGCACTAGGTTTCAAGCTGCTTGCCGATCGGAAGGGCACGGATGCGCTTGCCGGTCGCGGCGAAGATGGCATTGACCAGGGCCGGCGCAAACGGCGGCACGCCGGGCTCGCCGACGCCGCTGGGCGGAGTGTCGGCAGCGACGGGTACGATGTGCACGTTGGTCACCAGCGGCGCCTCGTCGATCCGGATCACCGGGAAATCGTCGAAATTGCCCTGCTGCACCTTGCCGTCCTTGAAGCTGATCTCGCCGTATCTGGCCAGGCTGAGCCCCATGATCGCGGCGCCCTCGATCTGCGACCGGATCCTTTCGGGATTGACGCAAGTGCCGCAGTCGATGGCGGTGTCGACCTGGTGCACGTTCAGCTTGCCCTTGTCGCCGACCGATACCTCGACGATGGTGGCGATATAGCTGACGAAGCTGCGGTGGACGGCGATCCCGAGCCCGTGGCCCTTGGGGACCGCGCGCCCCCAGCCGCCTTTTTCCGCGACCACCTCGACGACGCGGCGAAGCCGCGCGGTATCGATCGGGTAGCTGGCGGAGGGCTCGCCATAATTCCAGGGGTCCTTCACCGACGCGAGGCTGACGATCCGCGGCGACCCGATCAATTCCAGCAGCATGTCCTTCTGATCACGGTTCGTGGCATGGGCGAGTTCGCCGACCATCGACTGGACCGCGAAGGCGCGAGGGATGTTCGATACCGAACGGAACCAGCCGATCCGTGTATGCGCGGCGGCTTCCGGATTCTCGCATTGAATATTGGCGATCTCGAACGGCATGTCGATCAGCCCCATGCCGAGTTCGAAGGGCGCTGCATGCACCGCGTTGGCGGCAAATGTCGAGGCGATGGTCGGGGCGACGCTGCGGTGCCGCCAGGCGATCACCTTGCCGTTTTTGTCGAGGCCGGCCTCGATCCGTTCCGCCGAGACGGTGTGGAGGAAGTCGTGACGCACGTCATCTTCCCGGGTCCATTGCAGCTTTACCGGCGCCCCGAGCGCCTTCGAAAGCAGCGCCGCCTCGAGCGCGAAGTCACACTTCGACTTGCGTCCGAATCCGCCGCCGAGCAGGGTGACGTTGACGGTGACGTTGTCCTCGGGAATTCCGAGGGTCTTGGCGACGTCTTCCCGGGTCCCGCCGGGACTCTGCACGGGCGCCCAGATTTCGGCCTTGCCGTCCCTTACATTGGCGACCGCGACGGGGGGCTCCATGCTGGCATGCGCCAGATGAGGCAGGTAGTATTCGCCGATAATCACCTTGTCGGCGGCCTTCAGGGCGGCGTCCACGTCGCCCTCCTTGCGCACCACCAGGCCCGGTTTGCGCGCGGCGTCCTCGAGTTCGGCGCGATAGGCCGCCGAATCGTATTTGGCGTTGGCGCCGTCGTCCCAGACGATCTTCAGCGCGTCCCGTCCCTTGATCGCAGCCCCGGTGTTGCGGGCGATCACGGCGACGCCGCCGAGCGGCTGGAATTTGGATGGCCAGGGCCAACCCTGGACCTCCATCACCTTTTCGACGCCGGAGACCTTCATCGCGTCGCCACCGTCGAACGATACCAGCTTGCCGCCGGTCACCGGCGGCCGGGCGATCACGGCGTATTTCATGCCGGGGAGCCGGATGTCGCCGCCATAGGCGGCGGCGCCGACGGTAATGTCGCGGAGATCGACGATGCTGACCTCGCCCTTGCCGAGGTAGCGGAAGTCCTTCGGGTCCTTCAATTTCAGGCCGGCAACGCCCGGTACCGGTTGCCTGGCCGCGTCGGCCGCCAGGTCGCCGAATCCGAGACGGCGGCCGCTGGCCGAATGAACCACCTCATGGTTTACGGCCTTGACCTCGCCGGCCGGCACGCCCCAGGTCTTGGCGGCGGCGGCTTCCAGCATGAGGCGCGCCATGGCGCCGATCTGGCGCATCGGAATCAGGTAGTGGCGCGTGCTGCGCGACCCGTCGGTGTCCTGATTGCCGTATTTGGTCTCGTCGCCATGCGCCTGCGCCACCTTCACCCGCGACCAGTCGGCCTCCATTTCCTCGGCCACGATCAGCGGCAGGCTGGTTCGGACCCCCGTTCCCATCTCGGAGCGGTGCGCCACGATGGTGACGGTCCCGTCGGAGGCGACGGCGACGAAGACGCGCGGATCGACCACGGTGCCGTGCGGCATGTTCGCAGCACCGGTCTGGTAGTCGGCAAATGCCTGGCGCGACATCACCGGCGCGGCCAGCACCAGTCCGCCGGTGATGCCGAGCCCCTTGAGAAGGCTGCGACGCGAGACGTTTTCGATGCCGTTGCGGCGTTCGAAGCCGCGGAGTGGCGCGGGATGGGCGATGATGTTCATGTCAGACCCCCGTCGATGCGAGATGAACAGCGTTTTCGATGCGCTGGTAGCAGCCGCAGCGGCAGATGTTGCCCGACATCGCTTCGCGGATCTGATCGTGCGTGGGTTTTGGATTTTCCGTGAGCAGGGCCGCGGCCTGCATGATCTGGCCGGCCTGGCAGTATCCGCATTGCGGCACGTTGACCTGGCGCCAGGCCTTCTGGACCGGGTGATCCCCGGTGGGATGAAGGCCCTCGATGGTGGTGACCTCGCGATCGACAACGTCGGAGACCGAGGTGATGCAGGACCGCACGGCCTGCTTGTCGACCATCACGGTGCAGGCGCCGCAGAGGGCCTGGCCGCAGCCGAATTTGGTGCCCGTCAAGCCGACTTCATCACGCAGAAACCAGAGCAGTGGAAGATCCGGGTCGCCGTCCCAGCTTTGTTCGTGGCCGTTAATCTTCACCTTGATCATGATCGTTCCTCGCTCTTCATAAGCTGTGATCATTGGACTGTGGATGATTGTCCGGCCTGAGCGAGAACATGTTTCTTTGCCGCTCAACACCGTCGCTCTTTTGGCTGCCAGCGCGGCGCAGAACCGCAGCGCTACGCCGTATCACCTGCCCGAAATTCCGCGCGGTGGTGTTCCTCCTGTCGTTGGCGTCGTTGTTGCTTTCATGGCTGGCCATCGGGCCGATGCGACGAACGCTCTTGTAACGCCCGAGCGTGATGCGCGGCGGTGGTCGTCCATTTGCTCGTCTGCCCGCACGCCGCCTGCTTGCGGCGACCGGCGAAACCCGTGCCTGGGGCGCGCCGCAGCAAACATCATGCTCTACCAGAAAGCCGCGCAACGCGACTTCACAACGCGTTGTCCGGGATTTATCTTCGGCGAAAGACTGGGCCGGCGGCGCGGATCCTTCGCTATTGGTCAATAGCCCTTACGCAGTAGCTTCCGAGGTGGAAGGCTTTGCAGGCACCGGAGCGCGGCATTCGCGGTCACTGCCGAAATTGGCAGCAGTTCGCTCGGACCCCGGGCAGTCTCGCTCGCCCGGATTTTGCGAGGCGGATGGAACCGATCCGCTTCCGGCGGATTTCGTTCCCTGGCTGAACAGCAGCACCCGCCGGGGCGACCCACCATTCCAGTAGCATTCTCCGTGATCGACATCACTCCGTAGGGCCGATCCAATTCTGCCAGGGTGCCGTTACAGGTGAGAGGGCGAGAAATGCACCGTGCGAGACTGCCGTTCTGCCTGCTGGCCGCAGTGTTTGCCATCGGTGCCACCAGTCCGGGTCGGGCGCAGTCTCCCGCGAGCCCGCCGCCGGCGGTCGGCGTGGTGGAAGCCACCAGGCGGCCGATTACCGAAACCAGCGAATTTCTCGGCAGGATAGAGTCTGTGAACCGGGTCAACGTGGTGGCACGTGTAACCGCGTTTCTGGAAAAGAGGATGTTCGTGGAGGGCGCCGAGCTCAAGGCGGGAGACGAACTCTACAAGCTCGAGCGCGGACCGTTCGAGGCCGATCTCGAGACCAAGAAGGCGCAGGTGGCTCAACTGCAGGCGACGCTTGAAAACGCCAAACTGACCACCGCGCGCGCGCAGTCGCTGCTTGGCGGTCCGGCCGGGCAGCAATCGACGTACGACGCGGCGATCGCCACCCAGCGCAGCCTGGAGGCGCAGGTCCAGGCCGCCCAGGCCCAGGTGCAACTCTCCCAGATCAACCTCGATTATACCGACATCCGCTCGCCGATCGACGGCAAGGTCGGCCGCACCGCGGTGACCGAAGGCAACGTGGTCAGCCCAGGGTCGGGCGTGCTGACGACCATCGTCAGCCAGGATCCGATGTACGTCACCTTTCCGGTTCCGGTGCGCCAGGCGCTGGCGTTGCGCGAGCGCTATGCGACACGGGGCGGCTTCAAGGCGGTGGTCATCAAGCTCCGGCTGCCGGATGGCCGGACCTACGGCCAGACCGGCCAGTTGAACTTCGTCAACAACACCATCGCGCAGAATACCGACACCATCATGCTGCGCGGCGGCATCCCCAATCCCCCGCTGTTTGATCCGGCCACCACCGGCGGGGCGGTGCGCGAACTCACCGACGGTGAATTTGTCACGGTGCTGCTCGAGGGTGTAGAGCCGGTCGAGGTGCTGGCGGTACCGCGCGCCGCCGTGTTGTCCGACCAGCAGGGCGACTATGTCTTTGTGGTCGGCGCCGACAACAAGGCCGAGCAGCGCCGGATTCAGCTCGGGCAGTCGACCACCACGGTCGCCTCGGTGATCCATGGGCTGGCGCCCGGCGACAAGGTGATCGTCGAGGGACTGCAGCGGGTGCGTCCGGGCCAGCAGGTCGCGCCCGGCCCGGCGAGCGCGCTGATCCAGGCGAGCATGAAGCCCTCCGCCACCGACGCCGGGCCTCAGATCGACGGCAGCGTCCCCGGTGCGGCGAAGCCGGTGGGCAAAACTCCATGATCTCATCGGTTTTCGTCGACCGTCCGCGGCTCGCGATCGTCATTGCCTTCGTCATCACCATCGCCGGCGCGCTGGCGTTGCTGCAGATTCCGGTCGCGCAGTTTCCCGACATCGTGCCGCCGCAGGTCACCGTCACCGGCGTGTTTCCGGGCGCCTCCGCCGAGGTGGTCGAGACCAGCGTTGCCCAGCCGCTCGAGGCGCAGGTCGTCGGCGTCGACCGCGCGCTCTACATGAAATCGACCAGCGGCAATGACGGCAGCTACACGCTGACGGTGTCGTTCGCGCTCGGCACCAATCCCGACATCAATACCGTCAACGTCAACAACCGCGTCCAGAGCGCGTTGGCGCAACTGCCGCCCGAGGTGCAGGCGCAGGGCCTGGTGGTGCAGAAAAAATCCTCGGCAATCCTGCAGTTCATCGTTCTTTACAGCGCCAACGGCGAGCAGGATCCGCTGTTCATCACCAACTACGCCATCATCAACGTGCTGGACGCGATCTCCCGAACGCCAGGAGTCGGCCAGGCCAGCCTGTTCGCGAAAATGAACTACTCGATGCGGATCTGGTTCGATTCGCAGCGCCTCACCAGCCTCAGCCTCGCCCCATCGGACGTCATCGCCGCGATCCGCGCCCAGAGCGTCCAGGCCCCTGTCGGTCGCATCGGCGCCCGGCCGATCAGCGACCAGCAGCAGTTCCAGTTCAACGTGCAGACGCAGGGCAGGCTGACCACGCCCGAGCAGTTCGGCAACATCGTGCTGCGGGCCAACCCGGACGGCTCGGTGCTGCGGATCAGCGATGTCGCCCGGGTCGAGATCGGCGCGCAGAACCTCGACAGCGAGTCACGGATCGACGGCCGCGCCGGGGTGCCGATCGGCATCTACCTCGCGCCGGGCGCCAATGCGGTGACCACGGCGAAGGCGGTACAGGCGACACTGCAGAAATTGTCGCAGCGTTTTCCGGCGGGCCTGACCTATCTCGTGCAATACGATTCGACCACCTTCGTCAGCGACACCATCGCCGAGGTGCTGAAGACGCTCGGCGAGGCCTTCGTCCTGGTGGTGATCGTGGTGTTCCTGTTCCTCGGCAACCTGCGCGCCACGGTGATCCCGGCGGTGGCGGTTCCGGTCAGCCTGATCGGCGCGTTCGCCGTGCTGCTGGTGCTCGGCTATTCGGCCAACACGGTCTCGTTGCTGGCGATGGTGCTGGCGATCGGCATCGTGGTCGACGACGCCATCGTCGTGGTCGAGAACGTCGAACGCGTGATGGAGGAGGAGCCGGATCTCTCGCCGGCCGACGCCACCAAGAAAGCCATGACCCAGATCACCGCGCCGATCATCGCGATCACGCTGGTGCTGCTGTCGGTGTTCGTGCCGATCGCCTTCATCCCGGGAATTTCCGGCACGCTGTTCCGCCAGTTCGCGGTGACGATCAGCGCGGCGATGGTGATCTCGGCCCTGAACGCGCTGACCTTGTCGCCGGCATTGTGCGCGGTGTTCCTGCGCCATACCGGGCCACGGCACGGCATCCTCGGCCGCGTGCTCGGCGGCATCGACTGGGTGCGCGACCGCTACGCCGGCGGGGTACGCCGATTGCTGCGCAGGGCGGCATTTTCGCTCGCCGCCGTGGCGGTATTCGCGGCCGGCATTTTCGGCGTGTCGCGGGTGACGCCGACCGGCTTCCTGCCGGAGGAAGACCAGGGCGCCTTCTTCATCTCGGTGCAATTGCCCGACGGCGCCTCGGTGGCACGCACCAGCGAGGTGACGAAGCAGGTCGAAGCGCTGCTGAAGCAGATGCCGGCGGTCGAGCACACGCTCTCGATCATCGGGTTTTCGCTGCTCGACGGCGCCTCCGAGCCGAACAACGCCTTCATGGTGGCGCGGCTGAAGCCGTTCGCGGACCGCAAGGCCGCCAGCGATTCGGCGCAGGCGCTGATCCGGCGCACCTTCGCCGCCGGCGCCCAGATCCGGCAGGCCAACGTGCTGCCGTTCAACCTGCCGCCGATCATCGGGCTTTCCACCAGCGGCGGCTTCGAATACCAGCTCGAGGCGCTGGAAGGACAGGAGCCGGCCGCGATCGGCAGCGTCACCTCCGGCCTGATCAGCGCCGCCAACCGCGACCCGCGGCTTTCCCGGGTGTTCACCACCTTCACGGCGACCAATCCGTCGGTCTATCTCGACATCGACCGCTCCAAGGCACAGGCGCTCGGCCTCAACATGAGCGACGTGTTCACCGCGCTGCAGGCGACGCTCGGCGGCATCTACGTCAACAACTTCAACCTTTACGGCCGTACCTGGCAGGTCAACGTGCAGGGCGAGGCCGCCGACCGCGCCGACATCTCCGACATCTGGCAGATCTATGTGCGCAACAGCAGCGGCGCGATGGTACCGATGCGCTCCATCGCCAGCCTCAAGATCGTGACCGGGCCGCAGGTGATCACCCGCTACAACAACTACCGCTCGGTGACGGTCAACGGCAGTCCGGCGGCGGGGGTGTCTTCGGGAACGGCGCTCGCCGCCATGGCGGCCATTTCCGCGTCCACGCTGCCTTCGGGTTACGCCTATGAATGGACCGGCACCGCCTACCAGGAGCACGAGGCCTCCGGCCAGACCGGCACCATCCTCGGGCTTGCGGTGCTGTTCGCCTATCTGTTCCTGGTCGGACTGTATGAAAGCTGGACGATCCCGATTCCGGTGCTGCTGTCGGTCACCGTCGGCGTGCTCGGGTCCTATCTCGGCATCAAGATCGCAGGTTTGAATCTCGATCTCTACGGCCAGATCGGTCTCGTGGTGCTGATCGCGCTGGCCGCCAAGAACGGCATCCTGATCGTCGAGTTCGCCAAGGAGCAGCGCGAACGAGGGGCCGAAATCGCCGATGCCGCGATCGCAGGCGCGCAGATGCGGTTCCGTGCCGTGATGATGACCTCGATCGCCTTCATTCTCGGCCTGCTGCCGCTGGTCATCGCCACCGGCGCCGCCCAGATCAGCCGCCGGGCCGTCGGCACCGCCGTGTTCGGCGGCATGCTGGCCGCAAGCTCGATCGGGATCTTCATGGTGCCGATGCTGTACGTGACATTCCAGCGGTTGCGCGAACGCTCCGGCAGATGGTTCGGGGGCGCCGGCAAGCCGCCTCATCCGTAGGCCGGTCGGCCGGGCCGCCTGTCTGATAGCGGGAGCCGAGCGCGCTCCGGGCGCGGGCGATCCGGTCGCTGCGGCTCAGGCAGATTGAAGCCCGGTGGCGCATCGTGCTGCGGAATTGTGGCAATACGGCTTTAACTCTGCCGATCGACGCGACGGGATAATGACCCCGATTAACGATTTCGATTAACCCTCTGGCTGGGTCGGTCCCGCTATACAAGCCGCGGGATCCACGGGCATTCAGCGATGAACCAAGGCGTTGTCGAAGCATCGGCAGACCACCGGCAGCGGCGCGGCCAGCCATCGGCTGCCAAGAGCTGGCTGAAGGCCATCGAACGGACATCCGGCATCGAGGCGGAGCCCTCCAGGCTGTTTGCCGACATTGTCGAGGATTGGGCCGCGCGGCAGCCCGATCATGCCGCCCTGATCTCCGAGACGGAGTCCTTCAGTTACCGGGCCCTGGCCGATCGGATCAACCGCTACGCGCGCTGGGCATTAACGGCGGGAATTGCAGCCGGCGATACCGTTTGCCTGTTGATGCCGAGCCGGCCGGACTACCTCGCCGCCTGGCTTGGCATCAGCAAGGTCGGCGGAGTCGTCGCGCTGATCAATACCCGGCTGGTCGGGCAATCGCTGTCGCACTGCCTCAATCTCGCCAATGCGGATCACGTGATCCTCGCTGCGGATCTCGCCGCGGTTTTCGAGAGTGCCGTGCCGTACCTGGCCCGCTCGCCGAAAATCTGGGTCCATGGCGGCGCCGGAACCGCGGCCGATCTCGACGCCGCGCTGCAGCGCATGGAGCAAGGCCCGCTGACTGCAGCCGAAAGGCGGGGTACCGCCATCGGCGATCGGGCGCTGTTGATCTACACCTCGGGCACCACCGGCCTGCCCAAGGCCGCCAGCATCAGTCACCGGCGGATCCTCAATTGGGGCGGCTGGTTTGCCGGCTTGACCGACGCCTGCACCGACGACCGCCTGTACGATTGCCTGCCGCTGTTTCACAGCGTCGGCGGCATTGTCGCGCCCTGCAGCATGCTGAGCGCGGGAGCCTCGGTGGCGCTGGCGGACAAATTCTCCGCGAGCCAGTTCTGGCGCGATGTGGTGCGCTGGGATTGCACGCTGTTTCAATATATCGGCGAGCTTTGCCGCTATCTGCTCAAGGCGCCGCGTTCCGAATTCGAAAACAGCCACCGGCTTCGGCTGGCCTGCGGCAACGGGCTGCGCGGCGATATCTGGCAAGCCTTCCAGGCGCGCTTTGCGATTCCCCGGATCCTCGAATTCTATGCCGCGACGGAAGGCAATTTCTCGCTATACAATGTCGAGGGCCGGCCAGGCGCGATCGGCCGGATTCCGCCGCTGCTGGCGCATCGTTTCCCGGCCGCGATCATCCGCCTCGACGCGGGATCCGGCAGGGCGGTCCGCGGCGAGGACGGGCTTTGCATTCGCTGCCGCCGTGGCGAGGTCGGCGAGGCGATCGGCCGCATCGGTACCGCCGACGGCGGCGGCGGCCGCTTCGAGGGCTACACCGACGCCGGCGAGACCGAGAAAAAAATCCTGCGCGATGTGCTGGTCAAGGGCGATGCCTGGTTTCGCACCGGCGACCTGATGAAACTCGACGACAGCGGCTATTTCCACTTCGTCGACCGGGTCGGCGATACCTTCCGCTGGAAGGGCGAAAACGTCGCCACCTCCGAAGTCAATCAGGCCGTGGCAGACTGCCCCGGCGTCGTCGACGCGGCGACCTATGGCGTGGAAATTCCTGGCGCCGACGGCCGCGCCGGAATGAGCGCGCTCGTGGTCGATGACGGCTTCGATCCCAAGGAATTCCAATCAGCCCTGGCGCTCCGGCTGCCGGCCTATGCCTGCCCGGTCATGGTCCGAATCTGCGCCGCGCTCGACAGCACCGAAACCTTCAAGCAGAAAAAGCATCTATTGGCGCGCGAGGGCTTCGATCCGCGCGTGGTGCAGGATCCTCTGTTCTTCAGGGATCCGAAATCCGGCTCCTACCGCCCGATCGATGCCGCGAGCCATGCGGCCATCCTGGAAGGTTCGATCCGGCTGTAGGTTTGAGCGTCGGAGCCTGCAACAGCCGGATCCACCCAAATTTCCAACTCCCGATCAATAAGCCCGGCTGCCGGCGGCTCACGCCGCCAGTGCGACGCCTTCAACCGGAATTGTGATGGTCCAGACCGTACCCTGATCGGTTTTGACGGTCGCGCTGCCGCCGACCTGTTCGACCAGCCGCCGCACCAGCCCAAGTCCATGCCGCTTGTTTTCCGCTCCAACCACAAATCCGGTACCGTCGTCTCCGATGGTCATGGTCGCGGTATCGTCGGCGGTGCGGCGCACCGATACCGTGATCGAACCCTTGCTGCCCAAGGGGAAAGCATGGTCGTAGCTGTTGGTGACCACTTCCGCGACCACGATGCCCAGCGCCGTGACCACATCGAGATCGAGGACGATGGCGTCGCTGTCGCAGGTCAGCGTAACGCTGCCGTCCGGTGCCGCCTGAATCTCCGCGAGATTGAGGCACAGCGATTTTAGATAGCCGCCGAAATCGGTGGTTCGCGTCATCTCGCTGCCGAGCAGATGATCGTAGACCTGCGCCAGGGTGGTGACCCGGCGCGAAATCGCCCTGATGCCGCGCTGCCCGGCCTGGTCCGGCGTGTCGCCCAATTGTTTGCTGAGCATGCCGTAGACCAGTTGCAGGTTGTTGCGGACCCGGTGCTGCAGCTCCTCGGCCAGCACCTTCTTCTGTTCGAGCAGCCGATCTTTCTCGGCGACCAGCATCTTCATCCGCTCGATGGTGCGTTGCAGGACGCCGGTGCGTGCGGAGGTCGCGACCGCCTCGGCAAGAACGTTGGCAAAGCCGGTCAGGAAATCGATGTCGTGCTGGTCGTAATCGTGCTGCCGGTTGTTGTCGATCTCCAGCACGCCATAGGGCTGGTCTTCGCTGCCCTTGATGACGACGTCGATGGTCGAGACGATGCCGTGCTCGGCATAGAAGGCCGGCAGCTTGAAATCGTTGTCATCGCCCAGATCGTTGCAGATCGACGGCTCCCCGGTGATGAAAGCGCGTCCCTGCGGCGAGGTCACGTCGGCCCGGGACACGACATTTCCGACGACACCCGCATGCCAGCCGTGCCCGGCTTCGATCAGCAGATCGTTTTGCTCGGCCCGGTAGCGGCACACCTTGGAAAACGGCACGCTGAGGCATTCGGCACAGACCCTCGCCGCTTCGTTCAGGACTTTCAGCAGATCGTTTTCGCGCAGCGCAAAGCTGCCGAAATGGGCAATCGCGGCCTGCTGGCGCAGAAGTTTTCGGACCTGTCCGGCATCGTCGGTCATAGGCCGATCGTCCGCGATTTGATGGCTGCCGGATGCAGCAGCTGGAAGCCGCTCGGAAACGGCGGCTGTGCCTTGCCGCTGGCCAACAGCCCGGCGACGATTTCCAGGCCGCGCAAGAGATCGGCGGATCGGTAGGGCTTGGCAAGACAGGCGTCGCCGTCGGCGGAGGTCAGCTCGAGCTGTGACATATTGCCCGTGGCATAGAGGATGCCGGGCCTGCCGGGGCCGGGAAGTTGCGCGGCGACTTCGGTTCCGAGCCCGCCATCGGCCAGCCGCAGATCGAGGATCATGAGGTTCGGCTTGCAACGCTGCGCGAGCGCGACCGCCGCAGCGACGGTGCGGGCGATGCCGCTGACCTCGTAGCCATGCTCGACCAGGATCTCTTCCATGAAATCCGCCATCATCAGGTCGTCTTCAACAATCAGGACCTTGAGCACGCCCTATCCTCCAGCCGACGGTCGAAATTTCCAAACGATGACCTGTGAAAATGCCCCGCCTTGACGGTCCGCGTCCCGGTCGCAGGATCCCGTCCACAACGTCTGAATAGAGGGGGTGAGCGCGATGTGGTCGACTCATCGAGCCAATAAACGTTTGCGCGAATCGTTCCCCTTCGCGTTCGAGCTCTGCTTGAGTAGAGCATGTGGCGCCATGACTGCGTGAGCTATATTGCTCAGTCGTACCGCGGTCGAGCACGCGTGGCGTGGGTCCTCGAAAATGAACTATCAACGGTGACGATCGGCTTTCTTGGCACGGTGGCCTTCGGCCTTCATGGGTGCTGCCCGGCCGCATCAAAATGCCTTCGCAGGATCGGTCAAAGCATCCATGCCGGCGACACCATGTTGCTTTGCATGGGGTTGTTTTCGATTTTCCTTTTCACTGGGGCGTATCGCGATCATCACGCGCGCGGGGCGGGATGCGGTGGGCGCAGCCATACCCGCGGCTAATCGGGCTCGCCGAAAGCGAGACCTCTGGCGGGGGCGGTGGTATGTCGGCAGCCGCGACGCCGCGACAAGGCAATACATGCCGCGATCCCGCGAATCCGCGGCTTGGCGGCGAGCATCGGTTTACCAATCGAACCAAAAGTTCGGCGAATGGCGCGGTTATTTTAAATCTTCGCCCCTATCTTGGCCTCTCGTGGTGACAGGAAAAGGCAAAAAACCATGTCGGTAAGGTTAAGAATCATTGCAGCCATGCGGCAGATCGCCGAGGAGCAGAAGGTCACGCTGCCGCCGCTCGGCGACGACCTGTCGCTTCACGAAACGGGCTTCGATTCGTTGGGCTTTGCCATCCTGGTGGCGCGTCTGGAAGACGATCTCGGTATCGATCCGTTTACCATAGCCGAGGACGTCGCGTTCCCCCTCACGGTAGGCGACTTCATCGGGGCCTATGAAAATGTCCCCGCGTGAACGGTTCGCGCTGCGTGATTATCTTGGTCCGGAGATAACCGGCCGCACGATCTCGGACGCCCGGCGGACAGTTTCGCTGAGCCATATTCTCGGGGAATCCTGGCTGGCAGGCCGGCTTGGCGAGCTTTCCGGGCGCTCGGTGCTGCTTGCCGTCGCGGATCAGCTGGTATCCGCCATCGCGATGACGGAGATCGACGGCGTAGCTCGGCGCATGCTGCTGTGCCCGCCCGATCTCGACGCCGCCCATATCAAAACCCTGATCGGGCTGGCCGACATCGAGGCGGTGGTGACCGATCAGCCGGCGCGGTGGATGGATGCCGGGGTCGATCTGGTGATCGCGGCCGGGGCGCCGGAGCGGGCCGTCGTCAGGGCTCGCAGGGTGCAGACCGAGCGGGTGACGGAATGGCTGATGCTGACATCCGGCACCTCGGGGGTGCCGAAGATCGTCAGCCATACCCTGGAAGGGCTGACCGGCGCGATCGTTGCAGACGGTCAGACCCGGGGCGGCCCGGCGGTGTGGGCGACGTTCTACGATATTCGCCGCTACGGCGGCCTGCAGATATTCCTGCGTGCCATCATCGGCGGCGGTTCGATGGTGCTGTCGGAGCCCGGCGAGGTGATTGCCGATCATGTCGCCCGGCTGCGGGCGGGGGGCGTCACCCATATCTCCGGCACGCCGTCGCACTGGCGCAAGCTTCTGATGAGCGGATCGGCTGCCGGCTTTGCTCCGCGCTACATTCGCTTGTCGGGAGAGATTGCCGACCAGGCCGTGCTGGACGGGCTGAGCCGGGCCTTTCCCCTGGCCTCGATCGGTCATGCCTATGCCTCGACCGAAGCGGGCGTCGGCTTTGCCGTCAATGACGGTCGCGAGGGCTTTCCCGCCGCCCTGGTCGGGGAAAGCCGCGACGGTGTCGAGATGAAGGTCGAGGACGGATCGTTGCGGATTCGCTCGAAGCGGACGGCGCATGCCTATGTCGGCCAGCAGGCCGCCAGCCTGGCCGACAGCGACGGCTTCATCGACACCGGCGACATGGTCGAACTGCGCGGCGAGCGCTATCACTTCGTCGGACGCCGCGGCGGCATCATCAACATCGGCGGCCTCAAGGTTCACCCGGAAGAAATCGAAGCCGTCATCAACCGGCATGCCGAGGTGCGGATGTCGCGCGCCAAATCGCGCCGCAGTCCGATCACCGGTTCGATCGTGGTCGCCGACGTCGTTCTGACCGATGGCGAGGAGGCCGGCCGCGACAACGAAATCCGCGAGCAGATCCTGGCGGATTGCAGGGCGCAACTTTCGCCCCACAAGGTACCCGCCGTCATCAGGTTCGTCCGCTCGCTCGAGGTGACGGCGGCCGGAAAGCTGGCCCGAAACGATGCATAACGTTCTGGTGACCGGAGGCAGCCGCGGCATCGGGCTCGCCATCTCGCGAAGGATCGCCGCGGCCGGCTATAACGTGATCGCGGTGGCGCGACGCGAAAGCGACGAACTGAAATCGGCGATCCGCGAGGTCGTCGACCGCGGCGCCGGCGGCCTGCACTTCAGGGCCTTCGACCTGAGCGAGATCGAGGCCATCCCGGGCTTCGTCAAGGGGCTGCGCGACGAGTTCGGCGCCATTTACGGCCTGGTCAACAATGCCGGGATCGGCACCGAGGGACTGCTCGCCACCATGCACAACAGCGAGATCGAAGCCCTGCTTCGCCTCAACATCCTCTCGCCGGTCATTCTGACGAAATATGTCGTGCGAAAGATGATGGCCGACGGCGCCGGCCGCATCATCAACATGTCATCGATCATCGCGACCACCGGCTACAATGGCCTGTCTGTCTACGGGGCAACCAAGGCTGCGGCGACCGGCTTCACCCGTTCGCTGGCGCGCGAGGTCGGCAAGCTCGGAATCACCGTGAACGCGATCGCGCCCGGCTTCGTGGATACCGAATTGACGCAAGGCCTCTCGGACGAGCAGCGCCAACGCATCGCCGGCCGCAGTGCCTTGCGCCGGCTTCCCGAGACGGACGATGTCGCCCGCATGGTGGAATATCTGCTGGGCGAGGGCGGCCGCAACGTGACCGGCACGGTGCTGACGATCGACGCCGGCAATACCGCCTGAACCGGGCGCTTCGCGCCCGGCCCGGCCATGATTGTTCGCTTGATTGTCCTGAAAATGCGCCAAGCTGTGACATTTTTGGCCACAATCGAAAACCACCATCCGCGCCATGAAAACACTGGCCGTCATAACGCTTCTGGCGCTGCTCACGATGACCGGGGCGGTCTACACCGATCAGCTTTTTACGAGCGATCAGCAGACTGCGCAAACGGCGGAGTGAGCCGCATTCGACGCTGGCTCGGGGGGACGATAGCGATGCTTTCGGTAGATCAAGTGCTGCGTCTGATCAGCGTTCCCGCCGTGGTCGTGGCATTCCTGATCGCCGCGCAGCTTTCCGGCGCGGCGATCTTCCGGCCGGCACAGACGCAGTCGTCCGATTAACGGCTGCATCGTCCTGCGGCTAACCCGGCGCGCCGGTTGCCGCCGCGGCTATGGATAGGGACCCGGCCCGAGCGCGGCAATCAGCGGCCTTTCGCTCTTCACCGGCGACAATTCGCTGCTCGAGCTGTCGCCCAGGAACTGATCCAGGGTCGCCTGGATCTTTTCCTTGACGGAATCCGGGCCGCGGTCGCTCATGTCGGTGTGCTGGAATTTGGTCTTGACGATATCGATGTCGTCCTTCTTGGCCTGGGCGGCATCGGGCAGCACGCCGGGATCGGTCTTGAAGTTCGGGTCGCTGGAGCGGAACGACAGGATCTTCATCTTGTTGCTGAGCACGAACGGAACCCGCAGATTGTCCAGCGTGATGACCTTCGATACCAGGTCGGGGTGCTGCTTGGCGAAATACATGGAAATGTCGCCGCCATTGGAATGCCCGACCATGGTGAGGTGGTCGTAGTCCGCATCGGGCTGCAGCTTTTCCAGTTGCTTGCGGACGAACAGGATATTGGCTTCGCCGCGTTCGTACACCCCCGTCCTTCCGACGTAAGGCAATCCGACCTTGGTCATCAAAGGCGGGTCGGTCGGCAGATCCTGCTGGATGCTGGCGACCAGATATCCCCTGGCGGCAAGCACGTTGGCCAGGAAGGAATATTCGGTGTTCTTGACGGTATTGCCGTTGCTGATGAAGGCGACCGGAAGCTTCCAGTAGCCGGCGTCCGCCTTCATTTCGTAATCGCGGCGCACCGCAAGGTCCACCGAGACCGGCCGCTGCCGCGCGGTGTCGTACAAATTGAGCGTTTCGTGTCGGATGGCCCATTTGCTGGCGGCAAAATAGACGCCGCCCACCAGCGCGCAGACGCAGGCCAAAATGGCAATTGCCCTCTTCATCGTTTCCGTCCGCATCACTTTTGATTCAACCTGCTTCACTATGTGGTGTGCCGCGCCCCGCCGGTCGAGTCCGGCTGCCAGGGCTGGCAAAATTAATTTTAGGCAAGGCTGCCCCGCGGCAAATTGATGCAGAACCGGCCGTGATCACCAACTCGTAATCGTCGCCGCAAAATTTCCGAAACTTCGTACAGGTTTGGTCACGATCGGTTCGATAATCCGCGGCCGCCGCGGCTGTTTTGGGCCGTTTGGCCGAGGTAGCGGCAGGACTACGAACCCAGCCATTGCAGGAGTTCCGCAATGCGAGCACTTGACCTCGCCCCCCTTGTTTTCGCCGTTGCCCTGATCGCCCCCGCCGCGCACGCCGCCGATGCGCCGCGGGACATCAAGGGGCTTTATCTGATGACCGACTACCCGGCCGTCACGGTAAGACCGGGGACCACCTCGAACATCCCGCTGCGGCTGCAGAACTACGGGCTCGGGCCGGAGCAATACCAGCTCTCGGTGACCGGCGTGCCGAGCGGCTGGACCGCCACGCTATTGGGCGGCGGCCAGCCGGTCGCCGCGGCGATGCCGGCGCCGGACGCCAGCGTGGCGCTTCAGCTTCGCCTCGAGGTGCCGGCGAACGCCAAATTGAGCGAGCAGACGCTGACGGTGAAGGCGGAAGGGCAAGGGAACCAGGCGTCGCTCCCACTGGCCGTCGCTCTCGCCAAGGAACTGCCCGCCAAGCTGACGGTGTCCTCGAAGCTGCCCTCGCTTCGCGGCAGTCCGAAATCGAATTTTGAATATGCGCTGACGATCAAGAACGACAGCGGACGCAATCTGGTCGCGAGCTTTGCCGCCGAGGCGCCGCCCAATTTCGAGACGTCGTTCACCGAAGCCTATGGCAGTCAGGAACTCTCCTCGATCCCGATCGAGGCCGGCCAGTCCAGGGACATCAAGCTCAAGGTCCGGCCACCCAGTACGATCGACGCCGGACATTTTCCCGTGCGGGTCACGGTGAATGCGGAGGATGCTTCAGCCAAGATCGACCTTGCGCTGGACGTGGTCGGACAGCCGCAGCTGCAGGTGTCCGGGCGTGATGGATTGCTCAGTGCGCGCGCGGTTGCCGCCCAGCAGAGTTCGATCCCGGTCGTGGTCACCAACACTGGCACCGCGCCGGCCGAGAACATCGCGCTGGCGGCCAGCGCGCCGAGCGGCTGGAAAGTCACGTTCGAGCCGGCCACCATCGACCGGCTGGTTCCGGGCAAGGACGCCGAGGTCCAGGCGCTGGTTACGCCCAGCGAAAAGTCGTTGGCGGGCGACTACATGACGTCGATCAGCGCCACCTCGCGGGGCGAAACGGCGTCGAGCCAGTTCCGGATTACGGTGGCGACCTCGACGGTATGGGGAATTGCCGGCGCAGGCGTCATCGGGATTGCCCTGTTGCTGATGCTGGGCGCGGTGGCGAGGTTTGGACGGCGATGAGCGAAGCGGATAGTCAGGTCGGCACCAAGGCAGACGATTTCGTCATCGTGGCGCGGTACCTCACCAAGCGCTATGGCGAGGCCTGCGCGGTCGACGGCATAAATTTCGACATCGCCAGGGGCGAGGTTTTCGGGCTGCTCGGACCGAACGGGGCAGGCAAGACGACGACGATCCTGATGATGCTCGGTCTGACCGACATTTCTTCGGGCAAGGTCGGCGTGCTTGGATATGACCCGGCGCGCGCGCCGCTGCAAGTCAAGCGCCGGGTCGGCTATTTGCCGGATTCGGTGGGCTTCTATGACAACCTCACCGCCGACGAGAATCTGGCCTACACGGCAAAGCTGATGGGCCTCTCACGGACGGAGCGGGCACGGCGCATTGCGGCGGCGCTGGCGCGGGTAGGACTGTCCGATGTCGCCGGCAGGCGCGTGGCAACCTTCTCGCGTGGCATGCGGCAGCGGCTCGGGCTCGCCGAGATCATCGTCAAGCAGGCCGAGATCGCAATTCTCGACGAGCCGACCTCAGGGCTCGATCCGCAAGCCACGCTCGAATTTCTCGGCCTGATCGGCGAGCTCAAGGCCGAAGGCGTGACGGTGCTGTTGTCGTCGCACATGCTCGATCAGGTGCAGCGGGTGTGCAACCGCGTCGCGCTGTTTCAGGCCGGGCGCATCGTGCTGATGGGGGCGGTTGCCGATCTCGCCCGCCAGGTGCTGGGGGCGGGCTTCGTGGTCGAGGTCGAGGCCGATGGTCCCGGGCTGGCGCGGCGGCTGGCGACCATTGCCGGGGTGACCAACGTCGAGACGCTGGCCGAGGATAGGTTCCGGATGACGGCGGATCGCGATGTGAGGCCGGACGCGGCGCGTGCCGTGGTCGCCGCCAACGGATCGCTGCGCCGGCTCTCCGTCGACGAACCAAGCCTCGAGGCGATCTATGCCCGCTACTTCCAGGATCAGGCGGCGCCATCCCGGGGGGCGCGTCATGCGGCGTGAAGGCTCCCCGTTCCAGGGGCTCGGCACCGTGGCGGTCAAGGAACTGGCAGACCACCTGTCCAGCGCGCGGATGCTGGTGCTGGAATGGCTGATCGTGCTGACGGCGCTGGCCGCGCTGTATGGCGCCATCGACAGCCTGCGGCAGAATACGGCGGAAGATCCCTTCCTGCTGCTGCGGCTGTTTACGGTCGATCGTGCACCGCTGCCGTCCTTTGTCGCCATCCTGGGTTTCCTGATTCCGCTGATGGCCATCGGACTCGGCTTCGACGCCATCAACGGCGAGCATAACCGGCGAACGCTGTCGCGCGTGCTGGCGCAGCCGATCTATCGCGATGCGCTGTTGATGGGGAAGTTCCTTGCCGGACTGGCCACGCTGGCGATCAGCCTGGCGGCGCTGTGGCTGTTGGTGATCGGCCTCGGCCTGGTCTTCCTCGGCGTTCCGCCGGGCGGCGAGGAAATCGCCCGCTCGCTGGCGTTCCTGGTCATCGCGATCTTCTATGCCGGGGTCTGGCTCGCGCTTGCGATGCTGCTTTCGATCGTGTTTCGTTCGCCTGCCACGGCAGCGCTGGTCGCGCTCGGCGTCTGGCTGTTCCTGACCGTCTTGTGGCCGATGCTGGCCCCGGCGCTGGCCCAGGCGATCGCTCCGCCGGATCCGCGTTATGCCGCGCTCGGGCTTCAAACGCCGGAGACGGCGATCTGGGCGCAGACGCTGGCGCGGCTGTCGCCAAACCATCTGTTCGGCGAGGCGATGCTGGCGGTGCTTTCGCCCACCACGCGGTCGCTCGGTCCGGTGTTTCTGGAGCAACTGCGCGGCGCCGTCATGGGAGCGCCGCTGCCGTTCGGACAGAGCCTCTTGATCGCATGGCCGCAGACCGTGGGGCTGATCGCCGGCACGATCGTGCTGTTCGTCGCCGGCTATGTCGTGTTCCAGCGTCAGGAAATCAGGGCCTGACCTGGCCAAACGGCTGGATCGCCCGTGACGGCTGGTGTTGCTAGCGCCGTCGGGCCACCGCGATGCCGAACAGGAATGCCACCGACAGGCTCGCCAGCGGCGCCTGGCGGGTCACCGCGCTGATGGTCGAAAGCGGCGTTCCCGGCTGCCGCGCGTTGGCAATGGCTCGGCTCAGCCGGTCGACGGCGGCCTGAAGGGCGGCGGAGACTTCGGTAATGGTGCGCGAAACGTCGGTCGCGGTATCGATGGCGCGTTCCGCCATGCCGGGCTGGGGTGCTTCGATGTTCATTTCGTGCTCGCTTGTCGCTCTGGAAGCTTGGATTCCGGCGCCTTGGCTGGACGCCAGGACAGACCGGCAAATGCGGATGAGGGATTTATGTTCCAGAACTGCCGTGGAAGCCCCGCATTTCATCCCCGGCCGCCGAAGCCGAATTTTTTTTCGAACAGGGTGGCCGGCGCGGCAGAAAATGCCGTGTTCTGAAATATTTTGAGGATTGCCAACGACTTCATTGAGATGTTCCATACCCGCCGCTCGGATAGAGGATAGTCCATGGCCGAATCAACAGACCTCGACGACGATCCCGCCGTCACGTCGCGCCGACGCTTTCTGCGCGAGGGCGGCGCCTTGATGGGTGGCGTCGTGCTGGCGAACGGTCTCGTCGGCGAAGCCCTGGCGGCCACGCCGGATGCCGGCAACGCGCCGCCCAATATTCCGGAATGGATGAAAACTCCCGGCGATCCCATGGGCAGCCAGCCTTATGGAACGCCTTCGCCGTTCGAAAAGGGTGTCGTCAAGAATATCTCGAAGAAGCTGCCCCAATACCTCTCGGCCTCCGGCCGGACCCCGCTGCAGGATCTCGACGGCATCATCACGCCGAACGGACTGTTCTACGAACGTCATCACGGCGGGGTTCCCACGATCGATCCGGACCAGCATCGGCTGATGCTGCATGGACTGGTCGACAGGCCCCTGATCTTCACCATGGATGACATCCGCCGCTTTCCGTCGGAGTCGCGGATCCACTTCCTCGAATGCTCCGGCAACCCGGTCTACACAAAACCCTATGGCAAGACCGCGTCCGACCTGGTCGGACTGCTGAGTTGCGCCGAATGGACCGGGGTCAGCCTCAAGCTCGTGCTGCAGGAAGCCGGGCTGCGTCCCGAAGCCAAATGGCTTGTGGCCGAGGGCGCCGATGCTGCGGCGTTGACGCGCAGCATCCCGATCGAAAAATGCCTTGACGATGCGATGCTGGCGTACAGCCAGAACGGCGAGCGGCTGCGCCCGCAGCAGGGCTATCCGCTGCGGCTGCTGCTGCCGGGCTTCGAGGGCAACATGAACGTCAAATGGTTGCGTCGCCTGAAGGCCGTCGCCGAGCCGGCCTATTCGCGCGAGGAAACATCGAAATACACCGACCTGATGCCGGACGGCACGGCGCGCGAATTCACATTTTACATGGAAGCGAAATCCATCATCACCCGGCCATCGGGAGGCCAGAAGCTCGGCGCGCCCGGCTTCCACGAGATCACCGGCGTCGCCTGGAGCGGTCACGGCAAGATCAAGCGCGTCGACGTGTCGGTCGATGGCGGCAAGAACTGGCAGATGGCGCATCTGCAGGAGCCGGTGCTGACCCGCGCCTTGACCCGCTTTCGCCTGCCGTGGCACTGGGACGGTCAGCCGGCCGTGATCCAGAGCCGGGCGATCGATGAGACGGATTACGTGCAGCCGACATTTTCCGAGCTGCTGGCCGTGCGCGGCGAGAATTCCTTCTACCACAACAATGCCATTCAGCCGTGGCGCATCGACGCGCAGGGGCAGGTCACCAATGCGAATGCGTGAATTTGCCGTGACGGTCTTGGCGCTGGTGGCGCTGGGATCGGTCACCGACGCCCGGGCGCAAAGCCCTTACGGTATCGGCCGAACCGCGACGGCCGCGGAAATCGCCGGCTGGAATATCGATATCGGCCGCAACGGTGAGAACCTTCCCCCGGGAAGCGGCAGCGTCAGCCACGGCCGCGAGGTGTTCGATCAGCAATGCGCTGCGTGCCATGGCGCGAAAGGCGAGGGCGGCGTAGGCGACCGCCTGGTCGGCGGGCAGGGTACGATCGCGACCGCCAAGCCGGTCAAGACCGTCGGCAGCTACTGGCCCTATGCGCCGACCCTGTTCGATTATATCCGCCGCGCGATGCCGCAAAATGCGCCGCAGTCGCTCGGCAATGACGACGTCTATGCCGTCTCCGCCTACATTCTCAGCCTCAACGGCCTGCTTGCCGCCGACGCCACGCTCGATGCCGGAACGCTGAGCGCGATCAAGATGCCGAACCGCGGCATGTTCGTTGGCGACCCGCGCCCCGATGTCAGGAATCCGGCCTGCGAGTCGGGCTGCTGATGCCGGCAACGGAGTGTCGAAGCGAGCGCGCACCACGCCAAGGATTTAGTTCACCGTGAGCAGAGCCGAAGCCATCGCGCTCGTTGGCCGGCACCTTCATTCCGGTGCTTTTCTGGCCGAACTCGGCCGCCGGGTCGCCTATCCGACCGAGAGCCAGAACGCCGATCGGGGCGAGGTGTTGCGCGCCTATCTGGAAACCGAGCTGCAGCCGGCGTTCTCGCAGCTCGGCTTCTCGACGCGCCTGCTTTCTTCTCCTGGCGGGCAGCATCCCTATTTGCTGGCGGACTATCGCGAGGACGCGTCGGCCCCGACGGTTCTGATCTATGGCCACGGCGATGTCGTCGACGGCATGGCGGGCGAGTGGCGCGACAATCTGGACCCGTGGCGGCTGACGACCTCGGGCAATCGCATTTACGGCCGCGGCACCGCCGACAATAAGGGACAGCACAGCATCAACCTGTCGGCGCTGCGCGCCGTTCGCGAGGCCCGCGGCGGACGGCTCGGTTTCAATGCCAAGTTCCTGATCGAAATGGGCGAGGAGATCGGATCTCCGGATTTGCGCCAGCTCTGCGAGACGATGCGGGAGGACCTCGCCGCCGATTTGTTTCTCGCTTCCGACGGCCCGCGGCTGGCGGCGGATCGCCCGACGATATTTTTGGGCTGCCGCGGCGGCCTGCGGATCCATCTCGATATCGACCTGCGCGAGGGGGCACATCATTCCGGCAACTGGGGCGGCATCCTGGCCAATCCTGGCACCATCCTCGCCAATGCGATCGGCTCCCTGGTCGATGGTCAGGGACGCCTCCTGCTCGATGCATTGAAGCCGCCGCGGATTTCGAATCAAATTCGCGCCATGCTTGCCGACGTGAAGATCGAACCGCTGCCTGACGAGCCGGCGCTGTCGGCGAATTGGGGTGAACAGGAACTGTCGCCGGCCGAGCGGCTGTATGCCTGGAATACGCTTGAGGTACTGGCAATGTCTTCCGGCAATATCGACAAACCCGCAAATGCGATCCCCGGGGTGGCGCATGCCGTGCTGCAGCTTCGCTTCGTTGTCGGTACCGAAGTCGACAAGGTCGTGACGGCAATTCAGCGGTATTTTGGCGAGCGCGGATGGTCGATGGTCAGGGTGCGGGGTGCGCAGAGCTTTGCGGCCTCGCGAACCGATCTCGGCAGTCCCTGGATCAATTGGGCGGCGGATTCAATCCGGCAAACCACCGGCAAGGCCCCGGCGGTGCTGCCGAACTTCGGCGGATCGCTGCCCAACGACGTTTTTTCCGAAGTGCTGGGGCTGCCGACGATCTGGGTGCCGCATTCCTATCCAGGCTGCTCCCAGCACGCTCCCGACGAACACATCCTGCTGTCCGTGACCGAGGAAGCGATGCGCATGATGGCAGGCTTGTTCTGGGATCTCGGCGAGGTGCCGCGCGGCCCGTGAAGATCCGGCGCCGCGAAGCAATTTCACCGCGGTCGCGGCCAAATCCGCGGGCGCGTCCGCGGGAACAAGGTTCCGGCCATCATTTGTCTGCTTTTCGTTCAGAACCTATTCATGCCGGTTGGCCACAATCGCCGGCGGCATTGAAGTCTGCGCGGCGCGCTCGGATCCATCGGCGTCGCAGGCCGTTTCCGAGGAATGCGCGCGTTGCTGCAAGATTGGTGAGATCGATGATTGAGCCAGGGATTTCGAGAAAACCTCGCCGTCGGCCGACCATCTCGCTGGCCTGTGCCGTGCTCGTCGCGGCAATTCTCGGCCTCGCTGCCGCAGATGCGGCCGAACTGACTCCCCGGGACATGCTTTTGCTCGATCGGCTGACCTGGGGGATCAACGCATCGAGCGCCGCGCATTTCCAGGCGATCGGCGCCGAACGCTGGCTCGCGGAACAACTGCATCCGGCCTCCGAGAATGCGCTGCCGGACGCCGTGCGCAGCCAGATCGAGGCGATGCCGGACGTGCACAAGCTTCCGTTCGACATCGCGGTCGCGTTCGACCAGCAGGCCAGGAGCGCCAATCAGGTCGCCGATCCCGACCAGAAGAAGGCCGCCCAGCAGGTCTATCAGCAGGCCATGAACGACCGGGCGAAACAGGCGGCGGCGCGCAGCATCCTGCGCGCGCTCTACGCCCCGGATCAATTGCGCGAGCGCATGACATGGTTCTGGTTCAACCATTTCAACGTACATCAGTACAAGGCCAACCTTCGTATCCTGATCGGCGACTATGAAAGCCGCGCCATCCGCCCGTTTGCGCTCGGCAAGTTCCACGATCTGCTCACGGCCACCCTGTATCATCCGGCGATGCTGCGTTATCTCGACAATGCCGACAACGCGGCCGGACATCTCAACGAAAACTACGCCCGCGAGATCATGGAACTGCATACCATGGGTGTCGGCTCGGGCTATACCCAGGCCGATGTCGAGGCCCTGGCGCGCATTCTGACCGGGGTGGGAATCGATCTGAAGCCGGAAGATCCCAAACTCAAGCCGGAGCTGCAATCGCAGCTGCTGCGGGAAGGCGCCTTTGAATTCAATCCGGCCCGGCACGATTATGGCGACAAGACCTTCCTGGGCCACCAGATCAAGGGGCGTGGCCTGGCCGAGGTTGACGAAGCGCTCGACCTCCTGGTCCGCCATCCGGCGACGGCGATGCATTTGTCCCGGCAGATCGCGACTTACTTCATGGAAAACCCGCCGGAACCGCTGTTGCAGCGCATGGCGCAGACCTTCAGGACATCCGACGGCGATATCGCCGCGGTGCTTTCCACCATGGTCCATGCGCCGGAGTTTGCCGCGTCCCTGAAGCCGGGCGCCAAATTCAAGGACCCGGTGCAATATGTCTTCTCGGCCGTCCGCCTCGCCTATGACGACAAGGTCATCCTGAACACGCTGCCGATTCAGAGCTGGTTGAATCGTCTGGGCGAAGGCTTGTTCAATCACGAGACGCCGGACGGCTATTCGCTCGCCCCTGCGTCCTGGAACGGACCGGGACAGATGATGCTGCGCTTCGAGATTGCGCGGCAGATCGGCTCGGGGTCCGCAGGCCTGTTCAAGCCGGACGTGCCGAACGCGGCCGATCAGCCGGCGTTCCCGCTGATCGCGAACGCCCTGTACTTCAATGGTTTGCGCCAGACCCTCGGCCCGACCACGCTGGCCGCGCTCGATCGGGCGATCTCGCCGCAGGACTGGAACACGCTGTTCCTGTCGTCACCCGAATTCATGCGCTAACAGATGCAGAGGATCGCACCATGAATCGCCGTGAGCTGATCAGGGCCTTTGCAGCCATCGCCCCGTTGACGGTGGCCGGCCGGGTGTGGGCGGCACCTGCTACCGACGCGCGGCTGCTGGTGGTGTTCCTGCGCGGCGCCTATGACGCCGCCAACGTCGTGGTGCCGGTGTCGAGCGACTTCTATTACAGTTCGCGACCGACGCTCGGCATCGCCAGGCCCGATATCGGCAATCCGAATTCCGCGCTGTCGCTCGGCGGGGAGTGGGGACTGCACCCGGCCTTGCGGGACAGCATCTATCCGTTGTGGGCCAGGCGGGAAATCGCGTTTGTTCCGTTTGCCGGAACCAGCGATGATCTGACACGGAGCCATTTCGAGACCCAGGACACCATTGAGCTCGGTCAATCGGCGGGCGGCTCCCGCGACTATCGGTCAGGCTTCATGAGCAGGCTTGCCGCCGAACTGACCCGCGTCAAACCGATCTCGTTCACCGACCAGCTTCCGCTGATCTTTCGCGGCAAGTCCCAGATTCCGAATATCGGGCTGAACAGCGTGGGCAAGCCGGGCGTCGATGACCGCCAGGCCGCGCTGATCAAGAGCATGTACGCGCAAAGCGATCTGTCGTCCTCGGTCTCGGAGGGTTTCAGGATCCGCGACGACGTCTATCGCTCGATCTCCGAAGAGATGACGGCGGCCAATCGGGGCGCGGTCTCGCCGCGCGGCTTCGAGCTGTCGGCACGGCGGATCGGCCGGCTGATGCGCGAGCAGTTCAACCTCGGTTTCGTCGATGTCGGCGGCTGGGACACCCATGTCAATCAGGGCGGCGCCACCGGATATCTCGCTGACCGTCTCGGCGAACTCGGCCGCGCGCTGGCCGGTTTCTCGGAAGAAATCGGGCCGGCGGGATGGCGGGATACCGTCGTCGTCGTGATCTCCGAATTCGGCCGCACCTTTCGGGAGAACGGTGACCGCGGCACCGATCACGGCCACGGCAGTGTCTATTGGGTGCTGGGCGGCGGCATCAATGGCGGCCGCATCGTCGGCGAGCAGGTCAAGGTCGACCAGGCCAACCTGTTTCAGAACCGGGACTACCCGGTCCTGACCGATTACCGCGCCATGTTCGCAGGGCTGTTCCAGCGCATGTTTGGGCTCGACGCCGCGAACCTGCAGCGGATCTTTGCCGGCGTCCACCCCGCCGAATTGGGGTTGGCGTAGGAGGCTTACCTGCGGAGGGCCGCAAGTCCGCCAACGGCGTCTTGGTCGGATTGGTTTTCGCGGTGAAGGGGGCAAACATGAAAATACGTGCGATTGACCCGATGCGTACCGGATGCCTGGCGCTGTTGCTGGCGATGATGCTGTTTGGAACGGCTGCGGACGCGGCCACGGTCGTCGCACTCGGCGCCAGCAATACCTACGGCAAGGGCGTGGCGCGCAGCCAGGCCTATCCCGCCCAGCTCGAAGCGATCTTGCGGGCCAGGGGGGTGGTGATCCATGTTGTGAACGCCGGCATCAACGGCGACACCACGGAAGGAATGTTGAGGCGCCTGGACAGCGCCGTGCCAAATGGAACGCGTGCGGTCATTTTGCAGCCCGGCGGAAACGACCTGCGGAAGGGCTCGGCTGACCGCACGGCCGAGATTCAGGGCCGGCTCTCGGCCCGAAAGATTCCCGTGATCATGCTCGCAAACAGCATGTTGGGTGGATTGCCGCATCAGCCTGACGGCATGCATTTGACGCCGGAGGGTTATCGAATGCTTGCCGAGGCGCTGGCTTCGCAAGTGGCGGCAGCCATCGGCCGGTAGGAACGCAGCCGCAAATCCGGCCAAACCAGCCCTGCGCCGGCGGATCCCCGCGGTCCCGAAGCCATCGCCGCGTTGGCCGCGCCTGCGCCATCCCGCGCAGGCGCCCGCCCCGGCATGTCGCGCATTGTCGGGTGAGACAGCCAAATTAACGTCTGGATAACCAGCAATGCTAACCGGGCATCCATTGTCGTATTGTACCCAAGTCGCTGGGGGAATGGAGCAAATGCGGCAGCGGCACCTGAACGCCCGAGTTGACAATCGCGGCGGAGCGTCGGCGGACACGATCGACCTGGCCGGCGGTTCGTCGTCAATCCGGCACAATCCGACGAAGTGGCTGATCCTTTGCGGGGTGCTGCTGATCGCTGCCATCGCAATCGCGACGGCGTCCATCATCGACAATTTTCGCGAGCGGGCGCTGAAAAACAGCGAACGCGAGCTGGAAAATGCCGTGCTGATGCTCGCACGACATTTTGACCAGCAGCTCGGGGATTTCGAGGCTGTTCAGAACGAGCTGATCGCGGAAATAGCCACCGCCGGGATCACCTCGCCCGACGTCTTCAGCCGCCAGATGTCCTCGCCTGCAATTCACCAGTGGCTCAAGGCCAAAGTCAGCGGGTCTTCCGATGCAACCGGCGTCGGCATCTACGATGCCAACGGGACGATGGTAAATTTATCCGGAGAATCGGCTGTCCCGGCCATCAACATTGCCGATCGAGCCTATTTCAAGGCTCTCAAATCCGGCTATGCGCAGATGCCTACCCAGATCGAACTGCTCCGCAGTCGCTTTTCCGGAGATTCCACGATCGTCCTGGCTCTGAGGATTTCCGGACCGAACGGTGAGTTTCTGGGGGTCTGCACCCGAGTATTTGCTCCGGCCAGATTTGAAGAGTTCTTTTCGTCGGTTGTGCTCGGAAAGGACGCCGCGATTTCGATGCACCATAGCGATGGCACGCTGCTGGCACGCTATCCCCACGTCGAAGCGATAATCGGGAAGAACTTTAAAGCAGGCGCAACGCCTCAGGCAATCTTGCTGGGCTCGGGCCGCAGCAACGGCCGGGTGATCAGTCCCGTCGATGGCCAGGAGCGTCTGGTCTCCCTGCGGGCCTTGAGTCGCTTTCCCTTGTCCGTCGTCGCGACCACGACCATGGCATCGGCGCTCGCTGACTGGCGGGAGCAAACAAGGTCCTTCATCATGGTCGCCGCCTTGTCCGCGGTCGTGATCGCCATCATTCTCTCGCTTATTGTTCGCCAGCTGTTGCGGCAACATCGCTCCTCGGAGCGCCGGCTGGCGCTGGAAAAGCAGCGTCTCGATACCGCCGTCGACAACATGACGCAGGGACTTACGCTGTTCGATTCGTCAAGGCGGCTCGTCGTCTGCAACCGGCGCTATATTGAGATGTATGGATTGTCACCCGAGATCGCAAAGCGGGGCTGCAGCCTGCACGATCTGATTGCGCATCGGAAGCAGGTCGGATCGCTCGACGCTGACGTCGACGAACATTGTTCCCGAATGATGCAACATGTGATGATGAGCGAGGATATCATCCTTCAGGCCCCGGACGGGCGCGCGGTCCGGATTACCCACCGGCTGCTCGCCGACGGAGGCTGGGTTGCCACCCACGAGGATATCACCGAGCGCAGGCGGTCCGACGAGCGAATTGCCTATCTCGCGCATTACGATGCGTTGACCGGCCTGCCCAACCGGGTGTTGTTCCAGGAGCAGCTCGAACAGCAGCTCAAGGGAATTCATGGCAACGAACAGCTTGCGATTCTCTATATCGATATCGACGAATTCAAGGGCATCAACGACTCGCTCGGACATTCCGTCGGCGACGAACTGCTGAAGTCCGTGGCAATTCGCTTGAGGAGTTGTGTCCGGGAAAGCGATTTGATTGCCCGGCTGGGCGGCGACGAATTTGCAATTGTCCAAACCGGCGTCAATCATCCAGCCGATGTCGCCGAGCTGCTGGCACGTATCCACAGCGTGATCCGGCAGCCCCGCGAATGTCTCGGTCACCAGCTCACCACCGACGCCAGCATCGGCATCGCGATGGCGCCCGGCGATGGCACCGATCTGGACCAGTTGCTGAAGAACGCCGATCTTGCGATGTACAGCGCCAAGTCCGACGGGCGCCGGACCCATCGCTTCTTCGAGCCCGGCATGGATGCCCGAATCAAGGCGCGCCGGGCGCTGGAGACCGATCTGCGCCTGGCCATTGCCGACGGCGGATTCGAGATTCACTATCAGCCGGTCGTGAACCTTCATAGCAACGAGGTCACCGGGTGCGAGGCGCTACTGCGTTGGCGTCATCCCGAGCGCGGCATGATTTCGCCCGCCGATTTCATTCCGATTGCGGAAGACACCGGCCTGATAAACCAGCTCGGCGAGTGGGTGCTGACGACGGCCTGTGCCGAGGCCGCGACATGGCCGGATCACGTCAGGCTGGCGGTCAATGTGTCGCCCGTTCAGTTCAAAAGCTGCACGCTGGCGCTGAAGGTGGCCGCCGCGCTGGCGGCTTCCGGTCTTGACGCGACCAGGCTGGAGCTCGAAATCACCGAAGCTGTATTGATTCGCGACGACGAGGAGGCGCTCACGATCCTGCATCAGCTTCGAGCGCTCGGAGTCCGGATCGCGCTGGATGATTTCGGAACCGGCTATTCCTCCTTGAGCTATCTGCAACGCTTTCCTTTCGACAAGATCAAGATCGACCGCTGTTTCGTCGACGCTGTGACCGAGCCCGACGGTTCGTCATCCATCGTGCAGGCGGTGGTCAATATCGCCCGCTCGCGCAACATGACGACGACCGCCGAAGGCGTCGAGACGGAACCGCAAAGGAAATTGCTCCACGCCCTCGGATGCACGGAAATGCAAGGCTACCTGTTCGCCGCTGCGAAGCCGGCGGCGGATGTCAGGCAGTTGTTGTCTTCGCAAGGCAACAGATTGGGCGCGGTTGCCTGAAGCGGCAAGCTTGCCCGTGTTCCCGGCTGGAACTGGCCCGCCAATGCCGCCATGTTCCGCTGATCGGGTTGGCTCAATCCCAAAGCCGTCGAGCGCGGTCAGGTACTTGTTATCCTGCGCGAGCCGGGGCGCGTTACCTGATGGACGTGAACTGGTGTTCGGGTCGGAGCCGATGCCGTCCACCCCTCCCGTGATCAGGGAAACCGCGATCAAGCCACGTGCAATGCCGTCGCGCCGCTTCGTTTCGCAAAAAGTTCAAGATCGGCAGGTGGCATCCGCTTCATCCCTGCAGGCACCTTGCGGCTGGGAGAATTTGAATTTTCTCGCGGTCCATTGCTTGGCGCGGCCGCATTGATCGAGGCCCCACGAAAGGGTAAACAAAGTCGCAATTCCGCCGGCGCACGGCAATGGCCGGAATTGCGGACGACCAACGATCAATTCCTGCACCGGACGGGACATCCATTGAGCGAAACCCAGTCACTCGATGCCGGCGTAGTCACCCGGCAGGCGCCGCAGGGCAAGCTGCCGATCCTGGCTCTGTCGGCCCTGGGCATCGTGTTCGGCGACATCGGGACCAGCCCGCTTTATACCTTCAAGACCGTTCTCGGCACCGCCGAGGCCGCCTCCGACCCCGCCACCATCCTGGGCGCGCTGTCGCTCGTGCTCTGGACGCTCTTCCTGATCACCACCGTCAAGTATGTCTCGTTCGCCATGCGCGTCGACAACGACGGCGAGGGCGGCATCCTGGCCTTGATGGCCCTGCTGGGAGTGAAGAAGCAGCACCGCCCGACCATCGTGGCTTTCGGCCTGTTCGGGGCGGCACTGATCTACGGCGACGGGGCGATCACGCCGGCAATCTCGGTGCTGTCGGCGCTGGAGGGCCTGAACATGGCCACGCCCGTGCTGCAGCCCTATGTTGTTCCCGCCGCCGTCGCGATTCTGATCGGGTTGTTTGCAATCCAGTCGCAGGGAACGGCAACGATCGGTCGCTTCTTTGGCCCGGTGATGCTGGCCTGGTTCGCCGCGATGGCGGCAATGGGAATTTCCGGCATCGTCCAGCATCCGGCGGTGTTGGCCGCGCTCAATCCCTTTTATGGGCTGTCCTACCTGTTCTCCAACGGCTTCACCGGCTTCCTGGTGCTGGGTGCGGTATTTCTCTGCGTCACCGGGGCCGAGGCGCTCTATGCCGACATGGGGCATTTCGGCAGGGGCCCGATCCGGTTGGCGTGGTTTGCGATCGTCTTTCCCAGTCTCATCCTGAACTATGCCGGGCAGGCGGCGCTGGTCCTTGAAGGGGCGCCGACCGACGGCAACATCTTCTTTCGGCTTTGCCCCCAGAGTCTCCTGATCCCGCTGATCGTGCTGGCGACGGTCGCCACGATCATTGCCAGCCAGTCGATCATCACCGGGGCCTTCTCGATGACCCGGCAGGCCATCCAGCTCGGCTGGCTGCCGAGATTGCGCGTCAAGCAGACCTCATCGGAGGGCTACGGGCAGATTTACGTCGGCGTCGTCAACTGGCTGCTGATGATCGTGACCGTCGGGCTTACCATCGGCTTCGGCAAGTCCGACAATCTGGCGGCGGCTTACGGCATCGCCGTTTCGCTGACCATGCTGATGACGTCGGCGCTGCTTTTCATTGCGATGCGCGAGATCTGGCGCTGGAGCATGCTGGCCGCCGGCGGCGTCGCCGCCTGCTTTCTCGTGATCGACAGCGCCTTCTTCCTTGCCAATCTCACCAAGATCGCCGAGGGCGGTTATGTCCCGCTGCTCCTGGCCATCTCGGTCTACGGCGTGATGTGGATCTGGCATCGCGGCGCCGCCGCCATTTCGATGCGGATGCACGAAGCGCTGATCCCGATTCCGGAATTCATGGCCGACATCGCCGCAAAAAATGTGCCGCGGGTTCCCGGTACCGCGGTGTTCCTGACCCGGACCGAGCACGGTACGCCGCCGGTCATGGTCTGGCATGTCAGGCATAACCGCGCCCTGCACGAGCATGTTTTCGTGCTGCGCGTCGAGATCCTGCCGGTGCCGTGGGTGGCATCGCGCAACCGGCTCGCCATCGAGCAAATCGCGAAGGATTTCTGGCGTGCGGAAGCGCGTTTCGGGTTCATGGAGCGTCCCCATATCCCGGAGCTGCTCACCACCAGCAAATCGCTGGGGTGCACCATCGATCTCAACGATGTCACCTATTATGTCGGGCACGAAACGGTGGTCGGCCGCGAGGACGGCAGGGGCCTGCCCGCCTGGCAGGAGGCGATATTCGCCGTGATGGAACGCAATGCCGTCCATGTCAGCGACTTCTTCAGCCTGCCCAACGACCAGGTTGTCGAGATCGGGCGGCAGGTCTCGATCTAGGATCGCGCTCGGGCTCGGCAAAAGCCCGCGCCGATCAGGCGTGCAACGGTGGACTGGCGATATCCACCTGAGCCGCGAGCGCCGGAAATCGAACTCTACGCCGGCTTCTTTGCATAGACCATGCACCAGCCTTGTGCGGCGACTGTTCCGTCGACGGTTTTGCAGGTCGATGGGGCTTCAAACTGCACGCAGGTTTCGCAGCTCTGCTCTCCTTTCGGGGTGTCCTGGTACTTTACGATTTTCTGGGAGACCTTGGCCGCCTTTGCCGGTGTCGATGTGCCGACTACCGCCGCGGCACCCGTGACCGACGCTCCAGCGACACCGGCCGCGATGGTCAAAACCTGCCGCCGGGAGATTGATTGTTCTGTCATGATACGTCGTCCTTGCTGTGAGAGGCAATCAATGGCGATCATCGTGTGATCGTTTGCGCACGACGCCGCGGCGGCTCTGTTCCTGCGAGAAGTCCCGCAGCTTGGTAGTTTGGACAGTCGCTACTTCGGTTGCCATGGCGCGCATTCAGGCTTTGTTGCGATCGAGCTCGAAAGCGCGAGCATCAGGTCATTCCAGATAACTGAGATACGCAGCGACCGCCTTGACTTGTGCTTCGGTCAGATTGTGCGCAATTGGTGCCATGATGGCGGAATTGTCCGGCTTTGCCGCATCCTGACCGCGCTCCTTGCTCCAGTTCAATAATTTCTTTGCAATATAGTCATTGAGTTGCCCTGCCAGGCGAGGAAATGCTTCGGCGCCTTTGGCTTCCGGTCCGTGACAGGTGGCGCATGGAGGAACCTCGGCGCTGGGGACTCCTTCCTCGTAGATTTTTTTGCCCTCGGCGACGAGATCCTTTGGAGCTCCTCCCAACGGCTTGGGATCGAGATCCTTGAAGTATGTGGCTAAATCCGTGAGCATCGCCGGGCTCAGAACATGCGCCACATTGAACATCACGGGGTTCGTTCGCCGGCGCTCGATGAAAGCCTGCAACTGGTTCTTCAGGTACTCTGGCTGTTGTCCGGCAAGCCGCGGCATCGGAAATGATCCGCGAAAACCTTGCCCCGACAACCCGTGGCAGGTTTTGCAATAGGCGACCTTGGCCTCGAATTCCTGCTTTGGAACGGCGACCGCGGTCTTGTCCTGCGCGTGCGCCGCCGCGCAGACCACCATGGCCAAGGCTGCTGTCAGCACTGCAGATTGAACACTCATAAGGCCCGCCTTTTGAATTCAACTACGTTACGCTCGGCCGAGCGTTTTGATCCAGCTAAATTACTATGGATCAATTTGATTGAGATCAATGCCACAGCACGGGAGCAGATCGCCGCGGCATTCGCTGTTGCCGATAAAGCACAACGCAGGAAAGGTTGCTTTAGTGTTCTTTTTTGCACAGTCATGTTTCTGTCTTGAGCTCATGCTGGCTTAACTCGCTGGCACACTTGAGTGCGCCCGTTTGGTCGAGTCCGATTTGGGGGCACAATTTGATCCAGATCAATGCTGAGGACGCATCTGCATCTTTGATGTGAAAGTGTCGCGAGCGACGAAACGCAAAAGTTTCGGCGGGCGCTTTTTTGTGTGTATATCAGTAGTTGTAAAAATGTCTCACTATACTTGAAATCGTATTTGCCGCTGTTATTGGCTTAGCGACGTTTTCGATTCTTGGCCTACTCTCATCGCTGTAAGGGTTTTCGATTCAGTATTCGTGCGTTTGCACGAAGTGTCGCGAACAATGGGGTGGCGCGCGATGCGGGGCGGGTGCGGGCATTTTTCTCGACCGGTTGCGATTTGCAGAGCTATCGCTGCGCTTGCAATGGCTGTTGTTGTCTGCGGTCTGCTGACGTTCGGCCTGGCATCGCCGGCCCGGGCGCTGCCGAGTTTCGCGCGCCAGACCGGGCAGCCCTGTGGCACCTGCCACACCGATTTTCCCGCGCTCACGCCATACGGCCGCAGGTTCAAGCTGCTCGGCTATACCGCCGGCGGCGGCGAGTTCCGGACCACACCGTTCTCCTCCCAGGCCGGCAAGGATGCGCGCGCGGAACTCGACAAACTGCGCGGCTATGTGAAGGCGCTGGATCCTGCGGCGGCCAGCGATGGCGACAAGGAATATGTCCCGCCGATCTCGATGATGGCGATCGTCGGCTACACCCACACCCAGGCGCCGCTGCCGCCACCGACGGATCCCTACAAGCCGAACGACAATGTCGTGCTCTCTCCGGTCAGCGCGTTCTGGGGCGGGGCGATCACCGACAATGTCGGCGCGTTCGCGCAAGTCACCTACAACGCGCCGCCGGCCGGAGGATTCTCCGATCCGTTCGGACATACCTGGACCTGGGACAATACTGACGTTCGCTATGCCGGGACCGCGAGCATCGGGTCGCTCGACCTGATCTACGGCATCACCGCCAACAACAATCCGACGGTTCAGGATGTGTGGAACAGTACCCCGGCGTGGGGCTTTCCATATGCCGCATCGACGCTTGCCAACGTGCCCGGCACCGCAACGATGATCGAGGGCGCTTTTGCCGCGCATGTCGGCGGTGTCGGCGCCTACACCTTCATCAACGACCTGCTCTATCTCGAATTGACGGGCTACAAAACGCTTGGGTTCAATGCTCAGAACTCGCTGGGCACCGACCCGTTCGACGCTCCCGGACAGTTCGGCGGCGTGGCGCCCTATTGGCGCGTCGCGCTCGAGCCGCACTGGGGTCGGAATTCATTCATGCTCGGCACCTTCGGGATGTACCTCGACGTGCATCCGTGGCTCGATCCGACGTTTGCGACGGGGACGACCGGGGTGTTTCCGCAATCGGACAAGTACACCGACATCGGCTTCGATACGCAATATCAGTACCAGGGCGACAATTACTGGCTGACGCTGCGCGGCAACTATATTCGAGAGTTCCAGAGGCTGGATGCGAGCTTTCTCAACGGCGCCTCGTCAAATCCGACCGATCTCGTCAACAGCATGCACCTGCAGGCCTCGTTCGCCTATGGCGCCGACAACCGGATCGTTTTGACCGGGCAATATTTCAATATTTGGGGCACCGCCGATGCCGGCGTGTATGGCCTCGACGTCAACGGCAACGCCCTGACCCCCAACAGCAATGGCTGGATGGCGGAGATTGCCTACATCCCGTTCGGAGCCAGCAAAGCGGCGGGCTGGCCGTGGCTCAACGCCCGGATCGGCCTGCAATATATCTACTACAACAAATTCAACGGCACCACGATCGCCGCCCAGGACAACAACGCCCTGTTCCTTCATCTCTGGGTTGCCATGTAGGCGGGCGGGCACGAAGACGGAGATTGTCTGATGAGAAAGCAGCTTTTCATAAGCGTCGCGGCGCTCGCAGTGAGCGTGGCGGGACCTGCGGCCGCTGCGGACATGGCGGTCCCGGCAGCGGCACCGTTTGCCGCGCGGTTCAACTGGACCAGCTGTTATCTTGGCGGACATGTCGGGGGCGGCTTTGCCCAGAGGGACATCACCGATCCGGTGCAGCTCGTGCAGGATTCGTTTTTGGGCGCCGGCTCGACAGTCGGCACCACGACCGCCAGCTTGTCGCCAAATGGCGTCGTGATCGGCGGACAGATCGGTTGCGACTACCAGTTCGCGTCTTCCTGGGTGATCGGTATCGAAGGCTCGGCTTCCGGCTCGACCATCAAAGGCAGCACGAATGTCATCCTGCCGCTGGGTGCTCCCGATATCGCACTCGTCAAGGCGAACACCGACTTTTTGTCCAGCGTGACCGGGCGCGTCGGCTACGCCTTCGACAACGTGTTGGTCTACGGCAGAGGCGGCGTCGCCCTGGCGGGCGACAAGTACGATGTCATCGGCTCCTTCACTTTGCCGCCCGCCATGCCGTTTTCCTTCGAAGGGCTGGACCTGCGGGCCGGCTGGGTCGCGGGCGGCGGCGTGGAGTGGGCATTCTCGCGCCATTGGTCCGCCAATCTCGAATATGATTACTATCAATTCGGACATAACAGCGTTTTGATGTCCGACTCGATCAACGGCTTTGCCGGCAACGTGGACGTCAAGCAAAGCATTCAGGTCGTCAAGCTTGGGCTGAACTTTCATATCTGGGGGACCGGTTTGTGATGGTCGAAGCCTGTTCAGGTGAAGCGGTAGGCGCGGAGGCTGAATCATGAAGCTGATCGGCCTGCGGCTGAAGGTCCGCGCAACGGTGCTGGCGGTGTTGTTTTCCGCGTCTGTTCACGCGGAGGACAGGGGCATGCCCGCAGGGCAAGGGCTGGAAGCCAAACTGGAATATTGCAAGACCTGTCACGGGCTGCAGGGACAGGGTTATCTTGGATACTTCCCGATGCCGCGGCTTGCGGGACAACAGCCCGACTATATCGAGGCGCAATTGCGGGCCTTCATTGAGCGCAGACGGACCAACCCGATCATGTTCAACGTCGCGCATGTCCTCAGCCCGGCGATGCTGGCCGACCTCGCGACGCATTTCAGAAATCTCGATCCCAAGCCGTTCGGCGGGGCGCCAAGGGGGGCGCTGGCCGAGGGAAAGAGAATCTTCGAGGAAGGGCTTCCTGAAGCCAACGTTCCTGCCTGCTCCGCCTGCCACGGCATGGAAGGCAAGGGCCAGCATGAAATCCCGCGACTGGCGGGTCAGCTCTACGCCTATACCGTAGGCCAGTTGACGGGTTGGAAGAAGGAGCGCGGTCAGGGTTCGGCGGTCGACACATCGGCCATCATGGCGCCGACGGCGCACAATCTGACGAGGTCGCAAGTTGAAGCGGTGGCGGCCTATGTCAGTTATCTGCAGTGAGTGTCGCCGTCTCGGTCGATGTTCAAAGCGCGAAAGCTTGAGGTCATGAAGCGCATCGGATTTAGAGTAGCGATCCTGGCGATTTTCGCCTCGACCGTTCCCTCGTGGGCGGGCGGCGTGGACGGCGCCGGCGTCCGTAATTGTACCTGGTGCCACGGGGCGTCGGGGCAGGGTTATATGGTGGCGCCGCGACTGGCGGGACAGAGGCCGCAATATATCGAGAGCCAGCTCCGGAGTCTTCGCGCCCACACCCGCGACAATCCATTTTCGAAACAGTACATGTGGGGCGCGGTGGCGGCTCTGGGCCCCAACGCGGCGCACGATCTGGCAATCTACTTTGCAACGATTGCGCCGAAAGCCGCCAATGACGGCGACAGCGATCTCGCGACCAGGGGAAGAGCAATTTATCTGGAGGGAATCCCGGAAGCCAATATTGCGGCCTGCTATGCCTGCCATGGCCCCGACGCCGAGGGCGTGCGAGACATTCCCCGTCTCGGAGGACTGGCCTATTTCTATCTGAAGGGCCGGCTCGAACAATGGGGCCAAGGATATCATTCGGCCGCAGGGTCTCCGATGCCGATGGTCGCAAGTCACCTCGGTCCGGACGAGATCGAGGCGCTTGCCTCCTATCTCAGCTTCGTCAGGTAGGCCGCAGACCCGGTCGGTGCCTTGGGACCAAGCCGGCGAATGGCAAGTCCTGGTTCTGCGAAACCGCGTCCTTCGGAGCAATTGCAAGGAGCGGACAGAGGCTGTCCAGGCCGCTTGACCTGCATCAAGCGCGAACAGGGGAATTTGTCGGAACGTTACGGCGAGAGGTCAAACACTGCGCGCGTGGCATGCAGTTGATACAGCGATGTTCGGTCCACGGGGATCAAGGGGCAGTCGGTGGAGCTTGAGCTCGAACATAGCCATACCCGTGAAGCCATCCGCGCCCGGCTGGCGCGTGATCCCGGGATCAGCTATCTGCGCGACTGGATCTATGGCGGGATGGACGGGGTGATAACGACCTTCGCGGTGGTGGCGGGCGTGGTCGGCGCCGATTTGCCCTCGAGGGTCGTGCTCGTGCTAGGACTTGCAAATCTCGTGGCCGACGGCTTTGCCATGGCGGCGGGTAACTACAGCGGAACGCAGGCCGAGCGGGATGACTATGACCGGCTGCTGGCGGTCGAGCGCAAGCACATCGCCGTTGTTCCGGATGGCGAGCGGGAGGAGATCAGGCAGATCTTCGCGGGCAAGGGCTTTTCCGGCGACAACCTGGAAAGAATTGTGGGCGTGATCACGGCGGACGAGTTGCGCTGGGCCAAGACCATGGTGGTGGAGGAGTATGGCCTTGCGCCGACGCCAAAGGCGCCTGCCCTGGCGGCGCTCAGCACGTTTGCCGCCTTCATGATATGCGGCCTGGTGCCGCTGGTGACGTATCTCGGGGCGGGCGGCCTCGTTGCCTGCGTGGTCGCGACCGGCGTGGTGTTCTTTGCCATCGGAGCGATCAAAAGCCGCTGGTCGCTGACCGCCTGGTGGCGGTCGGGATTGGGCACCTTCAGCATCGGCATGTTCGCGGCCGCGCTGGCCTTCTGGGTCGGCTTCGGCTTCAGAACGCTGTTCAATCTTTCCTCGGGATAAACGGCTGCCTCGCCCGCAACCCGCGGCACACCGCCGTGATAATACCCCAGTTTGACCACTGATCCGCCGCGCCTTCATAACTGTAGTGCACGCCGGATGGGATCACGATCTACGCCAGTGGAAATATCCGGAAATACTCAGATCTACCTGCGATCGCGGGTTTGATCGTGTCAGTGCGATACCCGCGAATGTGCCGGCCAATGATCTATTCGGTGCGGCAAGCCATCCGCGCTTTCGAAGCGAGGCGGGGCGACGCCTGGGTTGGCGACTTGCTGCCGCGAGCCGTTCTTTTCGGTCTGGTCGGTATTGCAACGTTTTTGATCGGCGGCTGCGCAACGATTTCGCCGCGCAATGTTTTGCCGCAGGCGGATGCCGGGCGGATCGAGCCCGAAGGATTTCATAATATCCGCTTCTGGGGCGACGCCTCGGCCCGGGATATCGAAAGCATCGTGATGGCGGACGTCCCGAAAGCGGGGTTGCCGGGATCTTCGGCGCTGGAAAGGCATCCCCCGCTCTCAAATCTTCTTGCCATCTCCGGCGGTGCCGAGGACGGCGCCTTCGGCGCCGGCCTGCTGGTCGGCTGGAGCGATGCGGGCACGCGCCCCGCATTCGACCTCGTCACCGGCGTCAGCTCCGGCGCGTTGATTGCCCCTTTCGCATTCCTCGGGCGCGAACACGACGGCCAGCTGCGGGAGATTTTCACCAGATATGGAAGAAAGGACATTTTCACCTATAACGTTCCCGGCCTGCTCGAGGGTTCGGCGCTGGCCGACGATGCGCCGCTGGCGCGGTTGATCGAGAAGTATGTCGACGAGGCGTTTATCCGGGAAATTGCCAGAGAACGCCTCAAGGGCCGGATCCTCCTGATAGGCACCACCAATCTCGATTCGCAACGGCCGGTGCTGTGGGACATGGGCCGGATCGCGATGAGCAACAACCGCGACGCGATCGCGCTGTTCCGCAAGATCCTGCTGGCCTCGGCGACACTTCCCGGGGTTTTTCCGCCGGTCCGGATCCAGGTGCGGGTCGGAGGACAGAATTATGACGAGCTGCACGTCGATGGCGGCGTCACCCGGCAGGTGTTCATCGCGCCATCGATATTTTCGTTTGTTTCCCGCGACCAGAAATCCGGCAGAGCCCCCACCAAGCGGCGATTGTACGTCATCAGAAACGGAAAAATTGATCCCGAATGGCAATCCGTCAACGAGAACGTGCTGTCGATCACGCAGCGTTCGATCTCCACGCTGATCAAGAACCAGGGGATCGGCGATCTCTACCGTATCTATTCCGTCACCAAGCGCGACGGAATTGATTTCAACCTCGCGAGCATTCCGGCCGATTTCAGCGACAAGAGCGATGAGCCGTTTGACCAGAAATACATGGTCGCGCTTTTTGATCGCGGTTACGATCTGGCCAGCCACGATTATTCCTGGATGAAGGCGCCTCCGGGGCTGGAATTGGCTACCGAAACCCGCAACTGAGCGCGTGCAGGATACGCAGAACCGGATTGGTTCCGTCGTTTGATTCGGATCGGTGCGAATTAATCCGGATGACGCCGGTGCCAAACGGGCCTATTGGATTTGAACCGTTGTCCGAGCCGCAGCGAGATCGGTGCGCGACGACATTGAACAGCAAGGAGCCGCCATGCCCGGCCACATGCCGCCAATCCCCCCGGGGAATCGAAGCGACAAGGGACCCAAGACCGCCGACGCCGATGCCGCCCGCGACACCTCGGTCAAGGAAGGTCATGCCCAGAACACGCTCGAACAGGGCGATACCGCCAACATCAAGCAGAACACCACGAACAAGGGGTTCTTTCAGGGCCGGCGCGTCAAGTAGCCGCCGGCCCCGGCCGCGATGTCTACGCCGCGAGGAAAGACCAGATCATCGCGACCACGGCCAGCGCCATCAGCGCGGTGCCGATCCAGCCGAGCGCGGTCAGCCACGGCCCCGCTCTGAAGCGTCCCATCAGTCCCGGATTGGCGACGATCACCATCATCATCGCCATGATCGGCACCGCGACGACCCCGTTGAGCACGGCACTCCACACCAGCATGTGGATGGCGTCGATGCCGGTAAAGCCAAGCCCGAATCCGATCACGGTGGCGGCTGCGATAATCGCGTAAAATCCGACCGCGTCGGGGGCCCTGGCTTCCAGCGTGGCCGGCCATCCCATGGCTTCGGACACCCCGTAGGCAGCCGAGCCGGCCAGCACCGGTATCGCCAGCATGCCGGTGCCGATGATCCCGAGCGCGAACAGCAGGAAAGTAAATTCGCCGGCCAGCGGCCTCAGCGCCTCGGCGGCCTGGGTTGCCGAATTGATGTTGGTGACGCCGTGGGCGTTCAAGACCGCCGCGGTGGTCAGGATGATGAAAAACGCAATCACGTTGGAGAAGATCATTCCCACCGAGGTGTCGATCGCGATGCGGTCGATCTCCGTCACGCCACCCCTGGTCAGATCGCGAAGCGGGCGGCTTATCCTGCCCTGATTCATCTCCTCGACTTCCTGGGAAGCCTGCCAGAAAAACAGATAGGGGCTGATGGTGGTGCCCAGCACGGCCACCACCATCAGGAAATAGTTGGTATTGATGGCGGGCCTGGGCCAGACCGCCGCCAGCAGCGCCGCGCTCCACGGAATATGCACGGTCAGCGCGGTCGCGACATAGGCGAACAGCGTCAGCGTCATGAATTTCAGTATCGGTGCATAGCGGCGATACGGCACGAACACCTGCAGCAGGGTGGATGCCGCCGCGAATATCAGCGCATGTTCGTGCTTGAGGCCGCCGATCACCAGCGACAGGGATTCCCCCATCGCGGCGATGTCGGCCGCGATGTTGAAGGTGTTGGCGGCGACCAGAAGAGAAATCAGCACCAGCACCAGCCAGCGGGGAGCCAGCTTCGCCACATTGGCGGCGAGGCCCTTGCCGGTGACCCTGCCGATCCGCCCGCTCACCAGCTGGATCGCGATCATGAACGGGGTGGTCAGAAAGACGGTCCAGAGCAGCCCATAACCGAATTGCGCCCCGGCCTGCGAATAGGTGGCGATGCCGGAAGGGTCGTCGTCAGCAGCGCCGGTCACCAGTCCCGGACCGAGCAAGCGAAGCACCATGTTGCGGGATTTTTTGATCTCTGAGCGACGGGCTTCGGTCATGAAATGCTTGAGATCCGGGACGATGCTGCGGCAGGCGCCTGAAGCCCGGACATTCGCGATTTTGCGCCGGCAATCAAGGCAATTTGCACGGTCGATCCGGACCGGCACTGTCGGGGTTGGCGCGAACGGCGTATTCTGGACATTCCAGTCCGGCCGCGCCCACTTCTCCAACATCCTTGTCGCCTGGTCCGGCGGCAAAACCATTTTGCCCTGTCTTTTGCCGGACATTCGTGCAGGTAATTGATCGCCTCGGAGGGTTGCCGTGACCGGCGAAAGCAAATCAGGATTGACGCGACGGATCGCGGTGCTCGGTGTTCCGATCGATATCGGCGCGTCGCAGCGCGGAACCCTGATGGGTCCCGCGGCGCTCAGGACAGCCGGCCTTCTGACCGTGCTCGACGGACTGGCGTGGGAAGTGACGGATCACGGAGATGTCTCGATCGGCGATGTCGCCGAGCTCGACGACGCTGCGCCCGACAATGCAAGGCAATACCGCGAAATCCAGCGCTGGACCCGGACGCTGAGCGCGCGCGCCTACCAGCTGGCGCGATCCGGCGCGATCCCGATCTTTCTCGGCGGCGATCACAGCCTCTCGATGGGGTCGGTGAACGGGATTGCCCGCCATTGTCACGAAACTGGCCGCGAGCTCTTCGTTTTGTGGCTGGATGCGCATGCCGACTACAACACCCCCGCGACGACGCAGTCCGGCAACATGCACGGAATGTCGGCGGCTTTCCTCTGCGGCGAGCCGGGGCTGGACCGCCTGTTGGGCGAAGAGCCGCGTTCGCCCATCAAGCCCGACCGGCTGGAGCTGTTCGGCATCCGCTCGATCGACAGGCTGGAAAAGGACGTGCTGCGCGATCGGCGCATCAGCATCGCCGACATGCGGCAGATCGACGAGTTCGGGGTCGGGGTGCTGATTCGCCGCGTCATCGACAAGGTGCAGGCCTGCGACGGCGTGCTGCATGTCAGCTTCGACGTCGATTTCCTCGACCCCGGCCTGGCGCCGGGCGTCGGCACCACGGTGCCGGGCGGCGCGACCTATCGGGAGGCGCATCTGGTGATGGAGATGCTGCATAATTCCGGGCTGGTGCAATCCGTCGATGTCGTTGAGCTCAACCCGTTTCTCGACGAGCGCGGCCGCACCGCGCGCGCCACGGTGGAACTGATCGGCAGCCTGTTCGGCCAGCAGATCACCGACCGGCCCACCCCGACCAACGCCATTGCAGCAGGCGAGTAGCAGCTCCGCGCGGAACCTTCGGCATTGCTGCGGTTTGGTTAACCGGCAACCAACCTGAGGGGGTTCCATGGCAACTCATATGTCGAAGCGGGTTCCCGTCGTCGTCACGCTGGCGATTGCGGTTTTCGGCGTCGTGGCAATGCTGGTCGTCGACCATGGGCCGTGGAGCGGCCCCAGGATCCAGACCGCGGAAGTCCACGCCACGACCACCGGCTCGGCACGCGCCGCCGGAGCGACGGTGACGCCGACCCTGCGACAGCCGGGCCTCGAGCCGGTCGCTCCCGGACCCAAGCCGGTTCATCCGGCGACGACCCCTGCCGCACCCTAGGATTGGGGTGATCTGCTTCGCCCACAAAAGACGGGGGGCAGCGGTCCGCTTCAGCGGACGCTGACAAAGGCGCCCCATAGCGCTGCAAGAATGGCGCCCGCCAGGACATAGGTCGGACTGTCGCAGAAGGTGCTGCCGTATCGGCACACGTCTGCGCTCCAGCTGCCGATTTCATGATGCCCGGCGGCATAGAACAGGCCGGCCAGGACCGCCAGCACTGCGGCGATGAAATACATCTGATGTCCTCCATGCGATCGGTTTATCCGGCACGACGGCGACCGGAGAGGACCCCAGCCGGCCGCAACGCTCGTCCGCGCCCGGCTGGCATTCGCGCGCGGATCGTGCGACGCGCCGGGCTTGACGATGCCGAACCTGGATTGCCGTGGACTTAAGCGAAAGCCGCTGATTTGAGACGAATTGGCGTCGTTCGAAGCGGACGCCGCGGGCGGCACCGGCGGCATCGATGGCCGCCTCCGCTCACGTCCGTGGCGCCGGACCCAACCTCAATGCGGCGTCAATCTTCATTTGAACACGGCGCGCCGCCAGGCCAGCCAGCGTGGTCCCCGTCTTGCCGGTTGTGACGCGGTTGCCGATCCGGAATCGCCATTGCCAGACGCCGGCATCTGCAGTCGGTGCGACACTGTATTCGATGCCTTTGTGGATCACGGACGTCGGCTCGGGAATCTCGCCATGCACGGCAAGCATCCAGTCCCGAAAAAGTTCGTGCTGGCCAGGCGAGACGGCGGCTCGAACCGTTGATCCCGAACTTCGGAAGCGTCTAGGTGTGGAGCCTCAAGAGGTTGTCCCGGGTCAAACCGAGCCTGCTGATCGGCGTTTGACAGTCTATACCAGCATGGGGTCGGTGCCAGTTGTATTGATGCAGCCAGACCGGCAGCTGTTGGGCCCGCCGATCTGATGTTGGGTAGGCCTGGGCGTAAGCCCATTCCCGAAGCGCGGTCTGAATGAAGCGTTCCGCCTTGCCGTTTGTTCTGGGCGTGTAAGGCTTGGTGCGGATGTGCTTGATGCCGAGGTCGCGGCAAGCGTCGCGGAAGGCGAACGACTGATAGCAGCTCCCATTGTCGGTCATGACGCGGGTGACGGTGACGCCGAGGGCTTTGTAATAAGCCACGGCCGCTCTGAGAAAGGGCACGGCGCTGTCGGCGGTTTCGTCGGGCTTGATCTCGGAGAAGGCGACGCGGGAATGGTCGTCAATGCAGACGTGGACGAAATCCCAGCCAGCGCCGCGGCTCTTGTTCGGACCCGTCCGATCGCCGGTGATGCGGTGGCCGACACGCTCGAAACGCCCGAGCTTTTTGATGTCGATGTGAATGATCTCGCCTGGGTTCTCGCGCTCATAGCGGCGCTCCGGTTCGGCCGGCTCCAGATCACGTATCCGGTTCAAGCCCAAGCGGCGCAGGACGCGGCTGACGGTGGCCGGCGATACCTCGACCTCGGCCGCGATCTGCTTGCCGGTGTGGCGCTGGCGGCGCAAGGCCTCGATGGCGGCACATGTGGCTGGCGGGGTCTGGCTCGGCAATGAAAGAGGCCTGGAGGAGCGATCACGCAACCCTTCCACACCTTCCGCGCGGAACCGCCGGACCCATTTGGCAACGGTCTTCGGTGTCGTGTTGAACTGGTAGGCTGCGTCGGCTTGGCTCAACCCGCCTTCCACCACGCTTCGGACCATCGCCTCTCGACCTTTGGGCGTCAAAGGCGCATTCTTGTGGACGTTCATCTGGTCTCTCCTTGGAACACTGAAGCTTCGCAACCTCAGCTTCCTCGGTTCAGACCAGATGGACAACCTCCTGAAAGACCACATCTAGGCTTCGATGGATGACTGGTGGGGCTCGGCAACCGCCCTCACCATTTCCCTCAGCGACCGGTCGATCCGCTGTTGAACCCGGCGGATCGCCAGTTGCTCGATCGTGGTTTGGGTCACGCCTGATCTTGCGGTATGACCGATCGTGAATTCCCAATGCCAGGCGTCGCGCCTGATCTTGAGCAGCGAAAATTCCACGTTGCGGTGCGTCATATACGCTCTCCGATTCTTCCGGCAGATCAGACTAGCCGGGAGACTTCGGACCGGGCTGTTCAAAAATGACCAGTCCAGCGCACAAAGCGCACATCGTCCGGTGTCAGCTAAAAACCCACCACGAGCGGGTCAAGGCGTTGCGGCGCTGGCGGCAAGCGCGCGCACGCAGTGCATCGCTCATGGCCTTGATCGGGGCCTCGGCGGCATCGCCCAGTCCATGCCGTCCGGCGATCCATTCCGGGATCATCGTACGAAAGCCAGGTGTCGCCCGACGTGTCGCCCGACGCATCCTGCCAGACCTCGAACTTCTCGATCGTGGCTTGCGGCCCGTAGCTGCTGCGAAGGGTGATCAGTCCGTCTGCAGCCATGGCCTGCGCTCCCGTGGGACGGATCGCGGCGCCTTTCCGCGGCAGCGCGGCGATCCGCCGGCGGCGCCGGGAGCGCGCTCCGCCGCCTTGTGGCGGCGGCGCGAAAGCGGTAAAGGCCGCATTTCGCGGTGACCCGACATTTGGCGCCTCGCGCAGGTTCAAGGCGAGTGGCCCGAACGACACGACTGTCCGCAGCCCCGTGCCGCCCGGGACCGAGACAATCCGTTGCCAGCGTGTAACATGGCTGCGGCGTGAAATAGATCCGGGAATCAATGCGGCTGATGAACTCGTGACAGATTCCTTGCCGGCGGCGAGCCTTCCAGCCTTTCATGTCGACGGGGATCGGCGCGACCTGCGGCTCGACGCCTGCCGCGGGCTGGCCTTGTGGTTCATCTTCCTCGATCACATCCCCGACACCGCTCTCGGCTGGCTGACGCTGCGCAGCTACGGTTTCAGCGATACCACCGAAGTGTTCTTCTTCGTGTCCGGCTATACCTGCATGCTGGCCTATGGCGGTTCATTGCGCGAGCGCGGCTGGCGCGAGACGGTGGTCCGCGCGCTGCGGCGCGGCTGGGAAATCTATGCCGCCTTCCTGCTGCTGATGATCGCCTATCTGGCGGCCGTTCAGGCGGCCGGCGGCGGCAGCCTGTTTCTCGACCAGACCAACACCGCGGTTTTCTTCGCACATCCGGCGGCGGCGATCGTCCACATCGTCCAGCTGCAATATACCCCTTTCAACACCGACGTGCTGCCAAGCTTCGTGCTGCTGCATCTGGCCTTTCCGGCCGTGCTGTGGCTGATGACCCGCAGCGCCCCGCTGGCGCTTGCCGCGTCGTTTCTGCTCTATCTGCTGACGCGGGCGTTCGACTGGGATCTGCCGTCGTGGCCGAGCGGCCAATGGTACTTCAATCCGCTGGCGTGGCAGCTGCTGTTCGTGCTGGGCGCCTTTTATGCCTGTGCCGGGGCCGGCCGGCTGCGGAGTTTCGTTCAGTCGCGCGCCGCGTTCCTGCTGGCGGTGCTCTATCTCGCCTTCGCTCTGGCCGTCGCGCTGAGCTGGCAATTCAAGTGGCTCGAAGGCTTCATACCCGATTCTTTGGCGAAGCTGATCTACCCGATCGACAAAAGCAGCCTCTCGCCGTTGCGCGTGGTGCATTTTCTGTCGCTCGCCGTCGTCGTCTCGCGGCTGACGCCGCCGGACTGGCACGGCCCGATGCGGCCGCTGATGATGGCGCTGATCCGCTGCGGCGAGAACTCGCTGGCGATTTATTGCCTCGGGGTTTTGCTGTCGTTCATCGGCTACGTCATCCTGGTCGAGTTTTCCGCCGGGATCGTGGTGCAGGCCGCCGTCGGCATCGCCGGCGTCGCGCTGATGATCGCCGCGGCCACGCTGCTGACCGCGGCCGCCAAGCTGGGCCGGCGCGGGCCGGAACTTTTCTGAAGCGATCCATCGGCCGGCAAGCGGACAATGGATGGCGTCGCCGCGAGGCGCCTCTCGCCACGACAGGGCGGTGCCGCGCCACGGCCGCGCGATGACTGTAGCGGGACGGCTCTGCGGAGCAGGCGCCGGCGCGCTGCTCCGCAGACAGCCACGATATCTCGATTCACTTTTCAAACAGCCAAGCCCGGCGATCGGCTTGTGGCCGCCGTCGTCACCACACGTTCTGCCGTCCGCAAGGGGCGCCTTCGTCCCGACCGCCATTGGCGTCCACCGCAGCTCCTGGCCCGCCCGTGACACCGGCAAAGCGCCCTTCAAGCGGGATATTTAAGAACAAACAATGAACAGACTTGGGCAAAGAGTCAAGCCGATATTTCAGAAGCGAGGGACGGATCCTCGGGCGGCCGGCTTTGATGGCTTTCAGCTTCACCGTGCCTCGGAGGCAAAATATCGAAAACAACCCCATGCAAAGTAGCCCGGTACCGCCGGCCCGATGACCTGGCCGGTCGCGCCAGGCCATTTTGATATGTCGGGGGGAATTTCCGCCCGTTCCCGGCATCGCCGCAAAGCTGACCGCTACTCGCATTTATGCAGCGAGGGCGTCGGGTTGCCGCTCGCGGCGAATTTGCCGTCCCTGATGGTGTAGTCGCCCTGCGGGCTGCGGTTGTAGATCGCGCGCATCGAGCCGTCGGGCAGCATCATCAGCCCGCTCTCGCGGATTTGCCTGAGCGCCGGAAACAGCACCCGCAAATTCAGCATGCCATCCGGCGTGACCTCGGCGGCGACGACTTCGCTTTCCTCGGACGTATCGTTGAAACTGCGCTGGAATACGACCCGGCCTTCTCTCACAAGCTCATAGGCCAGCAATGTGTCACTGTTCCTGTCGCCCGCAAGCGAACAGTCCCGCGACCAGGAGCCGATCAATCCCCATTTGTGCACGGTCTCGGCTGCGGTCTCCGCGCAGCCATCGGACGCCATGGCCAGACACGCGACAAGGGTCAAGGCGAGACGAAAACAGCATCCCTTCAAGATCCGGACTCCAGCGCTGCAGGATTGTGGGCAGTGAAGGTTAGCATTCCGCTTCAGCAGCGCAAAGCCGCCGCTTTCCCTTGCCCCCGAGGTGCCGCCGCTCGTTGGACGACGAGCGCCGCTCAACGCGCACGGCCACCCGCAGCGCGGCAGATCGACGCGCTGCGGCGGAGGCGTGGGAGTGGAGCGAGGCCCAGCTGAGGGTGACCAGGACTCTGACAAAAACCGCAACAGCACCCTCGTGCCGCTCGGAAGATGCTAGCCGATGCCAAGCCGGTTGGCTGTATCGGATGTCTCCCGCGCAGGCAGATTCGAGCCGTCGCCGCAGCAACCACGGCGACGGCTCGGCTTCTGTCCGCGCGCAGATTCGAGATGTCCGACCCTTTCTGAAAGTGGCTCCGTCCATGACGAGCCCGGATTCCGAGGATGGCGAGCGCACCGCTGGAGATGTCGCAGACAAGTCGCTCCCCCCGCTCCGTTTCAGTGAGCGCAGGCCTCGTTGGCTTCGCGAAGCAACTCGAGCGAATCCCACGGCTTCTTCATGAACCTGGCGCCGGGCGGAAGTGGCGGCGCCTCATGTCCGGATGTGACGATGACCCGCATCTGCGGGTAGCGCGCGATGGCGAGGTTTGCGAGGTCGACGCCGGTCGTCGATCCCGCGAGATTGACGTCGGTAAACAGGAAACAGAGAGCGCCGCCGACCTTTTCCAGGGTCAGTTCGGCCGCTTCGCCGCTTTCGCATTGGAAGACGTCCATTTCGGACCCTTCCAGCAGGATGGCCGCCGAAGCACGTTGAAGCTCGTCGTCCTCGACGACCAGGGCAATCGGTCTATACGGCATCGAAAACCTCCCTTTTAAGAATCTCTTCAGGGCCAATGTCCGAAACCGTACTTAGTTCAAGCAAAATCAGGGATCCCGAGTTCCGTCCGATGGACCGGACGTTCCTGGTCCAGGCCTCGGCCGATCAGCCGGCCATTGTTCCGCGGCGCTCCGGCGGCGCGATGCGGGGCGAGACGAAATTCGATTCGACAGCGCGGTGCGGTGGCCACTGACCCCGAGCCATCCTGCGAAGCTGGCATGAATTCCGGCGCTGTCGATACACGCCGCATGGCGCTGTTGTTGACCCGAGGCGCTCGTTCGAAACGCATCCTGGCGCGCCAAGGCACGCCAAGGCACGCCAACCGGCGGCCTTCCGTATTTTTACGGGCGTGCAATGCAGGCTCGCGTTAATTCTATCTCAGCCTTCGCGGGTCATTGTCGAACGGCCCGATTCGGGCTGCTTCCGGCCTGGATGTTTTTGATGAAAGTGCGCGTTTCCCTGGGGCTCCGCATTTACGGCATCATCGGCCTCAGCTTTTGCGGCCTGATCGGGCTTGCCGCGTTGCAGATCGATACGCTTGCGAGTTCTCTCAAGGCCCAGCGCCAGATGGAGCTCGGCCATCTGGGACAGATCGCGGTCGACGTCGCCCAGGAAGAATACGATGCGGCCAAGCGCGACCATACCGACGAGGCGACGGCAAAGGCGAGGGCTGGAGCTCGTATCGGCAGGATGCGTTACGGCAATGGCGATTACTTCTGGATCAACAATCTCAGCCAGATGATCATGCATCCGGTCAAGCCGGAACTGAACGGCCAGGACGTCAAGGGGATCAAGGATCCCACCGGCAAGCCGTTGTTTTATGACGCTGCGGTGCTGGTGCAGCGGGACGGCAGCGGCTTCATCGACTATCAGTGGCCGAAGCCCGGCAAGGACACGCCCCAGCCCAAGCTGTCCTTTGTCACGGGCTTCGCGCCGTGGGGCTGGGTCATCGGCACCGGCGTCTACATCGACGACCTCGAAGCCCAGGTGTGGGACAGCGTGAAGATGGTGGCGCTGGTCGGCCTGTTCGTCATCCTCGGGCTTGGTCTGGTCACGCTCCTGATCGCGCGCCGGATCTCGACCGCACTGGTGGCGATGACCTCGTCGGTGACCAGGCTCGGAGAAGGCAACTTCGGCATCGAACTGCCGGGGCTCGACCGCGGCGACGAGCTCGGCGACATGGCGCGTTCGATCGAGCAATTCAAGGTCAAGGCTGCCGAGAAGGCCCATGACGAGGCCGAAGCCAAGATCAGGCACGATCAGGATGCCGCACGGCTGCGCAAGGCGGAAATGGTCAGGATGGCGGATGATTTCGAGGGGGCGGTCGGTGCGATCATCGGAACCGTCTCGTCGGCCTCGACCGAACTCGAAGCCTCTGCCACCATGCTCTCCTCGACGGCGGTGCGCTCCGAAGGGCTCGCCACCACGGTCGCCGCGGCGTCCGAGCAGGCCTCCACCAACGTGCAGTCGGTGGCTTCGGCGACCGAGGAACTGACCTCGTCCGTCAACGAGATCGGCCGCCAGGTGCGGGAATCGGCGAGAATGGCCAATGCGGCCGTCGATCAGGCGCGCAAGACCAACGACCGCGTCGGCGAGTTGTCCAAGGCGGCCGCCCGCATCGGCGACGTGGTCGAACTGATCAACACCATCGCCGGTCAGACCAACCTGCTCGCCTTGAATGCCACCATCGAGGCGGCGCGCGCCGGGGAAGCCGGCCGTGGCTTTGCGGTCGTGGCGTCCGAGGTGAAAGCGCTGGCCGAGCAGACCGCCAAGGCGACCGGCGAGATCGGCCAGCAGATCAGCGGGATCCAGGCGGCGACCCAGGAATCGGTCGGCGCCATCAGGGAAATCAGTGGCACCATCGAGAAATTGTCGGAGATTTCGTCGACCATCGAAGCCGCGGTGGAGCAGCAGGGGGCGGCAACGCAGGAGATTTCCCGCAACGTTCAGCAGGCCGCGCTGGGCACCACGCAAGTCTCCTCAAACATAGCCGATGTGCTGCGGGGCGCCAGCGAGACCGGTTCGGCGTCCTCGCAGGTACTCTCGGCGGCGCAATCGCTTTCGGGCGACAGCAACCGCCTCAGGCTGGAAGTCGACAAGTTCATGAATACGGTGCGCGCCGCCTGATGCGGGCCGCGGCTCCGGATCGAGCCGGGCCGCGTAAAATTCGTGAGGACGGGCGGCGATCTGCGACGAGAGCAGGGGATTCGCAGAGCGCGCGACGCATCCCACGATCCATGCGGGTGCAAAAGCCGCGCCTCTGGAGGGACGCGCGGCTTGGTCGCAATCACTTGGACATGTTTTCCTTCTTCATGTTGTCCTTCTTCATGCTGTCCTTTGACATGTTGGAGCCGGTGGTGCTGCTCACCGTGCCGTCGTTCATTTTCTTGCTCGAATTACTCATGGCCGGCTGTTTGGTGGTGTCGCTCTGGCCGGCCGGCCCGGTGCTGGTCTGGGCGAACGCCGAACCCGCGAGCAGGCTCATCGCGGCAACAAGGAAAAACTTACGCATGTCTGATCTCCGATTGGGATGAAGTAACTCTTGCACAATGCTTCCGAAAAAAGCTTGTTCCGGGCGGCCAAGGTTTTTTGCGCAACGCTCGAGGGATCTGTCAGCGATCGCGCTGACAAGGCGCAGTCCAGAACCGCGTGGTGGCCAGTTGTTCCCGGCGCCTGTCCCCGATCGGAGGACCGGACAGCCCAAATCGCGCGGAACCGGTTGAAGAAATTAGTTCCAAAGGATCCGCGCTTCATCGCCGGCGCTGGCCGGGCCGGCCTCGTCGGCATCGCAAGCCACGGCGGGCTTCGCGGTGCACCCTGAAAAAACGCTTGCGCCGTCGGGCAAATCAGCTGCATAGTGTCAGCATCGAAGATCAGGCCCGCGCCGGGGAACCGGCCGCGGGCTTTTTCAATGGCGGCTCCTTCAATTCGTGGCGGCCGCGTTCGTGACGCGGGCTCCACCCGCTGCGGCAGTCCTCGCAAGCCGCGGGCGCCGGACGCATCCTCCGAGCATTCAGATGTCCAAAACAATCACCGAGATCCGCGCCCTGGCGCGGAGCCATACCGTGGCCGCGCTCATGGTCCTGGTCGACATCATGCGCGATGCCGACGCCACCCCGGCGGCGCGGGCCGCCGCCGCCAATGCCGTTCTGGACCGCGGCTGGGGCAAACCCACCCCGCCGCCCGGCGAAGACGACGCCGGAGCCCCGGCGCAGATCAACAAGATCGAGCGCGTCATTGTCGATCCTGAAAATTCAGACAGCTAGGATTTTCGAGCCGCTGCTGCGGCCGGCCCGCTACAAGGGCGCCTTCGGCGGTCGCGGATCGGGAAAGTCGCATTTTTTCGGCGAGCTTCTGGTCGAAGAAAGCCAGGCGGCCAGGGGCACGCTCGCGGTCTGCATCCGCGAAGTCCAGAAGACGCTGGCGCAATCCAGCCAGCGCCTGATCGAGAGCAAGATCGCCGCCCTCGGCGTCGGTTCGCAGTTCCGGATCTACCGCGACAGGATCGCAACCCCCGGCGACGGCCTGATCATCTTCCAGGGCATGCAGGACCACACCGCCGAATCGATCAAGTCGCTGGAGGGATTCCGGATCGCCTGGGTCGAGGAAGCCCAGACGCTGTCGGCGCGCAGCCTGGCGCTGCTGCGCCCGACCATCCGCGCCGAGGGCTCGGAATTGTGGGCGTCGTGGAATCCGCGCCGGAAATCCGACGCCATCGACGACTTCCTGCGCGCCAGGAAGCCGTCCGGCTCGATCGTGGTCAACGCGAACTGGCGCGACAATCCGTGGTTTCCCGCCGTGCTCGACGACGAACGCAGGCTCGACCTGTCGCTCTATCCGGAGCGCTACGACCACATCTGGGAGGGCGATTACGCCAAGGCATTCGAGGGCGCCTATTTCGCCGAGCTGCTCGCCGCCGCGCGCCTGCAGGGCAGGATCGGGCGGGTTCCGGCCGATCCGCTGCTGCCGCTGCGCGCCTTCATCGACATCGGCGGATCCGGCGCCCGCGCCGATGCCTTCACGATCTGGATCGTGCAGTGGGTCGGCCAGGAGATAAGGATGCTGGATTATTACGAGGCGGTGGGGCAGGTGCTGGCTTTCCACGTCAACTGGCTGCGCTCGAGAGGCTACCAGGACGCGATCCTCTATCTGCCCCATGACGGCATCAACGAGAACCAGGTCACCGGCAAGCGCTACGAGGAACATCTGCGGGAAGCCGGCTTCAGGGTCGAACCGCCGGTCAAAAACCAGGGCAGGGGAGCGGCGGCGATGCGGATCGAGGCGGTGCGCCGGCTCGGCGTAAAAATGTGGTGGAACGAAACCACCACCGAGGCCGGCCGCGACGCCATCGGCTTCTATCACGAGAAAAAGCACGAGCTGCGCAATGTCGGGCTCGGACCCGAACACGACTGGTCGAGCCACGCCGCCGACGCGCTCGGCCTGATGGCGATCTGCTACGAGGAGCCGGGGCGCGCGGCGAACTTCGACCGGCCGATCCGCTACCGCGATCGGGGGTGGTCGTGAGCGGGAATGGTCACCGGACTTCACACCGCATGGTTGGAGGCTGCGGTTTGGGCGCTCGGATCACGTCGTGACCGGCACCTGATCCGGCAAACCCCGAAATGGCTTCCGGGACGACCGTCCCCACCGGGCGTGCCGCCGAGCTGGCAACCGCGACGCGATCGACCCGGGCCGACATGAGCGCCGTTTAGCCCCGGATGTGGCCGACAGGTGACAGCCGGTTGCCGGCTTTTCGCGTAGGTTGTGGCAGCAATTTTAGCGACTCGGTCCGTGCGGTCAGGCTTGAGAGAATTTGATCATGAAAAAATGGGTGGTTGCCGTGACCTCGGCAGCGGCGTTCTCCGGAACCGCGATGGCGGCTGACATGGCCGCAAAGGCCCCGGTCTACAAGGCGCCGCCACCGGTCGCGATCTACAATTGGAGCGGGTTCTACGTCGGCCTCAACGGCGGCGGCGGTTCTTCTCACGAGTGCTGGACCATCACCGCAACAAGCCTTTTTGGACCGCTGAACCCGCCCCAGGCGGAAGGCTGCCATGACGCGACCGGTGGAACGGTCGGTGGCCAGCTTGGCTATCGCTGGCAGGTTACCAACTGGGTCTTTGGTCTGGAGGCGCAGGGCAACTGGGCTGATTTCAGCGGCAGCAACCTGATCACCGCCGCGGGCGGTCCTCCCGGTGCGCTCAACGACGTCACGAAGATGGACGCGTTCGGCCTGTTTACCGGCCAGATCGGATATGCCTTCAACAACGTGCTGATCTATGCCAAGGGCGGCGCGGCCGTCGTGCATGACAAGTATTCCTGGACACTCACCCCTCTGGGGGCCGGGCTGCTTGCGGGCTCCATCGTCGGCCAAACGATCGCCGCGGGGTCGGAGACCCGCTGGGGCGGCGCCGCGGGCGCCGGGATAGAGTTCGGCTTTGCGCCGAATTGGTCGGTGGCGCTGGAGTATGACCACCTCTTCATGGGCACCAACGGCGTGACCCAGAATTCGTTTCCGCCCTTGCCGGCGAACACGTATTTCCACAACATCAGTCAGGACGTCGACATCGGGACCGTCCGTGTCAACTACAGGTTTGGCGGCCCGATCGTCGCCAGGTACTGATCCGCAAACGTCCGACAGGACGGACGGCCCGGCCAATGTGCCGGGCTTTTTGCTGGGGCATGCACACCTCGCGCCTGCCTGGGCGAGCCGGCAGATCGCCGACCGCATCGATGCGCTGCTACTTCCAATCCAGCAGCGGCGTCCCGAATGCCCTTTTCCAGACGGTCAGGAAGCGGGGAAACCAGGAGTGCGCGACAGCTCCCCGATAGGCCCAGGTACAATATTTGAGGCCCTTGTCCGTCAGAAGCTCCTGATATCCGCCATGCAATTCGGTTGCGGCGCGAATGTCGCCCAGGATGTTTCGCGCGCAGGATCGGTAGGTTTCGGTTCCTGAAAATTCGTCGTGGTCCAGCATGCGGTCCGCGAATTCGACATTGAACGTCGGCCAGGAAGAGCGTCCCTGGTAGGAAGGGGAGGCGATCTTGTGGATCATCTTTCGGCGCGGATTGTTCGCGGAAACCAGGAAGTGAAAAGTGTTCGGCACGCGAAACCGCGGCTCCGCGAGGATCAGATCCGTCGTGGCCGCGAACAGCCTGCGTTCGCCCTCGTTTTTCAAATCCCAAAACCCGCCCTGTACATTGACGAAGTCCAGGGCGATGGAAGACGCCGGCGGTTGGTTGGCGCAGTCCAGCGAATGACTGATATAGCCGTGCTTGCCGAACAGCCGGAGAAGTTGCGACTTGTATTCCGGCAGTTCGCGCCCGAGCAGTTGCTCCAGCTCGCCGATGCCGATGATCCTGAGCTGCAGGGCGCGCGAAAAGGTCGCGTAGACGCAGGCATTGGTGACGAAACGCCGGCGTTCGGCGCGGGTATCCGTCGCCGCGGAGCGAGGCGCGGCCGCGTCACAAAGCAGATAGCCGGTTCCGTCATCGTCGAACGGCTCCAGCGATCCTGCGAGTTGCATGACGGCGTTTCTCAGATCCTCGCGATACTCGATCAGCAACAGCCGGCCGGCATGGGCGCCTTGTGACAATCCCAGATACGAGGCTGCCGCTGCTTGATCGGCGCCGATGACCTGCTGCAGACCTGCAAGGGTGCCCAGCAGCGTATCCGAGGGCGGCGAAAAGTAGTTGACGCCAATATACCGGTGGCGTCCCGCCGGGATGAGGGTGGTCGTGACGACGCCGGCGCGAACGGCCTCCAGCATGAGCCGGACACTTCTTTCGAGCAGACGAACCCTGCGAATGGCGTCCTCGGAATCCATGATGGTGTCGGGATCGAGAACGTCGGGATAGAACCAGGCGAAGTCCCGCGGATAATATGCCGTGGCGTGCGGGGCTCCGGTGACAAGAAAGGATTCCGCCGCGGAAAACGCGCTGTTCATCGATTCCGTGTACAGTTCATCGATTTCCGAAGATGGATGATGCGCCTTTCTCAGCAATCGATCGCCGAGAAAATTCGCCGCCTGGATTCCGTTGGCAACCCAGGTGGCAACCAGGCCCCGGTAAAACCGGTATTCGCCATTCGACGAAACAGGGCTCTTCATATCCATGGATGAACAATGTCCTGCGCCACCGGGTATCGCGTTCGGGTAGCCTAAGCATCGTTGATTCGTCCCTGTCAAACGACCGCGACGCCTTCTGCCGGCGGGTTTGTGACATGCCGCCCCGCTTTGAAGATTCCTGCCGGTCGGGTCGACCGGCATCGGCGCCCGGTCGATCATCGCGGTGCTTGACCCAAGCGCGACATCCGCGGCCGCCCGGGCGCCCCTCGACCAGGCCGTGCCCCGTTGTCGCGCGCGCAGCGAAGCGCGGGAGGCGCCGGCGTCGGAGATCTCGGAACAGGGGGCCTGTCACCGGCCACGACGCGGAATCCACGATTTCATCGCCGCGGTGGAGCAGGACCGGTTATTGTTCATTATTTGTTCTTTTGTGATTCCGGCAGCGAATGCGGGGTAGTGTCTTAGTTTGAAATCTCAACTTTTATGCTCAGGAGCCGCGAAGAATTGTTTTCTTACAAGGGTTGTGCTGTGGTAAAGCTCGCGCCAGGAAGTGGGGGCGGGCTGAATTATGTCACTAACGACGCCGGAACCACCGGGTATATCGCGTTGGCTGGCAGCTTTTTTGGGAATTGGTCAGTGGCTCGGTGAGGCCGCCATCGGACTTATTCCATTATTCGTCTATGAGTTGGTCCACCGTTATTCCAGCCTGCCAATGACCGCAACCTGCACAAAGGCGGTAGTGCAAGCATATATGCCGCCGCAACTCAACTGTACTCCGATTGTCGAGAGTTCTTCTCAAGAAGTATGCATATTAGCAGTGGTGATTTCAGGGTTGGCGGTGCTCTCTGTTGTCCCGCTGGGGCATAAAAATGCTCGAAAAATCACAGGTTGGACACGGATTTTGATTCTTTTCGCAGTTATCGCGTTAATCACTGGGTCGCTATTCTATGCACTATTTACGGCCCATCTTGATCGCGACGCAACTACGGTAACATACTACGTTTTGGCCATGGCGCTTTTGAGTTCCTTTTTTCTTTCAGTAGAGGGCGCTATTCTGGCTGCTTGATATCTCCATTTTATGCCTATGTATGAACCCAGGAGTCAGCAATGATTGAAAACTTCATTCCGTTAGCGGCAAAGGTTCTTACGGTAATCACCGGGCTGGTAGGTATCGGCTCAATTTTCAATGCCGTCAAAGTCAATAAGGAAAAGCACGGTGAGAATGATCGTGCTAATGATCATTCATCGTCAGCGGGATCGTCCCCTCAAACTGCTAAATCCTAAGCGCCGGCAATAGCCCTCGCCGCCTTTCCGTTCATCGCGAGCGTCGATCAGCGCAACGATATCTTCCATGTTCCAAAGCTTGTCGGTAACGCCAGCGGCCATCGCGGGCGAGACCTTGATCGTCTTATGGATGCGGCAGAAATTGTAGAACGCGAAATAGAGCGCACCAGATCGCATCGCGAGCACTTTCCCGGGGTAACGCGGCGCGACTTTGAGGCGCGTGTCGTGCTTGCAATTCGCCCGATGTGCGTCCTGCTTGCGGCTCCTTCTACCAGGCGCCCCGGCATCCCCAGGCGATTACACCGTCGCCTGCGCGTTCGATGCCGGCGATCCAGGCGACGCAGGTTGAGTGGAGTGCCTACGCATATCAGTGCCGGATCACATCGGAGAAATTGCAGCTCTCAATATTACGACCGGGCTTGGGCGTGTACCGATTAGAGAGGCCGGGCGCGAAGCAGGAATGAATTTGTCGAGAATGAAATATGCGGTGTTTTGGATGTCGGGTTTTTTGAACACGCGATGAGCCGGCATTGAGGCCACATCGATCGACGGCAGCGCTGGCGGAGGGCAAGGAGGCACGAGTTGCGGCGTGATCGCGTCAGTCCGAATTTAGTTCGCCGCAACATTTTCGTCGGCCACTCAAAAAACATTTGACACGTCGGGCAAATCAGTTGCATATATCCATTGTCGCAACGTCTCTGAGCCCGCGCCGGGAAACCGGCAGCGGGCTTTTTCAATTCCGCGGCGAGCTGCGTTGGCGGCGTCTGATGCCGCCGGCGCAACAAGCGTCGCGGAGATCGGCCGGCGGGTCGGCGTAGCTGCCGCCATCTGCGCCAGCCCGGCGCGGCGGTTCAAAAAACCTCGAACCTCAACCCCTGAGATCGCTGTCCGCGATCATGGCTGCATCCCGATGCCCAAGCTGTCGATGATCGAGCTCAGGGATATCCTGGCCTCGGAAAAGAACGATGCGCTGGCGGCCCTGGTCGCGGCGCAGCTGTCGCAATCCCGCGCCGAGGCGATGGATTATTACCTCGGCCACATGTGGCACGACATGCCGGTGCAGGACGGCCGCTCGAGGGCGGTCTCGACCGATGTCGCCGACACCATCGAGGGCCTGATGCCGGGCCTGATGGACATCTTTGCCGGCTCCGACGAGGTGGTGAGGTTCGAGCCGGTCGGTCCCGACGACGAAGCCGCCGCCGCCCGGGAAACCGATTACGTCAATCACGTCTTCATGCAGCAGAATCCCGGCTTCATGGTGCTCTACGATTTCATCAAGGACGCGCTGCTGTCGAAGGTCGGGATCGTCAAGGTCTGGTGGGAAGAGCGCGAGGAGGAGCAGCGCGAAACCTATTACGACCTGACCGACGACCAGTTTGCGCTTCTGGCCCAGGCGGTGGCGGAGTCGGACGGCAAAATGCAGATCGTCGCGCATAGCATTCACAACGGGCCCGATGACGACGCTAAACAGCCGAGCGAGGCCACGAGTTGAACGCCCCTCTCATGCCGCTGCAGGCTGCCAGCGCCCTTGGCGCGATGCTGCCGCAAGGTCCGGCGCAGGCCGCGGTGATGCCACAGGTCGCCACGCCGGCGCCGCCGGTTCCCGTCACCCACGACGTCACCATCGTCACCACCAAAAAACGCGCCCAGGCCAGGGTCATGGGCGTGCCGCCGGAGGAGTTCGGCATCGAGCGCGGCGCCCGTTCGATCCGCGACTGCAACTACTGCTTCCACGAAATCGTGACCAAGACAGTGAGCCAGCTGATTGCCGAGGGCTATGACGAGGACCAGGTCAACGCGCTGGAGGACTATACCGGCAATACCGAAATCGAGACGCTGTCGCGCGATACCGTCGGCGAGCACTACAACACGGTCACCGCGACCAGCAATCCGGCCTCGCGCCTGGTCAAGCTGACCGAGCACTACATCCGGCTGGATTACGAGGGCAACGGCCGCGCCAGCCTCTATCAGGTGGTCACCGCGGGAACGCAGGGCGACATCCTGCGGAAGGACGGCCGGGAACAGATCGTGCCGTTCGACGCCATTCCGTTTGCCGCGACCTGTCCGGTGCCGCAGCCGCATCGCTTCTTCGGCCGCTCGATCGCCGAACTTGTCATGCCGGTGCAGCGTGAAAAGACCGCGCTGAAGCGCGGCGCGCTGGACAATCTCTATCTGCACAACAATCCCCGGGTCGAGGTTTCCGAACAGAACGCCGGCCCGAACACGCTGGACGATCTGCTGGTATCGCGCCCCGGCGGCGTGGTCCGCACCAAGACGCCGGGCGGGCTGAACTGGCAGACGGTGCCCGACATCACCGCCTCGGTGTTTCCGATGCTGCAGTATCTCGACGCCGAGCTCGAGGCCCGCACCGGGGTCGGCCGGCAGACCCAGGGCATCGACGCCAACGCGCTGCAGAACCAGTCCGCCACCGCGGTGGCGCAGGTGTTTTCCGCCTCCCAGATGCGGATGAAGCTGATCGCCCGCATCATGGCGGAAGGCGTGCGGGACATCTTCGCGCTGCTGCATGGCACGATCCGCAAGCACGGCCAGCAAAGCGAAACCGTGCGGCTGCGCAACCGATGGGTCGATGTCGATCCGAGGGACTGGAAAACCCGGGATCACATGACCATCAATGTCGGCCTGGGGACCGGAGGCAAGTCGCAGCAGTTCGCCCAGACCATGGCGATCGCCAACGTGCAGAAGGAGCTGATCCAGGGCGGCAAGCAAAACCTGGTCGGCGACATGCAGCTCTACAATACCGCGGCCGAGCTGACCCGGATCATGGGGCACAAAAATCCCGACCGCTTCTTCAACGACCCCTCCGCAAAAGACCCGCGGACCGGGCAATTGCTGCACCCGCCGGCGCCGCCGCCGCCGGATCCGAAACTTCTGGCGGTGCAGGCCAGAGCCCGGGCCGATGCGCAAGGCGCGCAATCGGACGCGCAGCTGGCGCAGCTCAAGGCGCAGAGTGACGCGCAGCTTACCGCCTTCAAGGCCCAGCTCGACCAGCGCATGCTGCTGATCGAGGCGGCGCTGCAGGAGCGGGCCGATGCGCGCACGGCGGCGCTGCAGCAACAGAAGGCCCAGCACGCGCAAGAGGCGCATGCGCAGGACACGGCCAAGGGGGTGCTGGATATCGTCGCCACCGCGCAGGCGCATGATGCCAAACTTGGCCGGATCAAGCCGCAGCCGGTGCAGACAGATGAGTGACGAATCGCAACTGCGCCAGGACGCCGCAAGGGCGCTGCGCGCGCAAAGCCTGCTCGATAACGAGCTTCTGGCCGGCGCATTCAAGGGACTGGAGGAGGCCTATACCTCAGCCTGGCGCGCGACCTTGATCGACGACGTCGCGGCCCGCGAAAAACTGTTTTTGGCCATCAACATCGTCGGCAAGGTCCGCGACCACCTGGCCGCGATCGTCAACAACGGAAAACTGGCGCAGGCCGAGTTGAAGCAGCTCGCCGAGACCGCCGAACGCAAGAGGCGGTTTGGGATTCTATAAGAGCGGGGCCCGGCGCTCATGGGCCCCTCAGCAAGTGTCGAGACGCTCGCAAAACCCTCCAACCAAGGAAACTTCATGACCGACGAAACCAGCGCTCCCGCTGGCGGCGAAAGCGCGCCTGTTGTCGCGATCGCCGCTCCCCAAAATACCGGCGACGATCTTTCGATTTCACAGGCCGCCCGCGCGCTCACCGCGGGGCGCAACCGGCCGCCGGCACCATCTGCCGAGAGCGCCCCCGAGGCGCCCGCAGACCCCGAATTGTCCGATCAGGACGACGCCGCCCCTCGCGAAGAGGCCACCGGCGAGACGCAGGAAGACGTCCCGGCCGCCGAGCCGCCACGCGAGCTTCCGAGGTCTTGGACCAGGGATCGAACCGAGATCTGGAACCGCCTCGACCCTGCCACGCAAGACATCTTGCTGGAGCAGGACAGGACGGCCAGCGCCGAGGTTCGCCGGGTCCAGAACGAGGCCGCCGAATTCCGCAAGGCCGCCCTGGCCGAGCGGGCGCAGGCGGAACAGGCACGGCAACGCTACGAGGCGCAGCTGCCGGCCTTGATGCAGGCTCTCCGCGACGCCCAGCAATCGGCATTCGCCGACATCAGAACCGTCGACGATGTCACCAAACTGGCGAACGAGGACCCGTTCCGCTATCTGCAATGGCAGGCGCACCAGACCAAGCTGCAGGCTGCCAATGCCGAGCTCGAACGGGCCAGCGGACAGCAGAACCGGCAGCGGCAAACCGAATGGCAGCAGTATCGCCAGCGGGAAGACGCGCTGGCGGCCGAACTGATCCCGGAGCTTGCAGACAAGGACAAGGGCGCCGCGCTGATGAAGCGCGCCGCCGACCGGCTGACCGAACTCGGCTTCAGGCCGGACGAACTGACCAGGCTGGCGAACGGCGAGGAGAAGATCTCGGTGTTCGATCACCGTTTCCAGCAGCTGGTCTATTCCGACCTGAAACTGTCCGAGATCCGGAACGCCAGGGCAGCTGTCGTCGCCAAGCCCGTTCCGCCGGTGCAGCGGCCGGGAACGGCCAGGCCGCAAGGCCAGGCCAATTCCGAACGCATCCAGGCCCTCACCCAGAACCTCAACGCAACCGGCTCGCTGCGGGCCGCCCAGGAACTGCGCGCGGCGCAGCTCCGCTCCCGCAACCGGGCATCATAAGGACCAACCGACATGGCCATGCCAACCAACACCTTTGCCACCTATGAGGCGATCGGCAATCGCGAAGACCTCTCGGACATGATCTACCGGATCTCGCCCACCGACACCCCGTTCCTGTCCGGCGCCGAAACCGAAAAGGCAACGGCCGTGAACCACGAATGGCAGACCCAGGCGCTCGCGGCCGCATCCGGGTCGAACGCCCAGCTCGAAGGCACCGATTTCGCGGCGGTCGCCGCCGTGCCTACGGTCCGGCTCGGCAATATCGCGCAGATCAGCGCCAAATTCCCGGCGGTCACCGGCACCCAGATGGCGGTGGAGCACGCCGGCCGCGACAATGAAATGGCCTATCAGGAAATGCTGAAAGGCCTCGAACTCAAGCGCGACATGGAAACCACATTGGTCGGCACCAACCAGGCCAAGAACACCGGCAACGACTCGACCGCCCGCAATCTCGGTTCGATCCTGTCCTGGCTCTACACCAACACCGTGATGGGGTCGGGCGGGGCGGGGCCATCGGCTGCGACCGGCGCCTATACCCGCACCGACGGCAGCCAGGCGCCGTTCACCGAAGCCAGTCTCAAGACGGTGCTGTCCTCGGCCTGGACCAATGGCGGCAAGCCCGACCTGATCATGACCGGGGCCTTCAACAAGCAGATCTTCTCGACCTTCACCGGCCGCGCCACGCCGATCGAGGACACCAAATCCAAGAAGATCGTGGCCTCGGTCGACGCCTACGAGTCCGATTTCGGCAAGCTGAAGGTGGTCGCCAACCGCTTCCAGCGTTCGCGCGACGTGTTCGCGCTGGAAATCGACAAATGGGCGGTGGCCTATCTCAACGGCCGCAAGTTCGTGTCGATCCCGATCGCGCCGACCGGGGACTCGATCAAGCGCGAGATCCTCTCCGAATACACCCTGGTCGCGCGCAACGAGATGTCTTCCGGCGCGGTCTACGACAACACCACGTCCTGAGCCTTCAGGATCGTTCTCAAACCGGGGGCGGCATTCGGGCCGCCCCTTTTTCCTTGGAGGCAGGAATGACCGAATACACCATCGACAACGAAACCCTGATCGCGGCCGTCACCGCGACTTCCGAATTCGGCGTTTACGACGCCGGGGTGACCAACCGTTACCACAAGACGACCGCGGCCCAGATCGCCGCCTACGCCGCTGCCGCCGTCCAGCCGCTGGCGAATTTCCGCAACCTGATCGATGGCGGCGACTTCACCACCAATCCCTGGCAGCGCGGCACGTCGTTTACCGGCATTGCGTCGACGCCGACCTATACCGCCGATCGCTGGTTTGCGGTCGGCGGCGCGTCGTCGTCGATCTCGGTTTCGCAGACGGCGAACACCGCGGTCGCGGGCTTCAGCCAGTCGCTCGTGTTCGGCCGCGCTTCGGCCAATGCGAACACCGCCCAGATCAATCTCGGCCAGGTGCTGGAAAGCGGCGACTCGATCCGGATGCAGGGCCAGCCGGTGACGCTTTCGTTCTGGGCCGCGGCGGGCGCCAACTTCTCCGCTTCGGCCCTCACCGTGCAGCTGGTCTCTGGCACCGGCACCAACCAGTCCGCGGCCAGCATGATCGCGGGATCCTGGACCAGCCAGGCCAACGTCATCAACGCGACGCAGGCGCTGACGGCCACGCCGACCCGCTATTCCTTCACCGGCACGGTGCCGGCAGGCTGTACGCAGCTCGGCGTCCAGTTTTCCTACGCGCCGGTCGGCACCGCCGGCTCGGCGGACAATGTCATCTTCGCGGGCGTGCAGCTGGAAGCGGGATCGGTCGCCAGCCTGTTCGAGCATCGCGACGTCCAGGTCGAACTCGAAATCTGCCAGCGCTACTGCTGGGTGATCAACGAGCCCGGATCGGGGGTTATCGTCGGTTCGGGCATGAACACCACCAGCGCCATCCAGGTCTTCTATCTGGCAACGCCGGTGCAGTTCCGGATCGCCCCGACGGTCACGGTGACGGCCGGTACCTTCAAGACCAACCAGGCCGGCACCGCGACATCGACCACCATCAGCGCCGGCACCACGCATACGCCGAACGCGATATCGATCAACGGCAACTCCGCCGGCACCGCGGGCCAGGCCACGCTGCTGCAGGGCGGCGGCGGTTCCGGACTGATCACGGCCAGCGCGGATCTCTGAACCGTCGATTCCCCACCATCGCAGGGCGTCCTTCGGGCGCCCTCTTCCCAAAAAAAGGTTAGCGCGACATGGCCTATCCCACTCCCCATCTTCTCAACGTCGAAGATCTCACCGCCTACACGCCTTCCTGCGGTGCTTCGCCCGTTGCCGCCTACATCCGTGCGCCGTTCCGCGGCGCCATCCAGAAATTCACCGGGATCCTGGGCGGCGCGATCACCGCGGCCAACGGCACGGTGACACTGACCAACGCCACCCAGGGCACCACGGTCGGAACCTTCGCCATCACGCAATCGGGCTCGGCTGCCGGACAATATCAATTCGGCCTGCCGAACAGCGCCGCGGTCGCCGCGGTCAACCAGGACGACATCCTGGTGCTGACACCGTCCGGCGCCTCCGGCGCGTCGATCCCGATGCACTTCTCGATTGCGATCAAGGCATCCTGAGATGCAGGTCAACAACATCTCGGCATCGTTCACCCGGCCGGCGAACACCACCGCCTATGCGGCGGGGGCGCTGGTCGCCAATTCGACCACCGCGGCATCCGTCGTCCCGATGTCCTTCGCACTCGGCAATTCGTTCGGGCCCGGCCAGTTCCGCATGATGCGCTACCGGCTGTTCAAGAGCGGCACCGGGGTCACCAACGCGACCTTCCGGCTGCATCTCTACGAGGCGCCGCCGACCGTGAGCAATGGCGACGGCGGCACCTGGCTGTCGACGCTGTCGGGCCATTGGCTCGGCAACATGGATATTTCCACCATGTACGCCTTCTCCGATGGAGCGGCGGGCACCGGGGCGGACCCCGCCGGCGCCGAGGCGTTCGTCAAGATGTACCAGGGCAAGATTCTCTACGGCCTGCTGATGGCGCTCGGCGCCTATTCGCCGGCCAGCGCCGAGACGTTCACCGTCGTTCTCGAGGAACTGGACGCCTACTGATGCAGGTCCGGATCCATCTCGACAGCAACGGTGAAGACCTGACCGTCGCGCATTGCCAGGACGTCGAGCCGATCCTCGACTGGAACAAGCTCGCGCGCAGCCAGGAGCAGCGCTCGGACTGGGGCCGGCACGTCGCGCGGATTCCGAACGTCATCCTGGTCAAATGGTTCGAGGAAGAAATGGCGCGGGGAAGGACGGGCTTGCGGATGTTTACGCCGGAGTTTGACGAAATCGTGCAGCGCAAGCTGGACGACCCCGAATGGTTCTATCTGCGCACCGACCGGCCCGCGCTGCAGGCCGGCTGGTCGGCGGGGCTGTCGTGATCCAGACCTACAGCGACCTGCAGGGCGCGGTGACCGAATATCTGGCGCGCGACCAGGACACCACGCTGATCGCGCGGATTCCGACCTTCATCCAGCTCGCGGAAGCCAAGTTCAACCGCGACCTGTTCGTGCGGCAGATGGAACAGCGGTCCACCGCGCTGATCGACATCACGCAGGCCGAGCCTGAATTCATCGCACTGCCGGCGGATTTCCAGTCGATGCGCCGGGTGAGGCTGTCGAGCGTGCAGGGCAAGCCGCATCTCGACTTCAAGTCCGGCACCCAGCTCGACGAGTTTCGCTACGCCACCGGCGACGTCGTCAACCAGCCGCTGTTCTTCACCATCTTCGGCAACGAGATCGAACTGTGTCCGACCCCTGACCAGGACTACACCGTCGAGATGATCTATCGCCAGAACATTCCGGCGCTGTCGGCGAATGCGAGCAACTGGCTGCTGACGCTGGCGCCGGACCTTTATCTCTATGGCGCGCTGATGGAAACGGCGCCCTACGTCAAGGAAGACGCGCGGTTGCAGACCTGGGGCGCCGGCTTTCAGACCGCGCTCGACGGGCTGAACAGGCTCGGACTGACCTCGACCTTCAATGCCGGGCCGATGACGGTCCGTCCGTCCGGCGTCACGCCCTGACAGGAGGCTGCCATCGCCACTTTCCAGAAATTCAACTGCTTCGTCGGCAACGTCGCCCACGCGATGCACGACATGCAGACCGGCACATCGCAGGTCTACAAGGTCTATCTGACCAACACCGCGCCGGTCGCCTCCAACACGGTCTACAACACGCCGGCGGATCTCTCGACCGCCAACGGCTATACCGCCGGCGGCACCACGATCGGGACCATCGCCGGTTCGCAGACCTCCGGCACGTTCTCGTTTGCCGGCGCCACCAATCCGGCCTGGACCGCCTCGGGCGGCTCGATCGGTCCGTTCGAATATGCGGTGCTTTACAATTTCACGTCCGCCACGCAGCCTTTGATCGGCTGGTGGGACTACGGCGGTGCGATCACGCTGACCAACGGCAACACCTTTACCGTCAGCCTGCCGTCGCCGATCCTGACGATCACGTAAATGGCAGGCAAGGCCGGCAACCGGGTCAACGTCAACGTCTCGAGCACCGGGACGGGGTCGCCCTTGACCGTGACCACCGCGCTCGCGGGCGGCTTCCAGACCCTGGCAAGCGTGTTCACCAACGGCGATGTCGTCGAATACGCGATCACCGACGGATCGAATTTCGAGGATGGCTGGGGCGTGGTCGGCGGTTCCGGCACCACGATCACGCGCAACGTGTTCGATTCCTCGAGCTCGGGAAGCCCGATCAACCTGTCCGGGGCCGCCACCATCATCATCACGCTGACGGCGCAGGGCGCGGCATTTTTCGCGCATACGGTGCATCGGCTCTACGGAGGCATCTGAGTGAGCTTCACCCCGAACGTATTCCCGACACTGGTCCACCAGCCGCAAAAGGGCGCCGCGCAGATCCTCAACGCCACCGGCACCGCGCAGGTGACGCTGATCACCGCCGGCGCAAACGGCAGCAAGGTCGTCGCGCTCTACGCGTCGTCGACCGACACGGCGGCGCAGAGCCTTGCGGTATCGCTGGTTCGCAGCGGCACCACCTATTTGCTGGCGACTGCAGCCGTTCCGGCGGGCTCCGGCAACTCGGCCGGAACGCCGCCGGTCAACCTGCTCTCGGCGATCGCGGGGCTTGCCTGCGATCAGGACGGCCAGGCCTATCTGTTCATGGCGAGCGGCGACACGCTGGCGGTCAACACATTGGCAGCCGTCACCGCGGGCAAGACGATCAGCGCGCTTTCGGATCACGGCGACTTCTGATGTTCATCACCCCGGGATCGCGGGCCAAGGGCGGCGGCGGCTTCCCGCCCGGCACCGCCATGCTGTTCTGGCAGGCGTCGGCGCCGCTCGGCTGGACCAAGATCACGACGCAGAACGACAAGCTGCTGCGCGTGGTCAGCGGCGCCGGGGGTGTCGGCGGCGGCGGCGGATCGAACGCCTTCTCGAGCGTGAACGCGCAGACCGTGGTGGGCAGTTCGACGCTTTCCAGCGCGCAGCTGGCCGCGCATACGCATACCATGTCCGCCTACGAGAGCGCAGGCTCCGGGCCGTCCAGCGGCGGCTCGGCAAACCCGCTGCTGCTGGCGGGGCAGGGGGTCTACGCGGCACCGGCCACCGACTCCGCCGGCTCCGGCAGTTCGCACAACCACACCATCTCGTTCTCGATCCTCTACATCGACCTCATTCTGGCGAGCAAGAACTGATGGCGCACATTCCGCACGCCGGCAAAGGGGCGATCTGTCCGCTGCACCGGCAGGATACCTCGAAGGTCTGCCACAGCTGCCCGTGGTGGTCGCGGGTGATCGGCAAAGATCCGCAGTCCGAAGCAACGCTCGACGAGTGGCGCTGCGCGATGGCATTGCTGCCGATGCTGCTGATCGAGGGCGCCCAGCAGACGCGGCAGGCGGCAGCCGCGGTGGAGACGCTTCGCAACGAGATGGTCACTGGCATTGTCGAGGCGGTCGGGCTTGCCGCCGAAAGTGCAGGGAGGTTGCTCGATGCGCGTCACGATCATCGTCGATGACAATGTGGTGCTGGTGCAAGGCATCCCCTGCACGGTCGATTGCTCGGCGCTGGTCGCGCAAGGCATCCACGCGGTGCAGTGGTACGACACATCAGGCGAGATCGAATACAGCGCCGATCCGCGCACCGGGCAGCGGCAGCCGAACCGGGGCATCGGCGACATCTCGCCGTTTCAGCCGCTGATCGAGGCGTGGACGGCCGAAGCGCGCAAGCCGTTGCCGCAACGGCCCGCGCCGCCGCCCACGCCGGCCGGCTAGGACGGGCCGATGTTCTATGGTCTTGCCGCCTATGCGGGCGATCCCTATGCGGCGATCGCGGCTGCCGCCGCATCGTCCTACACGCTGACGGCTTCGGCCGGTTCATTCGCGCTGACCGGCGGAGCGTCGGCGCTGTTTGTCAGCCTTGCATCGGCCGGGGGCGCATTCGCGGAATCCGGCGAGGCGGCGCTGTTCGGGCTCGATATTGCCGGGGCCGCAGCAAGCTACGCCGAAACCGGCAGTGCCGCGGCGTTCGGCTTCAACCTGGCGGCGGCGGGTGGCGGTTTTGGCGAAACCGGCAGCGCCGCGTCGTTCAAGGCGACATTCAATCCGGCGGCCGGAGCGTTTGCAGAAGCCGGCCGCGCTGCGGCGTTCGCGGTTTTGTGGTCGCCCGCTGCCGCCGGTTATCTCGTTACCGGAGAGACGGCCGCCTTTGCGGCAAGGCTGGCGGCGGCGGGCGGCGCGTTCGCCGAGGCCGGCAATGCAGCGGGTGCCATCTTTGCGCTCGGCGCGGCGGCCGGCGGATATGCCGTTGCCGGAAACGCCGCCCATCTGGCGCGGGATTTCGTCAACTGGCTGCCGGCAAGCCCGCTCGCGGAATCGTGGAGCGCTGCCAACGCGCCATCGCCCCTGTGGACGCCGGATAATCCGGCCGCTGGTTCGTGGAGCGCCCAATCGGCGGCCGGGGATCCCTGGACTCCGGCGAACGTGCCCGCCACGACCTGGACGCCTGAACCGACGGTGCCGACCTGATGCCTCTGCTCGCCGCTGGCCCCTATGCTCCGGACGTGTCGGACTATGAAGGCACCGCCACCAGGAACGTGTTGAACGTGATTCCCCGCGGCGACGGCTATGGGCCGTTTCCCGGCTTTGCGGCCTACACCGCGGCGCTGCCTGCGCCATGCCGCGGTGCGTTCTACGCGCTGAAATCGGATGGTACCGTCGTCACCTTCGCCGGCACCGCGTCAAAACTCTACCAGCTCGACAACACCAATTTCAGCTGGACCGACGTTTCGCTGGCGGGCGGTTCCTACAGCGTGCTGAGTTCGACGGCGCAATGGCAGTTCGCGCAAACCGGCGATTTCGTGTTCGCAACGCAAGCCAATGTCGTGCTTCAGGTGTTCGACCTGTCGTCGGCGACCAGCTTCGTCAATGCGCAGGGCGCTCCGCCGCAGGCGGCCTACATCACGGTGGTCGGCGGCTTTCTGGTGCTGTCGGGATTGCTGTCGACGCCCTACCGGATCCAATGGTCGGGGCTGAACAGCTTCAATGCGGCGACGAGCTGGACCAGCGGGGTGAACTCTTCCGACTATCAGGATTTTCCCGACGGCGGCCTGGTGCGGGGCGTGGCCGGCGGCTCGCAGTCCGGAATCATCTTCCAGGACCAGGCGATCCGGTCGATGGCCTATGTGGTCGGCTCGCCGGTGATCTTCCAGATCGACCGGATTTCGCAGGACAAGGGACTGTTCGCGCCCTATTCGATCATCCGGGCCGGCGAAAACATCTTCTTCCATGCCGGGCAGGGTTTTCACATGATCCCGCCTGGCGGGTTGCCGACCCAGATCGGCCGCGAGCGCGTCGACCGCAGCTTCCTGGCCGATCTCGACAAGGGCAACCTGCAATTGTTCATCGGAGCCGCGGATCCCAGATCGTCGCGGGTCTACTGGGCCTACAAATCGGTGTCGGGCGCGGCCGGGCTGTACGATTCGATTCTCGGCTATGACTACCAGCTGGATCGCTGGTTCCCGGTATCGATGTCGGGGCAATTCCTGCTCGGGGTTTCGCAGACCGGGCTGACGCTGGAAAGCCTCGACCTGATCGCGCCCGGGGAAATGGCGATCACCGGAGCGGCAAACAACGGCGCCGGCCTGATCCGGATCGCCGTCGCCTCGACCGCCACGCTCAGCACGGGAAACATCTATGCCATCGACGATGTCGGCGGCACCACCGAGGCCAACGGCAACTGGAAGATAACCGTCATCGACGGCAGTCATTTCGACCTGCAGGGCTCGACTTACGTCAATGCCTATGCGTCGGGCGGAATCGTCGCCGGCTCGATCGACGCGATGACGCTTTCGCTCGACGACTACGCCACGGCGGTTCAGCCGCAGCTCGGACAATTCGACGAAACCGGCACGCTCGGGTTCTTCTCCGGCGCCAATCTCGAGGGCACCGTCGAAAGTTCCGAGCAGGGCACCGATGGCCTGCGCATCACCATTCGGGGGTTTCGCGCCGTGACCGACGCCGCCACGCATTACGGCTCCGCCTCCTATCGCGATACCCAGCTGCTGACGGCCACCTCGGGAACCGAGGTCGCCGTCAGCCAGCGAACCGGCCGCTGCGACATGATGCGCGACACCCGTTACTCCCGTTTCAAGGTCCGGATCCCGGCGGCGACCGTCTGGACGTTCCTGGCCGGGGTCGAACCCGACATCACCACCAACGGCACGCAATGACGGTCTACGTCCCCGGCCTTTCCGAGAAGGATCTCAGGAAGATCGTTCTCGCCGTCCAGCAACTGGCGTCGGGAAGATCGAACGCGGTCGGCACCCTGACATTGATGGCGAACGCCGCCTCCACCACGGTCACCGACGGCAATTGCGCTGCGGGCACGACGCCGATCGCGGTGCCGGTCACCGCGCATGCGGCGGCCGAGATCGGCAACGGCACCCTGTTCATCGCCTCGGTCGCCAACGGAAGCTTCACCATCAGCCACGCCAACAATGCGCAAACCGACAGGACCTTTCTCTATGCGCTGTTTGGCTGAACTGGTTTGCGTCGATCCGGCCAGGGTGAAGGAAATCTGGCCGCATGCCGGCCCATTGCTGGAAGCGGCGTGCTACCGCACCGGGCTGACCGCCTTTGAGGATATCGAGGCCGGGATTCTGGCCGGCAACAGCCTGCTGTGGCTGGCGTGGAACGGCCTGATGATCGAATCCGCGGCGGCGACGGTGATCATCAACACGGCGATCGGCAAGGTCTGCATCATCACGGCCTGCGGCGGCTCCGACATGCGGCGCTGGCTGCCGCTGATCGACCGGATCGAAGCTTACGCAAGGGCCGAAGGCTGCAGGCGGGTCCGCATCTACGGCCGCAAGGGCTGGCTGCGCGTTCTCAACGGCTACCGGGAAGAGCATGTCATCATGGATAAGGAACTCGGCTGATGGGCGGCACATCGTCAACCCTGCAAACGCAATCGTCGTCGACCTCGCCATGGGCGACCGGCCAGACCGCGGTCAACGGGATTCTGGCGCAGCTCAATCCTTTGCTCGGCGGCAGCGGTCTCAACCCGACCGAAAGCGGCGCGATCAACCAGCTCACGCAGAATGCCGCGGCGGGCAATCCCTACGCGGCGCAGATCGGCAATCTCGCGACCGGTGAACTGAGCGGCGGCGGCGCGACGGCGCAGGCCCCCGCGCTGCAAGGCGGCCTTGCAACCCTGCAAAGCCAGCTCACGCCCTATGCCAATGGCAGCATGATCGGCAACAACGCCGCCCTGCAGGCCGAACTGAACGCGATCAATACCCAGGTCGCCAACAGCGTGAATTCCGAGTTTGCGGGCGCCGGGAGGTCGCTGTCGGGCGCCAACCAGATGGCCTATGGCATGGGCATCGCGCAGGCCGATGCGCCCGTGATCGCCGGACAATATAACCAGGACGTGCAGAACCAGCTGGCGGCGGCCAACGATCTCTACGGCGCGCAGAACACCACCAGCGGTGCGCTGGCAGGGCTCACCCAGCAGGGCCTGACCAACCAGCAGCAGGGCGTCACCACCGCCCAGGACGCGCTCGCGGCGCAGAATTACGGCCCGACGGCAACCTTGGCCGCGCAACAGCTGGCGCAGCAGATCCCGGCGCAGAATCTCGGATTGCTGGCGCAGATCGGCATTCCCATCGCGGGGCTCGGAACCCAGTCGAGTGGACAGTCAAGCGGCACTTCGACCGAGTCGGGCGCGCAACAATTCGGGCAGATCGCGGGCGGCCTCGGCAGCCTCGGCGGCTTGTTCGCGGCGCCGTCGAACGGCACCTCCGCGATCGCCGGGCTCCTGTCGCTGCTTTCGGACCGGCGGTTGAAGCAGGACATCGCCCAGGTCGGCGCGCTGTTCGACGGCACCCCGGTCTATCGCTACCGCTATATCGGCCAGCGTCCTTTCCAGATCGGCCTGATGGCGCAGGATGTCGAACGGCATACGCCGGACGCCGTGACCGAGATCAACGGCTACAAGGCGGTCGACTACAGGGCCGCGACCGAAAAGGCGATCGAGGCGGGAGGCTGCTGATGGGCTTGCTGGATTCTCTTCTGGCCGCATCCCAGGGCGGCGGACTTCTGGGCGGCCTGCCGGCGTCGTGGCCATGGCAGCCCGGCCCGGGCGGTTCGACGCAGGACCTGCTTCCTGCTTTGCAGAATGCGCCCGATGCGGCGAACGGCGGCGCATTGGCGCCGCCCGTAAACGGCGCGGTCGCCGCGCCGCCGCAGCCCGCGCCGCCGCAGCCCGCGCCGGCGGCCGCGGCGCTGCCGGCCGCGCTTGGTGGAAATCCGCCGGCGGGATTTCTCGACCAGTTGAACAGCGGTCTTCAAAGTATCGCCCATGGCGGCAGCCTGCTCGGCGCATTGACCGGAAACCTGACCGATCGCAGCACGCTGGCGCAGCAAAATCTCAATGCCCAATTCGAAGCAGCCCGCGATGTCCTCAGGCAAAGCGGGCTCAGCGATCAGCAGGCGACATCCAGGGCCATGCTCGCCGTCATGAATCCGGAAGCCGGCAAGGCGATTTTCGCTGCGGCGCTGGCCAATGACGGCAAGCCGGCGGGCGCGGCAGACGCAAACGGTGCATCCCCGCGCGGGCAATCGCTTGCGCCGGGCGTCAAGGCCGACGCCCCGGCGACCGACCATGCGTCGAAGCCCAAGGCCGGCCTCCCGGCCACCCCGCCGGCATCCGGTGCGGCCGCAAGCGTCCTGCAGGCCGATCCCGGCGCTCGGGCTTCGGAAACCGTGCAGCCGGCAGTCGTCGCGGCCGATCCGTCCACGGCGGACAGGACGGCGCCCGGCCTGCAGGCGCCCGCCGCCGGCAAGACCGCAAAGCCGACGCTGCGGCAATCACGACAACCGCAATTGCCGCAAGGCCCGCAAGCCGCGACATCGCTCTTTGGCCTGATGCCGCCGGCCCGGATGGCGCCATCCGCTGCAATCTTCGCCGTCGCCCGAAAGCCGATCGATCTCTCGCTGCCCGGGGCCGCGGCGGCCAACCCCGCTCCGATATTTCCACGGAGGTAGCAATGGCCTGGTACAACTGGTCGCAGACCGCATCCTCCAACGCCACGGCGGATCCGTCGATCAACTGGGCCGAAGGCCAGGCCCCGTCATCGATCAACGATTCGGCCCGCGCCATGATGGCGGCGACCGCGAAATACCGCGACGATATCGCGGGCGCGATCGTGACGGCGGGAACGTCGACCGCCTACACGGTGAGCAGCTACAGCGTCTATGACAGTTTCGCGCATCTTGCCGGGCAGATGATCGCGTTCACGCCGCACACCACCAACGGCGCCGTGGTGACGCTCAATGTCGATTCGCTCGGACCAAAACCGCTGCGGAGTTCGCCGAACGTGGAATTGCTGGCCGGCACCATCATCCAGGGCACGCCCTATGTCGCGACCTACAACAATTCGGACGGCGCGTTCTACCTGCAGGGCTTCGTCGGAAATCCCTACAACGTGCCGCTGGCGGGCGGGATGGATTTCTGGGGATCGACCGTGCCGAACTCGTCGTTTGCGTTTCCGGCCGGGCAGGCGATTTCGCGAACCGCCTATGCCGCGCTGTTTTCGATCATGGGAACGACCTACGGGTCCGGAGACGGATCGACCACCTTCAACCTGCCGGACAAGACCGGCCGTGTTTCCGCGATGCAGGAGGCGACGCCGACCAGGCTGACGTCGAGCTATTTCGGCGGAAACTCGGCCGCGCTCGGCGCGACGGGGGGCAGCCAGGATCAGGCGGTCCTAAAAATGAATCTTCCAAATCTTACGTTGACAACGACAATAAGTGATCCCGGCCATGGTCATCCCGGCAGCACGGGCTATCTTGCAGGTAACGCCCTGGGTAGCAGCGTCGTCAACGCCGCATTTATCGGGCAAAATACCTATACTGAAGGCTATAACCAGGCCCTTTCAATTGCGCTGAACTACACGGGTATTACCGCATCAACAGCACTGGGCGGCTCTGGTACTCCCATCGCAACCGTTCCTCCAACGATCATCTGCAATTACATCATTCGTATTATCTGATTACAGCTGCACACCCGATCTTCGATTCTATGCCATGCACTACTGCCTTATTCCAAAGATCATACCCGTCCCGATTTAGATGTATGCCATCGGTAGTCATTTCTCCAGTAAGGTTTTTAGCGGCGTCGATCGTAAGATACGAGCTATCCAGACTTTTGATGAAGGTGTTAAACTGTTCAATCGAGGCAGCATCTATCAGAGGACTCCGTGACGGCGTAATGGTAACAACCTCAACCGGCGAACTGACCGATCTTAGGGTTGCAAGATAGGCCGCTTGAAAGGTGGCGGCCGGAGTATTGGCGTCGTTAATTCCGACTGAGAGCACGACAAGTTCGGGTTCACTTCCGTCAATAATGAGCGAAGCATAACGAGTGAAAAATCCTATCGTGGCGCCCCCAATTCCCGCGTTTATAACGGGATGCCCGCAAATGGATGGCGGCAGGAGAGAAGATTCCACAATACTATCGCCCATCACAATGATAGGCTTTTCAACACGCGAAAGTTGAGATCGGATCACGGCTAGCCTTGCTTCTGAATGCTCATGGCTGGCGGAAGGACCCGGTAGTCGCGCCATATCAGAGCTGATGCCCGCCATTTGTCGGCGCAGATTCTCGTAAGCGAATGCCAACGTCACAACACCCGCGAGCGCAATTGCCGCAACACTCAAAGCGATGATGCTGACCCACGGTAGGCGCATTCGGTTTTGTACCACCACGTCGTCAATGCGAAAACCCTGAAACCGAAGAAAGTTAGCACAACCCGCAGCCTATGACTCGTGTCAGAAGCTTATCAGCGGCCCCCGATAGCATTTTGGCATGCCGGCTTCGAATTTGTTGCCCACTACGGCCGCGAAAATGCGTTCGGCGAGGGGGACAAACCGTCGAGCAGGGCTGCCGACGGGATCGTTCGTACGCGACCGGACCGGGAAGCCAGGATGCCGCCGGCCACTCCCACGCCCAGGACGTAGATCCAGCCCTCGTCGAAATCGAACAGGTGTGAATTGAAGATCGAGCTGATGAAGTTCTGAACGACGACGATGAGCCCGATCCATGCCGCGAGCCGCCTCGATCCCCAGAACAGCATCAGGTGAAAATACCACATGGCGTAGAGCACCAGGCACCCGACGGCGCCCCACTGGATCGCGACATTCAGGGTCTGGTTGTGCGGGTTTCCGATCGTCTCGGACCAGGTGCCGGTCTTGCCCGCCGCGTCGCGGTTCAACAGTTCCTTGGTGGCACCGGTGCCGTTGCCCAGGAGCGGAGCCTCGCGAATGAAGTCGACGGATCTGCGCCACCATTCCAGCCGCTGGCCGGTCGAGGTCGCAAGCTTGGTTTCCTTGTATTCCTGATACTCGGTCCCAACGTTTTCGACGCGGAGCCGCAGATAGGGCGACGCGAACCATATCATCGCCGTGATCGCGACCACCGCGGCGCACAGGATGGCGCCCGCCGAACGGCTGAGATAGCGGCTTGCGAACAGCACCAGCAGGACCGGGATATAGATCAGTGCCGTGCGCGCGGTAACGACGAACATCAGGTTGGCGTAGAATCCAAGCACCAGCGCCAGGCTGAGCGCCGCCCAGGCAAAGTGCCGCTGACGGAGCAGCCGCGCGGCCAGATAAGCCAGCGCAAAAATGCAGAGCACGAATTCCTGGCTTTGATCGATCGAGTTCTTGATCGGCACACCGGCGATCTGGGCGTGGGTCATTTTCCATCCCGGGGCGAACAGCACGCCCCAGGAGGCGAGCATCAGCAGAACGCAGGAAATCAGGAATGCCACGAAGACCCAGTGGCTGCGCTGCGACCGTCCGAAATGATAGAGCAGGAACGGGATCGCCAGCAGCTTGGCCACCGGATCGACGCCAAGAAGTCGCATCGACCACGGCCCGTCGGCCCACAGCATTCCCACGACAGCGAGCGCGAAAAACGCCAGAGGCAGCCAGCAGGCGGGCCGCCGCAGCGTGTTCAGGAACGCGCGCGGCTCGATGGTCGGCAGCAGCACGACGAACCAGATCACCATGAAGACGGCGACGGCCGTGGTCGACCACGGGATGCAGGCGGCGACCAGCGCGGGATAGACATCGACGCACAACAGCCAAAACCAGGATCGCGTCGCCCAGAAATATGCCGACGAGATTCCGGCCGTTCCAACCGCAACTTGCATTCCGACGTCCCCGTTTCGGGCAAGACCTAGCACCGCGCCCCCGCAGCGAACAGCCCGCCGGGGGCCTTTTCGGTCGATTTCCGCGTCACCTTAAGGCGTTGGTTTTGCTGTTGGTTTCATCGGATTGAAACCCTCGCGCGCCCCCAAAGGAGGTCCATCCAATGCCCAGCGCCGCCGAGACGACGCCGCGCGTGGTCAGAAGTTCGGCCGCCGCCATCGAGCTGATCGTGTCGGAAGAAGTGTCCTCGCAGGCGGTCTATCAAAAGCTCTACCAGCACCCCGACTGGCCGGGCGGTGCCTCCGGGGTCACCATCGGCATCGGCTACGACTGCGGTTATTCGACGCCTTCCATCATCGCCGGCGACTGGTCCGGCAAGCTTCCGGCCGCCATGATCGAGGCGCTGCAGCAGGTGGCGGGCATCCACGGTTCGCCGGCCTCATCCCATGCCCATGCGCTGCGCGGCGTCGTTACCGTGCCCTGGGATGCGGCGATGGCCGTCTTCACCGGGCGCGACATGCCGAAGTGGGAAGGCCTCGTCGCCCAGGCCTTGCCGAACACCGCCCGACTCGCCCCCGACAGTTTCGGGGCGCTGGTGAGCCTCGCCTATAACCGCGGCGCCTCGTTTTCGGCGCCCGGCGACCGCTATCGCGAGATGCGCGCCATCCACGATCACATGGCGTCCGGGAGGTTCGACAAAGTCCCCGACGAATTCCGATCGATGAAGCGGTTGTGGCCGAACATGGCGGGCCTGCGCAACCGCCGGGATCACGAGGCGGATCTGTTCGCCAAGGGCCTCGCGGCAACGCCCGCGCCATGATCCGGCTCGCCATCGCGCTGCCGCTGATGCCGGCTCCGCCGTCGCCACGGCCGGATCGACCGCAACCTGAATGCTCGAAAACCTTTGATCTTGGAGAGGAGACAAACATGCAATATCTGATTTCGCTCTGGCCGATGCTGCAGCCGATCCTGGCAGGACAGTTGCGGCATTTTCTCACGTTGCTGGCAGGCATGCTGGTCGCGCGCGGCGCGCTCGAAGGCGACCAGTCCGGGGCGTTCGTCCAGATCGGCGCAGGCCTTGCCGGCTGGGCCGCGATGGCGGCCTGGTCATGGTGGCAGAAGGACGGGCAGGCCAGGATGCTGGCGGCGCTGGCCAGGCTGCACGGCATCGCTCCGGCCGCTGCCTCGACCGGCACCGCCGCCAAGGCGGCGATCGACGCGGCCACGGTCGCCAGGATCCTGATCGCGGCGCTTGTGCTGTCGACGCTTTTCGCTGGCGGTTCGGCGCGGGCGGAGGGGAAGAAACTCAATCTGCCGATCGATCCCCTGCACCTGAATACGCCGGGCGGCGGCGCAGCGCAGCCGCCCTCGAAGCCCGGCGCCTGCGACATCACGCTGTTCACCAATCTAACCGTCGCCAATGTCATCACCGAGATCCAGAACTGCGTCGGCTCGGTGGTGTCGGCGGGCGCGACGCCGTTCGTCGCCGACATCACGGCAGCGTTGAAATCGGCCACCGACGCCAAGGACGGCACCGCGATGGCCTGCCTCACGCCCGCGCTGGCGATCGCGACCGCAGCGATGGGAACGCCGGCCAGCGCGGACGGCTCGGTGCCCGCGGTCTATCCCGGGCCGATCCTGATTTTCCAGAAATACCGCGAATTCGTCACCGCGGGCGGGCCGTCGAACTGCAAGACGGCGGTGCAGTCGACCATCAACGGCACCATGGCGGGCGCGCTGTAGGCGCCGGAGCGCGAAAACGGAACGCGAAAGATGCAGGAACACGAGATCAGGCGCGTGGTCGTCGAAGTGCTGGCCGAGCAAGAGCGGCTGCATGCTCACGGCGCCGACGACGACGTCCTCAAGACGATCGCAACCATCCTGACCTCGTTCGGCATCGATGAACAAGACAGAATCGAATTGCGGGCCGATTTTCAGCATCTGAGGCGCTGGCGCAAGAGCGTCGAGCAGGCGCAGAGCTACACCTTTCGGGCCGCGATTACCGTCATCGTCACCGGGCTGCTCGGGGCGGCGTGGCTCGGCGTCAAGATCATGCTCGGCAAATGATCCGCGCCATCATGGTGGCGGTCGCGCTGCAGTGCTGCGTTCCCGCCCACGCCATTCCCTGCTGGGTGGTGAGGCAGGCCGTCGCGCGGTATGGCGCGGCAGCGGTGGAAAACTGGGCGCGCGCCAAGGGCATTTCCGACCAGGAAATCGAGCAGGCGAAGCGATGCGTCAGGTGATTCCGAGGCGCCTTGACATCGGATAGCCGGATTTCGCGTCCGCCGGGCTGTGTTCGCAATCTCATCCTGGCGAACGGGAGGCGCCGCGCCGCATCGGTGCTTCCGAGCTTACAGCGCGTGCCAACGCGGCCGGGCCAGCGGACCGAAGCGATAGCGGTGCCGCGCGTCAGAAGGGCGTGGGCCGGCACAAGCGAGCAAGGTTTGAAGGAAACGCCGATGTACAGGATTCGCGAGGTCGACGCCCAGGACGAAGACATCGCGGACACGCTGGCCGAGCTTCACCGGCTGACCTTCTTTGACGCCGCGCCGGTTCCGGAATTCGACGGGGGGCATTGGTGGCTGGCTTTCCACGAGGCCCGGCCGGTCGCCTTTGCCGGGGTGGTTGCATCGACCCACGCCTGCAATGCCGGCTATTTTTCGCGGGTCGGCGTGCTGCGCAGGCACTGCGGCAACGCCCTGCAATTGCGCCTGATGCGCGCGATGGAACGGCGCGCCAGGCACAATGGATGGACCAGCGTGGTTTCCGACACCACCGACAATGTGGCCTCGGCGAACAACTTCATCCGCGCCGGTTATCGGCTGTACCGGCCGACCACGCCCTGGGCCTGGCCGAACACGCTGTATTGGCGCAAATCCATCACTTGAGCGGGCGGACCGAGCAGGCCGCTTCGCATCCCGGCACTCCCCAACTCGCCCGATGGCCCGGCGGCCATCGGGCCTTTTTTCGTTTTGCCGCGCCGTTGCCGCGGATGTCGGCTCGGCCCGGCACGGCAGGATGGCACCACAAGCCCGATTGTATCAGACGGTGCGATGCCCTATACGAATGCGACGGAGCATCGCATGACGTTGTTGAACAAGGTCTTCACGACCAGAACCCTGGTGCAGATCATTTTTGTGCTGACCGCCATCGTGGTGATGAAGGCGACCAGCACGCATTATGATTTCAGCTGGGCCACCGTTTTCGCGGCCGGCTAGCCGCCCTCCGGGTGCGCCGGATTTCCGCATCCACCGGCATCCCTGAATAGGTGTTCGGCCGGCTAGGTTCGCCTGGCCGTTGATCTGGCAAGCGGGTTGGCGCCGTATTGGTTCGATCCTGCGGTGCCGCGCAGGCAGCCGATTTCGACAAATCCCCAGATCGTGAGTGCAAAGCCTGCCCATGCCAGGACGTCGTGCAGCACGGCGCCTGCCGCTCCCGCCAACCATGCGGTTTTCGCCAACTGGCCGAGCACGGCCGGCAGCAGAAAAAACACCACCAGCCACCACGCGCTCTTGTTGCGGTCATGCAGCCGCTCGGTGTGGATGGCGAATCCCCACAGCAGCCAGGGAATCAGGATCAGAACGACCACGAGGATGAACAGCGGCGCCGCGAGGCCGGCGGCCGTGAGCAGGATGACCGCGGCAAACAGCCCCGCGACGCCAAAGATCGCCATTGAGCGCCAGTACCGGGCGCGGCCGATGCGCCCGCCGGCGCCGAACAGGAATTCGAGCAGCTCCTCCATCACACCCCCCGGCATGCAGGTGCACCGGCCGTTGCGGTTTACGGCCATGGGTCGCGTCGAGACCGGGAAGGGTTCACGCCTGTGCCTCGAGTAGCGCGGTGCCATGCCATCCGGCAGTATTCCGTCGTCGCAAATCCTTCATACGCGGCCTATACTTGGGTCCGAGACGTGGGTGCGTCGCCGGGATTGAAATCCCGGTCTTGCGGTATGCCTTTGCATTGAAACCGGAGCTGATTTCATGAAGACCGTCCGCTTTGTCCTGATCCTGCTCGCGCTGTCGCTGATGGCGCCGTGGCAATCCGCCAAAGCGGCCGACGTGATCTGCTACAACTGCCCGCCGGAATGGGCGGACTGGGCCTCCATGCTCAAGGCCATCAAGACCGACCTCCACTACGATATTCCGCACGACAACAAGAATTCGGGCCAGGCGCTGGCGCAAATCCTGGCGGAGAGGAGCAATCCGGTCGGCGACATCGGCTATTTCGGCGTCACCTTCGGCATGAAGGCCAAGGCGGAAGGTGCGCTCGAGCCCTACAAGCCCGTCAACTGGGACCAGGTGCCTTCGGGATTGAAGGACCCCGACGGCTATTGGACCGCGATTCATTCCGGCACGCTTGGGCTGTTCGTCAACAAGGATGCGCTCGGCGGCAAACCGGTGCCGGCGTGCTGGAAGGATCTGCTGAAACCGGACTACCGCGGCATGGTGGGCTATCTCGATCCATCGTCCGCGGCGGTCGGATATGTCGGGGCGGTCGCGATCAATCTGGCGCTCGGCGGCTCGGCGGCCAATTTCGACCCGGCGATCGCCTTCTTCAAGGAACTGCGCAAGAACGATCCGATCGTTCCCAAGCAGACATCCTATGCCCGCGTGGTGTCCGGCGAGATGCCGATCCTGCTGGATTATGATTTCAACGCCTACCGCGCGAAATATTCGGAGAACGGCAAATTCGAATTCGTGATCCCCTGCGAAGGCTCGGTGGTCTATCCCTATGTCGTCGGCCTGGTCAAGAATGCGCCGGACCGCGACAAGGCCAGGAAGGTGCTCGACTATCTGTTGTCCGACAAGGGACAGGCGATCTGGACCAACGCCTATCTGCGGCCGGCGCGCCCGATCGAACTTCCCGAGGCCGTCAAGGCCAGGTTCCTGCCGGACAGCGACTATGCCCGCGCCAGGAGCGTCGACTGGGGGCAGATGGAAAGCGTGCAAAAAGGCTTTGTCGACCGCTATCTCGCCGAGGTCCGTTGATGCAGTATGCCGCCCCAGACCAGGGGCGCCACTGATCCATGTCGCACAAATCTTTCGTCTGGCTGTGTCTGCTGCCGCTCGCGGTGGTGACGACGGCGTTCTTCCTGTTGCCGATGGCGCGGCTGGTGGTGACCGGGGCCGAAGGCCCGCAGGGGCTCGCCGGATACCTGGCGATCCTGACCGAACCGCGCTACCGCGCCAGCCTGATCAACACCGTCCTGCTGGCGGCCGCGACCACGGCGGCGACGCTCGCCATCGCCACCGTCGCGGGGATGTTCCTGCAACGCCATCGCTTTCCCGGCCGGGCCGTGCTGATCGCGATGCTGACCTTTCCGCTTGCCTTTCCCGGGGTGGTGGTCGGGTTTCTGGTCATTCTGCTCGCCGGACGCCAGGGCCTGATCGGCGACATTTCAAGCCGCCTGTTCGGGGAAAAGCTGGTCTTCGCCTATTCGATCTACGGGCTTTTCCTCGGCTACCTGTATTTTTCGATCCCGCGCGTCATTCTCACCATCATGGCGGCGGTGCAGAAACTCGACGTCGGCCTGGAGGAAGCCGCCCGTTCGCTCGGCGCCGGCCCCTGGGCGGTGCAGCGCGACGTCGTGCTGCCGGCGCTCGGTCCGGCTTTCGTGGCGTCGGGGGCCATCGCCTTTGCCACCGCGATGGGCGCGTTCGGCACCGCGTTCACGCTGGCGACCAACATCGACGTGCTGCCGATGCTGATCTATACCGAGTTCACCCTGGCGGCGAATTTCGCCACTTCGGCCGCGCTGTCGGTCGGGCTCGGCCTCATCACCTGGGCGATGCTGGCGCTCGCCCGCTCGTTCAGCGGAAGCTCGGTCGCGGCGGCCGGATGAGACCATGCGGTACCGCCTGATTTTCACCGGCCAATTGCTGTTCACGCTGATGGTTGCGGCATTTCTGGTGGTGCCCGCCATGCTGTCGATCTCGGCCGGCGTCACGGTGAACTACTTCCGCGGCATCTCCTCGGGCGTGACGCTGCAATGGGTGTTCCAGGTCTGGGATCTCTATGCCGGCACCATCCTGCTGTCGTTCGTGATCGCGGCTGCGACGCTGGCGGTCACGCTGGTGGTCGGCGTCCCCTCCGCCTACGCCCTGCATGTCAGGGGCGGGCGGCTGTCGCGGATCGTCGAGGAAATCATCACGCTGCCGCTGGCGATTCCCGGCCTGGCGATCGCGCTGGGGTTGCTGTTCACCTATCAGGGCTTCGGCGGTTTTCGCCGCTCGTGGCTGTTCATCCTCAGCGGCCACGTCATCTTCACCATGCCGTTCATGGTGCGCTCGGTGATGGCGGTATTTGGCAGCGTGGATATCAAGACGCTCGACGAGGGCGCGGCATCGCTGGGGGCATCGCCATGGCGGCGTTTTCGCGACGTCATCGTTCCCAACGCGGTGCCGGGAATCCTCGCGGGGTCGTTGATGGTGGTCACGCTTTCGCTCGGCGAGTTCAATCTGACCTGGATGCTGCACACGCCGCTGACCAAGACGCTTCCGATCGGCCTTGCCGACAGCTACGCCTCGATGCGGCTGGAAGTGGCGTCGGCCTATACGCTGGTTTTCTTTGTCATGATCATTCCGCTTCTGATCGCGATGCAGATGTTTGCCGACAGGGAGCAGCGGCGATGAGCGCGGCCGCGGGACATGGCGCCTCGGTGCGCATCGAGGCCTGCGGCAAGACCTTTGCCGATGGAACCCGCGCCCTCGAGCCGGCCACCCTCGACATCGCGCGCGGCGAAACCCTGGTGCTGCTCGGCCCGTCCGGCTGCGGAAAAACCACCATGCTGCGCATCATCGCCGGGCTCGAATTGCCCGACCCCGGGGGCCGGGTGTGGTTCGACGGCCGTGACATGACATCGGTGCCGATCGAGCGGCGCAATGTCGGCATGGTGTTCCAGTCCTACGCGCTGTTTCCCAACATGAGCGTCGCGGACAATATCGGCTACGGCCTGAAAATCCGCGGCCTGTCCAGCCAGGAGCGCGCGGCGCGCGTCGCCGAGCTGGTGGCGCTGACCAATATCGGCGGGCTGGAGCATCGCCGCATCGAGCAGCTCTCCGGCGGCCAGCGCCAGCGCGTCGCGCTGGCGCGCGCGGTGGCGATCCGTCCGGGCATCCTGCTGCTCGACGAGCCCTTGACCGCGCTCGACGCCGCCCTGCGCGACCGTCTGCGCGGCGAGCTCAACCGCCTGCTGCGCGCGCTGGGTATCACCACGATCTATGTGACGCACGACCAGGCCGAAGCCATGGAACTCGGGGACCGCATCGTGGTCATGCAGAAGGGGGCGATCGCCCAGGTCGGCACGCCGCGCGAGATCTATTTTGCGCCGGGCAATCGCTTCGTCGCCGAATTCATCGGTGCGGCAAACATCATCGAAGCGCCGCTCCAGCATGGTCACCTGGTGCTGCCGGGCGGCCGGCAACCGGTCGGCGGCGACGCCAGCCTGGCGGCCGCGGTGGCGATGATCCGTCCCGAAGCCATCCGGGTGGTGGCGGCCGCGGATGCTGCGCTTTCGGGAACTGTCGACAGCGTCAGCTTCATCGGCGACCGGCAACGGCTGGTCGTCAGTGCCGCATCGGACAAGTTCCTCAACGTCGACGCGCCGAACACGATCGAGGTCCGGGCCGGTGAACGGATCGGGCTTTCGATCGCGCCGGATGCGGTCAGGCTGCTGCCGCCGGCAAACTAGTGGAGCGATTCCGTGAAACTGATCGGTTCAAACTCCCGGACCTCATCCTGAGGAGCCCAGCAGAGCGCAGCGAAGCTGGGCGTCTCGAAGGATGGCAGCTTGGCAAGGCCGTCGTTCGCGGCCATCCTTCGAGACGCATCGCTCCGCGATGCTCCTCGGGATGAGGCTTCGAGACGCATCGCTGAAGCCTGTCATCGGGCGCGCGTTCGCGCGACCCGGTGGCGATGCTCCTCATGATCAGGCTGGCCGACGTCGCCGATATAATCCGAACTTCGAAATCGCTAAACCAGAGATCTCAGAATGACGCCGCTCAAACCAGTTCATGTTGCGCAGATCTCCGATCTGCATATCAAGCCGCCGGGTTCGCTGGCTTACGGGCGGGTCGACACCGCAAAGGCGCTGCAGCGCTGCATGGCCAGCCTGAACGAATTCGCTCCGAAGCCCGACCTCGTGGTCATTTCAGGCGATCTCGCCGACACGCCGATGGCGGAGGAGTATGAACATCTCAAGCGCCTGCTGACCAGGCTCGAACTGCCGTTTGTCGCCATTCCCGGCAATCACGATTCGCGCGAATTGATGCGTGACGCATTTCCGCAAGGCCCGTACGCCTTCTCGTCAGGTGCGCTCAACCAGCGGGTGGAGACCGGCGGGCTCGACCTCGTGCTGCTGGATTCGAGCGTGGCCGGCCAACCGCATGGCGAACTCGATCCTCCCACCCTGCAATGGCTTGAGGCCATCCTGGCATCGGCGCCGGACCGGCCGGCACTGCTGTTCCTGCATCATCCGCCGTTTGAAACCGGCATCTGGCACATGGACCGCCAGAACCTCCGCAATGCCGACCAGCTCGCGGCGATTGTCAGACGCCATCCCCGGGTGCAGCTGATCGCCGCCGGCCATGTTCACCGCGCCGTCCTGGCGATCTTCGGCGGCGTCGCAGCCACCATCTGTCCGGCTCCGAACCATGCGGTCGATCTCGATCTGCAGCGATTGCGGGAGCCGTCGTTCAAGGTCGAGCCGCCCGCCTTTCACCTGCACAGCTGGTTTCCCGGGGCGGGATTTGGCCGCGTCGTCACCCATCAGGTTCCGGTCGGCGAGTTTGACGGGCCGCATCCGTTCTTCGGGCCCGACGGCAAGCTGCTTTGAACAGTCCTCGGGCGATCGGCGCCACGGCCAGGTCCGCGACGGGTCGATCGACGGGTCGCCGGTCCTCATGTCGTTGCCGAACGCGTTGCCAAGGGACCGCCAACGGAGCAATCATGGCTGCGGGAATTGCGGGCCGCCGTTAGCGAAAAGCGTCGCCCAGCGGGGAGGAATTTGCCATGCGCCTGGTTCATTCGCTGGTCGCCGCACTGGCATTGCTGGTCAATGGCGGCGCTGTGGCGCAGACGCCGTATCCCGACCGTCCGATCCGGATGATCGTGCCGCTGGCGGCGGCAAGCGCGGTCGATGTCGCCGCGCGGATCGTGACGCAAAAAATGTCCGATCAGATGGGCCAGCAGATCGTGATCGTGAATCAGCCGGGCGCTTCCGGTCTGATCGGCGCCGAGCAGGTGGCGAGGGCCGAGCCGGATGGCTACACGCTGGGCGGGTTCAACGACAGCATCATGACCATGGTGCCCAACCTGCAGACCAACATGCGCTGGGACATCCTGAAGGATTTCGAACCGGTGTCGCTGGTGGCCACGGTGCAGTGGGGACTGATCGCCGGCAACCAGACCGGCTACAAGACCGCAGCGGACCTGATCGCCGCGGCCCGGGCGGCCCCGGGCAAGATCGATTACGGTTCCGGCGGTCCGGGCAGCCCGCAGCACCTGGCGATGGCGATGTTCGCCTCGGGTGCCGGAATATCGCTCACCCACGTGCCCTATAAGGGCGCCACGCAGGCCGCGACCGATGTCGCCGGCGGCCAGATTCCCGTCGCCTTTCAGGGCCTCGGAACGGTCGCCGCCCTGGTGCGCGGCGGCCAGGTCAGGCTGCTCGGCGTGACCACGCCGACCCGGCTGCCGCAATTTCCGGATGTGCCGACCGTTTCGGAATCCGGTCTGCCCGGCTTTTTCTTCGATTTCCTGGTTTGCGATCCTGGCGCCGGCCGGCACGCCGAAGCCCATCGTCGCGCAGCTGAACGCCGGGGTCCTGAAGGCGCTGCAGGATCCGGAAGTACGCCGCAAGCTGGAGGAACTGGGTTTCGCGGCGCGCGGCAGCTCGCCCGAGGAACTGCGCGCCATCACGCGCGATCAACTCGCCAGATATTCCCGTGTGATGAAAGAGATGGGTATCGTCAACGAATGAGCGCGCGGCCGCCTTTAACCGCAGCGCCAGCGACGATTCGGCCCGAACCGCGTACAGCCTATCCGTGTGATGGGAAAAATCTTCATCCGACGGCCGGCATCTTCGCAGGCAACTGGTCGAAAACTTAGGATCGTGCAGGCCTTTCTTGCTGTGCCGATGCTGCAGGCGTATAATCGAGCAGGTGCGGCGGATTGGCAGCCCTGGTCAAGCCTTGCATTCAGCACGATCCGCCGATGAAGGGCTACATAGGTTGTTCAGATGGTCGTGACCGGCTCGCCCCAGGACAAAACCCAGGACAAGAAGGCCATGACCCGGTCGCTGTCGAGCGACAAGTTGGCGGTGCTGCGCAAGCATGAGATTTTTTGCGAACTTGAAGACGAGGCTCTCGACCAGCTGTGTCGCTACGCCAAATACTCGACGCTGAAGCGGGGGACCACGCTTTTTTCCAGGGGCGATCCCGGCACCAGCCTGTTCGCGGTGATCAGCGGCACGGTGAAGATGAGCATCTCCTCCGCCGACGGCCGCAGCGCGATTTTCAACCTTATCGGCGCCGGGGAGATTTTCGGAGAGATCGCGCTGCTCGACGGTTTGCCGCGGACAGCCGATGCCACCGCAAATACCAATTGCGAAATTCTTGTGATCGATCGCCGCGAATTTCTTCCCTTTGTGCGAAGCCAGCCGGCGCTGGCGATGAAATTCATCGAGTTGCTTTGCACGCGCCTGCGTTGGACCAGCGACCAGGTCGAGCAGGTCATTCTGCAGAATCTGCCCGGACGGCTCGCCAGCGCGCTGCTTCGCCTGACCGAGAAACATGCGCTGGCGCCCGAGGGTCGCACCATCGCCATTACCCAGCAGGAAATCAGCGAGATGGTGGGCATGACCCGCGAAAGCATCAACAAGCAGCTGCGGGCCTGGGCCGCGCGCAACTGGGTCCGGCTCGAGCACGGCGCCATCGTCGTGCTCGACGCCGAACCGCTGCAGGTGCTGGCCGAGGCAGGATCGGGAAGCGAAGCCGACTAATCCAGCGATTTCGAAGTTCGAATCGTATCGGTTCGTGGCGACCACAACGACAATCGTCATTCCGGGGCGCGCATGACCCGCGGCGCGAGCGAGCGCGGAATCCCTGACCGGCGCAGGGGGCTATGGATTCCGGGCCTGCACTCCGCCCGGCTGTCGCCGGTCGGAGCACATCCCCGGAATGACCAACATGGATCGCTTCCCAGGGCTGGCTTCGTGGAATGGGCTCCGCTCGTGCGCAGTCATGCGCTGCGCGGACCGAAGATCCAGCGTCTTGCAAAATATTTACCGGTGCGAATGTGAAGCGACTCACATCCGAGGACAGCGGCCTGGGCTAGGTTTCGGTGCGCACCCGGACAGTGGAGGCATCGATGCATGGCTCGATCGGTCGATCAGGGAAAACCGATGGCAACCGGAGCTGGAACATCGGATTTTTTGTGTTGCCGGTGTTGCTTGTCGTCGGGCTGATCGGCTTGGCGGTCACCCAGCCGGCCGCGTCGATCTGGATATCGGAAGCCGTGCAGGCCGAATTTGCCGGCATCGAACTGCCGGCGCTGGTTCCGAGCCAACTCGCGCAGCCCGCGATGCAAATCCGCACCGTCAGAGCCGATTAGGCTATGCCGGCTCATCGAGAATGGCGACCGCCCGCGTCCAGCCCGCCGAGGCCCGCGCGATCTTGACCGGAAAGCACGATACGGTGAAGCCGGTCGGCGGCAAAAGCTCCAGATTGTGCAGCTTTTCGATGTGGCAGTAGCCGATGTGGCGTCCGGCCTTGTGGCCCTCCCAGATCAGACTGGCGTCCCTGGTTTCGAGGTATTTTTTCGCGGTATGAACGAATGGCGCGTCCCAGCTCCAGCCGTCGATGCCGGTGAGGCGAACGCCGCGCTCCAGCAGATACATGGTGGCTTCATAACCCATGCCGCAGCCGGAACTGACATAGTCCTGGCGGCCGTATCTGGCGCCGGCGCTGGTATTGACCACGACGATCTCCAGCGGCGACAGGGTATGGCCGATGCGCTCAAGCTCGGTTTCGACATCCCGGGCAGTCGCGACATAGCCATCGGGAAAATGGCGAAAGTCCAGCTTGACGCCGGGCTGCAGGCACCATTCCAGCGGCACCTCGTCGATGGTCCATGACCGCTCGCCGCGATTCATGGTCGGGTGATAGTGGTAGGGCGCGTCGAGATGGGTTCCGTTATGGGTCGAGAGCTGCACCGTCTCCATCGCCCAGCCCTGGCCGTCCGGCAGATCTTCCGTCCGCAGGCCTTCGAAGAAACCCAGCATCCGTGGCAGGCTCTGCTGATGGTCGCTGTACTGAATGACCGGATTGATGCCGGGCGGATCGGCCGGCACGTCGTTTTGCAGCGGCACGGAAATGTCGACCAGCCTTCGCGCCATGGCGTTGCTCCGGTGTTTTCATTGTATCGCCTGCGGGCATTCTGAAAGCCAGGCACGTGCCGATGTCAAGCAGATCGGTCCGCCGGGCAGCAAGCTGGATCGGACCGCGGAAATCTCACCGGAGACGCTTGGCCGCGATCCGTTCGCAGCTCGGAGTGAAACGTCGCGTCGGGTCGCAAAGCGTTTCGGCCGAAAGCTGCCGGTCTCTAGGGTTCGCTGAAGCGATCCAGGAAATAGAGCGCGATCAGGCCGAGTGTCACGACCGTACTGAACAATGCTATCAACAGCGTCCAATCGACATGCCGCCTGGAACGCTGCCCGATGGTCAGAATCGCCGTCAGCGCCTTGAGACCTACTCTTCTCATAGACTTCCCTCGCGGCTAGGCGGGCGCGGTCTGCATGAAACTCCCGCGATCAAATCCTCAGTTGGCCTCATTTTGGCTAATCGAGCGATGATGATAGCATTGTTTTGGAGATTTGGCTGGTTTGGGACAGTGGCCAAAGGAGGCCGATTTCCATGATTCGTCCGTCGCGGCCGTTTGGCCGGGGATTTCCCCAGGGTATACCGGTTCGGCTGCTGGTCCATCCCGATCCGTCGGGTGGTCTGCACGCTGCGGCTGCCGGTCGAATGACCCCTGATGCAAACCTTCTTAATGTCCGGGTGCGTCCTGCTTGCTGGCGCGGTCGGCGTGGCGCTCTCTTTTCCTGTCCGCGTCATAGCGTAGCTGGCCGGCTTTCTTCAGGGCCTCAAATCGCTCGGCTCCAACCGGCAATTGGCGCGCCGCTTCGAGAGCGGCCTGCGCCGCTATCCAATCGTCATCCGTCTTGCGGGGCTTCTTCCTTGCAGGCATGCGACCTCGATCCGGCGTCCGTGAAACGTCGCCGAGCCGACGTATCGCTTCAAGTCAAATCGCGCCGCCGAAACTTCGGGAAACAAAAAACCGCGTATCCTGTGGAATATCCCGAACGAAAGAATCGGAGCCGGGCGCCGAACATGGCCTTGCCCAACTGCAACCCGCCGCACCGAACCGAATCGAAAATTCAGTTGCGGACGCCGTCAAACCCTTTCCAATTTGTAACATGGCCTTGGCGGGACTCTGTGCCACCCTGCGCGCCGCACCGAAAAAGCAGGGGAGCGTGAACGTGGTCGATGGTCAGTGCGACGGCTCAACCGAGTTTTCGGGTCTCTATATGCGCCTGCTCAACGCCGCGCTGGATGAGGCGAATTCTTCGCTGTTGCCACGGGCGCGCGAGCGCAATCTGGCCGCGCACGTCGCCCGCGGGATTTCGATGACCGGATTGTTTTCCAGGTCATTTTCCGATCAGGGATTCGGACATGAGGAAACGACGCTTCTTTGACCGTCCCGCAGGTTTGACGGTCGCCGAAATCTCGGCGCTGACAGGCGCCGAATGCGGCGACGCTACCCGCGTTTCGCATCTCATAACCGACGTCGCACCGGTCGATCTCGCCGGACCAGCCGACCTGACATTCATCGAAAGTGGCAAATACGCCGAAGCCCTGGCGACGACGCGCGCCGGAGCCTGCCTGATGCCGCAGCGTTTCGAGGGCCGGGCGCCAAAGGCGCTGATCGTGCTGCGCACCGCGGAGCCCTATCGCGCATTCGTCGCGGTGCACAGCGAGCTTTACCCGCAATCGTTGCGTCCGGCCTCTTTGTTCGAGACCTCCGACATTGCGCCGGGCGCGATCGTCCACCCCACCGCGCGGCTGGAAAGCGGCGTCACGGTTGATCCGGGGGCCGTGATCGGGCCTCGCGCCGAAATCGGGGCGGGAAGCATCATCGCCGCGACCGCCGTGATCGGGCCGGACGTCTCGATCGGACGCGGCTGCACCATCGGCGCGGGGTGCTCGATCCTGCACGCGCTGATCGGCGATCGCGTGGTGATCCATCCGGGATGCCGGATCGGACAGGACGGCTTCGGCTACATCCCCGGCGCCCGGCCGGTGAAGATACCGCAAACCGGCCGCGTCATCATCCAGAACGACGTTGAGATCGGCGCCGGCACGATGATCGACCGGGGCGGCATCAGGGACACCATGATCGGTGAGGCCACCAAGATCGATAATTCATGTCAGATCGGCCACAACGTGGTCATCGGTCGTCACTGCGTCATCGTCGCACAGTCCGGACTGAGCGGCAGCGTGACGCTGGAGGATTTTGCCGTCCTTGGCGGCGCCGTCGGGCTGGCGCCGCATGTCACGATCGGCAAGGGAGCCCGGGTGGCGGCGCGTTCGGGCGTGATGAGCGACATTCCGGCGGAGGAAACCTGGGGTGGCTATCCGGCACGGCCGAGAATGCAATGGATGCGGCAGCAGGCCATGCTGGCGCGCCTCACCTCATCCGGGAACAAGGCTACAGCTTCCCCGACGCTTTCCGAGGAGCGTTGAGCCTCGGAATCCTCAATCGATGGTGGCCGAACAGCGAGCTGCGGCAAACCGGGATATCTGTCGGTTGCCCGACTCGGCGCAGTGGGGGCCGCGAGACAGACGATAAGACCTGTTGGACCTATCGGGGGGTTGGCGACCCGACTGTCGCGCAGTTTCCGCGGTGGCCCAGCATGCAGTCCTCCTGATGCGAGATCTCGACCATCTTGTTCAGGAACAGATAGCCAAGCAGCAGCGCCACCGCGAGCACAACCAGAAAAATCGCCAGCACGCGATCGGGAATCGGCCGCGCGTCATAGTCGCGATTTGAAGGCACGTGCGATGGCGTGGGTCGGCGGTTTTCATCGTCGGGTGACACGGTCTGCCCTTGGTTGCGGTGGCCGGACGTTTGACAGGCAACGCCCCGGATGACGGTTTTCGGCGCGGGCTCGGACAAGAGGATTCCGGGGCACTTCCGAGCGGCCGTCCTGATTCATTGGCGTCGATCCCTGATCCCCGCCATATCTCCGGTCAGCAGCGCTTCCGTCAACCGCTGCCTGACCGATGCCCCGGCCCTTCACCGCGACCGTGCCGCGCGCGCCCCTCGCGAGCGCTCATGCCTTGTGAAACTTGTCGACGATCTCACGGAACTTCCTGACATTGTCCTCGCCGGCATAATCCGCGATCCGCTTGTAGGCCGGCTCCATTTTGGCGCGGAACGGGGCGAGGTCGGGCCGGGTGAGCTGCATCCCGGCCTTCTGCAGCCTGTCGAGCTGATCGGTCTCGGCATCGGCGATCAGCTTGCGCATCAGCTCCCCGGAGTTTTTGCTCTCCTCCCGGAAAATCGCCTGCTGTTCCGGCGTCAGCCGCTTCCAGCTGTTCACGCCGACGGTGTGAATCATGTTGTTGTAGACATGCCGGGTGAGGGCGAGGTGCTTCTGGACCTCGTAGATCTTGTTGAAATAGATCACCGCGACCGGGTTCTCCTCGCCATCGACCACCCGTTGCGACAGCGCAAGGTAGAGTTCCGGGAACGCGATCGCCTGCACCACGGCGCCGAGCGCCTCCATGGAAGCCTGGATCTGCAGTTCTGGCGGCGTGCGTATCTTCAGGCCCTTCATGTCATCGGGCACGTTGATCGGACGCACGCTGTTGGTGACGTTGCGGAAGCCGTATTCCCAGTTGCGCAGCAGGACGAAGCCCTGCTTTTCCGCCAGCGGCGCCAGCCATTCCATCGCCGGGCCGTCGAGAATCGGGAAGGCGTCTTCCGGTCCGTTGAAAATGAACGGGAGTTCGATGGTGGCGAAGGCCTTGTCGTATTTGTCGAGCTGTCCCTGGGTCGGCAGGCCCATGTCGATGGTGCCGAGCTTGATCTGCTGGGCCTGTTCCGGCGGCCCGCCCAGCTGGTTGTTCGGGAAGATCGCGATTTTGATCGCACCGTCGGTGCGCTGTTCGATCCGGCCGGCAAACTGCTTGGCGGCGATATTCGCCGGATGCCCCTCTTCGGCAAAATGCGCAAAACGCATCGTCATCGTCGCCGCGCGGGCGATATAGGGCGCGGCGATGGTCAAGCCGGCGACGCCGGCGCTGGTTTTCAGGAAATCCCTGCGGTCCATTCTGTCTCCTCCTGTTGTTCGCCGTCCGTCTGGGCGGGCGTTATCCGTGAAAACCGAAATAATGCGGCAGCAGCAGCGTAAACCACGGCACGAAAGCCACGATCAGCAACCCGGCCAGCAGCACGATGAGATAGGGAAGCATTGCGCGCGATGCGGTTTCGATGTCGCAGCGCATGACGGCGCAGCAAACGTAGAATCCCACGCCTGCGAACGGCATGAAGCCACCGATCCCCATCGCGATGATCAGCACCAGGGCGTAGTGCAACTCGCTCAGGCCGAGCTTGCCCGCAATCGGTATCAAGAGCGGCGCCAGCACGTTCAGCGAGGGCAGCCCCTCGAGCAGCACGCCGACCAGAACGAGAAGCACGATCGAGCAGATCATGAAGACGGCCTGGCTGTCGCCGACCGACTGCAGCAACAGCACCAGCCGCTGCGGCAGGTAGGCGACCGTCAAGGTCCAGGAGAAGCTCGACGCCGCCGCAAAGATGAACAGCAGGACGCCGGTGAGGGCCGCGGTGTCGAGCGCAATGCGGACAAACCCCTTGAGGGTCATCTCGCGATAGACCACGCCCGACAGCACGATGCCGTAGACCACGGCGATGGCGGCGATCTCGGTCGGTGTGGCCAGTCCGAGCAGGATGCCGGCCAGCAGCGCTCCCGGCATCAGCAGCGGCAGAATGGCGCCGAGGCCGGCGCGGACAACGACGCCGGCGCCGGCGCGGTGGGTGCGCGGCGCTCCGCTGGCGCGGGCGCGCAAATAGATCAGCGCCATCAGGCAAAGCGCCATCACCGCGGCCGGCAGCAGGCCGCCGATGAACATGGCCCCGACCGACACGTTGGTGATGGAGCCGACGATCAGCATCGCGATGCTGGGCGGCACCGTCTCGCCCATCACGGCGGAAGCCGCGAGAACCGCTGCCCCTTCCGCCGCGCCATGGCGTTCGCGGAGTTCGTCGCGCATCACGGTTCCGACCGCGGCCACGTCGGCGGGCTTCGAGCCGGACAGTCCCGACACGACATACATGCTGGCGACGGTGACCTGCAGCAGGCCGCCCTGCATGTGACCGACCAGGGCATGGATGAAGCGCACCAGCCGGATGCTGATGCCGCCGCGCTCCATCACCAGCCCGGCGAGAATGAAGAACGGCACCGCGAGCAGGATGAAGTTGCCGGTGCCGTTGACCATGGTCTGCGGCAGCACCACCAGGGATGCCGTTCCGGTGCCCCACAGATAGGTTGCGGTCGACAGCAGCAGCACGAACCCGACCGGGACGCCGGCGAGAATGGCGAAGAAGAACAGGCCGAGCGCCGCAATGATGGCGGCGTCGTCCCCCAGCATCGGCAACCAGCTGTCGCGGGTCAGCGCAGCGATGGCAACGACCGTGGCAAAGCCCGCGCCGACGCCGAGCGCCATCGCGCCGTGGTCGCGACGGAGATTGACCGCGGCGTAGAGCACCAGCAGCGCCATTCCCACAGGAAGCGGCAGCGCGATCAGGGCGGCCGGCATCTGGAAGATCGGCGTCAGTTCGTCCCAGCTCGAGCCGAGAAATTCGATCGAAACGAGGCCGGTCAACCCGGCCACGAACAGCACCACGACATCGGCGAGCGCCAGGCAGCCGCGTTCGCCGCCCAGCGGAAGCCGGCTGAGGATGACCCGGACGAAGGCATGGTCGCGCCGCCGATAGGCGACGGCGCCGCCGATAAAGGCCAGGATCGACAAGGCCAGCCGTGCGATTTCATCGGTCCACAGGAAGGAATGGTGGAAATAGACGCGCGCCACGACATTTGCCAGCACCAGCACGAGTTCGCCGAGCAGCGCGGCGACGACCAGGCTTTCGGCGGCAAGATCGACCAGCCGAAGCACGGAGCGCTCCGGCGAAGCGGACGCGCTGGCGGCTGCGATCGGCTCTCCCGTGGAGGTCAACAGGATATCCAGGCTGCTGCCGCCCATCAGGTCGCGGCCCGGTCCAAGGCTCGAAAAAGGGCTCGAAACAAGGCTCGAAAAACCACAGCGCCGTTCATACGTTCATCCTCCCGACTGCGCGGCTCTTTTTGCGGCCGCGTCCATTGTCTCATCTCATTGCTGGTCGAAATACTCCGGATTGAATTTTTGAGTGGCGCAGATGTCGCCGAGCAGCCTTTCGAGATGGGCCTCCATCGCGATCCGCGCCCCCGCCGGATCATGCGCCTCGATCGCGGCCAGGATGACCTCGTGCTCGGCGATCACCTGCGCAATTCGTCCGGCCTGCGGCAGGGTCAGCCGGCGATAGCGATCGACGTGGACCTTGACCTGCTGGATCAGCTTCCAGATCCCGGGATAGGACGCGACGTCGGCGATGGTGGCATGGAACCCTTCGTCCGCCTGATGGAAGGCGTCGCTGTCCCCCGCGGCGTCCGCCTCCCGCTGCCGCTGCAGGATCGAACGCAGAACCAGGATCTGGCTGGAAGTGGCGCGCTCGGCGGCCAGCCTTGCGGTGGTTTCCTCCAGCGCCTTGCGAATGACGATCGCCTCCGGCAGCGCCGCCATCGGAATGCGCGAGACGAAGATGCCGGACTGGGGAAATATTTCGAGCAAGCCTTCGTCGGATAATTTGAGGATGGCTTCGCGGACCGGCGTGCGGCTCACCCCGTAGGACAGCGCGATTTCGGCCTCCGAGATCGCCTCTCCGGGGCGTCGATGCAACGACACCAGTTCGGCCCGGAGCTCCGCATGGATCTGCGACGCAGCGGTAGCTGCGCGCGGCCGGCCGGCGCGGCGATGGCTGGCCGCGGCCGAACGAAGCTTGTTGGTCAGGCGTGCGGACATGCTTGCTCTCGAACCCCGCTGATATATTAGTATATGAACCAGCTTTAGCAACGCCAATCATGGGTGGCTTGCGGCAGGGATTCGCGGCCCGCCGTCCCCACGCGGGCCAACACAGGCAAAGGAGGTTCGGCGGTGACCGACTATCGCAAGCTTTTCGATCTCACGGCGAAGACCGCGGTGGTGCTTGGCGCCGCCTCCGGCATCGGCAAATCCTCCGCGGAAGCGCTGGCATCGCTCGGCGCCAGCGTGATCTGCGCCGATCGCGATCGCGAGGGCGCGCAAGCCACCGCCGACGGCATTCGCGGGCAGGGCGGCCTGGCGGAGGCCGCGGCTTGCGATGCCGCCAGCGCCGCCTCTGTCGCCGAGCTCGCGACCACCGTGATGCGGAAATTTCCGCGCCTCGATATCGCCGTCACCACGCCGGGACTGAACATCCGCAAGACGATTCTGGATTACACCGAGGAGGATCTCGACCGCGTCATCAACCTCAACATCAAGGGCACGGTGTGGTTCTTCCAGGCCTTCGGCCGCATCATGGTCGGCCAGCAATCCGGCAGCATCATCGCCTGCTCGTCGGTGCGCGCGGTCACCATCGAGCCCGGGCTTGGCGTCTATGGTTCGACCAAGGCCGCGATCGGCCTGCTGGTCAAGGGTTTTGCGTCCGAGGTGGGCCGCTTCGGCGTCCGCGTCAACGCCATCGCGCCGAGCATTGTCGAAACCGCGCTGACCGCGCCGTTCAAGCAGCGGCCGGACATCTACCATCTCTATGCCGGGCACACCGTCTTCAACCGCTGGAGCAGCGCCGACGAAGTCGCCACCGCGGTCGCCTATCTGGCTTCCGACGCGGCGAGCTATGTCAGCGGCAGCACCCTGTTCGTCGATGGCGGCTGGACCGGCGTCGACGGGCCGCCGACCGGCCTGACCCAATTGGCCAGGTGAGCGTGGGAACTGGCCGGCGCCGGAGTCGGGATGGCCGGGGCGGAGCGGACGAGGCGTGCCGCGTCAAGTCAGGCAGCATTGGGCCGGGAGCGTGGAGGCCAGCCAGATCGGCCCGGCTCACAAAGCCGCCAGGTCCTTGGCGATGCGGAATACGCGCAGGCCCTGCTGAACGCCCTTCAGCTTGAAGACGCTCGATGAGACTTCCCGGGAAGCAAGCAGCGCCTGCACGCCTTCAGCCGAACAGGCATCCTCCGAAACAAAAATCTCTTCGGCGTCCGCCAGCTGCTGCACGCGCGCCGCAATGTTGACGGTCTGGCCGAAATAATCGAGCCGTTCGTTCAAGGTCACCGCGATCGCCGCGCCCTTGTGAATCCCGATCTTGAGAATGAGAGCACGGTCAGCCTGCCTGCCGTTGAAAGCTTCGATCTCATTGCGTATCGAGAGAGCTGCAGCGACCGCGTCGGCAGGTTCCAGGAACGTGGCCATGACGGCATCGCCGATGGTCTTGATGATCGCGCCATTGTGGCGAGTCACGACGTCCTGCAGAAGATCGAAATGCCGCTGGACGAGGGCAAAGGCATTGAGGTCGCCGATGCGGTCGTAGAGTGCGGTTGAGCCTTTGAGGTCCGTGAACAGAAGCGTGATGTCCTTGACCGCAATTCCCTCCCGCGCCTTGATGACCTCGGAACGGAACAGATCGCGAAAGGCCTGCCTGGTCAGCAGACGTTTGCCGTTGAGAAACGGGACAAAATGCACCGGGGCGCCGCCGATGTCGAAACCGGGCGGCAGCACGGCGATGGCAAACATGCCGCGCTCCGAGGTCTTGTTCGCCAGCGTAAAAACGATTCTGCCGGGCGCCAGCTCGTGCACCTCGCGGACCTGCACTGTTTCGCCATAAGCCACAGGCACGACCTGCGGAGCTGAAGCCGGCGCTCCGACGATCGGGACCATGATCGCGGCTCTCCCGAGCGGACAGGTGCCAACGACAGTACCTGCGTCGGCCTCGATTTCGATCGACGTGGTCTCCCCCGGCGGCAGATAGGTCACCGACCGCGCCAGCGCCGCCTTGGCATCCACCAGCGGCTGGCCATCGGGCAACAGGCCTTCGGGCGTGTTCTGGGTCTTGAAGAACTTGTCCCAGGCCGAGAGCTGGTCGGGATCATGAAACGGTATCTTGCGGATATTCGGGCTGACGGTGAACCCGACCGCGATATATTCGTCGAGCGCCGCGTCGTAGCCGACCTGGCAGAACCGGCACTGATAGTGGTTGTGCAGGCTCTTGAGGCTGCGGAAGCTTTCGACCACGCAGCAGCATTGCGGACAGTACAGCGACCAGTCCATCGAGAAGAGGCCAAGCGCCGTGGCATGAAGAAACAGGTCGATGGTTTCGTTCTCGGCCAGATGACGCTGCTGGGCAAAGCTGAACGCGTTGATCCGGAATAGAGCCAGATCGTCCGCGCTGCGAATGTGACTCTCGAGCTTCGATACGAGCCGCGGACTCCATGCCCTGGCCTGTTCCAGCGCGGCGAGACGTTCGTCCAGCAATTTCTCATTGACCGCGCTGACCATCTTTCGGTGTATCCCGTACGACAACGCTGCGCCGCGATTTCAGGCCGCGACGGCGGGCCCTATTCGACGGTGAGCTTGACGTCAATATTGTTGCGGGTCGCGTTGGAATAGGGGCACACCTGATGGGCCTTGGCAACCAGCGCCTCGGCTTCGCCTCTGGGTATGCCCGGCAGGGCGATCGACAGCGCGACGGTCAGGCCGAAGCCGCCTTCCTGCCTCGGTCCGATTCCGACCGTGGCGGTCACCGCCGCGTCGCCTGGCACCTTCGGGCCGCCTTGCGAGGCGATGAATTTCATGGCGCCGAGGAAGCAGGCCGCATAGCCCGCGGCGAACAGTTTTTCGGGATTGGCGCCGTCGCCGCCGGGGCCGCCCAGTTCCTTCGGCGTCGTCAGGGTCACTTCAAAAGTACCGTCCAGGGTGGCGGAGCGGCCGTCGCGGCCGCCGGTGGCGCGGGCGGCGGTCCGGTAGAGCACGTTCACGGACATGGGGAATCCTTGTCACTCGTGTTGCATGGAAGGGTTACCTGGCAGACTCCCTTGCCGCCCGTTCAATCAATCGCGCCACCTCGTCCGGCTTGGAAAGGTAGACCGCGTGGCTGGCGGGGACCTCGATCGTTTGGCTGCCGGCCCGCTTGGCCATGCTGCGCTCGAGATCGGGATTGATGTTGTGGTCGCTGGTCGCGATCAGTGCCCAGCTCTTCTTCTGATGCCAGGCGGCCGCCGCTACTGGCGCGCCGCCGGCGGCCTTGGCCAGCATCTGCTGCGAATGCGCCATGAAGTTCGCCTGCGCCGGCTGCACGTCGGCAGCGAAATCGGCGGGGAAGGCGGCCGGCTCAAGGTACAGGAAATCGTCCTTGGTGGCGCGCATGTCGTTGTTGGCGGCGGGGGCCTGCGAGAGCAGGCCGACGGCACTCTCGCCCTGGTCGGGGATGAAGGCGGCGATGTAGACGAGGCCGACGACACCAGGCGCATTGCCCGCTTCGGTGATGACCACCCCGCCATAGCTGTGGCCGACCAGAAGGACGGGACCCTGCTGCAGATCCAGCACCCTTTTGGTCGCCGCGACGTCGTCGGCGAGGGATGTCAACGGCTCCTGCACCACGCTGACCGCATAGCCATCCTTGGCAAGAATGCCGGCGACGTCCCGCCATCCGGAGCCGTCGGCGAAGGCCCCGTGGACGAGGACGACGTTCTTGACCGGCTCGGCCCGCGCGACGGCGGCCGACAGAAGTGCGATTGCCACGGCGGCAGCGGCAACGGATTTATTCGGCATCGAGCTCTCCCTCATCATCCGATTGATTCAACCTATAGGTTGAATAAAGCGCCGGCTTGAAAAATTGTCAACCTTTGGGTAGAATAATTTCAGAATCGAGAATCGAGCGGGCAGCCGGATCGCCATGATTGAGACCGAAGCCCGCAAGGAAGCCGCTTCGCGTACCGCGCGCCTCAACGCGGTGTTCGCCGCCTTGGCCGATCCGACGCGGCGGGCGATTATCGAACGGCTCTCACGCAGCGAGGCGCGCGTGACCGAGGTCGCCGAACCCTTTCCGATGTCGCTCAACGCAGTGTCGAAACACATCCGCGTGCTGGAAGCGAGCGGCGTGGTCGAGCGGCACAGGAAGGGGCGCGACCACATCCTCTCCATCAATACCCGTTCGCTGGACGAGGTCGATGGCTGGATCGAGCGGACCCGCGGCTTTTGGGAGCAGCGGCTGGACGCCATGGAGAGCCTGCTGCGCGAGCTCAAGAAGGACCGTAAGCTGGGCGCAAGGGATCGCAAGCATGGATCGCGGTGACACGACGGGTGCGGTCGTGCAGGTACGCCGGCGCGTCAGGGCCGGGGCCGAGCAGATCTTCGACCTGTGGACCAAGCCCGATCTGATGGTTCGCTGGATGAGCCCCTTTCCGGGCGCGGTCGATTGCAAGGCGAGCTGCGACCTCCGCCCCGGCGGCGCCTTCAGCCTTGTCATGTCATCGAAGGAAGCAAGCCGCGAAGTCTCCGGCACCTATGTCCAGATCGACCGGCCGCACAAGCTTGTGTTCACGTGGGTCGGCCCGCTGACGAACCATGTGAATACCCTGGTAACCGTCGAACTCAATCCGCGCGGCGATGAGACCGACCTCGTGCTGACCCACGAGCGTCTGCCGACGTCGGCAATTCTCGAAGGTCATACCAAGGGCTGGGGAAATATCCTGGACCATCTGGCGGACACGGTTTCGAAAGACCTCTAGGTCGAAACTTCACCTTCGATCAACCAGCGAGAAAACCGGCGCGCTCGCGCAATTCGCGCCGATCCGCCCCGATCAGCAGATCGATCAGCGCCCGGGCCTGGCGCGGATTGGCGGCCTGCGCAGCCACCGCGGCGGTATACATGGTGGAAAGTTCGCATCCCTTCGGCAGCGCACCCGACAGCACCACACCGTCGGTGCCGATGATCTCGGTCGATTGCGTGCAGCCGAGCGGCCTGGCCGCGTCGGACTGGGCCAGGTGGCGCATCGCGGTCGCGCCATTGGGAAAGATCCGGAGCCGGCCGGCGACCTCGTCGGCGATGCCGAGCTGTCCCAGCACCTTCGCCACATGAATCCCGGCCGTCGAGCTTTTGGTATCGGGCACGAAGATCGCATCGGCCGCAAGCAGCGCCGCGCGCAGCGCCGCGGCATCGTTCACCGCGACTTCGGGGTCGCCGCTGCGGACCGCGATCGCGGTTTCGACCAGGCCGATGTCGGCGATCGAGGCGCGGACCACCAGGTTTTCGCCGGCCAGCTCGGCGATCCTGGCCGCCGTCAGCACCACGATGTCGGCTGGCTTACCGGCGCGCAAAAGCTCGGCCATGGCGCCGACCGCGCCGAACTCGCCGGCGATGTCGAGACCGGTCAGCGCCTTGAATGACGGCGCGAGTGCGGCGACCAGGCCCTGGGCCGCGCCGCCGCTGAGAATCTGCAACGCGCTCACGCGCTCGCCTCCATCGCCGCGATCAGGCTGTCGCGGGTGATCGGCAGATCGCAGACCCGCACGCCCAGCGCATCGAATACCGCATTGGCGATCGCCGCCGTGACCGGGCCGTGCGCGGCCTCGCCGGCGCCGACCGGTTCGATATCCGGCCGCGCCAGGATCTCGACTTGCACTTCGGGCACCTCGCTGAAGCGAAGGATCGGATACGCGCTCCAGCTGTTGCTGGTGATGCGCTGGCGGTCGAAGCGAACGCGCTCCTTCAAGACCCAGCTGGTGGCCTGGATCGCGCCACCCTCGATCTGGTTGACGACACCGTCCGGATTGATGGCCTCGCCGACATCGACCGCGATGGTCAGCCGCCTGACGCTGATATCTTCGGCGCCCTCGATCTCGGCGACCACGGCGCAATAGGCGCCGGTGTTCTTGTATCGCGCAAAGCCGATGCCATGGCCGCGGCCGGGTTGCGGCTCCGGCTTCCAATTGGCGCGCCGGGCTGCGGCGCGGATCACGTCCTGTGCCCGCGGATCCGTCAGGTGACGCAGACGGAAATCCACGGGATCCTCGCCGCGGGCGGCCGCCACCTCGTCGAGGAAGCACTCGATCGCAAAAACGTTGCCTTGCGCGCCCAGCGTCCGCAGCGCCGAGGTTCTGATCGGCATGGTCTTGAGCCGATGGCTTTCGATGGTCCAGCAGGGAAAATCGTACAGCGGAATTGCATTGCGGTCGCCGCCGCCGCCATTGGCCTGCGGCGGATTGGTGGAAATGGTGCGCGCGAACGGATTCGCCAGTTCGGTGCCCGCCAGCAAGGCCGGCGCGGCGGCGCGCCCCGGCCGCGCGGCGTGGCCGTTGCTCCAGATGCTGTGGCGCCAATCGACGATCTCGCCCTCTGCATCGAGGTCGGCTTCGAGGTCGATCGCCATCGCCGCGCCGAACGGCGCCTGCGACATCTCATCCTGCCGCGACCATTGCACGCGGACCGGCCGGTCGGCGGCCGCCTTGGCCAAAAGAACGGCGTCGAGCGCGACATCGTCGGCGGCGTTGTGTCCATAGCAGCCGGCCCCCTCGACATGCTCGACGGTGATGTTCTCGACCGGCAACCCGAGCACCAGCGCCAGATCGGCGCGCAGCAGATAGACGCCCTGGCTGTGGGTCCAGACCCGGACCCGGTCTCCGGCCCACTGCGCGATGGCGCAGGATGGCGCGATCGAGGCGTGCGCGAGATAGGGCCGGGTGTATTGCCGCCGCATCGTTCGGCTCGTGGCGGCAGTCCGGGGCGTGGTCCGGGTGTCGATGACGGTCGATTCCACCGGCTGGGCTTTCAGCCACTCCGCCAGCCGCGCTTCATCGGGAAGCGTTTCGCCGGCTGACCATGCCGCGCCCCTGCGCAGCGCCTGCAATGCAGCCTCGGCGCCGGCCTCGGTCTCGCTCACCACGCCGGCAAAACTGCCGTCGCGGACGATGGCGACAAGTCCGGCAACGGCGCGCGCGCCGTCTTCCTGCATGGCGACGAGTTTTGCAGCGCAGAGGCCGGATCGCAGCACGCGGCCATGCAGCATTCCTGCAAGCGCGCAATCGTGGATGAAGCGCGGCCTTGCGAAAACCTTGTCGGGAATATCCAGCCTCGGTACCGAATTTCCGGCCAGCCGTCGCTGCGTCGCCAATTTCGGCACGGCACCTGCCGTCGCGCGGCGCTCCAGCGAAACATCGGCGGCGAGCTCCCAGTAGCTGGTGCTGATATTGCCCGGTCCCGTCATGGTGCCGTCCTGGATGTCGAGCGCGTTGGCCTCGACACCCAGCCGCTGCGAGGCGAGTTCGAGGAAGATCTGCCTGACCTCGGCGCAGACCTGCCGGATGGCGCGTCCCGACTGCTGCACCGAAAGGCTGCCCGAGGTGACGCCCTCGTTCGGGCTGGCCGCCGTCGAGGCGCGGATCATCTGCACCCGGCCGATATCGACGTCGAGCTCGTCGGCGGCGATCTGGGCCAGCGCGGTGACGATGCCTTGCCCGATCTCGACCTTGCCCGGCGACACCATCACCTGGCCTTCGGCCGAGAAACGCACCCATGACGACAGCATCGGGTTCGCCGCCAGGCTGACCGGCAATTGGCGGGGAGGGGAGGCGGCGGCCCCGGTCATCGGGAGGCCATCGCTTGCGCCGCGCGCAGCACCGCCCGCACCATGCGGTTATGCGAACCGCAACGGCAGAGGTTGCGGTCCAGCGCGGCCCTGACCTCGGCGTCGGCCGGATTCGGGTTGCGCGCCAACAGCGCCGCGGCGCTGATCAGGATTCCGGAAACGCAATAGCCGCATTGCAGTGCCTGTTCGGCGATGAACGCCTGCTGCAGCGGATGCGGTTCGCTCTCGTTTCCCAGCCCCTCGATGGTGGTGACCTCGCGATCCGCGACCGCCCACAGCGGGGTGTCGCAGGAGGCCACCGCGCGGTCGCCGAGAAGCACGTTGCAGGCGCCGCATTCATCGGCGCCACAGCCGAAATGCGGCCCGGTCATGCGGAGGCGGCCACGCAGCATGCTGAGCAGCGACGAATCGGGATCGGCGTCGACGTCGGTCTCGACGCCATTGAGGCGGAATCGAATGCTCGGCATCGCGGCTGCCACCTCGGTTTACGGCCTGTCGCCGAATTGCTGGACGACCTTGGCCGATTTTGCAATATCGTCGCGCAGGAATTTGTCGAACTGCTCCGGCGTCATCGGCATCGCCACCGCGCCCTGTTCAGCCCACAGCTTGACGGTCTCCGGCCGCTCGACGAAGGCGTTCACGGCGGCATTGAGCCGGTCGATGATCGGCTTCGGCGTACCCATCGGCGCCATCAGTCCGAGCCAGATGGTGGCTTCGTATCCGGGAACGCCGGCTTCGGCGACCGTCGGCACATCCGGCAGCACGCTCGAACGCGTCTTGCCGGTGGTGGCGAGCGCCCGCACCTGGCCGGCGATGATGTTCGGCGCCATGGTCGGAACCGCATCGATCATCATCTGCACCTGTCCGCCAATGACGCCGCTGCGCGCATCGCCGCTGTTGCGGTAGGGAACGTGGACGAGGTCGATGCCGGCCATGGTTTTCAAAAGCTCGCCGGCCATGTGATACGGCGTGCCCTGGCCGGCCGACGCATAGTTCAGCTTTCCCGGTTGCGATTTGGCCAGCGCGATCAATTGCTGCAGCGTTTGCGCTTCGACCTTCGGATGCACGACCACCACGAGGTCGGAGTAATTGACCGCGGCGACCGGCGCCAGATCGCGCATCAGCTGGTACTTGCGTTGCGGCACCAGCGATTCATTCGCGGTCTGGGTATTCGAGATCATCAAGAGCGTGTAGCCGTCCGGCGGCGATTTCGCGGCCTCCAGCGTGCCGATCACGCCGCCGGCGCCGGCCCGGTTCTCGATCACGAAGGGCTGGCCAAGACTGTCCTGCAGGGCGCTGCCGATCAGGCGGCCCGCGACATCGGCCGGCCCGCCGGCACCAAAGGGAACGATGATCCGGATCGCCCGAGTCGGATAATCCTGCGCCAGAGCAGGGCTGGCCAGGTGGAGCGGAGCAACGAGCAGGACTGCCGCCAGTGCAAGGGCGAACCTTCGGACGGGGCCTGGGCCGGTCATTTCAAACTCCCGATTTTTGCCGTGTGTTGGACCGGGCGCGGCTGAAAGTCTAGCGGCAATGGCCTGGTCCCGGGACGGGTCCGGCACGCCTTGCCCGAAAGGCGGGCCATCGCCGGCGCGACATTCGACCGCTCCGACGGTCATTGGCAGGGCTTGCCGCGGCGCATGACGCATGGCCGGCGCGCAATTTTCACGCCCGCCTGCCGGATAAATACGCTCGGCGGCCCCGGTTTTTGATGCTAGCTATTGACCCATGAACCAGCACGCCAAGGTCGAGGTCAAGCATTCCACCTGTCCGCACGATTGCCCGTCGGCCTGCGCGCTCGATATCGAGGTGATCGACGGCCAGAGCATCGGCCGCGTCCGTGGTTCCAAGCTGCAGAGCTATACGGCCGGGGTGGTCTGCGCCAAGGTCGCGCGCTATGCCGAGCGCGTTCATCATCCGGACCGGCTGACCTATCCGCAATTCCGTGTCGGCCCGAAGGGATCGGGCAGGTTCGCGCGGATCTCATGGGACGATGCGCTGGACGAGATCGCGTCGCGGTTCAATCAGGCCGAGCGCGAGTTCGGCGCCGAGTCGGTGTGGCCGTATTATTACGCCGGCACCATGGGTCTGGTGATGCGCGACGGCATCAACCGCCTCGCCCATGTCAAGAAATATTCCCGGTTCTACAGCACCATCTGTTCGACCATCGCGCGGGTGGGATTCGCCGCCGGCACCGGCAAGGTCGCCGGCGTCGATCCGCGCGAGATGGGCGTCTCCGACCTGGTGGTGATCTGGGGCACCAATCCGGTCAACACCCAGGTCAATGTGATGACGCACGCCGCCCGCGCCCGCAAGGAACGCGGCGCCAGGATCGCGGCCATCGATGTCTACAACAACGACACCATGAAGCAGGCCGACATCAAGATCCTGCTGCGGCCCGGCACCGACGGCGCGTTCGCCTGCGGCGTCATGCACGTGCTGTTCCGCGAGGGCTTTGCCGACCGCGATTATCTGGCGCGCTACACCGATTGTCCCGGCGAACTGGAGGCGCATCTTGCGACCCGCACGCCGGAGTGGGCCTCATCGATATCGGGCGTGCCGGTCGGGGAGATCGAGGCCTTCGCCCGCGCGGTCGGGCAGACCAAGCGCTCGTTCTTCCGGCTCGGCTATGGTTTTACCCGCAGCCGCAATGGCGCGGCGCAGATGCACGCGGCGCTGTGCATCCCGGCGGTGACCGGTGCCTGGCAATACGAGGGCGGCGGCGCCTTCTTCAACAATTACGCGATCTGGAAGTTCAACGAATCGCTGATCGAAGGCCATGACGCCATCGACCACGGCACGCGGCTGCTCGACCAGTCCAAGATCGGACGCATCCTGACCGGCGATCCGGTGGCGCTGAAGCACGGTCCGCCGGTCAAGGCGATGCTGATCCAGAACACCAATCCGATGACGGTGGCGCCGGAGCAGGCGCTGGTGCGTCAGGGGTTCGCGCGCCCGGACCTGTTCACGGTGGTGCATGAGCAGTTCATGACCGAGACCGCGGAGATGGCGGACCTGGTTCTGCCCGCGACCATGTTCATCGAGCACGACGATCTCTATTACGGCGGAGGCCACCAGCATATTTCGGTCGGCGCCAAGCTGATCGAGCCCCCCGGCGAATGCCGCTCCAACCACGAGGTGCTGCGCGGCCTTGCCCGCCGGCTCAATGCAAAACACCCCGGATTCGAAATGTCGCCGCGGCAGCTGATCGACGCCACGCTGAAGAACAGCGGCCATGGCGGGATCGAGGCGCTCGAAGCCGATCTGTGGCGCGACCTGCAGCCCGACTTCCGCACCTCGCATTATCTCGACGGATTTGCGCATGCCGACGGCAAGTTCCACTTCAGGGCCGACTGGGCGCGGGTTCCGCTCGGCAATGCCGGCATGATGGGGGCCTGGGACCAGATGCCGTCGCTGCCGGATCACTGGACCGCGATCGAGGAGGCCGACGAGGCCCATCCGTTCCGGCTCGCCACCAGCCCGTCGCGCAGCTTCCTCAACACCAGCTTCAACGAAACGCCGTCGTCGCAGGCGCGCGAGGGCGCGCCGAGCGTGATGATCCACCCCGACGATGCCGCGCCGCTCGGCATCGCCGACGGCGATGCCGTCACCCTCGGCAATGTCAGGGGCGAGACCACGCTGACCGCAAGACTGTTCGAGGGCCTGCGCCGCGGCGTGCTGATCGCCGAATCGGTGCACCCGAACAAGGCCCATATCGGCGGCCGCGGGATCAACACGCTGACCGGGGCCGAGGCCGTCGCGCCGGTCGGGGGTGCTGCGTTCCATGACAACAAGGTGTGGGTCAGGAAGGCGGTGCCCTCCGCCATTCCGACGCCTTAGATCGTCCTTGAATCAACCCCGAAATCTCCTTGCAGTCGGCCGACCGACTGCCGCTGCGGCGCGATAGCTTCAACCGCGCTCCGGCCTTCTTGTCTGAACATGATCTTTTCGGAAAACCGGTGCCCGCTTTTCCGGATCATGCTCTAATGTCCGCCGGCAGCAACGGGGCGAGTGGGCGGGACAATGACCGACAACAACAGCGTGATCCTGGAAAAGCGCGGCCATGCGTTCTGGATCACCATCAACCGGCCGGACAAGCGCAACGCCATCAATGGCGACGTCATCGCCGGCATCGCCAGGGGCTATCGCGACGCCCATGACGACAAGGACGTGCGCGTGATCGTGCTGACCGGCGCGGGCGACAAGGCGTTTTGCGCCGGCGCCGATCTGCAGAATACCGCTGGCGCCTTCGCGATGGATTTTGCCAGGCCGAATGTCGACTACGCCGATCTGTTGCGGCTGTCGCAGAACGCCACCAAGCCGGCGATCGCGCGGGTCGGCGGCGTCTGCATGGCCGGCGGCATGGGACTGCTGTGCATGACCGACATGGCGGTGGCCGCAGACCATGTGCTGTTCGGATTGCCCGAGGTGAAGGTCGGCGTTTTTCCGATGCAGGTGATGAGCCTGCTGCAGTCGATCGCGCCGCGGCGGCTGGTCAACGAATGGGCGCTGACCGGCGAACCGTTCGATGCCGGGGCCGCGCAGGCCGCCGGACTATTGAATTACGTGGTGCCGTCCGCCGCACTCGACGGCAAGATCGACTGGCTGATCGGCCGCATTATCGACAAGTCGCCAACCGCGATCCGGCGCGGCAAGTACGCCATGCGCGCGATCGCCGCGATGTCGTTCGACCAGAGCATCGCCTACACCGAAAGCCAGATCGCCCTGCTGGCGATGACCGAGGACGCCAGGGAGGGGCTGAAAGCCTTTGGCGAAAAGCGCAAGCCGTCATGGCCGGGGAAGTGAGGGGACCGCTCCGATGATCGATCCCGACCCCAGGTAAGCGGCGATGAAAATCGACTGCTTGATGGGCACCTATGGGCGCCATGAACTGGTCTGCGAATTGCTCGGCTGTTTTCTGCAGCAGTCCGCGTTGTCGCAGGCCACGCTGCTGATCTACAACCAGCATCCCTGTCCGCTGTTCTTCGATCATCCGCGCGTCCGGATCGTCAACGAGGCCGGGGCGAAGGTGTCGCTCCGCCATATCCGGCTGAGAATGCATCAGCTGGCGGATCCAGGTGCGGACCTCATCCACTGGTGGGACGACGATGATCTCTATTTGCCATGGCACCTGCAGGATTGCCTGGAGCACATCGGCGAGGCCATGGCCTGGAAACCGGCTTCGGTCTGGCTATCCGAGGCCAATACCAGGTTTTCGCGTCATTCCAACAGGTTCGAAGGATCGTGGATATTTCGCGCGGACCACCTCAAGGGCGCGCCGATCGACACGCATCCCGATTACACCGACCATCCCGTTACCCTGCAGACCGAGGAGGCCGGCCTGCTTGCGACCACGGAACTCGGCGACCGCACCTCCTACATCTATCGGTGGGATAACGGTATTCAGCATCTGAGCGGATACGGGTCCGGCAATGACGCGCGGCAGGTTGCCAATATCGCTGCGTGGCGAAGCCGCAGCACCGATGTAAGGCCGGATGGGCGGCTGCGGCCGTCGGATCTGTCGGTGCGCTGGCGACAATATCTGGATGGCGTCAGGGACCACGTGACGCCCGAAGGCCTGGGCTGGATCAGGTCGAGACTTTGACTGCGTCCGCGGCCCTGCGCCTGGCGATCGCATCTATCTCGATGGCGCCGTCGACCTCGGGTGTTGTCGGCCCGGGCGGCAAGTCCGCCGGCGCGAACTCTCTCGCCACCTTGGCGACGATGGCCGCGCCAACCCCGCCGCCGACAAATGCCTCGAAGTGCTCGGCGATCGGTGCGGTATCCCAGCCAAGTTCGAGAAATCCGATCCAGTAATTCCGGACCCGGTCCTCCCAGAGGTTGGCGTAGGGAATGCCCAGCGGGCGGACGAAACGATGCATCCAGCGCAGGAACGGCAGGCAGAGCGTACGTCCGCCGCGCTGGCGGAATTTCTCGTGGATATAGCCTTCCTCGCCGCCAAAGCCGCGAAAGGCCGGATTGAAGCCGGGCCACGCTTCGCGCCGGCAGGCGAACAGCCCGAGGCCCTGCATCGGGATTTCGAACGGCGGGTGCTCGGGATCGGTGCCCTCGGCGCTGGATTCCCATGTCCCGTACATGCCTTCTCGCCATTTCGGCGTGAGGTGTGTCGATACGGTATTCAGATTGTCGTACAGCAACGGGCCCTGCAGCAGATCCCCGCAGCCGGGATGAGCCTCGAAATAGTCGATCAGCCGCTTCAGCGCGCCCTCGACCACGAAGACGTGACAATCCATGCAGATGACGATTTCACCGCTGGCTTGGCGAAACACATAGTCCCTGACCGCGGTTCCCGAGACGTCGCCTTTGGGAAGGTAGCGATAATTCGGTACCCAGCTTTCCAGATTCTTGAGGGCATGCGCGGCCGGCCCTTCGGGATGGTTGTCGATGATGAGGAACTCGGTGTCGTCGAGTATTTCCGGATGATACATCCGGATCGCCTGCAACGTGAAATAGACCCCGTCGTAGTCGTCATAGGTCGCCATGCCGATCGTGATCTTTTTGGCGACCTTGCGCGGTGTCGCCTCCGGGATCGCCGCCCTTGCCGGGATGGCGGCTGGCTTGGCGAGGCTGGCTTGAGCGGCCTGCCCGGCCGGGAGCGACCGCGGGCCGAACGCTTTCGTGAGTTTCATCAAGCCGGCGGGGCCCATGCCGGCTTCCAGCACGAATTTCACGAAGCTGTCGGCGACGGAATCGAGCTGGTCATAGCTTCCGTAGGTCAAGGCGAGCGCCGGAACGTTGCGGGCAAACCTGGTCAGGGCCGCCAAGCCATGGTCGGCAAGATTGCGCGCGTTCAGATTGCACTGCATCAGTTTCAATGCGGCCATGGCCGGCGTTACCGATGCGAATGTCAGATCGCTGCCGGCTGCGAATTGCGGAAATACAATCAGCGCTGCCTGCCGCGTGAGCTCGGCGGCTGAGCGCGGGTCGAGACAGATCATGCGTATTCGACGCGGTCCTGACCAGCCGGCCGCGGCCGGCCCGCGCCAGCAGGTCGATCAGGTCCCCGGAGCCCGGCTTGGCGAGCAGCGGTCGGGGGAAGCTTGACGTGGTTTGCCCGGGGCAGGCGAGAACGACGAGTTCGTCGGACAGGAACTCGAAATCGTTGGCGACAAACCACGCCGCCAGCGAAGTCTTGCCGGCGCCAGTCGGGCCCGCAATGAGGATCGACTTGCCCTGCCATCCGACCGAGGCCGCGTGAAGCGCGATCGCACTGTCGAGGTCGACGATCAGCGAGCGAACCACGTCCTCAAGCAGCGCGTCGAGCAGCTCCGGGGTGTTCAGTTCATTGCCGGCCGGCTGCTCGGTATCGCCGCTGATCGAATATCGGCCGTCGTCTCTGGCTTCGATCGAAATCAGGTGGTCGGGCGGCCCAACCGAATCATGGGGCTGCGGTCCGAACAACAGGTCGATGCTGGCCTGCAAACTCTCGGGATAACGCAGCTCCGTTGCCTGGTCGTGAAGCGCAAGCACGCATTTGGCCATCGTCAGGGCTTTGGTTTTGCCAGAATCAGCCAGCACAGGGTCAAAAGCGGCTAGTGGATCACGCCGGGGGGCCGAGGTTCGACGTCGTCGTTGCGGTGGTCGTCGTCGGGGTGGTGGTGGTCACCGTCGTCGTCGGCGTGGTGGCGGTCGTCGTTGGCGTGGTTGTCGCCGTAGTTCCCGTGGTCGCGGTGGTTCCGGAAGGAGATGCCGCGGCATGCGCTGGAACGACAATCGAATGTACAACCGGCTGAGTCCACGAGCTCGGCAGGAGTCCAAGCGCCGCACCCGCACCGATAGTACCGCCGATCGCCTTCAAAAGCGGGCGACGGTTTATTTCCTCAGACATAGAAAGGGACCCCACATTAACAATTAGCGGATGAAAATTTTGCACCCCCCAAAGGGATGCCGAAACTGTATATGCCCGTTCGCGTGCACAATAAGATGGCCAAAACTGACGGTCAATGTCAAAAGGTGAGCAGTCACGACGTCCATTGCCTCCCGGATCAGCCGTTGCCGCCGACGGACCTGGAAGCGGATGGGTCCCTTGGGGTGTCTGGTGGAACTCCTGTCTTCATCGATCAGCGGCAGGGCCGCGCCCGCCGACGGCTACGCGCTGCTGCGCGCCTTGCTGACCGCGCTGGGTCCGGAGCGGGATTTCGCCGGCGACCCCGAGCAGATTGTTCGCGAAATCGATCTGGCCGACCCATCGCCCTGGCAGCAACTGGTCGGCGAGGCCGACTATCACGGTGTCACGCTGTTGATGGCGCCGATGGTCACGGCGCTGGCCAAAATGAAGCCGGGCGCGATTTCCGCCGACGCGATGCGCGTTTTCCATGCCCTCGCCAGCCGTCACCGCCAACAGGCCATGATCCGCGAAAGCGCGATCGATCGATTGCTGGAGGCGTTCGCAGCCGCCGGGATCGAGGTGATCCTGCTCAAGGGCGGCGTGCTGGCGCACCGAATTTATCCCGCTCCGGAATTGCGACCGATGATCGATATCGACGTCCTGATCGATCCGGTGCAGGCCATACCGGCGGTCAGGGTTGCCAGCGAACTAGGCTACAAATTTGCGCCGCGGCACCCATCGAAATTTGCCGGCCGCGAGCATCACATTCCCGCCGGCGAGACGGTTCAATCCGGATTCCGGATCTTTCTCGAGCTTCATACCGATGCCATGCATCTCGATCAGCCGCGCAGGCTGGCGATCGCGGATCTCGCATCGCCGCCGCAACCGTTCCGCCGCGGGGCGGGGCCGCCCGGCCTCGCTCTCGGACACACCGACATGCTTCGCCATCTGGCCGGTCACGCCTTCGACCCGGCTCACCGCGTTCGCCTGATTCACCTCTACGACCTCTGGCGTTACCAGGCGATTTTTCGCGCCGAGATCGACTGGCAGGAGATCGAGACCCGCTTTCCCGACGTGATGGTCGTGTTGCGACTGGTGTCGCAGATGTTCGCCGCTGACGGCTCGTCCGCGCCGTGCCCGGCGGGGCTTGGCTTTGCAATGATGCCGCTTGCCGTTATCGCCGCTTCCGATATGGGCCTGCCGGCCAAGCTGGCGGCCGTTTTCGATCCGCCGGCATGGTGGTTGCATGGCTTCTATGGCGTGCCGCCGGAAAAATCACTATTGATGTGCAGGACGGTTCGGCATCCTGCCATGGTGGTGCGATGGTTGCTGGCTCGCGCTGCCGGCTATGCCGGAGTTGGCGGCGATTGGAATTGGATCGAGAGTTTCACCAGCAGGCCGGCGGCATCGGGGGAGGAACTCGTGACAGACGCGCAAGATGCCATCAAGGATCAGATTCCGGTGCCGGTTGCCGACGTCAAGGTTGAAGCCATCGACGGAGAGCTCCTGCTCTACCATCCCCGCGATACCAGGGCGATCTATCTCAATCCGAGCGCCGCCGTGATCTGGAGTTTGTGCGATGGCCAGCGTCGAGTCAGCGATATCATTCAGTTGATCGGAGAAGGCTACCCCGAGGCGGGCGACAGCCTGACCGAGCAGGTTCTCGCCACGCTCGCGCAGTTTCGCGACAACGGGGTGTTGCATTCGAAGCCGTGAAGGGTTCGGTTTCAGGCCGCGCGGTCGGAGACCGGAATCTTACCGGGGTCGGGCAAATCATGCCGGCTCGCCCCGAGACACATTCCGCCCGCCACTCCGACGCCCAAAACGTAGATCCAGCCCTCCTCGAAGTCGAAGACATGGGAATTGAACAGCGAGCTGGCGACGTTTTGCACCACGACGACGAGGCCGATCCAGCTCGCCAGCCCCTCGCCGCGAAACAGGGCGAGATGCAGCAGCCACATCGCATATAGCGCGGCGACGCCGGCGGCGCCCCACTGGATCGCGACGTTCAGGGTCTGGTTGTGGGGGTTGGCGGTGACTTCCGCGGCAACGCCGACCTGGCCGGTGGCGGCTCGCTCGAACAGAGTCCGCGTCGAGCCGGTTCCGTGGCCGAACAAGGGGGCGTCGGCAATAAAGCCGACCGACCGGCGCCAATATTGCGATCGGATGTCGATCGACGTCGGCTCGCCTGCAGGCTCATAGAGCCTGTAGGGCGGAAACAGGCTGCCGATCTTTGCTTGCAGGACCGGCGATGCGAACCAGCAGAGCGCGCCGACCGCGGCCGCCGCGCAGAGCATTCCGACCGCGCCGCGCCATTCGTGGTGGCGCATCAGGTAGACCGCGAGCATGACCGGGGTGGCGATCAAGGCGGTCCGTGACACATTGACGAAGGCCATGTTGGCAACGAATCCCAGGGCGATCGCGACGAGCAGCCATGCGGCGGGAAAACTCTGGGCTCGAAAACGAGACGCAATGGGATAAGCCAGCGCGATCGCGCAAAGCGCGAACACATGGCTCTGGTCGAGGTGGTTCTTGACGACGATGCCCATGTCGATGTGGGGCGCGGGTGTCCGCAGCGCCTCGCCAGCGACGCCATACGACGCCAGCAGCAGCAGCACGGACGACGCCAGGAACGCCACGAAAATCCAGCTTCCGCGCGCCGTGCGCTCGAAGTGATACAGCAACAATGGCAGGGCCAGCAGTTTTACGGCAGGACCGACCGCATGCAGCCGGGCGGCCCAGGCGGCGTCGGACCAAAGCATCCCTGCCAGGGCGAGGCCGAACAATGCGACCGGCGCGAGACAGGCCGGCCGTTTCAGCGAGCGCAGCAGGGCCGGCCAATCAAGCGTCGGAACCAGCGCGCACAGCCAGAGCACCATCGCGATGATCACGCCGGTCGTGGACCATGGCAGCAATATTGCGACCGCCACGGCAAGCAGGTCGACATTGAGGAGGCGCGCGACCGGATCGTGCCACGCCGAGAAGACGAACAGGACGTTCGCAGCAAACGCAGCGCGGATGGGGGCTTGCTGGTGCATCGATGGCCTCTGGTCCGCCCTGCGGAACTCGCGCCTGCCGGTCATTGTTTCACGATGCCGAGCTGGTAGCTCCAGTGAAACACGAACTGCCGCAGCAGGTAGGGCATGATGGCGCGGTATATCTCGCGCTGGGTTGGCACATGCCCCAGCTTCCTCAGTCGCAGTTTCTCCATTTCCTTGCGGCCGAGCTCATAGATTCTTGTGGTTTTCTGTTCGTCATGGACGCGAAAGCAGGCATGAAATTCCCGCAGGCGCTTGAACTTGAATCCGGCGTCCTGCGCGCGCAGCATGAAGTCCCAGTCCAGCGCATATTGGAACTGGATATCCATCGGCCCGATTCCGTCCCACACGCGGCGACGCCAAAACATGGTCTCCTGAGGAACGTATCCGGCATAATGCAGTGCCTTGGCGCTATGGGCCGGCAGAATGGCGCGACCTATTTCCGAGCCGTCATGGTCGATGAAGATACGATGCCCGTAGACAACATCGACGTCCGGCCTCTCGGAGAAGAATTTGGCGACGGAAGCGAGGGCGCCCGGAAGCAGGATGTCGTCGCTATTGAGGTACGCCATGATGTCGCAGTCAACCCCGGCGAAGCCGAGGTTGATGGCATCGGCCTGGCCCTTGTCCGGAGCGCTTCGCCAGCTGATCCTGCCGTCGTAGCCGTTCAGGATATTGACGGTACCGTCGTTCGATCCGCCGTCCTGGACATGATAAAACAGCGCCGGGTAATTCTGGCCGATGACGCTGTCGATGGTCGCAGGCAGAAACCGGGCGTGATTGAAGCTTGGTGTGACAATGGCAATGGAAGGCACCTGCTTTGGCAAGTTCACCTGTCCGCGCAACGCGCTCAGATCGAGCGGCCGCGGCGGATGCTGTTCATACGTCCACATCGGCGGACGCAGCCAAAATCTTCGAATATGGGCCCGCGATCTTCCGTATGCTTCCTTCAGCTGGTTCTGCCCGGCGCCGAGAGCATCGAGCCGCGCCTCGATCGATTCCAGTCTTGCCAGCAACTCACGCTTGAATTCATTGTCCATTCTAACCGCAGTCCGGAAAATATCTTAAGCAACGATCGAGCAATAACGCAGTTGTCTCGCCAATGCCATCCCGCCGCAACGGCGGGGCGGTCGCAGGGATTCGATCTCAGGTGGTGGGTTTGGCGCGGCGCACGCGCTAGCCCGCATTTGCCTTCAGTCCGGCGGCCTCGATGCCGGCAACCGCGCAGGCCTCGTCATTGTCGGAAGTGTCGCCGCTGATTCCGACGGCGCCGAGCAGTCGTCCGCCGTCCTGGATCAGCACGCCGCCGGGCACCGGCACCAGCGCGCCCTGCGCCAGGGTGTTCATCGCGCCGACGAAATAGGGTTGCTCCTGCGCACGCTGATACAGCGCCCTTGACCCCATGCCCATCGCGAGCGCGCCGTAGGCCTTGCCATGCGCGATCTCGGCGCGCATCAGGCTGGTGCCATCCTGCGCCGCGGTGACTTTGACGCAGCCGCGCGCGTCAAGCACGGTCACGACCAGGGGTTTTAGTTTCTTTTCGGCGCTCTTGGCGAGAGCGGCGTCGAGGATCTTGCGGGCGACGTCGAGCGTGAGTTCAGCCATGGCCGGGTTCCTTTATGGTTGGAGAGCAATAGGGGCTTGCCGGTGTGCTGTCGAGGCTCATCGCCAGCACCCGGGCGACGTGAAGGGCGCCGCGCCCGGCGCCGTCCTTGATCTGGTGCCGGCACGAGGTGCCGTCGGCGACCACCAGTGCCGCGCCGTCGCGCCGGATCGCGGGCAGCAGCGACAGTTCGGCCATCGCCATCGACACCTCGAAGGTTTCCGCGCCATAGCCGAAGGCGCCGGCCATGCCGCAGCAGCTCGATTCGATGGTCTCGACCTCGAGTTCGGGAACCAGCCGCAGCACCTGCTCGACCGGTTTGAAGGCGCCGAACGATTTCTGGTGGCAATGGCCGTGCAGCAGGGCCTTGGCGGCGATCGGACCCAGCGGCAGCTTGAGCCGGCCGGCCGCGGCTTCGGCCACCAGGAACTCCTCGAACAATCGGGCGTGGCAGCTGACGCTTTTCGCGAGCTGATCGGAGCGCAGCGACAGCAGTTCGTCGCGCAGCGTCAGCAGGCAGCTCGGCTCCAGGCCTATGATCGGCACGCCGCGCTGGGCGAACGGCGCGTAGCTGGCGACCACCCGATCGAGTTCGGTGCGCGCCTTGTCGACCAGTCCTGCCGACAGAAAGGTCCGCCCGCAGCACAACGGCCGGCCTCGGTCGGCCGGCCGCGGCAGGTGGACGCGATAGCCGCCCTCCACCAGCACGCGAAGGGCGGCGTCGAGGTTTTCGCGCTCGAAGGCGCGGTTGAAGGTATCGGCGAACAGCACGACCTCGCGGCCATCGGCCGGGCCGGTGGCCTCGAACGCCGGCTGGAACGCGTCGCGCCGCCACGCCGGCAGCGCGCGCCGTGCGCTGATGCCGGCGGCTTTTTCGAACAGCCTTCGCAGCCGCGGGCTCCGGTTGCGCCAGTTGGCGAGCGGGGCGAGGCGCGACGCGAGGCCGGCATAATGCGGCAGGTACCCGACCAGCCGGTCGCGCAGCGATAGCCCATGCTTGGCGGCCCGCGCCGCCAGCACTTCGATCTTCATCTTGGCCATGTCGACGCCGGTGGGGCATTCGTGGCGGCAGGCCTTGCAGGACACGCAGAGTTTCATGGTGTCGGCCATCTCGTCCGCTGCCAGCGCGTCCGCGCCGAGCTGGCCGGAGATCGCCAGGCGCAGCGTGTTGGCGCGCCCGCGCGTCACGTCCTTCTCGTCGCGGGTGGCGCGATAGGACGGACACATCACGCCGCCTTCGAGCTTGCGGCAGGCGCCGTTGTTGTTGCACATCTCGACCGCGCCCTGGAAGCCGCCGCCGGCACCGGGATAGGCCGACCAGTCGAGCGCGGTCTTCAATTCGGCAACGCGGTATTGCGGCGGATAACGAAACAGCGCGCGGTCGTCCATTTTCGGCGGATCGACGATCTTGCCGGGATTGAGCACGGAATCCGGATCGAAGCGGTGCTTGACCTCGCGGAAGTCGGCGATGATGCGCGGCCCGAACATGGTTTCATGAAATTCCGAGCGCACGATGCCGTCGCCATGCTCGCCGGAATGCGATCCCTTGTATTCCCTGACCATCGCGAAGGTTTCCTCGGCGATGGCGCGCATCGCCTTGACGTCCTTTTCGAGTTTCAGGTTAAGCACCGGGCGGACATGCAGGCAGCCTTCGGAAGCGTGCGCATACATGGTGCCGCTGGTGCCGTGCCGGGCAAAGATGCGGTTGAGCCGCTCGGTGTAGTCGGCCAGATGCGGCAGCGGCACCGCGCAATCCTCGACGAAGGACACCGGCTTGCCTTCCTGCTTCATCGACATCATGACGTTGAGGCCGGCGGCGCGAAACTCGGCGATGGCGGTCTGCTGGCCCGGCTCCGTGATCTCGGCGACGCCGCCCCATTTGCGTTGCGGCCGGTCCCAGCCAAAGCCGAGATCGGCCATCACTTCGCCAAGCTGCTTCAGTCGCCTGACGTTCTCGGCCTGGTCCTGCTCGGCGAACTCGACGATCAGCACCGCGTCCGGATCGCCGCGCACCGCGGTGCCGATGATCGGCTGAAACATCGCGATCTCGCGGCCCAGCGTCAGCATGGTGCGATCGACCAGTTCGACGGCGATCGGCCGCAGCTTCACCAGGTGCTGGGCCGCGTCCATCGCCTCATAGAAGCTGCCGAAGTGACAGACCCCCAGCACCTTGTTGCGGATGACCGGCCAAAGTTTCAGTTCCACCCGGGTGGTGAAGGCCAGCGTACCCTCCGACCCCACCAGCAGATGCGCCAAGTTGCTGGCGGCGTTGCGCGGCACCAGCGCGTCGAGATTGTAGCCGCCGACCCGGCGCTGCACCTTGGGAAACCTTTCCGCGATCTCGGCGCTCTCGCGCGCGCCGAGATCGAGCATGTCGCGAAACAGGGCAAGGCCGCCGTCGCTGGAATTCACCCCGGCCAGGTCGCGCGGCACCTCGCCGAAATGCAGGCTGGTGCCGTCGGCAAGCGCGGCATCCATCGACAGGGTGTTGTCGCGCATGGTGCCGTAGCGCAGCGAACGTCCGCCGCAGGAATTGTTGCCGGCCATGCCGCCGATGGTGGCGCGGGAGGCGGTGGAGACGTCGACCGGAAACCACAGGCCGTGCGGCTTGAGCTGGCGATTGAGATCGTCGAGCACGATCCCCGGTTCGACCACGCAGGATTGTCCGGCGACGTCGAGCGAGACGACGCGGTTGAGGTGCTTCGAAAAATCGATGACGATGCCGTGATTGACGGTCTGGCCGCATTGCGAGGTGCCGCCGCCGCGCGGAGTCACGCTGCGCCCGGCATCGCGGCAGATCGAAAGCGCCCGCAGCGCCTCCTCGATGCTGCGCGGCACCACCACGCCGGCCGGCATGATCTGGTAGAACGACGCATCGGTGGCATAGCGGCCGCGGCTGTAGGCATCGAACAGCACCTCGCCCGCGGTCTCGCGGGCAAGTCGGTCCCTGAGCGCGGTTAAACCCGTATCGGACATTCCGCCCCGCTGGCCGCTGCCGTCCTGCATCTGCCCGCTTCGGGCGCAGACAAAAAATGCAATTTTTTGCAGATAGAGTTAATTTTTGAATGCAAAATAAAGACCCGTTCGATCGGCGGGAACCTCACGCCGGCCCCGGCGCGGCCGCGTCGCCTGCCCTGAGGTGCTCGACCGCGGCGGTGCGCTTGTTGCGCAGATGGATGAACAGGAGGTCGCTGAGCTCGCTGCCGGCGCGGCGGCGCAGGGCCTCCAGGATGGTCTCGTGTTCGCGCATCGCCTCGCCCCAGCGTTCGCGTTTGCGGGCGAAATTGGCGGAGTAGCGGATCCGCCTGATCCGTCCGGCGAAACTGGCATAGGCTCCCTGCAGCGTGGCATTGCGCGAGGCTTCGACGATCTTCTGGTGGATCAGTTGGTTGATGCGGAAATAGCCGTGCATGTCGCGGTGCAGATAGTACCCGTACATCTCGTAATGCAGCCGCTCGATCTCGGCGATCTCGGCGTCGGTGATGTGTTCGCAGGCCAGCCGCCCGGCGAGCGCTTCGAGCCCGCCCATGACGTCGAACAATTCAGCCAGCGCGTGCTCGCTCAATTGCCGCACCCTGGCGCCGCGGTTTGGCAGCAATTCGACCAGCCCTTCCGCCGCCAGCACCTTCAGGGCTTCGCGCAGCGGGGTCCGCGAGATGCCCAGCATCTCGCATAGCTGGCGTTCCGGAACCCGGCCGCCATCGGGAATGTTGCCTTCGACGATGTGGTCGCGCAGCCGGCTCAGGGTCTCGTCATGCAGCGACGGCTCTTCCCGGCCGCGGTCCGCCGCCAGGGCGGTCGAGGTCGCGTCACTGGGAATCATGGGTTTCATGGCGGCAAAACATAGGCGCTCGAAAGGGAAGCGTCGATGATTTAATTGTACACAGTTACGGGATTGATGCCATAATAATTGAATGCAATATTATGGACAGATCGGGTGAGGACATCATGACAGAGCATCGGGGACGCCATTTCCTGCAGATTCCCGGCCCAAGCCCGGTGCCGGACCGTGTGCTCCGCGCCATGGACATGCCGGTCATCGACCATCGCAGCGCCGAATTCGCCGCGCTCGGCAAGGCCGTATTCGAAGGCTGCCAGAAGATCTTCAAGACCGCCGGGCCGGTGATCATTTTTCCTTCGTCGGGCACCGGCGCCTGGGAGGCGGCGATCGTCAACACGCTGTCGCCCGGCGACCATGTGCTGATGGTCGAGACCGGGCACTTTGCCACGCTGTGGCGGCAGATGGCGGCGCGCTGGGGCATCGAGGTCGATTTCATGCCGGGCGACTGGCGCCACGGCGCCGATCCTGCGGCGATCGAGCGGCGGCTGGCGCGGGATTCGGCCCACGCCATCAAGGCCGTCATGGTGGTGCACAATGAGACGTCGACCGGCGTCACCAGCCGGGTCGGCGAGATCCGCGCCGCGATCGACAGGGTCGGCCATCCCGCGCTGCTGCTGGTCGATACCATTTCCTCGCTGGGCTCGGTCGATTTCCGCCATGACGAGTGGAAGGTCGACGTCACCGTCAGCTGTTCGCAGAAGGGTTTCATGCTGCCGCCGGGGCTCGGCTTCAACGCCATCTCCGACAAGGCCCGTGCCGCCGCCCGCACCAACAGGATGCCGCGGTCCTATTGGGACTGGGAGGAAATGCTCAAACCCAACGCGGCCGGCTTCTTTCCCTATACGCCGGCCACCAATCTGCTCTACGGCCTGCGCGAAGCCGTCGCGATACTGCTGGAGGAAGGGCTGGAGGCGGTGTTCGCCCGCCACCGCCGGCTGGCGGCGGCCACCCGCGCCGCGGTCGCGCATTGGGGCCTCGAGGTGCTTTGCCTGGAGCCATCGGAATATTCGCCGGTGCTGACGGCAGTGCTGATGCCGCCGGGACACGATGCCGACAAGTTCCGCAAGCTCGTGCTGGACAATTACAACATGTCGCTGGGCTCCGGCCTCAGCCAGCTCGCGGGCAAGGTGTTTCGCATCGGCCACCTCGGCGAATGCAACGCGCTGACCCTGATGGGCGCGTTGTCCGGCGTCGAGATGGGCCTGTCGGCTGCCGGCGTGCCGCACCGCGCCGGTGGCGTCGAGGCGGCGATGAAGCTGCTGGAGGAGCGCACCGACTCGAATTCGCCGCCGCACCTGAAAGTGGTCAAGACCTGATCCTGCCGCGGGGGTCGAAGCTGGCGCAATCGCAAAAAGCAATAAGAACGAGTTCGGGAGGTTAGGATGCGGCTGCGGTTCAAGGCCACCCATGTCGTGCTGGCGATGCTGTGCGTGATGTACCTCATCACCTATGTCGACCGGGTCAACATCAGCACCGCGGCCAGCGAAATCCAGAAGGAGCTGGGCCTGAGCAATACCCAGCTCGGCCTGGTGTTCTCGGCCTTCGCCTATCCCTATCTGTTGTTCCAGGTGATCGGCGGCTGGGTCGGCGACCGCTTCGGAGCCCGCAAGACCCTGTTCTGGTGCGGCCTGATCTGGGCGCTCTCCACCATCATGACCGGCTTTGTCACTGGCCTGTCGACCCTGTTCATCGCCCGCATCGCGCTCGGCTTTGGCGAGGGCGCGACCTTTCCCACCGCCACCCGCGCCATGCAGTACTGGACGCCGGCCGACCGAAGGGGCTTTGCCCAGGGACTGACCCACGCCTTCGCGCGGCTGGGCAACGCGGTGACCCCGCCACTGATCGCGGCGTTGATGGCCTGGCTGACCTGGCGCGGTTCGTTCGTCGCGCTGGGGCTGGTCAGCCTGGTGTGGGGCGTGGTCTGGGCCTGGTATTTCCGCAACGAGCCCAGGGATCACAGCGGCATCACGGCGGCCGAACTGGCGTCGCTGCCGCCGCGCCCGGTGCAGGCGCGGCCGCGGGTGCCCTGGGGTCCGCTGTTGCGCCGGATGTGGCCGGTGACGCTGACCTATTTCTGCTACGGCTGGAGCCTGTGGCTGTACCTGAACTGGCTGCCGCTGTTCTTCAAGAACAACTATGGCCTCGACATCGGGCATTCGGCGCTGTTCGCCTCCGGCGTGTTCTTTGCCGGCGTGGTCGGCGACAGCCTCGGCGGAATTCTCTCCGATGGCATTTTGAAGCGCAGCGGCAACGTCCGCCTGGCGCGGCTCGGCGTGACCGTGCTGGGCTTTGCCGGCGCGCTGCTGTCGCTGCTGCCGATCCTGTTCGTTCACGACATCACCATCGTCGCCCTGTGCCTGTCCGGGGGATTTTTCTTCGCCGAGCTGGTGATCGGGCCGATGTGGTCGGTGCCGATGGACATTGCGCCGAAATATTCCGGCACCGCCGCCGGCCTGATGAATACCGGCTCGGCGCTGGCCGCGATTGTTTCGCCGCTGGTGGCCGGCTACGTGATCGATGTCACCGGCAACTGGTATCTGCCGTTCCTGATGTCGATGGGCTTGCTGCTGCTCGGCCTGTTCTGCGCGTTCCTGATGCATCCGGAGACGCCGTTCGAGCCAGGCGAGGCTGCCCCGCCGGTTGGCCGGCCGGTTGCCGCGGGGTAAAAAGCCGCGGGCTACTGCCTATATCCCAATGACGGCGTCCGCCGGGTGGGGGGACAAGCCGGCCAAATGATGATATTCGGGCCCCGCGAAACCAAGGACTCCCGGGAAGGACGCCAGATGACCCTGCATACAGGACGGCATTTTCTACAGATTCCAGGACCGACCAACGTACCCGACCGGGTGCTGCGGGCCATGGACATGCCGACCCTGGATCATCGCGGTCCCGAATTCGCCGAACTCGGCCATGCCGTGCTGGCGGGCTGCCAGCGCATTTTCCGTACCCGGCAGCCGGTCATCATCTATCCCTCGTCGGGCACCGGCGCCTGGGAAGCGGCCATCGTCAATACGCTGTCGCCCGGCGACAAGGTGCTGATGGCCGAGACCGGCCAGTTCGCGGTGCTGTGGCGCGGCATCGCCGAGAAATTCAAGCTCGACGTCGAATTCCTGCCCACCGACTGGCGCCGCGGCGCCGATGTCGACGCGATCGAGGCCAGGCTCGCCGCCGACCGCCAGCACAGCATCAAGGCCGTCTGCGTCGTTCACAACGAGACCTCGACCAGCTGCGTCACCCATCCGTTCGAAGTCCGCAAGGCGCTGAACCGCACCAACCACCCGGCGCTGCTGATGGTCGACACCATCTCCGGCCTCGCCGCGCTGGAATACGAGCACGATGCCTGGGGCATCGATATCTCCGTCGCCGGGTCGCAGAAGGGCATGATGCTGCCGCCGGGCCTCAGCTTCAACGCGGTCTCGGAAAAGGCGCTGGCGGCTTCGAAGGCGAATGCGTCGTTGCGTTCCTACTGGGACTGGCACGACATGATCGCGATCAACAAGCAGGGCACCTTCCCCTACACACCGGCGACCAACCTGCTCTATGCGCTGCGCGAAGCCATCGCGATGCTCGAGGAGGAGGGGCTGGACAACGTGTTCGTCCGGCACCGGCGCCACGGCGCGGCGAGCCGCGCGGCGGTGAAGGCCTGGGGCCTCGATCTGGTCTGCCTCGATCCGCATTGCTATTCGCCGGCGCTGACCGCGGTGATGGTGCCGGAAGGACACGACGCCGACGCCTTCCGCAAGGTGGTGCTGGAAAATTTCGACATGTCGCTGGGCACCGGTCTCGGCAAGCTCAAGGGCAAGGCGTTCCGGATCGGCCATCTCGGGCATTTCAACGACCTGATGCTGATGGGCACCTTGTCCGGCGTCGAGATGGGCCTCGATCTCGCCAAGGTGCCGCATCGCGCCGGCGGGGTGCTGGCGGCGATGGATGTCCTGAAGCGCCGCGATGCGGTGGCGATGCCGCAATCCAAGGCCGCCGTGGCCTGAACGAAGCTAAATCCCTGTCCCGCGCACCCGCTGCGCGGGACCTTCGAGCTTTCGAGCCAACAGAAAGAGCGCGCGATGAACGCCCCCGTACCGGCAAATGAAGACCTGATCTATTCGCTTGAGGACGGCATCGCCCGCATCACCTTCAATCGCCCGCAGGCCCGCAACGCGCTGACCTTTGCGATGTATGAGCGGATGGCCGAGATCTGCGACACCGCCAACGCCGACCGCTCGATCAAGGCGATCATCCTGACCGGGAGCGGCGACAAGGCGTTCGCCTCGGGCACCGACATTTCGCAATTCCGCGCCTTCAAGACCGCGCAGGACGCCCTCGACTACGAGGGACGGATCGACCGCGTGCTGGGCGCGCTGGAAAGCTGCCGGGTGCCGACCATCGCCGCCATTGCCGGCGCCTGCACCGGGGGCGGGGCGGGCATCGCCGCCTGCTGCGACATCAGGATCGGCACCGAGGCGACCAGAATCGGCTTTCCGATCGCGCGCACGCTCGGCAACTGCCTGTCGATGTCCAACATCTCGCGGCTGGTCTCGCTGATCGGGCCGGCGCGCACCAAGGACCTGATCTTCAAGGCGCGCCTGGTCGAGGCGCCGGAAGCGCTGGCGCTCGGCCTGCTCAACGAAGTGGTGCCCGATGTCGCGACCCTGCAGCGCCGCGCCGACGAGACCGCCAGGCTGCTGGCAAGCCATGCGCCGATCACGCTGGAAGTCACCAAGGAAGCGGTGCGCCGGATCCGCCGCACGCTGACCCGCGACGAGGGCGAGGACCTGATCCTGCGCGCCTACATGAGCGAGGATTTTCGCGAAGGCATGGACGCGTTTCTCAACAAGCGCACGCCGGAGTGGAAGGGGAAATAGACGCCGCTGGCCGCAGGATCGGCTGCTGGCTCGAATTTTTCGCCGCTCATTTGCGCTGCATGACCGCGGTCAGCAACTCTCGACGATGCCAGATTGCATCGTCGAGAGATTTCAGCAAGCAACGCGCTGCTTCAACCGTAAACATCCAAAGATCTATCGAGTCGTACTCGTCTGGTCACCGCCCAAAAAAGGCGCGGAATTGTACATCGTTACCAGTGGCCTCGACTGCGACCCCAGTATCCGCCGCCACCGAACAACAGCACCAGCACAACGACAATCAGGATCAATTCCATGGGATTTCTCCGTTGACGGCGACGGCATCATTTGCCGAATACCTCGAGCACTCAACGGCCCCTTCGATGGATTGTTCCCGACCGGCGTGCAACCTGCCGGCATGGGTTGCGGGGTAGTGCGGGCATGCAGGATGTCAGCTGCCGGGCGTGACAACCGAAAAGATCGTAAATGCCACGCCTCCGATGCCGACAAGCATGAGAAGGATGCCGGCGAGGAGGTTGCTGCCAGCGCCCATCTGTCCGGGTTCAAGGACCGCGTCTGCGGGGTTCTGCGGATCATACCGCACCGGCACTTTTGAACCGGCGGAATATTTGGCGACGCAATCGAGCGCCTGTTGTTCAAGCGGATAACCGCGATCTTCCAGGCCAGCCCGGATGACGCGGCCGTCCCGACGGATTCCGTCGGCATGATAGACATAGTGGACCTGCGGTACGAAATACTCTGTCGAATTGTCCTGGGTTCTGTGCACCCGTTTGGCGACGTTCGACGATACCACCTTGCCCGAAACGATCGGCCATTGCCCGACGGCCGCGGCGATACGCAGGTAGCGATTGCCTTTTCGAATCAGGATTGCCCCCACCGAAAGGAAAAAGATTGCGGTCACGGCTCCGCCCAGGATAAAATAAGGCCTGACGGCGCTATCGATCGTTGTCGCGGCCCATGCGGCATGCGTGGTCATCAGGAGCGCTGGGATCGCGGTCAATCCGCCGAGAACGCGTTTGCCCGCATTTTGCATCGATCACCGACTTGCAATGGCTCCTGCCCATTGCGGGGCACTGGAGGCGTCCGCGACCACGGTGCCAGAATTGCGGGGCCAGAGCACCCCCTAACGCAATTGCCGCCGTCACTGCTGACCCGGGAGCATCGGCACAAGCCGCCCCGGCGCGAGTGCCGCGGTCCATCACGATCTTGGACAGGCCTTGATGTCTCCGACGTCGTTGAGGACCGGTTCGTAGGCACGCGGCTTCCAGTTGCGACTTTGCAAGGCCAGTCGCGCCCTTGAAGTTGGCGGGCCCGATATTCGCGGCGCAACTCCGCGAGGCCGAAAAGCCCTGTCTGGGCGTCGTTGCGACGGCCCAGGGCTGTTCTCGGCCATCACCGCCCGGCACCTCCCCGCCGCGACCGGGGACGACCTGGCGCGGCCCGCGGGGCTTCCGGGCCGCCCGCATGTCCTGCGAAAGTCCTAAGCCAAGCGGCTGGAGTCCGCTGCAACTCACCGCTATAAGCACCGTGGCATACAATATACGCGTCGGGCATCGGCGGACCTCAAGAACATCAAGGGGGAAGAAACAGGTGCGACATTTCATCAAGGCTGCGGCCGCGCTGGCCGCGGCGCTGGCGAGTACGCCGGCGCTGGCCGCCTGGGAGCCGACCAAGCCGGTTGAAATCGTGGTCGCGGCCGGCGCCGGCGGCGCCTCCGACCAGATGGCGCGGATGATGCAGGCCGCGATCCAGAAGAACAACCTGATGAAGCAGCCGATGGTGGTGTCGCTCAAGGGCGGGGCGTCCGGCGCCGAAGCGCTGATGTACATGAAGGCCTCGGAAGGCGATCCCAACAAGGTGATGATCGCCTATTCGCTGATCTACATGCTGCCGCTGTCGGCGAAAATTCCGTTCAACTGGCGCGAGCTGACGCCGGTCGCCGTGGTCGCGCTGGACCAGTTCGTGCTGTGGGACAATGCCGCCGGGCCGGCATCCGTCAAGGAGTTCATCGCCGCCGCCAAGGCCGCCAGCCCGCCGTTCAAGATGGGCGGCACCGGATCCAAGCGCGAGGACAACGTGCTCACGGTCTTCGTCGAGCAGAAGACCGGCGCGAAATTCGCCTATCTGCCCTACAAGTCCGGCGGCGAGGCCGCGACCCAGCTGGTCGGCAATCATACCGAAGCCAACGTCAACAACCCCAGTGAGAATCTCGAAGTCTGGCGCGCCGGGCAGGTCCGCGCGCTCTGCGTGTTCGACAAGGAACGGATCTCCTACACGGCCAAGGTGACCGAGACCCAGTCCTGGAACGACATCCCGACCTGCAAGGAACAGGGCCTCGACGTGCAATACCTGATGCTGCGCGCCATGTTTTTGCCGGGCAAGGTCACCGCCGAACAGCAGGCCTTCTACGTCGACCTGTTCCAGAAGGTGACCCAAACCGCCGAATACAGGGATTACATGGAAAAGCAGGCACTGAAGCCGATCTTCCTCACCGGCAAGGACATGCTGCAATTCCTCGATGAGGATGACGCACTCAATACATCGCTGATGACCCGAGCGGGGTTTGTGGCGAAATAGCCAAGGCGTGGCCGGCCTCGCGCTGGCCAGCCGCCCGAATGGAGAACAGCAATCACCGATCTTCCCTCCCGCTTGATGAAACAACCCGTGTCCAGTTCCGAGATTGAAATAGTCGTCGACGATCCGACCGCGCCGGAACCCGGATCGCCGGCCGTGACCGATACCCGTACCGCCGAGGCGCTGGTCTCGGTGCTGCTGCTGGGGCTGGCGCTGCTGCTCGGATACGACAACTGGCGCACCGGCATCGGCTGGGATTCCACCGGCCCGCAGGCGGGCTATTTTCCGTTCTATCTGTCGGTGATCCTCGGCGGCGCCAGCCTCTACGGCCTGGCCACCGGCCTTCTGGCGCGCCGCGAGATCCCGGAGACCTTTGTCACGCGGGCGCAGCTTCGCCGGGTCATGGCGGTGTTCGTTCCGACGCTGCTGTTCTGCCTGGCCACGCAGTTCCTCGGACTCTATGTCGCGAGCTTCCTGCTGATCGCCGGCTTCATGCGCTGGGTGGGACGGATCGCGCTGTGGAAGTCGCTGCTCACCGCCCTGGTGTTCACCGCCGCGATGTTCGTCACCTTCGACATCGCCTTCGACGTCATCATGCCGAAGGGGCCGCTCGAAGCGGCTTTCGGTTACTGACGCATGATCCCGAACCGCATGCCTGCGGGCCACGACCCGGTCGGCGGGCAGCACTGGTCGGCCCGGATCACGCGCAACGCAGGATAGCCATTCCATGGAAGCCTTCGGTCTGCTGCTGCACGGCTTCGCCGTGCTGATGACGTGGAAGACGCTTGCGCTGATGATGGTCGGCCTGGTGCTCGGCATTTTTGTCGGCGTGCTGCCGGGCCTCGGCGGCCCCAACGGGGTGGCGATCCTGCTGCCGCTGACCTTCACCATGGATCCGACCTCGGCAATCGTGATGCTGTCGAGCATCTATTGGGGGGCGCTGTTCGGCGGCGCCATCACCTCGATCCTGTTCAATATCCCGGGCGAGGCCTGGTCGGTCGCCACCACCTTCGACGGCTATCCGATGGCCCAGCAGGGTCGGGCGGCCGAAGCGCTGACCGCGGCGTTCACCTCGTCCTTCATCGGCTCGCTGGTGGCGGTGCTGCTGATCACCTTTCTGGCGCCGCTGATCTCGTCGTTCGCGCTGAAATTCGGACCGCCGGAATTTTTCGCGGTCTATCTCTTGACGTTCTGCTCCTTTGTCGGCCTTGGCCGCGAGTCCAAGCACAAGACGGTGATCTCGATGTCGCTCGGCCTGCTGCTGGCCGGCATCGGCATGGACACGGTATCCGGCCAGTTGCGCATGACGTTCGGCTCCAGCGAATTGCTGCGCGGCATCAACTTCCTGGTCGCGGTAATCGGGCTGTTCGGAATCAGCGAGATCCTGCTGACCATGGAAGAGCGCCTGGCGCTGCGCGGCCATGCCGCCAGCATCAGCCTCGGCGTCGTCCTGAAGGTCTGGAAGGACCTGCCGAAATACTGGGTGACGCTGTTGCGTTCGTCGCTGATCGGCTGCTGGCTCGGCATCACCCCCGGCGGCGCGATCGCCGCCTCCTTCATGGGCTACAATCTGGCAAAGCGCTTTTCGAAGAATCCCGAAAGTTTCGGCAAGGGCCGCATCGAGGGCGTGTTCGCGCCGGAGACCGCGGCGCACGCCTCCGGCACTGCGGCCCTGCTGCCGATGCTGGCGCTCGGCATTCCCGGCTCCGGCACCGCGGCGATCCTGCTCGGCGGCCTGATGGTGTGGGGGCTCAATCCCGGCCCGCTGCTGTTCGTCGAGCACAAGGATTTCGTCTGGGGCCTGATCGCCTCGATGTATCTCGGCAATGTGGTCGGCCTGGTGCTGGTGCTGACCACGGTGCCGATCTTCGCCTCGGTGCTGCGGGTGCCGTTCGCGGCCGTGGCGCCGATGATCGTGGTGTCCTGCGCGATCGGCGCCTATGCGATCCAGAACGCGATGTTCGACGTCTGGCTGATGCTGGGATTCGGCGTGGTCGGCTATGTCTTCAAGAAGATCGGCATTCCGCTGGCGCCGTTCACCCTGGCGCTGGTACTTGGCAACCGCGCCGAGGATGCGTTCCGGCTGTCGATGATCGGCGCCGGGGGCGATATGACGGTATTCTGGTCCAACGGCCTGGTCGGCTCGATCACCACGCTGGCGATCACGCTGCTGTTCTGGCCCGTGATCGACCGGGCTTTTGTCAGTCTGGCGCGGCGATGGCGGCCAGTGGAGTTTCGATCCTAAGAAAAACACGCTGGATCAACAGCTTAATAGTTTAGGCGACTTTACGTGCCGCACAGCCTGTGTTCGATTATGTCCGGGTGTGGTTTTCGCGTAACAGACTTCGTGAGCACGAATCCGTATTGTTGTCGCAATATTTAATTGTTTCTCCGGAGGTTTCGTCATGAAGCGTCTGTTGATTGGAATTGCCGCGGTCACCTCGTTTGCTGCCACGGGCGCGTTTGCTGCCGACCTGCCTGCACGGGTCTACACCAAGGCTCCGGCCTATGTTGCGCCGGTCTACGACTGGACCGGTTTCTACATCGGTCTCAACGGCGGCTACAGCTGGGGAAATTCATTTACCACCTACACCACGCCTGTTGTCGCGCTGCCCACCTTTGCCACATCGCAAAGCATGAATGGCTGGGTGTTTGGCGGTCAGGCCGGCTACAACTGGCAGTTCAATCGCAGCTGGGTGCTGGGCATCGAGGGTGATATTGATGCGACCGGGCAGGATGGTACTGCGACGCTGAATCCGTACACGTTGGTCACAACGTTCAGGGCACCTTTCGGGGTTAATCTTCCGCCGACGACCACGACTACGACCACCACGACAGGCACGTTCGAGAACAAGCTGCCGTGGCTTGGAACCCTGCGCGGCCGAGTGGGCTTCCTGGCAGATCCTCGCGTACTTCTCTACGTGACCGGCGGTCTTGCGGTCGGCGAAGTTAAATCGACCTCCGGCATTGCCACCACAACCACGGCAGTAACCGCTTTTCCAGGCGGTCCGCCTCTCGCGACGGCTACGGCGGCTGCGTCAGCGCTTGCGATTTCCAACTCCACCCAGGCCGGCTGGACTGTTGGCGCTGGTGTCGAGGGCGCGATCGGCGGCAACTGGACAGCCAAGCTCGAATACCTCTATGTCGATCTCGGAACGGTCAACAATAGTTTCGCAGGTGTTGGCGCCTATACGCCGCTGCTGACCAGTTCGCATGTCACTGACAATATCCTGCGTGTCGGCGTCAACTATCGCTTCGGCGGTCCTGTGGTGGCGAGATACTGAGTTAGCTTTTTGCGTCAATCCAACCTGAGCCCGGCCTGGTGCCGGGCTTTTTTGTTTGGGATCGGCCCAAAGTGCTGGTCGAGGGAGCGCGCAGGACGCCGGGCCTCGTTACACCACCTTTTTTTGCCGCAACGCCGCGATCTCGCCTGCGCTGAAGCCGAACTCGGCGAGCACTTCGTCGGTCTGCTCGCCGAATTCCGGCGGCCGCGCCGCCATGGCGCTCGGGGTGCGCGACAGCGTGACCGGCTGGCCGACCAGCCGGATATGACGGTTCTCGGCATTGGGCACGTCCTGCGCGATGCCGAGATGCTGAACCTGCGCGTCCTCGAACACCTGGTCGATCGAATAGATCGGGCCGCAGGGCACGCCGGCGGTGTTGAGCTCCGCGACCCAGGTGTCGGTGGATTTCTTTGCCGTGAACGCGCTGATCTCCGCATTGAGGGCATCGCGGTTTTTCGAGCGCGCCGGCGCGGTGGCATATTCCGGGCGGCTGGCAAGCTCGGGGGCGCCGATGGCTTCCGCGCAACGTTCCCAGATCCGCCCACCGGTGGTGGCGATATTGATGTAGCCGTCCGAAGTCTTGAATACGCCGGTGGGAATGCTGGTCGGGTGGTTGTTGCCGGCCTGCGTCGCCACCTCCTTTTCCATCAGCCAGCGCGCGGCCTGGAAATCCAGCATGAAGATCTGGGCCTGCAGCAGCGAGGTCTGCACCCACTGGCCTTCGCCGGAGACATCGCGCTCCAATAGCGCGGTGAGGATGCCGATGGCGCAGAACAGCCCGGCGGTGAGGTCGGCGACGGGGATGCCGACCCGCATCGGACCGCCGCCGGGAGCACCGGTAATCGACATCAGCCCGCCCATGCCTTGCGCGATCTGATCGAAGCCCGGCCGCTTGTGATAGGGGCCGTCCTGCCCGAAGCCGGAGATGCTGCCATAGACGATGCGCGGATTGATCCGGCGCAGGCTTTCATAGTCGATGCCGAGCCGGGCTTTGACGTCGGGGCGAAAGTTCTCGACCACCACGTCCGCCTGTTCGGCAAGCCTGCGGAACACCTCGAGGCCCCTCGGGTCCTTCAGGTTGAGCGTCATCGCGCGCTTGTTGCGATGCAGGTTCTGGAAATCCGGGCCCTGGCGCGGTCCGCCCGGCTGCTCGCCGGCAGCATCCTCCATCAGCGCGTCGATCTTGATCACCCTGGCGCCCCAGTCGGCGAGCTGCCGCACACAGGTCGGCCCGGAGCGGACGCGGGTGAGATCGAGCACGGTGAAGCGGGACAGGGCCTGCGAGGCACGCGGAAAGGGCATTCGGAAAGCTCCGGGGTAGTGGACCTTGGCTGGAAATGGGATCGGCGCCACCATCGTCCAAAGTCCGCCGCTTGTCATGCGGCGCAGAGCCGGATTCGACGCTGGATACCTGCCCGGTATATCGCCTATGCGCTTTTTGATTGGGGGGGCAGAACGCGGGTTCCCTGCCGGACCAGAACGAAAGCGGATCCAAACCGACGTGACGGCCCTGCAAGTCGGCCGACGATCTCAGCCGCGCTCGTCGGATATCACCTTGCCGTCGTTCGGCAATTGTCCGGGCGCCGTCAATTCCACCGCGCCCTGAAGCTTTGTCAACGCGCGCAGGGTGGCCGCGACTTCGCTCCGAAGCGCCTCGCCGGGCGAGCTGCATTCGCACATCAGGGTCATCGCATCGGCCTCGCCGGTGCGGGTGACGACGAGACGCAGCCGCCCGAGTTCGGGATGACGTTTGCCGAGCTCGGCGATCTGTTCGGGCCGCACGAACATGCCCTTGACCTTGGTGGTCTGGTCGGCGCGACCCATCCAGCCCTTGATGCGCATGTTGCTGCGCCCGCAGGGGCTTTGGCCGGGCAGCGCGGCCGTCAGATCGCCGACCGCCAGCCGGATCCAGGGATGATGCGGATCGAGCGACGTCACCACGATCTCGCCGACCTCGCCCTCGGCCACCGGATCGCCGGTGCCGGGCCGCACGATTTCCAGGATCAGATCCTCGTTGACCACCATGCCGTCGCCGGCGGCGGTCTCGAAGGCGATGATGCCGAGATCGGCGGTACCGAAGGCCTGCAGGGCCTGGACGCCGCGCGACGCGATCTCCTGCTGCAGCGACTTCGGAAACGCGGCGCCGGACACCAGCGCACGCTTGATCGACGTGACGTCGCGCCCGGTTTTCTCGGCGGCGTCGAGCAGGATCTTGAGGAAATCCGGCGTGCCGCTGTAGCCGACCGGCCGATAGGCCTCGATCAGTTCGAACTGCGCGTCGGTGTTGCCGGGACCGGCCGGGATCACCGCGCAGCCGAGCGCGCGGGCGGAGGCGTCGAAGATGAAACCACCCGGCGTCAGGTGATAGCTGAACGTGTTCAGCATCACGTCGCCCGGACGGAAGCCTGCAGCGAACAGCGCCCGTGCGCCGCGCCAGGGGTCGGCATGGACAGGCTCGGGCTCGAAGATCGGGCCGGGCGACGTGAACAGTCGGCCGAACGAACCGGGGCGACCGGCGACCAAACCGCCGAACGGCGGCGCGGCCTTGTGCAGGGCTGGGAGGTCGGATTTGCGCAGCAACGGCAGCCGTGCCAGCGCCGCCCGGCTGGTGATCGCGGCGGGATCGACTCCCCGGAGGCGTTCGGCATAGGCCGGCGCCGCCATCGCCTTGCGCAGCACGTCCGGCAGCCGCGAAAACAACTCGGCCTCGCGGATTGCGGGTTCGCGCGTTTCGAGGGCGTCGTAGTGCTCGGTCATGGATGATCCCTTGTGGTCCCGCCAGCCGCCGCGTGCTGGCTGTTCGACCATACGGCAGCCTCAATGAAGGGTGATTTATACGTCATGTCCAATACCACATTCCTGGTCAACCGCCGCCACAAGGCCATTTACAAGCCGTCGATCATCTGCCTTTTTCTTACGGGCATTTTCCGGGATTGCGATGGCCGAACCTGACAGCGTGACATCAGCCGGCCCATCGGAGGTACCCGACATCATCGGCCGGCTCAGGACCCTGATGATCGAGCATTCGCTGCCGTTGTGGTCGGGCCAAGGCTGGGACCGGACCACGGGCGGCTTTGTCGACCGGCTCGATCCGGACGGCCGCGCAGATGTTCTGGCCCCGCGGCGGGTTTTCGTCCAGGCAAGGCAGATCTATTGCTTCGCCAAGGCAGCGCAGATCGGCTGGTATCCGCAAGGCCGCGAGATCGCGATGAAGGGGCTGGACTATCTGCTGGCCAAGGCCAAGGGCCCCGATGGCCAGCCGGGCTTCGTCCATACCTTGGCGCCGGACGGTTCGGTGTCCGATCCGCGCCGCGACAGCTATGACCACGCCTTCGTGCTGCTGGCATTGGCAAGCGTCTATGCGCTCGGTCGCGATGCACAGGTCCGCGCCGAAATCGACGCGCTGCTTTCGTTCCTGGATACCAGATTGCGCTCGCCGCATGGCGGTTTCGCGGAAGGCTGGCCGGTGTCGCTGCCGCGGCGGCAAAATCCGCAGATGCATCTGTTCGAGGCGATGATCGCGGCGTTCGATGCCACCCATGAGGCGGCGTTTCAACATCGTGCCGGCGAATTCTTCGCGTTGTTCCTTGCCAATCTCTACGACAAGCAGAAGCACGTGCTCGGCGAATATTTCGAGGACGACTGGTCGAACATCGAGCCGGTCCGCATCGAGCCCGGCCATCAGGCGGAATGGGTCTGGCTCTTGAAGGGGTTCGAGCGGATTACCGGCTGCCCGACCGGACGCTATCGCGCCGAGTTGCTGGCTTCGGCGCTGCGTTATCGGGACGCTGCGACCGGCTGCCTGATCGATCATGGCGACGCCGCGGGCAATATCCGCAAACACAGCCGGCGCCTGTGGCCGCAGGCCGAAATCGCCAAGGCATGGATAGCGCAGGCCGAGTCGGGCGAAGCCGGAGCCGCGGAGGAAGCGCGGGCCGCGCTGGCGCGCCTCGATCGGCTTTATCTCAGGCACCCGGTCGCCGGCGGCTGGTACGATCAATTCGACCGCGACGGCGGTTCGCTGGTGGCAACGATTCCGGCGTCTTCGTTCTATCATGTGCTGTGTGCAACCGTCGAAGCCGAGCAGGTGCTCGGCTAGGCACCGCGACGCCGCGTCACAGCCAGCGCTTGCGCCGCTTGAAGCTCTTCAGGTTCTTGAAGCTCTTGCGCTGGTCGCCGGCGCCGCCGAGATAGAACTCCTTGACGTCCTCGTTGTCGCGCAACGCGTCGGCACTGCCGTCGAGCACCACCTTGCCTTGCTCCATGATATAGCCGTGGCTGGCGACCGAAAGGGCTGCGCGCGCGTTCTGCTCCACCAGCAGGATGGTGACGCCGAGATCGCGGTTGATGTCCCGGATGATCGCGAACACTTCCTTGACCAAGAGCGGCGACAATCCCATCGACGGTTCGTCCATCAGGATCATCTTCGGGCGCGCCATCAGCGCGCGGCCGATCGCCAGCATCTGCTGCTCGCCGCCGGAGAGATAACCGGCAAGCCCGGTGCGCTCCTTCAGCCGGGGAAAATAGCCATAGACCATGTCGATATCGGCGCCGACCTCGTCGTCGCTGCGGGTGAAGGCGCCGAGCCTGAGGTTTTCCAGCGACGTCATGTCGGAAACGATGCGGCGGCCCTCCATCACCTGAAAGATGCCGCGGCGGACGATCTTGTCGGGATCGATGCCGTTGATGCGCTCGCCGTTGAAGATGATTTCACCGCGGGTAACCTCGCCGTCCTCGGTCTTGAGCAATCCGGAAATCGCCTTCAGCGTGGTCGACTTGCCCGCGCCGTTGGCGCCAAGCAGTGCCACGATGGCGCCTTGCGGCACCTCGAGGCTGAGGCCGCGCAGCACCAGGATGACGTCGTCGTACACCACCTCGATGTTGCGCACGCTGAGCAGCGGGGCGGGGATTGTCGTCGCCGCGGATTCGAAATCGATGTCGGTCAAATTATTCATATGTTGATCCCGGTGTCGCGGACAGAACCGCGCATTCCGTTGCACCCGCCACCGTCATTGCCCGCCACCGGGTCTCGCCTTCGGCGAGCCCGATGACGGGCTGCAGCGGGTGATGCAGTCTTTCGCGGGCGTTCGGCAACAATCGACACGCCGTGGCGCACTGGATCCCCCGCCTTGGCGGCGATGCGAACAATCGCTATCCTACCAGCCGAACCAGTCGGCCTTGCGCGGCAGTTCGACGGTCTTGACCTTCTCGAGCTTGATGGTGCCCTTGGCCATGAGATCGTTGATGTCGCCGTCGGTAGCGCCGGAAATCCTCGACCGGTAGAGATCGACCGTCGTTGTCGGCCGATGGTCCTTCTCGGTCCAGGTCGAGGGATTGCAGACGCCTTCCATGCCCGCCGGCACCCAGTTGGCCTTCTGGTAGAAGCCCTTGGCGACGTTTTCGCCGGTCGCGCCGCCGTTCTTGGCGGCCCAGTCGATGGCTTCCTTCATGTACAGCGCCGCGCAAACCGCCGCGATGTAATGCACCGGGCGATAGACCTTGCCGGTAGGATCGGACATTTTGGATATTTCCATCACCGTCTTCATGCCCGGCGCGTTGCCGCCCCATGCCACCGCGGTGCGCAACGGGAATATCACGCCATCGGCGGCGTCACCGGCGGTCTTGGCGGCGTTCTCGTCCACGCCCCAGACGTTGCTGAGGAACTGGACGTCGACGCCGGCGGTCTTGCAGGCCTTCATCACCGAAATGTTGGACGCGGCGGTATTGCCGAGATAGGCGTAATTGGCGCCGGCGCTTTTCAGGCTCAGGCATTGGGCGCTGTAGTCGCCGGGGGCCAGCGCGAATACCAGCGGCGGCAGCACTTCGAAGCCGAGTTCGGTGGCGAGTGCTTCACCGGCGGCCTTGGGCGCGTTGGGGTAGGGGTGGTTGGCGCCCATATGCACGAATTTCGGCTTGCCCGGCTTGCCCTTGGCCTTCCAGTCCTCGGCGGCCCAGGTCAGTTCGGCGCGCAGCGCGTCCGAATAGCTCGGGCCATAGAAGAAATTATACGGTGCAGGTTTTGCTTTGCCGCTGGTACCTTCGGGATCGGTCAGCGCCGCGGCATAGGAGCCCGAAATATCCGGGATCTTGTCCTGCGCGAGGAAGCCGGTAAGAGCCTCGGTATCCGCGGTGCCCCAGCCCATGATCGCCGCGACCTTGTCGGCGCCCGACCATTTCTTGTAGAGCGCGATCGCGCGCGGCACCTGATAACCGTAGTCGTTGCTGTCGACGTTGAGTTGCTTGCCGCCGATGCCACCGTTCTTGTTGACCCAGGCGAAGGTGTCGACCACACCCTGGCCGTAGGGCGTGCCGACGTCGGCGGTGCCGCCGGAAAGGTCCTCGAGGTGGCCGATGGCGATCTGGGCCTGCGCAGCGGTCGCAGCGCCGCCGAGCAGCAGCGCCAGCGAAACGGCGCCCCATAGGGATTTCATGGTCATGTGTGCTTCCTCCGTGTGGTTTGTTGGTTGCGATTGTAGCCGGTCCCGTTCCAACCTCAATGCGAAAACGGGTAGAGTTTCCAGTAGGTCTTGATCTGCCGCCAGCGATGCGCGAGCCCGTCCGGCTCGAACATCAGGAACCCGATGATGATCAGCCCGATCGCGATCTCGCGCAGGAAGGTGATGTTGTTATTGAGCGACAGCGCCTTGTCGATCGCGCTGCCCTTCAGCCCGGCGCTGATCCACTCCATCGATTCCGGCAGCAGCACCACGAAGGCGGTGCCCATCAGCGTTCCCATGATCGAACCGGTGCCGCCGATGATGACCATGGCCAGGAAGATGATCGATCGTTCGATGCCGAAGCCCTCGTTGGACACCACGAGCTGATAATGCGCGTACAGCGCGCCGCTGATGCCGGCGAAGAACGCCGCGAGGCCGAACGACAGCGTGCGGTATTTGGTGAGGTTGATCCCCATGATTTCCGCCGACAGATAGTGGTCGCGGATCGCGACCAGCGCCCGGCCGTCGCGGGTCCGCATCAGGTTGGTCACCAGGAGATAGCTGACAAGGAGGTAGGCCAGCACCACGTAGAAATACTGCCGGTCGCCGCGCAGCGTATAGCCGAAGATCGAAAATGGATTGGCACTGGCGGGCACCGAGCCGCCGCTGAACCAGTCGGCACGCGAGAAGAAATCAAGCAGGATGTATTGCGCGGCCAGGGTGGCGATGACGAGATAAAGTCCCTTGAGGCGCGCCGCCGGCACGCCGAAGATCAGCCCGACCAGCGCCGTGACAACGCCCGCCAGCGGGATGGCGAAGAATACCGGGATCGGCAGCGTGTTCGACAGATAGGCCGAGGTGAACGCCCCGAACAAGAAGAAGGCGGCGTGGCCGATTGAAATCTGCCCGGTAAAGCCGACCAGAATATTGAGGCCGAGGGCGGCGATGGCAAAGATCCCGATCTGGATCAGGATGCTCAGGCTGTATTCGCCGAGCAATTGCGGGGCAAAGCAGACCAGCACGATGCCGGCGATCGCCGCGTTGCGGCTGGTCCTGGTCGGAAAGATCGTGGTGTCTGCCGCATAGGAGGTGCGGAAGTCACCGGCTGGAATCAAGGATGGGCCCGCCATCGGAACTACCGCTCGCGCCGGTTGGCGCGGGGCATCGCCAGGCCGCTGTGGATATCATTGCAGCCGAGAATCCGCCTGCGCCTGTTGCCGATCATGATTACACCCGCTCGATGTCTTTGGTGCCGAATAGGCCGTAAGGCTTGATCATCAGGACAATGATCAGCACGTAGAATGGCGCGATTTCGTACAGGTTGCCCCAGTGCAGATATTCGCTATCGATATATTGGGCGAAGTTCTCCAGAAGGCCGATGATGATGCCGCCGAGCACCGCGCCGCCGATCGAGTCGAGTCCGCCCAGGATTGCTGCCGGAAATACCTTGATGCCGTAGTCCGACAGCCCCGAAGACACGCCGTTGACGACGGCCACCACCACACCGGCCACCGCCGAGACGGTCGCCGAGATCGCCCACGCCATCGCGAACACGTTCTTGACGGAAATGCCGAGCGACTGGGCCACCTGCTGGTTGAAGGCGGTGGCGCGCATCGCGAGGCCGTATTTCGAGACCCGGAAGAACCAGGCCATGCCGACCATCATCGCCACCGACACCACCAGGCTCATGACATAGACGGTCTGAATCTGCAGGCCCCAGAAATTCAACGACTGGCTGGTGAAGACCCGCGGAAAGGGCTGCGGATTGACGCCAAAAATCCACTTCAGTGCCGCCTGAAATACCGTCGACAGGCCGATGGTGACCATGATCACCGAGATGATCGGCTCGCCGATCATCGGCCGCAGGATCACGATCTGGATCGCGATGCCGAATGCGAACATGAACACCAGCGTCAGCGGCATGCCGATCCAGAACGGCACCTGGTATTTGGTCAGCAGCGCCCAGCATACCCAGGCGCCGATCAGCAGCAATTCGCCCTGTGCGAAGTTCACCACCTGGGTGGCCTTGTAAATCAGCACGAAGGACATCGCCACCACGCCGTAGAGCGTGCCGACCACAAGGCCGTTGACCAGAAGCTGGATCAGGAACTGCAGGTTCATGCCGGGCCGCGAAATGCTGACCTCGCCCCGGTTGCGGGGGCAGGCCGGCGCACCAAATGCGCCGGGTGAGTGAGGGCTTCCGGGTGCGAGAAGCCGGTGAAATCAAGCGGCTGGCAGGCGGGCATGCTCATTCCGCGGCCTCCGCCAGCGGCGCGTCGGGCGAAAGGTCGACTACCGCGAGCCTGGTGCGGATGCGCTGCGTGGTGCCGTCCTGGAAGCGGATGACGGTATCGATCGGAATCTCGCGCTGGCCGCCATAGATCGCGTCGATGATGCCGGCATATTTCTCGTTGATGACGCTGCGGCGAACCTTTCGGGTGCGGGTCAATTCGCCGTCGTCGGCGTCGAGTTCCTTGTAGAGCAGCAAAAAGCGGGAAATGCGCTGCGCCGGCGGCAGCGTGGCGTTGACGGTTTCGACCTCGCGGCGCAGCAGCGCGTATACTTCGGGGCGCGAGGCGAGGTCGGTGTAGGTGGTGAACGCGATCCGGTGTTTCTCCGCCCATTTTGAGATGATCGAGAACCGGATGCAGATCATCGCCGCCAGCGCGTCGCGGCCGGCGCCGAGCACCACCGTCTCGGCAATATAGGGCGAGAACTTCAGCTTGTTTTCGATGTATTGCGGCGAGAATCGCTCGCCGCGCGCGGTTTCCGCCAGATCCTTGATGCGGTCGATCACCACGAGCTGATTGTCGTCGTTGAAGTAGCCGGCATCGCCCGAGTGCATCCAGCCATCCTTCATGTCGGCGGCGGAGGCTTCCGGGCTCTTGTAATAGCCGAGGAACATGTTGGGATGACGCACCACGATTTCGCCGACGCCGTGGATATCCGGATTGTCGATGCGGATTTCGATGTTGTCCGCCATCGCCACGCCCGTGGTGTCGGGGTCGACCTTGCCGAACGGATGCAGGGTGTAGGCCCCGAGCAATTCGGTCTGGCCGTACAGCGTGCGCAGCGGGACGCCCATCGCCTGGAAGAACTTGAAGGTGTCGGGGCCGAGCGCAGCGCCGCCGGTCGCGGCCGAGCGCAGCCGGGTAAAGCCGAGCCGGTCGCGCAGGGCGCGAAACAGCAGCAGGTCAGCGGTCGCCGAATGCCTGCCGCGCGCCAGCGCCGCCAGGCCGGCCTTCATCCCGAGCTGATAGAGGCTTTGCTTGAGCGGCGAGGAATCCATCACGCCTGCGCGGACGTCGGCGGCGATCGATTCCCACACCCTTGGCGCGAACAGCACGAAGGTCGGCGCGATCTCGCGAAAATCGTTCATCAAGGTGTCGGGCTGTTCGACGAAGTTGACCTTCATGCGGCACAGCAGGCCTTTGCCGAGCGCGTAGACCTGTTCCATGATCCAGGGCAGCGGCAGCACCGAGACATATTCGTCATCAGGTCCCTTGGGATCGAACGCAAGGTAGGTCGCGCAATGCCGCAGCACCCGTCCGGCGGCGAGCATCGCCAGTTTCGGGTGGGCAGTGGTGCCGGACGTGGTGCAGAGGATCGCAACATCCTCGCCCCGGGTGGCATCGACCAACTGGTCGTAAAGGCCGGGCTCGCGCCCGGCGCGGTCGCGCCCGAGGCCTGCCAGGCCGTCAGCTCGCATCAGGCGGGGATCGTCATATTTTCGCATGCCGCGCGGATCGGAATAGACGATGTGCTTGAGGTTCGGTACCCGCGCGGCCAGCGCCAGCAGCTTGTCGACCTGCTCTTCGTCCTCGGCAAATACCAGTTTGGCTGCGCCATAGCTCAACAGATACGCCGCCTCCTCGTCCAGCACGTCGCGATAGAGGCCGAGACTCATGGCCCCGATCGCGTGGGTGGCGATTTCGGCCGACACCCAGTCCGGCCGGTTGTCGCCGATGATGCCGATCACGTCACCGTGGCCGAGCCCGAGCTCGACCATGCCGAGCGCGAAGTCGCGTACCCGGGTCTGATAGTCGTTCCAACTAAACAGGCGCCAGAGACCGAGATCCTTTTCGCGCAGCGCAATGTCGCCGCCATGCTCCCTGGCGTTGAGGCGCAACAGCTTCGGAAAGGTATCGGCGGCTGCGGCGCGGCCGGCATAGTCCATCATGCCGCGCTCTCCGTCGTCGCCGGCGTATTGTCCGGATCGACCAGAACCTCGTCCTCTTCGCCGAGATAAGCCCGCTTCACATGCGGATCCGCCAGCACCGAGGCCGGATCGCCTTCGGCGATCTTGCGGCCGAAATCCAGCACCATGACGCGGTGCGAGATGTCCATCACCACGCCCATGTCGTGCTCGATCATCATCACCGTCATGCCGAACTCCTCATTGAGATCGACGATGTAGCGCGCCATGTCCTCCTTCTCTTCGAAATTCATGCCGGCCATCGGCTCGTCGAGCAGGATCAGCTGCGGCTCCAGCGCCATCGCGCGGGCGAGCTCGACGCGCTTGCGCAAACCGTAAGGCAGCGTGCCGGCGGTGGCCTTGCGCACCGGCTGCAGGTCGAGGAAATCGATGATTTCCTCGACCTTGCGGCGATGCTCGAGCTCCTCGCGCCGGGCGCCGGTCAGCCAGTACAGCGATCCCGTGATGAAGTTGTTCTTCAAGAGATGATGCCGCCCGACCATGATGTTGTCGAGCACGGTCATGTGGTGGAACAGCGCGAGGTTCTGAAAGGTGCGGCCGATGCCGAGCGAAGGCCTCGCATTGGGATTGAGCGCGGTGATATCGCGGCCGCGATAGAACAACTGACCATCGGTCGGCCGGTAGCGGCCGGAGATGCAGTTGACGATCGAGGTCTTGCCGGCGCCATTCGGGCCGATGATCGAGAACAGTTCGCCCTCATTGACGCCAAAACTGACCTCGGTGAGCGCGCGCACCCCACCAAAGCGCAGCGACACCCCGCGCAGTTCCAACGTATGAGCCACCTGTCCCTCCGAGATATGGCGCTTGGCGCGCTCTTATCGATCGTTCGACGTAACCACCGATCCTATATCGGTCGTCACAGCTAAGCCATTCCACCGCGGATGCCTATGGCCCCAGTGCCGGCTCGGCGGTCCGCAGCCCTTGCCATCGAAACCGGCGGCATCCGACCTCCTTGGCGCCGATAACCAGCCCTTTCCCCGCCATCCAATCCACCCATTCGGCGATTTGGTGCGGAGATGGCACTCAATAGGGTAAAGCGGTATTTTGAAATGTCTTGTGCCTGACAATTGGAAGCGAAAATTTCTCCGGCCGCGATGTCAGGCCGGCATGTCTGGTCGGCAGGACTGGCCGCGACGGCGCCATGCTTGTTGCGGTGCAGCATGGGGGTGTCGCAGGCCCTGGTGACGGTTCGGCGGATCATGATTGCAGCAGATTATCTCAAGCGCATCGCGGCCTGGTCGCGTGAACTGAACCAGCACGAAACCGAGGTCGCCCGTGCCGGCATCGTCGAGAAATCCTACCGTGCCAACGAGTTCATCTTCATGCGAGGCGACCAGTTCGAGTACTGGACCGGCGTCGTCACCGGCCTTGCCAGGATGGGAATCGTGTCCCGCGGCGGCAAGGCCGCCAGTTTCGCCGGCTTGACTGCCGGCGCATGGTTTGGCGAAGGCACCGTGCTCAAGAATGAGGCGCGGCGATACGATGTGGTGGCCTTGCGCGACACCCGCCTGGCGATGATGGACCGCGCGACTTTCTTTTGGCTGTTCGAGAACAGCGTGGCGTTCAATCGTTTCCTGGTCGGTCAACTCAACGAGCGGCTTGGGCAGTTTATCGCACTGCTGGAGAATGGACGCACGCTGAATGCAACCGCGCGGCTCGCCCGATGCATCGCATCCTTGTTCAACCCTATTCTCTATCCCGGTCTGACCCGGCACCTTGAGATCACCCAGGAGGAAATAGGCGCTCTCTCCGGCATCTCCCGGCAAAATGCCAACCAGTGTCTGAAGAAACTGGAAAAGGAAGGGCTGTTGAGACTGGAATATGGCGGTGTGACGATCGCCGACCTCGAGCGATTGCGCCGCTATGGCGAGTAACCGGGCTCCTGGAGCGGCTCCCGCAGCCAGCCTTCCGGATGGCCCGACGAGGCCCGTATCATCCTGATTCAAATCGACTTTGGTGTTAGACTTCGCCGGGGTCGAATGCTATGGCCTGCGCCGCGAGCGGCACGGCCAGCCATGCGCCCGGTTTGGCCCTGGCCGAGGACGGGGCGCTGGTCCATCCAGCCTGCGGCCTTGCCAGCAGGCGCGGGGTAGTCCAGTGCAATGGGTTGCGATTTGACGCCGTTGGACTGTTTTGGGCAGTCCCGGCGCGCTGTTGGAGTTGACATGACGGTTCAGGATTCGAAGCGGCGGGTTGCGCTCTTGACCGGCGTCACCGGGCAGGACGGCGCCTATCTCGCGGAATATCTGCTTGGCCTCGGCTACACGGTGCATGGCGTCAAGCGGCGATCATCCTCGTTCAACACCGCGCGCATCGACCATCTCTACGAAGACCCGCATGCCGGCAATGTGCCGTTCCTGCTGCATTATGGCGACATGACGGATTCGACCAACCTGATCCGGCTGATGCAGCAGATCCGGCCGACCGAGATCTACAATCTCGCGGCCCAAAGCCATGTCGGCGTCAGTTTCGAGAGCCCGGAATATACCGCCAATGCCGACGCGATCGGCGTGCTGCGCCTTTTGGAGGCGATCCGGATCCTCGGCATGGAGAAGGAAACGCGGTTCTATCAGGCGTCGACTTCGGAATTGTACGGGCTGGTGCAGGAGGTCCCGCAGAAGGAGACGACGCCGTTCTATCCGCGCTCGCCCTACGGCGTCGCCAAGCTCTACGGCTACTGGATCACGGTGAACTACCGCGAAGCCTACGGCATATTTGCCTCGAACGGCATCCTGTTCAATCATGAAAGCCCGATCCGCGGCGAGACGTTCGTGACGCGCAAGATTACCCGCAGCATCGCCCGCATCGAGACCGGCCTGGAAGATACGCTCTATCTCGGTAACCTCGAGGCTAAGCGCGACTGGGGTCACGCCAAGGACTATGTCGAGGGCATGCACAGGATATTGCAGGCCGACGAGCCCGATGATTTCGTGCTGGCGACCGGCGAAACCCGCTCGGTGCGCGAATTCGTCGAAATCGCATTCGCGGAGATCGGCCGCAGCATCGAGTGGCGCGGCAAGGGAGTCGAGGAAACCGGCATCGACAGAAAAACCGGCAAAACCGTGGTTCGCATCGATCCGGTGTATTTCCGCCCCACCGAAGTCGATCTCCTGATCGGCGACGCCAGCAAGGCGCGGCAGAAACTCGGCTGGAAGCCGAAGACGACGTTCGCCGAGCTCGTCAAGGAAATGGTGGCGGGGGATCTCGCGATCGCCAGGCGGGAGGTCGCCAATGGCAAGAATCCCGTTTGAGCTCAAGGGCAAGACGGTATTCGTTGCCGGGCACAAGGGGATGGTCGGAGCCGCGCTGATGCGCAGGCTCGCGCAGGAAAATGTCGAACTGCTGACGGCCGGGCGCAGCGAACTCGACTTGCGCGATCAGGCCGCCGTATTCGACTGGGTTGCCGCCAGGCGTCCGCAGGTGGTGTTTCTGGCCGCGGCCAAGGTCGGCGGCATTGTCGCCAACAACACCCTGCGCGGCGAGTTTCTCTACGACAATCTGGTCATCGCGGCCAATGTGATCCACGCCGCCCATGTCAATGGCACGGAAAAGCTGATGTTCCTCGGCTCGTCCTGCATCTATCCGAAGCTTGCGCCGCAGCCCTTGCGCGAGGAGGCGATGCTGACCGGCGCGCTGGAGCCGACCAACGAGCCCTACGCGATCGCCAAGATCGCCGGCATCAAGATGGTCGAAGCCTATCGCAGCCAGTACGGATCCGACTTCATCAATGTGATGCCGACCAATCTGTACGGCCCCGGTGACAATTATCATCCCGAGTACAGCCACGTCGTCGCCGCGCTGATCCGGCGGTTTCACGAAGCCAAGCTGTCGGGCGCTGCGAATGTGATGGTCTGGGGAACCGGCACGCCGCGGCGCGAGTTCCTTTATGTCGACGATCTCGCCGACGCCTGCATCCATCTGATCAAGACCTATTCCGGCGACCAGCTGGTCAACATCGGCACCGGCGAAGACATCACCATTGCCGAATTCGCCCGCGTGGTCACCGCGGTGGTCGGCTATACCGGCGAGATCAGCTTCGATCCCTCGCGGCCCGACGGCACCCCGCGCAAATGGCTCGACGTCAGCCGTCTCGCTGCGTTGGGCTGGCGGGCGCGCACCTCGCTGAAGGATGGCATCAAGCTCGCGTACCAGGCGTACCTGGCCGAGCAGCGGTGATGATGGCACGGCCTTGTTTCATGCAGATCAACCGGACTTGGCGGCCGCACGCGGCGAGGTTTTGCCCAGGGCTGCCGCCATGGCCGATATCAGCGGCTTCATGAAATAGGCCTCGTTGGCAGGCGAGATGTCGGCACGCAAGCCGTGCGATTTGAGCTCTTCGGAAACCACCGGCCCAACCGAGGCGATCGGCGTCCGCGCCAGACCCTCGCGCAACCGCGCTTCACATCGATGTGCCCGGGCAACCTCGATCAGGCGGCGAACCTGACCCGAACTGGTCAGCGCAATGGCGTCGATGCGGCCCTGCGCCATTTCCTCGATCGCGGTGATGATATTGCTCTCCGCCGCTTGCGCATCGTAGACATAGGGCACCACCGGATCGGTTTCGGCGCCTTGCGCCGCGATAGCGTCGATCAGCAAGCTGTGGTCCTTGTCCGGATAAAGCTGCAGCCCGACACGATGTCCCCTGAGGTCGAGGCGCCCGAGCAGCCTGGCGATACCTTCGGAAGTCGGCTCTTCCGTTGTCGACTGCGGTTCCAGCCCGAGTTCGCGCAATGCCCGGCCTGGCTTCGGCCCGCGTGCAAATTTGCGGCTTCTGCCGACGGCCGCTACAAAATCCCCGTCAATCCCGATCCGGCGTGCGAGCTTCACCAGTCGGCGCAGGCCCTCACCGGTCATGAGCACCAGATCGTCACATGGCTTGTCGATAAACCGCCTGATCCAGGCCTCGACCGGCGCGGAATCCGGTGCGTCGTGGATGGTGAACATCGGACATTGCAGCACATCCGCGCCCCGTTCGGCAAGCAGGCGAGAGAACTGGGCTTCCTCGCGGGTTTCCAGGATCAGAATGCGGTAGCCATTCAGTCTGTCAGGCATGATTTTGCTCTATTACTGCCGATTTCAAATTGCTGGACCGGTTGCCGCGACTCGAAGGCGGCACGAGAACTGAAAAGATGCTGTTGCCCCCTTCGGTTTCCAACGTTGCATCAGGCGGGTGCGGCAATGTATCACGAACCGGGAAACGGGACACTCACCCGGTCGCCTTCTGTTTGTTCACCTCGCCCCGCCGTCGGGATTGGCGCAGGGCCGTCGGCGGTGATAGAGCAAGGCTCGACCCCCGGTTCCATCCACTGTTCCGATTGCAGCCAAGTCCCGCCATGCCCGATCATCAATTCGTCTTGACCCTATCCTGTCCGGATCGCCCAGGCATCGTATCGGCCGTGTCGACGTTCCTTGCCCATAATGGGCAGAACATCCTCGACGCCCAGCAGTTCAACGACGTCGAGACCGGTCATTTCTTCATGCGGGTTGTGTTTGCCGCCGCCGATCTGGCAGTGAACCTTGCGGCGCTGCAGACCGGGTTCACGGCGATTGCAGAACGCTTCGGCATGGATTGGCAGATGCGCGACCGCGCCACCCGCCGCCGGGTGATGCTGCTGGTGTCTAAATCGGATCACTGCCTCGCCGACATCCTGTATCGCTGGCGCACCGGCGAGCTGGAGATGATCCCGACCGCCATCGTCTCCAATCATCCGCGAGAGACTTACGGCAATCTCGATTTCGCCGAGATTCCGTTTCACTACCTGCCGGTGACCAAGGAAACCAAGCGTGAGCAGGAGACCGCGATCTGGGACCTGGTCGGTCGGACCAATACTGATCTGGTGGTGCTGGCGCGCTATATGCAGATCCTCTCGGACGAGATGTCAGCCAGGCTGTCTGGGCGCTGCATCAATATCCATCATTCGTTCCTGCCGGGATTCAAGGGTGCGCGGCCCTACCATCAGGCGCACGAGCGCGGTGTCAAGCTGATCGGCGCCACTGCGCACTACGTCACAAGCGCCCTCGACGAGGGCCCAATCATCGACCAGGACGTCGAGCACATCAGCCATCGCGATACGCCCGACGATCTGGTTCGCAAGGGACGCGACATCGAACGCCGGGTGCTGGCGCGCGCGATGCGTCATCATCTCGAGGATCGCGTCATTCTCAACGGCCGCAAGACCGTGGTCTTTGCCGGCTGATTGGCGCCGGTCGATACGACGTCAGCGTTCGCGGCGCGACGCCAAGCCTGATACAATCCAATTCGAGCCCGCAACGTCGAGGTGGGGCTCTCGCCGGAGCAGTCGGATCATGAAACGAGCGTTCGATGTCGTGGCCTCCGCCCTGTTCCTGCTGGTCAGCTGGCCGGTTTTGCTCGTGATCCTGATCGCGATCCGCCTGCAAAATTCCGGCTCGCCGCTATTTGTGCAAGTCCGCATCGGCAAGCACGGCCGCCCGTTTACCTGCTACAAATTGCGAACGATGTATTCAGGAACGCTGAACGTGCCGACCCATCAGGTGAATGTGGCGTCGGTGACCCCGCTCGGCAGGCAGCTTCGCCGCTTCAAGATCGACGAGCTCCCGCAGCTGTTCAATGTGCTGATGGGCGAAATGAGCCTGGTCGGCCCGCGGCCTTGCTTGCCGTCGCAGACCGACCTGGTCGAGGCGCGGCGCAGGCTGGGTGTGCTTGAGGTGCTTCCCGGAATCACCGGGCTGGCGCAGGTCAACGGCGTCGATATGTCGGATCCCCTACGCCTCGCCGAGATCGACGCGCAATATGTTCGTACGCATAGTTTTTTGGGTGATTTCAAACTGATCCTCGCCACGTTGCGGGGCCAGGGCGTCGGCGTCGATCAAGTGGTCCGGGACAATACCTAGTCAAACACCGGATTGAACAATCTCGGTTTCCAGCCAAAGTCCTGCGCGGCAGCGGTGGAATCGAAAACCATGTCTTTCATCATCCGCGTTCCCATCGCCACATTGGCATCCGGAAACAGTGGCCGGGCGAGAAAAAAGACCGTCCTCCAGAGACCCACCGGTATCGCAATGGTGCGCCGTGTCATTCGCAGCCCGTCGAAAATCCGGCCGACCATTTCGCGATAGGACAATGTTTCGCCGCCGGGCAGACAGTAGAACTTGTTTGCCGCGCCAATGCTCGCCGCGGCGGATATCGCTCCGATCGCCAGGTCCTCCGCGTGCACCGGCTGCCGCAAGCCGGGCGCTCCGCCAACCAGCAACATGAAGCCGAAGCGCCGGATCAGTCGCGACAGCGGCGTGATGTTGATGTCGCGGCCTTCGGCGTAGATCAATGTCGGACGCAGTATTGTCCAGCTTACCCTGTTCTGTTCGCAGGCAGCGACGATTTTCTGCTCGGCATCTGCAAGAGCGCTCAGCATTTCCCGCTCCGCGACCACCTCACTGTCGCGTTTTGTGAGCACGCTGGTCGAACTGAAAACGACGATCCGCTTCAGCGCCGGATTGAAGAGATGCGGAAGCGCCTTCGGTAACAGGATTGCGTCGGTGGTACAGTACAGGGTTGAAAACGGAGGCGGCCTTAACGTGGCCGGCCGCTCCAGATCGCCGACAAGCCAATCGACGCCCGTTCCATGCTGCGACGATCTCGACAGCGCCAGTGGACGTTCCCTGCGGCGCACCAGGTGCTCGACAATATAGCCGCCGACAAGCCCGGAGGCGCCTATCACCAGGCTCTTCGCCGGCTCGGTTTCTGGTTTCGTGTCCACTTGGCCCGCTCGCTCCACGAAAATATCCAAGACACCCTCGCGCGGAAAACTTCGCGCGCCCCCTGCATTCATAGAACATCGGCGCGAAGATCCACAGTCGCCATCGCCAAACCGGTAAACGGCTAATGCACGGGGTCCAGCGCCGGGCCTGCTTGGCTGGCTTCCGGCTTCGGCGGCGCCGGCTGCAGGCGCTTCTGCTCCCGCTCCTTCATGTATTCATCGTATTGCGCGGTGCCGGGGCGAGGCGGTGCGTCCGCGGGCATGCCGCCAAGCCAGGTGGGAATGGCATCGCTCATGCTGGAGGCGAGATAGCCGTTGATCGTGCCGCAGCCGCCCAGTCCGCATGCCGGCAGCGCAACGGCAAGTACGATGGCAAGTTGGCGGCGGCTGAACGACATTGGTGAAAGGGTCACAGTCTCGGGTGCTGGAGTTGCCTCGGTCGACCGGATGCCGTATCGCCCGATCTGGCGCAATGGCGGCGTCGCCGCGTCAGGGTTTCGTTGAACGAGAATACGGCACAATTGCAGGATGGCCGTTAAGGGATACGTTTAAGGTATCATAGCACCACGTTTCGGTATTGAGCACCAGACAAAAAGCGCACGACGGCGGCGTCACCTCGACAGCGGGAATGGACCGACGGTGGGCAGCAACAGGTTGCACCCATTGTCGCGATTGACAAAGCGGCTCGGCTGGGACGCCATGCCGCCGTCGATAGACGGTTTGATAATCTGGGCTATGGTGCGGCAAGGGCCGGGGACTCGGTTCGCAGAGAAGCCGATCAGGGGAGGGTGTTGATGTTCATTCGCGGAAATAAAATGCTGTCGCGGGTTGCGCTCGGTGTCGCGCTGCTGGGCAGCGTGGCTCTGGCGCCCGCAAGGGCGCAGGAGACGGTCAAGATCGGCCTGATCCTGCCGATGACCGGCGGTCAAGCTTCGACCGGCAAGCAGATCGACAATGCGGTCAGGCTGTACATGCAGCAGAACGGCGACAGCGTCGCCGGCAAGAAGATCGAAATCGTTCTCAAGGACGATGCCGCCCTTCCCGACAATACCAAGCGCCTGGCGCAGGAACTGATCGTCAACGACAAGGTCAGCTTCATCGCCGGATTCGGCGTCACGCCGGCGGCCCTTGCCGCCGCGCCACTGGCAACCGAAGCCAAGATACCGGAAGTCGTGATGGCGGCGGGCACCTCGATCATTACCGAGCGTTCGCCCTATATCGTGCGCACCAGCTTCACGCTGGCGCAGTCGTCCACCATCATCGGCGACTGGGCCGCCAAGAACGGCATCAAGAAAGTAGCGACCCTGACCTCGGACTATGCCCCCGGCAACGACGCCCTGAATTTCTTCAAGCAGCACTTCCTCGCCGGCGGCGGGGAAATCGTCGAAGAGGTCAAGGTGCCGCTGGCCAACCCCGATTTTGCACCGTTCCTGCAGCGGATGAAGGACGCCAAGCCCGATGCCATGTTCGTGTTCGTTCCCGCCGGGCAGGGCGGCAACTTCATGAAGCAATATGCCGAGCGGGGGCTCGACAAATCGGGCATCAAGGTGATCGGCCCCGGCGACGTCATGGACGACGACCTGCTCAATGGCATGGGTGACGCGGCGCTCGGCGCCGTCACCGCGCATATCTACTCCGCGGCGCATCCCTCGGCGATGAACAAGGCATTCGTCGCCGCCTACAAGAAGGCCTACGGCAGCCGTCCGGGCTTCATGGCGGTGAGCGGCTATGACGGCATCCACCTGATCTATGAAGCGCTGAAAAAGACCGGGGGCAAGACCGACGGCGACGGGCTGATCGCGGCCATGAAGGGGATGAAGTGGGAGAGCCCGCGCGGGCCGATTTCGATCGATCCGGACACCCGCGACATCGTCCAGAACGTCTATATCCGCAAGGTCGAGAAGGTCGATGGCGAGCTCTACAACGTCGAGTTCGAGACCTTCGAGGCCGTCAAGGACCCCGGCAAGACCAAGAAGTGAGGTTGCACGGAGGGCGCGGAATTTCTGCGCCCTCACCCTCCGGTTCGCGCCGGGCTCCGCGGAGCCTGTCATCGGGTCCCGTTTTGCGCTGACCCGCCGGCGGCCTCGCCTCAGCCATGGCGCCACAATCGTTTTGCTATCGCTGTTTATGTTTCGCTAGCTCGGTTAAGCCCCTCCCATGACCACGCTGTTCACCATCCTGTTCGACGGCGTCGCCTACGGCATGCTGCTGTTCGTGCTTGCCTGCGGTTTGGCGGTGACGCTCGGACTGATGAACTTCGTCAATCTCGCCCATGGTGCGTTCGCCATGGCCGGCGGCTATGTCTGCGCGGTTCTGGTCAATCAATCCGGCTGGCCGTTCGCTGCCGCCTTGCCGCTGGCCTTTGTCGCCAGCGCGCTGCTTGGCGCGGTGCTCGAGCGATCGCTGTACCGCCACCTGTACAGCCGCGGCCACCTCGATCAGGTGCTGTTCAGTATCGGTCTGGTCTTCATGTCGGTGGCGGCGGTCGACTACATCATGGGGTCGTCGCGAATCTTCATCAAGCTCCCTGCTGCTCTGGAGGGCCAGATCGATTTCTTCGGCGTCGGCATCGGCCGCTACCGGCTGATGATCATCGTGATCTGCGGCCTGCTGACCGCCGCGCTGCAACTGGTGTTGGCGCGCACCAGGTTCGGCAGCCGGTTGCGGGCGGCGGTCGACGATCCGCGCGCCGCCAGCGGCCTCGGCATCAACGTGCCGCAGGTATTTGCACTCACCTTTGCCTTCGGCTGCGGTCTTGCCGGCCTCGGCGGCGCCCTGAGCGCGGAGATTCTCGGGCTGGATCCGTATTTTCCTCTGAAATTCATGATCTATTTTTTGATCGTGGTGACGGTCGGCGGCTCCTCCAGCATCACCGGCCCGTTCCTCGCTTCCTTGCTGCTCGGCATCGGCGACGTCGCCGGCAAATATTACCTGCCTAAACTGGGACCGTTCGTGATCTATACCATCATGATCGTGATCCTGATCTGGCGTCCCAACGGCCTGTTCGGCCGCACCGCCACCCGCTGAGCGCAGCCATGGATGGGCAAGCCGAAATCGGACACTTCGCCAGGCTGCCCGCGCGCTGGCGCTGGAGTGAAGCCGCGTTCTGGATTCTGGCGCTGTCGTGTGCGTTCCTGTTTCCTTCGCGCTATCTGATCATGACCGACATCGTGCGACTGGCCTTGTTTGCCCTGTCGCTGGACCTGATCCTCGGCTACGCCGGCATCGTTTCGCTCGGCCATGCCGCGTTCTTCGGCGTCGGCGCCTATGGTGCGGGCCTGCTGGCGCTGCATGGCCTCGTCACCGAACCCGTCGTCGCGCTGGTCGCGGCCGGCCTCGCCGCCGCGATGCTGGGTTTTCTGACCAGCTTCCTGGTGATCAGGGGGGTCGACCTGACGCGGCTGATGGTGACGCTGGGGATAGCCCTGCTGCTGGAAGCGCTGGCGGAGCGTTTTTCCGACATCACCGGGGGCACCGACGGGCTGCAAGGCATCGAGATGCAGCCGATCCTGGGTCTGTTCGCGTTCGACATGTTCGGCAAGACCGGCTTTTTCTACTGCCTGGCCGTGCTTTTCCTGTTGTTCCTGCTGGCACGGCGGATCGTGCACTCGCCGTTCGGTCTGTCGCTGCGGGCGATCCGCAACAACCCGCTGCGCGCTGCGGCGATCGGCATCCCGGTCAATCGGCGCCTGATCGCGGTCTACACGCTGGCCGCGTTTTATGCCGGAATAGCCGGCGCGCTGTTCACCCAGACCACCGCGCTGGCTTCGCTCGACGTGTTCTCCTTCGAACGATCCGCCGACCTGATGCTGGTGCTGGTGATCGGCGGCACCGGCTATCTCTATGGCGGGCTGATCGGTGCCGTGGTGTTCCGGATGCTGCAGGAGGTGTTTTCATCGATCACGCCGCAGTACTGGCAGTTCTGGATCGGCCTGGTGCTGGTGGTGATCGTGCTGGCGGGCCGCGAGCGCCTGCACCGCTGGGCGCTGTGGGCGCCAGGCTTGATCAGCCGCCGGGTCGCCGGCCGCAATGCCACCATGGCTGCTTCCGGGGGCAAGCCGCGATGAGCTTCGCACTGGAGACCAGAGGGCTCGAAAAGCAGTTCGGCGGCCTCAAGGTCACGCGCGACCTTTCGCTGCAGATCGAGGCGGGCGCGCGTCATGCCGTGATCGGCCCGAACGGCGCCGGCAAGACCACCGTGATCAACCTGCTGACCGGCGTCCTCAAGCCCAATGCCGGGCGCATTCTGCTGCACGGTCACGACATCACGGATTTCCCGGTGCATGCGCGGGTGCTGCGCGGGTTGTCGCGCACATTCCAGATCAACCAGCTCTATGCCGATCTGACGCCGCTCGAGACGATCGGGCTTGCGGTATCGGAACGGCTCGGCCGCGGCAGCGACTGGTGGCGGCGGATGGGCACGCGCGACGACGTCAACGGCGAGATCGCCGGGAATCTGGCCCGGTTCCGGCTGCTCGACGTGATGAACGAACTGACCGCGACGTTGCCTTACGGCAAGCAGCGCCTGCTCGAAATCGCCGTCGCCATTGCCGCCAGACCGCGCGTGCTGCTGCTCGACGAGCCCGCCGCCGGCGTTCCCGAGGGCGAGCGCCATGATATTCTCGCCGCGGTCGCGGCATTGCCGCGCGATGTCACCGTGCTCCTGATCGAGCACGACATGGATCTGGTGTTCTCGTTCGCCGACCGGATTTCGGTGCTGGTCAACGGCGCGCTGCTGGTGGAGGGTCCCCCGGACCAAATGGCGCGTGATCCCAGGGTCAGGGCGGTCTATCTCGGCGAGGCGGCCGATGCCTGATATGCTCTGCATCGAAAATCTCCGCGCCGGCTATGGCGAGGCGGTGGTATTGCCCGACATCTCGCTGCGGCTGGCGGAGAGCCAGGTGCTGGCATTGCTCGGTCGCAATGGCACCGGCAAGACCACGCTGATCAATTCGATCGTCGGCGTTACCCGGCGTTTCGCCGGCAGCATCAGCCTTGGCGGGCGCGACCTGACGTCGATGCGGCCCGACCAGCGGGCCCGGGCCGGAATCGGCTGGGTACCGCAAGAGCGCAACATCTTCCGCTCGCTGACGGTGGAAGAAAACATGACCGCGGTGGCGCAGCCGGGACCGTGGACCGTCGCGAAGGTCTACGCGATGTTTCCGCGGCTGAAAGAGCGCCGCAACAATTTCGGCAATCAGCTCTCCGGCGGCGAGCAGCAGATGCTGGCGATCGGCCGCGCGCTCACGCTCAATCCGCAGGTGCTGCTGCTGGACGAGCCGACCGAGGGGCTGGCGCCGATCATCGTCGAGGAGCTGCTCGGGGCGCTTGGCGCCATCACCCGGGCCGGCGGCACCTGCTCGATCATTGTCGAGCAGAATGCGCAAAAGATCCTAGGGTTGGCCGACCGGGTTGTGATATTGGAGCGCGGCGCGGTCGTCCATGACGCGGCAAGCGCCGCCCTGAAAGCCGATCCCGCGATACTCGAACGCTATTTGGGCGTGGCGGGGAAGAACTGACCATGCTTCGCAGGAGTGACACCATGCAACGAACCAAAGCCCCTTTCCGCGCCGACGAGGTCGGCAGCCTGTTGCGGCCGCCGCGCATCAAGGAAGCGCGCGCCAAACTGGAGAAGGGCGAGATATCGGCCGCCGATCTGGGCAAGGTCGAAGACATGGAAATCGAGAAGGTCGTACACAAGCAGGCATCGATCGGCTTGCGCCTCGCCACCGACGGCGAATTCCGCCGTTCGTGGTGGCATTTCGATTTTCTCAAAAGCCTGACCGGCTGCGAACTTTTCCACCCCGACGAGGGCATCCAGTTCGCCGGCGTCCAGACCCGGCATGACGCCATCCGCGTAATCGGCAAGCTCGACTTCCCGGCCGATCATCCGATGCTGGATCACTTTCGCTTCCTGAAGAAGCATGCCGATACCGCGCATGTAATGGCGAAGATGACGATCCCGTCGCCCGCGGTGCTGCATTTTCGCGGCGGCCGCAAGGCGATCTCCAGGCAGGTCTATCCGGATCTCGACGGATTTTTCGAGGACCTCGGCAAGACCTACCGCAAGGCCGTCAAGGCGTTCTACGACGCCGGCTGCCGCTACCTGCAATTCGACGACACCGTCTGGGCCTATCTGTGCTCGCAGGACGAATTGAAAAAGGCCCGCGACCGCGGCGACGATCCCGAGGGCCTGCAGGAGATCTATGCCCGGGTCATCAACTACGCGATCGCCGAGCGGCCGGCCGACATGACGATCACGACGCATGTCTGCCGCGGCAATTTCCGCTCTACCTGGATTTCGTCCGGCGGCTACGAGCCGGTGGCCGAGACCATGCTGGCCGGCACCCATTACGACGGCTATTTCCTCGAATACGATTCCGAGCGCGCCGGCGGCTTCGAGCCGCTACGCTATTTGCCGAAGGGCAACAAGATCGTGGTGGTCGGCGTCATTACCTCGAAGACCGGCCAGCTCGAGAACAAGGACGACATCAAGCGGCGTCTGGAGGAAGCCAGCAGGTTCGTGTCGCTGGATCAGCTCGCGGTATCGCCGCAATGCGGCTTCGCGTCCACCGAAGAGGGCAACATCCTCACCGAGGAAGAGCAGTGGGCCAAGCTCAAGCTTGCCGTCGACGTCGCCAATGAGGTGTGGGGGAAGTAGGTCCTCGCCGTTGCGAGGGGCCGGGAAACCGCCGTCGTCGAAAGGTTCGGCCCGGCATCTGAGGCCAACCCGGCCATCCGTTGCATGACAAGGCATTGGGGGTGGCTTGGCGGCTGTTCGAGCCGCCGGCTGTTCCGTGGCGCGTCCGCCCGGCTCGCGGGTGGCGGACACAAGCGGGGCAGGCAGCTGCATTCCCAACGATGGGCAGATGGTGGTAAGACACCCTCGCCATCCACGGCTGCCCACCGGCGATCTCCATTCTGGCTCCCAAACCTCCGCGATGAAAAACGACCAGATCTTGAGCCAGATTTCCGAATATTGCCGCGAAGCGGACATGGCGGAATTGACCTTCGGGCGCCGCGCGGTCAATGACGGCAAGCTGGTGCACCGGCTGCGCGAGGGCAAGCGCATCACCATCGACACCCTCGACCGGATCCAGGCCTATATCGCCGCCTCGATGCCCGGCGGGCTGCCGCCTCCCCGCGGCCTCGAAGTCCCGCCCGAAAAGCGCGATCCCAGGGGCAATTTCCGATTCTTCGAAAACCGGCAGAAATACCTGCTGTTTGTCCATACCTGCAGCGAAAAGCGGGTGATCGCGGAGCGGGTGGCGCTGGAACTCGGCAGCATCCATCCCCGGCCGCCGGCGCTGCGGGTGTTCGACGCCGGCGTCGGCGACGGCACGGTGCTGGCGCGGGTGATGCGGTCGATGCACGGCCGCTTCCCCCATATGCCCTTCTACATTGCCGGCAAGGAGCTCAGCCTCGAGGACGTCCGGCTGACGCTCGACAAGGTGCCGGACCGGCTGTTCGAGCATCCGGCGACCGTGTTTGTTCTTACCAACATGTATTATGCCGAGGCGCCCTGGCTGACGCCGGCCTCGCCGGCGGCGGCGGCCGGAATGATCTGGCACGAGGTGGCGCTGCGCGGCGCCTCATCGGGCGAATTGGAGGCCCAAATCGCCGAACTGGGGCCTTTTCTGGAGCAAAACTGGCGCGCCAATGTCAGTCCGCGCTCGGGGATGCCGGTCTATGAGCGCCCGGTCGCAATCGTGCTGTACCGGGAGGATCACCGCTTTTTGCTCGATTCGATCATTCCGCGCGCCGGCCGTTCCGAGGCCAATTTCGACCTGATCATAGCTTCCCAGCCCTATCGAGCCAAATCCTCGGTCAATTTTCGCGCCAAGCGCATCATTGCGCCGCTGGCGCGGGCACTGCGGGCCGGGGGGCGTTTGATCGGGATTCACTCTCACGGCCAGGACCCCGGCCTTGAAATCATCCAGACGGTCTGGCCAGGAGAAAATCCTTTCGCGGTGAGCCGTCATGAGCTATTGCGCGCGGTGAAATACGAGCTGGGTTCGGCGGCACGCGATCTTAACTTTAACGCCTACGCCGATAACCGTTCGATCTTCCGTTATGATATGGAAGCGTTGCCCAATGAGGTCACGGGTTCGATCGGAACCTCGACGGCCTTTGCAGCATGGAACGCGGCGGTGTATGTCGCCCAGATCGAGGACGACCGGTTGACGGAAATGACCCAGAACGGCCGTTATCTCGATGCCGCCAGGGAGGTTCTGCGCAAGCATAACGGGCTCTGGTTCTACGATGAATCCTACGTCATCTCGCGGCGTCGCGACTGACATTTCAGGACATATTTCGAAACAGCCGCCGGGGTCTGGCGGAAAAGGGGTTGGTTGATGCGCGCGTCTTATCTGTTCACCTCAGAGTCGGTATCCGAAGGCCATCCGGACAAGGTTTGCGACCGGATTTCCGACGAGATTGTTGATCTGTTTTTCCGTGAAGGCCCCAAAGCCGGAATCGACCCCTGGGCGATCCGCGCCGCCTGCGAAACGCTGGCCACCACCAACAAGGTGGTGATCGCGGGCGAGACCCGCGGACCCAAATCCGTCACCAACGACCAGATCGAGAGTGTGGTTCGCGCTGCGATCAAGGACATCGGCTACGAACAGCCGGGTTTCCACTGGAAAACCTGCGACATCGAAATCCTGCTGCATCCGCAATCCGCCGACATCGCGCAGGGCGTCGATGCCCTGCAGCCGGGCACCAACAAGGAAGAGGGCGCCGGCGACCAGGGTATCATGTTCGGCTACGCCACCAACGAGACGGCGGATCTGATGCCGGCGCCGATCTTCTATGCCCACAAGATCCTGCGGCTGATCTCCGAAGCCCGCCACTCCGGCAAGGAGAAGGTGCTGGGCCCGGATTCCAAGAGCCAGGTTACCGTGCAGTATGAAAACGGCAAGCCGGTTGGGGTGCGCGAGATCGTGGTCTCGCATCAGCATCTGGTCGAGGACATGACTTCAGACCAGGTTCGCGAACGGGTCGAACCCTATGTCCGCGAGGCGCTGCCGCAGGGCTGGATCAACGGCAAGACCATCTGGCACATCAATCCAACCGGAAAATTCTACATCGGCGGTCCCGACGGCGACTCCGGCCTCACCGGCCGCAAGATCATCGTCGATACCTATGGCGGCGCGGCGCCGCATGGCGGCGGCGCATTCTCCGGCAAGGACCCGACCAAGGTCGACCGCTCCGCGGCCTATGCCGCGCGCTATCTCGCCAAGAATATCGTGGCTGCCGGCCTTGCCGGCCGTTGCACCCTGCAACTCGCCTACGCCATCGGCGTGGCCCGGCCGCTGTCGATCTACATCGATACCCACGGCACCGGCAACGTGCCCGAGGAAAAACTCGAGGCCGCGGTGGCTGAGGCAATGGACCTGACGCCGCGCGGTATCCGCAAACATCTCGAGCTCAACAAGCCGATCTACGCGCGGACCTCGTCCTATGGCCATTTCGGCCGAACGCCGGATGCCGACGGCGGCTTCTCGTGGGAAAAAACCGACCTTGCGGAGGCGCTGAAGCGCGCTGTGTAATTTTTCACCTCTCCCCGTTCCTTGCGGGGAGAGGTCGTAGGCCCGGCAGTACACCTGTGCGTCTAAGTCGGGCGAGCGGGTGCGTTCGCCACTAAACCGGTTTTCAAGGGCACGAGAGCAAGCGCCACAAAGCGTCCCGTTTCGTTTCGTATCAATGCGTCCGAATTCATCCGTTCAGGAACCCATGCCATGACCGCCACCGCCAAAAAGCCTGCCTTCACCGACTACATCGTCAAGGACATCTCGCTGGCCGAATTCGGCCGCAAGGAAATCTCTCTGGCAGAAACCGAGATGCCCGGATTGATGGCGACGCGCGAGGAATACGGCCCGACGCAACCGCTCAAGGGCGCGCGCATCGCCGGCTCATTGCATATGACGATCCAGACCGCGGTGCTGATCGAGACGCTGGCCGCCCTCGGGGCCGACATCCGCTGGGTCTCCTGCAACATCTATTCGACCCAGGACCATGCCGCCGCCGCGATCGCCGCGGCCGGCATTCCGGTGTTTGCGGTGAAGGGCGAGAGCCTCACCGAATACTGGGATTACACCGCCAAACTGTTCGAGTGGCACGGCGGCGGCACGCCCAACATGATCCTCGACGACGGCGGCGACGCCACCATGCTTGTGCATCACGGCCTGCGCGCCGAGAACGGCGACGTCAAGTTTCTCGACAAGCCGGGATCCGAAGAAGAGGAAGTGTTTTTCGCGCTGATCAAGAAACTCCTGAAGGAGAAGCCCAAGGGCTGGTTCGCGGAGATTGCCAAGAACATCAAGGGCGTCTCGGAAGAGACCACGACAGGCGTGCACCGGCTCTATACCATGGAGAAGGAAGGCAAGCTGCTGTTCCCGGCGATCAACGTCAACGACAGCGTGACGAAGTCGAAATTCGACAATCTCTATGGCTGCCGCGAATCGCTGGTCGACGGCATCCGCCGCGGCACCGACGTGATGATGTCCGGCAAGGTGGCGATGGTCGCGGGTTTTGGCGATGTCGGCAAAGGTTCGGCGGCGTCGCTGCGCCAGGCCGGCTGCCGCGTGCTGGTGTCCGAGGTCGATCCGATCTGCGCGCTGCAGGCGGCGATGGAAGGCTATGAAGTCGTCACCATGGAAGACGCCGCGCCGCGCGCCGACATCTTCGTCACCGCTACCGGAAACAAGGACATCATCACCATCGAGCACATGCGCGCGATGAAGGACCGGGCGATCGTCTGCAACATCGGCCACTTCGACAATGAGATCCAGATCTCAGGCCTGAAGAACCTCAAGTGGAACAACATCAAGCCGCAGGTCGACGAAATCACGTTCGCTGACGGCAAGCGGATGATACTGCTTTCGGAAGGCCGCCTGGTGAACCTCGGCAACGCCATGGGCCATCCGAGCTTCGTGATGTCGGCATCCTTCACCAACCAGACGCTGGCGCAGATCGAACTGTTCGCCAACAACAAGGGCGGCAAGTACGACAAGAAAGTCTATGTGCTGCCCAAATCGCTCGACGAAAAGGTGGCACGGCTGCATCTCGCCAAGATCGGCGTCAAACTGACGAAGCTGCGGCCGGACCAAGCCGACTATATCGGCGTCAAGCCGGAAGGCCCGTTCAAGCCGGATCATTACCGGTATTGAAACAATCTTTCCGGGGCGCGCGTTCAGCGCGAACCCGGAATCTCGAGATTTCCGGGTTCGGCGCTTCGCGTCGCCCCGGAACGACACCAGGCAATTTCGTCATTGCCGGGCTTGCCCCGGCAATCTGGCTTTCGAAGATGATGGATACGCGAGTCGAGCCCGCGTATGGTTGGCGATGTCCGTCTGCCATGCATGATTGGCGAGCCTCGCGGGAGACCACCATGCCGTCAGAACATTTCGACGTGCTGATCGTCGGCGCCGGATTGTCCGGCATCGGCGCCGGCTATCACCTGCAGGCCAATTGCCCCGGCAAGAGCTACGCCATTCTCGAGGGCCGTGACTGCATCGGCGGCACCTGGGATCTGTTCCGCTATCCGGGCATCCGCTCCGACAGCGACATGTTCACGCTGGGCTACTCGTTCAAGCCATGGCTTGAGGCCAAGGCGATTGCGGACGGACCGCGGATATTGAACTACGTCCGCGAGACCGCGGCCGAGTACGGCATCGACAAGAAAATCCGCTTCCATCACCGGGTCACGCGAGCGTCATGGTCGTCGCGGCAGGCGCGCTGGACCGTGGAGGTCGAGCGCGGGGCGGGCGAGGGCGCCAGGGAAGTTGTGCGCTTCACGTGCAATTTCCTGTTCATGTGCTCGGGCTATTACAAATACGAGGAAGGCTATTCCCCGGAATTTCCCGGCGCCGCGGATTTCGGCGGTCGCATCGTGCATCCGCAGAAGTGGACCCAAGACGTCGATTACGCCGGCAAGCGCGTGGTCGTGATCGGCTCCGGCGCCACCGCGGTGACGCTGGTGCCGGAGATGGCGAAGCAGGCCGGGCATGTTACCATGCTGCAGCGCTCACCGACCTATGTGGTCTCGCGTCCGGCGCAGGATCCGGTCGCCAACAAACTGCGTGCGCGGCTCCCGACCAAGCTTGCCTATCAGTTGATCCGCTGGCGCAATGTGCTGTGGGGGATGTATTTCTTCCGGCTGTGCCGGCGCGACCCGGCACGCGCCAAGCAGCTCATCCTCGGCGGCGTCAGGCTCGCGCTCGGGCCAAACTATGACATCGGCACCCATTTCACTCCGCGCTACAACCCGTGGGAGCAGCGGCTCTGCCTGGTGCCCGACGGCGATTTGTTCAAGGCGATCAAGCAGGGCCGTGCCTCGGTGGTCACCAGCCAGATCGAGACCTTTACCGAAAAAGGCATCCGGCTGAGGGACGGCAGTGAACTCGACGCCGACATCATCGTTACCGCCACCGGCCTCAATCTCCAGGTGCTGGGCGGCCTCGAGGTCAGCGTCGACGACCGCGTTGTCGATTTCGCGCGAGCCCTGAACTACAAGGGCATGATGTATTCGGACGTGCCCAATCTGGCCGCCGCGTTCGGCTACACCAATGCCTCCTGGACGCTGAAATGCGACCTGACCTGCGAATATGTCTGCCGCCTGCTCAACTACATGGATCGGCACGGCTATCGGCAATGCGTGCCGCACAATCTCGACCCGACCATCACCGAATTGCCGTCGCTGGATTTCTCGTCCGGTTACGTGCAGCGCTCGGTGGCGAAAATGCCGAAGCAGGGCTCGAAGCGGCCGTGGCGGCTCTACCAAAACTACGCGCTCGACATTGTCAGCCTGCGGTTCGGCAAGCTCGACGACGGGGTGATGCGCTATTCCTGAGATGCTGCCGGATGGCCGGTCGCCCAGGGTCGCGCCGCGGGGGCGCTATGCGTCGTTTCGCGTATTCGCGGCTGGAAGTGAATCGGCCATGGTGCGGCACGGTTAACGTCGTATTAATCGACGAGTCCTACGCTGAGGCGGCTGAAGCTGCCGGCAGCACGAGGAAGCCCATGGACGCCCAGAGAATTGCCGTCGATGCCGTGGTAGCGCTGACCGACTGCGACCGCGAGCAGGTAACCGCCTTCATCCGCAGGCTTTATCTGGCCGGCGTAAAGGATCCCAAGCGCCTGACCTTCAAGGGTTTGCAGGCACTCGCGCGGGGCTGAGGGCTCCTTCAGGATTTATTGCGCCGATCCGCAGCAGCATGCCGCGACGACGTCGCGCCACGCCCGACGTTCAATCGTCATCTTCCGCCAACGGTCCAGCCTCATGGCCGTGCGAGCCAGGCCCCGTGGATCACCCAACGCCCTGAGCGTCACCGATTGGTTCGTGGTGGTGTCAAGATACCTTTTATAGGGCATAGCTGTTCCGCTGCACAGCCAGGCCCGCGTGCTGCGCAACTGTCGCCCTACTGGCGAAGGCCAGCCGTCGCCGAGACCGCGATCGTGGCGAGCAGATCACAGGGCTGGCTGGAGGGGCGGCTTAATCCGACCATCGGCTGGGATGGCCGCGCAGCAAGCCTCAGCGCGATGCATGCGCACGGACACTCGCGGGATCGCCCGGACGGCTTCTGGAGGTGCATCGGGACGGCTGGGCCGCGACGTGCGGCGCCTTGCGCCGGCGGGGATTGGGGCGGTGGCTAAATACCATCCCCGCATGGTTAACGAAACCTGAATTTCCCCGTAGTTCTACGGAAGACAACGGCAATCCAGACGCAAAAAAGGCCCCGAACCGGGTTCGGGGCCTTGATCCAAGCGATTCTGTCCATCAGGCGCCTATTCCGGCTTGCCGATACTCACCTTCAAGGTGCCGATGCCATCGATCCCGCATTCGATCTTGTCGCCCGGCGACAGGGCCGCCACCCCGGCTGGCGTTCCCGTCATGATGATGTCGCCGGCGCCGAGCGCGACCTGCGCCGACAGTTTTGCGATGATTTCCGGCACGCTCCAGATCAATTCGGTGAGGTCGCCCTTCTGCCGTTCGGTTCCGTTGACCGACAGCCAGATCTTTCCCTTCGCCGGATGGCCGATTTTCGAGGCCGGCTGCAGCGCGCCGCAGGGCGCCGAATGGTCGAACGATTTGCCGATTTCCCAGGGCTGCTCTTTCTTGCGCGAGGCCTGCTGCAGATCTCGGCGCGTGAGATCAATGCCAACGGCATATCCGTAGACGTGGTCGAGTGCCTTGTCGGCGGCGATATTGAGGCCGCCGCTGTGCATCGCCACGATCAATTCGACCTCGTGATGCAGATCCTTGGTCAGCGGCGGGTAGGGGATGGTGGCGCCATCCGGCTCGATCATGTCGGCGTGCTTGGCGAAGAAAAACGGCGGCGCGCGCTCGTCATTGCCCATCTCCCGGATGTGCTCGAGATAATTGCGCCCGACGCACCAGATGCGGCGAACCGGAAATGCCTTGGTGTCGCCGGCGACGGCGATCGAGGGCTGCGGAAGCGATGGGATGACAAAGGATGTGGCGTTCATGAAGCTCTCGGCGGGGTTTAAGGTCAAAAACTCGGTAGTAGCTTTACGCGGTTGCGCTGACCGGGGCCAGCGTTAAGGGGCCGGCTTCGCGATGCTGCAGGCGGAAGAATGAGGCATAGCGGCCGCCGCGGCGCAACAGCTCGTCATGCCGGCCGCGCTCGACGATCTCGCCGCCCTCGACCACCAGGATCGCGTCGGCATGCATGATGGTGTGCAGGCGATGGGCGATGACGATGGTGGTGCGGTTCTGGCACAGATGTTCGATCGCTTCCTGCACCAGCTTTTCGGATTCCGAATCGAGCGCCGCGGTAGCTTCGTCGAGCAGGATGATCGGTGCGTTCTTCACCAGTGCGCGGGCCACGGCGACGCGCTGACGCTGGCCACCGGACAATTGCGCGCCGTGCTCGCCGACCGGCGTATCGTAACCGAGCGGAAAACCCATGATGAAATCGTGCGCGCAGGCAGCCCTGGCGGCGGCGATGATCTCGGCTTCGCTGGCGCCGACCTTGCCGAACGCGATGTTCTCGCGGATGGTGTCGCGGAACAGATAGACGTCCTGGCCGACATAGCCGGTCTGGTGCCGAAGCGAGTTGCGCGACACCCCGGAGATGGCCTGTCCGTCGATCAGGATCTCTCCGTCGGCGACGTCATAGAGCCGCAGCAGCAGCGCCAGCACCGTCGATTTGCCGCCACCGGAGGGGCCGACCAGCGCGGTGACCTTTCCGGGCTCGGCGACGAAGCTCATGCGGTTGAGCACCGGCTCGTTCGGACGGTAACCGAAAGTCACGTCGCGCAACTCGACCCGCGCATCGGTCAGTTGCAACGCCGGCTTGTCGTCGTCGGCGGGCTCGCTGGCCGGGCTGTCGACAATCTCCAGCAGCTTGCGGGCGCCGATCAGGCTGCCGTTCAACTCGATATTGAGCCGCGCCAGCCGCTTGGCCGGCTCATAGGCCAGCAGAAACGCGGTCAGGAACGAAAAGAACTGGCCCGGAGTCGCGCCCATGGCGACGACGCGATAGCCTCCATACATCAGCCCGCCTGCGATGGCGAAGCCGCCCAGCGTTTCCATCAGCGGACTGGCACGGTTGGAGACCCGCGCCATCTTGTTGGCATTGAGTTCGACCTCGGCGATGCTGGCGTCAATGCGGTCGCGCATGGTCTGTTCGAGTGTGAACGCCTTGACGGTGCGAATGCCCTGCAGCGATTCCTGCATGGTTTCCAGAATATCGGCGGTGCCGGTGAATTGGTTGTGCGCGAGGCCCTTGATCCGTTTCACCAGCTTGCGGAGCACCAGCATCGCCGGCGGCGCGACCAGGAAGCCGAGCAGAGCCATATAGGGGTCCTGCATCAGCATGACGAAGACAAGGGCGATCAGCGACAGCAGGTCGCGTCCCACCGCGTTGATCAGCAGGCTGAGCACCTGGGTGACCGAATTCGCCCCGGAGGTCAGGCGCGCGAGAAATTCCGACGAATGCCGTTCCGAGAAGAAGGCGACACTTTCGCTCATCAGCTTGGCGAACAGCCGGCGCTGGTTGTTGGCCAGGATCGCGTTGCTGATCTGCGACAGGATCACCGAATGGCCGTAGGTCGCCGCACCCTTGAGCATGAAGATCACGATGGTGACACCCGACAGGATCGCTATGCCGCGGACGTTCTTGTCGACATAGGCCTGGTTGATGACTTCGCCGAGCAGATAGGCCGAGCCGGCGGTGGTCGCCGCCGAGACCGCCATCAGCGCGAACGCAACCAGATAGCGCCGCCAATAGGCGGCTCCCTGTTCCATCACCAGGCGGCGGATCAGGGCCGCCGCGCCATAGGGGTCGTCGGTGATTTTCTTGGGAAGCTCGGTCATCCGCGTTCCATCGACAGCGCCTTGTGTCCGCCTGCGCGTCCGGGTTAGCCGGTGGCCCGAATCCTGACGTTCGCTGGACCCGGCTTGCGCGTCGTCGAGCGTGTTCCGGATTCGAAACGACACAGGTAATCCGAGGGCTCTAGTGCCCGCTATGGCAGGATTTTTCAAGCCAAATCAGGGCTTGCACGGAAACGAGATTTCAGGCCGAGACGGCCTGCCGCGGCTCGCCGTTACGCTGGCTGGACAGTTTCTGTTCCCAGGCCAGCGCGTGCGCGGCAATGGTCTCCAGGTCATCATATTGCGGCGTCCACTCCAGCACGCTGCGGATCCGGCTGGTGTCGGCGATCATGGTCATGATATCGCCCGGCCGCCGCGCGGCATATTGAACCGCGAAATTGCGCCCGGAGACGCGGCGCACCGCCTCGATGGTTTCGAGCACGGAGTAGCCGCGGCCATAGCCGCAATTCAGCGTCGCCGAGGTCCCGCCACCGCGCAGATAGAAAAGTGCCGCGCGGTGCGCCTGCACGAGATCGCAGACGTGGATGAAGTCGCGGATGCAGCTGCCGTCCGGCGTCGGATAGTCGGTTCCGAATACGTCGATCTTGGCACGCTGCCCGGTTGCCGCCTCGACGGCGACTTTCAGAAGATGTGTCGCGCCTGCGGTAGCAAGTCCGATCCGGGCCTGCGGATCGGCACCCGCGACATTGAAGTAGCGCAGCGCGACATAATTCATCGCGTGCGCCTGGGCGACGTCATGCAGCATGATTTCGGTCATCAGCTTCGAGGCGCCGTAAGGCGACAGCGGCCGGGTCGGCGCATGTTCGGGAACCGGCACCTGGTCCGGATTGCCGTATACCGCGGCGCTCGACGAGAAGATGAACCGGTTGACGCCGCATTTCACCGCGGCGCTGAGCAGATTGCGCGTCGTCATGGTATTGTTGCGATAATAGCCAAGCGGATCGCGCATCGAATCCGGCACCACCACCGAGCCCGCGAAATGAACGATGCTTTCGACGCCATGTGCCGCGATTACGCCCTCGACCAGGTTCTCGTCGGCCGCATCGCCGATGAACAGCGGCACGCCTTCGGGCAGGAAAGCGGAAAAGCCGGTCGACAGGTTGTCGATCACGACCACGCTTTCGCCGGCTTCCGCCAGCGCATGAACCATGTGACTTCCGATATAACCGGCGCCGCCGGTGACAAGCACAGTCATGAGCTCACCCTTGTACCAGCGCTTGGTCCGCCAGTGTGAATGCTTGGCGAAGGATCAATCGCGCTTGCATTGGTTTGACGCGATCACCGGATGTAACCTGCCAGCCGGCTCCCATTCCTGGCGATCGCACCCTGCCAAGGCGATGCTATCCGGCCCGCGGTGAAGAGGGGGTTTCGGCCTCGGCGAACTGGCTACTATGCTTAATGTTGCGTATAGGGAATGCCCGGAACGGAGCCTGACTTGGGAATCGAGAACAATTCCTCGGAAAAACTGCAGCTGATCGTGCCGAATCTGCACAGGCGCTATTCGGGCGTTACCGCCACCAACCGCATGGTGGCGCCGAGACTGGCGAAGATGTTTCGCGCGGGCTGGCTTGGCCCCGACGCGCCTGACGGCATCGCGCGGCTTGCAACCGCGGACATCGCGAAATTGTGGCGCCGCCGCATGCCGCTGATCTGGCACGCGCGGCGCAACAACGAGATGATCGTGGGCGTGCTGCTGCAATGGCTTGGCTGGCCCTTGCAACTGATCTTCACCTCGGCGGCGCAGCGGCACCACACCTGGATCACCCGGTGGCTGATCAACCGGATGGATGCGATCATTGCAACCAGCGACATCTCGGCGTCGTTTCTCAAACGCGAGGCAACCGTCATTCCGCATGGCGTCGATACCGATCGCTACGCCCCGGCAGCCGATCGCGACGCGGCGTTCGCGGAAACCGGACTGCCGGGGCGTTACGCGATCGGCTGCTTCGGCCGGGTGCGCGCGCAAAAAGGCACCGATGTATTCGTAGAGGCGATGTGCAGGCTGCTGCCGCGCTATCCCGATTTCACCGCGGTGATCGTCGGCGCCGTCGCCGTCGAGCAGACCGCCTTTGCCAATGACCTGAGAAAGCGGATCGCAGCAGCCGGCCTTGCTTCGCGCATCGTCATCACCGGTGAACTGCCGATCGAGGACGTGCAGCGCTGGTATCAGCGGCTGACGATCTACGCCTTTACCTCGCGCAACGAGGGCTTTGGCCTGACATTGATCGAGGCAATGGCGGTGGGCGCCGCGCTGGTGGCCTCGCGGGCGGGCGCCGCCGAGCTTGTCATCGAGGACGGCGTCACCGGGGTGTTGACGCCGCCGGGCGACGCTGCGGCGCTGGTGGCGGCGCTGGAGCCGCTGATGCGCGATCCGGCGTCGAGCACGGCGATGGGTGCGCGGGCGCGGGCGCGGGTGCTGGCACGATTCAGCCTCGATGCCGAAGCCAGCCGCATCGCCGAGGTTTATCGCAACCTCTCTATTCCTTCCGCTCGCGCGGGTGAGCCTCGGGAAAGCGGCTGAGCCGGTTCGCGCCCGTTTGCCTCAGGATATCCGCGACAAAGGCGTCGAGGTCGCCGCCTGCGAACAGATAGCCCGGCAATCCGGCGGCTTCTGCAGCTTCAATGTCGGATGCGCGGTCGCCGATCACAAAACTTCCGTCGTGCCGCACCGGCCAGTGTTGCATCAGATCGAGGATCATCCCGGGACGGGGCTTGCGCCAATGGTGGTCTTCGAGATAACCGGCAACTGATCCGGCGGGGTGATGCGGGCAATATCTGATGTCGTCGATGACCGCGCCCTCGGCGGCGAGTTCGCCGCGCATCCAATGGTGCAGCGCCTGCAGGTCTTGCTCGGTAAAGAAACCGCGCGCGACACCCGATTGGTTGGTGAAGAAGAACACCAGATATCCGGCATTGTTGAGCCGGCGGATCGCCCTGGCCGCGTTCGGCATCCAGCGAATCCGGTCCTTGGTGCCGAGAAAGCCGTCGTCGTAATTGATGACGCCGTCGCGATCGAGGAACGCGGCGGGCCTCAATGCGGACCTGGCGGAATCGATGGCGCTCATATTATTGCAGCCTGGTCGGCAAGGTTTTCACCTCCGTCAGCACGCGCATGGCGGTCGCAACCACGTCGGATGCGGGAATGTCGCGCATGCAGCGATGCTCGTTCATGGTACAGACCGGACGATGGCAGGGCTGGCACGGCACCGTGGTCTTGGTTTGTACCGTCGCCGCAAGGCCGTTAAGGGGCGCCCAGTGATAGGGGCTGGTGGGCCCGAAAATACCCATGGTCGGCGTCCCCAGCGCCGCGGCGACATGCATCAGGCCGGAGTCATTGGATATCGCGACATCGGCTGCCGCCATCGCCAGAATACCGTTGCGCAGATCGATGCCGGTGAGGTCGCGGACCCGCGGTCCCCCTGCGGCCACGATCTCCGCCGCCAGCGCCTTTTCGACGGGGCCGCCGACCACCCAGACGTCCAGCCCCTGTTGGGCCAGAAGCCGGGCCGCTTCCGGGTAATAGGTCCAGCGCTTGGACGACCCGACCGATCCCGGCGCCAGCGCGATGGCGGGGCCGGTGCCCAGTCCATTGGCTTGCCGCCAGCGGTCGGCCTCGCCAGCGGGAACGACGAGTTCCGGCACGGGCCATTCCGCAGGCAATGCCGCACCTTCCGGCAGCGCCAGCGCGGCGTTCTTGTCGATGAAGCGGGGCAGGGCCCTCTCGCCCCAGCGCCATCGATTGATCAATCCGAACCTCGCTTCCCCGACGAACCCCACCCGTTCCGGAATCCCGGCCAGCGTCGGCGCAATCGCCGATTTCCAGGTGCGGGGCAGGATCAGGGCGGTGGCGTAGTTCCGGGCCCGCAGCCGGGCCGCCAGGCCCCACTGCCTGGCCGCTGCGAGCCGGCCGCGCGGCAGATCCCAGACGACCCCGGACCGCACACCGGGCATGTAGTCGACCAGAGGGGCGCATTGGGAGGTGGCAAGCAGATCGATCGGCCGGTTCGGCCAGCGCTGCTTCAGAACCCGCACCACGGTATGTCCGCGCACGAAATCACCGATCCACATATAGGGGACCACGAGGATCGGCCGGGTATCATCCTGGTCCTCAATCGCCATGGCTCTTTGTGAATCACTATTCATTGTTTGAGGATTTGTAAGAGTTGCGGCCTTTCGGTAACGGCTCCCTTGCGCGAGGTAAAGCCATGCGGTGGAGGCGATCGTCTTCGCCACGGCCGACCGAAGTTGCCTGCCGGACAGGACTGGGGCAAAGCTGGCGGTGCACAATCAGGGCGGGGCATGTCATGTTACTGGTGACCGGTGGCGCCGGTTTTATCGGATCGAACGTCGTGGCCGCGCTCAATGATTCGGGCCGCGCCGACGTGGCGGTGAGCGATATGCTCGGCCAAGACGGCAAGTGGCGCAATCTCGCCAGGCGCCAACTGGCGGACATCGTGCCGCCGACAGAATTGTTCGCCTGGCTGAACGGCCGCCGGCTCGACGCCGTGATCCATCTCGGAGCCGTTTCGGAGACCACGGCGACCGACGGCGATCTGGTGATCGAGACCAATTTCCGGCTGTCGATGCGGTTGCTTGACTGGTGCACGGCCCATGCCACGCCGCTGATCTACGCTTCGTCGGCATCGACCTATGGCGATGGCGCGCAGGGTTTTCGCGACGACCAGTCGGCCCTAAAGACACTGCGGCCGATGAATTTATATGGCTGGAGCAAGCATCTGTTCGACATGGCGGTCGCCGAACGCGCCGCCCGGGGCGACAGGCTGCCGCCGCAATGGGTGGGCTTGAAGTTCTTCAATGTGTTCGGCCCCAATGAATATCACAAGGGTCCGATGATGAGCGTGCTGGCGCGGCGCTTCGACGATATCAAGGCCGGCCGCGCCGTGCAGCTGTTCAAGTCCCACCGCGAGGGCATCGCCGACGGCGATCAGCGGCGCGACTTCATCTATGTCGAGGATGTGGTGCGAGTGATGACGTGGCTGCTGGCGACGCCTTCGGTCAGCGGCATCTTCAACGTCGGGACCGGCAAGGCGCGCAGCTTCAGGGATCTGATCAGTTCAGCCTATGCCGCGCTCGGCACCGTGCCGAATATCGAGTATGTCGATATGCCGGAACCGATCCGCGGCAGCTACCAGTACTTTACCCAAAGCGATGTCAGTCGGCTGCAGCGCGCGGGCTATAATGGCGGCTTCACGGCGCTGGAGGCGGCGGTCGAGACCTACGTCAAGGATTTCCTCGATACCGGCGATCGTTTCCGCTGACAGTGCAACACAGTGCGAGTTCCGATGTTCGATTTTGATGCCCTGTCGTCTGCGATTACCCGCCAGACCGTGCTCTGCGTCGGCGACCTGATGCTCGACGAATTCGTCTATGGCGAGGTATCGCGAATTTCGCCGGAAGCCCCCGCGCCGGTCATTGCCGTGCAGCGCAGCGAGACCGACATCGGCGGCGCCGGCAACGTCGCGCGCAACGTCGCTTCGCTCGGCGCGCGCTGCATCTTCGTCGGACTGATCGGCGACGACGCCGCCGGCAGGACCTTGCTGGCGGAGCTCGCGCAGGAAGACCGGATCGAAAGCGTGCTGGTGCGAGATTCCAGCCGGCCGACGACACGAAAGGTGCGCTTCGTGTCCGAGCATTTCTCCACGCACATGCTGCGCGCGGACTGGGAACTGGCCGCGCCCGCCTCAGCCGAGATCGAACAGGAACTGATCGGCGCCATTCTGCCATTGTTGGCGCGCGTCGATATCGTTTTGCTGTCCGACTATGCCAAGGGCGTGCTGACGGCCCGGGTGATCCGCAACGTCATCGACGCCGCGCGCAAGCTGGGCAAGCGCGTGATCGTCGATCCCAAAAGCGCCAATCTTGCGATCTATCGCGGCGCCACGCTGCTCAAGCCCAATCGCAAGGAATTCGCCGAGGCGACCCGCAGCCGCGCCGATAGCGAAAAAAGCATTGCCGCTGCGGCGCAGGACGTGATGCAGCTGGCGGATTGCGAAGCCGTGCTGGTGACGCAGAGCGAACACGGCATGACCCTGGTGCATCATAACGGCGAAGTGGTTCATGTGCCGGGCCATCCGGTCAAGGTCCGCGACCTCTCTGGCGCGGGCGATACCGTCGCTGCGGTGCTGGCTTTGGCGCTGGCGGCGGGGGCCGATTGGGAGGTTGCCGTGCGGATGGCGAACGCGGCTGCGGCGGTCGCGGTCAGCAAGAAAGGCGCCGCAATCGTGACATCGGCCGAGTTGCGCCGAAAGATTCTGCCGCACGCATATCTCGCGGCCGAAGAAAAGATCATCGCGACCAGCCGCGAACTCGAAGCCCATCTTCTGGATTGGCGAAAGCAGGGCTTGAGGATCGGATTTACCAATGGCTGTTTTGATATTCTGCACCCCGGCCACGTCAGGTTATTGACCGTGGCCCGTGGCGCCTGCGACCGCCTGATCGTCGGTTTGAACAGCGACGCCTCGGTGCGGCGGCTCAAGGGCGAAGGTCGTCCGGTGCAGCACGAGCGCGCGCGCTCGGAAGTTCTGGCGGCGCTGGAGGCGGTCGATCTCGTCATCCTGTTCGAGGAAGATACCCCGATCGAGTTGATCAGGCAGATCAAGCCGAGCGTATTGGTGAAGGGCGGCGACTATACCCGGGAGCAGGTCGTTGGCCACGAGATCGTCGAAGCCTGTGGCGGAGAGGTGCGGCTGGTCGACGTTTTGCCCGGCTTCAGTACGACGTCGCTGGTCGATCGCGCCCGAGGAGGTCAGGCGTGAGCGTTGGCGTGGCAACACCGTCGGCGAGCCCGGTTTTGCCGCTCTGGCGCGACCCGCTGGCCTGGGCAAGGACCGCCGATATTTTCGCGGTGCTGATCGCCCTTTCGCTGCCGTGGTCCACGTCGCTGGTCGCCATCTTCGCGGTGGTCTGGCTGATCACGGCCGTGCCGGCGCTTGATCCCAGGAGTTTCGTGGCGTCGCTAAAGCGCCCGATTTGCGCCGCCCCGATTGCGCTGTTCGTGCTGGCGCTTGCCGGAACGCTGTGGTCGGACGCGCCCTGGGCCGCGCGTCTTTATGCCATCAGTCCGACCGCCAAGCTGCTGGTGCTGCCGGTACTTTTTTATCACTACGAACGTTCGGCCCGCGGCATGTGGGTGTTCGCCGCGTTTCTATTGTCCTGCATCCTGCTGATGGCGATGTCGTGGGTGGTAGCGTTCCACCCCACGCTCGCGCTCAAAGCCGGCGCCGAATATGGCGTGCCGGTTAAAAATTACATCGATCAGAGCCAGGAATTCGCCCTGTGCGCCGTGACGCTGGCGTACCCGATCGTCACCCAGCTACGCGCGAAAAAGATGCTGCTGGCCGTTTTGCTGTTTGCGGTCTCCGTTAGTTTCGTCGCCAATATGGTGTTCGTCATCGTTTCGCGGACGGCGCTGGTCACAATGCCGATCATGCTGGTGATATTCGCATTGCTGCACCTGAAGTGGCGAACCAATGTCATTATTTTCTGTGCGGTGGTCGCGCTGGCGATGCTGGCGTGGGCGGCTTCGCCGAAGCTGCAATGGACAACCGAGACGTTCCGAAGGGACTACGATATCTATATGGAGCGCGATGAGCCGACGTCGATCGGCTTGCGGCTGGAATTCTGGAGGAAATCGCTGCGGTTCTTTGCCGAGTCTCCGATCGCCGGGCACGGTACCGGTTCGACACGCGGGCTCTTCGAACAGGCCGCTACCGGCCCCGAAGTTCTCGCCTCCGGCCAGGTCATCGGAAATCCGCACAATCAGACGCTCAATGTCGCAGTTCAGTGGGGGATCATAGGGATCGCCGTGCTATACGCGATTTGGTGGTTTCATCTGCTGCTGTTTCGCGGCGAGGGGCTGGTAGCCTGGATCGGATTCATGGTTGTGACGCAGAATATTCTCACCTCGCTGTTCAATTCTCACATCTTCGATTTTCACGAGGGGTGGATGTACACCATCGGCGTGGGCGTCGCGGGCGGAATGCTGCAGAACAAGCGCTCGCCGATGGCCATAGCAGGCCAGGAAAACTCCGTTAAGCCATGACGGCTGGCATGCATGCAGCGGATCAGCTATCAGCGCCCCCGCAACGGCATAGCCGGGGCATCTTTCGCTACCGGTCGGCCAGATGATGCGTCTCTCAAACCTGACTTCGCGCAACGCCTTGATCGCAGCGCACGATGCGCTCGCGACGACGCTTGCGGTATTCGCCAGCTTCTACCTGCGCTTTGAAGGTGGTGAGAATTTTTTCGATCGTGTGCCGCTTCTGCTGCACATCCTGCCATTCTTCATCGCTTTCAGCGTGGTGGTCTGTTACGCCTGCAACCTTACCACCACCAAATGGCGCTTCATTTCGTTGCCGGATGCGTTGAATATTCTACGCGCAGCCACGGTATTGACGGTTGGACTTCTGGTGCTGGACTACGTTTTCGTCGCGCCGAACGTTCATGGCACGTTCTTCCTCGGCAAGGTCACCATCGTACTCTATTGGTTCCTTGAGGTCTTCTTCCTGAGCGCTTTGCGGTTTGCCTACCGCTATTTTCGCTATACCCGGGTGCGCCGCCATGCCCGTACCGAGGGCGCGTCTCCGACCTTGTTGATAGGACGCGCGGCCGACGCGGAGATCCTGTTGCGCGGGATCGAAAGCGGTGCGGTCAAACAGCTCTGGCCGGTCGGCGTATTGTCGCCGTCGATGGCCGATCGTGGGCAGTCGATCCGCAACATTCCAGTGCTTGGCGGGGTCGACGACATCGAGGATATCATCCGCGATTTCGCCAGGCGCGACAAGCCGATCACGCGCGTGGTGATGACGCCGTCGGCGTTCGCACCTGAGTCGCATCCCGAAGCCATACTGATGCGGGCGCGCCGGCTCGGGCTGATCGTCAGCCGGCTGCCATCGCTGGAAAGCGGGGATGCGCCGCGGTTGACGGCGGTCGCGGTCGAGGACCTGCTGCTGCGCTCCAGCGTGGACATCGACTACGGCCGTCTCGAGGCCTTGGTGAGCAACAAGGCGGTGATCGTCACCGGCGGCGGTGGTTCGATCGGCTCGGAAATTTGCCATCGTGTCGCAACATTCGGTGCCGCCCGATTGCTGGTGATAGAAAATTCGGAGCCTGCACTCTATGCAGTGACGGAGGCCTTGGCTGCGCAGGCAACCGGAACGCTGATCGAGGGACGGATCGCGGACATTCGCGATCGCGAACGCATCCAGCGACTGATGAGCGAGTTCAAGCCGGATATCGTGTTTCATGCGGCGGCGCTCAAGCATGTGCCGATCCTCGAGCGCGACTGGAGCGAGGGCGTCAAGACCAATATTTTCGGCTCGGTGAACGTCGCCGATGCCGCCTTGGCGGCGGGCGCCGAAGCGATGGTCATGATCTCGACCGACAAGGCGATAGAGCCGGTCTCGATGCTGGGCCTCACCAAACGGTTTGCCGAGATGTATTGCCAGGCGCTTGATCACGTCCTGGCGTCGCAGCCGCAGGGCAAGCCGCGGATGCGCCTGATCTCCGTAAGATTCGGCAATGTGCTGGCGTCGAACGGATCGGTGGTGCCGAAGTTCAAAGCCCAGATCGAAGCCGGCGGCCCGGTGACGGTTACGCATCCGGATATGGTGCGGTATTTCATGACCATTCGTGAAGCCTGCGACCTGGTAATCACGGCGGCCGCTCACGCGCTGGCGCCGGTGCGGCCCGATGTTTCGGTCTATGTGCTCAACATGGGCCAGCCCGTCAGCATCGTCGACCTGGCGGAGCGCATGATCAGGTTGTCGGGCTTGCAGCCCGGCTACGACATCGAGATCGCGTTCACCGGCATTCGCCCGGGTGAACGCCTGAACGAAATTCTTTTCGCGCATCAGGAGCCGACGGCCGACATCGGCATCGCGGGAATTCTGGCGGCTCGGCCCAATGAACCGCCGCTGGAGACCTTGCGCGCGTGGCTGGCCACGCTCGATCAGGCGGTTGCTAGCGATCAGCGTAGCGCCATCGAGTCGGTGTTGAAGGCCGCCGTCCCGGAATTCAAGGCCGCTCAGATTTGACTTGTCGCGGCTTGCTGGCGGCCCAAGGGCGATCCCCCGCCGTGCCGATATTCGCGGTCAAAACCGCCGGCGCCAAATCCGTATTTTAGGGGCAAGATATTGAATTTGATGGCAATTTCAGCTATCCCGGCGTCGCTGGGAGAGCCGGTTCTGCGAAATGGTTGGATTGTCGCGCGATATCGGATACCTGCTGCGGTTGAGTGGGCGAACTCCTGAGGGTGATGCTTGATCAAATTCGGCTTGCTGGGGTGCGGACGCATCGCGAAGCGCCATTCCGAGCTTCTTGGCGGGGGGCATATCGCAGGAGCCGAACTCGTCGCCGTCTGCGACGAAGTGCGTGAGCGCGCCGACGCAATTGCCGCGCGTTTCGGGGTGACCGCATTCTACGATATCGATGAATTTCTTGGCCGAAAGGATATGCAGGCGGTGTCCGTGCTGACACCGAGCGGCATGCACCCGACTCATGCCATTGCTGCTGCCAGGGCGGGCAAGCACGTCGTCGTCGAGAAACCGATGGCGCTTCGTCTGGAAGACGCCGACACCATGATCCGCGCCTGCGATGCAGCGGCCGTCAAACTGTTCGTCGTCAAGCAGAACCGGTTTAATGTTCCGGTGATCAAGGCGCGCGAGGCGCTCGATGCAGGCCGCTTCGGACGCCTGGTGCTGGGAACGGTGAGAGTGCGTTGGTGTCGCGATCAGGCCTATTACGATCAGGACAAGTGGCGCGGAACCTGGGCCTATGATGGCGGGGTTCTTGCCAACCAGGCCAGCCATCACGTCGATATGCTGGAATGGTTCTTTGGAGACGTCGTCAGTGTGCACGCCCGGGCCACGACGGCGTTGGTGAATATCGAAGCCGAAGACACGGCGGTGGCGACGCTCAAATTCAAAAATGGCGCGCTTGGCATTATCGAAGCCACGACGGCGGTCAGACCGAAGGATCTCGAGGGATCCTTATCCATTCTGGGAGAGAAGGGCAGTGTGGAAATTGCGGGGTTTGCCGTCAACAAGATTCGGCATTGGCAGTTTTCTGAACCGCTGTCGTCGGACACGGACGTGATGGAGAAGTTCTCGGTCAATCCGCCGAACGTCTATGGATTCGGTCATCAGGCCTATTACGAGCATGTCGTCAAATGTCTCAACGATCAGAGTCCCGCGCTGGTCGACGGTCTTCAGGGGCGCAAGAGCCTCGAACTGATCTCCGCACTGTACGAGTCGATTGAGACGGGCAGGGAGGTCCTGCTGAAGTTTGTTCCGCAGCTGTGTCGCCTCGGTGAGCTGCCATGAGCGAGCCAGAGATCCGGCATGCGGGCGTGCGTGACGTGCTGTTTGGCGCGCGCGTCAGCATCGTCGAGCCGTGCAATCTGTACGGCTGCGAAATCGGAGACGATTGCTTCATCGGCCCTTTTACCGAAGTGCAGAAAGCCGTGCGAATTGGAGCACGGACGCGAATTCAATCCCATGCGTTTGTCTGCGAACTGGTCACGATCGGCGAAGATTGCTTCATCGGTCATGGGGTGATGTTCATCAACGATACGTTTTCGACGGGCGCTCCGGCGCGCGGGCGCAAGGAGCTGTGGCGCTCCACGACGATCGGAAATCGGGTTTCGGTGGGATCCAACGCCACCATTCTTCCGGTCAAGATCTGCGACGATGTGGTGATCGGCGCGGGGGCGGTAGTTACCAAAGACATTACCGTGCCTGGATCCTATATCGGCAATCCGGCGCGCATTCAGACGGATGCCCGATAGGCGCCTGGTACCTTGCTTCCCCAAAAAAGGCCCTAACCATGGCTGTACCTTACGCGAACCTTCATCTTCAGTATCTGAACATCAAGTCTGAAATCGACACGGCCATAGCCGCCGTCATTCGAGACAGCGCGTTCATCCGCGGTCCCTATGTCGATGCGTTCGAGAGGCAATTCGCTGCTGCCGTTGATGCCAGCCACTGCATCTCCTGCGCCAATGGCACCGACGCGCTCTACCTTGCGATGGCCGCGCTGGAGGTGAGGCCTGGGGACGAGGTCATTACCACGGCGCATTCGTGGATCAGCACCTCGGCCATGATTACCCATGCCGGCGCCACCGCGGTGTTTTGCGATACCGACGCCCGGACTTTCACCATCGATCCCGTTGCGGTCGAAAGCGCGATTACCCCTCGAACGGTGGGAATCATTCCGGTTCATCTCTATGGCCAGCCAGCCGATATGACTGCGATCATGGCGATCGCCCGCAAGCGCGGCCTTTGGGTGATCGAGGATTGCGCGCAGGCGCACCTGGCTCGGTACAAGGATCGGCCGGTCGGCAGCTTCGGCGAAGCCGCCACCTATTCGTTCTATCCGGGCAAGAATCTTGGGGCGATGGGGGATGCCGGGGCCATTGTAACGAACCGCAGCGATCTCGCCGAACGGATGGCGATGCTGGCGCGGCACGGTGGTGTCGTGAAGCATCAACATCGGATCGAAGGCATCAACAGCCGCCTCGACGGTATGCAGGCCGCCATTCTGTCGGCCAAGCTGCCGCATCTGGCGCGCTGGACCAAGGCGCGGCAGGCCGCGGCGGCGGTCTATGACCGTGGTCTCAACCAGATCGAGGACGTCGTGGTGCCGCAGGTCGCTCCCGATCGTTCACACGTCTATCACCTCTATACCATCCAGCATCCGCAGCGCGACAAGCTCGCCGCGCATCTGACCGCAAACGGCGTGCAGACCGCCATCAACTATCCCGTAGCGCTGCCATTTCTGGAGGCCTATCGGCGTTTCGGTCACCGTCCCGGGCAGTTTCCGAATGCCCACCGAAATCAGGGCCGCATCCTCTCGCTGCCGATGTTTGCGGAAATCACGCTGCAGCAGCAGAACACCGTGGTAGATCTCATTCGCGCATTTAGATAGTGATGCGCTTCCCTGGCTATATCGGCCCGGAGCCGGTTGAAGATACCTCATGAAGACTGGCTCCCGACTGCTGGCAAACTCGACCTGGAATGCCGCAGCATTCGTCGTTGGCGTAGGTTTGAATCTTGTGATCCTTCCGTTTGTGGTGCGACGGCTCGGCGTTGCATCGTTCGGCATTGCCGGGCTGGTCATAGCCAGCATTGCGCCTGCGCTGATTCTGAGCAATTCTCTTGCCCTGATGATTGCGCGCGAACTCGCGCAACGGCTCGGTTCCGCAAAGCGCGAGGAAGCACGGCAGTTTATGGCGACGGCTCTGTTTATCGGTCTTGTCGCCGGGATTCCGCTCGCCGTTCTTTTCCCGCTCGCTGGCCCGGCTTTGGCGCAGCGGGCGTTCAATCTGAGTGGCGATTTTGCCCGGGACCTTCTGGCGGCGTTCTGTTTCGGCGCCCTGGGCTGGTTGTGCCAATGCATCGCCGGTGTCTTCCTCGCGTTGTTCGTAGCCCGTCAGGACTATGCGCGGCTCGCTTTGATCAATATTGCGGGCACCCTTGTTTCGACGCTTCTGATGCTGTTACTGATCCCGCGATGGCCGGTCGCGTCCACCTACCTGGCCTGCCAGATGGCCGGGTTTGCCGCCAATCTGCTATTGGCGGCATTATTGTCGCGGCTGTTGTTGCCTCAATGGACAGCGCTTCCGGTTCTGCACCGCAGCTCTCTGGCAAGTCTTCTGCATACCGGAAAATGGCAGGCGGTCGCGCAGGGCGGCGGGCTCGTTTCGGGGCAGGCAGATCGCTATCTGCTCGGCGCGTTTTTGCAGCCGCAAAGCGTCGGTTACTATTCGATAGCACAGCGGCTGGAGGAAGCGATCTATATCGGCGTTCTGAAGATCGGCGAGATCTTGTTTCCCTTCTTCAGCTCGCTGCAGGGGGAGGGCGAGGGACGTGTCGGCGAGTTGTTTTTTCGTGCGGCCTGGGTGCTGAACGTTCTGGCGGTCGGAGTGCTCGGAGCGCTGATTCCCGTCGCCGGCAGCCTGCTGAGGCTGTGGACCGGCGCGGAAGTCGCCCTGGAGGGACAGCGCGTCCTGATCGTGCTCGCGGTGGCAGGCATTCTTGGCAGCGGAACCAATGTTTTCGCATTCTATCTGTTGGCAAACGGCAGGACCGGGACCAACGCCGCGATCGCGCTGGTCACCGCGCTGTTCACGCTTGGCACGAGCGCGGTAGCACTTCCGATCTTCGGATGGCCCGCTGCCGGATGGAGTTCCTGCGCCGGCGCGTTGGCGCAGCTGGTTATGATGACGGTGCTGCTGCGGCGGAGTTTTGACTTGCCGGACATCTGGTTGCGGGTCTGGCATTTCGTGCTGATGCCGATCGCTCTCGGGTTGGCCTGTGCGGGGTTGTTGCGGGTCTGGATATCGGGTTACGGCTTCGGTCAAAGCGTTGCCTGGTTGCAGGTCGCGGCATGGTATGCCTTTTCGGCGGCAGCGATCCTGGCGGTAGTTATTGGGTTTTCCAGCATTGGACGTTACGGGGGGATCTGCCGAAGCGATCTCTACCGCATCGCGGCACGATTCTTCCCGGCGTGGAGTGTCTGATCGATGTGCGGCATTGCGGGTATCGTTGACTTACAGGGCGGCGCTGTCGTTCCCGGCGCCATAGAAAGCCTGACCGCGCTCATCGCTCACCGTGGTCCCGATGGCGCGGGATTTTGGCATAGCGATGACAAGCGGATTGCGCTCGGCCATCGTCGATTGGCCATTATCGACCCCGGGGCACGCGGCAACCAGCCGATGATCTCGGGCGACGGCCGTTACGTCATCGTCTACAACGGCGAGATCTACAATTTCCTCGAATTACGCCAGGAGCTGGAAGCGCTGGGGATCGCGTTCCGTACCGAATCCGACACCGAGGTGATACTCGCGGCGTGGCAGGCTTGGGGGCCGGAGATGCTGCTGCGCTTCAACGGCATGTGGGCATTTGCCATTGCCGACAACGTCTCCGGCGATGTTTTTCTGGCGCGTGATCGCTTTGGCATCAAGCCGCTGCTTTATTCGCTCGCGGACGGCCGCGTGGTGTTTGCCTCGGAAATGCGGGCGCTCATCGGTTGCGGCCTGGTACCGGCCGACATCGATACCGAGGTCGCGCGCCGGATTCTGGTCGATGCGTTCAATATCGAGGGCAGCGAGCGTACGCTGCATCGGCAGGTCCGACGGTTGCAGGGGGGGCATTATCTCTGGATCAGGGCCGGCCGCACCAGCCTGACGCGCTGGTGGCGAACGGTCGATCACCTGCCGTCATTGCCCCCAACGGACGCCGGACAGGTCGAACGTTTCGGCGAGATCTTTCGCGATGCTGTCAGCTTGCGGATGCGCAGCGACGTGCCGATCGGCACCTGTCTGTCCGGCGGGTTCGATTCTTCGGCAATCATCTGCGCGATGGCCGATGCCGAGAAAGCGGGGATGGGACCGCGAGGCAGTCATGCCTGGCGTCACGCCTTTGTCGCATCGTTTCCAGGCTCGTCCAACGACGAACGGCCGCAGGCAGAGCAAGCCGCGGCCTGGGCCGGCGTCGACCCGGTGATTCTTCAGATCGGCCTCGATGACGCCTTGAGGGATTTCGATCGCGTCCTGGAGGATATGGACGATGTGTATATTGGTCTGCCGACGGCGGTGTGGCTGATCTACCGGGAACTGCGCCGGCACAGGGTCCTGGTGTCGCTCGATGGTCATGGCGCGGATGAACTAATGGGCGGTTATCTGCAGGCCGGCGCGACCGCAAGCTTCCAGCTGCGCAACCTGCTTTCAGCAATGGTGTCGCGCTGGCGGTTTCTGGGCCGAACCGTGGATCTGGCACGCGCCGCGCTGATCAAGCGAAACGGCCAGTTTTTTCTGCGCGGCGGCCTCTTGGCGCTGCCGCGGCCATTCCCGGTGGTAGGTGACGACGACCGCCTGCCGCGCCAGTGGGGATTTTTCAATCGAAGGTTGTATCGCATGCTTCATGGCACCGTGTTGCCGACGATCCTGCGCAATTTCGACCGTCTATCGATGGCGCACGGCATCGAGGTGCGAATGCCCTTCCTGGATTGGCGTCTGGTGACCTATACCGTCGCGCTTCCGGAACACAGCAAATATGCCGACGGGACTTCCAAACTGATCGCACGTCGCGCCATGGCCGGCCGGATGCCGGAATCGATCCGGGTCGGGACGCGCAAGGTCGGCTTCAACTCGCCGATGCCCGAATGGCTCAACGGACCGCTTTTGGACTGGACTGCCTCATTATTGACAAAGAAGGTAGCGGCTTTTGCCGAACTGGTCGACGAGCCGGCACTCGAGAAGGCAGTTGTAAGGCTCAACCGCGACAAATCATGGGATTGGGAATCGGCCGGCCGGATCTGGCCATATTTGCATATGAAGTGGATGCTGGCTCGGCTGGCTTAGTGCGGCGATTCAATAATTCCAGTGGTCTAATACTTCCATTCATTCTCGCCTGCTGTCGTCGGATCCTCCTGAATGCGATTGTTTCAGAACAGTGGTCTTTATCCGTCCTATCTGCGGCACCTCAATCATTTGGCGTCCGGGGCCGTTCGCTTCGGCGATCGACGGCGCGTGTTCCTGCAAGACAGGTTCGGTGCGCTGCATTTTCTGCAGCCGGTTCTCGACGGATCTCCCGATGCGTTCTTTACCAACGGCGACGACAACACACTGCAGAAATACTGGGCCCAGGAAAACGGGATGCCGTCGTCGAGCGCATTGGAAGACATTCTCATCGCCCAGATCGAGCATCATCGCACCGAAGTCTTCTACAATCTCGATCCGATCCGTTACGGCAGTGGCTTCGTGCGCAAGCTTCCGGGATCCGTGAAGAAGACGGTTTGTTGGCGTGCGGCCCCGTCGGGCAATGCCGACCTATCGGCTTACGACCGTGTAGTCGGCAATTTTCCGTCGATTCTCGAGGACTGGCGCAGGAAGGGGTGTCGGGTGGCGTCGTTTTTTCCGGCGGTCGATCCGGTGATGGATCAGTATGGCCGCGGCGAGCGCCCCATCGACGTCCTGTTCGTCGGCGGCTACTCGCGCCACCATTCCCGACGGGCAAGGATTCTGGAGCGGGTTGCCGATCTCGCGTCGACCCGGAATGTCGTCTTTTGTCTCGATGCGTCGCGTCTGACGCGGCTTGCCGAGGGCCCTTTCGGATTTTTGCCGCCGCTAAAAAGCCATCGCCGGCCTCGAGGGATTGCGACCATCGCAAGGCAGCCGGTATTCGGGCGAGAGCTTTATGATTTGATCGGACGATCCAAAATAGTCCTCAACGGCGCTATCGACATGGCGGGAGAGGAGCGCGGCAACATGCGGTGCTTCGAGGCCATGGGATGCGGCGCCCTGCTGGTTTCCGACGCCGGGCGCTATCCGGCAGCCATGGAGCCAGATACCACGATCAAGGTTTACGACTCCCCGGAGCAGGCAGTGGCATTGATCGAGGAAAGGCTGGTGGACAGCGCGGGATCGACTGCGATGGCGTCACTGGGACGGCGAAGGATCGCCGCCGCCTATAGCAAGTCGTTGCAATGGCAGCATTTTTCCGATCTCGCGGGGCGGCTGTAATCGTGGTACAGGCGTAGCCGCAACCAGGGCCTCCAGATGCATATCAATGGACTGACCCATCGGCTTAAATGGGCGCTCGATGCTGCCGCCGTTCCGGCCTACCGCATCACCGGTCGTCCGTACAGTCCGGGATATCAGACCGCCAAACTACGCACCATCACGTCGGCGATCGATCATGGCGTGGTGCGGGACGGCCAGGATCTTCCAGCAGGCTATGGCATTGCCATGGACGAGCGCGTCGTCGAGTATCCCTGGCTGTTCGCGCACCTGAAGCCGGACGTCGGCAGAATGCTCGATGCCGGTTCGGCGTTGAACCATGATTATCTTCTCGAACGGCCGCCCCTGAAGGGCGCCGATCTCACCATCATGACGCTTGCGCCCGAGAAACACTGTTACTGGTATCGGGGATTTTCTTACGTGTTCGGGGATCTCAGGCGGTCGATGTTCGCCGACCAGACGTTTGACACGATTGCCAGCATTTCGACCATCGAGCATATCGGCCTCGACAACACCCTGTTATACACCGGCAACCCCGTCGATGCCGAACAGGACGATGCAGGGTTCGCGCCGGCGGTGAAGGAGTTCAAGCGAATCCTGAAGCCCGGGGGCGCCTGCTGCATTTCATTTCCGTTCGGCAAGCGCGCCAACCTCGGTTGGTACCAGGTATTTGATCGCGGCATGGTGGACCGTGTCATCGAGGCCTTCGCGCCTAGCGCATGCCAAGCGGACTATTTTGGATATTCGAGCGGCGGCTGGCAAAGATCGTCACCGGAAGCCCTCAAGGACGCTACCGTATATGATGTCCATACCGGGCAGGGATGGGGTGATGATCGCGCCGCCTCGTCGCGCGCGATCGCGTGCTTGCAGTTGACGGCATGAATATCGATTACCTCATCCAGCGTCTGATCGGGCGCGCGACCTGTCGTCTTGGTCGGGGTGCGAAGTTGAGCAGGACGGCGCGCATCAGGAACATCTCCGGCGATTCAGGCAGGATCGCGGTCGGAGAACACAGCCACATTCAGGGTGAACTGCTGGTGTTCCCGCAAGGCGGCCGGATCACTATCGGCGAGTGGTGTTATGTCGGGGAAGCAACCCGAATCTGGTCCGCCAGCTCGATCATATTGGGCGACCGGGTGCTGATCGCGCATTCCGTGAATATTTTTGATAACCTCACGCATCCGATCAGAGCCGCGGAACGCCACGACCAGGTCAGGCAGGTTCTGACCCACGGTCATCCGCGCGAGCTAGCACTCGGCGAGCAGCCGGTCACCATCGACGACGACGCGTGGATTGGTGCCGGTGCCTTCGTGCTGCGCGGCGTGACGGTGGGAAAGGGTGCAATTGTTGCCGCCGGTGCCGTCGTGACGAAGGATGTTGCGCCGTTTTGCATCGTTGCGGGAAATCCGGCGATTGTCGTCAGGGAGCTGTCGCCGGATGAGCTCTGAACAAAAGCCATCTTCGTGGGAAGATGCGGTGGTCTGGCTGCGCGGTCAGCCAGACCAGCAACAACTCGTCCGCGACGCCTTCTATGACGACCCGCTTGCCGACGCGGCCTTGCGCTATTTCGCGACCTCCGAATGGCGATCGATCGCGGCTTTGTTGCATGGTCGCAGCGGCCGCGCGCTTGACGTTGGCGCCGGCCGCGGCATAGCAAGCTATGCGCTGGCACGCGAGGGATTTGCAGTGACCGCGCTGGAGCCGGATCCCAGCTCCATCGTCGGCGCCTCAGCAATCCGCGCTCTGGCGAAAGAAACTTCCACGGCAATAGAGGTGGTTGAGGAATTCTCGGAGCGCCTGCCGTTCGCGGAAGCGAGCTTCGATGTGGTGCTTGCGCGCGCGGTTTTGCATCATACCAAGAATCTCGAGCAGGCCTGCCGTGAATTTTATCGCGTGCTGAAACCCGGCGGAATATTGGTCGCCGCGCGTGAGCATGTTGTCACCGTCGATTCCGACCTCGATCAATTCTTACAACAGCATCCGCTGCATCGGCTCTATGGCGGCGAGCAGGCGTTTAGATTGGACCGATACGTGTCTGCCTTGAAATCCTCTGGATTCGCTCCTCTCGATGTTTTGGCTCCATTGGAGAGTCCGATTAACCTGTACCCGCATACGCTGGATAGTCTGCGCGACAAGATCGTGTCGCAGCTTCCGGGCCTGGTTTCACGGCGGCTTGCAAAGGCAATATTGGGTTCGAATTGGCTGTTTCGACGCGCGCTCGCCGTTGCCGGATGCTTCGATAACCGGCCGGGAAGGCTCTATTCCTTCGTCGGCCACAAGGCCTCATCATGAACGTCTGGATCACCGGCGCAAACGGATTCATTGCGCGACATCTCGCGCGGGAGCTTGCCGATCGCGGCCACCTGGTCGATGGCCTTGGCTATGGCGCTCCTCAGGATGCGGAGAAGAAACACTGGGGATATCGTTGCTGTCTTGACGGCGAAATCGATGCGTCTAATCTCCACGCGCTGGCTTCCACGACAAGATTGCCGGAGATCATCTACCATCTTGCGGGCGGGGCGTCGGTGGGCCGTTCGATTGCTCAACCGCACGAGGATTTTCTGCGCAACGTTGCCGCTACCGAGCAACTGCTTGAATGGATGCGGGTCATTGCACCGCACTGCAGGCTGGTGACGGTATCGAGCGCGGCCGTCTATGGTTCTGTCCACCGGGGTCCGATCGCCGAGACGGCGCGGCTTGATCCGATGTCACCCTACGGCCAGCACAAGCGGATGATGGAACAGCTCTGCCAAAGCTACGCCGACACTTTCGGCGTGCAGTCCGTCGTTCTTCGCCTGTTTTCGGTGTATGGTCCAACGCTTCGAAAGCAGCTGCTCTGGGATTTGTGCAGCCGCCTTCAAGATGGAGAACGCAAGCTGGTATTGGGGGGTACCGGCGACGAGATACGGGACTGGACCAATGTCCGCGATATCGCTCGCCTCCTGGCGATTGTTCCGACCTACGCGATTCCGGGCCCCTACCATGTACTGAATGGCGGATCGGGGGTCGGAACATCGGTGGCTGAAATTGCGCGGTATGTCGTCGAAAACTGGGGTGACGGCTTGAGTATCGAGTTTTCAGGTCGGATCCGCGCCGGCGATCCGACGAGCCTGATCTCCGATAGCAGCAAACTCGAAGCGCTGGGATTTCAATGGACAACCGGACTGGACGCCGGTGTGAACGAGTACGTTCAATGGTTCAAAGCCAGATGAACTGATGTCGTCAGCTCCCCTGCGTCTCGCATTCACTCATATCTCCCGCCGCGCCTGGGCGGGAGGATATAATTATTTAGCCAATTTGTTTGCGTCTCTCGAAGCCCACCAGAAAGGTCGGTTTACGCCTGTGGTATTCGCCGCTACCGGCGCCGATCAGCAGGAGCTGGCCGAACTTGCGATGTTGCCGTCGGTGGAGGTTGTCCGCTCCGGCGCGTTCGAGCAAACGCGAGGTGCCATTGCTGCGGCTATTTTGACTGGAATTGATCGCGCCGCAGTCAATGAATTCGCGCGTCAGCGCATCGATGTTGTGGTCGAGACGGCGCGTTTTTTCGGATGGCGCCTGCCGTATCCTTCGGTGGCCTGGTTTCCGGATCTTCAGCATCGACGATTGCCGCACCTCTTCACGTTTACCGCCCGGATTCGAAGGGAATTGGGATTGCGCATGCAGGCCGCGTCGGGAAGAGTGATCATGTTGAGCAGTGAGGATGCCCGCCTTGATTGCGAAGAATTTTACCCTTCGCTGAAAAACAGGACCCGCGTGGTGCGGTTTGCTTCGTATCCGCCTGCCGCGCTGTTGTCGATCGAGCCAAGCGAAGTGGTTCAGAAGTATGGACTGCCGCCGTGCTTTTTCTATTTGCCAAACCAGTTCTGGAGACACAAGAATCATCTGCTGGTTATCGAGGCGCTGGATATTCTCAAACGTCGCGGGCTTGATATCGTGGTTGCTGCCTCGGGGAGCTCCCATAATCCGAAGGACGAGAGTTATTTTCCGAATTTGATGATGCAGGTCGCGCGACGCGGCATTCAGGAAACCTTTCGTTATCTCGGAATGATACCGATCGGTGACGTCTATGCCTTGTTGCGAAGCGCGGCTGCTCTGGTCAATCCGTCGTCATTCGAGGGCTGGAGCACGACAGTCGAGGAGGCGAAGTCTTTCGGCACACCCATGATATTGTCGGACATCAGCGTGCATCGCGAACAGGCCGCTGCCGGTGCGCTTTATTTCGGACTGCAAGACCCTTCCGCACTTGCCGACCACCTGGCGGCTGTTGCCGCAGCTTTCGAGCCTTCGCAACCGCGCATGCTGCTCCCGGAGGTGGAGCGGCGGGTAGCCGCGTTTGCGGCCGATTTCGCCGACACCATAGAATGGGCGCGGTTACGATATTCTGCCAAATAGTTGGTGTTGCAGCAGCTTCCGGAACGTCCGCTTCTGGCGGTATGCAGTTCCTGGGTCATTTGGCCGATTTGGCAGCTTGCCGGTCCAGCAGCCGACTGATCAGTGCCCGATAGGAATTCAGCGCGGTTTCCCTGGTATAGTGCGGAGCGATCTCGGCCGCCCGCCGTCCCTTCGCCAGAGTCTTGCCGGCTGGCGAAGCCGCGAGCCTGACGGCTTCGGCAATCGCCGCTGGGTTCTCGGGCTGCACCACCCACCCCAAATCATTTTCACGAACCAGCAGGGCGGCTTCCGCGTCGGGTTCCGAGCAAATGATGACGGGGCGTCCCACCGCGAGCAAATTGTAGATCCGGCTCGGCACCGACACCCCGGTATTGTTCTTGCGGTAGGGAATGACCCAGACATCGGCGGCGGACAGGAACCCGGCCAGCTCAGCGTCGGGGACGCGTTCGACCAGCGTGACGTTGGCAAGTGGCGAGCCGGCCTGCCGTGCCTTCAACTTGGTCCAGCCGACGCCCTCGCCGGAGAACAGAAAATGAATATCGGCATTGTCTTGCAATATTCGCGCGGCCTCGAAAACCGACTCCGGATCGTGGGTAAATCCCGCATTTCCCGACATTGCCACCAGGAACCTGCCTGGGCAGCGTTGGCGATAGGGATTGGCGGGAGTGATCTCGCGGTAGCGCACTGGAAGCGTGGCCCAGTTTGGTATGAAGCTGATCTTGTCCGCAGTCATCCGGGGGTATGCCATCAGCATCGAATTCATGTCGCGCCCGATGGTGATGACGGCGTCGAGCCATCCGAACATCTGGCCGTTGGCCGATCGCAACATTTCCGCCAATACGGACGTGGGCCCGAGAAAGCCGGCCATGACCAGCGAATCCGGATAGAAATCATAGATTATGAGGGCGGCGGAGAATTTGCGCAGCCGCGCCGCCAGGCTAACGGCGTAGGGTGATGTGAACGGGGTGGTCACGCAAAGCACGGCATCTTCACGACGGCTGTATTTCATGACCGCGAAAAAAACCTGTACGGCGAACAGCACTGCAGCGAGCGACCGCGAGAACAATGCGGATTTCCCTGGCCACCAGCTGCGGATTTCGATGACGGCGGGCTCGCCGGGCGTCCACGGCAACTTCGAGCCTGAGTTGGGCGTGCCCGACAGAACAATGACCTGGTTATCGAGCGCAAGCGCCTTGGCGATGTCGGTCATATAGGTGGATGTGGTGCTCGGGAACGGCGCGAAGTGCTGGGTGACCAGAAGAACCTTGCCGTTACGCGGGATCCGGCTGGAACCTGCCGCCAGCGAGGTTGACCAGGGATCGGGAGCACGCTGTCGCAGCGTCAATCCCTGGTAGAGTTCGACGATGGACTTGCCGACGATTCTCGCGGACAGTCTGTCGACGACGTATTGCCGTGCCGCCGAGCCGTAGCGCGCCCGCAGACCGGCCGAGCCAGCCAGCCGCGCGATCGCATCGGCGAGCGCCGGGGGATCTTCGATCGGCACCAGCAGGCCCGTCAGATCGTTGATGACGATCTCGCGGCATCCGGGTGCGTCCGTCGCAATCATCGGCCGCCCGCAGGCCGCGGCCTCCAGCAGGCTCATCGGCAAGCCTTCCCGGTGCGACGGCAGCACGGCGACATGACAGCGCCGCCACAGCGACACGATATCGTCGATGTGTCCGAGCCAGGTGACGCCTGACTGCCGGCTCCAGGCTTGCGCCTCCTCTATCGTGACGGATGCAGGGTTGGCCGGGTCCGGATTGCCGGCAATAATGAGATTGATATCGTGGCCCTGGCTTCGCAGCATGGCGTGCGCGGCCACCAGCGCGCGAATTCCCTTGTCGGTGAGCAGGCGTCCGGCGAAACCGATGGTGATCGTCCCCTCGGGTTCATCCAGCGGCTGCAGAACATCGGTATCCACTCCCGAGCCGGGAATGAGAACAATCCGCTCGTGCTTGATCCCGAGCGTCTCGAGCGCTGCCTGATCGTCGGGGTTTTGCACGAGAACGAGGCTCCGCCGGCGGTTCAGCAGCATCGGCAGCAGCGTTGCAATGCTTCGCCGCAAAAGCCGGGTCCGCCACGTCAACGACGTAAAGATATAGCCGAGGCCGGTGATCGCGTTGACCAGCGGAATTTTGTTTCCCATTGCCGCGATCGAGCCGTAGACGCAGCATTGAAGACCGGAGTGGTGGATGAGATCCGGCTTGATTCGGCTTTCGAGACGCCAAAGCGCCAGAATCGTCGGAACTGCGGCGAAAGGCGACAGTCCGCCGCGACGGAATGGAATGCGGTGCAGGATGAAGCCTTCGGCTTCGATGGCCTGGGCGCCCCTGTCGACGCGCGTCGCGACATGCACCTCGAAGCCGGCTGCCCGCGCTGCCCGCGCCATCGGCAGCCGGTTGAGGAGAAATGCGAAATCCTCATTGACCACGTAAAGCAATTTTTTGGTGGCGCCAGGGGCCGTAGGTGTCATCCAGCTCACGTCAGGTCGTTCATCATGCAAACAGTTCGAAAGGCACGGGACAGCTCTAAATAGACGGACGGGGGACGGATGAACAGCCCGTCGGTGGAAAGCGGACAGGCGTCTATTTGCTTGGGCCCGCGTGCCTGGCCGGCGATGCCGGGCTTGGCCAGCCGAAATATCGGCTTGCGATCACAAGAAGGCCCGCCAAAAACGGCGCCAGCAGCAACCCGCCGGAGGCGATGGCCGTGTTGAGCGCCGTCACCAACAGGGTGAACACGCCGAATAAAGCCGCACCCAACACGGCGACGGCGACAACGGTCTTGCCGTCTGCCAGAAAGACCGCGTCGATCGAACGGCAGAGAGCCCCAGCTACCAGACTGAATAAAATCACGCCGACATACCAAAAATCAGCCCAGGCATCCGCGATAAAAAGCGCATTGCTGGTGACGTCATAGGTGCCGTACCAGGCGAAAGCCACGATACTATAGGCTGGAAGGTAAGACTGTCCCATCAACGTTGCGACCGGGCGAATGCTCGCGCCCCACATGAAGGGATGGATGAAAGGAAACGTGCCGAAATACTCCAGCAAGGCCTGGTTAGGTGCTTCGAAGACGCGGGAATACATGAATCGCAGCGCGTCCATCCCCTGAGCGGACCTTACGACCAGGACGGTGACGGCAAACAGCGTGAGCGCGACGCCGCCCGCGGCGCCAAGCGCACTGCGCCAGGTAACTCTGTTGGAGACGGTCAGAAATGCCGCCAGCATCAATTGAACCAGAAAAAAAGCCGGTGGCGCCTTGCTGAGGGTTTCAGATTTTCCGATTAGGGTGACGATGAAGAGCAAAGATGCCGCCGACAGCAACGTCCAGGACCTGCCTGACCAACCTGCCAGGAAACCCCAGATCACGAACATCGGTGCGACCGCACCAAGGATCAAACGATAAAGATAGTCAGGACTGCCGCCGTGGCTGAAGCGGAACGCGTTCCTGACGACATCTTCGTCGCCTTTTATCGATAGGAAATTCCGGATCGTGGCAATGTGGTTCTCGGTGATCGAAAAATACGACATCAGCAGGACGAGACCCAGGATGACCATCAGGAGAATGCGATGACTGCCGACATCGTCCTGAAGAGGCTGCGTGTTCCAATCGGCTAGCGCCGTCCGCAGCGCCGCGGTCCGTTTCGGGAACAGCCGATCGACCACTTCGATCCCGGCAATGATGCCGGCATACATCAACGCGATCGAAAAGTTCATCGCGATGATGACGGCATCAAAGTCTGGAACTCTTGCCTGGATCAGCGGAAATATCGGATGCGGCAGGCCGGTCGTTCCGGACAGTCGCTGCAGCAAAAAATCAGTCTCGCCGGAGGAGAGCGTATAGGTCAGAAAAGCGGGCCCATAGACCAGCAACAATGACCCGACCAGCATGGTGGTGGTGGTCAGGAACAGGCGCAGTCTCAGCACAAGGTAGAGCGCTGCGCCGCAAATCACAGCGGCTGCAACGGCATAACTGACTGACAGCATGACTATTTCCTGCCAAAATCGACCGACGGCTTCGGCGCGGCGCTATTCATCTCGAACGGGAGACGAGCCTCAACTCCGGCATCAAGTCAACTGGCGCCTACCCCAGATTGCCGCGCCTTGTTGAAATATCGTAATAGCTGTGGAAGCGGCTTGCCGTCAGCTTCGCTGGGTGCGACCGGGTAGATGTGGCACGTCATGTGATCTGCCCGGCGCAAGCGGCGGCGGAGATCATCGCAAGGTGTGCTTCACCCACCGCAGCGGCGCGGTCATGCGCCAGCTCATGGAATTCTCGATGTCGCGGATCCGTTCCCTTTCGGAGAGCACGAATTCCCGCAGCAGCCCGGCCGCCGCCACAGCCGGTTCCCGAAGTTCGTCGAACGATTTCCACAGCAGCGCCGATCGGTCGCCATCGGTGGCCTGGTTCAGCAAGCCGAAAAGATCGGCGACGGCGTCCGGCACATCGCTGCGTCCGAACAGTTCGTCCTGGTCGTGCCGGTGGTGGTAGAGCTCATCGGTCAGAAATTGACCGATCTCCTCGGCCTGTTGTCCGCCAACCGGCGACAGCCGCCTGTCCAACGCAATTCCGAGCCGGTTCTGCAGCGGGCGCCAATCCGCCAACAGCTGATCGTAGCGCACGAAGCACCGGCGCCGATGCCGGCTGGCCAGTTCGGTTTCCAGATAGCTGTAGAGATATAGCAGCAGCGACTTTGCCAGTGGCATGCGGTCGCGCTGCTTCAGCGAATCGGCCACTTCAAGCGGGTTGCGGAAGGGAATGACGACGACGGCGCCGATCCCCATTTCGTCCAGCAGTTCGAGCCACAGCGGCAGGATGCGCGAGATCCTTGGATCCTTGACGACGAACAGCGGGCTGTCGCCGAATTCCGATGTGATGAAATTGAGCAGCCGGAATTTGGCTTGCCTCGCCGGCTTCGAATCCAGCCAGCGGGCGGGAAGCGGCATCGGATCCGAGGACAAGGTGCCGAGTTCGTGCAGCATCTGATTGTGGATGCGAACCACGGCGCTGGGTTCCCAGTAGCCGCGGACATTGTCGGACTCCGGGGCAACCAGGTCCTTGGCGATATTCGCACCCATCAGGTTGACGACCCGCGCGACCGCCGAGGTGCCGGTTCGGTGCATGCCGCAGACGATGACGCAGACCGATTTTTGCCGAAGCGAAGCCATACCCGACCAAGTTTCCGTCGCCCCCTCCATCCGGGGTGTGGGTATGAGAACGGTCATCTCGCCAGCCAACGTCAAGTACCGAGAGCAGAAGAGATAGTGCTGATTTGGGCCGGGGCGGAGTGAATTTTTCGTAATGGGTGGACTATTTTGTTTCCTTTCAGCAACAATCCGCGCGCTGGCGCTACGTGCGAGTTGGATGCCGGACAATCCGCAGCATGCCCCGGCCGCCGGCTTTTGGGCCTGCTTCAGGCCCCTTGCGGGCGCTTTCTTCCGAGCGCGCACCAATAGGGCACCTCGTCCGAAAAGCGAATCGCTTCAAACCCGGCGTCGGCCAGCATGTGCTCGATCTGCCGCCGCGTGAAGCGCTGCTCCAGCCGGGTGCAGAACCGGTCATAGGCATCCGTGCGCATCACGTAGAATTTGCGGTCACGGTAGGACTCGAGCGGTATCGCGGCCGGAGAGAAGCCCGCGCGTTCGACCAGGGCCGCAAACCGCGCCAGCGGCCAATAGACTGCAACCGCGATGATCTGACTGATGACGAGCCGCGCCGTCGGCGGCAATGGCGAGATCATCATCCGCAAGACATTGCTGCAGCGCCAGACCGCGCGATACCACCAGGGGCGGTTGTCCAGCGCATAATAGAGGTAGATCAGGAACGGCGCGCCGGGCTTCAGCTTTGCGGCGATCGTGCCGATCGCAGCCTTGGTATCCGGCACATGATGCAGCACTCCGAGCGAGAACGCGAAGTCGAGCGAGTTGTCTTCAAGCGGGATGTCGGCGACGCTCGCGAGATGAAAGCTGACATTGCGCGCGTCGGCGAGGTTCTGCCGGGCCACCGCCAGCGCCGCGGCGCTGGCGTCGAGCAGGTGAAGATGGCCGACCCGCGGGGCCACCATCACCGACCATCGTCCGCTGCCGCATCCGACATCGATTCCGACCGGATCGGGCGGCAGCTCGTTCCACGGAAAGATCCGGAAATAGGACTGGAAGATCGCCGCGCGATCGGCCGCCGAAAATTCGGCCTGGTCCTGCCGAAAGGTCGACCACTCGTGGCCGAAGCCGGCCGCGACTTTTGGATCGAGATTTCGCGAGGCGTCGTTCATCGCACTTCGGGTCCGGACAGCGGCGATCGGGAATGCCGCGCGTGTCTAGTGAATGTGGCAGGGCCCGGTCAAGCTCCGCGGCCGGCTCGGCCTGTTCGCCGAGGCCGCGGTTTCACACGACAGTTTCGCTTGTCAAACAGCCAAGGCAATTGTCTCATACACCTCCAGGCACGCCTCATCGAACTCGCGGCGCCAAGCGTCCAAGCCTTGCCGGTAGTTTGGCGCCCTTTTAGAAAACTCAGGGCGCGCGGGAACGCCGGGTGCTCGATGCACCCTGGTCTCGTGCGCCATGGGTAGAGTGGAAGACGCGCACGAGGGGTCGGGGCACCGGATTCACGCCGGCGTTCCCGCACGCAATGGTTTACGGCTTATCGCGCGCTCTCCTCGGAGAGATCGTGCTCTGTTGCCTCCGTCGCCCCGCGGATCGCAGGCTGTTTCAGCCCGGTTGAGCCGAACCAACCTCCACGAGGCTTGACGCCAGTATCTGAGGCGCCGGGACCACACGCTTTTGCCGTCCGCGTCAGCATCGTTCGTCCTGCGCGCCGGTTGACCGCTCACGGAGAGTATCCGCCCTGCAATCCCTTGCCCGCCCAACGCTGGCCGCGTCCACCGCCGCCCATCCCGCGTTCGTGACGTTCGCGAACGTCCCTTTTCGTTGGGATGAGGTAGAACAAAGCATGAACCGATTTGCGCAAGAAGTCAAATGAATTTTTGGGCAAATCCGCTGAACCGGGCCAACCCGGTGATTTCGCGCCAGAATTTTTTTCTGGCGCCAGCGGAATCGATCCGTCCGGGCGTGCTTGTTTGGCCGCGACGTCATCCCGTCCCGCCACACAGCCGCCCCAGGAGCAAAAATGTCGAAAACAACCCCATGCAAAGTAGCCCGATACCGCCGGCGCCGATGAGTGGCCCCGCAAAAACATTTTGATACCTCGGGCAAATCAGGTGCATCTGTTCATCGTCGCCGCAACAGCCGACACGCGCCAGTCGGCCCGCCGGGCCTGGACCAGCATCTGCGCGCGGCTAAATTCAACCCTCATGTGATTTTTCCGCAGGCGCTGCCGATCTGGTGTTGGCCTGCGCGGCCCGGCTTCCGTCTAGACGAAATGAAAATCGTTTTGGTGCGCCAGCAATTGCGCCGTGGTGACGTTCTGAAAGGTGAGGGTGTCGTGCGCGGCGTCGGTGATGACGGCATTACCTTGCGCGTTGTCGTGGGTCGCGGCCACCAGCGCGCTGAAATTGGCAAACACCGATTGGCTGAACTGGATGCTGTCGGTTGCCGGCGCGAAGTTCTTGAGGGTGACCTGGCCGAAATCCGGCGCAAACACGAAGGATCCCTGTCCCGCTGGGCTCCAATGCGTTGCCGCGCTGCTGCCGGGCTGGCTCGCGCCATCGTTCGCCGCGGCGGCGGATGTGGGCTGGCCGGAGACAGGTGGATCGTAGACGATGGTTCCGCCGCTGCCGTCGTCGGCGAATTTGAAGTTGGCCAGCGAATACGTGCCGACGAATTTGAGATCCACCGTGGTCGTTCCGTCGCTGACGTCGAGGACGCCGGTCGAGCTGTCATAGCTCGACTGAACCGTGTCGAAGTTTACGCCACGCAGGTCGATCTGGTCCGACCCCGCCAGGGTGCCGTCCCCGGTGAAGCCGACGAGTTCGCCGCTGAACGTCGAAGGGTGGTCGAGTATCAATGCCCCCGTCGTGCTGGCGAACGTGACGGTCCCGGAATCGGAGCCGGCAAGCTCGAGGATCGCGCCGGCCCCGATCACCGATCCTCCGGTTCCGGTGACGGGATCCAGGATCTGCAGCGTGGCCCCGGTCGCAGCCTCCAGTGTCCCGAAATTCGTAATCGTGGTCCCGGTATCGATGATGAGTGTTCCGGCGATCGCTTCGATCGTCCCGCTTGCGTTGTCGAGCGCCAGATGGCCGCTGCCGTCGCCGATCGTGCCGGTCCCGGCGATGGTGTTGCCGGCATTGTACAGCATTTCGCCGCTGTTCGGTCCCTCGACGGTGCCGCCCGCCAGCGTCAGCGTGCCGGAGCCGTCGAGAATCAGCGTCGACACCTCGACCACCAGATTGCCGGCAACCTGGATATTTCCGGTGTTGTCGATGGTGCTGTCATCGACCTGCAGCGTGGTGCCGCTCGCAGCCTCCATCGTGCTGGCGTTGGTCAGCACCAGCTGGGCGTCCGCCGGCGCACCCAGCGCTTCGAAGCCGGCGGTCGCAGCGCTTTGCGCGGCGCTGTTCTGCGGACTGAAGCTGTCGATGTTCGGCCCGACATTCGACGTGCTGCCGTTCGGATCCCATTCCCAGAAATAGGCGCCGACCAGGGCACTGCTTTTGGACTGGGTCCACGCCTCGAAGAATGCCTGATAGAGTTCGGCCTGCAGCGTCGGGTCCGGGCTATTCCCCGAGGCAGACGGATCCGCGGCGGCACCGCTGTCGTTGGCGTAGCCGAGTTCGGTGAACAGCAGCGGCTTGCCGGATTGCGCCGCCAGATTCTCGAAATACTGGATCGGCGACTGGTTGCCGATCACCGCGTAGGCGCCGGGGTTGCCGGCTTCGGTCGCGGGTTGCAGCCAGCCGTTCACCAGGGTCTGGAGGGACGGATTCTGTGCATTCGACAGCGGCACATAGTTGTCGATCCCCTCGTAGTTCAGCTGGCTCCAGAAGCTGACCTCGTTCGCCGTATTCCACGAGGCGGAGTAGGTAAGGGCGCCGGAGAAGACCTGCCGCACCGCGGTGATGATGTCGGTCCAATAGGAAAGATATTGCGGGCCGGTGAGCTGGTCGAGCTCCGCGCCGATCGACAGCATCTGGGCGCCGTTGGCCTGGGCAACCTCCGCCTCCTGGACGATCATCTGCTGGTAGCTGGCAAAGAAGGCGGCGACGTTGGTCGGCTGGTAGTCCTGGCGCCACTCGCCCACGCTGTAGGGGGCGCTCTCGGTGGGATTGAGGAAATCGATCAGCGGTCGCACCATGACGGAAAGGCCGAGGCTTTCGGCCTGTGCGATCGTAGTCCCAAGGGCCGCGAGGCTGTCGGTATAGTTCGGATCGGCCACCACCTGCGATGTGGCGACATCGATGCCGTAGTCGAGCGTCGCTTCGATCGAATTGGCGCCGGTCTGCGCCAGGCTTGGCAGCGAGTCGGCATTCTCGTAGGCGCCGTTGTAGAACGCGACGTAATCGAAGCCCTTGTATTGCAGCGAGAAGGCCTGGCCGGGAATCCCGATGGTGCCATCGCCGTTGAGGTCCTGGTTGAAGATGGTCTCGTACGTCTCCAGCGTAGTGCTACTTCCCGACAAGGTACCCGAATTTCCGGTGTAATTGCCGCTGCTGTCGGTATTCCAAATCGTGTACTCGTTGGCGCCCGGTAGCTCCCAGGCCACGTCATAGCCGGTGGAGGTCTGCACGGCGCCGATCGGGGTCCAGGCTCCGAATTCACCCGCCGTCACGGCTGCGCCGCTCTGCTTCAGCTCGGGGCCCGAGCCGCCACTGACGCTGTCGAGGTAAAAATTATTTCCAACCTCGACCAGGCTGGTCGATCCGTCGGTCTGGATCACCAACTGGGGAGATCCCGATAGTGCCGTCGCCGTTGAGGTCCTGGTTGAAGATGGTCTCGACGATTCCAGCGCGGTGCTGTTTCCCGCCAGGATGTTGGAATTCGTGACGTAGTTGCCGCTGCTGTCGGTGCTCCAAATCGTGTACTCGTTGGCGCCCGGTAGCTCCCAGGCCACGTCATAGCCGGTGGAGGTCTGCACCGCGCCGATCGGGGTCCACGCTCCGAACTCACCCGCCGTCACGGCTGCGCCGCTCTGCTTCAACTCGGGGCCTGAGCCGACACTGACGCTGTCGAGGTAAAAATTAGTGCCAACCTCGACCAGGCTGGTCGATAAGTCGGTCTGAAGAACCACCTTTGGAATCCCGATTGTGCCGTCGCCGTTGAGGTCCTGGTTGAAGATGGTCTCGTACGCCTCCAGCGTAGTGCTACTTCCCGACAAGGTACCCGAATTTCCGGAGTAGTTGCCGCTGCTGTCGGTATTCCAAATCGTGTACTCGTCGGCGCCGGGAGGTCCCAGGCCACGTCATAGCCGGTGGAGGTCTGCACCGCGCCGATCGGGGTCCAGGCTCCGAATTCACCCGCCGTCACGGCTGCGCCGCTCTGCTTCAGCTCGGGGCCCGTAGCCGCCACTGACGCTGTCGAGGTAAAAATTAGTGCCAATCTCGACCAAACTGGTCGATCCGTCGGTCTGGATCACCACCTTGGGAATCCCGATCGTGCCGTCGCCGTTGAGGTCCTGGTTGAAGACTTGGTCTCCACGATTCCAGTGCAGTGCTACTTCCCGTCATGGTACCCGAATTTCCGGTGTAGTTGCCGCTACTGTCGGTACTCCATATCGTGTACTCGCTGGCGCTGGGTAGCTTCCAGGCCACATCGTATCCGGTTGAGGTCTGCACCGCGCCGATCGGCGTCCACGCTCCGAACTCACCCGCCGTCACGGCTGCGTCCCGCTCAGCTTCAACTCGGGGCCCGTAGCCGCTACTGACGCTGTCAAGGTAAAAATCATTGGCCAGCTCGGTCAGGGCGGTCGAGCCGTCGGTCTGAATCACCAGGGGCGGCGCCGTCACGGTGAAGCTTTCCCAGCTGCTCCACACCCCGTTGCTGGCGCGTACCTCCACCGTGTCCGCCGTTCCCGGCGCGCTCTGGTAGCTCAGTTCCGACAGCTGCGCCGCCGTCACGTCGATCGCCTGATCGCTGGCCTGCGCCACGCCGTTGAGAACGAAGTGACCGTTGCCGGTCTCGTCGATGAACCCGTAGCTGGCGATCGCCGTTTCGCCGGGGTCGGTAGCCGTGAACAGCGACGACGCCGCGACCGTTCCATGCCCGGCGCTCAGCGCGATGTTGGAAACCGTCACCACCGGGGGAGGATCGGCAGCCGCGACGGCCGCGTCCACCTGGACCAGGCCCGCACCGCTGACGGCCGAATTGGCCATCGGCAGCGCGGTCTCCTCCATGATCTGCTCGACCTGCGCCGGGGTCAGATCGGGATTGGCCGACAATATCAGGGCGGCGACGCCGGCAAGGCTCGCCGACGCGGCCGAGGTGCCGTAGAAATCGCTGAGCCCTCCTGCAACCGTCGTGGCAATGTCGTCCACCCCTGAGACCGCAACCGGACTGAGGTCGTCAGGCGAAGACAGCGCGGTGCCGTTGTTGGCAAACAGCAGCTCCGCCCCGGCGCCCGACGACGAGAAGCTTTCGCTGGTCGGAGAGTAGCCGAACGCCGGGGTATCGGCAGCGCTGACGGCGCCGGCGGTGATCGCGCCGGGGGTCATGGCGTGGCCCACGACGGTGCCGGTATTCGCACCGCTGATCGTGGCCGGAAAGCCGTCGCCTTCGGTGATCTCCTTGATCAGACCGGGATTCGGGCCGGAGAGATTCTCGATCGCGATCTGATAGGTCCCCGAAGGCAGCGGCACATCGACCAGCGGGTTATGCAGTTCCTGGCCGGCGTTGATGTTGGAATATTCGCCGTAGAGCACGCCATTGTGGAAAACGACAATCTCCAGGTCCGAGGTAGCGGCGCCGTAGGCCTGGTTCCACTCCAGGATCAGGGGCACGTCGTCGCCGGTTCCTTCGGTATTGATCGTCACGGTCTGGACCACACTGCCGGCGAAGCTCTCGGTGTCCGTGAGGTAGGTTCCGTCGTATGATCCCGATATCGGCGTCCACGCGGCCTGGTAGCCATTGCTGGCCTCGTTGCCCGCCGCCGTGACATAGGTGACGCCTTCCGCCTCCACGGTTTGAATGGCCCGCGCGACCACGCCGTTCTGGAAGAACGGCTCGTCGTAGTAGGCGACGTCGTCGACGATGACCTTGCAGCCGGCGGCGGCCAGCGCCAGGATGCCGTTGGCGAAATCCTGCTCGCTGTCGAAGGCGGTGTAGAACGCCAGGCTGGCGCCGGGGGCGATGTCGTGGATGATCTGCATCATCGCGCGGCCCTCGTCGGTGCCGCCCGAAGCGAGGTCCTTGATGACGTCGATGTCGGCGCCGGGCGGCAGCGCCCCGTCCGCTTCGTCCGCGGCCGCGCCGCCGAGGTCGTTGAAGCTGTCGGAGAGCACGCCGACCTTGATGCCGCTGCCGTTGACGCTCAATCCGCTCTCGTCCAGGGCCTGTTGCACCTGGGCCGCGGTGGCGCCGCCGGCGCCGACGCTGGAATTGGCAATGGCCGCTTCGGACCCCGCCGCCGGGTTGTCGAGGCTCGCCAGCAAGGCGCCGCTCTCGGCGGGCGCGGCTGGCTCCGCGGCCGCGTGGGCGCCCTGGTGAACGAACGCTTCGACGGAACTGCCGGGGTTCATAGGGCCGGCTTCCGCGAGGAACGCGCCGAAGGCGGTCGGGGCCGGGCTCGCCAGGACGCCAGGCGCGGGTGCCGTCATGGGAGCGAGCCAGATAGCCGCGACGGCGATGCCGCTGTCGTTTGCCGGGGCGGCGACCGCAAGTCCGGCCGGAAAGACCTGATAGCCGTCAATTTCGGGTTGCACTTCGCCGGCCATGGCGGCGTCCGCGCCCGAGTTGTCGTCGGCGAAGGATGCTGCGACGGAGTCCATGGCTGAGTCGGCTGGGTTGGCCGGCACATCCGAGGCGCCGAACGAGTCGGAGGGCGCCGTGCCGGCGTGTGCTTCCGCATCGGCAGCCCAGGGGCTGCCCTGATCGACGAAGGATGAAATCGCCGATGGCCAGCCCAGCGCCAAGCTTGCCAGATCGGTTGCTGTGCCCGGTATGTCCGGGCTGAGGTTGAACAGCAGCGCGCTGTCGGACCCGGCATGACCGGTCGGGACCACCGGCGGTTCGGCTGGGCGCGCGGAACTCCCGCCGAGGCCGGTCGCGACGTTGTCGGCAACGCGACTGTTGTCGTCCTGGACGGCATAGCTTGCGGCAGCCGCGACCCCCGCAGGTCTGTCTGCGACGCCGGCGCCGAAGGTAGAATTGATCCGCAAGATCCAGGCTCCGTCAGACGAGAGACCGAACGCATTACACTTACGGCTGATATGGTTAACGAATCAAAACCTAGCGGCTAGGTATCAATACGCAACTGCGCTTTTTCAAGATCAAATGGTTTCCGGAGCTTTTTAGGAATTCGGTTCCGATTTGCCTGAATGATTGGCTAACCGTGGAAAAGCTGCTGGTGCACCGGCCAGGCTCCGGCGCCATGTTCCGGTTACAGGGAATTCAGGCGGCCGGGGCACGCCGGGGAGTCAAAATCAGGGTGCCGGCCATCGGTGCCAAATGGCCGGTCATGCTTTACGCTTCAATCACGACTTGGCAGGCTTGGCGCAGCCATGGGACCAGCCGGGCTTCACGGCGGTAAAGGTCGACGCCGCCGGATTCCAGACCCATAGTTTGGGGCTGCGCCTCGTATAAACGGGTAATTGGCCGTCGCAGAACCCTTGCTCGATCGTCTCCCCATTCCATCGAGTGAACCAACTTGTCGTGGTGGTAGACCATGGCGACCCCTCACCGTGCCAAAGCTCGTCCATCATTTGTCGGTCGTTATTCCCTGAACGCTTGTAGAGCTGCCAGGCAATCGCGCCCCCGATCTCATGAGGGGCCTTTGCCGGTGAATAGAGGGAATCCATATTTTCAATCAGAACATAAAAGCTGGGATCGCTGGACCATGACCTGAATTCATATTCGGTTGGCAGGCGAGCAAGGCGTGCGAGTTCGTAATCCCAGGTCTCCTCCCATTCCGCGAGGCGCGCGCGAGATGCGACAGCCATTGCGAAAAGCAGGACCATCGTGGCGGCAAGGCACAAGCTCCCACGGGATAGGCTCCAAACTATCGAAGGCCCCTTGAGTTGCTGCCAGCCCGCGGCAGCGAATATCCCCATGCAGATCGAAGCGTAGGTTGCGACAACGATCGATGTCCGCGCCATGACGCCCTCTGCGGCCAGGCCATAGCCGGCCATGGCGAACAGAATTCCTGCCGCACCAATCCCGCCCATCAGGACGATGAGAAAGCGGGAGACCCGTGACGGATCGGTTGCTCGCGCCAAGCAGGATGCGCCGAATACGAGCGACGCGGCTAAAGAGAGCCCAAATAAAACAAGATGCTCCCGAGCCGCGTGAAAGTAGACAGAGATAAATCGAAAATAGCCTCGGACGAATATCGACAACCATCCGGGGTCGAACGATTTGTGGATGCCGCCCGGCAAAAGCCGGTTGAAGGTGACGCAGGCGACGTTCAGCAGGATGACAGTCGTAAACAGGATAAATGCGCTTCTGCCCGGACGGCTGCCGGCCAGCACATAAGCGGCGATTAGGATCGTCAGCTCCTGAAAATAGAACGCCTCATAGCTGAGATGGGAAATCGCCAGCAGCACGATCCCGGCGCATTGTTCCAAAGCACGGCTGCGATGAGGCTCTAACAGAAGCACCATGCCGATGCAGAAGGGGATCACTGCCGGCGCCGCCGCCAGCATGCCCACGCTCCAGGCATAGGTGCCGACATTGGACGGGAAGCAGATGAAGGTCGCCGCGGCGATGCTGCCGGCCGCCAGGCGACTTTCCGTCGAAAAACCGGCAACGGCCGCGAGGCGTTTGGCGAGCCAGCCAACCGATAGGGCGGTTAGGCCGAGTCCGGCGATGTTGACGATCTGGGCGCGGAATGGCGACCAGTCCGCGAGAGTCTGGACCAGCCAGATTAATGGGGCGGATGCAGGCCGGGTTATGACGATTTGCAGGATGTCCCAAAACGCGCGGGCCGAGCCGATGTCCGGATGCAGCAGGATCATCCAATCGTCACTGGAGAAGCCCAGACGCCAGGGCCTTTCCGCGCACAGCCAGAGCCAGGCGATCAACGGAATGGCCGCGGCAGCCATGAGCTGAAGCGCTCTGGTTCGCCTTGATGTGTGCGAAAGCGATACAGCCGGGTGCACCGTCTCGAAGCCGTACTCGGGGCCCGGACGTTCCGCTCCGATCCTTGGCTCCGCCGGCGACATCGTCATGTCGCGCTGCCGATGTATCCGAGCGCGCGGTATTGCGAGCCGAAAGGCAGATGCGAGAACAGGCCGTCGAGGCGCTCGAATATGGCGTGCCCCGGCGGCAGCGTCAGGATCGACCTGGTCGAGACGTTCAGGCAGCCGGCGTTTCGCAGCAGCTTGCGCAACGCGGGCATCGCGATCAGCACGGCGTCGCGATCGAAGGCGCAATCGTTGACCACCTTCCGGGTCAGCGGGTGCCAGGGGTTGTGTTCATAGACCACCACCATTCCGCCAGGCTTCACCACGCGGGCAAGCTCGTCGGCGAATTTCTGCCAGGATGCCGGAGGCACGTGATGCATGACGCAGACACAATAGGCGACCGAGAAGGCGCCATCGCCATAGGGCAGCCGGTCGCCGTCGTAGACGTCGTAGGTGACGGCGGGATTGCGGCTGCGCGCTCTTTCGATGCAGGCCTGCGACACGTCGATGCCGGTGACGGATCCGACGGCGGGGACCAGCTGCGGATGATAGTTGCCGATGCCGCAGCCGACATCGAGAACCGTGGCATCCCCTGGCGAGTTGAAATGCGCTCCGATGAGACCGACGAGATCGCGGGCCTTGGCGGTGGTGAACTTGTCGACCGTCAGGCCGGAAAACGCGATCGCCTTGTTGACGGCCTGATCGTAGGTCTCGCGATATTGGTCGAAATCCTCGGCAATGGCGCGCTGTTGGGGATCCATCGTTTCAAACCTTGCATCGCCGATCGACGGATCCGGCACCGCATTTTGCGAGATTATGCCGCCGGCGGCAAGCCCGTCACCCCCGCAACGCGGATGAGGGCGTCAATCTTCTCAAGCGCGGTGCGCGTTGGATCCTTCATCGGTTCGCCTTCTGCTCCTTGGTCGGCAACCGGGCCGCCGGAAAGTCATTGCAACTTTCAACGTTCTTGCATATCTCGCACGGACCGAATGTGCGCATAGCCACCCTCGGCCATTCGTTTTTCTTGGCGCACTCGTCGCAATAGAACATCATGCTCCCCTCCGTTGTGTGCAATGCGGCGGCTGCCGCAATGGGATGTGATATCTTTGAATGAGTTTATCCAGCGTTTCCGGCGCGATGCCCAGCCTGCCGCAGATCTCAGATTTCGTCGTTTTGGTTCTGACCGACCACCCCATCCGTCATGAAGGGATCCCGATCACGCGGCCCAAGATGAGGATGGACACACACCGTGGATCCAGCCTTGAATTCCGGGGACATTTCGTTGGCGACAATCAATCCATACGCATCGGAGGATACATTTCGGCCAAAATACCGCGCCTCGCGCTCGTTCACAAGTCGCGCTCCGGCGCGGGCGTTGGATCGGCCTTGACGCCTGCGGAGTCTATTCTTTGCTGGATGATCGGGCCTGGGATCTCGCGGGTATTTCGAAAGATACGGCCGATATACTCTCCCAGCAAACCGACGAACGCGGCATTCACGCCGATTGACAGCAGGACCAGGATCACCAGGGTGGTAAACCCCGGCGAAGGCACGCGCGTGACGAGCAGGAACCAGGCAAAATAGAACATCGCAGCCACGACGGACAACAGGCTGAGCAGGAACCCGAAGAGGGTGATGAATTCCAGCGGTTTGGAAGACTGGCTACAGATGCCGTCGATGGCCAGGCGAAGCAGCGACGCCAGCCCGAATTTGCTGTTGCCCGCCGTTCGTCCGGCACGATCATAGGGAATGCCGATCTGGGCATAGCCTAGTTGCGCTATAATGCCGCGCAGATAGGGCGTATTGTCCTTTACGGCCCGGAGGTGTTCGATGATGGACCGGTCGATCAGGCGGAAGTCGCCGGCATCGATCGGAACCTGCGCATCGCTGAGGCGATGCAGGAGCCGGTAATAGAGTTTTCTCGCACCCGTCACCAACGGGTTTTCCGGCCGGGCCCGCCGGATGCCGTAAACCACCCGGTAGCCAGCTTCCCAGACCGCGAGAAACTCCGGGATCAATTCCGGCGGATCCTGCAGGTCGGCGTCGATCTGGATGGCGGCGGCGCCACGAGCATTCAGGTAGTTGGCGAGGATCGATGCCTGGAATCCGAAGTTGCGGGTAAAGCGCAAGACGCGGACCCGATCGTCGCACCGGGCCTCCTCCGCGAGGCGCTCGAAAGTATCGTCCTCGCTCGCATTGTCGGTAAACAGGAACTCAAATCGATATTCGGCCATCGAAGCGGCGACGGCGCGCAGGCGGGTCAATAGCGGGCCAATATTGCCCGCTTCGTTGAAGACCGGAACCGAAATAGTGATCAGCTTTTGCCCGGCCGGAATGCCATCAGCGTTGCTCGGCGTGTCGGTCATTGTCCACACCAGGTTTCAGAAGACAAACCAAAGCCGAAAAGTGGGCCTGCGCGCAAATGCTCAATCTCGGAAATCATATCCAATAAATCGAATTGAAATGCAATCTCAGTACGTAGGTTCGCAGGCGAAGGTGCTGGACAGTTGGCCTTCGTGCGCGGTTTCGCGTCGGGTTGAGTTAATAGGTGACGGTAGCGATCGTGACGCAGCCTTCGTGGGGCGAGTTGTTAACGCGAACAGACATGCACGGTGCGTTGGTCGAGAAGTTTGAAAATGGCTTGAACCTGGCAAGAAAGGGGCCCGGCAAAGTTCCTATTCCAGTATCCTTGGTGATGTTGCCTTGGTCGGATAGCGCCTGTATCGTATCAATTAATCCCTGAAAGAAGAGGTTTTTCGGGTAGACTGCAGACGTAAGTTGGTGGGGTCGCACGAACATTGGATTAGTTACCCCAAGTGACACAAGGAAGCGATTTACGGCAAAGATCGGTTCCAAATCATACGGAGACATTGCTTCAATCACGATCTGCGCATCTGGTTGGGACTTTGCTCGGGCCGCCGCCTTCAGAATTGAAGCCGTAAAAGCGTGGCTCCTCTCAACGTAGACTGCCGCTTCATTCCTGAAATCGCTGTACCCTCTCCACGTCGCGACACCGGCAGCCATGATGAAGATGACGGCCTGATAAGGCATCCAGAGATTCGGAAGCCGGGCCCTCACGATTTGAGCAGTGATGAAAAGTGGAATTAGAAAGGAAGCGAAGACAAAGAGCTCTCCCGGGAACTCATACCTATTTCCGGCCGGCCAGCCGTCGTAGAACACCAACTGACTCAGCGATAAAAGCAGAAGCCAAATTTGGAACTGCGCTGCAACATCGATAGCTTTGAGAGAGAGTTGGCAACCAATAGTCCGTCTCGCGACCTCTCGTAGTCCGAAAGAAATCGCTCCAAAGAGGAGCTGAATAGTGAAAGGGTAGTGTCCGATGCCGTGCAGCAGCTTCCCCACACGTTCGGATGACGTGACCGGGCTGCCGTAAAAGTCCGCGCTACCATGAGCGCTCAGACCGATGAGGATCACTCCCGCAACCGCACTCATGAGTGCGATAGCCACACCGGCAGCTACCAGCCGATAATCGAATTTCCTTTCATGATAGAGGGATATCGCAAGCAGCACAGCGAGCGCTGGAGCCAAGACAACCATGGGCTCTTTGGTTCCAGCGAGTAGCACCGCCGAGGCTAAGCAGATCGCCCAAGTGACCGGCATATCTGAGTTGCCGCGGCGGGCCTGCGAATACAGCTTTACATACGCCCACGTAAACGGAATTCCGAGCAATGCCAAATATTGCTCGTTTACGCCGAAGCCGATCCAAACGAATTTCCAGTACAAACTGGTGAGGCAAAGCGCGCCCAGTGCACATGCGACAATCGCGGGAAAAAATTGATAAAAACCGAGAAACAGAAATATCGAAAAGATGCACAACCCAACAATCCGAGCGATATTGAGAAGGAAATAGTTGTTCCCCCAAGCCAGCGCCTCGGTTGCGTAGAGCAAGTAGTTAATGGGTCTGTATCGGGTCAATTCACCTGGATAACCCACCTCGGTCTGCGATAGCAGCGATGGAAGGTCGCTGAACGAAAGCTTCGGGTAGGCTACGAGGTAGGATCGAAGTTCATGGTCTGCGTAAATGCTCCACTGCGCGTGCGATAAGCAGGCGCTCATATAGAGCGATATAGTGAGCGCAACAAATATGGTGAACGCATAGCCACCAAGCCGATCGTTAGATTGAACGTCACTGGCTGCACCACGAAACAGTCGTTCCAATAAATGCCGAATGAAAACCAGTCGGGTCGAAGGAAAAATCGGAGTCAGGGGCATCAAGGGACTCGGTGAGGGCCTGCGCATGTCTATAGCCGTCGTTGCTTGCGTTGCAAGTTGTTAACGTCCCATTTGATATTTGCCTCGGCGTTTGATGCACCAGGTTTCAACGACGACGAGAGCTCCGATCGAAGCCAAATTCGCGCCCCGGGTCGATTGGGCGGAATTGCTCGCCAAGCCGCGTGTGTCGGCTATTATCAAAAGTGCTTTGTGGTGCGAGATTGGTGATCTGGATAAACGCGCAGTCAGAGCCCCAACCAAGTCGGACCTATGCGGTTTGGCGAACCGGTGCCACCGCGCGCTCGCTACCTCATAACAACACAATATTTTCATGTACTTAGGCCTATTTTTAGGCCTGAATACAAGGCTTGACGTTCACGTTGTGAACGCGGTAATACCCGCGCGAATTTCGGGGCAATGTAATGGACCGGTTGCTGGACGCGGATCATGAGAACGAGCGCATCGTGCTCGACCTCCTGACGTCGGTAGAGCATCACGGCGAGCGGTCGCAGCGCCATATTGCCGCCGAACTCGGCATCGCGCTGGGTCTCGTCAACGCCTACCTGAAGCGCTGCATCAAGAAGGGCCTGGTCAAGGTGCAAGACGCGCCGGCCCGGCGCTATGCCTATTACCTGACGCCGCACGGCTTCGCGGAAAAGTCTCGGTTGACGGTGCAGTATCTCTCGAATTCGTTTTCGTTCTTTCGCCTGGCCAAGGCCGATTGCGCGCGCGTCCTCGAAGCAGCCAAGGCCAGGGGATTCGACCGGGTGGTGCTGGCTGGGAAATCGGACCTCGCGGAGATCGCCATCCTCTGCGCGGTGGAGGCGGCCGTGACCATCGTCGCGATCGTCGATCCGCGGAGCGAGGACAGGCAATTCGTCGGTGTCGGCCTGGTCAAATCCTATGCCGAAGTGACGGAGAAATTCGATGCGGTTGTCGTGACCGACGTCACGTCAGCGCAGTCTTCTTTTGAGGCGGCGGTCGCGGCCTGCGGGGCAGATCTTGTCCTTGCACCGGCACTGCTCGGGCTGCGGTCGTCGAACAAGGACGGGGGCGAGGCATGAGCGAGGTGATTGGCGCACGCTGGTATGTGGTGCAGACGCAGGTGAATGGCGAGTTCAAGGCCGCGCGGAATCTCGAGCGGCAGGGTTATGAAGTCTATTTGCCCCGCTACCTGAAGCGGCGGTGTCATGCCCGCAAGGTCGATTTCACGGCTAAACCGCTGTTTCCGCGCTATCTGTTCGTCGCCATCGACATGGCGACGCAGCGCTGGCGATCAATTCAATCGACCTTTGGCGTATCGCGCCTGGTCAGCAACGGCGAAGATCCTGCGATGGTGCCGGACGGCGTCGTCCACGCGCTCCGGGCGCGCGAGGACGGCAAGGGATTTATCAGGTTCGACAGCAAGCCCGTCTTCGCGCCCGGAGACAAGGTGCGGGTTCTGGCGGGTGCATTCATGGACAGCGCCGGCCTGTTCGGCGCGCTGGCGGACCATGATCGTGTCTCAATTCTGCTGGATATGCTCGGCCGCAAGGTTCGCGTGCTGCTCGATGCGGACATGGTCGCCGCCGCCTGAAGAGGCGGGCTCTCGTGCGCCGCTTTGATGCGGCGCGCATCGTCTCGGCTCCGGCTCGGGAGCAACCGGGTGACATCGAGTCACCCGGACTGCGGCAGCATGGAATTTCTAGGGGAATCCGTGAAGACGTTTGATCGTTCGGTAGTGCGCGCGCGCGGATCAGTGAGCCCGGCCACGGGACTCGGCGCGGCGAGGATTCTGGCGTGACGATCCTGGTGACCGGCGGCGCGGGCTATATCGGCAGCCACATAGTGCAGGAGCTGGTTGAGCGGCAGCAGCCGGTGATCGTGCTCGACAATTTGTCGACCGGGTTTCGCCACGCGGTCCCGCCGGAGGCGCCGCTGTTCGTCGGCGACGTCGGCGATGAAAGCCTGGTATCGCGGCTGATGGACGAACATCGCGTCAAGGCCGTCATGCATTTCGCTGCGTCCTCGGTGGTGCCGGACTCCGTGGCCAACCCCATTGGCTATTACAGCAACAACACCGCGGGTTCCCTGGCGCTTCTGCGGGCTGTCGCCCGTGCCGGCGTCAGGTATTTCGTGTTCTCGTCGACCGCCGCGGTCTATGGCAATCCGGATGGCCAGTCGGTGGGGGAGGATTGCATTCCCCGGCCGATGTCGCCCTACGGCATGTCGAAGCTGATGACGGAAACCATGTTGCGCGATGCGGCGGCGGTCAGCGGCCTGAGCTATATGGTGCTGCGCTATTTCAACGTCGCCGGTGCCGATCCGAAGCTCCGCACCGGCCAGTCCAACCGGGCCGCAACCCATCTGGTGAAGGTCGCGGTGCAGGCGGCTCTGGGTGTCCGCAACGGCATGGAGATCTTCGGAGCCGATTACCCGACCCCGGACGGAACGTGTGTCCGCGATTATATTCATGTCTGCGATCTGGTGAGCGCGCACATCGCGGCGCTCGATTACCTGCGCGGCGGCGGCCCCAGCGCTACGCTGAACTGCGGCTACGGCCATGGCTATTCCGTGCGCGAGGTCGTTGATACGGTCAAGCGGGTTTCAGGCGCCGACTTTGCGGTGGCGATGCGCCCGCGGCGAGCGGGCGACCCCGCGTCGATCGTCGCGGATACGCGGGCGATCCGGCGCCTGCTGTCATGGGTGCCCGCGTATGACGATCTCGACACCATCGTCCGCCATGCGATGGCGTGGGAACGAAAGCTGATGGCTCAACGATGACCTTGCGCAATTCGAGACCGGGATGACCGCGACCACGATCAGGATCATCAAGCCTCACAGCGAACGTAGCCTCGCCGAGGACTTGGCCAGCATCTGGGCCAACCGTGAGCTTTTGATGGTGTTTGTGCGCCGCGAGATCTCCGTCCGCTACCGGCAGGCGGTCATCGGTCTGCTCTGGGTCGTGCTGCAGCCGATACTCTCCACGGCGATCTTCACTACCGTGTTTATCGTTTTCGTGCGCATTCCTTCGCAGGAGCAATCCTATCCTCTGTTTGCTTTTGCCGGCATCGCAGTATGGCAGTATTTCAGCCGCGTTGTGATAGATGGAAGCAACAGCCTGATCGCGAATAGCGCGCTCATCACCAAGGTTTCGTTCTCGCGGCTGATCATTCCCATGGTGGCGCCGCTCGCCGCGGCGTTAGACTGCATGATCGCGATCCTGGCCTTGATCGTAACGGCGCTGTTGATGGGTGCCCACGTGAGCTGGACCGTGATCTTCGCGCCGCTGGTCATTTTTGCCGTCGCGTCGTTCGGTTATGCGATTGCGCTCTGGCTTGCTCCTCTCAACGCTGTCTATCGCGATATCGGCATCGCGCTTCCTGCTGTGATGCAGGTCGCGATGTACATGAGCCCGATCGTCTATCCGGAATCCCTTGTGCCCGAGAGGATCCGCTGGCTGTTTGTGCTTAATCCGATCGCGGTAATGGTGGACTCCATGCGCTGGGTCGTGCTCGGCACTAATGCTCCCTCGCCGGTGGGAACTCGTAGTCTTCGTAATCGTCACCGCACTGTTGTTCGCGGGCGGCACGCGGATGTTTCGCTATATGGAGGGTAATCTCGTTGACCGTATTTGATCGCTGGCCTCGGGCCAGATTGTCGATGCGATTGAAATCCGTGTGATCTTCGGCGATGACTGCGGCAATTGAGGTTCGCGGCCTAAGCAAGCAGTATCTCCGCGGCGTCCGCCACGGTCACACCAGGATATCCGAGGCCTTGACGCAATGGGCGCGCAGTCTTGTCGGGCAGCGAACGGAGGACGGCCGTACCAAAAACGATCTCGAACCATTCTGGGCGCTCAAGGATGTATCCTTCACCATCGAGCAGGGCGAGGTCGTCGGAATTATCGGACGCAACGGGTCGGGCAAGAGCACGCTGCTCAAGATCATCGCCCAGATCACGTCGCCGACCGCTGGGGAGATCCGTCTGAACGGCCGCACCGGGACGCTGCTCGAAGTCGGCACCGGCTTCCATCCGGAACTCAGCGGCCGCGAAAATGTCTTCCTCAACGGCGCCATTCTGGGCATGAGCCGCCGTGATATCTCGCGCAAGTTCGATGAGATCGTGGAATTCTCGGGGATCGAGGCGTTCATTGATACGCCGGTCAAGCGCTATTCCAGCGGTATGCAAACACGGCTTGCCTTCTCTGTTGCCGCGCACCTAGAACCAGAAATTCTGATCGTGGACGAAGTGCTCGCGGTAGGGGATGCGGAATTCCAGAAGAAATGTCTTGGAAAAATGAATGAGGTCTCGAAGACGGGTCGCACGGTACTGTTCGTGTCACATACAATGAGCGCTGTAGATCAACTGTGCGGTCGCATCATCTGGCTTGATCATGGACAGTTGACACTTGATTCCACTGATACCTATGCGGCGACGAGCCAGTATCTGTTCGGTGATCAAAGTCAGTCTTTGAAGGGATCTATTGCCGCTGGCGATGTGCCACCGCTAGATACCGAGTTTTTTACGTTTCAATCGTTCCGAATCAAGGATGCGGACGAGAATACCATCTCTGGATCTGTTCTTGCGAGCGCTGAAGTTTCCGTCGAAATCGGATTGCGCATTAAAAAACTTCATCCCTCTTTGACATTCGGTTATGCCGTCTACAATGAAGCTGGGGAGGTTGTTTATTGGTCAGTTATTACAGATGCGCGCGATGACATATTGAACGATTTGCAAGTCGGCGAAGTTGTGCTGTCTACTGTCATTCCTCCGCGTTTTCTAAATCAAGGTCTATATCGGCTCGATCTCATGACATCGCTCCATTTCATCAACTGGTTTTCCGCTCCCGGTGAATCTCCCTATGCTGTCTTTCTCCGCATCGAAGGTGGTATGAGTAACTCTGTATTCTGGGTTGCGCAGCGCCCGGGGGTGGTTGCGCCGGTGCTGCCCTGGCGGGTTAAGTCGCCTTGCCGCGCGTCATGACTTGAGGACGGTGTGCTTTCCACCGTCCTTAAAGCAGCGAAGGTCAAGCAGCTTAGCTGTCAGACATCTGAATGGAAATGCCGAGAGCATGCGGGATGTGTTCTTTAAGGTGGGGTAAGGTTATTGCTTCCTTTTCAGAAATTTAGGTCGGATCTTAATGCGCGAATCGAAAGGTTTCGAAGGCTGGTCAGGACCATGATCATGCTGGAAAAGATGGATCGTCAGGCGAACGTTAACATTGCTGCGGTTCACGGCTTCAATGCTGATGCAAGGGATGAGTGGGTTGCCGACAGGGCTAGGTCGGTCGTTGCGGGGTCTAGGGTCCTTGACGTCGGCGCTGGTACTGCGCCGTATCGCAATTTATTCGCCCATTGCAGATATGAAACCCAGGACTTCTCGCGGTATCAGGGCTACCAGGGCCCTGAAGGACAATATGGACGTATTGACTATGTTTCGGACATAACGAGTATTCCCGTTCCCGACGCTAGTTTCGATGTGGTTTTGTGCACGGAAGTACTTGAGCATGTTCCGCGTCCCATCGAGGCTCTCAAGGAGATGGTAAGAGTTGCAAAACCCGGGGGACGCCTCTTGCTGACGGCGCCACTAGGATCTGGACTTCATCAGGAGCCCTACCACTTTTACGGCGGCTATACGGATCACTGGTACCGCAAATTTTTAACGGAATTCAATTGTGAGATTATTTCAATCGAGCCGAATCGTGGATTTTTTGCCCACCTGGCGCAGGAATGCGCTCGCTTCACATGGACGTTCGAACGCCATAAGGGGGAGCATGGCGGGTACGAGGAGGAGCTCTCCAGATTAATGGGAGATGTTCTCCCGCGTTACCTTTTTGGACTTGACACGAAAATTCCCATGAAGGAGTTCACGGTCGGTTTCCTTGTGGAAGCAAAGCGCCTTCCAACATCTAACTGAAGTCGGGTACCCGATTTCGGCATATGAATTCTCGGGCAGGTGAGATCGTGAAAGTCGTTATTCTTGCAGGTGGCATGGGGACGCGGATCTCCGAGGAGAGTTCAGTGCGGCCCAAGCCGATGATCGAGATCGGCGGCCGCCCGATCCTGTGGCACATCATGAAGCTGTATGCCCATCACGGGCTGCGCGAGTTCGTGATTTGCCTCGGCTACAAGGGCTACATGATCAAAGAATATTTCATGAACTTCGTGCTGCACCACTCCGATGTCACCATAGATGCGGTCAAGAACAGCGTCACCTATCACCAGAGCAACGTCGAGCCGTGGACGATTACCTTGGTGGATACCGGCGAGATGACGTTGACCGGCGGACGGGTGAAGCGGGTGCGGAATTATCTCGACCCGCAGCAGCCCTTCTGCCTGACCTATGGCGACGGTCTGTCGGACGTCAATATCGCCGAATTGATCGCGTTTCATCGCAATCATGGCAAGCTGGCGACGGTCACCGCGGTTCGCCCGCCGGGCCGCTACGGCGCCCTGGAACTCGACGGGACCATAGTCAAGTCGTTTGTCGAAAAGCCGCCGGGAGACAATGCGTTCATCAACGGCGGCTTCTTCGTCCTCGACCCGGCCGTGATTGATCGCATCGAAGGCGATGCGACGTCATGGGAGTCGACGCCGCTGGAAGCGCTGGCGCGCGACGGCCAGCTCGTGGCCTATCGCCATTCGAGCTTCTGGCAGCCGATGGACACCTTGCGCGACAAGATGCATCTTGAGGATCTGTGGAAGTCCGGTCGTGCGCCCTGGCGGGCCTGGAGTTGAAGCGTGGGCGTGGCGTGACATGAGTCCGATCCCCGACGTCAGCGTCGTGCTGTCCGTTCGCAACGGCGGGGCCGATCTGCCCAAGGCCATCGCGACTATCCTCACGCAGAGCTTCGCCGATCTTGAACTGATTGCGATCGACAATGGTTCGAGCGACGAGACCGCCGGCTTTCTCGACCGGATCGAAGACCCGCGCGTCCGCGTCTTTCACCAGGAAGATGCGGGACTCGCCGCCGCGTTGAACCGCGGCATCTCGCTGGCGCGCGGCCGCTACATCGCGCGGCAGGATCATGACGATTGGGCGTTGCCAACCCGGATCGAAAAGCAGGTGCGTTTTCTCGATGCTCATCCCGACACCGCACTCATCGGCACCTGCGCGGAGATCTGGATCGGTGACAGCGCGACCGGCCGATTTCATGATCATCCCGCCGATGACGCAGCGCTTCGTTTTGAACTGCTGTTCAACAACCCGTTCGTGCACTCCTCGGTGATGATCCGAAAGGCTGCGCTCGACGAGGTCGGCGGCTACACCACTGATCCGGCGCGCCAGCCGCCCGAGGATTACGAATTGTGGTCGCGGATTGCGCGGCGATATCGGCTGGCCAATCTGCCCGAACGGCTGACGATCTACCGCGAGGTGCCGAGCAGCATGTCGCGGGAGGGCGCTCATCCATTCAAGCGAAAGCTGGTGCTGTTGTCGGCCGAAAACCTGGCCGCCGTGACCGGTCTGGCGCAGCCGGAACAAATTCATATCGATATCGCAGCGCTGGTTCACGACCTCCCCGACATGCTGTCGCGGCGGCCCGATCTCACAGCAATGTGCGAGGTGCTGGCCGACGCCGGCCGCAAGATCGGTGGCGGAGCCCCATCAGCCGATATCGATGCGCGGGTCGCGCGATGGACCCGGCAGCTGCAATATCGCTTCCAGGTGCAGAGGCCGGTCATCAAGGGCATATGGACCACGGCCCGGCGGATCAGGGGTGGCCTGCGCCACCTCGGCCTGCTGAGCCGCGGATGAGGCGGCGATGAAACTTCTGTTTTGCTGCGAGAGCTATTGGCCGAACCGGGGCGGCGTGCAGGAGGTGATCCGGCAGATCGCCGAGCGCATGGCGGCGGCCGGCCATGATGTCGGTGTCGCCACCAGCGCCAATCCCGACCGCAAGGCCGATAGCCATAACGGCGTGCGGATTCATGAGTTTCGTGTCAGCGGCAATCTCGTGACCGGCATCCGAGGCGAGGCCGACCGCTACCGCAAATTCATCACGGGCTTCGACGGCGACGCGATCCTGATCAAGGCGGCACAGCAATGGAGCTTCGATGCGCTCTGGCCGGTGCTCGACGATATCAAGGCGCGGAAGGTGTTCGTGCCTTGCGGGTTTTCGAGCCTCTACGAGCCGTCCTTCGCGGGTTACTTCGCGCAGATGCCCGCCATCCTTCGCAAGTTCGACCATCTGATCTTCTATGCGGAACGATATCGCGACATCGATTTCGCCAGGGCGAACGGCATCGCCAGTTATTCGATCATTCCCAATGGCGCCAGCGAGATGGATTTTGGCCGCATCGCCGACGGCAGCCTGCGGGAAAAGCTTGGCATTGCAAGGGATGATTTCCTTTTCCTGACCGTCGGAACGCCGGTCAATGCCAAAGGACACATGGAGGTCGGCGAAGCGTTCGCGAAGATGGACACCGGGGATCGCAGCGCCAGCCTGATCCTCAATGGAAGCTGGCCCAAAACAAACCTGCTGTCGCTGCTCCGCTCGATATTGCGTCCGCGGACCCTCCGGAAAGGCCTTCAATTATTTTGGCGGGAAGGTTGGCGAAGCGTGTGGACCCGTCTGTTCCCGAAACCGGAGCCGCTCACCGCTGTCGCGAAATCCACCGCCTCGGCCGAAGCAAAGCAAGCAACCAAACGCGTGCTGTGCCTCGATCTGCCGCGTCCCGATGTGATCAGCGCCTTCCTGGAGGCAGACCTGTTCGTGTTCGCCTCCAAGGTCGAATATTCGCCGTTGGTGCTGTTCGAGGCGGCGGCGGCCGGCACGCCGTTCCTGACCGTACCGGCCGGCAACGCCGCCGAAATCGTGCGCTGGACCGGCGGGGGCCTGTTGTGTCCCGCCGAGGTCGACGCGAAAAATTATGTCAAGGTCTCGCCCGATGTTCTCGCCGCGGAAATGCAGCGCGCGATGAACGCGCCTGAGCTTCTCAAGCAATTGGGCGCCGCCGGCCACAAGGCCTGGCGCGAACGGTTCACCTGGGCAGTGATCGCGAAATCCTACGAGCAGGTGCTGCGGGGCGAGACCGTCACGTCGCCTTTGATGCCGCAAACCGACTTCGTCACCTCGGATTGACATTTATTTGTCGAATGCAGCCGGGAATTCGACAATGCCATTGACGACGCAGGGCGGTTCGGCGATTGCGAAGTTCGAACTATTTCGCTTGTTGGCGACCACCAATAATCGTCATTCCGGGGCGCGCCCTTGCGCGAGCCCGGAACCCATGACCCCGGCCGGGAGCATGGAGTCCGGGCCTGCACTGCTGGCCAGCAATTGCCGACTAGAGATGAATGCCCCGGATGTGCAATTGCACATCGGGGAATGGCAGACGATGGATCATAGGACCGGTTTCGTGGAATGCCCTCATGACGGATGATCGCCTGCCGGTCTCGCTCGACTTCGAGGCTCGGCTCCGCGGACAGCGGGTCTTTGTCACCGGCCACACCGGCTTCACCGGTGGCTGGCTGGTGACCTGGCTGAAGCTGCTGGGTTGCGAGGTGGCCGGGCTGGCGCTGGCGCCGGTGACGTCGCCAAATCTGTTTGCGGCGGCCGATATCGGCGACGGCATGGAATCCATCCTCGGGGACATCAGGGACCTGTCCGTGGTCAAGGCAGCGATCGACCGGCACCGGCCTTCGGTGATCTTCCATCTGGCGGCGCAGCCCCTGGTGTCGCGGTCGTTCGCCGATCCGGTCGAGACCTTCTCGACCAACGCCATCGGCACCGTGAACGTTCTGGAGGCCGCGCGGCTGTCGCCCGGCGTCAAGGCCGTGGTCTGCATCACCACCGACAAGGTCTACCGCGACCAGGACTGGTCGTGGGGCTATCGCGAAATCGACCCGCTCGGGGGCAAGGACCCCTACAGCGCCTCGAAAGCCTGTGCCGAACTGATCGCGGGCTCCTATCGCGCCACGCTGGCGGCCCGCGGCAACGGGGTGCTGATCGCCAATGCCCGCGGCGGCAACATCATCGGCGGCGGGGACTGGTCGGCCGACCGCATCGTTCCGGATTTCGTTCGGGCGGTCGAATCGAAGACGCCGATCTCGCTACGCAATCCGGAAGCTGTGCGGCCGTGGCAGCATGTGATGGCGCTGGTCCACGGTTACCTGGTATTGGCGGGGCGCCTGCTGCAGGGCGATGCCGGCGCCGCCGACAACTGGAATTTCGGGCCCGCGCAGGACGACGCCAGGCCGGTGCGGATGCTGGTCGAGCGCCTGAGCGCTGAATGGACGCGTCCGCAGATCGAGTATGCGGCGGGCGGCTTTCCCGAAACCCGATTCCTGCATCTCGACAGCACCAAGGCCCGCACCGAGCTGGGCTGGTGTCCCCCGCTGAGCTTCGACCGCACCGTGCAGCTGACGGCGCAATGGTACCGCGGCTTCAGCGCCGCGCAGGGACGGGCCAGGCAGTTGACCATCGAGCAGATCGATCATTATCGCGAGGCTATCGATGCCAATTCGTAGAGCGCTCGTCACCGGTGCAGGCGGGTTCATCGGGCGGCATCTGGTTGACCGGCTGCTGGCCGACGGCGCCGGGGTGACCGCGCTGCTCCGCCCCGGCAGCGTGCTGCCCGAGCGTTGGCAAGACCGGGTGCTGGCGGTTGCGAGCGACGACTGGAGCGAGGCCGGGCTGCGCCGGGCGCTGCCCGCGCCCGAATGCGAAACGCTGTTTCACCTGGCGGCCTATGGCGTTCGTCCGAACGATCGCGATGTCGATGCCATGGTGCGGGTCAATATCGAACTGCCGGCGACGCTGGCGCGGCTATGCCAGCAGTGGAATGCCCGGCTGGTGATCACGGGGACATTTTCGGAATATATGAAGCCGGCGTCGAACGATCCGTTGACGGAACTCGCCCCGCTCGAAGCCAGCAAGCTCTACGGGGCGTCGAAGGCGGCGGGCGGGCTGATGACCAGCGCGATCGCCAGGGAGATCGGCGTCGGCCTGCGGATCCTGCGGCTGTTCAAGGCTTACGGCGCCGGCGAAGCTCCGCACCGGCTGCTGCCGGCCCTGGTGAGCGGACTGAAGCAGCAGCAGCGGGTGGCGATCTCTTCCGGGGCCCAGATTCTCGATTTCGTTTATGTCGACGACGTGATCGAGGCGCTGCTGCGGGCGGATCAGCACATCCGCGACCACGGCGCGGTTGCCACCTGGAACGTGTCGACCGGGCAGGGTCATTCGGTTCGCCACTTTGCGCAGCTGGTCGCCGATGCGATGAACGCCGACCGCAAGCTGCTCGGATTCGGCGAAATCGCCATGCGCCGCGACGACGAGCCCTGGCGGGTGGGCGACCCGCAATTGATGCAGGCCGAGCTCGGCTGGCATCCGCGGATCGACCTTCAAACCGGGGTCAAGGCCGCCGTTGCGGCGATGGTCGGCCGCATCCCTTCAAGTCAGGCCGGGTAAACCCGTGATTACGATTTCGGTCGTGGGCGGTCTCGGCAACCAGATGTTTCAGTATGCGGCGGCCAAGGCGCTGGCCTGCACGCATGACGTCGAGCTGGTGATCGATGACAGCGCGTTCCGCAGTTATCCGTTGCGCTCCTTCCTGCTGGATCGGCTGCAGGTTCCCGAGGCGGCCGAGGCGGCGGGCCGGCACTCCGCCGCGGCGCCGCTTCGCGCCAACGGCTTCGCGGCCATGCAGTGGCGCAATCGCGCCAACCGGGTTCTCAATCGGATCGGGGTACAGAAATTGCCGCCGCCGCGGGCGACCTATTCGGAACCGCACTTCCATTTCGATCCGAATTTCGTCGCGCTCGGGCGCTCGGTGTCGCTGTACGGATATTTTCAGAGCGAGCGTTATTTTGCCGATATCGCCGACAGGCTGAGGGAGTATTTCCAGCCACGCGACGCGCTTGGCCCGCAGGCGCTGGCGATGGCCGATGCGATCGCGCGCAGCGACATGGCGGTATCCCTCCATATCCGGCGTGGCGACTACGTCGCATCCGCGGAGACCGCGCGCGTCCACGGCGCGCTCGGCGCCGCCTACTACCGCAAGGCGCTGCACGTCCTGCAGGGCGCGGTGGCCTCGCCGGTCACCGTGTTCGTGTTTTCCGACGATCCCGCCGATGCGGAGGCGGTGCTGGATTTCGTGCCGCGCGACCAGCTCGTCCACGTGCGCGGCAACCCCGACAGGCCCTGGGAGGATATGGCGCTGATGGCCCGCTGCCGGCATCATATCATCGCCAACAGTTCGTTCAGCTGGTGGGGAGCATGGCTCAATCCGGCCGCCGACAAGGTGGTCATCGCGCCACGCGAATGGTTCACTTCCGCGGAGCTTCGCCAGCGCAATACCTGCGATCTCTATCCGCCGGGCTGGATTTTGGTCTAGCTGCATCGACGGCGGATCGTCGGATTTGTCGACGATTTCGTGTATACAAATCCGCTCGCGCCATCAGCGCAAACTAACTTTTCAAGCCTAAGATCAAGGATGAAACACACTATGCGGCCCACTTTGCGACTTTTGCTCCAACGTGCCTGGCATGCAATTGAACCTGCAGCAGATTGGTTAATCCGTTGTCTGCCGAATTCAGTCAAGCTGATCATGTTCCGGGGCTTAGTTAAAGCGCTCCGGGTGCGCGCCGTCTCGGTTGAAGGGTCTTACGGTCGGTTTCAGGGCGACCCCTTAGATCTGGGTGTGCTTAGCGAATATATGTTGACCGGCTCATATTCGCCCGAACTCATCAAGTTCCTGCTCGATTGGTTTCAGCGTTTCGGCGCCGGCACCATGATTGACGTAGGAGCAAATATTGGTCTGACGGCATTGCCGGTCGCGATGTCCGGCGTTGAATGTGTATGCTTCGAGCCGGACCTCAATAACTTCAATTTGTTAAAAGCTAACACCGAGCAGCACGGCTTGGCTAAGTTGGTCAAACTTTTCAATGTCGCAATCTTCGATAGCAGTTGTGAGGTTTCGTTCGAAATTTCGGACTGGAATCATGGCGACCATCGGGTCAGATTGGTCGATTTGAAGGGGGCGTTCGGAGAGCAGCATCGCGTGGTCACCAAAGTTGCCGCTCGGCAGCTTGATGGAATGGTGGATGTCGAAAACATACGCCGTCCACTTTTTGTCAAGATTGACACGCAAGGCGGCGAGGCACGTGCGCTGAAGGGTGGCGAAACGGTTGTATCATCGGCAGATCTCTTATCGCTGGAGTTTTGTCCGTATCTGTTGCGACGAGCGGGTGAGCATGAAAATACACTTATCGATTTCGTGGAGAAACACTTTGTCGCTGGGTATATTGGAAATTGGCACGCCCATTCGGAAAGATTTCGTCTTCAGGAAATTGGTGAATTGGTCGCGGCGCTCAGAAAGTTTAGTCAATCGATAAATACCACACAACACCTCGACCTTTTGCTTTTCCGCGACCGAAGGTTTGCTCAACCGTGACAATGGTTTCACTTTGCGGGGCAGTGACAGCCACTCAATGTTCAAAACAGTCGTGTCATGCGAGCCTTGAGTGCCGATTTCGGAGCTGTGGAATTAGGACCGCTTGGCGCAGCAATATCCTCCCTCGGACACGATGGAAGACCAGATCTTTTTGGAAACAAGTGAGCAACTGCCTACGACACCTGTAACATTTCGATCGCGAACCACGTCTGCTTCATCGACGCCAGTGGCCCACCAGCCGTCCACCAAAGCAAGAAAATACGGCTCCTGCGTTCGCCAGAGCACCGTGTAGGTGAGGTCGTCAACAAGCAAATGTCTGGTTTTCGCATCAGGCTCGATGCCGCAACGGGCGATAAGGTTAATGACAGTGGTTTGCTCTTGCCGTCGCGTCTGAATAGCGCGCTGCCACGCGGAGAACTGTGGATAGAAGCGGAATGCAATTGTGAGTTGGTTGGCGAACGCGAGGAGAGCTAGAACGATCATAAGCTGACGCCCCCCCCGCAATGCAAGACTTGGCAGTGTGGTGCTTGTCAACGCAAGCATTACCGCGATGCCCAACAGCGGAAGGGTCAAGGACGATTCGTAGAAGTTTTTCCCTGTTTGAAGGCCGGCGACGCAGATCAGGCAGGCAAGGAGCGACATTGCGACGAACGCGCCACTGTCCGAAACACGGCGATTCCTGATTGCGCCCACGAGCGCCGACGCAAATGCAGCCACTATGATCAAAACGCCGATGGCTACCGAAGTCGGGATGGCGGCGTTAAGGATCGTTTCAATAAAGGTTTGTGGTGCGTCGGCCGGCGGCAGCCACTGGCTCTGATACTCTTGCTGGAAGCCCGCGCTCTGCCAGTAAGTCTTCAAGCCCCATATGTTCTGCCATATCTTTGTCAGAAAAGGCGTCAGGCCCGCATTCAGGTCGTCCGGCGACATGCTCTGCCCGTGGAATACCCGCATCAGAAAAGGCGATTCGGGACAATCGGTACGTATGCTCCACAGCCTAATTGTTTCGAGTGCGCCAAATCCTGCGGCGGCTACCACGGTTAGGATCGGCGCCCACTGTCTAATCGAAAGAACGGCGGCCAGCACGAGTGCCGGCAGGATAAAAACCCCTTTTACGTGGGTTCCAACGAGGATCCATGACAACAACGCGAATAGTGACGCTAGCGCCCATGACTGAAGAGGGGTCAGTTTTCGAGCGCTTAGAATAGAGGGAATGGTGCAGCCCAGAACTACTACCAGGATCAGCCCTTGTTCCGGCCGATTTATGACGAGAAGAAATGGTAATACGCCAAGGGATAGCGGCGCGAGTACGGCGCCAGCGATAGCGGGGTATCCGATGCTCAGCCGCATACGGAGTTGCACGAACCAGGTGCAATAGAGCGCGATCGCCGCGAAAATGGCGATGCCCCAATAGCGGAGAATTTGCGGATTTGTCATGTCGGAATATATCAATGCATCGATCAACTGAAGCGGATACCAGCTGATCGGCGGATCAAGGGAAACGCTCTTCGAGCATGCCGGGAAAAGGTACAGTAACTTGCCGCTGTCGAGCAGCAATCGGGAATTGATGAGCTTCCATTGAAGTTCGTCAACATAGATGGGGAACAAGAGCAGGAGAGGAACGAGGCTGATCCATCCCAGTACGGGAAGCAGGAGCACGATCGATAGGATGGGAAAGCGACGATTTACGGCTAGGCCCTCACATAAGCTGTAAAACGCGCTACCATATTTATGACGGTCCTGATATGAAAAAGCCCAGCTCCGCCCGATGTTCGCCGCCGATGCGGTGTGAGTTGGCGCTGTTGCTGTGAGTTCGCTATCAAATTGTGATTTATCGTCCATCGAAAGAATACAGCTTATGCGAAGTTTCTCAATTCGCCACTGCAGAATTTGCGGCGGCGAAGCATTGAAAGAGGTATTCAGCCTGGGTGATTTGGCCTCTTGCGGAGTGTTTCCGTCGAAAACTCAACCTGACCCGCCGACCGCGCCGCTGACGCTGGTGCAATGTGCGGGATGCGGGCTGGTGCAGTTGGCTCACAATTTTGATGCTGACGACCTCTTTCGTCATTCCTATGGTTATCGGTCGGGCATCAATGAGAGTATGGTCAACCATCTGCGCCATATTGCCTCGAATGTCATGCAGCGCGTCACATTCGAACCTGAAGAGATTGTCCTCGACATCGGAAGCAATGACGGGACGTCTCTGTCATTCTATCGGGGCCTGAAGGGCGTACGCAGGATCGGCATCGATCCAACGATCGCGAAGTTCGAGGCTTATTACGAACCGGGCATAGAGAAGCTCGGAGACTTCTTCACGGTTGCCAATTTCAGGAAACTTGCCGGGGAGGTGAAGGCGAAAGTCATAACCAGTATATCGATGCTCTACGATCTGCCGGACCCGAACGCATTTGTGAGCGATGTGGCCGCTGTCCTTGCGCCTGACGGGCTCTGGGTATTTGAGCAAAGCTATCTGCCGCTGATGGTCGAGCGCGGTTCTTTCGATACGATTTGCCATGAGCACCTTGAATACTACGGAATGCATCAAATCAACCTCTTGTTAAGGAGGCACGGGCTGCGGGCGTTCGATGTGCGGGTTAACGATGTAAACGGCGGCAGCTTTCAGGTCTGGGCATGTCACGATCGGGGGCCCTATTCGGCGAATGTGGCGGCCATTGATCTACTGCTTCGCAAGGAGCGTCTTGAGGGATATCTCACTGCATTGCCTTTGCAGTCGTTGCGCGATGCCACGGAGAACGCGCGAAGGCAGGCGCTGGATTTTCTTGGGCAATGCGCATCGAACGGAAAAGTCGTCCATGGCTATGGAGCTTCGACGAAGGGCAATACGCTTCTGCAGTATTTCGGCATCACGCCGCGTCTTCTGCCGGTGATCGCAGATCGCAATGCCGACAAGTACGGCGCGAGAACGCCTGCAACTCTTATTCCTATCATTTCAGAAGAGGAGTTGCGCGCGGCAAAACCAGACTATTATTTTGTGCTGCCGTGGCATTTCCGTAATGCCTTTCTCGCCCGTGAAAGGGCATTTATCGAGCGGGGTGGAAAGTTCGTGTTTCCTTTGCCTGCTTTCGAGGTTGTTCCCGACTGAAATGTGGTTAAGAGAAAAAGACGTTGATTAATAGCAGTACGAGTGAAGGGACGAACCGCAGCGACGCGCGTCCGAAGGCCATCGTCGTAGGCGCTGGGGGGCAGGATGGAACCTTACTAGCAAGTCAATTGCGCAAACGCGGCTACGAGGTTTTTCCGCTGACGAGGTTGGGTGTGCTGCGAGCCGATGGGGCGATCGAGCCTCTCGATCCGCTTGACGGGGCACAGGTGGCCGCATTTGTGAAGAGCGTCTGCCCTAACGAGATCTATTTTCTTGCCGCGCACCATCATTCCTCTGATGAAGACGTGGGAGATTTGGCGCGCTTATTGAAACAGAGCTACGAGACGCATTGTCAGAGTTTTCTAACCCTTCTCGAAGCTTGCGTTAAGTATTCTGCGCAAACGCGCGTATTCTATGCCTCATCTGCGCTGGTTTTCGGGTATCCGGATCGGGCGCCGCAGGATGAGCTGACGCCAATGCATCCCGCCTGCGCCTATGGCGTTACAAAATTGTTTGGAATGGGATTGTGCGAGATTTTTCGACGTGACTATGGGCTCTTTTGCTGTGCAGGCATATTGTTCAATCATGAAAGTCACCTACGGCAATCCAGATCGTTTCCAAGAAGATTGCCAAGGCTGTTGCCGCCATTAAGCGCGGTAGGCAGACTGAATTGAATTCTCGGTTCCCTCGACAGCCAGGTGGACTGGTCTGCGGCTGAGGACTTCGTTGAAGCGATGTCAATGTGCTTGGCTATTGACACACCTCAAGATTTCGTCTTTGCGAGTGGCGAGCTGAAGAGCTTGAGGGATTTCTGCAGTGTCGCCTTTTCGTCGGTCGGCCTGGACTTTCGCGACCATGTGAATGTCGAACGGGCGCTGATTGTTCGCCAGCCACGGGCAATCGCGCTTCAGGGAAATCCAGCGAAACTTATGCGCCTCACCGGTTGGCGCCCCAAGATTGGATTTGAAGAATTGGTGTCGAGTTCTTGTTCGTGCAGAAATGGGTCAGACAACGTGAAGCAACCGAAAGATCTTGTTTTCCTGCCGACTTTGAACGAGGCGGGCAACATCGAGGCCATGCTGCATGAGATCATGAGGCTGAATTCTTGATGCCAATATTCTGATAATCGATGATGGATCGACTGATGGCACTGAAGAAATCGTCAAAAATTTGAGCCTTGAACATTCCAGCATATCTTTGGTCCAGCGCGGTGCGCGCCTGGGGCGGGCAGCGCTCACACTCAAGCGCTTCGTCTGGCCAAGCAGAGAGGCTATGAGCGACTTGTGACATTGGACGCGGATTTTTCACATCGTCCATCAGATATACCGCGCTTCCTTAAGGCGGCCGAAGCTTCGGACTTCGTTGTCGGAACACGCTTTGCGCGAGTGGACAGTTTGAAGGAATGGAATCCATTTCGGAAGGCCCTTACCCATTTGGGGCATTTCTTGACCAAGTTGCTGTTGTCGCTTCCGTATGATGCGAGCGGCGGATTTCGAGTTTACGCGCTAAACCGAATTCCGCAGGATTTGATCGACGGTCTCAAGAGTTGGAATTACGAATTCTTCTTTGAAAGCCTAGTATTGATGTACAGGCGCGGCTTAACCGTCGTCGAGGTTCCCATCGATCTGCCGGCGCGGACCTATGGACAATCGAAGATGCAGCTTAAACATATGTTCAGCGGTCTTTATCGGTTGGTCCTGCTGTCGTATCGGCTGCGCGTGAATGGATTGAAACACGAAGGATCGTGGAATGGTAAAGCCGAACGCCTCGAGCTCTAATTCTGAATCCCTGCGTGACGATTGGGATACTTATTGGGCCGGACGCACGCACGTTCGTGCCGAGCGATCAATTTATGATGTTGGAGCACAGTTCTATCGACGTTACTTGATCGAGCCATTGCTCACGGCTGTTATGACGCATGAGTTCGAGGTAGGTGCAAAACTGCTTCATGCCGGGTGCGGGGGCGGCGAGGTCGACAAGAGAGTTGTGTCTGACTTCCAAGTGACGGCCCTGGATATTTCTCCAAATGCGCTGGAGCTGTATCGATCACGACATCCCGGAGTTGACGCGGTCATGATGAATGTCTTCGACCTGTCGGCGTTGAGTGAGAGATTTGACGGTGTTTACAACCTTGGTGTTATGGAACACTTTTCTCCCCAGGAAATTGTCGATATTCTCAAGCAGTTTAATACTGTATTGAAGCCCGGCGGTAAGCTGGTGCTGCTTTGGCCACCGGTGTACGGATTGTCGGTGATAGCATTGCATGGCATCCATTTCCTTTTGAACAAGGTATTGCGCCGCGATATCCAGCTTCATCCCCCAGAGCCGACGAAAGTGTCATCGCGCAGACAGGTTGCAAGTTACCTTGACGCCGCCGGCTTTCGGCTACGCTCGATGCAATTCGGGCCGCGGGACGCATTCACGTACGTTGTTATCGTTGCAGATAGAGTTGCAGATTGAGTGGTAGTTAACTCGCTACCATCGCGATTTGAAAATTTCGAAGATAATTTTGAATAACCTGGGGTGGGTTAGCTTTGCTGGTTCATGTCCAGCTGGAGTGATGCGATTACTACCCGGAGAAAAAGATGAAAACATTTAGACAGCGCGTCGGTGCCCTGGTCAGGCCCATCCGACGCATGGTCGCGTTACCGCCCTTGGATGCTCACCAGTCATACTCAGCGGCAGGTGAAGATCGTTTCGTTCTGACATGGTTGCAGGTCGTTTATGGTTTATCAGATATAAGTAAAATTCGATATTGTGACATCGGAGCTAACCACCCACGACACCTGAGCAACACGTTCGCTCTTTATACATTAGGCGCAAGTGGCGTTTTGATTGAGCCAGACTCAACTCAATGCGCATTGTTGCGCCGAGAGAGGCCGCGTGACGTGGTTTTGAACGTTGGTGTTGCGTTTGATAATAGACGGTCAGCCAAGCTGAAGCGGTTTAGCAGTAGTGTATTCAATACCTTTTTGCAATCGCAAGCCGATCTTGTCGCCGAGAGTTCTAAGAAATGGGAGCCCCATCAAATTCAAGCTGTCGTGGATGAAGTCGAGATTGAGCTTGTGCCAGCAAACGACATTCTGTCGAAGCATTTTCCAGAAGGAGTAGAGTTCATCTCAATAGATGCAGAGGGCGTGGATTTTCCTATCTTGCAGTCCATTGACCTGTTGCGATTTCATCCCAAGATGATTTGCGTCGAAGCCTCGCACGCGCAATCTGAACTAGATGCATTGCTTAATCCTCAGGGCTACGAGTTGGTCGGCCGGACGCCGGATAATGTGATCTACCGATTGATGCAGTGATGACAGCGTGCCGCGAATGAGTGTTGTCTCGCGGCCGCCGCTCGTGTCCGTTATCATGTCCGTGCTCAATGGTGCGGCCACCGTCGGCGCCGCTGTCCGATCGATCCAGATGCAAACGCTGCAGGATTGGGAATTGATCGTGATCGACAACGGTTCTTCCGACAATACCGCTTCTATCATCAGTGGATTCGGCGATACTCGAATCCGCTTGATCCGAGAGCCTCCCGGCGCCGGGCTCGCGATCCGGCTAAATCAGGCCGCCGCGCTCAGCCGAGGTCCGTTCATTGCCCGGATGGATGCGGACGACATCTGCTTTCCGGAGCGGCTGGCGCGTCAGGTCGAACGATTGCGGCAGGATCCGGCGCTCGATCTTCTCGGCTGCGGAGCCGTGGTTTTTAACGACGATGCCGAACTCGTCGGCGAGTTGCCGGTCGGGCTGACCAACCGCGAGATTGCGGCGCGCCCCTTTCACGGCTTTCCATTTCCGCACCCGACCTGGTGCGGACGCGCGGCCTGGTTCCGCGAAAACCCTTATGACTCGGAGCTTATGAAAGCGGAAGATCAGGATTTGCTGCTGCGAACGTTTCAAAACAGCAGGTTTGGCGCCTTGGAGGCGGTGCTTCTCGGCTATCGCCAGAACCAGCTCGACCTTCGCAAGCTGTTGCCCGGGCGTCGAACCTTCATCGGGGCATTGTGGCGATATGCGCGGCGCTCGGGCCAGTTCATCGGGCCGATCGAGGGAATTGCCGCGCATGCGCTCAAAAGCGCAGTGGATATTGCCAGCATCGGACTCGGCTTCAACCGTTCGGCGCAACGACGCCGCCTCAAGCCGGTATCGGCCTCGACCCGGCAGCACTGGCAGGACATGCAGCAGCAGCTACTTCCAATCAAGCTTGTCAGCTGATGTGCGGAATCGCGGGGCTGTTGCGACCGGGCGGCGCCGATGCCGGCATGCTCGCGGGCTATGCGACGCGGATGGCGGATACGCTGAAGCATCGCGGCCCGGATGCCGGCGGCATCTGGACCAACCCGCAGTCCGGGGTAGCGTTCGGCCATCGCCGGCTGTCGGTTCTCGATCTCTCCGACGCCGGCGCGCAGCCGATGCGCAGCGACTGCGGCCGCTTCACGGTCACCTTCAACGGCGAGATCTACAATCATCTCGAGCTTCGCGGCGAGCTGGAAGCGACCGGGCCGTCGCCAAACTGGCGCGGGCATTCCGACACCGAAACCCTGTTATATGCCATCAGGCAATGGGGCGTGGCCGCAGCGCTGCGGCGCTTCATCGGCATGTTCGCCTTCGCGCTGTGGGATGAGCAAGACCGAACGCTGACGCTCTGTCGCGACCGGTTCGGCGAAAAGCCGCTGTTCTACGGCTGGTGCGGCCGCGACCTGGTATTCGGCTCGGAACTGAAGGCGCTGGTTGCCCATCCGGATTGGTCGGCAACACTCGACCGCGCCGCGCTGACGGCGTTCATGCGGTATTGCTACGTCCCCGCGCCCGCCAGCATCTGGCAGGGCATCAGAAAACTCCCCTCGGCATCCCTGGTGGTTTTTGCCGCCGACGCGGCGTCCGGCACCCTGCCGGAACCGGCTGCCTATTGGTCGCTCACGGACCAGGTGATCGCCGCGCAAGACCAGCGGATCGGCGACGAGAGGGAGGCGGCGGACGAATTGCAGCGGCTGCTGACGATCGCCGTCGGCCGCCAGAGCCTGTCGGATGTTCCGCTCGGGGCGTTCCTGTCGGGTGGAATCGATTCCTCGACCGTCGTGGCTTTGATGCAGGCGCAGGCCAGCCGGCCGGTGCGGACCTTTACGATCGGTTTTTCCGACGCGGCATACGATGAGGCCGGCGATGCGCGCAAGGTCGCGGCCCACCTCGGCACCTCGCACACCGAGCTTTACGTCGAGCCGAGGGCGGCAATGGCCGTGATACCCGGGCTGGCCCGGATGTATGACGAGCCGTTTGCCGACTCCTCGGAGATCCCGACCCATCTGGTAGCCGCGCTGGCGCGGGAGCATGTCACCGTGGCGCTATCAGGCGATGGCGGCGACGAGCTGTTCGGCGGCTATAACAGGCATGTCTGGGGCGGGCAATTGAACGCCCGGTTCGGCAGGATGCCACGGCGGTTCCGCCGGGTGCTGGGGGCGCTGCTGAATGCCATCGCGCCGGAACCGGTCGGCAGCCTGGCGCGGCTGGCGCAGCCTTTGCTGCCTTCCCGGCTGCATATCCGACGCGCCGGGGACCAGGTGGCGAAACTTGCCGGCATCATCGGCGCGCGGTCGTTCGATCACATGTACCAGTTGCTGTGTTCGATCGACAGCGACCCTTTGCAGACGGTCCTGCAAGGCGAGGAAGTCGACAGCTGGTCGACCGGCGAAATGAAAAAGCTGTCCGCCGCGCTCGATCCGCTCGACCGCATGACGCTTGCTGACTCGCTGAGCTATCTGTCCGATGACATTCTGCAGAAGGTCGACCGGGCGGCGATGGCGGTCGGTCTCGAAACACGGGTGCCGTTTCTCGACCGCGACGTCGTGGAGTTCGCCGCCAGGATTCCGCCGGCCATGAAGGTGCGTGACGGGCGCGGCAAATGGCTGGTGCGGCAGGTGCTCCATCGGCATGTTCCGGCCGCCCTGATCGACCGACCCAAGACCGGCTTCAGCATCCCGCTCGACGACTGGCTGCGCGGGCCGCTGCAATGCTGGGCCCGCGATCTCCTGTCACCGGACAGGTTGCGGCGGCAAGGGCTGTTCGACGCCGGGCGGGTCGAACGCCGGCTGGCCGAGCATATCGGCGGCCGCCGCAATCACGGCTATTGGCTCTGGAACGTGTTGATGGCCCAGGCCTGGCATGACGAGTGGTGCGGGACCGCCGGGTCCCGCAGCTAGTCGAAGGCCGGTTCACATCGAATATGCGATCCGCCAGACGCCGGGAATGGCTGGCGAATGCTATCGCAGTGATGGCTTTTCCGATACGCTCGTGCCGCGGTGCGGTTGCAACTGCCGTAGTGATCATTGCGGGTTCTCGAAGCTTGCGATCCGGTCGCGTCGGGATTTTGAGGGAGAAGAACATGGGTCGTGAGATGGGCGTTTTGGAAGCAAGGCTGCGAGTCCTTCCGAGGCGGATCATCAGCCAGTTCCGTCGGCGGATGCAGGCGCCCTCGATCAAATCGGCGCCGCGCGACCCGAGGGCTTGGATAGCGCTGGCGAGAAAAAAAATGCGCGCGCTGCCGCCGCGGACTCAGACATTGATGGAACACCATGACCTGGTGTCGGATTCCGGGGTGATCGCGTTCTTTCAGAAGGACATCGAAAAGGGGGCGGGACCGAAACTGCAGGCCCTCGCCGCCGATCCGACGCCTGCTGCCATCGCGGAGGCCATCGACGAAATCATTCGCTGGGTAACCGTGGCACAATGCGCGCATGCCCATCGAGCCGGGCTTTATTTCGCTCACGCCGAGGAGTTCATGGCCCTCCAGTGGGAGCGGACGATCTGGCCGATCATCAAGGACGAGGATTTTTCCGCGACGCTGGAGCTTGCCTGCGGCCATGGGAGAAACACCGAATATCTGCGCCGATTTGCGAAATCGATCGATCTGGTCGACGTCAACCAGAGCTGCATCGACGCCTGCGAAGAGCGATTTGGCCTGGAGCAGGGCGGCTGCACTTTCCGCTATCATGTCACGTCCGGAAATGCCCTGCCGGTTCAGAGCGGTTCGATTTCATTCGGCTACTCCTGGGATTCCATGGTCCATTTCGACAAACTGGTCGTGCGGGATTATGTCCAGGAGTTCTGCAGGGTGCTCAAACCCGGCGGCAGCGCTTTTCTGCACCACTCCAATTATGGAATGGTCGCCCCGGACAGCAGCTGGACGAAAAATCATGGCAACCGGAGCGACATGACCGCCGACCTGATGCGGGAATACGCCGAGGCAGCCGGCCTGAAGGTGAAATTCCAGCGCCTGAGCGGAACCAGCGACGGTTGGGGTATCGATGATCTTGATTGTCTGACGCTGCTCTCAAAGCCGGTTGACGCATAGACAGCCGGCCCCCATCGCGCCAGGCGTCGTGTCGGTGTCCTCCGGCCAGTTCATCCGTCCGCGACGATGTTGCCCACGTCGGTCGCGGCGTTCGTCTTCTCCGCGCTGAAGATCCAGACCAGGCCGCCGGCGGCGCCCACGGCGAATGACACCGCGCCAAACAGAATCGACACCACCGTTCCGTCGGTTGGCGCCAGTCCGGCATAGCCGAACGCGATCATCATGGTGGCTTCGCGCACGCCCCAGCCGGCGATCGAAATCGGCATCATGGTGATCAGCATGATCGGAGGGATCAGCATGAAAACCTGCTCGAAATCGGCCGGTGCCGCGATCGAGCGGACCGCGCACCAGGCGATCACGACAGCCAGCACATGAATCGAGAGTGACAGCACGGCGATCTTGGGTCCGCTGCGGCGATCGAACATCACCTGGTTGGCGATCACGGAGCAGGCGTGGATATGCTTGGTCGGCCACCAGTTCTTCAGCCATGTCCACGGCAGATGACCGAGCAGCAGAAAGCCCAACCCGCCCGCCAGCGCGGCGAAGTCGACCACCACGAGGGCAACCCGGCCGTTGCTGTCGGCGATCATGCCGTAGCTCCACGGCAGGCTGCCGACAATGATGAGAGCCAGTGCGATCAGCCCGATGGCGCGATCGGTCAATATCGAATAGGTCGCCGCGCGCCAGCCCGCCCCGGTGCGGTTGACGAGCCAGAGTCGCACGGCGTCGCCGCCAATCGACGACGGCAGCGTCTGATTGAAGAACGCGCCGATCATGTTGTAGCGGAAGGCTTGCAGATCGGTCAGCGGCGCCTGGCACCGGCCGGAGATCTCACGCCAGCGCAGCGCGCCGACAAAAATCTGGAGCACGGTGATCAGTACCGCAAGCGCAATCCAGCCGAGGCTGATCTGGCTCAGGCGGGACTCGATTGCCGTGAAATTGATGCCGCGGAGTGCGAGATAAAGCAGCGCCACCGACACCAGTATCCGGGCTGACAGAATTAGAAACCGACGCATTCCAGGCCGTAGTCGCTGATGTTTCAAAGTGGGCCAAAAGGAGCGGTTTGAGCCCAAACTCCCCGCCTTGGTATGGCTTTAGGGCCGCCAACGCAACCACCCCGGCTTCGCCCTCGCGTTCACCCCTTGCGAGGTGCGTCGTACCGCGGCTAAACAGGCGGCGGAGTGGCGTCAATGCGCCCCGATATGTCTGGATTGTCATTTGCTGTCACACCGCCGAAACATTGCGATTATCGGGTTGGGCTATGTCGGGTTACCGGTGGCGGCCGCTTTCGCGCGCACCGGCGTCCCGGTGATCGGCTTCGATATCGATCAGACCCGTATTCAGGAATTGAAGGCGGGCCGCGACCGCACCCGCGAGGTCGAAACTTCCGACCTCAGGCTTGCATCGTTGAGCTTTACCGGCGAGGCGGCGGCAATCCGGGCTTCGGATTTCTTCATCGTCACGGTTCCCACCCCGATCGATGCAGCGCGAAGGCCCGATCTCGGCGCCATGTTCGAAGCTTCGCGGCTGGTGGGCGGGGCGCTGAAGAAAGGCGATATCGTCGTCTACGAATTGACCGTCTATCCCGGGGCGATCGAGGAGGAGTGCATCCCGATCCTGGCGTCGGCGTCGGGTCTGCGGCCCGGCGTGGATTTTACGGTTGGCTATTCGCCCGAACGCATCAATCCCGGCGACAGCGAGCACCGTTTCGAGACCATCACCAAGGTTGTCTCGGCGCAGGATGCACGGACGCTTGAAATCATCGCCGATGTCTACGGATCGGTTGTCACGGCCGGTATTCACCGGGCGCCTTCCATCAAGGTGGCCGAAGCAGCCAAGGTGATCGAAAACACCCAGCGCGATCTCAACATTGCGTTCATGAATGAACTGTCGCTGATCTTGCGGGAACTCGGCATCGATACCGGCGACGTGCTGGCGGCGGCCCGCACCAAATGGAATTTCCTGCCGTTTTACCCGGGTCTGGTCGGCGGTCACTGCATCGGGGTGGATCCTTATTATCTGACCTACCGCGCCGAACAGGCCGGCTATCATCCGGAAGTCATTCTGGCAGGCCGTCGTATCAATGACGGGATGGGCCGCCGGATCGCGCGCGAATGTATCCGGGGGTTGCTGCGTCGCAAGGGGCAGGGCGGAATGGTCACGGTTCTCGGAATGACCTTCAAGGAGAACATTCCCGACACCCGCAATTCCCGGGTGATCGATATCGTGCGTGAGCTCGAGAGCTTTGGCATCGCGGTCCAGATCGCCGATCCCCTGGCCAGTCCCCAGGCGGTTGTGCAGGAATACGGGATGTCGCTGACCGATCTCGATGCGCTGCAGCCGGCTGACGCGGTCGTTCTGGCGGTGGCACACGATCGCTATATCGATGCAGGCTGGCCGCTTATTCAGCGGCTGCTGCACCACGGCAGCGGCCTCGTTCTCGACGTCAAGTTGAAGCTCGATCGAAGCTCGCAGCCCGCCGGCATTGAGTTGTGGCGGCTCTAGACCCCCGGGGAGTGCGGATGTCGGATCAGGCGGTATTGGTGACCGGAGCCGCGGGCTTCATCGGCTTCCACGTGGCCCAGCGCCTGCTGGCGGCCGGCCGGAAGGTCGTGGGCCTTGACATCGTCAACAACTACTATGATCCGAAACTGAAACAGGCCCGGCTCGATATTCTGGAAAAGAACTCACGCTTCGCCTTTGTGCGGCTCGACCTGACCGACCGCGCGGCGATTGAGCTGTTGTTTGCGCAGTACCGCTTTCCGGTCGTCATTCATCTCGCCGCCCAGGCCGGGGTTCGCTATTCGCTTGAGAACCCCCACGCCTATATTGACGCCAATATCGAGGGTTTCATCAACGTGCTGGAAGGGTGCCGGCACAATGCTTGCAAGCACCTTTTGTTTGCGTCGTCGTCCTCGGTCTATGGCGCCAACACCAAGTTGCCGTTTTCGGTACAGGACAATGTCGATCATCCCGTCAGTCTGTATGCGGCGTCGAAGAAGGCCAATGAGCTGATGGCGCACGCCTACAGCCATCTCTACCATATTCCCGCCACCGGCCTGCGGTTTTTCACGGTCTATGGCCCGTGGGGCCGTCCTGACATGGCGATGTTCATTTTCGCCAAGGCCATCCTTGAGGGAAAGCCGATAAAGCTGTTCAATCAAGGTAATATGCGCCGCGATTTCACCTACATCGACGACGTCAGCGAAGCGCTTGTGCGGCTGATGGACCATCCGCCGCAGGGCAATCCGCAATGGTCCGGCGACAGGCCCGACCCTGCGACCAGCGCCGCGCCATGGAAGATCTACAACATCGGCAACAACAGTCCCGAGCAGCTGATGCATGTCGTCTCGCTGCTCGAGCGGGAGTTCGGACGTACCGCCATCAAGGAGATGCTGCCGATGCAGCCAGGCGACGTGCCGGCAACCTATGCCGACGTCGAGGATCTGGCGCGCGATATCGGATTTCGGCCCGCGACGACAATCGAGGACGGGATCGCACGGTTTGCGAAATGGTATCGAGACTACCACGGGCTTTAGGGGCAGGGCGCGATGAGCAGAAGTATTATCCCGTTGATCATGTGCGGCGGCGCCGGAACGCGACTGTGGCCGGCCTCGCGCGAAGTTCATCCGAAACAATTTCTGGCTTTGTTCGGGGCGCGTTCAACCTTCCAGGATACGATTCTGCGGGTGTCGGATGCGGCGCTGTTCGCGCGTCCGATCGTCATCACCAATACGGCGTACCGCTTCATGGTGCTCGAGCAACTCGCCCAGATCGGGCGCGAGGCCGATGTCCTTTTGGAGCCGATGCGGCGGGATTCCGGTCCGGCCATTGCCGCCGGCGCGGTATTCGCCCAGCTGCGCGACAGCGAGGCGATCGTTCTGGCGCTGGCCGCCGACCACGTGGTCCGCGATACCGCGGCCTTTGTCGCCGCCTGCCGGCAGGGGCTGGTCGCGGCGGAAGCCGGACGCATCGTGACTTTTGGCGTAACTCCGGAGCGTGCGGCCACCGAGTACGGCTATATCTGCCCTGGTGAGGTCATTTCGGGGGCGGTCCGTTCGGTGGCGAAGTTCGTGGAAAAGCCGGATCCGGCGACGGCCGCCGGCTACATCGAGGCAGGCTATTTCTGGAACAGCGGCAACTTCATGTTCCGGGCGAGCGTCCTGCTCGATGAATATCGCAAGCTTGACGCCGCCAGTGTGCAAGCTGTCGGCGATGCCGTGGGCAGGGCAGGACGCGATCTGGGTTTTGTCAAACTTGATCCCGAATCGTTTGCGAAAGCCAAGGCGATTTCGATCGACTATGCGGTGATGGAAAAGACCTCGCGCGCGGCGGTGGTGCCGGTTGATTGCGGCTGGTCCGATGTCGGCTCCTGGCATGCGGTATGGGAACTTTCGGAAAAGGATGCGCAGGGCAACGCCGCCGCCGGTGCCGCCGTTTTCGAGGATTCCCGCAACTGCAACGTTTCGACCGACAAGGCGCTGGTGGCGCTGGAAGGGGTCGACGATCTGGTCGTGGTGGCAACCCAGGACGCCGTGCTGGTGTCCCGCCAGAAGGATGCCAACGGCCTGAAGCGGCTGGTCGCCAGGCTCAAGACCGTGGCACCTCAAGTGACCGAGGACCATCTCAAGGTGCATCGCCCGTGGGGATCCTACCAGTCGGTCGACAATGGCGATCGCCATCAGGTCAAGCGTATCGTGGTCAAGCCCGGAGGCCGTCTCTCGCTGCAAAAGCATCATCATCGATCCGAGCACTGGATCGTGGTGCGCGGGGCGGCGCAGGTGACGGTCAATGAACTGGTCAAGATCGTGCATGAGAACGAATCGATCTACATCCCGATCGGCGCCGTCCACCGGCTGGAGAATCCCGGCAAGATTCTGCTGGAGCTGATCGAGGTCCAGACCGGCAGCTATCTCGGCGAGGACGACATCATCCGGATCGAGGACGACTACCAGCGCTCCTGACCGCCCGGGGATGACTGTTCGGCTTCGAACCGGGCTGCTGGCGCCGGGTTCGGCGGTGGGCGGGGCCCCGAAATGGTGTAATTTTCTGACTCAAAACGTGTCCGCGAGGGTTTTGTGGGCATTCGCCACATGTGTGGCGACGTGCTAGGAGAGCACGGTGATACTCCCGCCGTAAGGTTACCGAGGCTGATGACATGATTTCCAAGGGGGCCGCATCGGGCGCGAAAGCCGAGGCGAAACGTTCGTTGCGCGTCGGCGTCATTGGCGCCGGGGTGATGGGCAGCAATCATGCCCGCGTGCTGGCCGGACTGCCGGACACGACGCTGGTCGGGGTCGTCGATCCCCTGCCGGCGCATCGGGCGCGTGCCACCGAACTGACGGGCTGCCGCACCTTCGCAACCCTGGAGGAACTGGTGGCCGAAGGCGTCGACGCCGTGACCATCGCCGCGCCGACCCATCTCCACCACGAGGTCGCGCTTGCCTGCATCGCGCGCGACATTCACATCCTGGTCGAAAAGCCGATCGCTTCCTCGGTGGAGGAGGGCCGGGAGATTGTCGACGCCGCGCGCCGCGCCGGGGTGACGTTGATGGTGGGCCATGTCGAGCGCTTCAATCCGGCGGTTGCCGCCATCAAACAGGCGATCACCGGTGAAGACATCCTTTCGATTGCGATTACCCGGGTCGGTCCGTTTCCGCCGCGGATGTCCAATGTCGGGGTGGTCATCGACCTTGCCGTGCACGATATCGATCTGATCCGCTGGTTCACCGAGTCGGATATTGTCGAGGTGCAGCCGCAGCTCTCCAGCGCCGTCGCCGAGCGCGAGGATATCGCGCTGCTGCAGTTCCGCACCGCTTCCGGCGTGCTTGCGCACATCAACACCAACTGGCTGACGCCGTTCAAGGCGCGCAACGTCACCGTCGCCACCCGCGGCAAGTACGTGATGGGCGATCTTCTCACCCGTCAGGTCACCGAGTGCTTCGGCTTCAAGCCGGACGGCAGCTATTCGATGCGCCATCTGCCGGTCGGCCATGACGAGCCATTGCGCGCCGAATTGATTTCCTTCCTTGCCGCGGTCCGCGCCGGCGGCGTTTCGGCCGTCACCGGCGAGGAGGGCGTGGCCAGCCTGGAAATCGCGATCCGCTGCCTGGAAGCGCCGGCCAAACCCGCCGCCACCGCCGCCGCCCGCAAAGGCCCGCGCCGCGTGGCCGGCTGACGCTCCGTACTCATCCCGACAAGGCGCCATGAACCAGCATATGCTTGCAGAACCCGTGCCCTTCATCGATATCGGCGCGCAACGCCGCCGGCTCGGCACCGCCGTCGATCAGGCGGTTTCCCGCGTGCTCGGCCATTGCCAGTTCATCAATGGCCCCGAAGTCACGCAGCTCGAGGCTGATCTTGCCGCCTTCAGCGGGGCGAAGCATGTCGTGAGCTGTGCGAGCGGCACCGACGCGCTGCTGATGGTGCTGATGGCCAAGGGCGTCGGCCGCGGCGACGCGGTGCTCTGCCCGTCGTTCACGTTTTGCGCGACCGGCGAGGCGGTGGCGCTGACCGGTGCGACACCGGTATTCGTCGACGTCGACGAAGCGACGTTCAACATCGATGTCGCCTCGCTGAAGCGCGGCATTGCAACAGCGAGGAAGCTTGGCCTTAAGCCGCGGGCGGTGATTCCGGTCGATCTGTTCGGACAGAGCGCCGACCATGACGCTGTCGGAGCAGTCGCGGAAGAAGCGGGCCTGTTCGTGCTCGACGACGCTGCGCAGGCGTTCGGCGCAAGCTACAAGGGCCGCCGCCTCGGCACCTTAGGCCTGGTCACCGCGACCAGCTTTTTCCCCGCCAAGCCGCTCGGCTGTTTTGGCGACGGTGGCGCCATCTTCACCGACGATGCCGAACTGGCGGCAACCCTTCGCAGCGTTCGCGTTCACGGCCAGGGTTCGGACAAATATGACAATGTTCGCCTCGGGCTCACCGGGCGGCTCGACACCCTGCAGGCAGCCGTGCTGATCGAAAAACTGAAAATCTTCGAGGACGAGATCGCCGCGCGCAACAGGGTCGCGGAGCGTTATGCGCGCGGTCTCGGCAACGCGGTGACCGTTCCGCACGTCGCCGATGGCTGTGTCTCGGTCTGGGCGCAATATACCATACGGCTTCCCGATGGCACCGATCGCGACGGCTTCGCCGCGACGCTTAAAGCACAGGGCGTTCCGACCGCGATCTATTATCCGAAATCGATGCACCAGCAGACCGCCTATCGGGATTTCCCGGTCGCTGACGGCGGCCTGCCGGCATGCGAGAAGCTGTCCGGCGACGTCATCAGCCTGCCGATGCATGCCTATCTCGACGAGCCGACCCAGGAGCGGGTCATCATGGCCGTGCGCGATGCGCTCGGAGCATGATCGACAAAAGCGTGGCCAAGCGGCAATCATCATGATTTGGCCGTTTTGAAGCGCCGCCGCATGCTGTAGAAGCGGCTGATGCTTGGTCGTATTTTCACCGTCGGCGGCTATACGCTGCTTTCGCGGCTGACCGGTCTGGCGCGCGACATCATGGTCGCCGCGATCCTCGGCGGCGGACCGGTCGCCGACGCCTTCTTCGTGGCGTGGCGGCTGCCGAACAATTTTCGGGCGATTTTCGCCGAGGGCGCCTTCAACACCGCCTTTATCCCGGCTTACGCCCATGTCCACAGCAAGGGTGGCGAAACCTCGGCGCGGCTGTTCGCCAACCGCATATTCACGCTTTTGTTCATTTCGCAGGCCGTGCTGCTGGTGGTGGCCCTGCTGTTCATGCCGCAGGCGATCAGCCTGCTTGCCCCGGGCTTTACCGACGAGCCCGAGCAGCGCCGGCTCGCGATCGAGCTGACGCGCATCACCTTCCCCTATCTGTTGCTGATCACGCTGGTGACGCTCTATGGCGGCATGCTCAACGTGATGCACCGCTTCGCCAGCGCTGCGGCGGCCTCGATCTTTCTCAATATTTCGATGATGGCGACCTTGGCGCTGGCCGCGTTCTTCCCGACCGCCGGTCACGCCGCCGCCTGGGGCGTGCTGATTTCCGGCTTCCTGCAATATTTCCTGCTCGCCGGCGACCTCGGCCGTCATGGCGGTCTGCCGCGCTTTGCAGCTTTGCGGCTCGATGACGACGTCCGCGCGTTCTTCCGCGCCATCGGTCCGGCGACGCTGGGCTCGATGGGCACCCAGGTGGCCATGTTCGCCGACACCATCATCGCCACCTTTCTGCCCGCCGGCGCGCTGTCGGCGCTGTATTACGCCGAGCGGCTCTATCAGCTGCCGATCGGCGTCATCGGCATCGCGATCGGCACCGTTCTGCTGCCGGAAATGTCCCGGCGTATCACAGCCGGGGACGACGCCGGCGCGGCGGCGTCGCAGCGCCGCGCGTTCGAGTTTACGCTGTTGTCGACCGTGCCGTTCGTCGCCGCTTTTCTCACCGTGCCTGACTTCATCACCCGCGCCGTGTTCACGCGCGGCGCCTACACGGCGGCCGATGCCGCAGCCGCCGGCGCGACGCTCGCCGCCTATGCGGTCGGCCTGATTCCGATCGTGACGATCCGCAGCGCGGTGTCGGCATTCTACGCCCGCAAGGACACCGCGACGCCGGTCAAGGCGTCGCTGACCGGACTTGCCGTCAACGTCCTGCTGAAGCTGTTGCTGATGGGAACCCTGGCCCAGGTCGGACTCGCGCTGGCGACGGCGGTCGGCGCCTGGATCAATCTGTTGCTGGTGCTCGGCTTTGCGGTGCGGGCGGGATATCTGGTGCTCGATCGCGGGTTTGTATTGTCGCTGGGCAAGTTTCTCGCCACCGGCGTCGTGCTCGCAGCCGCGCTATGGTCTGCGGCGCGTTTTGCCGCGATGCATTTTGCACAATGGGGCACGCTGCGTGACGAAGCGGCACTTTTGCTGCTGATCGTGGTCGGCGCCGTGGTCTATGCCGGATCGATCCTCTTGCTGTTCGGCAGGAACTGGCTGCGGTCGCTGGTTCGCAGCTAAAGCCGTTTGCGCTGTACCGCATTCCGCTGCAATATGCCCGGTAAACCCACCTGGCAGCGGAGATAGGATGGCTCCCCTCAAATTTGGCGTCGGTCAAAGCGTGCTCCGCAAGGAAGACGACGCGCTGATTCGCGGCAGGGGCCGCTACACCGATGACCACGCGCCCGTGGCGGCGATGCACGCGCTGGTGCTGCGCTCGCCCCATGCGCATGCGAATTTCACCATTAATGCCGCGCGTGCCCGCGGTCTGCCGGGGGTCGGCACCATCCTGACGGCCGACGACGTCAGGGATCTCGGCGGCCTTCCCTGCCTGTTCAACCTGGAAACCGACCCGTTTACCGCGCCGCCTTATGCGATCCTCGCCCGTGGCGTGGTGCGTCATGTCGGCGATGCCGTGGCCTTCGTGGTGGCAGAGACCATCGATCAGGCCCGCGATGCGATGGAGGCTATCGAGGTGGAGTGGACACCGCTGCCTGCGGTGATCGGCGTCGCCAATGCCGTGAAGAAGGGAGCGCCGCAGGTCTGGCCCGAGCATGCCGGCAATGTGCTGTTCGACGTCCCGCTCGGCGACAGGAAGGCCACCGAGGCGGCGTTCGCAAAAGCCCATGCGGTGGCCGAGATATCGATCGTCAATCCGCGCGTCGTCACCAACTTCATGGAAACCCGCGCGGTTGTCTGCGAATACGACGCCAGGCGCGATCATCTGACGCTGACCATCGGCAGCCAGGGCAGCCATCGGCTGCGCGATATCCTTTGCCAGAATATCCTCAAGATCCCGGTCGAAAAGATGCGGGTGATCTGCCCGGATGTCGGCGGCGGGTTCGGCACCAAGCTGTTTCCCTACCGCGAATACGCGCTGGCCGCGGTGGCCGCACGCAGGCTGCGCAAGACGGTGAAGTGGACCGCCGACCGCGCCGATCACTTCATCGGCGATGCCCAGGGCCGCGACAACGTCACCACGGCGCGGATGGCGCTCGCCGAGGACGGCAAGTTCCTGGCCATGGATGTCGATCTGATGGGCGACATGGGCGCCTACCTGTCGACCTTCGGGCCCTATATTCCGCATGGCGGCGCCGGCATGCTGCCTGGCCTCTACGATATCCAGGCGTTTCACTGCCGTGTCCGCACCGTGTTCACCAATACCGTGCCGGTCGATGCCTATCGCGGCGCCGGACGCCCCGAGGCCGCCTATGTGGTCGAGCGGCTGGTCGATGCGGCTGCGCGCAAGCTCGGAATGGCGCCGGATGTGATCCGGCGCAGGAACTTCATTGCGCCGCGGGCGATGCCCTACAAGACCGCCACCGGCAAGATCTACGATTCTGGCGACTTCACCGCGCATATGAAGCGGGCGATGGAAATCGCGACCTGGAAGGATTTTCCCAGGCGCGCCAAGGCCGCCAGGAAACAGGGCCTGGTGCGCGGCATCGGGCTTGCGACCTATGTGGAGGTGTGCGGCACCATGGGCGAGGAGACCGCCGAGGTCCGGCTCGATCCCAATGGCGACGTTTCGATCCTGATAGGCACCCAGTCGAGCGGGCAGGGCCACCAGACCGCGTATGCGCAACTGGTCGCCGAGCAGTTCGGGCTTGCGCCCGAGCGCGTCCATATCTTCCAGGGCGACACCGACCAGGTCGCCACCGGCCTCGGCACCGGGGGGTCGGCGTCTATTCCGACCGGTGGCGTCAGCGTGGAGCGCGCCACCCGCTTACTGGGTGCTAATCTGCGGGAAATCGCCGCCGAGATGCTGGAAACCAGTACCGGCGACCTGGAGATCGATGCGGGGACCGTGCGGGTCGCCGGCACCGACCGCTCGGTCAGCTTTGCCGAGCTTGCCAAACGGCCGGGTGTCGATCCGTCGAAGCTGAGCGCCAGCGCGACCTTCGCCAGCGCCGACGGCACTTTCCCCAACGGCACCCATCTTGCCGAAATCGAGATCGATCCCGCCACCGGCGTCATCCGGATCGTCAATTACGTCATCGTCGACGATTTCGGGGTGACGCTGAATCCGCTGCTGCTGGCCGGCCAGGTACATGGCGGCGCGATGCAGGGTATCGGCCAGGCCTTGATGGAGCAGGCAGTCTACGACCCAAGGGACGGCCAGCTCGTCACCGGCACCTTCATGGACTATGCGCTGCCGCGCGCGGCCGATGGTCCGCTATTCGTGTTCGAGACCCATAACGTACCCTGCAGGACCAACCCGCTGGGCGTCAAGGGCGCGGGCGAGGCCGGCGCGATCGGTTCCTGCCCGGCGGTCGTCAATGCCGTGATCGACGGGCTATGGCGCGAATACAAGATCGATCACATCGACATGCCGGCGACACCCGAGCGGGTCTGGATTGCGATCCGCGAGCACCAGCGCCGGCATAGCCTGTGATCCGGGGAGCGGAATGAAATGCTGCCGGCGGTGTTGCATGAGCGTAGCCGTAATATTCAAGTGATCGTGGAATCGAAAACCAGGGGAACAGACCGATGATACGAACTGTCGTGATAGTGGGGACGTTGTTGCTGGGTGTTGGAGCGGTGGCGGCGCAGCAGGATCTGGTCAAGCAGGCCCAGACCGTGATGAAGGGCAACGGCAAGAACGCGGGCATCATGGCCGCGATGGTCAAGGGCGAAAAGCCATACGATCAGGCCGCGGTCGACGCGGCGCTGGCGCAGCTGGATGACACCGCCAAAAAGCTCCCGACGTTGTTTCCAGAAAGCATCAAGGGCCTCAAGGCCGATGGCGATTACAGCGCCTCGCCAAAAATCTGGGAGGACAAGGCTGGCTTCGACGCGCACATCGCGAGCTTCGCCAAGGTCGTGACCGAAGCCAAAACCCAGATCAAGGATCTCGACACCCTGAAGGCGACGCTGCCCTTGATCGGCAAGCAATGCGGCGGCTGCCACGAGACCTACCGCGTCAAGAATGGCTAGGGTTGCCGTTCACCGATCTGCCACGGCAGACCGGTGAACAGAGCATAACGGGGCAGGTCGGCGGCCGCCGGCCTGCATTGGCGGCCGATCGGCCGCATGAAAAGGGGCGGGCGAGCGACGCTACGCCCCTTTTCAATGTCGGCCGGCGAGCCAGATTTATTTCGTGACCTGGCCGCGGATTTCGCCGCCCGGATTGGCTGCGGTATGAATGTTGACGTAGTATTTGCCTGCCTCAAGGTCGGCAGCCTGGGCGTCGGTCAGCGTGGCGCTGCCTTCGACCGGGCTCGAGGAGGGATTCGGGATGGCGACGGCGACGCCGGCGGTCTTGCCGGGTTCGGCAGGCCCATGGAAATGCGCGGCAGTGGCCGGCCCGGTAAGCCCCGAATAGGTCAGCTTCCAGCTCAGCTTCTTGGTGGCGGCATCGTAGTCGATGTCGGCGGTACCGATTCCGGCGCTGGTGTTGGGGGGCGTTTCGGATTTGCCGTCGAGGGTTGCTTTCAGCTTTTCAGCGAAGGCGGGTCCGGCGAAGGCAACGGTCGCACCCAGCGCAAGCGTGGCAAGCATGGTCGTGGTTTTCATTTTTCGCTCCCTGTCGACGTCAACTGATGGTGTCGGTCTCGAAACAACGAGATTTCGGGTTTATTCCCGCGGCGGGTCCAGGCCACGGCAAATTTTCCGGCAGTGTATGGCTGGAGTTGCGGCCGCGCCAGCCGTAAAGTCACGCGCATCATGACGGGTCGGTGAATGCCGCGACGATTTTTCCTTGCTGCCGCGCTGGCCGGGGTCGCCGCGTTTGGCGTCTACTGGTGGCTGACGGCGGCGCCGCTTGCCTCAGCTGTTGCTGACGCGCCCCACACACCGAACCTTGCCAACGGATTGACGACGTTCAATGCCGCAGGATGCGCCTCCTGCCATGCCGTGCCCGGCCAACCCGATCGCCTGAGGCTCGGCGGCGGCCTGGCGATACCGTCGCCGTTCGGGACGTTTTATGTTCCGAACATCTCGCCTGATCCGGTCGACGGCATCGGGCGATGGACCGAAGCGCAATTCGTCAATGCGGTGACGCGGGGGATCTCTCCGGCCGGCACGCATTACTTTCCGGCGTTTCCCTACACCTCCTACGCGCATGCGAAGATCGAAGATATCCGCGACCTGTTCGCCTATCTGAAGACGCTTCCGCCGGTGCCCGGCAAGGTGCGCGATCACGACGTGCGGTTTCCCTTCGATATCCGGCGCAATATCGGAATCTGGAAACGGCTGTTTATGGACGGTCGGCCGTTCATGCCGGACGCCGCGCGCTCCGATCGGTGGAATCGCGGCGCCTATCTTGTCAACAGCCTCGGCCATTGCGCGGAGTGTCACAGTCCGCGAAATTTTCTTGGCGGCATCATCGCCGCGCAGCGCTTCGCAGGGGGACCTGATCCGGAAGGAGAGGGCTGGGTGCCGAACATCACGCCGAGGGGAATAGGCGAATGGAGCGCCAACGATATCGCCTATTTCCTCGAAACCGGCCAAACGCCCGACGGCGACAGCGTCGGCGGTTCAATGGCGCGTGTAATCAGGAACACTTCGCAACTGAGCCCTGAAGATCGCGCAGCGATCGCGGAATATCTCAAATCGCTGCCGCCGGTGGAGGGACCGCCGCGGCCGAAGAAAGCGGCGAAAGGCACCGCCAAATCGTGATCCGATCGTGGCTGTCAGCCGTTGAACGCTGTTCATCCGCGAGACCCTCGCGGGCTGGCTGCCGAAGCCTGCGTGCCGCCTGAGTTCTTTCGGATGACGGCGGCCACCGCCTGCTTTCTCATCAGGTATCCGCGATTGGATTCGACAACCTCCAGTTATTGCTTATTCTGAGGCCGCCACGCATTGCCGGCAGAAATCGCGTCGACGCTTGATGTGCGCGTCGGCAAACACAATTCGTGTGACGTCATTGTCGATGGTAGCCACGCAGGGGGCGCTGCATTGCCGCAATGGCTGAACAAGAAGCTTTTCGTCTATCACGGAACGGACAGCGGCTCGGTTGCTGGGGCTACTGCTGTTACCGGTGCCATTCTTCCATTTTTTGTCAATCTTGCCCTCTGCCGTCCAAATACCGATTTCGGTCAGGGCTTTTACGTAACCACGCGGCTTCATCAGGCCCAACAATGGGCCAACACGCGGGTCACGAGCCTGCCCGCGCCTGGCTTGTTCGCGGTTATTTTGCGGTTCGAACTCGATCGCGACTGGCTGGCCGGTCTGCAGACATTGGGTTTTGTCAGGGCAACGCGCGACTTTTGGGACCTCGTGACTGATTGTCGGCATGGATTTGCGCCGCATCAGCGCCTGCCGCCGAACCAGATACCCTACGACGTGGTGTTCGGTCCGGTAACTCTCTGGCCGCAGACACTCACGATCGGTGACTGCGATCAGATGAGCTTTCACACGCGTCGTGCGGTCGCAGGTCTGCCGCAACCGTCGCTTTTTCGAAGGGCGAATGAGCGTGACCTGACTCGAACTTTGTTCTAGGATGGCTGTTCAGCAACACTTGTGCAAAGGTGCTCTGATGGTTTCAGACGAGCCGATTGATGATCTCGCGGCCACCGTCGCGACAGGCCCAAGGCAGCTGAAGACCGATCAGATAGCGGAATACTGGAACCTGGTCAGAAGGTGCTTGTCAGAAGTTTTCGACAAGGCCGAGTATGAGGCGGATGCCCTGATCGGTAACATGCGCGCTCGGACCGAGGCGTTGACGGAAGAAGAAGTCTTGTTGCTATACCACAATAATCCGCTTCAGATCGGCGCCAATCTTGCCGGCGCAAGCGGCCGTCCGCTGACCGCGGACGAGAAGCTTAAATACGTGGCGATCATGAGCGAGAACCGGGATGACCGACCCGCGGGGGAGGATGTAGTGGCGGCATACCCCGACGACCTGCGATTTCACCAGGCCGTGAATCCGTAAACTCCTGTCCGCTGCAATTTCACCTTTGCCTAACCAGGGTCTCCCGGCTGCCAATCTCCGGCATCCTGTCCCTGGGTCGATGCAGGCGCCCTTGTCTCGGCCCGAGTGCCTGCGAGCGGCCGTGCCCCAGCGGCATGCGTTCGGGGCCGACGCCTAGCCGGTGCCGAACGCCTTGAAGGTGATGATGGTATGGGTGTCCTGGATGCCGGGAATGACCTGGACCCTTTCATTGACGAAATGGCCGATGTCGGTGTCGTTGTCGACATAGAACTTGACCAGCAGGTCGTAATCGCCCGCGGTGGAATAGATTTCCGAGGCGATCTCGGCCTCGGCGAGCGCGTTGGCGACGGCATAGGACTGGCCGAGTTTGCATTTGAACTGGACGAAGAAGGGAACCATCGCTGTCGTCTCCGAAAGGCGTCGCATCTGATGCAATATAGCGTTTTCGGGCGAAGCGGACACCGCTTCGCGGCAGGAAAACGCGTCAGGGTATAACAGAGCCGGATGCCAGCAGCCATGGCAAGAACTTGCCGGCAGCGGCTGGCCGAGCTAGGACAGGACATGACGCGGACCGGATCGCTGAACTTGCCGCGAGCGGTGCGATGACGATACCCATCGCGCTCACCATCGCCGGCTCGGATTCGTCGGGCGGCGCCGGGATCCAGGCGGACCTGAAGACGTTTGCCGCGCTCGGGGTCTACGGCGCGTCGGTGATCACGGCCCTGACCGCCCAGAACACCACTGGCGTCCGCGGCATTCATCGGGTGCCTGCCGATTTCGTCGCAGCCCAGATCGACGCGGTCTTCGCCGATCTCGATGTCAGGGCCGTCAAGATCGGGATGGTGGCGCAACTTGCGGTCGTTGAGGCCATCGTCGCCGGGCTGATCCGGTGGTCGGCAAGGCACGTCGTGCTCGATCCGGTGATGGTCGCCACGTCGGGCGATCGCCTGCTGGCGACCGACGCCGTCGCCGCGCTGCGAACCAAATTGATTCCGCGCGCCTTCCTGATCACGCCGAACCTGCCGGAAGCCGCCGCCCTGCTGGACGAGCCGCTGGCTTTGAACGAAGTCGCCATCGAGAGCCAGGGAAGGCGACTGCTGGCGATGGGTTGTCAGGCGGTGCTGATCAAGGGCGGCCACGGCCGGGGCATCGAGAGCGTCGACTATCTTTTCACCGCCGGCGACATCATCGCGCTGGCGGCGCCGCGCATCGCGACCCAAAACACCCATGGCACCGGATGCTCGTTGTCTTCCGCCGTGGCGGCAGGCCTTGCCAAAGGCGATGACCTGGAAACCGCAGTTCGCAACGCCAAGGCCTGGGTCAGCGGCGCGATCGCCGCAGCCGACCGGCTCGATGTCGGCCACGGCCATGGGCCGATCCATCATTTTTACAAATCCTACTAAGCTGTGGATCTCGCACCACGGTGCGCCCGTTTCCGACGCTGCCGCGTGCCTTGACCCGCGCCTCGGTTCGGCGGCGCCGTCGCGCGGCGATGTCGTTGGGCTGTCGCACAGCACTGCTATTCGCCAGGGCACGGGCGGACGCCTGATTCGTGTCGGCTGACTGGCGGCGACCGAGGACATCCGATCCGGGTCGAGCGGTGCAAGGTCGCTGTTCGGCACCGATACGCTGGTTTGCTTCGAACGGGCGGTTCCATCAGCGGCATGAATCGTCATCACCCTGTCATGGGACTCAGGTAGCTGCTCGCGCATGGGAAGTGACGCTATGAGTGACGAGTGTCCGGAACGACGCTTTCGCACTTTGTTTATCTCCGACGTCCATCTCGGAGCACGTGGTTCGCAAGCCGAGCGCCTGCTGGACTTTCTCCGCAGCCATGATGCCGATACGATCTATCTGGTTGGCGATATCGTCGATGGCTGGGCGCTGCAATCAAACTGGTATTGGCCGCAATCGCACAACGATTTCGTGCAGAAGATGCTGCGCAAGGCGCGCAAGGGCGCCAAGATCATCTACGTGCCGGGCAATCACGACGAGTTCCTGAGGAATTATTACGGCACCCATTTCGGCGGCATCGACGTCATGGAAAATACCATCCATGTCGGGGTCGATGGCCGGCGCTATCTGGTCATTCACGGCGACATGTTCGATCTCGTGGTGCAGAATGCGCGCTGGCTCGCTCACCTCGGCGATACCGCCTATGATTTCGCCATCCGGATGAATCGCATCGTCAACATGTTCCGGCGCTGGTTTGGCGTGCCCTATTGGTCGCTGTCGCAATGGGCCAAGCTGAAGGTCAAGAACGCCGTGAACTACATCGGTGCGTTTGAACAGACGCTGGCCGCCGAGGCGCGGCGCCATGGCGCAGACGGGGTGATCTGCGGCCATATCCACTACGCCACGATCCGCGACGAACACGGCATACGCTACATGAATTGCGGTGACTGGGTGGAAAGCTGCACCGCGCTCGCCGAGCACGAGGACGGCCGGTTCGAGATCATCACCTGGACCGATCCGCTGCGCCGCGCGGCGCCGGTGCCGTCCGTGGCGGCGCGTGCGGCATGATGCGCATTCTGGTCGCGACCGACGCATGGCATCCGCAGGTCAATGGCGTGGTGCGCACCCTGACCATGATGGCGGAAGCGGCAAGGGCGCTCGGCGTCGATGTCAGTTTTCTGACCCCGCAATCGTTCCGTACCTTCGCGATGCCGAGCTACCCGGATCTGCGGCTGGCTTTGCCGTATCGGTCCAGGATAGCCCGGCTGATCGCCGATGCACGGCCCGACAGCATTCACATCGCGACCGAAGGGCCGATCGGGCTGCTGGTGCGGCGCTATTGCCGCAAGCGGGGATTGCCGTTCACCACCAGTTTTCACACCCGCTTTCCGGAATACATCTCCGCGCGCCTGCCGGTTCCCGAATCGTGGATCTGGGCGGCGCTGCGCCGGTTCCATGGACCGAGCCAGGCGGTGATGGCCGCGACGCCGGCGCTGGCGAGCGAATTGCGCGGACGCGGCTTTCGCAATGTCGTGCTGTGGCCGCGCGGCGTTGACGCCGGGCATTTCCGTCCCCGTGCCGTCGATCTTGGGCTGCCACGCCCGATCTTTCTTTGCGTCGGCCGGGTCGCGGTCGAGAAGAATCTGGAGGCGTTCCTCGACCTCGATTTGCCCGGAACCAAGCTGATTGTCGGCGACGGGCCGGAGCGGGCGGCCCTGGCCCGGAAATATCCACAAGCGGTATTTGCCGGCGCTCGGCAGGGCGAGGCATTGGCGCAGGCCTATGCCGCCGCCGACGTCTTCGTGTTTCCCAGCAAGACCGACACCTTCGGCCTGGTGCTTCTCGAGGCGCTTGCCAGCGGCCTGCCGGTAGCCGCGTTTCCCGTCACCGGCCCCCGCGACGTGATCGGCACGGCGCCGGTCGGCGCGTTGAGCGATGATCTGCGGGCGGCGTGCCTGTCTGCCCTGCAAATCTCGCCGCAAGCCTGCCTCGAATTCGCCGCAAGGCACACCTGGGAGGCCTCGGCGCGCGCCTTCGTCCAACACATTATCGAAATCCGCCACGCCGATCCGGAAAATGATGCGGTTCAATTCGCCGCGGAGCATTCCCGCTTCGTTGCCTGAACGGCGGTAAGCATCTTGCCCGTGCCGCGCTAGGCGATACAATGGGCAGATGTCGGAAGCGATCCCTCCGTTTGCCGTTGCTGCCGCGGATATTGACGCGGCCGCGCGCGTGCTGGCGGGCTTTGCGGTGCGAACCCCGCTTTTGTCGCCGCCGGTTCTGAACGAACGCGCCGGCACCAGGGTTTTTCTCAAGCCGGAAATGCTGCAGCGGACCGGATCGTTCAAGTTTCGCGGCGCCTTCAACAAGATGTCGTCGATCCCGCAGGCCGCACGCGGCGGCGGCGTGGTCGCCTACTCTTCCGGCAACCACGCCCAGGGCGTGGCTGCGGCGGCGCAGATCCTGAACATGCAGGCGACCATCGTGATGCCGGCGGACGCACCGCTCTCCAAGCGCGAACGCACCAGGGCCTATGGCGCCGAAGTCGTGTTGTACGACCGTGACCGCGATGATCGTGAAGCCATCGCCCGCGGTATCGCCGGCCAACGCGGCGCGACGCTGGTTCCGCCCTACGAGGACCGGATGGTGATCGCCGGGCAGGGTACGGTGGGGCTCGAAATCGCGGAGGACATGGCTGCGCTTGGCTTGACGCCGGACATCGTGATTGCGCCGGTATCGGGCGGCGGCCTGATCGCGGGTGTCGCGACCGCGGTCAAGGCGCGCTATCCGCAGGCCGTGCTGATGTCGGCCGAGCCCGAAGGTTTTGACGATCATGCGTGCTCGTTGCGGGACGGAAAACGCCAGGCGCGTCGCGCCGAAGGGCGCACCATCTGCGATGCTCTGATGGCCGCGATCCCCGGCGAAATCACCTTCGCCATCAACTCCCGGCTGCTCGCGCAAGGCCTTACCGCATCCGATGCCGAGGTGGGGATGGCGGTCGCATTTGCATTCCGGGAGCTGAAACTGGTGGTCGAGCCGGGCGGCGTGGTCGGCCTCGCCGCGCTTTTGGCCGGTCGCATCGATGCGCGCGGCAAGAACCTCGTCATCGTGCTGTCGGGCGGCAATGTCGACGCGGATTTGTTCGCGAAATTAGTCGGCTGACGGTGCATTTTCCGGCGGGGCGGCACCGCTTTGCCCAATCAGGATCTTCGATCCACTGACGACACGCCGGCCGACTTGGACCGGTCGAACGGCAGTCGTGGCGATTACGAGAACAGCGCCATTTTCTCGGCCTGGCTCATGCGCCGGATCGGCGCCAGCGGATCGGACTCCGATAAATGCGGTCTTCGCACCATGCCGTTGGCGATCAGTGTCGAGCCGAGCGAGGGTTGCAGCGCCGGTACGGCAGCGGCCATCTGCGCGATCGTTTCGGGTTCGGCAGGCGCTGCTTCGGCGACGCGAATTTCATCGCTGTCGGATGGCTCGTCGCTATCGGAGGGATCCGTTGCGGCCATTTCCAGCGCAACCAACTGGAGCACGGCATCGTCGTGGGCGTCCGCGACGTCGGCTGCCATCTCCGCCGCCTCCGCCGCTGCCTCTGGGGCCTCGGCGGTCGCCTCCGCGGCCTCGACGGTCGCCTCCGCGGCCCCGACGGTCGCCTCCGCGGCCTCGACGGTCGCCTCCGCGGCCTCGGCGGTCGCCTCCGCGGCCTCGGCGGTCGCCTCCGCGGTCTCGGCAGTCGCCTCGGCGACTTCGGCGGCTGTCTCCATGACCTCAGCCGTCACTTCCGCAGGCCCGGCGATTGCGTCGCCGGCGAGGCTGGCTGACCCTGTCGCGGTCACGACTTCCTCGGCGCTGGCTTCGGCGTCGTGGATTGTCGGCGCCGCATGTCCAGCGGCGGCACTCTCTTCGAGTGGTTGATCCGATGCGGCCGAAGCGGCCGCGCTGACGGTTTCTTCAGAGGCCTGCAGCGATGCCGTATCGCCGCCGTCAAGCTGCTTGATCCGCTGCTCGATGAGATCGAACGCGGCGTTCAGCCCGATGATCGGATCGCTCGAGGCGATTTGTCCGCAGCCGGCTTCGATGGCGCCGACCTGGGAATCGATCAGATCGCAAATCCGGCCGTCGGCACCGATTTCCCGCAGCCGCCAGGCAATCTCCCGGATGACCCTGGCGCCCTTGCGGATCGGGGCCAGCGATTGCTCCAGCGCCATGCCGTCGATCGCCGCCGACGCGGCGGCCCTGGCTTCATCGACCGCGTTGCCGATGGCTGCCAGCGCCTCGGCGAGGCCGCTTTCGGGAACCGGTGGCGGCTGCCTCTGGGCGGCAAGACTTTGTTCTATCCGTTCGACCGCATCGAGCACCATGCGGGTGTCGGCATTGCGGTTGCGCTTGGCATATTCGCCGAGAAACCAGCGGCCTCGCGACGTCTCCATGAACGCTTCGCTGATCGCATCATAATCCTCTTCGCTCGGCTGGGCCGCGCGCGCGGAGATCGGCGATAAGGCGAATGCTTCGTCGGCCATGATAAACTCATCGCGCAAATCACCGCGCGTTAGGCTAACGATCACCACGATATCAGGCGAATCGCAATTGAATTGATGCCGGCCGGATCACTAATCCCCATCGCTTCTGCGCAGACACGCGGCCGATTCGCGACGCGGCTGGCGCTGTTTTACGGCGCCTTGTTCGGGCTCGGAGGCACCCAGCTGCCGTTCTTTCCGGTGTGGCTGAAGGCGGTCGGGATCGACGCCTCGTGGATCGGGATCATCACCGCGGTGCCGTCGGTGACGCGGTTCACGATTCTGCCGCTGGTGACCGGCCTTGCCGAACGGCGTCAAGCGTTGCGCGGCGCCTTGATCGTCACGGCCCTGGCGACCGCACTCGGATTTTCGGTGGTCGGCACCCAGCACCGGCCGACGCTGGTGTTCCTGGCCTTCGGGCTCACCGCCTGCGTCTGGACGCCGATGGTGCCGCTGACCGACGCCTATGCGTTGCGCGGTGTGGCGCGCTACGGCCTCAATTACGGGCCCCTGCGGCTGTGGGGCTCGGCGGCCTTCATCGTCGGAGCGCTGGCGTGCGGGTTGCTGGTCGATGTCATCGCGGCGCGGCAGCTGATCTGGGTCATTGCCGGCGTGGCGGGGCTCGGCGTCGTCGCCAGCCTCGGCCTGCAGCCGCTGGAGCAGCCGAGGGCCGCCTCGGCGGGGCTCGCCGGCGCCGGCGCCCTGCTGCGCAAGCCCGGTTTCCTGGCCATCATCGTGGCGTCAGCGCTGATCCAGGGCAGCCACGCCGCCTATTACACGTTCTCCTCGATCACCTGGCAGCAATCGGGGCTCGGCGGGCTGACCATCGCCGGGCTGTGGGCGCTCGGGGTGCTCGCCGAGATCGTCGTGTTTGCGCTGTCGCCGCGCTTCACACTGCCGCCCGCGGTGCTGGTGGTCTTCGGCGGGCTCAGCGCGGCGGCGCGCTGGCTGATCACGGCGCAGCAGCCCGCGGTGGCGGTGCTGGCGGTGGTCCAGTTGGCCCACGGGCTCAGCTATGGACTGACCCAGGTCGGCACCATGGGACTATTGGTGCGGCATGTGCCGGGCCATGTGATGGCGCGAGGGCAGGGCTATCTGGCGGCCTGCGCCGGCATCGTCTCCGGCGGCGCCTCGATTTTGTCGGGTGCGATCTACGCCCGCTACGGGCAGGGCGTTTATTACGTCATGGCGGCGATGGCGCTGTCAGGTGCCGTGGTGGTCTGGCTGGCGCGACACCGGCTTGCGGATCAACCCCAAAGCGCGGCTTCCGGCGGATAGACCAGGCTGCCGTCGTAGCGCAGCCCTTCCGCGCGGTCGCGCGCCAGCAGCAAGGGACCGTCGAGATCGACATAGCGGGCCTGCTGCGCCAGCAGCATTGCCGGCGCCATCGCCAGCGAGGTCGCGACCATGCAGCCGATCATGATTTCAAATCCGAGCGCCTGGGCCGCATCCGCCATCGCCAGCGCTTCGGTCAGCCCGCCGGCCTTGTCGAGCTTGATATTGACGGCATCGTAGCGTTCGCGCAGGCCCTGCAGCGACGCGCGATCATGCACGCTCTCGTCGGCGCAGACCGAAAGCGGCCTGCGGATGTGCGCCAGCGCCTGGTCCTGGCCGGCCGGCAGCGGCTGCTCGACAAGGGTGACGCCGGCCGCGGCGCATTCGGCGAGATGTCGCTCGAGATTGTCGGCGGTCCAGGCCTCGTTGGCGTCGACGATGAGCTCGGATTCGGGGGCGGCCCGGCGCACTGCCGCAATGCGGTCGCCATCGCCATCGCCGCCGAGCTTGATCTTGAGCAACGGCCGGTGCGCGGCCTTGGCGGTCGCTGCCGCCATCGCCTCCGGCGATCCCAGCGAGATGGTGTAGGCCGTGGTACAGGCCCGCGGGGGCGGGCGTCCGAGCACGACCCAGGCGCGCTGGCCGGCGCTCTTGGCTTCGAGGTCCAGCAGCGCACAATCCAGCGCGTTGCGGGCAGCGCCTGCCGGCATTGCGGCTTGCAGGGTCTTCCGGTCCAGCCCCCGCCGCAACGGTTCCTGCATCGATTGCAGGGCGGCCAGGGTGGCTTCCGGGGTCTCGCCATAGCGCGGGTAGGGCACGCATTCGCCGCGCCCGGCGAGGCCGCCACGGCTGACTTCCGCCACCACCGTTACCGCCTCGGTCTTGGCGCCGCGGCTGATGGTGAAGGCGCCGGCAATCGGCCAGCGTTCGATTCCAGCGACAAGGCTTGCGGATTTGCTTGGAGATTTGATGGAAGTCATTTGAAAATCTGGCAATTTCTGAACCGTTCGCTTGCCCGGCGCAACCAAGTATGGCTGGTTAGGCTGGCATCCTGCAAGGCAATGGCGGCGCGTTGGAACTTTACCTCGATGATCAATAGCGGAGAATCGACCCGGGAGTGCGCATTGTGAATGGCGATCCGACATTGGAGCGGATTGCCCGCGGCAACGGGCTTGCGCTGTGTGCGGCGGGATCCTGGACCGCGCGCCATGCGCCGGTGCTGGAACGGATGGTCGCCGACGCCGAGAAATTGACCGGAAGCCGGCCCAATATCTTCATCGACGTGTCGCAGGTCTCCAAGCTCGACACGTTCGGGGCCTGGTTGATCGAGCGGTTGCGCCGCAGCCTGACCCAGGGCGGCGTCGAGGCCAAGATCGCCGGGCTGTCGGCAAACTATTCGAGCCTGGTCGACGAAGTGCGCCGGGTGAAGGCGACGCCGGCGGTGGCGCCGTCCTCGGTGACCGTGATCGGAATGCTGGAACAGGTCGGCCGCAACATGGTCGGCTTCGGCACCACCATCGTCGGGCTGATCGACATGCTCGGCGCCGTGCTGGCCGCGGGCGGAAGGGTGATGATTCACCCGTCGGGCTTCCGCCTGACGTCGACCGTGCATCATCTCGAACAGGTATGCTGGCGCGCGGTACCGATCGTCGGCCTCATCACCTTTCTGATCGGCTGCATCATCTCGCAGCAGGGCATCTTCCATTTCCGCCAATTCGGCGCCGATATCTTCGTCGTCGACATGCTCGGCGTGCTGGTGCTGCGCGAAATCGGCGTGTTGCTGGTGTCGATCATGGTGGCGGGCCGGTCCGGCAGCGCCTATACCGCCGAACTCGGTTCGATGAAAATGCGCGAGGAGATCGACGCGCTGCGGACCATGGGTTTCGATCCTATCGAGGTTCTGATCCTGCCGAGGCTGCTGGCGCTGATCATCGCGCTGCCGATCCTGGCCTTTCTGGGCGCCATCGCCGCGCTGCTGGGCGGCGGACTGGTGGCGTGGGGCTATGGCGGGATCGACCCCGAGGCGTTCATGCTTCGCCTGCGCGACGCGATCTCGATCGATCACTTCACCGTCGGCATCATCAAGGCGCCGGTGATGGCGGCGGTGATCGGGATCGTCGCCTGCGTCGAGGGGCTCGCGGTCGAGGGCAGCGCCGAATCGCTCGGACAGCACACCACCTCGTCGGTGGTGCAGGGGATCTTCTTCGTCATCGTCATGGATGGCGTGTTTGCGATCTTTTTTGCGTCGATCGGAATGTGACGATGGCGCCTGAAACATCCGACGCCATCATCCGGGTTCGCGATATCTCGGTGCAGTTCGGCGCCACCAGGGTCCTCGACGGGCTCAATCTCGACGTCAAGCGCGGCGAAATCCTCGGCTTCGTCGGCCCCTCGGGCGCCGGCAAGTCGGTGTTGACGCGGACCATCATCGGGCTGGTGCCCAAGACCAGCGGGCGCATCGAGGTGTTCGGGATCGATCTCGACGCCGCCGACACCAGGGCCCGGCGCGGGGTCGAGCGGCGCTGGGGAGTCCTGTTCCAGCAGGGCGCGCTGTTTTCCTCGCTCAGCGTGCGGCAGAACATCCAGTTCCCGGTGCGCGAATATCTCAAGGTCTCGCAGCGGCTGCTCGACGAGATCACGGTGGCCAAGCTCGGCATGGTGGGATTGCAGCCTGAAGTGGCGGACCGGTTCCCCTCGGAACTGTCGGGCGGCATGATCAAGCGCGTGGCGCTGGCGCGCGCACTGGCGCTCGATCCCGAACTGGTCTTCCTCGATGAACCGACCTCAGGCCTCGATCCGATCGGCGCCGGTGACTTCGACGAACTGGTGCGCACCCTGCAGCGCACTTTGGGCCTGACAGTTTTCATGGTAACCCACGATTTGGACAGCCTTTACACTGCTTGTGACCGTATTGCCGTTTTAGGGAACGGTAAGATCATTGCTGCAGGATCAATGGCCGACATGCAGGCCTCGCAACATCCCTGGTTGAGGGCCTATTTCCACGGCAAGCGCGCCCGCGCTGTCATGGGCTAGTTTATTCAGTATCGGAGTTGGTCGGATGGAAACGCGGGCGAGCTTCGTGCTGATCGGAACCTTCACCCTGGCGGTTATCGCGGCCGCTTTCGGCTTTGTGCTCTGGTTCCAGAGTCTTCACACCACCAAGGCGCGGATTCCGCTCCGCATCATCTTCGAGGGTCCGGCCGCCGGCCTTCGCAACGGCGGCAGCGTGAATTTTAATGGTATCAGGGTAGGGGAAGTGGTTTCCGTGAAGCTCGACAACCCGCGTCGAGTCGTCGCACTCGCCATGGTCGCCAACGATGCCCCGATCCGCAAGGACACGCTGGTCGGACTCGAATTTCAGGGCCTGACCGGCGTCGCGGCGATATCGCTGAAGGGCGGCGAGGATGCCGCTCCCGGCGTGCCGCTGGACGAGGACGGCATTCCGGTGCTGACCGCCGATCCGAACGCGCTGCAGGACGTGACGGAGGCGATCCGCGGCACGCTGCAGAACATCAACAAGGTGGTCGCCGACAACCAGGCGGCGGTCAAGAACTCGCTGCATAACCTTGAGACCTTCACCGCGTCGCTGGCGCGCAATTCCGAGCGGATCGACGATGTCATGCTGAAGGTCGATGGCGTCATGGTCAACGCCGACAACCTGATGGTCGGCCTCAACGCGCTGGCTGGCGGCAAGGAGGGCGGCGAATTGTTCCAGGCGGTGAAATCGATCCGCGAGCTGGCCGAGGATTTCGACAAGCGGTCGGGAGCCTTGATGACCGACGGCCGCCGCACCCTCGGCGATATCAGCCGCGCGGTGAACAATCTCGATCGTAACCCGACCCGGCTGCTGTTCGGCGCCGGAAACAGCAATGCAACGGCGCCGCCGCCGGCACCGGCGCCGGCGGCTGGCGAGAAGAAGCGGCCTTAGAAGGTTTTACGCGCGGCGGACCGCTGACCGGTCCATCGTCGCACCGGGCATGGCCCGCTCAAGCAAAAACGGAGGCAGCGATGCCTCCGTTTTTCAGCGTGGTGCGCTCAGCGTGAGCTTCAGCCGAGCCGTCCGGCCGCATGAGCGAGCAGGGTATAGACCATCCCGGTTTCGGAGGTGAGGTGGCTGCGCAGCACTGCGGGCCCGCGCTCGTCGCGCGCCACCTCGTCGAGCAGGCGCTCGAACTCGGTGATGTAGCGATCGACGGTCTGCTTGAAGTTGCGGTCGGCGCGATATTTGCGGCCGACCTCGTCGAACGCCTTCTGGCCGGCCGGGGTGTACAGCCGCTTGGTGAACGCCTTGCTCTCGCCGCGCTGATAGCGATCCCACATCTCGGCCGCGAGATTGCGATCCATCAGGCGTCCGATGTCGAGCGAGAGCGATTCCAGCGGATTGCCGCCCATGCCCTGCTGCGGCGGCCGCCCGCGCGGCGGTTCGGCGTTGCCGGCGCCGGTGTCGGCGCGGTTCAACAGGTCGGACAGCCATCCGTCGCGGCCCTGGTCGGAACTCGCGGGGCTGACCGGCGGTGCTTCGGTGCGTCGCGAAGCCGCAGGCAGGCCGAGGTCCGGCGGCGGCAGGCTCGACGCGCTGCCGGCATCGCGCATCCGCGGCATCGGCCGCGACGGCACCTCGGCACGGGCGCCGGCGGTCGCCAGCATCGGCTCTTCCTCGCGCTGCGAAGTGGCGGAGCGGCCGGCGCTCACCACGTCGAGGCCGCGGCCGTGACGTGCGACGATCCGGTTCAACTCGGCCAGCGCCTCGATCTGGTCGACAATGACCTTGCGCATCTGCGCGGTGCTCTCGGCGGCCTCCTGCGGCATTTCCAGCACGCCACGGCGAAGTTCGTTGCGCGTGGCCTCCATCTCGTGATGCATTTCCAGGGCCATCTGCTTCATGTTCTGCACCATCGCCGCGAACTTGTCCGCGGACTGCTTGAACATTGCGTCGGCCTGCTGGGTGCCCTGCTGATAGAGTTCGTTCATGGTTTCGGCGGTCAGCCGGCGTTCCTCCTCGGCGGAGGCGCGCACCGCCTCGAACTGGCGGCTGATCGCGGCAGAGCCCGCGCCGGCGGTTTCCGCCACCACCCGCGCGATATCGCGGGCGCGTTCTTCGGCGGCGGCCAGCGATTCGTCGAGCAGGCCGGTGAACCGAGACAGCCGCTGATCGAGATCGGTGGTCCGCAGATCGATCGTGGTGACGAGCGCTTCGAGCGCCGATTTGCGCTCGGCGACCGAGACCGTGGTGCTGCGGTTGCTTTGCTCGACCACCGCCGCGGCATCGACCAATGCCCTGCCATGATGCTCGAACTGGCTGGAAAGCTCGCCGAGATCTTCCAGCGCCTTGGAGGTCTTGACGTTGAAGACGCTCAACTGGTCTTCCAGCGTCTGGGTAGCGACGCCGTTGCGCGAGGTGACGTCATTCATCGCGGAGACGAAGTCGGCCACCCGGGTGACCAGGGCGCGCTCGAGCGAATTGAGATTGTCGTGGGCGCCGGTGAGCACTTCCTGCAGCAGGATATTGCCTTCGCGAAGCCGTTCGAACAGCGCGACGGTGTCGGTGCGCAGGATCTTGCTGGTTTCCTGCATCTCGGTCACTGCCGCGATCGACACCTGACGCGACTGGTCGATGGCCGCCCGCGAGGACTGCTCCAGCTCTTTCAGCGACTTGTTGACGGCCCCGGTGGCGAGTTCGCCGGCGGAGGTGATCGTCCGGGCGACTTCGGCTCCGTTGCTCAACACCGATTGCGAGAAGGTCTGGCCCCTGGTTTCGATCGATCGCAGGGCATCCGACGTGACGCGGTCGATATCGACGGTGAGCTGGCTGGTCTTGGCGCCGATCGCCTCGACCAGCGACCCACGCTTGCCGTCGATCATGTGCGCCAGACGGTCGGTCTGCTGTTGCACATAGGTGACGATTTCGTCGGTCTTGCCGGTCATGGTCGAGCCGAACGCGCCGCTGGCGGCGAGCACCGAGCGCTCGACTTCCGCGGAGGTCGACTTGACCTTTGAACTGACTTCGTTCGACGCCGCCACCAGGGCGCTCTGGGCATTGAGCGCGCTGGCCTGGATATTGTCCGTGGTATTGGCGGTGACCGCGCTGAGCGAACGCTCGATATCCGCGGAGATCGCCTTGATCTGGCTGGCCGCCTCGCTCGACGTCGCCGCCAGCGAACTTTGCGCCTGGCGTGCGCTGTTGAGGATCGAAGCGGCGGTGTCTGCGCCGACCGCCGTCAGCGTACGTTCGACGTCGCTCGCCAGCGACTTGACGTGGTTGGCGGCATCGGAGGACGCGGCGACCAGAGTGCTCTGGGCCTCGCGTGCGCCGGCGGTGATCGACTCGGCGGTGGAGGTCCCGGCAATCGACAAGGTGCGCTGGATATCGGCGGCCAGGGACTTGACCTGGCTGGCGGCGTCGGTGGAAGCCGTGACCAGGGTGTTCTGCGCGGCGAGCGCGCCGGCGGTGATCGATTCGGCGGTGGAACTCCCCGCCGTCGACAGCGTCCGCTCGACCTCGGCGGCCAGCGACCTGACCTGGCTGGCGGCATCGGAGGACGCCGTGACCAGGGTATTTTGCGCCGCGAGCGCGCCGGCGGTGATCGCCTCGGCGGTGGAAGCTCCTGCCATCGACAGCGTCCGCTCGACATCGACGGCCAGCGACCTGACCTGGCTGGCGGCATCGGCGGAAGCCGTGACCAGGGTGGTTTGCGCCGCGCGCGCGCCGGAGGTGATCGATTCGGCGGCGGAAGTCCCGGCGATCGACAGCGTCCGTTCGACGTCGGCGGCCAGCGACTTGACCTGGCTGGCGGCATCGGCGGAAGCCGTGACCAGGGTGGTCTGGACCTCGCGCGCGCCGGAGAGAATCGAGGCAGCCGTTGCGGTACCCGCAGCCGACAACGTGCGTTCAACGTCCGCGGACAGCGACTTGATCTGGCTGGCGGCGTCGCCGGAAGCCGAAACCAGGGTGGCCTGGGCGTCGCGGGCGCTGGTCAGGATCGAGTTCGCAGCGCCGGTGCCGACCGCGGTGAGGGAGCGTTCGACTTCGGCCGAGGTCAGCTTCAGCTGGGCCCCGACGTCGGTGGAAACCGACAGCATCGCCTGTTGTGCGGCGCGCGCGCCGGTCTGGATGGTCTCGCTGGTGTTGACCACGAGGTTGGTCAGCGAGCGTTCGGCGTCCTCGACGTGGGACTTGATGCCGAGCGACAATTCCTCGGCGCGCGCCATCAGACCCTCGCTGGCCTGCCTCCCGCTGCTCTCGATGCGGCCCGCCACGGCTTCGACGCGGGAACCCAACAGGTCTTCGAACTGGGCGACCCGCATGTCGATATCGGTGGCTACCGCGCCGACCCGGGTTTCGATGCCCTGATGGATTTCCTGGAACCGCGCCGAGATGGTGTCGGTCAGATGGGCGCTGCGACCGTCAATGGTTTCGGTCACATTGGAGATGCGGCGGTCGACCGCTTCGATAGCCTGGGCGGTGCCGTCGGTCAGCGTCGTGGTGAGCAGGCTGAGGCGGGAGTCGATCGAGTGGATCGCCTGCGCGGCGCCCTCGGTCAGTGACGTCGCCAGCGTACCAAGACGGTTGTCGATCGTGTCGGTCACCGACTTCGCCCGGGTGTCCAGGCTGGTTTCGAGCGATTCGATTCGACCGCTGACGGTGTCGTCGAACGATTTGAAGCGGCCGTCGACCAATTCGTCGAACGATCTGATGCGGCCATCGACCGACTCGCCAAACGACGTGATCCGGCCGCCGACCGATTCGTCGAACGACTTGATGCGGCCATCGACGGACTCGTCGAAAGTCCTGATCTTGCTGTTGAGCGAGTTGTCGAGATTGGCCACGCTGGTCCCGAATGAGGTCTCGAACTGCAGAAGCCGCTGGTCCAGCGAGGCGGTGATCTGGCCGCTGTTGGAGGTCAGGCGGGTATCGAAGGTATCGACATAGGTCTTCAGGCTGTCGGCGATATCCTGGGTGCGCTGACCCATGCGATCGACGATCTCGCCGCCGAAAGTCTTGACGGTGCGATCGAATTCCGAGATGTGGCGGGTAATCAGCGCGCCGAGCGTGCCGCTGTCGCGGGCGAATTTCTCCGCAAGCTCGCCGCCCTGGTTCTTAACCAGTTCATCGAAAGCGCTCATCTGAAGGCTGAGCGTATCATGCGCGGTTTCGGTCTGGCTGACCACCTTGGCCACCAGCGAATTCACGGTGACGTCCAGCGCATCGCTGGCCTTGTCGCCGCTGGAGAGAATCTGGGTCGCGAGCCGGTTGCCGGCCTCGTCGATCTTGTTGACGAGGTCGCCGCTGCGCAGTTCGAGTTCGAGCAGCAGCGAGTCGCTGGAATTCTTCAGCGAGTCGTGAACCTGCTCGGTGCGGTCGGAAATCCCGTCGACAATGGTGGAAGAACGTTGCTCGAACTCGCTGGTGATGCGGTCGATCCGCTCGTTCAGCATCTCGTGGACGCGGTCGGCGAGATCGACGAACTCGTCATGGACGTGGCCGGTCTTGAAATTGAGGCTGGTGGTGAGCCGCTCGCTGGCGTCCAGCACCGCGCGCGTGGTTTCGGCGCTGGCTTCCTCGAGCCGGTCGAGCAGGTCGCCGCCGCGCTCGCCGAGCGCGAGAATCATGTTGTCGCCGGCATTGCTCAGCGCGCTGGTGATGTGGGCGCCGCGTTCTTCCAGAGCGCCGGTAATGCTCTTGGCGACTTCATCGACCCGGGATGCGATCGCATCCGAGATCAGCGCGATGTCGTGGCGCAGGTCGATCTGCACGCCGGAAATGGCGCTGCGAACCTGCTCGGCCTGTCCGACCAGATTGTCGCGCTGATGGGCGATATCCTGCAGCAGCGCCCGGATCCGCACTTCGTTGTCGCTATAGGCGCGTTCCAGCGCCGAGACTTCGTTGGCGACCAGGGTTTCGAGTTCGCCGGCGCGGGCGATGGCGCGCTCGACACCGTCGCCCATCGCCGCGACTTCGCGGCGGATCGCCTGACCAACGGTAACCATGGAGTCGCTGGCGGCACCTTCCGGCTCGGAAAAGCGGATGGCGACCTGCGCCATCGACTGGGCGATCATCCGCAATTCCTGTCCGCGCCAGGAAAGGCTGGCCAGGAAATAGAACAGCAACACCGGGGCAAAGAACAACGCGGCCAGTCCGGCCAGCACCAGGGTGCCACCGCTGCCCTGGCCGACGGCCGCCTGGATCGAGGGCAGGAAGCTGATGGTCAGAAGCGCGGCACCGACAACCCAGACCACGGTAAACAGCGAGGCTAGGGTGTAGACGTTGCGGGCGGGCCTGCCCTTCTGAATGGCCTGCAGGATCTGCCCGATGGTTTCGCGGTCGTCGTTGGCGGCGCGGCGGGCCGAGCGCGGCTCCTCGATCGGTTCGAAGATCGGCCGGTCGGCGCTAGGCCTTGTATCGAATGCGCTGTCGTCATAGGGCGATGTCGAGGGCGAGGCCGGCATCACTTCGCTGCTGCGGACCGAACCCCTGACGTTTTCGACCGCCGGCGCGTCGCTGATGTTCAAGGCTTCCTGGATCGCGGAAAGCGCGACTTCGGTGGGGTCTTTGACCTTCTTGGGATTGTTCGCCATGTTCAGCCTGAGCCCTCATTTACTTTTTACGCGTCCGGAGAGTCTTGCGCGCTTCGTCCCTGGCAAGCCCCACCGGTCGGATGCCCCGCGCGGAGCGCTTGCATCGGTCGGCTTGTCCGCCACATCCGCAAACATCCTATTGGCTAGGCGGCGCGAATGAAATGGCTGCGATTAATACAATCTTAATCATCGTTAACAGCACGGCGTCGTAAGGTCTTACAAGTCTTCAAAATTCCCGGGAGATTCTGCCAAATGGGGCAACTGTTCGCCAAAAACAAGGCGAACTTGCGGCAGATGCGCGAAACGTTCCGTTAACCACTTCCGTGATTGGCTGGTGAAAACGGCGCTGCCGCAACCCCTGGCAGCCGGAAATTGGGCGATCGCCATGCCGCTGCATCGGGAACGGATTGAATGGATGCCCTCGCCGCCGCTGGCTCCCGATGACGGTCTGATCGACACCGAGCATCTCGGGCGCATGACCCTGGGCGATGCCGGCCTCGAGCGCGAGGTGCTGGCGATGTTCTCCGCACAGGCCGTCAGCCTGACCGGCACGCTTGCCACCCTGCCGTCCGACGCCGTCGCCCTGGCGCACATGCTGAAGGGTTCGGCGCGCGCGATCGGCGCATTTCGGGTCGCCGACGCCGCCGAAGCCGTTGAAACCGCGATCCAGGATGGCAAGGATCCGGCCCGGACGCTCGCCGAGCTCGCCGACGCGGTGGCGCGGGCGCGGGCGGCGATCGAGGCGATCCTGCGCCGGTCCTGATCCCGGACCGATCGAGCCCCCGGCAAACCAGCAGCGAAGGTTTTCCCGGGCGAGCGCTGGCGCGGAGCGGATCGACCCGTTATAGGACTGCCCGGACCTTCCTTATCCGGCAGCACGAGCAAACATGGCCAAGATTCACTTTATCGACCATACCGGCGAAACCCGCACTATCGATGTTGAGAACGGCGCGACCGTGATGGAAGCCGCGATCCGCAATGCCATTCCGGGCATCGAGGCCGAATGCGGCGGCGCCTGCGCCTGTGCGACCTGCCATGTCTATGTCGATGAGGCATGGCGCGAGAAGGTCGGCCCGCCGACGCCGATGGAAGAGGACATGCTGGATTTCGGCTTCGACGTGCGGCCGAACTCGCGGCTGTCGTGCCAGATTAAGGTGAGCGACGCGCTCGATGGTCTGGTGGTGTCGACGCCGGAGCGGCAGGCCTAGGTCCGGCGGCGCGATTCAGCGCTCTGCCCGCGCGGCGGCCGGATTCAGTCGGCGTCGGTCCTCCGCCGCAGCCAGCGCCGGAAGTTCTCGATGATCTCGCCGGTCAGCGGCGTCGGTTTGCGGGTGATCTCGTCGATCAGCACGGTCACCGCTTGCGCCGACGCCACGCACCGGCCTTGCGAAAACACCACCTGATCGAACGTCGCCGAGGTCCGGCCGAGCCTGGCGACGCCGAGCCCCAGTTCGATCGTGCCTGGCCAGCGCAGTTCGGCGCGGAAATGGATGTCGAGCCGAACCATGATCCAGGCCAGGCCCGCGGGCATCAGTCCGAAACTGCGGTCTTTCATCAGGGTGACGCGGCCGGTCTCGAAATAGGTCGCGTAGACCGCGTTGTTGACGTGCTGGTTGGGATCGAGATCGGCAAAGCGCACATTGTCGGTCAGCCGGTAGGGAAAATCCTCAAGCCGCGGCTCGGCGGCGGGACTTCGCGGTGCGTTCACGGCAAGATCTCCGAAAGTTTCAAGCCCTTACAGCCCAGTTGTCGAACTGCGGCAAGGGGTTGCCCCGGTCAGAAGCGGCATTTTTGGCTTTCCTCCACCCCTTGCGTTGGCTAGACAGGCGCAGCCAAAGGCAGGGTTCAACCGAAAAGAAGCGATATGAGCGAAGCGATCAAAACCGATGTGCTGATTATTGGCGCGGGCCCTTGCGGACTGTTTGCCGTTTTCGAACTGGGGCTGCTCGATATGAAGGCGCATCTGGTCGACATTCTCGACAAGATCGGCGGCCAGTGCGCCGAGCTCTATCCGGAAAAGCCGATTTACGACATTCCCGGCATCCCCCTCGTCACCGGGCAGGGCCTGACCGAAGCGCTGATGGAGCAGATCAGGCCGTTCAATCCGACTTTCCACCTCAATGAAATGGTGGAGACGATCGAGAAGATCGGCGATCCCGGCTTTCGCGTCACCACCGATGCCGGCCAGGTGTTCGAGTGCAAGGTGGTCGTGATCTCGGCCGGCGGCGGCTCGTTCCAGCCGAAACGGCCGCCGGTGCCGGGGATCGAAGCCTATGAGGGCAGCTCGGTGTTTTACGCGGTACGCAAGATGGAGCAGTTCCGCGACAAGGATCTGCTGATCGTCGGCGGCGGCGATTCGGCGCTGGACTGGACGCTCAATCTGCATCCGATCGCCCGACGGGTGACGCTGCTGCACCGGCGCGACGACTTCCGCGCCGCGCCGCACAGCGTCGAACAGATGCGCGCGCTGGTAGCCGCCGGGAAGCTGGATCTGAAGATCGGTCAGGTCACCGAGCTGCAGGGCGAGGGCGGCGTGCTGTCGGGGGCGACCGTCAAGGGCAGCGACAATTCCATTTCGCGGGTCGAGTGCAACACCATGCTGCCGTTCTTCGGCCTGACCATGAAGCTGGGACCGGTCGCCAATTGGGGCATCGCGCTTGAAAACAACCTGGTGCCGGTCGAGACCTCGGCCTTCGAGACCAGCGTGCCCGGCATCTTTGCGATCGGCGACATCAATACCTATCCCGGCAAGCTCAAGCTGATCCTGTGCGGGTTCCACGAGGGTTCATTGATGGCCCAGAAGGCGCACCGTTACGTCTATCCGGACAAGCGGCTGGTGTTCCAGTACACGACGTCGTCGTCGAGCCTGCAGAAGAAGCTCGGCGTCAATTGATCGTTCTTACGTCAGATTTGTGGCGCCGCCGTCGTGTCCCGCCATCGATATTCCGATGCGGTACTGGAACGTTCCGCGAAATGGCCGTAGTCTGCGGCTATTGTTTTTTTATGAATTAGTCGGGTGGTGACGATGCGGACTGCGGTATCCAGATTTCGAGTCGCGTTGCCGGTCATGGCCGGCCTCGCGATGACGCTCGCTTTGCTGCTTCCGGCCCAGGCCGTCGAGCCTACGGCGGCGGGGCTGTGGCAGAAGATCGAGAACGGCAAGCCGGTAGTATGGGTTCTGGTGATCGATCATCAGGACGGCATCTTCGAAGGCGTGATCGCCAAGACGTTTCTGCTGCCCGGCGAAGATCCGAATGTGGTCGAGATATGCTCGAAATGCACCGACGACCGCAAGAACGCGCCGGTGCAGGGAATTTCCTTTATCCGCAACATGAAGCGCGACGGGCTGAAATATGAGGACGGCAATGTCCTCGACCCGCGCGATGGCAAGATCTACCATGCCAAGATGACCCTCAGCCCCGACGGCCAGACCCTGACCATGCGCGGCTATTGGGGAATTGAGCTGCTCGGCAAGGACGAGGTCTGGTACCGATTGCCGGATACCGCGATGTCGTCGCTCGACCCTGCCATCGTGGCGAAATACCTGCCGGCGCAGGTGCCGCCGATCAAGCCGGTCGCGGCCAAGAAGGCCAGCTCGCCCGCGCACTGACGCAAGGACCAGCTGCCCGGAGAAGCGTTTTTCGGGCCAACCGGCCTTCGCCAATCCGCCGGCTCAGTGTGCCGGCGCGGTCGCGACGGGCGGCGCCGGCTCGGCAATCACCTCGGCCTCGCCGGCATTGAGCTGCAGCACCATGGCCGCCGCCGGCACGGTCGCGTCCGCGGTCACCGCGTGGCCTTCGGCCGAGGGGTGCACCGCGCCGCCGTAAACCGCCGAAAGAATCCCCCAGGTCGCGTCATGGATATCGGTCGGCTGGTTGGAGGACGGCAGCCCCTGCGGATAGGTCATCGCCGCAAAATAACTGTCGTTGGCGTCGCGGATCCAGCGCGCGCGCGGCAGATAGGCGCGATATTCCGCGGCGCTGCGGCCGCACAGCATCGGCTGGCTGGCGGCCGTGACGATGTCCGGATCGAAGCTTTCGCCCTTCTCCGAGAAGCAGGTCCGGTCGAATTCCGGATCGCTCGGCGCGCGCGCGCAGAACCCGTGATTTGCGAATGCAGCCTGATGGGCGTCGACGAAGGTCATGCGGTCGGCGGCGGGATCGCGGCACAGCACGCCCGATTGGCACAAGGCCAGTGCCTTCAGCTGCGGCAGGAATTCGTTCTGCACGAAGTCCGACACCGCCGCCAGCCGCTGCGGCTGCGCGTTGAAGGAGGGGTGAATGTCAAAGCCGGCGCGACCGCCGGGGCAGGGGGCGCCGTCGGCCAGGGTCGGGTTGGCATAGGACACATAGATCACGTGCGACATGTCGTCGACCAGCGGCTTTAGCGCCTCGCGCAGCTTGCCGAATCCCTGCGGCAGGTCGCGCGCCAGCGCCGCGCGCGAATCCTCCACCGATCCAATCACGCCGGTGCGCCGGAACAGCTCGCGCTCGGTCGGGGTGTCCACGATCACATTGGCGACCAGCCCGGAAAAGTTGATGTCATTGGCGCCGATCGACAGCAGGATCAGATCGAGCTTGCGGTCGGGCTGCCGCCGCCGCGCGGCGGCAACGGCGTCGTGCAGTTCGGCGAGTTGCGCATTGACGGTGCCCTGGCATGGGGCCGCGGTTTTCGACGGCGGGCATTCCCGCGCGCGTTGCGTGCCGAACAGGCCATCGGCAATGGTGGCGCCGGTGCAGGCAAGCGGCAGATAGGTCACCGCGATGTGCGGATATTGCACGGCGAGCGCCAGCGCGGTGCGGGTCTGGTAACTGTAGAGCGAGCGATGGCAGGCGGAATTGAACCACAGCGCGCTCTGGCGCTGCCAGACCTGCAGCGTGTCCGGGGCCTCGCAGGCGCGTCCGCCCTTATAGCCGGCACGGCTCGGACGGTAGTATTGCCGGCTCGCGGTTCCAAGATAGGAACGGAAGCAAAAGCCCTCGTCCGCCAGCGCGATCGGCCGGTCCGGATTACCTTCCCCCGAAGCGATGCTGTCGCCGAGTCCGGCGATGAAGATATCGCGCACCACGATGTCGGCGGTGAGCTGCCGCGGCGGCTCGGAACCGCTGGAGACCTCGACGGCGGCGACGGTGCGGCGGCCATAGCGCGCCCGGAAATTGATCTGCTCGGCGCAATCGAAGGTGTATTGCCGCGGCCCGTCGCCATCGTCGAACGACCAGGCGCAGATCGCGCCCACCGGCACATCGCCGGTCAGCCGGACGGTGACCGGATGATCCACCGGCGTCAGGTAGCTTTCCTTGACGTTGTCGCGGGTGCAGGGCTCGCTGACGCGGCCCGTCAGGTCGATGCAGAGGCGATTGACCATGTTGCGCGCCCAGCCGCGGCCATCGCTCTGCAGCTCGAGCGCCTGTTCCGATTCGAGAACGCTGTGGCCTCGGGCATTGTCGGCATGAAGCAGAAAATCGCGCTCTTCGCGGAACAGCCGGAAGCGGTTGCGGACTTCCCATGAAATCTGCATCGGGCCATCCGGCGCGGCCGCGGTCTGCGCCGCCGCCAATGGCACCGGCAGTGCTGCCGGCGAGGCGGCCAGCAGCGCGCCCAGGATTATCGAACGGAGATGAAATCGGATCATGAGGCCTTTGACGTCACTGGTAGGGCGGAAATAAGAAGGCCGGCGGTCCCGGAACCGGCAGCTGTCGCTTTACCGCGGTTTTACGAAATTTCGGATTCAGGAAGCCACCGGAGAGCGAAAATGCCGCAGGATGTCTTGCTGCGGGATGGTCTGCGGTCGAAGTCCATCCCGGCGGCTTGGCCTTCCGCAGCGTTGCAGACCGCCTCGACCGTCGCGCTGCCGATTGAGCGCCTCAGCCCTGCGACTTCAGGCCCTTCGCTGGCCGGCGCACCGCGGCGGAGGCCGGACAGGTCTCGCTCAGCCTGCGCCGCTTCTGCCAGGGCAGCACGACGTTGAGCCACAGTTCGCGCGTCCCCATCACGGATATCGCGATGCCGAAAGGGATCATGAAATACAGGATCCGAAACACCACCAGCGTGGCCAGCAATTGTTCGCGGCCGAATTCGGGCAGCGCGACCAGCATCGCGGCATCGAACACCCCGAGGCTGCCCGGCGCGTGGCTGGCGAAGCCGAGCAGGGTAGCCAGAATGAACACCACCGCCAGCGAAATGAAATCGATGCCCGGCTGGGCCGGCATCAGCAGATACATCGCGGTCGCGCAGAACCCGAGATCGACCACGCCGATCAGGATCTGCAGCAGCGTCAGCCGCGCCGACGGCAACACCACTTTCCAGCCGTTCTGCCCGAGCTCGCGCCGATTGGGGTCGAGCGAGAGCCAGACGAAATATCCGACGATGGCGGCGATGACGCCCAACGCGATCAGCCGGTTGATTGCCGGCGGCAATTGATCCATCGCCGATGCCGCCCACGGATGCCAGGCCATGCCGACGCCGAGCACGAAGGCGTTGCCGAGCCAGAATGTCAGCCCGGACAGGAAACATATCTTGGCGACGTCGATGGCGGTCAGCCCGTAGTCCGAATAGATCCGGAAGCGGATCGCGCCGCCGGTGAACACGGTGGCGCCGATATTGTGCCCGATCGAATAGCTGGCGAAGCTCGACAGCGCCGCGATCCGGTACGGCACGTGTTTCATGCCGATGGTCCGCAGCGCAAAGAAATCATAGAAGGTCAGCGTGCAAAACGCCCCGATCACGCACAGCGCGGCGAGCGCGATGTGGTGCAGCGGTATTTCGGTCAGTGCGACCAGGATCACGCCGGCATCGACACCCCTGAGGGTGCGGACCAGCGTCGTGATGGCGAGGCCGATGATGAGGAGGCTCGCGGCGACCCCGAGCCGTTTCCAGCCGATCCGCTCCTTGAAGCCACGCCCCAGCGTGGTCAGCAGTCGATGCATTCATCCTCCCGGCAGGGCCGGCGACAGTTTGGACGTCGATCGCGGCGATCGACGCCAGGCGGCCAATCTCGCCTGATACGGAGACCCATAAGGCAAAAACCTTCCGCTGTGCAGTCCTTGACAACGCCAGGTTCGGGTTTGGAACGGGCAGCTGTCATGCGCCGTAGATATGCCGGAGCCGGCAGATCCGGGCCTTCGGCATCGGCCGGGTTGTCGGCCTCTCGCCCCGCGCGGTCCGGGTTGCGGCCGCGGCTTTCTCCGCGGCTCGGAACATCGCGGCGATCCGCCAGTTAGCGCAGACATCAGTCATCGAACATAGGGCGCCCGGCAAAGGAACCGTCGGCGTGCGTGTTCCCCAACGGAAAGGACCCGCCTCATGGGACTCTTCACCAAAGACATCAAGACCATGAACGACCTGTTCCTGCATCAGTTGCAGGACATCTATTATGCCGAGAAGCAGCTCGTGAAGGCGCTGCCGAAAATGGCCGAGAAGGCCGCTGACCAACCGCTCAAGCAGGGGTTCCTGACCCATCTCGATGAAACCAAGACCCATGTGCAGCGCCTCGAGCAGGTGTTCCAGATGCTTGGCGCCGAGGTCAAGGCGGTCAATTGTCCGGCCATCGACGGCATCATCAAGGAGGCCGACGAGGTCGCCGGCGAGGTCGCCGACAAATCGGTGCTGGACGCGGCATTGATCAACGCCGGCCAGGCCGCCGAGCACTACGAGATCGCGCGTTATGGCAGCCTGATCGCCTGGGCGAAGCAGCTCGGCCGCAACGACTGCGCCAGCGTGCTGCAGAAGACCCTCGATGAGGAAAAGGCCACCGACAGGAAGCTCACCACGCTCGCGGAAAGCAAGATCAATCTTCGCGCCGCCGGCTGAGCGCGAGCCAAACTCCGGGACAAAACGTCGCGCACAGGTTCCGCGCGGCGTTTTTGTTCCCGAGAGTGTCAATCGCGCCGAAACATTAATTCGGCTGCCGTGCCGGCTTTTCGGCACTTTAAGTGCCGGCTTCGGCCGAACACCGTGTACAAGACCTGCTCATTGACGAGACAGGAAAATGGATGGAGCAGGCTGGCCGCGCCGACGCGGGATTGGTGACGTTCCAGGCGGAATCCCTCTCGCGCCCCATCGGCGCGATCGGCAGGCGGGTCAACTGGCGCTACGCCTTCGCGGTCGGAAGCTATCACCTGCTTGCCCTGCTGGCGTTCGATTCCTGGTTCTACAGCCGGACCGGCGTGGCGCTTGCGGTGATCGGGGTCTACGTGTTCGGCGCGGCCGGGATCAATCTTTGTTACCACCGGCTGCTCAGTCACCGCAGTTTCAGCTGCCCGCTTTGGCTCGAGCACGGCTTTGCAATCATCGCGGTCTGCTGTGTGCAGGATACGCCCGCGCGATGGGTGGCGACGCATCGCCTGCACCATCATCGCGCTGACGAGCGCGCCGATCCGCATAGTCCGCTGGTCAACCTGTTCTGGTCCTATGTGGGCTGGCTGTTTGTCGAAAACAACGATCTGCGGCGGGCGGTGGCCTATGACCGCTATGCGCGCGACATCATTCGCGACCGGTTCTACCGCTGGATCGAGCGCGCGGTGGTATGGATCACGCTGGCCCAGTCGCTGGCATATTTTGCGGCGGGCTTTTTCATCGAACTGTCGCTGCGAGGCACGGCCCGCGAGGCCGTGCAGTTTGGCGCCAGCCTGTGGCTCTGGGGCGTCATCGTCAGGACCGTTCTGGTCTGGCACGTGACGTGGTGCGGAAATTCCTTTCCGCACCTGTTCGGCTACCGCAACTACGAGACCAACGACAACAGCCGCAACAACGCCTGGGTGGCGATCATCACCAGCGGCGAGGGATGGCACAACAATCACCACGCCGAGCCCGCTTGCGCGTCCAATCAGCGGCACTGGTGGGAAGTCGATCTCACCTATCTGCTGCTGCGACTATTGGTGCTGCTGGGCCTGGCATGGGACGTCCAGTTGCCGAAGCGCCGCATGGCGCCGAAGGTCTGACCCGGTCGGCGCCGCATGAGCATATGAAGCAGGGGGTCCGGCGCGAAGACGATAGTTCGATCGCGGACGAAGTGTCTGGCTGAACCGCAGCCTATGGTCCGGCGTTGGTTCCTCGAATCGAGGTCGATGCATGCGACGTATTTCCTTGAAGTTGCAATCCGCTGCAGCCGCGGGCGCAAGCCTGCCATCGGAACGGCGGTCGCCGCCGTCCAGCCTGCCGAAGTCGCTGACGCTTGCCGCCATGAGCCTCGGCTACGGCGTGGTTCAGCTCGACGTCACCATCGTCAACACCGCGCTCGACAGCATCGGGACGTCGCTGGGCGGCGGCGTTCCGGAACTGCAATGGGTGGTCAGTTCCTACACCATGGCCTTTGCGGCCTTCATTCTCACCGCCGGCGCGCTGGGCGACCGCATCGGCGCCAGGCGGGTCTTCATGGCGGGTTTTGCCATTTTCACGGCGGCGTCGGTTGCCTGCGCGTTGGCGCCAAGCGCTGCCATCCTGGTCGCGGCGCGCACCCTGCAGGGCCTGGGCGCCGCCGTCCTGGTGCCGAATTCGCTGGCGTTGCTCAGCCACGCCTATCCCGATGAGAAGCAGCGCGGCCGGGCGGTCGGCGTCTGGGCTGCCGGCGCGAGCCTGGCGCTGATTTCCGGGCCGCTGGTCGGCGGTGCATTGATCGCGCTGGTCGGCTGGCGGTCGATTTTCCTGGTCAATCTTCCGATCGGGCTCACCGGACTGTGGCTGAGCTGGCGCTACGCCAGCGAAACCACACCCACGCCGCAGCGCCAGATCGACCTGCCGGGCCAGATCGCGGCGATCGCAGCGCTCGGCTGTCTGGCCGGCGCCATCATCGAAGCCGGCAAGCTGGGCTGGAGCAGCGTTTTCGTGATCGCGGGCTTGGCGGCCGCGGCGGCAGTGGCGGTCCTGTTCGTGTTGCGCGAGGCGCGCGCGCCGCAACCGATGCTGCCCCTGACATTGTTTCGACATCGGCTGTTCGCGCTGACATCGCTGGTCGGCCTCGTCGTCAACGTCGCCTTCTACGGGCTGATCTTCGTCTTCAGCCTGTATTTCCAGCGCGTCAACGGGTTGTCGCCGCTGGCCACCGGCCTGGCCTTCCTGCCGATGCTGGGCGCGGTGCTACCGGTCAACCTGGTCGCCGCGCGCGTCGCCGAGCGCATCGGTGCGCCGGCGGCCATCGCCGCCGGAGCGCTGCTGTCGGCGTTCGGATGTCTGGCGCTGCTCGGAATCGCGCCTGGCACCGGCTATTGGGCCATCGGGGCGCAGCTGATGATGATCGGCGGCGGCCTCGGGTTGCTGGTGCCGTCGCTGACCTCGACCCTGCTCGGAAGCGTCGAGAAGTCGCGCTCCGGCATCGCCGCCGGCGTGCTCAACGCGACCCGTCAAACCGGCAGTGTGCTGGGCGTGGCCCTGTTCGGCTCGCTGATCGGCCAATCCAATGGCTTCATGGCGGGCGCGCACGCGTCGCTGATCATTTCCGCGGGCCTGCTGCTCGCGGCCGCGGCGGCGATCTGGCGCGGCGCCTCCAGGCTCGCCTAATTAGGCTCAGGCCCTGCGCAGCGCGAAATGCGCGCCGCAGAACGCCATCACCGCGCCGAGGCACAGCGCCGCGAGGCCCGTCAGCACGCCCGGGATGGTCGGAATCGGGCTCGGTGCCGAGGCCGCCTGGCCGGCACCCGCCAGTACCAGCACGCCGACCGCGATCAGGAACTGCCGCATCCGCTGCGGAATCTGCCCCGCTACCGCGCTGTCCATCAGGGTTGCGGTGAAATAGCCGCCGCAGAAGCCGACGGTCGCGATCAGCCACCACGCGATGGCCGCGCCCGCCGGCATGAATTCGCGCGTATCCGAGCGCCACAGGCCGCCGAGATCGAGCCCGAAACGGACGCCCAGCATGTGCACGGCGAGCGCGAGCAACACGCCGGAAATCATGGCGCCGGCAAGGATCAGGCGGCGCGGAAAATAGGTCGTCTCGGCCATGTTCCGCTTGTAAGATGAAGCCGGCCGGCCGCGCAAGCGCCCGATTTCGGCCGATGCCGCGCGCCGAACCAACGCTGCGCTGCAGGCGAGCGCGCGGTCGCCGCCATGCCGTTGGGCGCGCTCGCCTTTGACGTCTTTTTGTGGGTATCTGTTTCGCGCGGGCGACCAAGCGTCGTCGAAGCCGCTGCGAGAATGGCAAACCGCCGATGACGCCTGAGACATCCGACAAGGCCGCCGATGTCCGCTACGCCTACAAGGCGTCGCTGATCGGCGCCGCGCACCGGTTCGAGCTCGGCGCCGACGGCTTGCGCTGGCACATCGGCGGCAAATCCGGGGTGTGGCCTTATGCCGGAATTTCGGCGGTCCGGCTGTCCTATCGTCCGGTATCGATGCAGTCGCACCGGTTTCGCGCCGACATCGACGGTGGCGGTCTTGGCCACATCGTGGTGCTGTCCACCAGCTGGCAGACCGCGGCCCTGATGGCGCCGCAGGACAATGACTATCGCGTCTTCATCACCCAGTTGCATGCGCGCATGGCGGCGGCCGGAAGCGGAGCGGTGCTGATCGGCGGCCTGCGCCCGGGCATCTATTCTGCCGCGGTGGCGTTGCTGGCGGTGGTCGCGCTGGCGATGATCGGATTGCTGGTTCGGGCCATCGCAACCGGCGAATTCGCGGGCATCCTGTTTCTGGTCGGCTTCGCCGCCTTGTTCGGCTGGCAGGTTGGCGGTTTCGTCAGGCGCAACCGGCCGCAGGCCTACCGCTTCGACGAGCTGCCGGCGGCGTTGCTGCCTTGAGGCATGCTGTCCCGAACCGCGGCACGGCCCTCAATCGGGGACCGGCACGTCGAAGGTGTTGAGGGTTACCGAAACCAGGCAATAAAGCCCGACGAGATAGGAAAGCTCCGCCGCACCGTGGGCTCCGAATTCCTGTACCGCCGCGCGATAGGTCAATTCCGGGAGAACCCCGCCATTGACCAGCGCGGAGGCGAAATCATAGGCCACCGCTTCCGGCCGGGTGAGGTCGGCGGGACGTTGGCCGGCGACGATGGTTGCCAGTTTTTCGTCCGACAGGCCGCGATGCTCGGCGACAATCACATGGGCGTAGAGTTCGTAGCCGGACTTGAAGTGAGCGCCGGTAACCAGGATGGCTACCTCCCTGACCGGCGCGGGCAGCGACGGATTTGAGACCATCGCCTTGGTCAATTCCCACACCGGCTTGCCGAATTTCGGCTCGTGAATCCAAGGATTCCACGGACCGAGCAGCGCCCCGTCGTCGCGGATATTGACAAAACCCTGAAAATTGGCGGCGATGCCCTGCCGCATGTCGTCGTAAAGCGGCTTCTGTTCGCTATTCAATTCCGGCGGCGGAACGATGGGCAGGCGCATGGGCAGTCCTCCAGGACCAACGACGATCGCTCGATTGTCGATTGCCGCAGCGGGGATGGCAAATGAATTGCCGGTGACACCAAAGCTGCTGCCGTGGGTCGGGATGACGGCGATCAGTGCCGCACCACCAGCACCGAGCATTTGGCATAGCGCACCACATGTCCGGCATTGGAGCCGAGAAAATAGGTCCGCATCGCCGGCCGGTGCGAGGTCATGACGATCAGGTCGGCCTTGACCGCCGCGGCCTCTTCGAGAATTTCGTGATAGATGCCGCCCTGTCGCACCACGCTGGAGATGCGCTGACTGTCGATGCCGGATTCGCGCGCCACGATGGCGAGCGCCTCCTCGGAGGTCTGGCGCTGCTGGGCGTCGAAATCCGCCGGCACATATTCCGCCAGCATCACCGGCGTCATCGGCAGCACGTTCAGAAGCCGCACCGTGCCGCTCCAGGTCTGCGACAGCGTCGCCGCGGTCGCGATCGCCGGTTTCGCCAGATCGGTATCGGCCAGATCGATCGGGACCAGAATGGATTTGAACATCCCTGCCTCCGCATCCAGCGCCAGCCTAGCATGGATTGGGGTCTTGGCGACGGGGGAGGCGCCGGCTCACTTGCCGGAAGATTGCTTCAGCCATTTCGGGCTGACGAACAGCACCAGCCGGCCGCGGCGGAATGCCACATCGTCCCAGTCGTCGACCGCAAAATCGAAGATCGCCAGGCCCGATGTCGGCAGATTGTGGGCGAGCGCCTGGCGGCCGGCGGCATCGCCGCTGCCGGCCAGCGCCAGCGCCAGTTCATGCATTCCGGGATTGTGGCCGACGATCATCAGCCGCTGCGAATCGGTTGCGGAGGCGGCGCGGACGCTCTGCAGCAGTTGCGACGCATCGGCGCCATAGAGTTCCGGCAGCAGTTCCACCTGCGGCTCGGGAACGGAATCCTGCATTGCCGACCAGGCAAGGTCCCAGGTCTGGCGAGCCCGGATTGCGGGCGAAACCAGCACGGAATCCGGAAAGGGCGGGTGCCGCGCCATCCAGCCGCCGATCTCGGCGGCATCGTTGCGGCCGCGGTCATCGAGCCGGCGGTCCTGGTCGCGGCCGCTCGGCGCATCGGTCTCGGTCTTGGCGTGACGCAGCAGCATCAAACGGCGCATGGCGCAATCTCGATTCGTTTCAAGTCCGCGGATTAATGTACAAGCGCGGGCCGAGGACAAGGTGACAAGCGCCCTACGGGTCCGTAAGAAAACCACATGAGCGAGATTTCCGCCGGTCCGACCACCCGACAAGATGCCGCGGCGATCACCCAGCGCGCGCGCCTGTCGTTCGACCTGGATGTCGACATCTGCGTGGTCGGCGCGGGGCTCGCCGGCCTGACGGTGGCGCGGGAGGCCGCGCGCCTCGGCGCCAGCGTCGCCGTGCTCGAGGGGCGGCACGTCGGCTGGAACGCCTCCGGCCACCAGCTCGGCACGGTGATGCCGGGCTTTGGTCTGCCGATCGGCGAACTGATCGCGCGTATCGGCTTCGAAGACAGCCGCGAGCTGTGGTCGCTGTCGAAGCAGGGCGCCGACTATGTTCGGGCCACCGCCACCGAAGAGCTGATTCCGGGCATTGCGCCCAGCGAGGGCGTCCTCGAGGTCTCCAACGTCGATGCCGGCGATCAGCTGATCAGCCGGCTGCAGATGCTCGGCGAGGATTTTGAAACCGAGGTCGAAGGCTGGCAGGTCGACCGGGTGCGCGATCAGCTCAGGACCGGACATTATTTCCACGGCGTGTATTATCCCAAGGCGTTTCAGATCGACGGCCGCAAATACGTTCACGGCCTTGCCGCGCTGGCGCGGCGGGCAGGGGCGCGGATATTCGAGGACACCCCGGTCGTCAGCATCGATCCGTCCGGCATCCGCAAGCGCATTGTCACGCCGTCGGCGCGGCTGCGCGCCTCGCACATCGTGCTCGCCGGCAATGTCCATCTCGGCGCGCCGCTGCAGCGCCTGTCCGAAACCCTGCTGCCGGTCTGGCGCTACGCCGCGGTCACCGCGCCGCTCGGCGAGCGTCTCGCCGAGGCGGTGACCTTCCAGGGATCGGTGATGGACAGCGCCGGCATCGACCATTTCCGGATCGTGGATGGCGACCGCCTGATGTGGGCTTCGCCGGAAACCACCTGGGCGGCGCGGCCGCAGCGTTTTGCCGGTGCGATTGCGCGCCGGATCCGCACGATTTTTCCCCAGCTCGGCAAGGTCGAGGTGGCGGAGGTCTGGGGTGGCGCGACCGGGCAGACCGTGCACGGCATGCCGCAGATCGGACAATTGCGGCGCGGGTTGTGGGTGACGAGCGGCTTCGGCCGCCAGGGCCTGAACACCACGGCAATGGCCGGGCAATTGATTGCGCGCAGCATTTTGTGGGGCGACGAGCGCTGGCGGCTGTTTTCGCCGTTCGAACTGGTCTGGGCCGGCGGCCCTACGGGGCGGATCGCCGGCCAGCTGGTGGGCATGTGGGGCCGGCGAAGCGCGGCCGCCGCCGGCGCCTTGGCCCGCTACCGGGAAAGGGCCCGCGCCCAGGAGCGGCTGCGCGAGGCGCGCCTGGCCGAGGCCAATCGCCAGGCCGGGACGCAACCGCCGCGGCGACGTCCGCCGCCCGGCCGGCCGCGTCCCGAACGCCCCGATCCGCCGGAACCGGCGGCCCCCGGGCAGGACCGGGCAGAGGCGGAAGGTGAGCTGAACGGCGGTTAAACCGAATGCCGACCTGCTCGAAGGGTGGCCGGGGTGGGGCTACTCGCAAGAAAGTGAGAAAAAACCGGCCCGATCGGTGTAACGTTCGGGGGCCTGCCCCGTACCTCAGAGCGAACCCACCGAGCTCTCGCTTCGCACGGAGACCACCATGATCGACCGCCGTATCCTGCTTGCCTCCGTCGCCGGCCTGTTTGGCCTGGCGGCATTCCGCTGGCTGCGCGGAACCCCGGCCAGCGCCGCGGAGAAATTCGAGATCGAAAAGACCGATGCGGAATGGAAAGCGCAGCTGACGCCGCAGCAGTATGAAATCCTGCGCCAGCAGGGTACCGAGCGTCCGGGATCAAGCCCGCTGCTCAAGGAACATCGCAAGGGCATCTTCGCCTGCGCCGGCTGCGACCTGCCGCTGTTCTCCTCGGAAACCAAATACGAGAGCGGCACCGGCTGGCCGAGTTTTTATCAGTCGCTCGACAATGCCGTCGGCAAGACCGAGGATCGCACCTTCGGGATGCTGCGGACCGAAATTCACTGCCGCCGCTGCGGCGGCCATCTCGGTCACCTGTTCGACGACGGGCCGAAGCCGACCGGACTGCGTTACTGCATGGACGGATTTGCACTGCAGTTCCACCCGGCCGCGCCCTCGGCGAGCTGATCCGGATGAGTGGCGAATAGCGAGCAGCGAACGGAAAGCGACCATTCGCTGCCGTCCGCTGCTCGCTGTTCGCCCCTTGCCGTTCGCGCCCGACCCGAGGGCCCGAAAACGCGCGATGATCCCGGCAATTGTTGCCCGCCCGGCAATTGTGCCCTGGTCCCCGGACCGGGGCATTTCTATTTAAGTTATTGACGTCATAAGCATTTTATTCTGGCACGGCGCTTGCGACGTCTCCTTCGATAACGACCATGGCCTGGCAGATGCCGGCTGGCCGCAGGAATCGAATGGAGACGATGTTATGGGTATCTTCGATGCACTTACCACCGCGGTCAGCGGCCTGCAGGCCGAGTCCTTCTCGCTGCAGAACATCTCCGGCAACATCGCGAACTCCTCCACCATCGGCTACAAGGGCATCGACACCACCTTCGAGGATCTGATCCCCGATGCGACCTCGCCGGCCGAACAGGTCGCGGGCGGCGTCACGGCCTACGCGCAGCAGACCATAACCACGCAGGGCACCAATACCGCAACCACGGTCGCCACCAACATGGCCATCGTCGGCAACGGTTTCTTCGACGTGCAGATACCGACCGGCACGGTCGACAACCAGCCGGTGTTCAGTGGTGTCACCGACTACACCCAGCGCGGCGACTTCCAGGTCAATTCCAACGGCAATCTCGTCAACGGCGCCGGTTATTACCTGATGGGCGTTCCGGTCGACCCGACCACCGGCAATCCCGTCGGAAACGTGCCCCAGGTTCTGCAGTTCCAGAACAACTTTGTTCCGGCTCAGGCGACATCGCAGATCACCTACGCCGCCAACCTTCCTGCCACCCCGGTCACCACCGCAAGCGCCTCTGCGCCGGCAGGCACGCTGCTGGCGGCGGGAGGGCTCGATCCTGCGAACTTTACCTCGGGATACAACCCATTGGTCGTCGGCACGCCGGCGGTACCGCTGGCAACTTCAGGGGTAACCGGCAGCATCGAAAAGGATCAGGAGACAACGCCGGCCGCGATAACGTCGGGCACTTTTTTATCGGCGGCGGCGTCAGGAAGCACTTCATCATTGACGGCTGGTTTCGCCAACGGCGACACGATGGTCGTCAACGGCAAGACGATTACCTTCAGCACGTCTGCCGCTACCAGTACCAGCGCCAGCGGTGGCACCATCAATCTTACCACCGGCACGGTCGGGACCCTTCTCACGGCGATCGATGAGATCACCGGAACGGCGACGGCGTCGTCGGTCGCGGGCGGTGCGATTACGCTGCAGACAGGCACCGCAGGCAACCTTACCGTCACCTGTGCTTCGGATCCGTCGGCTTTCTCGGCTCTGGGCTTTACGGGCACCGTCACCGGGGCACCCACCGGCGGCGGCACGGTCGGCGCCGGGGAGGTGATCGGGAATGACGTGACGACCTTCGACAACGAATCGATCAGCGGCGGTGCGGTCACCGGCTATAATTCGGCGGGGTCGCCGGTCAACATCGAGTTGCGCTGGGCCAAGACCGACAGCACCGCAACCGGCGGTGTCGACACCTGGAACCTGTTCTATCAGACCGATCCCAGCGCAACCGGAACGACCGCGGCCTGGGTCAACGTCGGCACCAATTTTACGTTCGGACCCTCGGGCACCCTGACCAGTCCGACCAACGGCACGATAACGATCCCGAACGTCAAGGTCAGCGGCCAGACCCTGGGGTCCGTCTCGCTCAGCCTAGGTTCCTCGGAGCTCACGCAATACGCCAGCACCGGCGGCACCGCGACCATCAACGGCATCACCCAGAACGGATACGCCGCCGGCCAGCTGCAATCGCTGGCGATCAACAACAACGGCATCGTGGTCGGGACATTCTCCAACGGACAGAATATCGACCTCGCCGAGGTCACGCTGTCGCATTTCAACGGCACCAATTTCCTGCAGGCGCTGGACGGCGGCGCCTATGCCGCGACCCAGCAATCCGGCGCCGCCATTGCAGGCTCGACGGCCACCATAACGGGGTCATCGGTGGAAGGCTCCAATGCCGACATCGCCGACGAATTCACCAAGCTGATCGTGACCCAGCAGGCCTATTCCGCCAACACCAAGGTGATCACCACGGCCAACGACATGGTTCAGGATCTCTTGAACGTGCTGCGGTGATCACCAGCAACCCGCGTGACGTGACCTGAGGCGCAGCATTATGAGTTTGAGTTCAGCCCTCTCCATCGCGATGTCAGGTTTGACGGCGAACCAGGCCGGGCTGGCTATCGTCTCGTCCAACGTCGCCAACGCCAGCACGCCGGGCTACGTCACCGAAACCGTCAACCAGAGCGAGGCCGCGACCGGCGGTGCCGGTACCGGCGTCAGCGTATCCGGCATCACCCGCGCGCTCGATTCATACGTCCAGACCCAGTTACGGACCGAGACCTCCGGCGGCGGCTACGCCGATCAGATTTCGAGCGTCCTGACGCAACTGCAGAATGTCTACGGCACGCCTGGCGGACAGGGCACGCTGGAGACCGCCTACGGCAATCTGACCACGGCGGTCCAGGCCCTCTCCTCGAATTCCGGATCCTACTCCGCGCAAAGCGCCGTGGTCACCGCGGCGCAGAACGTGGCGCAGCAGCTGAACTCGACGACGCAGGGCATCCAGGCGCTGCGCACCGGCGTCCAGCAGGATATTTCGACGTCGGTGGCATCAGCCAATACGGCGCTGGCGCAGATCGCCAACCTCAACAGCCAGCTGCAGGGGCTCAGCCAATCGGATCCCGGCGCGGCGACGCTGGAGGACCAGCGCGACACCGCCATCAATCAGCTTTCGAAACTGATGGGAATCAGTGTTTCGACCAATAGCAACAACCAGGTTACCGTGCTGACCACCTCAGGGGTTCAACTGGTCGGCGCCCAGGCATCGACCTTGTCGTTCACCGGCCCTTCGACGCTGAACGCGTCGAGCGTCTACAGCACCAACCCGGCCCAGAACAGCGTCGGGACGATCACGCTCACCAGTCCGAGCGGATCCACCACCGACATGGACGGCGCCATCAGTTCCGGCCAGATCGGCGCCGATATCCAGTTGCGCGACACCACGCTGGTGCAGGCCCAGGCTCAGGTCGACCAGCTGGCCGCCTCGATGTCGAGCGCGCTGTCGGACACCACCACCGGCGGCACGGCGGTCACCGCGGGATCGCAGGCCGGCTTCTCGCTCGACCTGTCGAACATGCAGCCGGGCAACACCATCAATCTGACCTACACCAACCCCGCGACCAATACCCAGCAGCAGGTTTCTATCGTCGCCGTCAACAGCAACGCGGTGCTTCCGCTGCAGAACACCGGCGCCGCCAATACCACGGTGATCGGCGTCAATATTTCCGGCGGCATGGCCTCGATAGTCTCGCAGCTCAACACCGCGCTGGGCGGAGCCAACCTGCAGTTCTCCAATCCGTCCGGCTCGACCTTGCAGGTGCTCAACAGCAGTGGCAGCGGCACCGTGGTCAATTCGGCCTCGGCCACCATCACCACATCGTCGCTGACCAGCGGCAGCGCGCCGCTGCCGCTGTTTACCGATGGAAATGCGCTCTATACCGGCGCGATCACCACGGCGGGGTCGCAGATGACCGGCTACGCCGGCCGCATCGTCGTCAATCCGGCCGTGATCGCCAACCCGGCCAGTCTCACCGATTACAGCGCATCGACCGCCTCCGGCGACGCCACCCGCGCAAACTACATCAATTCGCAGCTGACCACCGGTTCGTTCACCTATTCGCCGCAGACCGGTCTCGGCTCTTCGACCTCGCCCTTCACCGGGACGATCTCGAACTACATGTCGCAGTTCCTCAGCCAGCAGGCCAACGCCGCGACCAACGCGACGCAGCTTCAGCAGGGCCAGGACGTCGTCGTCAACACGCTGCAGCAGAGCTACGATTCAACCACCGGCGTCAACATGGACACGCAGATGTCCAATCTGATCTCGTTGCAGAATGCGTACTCGGCCAATGCCCATGTGATGGCCGTCGTGCAATCGATGTTCAGCGCGTTGATGCAGGTACAGACATAGGACGATCCGGATGGCCATCAATAGTATGAGTTCGAGCACGACCCTGCTGGGGCAGGCGGTTGCCAACATCAAGACCCAGCTCGGCAGCCTGCAGGTTCAGCTCGCGACCGGCGAAAAGGCGACCACCTATTCCGGGATGGGCGTCGGCGAAGGCTTCGCCATCGCCGCGCGCTCGCAACTGGCCAACATCACCGGCTACCAGAATACGATCACCAATGTCGGCACCACGATCACGACCGCCAACACCGCGCTGCAGGGGATCGTTGCGATCGACAACCAAATCCAGAGTGCGGCCACCGATGGCACGCAGACCTTGAACAGCAATGGCCAGACCACGGCGCAGACCAGCGCGGTGTCGCAGCTGTCCTCGATGCTGGGAATCCTCAATACCCAGGCGGGCAACGGCTATATTTTTTCCGGCAACGCCACCAACACCCCGCCGGTGGCCTCCGCCAACGCCATCCTCAACGGCAATGGCGCGCAGGCCGGACTGACGCAGATCATCGCCGAGCGGCAGCAGGCGGATCTCGGCACCGCAACGCCGTCGACCGGGCGACTGCTCATTTCCTCGCCGACGTCGAGTTCGGCCACCAGCACGGTTACGGTCGGCGAAGACGTCGCCGGCTCGCCGTTCGGCCTGAAGCTGAATTCGGTGTCGTCGACCCTGGCCGGCGGCGTGACCGTGACCGGGCCTTCCGGCTCGCCGGCGGCGGTTTCGATCGCGCTCGGCGCCACCAATCCCAACCCGGGCGACCAGGTGAGCTTCACCTTCAATCTCCCGGACGGCACGACCACCTCGATGCAGCTGACGGCGACGAGCACCTCGCCGGCGCCGGCCGGGAGCTTCACCATCGGTGCGACGCCCGCGGCGACCGCTGCCAATCTCAGCACGGCGCTGAGCGCGTCGATCAGCACGGTCGCCAATACGACGCTGGTGGCCTCCTCGGCGATCGCGGCCGGCAATGATTTCTTCGGTTCGGCCAGCGCGGCCACCGGAACCGTGCAGACCAATCAGGCAGCGACGGCTCCCGTGGCGGTCACCGGTGCCACGCTGTTGTCCGGCGCACCGGGCACCAACTCGCTGGCCTCGGGTTTTGCGCCGGGCAGCACTCTCACGGTCAACGGCAAGACGATCACCTTCAGCTCCACCGCGGCCACCAGCACCAGTGCCAGCGGCGGCGTCATCAACGTGACCAGCGGAACGGTTCAGAACGTCCTCTCGGCGATCGACGCGATCACCGGCACTTCGGTCCCCTCGACCGTCAGCGGCGGCGTGATCACGCTGAACGACAGTGTCGCCGGGACCCCTCAATCGCTGTCGGTGCAAAGCTCGGCGCCGGCGACCTTGACCGCGCTCGGCTTCAGCGGCGCGATCGCCACCTCCAGCGGAACCGCTGCCGGCAGCGCGATCAACACCCAGGCTTCGACGGCGGCGCCGATCACCGGTGCGACGCTGTTGTCCGGGGCGCTGGGAACCAGCTCGCTGAGTTCCGGTTTCGCGGCCGGCGACACCATCACCGTCAACGGCACGCCCATCACCTTCGTCGCCTCCGGCGCCACCGGCAACGAGCTCAACGTCACCGACAGCGTGCAGACGCTGTTGAGCAAGATCGATTCCATCTCCGGCACCTCGACCCCGTCGAGCGTCAGCGGCGGCGTGGTCACGCTGCAGTCCAATAGTGGCGCGCCGCTGACGGTTACGAGTTCGAACACCGCCGCCTTCGCGGCACTCGGCTTTTCCAGCGGTACCGCGACGGCGACGACGCCGCCGCTGCGGGTCAGCGGCTCGCCGCTGGGCTCGGCGACCTCGCTGGTCAGCGGCACCCCGGCAAACACCGTGTCCTGGTATACCGGCGGCACCACCACCGGTTCCGCCCGCGCCACCCAGGTCGCCCAGATCGGCCCGACCCAGACCGTGGATTACGGGATCCAGGCCAACGAGGAAGGCATCCGCTCGCAGCTGCAATCGATCGCCGTGTTCGCCGCCTTCACGGCTTCGCCTTCCAATGCAAATGCCCAGGCACAGGTCGCCGCGCTCAGCCAAAGCGTGGGCACGGCACTGTCGTCGGCTGCGCCCGGCCAGCAGACGGTACAGGATATTCAATCCGACCTCGCCAACGCCCAGACCACCATGGCGACGGCGACATCGCTGCAGACCCAGACCCAGACCGCGCTTCAGACCCTGGTGAGCAATATCGAGACGGTTTCGCCCGACCAGGCCGCCAGCGAGATGCTGTCGCTGCAGACCGAGCTGCAGGCATCCTATGAAACCACCTCGACGCTGGCGCAGCTCAGCCTCGTGAAATATCTGCCGACGCCGTCGGCATGATGCTTGGCGGTTGTGGCGCGGGGTTATAACAATGCCGGAGGCGGGCGTTCAATTCGATGCGGCCGAGAATTCAATGTCCCAGGATCCGTCCCGTTCCGCTGCTGCCATGGCCGAGCTGTTTTTGCCGCTCGACCGCCTGCTCGCCGGCGGCGGAGACCCGCGGCTGGGCCTCGACCCGGTCAGCGGGCTCAACGAATATGGCTGCCGGCCGCTTCCCTGTCCGGACACGCTGAGCTTTGCCTCGAGCACCGCGACGTCGATTTCGCAGCGGGCTTTTGATCGTGCCGGCGTTGCCCGGGAAGCGTTGATGCGCTCGGCCATCGCGCTCGGTATCGACGCGGCGTTCGATGCGCGCCTCGAGGCGATGCGTGGGGAGTTGAAGGCCTGTCTCGGACTGTCGCAGACCCGGGCCGAAGTGGTGTTTTCGCCGTCAGGCACGGACGCGCAGCTCCAGGCGCTGTTTCTGGCGCGCGCGCTCAAGGGTCCGGCGCTGACCACGGTGATCGTGGCCGCCGACCAGACCGGAAGCGGAACCGCGGACACCGCGCGCGGCAACCATTTCAGTGCCGCGACGGCGAACGGAATCCGGGTTCGCAAGGGCGAGCCGATCGCCGGCCTGGCGCCGCCGGTCGGCAGCATCGCGCTGCGGCTGCTCGACGAGACCGGTGGCTTCCGCCCGCCGGCGGCAACCGATGCACAGGTGATCGGCGCGATCGAACAATCGGTCGCGAGCGGAAGCAACGTTCTGCTTCAGATCATGGATTGCTCGAAGCTGGGCTGGCGGATCCCCAGCGACCCATGCCTCGACCAGATCCAGGCGCGCTGGCCCGATCGGGTTCAGGTCGTGGTCGATGCCTGCCAGATGCGGCTCGGTCGCCGGCGGCTGCAGAAATATCTCGAGCGCGGCCATATCGTGCTGGTGACCGGCTCGAAGTTTTTCACCGGGCCGCCCTTCAGCGGCGCGCTGCTGGTGCCCGCGGCCTTGTCGAAAGCGCTCGCTGCGGTCGGCGGGAAAGCCGCGGGGCTGGTTGACTACAGCAGCCGCAGCGACTGGCCGCAGTCCTGGAACAGCCTGCGGTCGGGCTTCCCGGTTCGGCAGAATTTCGGCCTCTGGCTGCGCTGGGAAGCCGCACTCGAGGAAATCCGAGCCTATTACGCCATCCCCGACGAATTCCGCGCCGCGGCCCTGACCGCATTCGGCGAGGGCGCCGAACGGATCATCGCTTCGTCGCCGTCGCTGGTTTCGTTGCCGCCGCAGCAGAGGTCCGGCGACGACGCCGACGACGAAGAGCTGGCGCGGCCGACGATCTTTCCGTTTCTGATCAGGCGTCACGGCCGCATCCTGCCGCTGGCGGATTGCCGGCAGATCTATCGCGCGCTTGCCCGCGATGCGCGAGCGGACGTTGCCGCCGAGGGTGGCGGGCGCGATGCGGAGATCGCGGCAAACACCTGCCTGGTCGGTCAACCCGTCGCCTTGGGTCAGGTCGCGGCGCTTCGCCTCTGTGCCGGCGCGCGCCTGGTCACGCAGGCATGGGCAGCGGACGCGGATACCGCGCGCGGCAATCTGCAGCGTGAACTCGGCCATGTCGCCGTCATCGTCGCCAAGATCGAGTGGCTGCTGGAGGGGATGGATATCGACAGCCCCGCTCCGGTCGAGGTCCGCCATGGAGCCTGAACATACGGCCCTGGCGAACGCGGCCTGCGCGGATCGGATCGGATTCGCCAGACTGACGACGATGGCGTTCGGCGGGACCGATCTTCGCCCGCTGCGGGATCAATTGATGGCCAGGGTTGCCGACGGAACCGCCGATGCCGGCGAGGCGCTCGATCTTTCGCTGATCGCGCAGCTGTTGGGCGACAAGCCGATGGGGCTTGCGATCCAGGCGGAGGTGCTCGCCTTTCACCAGTTGTTCCGGTCGCCCTGTGCTGCGGAAGTGCCGCAGCTGCGCGTGCTGGCGCTGGCGGCTGCCACCGACATGGGCAGCAATACGCCGATCGAGTTCCTGCTGGAGAGTTCGGCCATCGAGCTTCTGACGCTCTATGTCGTGGCCGGACAGCAATTGCCGGCGCCGCTTCCCGATCACGACGTCGCAATCGTGATCGCCTCGGATTCGGAGGAGTGTCGCGACGCGCAGCGCAGCATCGAACGCGCGGCCGCGCACTGGCCCCGGCCGCTGCTGAATCCGCCGCATCTGGTTCGCAATCTCGACCGCGACAAGCTGCATGGGCTGCTGGCCGGCATCGAGGGGCTGGATATCCCGGCAACCACATTGGTGACGCGGGCGCAATTGTCGGCGCTGGCCGAGCCGGACATTCCGGTCGCCGACATCGCCGCCGACCTGCAGTTTCCGCTGATTGTGCGGCCGCGCGGTTCGCATGCCGGCGTCGGGCTCGCCAGGATCGACGATCGCGCCATGATCGAACCATATCTGGCGCTGCGGCCGGAGCCGGAATTCTTCGTTTCCCGCTTTGTCGACTATGCCGATGCCGACGGTTTGTTTCGCAAATACCGCCTCGCCGTGGTCGATGGCCGGCCCTATGCCTGCCACATGGCGGTCGCCGATCGCTGGGACATCTGGTATCTCAACGCCGGCATGGCCTTCAGCGCCAGCAAGCGCCTCGAAGAGCAGAACTTCATGGAAACCTTCGACCATGCCTTCAAGGTCCGCCACCAGCGCGCGCTGCAGGCCATGATCGATCGGATCGGTCTTGACTATTTCACGATCGACTGCGCCGAGAACCGAAGCGGCGAATTGCTGATATTCGAGGCGGACAACACCGCCGTGGTCCACAACATGGATTCGCCGGACGTGTTTCCCTACAAGCCGCGGCAGATGCGCACGATCTTCGAGGCTTTCGCGGCGATGCTGTTCCGGCGCGGGCAGGGCCGCGAGCGCGCGGCCTGACGCCGCCTTGCGGCCGGCGCCAGGCAGATGGCGGCCGAAAATGCTAGCCTGCGGGCATCGCCTGATTCGAAAGCGATCCGGCGGCTCCCGGCGGCTTCCGGTGACTTGGGTCTTGCCGGGCTTCGGATGACTTTCGCGATGGCCCGTGGCCCGGAAAGACGGCTTGTTGTCGGCGCAGTGGAACAAAAGATCTGGACCGATGCCGAACCTGTCGCGCCTGCAGCGGCAGGCCGACAGCTGTTTTCAACAGGGCGATTTCGACCGGACGGAAAAGCTGTGCGCCGGGATATTGCAGCACCGGCCGCAGGATTTCGACGCGCTGCACCTGCTTGGCCTGCTCAATTTCCAGCGCCGCCGCCTGGTAGAGGCGCTGCATTTCCTTTCCGCAGCGCTCAAGGTCAATTCGACCTCCGCCGAGGCGATGTCCAATCTCGGGCTGGCGCTGCAGGCGGCCGGACGCTGCGAGGAGGCCATTTCGAGCTATCGCAATGCGCTGCGGCTGGCGCCGGATCATCCGGAGATTCTCTACAATCTGGGCAACGCCTGTCTTGAACTCGGCCGCGATGCCGAGGCGCTTTCCGCCTACGACGACGTGCTGGCGATCGCGCCGGGCCATGTCGGCGCGCTTGTCAACCGCGGCAATGCGCTGCTGCGCTTCAACCGGCCGGTCGAGGCGATGGCGAGCTACGATGCCGCGCTGGCGGCGATGCCGGGTCATCCGCAAATCCTGACCAATCGCGGCCACGCGCTGCGGCGCCTCGACCGGCCGGGCGAGGCGCTGGCGGATTTCAGGGCGGCGCTCGGAGCCGCGCCGGAATTTGCCGAAGCCCATTTCGAAGCCGCGATGGCGCATCTCACCCTGGGCGATTTCGATGCCGGCTGGAAAGCCTATGAATGGCGCTGGAAGACCGCGGCCTTTGCCCGGCACCGCCGCCATTCGGCAACGCCGCCATGGCTGGGGGAGCAGCCGATCTCCGGCAAGACCATCCTGCTCGAGGCCGAGCAGGGTTTTGGCGATACCATCCAGTTCATGCGCTATGCGCCATTGCTGGCAAGCCGGGGGGCAAAGGTAATCTGCGCGGTCCAGCCGGAACTGCTGCCGCTATTGAGCCAGTTCGACGGCGTCACGGTGACCGCTTGCGGCGCACCGCTTGCGCCCTTCGACCTGCATTGTCCCTTGCTCAGCCTTCCGCTCGCCTTGCAAACCCGCCCCGCGACGATCCCGGCTTCCGTCCCCTACCTCTCCGCGACCGCCGAGCGGCTGGACCATTGGCGCGACCGTCTGCCGCCCGCCCAGCGGCGCGCCGGATTTGTCTGGTCGGGCTCGCCGTCGCACAAGAATGACAACAACCGCTCGATCGCGCTGGCGCGGCTGGCGGGTCTGTTCGAGGATGCGCCGCTGCAATGTCTTGGGCTGCAGACCGATCTGCGCGCGGCGGACCGCGAGGTTCTCGCAGGCTTGCCCGGTCTGATCGATCTCGGCCAGGGCATCCGCGATTTCGCCGATACTGCCGCCATCATCGCCCTGCTCGACGTCATCGTGTCGGTCGATACCGCGGCGGCGCATCTGGCCGGCGCGCTGGGCAAGCCGGTCATGATCCTGCTGCCTCATGCCGCGGATTTTCGCTGGATGCGCGGTCGCGACGACACCCCCTGGTACCCGACGGCGAAGCTGTTCCGGCAGCCGGCCTTTGGTGACTGGGACAGCGTCATTGCCCGGGTTGGCGATGAATTGCGGCATTGGAAATAGTTCAGCGATCGAAACACGACCGGCTCGGGGTGCTGATCATCCGGTCATCCCCGATCGCGTCGGGGACAGGCGCCGGATGATGACGGCTTGAAGGTGCGGCGCGGTCGTGCTTACGGCGAATTCAGCCAGGCCGGCGTTTCCATTGCGTTTACCGAAGGCCCGCGAATCAACTAGAGATGGTCGACAGGGTCGGATGTGAAGTGCCATGAGCCGTCGCGAGCGCCGGGCCGATGCTAAGCGCGCCAAAGCCGGCATCAGGCCCGCTGCGCCGGCCGTGGATCCGACTCCGGGTGCGGCGGTTCTGGCGCACATGCGGTCCGGACGCTATCTCGACGCCCAGCATTGCTGTGCTCAGGCACTCGAGGCCAGTCCGGAAAATCCCGAACTGCTGCATCTCATGGCCTTGGTGTGCTTCAACGCCAGGCAGTTCGATCACGCGGTGGAATGGGCATCGCGCGCGATCAGGAAGGACCCCAGGCCGGCCTATCTGACGACCTTGGGAACCGCGCTGTTGAACCTCGGGCGTCACGACGAGGCGCTGAAGGTCTTCGACAAGGCGGTGCAGCTAAAGCCTGACGATGCCGGACTATGGAGCAATTTCGGCGATGCGCTGGTCGAGGCTGGACGCGTTGCGGATGCGCTTGTCTGCTTTGCGCGGGCGGTGCAGATGGATCCCCGCCAACACAATGCGGCCTACAAGTGCGGCGTGCTGCTGCAGCAGCAGGAACGGTTCGCCGAAGCTCTCGTCCATTTCGACGCCTGCGAGCGATTGCAGCCGGGTCGGGCGCCGACATTGCAGCAGCGGGCGCTGGTGCTGCATGCGCTCGGCAGGTTCGAGGAATCGCTGCGCGACAACCGGCGGGCGCATCAGCTCGATCCGGAAAATCCGTTCATCCGCAACAATCTCGGCCGCGACCTCATGCATCTCGGCCGCCATGACGAGGCGCTGCGGTGGTTCGAGGCGGCGCTTCAGGTCCGGCCGGGCTTCATCGAGGCCCTCAACAACAAGGCATTCTCGCTCGCGCAGCTGCATCGCTTCGAAGAGGCCTTCGCGGTCTATTCGCAATCGAAAGCGCTCGATCCGGATCATGCGGGGACCGGCTGGAATCTGGCGTTGCTGCAGCTGCTGACCGGAAATTTCGCCGATGGCTGGACCGGCCGCGAAGCGCGTTTCAAGCTGCCGTCGCTTCCGGTGGTTTACCCGAACTTCCCGCAGCCGCGATGGTCCGGCGACCCGGACATCGCAGGCAAAACCATCCTGCTCTATGCCGATGAGGGGCTCGGCGACGCGATCCAGTTCGCGCGCTATGTGCCGATGGTGGCGGCGTGCGGCGCGCGCGTCGTGCTCGGCGTCCAAGAAGCGCTGCAACCGCTGCTGTCGGGTCTTTCGGGCGTGGCGCAGTGCGTTGCCAGGTCGGCCGCCTTGCCCGCCTTCGATCTCTATTGTCCGATCTCGAGCCTGCCGCTGGCGTTTCGGACCAGCCTCGACACGATTCCGGCACAAGCGCGCTATCTGCCACCGCTCCCGGATCATGCCTTGCAAACCTGGCAGGATCGCCTCGGCGCCCGTGACGGATTGCGGGTGGGCCTCGTCTGGTCCGGCAATCCCAGGCACGCCAACGATCGCAACCGTTCTGTTTCGCTGCGGATGCTGACCAAAATACTTGATGTCGATGCCAAATTCGTCAGCCTGCAGAAGGATCCGAAGCCGGAGGACCGGGCGACCCTGACGGGGACCGGCATCATCGACTGGACGATGCACCTGACGGACTTCATCGAGACGGCCGCGCTGGTGTCATGCCTGGACCTGGTGATCACGGTCGACACCAGCGTCGCTCACCTTGCCGCCGCCCTCGGCAAGCCGACCTGGATCCTGTTGCCCTACACGCCGGACTATCGATGGCTGCTGGGCCGCGACGACAGCCCCTGGTACCCGACGGCGCGTCTGTTCCGGCAGACCGCGAGCCGGGAATACGGCGGCGTGCTGGACCGTGTGCGCCGCGAACTGGCGGCGCTGGTTCGGGCGTCGGACCAGAACGCGTAGGGCTGGCCTTCATCGAGAATGACAAGCGGATGGATCGCCTTGCTCACCGGAACGGCGGGCCGGCGTTAGGATTTCATTAACCACGCCTATTTACTGTTTGGTCAGAATTGCTGGCGACTTCCGCCGCTTTCGGAGCGCTTCATGACCGAGCAGATTCACCTCGTGGTGGCCACGCCGTGCTTCGGCGGGCAGGTTTCCAGCATCTATGCCAGCTCCATTTTCCAGCTGCAGAGCGCGGTGCGCGCCAAGTCCAACATCGACCTCAAGGTGCTGCTGCGCGACGGCGACGCCCTGATCACCCGGGCGCGCGCCAACCTGATGACCCAGTTCCTCGACGACCCCGCCGCGACCCATTTCCTGTTCATCGATGCGGATATCGGCTTTACGCCCGAGCAGGTGTTCCGGCTGATCGAATCCGGCGCGGACATGGTGGCCGGCGTCTATCCGATCAAGCGCATAAATTGGGAAAAGGTGAAGCGGGTGATCGAGAACCGGCGGCCGATGCCTGCGGCCGCGCTCGACTACGTGCTGGAGGTCAACGATCCCGATCATGTTGCCGTCGTCAACGGCTTTACCCGGGTGCGCTATGCCGGGACCGGTTTTCTGATGATCCGCCGCCAGGTGTTCGAGAAGATGTGCGCCCATCCCGGCTACGCTTCGCTGCAGTTCTTTCGTGAACATTCGGTCGATGCGCTGGCGGGAAGCCGCAACCGGTTTGCGCTGTTCGAATGCATGATCGATTCCGGCACCGGAACCTATCTCAGCGAGGATTTTGCGTTCTGCAAACGCTGGACCGATATCGGCGGCGAAATCTGGGTCGATCTCGAGAGCCGTCTCGATCATGTCGGCCCATCGGTGTTCCACGGCGATGTCTCGTCGCAGTTTGCCGCCCCCGCCCTTGCCTCCGATGCGGCGTGACATGCGATCGGCTTGCCCCGAGCAGACCCCGCCGGCGGGCGCTGATTGCGCCGACCGGATCGGCGTCGCCAGGCTGACCAAGATGGCGGTGGCCGGGACCGATCTTCGCCCGCTATGGCAGGATCTGATCGCCAAGGTGGTCGACGGCACCGCCGAAGCCGGCGAGGGGCTCGATCTGTCGCTGATCGCGCAACTGCTCGGCGACAAGCAGGCCGGTCTGGCGATCCAGCATGAGATCCTTGCCTCGCATCGATTGTTCCGCTCGCCCTGCGCGGTGCCGCAACCCCACCTGCGGGTGCTGGCGCTGGCGGCGGCGACCGATATGGGCAGCAACACGCCGATCGAGTTCTTGCTGCAGGAATCCGCCATCGAGCTGCTGACGCTGTATGTCATCCCGGACGCCGAGTTGCCGGCGGCGCTGCCGGATCACGACGTTGCCATTGTGATTGCGTCCGACTCGGAGGAATGCCGCGAGGCGCTGCACAGGATCGACCGGGCGGCGCCGCACTGGCCGCGGCCGCTGCTGAATCCGCCGCGCCGCGTCGGCAACCTGGATCGCGACAAGCTGCATCGCCTGCTCGACGGTATCGAGGGGCTCGAAATTCCGGTGACGATCGCCGTGACGCGCGAGCGATTGTCGGAGGTCTCGCGCTCGACCGCGGCGCTCGGCGGCATCGCGGCCGACCTCGCCTTTCCGGTCATCGTGCGGCCGCGCGGATCGCATGCCGGGGCGGGCCTTGCCAAGCTCGATGACCGCGCCGCGGTCGGGCACTATCTCGGGACCCGGCAGGAACAGCAATTCTTCGTCTCGCGCTTTGTCGATTATTCCGACGACCACGGCCTGTTTCGCAAGTGCCGGATCGTCTTCGTCGATGGCCGGCCCTACGCCTGCCATATGGCGATCGCCGATCGCTGGGACATCTGGTATCTCAATGCCGGAATGGCGGCCAGCGCCAGCAAGCGGCTCGAAGAAGAGACTTTCTTCCGCACCTTCGACATCGGCTTCGCGCGCCGCCATCGGGCGGCGCTGAGCGGCCTCGCCGAGCGGATCGGCCTGGATTATTTCACGGTGGACTGCGCCGAAACCAGGGACGGAAAGCTCTTGATTTTCGAGGCCGACAATACCGCGATCGTCCACGACATGGATCCGCCCGCGGTGTTTCCCTACAAGCTGCCGCAGATGCGCAGGATATTCGACGCGTTCGCGGCCATGTTGATCCGCCACGCAGGGCGCGGCCGGGAGCGCGCGGCATGACCAGGGTGCTGCGCGAAGCCCCGGCGGCAGCCCAATCCAGCGAGACGCTGGATCCGCAGAACTGGGACGAGATCCGCGCCCAGGGCCACCGCATGCTCGACGACATGATCGATTATGCCGCCAACATCCGTGAGCGCCCGGTCTGGCAACCGATACCGGACCGGGTCCGCGCCCGTTTTCTCGCCGAACTGCCGCGCGAGCCCTGCGATGTCGGCGAGGTCTATCGGGAATTTTCCGATTTCATCGTTCCCTATGCGACCGGCAACGTCCACCCCGGCTTCATGGGATGGGTGCATGGCGGCGGCACCGCCGTCGGCATGCTGGCGGAGATGCTGGCGGCCGGACTCAACGCCAATCTCGGCGGACGCGATCACATTCCCCTCGAGGTCGAGCGTCAGGTCGTCGAATGGACGCGCGCGATGTTCGGTTTCCCGAGCGGGGCGAGCGGAATTTTCGTCACCGGCACCTCGATGGCGAACCTGATGGCGGTGCTGGTGGCGCGAACCGCGGCGCTCGGACAGGCGGTCCGGCGGCGCGGCGTCGGCGACGAGGGCGGCGGGCTGACGGCCTATACCTCGACGGCGGCGCATGGCTGCATCGCCAAGGCGATGGACCTCGCCGGCTTCGGCAGCGACGCCTTGCGCTGTATCGCGGTCGACCGGTTCCACCGCATCGACGTCGTGGCGCTGCGCGCGCGGATCGCCGCGGATCGCAACGCCGGCCTGAAACCGTTTCTGGTGGTCGGCTCGGCCGGAACGGTCGACATCGGCGCCATCGACGATCTGCAGGCGCTTGGCGCGCTGTGCCGCGAGGAGGGGCTGTGGTTTCACGTCGACGGCGCCTATGGCGCGCTCGGAATCCTGGCCCCGGCGCTGGCGCCGCGACTGGCCGGGATTGAGAACGCGGATTCGATTGCGCTGGATTTCCACAAATGGGGGCAGGTGCCTTACGATGCCGGCTTCCTGATGGTGCGCGACGGCCAGCAGCACCGCGATACCTTCTCCGCGCCCGCGGCGTATCTGCGGCGGGAAACCAGGGGCCTGGCGGCGGGCGCATCCTGGCCTTGCGATCTCGGGCCCGACCTGTCACGGGGCTTTCGGGCGCTCAAGACCTGGTTCACCCTGAAGACCTATGGCACCGAAAAGCTGGGGGCGATGATCGCGCGCAGCTGCGCGCTTGCCGGATATCTGGAGGCGCGGATTCTGGCCGAGCCGCGGCTGGAGCTGCTGGCACCGGTCCAGCTCAACATCGTCTGCTTCCGCTACCGCGCCGCCGGCGCCAACAGGGTCAATGGCGACATTGTCGCCGATATCCAGGAATCCGGGATCGCGGCTCCCTCGACCACGCTGATCGAGGGCCGGCTCGCGATACGGGCGGCCATCGTCAATCACCGCACCGACACCTGCGATATCGACGCGCTGCTTTCGGCGGTGCTCGAATTCGGTGCGCAGCGAACGGGTTCCGACGATGGAGCGCTGCTCGACGTCGAGCGCTCCCCGCCGCTGGCGATGTAGGCGCTCCCGCTCAGGCGGCGGCGCGCTTGTCCCGGATCGCCTGATTTTGTTCCAGCAGCTTCTTCTCGTAGGCGATCAGCTTCTTGGCTTCCTTCAGCGCGTGATACAGGTCGCCGCTCAGGATGCTGTTGTTGATGCCCTCGATGATGCGCCAGGCGTTCGGCACGGCGGTGACGATCTCGCGCACCAGGCTGAAATAGGTGCCGTGATTGCGCTGCGGATCCGGGGCGATATACATCAACTGCACCGCCAGATAGACCAGCTTGGCCACCGTGTCGGCGGTCTCCGGGGTCATGATGTCCTTCTCGCGCAGGATCGGTACCTTGTCGCCGTCGATCAACAGCCGGGCGCGCTGATCGGTGTTGGTGATCACGCAGTTGCCGATGATGATCCGTTCGTTCGGCTTGAGTTCGACTTTCAAGGCCATCGCTGTTCTCCGTTTGCCGCGTCTGGCGCGGGCCTTCAATGCAGCTAATTCGACTGGATGCCGGCTTTAGTCGCTAGCGACGCGCGGTAGGCTTTTTGGCCGATGTGGCCGCAATCCTTTCCTAATGTAGTTAACGCTTCGTGAACGGCGCCGGATGCCGCGCAAATGTGCAGTATTTGCAGCGTTATTTTGCAACGGCACGACCTGCGGAAGCGCACCCCGGCGTGTCGCCGGCATGCCCGGCAGAGCGGCTGAGCGGCACCGATTCATTTTTTGTTAGAAGCTTGCTTCCAACGTTGCCCGGTCGCCCGATCAAAAAAGATTGGGATTGCGTACTCAAGTTTCACACCAGAAAGGTATGAAAAATGTCCGGTATTGTGCTCTCCGCGTCGGTTCGCCAGAACCTGCTCTCGCTGCAGTCGACTGCAGCCCTGCTCGCCACCACCCAAAACGATCTTGCGACTGGCAACAAGGTCAACTCCGCGCTCGACGATCCGACAAGCTTTTTCACCGCGCAGTCCCTCAACAACCGCGCCAGCGACATCAGCAACCTGCTCGATGGCATCGGCAACGGCGTGCAGGTGCTGCAGGCCGCCAACACCGGCATCACCTCGCTGCAGAACCTGGTCTCCAACGCCCAGTCGATCGCCAACCAGGTGCTGCAGACCTCGACCGGCTATGACACCAAATCCAGCGTGACGTCGACCGCGATCACCGGCGCTACCGCCGACAACCTGCTGGGCACCCCGAGCGCCTACACCAACGCGGCCGCCACCGCCGGCACCGCGCTCACCGATTCGGATACCTCCGATACCGTGACGGCCGCGTCGCTGCTGACCGGCAGCTCTTCGACCGACGGCATCAGCGGGACGATCGCCTCCGGCGACACCATCGTCGTCAACGGCAAGACGATCACCTTCAACAACACTGCCACCAGCACCAGCGCCAACGGCGGCAACATCGATCTCGCGACCGGCACGATCCAGACCGTTCTGACAGCGATCGACCAGATCACCGGCACCGCAACGGCGTCGACGGTCAACGGAAGCGGTGAGATTCAGCTGCAAACCGGCACCACCAGCGATCTGACCATCACCAACGGCACCGGTACCGCCCTGGCCGCGCTCGGCCTCGGCACCGGCGTCACCCAGGCGCGCGGCGGCGGCACCACAGCCCTCGGCGGTCTCACCCTTGATATCGCCGCCACCGGCAACGGCACCGCCACGGCGATCACCTTCGGCACCGGACAAGGTCAGATTTCGACGCTCAACGGGCTCAATACGGCGCTGGCGGCGAACAACCTGCAGGCCACCATCGATACCACCGGCGCCATCACCATCACCACCAGCAACAATGCGGCTTCTTCGACCATCGGCGCCATCACCGGCACCGCGACAGGAACAGGCAAGGCGTTCAACGGCCTGACTGCGGCGGCCCCCGTGGCTGATGCGAACTCGCAGGCGACGCGGGCGTCGCTGGTGAACCAGTACAACCAGGTGCTGCAGCAGATCAACACCACGGCTGCGGATTCCTCGTTCAACGGCATCAACCTGTTGAACGGCGATACCCTGAACCTGACGTTCGACGAGACCGGCGCCTCGAAGCTGTCGATTTCAGGCGTGACCTTCAACGACACCGGACTGGGTCTTTCCAGCCTGGCAGTGGGGACCGACTTCCTCGACAGCAACTCGGCCAACACCGTACTGGCGTCGCTGAGCCAGGCCAGCACCACGCTGCGCACCGAGGCCTCGGCACTCGGTTCAAACCTGTCGGTCGTCGAGATCCGGCAGGACTTCAACAAGAACCTGATCAACGTGCTGCAGACCGGCGCCTCGAACCTGACCCTGGCCGACTCGAACCAGGAAGCGGCCAACAGCCAGGCACTGTCGACCCGGCAGTCGATCGCGGTTTCCGCGCTCGCGTTGGCCAACCAGTCCCAGCAGAGCGTGCTGCAGCTGCTGCGCTGATCTTTATTCATATCGCAAATGGGAAACGGCGGGGGAAACCCCGCCGTTTTGCGTTGCACGGCCCGGGCGAGGCCCCGCCGACGGCGTGAGCGGCGCAGCCGCACAAAATGTTAACCAAGCAACTTAAGCCGGGATTAACCTTAATTTAAACCTAGCTCAGTAGAACTACGGACATAAACTTAGGAAGGTTTAACACATGTCCGGAATTGTTCTCTCGGCATCGGTTCGCCAGAACCTGCTTTCGCTGCAGTCGACGGCCGCGCTGCTCGCAACCACGCAAAACGATCTTGCGACCGGCAACAAGGTCAATACGGCGCTCGACAACCCGACCGAATATTTCACGGCGCAGGATCTCAACAACCGCGCCAGCGACATCAGCAACCTCCTCGACGGCATCGGCAACGGCGTGCAGGTGCTGCAGGCCGCCAACACCGGCCTCACCTCGCTGCAAAGCCTGATCGCGAACGCCCAGTCGATCGCCAACCAGGTGCTGCAGTCGCCGACCGGCTATGACACCAAATCCAGTGTGACGTCGACCGCGGTCACCGGCGCTACCGCCGACAACCTGCTGGGCACCCCGAGCGCCTACACCAACGCGGCCGCCACCGCCGGCACCGCGCTCACCGATTCGGATACCTCCGATACCGTGACGGCCGCGTCGCTGCTGACCGGCAGCTCTTCGACCGACGGCATCAGCGGGACGATCGCCTCCGGCGACACCATCGTCGTCAACGGCAAGACGATCACCTTCAACAACACTGCCACCAGCACCAGCGCCAACGGCGGCAACATCGATCTCGCGACCGGCACGATCCAGACCGTTCTGACAGCGATCGACCAGATCACCGGCACCGCAACGGCGTCGACGGTCAACGGAAGCGGTGAGATTCAGCTGCAAACCGGCACCACCAGCGATCTGACCATCACCAACGGCACCGGTACCGCCCTGGCCGCGCTCGGCCTCGGCACCGGCGTCACCCAGGCGCGCGGCGGCGGCACCACAGCCCTCGGCGGTCTCACCCTTGATATCGCCGCCACCGGCAACGGCACCGCCACGGCGATCACCTTCGGCACCGGACAAGGTCAGATTTCGACGCTCAACGGGCTCAATACGGCGCTGGCGGCGAACAACCTGCAGGCCAGCATCGATACCACCGGCGCCATCACCATCTCGACCACCAACAACGCGGCCTCCTCGACGATCGGTCAAATCACCGGCACGGCGACAGGAGCCGGCAAGGCTTTCACGGCTTTCGCCAATGCCAGCGGCCCGCCCCCGTCGCCGACGCGAACTCGCAGGCGATACGGGCTTCGCTGGTGACCCAGTACAACGAGGTGCTGCAGCAGATCAACACCACGGCCGCGGATTCCTCGTTCAACGGCATCAACCTGCTGAACGGCGATACCCTGAACCTGACGTTCGACGAGACCGGCGCCTCGAAGCTGGCGATTACCGGCGTGACCTTCAACGACGCCGGACTTGGTCTTTCCAGCCTCGCCGTGGGCACCGACTTCCTCGACAGCAACTCCGCCAATGCGGTGCTGGGACAGTTGACCCAGGCCAGCACCACGCTGCGCACCGAGGCCTCTGCGCTCGGCTCGAACCTGTCGGTCGTGGAAATCCGGCAGGACTTCAACAAGAGCCTGATCAACGTGCTGCAGACCGGCGCGTCGAACCTGACCCTGGCCGATCCGAACCAGGAAGCGGCCAACAGCCAGGCACTGTCGACCCGGCAGTCGATCGCGGTCTCCGCGCTCGCGTTGGCCAACCAGTCCCAGCAGAGCGTGCTGCAGCTGCTGC
>CAVXYQ010000010.1:0-152945 GCA_963765855.1 uncultured Alphaproteobacteria bacterium | reverse complement strand
CCTAGGCACCGTTCGGCATGATCGGCCGGGACCTTGGCGCGGCTCATCAAACTACGGGCAGTTCGTCGGATGTCATGCAGGGTCCATCGGGGCATGGGGTCACGGCCGTCAGCTTCGCGGCGCTTGGCGATTTCCTTATCTAATTTAGCCTTCTCTTTCGAATAGCCGCTGAATGGTTTGGCTCCGGCCGTGGTCGAAAACACAAACCACGAATTGCCATTTGCGCCTGTCGGCTTCCCGCTGATCAACGCCTTGGCTTGCGGGGTGAGGGGGATCACATGATCCAGCTTCGTTTTGTATCGGTCGCCGGGAATGGTCCACAGGTCGCCGTCCAATTCTGTCGTGTGCAAGCGCGCCAATTCCGTCCGCCGCGTCGCACAGAGCAACAGGGATTTGACGAACGGCGGATAACAAGGAAGTACATCTGCGGTCGCGAGGGCGGCCCACACGTCGCGGATTTCGTCATCGGCTAGGATGCGCTTCCTGGCCCGGGCTTTCGGTTTGGTCCGCGCCATGCCCCGCACGATCGGCGATCGGAAGTCGTCATCACGGGAGGCATGCCAATTGAAAACGCGGCGAATGAAGGCAAGGGTTTGATCGGCCATCACCGGGCCGGAATCATCCTCAACGCTGTCTAGCAGCCGCACAATGTCACTCCGCCGAATGTCCCGCGCGGGACGATCGCCTAGGGTCGGGTAAGCCAGCCGTCGCAGGGTCGCCATGCGATCATCGCCAGTGCGAAGCGCCGCGCCCTCCCGTTCCGACCACTCCTCGCAGATGGCCTTGAACGTCTCGGGCTTCGCTAGCGCCGTTCGCGGATCGCGGCCCGCCTCAAGCGCGGCCTTAGCCTCATCGGCCCGGGTGTGAGCCTTGGCGAGGCTGGTTGCCGGATAGGTGCCGAACGTCATGCGAACGCGGCGGCCGCCAAGGGTGAAGTGATAGGTCCAAGACTTCGATCCGGTGCGCGACACCCGCAACGCTAGGCCCGGTTGCCCCTCATCGAAGTAATCAGTCTGGGCCTCGCCTTCGGCCGCCTTGGCATGGAGGCAGAATCGATCGGTCAGCGTTCGTTGTGGCATGTCGGGCTCCCGTACCTAGCTAGGTACTAGTGCACGCGCTTGAGCGCAATGGGGAGTTAGCCACGGCACGCGCTTGCATGCGAGTTAGGTCGGTGAATTGGGCATAACTTGCGCTTTGGTGCCTCGCGATGCACTCCGCTGCGATGCCCCGCAAATAGGATTAAATTTCATTCGTAATGACGGGGTCACGGGTTCGAGTCCTGTTTGCGGCACCAGCCAGGTCACATGGGCCCGATGCAATTTCGGCCGGACCCGTACAGGCTGCCGCAGTTTCCTCGAACGGAATCCCGATGGACGCAAAAGTTCGAAAACCTGCCTATGCCATGAGGCTGAACCGGTTCGAGCTGACCAACAGGACCGCCAGATGTCTCGAACAGCACGACATCACCACCGTCGGGCAGCTGGCGGGCCTCGATCGGTCCGATGTGCGGGCGTGGCCAAACGCGGGTGCGAAAACGCTGTCTGAAATCACCTCCGTTCTGCGTTCGGTCGGCGTCCGCCTGGGCGAGGCGAAGCCGCGCGGCGGAGAGATCCGCGAGACGCCCGAGCCAGACCAGGCCGACGCCGAAACCCGGGCCTCGGCCCGCAAGGTCCGGCTGGATCGCTTGCCTCTCTCGACGCGGACGGCGAACTGCCTCGCCGAGCAGGGAATCAAACGGGCCGGACAGCTCGCCCGCCTGACGCCATCGCAGGTTCTGGAGTGGCCAAAGGCCGGCCAGAAAACGCTTTACGAACTGCGGCTGATGCTCGGCTCGATCGGGCTTTCCCTGCGCGCGGACGATGCGCCGGCCGGCCGGTTCGATCGCCGCAGGCTCGAACGATGGCTGCGGCCCGAAGGGGCGGAAGCAAGATCCGAAGCGGTGCCTGCCGATGCCGCGCCCGACGCCGAGCTTGCCAATTCGATGTCCGAGATCGCCAGGGAGTTTCGCGCGCGGACTTCCCGGCTGCTTGCCCGGGCCGGCCCGGAGCCCGGGTGCCTCGAAGAGGAATTGGGCCGCATCGTTGCGCTGGTGGAGAGCGGACGCAATGTCGCCCTGCTCAAGAGCCTGTGGGGATGGACCGGCGCGGACCGGCGCACCCTTGCCGCGGTCGCCGAGGACCATGGCGTGGTGCGGGAACGGATCCGCCAGATCTCCGCGCGCGCGATCCAGCGGATCAGGAAACATGAGCTGGATACGCCGTATCTGCGTGCGGCCATCGAGCAATTGGGCAAGGAAAAGCCTTCCGATCAGCGCCTCACCACAAGGTTGCGCGATCATGCGATCGCGCGCGGCCCGTTCAGCATTCGCGGCCTCAACCTTGCAGCCAGGCTGTTGGGGGTTGAGGGCGGACCGATACCCATCCTCAAGAAACGAAGAAGGGTCGCGTTCGGCATGGTCGATCGGGGCCAGCCGGCGCGACGTCTGTAGCCTTGCGGCGCAAGGGGTGGCCGCTCAATCGGACGGTTCGGCCCTGCCGAGCCGGCTGCTTGCCGACTTCAGGCGGCCGGTCGCCGGCTGCAGCGAACCGGCCAGCCCGAGTCCGTAAGCAGGCATGTTGTTGTAGAGGCTCTCATAGGCGCCGGCCTTGACGAGAAACGTCTCGTGCCAGATTCCGACGTCGCCATTGCTTCCGACCGCGCGATTGAAGGCTTGCCATGCCGGAAGATGCGCGGCGTCGCTGTTCCTCGAATATTGCTCGAGCTGCTCGAAGCTGCGCCAGTACTGGACCACAAGAATATCAGGCAAGCCGAAATGCGTCCGGGCGTGCAAAAGCCCCATTTCCGGATGCTTGGCAAGCTCCATCAGCATCCCAGCCATCTGCCTGGCCACGGGCAGCCATTTCCAAACCTTCAACGGCCTGTTGACGCGCATCCCGATCAGAAACACGACAAAGTCGCCGTCAATCTGAGCCGCCATGCGCTGCTGGATGATCCGGCTCATGCGTCGTTTCCTCCGTCGAATTGAATCGTCCGAACGTACCACGATGCATCCATTGGCGCATGGCGATGCCGCTTGCGCTGCAGTTGACCCGCCATCAAAAGTAGGGCCCGTTGCGCCCACTCAAAAACACAGCGGGGCGGACGCAGAAATGGGCGATACGTTGGATCTGGCGCGATCGAGTGCCGTAATCGATTTGGCGAAACCAGATAAAAATCCATCGCAGAACCCGGTAAATCGCATCGCCGCCCTCGACGTCGCGCGAATCTTCGGCCTTTTCACGGTCTATTACGGCCATGTCGTCGAACAGACGATGTATCTCGGCAATCCGGCCGCGGCGCTGCAGTACAAGTTCATCTATTCCTTCCACATGCCGCTGTTCTTCGTGCTGTCCGGCGTCATCGCCAGGGACTGGGGCAGCGCCATGGGTCCGCTCGGCTTTTTAAAATCGCGGCTGGCCTCGCGCGTGCTGCCGCTAGTGGCGTTCAATCTGGCGCTCTGCCTGCTCAGCCTGGCCGTGACGCCGGCGTTCCCGCCGATACCGCTGCACAGCGCCGCCGATTATGGCCACGCCATCGTCATGACACTGACCCGGCTGCCGGTGTTCGACATCCCGACCTGGTTTCTGATGTGCCTGGTCTCGGTCGAGATCCTTCATGCGCTGGTGTTCCGTTTCCTGCGCGGCAGCGACCTCAGGATCGGCGTTGCCATCGTGGCGTTCTATCTGGCCGGCTATGCGCTGAACCTCGAGTGGAATTTCTTCGGCGACGGCGACAATTACTGGCTCTGGAACGAAGCCATCACGATGTACGCCTTTTATCTGGTCGGCGTGCTGATCGCCCGGCGCGACCTGCTTGGCCGCAGCGTGCCGCGCGCGGCGCTGATCGCAGCCGCCATCGCGGCGATGGCGATCGTCTATTTCAGCTATGACCTCAATCACGGCCCGTTCCGGCTTAAAGTTGCGGCGGTGGTGATCCTTGCCGCCGCGCATGGCCAGATCGCCTGGTTCGTGGTGACGGCGCTGGCCGGCACGGCGGCGATCCTGCTCCTGGCCGCGGCGATGCCGGCGTGGCGCTGGCTGCACTTCATGGGACGGAATGCGCTGATCTTCTTTTGCCTCAACGGCGTGGTCTACCACCAGGTCAACCCGCGGCTGGCGCACTGGTTCGTCGCAAGCTGGCCGCAAGACGGCTGGGCGCTCGGAATCTATGCTACCGGATTGAGCGTATTGAGCCTCGCCGCCGCCGCGCCCGCGGCCATCGCGCTCAACCGCTACCTGCCGCAGCTGGTCGGACGGCCCACGGTGTCGGGACCATGGCTGCCGGCGCTGCTGCGGGCCGGTGGATCGTCACGTCAGGCGCAGGATCGGCCGATGGCGGTCTCACCAAAGCCTGGGCTGGCGCGCGAGCCCGGCTGAAACAAGGCCGTCCCGGCATTTGCCTTGCGGTGCGATCAGGAGCAGCGGCCGGTCGCAAGCGATGTCGGGGGAAAAGAACATACCATGAATCACCGCGCAAGCAAATCGACCTTGGCGCTTGGATAAAATGCCGCGCGAGCGAGCATTTCCTGTGAATTCTGTGGGACGGGAGGAGTGTGATGTGGGTTTCCCGAAACTCGGCTGTCCCGGCACAGTGACTCGATGAGACCCTTCCTGCGTACTTTGCATCGGGTTGTTTCGATATTTTAGTTGGGGGGCACTCTGCCGGCTTTGCGGCTGTCTTTCCGGAGATGATTGACGACAGCATCGCCGGGAATACGCCGCGTTACGTCCCGCGAACGTCTAACCGATTGCGAAGCCGACCAGGTGATGGCTTGCATCCGGCATCCAGCCTCGATCATCCGCATCGCGACGGTCGCCGCCGCCTCTGCTAGCATCCGGCCAAAAGCCGCAAGGATCCCCCGGTCATGTCCCCCCAGAAATTCGAGCTCACAATTCCCGACGCCGCCATCGCCGATCTGAAAACCCGGCTTGGCCTGACCCGCTTGCCCGATGCGGCGCCCGGCGAGCCCTGGGCCTATGGCAGCAGCGTCGACTATGTTCGGGATCTCGTGTCCTACTGGAAGGACGATTTCGACTGGCGCGCGCAGGAAGCCGCCCTGAATGCGTTTCCGCAGTTCAAGGTGCCCCTGCACGACATCGATCTGCATTACCTCTGCGTTCCCGGCGTCGGGCCGAAGCCGTATCCGCTGCTGCTGCTGCATGGCTGGCCGGGCTCGGTGTTCGAATTCCTCGACATCATTCCCCGCCTCACCGATCCCGCCCGGTTCGGCGGCGATGCCAGGGACGCCTTCACCGTCATCGCACCGTCGCTGCCGGGATATGGGCTTTCCTTCAAGCCCGGGCAGAAGCGCTTCGCGCTGCCGGACATCGCCGACTGCCTGCATGACCTGATGACCAAAGTGCTCGGCATCGAAAAATTCGCCGCCCAGGGCGGCGACTGGGGCGCCGGCATCGCTTCGCTGATCGGGCAGAAATACCCGTCGTCGGTCTGCGGCATCCATCTCAATCTGCTGTTCGCGCCGCGCGACAGGGTCACCGGGCCGTCGGAGGAGGAGACCCGCTATGGCGAGAAGCTGGCGCACTGGCTGAAGGAGGAGACCGGCTACCAGCAGATCCAGGGCACCAAGCCGCAGACGCTGGCCTTCGGCCTCACCGATTCACCGGCCGGCCTCGCTGCCTGGATCGCGGAAAAATTCCATTCCTGGTCCGACAATGACGGGTTGCCGGAAAGCGCCATCAGCCGCGACCGCATGCTGGGCAATATCGCGCTCTACTGGTTCACGGCGGCGATCGGTTCGTCGTTCTGGCCCTATTACGGGCGGCTGCACGCCGGCTGGCCGATCTCGCCGGACCGGCCGGTCACCGTGCCGACGGGCTATGCCGCCTTTCCCAGGGAAATCATCGTGCCGCCGCGTGCCATCGCGGCAAGGACCTACACCAACATCCAGCGCTGGACCGTGATGAAAAAGGGCGGCCACTTTGCGGCGATGGAGCAGCCCGCCGCCCTCGCCGATGAAATCCGGCAATTCTTCCGGCCGCTAAGGCGGTAAGCCCTGCCGTGTCCCGGACGCAGTGCAGCGTTTTTGACGCTGCGCCGCAGACACAGGGACCCCCCGGTATCCAAAGGCGTGGACCCCGGCTCAGCAACGCAGCGTGAAGGACGCTGCGTTGCGTCCGGGGAACGGGCTGTGGGTGTTCCGGCAGCGCCGTTGCCCTCAGCGTGCGCCGTCCCTCATTTGGTCCAGGTTTCGCCGCCGCAGAGCACGCCGACGCAGCCCTCGACGCTGAGCCTGGCCGAATCGCGTAGCGCGACGTTGCTGGCGTAGAGCTTGCCGTCGTCGGCGTTGTAGATGCGGCCCGACCACGTGCCGTCGCCGTGCGGCTTCATGTCGACGAACAGCGGCAGGCCGACCATCGGCCGCCTGGCCAGCGAAGGATTGGGATTCTTGTCGTCGACCTGCGGTTTTCCTGTCGCGCTGTCGATCGGGGCCTTCAGCCACACGATCCGGCCGCAGAGCGCCGCGCCGCAGCGGCTGACGGCGACCCTGGCGTCACCGGCCTGGGTCAGCCAGACGCCGGTCGGGTCGACCACGCTGGAGGCCTTCGCCGCCAGCGATCCGCCGAACACCGCCAGCACAACGGCGGCGGAAATTGTCATTGGTCGAAACATCGATGCATCCCCCTGATTGTTTATTGGTTCGACTTTTCCTGCAGCAGCGCGGGTCTCGCCATCCGTCGTTGCGAACGGCGATCCGATCTGCGGGGTGACTTGATGTCTCGTGATCCCCTGATGCAAGCCATAGCCCTGAAATTCTAACGTCGCGGCCGCGATGTGGCTCTCATTTGAACGGCGGTCCTACCGCCAATTAACCAACGCTTCGACGGTCGGAGCCCTGCCGATTCCCTCGTGTCCCGGACGCGGTGCGGCGTCCTTTACGCTGCCGCAGGGACCCAGCGGCAGCAAAAAGAGTGGCCCCGGATCAGCAACGCAGCGTGAAGGACGCTGCGTTGCGTCCGGGGAACGGGCTCCATGCATGATCCAGCCGCATCCGCCGCCCCTCGCGTTGCCGATTTGTAATTCCACCGCTTCGAACGGCAGCTTCGGCGATCCCGACCAATTTTCATCGAAAAGGAGGTCGCCATGAAACATGTTGCCATCAGACACATCGTCGTGCTCGCCGCGCTGGTGCTCAGCCCGGCAGCCGATGCCGCCACTTACGACTACACCGCCCATTACGACGATGTGCGCAAACCCGCGCTCCCCGACGCGCAGATCGACTCCCAGCTGCAGGCGGACACGGCCGCCTGCGACGCCGCCGTCGGCGTGCAGCGCGCGGCGCCGTCCGCCAGTTATCGCAGCTGCATGCTGCAGCATGGCTGGAAGTACGGCTTTGTCACCCGACAAGCGGTCAAGGTGAGCCGAGCGCCGGCGGACCCGTATTTCAGCTCGAATGCCAAGGTGGCGCCCGGCCACTTCATCGACCATGACAATGGCATGGACTGCCAGAACACCGGCGGCGCCGAGGTCTGCGGCCCCCCAAGCGGCACGGTGCATTATTACGATCCGGATCAGGGCCTGCCATGCACCCGCACCGCGGCGATGTCGATCTGCACCAACATGTAAGCTGTTGGCGTCGCACAGGTTGATGCGCAGCGGTCATGGTCCACGGTCCCCTGTCCCGCCCCTGCGGGATCGAGACGAGCGAAGAAGACCGATCCACCCTATGTCATTCCGGGATGCGTCTTGAGTCCGCGATGGCGGACTTGAGGCGCAGGCCCGGAATCCATACTCCCGGCGGGGATTATGGATTCCGGGCTCGCGCAAGAGCGCGCCCCGGAATGACAATTGTTGCTGGGGGTCGTCACTGAAACCGAGATGATGGCAAACTTCGGAAATGCTATGCTCGCCAAGGCCGTAAATGGCCCAGGGCGCACGACGTGGCGCCGCTACAGCCAGCCCCGCTCGCCGAAGGCGGTGAGGTCGACGCCCGGCGGGGCATACCATCCGCCGGCGCGATAGCGCGCGCCGAGCCTGAAGGCGATGTCCTTGTTGCCATAGGGAATCCGCAGCGGGGTGTCCGCGGCCGAATTCGGCTCTGCGGCAGCCGGGGAAGCGACGGCGGCGCCGGACTTTGGTTTCCGGGACCGCTTGCGCGGCGAGGTCGATGGAGGCGAAGCCGATTTCGCCAGGCCGGCAGCACTGTTTCGGCCGCGGGTGCGGCGCTTGCCGGCCTTGTCCGGCTGGAAGCCAACTTTCCCGGGCGTTTCGCCGTCGGCCTTCTTCGGCGCATGCTCCCTGAGAAACCTGCCGCAGATCGACATCGAGGTCTGGTAGCCCGGCGGCGGCTTGATGCCTTTCTGGCGGCTGAGGCTGTCGGCATAGCGTTTCATCGCCGGCGTCGGTGGATAGCCGGCGCCGTTGTCGAGCGAACCGCCGGGCAAGGCAGGCGCTGCGGCGGCGCCGCCTTCGCTGAGCTTGCCGATGATGCGCCGGGCGACATCGCACACCGCGTCGATCGCGCCGACCATTTCCTGCCGGCCGACCACGACATCGTCGAGCAGGCATTCCAGCTGCGCGGTGACGCCGGGATCGACCAGCGCCGGATCGGCGCGTTCGAGCACGCCGAACAGCGCGAGCCCGGCCTCGGTCGGCACGATGTGCTTGCCTTGCGCGATCAGGAATCCCTGCTTCTTCAGGCCGCCGATGATCTCGGCCCGGGTCGCCGGCGTGCCGATGCCCTTGGCCAGCTTCAGCCGTTCGCGCAAGGTTTCGTCCTCGACAAAGCGCCAGGCGTTCTGCATCGCCTCGATCAGCGTGCCCTCGTTGTAGCGCGGCGGCGGCCGGGTCTGCTTGTCCTCGATCTTCGGATCCGACAGCGCCGCGGTCTCGCCGTCGCGCAGGCTCGGCAACAGCTGCGCTTCATCGCCCTTTTCGTCGGCGGGCTGCCACTCCGGAAAGGCCGCGCGCCAGCCAAGATCGATCGGCTGGCGGCCGGCGGCGCGGAATTCGAAGCCGCGCACGTCCAGCGTGGCCGTGGTCTGCCGGTAGCGGAAGTCCGGCATCAGCGCCGCCAGATAGGCCCGCGCGATGACGTCGAACAGCTTCTTCTCGTCTGCCGACAGCCGGGGCCAGACCTCCGGCAATTTGTCGATCGTGTTGACGTTGGGGATCACGGCATGATGGCTCGCGCCCTCCAGCCCCTTGTCGTGGAAGGTGCCGCCGGCACCCTTGCGGATCACCGGCGGCTCGGGCACCGGGATCGCGCCGAAGCATTGGCCGGCGCGCAGCCCGGCCACGATCCGCGGCACGTCCGCCATCAGGTTCGAGGGCAGATAGCGCACCTCCGCGCGCGGATAGGTGATGATCTTCTTGCCCTGGCCGTCATAGAGCGCCTGCGCCACTTCGAGCGTCTTGCCCGCCGTCCAGCCGAAGCGCGAGCCGCAGAGTTTCTGCAGCGACGGCAGATCGTGCAGCCGCGGCGGCGCCTGGCGCTTGTCCTCGACGCGCACCGCGAGCGGGCCCGCAAAACCTTCAGCCGCCTTGGCGACGTCCTCGGCCTGCTCGCGCCGGACCATGCGCTGCTGCGGGGCATGGCGCATCTGGAACTGGCCCGCGGCGACTTTCGCGGTCGCAACCACCTCGAAATAGGCCAGCGGGACGAAGTCGCGGATTTCCAGTTCGCGCCGGCAGACGATGGCCAGGGTCGGCGTCTTGACCCGGCCGACGCCGATCACACGGCGCGCGCCGCGACCGAGCATGACGGTTGCCGTGCGCGTCAGCGACAGGTTGTAGATCTGGTCGGCCTGCCGCCGCGCTACCGCGGCGGCGTAGAGGCGGGCATATTCGCTGTTGGGCCTGGCCTGGCCGAAGGCATCGCGGATGGTCTGCGAATCCTGCGCGGTGAACAGCACCCGCATCACCTCGCCGCGAAATCTGTAATGCTCGAGGATCTCCTGGCCGATCAGCTGCCCTTCGCGGTCGCAGTCGGTGGCGAGCCAGACCCGTTGGGCGCTGCGCAGCGCCTCGCGAATCGCCCGGAGCTTTGCCGCCTTGTTGCCGCCCGTGGCCGGGCGGGTGCCGTAAAGACCGTCAGGCCGCAGCAGCACCGCCGACCAGCGCTTCCACTCCGGCACCACCTCTTCCGGTTCGAGCAGGTCGAGCAGATGGCCCTCGGCCGCAAGAACCTCCCCGTAACGCGAGCCGACGGCGCCGCGGACATCCCTGGCCTGGCTGGTCTTCTCGGTGATGACGATCTGCTCGGCCATGGCGGAGTACCGGGAACGGCTCAGGATTCTAAGGAACATACCATGAACATGCCGCCCAGGCAATCGAGCCTTGCCGCCTGACCGCCCTTCGTCATTCCGGGCTCGCGCAACAGCGCGCCCCGGAATGACATTTTTCGAACTTCGGCCGCGGTCCGGGATGCGGGAAACGGAACCTGCGGGCGAAAATCAGTTGAACGCCATGCCGCCGCTCAGCGCGATGGTCTGGCCGGTCATGTAGGGATTGTCGACCAGCAGCATCACGGCCTTTGCCACCTCGTCGGCGGTGCCGAAGCGGCCCAGGGGGATCCGGCTGACGAGCTGCTGATTGCCCTTCATCATGTCGGTTTCGATCAGCGACGGCGCCACCGCGTTGACGGTGATGCCCTCCCTGGCGAGGCGCGCCGCGTAGCCCCGCGTCAGTCCCTCGACACCTGCCTTGGAGGCATTGTAGTGCGGTCCGATCGAGCCTGCGCCGCGGGCCGCCCCCGAGGAGATGTTGACGATCCTCCCCCATTGTCTCGCCCGCATCGCCGGCAGGACCGCCTGCATGCACAGGAAAACCGATTTCAGGTTGGTGGCGATGGTGGCGTCGAAATCGGCTTCCACGAGGTCATCGAGGCCGCGGGTGATGGCGATGCCGGCATTGTTGACGAGGATATCGATCGGCCCCAGCTTCGATGTGACGGCTTCGACCATTCTTGCGACTGCATCGCCCTGCGAGACGTCGGCCTGCACCGTGATGACCTCTCCTGTCTTGCGCAGCTGTTCCGCCAGCTTCGCCGCATCGTCGGCTCGTTCGCGATAATTGATCGCGACGGCCGCTCCCGCCCCGGCCAGGCTCCGCGCTATCGCCGCGCCAATGCCGCGCGAGCCGCCGGTCACCAGCGCAATCCGTCCGCGCAAACTATCCGCCGTCATTTGAACCTCCAACATGCCTGCAGCAGGCGAGTTCATGATGCAGCATTGCCGCTACCGGTTCAGTGTGGTGATTTTTGGCTGCGCCGTCCCGTGTCCCGGCGCGGCGCGCCCATCTCCGATATTCATGCCCCGACCTGGCCGGATGCGCTGCCCGTAATCTTCCGGAATTGCGCTTTTTTGCTTTTCCGCCAAAATCAGGTCATTCGAGGCTGCCGTGGAACCGCCTCCATCGCGGGGGACTGCAAATGCCGAATTCCAGACAAATTGCGGCGCTCCGCAAAAACGCCGATGAATGCCAGCGGCGCCTGGCGCTGAGCCCCGATCGGGCTGCGAGGGCGGAGTGGGCCGACCTGATCGCGCAGTGGCATTGGCTGGCAAACCAGACCGGTGAGCTTCTTGGACCGACCGTCGATGAACTCGAACTGGTCTGACCCGGGCGGCAATCGAGCCCGGCGGCCCCTGACCTGTTCGGCCAGGCTCCTGCCACTGCCGGCATCCGCGGAAAGATGAGACGACGGCCATGTCCGGCCCGCCCCGGCCTGTCCGCGTCCTCGGCCAGGAGCGCCGCATCAATCGAATCGCCTATTCATGGTGCCGGGCAGACGGCAGGCAAGCTGTCGCACAGCGTCGCTGCAAGCGATTCGCCTGCGCCCGACGGCCGCAACCCTGACCGCCAGGCGTTTCGGCGGCGGTTCGATTGAACTTGCGGCATCCGGCGGTGGCGCAACGGCCGTGATGGCGAAACCATAGCCGCGGGTGCCCGGCCGGGCGCCGATCGCTCGAACCGGAGGCCGATGGTTTGGAACCTGCTTCTGCCGAAAGCGAAAATAACGGCTTGCTCCGTGCCGCCGTTGAAGCCACGGCGGACGGCCTCATCGTGATCGATGGCGCCGAGCGCGTGCGGCTGTTCAATCCGGCCTGCGAGCGGCTGTTCGGCTTTTCCGCCGCCGAGATGATCGGACAAAGCGTGACAGTGCTGGTGCCCGAGCACGACCAGACCGGCCCGGACCGCAGTCTCGACAGCTTCCTCTTGGGCGGGATCGGGCAACGCAAGGATGGCTCCACGTTCCGGATGGAATTGTCGGTCGGACAAATCGAGCATGATGGCGAACCGATGCTGGTCGCCAGCATCCGCGATCTCGCCAGGCGTTCGCGGGCCGTGCAGGCGGCGCGCGACAGCGAACGCAACTACCGCCGGCTGGTCGAGGGGGTCACCGATTACGCGATCTACATGCTGGACCTGGATGGCCGCGTCACCAGCTGGAACAAAGGCGCCCAGCGCATCAAGCAGCACGCTGCCGGCGAAATTCTCGGTCAGCACTTTCGGGTATTCTACACCGAGGAAGAGATTCGCCGCGGCGAACCCCAGCGAAACCTGGCCGTTACCCGTCGCGACGGACGGTTCGAGACCAAGGCCTGGCGGCGGCGCAAGGACGGCAGCCAGTTCTGGGCGAATGTGGCGATCGAGCCGCTGCGAAGCGACGACGGGGAGCTGATCGGCTATGCCAAGGTCACCAGCGACATCACCGAACGCCGCCGCGCCGAGCAGGTGATCCGCGAGACCGGAGACCGCATCAACGCCCTGATCGAGACCATTGTCGACGGCGTGATCCTGATCGACCGGTTCGGGAAGATCCAGACCTTCAATCCGGCCTGCCAGACGCTGTTCGGCTATCGGATCGACGAGGTGCTGGGACAGAACGTCAAGCTCTTGATGCCGGAGAACTATCGCGAACAGCACGACTCCTATCTGGCAAATTATCAGAAGACCGGCGTTCGCAAGATTGTCGGCAGCGGCCGCGAGGTGGTCGGCCGGCGCAAGGACGGATCGACATTTCCGATGAACCTGTCGGTCGGCGAAGCCAAACAGGACGGCGAGGTCATCTATGTCGGAATCATCCACGATCTCACCGGGCGCAAGCAGACCGAACAGCAGCTGGTGCAGGCGCAGAAAATGGAAGTGGTCGGGCAGCTCTCCGGCGGGATAGCGCATGACTTCAACAACCTGCTCACGGTCATCGTGGGCAACGCCGAATATCTGAGCGAGCAGCTCGGTTCGGCAGGCGAGTTGAAGCAGCTCGCCGAGGATATCGGTCTCGCCGCCGAGCGCGGCGCGGAATTGACGCAGCGGCTATTGGCGTTCAGCCGCCGCCAGATATTGCGGCCGGTCGCGATCGACTGCAAGCAACTGCTCGATTCCCTGCACCCCTTGCTGAGGCGGACGCTGCGCGAAGATATCGAAATCAGCACGGATTTCGATCCCGACCTGGTCTCCGCCTTCGCCGATCCCGCCCAGCTCGAATCCGCCGTCATCAACCTTGCCCTGAATGCGCAGGACGCGATGGCTTGCGGAGGAAACCTCACCCTGGCCGCCACCTGCGCATCGCTCGACGATGCGTATCAGGGCCTTCATCCGGATGTCATGCCCGGCGAATACGTGCTGATTGCCGTTACCGATGACGGGGCGGGCATGCCGAAAGAGGTCGCGCAGCGCGCGTTCGAGCCGTTCTACACCACCAAGGAGGTCGGCAAGGGCAGCGGCCTGGGACTGAGCATGGTCTACGGTTTCATAAAACAGTCGGACGGTCACATTTCGATCTATAGCGAGCCCGGCCTTGGCACCACCGTACGGATGTATCTGCCGCAGGTGAGAAGCGCTGCCGCCCGATCCACCGAGCAGGCCAAAGCCGATGGCGGCTCGCTGCCGACCGGCACCGAAACCATTCTGGTTGCCGAGGACGATCCGTTCGTTCGCTCTTCCGTGGTGCAGAGACTGAAGAAACTCGGCTACTCCGTCGTCGTCGCGGTCGACGGCAACGACGCGCTGCGACAGCTGCGGACGGACATCCACGTCGACATCCTGTTCACCGACGTCGTGATGCCCGGCGGCATCAACGGCTGGGAACTTGCCGATCTGGCCAAGCAGCTGCGGCCGGGGCTGCCTGTGCTTCTCACCTCGGGCTACGCGCTGGAGACGCTGGTCCAGCAGGGCCGGCTGCACGCCGGCGCGATGGTTCTCACCAAGCCCTACCGCAACGACGCGCTGGCGCGCCGGCTGCGCGAGATCATCCTGGTCGGATCCCTGTCGCCTGCTTCACGGGAAGCGCCCGCCGCGGCGAGCCTCGCCAGCAGCGGCATCGGCGAGGGGTAGCGGCCAGCTGACGATGCCGGCTGCGGCCTTTGCGCGGTCGCGGACTTGACCAGGATCAAGGCGGTCGCGCCGATTGTGGTCAAAATCGATCAGATGCGCCCGTTCATCTTCAAATGTCCGCACACCGGCCTCAACGTCCAGCATCGGCTGGACGACGAAGCGCCCTCAGCAGGTCCGGGTGCCGCATACGAAACGGTGGTCTGCCCGGCCTGTACCCGCCTGCATTTCGTCAACAAGTCGACCGGCCGGCTGCTGGGTGAGCGCGACACCTAGGCGGGCCTCGCCCGGCTGTTCCGGAGAAGGGCGGCTCCGTCGATGCCGAGCAAGCCAGTCCTGCGCGCTACTGGGCCACCGTCTGCACCACGCTGGCCACCGGGCGCAGGCTGGAGACCGGCAACTTGGCATCCTTGACCATGGCATCGTCATATTCGGCCAGCGTCTGCACCGGCGCCTTGGCCTTGATCTGGACCACCTTGTAGCCGCCGGCCTTGAGCTGGCGCAGCAATTCCGGCAGCGCTTCGGCGGTATGCTTCTGGAAGTCATGCATCAGGATGATGCCCTTGCCGAGCTTGTTCACCTTGGTCATGACCGTCTGCACGATCTTCTCGGGCGTGCTGCCCTTCCTGAAATCGAACGAGTCCAGGTCGCAGGAGAAAATCGCGATGTTACGGGTGCCGAGATAGGCGACCGCAGCGGGATTGTGCTGGAGTTCCGGAAAGCGGAAGAACGGCGAGGGGGCCGCGCCCAGCGCCAGCTTGACGGCGGAAAAGCCCTTTTCGATCTCGTCCTTGACCTGCTGCTCGTTCAGCTTCTTGCTGTTGAGGTTGGCGTGCGACCAGGTGTGGGCGCCGATGGTCTGGCCGGCGGCGGCCACCTGCCTGAGGATTTCGGGATGGTAGCCGGCGTGCTTGCCGATCGGGAAAAACAGCCCCTTGGTGCACTGGTCGGCCAGCGCCTTGAGCACCGCGGGGGTGTTGACCGGCCATGGACCGTCATCGAAGGTCAGCACCACTTCCTTGTCGGCCAGGAAGTCGAGCTGCTTGAAATGCTCGAAACCAAAGCCCGGTCCGCCCGTGGTGTCGATTTCCACCACCCGGCTGACGCCGAGCGCGTCCGGATTGGCGCATGCCGGCTTCGGCGCCGCCGCGGCAGGCTTGTCCGGAATAGCCGCAGTGAACTCGACATCGTCATGCGCCGGCTTGGCGGCTGCGGCGAGGTGTTCGGCCGGGGGAGCGCTGACCGCGGGGGCGGCCGCAACGGCGACCCGCGGGGAAGCGGTCCAGAACCAGACCGCGGCGATCAGCACAGCCGCCACCACACTCGCCAACATCAGGCCTAACGCGTTACGCATGACTTTTACTCTTTCACAAATACACATCGACGCCGGGCCGCTTCACCGCGTCGTCGCCGCGGCATCGCGATGCCGGCAACCCGCCACCCGCAATGTTCGACCGCGGCCGCAGCGTCTCGCCCGCCCCAGGTCCATTAATGAGAAATACTCCTTAACGCCGTCCCAACGCCGGCGGCCCGGGGCCCTAAATTTTGAATTTGCGGATCGGCTCCGGCCGGGCCGGGCTTGCGTGATGGACATCACAGCCGGCGCGGGCGGTTGGCAGCAAGGTCGCGGCACCTCGAAACCGGGCCGCGTTGCGGACCCCATGGAGCTGAAAATGACCGCATATCTTGCCAGCACGCTTCGCCAGGCCGGCCTGGTCCTGGCTTTCGCCGCCTCCGTCTCCGCGCTGTCGTCGACCTCGAGCTTCGCCTTCAGCGCCGAGGCGCAGCAGATGTGCACCGGCGACGCGTTCCGGCTGTGCAGCTCCGAAATTCCCGACATCGGGCGCATCACCGCCTGCATGTTCAAGCATCGCGCCGACCTGAGCACCGGTTGCCGCGCCGTGATGGACCGGGATCTCGCCGCGTCATCCGCCAAGGTTGCGGCCAGGTAGGGCGAAGGCCTCAGCCCGGCTCCGCGCCGCTGCCGAGACCGGCGCGGCGAACCTGCTCCGGGCCCCTGGCGGCGCATTGACAGCACGGGTGCGGCGGCATCTGATTGCGCCGATCGCTGCGGATCCCGAGATCGCACCAGGACCTGGCCCATGAAGAGAATTCTGTTCGTCATTGCATTGCTGCTGCCGGTATCGGTGGCGTCGGCCCAGCAGGACCGCCAGGATCCCGGCTGCACGCGCGATGTGGTGCGTCATTGCCGCGCGGTGATGAATGACGGCGATTCCGCGGTGCTGGCCTGCCTCAAGCAAAACCGCGCCCGGCTGAGCAAGACCTGCGAGAAAGTCCTGACCGAGCACGGCCAGTAACGCGCGCGCTACGTGCTGCTGCCGGCGGCCGTGGTCGCCAGCGGCAGGACTTCGCTGGCGGCGCGGTCGGGCGAATCTTCCTTCCAGCGCACCGATCCGAACGGCCGCTCCAGCATGCGGCGGACCCGTACCGGCTCGGGGCCGAGATGGAAGTTCATCGCGCGCTGATGCAGCGCGCGCTCCGATTGGGTCGGTCGGTTGCGCTGGCGCAGGTAGTCGAGCCAGGTCGGGCAATGATAGCGCTCGGTCCACAATTCGGGATCGGCGATGTCGCGCGCGATCGACCAGCCATAGGCGCCGTTGCGCTGGCGGCTGAGCTGCACTTCCTGCATCACGCCGTGAAAGGCGCGGGCATGTTGCTGGTCGACGCGGTATTCGATCTCCACCACCAATGGCCCGCTGCGCCCGGTCAGCAACAGCCGCACCTCGGGATCGGCCAGCACCTCGCCGTCCTCGTCGCGGGCGCCGACCGGCGGCATCCGCAGCCAGAGGCCGAGCAGCGGCGAGGCGAACATCAGGGCGGCGGAAACCAACAGCGCGGTCTCGACGCCGGCGGCGTCGGTCAGGCGTCCCCAGCCCCAGCTGCCGATCGCGATGCCGCCGGCGATCGAAGCCTGGAACGCCGCCAGCGAGCGGCCCGCGACCCAGCGCGGCGCCGACAATTGCACGCCGATGTTGAACAGCGCCACCGCCAGCATCCACACCGCGCCGGCCACCACCAGGGCTGCGGCGGTCAGCACCGGCTCGCGGCTCAGCGCCACCGCCGCGATGGCGCCGCCCATCGACAGCGCGCAGGCCCGCACCGCGGCCTCGCCGGTCATCCGCTTGCGGACCTCGGCGATGTTGAGCGCGCCGATCACCGCGCCCATGCCGAAGGCGCCGAGCATGATGCCATAGGTCTGGGCGCCGCCATGCAGCAGGTCGCGCGCCACCAGCGGCATCAGCGCCGACACCGAACCGCCGATCACCCCGGTCACCAGGGTCCTCGCCAGCACGATGCGGATCGACGGCGAGTTGGCGATATAGCGCACCCCCGACACGATGGCGCGGTTGAGCCGCTCGCGCGGCAGCCGCGACGGCTCGCTGGTGCGTCGCCAGAGAAAAAGCACGACCAGAAGCGGCAGATAGAACACCGCATTGGTGGCAAAGGCCGCGACCGCGCCGGCCGAGGCGACCACGATGCCGCCGATCGCCGGTCCGAAGCTTCGCGCGATATTGTAGCTGATGCCGTTCAGCGCCACCGCGGAGGGCAGGGTTTCCGCCGGCACCTGCTCGGTGACCGAGGATTGCCAGGCCGGCCCGAACAGCGCCATGCCGCTGCCGACCACGAAGCAGGACGCCAGCAGGATTTCCGGCGTGATCAAACGGAGCCAGGCCAGCACCGACAGCCCGGTCGCGCCGGACAGTGCTATTCCCAGCGACACCAGCGCCACCACGCGGCGGTCATACATGTCGGCGATGGCGCCGGCCGGCATCGAGATCAGCATGATCGGCAGCATCAGCGCGGTCTGCACCAGCGCCACCTTGTCGGCCGAGGTGGTCATCTGGGTCATCGCCCAGGCCGCGCCGACGCCCTGGATCATCAGGCCGAAATTGGACAACAGGCTGGCCAGCCAGATCCGCCGGAACAGCGGATAGCGCAGCGGCGCGGCGACGCTGTCGGCGGCAAATCTGGCGCGTTTCGGATCAGTCATGGCCGGTTCCGTGGCGCCGGGCGTCGCCGGCTCTTGATTCGCCTTAACACCAACTGATGCCCGCGAAAGTCCTTGGCTGTCCAGTGGCGAGAGGGCTAAGAGCGGGGCCGGAGCACGCTCTCGCGATGGAAAAACCGGGCTGCTCAAACAACAACGGGGATCTCTGCATGAAGATATCGCGGCGGACGATTTTGAAGGGCGCCGGAGCCCTGCCGCTGGCGGCGGGCAATTTCAGCCTTGCCGCCTTGGCCCAGCCGGCCGCCGTCGCCGCGGCCGCGAGCCAGATTCCGCCGATGCTTTTCGTTCATGGCAATGGCGACCATGCGGCGCTCTGGATGAGCACGCTGTGGCGGATGGAATCCAACCGGGTTCCACGCGACCGGATGCTGGCGATCAATCTTACCGATCCGCTGGCGCGCACCGACGACAGCAAGCCGGAGCCGAACCGGTCCTCGACCGAGGACCAGCGCCGCGAACTCGGCGAAGCCATCGCGGAATTGAAGCGGCGCAGCGGCGCCTCGCGCGTGGCCCTGATCGGCAACTCGCGCGGCGGCTATTGTATTCGCAGCTACATCAAGAACGGCGGGGCCGCCGATGTCAGCCATGCGGTGCTGTGCGGGGTTCCCAATCACGGCGTATTCGACTGGGATGCCAATCCCGGCAGCGAATTCAACGGCCGCGGCGCTTTCCTGCGCGGGCTCAATGGCGGCGACAGCGAGGTGACGCCGGGACCTGCCTTCCTGACCCTGCGCAGCGACACCATGGACAAATATGCGCAGCCGGATGGGCGCCTGCTTGGCAGGCCGGGCACGCCGACCGGCATCGGCTTCGACGGACCGGCGCTCAAGGGCGCCACCAACCTGGTGCTCGGCGCCCTCGATCATCGCGAGACCGCGTATTCTCCGCGCGCCTTCCGCGAGATCTTCAAATTCATCGCCGGCTTCGAGCCGGAGCGGCTCGCGATTGCGCCGGAGGCGGCGGTCAGGATCAGTGGCCTCGTCACCGGCACGCCGGGCGGCGTCCAGACCAACCGGCCGGTGAGCGGCGCGTCGGTGGAAATCTATCGGGTGTCGCCGGACAACGGCGAACGCAGCGGCGGTGCCGTTCACGCTTCGCAGACCGGCGCCGACGGCCGATGGGGGCCGGCCGAGGTCGATCCGTCGTGGTATCTCGAGATCGTGCTCACGGCGCAGGGCTCGACCACCACGCATTCCTACCGTTCGCCGTTTCCGCGTTCTTCCGACATCGTGCATCTGCGCGCGGCCCGGCCGCTCGGCGCGGCCGATGCGGGAGCCGGCGCCGTCGTCATGATGTCACGGCCGCGCGGCTATTTCGGGCTGCCACGCGACGTGGTGCTGCTCGACGGCAAGGAGCCGGCCGAGGTGAAGCCGGGGGTGCCGACGGATTCGGTCGCGACCGTGCGGCTTTCCGCCGCAGAGGCCGGGCGGCCGGTCGCGGCGCTGTTCAACGAGGAGCGGATCGTGGCGCGGGCCTGGCCGGCGGCGGAAAACAGGATTGCGGTCGCCGAACTGACTTCCTAGCTGTCTGCCACCACCCTCGTTTCGCCACTCCCCTGCTACGTGAGGTCGCCCGTGAGCACAGCCGAAGCCTGGGACCTGCCCGCCCTGCGCCAGCCGCTGGTGCCGCCGAGCCCGCCGCGCGCCTCCTCCACCATGACCGCCTTCGGACGGATGGCGGCGATCCGCAAGAGCATGATCGGGTCCTGGGGGCAGCGCGCCTATGAAGAGGATATCATCCAGAGCCGATTCTTCGGACGCAGCAGTTTCATTCTCAACACGCCGGATGCGATCCGCCATGTGCTGGTCGACAATTACGAGAACTACACGCGCACCCCGACCGGCATCCGGGTGCTGCGTCCGATGCTGGGGGAAGGCCTGCTGATCGCCGAGGGCCGCGCCTGGAAGCATCAGCGCCGGACGCTGGCGCCGGCGTTCACGCCGCGCGCGGTCGCCCCGCTGGTCCCGCACATGGTGGCGGCGATCGACGAGGCGATCGCCAGGCTGCAGCGCGACAGCGGCGCGGCGGTCGATCTGCGCGAGGCGATGCAGCGGATGACGCTGGAGATCGCCGGGCGCACCATGTTTTCGTTCGAGATGGGCCGCCACGGCCCGGCCTTGCGCGATTTTGTCATGGAATATGGCACGCGGCTGGCACGGCCGCATTTTCTCGATCTGGTGCTGCCGCTGCACTGGCCCAGTCCGCAGGATTTCGCCCGCGCCCGCTTCCGCAAGCGCTGGACCGGTTTCGTGGCCATGCTGATGGCCGAACGCCGCGCCGCCGGCAAGAACGAAGGCGCCCCGCCGCGCGATCTGTTCGACCTGATGGGTGCCGCGCGCGATCCGGAGACCGGCGAAGCCTTCACCGACGCCCAGCTCGGCGATCAGGTCGCGACCATGATCCTGGCCGGCCATGAGACCACCGCCACCGCGCTGTTCTGGTCGCTGTATCTGCTGGCGCTCGACCCGGAGAGCCAGCAGCAACTTGCCGGCGAGGTCGAGGCGGCAACTGCCGACGGCGCGCCCGACATCGAACGGCTGAAATTCACCCGCGCGGTGGTCGATGAAACCATGCGGCTCTATCCGCCGGCGTTCCTGATCGCGCGCTCCGCCGCCGGCGCCGACAGCATCGCCGGCCTGCCGGTCAGGACCGGCGACGTGATGCTGATCGCGCCGTGGCTGCTGCACCGGCATGAAAAACTCTGGCGCGATCCGAACGCGTTCATCCCGTCGCGCTTCCTGCCGGGCGCGCCGCCGCCCGATCGCTTCGCCTATCTGCCTTTCGGCGTCGGTCCGCGGGTCTGCATCGGCGCGCATTTTGCGCTGGTGGAAGCCACCCTGGCGCTGGCCAGGATCATCGGCGCGTTCCGGGTCGAACTTGCCGAGCAGGCGCCGGTGCTGCCGGTCGGCGTCGTCACCACGCAGCCCGATCGCTCGCCGATGTTCAGGATCACACCGCGTTGAGGACGCCCCGCGGCGACGCCTGCATGATCTCTTCCGGAGTAGCGGCATGAACGACAGCCAGGCCCGGTTTGCGACCTTGAAGCAGACCGCCGATCCGGCGGTTGCCGACGCGATCCGGCGCCTGGTCGAAACCGGCGCGGATCACGAGCTCAACCGGGTCAATCTTCTGGATTTTTCGGCGCGGACCGGCCTCGACGAGGAGCGGGTGATCGCAGGCTTTCTGCATGCCTCGCGGCTCGGGCTGTTCGAACTGACCTGGAACGTGCTGTGTCCCGGCTGCGGCGGCGTGCTCGACGCCCATTCCACCCTGAAATCGCTGCGCCACGATGACTATCATTGCGGCCTTTGCGGCTGCGGATACGAGGCCTCGGTAGACGAGCAGGTCGAGGTCGCCTTCACGGTCAGTCCGCAGGTCAGGCGGATCGCCGCCCACGATCCCAATGCGTTGCCGATCTGGGATTATTTCAAGCAGGTTTTCTGGAGCTCCGGGGTCGATTTCGACGAGGCCTCGTTCGCCTCGCTGTCCAGCGAGGTGGTGCTGAAGGCGGTCGAGCTGCCGGCGGGCGAGCAGGCGGTATTGTCGCTGCAATTGCCGGCGCAGTTCATCATCGTGTTCGAGCCGGTGACCCACTCGGCGCGGTTCATCGATGTCCAGGGCGAGCCGACCGGCCAGCCCCAGCAGCTGTCGCTTGCCTACGACAAGGCCCACACGCCGGTCGAAACCACGACCTTGCGCCCGGGACCGCTGCAGCTGTCGCTCGACAACCGGAGCAGCGTCCGCGTGCTGCCATCGGTGTTGATCGCGGCCGACGCGCTCCATCACCTGATCGGCAAACGCAAGCCGTTCGTCACCGCCAAGCGGATGCTGACCAACCAGACCTTCCGCGACGTCTACAAGGCCGACAATCTCAATATCGACCAGCGCCTCAAGATCACGTCGCTGACGTTCCTGTTCACCGACCTCAAGGGCTCCACCGCGCTGTACGAGCGGGTCGGCGATCTCGCCGCGTTCGATCTGGTGCGGGCGCATTTCCATGCGCTGCTGGAGATCATTTCGTCGGAGAAGGGGGCCGTGGTGAAGACCATCGGCGACGCCGTGATGGCGACTTTCGTCAGGCCCGAACACGCGCTGGCCGCGGGCTTGCGGATCCGCGCCGCCATGGAGGCGCTCAACGCCGAGCGCGCCACCCGCGACCTGGTGGTCAAGATCGGCATCCATGAGGGCTCGTGTCTTGCCGTCATGCTCGACGAGCGGCAGGATTATTTCGGCCAGACCGTCAACATCGCGGCACGGGTTCAGGGCCTGTCGACCTCGCAGGCGATTCACGTCACCGGCCCGGTGATCGAGGCGCCCGCGGTGGCCGCCATCCTCGAAAAGGCGGCGATCACGCCGATTCAAAAACACGCGGCGCTGCGCGGCATTGCCGACAAGATGCTGGTCTACGAAATTCCCTGATCAGTTTCGCGCCAGCATGCGCGGATTGCCGAAACGTAATGCCGCGCTGGAACCGCAATGGATTGCGCCGGTTTGAATTTGAACCCATATGTCGGGGACCTCGAACATTTCGGTTGGAAGATCGATGCTGAACGGACTACGGGATTTCATCGCCGACGTCATATCGCCCACGGCCCATCAAACCAGATCGTTCGACGATACCGGGTATCGTCTGGCGGCGACGGCGCTGTTGATTCACGTGATTTCGCTCGACGGCGAGCCCTCCGAGGTCGAGAAGCGCAAGCTGCACAGCCTGCTGGAAAGCCATTTCCAGCTTGATCCGGGCTCGGCGGACAGGTTGATCGCGTCTGCGACCCTGGTCGAGGGCGAGGCGGTCGATCTCTACCACTTCACCAGCGTCATCATGCGTTCGGTGGACGAGCAAGCCAGGCTGCGCATCGTCGAAATGATGTGGGAACTGGTCTATGCCGACGGCCAGGTCAGTGAGTTCGAGGACAATGTGGTGTGGCGCGCCGCCGACCTGCTGGCGGTGTCGTCGCGCGACCGGATCGAGCTCAAGCACCGGGTTGCCGCCAGGCAGGCGACGCGGATCGCCGGCCGCGTTGGCACGGACGCGGCAAGATGACGCGCGCCCCTGACATGACGAAACTTTAATGTGCCGCGCCGGCAGTGGGCTGTGGGCCGCTTGGCCTTGCAAATGCCGCGGCGTGGCCGCGCGGCTCTGCCGGCCGGGACAGGCCGGCAGGCTTGCAGGTGACTTGCGTCCCGCCTAAGGGCTATGCTTTCGTCGCATGGTTAGCCGCATCACCGGCACATTATTTACGAGCATTCAATCGTGACCGACCGTGTAACGTTGATAACCGGTGCCTCGGCGGGCATAGGCACCGAGCTGGCGCGCGTTTTCGCGTCGAACGGCCATCGCGTGGCTCTGACCGCGCGCCGCGCCGACCGCCTGACGGCGCTGGCGAATGAAATTGCCGCCGCCGGCGGTGCCGCGCCGATCGTGATTGCCTGCGATCTCGAACAACCCGATGCCTGCGACAGGATTGCCGCAGCGCTGGCGGCTGCGGGGGTCGAGGTCGATTTCGTCGTCAACAATGCCGGCTTCGGCCTGTCCGGCAATGCGGTCGATCTGGACCGCGTCGAGCAGCTCGGCATCGTCGCCGTCAATATCCGGGCCGTGACCGACCTGTCGTTGCGGTTTTCCGATTCCCTGATCCGGCATCGCGGCGGCATCCTCAATGTCGCTTCGATCGCCGGCTTTCTGCCGGGGCCCGGAATGGCGGTGTATTATGCGTCCAAGGCTTATGTGCTGTCGTTCAGCGAGGCGCTGCGCCAGGAACTCGCGCCCCGCGGCGTCCGCGTCACCGCGCTCTGCCCGGGTCCGGTGCCCTCGGAATTTCAGGCCAGGGCGGGTTTCGAGCCCGGGTTTGATTCCGCGATCCTCAATGTCGCCGCATCCGATGTCGCTCGGCTCGGCTATCGCGGGCTGATGGCCAACAAGCGCGTGGTGCTGCCGGGGTTCGGAATCAAGCTTGTTCCGTTGCTGCTGCGGCTGGCTCCGCGCGGCTTCGTGGCGGCCGCGGTCGCCCGTTTCCAGCTGCGCCGGCGATAAGCCGCCCGCAACCGTCGGCCTTGGCCCACGATTTGCTTGTCGCCGGCTGGAGACTCACGCCAAATTAAGGATTCCTTAGCTATGATCCCGGCGAGCTAGCCGCAACAAAGCAAACCGATGTCGCTTCAGCCTCGCAAATTCAACGCCGAAACCGTGCTGCGCTTTCCCGGCCGCAACGCCGCGCCCGCAACCGCAGAACCCCTGCTGCCGGTATTGATCGTGCTGCACCAGGAAATGTCGACGCCGGGCCGCGTCGGCAATGTGCTGCGGGCGCTCGGACACCGGCTCGACGTCAGGCGTCCGCGGTTTGGCGATCGCCTTCCCGAAACGCTGGAGGGCCATGCCGGGGCGGTCATTTTCGGCGGCCCGATGAGCGCGAACGATCCGGATGATTTCGTTCGCCGGGAAATCGACTGGATCGCCGTGCCGCTGCGCGAGCAACGGCCGTTCCTGGGAATCTGCCTGGGCGCGCAAATGCTCGCCAGGCAGCTCGGCGCCCGGGTGGCACCGCATCCGGAAGGCCGCGCCCAGATCGGCTATTACCCGATCCGACCGACCGCGGCGGGGCTGGCGATCTGCCCGGACTGGCCGGATCATGTCTACCATTGGCACCGCGAGGGGTTCGAGCTTCCCGCCGGCGCCGAACTGCTGGCCGAGGGCTGCGACTTCCCGGTGGAGGCGTTTCGCGTCGGGGATTGCTTCGGCTTCCAGTTTCATCCCGACGTCACCTACGCGATGATGCACCGCTGGACCACGCGCGGCGAGGCGCGCCTCGATCTGCCGGGGGCGCGACCGCGCCACCACCATTTCGCCGATCGCGCGGTGCACGATGTGACCGAGCGGGCGTGGCTGAAGCGGTTTCTCGATGGCTGGCTGGCACGCGAGGCGTCGCCGCTGATGTCGGAAGCCGCCGAATAGCGCCGGCGCCGGTTGCCGGCGGCCCGCGAACCGCTTTCCGGATTTTCAGATGTGCTAGGATCGGGCCTGCAGGCTTGCGCCAACAGCAAGCGCAGGGGCGGAGCGCGACATGACCGGCGAGGAATTTGCGGCGTTGCTCGGCGACCTCACGGCTGCCGCCGAATCCGGCGATGGCGTGCGCTTCGCCGGCCATTTCACCGAAGACGCCGTCTATTATGACTACATCTATGGCGCCCATCGCGGCCGTGCCGACATCGCCCACATGATGCAGAACCTGTTTCACCGCGATGCCGAGGACTACCGCTGGGAGATGTTCGATCCGGTGTTCGACGGCTCCAAAGGCTATGCCTGGTCGCTGTCGAGCTTCACCTCGAAAATCCCGCAATTCCTCGGCCAGCAGGTGGTGATCGACGGCATCAGCCGCTTCTTGCTGCGCGACGGCCTGATCTGCGAATACCGCGAATCCGTCAATGGCGGGGTGGCGATGGCGCAGCTCGGCGTCGCCCCCGAGCGCATGGCCAAGGTGTTCAGGCGCTGGACCGGATGGCTCAGGGAACAGCCGGAGACGCTGGACTACCTGGCGCGGCCAAAAGCTTCGCGCGCGCCGACACGCCGCTGAAGGGCCGGCCATCGAGACCGGGAAGATACCGAGAAGATCAACAGCCGAGGGAGACTGCCGTGGCCTATCAGGAGATTCTCTACGACGTCAGCGAAAGGATCGCGACCATCACGCTGCATCGGCCCGACCGCATGAATGCCTGGACGCCGGTCATGGAGCGCGACGTGCGCCACGCCATGGAGGCGGCGGCCGCGGATGACGGGGTACGGGTCATCGTGCTCACCGGCTCTGGCCGCGCGTTCTGCGCCGGCGCCGACATGGAGGCGCTGAAGGGACTCGACCCCGACGACATCAGGCGCGCCGAAAGCCTGCCGCCGTTCGACATGAACCGCAGGCCCGACTGGCAGACCCGCTACGGATTTTACCCGTCGATTGCAAAGCCGGTGATCGCGATGCTGAACGGCGCCACCGCCGGCATCGGGCTGGTGCACGCGCTGTATTGCGACCTGCGCTTTGCCGCCGACAACACCGTGTTCACCACCGCATTCGCGCGCCGCGGGCTGATCGCCGAGCACGGCATCAGCTGGATGCTGCCGCGCATCGTCGGCCATGCCCACGCGCTCGACCTGCTGCTGTCGGCGCGCCGGATTTCAAGCGAGGAAGCGCTGCGCATCGGTCTGGTCAACCGGCTCTGTCCGGCGGACCAGTTGCGCGAGCAGACCTATGCCTATGCGCGCGACCTGGCCGATCTGGTCTCACCGAGCGCCATGGCCGTCATCAAGCGGCAGCTTTACGATGTGCCGTTCCAGAGCCTGGCCGAAGCGACCCTCGAGGCCAACCGCGAGATGGCGGTGGCGCTGCGCGGCGGCGATTTTCGCGAGGGCGTGGCGAGCTTCATGGAAAAGCGGCCGCCGCGGTTCACCGGGAAATAGGCATCAGAGGGCGCCCGTCTTGGCCCAAGCGCGCCACGACGCGGCAGCCTTCGCTGGCTTCGCCGACGACAGGCCGGCGTGGCTTGCCGAGCCGAAGCTGGCGAAGCCTGCGAAGGCTGGTGGAGCCAGGCGGGATCGAACCGCCGACCTCGTCATTGCGAACGACGCGCTCTCCCAGCTGAGCTATGGCCCCTTGCGCGACCGCGTCAATCAAACGACACGGCCGACAATCGGCGCCATTTACAGTCCGCGCCAAGGTCAAGTCAAGAACGGCGAAATCATTGTCTTGCGGGGCTTTTGTCCGGAACTTCCCTTGTTTGCGGGGGGGTGAACCGATATTTAGCGGATGGTCGAATCCGCGACCGAACCCGCGAGTAAGCCTTCATGCGTGCCGTTCTCGACATCATTCTCATCGTTCTGGATCTCTATGTCTGGCTGCTGATCGCCTCGGCCATCCTGTCCTGGCTGATCGCCTTCAATGTCGTGAACACCCGCAACCAGCTCGTGGCGGCGGTGGCGGAGTTCCTGTACCGGATCACCGAACCGGTGCTGGCGCCGATCCGCTCGCGCATGCCCAATCTCGGCGGCCTCGACATCTCGCCGATCATCCTGATCCTGATCATCATGTTCATCCAGCGGGTGATCACCTATTACATCTATCCCAGCGTCTTCTGACCGCGGGCATGGGACGCTCGAAGGATGCGTGATGGATCCTTGGCGCTACTCCACCCAGGGCATCAGCGTCGCGCTGCGGGTGACGCCGCGCGGCGGCCGCGACGACATCGACGGGCTTGAGACGCTGGCCAATGGCCGGGTCGTGGTCAAGGTGCGGGTTCGCGCCATCGCCGAAGGCGGCGAGGCCAATCGGGCGGTCACCGAGCTGATGGCGCGGGCGCTCGGCGTCCCCAGGGCCCGGGTACGGATCCTGTCCGGGACCACGTCGCGGCTCAAGCAGATCGCCGTCGACGGCGATCCGGCGGGGCTGGGCGAGGCGTTGCGAAAGCTGACGGCGGCAAAGCCGAATTGATAACCGACAGGGGATCGAGATGACGGCCCGGATCATCGATGGAAAACTCATTGCCGCCGAGCTTCGCGCCCGGGTCGGCGCCGAGGTGGCCCGGGTGCGGCGTGAGAGCGGGCTGACGCCGGGCCTCGCGGTGGTGCTGGTCGGCAGCGATCCCGCCAGCGAGGTCTATGTCCGCAGCAAGCACAAGCAGACCCAATCCGCCGGCATGGCGTCGTTCGAGCATGTGCTTGCCGCCGACGTGGCGCAGCGCGACGTGCTGGCGCTCATCGGTCAGCTCAATCGCGACCCCGCCGTGCACGGCATCCTGGTGCAGCTGCCGTTGCCGAAGTCGCTGGATAGCGAAGCCATCATCAACGCCATCGATCCCGCCAAGGATGTCGACGGGCTGCATCCGAGCAATGCCGGACGGCTTGCCGGAGGCTTTGCCGCGCTGTCGCCATGCACGCCGCTCGGCTGCATCATTTTGACCAGGACGGTGCATGCCTCGCTCGAAGGCATGAACGCCATCGTCATCGGCCGCTCCAACCTGGTCGGCCGGCCGCTCCTGCAGTTGCTGCTGAACGAAAACGCCACCGTGACAATAGCCCATTCGCGCTCGCGCGATCTCAGGCAATTATGCGCCCGCGCCGACCTGGTCTATGCCGCGGTCGGCCGGCCGGAAATGGTGCGCGGCGACTGGATCAAGCCCGGCGCCACCGTGATCGATGTCGGCATCAACCGCCTGCCCGGCGCCGACGGCAAGACCCGCCTGGTCGGCGATGTCGCCTTTGCCGAGGCGGTGCAGGTGGCCGGCGCGATCACCCCGGTACCCGGCGGGGTCGGGCAGATGACGGTGGCCTGCCTCCTGGTCAACACCCTGCGCGCCGCCTGCGCCATTCAAGGCCTGCCGCCGCCGGCGGTGTAAAGTTCCGCTCGCGAATTTTTCCGGTTTTGTATGCGCTTGTACTGCTCGTCCCTGCGAACGCATGCGTGCGCGGGGACGACTTTTTGAAGCGCCGGGCAAAATCGGAAAATCCGCAAGCGGGAGGCGGAAGAAGAGCGCAGCTTCGCCTCGCCGGTGAAGCACACCCGGCTACTTGGCCTTGGCGCGGGCGATGCCTTCCAGGATCAGCTGGTGAGCGTCCTCGGCGCCGCCCCAGCGCAATACCTTCACCCATTTACCGGGTTCGAGATCCTTGTAGTGCTCGAAGAAGTGCTGGATCTGCTGCAGCGTGATGTCGGGCAGGTCGCTGTAGGTCTTCACCTTGTCGTAGCGCTGGGTCAGCTTCGAGGACGGCACCGCGATGATCTTCTCGTCGCCGCCGGCCTCGTCCTCCATCAGCAGCACGCCGACCGGCCGCACGCTCATGACCGCGCCGGGGACGATGGCGCGGGTGTTGGCGACCAGTACGTCGCAGGGGTCGCCGTCGTTCGACAGGGTGTGCGGAATGAAGCCGTAATTTCCGGGATAGCGCATCGCGGTATAGAGAAAGCGGTCGACCACCAGGGTGCCGGCATCCTTGTCCATCTCGTACTTGATCGGCTCGCCGCCGACCGGCACTTCGATGATGACGTTGACCTCATGCGGCGGGTCGCTCCCGATCGAGATGGCGTCAATGCGCATGGCGGGCTCCGCAGAGGCTGTGCAGTGAATTCCGGATGATAGCAGGCAGCGCGCGCCAGGCCAGCGTCGAGCGCCGACTTCGAAGCCCGGTTCGAACGGCGGGAGGTGCCGGTCTCAGTTGGTCCAGGCGAAGGCGACCTTGTCGAGCGATTTGGGCCCGAATTTCTCCGACGACCGTGCCACCATGCGACCGCCGAGGGCGCGGTAGAATTCCGTCGCGGTCTCGTTGTCGGAGAGCGCCCAGATCACCATGCTCTTCAGGCCGCTCTGCAGCAGGTCGCGCCGGGCCGATGAGAACAGCCGGCGGCCGAAGCCGAGGCCCTGGAATTCCGGCCGCAGATACAGCTCATAGATCTCGCCTTCGAAGTGCAGGCTGCGGGCGCGGTTGCGGCCGTAATTGGCGTAGCCGGCGACCTTGTCGCCGAACACCAGCACGCTGACGCGGCTGCCCTTGCGGATCGCGCTGTCCCACCATTGCGGGCCGCGGCGGTTGATCAGCTTCTCGAGCTCGGCGCCGGGAATGATGCCTTGATAGGCTGAACGCCAGGCTTCGTCATGGGTGGACGCTACCTCGGCTGCGTCAGCAGCTTTGGCCGGCCGTACCTCGATCAGGGTTGTGCTCATGGACCCAATCAAAGCAAGTCGGCGCGCCGTCTTCAAGGTCCATCATTAATTATCAGTTAACCTGTGGATTTTTTGCATCAGTTTTGCCGTCGGTTGTGCCGAAAAAGGACAGCCGGGCGCCATGAGCGGTATTTCGCCGATCATCCGCCGGGCGTGGCGGCCGGAACCGGCGCCTCGGCGCCGCCCGTTCACGAAAAAATGCGCCGGATTTGATTCGCCGAAGCTATGCTGCGGCCAATCCAAATCCGGCCGGTCGGCCGCGTCAGGCTATTTCATGCCGTTGTTCAAGCTGTTGGCGGCCCTGTTGGTGCTTGGCGCGGCCTGTGCGCCGGGCGCGAAGGCGCAAACAGCGTATGGCCCGCAGGGCGCCGAGGGCCAGCCCGACCGCATGCAGCAATGGCTGGTGCCGTCGCCGGATCCGCAGCTCGCGGCGCATGCGCTGTTGTTTCGCCCCGCCGGCAACGGGCCGTTTCCGCTGGCGCTGATCGCCCATGCCTCGACCGAGAACGTGCTGCGACGCGCGCAAATGCCGCAGCCCGAATACCGCGCCCTGTCGGCATGGCTGGTGGCGCGGGGCTTTGCGGTGCTGGTGCCGGAACGGCCGGGCCATGGCGCAACCGGCGGACGCTATCTCGAGGACCAGGGCGGCTGCGACGGCGCCGATTATTCCCGCGCCGGCTATGCCGCCGCCGATTCGATCAAGGCGGCGCTGGCCTATCTGCGCGCCGAATCCTTCATCCGGCAGGACGGCGCGGTCATCGTCGGCCACTCCGCCGGCGCCTGGGGCGCGCTGGCGCTGGCCGGCGAGAATCCGAAAAGCATCGCCGCGATCATCGCCTTCGCGCCCGGACGCGGCGGCCACGCCAACGACAATCCCAACCAGGTCTGCGCGCCGCACACGCTGATGGCCTCCGCGGCCGAGTTCGGCGAGGACGCCCAGGTACCGGTGATCTGGCTGGTCGCGGCCAACGATACCTATTTCTCGCCAGAACTGTCGCGGCAGATGGCCGACGCGTTTCGCCGCGGCGGCGACAGGGTGGATTTTCGCACGCTGCCGGCGTTCCGCAGCGAGGGCCACTGGCTGGCGGAAACCGACGGCGGCGAGAAGCTCTATGGCCCGGTGCTGGAGAGCGCGCTGAAGGCGGCCATCCCGGTCGCGGCGAAGAAGCGATGAATTCCGGCCCGGCCCGGCCGTGGCCGGAAGATGACGTGATTCTCTACGATGGCGTCTGCGTGCTCTGCTCGCGCTGGATTCGCTTCGTTGCCACGCGCGACGTCAAGCGGCGCTTCCGCTTCACCGCGATCCAGTCGCCTTACGGCACGAGACTGGCGCAGGCGTTCGGCATCGATCCGCAGGATCCGGACAGCAATGCCGTGATCCATGGCGGGGTCGCGCGTTTCAAGTCCGACGCCGCGCTGACGGTGCTTTCGCTGCTGCCGCGATGGCGCTGGGTACGGCTGTTGCGTCTCGTGCCGAAGCCGCTGCGCGATGCGGCCTACGATCTCGTCGCCCGCAACCGCTACCGGATTTTCGGCAGGTACGAGGAGTGCCTTATCGGCGATGCGGAATTCAGGAAGAGGGTGATGGAGTAGGGGTTAGCTTACGAGAATGACGCCTCATAACTAAGAGGTGAAAGATGGACGAAGCTCGCTAACGGGGGTGCCAACTCAAACATCCGTGGACGGATTGAGAAATCAAAAATTCGACACAGGCGGAACGCCTCCGGTCGTTCGGAGGAAAGCGAGAGTTCGTTTCGGGTAATGTAAAACGGTGTGGTATCTGAACCCACCGTTGTCTTCACCTCTAGCAGCCGCTCATTGCCCCGGTGATCGAACGAGAGGATATCATATCCTGCCCCATCACCCTCTTCCTGTGAAATCCACTTAACTTTATTGGCCAAATCAATTCGATCCTGCATTTGGAGCCGCTGACGTTCAAAGTGAAGCACCAATTCTTCGCCTTCGCGACCCAACTTTCGATTCCGAAAATCGCGCTCGACTGGATTAAATTTACGAACGAGCCTTTCCATATCTGTTCTCATCGGCAGGATAGGCGATAGAGTTGGAGGGGATCCAACAAAGAGCTGTGCTTGCTCCGGGAATCCCGTCAAGAGAGCTTCGGGATGCTGTGCCGCCGGGTTCGCGACTAAATATCGCTCAATCGCATCGACGATTGCGGTTTGAAAGTTTTGTGCCGGCCAATAGCCTCTGATCTTTTGTAGTCCAAGCCGTTCAAGGACGGCGGATATGTTGCGATGCTTGAATTCAATTGATGCTTCGCTTCGATCGATTTTGCTTCTTAGAAGACGGTTATGGGCTGCCTTGTTGTACGTAAGGCTGACCACTTCGTCGTTCAGCATTGAAAAATAGTCGGCGACTATGAGGTCAAGTTCCTCACCGGTCCAAACTCGCCGTTCGCTCACTTCCTCAGACATATCGGCTGGCGCTAGTTGCCTCGCTTTAGAGGAGAAATAAGCAATGTTATTGGACCAAGGCCATATTTGTTTGCGAACCATTCGACAAAATCAAACGGCGTCTCGTTCGATTTCCAATGACCAATCAAATATTTTTCGTCAAAGCCGGCATCTTCTATCGTTATGCAATAAATCTGATGAAGACGTTCATCAACGGCAGTGCGCCAAACGCGATATGCTGTGCTTTTCGTGGAAGCTTCCATCGAATTCTCCGCCTAGCGCCGCTGACACCCCAGTTTTTGTTCCCGAAGGATAGATTGCCGGGTCAAGCCCGGCAATGGCGAAAACAACAAACGGTCATTCCTTCGTAAGGGCCGCCGCCATCACCTCGGCGGCCGCCCGCTCGCCGGAGTCGCGCGCGCCGTGCGCGGTGGAGAAGAAATTCGGCGAGGTGGCCTCGCCGGCAAAGAACAGCCGCCCGTCGACCGGGGCGGCGAGCACGGCACGCATCCCGGCGTGGCCGGGCAAGGCATGGGAATAGGAGCCGCGCGCGAAGGGATCGTGGGCCCAGCGCGATTCCGCCAGCGGTTTCAACCTGCGGCGAAAATCGTTTCCCAGCAGGCCTGCGATCTCGTCGATGCTTTGCGCCGCCAGCGCCCCGTCGCCCGCATCCTCGAGCGCTTGCGCAAAGCTGCCGCCGAAGAAACCCTCGATGCAGGGCTGCCCGAACGGGCGCAGGTGATAGGTGCCCATGGCGGTGCGCATGGTGGCGCCGCGCAGATTGCCGTCCTTCGGCAGCGCCTCCGGCTCGTCGAGCGCCAGCATCACCTTGTCGGCAAGCCCGAGCGGCAGGCCCTGCGCGGCGTCGACTTTCGCAGGCAGCGCCGGGTGAAAGCGGATCGCCTGTCGCGCGATCAGATTGGTCGGCACGGTGACGATCGCCTTGGCCGCGGCAAGCGTGCCCCGTGAGGTCTCGAGGCGCAGCCGCGCGCCGGAATGATCGATCAGCGTCACCTCGCAGTTCAGCGCCAGGGGAAGATCCGCGCCATAGGCGGCCATCAGCGCGCCATAGCCGCGACGCACCCGCCAGTTGATACCGGTGTCCTCATAGGCGTCCATGTCCAGAATTGAGACCGCATCGAGCTCGCAGCCGTTCACATAGGTCGAGATCGCATCGATCATCGGATTCCAGCGATTGCCCGGCTCCAGGCAATGGCTGGCGGCGCTGTCGCCGCCGGTCCTGGCGGCCAGCTCGGCGCGCTCGTAGAAGGCGTCGATCGCCTTGATGAAATCCTCGCGCTCGGCTGCCGGAAACGCCTGGCCGTAGGCGCGCTCGCGCCAGGGCGGCAGCGTCCTGTCGAACTCGAAATTCAGCGCTTGCGCGATGGCGACGAAGGAATTCTTGTCCGCCGAATGCAGCCAGCCGCAGCCGACGTCGAAAGTGACACCCGGCGCCGCCAGAACGGTATGGCCGCGTCCGCCGATCCGGTCGCGGGCCTCCAGCACGATGACCGAAAGGCCGGAGTCCTGCAGCGCGTGGGCCGCGCCGAGCCCCGCGGCGCCCGCCCCGATGATGGCGATGTCGACTTCGGAGGGGAGCGGCATGGTTTGCGGGCGAATGGCGAGTAGCCAGGGCAAATGGCGATTAGTGAGTAGTGAGTAGGGGTCAAGGATAGCGTATAGCAGGGCCAACGATGCTGGAATGCTCTATTGGCTATGCGCTATTGGCCGCTTTCCCTGCTCGCCCTTGCTCACGCCACCGCTTCCTTGGACTTTTCGGCGCGCTTGCGTTCGTTGGCGTCGAGGAATTTCTTGCGCAGCCGGATCGACTTCGGGGTCACCTCGACCAGCTCGTCGTCCTCGATATAGGCCAGCGCCTTTTCCAGCGTCATCTGGATCGGCGGCGTCAGCCGCACCGCCTCGTCCTTCGAGGTGGTGCGGATATTGGTGAGCTGCTTGCCCTTGAGGATGTTGATCTCGAGGTCGTTGTCGCGGGTATGCTCGCCGACGATCATGCCCTTGTAGACCTTGGCGCCGGGCACGATCATCATCGGGCCGCGGTCCTCCAGCTTGAACATCGCGTAGGCCACCGCCTCGCCCTGGTCGTTGGAGATCAAGACGCCGTTGCGACGGCCCTGGATGTCGCCCTTGTAGGGCGCGTAATTGTGGAACAGCCGGTTCATGATCGCGGTGCCGCGGGTGTCGGTGAGCAATTCGCCCTGATAGCCGATCAGGCCGCGGGTCGGCGCGTAGAACACCAGCCGCAGGCGGTGGCCGCCGGAGGGGCGCATCTCGATCATCTCGGCCTTGCGCTCGCTCATTTTCTGCACCACGACGCCGGAATGCTCCTCGTCGACGTCGATCGTGACTTCCTCGATCGGCTCCAGCCACTGGCCGGTGGCTTCATCCTTCTTCAGCACCACGCGCGGGCGCGACACCGACAGTTCAAACCCCTCGCGGCGCATGGTCTCGATCAGGATCGCCAGCTGCAATTCGCCGCGGCCCGAGACTTCCATGGAATCCTTGTCGGCCGCCTCGGTGACGCGCAGCGCGACATTGCCTTCGGCCTCGCGCAGCAGCCGGTCGCGGATCATGCGGCTGGTGACCTTGTCGCCCTCGGTGCCCGCCAGCGGCGAGTTGTTGACGATGAACGACATCGACACCGTCGGCGGATCGATCGGCTGGGCCTGCAGCGGGGTTTCGACCGAGGGATCGCAGAAGGTATCGGCCACGGTGCCCTTGGTGAGGCCGGCGATGGCGACGATGTCGCCGGCTTCGGCCTCATCGAGCGGCGTGCGCTCGATGCCGCGGAAGGCGATGATCTTGGTGATCCGTCCGGTCTCGATCAGCTTGCCATCGCCGCTCAGCACCTTGACGGCCTGGTTGGGCTTGATGGTGCCGGAAGTGATGCGGCCGGTGATGATGCGGCCGAGATAGGGATTGGCCTCGAGAATGGTGCCGATCATGCGGAACGGCCCGTCCTCGACGGTCGGCGGCGCGACATGGCGCAGGATCAGGTCGAACAGCGGCTGCATGCCGGCGTCCTTCGGCCCGTCCGGGCTTTCCGCCATCCAGCCCTGCTTGGCCGAGCCGTACAGAATCGGGAAATCGAGCTGCTCCTCGCTGGCGTCCAGCGCCGCGAACAGGTCGAACACCTCGTTGATGACTTCGGTCGGCCGGGCGTCGGGACGGTCGACCTTGTTGATGACGACGATCGGCTTCAGCCCGACCTTGAGCGCCTTCGACACCACGAATTTGGTCTGCGGCAGCGGGCCTTCGGCGGCATCCACCAGCACCAGCGCGCCGTCCACCATGTTCAGGATGCGCTCGACCTCGCCGCCGAAATCGGCGTGGCCCGGGGTATCGACGATGTTGATCCGGGTGTCCTTCCACTGCACCGACGCCGCCTTGGCCAGAATGGTGATGCCGCGCTCGCGCTCCAGATCGTTGGAATCCATCGCGCGCTCGACCACGCGCTGGTTGTCGCGATAGGTGCCGGATTGCTGCAGCAGGCGATCGACCAGCGTGGTCTTGCCGTGGTCGACGTGGGCGATGATGGCGACGTTGCGAAGTTTCATAGCTCTTCTTCTGGCTAGGGCAATGGCTGGAGCGCGATCTCGCCGGAAAACCGGGACCCACTTTTCCGGATCACGCTCAAAAACCTGGAATTTCCACGGGCGCCCTGGCGCCCAAAAAGGATGCCCGGCCAAAAGACCGGGCACAACTTGCTCGTTGCGGCGCAATATAGTCAGAAATCGCCACAAAACAATGGGTTGTTTGCAATTTGGTTAGCCGATGGTCCCGAATCGGTTCGGTCAGCCGCCGGGGCCGGCTTCGGCCGGATAGACCCCGCGCAGCACTTCCTCAAAATGATCCTTGACCGCATCGTTGCAGCGGCAGGCCCGGATGCGCAGGGCCTCGCGGTCGAGCACCTGGATCGATCCGCGCCGCGTCTCCAGGATGCCTTCGGCCTTGAAGCCCTGGATCACGCGGCTGGTGTAGCTGCGGCCCACCCCGAGCAGGGTGGCGAGCTGCTCATGGGTCAGCGGCACCACGCCGTCGCCACCGGTACGTTCCATCGCCGAGATGATCCATTTGGCGGTGCGCTGCTCGATCGAATGGATGGCGTTGCAGGCGGTCGACTGGAACATCTGGGCCAGCATGCAGTCGGCATAGCGTGCGAATACGTTGCGCAGCGTGGCCGACCTTGCCTTGGCCGCGTCCAGCTTGCCGACATGCAGGCGAACGAACGGCCCGCCGAATTTGACCATGATGCGGGTATAGGCGGGCAGGTAGCCCTCGCTGACAATCCCGCCGACGGCGCCTTCGCGGCCGACCAGAATGGTTTCGACGTCGCGGCCCTCCTCGTTCTCCACCAGATAGGACGCAAGACTCGGCCCGCAGGGAAAATGCACGATCTCGACACCGTCGCCTGGATTGTAGAGCAGGTCGCCGGCCTCCGCCTGTTCCTGCGCCAGATGCGGCTCGATCAGGGCAAAGTCGCCGGCGCTGAGCCGCCGCAGCAGGTTGTTGAAGGGCCGTTCGATGCCCTCCGCAGCGTTTTCCCGTCGCACTGGCATGCCAAATCACCTCTTGTCGCGAAGATGCGCGCAATTATCGAATTCTTGTGTGCACAAGTGCACAGACAACGGGATAGCGACGTGTTGGTTTCCGAACTGGAACCGTCCCGTGCCCGCGGCGGGTCCATGGCAGCCTGCATGGCTTCCGATCGAGGTTCAGCGCGTGTCTGACGAAATCATGGAACTCGCTGCGCCCGACCCCAGGCGGGCCCGTCCCGACGACGTCCTGATTGTCGAGGATGACCCGATCATCGCGCTCGACTTCGAGGACACCATTGCCGGCTTCGGCGTCAAGGCGGTACGGACCGCGCCGAGCGTGGCGAAGGCGCTGCAACTGATCGCCGATCGCATCCCGGATTTTGCCCTGCTCGATGTCGGGTTGATTCGCGAAAACAGTTTTGCGATCGCCGAACGGCTGCACGCGTTGCAGGTCCCGTTCGTCTTCGTCACCGGTTACGACGCCATCGGGTCGTTTCCGCCCGAATTGGCAGATGTGCCGAGGCTGCCCAAACCCTGCCCGTCGGATTTGCTGGCATCCGTCCTGCGCCGTGGACCCGAGCCCGGCGGCGAGGGCTGACGGGCGGCGCGAGCCGTGGTTTCTTCTTTGCCGCCTTGAGTTCGGGCGTTCCCCGGATGCTGCGCAACGGCGCCGCCCTTGCGGCGTGGTGCGCTGCCGACCCTAGCCCGGCTTGGGATCGAGGGTGGTGGACCACAGCGCCACGTCGGCGCGGTCGCGCAGGGTCACCGTCATCTGTCCTGACACCCCGTCGATCCTGACGTGACCGAAGAACTGCATGCCTTCCGATGGCGCCAGGTTCTGCCTGTCGAGGCCCGGGGCCTTGATGAAACGCACCTCGGGGCCGAAGCTGTTGTCGAGCTCGTTCGGCCCGAACGTCCCGGCATGCAACGGCCCGGAGACGAATTCCCAGAACGGCTCGAAATCCTGAAACTGCGCCTTGTCGGGGTTGTAGTAATGCGCGGCGGTGTAATGCACGTCGGCCGTCAGCCACACCGTGTTGGTGACGCCGGAGGTCTTGATGAAGCGCAACAGGTCGGCGATTTCGAGTTCGCGGCCGCGCGGCGGGCCGTCGCCCTGCGCAAAGGCCTCCGAGCCCTTTCGGTTCGCCGCGTCATCATAGACGATCAGGCTGAGCGGCATGTCGGAGGCGATCACCTTCCAGGTGGCGCGCGAATTCAGCAGGGCGCGCTTCAGCCAGGCGAGCTGGTCGGGACCGAGGAAGTAGCTGTCCGGGCCGTAGCCGGTCTGCTGGTTCGGCCCGTTGGGCCCGCGATAGCTGCGCTCGTCGAGCATGAAGACATCGAGATGCGGCCCGTAATTCAGGGTGCGATAGACCCGGCCCGGCTCGACGATGCTTTCCCGCAGCGGATACATTTCGTGGAACGCGCGCGAGGCGCGCGCGGCGAGCAAAGCGATGTCGCGCTCGCGATAGGCCGCGGGCAGCTGCTTCGACGCCGACCAGTTGTTGGTGACCTCGTGGTCGTCCCACTGCACGAAGATCGGCACCTCGGCATTGAAGGCGCGCACATTGTCGTCGAGGAAATTGTATTTGTGCGCGGCGCGGAATTCGTCGAGCGTTTCGGCGACCTTGGCCTTTTCCGGGATGGTGACGTTCTTCCACAATTTGCCGTCAGGCAGCTTCACCTCGGCGGTAATGATGCCGTCGGCATAGATGGTGTCGCCGGAATGCAGCAGGAAATCCGGCCGGTGCCGGCGCATGGTTTCGAAGGTCAGCATGCCGCCATCGTCGGGATTGATGCCCCAGCCCTGCCCGGCGACATCGCCGCCCCAGACGAAGCTGACGTCGCGGCGGTCGGCCGGCGCGGTGCGGAAGCGGCCGACCGAGGGCTCGCTGGAAACATCGGTATGCGACAGGTCGCGGAACCGGACGCGGTAGAAGATATCCTGTCCGGCAGGCAGGTTTTCCAGCAGCATCTTGGCGGTGAAGTCGCTCTCCGGCAGCGCGGCGACCGGCGGCAAAACCCTGGCATTGCGGAACGAATCCGAGGTGGCCACCTCGACCAGCATCTGCGACGGCCGGTCCGCCCGCGCCCACACCACGCCGCCATCGGGGCCGACATCGCCGGACTGCACGCCATGGGTGATTTGCGGCCGGTCGGCGGCGCGGCTGAGATAGGGCATCGCCACGGCGCCGACACCGGTCGCCGCGGCGGTGGCGAGAAACCGCCGGCGCGAAATCCTGCGAGCCATTCCGATCGTCATGCAAGCCTCCTCGATCGGCCAACATCATGCGCGATCGTCCTGACAGACCTAGAAAGCTTATGTGACAGCTGAATTACAGGGCGCCGCTTACAGTGCGGTAGCCCGCAGCGACGCGCCCGGCCGCTGCAGGGTCTGCGGCACGCTCATCAACAGCGCCTTGCGGTCGGCCACGGCGTTATGGAATTGCTCCAGCGCGATGTTGAACGCGGTCAGCGCCCCCTCCTCGACCGCGCCATGCTCGAAGCATTGCAGGGTGTTGCGCAGGATGTCGTCGGCCTCGGCCTGCATCCGGTCGAGCTCCTCGAGGGAATCGCAGCGCCGCGCCGCGCCCAGCATGTCCAGCAGCCGCTCGCGCAGCGAGGTGTTGGTGTTGCGCTCGTCCTTCTTCAGATAACCGGCGAACCAGGCGCCGGCGGAACCCATCGCCGACAGGCCCATCAGCCCCCACCAGATGAAATCGCTGTAGCGGTCGAGGAAAGTCTTTTCCTCGCCATCGACAAAGGCCGCCGCACCCGGATGCACCGGAATCACCGCATCCTTGTCGGTATCCGGGGTCTCGATCTTGGCGGCCATCGGGAATTCCGCCATTACCGCCTGCCTGACCGCGAACAGCTGCCGGGTGAAGGCGGCGATGGTGGAATCCGACAGATCCTTGCGGGCGACGATGTGATGCGAGAAGCTGATCGTCTTCACGTCGTCGTCGGGCCGGTCGGGCGAGCCGCCGAAGGCGCCGGCAGGAATCTCGGACGCTTCGTAGACCGGATGATTTTGCGCAATCGCCTCGGCCGAATCGATCGCCAGGAAGGTTGGCGCGGCGCCGTCGCGGGTCGATGCGGCGAGGGCCTCCGCCGTGATCCTGCTGTTGACCGGCCCGGCGGCGAGATAGGCGTCGGCCTTCTGGCTGCGGATCGCGTCCGCAATCTCGCTGGCCGGGAACTCGACGATCTCGACCTTGGCCGGATCCACGCCATATTGCTGCAGGATCACCTTGAGCAGATTGACATTGGCCTCGGTGCGGCCGACCACGCCGATCCGGTGTCCGGCGAGCTGCGCAATCCTGGTGATCGCGACGGCGGCCTTCTTGCCCTTGATCTTGGCGGCCGCCGGCACCCACAGCACCGCGACATTCTTGCGCAGCGTCGCCACCGCCTGCGCGTTTTTCGGCACGGTGAGATCGCCGCGAATGATGGCGAGGTCGACCTTGCCGTCGGCGAGCGCCTGGGCGCTGGCGACGGCGCCATCGGTCGGGATCGCGCGCAGACGGATCTGACTGCGGGTCCGGGCAAAACCCTGCGTCAGGGCCTGGACGAGTTTGACGTCATCGCTGTTGGCCGGACCGACGGCGATCCGCAACGTCTCCGGCCGCATCGCAAAATAGTAGGTTCCCGCCAGCGCACCGACCACGGCCAGGATTGCCGCCAGGGCGACGAACATCAGCCTCCGCTTTGCCGGACGCGGCGACGACGGCCTCGTCGGTCCCGCAAGGTCGAGGCCCGTGCTCATCGGTTGCGGTCCAATTTCATATTGCCAGGACTGTCGCCAATACGGCTTGCCGATAGGGTCGCGCCGCGATTGTAGCAAAATTCCGGCTGGCGCGGCGTTACATCTGCGTCATGGTTGCCGGGAGGCCCGCCTTCGGCCGAATGGATCGCTGGGCGGGGCTGCCTGGTTGGGGTAAAATCAGTGGAACAGGAGAGGCGATCATGGCGGAGCGGCTGTCGGCGGAAGCGCGAACATCGGCGCTCGAAACCCTGCCCGGATGGAGCGAAGTTCCGGGCCGCGAGGCGATTGCGCGGAACTTTATCTTCAGGGATTTCAACGAAGCCTTCGGGTTCATGTGCCGCGTGGCGCTGGTGGCGGAAAAGCGCGATCACCACCCCGAATGGCGCAACGTCTACAAGACGGTGGAAGTGGTACTGGCCACCCATGACGCCGGCGGCGTCACCGCCCTCGACATCGATCTTGCAACCGCCATGAACGCGATCGCCAGCCAGTTCGGGATGGCGTGACCGCAACGGCGCAATCTTGCAGGTCGGGCGTCAGCTGCCTAAGTTGCAGGTTGCCCGCCGCGATGGATCGCTGCGGCTGCAGCGAGCCTGGCCAATGGCGACCGATCACACCATGGGTTTCGAGCCGGCCGACCGGCTGGCGAACGACCGCGAAAGCGTGCGCAAGGGTTTCTGGATCAAGCTGAAGCGGGTGGCGGCCGGGCTTCCGTTCGCCGAGGACCTGCTGGCGGCCTATTATTGCGCCTTCGACAAGCAGACGCCGCGCCATGTGCAGGCCACATTGCTCGGCGCGCTCGCCTATTTCATCCTGCCGTTCGACATCATCCCCGACATGCTGCCGGTGCTCGGCTTTACCGACGACGCCGCGGTGCTGGCCACCGCGATCCGGCTGGTCGCGGCCCACATCACGCCCGACCACCGCGACGCCGCCCGCGCCGCCCTGCAGCGCGGGCTCGACCGGGAGATTTGAGCGCGTCGCGCCTTGTCACCGCGCGCGGGTCGCGGCAGCGCGGTTCTGTCGCGGCGCCTTACGGATGCAGGATCACCTTGCCCATCGCCTTGCGGCCGGCCAGCACCTTGAGGGCGTCGGCGGTTTGCGCCAGCGGGAAGGTGCGGTCGACATGCGAGGAGATCTTGCCTTCCGCGGTCCACTGCACCAGCTTTTCCAGGTTGGCGCGGTTCTTCTCCGGGTTGAGCTTGGTCCAGGCGCCCCAGAACACGCCGCGAATGTCGCAGCCCTTCAGCAGCGCCAGATTGAGCGGCATCTTCGGAATTTCGCCGGCGGCAAATCCGATCACCAGAAAACGGCCTTGCCATGCGATCGAGCGCAGCGCGGCTTCGGCATAGCTGCCGCCGACCGGGTCGAAGATGATGTCGGCGCCCTTGCCGCCGGTGAGCCGCCGCAGTCCCTCCTTGAGGTCCTCGGTGGCGTAGTTGAGCCCGAGCTCGGCGCCATGGGCCTTGGCGAATTCCAGCTTGTCGTCGGACGAGGCGCAGGCGATCACCTTCAGGCCCATCAGCTTGCCGAGCTCGCAGGCCGCCAGGCCGGTGCCGCCGGCGGCGCCGAGCACCGCCAGGGTTTCGCCGGGCCTGAAGCTGGCGCGGTCCTCCAGCGCATGCAGCGCGGTGCCGTAGATGATGATGATGCCGGCGGCGCGGTCGAAATCCAGATTGTCGGGAATCCGGACGATGGCACTGGCCGGCAGCGCGATCTTCTCGCGCGCGCCGTTGTGGCCGCAGGACGCCACCACGCGGTCGCCGACCTTGAGGTCGGTGACGCCGGCGCCGACGCTTTCGATCACGCCGGCGACTTCGGCCGCGGGCGAGAACGGAAACGGCGGCTTGATCTGGTACTTGCCCTGGATCATCAGGAGGTCGAAGAAATTCAGCGCCGCCGATTTGATCGCGATCACGGCCTCGCCGGGTCCGGCCACCGGATCCGGCAGATCGGCCAGCACCAGATCGTCGGGACCGCAATATTGCGAGCAGAGAATGGCTTTCATGGACACACCCGGAGTTTCGGACGCAGAATGACAATGCTGGATGCTTCATGCCGGATTTGCAGCCGGGCTACAATCTGATTCGCATGCCTTTTGGGTCGCCTCCGCAGCTCCTGTCCGTCTTGGCGAGCTCTTGCGATGCAATCCAAGCCGCGGGGAAGCATGCATTGCTTGGTCGCTGCGCTCCTCGCGATGACGGTCGAAACGAGGAATCGAACGATGTTTGAAAAAGGCCTGCTGGCGGGGAAACGCATTCTGGTCACCGGCGGCGGCTCCGGGCTCGGTGCGGCGATGGCCCGCCGCTTCGTCGGGCTGGGCGCCGAGCTGATCATCTGCGGCCGAAGGCTCGAGGTGCTGGAGGCGGCCGCCCTGCGGATGCGAAGCGAGCTCGGCGGCAAGGTGGATGCGATCCGATGCGACATTCGCGACGGCGCCGATGTCGAGGCCATGATGGAGGCGATCTGGCGCCAACGGCCGCTCGACGTGCTGGTCAACAACGCCGCCGCGACGTTTCTTGCGCAGACCGAACGGTTGTCGTTTCGCGCCGCCGACGCCATCCTGGCGCCGACGCTGCATGGCGCGATGTATTGCACGTTGGCCGCGGGCCGGCGCTGGATCGAGGCCGGCCACAAGGGCGTGGTGCTCAGCATCCTGTCGACCTCGACCATCACCGGCCGCGCCTTCACGGTGCCCTCGGCGATGGCGAAGTCGGCGGTGCTCGCCATGACCAGGAGCCTTGCGGTGGAATGGGGACCGAGGGGCATCCGCACGGTGGCGATCGCGCCCGGCCCGTTTCCGACCGCGGGCGCCTCGGGCCAGCTGCGGCCGTACGGCCGCGACGAGGGACCGGCCGCCCGCAATCCGCTCGGCCGTGTCGGCGAACATCGCGAGCTTGCCGATCTTGCCAGTTTCCTGATTTCGGATTCGGCCGGCTACATCAATGGCGAGATGGTGGTGCAGGACGGCGGCGCGCATCTGCGCAGTTCCGGCGCCGAGGATCTCCTGCAATGGAGCGACGCGCAGTGGCAGGCACAGCGCGCGGCGCGTTCGAAAGACCGGGAATGAATCGCGCGACGTGCCGGCGCCATGCCCGGTAACTGCCTTCCCAAAAAGCCATTTCCCCGCTATCCATGCCGCGCTGTGGCGGAGATGTCGGGCCATCTTCCAGTCACAATATTGGGGGAACCAGACTTGGTGATGTCCGTGCGGCGAAGGCTGACAGCTCTGGCGGCAAGTGTGGTGATGTGCGGGGCCGCAGGCCTGGCACAGGCGCAGAACGCGCCGTCGAAAGGCGCGGCCAAACCCGCCGCGGCCAAGCCGGACACCCGGCCCGCCGCCGCCGTTGCCGGCGGCGCGGAGCCGTCGCTGATCGGCCAGTTCGGCACCTGGGGGGCCTATACCGCGACGCCGAACGGCAGGAAGGTGTGCTTCGCGCTCGCCAAGCCGTCGTCTTCGAAAACCAATCCGCCGAATCGTCCGCGCGACCCGGCCTATGCGTTCGTCTCGACGCGTCCGGCGGAAAAGGTCGTCAACGAAGTCTCGATCATGATCGGCTACACCCTCAAGCCGGGATCGGAATCGACGCTGGAGGTCGGCGGCGCCTCCTATGCGATGTATACCCAGGGCGACGGGCTGTGGATCAAGAACGCCGCCGAGGAAGAGCGGATGGTCGAGGCCATGCGCAAGGCCGCCGACGTCACCGTCAAGGGCGTCTCGGCCAAGGGCACCGAGACCATCGACACCTTCTCGCTGAAGGGTCTCGCCCAGGCGCTCGACCGGCTGGCGCAGGCCTGCGGGCGCTGAAACCGATTCCGGGGTTGGATATCAAAAAGGGCGGTGCGTTCGGGCCACGACAGGCCGTACCCATCCCACAGCATGGCTATCGCGTATGCCTGAATTGTGCCGCGGCCCGCGGGCAGAGCGAGCGCGTTTCCGCTGCAGGGCGGCCCAAGCGTTAATATTGCCGAGCTTGATGGCTTTCCAGCACGCCGTGGAAAGCCTATCTGATGTCTCATGCAGGATCGTGACACCATGACCGCCATTCCGGCCGAAACCGATTCCATGTCGGAGGCACCGCACGCCGATGTCGTGGCGGGCGCGAACGCGCCGCTGGAAAAGATCGCGCTCGAGACCTACCAGCCGCCGGCCAAGCCGTCGCTGGTCGGGCTGTCGCGCGCCGAGCTCGCCGAGCAGCTCGGCGGCATCGGCGTGGCGCCGGCGCAGCGCAAGATGCGGGTGCAGCAGCTGTGGCACTGGATCTATGTCCGCGGCGCCAGGGATTTCGACGAGATGACCAGCATCTCCAGGTCGATGCGCGACGAGCTGGCGGCGAGTTTCACGGTGGCGCGTCCCGAGGTGGTCGCCGAGCAGGTCTCCGCCGACGGCACCCGCAAATGGCTGCTGCGCCTGCCGAGCGGCGACAAGGTCGAGAAGGCGCACGAAGTCGAATGCGTCTATATTCCGGAGACCGATCGCGGCACGCTGTGCGTCTCCTCGCAGGTCGGCTGCACGCTGAACTGCTCGTTCTGCCACACCGGCACGCAGCGGCTGGTGCGCAATCTCACCGCCGGTGAGATCGTCGGGCAGGTCATGGTGGCGCGCGATCGCCTCAACGACTGGGCCGACCGCGTGACCCCGACCGGCAGCCGCCTCGTCACCAATGTGGTGATGATGGGGATGGGCGAGCCGTTGTACAATTTCGAGGCGGTGCGCGATGCGCTGCTGATCGTCGCCGACAATGAGGGCATCGGCATTTCCCGCCGCCGCATCACGCTGTCGACCTCGGGCGTGGTGCCCAACATCATCCGCACCGGCGACGAAATCGGGGTCATGCTGGCGATCTCGCTGCATGCGGTGCGCGACGAGCTGCGCAACGAGCTGGTGCCGCTGAACCGCAAATATCCGATCGCCGAACTGCTGCAGGCCTGCCGCGACTATCCCGGCTCGTCCAACGCGCGGCGCATCACCTTCGAATATGTGATGCTGAAAGGCGTCAACGATTCGCTCGACGACGCCAAGCTCCTGGTGAAGATGCTGAAGGGCATTCCGGCCAAGATCAATCTGATTCCGTTCAATCCCTGGCCGGGCACGGTCTACCAGTGTTCGGACTGGGACCAGATCGAGAAGTTTTCCGAATATATCTTCAATGCCGGCTACTCCTCGCCGGTGCGCACGCCGCGCGGCCGCGATATTCTGGCCGCCTGCGGCCAGCTGAAATCGGAGACCGAGAAATTGTCGGTGCGCGAACGCCAGGCGCTGCGCGCCATGGCGATGACGGACTGACGGCCATGACGCGACCTTCGATCGCGGCAAAACCGGCTTGATGCCATGGCATTGATCGGCCGGCTGTTCGTCATTCTCATCGGATTTCTCGCCGCCTGCCTGGTGGCGGGCATGATCGTGGTCGGCGCGGTGCTGTTTCCGGAATTCAGCGATCTTGCCGACGGCCCGATCGATCCCGGCGCGCTCAACATCGTGTTCGGGGTCGGCTTCATCTTCCTCAGCGGCTTTGCGCTGCTGCCGGCGATGCTGGTGGTCGCCGTCACCGAGACATTCTACATCAGGGGCGCGCTGACCTATGCGACCGGCGGCGGCCTGATCGGCCTGGCCTGCTATCTGGCCTTGATCCCGTTCGATCCGGCGACCCTGAGCTTCGAGGGCATCGTCCGGCGTCATCTCGAAATCATGACCGGGGCCGGGATCGTGGCGGGGCTGGTCTATTGGCTGGTCGCGGGCCGCAATGCCGGCGCCTGGCGCGAGCCGCCGCGCCGGCTGCCGACGCCGCCGCCGCTGCCGTCGCATTCGCCGCCGCCGCCGTAGAAACGGTGCACTTGGTTTGCCGCTCCCTGTGCCGGCGGAGCCAACAAGGGCGACGCAAGAGCTTTTCATGTTGAACCCCCTCGGCTAAACCCCGCGCCATGAACCGGACCGGACTCTTCACGGCGCTGGCCCTGGCGCTTTTCATCGGACTGCTGTTCGGGATCTATCCCGAGCTCGACCTGCAACTCGCGGCGCTGTTCTACGATCCGGCGACAAAAACCTTTCCGCTCAAGCTCAATGGGCTGGCGGCGGTGGCGCGCGACGGCGCGATGTGGATCGCCTGGGCGATGGCGCTGCCGGCCATCATCGCGCTGGTGGTGAAGCTGGTGCGGCCGGACCGGCCGCTCCTGATGTCGGGGCGTGCGATCGTGTTCCTGCTGGTGACCCTGCTGCTGTCGGCCGGGATCCTCACCAATCTCACCTTCAAGAGCCATTGGGGCCGGCCGCGCCCGGTGGTGGTCACGCAATTCAACGGGCCGCTGCAGTTCGTGCCGTGGTGGGATCCGCGCGGCGGTTGCGGCCGCAACTGCTCGTTCTTCTCCGGCGAGGGCGCCACCGCGTTCTGGACCTATGCGCCGGCGGCGCTGGCGCCGCCGGCCTGGCGGCCGCTGGCCTATGCCGCCGCCACCCTGTTCGGGATCGTCACCAGCGTGCTGCGGATGGCGTTCGGCGGGCATTTCTTCACCGACGTCGCCACCGCGGGGCTGGTGACCTTCGTGGTGATCTGGCTGGCCTATGGCTACATCTACCGCTGGTCGCAGACCCGGCTCACCGACGCCGGCATCGATGCCGCGCTGACCCGGCTGGCCTGGCCCGGATATCGCTTTTTGCAGAAATGGCGGGGCCGCGACGTCGGGCCTGCTCCGTCGGCTGGAGCGGCTTCATAGCGCCCGGGCGCCATTAAACGCGTGCCGAGGGCTGCGAAATTTGTTATCGCGCAGCTGAAGCCGCGTGCGGCATTGCAGATCTCGACCGATTGGAAGTTTGATGAGTACGATCCTGAAAAGCCTGCCCAGGGGCGAAAAAGTCGGCATCGCCTTTTCCGGCGGTCTCGACACCAGCGCGGCGCTGTTGTGGATGAAGCAGAAGGGCGCGCGCGTCTTTGCCTATACCGCCAATCTGGGCCAGCCCGACGAGGCCGACTACGACGAGATTCCGCGCAAGGCGCTGGAGTACGGCGCCGAAAACGCCGTGCTGGTGGACTGCCGCTCGCAACTGGTTCACGAGGGGATTGCGGCCGTGCAATCCGGCGCCTTCCACATCTCCACCGGCGGCATCACCTACTTCAACACCACGCCGCTCGGCCGCGCCGTGACCGGCACCATGCTGGTCGCGGCCATGAAGCAGGATGGCGTCAACGTCTGGGGCGACGGCTCGACCTTCAAGGGCAACGACATCGAGCGCTTCTACCGTTACGGCCTGCTGACCAATCCGGGCCTCAGGATCTACAAGCCATGGCTCGACCAGCAGTTCATCGACGAACTGGGCGGCCGTGCCGAAATGTCGGCGTTCCTGACTGCCCATGGCTTCGGCTACAAGATGAGCGCCGAAAAGGCCTATTCGACCGACAGCAACATGCTCGGCGCCACCCACGAGGCCAAGGATCTCGAACGGCTCGACCGCGGCATCAAAATCGTCAATCCGATCATGGGCGTGCCGTTCTGGCGCGACGACTGCAGCGTCGCGGCCGAAACGGTCGCCGTGCGTTTTGCGGAAGGGCAGCCGGTCGCGCTGAACGGCCGCAGTTTTTCCGATCCGGTCGCGCTGTTGCTGGAGGCCAACGCCATCGGCGGCCGCCACGGCCTCGGCATGAGCGACCAGATCGAGAACCGGATCATCGAGGCCAAGAGCCGCGGCATCTATGAGGCTCCCGGCATGGCGCTGCTGCACATCGCCTATGAGCGCCTGGTCACCGGCATCCACAACGAAGACACCATCGAGCAATACCGGATCAGCGGCATGCGCCTCGGCCGCCTGCTGTATCAGGGGCGGTGGTTCGATTCGCAGGCCTTGATGCTGCGGGAAACCGCCCAGCGCTGGGTCGCGCGCGCGGTCACCGGCGAGGTGACGCTGGAGCTGCGCCGCGGCAACGACTACTCGTTCCTGAACACCGAGAGCCCCAATCTGACCTATCAGCCGGACCGGCTGAGCATGGAAAAGGTCGAGGATGCGGCGTTCACGCCGGCCGACCGCATCGGCCAGCTGACCATGCGCAACCTGGATATCACCGATACCCGCGCCAAGCTCGATCTCTACGCCAAGACCGGCCTGCTGTCGGGCGGCCAGGGCTCGCCCGTCTTCAAGCTCGACAGCGACAAGGGCTGAGGCGCGAACGCCGGGACGATCAAGCGGCGCGGGGTGCCGAAACCAATGGGGCGCGCGGACGCGCCCGGTCATAAATTCCCGCGCATGGTGCGCATGGTGCGCACGGCGCAAAGAGCGCCTTCACCAACTCGACGGAGCGACAGAGTCAAAAATGGCCGGGATTGCTCCCGGCCATTTCATTTGACGAATGCTTCGTTCAGCGCGGCGGCGCGATGCCCGGGGGCGGCGGCGGCAGCGACGCCGTTCCGCCGTTGAGCAGCGGCGTGATGCGGCGGATGGTGACGCGGCGGTTGATCCGGCTCGGCCCGTCGGTCTGCTCTTTCGGATATTGCGAACCATAACCTTGCGAGGTCAGGTTTTCCGCGGGCACCCCGAACTGCTGGGTCAGCAGTTCGGCGGCGGCTTCGGCGCGGCGGTCCGACAGCGACAGATTGTCGACCGGCGATCCCACCGCGTCGGTGTGGCCTTCGATCAAGAACACCTCGCGCGGGTTGCGCGCGATCGCCCGGTTGAGGCCGTCGGCGATGCCCTGCAGCCTTGCCGCCTGGTCCGGCGGAATCTCCCACGATCCGGTTTCGAAGTTGATGGTGTTGAGATCGATGCTGGGCATCAGCTGGCGCACCGACGGGCTGTAGCGGATCTCGTCGAGCGAATAACGCCGTCCGATCCGCTCCACCGGCGGCGCCTCCATGGTGTCGTAGATCAGGTCCGGCGGCGCGCCGTCGGCCTCGACGATGTAGCGGTCGTAGGGAATGTTGATGATCGGCGGCGGCAGGTCGACATAGAATCCGCCGACCGCGTTGGGATCGCGATAGCTGTTGTCGATGATGATGATCTCGCGGCCCTGCGCATCCCTGCGGATCCGGCGCAGCAACTGGCCGTCGGGGCCGATCACGGTGATGATCTGGCTGCCGTCGGGCCGGAACACGATGGTGCGGGTGTCGGCACCGACCTGCTGGGTCTGGATGTCGCGGGCGCCGAAACGGAATCGATCCGTCTCGTCGTGACGGATGAACGACTGGCCGCCGGGATCGACCACGATGACGCGGCCGGGCTCGGTGAAGACGGTGCGGCCGCCCTGCTGGGTCTCCTGCCGCGCGGCACGGAAGTCGTCCATGCGGTGCGGCCCCTGCGCAGCGGCGCCGGGTGCGATCGGCGTCAGGGCCTGAGCCCTTGGCGGCAGCGCCGGCAGCGGCGCAGCGACCGTCGGCGGCGCGCGGCGCGCCAGCGCCGCGCCGCGCGGCGGCAGCGCGGTCTGGCCTCCGGCTGCGCCGGGTGCGGGAGCGGCGTTCGGCGCCGGATTGGTCGGTGCGCCGGTTCGCGGCGGCGGCACCGCGGCCGGAGCGTTTCTCTCCTGGCGCTCGATGGCAGGAGCGCCGCTCGGCGGCGCCGGGGGTCTTGGCGCGGCAGGCGGCGGCGCTGCGGCCGGCGGAGCCGGCGGTGTCGGATGCTGCGGCGGCGCGGCGGCGGGCGGCACATGCGGCGGCGGCGCGGCCGGCGGGGCAGGGCGCGGCGGTGGTGCGGCAGCGGGCGGTGCGGGGCGCGGCGCTGGTGCCGCGGCGGGCGGCGCCGGCCGGGGCGGCGGGGCAGCCGCGGGCGGTGCCGGACGCGGCGGAGCGGCCTTCGGCGGCGCCGGCTTGGCAGGCGCGCCCTTTGGCGGCGGCTTGGGTTTTCCCTCGGGGCCTTCGTTGGCCTGCGCCACAACCAGCGGACCGGTTTGCGCGTGCGATGGCGCGGCTGCAAAATGCATCGCGGTCAGGGCGGTGGTGGCAAGCAGCACGAGACGAAGTCTGGTCATGATGATTGGAATTCCCCCGAAAAAAATCTTCGACAACAGTGTCGAACGATCAACGAATAAGCGTTAGGCCGGATTGTGGCGGCGTTCAAAGGCGGATCGGTTTTTATTTCTGAAGCGACAAAGTCCCGATGCGCGCTTGTTCATTGCGCATTCAGGCGATGGTTTCAAATCGAAGTTCTGGATTTTCCACGGCGGGCACCGGGCGGGCCCGCATCAAAGCGCGGACTGCGATCCCGGCATATCCGAACTTGCGGTATCGGTCTCGGGATAGTTCATCGGCGGCGGCTCCGGTCCGCGCACCGGCAACTCGTCGGGCATCTGGCCCGGCAGTTCTTCCGGCTGCGGCGGTTCGCCGGGCTCCTGCATCGGCGGCGGCACCTCCGGCCGAGGACTTCCCGGCGGGCTTTCCTGCGGCGGCTCCGAGGGCTGTCCCGGCGCGATCGGCGGATCCTGGGTCGGCTCGATCGGCATGGCGCTGCTTTCCGGAAATTCTGGCCTGCGTCAACGGCCCCGGAGAGACAATGTTCCGCGGCCGGCCGGCATTGCCGTCAATCCTGCGCCGGTTGCGCTCTCACCAGCAGCGTGTTGCTGCGGGTCCTGCCGGCTTCGGCATAGCCACGCCGGCGCATGTCGGCGATGCAGTCGTCGAGCCATTCGTGCCGCGACAGGTGTTCGATCACCACCGCGCCCGGCCACAGCGACGGCGGGGCCTGCGAAAAGAATCCGGTCAGCACGCGGTCCTCGAAACCCTCGACATCGATCTTCAGCGCGTCGACATGGTCGACGCCGGCATCGACGAGAATGCGCAGCAGCCGCAGCGACGGCACCCGGATGGCGCGGCCGGCGCGCTCGCCGGTGACGATATGGCTGGCGCCGAGATTGTCGCCGTCGGTTTCGATCATGAGCTCGCCATCGGCGGGGCCGGCGGCGGCGGCCACCAGGCGGACCTGCCGGAAGCCGGACGCGGCGCGGTTGAAGGCCAGCCGCGCATGGGTGATCGGATGCGGCTCGATCGCGATCACCGTTCCGCCCGCACCGACCTTTCGCGCCAGCACCATGGCATAGGTGCCGACATTGGCGCCGACATCGACGAACACGCCGCCGGCAGGGGTATGGGCGCGCAGGAAATCCAGCTCCTCGATATTGTAGTCGGGATTGAACAACGCGCCGCGCTCGGTGGCGCTGGCCTGATGATAGAACCGGAACGAGGCGCCCTGATATTGCACGTCGAGCGGACCGGCACGCAGCAGGTTGACCAGCCGCGACAGCATCGGACGGAACGCGCCGCGCTTCAGCCGGCTGCGCTGCGCCAGCGCGATCACGGCCTGCTGCGCCGGGTTCGGCGCGAAGGCCCCGAACGGCGGCGCGCCCGGATCGTTGGCGGCACCTCGTGGCGGTGTGGGAATCGTCAAACGGTCCTCGCGTCGGGGCATTGGAAGCGGCGGCATGCATAGCCGACTTTGCCGCCAACTCCAACGCGGCTTTTCCCTGTTCGCGCGGCAGTCCGGCAGCGATCAGTCCGGGTCGATGAACTGGTAATCGGTTCGAATCCGGCCATCGTGGGCCAGCAGCAGCACGATCAGGCCGGTGGCTGCGACCGCGCCGCCGGCCTTCGGCACCATGCGCCAGTTGAACCTGACCATGTCGCGCAGCTGCTCGATGCCGCCAGCGACCTCGAATTGGAATTTCCTTTCGACGACATTGGTTTGATGCGACGTGGCGACGCGCACCTCCAGATCGGCGTGGCCGCGCACTTCGCGCTGCCTCACATAATGTGTGCCGTCCTCGATCCAGAGCGCGGCGACCCCGGCGCGGCGGGCGTCGGGATCGGTTTCGTTCCAGATATGGACGTAGCGTTGAGCGATACTTTCTGCGTTCGACATGATCATGGCTTTCGTTGCGACAGGAGGCTCAGGCGGCAGGGTCATGCGATCGAAAGCACGATCTTGCCGAAGTGGTTTTGTGCCTTGAAGGCGTGCAGCGCTTCGACGGTGTCATCGAACGGCCGCACGTGATCGATGACCGGCCGGATCCGGTGCAGCCGGATCGCGCGGTTCATGGCTTCGAACGAGGCGCGGCTGCCGACGAAGATGCGGCGGATGCTGGCGTAGGCGCTGCCAAGCGGGACGGGGTCGATCTTCAGATCGGCGCCGCGCATGACGCCGATCGACGCGATCTGGCCGTCGGCGCCGACCGCGCGCAGCGAATGCTCGATGGTCCTGACGCCGCCCGTCTCGATGATGTGGTCGACGCCGCGGCCGTCGGTCAGGCCGGGAATCAGCTTTTCCCAATCCGGATCGGCGCGGGTGTCGATCACATGATCGGCGCCGAGCGCCTTCAGCCGCAGCGCTTTCGGAGCGCTCGAGGTCAGCGCGATCGCTTCGGCGCCCATGGCCTTGGCAAACTGCAATGCAAACAGCGGCACGCCGCCGGTGCCCATGGTCAGCACGCGCTCGCCGGGCAGGATGCCGCGCGGCAGCGTGGTCAGGGCCGACCAGGCGGTAACCGCCGCGCAGGTCAGCGTCGCGCCCTCCTCAAAGCTCAGATGCTCGGGTATCGCGACCAGCGCGTCCTGGTGATAAAGCGCGTATTCGGCCGCGGCCCCGTCGCGGGTGCAGCCGTACTGATCGAAGGCCATCTGGAAATCGAGCCGGCCGTCCCGCCATTGCGGAAAATAGGTCGCGGTGACGCGGTCGCCGGTCCTGAAACGGGAAGCGCCCGGGCCGCATTCGACGATCTCGCCCGCGCCGTCGCTGAGGGCAATGACCCCGGCCTTGCCGGGCACCGCATAGCGCTGTTCGGCGATCATGACGTCGCGGACGTTCAGCGACGCCGCCCGCATGCGGACCACGACCTCGCATGGCCCGGGTCTCGGCGACGCTGCCTGATGCGGTTTGAGGCCGTCGAGGCTGCCAAAACTGACAAATCGGAAGGCTTTCATCCCGGTCTCCATAGGTCTGATCCAGCTTGTTGCCGGGACTATCTGCTGGGATCTCTGGACGATGAATAGCCAGACGCATTAGATTATTGTCCAAACGTCCAGTTTTCGGCGTACCGGAGAGAGGCCATGGATCCGTTGGACGATGCCTTTGCCGCGATGCGGGTCCGCGAATCGCTCTACGCCCGGCTCGACGCCAGCGCCCCCTGGGGTATCCGATTCAAGGCCGGCACCACCGCGAGGTTCGGCCTTGTGGTGTCAGGTTCATGCTGGCTCACCACCGACCAGCCTGCGAAGTCGGTCGAGCTTGCGACCGGCGATTGCTATGTGATCCTGGATGGATCGGGCTATGTGCTCGGCGATCATCCGCGGTCGCCGACGGAGAATTGTTTCGACCTGGTCCCCAGGCTGGTCGACGGCGCGGTCAGCGTCGGCGGCGGCGGCACCGCCGCGACCGTGGTGACCGGCTGGTTCGTCTATGACGATCTCGGTGCCCGCCCGCTGACGGCGCTGCTGCCGCGGGTGCTGCACACGAGGGTTGACGGTTACCGGACCGACATTCTCAAAGCGGCCCTGCAATTGCTGGCGCAGGAAACCGAGCGCCCCGGGCTCGGTTCCGGCGTCGTGGTCAGCGGCCTGGCCGATATCCTGTTCGTGCAGGCGATCCGCGGTCATCTCGCCGATGCCGGCGAGAATGACGTCGGCTGGCTCGCGGCATTGTCGGACCGGCGCATCGCAGTTGCAATGCGCGCGCTTCACGGCAAACCGGCGGAGCCATGGACGGTGCAGAAACTCGCCTCCGTCGCCAACATGTCGCGTTCGGCCTTCGCCGCGCGCTTCAAGGCCAGGCTCGGCGAGGCGCCGCTGGAATACCTGACGCGGTGGCGGATGTTTCGCGCCGGAGTGCTGCTGCGCGGCACCGAGCGCTCGCTCGCCGAGATCGCCAATCAGGTCGGATATGAGAGCGACGCCGCCCTGAGCAAGGCCTTTCATCGCGTGGTCGGCATGACGCCCGGCGCCTTCCGCCGGCAAAATGCAAAAGCTTCGGCGACCCCGCGGCCTGACGCGGCCTGACGGGGCAGAGCCGCTCACCTCAGCGCCACATTCCGCGCATGCTGGCGCCGACGTCGATGCGCGGCCGCGGGCTCGCCGGCCCGGGCGCGGCAACGGCGACTGCCTTCGGCCAGGCGGTCTTTTCGAACAGGCCGAGCAGGCGGTCCGGAATGAAACGCGTGCGCGCGGCATAGACGTGGCGGTCGCCGCGCGCGTGCTGGCCGTGGGTGAAGAAACGCTGCGGCAGCACCAGCTGCAGATCGTCCTTGGCGCGGGTCATGGCGACGTAGAGCAGCCGGCGTTCTTCCTCGAGTTCGGCCGAGGTGCCGGCGCCGAGGTCGGACGGCAGGCAGCCGTCGACCACGTTGAGCACGAACACCGATTTCCATTCCTGGCCCTTGGCGGAGTGGATCGTCGACAGGATCAGATAGTCCTCGTCGAGCAGCGGGACGCCGGCCTGGTCGCTGGTGGCATCGGGCGGATCGAGCGTCAGTTCGGTCAGGAAGCGCTGCCGCGACGGATAGCCGCTGGCAATCTGCTCGAGCTGGATCAAATCGGCGCGGCGGGTCTCGGCATCCTCGTGGATCCGCTCCAGCTGCGGCTCGTACCAGAGCCGGGCGCGTTCGAGGTCGCTCGGCCAGTTGGAATGGCGCAGCTCGGCGATGGCGGCAAGGAAGGAGGTCCAGCCGTCGCCGGCGCGCGGCGGCACCGGCGCTTCTGCCAGCGCCCGAATCGGATCGGCGCTATCGACCATGTGGTCGAGCGCCCGCTGCGCCGAACTCGGACCGACCCCCGGGATCAGGTGCATCAGCCGGAAGCCGGCGACGCGGTCGCGCGGATTCTCGACGAAGCGCAGCAGCGCCAGCATGTCCTTGATGTGGGCGGCGTCGAGGAATTTCAGGCCGCCGAACTTGACGAACGGGATGTTGCGGCGGGTCAGTTCGACTTCCAGCGGGCCGCTGTGGCTCGAGGTGCGGAACAGCACCGCCTGCTGCTTCAACGCCGTGCCGGATTCCCGGTTCTCGAGAATCCGCTCGACGACATAGCGCGCCTGGTCGGCTTCGTCGCGCACGCTGACGAGCTGGGGCCTTGAGCCCTCGGCGCGGTCGGTCCACAGGTTCTTGGTGAAGCGCTCCTTGGCCAGGTCGATCACGCCATTGGCGGCGGCGAGAATGCCCTGGGTCGAGCGGTAATTGCGGTCGAGCGTGACGACATTGGCCGGCGGCGCGAACTGGCCGGGAAAGTCGAGGATGTTGCGCACGGTGGCGGCGCGGAACGAATAGATCGACTGCGCGTCGTCGCCGACCACGGTGAGGCCGTGGCCTTCGGGCTTCAGCGCCAGCAGGATCGACGACTGCAGCCGGTTGGTGTCCTGGTATTCGTCGACCAGCACATGGTCGAAGCGGCCGCCGATGTCACCGGCGAGCGCGGCATCGCGCATGGTCTGCGCCCAGTACAGCAGCAGGTCGTCGTAATCGAGCACGCACTGGCGCTGCTTGGCCTCGACATAGGCCGCGAACAGTTCCTTCAGCTGGTCCGCCCAGCCGGCGCACCAGGGAAATGACGATCCCAGGACCTGTTCGATTGCGGTCTCGGCATTGACGCAGCGCGAGTAGATCGCAAGGCAGGTGCCCTTGGCCGGAAACCGGCTTTCGGTTCGGGAGAAGCCGAGATTGTGGCGGATCAGGTTGATCAGGTCGGCGGAATCCTCGCGGTCGTGGATCGTGAAGGCGGGGTCGAGCCCGATCTGGTCGTGGTATTCGCGCAGCAGCCGCGCGCCGATGCCGTGGAAGGTGCCGGCCCAGGTGAGCGCGTCGGTCATCGTGGCGGCCTTGTCGCCCATCACGTTGCGGGCGATGCGTTCGACCCGCCGCGTCATCTCCGCGGCGGCGCGGCGCGAAAACGTCATCAAGAGGATACGCCGGGGATCGGCGCCGCCGACGATCAGATGCGCGACGCGATGCGCCAGGGTGTTGGTCTTGCCGGATCCGGCGCCGGCAATCACCAGCAGCGGCGCGAACGGCCCCGGCCCAAGGGTGCCGTATTCGACGGCGCGCCGCTGTTCCGGATTGAGGCTGTCGAGATAGGCCGCTGCCACGAAAATGATTCCCCGGAGATCGAGCAGCAGATGCCGTGATTCCCGTCCGGCTCACAACGCCTCCGGCAAGCTGCGCCGGGTCGTCGCGGAGGGGCGAATCGGCCGGCGCCGACTGTCGCCGGAGCTTATGAACAGATCAAGAACAATCGGTAAAGGCTGACAAAGCAAGGCAGCGCGCTGCCCTAAGCCGGCGTCACCCAAAACCCGGCGCGCGGAAAATGCACGACCACCTCGCCGGCGCGCGGATCGTGGCGGCGAATCGCGATGTGCTGCGGCGACAGCGCGACGATCTCGCCGGAGACTTTGACCTTGCCGTAATCGTCGGGCGCGACCTCGACCCGGTCGCCGGGCTTGCGGCCGTTGGGATCGAAGGGATCGGCCAGCTCGGCGGTCGTCGGCACGGCGGCGGTGGCGATGGCGAGCGCCTCGGCGCTCGCTATTTCGCTGCGGCGGCCGTGGCCGATGCCGCGCAGGCGCGCCTCCCAGGCCCGCGCATGGCCGAACTCGGCCAGCATGTCATCGGCAGCGGCAAGATTGGCGCGGACATACCACGGGTTCATGTAGGCGTTGATGTCGCAGAGCCCGGGCCTGTCGCCGCCCAGCCACGGCCGGCCATCGCCGAGCTGCGCATCGATCCACTGCAGGTGGGCGCGAAACTGGTCGCGCATCTGCGGGATTGCCGCGGTCATGGCCGCGACATCGAACTTGGCGCCACGCAGCTTCTCGCGGTCGGCGATGAAATCGGGCGGCACCTTGTCGGCCAGCGAACCGAACACCAGGTTCACCGTGTTCTGGAAGAACGAGCGGTCGGTCCACATCGCGCTGGCCCAGCCGAGCCCCTGCGATCCCGCCGGCAGCAGGGTCGGGTCCGGAAACCGCCGTTCCAGTTCGCGGAGGATGCACAGGGTGTCGCAATAGATGTCGGCGCCGATCTGCATCACCGGCGTGCGCCGGTAGCCGCCGGTCAGCGGCATCAGATCGGGGCGCGGCATGATCCGCGAGATCCTGACCGAGCTCCAGGCGAGGTTCTTCAGGCCGAAGGCGACGCGCACCTTTTCCGAGAACGGCGACTGGTCGAAATGATGCAGGATGATGGGCGATGCGGCTGGCATACGACCGCTTCCGGTTCATGTTTCGCCGAAGGCTAGCCCGCGAACGACTGGCCTGCAACGCAGGTCGTCCAGCGGCAGAGCGAGCAGGCTGCGGTGGGAGCGGGCGCTGAGCTCAGGCATCGGCGCGGCAGGCATCGCCCATCGCGGCCCATTTATTTACGCGGCGGGCGCCACACAACGAAACGCGCCGCCTCTCCCGCTCCTTGCGGGGGAGGGTCGGGGTGGGGGCGGCCACAGGCTCCGCGGTTAGTCGTTCACCGCCGCCGCTTCAGACCTGCCGTTCGACCAGCTTCAGCTTCAGCTCGGCGATCGCCTCGGAGGGATTGAGTCCCTTCGGGCAGGCCTTGGCGCAGTTCATGATGGTGTGGCAGCGATACAGCCGGAACGGATCCTCGAGATTGTCGAGCCGCTCGCCGGTGGCTTCGTCGCGGCTGTCCTTGACCCAGCGGGTGGCCTGCAGCAGCGCGGCGGGGCCGAGGAAGCGGTCGCTGTTCCACCAGTAGCTCGGGCACGAGGTCGAGCAGCAGGCGCACAGGATGCATTCGTAGAGGCCGTCGAGCTTTTCGCGGTCCTCGTGGCTCTGCCGCCATTCCTTCTGCGGCGTCGGCGTCGTGGTCTTCAGCCACGGCTCGATCGAGGCATATTGGGCGTAGAAATTGGTGAGGTCCGGCACCAGGTCCTTGACCACCGGCTGGTGCGGCAGCGGATTGATCCTGACCGCGCCCTCCTTCACGTCGTGCATCGACTTGGTGCAGGCCAGCGTGTTCTGGCCGTCGATGTTCATGGCGCAGGAGCCGCAGACGCCTTCGCGGCAGGAGCGGCGGAAGGTCAGCGAGGGATCGATGTGGTTCTTGATCCAGATCAGGCCGTCGAGCACCATCGGGCCGCAGTCATGGATGTCGATATAATAGGTATCGGTAGAGGGATTCTTGCCGTCGTCCGGGTTCCAGCGATAGACCTTGAACTCGCGGGTCTCGGTCGCGGCCTCGGGCTTCGGCCAGGTCTTGCCGCCGGTGATCTTCGAGTTCTTCGGCAGTGCGAATTCAACCATGCTGTCTAGCCTTCTTGTTTCATCCGTCATTGCCGGACCCGATCCGGCAAATCCATCTTCTCGCAAAGATGGCTGGATGCGCGGGTCGAGCCCGCGCATGACGAGCAGTGCCTAGTACACCCGCGCCTTGGGCGGGATGTATTGAACGTCATTGGTCATGGTGTAGTCGTGCACCGGGCGATAATCGATCGAGGTCTTGCCGCCGTCGTCGATCCACGCCAGCGTGTGCTTCATCCAGTTCTTGTCGTCGCGGCTGGGGAAATCCTCACGGGCATGGGCGCCGCGGCTTTCGGTGCGGTTGGCCGCCGATTCCATCGTCACCACCGCCTGCACGATCAGATTGTCGAATTCCAGGGTCTCGACCAGATCCGAATTCCAGGTCAGCGAGCGGTCGGTCACCGCGATGTCGCTGATGCCGCCATGCACCTTGTGGATCAGGCTCTGGCCTTCCTCCAGCACCTCGCCGGTGCGGAACACCGCGCAATTGTTCTGCATCACGTGCTGCATGTTGTCGCGCAGCCGTGCGGTCGGGGTGCCGCCGGAGGCGTAGCGGTAACGATCGAGCCGGCCGAGCGCCTTGTCGGCCGAGCCGGCCGGCAGTTCCGGCTGCTTGCCGTTCGGCGTCAGCTTTTCGGCGCAGCGCAAGGCGGCGGCGCGGCCGAACACCACGAGGTCGATCAGCGAGTTGGAGCCGAGCCGGTTGGCGCCATGCACCGACACGCAGGCGGCTTCGCCGAGCGCCATCAGGCCGGGCACGATGGCGTTGTCGTCGCCGTCCTTCTTGGTCAGCACCTCGCCGTGATAATTGGTGGGGATGCCGCCCATGTTGTAGTGCACCGTCGGCAGGATCGGGATCGGCTCGCGGGTGACGTCGACATTGGCGAAGATCCGGGCCGATTCGGAGATCCCCGGCAGCCGCTCGTGCAGCACCTTGGGATCGAGATGGTCGAGGTGCAGGAAGATATGGTCCTTCTTCTTGCCGACCCCGCGGCCCTCGCGCATTTCGATGGTCATCGCCCGCGACACCACGTCGCGCGAGGCGAGGTCCTTGGCGGACGGCGCGTAGCGCTCCATGAAGCGCTCGCCCTCGGAATTGACCAGATAGCCGCCCTCGCCGCGCGCGCCTTCGGTGACCAGGCAGCCCGAACCGTAGATGCCGGTCGGATGGAACTGGACGAACTCCATGTCCTGCAGCGGCAGGCCGGCGCGCAGCGCCATGGCGCCGCCGTCGCCGGTGCAGGTGTGCGCCGAGGTGCAGGAGGCGTAGGCGCGGCCATAGCCGCCGGTGGCGAGGATCGTGGTCTGGGCGCGGAAGCGGTGCAGCGTGCCGTCGTCGAGTTTCAGCGCGATCACGCCGCGGCAAACCCCCTGGTCGTCCATGATCAGGTCGATGGCGAAGAACTCGATGTAGAATTCGGCGGCGTGGCGCAGCGCCTGGCCGTACATGGTGTGCAGCATGGCATGGCCGGTACGGTCGGCGGCGGCACAGGTGCGCTGCGCCTGGCCCTTGCCGTAGTCCAGCGTCATGCCGCCGAACGGCCGCTGATAGATCTTGCCGTCCTCGGTGCGCGAGAACGGCACGCCCCAATGCTCCAGTTCGTAGACCGCCTCGGGCGCGTTGCGCACCATGTATTCGATGGCGTCCTGGTCGCCGAGCCAGTCCGACCCCTTGACGGTGTCGTACATGTGCCAGCGCCAGTTGTCCTCGTGCATGTTGCCGAGCGCCGCCGAGATGCCGCCCTGCGCCGCCACCGTGTGCGAGCGGGTCGGAAACACCTTGGTGATGCAGGCGGTGCGCAGCCCGGCTTCGCTGCAGCCGACCACCGCGCGCAGCCCGGCGCCGCCGGCGCCGACCACCACGACGTCGTAGCTGTGGTCTTCGATCGGATAGGCGTGGCCGTTGCTGGCAAAGCTACCACTGCCGTTTGCGCCGTTGCCGTCAGCGGCCATGCGCTACACTCCAGATGACAGTTTGAGAATGGCGTAGATCGAGGCCAGCGCCACCGCGATGCTGAAGAAGTTGTTGGCCATGATGGCCGCCAGTTTCAGCGCCTCGTGGTGGACATAGTCCTCGATCACCACCTGCATGCCGATCTTCATGTGCCAGGCGCTGGCGATGATGAACAGCAGCATGATGATCGCGATCGCCGGCGAGCCGAGGATCTGGGCGGCGCCGGCCTGGTTGCGGCCGAGCAGCATCATCACCACCACGATGACAGGCACCATCAGCAGCACCATCGCCACCGCGGTGACGCGCTGGCGCCAGAAGTCGCCGGTGCCGGAATGCGAGGCGCCGAGGCTGCGCACCCGGGCGAGCGGGGTGCGCATCGAGCCGGGAGCGTGGGAATCTGGCACCGTCATCGTCCGCCTCCGATCGCGTAGGCGACGATCCACAGCAGCACCGTGAGCGAAATGCCGCCGACCAGCGCGCCCCAGGTCAGCGCCTCGCGCTCGCTGGCCTTGAAGCCGTAGCCGAGATCCCAGACCAGGTGTCTGACGCCGGAGAGCAGATGATGCAGCAGCGCCCAGGTATAGGCGAACACGATCAGCCGGCCGATGAAGCTGCCGGTAAAGGCCTGCACGTTGGCATAGGCCGCAGGCCCGGTCGCCGCGGCGATCAGCCACCATGCCAGCAGCAAAGTGCCGAAATACAGGGCGACGCCGGTGGCGCGATGGACGATGGACAGCGCCATCGTCAGGGTCCAGCGATAGATCTGGGCGTGCGGCGAAAGCGGTCGTTCGATCCTGGCGTTCATCGGCGGCTTTGAGGGTTTGCGGGCCCGCGCAGGGCCCTTCGGGGATCGCGATAGACGAAGTCTATTTACGAAGTCGAAACAGCCAGCGCAACGGCGAAATCGCCGTTTGCGAATGAAGGTTCATAGCTTCAGATGAGCCCTGCATTGGCGGGGATTGACAGGACGCCGCGGTCCTGTTGGCTGGCCGGCTGAAGCTCGATTCACGAGCGGATGCGCGGCTAACGCGCAAGGCGCGCGGCAGGGGCGGGACGATGATGGCGGGACTGAACGTCTCCGAACTGGCAGAACTGGCGCTTCTGCTGGTCGCGGTCGGCGCCTTGTCGGGGTTTCTCGCCGGCGTGTTCGGGATCGGCGGCGGCGCGATCCTGGTGCCGGTGTTTTACGAATGCTTCCGGCTGGCCGGCGTCCCGCTCGAGGTAAGGATGCCGCTGTGCATCGGCACCTCGCTCGCCGTGATCATTCCGACCTCGATCCGCTCCTATCGCGCCCACCGCGCCCGCGGCGCGGTCGACATGGCGATCCTGCGCCTCTGGTGGCTGCCGGTGCTGGCCGGCGTGATCGCCGGCAGCGTTACCGCGCGCTACGCGCCGGAGCGGCTGTTCAAGATCGTGTTCGTGGCGGTGGCCTATTCCGCCGCGGCGCGCCTGCTGCTTTCGCGCCAAAGCTGGAAGTTCGGCGAGGATTTTCCCAAGGGCCCGCTGATGCAGGCCTACGGCTTCCTGGTCGGGCTGCTGTCGACCTTGATGGGCATCGGCGGCGGCCTGTTCTCCAATCTGCTGATGACGTTCTACGGCCGGCCGATCCACCAGGCGGTCGCGACCTCCTCGGCGCTGGCGGTGCTGATCTCGATCCCCGGCGCGCTCGGCTATGTCTATGCCGGCTGGCCCGCGGCGGCGCATTATCCCGAGGTCGCGGCGCTGCAATGGCCGTTTGCGCTCGGCTATGTCTCCCTGATCGGCGCCGTGCTGGTGATGCCGACCAGCCTGCTGACCGCGCCGCTCGGCGTCCGCGCCGCCCACGCGATGTCGAAGCGGACCCTGGAGATGGCGTTCGGCGGCTATCTTTTGATCGTCGGCAGCCGGTTCGTCATCAGCCTGCTGTAGCGGGCTCGCGCGTCCCGCGCTCGGCGCGCTACAAGCGCCCCGGAATGACGATTCTCACTGCTTACCGAACTTCGAAAGCGCTGAACTACTTCTTGTAGATATCCGCATAGGTGTCGCGCAAGATATTCTTCTGCACCTTGCCCATGGCGTTGCGCGGCAGTTCGTCGACCACGATCACCCGCTTCGGCATCTTGAATTTTGCCAGCCGGCCGTCGAGCGCGCGCAGCACCGCGGCTTCATCGACCTTGGCGCCCTTGTCGCGCACCACCACGGCGGTGACGCCCTCGCCGAAATCCGCATGGGGGACGCCGATCACGGCCGATTCGACCACGCCGGGCATGGCGTCGATCTCGCTTTCGATTTCCTTCGGATAGACGTTGAAGCCGCCGGAGATCACCAGGTCCTTGCCGCGGCCGAGAATGTGGACGTAGCCCTGGCCGTCGATCTTGCCGAGATCGCCGGTGATGAAGAAGCCGTCGTCGCGGAATTCGGCTTTTGTTTTTTCCGGCATCCGCCAGTAGCCCTTGAACACGTTCGGCCCCCTGACCTCGATCATGCCGATGGTGTCGCGCGCCAGTTCGGTTCCGGTCTCCGGATCGGTGACGCGCACGGCGACGCCGGGCAGCGCCCGGCCGACCGCGCCGGGCACGCGGTCGCCGTCATAGGGATTGGAGGTGTTCATGTTGGTTTCGGTCATGCCGTAGCGTTCCAGCACGGCATGGCCGGTGCGCGCGGCCCATTCGCGATGGGTGTCGGCGAGCAGCGGCGCCGAGCCGGAAATGAACAGCCGCATATGGGCGGTGGATTCGCGGCTCAGCGCCGGGCTGTGCAGCAGCCTGGTATAGAAGGTCGGCACTCCCATCAGCACGGTGGCGCGCGCCATCAGCCGGATGATCAGCTCGGGGTCGAATTTCGGCAGGAAGATCATCGCGGCGCGGGCAAACAGCGTGACGTTGCTGGCCACGAACAAGCCGTGGGTGTGGTAGATCGGCAGCGCGTGGATCAGCACGTCCCGGTCGGTGAAGCGCCAGGTGTCGACCAGGCTCAGCGAGTTCGACGCCAGATTGTCATGGGTCAGCATCGCGCCCTTGGAACGCCCCGTGGTGCCGGAAGTGTAGAGGATCGCGGCGAGGTCGTCGCCGGCGCGCGCCACGGTGGCGAACGCCGGGCTTGCGTCGGCCGCGGCATCGCTCAGCGAGCCCCGGCCGTCGGCGTCGAGGGTCTTGATCCCGGCGCCGACCCTGGCGGCGATGGCGCCGATGCCTTCGGCCCTGGCCGGGTCGCACACCACCAGCGAGGGTTCGGCGTCGGTGAGGAAATATTCTAGCTCGTTCAGCGTGTAGGCGGTGTTGAGCGGCAGATAGACCGCGCCGGCGCGCACCGCGGCGAGATACAGCACCAGCCCCGGCACCGATTTTTCGGTCTGCGCGGCGACACGGTCGCCGGGCTTGACGCCGCAGGATACCAGCACATTGGCGATCTGCCCGGCCTGCGCGATCAGGTCGCCATAGCTGATGCGGCCCCCGTCGAGGGTCTCGATCGCGAGCCGCGTGGGATCGTCGAGGCCGTCGAACAGGCGGGAAAACAGGTTGGCGTTCATGATGGTTTTCCGCGGCGCGTTCATGCATCATTGCGGGGCGCGGCTGGCGTCCGATCCGCCGCATTCTCAAGGCGTTGCATAGCAAAAACGCCCTTAACAAAGCAACGGAGACGATTGGCATGACACAAAGCGGCAAACGCCTGGCCTGGGTGACGGGCGGCGGCAGCGGCATCGGCGAGGCCGGTGCGGAGGCGCTGGCGGCGGACGGCTGGACCGTGGTGGTCTCCGGCCGCCGCCGGGATGCGCTGGATGCCGTGGTGGCGAAGATCACCAAGAGCGGCGGCAAGGCCGAGGCGATCGCGCTCGACGTCAGCAAGTCCGACGACGTGGCAAAAGCCGCGGCGCGGATCCTCGCCGCGCACGGCCGCATCGATCTGCTGGTCAACAGCGCCGGCATCAACGTGCCGAAGCGCAGCTGGGCCGACATGGAGCTGGAAGGCTGGAACCGGCTGGTCGAGATCAATCTCAACGGCGTGCTGTATTGCATGCGCGCGGTGCTGCCGGCGATGCGCGCGCAGAAGGACGGCTGCATCATCAACGTCGCGTCCTGGGCCGGCCGTCACGTCTCGAAAATGCCCGGTCCCGCCTACACCACGACAAAACATGCGGTGCTGGCGCTGACCCATTCCTTCAACATGGATGAATGCGTCAACGGGTTGCGCGCCTGCTGCCTGTCGCCCGGCGAGGTCGCAACGCCGATCCTGAAGCTGCGGCCGGTGGTGCCGAGCGAGGCCGAACAGGCCCGCATGCTGCAGCCCGAAGATCTCGGACGCACCATCGCCTTCGTCGCCAGCCTGCCGCCGCGGGTCTGCGTCAACGAGATCCTGATCAGCCCGACCTGGAACCGGGGCTTCGTGCAGACCCCGAACAACCGGGATTAGGACGGCGAATTTGCAATTCGAATCCTTTCGGTTGGTGGCGACCTTCACGACAATCGTCATTGCGGGGCGCGGGCGGCGCGCGAAGCGCGGGACGCGCGCCCGGAAGCCAATTGTTGTCAATGGTCGTTGCGGATGATGTCGCACACGGACGATGCTGCCAAAAGTTTCAGGCATCACGATAAATTATGCGCCGAAACCGCCCCGTAAACCTCCCGTAACTCGGGACAACGGCGACGCAGTCTGACCATCAGCCAGCCAGCGCCGTTGTTGCCCCCTTCATCGCCGGCGGACAGCCGCCGGTCACATCATCCATCGGGAGACGATCCATGTCGAAGCGTATTGCCCTGTTGTCCGCCGCCGCCCTTGGCGCGCTGGCCCTGACCGCCGCCGTCGTTGCGCCCGTCGCCGCGCAAGACAAGATGAAAAGCGAAATGTCCGGCGAGAAGACCGTCATGGTCGGCGGCGCCGCGATGTTCCCGTCCAAGAACATCATCCAGAATGCCGTCAATTCCAAGGACCACACCACTTTGGTCGCGGCGGTGAAGGCCGCCGGCCTGGTCGATACCCTGGAAGGCAAGGGACCGTTCACGGTGTTCGCGCCCACCAACGCCGCCTTCAGCAAGCTGCCGGCCGGCACCGTCGATAACCTGCTGAAGCCCGAGAACAAGGCGACCCTCACCAAGGTCCTGACCTATCACGTGGTTCCGGGCAAGCTCGAGGCCTCCGACCTGACCGACGGCAAGAAGCTCAAGACCGTCCAGGGCGAAGATCTGACCGTCAAGCGGTCGGGCGATACCGTGATGATCATCGACTCCAAGGGCGATTCGGCGACCGTCACCATCCCGAACGTCAACCAGTCGAACGGCGTGATCCATGTGATCGATACCGTGCTGATGCCGTCGTAACGCCTGCGCGCCTGAGCGCCCAAACAGGATGCGCAAACCGCGAGCCGGGGCAACCCGGCTCGCTTTTTTGTGACCGGCGGGGACGGCAGGCATCTTGCTGTCAGCCGCCACGGCAGTAACGAACTCGGCCAACCCGGCGTATAGTGGGGGTATTCGGCCTTCAGCGATGGAACCAGCATGTCCAGCACGACCGTCAGCGACCAGCACGCCACGTCCGCAGCCAAGGTGATCCAGCCGGGCTGGGTCCGCATCGTGCACTGGGTCAACGCGGTGGCGATCCTGCTGATGATCACCTCGGGATGGCAGATCTACAATGCCTCGCCGCTGTTCGATTTCAGCTTTTCCCAACGCATCACCCTCGGCGGCTGGCTCGGCGGCGCGCTGCTCTGGCATTTCGCGGCGATGTGGCTGCTGATGGTCAATGGCCTCGTCTACCTCACGCTCGGCCTTGCCACCGGCCGCTTCGCCAAAAAGCTGCTGCCGATCACGCCCCGGGGCGTCATCTCGGACGCCACGGCGGCGCTGACCGGCCGGCTGTCGCATGACGACCTGACCCGGTACAATCAGGTGCAGAAGCTGCTCTACGCCGGCATCATCGTGGTCGGCATCGTCATCGTGCTGTCGGGGCTTTCGATCTGGAAGCCGGTGCAGCTGCAATATCTGACGGCGCTGTTCGGCGGCTATGACGTCGCGCGCTATGTCCACTTCGTCTGCATGGCGGCAATCGTCGCCTTCCTGGTGGTGCATGTCGCGCTGGCGCTGCTGGTGCCGAAAAGCCTGCGCGCCATGATCATCGGCCGCTGAAAAAACTTCGAGGAGAAATGTGATGGGTCGCCTCCGTTCGCTTTTGATTCCCGGCGTCGACAAGCAGCTCCTGGTCAAGGATGCGGTGAAACTGCTGCCGGATCCGGCGCGCCGGCGGTTCATCGCCGGCGGCGCCAGTCTTGGCGCGCTGACGCTGCTGACCGGCTGCGACGTCTCGGACAGTTTTTCCGCCGACCAGATGCTGACCCGGATCTCCAAGTTCAACGACGCGGTGCAGGCGCTGATCTTCAATCCCCATGCGCTGGCGCCGACCTTCCCGGAAAGCGCGATCACCAAGCCGTTTCCGTTCAACGCCTATTACGAACTCGACGACGCGCCGGAGATCGACGGCAAGGACTGGAAGTTCGCGGTCAGCGGCCTCGTCGACAACAAGAAATCCTGGACGCTGGACGAGCTCTACCAATTGCCGCAGGTCAAGCAGGTCACCCGCCATATCTGCGTCGAGGGCTGGAGCGCGATCGGCAGCTGGACCGGCACGCCGCTGCGCGACTTCCTCAAGCTGGTCGGTGCCGACACCAGCGCGAAATACTGCTGGTTCCAGTGCGCCGACAAGGACGGCTACAACAGCCCGCTCGACATGGAGACGGCGCTGCATCCGCAGACCCAGATGACGTTCAAGTTCGCCGACCAGATCCTGCCGCGGGCCTATGGCTATCCGATGAAGATCCGGGTGCCGACCAAACTCGGCTTCAAGAATCCGAAATATGTGGTCTCGATGGAAGTCACCAACGAGTACAAGGGCGGCTACTGGGAAGACCAGGGCTACAATTCATTCAGCGGCAGCTGAGCCACTTTGTCATTCCGGGCTCGCTCGCGCCGCGCTTCGCGCGTCGCAAGTGCCCTCGGCGCTACCCGCTTGCGCGGGGAATGACGGGCTTTGCCTGCGCCAGCCGCGGCTGGAACGCCGCGGCGATCGCGCCCACCGCCAGCAAGGCCGCCGAGACGTTCAGCGCATAGGACAGGCTGCCGAAGGCGTCGGTGATGGCGCCGACCGCGATCGGTCCCACCGTCTGGCCGACGCCGAAGGCAATGGTCATGGCCGCGATGGCACGGGGCCAGGCCGCCGGCGGATAGTTGAAGCGGACGAAGGCGGTGGTGGAACCGACGACCGCGAAGAAGGCGACCCCGAACACCAGCGCCGAGGTCGCCAGCAGCAGCGCGGAATGTCCGAACAGCGGCAGCGCCGCGCCGGCGGCGTTGACCCCGAGGATGATCGCGGTGGAAATGCCGCCGCGGTTGTTCGCCAGCACGCCGCGCCACAGCCACGGGGTGGCGAAGGCGCTGAGCCCGATCAGGCACCAGAACCCGCTCTGCGCCGCGGCCCCGCCGCCGGCGTCGCGGACATAGGCGATCATGAAGGTCATGTAGGCGATGTAGCCGGTGCCGAACAGGAAATAGCCGGCCAGATAGATCAGCACCGGCCGGATCGCGAAGCCGGCGGGCGCATTGGCGGTGATGCCGGCACGGGCGTCGATCGGCGCCAGCAGCAGCGGTACCGTCAGCACGATCGACAGCAGCGTCATCGCCCACCACACGATCCACCACGATCCCGGCCCGAACGCCTGCAGCACGAACGGCGCGATCAGGCCGGAGGACAGGATGCCGAGCCCGGGGCCGGCGTAGAACAGGCTGAGCAGGAAGTTCGCCCGCTCGGGGCGCGATTGCGCGATCATCGCCGCCAGAGCGGCCCCGGCGACGAATCCGATCGCGGCGCCGAAGCCGACCAGCAGCCGGGCAAAGCTCAGCAGGTAGAAATTGCCTGACAGCGCGCACAGCGCCAGCGACGCCACGCAGGCCAGCGTGCCCCAGCGTACCGCCGCTGCCAGCCCGAAGCGTTTGATCAGTTGCGACGCCATCAGGGCGCCGGCGAGATAGCCGGCCGCATTGACGGTGTTCATGAATCCCGCGCTGGAATAGGACCAGCCCAGCGTCTCGCGCATGTCCGGCAGCACCAGCGAATAGGCGAAGCGGCCGATGCCGAGGCCGACCGTCGGCGTCAGCGACAGGATCAGGATCAGCCGCGCGGGATGCGCGGGCGGCGGGGGTCGATCGAGCGCGTGCAAAGGAGTACTCCGGCTGGCGACACTGTGGCAGGCCATGCGGCGATTGCACAGGGCGCGATCGGCAATGGTGTCTTGCCATCCGCGCAACGCCGCTCTAGCACTCCCGCCGCAACCGTCATTCCGGGGCGCGCAGGCGCGAATCCGGAATCTGGCCGTTTTCCGCACCCGAAGGCTCGGCTCGGGATTCCGGATCGCCTTGCTCCGCGCGGCGTCCGGAATGACGAGGAAGAGCAATGGAATATCCAACGAGGTGACTTCCCATGGCGACCCATAAGCTCCTGCTGCTCCCCGGCGACGGCATCGGCCCCGAAGTGATGGCGGAAGTGCAGCGCCTGATCGACTGGATCAACGCGCAGGGAATCGCGCATTTCGAGACAGAGCAGGGCCTGGTCGGGGGAGCGGCCTATGATGCGAGCAAGGTGAGCATCACCGGTGCCACCATGGCGCAGGCGATGGCCGCCGACGCCGTGATCTTCGGCGCGGTCGGCGGCCCGAAATGGGACAGCGTGCCCTACGATGCGCGGCCCGAGGCCGGGCTGCTGCGGCTGCGCAAGGACCTCGGCCTGTTCGCCAATCTGCGCCCCGCGGTGTGCTACCCGGCGCTGGCGGAATCCTCCAGCCTGAAGCGCGAGGTGGTCGAGGGCCTCGACATCATGATCGTGCGCGAACTCACCGGCGGGGTTTATTTCGGCGAGCCCAAGACCATCACCGACATCGGCAACGGCCAGAAGCGCGCCATCGATACCCAGGTCTACGACACCTACGAGATCGAGCGCATCGCCCATGTCGCGTTCGATCTGGCGCGCAAGCGCCGCAACAAGCTGACCTCGATGGAAAAGCACAATGTGATGAAATCCGGTGTGCTCTGGAAGGAGGTGGTGAGCCAGGTGCATGCGCGCGAATACCGTGACGTCGAGCTCGAGCATCAGCTCGCCGATTCCGGCGGCATGAACCTGGTGAAATGGCCGAAGCAGTTCGACGTCATCGTCACCGACAATCTGTTCGGCGACATGCTCAGCGACATCGCGGCGATGCTGACCGGCTCGCTCGGCATGCTGCCGTCGGCGTCGCTCGGCAAGGTCGATGCCAAGACCAGAAAGCGCAGGGCGCTGTACGAGCCGGTGCACGGCTCGGCGCCCGATATCGCCGGCAAGGGGCTGGCCAATCCGATCGCGATGCTGGCCTCGTTCGGGATGGCGCTGCGCTATTCGTTCGACATGGGGGAACTCGCCGACAGGCTGGATGCGGCCATCGCGTCCGTGCTGGCCGACGGCCTGCGCACCGCGGACATCAAGTCCGACGGCACCACCGCGGTGAGCACCACCGAGATGGGCGAGGCGGTCTTGAAGCAGCTGCAGGCGCTCTACGGATAGGGGCGACGCGCTTGGAGCTTGCGCCTCGCCTCGACCGCATCAATGCGCGTTCAATCCAGCCATTTGCGGTTGTCCTGCTCGGGCCCGCAGATGCGTCGCCCGGGCGCGGGCTTCGACCGACTGCGTTGCGTTCTCAATACGGCGGCAGCGGCACGGTCAGCGGATATCCGCCCATGTCGGACGGCGGGTTGAGCGGCTGGCGATCGATCGGACGGTTCTTGTTCTCGCGCGCGAAGTCCGGATAGCCGAGCTCGGGCGGAAAGGCGTAATCGGTGAAATGGCGGTCGCCCGGCAGCACTTCGACGCCGGCGTCGAGCCAGGAGCGCTTGGTGATGAAGACCCGGGTGTGCGGCCCCTGCTGATAGGACACGTTGGGACCACCCGCCCCGTAGCCCGGCCGGCTGCTGCCAGCATAGGGCCGCGGCGTCTGTGGCTGGGTCTGTGCCTTGGCCAGGGTGCCCGACACGCCGACCGCAACGGCAGTGCCCGCCGCCAGCAGGAGCGCGAAATGGTTCAAGGCGGGAAGTCTCAAGTTCATCATGTCCTCATGGGCTGGCTGTCGCCACATCCGTGTCGATCCCCAATGTAGCTATCGCAGGCCTGCCGTCACAAGGTCAATTGGGCCACACTGCATCAGATAATGGCGCGGGTTGCGAAAAAGTTGCATGAAAACCAGCGCCTTGGCTGGTGCGGCGGATCACAACGGGCCGCGCAGAAGGGGGTCTTCCGTGGTGGTGATCCAGTCCGCCGAACGCAAGGGCGTGCCGCCGGCAGGACAGTCGCCGCGCCGGAGCTCGGCGCGGGCGAACAATTCGGCCAGTTTCGGCTCGTTTCCGGACGTCAGCAGCACCAGCCGGTCCAGCATGCAGCCAATCGCGCTGCGCCGGGCCGGCAGGCTGTCGCCCTGGCACGACCAGCCGGAGATCCGCAGATTGGCCTGGTCGAGACGCTTGAAGAAGCCGAGGCACCCGGCGGCGCCGGCCTGGTGAAGCAGCATCACAGCGCCGAATTTGCTGTCGATGATTCCTGCCGCCTCCGGCTCGCTGCGGCCCGCGGGCTCGATCCGGGAGGCAATTCCGGCGATCGCGGGCGCCGGAGCGCTCAATTCGCCGCCGGGGCGATAGATTTCCAGCTCGGCGACCGGCTTTTCGCCCGGCGCAGCCCAGCGAAAGACGTCCTTGCGGCCGCCTTGCGGATGTCGGAGAATCTCGTAAGTCTCTGTTTTGCCGGATGAATCAAGCTGGCTGACGGCGAAGGCCGGGTATGAGCGGGTGGCCACGGCCCAGTCCGTCCGCGCCGGCGGCGCAAAGCTCGCCATGGCCGGCAACCGGTCCCATAAATGGATGCCGAGGATGGCAAGCAGCGCCAGAACCCCCAGATAGGCTACCAGGCGCGCCAGCGTGCCGCAGCATTCGTCGGCAAAACTGGTGAGCGCCGGGTGGATTCGGGTCTGATGATGGCAATTGGCAAGGGTGGTCCGGTACGATCGCATCAAAACGCCCAGTTGTCGGCAAGCGCCGCGGGGCGTCGCCTGGGTCTAACGTTGTCTTGACGGGTTTTCTCGCATAGAAGCGCTGGCTCTTCTGTTTCCGTTGCGGAGGGAAGAGCGGCATTTTTCTTCGGAGAGTGAACGATGGGTTACAAGGTCGCGCTGGTCGGAGCCACCGGCAATGTCGGGCGGGAAATGCTCAACATTCTCGACGAACGCAAATTCCCGGCGGACGAGGTGGTGGCGCTGGCGTCGCGCCGCAGCATGGGCGTCGAGGTGTCCTATGGCGACCGCACCCTGAAGGTCAAGGCGCTCGAGCACTACGATTTCAGCGACGTCGATATCTGCCTGATGTCGGCGGGCGGCGCGGTGTCGAAGGAATGGTCGCCGAAGATCGCGGCCGCCGGCGCCGTGGTGATCGACAACTCGTCGACCTGGCGGATGGATCCCGACGTGCCGCTGATCGTGCCGGAGGTCAATGCCGATGCGGTGAGTGGCTTCGTCAAGAAGAACATCATCGCCAATCCGAACTGCTCGACCGCGCAGCTGGTGGTGGCGCTGAAGCCGCTGCATGACCGCGCCGTGATCAAGCGCGTGGTGGTCTCGACCTATCAGTCGGTCTCCGGCGCCGGCAAGGACGCCATGGACGAGCTGTTTTCGCAGACCAAGGCGGTCTACACCAACAGCGAGCTCGTCAACAAGAAATTCCCCAAGCGTATCGCCTTCAACGTGATCCCCGAGATCGACGTGTTCATGGAGGACGGCTACACCAAGGAAGAGTGGAAGATGATGATGGAGACCAAGAAGATTCTTGATCCCAAAATCAGGCTGACCGCGACCTGCGTGCGGGTGCCGGTGTTCGTCGGCCATTCCGAATCGGTCAACATCGAGTTCGAAAATCCGATCTCGGCCGACGAGGCGCGCGACATCCTGCGCAACGCGCCGGGCTGCCTGGTGATCGACAAGCACGAACCCGGCGGCTACGTCACGCCCTACGAGGCGGCGGGCGAGGACGCGACCTATGTCAGCCGCATCCGCGAGGACGCCACGGTGGAGAACGGCCTGGTGCTGTGGTGCGTGTCGGACAATCTGCGCAAGGGCGCGGCGCTGAACGCGATCCAGATCGCCGAATGCCTGATCAACCGCAAGCTGATCACCGCCAAGAAGAAGGCGGCGGCGTGAGCGCCTGACCCAGGGAGCGGCGAGCGCGATGACCGAGCCGGCGGCGCCCTATCGGCCCAATGCCGCGCTGAAGCGGGTCGCGAACGGGCTCGAGAGCGTGCTGTTCAACAGCCGCTGGCTGATGGCGCCGTTCTATCTCGGCCTGGTCGTCAGCCTCGCGGTGCTGTTGTACAAATTCGGCATGATGCTGTGGGAGTTCGTGCTGCATGCGCCCGCTGCCACCGAGGCCGACATCATCCTCGGCGTGCTCAGCCTGATCGACGTCACCCTGACCGGCAACCTGATCCTGATCGTGGTGTTTTCGGGCTACGAGAATTTCGTTTCCAGGATCGACCCCGGCGGCCATCCGGACTGGCCGGAATGGATGACCAAGGTCGATTTCGCCGGCCTGAAGCAGAAGCTGCTGGCCTCGATCGTGGCGATTTCGGCGATCCAGGTGCTGAAGGCGTTCATGAACCTCGACGCCAATGTCGACGCGCGCAGGATGGGCTGGCTGGTCGGCGTGCTGCTGGTGTTCGTGGTCTCGACCCTGGTGCTGGCGCTGTCCGACCGCTGGGGAAAGAGCGAGTGAATGGCGAATGGCGAAGCGCAAGTCGCCAGCATGAATTGCCACTGCTCCCCACTCGTTACCCGCCCGTTCCCACCCCGCGAAATTCCTTGGCTTCCTGATCCAGCACGAACAGCGAGCCTTCGGCGACGCCGAAATAGGCGCCGTGCAATCGCAGTTCGCCGCGCCCGACCGCGGCCTGCACGAAGGGAAACGTCATCAGGTTTTCCAGGCTGCGGAACACCGCGGCCTTCTCGATCCTGACGGTGAATTCGGCCATCGTCTCGCGATCGCGCTGCTCGACCTTCTCGCCGGGCTTGATGAACATCGACATCCACCGGCCGATGAAGTCGCCCGGCGACAGCGGCTCGATATTGTCGATGAAGGCGCGGATGCCGCCGCATTGGGCATGGCCGAGCACCACGATGTGTCTTACGCGCAGCACCGAGACGGCATATTCCAGCGCCGCCGAGACGCCGTGCGCGCCGCCGTCCGGCTGATACACCGGCACTAGGTTGGCGATGTTGCGCACCACGAACAGCTCGCCGGGGCCGGCATCGAAGATCACCTCCGGCGAGACCCGGCTGTCGCAGCAGCCGATCACCATCACTTCGGGGGACTGGCCGCGCTCGGACAATTCGCGGTAGCGCGATTGCTCGGTCGGCAGCCGCTGCGAGGTGAAGGTGCGGTAGCCTTCGAGCAGATGGGGTGGAAACGTTTTCATGGCAGTGATTGACCCTGTGGCGCCCGGGGGGAACGAGACTTTCGGCCGGCGTGCCGAAATGTTATCGCGTCGGAGGCCAAAAATGAAGGGAACCCGCCGATGATCCGCCCGCGCCGCAGCCTGCTGTTCATGCCCGGATCGAATCCGCGGGCGCTGGAAAAGGCGCGGAACCTGCCGGCCGACGGCCTCATCCTCGATCTGGAGGATTCGGTGGCGCCGGAGGCCAAGGCGGGCGCGCGCGACCAGATCGCGCAGGCCATCGCGGCCAAAGGGTTCGGCAAGCGCGAGGTGCTGATCCGGGTCAACACGCTGGATTCCCCGTGGTGGATCGACGACGTGGCGATGGCCGGCCAGGCGCGGCCCCATGGCATCCTGGTGCCGAAGATTTCCAGCGTCGAGGATCTCGTGGCGATCGGCGCGCGGCTCGGCGAGATCGGCGCCGACCCCTCGATCCAGGTCTGGGCCATGATCGAGACCGCGCGCGCGGTGCTGCATGCCGAAGAACTCGCCGCCGCCTCGCGCGGGGGCTGCCCCCGGCTGGCCGGCTTCGTGTTCGGGCCCAACGATATTTCCCGCGAAACCCGCATCCGCATGCAGCCGGGCCGCGCGGCGATGCTGCCGCTGATCACCCACTGCATTCTCGCCACCCGCGCTTATGGCCTGGAAATCCTCGACGGGCCCTACAGCGATTTCAGCAATACCGACGGCTTTGGCCAGGAATGCACCCAGGCGCGCGATCTCGGCTTCGACGGCAAGACGCTGATCCATCCCGGCCAGATCGTGGCCTGCAACGCGATCTTCACGCCGCCGGCGGAAGAAGTCGCGCACGCCCGCAAGATCATCGCCGCCTTCGAGCGGCCGGAAAACGCCGCGCGCGGCGCCATCCAGCTCGACGGCCAGATGGTGGAGCGGCTGCACGCCGAGATGGCCCGGCGCACGATCGCGATCGCGGATGCGATCGAAGCGATGGGACAATGAGGCGTTTCCGAGCTGCGGATCATTTTTGGCCGACAACGACAATCAACAACAATCGTCATTCCGGGCCTGCACCGCATATCTTGAAATGGGAGCTGCCCGCGCTGATCGCGCCCGTGAACGCGCAGGACACCCAGCTGCTGATCGAAATCCGGATCGGTTCGTCGGGCGACCCGCTGCAAGCTTCGACCGGCGCGAAATCGTCCGCCTGCATGCCGGGCGCGGCGACGGGGAACTGCCCGCGGAAGAAAAATTCGGCTGCGTTCAGGAGCGCGGTGCGCGGCTGACGCCGTCGCCCGCGACGGGCTCCGGGGCCATCACCGGCCAGCGGGCTGGCCGCATCGCCGCCCGATGACAGGCTTCAGAGGTGGAGACGGAATTCCGCGTGCGCGAATTTTGATCCCGGCGTCTCCGGATACCGCAAAGAGGCGTGGCTGAGGGGCTAGATCTAGTGGGGATCAGCGACACAGCCATCAATCCCTACTTTGCATGGGGTTGTTTTGCGATATTTGCCGGCCTGCCCCCGCCCAGCAGATCGAGCGTCGGGGCGTTGAGGCAGTATTCCTCGTAATTTTCGACGGAACTTCCGGCGGCAAGATCGCGGTCGCATTGACGCTTGTGCTGGCACAGCGCGCAGACCCGCTCCATGTCGCGCAGCACCAGGGGTTCGCTGCGCGCCAGACCGGCCTGGTCGATCCCGAGCAACGCGAGCAGTTTCGGCAGCTCATCCGCGGCATGGGGACCTTGATGGACCAGCTCATTGAGGTCGGCCGGGGAAACCCGCAATTCGCCCGCGATGCGGTCGAAGTCGGGCGTGTTGAGCTGGCGCAGCTCGCTCAGCTCGCGCCGATACTTCAGCCAGTCGCTGAAGGCATGGATCACGCGGTCGACCATAGGGGTCGGTCTGTTTTCGACGCTCATCGGACACCTCGCCGGCAGGAGATCCGTTCAATATGCGCGCCGGGCGGCGGGGGCGTCGTTGCGCTGGATCAACCGGGCGGGCGGATCACGGACGTCCGAACCGCTCGGCGGCCCAGGCATGGAGGCTGCCGGCGACGGGGGCCTGATCGCCGCGGCCCTTCGGGGAAATGTGAAAGCCGGATATGCCGGGATCTGCGATCAGCGCGGAAAAGTCCGAAGGCTCGAAGAACAGTTTCGGTTCGGCGTGCACCGCATAGAATGATTTCTTCGGCAAGGCGAAGCGCAGCTCATCGGAGCGGCGGGCCAGCGCGGTCAGCGCCGCGGGTCCGTAGATCGCGACCCGGACGTCCGAGAGCCGGCGCGACCCGCGCCATTTGCGAAAGGCGAAAATCAGGCGATGCCGCAGCGCCAGCCAGTCCGGCGTCAGTTCATCCTGCTGCATCAAGGCAGTGAACGCCGCGACGATGGGGTCGGCGGGGGGCAGATAGAGCACGGAATTGCCGAGCTGGCGCGGCCGCTCCCAGGCGAAAAACGGTTTTGCCGCGTCGAGTTCGACCGCTTTCAGCAGCAGCACATCGGCATCGAGCCACAGCCCGGCGCCACCTGCCATCAGGCGCATCCGGAAGAAATCGGAAAACTGCAGCGTGGTCCAGTCGCGCCACACCCCATCAGGGCCGGTCGGACGCAGCCTTTCGGCAAACGCCTGCGGCAGTATTGCCTCGGCCTCGGCGTTGCCGACGCCGTCGGGCAGCCCCGCCAGCGGCTCGAAACTGTAGACGGTGACGTTATGGCCGGCGGCGACCTGCGAGCCCAGGCACAATCGCCGCAAGCGATCGAGCCGGCCATGCCAGAAGGTGACGACGTCGGGCACCATGCGCGTCGCCGCCTGAAAAGAGGATGCGGTCAGGCCCAGGCGCGCGCGGTCTTCGCCCTGGCCTCGTAGGCGTCGATCGAGGCCTTTTTTTCCATGGTGAGGCCGATGTCGTCGAGGCCGTTGAGCAGGCAGTGCTTGCGGAAGGGGTCGATCTCGAATTTCACCGTGCCGCCGTCGGGGCCGCGGATCTCCTGGCTGGCGAGATCGATGCTCAAGGTCGCGTTGGCGCCGCGCTCGGCGTCGTCGAACAGCTTGTCGAGGTCGTCCTGGGTGACGCGGATCGGCAGGATGCCGTTCTTGAAGCAGTTGTTGTAGAAGATGTCGCCGAACGAGGTCGAGATCACGCAGCGGATGCCGAAATCGAGCAGCGCCCAGGGCGCGTGCTCGCGGCTCGAGCCGCAGCCGAAATTGTCGCCGGCGACCAGGATCCTGGCGTTGCGATAGGCCGGCTTGTTGAGGATGAAATCCGGGTTCTCGCTGCCGTCGTCGAGATAGCGCTGTTCGGAGAACAGTCCCTTGCCGAGGCCGGTGCGCTTGATGGTCTTCAGGTACTGCTTCGGGATGATCATGTCGGTATCGACATTGATGATCTTCAGCGGCGCAGCGACGCCTTCCAGGGTGGTGAACTTGTCCATCGGTCGCACTTCTCGGGTTGGTATTTGGCGAAAGCGTTTCGGGCCACGGTTTATCGCGAATGCCGCCGGCATTAAAGGGCTAATCGGCTAACCGGCGCTGGCCTCGATCGCCGCCATGTCGTCGTCGGACAGGCCAAAATGGTGGCCGATCTCGTGGATCAGCACATGGCGGACGATATCGCCCAGCGCCTCGTCATGCTCGGCCCAGTAGTCCAGCATCGGCCGGCGGTAGAGCCAGATCATGTTCGGCAGCCGCGCGACGTCGTCGTGGCTCTGCTGCGGCAGGCCGATGCCCTGGAACAGGCCGAGCAGGTCGAACTCGCTGGCAGCCTCCATCTCGTCGAGAACTTCTTCGGTCGGGAAATCGTCGACCCGGATGACCAGGTCCGCGCACAGCTTGCGAAAGCCGTCCGGCAGCCGCGCGAAAACCGCATGCGCCATGGCTTCCATGTCGGCCAGCGAGGGGGCTTTGGCGGAGCTCCAGATCATGGCTTGTCTTAGCGCGTGTTCGGGTCTGATGCATGCCGGTTTTGCGGTCCGGGCGCGGTTGACGCCGGCGCGGCAATCGGAGACCGTAGGCTCGGTCACAGACGCGGGTGGAACGAAGATGCGGATCAGGACAGCGGCCATCTGGGTGGGTTTTGCCGCGATCATGTCGCTGCCGGGCGGCAGTGCCGGCGCGCAGACCGTGCCCTCCGCGATCCGGCTGGCGCAGGCGCAGCCTCCGGCCGACGATGCGCCGCCGGTGCAGCGCCGGGTTCGACGGCCGCTGCGGCGGCTGCCGATCTATCCCCGCCTGGAACCCGACGGGGTCTATCCCCGCTACGATCCCGGCCCCAACGCGGTGCGGGATTGCACCGCCACCTATGTGCAGGAATACCGGCCGAGCGGAACCGTGATCGTGCCCCGCATGAGCTGCTACTGGCGCCGCGGCTGACCCTTGCGCCGGCGCGCGGCGCCGATCAGGGCAACGCCGACCAGCAGCGCGCAGGAGCCGTAGACGATCACCGCCATGGCGAGCTGGGTGAAGCTGCCGGCGGTGCCCGGACCGCCGCCGGGTCCCTGCGACGCCAGCGCCGGTGTCGCTGTGGCAGCGGCCAGGGATATCGCGACGAGAACGGCATTCGCTATCCGGGTGAAGATTTGGGACGAGGCCATGACGGTCTCCTGTAACGAACGGCTGCGGGAAGCTTTGACAAGATACGGGTGAAAGCCAGTGCCGGTTTTGCAATGCGCGGATGAAAATGCGCGCGGGCCCGGCCGGAGCAAGGGGTCTTCGATGACAAGATGGATCGGCGCGGTCGTGCTGGCGGCCTGCCTGACATGCTCCGGCGCGATCGCGGTCAATCCCGCCGTCGCAGCGCAAAATCCCGGCGCGCCGAAGGCCGCCGGCCCCACTGCGCGGCGCGGTTCCAGCCACCACGCCCGCTACGCCTCCCGGCCACCCGCGCGGCCGGTCTATTATGACCGGCCGGACGATTATCGGCCCTATCCCTACGCCTTGCCGACCCCGTTCTTCCTCGGGCTCGGCTTCGAGCCGTGGTGAGCGGTGTTCGAAAGGACGGGCGCGGCGGCGATGGAGCAATGCAGCGCGCGTCGAAAACAAGACAGGCGCCCGGTGGGCGCCTGTCATTTGCTGATCGATGCCCGGCGCAACTCAATCCTGGACCCGCCACGGCTTGAGTTTCCAGGGCGTCAGCGTCTCCAGCCGCCACTGCGTCCACCGTTCCGGTGGCCAGTGCGAAAGACGCGACCGCTCCCTGCCCGCGACGGGCGCATCGACCTGCGCGGCGGACCTGCGCCGCGACTGGCGCGTCGCCTCGCTGATCAGATCGACGAATTCAGGCTTGTCGGCCATGGCCCGCTCCTTGCGAAACGCCTCGCCTCCGGGCGCGCAGTCTGCGCCCGGCAGCTTAACGAGACGTTGCCGAATTGCCGCGAGCTTGAGGCAACGACGCGGTGCTCAGCGCCATTCCCTGATGTCGACAAAATGTCCGGCGATCGCGGCCGCCGCCGCCATCGCCGGCGAGACCAGATGGGTGCGGCCCTTGAAGCCCTGGCGGCCCTCGAAATTGCGGTTCGAGGTCGAGGCGCAGCGCTCCTCCGGCGACAGCTTGTCGGGATTCATGGCGAGGCACATCGAGCAGCCCGGCTCGCGCCATTCGAAGCCGGCCTTGATGAAGATCTTGTCGAGGCCCTCGGCTTCCGCCTGCGCCTTCACGATCCCCGAGCCCGGTACGATCATCGCATTGAGATTGCCGTTCACGGTATGGCCTTCGACCACCTTGGCCACCGCGCGCAGATCCTCGATCCGGCCGTTGGTGCAGGAGCCGATGAAGATGCGGTCGAGCTTGATGTCGGTGATCCTGGTGCCGGCCTTCAGACCCATGTAATTCAGCGCGCGGTGCTTGGAGAGCCGCTTGGCTTCATCGGCAATGCGGTCGGGATCCGGCACCACGCCGGATATCGACACCACGTCTTCCGGCGAGGTGCCCCAGGTGACGATCGGCGGCAATTTGGCGGCGTCGAGCCGGATCTCATGGTCGAAATGCGCGCCGTCGTCGCTGCGCAGGGTTTCCCAGTAGCGCATCGCCGCGTCCCAGTTCTCGCCCTTCGGCGCCATCGGCCGGCCCTTGAGATATTCGAAGGCCTTTTCGTCCGGGGCGACCAGGCCGGCGCGGGCGCCACCCTCGATCGACATGTTGCAGACCGTCATGCGGCCTTCCATCGACAGCGCACGGATGGCGTCGCCGGCATATTCCAGCACATAGCCGGTGCCGCCGGCGGTGCCGATCTCGCCGATGATCGCAAGGATGATGTCCTTGCCGGTGACGCCGTCGGGCAACTGGCCGTCGACGACGGCCCGCATGTTCTTGGCCTTTTTCTGGATCAGGGTCTGCGTCGCCAGCACATGCTCGACCTCCGAGGTGCCGATGCCGTGCGCCAGCGCGCCGAACGCGCCGTGGGTGGAGGTATGGCTGTCGCCGCAGACGATGGTGGTGCCGGGCAGGGTAAAGCCCTGCTCGGGACCGATGACGTGGACGATGCCCTGACGGCGGTCGAACTCGTTGAAATATTCGATGCCGAATTCCCTGGCGTTCTCGGCCATCACCCGCATCTGCTCGATGCTTTCCGGATCCGGATTGGGCCTGGAACGGTCGGTGGTCGGGATGTTGTGATCGACCACGGCCAGCGTCTTTTCCGGGGCGTGAACCTTGCGGCCGGTGGTGCGCAGGCCCTCGAAGGCCTGCGGCGAAGTCACCTCGTGCACCAGATGGCGGTCGATATAGAGCAGGCAGGTGCCGTCATCGGCTTCGTGAACCAGATGATCGTTCCAGATCTTGTCGTACAGCGTGGTCGGGCTTTTGTCGGACATGGGGTCAGGCCTTGAACAGGAATTTCGAATCGGAAAATGCAACGGCGGCGCCAGCTGGGCGCTGAAGCGTCAGGCCGCGAGGGCGGCCGTGGTCAGCCGGCCGAAGAAGCGCCAGGGCAGGCGGCTGCGGTCGTCGAGCACGACGCGGGACGCAATGGGCTGGCGATCCGGAAACATCGCGGTCCTATAGCACATCGGCCATCGCCGTGCGAGTTGCGTTTGCGGCCGGCGTCGCCGCGCGGGCCGGCATGCAAAAAGGCGCGGGGGCCGCGCCCCCGCGCCTGTCGCCAATTCCGGTGGAAGCGAAAATTACTCGCCGACGGCGGCGGCGGCCGGCGCGCGGTCGGTCTTCTTCTCGACGATGCGGGCCGACTTGCCGCGCAGATTGCGCAGGTAATACAGCTTGGCGCGGCGCACCTTGCCGCGGCGCACCACCTTGATCGAGTCGATCATCGGCGACATCACCGGGAAGACGCGTTCCACGCCCTCGCCATATGAAATCTTGCGAACCGTGAAACTCTCGTTGAGCCCGCCGCCGGAACGGCCGATGCAGACGCCCTCATAGGCCTGCACCCGCGAGCGGTCGCCTTCGACCACCTTGACGTTGACGATCACGGTATCGCCCGGCCCGAAGTCCGGAATTTCCTTGCCGGCGGACAATCTATCGAACTGCTCTTTTTCGAGCTCTTGAATGAGGTTCATCGCAAAATCTCCATCGGCGGCGCGCCCCAGCCGGTCAGGCGGGCTGCGCGAACGTCCATCTATTATCCTGCCATTGCGCGGATTTGGCGCTCGTATACGGCAAAGGCGGAGCCTTGTCACCCGTCCGTCGTGTCTTTTGGCGGTTTTTGGCGGCCGGCTTGCCGCGGCCTCGCCGCCCACAGATCCGGCCGCCGCGCTCTGGTCAGCGCCTCGGCCTCGGCCCGGCGCCAGGCCGCCACCCGGGCATGGTCGCCGGAGACCAGGATATCCGGGATGGAGCGGCCCTCGAACGCCTGCGGGCGGGTATATTGCGGATATTCCAAAAGGCCGTCGGAAAAGCTCTCCTCCGCCCCGGAACTGAGCTTCCCCATCACCCCCGGCAGCAGCCGGACACAGGCATCGATCAGCGCCATGGCGGCGATTTCGCCGCCGGAAAGCACGTAATCGCCGACCGAGACCTCCTCCAGCCGGCGCGCCTCGATCACCCGCTGGTCGATGCCCTCGAACCGGCCGCAGACGATCAGCGGCCCGGGCCCGGCGGCGAGTTCCGCGACGAAGGCCTGGGTCAATGGCCGACCCCGCGGGCTCATCAGCAGCCGCGGCCGGTCCGCGGCAATTCCGGCCGCATCGATCGCGCTCGCCAGCACGTCGGCGCGCAGCACCATGCCGGGGCCGCCGCCGGCCGGGGTATCGTCGACGCTGCGGTGGCGGTCGGTGGCCGAATCCCGGATGTCCCGCGGCTCCAGCGCCCACAGCCCGGAATGCAGCGCCTTGCCGGCGAGGCTGATGCCGAGCGGCCCGGGGAACATCTCCGGAAACAGCGTCAGCACGGTGGCGCGCCACGTCGTGGTTTTGTCAGTCATGGCTTTCCCATCACGGCAGCACCGCGGTGAGATCGAGCCCCTGCATCGATGCCGCCGCTTCGATCGCCTGTTTCAATTCGGCGAGCCTGAAGGTTGTGACCCTGATCTTGCCGAGGTCGAGCAGGCTAGATGCGACCAACCCGGCGAGTTCGCCCGGGGCCTGCCGCCGATACATGAATTGGCCGACGATTTCCCAGTCGTTCGCCAGCATTTCGCGGAACGAGATTTCCAGCGGCACGTCGGCGCTGCCCATGATGACCAAGCGGCCGCCACGCCTGAGGGCGCGCAGGCTCGACAGCGTGGTCGCCGTGCTTTTGGCGCTGCCGAGTAGATCGAGCGCGACGTCCGCGGCGCCGCCGGCGGCGTCGCGGATGATGGCGAGGTCATGCGCGGCCTCGCCGCTGACCGCGGCGACGGAGACGCGCGGTCCGAAGGTCGCGCGCAGCGACTGCAGGGCTGCGGCGTTGCGTCCGACCGCGACCACCCGTCCGGCGCCCATCGCCACCGCGAGCAGGACCGCGCCGGAGCCGAAATAGCCGGTGGCGCCATTGATGATGATGGTGTCGCCGCCGCGCAGCCCGCTGCGCTGCAGGCCGCCGAACGGCACGATCAGTTTTGCCAAGCCGATCAGTTCGGTCGCCGGCCGATCGTCCAGCCGGGCCAGCGGCGTTACACAGGCCGCCGGCCAATGCGCGATCTCGGCGAACACGCCGTCGCGCCAGCGCGCCTGCAAGGCCAGCGCGGCCGGCGTCGTCACCGTCGCGGTGAGCCCGATCAGGATCTGCGGCGGCTCCGGATCCGGGACGTCGCCGCGCAGATGCGGGCTCAGAAAAACCCGCTCGCCGCTGCCGACATGGCTCACATTGGCGCCCACCGCGATCACCCGCGCGATCGCGTTGGTGCCGGGCACGAAGGGCAACGGCGGCAGGCGGTAGGGAACCAAGCCCGACAAGACCTTGCCGGTGTAGGACAGCACCATGGCGGCTTCGATTCCGACCAGCACCCCGTCCGGTGCCACAGTCGGTGTATCGACATCGTCGAATCGCAGATCGTCGGGCGCATGCAGCCGCCACGCCTTGTGGGTATTCGCCATCGCCTTGATCCTTTCGCCACTCGCAGTCTCGTCATTGCATCATACGAGACGAGCAGCCGGGCAGGAATGCGCCGGCAGAGGCGCCGCAGCTAAACCTGCGGTTCGTCGCCGGCGATCTCGCGGGGCAGTTCGATCACCACGCGGCCGCCTTGGAGATCGACGGTTGGCACCACCGCATTGGTGAAGGGCAGCAGCAGGGTGCTGCCCTGCGGCGGCGCGATCTCGATGATGTCGCCGGCGCCGAAATTGTGGATCGCGACGACACGGCCGAGCGGCTGGTCCGCGGCATCGACCGCGGCAAGCCCGATCAGGTCGGCGTGGTAATATTCGTCCGCGTCGGTCGCCGGCAGTTTCTCGCGCGCGATGTAGAGTTCAAGGCCATTGAGCCGTTCGGCCTCCTCGCGGGTCGCGATGCCTTTCAGCGTCGCCACCAGATGGCCTTTTGCCTCGCGGGCGTCCGCCACCTCGAACCGGCGCGCGCCGTCTTTTGTCAGCAAGGGTCCATAGCGCTTCACCGCCAGCGGGTCATCGGTAAAGGTCCACAGCTTCACCGCGCCGCGCACGCCATGCGCGGCGCCGATCCGGGCGATGCAGATGCGCGACGCCATCGCAGCGCGCGGTCGCGGTTACTTTTTCGCGGCCGCGGCGGCGGCGGTTTTGGCTGCCGCTGCGCTGGCCGTCGCGGCGGTGGCGGCGGCTTCGGCATTGGCCTTGCGCTCCTTGCGCGGCACCGCCTTTTCCGGGTTGCTGCGCGCGGCGCGCTTGGCGACGCCGGCGGCGTCGAGGAAACGCGAGACGCGGTCCGACGGCTGCGCGCCCTTGGCGAGCCAGGCTTTGACCTTGTCCATGTCGAGATTCAGCCGGGCTTCATTGTCCTTGGCCAGCAGCGGATTGAAATGGCCGAGCCGCTCGATGAAGCGGCCGTCGCGGGGGAAGCGCGAATCGGCGACGACGACGTGATAGACCGGGCGCTTCTTGGTGCCTGCGCGAGCGAGGCGGATGACGACTGACATTTGGTTCTCCTGGTAGGGGTTTGATCGATTGGTGAATTAGTTCGTCGTTCCGGGTTCGCGCTCTGCGCGCCCCGGAATGACGAGTAGAACGAGCGTCGATTTTCTCATTTCTTCTTGCCAAGTCCGGGAAAGCCTCCGAGGCCCGGCAGGGTCGGCTTGCCGCTGAGGCCGGTAAGTCCGGGCAAGTTCGGCAGGCCGGAGCGCAGGCCGGCGGGAAGATCCTTCGGCAGTTCGGGCAGGCCGCCCGGTCCCGCGCCGCCGGGCATTTTTTCGGCCAATGCCTTCATCTGCTCGGGCGACGGCATGCCGCCGCCAAACCCCATCGCCTGGGCGATCCCGGCCATCGGACCGCGCTTGCCGGAGCCCATGGCCTTCATCATGTCGGCCATGTTGCGATGCATCTTCAACAGCTTGTTGACCTCCTCGACCTTGAGGCCAGCGCCTGCCGCGATGCGCTTTTTGCGGCTGGCCTTGAGGATGTCGGGGTTCTTGCGCTCGGCCCGCGTCATCGAATCGATCACCGCGATCTGGCGCTTCAGCACCCGGTCGTCGAGATTGGCCGCGGCCAGCTGGTTCTTCATCTTGGCGATGCCGGGCATCATGCCCATCAGACCGCTGATGCCGCCCATCTGCGACATCTGCAAAAGCTGCTCGCGCATGTCGGAGAGGTCGAACTGGCCCTTGCGCATCTTCTCGGCGACGCGCGCGGCCTTCTCGGCGTCGATATTGGCGGCGGCCTTTTCCACCAGCGACACCACGTCGCCCATGCCGAGGATCCGGCCGGCGATCCGGCTGGGGTGGAAATCCTCCAGCGCGTCGGTCTTTTCGCCGGTGCCGATCAGCTTGATCGGCTTGCCGGTGACCGCGCGCATCGACAGCGCCGCACCGCCGCGGCCGTCGCCGTCGACCCGCGTCAGCACGATGCCGGTGAGGCCGACGCGCTCGTCGAAGGAGCGCGCCAGGTTGACGGCGTCCTGACCGGTCAGCGCGTCCGCCACCAGCAGCACTTCATGCGGGTTGGCCGCGATTTTGATCTCGGCGGCTTCCGCCATCATCTCCTCGTCGAGGGTGGTGCGGCCGGCGGTGTCGAGCAGCACCACGTCGTAGCCGCCGAGCTTGGCGGCCTCCAGCGCGCGGCGCGCAATCTGCGGCGGCATCTGGCCGGCCACGATCGGCAGCGTGTCGACGCCGACATCGCGGCCGAGCACCGCCAACTGCTCCATCGCCGCCGGGCGGCGGACGTCGAGCGAGGCCATCAGCACCTTGCGCTTGTCGCGCTGGGTCAGGCGGCGGCCGAGTTTGGCGGTCGTGGTGGTCTTGCCGGAGCCCTGCAGGCCGACCATCATGATGGCCACCGGCGGCACCGCGTTGAGGTCGATGCCCTGGCCGTCGGAACCCAGCGTGGCGATCAGTTCGTCGTGAACGATCTTGACCACCATCTGGCCTGGGGTGACCGACTTGACCACGGTGGCGCCGATCGCCTGCTCGCGGACCTTTTCGGTAAAACTGCGGACCACGTCGAGCGCGACGTCGGCCTCGAGCAAGGCGCGGCGCACCTCGCGCATCGCCGCATCGACGTCGGCTTCGGTCAGCGAACCGCGCCGGGTCAGCCGATCGAGAATACCGCCAAGCTTTTCCGACAGATTGTCGAACACGTTTGCTTCCCAATGCCTCCCGATGAGGCCTTTGCCGTTTTCCAAACAATTTCGCGCCCGAGGGCGCATCGCGCTGTCGGGCGTTGACCTCCGGTCTCAGGGACCGGGCGGCGGGTCGAAAAGAACGTCTTTTCGAGAATTGGGCGCGTTAAACCCCCCCAGCCCCCAAAAGTCAAGAAAACTCGCGGAAAAGCGGCAATTTCGCGGGGCCGGCCCGCGGGCCCGGCCCTTGCCCAAGATGCGGTTTTGAGGCCAAACCGGCCATGAATCGGCAACCCGTCGCGGCGTCCTGATGCCGGTCAGGCAAGGGCGCGGCGGCCGATGTGCCACCAGTTTGGATATCTTGCATGAAGACCGATGCCAGGCCGCCGTCCGATCATTTCGACGGCACGCGTTTTTTCGATCCCGATGGCGCGCCGCCGAAATCGCTTCGCGAGGTGCTGCGCTGGCAGTTCGGCGGCGACCGCCAGCGCCAGGCCTGGCCGGAATGGGCGCCGAGCCCCCATGCCGACACGCCGCCGCCGCGGGTGACCGGCGACAAAGCGCGGTTGTCATTTGTCGGCCACGCCAGCTGGCTGATCCAGGCCGGCGGGCTGAACATCCTGATCGATCCGGTATGGTCGGCGCGCGCCTCGCCGCTGCGCTGGGCCGGACCGAAGCGTCACAACGACCCCGGCATTGCCTTCGAGGCACTCCCTGCGATCGATATCGTGCTGGTGTCGCATGGCCATTACGACCATCTCGATGTTGCGACGCTGTCGAGGCTCGCCGCCAGGTTTTCCCCCCGCATCATCACCCCGCTCGGCAACGAGGTGACGATGCAGCGCGCCGACCGCTCGATCGGCGCCGAGGCGTTCGACTGGCACGACCGTGTCGAACTTGGTGGCGGCATTGCGGTCACGCTGGTGCCGACCAGGCATTGGTCGGCGCGCGGACTGTTCGACCGCAACAGGGCGCTGTGGGCGAGTTTTGTCCTGGAGACGCCGGCGGGCAGGATCTACATCGTCTGCGATTCCGGCTATGGCGACGGCGGACATTTCCGCCGCGTTGCCGCAGCGCACGGTCCGCTGCGGCTGGCGATCCTGCCGATCGGCGCCTATGAGCCGCGCTGGTTCATGCAGGACCAGCACATGAATCCGTCCGACGCCGTCAAGGCGCTGGCCGATTGCGGCGCGCAGCAGGCGCTGGCGCATCATAACGGCACCTTTCAGCTGACCGACGAAGCGATCGACGCGCCGGTGATTGCGTTACATGCCGCGCTCGACCAAGCGGGGATTGCGCGCGAGCGGTTTGTCGCACCCAAGCCGGGCCAGGTGGTGGAGATATGATCAAGGCTCCGTGCCCCGGACGCGGCGCAGCGCGCTGGCGGTGCGCTGCTGATCCGGGGCCGATGTTGCCCGCAAAGGCTGGGTCCCGGCCCAGCGCCGCGTCACTTGGCGCCGCCTCCGGGACGTGAGAACTCGCTTATTGCGCCGCCGGCTTGATCGTCCAGGACACGCTGACCGCAATCCGCAGCGTCTCTTCCCCCGGCGCCACCGGCGTCGCCGCGGCCATGTTGACACCCATCTTGCGATAGGGCATCGGGCCGGGCGTTCCTTCCTCGGCGATGCTGAGCGGCGCGCCGAGGCTGACGCCGGCGGCCTTGGCATAGATCTCGGCCTTGCGGCGGGCGTCGGCCATCGCCTGCTCGCGGGCCTGATCGAGAAGTTTCGACGTCTCCGACACCATGAAATTGATGCCGCCGATATCGGTCGCGCCGGCGCCGACCAGCATGTCCACCACGCCGGCGATCGTGGTGACGTCGTGCAGCCGCACCGTCACCCGGTTGCTCGCCTGGTAACCCACGATGGCGGGCGGGCCGGGGCGGTTCGGCGCGTTCTGCGGCTGCAGCGACAGCCGCGAGGTCTGCATGTCCTTTCCGTCGATGTTGGCGGCCTTCAGCGCCAGCAGCAGCTTGCCCATGGTCGCGTTGTTGGCGTCGGAGGCCTCGCGCGCGGTCTTGGCCTCCGACGTTACGCCGGCCTCGATCTGCGCCAGATCCGGCGCCACCGAGATGGCGGCCTCCCCGGTCACCGAAATCGTCGCCGGGGGAGCGGTCTGCGCCCGTGCTGGTGCGGCCAGCAGCGCGGCGGCGGCCAGGGTGCCGAGAGCCGCGCGGCGCATCACCGGCCTCATTTCAGCGGCACATAGACATTGATCACCAGCTTGTCCTCCTCGGTCTTCAGGGGATCGGTGATGTATTCCTCGATGAAGGTGTCCTTGGCCTCGAGCTTCTTGTCGTCGAGGTGGTTGGTGATGGCCTCATAGGTGTTGTCCATATTGTCGTAGGAACCGCGATGCACGAACTTCAGCGCCTTGCCCTCGGGCGATTTGCCGATGCTCATGTCCTTGCCCAGGGTCTTCGGTTCCTGTTCGACCGGTATTTCCGCCAGATAGGTGAAGCCGGTATCGTCGGTGGAAGTGTAGACGATCATCGAATTGCCGGCGCGCTTGATGCCCTGCTTGTCGAGCAGCGCCGACAGCGATTTCAGCGAGTCGACCAGGGTGTCGAACGCGGTATCCCAGTTGGCGGTGCCCTTGACGATGACGACCGTCTTCGGCGCCAGGGTGATTTCCTCGCCGAACGGATCGGCGGTCTGCACCGTGGCGGCCGCCGGCGGCGTCGCCTGTGTTGCCGCGGCCGCGGGTGGAGTGGCCGGTGCGGCCGGGGGGCTGGCGCTGGGAACCGGCGTTGCGGCCGGTGCCGGGGCCGGGGTTGCCGTTGCGGCGGGTGCCGGCGCAGCAGACGGGCCGGCACCCGGAGCCGGCGGCGATTGCGCCAGCGCCGTGGCGAGGCCCAGCGAAATCGCGGCGACCGGGACCAGCGCCACCATGGCAAGGCGGAAACGGCGGAGGCAATTCATTCGGTATTCTCCAGAATCTTGTTTGGCAGGGTCGTGTTCGGCGGCTTGCCTGTGCGTCCCGGTCCGCCTGGACGAAGGACCGCCATTGTAACACGCGGGCCCGGCTTTCGTCCCATGACAGATAAGTCATGGACCTCGCTGCCGAGGGGGCCGCTTGCCAGGTCGCCGTACTGGCCAATCCGCCGCCATTGGCCATATAAGGGCGGCAGAAATCGGAAAATTCCATGAGCGCGCTCGCCAACCATGCGTTTGCCAAGATGAACGGCATCGGCAACGAGATCGTCGTGGTCGATCTGCGCGATTCGCCCGCCGCCGTCACCGCCGAGGCCGCGCGCGCGGTGGCCTCGCCCAACGGGGTGCCCTACGACCAGCTGATGGTGCTGCAGCCGTCGCGCCTGCAGGGCACCGAGGCCTTCATCCGCATCTACAACAATGACGGCTCCGAGGCCGGCGCCTGCGGCAACGGCATGCGCTGCGTGGCGCGCCGGCTGTTCGAGCAGACCGGCCGGAGCGCAGCCTGCTTCGAGACCGCGGCCGGGCTGGTGAATTGCTGGCGCGGCCCGTCCGACGATCTCTACACCGTCGACATGGGCCCGCCGAAATTCGGCTGGAAGGACATTCCGCTGGCCGAGGAATTTCGCGACACCCGCTCGATCGAGCTGCAGATCGGCCCGATCGACGCGCCGCTGCTGCACACCCCGTCGGCGGTCAGCATGGGCAATCCGCACGCCATCTTCTGGGTCGACGATGTCAACGGTTACGATCTCGCCCGCTTCGGTCCGCTATTGGAAAATCATCCGATCTTTCCGCGAGCGCGCCAACATCACGCTGGCGCACATCGTCGATCGCGACCACATCACGATACGGACCTGGGAGCGCGGCGCCGGGCTGACCAAGGCCTGCGGTTCGGCGGCCTGCGCCACCGCCGTGGCGGCGGCGCGGCTGAAGCGGGCCAACCGCGTCGTGCGGATATCGCTGCCCGGCGGCGAACTCGGCATCGAATGGCGCGAGCGCGATGACCATGTCCTGATGACGGGAACCGCGACCTTCGAGTATGAAGGCCGGTTCGATCCCGCGCTGTTTGCCTCGGTCGCCTGAATGAGCGTCGATGTCGTCACGTTCGGCTGCCGCCTCAACGCCTTCGAATCCGAGGTGATCCGCTTGGAGGCGGAGCGCGCCGGGCTTGCCGACACCATCGTCATCAACAGCTGCGCGGTGACCAACGAAGCCGTGGCGCAGGCGCGGCAATCGATCCGCCGGCTGAAGCGCGAACGGCCGGGCGCCAGGATCGTGGTGACAGGCTGCGCGGCGCAGACCCAGCCCGAAATGTTCGCCGCCATGGCCGAGGTCGATCGCGTCGTCGGCAATGACGACAAGATGCGGGCCGGGGCCTGGCGCAGCGCCGCCATGGCGCTGAACCGCAGCTTGACCTTCGGCATCGACGACAGCGCAAAAATCGCCGTGGCCGATATCATGACCGTCAGGGAGATGGCGCCGCATCTGCTGGCGGGATTCCAGAACGGCCTGCCGCGGGTCTTCGTGCAGGTGCAGAACGGCTGCGATCACCGCTGCACCTTCTGCATCATCCCCTATGGCCGCGGCAATTCGCGGTCGGTGCCGATGGGCGCGGTGGTTGCCCAGGTCCGCGCTTTGGCCGAGCGCGGCCATGCCGAGATCGTGCTGACCGGCGTCGACCTCACCAGCTACGGCGCCGACCTGCCGGGCGCGCCGAAACTCGGCCAGCTGACCAAGCAGATCCTGCGGCATGTGCCGGAACTGAAGCGGTTGCGGATCTCGTCGATCGACCAGATCGAGGTCGATCGCGACCTGCTCGACGTGATCGCCGGCGACGAGCGGCTGATGCCGCATCTGCATCTGTCGCTGCAGTCCGGCGACGATCTGATTCTGAAGCGGATGAAGCGGCGGCATCGCCGCGCCGATGCGGTGAAGTTCTGCGCGCAGGTGCGGCGGCTGCGGCCCGACATTGCGCTCGGCGCCGATATCATCGCGGGCTTTCCGACCGAATCCGAGGAGATGTTCGCGCGCTCGCAGGACCTGGTGGAAGAATGCGGTCTCAGCTTCCTGCACGTCTTCCCCTATTCGAAGCGGCCGGGCACGCCGGCGGCGCGGATGCCGCAGGTGCCGGGCGATGCGATCAGGCAGCGTGCCAGGCGCTTGCGTGCCACCGGCGAGGCGGCACTGCAAAGCCGCCTCGCCTCGGAGACCGGCGCCACGCGGCAGGTGCTGATCGAGAGCGCCAGCCAGGGCCGCACCGAACATTTTCTGCCGGTGGCGATTGCCGGGCGGACGCCCGGCACGGTGCGGACGCTGGTGGTGACCGGTCACGACGGCGCGCGATTGACGGTGTGAGGCGAAGCGACGCCTGCGATCGATCGCTGGCCGCTCGCGTGGCCGAGCGCTCTTCCGGTCCTACTCGCCGTTCCATCCGCACGCCCTGAGCCGCGCGTGCAGATGCGCCGGCGCCGGTGCGGTCACCCGCACCGGTTGCTTGTTCTTCGCAAGCGGAATCACGATCTCGCGGGCGTGCAGCTGCAGGCGCGGCTCGCCGAAACGCGGGCCGCTGCCGTAGATGTTGTCGCCGACAATCGGCCAGCCGGTCGCGGCCGAGTGCACCCGCAATTGATGGGTGCGGCCGGTGACCGGTTCCAGCGCGAGCCAGCTCAGGCCGTCGCCGCGCCCCAGCACTTTCCAGTTGGTGACCGCGGTCTGGCCATCCGGATCCGGCTTCTGCCACCAGCCGCGCTCGGCGTTGAGGCGGCCGAGCGGCATGTCGATGATGCCCTCGTCTTCGGTCGGGCCGCCCTCGACCACTGCCCAGTAGGTTTTTGAAATTTTGCCATGCTTGAACAGCAGGCCCAGCGAGGCGGTGGCCTTGCGGTGCCGCCCAAGAACGAGGCAGCCGGAGGTGTCCCTGTCGAGCCGGTGGGCGAGCACCGGCGGTCGCGGCAGGCCGAAGCGCAGCGCGTCGAAAGAGGACTCCAGGTTGGCGCCGCCCTTGGGACCGCGATGCACCGGCAGCCCCGCCGGCTTGTCGATCACCAGCATCAGCCCGTCGCGATGGAGCACGCGGGCCTGGATCTCTTCGGCGGTCAGTTCGGGAACATCCATCGCGCGGTCGAGACTTTCGTTTGCACCGCGAAACGGCTAACACACCCCCGACATGAGCGATACCACACCGGAAAAGACCAGATTGAGTTGGTGGCGGCGGCTGTCCAGCGGGCTGAAGCGCACCTCCAGCTCGCTCGGATCGGCGGTGGCCGATCTCGTCACCAAGCGCAAGCTCGACCGCGCGATGCTCGACGACATCGAGGACGTGCTGCTGCGCGCCGATCTGGGAACCGAGGTGGCGGCACGGATCGCAGCCGCGGTCGGCCACGGTCGTTACGACAAGTCGATCTCGGCGGACGATGTCAAGGCGGTGGTCGCCACCGAGGTGGAAAAGGTGCTGGCGCCGGTCGCCAAGCCGCTGCTGATCGACCCGGCGCAAAAGCCGTTCGTGATCCTGGTGGTCGGCGTCAACGGTTCCGGCAAGACCACCACCATCGGCAAGCTTGCGGCCAGGTTGCGCGGCGAGGGCCGCAAGGTGATGCTGGCCGCCGGCGACACCTTTCGCGCCGCCGCGATCGAGCAGCTGAAGATCTGGGGCGAGCGCACCGGATCACCGGTCGTCGCGGCAACGCAGGGCTCGGATTCCGCCAGCCTCGCCTTCAATGCCCTTACCGCGGCGCGCGAGGGCAAGCTCGACGTGCTGCTGATCGACACCGCCGGAAGGCTGCAAAACAAGGCCGAACTGATGAACGAGCTGGAAAAGGTGGTTCGCGTCATCAGGAAGGTCGATGCCTCGGCGCCGCATGCGGTGCTGCTGGTGCTCGACGCCACGGTGGGACAAAATGCGCTGTCGCAGGTCGAGGCGTTTGCGCGCAGCGCCGGGGTAACCGGCCTCGCGATGACCAAGCTCGACGGCACCGCGCGCGGCGGCATTCTGGTGGCGCTGGCCGAAAAATACCGGCTGCCGGTCCATTTCGTCGGCGTCGGCGAGGGCGTCGATGATCTCGCGCCGTTCACCGCGCGGGATTTCGCGCAAGCGATTGCAGGGATCGAATAATAATGGACAAGTCCACGCCGCATCCGCTGTTCAAGCTTGCGACCGAGCTCGGCCCGCTGGTGGTGTTCTTCATCGCCAACGCCAAATTCCACCTGTTCGTGGCGACCGGCGCCTTCATGGTGGCCGTGATCGCGGCGATGATCGCGTCCTATGTGGTGACGCGACACATCCCGATCATGGCGCTGGTCACCGGCGTCATCGTCATCGTGTTCGGCACCCTGACTTTGGTGCTGCACGACGAAACCTTCATCAAGGTCAAGCCGACCATCATCTACGGCCTGTTCGCCGCGGTGCTCGGCGGTGGCCTGTTGTTCGGCCGCTCCTTTATCGCCATCATGTTCGATCAGATGTTCAACCTCACCCCGCAGGGCTGGCGCAGCCTGACGCTGCGCTGGGCGCTGTTCTTTTTCGCGATGGCGATCCTCAACGAGATCATCTGGCGCACCCAGAGCACCGATTTCTGGGTCGCCTTCAAGGCGTTCGGCGTGATCCCCCTGACCATGCTGTTCGCGGTCGCCCAGATGCCGCTGATCAAGCGCCATCACCTGGAGCCGGTATCGCTGGAGGCGAGCGAGGCCGAGGCCGGCGACCTGACCAAATAGCGTTGGGTAGGGCCGCCAGGCCTGGACTGGCTTGGTGTCGCCGCGCCGTTCCGGGTCAGGAGCCCGCCTTCAGCGCCTTGTCGATCTCGACCCTGAGCACGGAGTCGAGATTGTCAGGCGTGACCGGACCGACCATCTTGTAGACGATGGTGCCCTGGCGCCCGACGATGAAGGTCTCGGGCACCCCATAGACACCCCATTCGATCGCGGCGCGGCCATTGCCGTCGACACCGACCATCCCGAACGGATTGCCATAGCGGCCGAGAAAGCGCCGGGCGTTGTCCGGCGCGTCCTTGTAGTCGATGCCGATCAATTGCAGCCGCTTGTCCTTGCCGAGCTCGTTCAGCAGCGGCGCCTCGTCGTGGCAGGGAACGCACCAGGAGGCCCAGACATTGACGACGCTGACCTTGCCTTTGAATGCCGCGGGGTCGAGCCCCGGCACCGGCGCGCCGTCATTGACGAGGTCCTGCAGCGGCGGCAGCGCGGTTTGCGGCGCCTTGTGCCCGATCAGGGCCGAGGGGATTTTCGACGGATCGTCGCCATGCAGCCGCAGCAGGAACAGCGCCGCCAGCGCGGCGAAGCCGAGCAGGGGCAGCGCCAGCGGCCAGGACCGTCGCCAGGATCGTTGCGGCGGAGCGCCGGAGATCGAAGGTTCGCTCATCGGATCTCCGTTGCGCTGCGCCCGGAGCGCCTGACGATGCCGCTGGCTTCGAGGTCGTGCAGGCGCCGCCTCTGGCGGCGATAATCCAGCATGACCCAGGCAACCAGCATCAGCACCACGAGGCTCGAGAGCAGATACGAGGTTACAATGAAGGACGCGTAGGGACCGAGCGACATCGGCTTCACGCCGCGCGCTGGCTGGCTTGCATCATCTGCAAGGCGCGTACCCGGCGGCGCAGGATCTCGTTGCGCATCGCCGCCAGCTGCAGCGTGACGAACAACAGCGAGAACGCCACCGCCATGACCAACAGCGGAATCAGGAAGGCGCGGTCCAGCGTGGGGCCGCCGATCCGGAACACCGAGGCAGGCTGATGCAGCGTATTCCACCAGTCCACCGAGAACTTGATGATCGGCAGGTTGATGGCGCCGACCAGCGTCAGGACCGCCGCGGCCCGCGCGGCCCGCGACGGATCCTCGACCGCGCGCCACAGCGCGATCAGGCCGAGATACATCAGGAACAGGATCAGCACCGAGGTCAGCCTTGCATCCCATTCCCAATAGGTGCCCCACATCGGCCGTCCCCACAAAGAGCCGGTGACCAGAGCGAGAAAGGTGAAGGCCGCGCCGATCGGGGCTGCCGCCTTGGCGGCGACGTCCGCCAGCGGATGCCGCCACACCAGGGTGCCGAGCGCCGCAACGCTCATGACGCCCCAGACCAGCATCGACAGCCACGCATTCGGCACGTGGATGAACATGATCTTGACGGTGGCGCCCTGCTGGTAGTCGTCGGGCGCCGTCGCCGACTGGTAAAGGCCGATCAGCAGCAGCACCGATGTGGCGGCCGCAAGCCACGGCAACAGCCGCGCGGTCAGCGACAGGAACCGGGTGGGATTGGCAAGATCGGTCAGCGTCATGGCATCCTGATAGTCATCGGAGCTGTTGCAGGCAATCGGCCTGACGGTTCCAGGCGATCCTGCAAGTGAAATTCACGTGAAAATGGATCGGGCTCATCATCAGTCCAGCCCATGGCGCAGGCAGGCGGCGGCGGCGAAGGGCCCGATCACCAGGCTGATCAGCGACAGCGCGCACAGGATCGAAAACGGCGTTCCGAAACCCATCGGTCCTGCTATCGCGGCCTCGGACGCGGCGACGCCGAAAATCAGCACCGGGATCGACAGCGGCAGTACCAGCACCGCCAGCAGCAGGCCGCCGCGATGCATCGTCACGGCCAGCGCGGCGCCGATCATGCCGGTCAGGGTCAGCGCCGGCGTGCCCGCCAGCAGCGTCAGCGCCACCGCCGAGGTCGACGCCGCATCCAGGTTCAGCAACAGCCCGAGCACCGGCGTGGCGACGACCAGCGGCAATCCGGCGGCCAGCCAATGCGCCAGCGCCTTGGCGGCGCACGCCAGTTCCAGCGGCGTCCGGCTCATGAGCATCAGGTCGAGCGAACCGTCCTCGTGATCGGCCGTGAACAGCCGGTCGAGCGTGAGCAGGCTGGCGAGCAGCGCGCCGAGCCAGAGAATCGCCGGTCCGAGCCGGGTCAGGAGGGCAAGATCGGGGCCCACCGCAAACGGCATCAGCACCACCACCGTGAGAAAGAACAGTACGCCGATCAGCGCGCCGCCGCCGACCCGCAGCGCGATGCGCAGGTCCCGCCGGATCAGTGCGGCGAGCGCGGTCACGCGGGGCACCGTTGATGCACGGCAGCGGATATTCGATGAGCCAAACCCGCATCCGGACGGCTCCCTCCCCCCCTGCGGGGGAGGGCTGGGGAGGGGGCTAGCCACGAGTCGTCACGTTTGCGATCCCCCCTCCGCAAGCAGAAGGTGAGGACAGCTGTTGCTGCGCTGGCCAGGGATCGTGACGCCGTTCCGTGTCGCGAGCCCCCACCCCGGCCCTCCCCCGCAGGAGGGGAGGGAGCAGCAAACGCGATCGCGCACGGCGGGTCGTCATGCGATGTCACGGGCTTTCCCCGATCCGCAATTCTGTGGCCCGCACCCCGAGCGGGCCGTGGGTCGCGGCGATGATCAGGCCGCCCCGCGCCAGATGATCGGCCATCAGGGTGGCGAACAGGCTCTGGCCGGCGGTGTCGAGCGCCGAGGTCGGCTCGTCCAGCAGCCAGATCGGCCGCCGGGCCGCCAGCAGGCGGGCGATCGACAGCCGCCGCCGCTGTCCGGCCGACAGATAGGCCGCCGGCAGTTCGGCGGCGTGATCGAGTCCCACCGCGGCGAGGCTTTGGCCGGCATCGATCCCCTCGCCGCCGAAAAAATCCCGCCAAAAGGCCAGGTTTTCCTGCACGCTCAAGGCCGGCTTCATGGCGTCGCGGTGACCGAGATAGTGGGCCTGTTCGGGCAAGGTCAGCTCCCCCCCGCCGCCCTCGAGGCCGACCGAGCCGCCCGCCAACGTCAGCAATCCGGCAATCAGCCGCAGCAGCGAGGTCTTGCCGGATCCGTTGCGGCCGGTGACGGCCAGCGCCTCGCCCGAGGCGACTGCAAAATCGAGCCCGGAGAACACCTCCCGGCCGCCCCGCACGCATCTGACGCCCCGTCCCGAGAGCCGCATGTTGCCCTTTCACAGCCCTCTGGAATCTGGGGGTAGCGCCGCAGAATTTATGGGTACTGCCCTGCCGCGGTACGATTGTCGGTGTGGCGGTGCCATTGGAAAGATTCTATAAGCCGGAACTTGATGCAGCACACGATCCGCGGCTGCAAGCCATCAAGCCTAGACTTACGCAAAACCTCGCCCACGGTGCAATGATACCCTTGCCGGGTATAACGATGAACTGGGATTGCCTTACATGACCTCGCTCGACAGCTTCAAATGCCGGAAGACCCTGAAGGTCGGTGGCAAAACCTACGTTTATTACAGCCTTCCCGCCGCCGAGAAGAATGGTCTGAAGGGAATCTCCCGGCTGCCCTATTCGATGAAGGTGCTGCTGGAAAACCTGCTGCGCAACGAGGACGACCGCACCGTCAAGAAAGCCGACATCCTGGCGGTCGCCAAGTGGCTGAAAAAGCGCAAGCTCGAGCATGAGATCGCGTTCCGCCCGGCGCGGGTGCTGATGCAGGATTTCACCGGCGTGCCGGCGGTGGTCGATCTGGCCGCGATGCGCAACGCCATGCAGGCGCTCGGCGGCGACGCCGAAAGGATCAATCCGCTGGTGCCGGTCGATCTCGTGATCGATCATTCGGTGATCGTGAACTTTTTCGGCGACAACAAGGCGTTCGGCAAGAACGTGGTCGAGGAATACAAGCAGAACCAGGAGCGCTACGAATTCCTGAAATGGGGCCAGAAGGCGTTTTCGAATTTCGCCGTGGTGCCGCCCGGCACCGGCATCTGCCACCAGGTCAATCTCGAATACCTCGCCCAGACGGTGTGGACCCGCAAGGAGAAGATGACAGTCGGCAAGAAGACCGGCAGCTTCGAGGTCGCCTATCCGGATTCGCTGGTCGGCACCGATTCGCACACCACCATGGTGAACGGCCTTGCCGTGCTCGGCTGGGGCGTCGGCGGCATCGAGGCCGAGGCCGCGATGCTCGGCCAGCCGCTGTCGATGCTGCTGCCGGAAGTGGTCGGCTTCAAGCTCAAGGGGCAGATGAAGGAAGGCGTCACCGCCACCGATCTGGTGCTGACCGTGACCCAGATGCTGCGCAAGCAGGGCGTGGTCGGAAAATTCGTGGAATTTTTCGGGCCCGGACTGGATCATCTGTCGGTGGCGGACAAGGCGACCATCGGCAACATGGCGCCGGAATACGGCGCCACCTGCGGCTACTTCCCGGTCGACGGCGAAACCATCGATTACCTGAAAACCTCGGGCCGCAAGGCCGACCGCGTCGCGCTGGTGGTGGCCTATGCCAAGGCGCAGGGCCTGTTCCGTACCGCCAAATCGCCCGATCCGGTATTCACCGAAACCCTGACGCTCGATCTCGGCGACGTGGTGCCGTCGATGGCCGGCCCGAAGCGTCCCGAAGGCCGGGTCGCGTTACCCGCGGTCGCGGAGGGCTTTGCCGCCGCGATGGTCAGCGAATACAAGAAAGCCGCCGACGCCGCCAAGCGCTATCCGGTCGAAAATCGCAACTTCGATCTCGGCCATGGCGATGTGGTGATCGCGGCGATCACCTCGTGCACCAACACCTCCAATCCGAGCGTGCTGATCGGCGCCGGCTTGCTGGCGCGCAATGCCGCCGCCAAGGGCCTTACCGCAAAGCCCTGGGTCAAGACCTCGCTGGCGCCGGGCAGCCAGGTGGTCGCGGAATATCTTGCCAATTCCGGACTGCAGCTCGACCTCGACAAGGTCGGGTTCAACCTGGTCGGCTTTGGCTGCACCACCTGCATCGGCAATTCCGGGCCGCTGCCGGAAGAGATTTCGAAGTCGATCAACGACAACGGCATCATCGGCGCGGCGGTGCTGTCGGGCAACCGCAACTTCGAGGGCCGCGTCAGCCCCGACGTGCAGGCCAATTATCTGGCCTCGCCGCCGCTGGTGGTGGCCTATGCGCTGGCCGGAACGGTGACCAAAAATCTGGCGGTCGAGCCGATCGGCAACGGCAGGGACGGCAAGCCGGTATACCTGCGGGATATCTGGCCGACCTCCAAGGAGATCAACGCGTTCATGAAAAAATACGTGACCGCGGCGATCTTCAAGAAGCGCTATGCCGACGTGTTCAAGGGCGACGCCAACTGGCGCAAGATCAAGACGGTGGAGAGCGAGACCTACCGCTGGAACATGAGCTCGACCTACGTTCAGAACCCGCCCTATTTCGAAGGCATGAAGAAGGAGCCGGAGCCGATCGTCGACGTGGTCGATGCGCGGATCCTGGCGATGTTCGGCGACAAGATCACCACCGACCACATCTCGCCGGCCGGCGCGATCAAGCTGACATCGCCCGCCGGAAAATATCTGTCGGAGCACCAGGTGCGCCCGGCCGACTTCAACCAGTACGGCACACGGCGCGGCAATCATGAAGTGATGATGCGCGGCACCTTCGCCAACATCCGGATCAAGAACTTCATGCTGAAGGGCGCCGACGGCAATATCCCCGAAGGCGGCCTGACCAAGCATTGGCCCGACGGCGAGCAGATGTCGATCTACGATGCGGCGATGAAGTATCAGGCCGAGAAGGTGCCGCTGGTGGTGTTCGCCGGCGCCGAATACGGCAACGGTTCGTCGCGCGACTGGGCCGCGAAGGGAACCCGGCTGCTCGGCGTCCGCGCCGTGATCTGCCAGAGCTTCGAACGCATTCATCGCTCCAACCTGGTCGGCATGGGCGTGCTGCCGCTGACCTTCGAGGACGGCGCCTCCTGGCAGTCGATCGGGATGAAGGGCGACGAGACGGTCACGATTCGCGGGCTGCAGGGCGATCTGAAACCGCGCCAGAAGTTGACGGCAGAGATCGTCTCCGGCGATGGCGCGGTGCAGCGCATCTCGCTGCTGTGCCGGATCGATACGCTCGACGAACTCGAATATTATCGAAACGGCGGCATTCTGCATTATGTGCTGCGCAAGCTGGCGGCGTGATGCGAGTTGTGATCGAAGCCTCACCGCGAAGTGAGTAGCAGGGGGAGCGGAGGCGGCCTAAGAAGGACCGCCTTCGGGGGCTCGAAGGCCGGCGTCGAGGTGCCGCAATAGGTCGGCCGGGGCAGTGCGGGTGGTTCGGTTTCCAGAATGACAGCGATGATGGCCTATAATCGTATTTCGCGGTGGTCGGGTGCGCTTGGAGTCTGCGCGATTTTTGCGATCGTCCGTCCGGCCCATGCCGATCCGCGCGCGGTGGTGGAACTGTTCACGTCCCAAGGCTGCTCGTCCTGTCCTCCCGCCGACAAGATCCTCGGTGAGCTGGCCAAGGATCCATCGATCATCGCCTTGAGCATGCCCATCGACTACTGGGACTATCTGGGCTGGAAGGACACCCTGGCCGATTCGCGTTTCAGCGCGCGTCAGAAGGCCTATTCGCAGATGCGCGGCGACCGCGACGTCTACACCCCGCAGGCCGTCATCAACGGTTCGATGCACGTGGTGGGCAGCGATCGCGCCGGCATCGAAGGCGCCATCGGGGCCACCGACAAGGCCGATGGCGTGATGTCGGTGCCGGTTTCGATGACCCTGACGGGCAAGCAGATCAACGTTTCGGTCGCGGCTTCCAGCAAGGGTCCCGCCGCGATGCACGGCGAAGTCTGGATCTGCTCGATTTCGAAGGCCGTGCCGATTTCGATCGGACGCGGCGAAAATCGCGGCCGTGAGGTCACCTACCACAATGTGGTGCGCAACCTGCTCAAGGTAGGCGACTGGAACGGCAGCTCCGGCAGCTGGACCGTGCCGCTGGAAAACATATCCCGCGAGGGCGTCGATGCCGCGGCGGTGTTTGTCCAGGACGGCAATCGCGAGAGGCCCGGCCCGATGCTGGGCGCGGCCTACACCTCGCTGCACTGAATTAAGATCAGAGAATTCAGATCAGTGAATTCAGTTCGCTGAATTGATGCCCGTCATTTCCCGATGTGCAGTGGCAGGTCTCGGTCTGCCCCGGCGCGGCTGATCGCGCGGCCGCGCCGGAAAGCTCCTCCCCAAAACGAAAAAGGACCAACTCTCGTTGGCCCAGTCACGGGGATAAACTACTCTGCGAACAGGCCCGATCCCGACGACCCCGGGGGGCTGGGGGCTGAGGAATCCGGAATCGAAAGGACCGGGCCAACGCAGTGATTGTTTGTCCCAATCCAGCAGGGCGGGCGCTGGGCGGAAGTGGGGCAGTATTATGATTCCGCTAACGATCCCGTGACGGGGCATTTCCGGCTGCGGGTGCCGGCGGACCATCGGCCGCTGGCGAATTTGCACGGACGCATGCCCCGGCGCCTCTTGCGGCCGCCCGCCGTTGGCGCGATCATGTCGTTGAGATGACAAGGGGGCGCTCCATGAGTTCGATGTCGGAGGAAGCCGATCCAAGCGAGAGTCGCGCGGCGGCGCGTCAGGCCGCTGCGGGTCCATTGCCAAGTCGGGTGACGTTCAATCGTATCGAACTCAACCGTATCCTGAATCTGTATGGGCGGATGGTGGCCGAAGGCGAGTGGCGCGACTATGCCATCGACTTTCTGAAAGACCGCGCCGTGTTCTCGGTGTTCCGGCGCGCTTCCGAAGTCCCGATCTACCGCATCGAAAAAGACCCGCGGCTGGCCCGCAAACAGGGGATCTACAGTGTGGTCTCGGCGACCGGACTGATCCTGCGCCGCGGTCATGAACTCGACCGCGTCCTGCTGGTGATCGACCGCAAGCTGGCGGTGGTGTAGCGCCGATTATCCGTCAATCCCGGGCATCGCGCGCCGATGAATCCGCAATGCCGAGGCGAGGGATATTTCGGCGCGAGATTCCGGGTTCGCGCTTGCGCGCGCTTGGATGTGCGATTGCAAATCGGGGCATGACGACAAACAACTAAAGCGGGATGTCATTAGCCTGAATCGATTTGGGATTCCCAAATCAGTGCATTTCTGATTCACCATGCTGGCTGGGTTGGAGGCCAGCATGGATGGGCAAGCCTTATTCTCTGGATCTGCGTAAGCGTGTCGTGGCCGCGATTGAGGGCGGAATGTCACGCAATCGGGCCGCCAAGCAGTTTGGGGTCGCGATCAGCACGGCGATCGGATGGATGCATCGGGTCGAGAAGACCGGTAGCGTTGAGCCCAGCCAGATAGGCGGCTACAAGCCCAAGGCGATTTCGGGCGAGCACGCGCTTTGGCTGTCGCAACGGCTCAAGGCCGGCGATTTCACCATACGCGGTCTCGTTGCCGAGCTTGCCGATCGCGGCTTGAAGGTCGACTACCACTCGGTGTGGAACTTCGTTCACGCCGAGAAGCTCAGCTTCAAAAAAAAGCATGGCGGCTGGCGAACGCGATCGACCAGAGGTCGCGCGGCGGCGGGTCCAGTGGAAGAAATATCAAGGCCGCGTCGATCCTGAGCGGCTCGTCTTCATCGACGAAACCTGGACCAGGACCGATATGGCGCCCCTGCGGGGATGGGCGCCGCGCGGCGACAGACTTCACGCCAAGGTCCCCCACGGACGCTGGAAGACCATGACCTTCCCGGCGGCGCTACGCCACGACCGGATTGATGCGCCATGGTTCATCGAGAGGCCGATCGATGGCGTAAGTTCTCGGACCTACGTCGAGAAGGTCCTTCTGCCCACTCTCAGGCCCGGTGATATCGTCGTCCTGGACAATCTCGGCAGCCACAGAAGCAAAGCCGTGCGCCAGCTCATCCGCTCGGTGGGCGCCAAGCTGTTCTTCCTGCCAAAATACTCGCCCGACCTGAACCCGATCGAGCAGGTGTTTGCCAAGCTCAAGCACCTGCTGCGCAAAGCTTCCGCGCGAACTGTCGACGCCGTATGCGCCGCAATCGGCCACGCACTCGATGCCTTCAGCCCAGAGGAGTGCGCAAACTACCTCAAAAATTCAGGCTATCGAACTTAATCCCATCATGCTTTAGCGCTGCTTTTGAGTTGCGTCGTCTGCAGGCAGAGTTGCGGCGCCGTCGCCGAGCGCGCGCTGCATCATCACGGTGTCGAGCCAGCGGCCGAACTTGAAGCCGACATTGGGATGGGTCCCGATCATCCGAAACCCGCATCGCGCATGCACGCCGATCGATCCGGCATTGGCGGAATCGCCGATTACCGCGATCATCTGCCGATGGCCGCGCTGCTCCGACTCGGCGATCAGCCTTTGCAGCAATTTTTGGCCGATCCCGCGCCGGTGGATCGAAGGCCGCAGATAGACCGAGTTCTCCACGGTGAAGCGGTAGGCCGGCCGCGGCCGGTAGGCACCCGCATAGGCGTAACCCACCACGCGGCCTTCCACCGCCGCGACCAGATAGGGAAAGCCGCCGTCGATCAGGGCCGCAAAGCGCCGCGTCATTTCGGCCAGATCCGGCGCGATCAGCTCGAACGTCGCCGTGCCATGGCGCACCGCGGAACCGTAGATCTCGGTGACGGCAGACAGGTCGGCCGGGGTCGCGGGCCTGATATCGGGAGCGATCGTTTCGGCAGTCGGCATGGCGGCAGATTATTTTGCTCTCGGCAAAAGAAAAGCCCCGGCCGCAAGGCCGGGGCTTGAATTGCGCTGGGGGGCTGCCGGTCAGTCGCGCTGGCCAAGCAGCTGCAACAGCAGCGTGAACAGGTTGATGAAGTTCAAATACAGCGACAGCGCGCCGGTAATCGCCGCTCGCTCCGCCACGTCGCCGCCCTGCGAGGCGTAACCGTAGATGTAATCGTTCTTCAGCCGCTGGGTGTCATAGGCGGTGAGGCCTGCAAACACCAGCACGCCGATCACGGAAACCATGAACTGCAGCATCGAGCTGGCAAGGAAGAGATTGACCACGCTCGCGATGACCACGCCGAACAGGCCCATGATCAGGAACGATCCGATGCCGGTCATGTCACGCTTGGTGGTGTAGCCATAGAGGCTGAGGGCGCCGAACGAGGCCGCGGTGATGAAGAATACCCGCACGATCGAGGTGTGGGTATAGACCAGGAAGATCGACGACAGCGAGACGCCCATCAGCGCCGAGAACACCCAGAACAGCGTCTGGGCGGTCGCCGGCCGCAGCCGGTTGATGCCGGCGGAGATCACGAACACCATCGCCAGCGGCGCCAGCATGAACAGCCATTTCAGCGGGCTGACGAACATCGCATAGCCGAACGGCGTCAGGAAGGCGTTGCCGATCTTGGCGGCGGCACCCGACGGATCGGTCGTCACCGCCGCCATGTAGATGCCGAGCGCGGCAAGGCCGGTGATGGCCAGGCCGATGCTCATGTAGTTGTAGATGCGCAGCATGTAGGCGCGCAGACCGGCGTCGACGGTCGCGGCGTCAGCGCGCCCGGCGGCCCGGCCGAAAGGAGAAGTGTAATTGCGGTCTAGGTCCGACATGGTCGAATTCCCATTGGTTGCCCGGCCGAACGCAAAGGGCTTGCGACGCCGGTTAAGAAATCTATCCCAAATACCGCCATTTGCTGACATTAATTTTGTGTCATCAAACCGGCTTCTGGCCCAGGCTCTATGTGGGAAACTAGCACATTCACCGCAAGCTTCCATGCGCGGCGGAATGTCGCTGCTTTGCGGCACGATTTAAGGTAGAGCAGCGTAGCCGTCGCGCCGCCCTGCCGGCTGGTTAAAATTGTCATAAATTCCGCAACACCGTGGCTGGCTTCTGGTTCAACGCCAGCAGCGTGCCGGCAAGCCCCAGCCCCACCGTGACCAGCAGCGCCGCCGCCACCACGGCTGCCGCGCTGCCGGCCTGCCAGATGAAGCTCAGGGTCATCAGCCGGGTCACGATCAGCCAGGCCGCCACGGAGCCTGAGATGACGCCGAAAATCGCAGTGGCAAACCCGATCATCAGATATTCCAGGGCGTAGGCGCCGAGCAGCCGCGCCCGCGTGGCGCCCAGTGTCTTCAAAATGACGGCGTCGTAGACCCGATGGCGGTGGCCGGCGGCCAGCGCCCCGCCCAGCACCAGAATCGCGGAGATCAACGTCACCGCGCTCGCGCCGCGGATCGCCAGCACCAGATTGGTGACCACGGTGCCGATGGTTTCCAGCGCCTCGCGAACCCGCACGCTGGTCACCATCGGGAAGGCGTCAGCCACCGCCTTGATGATCCGGGCGTCGCCGGCGGGGGTCGGGTCGATCTCGGTCAGCGTCGCGATATGGGTATGCGGGGCGCCCTTGAAGGCGTTGGGGGAAAACACCAGCACGAAATTGATGCCGAGGCTCTGCCAGTCCACCGTGCGCAGGTTGCTGATGGTGGCGGTGATGTCGCGGCCGAGCACGTTGACGACGACCTCGTCGCCGATCTTGAGATTGAGGCCGTCGGCGATCTTCTTCTCGAACGACACCAGCGGCGGCCCGTCATAGTCCGGACCCCACCATTTGCCCTCGACCAGCTTCGAGCCCTTGGGGATTTCGCCGGTATAGGTCAGGCCGCGGTCGCTCTGCAGCACCCATTCCGCGTCGGAAGACGGCTTGAGATCTTCCGCCTTGACGCCGCGTGCGGCGACAATGCGTCCGCGCAGCATCGGCACGTCCTCGACGGTCGAATGCGGCGCGGCCTGGTGCAGGAAGTCGCTGAAGCGGCCGGCGTCGGCTGCGGGAATGTCGATGAAATAGAACGACGGCGCCCGGTCCGGCAGTGCCGCCAGGAATTGCCGGCGCAGATTGCCGTCGATCTGGGTGATCGTGACCAGCACCGCCAGACCGAGGCCAAGCGACATCACCACCGACGGCGTCAAGGCGCCGGGCCGGTAGATATTGGCGATCGCCAGCCTCAGCATGGTGATGCGGGTGCGCGGCAGCCGGCGCGCCAGCGCCATCAACCCGGCGGCGACCCCGCGCAGCAGCGCGAACACCACGATCGAGGATGCCACGAACACCGCGGCGACCCGTTTGTCGTAGGCGAGCCCGATCGCCACCGCGATCAACAGCGCGATCACCACGGCCATCAAGGCGAGGTAGCGCCAGCGCGGACGATGCCATTCGCTGCCGACCGCCTCGCGAAACAGCGCCGCCACCGGCACGTCATGCACCCGGCCGAGCGGCCACAGTCCGAACGCCAGCGCGGTCAGAAGGCCGTAGGCGAACGACAGCAGCAGTTCGCCGCCATGCAGGGCCGGCACCACCGGCAGCGGCAGCAGCCTGCCGAACACGCCGACGATCAGGAACGGCAGCGCCGCGCCGGCGGCCAGCCCGATCACCGAGCCGACCACGGCGAGCACCACCACCTGCGTCAGGTAGATCGTAAAGACGTCGCGGCCGGTGGCGCCCAATGCCTTGAACGCGGCGATGACGTCGCGACGGCGGTCGATGTGGCTCTTGACGGCGTTGGCGACGCCGACGCCGCCGACCAGCAGGGCCGCGAGGCCGACCAAAGTGAGAAACTGGGTAAAGCGGCTGATGGTGCGCTCCAATTGCGGCGAGGCATTGCCGCGGGTGCGAATCTCCCAGCCTGCCTCCGGCAATGCCGCCCGCGCCTCGTCCGCCAGCGCGGTCGCGGCGCGATCATCGGCGGCGCCGTCCGGCAGCTTGACCCGATAGATCCAGCGCACCAGGCTGCCGGGTTGCAGCAGCCCGGTGGCGCGCAGGCCGGCCTCGCTGATCAGGAAACGCGGGCCGAAACCGACCCCGCCGGCGAGCTTGTCCGGTTCGGCCTCGACCACGCTGCGGATTTGAAAGCTGGCGCCGCCGAGGCTGATCCGGTCGCCGATCTTGAGGTCGAGCCGCGCCAACAGGGTCGAATCGGCCGCTGCGCCGAACGTGACGGCGGAATCCTGGCTGCGTTCGGCCAACAGCTCGGCCACCGGCATCGCCGGATCGAGCGTCAGCTGGCCGAGCATGGGGTAGCTCGCATCCACCGCCTTCAGTTCGACCAGCGCCAGCCGGCCATCCCCGGTGCGCGCCATCGCGCGCATCGTCGCCGCCACCGAGACTTCGCCGCGCGAACGCAGGAAGGCGACTTCCTCCGGCTTGGCTTCGCGCTGGATCAGCGAGAAGGCGACATCGCCGCCGAGCAGGGTACGGCCCTCGCGCGCCAGCCCCTCGCCGAGGCTGGCTGCGACCGAGCCGACACCGGAAATCGCCATCACGCCGAGCGCGATGCAGGCGATGAACACGTAGAAGCCGCGCAGGCCGCTGCGCAATTCGCGCAAGGCGTAGCGCAGGGCAAGCGGCGCCGCCGCGCCGCGCCGGATCGAGGGCAGGGCCATGCTCATGAAGCGGCTTTGCGATCCGCGGCCGGCCCGTCGATGCGGCCCGAGCGCAGCCGCACTACGCGGTCGCAGCGCTGCGCCAGCGAGGTGTCGTGGGTCACCAGCACCAGCGTCATGCCGCGCTCGGCGTGTTTGGTGAACAATAGATCGACGATCTGTCTGCCGGTGGTTTCATCGAGATTTCCGGTCGGCTCGTCGGCCACCAGGATGGCGGGATCGGGCGCCAGCGCCCGGGCCAGCGCCACGCGCTGCTGCTCGCCGCCGGACAGTTGCGTGGGATAGTGATGCAGGCGGTCGCCGAGACCTACCGCCGCCAGTTCCTGCGCCGCGCGCTGCGAGGCGTCGGGATTGCCGGCCAGCTCCAGCGGCACCGCGACATTCTCCAGCGCCGTCATGGTCGGAATCAGATGAAACGACTGGAACACGATGCCGACCTGGCGGCCGCGAAAGCGCGCCAGCGCGTCCTCGTCGAGGGCATTGAAAGCGGTGCCGTTGACCACCACTTCACCGCTGTCAGGACGCTCCAGTCCCGCCATCACCATCAGCAAGGTGGATTTGCCCGAACCTGACGGTCCGATCAGGCCGATTGCTTCGCCGGATGCGACCCGCAGGCTGATATCCTTGAGGATGTGAACGCGCGCCGCGCCGGCGCCGAGCGAGAGATTGACGTTGGAGATGGAAATGGTGTCCGGCTCGACGCCGGCCAGTGACGAGGGTTCGATGCGACTGTCCATGGCTCGGTCATATGGCACTTCGGCCACCGCGGTCGAGGGGCAGCGGCGGATGTTCGTGCACATGCTCGTGTTGAGCATGCTGCTTCTGTCGTTGGCGGCCGCGGCGGAAGTCGGGTTCGCGGCCCCCGCCTTGGCGCAGGCGCCTGCCGGCACCGGCGGCAAACCGATCAAGATGGTCGTGCTGGGCGATTCGCTGAGCGCGGGCTATGGCCTCCCGGCCGCCGCCGCGTTCCCGGCGCGCCTGCAAAACGCCCTGAAAAACAATGGGATAGATGTCGACATGGGAAACGCCGGGGTATCCGGCGATACCAGTTCCGGCGGCCGCGACCGGCTCGATTGGTCGGTGCCTGACGGAACCGCGGCCGTGATCCTGGAGCTCGGCGCCAACGATGCGCTGCGCGGCACCGATCCCAAGGTTACCCGTAGCGCCTTGAGCGATATTCTGACGCGGCTGAAGGCGCGCGGAATAGCGGTCCTGTTGTGCGGGATGGTGGCGCCGCCGAATTATGGCAGCGACTATGCGGCGCGCTTCAACGCGATCTACCCGGATCTGGCGAAATCCTTTGCGGTACCGCTCTATCCGTTCTTCCTGGAAGGCGTCGCCGCGGATGCCAGACTGAACCAGGCGGACGGCATGCATCCGACGGCCGAGGGCGTCGACGTGATCGTCAGGAATATTCTGCCCACCGTGGAGGCATTTGTCGGCGCAATATCCGGGCAGCGCAGTTGAAAAACGGGCAACGCTAACCCTAACGCGATGTTTCCCGGGGAGCCTTGCGGTCCTGCCGGCGCGGATGCTTCGCAGAGTCACATAACTACGATAGAAATCTATATCGGTGATTCTGTTGCCGGGTTTCAGCATCGGGAGTCTTGCGATGCCGCGTTTGTTCACTGGACTGGAAATTCCGGCCGAGATCGGCCAGACGCTTTCCAATTTGCGTGGCGGCCTGCCTGGCGCACGCTGGATCGACCCCGAAAATTATCACGTCACCCTGCGCTTCATCGGCGACATCGACGGCGTGGCGGCCAACGAGATCGCCTCGCTGCTGTTTCGCATCAACCGCAAGCCGTTCGAGGTGGCGCTGCAGGGCCTGTCGAGCTTCGGCGGACGCAAGCCGCGCGCGGTGGTCGCCTCGATCGTGCCGAGCCGACCCCTGATTGAGCTGCAGGCCGAACTCGAGCGGCTGATGCAGCGCTTCGGGCTCGATCCGGAGGGCCGGAAATTCACCCCGCATGTGACCCTGGCGCGGCTGCGCGACGCCTCCAATCAGGATGTGGCGGACTACCTGTCGGTTAGGGGATATTTTCCGACCCGGGTGTTCACGGCGTCGCGATTCGTGCTGTTTTCGTCGCGGGCGTCGACCGGCGGCGGTCCCTATGTGGTCGAGGATTCCTACGCCCTGAGCCCGTGACGGGCAGACGCGCCGTTCGCCCTGCGGCGCGGCACAATGCGGCCTGCGCCGACCGCGGGGGACGGGAATCCGCATAGCCCCAGCACTAATTCACGGCTTGCAATTTTCTTCGCGCTGGGGCCGTAAGATGGGTCATGTTGTTTGCCCCATCCGGCGCGTTCCGCGCCCAGTATCAGGCCCTGGTCTCCTCCGGCGCGATCGAGCCCGACGCCGCCCAGGCGCGGGTCGCCGAGGCCTTCGCCGAACTCGAGCAGCGGCTGGCGGGCTACCGGCCGGCGCGCAAGCAGGGCCTGCTCGGCAGGCTGTTTGCCGACAAGGAAGAGGCACCGCCGCGCGGTCTCTACATTCATGGCGAAGTCGGGCGCGGCAAGACCATGCTGATGGACCTGTTTTTCCAGCAGAGCGACGTGGCGCACAAGCGCCGCGCGCATTTCCACGAATTCATGGCCGAGGTGCATGAGAGGATCTACGGCTTTCGCCAGAATATCGCGCGCGGCGAAATCGCCGACGGCGACGTGATCGCGCTTACCGCCGCCTCGATTTTCGAGCAGGCCTGGCTTTTGTGCTTCGACGAATTCCATGTCACCGACATCGCCGATGCGATGATCCTGGGCCGGCTGTTCGCCAAATTGTTCGCACTCGGCACCGTGGTGGTGGCGACCTCGAATGTCGCGCCCGAGGATCTCTACAAGGGCGGGCTGAACCGGGCGCTGTTCCTGCCGTTCATCGCGCAGATTTCCGATCATATGGACGTGCTGCGGCTGGATGCGCGCACCGATTTCCGGCTGGAGAAGCTTTCGGGCGTGAAAATGTGGCTGGTGCCGGCGGACGCGCGCGCCGCTGCCGCGCTCGACAAGGCGTGGGCCAGGATGACCGGCAACGCGGCCTGCAAGCCGCGCGATATTTCGATCAAGGGCCGGATCCTGCACGTGCCGTGCTCGGCGCATGGCGTGGCGCGGTTTTCGTTCGCCGAGATCTGCGAACGGCCGCTCGCCGCTTCCGACTATCTGCGGCTCGCGCATGACTACCACACCCTCCTGATCGACCGCGTTCCGGTGATGGATTATGCCGAGCGCAACGCCGCCAAGCGGTTCATCGCGCTGATCGACACGCTTTATGACAATGCCGTGAAGCTGATGGCCTCGGCCGAGGCCGACCCGGCGTCGCTGTATCTCGCCACCGAGGGCCCGGAGGCCAGCGAATTCAAGCGGACCTCGTCGCGGCTGATCGAGATGAGTTCGGAATCCTATCTGGCGCTGCCGCACGGTCACAAGGATTCCGCGGCGAGCGGCTCCAGCACCGGGCTGGTGGAGACGTAGCCCGTCCTCCGAGGTGGTCCGAAGGACCAGACCTCAAGGGCGCAGTTGCGCCCCCGGGGAATCCCGAGATTCCGGGTTCGCTCGCTTTGCTCGCGCCCCGGAATGACGCAAGTGGCCGACAATTGAGCACGCCGCGACTTGAACGGGTCGGTCGAAAGGGATAACCAGCCATTCGGCTTGCTTCCTATCCTCCTCCTTACGTTCAAAGGACAGATTTCCCATGGCGCGCGACAAGATTGCTTTGATTGGCTCCGGCCAGATCGGCGGAACGTTGGCTCACCTTATCGGCCTCAAGGAGCTCGGCGATGTCGTGATGTTCGATATCGCCGAGGGCGTGCCGCAGGGCAAATCGCTCGATATCGCGCAATCCTCCCCGGTCGACGGCTTCGACGCGCATTTCACCGGCGCCAATTCCTACGAGGCGCTCGACAACGCCAAGGTCTGCATCGTCACCGCCGGCGTGCCGCGCAAGCCGGGCATGAGCCGCGACGATCTCCTGAGCATCAATCTCAAGGTGATGGAACAGGTCGGCGCCGGCATCAAGAAATATGCCCCCGACGCCTTCGTGATCTGCATCACCAATCCGCTCGACGCCATGGTGTGGGCGCTGCAGAAGGCCTCCGGCATGCCGCACAAGAAGGTGGTGGGCATGGCCGGCGTGCTGGATTCCTCGCGCTTCCGCTATTTCCTCGCCGACGAATTCAACGTCTCGGTCGAGGACGTCACCGCCTTCGTGCTCGGCGGCCACGGCGACACCATGGTGCCGCTGGTGCGATATTCGACGGTGGCCGGCATTCCGCTGCCCGACCTCGTCAAGATGGGCTGGACCTCGCAGGCCCGGATCGACGAGATCGTCGACCGCACCCGCAACGGCGGCGCCGAGATCGTCAACCTGTTGAAGACCGGCTCGGCGTTCTACGCCCCGGCGGCGTCGGCGATCGCGATGGCCGAGAGCTATCTGCGCGACAAGAAGCGCGTGATGCCCTGTGCGGCCTATCTCAACGGCGAATATGGCGTCAAGGACATGTATGTCGGCGTGCCGGTGGTGATCGGGTCGAAGGGCGTCGAGCGCATTGTCGAGATCGAACTGGCCGGCAAGGACCGCGAAGCCTTCGACAAGTCGGTCGGCGCGGTGCAGGGTCTGGTCGATGCCTGCAAGAAGATCGCGCCGGACCTGCTCGGCCGCTGATCGCGTCCGGGTTGGCCGTCCAGTCTACTCAACTGACCGTTTAGGGCTTTCGGGGGCCGTCATATGAACATTCATGAATATCAGGCCAAGGCGTTGCTGCACGAATTCGGGGTGCCGATCTCGCGCGGCGTTCCGATCCTGCGCGCCTCCGACTCCGATGTTGCCGCCAAGACGCTGGGCGGCCCGGTCTGGGTGGTGAAGAGCCAGATCCATGCCGGCGGCCGCGGCAAGGGCAAGTTCAAGGAAGCCTCGGCGGGCGACAAGGGCGGCGTCCGCCTCGCCAAATCGATCGCCGAGGTCAATGAATTCGCCAAGCAGATGCTGGGCGCCACGCTGGTGACGGTGCAGACCGGTCCCCATGGCAAGCAGGTCAACCGGCTCTATGTCGAGGAAGGCTCCGACATCGACAAGGAGTTCTACCTCTCGCTGCTGGTCAACCGCGAAACCTCCGAAGTGTCGTTCGTGGTCTCCACCGAAGGCGGCGTCAACATCGAGGACGTCGCGCACCACACCCCCGAAAAGATCGTGAGCTTCTCGGTCGATCCTGCCACCGGCATCATGGCGCACCACGGCCGCACCGTGGCCAAGGCGCTGGGGCTGTCCGGCGAGCTGGCCAAGCAGGCGGGAAAACTGGTGACGCAGCTCTATACGGCGTTCGTCGCCAAGGACATGGAGATGCTCGAGATCAACCCGCTGGTGGTCACCAGGCAGGGCGATCTGCGCTGCCTCGATGCCAAGATGTCGTTCGACGGCAATGCGCTCTACCGCCACCCCGAACTGGTGGCGCTGCGCGACGAGACCGAGGAGGACGCCAAGGAAATCGAGGCATCGAAATACGACCTCAACTACATCACCCTCGACGGCACCATCGGCTGCATGGTCAACGGCGCCGGGCTGGCGATGGCGACCATGGACATCATCAAGCTCTATGGCATGGCGCCGGCCAACTTCCTCGACGTCGGCGGCGGCGCCGACAAGGCCAAGGTCACCGCGGCATTCAAGATCATCACCGCCGATCCCAATGTGAAGGGCATCCTGATCAACATTTTCGGCGGCATCATGAAATGCGACATCATCGCCGAAGGCGTGGTCGCCGCGGTCAAGGAGGTCGGCCTGAAGGTGCCGCTGGTGGTGCGGCTCGAAGGCACCAATGTCGATGCCGGCAAGAAGATCATCCGGGAATCCGGCCTCAACGTTTTGCCGGCGGATGATCTCGACGACGCGGCGCAAAAGATCGTCAAGGCCGTCAAGGGAGGGTGAGACGATGGCGGAGGACCATCTCGCCGCGCCGACGCCGCTGCCGGAGCACCGCAAGCTCGCGGCGTTCGCGGGCGAGTGGAACGGCGAAGAGATGGTGTATCCGTCGCGCTGGACCGCCGGCGGGCCCGCCACCTCCCGTGTCGTCGCCCGGGTCGATCTCAACGGCTTCTATCTCATTCAGGATACACGCCAGACCCGCGACGGCAAGGAAAGCTTCGCCACCCACGGCGTGTTCACCTATGATCGCGAGGATCGGCTCTACAAGCTGTTCTGGCACGATTCGCTCGGCTACTATCCGCCGGCGCCGGCCTCCGGCGGCTGGACCGGCAACACACTGATCCTGGTGCGCGGTTCGCTGCGCGGTAACGCGCGCCATGTCTACGAGATCCAGGACGACCGCACCTACGCCATGAAAATCCAGTTTTCGCCGGACGCGGAAGGGTGGGCCGACGTGCTCACCGGCGTGTACCGGCGGATCGCCTGACCCATTATCGATCGCTCGCGAAAGCAAACCCAACCATGTCCATCCTGATCGACAAGAATACCAAGGTCATCTGCCAGGGCTTTACCGGCAAGAACGGCACCTTTCACTCCGAAGCCGCGATCGCCTATGGCACCAGGATGGTCGGCGGCACGTCGCCGGGCAAGGGCGGCGCCGTCCATCTCGGCCTGCCGGTGTTCGACACCGTGGCCGAGGCGCGCGACAAGACCGGCGCCGACGCATCGGTGATCTACGTGCCGCCGCCGGGGGCGGCCGACGCCATCTGCGAGGCCATCGACGCCGAAATCCCGCTGATCGTCTGCATCACCGAAGGCATCCCGGTGCTCGACATGGTGCGGGTGAAACGCTCGCTGTCGGGGTCGAAATCGCGGCTGATCGGGCCGAATTGCCCGGGGGTGATGACCGCGGGCGAATGCAAGATCGGCATCATGCCGGCCAACATCTTCAAGCCCGGCAATGTCGGCATCGTCTCGCGCTCCGGCACCCTGACCTATGAGGCCGTGTTCCAGACCACCCAGGAAGGCCTCGGCCAGACCACCGCGGTCGGCATCGGCGGCGATCCGGTCAAGGGCACCGAATTCATCGACGTGCTGGAGATGTTCCTGGCCGATCCCAAGACCACCTCGATCGTGATGATCGGCGAAATCGGCGGCTCGGCCGAAGAGGATGCCGCCCAGTTCCTGAAGGACGAAGCCAGGCGCGGCCGCAAGAAGCCGATGGTCGGCTTCATCGCCGGCGTCACGGCGCCTCCCGGCCGCCGCATGGGCCACGCCGGCGCGATCATCTCCGGCGGCAAGGGCGACGCCGGTTCCAAGACCGCAGCCATGGAAGCGGCCGGTATCACGGTATCCCCATCGCCGGCGCGGCTCGGAAAGACCCTTGTCGAAAAATTGAAGTCCTAATTCATTTTTTGGTTCTTTTCGGCGCGAAGATTCGCTCCATATAGGTTAAAAGATCTCCTATCATGCTGATCCGGTACCCGGATTGGCCGTTGCGCCGTTTTCCATGCGCGAACCGACACCACCAGGACGCAATCATGTCTCGCCAAGACGCGAATGCCGCTTTTGCCCTCTCCTCGTTTTTGCAGGGCACCAACGCTCCCTACATCGATGACATCTACGCCCGCTACGAGAAGGACCCCGCCTCGGTCGACACCGAATGGCAGGAGTTCTTCAAGAGCCTGAAGGACGCCCCGGCCGACGTCCTGAAGAACGCCGAAGGACCTTCCTGGGGCCGCGACAACTGGCCGCTGACGCCGCGCGACGATCTCACCTCGGCGCTCGACGGCAACTGGGCGGAAGTCGAAAAGGTGATCGGCGGCAAGCTTGCGGCCAAGGCACAGGCCAAGGGCGTCGAACTGGTGGCCGCCGACGTCCATCAGGCGACGCGCGACTCGGTGCGCGCGCTGATGCTGATCCGGGCCTACCGGATGCGCGGTCATTTCCACGCCAAGCTCGACCCGCTCGGGATCGAGCCGCCGCGCGATCGCGAGGAACTCGATCCGCGCACCTACAGCTTCGTGGAGGGCGATTTCGACCGCAAGATCTTTCTCGACCATGTGCTGGGGCTCGAATACGCCACCTTGCGTGAAATCGTCGCGATCTGCGAGCGAACCTACTGCCAGACCCTCGGCGTCGAGTTCATGCACATCACCAACGGCGCGCAGAAGGGCTGGATCCAGGAGCGCATCGAAGGGCCGGACAAGGAAATCAGCTTCACCCGCGAGGGCCGCCGCGCCATCCTGATGAAGCTGGTGGAGGCCGAAGGTTTCGAGAAATTCTGCGACCTGAAATTCACCGGCACCAAGCGCTTCGGGCTGGACGGGGCGGAGTCGCTGATTCCGGCGCTCGAACAGATCATCAAGCGCGGCGGCAATCTCGGCGTCAAGGAAATCGTCGTCGGCATGCCGCATCGCGGCCGCCTCAACGTGCTGACCCAGGTGATGGGTAAGCCGCATCGCGCGCTGTTTCATGAATTCAAGGGCGGCTCGGCCAATCCGGACGCGGTCGAGGGCTCCGGCGACGTCAAGTACCACCTCGGGGCGTCGTCCGACCGCGAATTCGACAACAACCGGATCCATCTGTCGCTGACCGCCAATCCCTCGCATCTGGAGATCGTCGATCCGGTGGTGCTCGGCAAGGTGCGGGCCAAGCAGGATCAGCATGGCGATCCGCCGGACCAGCGGATCTCGGTGTTGCCGCTGCTGATGCACGGCGACGCGGCGTTCGCCGGCCAGGGCGTGGTGGCGGAATGCTTCGCGCTGTCCGACCTGAAAGGCTACCGCACCGGCGGCTCGCTGCATTTCATCGTCAACAACCAGATCGGGTTCACCACCTATCCGCGCTATTCGCGCTCCTCGCCCTATCCGTCGGACGTGGCGAAGATGATCGACGCGCCGATCTTCCACGTCAACGGCGACGATCCGGAAGCCGTGGTGTTCGCGGCCAAGGTCGCGATCGAATTCCGGCAGAAATTCCACAAGCCGGTTGTGATCGACATGTTCTGCTATCGCAGGCACGGTCACAACGAAGGCGACGAGCCGATGTTCACCCAGCCGGTGATGTACAAGAAGATCGCCACCCATCCGACCACGCTGGAGATCTATTCGAAGCGGCTGATCGCCGAGGGCGTGATGACCGAAGGCGAGATCGACAAGGCCAAGGCCGACTGGCGCGCCCGGCTTGATGCCGAACTCGAGGCCGGCTCGGGCTACAAGCCGAACAAGGCCGACTGGCTCGACGGCAAGTGGGCCGGGTTCAAGTCGGCGGATCAGGAAGAAGATCCGCGCCGCGGCGTCACCGGCGTCGATATCGCGGTGCTGAAGGATGTCGGCCGCAAGATCACCAGGGTTCCGGATGGCTTCCGGGTTCACCGCACCGTGCAGCGGTTTCTGGAAAATCGCGCCAAGGCGATCGAGAACGGCGTCGGCATCGACTGGGCGACCGGCGAGGCGCTGGCGTTCTGCACCCTGCTGCAGGAAGGCCGCCATGTCCGGCTGTCCGGGCAGGACAGCGAGCGCGGCACCTTCTCGCAGCGGCACTCGGTGCTGATCGATCAGGAAGACGAAAGCCGCTACACCCCGTTCAATCATCTCGGCGGCGATCAGGGCCACTACGAGGTCATCAACTCGCTGCTGTCGGAGGAAGCCGTGCTTGGCTTCGAATACGGCTATTCGCTGGCCGAGCCCAAGGCGCTGGCGATCTGGGAAGCGCAGTTCGGCGACTTCGCCAACGGCGCCCAGGTGCTGTTCGACCAGTTCATCTCCTCGGGCGAGCGCAAATGGCTGCGGATGTCCGGCCTCGTCTGCATGCTGCCGCATGGCTATGAGGGTCAGGGGCCGGAGCATTCCTCGGCACGGCTCGAGCGCTTCCTGCAGATGTGCGCCGAGGACAACATGCAGGTGGTGTACGCCACCACGCCGGCCAATTTCTTCCACGTGCTGCGCCGGCAATTGCATCGCGAGATCCGCAAGCCGCTGATTTTGATGACGCCGAAGTCGCTGCTGCGGCACAAGCGTGCGGTCTCCCGGCTCGACGAGATGGGCGCCAACACCACCTTCCATCGGCTGCTCTACGATGACGCGGCGATGCTGCCCGACGAGCCGATCAAGCTGGTGCCGGACGACAAGATCCGGCGCGTCGTGTTGTGCTCGGGCAAGGTCTATTACGACCTCTACGACGAGCGCGAAAAACGCGGGATCGACGATGTCTACATCATGCGGGTCGAGCAGCTTTATCCGGTGCCGCTGAAGGCGCTGGTGCAGGAGCTCGGCCGCTTCAAGAACGCCGAGCTGGTGTGGTGCCAGGAAGAGCCGCGCAACATGGGCGCGTGGCACTTCATCGAGCCCTATCTCGAATGGGTGCTGAACCAGATCAACGCGCCGAACAAGCGTCCGCGTTACGCCGGTCGGGCCGCCGCCGCGGCCACCGCGACCGGCCTGATGACCAAGCATCTGGCGCAGCTCAAGGCGCTGCTCGATGAGGCGCTGAACTAGGAAATTTCAATCGCCATGCCCCGCGAAAGCGGGGCATTCGCTACTTCGCACCGTTTTCACCGAATCGGGACCGCCGCGCATTACCGGATCGCCCGCCCGGCGGGCGATGACCGCACCAGGATATTGAGGAAGCCAACCATGACTGAAATTCGCGTTCCGACGCTCGGCGAATCCGTGACCGAGGCCACCATCGGCCGCTGGTTCAAGAAGGCCGGCGACGCCGTCGCGGTCGATGAGCCGCTGGTCGAGCTCGAGACCGACAAGGTCACCATCGAGGTGCCGGCACCTTCCGCCGGTACGCTCGGCGACATCGTCGCCAAGGACGGCGAGACCGTCGCCGTCGGCGCGTTGCTCGGACAGATCAATGACGGCGCTGCCGCCGCCAAGCCGGCTGCGGCGCCCGCCAAGGCCGCCCCGCCGCCGCCCGCCGCAGCGCCTGCCGCTGTCGCCGCAGCCCCCGTTGCCAAGGCGCCGCCGGCCGATGCGCCGCTGGCGCCGTCGGTGCGCAAGATCTCGGCCGAAAGCGGCATCGATGCCGCCACCGTTCCCGGCTCCGGCAAGGATGGCCGCGTCACCAAGGGCGACATGCTGGCGGCGATCGAGAAGGCGGCGTCGGCGCCGACCCCTGTCAACCAGCCGGCGGCCGCGGTGCAGGTTCGCGCGCCTTCGCCGGCCGACGATGCCGCGCGCGAGGAGCGCGTGAAGATGACGCGGCTGCGCCAGACCATCGCCCGCCGCCTCAAGGACGTGCAGAACACCGCGGCGATGCTGACGACCTTCAACGAGGTCGACATGAGTCACATCATGGCGATGCGCGCCCAGTACAAGGACGTGTTCGAGAAGAAGCACGGCAGCAAACTGGGATTCATGGGCTTCTTCACCAAGGCCTGCGTGCAGGCGCTGAAGGACATTCCGGCGGCCAATGCCGAGATCGACGGCACCGATCTGATCTACAAGAATTACTACCACATCGGCGTTGCGGTCGGCACCGACAAGGGCCTGGTGGTGCCGGTGGTCCGCGATTGCGACAGCAAGTCGATCGCAGGAATCGAAAAGAGCATCGCCGATTTCGGGCGGCGGGCGCGCGACGGCCAGCTCAAGATCGACGAGATGCAGGGCGGCACCTTCACCATCACCAATGGCGGCATCTACGGCTCGCTGATGTCGACGCCGATCCTGAACGCGCCGCAGTCCGCGATCCTCGGCATGCACAAGATCCAGGATCGCCCGGTCGCGATCGGCGGCAAGGTCGAGATCCGGCCGATGATGTATCTGGCACTGTCCTACGATCATCGCGTCATCGACGGCAAGGAGGCGGTGACGTTCCTGGTGCGGGTCAAGGAAAGCCTGGAGGATCCGGCGCGGCTGGTGCTGGATCTGTGACGTGTTTCGCAGCTTGATGTCTGGTTGGTAGCCGCAATGGCCCAGGCGCCTGACGGGGGATGAATGCAGCCATTGCCGACCGAAATACTGATGCTCGGACTGGGAGCCGTGCTGCTGCTGCTGCAGATGTTCCTGCAATCGATCTCTTCGGCGGTCGAGATGGGCGGCGACTACAAGGCCGGTCCACGCGACGAAGCCAGGGTGCTGCGGGGCGTCTTCGCCGGCAGAGCCGATCGCGCCTTCCGCAATCTGCTGGAAACATTTCCGGTGTTTGCGGCGCTGGCGCTGGCCCTGGTCGTCACCGGCCGCAGCGGCGGTCTCGGCGCCCACGGCGCCGAGCTGTGGATAGCCATGCGGGTGGTCTATGTGCCGTTGTATTTGATCCAGATTCCGTTCGCCCGCAGCGTTGTGTGGTTCGTCTCGATCTTCGCCCTGGTCGCGATGCTGGTGCGGCTTTTCCAATAGGGTGGGATTTTGGACGGGGAGCAAGTCTTGACCGACAGGGTTGCGATCATCACCGGCGGCAGCCGCGGCATCGGCCGCGCCACCGCGCTGGCCGCCGCCGCGCGCGGATTTCGGGTCTGTATCGGCTATGCCAGCAACCAGGCCGCCGCGCGCGAGGTGGTCGCCGGCATCGAGTCGCGCAACGGCAAGGCCATCGCCGTGAAATGTGATGTCGGCAGGGAAAGCGATATCCTGGCGCTGTTTGCCGCCGCCGACGGGCTTGGGACGCTTGGCGCCCTGGTCAACAATGCCGGCATTGTCGGGCCGACGGCGCGGGTCGACGAGATGTCCGCCGAGCGCATCGGGCGCATGATGGCCGTCAACGTCACCGGCAGCATATTGTGCGCGCGCGAAGCCGTGAAGCGGATGTCGACGCGCCACGGCGGCAAGGGCGGCGTCATCGTCAATCTGTCATCGGTCGCGGCGAGGCTCGGTTCGCCCAACACCTATGTCGATTACGCGGCGTCCAAGGGCGCCATCGATTCCTTCACCGTCGGATTGGGCCACGAGGTCGCCGGCGAGGGCATTCGCGTCGCCGCGGTCCGGCCCGGGCTGATCGACACCGAAATTCACGCCAGCGGCGGCGATCCCGACCGCGCCCACCGGCTCAGCCAGACGGTGCCCATGAAGCGCGTCGGCACCGCCGATGAAATCGCCAACGCCATCGTCTGGCTGATGTCGGATCAGGCCTCCTACGTGACCAGCGCAATCCTTGATGTATCGGGCGGGCGCTAATACCCGTCACAGACTTCAGCTACAGGACTTCAATCATGGCGACTTACGATCTGGTTGTTATCGGCACCGGCCCCGGCGGATATGTCTGCGCGATCCGCGCGGCACAGCTCGGCATGAAGGTCGCCGTGGTCGAGAAGAACGCCACGCTCGGCGGCACCTGCCTCAACGTCGGATGCATGCCGTCGAAGGCATTGCTGTATGCCTCCGAGATGTTCGACGAGGCCGGGCACTCGTTCTCGAAAATGGGGGTCGGCGTCGCCGCGCCGAAACTCGATCTGCCGGCGATGATGAATTTCAAGCAGCAGGGCATCGACGGCAACGTCAAGGGCGTCGAGTTCCTGATGAAGAAGAACAAGATCGACGTCATTGGCGGCAAGGGCAGGATTCTCGGCACCGGCAGGGTCGAGGTGTCGGGCACCGACGGCAAGACCCGGCTGGTGGAGACCAGAAACATCGTCATTGCCACCGGCTCCGATATCGCGCGGCTGAAGGGCATCGAGATCGACGAAAAACGCATCGTGTCGTCGACTGGCGCGCTCTCGCTGGAAAAAGTGCCGGAAAAGCTGCTGATCATCGGCGCCGGCGTGATCGGGCTCGAGCTCGGCTCGGTCTGGCGCCGGCTCGGCGCAGAGGTCACCGTGGTGGAATTTCTCGACCGCATCCTGCCCGGCATGGACGGCGAAGTGGCCAAGCAATTCCAGCGCATCCTCGAAAAACAGGGCTTCGCGTTCAGGCTCGGCGCCAAGGTGACCGGCATCGACAGCTCGGGCAAGACGTTGTCGGCGCAGATCGAGCCGGCCGCGGGCGGAGCCGCCGAAACGCTGCAGGCCGATGTCGTGCTGGTCGCTATCGGCCGCGTGCCCTACACCGAAGGCCTCGGTCTGAAGGAAGCCGGCGTCGCGCTCGACAATCGCGGCCGGGTGCAGATCGACGCGCATTTCGCCACCAGCGTCAAGGGCGTCTACGCGATCGGCGACGTGGTTGCGGGTCCGATGCTGGCCCACAAGGCCGAGGATGAAGGCGTCGCGGCGGCGGAAATTCTCGCCGGCCAGGCCGGCCACGTGAACTACGACGTCATCCCCGGTGTGGTGTACACCACGCCGGAAGTGTCGGCGGTCGGCAAGACCGAGGAAGAGCTGAAGCAGGCCGGTGTGGCCTACACCGTCGGCAAGTTCCCGTTCACCGCCAATGGCCGCTCCAAGGTCAACCAGACCACCGAAGGATTCGTCAAGGTTCTCGCAGATGCGAAGACCGATCGGGTGCTTGGCGTGCACATCGTCGGCCGCGAAGCCGGCGAAATGATTCACGAAGCGGCGGTTTTGATGGAGTTTGGCGGCTCCGCCGAGGACCTGGCCCGCACCTGCCATGCCCATCCGACCCGTTCGGAGGCCGTCAAGGAAGCCGCGCTTGCGGTTGGCAAGCGCGCGATCCATATGTGATCCGCGCCCGGCGAAGGTTGGGCGGGGACAATATCGATGCTGCGCCGCTTCCTACAGCCGGTCTGGGTTCTGCTCGCGGTCATCTTCCTGATCGAGGCCTGGCTGTGGGATCATCTCGAACCGATCGTGGCGTGGTTCGTGGCGCTGATCCCGCTGCGCGCCTTCAAGCAATGGCTGGCTGAACGGGTCGACACGCTGTCGCCGGCGATGACGCTGCTGGTATTCATCGTGCCGGTAATCCCGCTGTTTCCGCTGAAGCTGATGGGACTCTGGCTGCTCACCCATGAATATTGGATCAGCGCCATTCTCACCATCATCTTCGCCAAATTCCTCGGGGTCGGGGTGGCGGCCTTCATATTCGACGTGACGCGGCCGAAATTGCTCGAAATGCCGTGGTTCGAAAGTCTCTACGAGTTTGTCCTTGACCTGCGCGCCAGGGCGACCGCGCTGGTTGAGCCGATCAAGCTCCGGATCAAGCAAGGTCTCGGCGGCGGCGGCTGGTCATCGCGGGTGCTGCGGCTGATCCAGCGCTTCCGCAAGAGCGTGCACGAGGCGCGCTAAAGCGGGATGTCATTAGCCTGAATCGATTTGGGATTCCCAAATCAGTGCATTTCTGATTCACCATGCTGGCTGGGCTGGAGGCCAGCATGGATGGGCAAGCCTTATTCTCTGGATCTGCGTAAGCGTGTCGTGGCCGCGATTGAGGGCGGAATGTCACGCAATCGGGCCGCCAAGCAGTTTGGGGTCGCGATCAGCACGGCGATCGGATGGATGCATCGGGTCGAGAAGACCGGTAGCGTTGAGCCCAGCCAGATAGGCGGCTACAAGCCCAAGGCGATTTCGGGCGAGCACGCGCTTTGGCTGTCGCAACGGATCAAGGCCGGCGATTTCACCATACGCGGTCTCGTTGCCGAGCTTGCCGATCGCGGCTTGAAGGTCGACTACCACTCGGTGTGGAACTTCGTTCATGCCGAGAAGCTCAGCTTCAAAAAAAAGCATGGCGGCTGGCGAACGCGATCGACCAGAGGTCGCGCGGCGGCGGGTCCAGTGGAAGAAATATCAAGGCCGCGTCGATCCTGAGCGGCTCGTCTTCATCGACGAAACCTGGACCAGGACCGATATGGCGCCCCTGCGGGGATGGGCGCCGCGCGGCGACAGACTTCACGCCAAGGTCCCCCACGGACGCTGGAAGACCATGACCTTCCTGGCGGCGCTACGCCACGACCGGATTGATGCGCCATGGTTCATCGAGGGGCCGATCGATGGCGTAAGTTTTCGGACCTACGTCGAGAAGGTCCTTCTGCCCACTCTCAGGCCCGGTGATATCGTCGTCCTGGACAATCTCGGCAGCCACAGAAGCAAAGCCGTGCGCCAGCTCATCCGCTCGGTGGGCGCCAAGCTGTTCTTCCTGCCAAAATACTCGCCCGACCTGAACCCGATCGAGCAGGTGTTTGCCAAGCTCAAGCACCTGCTGCGCAAAGCTTCCGCGCGAACTGTCGACGCCGTATGCGCCGCAATCGGCCACGCACTCGATGCCTTCAGCCCAGAGGAGTGCGCAAACTACCTCAAAAATTCAGGCTATCGAACTTAATCCCATCATGCTTTAGTCGGACATTGCCAACCTTGCGGCCGGCCCCGATTCCGCCGCGCCGCGCCGAGCCGGGCCCACTTCCGGCGGCCAGCCGTCTACGGCAGATGCAGCAGATGCGGCACGAAGATGCCGAGCGCGGTAAACGCGATACCGGCCAGCGCCAGCAGTCCCGAGATCCAGGAAAGTGCAACAATGCCGGTGATGATGGTCGCCGATGCCAGCACGATGCCGATCTGGAAGGCGGCCGAGGCGAGCTCGAAGTGATGATATTTGGCCTCCGCCAGGTCGCGCTCTTCCTCGGCATGCTTGGCGCGCTCGGACAATTGATCCTGACCCTCGCCGGTTTCCGGCTCGGAGCGATAGCGCGCTGCGGTCTTCTGCCATTCGTCGATCTGCTTTTGCAGCGCCGCCTTGGCGGCTTCGTCGCCGATGGTGCCGAGGCTCAGCCTGGCCTCATCCGACGCCGTCTGCACCACCGTGCGGCGGATGCTCTTGGCCTGAAAGAACGCCCACAGGTTCGAACTTTCGACGTTCTTGCTGATGGATTCGGTCTGCGCCCCCTTGCCCAGGGTTTCCGACAGCGCCAGAAACAGCGCGATCACGGCAATCAGCAGCGCGATCTTCTTGTCCTCGCCGGCGGCTTCCTTGGCGTTCTCCGCCTGCTCCATGCTTTCTTGCGCGCTCATGATTTGCTCCCGCCATCGCCAGGCGCACGATTGACCGAACCGCGCCGCCAGCGCAAGAGGCAAGCCCTCGCGCAGCCGCCCGTCAGGCCCCAGGTCGGGTGATCTTCAGGCGCGCGGATGCGCGGTGCGGTAGACTTCGAACAGCCGCTCGCTGTCGATCCCGGTATAGATCTGCGTGGTCGAGAGCGAGGCGTGGCCGAGCAGTTCCTGGATCGCGCGCAGGTCGCCGCCGCGGGTCAGCAGATGGGTCGCAAAGGAGTGCCGCAGCGCATGCGGCGTGGCGCTGTCGGGCAGGCCCAGCGCACCGCGCAGCCGCTCCATGGTGAGCTGGATGATTCGGGCCTTCAGCGGGCCGCCGCGGGCGCCGACAAAAATCGGCCCGTCCGCCGGCAGCGGATGCGGGCACATCGCCACATAATCCTGGACCAGCGCCAGCACGTTCCGCAGCACCGGCACCATCCGGGTCTTGTTGCCCTTGCCGGTCACGACCAATACGTCGCCTGCGCCCGGCAACGGCACGTCGCGGCGCTTCAGCCCGAGCGCCTCGGAGATGCGCAGGCCGGAGCCATACAGCAGCGCCATCACGGCGGCGTCGCGCGCCCAGATCCAGGGATCGCGGGCCTCTCCGGCGCGCTCGCCGGCATCGGTCAAACGCCTGGCCGCCGCCACCGGAACGGGTTTCGGCAGGCTCTTGCCGACCTTGGGCGCGCGGATCGCCGACAGGGCGCCGACCTTGCCATTGCCCTCCCGTTCGAGGAAGCGGCCGAACGAGCGTAATCCCGCCAGCGCCCGCATCAGCGAACGGCCACCGATATCGCCGGCACGGCGCATCGCCATGAAGGCCCTGATGTCGCTGGCCTCGAGGGCGGCAAAACGGGCAAGCGTCACCCGCGTGCCCCAGTGCTCGCCGAGAAACACCAGACATTGGCGCAGGTCGCGGGCATAGGCCTCCGACGTCTTCGGCGACAGCCGCCGTTCGCTGCGCAGATGCGCCAGCCAGCGCGTCATCTGCAGCACGACGTCGTCGGCGGCGCAGGCGAGCTCGATGGGTTGAACGGAGGCTGCTGGCTTGGCCATGGGCTCTTCGGGGGCGCGAATGACCAATACTATCACACCGCGGTCGTTTACCGTTGGTGAACCGCGAGGCCTCGGCCTGGATATTGGTCCGCGGCGGTACCGTGCTGCTGGCTCCTGACCGCGGCTGGCCGTAAATTGAGTTCGATCTCGTCTCTTCCTCGCTTTGAGTCTGATTCCGCCATGGACCACGCGACCCGCGCCAACAGCTCTTCTGCATCGTCGACAGGGGTGGTCGATGTGCTGGTGCCGGTAGCGCTCAATCAGACCTATTCCTACCGCGTGCCGCGCGGCATGGATTTGAAGCCCGGCGACGTGGTGTGCGTGCCGCTGGGGCCGCGCGAGGTGGTCGCCGTGGTGTGGGCCGACAACGCCAATCCCGATCCGCGCCTGCATAACCGCCTCAAGGAGGTCGGCGAAAAGCTCGACGTTCCGCCCTTGAAGCAGGAACTGCGCAGCCTGGTCGACTGGGTCGCCAACTACACGCTGTCGGCGCGCGGCATGGTGCTGCGGATGACCTTGCGGATGGGGGAGCATCTCGGCCCGGAGCGGATCCGGATGGGGGTGCGCCTGGTCGGCGAAGCGCCGCGGCGCATGACCCCGGCGCGGCAGCGGCTGATCGGACTTCTGTCCGATGGCCTGCTGCACGGCAAATCCGACGCCGCCAGGGAAGCCGGCGTCGGCACCGGCGTGATCGATGGCCTGGTCGATGAGGGCACGCTTCGTCCTGAACCGATGCCGCGGCCGCCGCCGCCTCCCGCGCCCGACCCGCTGTTCGCCGAGCCTGATTTTTCCCGGCAGCAGCGCACCGCGGTGGACGCGATGCGGGCGCTGGCGGCGAACGGCAGCTTTCATGTCGCGCTGCTCGACGGCGTCACCGGTTCGGGCAAGACCGAAGTGTATTTCGAGGCCATCGCCGAGATCGTCCGCCGCGGCAGGCAGTCGCTGATCCTGATGCCGGAGATCGCGCTGACCGGGCAGTTCCTCGACCGCTTCGCGTTGCGTTTCGGGGTGCGGCCGCTGGAATGGCATTCCGAACTCAGTCCGCGCAGCCGGGCGCGCAACTGGGCGGCGATCGCCGCCGGCGAGGCCCTGTCGTGGTGGGGGCGCGCTCGGCGCTGTTTCTGCCCTACGCCAATCTCGGGCTGATCGTGGTCGATGAGGAGCACGACCAGGCCTATAAGCAGGACGAAGGCGCACATTACCACGCCCGCGACATGGCGGTGGTGCGCGCGCACATCGCCAGGATTCCGATCGTGCTGGCCTCGGCGACGCCCTCGGTCGAGACCGAAGTCAATGCGCGCAAGGGCCGTTATCAGCGCGTGGTGCTGCCGTCGCGGTTCGGCGGCCAGCACATGCCGCATATCGAGGCGATCGACCTGCGGCGCGAAGCGCCGGCGCGCGGCCGCTTCATCTCGCCACGGCTCGCCGAGCATGTCCGGATCGCGCTGGAGCGGCGCGAGCAGGCGCTGTTTTTCCTCAACCGCCGCGGCTACGCGCCGCTGACCCTGTGCCGGGCCTGCGGGCATCGCTTCGGCTGCACGATCTGCGATGCCTGGCTGGTCGATCACCGCTTTCGCCAGCGCCTGGTCTGCCATCACTGCGGTTTCTCGATGCCGCGGCCGCAGGTCTGTCCGCATTGCGCCACCGAGGATTCGCTGGTGGCCGTCGGCCCCGGGGTCGAACGCCTGCAGGAGGAAGCCGCCGCGCTGTTTCCGGACGCGCGCACCATGGTGCTGTCGAGCGACCTGATCACCTCGATCGAAACCATGCGCAGCGAATTGAACGAGATCGCCGAAGGCCGCGTCGATATCATCATCGGCACCCAGCTGGTGGCGAAGGGCCATCATTTTCCGCGGCTCAATCTGGTCGGCGTCATTGACGCCGATCTCGGCCTCGGCAATGGCGATCCGCGCGCCGCCGAGCGCACGTTCCAACTGCTCAATCAGGTGATCGGCCGCGCCGGGCGCGATCAGGGCCGCGGCGTCGGCTATCTGCAGACCCACCAGCCGGAGCACCCGGTGATGAAGGCGCTGGTGGCGTGCGACCGCGAGGCGTTCTACGCCAGCGAGATCGAGGCACGCGAGCGCACCGGCTATCCGCCCTTCGGCCGCTTGGCGAGCCTGATCATTTCGGCGGGCGACCGCCCCAGCGCGGAGAGTTTTGCGCGAAGGCTGGCGGCGGTCGCGCCGATCGACGAGCGGATTCAGGTGCTGGGACCCGCCGAAGCCCCGCTGGCGGTGATCAAGGGCCGCTATCGCTTCCGGCTATTGGTAAAATCGCTGCGGTCGGTCGACCTTTCGGAATATTTGCGTCAATGGCTGGCGGCGGGCCCCAAGACCAAAGGCAATCTCAAGCTCGAGGTCGACGTCGATCCGCAAAGCTTCCTGTAGGTCCGGCATCGCCGAATCGAACAGGCCTGCCGTCATAGACAACGGCAGGCCTGGTTTCGGCGCGCAGCAGCGGCTGCAGCCGGGATCGAATATACAGCGCCTTCAGCGGGCTTGATGGATGGAAGCGGCGTTCAATGCCGCAAGGAGGTCAGATGACCTCGGCGACGACCCGGCCGACGCCAGCGCCGGTCAGACCGACGGCGCGTGCCGCGGCGGTCGAAAGGTCGAGAACCCGGCCGCGGACGAACGGACCGCGGTCGTTGACGGTGACCACCACGCTGCGGCCGCCATGGGTCACCCGCAGCTTGGTGCCGAAGGGCAGCGAGCGGTGGGCACAGGTCAGGGCGTTCTGGTTGAAACGCTGGCCCGAGGCGGTCTTGCTGCCGGATTCGTTGCCGTAATAGGAAGCCATCCCCGAGAAGCTGCGTCCCGAACCGGACGAGGGGCCGATCGCGGCATTGGCGTCCTGCCAGGAGCCGTTGGAACGATTGCTGGCGTGATGGAAATGGCGATGGCCGTAGTGATGTCGATGGGACTTGGCCGAGGCTTCGGTGGCACTGCCGCCGATCAGCAGAGTTGCGGCGAAGAAAGCCAGCGCCGTACGTGACTGGGTTCCATTCCCCAGTGCTGGATTTTTGGATGTCAGCATATATTAGTCCCTCAAGATAGTATTGCCATATATATGGCAAGTGGAACCCCCGTCCCGTTTTGAGTGGCTGCCGTTTGGTCGGCTAATAAGGCGTAAAATAGGCAGTAGATCGTTTTGTCTCCCGCTGAAACATCTTGTGACCGAATACAGGTAATCGCCATCAGGTTAACTTTATTGTACGTTAACAATTGATTAACCAAATTATTACTTAGGAATACAGAAAAGCGAAGTTGTCGCCGGCGATGGCGAGCTTTGAGCAAGTAATGGGCATGATGAATGGCTCGCGCGGCCGAGCCGTTGCCGCGCAGCCTCAGGCCGGTTGCGGGTGGAACGATTTTCCTTGTGCCTGACCGACAGCACTCCGGCCGTCGGCGCCCGGCGCTGGCGCGTGGTCGCGGATCCATCGAAGCCGCGCGGAAATCCACGCGCGGGAAGACCTGCGACAAGGCATCGCCAGTCGCTGCGGTCATGTTGCACCTGCGCGCTTGCTATGTTAGCAAAGCCGCGATTTTAACGTTGCCGATACATTCCGTACCGGTCGTAAATCGAAGTCCCGCTTGAATTCCAAGGGCTTGGATCGCTAGGCGCCGCATCGTGGCGACGGTTTTTCCCTTGCGAGTTTGACAGCAAAAAGAGCGTGCTTGTGGCTGCTGAAGATCCGTCCGTTTCGGGAGTGTCCGGCCGTTATGCTACGGCCTTGTTCGAATTGGCGCGCGATGAAAAATCCATCGACGCGGTCAAGGCCGACCTCGACAGGTTCGCCGCCATGCTGGCGGACAGCGCCGATCTGAAGCGCCTGGTACGCAGCCCGGTGTTTTCGGCGGATTCGCAGGCCAAGGCGCTGGCGGCGGTGCTCGATCAGGCCGGCATCGCCGGCATTTCCGCCAAATTCCTCAAGGTTCTCACCGCCAACCGCCGGCTGTTCGCGGTCGGCGACGTGATTCGCGCCTTCCGCGCCCTGGTCGCCAAATTCAAGGGCGAGGCGACGGCCGATGTCACCGTGGCCGAACAGCTCAGTGACAAGAATCTCGACACCCTGAAGGCCGCCCTGAAATCGGTGACCGGCAAGGAGGTCGCGCTCAACGTCAATATCGATCCTTCGATCATCGGCGGCCTCGTGGTCAAGCTCGGCAGCCGCATGGTGGATAGTTCGCTTCGCACCAAACTCAATTCGATCAAGCACGCGATGAAAGAGGCAGGCTGATGGACATCCGCGCCGCGGAAATTTCCGCGATCCTCAAGGACCAGATCAAGAATTTCGGCCAGGAGGCTGAAGTTTCCGAAGTCGGACAGGTGTTGTCCGTCGGCGACGGCATTGCCCGCGTCTACGGCCTCGACAATGTCCAGGCCGGCGAGATGGTCGAGTTCGAGAACGGCACGCGCGGCATGGCGCTCAACCTCGAAACCGACAACGTCGGCATCGTGATCTTCGGCGCCGACCGCGAGATCAAGGAAGGCCAGACCGTCAAGCGCACCCGCGCCATCGTCGATACCCCGGTCGGCAAGGGCCTGCTCGGCCGCGTGGTCGATGCGCTCGGCAATCCGATCGACGGCAAGGGCCCGATCCAGTCGTCCGAGCGCAAGCGCGTGGACGTCAAGGCGCCCGGCATCATCCCGCGCAAATCGGTCAACGAGCCGATGGCGACCGGCCTCAAGGCCATCGATGCGCTGATCCCGGTCGGCCGCGGCCAGCGCGAACTGATCATCGGCGATCGCCAGACCGGCAAGACCGCGATCGCGCTCGATACCATCCTGAACCAGAAGCCGCTCAACGCGCAGACCGACGAGAAAATCAAGCTGTATTGCGTCTATGTCGCGATCGGACAGAAGCGCTCGACGGTTGCCCAGTTCGTCAAGGTGCTCGAAGAGCAGGGCGCGCTGGAATATTCCATCATCGTCGCGGCCACCGCCTCCGATCCTGCGCCGATGCAGTACATCGCGCCGTTCACCGGTTGCACCATGGGCGAATATTTCCGCGACAACGGCATGCACGCGGTCATCATCTATGACGATCTGTCGAAACAGGCGGTGGCCTATCGCCAGATGTCGCTGCTGCTGCGCCGCCCGCCGGGCCGCGAAGCCTATCCCGGCGACGTGTTCTATCTGCATTCGCGCCTGCTCGAGCGCGCCGCCAAGCTCAACGACGAACATGGTTCGGGCTCGCTGACGGCGTTGCCGATCATCGAAACCCAGGCCAACGACGTCTCCGCCTATATTCCGACCAACGTGATCTCGATTACCGACGGCCAGATCTTCCTGGAGACCGACCTGTTCTTCCAGGGCATCCGCCCCGCGGTGAACGTCGGCCTGTCGGTGTCGCGGGTCGGATCCTCGGCGCAGACCAAGGCGATGAAAAAAGTCGCCGGCAAGATCAAGGGCGAACTGGCGCAGTACCGCGAAATGGCGGCGTTCGCGCAGTTCGGTTCCGATCTCGACGCTTCGACCCAGCGCCTGCTCAACCGCGGCTCGCGCCTGACCGAACTTCTGAAGCAGCCGCAATTCTCTCCGCTGAAGATGGAAGAGCAGGTCGTGGTGATTTATGCCGGCGTCAACGGCTATCTCGACGCGCTCCCGGTAGCCAAGGTGCGCAGCTTCGAGGACGGCCTGCTGTCGCTGCTGCGCGGCAAGAACGTCGACATCCTCAATACCATCCGCGACAGCCGCGATCTCAGCGACGATACCGCCGCCAAGCTCAAGGCGGTGGTCGAGGGTTACGCCAAGACGTTTGCTTGAAGACGTTTGCTTGATTTTCACCTCTCCCGCTCGCGGGGGAGGTCGGCCGGCGAAGCCGGTCCCGTGGGGGCTGTTCCGATACGCGCTTTAGCTTCCCATTCCGACTCTCCCCCGCGGGCGGGGGAGAGGGTCGCAACCGAGGTGCTGTGAGTTAAACTGGAATGGCTTCACTCAAAGACATGCGGGTCCGCATCGCCTCCACCAAGGCGACGCAGAAGATCACCAAGGCCATGCAGATGGTGGCAGCGTCCAAATTGCGCCGCGCCCAGACCGCAGCCGAGGCGGCGCGGCCCTACGCGGAAAAAATGGACGCCGTGATCTCCAACATCGCGACCGCGGCGGCGGGCTCGCCCGGCGCGCCGGCGCTGCTGGCCGGGACCGGCAATGACAGGGTGCATCTGCTGCTGGTCTGCACCGGCGAGCGCGGACTGTCCGGCGCATTCAATTCCTCGATCGTGCGGCTGGCCCGCGAGCGCGCCCTGGCGCTGATGAACCAGGGCAAGGAGGTCAAATTCTTCTGCGTCGGACGCAAGGGATTTGAACAGCTGCGCCGCAATTTCGAGAAGCAGATCGTCGAAAGCGTCGAACTGCGCTCGGTTCGCCAGCTCGGATTCGTCAACGCCGAGGACATCGCCAAGAAGATCATCGCGCGCTTTGCCGCCGGCGAGTTCGACGTCTGCACGCTGTTCTACTCGCGCTTCAAGTCGGTGATCTCCCAGATTCCGACCGCGCAGCAGATCATTCCCCTGGTGGTGGAAACGCCGCCAGCCAATGCCGGACCGGCTACTTCCTACGAATACGAGCCGGAAGAGGACGAGATCCTGACCGGACTGCTGCCGCGCAATCTCGCGGTGCAGATTTTCCGAGCGCTGCTGGAGAACAATGCCTCGTTCTACGGCGCGCAGATGAGCGCCATGGACAACGCCACCCGCAACGCCGGCGACATGATCCGCAAGCAGACCCTGATCTACAATCGAACCCGCCAGGCGATGATCACCAAGGAGCTGATTGAAATCATCTCCGGCGCCGAGGCGCTCTAGCCGTCGACGGACGGCCGTTCACGTTTTCGGACTTCAAGGAGAGAGTTTTATGGCTACACCCGCCAACCAGACCGGACGCATCACGCAAGTCATCGGTGCCGTCGTCGACGTGCAGTTCGAAGGCCACCTGCCTGCGATTCTGAACGCCATCACCACCATGAACGGCAAAAACCGTCTGGTGCTCGAAGTCGCCCAGCATCTCGGCGAATCCACGGTGCGCACCATCGCGATGGATACCACCGAGGGCCTGGTCCGCGGCCACGAAGTCAGCGATACCGGCGGCCCGATCCAGGTGCCGGTCGGCGCCGGCACGCTCGGCCGCATCATGAACGTGATCGGCGAGCCGATCGATGAAGGCGGCCCGATCGTCAACGAAGGTTTGCGCGCGATCCATCAGGAAGCGCCGACCTATACCGACCAGGCCACCGAGGCGGAAATTCTGGTCACCGGGATCAAGGTCGTCGACCTGTTGGCGCCCTACGCCAAGGGCGGCAAGATCGGCCTGTTCGGCGGCGCCGGCGTCGGCAAGACCGTGCTGATCCAGGAACTGATCAACAACGTGGCGAAGGCGCATGGCGGCAATTCGGTGTTCGCCGGCGTCGGCGAGCGTACCCGCGAAGGCAACGATCTTTATCACGAGTTCATCGAATCCAAGGTCAATGCCGATCCGCACAATCCCGATCCGAGCGTCAAGTCGAAATGCGCGCTGGTGTTCGGCCAGATGAACGAGCCGCCCGGCGCCCGCATGCGCGTGGCGCTGTCCGGTCTGACCGTCGCCGAGCATTTCCGCGATCAGGGCCAGGACGTGCTGTTCTTCATCGACAACATCTTCCGCTTCACGCAGGCCGGCTCCGAAGTGTCGGCGCTGCTCGGGCGTATTCCGAGCGCCGTGGGTTATCAGCCGACGCTCGCGACCGACATGGGCGCGCTGCAGGAGCGCATCACCACCACGCACAAGGGCTCGATCACATCGGTGCAGGCGATCTACGTGCCGGCCGACGACTTGACCGACCCGGCGCCGGCCACCTCGTTCGCGCATCTGGACGCCACCACGGTGCTGAACCGCGCGATCTCGGAAAAGGGCATCTATCCCGCGGTGGATCCGCTCGACTCGACCTCGCGCATGCTGTCGCCGCTGATCGTCGGTGAGGATCACTACCAGACCGCGCGGATGGTTCAGCAGGTGCTGCAGAGGTACAAGTCGCTGCAGGACATCATCGCCATTCTCGGCATGGACGAATTGTCCGAAGAGGACAAGATCGCGGTCGCCCGCGCCCGCAAGATCGAGCGCTTCCTGTCGCAGCCGTTCCACGTCGCCGAAATCTTCACCGGCTCGCCCGGCAAGTTCGTCGATCTCGCCGACACCATCAAGGGTTTCCGCGCCATCTGCGAAGGCAAGTATGACCATCTGCCGGAGGCCGCCTTCTACATGGTCGGCGCCATCGAAGAGGCGGTCGAAAAGGGCAAGAAGCTCGCGGCCGAGGCAGCCTAAGGGCGAATAGCCGGCGAATAGCGAATAGGGAGTAGCGAATAGGGCAGGTAAGTCGAGTTCTTCCACCACTCGCTATTCGCCATTCGCTATTCGCAACTCACTGATCCAAATCGACAGGCGCACCCATGGCCACTTTCCACTTCGATCTCGTCTCGCCGGAAAAGCTCGCCTTCTCCGGAGAAGTCGATCAGGTTGACGTTCCCGGCATCGAAGGCGATTTCGGCGTGCTGGCCGGACATGCGCCGGTGGTGGCCACGATCCGGCCCGGCATCCTGACGGTGACCACCGGCGGCACCCAGCAGAAGATCATCGTGCTCGGCGGTCTTGCTGAAGTCTCCGAAAAGGGCCTGACGGTGCTGGCTGACGTCGCGACCTCGCTTCAGGAACTCGATCGGGAAGCGTTCGCCGACCAGATCTCCGGCATGGAAGCCAAGCTCACCGAAAAAGACGGCTCGGAACTCGACCGCGCCCTCGAGCGGCTCGATCATTACAAGAGCATCCAGCACCAGATCAATTCGACCGCGCTGCATTAGCGAAAAGCGAGTAGTTCGAGCGGCTCGCCGCTCTTGCCCGGCTGGCTATTCGCCATCGGCGAATTTCACGAAGCTGCGCGCCACCGTCCGATACACCTCGCGGCGGAACGGCACCACCAGGTCGGCGACGCGATCCAGCCGTTCCCAACGCCATTGATCGAACTCCGCCGGCTGGCCGTTGCGCGGCGTCAGCGGATCGATCTCATCGTCGTGTCCGGTGAAGCGCAGCGCGAACCATTTCTGGCGCTGGCCGCGGAATTTGGCCAGCCGGTGCGACGAAGCAACGGCGAGGGGCGGGAAGTCGTAGCTGAGCCAGTCGGTTTCGCCGAGGTAATCGGCGCTTACTGCGCCGGTCTCTTCCCAGAGTTCGCGCATCACGGCATCGCGCGGGTTCTCGTCGCCGTCGATGCCGCCTTGCGGCATCTGCCACTCCAAACCCGGCAGAATGATTTCCGGTCCGTCGTCCCTGAACCGCCGTCCGATCAGCACCCGACCGGAAGCGTTGAACAGCGCGACCCCGACATTGGGGCGATAGGGTTTGCCGTCGGCCATCTCGGGATCAGCCGCCGGCGAGCCTGGAAAATTCCTTGACCACACGCTCGTAGACCGGCCGCTTGAACGGCACGATCAGGTCGGGAAGATTTTTCATCGGCTCCCAGCGCCAGCTGACGAACTCCGCCTTGTGGCCGCCACCGGGCTCGGCGACATTGATCTCGGTGTCGTGGCCGGTAAATCGAAGCGCATACCATTTCTGCCGCTGGCCGCGGTAGCGGCCCTTCCAGGCGCGGCCGGCGACGGTGCGTGGAATGTCGTAGATCAGCCAGTCGGCGATCTCGCCGAGCTTTTCGACCGAGCGGACGCTGGTTTCCTCGTAGAGTTCGCGTTTCGCCGCCTCCCAGGTGTCCTCGCCGGGATCGACGCCGCCTTGCGGCATCTGCCAGACGTGGGTGTCGTCGACATGTTCGATGCCGCCGGCGCGGCGGCCGACCAGGACCAGCCCGGCGGGGTTGATCAGCATCATGCCGACGCTGGTTCGATAGGGCAGGTCATCATAGCGCGCCATTCCGTCAAAACCTCTTTGCGGTCGGGATGGGTCAGGAGCAGCGCCCAGCCGGCTGTCTTCAGCCTGATTTTGATTTCAGCATGACGGTTGTCAATGGCACGAGCAGGATGCCATGGCTTTCCAGCGCCTTGGCCCAGACGGCAATCCGTTCGATCGAAATCGGCAATGCCGAGGCGATGCCGACGGCCAGGCCGCGCTCCTTCGCCAGATTTTCAAGCTTGCCGAGCGCGCGGTCGATTTCCAGGGCGGTAGGCACGGCGTCGATGCTGAGGTCGGCCTTGGCAAAAGGCATCGCCTGACCCGCCGCCAGGGAGGCGGCAACGCTGCGTGGCGCGGATCCGTCGTCGAGATAGCCGAGCCCGCGCTTGGCGGCCTCGCTGACGATCGGCTGCATCACCGCATCGGAAACCACAAAGCGCGCCCCCATGAAATTGGCGATGCCGGCATAGCCCTGGAAACGGCTGAGGTGCCAGTACATCCGGTCGAGATTCTGCTCGGGGCCAAGCGTCGTGAGCAGGGTCTGCGGGCCGGGGTCGTTGTCGGGATAATCGAACGGCTCCATCGGAATCTGCAGCAGAATCTCATGATGCTGCGCCCGCGCGCGTTCGGCCAGCCTGGCGGGATCCGAGCCGTAGGGCGTGAACGCCAGGGTCACCGCGGCCGGCAATTTCATGATGGCGTCGGCGGTCTTGGCGGCTCCGACGCCGAGCCCGCCGACGACGATGGCCACCACGGGCATTTTTGCAGCCTTGGCGCGGTCGGCTTCGCCGGCATAGGCGGTGAACGGCTTCAGTCCATCGGCGATCACCGGGATCATGCCGTAGCGTGATTTCTCCAAAAGGTGCGGGTTGATCCCGGCCACCATGGCGGGCGGCGCATCGGCTTCGGCCGGGTCGGCGGCGTCGCCGGAGATCGTGACGTCATGGTGCGCGCCGCTGGAGCCGTCGATAATGGTGACGGTCTTTTGTCCGGTCGGCGCGGCCTCTTTGGCCGCCGATTTCGCCGCCGGCCCGGTGCTGGCGGCTGGGGCCGCGGCGGGCTTCTCGCCCGGCGTCGGCTGCGGCAGGGCGATGCGGACCATCGGCTCACCGCCCAGCGGGTTGTCGTTGAAGATGGCGAAGCCCGCGAAGCCAGCCAGAAACAGGCCCAGCAGCACGGCGAGCGCCTGGAATCCGGTAAACGGCAGCCGGTATCGGCGCTTCCGGAGCACCGTCTTCTGTCCGAGCGGAGCGCTCAGATCGTCGGCCGTCTCTGCCATGGACCTCCCCGAATCAGCCGGGGCAACGATACCACGGCGGGGCAAGCCGGCGGCAGATCCGGGGCGGCGGCATTGCAAAAGCAGGCCCCGGGCGCGCCGCCATCGGTCGTCAGGTCGACAAAAAGGGCGGCCCTGGGGCCGCCCTTTTCGCAACAACCGGTCAGTCGAACCGGGATCAGTTGGCTTCCTTGTTGGCCGGCTTGTTGTCGATCGCGGCCTTGTCGGCGGGCTTGTCGATCGCCGCCTTGTCGCCGGTATCGGGCGCGGAGGCATTGACCTTGACGCCGTGCAGCAGATCGTCGGCCATCTTCAGGGCCTTGTCGTCCTTGGCGTCCGGCGGAACGTAGGATTGCGAGCCGGTCTTCTCGTCGCCGTCGTTCTTCAGATGGCCGCGTAGCGAGGCTTCGCCCTTGGTGTCGGTGCGGGACTTCAACTCTTCCGGCACGTCCTGCAAAACCTCGATATCGGGAACGATGCCCTTGGCCTGGATCGACTTGCCCGACGGGGTGAAGTAGCGCGCCGTGGTGAGGCGCAGCGCGCCGTTGCCGCTTCCGAGCGGAATGATGGTCTGCACCGAGCCCTTGCCGAACGAGCGGGTTCCCACCAGGGTGGCCCGCTTGTGGTCCTGCAGCGCGCCGGCGACGATTTCGGAAGCCGATGCCGAGCCGCCATTGATCAGGACGATCAGCGGCTTGCCCTTGGTCAGGTCGCCCGGATGGGCGGTGCGGCGCTGGGTTTCCTCGGCGTTGCGGCCGCGGGTCGAAACGATCTCGCCGCGCTCGAGGAAGGTGTCGGAAACCGTCACCGCTTCCTCCAGCAGGCCGCCGGGATTGTTGCGCAGGTCGATGATGAAGCCCTTCAGCTTGTCACCGATCTGGTTCTGCAGATTGCCGATTTCCCGTTTCAGGCCTTCGGTGGTCTGCTCGTTGAAGGTGGTGATGCGGATGTAGCCGATATCGTCGCCTTCGACATGGGCGCGCACCGAGCGGACCCGGATGTTGTCGCGCACCAGCGTGACGTCGATCGGGTTGTCCTGACCCTTGCGAATGATCTTCAGCTTGATCTTGGTATTGACCGGGCCGCGCATCTTCTCGACCGCCTGATTGAGGGTGAGACCCTGCACGGCTTCGTCGTCGAGATTGGTGATGATGTCGTTGGCCATGATGCCGGCCTTGGACGCCGGCGTATCGTCGATCGGCGAGACCACCTTGATCAGGCCGTCTTCCATCGTGACTTCGATGCCGAGGCCGCCGAATTCCCCGCGCGTCTGCACCTGCATGTCGCGGAAGCTCTTGGCGTCCATGTAGCTCGAATGCGGGTCGAGGCCGGACAGCATGCCGCTGATGGCGGATTCGATCAGCTTGCTGTCATCGGGCTTTTCGACGTAGTCGCTGCGGACCCGCTCGAACACATCGCCGAACAGGTTGAGCTGGCGATAGGTGTCCGACGTCGCGGCGCGCGCGCTCGATCCCATCAGCACCGAGCGGGGCTGGGTCACGAACAGCATCAGGGCCGCGCCGCAGGCGGCGCTAAGGAGAATTACAGAAGTCTTGCGCATCATCCGCGAACCTTTTCGCCTTCATTTGCGGCCCACCATGGACCTGGATCGATTGGAGTGCCGTCCTTACGGAACTCGATATAGAGCACGGGCTGACTCGCGTTGGCTGCGAGGATGGATGCGACGCGGGATGTCGTCCCCATGGTCGCGACCGGCTCCCCCGTAAGTACAAATTGGCCGATATTAACCGAAATGCGCTCCATCCCGGCGATCAGGACATGATACCCGCCCCCGGCATTGAGGATCAAGAGTTGTCCGTAGCTGCGGAACGGCCCGGCGTAAACAACCCAGCCATCACACGGTGTTGTTACCTGGGCTCCGGCCCGGGTTGCCAGGGAAATGCCCTTTTCGACCCCGCCCGAGCCGTCGGAACCGCCGAATTCACGAATCTTGGTGCCGTTGACCGGCAATGCGAATAGTCCCTTGGCGGAGGCAAAAGCAATGGCGGGGCTCATCCGGGCCGGGTCCTTGAGGGCGCCCAGATTCGGTTTGCCGTTAAGGTTGGCCGGGGCGCCCTGCAGGCTGGCGGTCGCGGCCGCTTTTGCGGCACTCTTGGATTCCTGCTCCATTTTGGCGATCAGGCCCTGCAGCGTGTCCACCTGCCGGGACAGCGCGATGGCGCGCGCGCCTTCCGCCTCCATGTCCTTCTCGATCGAACTCTGCTTTCGCTGCCGCTCGTCGACAAGGGCGGCCAGCCGGGTCTGGTCGTCGTTGAGCTTGTCGCGGTCGAGCGCGAGCCGGTCGCGCTCGGTGGCGATGGTCTTGCGCAGCGCGACCAGTTCGCCGAGGTCGGCCGCCAGTTTCTCCGCGCGCGCGTGCAATTCGGGCACCACGGATCCGAGCAGCATGGCGGTGCGAAGCGATTGCAGCGCGTCCTCCGGCCTTACCAGCAAGGCCGGCGGCGTGCGCCTTCCGGCGCGTTGCAGCGCTGCCAGAACCTCGACGATCTCGGAGCGGCGCGAATCAAGCGAGCCGCGAATCTGCTGCTCGCGGGCGTCGAGCGGACGCAGCCGCGCTTCGGCGTCGCCGATCCGGGTCTCGACTCCGCGCACCTGGGCGGCGATGTCGATCAGTTGCTGATTGAGCTTGCTGCGGTCCTGTCCGATCGCCGCGATATCGGCCTTGAGCTTTTCCTGCAGGTCCGCGGCATTCTTCTGCTGGGCGCGGGCGGCCTCGAGTTCCTGTTCGCGCTGCTGGATGGCGTCGGGCGGGGCCGCCGCCGTCTGCGGCGTCGACGCCGCGATCTCTGGCGCCCGGACCTGGGCCGCCGCCGGCGAAAGGCTCATGCCGGCAAGGCTGGCGGACCACAGGGCGATCGACAGCGGCAGGCGCAGGCAAGCCAGCTGACCGCGCCGGGCGGTGTCAGGGTACGATCGAGTGTCCCGAGCTGGCTGCATCTAGTCCGAATCAGAGGTTTCGTTGTTTTACGCGGACCAAGGCTTACGCGCGGTGATAAGGGTGGCCGGCCAAAATGGTCGCGGCCCGATAGACCTGTTCCAGAAGCATGACGCGAACGATTTGATGCGGCCAGGTCGCGCAGCCGAACGCCAGGCTGAGCTTTGCCTTGCGCCGCAAATCGGGCGAAAGTCCGTCCGCGCCGCCGATCGCGAAAATAGTATTGGCGACAGATTGATCGCGCCAGCGGCCAAGCTGCCGGGCGAACGCGCCGCTGTCGAGATTGTCGCCGTGCTCGTCGAGTGCCACCACGACGGATTTGTCTGGAATCGAAGCCGAAATCGCCGCAGCTTCCTCGCCGATCCGGGTCGCGGGGTCGCGGGCGCGGCTTTCGGGAATTTCAATGATCTCAAGGCCGCGAAAGCCGAGTTTGCGGCCGATGTCGTCGAATCGCTCGCGATAGCGCTCGGCCAGCTCCCGCTCCGGACCCTGCTTCAGCCGGCCGATGGCAATGACGAGGAGACGCATGCGCTCAGCCAGCTCCAGCACGATCCGGAAAAGCGGATTTCGCCTCTCCGCGAAGATCATGCCGAAGCGAAAGGACCTGCCAAGGGCGCGGTTCTGATATTCGCCTCATCCGCGCGGCTGATCCTCAAGAGAGCGTCCGGGACCAAGCCGAACGCCATCCAGCGAACCGGTGCCGGCGCCGCCGAACCCAGGCTTCACGACACCCGACAGCTCAGATCACCTTCGCCGGCGTCGGACTTTGCGTCCACAATCTTTCCAGATTGTAGAATTCGCGCACCTCGGGCCTGAATACATGCACGATCACGTCGCCGGAATCGATCAGCACCCAGTCGCAATTGGGCAAGCCCTCGACGTGGATGCTCTTGATTCCGTTTTCCTTGAGGCCCTTGGCGACATTCTCCGCGATCGCGCCGACATGCCGGTTGGCCCGTCCCGTGGTGACGATCATGTAATCGGAGAATGCAGATTTGCCGCGAAGGTCTATGGTGACCGTTTCTTCCGCCTTCATATCGTCGAGGCGGGAGAGGATCATATTCAGGGTCTTGTCGGCGTCGGGTTGCGCCTTCAAGGCCGCCGCTTGCGTCGATGTTTTACGCGTCCTGGTTGAAGCAGACTTCGGTAAAACAGACTTGGACAATACAGATGTGGCCAGGGACCATTCCTTTCACTGTATCGCGACACCGAATCCGGGCGCCGCTCGCTATACTATGCATGTGGGGTTAACGGTTTCAATATTCCAGTGAACCTGCCTGCTACTTCTTTGCCTTCCAGCTGCCGTCCAGGTTCCGAAGGCCGCTCGAGGACAGGTTCAGCTTCATCCCGGTGAGAAAGACCCAGGCCGGCGGGCGCTGGTCCGCCAGCCGGCCGGCCTGGTTTTCCGGGAGGCGGTAGCGGGCGAGCGCCTGGGCTGCGGGCGCGGCCATGGCGCGAAAGCTCTGCGGCGGACGGTCGATCACCGCGATCGGCACCTCGGAGGCGATGCGCCGCCAGTTTTGCCAGCGATGAAATTGCGCGAGATTGTCAGCGCCCATGATCCAGACCAGGCGCAGGCCGGCGGCCCGGCGGCGCAGATATGTAATCGTGTCAAACGTATATCTGGTTCCAATGACAGCTTCGAGACAGCTCACATCGATCCGCGGATCGTTGGCCATTTGCCGCGCCGCTTCGACGCGGGCATCGAGATCGCGCAGTGCTCCGGCATCCTTGAGCGGATTGCCGGGGGTCACCAGCCACCACACCCGGTCGAGCTTCAGGCGCTTGATCGCGAACAGGCTGATGGCGCGGTGGGCGACATGAGGCGGATTGAACGAGCCGCCGAGCAGGCCGATCCGCATGCCGCTGGTATAGAGCGGGAGCGCTTGAGCGGGGGAGGCGATGGAAGCTGGCTTCAACGCATGCCCCGTTTCTGGACCTTGCGTTTCATCCCGGCACCTGCCGACGCCGACTTCGGAAACAAGGGGGTGCCGGCAGCCACGGTCGCGGAGCGCCGCGGTTCGATGTGAGGTTCGCGATTCGGGCCTGGAAGCTCAAACGGGCGGCACTGGGCCACGCCAGGCGCAAGGCTTGTGTTCACGGCCGGGTCTGCCCGGTGCCATGAACGCGGTATTTGAAACTGGTCAGCTGCTCGGCGCCGACCGGGCCGCGGGCGTGGAACTTGCCGGTGGCGATGCCGATTTCCGCGCCAAAACCGAATTCGCCGCCGTCGGCGAACTGGGTCGAGGCGTTGTGCAGCACGATCGCGGAATCGACCTCGTTGAGAAACCTGGCCGCGGCGGCTGGGTCTTCGGTCACGATCGCGTCGGTATGCTGTGAACCGTGGTCGTGAATATGCGCGATGGCTTCATCGATGCCATCGACGACCTTGGCGGTGATGATGGCGTCCTCGTACTCGGTATCCCAGTCCTCGTCGGAAGCCGGCTTCACCCTGGGATCGACGCCTTGCACGACGGGATCGCCGCGCACCTCACAGCCGGCGTCGATCAGCATCTCGACCAGGGGCTCGAGCTTGGTCGATGCGCCGGCGCGATCCACCAGCAGGGTCTCGGCAGCGCCGCAGACGCCGGGACGCCGCATCTTGGCGTTCAGCACGATCGACTTGGCCATTTCGAGATTGGCCGCACGATCCACATAGACGTGGTTGACCCCCTCCAGGTGCGCGAACACCGGCACCCGGGCTTCCGCCTCGACACGGGCCACCAGGCTCTTGCCGCCGCGCGGCACGATGACATCGACGCCGCCGTTCAATCCGCCGAGCAGCAGGCCGACGGCGGATCGGTCACGGGTCGGCACCAGCGTGATCGAAGCCTCCGGCAGACCGGCTTCGCGCAACCCCTGCACCAGGCAGTCGTGGATCGCGCGGCAGGACCTGAAGCTGTCCGAGCCGCCGCGCAGGATCACGGCGTTTCCGGATTTCAGGCACAGCGCGCCGGCATCGGCTGCGACGTTGGGGCGGCTTTCGAAAATCACGGCGATGACGCCGAGCGGCACGCGCACACGCTCGATGGTCATGCCGTTGGGCCGCTGCCAGCGCTCGGTCACCACCCCGATCGGATCGGCGATATCGCGCACGATCGCGATGCCGTCGGCCATCGCGGTGATGCGCGCGGGCGTCAGCGTCAGGCGATCGATGAAGGCGGCCGTTTCGCCGCCGGCGCGGGCTTCGGCGACGTCCTCGGCGTTGGCCGCGAGAATGGCTGGAGCATCGGCGCGAATGGCGCGCGCCATCGCATCGAGCGCGAGATTCTTCTGTTCCGGCGGGGCCAGCGCCAGCGCCCGCGCGGCCGCGCGCGCGCGCACGGCAAGGCCGGTCATCAGGGTCGGCAGATCGGCGCTGCCGTCGACGGCCTTCAGCGATGCGGTCATGGCGGTTTCAGCCTCGGTTAAGGTCATGTCCTAGCACGGAAATCCAGGTTTTGCGAGGTGCCGGTCGAGATCGCTGGCGTGCGCTGAAGGCTTCGGCTGCCTGCAGATCGGCCATTGGCCTAGCCGGCGGAAAATGCGCCGTGCGGGCCGACCACGAGATCGTCGCGGTGGATCATTTCCGCCCGGCCGCTGACGCCCAGGATGACCATCACGTCCGGCGACGAGCGGCCCTTGATCTTGTCGGCGTCCTCGGCGTCGTAGGCGACCAGGCCGCGGCCGATCTCATGGGTATCGGGACCGCGCACCACCACGGCGTCGCCGCGGGCGAATTGCCCGTCGATCCGGATCACGCCGGCCGGCAACAGGCTCTTGCCGGCGCGCAAGGCACTGACCGCGCCGGCATCGATGGTCAGGGTGCCCTTGGGCTCCAGCGAGCCGGCGATCCACCGCTTGCGCGCGGTCACCGGATTGGCCGGGGTGAGAAACCAGGTGCAGCGCCCGCCATCGGCAATCGCCTGCAGCGGGTGCTCGATCTTGCCGGAGGCAATCAGCATATGTGTGCCGGCGGTGGTGGCGATCTTGGCCGCCTCGATCTTGGTGCGCATGCCGCCCCGCGACAATTCGGATTCGGCCGCCCCGGCCATGGCCTCGATTTCGGAGGTTACGGATTCGACGATCGGAATCAGCCTGGCGTCGGGATGGCTGCCCGGCGGCGCATCGTAGAGGCCGTCGATGTCCGACAGCAGGATCAAGAGGTCGGCGCTGGCCATGGTGGCGACCCGGGCGGCGAGGCGGTCATTGTCGCCGTAGCGAATCTCGTTGGTGGCGACGGTGTCGTTTTCGTTGATCACCGGCACCGCGCGCCACTCCAGCAGCTTGGCGATGGTCGAGCGGGCGTTGAGATAGCGGCGGCGTTCCTCGGTGTCCTGCAGGGTCACCAGAATCTGCCCGGCGCCGATGCCGTGATGCCCCAGCACCTCGGACCAGATCCGCGCCAGCGCGATCTGTCCGACCGCCGCCGCGCCCTGGCTCTCCTCGAGCTTCAGGGGGCCGCGCGGCAGCTTGAGGCGGCTGCGCCCCAGCGCGATCGAGCCGGACGACACGATCAGCAGTTCGCGGCCCTCGCCGTGCAGCCTGGCGAGGTCGGCGGCGAGCGCTGCGAGCCAGGTCGCACGGACTTCGCCGGCATCGCTGTCGATCAGCAGCGACGAGCCGACCTTGACGACGATGCGGCGGAAATTGTTGAGCTGCGGGCGAGCCATGGATGCCGTCGAATGATGCGCAATTGGCGGGAAGACAACAGGAGTTTTGCAGCCGGATGAGATGAGCGCAAGTCGGGCCTGTCAGTCAGCCCTGCGGCGTGGTCGGCGCCCACGGCTCCGCCTTCGCCGCACCCTTGGCCTTGGTCGATACCGGGGCTTCGCCGATCACCGCGACCAGCGCCCGCAGCGCGTCCTTGACGCCCGCGCCCGACACGCCCGAGATCAGCAGCGGCGTCTTTTTGGCGGCACGCTTCAGGCGGTCCTTCTGCGTCTTCAACTGTTCCGGCGTCACCGCGTCGATCTTGTTCAGCGCCACGATCTCGATCTTGTCGGCGAGATGTCCCTCATAGGCATCGAGTTCGGTCCGCACCGTCTTGTAGGCCTTGCCGGCATGTTCGCAGGTCGCATCGACCAGATGCAGCAGCACGCGGCAGCGCTCGACATGGCCGAGAAAGCGGTCCCCGAGCCCGGCGCCTTCATGGGCGCCTTCGATCAAGCCCGGGATATCGGCCAGCACGAATTCGCGTCCGTCGATATCGACCACGCCGAGCTGCGGATGCAGCGTGGTGAAGGGATAATCGGCGATCTTCGGTTTCGCGGCGCTGACGACCGAGAGGAAGGTCGACTTGCCGGCGTTGGGCAGGCCGACCAGGCCGGCATCCGCGATCAATTTCAGCCGCAGCCAGATCCAGCGCTCCTCGCCTTCCTGGCCCGGATTGGCATTGCGCGGCGCGCGGTTGGTGGAGGATTTGAAATGCGCGTTGCCGAAGCCGCCATTGCCGCCCTCCGCCAGCACGAATTTCTCGCCGAGCGTGGTGAGGTCGTGGATCAGGGTTTCGCGATCCTCGTCGAAGATCTGGGTGCCGACCGGCACCTTGAGCGTGACCGGCTTGCCGTTGGCGCCATGGCGGTCCTTGCCCATGCCGTTGGTGCCCTTCTGCGCCTTGAAATGCTGCTGGTAGCGGTAGTCGATCAGCGTGTTCAAGCCGTCGACCACCTCGATCACGACATCGCCGCCGCGGCCGCCATTGCCGCCGCTCGGTCCGCCGAACTCGATATACTTCTCGCGGCGGAACGCCACGCAGCCGTTGCCGCCGTCGCCGGAGCGGATAAAGACTTTTGCCTCGTCCAGAAATTTCATGGCGTATAGGTAGTGCAGGTGGCCGGATGCGGCAACCTTTTTACCAGCGGAATGTTGGCAAAAAGCCTTAATTTTCGGGCTTTTTGGCGCTTTGGACGATATTTAGCTCGTGCCGGTATGAGACGGTTCGCAGCTGCCAAAAAGCCTCGCGGGAAGAGGGGCATCGGTGAGGCGGCGGGAGCTTTTCGGCGATCGGCCGCAGGCCCCGCCGGAGCGCGGGGCACCGAGGTTTCGCCGGCGCTGTTCGGCGCCGTCGACGACATGGTCAAGTGAACGGTGTCAGGGCTGCGCGGCGCGGCGGCGGATCAGGAATTTCTGCAGGCCTTCCAGCACCAGCTCGCGGCGCTGGTTGAACACGGTGCTGCGCAGGGTCACCGCGCCGGTGCTGCGGCCGGGCGTGAGTTCCGTGACCTCGAGCGCCGGATAGATCGTGTCGCCGGCGAAAACCGGTTTGAGGAACCGGCTCGACTGTTCGAGAAAACCGACCAGCGATTGCTCGACCAGATAGGGAAACAGCCCGCTTCCCGGCGCGGTGTGGATCAGGGTCTGGAAACCGTGCGCCAGCAGGTCCGGCATGCCGCGGGCGCGGCAATATTCGACGTCGTAATGCACCGGATGGCTGTCGCCGCTGGCGGTCTGGAACGCCGCGAATACCGCGCTGGTCATGGTGCGGCTCGGTATCACGAAGCGCTCGCCGAGCGCGAAATCCTCGAACCAGCGTTGCTGCGGCACCATGCGGTGCAGCGCGGGATCGAACTCGGTCATGTCAGATATCCTGCGAGAGATTGCGAGCGGACACAGCCGTATCGCAGATGCATTGCCGCAGCAATTGCCGTGAGATCCCGTCCTTCCGGGTTCACGCTTCGCGTGCCCCGGGATGGCGGTGAAGGGCGTTTCGGCAACTTGATAAGTGGATGCGGAGGCGCTACCCGCAGGAGCTCATGAACCTGCTCTCGAAAATCTCGACCGGCTTGGACGAACGCTCCGCGCGCCTCGCCGGCGTGGGATTGATGCTGCTCGCGGTGTTCATGTTTTCGTTTGGCGACGCACTCGGAAAGTTCATGGTCACGACCTATTCGGTCGGACAATTGCTGTGGTTGCGTGGCTGTGCAGCGCTGATCGTGCTGTCGCCGATGGTTTGGCGGCATCGCGCGGAGTTCATGCGCCTGGAACGCCCGTGGCTGCAGCTGCTTCGGGTGACGCTCTCGACGCTCGAGGTCGCGGCCTTCTTTCTCGCCACCGTCTATTTGCCGCTGGCCGACGTCATCACCTATTATCTGGCCTGTCCGATCTTCGTCACCGCGCTGTCGGCGATCGTGCTGCGCGAGCGCGTCGGCTGGCGGCGCTGGAGTGCGGTCCTGATCGGTTTCTGTGGCGTCTTGATCGCGCTGCGGCCGTCCTCGCAAACCGTGAGCTGGCCGGCGATGATCGCGCTCGGCGGCAGCCTGTCGTTTGCGGTGTTGATGCTGATCACCCGCTCGTTGCGCGCGACGCCGGACATCGTATTGGCATCGTCGCAATTCGTCGGGACCTTTCTGCTGGGTGCGCTGTTGTCGCCGGTCGGCTGGGTCACGCCCGATCTCGGCAGCCTGGCTCTGTTCGCCGTGGCGGGCTGTATTTCGGTGAGTGCGCTGCTGTGCGTCAATCGCTCGCTGAAGCTCGCCCCGGCCAGCGTCGTGGTGCCGTATCAATATTCGATGATCGTCTGGGCCGTGATGTTCGGCTACGCCGTGTTTGGCGACGTGCCGTCGCCGGCGACCATCGCGGGCGCGGCGGTGATCATCGGCGCCGGGCTCTACATCTTCCTGCGCGAGCGCGATCTCGGAGGCCGGGAGACGGTGGTCGGTCCGCCGGCGTAGGATGCGCAGCAAATGGCAAAATATCGTCGTCGTCCCGGCCAGGCTCATGCCCGACCCGGGACGACACCGGTTCTTCTCGAGCCCTCACCGCGCGTGCCGCGTCGAACTGTTCCAGTTCTTCAGCGACGACCAGACGCTGCGCGACAGCCTGAAGCAATCGACCGGGGTGGAGGATCCCAGCGCCTCGAAGCGATGAAGTTCGACGCCGCTCCACTGGAAGCCGCATTTCTCCAGAATGTTGCGCGATGCCGGATTGGTCACCCGGGCGCCGGAAACCAGCTGCTCGGCCGCGAATTCCTCGAAGGTGAAGTCGATCACGGCGCGCGCGGCCTCGGTGCCGAAACCCTGGCCCCAATGCTCGACGCCGAGCCAATAGCCGAGTTCCGGCGCTTCCGCGACGCGCCAGTCGACACCGGCCATGCCGATCGGAGCGTGATTGGCTTCGATCAGGAATACGGTTTCGCGATATTGGCCGGCCATCGCGCGGACGAACTCCACGGCGTGGTCCTGCAGATAGGGATGCGGCAGGCGGCGGGTATTTTCGGCAATACGGCGGTCATTGGCGAGACGCGAGATCGCTTTTACGTCCACGAGCGTCGGCCTGCGCAGCATCAGCCGTTCGGTCTCGAGGACGCAACTACTGGACGGGCGCAGCGTAGGGGGCGGAATGTCCTGCAGCATGTCGGGCTCCTGTGTGCGTGTCGACTTGAACGACGCACCGAATCGAAAAGGGAGGCCGGTTTCCCGCCTCCCCCTTAGAGCCCTCAGGAGCTCCGCCGGTTCAACAGGACCCGGCGGACTTATGGTGTCCACCGTTACTCGGCCGCGGCTTCAGTCATCGGAACCACCGATATGAAGGTGCGGCCGTTGGCTTTCGCGCGAAACACGACATGGCCTTCGATCTTGGCGAACAGAGTATGGTCAGTGCCCATGCCGACATTAAGGCCGGGGTGCCACGTGGTGCCGCGCTGGCGCGCAATGATGTTGCCGGGAATCACGTGCTCGCCGCCATAGGTCTTGATGCCGAGCCGCTTGCCGGCCGAATCACGACCGTTACGCGATGAACCGCCTGCTTTTTTGTGAGCCATGGCCCGTCTCCAACTTCTATTCTGTCTCTAGATCAATTCCTTGACGGAATCATCTCACTTTTTGTCACGCTTTATTTTTTATCGCTCTTGGCGCGGGCCGCGGGCTTCTTGGCATCGGGCTTGGCGCGCGGCCTGGCCACTGCCTTGGCCGGCTTTTTCGCCGGGGCCTTTTTCTTTACCGCCTGCGGTGCCTCGTCGTCGCCATCGACCGGCGCGGCCGGAACCGGCTTCTCGCGCTTCGGACGCGGGCCGACGCTCGGCTTGTTGTCGTTGGTCAGGATCTCGGTGATACGCAGCACCGTGATCTCGTCGCGATAGCCGCGCTTGCGGCGTGAATTCTTGCGGCGGCGCTTCTTGAACGAAATGACCTTGGGGCCGCGCTTGTGCTGCAGCACTTCGGCCGCAACCGAGGCGCCCGCCACCGTCGGTGCACCCAGCACCGGGGAGTCGCCGCCGACCAGCAACACTTCGCCAAGCTGCACGATCGTCCCGACATCGCCGGCGATCTTGCCTATCTCGAGCACATCATCCGGAACGACGCGGTACTGCCGGCCGCCGGTTTTGATGACTGCGAACATCGTTTAATTCCTTCGTGTTCGATCCCGGCCTCGGACAGGTCCGGGCCGGCTTTTTCTTCAGTCGTTATGGATTCAGTCGCTTTCGCGCGATCGGGAAATGATCCCTTGGGCCGCACAAAAACAAGCGGCGCGAGAAAATCCCGCGCCGGGTGGCCGGACTTATAGCCGCTGGCCGCCGCGAGTCAAGATAAACCGGCCCGTAAACAGGCCAGAAACGCCGGATTTCGCCGCGTTTTGCCTCTCGGCCGGAGGCGTCCCGACGCCTCCTCGGCGGTGAAACAAATGGGTTCCCCGGCCGTTGTTACCGCATCTGGCATGGGCAGGGCAAAAAATGGCTGAAGACCTCTTGACGACCTCCGGTATCGGCAGGCACGGCGTTTCCCGGCTGCCGTCGGTGGACGTGGACAGCTTCAATATCGAGCTGAAGGACGACGAAGGCTTTCTCGGCGACCGCGCCAGCAAGGGCGCGTTCCGCAAGATCCTCGATACCCTGCGCAAGCCGCTGAAGAAGAACGGCGACGATCCCCTGGGCAATAAATCCACCGAAGCCATCGGCAAGAATGCGCTCGACCAGGCGCTGCTCGGCGACGACATCAACGCCTCGGCGCTGGTGCACGGCGCGATCGAGGAATTCGCCCAGGAACTGGCCTATGTCACCCAGCGGTTTCTCAAGACCAAGGCCTGGGCCGATACCGAGAGGATCGTGGTCGGCGGCGGGTTCCGGCAGAGCCGGGTCGGCGAACTCGCCATCGCGCGCACCGACATCCTGCTCAAGGCCGAAGGCTTCAAGGTCGACCTTGTGCCGATCCGCTTTCATCCCGACGAGGCCGGCCTGATCGGCTGCCTGCATCTGGCGCCGTCCTGGATATTCGAAGGCCATGACAGCATCCTCGCGGTCGATATCGGCGGCACCAATATCCGCTGCGGCGTGGTCGAGAGCCGCTGGAAAAAGGCGCCCGATCTGTCTAAGGCGGCGGTCTGGAAGTTCGATCTGTGGCGCCATGCCGACGACGAGCCGACCCGCGAGGGCGCGGTGAAGCGGCTGGCGAAGATGCTGAAGGACCTGATCGCCGAGGCCGATGCCGAAGGACTGAAGCTCGCCCCGTTCATCGGCATCGCCTGTCCGGGCGTGATCAATGACGACGGCTCGATCGAAAAGGGCGCGCAGAACCTGCCGGGCAATTGGGAGAGCAGCAAGTTCAACCTGCCGGGGAGCCTGGTCGAGGCCATTCCCATGATCGGCGATCACGATACCGCGGTGCTGATGCACAATGACGGCGTGGCGCAGGGGCTTTCCGAAGTGCCGTTCATGCAGGACGTCACGCGCTGGGGCGTGCTGACGATCGGGACCGGGCTTGGCAATGCGCGCTTCACCAACCGTGGCAAGGCCAGGGACAAGGCCGGCGACGACACCCGAAACAAGGACGACAAGGGCAACAAGGACAAGAAGGAAAAGAAGAGCAAGGATTGAGGCGGGCCTGGCGGGTAACCTTGATCAGTTAGGTTAAGGGCAGGAACGCGTTGCCGATTTCCGGCCGATCGCTACCGTCGAAGCGTCGCTCAGGCTGGCCCGCGAAGCCGCACTTCCCGGCCAACATTTCAATGACGCGACACGGGGCCGCCGGTTTTTATCGCGTCTGGCGGTCCCACCCTTTCTTCGGCACAGCCGCGGTCGGCGCCGGCCAATCCCCATCGATCTCCGTGCTGGCGCCTGCATCCGATTGCTCCCTTGCCCCGAATCCTCCGGATGGGCGGCATGCGCCGGCGGAAATCTCCCCGCCCGCGCCTTGTCTGGCCCGCCATCCTCGCCTAGAACTCGCCCCGACCGAACGGCGGATCACGATCCGGCGTGGCACCCGGAGAGGTGGCAGAGTGGTCGAATGCACCGCACTCGAAATGCGGCATAGGTGCAAGCCTATCGGGGGTTCGAATCCCTCCCTCTCCGCCACCCCCTTGAAAAACAGCAGTAAAACAGCGAACCTTTTGAAATCAAAGGGTTTTCCGCACCACCGTCGGTACACAAGATCGGTACACAGATGGTCACGGCGCTCGGCACTCCGAAGCGGCATCCGGTAAGCGGGATCTACCTGTTCAGTATGTGTTTCGGCGTGCAATTTTGCCCCCCGTATTGCCGCATCTGCAGATGTTACCCTGATGGCGCCAGTGCAGCAGTCGATCCGATGTCGACTGATCGATCGCGCCAGGTAGCTTTCCAAGCTTGCTCGGCGGGAGGGGCTGTGGACGGCTCGGGCCCTACATCGCCCGAGCCGTCCACAACCCCGGGCAATAGGGCAGCGGTCGTGGCGACGCCGAGCGGCTCCTGAGCGACCAGCTGTTCGGCAGCTTTCCGTCTATGCGCCCTCAGCAGACGCTGCACGATCGTATGCTGCCTCGTCCCGAACTCGTCGGGGTATTTCTCGCTCAGCCGGCCGACGATGGCGAGTGCCGTCAGCTGCGGCTGCGCTGCGAGCCAGCCCTCGATCAGAGCAATATGTGGGTCGAGCTTGGACGGCATGCGAACCCTGGTCTTATAGGGCCGACGGCGGCGTCGGTGCGTGGCACGCGGCTCGCCGGCCGTCACCGGCTTGCCGAGCGTCTTCGCGAACGTCGCTGTGGTCGCCGGCACAGCGCTCGTGCAAGCGGGTTGCAGGCCGCGTGCCTGTCCGGCACGACGATCGACGCGATTGCCGAGTTCCTCCTGGGTTGCGCGGATCTCGGCCAAGAGCCCGACCGGATCCAGCGAACGATACTGATCGCGCAACCGTTTCTTCACGGCCGCAGTCACCTTGGGATGCGCCAATGCACGCTCATAGGGTGTCGACGGAGGGTGATAGCGCTTGATCACTTTAGCCCCTTCGCGGCGCTTCTCCTTCAGTTTGAACGACGGCTGGAAGAAGTTGACGTAAAGCCGTGCCGCAGCATAGAGGCGGCCCATCACGCGCGCCGTCTCGACGCCATCGAAGCGGCCATAGCCCATGAGGCGGCGGACGACGGCACTATTCTTCTGCTCGACAAACGCTTGATCGTTCTTCTTGTATGCGCGCGAGCGTGTGACTTCGAGCTTCCGTTCACGACACCATGGCACGACGACATCGTTCATGAAGGCGCTGTCGTTGTCGAAGTCCACGCCGCGCAAGATCCAGGGGAACAGACCCTGTGCGAGGTTGATCGCCTCGACGACCAGCGAACCTTCCCGCGTCAGCAACGGCAGGCACTCCGTCCGGCCGGTGGCGACATCGACCATCGTCAGGGTCTGGATGAACGAGCCAGCCACTGAGGTGCCGCCATGGGCTACCATGTCGACCTCGCAGAAGCCGGGCGGCGGGCTGTTCCAGTCATTGAACGTGCGGATCGGGACCTCGCGCCGGATTGCCGAATAGAAACCAGCACGGCGCCGCCTCCCGCCGCTCGCCGCGATCTTCACATCGACGAGCAGGCGGTCGATGGTAGCGGCGCTGATGGCCAGAACACGATCACGGTCCGCCTGGCCAAGTTGCAATCGGCCATGTTGCTCGAGGGCCGGCAGCAAAGTCGGGATCATCACCTTGAGCCGTTGCCGCACACCCGATCCGACGCCTCCCACAGCGCCGTCATCGCGTCCTTGATCGTCGCACCATATCTACGCTTGCGCTCTTGCGGTGCCTCGACCTCGCCCGGCACAACCGTCGCGCGTCGCCGGTGTACGCGCACCGCATGCTTGCGATGCCAGCCCGTCGTCGCGCACAGCGCGTCTAGGATGCGCCCCTTCTCCGCCCGTTTGGCCGACCGGTAACGCTCCATCACCGCCGAGACCACCTCACGCCGCGCGCCCATGCTGATTTTTACCGCCATAGAGGCCACCGAACCGATTCGGTGGCGCCGTCCCAGTCATCGGCGAGAAGTTGTCCAGTAACATTCTGGGTGAGGCAATGCGCCATAAAGCCGATCATGGGCAACTTCGGCGCCTGCTGAGCGAAGCTGCGGAACGGAGAGACCGCCGCGATCCCACCGGCCGTTGTCAAAAAATCTCGTCGTCGCATGATCCCGGCTCGTTGTTCCCGGCGCAACTTACCGCAAAGCGTCCAATACGTGTAGCCTTCACAAGGCGCCTGGGATGTCTGTATAGGGTCAAAG
>CAVXYQ010000009.1:0-480129 GCA_963765855.1 uncultured Alphaproteobacteria bacterium | reverse complement strand
ATCGATTGGCGGTTCCTGGCCGGTCGCTTCAGTTCGGTCTGTCGCGTCGGGCTGGAGCAGCCACCCCTGCCAACACGGCTGATGGCCGGGTTGTTGATCCTCAAGCACATGCACAACTTCTCCGATGAGGCGTTGTGCGACCGCTAGGTGAGCAGGTCGTGGTGGATGCCACCGTACAGGAGAAAGCGGTCGCGCATCCGACCGACGCCCAGTTGACCCACCGGGCAATCGAGAAACTGGTCGATCTGGCCAAGCGCGAGGGCGTCAAGCTGCGTCAGAGCTATCTGCGTCTGGCCAAGCGCGCCGCCGTCATGGTCGGGCGCTATACCCATGCGCATCAGTTCAAGCGCGCCCGGCGAGAGCTCAAATTCCTGCGCACCCGGCTCGGCCGCATCATCCGGGACATTCGCCGCCAGATCGACGGCGACCCCGCGCTCGAGGACCGCTTTGGCCCGCTGCTCGATCTGGTGCTGCGGGTTCGTCATCAAGAGCAGCGCTAGCGCGGCCCCAAGGTCTACTCGCTGCACGCCCCGGAGGTGGAATGTATCGACAAGGCAAGGCCCGGGCACCTACGAGTTTGGCTGCAAGGTCTCGATCGTCACCCCGGTCACCGCACCCAAAGGCGGGCAGTTCGTGCTGCACGCCAAGGCGCTGCATGGCAACCCGTATGACGGCCATACGCTCGGTCCCGTCATCGCCGATCTTGAAAAGCTCACAGGTGCCGCGGGGCGCCGCATCCATGGCGATAAGGGCTATCGTGATCGCATCAATGCCGTGCTCGCCGCGGCCGGCTACAATTTCAGCCTGCTCCGCCGCTGGTTCGAGGATTTCTTGCCCGTCTTGTTATCGATGTTCTGTCATCGCGGGACAACGCTGCGCCCCGAATAGTCTCGCAAGAGGATTCTTCACGGACGACCCTTTCAGAGGTGGCTTGATGAGCACACTGCATCATTGTTGCCAGCAGTGCACAGGCTTTTGATGTTCCGATCTATGACACTGCGGAATATTGGTACGCATCCGGCCAGCACCTCAGGCCGGCGCGATGGTGCGTCGCGAAGCGCTCAGGCAGCAACGGCGGCGTTGGAGTGTTTGGTTCGCCTTCCTATTCCAGGGAAGCAGGTCGGCGACTCTGTCGGAGGGTGATCTGGAAACCTAGCCAGCACGTCAGCGAGCCAGCCTTGCGGATCGACAAGTATGCATACGCGTTGGATTTGCGCGACAAGGGTGGCATGGGTATCTCCTGAAGGGAAGGCTGCGGCAGAGCCGGGTGGGTTGCCTCATCTCCTCAGCATCTCCGTGCCCGCGTCGGACGACCCGTGGTCATCGTTGCCGGTATTCGAGACCGTGTTGCTGGTGCTTGCGGACTGATCCCCACTGGAGGTACCGGTTGGGGTTTCAGCGGATTGGGCCGTGGAGCCATTGCCGCCGACGGGCCCACTGCCGCCCGTGCCGTTCGGGCCGCCGCCGTTCGAGCCGCCAGAGGTGCTGTCGTTGCCAGTATCATTCCCAGACGCGCCAGATTGCTGTTGTGCGGCTTCGGTGGTCGTCGGGGTGCCTGATTGGGGGGCGCCGGCGCCGCCAGCACCGCCACCGGAGCCGCCAGTGTCAGCATTGGCGGAATTGTCGCCGCTGTTCGTCGACATGGGCGTGCGGTCGCCATCACCTTTGCCGTCGCCTGGCATGGCGCCGGCGTCAGCTTGGTTGGCTTCGACCGCGCTCGCGTCTGTTGGAGCGCCGCCGTCGCCACTGCCGCTCGCGCTGCTAGAGCCCGGGGCCGGCGCCCCGCCGGGGGCCGAGGCGCCGGGGCCGTAATTATTTGATCCGGTGGAGGCCTCGCTTTGCGAGTTTAGCACCTCCTGCTCGATGGCAAGCCCAAGGGCTGCGCCGATTGCGATTGCCCCGGCGTATCCCACGGTGGTCACTCCGCCAGCTACGATAGCGGGAGTACCGGTTGCGCCGGCTACAAATGCGACAATTGTCGCTCCTGCTCCGACGACGACCAGTCCATAATGAGTAATTTGCTTAGCATCCAAGCAGGTGGGTGTTCCGCGGCCAATGGAGTCGCAGCCAAGGCCGACCCGGGCATTCGCGAACCAATCAGGACCCAAACCTAGTACTTGCAGGGAGGGTGCCCCGAAGACCGGCGTGCCTTTTTCGCCGGCCGTCGTCCCCGCCGGTGGCTTGCCGATCGTGACACCGTAGGCGGCGGCGCCAGGCGACGACGCGTTGGTGCCGCCTTTGGTCGCGCCCTTTGGCCCCGCGACAACTCCCACCGGAGCTCCCGCCGGGGCATTCACGGTCGCGGAATAGGCGGCGGCGCCGGGAGAAGCTGGCGCCGTGCTGCCGTTAGGCGTGTCGCCCTTATTGGGGCCGTGCCAGCGGCCCGGCGCGGTGCCGCCATTCGACAGACGTTGTCTGCCGAGGCCGGCGGATACCGGCAAATGAACCGTTGGCTTGACCGGGACCACTACCGGTTTGATACGGACGGTCGGAACATGCACGTGGATGGTCTCCGCCCAAGCTGACGAAGACAGCAAGAGTGACAGGGTACATGCGGTCAGGGAAGTGTGCATCCGGCTGGATTTGCGCGACAAGGGTGACATGGGTCTCTCCTGCTAGCCCGTGTTCCCGCCCATCACCGCAATGACCGGGCCTTCCAGAGTGGCTTGACCGTTTGTCAGTCCGACCGTCGCAGAGGTTCGCCCCCCTGTGAAAATATTCCAGCCGATAACATACCGAGATTCTCGTCGTATGGCTTCGGTATCAGGAACTTCGCCTGGGCTCGGCCCGGGCTGCCGCGTCATCTTGAACGAGACAAATCCAGAAAGCTAATGGAACTAAATCTGGCAAGATCGGACTGAGAGCGAGTTCGCTCACCACTGCTTGCGAAGGTTGAGATTGACCGAGCCTCCGAGCAATCCTTCGCCGAAGCGGACCTGGCCGGAGAGCGCAGCCGAATACCCGCTGCCGAAATCCAGGTTCAAGGCAGGGTCGACCTCGCCGCGCACCTTGCCTTGGTCGGTCGGAGAGACCGACGCCGCCACCGCCGTTGCGGTGGTGCCGCCATCCACGATGACGTCGCTGTAAACCAGCGTCTTCAGGGAGGGCTCGATGCTGACGGTGTTGACTGTCCATGACGCTCCCCACCGCGCGCCGGCCTGCAGGCGCAAATCGGAAGAATCGGCCAGGCCGCTGGCTTCCGCACCGGACCCGAACATGGTTCGGGTGAAGGAAAATCCCCCGGTCGGCTCCACGAAGCTGTCGTGGCCGAGGTCCTGCTTGTACTGAAGGTTTCCGCTGACGCCGGCATTGGTCAAGCCGACCGAGGTCGGCGGCGGCGTCGCACTGCCGAAGTCGCTTGTGAGCTGCAGGAAGTCGAACTTGGTTGTCAGATCGGCGGAAAACCCGCCTCTCACGTAGGTATCGTAGAGGCCGACCCCGGGACCGGACATTCTCGTTTTCGTCGGCGTGCCGTCGTAGCTGACATGGGTGTCGGTCCAGCTTCCAACCAGACCTACCACGAGCGCATCGTCCGATGCGGCCAGGCCCTTCCATGTTGCATCGACGCCGGCCTGAGCCGCGGAGGTGCTGGTGAAGTGGGCAAAATCCGTCGCCGACGTCGCGTCGCGGTGCTCCCAGTCGCCAAGACCCTGCGCCCACGCGGCCCAACTCGGACCGGTGCTGGCGGGCGAGGCGGGGGCTGGCGGTGCCTTATACGCCAACGGATTTGAGCGTTGGCTGGCATAGCCCAGCGCACCGAAGGTTTCATCGAAGTCGGACTCGGCGTAACCGGAAACCGCGGAGCCTGCCTTGCTTCCCCCGAGCGTCCCCTGCAGCTGATCTCGACGGCCCTGGAGAATCGACTGAACGCCGGAGAACGACAACTGCTGCTGGCTGGCGGCGATGCGGGCGATGCCCAGATTTCCGGCCGAACATGTCGCGGGCACAAAAAAAGTGCCTTTCACATGACAACTATTGACCCCGGCCGGAGTGGTCCCCGCAGGACAGGTGCAACCTGCACCGAGCTGGGCCTGGGCCTGGGAGGGGTCAAGAAAAAAGATGGCCGCAATCGCGGCCAATCCAAATGCAAACCTGAAAATAAGTTTGAATGAGGTCACAATACCGCCCCAAAGATGAACCGTTAACACGGGCTCTTCGGGAAGACTGTTGCAAGTTCGTTACACCCGCGATTAATTGGGCGTAGCAGAGGTACCCGAATTGGGCCTTGTTACAGAGCGCGGGAAACGCGGCGCGGTCGGCAAGCTGCGGTCAAACTGCGCGCCAAGCCGCGCAGCCGTTGCCGCGGATGCCGTCGTCATCTCATCCCGCGCGTTGCCGTGATCAACAGCCCCGGCAGATCGAGCCGATCATCTTGGCGACCTTCGCCTCTTCAAGGTCGATGGCAGGATTGGTGCCGAGCAGCGGTCCCTTCTGGGGGCCATTGCCTACGGCGTTTGACGACAGCGCCGTGCCTAGCGAGTTGGTGCCGGGAGCGTTGGGGCTGGTGCCGAAGGCGCCGCCGGTGACGGGCAGGCCGGCGGAACTATGGTGCGAGCCCATGCTGCCACCCCGGGCAAACGCCACGGCGGTCGGAACGCTGATGCAAAGTGCGATGCATAGAACGGAAAGCTTCTTCATGTTGGAACTCCCGCGTACAGGCGATCAACCGACCCCATTCGATGCAGGTTCCGCCTACACCAAAAATTGAATTTCGTTTGGTAAGATGTTGTCTGGTTTGGCGCTGGGGGACGGGCTGCAGGACGTTGACGACGTCGCGCCAGGGGACGTCGTCGAGCGCTCGTTACGTTGTCCACAAGCCCCGCCCAAAAAAAGACTGTTATAAATCCTTCAAGAGTCTAAGTTATTTTGGTCTGAGCAAGGAGTTATCCACATGCGTACTCCCTGGACTCTCTCGACCGTCGAGGCGGCGATATTCACCGGCCTGGTGCTGGTTCTGGCCGGTGCCGGCACTTGGGCGACAGCCATCGGCTAGACGGCCTCGAGTTATCCGCGGTGCGAGCCTTCCGCGCCGGATCGCCGTGATGGTGACGGCGTGCGCCGAGAGGGCGGGCCGGTATTTTTATGGGCACAGGTTTGTTCGCTTCACCGTCAATTTGATCTTTGCGGCGGACAGATGTGCAGCGGGCGCCGTAGCCGGCGTCGTGACGACAAATTGATGGCGGACGCGCATTGTGCGCTCCTGATTGATAGTCTTTCCCCGGTTCCAAACGTAGTCAGATCTCCCGCCTGACCCTATGTCGACATTACGCAAGACGCGATACGCAACTGCTTTACGGCAGGGCGTGACATCAAGGGAGACTGACAATGAGAAAGACAATCCTGGCCGTCCTGGGCGCAGCGCTGCTGGTTGCATCGACTGCGCAGCTGGCCGCCGCTTCCGAACATCACCACGCCCGCAAACCGGTTCGTGCGCCGGAGAGCGAACAATTCCGCAATTCCAATGACGCCATCGCCGCGCCGGCACAGCCCGGCTGGTATCCGAGCAACCAGGACCTGTCGGACTACAGCGCCAGCCACATGAACATGGTGGGTCACTGACCGGTTCGACAAAGCTAAAGCGGTTCACGTGGCCCACCGGGACAAGCCCATGCGCCCGTTTCTGCTCACGCTTCTTCGTTTACCGTGCTGCCGGCGCTTGCTGCGGACAAATGGAAGACCCTGCCGCCGGCGCCGGCGCCGATCGCCACCGACCGCGGCGGCCAGGCGCAGATCAATGACATCAGCATCCACTATGCCGTCTACGGCCGGGGCTCGCCGATGATTTTCCTGCACGGCGGCTTAGCAAATACCGATTATTGGGGTCTTCAGGTTCCAGCGGTGGCTGCGCATCACACCGTCGTTCTGATGGACAGTCGTGGCCATGGCCGCAGTACCCGCGACGGGCGTGCTTTCGCTATGATCTGATGGCCGACGATGTGGTGGCCCTGATGGACAATCTGAAGATCGCCAGGGCCGATATCGTCGCCTGGAGCGATGGCGGTATTCTCGGCATCGATCTGGCCATGCGCCACAAGGACAGGGTCGGCAAGGTGTTCGCCTTTGCGGCCAATACGCTGACCTCGGGCGTCAAGGATGGCGTCGAGAAGAATCCGACCTTCGCCGCCTACATCGCGCGCGCCGGTCGCGAATACCAGGCCCGTTCGGCGACGCCCGACGAGTACGACGCCTTCGTCGATCAGATCGGCAGGATGTGGGCCGAACAGCCGAATTGGAGCGACGCCGAGCTCAAGGCGATCGACACGCCGATCCTGGTCGTCGACGGCGACCATGACGAGGCCATCAAGCGCGAGCACACCAATACATCGCGGCAAGATCCCGCATGCGGGGCTGTTGATCCTGCCCGACACCAGCCATTTTGCCTTTCTGCAGGACCCGCGGCAGTTCAATTTCGCCATCCTGCATTTTTTGGGCGATGAGTAGGTGGGCGCTGCAAACTAATGGCGTCGAACCGGCGTACAGGAGTGTCCGTTCCAGCGTCTGGACTATCAGCCACTCCGAACTGCTGCGCATTCGGGGCAAGCACCATCCGCGGCATCCTCAAGTTGCCGCTTGATCTCTTCGCGCAGAGCTTCCCGCTCCCAGGTCGTCCTATCAGCTTTGACAATGTTGCAGGCGCGAAGAAAGGCATGGGTTTCCGCAGCGTCATCGCCGACACGGACAGTTACATTTTCGTGGAATGGGCAAATCGCTGTCGCACGGGTGGTCTCCAGCGCATATCGAACGGCAGAAGCGAGATTATCGGTGTTGCTATTGGCGGACATAAAAGTTCTCCTCCAGCCAAGCTGATCCGAAAACGAAGGGTTGATCCTGAAGGTAAAAGTATGGTGGGAAAGCGCTGCGGGGTATTGCGCCATATCAAGGCCTGCCGTTGAGACAAGATCGCTGACTGCAAGATTACTTCGATGTCGCCATGAAGAAAGCGAGAGCTTGATATCGATCAATGTCGGGCAGCCGGTGGAGCCGGATTATCGCTTATGAGATGGACGGAAGGTCTGGGCATGTACTGTTTTGTTTGACCAGAAATCTGCCCAGGCGCGAACTCAGGCGGTCTACTGCGGCTTGCCATGCAGGACGACGTCCACCGGACAGGCGTCCGGACGGTGACGTGCGATCATACCCGACCGTCACGCCGGGGTCGCGAAGCGCGCCTATAGCTTCCGGGAGCTGGAGGGTAGGCCGAGCTTAAGAAGTTGAGCATTGCTCCAGGCGACGCCCGAACTCGTAACGACGCACACGCGCAAACGGTAGAATATGCAGCAGCAGAGGCGCGGCGTCCCGCGACCAAACCTAGCCGGCGCAGCCCGCATCACGAGGCCGACGGATAAGCGGCCGTCTCGGGACCGAGTTCCCCGTGCCCGGCAGCCGTTCCGTCGGCGGCTCGAAGGTCGGCTGTTTTTCGGCAATCAAGCCTGCGCGATGTCTGTGCCGGTCTGTGCGGATGGTCTGGATGATTTGCATGGCGGCGTGGCGAAAGCGCCGCCCATCGTCGGGGCCGCGCCGCCGGCACCTGCGCCGGAGCACCGGGTTGCACCCGGGCAAGAAGCAAAGGCCTGGCTATGAGACAACCAACGGCGGCCGGCCGGCTCAAGGAGCATGTTTTATTCGCGGACGTGGAAGGGTTCGATTCCGTCGCCGAGCTCGCCCTGGACATGCGCTCGTCGTGGAATCACGCCACCGACCGAGTGTGGCGCGAGTTGGATCCTGTCTTGTGGGAGCTCACGCATAACCCCTGGGTCGTCCTGCAGACGGTCTCGCGGGAAAAGCTTCAGCGTGTCTTGGCTGATCCGGCCTTTCGCAAGGACATTGACGATCTGGTGCAAGCGAGGCGGGACGCTGCGCAGGCGCCCGCGTGGTTTCAGCAGACTTACCCGCAATCTGCGCTGAGCTGTGTTGCCTATTTCAGTATGGAATTCATGTTGAGCGAAGCATTGCCCATCTACTCGGGTGGGCTCGGCAACGTGGCCGGAGACCAGCTCAAGGCGGCCAGCGATCTGGGCGTGCCGGTGGTCGGCGTGGGGTTGCTCTTTCAGCAAGGCTATTTTCGCCAGTTGATCGACAAGGACGGAGCGCAACAGGCGCTGTTCCCGTATAACGACCCCGGGCAGCTGCCTATCGCGCCATTGCGTCACCCGAACGGCGAATGGTTGAGGTTGGAAATCGCCTTGCCTGGGTATTCGGTGTGGCTGCGCGCCTGGCAGGTTCAGGTTGGCAGAGTGAAATTGTACCTGCTGGACAGCAATGACGCGGCGAATTTTCCACCCTACCGGGGCATTACCAGCGAGCTTTACGGCGGCGGGCCGGAGTTGCGCCTCAAGCAGGAACTGCTGCTCGGGATCGGCGGATGGCGACTGCTGGCTGCGCTCGGCATCCAGCCGGAAGTCTGTCATCTGAACGAAGGGCATGCGGCCTTCGCCGTGCTGGAACGCGCGCGCAGTTTCATGCAGGCGAACGCGCAGCCCTTCGATGTCGCGTTGGCCGCGACGCGAGCCGGGAATCTCTTCACCACCCACACGGCAGTGGCCGCCGGCCTCGACCGTTTCGCTCCGGCCCTGATCGAGCAATATCTCGGTCGTTATGCCCAGCAAAGCCTCGGCATAACACTCCACGACTTGCTGGCCCTGGGCCGCCAGAACCCGAACGACCCGTCGGAGAGTTTCAACATGGCCTATTTGGCGGTCCGCGGCAGCGGCGCGGTCAATGGCGTCAGTCGCTTGCACGGCAAGGTCAGTCGGCAGCTGTTTGCGCCGCTGTTTCCGCGCTGGCCGGCGGACGAAATGCCGGTCGGACATGTGACCAACGGCGTCCACATGTCGACCTGGGACTCGGCCCCGGCCGACGATCTCTGGACTGCGGCTTGCGGCAAGGATCGCTGGCTCGGAACCACGGAAACGATGGAGCAGGACATTCGCCGCGTCTCCGACGCCAGTCTCTGGCAATTTCGCAACGCCGCCCGTACGGCGCTTGTTGACTATGCGCGTGAACGACTGTCCAGGGAACTGGCGATGTCCGGCGCTGCGCCGGAGGCGGTTGACCGCGCAAAACATCTGTTTGATCCCACCCATTTGACGCTGGGCTTTGCACGCCGCTTCGCGACCTACAAGAGACCGGACTTGCTGCTGCATGATCCGGCGCGGTTGTTGCGTCTTTTGGCCAATGCCAAGCGCCCGGTGCAGATCATCATCGCCGGCAAGGCTCATCCGGAGGACAAGGCAGGCCAGGCCCTGATCCAGCAATGGATAGGTTTCATCCGGCGGCCCGAGGTGCGCCCGCACGCGATTTTCCTCGCCGACTACGACATGCTTTTGACGGAGCAGCTGGTGCAAGGCGTGGACGTCTGGGTCAACACGCCGCGACGCCCCTGGGAAGCCTGTGGAACGAGCGGCATGAAAGTGCTCGTCAATGGCGGCATCAATCTCTCGGAATTGGACGGCTGGTGGGCGGAAGCCTACACGCCTGACGTGGGGTGGGCATTGGGCGATGGCCGGGAGCATGACGGCGATCCTGCCTGGGACGCGGTCGAAGCCGACGCGCTCTATGGCCTGCTCGAGCGCGAAGTGATTCCGGAATTCTATGCCCGAGACGCCGGCGGCATGCCCACCGCATGGGTCAAGCGGATGCGGGAAAGCATGGCGCGGTTGACACCGCGCTTCTCCAGCAACCGCGCGGAGCGCGAATACACCGAGCAACATTACCTTCCGGCGGCGACCGCCTACCGCTCACGCGCTGCGGATCAGGGCGCCATCGGCGGCCACATCGCCGATTGGCATCACAGCCTGAAGCAGAAATGGGCCGCGCTGCGCTTCGGCGAAGTGAAACTCGAGAGCGATGGCGACAACCACGTGTTTGAAGTGGAGGTGTATCTCGCTGACCTCGACCCCAAGGCGGTGCGGGTCGAGCTTTGCGCGGACAGCGTCATGGGCACCCCCCCTGTGCGGCAGGAAATGAAGTGCATTCGCCCCCTAGCCGGTGGGACCGGCGGAAGCGCCTACAGCGCGGTCGTATCCGCAACCCGCCCGGCGACGGACTACACCGCGCGCGTGATACCGCATTACGATGGCGTTTCGGTCCCGCTGGAGGAAGCGCGAATCCTTTGGCAACGATGATGCAGGCAGCGGAGGACGAAATCCGCGTGACGGCGCAAAAGATCTCCCCGACGTCAGGCGTCGACGGGGCGGCAAGGGCGCCGACTCATTGGCGCGTAGCAAATACAGATTGATGCAGGTTTGACGAACGCAAGGTAGTTGGCCGTTATTCGCTCTCGGTGCAATAGGGACGCTGACCGCCAGTGCGGCAGATGCAGGCAACGTTTGGGCAGCGATCGTAGAAGCGATTGGCACAGCCTGCATCATGTGGGTTGCCACGATGCGGCGCGGCTGTTCCAGTCTGGCGCTCGAGAGCGGCGCAGCAGGCGTGGCGTGCGGGCCTCTCCCATCGTTGGTCGCGGTGCAGCGCAAATTTGCTCCGAAACTGGGAGGCCACGCCATGAAGTCCGTAAACGCCGACCCGGATCATGGGCGTGACCTCATTGTGAGCCGTCTCAGCTCGCTGTTGTCGGCATTGGGCGCCGAAGCGCTGACGGATCGACCCGGCTATCGTCCAGCTGACATGCCCGGCCCGGAGCAAGGTCTGTTGGCGGGACTTGACGATGCAAAGCTTGCTTCCGGTATTTTATCGCGGCGACAGCCTATCGCTTCATGGCAGATAGGGTCGTGTGGGCGCCCGCCGCTATACGTCTGCTAGCCGGGCTTAACAGGCCGCCCGGCTCTAACGATCTCCGGCGTGCTAGTAAGTCCGGTAATCCCGGTGCCGCGGTTGACGGAATGCAACGCGCGGATTGAGGTTGCAGTCGACACGCCGGCCCGACGCGCTGGCCCGGCACTGGGCGTAGGAACTATAGGAACAATCGCCGGGATAGCCGTAGCCGCCTCCCGTGATGCAATAGGGATAGGTGCGGGCAGCCGCCGGGGCAGTATCGGCAAGGGTTGCGACGCTCGCCGCCGTCACCGCGATCAGGGCCAAAATTGCGTTTCGCATGGGTCATCTCCTTCAATTCGTCGCTCCGATTCAAAACACCGCCGCTTTATCGATGTTCCGGTCAAGATTGGTTTATCTTGTCGGCGGATAATGGCGGGTTGATCCGTGACGGAGTTGAGCGATCGCAAATTGCAATATCCCGCAAACGAAAGGCATCCAAAGCCCAGTTTGGCAGCGGGATTTCACTGCCCATCCCGTTTCAGTCGAGACAGTTGCGCGCCGACACGGAAGATGCGGCGACGGAAGCCAAGTCCCCGAAGTTGCGGCAAACGCGGGCCCGGTCAACGCGCGGGAGCCGCGGGTTGAACGCCCTGGCCGATCGGATTTACGAAGGGCGAGTTGCTCGATGGGGCGGAGGTCTGTCGTGCCAAGTCCCGCTCGGCGGCCGCTGAACCGATCGGTTCGTCCGGCGATCCCGGACCTGAGCCGACCGTCCCGATTGGCAGGCCGTTGGCGGCGTGACCCACGCCAACCCCGGGCGCGCTCACCGCGCCCGGGGCCACGCTCGCAGGCGCGGTCTTATCGCCGGTGACCGCTTTGGCCGTGGCACTGGCGTTGGTCGGTGAGGCTGCCGGCTGTTTGTTCGCGTTGCCGCTGCTCGCGCCGGCTGGCGGGGTGGATGTCGGCCCGTAGGAGGATGAACCGTCCGTGGACGTGGCCGCCGTAGAACCGCTTCCGTTGTTGCCGCTTCCTGAATTCGCTCCTGCAGCGCCGCTGCCGCCGCCGGCTCCGCCTGCACCACCGCCGCCTCCGCCGCCCGCAGCAAGGGCGGGCAGGCTGGCGCCAGCCATGAAGGCAACGAGAACTATCGCCAATTTCCTTGAGTTCATGTTCCAATCCCTGAGGTTCAGGAGAAAACCAGTCAGCGGGCGAAGTGTTCCCTGGGACAGGACGGCGCGCAGCTAAATTGACGCGCCGCACCTGAGCGAGGTCTCTGGTATCAAGCCCCGGCTGGCCGCATATCCGACGATACTCGCGGTCTCGACCCCATGATGGCCAGGTTTGATGAAAGGGATTTGCCCTGAATTTTCGTCTGAATAAATGATCGAGGCAAAGACGTAGTGCGGCTCGCCCTTCACAGGGCATCATCGTCCCGCGGCTTTAGATCATAATGGCGGCTAAACTTGATCCTGTGGCCAAAATCGATCTCGATCTTGCGGCACCGGATGAGGGCAGTTCGTACGGCGGCTTCAATCCGCCGGCTACTGTGCATGGGGTTGTTTTCGATATTTAGTCGGGAGCGAGCACCGCGCCGGCCTTGCAATACGGAAACAGCAGATAGAACCAAGCCCAAAACCAACCGAAACCCTCATTTTTACCGGTCTAAGTGCTGGCGATCCCAGCAGGATTCGAACCTGCAACCCACGGAGTAGAAATCCGTTACTCTATCCAGTTGAGCTATGGGACCGTCGGGGGCTTCATAACATTGCCAATATGAAAAATCCGCCTGCTAGCCAAGCCCGTTCCGAACCAATTTTGCAGGTGAGGCGACCAAGCAGGGCGGCGGACCGTTGCTTTCGGTCCGCCTTCACCGCAAAGCTGCGCCCGCGGCTCACCCCAAGGCGCTGCCCCCTCTGGGACTTGCCCCGGCCATGTCGCATGCGACTTTTTCGTAAACCCCTGGCTTGGCCACGAGTCCGTCACCTTTTCGCGCCTTTCTGTTCAACAAGCGGCTGATGTCCGCGCCCCCGGGAGCTCCCTCATGATCGGTCTGGTTCGCGCCACGGTCCTTTGCGCCACGCTGGCGTTCGGCCTGGCTACGGTCACGGCGCAGGCGGCGGAAAAAGCCTTCAAACGCGACGATCTCGCGGATTCCGCGATCAAGCTGGAGGCCCAGATCAAGAGCGAGGCCGGGCCGGTCGCCAAATCCGGGGCAAGCCTGCGGACCGATGCCGACGCCGCCTTCAGGCGCAGCGATTTCCGCTCGGGCCTGCAGATCCTGGGACAGATCGCCGCCACCGCGCCGGATGACAGCGCCAACTGGCTGCGGCTGGGCCGCACCATTTTCCAGATCCGCCCCGCCAACGGCAGCGAGGAGACCTTCCTGCTGGAGCGCGCCTCGACCGCGGCCTATCTTGCCTATCAGCGCGCCGGCAATGCCGGGGAGGAGGCCGATGCGCTCGCGGTGCTCGGCCGAGCGCTGTCGGAACGCAAGCTGTGGCGGCCGGCGCTCGATGCGCTGCGGCTGTCGCTCGACCTGCGCGAGGTCGCCGAGGTGCGCGGCAGTTACGAGAAAATGCGCGACGAGCACGGGTTCCGGCTGCTCGACTATACCGTCGATTCTGATTCCGCGTCACCCCGCGCATGTTTCCAGTTTTCCGAGGAACTCGCCAAACGCACCGATTTCGCGCCCTTCGTGGCGCTGGCGGGCAGCGACAAGCCGGCGCTGTCGGCGGAAGACAAGCAGCTCTGCGTGGACGGTCTCAAGCATGGCGAGCGCTACAACATAAATTTGCGCGCCGGGCTGCCGTCGACGGTGAAGGAGACTTTGCCGAAATCCGCGGAGTTCAACATCTATGTCCGCGACCGCAAGCCGTTCGTGCGTTTCACCGGACGGGCCTATGTGCTGCCGCGCAGCGGCCAGCGCGGCATTCCGCTGGTCAGCGTCAACACCCCGGCGGTGACCGTCAACGTGTTCCGGATCGGCGACCGCAACCTCATCAACACCGTGATCGGCAATGATTTCCAGCAGGCGGTGAGCAAGTACCAGCTCGCCGAACTCGGCGGCGAGCGCGGCGTCAAGGTCTGGTCGGGAGAGCTCGCCACCGCCACCACGCTCAATCAGGACGTCACCACGGCGTTCCCGGTCGACCAGGCGCTCGGCGAATTGCAGCCCGGCGTCTATGTGATGACGGCAGAGGCCAAGGGCCCGGGCAGCGACGACGACAATTCGCTCGCGACGCAGTGGTTCATCGTCTCCGATCTCGGCATTGCGGCGTTTTCCGGCAATGACGGCATCCACGTCTTCGTCAATTCGCTGGCCTCGACGGAGGCGGTCGCCAGGGCCGAGGTGCGGCTGATCGCGCGCAACAACGAGATCCTGGCCATCCGCAAGGCCGATGAATCCGGCCACGTGCTGTTCGAGGCGGGGCTGGCGCGCGGCGAGGGGGGTCTTTCGCCGGCGATGCTCACAGTGACCAGCGACAAGGCCGACTACGCCTTTCTCAGCCTGAAAACCGATGCCTTCGACCTGTCGGATCGCGGCGTTTCCGGCCGCGCGGTGCCGACCGGCGCCGACGCCTTCGTCTATGCCGAACGCGGCGTCTATCGCTCCAACGAGACCGTCTATCTCACAGCACTGCTGCGCGACGGCCAGGGCAATGCCGTCACCGGCGGCCCGCTGACCCTGGTGGTCGAGCGCCCCGACGGCGTCGAATTCCGCCGCGCCATGCTGCCGGACCAGGGCGCCGGCGGCCGCAGTCTGGCGGTGCCGCTCAACTCCGCGGTTCCGGCCGGCACCTGGCGGGTTAGGGCGTTCACCGATCCGAAGGCCTCGGCGATCGGCGAGACCACTTTCATGGTCGAGGATTACATCCCCGAGCGGCTCGATTTCGACATATCAACCAAGGACAAGCAGATCAAAGCTGATGCTCCTGTGGAACTGAAGGTCGACGGCCATTTCCTGTATGGCGCGCCGGCCTCGGGGCTGCAGCTGGAAGGCGACCTCCTGGTCGCGCCGGCGGCAGAACGGCCGGGTTTTGCCGGCTACCAGTTCGGCGTCGCCGACGAGGAGACCACCAGCAACGAACGCACCCCGATCGAAAACCTGCCCGAGGCCGACGCCAATGGCTCGGCGAGCTTCCCGGTCAGCCTGGCCAAGCCGCCATCCTCGACGCGGCCGCAGGAAGCCCAGATCTTCATCCGGATGGCGGAAACCGGCGGCCGTGCGGTCGAGCGCAAGCTGATACTGCCGGTCGCCCCGGCATCGGCGATGATCGGCGTCAAGCCGCTGTTCGGCGACAAGAATGTCGCCGAGGGCGACAACGCCGGTTTCGACGTCGTGTTCGTCGCCCCCGACGGCAAGCAGCTTTCGCGCGACGGCCTGCGCTATGAATTGCTGAAGATGGAATCCCGCTACCAGTGGTATCGGCAGAATTCGTCCTGGGATTTCGAACCGGTCAAGTCGACCACAAGGGTTGTCGACGGCGAGATCAACGTCGCCGCAGACAAGCCGTCACGGCTGACGCTGTCGCCACAGCCCGGCCGCTATCGCCTCGACGTCAAGTCGAGCGACGCCGACGGGCCGCTGACCTCGGTGCAGTTCGATGTCGGCTGGTATTCCGACGGCAGCGCCGACACTCCCGATCTCCTGGAAACCTCGATCGACAAGCCGCAATACCAGTCCGGCGACACCATGGTGGTGTCGGTCAACGCGCGCTCGGCCGGCAAGCTCACCATCAACGTGCTCGGCGACCGGCTCCTGACCACACAGACCACCGACATCAAGGAAGGCACCGCGCAGGTCAAAATTCCCGTCGGCAAGGACTGGGGCACCGGCGCCTATGTGGTGGCGACGCTGCGCCGCCCGCTCGACGCCGCCGCCCAGCGGATGCCGGGCAGGGCCATCGGCCTGAAATGGTTCGGCATCGACAAGACCACCCGTACGCTGCAGGTCGCCCTCTCGCCGCCGCCTCTGGTGCGCCCCGGCAGCAGGCTGAAGATCCCCGTGAAACTCGGCGGCCTCAGTCCCGGCGAGGATGCCAAGGTCGTGGTTGCCGCGGTCGATGTCGGGATTCTCAATCTGACCAACTACAAGCCGCCGGCGCCGGACGATTATTATCTCGGCCAGCGCCGCCTCACTTCCGAAATCCGCGATCTCTACGGGCAATTGATCGACGGCATGCAGGGCACCCGCGGCCAGATCAGGACCGGCGGCGATGCCGCCGGCGCCGAACTGCAGGGCAGTCCGCCGACCCAAAAACCGCTGGCGCTGTATTCCGGCATTGTCACGGTCGGTGCCGACGGCAGCGCCGAAATCAGTTTCGACATTCCGGAATTCGCCGGCACGGCGCGGGTGATGGCGGTGGCCTGGACCGCCACAAAACTCGGCCGCGCCACGGCTGATGTCACGGTGCGCGATCCCGTGGTGCTGACGGCGACGCTGCCGCGTTTCCTGCTTGGTGGCGACCACGGCACCGTCAATTTCGATCTCGACAATGTCGAGGGCGCGCCGGGCGACTACGCCATCAGCGTCAAAACCTCGGGGCCAGTGAAGGTCACCGGCAATCCCTCGACCACGATGAAACTCGCAGCCAGCCAGCGCAGCTCGATGGCGCTGGCGCTCGATGCCATCAGCGGCGCCGGCACCGCGCAGCTCGATGTCGACATCAAGGGACCGAACGGGTTGAGCTTGGCGCGGCATTACGCGCTCGACGTCAAGCCGGCGACCCAGATTCTGGCCCGCCGCTCGATCCGCACCTTGGCGAAGGGCGAGAGCCTGACCCTGACCGCCGACATGTTTTCAGACCTGGTACCCGGCACCGGCAGCGTCTCGCTGTCGGTCAGCCTGTCCACCGCGCTCGATGCCGCGACCATCCTCAAGGCGCTGGACCGCTATCCCTTTGGCTGCTCGGAGCAACTTACCAGCCGGGCGATGCCGCTGCTTTATGTCAATGACCTGGCGGCCGGCGCCCATCTGGCGATGGATACCGCGGTGGACCAGCGCATCAGGGATGCGATCGACCGGCTGCTGGCGCGGCAAGGCTCCAACGGGTCGTTCGGCCTGTGGTCTGCCGGCGGCGACGATGCCTGGCTCGACGCCTATGTCACGGACTTCCTGACCCGGGCCCGCGAAAAGGGATTCGTGGTGCCGGACGTGTCTTTCAGAAGCGCGCTGGATCGCATCCGCAATTCCGTGGTCAACGCCAACGAGCCCGAAAAGGACGGCGGCCGCGACCTTGCTTACGGACTCTACGTGCTGGCCCGCAACGGCACCGCGCCCATCGGCGACCTGCGTTACCTTGCCGATACGAAACTCGACAATCTTTCGACCTCGATCGCCAAGTCGCAGCTGGCGGCGGCGCTGGCGCTGGTCGGCGACCGCGGCAGGGCTGAGCGGGTCTATGCCGCGGCCCTGGAAAGTCTCAACCCAAAACCGGTGCTGGAATTCGGCCGGGTCGATTACGGTTCGGCCCTGCGCGATGCCGCAGCCCTGGTTTCGCTCGGCAGCGAAGGCAATGCGCCGAAGGCAACGCTGACCGAGGCCGTCGAGCGGGTCGAAGCGGCGCGGGGTCTTTCGCCCTACACCTCGACCCAGGAAGATGCCTGGTTGGTGCTGGCGTCGCGCGCGCTCGCCAAGGAAACCCTGACCCTCGATGTCGACGGCGCGCCGGTCAAGACGGCGCTCTATCGCAGCTACAAGGCCGGCGAGATAGCGGACAAGCCGGTCAAGATCACCAACACCGGCGAGGCCGCGGTGCAGGCGGTGGTCTCGGTCAGCGGCGCGCCGGTCACGCCGGAGCCGGCGGCTGCCAATGGCTTCAAGATCGAGCGCAATTATTTCACCCTCGACGGCAAGCCGGCCGATGTGTCCAAGGCCAGGCAGAATGATCGCTTCGCGGTGGTCTTGAAGATCACCGAGGCCAAGCCGGAATTCGGTCACATCATGGTGTCGGACTATCTGCCGGCCGGCCTCGAGATCGACAATCCGCATCTGGTCTCGTCTGGCGACAGCGGCACGCTGGACTGGATCGAGGACGGCGAGGAGCCGGAAAATACCGAATTCCGCGACGATCGCTTCACCGCCGCGATCGATCGAGCCGCGGATTCCAAGGCCGTCTTTACCGTCGCCTATGTGGTGCGCGCTGTATCGCCCGGCAAATATGTGCTGCCGCAGGCCTATGTCGAGGACATGTACAATCCCTCGCGTTATGGCCGCACCGGCACCGGCGCGGTCGAGGTGCGCGCGGCGAAATGAGCACGTCCATAACCATCGCCCCGACGGTTCGACGCCGGCGGCGGATCAGGCTGGCGGCGCTGGCGTGCGCCGCCGCGGTCCTGATTTTGCTGGGGGGCTTTGCGGCCTGGGTCGTGTCGCTGGGCCCTTTGCCGTTGGCGCAGGCGCACCAGGTCTCCACCACCATCGTCGACCGCAACGGCAAATTGCTGCGCGCCTATGCCATGGCCGACGGCCGCTGGCGGCTGCCGGTCGATGCCAGGACCGGCGTCGATCCGATCTATCTAAAGCTGCTGTTCGGTTATGAAGATCGCCGCTTTCGCGCCCATCACGGGGTCGATCCGCTGGCATTGGGCCGCGCCGCGCTGCAACTCCTCTCGCGCGGCCACATCGTGTCCGGCGGCTCGACCATTACCATGCAGCTTGCCCGGCTGATGGAGCCGCGGCGGGAACGCTCGGTTTATGCCAAGCTGCGCCAGATGGTCCGCGCCATCGAGCTCGAGCGGCAGCTGAGCAAGGACCAGATCCTCGATCTCTATCTGGCGCTGGCGCCCTATGGCGGCAATCTAGAAGGCATTCGCGCCGCCTCGATCGGCTATTTCGGCAAGGAGCCGAAGCGGCTGTCGCTGGCCGAAGCGGCGCTGCTGGTAGCGTTGCCGCAATCGCCGGAAACCCGAAGGCTGGATCGCCATCCCGATGTCGCGCGGATCGCGCGGGACCGGGTGCTCGACCGTATGGTCGAGGACGGCCGGGTGAGCGAGGAAGACGCGCTGCAGGCCAAGGCCGTGCCGGTGCCGCGGCTGCGCAAGCCGTTCCCGATCCTCGCGCCGCATTCCGCCGATCGCGCCTTTGCCACCATGAAGGATGCCTCCGTCATCACGCTCACGCTGGATTCGGCGCTGCAGAAGCAGCTCGAAGCCCTGGCGCGCGACCGCGCGGTGGCGCTCGGTCCTGATATTTCGATGGCCATCGTCGCAGTCGACAATGCCAGCGGCGATGTGCTGGCGCGGGTCGGCTCGCCGGACTATTTCGACGAGCGGCGGGCCGGGCAGGTCGACATGAGCCGCGCCGTGCGCTCGCCCGGATCGACCTTAAAACCGTTCATCTATGGCCTGGCGTTCGAAGACGGTTTTGTTCATCCGGAAAGCCTGATCGACGATCGTCCGATCCGGTTCGGCAATTATGCGCCGCAGGATTTCGACATGACGTTCCAGGGCACGGTGCCGGTGCGCCGGGCCCTGCAATTGTCGCTCAATGTGCCGGCCATTGCGCTGCTCGACCGGGTCGGCGCAAGCCGGCTGTCGTCACGGTTGAAGCAGGCCGGCGCCAGTCTGGTGCTGCCGAAAGACGAGGTGCCGGGCCTGGCGATGGGATTAGGCGGCGTCGGCATCACGCTGCAGGACCTGGTGCAGCTCTACTGCGGATTGGCGCGGCAGGGCAGCACCCGGCCGCTGCGCGAGATCGTCAGCGCCGGAGAGCCGCGCGATGGCCTGCGGCTGATGGATCCGGTCGCGGCCTGGCAGGTTGGCAACGTCCTGATGGGGACGCCGCCACCGGAAAACGCCCCGCACAACCGGATCGCGTTCAAGACCGGCACCAGCTACGGCTATCGGGATGCCTGGGCGGTCGGCTTCGACGGGCGGATGACCGTCGGGGTTTGGGTCGGACGGCCTGACGGCGCCCCGGTGCCGGATCTGGTCGGCCGAACCGCCGCGGCGCCCGTCCTGTTCGACGCCTTCGCCCGCAGCGGAAAACTGTCCCAGCCGTTGCCGAGGCCGCCAAGAGGCGTGCTGATCGCTGGCAATGCCGGACTTCCGCTGCCGTTGCGGCGATTTCGCCCCCTGGGGGAGCTGGTCGGTAGCGGCGGCGAAGCGGCGCCGCACATCCAGTATCCCCTCAACGGCTCCCGGATCGACGCTTCCGGCGCCGACGGGGCGGCCTTCTCCGCGATGCCGGTCAAGGTCGCGGGCGGCGTGCTGCCCATGACCATGCTGGTGAACGGGGTGGCGGCGGGCGAAATCGACAGCCGGCGCCAGCGCCTGGTCGATCCGCCCGGTCCGGGCTTTGTCCGCCTGACCGTCATCGACGCCACGGGCGCCGCAGACACAGTCGTGGTCAGAATTCAGTAGCGCCGCGCTAACCGGTTGTCGGAATGGTGGTTTCGGCGTATGCGGGACCCATGGCCGAGACCTATGCCCGTCCCCGATTTGGAGAGCCGCGTGAGCCGAAGAACCGGGTAAATCCGGGCAGCCGGCTGATCGGCCTGATCGATTTTGTCACCGGCAGCCACGCCCGCGCCATCGCTTTTCTGACCCTGTGCGGACTGATCCTGTTCCTGCCGGGATTCTTCAACATTCCGCCGATCGATCGCGACGAGGCCCGGTTTGCCCAGGCGACCAAGCAAATGGTCGAAACCGGCGATTTGGTCGACATCCGTTTCCAGGACGAGGTCCGCTACAAGAAGCCGGTCGGAATCTACTGGCTGCAGGCCGCCGCCGTGGAAACCGCTTCGGCGCTGGGCCTGCCGCACGCCCAGGTGCGGATCTGGCTGTACCGCGTTCCATCGCTGATCGGCGCCATCGGCGCGGTGCTGCTGACCTATTGGACCGCGCTGGCGTTCGTAACCCGGCGCGGCGCCATTTTCGCAGGCCTGATCCTGTGCAGTTCGGTGCTGCTCGGTGCCGAAGCGCGGCTCGCCAAGACCGATGCCATGTTGCTCCTGACCGTGGTCGCGGCGATGGGTGCACTGGCGCGAGTCTATTTGTCCTGGCAGCGCGGCGAGGATTCCGCCCATCCGCCCTGGACGTGGCCGCTGATCTTCTGGACCGCGATGGCCGGCGGCGTGCTGCTCAAGGGGCCGTTGATCCTGATGTTCGTGGCGCTGACCATCGGCACGCTGGCGGTCCTCGACCGGTCGGCGAGCTGGATCTGGCGGCTGCGGCCGGTATGGGGCCTGATGTGGCTCCTGGTTCTGGTGCTGCCCTGGTTCATCGCGATCTTCTGGCGCGCCGGCGACGCCTTTTTTGCGGATTCGATCGGCGGCGACATGCTGAGCAAGCTGGCCGCCCAGGAATCCCACGGCGCGCCGCCCGGCAGCTATCTGCTGCTGTTCTGGGTGACGTTCTGGCCCGGAGCGCCGCTGGCGGCGATGGCGGCGCCGGCGGTGTGGCGGGCGAGGCGGGAGCCGGGCGCCCAGTTCCTGCTGGCCTGGCTGGTTCCGTCCTGGATCGTGTTCGAACTGGTGATGACCAAGCTGCCGCATTACGTGCTGCCGCTCTATCCGGCAATCGCCATCCTGACGGTCGGCGCGCTGGAGCGCCGCGTGCTGTCGCGGTCCTGGTTGAGGCGCGGCGCGGCCTGGTGGTTCGTGATACCGGCGCTGACGTCGGTCATTGCAGTCGTCGGCGCAGTCACCCTGACGCGCCAGCCGGTGTTCCTGGCATGGCCGTTCGTGGCGGCGGCGCTGATCTTCGGCCTGTTCGCGTGGTGGCTTTATGACGACAACCGCGCCGAGCGCTCGCTGCTGAATGCTGTGGCGGCCGCGATGTTTCTGGCGATGGCGTTTTATGGCGTCGTCGTGCCGGCGCTGACGCCATTGTTTCCAAGCGCCGAGATCGCGCGCGCGTTGCGCAACGTGGTCTGCGTCGGACCGAAGGCCGCCGCCGCCGGCTTTCACGAGCCGAGTCTCGTGTTCATGACCGGCACCTCGACGGTGCTGACCGACGGATCGGGTGCGGCCGATTTTCTCCGGCAGGGCAGTTGCAGGTTCGCGCTGGTGGAGGCGCGCTCGGAGCGCGGCTTCGCCCAGCGAGCCGAGGCGATCGGCCTGCGCTATGACGTCGCCGCCCGCATCGACGGCTATAACATCTCGCAGGGCAAGGCGATTTCCATCGCCATCTTCCGTTCCGAGGGCACCGAATAGATGTCCGCCCGGGAAGGCGTCGGAAAGCCATCGAATTATTTCTCCGAATTGTCTGCCCTGGCGCGGCGTTCGGCGATGCAACTGGTGCGCGCGCCATCGCAGCCGTGGCGTGACGAGGCGGCGCGCCGGCTGGCTCGCCAGGCGGGGCTGTTGACGGTGGCGTTGGGGGCGGCGGTCATCGGTCTGATGGTCGCGGTCGATGTCGCCGAGATCGGGCTGATGCCAGCGCGAGGCACGGCCGGGCTTTGGCCGGTCGGCATCCTGACCGACTTTGGGAAGGCCGCCAACGTCTTGTGGTCGCTGGCCGTGATGTGGCTTGCGATTACGCTGCTGGCGCCGGCTTTGCATGGAGCGCGACGATCCCGACTGCTGGGAGTGGGAACACGCTTGCAATTCATGTTCTTTGCCGTGCTGGTGCCGGTTCTAGCCGGCGAGGTCATCAAGTGGATCGTCGGCCGCGGCCGGCCGTTTGTCGGCGGGGCGGCCAATGCCTTCAATTTTTCGCCGTTCGCCTCCACCAACGCCTATGCCAGCTTTCCCTCGGCCCATGCCATCACCGCGTTTGCGCTGGCTTTTGCGGTATCGGCGCCGTGGCCGCGGGCGCGCAGCGCGATGATGACTTATGCCGTGCTGATCGCCGGCAGCCGCCTGTTGCTGCTGGCCCATCACCCCAGCGACGTGGTTGCGGGGGCGCTGATCGGGGTGGTCGGCGCGATGCTGGTACGCTATTGGTTTGCCGCGCGCGGGCTCGGCTTCGCCATCGCGCGCGATGGCGCCATTGTCCCGGTTGCCGGACACCCGCTCGGCCATCTCAAAAGGGTTGCCCGCGAGGCGACAGCCCCATAAGAAGCGGACGCCGCAACCGCCGGCCGCGGTGAACCCGGCTGCAGGCCAACAGACAACGAGTGTCGATTTGTCTTTTTCCGAACCAGCAGCGGTGGCCGTTTCCATCGTGGTTCCCGTGCGCAACGAAGCCGAGAACGTGGCGCCGCTGATCGCGGAAATCGCCGCGGCCCTCGACGGCCGCTGGCCCTATGAGATCATCTTCGTCAATGACGGCTCGACCGACGCGACCGGCGAGCGGCTGGCGGCGATCATGCAGGCGCGTGCAAATCTGCGCCAGATCCGCCATGCCATCTCGGCAGGCCAGTCGGCGGCGGTGCGCAGCGGGGTGCGCGCGGCGCGCGGCGCCATCGTGGCGACGCTCGACGGCGATGGCCAGAACAATCCGGCGTTCCTGCCGGACCTGATCGCGGCGATTGAAGCCGGCCATGACCGCGTCGGCCTTGCCGCCGGCCAGCGCGTCGGACGCAAGGACACCGGCTTCAAGAAATTGCAATCGCGTATCGCCAACGGCGTGCGCAATGCCATCCTGCGCGACGGCACCCGCGACACCGGCTGCGGGCTGAAGGCGTTCCGGCGCGAGGTGTTTTTGATGCTGCCCTATTTCGACGGGCTGCATCGCTTTCTGCCGGCGCTGGTGCGGCGCGAGGGCTACGAGATCGCCTATGTCGACGTGGTCGACCGGCCGCGGCGTTCCGGCGTGTCGAATTACGGCTTCTTCGACCGGCTCGGAATCGGGATCATGGATCTCGCCGGGGTGTGGTGGCTGATCCGCCGCAAGAAGCCGACGCCCGAGGCGACCGAGGTGCCATCATGCTGATCCAGTGGGGGCAGCAGCTCGGCAATTATCTCAATGACGTCTTCGTCGCCAAGTTCGATTTCTGGCTGGCTTTCGGCCTTGCCGCGCAACTGCTGTTCGGGGCGCGCTTCCTGGTGCAGTGGATTTCGAGCGAACGCGCCGGACGAAGCGTGGTGCCGATGGCGTTCTGGTTTCTCTCGATCGGCGGCGGATTGATGACGCTGATCTACGGCATCGCCAGGCGCGAGCCGGTGATCATCATCGGGCAGGCGCTGCCCACTATCATCTATGCCCGCAATATCATGCTGATCCTGAAAAATGGCGCCAGCGGATCGGAGACGCTGGACCGCTAACGCCCCGCGGCCGGCGCCGACAGCGTCGCCGCCGCGCTCTCGGCATGGCGCCGCGCGGGCAGTTCGCCAGCGGCGTCGAGCACCGGATAGGCGACCGAGCAGATATGCGAGTGAATGCGCCTGAGGTCGCGCAGCACGTCGAGATGCAGCGAGGTGGTCTCGATGCTTTCGGGACGGCCTTCGCGCAGCCGGTCGAGATGCCGCTCGGTGGCGGCGAGCTCCGCATTGCGCAGCAGCGCCTTTTCCGCCAGCAGTTTGCGCGCCTCATTGACATCGCCCGACATGAAGACACCGAACGCGATCCGAAGGGAGTCGGTGGTTCGCTTGTGAAACGCCGCCAGTTCCTCGGCGCCCTCGGGCGAAAACTGGAACCTGCGCTTGATCTTCTTGGTCGCGAGTTCGCTCAGATTCTTGTCGATGATATCGCCGATGTGCTCCAGGTTGATGGTGAAGGAAATGATCTCCATCGCCCGGTGCCCCTCGCGCTCGTCGAGGCTGCCGCGCGTCAGCCTGGTCACATAGAGCTTGATCGCCTCGTCGAGGCTGTCGACGCTGTTGTCCATGCGGGAGACCTGGTCGACCAGGGTGCGGTCGTTGGTCATGATCGCGGTCATCACCTTGCGCAGCATCACCTCGACGAGGTCGCCCATATGCAGGGTTTCGCGCGCGGCGTCGGCCAGCGCCAGCGATGGGGTTTCGAGCGCGCCGTCGTCGAGATAGCGTGGCCTCGCGGGATCGGATTCCCGGACACGGTCGGGCAGCAGCCTTTTCAGCAGCCGCGCCATGCCGTCGAGCAGGCCGATGAAGATGATGGCCGTCGCCAGGTTGAAGGCGACGTGAAATTCGGCCGTCAGCTTCGCCATATCGGGTTGCCAAGCCTGCAATATCCGGGCGATCGGACCAAGCCACGGCGCGACCAGCAGCACGCCGACCAGCCGGTTGACCAGATTGCCGAGCGGCAGGCGGTAGCTTGCCGGATTGTCGCGGCGCGCGCCCTCGAACACCGGGTTGATCGCGCTGCCGAGATTGGCGCCAAGCACCAGCGCCAGCGCGGCGTAGGGCGAGATGAATTGCGCGAACGCCAGCGACATGATCAGCAGCACGCTGGCGACGCTGGAATGCACCGCCCAGGTGACGAGAGCGCCGATCAGGATACAGAGCACGGGATCGCCGGTGACGGCGCTCATGAAGACGCGCACCCCGGGCGCGTTCTCCGCCGGTGACAGAGTGTCGAGCAGGATATGCAGCGCCAGCAGCATCAGGCCGAGCCCGATCGAGACCCGGCCGATATCCTTGATGCGGGAGCCCGCGCCGCTGCGGAAGGCGACCAGGCCGATGATGAACAGGATCGGCGCCACCGCGGAAATGTTGAACGACAGGATTTGCACGATCAGCGTGGTGCCGACATTGGCGCCGAGCATGATCGCCAGTGCCGGGATCAGGCTGACCAGGCCCTCGGCGGCGAACGAACTGGTTATCAGGGCGGTCGCGGTACTGCTCTGCAACAGCGCGGTCAGCCCGATGCCGGCCGCAAAGGCGACGAAGCGGTTGCGCAGCGCTCCGGCCAAGAGCCTGCGCAGATCGGGGCCGAACGCGCGCAGGATTCCGCTCTGGAGCATATGCAGGCCCCACAACAGCAGCGCCACGCCACCCATCAGGTCGAGCAGGACCAGGCTTCCCATCGGCTTTCCGCTTCCTGACTTGTTCCGAATGATCAGGCTATCGGCAAATGACCGCGGATCAATGTTTTATTGGCGCGCCGGCGGCGAAAAGTGCGGCCTCGGCGCCGCGTCCGATCGTGGTTGCCGATGCCGCGGGCCGCAAACCACCGCCTTGGAGGCAACAAACAGCCGGAGGTCTCGCGGCTTCCGCTTGTTGTTATCCGCGCAAATCGGCGGCGATCCTGCCGGATCGGCGTCTAGTCGGAAACCACGCTGGTCTTGTCGGCATCGCTTTTATAGCTATAGCGGAGTGATCTGCTCGATCCTGCAGAGATCGATGTCCGACCAGACCGCGCTGCAGGAATTCATTCGTAGAGGGCAGCGAACGACAAGAAGATGCATGATTTCTGCGTCGAGACCCGACGGTCGGCGCCGACAAGGCCGTGGAAAAAGCGACCAAATAGGCCCGGGCAGCGCTTTGGCTAGGCGGCGTTGAAGGCCGCAAATCCCCGCTCGAGATCGGCCTTGAGATCCGCAACGTTCTCGAGGCCGATATGGAGGCGCAACGTCGGCCCGCCCGGCGCCCATTGGGTGGCCGTGCGATAACCGGCGCAGTCGAACGGAATCACCAGGCTCTCGAACCCGCCCCACGAAAAGCCCATGCCAAACAGCTTGACGGCGTCGAGCAGGGCATCGACGACCTTTTGCGACGCCGGCCTCAGGACGATGCTGAACAGGCCGGAGGCGCCGGTAAAATCGCGTTTCCAGATCGCGTGGCCGGGATCGCTCTCCAGCGCCGGATAAAGCACTCTGACAACCTCGGGCCGGCTCGTCAGCCAGTGCGCCATCTCGAGGGCCGATTGCTGATGCTGCTTGAGCCGCACGGCGAGCGTGCGCAAGCCGCGCAGCGCCAGAAACACGTCGTCCGGCCCGGCGCAGACGCCGAGCAGCCGGATCGTTTCGGTCAGCATCGGCCACGCCGTCGCATTGGCCGAAATAGTGCCGAACATGATGTCGGAATGGCCGCCGATATATTTGGTCGCGGCCTGGATGCTGATATCGACGCCCTGATCCAGCGCGCGGCGAAACAGCGGGGTCGCCCAAGTATTGTCGTCGATCACCAGCGCGCCGCGCTGGTGTGCAACGCCAGCGATGGCTGGAACGTCCGGCATCTCCAGGGATTGCGAGCCAGGCGCTTCGACCATCACCGCCCTGGTGTTCGGCCTGAACAGATCGGCGATGCCGGCGCCGATCAGGGGATCGAAATAGCTTGTTTCGACGCCATAGCGGGCCAAGAGGCCGTTGCAGAAATTTCGTGTCGGCCGGTAGGCATTGTCGCAGACCAGAAGATGATCGCCGGCTTTCAGCACCGCGAGCAGGGCCGTGGTGATGGCCGAGAGGCCGGAGGGCACCACGCCGACGCCGGCGCAGTGCGGCCCCTCCAGCGCCATCAGCGCATCCTGCAGCGCCTTGGTGGTCGGTGTTCCCATCCGGCCATACTGGAATTCGCCGCGATGGGCGTGGAGATCCTCCGCGGTCGGATAGAGCACGGTGGAACCGTGGACCACCGGGGGATTGACGAATCCTTTCTGGGCCGTGGTGTCGCGCCCCGCCGTCACCAACCTGGTTTCGGCTTGCTGCGGGCCCAATCGGTCGTCATCTGTAGAATTCATCTGTCCGCCGCCACCAAGAACACCGATTGCCGCAGCCGCCGCGCTGCGGGCACGCCAACCGGGCGGCCGGTTCGGGCTGGGTCGTTTAATAACAGGAAACCGAAGAGGGTCGTCAACCCCTTGACCCGGCTCACCGGCCGTTCTGTGATGGGTGACAGCTATTCAGTCGTGGCACGTTGAGGGGCCTGCCGCGACCGGCGATCCATCACCTGACGCGTCTGAGCGTCCAATGGCCTGCGAGCGCTGGCCGTTGGATCATCGGTTGGCCCATCGGCGCGGGCGATGATAAGCCAACATTCCAGAAGACCCTTGAAAGGCTTTGCCATGAAACGCGTATCGCTGGTTGTTATCCTTGCCCTTGCCTTCGGTCTTCCGATCCGGGGCGCCGCCGCGCAGACGCTCAAGACGGTGACCGAGCGCGGCATGCTGTCCTGCGGCGTCAGCCAGGGTCTGCCGGGCTTTTCGTCGCCGGACGACAAGGGTAATTGGACCGGCCTCGACGTCGATATCTGCCGCGCGGTTGCAGCCGCCATCTTCAATGATCCAACCAAGGTCAGGTTCGTGCCCTTGTCGGCCAAGGATCGCTTCACCGCACTGCAGTCCGGCGAGATCGACGTGCTCTCGCGCAATACCACCTGGACGCTTTCCCGCGACACCTCGCTCGGCGCCAATTTTACCGGGGTGACCTATTATGACGGCCAGGGCTTCCTGGTCAAAAAATCCCTCAAGGTCAATTCGGCGCTGGAACTGAACAGCGCCTCGGTTTGCGTGCAGACCGGCACAACGACCGAGCAGAATCTCGCCGACTACTTCAAGGGCAACAACATGAAGTACGAGGTGATCGCCTTCGGCACCGCGGATGAAACCATCAAGGCCTACGAATCCGGACGATGCGACGTGTTCACGTCGGATGTCTCGCAGCTCTATGCCGAGCGCCTGAAGCTGGCAAATCCGGCCGACCACAGCGTGCTTCCGGAAGTGATTTCGAAAGAGCCGCTCGGTCCGATGGTGCGCCATGGCGACGATCAATGGTTCGATCTGGTGAAGTGGGTGCTGTTTGCGATGGTTGACGCCGAGGAGCTCGGCATCACCCAGAAGAACGTCGACGACATGGCGAAATCCGACAAGCCGGAACTCAGGCGGGTGTTCGGCGCCGACGGCAATCTCGGCGAACAGCTCGGCCTCACCAAGGACTGGGTATCGCGGATCGTGAGGGCGGTCGGCAATTACGGCGAATCGTTCGATCGCAATGTCGGCGCGGGCTCGAAACTCGGCATTGCCCGCGGCCTCAACCAGCTCTGGAACAAGGGCGGGATCCAATACGCGCCGCCGATTCGCTGATCGCGGCGGGGCGCCCGCGGCGATGACGACCGAGCCCCGACCCCCGCCTCGGCGGCTGGTTGCCAGATTGCGGCACGCGCTGGGCGGCCGTGCCGGCTGGTCGGGATTGGTCTTCCAGCTCCTGTTCGTCGCCGCTCTGGCCTGGATTGGCTACGAGGTCGTGGCCAATGCCAGCGCCAACCTGCAGTCGCAGCACATCACATCCGGCTTCGGATTTCTGTCGAACACGGCGGGCTTCGGCATCAGCCAGGCGCTGATCCCGTATTCCGAATCCGATACCTACACGCGGGTATTTCTGGTCGGCCTGCTCAACACGCTGGCGGTCTCGATCGTCGGCATCTTTTTTGCCACCGTGATCGGATTTGTGGTGGCGCTGGGACGGCTGTCGCCCAACTGGCTGTTGTCGCGAATTGCTGGCGGCTATGTCGAAGGGGTGCGAAACCTGCCGCTGCTGTTCCAGATCCTGTTCTGGTATCTGGCGGTGCTCAGCGCGTTGCCTGGTCCGCGGCAAAGCCTCGCGCTGTTCGGCAGCTTTTTTCTCAGCAACCGCGGTCTGGTGATTCCGAAACCGATCGCCAATGCCGGACTGGAGCCTTTTGTGCTGGCCGTGCTGGCGGCGATCATGGCCGCGTGGTTGCTGCGGCGCCATGCGCGCCGTCAGTTGTTCCGGAGCGGCAGGCGGATCGTCATCTGGCCATATGCGCTGGGCCTGCTGATTGGCCTGCCGCTGCTGGCCGCGCTGGCATTCGGCGCCCCGGTCCGGTTTGAAGTGCCGGAACTGGAGGGGTTCAACTTCGCCGGAGGCTCGCGCGTCATCCCGGAATTCGTGGCGCTGACGCTGGCGCTATCGACCTATACCGGCGCCTTCATCGCGGAAATCGTGCGGGCCGGAATCCAGTCGGTCGACCGCGGGCAGATGGAAGCCGGCGCTTCGCTGGGGCTGCCGCGGGGTTCGATCCTGCGACTGATCGTGGTGCCGCAGGCGTTGCGCGTCATCCTGCCGCCGCTCACCAATCAATATCTCAATCTCACCAAGAACTCTTCGCTGGCGGTGGCGATCGGGTATCCGGATCTGGTCTCGGCATTCGCCGGCACCACGCTGAGCCAGACCGGCCAGGCGATCGAAATCATCGCCATGACCATGGGCGTCTATCTCGCGATTTCGCTGGTGACCAGTGCCCTCATGAATGTTTACGGGTGGCGAATCGGCAGGAGTCTCGGCTGATGGGCGATCTGGCTGCATCGGCGTTCGTTCGCCGGGAACTGATTCCGGAGCGCGCCGCGCCGGTGAGGACCACCGGCCTGGGCGGATTTTTGCGCGCGCGGCTGTTCAATTCGCCGACCAACATCCTGCTCACGCTGGTGAGCCTGCTGCTGCTTTGGTTCACGATCGTCCCGGCCGTGAAATTCCTGCTGATCGATGCAGTGTGGCGCGGCACCGACCGCGACGCCTGCCTGGCCGCGACAGCCGGACGCACGGTCGGCGCCTGCTGGCCTTTCGTGGCGGCGAAATTCAGCCAGTTCGTCTATGGATTTTACCCCGCGCCGGAGCGGTGGCGGGTCAACCTGACGTTCATCCTCGCCGCAATGTTGCTGCTGCCGTTGTTGATTCCCAGGCTTCCGGCGAAGGGCGCGAACGCCGGCCTGTTCTTCCTGGCGTTTCCGGTGGTCGCGTTCTTCCTGCTGCATGGCGGCGGCTTGAACGGTTTTGGTGTCAGCTGGACGGCTGCGCTGCTGTCGGGATTTGCCGGCAGCATCGACGATGCCGGCCGTGCGCTGACCGGCGCCGGGGCCGCCGCCACGGTCATTGGACCGCTGCTGACGTTGCTCGGCAGGCTGGTGCTGCTGCTCGGGAGCGCAGTCTCGCTGCTGATCTGGCCGCTGCTCTGGCTCCGCGATCAGATCCAGGCCACTTCGCGCCCGCTATGGACCGACTTCGCAGCCACCGCCGTCATCGTCCCGGGGCTGCTGTTTGTTGCCGGCGGCGGCCTGCGCAGCGGCTGGCGCATGCTCGTGAGCGGCCTTGCGGTCTTTGCCGGCATTGGCGTCGTGATCGCGGCGATGGGCCTCGGCGACGGCGGATTGGCGGTGGTCGATACCAGGCTGTGGGGCGGTCTGCTGGTGACGCTGGTGGTGGCGGTCACCGGCATCGTGGCCTCGATGCCGGTCGGCATTGCGTTGGCGCTGGGCCGGCGTTCGAGCTTTCCGCTGATCCGGATTTTCTCGATTGCATTCATCGAATTCTGGCGCGGTGTGCCGCTGATCACCGTGCTGTTTTTTGCGACCTACATGCTGCCGTTGTTCCTGCCCGGGAGCTTCACCATTGATGGGTTGGTTCGCGCCCTGATCGGCATCGCGCTGTTCGCCGGTGCCTATACCGCCGAGGTCATCCGCGGCGGCCTGCAGGCGGTGCCACGGGGTCAAAGCGAGGCCGCGGATGCGCTAGGCCTGTCGTGGTGGCAGACCACCGGCCTGGTCGTGATGCCGCAGGCGCTACGCCATGTCATTCCCGGGCTCGTCAACAGCTTCATCGCCTTGTTCAAGGATACCTCGCTGGTCTCGATCGTGGCGCTGTTCGACCTTTTGGGCTCGCTGCAGGCCTCGTTCTCCGATCCGGTCTGGGCCACGCCGACCACGGTATTTACCGGGTTTGCCTTCACCGGGCTGATATACTTCTTGTTCTGCTTCGCAATGTCGCGCTATTCGCTGTTCGTCGAATACCGGCTGAACCCACATCGCCGCAGCTGGGCGGGATCGCCATGACCGCAAATCCGATTGTCGGCATTACCGGCCTCAACAAATGGTTCGGCGATTTCCACGTGCTGCGCGACATCAACCTCGAGGTGGCGAAAGGCGAGCGCATCGTGATCTGCGGTCCTTCTGGTTCCGGCAAATCGACGCTGATTCGCTGCATCAACGCGCTCGAGGAATTCCAGGAAGGCCGCATCGTCGTCGACGGCATCGAGCTCGGACCGAAATTGCGGCGAATCGACGAAGTCCGCCGCGAAGTCGGCATGGTGTTTCAGAGCTTCAACCTGTTTCCGCATCTGACCGTGCTGGAGAACTGCACGCTGGCGCCGATATGGGTGCGGCACATGCCGAAAAAGGACGCCGAAGCGGCGGCGATGAAATATCTGGAACGCGTCAAGATTCCGCAGCAGGCCAACAAATATCCCGGCCAGATGTCGGGCGGTCAGCAGCAGCGCGTCGCCATCGCCCGCGCGCTGACCATGAATCCGAAGGTGATGCTTTTCGACGAGCCGACCTCGTCGCTGGATCCCGAAATGGTCAAGGAGGTTCTCGACACCATGGTCGATCTTGCCAATGAGGGCATGACCATGCTGGTGGTCACCCATGAAATGGGATTTGCCAAGGAAGTGGCGGATCGCGTCGTGTTCATGGACGCCGGCCAGATCATCGAGGCGAACACGCCCGCCGATTTCTTCGCCCACCCGCAGCACGCCCGCACCCAGCTGTTTCTCAGCCAGATCCTGCGGTGAGAAGAGGGCGTATGGCGAGCAGTTGGCGGCGGCGATTTCGCTACTCGCTATTCGCCATTCGCTATTCGCCCTTTATGAACGGCACGTCGATCTTGCTGCGCTTCTCCAGCCATGCCGGCACCGGCAGGTTCTTGGAACGCATGAATTCCGGGTTGAAAAGTTTTGACTGATAGCGGTTGCCGGAATCGCAGAGGATGGTGACGATGGTTTTGCCAGGCCCGAGCTGTTTGGCCAGCCGGATCGCGCCGGCGACGTTGATGCCGGAGGATCCGCCGAGGCAGAGCCCTTCATGCTCGAGCAGGTCGTAGATCACGGGCACGGCTTCCTCGTCCGGGATCAGATAGGCCTCGTCGACCCGGGCTTGCCTGATGATCGGTGTGACGTGTCCAAGACCGATGCCTTCCGTGATGGATCCACCCGGCGACACCTTGGCTTCGCCGTGCTTGAACAGCTCATACATGGCGGCTCCATGGGGATCGGCGCAGCCAATCACGATATCGCTGTTTTTTTCCTTGAGGAAAACGCCGGTGCCCGCCAGCGTTCCGCCCGATCCGACTGCGCAGATGAATCCATCGACCTTGCCGCCGGTCTGGTCCCAGATTTCCGGGCCGGTCGATTCGTAGTGCGCCTTCGGGTTGTCGAGATTATTCCACTGATCGGCGAACAACACCCCGCTGGGTTCGCTGTTGCGTAGTTGCTCGGCCAGTCTTTTGGCGACATGCTGGTAGTTGTTCGGATTGGCGTAAGGCAGCGCCGGTACCTCGAGCAGTTCGGCGCCGCACAGCCGCAGCATGTCCTTCTTTTCCCGGCTCTGGGTTTCCGGGATGACTATCAATGTCCGGTACCCCCGCGCGCTGGCGACCACCGCAAGCCCGATGCCGGTGTTGCCCGCGGTGGGTGCCACCACGAGGCCGCCGGGCTGGAGATCACCGCGCTTCTCGGCCTCGAGGATCATCCATTTGCCCGCGCGATCCTTCACCGACTGGCCGGGATTCATGAATTCTGCCTTGCCGAAAATGGCGCAGCCGGTCGTTTCCGAAGCGCGCTTCAGCTTGATGAGTGGCGTGTTGCCGATCGCTTCGACGACGTCATTGTAGAGGTTCATGTCGGGGGAATCTTGCCAGTAGGGGTGCCAAATCTGGCATCGACCCTAGAGCGCGATCGGGGAAAGTGGAAGCGGCTTTCGCGCCGATTTGTGCGGCGCAAGCTAGCTTGATTTCGCGAATACCACCTGGCGGACGTCAATATTGCCCGAAAGGAATCCGGCCTCGCAATAGGCCAGGTAGTATTCCCACAGCCGCCGGAACCGGTCGTCGAAGCCGGATGGCATCAGGTTCGGCCAGGCTGCGCGGAAATTACTGCGCCAGATGGCAAGTGTCTTGGCATAATCTTGCCCGAAAATGCGCTCGCGGATCACGGGAACGCCGAACCGCTCGCCGAGCGATTTCAGCACCTGCGGCGAGGGCAGCATGCCGCCCGGAAAAACGTAACGCTGGATGAAGTCGACTTCGCGGCGATAGGTCTGGAACAGGCTGTCCTGGATAGTTATGGCCTGGATGCCGGCGAGGCCGCCGGGCAACAGCCGGTCGCGCAGCTGCGAAAAGTATTTCGGCCAGAACTGCTCGCCCACCGCCTCGATCATTTCAATCGAGGCGATCCGGTCGTACTGGTCGCGCTCGTCGCGATAATCCTGCAGCCGGATCTCGACCTTTTCGCTGAGGCCGGCGGCCTGGATACGCGCCTGGGCAAAATCGCGCTGCTCCTTGCTGATGGTCAGCCCGACCACATGGGCGCCACAGGATTTGGCGGCAAATTCTGCAAACCCGCCCCATCCGCAGCCGATTTCCAGCAATCTCTGGCCGGGCTGCAGATCGATGGCTTCGGCCAGCCTGCGGTACTTGTTGTTTTGCGCGGCGGTCAGATCGTGGGTGTGTTCCTCGAACAGCGCCGAGGAATAGGTCATGCTCGGATCGAGCCACGCCGAGTAAAACGCGTTGCCGATATCGTAATGGGCGTAGATGTTGCGGCGCGCCTGGCGCTTGGTATTGCGGTTGAACCAGTGCCGGATCATCTGCACAAAGCGCATCAGCGGCTTGTCGCCGAGCATGGCCTGGATCAGGTCGTGGTTGACGCAGAACAAATAGAGAAACTGCGTCAAGTCCGGCGTGTCCCATTCGCCGTGCAGATAAGCTTCGGCAATCCCGATGTCGCCGCCATTCAGCAACCTTGAGGCGAAGCCGAAATTGTAGAGTTTCATGGCTGCCGACGGGCCCGGCTCCATGCCGCCCAGCCTAACCCGGCGGCCATCGGGGAGGGTCACGTCCAGAGTGCCACGCCGCAGCCTGGAGCCGAAACCCAGCGCCATCCGAACCAGCCGCGGCAGGTCCTGCAGCACCGTGTCCACATTGTCCGGGGTAACAGAGATCAAGTCCGGCATGAGCAGATCCATCGAAGCATGTTGAGCCGTGTCCAGGCTCAGCGCCCACAGTCGACCTGCTTCCGCCTTCACTGGACCACAACGCTCTCCCGCGCCGCCGGCTTGCTGCCGGCCGCCGCGGGCAAGGTCGCGGCAGTATAATCGTGGGATTCCCCGGCCGCCAAGCCGGCATTGCGGGCGATCTTCGCAGTTGCGGTAGGCGGGCGTGGCACCAGCCGCACGCCCTTCAGCCAAAGCCGCAGCGCCTGCCAATGGATCGCCGCCATGATTTTCAGGCTGAGCAGCGGCAGCGTCAACAACGATCGCAGCAGCGCCGCGGCGGTTAGGTCGCGGCGGCGGCCGTGGAAGGTCGCGGAGAGCAGCGGACCCTCGCGGTCGGTCTCCAAGATACGCAGTTTGACGCTTTCTCCGGGCCCGGAGACCCGGAAATGATAACGCGTCTTCATTTCAATGAAGGGTGAGACGTAGAACAGCTTGTCCTGTTGTTGCCGGAGGCCGGCCTTGCTGATCTCGTCGGGCTGCACCGCAAGGACGTAGGCGTGCAGTTCACCGAAGGTGTTGCGGACTTCATAGATTGTCAGGGCAAGCCGGCCGTCCCGTTGGTAGCAGAAATAGACCGACAGCGGATTGAAGGTGTAGCCGAACAACCGCGGATAGCACATCAGCCATACCCGGCCGCCGCTGAGGTCGATACCGTGCCCGGCGGCACAGTCCTGTGCGTAGCGGCGCAGCGATGATCCGTCGCGATTGCCGTGATCGGCCTCGTTGAAACTGTAGAGTGCCGCCCGGTTGACGCCGAACAGGCGGCATTGCCGGTCGGCTTCATCAAGACGGTCAAGATCGATCAGCAGGCTCATGACGCGATAGCTGAAGCGATGACCCACCGGCTTCAGGCGTGCATGCATCACCTCGCCAAAGTAAAGTGCGGCCGCGGCGGGCGCGCCAGCGGATTTTTCGGGAGGCTCGGCTTGGTCGACTGCAGGCATCGCTACTCCGCGGCTTGCGCCAGTTCGGGCGGGGGCCGGCGCCACGGTACCGTTGCGCCCAGCGCCTCGGCGACGGCAAGCCCGGATCGCAGTCCGTCCTCATGGAAGCCATACCCGGTCCAGGCGCCGCAGAACCAAGTATGACGCCGGCCCTGGATCTCCGCCAGCCGCTTCTGGGCGGCAAAGGCCGCAGCGTTGAACTGGGGATGATCGCACATGAATTTGCCGAAGGTCAGTGCGGCGGCCGGCTCGAACGGAGGGTTGAGGCTGACGAACAGCGGCTTGTCACCGTCGATGCCCTGTAGCTGGTTCATCCAATAGGTGACGGCGACGTCGTTTTCGGCCGAGCCCTCGCGCTGCCAACGCAGAAAATTCCACGAGGCCCAGGCCCGCCGGCGCTTTGGCATCAATCTGACGTCACGATGCAGGTATACGGTGTTGGGTGCGTAGCCGATGGCGCCGAGGACGGCGCGCTCGCCCTCGTCGGGGTCGGACAGCATCGCCAGTGCCTGGTCGCTGTGCGAAGCGAGCACGACGTGGTCGTAGCTGTCGCTTCTGCCATGGCTGTCATGAACAACGACGCCGTGCGGCGTCCGTTCGATCGACGTCACCGCGCAGCCCAGCCGGAGCCGGTCCCGGAATGCCGCGGTCAGTTTCTCGACATAGCACCGGCTGCCGCCCTTGACCGTGCGCCAGGTCGGGCGATCGTATTGCAGCAGACGATGGTTATTGAAGAAGGCGATGAAGTTCTCCGCGGGGAAATCCAGCATCGTCCTCGCCGGTGCCGACCAGATCGCCGCGCCCATTGGCGCCAGATAGTCGGTCAATAGCCGAGGCGCGAATTTGCGGAAGCGAAAATACTCGCCGAGGTTCAAGCCGGCCAGTCTGCCCGCGGCATGGTCGGCCACGCTTTGGCTGTTGAAGGTCAGGATATCGCGGAGCATCCGGAGATAGGACGGTGACAACAGGTTTCGCGGCTGCGCAAACAGGCCTTGCGCTGTTTCACGCCAGTCGGCGCCGCCGCCTTTCCACTCGAAGCGGCCGGCATCCGCCGTGACCGCGAAGCTCATGCAGCTTTCCACGGTCTCGACGCCGAGATGGGCGAACAGTGCCGTCAGATCCGGATAATTCAGTTCGTTATACACGATGAATCCGATATCGACCGCGAGCGGCGTCCCCTCGTAGTCGATGGTCAACGTGTGGCTGTGGCCGCCGGGCCTGATTTCTCGATCATAAGCCGTGACCGGATAGCGCCTTGACAGCGCCCAGGCGGCGGCATTGCCGGCAATTCCCGTTCCGATCACCGCGACGCGCATTCCGCCCCCCGTCTGTCCATGGTCCAGATACGGTGCGCTGCATGGGAAGTTTCAGTCCGGCCGGCCGGGGCTTGCAAGCGGGGCCCTCAACCACCGGCAGCAACATGAAATCTTGGTAAGATTGCTTCCTCCCATGGTCGGCGCGATCGACGAAGAGCCCTCTGTAACAGGCAGAATTTGAGGCCTAGCCTCAACGCCACACGGCGGGACAGCGGCTCAACGGGACTGTCCGTGCCGTGGTCCCCCGGGTAGTATGTCATGGGTTCCACAGGAAGCATCACCCCGGTGAACGTCTCGCAAGCCATCTCCGCGCCCGACCTCGGCAAATCGGCCGGGTGTTTCGTGCAAATCGGGATGCCGGGCTTTTTCTCCGGCGGAGAACCGCTGTGAAGGCGGGACCGGCCTGTGTTGCCGGCGGGCGGCCTGCTGGCATTCGGCGCCTCGACCAAGTGGCAAGATGGCTCGCGGCGCTTTGCCTGCTTGCGAGCTCAGCGGGCTGCATCCTGACGTCGGATCTGCCCGATCCGGCGCTGGAGATTCCGCAAGCCTACAAGGCGGGCAAGCCGACCGACCAGGATGCGCCGCCGACGCTGGACTGGTGGCGCGGCTTCGGGTCACCCGAACTGACCGGGCTGATGGAGGAAGCCCAGAAGGTCAATCTGGACATCGCCGCGGCAGTCGCCGTTTTCGTTCAGGCCGATGCGCAACTGCGCATCGCCGATGCAGCGCTGCTGCCGACCCTGAGCGCCGGTACCGGACCAGGCAACCTGTTGCAGGAGTCCTATTCCAGGGTCTCGGGCTCCAGCCTCAATGGCCTGTCGACCGGCGGGCGTGAGGTGGTCAACTTCAATACCGCGTTGAGCGCCAGCTATATTCTCGATTTCTGGGGCCAATACCGCGACGCCGCGCAGGCTGCGGCGGAAACCGCGGTCGCCAACCGCTTCAATCGTGACGTCGTTGCGCTGACGACCCTCACCGCGGTGGCGACGGCGTATTTCCAGGTACTGGCTTCACAGGACCGGATCCGAACCGCCAACAGCAACATAGCCAGTGCGCGGACCATCCTCGAGGCGATCAGGCAGCGCTACAAGGCCGGGACGGCAACCGACCTCGACGTGGCTCAGCAGGAAAGCGTGTTGGCAAACCAGCGCGCCGCCATTCCGCCGCTGCGGCAGACGCTGGACCAGAACATCAACGCCCTGGCGCTCCTGGTGTCGCGGCCGCCGGAAAGCCTGAAGGTGGCGGGCGGTTCGATGAACCAGATTGCGATTCCACGGATAGCGCCGGGTTTGCCGTCGGAACTGCTGACGCAGCGGCCTGACATCCGCCGCCAGGAGGCGCAGCTGGCGTCCGCCACCGCCAATGTCGGCAGCGCGCGCGCGCAATTCTTTCCGAGCATTCAATTGACCGGATCAGGCGGTTATCAAAGTTCGGCGCTGACGTCGCTGCTGCAGCCGCACGCGGCGTTCTTCAATCTGGTAGCCAGCATCAACCAGCCGATTTTCGACGGCGGCGCCATTCTCGGCAATTTTGAATATAACAAGGCGATCCAGGACCAAATGCTGCAGACCTATCGCAAGACGGTTGTCTCCGCCTTTACCGATGTCGACAATGCGCTGGTCGCGATCCGCGATACCAGCGACAAGCTGCGGCTGCAGCGCCAGGTGGTGGCGGCCTCGCGGCGGGCCTTTCAGCTCTCCGAGCAGCAGCTCCGGGCCGGGACCGCCGACATCGTCACGGTGCTGAATACCCAATTGACGCTGTTTCAGGCGGAGGATGTTTTGTGGCAGGCCCAGCTGGCCCGTTTGCTGGCGATCATCAGCCTTTATCAGGCGCTGGGCGGCGGCTGGGAGCCGAAGATGGAGAAGACGGCCGATGCTCTTTAAGCCCGATCCGGACCAAACGGTTGACGCGGAGGAGCAGCGTGCCACCCGCGGGGGATGGCCCGCGCGCCGCCGTACCGCTGCATGGGTATTCACGCTGCTTGTTCTCGCCGGCCTCGGCTATTTCGGCTGGACCTCGCTGCAGCAAAAGCAGGCCGCCAGCCGGGCGCGTCCGGATCTGGCGGTCCCGGTGCTGGCGGCAACACCGCGGATCCAGGATGTGCCGGTCTATCTCGAGGGCGTCGGCGCGGTCCGCGCGCTGAACAATGTGCTGGTGCGCTCCCAGGTCGACGGCAAGCTGATCTCGATCAATTTTGTCGAGGGACAGGATGTCAAGAAGGGCGATGTTCTCGGCGAGATCGATCCTGTCATCTACAAGGCGCAACTGGATCAGGCCGTCGCCAAGAAGGCACAGGACGAAGCGCTGCTCGCCAACCAGCGCCTCGATCTCATCCGCTATCAGCAACTTGCTGCCGCCAACGCCGGGTCCAAGCAGCAGTTCGATACCCAGCGTGCCGTGGTCGCCCAGCAGGAAGCGCTGGTGAACGCCGATCAGGCGGCGATCGACAACGCCCAGGCGACGCTCGGCTACACCAAGATCATCGCGCCGCTGTCGGGCCGTACCGGCCTGCGCCAGGTCGATCAGGGCAATATCGTTCACGCCGCCGATCCGACCGGGCTTGCCATCATCACCCAGCTGCAGCCGATCGCGGTTCTGTTCAGTCTCCCGCAGCAGCAGATCGAGCGCGTCAACGCGGCCTCGGCCCATGCCGCGCTCGCGGTCGATGTGTTCGGCAATGACGGAATCACGGTGGTCGATACCGGCAAGCTGACCGGCATCGACAACCAGGTCGATCCGACCACCGGTACCCTGAAGCTCAAGGCGGAGTTTCCCAATGCCCGGTTGCAGCTATGGCCGGGCCAATTCGTCAATGTGCGGCTCAAGGTCGAAACCCTGGCGCAGGCGATGGTGATACCGACCTCGGCGGTTCAGCGTGGCCCGGCGGGGACCTTCAGCTATGTCATCGATGACGACGACATCGTCACCGCCAAACCGGTGGCGGTGACACAACAGAACGAAACCGATGCGGTGATCGTGCATGGACTGTCGACGTCCGACCGCGTGGTGACGACCGGCTTTGCCAACCTGTCCGACGGTGCCAGGGTCATCGTCGGCAAGGACGAGCAGGCGCCGGTGGCCGATCTCGCGCCGCGTAAGCGCAGCAGGGGTGGACCGGGCCGGGACGGACAGGCCAAAGACGCCCAGGCCAGGGATTGGCAGGCGAGGGAAGGGCAGGGCGAGCGCCGCGGCAAGCGGGGCGAGCGCCGCCAGGGCGAAGCCGATCACGGCGCTCCGGCCGCTCCCGCCCAGGGCAGCGGGCCGTCCGGCAGCGGCGCGAAGCCGCAGCCATGACCTCCTTCGTCCGCCAAGTGAATGTCTGACCGCGCAGCGATGAGTACGCCGCCATGAGCGTCTCCGAGCCGTTCATTCGCCGCCCGATCGCTACCTCGCTTTTGGGGATTGCGCTGTTGATCGGCGGTGCGCTCGGCTACTGGGCCTTGCCGGTATCGGCGTTGCCGCAGGTCGATTTCCCGACGGTGCAGGTGACGACGCAATTGCCCGGTGCCAGTCCCGATGTGATAGCCTCGCTGATCACCGCGCCGCTGGAACGCCAGCTCGGGCAGATTCCGTCGCTGTCGTCCATGACCTCGACCAGTTCGTTCGGCGTCAGCCAGATTTCGCTGCAATTCGATCTCAACCGCGACATCGACGGCGCCACCCAGGACGTGCAGGCCGCCATCAATACCGCGGCCGGAATCCTGCCGAAAACGCTGCCCTATCCGCCGACCTACGCCAAGGTGAATCCCGCGGACGCCCCCGTGATGACGCTGGCGCTGACATCGGGCACGGTGTCGCTGCGGGCGATGAGCGATCTCGCCGATACCATCCTCGGGCAGCGCCTCAGCCAGATTTCCGGGGTCGGACGGGTCGCCGTGCTCGGGGGACTGAAGCCGGCAGTGCGCGTTCAGGCCGATCTGGCGCGGCTGGCGGCCTATGGCATCGCCATGGAGGACCTGCACAATGCGATTGTCGGCGCCAATGTCTCCGGGCCGAAGGGATCGCTCGACGGCGCGCAGCAGGCCTACACCATCGCCGCCAACGACCAGATCGCGGCGGCCGACGCCTACAAGCCGATCATCATCACCTACCGCAACGGTTCGCCGGTGACCATTGGCGATGTCGCCGTGATCGTTGACGGGCTGGAGAACGACCGTACCGGCGGCTGGTATCAGGGCACGCCCGCGGTCATCATCGATATCCAGCGCCAGCCCGGCGCCAATGTCATCGACGTGGTGCGCCAGATCCGCGCGGAAATCCCCAGATTGCAGCGCGCGATTCCGGCCGGCGTCAATCTGGCCGTGGTCAGCGACCGCACCGTCACCATCCGTGCGTCGGTGCATGACGTCCAATTCACGCTGCTGCTGAGCGTTGTCCTGGTGACGCTGGTAGTGCTGTTGTTCCTGCGCTCGCCGCGTGCCACGCTGATCGCCGGCGTGGCGCTGCCGCTGTCGCTGATCACCAGCTTCGGCGTGATGTATTTCAGCGGCTTCAGCCTCGACAATCTGTCGCTGATGGCATTGACGATCGGCACCGGCTTTGTGGTCGACGATGCCATCGTGATGATCGAAAACATCTTTCGCCACATGGAGAACGGCGAAACCGCCATGCAGGCCTCGCTGCGCGGCGCCAGCGAAATCGGCTTTACAGTGATCTCGCTGACGGTGTCGTTGATCGCGGTGTTCATTCCGCTCTTGTTCATGTCGGGACTGGTGGGGCGCATGTTCCGCGAATTTGCCCTGACGCTGACCATCGCCGTGGTGACCTCGGCGATCGTTTCGCTGACGCTGACGCCGATGATGTGTTCACGGCTGCTGAAACATGACGGCGAGGAATTCAGCGTTCCCGGACTTGCCGCGATCAGCCGCGGCATAGACGGCATGGTGGAATTCTATCATCGCACGCTGCTGTGGGTGCTGCGGCGCCAGCGCATGACCCTGCTCGTCACCTTCGCGACCATTGCCGCCACCCTGATGCTCTACATCGTTGCGCCGAAAGGCTTCCTGCCGCTACAGGATACCGCCTCGATCACCGCGGTGACCGAAGCCGGCGCCGAAGTCTCCTTTGCCGAGATGCAGAACCTGCAGAGCAGGGTCGCCGATGCGATCCGGGCCGATCCCGACGTCACCGGCGTCGTCTCGGTGATCGGCGCCGGATCGGTCAACCCGACCACCAATGTCGGCCGGCTGGCGATGTCGCTGAAACCGCGGGGCGAACGGCGCGACGATGTCGCCGCCGTGATCCTGCGGTTGAAGGCGCGCGTCGCCTCGATCCCGGGCATGACGATCTATTTCCAGCCGGTGCAGGACGTCCAGATCAGCACCCAGTCCAGCCGCTCGCAGTATCAATATCTGCTGACCGGGGCCGATGCGGCGCAGGTGACGTTCTGGGCCGACAGGCTGGTCAGGGAACTGGGGCGCGACCAGCTGTTTCGCGACGTATCATCGGAAGCGCAGGACGGCGGGCTGCGCGCCGCGCTGAACGTCAATCGCCAGCGCGCCGGCCAGCTCGGCGTCAGCCTGCAGGCGATCACCGACACGCTGAACGACGCCTTTGCGCAACGGCAGATTTCGACCATCTACGGACAGTCCAATCAGTACCGCGTCGTGCTGGAAGCGCTGCCGATGTATCAACGTGATCCGTCGGTTCTCTCGAAGCTCTACGTTCCCGGCGCAGCTAGCGGGGGTGTTGGAACGCCCGCCGGCCAGGTGCCGATTTCGGCGGTCGCGACCCTGACGCGAACCACGGCGCCGCTGGCAATTTTCCACCTGGCCCAGTTCCCGGCGATTTCGCTCAGCTTCAACCTGGCGCCCGGGACGTCGCTCGGCGAGGCCGTCGACGAGGTCAGGACCATCGAGACCCGGATTGGCATGCCTGCCAGCATCGTCGGACTGTTCGCCGGCGACGCCGCCGAATTCGCCAAGTCGCTGGCCGGGCAGCCCTGGCTGATTCTTGCGGCGCTGGTCACGATCTACATCGTGCTCGGCGTGCTTTATGAGAGCTACATTCATCCCATCACCATCCTGTCGACGCTGCCGTCGGCCGGCGTCGGCGCCATCATCGCGCTGATGCTGTTCGGGCTGGATCTGTCGGTGATCGGTTTGATCGGCATCATCCTGCTGATGGGCATCGTCAAGAAGAACGCGATCATGATGATCGACTTCGCACTGGAGGCCGAACGGCGCCAGGGCCTTTCAGCCGCGGATGCCATCGTGCAGGCGTGCCTGCTGCGCTTTCGCCCGATCATGATGACGACGCTGGCGGCGCTGTTCGGCGCGCTGCCGCTCGCAGTGGAGAGCGGCACCGGCGCCGAGCTGCGGTCGCCGCTCGGGATTTCCATCGTCGGTGGCCTGCTGCTCAGCCAGCTGCTGACGCTCTATACAACGCCGGTGATCTACCTGGCGCTCGACCGCTTGAACCGGCGGATCGGCAAGGCGCTGCCGCCGGCGGGGCCCGAACTGCCGTTGCCGCCGCTGGCGGGAGCCGGAGGGATGCCGTGACGTTATCGATCTCCGAGCCCTTCATCCGGCGGCGGGTCGGCACCACCCTGCTGGCAATCGGATTGTTTCTGGTCGGCGGGGTGGCTTATGAGTTCCTGCCGGTCGCGTCGGTGCCCAACGTCGATTTTCCGTCCATCCGGGTCTCGGCGTCGCGTCCGGGCGCCGACCCCTCGGTGATGGCGGCGACCGTCGCCGCGCCGCTGGAGCGGCGGCTTGGCGAAATCGCGGGAATTGACCAGATCACATCGACCAGTTCGCTCGGCTCGACCAGCATCCAGTTGCAATTTTCCATCGGCCGCGACATCGATCGCGCCGCGCGTGACGTTCAGGGCGCGATCAACGCCTCGCTCGCCGACCTGCCCAGCGATCTGCCGTCGCTGCCGCGCTTCCGCAAGGCCAATTCGGCCGCGGCGCCGGTATTCGTTCTGGCGCTGACGTCCAGCACGGTGTCGACCAGCGCGATTTACGACGTCGCCGACACGGTGATGGCACAGCGTCTCTCGCAGGTACCGGGCGTCGGCGAGGTCATCGTCAGCGGCGCCGACCAGCCTGCGGTGCGGATCGCGCTGAATCCGGTGGCGCTGTCGAACGCCGGCATCGCAACCGACGACGTCCGCAGCGCGATCGTCAACGCCAATCCGCTGGGTCCGGTAGGCATCTTCAATGGCGGCCGCCAGAGCGAAACGCTGTCACTCAACAAGCAGATGCGAACCGCGGCCGAATTCCGCGACATCGTCATCAAGAGCTCGAACGGCAACTTCGTCCGGCTCGCCGATGTCGCCGAGGTGGACGATTCGGTCCGCAATGTCAGATCGATTGCCTGGTTCAACAAGCAGCCAGCGGTGCTGATCCAGATCACCAAGCAGGGCGACGCCAACGTCATCGATACCGTCGATCGCGTCCAGGCGCTGATACCCGAGCTGAAGCAATGGATTCCCGCTGGCATCGAGATCTCGACCCTGGTCGATCGCACCACGACCATTCGCGCCAGCGTCCGGGACATGCAGCTCACGCTGCTGGCGACCGTCTTCCTGGTGATGGTCGTGGTGCTGGTGTTTCTGCGCCGGCTCGCGCCGACCGTCGCGGCGGGCGTTTCGGTGCCGCTGGCGCTGGCTGGAACCTGCGCCGGCATGTGGCTGGCCGGTTTCTCGATCGACAATCTGTCGCTGATGGCGCTGGCGATTTCGGTCGGCTTCGTGGTCGACGACGCCATTGTCATGATCGAGAACATGTACCGCAACCTCGAGCAGGGCATGCAGCCCTATCAGGCCGCCCTGCAGGGCGCCCGGCAAATCGGCTTCACGGTTCTGTCGATCAGCCTGTCGCTGATCGCAGCCTTCACGCCGCTGATTTTCATGGACGGGATCGTCGGCCGGCTGTTGCGGGAATTTTCCCTGACCCTGACTTTCGCCATCGCGGTGTCCACCGTGGTGTCGCTGACCATCACGCCGATGATCTGCGCGCATTACATCAGGGAGACGGCGTCGGACCGTGCCACCTGGCTCGACCGCGTCATTGAAGGCGCATTGTCGCGGATCGTGGCATTTTACGCCCGAACCCTGCGTGTGGTGCTGGGCTTTCCTTTCTTGACCGTGCTGGTGTTCTTCGCCACCATCGCGCTGACGGTGACGCTGTATATCAAGACGCCGAAGGGATATTTCCCGATCGACGACAGCGGCTTTGTGATCGGCTCGACCCGGGCCTCGGCCGACATCTCGTTCCAGTCGATGCTGGGACTACAGCAGCAACTCGCGGACATCGTGATGGCCGATCCAGCCGTGGCGGGAGTAGGCTCGGTGGTCGGCGGAGGTGCCACTTCCAATCGCGGCACCATGTTCATCACCCTGAAAGCGGTCGCCGAGCGCCAGGGACTGACCACGCAGCTGGTGATCGACCGGCTGCGCAAGAATCTCGCCGCGGTCGCGGGTATCCGGCTGTTCATGTTCGCCGCGCAGGACATCCGGGTCGGGGGGCGACAGAGCGATTCCAACTATCAATACACGCTGTCGAGCAGCGATCTCGATCTCCTGCAGAAATGGGCACCGCTGGTGGCCAAGCGGATGGAGACCGTCGAGGGCATCGCCGACGTGTCAAGCGATCGCGACCCCGGCGGGCTGCAGCTGGCGCTGACCATCGACCGCAGAGCGGCATCAAGCCTTGGCGTCAGGGTGCAGGATATCGACAATGCCCTCAACAATGCGTTCTCGCAGCGCCAGGTCTCGATCGTCTATACCCAGCGCAACCAGTATGTGGTGGTGCTGGAAACCGATCCGAGATTTCAGAGCGATCCTTCGAATCTGGAACATGTGTTTGCCGCCGGCGCCAACGGCGCGCAGGTGCCGCTGTCCGCCGTCGTGCATTACCAGCGCAGCCTGTTGCCGCTGGCGGTGTTTCATTCGCAATCGTTTCCCTCGACCACGGTCTCCTTCAACATCCTGCCGGATGTGCCGCTGGAGACCGCCACTGCGAACATCCAGCGCGCGGTCGATGAACTGCACATGCCGGAGGGCATTCGCGGCAGTTTTGACGGCAACGCCGGCGACTTCAACAAGACCGCCGGCCGGCAGCCACTGTTGATCCTGGGCGCGCTGGCGGCGATGTATATCGTGCTCGGCGTGCTGTACGAGAGCCTCGCCCACCCCTTGACCATCATTTCGACGCTGCCCTCGGCGGGGCTTGGGGCGTTGCTGGCGCTTCAGGTCACCAACACGCCGCTGACCATCATCGCCTTTGTCGGCATCATTCTATTGATCGGCATCGTCAAGAAGAACGGCATCATGATGGTGGATTTTGCGTTGGACGCCGAGCGTCATCGCGGATTGTCGTCCGCCGATGCCATTTTCGAGGCCTGCAGCGCCCGGTTCCGGCCGATCCTGATGACGACCATGGCGGCACTTTTCGCCGGGATTCCGCTGGTTCTGGCCAGCGGTCCCGGTACCGAACTGCGCCGGCCGCTCGGCATTACCATCATCGGCGGATTGCTGGTGTCACAGATATTGACGCTGTACACCACGCCGGTGATCTATCTCCTGATCGACCGGCTGCGGCGGGGACCCGAGCCTGCCGGCATCGCAGCGCCCGCGGAATAGAAGGTAACCGGGCTAGAGTTGTTGAAGCGGTCCGCCCCGGAGCGTATAGCGGGCGGATGTCAGAACAATCCAAGACCGAGACTGGTCCCGCCGCGGCGGAGCCGATGCCCGACTGTCCGCGCTGCCACAAGCCGATGCCGCTATGCATATGCGACAGCATCACGCCGATCGAAAGCCGGATTTCGCTCTTGATCCTGCAGCATCCGCAGGAGCAGGACCGGGCGCTCGGCACGGCGCGGCTGACCGCGCTGCACTTCAGGGATGCGGTGCTGAAGATCGGGTTGTCGTGGCCGAGCCTGTCGAAGGCGCTGGGACGGCCGGTTCACGATCCGTCGCGCTGGGCGGTGCTCTATCTGGGTTCGGCGAAGGTGGCCGACCTCGAAACCGCAAGCGACATCGTTGCCATCAACCGCAAGGGCGAGGTCGAGGAACATCAGCGCGCCATCCTGCGGGATATCGAGGGCATCGTGCTGCTCGATGGCACCTGGAGCCAGGCCAAGGCGCTGTGGTGGCGCAATGCCTGGATGCTGAAATGCCAGCGCGTAATCCTCGGCCCGGCGCGTCCGTCGCGTTACGGGCAGCTGCGCCGCGAGCCGCGCCGCGACGGTCTATCCACCATCGAGGCCGCAGCGATGCTGCTGGGCAGCCTGGAAAAGCGCCCGGATATCGCCGCGACGCTGCATGCGAGTTTCGAGCGGATGCTGGCCCGCTATCGCGAGGTCCAGGGCGTGCAGCCCGAGCTTGCGCCGAAGCCGAAACCGAAGCGCGACTACCGCCGGCGCAAGCGCGCCTGACGGCGCTTGCGGTCGAGATGCCGCGGCGACCACGGCAGCTCAACCGGCATCTCCGATCGCCGTGTTAGCCGCAATCTCCGACGGCCCGGCCCAGTCCGACACGCGGCGTTCCAGGTCTTTCAAATTCTGGCGCATCTGTTCGAGCGAAAATCCCAGCGCGAAAAACCGCTCGGCGACGTCGCCGGGGACGCCTCGGGTCAGACCATCGTGGCGTACGGCGGCGACCTCGGCGGCATACGCCTCCAAGGCGGCCTGAACCGGCCAGATCGCGGGTGCGCCGCGGCCGGTGCGCAAGGCCGCGGCGACCATCTTGAGATAGCCGACCATGGCCTCGCTGACCCGGGCAAGGGGACCGGCCAGGCGTTGCTGCAGTTCGGCCGGCAAAGGCACGACGCTGGCGCGCCCGATCATCACGAGATCATGGCGCAGCCGCAGGATGGTGCGCAGCAACGGTCCGGTATCGGGTCCGCCGGAGAGCCTGGCCGCGCGTTCGCGCTCCGCCTCGGCACCGAGGGCGTTCAATCCGACCAGCGCGGCGCCGATGCCGTCCTGCAGGCCGTGCAACGCATCATTGTCCCGGCCGCGGGTCAGTCCCGACAGCAATTCATGCAGCGCCGCCGCCATCAGTTCCAGCACCTGCGGGGCGAGCGCGCGGATCTGGCCGTGCGCCCGCGAAGGCAACACCAGAAACGACACCACCAGCCCGGTGATCGCACCGACCGCGACTTCCAGAACCCGATCGATCGCGGAATCCAGCGGACTGCCATGGGTCATGGTCGGGAGCAGCAGCACGATGATCGCGGTGACCGTCGCCACGTTGAGGCTGGGGTTGATGGCCGCGACGAACGCCAGCGGTGCGACCGCAAGCACCAGCACCGCGAGCAGGGCGCCTTCGCCGGAATGCGGGATCAGCACCGCGACGGCAGCGCCGTAAATCGCCCCGCCGATGGTGCCTATCAGGTAATCGCGGGTCGCCTTCAGCGATCGGCCGACGCTCATCTGGGTGACGATGATCGAGGTGAGCACCGCCCACAGCGGCAGCTTGAGGCCCAAGGCCATGGCGATTGCCAGCGAGCCCATGGCGGCGATGGTGACACGGACGCCGAGGCCAAGTTCGGCCTTTCGGGATTTCAGCCAACCGCCGGCGCGCTTGAGAAGTGCGATCATCCGCATGGATCCCGGTGTGTTGCCATTGCCGCCACAAGCAGCGGATCTGTGTTCGAATCAACCCACGCCGCCGCGTGGTTGCCTAAGCGCTTGAGGCTGTATATTGATCCCGCCAATGGGGCCACGTGGCGGAGTGGTTACGCAACGGTCTGCAAAACCGTGTACACCAGTTCAATTCTGGTCGTGGCCTCCACCTCTAATCTTTTGATTTTGCTGTAGTATAGTCCATCGCCCGCGATCGTGAGGGGCTTGCCGTCGGCGGCCCGGCCAATTCGCACGGGGGAAATCCTCACCGCGCCGGGCCGGCCGGCGATCCGCCTGGCCCGGGAACCGAACCGGTTGTTGTGCCATCGGTCTGCTGCGAGGGCGGCAGCCGGGCGTGGGCCATGTTGACCAGGCAGCCATATTGCGAAAAGGACGTGGTTCCGTCGCTGCACTCGAATTTGGCAGGGGCGGCGTCAGCGGAAGCCGCGGGCTTTTCCGGCGCCGCGGCTTGCTGCGGGGCAGGCGCCTGCGCCACCGGCTTTTGCGACAAGGCGCAGCCGGCACATGAAAGCGAGATCAGTAACGCAAGGTCTATCCGCATCTTGAAAGCTTCCGAAACCGCTCCAGCGAGGGGGCGGCTGGCTTCTTCCGCAGCCGATCGACATGCCGGTGAGCGTCGTCAGCATACATTGGCCGGACCTGATTCGGACATCGCCGCCCGCGGCTTCGGGCGGCTTGACGGGCGAACACGATCCCGGTGCGGGTGCAGTTCAGTCCATGCCGGTTTTGATAGTTGACGGCGCAATGGCCCCGGACGCCTTCTTGGGTCGCCCCAACCGCGCCCGCCAAGGCGCAGTCTTGCGGTCCCCTCATCCAGACAATCAAGGCCTTGCAAGGGTGAAATCAGGAGCCACGCGAGTTGCGCGGCCGGCCCGATCAGCAGGCGGCGTACCAGCCTTCCGGAAAGGGAATCAGCGCCCAGGGCAGCTGGTTGTCGTTGGCGGCTTTCGGGGGTTGATGGAAGATCGGCGCGTAGGCCATGATTTCCTCCTGCGGCGCGGGCGCAATCGCTGTTCTCACGGCATCCAGCAATCGGTCAAATTCAGCTTCGCTCATCGCGCTCTCCCTCGTTCGAGAGCGCACCGTGTCAAATGTCTTTTGTTTCCAGATTGAAGTGATCGCTCAAATTGTATCGATCGGGCCGGCACGGTCGGCGTGGTTACCGATGACTTGATCGACTGTGCAAGATTAGACCGATCCGGCCGCGCCCAAATGTGAGAAAAATCACATTTTGCGAAGAATCTTTGCCGTATCTGCCGGCATCCCGGTGCCGCTCCCGGCGCCGGCAGAACTCGACGGAGACCCTGTCATGAAAGCAAGGTTTTGCGGATGGCTGGCCACGGCCGGCCGTGCCCATGCGGCTCTGACGCTCGGCGTCGTGCTGGCGCTGGTCGCCACGGGCGTGGCGCTGGCCGATCTGGCGACGCCCGAACAGAAAAAAGCCTGTACGCCCGACGTCTATCGGCTATGCGCCGGCGAAATCCCCAACGTTCGCGCCATCACCGCGTGTCTGCGACGACAGAAGGCCAGCCTCAGCGATGCCTGCCGGGCGGTGTTCGAGCAGTGAAACAATCGATGGCGGGTTTCGGCTGCACGAACATGCGGGACGGCACGCAGTAAGATGCGACAGGCGATCAGGCGGCGTGGCAAGGATGTTGGCTCCCCGGGCTGGATTCGAACCAGCGACCATTCGATTAACAGTCGAATGCTCTACCGCTGAGCTACCGAGGAACAGAGCGGACGGGTCCGCTTCGGGCAGCGTATAACAAAGCCTCCGAGCCTTGCAAAGGACGAAATGGTCTGCCGTCGCGTCGGTCGGTAACCACCGCGGAATAGCGGCGCCGCAACGATTTCTCGGCGTTTTCGATCCCGGGCAATTGGCGGTTCATCCTGGCGCGGCCTCATCAGGAGGCCCCTCCGCGCCGCGAATTGACCCCTAAATCGACTCATTCGCCGGCGATGCTGGAACACGCCGGATTCCCTCAAGGGGTGAACAGATGCAAGACAATCAGACCGATCTCATGCAGGCGTCGCCCTCGGTCGCTGGCTGCGATCTCCCGGCGATGACCGACGACGAATGCCTGTCCCGGCTCGCGCGCGCTGTCGCGAATCACGATTCCGAGCATCTGGACGAGGTCGCGAAGCTGATCGGACGGCTCGCCGTCACCATCGAATAGAGTTCCTCCAAACCTCAAAAATCGTATCCGGATGGCGCAGGGGCCGCGGCCTCGGCGGCATGATCGCCGTGTTGCGTTTTGGCCGGCCTTGTTCCAAAGATGTCGCCGTTGCAAGCTCCACCCCCACAGGCTTAGCGCCTGCGCGACTTCAGGGTTCGCCCATGTCCGGTTTTACCAATGCGCGCCAGAAGATGGTCGATGGCCAGGTGCGCCCCAGCGACGTCACCGATATCAGGATTATCGATGCGATGCTGGCGATCCCCCGCGAGGCCTTTGTACCCCAGCAGCAACGCGCGCTGGCCTACCTCGACCTCGACCTCGAGGTCAGCGAGGCGGCCGCGGTGAAGCGCTTCCTGATCAAGCCGGTGGTCACGGCCAAGATGCTGCAGGCCGCCGACATCAATGAAACCGATAATGTCCTGGTGGTCGGTTGCGCCACCGGCTATGCGGCCGCCGTGGTTGCAAAACTGGCGCGCCGGGTGATGGCGACGGAAAGCGATCCATCGCTGGCGGCAAAGGCCAAAGCCGTTCTGACCGAACTCGGGCTTGGAAATGTGACCGTCGGGGTCGCGGCCGCGTCCGAGGGAGACACCGCGAACGCTCCCTATGACGTGATTGTGCTCGACGGCGCCACCGAGGTCACGCCCGAAAGGCTCTACCGGCAGCTCAAGGAAGGGGGGCGGCTGGTCGGCGTTTACGCCATGACGCGGCCGCCGCGAGCCACGGTCGTGACCCGTTCCCACGACGATTTCGGGAACCGGGCGCTTTTTGACGCGACCGTGCCGGTTTTGCCGGGGCTCGAGCGGCTTCCCGCGTTCGTTTTCTAGGACCGCAGCGCCGCAATTCCCGTTCGATAACATAAGTGTGGCCCGGACGCCCCATATACAGAGTTTCAACCGCTGGCTTGGTCGCCGGGGGTTCCGTCCCGCTTGCGCGGGGAATATGGTGCGGGACGGCATAGGGACTCGGTGGGCCGAATATCCCGGTTCAATCGTGCGTGAGCCGGCAAAGATCATGGATGGATTACCAAGAATGGGTGGCGTGAAGTTCGTGACCGGAGCTGCGGTTGCAGTCCTCCTGATGGCGTTTGTGGGCCCAGCGCCAGCCCTCGCCGATACGATCGAGGCTGCCCTGGTGCGCGCCTACCAGAACAATCCGCAGCTCAACGCTCAACGCGCCTCGGTGAGGTTCACCGATGAGAACGTGCCGCAGGCGCTGTCGGGCTATCGTCCAAAAGTGGCCATCACCGCCAGCGCCGGCGAGCAATATACCGATTTCAATACCACCCAGGGCGGTTCCGCCAACGTTCTGGTCAGGAGCGAATTCCACGGCGTAGATCCACCGCGCGCCGCCGGCATCACCGCCACCCAGACACTCTTCAACGGCAATCAGACCGCCAACAAGACCCGCGCCGCTGAGAGCCAGGTCTCCGGCGCGCGCGAAGGCCTGCGGGTTCTCGAGCAGAGCGTTCTGCTCTCGGCCGCGACGATCTACATGGACTATCTGCGCGACTCGGCCATCGTCGAGGTTCAGCGCAGCAACACCAGGGTGCTCGAACAGACGCTGAAACAGACCCGGGATCGTTTCAATGTCGGCGAAGTGACGCGTACCGACGTCGCGCAGTCGGAGGCCCAGCTGGCCGCCGGCAAGACCCAGCAGCTGACCGCCGAATCCAATCTGACGACCACGCGATCGAACTTCCGCCGCATCATCGGCAACGAACCCTCAAATCTCGCACCCGGCTCGCCAGTCGACCGGTTCTTGCCGGGAACGTTGCCCTCCGCGGTCGATCTCAGTCTGACCGAAAATCCGAACGTCACGGCCGCTATGTTCGGCATCGACGTCAACTATCTCCAGGTCAAGGTCAACGAAGGCGCCTTGCTGCCCACGGTGACATTCCAGCTCGCCGCGCAGCAGTCCTATGAGCAGACCCTAACGACGTACCGGTCGTTTGGCGCTTCGGCGATCGCGCAGATTTCGGCTCCGCTGTACCAGGGCGGCGCCGAATATTCGCTGATCCGACAGTCCAAGGAAACCTTGGCGCAGCAGCGCCTGGTGCTTGAACAGACCCGCGACCAGACCCGTGCCAACACGGTAACGGCGTGGGGGCAATTGGTGGCGGGCAGGGCGCAGGTGGCTTCCGCCCAGTCGCAGGTGACCGCTTCGGAGATCGCGCTCAACGGCGTGCGCGAAGAAGCCAAGGCCGGACAGCGCACCACGCTCGACGTGCTGAACGCCCAGCAGGCGCTGGTCAACGCCCGCGTCGCGCTGGTCACGGCGCAGCATGACCGAGTGGTCGCATCCTATGCGGTGTTAAGTGCCGTTGGGCGGTTGTCGCCGCAGGTGCTCAACCTCGCAACCACGGTCTACGATCCGAGCGTGCATTACCAGCAGGTGCGCGACAGCTGGTTTGGCGTTCGTACCCCGGATGGCCGCTGAACTCGTAACCGGCGTCGGTTGCTCCGAGAACATCTGAAGTGTCGGTCGAACAGTATCGGCATTTCGGTGGTGATATTGGACGGCTGGGCTGGTCGGTTACTCGCTGCAAATTGTCGAGGCCGGGCACGATTGTTTCGCCAAGCCGCTGAAGCAATCGGGGCCGGCCCGACGCATGCTGAGACGGCTGATACGCGGGCGCCTTGCTTGCAATCAATTGTTGCCCTGACGTAGCGTTGCATGAGGCAGCAGAGCGATTCGCGCCCTGTCGGGTACCCCTCGACCGCGATGTTTTGGTGCCCTGAGCAGGGGCAGGATAACGCGCGATGCATCGGGCGGTACTTGATCTGGGGACAAGTCAGGCTTGCGCGACGAAAATCCCGGCCTGCCTATCTGGAACCGGCAACTCCTGTCTTGCTTGGTGTAAAACGCATGTGAAAGCGTTGATGAGGTGGAGTCGGAGATGACGCAACCTGCAAAGGTCCAAGAGCCCTCGATGGAGGAGATCCTGGCGTCGATCCGGCGTATCATCGCCGACGATGAAGCAAAACCGCCGGCCGCCGAGAAAGCATCCGGACCTGCCGCGGTAGCCAAGCCGGAAAAGCCTGCCGCGGTGGCAGCACCGGCCAAACCGCCCGTGATGAACGACATTCCGCCGTCGGCTATTCCCGCGGCGCAAGCGGCCGCCGCCAAGGCCGCGCCGCCGCCCGTCAAGCCTGCGCCGCCGCCACCAACACCGGCTGCCGCGGCACCAGCCGCCTCCAACAGCCAGGATGATATTGACGCGATGCTGGCTGGCCTCGACGAAGCCACTTCCGAAGCCGAGATACGGCCGCCGCAGCCTGAGCCGGAAGTGTTCGAGTTGACCGATGAGATGGCGGTGCCCGATCCGCCGACAACGCCATTCCACAAGGTCGAGCCGGATGACGATCTGGAATTTACCGAAACCGCCGCTGCCCGGGCATTGCACCGGCAGCCCGCCTACGAGCCCCCGCCGTTTGAAAGCGCTGCTCCGCCGCAGCAGATCCTGTCGCGCTCGACGGTCTCGGCGGTCGAATCCGCCTTCAACAGCCTTGCCAATACGGTGCTGAGCAACAACGCGCGCACGCTGGAAGACCTGGTCAAGGAAATGCTGAGGCCGATGTTGAAGTCGTGGCTCGACGACAATCTGCCCGGGTTGGTGGAACGCATCGTCAAGGCGGAAATCGAGCGGGTTTCGCGCGGACGTCCCTGAATCGAAGCTTGCACGGGAATCGTCGGTTTCCGCCGGCCTTGCCGACCCGAAATTGGGTCGGATCGGGCCGCACAGGGTGGCGAATTCCAGGCTTCGGATTCCAGCGCAGAGCCGTTGCGGGCGATGACGGGGGCTCTCGTTCAGCCCCTGCATCCGGCGCTATCTTGCCCTGGAGGCAACCTGTCGTGTTGACTTGGCGCGCCCCGGCAGGTTTCTAGTGCCAGGGCGTGATGGCTTTGAGTTGAAAACAGCGCGCGCGGGAGCTCGCCTCTCGCCGCTTGCGGTGCCGGTCACCACTGCGCATCAACCAGAACTCATCACGCATCTGCCCGATCCACATCCAAGATTGCATTGCCATGATCGAGAAAAACTACCAGCCCGCCGATATCGAGGCCCGCATGTCCCGGATCTGGGAGGACAGCGGCGCGTTCAAGGCGGGTCGCCCGGAGCGGCGTGAGGCAAAACCGTTCACCATCGTGATCCCGCCACCGAACGTGACCGGTTCGCTGCATATGGGGCACGCGCTCAACAACACCTTGCAGGATATTCTCTGCCGCTTCGAGCGGATGCGCGGCCGCGACGTGTTGTGGCAGCCGGGCACCGATCACGCCGGGATCGCGACCCAGATGGTGGTCGAGCGGCAATTGATGGAGCGGCAGCAGCCGGGCCGGCGCGAACTCGGCCGCGCCAGGTTTCTGGAGCGGGTCTGGCAATGGAAGGCCGAGAGCGGCGGCGTCATCGTCAACCAGCTGAAACGGCTCGGCGCGTCCTGCGACTGGTCGCGCGAGCGCTTTACGATGGACGAGGGCCTGTCGCGCGCGGTCATCAAGGTGTTCGTCGAACTGCACCGCGAGGGACTGATTTACAAGGACAAGCGGCTGGTGAACTGGGATCCGGCGCTGCTGACCGCGATTTCCGATCTCGAGGTGCAGCAGATCGAGGTCAAGGGCAGCCTGTGGTATCTGCGCTATCCGCTGCAGGGCAAGACCTTCAATCCGGACGATCCTGCGACCTTCATCGTGGTGGCCACCACGCGGCCCGAAACCATGCTCGGCGACAGCGCGGTCGCGGTGCATCCGGACAACGAACATCTGAAGCACCTGATCGGCCAGCATGTGATTCTGCCGCTGGTCGGCCGCCTTGTCCCGATCATCGGTGACGACTACGCCGATCCGGAAAAGGGCTCGGGCGCGGTCAAGATCACGCCGGCACACGATTTCAACGATTTCGAAGTCGGCCGCCGGCACAATCTGCCACAGATCAGCGTGCTCGATCAGGAGGGGCATCTGGCCCTGGTCGGCAACGAGGATTATCTGCGCGGCTTGCCGGAAGCCGCGGCCGAGTTTGCAGAGGAAATGAACGGTCTCGAACGCTTCGCCGCGCGCAAGCGGATCGTGGCGCGGCTGGAGGATTTCGGTTTCCTGGAGCGGATCGAGCCCAACACCCATATGGTGCCGCATGGCGATCGCTCCGGCGTGGTCATCGAACCCTATCTGACCGACCAGTGGTACGTCGACGCCAAGACCATGGCGCGGCCCGCGATAGCTGCGGTGCGCTCGGGCGCCACCACTTTCGTGCCGAAGACCTGGGAGAAGACCTATTTCGAGTGGATGGAGAACATCCAGCCCTGGTGCATCTCGCGCCAGCTGTGGTGGGGTCATCAGATCCCGGCATGGTACGGTCCCGACGGCAAGGTGTTCGTCGCCGAAACCGAGGAAGAGGCGGTCGGCAACGCACTCGGCTATTACGTCGAGCAGGAAGTGATCACCGCCGAGCAGGGCCGGGAGATGGCGCTCGATCCGCTCAAGCGCACCGACTTTATCGTCCGCGACGAAGACGTGCTGGACACCTGGTTCTCCTCGGCGCTGTGGCCGTTCTCGACGTTGGGCTGGCCCGACGACAGCAAGGACGTCGAACGCTACTACCCGACCGACGTGCTGGTGACCGGCTTCGACATCATTTTCTTCTGGGTCGCCCGCATGATGATGATGGGCCTGCACTTCATGAAGGAGGTTCCGTTTCCAGCGGTCTACATCCACGCCCTGGTTCGCGACGAGAAGGGCGCCAAGATGTCGAAGTCGAAGGGCAACGTCATCGATCCCCTGCATCTGATCGACGACTACGGCGCCGACGCACTGCGCTTTACGCTGGCGGCGATGGCGGCGCAGGGCCGCGACATCAAGCTCGCGACGCAACGGGTCGAGGGCTACCGCAATTTCGCGACCAAGCTGTGGAACGCCTGTCGCTTTGCAGAGATGAACGCCTGCGTGCTGGCGCCGGGCTTCGACGCCACCGCGGCGGAGCAGACGCTGAACCGCTGGATCGCCCACGAGACGGCGCGCACCACGCGCGAGGTGACCGAGGCGATTGAAGCCTATCGCTTCAACGATGCCGCCGGCTCGATCTATCGTTTTGTCTGGAATGTCTATTGCGACTGGTATCTCGAACTCGCAAAACCGGTGCTGACGGGTGAGGACGGCGCTGCCAAATCCGAGACCCGTGCCATGGTGGCATGGGCGCGCGACGAAATCCTCAAGCTGTTGCACCCCTTCATGCCCTTCATCACCGAGGAACTGTGGGCGGTGACGGCCAGGCGCGACGGCCTGCTGGTGCTGACGCCATGGTCGCGCAAGGCCGACGCCCTGACGTCGGAGCAACTGGCGCTGATGTCGGTTGCAAACCCGAACGAACCGCTGTTGCCGCCGGTCATCGTCGCCCTGCAACCCGCCGATTTCAGCGACCCGGCAGCCGAAGCCGAGATCGGCTGGGTGGTGGATCTCGTTACCGCGATCCGCTCGGTGCGCGCTGAAATGAATATTGCGCCGGCAACGCTGACGCCGCTGGTGCTTGCCGGTGCCTCCGCGGAAACAAAGGGCCGTGCGCAACGCTGGAACGATGTCGTCAGGCGGATGGCGCGGCTCGGCGATATTTCCTTTGCCGATACGGCACCGCAAGGCGCGGTGCAACTCTTGGTGCGCGGCGAGGTCGCGGCGTTGCCGCTGAAAGGTGTGATCGATTTGTTGGCCGAGAAAGCCCGGCTCGACAAGGAGCTGGCAAAAGCCGACGCCGACATCAAGCGGGTCGATGCCAAGCTCGGCAACGATAAATTCGTCGCCAACGCGCCGGAGGAGATCGTCGAAGAGGAAAAAGAAAAACGCGAAGCCGCGCTCGCGCGAAAGACAAAAATCCTCGAGGCGCTGGAGCGGCTGAAGAACGCCGGTTGACGCTTCAAAACGGCTTGCTGAGGAATCTTGAGCCATCCAGGCCGTATCGCCAGGGCAGTTCGACCGCTTTGGTCAGGCCGATCCGCAACCCGTTGACTATGTGCGGCTTTATCGTCCGAGCATGCAGCGCGAAGGGCGGGCTGTCGAGCGCCAGACCGTTGTGCTTGTCGGTAATGCCCAGCGCCTGGCAGAGCTTGCCCGGACCCGAGCATAGCGAGCGCTCATCGTCCAGTCCGCGGCGCCGGCGCATTGCCGGCAGGCCATGGGTCGGCTGCAGGGCGCGGATCAGAACCGCGCTGGCTGAACCCTGCCTTTCGCAGACGAAATTCACGCACCAGTGGATGCCGTACGAACGATAGACATAGACAAAGCCGGGCGGGCCGAACATCACCTGGTTGCGCGGCGTCGGTCCGCGGAACGAATGCGCGGCCGGATCGGTGTGGTGATAGGCCTCGAGCTCGACAATGATGCCGCCGACGCCGTCGACCAGCAATGTGGCGCCGATCAGGTCGGGAGCGACCTCGTGCACGCTGCGGGCGAAGAAGGCCCGCTTCAGGGGCCTGCCCAAAGGGAGCGGCAATTGACTGCCGGGCGTGCGGCTTTGAGCCATGCGAATCTGGGATCGGGGGCGAAAAGGCGTCAGCAACGCCATTAGGCCAAAGGCCTGGCGCGCACAAGGCGAGCGGTTGCGATTCCCCCCTAGGCGGATTAGCTAGGGGATCTCTTAGAACGGACATTGCATGGTCGTCGTCGTCGATACCGTTTCAGCCACGCCGCTGCGCCCGCGCCACCCCGAAAAGGTGAACCGGCCGGACGCGTTATCGCCGCCGAAGCCGGACTGGATCCGGGTGCGGGCGCCGAACAGCCGCGGCTATGCCGACACCCGCAAGATCGTCAAGGAAAACGGCCTGGTTACGGTGTGCGAGGAGGCCGGCTGCCCGAATATCGGGGAGTGCTGGGACAAGAAGCACGCCACCTTCATGATCATGGGCGACACCTGCACCCGCGCCTGCGCGTTCTGCAACGTTAAGACCGGGATGCCCGGCGCGCTCGACCCCCTGGAGCCGGAACATGTGGCCGAGGCCACCTTCAAGCTCGGGCTTGCCCATATCGTGATCACCTCGGTGGATCGCGACGATCTCGCCGATGGCGGCGCCGAGCATTTCGCGCAAACCATCCGCGCCATCCGCGCCCGCTGCCCGACCACCACCATCGAGATCCTGACCCCGGACTTCCTGCGCAAGGAAGGCGCCCTGGAGGTCGTGGCGAAGGCAAAACCCGACGTATTCAACCACAACCTGGAGACGGTGCCGTCGCGCTATCTCACGGTACGCCCGGGCGCGCGCTATTTTCATTCGATCCGGCTGTTGCAGCGGGTTAAGGAAATCGATCCCACCATCTTCACCAAATCCGGCATCATGGTCGGCCTTGGCGAAGAGCGTCACGAGGTGCTGCAGGTGATGGACGATCTGCGCTCGGCGGAGGTGGATTTCCTCACCATCGGGCAATATCTGCAGCCGACCCGCAAGCACCATGCCGTGATGCGCTACGTGCCGCCGGACGAATTCAGCGGTTATGAGAAGGTGGCCTACACCAAGGGTTTTCTGATGGTGTCCGCCAGCCCGCTGACCCGCTCGTCGCATCACGCCGGCGATGATTTCGCGCGGCTGCGGGCGGCGCGCGCGGCGATCGCCGGCTGAGTCCGGGCGATGCCGAAATTCTCCAGCAGGCGCCGGGTTCAGCACAGCGCGTCGCAGATGTTCGACCTGGTTGCGGATGTCGAGCGCTATCCGGAATTCGTGCCTCTCTGCCGTTCGCTCAAGATACGCCAGCGCAGCGCCAGGCCCGACGGCACCGAAATCGTGGTCGCCGACATGACAGTGGCGTTCAACCTGGTGCGCGAGGGTTTTACAAGCCGGGTCACGCTTGACCGTCCCAACCTGAAAATTCTGGTGGAGTATCTGCAGGGGCCGTTCAGCAATCTCGAAAACCGCTGGTCGTTCGAGCCGAGCTCGGAGGCCGCCTGCGATGTCGGGTTCTACCTCAGCTATGAATTCAAGAGCCGGATGCTGGCGATGTTGATGGGAACGATGTTCGACACCGCGTTCCAGCGTTTTGCGGCCGCTTTCGAAAAGCGGGCCGACGCGATCTACGGGCGGCCGGCGATTGGCGCTCCGCGCCAGACATGAGCGTTCCCGGAACGCGGCGCATCACGAAGTGGTCAGATCCGGGTCGATCGAACGGTTGAGGAGGTGTCGGTCCCGGTTCGGCAGCGCGGCACTTCGTGCCGCATCGCGCCCGAGACATGAAACAAGCACTAAGACCGCGGTGGCCGGCGGCGTTTGACAGCGGCCCGGCGCGGCGAGCGTGCCGCGCGCGGACGCAACCGGCTCGCGGCTTCACGGCGCGGCTTGGGCTGAACTTGCGGCCCGCGCGCCAGCTCCATCAGCATCCGCAGCGCCTCCACCACCGAGCGGTGGCGCACCGCGCTGCGGCCGATCGCGCCGAACCGGCATTCGCGATGCAGGATCCTGCCGTCGCGGGCGGCGACGGCGAAATGCACCAGGCCGACCGGCTTGCCCGGCGTTGCGCCGCCCGGCCCGGCGATGCCGGTTATCGAGACCGCAAGATCGACGCCAGCCTTCTCCAGCGCGCCGACCGCCATGGCGGTCGCGGTTTCCTTGCTGACCGCGCCGAATGTCAGCAGCGTCGTCGCCTTGACGCCGAGCATCGCGCGCTTGGCATCATTGGAGTAGGTTACAAAACCGCGATCGATGACGTCGGACGAGCCTGGAATATCCGTGAGCGCGCCGGCGACCAGGCCGCCGGTGCAGGATTCCGCGGTTGCGATGGTCAGCTTGCGCATCCGGCAGAGGTCGAGCAGCGAACGGGAGAGGGCGCGGGCGTCGCTGCCGCTCATGTCAGTCGCTCCAGCCTTTGTCGTCGGCCTTGGCGTCCCAGGGCAGCCGGATGGTGGCGCTGGCGAGCGCGGCGATGCCTTCCTCGCGACCGGTAAATCCGAGCCGTTCGCTGGTGGTGGCCTTCACCGCCACCCGCGACAGGCCAAGGCCGGCGATTTCGGCGACGCGCGCCCGCATGGCGTCGCGGAGCGGACCGATCTTTGGGCGCTCGCAAACCAGGGTAACATCGAGATGCGCGATGCGTCCGCCGCGGGCGGCAACCCGGTCGACGGCGTATTTCAGGAAGCGGTCGGAGGCAGCGCCCTTCCACTTGGGATCGCTGGGCGGAAAATGCGATCCGATATCGCCGTCCGCCAGCGCCCCGAGGATCGCATCGACCAGCGCATGGAGGCCGACATCGCCGTCGGAATGCGCGAGAAAGCCGCGGCTGTGCGGTACCCGCACCCCGCAGATCATCAGGTGATCGCCGTCACCGAAGGCGTGAACGTCGTAGCCATTGCCGGTTCTGACATCGCCGAGCATGGCGCCGAGGCGGGCTTCTTCGCGAACGAAATCCTCAGGGGTGGTCAGCTTCATGTTGGCAGGATCGCCATCAAAGGTCGCCACCGTCAATCCCGCCCATTCCGCAAGCGCGGCGTCGTCGGTGAAATCGCTCCGGCCCTCGCGGGCGGCACGGCGATGCGCCTCGAGAATCACGTCGAACCGGAACGCCTGCGGCGTTTGCGCCACGCGCAGCCGCGCCCGCTCCGGAGTTGCTTCGACGTTTCCGGTGTCGCCGACCAGCTTGATGGTGTCGGTGACCGCGACAGCTGGTATCGCCGCGCCGGTGCGCGCCGCCGCGTCGATCGCCCGCGAGATCAAAGCGGCCGTGACGAATGGTCGCGCCGCGTCGTGGATCAGCACGACGTCGGGCTGCTGGCCGGCGAGGGCTTCCAGGCCGGCATGCACCGAGGCCTGGCGGGTTGCCCCGCCAGTTGCCGGCGGCGCGTGGGGCAATGCGCTTACGGCATCCAGAAACATGGCAATGTCGTCAGGATTCAGAACCGGCTGCACGGCATGGACTTGCGGATGCCGGCTGAACGGTTCCATGGCACGGAAAATCACCGTTTGTCCGCCAATCGAGCGGTATTGTTTCGGTCCACCCGTGCCGGCGCGGAGCCCGCGCCCGGCTGCGACAAGGATGGCTGCAGTCCGTGGTGTTTTCGACATTGGACTCGATGATGGAGGGCTCGGAGGCGGCGTTGGCGGCTGGCGCACTGCCCTTATCATGCCGAGGCCTGAAAAACAGGATGATTACCCATAGCTGTGGGAAAGCCAGATTTTGTTGCACTGCACTTGCAAGATTGGCAGATTTGTCTAAAGTGTAGGCATGGAGCTTGACTGCCCAAGAATTGTGCTCAAAATGAGCGCCGGCTGTCGCGATGATGCGCCAGTCAGAACAACGAGAAATCCGTGACCCGCCCGCCCCCCGCATGGCCTAAGCCATTGAAAATCGGTGATATTACGATCGCCAACCGGGTTTTGTTGGCGCCGATGTCAGGTATCACCGACGCCCCGTTTCGGCGCCTCGCAGCAGCTCTGGGCGCGGGACTCGTGGTCTCCGAGATGACTGCCAGCGACGATCTGGTCAACGGGCGTCCGATGTCCCGGCTGCGATGCGAGGCGACCGGGATCGGCCCGCATGTTGTTCAGCTGGCCGGTTGCGAGGTTCGTTGGATGGCGGAAGCCGCGCGCATCGCCGAAGCCGCGGGCGCCGACATCATCGACATCAACATGGGCTGCCCGGCGCGCCACGTCACCGGCGGCCAGTCCGGTTCGGCGCTGATGCGCGATCTCGACCATGCGCTGAAACTGGTCGAGGCGACGGTCGGTGCCGTGGAAGTGCCGGTGACGTTGAAGATGCGGCTCGGCTGGGACGATCGTTCCCTCAACGCCCCCGAACTGGCCCGCCGCGCCGAGGCCGCCGGGGTGCAATTGATTTCGGTGCATGGCCGCACCCGTTGCCAGTTCTACAAGGGCAGGGCCGACTGGGGCGCGGTCCGTGCGGTCAAGGCCGCGATCCGGATTCCGCTCGTCGTCAACGGCGACATTACCTCGTTCGAGGACGCCGTGGTGGCGCTTGAAATGTCCGATGCCGACGCGGTCATGATGGGCCGCGGCGCGCAGGGCCAGCCGTGGTTGCCCGGTCAGATCGGGCGCCGCCTGGAATCCGGCATCGTCGAATCCTCGCCGTCGCTCGCGCTGCAGCTCAACTATGTCCGCACACTCTATGACGAAGTCTGCAGCCATTACGGACTGCGCGTCGGCCTGCGCCACGCGCGCAAGCATCTCGGATGGGCGCTGGAGATCGCCGCCCAGTACAGCCGCGCGCCGGCGCTGACGCTCAAGAGCTGGCGACAGAAGGTTCTGACGTCGGACGATCCCTCCGGCGTGCACCGCTCTCTTCAAGATGCATTCGACGACTTTGCATGGAGCGCCGCCGCATGACTTCAGCCGCAGAGCATTTCCAGCCGGTATTGTCCGATGGCGAGGCCATCCTCAACGCACTGCCCAACCCGGTGCTGCTGGTCGCGCCCGACGGCAAGATCGTCGATGCCAATATGGCCGCGGAATCATTTTTCGAGATTTCGGCGCAGTTTCTGCAGCGCCAGTCGTTGAAGGAACTGGTGCCGTTCGGCAGCCCGCTGCTGGCGCTGATCGATCAGGTGCGCTCCAGCGGTTCGCCGGTCAACGAGTACAAGGTAGACCTTGGCACGCCCCGGATCGGCGGCGACCGCCAGGTCGATCTTCATGTCGCCCCGCTCACCGAGCGGCCCGGCCACATCGTCGTGATGCTGCAGGAGCGCACCATCGCCGACAAGATGGACCGGCAATTGACCCATCGAAGCGCGGCGCGGTCGGTGATCGCGCTGGCGGCGATGCTGGCCCACGAAATCAAGAACCCGCTATCCGGCATTCGCGGCGCGGCGCAGCTTCTGGAACAGGCCGCGTCGTCGGAAGACCGCATGCTGACGCGGCTGATCTGCGACGAGGCCGACCGCATCGTCACGCTGGTCGACCGCATGGAAGTGTTCGGCGACGACCGGCCGGTGGCGCGCGGCCCGGTCAACATTCACAGCGTGCTCGATCACGTCAAGCGGCTCGCGCAGTCGGGTTTTGCCCGAAATATCCGTTTCGTCGAGGACTACGACCCGTCGCTGCCGCCGGTGCTGGCCAATCAGGACCAGTTGATCCAGGTGTTTCTCAACCTGGTGAAGAACGCCGCCGAGGCGGTGGTCGATCTCGGCAGCGATGCGGAAATTCAACTCACCACCGCGTTTCGTCCCGGCGTCCGGCTGTCGGTGCCGGGAAAGAAATCGCGGGTGTCGTTGCCACTCGAATTCTGCGTCAAGGACAACGGTCCCGGCGTGCCGGAGGACCTGCTCCCGAACCTGTTCGATCCCTTCGTCACCACCAAACCGACCGGCAGCGGGCTGGGCCTGGCGCTGGTGGCCAAGATCGTCGGCGACCACGGCGGCATCATCGAATGCGAGTCGCAGCCGCGCAAGACCATTTTCCGCGTGCTGCTGCCGATGTTCAACGCCGCCAAACACTTCGACCAAAGCAATCGTGATGACGTTTCGGGGACGTCGTCGCCTGCCTCACAGCGAACGAGATGAGGAATACAGATGCCCGCAGGTAGCATTCTTGTCGCTGACGATGACACCGCCATCCGGACGGTTCTGAACCAGGCGCTCTCGCGTGCCGGATACGAGGTGCGGCTGACCGGTAACGCGGCAACGCTGTGGCGCTGGGTAAGCCAGGGCGAGGGGGATCTGGTGATCACCGATGTGGTGATGCCTGACGAGAACGCGTTCGATCTGCTGCCGCGGATCAAGAAGATGCGGCCGAATCTTCCGGTTATCGTCATGAGCGCGCAGAACACCTTCATGACGGCGATCCGCGCCTCCGAACGTGGCGCCTATGAATATCTGCCGAAGCCGTTCGACCTCAAGGAGCTGATCGCCATTGTCGGCCGCGCGCTGGCGGAACCGAAGGAGCGGGCGGCCAATCACCCTGACGAGGCCGAATTCGATTCGATTCCACTGGTCGGCCGGTCGCCGGCGATGCAGGAAATCTATCGGGTGCTGGCGCGGCTGATGCAGACCGATCTCACGGTGATGATTTCAGGCGAGTCCGGCACCGGCAAGGAACTGGTGGCCCGCGCGCTGCACGATTACGGCAAGCGGCGCAACGGTCCCTTCGTCGCCGTCAACATGGCGGCGATTCCCCGCGATCTGATCGAATCCGAACTGTTCGGCCATGAACGCGGCGCGTTCACCGGGGCCAATACCCGCGCCTCCGGGCGGTTTGAACAGGCCGAGGGCGGCACGCTGTTTCTCGACGAAATCGGCGACATGCCGATGGAGGCGCAGACCCGCCTGTTGCGGGTATTGCAGCAGGGCGAATATACCACCGTCGGCGGTCGTACGCCGATCAAGACCGACGTGCGCATCGTTGCCGCCAGCAACAAGGATCTGCGGATTCTGATCCAGCAGGGGCTATTCCGCGAGGACCTGTTCTTCCGCCTCAACGTGGTGCCGCTGCGCTTGCCCCCGCTGCGCGAGCGGATCGAGGATCTGCCGGATCTGATCCGGCATTTCTTCGCATTGGCTGAGAAGGATGGACTGCCGCCGAAGAAGCTTGATGCGCTGGCGCTGGAACGCATGAAGCAGCATCGCTGGCCCGGCAATGTCCGCGAACTCGAAAACCTTGCCCGCCGGCTCGCGGCCTTGTATCCGCAGGATGTGATCACCGGTTCGGTGATCGATGGAGAACTGGCGCCGCCCGCCGTGACCTCGGGCGGCAGCGCCCACCACGGCGTCGACAATCTTGGAGGCGCCGTCGAGGCCTATCTGTCATCGCATTTTTCGGGTTTTCCCAACGGGGTGCCGCCGCCCGGGCTCTATCACCGGATCCTGCGGGAAATCGAGGTGCCGCTGCTCACTGCGGCGCTTGCGGCGACGCGGGGTAACCAGATCCGCGCCGCCGACCTGCTTGGCCTCAACCGCAATACGCTGCGCAAGAAAATTCGCGATCTGGACATCCAGGTCTACCGCAGCGGCAACTAGCCGGGCGGTCGACCTGAGAATGCGGGTGTGACGGCGGAACGCGCCGTGGAATTGTCGTAATTCGGCAACATTGTGATATGAATGCATCAGTCTGCTGCCTGCGGACCCATTTAGCTCACCCCTTTGCCGGAATGACCAGCGCAGACGCCTCGACCACACCGTTCGACTCGTCTTTCGCCCGATCCCAGGGGAATCCCCTGCGATTTCTGGCGCCGTTCGCGGTCGGCCTCGCACTGCTGTCGGCCTTCCTCACCTTCGTGGTGCTCACTGGCCTGACTCCGATCGAGCCGACGCCGGTCGTTGTCTATTCGTTCATCCTGATCAATGCGGCGACCATCCTTCTGCTGGTCGGCATCATCGTCAGCGAAGTCTGGAAGGTCATGCAGGCCCGGCGCCGCGGCCGGGCCGCGGCGAGGCTGCATATCCAGATCGTCAGCCTGTTCTCGGTCATCGCGGTGCTGCCGGCGGTGCTGGTGGCTATCGTCGCCAACGTGACCATCGACCGCGGCCTCGACCGGCTGTTTTCCGGTCCGATGCACGGCGCGATCCAGAACTCGCTGAGCATCGCCCGCGCCTATACCAACGAACACGCCCAATTGATCGGCGGCGATATTCTGGCAATGGCCAACGACATCGCGCATGCGCGGCCATTGTACGACCAGGATCGCGGCACCTTTCTAGAATTGCTCACGGCGGGCGCTGTGGCGCGCAATCTGCCGAGTGCGATGCTGATCGACAAGGACGGCAAACCCCTGGTGTCGGCGCAAACCGGCAACGAACTGACCTTCGCTCCACCGCCGGCCGAGTTGCTGAGCAGCGTCAAGGAGACCGAACCCGAGATATCGGTGATCCCCGAAGAAAACTACGTCGCGGCCGTGATCCGGCTGCGGGCCTTCAACGATGTCTTCCTGTATGTGGCGCGTCCGCTCGATCCCGGCGTGGTCGCGCAACTCAGCCAAACCGAAGCCAGTGTCGCCGAATATGCCGAGCTGGAGTCGCGCCGGCTCGGCATTCAGGTGAATTTCGCGCTGATGTTCGCGGTGATCGCGCTGACCATCCTGATGGCTTCAATATTGATCGGGCTGAATTTCGCCAATTGGCTGGTGGCGCCGATCCGGCGGCTGATGGACGCCGCCAATACCGTTTCCACCGGCGATCTGCACGTTCAGGTGCCGGTGCATCGTTCGGAGGGCGATCTGGCGCAGCTCGGCGAGACCTTCAACAAGATGACGCAGGAGTTGCGCACCCAGCGCGACGAACTGGTCAGCGCCAGCGACCTGATCGACAGCCGCCGCCGCTTCATCGAGGCGGTATTGTCGTCGGCGAGCGCCGGCATCATCGGCGTCGACGCTTCCGGCAGCGTCGGCATTCTCAACCGGTCCGCCGAGAAGCTGATCGGTCACGCCGAATCGGAGACGCTGGGTCACGCGCTGTCGGACGTGCTGCCCGAACTCGATGACATGATGAAAACCGCCCGCGAAGGCACCCAGCGGCTGGTTCAGGGCCAGATCACCATCAGCCGCGACGGCCACGAGCGCAACCTGTCGGTTCGTGTCAGCGCCGAGCAGACCAGCCAGTCGCGCGACAGCTACATCATCACGCTTGACGACATCACCGAACTGGTGTCGGCGCAGCGCACCTCGGCCTGGGCCGACGTCGCGCGCCGCATTGCCCATGAAATCAAGAATCCGCTGACGCCGATCCAGCTTTCGGCCGAGCGCATCCGCCGCAAATTCGGCAAGGTCATCACCGAGGACAAGGCGATCTTCGAGCAGTGCACCGACACCATCGTTCGCCAGGTCGACGACATCAGGCGGATGGTAGATGAATTCTCGCGCTTTGCGCGGATGCCGAAGCCGGTCATGGAGGGCGAGGATGTCGCCGACACCGTGCGGCAGGCCGTGTTCCTGATGCGGGTCGGGCATCCCGAGATCGATATCGAGGCCGAGATCAAGGACGAGCCGCTGCGGGCGCAGTTCGACCGGCGGCTTATTTCGCAGGCATTGACCAACATCATCAAGAACGCGACCGAAGCCATCGAGGCGGTACCGGCCGACACCCTGGGCAAGGGTCGCATTGATGTCATCGCCGCGCGCGACAACGAGGACATCGTGATCGACGTCATCGATAACGGGATCGGCCTGCCGAAGGTTAGCCGGGCGCGGCTGCTCGAACCCTATGTCACCACGCGCGAGAAGGGCACCGGCCTAGGCCTTGCCATTGTCGGCCGCGTGCTGGAGGACCATGGCGGCCGGATCGAGTTGAACGATGCGGCCGACCTGCGGCCCGGCGCGCGCGGCGCCTGGATGCGGTTGCGCTTCGCGATATCGGGCCATGCGCCGAAAACCGAGGCCAAGGAGCCTGTTTCCGGGACATCGGCGGCAACAAAGGAAACAAGCGTCGAAGAAACAAAGGACCTGGCATCCGGAACCGTTGAGCCCCCCGAGACGACCAACAACGAAACAAGAATCGAAGCCGCAACAGGCAACTGACAAGACAGGCGTGACCCCATGGCAAATGACATTCTGATTGTCGATGACGAAGCAGATATTCGGGATCTGGTCGCCGGCATTCTCGACGACGAAGGTTTCACCACCCGGACCGCGCGCGACAGCGATTCGGCACTGGCGGAAATTGCCAATCGCCGCCCGAATCTGGTGTTTCTCGACATCTGGCTGCAGGGCAGCAAGCTGGATGGGTTGCAGTTGCTGGAGCAGGTGAAGCGGGATCACGCCGATATGCCGGTGGTGATGATTTCGGGCCACGGCAATATCGAAACGGCGGTCGCGGCGATCAAGCGCGGCGCCTACGACTTCATCGAAAAACCCTTCAAGTCGGACCGGCTGATCCTGGTGGCGACGCGGGCGCTCGAAACTTCGCGCCTGAAGCGCGAAGTCAAGGAACTCAAGCAATTGGCGCCGGCGGCCAGCGTGCTGACCGGGCGGTCCGCCTGTATGAATCAGCTGCGCCAGACCATCGACCGGGCTGCCAAGGCCAATAGCCGCATCCTGATCGTTGGCCCGTCGGGTTCGGGCAAGGAACTGGCGGCGCGCACCCTGCACAACGCCTCAAGCCGTGCCGAGGGACCATTTGTCGTCATCAACGCGGCAGCGATTACGCCGGAGCGCATGGAAGTGGAGTTGTTCGGGGTCGAACAGTCGAATGGTGAGCATCAGCGTAAGGCGGGTGCCCTGGAAGAAGCCCATGGCGGCACCCTTTTCATCGACGAAATCGGCGACATGCCGCGCGAGACCCAGAACAAGATCCTCAGGGTACTGGTCGATCAGACCTTCCAGCGCTCCGGCGGCACCACCAAGGTGAACGTCGACGTTCGCATTGTTTCCTCGACCGCACGCAACCTCGAAGAGGAGATCGCGGAAGGGCGGTTCCGCGAGGACCTCTATCATCGGTTGTCGGTGGTGCCGATCCGGGTGCCGCCGCTGTCGGAGCGCCGGGAGGACATTCCCGAACTGATCGACTATTTCATGGATCAGATCTCGGTCGCGACCGGCCTGCCGAAACGCCAGATCGGTCAGGACGCGATGGCGGTACTGCAATCCCACGTCTGGCCCGGGAACGTCCGGCAGCTTCGCAACAATGTCGAGCGGGTCATGATTCTGGCCGGCGGCGGCCCGGAAGTCATCATCACGGCCGATATGCTGCCGCAGGACGTCGGCTCGATGGTGCCGGCGATGCCGACCAGCAACAACGGCGAACACATCATGGGGCTGCCGCTGCGGGAGGCGCGCGAAGTGTTCGAACGCGACTACCTGATTGCGCAGATCAGCCGTTTCTCCGGCAACATCTCGCGGACGGCGGAATTCGTCGGCATGGAGCGATCCGCGCTGCATCGCAAGCTCAAGGCCCTCGGAGTCGGTTGAATTGCCGGATGCCGGCCCGGGCCCGATTTGAGGTTTGTTCAATCCATGCATTTGCTTGGGAAAATCCGTTTATTTCTCGACTTTTCGCCAATTAAGAGTGGTTCGGCGCGGGTTTTGCGCGAACTGGCTTGCCTAAAAACCGCGCCTGCCTTCTAATCAAGCCGCCGCGCCCCCGGAGGGGGATCTCAGGGGAAGCCGGCAACCGGGTGAGGTTCCACAAGAGGACTGCACCGGGTGTAATAAAAAGAAGCAACAAGACGGCGGGACAAAAACAATGGCGGCAGACCGCGCACAAAATCTACAAGACACCTTCCTTAATCACGTTCGTAAAACCAAGACGCCACTGACGATTTTTCTGGTCAATGGGGTGAAGCTACAGGGGATTGTCACCTGGTTTGACAATTTCTGCCTGCTGCTGCGGCGCGACGGTCATTCGCAGCTTGTCTACAAGCACGCGATCTCGACCATCATGCCGGGAGCTCCGATCCAATTGTTCGAGGGTGGCGAGGATGCTCCGGCTTGAAAGTGATCTGATTGGAACCCCGAAAACCTGAAGGGGCTGCCGACCGTCCGCGGGCGGCAGGGGGGCAAGACAGCGGGCGGGTGATTGTCATCGGCCCCTATTTGCGGATGCGTCGCGGCGATGCCGAAGCGCAAACGAATCACGACGTCATACGCGGTTCAGAGGCGCGGCTCGAGGAAGCCGTCGGCTTGGCGCGCGCCATCGATCTGATGATCGCCGACGCGCTGGTCGCGCCGGTCAGCCAGATCCGGCCTGCGACCTATCTCGGCAAGGGCAAGGTCGAGGAGATCGTCGGGCTCATCGCCGGCCATGACATCGAGCTCGTGGTGATGGATTGCGCGCTGTCGCCGATCCAGCAGCGCAACCTCGAGAAAGCCTGGAACACCAAGGTGCTCGACCGCACCGGACTGATCCTCGAAATCTTCGGCCGCAGAGCCAAGACCAAGGAGGGCGCGCTGCAGGTCGAGCTGGCGCATCTCAACTATCAGCGCAGCCGCCTGGTGCGATCCTGGACCCATCTCGAGCGGCAACGCGGCGGTTTCGGGTTCATGGGCGGTCCTGGTGAAACCCAGATCGAGGCCGACCGCCGCCTGATCGGCGAGCGCATCACCCGGCTCGAGAACGAGATCAAGAAGGTGCAGGCGACGCGGCGATTGCATCGCGCCGGCCGGCAGCGGGTGCCGTACCGGGTGGTGGCGCTGGTCGGCTACACCAATGCCGGAAAATCCACGCTGTTCAACCGGCTGACCCGCGCCGAGGTGCAGGCCGCCGACATGCTGTTTGCAACGCTCGATCCGACCTTGCGTGCACTCAGCCTGCCGCATGGCGGCAAGGCGATGCTTTCGGACACCGTCGGATTCATTTCCAGCCTGCCGACCCAACTGGTTGCGGCGTTTCGTGCCACCCTGGAGGAGGTGGAGGAAGCCGACGTCATTCTCCACGTCCGCGACATCTCGCATGAAGACGCCGACGCGCAGCAGCGCGATGTCGAAACCGTGCTGCGCCAGCTTGGCATCGACCCGGATTCGGGGCAGCGCATTCTCGAGGTCTGGAACAAGATCGATCGCTTCGATCCGGAGCAGCGCGAAAACCTGCGAAACATCGCCTCGCGGCGTCCGCCGGAGCGGCCGTGTTTCCTGGTCTCGGCCGAAACCGGGGAGGGGATCGATGCGCTGCTCGCGGCGATCGAGGAGCGGCTGGCCGCCACGCGGATGACGCTGGACCTGTCGATCGACGCCGCCGACGGCGCCGGCATCAGCTGGCTGCACCGCAACTCGGAAATTCTCAACAAGGAGTTTCACGACGGCCGCTTCGCGATGACCGTGCGGGTCGACGAGACAAAACGCGACATTGTCGTCAACCGTTTCGACGCCGTGCCGCACACGGCCTGATGCGCGCGGGGTTGACGAAGCGTCCCGGCAGCGGTCTGGATCAAGACGACTGGCTGGTGCGCGACGGAGAGTTCTCCATTCGGAATGCAAATTGCCGCGACCGCCGGTTCGGAGGATGAGATGTCATTTGGCGAAACGAACCTGCTGCTGGACCTCATTTATGAAGCGGCGGCAGTCCCCGAGATGTGGCCGGCTGTTCTTGACAGCCTGGCTGACATGACCGGGTCGGTCGGGACATTTCTCATCACCACCGATCCCAGCGCGCTTCGCTGGACTTCTTCGGAGTCGGTCAGGCAGCTTGGCCTTGATTTTCTCGAGGGTCGCTGGCACGAGCGCAATCCCAGGATGGAAAGGCTGCTTTCGCATCGGCACGCCGGGTTCATGCGAGAGATCGATATGTTCACGGCAGAGGAGATGGATGGCGATGCGACGTTCACAGAACTTCTGCGTCCGCGAGGCTTCGGTTGGGCGGCCGGAAACGTCGTGCAGGTGCCAAGCGACGACATGCTCGCCTTCAGTATCGAACGACGCTTCGCGGACGGCCCTATTGAGGGCCACCACATACCGAGGTTGAATGCGCTCCGGCCTCACCTGGCGCGTGCTGCATTGATGTCGGCCCGGCTTCGCCTTGAGCGCGCTCACGGGATGGCCGAGTCGCTGACCGTCATGGGACTTCCGTCCGCCGTTCTGCTCGGTGACGGTAAAGTGGTCGCGGCAAGTCCGCTGCTTGAACAGATGGGCGGGCAGATCGTTTCGCGAGCCTTCGGCCGGATCGCGCTCACGGATGCGGGGGCCAACACCCTGCTTTCCGAGGCAATCGAAGGGTTGAATTCCGAACATTATTATTCGGGCGCCAGGTCGATCGCCGTGCCGTCGGACGACGAAAGCCCGGCGATAATTGTGCACCTCATTCCGGTCCGCCGCTCCGCCCACGACATTTTTGGGCCGGCGCTGGGTATCCTGGTGGTGACACCGCTCGGGTCATCCCAGACTCTGCCCGACGATCTGCTCAATGGCCTGTTCGACTTGTCACCGGCGGAAATTCGCGCCGTAAACGGACTCCTGGCGGGCAGAACAATCGATGATCTCGCCGCGAAATTCGGCCTGTCGCGGGAAACGATCAGGAGCCAGATGAAGGCGGCTTTTGCCAAAACCGGAACAGCCAGGCAGTCCGATCTCGCCAACCTGCTGGCGAATGTGAACGTCCCTCGCTGGCATAAGACTCGATGAACCTGACGCAGATGCGCTTGGTTCAAATCGGCAGGCCTGTAACCGGCGTGCCGCGCGCCGGCCAGGGCCACAGGCCGCAAAATCTCTTTCCCAGCTCATGGAACCCCAGCCCCATTTCTCGCGTTTCCCGCTCGTCAGCCTGACGAGCATCTCCGATGAGCGATCGCCAGCTATTTCGACACATAGCGTCCCAATTTGTCATGGGAGCAGTACTGGGTGTGTTTTTTATGGCAGCTCTTCTCGCGTTGAATGCGCATCACCTTTTTGAGGTGGTATCGCAGAGTGCTTCTCCCGCAACCACCTTTGTCATTTTATTTTTCAGCATTGCCGCGTATTTTGCCTTCGCAGCGGCCATAACTGGATTTCATTTTGCCATTGTCGACGGCGGAAACGCCGACCGGATCTAGCACGGCGCGCCCGGATACCCGTTTAAGTCTCACGGCAACAGCCGCAGCGCGGCTGCCGAACTTCCAACCGACGTAGGCCGGCCGAACTCAATTTGCCAAATGGAGCCAAAAGCGTCGCTTACCACTGGTAGCGCACGATGCCCTTGCCGGCGTAACTGCGCGTGACGTCGGAGAACTCGCCCTCGAATGTCCCCGCAACGGACCAGCCGTTCATCCACTTCAGTTCGGCAGAAGCCGTGGTCAGCGCGTTGTCGCGGGCCTGCGCCGCCCCGTTGACGACGAAGCTTGCGCCGGGCAGCGATTGGAAGGTGGCGCTGACGTTGCGGTTCGGATCGAAATCATACGCCCAGGCGGCCCGGCCGCGCAGGGTCAGCACCGCATCGGCGAGCGCATACCGCTTGTCGGCACGGAGGCCCAGCTCGCTGCGTGCGTCGGTCACGTTGGCTGCGCTGTAAGCCAGTGCAAGGCCGCTCGCCCCCGAGATGGTGCTTTCCGCGTAGGCCGGCAGCGCGTAGGTCGTGAACTGTCCCGACGCATAGGGGATCAGGCCGACGCCCCCGATCCAGGGCGCGACAAAGCGATAACCGCCCTCCAGCCGCCCGGAATAGGCATTGGCATTGAAGCGCGCCTGCAATTGATCGAAGCCGGGGAAGGTCACCGTGCGGTTGGTCGTGACATCCTGCCAGGCGTAGGCCAGTGCGCTGGCGATATAGGCCTGCCCAACCGTGTGCCGGATGAAGCCGCCGGCCTGGAACAGGTCGGAACGACCTGAACCACCATTGGCGACGCTGAAATTCGTTCCACCACCGGCCAGCGCGAAGCCGGCGACGGTATTGGGCGACAGCAAGTAGTCCGCCCCAACCGCCGTGCCGTACACGCTGCTGCTCGTGGTATTAGATCCAACCGCGGCATTGCCGTCAGTGGTCTGCGAACCGCCAAATCCGGAGGCCCAGACGCTCCACCGCGGTGTGAACGGATCGGCCTTCACCGGCATCGCCTTGGTGAACATCGCGTTGGCGTCGCGCGGATCAGCATAGAATGAGACACCGCCGCCCGGCGCCGAACCGCCGTGCCCCGCCGAGAATGGATCGGTCATCACGCCCATGAACAGATTTACGGCGTCGAACGTAGTCTGCAGGGTGCCGGTAGCAGTCTCGCCGGACAGCTGGGTGAGGGCCACCTGGAGCTGCGGCGGGCTCAACGAATAAAGCGCCTGAAAACCCGCAGGCAGGATGCTGCCGCTATTGGCGTAGCTGTCCAGTACGCGCGCCACGTTGAGATCATTGCCGCCGCTGCCGGCCGGCAAAAACGAAGCCAGCGCAGAAGGAGCCAGTGTCAGATAAACATTGGTCGAATTACCGTAACTCACCGACGCATCGACGCTGTAATAGGTGACATTGGGATTGAAGGCCCCAGTCAGCCCTCCGGTCGCGGTCAGGATTTCGTAGGTCCTGCCGAAAGCGAACTGACTTCCGGAAGCGAGCTGGACGGTCGCACCCCCGAGCGTGGCCGCGCCGGTCACGCTGGTCAGGCTCGCATTGACGCCGTTGAGCGTGACGCGATAGCTGGCGGAGGGAGCAAAGGTAAGGTTGCCGGTGACAATGAGGGTACCGACCGTGCCGCCGGGCAGACCGGGCGCCAGCACGCCGTTGCCGTTGACATTCAGATTTTTGGCCGAGATCGTGCCATTGTCGTACAAGGCGCCCGAGTTCACGTTGATGGCGCTGACGTTCGTGATCGCATCGGAATAGGCGAATGTGCCGGTGCCCAGCCCGAAATTGACCGTGCCCGTGAAAGCCTGGCCCGTGATATTGCCATTGATCGCGCCACCCGAGACATTGACGGTGTCGCCCAACGTTGACAGCAGGATGGCGCCATTGATGGTGCCGCCTTGTTGATTGATCGTCGTCGCCGCACCTTCGCCGCTGACATCGATCGCGGCGCGGCTGGCGGTGATCGTGCCGCTATTGCTGATCGCGTCGACCGTGCTGCCGCCGGTCACCATAATGCCGGTCTTGGCGACGATGGTGCCCTGGTTGCTGATGCCGCCTTTGACCGAGGACGGCCCGCCGCTCGACGTGAAGGCCGTGCCCGCTGAAAACAGGAACTTTCCGGTGTTGCTGAGGAGAATGCCGGCGCCATTGGTCGCGGCAATCGTGCCGGTCGCGGAATTGGCGATGCCGGTGGTAACGACGCCGCCATCCAGATCGATGCCGGCGTAGCCGGCGCCTGTGCTGGTGATCGTTCCGCTATTGATGACCCCGCCTTTGACGGTGGCGGCGCCGCCGGTGCCGAGAACACTGCCCCCTGGGGTGGAGGCGAGATTGATCAACTGGATGCCATTCCGGCCCGCGGTGATCGTGCCGCTGTTGCTGACGGCGCCGTCGACCGTGGCGCTGCCGACGTTTATACCCGAATAGCCGGCGGCGATCGTCCCTGCATTCCTGATATTGCCCTGGACCGTCGCGGGCAGGGCGGAACTGGTGGATAGGACCTGGATACCGAGCCGCCCGCAATCTTTCCGGAGGCGGAATTCACGATCGAACCGGCGATGGGTTGCCCCCCGGGTAGTTCCCGCCGGACAGCACCCAGATTCCCGCGCCGTAGGGGTCATTATTGGTGATGGTACCGTTGTTCGTGATCGAGCCGTTGATGATGCCGCCGTCCGCGAACCAGATCGCACCCGTATAGGCAGAGATGAGGGAACCGTTATTGACGATGTTGCCGTTGAGCACCCCCGCGCCGATGGCGATGACCGCTCCGGCATTGGCGCCGCCGGCGGTGAAGACGATCGTGCCGTTATTGGCAATGTCGCCGTTGCTTGTTACGCCATTCTCTGCGATGCCGCCGTTGAGCGTCCCGTTGTTGGTGATGGCACCGACATTGGTGGCTGGCGGCAGCGAGCCGTTCCCGTCAACGAAAATGGCGTTGTCACCGCCGGTGATCACGCCGCCAGCGGCATTGACGATCGGACCGGTAACGGTGCTCCGCGCGTTTACGAAAATGCCAAATTGCTGGGAGCTGATCGAACCATTGTTGGTGATGCCGCCATTCGTCAGGCTGGTTCCTCCGCTAAGCGCGATGCCGGCGTAGGTTGGAAATACGTTGCCCGGAGTGGGGGCGGTGATCGCACCGGAATTGGTGATGCTGCCGGGTCCGGTCACCCCGTTGAACAGGATGCAACCAATCGCCCCGGCGTTGCTATAGGGCACAGATGCAATCGAAGTGCAGGTGCCCCCGGCATTGGCCCCCTGGCTGGCTATGGCGATCAGCGCCAGCGCCGAACTGCTCGCAAGCAGCGCCCCACGCAACTCTCTACGCTTCACAATCGGAACTCCCGCAATAATTTTACAAGTCCAAATGCCGAAAAAATAAAATACAATTCCGCGCGGCGTCAACTGCTTGCATTGGCGGGCTTGTGCATTTGAGTCCGGTATCCGACAAACGAAGCTGGAGTTACTGCCCCAAAGAGCAGCTTCGACGTCGCAGGGGCCGTTGACGACGCGAGGGCAGCAGCCTTCAGTTGTATTGTGACAGTAAAATTTTTCGTATAGTGGGCTCGGCGACCGCCGCCGCAGCGCCGGTCCGTCGGCGTCGGCAAGCACCTCGTACGAGCTGAATGGCGTAAGCGATGAGCAAAAAGCGCGACGGCGCACGTCTATTGAGCCTATCGCTGACCTTCGACCAGGCGATGGCGCTCGCCGATCAAAATCTGCAGGCCGGCAGGCTGGCCGAGGCCGAGGCGCTGTGCCGCGATATCCTGCGAGCCCAGCCAAATTCCGCGCCCGCCCTGCATCTGCTCGGAATCATTCGGCATCACGCCGGAAGGCTGCTCGAGGCGATCGACCTTGTCCGCCGCGCCGTGAGGGCCGACGGAAGTGTAGCGCTTTATCACTGCAATCTCGGCGAGATGTACCGTCTCGCCGGTCAGCGCGACGCAGCGCTCGCCGCGGGGCGTCGGGCGCTCGCAATCGACCCGGATTTTCCGGCGGCTCTCAACAATGTCGGGATCGTCCATTATGAGCGCGACGAATTCGACGAGGCGGCAGCGTATTATCGGCGAGCGATCACGCTCGCGCCGACCTATGCGGAAGCCCATAGCAATCTCGGCAATGCGCTGCGGGCAGAGAAAAACTACGAGGAGGCGCTGGTCGCCTATCGGCAGGCGCTCGTTTTGCGACCGGGCTATGTCGACGCGATGAATAATATGGGTACGGCGCTCCGTGACATGGGCCGATCGAAAGAGGCCGAGGCGACGTATCGTCAGGCCCTCGGGCTGAAGCCCGACGAGCCGGGCGTGCTCAACAACCTGGCGCTCGCGCTCAAGGAACGGGGGCAATTGGAAGATGCGTCCGCCTTGCTGCAGCGCTCCTCGCTGATCGATCCGAACCGGTCCCAGACGATGACTTATCTCGCCCTTGTCAGGCTCGAGCAAAAGCAGATCGCGGAGGCCGAGATTGCCGCGGCTGGCGCGCTTGCCTTGGCACCCCGCGAACCGGAAGCGCTCAACGCGATGGGTCTCGTGCGCTACGAGCAGCAGGACCAGACGGCTGCGCGCAGCCTCTTTCAGAGCGCGCTCGCGCTTAAACCGGACCTTGCCGACGCCCACAACAATATCGCCAATGTCCTGAAGGAAGAAGGCGATCTCGCCGCCGCGCGCGAAGCCTGCGAGCGCGCCGTGGCGCTCGCGCCGCACGAGGCCGCCTATTATCTCAATCTCGCCGATATGCATAAATTCGATGAGGGCGACGCGCATATGGCGGCCATGGCGAGCATGATGCGCCGCCCCGAGACCATGTCGGACACCGCCCGTAGCCGGCTCAATTTCGCGCTGGCCAAGGCCCATGACGATATCGGCCAGTATCGCGAGGCTTTCGCTTGCATGCACCAGGGCAATGCCCTGAAACGCCGGCAAATCGCCTACGACGAAGCTGAGACGCTCGGATATTTTGACCGGATTCGGGCGACATTCGACCGGCATTTGCTCGCCAGGAGGAGGGTGGGTTACGAATTTGCCGTGCCGGTCTTCATTGTAGGCATGCCACGTTCCGGCACGACGCTCGTCGAGCAGATCCTGGCGAGCCATCCGGCGGTTCACGGGGCTGGCGAACTCAAAACCCTGAGCGAAAATGTCAATGTGGAGCAGGTCGCCGACGGCAAGATGGTCGGTTATCCGGAACTGGTCCCCATCTTGGAGCCGGATGCCATTCGACGGATGGGCGAAAACTACGTCGCGGCGATCAGGCGGCTGGCGCCGGAGACAGCACGGGTGACGGACAAGATGCCGGCGAATTTTCTGTTCGTCGGGATGATTCATCTGGCGCTGCCCGACGCGCAAATCATCCATGTCCGGCGCGACCCGCGCGACACCTGCCTGTCCTGCTATTCGAAGCTGTTCGCCGAGCAGCAACATTTCAGCTATGAGCTCGGGGAACTCGGCCGCTACTTTCGCAAATATGCCGAGCTGATGGCGCATTGGCGGGAAGTGTTGCCGGCGGGACGGATGCTTGAAATTCATTACGAAGACGTGGTCGCTGATCTCGAAGCGGCGGCGCGTCGCATTGTCGATCATTGCGGTCTCGACTGGGACCCGAACTGCATCTCCTTCCACGAACACAAACGCCGGATACGCACGGCGAGCGCGAGCCAGGTCCGGCGTCCGATATATCGGAGTTCGGAAGGCCGGTGGCAGGCCTATGAGGACCATCTCGGCCCCTTGTTGACGGCGCTCAGCGGAGGGTGAGCGGTCACTGCGTGGCAGGCCATCATCCCGGCGGCCCGATTCTGGCTGCGGACCTCTAAATATCGACCCGCTCGACCTGAAAAAGCACATGGACTGACGTGCGCTACCTCCGACGGGTCAAGCCAGTTGAAAGATCGCGCCGTTGATCGGCAAAGGGATTTCGTCAGGTCGGATCCTTCTCGCGGACCTTCGCCTCGTTCCACAGCGCATCCATCTCGGCCAGCGAGGCGTCTTCGAGCGAGCGTCCCTGCGCCGCCAATGCCTGTTCGATATGGCCGAAGCGGCGCTCGAACTTGGCGTTGGTGCCGCGCAGCGCGGCTTCCGGGTCGGCGCCAACATGGCGCGCCAGGTTGACCAGCGCGAACAACAGATCGCCGGTTTCATCGGCGAGTTCATCGGCGTCGCCGCGATCCAGCGCCGCCTCGATTTCATCGGCTTCCTCGCGGATCTTGTGCAGCACGGCCCGCGGGTCGTTCCAGTCGAAGCCGACGCTGGAGGCCTTGCGCTGCAATTGCATGGCGCGCGTCAGGGCCGGCTGTCCTGCCTTGATGCCCGACAGCAGCGATGAGGGGGTGGCCTGCGGCGGCGGCCGCCGCGCCGCGCGCTCGGCCTTCTCCTCGGCCTTGATGCGGTCCCAGGCCTCCTTGACGTGCGACGGCGTCAACTGGCCGTCCTTGTCGGCGAAGACATGCGGATGCCGGCGGATCATCTTGCGGGTGATCGCCTCGACGACGTCGCCGAATGCGAAGGCGTTCTGCTCCTCGGCCATGCGGGCGTGGAACACCACCTGCAGCAGCAGATCGCCGAGTTCGTCGCAGAGATCGTCGAGATCGCCGCGCGCGATGGCGTCGACCACCTCATGGGCTTCCTCGATGGTATAGGGTGCGATGGTCGCGAAATTCTGCTCGAGATCCCAGGGGCAGCCGCTGCCGGGCGTCCGCAGCGCCGCCATGATCTCGATCAGCCGTGAAATGTCGCGGGAAGGGGTCATGCTGCACCAAGGCCTGGAGTTGATGCTCGTCTTATGGCGCAAGATGCGCCCCGGTCCCAGCGAAACCGGCCCGGCAGGCCTGCGCTTTCCACCGCTTGGCCTTGCGCGTGGAGGGGTGCTATGGGCACGCTCATGAGCGAGCCACTCCAGTCCGAGACCGCCCTGGTGCTGTTCTCCGGCGGCCAGGATTCCGCCACCTGCCTGGCATGGGCCCTTCAGCGCTTTGCGCGCGTCGACATGCTCGGCTTCGACTACGGGCAGCGGCATGTCATCGAGCTTTCATGCCGCGACCAATTGCTCGACGGAATCAAATCGTTGCGCTCGGATTGGGCGGCAAAAGTCGGCCAAAGCCACACCTTGGCGATTCCGACCCTCGGCGCCATTTCCGACACCGCCCTGACGGCCGACGTCGCGATCGCAATGGGCGGGGACGGCCTGCCCAACACCTTCGTGCCCGGCCGCAATCTGGTGTTCCTGACTTTTGCGGCGGCGCTGGCCTATCGTCGCGGCATCCGTCACATCATCGGCGGCATGTGCGAGACCGATTATTCCGGCTATCCGGATTGCCGTCATGAAACCATCGTGGCACTGCAGGCGGCGCTGAATCTCGGGATGAACGCCGCGTTCGAGCTGCACACCCCGCTGATGTGGCTGGACAAGGCCGCAACATGGCAGCTCGCCCATGAACTCGGCGGGGCGGCGCTGGTCGAGCTGATCCGCGAACTCTCCCACACCTGCTATCTCGGCGAACGCGGCGCGCGGCATGCCTGGGGCTATGGCTGCGGCGAATGTCCGGCCTGCGCCCTGCGCGCCAGGGGGTGGCGCCACTTCGCGGAGCGGCCGAAAGCTTAGCGTCAGCACCGCTCACCCGAGGGCTTTGCGATTCCTTGCCGGCGGCGAGGCATCCCATGATTGCATCCGGCTTCGGCGGTGGGCCATCGGCTCCGAAATCGGCTGACATCAGGCCGAAACCGGCGTTGCGGGAAAGCGCCATCTCCACCGGCGGCGCCACTTTTTTGTCCAAAAACCAGGCCGATTCAGTCTATAGCGAAGCATGATCGTGCGTCGCTCCCGCTTTGTCCATCAATTGCCGGTTGGCAAGGATCGGTTCCTGATCGTGCATGCGATCAGCCACATGCGGCTGCCCGCCGACAGCGAGATCGCAGCACTTCTGGATCATTTTGCCGAGCCGCGCCGCATTCCCGAGGATTGCGCGGCGATGACGGCGCTGTTTCCGGGGGCCGGCAATACGCCGACCGATCTGCGCGAGGTGGTCGAGCGCACGGTATTGGATCTGCTGGCGCGCCAGATCCTGACCGAGAAGACCCCCGAGGAGGAATTGGCGGCGGTCGGCGCCGAACTTGCGCCCCAGCATGGGCGCGATCCCGCTGAAATCCTCGAGCGCTACCGGCGCGACCTGAAGGAAGGTGCGGCGTCCTATTGGGCGGTCGGCGCCGCCTATGGCCTGGCCGATTTAGGCGCCGGAGGAAAGCGGGTCGACGTCATCCTGCTCGGCGATTGCGATATCCAGATGGAAGCCGATTTCCTGCGCCGGGAAGCCGCGCGGCGCGGCATCGATCTGCATGTGTCGGCGAGCTTTCCGGACGATATCCGGTTTGTCGGCGAACGCCGGCACGACGCGGTCCTGATCGGCGCCTTGCGGGCCCGGCATCTGGTGGCCGAGGACCTCGCCGACGGCCTCAACCCGCATGCCGGCTTCATCGCCTTCGCCACCCAGTTCCTGACGCAATTGCGCGAAACGACGCCGGCGCCGATCCTGATCGACAATTTGCCCGAACCGACCGTGCAGCCACTGGGACTGGCGGAGCGCGGCATCAAGGGACACCGCACCCGGTTCCGGCTGACCAATGTCGCGCTGGCCGAACTCGCCAGCTCGCTGCCCGGGGTCTATGTCGTCGACGTCGCGGCCGCTCTGGCGGCGGTCGGCTCCGAACGCATGCTCGACGACGGGCAGGTGGGATTCACCCATTTCGGTTCGCCGGGGTGGATGCTGCAGCGGCCGGAAAGCGAAAAGGCGGCCGTGCACGGCCTCTTTCCCGATCTGGCGCCGCTCACGCAGATGCTCGGCGGCGATCCCTATGGCCGCGAGTCGGTCATGGCCGAAAAGCACGTCGATGCGCTGGTCACGGTGACCGGGATCGGGCGCAAGAAATGCATCATCCTCGACCTCGACGGCACGTTGTGGCCGGGCGTGCTTGCCGAGACCGGCAGCCCCTTTGCCTGGACGCCGGAAATCAGCGGCGCGTTTTCCTATATCGGACTCTATTTCGGCCTGCACGAGGCACTGCGGTCGCTGAAGAAGCGCGGCATCGTGCTGGCCTGCGTCAGCAAGAACGACGAAGCCAGCGTTCGCGAGCTGTGGAAATACCCCGAGCATTATCCGCGCCAGCGTCTGCTGACGCCGGACGATTTCGTGACCTGGCGGGTCAATTGGGACGACAAGGTCGGCAACATCCGCTCGATCGCCGAGGAACTGGGCTTTGCGCTGGATACCTTCCTGTTCATCGACGACAGCCCGGTCGAACGCGACCGGGTGCGCGCGCGGCTGCCGGAAGTGGAAGTCTGGGGCGAGGACATGTTCGGCCTCAGGCGGCGGCTGCTCAACGATCCGCGTTTGCAGCTGCCCGTCATCACGGCGGAGGCGGCCGCGCGCAGCACCCTGGTCAAGGCGCAGATCGAGCGGCAGCAGCTGCGGACCGAGACCACCGACGAGGCGCGCTATCTCGAATCGCTGCAGATCCAGTGCCGGATCGAAGGCCTGACCCCGACCTCGGAGCGGCTGGAACGGGTCGAGGAGCTGTTCCAGCGCACCACCCAGTTCAACACCACCGGCCGCAAGTTTTCCGCCGCCGAACTGGCGGCGCTGGCCGGAAATCCGGCTGCCCGGCTGTTTGCGCTCGATGTGTCGGATCGCTTCGGCCATCACGGACTGGTCGGAGCGGCCGTCATTCAGGACGCGGAAATCCAGGGTCTGGTGGTCAGTTGTCGCGCGCTGGGAATGGGCGTTGAACACACCTTCCTGCGTCATATTCTCGATACGCTCAAGGCCGATGCGGCCGGTGTCCGCGGCCGCATCGTCCCGAGCTCGCGCAACATCCCGGTGCGCAATCTCTACCGCGACAATGGCTTTTCGGAAAGTGCCCCCGGCCTTTGGGAGTGCCGGTTCTAGGTCGCAAAAAACCGCACCCGGAGTCTGGTCCGGCCAAATCCGGATCGGCCCGATCGCGCCGCGGCGCTACTTTACTTCCTGGCGGCCCACCGGTGCTTTTTGCGGTGGTGCGGCTTCCCGCACCCCTCAGAGGAGGTGCAGCCTGGCACCTTGTCTTCGGATATCGCATCGTGCGCGGCCTGGTTCTTCTGCGCGGCGCTCATCGGCCCCATCGCCAACCTGACGGCGGCGCCGGCATTGTCGGAAGCCGATGCAAGGTGCGGAAGGGCGAGGGCGACAACGCCGATTCCTGCCACGCGCAACAGGTGGAAGCGCATGCTGTTCATGACGTCACTCCTGCAACGGCCGCCCCGTGGCAAAGCTCGGCATCGGCGGACGCAAGCTCAACACCGCGCGGATAAGGATATTCCGGCCTCACGTCAGGACCGCGGCGCAAAATCTTCCGGCGTCAGTTCGATCGGCGCGCCGTGCGGCGTACGGTCGGCGGCGTGGTCCCAGGCGTTGCGATAGCGCTGGAGCGTCTCGGCGGTCGCGACGCCCTTGTCGGCGACCAGTCTTTCCAGCGTCGCCAGCCAGTGCCGGTAGTAGGTTTCGCCGGTATCGGGATCGCCGCGGCCCTGCGCGCGGCCGATTTCCGCGGCTAGGGCTGCCGCCCATTCGTTCCAGGTGAACAGTCCGCGGCCGTGCAGCGCCAGCGCCATCGCAAAGGCCTGCGCCTCCCAGGGCTCGCGAAACACCGGTCCGTCGGCGTCTCGCGGAATGCCTGGGACGGCGTCGCTGGCCTCGCTTGCGACGGCTGTGTCCATCAGGCGGCCTCCAGATAGGGCTCGAACGCGTCGATCGATACCTTCAGCGTCGGGTCGGCATCCGCACCCCAGAGTTCGCGGCCCGCGAAGACCACGGTGTAGAGCCATTGCGGGTTCTCGCCGGAATCCGTCGCGGCCGAGTCGGGAAACACCTGGCAACCATGGTCGCGTTCGACCACGCCGACATGGCCGCGCGCAAAGCGTGGCAGCCGTGTGTGGGTGCGCGGATGAATGTTCCTGGCGCGCACAAAATCGCCCGGCTTGAATTTTGCCGGCGCCGGCGCGGCGCGGCCGAATTGGCCGCGCACCATGATGCGCTCGACATCATCGAGGGTGAACTTGCCGTGCTTGAGCGGCTTTGCCGGCTGCATCGCCCGGCCGGCGGCGATCTCGCCGGCGGCGATGTAGCCCTTGTCGATCAAGAGGTCTTCGAGCCCGAGCAGCCATTTTTGATAATACGAACTGGCGAGATAGACGGGGGGCGGCAATGTTTCCCGATAGAAGCGCGAGGCATCGATGTTGAAGGCGCCGGCGGCGCCCATCGCCCGCACCATCGCCAGCACGCGCGCTTCCCATGCGCTGTGGAACATCGGCTCGTTCGGTTCGGGCTCGACCTTGCCGAAGCCATCCATGCCGCCCATGTCGTGAACGCCGTTCACGACTGCGGACCCGGCGATTTCGGCAATCCGGTACCGATCATTGAATCGCGTGTCACAAGCGCGGCGAGCTCGGGCTCGCCGAAACCCTCGGTGCCGGCGGGACGCATCGGCAGCACCAGGAAACGGGTCTCGGCGGTCGAATCCCACACCCGGATCTCGGTTTCCCCGGGCAAGGTTACGCCGAAGTCGGCGAGCACGCCGCGCGGATCTCTCACGGCGCGTGAACGATAGGGTGCCGCCTTGTACCAGACGGGCGGCAGACCCAGCATTTCCCAGGGGTAGCAGGAGCACAGCGTGCACACGACCATGTTGTGGCGCTGCGGCGTATTCTCGACCGCAACGAGATGGTCGCCGACCCGGCTGACATGGCCGAGCGTGCTCACCGCCTTGCTGGCGTCCTCCAGCAGGGCCCGTTTGAAGGCAGCGTCCGACCAGGCTTTTGCCACCACCTGCGCGCCGTTGTGCGGGCCGATCTTGGTTTCATAGGCCTGGATGATGGCATCGAGCGCGGCGGCGTCGACGTAGCCCTTTTCGGTCAGGACCGTCTCGAGCGCGCGGACACGCAATTCGGTCTCGGACAGCCCGGAATGGTCATGGTCATGATCGCTCATGCCATCGAGGATAGGCGAAGTTTTGCCGCGATGTCGAGGTGCGGCCCCGGCCGCGCCCTGCGCAATCCCGTGAGGAGCCGCACGTTTGCGCTGTCGGTCAGGCCTTTCTCTTCAGGTCCGGGGGGCCGGCCATTTTCGGTCCGCGGAGGCTCCGCCCGATGGCCGGCAAGGGCGCGATCCGCCTCTGTCGAAGGGAGGATGTGCCCGGCTGGCCAAAAATATCGAAAACAACCCCATGCAAAGTAGAATGTGGCGCCGGTGTGGCATGGATGCTTTGACCTATCCCGCAAAAACCATTTGACACGTCGGGCAAATCAGTAGCAGTTCCGCATCATCCCAAAATTCGCAAAAGCTTTCATGGCCTGCCTGACAGCGGGCTCTTCTGCGCGATTGCAGGCCAAGCTCCCGACAACTGAGGTTGCAACCGGACAGCTCATCGCGGAGGCGCGGGGCGGTCGCGACCTGGTGCATGGCATCCTGGGACAATGGGTGAAGGCGCTTCCGCTGCAGCCGCGCCGTCAAGGCGTGCAGCTGCGCCGTTTTCCGCAATCTGGCCGGTCGGCGTGTTTGTGGGCTATCGTCGGCAAAACGGCGGGCAGGGGAGGCTGAAGTTGGCTGATTTTGTGGGCATCGAACGGGGCCTCGGCCCCGAGGGCCGTATTGCCGTGGCGCGCTTCGACCGCGGCGACGGCATCAACGCGCTGTCGCCGGAAGCGCTGCGGCAATTGACCGATGCCGCCCGCAGTTTCGAAGATGACGCGGAGACGTCGGTCGTCGTGCTCGCCGGAAATGCAAAAGCGTTTTCCGCGGGCTTCGACCTCAAGGACACCGAGGGCCGCTCGCGCCGGACCATGGATCTCGGCACGCTGCGCCGGCACCTGAAACTTGGACCGCGGCTGACCCGCGCCTGGCAGGAGATGGAGCAGATCACCATCGGCGCCATCGAGGGGTTTTGCATCGGCGGCGGCGTGGCGCTGGCGGTGGCGCTGGACTTTCGCGTCATGGCCCGCGACGCCCACCTGCGGGTCCCCGAGATCGGGCTCGGCATGAACATGAGTTGGCAGAGCATCCCGCGGATGCTGCATCTGATCGGGCCGGCCCGCACCAAGCAGGCCGTGATCCTGGCCGACCAGCGCATCCCGGCCGCGGAGGCCCATCGATGGGGGCTGGTGGAGGAGGTCGCCGAGCCCGGCAAGGCCTTCGATGTGGCAATGGCGCTCGCCGCCAAGGTCGCCGCCCAGCCGCCGCTGTCGGTGGCCATGACCAAACTGACCGTCAACCGGCTGGCGCACGCGCTTGACGATCTCGCCAGCCACATGGACGTCGACCAGTTCGCGCTGGCCAGCCTGACCGACGACCACAGGGAGGGCGTGGCGGCGTTCATCGAACGGCGGAAGCCGCGCTTCACCGGGCGTTGATATTGGGTTGGCTGGCACCGCTGCACGAAGCCTTCATGAAAACTCCCAGAAGAGCCAGCCAGACACCTGAAAAATATGCGTAAAATTGTATTCAATTGCCGTCCTCTGCCGAGGCCGAGAATGGGTTTTTGGAGCGCGACTGGCGCCGTTCGGCGTACCGCCTGCGCGACCCGTGGGACGAACAAGCAGCGATTGGCAGCAACGAACCGGCATGTGCAGCGGGCGAGATGCGGTCTTCTGAGATCAGACAATAGTTTCGTTCACCGCACCGCCGTCACGTGCTTGCCGATCCAGTCCAGCAGGATGTCGGCGATATCGAGATTGTTGTCGTCCTGCATCAGCATGTGGGTGTTGCCCCTGATGCCGATGTCGGGCAGCACCAATAGCTCGGCATGGCCGCCGGCCGCATTGGCGGCGCCGACGAAGGCGCGGCAGTTCTTCAGGCGCGGCGCCCAGCGCGGAAACTCGTCGACGTAATCGCCGAACAGCACAAGGATCGGAAGGCCGGAATAGGGCGCCATGTCGTCGGTCGGCGCGGGGCAGGCGCCGGGCTCGATGGCGACCACGCCGGCGATTCCCTTGCGGCTCAGGACCGCGGTCTGGAACGGGTAGATGCCGGATTGAGAATGGCTCATCAGCACCGTCCCGCCGATCTTCTGCGCCAGTTCCGAGAGCGCCGGGACGGTTGGATTTGGCGTCGGCAGGCTGGCCAGACTGTCCGGAACCATTTGCTTCCAGAACTCGGCCTGCGCCGCCACGGGATAGCGCATGCCCGGCATCGTTTGCGGATACTCCTTGCCGAAGCGAAAGATCGCCCAGGCGCTCTCATGGCCGGCGGAGAACACGGTCGGCAGCTGGTCCACCGCCGCCTTGCCGCTGCGGACCGCGTTGATGGCGGACGGGTCCGCCGCCGAGCGGCCGCGCCAGACCTGATCGATGACATAGGTGGGATGACCGTGACGGACGAAATACTCGTCCCATCCCATGCGGCCATCCGGGGTGGTCTCCCAGGTCTTGCCGGTCAGGCAGCAGCCGTGAATCAGGGTAATCGGCACACCCGGCGTGCCAACCGGGACCTGGTAGCGCACATACATCTGGTCGACGGTGATGGTGCCGGACGCGGCATAGGCCGGCAGCGTCGACAGCGTATCGGATTTTACGTCACGTCCGCCAACGAAGAAGCTGCCCTGGCGGGCGATGGTGAGGGGACCGGGGTCGCGGCGAGGGGGCTCGGCGGCGACGGCGGCGACGGTGACAGAGCAGAGGCTGGCGGCAAGCAGCAGCGTGCGCATGGAGCGTTCCTTCCCGGGGGGATCGAGGCAGTCACGCCTCGCTGGCGAACCGGTCAGCATCCGGTTTTGATTAACGGTCAAAATTTTATACCGCGTCTTCGAGCCTGAACAGACGGCGAGGGCTGATGGCTCCCATCGTTCCATCGTTGTCGGAAACGGGGGACAGCGCCCCGATCAGGCGAAGGCAGAGTAGCGGGATAACCGGAAAAACGGCTCGACCTCGTAGCTCGGGTCGATGGCAAGGCGTGCAAGCTTCTCGCCGATCGCCGGCGCAAACTTGGCGCCATGGCCCGAGCAGGGCGAAGCGACGATGAGGCGGGAATTCGGCCATCGATCGATGATGAACTCCTCACCTTTGTCCGGCCGGCGGTCGGCCGGCAAGGTGTTGGTATAGAGGCAGATGTCGCGACCAACAATCGGTCCCGCAGCGCCCGGGACCAGTTCGGCGAGGGCGCTGCCGACCGGCAGGAGCTCGGCATCCGTCGCCGGCGGGTCCCAATCGTCGGGCCCCACCTTCGCTCCGTGATTGTGCGGCGCCGCTTTCACGCCACGCTGTTCGAAATCCGGAAAGCCATAGACGATGTCATCGGGACTGCGCGCGAGAATGAACAGCGGGAACCGGCCCGGCAGCACCATCCGGGGTCGCGCAGGCCTGAACCAACCGACGGCCTGCCGCGTTACCTCGATCACGGCGGCGATCTCCGGCAGAGCGCGGCCGAGCCATGGACCCAGCGCAAGGATGGCGCGCCGGGCGAGCACCTCCCGTGTTCCGGTGCGCACCAGGACGCCATCGGGACGGCAATCGATCCGAGCCGCCTCCGGAACCACGCGATCGCCGGCGCGCGAGCGCATGATTCTGAGCGCGACATCGGATTTCAGAATGGCCCCGCCGTCCTGCACGACCACATCCCAGTCCGCTGGCAGGGCGAACGCCGGGAATGCCCGATTTGCCGCCGCAGCCGACCACGTGGGGTCCGGATGACCCGCGGCGATCGCCGCTGCGCGAGACGCGGCCACCATGGTCGAGCCGGGCGGCCCGGCCTCCAGCACCGGCGCCGGCATGAGAATGGTTTCGCCGCTGTCGGCTTCCAGCCGCATCCAGCCGGCGAGGGCCGCGTCGCTCAAGTCGGTATAGTTGTCGTTCTCGAAGTTGAACCGTCGGAACACCCGGCAGGAGCCGTGGGAGGAGCCGCGATGAGAGCCGGGACCAAGGGGATCGAATCCCAGCGCATCGACGCCGGCGTTCAGCAAGGCGTCGAGAGCCGCACTGCCCATCAGCCCAAGCCCAACTACGGCAACATCGCACGTGCGCATGACGGCATCTCCCGATTCCGAAGGATAACCCGGCCAAGCTCGATGCCAAGCATCGAGAGCGCAGGATATTTGGGAAGCACCTGCACGGGCCGTTCGCCGAGCGGCTTGCCGAGCCGTCGAACGAGAGGAGGGCGCATGGCATCCAGCCACGGAAGCGCGATCTGCGGAAGGACTTGGCAAATGCTCGCTCAGCGACGATATGGGAAGGCCATGACCCAATCCGGCCTGCTTGAAGACTTCGTCGATCGCCACCGGCGTCTTTTCGTCCTGACGGGAGCGGGCTGCAGCACGAACTCGGGTATCCCCGATTATCGTGACGCCCATGGCAACTGGAAGCGCCAACAGCCGGTCAGGTATCAGGCCTTCATGGCTGACGAGGCCACGCGCCAGCGTTATTGGGCGCGGAGTTTTGTCGGATGGCGTCGATTTGGGCGGGCGCAGCCCAACGACGCCCACCGTGCTCTGGCCCGGCTCGAAGGGATGGGTCGATGCGAGCTGCTCCTGACCCAGAACGTCGATCGACTGCATCAAGCCGCGGGAAATTGCCGAGTCATGGACCTGCATGGGCGGCTCGATCTTGTCCGATGCATGGGGTGCGGAAGCACGACGACACGCAACGACCTGCAGGACGAACTCGCTCGGCTGAACGCCGACTGGCTCGCCCTGGATGCCGCCGATGCGCCCGATGGCGATGCCGACCTGGATGCCCGGGATTTTTCCTCGTTCCGCGTGCCGGCCTGCCGCCATTGCGACGGCGTGCTGAAGCCCGACGTTGTGTTTTTTGGTGAGAGCGTTGCCAGGGACCGGGTCGACACCGCGGCAGAACATCTGCGGCGGGCCGACGCCATGCTGGTCGTCGGCTCCTCGTTGATGGTCTATTCCGGCTATCGCTTTGTACAGATGGCGGTTCGTGCCGGGCTCCCGATTGCAGCCGTCAATCTCGGTCGCACCAGAGCCGACGATCTCCTCGCGTTGAAGCTCGAGCAGCCGTGCGAGGCCGCGCTGGCTTTCCTGCTGGATCGGACTTTTACCGAGCCTGCAGGGGCGTAGGGCGGACGCCAGTTCAGGTTAGAGCCGGCGCGCAAATTCAGTCGGACAGCGTGCAGATCGAAGTGGGTTACGCAAGGGCCCAAGCTTGATCCGGATACATCAAATTCGCATAAGGTATATTATGGAATACTTTGTTCCAACGCTATCTCAGCAACTTATAGCCAGAACCTCATAATTCGGCAGAGATCCGGCGGCAGGAAAACCGCCGTCGACATTGAGGATGTGCAGTGCCGAAGCTGGCCTTGCGATCGTCCAGCAGGAAGACGGGCGGCGCCGGCCAGCTCGTCCGGCGAGGCGCAGCGCCGCTCGGCGAGGCGCAGCTCCGCTGCGAAATTTCCGGGATCCAGGTCGGGCTGACCGCGTCGTCATGCATGGCCTTGATCAGAGAGGTTTCGATCGTACCCGGATATCCTCGGCGCGAGCTCTCAGGCCATTTCCTGGGTCGCTGGGGGATGAGGTTCCAGCAGCCGCCGAGCAGGGCCACGGCGATCGCAGGGCCAATACCGGACGCCCGCCGTCGACGATGACAACGCCGCGATCGGTCATGACGGCCTGCCCTCAATCCCTGAATTGCCGCTCCTTGGCCGCCGGCGGAGGCGTTTCCACCCGCAACCTCGCACCGAAATCCCGCGGCACAAAAGCCGCATGCCCCGGACCGCTAAAGACTTGGTATTTCCGCTGAAAGCAGGCAAAAAGCCGTCCAAAGGGATTGATGCCCCGGCGCTGCCGGATCCGTATGATACCTCGCATAAGAATAATCAGGGAGAGAACCAGATGAGCTTTTCACGACGCACGCTGTTGAAGGCGTCCGCTGCCTCGGCGCTGCTGGGCGGTGTCGCTGCGCCGTTCGTCGCGCGCGCGGAGGAGGCCGAGTTCAGCTACAAATACGCCAACAACGCGCCGGACACCCATCCGATGAACGTGCGCGCCAGGGAGATGGCGGCGGCGATCAAGGCCGAAACCCACGGACGCTTCGACCTGCAGGTGTTCCCAAACAACCAGCTCGGCTCCGACACCGACATGCTGAGCCAGATTCGCTCCGGCGGCATCGAGTTCTTCACGCTGTCCGGTCTGATTCTGGCCACCCTGGTGCCCGCCGCCTCGATCAACGGCATCGGCTTCGCATTCCCGGATTACGACACGGTCTGGAAGGCCATGGACGGCGATCTCGGCGCCTATGTGCGCGGCGAAATCGCCAAGGCCAATCTGGTGGCGATGGACAGGATCTGGGACAACGGCTTTCGCCAGACCACGTCGTCGACCAGGCCGATCACCGGACCCGGCGACTACAAGGGCTTCAAGATCCGGGTGCCGGTCTCCCCGCTCTGGACCTCGATGTTCAAGGCCTTCGACGCCTCCCCCGCCTCGATCAATTTCAGCGAGGTCTACTCGGCGCTGCAGACCAAGATCGTCGAAGGCCAGGAAAATCCGCTGGCGCTGATCTCGACCGCCAAGCTGTACGAGGTGCAGAAATACTGCTCGCTGACCAATCACATGTGGGACGGATTCTGGTTCCTGGCCAACCGCCGGGCCTGGGAGAAGGTGCCGGAAGACATCCGCGCCATCGTGGCCAGGAACATCAACGCGGCGGCGCTGAAGGAACGCCGCGATACCGCCGAGCTGAACGGGTCGTTGCGCGGCGAACTCGAGAGCAAGGGGCTGGTGTTCAATCAGCCCGACGTGGCGCCGTTCCGCGAAAAACTGCGCTCGGCGGGGTTCTATGCGGAGTGGAAGGCAAAATACGGCGACGACGCCTGGGCGCTGCTGGAGAAATCCGTCGGCAAGCTGTCGTAGCGGCGAGGGATCTCAAGGCAGCATCGCAAGGGACGGCTCATGGCCCATGCCGAACTCACCCAGGCGGCCGGCGGCGGGGCGGTCTCCCCTCGCCGCCGTCCGCTCGCAGGCTCGCTCGAAGCCGGCCTTGCCGCCCTGGTCGAAATTCCGGCGGCGGCGCTGGTCGCCGCCGAAATCGTCATCCTGTTCGCCGGCGTGGTCGCGCGCTACGGGCTGCACCAGCCGCTGATCTGGTCGGATGAGCTGGCCTCGATCCTGTTCCTGTGGCTGGCGATGCTCGGCGCCGCGGTGGCGTTTCGCCGTTCCGAGCACATGCGCATGACCGCGCTGGTGGCCGGCGTCGGACCTGCGGTGCGGGCCTATCTCGATCTGGTCGCGACCTCGGCCGCGCTGGCCTTCCTGCTGCTGGTCGCCTGGCCGGCCTATCAATACGCCTATGAAGAGAGCTTCATCACCACGCCGGCGCTGCAGATCCCCAACATCTGGCGCGCCGCGGCCCTTCCGGTCGGCATCGGCCTGATGGCGCTGTTTGCCCTGCTGCGGCTGGCGCGGGCCGGCGACCTCAGGATGGTGCTGGGCGCGGTGCTCTCGGTTGCCCTGCTGATCCTGGTTTTCTGGCTGGCGCAGCCCTGGCTGCGCCCGCTCGGCAACATCAATCTCGTCATCTTCTTTGTCGGCGTGGCCGGCTTTTGCGTGTTCGCCGGGGTGCCGATCGCGTTCGGCTTCGGCCTGGCGATTTTCGGCTATCTGGCGCTGACCACGCATACGCCGCTGATGGTGCTGGTCGGCCGCATGGACGAGGGCATGAGCCACCTGATCCTGCTGGCGGTGCCGCTGTTCGTTTTCCTCGGCCTGCTGATCGAGATGACCGGCATGGCGCGCGCCATGGTGGCCTTTCTGGCCAGCCTGCTCGGCCATGTCAGAGGCGGCCTGCACTATGTGCTGGTCGGCGCGATGTATCTGGTGTCCGGCATTTCCGGCTCCAAGGCCGCCGACATGGCGGCGGTAGCGCCGGTGCTGTTTCCGGAGATGAAGGCGCGCGGCGCCAGGCCGGGCGATCTCGTCGCCCTGCTCGCGGCTACCGGGGCGCAGACCGAAACCATTCCGCCCAGCCTGGTCTTGATCACCATCGGCTCGGTGACGGGGGTTTCGATCTCGGCGCTGTTCACCGGCGGCCTGCTGCCGGGGGCGGTGCTGGCGGTCACGCTGTCGGCGCTGGTGTGGTGGCGGTATCGCCGCGAGGATCTCGGCCATGTCAGGCGATCCACCGCCGGCGAAATCGGCCGCTCGCTGTTCGTCGCCCTGCCCGCGCTGGCGCTGCCCTTCGTGATCCGCGCCGCCGTGGTCGAGGGCATCGCCACCGCCACCGAAGTCTCCACCATCGGGATCGTCTATGGTTTCGTGATCGGGCTACTGGTCTACCGCCGGTTCGACTGGCGGCGGCTGCTGCCGATGCTGATCGACACCGCCTGCCTGTCGGGCGCGATCCTGCTGATCATCGGCACCGCGACCGGCATGGCCTGGGGACTGACCCAGTCCGGATTTTCCCGCGCCCTGGCCGCCGCCATGACCGGCCTGCCCGGCGGCTCGGCCGCCTTCATCGCGGTATCGATCGTGGCCTTCACGATTCTGGGCAGCGTGCTCGAAGGCATTCCGGCGATCGTGCTGTTCGGTCCGCTGTTGTTTCCGATCGCCCGCGCGGTCGGCGTGCACGAGGTGCATTATGCCATGATCATCATCCTGGCGATGGGCATCGGATTGTTCGCGCCACCCTTCGGAGTAGGCTATTATGCCGCCTGCGCCATCGGCCGCGTCGATCCCGCCGAGGGCATCAGGCCGATCCTGGGCTACATGCTGGCGCTGCTGGTCGGGTTGATCATCGTGGCGATGTTTCCGTGGATCTCGATCGGATTCCTCTGAGCCCATGAAATGGAAGGTGGCCGATGAGTGGCAACGAGAATCAGTACAGCATCGGACTGGACAAGACCCCCGCCAATTTCGTCGCGCTGACGCCGCTGAGCTTCCTGGCGCGCACCGCCGCGGTCTATCCGGACCAGGTCAGCACGGTCTACGAGGACCGCGTCTTCACCTGGTCGCAGACCGAAGCGCGCTGCCGGCGCTTTGCTTCCTATCTCGCCGGCCGCGGCATCGGCCGCGGTGACACCGTGGCGGCGATGCTGCCGAACATTCCGGCGATGAACGAGCTGCATTTTGCGGTGCCGATGGCCGGCGCGGTGCTCAACGCGCTCAACATCCGGCTCGACGCCGCATCGATCGCCTTCCAGCTCGACCATGGCGGCGCCGCGATCGTCCTGGTTGATCCGGAATTCGCCGGGGTGATCGCCGAGGCGCTTGGGCTGATGAGCGGACCGAAGCCGCTGGTGATCGATGTCGACGATGCCGCCTTCGCCGGCGGCAGACGCATCGGCGAGCTCGAATATGAGGACGCGCTGTCGCTGGGCGATCCCGGCTTCGCCGCGATCCCGCCCGCGGACGAATGGGACGCCATTGCGCTGAGCTATACCTCGGGAACCACTGGCAATCCCAAGGGCGTGGTGACCCACCACCGTGGCGCCTACCTCAATGCCGTCAGCAACATTCTCGCCAGCCAGCTCGGCCAGCATCCGGTCTATCTCTGGACCCTGCCGATGTTCCACTGCAACGGCTGGTGCTTTCCCTGGACCATCGCGGCGGCGGCGGGCATCAATGTGTGCCTGCGCAAGGTCGAACCCGCAAGGATCTTCGAACTGATCGCACGGCACGGCGTCACCCACATGGCCGGCGCGCCGATCGTCTACAACACCCTGATCAACGCACCCGACGCGCCGAAAGCCGCCGCGGCGCGGCCGGTGGTCGGATTGATCGCGGGCGCGGCCCCTCCTGTCGCCGTGCTGGAAGGCGCCGAGCGCATCGGCATCAAGCTGACCCATGTCTACGGCCTGACCGAGGTCTATGGCCCTGCCTCGGTGTGCGCGGAGCAACCCGGCTGGGATCAACTGCCCGCCGACCAGCGCGCGCAGCTCAAGCGCCGCCAGGGCGTGGCCTATCCGCTGCAGGAAGCCGTCACGGTGCTGGATCCCCAAACCATGCTGCCGGTGCCGCGCGACGGCGAGACCATCGGCGAAGTCATGTTCCGCGGCAACATCGTGATGAAGGGTTATCTCAAGAACGAGAAGGCCACCCGGGAAGCCTTTGCCGGCGGCTGGTTTCATACCGGCGATCTCGGGGTGCTCGATTCCAATGGCTATGTCATCATCAAGGACCGCTCCAAGGACATCATCATTTCCGGCGGCGAAAACGTTTCCTCCGTCGAGGTCGAGGACGTACTCTTCAAACACCCGGCAGTGCTGTTCGCGGCCGTGGTGGCAAAGCCGGACGGAAAATGGGGCGAAGTTCCCTGCGCCTTCGTCGAATTGAAGGACAACGCGCAGGCCACCGAGGCCGAGCTCATCGCCTTTTGCCGCAGCCACATGCCGGGCTTCAAGACGCCGAAATCGGTGGTGTTCGGACCGATTCCGAAAACCTCGACCGGGAAAATTCAAAAGTTCGTGCTGCGCCAGCAGATGGATTCGGCGAGCGCGATTTCGGCATGAACGCCCTCCCCGTCGCCGCGGGCAAATACCGATTGGCCGATTATGCCTATGGGTAGGCTCCCAGCAACTTGACGGCGTTCTCTGCAAAACTGGTATCGACGACGCCGGCGACGTCGACCTGCTGTTTCAAAAACCCCCGGGAGAAGAACCATTCCATGTCGCTCTTCATTCCCGCCACATTGACGACCCCGTTGGGATCGAGCCCGGGCATCACCATGGTCGCGTAAAGCTCCGGCTTCTTGACGTTGGTGTTCCTGCTGAGAATGTCGATGACCGCCGCCCGATCCCTGTTGCCTGAAAACGCATCGTTGTAGTCGCGCACCCCGCGCAGATAGGCTTTCATGAAGCGCCCGGCGAGATCGGCGCGACGGCAAAATTCCGACCCATAGAGCAGGACGGCGACCTGCTGGTTCAGATACATCCGGTCGCCGGTCAGGAGTATCTTGCCGATATTTCGCTGTTCGGCGCTCTGCATCAACGGTTCGATCAGATAGGCGGCATCGACGCTGCCGGTGGCCAGCGCCGCCAGACTGTCGCTGAACGTCAGGTTCTGCAGGTCCAGATCGGTTTCCTTGAGTTTGGACGCTGCCAGCATCTTGTCGAGGGCAACGTCGTTTGTCGTGCCGGACCCGTAACCCGGCCATGCCACCCTGCGGCCCCTGAGATCAGCGAAACTCTTGATGTCGCCTTCCAGACCCTTGCGAACCACCAGCCCCAGATAGCCCGATCCAGCCCGCATGCTGCCCTTGTCGGCGACGACCCGGATGCCGATGCCCTGCCGGAAGGCATTGTAGATGGCGGCACTCGGCGCGCCGCCGGCGACATCGACCTGCCCCGATGCCAGCGCCGTCACCACCGAGGACACCGCGTCGAGCTGAATCAAGTCGACATCGATATTTTCCGCTTTGAAATAGCCGCGGTCGTTGGCGATATAAATGCCGGCGTCGGATACCGACTGATAGACCGATACCTTGACCAGGTCGTTGGCATGACCGGCGCTGGCCAGGAAGCAGATCGCTGCGGACAAGGCGATGGCGGCAATTCGGTCGCGAACCATGGATATCCTCATCTGGTCATGTGTCCCGCAAGCGGCCGGTTGATGTGTCAAACCAGGGAGAGCGGGTTCGGGCGAGACTTCCAGCGAACCAGCAGATGCTCGAGCCTGATCATCAGGAACTGCAGCACCGAGCCAAGCAGCGCCACGCTCATCAAGCCGACGAACATGTCCCGCACCTCGAATATCTGCCAGGATCTCCAGATCAGGAAGCCAAGGCCGTTCTTGGTTCCGAACTGTTCGGCGACCACCACCACGATCAGCGCCATCCCGAGTCCCAGCTGACAGCCGGTCAGCACATAGGGCATGGCGGCCGGCAGCGCGATCGATCGATAGGTCTGCCAGCGGCCGGCCCCGAAGTTCTTGGCGACGTCGAGATAGATCGGATCGATATTGACGACGCCGGCCAGCGTACTGAAAAAAACCTGGAAAAACACCGCGATCGCCACGATCGCCCATTTCGAGGTTTCACCGAGCCCGAAGAACATCATGACCAGCGGAAACAGCGCAATCTTCGGAACCGGATAGATCGCGCCGATGATCGGAAGCAGAAACGCATTGAGCAGGGGCGACAGGCCGAGCGCCAGTCCGAGCAGAATGCCGGGAATCGCCCCCAGCAGGAAGCCGATCGCAACCCGTTGGGTGGTCCAGCCGAGATCGCCGAGCAACTCGCCGGATTGCAGCAGCCTGAACAGTTCGGCGAACACCGAACTCGGCGCCGGGAAGAAGCGCGAATCCAGCAGGCCGCAGCGCACCGCGATTTCCCAGATCACAAGTACCAGCAGCGGAGAGGCAATCGCCTTCAACAGGCTGGACCGCATCAGGCGCTGGGCGAGCCCCGGCGTGCCGGAAGCATGCCCGACAATACGAACCTGCCCTTCGTCCAGCGTCGTCACGACGCCGCACCGGCGGTCCGAAGCAGTGACCAGATATCGTGCCACAGCCGCCCGAATTCGGCGTCGGCCTTCAGCTCCTGCACCAGCCGCGGGCGCGCGAAGTCGACGGCAATATCCGCCTTCAATTTTCCGGGCCGGCCCGACAGCACGACGATCCGGTCGGCCAGCACCAGGGCCTCGTCGATCGAATGGGTGATGAACACCACGGTTTTTCTGGTTTCGCTCCAGAGTTTCAGCAATTCCTGCTGCAGCGTGATCTTGGTCTGTTCGTCGAGCGCCGCGAACGGCTCGTCCATCAACAGGATTTCGGGATCGTTGGCGAACGCGCGCGCGACACTGACGCGCTGCTTCATGCCGCCCGAAAGCTGATGCGGATAGGCGTCGGCAAATCGCGCGAGCCCGGTCAGTTCCAGAAAATGATCGACGATCCGGTCCCGCGTCACCGGTTCGACGCGCCGCATATCGAGGCCATAGGCGACGTTGCGGCGCACCGACAGCCACGGAAAGATCGAGGTCTCCTGGAAAATCATCGAGGTCAGCGGCCGCGTGGCGTTCCGGCGCGTGATGTCGACGGTTCCCGCGGTCGGCAGTTCCAGCCCCGCGAGAATCCGCAGCAGCGTGGTCTTGCCGCATCCCGACGGCCCGACGATGCAGATGAATTCGCCGTCGCCGATTCGCAGATCGAAGCTGTCGAGCGCCGTCACCTCCATGTCGCGGCTTCGAAAGCGCTTGGAAAGGGCACGGATTGCAATTTTTTCAGGCAGCTTTGGTTTCGATGGTGCCTGGTCGACAATGGTGCGGGCTTTGTCGTGCATCCATCAGCTCCAGCGCATGCAAATCGAGCCGTGGCCGGCGCCGCCGTATTGACAGCCTTCAACTAATCTACCTAGCTTCACCGAAGCATCTGCATACGATTTTTTCCCGTCGATCAAGGTGAGGTTAGCATGCTGAACCACGAAGACAACGAGCTTCTGACTCGCGTCGGACCGGGCACCATGATGGGCAATCTGTTCCGCCGGTTCTGGTTGCCGGCCTTGCTGCCCAGCGAAATCGCAACGTCCGATGGCGATCCGGTTCGGCTGCGCCTGCTCGGGGAAGATCTGGTCGCCTTCCGCGACACCAAGGGACGCATCGGCATTCTGGGCGAGCATTGTCCGCACCGGCGGGCCTCGCTGTTCTACGGCCGCAACGAGGATTGCGGGTTGCGCTGTGTCTATCACGGCTGGAAATTCGACACCGACGGCAACTGCGTCGACATGCCGAGCGAGCCGCCGGAGTCCAGCTTCAAGCACAAGGTTCAGCAGCTATCCTATCCGACCCGGGAATGGGGCGGACTGATCTGGATATTCATGGGTGCCAAGGAGCACATGCCTGAACTGCCCGAACTGGAATGGGCCTCTCTTCCGCCGGCCCATCGCTGGCAGGCCAAGTGGATGTTCGAGGCCAATTTCGCCCAGGGGCTGGAAGGCGAACTCGACAGCGCCCATACCGGCTTCCTGCACGACACCTCGACCCCGACCTCGGATCTCACCGCCGGCATGGCGCAGGCCAGTACCTATTGGGCCCACGACAAGGCGCCAAAACTGTCCGTGCAAAATACCGATTATGGCTATTACTACGGCTCACGCCGCAGCTATTCGGACCAGCAGTTCTATTGGCGGATCACGCAGTGGCTGCTGCCGACCTTCGCCATCATTCCGATGCCGACCTGGCCGATTTCCTGCCGGGCCTATGTCCCGGTCGACGACAACACCACCCTGGTCTTCAACACCTCCTACAATCCGGAGCGGCCCTTGACGGCCGAAGACCTGGCCCCGCTCGAAGGAGGTCTCGGGCCGGCCCCGAAACTGATTCCGGGAACATTCATGCCGGAGCTCAATGCGCGCAACCAGTACGGCATCGATCGCAGCATCCAGCGCTCCCGGAATTTCACCGGTATCTACGGCATCAACAATCAGGATCGGGCCATTGTCGAGAGCATGGGCCCGATCTGCGACCGCTGGAACGAGCACCTCGGCACCTCCGACATCGCCGTGATAGCGATGCGCCGCCGCCTGATCGCCGCCGCGCAGGCGCTGCAGCGCGGCGAGGCCCCGCTGGCCGCGACCCGCGGCTCGCTTTATAACGTGCGCCCGCTGGACATTATTTCGCGGTCCTCGGAGCTCGCGGACATCGTCGAACGGCACGGCGATCGCATGCGGCCCTCGACGTCGGACATGCTGGCGGCGGCGAAATAGGACCGAAGGCAGCCACGCGACGCGTCTCAGTCCGTTCGCGTCAATATCAACCGCATGCCGTCATAGGCCGGGATGACGTTTGCCGGCAGCCTGTGGCGCAGCGTTTCGTAATCCAGGTCGGAGTGCATGTTGGTGATGACGGCGCGGCGCGGCTTGAAACGTTCGATCCAGGACAGCGCGTCACCGATGCTGAAATGGCTGGGATGCGCGGCATAGCGCAGCCCGTCGATGATCCAGAGCTCGAGATTTTCCAGCGACGGCCAGCTTGCGGCGGGGATGTCGCTGACATCAGGCGTATAGGCGGCGTCCGATATCCGGTAGCCGAGCGCGGGAATGTTGCCGTGCTGCAGGATGAACGCGGACAGCGTCAGCGGGCCGCCCTTGCCATCGATGGTGCGGCTCTCGCCGGCTTCGATCGGATGATGATCCAGGATCGGCGGATAGTCGCTGCCCGGCGGCGATACGAAGCAATAGGAAAACCGCAGCAGGATGTGCTCGGCGGTCGACCGGTTCAAGTAGACCGGGATGCGCCGGCGCTGATGCAGCACCACCGAGCGCAGATCGTCGATGCCGTGGGTCTGGTCGGCGTGCTCGTGGGTCAGAAACACCGCATCGATGTGGTCGACCTCGGCGTCGATCAGTTGCTCGCGCAGATCGGGCGCGGTATCGATCACGACCCTGGTGATGCCGAGGTCGGAAGCGCGTTCGGCCAGCAGCGCGCAACGGCGGCGGCGGTTTTTCGGATTTTTGGGATCGCAGGCGCCCCACCCCAGCGCCGGGCGCGGCACGCCGGCGGAGGAGCCGCAGCCGAGAATGGTCAGGGTCAGCGTCATGCCGGCATTTCCACGGGCACCTTGCTGAACAGTCGAAAGAAGTTCTCCGTGGTCTGGCGGGAAATCTCCTCCAGCGAGACCCCGCGGGCTTCCGCCAGCACCTTGGCGACTTCGACCACATAGGCCGGTTCGTTGCGCTTGCCGCGGAATTTGCCGGGCGCAAGGTAGGGTGAATCGGTCTCGACCATGATGCGGTCGGCCGGCAGTTCGGCGGCGAGCTCGCGCAAGGCGTCCGATTTCTTGAAGGTCAGGATGCCGGTGAAGGAAATCGAAAGCCCGAGCGCAATGGCGCGCATCGCCAGCTCCCGCCCGCCGGTGTAGCAATGCAGCACCGCGGCAAAGCTTCCCTTCTGCATCTCGTCCTCCAGGATGCGGCCGCAATCCGCGTCGGCCTCGCGGGTATGGATCACCAGCGGCAGGCCGGTGGCGCGGGCAGCCGCGATATGGGCACGAAAACCGCGCTCCTGCGCCTCGCGCGAGCCGTGGGTGTAGAAATAATCCAGCCCGGCTTCGCCGAGCGCCACCACCTTGGGATGCCGCGTCAGTTCGATCAGCTCCTCGGCCGCAATGCCGTCCTCTTCATCGGCTTGGTGCGGATGGGTGCCGACCGAGCAATAGACGTCGGCAAACCGGCCGGCGATATCGAGCAAGGCGCCCAGCCGCCGCACCCGCGTCGAGATGGTGACCATGCGCGCGATGCCCGCCGCCCGCGCCCGCGCCACCAGGGCGTCGAGGTCGTCGGCGAAATCGGGAAAATCCAGGTGGCAATGGCTGTCGACAAGCATGGGCTGACCGTTCAGACCGTGGACGGTTCGACGTAGCGCGGGAAGATCCCGACCGGCGCCGGCAGTTTGGCGCCGGCCGTGATGCGCACGGCCCCCCCGAGATGTGCGAAGTCGCGTGCGGCCGCGGGGATGCCGAGACTGTCGAGCAGTTTCGCCGAGGCTTCCGGCATCACCGGCTGGGTCAGGATCGCGATCTGCCGTACCACTTCGGCGGTGACGTACAATACCGTGCGCTGCCGCGGCGGATCGGTTTTCGCCAGTGCCCAGGGCGCCTCGCCGGCAAAATAGCGGTTGGCCTCCGCCACTACGGCCCACACCGTGTTGAGCCATTGATGGATCTGCTGCGTCGCCATGGCGGTGCGCGCCTGCCCGATCATGGCGTCGGCCTGCGCCAGGATCGCGTTGTCGTTGTCGCTGAAGGCTCCCGGCTCCGGCAGCACGCCGTCATGCTGTTTTGCGACCATCGACAGCGAACGCTGCGCCAGGTTGCCGAGGTCGTTGGCGAGATCGGCATTGATGCGGGCGACGATGGCCTCGTGATTGTAGCTGCCGTCCTGGCCGAACGACACTTCGCGCATGAAGAAATAGCGCATCTGGTCGACGCCGTACTGATTGGCGAGATTGAAGGGATCGACGACGTTGCCGACCGATTTCGACATCTTCTCGCCCTTGTTGAACAGGAAGCCGTGGGCGAACACGCGCTTCGGCAGGGCGACCCCGGCCGACATCAGGAACGCCGGCCAGTACACCGCGTGAAAACGGATGATGTCCTTGCCGATGACGTGGACGTCGGCCGGCCAATAATGCCAGTTCTCGGCGGTCTCGTCGGGAAAGCCGACGCCGGTGATGTAGTTGGTCAGGGCATCGACCCAGACATACATGACATGTTCGGGGTCGTTCGGCACCTTGACCCCCCAGTCGAAGGTGGTGCGCGAGATCGACAGATCCTTCAGCCCGCCTTTGACGAAGCTGACCACCTCGTTGCGCCGTGAATCCGGCCCGATGAAATCCGGCTGCGCGTCGTAAAGCGACAGCAGCCGGTCCTGGTAGGCCGACAGCCGGAAGAAATAGCTTTTTTCCTCGACCCACTCCACCGGCGTGCCCTGCGGGCCACGGCGCACCTGGTCCTCGCCGAGCGCGGTTTCCTCTTCGGCGTAATAGGCCTCGTCGCGCACCGAATACCAGCCGGAATATTTGTCGATATAGATATCGCCGGCCTGCTGCATCCGGTTCCAGATCGCCTGGACCGAACGATGATGCGCGGGCTCCGAGGTGCGGATGAACCGGTCGAACGAGATGTTGAGGCGCTGGTCCATCTGCTTGAACAGGCCGGCATTGCGCGCGGCGAGGTCGAACGGGGTCATTCCCTCGGCCTGCGCGGTCTGGATCATCTTCAGCCCGTGTTCGTCGGTCCCGGTCAGGAAGAACACGTCCTTGCCCTCGAGCCTTTGAAAACGCGCCAGCGTATCGGTCGCGATCGCCTCATAGGCGTGGCCGATATGGGGCACCCCGTTCGGGTAGGCGATGGCGGTGGTGATGTAGTACGAATTTCGCTCGGCCGCGGCCGGCGGCTCCGGAACCGCGGTGGCCCTGTCCGGCGCAGCGCCGGCTTTCGGTTTGCGAGCCGGCGGTTTGGCGGCCTTCGCCGGCGTTGGCGCCGCGACCGGCTTTGTGGATCCGGTTTTAAACGCGGAATGTTTCTTCGCGGGCGTTTTCGCGGCCGGCGGCTTGGCGGTTTTCCGGTTGGCTTTCCCGGTGATCTTCTTCGCAGTTTTTTTCGCAGTTTTTTTGGCAGCTTTCTTGGCGACTTTCTTTGCCTTCACGACGCGCCCGGCTTTCTTCGCGGCTTTTTTTGCAGCCCCCGTGCCGGCGCGCAGCGGCTTGCGAACCTGCTTGGCGGATCGCTTGTTCGCGGAAGTCTTCTTCTTGGCCTTCGCCACAACAAATTCCTTTATTGCTCAAACCAGATTGTTGGGAAAATCCAGCGGGGTGCGCTACCGCGTCGCTTCCGCGAGCAGCCCGAACACCGAGAAAACCAGCGGTTTTCGTTCAAGATTGTAGGCTTCGGTGTCGCGCGCGGCGCGGTTGATCTTTTCCCACACCTCCGCCAGCCGTGCAAGGCGCGGCAGATTGGCGTTGGCATTGGCCTCGTCGGTATGCAGCCGGCCGCTCACCCAGCGCTCGACGCTGTCGACGAACGCCGCCAGCGCCACCCGGTCGCTGCCGCCGAGCGCATCGCCCAGCGCGTGCAGTTCGCGCGGATCGAGCTGCGGCAGGCTGGCCAGCAGGGCCGCGGTGCGCTGCTGCAGTTTGAGCGCGTCGCCGCCCAGCAAAGTGAGCGCGCGCGCCACGCTGCCCTCCGCGGCGTCGGCCGCTTGCCCCAGCGCGGGATCGTCGAGCGCGATGCCGGTGGCGGCCGCCGCGGCGCGGATCACGTCGTCGCGGCCGAGCGGCCGCAACGCCAGCTTCCGGCAGCGCGACAGGATGGTCGGCAGCACCCGCGCCGGCGCGTGGCTGACCAGCAGGAACAGCGATTGCTGCGGCGGCTCTTCGAGAATCTTCAACAGCGCATTGGCGGCGTTGGGATTGAGCTCGTCGACGGTATCGACGATGCAGACCCGCCACCCCGCCACCGCCGCGGTCGAGCCGAAGAACCCGATGGTCTCGCGGGTCTCGTCGACGGTGATCACCGTCCGCATCACCCCCTTGTCGTTGAGGCTGCGTTCGAGCGTCAGCAGGCCGCCATGGGCGCCGGCCGCGACAAGCCGCGCCACCGGGTCGGACGGATCCACCGCCAGCGTCCCGGCGCCCTGCACCTCGGAGCTCAGGGGATCGCGATGCGCGAGCACGAAGCGCGCCATCCGGTAGGCCAGCGTCGCCTTGCCGATGCCCTGCGGTCCGCCGATCAGCCAGGCATGCGGAATGCGGCCGCCGCGATAGGCGTCCAATAGCGCCCGCTCTGCGTCGCGATGTCCGAACCAGGCGCTGGTCTCGCGCGGCGACGCGACGGTGATCTGCGGTTCGACCTGACGGGCGCTCATGCCGAACTCGCAAGATCGCCGGTCGCGGCTGAGAACAGGCGCTCGCGCAACGCGGACCAGACCCTGGCGGCGACGGTGGCGGCGTCGGCGCTGGCGTCGATCAGCACGCAGCGCTGCGGCTCGGCGGCGGCGATCTGCCGGTAGGCCTCGCGCAGGTCCTGGTGAAATGCAAAATCCTCCGCCTCGAAGCGGTCGGGCTCGCCCTTGCCGCGGCGGGCTGCCGCGCGCTGCAGGCCGAGTTCGACGGGAACGTCGAGAATGAAGGTGAGGTCAGGCTTGAGGTCGCCGATGGTGACGCGCTGCATCGCATTGAGCACCGCCGGCGCCACCTTGCCGAGCCGGCCCTGATAGACCCGCGTCGAATCCGAGAAGCGGTCGCACAGCACCCAGATTCCCTGCGCCAGCGCCGGCTCGATCACGCTGTGCACATGATCGTCGCGCGCGGCGGCGAACAGCAGCGTCTCGGCGTCCGGGCCCAGCAGCTTGCCAATGCCGGACAGCACCAGGTAGCGAATGATCTCGGCGCCCGGCGAGCCTCCGGGCTCGCGGGTGACGATGGCGCTCAGCCTGGCCGCGTCGAGCCGCTCGGCGAGCAGCCTGATCTGGGTCGATTTTCCCGATCCCTCACCGCCTTCGAAGGTGACGAATCGTCCGCGTCCGGGAGCTCTCTTGACCGCTGCCTCGGCCATGCTCAGAGCTTCTCGACGCCCGCGCGAAACGCTCCGATGACGAGCTCGCTCACCCCGTCGATCGCCCGCCGCATCGTCGAGCCCTTGCCGACCGGCTCGGCGGCATAGAGCGGCGCCTCCACCGCGATGTTGGCCCCGCGCCAGACTTTTACGACGCCGACCGGCTGACCGGTCTCGATCGGCGCGCGCACCGGTCCGTTGTAGACCATGCGCGCGATCAGCTTGTCGTTGCCGTTCTTCTGCACCATCACCCTGATCGGCTCGGGGCTGGCAAGCTGGACCGAACGGCTGTCGCCGCCGAACACCCGGGCGTAGCCGATCGGCTGCTGGGCCGCGAACAGGGTCCGGGTCTCGAAATTGCGGAATCCCCATTCCAGCATTTTCTTGGCTTCGGAGGCGCGGTCCTCCGGATCCTCGAGGCCGTTGATGACCACGATCAGCCGGGTCCCGTTCTGCACCGCCGAGCCGACCATGCCGTAGCCGCCCTCCTTGGTATAGCCGGTCTTGAGACCGTCGGCGCCCTCGAGCGCGGTCAGCAGCGGGTTGCGGTTCGGCTGGCGGATCTTGTTCCAGGTGAATTCGCGCTCGCCGAACAGCGGATAGAATTCCGGGTAGGTCTGGATGATGTGGCGCGCCAGCTTTGCCAGTTCGCGCACCGTCATCTTGTTGCCGGGGTTGGGCAGCCCGTTGGAATTGGCGAAGGTCGATTGCGTCAGGCCGAGCTCACGTGCCCTTTTGGTCATCATCTCGGCGAACGCCGTCTCGTTGCCGGCGAGGCCTTCGGCGAGCACCATGCAGGCATCGTTGCCGCTCTGGATGATGGCGCCATGCAGCAGGTCGTCCACGGAAATCTTGCTGTGCAGCGCGGCGAACATGGTCGAGCCGCCTGCCGGCGCGCCGCCCTTGCGCCAGGCGTTTTCGCTGACCGTATATTCGTCGGTCAGCTTGACGTCGCCCTGCTTGATGGCATGGAACACCACCTCGACGGTCATCAGCTTCATCATGCTGGAGGGCGCCCGCAGCTCGTCGGCGTTCTTCTCGAACAGGACGCTGCCGCTCGAGGCCTCGATCAGGATCGCGGTCGGCGCTTCGCCCTCGAAGCCGCCCTCCTCCTTCTTGGCGCCCTGCACGCTGTTGTTGGCGGCATGGACCATGCCGCCCCACCCGACCGCGGCGGCCAGCACGGCGGCCATCAGGCTGCGCCATCGGCGCGCCCAGTGGGTTCCCGCGGCGCGGGAGGAAGATTGTGCGAGTGCCATCGGCGATGCCCTGAATGCCGCCTTCTAACAGGTGCAAGTAGTGCAAACAACTCGGGTTCCACGCCTGCTCGGCGTGCCGGTCCGGTTGTCCCGCGCGCCGCGAACGACGCTGTCGATGCGGGCTTGCGCGTGCGGTCACCAAATCTGCCAAACAAGGCGGAAAAGCGTTTGCCGTCGTTACGCGGCTTCGGGCACCGATCACTTCTCCCCGCAAGCGGGGGCCATGTGATTCCTGCGCCGTTTCAGCTCGAAATCAGATCATCGCGCGTATCTGGCGGCCGTTGGCCTCAGTACAGCCCGCGTCCGGCCAGCACTTCGCTGGGGCCGTTGGGATCGGCCGGCGCATAGGCCGTGACCGGCCGCAGCGCGGCAGCGTAGCGCGGGTCGTTCTCGTAAGACACCGCGCGCGGATTCTCGACGATGCGGCTGCCAGGACGGCTGCGCGCGGAGGCCGACATTTCCGAGGTGGCGTTGATCGAAGCCTGGTCGGAGGCGGTATTGCCGAGGCTGTAGGGGCGGCCTTCCGGCATCGGAACTTCGCCGCGGATCACACCACGGCCCGAGGACGCAATTTCCGGCACGAAGGCCCGCGCCGAGGCCACCCGCACCAGCGACGGCGACGGCGCCGGCACGCCGGTGCGCAAGGTGGCGACCAACTGGCGGTCGTCGGAGCCTTCGAGCGGCGCCGGGCCGACATATTCGACCCTGACCCTCGCCACGCCATTGCCCTTGAATTCGAGCAGCTCGGCGGCGCGGCTGGAGACGTCCATCAGCCGGTTGCCGTGGTAGGGGCCGCGGTCGTTGACGCGCACGATCAGCGATTTGCCGTTGGCAAGGTTGGTGACCCGCGCATAGCACGGCATCGGCAGCGTCGGATGCGCCGCAGTCAGCGAGGCCATGTCGAACACTTCGCCGTTGGCGGTCAGCCGGCCGTGGAAATCGTCGCCGTACCAGGAGGCCAGTCCCTCCTCGCGATAGTTGACGTCTTCTTCGGGAACGTAGACCCGCCCTCCCACGGTATAGGGCTTGCCGACCCGGTAGGTGCCGCCGCCCTTGGGCACGGGCTCGCCGAACGCGACCACCCTGGGACTTGAGGAGACGCCGTATTTGGGGTCGACCCGGTTGGCGAAGCGGTCCGAGGAGGCGCAATTGGCGAGCACCAGGCATGCCGCTGCGGCCGCAATGCTGCGCATTGCCAGAACAGCCGGATCTGACCGTCGAATCCCCATGCGCCCCAATTACCATTCCGCCGACCGCATGCCTATGTGCGGCGGCGGCTGACTGACCCCGATGCAGTCCACTTCCGCACCAAGCAATCAACATATCGCTTTCCGAAGGCGGCGGAAATGGGGAGACCCTCGGGGTGGTGAATCAATGGTTGCGTCGGCCACCCTGGCCTCGCCGCCGCCGTCGCGCGCCGCCATCGAGGCCTTGCTTCATTAACACCTCGGCAGCAAAGCCGGCGGCAACGTGTCGGCATCTTGTCGAGGGCGGCCTGCCGCCACAAACCTGTTGCGCGAAATCATCAGTCGCGCCCGATCTTCGGTTGGCTGCCGGTTTGGCAGCAAAATTCTTTTGACTGTGCGGCCCGCCATGGCGTTGGCTCCGAACCGGGCTGGCAAGGATGAGTGCGATGATGGAGACAGTGACTGCGATTTTCGGGCTGGTGAGCGCCGGCATCTTCCTGGCCCATGCCTTTGACGGCTTCCGTTCACGGGCCTGATCCCGCGCAAGCCGCTCCGGCACCTCCAGCCACAGCGCCGATTCCGAAAGCTTTAACGGATTCGGACCAGCATCTGGAACAGCAGGTGTACCATGCGTGATCATGACTTCGTTTCCGATGGATTTCTGGCGCTGACCGCAGCCGGCTTCGTGCTGCTCTGCTCGGGCCTGCTGACCATCGCCTTCAGCTAGCACCGCGCGGCTTCAGCCGACGTTCGTCATGGCAAGAGGTTCGTCATGGCAAGCGCTTGCGACGCAATGCAATGCCGCAAGCAAAAATGCAATCTTCGTCGCAAATGCTCGTCGCAATGACGGCCGAACAAGTTAAGTGACGGCCAGAAGCGCGTTATCGGCCTCGCGGCGCGTAGCGTCGGAGCCTTGCCGGTCGTAGGCGCCTTTTCAAGCTTCAGGGCGCACGGGAACGCCGGGTGCTCGATGCACCCTGGTCTCGCGCGCAGCCGCAAGTATTTTTTGCGCGGCCATCGGAAAGGGACATTTTCCCGCTTCGACCGGCACCGCCCCTGGGGCGCCGGCCGGCGTGGCGTGCGCTGCAATAATTTCGTCATCTGTTGCCGATCGGATACATCCATCGCGGCATCCCTCGTCTAAGCTGGATTCGGCTTATTGAATTGGGGGCTGTCTTGAAGAAACTTCTGCTTGGCGCGGCGGCGCTGGTTGCATTGGCCGGACCTTCCTTCGCAGCCGACCTGCCGGTCAAGGCCATGGCGCCGCCGGTACCGGTGCTCGACTGGACCGGCTTTTATATCGGCGGCAACGTCGGCGGCGGATTTGCCTCGAGCACGCTGACCGGCTTCTCCGGCAACGCCGGCGCCGCGCCGTTTTTTGCCGGCGGCGAATTTCCGAACGTGCTGGCGCCGGGCGTCGGCGGCGTGATCGCCGGCGGCGAGGTCGGCTACAACTGGCAGGTGTCGCGCAGCTGGCTGATCGGCGTCGAGACCGACTTCCAGTATTCGGGCATCAAGGGCAACGCCACCGTGGTGACGGCGCCGCCGGTGCTGCCCTCGTCCACCACCTCGGTCGAGCAGCACAGCGACTGGTTCGGCACCTTCCGTGGCCGCGCCGGCATCCTGGCCACGCCCAGCGTGCTGCTCTACGGCACCGGCGGCCTGGCCTACGGCCAGACCGAGGCCAGCTTTTCGACCGTGGGCACCGGCTTCACGCTCGGAACCTGCCCGGTCGGCCTGCCCTGCGCCGCGGCCAGCAGCTCCTCGACCAAGGTGGGCTGGACGCTCGGTGCCGGTTTCGAAATCATGAGCATCCCGCACTGGACCTTCAAGGTCGAGTATCTCTATGTCGACCTTGGCACCATCAACCTGACCGGGGCGACCACCGCTGCCTTCGTCCCTCCGGTCAGCTTCTCTTCCAGCAATCCCTTCAAGGAAAACATCATGCGCGTGGGCGTGAACTACAAGTTCTGACCTGTCGCATCGCCGGCGCGAGCCGAGGTTACAAAAGGCCCCCGTCGGGGGCCTTTTGCTTGCGATCCATGCCTGCTGCGAAGATGGCTTGGTCCATCGCTGACGTTCCTCGCAAAGACGAGCCCACGCAGCATTAAATCCGGGCAGCCGATTCACGATCCGGATCCCGCGCGTTGAGCGCGATCCGCTAGGGCTTTCCCGATTCAGCCGACACGACGCCTTGCGCCTTGGCGGCCGCCTCCTGGCGATCGCGCGCGGCAACCAATTCCTGCTTGAGCTTCGCGCGTTCGTCGGCCGTCAGGGCGGCCTGTTGCCGTGGCGCCGGCAGGTCTTCCACCGGGAGATAGGCGCCGGTTTTCGCAGGCATCGGCGCCTCGGCCCGCGCGTCCATCAGCGATGAAGGGGCCGTTGACGTCGCGCAGCCGCCGAGCGACAGGCCGAGCAGCAGCGGCGCTCCCACCGCGAGCGCCGTGATCCGTCTGTGGACATACGCAAAACCCATGCAGGAGCGTACCGCGAGCATTGCGGGCCAATTATGTTCGGGCGCGGGTTCCTCATGACCATGGCGGCGCGGTGCGTTGACGAGGTTAATCCAGCGTTACGAAGGCGACGGCCTCACACCTGCGACCGCTGCATGACCCGCTGTCCACGCCAGCCGTTGAACCGTCGTCCGTCCGCGGACTAAAAAAGGTCGGAATTCGCAGCGCAGGTCGGGGCGACAAGGAAAAGCCATGCGAACCAGACTTCCCATCCTGCTGGCGGCGGCGCTCCTGGCGGCCGCGGTGCTGCTGGTGTTCCGTGGCGAACTTCATGCGCACGGACCCAACCGCCTCAACCGGCCGGCTGAACCCCTGACCGAATGCGGTTTCTGGGGTGACATGGCGGCCGGGATGTCCTGCAGGTGATCCCTTCCGCGGCGGCGATAGCTCCGGCGGGCCCGCCGGCGAGATTGGCGGGCGGGGAGCCGCTACCGGCCGCTCGGCGCCGGCAAAGGGTTGGCCAGCGCGCCCTCTCGCCCATGCCCACAATTCCTTGATGGTTCTTGAGCCGGGCGGTCGTTACGATCGCAAGCCGAAAGGTTACGAATCATGACGACCATTGGCGCTGCAAATCCCCAGGTCGCGTTGGCCGAGGCGCAGGCAAAACTTGCCGCCGATCAGGCCGCCAGGGCGGCAACGGACATCATCACGGCCGACCAGCTTGCGGTGACGCAGGCGGAAAAGGCGGAAACGTCATCGCCGCAAGGCGGAGGGCTGGTGAACATCACGGCCTGAGCCGATCGGCGTGCCGGGCCTTGTTTGGCTCTCCGCTCCCGCGCGGCCTGACCGGCGATCCGCGGCTCGTTGCGCCTGCCGCCCGCTGCAGAGAAAAAGCCGGCGGGCGTGACACCGTCGGCTTCTTCTTGCGACTGCCGGCTCGACCTCCGGTGCCGTCGCGTCTGGCCTCGAGACTGCAACGACATGGTTAACCAGCGGTTAACGCGATGCGCCGGGAAAGCCGCGGGAACTTCGACATTCAAGCGCCTTCCTGGCAGCCGGCTTTCTCAAAGAACCGATGGAGATTTGGCGCCAAACCGGCCTTTTCAGGCCGTTCTTGATCTTCCGGTCGCCAAGTGATTGATGTCGCTGCAACGGAAGGGTGGCCGAGTGGTTTAAGGCACCGGTCTTGAAAACCGGCGTGCCTGCAAGGGTACCGTGGGTTCGAATCCCACCCCTTCCGCCACCTGCTAATCCATCAGTGTCTATACACGCACGACACCTAAGCATCTGTGACGTATAGCGAATTGTCACTTTCGCGTCGTCTAATGTTTTCCGGTGTCGCCACGCATCTACGCTTTCGACGTGGGTACAGACGTGGGTTTAGGCGGACACTTTTGGGGAGAACAGGATGGGTACGCTTACCGCTTTGAGAGTGAAGAACGCGAAGCCTGGCGAGAAGCTTGGGGATGGTGACTGGCTGCGGCTCGACGTCGGAGAGGCGTAGCGGCTTTTCGCGCGGCCCCTGGTAATCGCGAAGTATATGAAACTGGTGGGTGGCAATCGCGTCGCGCTTGGTGGCGTTCTCTTCGGCGAAGAAATCGCGCAGGGCGGCTGGATTTGAGTTGGATTGAACGGGGTGGGCCTGTCGTCGCTCAGCCTACCCGGTCGGGATGCGGTACGCGGCTTATAGCAACGCTCTTGAAAGTTGATCCGGAAGACGCAATCGAACTTAGTTATGGCCCGGATGGTTTCGAGTTGCATGCGTCGACAACGTTACTTCGCTGATAAGTGGGTGCGACGACCAAGTCGGCGAGGCTTGGCTTTCTTGCTCGTTAGTGGTCCTCCGAAAAGATCATCAGAGATGTGCAGTCGCCAACGATTGTCAGCGATCCTCTTTTGACCTGATAAGGCATCTCTAAGCTCTCGGAAAAAAGCGTCGTTATTCCGGAGGTCTCAAGCCGGGCGAGCGCAGCCAAAGGCTAAAATTAGAACCGGTTTCTGCCTGACGCGCGCTGCGCAGGGTGGCGTCGCGTAAGGGTCCAGGAGAAAGCAGGTTCGCCTCAAAACCGACATCTGGGGTATCGCTTTGCAGCCTCAGCCAAAATCATCGTTCTTTTAGGTCGTGTCCTGCATAAACAATTGGCGATGTCCGCTTTGCTCCGATAGCGCCTACCCTTATGCAACTGCAGCAAGCGACGCGATGGGCCAACAGCCGAAGTCAGTGCTTACCACTGATAACGCACCACGCCCTTGCCGGCGTAGCTGCTCGTCACGTTCGAGAACTCGCCCTCGAAGGTGGCAGCGACCGACCAGCCGTTGGTCCATTTCATCTCGGCCGACGCCGTGGTCAGCGCGGACTCGTGCGCTTGCGCCGCGCCGTTGACGACGAAGCTTGCGCCCGGCAGCGCCTGGAACGTGGCCGCGATCGAGCGATCCGGATCGAAATCATGCGCCCAGGCGAAGCGGCTGCGCAGCGTCAAGATGCCGTCGGATACCGCAAAGGATTTGTCGGTACGAAAACCCAGCTCGCTGCGCGCATCGGTAACGTCCCTGGCGCCATAGGCGAGCGCGAAGGTGCCGGCGCCGGCGAGAACCTGCTCCGCGTAAGACGGCAGGTCGAACGTGGTGAACTGTGCCGCCGCATAGGGCGTTATGCCGATGCCAAGGGTTTCTGGCGTGACGAAGCGATAGCCTCCCTCGAGCCGGCCGGAATAGGCATTGGCGTTGAACTCGGCGCGAAGCTGGTCGAAGCCTGCGGCGGTGACGGTGCGGTTGGTGGTGATGTCCTGCCAGCCATAAGCCAACGCCGCCGAGACATAGGCCGCGCCTTCGGTGTGGCGCAGGTAGGCGCCGGCCTGGAACAGGTCTGATCGCCCGCTGCCGCCATTGGCCACCGAGAAACTGGTGCCGCCGCCGGCGAGCGCAAAGCCCGCGATGGTGTTCGGCGAGAACAGATAGTCGGCGCCGACCGCCGTGCCATAGACGCTGCTCGTGGTGTTGTTCGATCCCGTGACCGCGTTGCCGTCGGTCGATTGCGAGCCGCCGAAGCCGGCCGCCCACACGCTCCAGCCCGGCACGAACGCAACCGGCGGCGCCTTGGTGAACATCGCCGGCGCCTTGCTATACATCGCGTTGGCGTTACGCACGCCGGAATAACCGAGCGCCTCGTCGGCATAGCCTGTTGCGCCCGGCGGTGGAGAGGCGCCGCCCGCGCGGTTCATGAATGGATCGGTCATCACGCCCAAGAACTGCGACATCGCATCGAAGGTAGTCTGCTGCGATGCCGTGCCCAGTTCGCCGGAGACCTGCGTCAATCCATTCGGTGTCAGCGCGCCGAACGCCATCGGGATGCCGCCGGTGGTATTGAAGAAATTGACCAGCGCGTTGCCGACGGCCTGCTGATTGCCGTTGAGGTTGCTCGGGACACCGAAGTTGAGAGCCAGATCTAAATAGGCGTGGGTCGCGTCGTAGCTCAGCGTGTCTTGGAAATTCGACGGCAGGTTGGTGTTCGCCACCGCCGGCGCGAAGACCCCTCCGATGCTGCCGGCATTCAGGATGGTGTACTGCTTGGCGATGTAGCTGCCGTTGGCGAAAGACGCATTTACCGTCGAACCGCCGAGCGTTGCCCCACCGGTCACGGTCGCGAACGACGACGTCGCCGGATTAATCGAAACCATGTATTGCGCGCCAGCGGCGAGCACGAGGCTCCCGTTCACCGTCATCGATGTGCCCGGGGTGCCATTCCCGGGCGCAAACGCCATGCTGATGGTGCTGTTGGCGCCGGTCACAGTGCCTTCGCCGCTCAACGCGCCGAATGTCTGGCTGAAGCCGTTCAAGTCAAGGGTCGCTCCGGATGCAACCGAGAACGTCGTACTGGCTCCAAATGCGGCGGCAGAACCAGCGCGTAACGTCCCGGTATTGACATTGGTAGCCCCGGTATACGTATTGGTCGCGGAGAGCAGCAGCGTGCCGGCGCCGTTCTTATTCAGCGTGCCTGCTGACGCGCCATCGGCAATGACACCCTGCAATGTCGTCGTAGTTGCAGCCGCAATGTCGATTGTAGTTGAGCCGGCGAGCTTGAAGTCGCGACCGTTGGCAAGCGTCGTCGTCGCCGTAACCGCCAACGTGCCGCCGTTCGCGATGCTGACGTCGTTGGCAACGTTGCCGAGATTGGCGGTGCCGGCAATCGAGACCGTGCCGGCGCTGATGTCGACATTGCCGGTAAACGTATTGGTTCCGGATAGCGTCAGTGTTCCCAAACCGGTCTTGTTGATGGCGGTATTAGTTCCCCCGACCGTGATGCCAGTGCCGCCAATCGTGTTGGCGTAGGTCAAGTTACCGCTGGACACGCCGATATTTGCTTGCACGCCACTGAGGAAGATACCGGCCCCCTGGGCCGTACCTGCCGCGCCGGCTATCCCGTTAAAGGCGCTGGGGCCCTGGCCGACACCGGAACTGCCGGCAGCGCCGCCAACAACCGCCGCACCGGAGATTGGTGCATCAAGTATCGTGAGCGTGCCGCCGGTGGCAACGTAGATCGCGCCGCCTTGGGCGGCACCGCCGTTACCGCCGAAACCTCCGTCCGCCCCCGGGCCCTGGCTGCCGTTATTGTTGGTGACGCCGTCACCGCCGGCACCGCCGTTGCCGCCATTTGCATTGCCCGTGCCACCGCCATTGTTCGCCGTATAGGACGTGCTGCTGGTCGTTCCGGAACCACCACCACCGCCGCCGCCAGCTCCCAGGGAGGCTCCGGCTGTGCCGGTGGTGCCCTGCCCGCCGGCGTGCCCGCCAGTACCGCCTGCACCGCCACCGCCACTCGCGCCGCCATTGTTGGCTGCGCCGCCGGCGCCACCGTTGCCGCCGTTGACAGGATCTGCGGCCGTGTTCTGCGCAGAACCGCCAATGCCGCCATTGCCGCCAGTAGCAGTATTGCCGGTGAAGGTGACCGCTGCGATGCTCACGTTGGCGCCGGAGCCGACCAGCAGTCCGCCACCCGCACCCAGACCACCGCCACCGCCACCGCCCGAGCCGTATGATAGACCTCCGCTATAGTAGCCGTTTTGACCGTTCTGCCCGTTACCGCCGATCGCCGCAGTGTTTGTGATCGCGAGACTTGAAATGTTTACCGTCGGCGCGTTGGCGCCGTTCACTTGAATGCCTTGAAAGGTGGAAGCGCCGTTGATGGTCTGGTTGTTGCCGGTGATGTTGACGGTGACGTTGGGGTTGGTGGCTACAATTTGCGCGAGTGAGCTCGAAAGCGTGAAGCCGCTGACGAGATTGATACTGACGGTTGAGTTAGCACCGGCCGCGGCTACCGCTGCAACAGCAGTGTTCCAGTCTGTCTGGTTGGCCACGTCGATGGCCATTGCTGGTGACGCGAATAAACTCGCCGCCGCAAAAATGAGCAGAGCACCCCATCGCGACTTGTGCTTTTTAGAAGCGCCAGGAACAAGAGCCGTGGTCCGGAGCAAAAAGCCGCGGTCCGTCTCGCGATCGAGCCCGGTGATTGACATGAAGCCCCCAGCAATTTTTGATTGCCATAAGCGAATCAAAAAAAATTAAGCTTGCAGTACCAGCCACAGCTCAGCGAGTTTTTCTACTCGCTCGCGTTCAAAAAGTGAGGTTCCGCGGTGGTTTGCAACTCAATGTTGCTAATGAGTAACATTGGTCGGCAATGAGTACTGATGTCGCGTCACGGAAGACTTCTGTTCCGGTTCGCCACACCGCGCTCGCCGCCGAGCGGGGCGACGGGGTCCGCTTTATCCCGTGAGGCGTGCCATGCGTCGTGGAACCAAACGAAACCGGCTGCATGGTCGCACGTTCAATGATGTCCGGTCCGGCGAGCCCCCAAAAGGCAAAAGAGACGTTCATGAGCGATGAATTCCCGCCGCCTCCGTTGGTCTACGACGGGCTCGACCCACCGGTCGAGGAAAAATCCCTGATTGGCGAAGTGGCGGACGCCGTGAAGAACAGCGCGCAAGCGGTGGGCGATCTGGTCAATTCCGGCCGGAAACCCGGGATGCCGCTCAGCGTGTTGAGCAACATCGCACGCGAAGCGCCATTGGGATCGCTTCTGATTGCATTCCTGCTGGGTGTCGCCCTTGCAAGGCGAAGATAGCGCGACCCGCGCCTTGGAGCGGCTATTCGATTCCGCTCCGCTCGGGGCCCTCGTTCTATTTTGGCTTCCGAAGTTTCTGGACGAGAAATTCCGTCGCCATCAGCAGCGCGATGATGGCAGCGCCGACCAAGGCCGGGGTGCGAATCTCCTGTCGGGAAAGGCCGAACGCGTAGTGGGCAATGAATCCCGCCGATGCCGGTGTTACGATTGTTCCGACCGCGGCAAGCCACCGAAAGACGGCAATTTCCGTGGGTCCGGATGGCTGACCGGTCGGTAGCGGCGTCCTGTGGTGCTTGGTTTCCATGGGGCGGCCCGGTTGCTGGTTGAAAGCATTCTGGCGGCGGCCACCTAACGAACGGATTAATTTCCGCGAGCGTAGTATTACGGGTCGTGGGTCCAGGCCCAGGAGCAGGCGATATGACTTGAGCCCCCGGCGGGGGGCGTAAGTTCGTGCCCGTTTCCGTCAATCAACCGCGCGCCCGTTCGCCGTCAGCCCCGCCGGGAAACGCCGTCATGGCGATGACTTGTTCATCTTCTTCATTTTGGCATCGGAGGCTTCGATCGACAGCACCAGTTCCAGGATGGCTTTCGCCAGCAGGTCGGCGGCTTCCTTGGCATCCTGCGATCGCTGGGCGCGAAGTGCATAATTCCTGGCTGAAGACAGTGACATGGGTGTCCTTTGTTTCCCGCGGAAAATCCCGCGCGGCGAGACGACGGGTTTTCCGCCACCATGTCCAGCCTCGAGGTTCCGGCGCCGCGGCCCGGATCGCCCGGCGGAGAGGCGTCCGATGCCGCCCTTTGCCGCCGCGCCTCACGGCAGGCGTTGCCCGTCGAGCCACCTCGTGTAGCCAGGCAGCTTCAGCGAATTGTGCACGTGGCCGGAGTGTTCGCTGGTGGAGGGGGCAAGTCCGGACGCCTGCATCGCGGCGAGCGTGGCGTTGCGGGCGTCGAGTTCGGCCTGGGTGCGCGGCATCAGCAGGCTGCCTCCCTTGCGGGAGGCCAGCGCCTGGTTCGCTTCCATGAACGGCCGCGTGATCCGCTCGTAGGCGGCAAAGGCCTCGACGGGATCGGCATGCGCCGCCAGCTCTCCGGCCAGCACATAGGCGCCGACCAGCGCGAGGCTGGAGCCCTGCCCGGACAGGAACGAGGGCGCGTGCGCGGCGTCGCCGATCAGCGCCACGCGGCCGCACGACCAGCGCGGCATGTGGATCTGGCTGACCGTGTCGAAGAACAGGTCGTCGGCGCGCTGCATGGCGGCGACCAGACGCGGAATTTGCCAGCCGCCGTGGCTGAAGATCTCCGCCGTGCGCCGGCGCTGTGCGCCGATGTCGGCGTGCGAATGGAACGGCGGCTCGTCGACGGCAAAATTCAGGAAACCCTGCAGCACCGGACTGTCGCCGACCGCATATACGCCGGCAAGACGGCCCGGCTCGGCATGGACCACGGCTTCGTACGAGAGGCCGAGATCGTTCGGCAGCGCGAACAGGTTGAAGCAGAAACCGAGATAGCGGTTGAACTTCGCTTCCGGCCCGAACACCAAAGCGCGGGTGTTGGAATGCATGCCGTCGGCGCCGATCACCATGTCGAAGCGCTGCTCCGTTCCGCTGGCGAAGCGAACGTCGACGCCTGCCCCGTCGTCCCTCAGCGCGCCGATGCAGTCGTCGAACCGGTAGCGGACTTGGCGGTCGCGGGTCAGGTCGTACAGCACCGACGTCAGGGCGCCACGCGGCAGCTCGATGTGACGATCGGTGACCCCGCCGGACAGCGCCTCCGGCGCGATGGCCGCGATCTGATTTCCCTCGGCATCGACAAATGTCAGTTTTCGGGTGTCGATATGGGCCGACCGCAGTTTCGCGAGCACGCCCATGCGCTCGACCACGTCGATCGCGCTGCCGCGCACATCGATGGGATAGCCGCCGCGGCGAATGGCGTCCGCCCGCTCCACCACCGTGACGTCGAAACCGTAGCGATCGAGGCAGTACGCCAGGGCCGGCCCGGCGATGCTGGCCCCGGAGACCAGGACCGAGCGGGTTTTGGCGTTTTGTGGCGCTAACATGGGGCTTCTCCGATCGAATAAGATGCGATATGCATCCTATCTGATCGAACTATAAACGCAATAGGATGCACTTCGCATCTAACACGAGGCCTGCGATGAAGCCTGACAGCACCGAACGGCGGCGGGGCGCCCGGCTGGAAGACGCGATCCTGGATGCCGCCTGGGCGGAACTGGTCGAGCGCGGCTACCCCGGATTGACGCTGGAGGGCGTCGCCCGGCGCGCGGGCACCAGCCGGCCGGTGCTGCATCGGCGCTGGCCAAGCCGCACCGCCCTGGCAACGGCGGCGCTGGGACGGCATCTTGCCCAGAACCCGATTGCGGTGCCCGATCTCGGCAGCGTCCGCGACGAAATCCGCCTGCTGCTGCGCCTTTTGTCCGACCGTGCCCGGCCCGACATGATCCGGCTCTTGTTCGACATGCAGAAGGACCTGGCAGACAAGGATTCCAGCCTGGCCGAGATGCGGACGCAGCTGCGGGCGGAGATCGGCTCCGACGCCATGCAGGCCGTGCTGCGGCGCGCGAGCGATCGCGGCGAGATCGCCGCTGGCCGCCTCACCCCGCGGATCACATCGCTTCCGACCGACCTGGCCCGCCATGAAATGCTGATGACCTTCAGGCCGCTGTCGGACGAAGCCATCGCGGAGATCGTCGACGAGGTTTTCCTGCCGCTGGTGCGCCCGGTGGAGCAGCGGATCTCCTCGTGAGCGATCAACGCCGCGGCTGCTGACAGGCGCCGGTCGGAGGGCGGATGCACTTGCCGCATATCTCCTCGCGCGGCAGGGCCATCGCGAGGAAATTTTCTGCGATGCCCGAGCGTGAAGGTTTTCCAATTTTGCATGGCGCTTCAACGGGGCGTCGCTGCGCATGCAGGGACCCATGCGCCGCGGAATCCCGGCGTGCGCAGGGACGACTCGCTGAGAGGCGGGACGAGGCCTCGTCCGTATCGACGTGCGGTTCAATCAGCCCTGCGCGACAGCCCTGCGGCGCGCGGCACGATATGATATGAACCGCAAGGCGCGGTTCCCATCTTCGCGAATTGCGGCTTGCTCCGGCAAGCGATGTTGCCTCATTCGCCGATGTCCTGCATGCCGGCAACAACCCACCAGGCCTCCAACGTGAGCATCGACAACGACAACCAGGCCGAGCCGCCGCCCCGCCAGCGCAAGATCATCCATGTCGACATGGATGCCTTCTACGCGTCGGTCGAGCAGCGGGACAATCCGGATCTGCGCGGCAAGCCGGTCGCGGTCGGCGGCTCCCGCGAGCGCGGCGTGGTGGCGGCGGCGAGCTACGAGGCGCGCGTGTTCGGCGTCCGCTCGGCGATGCCGTCGGTGACGGCGAGGCGGCAATGCCCGGACCTGATCTTCGTCAAGCCCCGCTTCGAGGTCTACAGGGCGGTGTCGCAGCAGATCCGCGCGATCTTTGCCGAGCACACCGCGATCATCGAACCGCTGTCGCTGGACGAGGCCTATCTGGACGTGACCGAAAACCTGCAGGGCATCGCGCTGGCGCGCGACATCGCACGCGCGATCCGCGCCAAAATCAAGCAGGAGACCGGCCTCAACGCCTCCGCCGGAATTTCCTACAACAAGTTCCTGGCCAAGCTCGCCTCCGACCACCGCAAGCCGAACGGCCAGTACGTCATCACACCGCAGATGGGGCCGGCATTCGTGGAACCCCTGCCGGTCGGCAGGTTTCACGGCATCGGGCCGGCGACCTCGGCGAAAATGAATTCGCTGGGGATCACCACCGGCCTCGACATGCGCCGGCAGTCGCTGGAATTCATGCAGGCCCATTTCGGCAAGGCCGGCGCGTACTACTACTGGATTTCGAGGGCCGTGGACCATCGCGAGGTGCGGGCCAACCGGGTGCGAAAATCGGTCGGCGCCGAGACCACGTTCGCCGTCGACTTGAGCGAGTTCGCGGCGATGGTGGCCGAACTGCAGCCGCTGATCGACAAGGTCTGGCGGCATTGCGCGGACAAGGGCGCGCGCGGCCGCACCGTGACGCTGAAGGTGAAATTCGCCGATTTTGAGCTGATCTCGCGGAGCCGCACCCTGCCCGGCGCCATCGCCGGCCCTGGCGAGCTGCAATCGGTCACCGCCGAGCTCCTGAAGGCGCTGTTGCCGATGCCGAAAGCCGTCAGGCTGCTGGGCGTGTCGGTTTCGGGCTTCGAACCCGCGAAAGATCAGGAGCAGATATCGCTGGCGCTGTAGAGCCGGTCTCCGTTGAATTCGAAACCCCGGCCTTTTCAGGCGGCATCGCGGACCGCGGCGCGGGCGTGGCCGCGGATAACGCCGACCAGGACGGCGCACAGGAACAACAGGGCCGCAGCAGCCGCTGCCAGGGCCAGCCCGAACCCCGGCGGTTCATAGGAGAAGCTGACCCGCATCTCCCCCGCCGGCAGATCGACGGTCTGGAACACCCCGTCCGAGATGCCGACCGGAGCCGGCTCCCCGTTCACGGTCGCCGACCACCCCTGCATGAACAGCTCGAGACGGATCAGTTTGCTCGCTCGCGTGCATGACCCATCGACGCGGTCGTGGGACACCGGAACGAATGTGCAGCCCGGCGCGGAGAAGTAGTCACGCGTGTCGGGCAATTGGTAAATGCTCATCGAACGGCCCCGATACACCAGGTTGTCTCCGGTACCGGACAGGAATCGGAGGGCCGGAAAATATTGCCCTGGAGGAGCCGGGTTTCCGATCATTGCGATTGCGGTGTTCGGAGCCGCGGGCGGAAACATCCAGAGCGCGACAGCCTTGTCGCCGTCGGGCTTTTCGATGGTGACGGTGTAGTTCGTTGCAGCCTCGATCCGGATCGGCCGGCCAAGCGCAATCCGCAGCGGCTTGTTGTCCTCTGTCGAGCCGAGGTCGGCAACACCCTCGGCGCAGGCCGCCTCCGTGCAAAGCGTCGCTTTCAAATGGCCGGTTGAAGTGTTGCTGTAGGTGCCGACCAGCAGAGAGACGGCGGTAACGCTCAACGGCGCGGCGGGCGTCGCCTCGGCGGAAATCCTGATCCAGGCGCCGGCAGCGAGCGGATGGGCATATCTGCCGGCAGGCAGCAGCGGAAAAGCCGGCGTAAAGCCGAAGTCCGCGCCGGCGAGCAGGTATTTGACCCCGGCCTGGGCGTATCGGGAAAGCCGTTGCTGCACAAGCGCGGCGCGGTCGGCACTTTGTTGCGGCCAGTCGGGTATGAAATCATTCGCGGCCGCATGGGGATCGAGAACAGCCTTGATATACCCCGCGGTGGCCTGTGGAGCCGGCAGGTCATTATAGTTCAGTTGCGGAATGGCATAATAGGAGCCGTAATTGGGAGCCAGCCCGGCTTCGGCCGTGTCGAGAATCCGCTGGTATCCGACGTTCGCCTGCAGGAAGGAAATCGCCTGATCGTCGATGCCGGCCTCTCGCGGATACGAGAAATAAGGCACGAGAAACCAGGCCATCGCCTCCGCAAGCAGAATGCCGGACACGACCTTCGCCGTGCTCGCGGTGCTGCCGAGACACGCGGCCCCCACGATGCAGCCTGACAAGACGGCAACGCTCAGCAGCGCGCCTACCATGAAGGCTTGGTGGCAAAGATCGGGCTCGCGCCACGATTGCAGCAGCAGCGGCCACGCCCAGACAGCTGCAACAGCGATGCAGAGCAGACCGCACGCCACCGCTGCGATCAATGTCCGTCGCGACATTGGCCGCGGAAGCCCGCCGGCCTGGTCGATGAACAGGGCGCACAGGAAGATGACGCAGAAGATCCAGCTGGCATTCAGGTAGCGATAGCAGGCTGCGGCCTTGGCGAGAGGCAGCGTCATGAAGGCCTGGTAGATCCCGGGCAGGCCGTGGGTGACGCCGAGGGCTACGAAAATCCAGCAAGCCAGAAAAATCTTCACCGCGCGCCGGCCGGCGCTGAAAAGTCCGGCGAGGGCAACGACGACGGGAGCAAATCCGATATAGCCGCCGGTGCTCGCCCAGATGTCCCGGATGGCTGGATCGGTCGATGCGAAAATGGGCCCCAACAGGTAGGGCATGACATACTGGACGATCGCTCCGGAATTGAGCCAGGCGCCGTGGAAGCCGTTGCCGCCATGTCTGCCCAGCGCCGCCTCGCCGAGGTAATCGACGAAGGCGACCAGAACAGGCGCACTCAGGGCAAGGGCGATCAGGCCGGCCAGCAGCAGGTCGCCGACAAAACTCAGGGCCTGCCGGACGGACAGCTCGGCCAGACGCAACGCTGCCCACCCCGTCAGCAACAGGCTGTAGAGATATACTTCCTCGGGGAAGCCGGCATAGACCGCGAGCGCCGCCATCGCGGCAGCCGTGCAAATCGGCGGCAATCGCCGCCGCAGCGGCCGTTCGGCACGGGCAGCGGCATGGATGCCCTCCACCGCGAAAAACAGCCAGGGCAGGAAAGCCACCGGATTGTAGATCGCATTGCGAAGCCAGGCGAACACGCCATTGAGTTCGAACAACAGGCTGCCGCACAGCGCCGCCTTCGACCCCAGGCCGAATTTCCTGAAGAACAGCCATGCTCCTGCGCCGGCGACGAGTTGCAGGAAGGCCTGTTCAAGCGCCTGTCCATGCGGCAGCGCCAGCAACAGGGTCGGCGGAAACAAGGCCGCAGACTGCATCTCGCCCAGTAGCGGAGCGCCCAGTCCCTCATAGTGATTCCATAGCGGCAGGTGACCGGACAACAGGTCCAATGCCGCGCGCGCGCCCAATGCAAACGACGTGAACCCTGCATTCGGATCGATGGTCGGGAAACCTGGCAGCCCCCCTGCCCGCACATCGACGGCGACGCCGCTGTAAAGGTAGACGGTATCGGTCAGGAACGGGCCGAAGATGCCGAACAGGGCCATGAAACAAGGAATGGCAGAGATCGCGAGGATCTCGGGTATCCTGCGTTCAACCGGTTTGGCGGACACCCTCAAAGACAAATCCCGACATCGGCGTGTGGCCGCTGCTTGTACCGTCAGCCTCCGCTTCCGGTCCATCCCCATCGAGGGACATCGTCAGGCCGGTCCCGCCGGGTGCGGATCGTGCCGGGAACGAACGGCCCGTGCCTTGAAGCGTCCACATTGCCGATGGAGAAGCGGCCGGGCACAGCGCCGGTTTTGCGGACAACGGACTTGCGGGGGACGATGACACGTCGTGCAATCGGCAGCATGATCGCATTGCTTCTGCTGCTGGGCGGGCCCGCGATGGCCGCGGAGTCGCCGGCCGAACTGATCTCCAGCTTCCGCCTCAGGCATGGCGAGGTCCGCGTCGTGCGCGACGCGACGCTGGATCGCATCGCGCTGGAGCAGGCGCGAGCGATGGCGGCGAAGGACGATCTCAGTCATGACGTGCTCGGCTCGTTCGCCGGGCGAATCGCGCCGGCGGGTGCGGGGCGCGCCGCCGAGAACATCGCCTACGGCTATGAGAGTTTCGACAAGACGCTCGGCCAGTGGATCGACTCCTCCGAACATCGCAAGAACCTGCTGTTGCATGATGCCTCCCGGGTCGGGATCGGGTACGCCAGGGACGCCAGCGGCAAGCGCACCTACTGGGCCATGGTGATCGCCGGCGACTACGAGCCGAAGCCGGGCAAGAGCAAAAGCAGGAGAGACAAGGAGCCGCTTGTCGCCGTGAGGCGCGACGTCCCTTCCCGGGATCGGCCCAAATCCAGCGACTGCCACATCAAGATACTCAGCCTCTGCATTTGAGGCGGTGGCCGAATGCCGACCGCCGCGTGGCGGATGGCGCAAACCCGCTCTATCCCGGCTGCGGAAGCAGCAGCAACGGCCTGAAGATAAATCGCCCATACAGCTCGTAATGCGGCTGCGTCGGCAGCGCGAACTTCAGCGGCACGGCATAGCTTGCCTCGAAGGTCAGCGGCGGCGTCGGGGTATAGGACGCGCCGACGCCGACCGAATTCAATTCCACCACCGTGGGCACCGTGGAATACACCGCGCCCCAGTCGCTGAAGACGTACGCGTCCAGCCCCTTGACGCGGGCCGACCAGTCGTAGTGGAGTTCGGCGTTGAAGAAATAGCCGCTGTCGCCGGTCACCGCGTTGGTCGGATAGCCGCGCACGGTGGTCGGGCCGCCGATGGCGAAGATCTGGTCGCCGGGCAGCAGACTTGCCGGCGAGTATTGCCAGTTCGCGAGAAAACTCAGGCTGAAGCTGGCAGGCAATTTGACCGCCGCCGTCGCGATGCCGGTATAGGTGTCGAAGCTGCGCCCGCCACCCAGAACGTGGTCATGCCAGTCCACGACATTGACGGCCGGCGAGATCGTCACCGAATAGTCCTTGCCGGAATTGGTCAGCGAAAATCCGCCGGTGCTCTTGCCGTAACGGTCGTCGGTGACCGTGACGGCCGAGAAATCGCTGGTGGTGCTGCCGTCGGTCTCGGCGGCGTTGAGCAGCAGGAGCCAATTCTCGCTGACGAACACGGGCTGGCTGAAATTGACCGCGGCCTGGCTGGATGTTCCGGTGACGTCGAGCGCTACGAACGGGCCGTTGATGATCCTGATCGCGCCTTGCGTGTAGCTGATGCCGAGCCGGCCGCCCCAGGGATTGACCGGAACGCTGTAGGCGAGGTTGCCGTTGAGATTGCCGTCGGATCTGACGCCGTAGAAGGTCAGGCGATCGTCGATGCCGAACAGGCTGTGCCCCTTGTAAAAGATGCCCTCCTCCAGCCGGCCGGTGGTCTGGATGCCCTGGTTGTCCACAAACAGCTGCAGGGTATCGCGCGGCGGGTCGATCACCGCGAAGTTCAAGTCGGTCAGGCCGAAGTTCGATCCCGGCTGCAGCAGCGCCTTGACCTGCACGTCGTTGGTCCGGTTGAACCAGGTCACGTCGCGGTTCAGCTTTGGAACGTCCAGAACCTCCCCGGCGGGCTGGCCAACCCGGGGCAGGATATAGCCGGCCGATGTCTGCTTGTTGCCCTCGATCGTGGTGTTCTGCAGGCGCCCTTCCGTCAGCTTGATGTGGACCACGCCGCCGGCGGCGTCCTGCTCCGGCAAGGTCGCGATCCCGGTGACGATTCCCCGCTCCGCATAGATCGCGTTGATGTCGGCCACGATCTGCTGGAGGCCGGCAATGTCGATCTGCTTGCCGACATATTTGCCGGCGATCCTGCCGAGCTCCTCCGGCGTGAGGAATTTCGACGGGTCGAACTCGATCCTGCGCAGCTTGAATTTCGGTCCGCCCGGCTTGAGCGGGGTGGTCTTCTCCCGCTCCCCGCCGACGACAGCCGGACCCTGCAGCTTTGGCGGCTGGCTCTGCTGTTCGAACTGCTGCTGCTGTCGATTGATGTCGTTCTGGATGACGCCGGGGTTGATCTGCGGGACCCCCTGCGCGCGCGCGGAAGCGATCGGCAACACGACGAGCCCAACGCCAATCGCCACCGCCCTGCGCATCCGTCGCCGCCGCTTTAATTCCCTGCCCAAAGCGAAATATCCTATGGATTCCAGCCGATTGGCAATGCTACCGGGCATCCGCAAACCGACCGGTGCCGGATTTGGTCCGGGTGTTGCCGAGAAGTGCGCCGCTGCGCCAGCCGCCGCGGCCGCCCTTGCGGCTCTGACGTTCCAGCCGCCGGAACTTTTCGGCTTCCGCAAGCCCCTCGATGTTGACGGCGGGACCGGGGCCGATGGTCTCGACCGCTTTCGGAATCTGGGTGGCGTCGATCCGGGAGCCGCCGGCGATACCGAGCAGATAGAAGGTCTCGACGCCGCCCTTCTGCGCCAGCCAGGTGTCGATCGTCTCGGTGCCCTGGGTCTGGTTCGGGATGTCGCGGACCATGCTGCTGCCGGTAAAGTCGCTGCAGCAGACGTGGTCCGACGAATAGGTCGACACCGTCGAGGCGATGTCGCCGCTGTAGAACACCACATAGCTGTCGGTGAAGCTGGCGTTGAGGTTCTGGCTCAGCGTGAACACACCGCCGGGCTGGTAAAGCTGCAGCGTCGGCCAGGCCGACGGCGCCGGCGAGCGGTTGTCGAGCAAAACGAATTCGGTCGGCGTCGTCAGCATCAACTGGCCCGGCACATAGCCGTTGACGATCGAAACCGAGGGCGCATCCGTCACGACGAAGGCATCGACCACCCGGAACTGATCGAACACCAGCACGAGCGGATCGATGTCGATATTGGCGGTTTTCGCGGCGCCGCCATTGTAGCCGGTGACGTTCATGACCAGCGGGATCGCGGGAACCGACGGGATCTGACGGCCGGTCACGTTGATGGTGTTGGCGGCGATATCCAGTTCCTTGACCACGCTGACGAAATCCAGCGTCAGGTCGTTCGGCGCCGACAGCGTGATCTTGTTGCCGCGCAATTGATCGAGGCTAATGGAGTTGTTGCTGGCGAGGTGGGGATCGCCATTGGCGAAGATCGAGCCGCCGCGCAGCGAGCCGAATTCCGAGGTCAGATTGACATCGCCGGCGTCACCGGGGATGCCGGTCGTGGTCAAATTCGTGAACACGATATCGTTGGCGGCGAGCAGGGTCTGCGTGCCGCCGCTGGTCGCCGTGTCCAGTGTTATTTCGCCGCCCGTCGATGTGATCGCGAGGGTGCGGCCGACATTGAGGTTCGCCCAGTCGATCAGGCCGCCGGCCTGCAGGGATGCGCTGCCCGTGATCGTCATCAGGTCGATGCCGGTATTGTCGGTGGCGGCGACCAGATTCGCCGAGCCGTTTGCCTCGATCGAGCCGCCGCTGATCGCCGCGCGATCGGAGGTGACGTTGACATTGCCGACGTCACCGGGAATGCCTGATGTCGTCAACTGGTCGAAGGTCACATTCTGCCTGGCATGCAGGGTCTGCGTGCCGCCGCTGCTCGCGGTCGCCAGGGTGATGGCGTCGGTCGCCGACGTCGCGCCGAAGGTCGTCGCCGCCGTCAGCGTCGTCCAGTCGATCGGGCCATTGGCCGTCAGCGACGCCGCGCCGGTCGCCGCCGTCAGCGTGTTGCCGGTGATGGTCGTGCCGGCGGTCAGCGAGGCCGAACCGTGGGCCGCGACCGAACCCTGCGTGGCCACGCCGTTGACCGGCACGGTCTGCGCCAGCACAAAACCGTTGTCGGCGGTGACGCTGACATTGCCGGGGTCAAGGCCGGCGCCGCTGGTCGTGATCTGGTTGAAGGTCACGTTCTGGCTGGCGTGGATGGTCTGCGTGCCGCCGCTGTCGGCGGTCGCGAAAGTGATGCTGCCGGCCGTGGCGCTGGCACCCAGCGTCGTCGCCGCCGTCAGTGTGGTCCAGTCGATCGCGCCGTGGGCCATCAGCGACGCCGCGCCGGTGGCCGCCGTCAGCGTGCTGCCGGTGATGGTCGTGCCGGCGGTCAGCGAGGCCGAACCGTGGGCCGCGACCGAACCCTGCGTGGCCACGCCGTTGACCGGCACGGTCTGCGCCAGCACAAAACCGTTGTCGGCGGTGACGCTGACATTGCCGGCGTCAAGGCCGGCGCCGCTGGTCGTGATCTGGTTGAAGGTCACGTTCTGGCTGGCGTGGATGGTCTGCGTGCCGCCGCTGTCGGCGGTCGCGAAAGTGATGCTGCCGGCCGTGGCGCTGGCACCCAGCGTCGTCGCCGCCGTCAGTGTGGTCCAGTCGATCGCGCCGTGGGCCATCAGCGACGCCGCGCCGGTGGCCGCCGTCAGCGTGCTGCCGGTGATGGTCGTGCCGGCGGTCAGCGAGGCCGAACCGTGGGCCGCGACCGAACCCTGCGTGGCCACGCCGTTGACCGGCACGGTCTGCGCCAGCACAAAACCGTTGTCGGCGGTGACGCTGACATTGCCGGGGTCAAGGCCGGCGCCGCTGGTCGTGATCTGGTTGAAGGTCACGTTCTGGCTGGCGTGGATGGTCTGCGTGCCGCCGCTGTCGGCGGTCGCGAAAGTGATGCTGCCGGCCGTGGCGCTGGCACCCAGCGTCGTCCCCGCCGTCAGTGTGGTCCAGTCGATCGCGCCGTGGGCCATCAGCGACGCCGCGCCGGTGGCCGCCGTCAGCGTGTTGCCGGTGATGGTCGTGCCGGCGGTCAGCGAGGCCGAGCCGTGGGCCGCGACCGAACCCTGCGTGGCCACGCCGTTGACAGGCACGGTCTGCGCCAGCACAAAACCGTTGTCGGCGGTGACGCTGACATTGCCGGGGTCAATGCCGGCGCCGCTGGTCGTGATCTGGTTGAAGGTCACGTTCTGGCTGGCGTGGATGGTCTGCGTGCCGCCGCTGTCGGCGCTTCCGATACTGATGCTGCCGGCGGCGGCATTGGCATTGAAGGTGCCGCTCGCCCCGGCCGCGGTGCCGGCCAGGACGCTGTCGAGCGTCAGATCGTTGCTGCCAAGCACATCGACGCTGCCCTTGACTGCTGACAGCAGGGTCGCCTCCAGATCGGCGAAGGCGTCCAGATAAAGGCCGCCATTGGTCGCGGTGGCGGTGAGCAGCGCCGCATCGAGGCCGACGCGCTGCGAGGCGGTGCCGATGCTGGTCGCGCCGAGCGAAACTTCGGCGCCGGCGCCGGAGGCGACAAGATTGGTCCGGCCGTCGCCATTGCTCAGGATCGCCCCCGTGGTCACGGGGCCTGCGGCGACAACGACGATCGACGGCGCATTGCCGGCCGCCGCATACGACAACGAGGTCTCGAGCTGGCCGAGCGTGGCGTTGCCCGTGGTGGTCACGGAAATCACGCCGGTCGCATCGATGGAGGAATAGGCCCCCATCGACAGCGATGCCGAGGCGAGCGTAACCGAGCTCGTCGCGCTCGATGCGACGATCGGTGCGAGGCTGGTTCCGGCCGCGAAGGTCACGGCGCCGTTGGCCAGCAATTGCAGGGCATCCTGGCCGGTGACATCGGCATCGATGGTGAGGGCGCCAATGGTCGACAGGGTCAGGGCGCCGCCGGCGCTCAGGCTTCCATAGGCCCCCGCCGCACCCACGGTGAGATCGCTGGCCGGGCTCAGGATGGTCATCGTACCGACGGAATTGCCGGTGACCGCGCCCGTGATCTGCACCTGCAAGGGCTGGAAGGTCGAGCCGTCGAAGCTGACATTGCCGCCGGCCCGCAGATCGAGCGCGGAGCCCGCGATATGGACGAAGGAACGGTCGGTGAACTGCGCTTCCGCATAGATGCTGCCGCTGGCCGCGAGCTGGATCGGACCGGCGGCGGTCACGTTGCCAACGACAAGGTCGCCGGTGGTCTGGTTCACGTAGATGCCCTGCCCCGCGACAGCCTGGTCGAGTTGCCCGATCGGCGAGCCCGACAGCGCCAGTTGCAGCGCGTTCTGGTTTGCCGCCGGGCTGGTCGCCTGCGCCGGGGCCTGTCCGATGCTGCCGGTCTCCGCGATCAGCGTCAGATCGAGAATGTTGCCGGAGATCGCCACCTGACCGGCGACGCCTTCGAGAATATTGCCGACCGCGTCGAGCTTGACGTTTCCGCCGCTGATGGTTTGCACGCCGGCGGACTGGGCCGCCGTGACCGGTCCGAAGGCCGCATCGGCAATGCCGCCGAGCAGCAGGTCGGAAGCGCTGCCGAGATAGATCTGCGATTGCGCCTTCGCCGATACCGGACCGAGCGGGCTGACGATGACCAGGCTCTGCTGCGAGACGCTCGCGGTATAGCTCACGATTCCGCTCACCGGATCCGTCGACGACGTGACGGTCAACTGCCCCGGACCGGCCGAGGCCAGAAGCCCTTTTTGCGCAGCGGTCAGCGACGAAGCGTCGACGCTGGTGAAGGAGAAGGTCTGCGGGGATGCCAGGCTCCCGATCGAGCCGCTGGGCGCATAAAGCATGACCTGCCTGCCGCTGACGTTGAGCGGCAGCCCCGCAATCGACGGCGGTGGCACGCCGTTGGCGGGATTGGCGGCAGCGCTGACGGTGTAGGTGAGCTGATCCTGGGTCCACTGCGAGCCGGAATTTATCTCCGCATAGAGCGCCGAACTGCTCGGCAGCACGTAGCTGAAGCCGGCATTGTAGCTGGTGAGCGCGGCGGTGAGCGCGGCGGTTGAGGGCGCGGCCTGCAGATACTGGTTGCTCGCGAGGTTCGAGCCGAACAGCGTGGCGAGGCTGTCGCCAAGCTGGCCGGCGGTCTTGATGCCGAGCAGATATTCATCCTTCTCGAAGCGGGTGGTCGCTTCGGCCTTGAGCTGCGCGGCGGTCACGGCGCTCGGATCGATGCCCTGCTCGGCCGCGACCTGCGCCGTCAGCACGGTAGTCCCGGTCGCCGTCAGGCTATAGGTCTGTCCGTCGTTGAAGGCCAGGTTGCGCAGCTGCCAGTAATCGGTGTAGGCGGCGTTGACCAGCGATTGATAGTCGCTGACGGCAACGGCGCCCGAGCCGCTTACCAGATTGAGGCTGCTCCAGACCGCCTGCAGGTGCGAGCTTTGCGCCGCCGTCAGGCCGCCGCTGGTCAGGCCGTTGATGATATTGGCGGCATTGCCATCCGCGGCCGCGGCTTCGAGGAACACCGGGCCCGACGACGAGATCGAGCCAAGCCTGAGATTGCCGGTCGACTGCACGAGATAGGTGCCGGTCGAAGAGCTGCTGTTGACGATGCCGCCATCGATGGTGCCGTCGATCAGCGTCGTCCCCGTGGCCTGGATTACCAGGGGATTGATGTCGTTCAGCACCGTCACGCCGCCACTGGTGCCCGACATGGCGCCGACGGCGCCGCCGGAGGAATCGATCTCGATAGATTTGCCGACGATGATCGGGGTGCCGACATTGTAGGCGGAAGCCGAATTGATGTCGCCGGTCGCGGACAGATAGACACTTCCCTGCGGCGCATTGCCGGCGATCGCCGGATTGACCTTGACCTGATTGATCGAGAGCGAGCCGGTCGCGGCGATGGCGATGTCGTTGTCGATCGAAATCGCCGTCAGGGTGCCGCCATAGACCTGGACCGGCAACGGCGTCTTCGATGCCGCGCCGAGCACGCCGATGCCGCCGTCGGCGATCAGCGTGACCGATGTACCGGAAACCAGCGGATTGTTCACGCTTGCCCCGGTCGTGATCGCCGAATTGGCGCCGGTTGCGGTGAGCGACGTCACGCCCTGCAGATTGTTGATCGGTCCGTTGACCACAATGCCGGCGTTGGACGTGACGTCGACCGAGCTGGAGCCGCCGCCGTTGAATTGAATGCCGATCCCGTAGGAGGCCTTCACGGTATTGGTCAGCGTAAGCGTCAGGCTGTCATAGATCTCCTGGTTCCAGGTGCCGTTCTTGAAATCTGTGCCGCAACAGGCCCCGCCGGTCGCGATGGAATTGGTGTGGAACGAGCCGGTCGCGGTCACGACCTCCTGGTAGTTGCTGGACTGGAGCTGGCCATTGGGGCTGCCATTGACGACCTGCTGCACGTTCGAAACCAGGCTCGTCGTCTCGGTGTAGGGATAGGTCGCCGAATTCGCCGAGACGCCGCTGAAGGTCCAGCCATAGGCCGACGGATCGTTGGTGACCGGGCGGGTCAGCGTGGCGGTATCGACCCACTGGTAATACTGATTGGCCTCCGGCGAGTAGGTCACGCCCGACGGACCGCTGGTGCCGAGCAGCGTCGCCGACTGATAGCCGCTGGCATTGACCCCGTTGGCCTGATAGGTGCTCACCTGCTGCCCGCCGGGCGCCGCGGCATTGTAGACATACCAGGTCGTCTGCTGCTTGAGCTGATCGACGATTTCCACGACGCTCGCGGCACTGACGCCGGTGTTGATCGTGTTGGTGACCAGCTGATAGCCCGTGGTGTTGTTGACGGTGATCGTGCCGGCCCCGCCATTGACCACGATATTGCCCTGGCTGGTGCCGTCGGTAGAGGTGCTGATGATCTTGCCGTTCAGGTAGACATAGCCGCCGGTTCCCTGCACCACGCTGTTCAGCAGCACCTGATCGGTCAGGACATTGAATCGCGCACCGACCTGCACGTCGCTGCCGTTGACCGTCGACAGATAGGGCGTCAGGTCGAAATAATTGCCGTGAAGCGCGTTGGTCTGGGCCTGGGCAAGCGTCTCCACCGACGAGGTGCCGTTGAGCAGGCTGTTGATGGCGTTCTCGGCGTTGCTTCCGATATTGACCGAATAGTTGCTGCTCTGGCCGCTCTGGATGGTTCCATTGATGTTGAGCACCGAAGCGGACAGGATGATCGCCTTGCCGATGGCGAAGGGCTGGTTCGCGGGCGCGTTGCTGGCGGTATTGGCCGTCACGGCATTGACGGCCTGCGACTGGATATTGACGACCTGGAAGTAGTTGCCGCAGCCGGAGCAGTTGAACGGGCCGGAATCGTTGCTCGAATAGGCCTGCCCCTGAAAGTCGTGGCGCTGCCAGCCGGAGACGGAGATCTGCGACGTCGATGCGCCCTCGGCCTGCGCCAGGGCGGTGACATTGTTTGCGGGAATGCCGCCATTGCCGAGCCCGTCATTGTTGTTGGAATAGCCGGTCGGCAAGAAGATCGCCGAATAGAGCGAGCCACCGCCGTAATACAGGTTGAGCAGCCGGGCGGTGAAGACCTGGCTGGCGTTCGAGTAGTTGGTCACGGCATTGTTGACGATCTGGCCGCCATTGTCGCAGCAATCCCAATACGAAAAGTACGGATGGGCACTCCAGTTGCCATCGACGACGGCGCCGCCGGAACCGCCATAGCCGTAGGTGCCGAGATAGGTCGCCGCCGCCTCGACCGCGGTGAGCGTGTCGGTCGGCCGATACTCGACGCCCGCCCATTGCGACGCCACATCGTGGTTCGAGTTGAATATGCTGCCGACGCCGCCGTTGAAGGTGAAGCTGCCGTTCGGAACCTGCATTTCGATCGTCGCCGCGTTGAAGGTCTGCGAAGCCACCACATTGCCGAGCGCATTGGCGATGTTGAGCAGGCCGTTCAGGTTGGTGACGGTGCCGTCAAAATAGATGTCCGGCGTCTGGGTGAGCGGGGCGCCGTTCTGGTCGACGCCCTGCCCGGTGTTGGGATCCTTGCGGCTGTAGCTCGCATTCACGGTGATCACCGGCGTCGCGCCCGACAGGTCGGACTGGAAGGCGATGCCGCTGGCGGTGGAGGCGGTGGCGCTGCCGGTGAAGTTGAGGTGACCGCCGGATACGCCGGTGACGGTCAGGTTCGACAGGTCGATGAAGTCCAGGCCCTGGTTCTCGATGTCGATCGACACCGAGTCGCGCGCGCTGACGAAGGGCGCCGCCGCTCCGGCTACGGCTGCCCCGGTCAGGGACTGGGCCAGGATCGAGACGTTGCCCGCGGACACCAGGATGTTGCCGAAGGCAAACGCCGAACCGGAAGCGTTAGCGGCAAACGGCGCCTGCTGGATGAGGGTGTTGATCTGGCGCTGAATATCGCCGGTGGGATCATTGGCCGTCGGGATGGTGATCGACGGCGAGGCGCTCGACAGCGCGGCCTGGACCTGCGCCGTCGTCAGGCCGCTGAGCGTGACAAGCTGGGCGACGATCGTTTGATAGGGATTGAAGCCGCCGACCACGGCGTACTGGATCGCCTGGTGATTGTAGCTCACCACCGGGTTGAACAGGCTCGGGTCGGAGACCAGTTCGAGGCTCAGCGTGTAGGGGCTGGTCGACGACAGGGTTGGCGCGGTGGCGCCGAGCGGGATGGTGAGGGTTTCCTGATTGTAGATGCCGGCCACCACCACGCCGTTGAGCGCGACATTGCCGCTGCCGTCGGGATGACTATGGTCGTCGTGGTTTTCGGTGCTGAAGGCCGTGAGATATGGATTGTAATTGGTTCCGGAGCCGTTGGCGCTCACGGCGCCCTGCGTGGCGCCGAGGAACACGTTGTTGACGCCGAGCACCTGCGAGCCGCCGGCGAGTGTCAGGTTGGTATAGTCCTGCGCCGTGGCGGTCCCCTTGTATTCCGCTGAGATCGGAACCAGCGCGTAGTTGTAGACGACCGTCGTCGCATCGGCGCTTACCGTGCTGAACGTGCTGCCGTCGCCGGCCTGGCCGGCATAGATGTTGATCAGGCCCCAGCCTTCGATCTTCGAGCTGCCGCCCACATTGACGTCCTGGGTGGCGCTCACGAAGGTGTTGGTGGACGCACCGGCGCCGGTGATGACGCCGTAGAGGTTGGCATTGGCGTTGTTGGCGGCCTCCATGGTGGACGCGGTGCCGATATCGATATCGCCGGCGCTGAACAGTTCGGCCGCGTTGACATTCACCGTCAAGGTCGCGGTCGCGGTCATATCGGATTCCGCCCCGCCGCCGGCGAACAGGCCGCCCGCCGTCAGGCTTACCGTGTCGACGGTCTGCAGCGTGTTGTAGGCCTCGATATTGATCTTGGCGGTCGAGGTCGACGGATCGTCGTTCAGGCTGAAGATGGTCCCGCTGTCGACATTGGCGGTGACGGTCTGGGTAACGTTGGTACTGCTCAGCGTCGCCGCGCCCGCCGCAGCACCGCCAGATCCGGCCCGCGAGCCGCCGCTGGTCTGATTGACGACATCATTGGCGATGACGTCCATGTCGCCGCCGGCGGAATTGACGATCATGTTGGTACCCACCTCGGCGGCGGTGGTCGAGCCGATCGTGTTGGTGGCGCTGCCGCCGCTCGCTCCTACGATGGAAGCCTGGAAGGCATCGCCGTCGGCCGAATAGTTGGTGGTGTGCATGGCCTGGATGCTCAAGCCGCCGAGGTACAGCGTGTCCGTCGTAGCGCTGCCGAACAGTGTCGCGCTGGTTGACGCCGTTGTGCTGGTGGTCGCCACCGCCGCGGCGCCCGCGAAGGTGCCGCCCGAGCCTGCTGTCGCGCTCGACGTGTTGGTGTCGGTTCCAGTGGCACTGATCTGAAGGACGCCGGTATTGCTCGCGGACGTGATTGCGCCGGCATCCAGATAGGCCTGGGTTACGGCATTTGAAGAAACCTGCGCGACCGTGGCGCCGAGACCGATATAGCCGCCGACCGCGATTCCGGTGGCGGTTGCATATTGATTGCTGTCGTTTTCGGCGGCGATGGTGACGTCAGCGGCCGGCAGCGTCAGTCCGGTTCCACCGAACGCCTTGACTGTCGCGTCCTCCGAGGCCTCCGAGTAACTGCCTTGAAGCCCGAGCAGCGACCCGCCGCCGCCGGCGATCGAGCGGGCATAGGTGGTATTGCCGCCAGTCGGCACCGTGGCAGCGGCGGTGACGGCAAGGTCGCCGCCCGTGAAAGTGGCGCTGTTGCCGATGTCGGCGGTGACGCTGAGCGTGACGTCCGACATCGCAACCGAGACGCCGACGCCGATGCCGCCCACCGCGACCCCGAGCGCGTTGGTGGAGATATCGGGTGTCGCGGAGGCAGAGACGAGCGTGCCCACGTCGGTGGCCGAGGTCGTGATCGCGGCGCCGGCGCCGATCTCCGCCAGAATCGTCGAATTCTCCTTGGCGGTCGCGGCAGCACCGTCCCCGGCCACGACGCCGCCCGCAACCGCGGTCGCCGACGCCGACAGCGCGCCACCCTCAGATGCCGAAACCAGGACCGTGGAGCTGCTGACGGTCGCATCGGGCAGGATCTTTGCGGTGACCGAGGAGGATTTCGACGTTGTCGCCACCGAAGCGCCGATCGCCGCGATTCCGCCCGACCCGCCTCCGGCCGTGGAGCTTTGCGTCGAAGTGTCGCTTGCCGTCACCAGCACCCCGGCGCCGCCAGATCCGGTTACCGAACCGCCGAGTTCCGCGGTGACGGTGTTACCGACGTTGCCGATCGCGACCGCGGCATCGGCGCCGAAATAGAGCGCAAGGCCGCCGGCAATGGCGGTGCTGTCGACGGTCTTGCCCGCGTAGGCACCAGTGGTGGGGTCGCTCACCGCAGCCGAGACGCTGACGGTCGGAGCGGTGACACTGGCGCTTAGATTGGCGAGAACGCTGCTGTCGACGATGGTGTAGCCGATGCCGGCGCCGACGCCGGCATTCTTGCCAAAGCCGGCGCCAAGCAGAAACAGTTTCGCGGCCGCGGCGCTGGTCGCGCCGACATCGACTTCGCTGCCGGTAACGTTGCCGCCGGCGATCTGCGCCGTGACGCCGTCATTGCCGCCGGTGAGTACGGAGGAGACGCCGTAGGTCGAGCTGGCATTGGCCGTGCTCGGGTCGCCCGCCGAGCCGCTCGCGACCGCGCCGCTGCCCTGGGGAGAGTTGGTACCCGCATTGGCCGCGGCAATGGTACCGTTGTTGTTGTTGTTGAGCTGGCCGGTGATCTGGCCCTGCGTATCGCTGTCGGCGTCGTTGGTGCCGATGATGACCACGCCGACCGCCGCGCCGATGCCGACCGAGCCGCCGACCCCCGCGGTCACCGCATAGGACAGCACCTCCTTCGTGCTCTCGGCGTTGACGTCGATCACACCCGACGAATTGATGTCGCTGTTGCGGGTTTCCGCCGTGGTCTCGCTCTTGAAGACGATGACGTTGGCGGCCGCGCCGACCCCGACCCCTCCCCCGCTCACCCCGACGGCAAGCGCGCCGGCGATCTCCATGATGGTGACGTTTTCAGTCGCGTTCACGGTCACGGCGCCGGCGGCAGCGCCGGTCGGAGACTGCACCGTGGTGTCGTAAAGTCCGGCGACCGTCGTGTTGTTGGCGATTTCGATGTTGGCCATGCCGGCCACCGCCGCGGTACCGGTCGAAACCGCGCCGCCGACCGAATAGGCCTGGAAGTTGTCGGTGGTGTTGGCCTCAACGTCGAGCGCGCCGCTCAACCTGATGGCGGTCGAATTGGTGGCACCATTGCCCTCATAGGCAAATTCGTCGCCGACATAGGCTTCGGTCTGGTTCGCGCTGACCTGCACCAGGAAGGCGGCGCCGATGGCCACCGCACTTCCGTAGGACCCCGAGCCGTTGGCGGAAGCGATGCCGGTGCTGTCCTTGGCATTGACCCTGAGCGAGGCGGCGGTGACCGAGCCGCCGTCGACATAAGCCTCGGTGGTCGCGTTGAAGACGTTGAGCCCGACCGAGCCGCTGTTGAAGCCGACCGCGACCGACGAAGCGTCCTGTTCGGCATTGGCCTTGACGGTCACCGCGCCGACGGCCGCGCTCGAGGAGATGAGATCGCCGATGGTGGCATTGACGATGTAGGCCTGCGTGGTTCGCTCCATCGTCGTGCTGACGATGGTTGCGCCGCCGCCGGCGGTTCCGGTCGGCGCCACGATGCCGAGACCGAACGCGCCGGAATAGGAAAAGCTCGAGGCGGCGACATCGATCTGCGGCGCCGGCGCCGTGCTCGTCAGCCTGGTATCGATGCTGGCGCTGTCGATATAGGCGTTGGTGGCGCCGGCCATCACGTTGACGATCGGATTGACCATGATCGAGACGCCGGAACTCGCCGCAAGGCTGGCGACGTTGGTCACCACCGCCTGATGCGAGCTTGCGACCACGGCGAGGCCCGTCACGGTGTCCTGGTTCTCGGTCAGGTCCGGCGTATTGTCGGTCGGCGCGCTGAAGCTGCCCAGATTGACTGCATTGGCGAGCGTGCCGCCGTTGACCGACAGCGTATCGGAGGAACTGGTTCCGAGAGCATCGACTTCGGTGGTCGATCCCGAAATATAGGCCGAGGTGCTCCCGGAGATCTTGTTGGTGACCAGCGATCCGGCGCCGCCCGCCGCGCCCTTGGAAATGGCGAAGGCGCCGGCGAACACCGCGGCATTGTCGCTGTTGCCGGCCAGCACCGCGACGTTGTTGTTCGCGGTCACGTCGGCGCCGCCGGTGATATCGGCGGTCACGTTGGTGCCCATCAGATTGGTCGCTACCGAGCCCGCCAGGCCGACCTGAGAAGAGATCGCGACACCGACCGCCACTGTCGAGATCGTCCCGGTCGAATTCGCGCTGACACCGACGTCGCCGGTAACGGCGACCAGGCTGCCCGTCACGCCGGCGCTCACGGTGTTTGCGATGTTGCTATAGACGATCGACAGTCCCGCCGCCGAACCTTGCGTCGAGGCGCCGCCGACGGCGGCGGTGCCGGTGATCTCAGAGCGGTCGGTCGCAGTCACCGATAGACCCGCGGCGGATATCGTCGACTGGGTCGTGGTCGAACGGCTGTCCCCGACTGCAGCCGAAACGGTGTTGGTGATGCTGCTGATGGTTGTGCCGCCAACGCCGGCGAACTGACCGGTGGACAGGCCGAAACCGATGGCGACGGATTGAATTTGCGACGAATCGCTGGCGGCGACCGCCACGTCGCCGCTGCTCGACGTCAACAGGACATCGGCGATATAGGCCGAATGCGTGGTGGCGATGGTGTCGAACACCAATGCCGCGCCGACATTGTTCTTGCCGGCCTGGATGATGCCGGCGACCGAGATGATGCTGGCGCCGGGCGCGTTGCCGGTACCGCCGTTCAGCGCCGCGGCGGTGAAGTCGACGCAGTTTTGGCTGCCGCTGCTGGTCGTGCAATTGTCCGTCGCAAGCTGGCCGTTGCTGGTCGGCTTGACCAGGTTGCCGAGCGAGGTATCCAGCGCCGATTCGTCGACGCTGTCGGCGGTAACGCTGATCGCGCCGGTAACGCTGATCGTCACCGTCGAGTTGCTGCCGATGTAAGCGGTAGTCGTGGGGGTGATCTGGTCGACGATGATGGCGCCGGCGCCGCCGTTTCCGGCAGAGACCCCGCCGGAGGCCGCTCCCGCGGCAATCACGCTCGCATTGTCAGCCAGCACGGCGATGGTGTCGTAATTGCTGATCGAAGTGCCGCTGACGTGGGCGTCGACGGCGTTGCCTCCGGTCGGATCGGTAATCGATGCGTAAGTCATGGCGATGCCGACACCCGCGTTGCCGCCGGACAGATACAGCGACCCGCCGCCGATCGCGATGTCGCTGGTCTGGTAGGCATCGACTTCGATGGCACGCGAACTGCCGGATACGCCCGAAAGGGTCGAGTCCGCGATATAGGCTGTCGCGCTATCGGTGATGAAGCCGGCCGAGCCCGATATCGAGGCCGAATTGGCGTTGGACGCAGCGATCGCGATGCCGACGACGGTTTGCTGTCCGCCGTTCAGCGCCTGCACCGTCACGCTCTGCTGATTGTTGATGGTGGAGTCGGAGATGTAGGCCAGCGTCGCGTTGCTCGAGATTCCGACCGAGATGGCGCCACCGACCGCCACGCTCCCCGAGCCGGAGGAGCCCGCGAGATTGACCGAGGCCGAGCCGGAGCCGTTGTCAAGAATGGTATCGTTGAGCGCCTGGACACTCGTCGTTGCGGTGGTCGACGTCGCCGTGAAGCGATTGACCGTCGCGCCCTGAATGTATGCGCTGGTTCCCAGCGCCACATCGGTCACCGATGAACTGCCGGCCACGTCGATGCTGAAACCATCGGTGCTTGCGCCGGACCCCGCCGACAGCTTCGAAGCTGCCAGTCCGGCTCCCGCCGCCCCGCCGGTAGCGGCGCCGCCTACCGCACTCGCCTTGCTCGCAAAATTGGAGACCGACGGCTCCGATATCGCCGCCGCGACCGATACCGCCGTCATGCGGCCGGAAGTCGTCGCATTGACACTCAGATTGTCGGTGTTGATGGAGCCGCTGCCTCCGCTATCTCCCGCAAAGGGATCATTTGCGGAAAAAGCGCCGGCAGTGATGTCGGCGTGATTGTCGCCGATATAGCCCGACGTATCGGTGTTGGCGCCGAGATAGGCGACCGCGAGTCCAACGCCGGAACTGCCGCCAAGCACCACCGAACCCGCCACCGAGAGTGCCGACAGATCTTCTGCGGCGTCGATGCTGACGGAAGGCGCGCTGACGAACGCCTGATCGCTGATCGATGCATGCGTCGTGTTGTCGACCAGCGCGATCGAGGTGATTCCGTTCAACCCCAGGGCGCCGGCGGCCTTGCCCGAGGTCGGCGATGCGCCAAAGAACAAATCGATGGTCGTCGCATCGACGGCAACCGAGGTGGCGGAGCTGAGCGAGGCGCCGGCCGATACGCCAGCGATGGTGTTGCTGTTGGTCTGGATCAGGTTGATCGCGCCACCGAACGACGAACCGCCCGAGGAACTGGAAATCCATCCGAACGTGCCGACATTGCCGGCGGCGTCGATCGACTGTGTCGTCGTCGACGCCAGAACCTGCAAATCGTCGGTAAAGGCCTGCGGCGAATTGCTGCTGCCGGACAAGTTGCCGTGCAGCGGCACCGTCCAGCCGCCGGTGTCGGTCGACGTCGACACCAGTGTCGCATCGGTGGCAACCCAGGCGGTTGTATTGTTGTCGACCGTGAAGCGTCCGACTGCCCCGGCAAGACCAACCGTGTCACCGGCGTCCGCCGTGGCGCTGGCGTAGCTCGTCATGATATTGCTGCCGATTCCCAGCGTGCCGTTGAGATGGCTGAGCACCTGGCTGAGACCGTCCCATTGCAGCCAGGCGTTGGTGATCGGCAAATAGCTGGTCGCGGCGACACCCACATTCGAAGCGTTGATGAGAACGCCGTCTCCGATGTAGGCATCAGAGTTGTGCGAGAAGGTCCCCCACGCCACCGCGACGGCGATCGCGACCGACTCTCCGGTGAGCGGGTCGGTGGCGATGGCGCTCGACGTTGCATTGCTGCGCACGCCCTCGTCGACCACGTCGCTGATCACGGAAACGTTGCCGCTTGCGTAGATGGACGGTGCCCCGCCGCTCGGATTTTGCGCAATCGCGGCCGTCGCATTTTCACTGCTGGTGGCCAGGGACAACGCCGCCGCGGCCTTCAGGCCGAGGTCAGCCGGAAACAGCGTCGTCATCTGCTGTGTCATGATGCTGAGCGGCATTGCCGACTGGATCGCGCCGACCAGGCCGGGCGTACCCACGATCACGGATGCCTGGGTCGCATTCTTGACGCCGTAGGATGTCGCCTCGACCACCACGTCTCCCGCCATCCTGTTGCTCGGACTGGCGCCGAGAGACGCCCCCAGCGTCGCGGTCGCCGCCGTGTTGACGTTGCTGATCGCGAGAGCTCCGCCGATCCCGCCGGTGGAGTTGAGGGAGCTGAGCGCGATCGCCGTCGCGGTCGTTGTAAAACTGTTGTTGTTGACGGCTATCAGCGACAGGCCCTTGTCGGCGCCGCCGGCAGTACCGGCGCTGAGACGCGCTCCGCTCTGGATGCTGGCGGTTGTGTCGACATTGACCTGCGAATAGGCGACGGTCGCGACCGCGACCGCGCTCGACGTGGCGGCGACGGCGGCCACGTTTAGCGTCGCCGTGTTGGTGGCATTGACGTTCAGGCTGCCGCCGGCGCTGATGGTCGCGCCGCTCGCGACGGTGTTGGATACCGTCCCGGAAATGTTGCCCACGACCACCGATGCGCCGAATGGCGCAAATCCAGCCAGCGCGCTCGCGATGACGGGATCCTCGGCATCTTCCGATGCCGTGGCGCTGATGGTTACCGCGCCCGAACCGGTGATGCTGGCGTGGCCGTTGATCGCCACATTCGCGGTCGAACTCGCGGCGACATAGCCGCCGTTAAGCCCGAGGAATGTCGGCGCGAGGCTTTCGCCGACCAGGGCGAAATCCGAGGCCAGCGAACTCGTGAAGCTTGAGGTCGCGGTAGAGCTCGCCGCGATCGTGATCGCGCCGCCGGTGATCGTTCCATCGACAGTAATGCCCGTGGTGGCGCTGGCCTGGCCGGATAACAACGATTGGCTGGCGGTCGCGTTGAGGGTGACGCTTCCGTCGGTCCAGGTGCTGCCGCCGGAATTGACCGCCATCGCCAGGATCTGCGCGCCCTGCGCCATCGTAATGGTCGGCGCGTCGAGCTCGACATTGAATGCGTTCGCGGTCGAGTGGCCCGATCCGTCGAGGCGGCGGGTGTCGATAACCGCATCCGCGTTGAGGCTGATGGAATTGTCGGCCTGAAGCACGTAGGTGGCGCCGGTGGACAGCGCGGCGATCGCGTTGGCGATCGAGGTGTTGTCCAGGGTGACGCCGCTGTCGCCGGCCGCGCCGATCACGATATCGGTCGGATCCATCAACAGCGTGCCGGCGTTGCCCTTGGGCGCGGCGAGATTGATCCGGACATGGTCGCCGATCGCAAATTTTCCGTTGGCGCTCAGGTCGACCAGGCCGGCATTGCCGATGGCGGAGCTGGCATCGATGCGGGCGCCGCTCTCGAGGGTCAGGTTGTCAGCGGCCTTCAGCACGATATCGCCGGCGTCGCCGCTCTTGCTGGCGGTGCTCAGCCTTGCGTTCTTGCCGAGCACGACGTTCTTTCCCGCATCGACCGTAATCGTGCTCGGCGTCGTGCCGCGGCTGTGCGCGGCGAGCCGGCCCGACAGCCTGGCATTGCCGGCGGCGACGATGTGAATCGAGCCGTTGCTCACGACGATGCCGCTGGCGCTGCGCAAGCCCTTGGAATTGACGGAGGCGGCAAACTTCGCCGCGTGATCCTGGTTGACCAGGTCGCGCTGGCTGACGCCACCGCCGACATAGACGTTCTGGCCGGTCAGGCGAACGCCGTCGGCGGCGTTGATGCGGCCGAGGATCCGGACATTGCCGTCGGGCGAGATCGGGAACGAGCCGTTCAGCAGGCCGTTCACCGCGGAGCCGTTGATCTGCCCCTGCGCGCCGATCAGCTTGTCGGTGAATTCTCGCGTCGGCGTCGAGACATTGAGGCTGCCGACATTGACCGTGCCGGACGGGCCAACGACGAATCCTTGCGGGTCCGCAAAGTAGACGTTGCCGCCGATCGTGCCATTGGCGTAGGAATTGAGCGTGCCGTTGACGTAGGCGGGAGCGTCGCGAACGACATTGATCAGGTTCTGCGTGCCGGAAGGCAGTTGCAGATTGACCGTATTGCCCTGCCCGACGCCGAATTGCGAAAACGAGTTGAAGGCATTGGGGCCGGATACGGTGGATGTGGTGACGTTGGTGACATTTCCGGATGTCTGCAAGTTCGTTGCGGTTCGCCCGTCCGGAATGATCTGGTTGGGTTGGGCACGAAGACCCGTACTCAACAGCGGCAGCAACGTGAATTGCATGACGCCGAGCAGCGAAACGAATCGCAGCCGCGCCAGCCGTCGCAGCGAGAACCCCTCCCCGGCGCCGGTCGGGAACTGAGCGGTCGCCTCCAACCTTCGCGGCGGGGCGACAGAATCCGCCCCGTGATGGTTGAGCGGGCCCCGGCGCGTTTCGCGGGGCGGGTACATCAGAACTGGCCAGGAGGCAGTTTGAACACGTCCGGACTCTTGGCGTCCGCGACGTAGAACAGCAGGAGGCCGGTCGGGGTCAGGACGCGCTGGTTGTTCTCCTTGGTCTCGAAGCTGCCTTGCAGCAGCAGCATCACGGAGCGATCCCTGGCGTCGCTGCCGCGGAACATCAGAAGCCCGCCATTGATCGGCGTGTTGACCGCGACGGTCTCGGGTTTGAAACCCTCGGACATGAAATGGGCGCGCAGGATGTTGGCATTGGAAAACAGCCGCTCGGGCGTGATCGCCGCATCGGAAGCCTTTGACCATACCGCGCCGACCTGGATCAGCGTTTTGGACTTGTAGCCCAACACGTAGGAAACTTCCGCGGTGCCGCCGTTCGGCAGCAAGTCGGGAACCGTGACGAGCAGGCTGTGGGTGAGTTCCGCGGGATTGTCCTGCGTCTTGATCGCATCCGGCTTGAAGCCGAAGTCCTTGCTGATTGCGGCGCGGACATCGGCTTCGTTCATCCCGAACCTGGCAGTCCGGAATCCTTCAACGATCGCTTTCGTCCTGTCATCCGCCGTTGCCGCGTCGGCGGGAGCGGCGGCAACCTCGGGCGTTGCGACGGTTGCAGCGGGCTTGGGGGTCACCGCCGCTTTCGGCCTGGTCGGAGCCTGCGCTAACGCCGGGGCCGCCGCAACCATGCAAAATGCAAAAATCAAACAAGCCTTACGCATTAAAAACCCTCCCAACGATTCAGATAAATCAAGCGCGAATTACAATCAATCAACAACTTCAACCCATTTTTGAGAACTGCGCCCAACTTTATTCCCTGCTGCAGCCCAAGCGATAGTTCCCGAACGGGAGCATGGGGTGGTTACCCATGATTGTTTTCGCGGCAGAGATGCACCTGAAGATTGCGATGCCCTCTCGATCACTGTCGCTTGCCCCCGTGCGGCGCACCATGTGTGGCGAATCTTTTTGTCATGCCCGCTGCGCTCCTGTCCTGAACAGAGAGCGGTGACTTTCTGAAATTTTGCTGATATTCGTCTGAAGCTCCGGAATAAATGGCTCGGAGGACAGGTGTTTCGTTTCGCTGGATTTGAACTTGATCGGCAGCGCGCAAGGTTACGCGGTCCCGATGGCGAAACGATCAGGCTGCGGCCGAAATCCTTCGACATGCTGCAGCTATTTGTGGCCAACCCCGGGCGCGTGCTCAGCAAGCAGGAATTGATCGAGGCGATTTGGCCGGACGTCCATGTCGGCGAAGACAGCCTGTTCCAATGCATCCGCGAGATTCGCACTGCGCTCGGCGACGACCAGCGCCAATTGATCAAGCTCGTTTCCGGACGCGGCTACCTGTTCGAGGCCGAGGTGTCGGACCAGCCCGCGGGTGCTGCCTCAGGGGCAGCAGCGGATCCTGTCGCCAGCGCAGCGGTGGGCGACAAGCCGGATGCCGCGACCATAGCCGAAGTGAAAGCCAGGCCCGCGGGAAATCGGCTCCGGTTCAGCTTGCGCCGCCGGGCTTCTCTCGCCGGTCTGGCCGGATTCGGTGCGGTCATTGGCCTTGCCGCAGTGCCGATCTATGCACCGAACCTCATGTTCGCCCGGACGCCGCCGACGATCGCCGTAATGCCGCTCGTCGGCGCCGGCGACGAGGAGCAAATCACCGAGATGCCGGCAAACGTGACCGGCCGCCTCACTGACGGCCTGGCAAAGATCGGCAATATCCGGGTGCTGGCACCGCGATCGGAACCGGCCTCTTCCGCCGGCGAGGCCGCGACCCCGCGCTCCGCGCCGGCGGACTTCGTGGTGAGTGGCGAGTTGCAGGTCAAGGAACATTCCTGGTCCATCCAGGCCCGCATGAGCAATGCTGCAACCGGCGAGGTGCGGTGGACAACCTCCGCCTCGGTCGCCGCCGAAAACGCCGACCTGTCGCTGCAACAGTCCCGTCTCGCCGCGGCCATCGGCCATCCGCTGGCGGTGCGCATCAACGCCATGATCAACTCCGGCGCCGGGTCAGTTGCCACCGGCAGCGAGCTGCCGGCCGGAAACGCCAAGGTCGTGATCGAGCAGGCAATGGCTTCGATCAACCAAAACACGCCGGAGCGTTTTCAAGCCGCGCAGGCGATGCTGGAGAAAGCTCTCGCTGCCGAGCCCGACAATGTGGACCTCGAAGCGGCGCTTGCCGCGCACCTGCTGCGCGGCATACAGCTGGTCTGGTACAATCCGGCCGACGTACCGGCGGCGGAGCGCAGCGCCCAGTCGATGCTGGAGCGCGCGCAACGCGCCAAGCCGACCTATCTTCCTGTGCTCGAAGGCTATTGCCGCTTCCTCACCGCAACCAACCATTTCGTAGAAAGCCTCGTGGCCTGCGGGAGGGTATTGACCTTCGATCCCTGGGATGGTTTGGCGATGTTCAATCTGGGTATCTCCGAGGTTCAACTGGGACGCTTCGAGGATGCGCTGGCGACGTTCAAGCAGGCCGACCAATTCAACACGCCACAGGTCTCGCGCTGGACCTGGCTGCTTGGGGCGGGCTTGGCCTGCCTGTTGATGGACCGCGACGAGGAGGCGGTATCCTGGTTGCTGAGGTCACTCGCGATCACGCCGGGAACGGGGCGCACGCATGCCACGCTGGCGGCGGCCTATCAGCGCTTGGGCCGGACTGAAGAAGCCAGGGCGGCGATGGCAAAAGCGCTGGAACTGAGACCGGGGTCGACCGCGATCAACATCGGGCTGCCGACCAAGAATGCCAGCCCGGTCTATCTGGAGGCGACCCAACGAATCCTGCGTGCTGAAATCGAGGTTGGGCTGCCGGAACGATAGCTCCCCTCCACAGCAGCCCGCCAAGACACCATCCCCGTGATCTCCTCGTTTTAACTGCGCCTCATCTTCGCTTCCGGACCCTGCGTGCTTTGCAGGGTGATCAATCCCACTGCGTCGATTGTCTCCGCACCTGTCAGCGATAACATTGTGCGCGGTGCAACGGCAGCTGTCGCCCGGCTGGCGGGCCGCGCCATCTCACCTTCTCTGGAACAGGTCTCAACGCGCCAAAGAGTTCGCCCCCGGCGCGACCCTCAGGTTAGCCGCGGTAGGGCGATCGACCTCAGTTGCGCAATGGCGACGCCCGCAATGGCGAGCAGCGCCCCGACAACCAACGTCGGAGTAATGCGGTCGCCGAGGAACAACACACTCGAAGTCACGGCGAAGACCGGAAGCAGCAAGGCAAAGGGTGCCACGCGGGCCATGCTGCAACGGGCGATCAGCCAGAACCAGAGGCCGAATCCGACAATGCCTCCGATGAAAACAGTATAGGCGAGCGCCAGCCAGCCACGCTGGTCCGCCGTGACAAGGGTCGCCAGTTGTCCATGTTCAAGCAACAGCGACATCAACATGACCTGAGGTACCGTGAGGAGTGACGACCACCCGGTCAACATCAGGGGATCGAAGGGGCCGTGGCGCTTGGTCAGCACGTTGGCGACCGCGAACGCGAACGCGGCCCCGACCACCAGCAGGATCGGCAAGGCATTGGCGGACAGACCCGGCCCGGCCGCCAACACCACCACGCCGCCGAAGGCAAGCAACACGCCGGCGATCGTGATCAGGGACGGCCTCTCCGCAAGCAGCGGCCAGGCCAGCAGGACGGTGAAGGGTGTCGTGAGTTGATAGGCGACGGCAGACATGCTGCCTGAACCGAGCCTCATGCCCACATAGAACAGCCCGAAATTCAGGCCCCCGAGGAAGACCGAGATCACGGCGACAGGGCCGAACTCCCGACCTGTCGGCCTTCTGACGAATGGAATGAGCAGCAGCGCGATGGCGAGGAAGCGCATCCCGAGGAAGAAGAGCGGTGGAAACTCGACCACTCCCACCTTGATGGCGACGAACTGATAGCCCCAGAGCAGAGGCACCAGCACCGCGCAAGCGATCTGGATGAAGGACATGGCACCTTCCTTTCAAGGCCATACGGTATTTTAAGACCAATTGGTCCAGATATCGACGCGCCAGGCGCGGCTTGCGTTCACGGCTTGCCCTACCTGATGAAGCGGTCGAGCAGAGCGTCGACGGTGGCTTGCGTTGTGGTCCGTGCCGGTGCCGTCTTGCCGATCACCCGCAGCCCCTCGACGAAGCAGACCAGTATTCGCGCGGCGCTTGCCGGTTCGACACCGTCCGCCAACTCACCTGCCGCCTTGGCCCGCGAAAGTGCAGCTGCCACCCTGGCCTCCATGGCCTTGAAGAAGCTGCCGATGCGACGATCGACTTCCGCATCGCGGCCGCCCAGTTCCATGGCTGTCGCCACCAGCAGGCAGCCCCGCCGGCCCTTGGCATCGCAGGTACGCTCAACATAACCCGCAAGGAAACTCCTCAAACCGTCGATGGGCGCGCTGCGCGGGCCAAGTTCAACATCCATCCGTGCCAGTGCATCGGCGACATAGCGATCGAGCGCCCGCAGGAAGAGCGCGTGCTTGTCGCCGAAAGCGGCATAAAGGCTGCCACGGGAAAGCTTGGTCGCCCGAAGCAGGTCCGGAAGGGCGGTGGCGTGATAGCCGCGCGACCAGAATACGCCCATCGCACGCTCGACCGCGGCTTCGGTGTCAAAACCACGCGGCCGGCCGCGCGGCATCCGGGTTGGGGTCTGGTCGGTCATCACCGATATCTAGACCAATCGGTCTTGAAATGCAAGCAGCCACGGCATGCAGGCGGCAGCTCGGGATCAAACGCGTCAGCTTGACCGGCTGTCCTTCACTTCTGGCCCACCGCTGCCGACAGACAGCGGCCAATTCGCGGTCTTCCGCCGATAAATGCTGTTGTCAGTGTGCGGCCTGTCCGGCGTGCGCGGCCTAATCGTCGAAACCGACGAACACTGCCGCTTCGCCGACCGACTTCCGTTCGGACACCACCGCATTTGCCGGAAAACTTTCATCGGGCCAGCCCAGGGCGATGCTTTTCATGATGACCTGGTCGTCGGCGATGCCGGCGTGCTCGCGCACGACCGGCGACTGCATGATGCCCTGGCTGTTGATCACCGCGCCCAGCCCGCGAGACCAGGCGGCATTGACCAGGGCGTTGGCCACGGCACCGCAATCGAACGGCGTATCGTCGCTGCCGTCCAGCGCGCGGTCGTAGGTCACGATCACGCAGACCGGCGCGTCGAATTGGCGGAAGCCGCGCAGCACCCAGTCCTGGCGCCTGTCCTTGTCTTCGCGCCCGATCCCCATGGCGGAGAACAGCTGCTTGGCGACGCCAACCTGCCTGTCGCGGTGTTGACCTGCAAAGGGCCGACCGGTGCGGAATTCGCGCGACTGCGGGACGCCTGCCACCATCCGCTCGGTATTGCCGGCCCGGATCCGATCCAGCGGCGCGCCGGTGACGATGTAGAAATTCCAGGGCTGGCTGTTCATCGACGACGGAGCGCGCATCGCCAAACCGATGATTTCCTCGATCAGCGCCCTGGGTACGGGATCGGGTTTGTAACCGCGGATGCTTCGGCGACCGAGAATGACGTCATCAAACCGCATTTGTCCCAAATTCCCCAGGATGATTGCCGAACCGGCCCCGATATTCGCGGCTTGCCTGCCTTCGCGCAAGACAAACGTCGATCGATCCGACGAGGCCGCCTGTTTGAAGAGCTGCAGCAAATGCGCCACGGCACCGGGGCCGGGCCGGTCGAGAGATTCCCTGTCGTCGGACGGGCAGTGCCGATCACGACGGTGCTGCCCAAACGGCTCAGGCCGCAGGCTGCTGGGCGCCCTCACCGCTGATGGGCCGAGAGACGGATCTACCGCCGTATCTCCCGGAGGGTTTCCCCGCTTGCCGAAGCAAGCGTCGGCATCCCGGCAAAGGCACGCATGTCGTGCGCGGGCACGATGATCAGGTCGGGCAGCCGTTGCTTGACCGCTATCATGCGCAACAGGTTCTGGCGGTTGGCCGCGGCATCCAGATCGGCAAATTGACGTACCAGCCAGGAGCGCTCCTCGCGCAGCGTGATCCCTTCCAGTTGCCATACCAGGTCGCCAACAAGCGCGTAGCGGGTTCCGTTGTACAACGTCACGAATATGATCACGCTGCCGGGAGTGTGACCCGGCGCCGGTACGACAACGATGGAGCCATCGCCATAAACGTCGTGGCTTTCGGGAAATCCGAGGTAGGGGCCGCCTTCGAACCCATATTCTTCATATTGGACGCCGGTAAAGGGTTTGCCGAATTGTCCGTGTCCGCCCTTGGCAATGAATTCGCGCTCCGGCGGGGTCACCCACACCGGCACGTCCGGAAAGTCGGGCAGCCCGCTGACATGGTCCCAATGCGCATGGGTCAGAAGGATAGCGCGCAGCGACCGCCGGTCGTAGCCGGCAGCGTCGAGCTGGTCGGCGGCGGGCTGCCACAGACTATAGGATGTTATCGCGCGCAAAATCAGAGGCAGCGTCGCAAACTGCTCGTCGATGTGACGGCCGAAACCGGTGTCGATCAGCAGGTCGCCCCGCGGGTGGGTCACCAGGGTCCCGGCCATCGAAAACTCGCGCCGGTCGAAAAACGAGCCGCCGCGGTAGCCGTAGGCTGCGACGCGGTGGTTTACGCCGGTTACCACCGCGAAGACCGCCACCGCCTTCGGCGGCGTGGCCGATGGCAGCGGCCCGCCGTAGGGCTCCGGCTTCGGCAAGGGCGACGGCGCAAACGTGTGGAGGAACCAGGCAAGCGGGGCCAGCACCGTCGCCACCGCAGCCGCGAGCATCAGCCGTCGCCCCGTCAGCCGCATCGCGGTTCGTCCCCATGGCAAGTGCAACGGCCGCTCGTCGCGTGGGGAATATAGCCGGGATCTTGCTGCACCGGGAAGTCCGGTGCTGGAGCCTTAGGCTGAACGATCATCGGGAAGCGTGCAGCCCAACCCGTTCTGCATCCGACCTCACGCCGTGACGTCGAGCAGCGACTTGGTCATGCTGTCATCCGCTTTCATCACCGCTGCATTGGCGGCAAAACTGTAGCTTGCGATCATCTGGCCGACCAGTTCCTGGGAGAGATCGATATTGGGCGCGGCGACGAGGCCGTTCTGGTCGGCGAAGGGCGCCTGCGGATCGGAGACCGCAGTGGAGGACGGCGTAGCCGTTGTTGCGGTGGTCTGGGTGCCCCCGCCGGCGCTGGCGGTCTGCACAAGCTCAAGCGGCGCATAGGGCCGTGGCGCACCGGCCGGCACCGCACCATCGGCGTTGGCGAGCGCGCCCGTGCTCAGGACATTGGCGACGTTGGAGGCGGAGACCTCGAGGCGGCGGACCGCTGCGTTCATGCCTGACAATGCGATCGTGGAAATGCTGCTCATCAAGCCTCGCGGGACAGACCGTTCAGCCACCACCTAACGCACGCGCCCCATAAGCAAGCTTCAAGGTCAGCCGCCGGATTCCGGCGGTGGCCGCAACGGGTCGTTTACCATTCCGCCGGCGCCGCCAACTTCTGGTGATGGCCTGATCTCGAAGCCCGCAAACCGCTGTCATCTGGCGCTGATGAATGCATTGCTGCCGGTGGCATCGAGTGATTCCACCTAGACGCGCGCGTTGTCGGGCACGATGGCGAGCGTGACTGAAAAATTGAACCGTTCAGCAGCGTCGCCTTCGTCGCGTAGGAGCCCGAGGCGGGCCTAGCTGATGTTCTCGGATCCCGATGACCGCGCCTTGTCGACGCCGCCGACGATCGCGAGTTTCACCGCCCAGGCCACACGCTGCGTGGCCCAGTCGCTGTCGTGCAGCCTGCTGTCATCGGTCGGGTCGACCATGCGGTCGAACGAGACCTGCTCGACCTGATACAAGCCCTTCATGAATGCGAAGCGACGGAACACATTGACGCCGGCGTCCCGCGCCAGTTCGCTGATCGCCTCGACCATCGCGATCGCCCTGTCCTTCTTCGCCGGCGTCAGCACGGCCGGCACATATTGCAGGTCCATCAGGATGACATCGGCCTGGGTTTCGTCGCGCAATCTGGCGAGGCCATCGCGGATGGCGCCGGTGGTTTCGTCGAACGACGGAGGTCTGGGATTGTCGTCCGGGGCTTGCCAGACTGCATTGGTTCCAACCTGCCAGATCACCAGAGCGGGCTTCTGCGCGATGACGTCAGTGCCGAACCGCTGCACTTCGATCGGCGCTTCCTGGCCGCTTATTCCCTTGTTGACCATGGCGATCCCGCCGTTCGGATATTCGGCCTGAAGAAATGTCAGCAGCCGCTCGGGATAGGCCTTGATGTTGCCTTCGCCCGCCGTGGTCGACGAGCCGATCGCGACGATCCTGGCCTGCCCTGCGGTGAGACTCCGCGCAAAACGGGTCAGGCCGTGCTGGAATGGAATCGGCAGAACCGGGATCTGTGAAGGATCGACGTCCATGGGTCACCGCCTTGTCGCAATCGAGACAGAGTGAGCTGGCGCAAGAATAGCGCAGCGCGGCGAGATCGCCTAGGCTGCGAGCCCGGATCGCCCGCCGCGACGAGCCCCTGAGACAATATGAGCATGACAGAGAAGCCGTCGCCCGTCAGCCGGCACCGGATCTGGATTATGGTACTCGTCGTCTTGCTGGATCAGGGCACCAAACAACTTGCCGCCGGTTCGCTGCAGGCCAGTCGTCCGATCGCCGTCCTGCCATCAGTCGAATTGCTGCTGTCTTACAACAAAGGCATTTCGTTCAGCTGGCTGCGGTTCGCGGACGATTCCCAGCGTTGGCCGCTGGTCGGCCTGTCCCTTCTGGCCTGCGGGCTATTGGCGTGGTGGCTCAAAAGCGTTCCGTCCGGCAAGCCGATCCTGGTCACGGGAATCGCCCTGATCCTCGGAGGAGCCCTCGGCAATCTGGTGGACCGAGCCCGGATCGGCTCGGTCGTCGACTTCATTCACGTTTCCTACAAGACCTGGTCGTTCGCCGTGTTCAATGTCGCCGACGCTTGCATCACGATCGGCGTCATCGCCACCCTGGCGTCGACCTACCTGGAGACATCAGGTGTTGGCGCGGACCGCCGCGAGTAGGCGTGGCCGGTCGATGCATGCCCCCGTCGTTAATGAGCAGCTTTCGGCTCGATAAAACCACCCTCGGGCGTTTCATGCGGAATCGGCCAGCGAAAATAGACTTCCACCTCCACGATCTTTCCGTCGCGCAGCCTAAGGATCTCGGTGTTGCGCGATGCCCCTCGGCCGGTGCAGGCCAATTCATAAGTAACAAAGGCCCGCTCACCGTCGGCAAGAACATGGATCATCCTGCGTCCGGGCTGCTCGTCCAGATTGGTGCTTGGGGACGCCGTCACACCCCTGCCGATCCGGAACTGGCGAACCGAGCCAGAGCGCTGGAGGAAGGCGGCCATAAAAGGTGGAAAGCGCTGATGGCCGATCTCAGGGGATCGCATATCGGATCACCGCCGGCCTGACCGACCGGCACATTGCAGTGGCGGCGACAGTGTCGAAGCCCGCACGATCAATGTTGCCAGGCAATCCCGTCCGCACCCAGGCTCACGGATTTGAGTCCGGGGATCTGAAGGCAAACGCAGAATGACCGACCGCCCCCGTGCGCCGAAGACAGAAGATTATTCGCGGGTGCCCGGCTCGCCGGGCCCTCGCAGCGATTTTCGCATCAGCGTCGGCTTGCGCGAGGGCTGGGACGCCGAAGGCCGGGTGTTCGACGTTTCGGAGGCCGTGCGCACCGCCCGCGCCTGGATGAAACGCCGGGTCGAGGCCGGCCAGCCCGCTCTGTACGGCATGTTCACCCGCGCGGAAGTCACCTACGCTTGGCCCCCGCCCGGATGGCACGGTCGGTTCGGACCGCGAACCGGTGGCGCTCTTTACCGGCGAAGCGGTTCACGCCTATCGAGGCCATCTGCCCGACGCGGCCATCGAGGCGATGTTGAACGAGCTCTCGGTCGAGCTCGGTGTCGCGCTCGGGCAGGAGCGGATCTATGTGGCGTTCGCGGACCGGACCTGGATACTGGATGCCGGCGAACGCCGGAACGAGGCTGTAATCTGATTTGCCGGAAGGCAGCGAGTTCCGCCCGCCCCCGCCTCGCGCGCCGCTACGACCGCTGGTACAAGCGGCAACGGCAGCGCGCCCGCCTCGTCTAATTCTCGAAATACGGACAGGCGGCCTTCTCGGCTTCCTGATAGGTCGATGACGGAAAGACGCTGTCCACGTCGCGCGTTCCGCGGAACGACAGATATTTGCATTTGTGATAGAAGACCGGGCTGCCGTCCTTCTTTTGCGCCGCCTCGGCAACGGTCTCGATGTAAAAGCCCCTGGTCAAGGCGAAAGCGGCGGCCACCACAGCAACGGTGAACGCGAGCAAAAGGATCAGCCGGATCGTCGAAGCCTGCATCTCGAGAACCTCCGTGCCGGCGCGCGCCGAAATCATGTATCCCGGCAGCCGCTTCGACTCCGAATTGTCTCCAAATGGACGCCGCAAGTGTGACCGTCACAGGGCCGGAACAGCGTTTCATGTCGCGCGGTCAGGCCTTTGGAAAGTCCCGGCGCATGGCGATTTCTGCGGCGTCGGCTGGGGATAGAACGGTCTTGTCCAGCGTCGGTTGAGGATCGGTGACGATGTCGTACAGCGATATTTGCCGGATCGGCTTGGCCAGCAGCACCCGGATGCAGTCGGCCAGCGTGCCGTTGAAAACCAGATAGGGCGAATGGCGCGTCAGTCGCTGGCTGTTGAGCGACGGCCATTTCTTGAGATCGGCGGCAGCGCCGTAATCGATCGGAAGTCCTTCCTTGAACATGCGCGGGCCTCAAGTTCAAAACCACGCCGCAGTGTCGGGGACTTTGGTAAACAAGTTCAAAACAGCCGCCGTCCTGTCGGCCAATTTGTCATTGTCCTGGTCGCGCCCCGGCTGGTTTCCATGATAGGGTTTTAGGGCGGCCGGCGTGCTGCAAGAGGCGTCAGCCGGACAAATCAGGGCTAATCGGAGTTTTGCGAATGATCAGGGTTGTTGCGATGATCGTATGTTTGGCAGCCCTAACCGGCTGGACCGACACGCGCGGCGTCGTCCGTGTCGAGCAGGCCGCCGCGGGGAACCCCTATGACTTCGTGGTGCATGTCCGCAACATTCCGGACATCGGCTACAATCCCGAGGTCAGGGAAGACCGCTACCGCATGGCGCTTCGCCTCGTGAAGAGGGAGTGCCGCGCCGGGCACGTGGTCGGAGACGACAAGATCAACACCGAGATCTTCGGTATTACCAGCAGCCTGCCCGATTATGTCGTGCTGGTGAAATGCGCTGGCGCTTGACCGCCGCCGGCTGAGCCTGGGATGACGGCCGCGGCACGCCTACCCTCGCTTATCGCATAAATTTACATCGGCAAAACATTGAAAACACATCAATAATGCCAATATCGCGCGCCATGGGCCTCGATGGCAACATTCCGCTGGTGCGTGAACTTCTGCGCGACCAGCCCCGCGCTGCGCCGCAGGGAGTGTGAGAAATCGCCATGACCGTCGCCACCGTCCATGTCGTCGGCCACCCCCTGGTGCAGCACAAGCTGACGCTGATGCGCGAGCGCGACCGTTCGATCAAGGGCTTTCGCGAGCTGCTGAACGAGATTGGCATGCTCTTGTGCTACGAGGTCACCCGCGACCTGCCGCTCGAAATGGTCGAGATCGAGACGCCGCTGACGGCGATGCAGGCGCCGATGATCGCCGGCAAGAAGCTGACGCTGGCGCCGATCCTGCGCGCCGGGGTCGGCTTTCTCGACGGCATGCTGGCGCTGGTGCCGTCCGCCCGCGTCGCCCATATCGGCCTTTACCGCGATCCCGAGACCCTTCAGGCGGTCGAATATTTCTTCAAGGCGCCGCAGGATCTTTCCGACCGGACGGTGATCCTGATGGACCCGATGCTCGCGACCGGCAATTCAGCCTGCGCTGCGGCGACCCTGCTGAAGGCCCGAGGCGCGGGCGATATCCGCTTCGTCTGCCTGCTCGCCGCTCCCGAGGGCATTGCCCAGTTCCAGCGCCAGCATCCCGATATTCCGGTCTGGACCGCCGCGGTCGACGAGCGGCTGAACGATCACGGCTACATCCTGCCCGGTCTCGGCGACGCCGGCGACCGCATGTTCGGCACCAAATGACCGGTCGAGGCCCCTCGCCGCGCCATTTTGGAATTCGCCGATATTCGCTTTAGCGCAGCTGCGCGAGAACTCCGGCGATGTCGCCCATGCCCCAATGTTCGCTGATCAGGCCGTCCTTGACCGAGAAGATGTCGCAGGAGGTGAAACGCAGCCGGCGATGGGTCGGCGCGACGCCGAGATAGGGGCCGTCCTGGGTGCCGGTGTAGACAAAACTCGCCGCCGCCCGATCGCCGGCGATCACGGCGGCTTCGACCGCCACCTGGAGGTCGGGTATGCCGGCGATCCGGCCGGCGAAGAAATCGACCGTCGCCTGCTTCTGCGACTTTCCGGGAGCCGGTGCCGGCGCCGCGGCGCTGAACTGGTGATTGACATAATCTTCCGAAAACAGGGCGGCGAACGCCTTGATGTCATGCGCGCTCAACGCCGCGGCGAAGCGCTGCGGCAGCGATGGCGCCGAGTTGTGCTGCGCCAGCGCCGGCGAGGAAATCGCGCCGGCAGCCACCGAGGCGGCGGCGATCAACAGTCTACGTCGTTGCATGGGTGTCTCTTTCATTGGAGAAAAGGATTGGTCCCGATGTTCGCGGACTCCTACAGCATGATCTCGGCCGCGAGCAAATCCAGTCGGCGCGAGCCTCGCCCGTAGCGCGGGCGCCGCGTTCAGCCATCACCGCCCACGGCCCCGCTATCGACCGCATGGCGGAGCGCTGCAGCGACGCGGGCGATGACATCACCCCAGACGCCTCGCGCCGATTGCCGAAACAACCGCATGGTCGGATACCACGGCGAGTTGTCGCGATCGAGCAGCCAGCGCCAGTCCGGAACGAACGGCAACAGCGTCCAGACTGGACGGCCAAGCGCGGCGGCAAGGTGCGCCACGCTGGTATCGACCGTGATCACCAGGTCGAGCGCTGCGACGAGCGCCGCAGCGTCGGTAAAATTCTCGAACGACGCCGCAAGATCGAGAATGCCGCCTTGTGCCGCGAGCGCCGGCCGATCGCCGGCGCGGACGTCGCGCTGAAGGCTGACGAAGATGGCCGGGACCGCCAACAGCGGCGACAGCGCGGCAAAGGCGATCGACCGCTCGGCATCCCTCTGGTGCTGCGGATTTCCCGACCAGGCCACGCCGATCCTGGGCCGCCCCCTTGGTCCGAGCTCCGCCTCCCAGTTCTTCGCCTCCGCCGGGACGCGCAGATAGGATCGCGCCGACGGGATGGTCTGGAGCCGCGTGCCGAACGCCAGCGGCAGGCTGAGCAGCGGGCAGTGCAGATCGAAATCCGGCAGCGGCTCCGACTTCGAGATGCATTGCGACACCCCGCTCAGGCCGGACAACAGTTGCCGCAACGGCTCCTCGACCTGCAGGATCACCCGCGCGCCCCGCGCCGCCACCAGCGGCACATAACGGCAGAACTGGATGGTGTCACCATAGCCCTGCTCGCTGTGCAGCAGGATGGTTTTGCCGTCGATGGCCTGTTCGCCGTGCCAACGCGGCTGCGGATAATTCGGCGCCACGAGGCCCGATGACGGGCTCTTCCATCGCCACTCGCTTTCGGTCCAGCCGCGCGCGAAATCTCCGGTCAAGAGCCGCAGCAAGGCGCCGTGGCCATGCGCATCGGCAAAGCCGGGCCGCAGCGCGGCCGCGCGGTCGAAATGCGCCAGCGCTTCGTCGAGCCGTTTCAGTTCCTGCAATGCCAGGCCCTTGTTGTAAATGGCTTCGGCAAAGCCCGATTTCAGCGCCAAGGCCCGGTCATAGCTCGCCAGCGCTTCGTCAAACCGCTTCAAATCCTGCAATGCGATGCCGCGGCTATTGTGCGCGTCCGCATCATTGCCCTGGAGCACGAGCGTCTGATCGCAATTCGCCAGCGCCGCATCGGGCCGCTTCAGTTTGAGCAGCACGGCACTTCGGCCGTTATGGGCATCCAGAGAGCCGGGCTCGAGCGCCAGCGCCCGATCGTAACTTGCCAGCGCCTCTTCGAGCCGCGCCAGCTTCAGCAAGGTGCGGCCGCGGTTGTTGAAGGTCGCCGCGTCGCCGGGCCGCAGCGCCAGCGCCTGGTCGTAGCTGGCAAGCGCCTCGTCGAGCCGCCCGAGTTGTTGCAGTGCCAGGCCCCGGTTGAAAAAGGCTTCGGCATAGTCCGGCTTGAGCGCCAGCGCCCTTTCGAAGCTGGCGAGCGCCTCACCGATCCGCTCCAGTTCGACCAGCACAATGGCGCGGTTGTGGACCGCCGCCGCATAATCCGGCCTCAGCGACAAAGTTGCATCATAGCTCGCCAGCGCTTCGTCGTACCGTTTCAGGTCCTTTAGCGCGTTAGCACAATTGTAGAGGGCGTCCGGATAGTCGGGCTTGAGCCGGATCGCCTCGCGATAGGCGGCAACCGCCTGGTCCAGCCTGCCCTGGTATTTCAACGCGATTCCGAGATTGGAAAAGTAGATCGGGTTTTGCGCATCGCGCTTGATCGCCTCACCGATCAATTCGATGGCCGCGCCATGACGTCCCGACTGATGCGCAGCCAGGCCGAGCAAATGCAGTGCATCGGCATGGCCCGGCTGGGCGGCCAGCAGGCGGCGGTAGCAGTTCTCGGCCTCGGCCAGCCGCCCGCTTTGCTGGCAGCGCAGGCCCTGGGCCAGCAGCTCGGCGGCAGAGGTTGCGGCCGCCTTCGCCGCATTTTCCGTCGCGGGCTCGGAGGATGCCTGCCCGGATTCGCCAGCGGGATGCTGATCGCGATTCATTCGTCCGCACCGCGATCGATGGTGCCCTGCCCCTGCGCGGGGCTGATGACGGGCTGCGCCGCATCGAGGCTCATGCGCTGGATGTGTAACCGTGATCCGAGGCCATCCGAAATCATCATGCGTGGAATTTTCGGCACCTGCGGCCCGGCGCGCAAGGTCTTTGATCGGCTATCTCATGGCGGCGTCAGGGTGGCTCGCCCGCTCATGCCGGCCATCAGTTCCGGCGCATCCCCGCTGATTTCCCCGATCACCTTGATCGACTGGCTGACCGGGTCGACCCGGCCGCCGAGCCGGGTTACCCGTGCCGAATAGGTCTTGTCGGTCTCGTCGATCCTGACCTGGAACGGGGTGCCGGGTTTCAGCCAGCTCAGCCAATGCGACGGTGCGATCAGTTCCACTTCCAGTGCGCGGTCGTCGAGCACGTCGAGCAGCGGCTGGCCCGGCGTGGTGTATTGGGATTCGCGCGCCTTCTGCTCGACGGTGACGCCCGAAAACGGCGCGGCGATCGCGCATTTCGACGCCACCGCCTCCGCGGCATCGAGATCGGCCTTGGCCTTGAGGACTTCGGCGGCGGAGACATCCAGCTCGAGCTGGCCCATCGATTTCAGCGCCACCAGGCGGCGGTTGATCTCGTAGGTCTTTTCGGCCTGTGTTGCGACGGCCTGCGCGTGCGCTACCTGGGCGCGCGGAACCGAACACTCGAACAGGATCAGCACGTCGCCCTTGCGGAAGTGATCGCCGACCCGCGTGGCGATCTTGTCGATGCGCCCAGCCATCTCGCTCGACAGCGTGGTGTAGTGCAGCGGGGTGAGTTGCGCCCGAATTTCCGGTGCGGCGCCGGCCGAAGGCGGCCCGGCCGGCTCCGGTTGCTGGGCCGCCGCGACGCCGGCGCCCAGTGTCACGGCGAGAGCCAGGACCGGGACCCGCAGCCGGCGGTCGCGAACGGAACGCGGTAGGAAGCAAGCGTCGGTCACGCGTTCTCCTTCGTCTTTTTTGAGGACGGCCACGCGCTCAGCAAGCGCGGACGATGTGGCGGAAATTAGTGCGACGCCTGGGACTGGCTGTCCGCAGCCGCCGGGGCGCTGGCGAGTTTGGTCGTCGTGTCCGCCGGCGCGGCGGCACCTGCGGCCAGGGCATCGGCCTTGCCCGATGCAACCGGGGCCGTGCCGGCGTCGGCAGTCGCCGGAGGCGATGGCTGTCTGTTCTCGGCCATGGCGTGGATCAGGGCCCGGTTCAATCCCCTGAAGTCCAGGGTGTCGACGTCTTCGGGCAGCGGGTCGATGCCGAGGGCGGCATAGAGGCGCCCGAGCGCCGCCTGGATCTCGGCATAGGCCTGATAACGCTGCAGCTGTGAAATCTCGGCGCTGACCTGGGCGGAAATCCGCTCGAGGTCGCCGCCGACGTCGGTGGCGTTGCGGTTGCGGATCTGCTCGTACAGCCGCTGGTCCACGTCCGCCACCTCCTGCGCCCGGCGGAACGCCGTGCTGGCGCCGAGATATTGCTGGTAGGCGATGTGCAGCTTGGCGAGCACCGCCATGCTCATGGCTTCGCGCTTCAGGTCGGCAAGATGCTCGGCGTTCTCGGCCCGCCGGTAGGTGACCGGAAAAGTCAGCAGGTTGGACAGATAGCCGCCGAGCCGGACCGCCGAGGTGGCCCAATAGTGATTAACCAGGAAACTGTTGCTGTCGTAGTTCGGATCGTAGCTGAAGGTGATGCCCGGCAGCAGCCGCAACAGCGCCTTGTGGGTTTCGTCGACGCTGATGCGCTTCTGATAGCTGAGTTCGCGGATGTCCGGATTGAGCAGCAGCGCGGTCTCCTCCATCTGCCTGATCGGCACGTGCACCGGATCGATCCGCAGATCGTGCGGCACCGCCAGACTGTAGGGCTGATCCAGGGGAAGATTGATCAACTGCGCCAGCTCGGTCTTGGAGACGGCAAGCAGCGCCTGGGCGCCTTCGAGCTGGCGAATCAGGTCGAGCAGGGCTTTCTGGTACCGCAGGGAGTCGACCGGCGAGCGAAGCCCTTCGGTCTCCACCTTGCGCGCGTTCGGCAACGCCGCTTCGGCGGCCTGGATCGAATCGACGATCTGACGGTTGAGACGCTGCGCGCTGGCGGCGCGCCAGAAAGCGCGGCGGACGTCCTGCAGCAGCGTCTGGATCACCTTGCGCCGCTCCTCCTGGCCGATCAGGACGCGATCGGCCTGCTGGCGCGCGGAAAAGTAGCTGACGCCGAAATCGAGCAGGTTCCACGACAACAGGAGGTCCGCGGCGAAATCGTTCTGATCGGTGGAGGTCGAGGGCACCAGGGATTGCTGGCCGGTGGCGATCGCCTGGCTCGAGCTTGCGTTGACATTGTTGCGCGAGGTGCCGGCGACGTTGATGTAGGCTTTCGGAAGCAGGTCGTAGCGGCTCAGATCGAGATCGTCCTGCGACAGCGCCTCCTCGACCAGCTTGACCCGGCCATCGACATTGTACCTCAGCGCTCGCGCGAAGGCTTCATGCAGGGTCAAGGGATGACGCAGCGGCTCCTGATTGCCGAACATCTCGGCGCGGTCGCCCTCCGCCTCCGCCAGGCGATCGGCGTCGGTCAGCGGCTTCGGGGCCAACGTGCAGCCACCCAACGCCAGCAAGGTCACTGCAAGCAAGGCCGTCAGTCGCACGACGTTCCCACCCGATTTCTCCGTCCACGCCATCAGCCATCACCGCCGTGCAACGTGCATCAACCCAAAGCAGCACAGCGAGATGGCGCCGGAGAATCGACCGCTTGGCAACGCCGCGCACCGCCCCCTGGCGATGCCTGCGAGCAAGACTGCTGTTACGAATCCCCAACCACCCACCGGACCGCTCGGTTGCATCCTAGCAGGATGCATCGAGCTGCGTGTTGTAAATTGGCTACAGCGCGCGTTATTTTGCGACCTGGGATAGCGGGACTGGAATCATTTCCACTATTGCGTAAGCTTTCTGTGGATGCCCTCACGCCCGTGGTCGGCGATTCGTCAGGTCGGCATTGCCCCCAGGCAGATCTTCAGACCGGCGCGAACCGGCCAACGCTTGCGGACATGTCGGCGTCGATGCCAGGAGGAAAATGATGACGGTTTCCGTAAAATACCGGTCCGCCTCCGCTCCGATCCTGGGTCTCGTCGCCTTGGCAATGCTGGGCGGCGTTGCGGCCTGGGGCAAGGAGCTGAAACTGGCCCAGATGCGGGGCTACAGCGCTTCCGGCACGCACCAATGCGGTTCGGAGAAAGGCCGCAGTTGCGTGGTCACGGGTTCGGGCTTCACCAGTTGCAACGACGCGACGAGCAACTTGCAGGCGCGGGATTGCTGCCCGACTACGCCCGGGGGCGGCAGATCAAGCGGCTTCGTACTGAATTATTGCATTCCCGATCGGGCGCTCTGAGGATCGTCCCGGACCGGACCCGCCCCCGGAGACCGCGGCAAAGGGGGATCAGGGACCGGCCTCGCGGACCACGATCGCGTAGAAGGCCCGCCAGGTGCGAGCCGCGATGCTGGCGGCCTCGCCGCGCATCATCACCTGCCCGCGCAGGATCCGCGTCGGCGGCAGCAATTCGGCGGTCGGGCTCAGCGTCACCCGATAGAGGGTGCGGTCCGGGATCAGCTCGTTCTGCTTCTGGGTTCTGACCGTGATCGGCCCGCCATAAACCGAGGCGAGCGGGGCATCTGACAACAGGCGCGTGCTGGCGCGCGCGATTTCGACGACCCGCAGCGGCGCTGCGATGCGGTTGTCGGCCTCGGCATAGAAGGTCGCGGCATCGCCGACCGCGATTCGGTCGAGATCGGCCTCATCCACATAGGCCTCGACGGTGACGGCGGTGGGATCGATCACCGATGCCAGCCGCGATTTCGCCTTCACCCACATCCCCGGAGCCAGACCATCCTCGATATCGACCACCTTGCCGGCGATCGGTGTCGTCACATCGAGTCGCGCCTTCTCGTCGAGCAGGCCGCGATATTCGGCAAGCGAGGCTTCGTATTCCCGCTCGGTGACCTGGCTGTGCGCCAGCAATTCCGGATCCAGCCCCTTGGCGCTCATCTCCCATTCGAGGATGTCGAGGTCGGCGCGGGTATGCGCGATCTTGTAGTCGAGGTCGGGCGAGACCAGATTTATCATCAGCGCGCCCTTGTCTACCGCTTGTCCGTCGCCGACCTTGATGGCGGCGACGCGGGCGCCGGTTTCCGGCACGAACACGTCGACATGCTGCAAACTCTTGAGCAGCGCCGGAGCCTCGATCCCGGAACGCCAGGGCACCAGAACCAGGGCTGCGAGGGCGGCGGCGCCGGTCGCGGTCAGCAGGGTTCGCCGGCTGAGGCGAATCTCGGAGCGCCGGCGCCACCAGATCAAGACCTCGGACACCACCGGGCGCACCAGGAAGTAACCGATCTCCACCGCCATCATCGCCACGCCGACCACCTTGACCGCGAAGTGGTAGATCACCGCCGCGATACCGAGAAACAGCGAGAACCGGTAGATCCAGGTCAGAAAGGCAAAGAACACCAGCAGACGCTGCCGCGGCTCCGGCAGGTCCTCCGGCGGCGGATCGCCGAGCCCGAGCAGTTTTTCCCGCATCCACCACCGCGCCAGCGCGAACGCCCGGACGTGCAGGTTCGGGGTCTCGAGCCAGTCGGACAGCACGTAATAGCCGTCATAGCGCATGAATGGGCTGAGATTGATCAGCACGGTCGTGATCCAGGTCGAGGTCGCGACCATGAAGGCGGCGCTGCGCACCGGACCGTTGGGCAGGAATCCCCAGGCGCACATCGCGAGGGCGGCGCAACAGAGTTCGGCGGTGACGCCGGCGATCCCGATCGCCACCCGCTGGCGGCGGGCGGTGAGCTTCCAGGATTCGTTCACATCGGTATAGAGCACCGGCACCATCACCAGCAATGCGAGCCCCATGGTCGGCACCCGCAGTCCGAAACGCTTGGCGGTGTAGGCGTGGCCGAGTTCGTGCACGATCTTGAGGAACGACAGCGTCAGTCCGAACCAGATTGCCCCCTGCACCGTGAACATGTCGATGAAGGTGTCGAGAAACACGTCCCACTGGCGGGCGACGAGATAGAGCCCGAGCAGCCCGATCGCCAGGACGGTCAGCGCGACGCCACGGTTGTACAGCTTCGCCGCATAGGGATAGGTCGCGGTGAGAAAGCGGTCCGGCCGCAGCAGCGGAATCCGCATGAACAGGTAATTGTGCAGCAGCCATTGGCCCCAGCCGGTGCGCAGCCGTTGCGCCTTGCCGACCAGGTAGGCGGTGCCCTGCGGCGTGGTCACCCGCAACAGATCGCAGGAGAACAGAAAACGCCTGAGCTCGTCGACGTCCTCGGATTCGATGGTCAGCGTGGTCTCCTGGTTGACCCGATCGACCACCGATTCCACGGTCGCCCCGCCCCAGCGCGAGATGATTTCGAATTCGGGCCAGCCGAGACGGTAGAAGCGGTTGCGCGCGGGATCGTGCAGCGTGTAGGTCGGCGATCCGTCCAGCGCCGCCGGGCCCCGAAAAATGGCGATCTCTTCGCGCAGCCGTGGCAGCGAGGCCGCGCGCGTCGCTTCGGCCGCCGTCGCGATCGCCATCACAGACCCAGGAACTGCCGCGCCGCCGCCAGCGGGCGCCGAGCCAGATAATAGAACAGCGTTACCTTCTCGCCGTAGATCTTGGCCGTGCCCCTGAGCCCGATGCGCGGCATGCGCCCGGGATCGTCGAGCGTCGCCTTGAGCCGGTAGCCCAACAGGTTGGCGGGCGACTGGGTGGCCTCATAGCTGGTCTGACGGATCCTCGCATGCAGGGGTGCACCGGGCGAAATGTTCAGGAAGAACTCCACTTCGGCACCCGGCTTGAGCGTGATCGCATCGGCGATTGGCAGCCAGATCTCGAGTTCGCCCTGGGTCGGGTCGGCGATTTCCAGCAACCGCTCGCCGATGGTCACCGGCCGGCCGATCCAGTCGTTGGGATCGTCGAACAGCGCCAGCCCGTCGCGGCTTGCGGTGACATGGATGCGATCGAGCATCGACTGGGCATAGCTGACATCGGTGCGGCGCTGATCGGCGCGCGCCTTGAGTACCGTGAGCTTGGCCCGGCTCTTGTCGTCGAACACGGCTTCCTGGGCGGCCTGGCGGTATTCCGCCTCGGCTACCGCCAGCGCCTTGCTGGCCACTTCGAGCTTGTTCTGGATCGCGCGCGGATCGAGTTCGAGCAGGGTCTGGCCCTGCTTGACCGGCGCATTGGGGGCGACCGCGAAATGATCGACCACCCCATCCAGCGGCGCGCGCACGATGGTCGGCCGGAACGGCACTACCTCGGCGGGCGCCAGCGCCGACAGCGTGATCGGAAGGCACAGCACGGCCAGGACGGCCGCTGCGATCGCCAGTTTGACGTATTTCCGGCCGCCCCAGAGGCGCGAGAGCAGTGACCGGCGGCGGCCACCGAGAAAACCGGCCCAGGCATGGGCGAAGCCGTCGGCGAGTTCGCCGACAATGTGGCGCTCGCCATCGCTCCAGGGCTGTTCGCGCGCCAGCAGCAGCGCCCCCAGCACATGGTTGGGATCGAGCGCCAGCGGCACCCATAACGCATGGGCCGGCAGCCACTCGGCCCATTCCTCGCCGAGGGCGGCGGACAAATCCCCTGCCCCGACCGGCCGCGGCGCATCGACGCTCTCGGGATCGAGCTTGGCGAGCGCGCGGTTGAGCCAGAGCGTGATCGGTGCATTGCGCTCCACCACCGCGCTGCCGGAAATCGCCACCACGCCGCCGCGTCCCCTGGCTTCGCGCCGCCACAGCACCGCCTGGCGATAGGGCACCAGGACATTGGTTTCGTTGACCATGACGAAGGCCAGCTCTTGCGCGGTCGCGGCATGGCGCGCGCGCTTGACGAGCTGCACCAGGGTGCTGAGCCCGAATAATTGCGCCTCGAGATTGCTGGCTGCGACGTGCTTCATCGGACCTGACGCTCGATAGAACAATCTGTGATGTCAGCGCACGATCCGGAAAAACGCAGATCTTTCCAAACCTGGCACCATCTCAAAGGATAGCGCTTTAGCAGAATACAACGCCGACGGGAGCCGAAGCGAGCCTGTTCTCTACCGGCAATGTGGTGAAATTTGCGTTACGCCGGCCATGGAACCGGTGACGCCCCCACCTCACCGCCACCCGGCGACGCCTTGCCGCAAACTCTCGAGCAACGCCGTGCGCTGGGCCGCCGCGGCGTGCCAGCCATGGGCCTTGATCTGGTCGCTGAAACCGGCGCGGCCGGCTGGCGCGTGGTCGGGGCCGCGATCAGCATGGACGCGGTCGGCGTCGAGCGCCGGCGCGGCATGCCAGAGCACGCGATCCATGGCATGCGGCAAGGCGAGGTCGCGATGCGGGCCGGGCGGCAGCAGGTTCCAGCCATGCTTGTCGGTGTTGTGCTGGGTCTGCGTCGACAGGTCGATGGTGAATTCCGTGACCGCCAGGTTGCCGCGGGAATCGCGGGCGACAATCTCCACGGTGATGACGGGGGAGACCGGCGATCCCAGTCCGTGCGGCGCGCCGCGGTCGAATCCGCCATCGGGTCCGATGCTGCCGGTCGCAATATCGTCCGGCACCAGGCCGGCGAACTGGCCGGTATCGCTGTTGAATTGCAGCCAGGCCGGCAGTGGCTTGCCGTCGGCCAGGGTCGCGGTGACCGACACCACGTCGCCATCGAGCGCCGCCGCGAGTTGTTGCAGCGGCAGATCGAAGTCGATCGACCCGTTGTCGGCCACGGTGGCGTTGACGTCGGTATGGACCAGAAAGAAGGCGTTGCCAGCGCTGAAGCTCGGTCCTGCGTTAGCCTGCCCGTTGACATTGGTGAGCATGGCGGAGAAATCACCGAACGCGCCATGACCGAAATTGGGCGGGATCGGGACCTGAACGAAACCGCCGGGCGGCGGCGGCGCGAGGCCGGCCGCGACATTCACCGTGCTGGTGGCAATCTGGCTCGTGAGATTCTGGTCCGATATCTGCCAGTCGACGGTGGCCGCGCCGCTCTGGAAGGCGTTGCCGCTCACGGTCACCGATGCAAGCACCTTCTGGTAATCCAGCGGCGTGTCCTTGCCGGTCAGCGTCAACACGCCGTTGGCATAACCTGCGGTGATGCTGGTTCCGGCGGTGTTGGCGCTCAGCACCTCGCCGGACTGGTAACCGCTGGCGATGGTAACCGTGGCGCCGGTGAGGCTGGTGCCGTCATAGGCCCCGAGCGCGGGGTCGAGCGCCACGGATTGGCCGGGGCCGGCCTGGTAATTCACGGTGGCGCCGGCCACCACGGTCGGAACGGCGTGAACGTCGACGGTGCTGGTCGCCGGCGCGCTGACGCCGTTGCTCTTGTCCCCGTCGGTCAGCGACCAGGAAACGGTGCGGGTGAGATCGGCACCGTCGTTGCTGGGGTTGACGCTGGTCGAGCTGAAGCTCACCGACCTCAACACGGCCTGGTAATCCGCCAGCGTATCGGTTCCGCTCAAGGTCAACACGCCGGTGCTGCTGTTGTAGCTCGTCGTGATGGCTGGGAGACCCGTGGTGATGGCGCTCAGCGTATCGCCGGCCAGGAAGCCCGAACTGATCTGCACCGTCGCACCCGTCAACAGACCTCCGCTGTCGGGGTCGCTGACCGTGAGTGCCGCATCGAGCGGCTGCGCCGCTCCGTTCTGGGTGAAAGTGACCGTTGCACCGGCGGTTACCACCGGTGCCTCATGCACCACATCAACCGAGAACGCCGGCGATGACGCCGCGCTGGTCAGGCTTGCATTATCTGTCTCGGTTGCCGTGAAGGTATGCACCCCGTCCCCGAAGGTCGCGGTCGTCGTGATATCGAAGGTGCCGCCGGAGCCGACCGTGCCGGTCCCGACCACCGTCATCATGTTGCCGTCGGCATACAGATTGACGGTGTCGCCGACCTCGCCGGTGCCCTGCAGTTCGACGGTTTCATTGGTCAATGGCTTTCCGACCAGGGTCGTGATGACAGGCGCGTTGGGATCGACGTCGACCGGCAGCGCGCTCGACTTCGCGCTGGTCAGGTTCGCCGCATCGGTCTCGGTGGCGGCGAAGCTGTACACCCCGTCGGGGAATGTCGAATTCGTGGTCACGCTGAAGGTGTCGCCGGCAACCACCGTGCCGGTACCGATCACGGTCGAACCATTGTAGAGCGTGATGGTGTCGCCCACCGTCTCCCCGGTTCCGGTCACCGTCACTGTGCCGCCGTTCACCGGTTGGCCGAAGACCGCGAGGCCCGTCGGCGCACTTGGATCCACATCGACCGAGAACGCCGGCGACGATGCCGTGCTGGTCAGGCTCGATCCATCCGTCTCCGTCGCCGTGAAGCTATGTGCCCCATCCGCGAAGGTTGCAGTCGTCGTGATGTCGAAGGTGCCGCCGGAACCGACCGTGCCGGTGCCGACAATCCTGGCCGTGTTGCCGTCGGCATACAAGTCGACGGTGTCGCCGACCTCCCCGGTCCCCTTCAATTCGACCGAGCCGCCGTTGACCGGCTGGCCGACCAGCGCCGTGATCACAGGCACATTGGGATCGATATCGACCGCGAATGCCGGGGACGACGCCGCGCTGGTCAGATTCGATCCATCCGTCTCCGTCGCCGTGAAATTGTGCACCCCGTCCGCGAAGCCTACCGACGTCGTGATGTCGAAGGTGCCGCTGAGACCGACCGTTCCGATGCCGACAAATGCGGTATTGCCGTCGGCATAGAGAACGACGGTCTCTCCGATCTCGCCGGTGCCCTGCAACTCGACCGTGCCGCCGTTGACCGGCTGGCCGACCAGCGCCGTGATCACAGGCGCGGTGGGATTGACCTCGACCGTGAACGCCGGCGATGACGCCGTGCTGGTCAGGCTCGATCCATCGGTCTCCGTCGCCGTGAAGTTGTGCAACCCGTCCGCGAAGGTTGTCATCGTCGTGATGTCGAAGGTGCCGCCGGAACCGACCGTTCCGGTGCCGACAATCGTCGCCGTGTTGCCGTCGGCATAGAGATCGACGGTCTCGCCAGCCTCGCCGGTGCCCTGCAACTCGACCGTGCCGCCGTTGACGGGATGGCCGACCAGCGCCGTGATCACAGGTGTGGCGGGATCGACGTCAACGGGTAATGCCGGCGTCGATGCCGTACTGGTCAGGTTCGCCGCGTCTGTCTGCTCTGCAGTGAAGCTATGTGCTCCATCCGCGAAGGTTGCAGTCGTCGTGATGTCGAAGGTACCGCCGGAGCCGACCGTTCCGGTGCCGACAATCGTCGCCGTGTTGCCGTCGGCATAAAGGGTGACAGTTTCACCGACCTCGCCCGTCCCCTTCAACTCGACCGTGCCGCCATTGACCGGCTGCCCGACCAGGGCCGTGATCGCAGGCGCATTGGGATCGACATTGACCGAGAACGCCGGCGACGACGCCGTGCTGGTCAAATTCGATCCATCCGTTTCCGTCGCCGTGAAGCTATGTGCTCCATCCGCGAAGGTTGCAGTCGTCGTGATGTCGAACGTGCCGCCGGAACCGACCGTGCCGGTGCCGACAATCGTCGACGTGTTGCCGTCGGCATAGAGCTCGATGGTCTCGCCCACCTCCCCGCTTCCCTGAAGCTCGACCGTGCCGCCGTTGACCGGCTGGCCCACCAGCGCCGTGATCGCAGGCGCGGCCGGATCGATCTCGACTGGCAGGGCGCTCGACTTGGCGCTGGTCACGGTGCCATCGGCACTGGTGTCGGTCGCGGTCACGCTGTAGGTGCCGTCGGCAAAGCGCGCCGTCGTCACGATGTCGAAGGCGCCGTTGGCGCCGGCGATGCCGCTGCCGATCACGGTGTTGCCGTTGTACAGCGTGATGGTGTCGCCGCTGACGTCGCCGGTGCCGGTGATCTCGACGGTGCCGCCGTTGACAGACGTGCCCTTCTGCGCCAGGCCCGTGGGCGCCGTCGCCTCCACGACCGCGGTCGCGGCGCTGGAATGCGCGCTGGTCTCGGTGGTATCGGCACTGGTGTCGGTCGCCGTGATGTTGGCATAGCTGCCATCGGCAAAGCTCGCCGTGGTCACGATGTCGAAGGCGCCATTGGCGCCGGCGATGCCGCTGCCGATCACGGTGTTGCCGTTGTACAGCGTGATGGTATCGCCGCTGGCGTCGCCGGTGCCGGTGATCTCGATGGGGCCGCCGTTAACAGACGTGCCCTTCTGTGCCAGTCCCGTCGGGGCTGTCGCCTCCACGACCGCGGTGGTGGCGCTGGAATGCGCGCTGATCTGGGTGGCATCGGCGCTGGTGTCGGTCGCGGTGATGTTCGTATACGTGCCGTCGGCAAAGTTCGCCATGGTCACGATGTCGAAGGCGCCGTTGGCGCCGGCGATGCCGCTGCCGACCACGATATTGCCGTTGTACAGCGTAATGGTATCGCCGCTGGCGTCGCCGATGCCGGTGATCTCGATGGGGCCGCCGTTGACAGACGTGCCCTTCTGCGCCAGGCCCGTGGGCGCCGTCGCCTCCACGACCGCGGTCGCGGCGCTGGAACGCGCACTGGTCTCGGTGGCATCGGCGCTGGTGTCGGTCGCCGTGATGTTCGTATACGTGCCGTCAGCAAAGCTCGCCGTGGTCACGATGTCGAAGGCGCCGTTGGCGCCGGCGATGCCGCTGCCGACCACGGTGTTGCCGTTGTACAGCGTGATGGTGTCGCCGCTGGCGTCGCCGGTGCCGGTGATCTCGATGGTGCCGCCGTTCGTTGCGGCGCCCTTCTGCGCCAGCCCCGTCGGGGCTGTCGCCGTCACGACTGCGGTCGCGGCGCTGGAATGCGTGCTGGTCTCGGTGGCATCGGCGCTGGTATCGGTCGCCGTGATGTTGGCATAGGTGCCATCGGCAAAGCTCGCCGTGGTCACGATGTCGAACGCGCCATTGGCGCCGGCGATGCCGCTGCCGACCACGGTATTGCCGTTGTACAGCGTGATGGTGTCGCCGCTGGCGTCGCCGGTGCCGGTGATCTCGATGGGACCGCCGTTAACAGAGATGCCCTTCTGCGCCAGCCCCGTGGGCGCTGTCGCCTCCACGACCGCTGTCGTGGCGGTGGAATGCGCACTGGTCTCGGTGGCATCGGCGCTGGTGTCGGTCGCGGTGATGTTGGCATAGGTGCCATCGGCAAAGCTCGCCGTCGTCACGATGTCGAACGCGCCATTGGCGCCGGTAATGCCGCTGCCGATCACGGTATTGCCGTTGTACAGCGTGATGGTGTCGCCGCTGACGTCGCCGGTGCCGGTGATCTCGACGGTGCCGCCGTTCGTTGCGGTGCCCTTCTGCGCAAGCCCCGTCGGCGCCAACGCCTCGACCTCAACCGCAAATGGCTGCGACGCCGGGATAGTCGGGTGCGATGAATTGGTCTCGATCGCGGTAAACGTATGTTTCCCGTCGGTAAAATCCGCCGTCGTGGTGATGTCGAAGGTGTCGCCGGAACCGACCGTTCCGGTGCCGACAATCGTCGTGGTATTGCCGTCGGCATAAAGATCGATGGTGTCGCCCGGCGTATTCGCGGTTCCCTTCAGTTCGACGGTGCCGCCATTGACCGGTTGGCCGACCAGACTCGTTATCTGCGGCCCGACCCGCAAATCGAGCATGCTGGTTGCGGTCGCGCTGGTGCCATTGCTCGTGCTGATGTCGCTCACCGTCCAGTCGATTGTGCGTGTCCCGGCCGTCGTGGTGGTCGTGCTGAATGTGATGGACTCAAGCGCCGCATCCCATTGGGCCAGCGTCGCCGTCGCGCCGGCCGAGAACAGGACCAATTGCCCGCCGCTGTTGCTGCCGACCGCGATATTGCCTTCGGTCGCCGCATTGGACGTGAAGTTCAAGGCGTCGCCGCTCACATAACCGGTGCCGATCGAGACCGTCGCAGTCACGAGCGTCCCGCCGCTGTCAGGATCGCTCACGGTCAAGCCGGCGTCGAGCGCCACGGCGGAGCCGCCGATCCCGTAGATCGCAGTTGTTCCCGACGGCATCACGGTCGGCGCCTCATGCACCGTGTCCAGGGTGCTGGTCGCCGCGGCCGAATTGGCGAAGCCGTCATTGACCGTCCAGCTGATCGTGCGCGTTGTATCGCCGCCGCCGCCGGTCGGATCGCCGTTCGCGGGGGTGAAGCTGTACTGCACCTGTTCGAGCGCTTTTTGGTAGTCGGCGAGGCTCGCCGTGCCGGTCAGGCTCAGAGCGCCATTGCTATACGTGGCGCTGATCGTGGCGCTGTCGCTGAAAGTCTCGGTGTTGCTGCCATCGTTGAAGCTCAGCACGTCGCCGTTGGCGATGAAGCCGCTGTTGATCACCACCGTCGCGCCTGAAAGCGTCGTGCTGAACGGATCGGCGAGACTGAGACCAGCATCCAGCGTCACAGCCGTCGTGCTGCCGCCGTCGAAGGTCGCCGTGGCGCCGGCCGTCACTTGCGGTCCCGCCTCCAGGGTCACGGAACTCGTCGCCTGGGCTGAGGTCGAAGCGGCGTCGGAAACGGTCCAGTCGATGGTCCGGGTGCCGGTATTCGGACTCGTCGTGCTGAAGCTGATCGAGTCGAGCGCGGACTGGTAGTCAGCAAGCGTGTCGCTACCGCTCAGGGTAAGCACACCCGTGTTCGGATCATAGCTGCCGGAGATTTTGGACGTATTGGCAAAGTTCAATTCATCGCCGCTGACGAAACCGGAAATCGATATTTTGGCGCCCGTCAAATTGCTGCTGCTGTCGTCGCTCACCGTCAGCCCGCTGTCGAGTGTTACCGGATTCGTGCTGCCGGCCTCATAGGTCACGGTCGCGCCGGCCACCACGGTCGGAAGCGCGTGCACGTCAACCGTGCTGGTCTGTGTCGTCGGGTTGGTGCTCGCCCCGTCATTGATGGTCCAGGTGATGGTGCGGGTCGGATCGGTGCCATTGTCGGTCGGGTTGGCGCTGCTCGATTCGAAGGTCACCGATCGAAGCACCGCCTGATAGTCGGCCAGCGTGTCGCTGCCGCTCAGCGTCAACAAGCCGGTGCCGCTGTTGTAACTTGCCGTGATGGAGGGAAGGCCCGTGGTGATGGCATTCAGCGTATCGCCGCCGAAAAAGCCCGAGCTGATCTGAACCGTGGCGCCGGTCAGCAGGCCGTTGCTGTCGGGATCGCTCAACGACAAGGTGCTGTCGAGCGTTGCCGGTGTCCCGGCCTGGATATAAGTCACCGCGCCGCCGGTGGTCAGGGTTGGCGGCACGTGCACGACGTCGAGCGTGCTGGTCGCGGCATTACTGGTGCCGTTGCTGCTCGAACTGTCGGAGACGGTCCAATTGATGGTGCGGGCGGTGTCGCCGCCTCCCCCGGTCGGATCGCCGAAGCTCGGACTGAAGCTGAAGGTAACGGAATCCAGCGCGGCCTGATAATCGGCCACCGTGTCGGAGCCCGTCAGCGTCAGCACGCCGGTCGCCGCATTGTAGCTGCCGGTGATGTTGTGCTGGTTGGTGAAGTTCAGGATGTCGCCGCTGAGGAAACCGCTGCCGATCGACACCGTGGCGCCGGCAAGATTGCCGCCGCTGTCGACATCGCTGACCGTCAAGGCACCGTCGAGCGTCACCGCCGAACCCCCGCCGGTGAAGGTCGCCGTGGCGCCCGCCGTCACGCTCGGCGCTACATGCACGGTGTCGAGCGTGCTGGTTGCGGCCATGCTGCTGCCGTTGTTGGTTGAGCCGTCGGTGACGGTCCAGTCGATAGTACGGCTCGTATGCGCGCCGCCGCCGGTGGGATCGCCGTTGGCAGGCGTAAAACTGTAGGTGATCGAATCCAGCGCGGCCTGATAGTCGGCCACGGTGTCGGAGCCCGTCAGGATCAGGACGCCGGTAGCCGCATTGTAGCTGCCGGTGATGGCCGCGGTGTTGGTGAAATTGAGGGTGTCGCCGCTGAGGAAACCGCTGCCGATCGAGACCGTAGCGCCGGCGAGATTGCCGCCGCTGTCGACATCGCTGACCGTCAAGCCGCCGTCGAGCGTCACAGCCGAACCGCCGCCGTCAAAGGTCGCGGTGGCGCCGGCTGTCACCGTCGGGGCGGTGTGCACGAGATCGACGGTGTCGGTGACACCGGCCGGGCTGCTGACCGAATTGGCGTCGGTCGCCACATAACTCACGGTGCGCGCGGTACCGGCCGTCGTCGGGTCACCGCCAAAACCGTAGGTGATGGCGTCGAGCACGCTCTGATAATGCGCGGCGGTGTCGCTGCCGCTCAGCGTCAGCACGCCGGTCGCACTGTTGTAGTTCTCCGTGATGCTGGTTCCGGTGAAGATGTTGCCGGTCAGATCCGCCACCGGAATGCCGAGCAGGTCGCCGCTGACGAACCCGCCGCTGATGCTGACCGTGGCGCTGGTGATGTTGGCGCCGGCAGGATCGGTCAGGCCGAGTCCGCTGTCGATCGGCACCGCGGCGCCGGCATCCTGGTAACTGACGGTGGTGCCGGTACCGGAAAACTGTGGTCCCGCGACCACCTCGACCGTGCTGGTCTCGGTCGCGCTGCTGCCGTGGCTGGTCGAGCCGTCGCTTACCGTCCAGTCGATGGTCCGGTTCACGGCGCTGGTAGACGTGGTGCTGAATGTGATCGAGTCCAGCTCGGTCTGGTAAACGGCGAGCGCCGCCGTGCCGTTCAGCGTCAGCACGCCGGTGCCGGAATTATAACTGGCGGTGATGCCAGCTTCGGCGGTGAAGCCCAAGCTGTCCCCGGCGACAAATCCGCTGCCGATCGACACCGTGGCGCTGGCCAGATCGCCGCCGCTGTCGACATCGCTGACCGTCAGCGCGCCGTCGAGCGTCGCCGCCGCGCCGCCGGTGAAGGTCGCGGTGGCGCCTGCCGTCACGCTCGGCGCCACGTGCACGGTGTCGACCGTGCCGGTCGCGGTCGCGCTGGTACCGTTACTGGTGCTGCCGTCGTTCACCACCACGTCGATGGTGCGCGTGGTATCGCTGCCGCCGCCGGTCGGATCGCCGTTGCTCGGGCTGAAGCTATAGGTGACCGACTCGAGCGCCGTCTGCCACTGCGCCACCGTCGCGGTGTCGCCGATCGAGGTCAGTACCAGCTGCCCGCCGGCGTCGCTGGAAACCGAGATGTCGCCCTCGATCGCGGGCGAGTTGTTGGTGAAGTTCAGCGTGTCTCCGGTGAGGTACCCGCTGCCGATCGATACCGTCGCGCTCGCCAGGGTACCGCCGCTGTCGACGTCGCTCACCGTGATCCCAGCGTCGAGCACCACCGCCGACCCGCCGCCGTCAAAGGTCGCGGTGCCGCCGAAGGTCACCGTCGGCGCCACATGCACCGTATCCAGGGTGCTGGTCACCGTGGTCGAACTCAACGTCCCGTCGTTCACCACCCAGTCGATGGTGCGGGTTGTATGCGAGCCGCCGCCGGTCGGGTCGCCGTCGGTCGGCGAGACGCTGTAGGTGATTGAGTTGAGCGCCGTCTGATAGGTGGCAAGACTCGCGCTGCCGGTCAGGGTCAGCACGCCATCGCCCGCATCGTAGTTGACGGCAAGACCGCCTGCAGTCCCCACGGACAAGGTATCGCCGCTGATGAAGCCGGTGCCGATCGACACGGTCGCGCTGGCGAGCGTTGTGCTGGACCCATCGGTAACCGTGAGCCCGGAATCGAGCCTCACCGGCGAGCCGCCGCCGTCGAAGGTCACGGTCCCGCTCGCCGTCACCACCGGCAGGACATGAACATCCAGCATGTCGGTGGCGCTGCCGGAGAGCAGTCCGTCGCTGGCCGCAAAGGTGATGGTCCGCGGCGCGTTCCCCACGCCGGAGGTGGTGCTGAACGTCACATCGCCAAGCACCCTCTGGTAGTCCGCGATGGTGTCGGTACCGCTCAGCGTCAGCACGCCGGTCGAATTGTTGTAGCTTTGCGTGATGTTGGTGCCGATCAGATCGGCGGTCGGTACGGCGAGCAGGTCGCCGGTTTCGAAATTGGTGGTGATGCTGACCGTGGCGCTCGCCAGCGCGGAATTGGCGTTATAGCCGCCGGCGGAGATGTCGCTGTCGGTGATGGTGATGCCGGGGCTAGGTGCGTTTATCGTCACCGCCGAACCGTCCTGGTCGGCGGTCACGGTGCTGGCGCTCGTCGTCAATGTCGGCCCGTTGTCGAAGGCGAGGCCGTTGGAGGGTACGCCGTCCAGCTCCGTGCCCTTGCTGGAATTGGCGGTGTCGATGAACAGGGTCGGATTGCCGCCGCTCAAGGAACCGTCATAAATTGCGCCGACGGAGTTGTTGACAGTGTCGACATAGTATTTGTTGGTCGTCGGATCGATGACGAGGTCGTTGAGGCCCCCGTCGACGGCCGAGTTTGTCGTGTAGACGGTACCGATGGTACCGGTCGAATTGTTGGTCAGCGCGTAACTGTAGATGCCGGCCTTGTTGCCGCTGCCGCTGACGACATCCGTGTCGAAGTAAAGAGTATTATTCGCGGTATCGAGCGCAAGCCCGACGATCTCACCGTCGGAGATCGGGACATTGTTGCTGCCGCCGCTTCCGGCGATCGGCAATTGCGAGAGCGTAACGCCGGTCGGAGCCGTCGTGGAGCCGGCCCAGGTCGCCTGCCACAGCGCGTTTTGCGTAACGGTGGTGACCTCAACAAGATTTTTGGTTTGAGTTGCACCGTGCTTGGTGATCGGCACAGACACGGGTTTGGTCGCGCTGGGGAACACGCTTTTAGAAACAAACTTTATTCCCCCTGAGCCTTCTACAACTTGACCGCTCCGAACTTCGTAAAAGTATGCGGTCTTGGTCGCCACGTCGACGACCATGTCCAAAAGGTACTCGCTGCTTGAAAGCGAAAGGCTGGTCGTCGTCTTCCCGCCGGTGAAATTGGCGCCCGAAAACGCAAGGACATCAAGATGCTCGGCCGGTGGGCCGGCGCCAAGGCCGTTTTCGTCATCATCGACGAAGATGACGTTGTCCGTCACATCGACCTGAAACGAGTTGACAATGTTGTTGGTGTTGGGGTCGGAAAAGACTTGCGTGTAAGTCGGCTTCGTATCGGTCAGGAGCTGCGACAGCGAACCTTCGATAATCTGGCTGCCGTTGCCGCCCTGGGTTTCCAGCAAAACGAAATACAGGCCGGCCTGGGTATCGAGTTGAACCTGGCCGACGAAGCCCTCCTGCAGTGTCGAATTATCCGTGCTATTGCCGGAATAGGCGTCGGTGGGGCTGGTTGCAGCCCCAGGGGCGTTGCCGTTGTTATCGGTGCCATAGACGATGCCGTCGGCCGAGCCGCCGCTGATGACGGAAAAGATGTCGGCGTTGAGCACGTCGGGGTATTGCGACATGGTCGCGGCGGTGAACGGCGAGCTCGCCATGATCGGGCCCGAGCTGGCGTCGAGCGTCCAGGTGCCACCCTCGGCGGCGCTGCCGACCGGCCCGGTCGAGGCGGCGACATTGAGGCCGGTCCCTTGCGTGATCTGGTCGAGAAAGATCAGACCGCTCGGATCGGCCACCACATCGCAGCCGTAGAGCCGGAGATCGCCACCCGGCTGAACCGCCGTGCCGATCTGGGCGAGCTGCGCGGCATATTGGCCGACCGTGGTATTGTCGAGCACGGCATTGCCGAGGAACAGCATGCCGTCCGAGCCATGCGCGACGATGTCGACGGTGGTCAGATTGGGATCAGGGTGCGCGGCGAGGAAGTTGGCGATCTGATCGACGCCATCGGTGTTGGGATTGAGCACGACGACTTCGATGCCGGGACTCACACCGCCGGCCAGCAGCTGCCAGTCGGGCGCCTGCTGATCGATGAACACGATCTCGGTCGGATTGTTCACCGCGGTGTAGATGGTCGGCAGCGGTTCGGCCACCGCCAGAGTCGAGGTGGCGGCAGCGCTCGCCCAGCCCCCGTGGTTCACCTGCCAGGTGATGCCGCGGCTGGTGTCTGTGCCGCCGGCGGTGGGATCGCCATTGCTCGCGCTGGAAGTGAACTGCACCTGCTGGAGCGCGGTCTGGTAGTCGATCGCGCTTGCCTTGCCGCTCAAGGTCAGGACGCCGTTGTTGAAGGTCGCGGTGATGGTCGAGCCGTCGCTGAAGGTCTCAGTGTCAGTGCCGTTGTTGAAGCTCAGCACGTCGCTGGACTGCAGTCCGCTCGTGATCGCCACCGTGGCTCCGGTCAGATGACTGCCATTGGGGGCGCTCACCGTCAGGCCGCTATCCAGCGTCACCGCCGGCCCGGTGCCGGTATAGGCCGCGTTCGGCGTGCCCACCGCCAGCGCGGGCGCGCCATGCACGTCGTTGCCAGCCGTGACCGTCGTACTGGTCGCGGCACCGTTATTGGGCGCGGCGTATGGATGCCAGTGACCGTCGCCGCCGCTGGGCGTCACGGCCCCTACCCCCCCAGGCGGCCCGCCTTGGGCAGCGTCGGCCTCATGATGATGATGAAACGCTGCTGCCGCGGTATGCCCCGCCGCGCCGTCGTACATGATGCGGGGCTCGAGCTGCATGAAGCCGAGGCGTCGACTGCGGCGGGGTTTCTGTTTCTTCTGCTTGGCTTTGTGAGATTCAGGAGCGACCACGGCCATACGCCTCCGCGAACCCGGCAGTGAGCTCCCACGCCCCCCTGCGCGATGAATTTTTCGGGCGGCTCGCACGGAAAAGCTGCAAATTGGCGCCACCACGTCTCAAACTAGCATGCAGCGGCGGGAAAACAAGTTACAGTTAAAGTGTGGTTAATTCCAGCAAGCATCGCCTGCGTGGCATGATCGCCGTTCCATTCGGGAACCACCGACTTTTATCAGCAAGTTGCCAAAGCCGGACCCGCGTTCAAGCCAGGCTTCCGGGATGCAGGCTTCGCTCCTGCCGTGTCCAATGTGTCGCAGCAACTCCACTCCAGGGAGACAACCGCGTGCGGGTTTCTCGTCCGTACCCCGGATTCAGCCAACCGGTCACGCCAACCGGACCTGCATGCGCGCAACTCCGTTGGCTGCATCGAGGCTACGATACGCGTTCGCCCGGATGCTGCGTAGAGCACCGCCCTTGCGGCGTGCTGCGCTGCTGATCCAGGCTCCATGTGCACGCTGCAGGATGGGTTGCCGGATCTGCGGCGCACCGCGAATAACGCTGCATCGCCTCCGGGACACGAGCGTCGTTCATAGGCGAGCGCAGGCGATGCCGTCCTTCGGGTGGCCATGCCCGGCCATGACGATGATAAAACTGAAAGCCTCGTTTTGACGAGGTTACCCACAACGCCTCCTCTCACCCACGACGTCACCCAAGCTTCAAACTGTTCTTTTAGGTTGCGCGGTGAGGCCCAGCGCGGTAGCGTGGATGTAAACGTGGCAGTTGATCGCTGAGGTTGCCTGCGTGTTTCGCGTCTTGCGGGCTTGCGAATTCTGCGGCGCAGCGTTGGGTTGGGGCTGTCTAGAGGGGGATGCGTCATGGGCCAGCCGTATGTCGGCGAAATTCGTTTGTTTGCCGGAAATTTCGCCCCGTACAATTGGGCGTTGTGCAACGGCGCAACGCTCGCCATCTCGAGCTACGATGCACTCTTTAATTTGATCGGCACCACCTATGGCGGCGACGGGCAGCAGACCTTCAAGCTGCCCAACCTGCAAAGCCGGGTACCGGTGCATATGGGGACCAGCAACATCGGCGGTACCTATGTGATCGGCCAGATCGCCGGCGTCGAGAGCGTCACACTGACCATCGGGCAGATACCGCAGCACAATCATATGGTGAACGCCACAGCCAGCGGGCAGCAGCTATCGCCGTTGAACGCCTACCCGGCCAACGCCACGTCGCCGACCCAGGCCGGCGTCCTGGTCTACGGCGCGCCACCGGCGGCCTTCAAGATCAATCCGGCCACGGTCCAAAATGCTGGCGGCAGCCTGCCGCACAACAACCTGCAGCCCTTCGTCGCCGTTAACTACATCATCTCGCTGTTCGGCATCTATCCGTCGGTTGGCTAGAGCGGCCGCCGTTGTCGGCTTGGACGGGTTCACTTCGATTCGGGAGCAAGAAATGTCTGACCAGTTCCTCGCGGAAATCCGCATTTTTCCGTTCGATTTCGCGCCGATCCAGTGGGCGTTCTGCAACGGCCAATTACTTCCGGTCAGCCAGTTCACGGCGCTGTTCTCGCTGATCGGCACCTTTTATGGCGGCGACGGCAGAAGCACTTTCCAGCTGCCCAACCTGCAGGGCTGCTGCGCGATCGACGCCGGCCAGGGCCCGGGGCTCTCGGAATATTCGATCGGCGAGAGCGGCGGCAGCACGAACGTCACGCTGACTGGCCAGGAACTCCCCATCCACTCTCATGACTTCATGGTCAAGGCCGCCGCAGATGCCACGACGGCCAGTGCCGGCGGCAACGTTTACGAGAAGGCGAACTTCAACGCCCAGGGCAGCAGCGGATCGATCTTCACCTACACAGCGACGGCGCCGGGCAATACCAGGCTCAACCCCAACGCCATTGCCGTCTCCGGCAGCAGCGCACCGCACAACAACATGATGCCCTATCTGACGCTGAATTTCTGCATCGCCATGCAGGGCATCTTTCCGCCGCGCGGTTGAACCATCCAGGCGCGCCAAACCCAATAAGCTCAAGCCGAGGAGAGGACCATGTCCAGCCCGTATTTGTCCGAGATCAGGATCATGTCCTTCAACTTCGCGCCAAAAAACTGGGCGACTTGTAACGGTCAGTTGCTGCCGATCAACCAGAACCAGGCGCTGTTCTCGCTGATCGGCACCAAATATGGCGGAGATGGCCGCGTCAATTTCGCGCTGCCGAACCTGCAGGGGCGCGTGCCGACACACATGGGCGGTGGCCTTACTATCGGCGAGCTGGGCGGCGAGACCAATCACACCTTGACGCTCCCGGAAATGGCGTCGCACAACCATTTGATGGCGGCAACGGCGGCTACGGCGACGGAGCAACTTCCGAACGGCAGCCCTTATCTTGCCCAAGCTCAGGCGCAAGCCACCAACAAGCCGGCGGTGTACATCTACGGTACGGGAGCGCCGACTACACAGCTGGCTCCGTCCACGATCGGCATGAACGGCGGCAACGGGTCGCACCCGAACCAGCAGCCCTATCTGGTGCTTAATATCTGCATCGCCCTGCAGGGAATTTTCCCGTCGCGGAGTTAGCGTGAGGCGGATTTCACGGCTGCATTGCAAGCCCGTCGAGCAACGGCCGCAGCAGGTGTTTGATGGAGTGCCAGCGGCCGACTGAGCTGCGATAGAGCGGCTCGCGCACCTGCGCCGCACTTGCGGTTTGAATTGGACGCTCGGTGCGGTGGAAGGCCAGGCATCGCTCGTCCCATTCCAAGCCGCAGAACGCCACGATGCGCCGCGCCTGCGGCTCGAAGTCGGCGACCAGCTCTTCATATTGCACGTCCAGTATGGCGCCTGGGGGCAGCGCGTCGTGCCAATGCGCCATCAGATCATCGTAGGCGCGATAGTAGCGGCCCAGCTCGGCAAGATCGTAGGTAAAATTCTGATTGTTCTTGGCAAACTCGCGTTCGAAGCAGGATAGGCAGGTATCTATGGGGTCGCGACGCGAGTGGATGAGGCGCGCGCCCGGCAGCGCCAAATGGATCAGGCCGGCCCAACGGAAGTTGGCAGGCATCTTGTCGGTAATGCGCCGCGCCTCAGGCGCGAGGTTGCGCACGCTGTCCAGATAGTTCCGCCCCAGTTCGCCCAACCGCTCGGCTGGCATGTCGGGGACGACCTCGGTGAACGGCGCCGCGGCCCTCGCCTTGCCGCCGCAGACGCCGGCCACCGCCTCACTGAAGTGTGATAGCTCACCGGCGCCGAACACGGCGGGATGGCTCGCCAGGATCTGCTCGATCAAGGTCGACCCGGAGCGCGGCATGCCGAGGATGAACACCGGCAGATCCGAGGCGGCGCCGTGACCGGATTTGCACTCGATCAATTGGCGCGTCATCGTCTCTTTGATACGCTCAAACTGCGTCAGGGCGGCAGGTTCGTCATACTTGATTTTTTTGCGTTTGACGGCATTGGCCTCGATCAGATGGCGCAGCGCATCAGCCTGCCGGCCGAGGTCGGCATAGGCCTTGCCGAGGGCGAAGTTCAGGTCCATCCGCGCCTCGTCGTCGAGCGAAGCCGAAGGATCGCACGCCAATTGCTCCATCGCCGTCAGCCGCGGGTCGCCCGCGGTGAACCGTTTGGCCATGGTCAGGGTGCGGTAAAAGTGCCCTACCGTCGGCGCGAGCTCGATCGCCCGTTCGATGGCTTGGCGCGCCTCGGCAAGGCGGCCGAGCGAGATCAGAGAAAATCCAAGCGCGTTATGGGCTCGCGCGAATTCCGGTCTGATCGCCAGCGCCTGTCGCTGACAGGCAACGGCTTCCTCGGAACGGCCTGCGGCTTCGAGTGCGTTGCCCAGTTGCGCATGGGTCTCGGCGCTGTCGGGGCGCTTCGCCAGCACGGCGCGAAAGTGTTCGACGGCCTCGTCATGGCGGTCAACAAACGACAAAGCGCCGGCGAGGCTGACCTGGGTTTCCAGCGCTTCCGGATCGAGCCCGAGCGCCGCCTCGAAATGTCGGATGGCCTCGTCGTGGCGATCAAGCTTGACCAGGGCATTGCCGATATTGCCATGAGCGGCGGCGAAGGCGGGCTTGATCGCGAGCGCGCGGCGATAGCGTTCGACCGCCTCTTCGTAGCGCTGCAGCGCCGCCAGCGCATTGCCGATGTCATTGTGCGCTTCGATGCGGTCGGGATCGATTGCCAGGGCGCGCTCGAAATACGCGATCGCGTCCTGGCCGCGGTTGAGCTTGTTCAATACGGCGCCGAGGTTGCCGTGGGCTTCCGCGTAATCCGGCTTCAGTGCGATCGCCTGCTCGTAATGCGCTATGGCCTCGTCATCGCGATCCAGCGCGGCGAGCGCCATGCCGAGATTGTTGATGGGCTCGGCAAAGCGCGGCTCGAGCGCGATGGCCTTTTGGTAGGCCGCGATCGCCTCGTTGTGGCGGCCGAGCGCCGCGAGCGCAGTGCCCAAATTGTTGTGCACGTACGCATTGTCCGGCTTGAGCGCCAGCGCCCCTTCAAACTGCGCCGCGGCTTCCTCATGGCGCTTGAGGCCCTGCAGCACGATGCCGAGATTGTTGCGGGCCTCGGCATGGTCGGGCTGCAGCACAATGGCTTTTTGGTATTGCGCCATGGCCTCTTCAGGCCGCTGTTTGGCGACCAGCGCGATGCCGAGATTGGTGCGTGCCTCGGCGGAATTCTCGTCAAGCGCCACCGCCTGCTGCAGCAGCGTCAAGGCCTCGTCGAATTTGCCGGCCTGGGTGCAGGCGAGCCCGAGATAATGCAGCGCGCCGAAATGATCCGGCTTGAGCTTGAGGACGGCGCGATAGAGCTGCTCGGCCTCATCCAGCCGCCCGGCGCGGTGGCGCGCCACCGCCAGCTCGAACGCCTGCGCCGGGCTGACCGCGCGCCGTTGCCGGACCCCGGCCTTGGTTCCGCCCGCGATGGTCCGATCGGTCAATTGAAGACCGCCTGATAGTCCTGCCGGTCCTGCGCCGGGGTGTGGATGGGCATGACGTAGAGCTGGAAGCCCGGACCGCCCTCGACCTCCAGAATGTACGGGCCCTCGCGCAGCACGTCGCCTGGCGGTCCCCGGAAGATCACGTTGAAGGGCTGGCGGGGCGCGACCTTGCGCTCGGCTTCCGACAGCGGGCGGGCGTCCACCTCGGTCAGCCTCAGGGTATGGCGGCCGCCTTGTACGCGAAACAGCTTGTCGAGATGGGGGCGAAAATGCTCGGGCGTGAGTTGTTCGGCCATATCAGATTTTCCTCGTTCCTGCTCGCGCGGGTTTCATATTATCGTATAGCACGTAAAGATTCAGCGGCCACATCGGGGCATGGTAAAGTTCTGACGGCACCAATAAACAGGGGGATGCGTTGGAGCATATTTTGGAGATTTCCCAGCCGCTCGGCAGCTTGCGGCTGCGGCCGGAGCGCGACGAGGACCAGCCGTTCCGCCATCGCCTGTTCTGCGATTCGCGCCCGGCGGAATTTGCCCTGCTGCAGCAGCAGCTCGGACCGGAGGCGTTCGACCAGCTGATGCGGTTCCAGTTCCAGGCCCAGACCATGAGCTATCGCGCCAGCTTTCCGCAGGCGCGCTTCGACATCATCGAGCTCGATGGCGCGCCGATCGGGCGCATCGTGGTCGATCGCCCCGGTACCGAGATCCATATCGTCGACCAGGCGGTGGTGCCGGCGATGCGCAACCGCGGCTTCGGCACCGCGATCATGCGCGCCTTGATGGATGAGGCGGCGCGGGACGGACTGCCGGTGCGGCTGAAGGTCGCCTCGAGCAACGATCCTTCAATGCGACTTTATCTGCGGCTCGGCTTCGTGCCGATCGAAGAGGTCCCGTTCTATGTAGGGATGGAGTGGCGGGCGGATTCGGCCGTGGCCCCCACGGCATCGCCAGGCTGAACGCTGCCCTACGCAAGCCCGATGCCGGAGAGGCCGCCCCTGCCCCCGTTGTTCCGCCGCCGTCATCGCAGCCCAGCCACGATTGCGGTTCGCGATTGCCACAATCGGGTGGCATCCCCCCGAGATGAACGATTCTCCGACCTGGCTCAGATGGGCCTTGCTAAGCCTTGCCTGCGTCGGCCTGTCGGCCTGTGCCGGCGGGCGAACCCCGGGCGAGCGGATGGCCGACATGCCGCAATGGATGGGCGGTGAGCCGGCCGGCGTACCGCCGCGACGCGGCACTCCCGAATACGATGCCTGGATGGCCGCCCGCGCCAAGGAATCGGCCAGGCCCAAAACCGGTCAGCCCAACACCGCCCCGTCCAAGACCGATCAGCCGCAAGGCGACCAGGCCAGATAGCCGTGCACAGGCGCTTTGCCGCCGGCCCACGATGCGGCCGGCCATTGCCAGAATTGGCATTTCGAGCTAGCCAACCTTCGTCGGGGCGTGCCGCAGCGCCGAGGTTGGAGCCGGCCCTTGATCGCCACCCGCCACGCTTTCGCAGTCGCGCTGTCGCTGGCCGGGCTCGCCGCGCTGATGGCTTTCGTTCCCCCGCATCTGGTCGGCGCCGCCGCGGCGCAGGATGCGACGGCAGCGCTGGTGGCCAGGCCGGTGTCGCTGCCCGACATGGCGGTCGGATCCGCCAAGGCCCCGGTGACCATCGCCGAATACGCCTCGATGAGCTGTCCGCATTGCGCGGCCTTCGAACAGAACGTGTTTCCGATGCTGCGATCGAAATATATCGATACCGGCAAGGTGCGTTTCGTGTTTCGCGAATACCCGCTCGACGTCAAGGCCGCGGCCACCGCGATGCTGGCGCGTTGCGCCGCCAACGGCGATGCAACAAAATTTTTCGGGGTCATCGAGACGCTGTTCAAGCAACAGGATCAGCTGGTGGCGGAGACCAAGCCGACGCTTGACCTGGTCGGCAAACAGTCCGGCATGAGCGATCAGGCGATCGAGGGCTGCCTCAAGGATCAAGGGCTGCTCGACAGGGTCGCCGCCGACCAGCGATTCGCCCACGAAGTCTTGAAGGTCGATGCCACGCCGACGTTCTTCATCAACGGCAAGATGCTCAAAGGCGCGATGTCGTTCGAGGAACTGGAAGCCAGGATCAAGCCGCTGCTGAGGAAATAACCGCCTCGTCCCGGGCTGCCCGGCAGCCGCCAGTCCGGCGACGCTCAATCCGGCGGCCGCACGTCGTCAGCCAGCCGGCCGACATCAGCGGGGTTCATCGGAGCCGCTTTGCGCGAATTTGATGGTTGAGATCGGCCACTTGCCATCATGGCCCTCGATCGAGATTCGCAGCCCGTGCAATTCGTCAAGCCAGACATTGTTCACCGTCCCCGCCTTGCCGTCGGTCAGCACCACCGCCCTGCCGATAAGCTCGGACCGCGCCTCCTCGAAGGCGCCCAGAATCGTAGACGCACGGAGCTTCGCTGTCGGCATGATGGTCTCTGAAATCAGGCTCGGACGCCCAGGCGGAACCCGGTTGGCGAGCCGGTGGATTACCGGCGAGCGCGAACGCGAGGTGGGGCGCCGGGGAAGCCTGCTCCGGCTTTATGTCGAGAACGCGACCCCCGACGCGATCCGGTCGCGCGCCGGCTGCGCCAACGCTCATTTCTCGGCGCCGGGATCATCGCCCGGCAAGCTTGCGGCAAAGGTCACGCCGATCCGCTTTTGCTGGATCCAGGCAACGTGGCACTCGTGAACCGAGGAATCGTGCGCCATAACCAGGCGAAAGCGTGCGGGCACGAAGGCCGGGTTCTCGATATCGATGGCGGCGCCCTCGGCAGAGATGTTCCGGACCACGCAGCTCATCACCGAACCGCCCGACGATATGTAGGCCGGCTGGTTGATTTCCGTGCGCGGATGCCTTCGCTGTTCTTCCATCGATTTCCGCCCTGCCCTGTGCGGCGAGGATAGCGACAAATCCACAAAAAAATAAAGCTGTATCGCTGTCCACGCCGCATAAGCGGTCGCGCACCTGCGGTTCCGCCGCCGCGCACGGCGGTGGTGCCGTTTCCGGCGGGCCAGGCGGAACCCGCAGCGGCGGTTTGCCATGCGCGGAAGGCGCTCAATCCGACGGGCTTCCGTTTGCGGCTTCGACAGGATAGCTTGGTTCGCATCGGCGGTGCGTAGGCGCGACGCCCGCTCAAAACGAACAGGCGCCGAGGGGGAAACGCCAATGTTCGAGATACTCGATCGGCGGACGAGTTTGACCGGCAACCAGGTCAAGATACTCGCCGCGGCCATCATCGGCGATGCACTGGAATTTTTCGACTATTTCCTGATCGGCTTCGTGCTCGCTTTCCTGATCGGGCCCTGGAAGCTCACCTTCGGCCAATCCGCCGTGGTGCTGATGAGCTCCGGGGTCGGCGCCATCCTGGGCGCCTTTGCATGGGGCTGGTTGGCCGACCGCATCGGCCGCCGCAAGGTCTTTATCGGCACCGTGCTGAACTTCTCGATCGCCACCGGCCTGTTGTACTTCACGCCGGACAATAACTGGATCTATCTGGCGATCATGCGGTTTTTCGTCGGCCTCGGCGTCGGCGGACTGTATTGCGTGGACCTGCCGCTGGTGCAGGAATTCATGCCCTCCTCCAAGCGCGGCTGGGTCGGCGGCATCGTTACCTGCGTGATTCCGCTGGGCACCGGGCTTGGCGCCGTACTCGGCGCCTCGGTAGGCAGCGGCGACTGGCGGTTGTTGTTCGCGATCGGCGTGCTGCCGGCGCTGATGGTTCTGCTGGTGCGGCTCTGGGTACCGGAATTGCCGCGCTGGCTGTGCCGCCAGGGCCGCTACCAGGAAGCGCGGGAGTTGCTGGCCTGGGCGCTGGAGATGGAGCCATCGGCGCTGCCGCTGCCGACAGCCGCCGACGCCGGCCCGATCATCAAGGCCAATTGGCTCGATCTCTTCAAATATCCGCGCAGCCTTTTGGTGTCCTGGCTCGGCAACGCCGGCGCGCAGACCGGCGTTTATGGCATCACGCTCTGGGTGCCGTCGCTGTTCGTGCTGCTGCTCAAGGTGACGCCGCAGGAAGCCGCCAAGATGATGATCCTGCTCACGGTGTTCGGCTTCGTCGGCCGGCTCTCCTTCGCCTTTTTCTCCGAACTGATGGGACGGCGCAACGCCGGCGGCCTGCTCGGCTTTGGCGCGGGCATCCTGACCATCGTGGCCGGCTCCAATTACGACACGACGATATTCGGCGTGTCGGCGTTCTGGCTGCTGCTGGCGGTGACCTATTTCTTCGCCGATGGCGGCTTTGCCATCGTCGGACCCTACGCGGCGGAAGTCTGGCCGTCGCACCTGCGGACCTCGGGCATGGGCTCGGCCTACGGTTTCGGGGGCATCGGCAAGATCATCGGCCCGGTGGGCCTTGCCCTGATCGTCGGCTCCGGCAACTACCTCAAGCCGGACGTGCCGCTGCCGGAGATACCGCTGGCTTTCATCTATCTCGGCTGCTGGTTTTTGATGACCGGGGTGGTGTATTATTTCTTCGGGCTGGAAACCCGGGGAAAATCGATCGAGCAGATCGACAGGGAGCTGGCCGTCACCGCCTGATCTGTCCACGAACTCGTCTCGGTGATTTTGAAACCGTCGGGGCCGCAACGATGGGCGCCGACACCGACAGGACCTTCGTCTCAAGGAGAACCCCATGCCGCTCGGCGGACTGCAACACTACACCATCGAACCCTCGGATCTGGAACGCACCAGGGAGTTTTATTGCGACGTGCTGGGGCTGGAGAACGGCGATCGTCCGCCGCTCGACTTTCCGGGCTACTGGCTTTATTCCGGCGGCGTCGCCACGGTGCATCTGATGGGCACCCGCAAGCCCCGAGAAGGCATCGTGGTGCGTGGCACCGAGAAGAAGTACGAGGACACCGGCAGGCTCGACCATATTGCCTTTGCCGCCACCGATGTCGAAGGCGTGCGCCAGCGGCTGCAATCGAAAAACGTGAAATTCCGCGAGAGCATCGTGCCGCGGACCGGCGACACGCAATTCTTCCTCTACGACCCCGATGGGGTCGGCGTGGAACTGAATTTCCCCAAAACCTGAAGCGGCATGGTTCCGCTCGGGCCTCGCTTGCTGGTCGCGGCCAAGCCCGAGCGGCGGAATCGGACGACGGCGCCGGACGGAGTCTGGCACGGCAACCCGTCACCGCCTGATATGATCCGAACTTCGGAATCACTGAACGAGTGGAGCGATTCCATGTTTGTCATCCGGGATGGGCTCTGCCGGCGATAACCGGGCGGAGCGCAGGCCCGGAATCCATAGGCTCTGCGGTGGTTATGGATTCCGGGCTCGCTCGTGCCGCGCTCCGCGTATAAGCGCCCCGGAACGACAATTGTGGTTGATGGTTGCTACCGACCAAAGCGGTCCGAACTTCGGAAACGCCGATCTAGTCGAGCCCCCGCTCGTGGCTCAGGCGCACCATCTCCTCGATGAAGATCGCCTTCTGCTTGTCATCGAGACTGCCGAACAGCGGCTCGGCGGCGTCGGCGACGTTGCGCTGATCCACCGCGCGATCGTCGAGAAACTGCGCTTCGTTGCGCATCTGCTCGATGATGTCGTCGGGCGGGTCACGCTTGGCGCGGGCGATTCGGAGGTTGAGGCGGTCGGCACCGTTATGGCCGAGATAATGCATCGCGCTGTTGAACGCCGCCCAGTTCTTTTCCTGCTCAGGCGTGAGTTTCAATTCGGCCTTGATCCGGTCGATGTTGGCGTCGCTGTTGGCCACGATCTGCTCGGCGGTCAATTGCGGCTCGCCTTCCTGGGTGAGCACCGCCTGCCTGGCTTCCTTGCCGGCCCTGGCGGCCTTGGCGGCTTTTGTGGAACCGGATTGCCTGCCGCCATTGGCGGCGGGCGCCTGCTCGTTCTTCCCGACACCCAGCACCCCGGTAAACACCCCGACGACACCGCCGATCGCGCCTCCGAGCACGCCTCCGACCGGTCCGGCCGCCTTGTTGCCGGCTTGCGCGCCCTGCTGCACGCCTTGCACCAGCCCTTGCGCTTCCACCGCCGACGGGGCGCCGAGCAGCATCACCACGACCGCGCCAAGCGCCAGGCGCAATCCGGCCCGCGCCAGCGCCGTCGATATCGGGTTGGTCATGCCGTCGTCTCCATCTCGATTTCACACCGCCGCGACCAGCGGCAAAGCCGCATCGCCGTGCGACGACACTAGCGTTTTCCCAACCGGCTAGTCCACCGCCGCGCCGGTTCCCTGCGGCGTCGCGATCGGCGGCCATGAAGCCATTATGGCTGTACGAAAACCTCCGGCGGCGGCGTTCCGGAGACGGTATCGTGGGTGCAGCGCAGTAAGCCGCTTAGGCCGCCGCCAGAATTTTCCCTGCGACCGAGTGCGCACGACGTTAGTTTTAGAACCGCACACACCGGATTTCTCGACAGACGTCGGCAATTCTGCTCTGATCGTCCCAACGAAATCTCCGCAGCGCCCCGCAGCGCCGTTTCGGGCCTGCCGGGCGGAAAGAAGAAACCACAACAACAAAAACAAAAAGCAAAAGCAAAAACAACAAGACGAGATTTCTGTCTGACGACGATTGGCTCACCAGGGAGGGAACGCCATGTCACGGAAGAAACTGTCTCGACGCCATTTCATCGCGGCCACCGCGCTGTCATCCGCGGCGCTGCTATCCGCCCCCTTCGTGCGAACGGCTCACGCCGCCGGCAAGCTCAGTCTGGGCTTCTGGGATCACTGGGTGCCCGACGCCAACAACACCTGTACCGACCTGATCAATGCGTGGGCCGCAAAGGAAAAGGTCGAGGTTTCGATCGACTATATCACCAGCCAGGGCAGGAAGAACGAGATCACGATCGCCGCCGAGGCGCAGGCCCAGTCCGGCCACGACGTTCTGGCGATGGCGACCTGGTGGCCGCATGCCCAGGCCGATCTGCTCGAGCCGATGAACGACGTGGTCGAACCGCTGATCAGGCAAAACGGCGCCGTCAACGGCACCGTGGAATATCTCGGCAAGGCCGGCGACAAATGGCTGGGCGTGCCCACCTGCATCGGCAGCCAGATCAAGGGGCCCTGCTCCCGCATCGATCTGATGAAGAAGTTCGCCGGCATCGACGTCCAGGAGATGTATCCGGCCGGCAGCCCGCCCAAGGCTGACCGCTGGACCACCGACACCTTCCTCAAGGCGGCCGAGGCCTGCCACAAGGCTGGCTTCCCGTTCGGCATCGGCCTCGGCGAGACCAGCGACTCCGTCGATACCGTCGGCGCGTTCTTCCTGGCCTTTGGCGCCGAGGTCGTCGACGCCAAGGGCAACGTCACCGTCAAGAACGACAATGTGCGGCAGGTGCTCGAATACTACAAGAAGCTGATGGCCTTCCTGCCGCCCGATGCGCCGGCCTGGGACGATGCCTCGAACAACCGGTGGCTGGTCTCCGGCAAGGGCGCGATGATCATGAATCCGCCGAGCGCCTGGGCCGTCGCCAAGCGCGACGCGCCCGACATCGCCGAGCAGCTGTGGACCCACGGCTTCCCGATCGGTCCGAAGGGCCGCTTTGCACCGTTCCTGCCTTATTTCTGGAGCGTCTGGAATTTCTCCAAGAACAAGGAGGCGGCCAAGAGCCTGCTGACCTATCTGTCGCAACCGGCGGCGGTCGAAAAGCTCGTCAATGCCAGCGGCGGCTACGACCTGCCGGCCTTCGAGAAGCTCACCACCTTAAAGATCTGGGCGGAACAGGGCCCGCCGAAGGGAACCCTGTTCCACTATCCAAATCCCTACAACCACCAGACGCTTTCGATCTCGGCGTCGCCGGCGCCGCCGAAGATCGCCCAGCAGATCTATGTGCAGGCGACGCTGACGAAGATGTGCGTGCGCTTCTACCAGGGTGAGGCCATGGAGAATACGCTGGCCTGGGCCGAAGGCGAGCTTGAGGGCTTCATGCGCAGCTGAGGCAGGATATCGCCGCGCGGCCATGCGGGTTGATGGCGCGGCCGGTGCGGCGTGCATCCGCGTCAAGCTGTTCGCGTGTCCACACGACGGGTTGCCGCTGAAGGAAGCGGGAGAGCGCCGGAACCGCGGCGCTTTCACTAAACAAGCGAGGAAGATGCCTCATGGCCGACGTTGCAATGGCGCCAGACCGCGTTGTCCGGGCGCAGGCCGCGCGAAAACACGCCAGCCTGCGAACCGCGATGAAGCGGAAATCGACCGCGGCCTTCCTGATGACGCTGCCGCTGATCCTGCTGATCGCCATTCTGGTGATCTACCCCGCCTTCTATTCGCTTCACCTTGCGACCCTGAACAAGTCGATGCAGCGCTTCGTCGGATTCGGAAACTTCGAATTCCTGTTCAGGCGCGAGACGTTCTGGCTGGTGGTCAAGCAGTCCTGCATCTTTGCGATCTCGGCGGTGTTCTTCAAGGCGCTGATCGGCTTCATCGTCGCGCATTTCGTTCACAACATTCCCGCAAAGGGCCAGCGCAAATGGCGCGGCATGCTGCTGGTGCCGTGGGTGATCCCTCCGGCAATGAGCACGCTGGCCTGGCTGTGGCTGTTCGATCCGTCCTACAGCGCCTTCAACTACACGCTGGCTTTTTTCGGCATCGGTCCGATTCCGTGGACCGGCGACGCGGCCTGGGCCCGGTTCTCGGTCATCCTGGTCAATATCTGGTACGGCTCCCCGTTCTTCATGATCATGTACCTGGCCTCGTTGAAATCGGTGCCCGACCAGCTCTACGAGGCCGCGGCGATCGACGGGGCCAATTGGTGGCAGCGCATCTGGTACGTCACGCTGCCGATGATGCGCAACATCATCGCGATCACCGCGCTGTTTTCCCTCATCGTCACCTTCGCCAATTTCGACATCGTCAGGATCCTGACCGCCGGCGGACCGCTCGATCACACCCACATTTTTGCGACCTGGGCGTTTCGCCTCGGCATCGAGGGCGGCGACATCCCACTCGGCGCCAGTGTCTCGCTGTTCATGTTCCCGATCCTGGCGATCGCGGCGATCTTCATCCTGCGCGACATCAACCAACGCGGGAACGAAGCCTGATGGCCAGCACGGCGGTAGTCGACAAGGCCGCTCCGACCCGCAAGGTCCAATACGGCAGCATGAGCCGCGACCGCGCCTGGGCGCTGCGCTGGTCGTATTTCTTCCTCACCCTGTTCGCGATCTTCTCGCTGGTGCCGCCGTTCTACATGCTGATCACCTCGCTGAAGAGCAGCGCCGAGATATCGGCGGCGACCAACCCCTGGTGGGTGTTTCACCCCACCCTTGCCAATTACTGGGAATTGCTGACCTCGAACCAGTATTTGAGGTTTTTCCTGAACTCGGCGATGGTTTCGGTCTTTGTCGTGACCATCACCATGCTGATCAGCGTGCCCGCCGCCTTCGCGCTGTCGCGGATGCGGTTCTGGGGCTCGGCGACGCTCGCCACCGGGGTATTCCTGACCTATCTGATCCCCGACACGCTGCTGTTCCTGCCGCTGTTCAAGATGTTCGCGGTGTTCCACGAATGGACCGGCATCCAGCTGATCAACCGCTGGTACGTGCTCCTTATCGTCTATCCGACGCTGACCGTGCCGTTCTGCACCTGGATCATGATCGGCTACTTCGCCTCGATCCCCAAGGAGCTCGACGAGGCCGCGATCATCGACGGCGCGTCGTGGCTGCAGACGCTGACCCGGATCTTCATTCCGGTCGCGCTGCCCGGCCTGATCGCCGCCACCATCTTCGCCTTCACGGTCTCCTGGGCGCAATTCCTCTATCCGCTGGTGTTTACCACCTCGACCGACCAGCAGGTACTGCCGGTCGGCATCATCACCACCCTGATCAAGGGCGACGTGTTCAACTGGGGGCAGATCATGACCGGCGCCCTGCTCGGCGCCGCACCGCCGCTGATCATCTACGCGTTCCTGATGGACTACTACATCGCCGGCCTGACCGCCGGCGCGACAAAGGGTTGATGCCGATGGCTGAGGTTACCTTGCGCAGGGTGGTCAAGCGCTACGACGAGGTCGAGGCGGTGCGCGGCATCGACCTCGACATCGCCGACCACGAATTCGTCGTGCTGGTGGGGCCCTCGGGCTGCGGAAAATCGACCACCCTGCGGATGATCGCGGGCCTCGAGGACATCACCGACGGCGACATCATGATCGGAGGCGACGTCGTCAACGACGTGCCGCCGAAGGACCGCGACATCGCCATGGTATTCCAGAATTACGCGCTGTATCCGCACATGACGGTGGCGGAGAACATGTCGTTCGGGCTGCGCCTGAAGCACTATCCGAAGGCGGAGATCAAGGCCCGGGTCGACGAGGCCGCGCGCATGCTGGACATCGCCGAACTGGTCGACCGCAAGCCGAAGCAATTGTCGGGCGGCCAGCGCCAGCGCGTCGCGATGGGCCGCGCCATCGTGCGCAATCCCAAGGTCTTCCTGTTCGACGAGCCCTTGTCCAACCTCGACGCCAAGCTCCGGGTCCAGATGCGGATCGAGATCAAGAAGGTTCATCAGAAGGTCCGTACCACCACGGTCTACGTCACCCACGACCAGGTCGAGGCGATGACGCTGGCCGACCGGGTCGTGGTGATGAATCACGGCCGCATCGAGCAGATCGGAACGCCCAATGATCTCTATCACAATCCGGCGACGCGCTTCGTCGCCGGATTCATCGGCTCGCCGGCAATGAATTTCATGCCCTGCCGGCTCGAGGAGGTCGCCGGCCGGCTGCACATCCGGCTGACCGACCGTATCGGCTTTGCGCTGCCGGAACGGCGCGCGGCCAGATATCAGGGTGTCGCACGCGACCAGAAGCTGCTGGTCGGGCTGCGGCCGGAGCATATCAGCGAAGCGAAAAGGCATCCGGAGCCGGGCCTCGAGCCGTTCGACGCCGTGCTGGACGTCACCGAGCCGATGGGCATGGAGACGCTGGTTTATTTCACCCTGGAAGGCACCCAGATCTGCGGCCGGGTCAATCCCAATGCCGGCGCCCGCGACGGCGGCCCGCTTCGATTGGCAGTGGACCTCAACAATATGCACCTGCTAAACGAGGCCACCGGCGCCGTCATTTGACCGCCGCAGAAAGCCAAGGGGCTGGGCAAGGGAAACGGCAAGGAAACTTAATGGCGACCAACAAGAAGAAGATTTTCGTGACCGAATCGATGTCGCAAAAAGGCAGGGCGCTGTTGACGGGGCGGGACGACATCGAAGTGGTGGAATTCCCCAACATGATTTCGGCAGGCGATTTCGAGGCCATGCTCAGGCAGCAGGCGCCGGTGCACGGCGTCGCACTCGGCGCCACCCGGTTCGGCGAGCCGGAACTCGAGGCGTCGAAGGACATGAAGGTGGTGACCCGGATCGGCGTCGGATTCGACGCCGTCGATGTTCCGGCCCTGAGCCGCCGCAAGATCCCGCTGATGGTGGCGGGCACCGCCAATTCGCCTTCCGTCGCCGAACAGGCGCTGTTCATGATGCTGACGCTGGCCAAGCGCGCGGCCGAGATGCATGGCCTGGTCAAGGACGGCAAATGGCATACCCGGCTCGGCCTGCTGCCCTACGACCTGTTCGGCAAGACGGTGCTGATCATCGGCTTCGGCCGCATCGGCACGCGCACCGCCAAGCGCTGCCTCGCCATGGAAATGGACGTCCTGGTCTATGATCCCTACAAGTCCGCCGCCGAGATCTCGGCGGCCGGCTGCGAGCCGGTCACTGAGCTCGACGCGGCGCTGCCGCGGGCCGACTTTGTCAGCATCCACTGCCCGAAAACGCCCGAAACCGTCGGCATGTTCAATGCGGCGCGGTTGCAGCGGATGAAGGCGACGGCCTATCTGATCAACACCGCGCGCGGCGGCATAGTCGAGGAACGGGCACTGTACGACGCGCTGGTGGCTGGCAAGCTGGCCGGCGCCGGGCTCGATGTGTTCGAGCAGGAACCGCCGCCATCGGGCCATTCCCTGTTCGAGCTTCCGAATGTGATCATGGCCCCGCATGTCGCCGGCGTCACGCGCGAAGCCGTCGACCGCATGAGCGAGCAGACCGCGCGCAATCTCCTGAGCGCGCTGGACGGCGAGCCGATACGCCAGAACGTCATCAATCAGGACGTTTTGTAATTCACCAAGAATGCCCGGAAACCACTGGCAATGCAAAAAGGTGCCTGCCGCAGTCGGCCCCGCCCTGCGAGGTCGAAGCGGCGATCGGCCCCGCGCGCGCACAGATTTGCTTGGAAATCCCTGAGCACCCGGGTTTTGTAGCTGTGATCGGATGCATCCTGCGCCCAGAGCCCTGGCCGCCGATGCCAGGGGCTCGCATTCAGCAGTGAGATACGGGAGTGCAGCTTCGGCTGAGGACCCGCGGCGATCGGTTTCCTTCCATGAAACAGTAACCGCCTGGGCCCGAGCTGCAGTGCGCCCAGCCCGGCGAGCAGGTGGAAAGGGTGTGGGTGGACCCGTTGTGAACTTTGAAGGTTCCTCTAATCACACACGCCCCGTCGGCCGAAGCACTCGCAACGTTCGCGAGGCTCAGGGCGGCGCTGCAAACGGCGAGTATCGAATATCGCATGACCTTCTCCGATGCGGTAAGCAACAATCCAGTCCGACGGACTGCTGACAGTCATAAGGAGAATAGTGGCAGAAAAATCGCGCCGTCAGGGATTGGCGCATTGAGGCCCCTGATCGCGGGTCGAAGACCGCGAGCAGAAGTCGCACCGCGCATGCTGCTCGGCGTCACCGAGCAAAAGGTTCGTTTCCGAGGCGGTGAGCTGCGACCCCGTCGCCCCGTTGAGTCAATGCGGATGACTTCATCGGTTCGAATCCTGCTTTACATATCGGGACGATATTCTACGGTCGTTCACGCTTTGGCGGGGTTTGGTTGTGAAACTCATGTCATTGAAAGCAGGACAAAGGCCTTTAGTGACATGCTCGATCAGGACGTGCTCGGCTGATCGCGTTGCGTGCGGCATTTGCCTCTAATTGCACCATAGCGGGGTTTTAGATGGCCTTCAGGGAATATGGCAGCTATGACGGGGTCGGTCTCGCCGACCTGGTCCGCACAAAGCAGGTCAGCGCCGGCGAGTTGCTGGACGAGGCGATCGCCCGTACCGCCAGGGTCGACCCGCTGATCAACGCCGTGGTGGTGAAGCACGAGGACTATGCCCGGCGGCAAATCGACCGGGGGCTTCCCGACGGCCCCTTCACCGGCGTGCCGTTTCTGCTCAAGGACCTCGACAACCTCCAGGGCACGCGAACCACGTCGGGCGCGAGCATCTATCGGGACAATGTCGCCGATCACAGCGGCACCCTGGCCCGGCGTTTTCTCGATAGCGGGGTCACGATTTTCGGAAAGACCGCCAGTCCGGAATTCGGCCTGTTGCCGACCACCGAGTCCCGCCTGTTCGGCCCGACCCGGAATCCGTGGAATCTGGCGCATTCGTCCGGAGGCTCCTCCGGCGGCGCGGGCGCCGCGGTGGCGGCGCGGATCGTTCCTGTCGCGCATGCCAGCGACGGCGGCGGTTCGATCCGGATTCCTGCCTCGGCATCCGGCGTCTTCGGGTTGAAGCCGACCCGCGCGCGCAATCCGCTCGGACCCGATCGCGGCGAAGGCTGGGGCGGATTTTCCTGTGGCCATGTCCTGAGCATCAGCGTGCGCGACAGCGCAGCGATGCTGGACGCCGTCCACGGACCCGAGGCCTCGAGCCCCTATGTGGCGCCGCCGCCGGCGCGGCCGTTTGCCGAGGAGGTCGGCCGCGATCCCGGCCGGTTGCGCATCGCCTTTACCGATTGCTCGCCCTATGGCGACGCCATCGATCCCGAAATCGCCGCCGCGGTGCGGGACATCGCCGCTATGCTGGCCGGGCTCGGCCATGATGTCGAACAGCGCGCCCCCGAACTCGCCGCCGATCCGGCCGCCGTGATGGCGACCATTGTGGCGGCCAACACCGCGCTCAGCGTGCGACAAGCCGAAGCGCGTTTCGGCCGCGCGATGACCACCGGCGATTTCGAGCGCCTGACGCTGGCGAGCGCGCACAATGCGGAAAAAACCACCGCCACCGACTATGTCGCCGCCCAGCTTGCCGCGTTCCAGATATCGCGCGGCCTCGCGACCTTCATGCAGGGCTGCGACGTGCTGCTGTGCCCGACGCTGTGCTCGCCGCCGCTGCGTATCGGCGAGCTCAACTCGATGTCGGAGGACCTGTCGCATATTGCGCCGATCCTGCGGCGCTATATGCCGGCAACCGCCATGTTCAACATGTCCGGCCAGCCCGCGATGTCGGTGCCGCTGGCCTGGAACGCAGCCGGATTGCCGCTCGGCATGATGTTCGCGTCCCGCTTCGGCGACGAGGCGACGCTGCTCCGACTGGCGGCACAGCTGGAAACCGAGCGTCCCTGGAAGGACAAATTGCCGCCAGTTTGCGCGTGAATCGACAAAACTCAGCCGCATTCCCAAGCCAGGAAGATGATCAGCGCCAGCAGCGGAACCGGCCTGCTGACGTCGCCGTAGCCGGAGGCTGAGATCTTGAGTCAGAGCGACCCCACCGATCATGCGCTGGCGGCGATTGCCAGCATCCTTGATCACCCGGAATCCCATCGCGAGCCGGTCGAGGCCAGACCGGCCAGCCCCGAGCCGATGACAGCCGACGGCTACTCGAAGGCCGGTCCCGGCCCGATGGCCGCGATCCGGTTCAAATGGACGGTCCGCCGCGGCGATGACGGCCATTATTATGTCGACGAGACGATTGGCGAGAACTCCATTCCGGTGGTCAGCGAACCGCTGACCAGGGACGCCGCGATCAAGCTGGTCGACGATCGCGAGAGCGAGGCGCGGCGGCGATTTGAGCTGCTGAAAAGCGAGATGACCGGACGCGACGCGGTCAGCGACTTTGTCCGCGGGGACGGCGGCGAGATGTAGCCTGGTTTGCTCCGGCGACGTCCGATCGAGCAGTCCCGGAAAAGGCCTTTTTGACGAGTTCGACCCCGGCCTTGGCACGGGCCGCCGCGTGGTCGAGCCGACCGGCCACGGCACCAGCACCCCAACCGACGATCTATCGTTGAAGTGGTCCATCTGGATCCCCGGCGGGCGGCGCCGGCGCCGGTTTGATACCGAGCGCCGTCACGCTAAGCTGTCATTGAATTGATCCGCGGAGAACATGCGATATGTTGCGAATGTCGGCGGCGCTGGTTGCGTTTTTCCTGATGGCGGCCTCGGCGCATGCCCAGCAAACATCCCGGCTCGACGATATCGTCAAACGCGGAAGCTTGCGTGTCGGCATGACCGGCGACTATTTGCCGTTTAGCTATTTCGACAGGGCGACCTCGAAATTCCGCGGCTTTGACGTCGACATGGCGGAAGCGCTCGGCAAGGCGCTCGGCGTCAAGGTCGCGTACGTCCGGACCGCATGGCCGCAGCTGATGAAGGATTTCGAGGCCGACGATTTCGATATCGCGATGGGTGGCGTATCGATCACGCTCGACCGCCAGAAAAAGGGAATGTTTTCCACCCCCGTGATGCGCGAAGGCAAGACGCCGATCGCGCGCTGCGCCGACAAGGACAAGTACCAGACCATCGCCGACATCGACAGGCCGGGCACGCGGGTCATCGTCAATCCCGGCGGCACCAACGAGAGGTTTGCCCGCGCCAACATCAAGAGCGCCGAGATCAGGACCTATGATGACAATGTCACCATCTTCGACGAGATCGCCAACGGCAATGCCGACCTGATGATGACGGACGCATCGGAGACGCGATACCAGCAGAAGCTTCATGCCGGCGTGCTCTGCGCCGTGCATCCGGATCGACCGTTCGATTTCGCCGAAAAGGCCTACTGGCTGCAGCGCGATCCGGCACTCAAGGGGTTCGTCGACCAGTGGCTGCACATTGCCCGCGAGGACGGCAGTTTTGCGAAGATCTATGCCGCCTGGTTTGAATAGTTTCCGGGTCAATCGCGGCGCTCAGCGCAAATTGACCGGCGGCGCGGCCCTCCGTTACAATGCCGGCGGCGGGTTTTGAACCAAAGCCGCTTGACGACGACTCATAGCTTGAAAGTGACGTGGATCACGTTGCAGTCAATCACCGCAGCATAAGGTCCGAACTGAGTTTTCACCTGCTCGGGAGGTCATGATGACAAGGCTTTTGGCGATCGCCGCCTTGCTGCTGGCGAGTTCGGCCGCGCAAGCCCAATACACCTTCGACTATGGCGGGCGGACCATTCGCATCGATCCCGATCGCGGAACGATTTCGATTCCCGGGGTCTACGACAACACCGGCCGAAGAGCCAGGCGCTCGCACAACGAGGACGCCGACCATTCGCACAAACCTGCTCCCCAGCAGGCCAAGGTCGATCCCCAGGCGCCCGCCGCGGCTGCTGCGCCGACCGACCCTTCGGCTGCGCCAGCAACCGCTGCGCCGGAGTCTGCCACCACGACGGCGAACGTGGCCCCCGCAGACACCCGGACCTCGACCCCGCCGGCTTCCGGCGCGCCTGCGCCGCAGGTTCAGCAGGACGCGACGCCCGCCGCCGGTCCGGCACCCGCCGCCGTCATTGCCACCGCTCCCGCTGCGCCGGTGCAGCAGCAACCGGCTCCCTCGCCTGTGACCGCAGCGTCATCCATGACGCCGCTCGGCGTGTGGCTGACGGAAGAGAAGGAAGGCAAGGTCAGAATCGAGCAATGCGGCGCCAATCTCTGCGGCTATGCCGTCGACGCCAAATCGAACCAGAACGGCGAACAGGTGCTGATCAACATGAAGCCCGGCAAGGACTCCAAATGGAGCGGCCGGATTCTCGATCCTAACACCGGCAGCACCTATGATTCCACGATCGCGCTGAAGGGCTCGGACACGCTCCGCGTCCAGGGCTGCGCATTCGGCGGCATGTTCTGCGGCGGCCAGACCTGGAGCCGGTTGAACTAAGTAAGTTCGCTGCCTGTCGAGCGACGTGGCCGCAGCCTCGCCTGCGCTTCGCCCTTCAGCCGGGGGCTGCTTGCCACCTGCGTCCTCGATGCGCCGGCGAAAAAAAATGCAGTTCTGGCGCTGCACAATATCCAATATGCCACGACCTAATATCCCGCTCCGGGAAATATTTGGCGTCGAGACGGATATATCTTCCCGGTTTTGTTTTCGTGTTGACGCCTTCGCGTTTCGGGAAGATTGTTCAATGCAGCGCCGGAAAAAAGGCGCACAGGGAGTTCATTGGGAGGGAACGCATGAAGGGTATCGCGCTGGCCGCTAGCCTTGCGATTCTCGCGCCGTTCGGCGCGAGTGCTCAGACGTCCGATCAACTGGTCAAGGGTGCGACCGATACGTCGAACGTCCTCAATTACGGCATGGGTTACAATCTGCAGCGGTACAGCCCGCTCACGCAGATCAACAAGGACAACGCCAAAAACCTCGTTCCGGTTTGGAACTACAGTCTGGCCGACGATCGGAGCGAAGAGTTGCAGCCGCTGGTCTACCAGGGCGTCATCTACGTCACCAGCAACAGCGCGACGATGGCGGTCGACGTCAAGACCGGCAAGCAGATCTGGAAGACCAAGGTCGAATATCCGCCCGAGACGCCGCGCATCGTCTGTTGCGGCATCATCAATCGCGGTGCCGCGATCCTCGATGGCAAGCTGTTCCGCACCACGCTCGACGCCAATGTGATCGCGCTCGACGCCAAGACGGGCAAGGAGCTGTGGCGTCAGAAGGCGGCCGACATCAAGGAGGGCTACTCGATGACGGTGGCGCCGCTGGTCGCCGACGGCGTCGTCTTGACCGGCATCTCGGGGGCGGAATTCGGCACCCGCGGCTTCATCGACGGCTGGGACCCGGAGACCGGCAAGCATCTGTGGCGCACCTACACGATCCCCACGCCGGACGAGCCCGGCGGCGATACCTGGAAGGGCGACACCTGGAAACTGGGCGGTGGATCGACCTGGATCACCGGCTCGTACGACCCGGACCTGAACACGGTCTATTGGGGTATCGGCAACCCCGGCCCGTTCAACGCGGCGGTGCGGCCCGGCGACAATCTCTACACCTGCTCGGTGCTGGCGCTGGAGCCGAAGACCGGCAAGATCAAATGGCACTATCAGTTCTCGCCGAACAATCCGTTCGACTATGATTCCGTCGCCGAGATGGTGCTTGCCGATCTCAAGGTCGAGGGCAAGCCGACCAAGGTCCTGATGGATGCCAACCGCAACGGCTTCTTCTATGTGCTCGACCGGACCAACGGCAAACTGCTCGCGGCCAATCCCTACGTGAAAGTGAACTGGGCTTCCGGCATCGACCTGAAGACAGGCCGGCCGATCGAGACCGACGTCACCAAGGACGCCCGCGAGGGCAAGAAGGTCGTGGTTTATCCGTCGATTCTCGGCGGCAAGAACTGGGAGCCGATGTCGTTCGATCCGCAAACCGGCCTCGCCTATGCCAACACGCTTGCTTTCGGCGGCCACTACAAGACGGAGCCGGCGACCTACAAGGCAGGTGAATGGTATCTCGGCATGGACCTGACCGACCTGTGGGACTGGCCGGCAGGCGACGCACCGCGTGGCCACCTGAGTGCCATCGATCCCATGACCGGCAAGACCAAATGGGAAGCGCCGAGCGCGATTCCGCGCTTCTCCGGCGTGCTGTCGACCGCCGGCGGGGTCGTCTTCTCCGGCCAGCTCACCGGCGAGTTCGAGGCGTTCGACGCCGAGAGTGGCAAGAAGCTGTGGCAGTTCCAGACCGGCTCCGGCATCGAAGGCCAGCCCGTGACGTGGCAGCAGGACGGCGTCCAGTATGTCGCCGTCAACAGCGGCCTGGGCGGCGTCTATTCGCTGTTCGCCGGCGATGAACGCCTCGCCAAGGTGCCGACCGGCGGCTCGTTGTGGGTCTTCGCGGTAAAACCCCAATAAGGGGCTGGCGCGTGTACATGCAATCCTTGAGACGGGCGGCGGCGGCCTTTGCCGCCGCCGCTGTCATCGCAACCGTGGCAACGCTGGCGCTCCCGGCCGCGGCCCAACAAAGTGCGGGCGCCGATCCGGCACAGGTCGACCAGGGCAAGGCGATCTTTGCCGAGCGATGCTCGCACTGCCATGGCCCCAACATGGTCAACCCGGGCACCGTCACGCCTGACCTGCGGAAATTTCCCGACGACAGGCAGCGCTTCGTGACCACGGTGAAATCGGGCAAGAACGGCAGGATGCCGCCGTGGGGCGACCTCCTGGACGACGATCAGATCGGGGATCTTTGGGCCTATATTTCGAGCCAGAGGAAACTATGAAAGACTGGCTGAAACCGCTCGCCGCCCTGGTCGGATTCATGGCGGTCTCGGCAATGCCGGCGGCGGGCGCCGGCGATGTGCTGAAAATCTGCCTCGACGAGGATCTGCCGCCGCTGTCGCTGCATCATAAGGGCGCGCCCGACAGCGGCTTCGACGTCGCGCTGGCGCAAGCGGTCGCGGCGCAACTCGGCCGGCCATTGAACATCCAGTGGTTCGGCAGCAAGCTCGATGAAGATTCCAGCCCGGCGCTCGAAACCAATGCCCTGCTCTCGGACGGCCGCTGCTCGCTGGTCGGCGGCTATGCCCTGACCACGGATTCCCTGGTCGTGCCAGGCGTCAAGACCGCGAAGCTGCCCGATTTCGAGGGCGCCACCGGTCCCGATCACCGGCGGCGCGTGACACTCGGCGTGCTCGCGCCGAGCCGACCCTACATGTATTCGCCGCTGACCATTGTGCTCGGTCCCAAGGCGCAAGGCCGTCGGATTGCCGGGGTCGGCGATCTCGCCGGGCTGCGCATCGGCATCGAAAGCGGCACCCTCGCCGACGCCATTCTGATGACCTTTGGCGACGGCCGGCTGATCGATGACATCACCCATCTGGTGCCTGGCCGGGACGATCTGCTCGGCGGGCTCGAGCGCGGCGAGTTCGATGCAACATTGCTCGATTTGCGCCGGTTCGACGCCTACCGCGCCGCCCATCCGGACACCCGGCTCACCGGCTCCGGCTATTTTTATCCGATCGGCGCCAATCGTGGCTATGTCGGCCTTGCCGGCGACCCGGCGCTGCTCGACGCCGTCAACAAGACGCTCGCCGATATGCAGGCCGCGGGAACCATGGCCAGCCTCGGCCAGGCGGCCGGCCTCACCTATCTGCCGCCGCGCGAGCCGGCGATCCTCGGCGATATCTGGCAGAAGGTGCTGCAGAAATAGCCTGGCGCCCGATGCCATCAGCCCGCGGGCCTGGTCGCAAACCAGATGACATGGTGCGCACCGCTGCGTTTGGTGGTGGCGCGTATGGCGACTTCCCTGACGTCGAAGCCGGCGGCGCCAAGCCGTTTGGAAAACGCCGGATTTGGCCCCGACGACCATACCGCGAGCACGCCGTTCGGCCGCAGCGCGCGGCGGATGGCTTTAAGCCCCCTGAGATCGTAGAGCGCATCGTTGGCCTTGCGGATCAGGCCCTCCGGCCCGTTGTCGACATCGAGCAGGATCGCGTCGAATGTCCCGGGATGAGACCTGATCACGTCGACGACGTCAGCCTCGCGAAGGCTGGTGCGCGGGTCCTCGAGGCTCGCCCCGAACAGCTCCGCCATCGGTCCGCGCGCCCAGGCGATCACGGCCGGCACGAGCTCGGCCACCATGATCCGCGCCTCCGTGCCAAGCACCGCGAGCGCGGCCCGCAGCGTGAATCCCATGCCGAGGCCGCCGATCAGCAGATGCGGATGCGCGACGGTTTCGATGCGCTTGCAGGCCAGCGTGGCAAGCGCCTCCTCGGAGCCGCTGAGCCGGCTGTTCATCAGTTCATTCTGGCCGAGTTTCATCGAAAACTCGGTGCCCCGCCGCATCAGCCGAAGCTCGACCTCCGCGCCCGGCACCCGCGCGCTATCGATTTGCACCCATGGAATCATCCGATGCTTCTACGCTGTTTTGCCCGGCCGTGCAGGCGGGGTTTCGCTGGCGCCGGCCGTGACGCCACCGGCATCGCCCTGATGCCGGTGGCTCCCTGATGTGACAGCCATCACAGTGTCCGGTGCGCGCTTGCGTCATCCTGCGGCATCCAACCAAGGGGGACGTCATGGGATATTTTCGCAAGCCAGTCATTGCCGCGCGTCTGCTGTTGCTCGCGGGTGCGTCAATCGCGACACCCGCCGCGGCCGCGAGCTTTGACGGCGAATGGCATGTCGTGATTGCCTCCGCCAGCAGCGCCTGCGGCGGAGGCGCCAGCGTCTCGATCGGGATCAACAACGGCCAGGTGGCCTCGACCAATGCGATGATGACGGCGTCGGGCCGGGTCGCCGAGGCCGGCACCATCAGCGTGACCCTGGTCAGCGGCATCAAGCGCGCGGTCGGGTTCGGTCACCTCACGGGCACTTCGGGATCAGGCACGTGGCGGGGCGCGCTGTGCTCGGGGACGTGGACCGCACAGCGGATCTAGTCGTCGCAGCACGGCGCGACGAACGCAACGACTTGACGCGAATTCTGCGCTATTGCCCTACCGCAGCGGAATATTCCGCGTCGGTCACCTGCTCCATCCAGCTTGCATGACTGCCGTTCAGCAATTCCTGCATCGCGATGTGGGTCATGGAAGTGGTCGGGGAGCCGCCGTGCCAATGCTTTTCGCCCGGCGGAATCCAGACCACGTCGCCGGGCCGGATTTCGCGCACCGGCCCGCCCTTGGTCTGAACCCGGCCCACGCCTGAAATGACATAGAGCGTCTGGCCAAGCGGATGCGAATGCCAGGCCGTCCGCGCGCCGGGCTCGAAGGATACCCGATTGACCACAAGTCGCGCCGGGGCTTCGGCCGCAATGATCGGATCCTGCAGCACCGTGCCGGTGAAATTCTCCTTGGGCGCCCGGCGTGTCGGCCGTGAACCGGCCAGATGAATATCCATGAATTCCTCCTTCTTTTGGTGTTCGAGATCGCCCGTGGGGAAGGCGCTGTCCCGGCAACCCGTTTGCACCATCCGGTACGTGTCCTCCGACCCCCAGGCTATTTTTTCGAGGCGGCGTAGCGCGCCTTGGTCTCGGCATTCATCGGATAGAGGCCGGGCAACGCCGCGCCTCCATTGACCTGCTCGACGATCCAGGCCTCCATGCGCTCCTGCTCGGCACCTTCGGCCAGAATAAGGTCTACAAACGCCTTGGGTATCACCACGGCGCCGTCCTGATCGGCCACGATGACGTCGTCCGGGAAGATCGCAACGCCGCCGCAACCGATTGGCTCGCCCCAGCCGACAAAGGTCAGTCCGGCGACGGAAGGCGGCGCCGCAAAGCCGTCGCACCACACCGGCAGACCGGTGCCGAGCACGCCTTCGAGATCACGCACCACGCCATCGGTGACCAGCGCGGTGACCCCGCGCTTGACCATCCTCGCGCAGAGGATATCGCCGAAAATGCCGGCGTCGGTGATGCCCATGGCGTCGACCACGGCGATGCAGCCTTCGGGCATGGCTTCGATCGCGGTCCGGGTCGAGATCGGCGCGGACCAGGATTCCGGCGTCGCCAGATCCTCCCTCGCCGGCACGAAGCGCAAGGTGAAGGCCGGTCCGACCAGCCGCTTCTGTCCCGGGCGCAACGGGCGCGAGCCGCGCAGCCACACATTCCGCAGGCCCTTCTTGAGCAGGACCGTGGTGATGGTGGCGGTGGAGACGTGCGAAAGGGTGGCGATCGCTTCAGGGGTGAGGGACATCAACAAGAAACTCCAAACGGGGATGTGATCGGCGGGCGCATCTTGCGGGGCGCGGGTATCGCGTCAAGTGGCGCCGCTCATTGCCATGGAAGCGGCGGCATCGGGCGGCGACCATAACCACGCCTTATCGCCGTGATTCCGATTAATTTATTGAACTTGCTGGCCGATTTTTGTCATGCGGAATTCCACTCCGGCACAAAACAGGCTACAGCTGGAGTTCCGCCGACGAGTTTTGCAAAGGCCATGGCCGCCCCATTTTCCCAGCCCCGCCTTCTGCCGAGTGGCGACAGCGCCATCACGGTGGAATTCAGCCGCAACATCGACGACGCGGCGAACCAGCGGGTATTGGCGCTTGACCGCACCCTGGCGCAGACCCCGATAACCGGTGTCACCGAGACGGTGCCGACTTACCGATCCCTGTTGGTGCATTACGATCCCCTGCTGATTGGCTTCGACGCCCTGAGCGAAAGGCTCGCCGCGCTGGCGCAACTGCCGGTGCCGCCGGTCGTCAACACAAGGCGCTGGCGCATTCCCGTGGTGTATGGCGGCCAGCACGGCATCGATCTCGAGGACGTCGCCAGGTCATTGAAGACGACGCCCGACGATATCGTGGCGCGGCATGTCGCCGGCGATTACCGCGTCGCCATGATCGGATTTACGCCGGGATGGTCCTATCTCAGCGGTCTTGCGGATTCGCTGCAGATGCCGCGACGGCAGAACCCTCGCCTGCTGACGCCGGCCGGCACGATTTCCATCGGCGGGGTGCAGACCGGGGTGCAATGCCTCGCCGGTCCGAGCGGCTGGCATCTGCTCGGACAGACCGCGGTCCGGACCTACCAGCTGCACCGAGATCCGATCTTCCTGCTCGAGCCCGGCGACCGCGTGACGTTTTGCGCGGTCGATGCCAAAACCTTTGCGGAACAGGATCGCGCCGCCGAACGCGGCGAGATCGTCGCCGAATTGATGGCCTCATGAGCAAACTCGTCATATCGGCGATCGGGCCTGCGAGTTCGGTGCAGGATGGCGGCCGCTACGGCGCTCAGCGCTACGGCCTGACGCCGAGCGGTGCGATGGACCGGCTGGCGCTGGCCGCCGCCAACTGCCTGGTCGCAAACGACCCCTTCGACGCGGCCATCGAGATCGGCCCGTTCGGCGCGACCTTCACGGCGCGCGATGGCGCGGTCCGGGTTGCGCTTACCGGAGCGCCACGCAGCGCCGACCTCGCCGGACGCGCCGCCGCGCTCAATACGTCGATGACCCTGGCGGAGGGCGAGAGCCTGACGCTCGGTTTTGCCCGCGGCGGTTGTTTCAGCTATCTGGCCGTCGAGGGCGGCATTCGGGGCGAGCCGATGTTCGGCAGCCTGGCCGTCAACGCGCGCGCCGGGCTGGGCAGTCCCTATCCGCGTCCGCTGCAGGCCGGCGACGAATTGCAGGTGGCCGCCGCCAGCGGCGCCGCCGAGCGCCGGATCGAGCTCCCCGCCGCGACGGATGGGCCGATCCGGGTGGTGATGGGTCCGCAGGATGACGAATTCGGCGACGCCACAAAGCTTTTCCTGGACAGCGAATGGAAGATATCGGCGACCAGCGACCGGATGGGTTACCGGCTTGAAGGTCCGGTCATCCGCCATCTGCACGGCCACAATATCGTCTCCGATGGTACCGTGAACGGCAGCATCCAGGTGCCGGGCAACGGTCAGCCCATCGTGCTGATGCCGGACCGCGGCACCAGCGGCGGCTATCCCAAGATCGCAACCGTGGCGACGGCAGATCACGGGCGGTTCGCGCAGATTCCGCCCGGCTCCGGCTTCCGTTTCAAGGCGATCGGCATGGCCGAGGCCCAGGCCGAGGCGCGGAAATTCCAGCAAATGCTGCGCACCCTGCCCGACCGGCTTCGCGACATCGAGAATTTCGATCTCAACCTCGAAGCGCTGCAACATGCTAACCTGGCCGGCGCCGCCGTCAGCGCCGTCGATGCCGGGACCTGGCAAATTGCGGCGCCGGCAGACGCGCTGGCGCAAGACTGACTGAAGATCCCCTCCTGCAAGCGGACACGACATCATGACCATCGATCTCAATTGCGATCTCGGCGAGGGATTTGGTGCCTGGGAAATGGGCAACGACGCCGCCATGATCGAGCTCGCCACTTCCGTCAACATCGCCTGCGGCTTCCATGCCGGTGATGCCGACATCATGCGCCAGACGGTGGAACTGGCCAAGGCGCGCGGCGTCAGCATCGGCGCGCATCCCGGCTACCGCGACCTGCACGGCTTTGGGCGGCGGCCGTTTCCCGGCATGAAGGCGAGCGAGATCGAAAACCTGGTCGCCTATCAGATCGGCGCATTGCAGGCGATCGCGACCATGGCCGGCCACAAGGTCACGCATGTCAAGGCGCATGGCGCGCTGTCCAACGTCGCCTGCGAGGACGACGCCACTGCACGGGCGATTGCGTCCGCCATCAAGGCAGTCGACCGCGATCTGATTTTCGTGGTGCTCGCCAATTCGCGGCTGGTGAAGGCCGGCGAAGCCGCCAATTTGCCGATGGTGCACGAGGTGTTCGCCGACCGCGCCTATGAGGACGACGGCTCGCTGGTGTCGCGCCGCAAGCCCGGCGCGGTGCTGCACGATGCCGCCACCATCGCCCAGCGCGTGGTGCGGATGGTGCAGGACGGCGCAGTGATTTCGGTCACGGGCAAAGCGATAAAAATGCGCACCGACACCGTGTGCATCCACGGCGATACCCCCGGCGCGGTCGACATCGCCCGCGGCGTACGCCTGGCGCTGAGGGATGCCGGGATCGGGGTGGCGCCGTTCAAGGCAGCCTAGCTTTCGGACCGTTCGGAAACCTCAGAACGGATGCACCGACAGCGTCCCGAACACCACCGCGGCTATGACAGCGAACGCGCCGTAGAGCGCCGCGGTATGCAATCCGCGTGACGTTCGGCCCGAAAGCGAACGCGCATAAAGGTGCAGGCGGGCTTCCGCCGACAGTTCGCGCATGGCCGATCTCCAACGTCGCATTTTTTGGATTGGAATACCGTCTGCGGCGGGATGCAAGATGATCGGCAAAAAAACGATATCAACTCTTCGGCAGACTCAGTCGCAGTCGAATATTCTCTGCGGCGGAGTCAAACGAGAATTTTATTCGTTCGGATTTAAGGTTTCGTGGAACCGGTTCGCCCGTGGTGTCAATAGACGTCCTGCTGGAACCGTCCCTTCTTCTTCAGTTCCGCGACGAATTTGACGGCCTCGTCGGTGGAACGGGCGCCGAACTGCGCCACGATGTCGACCAGCGCGCGTTCGACATCCTGGGCCATTCGCTTGGCGTCGCCGCAGACATAGATGTTGGCGCCCTCGGCCAGCCATGTCCACAGTTCGCGGCCGACCTCGCGCATGCGGTCCTGTACGTAGAATTTCTTGTCGCCGTCGCGCGACCAAGCCAGCGACATCCGCGTCAGCAGACCCGACGTCTTCATGGCGTTCAATTCGTCGGCATAGAAGAAATCGCAGCTCGAACGCTGATGGCCGAAGAACAGCCAGTTCTTGCCCGGCGCGCCGGTCGCCCGGCGGTCGAGCAGGAAGGCGCGGAACGGCGCGATGCCGGTGCCGGGGCCGATCATGATGATCGGTGTCGCCGGATCCTGCGGCAGCGCAAAGCCGTGCGCCTTCTGCACATAGACCTTGACCTGATCGCCGGGATTGACGCGCTCGGCCAGGAAGGTCGAGGCCAGGCCGAGCCGCCGGCGCTTGCCGACCACGTAGCGCACGCAGTCCACGGTCAGCGACAGCCTGCCGGGCGTTGCGTTGTGCGACGACGAGATCGAATAGAGCCGCGGCTGCAGCGGCTCCAGCGCTTCGACGAAGGCTTCGGGATGCGGACGCACGCCGGAGAATTTCTGCAGCGCCGCCATCACGTCGAGGGTCGCCGCGTCGCCGTCGGGATCCTCGCCCTGCGCCAGCGCGCGCGCCTTCTCGCGCTGCGCTCCGCCCGATATGAACGAGAACAGTTCGAACAGCGTATCCGGTGCCGGAGCCAGCGAAACATCCTCGACCAATACGTCGCGCAGGGTCTTGCCGTTGACTTCAGTGGTATGCGAGGCGCCGAGCAGGGCGATGATCTGGTCGACATGGCCGAGATCGTTGCGGGCAAAGATGCCGAACGAGTCGCCGACGACGTAGTCGAGGCCGCAACCGCTGAGGTCGAAATCGACGTGCCAGGTCTCCTTTTCCGATCCGGCCTTGTTCAAGAGGCGGCGCGATACGAAGGTCGCCGGCGCCGGATTGTCGCGCGAGCGCCCCTGCTCGGCGATGCCGGTCGGCGCCGCCACGACAGGGACAGCCGCGGTCGCCGCCGCGGCGGGCGACTTATCCAGTTCCTCGTGCAGCGCCTTGAGCATCCGCGCGGTTTCCTTGCCGCCGGGCACGCAAAGATTCAGCCGCGCTTCGGCCTTGCCGGCGATCGCCTCGGAATAATCGTTGCAGTTATAGCCGCACTGGCCGCAATCCTGCTGCGCCATCGCCGCCATCATGCGGCGGCGAAGCGGACGGCCTTCGGCGAGCTTCATGCGGTCGGCGATCGGCATGGTCTGGTCGTGCCAGGGCGCCTCGCCGTCGTCGCCATCGCCGGCCGGTCCCTGCAGCAGCGCCGCGCCCTGCTCTGCCGGCAGCGGCGCCGGCCCGTCGACCGACAACAGTCCGGCGAAAAAGCCATTCAGCCAGGAGCGCTGCGCCTCGGAAAACGGCGCGCTGGAGGGAATTATTTCCAGTTTCGGCGGCGGCGTCATCTGGTTCATGTGGACACCTCGGCATCGGCGAGTTGGCGCAGCGTTTCACCGTCGTGACGGCGGGCAAAGCTCAGGAACGTCTCGTCGCCGGACGACCGGTGCGACAGATATGCCTTGAGGAGCCTCTCGACCGTCTTCGGCGCGTCCTCGGCCTTGAGATCGTGATAGACCTCCTGCCCGATATCGGCGTTGGGCCCGAAGCCGCCGCCGGCGAACAAATGATAGCCTTCGACGGTTTCATCCTCGCTTCCCGCCGGCACCTTGGCGGCGATCAGGCCGATATCGCTGATGTAGTGCTGGGCGCAGGAATGATGGCAGCCGGTGAGATGGATATTCAGCGGCGTGTCGACGGCTACCCGCGGTTCGCACCAGTCGCCGATCTCGGCGGCGTGGCGCTTGGTGTCGGAGGCCGCGAATTTGCAGCCGGCATTGCCGGTGCAGGCGATCAGTCCGGCGCGGATTTGCGAAGCCTTGACCGCAAGCCCGATGGCTTCGATGGCGGCAACGGCCAATCCGACATTCTGGTCGCGGACGCCGGATATCAGCAGATTCTGCCAGACCGTCAGCCTGATATCGCCGTCGCCGAGGTCGCCCGCGATTTTGGCGAGACCGCGCATCTGTTCGCAGGTCACCTTGCCGAGCGGCAGCGAGACGCCGATCCAGTTCAGGCCGGCCTGCTTCTGGCTGTGCACCCCGATATGCGCCATGCGGTCGAAGGCCGGGCGCGGCGCCAGCGCTTGCGGCGGCACGCGGGTAAAAGCATGGCCGAGCTTTTGCTCGACCAGCTCCAGGAACTTCTCCATGCCGATGCCGTCGATGACGTATTTCAACCGCGCCTTGAGCCGGTTGGTGCGGTCGCCCAGATCGATGAACACGCGGACGATGGCGTCGGCCACCTTGGTCGCGTCGGCCGGTCTGACGACGATGCCGGTCTCCTTCGCAAAATCCCTGTGGCCGGTGATGCCGCCGATGCCGAGACGAAACCAGATGCCGGGCTCGACATCGAAACCGTCTTTCACTTCGACCGCCGCGAAGGCAATGTCGTTGGTGTCTTCCAGCACGGCGATCCTGCCGGCGCCGTCGAAGGCGACATTGAACTTGCGCGGCAGCCCCGTCAGCGAGCGATCGTTGAGGATGTGGTAGTGCCATTCGCGGGCGTATTCGCGGGTATCGAGCAGTTCCTGCGGATCGATCCCGGCCGTCGGCGTGCCGGTGACGTTGCGGATGTTGTCGGCGCCGGAGCCGCGCGAGCACAGGCCGAGATCCTGGATGCCCTCGATCAGGGCCACGGCATGCTTCGGTGGAATTTCGCGGACCTGCAGATTGGCGCGGGTGGTGACATGGCAGAATGGACCGCACAGCCGTTCGGCGAGATCGGCCATCCCAGAAAACTGCCAGTACTTGAGGATGCCGTTTGGAATCCTCAGGCGGCACATATAGGAGTCCTGGGCCGGCGCCACATAGAACAGGCCGTAATAGCGCCAGCGAAAATTGTCCGCAGGTGACGGCGGTGCGTTGGCGAGCGCCTGGTCCTTGAGTCGCGGATAGGCATCGAACGGATGCTGCTCGCGCTTGAATTTCTCCTGGTCCGCGAGCTTCTTGCCCGACGCAATTACTCTGTCCTGGGCCTTGAAATGCGCCGCGTCCGGTCCGCTCGGTTCGGCTCCGGTCTTGCCGGCGCCTCCGAGGCCGCGCCCGACCCGGCTGATCTGCAGGCCAGTCGTAAAACCCTCGAGGTAGCGTTTCTGCTCGTCGGTGAAGTCGACCGGTAGTGTTTCGATTTTCATGGTGCGCGACGATGCCGTTATTGTGCGGGGAGTTGTGCGGCGATCGGCAACGGCGTCGGCGGCGCGGCCGGCTTGTAGGTCGCGTACAGAGCCAAGCCGGTGAACAGCAATCCGCCGACCAGATTGCCGAGCGTGACCGGAATCTGGTTCCACACCCACCACTGATAGAGGCTGACCTTTGCGCCCATCAGCATGCCGGTCGGAATGATGAACATGTTGACGACGGAATGCTCAAAACCTTGCGCAAAGAACGTGACGATCGGCAGCCAGGCCGCCACGATCTTGCCGACGGTCGAGGTCGACGTCATGGCCATCACGACTCCCAGGCACACCAGCCAGTTGCAAAGAATGGCCTTGACGAAAACGCTGACCATGCCGGCGGCGCCGAGCGCCTCATTCGCCACGGTCTTGGCTTGCGCAATCGCGACGATGCGTGCCGCGACCCCGGCCGGCGCCGCGGTTCCCATGTTGGTCAGGGCAATCGCCAGCAGCCCGCCGTAAAGCAGGCTCCCGAGCAGGTTGCCCAGGAACACCCATGACCAGTTTGATGCGACCGCGCTCCAGCCCGACTTGCCCTCCAGTGCTGCGAGCGGCAGCAGCGCAAAGCTGCCGGTGACGAGCTCGAGTCCGAGCAGGACGATCATCACGAAGCCCACCGGGAAAACGATCGCGCCGACCAGCGGCTGCCCGGTCGTGACAGCGGCTCCGAAAGCAAGACTGGTGGCGGCACCGAGCAGCGCGCCCGAGATCGCGCCGCGAATGAGGAGGTCGCGCGGAGACAGCGCCAGTTTCTTCACGCTGGCATCGATCATCGAGGTGACGACGTCGGCGGGTTTTACGTAATCCATATCGAAGCTCCAGCTGCCGCGCGGAGACGCGGCCTCAACGAGGAAAGGGATGTGTGATCGCTCGGAAATTCGATTCGAAAGCAGCGCCGTATCGGAGATTTCAGAGCGATCCGATCAGCCTCGTTGCTGCGGAAATCCATCTTGGACAACGGCCGGCGGCATCTGTGCCGGCCAGCTGCACTGCAGCATTCAAGTTGCGTGCCATCTGGCAACCAAGAAAATACCGTTTTACTTCAATGGATTATAAAGAGAGACGGGAACCCGTCGGTGATTTGTGATCGCTGAAATCGGGCACACTGCCCAATAATTGGCCTGCAGAGCCAGGTGCCCAACATTTACAAGGCCAGCTTTGGCGTCACGATTTCCGGTGCCGGATGTCGAACGCCGCCAGATGCGCGGCAATATCATCGGGATCGAATGCCGGACCGGCGAACGCGCCCACTGCGCCGGGCGCAGCGGTGGGCTCACCTTGTTGTCCCAGTGCCGCATCGTAAAGGTCCGGCCGGAACACCGCCGTCGCGGTCCTGAGCGCCTCCGCGGCGTTCGCGGCCTGTCCCCACCGGACCATCTGCGCATAGAGCCATGCCGCCTGCGCCGGATCCGGGCGTGACGCGCCTTCCCGCCCGATCAGCAGATAGCGATCGCTCTGGCGGATGGTTCCGTCAGGGGAAATCTTGAGCCGGCCGTCCAGCGTCCGCAGGATGATTTCGGCATCCACCCCGATGTGCTGCGGCTGCGCCAGAATGCGCGACGCCTCGACGCGATTGCCGGGATGCTCGATGAATTCGGCGGCCCTGAACGCGGCCCGAATCAGGGCGTCAACGACCTGCGGGTTCTTTTCCGACCAGGCCTGCCTGACCGCGAGCACTTTTTCCGCCGCGCGCACCAGAATGTCGGAGACGAAATGCAGGATCAGGCCGACGCCGAGGTCGACCGCGATCGAGTTCCAGGGCGCGCCGACGCAAAATCCATCGATCTGGCCGTTGACGATACTGTCCACCATGTAGGGCGGCGGCAGCACCACCAGACGAACATCCTCGTCGGGATCCACGCCGCCGGCGGCCATCCAGAACCGCAGTTGATAATTGTGGGTCGAAAACGGAAAGGTCATGCCGAAGGTCAGCGGTTCGGCCCCGCGCCGGCGCCGCGCCGCGACCACGCGCGCCAGCGCCAGCGCCGTGGCCATCGGGTCGAACGGATCGCCCTCGATCTCGCCCATGATCGCCGCGTGCAGCGGCGCCGACACCGTGATCGCGTTGCCGTTGAGACCGAGATTGAAGGGCGCCAGGATCGGCACCTTGACGTGTCCGAGCCCGAGGCTCGAGGCAATCGCAACCGGCGCCAGAAGATGCGCGGCGTCGAACAGGCCGATATTGAGCTTGTCGCGCACGTTCGACCACGACACTTCCCGCACCAGCGTGACGTCGAGGCCTTCCGCCGCCGCAAATCCCTTGTCGACGGCGACGATCAGGGCCGCGGCATCGACCAGTGGTATGAAGCCGATGTGAAGCGGTCTGGTCATTTCAGCAGCTCCGACGCGGTCAGGATCGACTGGGCGATCTCGCCGATCTTCTTTTTCTCGCGCATCGCCGTCGACCGCAGCAGCACATAGGCCTCGTCTTCGGTGAGACCCTTCAGCTTCATCAGGATTCCCTTGGCGCGGTCGATCACCTTGCGGTCTTCGAGCGCGGATTTGGCGCGGTCGAGTTCATCCTGCAGTTTCGAAAATGCATTGAAGCGCGAGATGCAGAGGTCGAGAATCGACTTCAGGCGCTCCTTCTTCAAGCCATCGACGATATAGGCGGAGACGCCGGCATCGACTGAGGCCTGTATCGAGGCCGAGTCGCTCTGGTCGACGAACATCGCGATCGGCCGCCGCACCGCGCGGCTGACCTGGAACATCTGTTCCAGCACGTCGCGACTGGGATTCTCCAAATCGATGACGATGACATCGGGATCCAGCGCATAGATCCGGCTCAACAGGCTCTGCATTTCACTGATATGGACGACATCGGCATAGCCCGCCTCCCGCAACCCCTCCTGGAGGATCGCGGCGCGGATCGGGCTTTCGTCGACAATGACGATTTTAGGAGACGACTCGGCGCCCATCGCTCACCCGCATCAGCAGCAAAGCATCCATAGCACGCCGCGAGCCGGCTTAAAGCCTTGTAATTGTGGGCAATTAGGGCTAGCTCCTGCCCATCAATCAGGCAGATCAGACATGCAACAGGCCGCCGCGCCCAAAGTCAGCTTTGTTTCCCTGGGGTGCCCCAAGGCGCTGGTGGATTCCGAACGCATCATCACCCGGCTGCGCGCCGAGGGTTATGAACTGGCGCGCAAGCATGATGGCGCCGATCTCGTGATCGTCAACACCTGCGGGTTTCTCGACAGCGCCAAGCGGGAATCGCTCGGCGCCATCGGCGAGGCGATGGCCGAGAATGGCAAGGTGATCGTCACCGGCTGCATGGGCGCCGAGCCCGAGCAGATCGAGGCGGTCTATCCCGGCGTGCTGTCGATATCGGGACCGCAGCAATACGAAACCGTGCTCGAGGCGGTGCACCGCGCCCTGCCGCCGGTGCACAATCCGCATCTCGATCTGGTGCCGCCGCAGGGCATCAAGCTGACGCCGCGGCATTACGCCTATCTGAAGATTTCCGAAGGCTGCAACAACCGCTGCAGCTTCTGCATCATCCCGAAACTGCGCGGCGACCTGGTGTCGCGTCCGGCCGGCGACGTGCTGCGCGAGGCCGAGAAACTGGTCAATGCCGGGGTCAAGGAATTGCTGGTGATTTCGCAGGACACCTCGGCCTATGGCGTCGATCTGAAATATGCCGCGAGCCCGTGGAAGGACCGGGACGTTCGGGCCAGATTCTTCGATCTCGCGCGCGAGCTCGGCGAGTTCGGGGTCTGGGTGCGGCTGCAATATGTCTACCCTTATCCGCATGTCGATGAAGTGATCGGCCTGATGACACAGGGCAAGATTTTGCCTTACCTCGACATTCCGTTCCAGCATGCGAGCCCGGAAATCCTCAAAGCGATGAAGCGCCCTGCCGCGCAGGACAAGACCCTGGGGCGGATCAAACAATGGCGCGAAGAATGTCCTGATCTCACGCTGCGCTCTACCTTCATCGTCGGCTTTCCCGGCGAGACCGATTCCGATTTCGCCTATCTGCTCGACTGGCTCGAGGAAGCCGAAATCGACCGCGTCGGCTGCTTCAAATACGAGCCGGTAAGGGGCGCGTCATCGAATGCGCTCGGCCGTGACGTGCCCGAGGAGACAAAAACGGAGCGCTGGAATGCGCTGATGGCGCGGCAGCAGGCGATTTCCGCGCGCCGGCTGAAGCGCAAGGTCGGCACCAGGCAGCAGGTCATCATCGACGAAACCGGCCCCACCGTCTCGAAGGGCCGCGCCAAGGCGGACGCCCCGCAGATCGATGGCGCGGTCTATGTTTCCAGCCGTCGTCCGCTACGGGTCGGCGAGATCGTCACCGCCAAAATCGAGCGCGCCGACCAATACGACCTGCACGGCAGTGTCGCCGGGTTCTGACACCAGAACCGTCTGCATCAGGCCGGCGCGGTCGAGCGCTTCATCGGCTGGAGTTGGCCGTACATCAAGGTGCGCCATAGCCACTCGACGGGGCCGAAATTGAACCGTTGCAACCAGCAGCGGCTGAAGACCACTTGCGCGCCATAGACGGCAACGCCGAAGCCGAGCGCAGTTGCCGCTCCAAGCCGGCCAAACAATCCGAAGCCATAGCCATAGAACGCCCAGCCGAAGATCAGGGATTGCAAAAGGTAGTTGGTGAACGCCATCCGTCCGAGCGGAGCCGCCCATCCGAGCATTTTTGCTCCAAAGGGCGTGCTGGCGACGCCGATGATGACTGCGCCATAAGCCGACGCCACAGTAACAGTGGCAAGCGCCCTGCCGGCATCGATGGTCAGCACCAGCGCCGCAAGCGCTGCACCGAACAGAAGATGGCGATACGCCGCGGCGCGCTGCAACAGGCCGGTTCGCCAGATCAAGGCACCGAACAGAAAAAGCGCGAGCGTGCGCGGGAACACCCAGATATGCAGAGGCGCAATGGCGCCGAGTTCGCCGATACGGAACGAGAGTATCTCTGAGAAACTGCCCGTTGCATAGATTCGTCTTGCCTCCACGATGTGCGCAGCCAGCCACGCCGCATTGGGAAGCGGCAGGAGGCGGGTGAGCCACAGCGTCAGATAGAGGCCCAAAAACAGCAGCCCCGCGGTCGCCAGCAGCCAGCGTGGACCAAAAAGCAATGGCAGAACAAACAGGCCCGCCAATGCATATTCGGTCAGAATATCGCCGTTCCAGATCAGCGTCAGGTGCACGAGGCCGAAGGCCAGCAACACGGTGAGCCTTCGCAGCAGCAGAACCGTGCGCCGTTCGGCCGGCAGCCGATCGAATTGAATTGCAAGCCCCACGCCGAATAATAGCGAGAACAGCGCGAATGCCTTCAAGGATATGAATTGATCCAGGAAAATCCCGACGGCACGATCGATCGGCGCCGTGGTCTTAGCAGCGGGCAGAAACTGTTCGAAAATCGAGACGCGAAATTCGAACACGATATTGATGGCCATGACGCCAAACAGCGCTAGGCCGCGAAGAATATCCAACGCGGCTAGCCGGTCGGCGGGGGCTAAAGGTGCTGAAGACGGCTGTTGTATCGTATCTCCATTCGACTTCCTCGCGTCGCTCATGTCCACATCGCCCAAGTCCATCCAACCGAACCCACCAAGGTGAGCAAACTGTGTGGATTGCAAGGTTCTTCTCGGTAGCGAGGCCTGTCGAGCTTTGGAATCGAACTGCCCGCCCCTTGACAGCGCTGCCGCTTCGGATATATCGCCGCGTCATGACATTCACCCGGACCCACCTCCGCGCCACCTTCCGTCGTCGTTCGTTCGACGATGATGGGTCGCGCCGTGTCCGACGACAGAGCTGAAAAAACCAACAGCTTCTGATTTTCGAGAAGGCCGCACCCGAGAAAGTGCGGCTTTCTTGCGTTTGGTCATCGCTTTCATCCAGCAGCAGGAGTTTTCACATGAACATCGCCACCCATCCGTTTGACGCCCTGATGGATATCACCTCGCGCCCGCCGGTCGTGTTCGTCCGCGGCGAAGGCTCGCTGTTGTGGGATGACGCCGGCAAGCGCTATCTGGATTTCATTCAGGGCTGGGCGGTCAATTGCCTCGGCCACTCGCCGCCCGACGTCGTCGAGGCGCTCGCGGCGCAGTCAAAACTGCTGCTGACGCCGAGCCCGGCGTTTTACAATGCGCCGAGCCTGCAGCTGGCAAAGGCGCTGGTCGATCAGAGTTGCTTCGATCAGGTCTTCTTCGCCAATTCCGGTGCCGAAGCGAACGAAGGCGCCATCAAGCTTGCGCGTAAATACGGGGCGCTGCATCGCAACGGCGCCCACGAGATCGTCACCTTCGAAGGCGGCTTTCACGGCCGGACGCTGGCGACCATGTCGGCATCGGGCAAGAAGGCGTTCGAGCCTCTGTTCGAGCCCAAGGTCGCGGGCTTTGCAAAAGCCCGGCTTAACGATCTCAACTCGGTCAAGCGGCTGTTCAACGACCATACCGTCGCGGTGATGCTGGAGCCGATCCAGGGCGAAGCCGGCGTCTGGCCGGCCACCGATCAATTCCTGCGCGAGTTGCGGGCGCTGACCCGGCAGCACGGCCTGCTCCTGATCCTCGACGAGATCCAGACCGGCATGGGGCGGTGCGGAAGCCTTTTCCACCACCAGGAGGTCGGGATCGAGCCTGATATCATGACCCTCGGAAAGGGAATTGGCGGCGGCGTGCCGCTCGCAGCAATGCTGGCCACCGAGGCCGCCTCCTGCTTCGAACATGGCGACCAGGGTGGCACCTTCAACGGCAATCCCTTGATGTGCGCCGCCGGTCTCGCCGTCCTGCGCCATGTCGGCCGGCCCGAATTTTTGAAATCGGTGACCGACAGCGGATCGTATCTCGCCAGCGAGTTGCAGCGGATTTCCGCCCGGCACGGGCTTGGGGAAGTCCGCGGCAGAGGGCTGCTGCTGGCGCTCGATCTGAAGCGGCCGATCGCCCCTTCGATCGTCGCCCAGGCGCTTCACGCCGGCGTGCTGCTCAACGCCCCGCAACCCGACGCTCTGCGTTTCATGCCGGCGCTCAACGTGACCCGCGCCGAGATCGCCGAGATGGCCGACATGCTGGATGCGATCCTGATGAAGGCAGGTGCTGCGAGGTGCGTGGCCTAGCATCGATGGCGCCGATGGCCGAACGATCTCGAGCCGGCATATGCCGGCGCGACCAGCGGCGGCGCGATTTCAGGGCTTCAGAATCGAGGCCCCGGTGGTAACCCTGCTTTCCAGATCGCTATGCGCTTTCGCTGCGTCCTTCAGCGCATAGGCATGGTTGATCGGCACATGCAGCTTGCCGTTGATGACCGCGGCAAACAGGGTGTCCGCGCCTTCCAGCAGCTCCGAACGCTTGCCAACATAGTCGTTGAGCTTCGGCCGCGTCGCAAACAGCGAGCCGTGATTGTTGAGTTCGGCAATCGAGAACGGCGGCACCGGGCCCGAAGCATTGCCGAAGCTGACGAACATTCCGCGCGGTTTCAGGCATGACAGCGAACCGGGAAAGGTAGTTTTGCCGACGCCGTCATAGACCACGTCGCAGAGCTCGTTGCGGCTGATCTGCTTGACGCGTGCGACGAAGTCCTCATCATTGTAGAGAATGACATGATCGCAGCCGTTGGCCAGCGCAAGTTCGGCCTTGGCCGAGGAGCCGACGGTGCCGATGACATGGGCGCCGAGCGCCTTGGCCCACTGGCACGCCAGCAATCCGATGCCGCCGGCGGCGGCGTGAATCAGCACCCGGTGGTGTTCCTCGACCCTGAAGGTCTTGTGCAGGAGGTACCACACGGTCAGCCCCTTCAGCATCAGGACCGCGCCCTGCTCGTAGGTGATGTGGTCGGGCAGCTTGACCAGCTTTTCCCAGGGAATATTGCGTTCGCTGGCATAGCCGCCGAGATTGAAATAATAGGCGACGCGGTCGCCGGGATGAAAATGGGTCACGCCGGGCCCGACCGAAACCACCTCCCCGGCCGCCTCATTGCCGGCGATGAACGGCAGGCCCGGTGCCTTGTAGAGCCCGTTGCGGTAGTACACATCGATGAAATTCAGGCCGACGGCGTGCTGGCGAATGCGCACTTCGCCGGCTCCCGGTGCCGGGACGTCCACATCCTCGTAAACCAGGGCTTCCGGGCCCCCTGTCTTGTGCACGCGCACGGCCTTGGTCATCTTGGATTCTCCGTTGGCACAGCCTGGCATTCCACGGCGTTGCTGGCGATCAAGCGAAAGCCATCAAGGCCGCATTGTCAACTGACGGCCCGCAAAACCGCCTCCGATCACCTAATCGACGGGCTTTTTCCGGTTGCGTCCGGCAAGCACGTTGAACAGCTCGACCGCCGCCGAGAACGCGATGGCAAAATAGATGTAGCCGCGTGGAATGTGAAACTTGAAACCATCCGCCACCAGCGCCACGCCGATCAGCAGCAGAAAGGCCAGCGCCAGCATCTTGGTGGTCGGATGCCCGGCAACGAATTGCGCGACCGGACCGGACGCTAAATACATGATGAGACAGGCGATGACGACCGCCGCTATCATGATCTGGAGATCCTGCGCCATGCCGATCGCAGTGATGATCGAGTCCAGCGAGAATACCACGTCGACGACAATGATCTGCACTATCACCCAGCCGAATGCGCCGCGCTTCGGGGCGCCGCCGTTGCCGGGATCGCGGGCTTCGACCTCGGTGTGGATTTCGTGGGTGGCCTTCGCAAGCAGAAACAGCCCGCCGCCGATCAGGATGATGTCGCGCCAGGAAAACGTCATGCCGCTCAGCGTGAACACCGGCCGGGTCAGGCCGATCAGCCATACCAGCAGACCGAGCAGCAGGATGCGAAACACCAGTGCCAGCGCCAGTCCGATCCGGCGCGCGCGTGTCGCCTGCGGCGGCGGAATTCGCGCGACGATCACCGACAGGAAAATCACATTGTCGATGCCGAGAACGATTTCCAGCGCCGCCAGGGTCAGCAACGCCGCCCAGGCTTCCGGGCTGCCCCACAGCGCGATCATGCCTTGATCGATCGCAGCAGCCGGATCGCGGCATCGCAGCCCACGACGTAGGCGCCGATCGCGCAGAGCGCCATCGTAACCGCCGCACCCGCTTCGAAATCGCGGGCCACGACATAGACCACCAGCACCGCCCAGACCGCGATCAGCGACAGCGTCAATCCACGCAGGCGCACCACGCGTACCGGATGCACGACGCGGAACGGGGCAAAGGTTGCGGCAATCAGAACGGCGACCAGGACGCTGGAAAGCGCCGGCGCCAGATGCAGCAGGAACAGGTAGAAGGCCGCGACATTCCACAGACCAGGGAACCCGCGAAAATGATTGTCGGCGGCCTTCATCCGGCGGTCGGCGAAATACAGCGCGCCGCTGACGGCGATGCCGACGCCGAGCACTGGCGCCGCCAGCGGCAGCAGCAGCCCGCTGGCGGTGATCGCATAGGCCGGCACGAACACATAGGTGACAAAATCGACCACGAGGTCGAGGACGTCGCCCGACCAGTCCGGCTGCAGCCTTGCCACATCCAGCCGCCGCGCCAGCGGGCCATCGAGCGCGTCGATCAGCAGGGCGACCCCGAGCCAGGCAAACATCGCAGCCCAGTGCTCGCGCACCGCTTCGAGCAGCGCGATCAGGGCGATGCCTGCGCCCAGCGCCGTCAGGATATGGACGGAAAACGCGGCGGCGCGCGCCCGGGGCGTTGCTGACGACGTTTCCTGCTGATTTACCTGATCCATCTGCCTCATGCCGCCGATTTGAAATTCCCGTCCGAATGCTTCGCGGTCGATCAGGAATGGCACCTCGAAACGCGGCACCGGAAGAGTATATGCCCCCCTGTTTTCCGCAGTTCGTCTCTGGCCGCGCAGCAATGCTGCCGGCACTCGAAAAACAGGCGCTGCGTCAGTGCTATCAGGAATCGCCTCGATTTGCACAGACCGGCTTGCGGCGTTCGGCCGCGCAGCGGGACGGCCCGGCCGGACGGTGATCGCGGGCTTGAAAATGCCGCCGGGAACGTCAATTGTCACGACATGAACGATGCATCTTTGACCTACGACGTCGTCGTTGTCGGCGGCGGACCTGCCGGGCTTGTGGCCGCGATCGCCCTCGCGCAGGCCGGCGCCAACACCGCCCTGGTCGCCCGCCGCGCCACCTATGCAGACAACCGCACCACGGCACTGCTGGGCGGTTCGATCGACTTTCTGCAGCAGCTGGACGTCTGGCCGCGCTGCCGGGATACGGCCGCGGCGCTGCAGGTGATGCGGCTGGTCGACGATACCGGCCGGCTGATCCGCGCCCCGGAGGTGCGGTTTTCGTCGGGCGAAATCGGTCTCGAGCAGTTCGGCTACAACATCGAGAACCGCGCGTTGATGCTGGCGCTGGAAGCGCGTGCGGCCGAGTTGCCGGCGCTGACGCGGTTTGACGATGATGCGGATATGGTCAGCCCGGCAGATGCCGACGTTGCGGTTCGCTCGGCCGGCGGAAAATCGTTGTCCGCGCGCCTGGTGGCCGGCGCCGACGGACGGCAATCGCTGTGCCGCGAGGCCGCCGGCATAGAGGTCAGGCGCCGCGGGCTGGATCAGGCGGCGCTGACCTTCAATGTCAGCCATTCGCGTTCCCACCACAATATCTCCACCGAGTTTCACACCCCGCAAGGCCCCTGCGTTTTCGTGCCGCTGCCCGGCGACCGCTGCAGCGTGGTATGGGTGGCGGCGCCAAGCGAGGCCGAACGGCTGATGGCGCTGAGCGACGACGAACTGTCGGAGGCCGTCGAAACCCGGTCGCATTCCATTCTCGGCCGGATTCATGTGGAGGCCGGACGTCATCTGTTTCCGCTGGCGATCGAGCGGCCGCATCAATTTGCCCGGCATCGCGTCGCGCTGGTCGGCGAAGCCGCGCACGTGGTGCCGCCGATCGGCGCCCAGGGCCTCAACATGGGGCTGCGCGACGCCGCCGACGTCGCCGACCTCGTGCGCGGGGCCATGGCCTCGGGCGACGATCCCGGCTCCCCGGCGGTGCTGAAGCGCTATGATTCGGCACGCCGCGGCGACGTCGCCAGCCGCACCTTCGCCATCGACATCGCCAACCGTTCGCTACTCAGCGATTTCTTGCCGACGCAATCGCTGCGCGCGGCCGGCCTGCATCTGATCGGCTCGTTCGGGCCGCTGCGCCGCCTCGCCATGCGCGAAGGACTGGCGCCTTCATGGCGAACGCCGCGACGGGCGGGCTAGGCTCACGGAAAAACCAGCCGGCCGGTCTGCAGCACCCACATCACGCTGGTGAGCGTGATGACGGAGGCGAAGGTGCCGATCAGCACCGCGACGGAAGCGGGCTCGATCCAGCTGTCGTTCTGCCGGGCGATCACGAATACGTTGAGCGCCGGCGGCAGCGACGCCATCAGGACCGCGGTGGCGGCCCAGGGCTGCGCGAACGGTCCCAGCAACAGCATCCATCCGACCACCATCAGCGGATGGATCAGCAGTTTTATGGCGATCACGCCGGGAACTTCCCAGGGGACGCGGCCAAACGGGCGCAGCGCCACCGTGACGCCGAGCACGAACAGGGCCACCGGGGCCGCGGCGTTCTGCAGGAACAACAGCGTATTGTCGATCGCCACCGGCGGATGCAGATGCAGCGCCGCGGCCAGCGCCCCCGCACAGGCCGACATGATCAGCGGATTGAAGACGATTTGCCGCGCCACCAGACCGAGCGTGTGCAGCCAGTGCCGGCCTTCGCCATCGGTCAGCGCGATCAGGAGCGGTACGATCGAAAACAGGAAGATGCTGTCGCAGCAGAAGATCAGCGCGGTCGGTGCGGCGGCGCTGGAACCGAGCACGGCCAATGCCAGGCCGGGGCCCATATAGCCGATATTGCCATAGCCGCCGGCAAGGCCCGCCAGCGTCGCCTCGCGGAACGACAGCCGGCCGATCAGCCGGGCGGCGAACATCGCCAGCGCGAAGGCGCCGGCCGTGCCGAGGGTGGTCGCAATCAGGAATGGCGGGTTGTTGAGCTGCTCGAATGGCGTCTTGGAGGTGATCCCGAACAGCAAGGCGGGCAGCGAAGCATAGAGCAGGAAGAAATTCATCCAGGCCAGCCCCTGCTCCGGCAGGCGCCTGGCCTTGCCGCAGGCGAAGCCGATGAAGATCAGGCCGAAATACGGCACTGCGAGATTGAGAATGGCCAGCATGGCTAAAACGTCTTCTTCTTGTTGCCGGCCCCGGTCGGGACCGTGGACGGATCAGCCATTGCAGCGGTTAATTCGGCGCTTTGCCCCTAGCATCGGCCACAATCATGGTCTATTCGACGAGAGATGATAAAAACCCGGACCGCCAAATTCCAGATCGGACAGATCGTCCGCCACCGGATCTTTTCGTTCCGGGGGGTGATCTTCGATATCGATCCGGAATTCAACAATACCGAGGAGTGGTGGCTGTCGATCCCCGAGGACGTCCGCCCGCACAAGGATCAGCCCTTCTATCACCTGCTCGCCGAGAATTCGGACTCCGAATACGTCGCCTACGTTTCCGAGCAGAACCTGCTCCCCGACGATACCGGCGAACCGATCCGGCATTCGCAGGTCGCCGAGATTTTCGTCAAGGACAAAGCCGGCGGCTATCGCCCGCGGAACCCGTCGCTGAATTAACGCCTCGCGCCGCGAAGGTCACGCGCCGGCCCCTGCCCGACAAAAAAAGGCGCCCGATCCGGGCGCCTTTTTGGTTTGTCACCGAAGCGCGCGCGGTTACTTGGCGGCCGGGGTGGCCGGAGCAGCGCCGGCCGGGGCGCTGGCCTCGAGCTTCTTGCGGGCTTCCTCGGCGCGTTTCTGCAACTCTTCCTGCAGCTTCTTCTGGGTCTCTTCGAACACCTTCGGATCGGTCGGCGGCCCATCATAGGCCTTGGCGAATTCGGCAAGCGGCAGCGGCAACGTCAGCGGCGCGCCATTGGCGTTGATCGCCTGAACCACCAGATTCTGGCCCTTCTTCATGTTGGCGAGCAGTTCCGGGGTGACCTCGTAGTCCGACATGCAGCCATTGGCGAAGCAGATCACATAGGGGCTCTGTGCCGGCGGGTTGTTGTCGACGATCACGCGGGTGCCGTGAACCAGCTGCATGCCGAGCGGCAACGTGACACGCAGGATCTTCTTGGTCTCGCCTTCGGGCTCGATGATGACGGCGGCGATGACCGGCTGGCCGGACTCGATGCGTCCATCCTTGCCGGTGAAGCAAACCTGCTTGGCGTTGGCATCCTGTCCCTTGAGGCAGAATTTGGTCCAGGGCGCGTAGATCAGCTGCACCTGCTGGTCGGCGGGCTGACCGCCAGCCGCCGGGGGCGCACCCGCAGGTGCCGGCGCGGGTGCCTGGGCGACCGGCGCGGGTGCGGCCGGCGCGGCTTTGGGCGCGGCCTTCCTGGCCTTCGGCGCAGCGGGTGCCGGCGGCTGCTGGGCCTGCACGGCGGAAGCGAGCAGCGAGGCGCTCAGCGCCGTCGCCGCCAACAAGGCGAAAACCCGCCCACGCGGCCCGACCGACGCGGCCAACATACGGAAATTCATTGCGGAAAACCCTTTCTGAACGGGAGCGCCCCGAAACCGCTGCAGGCAGCGAAACCTCGCGGTTTGGGCGGCTGTCTCCGTGCCAATTGAGGCGGATGCGTGACAGTCCCTGCCGTCTCGGTCAATTGCCCGCCTTCATACAGCGGCGGGCGAAAAGATCAATGCCGACCAGCATGCTTGGCGCGGATCGGACCGCAGGTCCGGCCACTATGATAAAACCCTGCCGTGAGCAAGATCGAATCAAATCCGCGCGCGACGCTGCGCACGATGATGCGCGCAGCCGCATGGGTTCTTGGCTGGGCCATGCTCGTTTTCGGCACCGTCGCGACGGCTGCCGCCAACCGGGCGTCGGCGGCGGAGAGCTATGCCATCGCGATGCATGGCGCGCCGGCCTTGCCGGCCGATTTCACGCATATGCCCTATGCCGATCCCGATGCGCCGAAAGGCGGCCGGCTGGTGCAGGGCCTGCTCGGCACCTTCGACAGCCTCAACCCGATGATCGTGCGGGGGATTGCCGTCCAGCAGATCGTCGCCGTGCAGCAGATGCGCGGCCTCGTGGTCGAGAGCCTGATGGCGCGCGGCAACGACGAGGCTTTCACGCTCTATGGTCTCTTGGCCAGCAGCGTCGAGACCGACGAGGCGAGAAGCCATGTCACCTTCCATCTCAACCCGCTGGCGCGGTTCTCCGACGGCCAACCGGTGCGCGCCGACGACGTGCTGTTCTCCTGGGCCTTGCTGCGCGATCACGGCCGCCCCAACCACCGGCTGTTCTATTCCAAGGTTGCCAGGGCCGAGGCGCCCGATCCGCTGACGGTGCGGTTCGATTTCGGCGGCGTGCCCGATCGCGAGCTGCCGTTGATTCTGGGGCTGATGCCGATCCTGCCGCGCCATGCCACCGATGCCGCGACCTTCGAGGAGACCTCGATGACCGCGCCGACGGGCTCCGGTCCCTACCGCGTCAGCGCGGTCAGGCCAGGCGCCAGCGTGACGCTGACGCGCAATCCGGACTATTGGGGCCGCGACCTGCCGGTGAATCGCGGGCTGTGGAATTTCGACGAGATCCGGCTGGACTATTATCGCGAGGCCAACGGCCTGTTCGAAGCCTTCAAGCGCGGCCTCTACGACTTTCGGGTCGAGAATGAACCGCTGCGCTGGCATGACGGATATGATTTTCCCGCCGCGCGCGACGGCAAGGTGATCCGCGAGGCCATCAAGACCGGGATGCCGCAGCCCTCGGAGTTCCTGGTATTCAACACCAGGCGCCTGATGTTTTCCGACATCCGCGTGCGCCAGGCGCTGACGCTGCTGTATGATTTCGAATGGATCAACCGCAATTACTTCTTCGGCCTCTATGCGCATTCGGCGGGCTTCTTTGCCGGCTCCGAATTGTCGGCCTATGGCCGCGCCGCCGACGACCGCGAGCGCGAACTGTTGAAACCCTTCGCCCGGCATATCCCGCAAGACATTCTCGACGGCAGCTACCGCCTTCCCGTCAGCGACGGTTCGGGCCGCGACCGCGTCACGCTGCGCAGCGCGCTGGCGTTGCTGTCCGAGGCCGGCTACCAGCTCGACGGCACGGTGCTGCGGCAGCGTTCCACCGGCGCGCCCTTCAGCTTCGAAATCCTGGTGACGACGCGCGACCAGGAGCGGATCGCGCTGGCGTTTGCCGGCGATCTGAAGCGCGCCGGCATTGTCGCCTCGGTGCGGGCGGTCGATGCCGTGCAGTTCGAACAGCGCCGGCTCGGCTTCGATTTCGACATGATCCCGAACCGCTGGGATCAGTCGCTGTCACCGGGCAACGAGCAGTCCTTCTATTGGGGCAGCGAGGCGGCCGACCGCCAGGGCTCCCGAAACTACATGGGCGCCAGGGACCCCGCCATCGACGCCATGATCGCTGCCATGCTGGAGGCGCGCCAGCGTCCGGCCTTCGTCTCGGCGGTGCGGGCGCTGGACCGGGCGCTGATGTCGGGTTTCTACGCTATTCCACTGTTTAACCTTCAAGAACAATGGATCGCGCGTTGGAATCGGATAGAACAACCCTTGGCCACCGCCTTGACGGGATACCTCCCGGAAACCTGGTGGCAGAGGCCGGACTCTCAACCCAGATGATGCCGTGATCCCGACCAACGCATCGCCGACCCTCGACGGACTGTTCCGTCGCGTCCTGGCACGGCAGCCGGAAGCGCTGGCGCTGATCGATCCGCTCAACAAGCCGCGGATCACCGGCCAGCCGCCAAAACGCCTGACCTTCGCCGAGGCCGATGCCGCGATCTCGGCGCTGGCGGCGCATTTCATCGAAGCCGGCCTGCCGGCCAATTCGGTGATCGCGGTCCAGCTGCCGAACACCGTGGAATTCATGCTGACGGTGCTCGCCGCGCATCGCGCCGGGCTGATCGTCGCGCTGCTGCCGCTGCTCTGGCGCCAGGCCGAACTGACCGTCGCGCTCAACCGCACCGGTGCCCGGGCCATCGTGACCGCAAGCCGGATCGACGGCGTCAGCCATGCCGACCTCGCCATGAACGCCGCGGTCGAAGCCTTTTCGATCCGCCATGTCTGCGGCTTCGGTCCCGACCTGCCCGAAGGCATGGCCTCGCTCGACCAGGCGCTCAAGGCGCCATCGGCGACCACGCGCGCCGTGACCCAGGACGGGCGCCGGGCCGCGATCATCTCGTTCGACGTCACCGCCGAGGGGTTTCGCGCGGTGCCGCGCACCCATCTCAACCTGATCGCCGGCGGGCTTGCCCTTTTCCTCGAAGGCGACGTGGCGCAGGGCGCCATCATGATGTCGACCTTCGCTCCGTCGTCGTTCGCTGGACTGACCTCGTCACTGCTGGTCTGGCTTTTGTCGGGTGGAACCCTGGCGCTGCATCATCCGTTCGACGGCGAGGTGCTCGATCAGCAGATCAACGATGACGGCTGCGATACCCTGGTCGCGCCCGCGCAACTGGCGCTGCGGCTGGCCGAGGCCGGCCTGCCGTCGCGACTGCCGGGCTTGCGCAATGTGATCGCGCTGTGGCGCGCGCCGGAGCAGATCGCATCGAGCCCCATGTGGAGCCTCCCGCAGGTCACGCTGACCGACGTCTATCTGTTCGGCGAAGCCGGGCTGTTCGGCGCCTGCCGTGGGTCCGATGGCGCGCCGGCACCGATCCTGCCGGGGCCGCACGGTGCGCCGCGCAGCGTCGCGGGATCGTCGATCGCCGGCGAAACCTTGATCACGCCGCGGGGAACGCTGGCCTTGCGCGGACCGATGGTGGCGGTGGCGGCCTACGCCCCGCCGGCTCCGCCCAGCGATTCCCTGGTGGCGCAGGCGCCACGCGATCATGTCGACACCGGCTATGCGGCGCGACTCGACCGTTCCACCGGCGCGATCTGCATCACCGCCCCGCCCTCCGGCATCATGGCGGTCGGCGGCTACCGGTTCCTGTCGCAGGACCTGCAGGAATGGGCCAAGCGGCTCGGCCAGGGCGCGCTGCTGACGGCGCTGCCGGACCGGCTCAGCGGCTACCGCCTCGCCGGGCGCGCGCAGGACAATGCAAGGGCGCGCGAAGCGCTGGCGGAACTCGGGCTCAACCCGCTGATGGTCGAAGCGTTTCGCGATCGGTCCAATCCTGTCTGATGCAAAGCCGACGATTTCGTTGACGCGGCATTAAGGCCGCCGAACTACGATCCGCTGCTCCATCGATCGCGTCGGTTTCGAGTAGCAGATGTCCCAGCAAGGCCCCGTCATCGTGGTGTCGACCGCCGAGCGGCCGTCGTTCGCGGCAGCGCTTGACGAGGCCGGGATATTTCCGGTCATCGACACCGTTCTTGCCGAGGCTTCCCGCGCGATCGGACAGCTGCAGCCGGCCGCGGTGCTGGTCGGAATGGCGGAGACGCTCGAAGCCGGCTTTGTCGCCCTCGCCCGGCAGATCGCCGCCGCGCGTCCCTATCTGCCGCTGATCGCGGTCGATCCCGTCACCGCGCTGCCCGGCAACGCCATTCCCTTTTCGCAACGTGCGACAAATTCCGACCGGCTGATCGCGCGGCTGCGCGCCGCGTTGCGGGTCCGCACCCTGCACACGACCGTGATGCGCCGGCTCGACGCCGAACCGGCGGCGCGCCCTTCACTGCCCGACGGCGATCCGGTTCGCGACGCCACCGTGCTGCTGATCGGCCGCGGCGCCGCCTATCCTGCGCTGTCGGTGGCGCTGGGCGAGCGGATGGGCGTGGTTGGCGCGCTCAGCATCGAAGCCGCCGCCAGGCACCTCAACACCCGCGACATCGACGGCATCGTGCTCGGCGAGGGTTTTAGCGTTCGCGTCGTCGATGCCTTCCTCACCGTGCTGTCGGAGGATGCGCGGTTTCGCAACCTGCCGGTGGTGCTGACCTCCGATGAGCTGGTGCCAACCTATGACCTGGCCAATCTGGAAATCATCGCCGGCGATCCCGGACAGGTGGCCGCCAACAGCTCGTCCCTGATCCGCCAGCATGCCCTCGAGATGCTGTTGAGCCGCACCCTGCGGTCGATCGATGCCGGCGGCCTGCTCGATCCGCGTACCGGCCTGATGATTCCGGCGGCCTTCGACCGCGAACTCGCCCGGGCGGTCGATCAGACCCTGTCGAACGGCGGCGGATTGTCGGTGGCGCGCTTTGCCTTCGATGCGGCCCAGCCGCGCGCCCAGTTCGACGCCGCGCGGATCGTCAGCCGCCTGATGCGGCAGATGGATTTTGGCGCCATAAAACCCGATGGCTCGGTCATGGTGGTGTTCGCCGAGACCGATCTGCGCAACGCCCACATGATCGCGCGGCGGCTGTCGAGCGTGATGCGCCACACCAGCCACGGCAAGCGCGACGCGCGGTCCGAGCCGGTCGTGACCCTGGCGACCCTTTTGCCCGCCGATAGCGCCGCCTCGCTGCTGGCACGGCTCGACGAGGAGGCCCGCCGCGCCGCGTCGTAGTCCGCCGCGCGCCATCGCCGGCTACGCCGCCTTGCGGTTCTCGGCGAGATTGGCGAGCTGGCGCAGGATTTCGGTGGTGCCGCTCAGGCGTTCCTCCGGCGTTTCCCACTGCTGCAGGAACACCACCTTCATGTCCGGCCGCACCTTGGCCGCCTGGCCGTGCTGGCGGATGAAATAGACCAGCCGGTCGGGCTGCGCAAACTTGTTGTCGCGGAACGTAATCACCACCCCCTTCGGCCCGGCATCGACCTTCTCGACATTGGCGCGGCGGCAATAGCCCTTGATCGCGGCGATCTTGAACAGATAGCGCACCTCGTCCGGCAGCACCCCGAAACGGTCGCGCAGCTCAGCGGCGAAATTGTCGATCTCGTCGTCGGTGTCGAGATCGGCCAGCCGCCGGTACAGCGACAGCCGCACCGCGAGGTCGGCGACATAGTCCTCCGGGATCAGCACCGGCATGCCGACGGTGATCTGCGGCGACCAGCGGTCCGCGGCAGGCTCGGCAACGCCGGCCTTGAGGTTGAGGATCGCCTCCTCCAGCATCGACTGGTACAGCTCGAAGCCGACTTCCTTGATATGCCCGGACTGTTCCTCGCCGAGCAGGTTGCCGGCGCCGCGGATATCGAGGTCGTGCGAGGCGAGCTGGAAGCCGGCGCCGAGGTTTTCCAGCGACTGCAGCACCTTCAGCCGCCGCTCGGCATGGGCGGTGATCTTCTGCTGCGCCGGCAGCGTGAACAGCGAATAGGCGCGCAGCTTGGAGCGACCGACCCGGCCGCGCAACTGATAGAGCTGCGCCAATCCGAACATGTCGGCACGGTGCACGATCAGGGTATTGGCGGTGGGAATGTCGAGGCCGGATTCGATGATGGTGGTCGACAGCAGGATATCGTACTTGCCGTCGTAGAACGCCGACATGATGTCCTCGATCACGGTCGGCGGCATCTGGCCGTGCGCCACCGCGACCTTCATCTCCGGCACGTTCTTGCCGAGGAAATCCTTGACGCCGGCGAGATCCTCGATCCGCGGCACCACATAGAAGGCCTGGCCGCCGCGATAGCGCTCGCGCAAGAGCGCCTCGCGGATCATCAGGGGATCGTGCGGCGCCACGAAGGTGCGCACCGCCAGCCGGTCGACCGGCGGCGAGGCGATGATCGACAGGTCCCGCACCCCGGTCAGCGCCAGCTGCAGCGTGCGCGGGATCGGGGTCGCGCTCAGCGTCAGCACGTGGACCTCGGCGCGCAGCTGCTTCAGCCGCTCCTTGTGGCCGACGCCGAAATGTTGCTCCTCGTCGACGATCAAAAGCCCGAGATCCCGGAACTTGATCGTCTTGCCGAGCAGCGCATGGGTGCCTACCACGATGTCGACCGCGCCTTCGGCGATATTCTTCTTTACCAGCGCCAGTTCCTTCGGCGCGATCAGGCGCGAGGCCTGGGCGACATTGACCGGAAAACCGCGAAACCGCTCGGTGAAGGTCTTGGCGTGTTGCCGCGCCAGCAGCGTGGTCGGCACCACCACCGCGACCTGCTTGCCGTCGAGCGCGACCGCGAACGCCGCGCGCAGCGCCACTTCGGTCTTGCCGAAGCCGACGTCGCCGCAGATCAGCCGGTCCATTGGCCGGCCGCTTTCGAGGTCCTTCAGCGTGGCATTGATCGCGGCGAGTTGGTCCTCGGTTTCCTCGTAGGGAAAACGCGCGCAGAACTCGTCATAGACGTGCGGCTGCACCGGCATTTTCGGCGCTTCATGCAGGTGGCGTTCGGCGGCGATCTTGATCAGCTCGCCGGCGATCTCGCGGATCCGGTTCTTCAGCTTGGCCTTGCGCGCCTGCCAGCCGCTGCCACCGAGCCGGTCGAGTTCGACATGGGCGTGATCGGAGCCGTAGCGCGACAGCAGTTCGATGTTCTCGACCGGCAGGAACAGCTTGGTGTCGGCCGCGTAATGCAGTTCCAGGCAGTCATGCGGCGCGCCGGCCACTTCCAGCGTCTGCAGCCCGACAAAGCGGCCGATGCCGTGCTCGACATGGACCACGAGGTCGCCGGCGGCGAGACTGGTTACCTCGGAGATGAAGTTATCGAGCTTGCGGCTGGCCTTGCGCGGCCGCACCAGGCGGTCGCCGAGAATGTCCTGTTCGCTGATGACCGCGACATGGTCGGTCTCGAATCCGGATTCCAGCCCGACCACCGCCAGCATCGCCTCGTTGCGCGGGGTGGCCTGCACCGTGCGCCAGCTGTTGACGCTGGTCAGGTGGCTGAGCTTGTGGTCCCGCAGCATGCTGCCCATGCGGTCGCGCGAACCCTCGCTCCAGAGCGCGATCACCACCTTCTTCTTCTGCGCCTGCAGCGCCCCGACATGGCCGACCACGGCCTCGAACACGTTGACCGCGGCGTCCGCCCGTTCCGGCGCGAAATTGCGGCCCTGCCGCGCGCCGGCATCGACTACCCCGGCGCTGCCCTCGGGCACCGCGAATGGGGTGAGTCGCGCCAGTGCCGCCTCGTCGAGGCGCCTGTTCCACTCATCCTCGGTCAGGTAAAGCCGGTCCGGCGGCAGCGGCTTGTAGAGCGCGCCGCCGCCGCGATGCTCCAGCGCCTCGCGCCTCGCGTCGTAGTAGTCCGCGATCTGCTTGAAGCGCTCGCGGGCGGCGTCCTCGCTCTGCGGTTCGATCGCCACCGGCGCGTCGCCGAGATAATCGAACAGCGTATCCATCCGCTCGGCAAACAGCGGCAGCCAATGCTCCATGCCGGGATGGCGGCGGCCCTCGCTGACCGCCTCGTACAAAAGGTCGTCGCGCTCGGGCGCGCCGAACAGGGCGACATAGCCCATCCGGAACCGGCGGATGGTCTCGGTGACCAGTTGGAATTCCGAAATCGGCACCAGGTCGAGCGAGCGCATGTCGAGCAGCGTGCGCTGGGTCTCGGCATCGAAGCTGCGGATCGATTCCAGCGCATCGCCGAAAAAATCGAAACGCACGGGCTGTTCGAGCCCGGCCGGAAACAGGTCCAGGATGCCGCCGCGCACCGCATATTCGCCGGGTTCGCGCACCGTGGAGGAGCGGTTGTAGCCGTTGTGTTCCAGCCAGGCGATGATGCTGTTCATCGGCACGACATGGCCGGGGGCGACCGACAGCGCCTGCGCGGCGATGATCTCGCGCGCCGGCACCCGCTGCACGATGGCATTGACCGTGGTCAGCACGATCAGCGGCTTCTCGCTGCCGGCAAGGCGCGACAGCCGCGCCAGCGTGGTCAGCCGCTGCGCCAGCACGCCGCCATGCGGCGACACCCGGTCGTAGGGCTGGCAGTCCCAGGCCGGAAACTGCAGCACCGGCAGATCGGGTGCGAAAAACTGCAGGGCGCGGGCCAGCTGCTGCATCCGCGCGCCGTCGCGGCACACCACCGCAAGACTGACCGCGGGCGGCTTCGGCCGCGCCGCCACCGCGCGGGCGAGATCGGACACCACCAGGCCTTCGGCGCCCTCGGCGACATTGGCGAAGGTGAGCGCGCGGCCGGGCACCAGTTGCAGCGCCGGCGATTGGACCGGCGCTTTCATGCGCCGTGATCCGCGGGGCGGAACGCGCGAATGCGCTCGAACAAGGCTCCCGCGAAAGCCGGCGCCGGCACCGCATTGCCGGTCAGCGCAGCATAAAGATCGGGATCCGGCACCTCGATCAGATGCTCGAGTTCCGCCACTTCATCGTCGCCGAGAGCGGCGATCTCGGCATCGGCAAAGCGGCCGAGAATGAGATCCATCTCCCGGGTGCCGCGATGCCAGCAGCGGAACAACAGCCGCTTGCGCCGATCGTCCAGGCCGTCGCTCGATCGTGTCGATCCCGTCATCGCCTCATCCCGTCCAACGCCAAAAGCCCGGACGTGCCGGGCCGCGTTGATATAGCCTCGGTGCCTGCAAATGTCAGTAGCCGTTTGCCGCATGGGCTGACCCGGGTGGAGGCATGGCCGGACGCGGGTTGCCGGGTCGCAAATGCGGATCGCATCACGAACGTTGCCGATTCACGTTCCAAACTGCCGAGATCGTCATGGCGAGCTCTTGCGAAGCAATCTGTCTGGAAATGATCGTCAGCACCCGGACCGTCGTGCCCGCCACATCGTGGAATATTCCTACGACGCCGAGGCGAAGCCGGTATTGCGGCTGGCGGAGTCCACGCCATCGCGTGATACGGCTTCGGCTCACTTTCTCCGGCTCGTGCCGAAGATGCGGTTCCAGCGCCGTCGGTATCCCTCACGAGCGCGCGCGCAGCCGCTTGTCGTCCTCGACGGCCTTCGGGGCCAAGCCAATCGCGGGCGTTGCCAGAATTTGGAAATCCTCAAACCGCGGTCCCCGGAGTGCTGCCGACCCGGCCAGCTCGGCCGTCGAAAAGAAATAACCGTGGATGCCCGGCACAAAGCCGGGCATGACGGGCTGCAATACACTTAGGCTTCATGGATGCGCCCTGCTTTGCTCAATCCGCTGTTTGCGCCGGTCACCAGCCTTGCCGGGGTCGGGCCGCGGCAGGACAAATTGCTGCGCTATCTTCTGGGCCGCAGTGACACGCCGCGGCTGGTCGATCTGTTGCTGCATCTGCCGGCCAGCGTGATCGATCGCCGGGCGCGGCCGAAGATCCGCGACGCGGTGCCGGGCACCGTGGTGACCCTGGAGGTGACGGTCGACCGCCACCGCCCGGCGCCGCCGCGCAACCCGCGCGCGCCGCACCTGGTCTATGCCAGCGACGACAGCGGCGACGTGGTGCTGACCTATTTTCGGGCGCAGCCCGGTTACGTGGAGAAACTGCTGCCGGTCGGATCGAAACGCTATGTTTCCGGCACCCTGCAGATGTTCGACGGCATCCCGCAGATCGTGCATCCTGACCGCGTCGTCGACGAGGCCGGTTTTGCCCAATTGACCGGCATCGATCCGGTCTATCCCTTGACGCAAGGGCTGGCGATCGGCGCGCTGCGCCGCGCGGTGGCGCAGGCGCTGCACCGGTTGCCGGTTCTGCCGGAATGGATCAGCCCGGAGATCCTGCGCCGCTGCCGGTTTCCAGCGCTCGCGGAAGCCTTGAACCGGGTGCATGTGCCGGTCGAGATCACGGACATCCTGCCCGACGGCCCCTATTGGTCGCGGCTTGCCTTCGACGAGCTGTTGGCCGGTCAACTGGCGCTGGCGCTGGTGCGCGCGCAATTGCGCCGTCCGGCCGGCGAGCGCCATGCCGGCGACGGCCACCTGCGCAAGAAAATCATCGACGCATTGCCCTATGCGCTGACCGCGTCGCAGCAGCGCGCCGCCGCCGCGATCTCTGACGATCTGCAGCAACCGCTGCGCATGCTGCGGCTGTTGCAGGGCGACGTCGGCTCCGGCAAGACCGTCGTGGCGCTGCTGGCGGCGGCCGCCGTCGCCGAGGCCGGCAAGCAGGCGGCGCTGATGGCGCCGACCGAAATCCTGGCGCGCCAGCACATCAAGACCATCACGCCCCTGGCCGAACGCGCCGGCCTGCGGGTGGCCATCCTGACCGGCCGCGAAAAGGGCAAGGAGCGGCGCGAGCTTTTGGCGCGGCTCGCCGCCGGCGAAATCGATCTGCTGGTCGGCACCCATGCCCTGATCCAGGACGATGTGGTGTTCAGGGCATTGGCGCTGGCGGTGGTCGACGAGCAGCACCGCTTCGGCGTGCGCGAGCGGCTGGCGCTGACCGCCAAGGGCGCCGCGGTCGACGTGCTGGTGCTGAGCGCCACCCCGATCCCGCGCACTTTGGTGCTGACCTATTTCGGCGACATGGACGTCTCGGAGCTGCGCGAAAAACCTGCCGGCCGTCAGCCGATCGATACCCGGGCGATCCCATCGAACCGCCTTCCTGAAGTGATCGAAGGCATCGGCCGCGCCCTGGGGAGCGGCAAGCTGGCGTACTGGATCTGTCCCCTGGTCGAGGAATCCGAAGCCGAGGGCATCGATCACCTGACCAACGCCACCGAACGCTTCGAGAGCCTGCGGCAACGCTTCGGCGACAAGGTCGGCTTGGTGCACGGCCAGATGAAGGGCGCCGACAAGGACCGCGTCATGGCGCAGTTCGCGGCCCATGAGATCGGCCTTCTGGTGGCGACCACCGTGGTCGAGGTCGGCGTCGACGTTCCCGCCGCCACCATCATGGTGATCGAGAACGCCGAACGTTTCGGGCTTTCGCAACTGCACCAGCTGCGCGGCCGCATCGGCCGCGGTTCGGAATCCTCGACCTGCCTCCTGCTGTACAGGGAGCCGCTCACCGAGACCTCGACGGCGCGGCTCAAGGTGATCCGGGAAACCACCGACGGTTTCAAGATCGCCGAGGAAGATCTGAGGCTTCGCGGCGAAGGCGACGTGCTCGGGATCCGCCAGAGCGGCCTGCCCGGCTACCGCATCGCTCGCCCCGAGGTGCACGGCCAGCTGATCACGCAGGCCCGCGACGAGGCGCTGCGTATCCTGAAGGACAATCCGAAGCTGCAGGGCGCCGACGGCGAGGCGCTGCGCTGCCTGCTCTATTTGTTTGAGCGCGACGAGGCGATTCCCCTGCTCGGCGCGGGATAGTTTAATCCCCGTCGTTCCGGGATTCTCGATCACTCTCATTGCCGGGAGCTCAGTCACCGTCATTCCGGGGCGATGCGCAGCATCGAACCAGGAAACTCGAGATTCCGGGTTCGCGCTGTGGCGCATCCCGGAATGACGGTGGTTTCAACTCGCTGCTCGGCGCGGAACGGCTAGGGTCTAGCTGCGTCCCCGGACGCCGCGCAGCGCGCCGCGGTTGCGGCGTGGTTGCGCTGCAGACCCGGGGTCCACGAACACCATGGGTCCCCGCTCTGCGGCGCTAAAGCGGGATGTCATTAGCCTGAATCGATTTGGGATTCCCAAATCAGTGCATTTCTGATTCACCATGCTGGCTGGGCTGGAGGCCAGCATGGATGGGCAAGCCTTATTCTCTGGATCTGCGTAAGCGTGTCGTGGCCGCGATTGAGGGCGGAATGTCACGCAATCGGGCCGCCAAGCAGTTTGGGGTCGCGATCAGCACGGCGATCGGATGGATGCATCGGGTCGAGAAGACCGGTAGCGTTGAGCCCAGCCAGATAGGCGGCTACAAGCCCAAGGCGATTTCGGGCGAGCACGCGCTTTGGCTGTCGCAACGGCTCAAGGCCGGCGATTTCACCATACGCGGTCTCGTTGCCGAGCTTGCCGATCGCGGCTTGAAGGTCGACTACCACTCGGTGTGGAACTTCGTTCATGCCGAGAAGCTCAGCTTCAAAAAAAAGCATGGCGGCTGGCGAACGCGATCGACCAGAGGTCGCGCGGCGGCGGGTCCAGTGGAAGAAATATCAAGGCCGCGTCGATCCTGAGCGGCTCGTCTTCATCGACGAAACCTGGACCAGGACCGATATGGCGCCCCTGCGGGGATGGGCGCCGCGCGGCGACAGACTTCACGCCAAGGTCCCCCACGGACGCTGGAAGACCATGACCTTCCTGGCGGCGCTACGCCACGACCGGATTGATGCGCCATGGTTCATCGAGGGGCCGATCGATGGCGTAAGTTTTCGGACCTACGTCGAGAAGGTCCTTCTGCCCACTCTCAGGCCCGGTGATATCGTCGTCATGGACAATCTCGGCAGCCACAGAAGCAAAGCCGTGCGCCAGCTCATCCGCTCGGTGGGCGCCAAGCTGTTCTTCCTGCCAAAATACTCGCCCGACCTGAACCCGATCGAGCAGGTGTTTGCCAAGCTCAAGCACCTGCTGCGCAAAGCTTCCGCGCGAACTGTCGACGCCGTATGCGCCGCAATCGGCCACGCACTCGATGCCTTCAGCCCAGAGGAGTGCGCAAACTACCTCAAAAATTCAGGCTATCGAACTTAATCCCATCATGCTTTAGCCGCCAAGCGGCGCCGCACCGCGTCCGGGACACGATTGTGCCCTCACTCCACCTTGGCGGGGGCGGGCTGCAGCGGCGAGGTGTTGGCGACGCGGGCGGCGTTGGCCATGCCGGCCAGTGCGGCGATCTTCTTCTGCGGGTCGGAGCCGGGCTGCACCACGCCGGCCGACATGATCAGGGTGGCGGCGTCCTCGGCGCTCATCTCGACTTCGATGACCTTGCTCTTCGGCACATAAAAGAAGAACCCGGTAGTCGGGTTCGGCGCGCACGGCAGGAACACCGAGATGTGCTCCTCCGCGCCGGGCAGGCTGTTGGCGATCTCGACGCTCGGCGACTGCGAGATCAGCACGATCGACCACATTCCCGGCGAGGGAAATTCCACCAGCCCTACCCTGCGAAAGCTCGATCCGGTTCCCGAGAACAGCGTCTCGAACACCTGCTTGAGGCCGCGATAGATCGCGCGCACCACCGGCATGCGCCCGAGCAGTTTCTCGCCGAGATCGACCAGGGTGCGGCCGATCAGGTTGGCGGTGAGGAAGCCCAGCAGGGTCAGCGCGATCACCGCGACGATCAGCCCGGAGCCCGGCAGGCCGAACGGCAGATAGGTTTCCGGCCGGTAGGCCACCGGCACGAACGGCCGCACCAGGCCGTCGACCCAGGTCACGAACCACCAGGTCAGATAGAAGGTGATCGCGATCGGCCCGGCGACGATCAGGCCGGTCAGGAAATAGTTGCGGAACCGGGCCACAAACCCCCGCGGGGCGTCCGGCGGCAGTTCAGCCGGGGTCACGGTCGGAGGCGGTTCATCGCGGTTCATGGGGTTCCCGGGGTCAGTCGAAGGCGGCCGTCAGTCTATGCCAGCTAAGCCATCCTAGCAGACTTTTGAAGACCCCATGCGACGCTCCGAGGGTCCTTGCGGCCTATTCGACCGTCACCGATTTCGCCAGGTTGCGCGGCTGGTCGACGTCGGTGCCCATCACCACGGCGGTATGATAGGCCAGCAATTGCACCGGGATGGCATAGACCATCGGCGTGAAGGTAGCGGCCATGTCGGGCAGCACGATGGTCACCAGTGATTCGATGGTGGCCTCCATCGCCCCCTTGGCGTCGGTCATCAGGATGATGTTGCCGCCGCGGGCGGCGACTTCCTGCATGTTGGAGACGGTCTTCTCGAACACCCGGTCGAACGGCGCGATCACCACGACCGGCATGTTCTCGTCGATCAGCGCGATCGGACCGTGCTTGAGTTCGCCGGCGGCGTAGCCTTCGGCGTGGATGTAGGAGATTTCCTTCAGCTTCAAGGCGCCTTCCAGCGCCAGGGGATAGCTGGTGCCGCGGCCGAGATAGAGCACGTCCCTGGATTTTGCCAGTTCGCGCGCCAGCTTCTCGATCTGCGGTTCGGTGGCGAGGGCCGCCGCCATCAGCCGCGGAATCTCGACCAGGCCATGCACCAGCCTGGCCTCGTCCTCGTCCGACAATTCGCCGCGGGCCTTGCCCGCGGCCACCGCCATCGCCGCCAGCACCATCAGCTGGCAGGTGAAGGCCTTGGTCGAGGCGACGCCGATTTCCGGACCGGCCAATGTCGGCAGTACGGTCTCGCTTTCCCGCGCGATGGTGGAGCTCGGCACATTGACCACCGACAGGGTGTGGACGCCCTGCGCCTTGGCATAGCGCAGCGCCGCCAGGGTGTCGGCGGTCTCGCCGGACTGCGAGATGAAGATCGCCAGATCCCCCTTGCGCAGCGGCGCCTCGCGGTAGCGGAATTCGGAGGCGACATCGAGTTCGACCGGCAGCCGGCTCAAGCGTTCGAACCAGTATTTGGCGACGTAGCCGGCATAGCTCGCGGTGCCGCAGGCGACGATCGAGATGCGCTGGATGTCCCTGAAGTCGAACGGCAGCCTGACCGGCAGCGCCACCTTCTCGGTCGACATGTTGACATAGCGCGCCAGGGTATGGCCGACCACTTCCGGCTGCTCGTGGATTTCCTTGGCCATGAAATGACGGTAATTGGCCTTGTCGACCAGGAACGCCGAGGCGCCGGATTTCAGCACCTCGCGATTCACCACCGAACCCTGCGCGTCGTAGATCACGCCGACTTCCCGGGTCAGGACCACCCAGTCGCCATCCTCCAGATAGCTGATGGTGTCGGTGAAGGGCGCCAGCGCGATCGCGTCCGAGCCCAGATACATCTCGCCGTCGCCATGGCCGATCGCCAGCGGCGAGCCCTTGCGGGCGCCGATCATCAGATCGCCGTGGCCCCTGAACAGGAACGCCAGCGCGAAGGCGCCGCGCAACTGCGGCAGCGACGCCTTCACCGCCTCCTGCGGCGAGGCGCCCTTGATGAGGTAGGAATTCACCAGATGCGCCACCACCTCGGTGTCGGTCTCGGTGACGAACTTGGCACCCTCGCGCTCCAGCATCAGCCGCAGTTCGCGAAAATTCTCGATGATGCCGTTGTGCACCACCGCGACATTGTCGGTGGCATGCGGATGGGCGTTGTTCTCGTTCGGCTTGCCGTGGGTGGCCCAGCGGGTGTGCCCGATGCCGGTGTGGCCGGCCAGAGGCTCGGCGCGCAGCCGCGCCTCGAGGTTTTTCAGCTTGCCCTCGGCGCGGCGGCGGTCGAGATGATCGCCTTCCAGCGTGGCGACGCCGGCGGAATCATAGCCGCGATATTCGAGCCGCTTGAGCGAATCCACGATCTGGTCCGCCACCGGACCCCGCCCCAGAATTCCGACAATGCCGCACATGCGGATCAAATTCTCCAAATCGACGAAAATCGCCAAATCCGCTCAAGCCATCTCTTAACGGCAATGACGAGCCCTCAGATACTCAATAATTATTGCCGATTGCGACAGGGTTGAGCGGAAAGCTTTCGGACATGATTAATCAAACCGCGCGCTGATCTGGTCGTGGCCTTGCACAGACTCTCCACGGGCGTCCCTGCGCACGCAGGGACCCATACGGCGCGGAATCTCGTTTCGGCACTGGGGTGGAAGCCCTTTTTTACTTTTGAGGCCAGGGGTGATGGGTCCCTGCGTGCGCAGGGACGATTCGTTGAAGTGCAATTCAAAACCGAAAAACCCACCCACGGATGGCGTGGTAAATTGCATCATGCGATAGCCGGGCGAAGACTTAACAAACGCGGGCCGCCTCACCCCTTCGGCGGCTTGCCGCGGGTCTTCATTTCGCGATAGCGCCTTGCGCCGCCCTCGCGGGTGTTTTGCGGGCTGCGCTCCACCGCCAGCGCGTCGTCGGGCACGTCCCTGGTGATCACCGAGCCCGAACCGATATAGGCGCCGCTGCCGATCTTCACCGGCGCCACCAGCGAGGAATTGGTGCCGACGAAGGCGCCCGTCCCGATCGTGGTCTTGTGCTTGGCAAAGCCGTCATAGTTGCAGGTGATGGTGCCGGCGCCGATGTTGGAATTGGCGCCGATATGCGCGTCGCCGATATAGGACAGGTGATTGACCTTGACGCCGGCCTCCAGGGTCGCGGCCTTGGTCTCGACGAAATTGCCGATTCTTGCGCCCTCGCCGAGCGATGTCCCCGGCCGCAGCCGCGCATAGGGGCCGACCGATGCGTTCCTGCCGATACTGGCCTGCACGATGTGCGAAAACGCGTGGATGACCGCGCCGTCGGCGATCGAGACGCCGGGGCCGATCACCACGAACGGCTCGATGGTGACGTCGCGGCCGAAGCGCGTATCGGCGGCGAGGTAGACCGTGTCGGGTGCGACCAGGGTGACGCCGGCCTGCAGCGCGGCCTGGCGCAGCCGCGCCTGCATGACCTGCTCGGCCTCGGCAAGCTGGGTCTTGGTGTTGATGCCGCGCACTTCGTCCTCGCCCGTTTCGATCACCACCGCCTGCAGGCCGAGGTCGCGCACGATGCCTACAGCGTCGGTCAGGTAATACTCGCCCTTGACGTTGGCCTGTCCGATGTTGTCGAGGATCTCGAGCGCCTTGCGGCCATCGAACGCCATCACCCCGGCATTGCAGAGGTCGATCGCGCGCTGCGCCGCGCTGGCGTCGGCGTGTTCGCGGATCGCCAGCAGGCGCCCCTCCTCCACCAATAGCCTGCCATAGCCGGTCGGATCGGCGGCGCGAAAGCCGAGTACCGCCAGGGCGGCGCCGGCCTGCAGCGGCGCCCGCAGCCGCGCCAGGGTCGCGGCCGAAATCAACGGCGTATCGCCAAACACGATCAGCACATCGTCGGCGCCGCGGGCGATGGCGTCGCGGGCCGCCAGCACCGCATGCGCGGTGCCGAGCCGCTCGCGCTGGATGAAGATCGCGGCGTCCGCACGTGCCCGAGTGGCTTCGGCCGCGACATCGGCGCGGTCCGGCCCGATCACCACGGCGAGGGCCGAGCCCGGCCCTTCCGGAGCGGCCTTCAGCACATGCGCCAGCAGCGACTGGCCGGCGAGCTGGTGCAGGACCTTGGCCGTCGAGGACTGCATCCGCGTGCCCTCGCCGGCCGCGAGCACGATCGTGAGGCTGGTTCTGCCGGTCATTGCGGGTCCTTGCCTGGTCGTTGGCCCGGCGGCGGCGATTGCCGCCGGCGCTGCCGCCGTCATAAAGCGTTTTGGCATCCAGTGGAAACCCGATTCGTCCCCCGGCAGCACAGGCCGGATTCCGGCTCGGGGCGCATTTCCTGTTAATGTTTGCGGCGTGATTCGGCGGGGGCCTCGGGAGGGCCGAAGAAATCGGATGGCAAACAATACCGACAATCTGGCGGCGGGTCTGGGGACCGAAAACACCGGCGGCGGCTTGCTGCCGGGCTTTCTGGCCGAGGAGGAAGCGTTCGACCGCCGCGCGCAATGGCGGCTCGGATCGTGGGGGGTCGGCGCAGTCGGCGCGGTGACCGTGGCGCTTTTGGCCAGCCAGTCCTCGCTCGGATGGCGCCGCGAACAGCTCGCCGCCGCCGACCTGGCGCGCCAGGCGCAGCAGATCCAGTCGGTCGCCAAGGAAAGCCAGAACGAGACAAGGCGGCTGGCCTCCGCCATCGATACCCTCAACAGCGATCGCGACCGGCTCTACACGCGCCTGACCACGGTGGAACAGGGGCTGGAATCGGTGACCGGCGCGTTGGCGCGGCAGAGCTTCCCGACCCCGCTGCCGTCCGCAGCCCAGGCTTCCGCATCCGGCGCGGTTCCGATGTCGGCCGCGGCCGCGGCACAGGCGGCGGTGCAAAGTCCGAACCCGCCTCCGGAGATCGGCCCGGTGGCGACCACGGCGCCGGCCACCGTGGAAAAGACCCGCGCCGACGTCAGGCTGCCGGCGCCAAGCCCGACCACGGTGGCATCGGTCGCTCCGGGGACGGCAAGTGCCGCTCCGGGGACGGCAAGTGCCGCTCCGGAAATGCCGGCCATCGCGCCGGCGACCTCGCTGATGGCATCGAAATCGATGATGGCGCCGCCGGACGCGGCGGCCGGCAAACTGATGGCGCCCGAAGCCTCGCAAAAGCAGGCTTCGCTGAAGGAATCCTCGGCCAGGGAAACTCCGGAGAAGGAGACTCCTGCAAGGCAGGCGACGGCAAAGGAGGCTGCCGCCAGTGATGGTCCCGCAAAGGACACTTCGTCGAAAGAGGCGCAGCCAAGGACCGCGCCGGCGCCCCAGACCATGGCGGCGGCGCCGGCTGCCGCCAATGCCGAGCCGGACAAGGCCCAGGCAGCGCCCGGCGCCGAGGTGCAGCGAACCGAATTCGCGGTCGACGTCGGCGGCGCCAACTCGGTCGGCGGCCTGCGCGCGCTGTGGCGGGGCCTGCTCAAATCGCGCGCCAACGCGCCGCTGGCGGCGCTGCATCCGATCATCATCGTGCGGGAAGCCAATACCGGCTTCGGCATGCAGCTCAGGCTGGCCGCCGGACCGCTCGGCGACGCCGCCGCCGCGGCCAGGATCTGCGCCGTCATGATCGAGAACCAGCGGCCCTGTGAGACTACCGTGTTCGACGGCCAGCGCCTGGCCATGAAGGCCGACGAGGAGCCGCCTGCCGCCGCCGCGGCGCCGGCCGCGGCCGTGCCCACCAAGGAAACTCCCGCCAAGCCGGTGGCCGCCAGGCCGGAGCGCCATCGCCGCAGCTACGCCCGGCATGTGAGCAGCGACGAGGAGCCGGCCAAGAAGCCGGACCCGCCCAGCCTGACCACGACGCTGTCGTCGTATTTCGGCAAGCATAATTGAATCGCGCAGCGATACGGTAAGTCGTCCCTGCGCAGGCAGGGACCCATCACCCCAGGCCTTGAAAGTGAAAGACGGCCTCTGCCCAAAGGCCTCTGCTCCCGTGCCAGAACGAGATTCCTCGGCGTAAGGGTCCCTGCTTCCGCAGCGACGGCTTATTGAATCTCTCCGTCAATAAAACACCGTATTGCAATGCCTTGGGACCATCTTCTCACACGCTTTAGCAACGCCAGGCGCGCTTGCCTGTTGTCCCGGCGCACGTTCCCTTCCATAGTGGGAGGATGAAAAAAACTCCGTTCCGGCTGACGCCCTACCAAGTGCAATGGCTGCTGGTGGTCGGCTTCGTCACCGTCGGCTATGCGCTGTACCTGCGCTATCTGGCGATCGAATTCTCCACGGTGGCGCTGGCCTGCGATGCCGGGCTGCAGACCCTGTTGTGCAAGACCCGGATCCTGGTCACCGCGCTGTTCAAGAATTCGGTGTTCGGCGTGGTCGCGCTGGTGATCGCGACGCTGCATGTGATCCGGCCGTCGATCGTGCTGCTCACCGGCGGATTGATCGCCGCCGGCTTCGGCATCGTACTCTACAATATCGGCCTGTCGGGGCTGGCGATCGGCCTGCTCATTTTGGGATTTGCACGGCCCGCGCCTGCCACAGCGTGAGCGCGAGCAGGACATACGCCGCGCAGGTCCACAGCGACTGCCAGTTGTCGGCGCCTTCGTTGAAAACCGTATAAAGCACCGACCCGGCCAGCAGCGCGGCGAACACCGCTTCCGCGATCGGGCGGGCGCCTTGTTGCGGGCGGTTGAGCAGCATCAGGGCCGCAAACGGCAGCACCGCCATGGTCAGGGCGGCAAACGGAAAATCGCGGTAGCGCGGATCGAACACGAAACCGAGCGCGGTCTCGGCGCCGATCAGGGTGGTCACCACAAGCGCCGCGCCGAGCAGCATCGCCGGCACCGATCCGACGCGGTCCTCGCGCGGGCCGAAAAGCTCCAGGAAGGTCGGCAGCGCGCGCCCCGACATCAGGGCATGAGCGCACAGCAAGGGCGAGGCGATCCCGGCCAGAAGCAGCGCGCCCCAGCCGAGCCAGCCGCCAAACCCGTAGCTCTCATAGACCATCTTGTCGGCGGCGACGCCGAGCAGGCTGCCGGCGGTGGTCGCCGAGACCGCGACCGCGATCCAGGAGGCTGGCCGCGGCGTCCAGGGCCGGCGCCGCAAGGTCAGCGCGGCCGCGCCGAACACCAGAAGGCTCAGCACCATGCCGCCGCCCATCTGCCATTTCCACAGCGGATAATTGCGGATCGGCTCGTTGGGCGGGTATTTCAGCGCCCGCTGCTCCGAACTGATCAGCCCCCAATAGCCGCCGACGGTGCCCTCGAGCGCGCGCTTCCAGGGCTGGTCGTAGGCCTCGATCAGGTTGACGCGAAACTTTTCCCGCTTGGCCAGCTCGAGGATTTCCGACACCACCCGCGCCTGGTTGGCGCGCGACGGCAGCGCGCCCTCGCGCATCCTTCCCTCGCTCGGCCAGCCGGTTTCGCCGATCAGGATTTCCTTGCCGGGAAATGCCACCGCCATCCGCTTGCGGATCTCGTCGACATGGGCGGCGGCATATTTGGCGCGGATCGGAAAATCTTCCCAATAGGGCAGGATGTGGATGGTGACGAAGTCCACCGCCTCGTAGATTTCGCGGTTGCGCAGCCAGTATTCCCAGACATCGGCATAGGTCACCGGCACCGTCACCTGCGACTTGACCGAGCGGATGATGGCGGCAAGGTCGGAAGGGGTCATCTCGCCGCGCAGCAGCACCTCGTTGCCGACCACCAGGGAGCTGATGACCTCGGGAAACTGCTTGGTCAGGCTGACCGCGGTCGAAATCTGCGCCAGGTTCTTCAGCCGGTCGCTGCCGAGCCAGATCCCCTGGATGACCTTCAGCCCGGCCTTGGCGGCGAGCGCGGGAACCTGGTCGAGGCCGTTCTCGATCGAATAGGTCCGCACGCAATCGGATATTTTGGCGAGCTGGGCGAGATCGGCTGCGATCTGCTCCGGCGCGATATGCGTGGTCCGCAGCAGCGGCGTCTGCGCGCCGCGGAACGGCGCATAGGACACGCACATCAGCTTGGCGTCGGGATCGATCGGCGCGCGCGCCAGGCTGATGGGCGTGGCCAGCCACCACCATACGGCGCCGATCGCAACCAGGGACAACACGAGAAGCGCCAGCGGCGTACGAAGCGAAATCGGTTCCATCCTCCAGGAGCATCGTCGATTAGCCGGTCACCGGCGATCTGCCAAGAGCGGGGCTCGCGAATTTGCATCCCGGCTTTACCACGCGACGATAAAGTTGTGGCTTTGCTGGACAAAATCCAAAATGTCCGTCATGGGAATCCGGCGACGTCCCCGCCGCATTGGGGACCTATTTGGACGGCATCACACCGGCCGCGCCGGGACCGGCTGCGAGCGGGAACAAATCGGGGAATCCATGCGTCGACGGGTGCTTCAGCTTCATCATGCGGTCTTGCGCCACCTCGCCGTCTCGGGCCTTGCACTGCTGATCGGCATCGGAAGCGCCACGGCCCAGAGCGGCGACGTCCACGCCCAGGACCAGTCCGGCAAGCCGGCGGCGAATGCGACCACCCCCGGCGACATCAGCAAGGACAACCAGCGCAAGACCGACGAATTCGTCGAGGCGGCGCAGGCCATCAACGGCCCGGCCGGCAATCCGGAATGCGTCTGGCTCGGCCGCCGCGTGGTGCGCCTGATGTGGCTCGACGATCTCGATACCGCGTTCCGGCATCTGGATCTGTACGACCGCTTCGGCTGCCCGGGCGGCCATATCCAGGCCGCGTTCCGCTGCCTGACGAGGTTCGGCGGCCAGATCGATCCCAAGGTGGCCGAGACGCTGAACAGCCGGGTTCACGGCTGCTGGATCAATCCCGCCGCGCAGCCGCAGCAGGCGGCCGCAAGTCCCCCGCCGGCCCCGGCGGCCACCACCGCCGGCAGCACCGCGCCGGCCACAGTACCGGCGGCGGCTCCGCCGGCCGCAGCCCCCGCGCCGGCTCCGGCCAAATAATTCCGCGCGCGACCGCGGCGAAGCCGGAATTTTCGCGGGTACGATCAGGCGCGCCCTCAAAACGACATGTCTTGATTACAATGGCTGTATAAACGTCTGCCTTATGGCAGTTGTTAATTCAGCCGGCAGAGTTATGTATCATTCTGCCGCCTGATTTGGTCGGATCTCGGGGACGGATCCGCTTCCCTGGCACATTGACCCCGTATGGTTTTGTCGCGATGCGCGCCGTCGTCGCCGTTCTGCTGTTTGTGACCGCCCTGCACGCCGGTCTGTGGGGGGCGCTGCGGGACCGCCAGCAGGCCCCCGAGTTCACCGGCCTCCTGCCCAGCACCTCCTACGCGCCGTTCGAACCGGGACACACCGTCGACGCCGCCGCCGACGCCGACAAGGTGCGCGCCGACATGAAGAAGCTTTCGACGCTGACCCGGGCGGTGCGACTCTATTCCTCGACTGAAGGCGCCGAACTGGTGCCGCCGATCGCCGCCGAGTTCGGCCTCAAGGTCACGGTCGGGATCTGGATCGACAAGGACAGCAATCGCAACAACCGCGAGATCGAGGCGGCGATCAACCTCGCGCGCCACAACAGCAACGTCATCGGCATCGTGGTCGGCAACGAAACCATCTACCGCGGCGAACAGGTCCCGATCGAGAACCTCGGGCCGGTGCCCGAAACCGGGCTCGAGCCCGACGAAGCCGCGCGCATCCTCAGCGAGGAAAGCCAGCGGATGCGGGATGCCGAGGCCCAGCCCGAGGATACGAGGGCCGAGGCCCTGAAATGGGCGGTGGCGGAAAACAACGCCCACCGGCTGATCAAGCTGATCCAGCGCGTCAAGAAGTCGGTCAATGTTCCCGTTACGACTGGCGAAATCTGGAACATCTGGCGCGACCATCCGGATCTCGGCACCTCGGTCGACTTCATCGCCGCGCACGTGCTGCCCTATTGGGAAAACTTCTCCGACAAGCAGGCGGTGGACCAGGCGGTCTATATCTACCAGATGCTGCGGGACAAGTTTCCCGGCAAGCGGATCGTGATCGCCGAATTCGGGTGGCCCAGCGCCGGCTACAATCTGCGCAATGCCGACCCCGGCCCGCTGGAGCAGGCCGTGGTGCTTCGCAACTTCGTCGCCCGCGCCGAGGCCATCGGCATGGAATACAACATCGTCGAGGCGATCGACCAGCCCTGGAAGTTCTTCGAGGGCGGCGTCGGTCCCTATTGGGGCATCCTGAACGCCGCGCGCGAGCCGAAATTTTCCTGGACCGGCCCGGTCGTCAACGAGAACTACTGGAAGCTCGCGACCATCGCCGTGCTGGTCGGCATCCTGCTGTCGCTGCCGATCGTGCGCCTCGCCCGCCCCACCGTGCTGCAGGCCCTGGTGCTGTCGGCGGCGGCCAACGGCGTCGGCGCCTGGGCCGCCACCGTGTTCGCCTACTGGAACGGGCATTATTTTGTCTTCGGCTCGGCCTTCGCGCTGACCCTGGGTCTGATCCTGCTGGTTCCGCTGGTGCTGATCGCGATGGCGCGGATCGAGGAGATCGCCGCCATCGCCTTCGGCCGCAGCCCGCGCCGGCTGCTGGTCAAGGACGCGCCGCTGCTCCCCGCCCCGGCCGCCGACGGCGCCTCGGTGTTTCCAAAGGTCTCGATCCACGTGCCCGCCTATTTCGAGCCGCCGGACATGCTGATGCAGACGCTGGATGCGGTGGCCCGGCTGGACTATCCGAACTTCGAATGCGTCGTGATCATCAACAACACCCCGGATCCGGCGTTCTGGCAGCCGATCCAGGACCACTGCCGCGCGCTCGGCGAGCGCTTCGTGTTCATCAATGCCGAGAAGGTCGAGGGCTTCAAGGCCGGCGCGCTGCGCATCGCCATGGCCCGCACCGCCGCCGATGCCGAGATCATCGGCATCATCGACGCCGACTATGTGGTGCAGCCGGACTGGCTGAAGGACCTGGTGCCGGTGTTCGCCGATCCCCGGGTCGGCCTGGTGCAGGCGCCGCAGGACCATCGCGACGGCAACCGTTCGCTGATGCACTACATCATGAACGGCGAATATGCCGGGTTCTTCGACATCGGCATGGTCCAGCGCAACGAGGCCAACGCCATCATCGTGCACGGCACCATGTGCCTGATCCGGCGCGCCGCCATGGACATGGCGGGCGGCTGGGCCGGCGACACCATCTGCGAGGACACCGACCTTGGCCTTGCCATCATCGAACACGGCTGGCTGACCCATTACACCGCCTATCGCTACGGCCATGGCCTGCTGCCCGACACCTACGAGGCCTTCAAGAAGCAGCGCCACCGCTGGGCCTATGGCGGGTTCCAGATCGTCAAGAAGCACTGGCGCCGGTTCCTGCCGGGGGCGAGCCGGCTGTCGCCGGACCAGCGCCGCGAATTCGCGCTGGGCTGGCTGAACTGGCTCGGCGCCGAAACCCTCGGCGTGGTAGTGGCGATCCTCAACCTGATCTGGGTGCCGATCGTCGCCTTCGCCGACATCGCGATTCCCGACAAGATCCTGACCCTGCCGATCATCGCCTCCTTCGCGGTCTCGCTGGTGCATTTCATGGTGCTGTACCGGCTTCGGGTGCCGGTGAAGATCGGCCAGATGCTGGGCGCGATGGTGGCGGCGATGTCGGTGCAATGGACGGTGTCGCGCGCGGTGGCCAACGGGCTGATCACCGACCACCTGGCGTTTGCGCGCACCTCCAAGGGCGGCTTTTCCCTGATGTCGGTCGAGTTCCAGGCGTTCTGGGAGGCGGTGATCGGCGTGCTCTTGCTGATCGGCGCCACCGTGCTGGTGGTGACCAACACCAAGCAGGTGCGCGAGATCGACGTGTTCGCCGCCGTGCTGGTGCTGGAGAGCCTGCCGTTCCTGTCGGCTGTGGCGATCGCCATCCTGGAAAACTCAAGGATCAACGCATTCGCGTTCTGGCGCAACACCGGGGTGCGCACCGCCGAACTGATCGGGCTGCGCCCGGTGGCGCTGCCGACCGCGATCGGCGCCGCCCCGCCGGTGGCCAGCGAGATCCACCCCGAAGCAAGCTGACGGCTGCAGATTTCCGGGGATGCGGCCCGCATGAGGAAGCGCGGCTAACCTACCGCTCTGCCAGCAAGATCCGCTTTTCCCCGCCACCGTTTCCGGCTTGGCCGCGCTATTGACCCGCACCCGGCCGCCCCCTACACAGCGCCACAAGTGAGCGCGTAGCTCAGGTGGTAGAGCACGTGACTTTTAATCATGGGGTCGAGGGTTCGAGTCCCTCCGCGCTCACCAAGTAACCATTTTGTCCGGCCCGGACAGATAGGTAACACCACGTACCCCGGGACATGGGTGACAACCTCGTGCCGAACGGGTTGTCGAGGGGTTGCAAGGTTTTTTGCTCCAGGTCGAAGTATCCGAGATCATATTGCATGAAGCTCACAAGCCAAATGCCTTCGTCAGCCTCCTTGTGAAGACAATTCCAGGTCTCAAAAACTATTCGATTACCGCGTTGGCAGCGGCGACCAATCCGGCCGGTATCTCGAGGCCTAGCGTTTTTGCAGTCTTGAGGTTGATCACCAGTTCGTAGCGAGCCTCTTGAAAGTAGGGCATTTCGGCCGGATTTCCACCGTTCAAAATTTCCGCGGCCTGCATGGCCATCCTGCGAGTCGACGCTTTGATATCCCACGAGTAGGACATCAATCCCCCGGCCTCAGCCTGCTCACGATAGGAGTAAACCGCGGGAAGACGAATTTGCTCGACCAGTTGAACCAGCAACAGCCGATAGGGGTAGTTTTCGCTCTCTTCCGAAATCATAATTCCATCGACTTGATCTCGTTGAATGGAACCAAAGACGAGCCTGTACTCCGCTTCGTTTACAGTGATACCCAAAGTCGCGGGTGTTAATGAAATTCCCAATTTTTGCGCCGTCTCTCGCAAACCTCTACCCCCAGCGCCATTCCAACCTCCTTGCGTCGAAACAAAAACGGTATTGGTGAGCTTGGGTAGAGCCTGGGCAAGCAGCTCAAGGCGCTTCCCCCAGATTTCAAGTCCCGCATCAACGCTAACGCCGGTGATGTTGCCGCCTGGCCGCGCGATGCTCGATATGAGTCCAAAACGAATGGGATCTCCAGTGATGGTTACAACTGGAATTGTGTTCGTAGCTGCCTTGAACCGGAGGGTTAGGGGAGTCCCTGAAGTAACGATCAGGTCGGGATTTGTGCTGACGACTTCGCGAGCCAGATCGCCGTAACGGTCAGTGTGTCCCTCTGCCGAATATAAATCGATGATCAGGTTTGTCCCCTTGGCATAGCCATGGCGTTTCAATTCTTCGTTGAAAACCATAACGTTGGGATCGGTCTCCAAGTCAGCGAATTTCACAGATGGATTAACTATCGCGATGCGCCTGATCTTCGCCGGGTGCTGCGCCCGTGCCGTAAGCGGCCACGATGCCGCAGCACCGATCATACCGATGAATGCGCGTCGTTTCATGACCGCCCCCGTGATCAGGATGCGGCATTATAATCTTCCACTCGCGGCATCAGGAAGGCCCCCGCGGCCGGTTGTTAATAATATCGGGGGATCGGTTCTTCCGAGATGGGTCAACGCGTCGCTTTGAACGGGTGCCGGCCACTTCTGGTCTACGCCTGGCAGCCGACACTAGCCGACCACACCCTGGCAGGTCGGAAGGTGCCGCAACCGGCCTCATCCACCGCCGCAAAATTGACTGGGAATTACGGTGAAGTGCGCTCCTGCAAAAATTGAGAATGTCAGAGATCGCCTCAGCAGAACGACAGTCAATGCACTGGCACCGTAATTTCTATCTTGATGAAATTCTCACATTTCCCGCTCGAAGATCCATCAAGCCGGTTTACATTGGAGCCTTCATTGGCTTCGTTCGGAAGTCCTGGCAAGCACGATGAACAGCAACTACGAAATTCGAGTTGAGCCGCTTTCGCCCTATGAGGGCGGCGGGTTTCTGGCGTGGGTGCCCGACCTTCCCGGCTGCATGTCGGATGGCCGCACGCCGACCGAAGCGATCGGCAACGCCACCCACGCCATCGACGAATGGATCACCGAAGCGATCCGGTTGGAACGCCCTGCATCATAACTTCGTAATTCTGGTTCCGGCCTGGCGGCCTGCGCTTTTCCGCGCGGCCGGCGGCTAAATGGCGGATGCCGCCTATTTTGTGCTCGGCTTCAATGTCGCCGGCAGCAGCCTTCGCGGGCCATATGGTGTAAAACCGTTTCCAGGCGGCCGGCTGTCCGATTGGAACGGTCGATCGCCCAGCGGTAACGCCAACGGCGGGGTGGAGCATGTTGCAGCACTGGCTCATTGAACTCATGGGTCACGCCTCCGGTTTCAGCGAGGCCCAACTGCGGCAAATCGAGAAATCGCTGCCGGCGAGCAAGGCTCTGATCGATCTTCTCGCCAGGGCACAGCCGGTCATCGAGCAGGCGCAGAAGCTGTACCTGGAAGCCGAGCCGCTGATCCATGAGGCCATCAAGGAGTTGCAGGCCGTCGGCCCCGCCGCGCAGATCCTGATCGATGTTCTCGGGCATCATGTGGACAAGGGCCGTTCGCCGGCGGAGGCCGCCGAGGCCGTCCGCACCACGCTGGACGGCTCGGTCGGGGCCCTCGCCCCGGATCCTCAGGTCGATCGGCAGATGCGCTGCGTCACCGTGTTCGGGGGAACCGGCTTTGTCGGCCGTCGCGTCGTGCGCCAGCTGGCCGGGTCCGGCGTCACGGTGCGCGTCGCCTCGCGGCATCCCGGGCCGGCCAAGGGCGGCGACATCCAGCAGATCGCCGTCGACGTTCATGACGAAGGCTCGATCGAGGCCGCCGTCGCGGGCTCCGATGGCGTGGTCAACGCCATCGGCCTCTATGTCGAGCACGGCAGCGACACCTTCCATGCCGTGCATGTCGAGACCGCCGCTGCGATCGCGGGCGCCGCGCGGCGGGCCGGGGCCCGACGGTTCGTTCATCTCTCCGGAATCGGCGTCAATGCGGCCTCGCCCTCGCCCTATCTTCGGGTTCGCGGCGAAGGCGAGGCGGCGGTCCAGGCCGCCTTCCCCGGCGCGGTCATCATCCGCCCGGCGCTGATGTTCGGCTCGGACGGCGGCTTGCTCGCGACCATTCTCAGGCTGCTTCGGGTGCTGCCGGTCTATCCGATATTCGGCGACGGCAGGACGAGGCTGCAGCCGGCATCGGCCGATGATGTTGCCGCGGCGATCGCCGAGGTTCTGCGGCAGGGCAAAAAGCCGTATCCGGTCTACGAACTGGCCGGTCCACGGGTCTATTCCTACGAAGAGATGCTGCGGACCATTGCCCGCAGCACGGGGTCGCGGCCGCTGCTGATGCGGATGCCGTTTGCGCTCTGGGAGGCGCTGGCCGGCGCCGCGGAAATCCTGCCGCACCCGCCCCTCACCCGCAACCAGGTCGACCTCATGCAGATCGACACCACCGCCTCGGACAGACTGCCGGGGTTTCGCACGCTCGGCATTTCGCCGCGATCGCTCGAACAGCAACTCGCGGCGATGCCCAGGCCAGGGAAATGAGAAGCGGCCCGGCGCGTCCCTCCGCGGACGGGCCAAGACGCTCTACCCCTGGGGGAGCGGCGGTTATTTCACCCCGGATTCGCGCTTGTTCTTGGCATACAGTTGCTTATCGGCGGCGCTCACCGTGAAGAAATTCGTCGGGCCGGTTGTGCTCGCCGCGGTCGCTGCAGGCGGCTTCCTGGCATGGTGAGTCTTGGCAGCCAAGGCGGCCGACGTCGACAGACTAAGAATAGCAAAGCTGACAATGATCGTTTTGTTCATGCTCGACTCTCCTCTGGACCCTGGGAACCGGAGCGCGGCAGCGTCGCGTCGTCGCCGCCCGCCCCCGGCCCGGAGCTTAGTCGGGCCGCTAGCGCGCGACAATTTTTATTTGGGCGGTGTGGCCTTGAAGGCCTTCGGATGCAGGGGGCGGCCCCGGCACGAGGGAGCAATTCGGGAAACCTGAGCCCCGTTCCGGCCGGGGACGGTTCGCTGCCGAGCTACGGAATTACTTATTAAGGCGACAATGGCGCCGCGCAAGCGGCCAATTCCGCACTCACCACCGCTTCCATCGGGATGAAATGGAGGAACGCCTGGTCGATCGCCGCGACCTTCGAAGCGAGTTCTCCAACGTCACCGCGAGCTATGCCGGCAAGGGCGTCGCGCGATACCCCTGCTGATGGCACTTCTTGAGCGCACAGCGCGGCTTCACAACAACGAAAACATCACTTGCTCAGATGCCGCCGCGGCAGAATAATCGGCTGCGTTCGATCACGGTGGAGTGGCCGATGGTTTTGAATCAGGCGGGTTCCGTCGATCCAGCATTGAGTAATCTCAAAAATCTCCTCCCCGAGCTGGAAGCGCTCTACAAGGACGTGCACGCGCATCCGGAACTGTCGATGCAGGAGACCCGCACGTCGGCCCTGGCGGCAGATCATCTTCGCGCAGCCGGCTTCGAAGTCACAACGGGCGTCGGAAAGACAGGCGTCGTCGGCCTGCTCCGCAATGGCGAGGGGCCGACCGTCATGCTGCGCGCGGACATGGACGCGCTGCCCGTCGAGGAAGCGACCGGCCTGCCCTATGCCAGCAGGGTCACGGCGAAGGATCGCGACGGCAACACCGTCCCCGTCAGTCATATGTGCGGCCACGATATGCATGTGACCTGGCTCGTCGGCGCCACCAGGATGCTCGCCGACGCCAGGACGACGTGGCGCGGAACGGTCATGGCGGTGTTTCAGCCCGGCGAGGAGACGGCGGAAGGCGCGCAGGCCATGATCGACGACGGGTTGTTCAAGCGCTTCCCGAAGCCGGACGTTGTCCTCGGTCAGCATGTCATGGTGGGACCTTCGGGCACGGTGGCCGGACGTGCCGGTGCGATCACCTCGGCGGCGGACAGCTTGCAGATCCGCCTGTTCGGTCGCGGCGCGCACGGGTCGATGCCGCAGGCGAGCATCGATCCCGTGGTGATGGCGGCCGCGACGGTGCTTCGGCTGCAGACAATCGTTTCGCGCGAGATCGCTGCCGCGGAGGCAGCGGTCGTAACCATCGGCGTGCTGCAGGCGGGGACGAAGGAAAATGTCATACCGGACGAGGCCATCATCAAACTGAACGTGCGGACCTTTGACGCAGGCGTAAGGACGCGGGTGTTGAATGCGATCGAGCGGATCGTCAATGCCGAGGCGGCAGCCTCCGGCGCCCCGCGCAAACCGGAGATCACGACGCTGGATCACTATCCTCTCAATGTAAACGACCGAACTGCCAGCGCGCGGGTGGTCGAGGCGTTCCGAAGACATTTCGGCGCCGAGCGCGTCCGGGAAACAGGACCTGCACCGGCGAGCGAGGACTTCGGATCGTTCGGGACCGAATGGCATTCGCCTTCGGTGTTCTGGTTTGTCGGCGGCACCGACCCGGACGCTTATGCCAAGGCGAAGGCCGCCAACCGGCTCAATGACCTGCCTGTGAACCACAGCCCGAAATTCGCGCCGGTGGTTCATCCGACCTTGCAAACCGGCGTCGAGACCCTGATTGTCGCCACGCGCGCCTGGCTGCCGGCATAGAATGCCAATCGGTGGCGCTGCGGCGAGGCGTCGATCGCTGTCCCGGACCGGAAGGCCTGTCATGGAGAAGCTTCCGCTTGTGCTCGATCTCACGGGCACTTTCGTCTTCGCGCTGAGCGGGGCCCTGGCCGGCGTCAAGCGCGAACTGGATCTGTTCGGCGTTCTGGTCCTGTCGTTCGCGGCGGCGAACTCCGGAGGAATCACCCGGGACCTGCTGATCGGCGTCGTTCCACCCGGCGCGATCGGCGACTGGCGCTATCTCGGCGTGTCGCTGTTCGCCGGCGTCATCACTTTCTACTTCTCGTCGCTGATCGTGCGGATGTCGAACCCGGTTCTGGTTTTCGACGCCGCCGGACTCGCGTTCTTCGCCGTGGCCGGCGCCTCGAAGGCGCTGGACCACGGACTGAATCCGGTCATGGCGATCGTGCTTGGCATGGTGACGGGAATCGGCGGCGGCATGGTCCGCGACGTGCTGCTGGCCGAAATTCCGACGGTGCTTCGTGCGGAATTGTATGCCGTCGCAGCCATGGTGGCCGCGGCCATCGTGGTGGTCGGTCGCCTGCTGCAGCTGCCGGTCGCTGCGGTGACGGCGCTGGCGCTGATGGCATGCTTTTCGCTCCGCGTCATGGCGATCAGGCACGGCTGGCGGCTTCCGGTCGCGAAAATCAGGGGGCCATCCGACTCAAAGGTTGCAAAGACCGGCTCAAACGGCCCCGAGAAATCGTAGCGGCGGATGTCTTCTTCAAGAATTCCGTCCTGCCCCGTCGAGCAAGGATAGAGCGAGGAGTCTTCGACGGCGCCGTGCACAAGCACCATCGTCGGCTTGAGGACTTCGGGATCCATTGTGAGTTCTTGTCGAGGCGTGTTGCGCCAGCGGGATGGGCGACTGACGCGTGCATCGAGCGAGGCCGCGCAGGATCATCATTGGTTTCGCAATCTCATTTTTTCCAGGACCACGACTTGGTCAAAACCCGGAAGATCATGAGATGCGAAACAAGGACGATGGGAGCGTAGAACGTATAGACGTACCAAAGGGTGACCAGGTTGAAGCTCGGCACATTCAACTGCAGCACGCCGCGCACGCCGTTCAGCAGGTCCGCAAATCCCCAGATGTTGGTCGCCCATACCAGAGCAATGGCAAAACGCCAGTTGCTCCGCAGGGCAAAGATGGAAGCCAGCGCTAGCGCCGCCTCCAGGAGATCACCGTAGGCAGCGCTGGAAAGAAACTCTGCGGGCAGTTTCGGATCAACCATGCCCGGAACCAGCAAGGTCATTCCCACATAGCGGGGCACATGCACGAAGAGCAGCAGCGTTAGAGCTGAATTACGAGGAAGCCTGGTCAGGTACGGCCAGACGTACCACGCCGTGACGAGGCCGAAGACGAATACACTCGAACAAAGCTGCAGCCAGAAGATTGATACGCCATTCATCGCGGTCATCGCCCCCGTTGGTCCAGGTGCCGCGCATCCGCAGCGATCCCGAATTCAGATCGCCGGTCGTGGTGCCGGGTCTTCGCCACGCTTGTCAGCCCGTCTTGGGTGCCGGTGATGCGCGTCATCGGCGCGACAGAAAAGCGGTTCGCGGTACGGCGGTTTATAACAATCGGTGCGAAAAAGGCGCTGATGTCGAGATCCATGGGCGCCGCCTCCAGCAGCAAAAATCAGGCGGTTTCACTCAAAATCGCGGCAAATCGCCGCTTACTGACTTCGATTTACCGTTTACCGATGAGCCGCAGAAGACGGGATGGACGATAAGCAATGTATCGTATAGCGTTAAAATATGGATCTCGTCGATGTGGCTTTGTTTCGCGCCATTGTGTCCGCCGGCAGCCTGTCGGCGGCGGCGCGTCAGATGGGCGCCACACCCATGCTGGTCAGCCGCAGGTTGGCGGGCCTCGAAGCCGAGTTGGGCGCGCGCCTGTTCCACCGCACCACGCGGTCGCTGTCGCTCACTCCGGAGGGAGAGGCCTTCTTGCCTCACGCAGCCACCCTCATCGAAGCTCGCGATTCGGCGCTCGACTCGGTCTCGTCCACTGGCTCCGGCCTCTCCGGCGTGTTGAAGATCACGGCGCCGAACGTCATCGGCCACTCGATCGTTGTCCCTGTCGTCGCCGAGCTGATCGCCGGTAATCCCGCGCTACGCGTCGATCTGACCCTGAGTGACGGGGTCGTCGACATTGCCACGGCAGGACTGGATGTGGCCGTTCGCGTGGCGGTGATGAAGCCTTCGGACATGATCGCGACGAGAGTTGCCGACAATCCGTTCACTCTGATCGCATCGCCGGGCTACGTCACCCGCTTCGGAGAACCCGCCACGACAGAAGACCTGGTGGGCCATCCCTGCATCAAGCTTCATGCGATGGACAACTGGCCCTTCACGCGGGGCGGTGAAATGCAGCGGGTTCGGATCAGCGGTCCCCTGTCGGCGAGCACCGTCGACGCGGTGCGGGCAGCCTGCCTGGCCGGCGTCGGCATCGCCATGTTGACCTACTGGGACGTGCACGAGCAGATCGCGCGCGGCGAATTGCAGCGTATCGTTCTCGCCGACGTCAGACCGCTGGAAATCGGGATATGGGCTGTTTTCCCGACCCGCACGCAGATGCCTGCGCGGGTGCGGGCATTCATCGACGCCTTGCGAGATCGGCTGCTGGCCGCCGCGGACACCGCGTCATCTGGCGCGCCGGGCAACCTCGCCAGCAGATGAGAGGCAGAGTTCCGGTCGAGCGGGAGGACCGGCTCGGGTTCTGCCGACCGCCCGCCGTCGCTTGCCTCTGGCTCGCCGTTTCCCGGGCGGCGGTGGCGATCCGCGCTGGCTCCCAACGCTGCCGAGCGCCTGACGTCGTTTCCCTCATCGGCTTGGACTTCCACCACTTTTTCCTTGCCGGTCTCCCGCCGCAGGCACCGGCGGGGCGCGGGAAAGGTCTCGGCGTCCCGGCCAGCGACGCTAGTTTGCATGGGGTTGTTTTCGATATTTCGCACGTGCCGGGTCAGAGCCGGCGTGCACTGCCCGCCTTCTCCCGCCATGGAGGCCCAAACCTGGATTCCGCGAATCATCCGGTTCGTCGAGTATTTTGCGCGGTACCCAATGAGGTGGCTGCGAGCGTTCGCGGCGCGGGTGAGGCATATGGGAGCCGTGATGAGCCCGCATTCTGCTTGTCGGAACCATGCTGCTCGCCCGGTGCGCCTGGGCTGAGGAGCCCTGCTCGGCCGACAAGGCATCGCTGTCGACCGCGTCGTCATTCGAAACCGGGCTTCGGTCCCGCGCCCGGACTCACTTGGCGGCGGGCAGTTTTATCGGGATATGCGGCGAACTGCTCACCACGCGCGGACCTCCATCGGGATAGCCGCGGGCTTTGAGCATTTCCAGCAGAAGAAAGAATTTTTCGGCGAGCATGCGCGTCGTCTCCGTCGATGGATCGGGCATATCCCTGCGCAAAGCATATCGCCCGGTTTGTTTCAGGATCGCTTCGTCCTCCCGGGAAAATGGTTTCGCCGCAGCATTGACGGGATACGCCGCAAAACGGCTGACCCTCCCTCCCCGCGCCGTCTCGTGCCCGCCGTGTTGGCATTGCTCTTGCTGTGGTAACGGCAAGCCGTTGCCCGGAGTTCGTCGTGTCGGGCCCGCGTCTGCGTTTGCGCGAAACCCGACAACGACACCCAGGGCCGATCAGCAGGGCAATTCATGACCGATATGGCGGAACTGAAAAAGCGAAAAGTGCCGCTTAACCTGGCGATCGTGCATGTCGACCCGGAGGCCTTCATCGCGAATTTGATGGGCTGGCTGGAGATCACCGCCTGCATCGCGGCGCAGCAGGCCGGCGAAGCCGTGCCGGCTCCCGGCGCGGAGATCCCGAAGCTGTCGCCGCAGCAATTGCGCAAGAGCGGCGTGCACGATATCGGCAACGACGCGATGTTCGCGTTCTGCATGACGGCGGCGATGAAGGCCGACCAGGCGGCGGTGGACGAGGTGGAAGCCGCGCTGGTGGAAAGCATGGGAAAGGAGTTTCCCGGCTCGTCCGGCCTGTGGCACTTCAAGGCCCGGATCGAGGCGCCGGTCACGCTCGACGATTTCGTCGGCCAGGCCGGCAAGAAGCTGCTGCAGGGCGACCTTGCGCCACCGCCGATGCGCGCCAAGGAAAACTGGAACACCGGACTGCGCTTCTTCGAGAAGGCGCGCAAATCCAATTTCGTCCACGAGATCATGTATCCCCTGGCAAACTGGACCCGGGCGCGCTGGACCGAGACCCTGGAAAAGGGTGTCGCCTTCCTCCAGCACATCGAGGACAACGTGCCGGTGCTGCGCGCGGCGCTGGACGACCCGCGCAACGACCAGGCCTTCATCGCCGGCCAAAGCTGCAGGAGCGGCGGCGGCTGGCAACATTTGTGGGATTCGGGTGCGGGTAAATGTCGATGTTCCGACACTGTTCGTTGCATTCGATACAAAGTGCCGCTCGGCGGCCGGTGAATTTGATCGGCGATTGGCAACACCGGCATTACGAATTGGTCTGGTTCCTGCACTCCCGCGTCTATGCGAAGTATCCGACCGACCAATCGGGGGCGCGGCCATGCCGCTTTATAGTTTTCATTGTGCGAAATGTGACGGGGATGTTGAGCTGTTGCTCGGATTCTCCGAAACACCGGTCTGTCCGAGCTGCGGTGGCAGGAAGCTGCAGCGCCTGATGTCGCTTACCGCACCACACGGCAAGAGCCGGGGTCTGATGAAGTCTGCACGGGCGCAAGCGGCACGCGAGGGCCATCTGAGCAATTTCAGCCGCGCCGAAAGGCGACGCTGACCGATCAAGACGCCGGCTGCGACAATTGATCAATCCGAGGTTATCTGCACCTCCGGCACGTCATCCGGCTCCGGAATGTCGAGCCCGTCTTCTTCGGCCAAGTCTATTCCGCTGACGCAGACATCGCCGTCGTCGATGATGAGCGGAATCGGCGTCAGCGCCTGCCCCTGGCAGGGGCCGATGAAGCAATGCCCGGTATCCAGGTCGAACTGGGCATGGTGGTTACCACAGGTGATGAAATTGCCGTCCTCGTCCATGAACTCGCCAGGTAGCGTATCGAGCCGCAAGCCCTTATGCGGACAGACGTTTTCGAACCCGAAGAAGTTATTGCCCTTGCGTGCGATCAGGATCGGCCAGCGCGTGACTGCGCCATCCGGCTCCTTGCGCATCAGCATGAAGCCTGCCGCCTGACCGTCATCCACCTGATAGGTGGCGCATATCGCAAAAAGCGTGTTCATCCGAGGGTCCCTTACCTCACACTCGACGCTTCGGCCGAAGGCTGGAAGCGGAGATATGCTGGCCTGCAGCAAGTGACGTGCCAGCCGCCACGGCAACGGCCTGCTGCACTGCCCGCCTTCTCCCGCCATGCAGGCCCAAACCTGGCTTCCGCGAATCATCCGATTCGTCGAGTATTTTGCGCGGTACCCGATGAGGTGGCCGCGGGCCTTCGCGGCGCGGGTAAGGCATAGGGAGTCGTGATGAACAGCTTTGCCCGCTTTCTGCTTGTCGCCACCATGCTGCTCGCCCGCTGCGCCTGGGCCGCCGAGCCATCACCGGTCGCGTTTGCGATGAGCGTAGTTTCCGAGCGCGGCTCGCAGACCTTTGCGACCGTGAGCTATCCGGACCATAACCTGATCGTCGAGTTCAGGCTCGAACCGTACTCGGCCGGCAAGGCGACCGCGGTCCGGGCTTTTGGCGAGATCGCGAAAAAACTCGCACCCGGCGCGTTCGGCAAATTCCCGAAGCTCAGGAGCGTGCAGCTGATCGGCAACCTCGCGCTGCGCGACAAGCACGGCAACGACACCGTCGACCGCGCCGTGATGGCGAAGTTTTCCAGAGCGAACGCGGCTGCGATCGATTGGGAAAACGTCACCCCTGACGAGATCCCCGGGATCGCCGACAAGCACTGGTTGCTGCCCGAACTGGGCGCCGACAAGAAATGAAATGACGGGGTGAGACGAATTGCGAGGGGGCCGTGCGCGCCATCGACGCGCGCCGGTCATATGACTCAAAACCGGAAGGGAGCGACCGAAACAGCCACCTTGCCATTCGACGATTGCTGGACGGTGAAGTTTACTTCCTTCGAGGCTTTGGTATCGCCGACGGTGACGGACATGGAGCCACGACATTGCAGCGTCCGCTTGATTCCGCTGGTTGACGTCGAGACGATGTTTTCGCCGAGAGCATACAAAGGCTGTCGTCTGGATTTTTCAGCGGCCGGACTGGTGTCGCCCGGTTTTGCAGCAGTCGAATTCCTGGCGGCGTATTCGGCCAGCGCATTCTTGTGATCGTCGGAGACGGTCCGAAGCACTGCATTCCGGGTTTCGGAAGAGTCGCACTCCGGCCCGGAGTCGCAGCCGCCGAGCACCATCAGCAACGGAAGACTGCAGAAAACCATCTGTCGCCTGGGAAAATACGGCATCGAAGCCCGGCATGCCCTGCGTGGTTGTCCCGATCTTCGGCAACCTGTTCGAAGAAGCTTTTTTCCCCTTTTTGCCGCCCCCTTTGAGAACCTCCGTCGGAGACCGCCCACCAGACGGACGGGTATGGTGCGGGCACTTGATCGTGGCGGGCCTAATTAAAGCGCGCAGCGGCGCCCGCGGTAGCTCCAGCGGCGTGATCCGGCACATCGGAAAACCCGCCCGCATTCGCGGAATCGTGATCGGTAGGTGCCGCGTTTTTTTCGACGGCCATTCCTACTTCCTGCTTGCGTCGAACAAACCTTCGCGAGCCCGCCGGATGCCGCGCGGGCAAGGCTGGAAAACGGAGAATGACGATGACCGGACTGAAGACGCTGGTCGCGACCGCGCTGATCTCGATCATCCCGGCAGCATCGGCGCTTGCGCAGGCAGCCCTGGTGGATCCGGACGCCTACCAGGCACAGTATCCAAATCGCGATCTGCTCAATGGCGGCCAATTGACGCCAGCGGGCCGCATGGGCCTGGAGTTTACCGACGGCGCCGTCGCCGGCCGTCCGGGCAGCGAAGCGCGTGCGGAAACCAGCCGCGACGGTCCCTCGTTGCGGGCAAGGCGGCTGGATGGCCGCCGCCATCATTTCCGGTGAGTGCAGGGCTCGCGATCCCTTGCCTTCGAAGACCGCCGGCGACCACCTAGAAAGTATTTTGGTGCTTATGGTGGTGCCGATCGGGCGGCTCCGCCGCGGGGGCCGGCGGCGCGGCAGCCGCGGGTTGCCCTACATAGGGGCGATAGGCCTGCTTTTCACAATCGTCGATCAAGACCGCCATCCGCGATCCCTTGTAGTCCTCATTGTCGAAGAACACGGCATAGCTGGTGAGCCGGCTATATTTCGGTTCAACGCCGCGTATGCACAGCATGAAGCGGCCGGGGCCGTGATCGGTTTCGCGCAGGTCCGACATCTCGATCGAACCCGTTATCTTTTCCTCCGCGACGGTTTGCGCAATCCCCTTGTTGACGGCAACCGTCGTCGGCATCACCGGCCGCTCATAGGGCTTGATCGGGGATAGATTTTCAGAGCAGGCCGCCAAGGTGCAACAAAGAGGCAGCATCAACAGCGCACGCATGGCGAAAGGCGTCCCTTACCCTGGCAGCAACAAGCTCGACACTGCGGCTTAAATACGGGCATGGCGGCGAGCACTTTTATGTTCGTTGGCGGTGATCTCGCCGAGTTCGAACGTCGCGCCGGATTTCTCCGGAGACGACGATCAGGACCCGGAGGATGGACAGAGATCGGCACGTTGTATTTAGGCAACACTCGCTTGAAAACCGATCACCCCCGGGCTTTCCGCCATTGCTTGTCCACATCGTGACGCCAGAACTCGCCGGAGTCGCTTACGGCATCCGACCCTTTTTGGAGACGGTGATGATGAACCCGCGATTGGCAGCCATGGCAGCCTGGGGCCGCGAGGTCGTCCTGCCAGCTTCGGTTCTGGCGTGGCTTGTGGCATTCGGTTCGGCCGGGTTCGACAATTCCGGCGCTGCGCCGATTGTCGCCCGCCTCGCGCCGCGGCTTGCCACCGCCGCCAGGCTTGCCGAAAAATTGCCGCCGATCGCGCTGGGCGCCGCCGATGTCGCGGCGGCCGCCAAAGCGCCAATGCGGCCGGCCGCCGCCGAGGCAGCCCCGGTCTTGCCAGAGCCGGATCCGATCGTCACCGCGGCGCTGACCGAACCGTCCGAAATTCTGCGGCCGGAAACATCGCCGGCGCAGGCAACCGAAACGAACCCGGCAACGCCGCAACCCGGCACAGCCAATCCGGCGCTCAACTCCACCGAAATTCTCGATGAGTGCCTGGTCGTCGATCCCTGCATCGACCGTTACCTGTGGGCGCTTTACCAGCGCACGCCCAAGGAAGACGCTGTGAGCACCCAGGAACAGAGGAAAGTCACCGTCAGGAAAAAGGGCCGGATGGTGACGGTGACCAGGACCTTCACGACGGTCACCGACGAGGATTTTTCCTGGAAGGACCCCAAGGCCGCCGAACACGCCGGCATGGCGATGGCGGACTACGTGATCGGCGGCATGGACCGCGATTTCAAGCTCCGGCTGTTTCACATGCTCTACGCCGCCGAAGCGGCGGGCCTGTCGCCCGGCATCACCAGCGCCTTCCGTGACGATTATCGCCAGTCCATCGCCAGCGGGCTGAAGGCGGCCAACGACAGGTCCTATCATGGCGGCAGCACCCGCGGCGGCTATGGCCACGGGCTCGCGGCGGATATCGTCAGCGTCGATGGCGCGACACGGGCGCAGCGGCTGGCCGCCACCGAAACGCTGTGGCGATGGGTCGACGCCCATGGCAAGGAGTTCGGCATCGGGCGGCCTTATCTCGGCAGGGATCCGCCGCACGTGGCGCCGATCGACGGCAAGGAATATGCCGACCATCATCCCGGCATGAAACCCCGGCAGGCGGCAACGCCAGCGAGGCCACACAACAAGCTTGCGTTGCGCGACGATCACGGCGCCACGAAACGCGCGCACGCCGACAAATTGCCGAAGCCGAAAACTACCAGGCCGGCATGATCGAATGCCGGGTCCTGCTCTGCGGAACAGCACGACGCCCGGCACAGGCAGCGCGATCGAAAATCGCAGCCTGACTATTCGGCAAGCTCGCTCGAATGCATATCCAGATGCTCGACCAGGAGCTTGCGGTAATGCGCGGCCATTTCGCGATAATGCTGCCTGGACACGGGATCGGCCGCGCTATCCGCGCGCCGCTGGAACATTTCGGCTTTCTGCCGCAGAACCGACGCTTCGGACATGGCGGGCTCCTTCAATCAATTAGTTAGGCATGTGTCGCGGCGGCAGAAGATGCGGCCGCACGGGCCTGTTTCACGATCGGGTGAGCCCACAACGGCTGCCCCCTTCTCATCAATTCCCGGAAAGCCGACGAAACGGTCCTGAAACGCGCGCGATACTGTTGTTCGAGAGCCGCGAAATCCTGCCGACAAGGACACGCGATACGGTTGTGCGGTGAACCGGGGTTTGCATCATGCGATACAAGCCGTATCAACTTGGCCGCGACGACCGCGGCGTCGCCGAGATCCGGCGTGATGCGCAGCGCCGCCGCGCCGAAGATGTTTCGTCCGATATTGATATTCTCTGGACGGTCGGACTGTTTTGCGCGGTCGGCCTGCTTGTCTCGATGATTTCTGCGCTTTGCGGGCTCGACGTGAACGTCGACTATTTCTAGCGGCCGGCGATCGTCCAGTCTTCACCCTGCTTGCGCGAACCAAGCCTCACTCAACGGAAACCAGGACGACGCCGGACTGCATCATGCCGAGGGCGCGGGCGCCGCTGACCGAGACGTCGATGACCCGGCCGCGGACGAACGGGCCGCGATCGTTGATGCGGCAGCGGATCGAGCGGCCAGCATAGGAAACCGTCACCATGCTTCCGAGCGGCCGGGTGCGATGCGCGCAGGTGATTTCACCGCGGTGACCATGGCCGCCGTAATAGGAGGCAAGCCCGCTCTCGGCACGGGCAGCGGAAGCCATTGACAGCGCAACGGCGAGGATCAAAACGGATCTATACACGATGCCTCACTTTGCTTAATCGTTGGTGGACAAGCCTCGCGTGCGGATTAGGTTCCGCAAGCCGGCTGCGGGTTCGAAGCGATGCGGCGCGGATCTGTGGAACGTTCAGCCTGGCGCGGCGTTGTCGATTTTGACTTTTGACCGAGCGCGAGCTGGGAGCAAAACAGTCTCGCGTCGGCGTCGCGTAAAGACCGGTTTTCGCCGATCTTGCCCCAAGGGAAAAAAATGCATCGGATCAGCTTTGCCGCGGTTGCGGCCGCTTCGCTGCTTAGCCTGTGCGCGGCTGGCTCGCCGGCGCGGGCGCACCCCAACGATTACTGCCTGCTGGGCAGGATCTGGGGCTATCCCGGCGATTGCGCGTTTACCACGTTCGGCGCGTGCCTGGCTTCGTCCTCGGAAACCGGCTTCGGCTGCGTCGTCAATCCGCGATACGCCCTCGCAGGCAGGCCGCGCCATCATCATCGTTGAAACCGCAGCCGCGCGCTGCCACAATTGTGCCGATGGGCCGGGCCATGATCTTGTCTCCGGCAATCCGTTGAGTCGGTTTTGTGGCTTGGGGTGCGTAGCGATGATGAGAACGGTCTGGCTCGGCCTGGTTTGTTTGATCGGCCTCGGCGCGATGGCTTCTCTGCGGATCGCCACCTCGACGCCCGCCAATTCGGACGTCTCGCCCGCTGCGGCAACATCCGGCGCAAGCCTCCCGCAAGCGCCGCTCGGCAAAGCCGACAAGCTGCTGGTGTCCTATACCGAAGAAGCCAGCGAAGACGTGCCTGAGAAAAAGCTGGTCACCTCGATTGCGATCGTGCCGCCGAAAGCGGCCGCGCAACTTTCCGAGAAAACGGCCGAGATTGTCAGCCGGCATTGGCACGAAGGGTTCGCCGGGATGACCGGGCGGCCGGCGCGCCATCGGCAAGAGGCATCGCGGACCAGGCAGCGCGACTGAAAACCGCGTGCATTTCGGCTGCTGCCCAACTACCCTGCCTGGGCGTGGCGGAATCGCAGCGTCAAGTCCTGCCGGGGCCCGGCGGGGTCTCGTCCCCGGGGCCGGTTTCCGGGTTAATCAGCCCTTCGACCGGCCCTTTGTCTCGATTATGCCGCAGTTTTGCCTGCAAATCGGCAGCCAGTCTGGGGCGTCGAACTGGGGATTCGATGAGTTACGCGACAGCATCAACCGATGATGTGCCGTCAGGCCGCGGCATATCGTTTTCGGCCGCCGTCAAGGCGGTGGTTGTGGCGTTGCTGCTGGCATCGGGTGCAACCCTGTGGCTGAACCCGTTCGTTCCCCTTACCCCGGTCTCTCCCGCGCTTCCCGTCGAGCCCCACGACAGCAGCGCAGCCGCGTTGTTTGACGGCCGCTTTTCGCCTGGTGCGGCGAGCCAATCTTTTGCGACCGACTTTCGATCGCGCCCCCTGCTGCAATTCCTCACTGCCGAGGCCGAAGCAAAATTCCGGGAAGCCAAGGGCCGTCTCGCGCAGGAAATGCGCGCCCAGTTGCAGCAGGCCGCGCTTGGGACCACGTTTGCCAGCCTGGGCGCCGATGCCACGCCGGAATTGACGCCGGCGCCATCGATATCGACGCAAGGTGCGGTGCCGATCCCGAGGCCGCGCCCGGCAGTCGAGGCCGCCGAATCGCAAAGCGAAGCCCGCGCCGCGCAGCCTGACAGCCGCACGTTTCTGCAAAAGCTGTCCGATCTGTTGCCGCCACGCCTGACGTTGGCGTCGCTGGCTCCAGATGGCGGGCTGATCGGCGAAGGACCGGATCTTGCCGCTCTCGGCTACGACAATCTCACCGCGGTCTATGACATCTCCGCGCGCGCCGTCTACCTGCCGAACGGCACAAGGCTCGAAGCCCATTCGGGATTCGGCAACCTGATGGACGATCCGGAGCACGTCAGCGAGCGTGACGTCGGAGCGACGCCGCCCAACGCCTATGATCTGAAGCCGCGGGAGCGGCTGTTTCACGGCGTCCAGGCGCTGCGCATGATCCCGGAGGATGGCAGCGATACGCTGGGGCGGTCCGGATTGCTCACGCATGGCTACATGCTGGGCCCCAACGGGGATTCCAACGGCTGCGTTTCGATCAAGGACTATGAGCGATTTCTGAAAGCATTTCAGAACGGCGAGATCCGGCGCCTCGTCGTGGTGCGAAGCATCAACGACAGCGCCACGGCGTCGCGGCGGTCAACCTCGCAGTCCTAAACCGCGCCAAACTTGAACGTGGGTCTCCGTAGTCGCCTTGCAATCGCCGCGACGGCCAATCGGGGCCGCGACTTTCAGTCTCTCCCCGCGAGCCACGAACAGGCCGCCGCAGGAATCGCGCCGACCAGGCCAAAACTCAGAACCTGGGGAAGCTCGATATGGAGTGCGCTGGTCAGCAGCAGCATGGCGATGGAGGCGAGATAGCCTACGCAGGCGGACGTGGCGACCTTCATTCCCAAGGCTATCTTGTCGGACAAAAGCCAGTCCTCCGCCCACATCACCAGCACGATGGGGAGGCCGAACAGGTAGACGAATGGCAACCCGACAAGGATGCCCATGAAACCGCCAAAAACCTTTCCGGCCGCGAGGTCGCGCGCCAGGAATACCAGGAAGCCCAGCACCGGGCCGAGCAGGACAAAAATCAGGAACCGCTTCATGCCCCGCTCTCCGATGCCATTTGCCGATCTCATCACCCAATGGGCGGGATAACAAGTTCAGCGCTGTTCGGCTCGCCGGTCCGGGGGCGTGGCGAAGGGGTTCGTGCCTGGGTCGCGACATTGACGGGCAGCAGCGCTATTTGCGGCGCTGCTCGGCAATGAAGGCGCTGATATCCCTGGTTTCCTGCGGGCTCAGCGCCATGTTGGGCATTTTCGGATGAGGCTCCAGCAGGAACACGGCGACCTTCTCCTGACTGAAATCCGGCCTCTGCGCTATCGATGCAAATGACGGGGCAATGTCGGTGCCCTTGACCTGGTCGCCGGACACGACGTGACAGCCCGTGCACCAGCGTTGCGCCAGAGTCGAGCCTTTGTCAGGATCGGCTGCAAGCACGGGGCTGGCGGAGGCCAGTATCACGAGCGTGACGCAACAGGCAGCTACGTGGCGCATCCGGGATTCCTCATTGCCTGGCCTTTCGTGAACAATCAAAACCAGCGATCCAGGTCACTTGATCCATCTGCTCGCGACGATGGCGACCATGCAGATTACCACGGCCACCCCCATCCAGTTCTGAAATTCCAGGCCGCCAACCGTGAAATGGCGCAGCAGGAAAGCACCCGCAGGTTCCGACCCATTCAAGGCGTCACCGTCCCTCTTGGCTATTTTTTTTATATTATTTTGCGGCTAGGATGCCGTCCAGTGCGTCCCATGTGATGCCCCGATGGGACCGCGCCGCCCGTAATATCAAATAAATTCAGATGGATGGAGGCCCCGTGTGGCGGAGAAGACAACACCCGAGGCCCCCGCGTTCGCGGCCAAATATCGCGACAATCCCGGCGCGATCGCCAAATATCTGAATGACGCGCTGTCGACCGGCGACCTCGCCATCATCACCAAGGCGATCGGCGATCTGGTACGCGCCCAGGGCGTCTCCAGTTTTGCCCGCAAGACCGGTATCCGGCGCAACAATGTCTACAAAATGCTCAGCGGGGAACGCAATCCGGGGTTTGGCACCGTCATCAACGTGCTGCGGGCGCTCGACATCCAGCTGGCCGCCAAGCCCGGCAACCCGCTCGGGCAGAAGGCCAGGGAAAGCTGACCGCGCCGCAAGGCCGGCGAGAAGCATCGCCCGACAAAGCCAGGCTGCCCCGTTCTCCTCATATTCCCGACCCAAATCCACGCTAGGGCAACGACACCGAAACGTGGGAACAACCGAGCATGCGTCGCGCGCTTTTCGCAATTGCGCTGATTCCGCTTTTGGCGGGCGGCCACGCTGTCGGCGCTGAAGCCCCGGGCGCCGATGCCGGGGCGTCACCGGCATTGCAAAAGCCGCCAGCAGCGACTGCCACGCGCCAGCGCAAACCCACCAGGCCGGTCGCACGGAGACAGGCCGATCGGCCGGCCGCACCGGCATCCTTGTCGGCGGCCGCAAGCTATGCTTCCGCGCATTCGCAAAGCCTGCCGGTCTCTCCGCCGCAAAGGACGGCGCCGCCTGCGACCCCTTCATGGACCGGCTTTTACATCGGTGCCGGTGTTGGCGGCGGCGCCAGCCAGCCCTGAACGAAAGCTTGGGCGCTCGGGCGCCGCCGTCGGCCGCGACCGGGACAAGGCGCGCGGCCGCTGCCCGCAGGTTTCATCAAGCGCGCAGGCGACGAAACCATTTTCCGAGCCCGACGAAGGCGTGCGGAAACAAACATCCGCTATCAACGAACGCCATCAACAAACGGGGTTCGGTCATGTGGGCATTCATCCTCGGTCTGTTTTACGACCAGTCCTGCCAGAATTATCTTTCCGACCTGGCGAGGCACCAGCATCGCTGGATTTGAGGTTCGAGAATTCTCACGGCGGTCGCGCCAGCAGGCGACGGAACCCCTGCGGTTCGCATTAACCTTTGCTAACCATGTTGCGGTACGGTCTTTCGACTCAGACGGGGGCCTGCCATGTTGCGCCAGATGCTGCTTGCTGCGATGACGCTGACCGGAACGGCCGCCGAAGCGGCGGATTTGCCGGGCCGCAGCGCAATCGGCGCGATCTTTGCCGAGCCTGCCGAGGCCGCTGCTCCCGCCGCTCCTCCGGCCAGACCCTCCGGACTGCCTTCGGCTCGGGTGATCGCCTACACGCTCGGCAACGGCCTGGTCGCGCACGGAGGCTACAACTACGGTTCGCCGCTTTCCTACTATTACAACGGTCCCTATTATGGCGGTCCCTATGCTTCCGACGGCCCCCGCCTGCCCTATGTCTGCAGCCTGGTCGGCTATTGCTGACGCCGGGTTGATTTTGCATCGACCAACCGCATCGCTGCCCTGCTTCCGCACTATTTTAATCAAGCTTTAACCCAACCGGTCCGATCATGGCGCCGGCGGGACGATTGAGATGAAGGTGCGCGATGGACGGGATTTCCTGGAATGATCTTGATGCCAGCGAGCAGCGTGCGCTGGCCATCCTCGGCGATGGAGCGGCCGCCGAATTCTGCGACCCCGTCGCGCTGCTGACGCTGAAACGCATCGGCCTGGTCAGAGGCGTCAGACTGACGCCGCCGGCCGAGCAGATGCTCAGGGCAGCCCTGCTGCACGAACTCGCCTAGCCCGCGCGAAACGTTCGGCCAGCGCAACAAAGCCAATGGCGCCGATGCCGGCGAACTTACCTGGCCGGCGCAGGCCTGCTGGACGCTTGGACATCAAATCGGGATCGTCGGTCAAGGTCTGTATCGCCAAGGCCTGGCGCGGCCGACGCTGATCTTAATTCGCGCACGCAAAGGCTGGACCGATCGCCATCGCGAAGCTCCGTCGCCCCGCGGCCGCCAGCCGAAATCGCCTGTGTCCAACCGTCGGCGCCATCGCGACAAAGCCATTAAGCGGTTGACCTGCCTAGAGGTCTCGGAGAAGATTGCGGCCGGCGATCCGACGATTTAGTTGATGGAGCTGGCCCGTCGAACCTAGGAACGATTCCGCCCTCGCCGGAAAAGGGATGCCGCCGCCGTTCACTGGATTTCTGGCATGAACGAAAGCATTTCGTCACCCTTCATCCGGTTTCCGATCGCGACCTCGCTGCTGATGGCCGGCATTCTGTTCGTCGGCTTGGTTGCCTATCCCCTGCTGCCGGTGGCGCCGTTGCCGCAGGTCGACTTCCCGACCATCCAGGTTTCGGCCACGCTGCCCGGTGGTAGCCCCGAGACCATGGCGTCCTCGGTCGCGCAGCCGCTGGAGCGGCAGCTGGCGCAGATTCCAGGCATCGCCCAGATGACTTCGACGAGCCTGCTGGGAGCCGCCGCGGTCACCATCCAGTTCGACCTCAACCGCAGCATCGACGGCGCCGCCAATGACGTGCAGGGCGCCATCAACGCCGCCAGCGGCCAGCTGCCCAAAAACCTGCCCTCGCCGCCGACCTACCGCAAGGTCAACCCCGCCAACTCGCCGATCCTGCTCTTGTCGGTCACCTCGGATTCGCTGCCGCTGATCGAAGTGAGCGACGGTTCGGACGCCCAGCTCGCCCAGCAGATCAGCCAGATTTCCGGCGTCGCGCAGGTCTTCATCGGAGGTCAGCAGAAGCCCTCGATCCGGGTCCAGGTCGATCCGGCCAAGCTGGTCGCCAAGGGCCTGGAGCTCGAGGATGTGCGCAGCCAGATCGCCATCACCACGGTCGATGCGCCGAAGGGCAATATCGACGGCGATACCCGCGCCTATACCATCTATGCCAACGACCAGATGTTGAATGCCAAGGACTGGAACGACGTCATCATCGCCTATCGCAATGGCGGCCCGTTGCGGATCCGCGATATCGGCCGCGCGGTCTCCGGACCGGAAGATGCCAAGCAGGCCGCCTGGGCCGACGGCAAACGCGGGGTCTTTCTTGTCATCTTCAAGCAGCCCGGCGCCAACGTCATCGACACCGTGGACAAGATCAAGGCGCAGCTGCCGCGGCTGATCGCAGCGATTCCGCCGGCCATCCATGTCAAGATCATCAGCGACCGCACCCAGACCATTCGCGCCGCAGTCGAGGATGTTCAGTTCACGCTGCTGTTGACCATCGTGCTGGTCGTGATGGTGATCTTCGTCTTCCTGCGCAGTTTCTGGGCCACGGTGATTCCGGCCGTCACCGTGCCGCTGGCCCTGCTCGGCGCCTGTGCGCTGATGTGGGTGTTCGGCTATACCCTGGACAACCTGTCGCTGATGGCGCTGACCATCGCCGTCGGCTTCGTGGTCGACGACGCCATCGTGATGCTGGAAAACATCACCCGCTACATCGAGGAGGGCGAAAGACCGCTGGCCGCGGCCTACAAGGGCGCCAGCGAGATCGGCTTCACCATCGTGTCGATCAGCATTTCGCTGGTCGCGGTGCTGATTCCGCTGCTGTTGATGGGCGGCATCATCGGACGGCTGTTCCGCGAATTCGCGGTGGTGCTGGCGATGACCATCTTCGTGTCGATGGTGGTGTCGCTGTCGCTGACGCCGATGATGGCGTCGCGCTTCCTGCGCGTCCACGGCGAAACCCGGCACGGCCGGTTCTATCAGTGGAGCGAGCGCGGCTTCGACGCGATGCTGCGCGGCTATGAGCGCGGCCTCGACCTGGCAATGCGCTGGCGCCTGACCACGCTGGCGATCTTCTTCGCCACCCTGGCATTGTCGGTCTACCTGTTCGTCATCATTCCCAAGGGCTTCTTCCCGCAGCAGGACAATGGCCTGATCACCGCCGCATCTGAGGCCGCCCAGGACGTATCCTTCGCCGACATGAAACGGCATCAGGAAGCGCTCAGCAATATCGTGCAGGCCGATCCCGACGTCGACACCGTGGCGATGTTCATCGGCGGCGGCGGCGGCGCGCTCAATACCGGCCGCATGTTCATCACCCTGAAGCCGCGCGACGAGCGCAACGCCAACGCCCAGCAGATCATCGCCCGGCTGCGCCCCAAGCTCGATAAGGTTGAGGGCGCCCGGCTGTTCATGCAGGCCGCCCAGGACGTCCGGCTCGGCGGCCGGCCGACCCGCACCCAGTTCGAATACACGCTGCAGGACGCCAATCTCGACGAGCTGAACCAGTGGGCGCCGAAAATCCTGAACCGGATGAAGACACTGCCGCAACTGCGCGACGTCGCAACCGACCAGCAGACCGAAGGGACCACTCTGACGCTGACCATCGACCGCGACACCGCCTCGCGCTACGGCATCCAGCCGCAATTGATCGACGACACGCTGTACGACGCGTTCGGCCAGCGCCAGGTCACCCAGTATTTCACCCAGCTCAACAGCTACCACGTGATCCTGGAGATCCTGCCCGAACTGCAGGGCAATATCGACACCCTCAACAAGCTCTACATCAAGTCGCCGCTGACCGGCGGCGAAGTGCCGCTGGCGACCTTCACCCGCTGGACCAGCGTGCCGGTGCGGCCGCTTTCGATCAGCCACCAGGGCCAGTTTCCGGCGATCACCATCAGCTTCAACCTCGCCCAGGGCGTCGCGCTCGGGCAGGCGACCGAGGCGATCCAGCGCACGGTGGTCGACCTCGGCGCGCCTGCCACGCTCAGCTCCACCTTCCAGGGCACGGCGCAGGCGTTCCAGCAGTCGCTCGGCACCGTGCCGCTATTGATCCTGGCCGCGCTGGTGGTGGTCTACCTGATCCTCGGCATCCTCTACGAGAGCTACATTCATCCGCTCACCATCCTGTCGACGCTGCCCTCGGCCGGCGTCGGCGCGCTCGCGATCCTGATGCTCTTCGGATACGACTTCAGCCTGATCGCCCTGATCGGCATCATTCTTCTGATCGGCATCGTCAAGAAGAACGGCATCATGATGGTCGATTTCGCGATCTCGGCCGAGCGCGACGAGCACATGACGCCGGAGCAGTCGATCCGTCAGGCGGCGCTGCTGCGGTTTCGCCCGATCATGATGACCACGATGGCCGCCATGCTCGGCGGCGTGCCGCTGATGCTGGGCACCGGCACCGGATCGGAAATCCGCCAGCCGCTCGGCTATGCCATGGTCGGCGGCCTGATCGTCAGTCAGGCGCTGACCCTGTTCACCACGCCGGTGATCTATCTCTATCTCGACCGGCTCTCGATCGCGTTCGCAGGCTGGACGGAAAGCAAGGACCCCGGCGATTCCGAACCGCCGGCCGATATCGCGCCGGTCAAGGACGCCGCCGAATAAAGCGCGCGGGGATGTTCTGCCCGAATGCGTTGTTTGCTTCGGCGCGACCGCGGCACATCCAAGCAGACCCACCGGGTGCTTGCTGCCTCTTGCTTAGGCCTCGCCGTGCTCAAACTTCGAGACCGATGGGCACAGTTTGAGCGCGAAAAGCGATCGCCGCCGCCCTACAATCCCTTGCAACAGAGATCTGGAGTAGCGCGATGATCGTAGGACTTACGATCCTGGCCGTGCTGACGTTCATTGCCATCGTCGAAGTTCGCAGGACGGCAGGCATTCAGTTCGAGAACGAGGATTGAGAGACCGCCTTCGGGCGGTCTTTTCCTCAGGCCCTGCCTGCGAAGTTGCACGGGCGTGCCGAGGGCAGAGCAACGCTATACAGCCTACTGCCCGGTTTGTTTTCACCAGACGCTTCAGCTTGACTAATCGATAACTTCGCGGTTATACGTTAATCTATAGCCAACGGGTTATCGATCTAAATGCCTGACGCTCACAATGTGCTGTTCAGAACGCTCGCCGATCCGACCCGGCGGGCCATCTTCGAACGGCTTTGCCGCGAAGGAGAACAGTCGGTCGCGGCTCTGACCGCCCGGGCCGGGGTCTCGCAACCGGCCGTTTCAAAACATCTCGGGGTGCTGAAGCAGGCCGGGCTGGTACGCGACCGCCACGAAGGTCGCCAGACGCGCTACAGCGCGCAGCTCGGCGCCCTGGCCCCGTTGATCGACTGGACAAGCCAGATGACCGGCTTTTGGCAAAGCCGCTTCGACCAGCTCGAGGATATGCTCAAGAGGATGGATCAATGAGCCCTGCTGCGACCGAAACGCTCTGCGTCGTTGTCGAACGGGAAATATCCTGGCCCCCGGAAAAGATCTGGCGCGCGCTTACGCAGCCACACCTGATCGAGGAGTGGCTGATGAAGAACGACTTCAAGCCCGTCGTCGGTCACGGTTTCAATCTTCGTGCAGACTGGGGCGCTGTCGACTGCCGGGTTCTGGCCGTCGAGCCGAACAAAACGCTGTCCTACACATGGGGTGCCCATGGTCTCGAAAGTGTCGTCACTTGGACTCTCACCCCAACGAGCACGGGAACACGCTTGCGCATGGAGCAGTCGGGCTTCCGGCCGGATCAGCAGCAGGCTTACCAGGGCGCCAAGGGGGGGTGGCCACGGTTCTTTGCAAACCTGGAGCAGGCCCTGGCGCGGCTGGACTGAACCTCGGCCTGTCTACAGCGTGAAGCGCAAACGACATGAACAAGAGCGCAGCGACCAGGGGTGAATCCCCTTCCCGGCTGATCGACGCGAGGATCAAGGAGCTGGGCGACTGGAGGGGCAAGACGCTGTCCCATGTCCGCGCGCTCATCAAACAGGCCGAACCTGAGGTGATCGAGGAGTGGAAGTGGCGAGGCGTTCCGGTCTGGTCCCGCGACGGCATTGTCTGCACCGGCGAGACCTACAAGAGCGTGGTAAAGCTCACCTTCGCCAGGGGCGCTTCGCTCGAGGATCCAAAACGACTGTTCAACTCCAGCCTTGAGGGCAACGTCCGACGCGCCATCGATTTACATGAGGGAGATGAAATCAATGAAGATGCCTTCAGGACGCTGATACGCGCCGCTGCGGCGCTGAACAGGAAATCGGCCCGGTAGCCGCATCCGCGCCCCGCTATGGCGTGACAGTCGCGGTACCCGCGACGCGCATCGGGATTGGGCAACGACGTCGTTGCGAGCGATAAACGCGTGCTTGTCCATACCTGGGGCATGGCTGACGTAGACTGAGACATTTTTAACGAGTAGTGCATAGAGCCAAGGCCAGAGTGCCACCCGGCTTCGGTCATTTCGCTTCCGGTTTCCAATGCCCGCCACCGCTCCCGACGACGACGCCAAAATGTTCGACCTCGCGCCGGTTTCGCTCTGGATCGAGGACTTCAGTGCGGTCAGGGCGCTGTTCGAACGGTGGCGAGCGGCGGGCGTCACCGACATCAGGCCGTTCCTCGCCGCCGATCCCGACCTGGTGCGGCAGTGTTCGGAACGCATCCGTATCCTGAAGGTCAACCGCAAGACCCTGTCGATGTTCGGGGCCCGCGACCTTGCCCATCTGACCGAGAATCTCGGCCGGGTGATGCGCGACGACACCTTCAAGAGCCATGTCGGGGAACTGGCCCAGCTCTGGAACGGAAAAACCAGCTTCTCCAGCCACACGGTCAACTATACGCTGGGCGGCGAGCGGCTCGATATCCAGCTCAACGGCACCATCCTGCCCGGCCACGAAAACAGCTGGGACCGTGTCATGATCGCGATCGAGGACGTCACCGCGCGGGAAGACGCAAGACGCCGCCTGGCGGACAGCGAGACCTACGCGTTCGGCCTTTTCGCCCATTCGCCGGTCTCGCTGTGGGTCGAGGATTTCAGCGCCGTGAAGCGGCTGATCGACGACGTGCGCGCCCGCGGCGTCGAGGATTTCCGCGTCTTCACCGATGTCCACGAGGAATTCGTGCCGCGCTGCATGAATGAAATCCGGGTGCTCGACGTCAACGGCCGGACGCTCGAACTGTTCGGCGCGCCCGACAAGGAGAGCTTGCTGCGCAACCTGCCCGCGGTGTTCCGCGACGAGATGGCGCCGCATTTTCGCGAACAGCTGGTCGATCTGTGGGACGGCAAGCTGTTCCAGCAGCGCGAGGTGGTGAACTATGCGCTCGACGGCACCAAGCTGCATCTGCTGCTGCAATTCTCGGTGCTGCCCAGCCATGAAAACGACTGGTCGCTGGTGCAGGTGGCGCTGACCGACATCACCGCCCGCAAGAAGGCGGAGGCCTATCTCGAATATCTCGGCACCCATGACGTGCTGACGCGTACCTTGAACCGCTCGTTCTACGTCGACGAACTCAATCGGCTCGAACGCAAGGGACCGCAGCCGGTCACCATCATCATCGCCGACCTCAACGGCCTGAAGACCGCGAATGACGAACTCGGCCATGGCGTCGGCGATGCACTGTTGCGCCGGGCCGGCGAGGTGTTCGGCTCGCTGGTCGAGAAGCCGGCCTCGGTGGCGCGGATCGGCGGCGACGAGTTCGCGGTGCTGCTGCCCGGCACCGATGCCGCCGGCGGCGAAGCCGTTCTCGCCTCGCTCGAGCAGCTCATCGAGCTCAACAACCAGTATCATCCCGACCTCGAGCTGAGCCTCTCGACCGGGATCGCCACCAGCCGGCCCGGCGACCGGCTCGAACAGGTAGTCAAACGCGCCGACATGAAGATGCTGCACGCCAAGCGGCTGTATTACCTGCAGGCCAACCGGGACCGGCGCGGAACCGCCACGGCGTGAACCACCTGCCGGCGGTGCCGGCTGCGCCGTTCAAGCGCCGAACACAGCTGGATATTACGCGCGGCTCCCGGTCCGCATCGCTCGCCACCAGAATATCGAAAACAATCTCATGCAAAGCAGCATGGATATGCCGTTGCGGAACACACCGTGCTATGTCGATGCTGCGACACCAGCGCCCCGATCATGGCGCCGCCGATATCAGGAAGCGGCGCCTCGAGCGGCCAAGCCTGTCTTCGTACCGGCAGTTCCAGCCGCTGATTGCCTTCGGGCGACAAGACGGTGCGCGAATTCGCAGACGCCTCATGGACGCGCATCCAACGCCGTCAGCATGTCACGGACCGACACGAATTTTTCCCGCGGCTTGCCGGAGACAGCGCCCCTGCGCTTCTCGGCGGCATCGATGCTTGCCCAATCGCCGTAGCTGACGAGGCGCGCGACCCGCATGCGCAGCCGTGCCAGCAGCGCATCGGGATCCCCCGAACGCAGCCCCGCCCGCGCGGGCAGATCCGCAAGCACGGCCGCGGCGGTGGCCATGCCGCAGCTGCGGTTGGTGCCGATGGTGCCGCTCGGGCCGCGCTTGCTCCAGCCGCACACATAGACGCCGGCGACGACATCGGAGCCGCTTGCAACGCGTCCGTCGATGTTGGCGTGCACGCCGCGAAGGTCGTCATAGGGAACGCCGGCAAGCGGCGCGGTCCGGCGGCCAACGCTGCGAAACAGCAGCCCGCAGCCAATGTCCTCGACGGCCCCCGAGGTCTGACGCGCAAAAGCGACCGCTTCGACCCGGTGCTGCCCCCTGACGGCAACGGGCGAAAGCCCGAAGCGGAACACGCATCGCCGCCGTCTTGTCGAAACCTGCCCCGACATCGCGGAAAACAGCGACAGCTTCTCGGTCAATTCCGGGTCCAGCGGGCGTTGCGGCCCGAAATCATCCAACGTGACGTCCCGGCGATCGATCGTGGCGTCGCATGCCTGCAGTTCGAAGAAATTACGCAATTCCCTGGCGGTGAACCTCGCCTGCGATGGCTTGCCACGGCCGACCACGTGGATCGCGCGAACGCGGCTTTCCGCCAGAACCTCCAGCGCATGCGCGGCGATATCGGTCCGGCGCAGCTCGTCGGCGGTTTTTGCAAGGATGCGCGCGACGTCGAGCGCCACATTGCCATGGCCGACGATCGTCGCGGTCTCGCAGTCGAGATCGAAATGCCGGTCGCGGTAGTCCGGATGGCCGTTGTACCAGGCGACGAAGTCGCCGGCGTAATGGCTTCCGGGCAGATCTTCGCCGGGAATACCCAAGGGTCGGCTGACGTCGGCCCCGGTGGCAAGAACCACGGCGTCATAGCCGTGGCGCAGTTCGTCGATCGGCACGTCGCGTCCGACGACGACCCCGCCGACGAAACGAAAGCCAGGGGTTGTCGCGATCCTGTCGAAGGCCGAGGTGACCTGCTTGAGCTTCGGATGATCGGGGGCAACCCCGAACCGTACCAGCCCGTAGGGCACGGGGAGTTGCTCGAACATGTCGACGGCGATCGGCACGCCGGAGCGAAACAGCGCCTCGGTGGTGTAGAAGCCGCTCGGCCCGCTGCCGATCACCGCGATGCGAGACATGCCTGCATCGACCCGGTCGTGAACCGATCTTGTCAACGCCCGAGTTCCAGCCTGCGCGCCTCGGCGCCGGGCAGCGGCGGCAGCCGTGCGGTGAGGACCGGCGTCTCGGCCGCGCGCCTGCGGTTGACGTCGATCCAGCATTTCTTGTCGGCCGGCAGCCGGTAGTCGGGTTCGATGGCCCCGACCGGGCAGACCGGAACGCAGCCGCCGCAGTCGATGCAATTTTCCGGATCGATATACGTCATCGCGTCGTCGACATGGAAGCATTCGACCGGGCATACGGTGACGCATTCGGTGAATCGGCAGCCTCTGCAGGCGTCGGTGACCACATAAGCCATCGTTCGGCGTCTCGCATTGACAGTGAAACGGGATGCGTCCGCGCAGAGCGCACGGTCGCTGTCGGACCCCGGTCAGACTTTTCCGACCTGGACCAGCACGTCCGAGAAGGTCGGCGCCCGGCCGAGGTCGGCATAGGCCGGCGGCGTGACCGCGTGCACGGTCGCCCCCCGCCGGTTGGAGCGATGCCAGTATCCCGACGGCGCCATCACCACCCCCGGCATCACATCCGGCGAAATGGTGGCGAAGGCCTCGAACGAGCCGCGATCGTTGAAGACGCGAATTGGCGCTCCGGCCACGATCCCGCGCTGCTCCGCGTCGTCGGGGTGAAGGATCACCGCCTGCTCTTCCCCCGCCTGCGCGGTTTGCGCGGGCAGATTGCCGTAGTTCGAGTTCAGGAATGCGTGGCTCTTGGGTGTGATCAGGCTGAGCGGATAGCGTTGTGCCAAGGCGGGCGTCGCCTGCGGGCTCTCGTTCGGCGGAATGTAATGCGGCAAGGCATCGACAGGCGTGCCGTCCTGGTCGCCATTGTAGCCCTGCCGGAACAGCGGCGCCACAAAGTTGCCGCCGCCGGTGATGCTCGACTTGAATTCACATTTGCCGGTGGGGGTCGGGAAATTTCCCTCGCGATGCGGCACCCACTCGTCGGCCGACGGCATGTTGAGTCGCGCATAGCCCTTCGCCTTGACATCCGCGAGCGAAATTCCCTGCAACACCGGATTGCTCCAATCCAGCGACGCCTCGATCATCTCGTCGTCGGTCCGATAAAAGGATGGATCCTCGATGCCCATGGCTTTGGCCAGCCTGCGGAACAGCTCGGTGTTCGAAACCGCCTCGCCGAGCGGCTCGATCGCCTGGTTGTTGTAGGACAGATAGAGATGCCCCCACGAGAACATGATGTCCTTCTGTTCGAGCTGGGTGGTGGCGGGCAGCACGATATCGGCGTATTTGGCGGTGTCGGTCAGGAAATGCTCGCTGACGACCGTGAACAGATCCTCGCGTGCGAGCCCCTGTTCGAGTTTGGCCTGCTCGGTCACCATGGCCATGGGATTGGCGTTGTAGACGAACAGCGACTTGATGGGCGGATCGAAGCCGAGTTCGCCGGTCAGCGCCGGCCCGAGGCGCCATGAATTCAGCACGCGCATCTTTTCCGGCTGCAGGTCGGGACGCATCAGCACCTCCCATTTGACCGGGAAAGCCCAGATCGGCAGCTGCAGCAGGCCGCCGCCGACGTGCTTCCAGGCGCCGATCAATCCGGGAAGGCATGCGATCGCGCGCACGGTCTGGCCGCCGCCGGCATGGCGCTCAACGGCCACGCCGATGCGCACCACCGACGGCGGCGTCGTGGCGTATTCCCGCGCCAGCTTGACGATGTCCGCGACCGGGATGCCGGTCTCCTGAGCGGCAAATTCGGGCGTATAGGCGGCTACCCGTTCCGCCAATTCGTCGTAGCCGACGGTGTATTTGTCGATGTAATCACGGTCGACCAGGTTTTCCCCGATGATGACGTGCATCATCGCCAGCGCCAGGGCTGCGTCGGTGCCGGGCCGGATCGGGATATGCCAATCGGCCAGCCGCGCGGTGCGCGTTCGCACGGGATCGATGACCACCAGCCTGGCGCCGGCTTTCCTCGCCTGCTCGATGAAAGGCCAGTGATGCGAGTTGGTGCCGAGCGTATTGCAGGCCCACAGGATGATATACTTCGAGTGCACGAAGCTTTCGGGATCGACCCCCGGTGTAGCCCCGATCGTCATCATGTAGGCGGTGCAGGAGCCGGAGTCGCAGAAGGTGCGCTCCGCCACGGTGGCGCCGAGCTTGTTGAACAGCGGATCGCCGACGTTGAGCCCGTTGAGGATACCCTGGGTGCCGAGATAGCTGTACGGCAGGATCGCCTGCGCGCCGTGTTCGGCACTGATCGACTTCCAGCGGCTGGCAATGGTGTCGATCGCCTCGTCCCAGGAAATCCGCTGGAATTGCTTCGAGCCCTTCGGCCCAACCCGCTTGAGCGGATGGAGCACGCGCTTGTCGCTGTAGACCCGCTCCTCGTAGTTGTTGACCTTGACGCACAGCCGTCCCCGGGTGAACGGATGATCGGGATTGCCCCGCACCGCAATGGCCTTGCCATCCTCGACCGTGGTCAGGATCGAGCAGGTATCCGGGCAATCATGCGGGCATGCGCCAACTACCGTGGTGCGGGCCATGGGGTCCTCCTTCCTGTCCAACGTGGTGCGGAGCCTGCAGCGGCTAAAACCGGCTGGCTTCTCAGAATGTGCGGAGTTCTTTTCCTGGACTGCTCACGCCGACCCCGGCGCCGGCTTTGCCTGTTCCTTGCGCAACATGGTTCGGTCGAGCGTCGCCGGCGCCGATGGACGCGCGCCCTCGATTTTGGCATAGTAGTTGCTTAGTCAGACATCGTACCGTTGCCTACACGTCGCGCTTCCTCGATGGAGATTCACGATGGGTACACTTGGCAACTCTGTCGATAAATATGTTACCGGCAGAATGCTCCAGACTTCCAACGACCGGCGATGGTCGCACCTTCTCGCGGAGATATGGAGCCACGAGGCGGGAGAATTGCCGTCGCAACTGCCGCGCGACACCGAAATCGCAATTCTGTTGCGCGGCCACTCGCACGTGGATCGGCGCGGCGCGGGAATGCGGCAACGAACCCTCGGCAAGAGGGGCACCGTGTGGCTTTGTCCGGCCGGCATCAGCGAGGACTTCATCAACATCGAGAATCCGATCCAGCAATGCCTCCACGTTTTTCTGCCCGGCAAACCCTTCGACGAGGCGATGTTGAAGGATCTCGATATCGACCCGTCGGGAATCTCGATCCGCTATGAGGCCATCGACCGGGACATCTTCATCGAGCACGTCGCCGACCAGATCCTGAGGGAAATGCAGGCCGAGACCTCGACCGGCCGGCTGTTGATCGAGAGCCTTGGGAACGCGCTTTCCGCGCATCTGGTGCATAGCTACTCGGCGACGTCGGTTCGCCCGAAACACCTCGCCGGGGCGCAAAAGCCGCTCGACCCCAAGCGGCTGTCGCGCGTGACGGAATTCATCAGTGCTTCAGTCGAGCGCGATTTCACCGTCAACGACCTGGCGTCGGTGGCCTGCATGAGCCCGGCGCACTTCTCCCGCAGCTTCAAGGCGGCCACCGGGACCGCCCCACACGAATATGTCAGTCGTCAGCGGCTCGATCTCGCCAAACGGCTGCTGGTGACCAGCGATCGGCTGCTCGTCGACATCGCCTATGCCGCCGGATTTTCGTCACAAGCGAATTTCAACCGTGCCTTCCGCAAGGCCGTCGGCACCACGCCAAGCATGTACCGGGGGCAGAAGCAGCGCGACTAGACCGATCGAGCCCGGGTTTCCATGGCGGCGGGCCCGAACGAGCTCCTCACGAGAATTTGTGCAGCGCACCATTGAAACACTTTCTAAGCTGCGCGTTACAGCCAGTGCCGAATCCATGTCGCGAGGCGATTTGAGGTTGGCCAATTTTGAAGGTTGGGGATGGGCCTCGTCAAATACGCGCTCAAGTTCCGTGTCTCGTTTTATGTATTGGCGCTGCTGATGATGCTGGGCGGTCTCGGCGCCATCATCGTGATGCCGAAGGACGTGCTGCCGACCGTCAATATCCCCGTCGTCGTTGTGGTCTGGACCTATACCGGCCTCGACACCACCGACATGGCGCAGCGGATCACGACTTACAGCGAGTTTTCGCTGTCCAACAACGTCAACAACATTCGACGCATGGAAAGCACGACGCTGCAGGGCGTCGCGATCGAAAAAATCTACTTCGACCAGCGTGTCTCGGTCGACCTGGCCATCACGCAGGTCGTATCCGCGATGAATTCGATCCGGGCGTTGATGCCGCCGGGGATCCAGCCGCCGGTGGTGATGCGGTTCTCGGCCTCGTCGGTTCCGGTGGTGCAACTGGCGCTGTCGTCCGACAAGCAGAGCGAGGCCCAGCTCTATGATTACGCGCAATACCGCATCCGGCAGACCCTGACCCAGGTGCCGGGCTCGACCCTGCCCTCGCCCTATGGTGGCGCGCCGCGCCAGATCATGGTCGATCTCGACATGCATGCACTGCAGGGTTACGGCCTCACCCCGCTCGACGTCACCAACGCGATTTCGGCGCAGAACCTCACCGTGCCCTCCGGCGAGGCGAAAATCGGCAACTTCCAGTATCCGATCCGGCTGAACTCCGCGCCGGAGGCGATCTCCGCCCTCAATGCCTTGCCGATCAAGGTGGTGGCGGGCTCGCCGGTCCTGGTGCGCGACGTCGCCTATGTGCGCGACGGCTCGCCGCCGCAACAGAACATCGTCCGCGCCGACGGCCGCCGCTCGATCCTGCTCACCATCCTGAAAAACGGCGAGGCCTCGACCTTGTCGGTGGTCAACAACGTGAAAGGCTTTTTGGGCCAGATCCGCGCCGCCGCGCCGAAAGGCTCGAAGATCGACCTCTTGTTCGACCAGTCGGTGTTCGTTTCCGGTGCCATCGCCGATGTGGTCCGCGAGGCGGTGATTGCCGCCGGCCTGACCGGGCTGATGATCCTGCTGTTCCTCGGTTCCTGGCGCTCCACGCTGGTGGTGCTGGTTTCCATTCCGCTCTCGATCCTCACTTCGCTGGCGGTACTGGCGCTGCTCGGCGAAACCATCAACATCATGACCCTGGGGGGGCTGGCGCTGGCGGTCGGCATCCTGGTCGACGACGCCACCGTCGCCATCGAGAATACCTACCGCCTGATGGAAGAAGGCCATCCGTTCCGGGAATCGGTCGCCGAGGGCGCGGCCGGCATCGCCAAGCCGGCCCTGATTTCGACCCTGGCGATCTGCGCTGCCTTCGTCTCGGTGCTGTTCTTGACCGACACGCCAAAATTCCTGTTCACGCCGCAGGCGCTTGCGGTGGTGTTCGCGATGCTGACTTCGTATCTGTTGTCGCGAACCCTGGTTCCGATCCTGATCGATGTGCTGGTCAGGAAGGAATATGATTCCCGCTTCGGCGAGCACAGCGCCCATGGCCGGCAGGCCGCCGACACGGGTAGCGAACAGGCCGAACACGGTGAACATGCCGGGCACCGCGAGGCTGACACCCGTCCCGCCGCGGCGCCGCAGGCCGGGCCCGGCTTCTTTCACCGCTTTCATGCCGGCTTCGAGCGCGCCTTCGTCCGATTCCATACCGGCTATCTGGGGCTGCTGCATGTCGTGATCGGGCACCGCCTGGTGACGCTCGCGGCGGTGGGCGTGGTGTTCGCCGTCGCCGGCGTGCTCTTCCTGTTCGTGGGCCAGGATTACTTTCCGCAGATCGACGCCGGCGAACTGACGCTGCACATGCGCACCCGCTCAGGCATGCGCATCGAATCCGCCGAGCAGCAATTTTCCGCCGTCGAGGACACCATCCGCCAGGTGATCAAGAAGGATGACCTGGGGCTGATCCTGGACAATATCGGCCTGCCCGCCAGCAACTATAATTTTTCCTTCGGAGACGGCTCGTTCGTGGCCAACAATGACGGCCAGATCCTGATTTCGCTGAAGGACGGCCACGCGCCGACCGACGGCTACCGCAAGACCCTTCGCCGCGTGCTGGCGGAAAAATACCCGGACACCATCTTCTATTTCCAGCCTTCCGACATGATCACGCAGATCCTCGACTTCGGTACCCTGACGCCGATCGATGTCCAGGTGAACGGCCGCAACGCCGACAAGGATCTCGAGGTCGCCAAGCACATCGAGGCCCGGCTGCGCAAGGTGCGCGGCGCCGTCGACGTGCATATCCAGCAGATTACGGATTCGCCGGAATTCTTTGCCGACGTCGACCGCCAGATGGCGGGCGAGATCGGCGTCACCGAGCAGCAGATCGCCAACACGCTCAATGTCTCGCTGGCCGGCAGCTTCCAGGTCACCCCGAATTTCTGGGCCGATCCCAAGACCGGCATCCCCTATCAGCTCTGGGTGCAGACCCCTGAATACCGCAACAATTCGCTGACCGACGTCGGCAATACCCCGCTCTACGTCTCCGCGGCCGGCCCTACCACGGGCGGCGTGGTGACGCTGTTCAACAACGTCGCAAAGCTGCGCCGGCAGTCGGAGCAGACCGTGGTGAACCATCTCAACACCCAGCCGAAATATGACGTGCTGGCGAGCGTTCAGGACCGCGATCTGGGTTCGGTGAGCCGCGACATCGACACCATCATGCAGGACGAGCAGAAGAACCTGCCGGTGCCCGATCGCATCTCGGTGCTGGGCCAGATCGCCGACATGCACAGCGCCTTCACCAACATCGGCATGGGCCTCGCCATCGCGATGATCGCGGTATACCTGCTGATGGCGGTCAATTTCCAGAGCTGGGGCGATCCGTTCGTGGTGCTGGCGGCGCTGCCGCTGGCCTTCTGCGGCATCGTCATGAGCCTGTTCGTCACGCAGACCACGTTCTCGATTCCCTCGCTGTTCGGCGCCATCATGAGCGTCGGCGTCGCCAGCGCCAACTCGATTTTGCTGGTGACGTTCGCGCGCGAGCACCGGGAGGCGACGGGCTGCAGCGCCGCTGAAGCTGCGATCAAGGCCGGCGAGACCCGGCTGCGGCCGGTGCTGATGACGGCGGCGGCGATGTTCGTCGGCCTGATTCCGATGGCGCTTGGCCTCGGCGAGGGCAGCGAGCAGAACGCCGCGTTGGCACGCGCCGTGCTTGGCGGCATCCTGGTCGGAACCTGTTCGACCCTGCTGTTCGTGCCGTTCCTCTATTCCGTGCTGCGCACCGGCAAGACGGAAGCCCTGAAAGACTACGTATGAACAAGATCGACAAACCACCCGCGCTGCCGCAGACGCGCGAAGTCGTGCCGGTGGATGCTCCGCGCGTCAATGGCAGGGATCCCGAGAAGCCCGCGGCGGTCCCGCCGCCGCCGTCCAAATGGCTGTTGCTGATGGTGGTGCTGGTCGTCGCCGCCGTGCTGGCGTTCGGCGCCTACGGCCATTGGCAGACCAACGCGGCGGCGGAAGCGACCCAGCAGGAGACCATCGACTTCGTCCCGACGGTGCGCAGCGCCTTGACCAAGGTGCTCTCCGCCCCGATCGAGACCACGCTGCCGGGCCAGACCGACGCCTTCGACCGCGCCAACATTTTCGCCCGCGCCACCGGCTACATCGCCGAGCGCAAGGTCGACATCGGCAGCGCCGTGAAAAAGGGCGACATGCTGGTGCGGATCGCCGCCCCCGATCTCGACCGCCAGCTCGACCAGGCGGTGGCCCAGCTCGGCCAGGTCCAGGCGGCGCTGGCCCAGGCCCAGGCCCAGGTCAGCCTGTCGGAGGCCAATCTGAGGCTCGGCAATCTCAATTACGCCCGCTCCGACGATCTCGTGAAGAAGGGCTTCGACACCTACCAGAACCACGACACCCAGCAGGCCAACGTTTCCACCCAGCAGGCCAATGTCGAGGCGGCCACCGCCGGCGTGAAGGTCGCGCAGGCCAACATCGAGGCCCAGCAGGCCACCGTCAACCGCCTGCGCACGCTCGCCGAGTTCGAGAACGTGACGGCGCCATTCGACGGCGTCGTGACCGTGCGCAACGTCGACACCGGCGACCTCGTCAACGCCGACACCGGCGGCGGCACGCCGATGTTCACCGTGGTGCGCGACGACATCCTGCGCGTCGCCGTCAATGTGCCGCAGTCGCTGGCGACCGCCATGCGCGACGGTCTGGAAGCCAGGATCAGCGTGGCCGAGCTTCCCGGCCGTACCTTCTCCGGCAAGGTCGCGCGCAACTCCGCCGCGCTGCAACAGGCCTCCCGCACGCTTGCGGTCGAGGTCGATGTCGACAACGGCGCCCATGCCTTGCGCGCCGGAATGTTTGTCAACGTCTCTTTCGCCGTGCCGCGCGAGCATCCCGACGTGGTGATCCCGGCCGAAGCCTTGATCTTCAACCAGCAGGGGCTTCGGGTCGCGGTCATCAACGACGACAACAGCATCCACCTGCAGCCGGTCACGGTCTACCGGGACTCCGGTGCAACGCTCGAACTCAGCGATGGACTGCACGGCGGTGAACGCATCGTGCTCAGCCCCCCGACCAGCCTCCAGGACGGCGCCAAGGTGAAGCTTTCTTCCGACCAGAAGAACATTGCCGAGACCGCCGGGCCGGCGCAGCCGAAGCCGATGGTTACGAAACCCGGGGAAGACCCCTCCTAGAGGCGCTCGGCCACGAAAACATGTGGATCAAGTCCGGCGGACGCAAATAGACCCCTCGCAGCTTGCCCGCGCCATGGCATTCATGGCGGCGGCGTAGTGCCCGCTACCCGCGGGCACGCAGCCGATCAACGACGGAACAACCACGATGCGGATCACTCTCGTCGGCTCCCGGCATTTCGGCGTGACCACCCTGCAGATGCTGCGGCAACGCGGGGTCGATATCGCCAGGGTGGTGGTCGCCGACGCCGAGGACCGGCTTGCCGCGACCGCCCGCGACGCCGGTATCGAAGTCACCGTACAGGCCGATCCCAAAATGGTTGCGGCCTCAGAAATCGCCGATGGCACCGATCTGATCGTGACGGCCCACAGCCATGCCCGCATCAGCCGGCAGGCGCTCGCGGCGGCAAGGCTTGGCGGCATCGGCTACCACCCCTCGCTGCTGCCGCGCCACCGCGGTATCGCAGCCGTCGAGTGGACCATCCGGGAAGGCGATCCGATCGCCGGTGGCACGGTCTATCATCTGGCCGATCGCATGGATGCCGGTGCCATCGCGGCGCAGGAGTGGTGCTTTGTCAGGAAAGGCGAAACCGCCCGGGAGCTGTGGGAACGGGCGCTGGCGCCGCTCGGCCAGAAGCTGCTGGGCGAAGTCATCGACTACGCCGTGACGCACGGATCGCTGCCGGCCAAGGCCCAGGACGAGCAGTTTGCCACCAGCGCCCCCAGCCTGGCCAGGTAGAACCTGCGGCGGGCACCATTTGGCACTGCAAAATCCAGTTCCTGCCAGGGAACCAATCTTCTCATCAAAGGTTTGATCCCATAGGGAACTTTAACCTTACTGCGGCGCAGCAAATTTTGGACACATTGTCTCTGAATAAGCCACGCCATCACACAAATCGGGGACCCCTTGATCATGCGCCAAGATCGCATTCGCGCCACGTTTCTTGCTTCCTGCCTCGCTGTCGCAGCGGCCCTCGCCGCGGCTCCGGCGAGCGCCCAGACGCCTTACGACGGGCTTTGGAACGTCACCATCGTGACCAAGGCTGGCTCCTGCGAGCCGGAGAAGCGCTCCACGCTGACCGTCACCGACGGCAAGATCTCCGCCGCCGGCGCCGACGTCACCGGCAGCATTGGACGCGAGGGGCTCGTGCGGGTCTCGATCGGTGGGGCCTACGCCAATGGCCAGCTCAGCGGCAATGCGGGATGGGGAAGATGGAATGGGGCATCTGCGGGCGTGCCCTGCAGCGGTCGATGGGAAGCATCACGACAGTAGCCCGGCGCGCGGCCGTTACCTCATGGACATTCGACGTCTGATATTCGCGGTTGCCGTGCTGCTGGTGGCATCGGCAGCCGATTCCGCAAGTTACGCGCAGTCCGGACCGTTTGCCGGGCTGGCGGGTGTATGGTCCGGCGGCGGCACGGTCGCGCTCGACGACGGCTCGACCGAGCGGATTCGATGCCGCGCGACCTATGCCGTCAGCCCGGCCGGGACCGGCCTCAACCAGACCCTGGTCTGCGCCAGCGACAGCTACAAGTTCGACCTCAAGACAAATGTCATCGCCGAGAGGGGAACTCTGTCGGGAACATGGAGCGAAAGCAGCCGCAACATCAATGGAAACCTTGAGGGCCGGGCCAGCGGCGGCAACTTTCAGGTCATCGCCACGGCGCCCGGCTTTACCGCGGACATTTCATTGACGACACGCGGCAACAGGCAATCGGTCGTGATCAAGGCCGAGAGCCAGTTCAAGGGTGCCACCATCACTCTGAGCCGCTCGTAAAGGCTAGCGCTCCGCTTTTGGCCCGGCCAGCCGCAAGGCGGTCTGTTTGACGGTCTTTGCAACCAAAAGCGCCTGTTCCCTGCTGAAGGCAAAATCTTGCACGCCCTTGTGTGTGGTCAGCGAAAGCACAACGATTTCCGACTGGTTTTCCGGCCAGCCGGTGGCGAAGGCCGTCACGAAATCTGCCGATGTGGATCGCGCCGTCATGGGAAAGTCCTTCCGAATATTTGCAGGGTTGTCGGGTTTGCAGCCCCGCGCGCGGGGGACCCTGCCGCAGAGGGTGATGGCTAAGGGCTATGGCCGGATCGGCCTATGCCACCGGCACGAACGCCGTGACTTCGATCTCGACCTTGGCCCGGATATCGACCAGACCCCCGATGTAGAGCAACGTCGAAGGCGGAAAATTGCGTCCGAGCGTCTCGCGCCAGGCCGCGCCGATGGCCGCACCGGCGGCCTCGTATTCGCCGCGGCTGGTCAAATACCAGGTCAGGCGAACGATGTGCTGCGGACCGGCGCCGGCCTCGCCGAGCAACTTGATGATCCTTCGCAGCGCCACCGCCACCTGGCCGCCCATATCGGTGGGATATTCGCCGGTCTCCTCGCCTCCGGTCTGGCCGGCCAGCACGATCCATCGGCCGGGACCATCGACCGCGACGCCGTGCGAAAAGCCGCGGGGCTTGGACCATTCGGCCGGTTGCAAGGTAAGCATGTACAGGTCCTCCAGGTTTGCTTGGGGGCGTCTTAGCACCGATTGGTCCGGCACTCCCAGATCGAAATTGATCCGGGCGCAGCCCTGCTTGGCCGATTTGCGCGTTGCAAATCGCGCCGTGGTCGCCGATACCGGCGCTCCCCCACCCTCCCTCCGCGCTGCGCTTGCCGCGGCCTGCCTGTGGCAACCTCGACCGATGGACCGAACAGCTTCAAAACCGAGGGCTGCGCTGTGGATGGCGGGCTGGCTCAGCTTGATGCTGATCGTGGCGGTCGCCGGCCGCGAGACGACGCGCGAACTGAACGTATTCCAGATCATGGAGGTACGCTCGATCCTCGGCTTCCTGATGCTGTACCCCATGATTCGCCGCAGCGGCGGTTTCGCTGCCATGAAGACCTCCCGGCCGCTGCAGCATATCGGCCGCAACCTGGTTCACTATGCCGCGCAACTAGGCTGGTTCTTCGCGCTGACCCTGATTCCGCTGGGTCAGGTGGTGTCGATCGAGTTCACCATGCCGATCTGGACCGCCATCCTTGCCGCGAGCTTCCTCGGCGAGCGGATGACGGTATGGAAGATCTCGGCCATCGTGCTCGGCCTGGTCGGCGTCTTTGTCATCGTCCGGCCGGCCACCGGAGCGATCAATCCGGGTCAATTGATCGCGCTTGGCGCTGCCGTGGGATTCGGCATTTCCGTCACCATGATGAAATCCCTGACCCGCACCGAAACCACGGCGGCGATTATTTTCTGGATGCTGGTGATCCAGTGCGCCGCCGGATTTTTTCCCTCGCTCTATGTCTGGATCTGGCCCTCGGCCTATGCTTGGGGCTGGCTCGTCGTGATCGGTTTTTGCGGCACGTTTTCCCACTACTGCATGGCGCGGGCCATGCTGCACGCCGATGCCACCGTGGTGGTGCCGATGGATTTCCTGCGGGTTCCACTGACTGCCACCGCCGGCTGGCTGATCTATTCGGAACGGCTCGACATCTACACGGTGCTGGGCGCGGTGCTGATCCTCACCGGCAATCTGCTGAACCTCAAGAGCGCCGCTCCTCTTGCCGGCCGCCTGGAACCCGACCGGTCCGGGCAACCGGGGTAATCGTGATCTGGATTGTGATCCAAATCACGCAGTTTCGCCTGCCGATTGGATAAAGTGGGTCGAACGCCGAGGATGCCGACCAAATCGGCAGCAGCGTATTTTTTGGTGGCGCAAAGTGTGGTTTTTTCGTGTATCCTGTCGCCGCACCTTGCAGCCGAAATGACTCGACTAAAATCAGGGGGATTTCAAATGCGCTATCTCACCATTGTGCTTTCCCTGTTTTGCATGTTGTTTGCCGCTGACGCGGCCAGGGCCGACAAGCGTGTCGCCTTCGTGGTCGGCAACGGCGCCTACAAGAATGTGGCACAACTCCCGAACCCGCCGATCGACGCCAAGGCGATGGCGGCGGTGCTTCGCAATGTCGGTTTCGACGTCGTCGAAGGCACCAACCTGACCCGCGATGCGATGACCGAGCGGCTGCTCGAATTCGGCAAGAAGGCGCAGGGCGCCGATGTTGCGGTGTTCTTCTATGCCGGCCACGGCATCGCGATCAGCGGCACCAACTACCTGCTGCCGATCGATGCCGACATCAAGTCGGAAATGGACGTCAAGCTCGGCGCCGCGATCAATATCGACCTGACGCTCGACCAGACCATGAGCGACGCCAAGGTCAAGTTGGTGTTCCTCGATGCCTGCCGCGACAATCCCTTCGCCGCCAAGATCAAGTCGAATTCGGCGACCCGCAGCGTGTCGGTGCAAACAGGCCTTGCCGAGATGAAATCCGGCGAGGGTACGCTGATCGCCTTCGCCACCGGCCCCGGACAGACCGCTCTGGACGGCCAGGAAGGCACCAACAGCCCGTTCACCCGCGCGCTGATGGCCCACATCACCGAGCCCGGCGTCGAGATCCAGCAGGCCATGACCGAGGTCCGCGCCCAGGTCAATGAGGAGACCAACAAGGGCCAATTGCCCTGGGGCCACACCAACCTGATCGGTTCGGTCTATCTGAACCCGGCGGCGGCGCCCGCCGCCAATGCGGCGGCGCCGTCTTCCAGCCCGGCCGCCGTCGCTTCGACTTCAGGCGGCTCCGATGTCGAACTCGAGTTCTGGCGCTCGATCAAGGACTCCAACAAGCCGGAAGAGCTCAACGCCTATCTGACCAGCTATCCCAACGGCCAGTTCAAGTCGCTGGCGCTGGCCCGGATCGCCTCGCTGGAGAACGGCCCGTCGACCACGACCCGCAACCTGACGGCCGGCGTCGATCCTGCGACCTTTACCGAGGATTCAAACCAGACCACGGAGGACCAGATCGGCCTCGACAGGGGCCAGCGCCGCGACGTGCAGCGCCGGCTGACCGGCCTCGGCTTCGACACCAAGATCACCGGCAAGTTCGATGAATCGACCCGCGCCGTGATCACGCGCTGGCAGGCCGCGCGCGGCTATCCCAAGACCGGATTCCTCAACAAGCTGCAGCACAAGGCGTTGCTGGCCGAAATCGTCGCAACCACTGAAACCAGTTCCAGCGACGACTCCGACGACCATCCGGCACATCATCGCCGCGGCGGTGGCGGCGGAGGTGGCGGCGGCCGTTATCGCGGCCCCTCGGGTCCCGGCGGCTTCATCGGCGGCGTGATGGGCGGGCTGTTCCGCTGAGACCGACGAAGACCCGCGGCACGCCGCCCCTGCAGCAAAAGCCCGGTCGATCCGGGCTTTTTCTTTTAATCCCTATTGGTTTGGCGCGTGCCTCCGCCGCCACGCGCTGCTCAATTTGCGGCGACGGCGCAGCCTCGTCGCCTCTTGCGCTGCGGAGGCGGCGCTGCACATGGTCCGGGGAACGCATCTGGTCAGCCCTTTCTTCGGGCGTCAGTTATTTTCCAGCAGCCTTGCGCAGCGCGTCGTTGATGCGGTCCTGCCATCCCGGCCCGCCCTCCTGAAAATGCTCGAGGACGTCCTGGTCGATCCGCAGCGATACCAGTTCCTTCACATTAGGAAGGGCGGCCTTTTTCGGCGGCAATTCCGGAACCTTGGTCGTGGTCTGCTTGAACGCAGCTTCAGCCTCGGTGCGCGCATCGTTCAAGGTGCGGGGACGTCGCGGTGGCTGGGACATGTTCAAACTCCCTCGAACAGCGCCGTCGACAGATAGCGCTCCGAGAACGACGGCACGATCGCCAGGATGGTCTTGCCGGCGCTGTCAGGCCGTTTGCCGATCTGCAGTGCCGCGGCGATGGCGGCGCCCGAGGAAATGCCGCCGGGAATGCCCTCGTTGCGCGCCAGTGCGCGCGAGGTTTCGATCGCGGTGGCGCTGTTGATCTTGACGATCTCGTCGATCACCGAACGGTCGAGGATCTCGGGCACGAAGCCCGCGCCAATGCCCTGGATCTTGTGCGGGGAATGCTGGCCGCCGGAGAGCACCGGGCTTTCCTCGGGTTCCACCGCGACAATCCGCAGCGCGGGTTTGCGCGGCTTCAGGACCTGCCCGACCCCGGTGATGGTGCCGCCGGTGCCGACGCCGGCCACGAAAAAATCGATATTGCCGCCGGTGTCGTTCCAGATTTCCTCCGCCGTGGTGCGGCGGTGAATTTCCGGATTGGCGAGGTTCTTGAATTGCTGCGGCATCACCGCATGCGGCGTCGTCCGCACCAGTTCCTCGGCAGCCGCGATCGAGCCTTTCATGCCCTGGCTGGCCGGGGTCAGCACGATTTCGGCGCCGAGGAACGCCAGCATCTTGCGCCGTTCCATCGACATCGACTCCGGCATCACCAGCTTCAGCCGGTAGCCGCGGGAGGCGGCGACAAAAGCCAGCGCGATCCCGGTATTCCCCGAGGTCGGCTCGATCAGCACGGTATCGGCATGGATTACGCCGGCCTTTTCCATCGCGATGATCATCGCGGCCCCGATGCGGTCCTTCACGCTGGCGGCGGGATTGAAATATTCCAGCTTGGCGAGAATGGTCGCATGCACGCCGTGCTGCTGGGGCAGATTGCGCAAGCGCACGATCGGGGTATCGCCGATGGCATCGACGATGCTGTCGAAGACCCGGCCCCGGCCGGGTCGGTGCACTGCACTCGTGGCTGATGGCACATCCATGACAAACTCCTGTGCGGCAATATGCGTGAGGTTAGAGGCTGTTCTTCATTAGGCGCAGCCCGCGCCCGCGTGCAAGCCGGAATCCGCCGTCACAAATTCGCTGCATTGCAAATCGCTGCATTGCAAAAAGATTAAGCGCAGCGACGCGAGGAGAGCGCGGCTAAATAACGCAAAAACAACGCATTTGTGTTGCGACTTCGTCAAGCAAATCGGTGTATGCTCCGCGCAGGTTCAGATCGCCAGGAGGTCACGATGCCAGCGCTTGCTGAAATTCCGTCGACCGTCGCGCCTCATCCCGACCCGCGTGGATGCGATCTGCCGACCTGCCCGGTTTGCGCGGATTCGATGGTGGCCGCGGAAGCTTCCGCCTATCTTTCCGACAACCTGATCAGCTATCTGTGGACCTGCGACACCTGCGGCTATGGTTTCGTCACCAAGCATGCGCTGAGGCGGATCGCCTGCAATTAGGTTTTCCGGGATTCGGATCTTCGAACCGGTCAGCGCGGCGCAATGTCGCCCTGCCCCCATTGCTCGCGGGTGCGTTCGCGAAAATCCGCGAATGAACCGTGCGCCACCGCTTCGCGGATGTCGTGCATCAGGCGCTGGTAATAGGCGATATTGATTTCCGACAGCAGCATCGCGCCCAGCGTCTCGCCCGATTTCACCAGATGGTGCAGGTAGGCGCGTGAGCAGCCGCAGGTCGAGGGCCATGCGCTCTGCTCGTCGAGCGGCCGCGGATCGTCGGCGTGGCGGGCGTTGCGCAGATTGACCTGGCCGAACCGCGTGAATGCGACGCCGTGGCGGCCGTTGCGGGTCGGCATCACGCAATCGAACATGTCGATGCCGCGCGCCACCGCTTCCAGCAGATCCTCGGGCGTGCCGACGCCCATCAGATACCGCGGACGCTGCAGCGGCAGCATCGGCACCACCTGCTCGATCATCGCCAGCATCACCGATTGCGGTTCGCCGACCGCGAGACCTCCGATCGCGTAACCGTGAAAGCCGATCTCGACCAGTCCTCGGGCGCTCGCCTGGCGCAGCTCGGGCACGTCGCCACCCTGCGCGATGCCGAACAGCTGGTATCCCGGGGCGGCGCGCTCGAAGGCGCGCTTGCTGCGCTCGGCCCAGCGCAGCGACAGCTGCATCGCCCGCTCGATATCCTCGCGCTCTGCCGGCAGCCGCACGCATTCGTCGAGCTGCATGGCGATATCGGAGCCGAGCAGAAGCTGCACCTCGACCGCGCGCTCGGGCGACAGTTCGACGCTCGCGCCGTCGATGTGGGAGCGAAAGGTCACCGCTGTTTCGCCGACCTTGCGCAACTGTGCCAGCGACATCACCTGGAAGCCGCCGGAGTCGGTCAGCATCGGGCCGTTCCAGCCGGTAAAGCGCTGCAGGCCGCCGAGCGCCGCGATGCGCTCGGCGCCCGGCCGCAGCATCAGGTGATAGGTATTGCCGAGCACGATATCGGTGCCGGCATCGCGCACATCGCGCCAATGCATGCCCTTCATGGCGCCTGCGGTGCCGACCGGCATGAAGGCCGGCGTCCGCACCACGCCATGCGGCGTCGCCAGCCGGCCGGAGCGCGCCGGGCCGTCGGTCGCGACAAGCTCAAAATGATTGGGAAGGCTCATGCAGTCGCCACTCCTTGCGGCGCAATGGAAGGGGGGCCCGAGCCCGGCACGTCGAATGTCTACGCGTCGCAGATAGCCGGGCCAGGCGAGGCCGTTTCAGCGGACCAGAAAAACCAGCTTGCCGCGGAAGTGGCGGGATTGGCTAACCTTGTGCGCGGCGGCGGCTTCGTTCAACCGATAGCGTGTCACTTCCGGCGGACGAACGGCCCCCAGCGCGACCAGCGCCACGATGCGCTCGAGATGTTGCCGATCGCGCCCGACGCTGGGCCGCAGGGCAACGACGTCGCTGCGGTCCGGCTTTGGTGCCTGGGCTCCGGAGCCGATAAAGGCCGCCCGGCCGCCTGGTTTGAGCACCGAGAAAGATCGTTGCGCGACATCCCCGCCGACGGTATCGAACACGGCGTCACAGTCGCGCACGACTTGCGTGAAATCCACCGCATTATAGTCGATGATCTCATCGGCCCCGATGGTGCGCAGATAGTCATGGTTAGACGCGCTCGCGGTCGTGATCACGCGAGCACCGAGGTATTTTGCCAATTGTATGGCAAAGCTTGCGACACCGCCCGCCCCTCCCTGGATCAGGATCGTTTCGCCGGCCTGCAGTTTCAGCGTATCTTCGATGCTGCAAATCGCCGTCAATCCCGCGAGCGCCAGCGCGGCGGCATCAACATGTGACAGCCGATCGGTCTTCTTTGCGACGATCGCCGCCTTGATCGCAATCTTCTCGGCATAGGCGCCCTCCTGGCCGACATCGCAGACGCCGAACACCTCGTCGCCGACATGCAGGTCGCTGACACCCTCGCCCAGGGCCGAAACCACCCCGGAGAAATCCCGTCCAAGAATGTAGGGGAATCGCGAAAGCGGGTTCGACTTGCCCTCACGCACCTTCCAGTCCGCGCCATTGACGCTGGCGGCGACGATATCAACCACGACCTCGCCGGCTCCGGCCACGGGATCCGGCATCTCGCCGAATTGCAGAACTTCCGGCCCGCCATGTCGTTCGATGAAGGCAGCTTTCATTGATATTCCTCGCTTTGGACGATCCAGGGTCGGCTTTTCGATTGATCCGGAAAACTGAAAACCGGTTCTCCGAAGCGGTCACGCCGAGGCGCGAAACAGCAGGCAGGCATCGCCATAGGAGTAGAACCGGTAACCGTCCGCGATGGCATGCGCGTAGGCCCGTTTCATGGTTTCGAGCCCGCTGAAGGCCGACACCAGCATGAACAGCGTCGAGCGCGGCAGGTGGAAATTGGTCAGCAGGATATCGACGCAGCGAAAGCGATAACCCGGGGTGATGAAGATCGACGTCTCGTCCTGGAATGGGGCGATCGTGCCGTCTTCGGCGGTGGCGCTTTCCAGCAGCCGCAGCGAGGTGGTGCCGACCGCGACGATGCGGCCGCCGTCGGCGCGGGCAGCATTGAGCGCGGCGGCAGTGGACACCGAGATCGAGCCCCATTCGGCATGCATCTTGTGGCCACCGGTGTCGTCGGTCTTCACCGGCAGGAAGGTCCCTGCCCCGACATGCAGCGTCAGCCGGTGCAGTCCGACGCCGTGCCCGCGCAGCGCGGCTTCGAGCGCGGGCGTGAAATGCAGCCCGGCAGTCGGAGCGGCGACCGCGCCTTCTTTGGCCGCGAACATGGTCTGGTAATCCGCCAGGTCCCGATCGTCAGGGGTCCGTTTCGAGGCGATATAGGGCGGCAATGGCGGATGGCCCAGATCGGCAATCGCAGCATCGAGCGCCGGCCCGTGAAATGAAAATGACAGCGTGACCTCGCCGTCGTCGCCTTTGGCCTCGACCTCGGCGTCGAGGTGACCGAGCAGGCATACCTTGCCCTCGTTGCCGAAGCGGACGGTATCGCCGGCCGCCAATTTCCTGGCGGGTCTGACCAGCGCCTGCCAGCGCGAGCCGTCGAGGCGTTTTATCAACGTCGCCTCGATCCTGGGCTCGGTGTCACGCCCGATGCGGCGACCGGTCAGCTGGGCCGCTATCACCTTGGTATCATTGACGACGAGTTGGTCGCCGGGCTCGAGCCAGCGCGGCAGATCGGCAATCACCCGGTCGCGCAACATGCCGTCGGGCTGCACCACCAGCATCCGCGCGGAATCGCGCGGGCTGGCCGGGCGCAGCGCGATGCTGGCGGCGGGGAGTTCGAAGTCGAAGAGGTCGGTGCGCATGGCGCGATGCGCTCCAGCATCATTTCAAAAACGTCATTCCCCGACGTGCAAGCGCACATCGGAGGACACGCAAGCGTGAACCGGAATCTCGCGATTCCGATTGCCGCGCCTCGCGTGGCCTCCGGAATGACTATCATTCCTCGCCGGCAGCGTCTGCCGCCATGTGCGCCCTGACGATCTTGTCCGGGTTGCGCACCGGCTCGCCGCGCTTGATCTTGTCGACGTTCTCCATGCCTTCGACCACCTTGCCCCATACCGTGTACTGGTTGTCGAGGAACGAAGCGTCATCGAAGCAGATGAAGAACTGGCTGTCGCCGGAATCCGGACTGGCCGCGCGCGCCATCGAGGTGGTGCCGCGGACATGCGGCTCCTTGTTGAATTCGGCCTTCAGCTTCTTGCCGGAGCCGCCGGTACCGGTGCCCTCCGGGCAGCCGGTCTGCGCCATGAAGCCTTCGATGACGCGGTGGAACACGATGCCATCGTAAAAGCCTTCGCGCACCAGTTCCTTGATCCGGGCGACGTGGCCGGGCGCGAGATCGGGCCGCATCTCGATGGTGACGGGTCCCTGGGTGGTTTCGAGGATCAGAGTATTGTCGTTGTCAGCCATGCTCGTTTCTCTGTGGGTTGGGGTGGAGGTTTGCGATTGCGAAATTGGACAGCGAACGGCCGGCCGGCCACGGCGCCGGCCATGCCTTCGGTAAATGGCATCGGCGTGCAGCGTTGCAACGCCTCCATCACGGCGACACGGTACATCAGCCGGTCATCGTCGGTGGCCTGTTCCGATTCATAGGTGATCCTGGGACGGCCGAGGATGTTGCCATCCCGGCTGAAGCTGACGATCACGGTGATATCGACGTCCGGATTGGCCCGCGGCGGCGGCTTCCAGCAGGAGCGCAGCCTTGCGAACACATCCCTGATGGTGTCGACCCGCTCCGGCGCCGCCGCCTGCGCCGCTCCGATCCACGACGGCAACAGCAGCGCCAGCGCCAACAAGAGCAGCGGCCGGCTGCGCCGCGCTGCCATGGTTCACTTGATGTCGGATGCGACTTGCACCTTCACCATCTTGTCGGGATCGCTGACGGCGCCGCCGGACGATCCGGGGGGCGCCTTCTTGAGCTTGTCGACGACGTCCATGCCCGACACCACTTCGCCGACCACGGTGTACTGGCCGTCGAGGCTCGGGCCATCCGCAAACATGATGAAGAATTGCGAGTTCGCGCTGTCGACGCTGTCGCCGCGCCGCGCCATGCCGACGATGCCGCGCTTGAAGTGGGTGCTGGAAAATTCCTGCTTGAGGTTGGGATATTTCGAGCCGCCGGTGCCGTTGAAGTTCTGGCCGTCGCCGGTCTGCGCCATGAAGCCATCCATGACGCGGTGGAACGGCACGTTGTTGTAGAAGCCTTCACGCGCCAGCTGCTTGATGCGCTCGGCATGCTGCGGCGCGAGGTCGGGCCGCAGCTTGATCACGATGCGGCCCTTGGTGGTGTCGATGACGATCGCGTTCTGCTTGTCGAGACCGGCCGGAAGCGGCTGGGCGATCGCGGGGGCCACGCAGATCAGCGCGGCAATGACGGCAAGAATTCTAATCATGGATACTCCAGTCAGGTAACGGCTGGCCCGGGGCGCGCTAGCCGGCGAATTTGGTCTTGAGGCCGGCCGCAACCGACGGTGGAACGAACGCCGAGACGTCGCCGCCCATCGCCGCGATTTGGCGCACCAGTGTGGCGGTGATCGGGCGGACCGCGGCCGAGGCCGGAATGAACACCGTATGCACGTCGGGCGCCATGGCCTCGTTCATGCCGGCGATCTGCATTTCATAGTCGAGGTCGGTGCCGTCGCGCAGGCCACGGATCATGATGGTCGCGCCGGCGCTGCGCGCCGCGGCAACAGTGAGATTGTCGTAGGTGGTGCAGTCGAAGCCGCAGCCGGCGGCGGCGGCGATCGGGCCGAAGACCTCCCTGGCCATTTCCAGCCGCTCCGCGGTGGAGAACAGCGGCTTCTTGCTCGGCGAAACCCCGATGGCGGCGATCAGCCGGTCGCAGAGGCCGACGGCATGCCGGACCACATCGAGATGGCCGTTGGTGACGGGGTCGAATGAGCCGGGATAGAGCGCGATGCGGGGCATAAATCCCTCTACCGCGCCCCGGGCGGCCCCGCAAGCCGGATAGGTTCCCGCCCCCCTCGGCAAACCGGCCGATTTCTTTTTTCAAATGCCCTGAACCACTTAGGGGGGCGCGGCGTCTTCTAGGCAAGCCGGCTGTGTTTCGTCCCGTATGGGGTGACGAAACACAAGGCCGGCGGGACGAAACCGTTATCCGCTTCCGGCGAAGACATCCTGAAACGGGCAACGGCTATCCATTCACGCAACGAAACGACGGGCCAGCAAGGCCCAATGACAGGGGACCGTCATGATCAAGGCACTTTCCGCCATCGCCGTCGCTGCGTTCGTTGCCGCCGCCCTCACCGTGCTTCCGGGCTTTGCCCCGCAGGTCGAAGCCAGCGTGCCCATACCGCTTGCCAAGGGCGACCGGCTCGACATCCACCCGGTGGGCCGCGATTGCTCGCAACAGGCCTGGCCGAACTTCGAAGCGTCTTGCCTCCGCGTTGCCGGCGCCAAGGGCGCGGTCAAGGGAACGATCCGGGAAGCCAGGCTGGTGACCGCCAACCGCACGCCATAGGCCGACTATTCGGAGCAGCCAGCGTCCGATCCAGGGCAGACGGAGGCTAGGTTTCGGCTTGGCCTCCATTGCCATTTTCCGTGTCCTCGCCGATATGCTCGACCGAGACCACATGCTCGTCCTCCGCGGTGTCGAACACGATGACGCCCTGGGTGGAGCGGCCGGCTATCCTGATACCTTCGACCGGACAGCGGATCAGCTGACCCTTGTCGGTCACCAGCATGATCTGGTCGCTGTCCTCCACCGGGAAAGAGGCCACCAGCGGGCCATTGCGGTTGTTGACCGACATCGCGACGATGCCTTTGCCGCCACGCCCGGTGGTCCGGTATTCGTATGACAGGGTCCGCTTGCCGTATCCGTTGATGGAAACCGTCAACACCACCTGCTCCTGCGCCGACATGTACGCATAGCGTTCCTGAGACAGCTGGATCGCGCCGGAGGTCTCCTCGCCCTCGGCGTCCGCCGGATCCTCGGCCGCGGCCTCACCGGCCACCGCGCGGCGCATCTTCAGGTAAGCCGACCGCTCATCCGACGTCGCTTCGACATGGCGCAGGATCGAAAGCGAGATCAGCTTGTCGTTTTCGGCCAGCGCGATGCCGCGCACGCCCATCGAGGTGCGGCCCTGGAATACCCGCACGTCGGTGACCGGGAAGCGGATGCATTGGCCGCCGGCGGCGGTCAGCAGCACGTCGTCGCGTTCGGTGCAGATCTGCACGTCGACGATGGCCTCGTTTTCCTCCAGCTTCATGGCGATGATGCCGGAACGCCTGACGTCGACAAAGTCCGACAGCTTGTTGCGGCGGACATTGCCGCCGGTGGTGGCGAACATCACGTCGAGATCGGCCCAGGAGGATTCATCCTCCGGCAGCGGCATGATGGTGGTGATGCGCTCGCCCTGCTCCAGCGGCAGGATATTGATCAGCGCCTTGCCGCGCCCGTTGGGCGCCGCCACCGGCAACCGCCAGACCTTCTCCTTGTAGACCTGGCCGCGCGACGAGAAGAACAGCACCGGCGTATGGGTCGAGGCCACGAACAGCCGGCTGACGAAATCCTCGTCGCGGGTCTGCATCCCGGAGCGGCCCTTGCCGCCGCGGCGTTGCGCCCGGTAGGTCGACAGCGGCACCCGCTTGACGTAGCCGGCATGCGACACCGTGACCACCATGTCTTCGCGCTGGATCAGGTCCTCGTCCTCGACCTCGCCCTCGTGTTCGATGATGACGGTCTTGCGCGGGGTCGCGAATTCCTTCTTCACGTCGGCGAGTTCGGTCTTGATGATGGCCTGGACCCGGGCGCGCGACCGCAGGATCTCGAGGTAATCGGCGATTTCCACCGCCAGCTTGTCGAGTTCCTGGCCAATCTCGTCGCGGCCGAGCGCCGTCAGACGGGCCAGACGCAGATCCAGAATGGCTTTCGCCTGCTCGAACGACAGCCGCGCGGTGCCATCCTCGGCCAGCCGGTGCCGCGGATCGTCGATCAGCGTGATCATCGCCGCGACATCCCTGGCCGGCCAGTCCCGCGACATCAGGGTGTCCCGCGCGGTGTTGGGATCCGGCGAGGTCCGGATCACATGGATCATCTCGTCGATATTGGCCACGGCAATGGCCAGACCGACCAGGATATGGGCGCGGTCGCGCGCCTTGTTGAGCAGGAACTTGGTGCGGCGCGTCACGACCTGTTCGCGGAACGCGATGAACAGCGTCAGCAGGTCCTTCAGGTTCATGAGCTGAGGCCGGCCGGCGTCGAGCGCCACCACATTGGCGCCGAAATTGGTCTGCAGCGGCGTGAAGCGGTAGAGCTGGTTCAGCACCACGTCGGCGACGGCATCGCGCTTGAGCTCGACCACGACGCGAAAACCGTCGCGGTCGGATTCGTCGCGCAGGTCGGAAATGCCCTCGATCTTCTTCTCGCGCACCAGTTCGGCGATGCGCTCGACCATGGTGGCCTTGTTCACCTGATAGGGAATTTCCGAGATGATGATGGCTTCGCGGTCCTTGCGGATGGGTTCGATCGACACCTTGCCGCGCATCACGATCGAGCCGCGGCCGAGGTGATAGGCCGAACGGATGCCCTGGCGTCCGAGGATGATGCCGCCGGTGGGAAAATCCGGTCCCGGAATGATGTTGATGAGGTCGTCGATGCCGAGCGCGGGATCGTCGATCAGCGCCACGCAGGCGTCGATCACCTCGCCGAGATTGTGCGGCGGGATGTTGGTGGCCATGCCGACGGCGATACCGCCGGCGCCGTTGACGAGCAGGTTGGGGAATTTAGCCGGCAGCACCCGCGGTTCGCGGAAGGAACCGTCGTAGTTGTCCTGGTAATCGACGGTATCCTTGTCGAGATCGTCGAGCAGCAATTGCGCGATCTTGGTCAGGCGGGATTCGGTGTACCGCATCGCGGCCGCCATATCGCCGTCCACCGAGCCGAAATTGCCCTGGCCGTCGATCAGCGGCACCCGCATGGAGAAGTCCTGCGCCATGCGGACCATGGCGTCATAGACCGACTGGTCACCGTGGGGATGATATTTACCGATCACGTCGCCGACGGTGCGCGCCGACTTGCGGTACGGCTTGTTCCACTCGAAGCCGTTCTCGTACATCGCATAGAGAATGCGGCGATGGACCGGCTTCAGGCCGTCGCGGGCATCCGGCAGCGCACGCGCCACGATCACGCTCATGGCGTAATCGAGGTAGGAACGCTTCATCTCGTCGAGGATGGATACGGGACGAATATCGGAAGGGCCCGGCGGCTCTCCGGGCTTGGTATCTTCAGGGTCAGACAAAGGGGGATTCCGGTCAGTTCTTGGCTCAGAATCATATAGCGTATCGAGGCTTCTCAAACCACCCCTAAGTCCATCGCGCCGCCGGTTTTTCCCTTCGTTTTTCCAGAGACTTAACCGGCCAACCCCGGTGGCCGCCGCGACCTCGAAACCGGGCTGGGAATGCGTCCCCGCGCAGCGTCCCGCGCCCGCGCCGAAGCGCCCCTCAGGGGCCGAACACGACGGCGTGCATGATGCGTCCGGGCAGCAGCGTGAACAGCCCCGCGATGACCAGAGCTCCTGAGAAGATCGAGATCATGGTGAGGCGATGACCGGCGACCTGGTGACGGTGCGCCTGCAACAGGCCGAGCGGAACGGATACCAGCACCAGAATCGACAGCAGGTGGATCGGGCTCCAGGGGCCCACCAGGCGGATCTGGTGAATCCAGAACGAACTGACGGCCACCGCCAGCATCAGGCCGGCCCAGATCCAGCCGAGGGTACGATGGGGAAAGGTTCCCTTGGGCGCGGCAAGCTGGACCACGCCGAGCGCAAAGGCCGCCATCGCCGCGAAGGCGTGAAGCGGGATCTGGAGGGCGGCATCGAGCAGCGGGGCCAGGTTCACGGCAAAGCTCGTCAGTTTCAGCGGGAGCAGAAACGACACCATGTTAATCTTATTTACATTGCTGTCAAAGGCCGGAGCAAAGCCGTTAGAAAAACCTGTATTTTCGAAATAATTCAGCGTTCTTCCAAGAATTCCGGAGATCGCACATCAACCCCAGCGCCGTCCCGGAATATCGCGCGACAAATCCCAGGTCGCATCGTCGCGACCTGGGATTGAGTCGAGTGCGGCGCGCGGCCTGGCTTGCTGCCCTCGCCCGGCCTTCGCGTTGCCGTCAAAACGGAATGTCGTCGTCCATGTCGCTGTTGCGCGCGCCGGCACCGGCAGCTGCAACCGCGCGGCGCGGCGGCGCGCTGGAGGGCCCGCTGGAGCCGAAATCGCCGCCCTGGTCGTCGGATCCGAAACTGCCGCCACCGCCGCCGCCGCGGCCATCGAGCATGGTCAGGGTCGAGTTGAAGTTCTGCAGCACCACTTCCGTCGAATATTTCTCGACACCGCTCTGGTCGGTCCATTTCCGCGTCTGCAGCTGGCCCTCGATGTAAACCTTGGCGCCCTTCTTCAGATATTGCTCGGCAATCTTGCACAGCCCTTCGCTGAAGATCACCACGCGATGCCATTCGGTCTTTTCCTTGCGCTCGCCGGTTGCCTTGTCGCGCCAGGTATCGGAGGTCGCGATCCGCAGATTGGCGATCGGCCGCCCGTCCTGAGTCCGCTTGATTTCCGGATCGGCCCCGAGATTGCCAATCAGAATGACCTTGTTCACGCTTCCCGCCATCACCGCTCTCCACTCTCGAATTTACTGGACTGGCCACGCCCAGCTGCCGGGCTGAGCTCCGCTATTGTCTCGGGATCCCTGCGATCAAACGGGGATCCCTGGGGACCGCCGTGAACCGACCCTATACGCTCGCCGTCGGACGAGCCTGACGATCCCGGGGTTATCCACATATAGCATGGCGGATTGCAATGTTCCAGTTTTGTTCCGTAAAATTATCGGCTGCCGGTATCGCCGTCCATCCCGGTCCACGAGGCGCCCGAAGATCAAGGAAAAGTTCCATCGGGTTCCCGAATAACCATTAATAATCATTAACTTCCACATCAATACTTGGCGCGCCGGTGTTGCATTTCGGCGACGCCATTTCGGCGTTGAATTGGGTAAAATGGGCGCCATTGATCCGTGATCGCTGCGGCGGTCGGGCTGAACCACCAATCGCTTTCCCGGGGACCCCACCGCGAAGCGAAAAGCCGGAGAAATGACGATGAAACAATTTTGGTTAGCAACTGTCGGTCTCGTTGCATTGGGCACGGCCGCACCCGCCCTCGCTGCGGACCTACCCGCGCGGACCTATACCAAGGCGCCAGCCATGGTTCCCGCCATCTACGACTGGAGCGGCTTCTACATCGGTGCCAATGGCGGCTGGGGCCAGAATCGCGACTGCCGCGGCGACGTCGTCACCGGCGTCGCGTTCGGGTGCCATGATGGAACCGGCGGCGTCGCCGGTGGCCAGCTCGGCTATCGCTGGCAGACCGGCGGATGGGTATTCGGTCTGGAAGCCCAGGGGGATTGGGCCGGTCTTCGCGGCAGCAATGTGAGCCTTGCGGCTCCCGCCTTGTCGGTGCGGTCGAACATGGACGCCTTCGGCCTGTTCACCGGCCAGCTCGGCTATGCCTGGAATAGCGCGCTGCTCTATGTGAAGGGCGGTGCCGCCGTGACCGACACCCGCTACGACACGATCTTCAACGCAACCGGTGTGGTGGCTTCCTCGGCCGGCTACAACACCAATTGGGGCGGCACCGTCGGTGCCGGTGTCGAATACGGCTTCGCGCCGAACTGGTCGGCGGCCGTCGAATATGACCATATTTTCCAGAGTTCGCGAAACCTCACCTTTACCACGCCGGCCGGCGTCGCTCTGCCGGATCCCTTCCGCACCGGCGGCGATACCGACCTCGTCACCGTCCGCGTCAATTACCGCTGGGGCGGCCCGGTCGTCGCCAGATACTGAATCCGGCGCCAACCGATCTGGAAAAGGCCGGCCTCGCGCCGGCCTTTTTGCTGGCCCGTCGCCCATGGCCGGCAATTCCACCGCTGCCGCAAACAAACCGTTGATGGCTTGCCGGCGGCACTGGAAATCGCGCCCCGTTCTTCCTACGTTCCAGTCTCGCTCATTGGCGTCCGATCCCCGGCTTCCGGCGATGCGCGCCCGAACCCCGCACGCGCATCTGGAACGGCCGATATGGATGAAGTGATCAAGGCGAAGCGTCAACAGACCGCCGGCTCAGGCATGCGCGCGATCACCATTCGCGGCGCCCGCGAGCACAATCTCAAGAACGTCGACCTGGAAATTCCGCGCGACCGGCTGGTGGTCTTCACCGGGCTGTCGGGCTCGGGAAAATCGTCGCTCGCCTTCGACACCATCTATGCCGAGGGGCAGCGCCGCTACGTCGAATCGCTGTCGGCCTATGCGCGCCAGTTCCTGGAGATGATGCAGAAGCCCGATGTCGACCAGATCGACGGGCTGTCGCCGGCGATTTCGATCGAGCAGAAGACCACCTCGAAGAATCCGCGTTCGACCGTCGGCACCGTGACCGAGATCTACGACTACATGCGGCTGTTGTGGGCGCGGGTCGGGGTGCCCTACTCGCCGGCGACCGGCCTGCCGATCGAAAGCCAGACCGTCTCGCAAATGGTCGATCGCGTGCTGGCGCTGCCGGAGGGCACAAGGCTGTATCTGCTGGCGCCGGTGGTGCGCGGCCGCAAGGGCGAGTACCGCAAGGAACTGGCCGAGTATCTCAAGAAGGGATTTCAGCGGGTCAAGATCGACGGCAGCTTCCACGAACTGGCGGAAGCCCCGACGCTCGACAAGAAATTCCCCCACGACATCGACGTGGTGGTGGACCGCATCGTAGTGCGGCCCGACCTCGGGCAGCGGCTGGCGGAGAGTTTCGAGACCGCGCTGAAGCTCGCGGAGGGCCTGGCGGTGATCGAATATGCCGATGCGCCCGCCGCGGCGGCCGACGAGAAGAAATCCGACAGGAAGACCGCCAGGATCCACGACAAGAGCGGTCCGGAACGGCTGCTGTTCTCGGAGAAATTCGCCTGCCCGGTCTCCGGATTCACGATTCCGGAAATCGAGCCGCGGCTGTTCTCCTTCAACAATCCCTATGGCGCCTGCCCGGCCTGCGGCGGCCTCGGCGTCGAGCAGCATGTCGACGAAGAGCTTGTGATCCCCGACAAGGAGCTGACCTTGCGCAAGGGCGCGATCGCGCCCTGGGCGAAATCGTCCTCGCCCTATTACATCCAGACCCTGACGGCGCTCGGCAAATTCTACAAGTTCACCCTCGACACCAAATGGAAGGACCTGGCGAAGAAGACGCAGAATGCCATCCTGCACGGCTCCGGCGATGACGAGATCAAGTTCTCCTACGAGGACGGCGTGCGCTCCTATGACACCAAGAAGCCGTTCGAGGGCGTCATTACCAATATCGACCGCCGCTTTCGCGAAACCGACAGCGAGTGGGCGCGCGAGGAACTGGCCAAGTATTTCTCCAACGTGCCCTGCGAAGCCTGCCACGGCTACCGGCTGAAGCCGGAGGCGCTGTGCGTCAAGATCGGCGGCAAGCACATCGGCGAGATTTCCGAATTGTCGGTGCGCCGCGCCGGCGAATGGTTCGAGAGCGTGCCCAAGGTGCTCAACGCCCAGCAGAACGAGATCGCCGCAAGGGTGCTGAAGGAAATCCGCGAGCGGCTGTCTTTCCTGCTCGACGTCGGCCTCAATTACCTGACCCTGGCGCGGGCCTCCGGCACGCTGTCGGGCGGCGAAAGCCAGCGCATCCGGCTGGCTTCGCAGATCGGCTCCGGGCTGACCGGCGTGCTCTATGTGCTGGACGAGCCCTCGATCGGCCTGCACCAGCGCGACAATGCGCGGCTGCTGGAAACCCTGAAGCGGCTGCGCGACCTCGGCAATACCGTGATCGTGGTCGAGCATGACGAGGACGCGATCCGGCTCGCCGACCATGTGGTCGATGTCGGCCCCGGCGCCGGCGTCCACGGCGGCAACATCGTCGCCCAGGGCACGCCCGCGGACATCATGAACAACCCGGCCTCGCTGACCGGAAAATATCTCACCGGCGAATGGTCGGTCGAGATCCCGGAGCGACGGCCGCCGAACCATCGCCGCACCATCAAGGTGATCAACGCCCGCGGCAACAATTTGAAAAACGTCTCGGCGGAAATTCCGCTGGGCCTGTTTACCTGCGTCACCGGCGTTTCCGGCGGCGGCAAGTCGACGCTGCTGATCGATACGCTGTACCGGGCGATCGCCCGAAAACTCAACAACGCCAGCGAGGGTGCAGCCCCCCACGACCGCATCGAGGGGCTGGAGCATATCGACAAGATCATCGACATCGACCAGTCGCCGATCGGCCGCACCCCGCGCTCCAACCCGGCGACCTATACCGGGGCGTTCACGCCGATCCGCGAATGGTTCGCAGGATTGCCGGAAGCCAAGGCGCGCGGCTACGAGCCCGGGCGGTTTTCCTTCAACGTCAAGGGCGGCCGCTGCGAGGCCTGCCAGGGCGACGGGGTGATCAAGATCGAGATGCACTTTCTGCCCGACGTCTACGTCACCTGCGATGTCTGCAAGGGAAAGCGCTACAACCGCGAGACGCTGGAGGTGCTGTTCAAGGGCAAGAGCATCGCCGACGTGCTGGACATGACCGTGGAAGAAGCCGCCGAGTTCTTCAAGGCGGTGCCGCGCGTCCGCGAAACTTTCAAGACGCTGCACCGGGTCGGACTCGATTATATTCACGTCGGCCAGCAGGCCACGACCCTGTCGGGTGGCGAGGCGCAGCGCGTCAAACTGGCCAAGGAGCTGTCAAAGCGCGCGACCGGGCGCACGCTCTACATCCTGGACGAGCCGACCACCGGCCTGCATTTCCACGACGTCAAGAAGCTGCTGGAAGTGCTCCACGAGCTGGTGTCGCAGGGCAACACGGTGGTGGTGATCGAGCACAATCTCGAGGTGATAAAGACCGCCGACTGGGTGATCGACCTCGGGCCCGAAGGCGGCGACGGCGGCGGCGAAATCGTCGCCTGGGGACCGCCGGAGGACATCGTCAAGGCCCCTCGCAGCTACACGGGTAAGTTTCTGGCGCCGGTGCTGGCGAAAGGCGCAGGCTCGAAGCGCAAGCAAAGGACGGACGAGGCGGCGGAGTGAGGCTAACGCCCGACAGTTTGTCAGCGACCGGGACGTGCGCGCCTGCAGCGGGTCCCCCCCTCAAATCACCTCCAGTACCAACTCCATGGTCATCAGCACCGGATTGTCGCCGCGTACGAGCCGGCCGATGGCAAGGCCGCCGGTATGATCGACCAGGGCGACCTCAAGCGTTGCCTGCAGCGTGCCGTCGGGGCCCAGGGCGACCGCGCCGGAGCGCAGTGCCATTTCGGTCGCGAACGGCTCGACGCTGCGGCCGTCGGCAAAGCGCGCGCCGATGATGCTGCCGACGCCGCCATGAAGCCTGGCGCCGAAAATTCCCCGCTCTGCGCAAAAAGACTCCAACGCGCCGGCAAAATCCTGGTTCGGGCGCAGCCGCAGCGCATAGGCGCGGCTGGTGTTTTTGACTGACGTGGCGGCTGACGGAATCGGCCCGAACAATTTGAAATGGGTTTCGGGATCGGTCTCCGCGGTAAACACCGCGCCGTCGAGGCCGAAGGCTTCCACCTCGAAGGGCTCGGCGACCAATGTTTCCTCAGGCAGGATATGGCCGCCGCCGGCGCGCCCGTCGGCCTCGGTCCACAGCGCGTGGCCATGGAAGAACGGCGCGCCGTCGCGGCGGCCAAGAGTCATCGCTCCCATCCGGAGCCGGGTGATGCCGGCGGGCCGGAACGTGTCGCTGTAGAAGGCGGCGTGGTCGCCGGTCTTGCAGAGCGCCGGCATCACATAGGCGAAAGGGCCGAGCGCGCCGCCATTGATGTTGAGCACGCCGCCCGAAAATCCTTCCGCCGCAAAGCCGCGGCGCACGGCTTCCAGCAGCGGCAAGCCCGCCGGCAGCATGAAGGAAAAGCCGCGGCCGCGCGCTTCCGCCCATTGGATGCGCTCGGGCGCCGGCCGGCCGGGCTGATTGATGCTGCGCATCGCTAGCTGCCTGTCTTCGACGCGGGATCGAGCAGGCCGCGGGCCTCGAGCTCGTCGCGGACCAGGCGTTTTGGTACCTTGCCGTAGCCGGATTTCGGCAGCGCATCCCAGAAGAAGAAGCGCTTCGGCATCTTGTAGCGAGGCACCTTTGCGGCGAGATAGGTCGCAAGCTCAAGTTCGGTGCAGGCGCTTACCCCTTCGCGCGCCACGCAGACGGCGATGCCGACCTCGCCCCACATCGGATCGGGCACGCCGACCACGGCGACCTCGCCGATCGCCGGATGGGTGAGGATCTTCTCCTCGACCTCGCGCGGATAGATGTTGGATCCGCCTGAAATGTACATGTCGGAGGCGCGGCCGGTAATATAGACAAAACCCTCGTCGTCGATATGGCCGAGATCGCCGGTGCGAAACCAGCCATCGCGGAACGCCTTGGCGTTGGCCTCGGGGTTGTCGTAATAGCCGGCAAACACCGCCGGCCCGATCACGCAGATCTCGCCGGTCTCGAACGGCTTGAGCTCGCGGCCGTCGTCGCCCTGGATCGAGACCTGCATGCCGGTGCGTTCGAAGCCGCAGGAGCCGATCCGCGCCTGCGGGCCGTCTTCGGGGTCGTGCAGCGCCGCCGGCAGCACCGTGATGTTGCCGGTGACCTCGCCGAGCCCGAAATATTGCACCAGCACCTTGCCGAGCTTCTTCAGCGCCGCCTTCTGGTCCTCGCGGTACATCGGCGCGCCGGCATAGATGACGTAGCGCAGCGAGGAATGATCGTAGCGGTCGACCGCGGGATGCTCGACCATCAGCTTCAGGATGGTCGGCACGGTGAAGATATTCGTCACCCGGTGCCGCTCGATCAGCCGAAACGCCTCGCCGATCTCGAAACGCTCGGACGGCAGCAGGATGGTCGGCACGCCGCGCGCGGCCTGAACCAGCTGGTGGACGCCGGCGCCATGCGACAACGGCGCCACCACCAGCGAGGCATCGTTTTCCGTGGTGCCCGGCATCAGGTCGGCCAGGTGGTTGGTCACCACAAAGGCCATCTGGCCATGGGTCAGCACCGCCGCCTTGGAGCGCCCGGTGGTGCCCGATGTGAAGAAGAACCAGCAGGGATCGTCGTAGTCGACCCTGGCCTCCGCGGCCTCGGCGCCGGCATGCGCGGCCATCGCCTCGCGCAGCGATTGCTCGCCGAAGCCGCCCTCGCTTTCGCCGATCCGCCAGACAAAGGCCAGCGCCGGACTCGCCGCGGTGACAGCCGTGGCATGGTCGGGAAAATCGCCGTGACACAGAAAGGCCCGGGCACCGGACGCGGTGGCAAGCCAGGCCACCTCATCCGGCAGCAGCCTGAAATTGGTCGGAACCCAGACCGCGCCAAGCCGGAACGCGGCAAACATCGACCAGAACATCTCGTCGCAGTTCTTGCTGTGCACCAGGATGCGGTCGCCCTTGACGATGCCGCGCGCGGCAAGGGCTGCCGCCAGCGCCGAAACCCGGCGGTCGATCTCGCGCCAGGTAAAGGATCGCTCGGCCCAGATGAAGCCGACACGGTCGCCATGCCGGCGGGCGTTCTGGGTGAGCAGATGCGCGAGATTCATGACCCGGCGCGAGTTCGGCCTCACGCCGCCGCGCGGGATCGCCGCGGCGATGACGGCGTCGTCGCTCACCGCCGGCCCATCCATACCCCGGCCGCCAGCAGCAGCACGCCGGCCACGGCGGAGACGATGCCGTGCTTGGTGTGCACATGGGTCACGCCGGCCTCGTGTCCGGGGAAGAATCCCGGCAGCTGGTCCGCCGGCATCAGGAAATAGACGGCGGCAACGACCAGCAGCACGATGCCGAGCAAGGTGACGATGAGTTTCATGGATGGATCCTCTTGAAATGGACGCGATCGGCCGAGCGGGCTGGCCAGCCTCGGCTTGCGCGAAAATTGAACCAGATTCACGGGCGCTTGTTAATGCCCCGATCCCACGGAGCCGGTCAGACGCTCGGCCGGCACGGTTGGGGGGCCGCGCTAGCGCAGGCCGGTGCCGCCGCAGCGCTGGCATTTCACGACCTTGTCGCCCTTCTTCAGCAGCCCCTTGCCCTCGCAATTCTTGCATTTCTGCTTTTTCTTGATGTTGGGGCCTTTTTGGCTGGTCATGACGTTCTCCGCAAAGCCTGAAGCGCCGGGATCCGCAGGGGGGATGGCGCGCCGTGCCCTGGGTCATAGCACCAATGCCGGTGAATTCCGCCGGATATGCCGGTCCGGACCACCGCAACCCGGTATAAATGTCGGCAGGACCTGCAGGCGGGCTTGCCGACCAGCGGAGCTTGATGGCAAGGCATCGGCCCGATCAAGCGCGCGCTCGACATGCGGGCCGAGGGATCGATTGCACAGCTCTTAGACCCCATATACACGAGCATCCCGAGGCCGCCGACGTGCCGAAATGAGCCCGACATGACCATGGTCCGCGACAACAAATCCCTTGGCCGTTTCGAACTCGATGTCGGGGGAACTGTGGCGTTCGCCAGTTACCGGCTGGCGCCAGGCACGGTCGTCATCACCCACACCGAGACGCCGCGCCCGCTGCGCGGCCGCGGCATCGCTTCGCAACTGGTGCAGGGCGCGCTGGAACTGATCCGGGCCGATGGCCTGAAGGTGGTCGCCGGCTGCGGCTTCGTGGTGGACTACCTGGAAAAACACCCGGAGTTTGCCGATCTGGCATAGCCCCATTCGACGTCGAGATCGTTTTGCGTTCAATATTGCGGTATGGTGAGCGGATGTTCGGTTGCCGGCAACGGCATGAAAGGAAGCGGCGATGAAACGCGGAACAATGATCCTGGTCCTGCTGCTTGGCGTCTCTGCAATCGCCCTGCCCGGTGCGGCGTTTGCAACGGGAGCGGTCGGCGGTCCCAAAAAGCCCGTTGCGGTCGGCGGTCCGGCAAAGCCGAACGTTATCGGCGGACCTGTCAAGCAGAACGCGCTCGTCGTACCACCGAAGCCGAGCACCGCTGCGGTCCCGGTGAAACCAACTGCACCGGTGCTGCATGCGCATTACATCAGATCGCCGTCAGGCGCTCCTGCCCTGCTGCATCCGGGATGCCACAAGGTCCCCTGCGTCGCAAAGCGGAAATGATCGGTCGCGCGAGCAGCCGGCTTCGCCGCCCGGTCACCGACAATCAAGGGCACGAGGCCTTGTAATTCACTGAAGTCGAATTTCGCGGAAACAGGTAGTAACTGTCCGCAAGGTTCACCGTGCCGGTGATGGTGTAGCCCAGTTGCGGCGTATAGGCATATGAAACCTCGCCGAGGATCAGCGATATGTTGGCTTGTCCGGCAAGCGACGTCGGGAGCGTCATGGTTTGCCCCACAGTCCTTGCGGTGCCATTGAGCGACTGGCTCCAGGCGACGGTCGCGACACCGCTGGCGTTTGTGCTGACTTCCGAGACGGTGACGACGAGGTTGGAGGCCGAATAGGGCGCGATTGTCGCGGACGAGGCGCCGAGAATGGTGGCCATGGTGCCGGTGGTACCGGAGGTGACGCAGGTGTTCTGCGAGGTCAGATCGGCGACGATATGCGCGGTGTCGGTCACCTTGACGTTGATCGACAGGCCATCGCCGAGTTCGACGCCGCCGACGTAGAGCGTCAGCATGAACGGCAGCACGATGGCGAACTCGACGGCGGCTACACCGCGGTGGTCGCCGCGCAAGGCTCTCAAAGGCGACAGGATGCCGGCCATGCGGGGTGTTGCGGACATCATAGCGGCTCGTTCTGGAACGCGGCCGAGGCCATGATCAGGCGATTGCCGTTCGAAAGATTGGACAGGGTGAAACCGAGCGGCCCAAGGAACACGGGCCACTGATACATGACGCGGACCACCACGATCTGGCCCGGGCCGCCCGGGTTGTACTGCCAGGTGTTGGTGACTTGCCCCTGCGCATTGAAGGACAAGGTGGGCATCGCAGTGTTCGCCGAGGAAAACGCCGTGTAGGTCTCCACGTCGATCATCAGATTGCTGCAGGTGAAGAGAATCCTGACCTGGTCGCAGACCTGCTGGGCGAACTGGGTCTGGGTCATGTTCGCATTCTGGACCTGGCCGGTCAGAATCAGACGGCTGGATTGGGCGACGACCGTTTCCAGGAGCTGGTTCGCGAAGAACACGAGAAATGTCTGGATGATCCCGACCAGCAACGCCAGAAACGGCGCGGCGACCAGACCGAATTCGACCGCGGTTGCGCCATTCCGGTCGGCCCAGAACCGCCTGGGTCGGCGGCGATGGCAATTCCGTGCGGTCGCGGATGCTGCGGTCACGATATCGATTTCCTATTGCGTCAGATGCGCGGCCGTTGCAACCACCGTCGAGAACAGGTTTTGCAACGCAGCCGAGATGTCTCCACCTGACGCCACATCGTAGAACAGTCCGGTTGACGCGCAGGACTGCAGGTTGGTCGCAATCAGGCTGGTGGACGGCGACGGAGTATCGAACGGCGCAACCCATGTATTGTACCAGCTGTCGGTCGGCAGCTGGAGGTACTCGGTGTAGAGCACGGCGATGCGAATGCCGCGATTCTTGATGGTGGTGCACCAGGCCGTGTTGAATGGTTGCTGGCACCGATATTGCGACGAGCCCATGGAATTGGTCGGTTGCGAGCAGGCCGAGGTGCTCGTCACGACCTCATCGTCGACACCGTCGGTGACGATGAACAGCACTTCCTGCGGCGTGTCACCGGGCGTACTGGTGCCGCCGCCCGGCGCGGGCATGGTCGTGTTGATGGTCTGCATGGCCAATTCGAAGTTGGTGTCGGTGTCGCTGTTATTGTCGGAGGATGTCAGCCAGTTGTTGTCATAGACGAGGGGCATGCTGATGTTGTTGGCGGCCGCGGTGCCGGCGGCGCTCAGGTTCGACGACGGCAGGCCGGAAGGCGCATAGACGGTATTCACGGCATAGTCGAAGCTGTAGATCGCCACCTTGTAGGTATTGCCATAAGTCTGCTCGTCCGCCGTCGCCGTCGTCATGAGATTCGCGACCGCCTGCGCCATCAGGTCGATACGCAGCGTTACGCCGAGACTGCGCGCCAGCGCGTAATTGTCCTCGCCTCCCGGATTCCCCAGACCGTCCGCGGACGGGTTCGATTCATGACAGGCGAAGGCACAGCCTCCGCCGCTTTCCTGGCCCGGCGTATTGGCAAGCATGGTGGCAATGCCGGCCGTCGTTCCGGCGATCGCCATCGACGGCGAGTTGTCCAGCAACAGATAGAAATTGATATTCGGCGCGCCCGCGGCGGCCGCGCTCGAAGAACCCTGGATCGGCCATGCCGGGCTGCCCAGCAAAATCGGAAAATTGTTGATTGATCCGGCGGTGTAGGACACCGTTACCGAGCGGGCGAGGCCCTGGTTGGTGATATTGACCGTCAGGGCCGGCGCCGCGCTAAGACCGTACAGGCTGTTGGCGGTGGCATTGAAGACATTGGTTGCGGCGGTCTGGGCCGCGGTGGTGCTCTTCGACATCATGGCCGGGGTAATGGCGGCAATGGCGGCGGCGTCGGCGGCCGCGTTCAATTGCGACTCCTTGTGATAGGCTTGGGTGTAGTCCAGCGCCATTCCAAGGAGATAGATGGTGGGCACCATCATCATGGCAAAGATGACCACGACATTGGCATCTCGGTCGCCGGCAAAACGGTGAAGCCTGTTGCCGGCCGGGACATGGCGCTTTCCCCCGCCCGCCAGGCGGGCGAGCAGCGTCGTGAGGCGACTTGCAAATCGAAACTTCGGCATTGTCGTAAGAATCTCCGGAGCCAAACGCCACCTGGAAAATTCAGTCGATCCTGCCCCTACTGCATTAAGTAACGCTTACCCCGATCTGCGAAACAAAGGCGCTTCCTGCGAAATCGGTAAATCACCGTTTGCGCCACGCACGGTAGACGGAAACGTCGTTAACGGAACGTGAGCGACATGGCGGACGACCGCGGGTCTTTCGCTGCGACTGGAATCGACTTCGACGGCGGCGCGGCCAGCCCCGCTCGCGACACGCACGGTTGGTTTTCGGCCGCAAGTTCGGTTACCGGGCTGGCGGTCCGCGAACGGCGCCCGCCGCCAGCGCCTCAGACGATCCGGATCGACATGTCCGGCAGGCCTTCCAGCCTGCACAGCAGCACGTCGCCCCTCACCACCGGACCGACGTTTTCGGGGGTGCCGGAGTAGATGATGTCGCCGGCCTTCAACTCGAACGCCTCGGACAGTTTTGCGATCTGCTCGGCGACGCTCCAGATCATCTTGTCGAGGTTGGAATTCTGCCGCAACTTGCCGTTGACGGAAAGCGAGATCGCGCCTTGCGTGAAATGTCCGGTCCTGGTCGCCGGATGTATCGGACCGAGCACCGCGGCATGGTCAAAACTCTTGCCGATTTCCCACGGCTTCTTTTCCGCGGCCATGGCGTTTTGCAGGTCGCGCCGGGTCATGTCGAGGCCGAGGGCATAGCCATAGACATGATCGAGCGCCAGTTCCGGCGCGATATTGGTGCCGCCCGACTTCAGCGCCGCCACAAGTTCGACTTCGTGGTGGTAGTTGCCGGTCAGGGAGGGATAGGGATGATCCGCCACCGCGCCGATCGCGACATTCTGAATCGCATCGGTCGGCTTCTGGAAGAAGAACGGCGGCTCTCGCGTCGGGTCGGAGCCGCGCTCGATCGCATGCGCGGCATAATTGCGTCCGATGCAATAGATGCGGCGCACCGGAAACACATCCGATTCGCCGGCAATCGGTATCGTCGTCACCGGTATGGCGAAAATCGGCTTCGGCCCGGCCTGCGCAGCTGCGCACCCGACCGGCGCCGCAGCACCCGCCAGCGCCAGGGCGCCGACTCCAAGCAGGCTGCGGCGATCGACGCTATCCATTGGCGGCTTCCCTGTTGGCACGTGTTTCTGGTTCGGCGGCGTATCTAGCCCCACGCGTGGCGGTCGGCAAGCCAGGGCTCGGGGCCGTCGCCCCCGGGCGCAGTGCGCGGCTGCGCCATGGCGCCATCACCGAACCGTGAGCGACGTCGGCGGCGATTGAGAGTAGGCTTCGTGGTTCAGTTCGCGACATGGCCAGTTTCGGTTTCCTGTCTTCGCGTCTGGTCTGCTCGTGATCGTTTTCGCAGACGGCCCGCTTGCGCCCTCGAATGGCGCCAAAACCAGCGGCCGCGGCAAGGGAGATAACGACCATGGCCACCCAATCGGGCAATGTCTCGCCCCTGGTTCAGCCGGCGCAAGACACCGCCGCTGTACCCATCATCCGCACCATCGGCCTGTCCGACCTGCACCAGTCCCTGCGGCTAGGCTGGGAAGACTTCAAGGCGGTGCCCAGCCACGCCATTAACCTGTGCATGATCTATCCGGTGCTCGGACTGGTGCTGGCAAGGACGGTGCTGGGCTATTCGGTCTTGCCGTTATTGTTTCCGCTGGCGGCGGGCTTCGCCCTGCTTGGTCCGTTCGCGGCACTTGGTCTCTATGAACTCAGCCGCCGTCGCGAACTCGGCGAACAGCCGTCGGTCTGGGATGCGCTCGAGGTGCTGCGCTCGCCGTCAATCGGCGCCATGCTCTGGCTCGGAACGCTGTTGCTGGCGCTGTTCGTGACCTGGGTGGCGACCGCGCAGGCGATCTACGTCGCCGCCTTCGGCTACCAGGCCGCGGCGAGGATTCCGGACTTCGCCGCGCGCGTGCTGACCACACCGCAGGGATGGTGGCTGATCGTCGTCGGTTGCGGCGTCGGTTTCCTGTTCGCCCTGATGGCGCTGTGCATCAGCGTGGTCTCGTTTCCGCTGATGCTCGACCGCCACGCCGGCGCCGCGGACGCCATGGTGACGTCGCTGCGCGCGGTGGCACGAAATCCGTTGCCGATGGCGGCATGGGGATTGATCGTCGCGGTGCTGCTGGTGCTGGGATCGCTGCCGTTCTTCCTCGGCCTGGCGGTCGTCATCCCGCTGCTCGGCCACGCCACCTGGCACCTCTATCGCAAGGTGATCGCGCCGGATCCCAATCCGCAACCGATCCCTGCCCGCCCGCTCCGCCAGCGCCGCTCCGCGGCGGATTTCCCGGCCGCCCTGTTCCCCTGGCGACGCAAGGACCCCAGCTAGGCTAGGCCCGGCAGGCTACCGGCGCCGGCCGCCGCTTGATTGGCGGCCGGCGCCCGGCGTACTTGAGAACCTCCGCGGCATCGTTCGGTCGCTCTTGCATTGAGATCAATCGCACGGCAGCATCGACGCCTGCCGCAAGCCATGTTTTGGCCGCGGTTACCGGTGACATATCGTTCCGGTCCTCCCCTGATGGCGAAGCGATTATCTGTGCCAGCAATTCCGAACTTCCCTCGCCTCCTTGTCGTTGCCTTCGCGCTAAGCGCGGGGCTGGTGCTCGCGCGTGCGCCGGCGCTGGCGGCGGTGCCCTGCGGCACCGGCAGCTTTGAGGCCTGGCTCGACGATTTCAAGGCCGATGCCGCCGCCAAGGGCGTTTCGGCGTCGGCGATCGCATCGGGCCTGAACGGCGTGACCTTGGACCGGGCCGTGCTGTCGCGCGATCATTCGCAGGCCGTGTTCAGTCAAAGCTTCGAGGAGTTTTCCGGCCGCATGGTGCCGCCCCGGCTGGTCCGCGGCAGCAACATGATGAAGCAATACGGGTCGGTCCTTGGGCGGATCGAGCAAACCTATGGCGTGCCGGGCGAGGTGCTGGTGGCGATCTGGGGGCTGGAAACCGACTTCGGCGTCAACATCGGAAAGTTTCCGACCATACGTTCGCTGGCGACGCTGGCGTATGATTGCCGCCGCTCGGATATGTTCCGGGCCGAATTGATGGACGCTCTCCGCCTGATCGAGCGCGGCGACATTGCGGCCTCGGAAATGCACGGCGCCTGGGCCGGCGAAATCGGCCAGACCCAGTTCATGCCGTCATCCTATCTGAAATACGCCGTCGATTTCGACGGCAACGGCCGCCGCGACCTGTTGCGCAGCGCGCCCGATGTACTGGCATCGACGGCAAATTTTCTCGCCTCCTACGGGTGGCAGCGCGGCAAAGGCTGGGAACCCGGCAGCCCCAATTTCGCCGTGCTGCAGCAGTGGAACAAGAGCGAGGTCTACGCGAAGACCATCGCGTATTTCGCAACGCAGCTGACGCACACGCCGTAAAGCTGTTCAAGGCCGGTGTCCGGCAACGCGTTGGGCCGATCGCGACGCAACCGGCCCCGGCGTTTGACCTACTTCATCATGCCCATATGCATCGCCTTGCCGAGATGCATGCCGCACGCTCCCATCTTGCCGTCCAGCATCGCGGACTGCGCCATCGCGACTTCCTTCTGCGCCGTCCCCTTGTTTTCGCCTTCGGGCATCGATTCGATCATGGCTTCGGTCTTGGTCAAGTTTTCGCCACTGCAGCCGCCCATCTTGGCGGCGGATGCCGGTGCAACTGCGAGAATAACGGCAGCCATTGCGGCTGCTCCGAGTAACTTATTGATCATGTTACTTTTCCGTTCGGTTTAGAACAGATCCAGCGTCATTGCCGGATTCTGCCATTTATTGTTCGCCGAATTGCCGCAAATTAAGGAATGAATATCCCGCGATGAAAATGTGATCGGCGCTTGGCGCATCGCGCTCATGCGCAAGGACGTCTTTTGATTACAGCGCCGTAACTTTTCGCGTTTTCACGATGGCCCCGCATGACGTCGATGTCCGGCGGACGCTGCCAAGGCACGCACCATCACAGAGAAACAACTTCACCGGATTTGCCGTTCAAACCGGCCGGCCTGATTCGGCTGAGAAGCCGCGGCATCAGGCGGCCGCAGCGGGGCATGGCTGAAGCGGGCGCGATCCTTGGCGACCAACGCGCGCTATCCGAGGAGCGGCGGCAGGCTTGCCAGAAATCCATCGCTGGTCCCTCCCCGATCGGCAGGCGCCGAAAGCGCCGCCATGGCGCTCACCGAGGGGCACTGGAACTCCGTGGGCATCTTCCTGCTCGCTGCAGTGCACTAAATAGAGTGATTTTTGGTTCATTTAATAGTCGATGCATGCGACTTGCGCATGAGGGGAGCATGGAAGCCTGACCTGGGCGCGGCGTTCGACGCGGGATTTTAGCTTGCGGGCTTGCTACGGCAGCCAGCATCGCCACATACACCGCACGTCGATTCGGCGCGTCGTCGCTTGGCACATCGCCATAAAAAACGGCTGCTCGTTGAGCCTCAGGGTTTGGCTGGGCTGTTCCGGGCCCAATTGGGTCGAAGCAAGGCGAAGGGTTAATCATTCCTTACTCAAGCCATGCACTTGGCGCTTAGCTGCATCGCACCATTTGGCCTCCCGCGGTGCGGTATGTTGCTCTATATTCATTTCAACGATGAGGCTTCCTCCAAGAGCTGAATCGTAATGCAAGGAGACTACCCATGTTGCTCTCGCTCATCCGCATGATCCAGGCGTTCCGGGACTATCAGCGCAATGTCAGCGAACTGTCCCAGCTTAGCGATCGCGAACTGGCCGATATCGGCCTTGATCGTTCCGACATTCCGCGCGTTGCAGCCGGCAATTACAACGGCTGACCGGTTTCAGCCACTGAATAATACGGATAACGCCCGCCTCGCTGCGGGCGTTGTCGTATCCGGCCAGCCGGCCGCATTCCACTGCGCGTGAAAACGCGCTACCCCTTCGCCTATGACAGGCAACCCATCTTCAGCTGAAACCGTCCACATCGTCGGCGCCGGCCTCGCCGGCTCCGAAGCGGCGTGGCAAGTCGCCAATTCGGGCATTCGCGTCGCGCTGCACGAGATGCGTCCGAACCGCATGACCGAGGCCCACCGCACCGACGGCCTCGCCGAACTGGTATGCTCGAATTCGTTCCGGTCCGATGACGCCGCCAACAATGCGGTCGGCCTGCTGCATGCCGAAATGCGCCGGCTCGGTTCGCTGATCATGCGCGCCGCCGACGCCAACCAGGTCCCTGCCGGCGGCGCCCTGGCGGTCGACCGCGACGGGTTTTCGGCTGCCGTCACCGGGGCGCTGCACGACCATCCGCTGATCGAGATCGACCGTTCGGAGATCGGCGGCCTGCCGCCCTCGGACTGGCGCAACGTCATCGTCGCCACCGGGCCGCTGACCTCCGCGCCGCTCGCCGACGCCATCCGCGAGCTCACCGACGAAAACGCGCTGGCGTTCTTCGATGCGATCGCCCCGATCGTGCACAAGGATACCATCGACATGTCGGCGGCATGGTTCCAGTCGCGCTACGACAAGATCGGCCCAGGCGGCACCGGCGCCGACTACATCAATTGCCCGATGACCAAGCCGCAATACGACGCCTTCGTCGATGCGCTGATTTCCGGCGAAAAGACCGACTTCAAGCAGTGGGAGACCGGCACGCCCTACTTCGACGGCTGCCTGCCGATCGAAGTGATGGCCGAGCGCGGCCGCGAGACCCTGCGCCACGGACCGATGAAGCCGGTCGGGCTCACCAATCCGCACGATCCGGCCGTGAAGGCCTATGCCATCGTGCAGTTGCGCCAGGATAACAGGCTCGGCACGCTCTACAACATGGTGGGCTTCCAGACCAAGCTCAAGCACGGCGCTCAGCAACGCGTCTTCCGGACCATTCCCGGGCTCGAGAACGCCGAATTCGCCCGGCTCGGCGGGCTGCATCGCAACACCTTCCTGAATTCGCCGAAGCTGCTGGATGCGCAGTTGCGGCTGCGGGCGCAGCCACGGCTGCGCTTCGCCGGACAGATGACCGGTTGCGAAGGCTATGTGGAATCCGCCAGCATCGGTTTGATTGCCGGTCTCTATGCCGCGGCCGATGCGCTCTCGCGGCCGCTGGCGCCGCCGCCCCCGACCACGGCGCTCGGGTCGCTGCTCGGTCACATCACAGGCGGCCATATCGAGACGATCGACGCCGGTCCGCGCTCGTTCCAGCCGATGAATATCAATTTCGGGCTGTTCCCGCCGCTCGCCAGCCCGCCGACCAGAACGCCGGACGGCGCAAGGCTGCGCGGCAACGAAAAGACCGTGGCCAAGAAGCAGGCGATCAGCGCCCGCGCACTGGCCGATCTCGATCGCTGGGTCGCCGACAGCCTGCACGTCGCGGCGGCGGCGTGAGCTATTCATGAGCTTGCCCAAAGACGACGCCGCCGTGCTGTCGGCGCAATGGACCGAAGGCGTATTGCTGAAGCGCGACGTGTTTTCCACCGTCGAACGCGGCCGCTTTCGCGGGCCCGACGGAGAAGTCGATGCGGTGTTGCGCCGGCTCGATACCGTGCCGTGGTGGTCCTATCTGGCGGCGCGCCATTTGTTCGCGCGCGAGCGCCGGGCGCTCGCGCTGGCGCGCCACCTGGATGTCGGGCCGGAGCTGTTGTGGGCCGGCAGGCAGGCGCTGGTGCGCGGATTTATCAACGGCGTGGCACTGCACCTGGCCAGGCCGTTCGGCGATGTCGGCTATTTCCGTTCCGCCAAGGCGGCGTTGCGCCGGCTGCATCGCGCCGGCATCTGCCATAACGATCTCGCCAAGGAGCAGAACTGGCTGCGCGGCAGCGACGGCCGCGCCTATGTAACCGACTTCCAGCTCGCGGCCTGCTTTCGCAGCCGCGGCCGGCTGTTCCGCATCGCCGCCTATGAGGATCTCCGCCATCTGTTGAAGCACAAGCGCAGCTATGCGCCGGAGGCGCTGACGCCGAAGGAACGTCAGATCCTCGCGCGCAAATCGCTGGTCGCCAGCCTCTGGCTCGCCACCGGCAAGAAAGTCTACCGCGCCATCACCCGCGGCCTGTTCAATTTTACCGATCGCGAGGGCGGCGGGCGGAGGCTGGTCAATGACGCACCGGTGCTGGTCGATCTGATCCGAAAAAATCCAGCCGTCCGCGATACCGCCATTGTCGCCTTCGCCGACCGGCGCAGCGGCGTCGGGCTCTACGCCTTCGTCGAAGCCGACCAGGCCGCGCTCGAAGCTCAGTTGCGCCACCAGCTCGCGACGGCCGCGGGTGTGAGGCCGCCGGAGCATATCCAGGTGGTGCGGAGCCTGCCGCGCGACGGCGCCGGAAAACTCCGCACCGAAATCCTGCAGCTGGTGGCGATGAACCAGCTCGATCTGATCGAGCCGATGATGACGAGCGCGGCCGACCGCGCGTTCCTGATGAGCATTCTTGAATCGCGCAAGAACCTGCGCGACCGGTTCAATTTCGAAGCGGCCGACCTGGCGCCGCCGTCCTGACCCGGCATCCTGTCCCGGGCGCGATGCCGCGCACCGCAATGCATGGCAGAACCGGAACCCATTCGACCATGGAGATGGACCCCGGATCAGCAGCGCACCGCTACGCGCTGCGCTGCGTCCGGGGAACGCCGTCCACACCTCACGAAAACAGCCGCGAGCGCGAGGCCCGCCACAACGTCCACAGCGTCCTCAATCTCGATGTCGGCCGAGGCCGGAAAAAATCATTGTCGGCGCGCGACATCTGCATCAGATCGCGTGCCACCAGCGCCAACGGCAAAAAGACCGGCCGCGCCGGTGCCGGCGCCTCCGCCAGCAATGCCATGGCGGTTCTCAAGTGGCCTCCGACTTCGCCGGCCAGCTGATCCAGCGCGGCGCGCAGCGGGGCGGTCTGCCGGCCTGAAAACACCTGTTCGACGTCGACGCCGTGACGCTCCAGCAATTGCAGCGGAACGAACAGCTGACGCCGCGAGGCATCCCGCGGCAATGCCGCCATCACCTGCACCATGCCTTGCGCCAGCCCGGCATGGCGCGCCAGATGCTCGGCCTCCTCCGACGGCCACCCGGCAATCCGCGCGCCCAGCGCAAACAGCGCCGACGAGGTGTCGTTGATGTAGCCCTCCAGCGCCGCCATGGTCGGCATCGGGTCGTTGTAGAGATCGAACTGATGCTCGTCGATCAGGCGGGACAGCCGCTCCACGGGCAGGCGCCAGCTCGCGATCGCGAGCTGCAGCTCGGCCGCGACCGGATTGCCTTCGATGCCGCCATGGCCGGCGCCTGCGAGCATGTCGGTCCACCACTGCAGGCGCATCTCGCCGGGCAGCGGCTGGCTCACCTGGAGATGAGTCCGGCAGACCTCGACGTTGAACGCATAAATCGCCAGCAGGGCCCGGCGCGGCGCGGCCGGCAAAAACAGCGTCGACGCGTAGCGGGCAAAATCGTGCTGCCGCACCAGTTCGGCGCAAAAGCCGGCGGCCGCCCCGGCGCCGTCCGTGCCGCTCATGGCACCGCGATCAGCGCCGCCGCGACCCGCCGCCGCTCGCCGATCATGATGTTGTAGGTGCGGATCGCCGGGCCGGTCTGCATGGCGTCCAGCACCACCCTCACCGCCCGCAGCGCCTCGCGCAGCGCCGGTGGCGGCAGCCAGACCTCGGTGCCGGTGCCGACAATCAGCGTGTCGATGCCGTTGGCTGCGGCGAACACCCGCGCCAGCGAGGCCTTGTCGATATCCTGGGGCCTCGCCACCGGCCAGGCCCAGATCGCATCCGGCAGGCACAACAGCGAGCCGCGGTGCGACATGTCCGCAAAGGCGAAGCCGCCATTGCCGTAAGCCTCGATCGGGGCGGACCTCGGAAGATGCGGCGCGTCCGGGCGGCTCGGCATGGTTACTTCTTCGACGGCTTGTCCGGCGCGTCGCGGTGGTTGCCGACGCCGAGATAGATCAGGATCGGCGCGGCGATGAAGATCGAGGTGTAGGTGCCGACCAGCACCACGCCGAACATCATGACCGCGGTGAAGCTGTGAATGGCATTGCCGCCGAACAACAGCAGCGCCAGCAGCGCCAATGTCACCGTGACGTGGGTGATGATCGATCGCGACAGCGTCGAATTGATCGATTCGTTGAGCAGTTCCGGCATCGGCATTTTCTTGTAGCGCCGCAACATTTCTCGAATCCGGTCATAGATCACCACGGTGTCGTTGAGCGAATAGCCAAGGATGGTCAGCAGCGCCGCGATGCTGGTGAGATCGAAATCGACCTGCGAAATCGACATGAAGCCGATGGTCAGCACGATATCGTGGACGTTGGCGATCATGGCGCCCAGCGCGAACTGCCATTCGAACCGGAACCAGAGGTAGATCAGGATCGCAACGATCGCCAGCATCAGCCCGAGCATGCCGTAAGCCAGCAATTCGCCGGAAACCCGCGGTCCCACCACTTCGACCCGGCGGTAGTCGACGGCATCGCCAAGCGCGCCGCGGACCTTCTGCACCGCCACCTGCTGCGCGGCATCGCCGCCGGGCTGCTCGGCGACCCGGATCAGCACCTCGGCAGGACCGCCGAACTGCTGCAACTGGACGTCGCCCAGACCGAGCCCGCTCAGGGTTGCGCGCATCGCCGGGATGTCGGCGGCGCCGGACTTGGCCTGCACTTCCAGCAGCGTACCGCCCTTGAAATCGATGCCGAAATTCAGCCCGTGGGTGAAGAACAGCGTGATCGCGGCAATCGAAAGCAGCGCCGAAATCGGAAAGCTGATGCGGCGAAACCGGGTGAAATCGAACCGGGTGTCGTCGGGCACGATTCGCAGCGACGGCAGCAGGCCGAGGCAGCTGACAACGGTCAGCGCCGCAATCAGGATGCCCAGCCCGATAAGTACCAAATGTGTCAAAGCCGGCTCCGCATTCGCTGGAATACGACGCGGCCACGCCGCATCACAGTCGTCGCATTATCCTGTTTTGGCATGATCCGGTCCGAAATCCGGTGTCCACTCTGCGCCGAGGCGGCGGTTCGGGTCGCGATCATGCGCTAGATCGGCACGCTGTGCGGCCGCTTCCATCGCACCCAGCCCGCGACGATCAGGCGGGTGAGCAGGAACGCGGTGAACACCGTGGTGATGATGCCGATCCCGAGTGTCACCGCGAAGCCGCGCACCGGCCCGGTGCCGATATAGAACAGCACCGCGGCGGCGATGAAGGTGGTGATGTTGGAATCCAGAATCGTCGGCAAGCGCGCGCTTGAACCCGGAGTCGATGGCGGAAATCGCGGTGCGGCCGCCGCGCAGTTCCTCGCGGATGCGCTCGTAGATCAGCACGTTGGAGTTGACGGCGATGCCGACGGTCAGCACGATGCCGGCAATGCCGGGCAGCGTCAGGGTGGCGCTCAGCAGCGACAGCAGGCCGAAGATCATGGCGACGTTGATGGCGACCGCGATGTTGGCGAACACGCCGAACAGCCGGTAGGTCAGCAGCATGAAGACGATGACCATGACCGAGCCGACATAGGCGGCGAGTTCGCCCCGTTCGATCGAATCCTGGCCGAGCCCCGGCCCGACGGTGCGCTCCTCGATGATGGTCAGCGGCGCCGGCAATGCGCCGGCCCGCAGCAGGATCGCCAGGTCGTTGGCCCCCTGCACGGTAAAATTGCCGGAAATCTGGCCGGAGCCGCCGGTGATCGGCTCGCGGATCACGGGGGCGGAGATCACCTCATTGTCGAGCACGATCGCGAAGGGCTGCCCGACGTTCTCCGAGGTCGCCTGCGCGAATTTTCGCGAGCCGGAGGTATTGAAGCGGAAGCTGACGATCGGCTCGCCCGAGCGCTGGTCGAAGCCGGGCTGGGCGTCGATCAGATCGGCCCCGGAGACCACCACCTGCTTCTTGATGACATAGGGGATCTTGGGCGTGCTTGAACTCATCAGCACCTCGGAATCCGGAGGTACCCTGCCCTGCAGCGCCTGATCCGCGGGCACCGAGGTGTCGACCATGCGGAAATCGAGCTTGGCGGTCTTGCCCAGCAATTCCTTCAGCCGGGTCGGATCCTGCAAGCCCGGCACCTGCACCAGGATCCGGTCGGTGCCCTCGCGCTCGATCAGGGGCTCCACGGTGCCGAGCTCGTTGACGCGGCGCTCGACGATCTGGATCGACTGTTCAACCGACTGGCGCACCCGCTCGGTGATCGCCGCAGGCGGAACCGTGAGCCGGATCAGGCCGCCGCCGGCGTCACTGACCTCGAGGCTGCGCTGGCCGCTGGAGCCGAGCAAGCCGCCGAGCGGCTGCGACAGCTCGCGCAGCTTGGCCAGCGCGTTCTGCAGGTCGGAGTCCTTGACATGAACCTCGACGCTGTCAGGTCGTGCGGCGAGGCCGGTATAGCCGATCTTGGCATCGCGCAGCGTGCGCCGGACGTCGTCGCGGACCTGCTCGAGCTTGTCCTTCTTGACCGAATTGGCGTCGACTTCGAGCAGGATGTGCGAGCCGCCCTGCAGATCGAGGCCGAGCACCATCCGGCGCTGAGCCCAGCTCGGCCAGCGCTTGACGGTGGCTTCGGGGAAGAAATTCGGCACCGCGCAAAGGCACACAACCAGCGCCGTCAGGATGATCGCCAGCGCCTTCCACCGCGTGAAATACAGCATCGAGTTGTCCCGTCAGATTCTGGAATATGCGCCGCTTCAGGAAAGCGCGCTAACTCGCCGAACTATCTTCCTTGGCAGTGTCGGCCTTTTCCTTGGCCGGCTCGCCCTTGGCGCGCACGCCGGAAATCATCTGCCGCATCTGCCGCACCCGGACCCCGTCGGAGATTTCGAACTCGATCTGGTCGTCGTCGACCACCTTGGTGACCTTGCCGACCAGGCCGCCGGTCGTCACCACGGTGTCGCCGCGGCGGATGTTCTTCACCAGTTCGGCGTGGTCCTTCACCTTCTTCTGCTGCGGCCGCAGGATCAGGAAATACATGATCACGAAGATCAGCGCGAACGGCAGCAGCGACATCAACATGCTGTTGGTATCGCCACCACCTGCGGCCTGGGCAAACGCAGGGGTAATGAACATCGGGACAATCCTCGTGAAACGGGAATGAACCGGCAACGCATTGGCGTCGGGCCGGTTCGGGCAAATTCGCGCGGACTATAGCGGCCGCGGTCCCAATTGCAACGCTGCGCCGGCCCCCTCATTTGGGCGGCTTGCGGCCTGCCAAAAGCCCCGATATGGCTGCACCGAACGGAACCGCCAGATGTCCAAAAAGCCTCGCAGAGCCGCACCTCGTACCGTCGCCAGGCCGGCCACCCGGAAATCGCCGATCGCCGCGACAAAACGCCCGACGCCATCCTCGCCGCAGGATGTCGCGGAGCGGATCGCGCGCGCCCTCGAAGCGATCGCAGCCCAGCTGTCTGCGGCATCGAGCGCGCCGGTCGGCACCGACAGTCTCGGCTCCGCCGACGCCTTCGTCTGGCACCCGGATGGCCGGCTGGCCCCGGTGCCGCGCGTCAGCCGCGTCGATCTCGGCCTGCTCAAGGGCATCGACCGGATGCGCGACATCCTGATCGAGAATACCGAGCGTTTTGCCAACGGGCTTCCTGCCAACAATGCGCTGCTGTGGGGTGCGCGCGGCATGGGGAAATCGTCGCTGGTGAAGGCCGCGCACGCCAACCTCAATATCGATCGCAAGCCGGCCGACCGCCTGAAGCTGATCGAGATCCACCGCGAGGATATCGAAAGCCTGCCTGACCTGATGGAGCTGCTGCGCCGTGCGGACTTCCGTTTCATCGTGTTCTGCGACGACCTGTCGTTCGACGGCAATGATGCTTCCTACAAGTCGCTGAAAGCGGTGCTGGAAGGCGGCATCGAGGGCCGTCCCGACAACGTGATACTGTACGCGACCTCGAACCGCCGTCATCTGCTGGCGCGCGAGATGATCGAGAACGAACGCTCCACCGCCATCAATCCCGGCGAAGCGGTCGAGGAAAAAGTCTCGCTGTCGGACCGCTTCGGCCTGTGGCTGGGTTTTCACCGCTGCAGCCAGGACGAATACCTCGCGATGGTGAAGGGCTATTGCGGCCATTTCGGCATCGATCTCGCCGAGGCCGAGCTCGAGCGCGAAGCGCTGGAATGGTCGACCACCCGCGGCTCGCGCTCCGGCCGCGTCGCCTGGCAGTTCACCCAGGAACTGGCGGGACGGCTGGGCGTGCGGCTGGGCTCGAAGTAACCTGCCCATGACGCGCCCCGCCTGCCGGCCGGTAACCGGTTCACCGGGCGATCCCTTCAGGCGGCGGCAGCCAGCAGCGTCGGGATCAGATTCCCCATATAAGCGAGGTTCGCGACATCCAGCGGCAGTTGCAGGAAGTGGCCGGCGTCACTGACCCCGGCGTAGCGGCCCTGAATTGGACGCCCGACGCCATCGATGTGGATCGTAATGCGTGCGCCCAGTGCAGCGGCAAGTTTGCCGGCAAACAGGATCGTGCCCGTTGAAATGCTCAAGATCCGTCCGCTTGATTCAGTTTTTCCGTCGATCACCCGGCCGCCGACATTGACCTCGTAGGCGTGGAACTGCTTGGTATCATTCAGGTTCTGAAGCGACTCCAGGAAATCCTTGATCTCGGCGCGAAGATCGCCCGCTTCGGCCGAAAGCTTGACGGCGATATCGGCGACCGCGATCGCGTTCTGGCGTCCCTGCGACGTCGATTTCTGCGTCTGTTGCACGGTGTCGCCCACGGTAGCCGTGCTGCGTGCCACTTGATCAACCGTATGGGCGATTTCGCGCGTCGCGGCTCCCTGCTGTTCGACTGCATCGGCAATGCCGACCGAAATGGCGTGCATGCTGCGGATCGTGCCGCCGACCGCCTCGATCGCTTCGGCCGCTTCTGCCGTCGCTTTCTGGATCATGTCGATCTGACCGCCGATTTCCTTGGTCGCGCTCTCGGTCTGCTGGGCCAGCGATTTGACTTCGCTCGCGACGATGGCAAAGCCCTTGCCCGCCTCGCCGGCGCGGGCGGCTTCGATCGTCGCATTGAGTGCCAGAAGGTTGGTCTGCGCGGCAATCTTGCGGATCAGCGTCAGGATCGTACTGATCCGCTCGGACGCCTCACGCAACCGCTCGACCTTCTCGACCGACGCACCGGCCTGCGCCACCGCGGCGTCCGACATTCCCGTGGAGTTCGAGGCCTGCCGCGCGATCTCGGCCGCCGAACTTGAAAGCTGCTGGGTCGCGGCGGCGACAGTGGCGACATTGCTCGACGTCAGCTCGGTCTCGCGCATGAGCAGATTGGCCTGGGTATCGATGCCTGACGAGGCTTCCTGCATTTGGCCGGCAGCTTGCGACATATCCAGCGATACCGAGGATATGGTTTCGAACACTCCGCCGAGGCTCTTGCCGAACAATCCGACCAGCTGGTCCATCTCCTCCTGCCGGCCGGCGTTTTCCGCGCGGTCAGCCACCTGCCGTTGCTCCAGCTCGGCGGCGTTCTCGGAATTCGCCTTGAAGACATGCAGCGCGTCGGCGATGGCGCCGATCTCGTCGTGCCGGTCAAGCTCGGGTATCACGGTGGCGAGATCACCCGTGGCGAGCGATTGCAGCGCCAAGGTGACCGCACGAAGCGGGCGGGATATCAGCATGCTGACCAGAATTACGGCGAGCGCAACGCCAAGCAGCACGCCGGCGCCCGAAACGATCGCCACCAACAACAGCTTGACCCGCGAAAAGGCGTGAATTTCTTCGGCGACCTGGCTGACCTGGCGGTTGTTCAGCCGGGCCAGCGTCTCGATTTCGTCGTTGAGCCTGGAACGGTTGCCGCGGTTGAGATCATTGTCACCGTACAGCCTGGCCTCCTTGAGACCAACCTCGCGGGCAAGCCGGACCAGCTCCTTGCGATAGTTGACGAACTCCTCGGCGCTCGCCAGCGCCGGGCCGAGCGTGCCTTGCTCGCCTTGCGGCATCAAGCTGCGCCACTGCTCCATGCGCTGCTGTATTGTCGCCAGATTGGCCAGCATCGGTTTGGCGAATTTTTCGGCCTCGCCCGCGTCACGCGACATGTACACGCCGCGCGAATCCATCACGACGGCGTTGATCAGGCCATTGACGCGTTCGCCGACAACAGCCCGTCCCGACGCCAGCTCCATCTCGCTGACCTTGGCGCTGTAGGTTCGCAAGGTATCGATGCCGAGCGCGGCTACCGCGGTGGCGACGACGGCGAGAAAACCGACGACGCAATAAATCTTGGTGGCAACCTTCAGGTTCTTGAACATCGCGTCGACTACCTTGCCGCAAGAAGTTCATTGACAGCGGCGGTCAATTCCTTGCCGCTGAACGGTTTCGCCAGCGCCCCGTCGGCGGTCTGCTTGGCAAGCCTGAGGGCCTCCTCGCTGGTCAGATGGGCGCCGCCGCCCGACATGGCGATGATCGGCGGGCTGCCAGGCCGGGCGGCGAGCGCCATAATGACCTCGGTGCCGTCGATCCCAGGCATCACGATATCGGTGATGATCAGATCGAATTCCTGCTCGGCGGCGAGCTGCAACCCGGTCGCGCCATTGTCGGCTTCGGTTACGCTGTGGCCGGCCTTGTTGAGCACCGAGCACACCGCCCGGCGCACGCCGGCCATGTCGTCGATCACCAGAATTCTTGCCATCGGTAGCTGCCTTCGCAATCAGGAGGAAAGTATTGGAACAAGGACCGAGAATTTGGTGCCGCGGCCAATGTCGCTGTGAACCCGCATCGCGCCGTTCCAGGCGCGCACGATTCCATACGCCACCGACAGCCCGAGGCCGGTGCCCTGCCCGGCTGGCTTGGTAGTGAAGAACGGCTCGAAGATGCGCTCCAGCAGCCGCGGCTCGATGCCACTGCCGGTGTCGGTCACCGACAAATCGGCATAATTTCCCGCGGCGACCTGCAGTTCGGCCGCTTCGCTTTCGGCGATTTGGGTGTGCTGCAGGGCTATCTGCACCGAGCCGCACTGGTTCATCGCATGCGATGCGTTGATGACGAGGTTGCTGACGACCTGCATCAGCTCGGTGCGGTTGGCGGTGACCAGGCAGGATCCGGCCAGTATCCGCTTCTCGATGTTGATGGTGGCTGGAACAAGGCTGCGCAGCATGGCGTCCGCCGCGCGCATTTCGTGGGCGACATCGAGCGTTCCGACGTCGGTCGTGCCCTTGCGGGCGAAGGTGACGATGCTGCTCACGATGTGCCGCGCCCGCTCGGCGTGGTCGATGATCGTGGCGATGTCCTCGCGGGACGCCTGATCCCGTTCGGGGATCTGATCGGCGAGCAGTTCGGCCAGCATCAGGATCGGCTGCAGCAGGTTGTTGAGTTCGTGCGCGACCCCGCCGGCCATGGTGCCGATCGCTTCCATCTTCTGCGAGCGCACCAACTGCTCCTGCAGCTCCGCGCGCAGGGTCTCGGCCCTGACGCGCTCGGCTTCCGCGCGACGGGTTTCGGTGACGTCCTCGAACGTTGCGACCCAGCCGCCACCCGGTGTCGGTTGGACGAACACCCGGTAGGTGCGCCCCGACAACAACGTTTCGACAATCTTGGAGCTCGGTTCGCCCTCGGCAACGCCCTTCATGACCTGCCTGAAAGATTCCTGCGGGTCGCCGACAAAGTCGCCGGCCTCCTTGCGCTCGCGGAACATCTCAAGCAGCGAGCGGCCTTCCAGCGTGGCGGCCGAATACCCCATCATCGCCACATAGCGATCGTTGAACAGAACGACGCGACCGTCGGCGTCGAACATGCACACGCCATTCGAAAGGTTCTGCAGCGCTGCGTCGAGCAGCTGCTTTTGCCGGCGCAGCCTGTCTTCCGACCTGCGATCGCTCAGCACTGCCACCAGACACATGCCGAGAATGATGGCTGCTGCGCCGGCCACGATCAGGGCGAGACTTGCAGGCGACAGGGACAGGCCGTCAACGACGCGAGTCGGATCGGGTGTGAAGAGCGCCGCGCCCATGGCCGTAAAGTGATGCGCGACTATCGCGGCGGCCAGCAGGACTGCCGCGGCCAGGGTATGCGGCACGTCATCTTTTCTGGCGGCCACCGCGACGGCGAGGCCGCCAAACAGGCAGCCGAGCACGATAGATGCCGATGCGAGGTCCAGGGACCAGGCGATTTTGCCGGGAAGCTCGAGCGCCAGCATTCCAGTGAAGTGCATGGCCGCGATGCCGCAGCCGACGATCACTCCCCCGACGGCGGCGGCGCGCCTTCCACCGTTCCACAAGGCGACGCTGATGCCGACGCCGGTCATCACCATCGCAAAGACCAGCGACAGCACGGTCAGAGCCAGATCGTAGCCGGCGCCGGCACCCGGGATGTATGCGAGCATTGAAATGAAGTGCGTGGCCCAGATTCCGCAGCCACCGGCGGCCGCGTCCAAGCCCAGCCAGACCAGCCGCGCCGGACCGTGGGTTGCCCGCGCCCGCTGGAACAGTCCGATCGTCACCCCGCTCGCCAGCAGGCAGATGGCGGCGGCAAGCAACACGAGATGCCAGTCGTGCTCTTCAGCAAGGCAGTTGAGAACCTGAAACATCTACGGCCCTATTCGCTGGTTGTCGGCGCCGGCGGCCTGGGCTCAGACCGCCCGCAAACGGCGAAAGTTCGGTCGGCAGTCGAACGCGCCGATTTGCGCGCCGTGTCCCGCCCTTCGGAGCAGGAACCCTTCGCTGACCGCTTTGGCCGGCATCATGAACAGCCGTGGTGAAGCCGGCCTCAATTTTCGGGCGGGTACAAATACGGGGGCCGGAGCCAGCCGGCAGTGCCGATGGCTGATCGATCCGATCGGCGGTTACCGCTGCCGGTATCGGTCACCGACGCGTCGACATCGGTTTCGGTGTGCTGCAAGGACTATCTGCGCCGAGCCGCACTGGCCCATCGCGTGCGATGCGTCGGTTGACAGGCCCCGCCAAGATGCCGCGCGTCTGTGGCTGGACGGATCGGGAGATTGGCGGGCGATCGAGCGCCTTACGCCCCGTTGAGGAATTGAAGCGGGTCAACCGGGGTAGATCCTTTGCGGATCTCGAAGTGGAGCTGCGGCGAACCCACCTCGCCCGATTGACCCGACTTGGCAATGATCTGGCCGCGCTTGATGGTGTCGCCGCGCTTCACCAGCAGTTCACTCGCATGGGCATATGCGGTGACGTAACCGTTGGCGTGCCGAACCAGGACCAGATTGCCATAGCCCTTGAGTTCATTGCCGGAATAGGCCACGACGCCGTCCTCGGCGGCCTTGACCGGCGTGCCTTCGGGCACCGCCAGATTGATGCCGTCATTGGCCTTGCCATTGGCCTTGGCGCCGTAGGCCGTGATCACCTTGCCGCGCACCGGCCAGCGGAAGGTCGGCAGCGCCCCGGTTGCCTCGGCAGCCTTGACCGGCGTTGCAGCTGCGTCCTCAAGCGGCGTGGTGGCCTGCGCCAGCCGCGCCTTCTGCTGCGGGTCCGCCGTCGCCGCAGCCATCTTGGTGATGGGCGGCGTCGAGGCGGCGGCCGGCTGCGCGGTGGCGACGACTGGGGGCGCGGCCGCCGGCGCAACCGCCGCGGTCCTGGCGCCGGGTACGGTGAGCTTGGCGCCGAGCTTGAGTTTGGCCGATGGATCGAGGCCGTTGGCCTTGGCGAGTTCCGCCACCGACACATGATGGCGATGGGCGATGCTGAGCAAGGTGTCGCCGGGATTGACGACATGAACCGATGGCGCGGCGCCGGCGGCGGCAACCGCCTTGCTCGCAGGCGCCGCCGGCACCGGCGCGGCAATGCCGGCGGTCTGGTGCGGAATGATCAGCTGCTGGCCCGGCGACAAGGCGCGCGGGCCCTTGTAGCCGTTGGCCTGCAGGATCGCGGCGGCCGAAACATTGTAGCGGTGCGCCAGCGTCTCCAGCGTATCGCTGGTGCCGACAATGATCGTGGTGCCGCCCTGCAGTGCATGGGTCGCCGCGACCGAGCGCGGCGCGATGCTGCCGGTGGTTTCGAGCGTCGGATGGGCGGGGGGAGCATACGAGGCCACGCCGCGCCCTCCTCCGGACACGCCGGCGCTGGCGGTCGGATAGGACTGCGGAGCGGAGATCGGCGGCAGGGCCGAGGACTGGTATTGGGCCTGGGGACGGGAATATTGCGGCAGCTCACGTTGTTCGACCGCCGGGGTCGGCACCGAGCCCGTGGTCTCGCGCTGCCATCCGAACTGACTAGGCTGGCCGGCAGTACCGTCTTGCGCGAACCGCGTCGACATGTCGGCGCTGCAGCCTGCAAAACCGATCGACATCAGCGCCAGCACCGCGACCTGCGGTACGCGACGCGAGCAAAGCAACTCGACGACACGGGACATGGTTACTCACTGGTACGCAACAAATTACTGTTTTGAGTAAACACCTCCCCAGTAAACAACCGCTTAACCCTGTGAACAAAGGATTGGCGCGGGCTGCGGATCCGATCTCAGAGTTCGCGGGCGATACCCGGCAGCGCCGGCACGAAACGCACGTCCACCAACTCCTTGTGCTGAAAGCCCGCCTCGGTCCTGACCACGCGGATCAGGGTCTGGATGCCGTGATGCGGTCCGACCGGCGCGATCAGAATGCCGCCGGGCAGGAGTCGCTGCGTCAGCGTCTGCGGAATTTGCTCCATGGCCGCGGTCACCATGATGCGGTCGAAATCGCCGGCTCCGGGCGGGACCTCGAAGCCATCCCCAAGCAACACTTCGACATTGTCGCATCGCAGCTGCTCGAGCCGCTGCCGCGCGCTGTCGGCCAGCGTCCGGTAGCGCTCGACCGTCAGGACCTGTCGGCAGAGCCGGGACAGGATCGCGGCCTGATAGCCCGAGCCGGTGCCGATCTCCAGCACATGATACTGTTTCTGCAGCTGCAGCTGCAGCTGCTCGGTCATGTAGGCCACCACGAAGGGCTGGCTGATGGTTTGTCCGCAGGCAATGCCGAGCGCACTGTCGCGATAGGCGGCGGCGCGATCGGCCGCGGGCACAAAAAAATCGCGCGGAATCTCTTCCATGGCGCGCAGCACCGTCTGATCGCTGATTCCGCGCCGCCTCAGGTTGAGCTGAAACATCATCTTTTCCGGCGGATCTTGACTCCTGGACATCGTCATCTCGTAAAACTCATCTCGCAAAGCACTTGCAGCGGGCAGCCTGACCCAAGCGTCCCGAACGTGCCGATGCAATAGGCGCTGCCTGACAAGGCCGCAATTTCTCTTGTTCCCGCCGTGGAACCCGGCCTACCCTGTGGCGTTGAACCGAGGCGTCATGCTGCCCGGTCGCGGGCGGCTCGTGATCGCTCGCGATGAGACATCATGTTGACATTGCGCCGGTTGGCGTTATTTGCGAACTTCGGTTTTGGGACGGGGCAAGGATATCATCATGACTGCGACGCGGCCGCCGGGCGGTTCTGTGTTTCTCGTCGAAGACGAGGTCATGATCAGGATGATGGTCGCCGACATGCTGGAGGAATTGGGCTACAGCGTCGCGGCCGAGGCCGGCGAGATCAGCGAGGCCATCAAGCTTGCCCAATCCACCAAGTTCGACATCGCCATTCTGGACGTCAACGTCAACGGCAAGGTGATTTCGCCGGTCGCCGAATTGATCAAGGCGCGCAACCTGCCGTTCATCTTCGCCACCGGCTATGGATCGTCGGGCCTTCCGGAAGAATACCGCGACCGCCCCGCGCTGCAAAAGCCGTTTCAGCTCGAAAGCCTGGCGCGGATGCTCGACAGCGCGCTGCACAGCCCGACGCTCTAGGATCGCGGCAGCAATTGCAACGCTCGCCGGCGCCGGACTCGCGGGCGCGGTGCCTGACCTCACTTCAGGGTCGCCGTCAACGCTTGCGAAAATTCGTCGTCGGTGCGGTCGAGCCGCAGCGGCGTCACCGAGACATACCGCGCGGCAAGGGCGGCAAGATCGGTGCCCTCCGCCGGCACGTCGATCTGCGCCAGCCGTTCGAAGCCGATCCAGAAATAGGGATTGCCGCGGCCGTCGCGGCGCTGGTCGACTGTCAGGAATCCGAGATTGCGCTTGCCCTGACGCGTCACCCGCACGCCGCTGACCTCGGCCGGCGCGCAGGCGGGAAAATTGACGTTGATCACGGTGTTTTTGGGCACGCCTGCGGCGATCACCTTGCGCAGGATCGGCGGCCCGAATTGCAGCGCCGTCTCCCAGAGCGGCGCGTTGCGGGTCTCGACGCTGAATTCCTGCGACAGCGCGAACGACGGGACCCCCAGAATGGTGCCTTCCAGCGCACCGGCAATGGTTCCGGAATACACCACGTCTTCGGCGACGTTGCGGCCCTTGTTGACCCCGGACAGCACCAGGTCCGGCATGGTCTCGCCGAGGATATGGCGCGCACCCATGATGACGCAGTCGGTCGGGGTGCCCCGCACGGCGAAATGCCGCGGGCCGATTTCGCGCAGCCGCAGCGGGTCGTTGAGCGACAGCGAGTGCGAGACGCCGGATTGATCGAGTTCCGGCGCCACCACCCAGACATCATCGGAGAGCGCGCGGGCGATCTGTTCGACGATCAGCAGTCCGGGGGCATGGATGCCGTCGTCATTGGTACAGAGAATTCGCATCCTGCCAAATGCCCTTTTCGATCGATTCCGTCGCGGCCATGCGCCGTCTTATCCGGCTATCGCCGCTCAGGCAAACCCGGCAAATCCAGTACCAATTGGACGGCCGGCCGGGGGCGAAGCGAACACCTGGCGAGGCCGGCTCGCTCCGCTGCCCTCTTTGGGGACAGCAAGGTCCGATCGCTCGCCCTTTCAGCCGCGGCACCGTTTCGATCTTGCTCCCACAGCGATCCGTCAGCCATCCTTCAGAACGTGGGCTTGCGACCATTCGCGGTCTGCGAACAGCGCACGAAGCGAGGATGCGACCTGCCGATGCTGATTGCGTTCCGGCCCGGGGGGAAACGAGCGGGCGTATCGCAGGATATTGCGGCGATACTCGATCAGGTCCGTCTTGCTGTAAAGCGGATGTTGCAGCGCTGCCGCGCGAGCCGCAGAGGGCATGATGCCACCCCTATCGCTTCGATCTCACGTGATGGCGGTGACAACCGGCAATCTGCAGCCTGGCATTGCCGAGTTGCTGCTCAATATCGCTCACTTCGACGATCGAGCTCGCAAGCCTGGTTATGTTCGGTCTACTCGTCCTGCTGAATTTGAGGCTTATCCCGCAGCACGGCGTCCAGCAGCGAACGGTGAACCTCGATTTTCCCGTTGTAGTCGATGAAGCCGCTTTTTCGAAACTTGTTCATGAAAAAGCTGACCCGGGACCGGGTGGTGCCGATCATTTCCGCCAGCGTTTCCTGGCTGAGGGTGATCGCGATCGGCTCCGGGCCGCCTTCCTGACCGAAATTGGCCAGCAGCAGCAGCAGCCGCGCCAACCGCCGTTCGCTGGAGTTGAACAACTGGTCGATCAGGTCGTCTTCGATCCGGCTGTTGCGGGACAACAGGTAGGCCATGAAAAATTCGGAGAATTTTGGCTCCTTGGCCAGGGTCGCCAGCATGGTGGCCTTGGTGATCGACGTGATCAGGCATCCTTCCATGGCATGGCTCGTGGCGGTACGTAATTCAGCCCCGTCCAGGCAGGATTCGCCGAAGAACTGGCCCGCCGCCAGGATTCCGACCACGGCCTCCTTGCCGTGCTCGGACAAGACCGTGATCTTGACCTTGCCTTTTTGAATGAAAAAGACCGCGTCGGCGACGTCTCCCTGGCTGAAGATCTTGCGGTTCTTCTCGTATTTCTCGATCGTCACTCCAACGGAGGACTGGCTTAGAAAAGCCCGCGCATCAAACGGCCCTGTCGCCGTCCTGATAGTCGCATCCATCATGGTGTTGGTCCGTTGTAGGGCGGGAGCACAACACTCTCTGTCACCGGCAAAAGCCGAGGGCACCGCGGTGATGGACCTACTGTAAACCCGTTATGTTCGGTAAGCGACTCAATTCGCAACCGGGGATAGGTAACCCTGCCCGTCACCTACCGATGAGGTAACGGCCCCAGGCCGGGGGGAGCGCTGGGGCCGTCTGGGTGGTCATATCGGGGTGGGGTAACCCCTGCTTCATAAAAAGCCCGAAGCCGGAAATCGTTCCCGCCCACCTCGTGCTTGCCGAACAATAACGGGCGACCATCCCGCGCTTTCGAGCGCGGTCTTGCCCGGAGCACGCGCGGGGGCATGATGACACCGCTCTCAAGCTGCGGCACGGCGCTCCAGGCTTTGCTGGTTCCGCCCGTCGAAGCCTACTTCGGCGGCCTCAACTCGCTGGCAAGCCAGCCGCGCGCGTCCGACGCCATGGGATCGCTCGCTACGACCTTGGTTTCGACGCGGCCGCACTTCTGGCACTCGAAGGTGCGGTAGTCGAAGCCGGACGGCCCCGCCTCGAGCTTCGACAACAGCATCCGATTCTGCCGACAGGCCGGGCAACGCGGCCGTTCGATGGCGGAAATACGCGAGGAGGACACCGGCTGATATTCGGGCATGACGCATCCTGCTCTGATTGGTGGAGCGTTACCGAACGCGCGATCACTGGACTGCCGGGGCGCAGACGGCAGGTTTCAAGAATGGCGTGTTCCATATCTCTTGCCGTGGTCAAAATTGTACACTTTGAAAAACTTATTCGCGCAAGGGTGAAGGAATCGCTCTCCAGCTGCGGCTAATTGTCTCTCAGCCGGGATGCCGGTCGCGCCGGACACGGATACGCCAGGGGCGCAGGAATTTGGCGGGCCAGCGTTCGATTCGCATCTGAAATTCCTGCCGCAGCGGTTTCGGCGGCGCCAGGAGATCCCTGTCCGCGATGCACGAAGCGCTGTCCTGCGGCGGCGCCGCGGTTCGCGGCGGCTCCGGGTGGCGCGCCCTGGCCATGGCCAGACCCTTGCTGAAATCCTCGCTGTTGAGCCAGGGCTCGGCGCGGATGCTTTCCAGCAGGCCATCGTCCCATAACAGGGAAGCCTCGATGTCGAACTTGCCCTGCCGCCTTTGATCGATTGCCTGCATACCAAAGCCGGTGACAGCCCATTGCCTGCCGACCCAATAGATGTCGCGATGCAAGGCCATCGTCGATTTCGTTTCCCTGGGAGGCTCTCACCGCAGGCAAAACGAAGATAGGACCGAAAACCGGTCCGGGCTAGCGGTCTTTCTCGACCAGCTTCAGCCCGCCCATATAGGGCTGCAGCACCTCGGGCACCGCAATCGCGCCGTCTTCCTGCTGATAGGTTTCCATCACCGCGATCAGCGCGCGGCCGACCGCGGTACCGGAGCCGTTCAGCGTATGCACGAATTGCGGCTTGCCGTCGGGCCCGCGATAGCGCGCATCCATGCGGCGGGCCTGGAAATCGCCGCATACCGAGCAACTCGAGATTTCGCGATAGGCGCCGCCGTCGCCCTGGCCGGGCATCCAGACCTCGATGTCGTAGGTTTTCTGGGCGGCAAAGCCCATGTCGCCGGCACACAGCGTCATCACCCGGTAATGCAGATCGAGCCGGCGCAGCACTTCCTCGGCGCAGGCCAGCATCCGCTCATGCTCGTCGCGGCTGGCCTCCGGCGTCGTGATCGAGACCAGCTCGACTTTCGTGAACTGATGCTGGCGGATCATGCCGCGGGTGTCGCGCCCGGCCGCACCCGCCTCGGCGCGGAAACACGGCGTCAGCGCGGTCAAGCGCATCGGCAATTCCTTCGCGTCGAGGATGGACTCGCGGACCAGGTTGGTCAGGGGGACTTCGGCAGTGGGGATGAGTCCGAGGCGCTCGCTTCGCAATTTGCCAACGCGTCCTCCATATGCCATTTGCGCCTCGAAACGATCGCTTTCCGCAACGACGCTCTCGTCGGCTGCGGTCAGCAGCTCGCCTCTGACCGCCCAGAACTGGTCGTCCTCGAACTTCGGCAGTTGCCCCGTTCCGAACATCACATTATCGCGCACCAGCAGCGGCGGATTGATTTCGGCATAGCCATGCTCGTTCGTATGGAGATCGAGCATGAATTGCCCGATCGCACGCTCCAGCCGCGCCATGCCTTTTTTCAGCACCACAAAGCGCGCGCCACTCAACTTCGCCGCCGCTTCAAAATCCATAAAACCGAGCGCGCCGCCGAGATCGTCATGCGGCTTTGGCGCAAAGGGGTAATTGCGCACCGCGCCAAAGATATGACGTTGCACGTTGCCATGTTCGTCGACGCCATCGGGGACGTCATCCTGGGGCAGGTTCGGTATAGCGCCCAGTTCCTTGGCGAGTTCTTCGTCCGCCGCCTTGGCCGCGGCTTCGAGCTGCGGCATGGTGGTCTTGAGTTCGGCCACCTCGGCCATCAGCACGGCGGCGCGCGCGTCGTCTCTTGCTTTTTTGGCGTCGCCGATTTCCTTCGAGGCGGAGTTACGCCGCGCCTGTGCCTGCTCCGACTTCAGAATCGCCGCGCGGCGCTTCTCGTCGATCGCAAGCAGCGAAGCCGACAACGGCTCGAGCCCGCGCCGCTGCAGCGCGGCGTCGAAGGCATGAGGGTTGTCGCGGATCGATTTGATGTCGTGCATGACGGGCTTCCTGCGTCATGGCCGGACTTGTTCCGGCCATCCACGTCTTGGTCGCACGGTCTGTAAAAGACGTGGATGCCCGGGACAAGCCCGGGCACGACGAATTCGGTGTCCCGGACTGCTACTCCGCCGGCGTCGGATCGGGTGGCGGCGGCGCGGCGGAGGGCGGGGCGGCGGCCTTGGCGGTGGCGGCGCGCTTTTCCACGATCCGCACCGCGATGATCGAGCCTTCGTACAAAGCCAGCAACGGTACCGCCAGCGAGGCCTGGCTGAGCACGTCGGGCGGCGTCAGCACGGCGGCGATGATGAAGGCGACCACGATGAAATAGCGGCGCTTGTCGCGCAGCTGCTTGGAGGTGATGATGCCGATCCGCCCCAACAGCGTCAGGATCACCGGCAGCTGGAACGCGATGCCGAAGGCGAAGATCAGCGACATCATCAGCGACAGATATTCGCCGACCTTGGGCAACAGCTGGATCTGCGCGGTCTCGGCGCCGCCGGCCTGCTGCATGCCGAGCGAGAACCGCACCAGCATCGGCAGCACCACGAAATACACCAGCATCGACCCCATCACGAAGAAGAACGGGGTCGCGATCAGATAGGGCAGGAACGCGCCGCGCTCGTGCTTGTAGAGGCCGGGCGCCACGAATTTGTAGATCTGCGCGGCGACGATCGGAAACGAGATGAAGCCGGCGCCGAACAGCGCCAGCTTGAGCTGGGTCAGGAAATATTCCAACAGCGCGGTGTAGATGAATTTGGAGTTTTCCGGACCGGCGACCCAGACGAACGGCCACACCAGCACGTTGTATATCTGCTTGGCGAAGAAGAAGCAGAAGATGAAGGCGATACCGAAGGCCAAAAGCGCCTTGATCAGCCGCGAGCGCAGCTCGATCAGGTGGTCCATCAGCGGCGCCTTGCTGGCCTCGATGTCCTCGGCAGTCATGACGCTTTGGCGTCCTTGAGAATATCGGGAGGCTCGGGCGCGGTGTCCTGCTGATCCGGCGGCGGTTTCACTTCCGGCGTGATCGCCAGCGGCTGCGACACCGCGGCGTGGCTTTCCGCCTCGACAAAGGTCTGAGGCGTCGGCAGCTCGGGCGTGGTCGGCAAAACCGGCACGTCGACGTCGAATTTCGACCTCGCCGGCGGCTCGGTTGCGGCGCCCGGCTTGTCGATGTCGTCGATCCGCAGCGCGGCGCTGACGTCCTTTTGCAGGGAGGTCATGACACTGCCGCCGGTGAAGCCGGAAGCGGCCTCCCGGACCTCGTCAAAGCTCTTTTTGAGGTCGGCCATTTCGGCTTCGCGCATCGCTTCCTGGAACTGGCCCTGGAATTCGGCGGCCATCTTGCGCGCCTTGCCCATCCATTGCCCGACCATGCGCAGCACGCCCGGCAATTCCTTCGGGCCGATGGCAATCAGCGCGACAACCGCGATGACGACCAGTTCACTCCAGCCGATGTCGAACATGAAAAAATCCGCTCACGCGAGGCCGTTCCCGCCCGATCCTTGCCGACAAGACCTGCCTTGCCAACAAGATTCGGGCTGCCCGCGTCTCCCTCAAGGCTTGCGTTCAGACAGCCTTGCTGCCGACATCCGAGCGCGCCGCCGCAGGCGGCGTGGCGCTGTGGTCGATCGTCTTCACGGGCTCGGGCTTTTCCGCAGTCTTCTCATCGTCCTGCATGCCCTTCTTGAAGGCCTTGATGCCCTGCGCGACGTCGCCCATCAGATCCGAAATCTTGCCGCGGCCGAACAACAGCAGGACGACTGCGATCACCACGATCCAGTGCCAAATGCTAAGCGAACCCATCCTGCAACCCTCCAAACATACCGGCCGGAGCCCCGGCCTGATCTTGTATCGAAACTAGGCGCAGGAGGTGTCAAAAACAAGGACTTAAGCCGCGTCAAATCGCTATCGGCGCGGTACCGTTAACCGGCGGCGTCGATTGGTCGCGGGCGGTGGCCCGGAAGCGGAACTAGTCTCCGCCCTCGGCTTCCGGCTCGACCGCCGGCGCCAGCGCCAGATCCAGATCGCCGATCTCCAGCGGGTCCTCGTCATCGCGCAAGGCCGGGTCGTCCGACGGGGTCGGAACGCTGAAGCCGGAGGGCAGCCGCGAATCCATCAGGCCGGTGCCCTTCAGTTCCTCGAGGCCAGGCAGATCTCCCAGCGCTTCCAGGCTGAACTGCGACAGGAAGGCCTCGGTGGTTCCGAATGTCAGCGGCCGGCCCGGCGTCTTGCGGCGCCCGCGCGGACGGATCCATCCGGTTTCCAACAGCACATCCAGCGTGCCCTTGGAGGTGACCACTCCGCGGATTTCCTCGATCTCCGCGCGCGTCACCGGTTGATGATAGGCGATGATCGCGAGCATCTCGATGGCCGCGCGCGACAGCCGCCTGGTCTCGGTGCTCTCCCGCGTCATCAGCCAGGACAGATCGCCCGCGGTGCGGAAGGTCCATTTATTGGCGATGCGAACCAGATTGACGCCGCGCAGGGCGTAGTCGGCCTGCAATTGCGCCAGCGCGACCTTGATGTCGACGCCGTCGGGCATCCGCTTGGCGAGCGTGGCCTGGTCCAGCGGCTCGGCCGACGCGAACAAGAGGGCCTCCAGCAGCCGCAATTCCTCGGGCCGCGCCTGCGGGTCCACCGGACACTCCTCGGCATCGACTATGCGTTTTTCCGCCAGGCTTGCCATGGCTCGGTCTCCTTCTTCCACTTACTCGGCCGGCAGATCCGGCGCGGTCATCGCGTCGGACACTGGCTGCGGCGGACGCTTTCGAAAATACAGCGGCGCGAACGCCTCTTTCTGGTGTAGTTCCACCTCGCCTTCCCGGACCATTTCCAGCGCCGCAGCAAAGCTGGACGCGAACACGGTGGCCTTCTGCGAGGGGTCGACAACGTAGGCGAGCAGGTATTCGTCGAGGCGGCTCCAGTCCTCGGCCATTCCAACCAGGCGTTCCAGCGACGCCCTCGCTTCGTTCAGCGACCACACCGTGCGCCTGGCCAGATGCACCGTCGCCAGCACCCGCTGCTGGCGCTGCGCGGCATAGGCGGTGAGCAGGTCGAACAGGGTCGCGGTAAATTTCGGATGGCGGATTTCGGCGATCGATTCCGGATTGCCGCGCGGAAAAATGTCGCGCTGCAATTGCGGCCGGTTCATCAGCCGGTTCGCGGCTTCGCGGATCGCCTCCAGCCGGCGCAGCCGGTTGGCCAGCGCGGTGGCCATTTCCTCGGCGCTCGGCCCGTCTGCGGAAGGCGGTTCGGGCAGCAGCAGCCGGGATTTCAGGAAAGCCAGCCATGCCGCCATCACCAGATAATCGGCGGCAAGCTCGAGCCGGATTTTTCGCGCGGCCTCGATGAACACCAGATACTGGTTGGCCAGCGCCAGGATGGAAATCTTGGCAAGATCCACCTTCTGGTGCCGCGCCAGCGCCAGCAGCAGGTCGAGCGGCCCCTCATAACCCTCGACATCGACCACCAGCAGCGGCTCATCGTCCGCGAGCTCGGCGGGCCGCCCGGTTTCAAATGATAGAATTTCCGCGGTCATGCGCCTGCAGTCCCTGCTCTGGTAATCAATGCATCCAGTTCCGCCCGTGCCGCCGTCCGGTCGAACGGCCGCGGAGGCTGGCGCGATGCCAGCGCCCTTGCGGCCCGCTCCAGCGCCCGGCCCGACAATTCGGGCGTCTCCGCCGCGACCTCGCGCATTTCGTCGAGCTTGCCGTTGCAATGCAGGACCATGTCGCAGCCTGCACCGACGATGGCTCTGGTTCGCTCGGCGATCGACCCCGCCAGCGCGTTCATGGACACATCATCACTCATCAACAAACCCTGGAACCCGATCACGCCCCGAATCACCTGTTCGATGATTGTCGCAGAAGTCGTTGCCGGTTGGGCGGGATCCAGCGCGCTAAACACAACATGTGCGGTCATCGCCATGGGCAGGTCCGCAAGCGGTTGAAATGCGGCGAAATCGGTCCGTTCCAGCTCCGATTTCGGGGTATCGACCACCGGAAGTCCGAAATGGGTGTCCGCGGTGGCCCGCCCATGGCCGGGAATGTGCTTGAGCACCGGCAGAATGCCGCCCTGCTGCAGGCCCTCGGTTACCGCGCGGGCGATTGCGGCGACCTTGGCCGGCTCGGTTCCATAGGCCCGGTTGCCGATCACGGCATCGGCACCTGCTACCGGTACGTCCGCGAGCGGCAGGCAATCGACGGTGACGCCTGTCTCATACAGGTCGGCCGCGATCAGCCGCGCACTCAGCCGCGCGGCGGACAGGCCGAGCCCGCGATCGATGTCGTAAAGCGTGCCAAACAAAGCTCCGGGCGGATAGACCGGCCAGTAAGGAGGGCCGAAGCGCTGCACCCGGCCGCCCTCCTGGTCGATCAGGACGGGGGCGTCGGAATCGGCAACGGATTCTCGCAATTCACCAACCAGTCTAAGTATTTGATCCGGTGTCTCGATATTCCGCTTGAATAGAATGAAGCCCCACGGCCGCTCCGCACGGACGAACTGGCGCTCCTCGGCGCTCAATTCGGTCCCCAGGATGCCTGTGATGAATGCCCTGCGCATGGGGCCGCTTAGCCCGCCGTCAGCCCGGGGGTCAAGGAAACGGCCGTTAATTCCTTTGGACGACGCATTGTCCGCCCGCAGTCTTCAGACTGCCGCAGAACTGCGAGGCCTCGTCGGGAGACTCGAACGGCCCCACCATGGCGCGGTAATAGACGCCCTTTTCGCCGAGATCGGCGCGCTTTATCAACGGCGCGCGCGATCCCAGGACCGTTGGGAATTTGCCCTGCAACACCTTGTAGGACGCCTGCGCGTCGGCCTCGTTCTTCTGCGAAGAGACCTGGACCAGATAGCCGCCGCCGGCTCCCCCGGCACTGGGCGCCAGTTGTACCGGGGTATTTGCCGCGACCCGGGTCCGCGATTCGGCAACGGGGGCCGGTTGGGCGGCCTGCGGCGATAGCGACAGCGGCGCGTTGGCAGCAGAGGCGTTGGCATTGGCCGCCGACCCGGTAGCCGGGTTGCGGGCGACCGCCGCCCGCGCCGGCTTGGCCGCCGCCGCAGGCTGACCGGCCGCAGGACCAGCAGCCTGGGTCAGCGGCGTCGCCGCGCTGTCGGGCTGGTCGCCCCGGACCGAAAAGGTCTTGATCTTCCGCGGCTCGCTGTTCGGCATCGTGCCATTGGCGGCAGTCACCGGCGGAGCCGCGGCTGGCGCCACGCTCGCCACCGACGGAGGATTCGCATTGGGGTTCAGCGGCGGAAACACCATGCGCGGACCAGCCGATTTGGAGTTGATGTCAACGGGGGCTTCTTCGCGCGGAACGATTTTCTCGGTGCCGTCGCCTGCCGCCAGGCGGTCCGGCAGCTTGCCGCTGCCGTCGGCGGGCGCCGGCATGATCTTGGTCGGGCTGGTATCGGCCCGGATGATTGGAGGCTCGCCGCTGCGGGCCGATCCAAAATAGGTCCGATAGGCGAACGCAGCGCTCGTCCCCAGCACCGCCAGTGCCAGCACCACGACCACGGTGAACATGCCGCCGCGGCGCTTGCGCACCGGTTCGTCGGTGCCGTCGTCATAGTTTTCCTGATAGCCGTAGGGATCGTCGGCATAGGCTTGTTCATGCGCCGCCTGCGGCGGCGCGCCGGATTCGAGCTCGCCGTACAGCGCCTCGTCATAGCGCGACGGATCGGGCTCGTGATCGTATTCGGCGAATGGCGGCGGCGGCTGATAATCCGGCTCAGGCGCGACCACCGGCGTTGCGTAACGTTTCAGGGGGTGCACCGAGCTCGGATAATCCTGTTGCTGGACTTCCTGCCGGGCGGCGCGCTGCATCCATGGCGGCGGGCCGGCAACAGGGCCGTCGTCGGGCGCCCCGGGAGGGTCGTAGGAATCGCTGAAGTCGCCGCGCGGCGCCAGCGGCTGATTGGCCCGGCCCATGCCTGCGAAAGGATCGGTCTGACCGATCAGCCGAGCGAGTTCGGCCAGGGGATCGCTCTCACCCCGGGCAGAGGCATGCTGGTCGTCGCCGCGATCATAATCATCGTCGCCGGGAAACGGTCGGTCCTGAAATCGATCAGCCATCGTGATGATGCGTCCCCTTCGGGAAAGCCGCCAGCCCGCTCTTGCAAACGAACCAACCACTGCCAGAAGCCGTCACAGATCCCCATGTGAGCGGCGTTTGCCCCTGCCTATCGCATCTCGTCCGGAGCATGGACGCCGAGAACGGCGAGCCCAGATGCCAGAACCGAGACGACGCCCTGAACCAAAGCCAGCCGCGCCTTTGTCATGTCTGCATCATTATTGATAATGAAGCGTAAATAGGGCAAATCGCGCCCCCGTGTCCACAGCGCATGAAATTCGCTGGCCAGATCGTAAAGGTAAAAAGCGATCCGGTGCGGTTCGTGGGCCAGGGCCGCCGCCTCGATCATCCGGGGATAGAGCGCCAGCCGCCGCAGCAGGTCCAGTTCCGCCGGGTCGGTCAGCCGCTCCACCGGCGCGTCCGCCAGGAATGCGGCCCTTGCGCCGGCCTCTTGCGGAAGGTCGGGCACCACTTCGCGGGCGTTGCGGAACACCGAGTGGCCGCGGGCGTGGCCATACTGCACGTAGAATACCGGATTCTCGCGCGACTGCTCGATCACCTTGGCGAGGTCGAAATCCAGCACCGCGTCGTTCTTGCGGAACAGCATCATGAAGCGCACGGCATCCTTGCCGACCTCGTCGACCACCTCGCGCAGGGTGACAAAATCGCCGGACCGTTTTGACATTTTCACCGGCTCGCCGTTTCGCAACAGTTTTACGAGTTGCACGATCTTGACGTCGAGGGCGGCCTTGTCGCCGGTAATCGCCTTGACCGCGGCCTGCATGCGCTTGACATAGCCGCCGTGGTCGGCGCCCCAGACGTCGACCAGGTTGCGGAAGCCGCGGTCGAACTTGTTCTTGTGATAGGCGATGTCGGACGCGAAATAGGTGTAGGAGCCGTCGGACTTCAGGAGCGGCCGGTCGACATCATCGCCATAATTCGTGGCCCGGAACAGCGTCTGCTCGCGATCCTCGTAATCCTCGACCGGGCCGCCCTTGGGCGGCGGCAGGCGGCCCTCATAGACGGCGCCGTGGGAACGAAGATAGTCGATGGTCTCGCTGACCCGGTTGTTTCCGCTCTCGATCAGCGACCGCTCGGAGAAGAAAACGTCGTGCGCGATGCTGAGCGCGGCGAGATCGCCCTTGATCTCCGCCATCATCATCGCGATGGCTTCGGCGCGCACGGCGGGCAACCACTGAGCTTCCGACATCGTGCGCAGCTTGTCGCCGTGTTCGGCGGCCAGCGCCTGCCCCACCGGCTTCAGATAGTCGCCGGGATAGAGCCCTTCCGGGATCTCGCCGATGTCTTCGCCCAGGGCCTCGCGATAGCGCAGGAACGCCGAACGCGCCAGCACGTCGACCTGGGCGCCGGCGTCGTTGATGTAATATTCGCGCGTCACATCGTAGTCGGCGAACGCCAGCAGGCTGGCCAGCGCGTCGCCGAACACCGCGCCCCGGCAATGACCGACATGCATCGGCCCGGTCGGATTGGCCGAGACGTATTCGACATTGACCTTTTCGGCCGCCCCGACGCCACTGCGACCGTAGGCGTCGCCCTCGCGCAGCACCGTGCGCAGCGCCTCCGCCCATACCGGCGGCTTCAGGGTGAGATTGATAAAGCCGGGACCGGCGACGTCGACCGACGCAACCAGGTCGTCCGACCGCAATCGCGCTGCGATCTGCTCGGCCAGTTCGCGTGGTTTTGCCTTCGCCTCCCTCGCCAGCACCATCGCGGCATTGGTCGCCATGTCGCCATGCGACGGATCCTTTGGCGGCTCGACCACCACCCGCGCCAGATCGATTTCGGCGCCGAGCTGCGCCGCGCAGATCGCCCGCACGCGCGCCAGCACATTGGCGAAGAGATGCTGCGGTGAGGCTTGATCGACCATGGGGGTGCTTGGGGCTTTGAAAATGCGCCTGATCGCAGGCCGCTCAGCCCGCCGCCTAACGCAAATCCGGGGTCGAGTCAAAAAGCCGCTGATGTTCCGTCAGGGCAAAACGGTCGGTCATTCCGGCGATGAAGTTGCCGATCCGCCGCGCCCGTGCGGTTTCGCTCCCGGCCCGGCCGCCCTCCGGCGGCAGCCATTCCGCCGGCAGATCGCCCGGCGTCCTCTGATAGCGCGCGAAGAGGTCGAACAGGATCTTTTCGGCGTCGCCCATCACCCGCATCACCCGCGGATGGCGGTACATTCGCTGTTTCAGGAACGCCTTGATCTCGGCCTCCGCCGCGGCCGCCTGCGGCGGGAATGCAACCAGCGACGTCGCCATGGGTGCGGACGTCGTCGACCGATCTGGGCCGGGCGGCCTGCAGACGTCGGCCCGCTTCGGAGACCACCGCCCCGATCAGATAGGAGATCAGTTCCCGCACCAGTTCGGCGCCGCGCCTGACCTCGTCGAGATCGGGATAGTGCCTGGCGATTTCGGCGATCATGTCGGCCGTGAGCGGCATGATCCTGAGATCGTCGACCGCAAACAGGCCGGCGCGCAGGCCATCGTCGATGTCGTGGGCGTCGTAGGCGATGTCGTCGGCGATCGCCGCGACCTGGGCCTCCAGCGAGGCAAAGCTCCACAGCTCCAGATCATGCGTCGCGATGTAGTCCGTTATCGCGGAGGGAATGCCGTGGTCGCGATAACGCCCGACCGCCTCCCCGTTCGGCGCCGTCAGGGGGCCGTTATGCTTGACGATTCCCTCCAGCGCTTCCCAGGTCAGGTTGAGCCCATCGAATTCGGGATAGCGATGCTCCAGCGCGGTGACGACGCGCAGGGTCTGGGCATTGTGATCGAAGCCGCCATGGTTGCGCAGACAGGCGTCGAGGGCGCGCTCCCCGGCATGGCCGAACGGCGGATGGCCGAGATCGTGGGCCAGCGCCAGGGTTTCGGTGAGGTCCTCGTCGAGCCCGAGCTGCCGGGCCAGCGCGCGGGCGATTTGCGCCACTTCGAGCGTATGTGTCAGCCGGGTGCGGTAATGATCGCCTTCGTGGAACACGAAGACCTGGGTCTTGTGCTTGAGGCGGCGAAAGGCGGTGGAATGGATCACCCGGTCGCAATCGCGCCGGAACGGGCTGCGGGTCTTGCTCGGCGGCTCGGCGAACAGTCGCCCGCGGCTGCGGTCGGGATCGCAGGCATAGGCCGAGCGAGGAGCAGCCATTCCGACCGACACGGTGTTTTTAGCCCTTATCCATTTGATTCCGTTGCCCCGCGCACTTAACTATGGCTACCGGGTTATTCAAATCCTTTGAGAATCCCCGCAATGGGTTTCGGAGCAGCCATGACTTCTAGCCAGCGTCACCATCAGCGACCGGGCGGCCCGCCGCATCGGGGAAATCCTCAAGACCGAAGGCGATGGCGCGATGCTGCGAATCAGCGTCGAGGGCGGCGGCTGCTCGGGCTTTCAGTACAAATTCGACGTCGAGCACGCCCGGGCCGACGATGACCTGGTGATCGCCCGCGACAGCGCGGTGGTGCTGGTGGACCCGGCTTCGGTGCCGTTCCTGGCCGGCTCGGAGGTGGATTTCGTCGACGACCTGATCGGCGCCTCGTTCCGGGTGGTCAACCCCAACGCGACAGCTTCCTGCGGCTGCGGCACCAGTTTTTCGATCTGAGCGCCGCCAATCGGCGCGCGATCGGGCTGGATGGCGGGGCAAACTGCCAGCCCTGCCCTAAGCGACCCGCATCAGGTCGGCCTCGAACGCGTGGCGCATCTTGCCGAAGGCGGTATCCAGACGATCAACCATGTCGCGCAGCTCGTCGGCACTGATGCTGGCCGCCCGGCGTTCGATCAGCCTTGCGATATCCGAGGTCTCGTGGGCGCCGAGGGTTCTGGCCGATCCCTGCATCGCATGGGCCTCGATCTCGATCTGTTCGCGGTCATTGCCTTCGGTGAATTGCCGGAACAGCGCCAGGCGGGTTTCGGTCTCCCGCGCGAACATCGCGAAAGTCTGCTGCACGCCGTCTTCCCCGATCGCCTCGGTCAGTTGCGCCAGCGCGGTGCGGTCGAGCGACGCAGACGCCACCCTCGATGCCGGTTCCGGCAGCGCGGCAGCGGCCGGCATCGCCGCGCGACCGATCGCCCGCAGAATCGCGGCGACCAGGGCCTGCTTGCGCAGCGGCTTGGCGATGAAGTCGGACATGCCGGCCTCTCGGCACAGCTTGGCATCTTCGGCGAAGGCGTTGGCCGTGAGCGCGATGATCGGCATCCCGGCGAAGCGGCCGCCGCGGGCGCGGATCACCCTGGTCGCCGCCAGACCGTCCATTTCCGGCATCCGCACATCCATCAGCACGAGGTCGAAATTGCCCTCGGTCGCCGCCTGAACCGCCTGCACTCCGTCGGTCACGATCCGCGTCTCGGCGGTGAACTCCTGCAGCATCTTCACCACCACCATCCGGTTGGTGGCGTCGTCCTCGGCGATCAACACCCGCAGCGGGCGGCCCAATCCGGCGATGCGGGCCTTGAGGTCGTCGGCCCCGACGCGGTCGGTGTACAGGTCCGTCACCACCCTGTCGCTCCAGGGCAAGTTCAGGCTGAACCGGAATGTCGCCCCTTCCGCCGGCAGCGAGCTGACGCCGATGGTCCCGCCCATCTGCTCGACGATGCGGCGACTGATGGCCAGCCCGAGGCCGGTCCCGCCGAAGCGGCGGTTGATCGAGACGTCGGCCTGGGCAAAGTCGGTGAACAGCCGGCCGACGCGATCCGCCGGAATGCCGATGCCGGTGTCGGTCACCCGCCATTCCACGGTAGCGCAGCGCTCGTCTTGCGACGTGCAGCCGATCGCGATGGTCACGCCGCCGCGCTCGGTGAATTTCACGGCATTGGAAGCCAGGTTGAGCAGGACCTGGCGGATTCTCGCCGGGTCGCCGTTCAGCGCCAAGGGCAGCCTGGGGTCGATCTCGACCTTGACCGCCAGTCCCTTGGTCCTAGCGCTGGCTTCGATGATCGAGGCAACCGCGTCCACCTGACCTGCCGGCGAAAAATCGATGGCCTCGAACTCGAACCGGCCGGCTTCGAGTTTTGAAAGGTCCAGAATGTCGTTGAGGATGCGCTGCAGATTGTCGCCGGATTCGCGGATGGTGGCCACCGCGTGATGCTGCTCCGGATCGAGATCGGTCTCCAGCAGCATGCTGGCCAGACCGAGTACCCCGTTCATCGGGGTGCGGATTTCGTGGCTCATCATCGCGAGGAAGCCCGACTTGGCGCGATTCTCCGCCTCGGCCCGCTCGGCGCGCCAGCGTTCCGTGACATCGCGACCGACGCCGCGATAGCCCGCGAAATGGCCGTTGTGATCGAGCGTCGGCTTGGCGGTCAAGGCCCAGAGACGGGCCTGACCGCCGGCGACGACGTGGACGACGATCTCGTGCAGCGCCTGGCGTTTTTCCATCAGCGCGACGATGTTGGCCAGCGTCGGGCCGTCGGACGGGCAAAGCATGTCGAGCGCCTCGGCGAAATCCGCGCCCTGCAGCAACGGCAGCGGAATTTGCGCCACTTCGACGAACCGCTCCGGGACGTGAACCAACCTGCCTTCCGCATCGGTCTGCCAGAGCCAGTCGCTGGCGTTTTCCTGGAATTCCTTGAGCAGCAGTGAAATGGTCTCGGTCTGGCGTTCGAGCTGAAACTGCGCCCGCAGATTGTCGAAAAACAGATTGCCGTTCGACACCACGTTGCGGGAGATGAAGACCGCATAAAACAGCAGGAAAATCGCCGTGACGGCAGAGGTCTCGTCCCGGCAAAGCAGCAGGGCCAGGGCCGACGCGGTGGTCATGGTCCAGGTGTAGGCCAGTCCGGCGCGCGGCACGGTCGAAAGCGCGAACCCGCCGGCAGAGATCATCCCCGCCATCAGGCAGGCCACGATCAATTGGTGGCTCGGTCCGACCGCGGGAAGCAGCACCACCGACATCGCGCCCCAGATCAGCGCCAGGACAAAGGCCTGAATTGTCATCCGCTTGGTGGCGTGGCGCGACGCTTCCCTTGGCGAACGGCGGCGCGACCGCGCCCACGACCGAGTTGCCATGGCCGCGGCGCAGGCGATCGCCATCGCCCACGTGGCGAGAAAAATGTTCGAGCCGGTATTCCAGAAAACGAAAACGATGATTGCGGCATTGACCAGATTGATGGTCATGGTGATCGGCACGAGGCGTGTCACCGCGTCGATCTGCTTGGCGCGAATCCGGCGCATCTCGTGTTCGCCGACATCGTCGGCCTGGCCTCGAGACCCAGCGCCGCCGAGCCAGCCCGAAAGCGCGAACAGGTCCGGGCGCCGGTCTTGCTGCCTCGGTTCCGAAGCCGAGGATCGATCGGGCCGTCCCATGATGCACCCTGCCCTTACCGGCAATAATTCGAGGACGTCGCGGCCCCGCCGCCACGAGGCACCGAGCAGCATGACACCGGCAGCACTTCAGCGACGTTAATTTCCCGCCCGTAGAAATACCGGGCATCCCCCGGCTCGGCTTCGAGCCACGCGGACGCCCCGCCGCGCGGCCTGCTCGACCTCGCCGAGCAGCGCATGGTATGCCCAGGGGCGAAAACCCGCGGGTTACCTGGCCGGAACAGCTTCATGCGTATTGCCACCTGGAACGTCAATTCGATCCGACAGCGGCTCGACCACCTGCTGACCTGGCTGAGGGATTGCGACCCCGACATCGTCTGCCTGCAGGAAATCAAATGCGTCGATGAGGCGTTCCCGCGGGAGGCGATCGAGGCGCTCGGCTATAACGTGGTCACCCATGGCCAAAAGACCTTCAACGGGGTGGCGTTGCTGTCGAAGCTGCGATTCGATGAAACCAGGCCGCAACTGGCCGGCGACGATGAAGATCTGCATGCTCGGTTTCTGGAGGGCGTGGTGACGCTGAAGCATGGCGTGCTGCGCGTCGCCTGCCTCTATCTGCCCAATGGCAACCCTCCGGAAACCGAAAAATATACCTATAAACTCAAATGGATGTCCCGACTTCGTGAGTATTCGAAAGAACGGCTTAAGACCGAGGAGCCGCTGGTGCTGGCGGGCGATTTCAACGTCATCCCGAAGCCCGAGGACGTCCATAATCCGGCGGCCTGGGTCAACGATGCCCTGTTCCGGCCCGCCACCCGCGAAAGCTTCCAGACGCTGCTTGGCCTTGGGCTCACCGATGCCCTGCGGGCCGTCACCGACGCGCCGGGACAGTACACATTCTGGGACTATCAGGCCGGCGCCTGGCAGAAAAACCACGGCCTGCGCATCGATCACCTGTTGCTGTCGCCGCAAGCCAGCGACCGGCTGGTCGATGTAGGGATCGACAGCTACGTGCGGGCCTGGGAAAAACCGTCCGACCACGTGCCGGTCTGGATCGATCTCGACCTCGCGGCGGCCTGACCGAGAGTTCTCAGTCCCGGCGCCCCTGCACCCAGTGCTCGAGCATCTGCAACGCCATCGCCCGGTCATCGTCGGAGGCCTTGCTGATCGCCTTGTTGTAGCTTTCCTTGATCCAGGTCTCGTCCGGCCCGGCGCTGTCGCGCGCCAGGGTCAGCCACATCAGGCCGCGGGCGGCCTGGCGCGGAAGCTGCTCGCCGTTGAACAGCATCTGGCCGAGCAGGGCCTGGGCCTGATGCTGGCCCTTCTGGGCGGCAAGGCCGAGCCAGCGGGCGCCGTAGCGGAAATCGTCCGGCGAGGTGCCGACGCCCTTGAGGTAGAGCCGTGCCAGATCATATTGCGCGTCGGCATTGCCGAAATACGAGGCGGCATAGGAGAACATCTCGCGCGCCCGTTCCGGATCCGACTTGATCTTCGAGTTGGGAATGCCGTTGAGATAGTATCTGCCCAGCGCCACAAAGGCGTTGGCGACGATCGCCGCCTGCGGCGCCGACGGGCTGTCCTCGGCATGCGCATTGGCAATGCGGCTGAAATATTCGAAGGCCCGCAGATCGTCCTGGGTCACGCCATCGCCGGCGGCGTACATCCTGCCCAGTTTCCACTGCGCAATCGGATGACCGCCTTCGGCGGCATATTGCAGCGAGGTCAGCGAACTGCTGTCGGTTGACGCCGGCTGCGACGGCTGAATTGCCTTCTTGAGCGCCGCTGCTGCCCCGGGCTCTGCCGAAACCACGGGAATCGCCGAATCCTGGTTCGCCGGCGCGCCGTCGAAGGCAAGTACCGGGGCGGCCACCGCCGTGGTCGCTAAAATCAATGCAAAAATGGTACGCTCAAATGTCCGCATAACACTGTTTCTCGTGCGCGCCGCCCGGATGGGTTACGGCGCCATCCACCGCCGGCCCAACCTGCTGGGCGTATTTCCAGAGTGCTCCTGACGTATGATTGGTCGGCCGCGGCTGCCATTTGGTCTTGCGTTCCGCGAGCTCCGCGGCGGTCAATTTTACGTTAAGTATCCCCGCCTCGGCGTCGATCTCGATGATGTCGCCGTCCCGCAGCAGCGCGATCGGTCCACCCACGGCAGCTTCCGGCCCGACATGGCCGATACAGAAGCCGCGGGTCGCCCCGGAGAAGCGGCCATCGGTGATCAGGGCGATCTTGCCGCCCATGCCCTGCCCGGTCAGCGCCGCCGTGGTCGAGAGCATTTCCCGCATGCCGGGACCTCCGCGCGGGCCCTCGTAGCGGATCACGATCACCTCGCCTTCGCGGTAGGTCTTCTTCTGAACCGACTCGAAGGCATCCTCTTCCCGATCGAAGCAGCGCGCCGGCCCGGTAAATTTCAAGTTCGACATGCCCGCGACTTTCACGATCGCGCCCTCGGGTGCGAGATTGCCCTTCAGGCCGACCACGCCGCCGGTGACGGTGATCGGCTTGTCGGCAGGCCGCACCACGTCCTGATGCGGATTCCATTTCACGCTCTGGAGGTTTTCCGCGATCGTGCGGCCGGTGACCGTCAGGCAGTCGCCGTGCAAATGGCCGTTGTCGAGCAGCGTCTTCATCAGAAGCGGTATGCCGCCAGCTTCGAACATGTCTTTGGCGACATAACGACCGCCCGGTTTCAAATCGGCGACATAAGGTGTCTTTTTGAAGATTTCCGCGACGTCGAACAGGTCGAACTTGATGCCGCATTCATGGGCAATCGCCGGCAGGTGCAACGCCGCATTGGTCGAGCCGCCCGAAGCGGCAACCACCGCCGCCGCGTTCTCCAGCGCCCGGCGGGTGACGATGTCGCGCGGACGGATGTTGTGCGCGATCAGCTCCATCACCTTCTCGCCCGCGGTCGTGCAGAAGGCGTCGCGGATCTCGTAAGGCGCCGGCGCGCCGGCCGAATAGGGCAACGCCAGCCCGATGGCCTCCGATACCGTCGCCATGGTGTTGGCGGTGAATTGTGCACCGCATGCGCCGGCCGACGGACAGGCCACCCGCTCGATTTCATCGAGATCGGCATCCGACATTTCGCCGACCGAATGCCTGCCGACCGCCTCGAACATGTCCTGCACCGTGACCTGCTGGCCGCGGAAATTGCCGGGAAGGATCGAACCGCCATAGATGAAGATCGACGGCACGTTGAGCCTGACCATCGCCATCATCATGCCCGGCAGCGACTTGTCGCAGCCGGCCAGACCGACCAGCGCGTCATAGGAATGGCCGCGGACGGTCAATTCGACGGAATCGGCGATGCATTCGCGCGACGGCAGCGACGAGCGCATGCCGTCATGGCCCATGGCGATACCGTCGGTCACGGTGATGGTGCAGAATTCGCGCGGGGTGCCGCCGGCGGAGGCGACGCCCTTCTTGACCGCCTGGGCCTGACGCATCAGCGAGATGTTGCAGGGTGCGGCCTCGTTCCAGCACGACGCCACGCCGACGAACGGCTGGTGGATCTGCTGGCTGGTCAGCCCCATGGCATAAAGGTAGGAGCGGTGCGGCGCCCGTTCGGGGCCCTCCGTCACGTGGCGGCTCGGCAGTCGCTGCTTGATGCTGGCCTTGGCGTCCATCACGAACCTGTTCCCCAGCCAAACCTTCTCTAGACCCGGGAAATACAAGTGTCCTGGAAGCCCAGGAACCACCCGATTTTCCTTCGCTTTCGCAAGCCGTAGCGGCCAGCTTACCAAGCATGATTTCGTCGAGGGGTGTGGCCAAAAAGCGGCGCGCGCAAGAGCTTGCTGGGATGACGGTTAAATGTTCGCCCAGTGTTGCGGTCAAGCAACATCCGTGGCGCCGCGGCAACCCTTTAGACAGTCCGAGCGCGACGGCCAGGCAGGTCGCCCGCAGAGGCGAGTGGAAGTGATGCCGTCCTTCCGACGGTTGCCTGGCGATTATTCCCTGGATTCAAAAACGCGAAAACAACCCCATGCAAAGTAGAATACGCGGCTGAGGCGTCCCCGCCTTGTTGCACTGCGAAGACCTTTGCCTCCAGAACACCCGGGCCGACCAGAGGCCGATCGCCGCCAAGGAGCTTGGGTTTTCATCAAGCTCTTTGCGCATTTGTCACGCCCGGCCCCGTGCCGGGTCTTTGGCAGGCTCGGAAGACGTGGATGGCCGGGACAAGCCTGGACGAGCCGAGGCATGACGAATGCGAACGCAGCTCTGCCGCCCTACTGCACCCTGATGTCGGCAGCCTTGATCATCGGCCACCATTTTGCAATTTCGGCCTTCTGCCAGCTGCCGAGCGCTTCGGGCGAGAGCGCATCCGGCGCGGGCATCTGCAATCCGAGATCCTCGAACTTCTTGCGTACGGCCGGGTCGTTCATGGCCTCGACGGCCGCGCCGTTGAGCCTGGCGACGACCTCCTTCGGCGTGCCCTTCGGCACCCACAGCCCCGACCAAAGCGTCATGTGGAACCCGGGCAGTCCTGCCTCGTCGGCGGTCGGAATCTCCGGCGCCGTGTCCACGCGCCTGGCATCGGTGACGGCATAGGCGCGGATGGTCCCGGCGCGCACCTGGCTGATGGAATTGGAGAGCTGGTCGACGATGAGATCGATCTGACCCGCGACCAGATCGTTCAGCGCCGGCGCGGTGCCGCGATACGGCACATATTGCAGCTTGATGCCGGTGACGTTCTCGAAATAGAGCCCGGCGATATGGCTGCCCGAACCGGCGCCGGCGGTGCCGGCCGTCGCCGGCGCCGGCCTCGCCTTCAGCCATGCCAGCAGTTCCTTCAGCGTGGTGGCCGGAACCGTGTTCCTGCTGACGATGACCATCGGATTGCTCGGCAGCAGCACCACCGGCTCGAGGTCGCCGACGAGGTCATAGCCGAGCGTGTAGATCGCGCCATTGGCGACGTGGGTGCCGAGATGGCCGATGCTGACCGTGTAGCCGTCCGGGGCCGCCCGCACCACGCGTCCGACGCCGAGCGAGCCCGCCGCGCCCGTCACGTTCTCGATGGTGATGCTCTGCCCAAGCGATCGCTGCATGCGCTCGCCCAGAATTCGCGCCATCGAATCGGTGGGGCCGCCGGCGGAAAACGGCACCACGACGGTGATCGGATGCGACGGGAAATTTTCCGCGCGCGCGATGCCGGAATATGCCGCAATCGCCATCAATGCGGCAAACACTGCCTTGCGCATCACACTCTCCTGCCGCGTCACAAACGACTTACCTCATCCCGAGCAGCTTGACACCGGGTCCGCGCGAAGCGCGGCCCGATGCAAAACTCCGCAAGCGTCTCGAAGGATCGCCGCGGGTCCACACGCTGCATCCCTCCTTCGAGGGCGCGGCCACGTGGCCGCTCTCAGCATGAGGTCTGGGGGAAGTCACAACTCCGGATCAGGTTCCTGCTACAACTTCGCATAGTCGATCGGCGCGTGGCGATCGAGCGCGCGGGTGACCGGCGGCAGCGGGTATTTCAGTCCGGTGGCGCAATTGAACAGCATGACGCGGTCGTCTTTGGTGACGCGACCGTCAGCGAGACTCTGCTGGTAGGCGGCATAGGTCGCCGCCCCCTCCGGACACAGCAGCAGGCCTTCCTCGCGCGCGACCTCGTTCAGTGCCGCGGAAATCTTCTCGTCGTCCACCGCGATGGCAAAACCCTTGCTCTCGCGCACCGCGCGCAGGATCAGAAAATCCCCGACCGCCTGCGGCACCCGGATGCCGGAGGCGATGGTGTGGGCGTCCTCCCAGCGCCTGGCGTGCTCGGTGCCTTCCTCGAAGGCGCGTACCATCGGTGCACAGCCGGCCGCCTGCACCGCCACCATCCGCGGCCGCCTGCTTCCGATGAAGCCGATGGCCTCGAGTTCCGCGAACGCCTTCCACATCCCGATCAGCCCGGTGCCGCCGCCGGTCGGATAGAAGATCACGTCCGGCACCTCCCAGCCGAGCTGTTCGGCGAGTTCGAGTCCCATGGTCTTCTTGCCCTCGATCCGATAGGGCTCCTTCAGGGTGGAGGTATCGAACCAGCCGGCTTTTGTCTTTCCTTCGCCGACGATCTTGCCGCAGTCATCAATCAGTCCGTTGACGCGGTAGACCGTCGCCCCCTGCAGCTCGATCTCGCTGACATTCACTTCGGGCGTATCGGCCGGGCAGAAGATCGTGGTCTTGATGCCGCAGCTGGTGGCATAGGCGGCCAGCGCCGCCCCGGCATTGCCGTTGGTCGGCATCGCCATGTGCCTGATGCCAAGCGCCTTGCCCATCGACACCGCCATCACAAGGCCGCGCGCCTTGAACGATCCGGTCGGCAGCCGGCCTTCGTCCTTGACGATGATCTCGCCGCCGCCGATCTTTTTGGCGAGCTTGGGCAGCCGGATCAGCGGCGTCGTCACTTCGCCGAGGCTGACGATGTCGGTGACCTTGCGCACCGGCAGCAGCTCGCGATAGCGCCAAAGGTCGGCCGGCCGCTGCGCCAGCGCCTCCTTTGTCAGAGCCCGCTTCACGCCGGCCAGATCGTAGCGCACCAGCAGCGGCTTGCCCGCTTTCGAGAGGTTGTGGATCTGGTCGGCGGGATAGTGGTCGCCTTCCATCGCGCATTCGAGATGGGTCACGAAGGTGGGACGTTCGATTGTCAGATTGTCGTTGTCTTTCACGGTTTCTCGCTTTTTTGAGGCCTGATCCCAGTCAAATATGCTTGCCACCCTCGGGTCAGGCCGAGGGCATGTTTTCCGGATCATGCCTAGATGTTCAGCGCCCGGCCATAGGCATCCAGCACCGCTTCCTTCATCATCTCCGACAAGGTCGGGTGCGGGAACACGGTGTGCATCAGCTCTTCTTCGGTGGTTTCCAGATTCATCGCCACCACGTACCCCTGAATCAGTTCGGTGACCTCGGCACCGATCATGTGGGCGCCGAGCAGCTGCCCGGTTTTCTTGTCGAAGATCACCTTGACCAGGCCCTGGTCCTCGCCGAGCGCAATCGCCTTGCCGTTGCCGACGAACGGGAAACGGCCGACCCTGATCTCGCGGCCGCCCTCCTTGGCCCTGGCCTCGGTGAGGCCGACCGAGGCGATCTGCGGATTGCAGTAGGTGCAGCCGGGAATCAGCAGCTTGTCCGTCGGATGCGGATGCAGCCCCTTGATGGCTTCGACACACACCACGCCTTCGTGCTCGGCCTTGTGCGCGAGCATCGGCGGGCCCGCCACGTCGCCGATGGCGTAGATGCCGGGCACGCTGGTCTTGCCGTAGCCGTCGATCGCGACGCAGCCGCGCTCGGTCTTGACGCCGAGCTTTTCCAGTCCGAGATTTTCGATGTTGCCGACCACGCCGACCGCCGAAATCACCCGGTCGAACTCGACCGTCTCCGGCTTGCCCTTGCCGTCATCGATGGTGGCGACCACGCTGTCGCTCTTCTTCTCGAGTTTCGTCACCTTGGTGCCGCTCAGAATCTTGATGCCCTGCTTCTCGAAGCGCTTGCGCGCCAGGCCGGCGATCTCGGCGTCCTCGACGGGAAGGATCTGCGGCAGCACCTCGACCACCGTCACCTCTGAGCCCATGGTGTGGAAGAACGACGCAAACTCGATGCCGATCGCGCCGGAGCCGACCACCAGCAGCGATTTCGGCATCTTCGCCGGCACCATCGCCTCGAAATAGGTCCAGACCAGCTTCTGGTCCGGCTCCAGCCCGGGCAGCACCCGCGGCCGCGCGCCGGTGGCAAGGATGATATGCTTGGCCTGATAGGTGCCCTCGCCCAGTACCCCCTTTGGCGCCTCCACATCGGATTTCGCCACGGTGATCTTGCCGGGCGCGTCGATCACGGCCTTGCCCCAGATCACCGCCACCTTGTTCTTCTTCATCAAAAAGCCGACGCCGTCATTGAGGCGCTTTGAAACGCCGCGCGAGCGCTGCACCACGGCTTTCGGGTCATACGAGACATTGTCGGCGGACAGCCCGTAATCCTTGGCGTGCTGCATGTAGTGGTAGATCTCGGCCGAGCGCAGCAGCGCCTTGGTCGGGATGCAGCCCCAGTTCAGGCAGATGCCGCCGAGATAGGATTTTTCGACGATCGCGGTGCGGAAGCCGAGCTGTGCGGCGCGGATCGCCGCGACATAGCCGCCGGGGCCGGAGCCGATGATGATGACGTCGAAGGAGTTGTCGGCCATGGCGGGCTCCGGTTAGCTCAGACAGTGGTAGTGCGGCACGGGCGGCGATTCAATGCCAACCCGGCGCCGGTATCGAGGCAGGCTCCGCCGGCGCGGTCTGCCGCGACAGATATCGTTGCAGGATCAGCCACTGCAGCAGCGCGACGATGCACGGCGGCGCGACCATCTGCAGCATGCCGACGACCTGGTGCAGCCAGTCGATGCCGTGGATGCCATGGTCGGCGACACCGAGGACCGCGACCAGCAACGGCGCCAGCAGCAGAATATGCAGGGCTCGTCTCAGATGCCGCGCCGGATCGCGGCGCCAGGCCGCGAACCCATAAAGCAGCATACCAAGCACCACATAGGCGGCGGTCAAAAGCCCGCGAGCGGCCTCGTCGAGGCCGTGCCCGCCGCCGGCGCTCCAGTCCGGCACTAGCGATACCGCCGCACAGGCCAGCACGCCGGCGATCGCCGAGGCGATAAAAGCCAGCCCGAACACCCCCGCGGATCGCATCATCGCCGTTATCACCGCTGCAGCAGCCAAAGGCCCACGCACAGTGCGCGATGCCGCGGGCGCCCGCCCGTTTGTCGGCGGATTTTTCCTGACGCAACGAAACCCGTCCCCGGCACGTCACACCACCATCATGACCGGATTTTCGATCAGCAGCTTGAAGGCGCCGATCAGTTCGGCCCCGAGCGCGCCGTCGACGGCGCGGTGATCGCAGGACATCGTCACGCTCATGATCTGCGCCACCTCGATCTTGCCGCCCTTGACGATGGCGCGCTCCTCGCCGGCGCCGACCGCCAGGATGGTGGCGTGCGGCGGGTTGATCACGGCGGTAAAATCCTTGATGCCGTACATGCCGAGATTGGAGACCGCGGTGGTGCCGCCCTGGTATTCCTCCGGCTTGAGCTTGCGCGCCCGCGCCCGCGCGGCAAAATCCTTCATTTCGGCCGAGATCACCGAGACCGGCTTGGTCTCGGCCTTGCGGATGATCGGCGTGATCAGGCCGCCGGGCATCGCCACCGCGACACCGATGTCGGAATGCTTGTGCCGCAGCATGCCGCCCTCGGTCCAGCTGACATTGGCGTTGGGGATCCGCTGCAGGGCCAGCGCCAGCGCCTTGATGACGAAATCGTTGACCGACAGCTTGTAGGCGGGCTTGCCGTCCTTGTCCTTCGGCGCGGCGGCGTTGATCTCTTCGCGGGCTTCCACCAGCTTGCCGATATTGCAGTCCATGGTCAGATAGAAATGCGGTATGGTCTGCACCGACGCGGTCAGCCGCTGTGCGATGGTGCGGCGCATGCCGTCATGCGGAACCACCTCGTAGCTGCCGTCCTCGTACAGCGCGCGGATCTGCTGGTCCGACATCGACGGCGCGACCGCCGGCACGCCGGCGGGTGCCGCGGCCGGAGCCTTCAGCCCCTTGCCGGATTTCGCCTGCTCGACGTCCCTTGCGATGATGCGGCCATGCGGACCGCTGCCGGTGACGCGCGCCAGCTCGATGCCGGCTTCCTTGGCGAGGCGGCGCGCCAGCGGCGAGGAGAATGTGCGGGCGTGGCCGTTGGCTTGCGGCGCAGGCCCCTCACCCGCCGTCGTTGGCGGCGACCTCTCCCCGACGGGGAGAGGTGAAGGAGACGGCGCCGCCGCAGCAGGCTTTTGCTCGGCGCCGGGCGCTGCGCCGGCACTGCCAGCTCCATCTCCCCGGGGCGACGGGGAAGCGGCAGCCGTGGTTTTTTCAGCGCTTGCAGCTGCGGGTTTCGGGCCAGCCCCTGCCCCGGCCGCCTTGACGTCCTCGCCATCGCCGGCGAGTACCGCGATCACGTCGTTGACCGCGACGTCCTGGGTGCCCTCCGGCACCACGATCCTGGCCAGCGTGCCTTCATCGACCGCCTCGACTTCCATGGTCGCCTTGTCGGTCTCGATCTCCGCGATCACGTCGCCGGACTTGACCTTGTCGCCCTCTTTCTTGAGCCACTTGGCCAGGTTGCCCTTCTCCATTGTCGGCGACAGCGCAGGCATCAGAATGTTGATGGGCATACTGACCTCACAGGATATTTCTTGCCGATTGCCTTCCATCCCGGGGGAAGCCAACCAAAGACCGTTTGGGTGTCGTCGACACCCGATGAAGAAACCGACATCCGCTTCAATTGCCGATATCGCCCTGCCAAAGCCGTTCGTTGGCGGCAATCGATCGCCATGATTTCATCATGTCGATCGAGCGCTGGTCGGCAAGGTCGATAAAGGGGATTCCGAATTGCGCGAGGATATCCTTGCTGCCGGGAAACGTCACGGACTCGCCGATGACGAGAAGCGACAGCTTGAAAAGTCCGATCGCGCCCGCGCACATCGAACACGGCGACAGCGTCGTATACATCACGGTGTCATGAAACGACATCAGCCCGGCATTGCGCAGGCACGACATCTCGCCATGCAGGATGACGTTCTGTTCCTGCACCCGGCGATTATGTCCGCGCGCGATGATCTTGCGGTCGCGCGTCAGCACCGCGCCGATCGGCAGTCCGCCCTCGGCGATCGAGATCTCCGCTTCGCGAATGGCCTCCGCCATGAATTCAAAATGATAGGGTTCGACGCTCACGGTCAGTGTCCTTGTTGCGACCTTGGCGTGGTCTGACCCAAATCGGTCGGCCGGGCGATCTCGGATTCGAACATGTCGACGATGCGCGCCAGCGCTTCGTCCTCGGTGCAGGAGGTTTCCCGCGCATAGGCCCGCGCGGCATGTCGCGCGATGTCGACCAGCAGCAGGCCCCACATGTCGGGCTCCTCGAAGGCGCGGGTGAACGCGATCGAAAGTCCGCCATCGACGACGAACGCGCGCAGCACCTCGGTGGCGTCATCGCGGCCCATGACGTCCGGCGGCAATGGCTGCTCCCTGGGACCCGCCATGACCTACCTGTAGCAAACGGCCTTGGCGGCTTCGACCACCTCGGCCACCGAGGGCAATGCCAGCTTTTCCAGATTGGCTGCGTAAGGCATCGGCACGTCCTTGCCCGACACCCGCGTCACCGGGGCATCGAGATAGTCGAAGGCATGCTGCATGATCCGGGCGGCTATTTCGGCGCCGACGCCGTTCTGCTGCCAGCCCTCCTCCACGGTGACGGCGCGGCCGGTCTTCTTGACCGAGGCGACGATGGTGTCGGTATCCATCGGGCGCAGCGTGCGCAGATCGATCACCTCGGCTTCGATGCCTTCCTTGGCCAGTTCGTCGGCGGCCTTCAGCGCGTAGGACATGCCGTTCGACCATGACACGATGGTGACATGACCGCCGCCGCGCACGATCCGCGCCTTGCCGATCGGGATCACGTAATCGTCGAGCTTCGGCACCGGACCGGAATGGCCGTACAGCATTTCGTTTTCGAGGAAGATCACGGGGTTGGGATCGCGGATCGCTGCCTTCAACAACCCCTTGTAGTCGGCTGCCGAAAACGGCGCGATCACCTTGAGACCGGGAATCTGCGAGTACCAGGCCGAATAGTCCTGGCTGTGCTGGGCGGCGACCCGGGCGGCGGCGCCGTTCGGTCCGCGGAACACGATCGAGCAGCCCATCTGACCGCCGGACATATAAAGCGTCTTGGCTGCGGAGTTGATGATCTGGTCCATCGCCTGCATGGCGAAGTTGAAGGTCATGAACTCGACGATCGGCTTCAGGCCGGCCATCGCCGCGCCGACGCCGATGCCGGCAAAGCCGTGCTCGGTGATCGGGGTATCGATCACCCGCCCCGCGCCGAATTCCTGCAGCAGGCCCTGGCTGACCTTGTAGGCGCCCTGATATTCCGCGACCTCTTCACCCATCAGGAAGACGTCGGGGTCGCGCCGCATTTCCTCGGCCATGGCGTCGCGCAGCGCGTCGCGGATGGTCATGGTCACCATCTCGGTGCCGTCGGGCACTTCCGGATCGGGCTCGACGGCAGCTTTGGGGGCTGACGGAGCCGCCGGTCTGGTCTCCGGTGTGGATTTGACCTCGGCAGACTTGGCTTCAGCCGGCGCAGATGTTGCCGCGGCGGCGGGCGGCGCCGACTCGGCGGCTTTTTGCTGTTTGGCGGGCGCACCGGCCTTGCCCAGATCGGCCGCACTCTCGCCATCGGAAAGGATGGTCGCGATCGGGGTGTTGACCGCGACGTCGGCGGTGCCTTCGGGGATCAGGATCCTGCCGAGGGTGCCCTCATCGGTGGCCTCGACCTCCATGGTGGCCTTGTCGGTTTCGATCTCGGCGATGACGTCGCCGGACTTGATCGCCTCGCCTTCCTTCTTCAGCCACTTTGAAAGGTTGCCCTTTTCCATGGTCGGCGACAGCGCGGGCATCAGCACTTGAATTGGCATAGTGGCTCCGGAAATTCATTCTAGGGCGTGTTCAGGCTGCGCCTCAGCGATAGACATCGGTATAGAGTTCGGCTGCATCGGGCTCGGGGTCGTGCTGGGCGAAGTCGGCTGCGGCATTGACGATTTCGCGCACCTCGGCGTCGATGGCCTTCAGATCCTGCTCGCTCATCTTCGCCGCCAGGAGCCGGTTTCGCACCTGCTCGATCGGGTCCTGATCGTGGCGAACCTTGTCGACTTCCTCGCGGGTGCGGTATTTCGCCGGATCCGACATCGAATGTCCGCGATAGCGGTAGGTCTGCATTTCCAGAATATACGGCCCCTTGCCGTCGCGGCACCACTGCACGGCCTTGTCGCCCGCGGCCTTCACCGCGCGGACATCCATGCCGTCGACCTGCTCGCCGGGAATGTTGAAGGAGATGCCGCGCTTGGAAAAATCGGTCTGCGCCGAGGAACGCGTCACCGACGTGCCCATCGCGTAGCGGTTGTTCTCGATGATATAGATGACCGGCAGCTTCCACAGCTCCGCCATGTTGAAGCTTTCGTAGACTTGGCCCTGATTCGACGCGCCGTCGCCGAAATAGGCCAGACTGACAAAGTCGTTGCCCCGATAGCGATTGGCGAAAGCCAGCCCGGTGCCGAGCGAAACCTGGGCGCCGACGATGCCGTGGCCGCCGAAGAAATTCTTCTCCTTGCTGAACATGTGCATGGAGCCGCCCTTGCCCTTGGAATAACCGCCGTGACGTCCGGTCAGCTCGGCCATGACGCCCTTGGCGTCCATGCCGCAGGCCAGCATGTGCCCGTGGTCGCGGTATCCGGTGATGACCTGGTCGCCCTTTTTCAGGGCCATCTGCATTCCGACGACGATGGCTTCCTGGCCGATATAGAGATGGCAGAAGCCGCCGATCGCCCCCATTCCGTAGAGCTGGCCGGCCTTTTCCTCGAAACGCCGGATCAGCAGCATGTCGCGCAGCGCGCCGAGCTCCTGGTCCCTGGTGAATTCGGCGGGCGGACTAGAGGCTCCAGCCTTATCCTGGGCGGTTTCCTGCGCGGCGCTTTTCTTCGGTGCGGCCATGACAATTCCGGATGCGAGAGTGGGTAGCCCTCTCTATCCCAACTCAAACCGCCATGAAAGGATTGCGTGAGCCGGCCGACATTCCGCCATGCCGCACCGCAACGCGGTGAAATTTTCGCATCCGATTTCGCGGGTTTTTGTAATTTGAGGATCAGTGCGGATCGTTCATCCGGACCAGATCGTGCGGATTGACATAATCGAGCTGATAGCGCGCCCGCTCGTCGAGCAGGTCGGGATCGACCCGGTCGGATCGCAGCAGCGAGACCCGCTGTTCGCCCTGGGCGCGCTCCTGCTTCAGCCGCGCCAGTTCGGAGGTCAGCGCGATGATCTCCTGGTCGAGCTCCTGCTGCGCATTCAGCCCATACTTGCCGGTATAGGCGTTGACGCCGAAATAGCCGATCATCGCCGCCGCCATCGCATAGAGGGCAAGCCCGGTGAGCAGGGATTTGAGTTGGCTGCGGGAAACCATGGCCCGGAGCATGCGACGCCGCGGTTAACGACTTCCTAACGCCGGCCCGCGCGGCGCCGTGCGCCGCCTAGATGTTGTTCTTTGCGACAAAGGCCGCGTAGGCATCGATATACTGCTTCAGCACCGGCCGCAGCGATTCCTTGACCAGTTCGCCCTTGTCGTCGAAAGCGTCGCCGATACCGTTCAGATAGATCTCCGGCTGCTGCATGATCGTGCCGCTGTAGCCGGGCAGGATTTGCTTCAGATTCATCGCCGCGCTGACGCCGCCGAGCGGCCCCGGCGAATTGCTGATGATGCCGATCGGCTTGCCGAGGAACGAGCTTTTTCCATAGGGCCGCGAACCGACGTCGATGGCGTTCTTCAGCACGCCGGGGATCGAACGATTGTATTCGGGCGTCACGAACAGCACCCCGGCCGACTTCTGCAGCTTTTCCCGGAACGCCACCCAATCGGCCGGCGGCGTGGCTTCGAGGTCCTGATTGAAAAACGAGATGCCGTGCAAGGTGACGACCTCGAGCTTCACCGTGTCCGGCGCCAGCCTGGCGAGCGTATTGGCGATCCTGAGGGTGAAGCTCTCCTTGCGAAGGCTGCCGACGATGACGACGACCGGATATGGGGTGGCCATGACTATTTCCTTTACGGGCGGACGCCGGAACGGCTGGCGTTCAACCTAGCGACCCCGCCAGAAAGATGCAAGTGCATGAAGTGCGTCCCGGCGATGCTGCTGCCGCGATCGCCAGGGAATACGCCGTGCCGTCCGATGCGGACGGCCTGTGCGAACAATCGATCTGGTCGTCGCCGATCAGATCAGGGGATTCCAGGCGACCGGTATCAGGCGGTATTTGGCGCCGTCCTTTTCGACATGGCCGATGCAGGGGAAGGTGAAGTGGAAGCCGACCACCGTCGCTTTCTCGGCCGACGCCATGTCGTAGAATTTGTGACGGGTTTTTTGCGCCAGTTCCCCGTCCACGTCATAGACCACATGCCAGTCCGGATTGCGCAGGAAGAATTCCGGAATATTCGTCACATCGGACTGAATCAGAATTCTCGAATTGCCGGAGGCGATCGCGAAGGCGGTATGCCCGGGGGTGTGGCCCGGCGCCTCGATCGACGTGATGCCGGGGGCGACTTCCTTGCCCCAGTCGTATTTCGTTACCTTGGATTCGATGCCGGCGAAGGTCTTTTTCACATTGGCGAAATAATTCTTCATCATCTCGCTGGACTGCGCCTTGGCGGCATTGTCGTCGCTGGTCCAGAACGCCCAGTCCACCGCCGGAACCATGATCTCGGCGTTCGGGAACGCCATCGAACCGTCGGCGGCGCGGATCCCGTTGGTATGGTCGGGATGCAGATGTGACAGCAGCACGATGTCGATGCTTTTGGGATCGACGCCGGCGGCGGCAAGATTTTGCAGGGTACGGCCTACCGCGCCCTTGGTAGGCTCGAAATTGGCCACGCCATTGCCGGTGTCGATCAGGATCAGCTTGCTGCCGGTATTGATCAGCTGCGGGTTGAACGGCACCGTCACCATGCCCGGCGGCATGTAGGCGGCTTCGGCGGCGGCCAGTGCCTCGGCCTTGGGGACGTTGCGCACGAAGCTGTCGGGCAGCGGAAACGAGCGCGCGCCGTCATTGATCGAGGTGCATTCGTAGGCGCCGACCTTGTAGCGGTAGAAGCCGGGCGCCTGCGCTCCGGCCGGCGGCACCGCGGCGCGCGCGGCGGTCACTCCGAACGAGGTGAGCAGGCTCGCGGCACCGGCGGCGGCGGTGCCGGCGAGAAGATGGCGGCGACTGAGGTCGGTCATGGCGAATTCTCCCTGATGATCTGGCTTGTTCCGGGCCTGTGTTGACCGCGAATTTCATCCTGTCGCGGGCGAAACACAAGCCCCGTCGTCATCGGCTCACGCGCGCGTCCCGCGGGGTCAGCCGGCCTTGTTGGGATTGATCAGGTATTTTTCGCCGGTGGCCCGCTTGCCGTAGACGGCGATGTGGGGCAGCTGCAGCGCCTCCTGCAACGACACCACCTGGGTGTAATGGCTGGCAAAGGTCGTCTTGAGCTCGTCGACGACGCGCTGGCGCAGTCTTGCGCCGTCGGCGGCGCCGATCTTTTGCAGGAAAGGAAACAGCAGCCAGCCGCCGACCCCCCATGCCATCCCGAAGGCGCGGTTCAGCTCGACCGGCCGGGGATCGAGGCTGCCATAGATGTAGACCTGCTTGTGCACATTCGAACCGTAGCGGCTGTAGACCTTGGCGGTCTTGTTGACGGCGATTTCCATGCAGGTCAGGATCTGGCCGGCGAGCTTGCCGCCGCCGATCGCATCGAACGCCAGGGTTGCGCCGGTTTCCACCAGCGCATTGGTCAGGTCGTCCATGAACGAGGGCGCGCTGGAATCCAGCACATGCTTCGCCCCGACCTTGCGCAGGATCTCGACCTGCTGCGGACTGCGGACGATATTGACGAGGCCGATGCCATCCTTGAGGCAGATCTTGTTGAGCATCTGACCGAGGTTGGACGCCGCCGCGGTATGCACCAGGGCCTTGTGGCCCTCGCGCCGCATGGTCTCGACCATGCCGAGCGCGGTCAGCGGATTGACAAAGCACGAGGCGCCCTCGGCCGCGGTAGTCCCCGCCGGCAGCACCAGGACATCCGCCGCCTTCAGGCAGCGGTATTGCGCGTACATGGCGCCGCCGATCATGGCGACGGTCTTGCCCATCAGCGCCCTCGCCGCTTCCGACGATCCGGTCCTGACCACCACGCCGGCGCCCTCGTTGCCGACCGGCATCGATTCATCGAGCCGTCCCGCCATGGCTTTCATGGCGGCTTCCGGCACCTTCGCCGTCACCACGGGCGAATCCTTCGAGCCGGTCGCCTTGGCGGTCGTCATGTCGGCGGCGCCGACCAGAAGCCCGAGGTCCGACGGATTGATCGGCGAGGCCTCGACCCGCACGACAATTTCGTCGGCGGAGGGTTCGGGGGTCGGAACGCGGACCAGGGACAGTTCGAGTTCCCCGGAGCTCTTGATCAGCGAGCGCAGTTGCAGCCCGCTCTTGTCAGTGTCTGAAGCCACGTTGAATTCTCCCTTTGTCGGTCTATCGTTCTCTGGTTGAATCTGATCGCGCTCAGGGCTTGGCGGCAAGGTGGTCTGTCAGCCCGGTGGTCCAGGTCGATGGCCTGCCCTCGAAGGCGGATTTGGCGCGCTTGCCGAGCCAATAGGAATACGGCGGCGGCACCAGCTCGAAGTTGGGGTCGGCGCCGAGCTTCTGGGCTGCATCCATCGGCCAGTTCGGATTATACATGATCTCGCGGGCGAGCGCGGTCAGGTCGGCGCGGCCCTCGCGCAGGATCGCCTCGGCCTGGTCGGCGTGCACGATGTGTCCCACCGCCATGGTCATGATATCGGCCTCGCGGCGGATTTGCTCGGCATAGGGCACCTGGTAGCCGTATTTCCGGGAGCGCGCGCTGTCCATCGGCGAATAGGTCAGCGTGCCGCCGGAGGAGCAGTCGATCACATCGACGCCCTGCGCCTTGAGCAGCCGCGCCAGCCGCACGCTCTGGTCGGGGTCCCAGCCGGCGTCGTCCTCGCAGGACAGCCGCATGAACAGCGGTTTGTCCGCCGGCCACACCGCGCGCACGGCTTCGGCGACCTCGATCGCGAACCGCATGCGGTTGAGCTCCGAGCCGCCATACCGGTCGGTCCTGACATTGGCGAGCGGCGACAGGAACTGGTGGATCAGATAGCCGTGGGCCGCGTGGATCTCGACCACCTCGAAGCCGGCCTTGTCGGCGCGCGCCGCCGCCTCACCCCATTTGGCGGCGAGGTCGCGCACCTCGTTATGCGACAGCGCCCGCGGCACCGGCGATTGCTCGGTGTGGGGCACGGCACTCGGCGCCACCAGTTCCCAGCCGTCCCAGTCGAAGATTCCGGGCTCGTCGCCATGCAGCGGCTTGCCGCCCTCCCAGGGGCGCGCCAGTCGCGCCTTGCGGCCGGAATGACCGAGCTGGATGCCGGCGACCGCGCCGTGCTGCCGGATGAAGGCCGCGCAGCGCGCCAGGCCGGGAATGAACCCGTCGTTCCATAGCCCGGTATCGCCGACCGTGCCGCAACCATTGCGCGCCACCTTGGTCGATTCCATGATGACCAGCCCGGCGCCGCCCTGGGCATATTTGCCGGCGTTGACGAGGTGCCAATCGGTGGCAAAACCCTCGACCGCCGAATATTGATGCATCGGCGCCACCACGACCCGGTTCTTGAGGCGCACGCTGCGGATCTGGAGCGGGGTGAACAGCATCGGTTGCGTCATCGTGCTTTAATTCCCCAATGACACCGTTGAACCGCAGCGATCGACTGCGACCGCTTCACCGCAGCGCCTTCAGCGCCGCCCTGCCCGCGAATTTCGCCTGGCTGCCCAGCTCCTGCTCGATGCGCAGCAGCTGGTTGTATTTGGCGGTACGGTCGGCGCGCGCCAGCGATCCGGTTTTGATCTGGCCGCAATTGGTGGCGACCGCGAGATCGGCGATGGTGGAATCCTCGGTCTCGCCGGAGCGGTGCGACATCACGGCGGTGTAGCCGGCCTTGTAGGCCATCTCGATGGCGCTGAGAGTTTCGGTCAGGGTGCCGATCTGATTGACCTTGATCAGAATGGAATTGGCGCGGCCGTGTTTGATGCCGTCGGCGAGCCGCGTTACGTTGGTGACGAACAGATCGTCGCCGACCAGCTGGCACTTGTTTCCGATCAGATCGGTCAGTTCCTTCCAGCCGTCCATGTCGTCTTCCGCCATGCCGTCCTCGATCGAGACGATCGGATAGCGCGATGCCAGATCGGCGAGATATCTCGCCTGCTCCGACGGGCTCAGGCTTTTGCCCTCCGCGGTGTAGACGTACTTGCCGTCCTTGAAGAACTCGCTGGCGGCGGGATCGAGCGCCAGCATGACGTCGCCGCCGGCCTTGTAGCCGGCCTTGCCGATCGCGGCCATGATGAATTCGAGCGCGGCGTCCGCCGACGGCAGGTTGGGCGCAAAACCGCCTTCGTCGCCGACATTGGTGTTGTGGCCGGCCTTTTTCAGTTCGGCCCGCAAGGTATGGAAGATTTCCGAGCCGCAGCGCAGCGCCTCGGAAAAACTGGCGGCGCCGACCGGCATGATCATGAATTCCTGGAAGTCGATCGGGTTGTCGGCGTGCACGCCGCCATTGATGATGTTCATCATCGGCACCGGCAGCGTCCGCGCCGAGGTGCCGCCGACATAGCGGTACAGCGGCATGTCGAAGGATTCCGCGGCGGCCTTGGCGACCGCCAGCGAGACGCCGAGGATGGCGTTGGCGCCGAGCCGGCTCTTGTTCGGCGTGCCGTCCAGATCGATCATGATCTGGTCGATCTGGATCTGCTCTTCGGCAGCCATGTCATTGAGGGCTTCGAAGATTTCGCCGTTGACGGCCTCGACCGCCTTGAGCACGCCCTTGCCGAGATAGCGCGACTTGTCGCCGTCGCGCAATTCGACCGCCTCGTGCGCCCCGGTGGAGGCGCCCGACGGCACCGCGGCGCGGCCGATCGAGCCGTCCTCCAGCACCACATCGACCTCCACCGTGGGATTGCCGCGGCTGTCGAGAATTTCGCGGCCGATGATGTCGACGATGGCGGTCATGGGTGCCTCTTTCGGAAAATGCCGGGATGGAAACGCTCGGCGCTGCTTCTACAGCAACGGCTTGGGGCGGAAAAGGCCGCTCCGGCGCGTGACGCTGGCGGTTGAATTGTCTAATACCGCGGCAACGGAGACAAAGTGATGTCGAAAACGCCCCGCAAATCCTCAAAATCGACCCAGCTGCAGCTCGGACGGGCGGTGCCGTGGCCTACCAGTCCCGAGCAGGCGCAGCTCGACCGCGTACCCAACCCGCAGCGGGATACCAATTATGTGGTGCGCTTCACGGCGCCGGAATTCACCTCGCTCTGCCCGGTCACCGGGCAGCCGGATTTTGCCCACCTCATGATCGACTATGTCCCCGGCGCGTGGCTTCTGGAGTCGAAATCGCTGAAGCTTTATGTCGCCAGCTTCCGCAACCACGGCGCATTCCACGAGGACTGCACGGTGGCGATCGGCAAGCGGATCGCCGCCGAGATCAAACCTAGATGGCTGCGCATCGGCGGCTACTGGTATCCGCGCGGCGGCATTCCGATCGACGTGTTCTGGCAGACCGGCAGGCTGCCGAAGGGGATGTGGATCCCCGACCAGGGCGTCGCGCCCTATCGCGGCCGGGGCTGAACGAGGCCGCGAGCCGGAACGCCTTACGTCGCAGCGCCATCCGCCGGCCGCGTCTGCCGCAGCAGCCGCGCACAGGCGAGGCCGAGCCCGACAATCACCACCGCGCTCGCCAGCAGCGCCGGAATCTTTCCGACATTGAGGATGCCGAAACCATAGGCGATCGGGCCCACGGTCTGGCCCATGAAAAAGAAGAACGAGTGCAGCGACAGCGCGGTGGCGCGCGCTTCCTCCGAGAGTTCGCTGGCAAATACCTGCAGCGAGCCGTGCAGCATGTAGAAACCCCACCCCATCAGGATGAAGCTGCCGGCCTGCAGCGGCCAGCGCGGGCCCAGGGCGATGATGGCGAGTTGCAGGCCCATCAGCACGGCCCCCGAAATCATCATGGCGTTGACGCCGAGCCGGGGCAGCAGGCGCGACACGCTCATGGTGTAGAACAGTCCGCCGACCGCGAAGCCGGCGATCACCAGGCCGCTGACGGAAAGGCTGGTGACGCCCTGTTCGAACAGGAAAGAGGCGACGTAGGGAAACAGCCCGAGCACGCAGCAGCCTTCGATGAAGACAGCCGTGTAGCAGACCCTGGCGTTCGGGTTGGCAAAGATAGTGCGATAGCCGTGCCTGAGCACGGACAGGTCGACCTTGGCCGGCGCCCGCGCCAGGGCGCCGCCGCGAAAGCCGATCGCGACAGCCAGCGAGGCCACGACCGCAAGCGAGCCGAGCACGGCCAGCACGCCGCGCCAGCCGAGGAGATCGCCGATCAGCCCCGACAGCGAGGCCCCGAGCAGGTTGCCGGTCATCGAGCCCGCCAGGGTGCGGCCGATCGCGACCTGGCGCTTGTCCGGTCCCACCAGATCGCTGGTCAGGCTGAGTGCGATCGGAAACACCCCGCCGGCGCCGATCCCGGCCAGAATCCGGCTGGCGAACAGCAGCGAAAACGACGACGACAGCGCGCCGAGAATATTGGCAAGGCCGAGCACCACCAGGCATGCGACCGCGAGGCGCGCCTTGCCGAACAGATCGGCCGCCGCGCCCAGCACCGGCTGGATGATGGCGAAGGTGAACGCGAACACCGAGGCAAAACCTGCCGCCCTGGCAATGCTGACGCCGAAATCGCCGGCGATATGCGGCAGCACCGGATCGAGCGCCCGCGCCGACAGGCTTGCCGCGAACGTCGCCAGCGCGATGATGTTCAGGATTGGCGGCACGCTCAGCCCGGCGCCGCCGCTTGCCAGCTCCACGCCATCAAGGCGCCGGGTTTTTGGCGAGCGCGTCGAACGCCATCAGGGAACGCAGCAGGCCCTCGAATTCGTGCAGCGGCACCATGTTGGGGCCGTCCGACGGCGCGTGGTCCGGATCGGGATGGGTTTCGATGAACACGCCGGCGACCCCGACTGCGACCGCGGCGCGCGCCAGCACCGCGACGAATTCGCGCTCGCCGCCGGACGAGGCGCCCTTGCCGCCCGGCTGCTGCACCGAATGGGTGGCATCGAAGATCACCGGCGCTCCCGTCGTCCGCGCCAGGATCGGCAGCGCGCGCATGTCCGAGACCAGGGTGTTGTAGCCGAACGAGACGCCGCGCTCGGTGACCAGCACCTGGCGGTTGCCGGCGCCGGTGATCTTGGCCACGACATTGGCCATGTCCCACGGCGCCAGGAACTGCCCCTTCTTGACATTGACGACCTTGCCGGTCGCCGCCGCCGCCAGCAACAGGTCGGTCTGCCGGCACAGGAAGGCCGGGATCTGCAGCACGTCCACCGCCTCCGCCACCTCGGCGCATTGCGCGGCCTCGTGGACATCGGTGAGCACGGGCAAGCCCGAGGCGCGAATTTCGGCAAAGATCGGCAGCGCCTGCTTGAGCCCGATGCCGCGCGCGGCCGAACCGCTGGTGCGGTTGGCCTTGTCGAACGAGGTCTTGTAGACGATCCCGATTCCGAGCCGCGCCGCGATCTCCTTCAGCGCCGACGCCACTTCGAGCGCATGCGCCCGGCTCTCGAGCTGGCATGGGCCGGCGATGACGGACATCGGCAGGTCGTTGCCGAATTTGACCGATCCGGCCGACACAACCGGCGCCGCTGAAAGATTGGCGTTCAAGGTATTATCCTTATTTCCCGCCCGACCATGCCGGGCGGCGTGGAGGGTATCGACCCTCGCGCGCGTAGTACGCAAAAATGGGTACCGGTTTTGGCGAAAATCGCGGTCACTTCACCGCCGAGAACGCAGTCGGCACCAACAACTGATTGACGATGTTGCCGACGATCTGGCCGTCCGCCTCGGTTTTCGCGCGCGCCGCGATCCAGTCCGGGTCGGTCTGGAAAGCGGTCCATTTCCGGTCGCGCTCGGCCAGCGATTCCCATGCCAGGAGATACGTCAGCTCCTGATTGGATTCGCCGACCAGCGTGGTGAAGAATCCGGCCTGCCGGATGCCGTGCTTTTCCCACAGTTTCAGCGTGATGGTCTCGAAGCGCTGCAACAGCGCCGGCAACCGGCCCGGCAGGCAGCGATAGACGCGGGTCTCGTAGATCATAGGCTTCCTCCATGTTCTTGCGCGGCGGTTATAGCGGCTGTCCGGAACGCTGTCTTGAGGCGATCCTCACATGCCACCCGTGTCCGGCTTGACTGGCCTGTCAACAGATTGTATATACAATAAACGGCTGATCTCGACCCGGCCAGGGAAGCGATCAATCTGTCGAAGCATGGCGTGTCGCTCGCGCGCTGGATCGATCTCGAGCAATGATTGCAGACGATCGTTTCAATTACGGCGAGCCTCGATTTCGCGCGTACGGGCATATCGAAGGCGTCGCGCATTGTCTGGTTTTTACTGTCCGCGACGGACGATATCGCCCAATTAGTCTTCGGCGCGCGCACGCCAGGGAAATGAAACGTTATGCCCCGTAAAGCCAAAGAACCCGTGTTCGATGACGATAATCCCGAATGGACGAAGGCAGACTTCGCCAAGGCCACGCGCTTCGAGCCTGGCACAAAGGCAAAGGATCTCACGCCGGAGATTTCAGCGCACGTTGCGCGGCGTGGGCCGCAGAAAGAACCAACGAAGGTTGCGGTGTCGATCCGGCTAAGCCCCGAGGTGATTGCGCATTTCAAAGCCAAGGGCCCCGGCTGGCAGTCGCGCATCGACGACGCGCTGCGCAAGATCGCCAGGAAAGCCGGCTGATCGTGCTGGCCTGCTACACCAGCCTTGACTGCACCACCGCGGCCTGGATGAACGACGCGAACAAGGGATGCGGTTCGAACGGACGCGATTTCAGTTCGGGATGGAATTGCACCCCGATGAACCAGGGATGGTCTTCGTACTCCACGATCTCCGGCAGCACGCCGTCGGGCGACAGCCCGGAAAATCGCAGGCCGTGCTGTTCGAGCCGGTCCTTGTAGGCGGTGTTGACCTCGTAGCGGTGGCGGTGCCGCTCGGAAATCTCGGTGGCCCCGCCATAGACCTCCGACACCCGGCTGCCGCGCTTGAGCACCGCGGGATAGGCCCCGAGCCGCATGGTGCCGCCGAGATCGCCGGCCTTTGACCGCTTCTCGAGTTCGTTGCCGCGCAGCCATTCCGTCATCAGCCCGACCAGCGGCTCGGAGGTCGGTCCGAACTCGGTCGAATTGGCCTGCTCGATGCCGACCAGGTTGCGCGCGGCCTCGATCACCGCCATCTGCATGCCGAAGCAGATGCCGAAATAGGGCACGTCGCGCTCGCGCGCGAACTGCGCCGCGCGGATCTTGCCCTCGGCGCCGCGCTGGCCGAAGCCGCCGGGCACCAGGATGCCGTTGACGTGCTCGAGAAACGGCGCCGGATCCTCGTTCTCGAACACCTCGCTCTCGATCCAGTCGAGATTGACCTTCACCTTGTTGGCGATGCCGCCGTGCGACAGGGCCTCGATCAGCGATTTGTAGGCATCCTTCATCCCGGTATATTTGCCGACGATGGCGATGGTGACGGCGCCCTCGGGATTGCGCACCCGCTCGTTGATGACGTGCCAGCTCTGCAACGCCGGCGGAATCCGCGGCTCGATGCCGAACGCCGCCAGCACCTCGTCGTCGAGGCCGGCGGCATGATAGGCTTCGGGCACGGCATAGATGTTGTCGACGTCGCGTGCCTCGATCACGGCACTTTCCCGCACATTGCAGAACAGCCCGAGCTTGCGCCGCTCCTCCTTCGGAATCGGACGGTCGGTGCGGCACAAAAGGATATCCGGCTGAATGCCGATCGAGCGCAGTTCCTTGACCGAATGCTGGGTCGGCTTGGTCTTGAGTTCGCCGGCGCTGGGGATAAACGGCAGCAGGGTCAGGTGAATGTAGATGGCGTGGTCGCGCGGCAGATCGTTCTTGATCTGGCGGATCGCCTCGAAGAACGGCAGCCCCTCGATGTCGCCGACGGTGCCGCCGATCTCGCACAGCACGAAGTCGAAATCGTCGTTGCTGTCGAGGATGAAATCCTTGATGGCGTTGGTGACATGCGGGATCACCTGGATGGTGGCGCCGAGATAGTCGCCGCGCCGCTCCTTGGTGAGAATGTCCTGGTAGATGCGCCCGGTGGTGATGTTGTCGGCCTTGGTGGCGGGACGGCCGGTGAAGCGCTCGTAATGGCCGAGGTCGAGATCGGTCTCCGCGCCGTCGTCGGTTACGAACACTTCGCCGTGCTGGTACGGCGACATGGTTCCGGGATCGAGGTTGAGATAGGGATCAAGCTTGCGCAGCCGGACCGTGTAGCCGCGCGACTGCAGCAGGGCGCCGAGCGCCGCTGAAGCCAGACCTTTGCCGAGCGAGGAAACCACGCCGCCGGTGATGAATATGTACCGCGCCATGGGACCCAACCTTTAAGGCCACCTGCGCGATTCGCCAAAACGAATCGCTTGCCCCAACTAACATTCCGCCGGGCTGTGGGTGACGCTGAATCAAGAATATTATCAAAGAATTGATGGGAATTGCTCATGCAGAAAGCCAGATGGCCTGCTGCATGGCCACCCTGCTTTATTGCGAACGCGGCGCCTGCGGAGCCGATGGCGCGGGCGGAGTCTGCTGCTGTTCGTCGGACTTCTTCAGCGAATCCAGCAGGCCGCCGCTGGTCGGCGGGGCGATCGGCGTTGCCCCTCCCGGCTGCGACTGCGTCGCCGGACTGCCGATGATCGAACTCGGCGCGCGGTTATAGCTCGCAAGCCACGACAACAGCAGGCTGGTCATGAAGAAGCCGACCGCGAGCACGGCCGTGGTGCGGGTCAAAAGGTTGGCGGTGCCGCGGCTCGACATGAAGCCGGCGCCGCCGCCGACGCCGAGACCACCGCCTTCGGACTTCTGCAACAGCACAGTTGCGATCAGCGTCGCAACAATCATGAGGTGGACGACGATAATGACAGTCTGCATCTCTACCTTCCGTCACAAGCCCAAAAGCCGGGGTCCGGCTGCACGGCGGCTTGCGGGGTTTGAATTCGCGCGGTGTTACACGATCGGACCGGGCATTGTCACCCCCGAACGGGCTTTGGCGCGGTCGCCGATCCGCCATTCCCGCTAGTTAGGGACAGCCCGCCGCAATCGCAAGAAAGTCGGCCGCTTTGAGGCTCGCGCCGCCGACCAGCGCGCCATTGACGTTGGCGACCGCCATCAATTCGGCGGCGTTGGCAGGCTTTACCGAGCCGCCATAGAGAATCCGGATCCGGCCGCCCTCCCCGTTAAATCGGGCAATCAGATGATGCCGGATAAGCGCATGAATTTGTTCGACATCTGCAACCGTCGGGGTCAGGCCGGTGCCGATCGCCCAGACCGGCTCATAGGCCACCACCAAATTGCCGGCTTTGGCCTGATCGGGCAGCGAGAGGCTGAGCTGTCCGCGGCAGATGTCGAGGGTCTGCCCGTGATCGCGCTGCTCCCGGGTTTCGCCGATGCAGACGATGGCGGTCAGGCCCGCGCGCCAGGCCGCTTCCGCCTTCTGCCGAACCAGTAAATCGCTCTCGCCATGATCGGCACGCCGCTCGGAATGGCCGACAATGACCGCGCTGGCGCCGGCATCGGCCAGCATTTCGGCCGAAATATCTCCGGTATGGGCGCCCGAAGCCTTGGGGTGGCAATCCTGCGCGCCGATCGAGAGCGTCTTTGAGGCAGCACTGGAACCGCGCGCGGTAGCGGCGAAGCCGGCGATCAGCGTCGCCGGCGGGCAAACCAGCAGATCGGCGCGGTCCGCGACAGCAGCCGCCCCCGCCAGCATGGCCTCGAATTCGGCCATGGAGGCCTTGAGGCCGTTCATTTTCCAGTTGCCGGCAATCAGCGGGCGAATGGCTTCGGTCATGTCAGGGTTCTCGCATGGCTTGGCCCAACAAGCGCTAGCAGAGCGCGCCCGCCAGTTCCAGATGCCGGTTTGGCGATGCCGGGGCCATCAACCAGCTTCAATTGGCCCTCCCTCGCCAAGGTTGCGACGAGAGCGGTTGCCACTTTATGATGCTTTATCAACCCGGTGATGCCCTTTTGCGGAATTCGAACCCGCATTCCCTTGGGCGCGACCCGGTTCCCTCCTGAAAACAAGTTGGACCCATGCTTCGAGGAATGCGGAAAGCCTCATCAAACTGGCTCGGCAAAACCATTATGTCGGTGGTGATGGGATTCTTGATCATCAGCTTCGGGGTCTGGGGTATCGCCGACATCTTCAGGGGGTTTGGGCAGTCGACGCTGGCCAAGGTCGGCCATACCGAGATTTCAATCGAACAATTCCGCCGGCTCTATACCGACCGGCTGCAGCAGATCGGCCGCCAGTTCGGCCGGCCGCTGACATCCGATCAGGCGCGCGCCTTCGGCCTCGACCGCCAGGTGCTGCAGCAGGCCATCGCCGAGGCCGCCCTTGACGAGGAAGCGCGGCGGCTGGGGCTCGGACAGTCCGATGCCGAAACCCGGCGGCTGATCCTGAGCGATCCGAACTTCAAGGGGAGTTCCGGCGCCTTCGATCCGGCGCGGTTCGAGGCCATGATCCGGCAGTTCGGCTACAGCGAAGCACGTTATGTCGCCGAACAGCGGCAGGTTTCGCTGCGGCGCCAGATCGCGGGCACCGTCTCGGCAGGGCTCGAGCCGCCGAAACTCATGATCGAGGCGCTCAGCCGTTTCCAGAACGAGCAGCGCTCGATCGAATACGTCAAACTCGACGCCGCCCAGGCCGGCACCATCGATCCGCCGTCGCCGGAGGCGCTGGCCGGCTATTTCGACGATCACAAGACCCAGTTCCGCGCGCCCGAATATCGCAAACTGGCCTTTGTCGCGATCACCCCGGAAGACATCGGCAAGTGGTCGGAGGTTTCCGACGAGGACGCCAGGAAGCTGTTCGAGCAGCGCCGCGACAGGCTGGGAACGCCGGAAAAGCGCGAAGTGTCGCAAATCGTGTTTCCGAGCGAGGAAGAAGCCCTCGCGGCGCGCAATCGCATCGCGTCCGGAACCTCGTTCGACGATATCGCCAAGGAGCGCGGGCTCAGTCCGACCGACGTCGACCTCGGCCTGATCACGAAATCCGAGATCATCGATCCGGCCATCGCGGATGCGGCCTTCGCGCTGCCGTCCGGCGAGGTGAGCCAGCCGGTGCGGGGCAAGTTCGGCGTCGCCCTGGTCAAGATCGGCAAGATCGAACCCGGGGTCGCGCCCGATTTTGCCAGCGTCGCCGCCAGTCTGAAGAAGGAAATTGCAACCGATCGGGCGCGCACCGCGGTCGCCGATCTGCGCGACAAGATGGAAGACCAGCGCGGCGGCGGCGCCAGCGTCATCGAGGCCGCGCAGAAATTGGGGCTTACCGCCGTCACCATCGACGCCGTCGATCGCTCCGGCCGCCTGCCCGACGGCCAGTTGGCGAGCAACATTCCCCGCGGTCTCGATGTGGTCTCACAAGCCTTCAACAGCGATGTGGGCGTCGACAACGATCCGATCCCGTTCAACGGCGGGTACGTCTGGTACGACGTTCTCGGCATCACGCCGTCGCGCGAGCGCAGCCTCGACGAGGTCAAGGACCAGGTCGAAGCGCGCTGGCGCGAAGACCAGATCGCCAGCCGGCTGCGCACCAAGGCAACCGAGATGGTTCAAAAGCTCGATCAGGGCGGCAAGCTCGCCGATGAGGCCGCGGCGGCTGGATTGAAGGTCGAGACCGCCTCGGCCTTCAAGCGCGATGCCGTCGTGCCCGGCGTTCCCGCCGGCGTGATCGCGGCGGCGTTCCGTACCGCCAAGGATGGCGCAGGACAGGCCGCCGGCGCCGGCGACTGGGTGGTGTTCCGCGTCACCGACGTCACCGTGCCGCCGCTCGACCTCGGCTCGGAGGAGATGAAGAAAGTGACGCAGACCCTGCAGCGCGGGCTGACCGATGAACAGATCGCCGAATACGTCACCAAGCTCGAATCCGATATCGGCACCACCATCAACGAAAGCGCCTTCGCGCAGGTCACGGGCGCCAATAGCCAATAACCGGGCGCGATCGGCAACGAGGGCCCGGTTTTTCACGTTTTGCTGAAAGCATGTGATGGACGACTTCAAATCGATCATCGGAAAGGTCGCCACCGGTGCGACCTTGTCGCGCGACGAGGCGGCATCGGCCTTCGACAGCATGATGTCCGGCGAGGCCACCCCCTCGCAAATGGGCGGGCTGTTGATGGCGCTTCGCGTTCGCGGCGAGACCGTCGATGAAATCACCGGCGCGGTGTCGGCCATGCGCGCCAAGATGCTGCGGGTCCAGGCTCCCGCCGACGCCGTCGACGTGGTCGGGACCGGCGGCGACGGCTCCGGCTCGGTCAACGTGTCGACCTGCGCCTCGTTCATTGTCGCGGGCGCCGGCGTGCCGGTCGCCAAGCACGGCAATCGCGCGCTGTCGTCGCGTTCCGGGGCGGCCGACGTGCTGTCCTCGCTTGGGGTCAGGATCGACATCTCGCCCGAACATGTCGGCCGCTGCGTCGCCGAGACCGGAATCGGCTTCATGTTCGCGCCATCGCACCATCCGGCGATGAAGAATGTCGGCCCTACCCGGGTCGAGCTCGCGACCCGCACCATCTTCAATCTGCTCGGGCCATTGTCCAACCCGGCCGGCGTCAAGCGGCAGATGGTCGGGGTATTTTCCCGGCAATGGGTCCAGCCGCTGGCACAGGTGCTCAAGAATCTCGGCGCCGAGTCGGTCTGGGTGGTGCACGGCTCCGACGGCCTCGACGAAATCACCCTGACCGGCCCGACCTTTGTCGCAGCGCTCGAGAACGGCGAGATCCGCAGCTTCGAGGTGACGCCGGAGCAGGCCGGCCTGACCCGGGTCGGCGCCGAGGCGCTGAAGGGCGGCGATGCCGCCGCCAATGCGGTCGGTTTGCAGGGCGTGCTCGACGGCAGGCCGGGCGCCTTTCGCGATGTCGCGCTGCTGAACGCGGCGGCGGCGCTGATCGTGGCCGGCCGCGCCGGCAACCTCAGGGAAGGCGTGGATCTGGCGCGTCAATCGCTCGACAGCGGCGCGGCGGCGGCGCGGCTGAAACATCTGATCGCGGTCTCCAACGACTGAGCCCAGGAGCCCCCGCGATGTCCGACATCCTGACCAAGATCGAGGCCTACAAGCGCGACGAGATCGCCGCGGCCAAGCGCGCCCATCCGCTCGCAGGCCTCCTGGCGCTGGCCAAGACCGCGCCGGCGCCGCGCGGTTTTGTCGACGCGATCCGCCACAAGCTTGCCCGCGGCGAATATGCGCTGATCGCCGAGGTCAAGAAGGCCTCGCCGTCCAAAGGCCTGATCCGCGCCGATTTCGATCCGCCGGCGCTTGCCAGGGCTTATCAGGCCGGCGGGGCGGCATGCCTCTCGGTGCTGACCGACACGCCATCGTTTCAGGGCCATCTCGACTTCATGGTGGCGGCCCGCGCGGCGACCACATTGCCGGTGCTGCGCAAGGATTTCATCTACGATACCTATCAGGTGGTCGAGGCCCGCGCCCATGGCGCGGACTGCATCCTGATCATCATGGCCGCGCTCGACGACGGCGCAGCCGCAGACATCGAGGACGCCGCCCTGGCGCATGGCATGGACGTGCTGGTCGAAATCCATGACCGCGCCGAGCTCGACCGCGCCCTGAAACTTCGCTCGCCGATGATCGGGATCAACAACCGCAACCTGCGCACCTTCGAGACCACGCTTTCGACCAGCGAGGCGCTGGCGCCGCTGATCCCCGGCGACCGGCTGATGGTCGGTGAAAGCGGCATCTTCGCGGCTGCCGATCTGGCGCGGCTGGCGCGGCTGGGCATGTCGACGTTCCTGGTCGGCGAGAGCCTGATGCGGCAGGCGGACGTGGCGGCGGCGACCCGCGCCCTGCTCGCGCGCGAGGACGCCGCCGACGCCTCGGGAACAAGACGATGAATCGGCACGACGGCAGCGGCCCCTTGCAAGTTCGTGCCGACGAATCCTCCGGCCTACCCGATCCGGACGAGGGTGAGACGCAGAAAATGGCCGGCGAGAAAGCAAAACGCGCAAGCAACGTCCCTGCCCTCACCCATATCGACGCCCGCGGCGAAGCGCGGATGGTGGATGTCTCCGCCAAGCCCGCCACCGAACGCATCGCGGTGGCGGAAGGTCGCGTCGTCATGCGCAAGGCGACCCTTGAATTGATCGTCAGCGGCAATGCCAAGAAGGGCGACGTGCTGGGCACGGCGCGCGTCGCCGGCATCATGGCGGCCAAGCGCACCTCGGAACTGATCCCGCTATGCCATCCGCTGGCGCTGGCGAAGGTCACCGTCGACATCACGCCCGATTCAAGCCTGCCCGGCTGCGTCGTCCGCGCCGCCGTCAAGGTCAGCGGTCCGACCGGCGTCGAGATGGAAGCGCTGACCGCGGTATCGGTGGCGTGTCTGACGATCTACGACATGATCAAGGCCGTGGAGCGCGGCGTCCGCATCGAAGGCATTCATCTCGTCGAAAAAAAAGGCGGCAAGTCCGGACACTACCGCGCCTAGCGCGAACTCGCCGAGGCCGCGCGCCGGGTTGCGACCGCCGCGCGTGAAGGCTTCGGCTACTGCAGCGAATTATTGATCGCGGTAAACTTGGTATTTAGTTTCGAGCCGAGTCCGTTCACGATCGAGATGATCGCCAGCGAAATGCCGGCCGCGATCAGGCCGTATTCGATCGCCGTTGCGCCGGATTCGTCGGCGAGAAATTCCTTCAGCATCTTTATCATCGTTGTGGCTTCCTCAGTTCCGCTGCTGTCGTAACCGCCGACGTCGCAATTTACATGCCAGTGCCGCAGCGCGCAGCGTCAAACGGTTAGATGGTTAAGGCCGGATTGAGCGACTGCCGCTGGGAATCCGATTCCCGGATCGCAGGCTTGCACCCGGCAAACAATGCCGCCCTGCAGTCAGCCCGCGGTCGCGATCGCGCTCTCGATAAGTCGGGTCTTGGCCCGGTTCCCGCACAGCGTCGACAGGCACGAGCCGCGTCGCGGCTTCAGGCGATCGAAGAACATCCGGTCGCATTTTTCGGCGGCAAACATTTCCATCGAGCGAGGGTTCCGGTCCTGGAACCCTCGATGCAGTTCCGCCACCACGTCTGCAATGCGGCCAGGGCATCGCCGCGCGCCACGCAGCGCCTTGCAGATGCTGCACGCGCGCCGCGTGAAGCGCGTGAGGTCGAACGATTGGGCGAAATCCCGGAGATCGGCCTCAGGTCCCGCAACCCGGGCCTTCTCGAGTCCTTCGAGACCTCGCGCCGATTAAGTCCAGGTTAACCCAGATTGATAACGTCACTTCCATCTCGCTGCGCTAGCTATCCTGCGGCTCGGGCATAGAAACCGCTCGGACAGCAGCCTCGGCAGCGATCAGACAATGACGGCAAACGCTAGCGTCTCGTTCAACATCGAAGCTTCGGCCCGCGGCAATGCCATCCGCTGGCTTATCCTCAGCGGCGTGGTGTTGATCGCCGGCATCCTGATCGCCACGGCGATGATGGTCGAAGTTTTCCGCGAGCGCGCGCTGCACAGTGCCGAGCGCGAGCTGGAAAACACCGTATTGTTGCTCGCCCGTCACTTCGACCAGCAGCTCGACGATTTCATCACCGTTCAAAGGGAACTTGCCACGCAGGTTCAGTCCGACGGAATTGGCTCGCCGGCGGTTTTCAAAGCTCGGATGTCGACCCTCGAAATGCATGAGGCCTTGCGAGCCAAGATCAGCGGCCATTCCGACGTGGCGGGCCTCAACGTCTTCGATTCGGACGGAGTGCTGATCAATTCGTCGGAGTCGTGGCCGCCTCCGCGGGTCGACATCGCGGATCGGGGCTACTTCAAGGCCTTCAAATCGGGATCTTCGGCAAGGCCGGTCTTGATCGAACTGGTACAGGGCCGCTTCAATGGAGGCTGGGCGACCGTCATCTCCTATCGGGTCAGCGGGCCCGAAGGCGAGTTTCTCGGGCTCGTCACCCGCGCCATCACGCCCGCCAGCTTCGAAAAATTCTTTGCCTCGGTGGCGCTGGGCGAGGACGCGGCGATCACGATGTACCACCGTAACGGGACGCTGCTGGCGCGCTATCCGCACATCGAATTGATGATCGGACAGAATTTCAGCAACGCTCCGGTGCATCGACAGGTTTTAGCGAACGCGGGCCATGGCACGATACGCATGACCAGCTCGATCGACGGCCGCGACCGGCTGGCATCGGCCCGCGCGCTGACCGAGTTTCCAATATCGATCATCGCCACCGAGACCGAAGCGACAGCGCTGGCCGACTGGCGCAACCAGATCGTATTTCTGATCGCCGCAGCCGGCCTCTCCGTGCTGCTGATCGCCGCCGTGCTGTTTCTGGTGGTTCGCAAGCTGTCGCAGCAGCACCAGCTGGAAAAGCAGCGCCTCGATACCGCGATCAACAACATGACACAGGGCCTGCTGCTGTTCGATGCATCGCAGCGGCTGGTGGTCTGCAACCAGCGTTATGTCGAGATGTTCGGGGTATCCACCGACGTGGTGAAGCCGGGCTGCACGATTCGTGAATTGCTCGAGCACCGCAGGGATATCGGCAACTTCAAGGGCAACGTGGAAGAATATTGCTCGACGCTGATTCAGAAAATGGCGGAAGGAAAGCTGTACCAAACCATCCTGGATGGCGCCAACGGCGGTTCGATCCAGGTGCTTTACCGTCCTCTGCCGCATGGCGGCTGGGTGGCGACGCTGGAGGACATCACCGAGCGCCGGCGCGCCGAGGAACGCATCACGCATCTGGCGCATTACGACGCGCTGACCGACCTGCCGAACCGGGCGCTGTTCCACGAGCGTCTCAAGACCGAGCTGGCGCAGCTTGCCGACGGCGCGCAGCTGGCCGTGCTCTATATCGACATCGACGAATTCAAGAGCGTCAACGACACGCTCGGACACCTGATCGGCGATCAACTCCTGAAATCGGTGGCGGCAAGCCTCGGCCGCTGCGTCGGCGGCGAGGGCTTCGTCGCCCGGCTGGGAGGCGATGAATTCGCCATCGTCCGGACCGCGGTCGGGACTTCGGCCGACGTCACCGAACTGGTGACCCGGGTGTTCGAGGCGATCCGCAAGCCCTATCAATGTTTCGGGCATCAGTTGAGCGCCGATGCCAGCGTCGGCATCGCGCTGGCGCCGCAGCACGGCGCCGACCTCGATCAGATCCTCAAGAACGCCGACCTGGCGATGTACGCCGCCAAATCCGCCGGACGGCGGACCTACCGGTTCTTCGAGCCGAGCATGGACGCCGAGGTCAAGGCCCGCCGCATGCTGGAAATGGATCTGCGCCAGGCCATCACCGACGGCGGGCTGGAGGTCTACTATCAGCCCTGCGTCAGTCTGAAGGACAACACGGTCACCGGCTGCGAGGCGCTGCTGCGCTGGCGCCATCCCGAACACGGCATGATCTCGCCCGCCGAGTTCATTCCGGTCGCGGAAGAGACCGGCCTGATCAACCAGATCGGCGAGTGGGTGCTGACGACGGCCTGCGCGGAGGCCGCGACCTGGCCCGATGGAATCAGGATCGCGGTCAACGTGTCGCCGGTTCAGTTCAAGAGCGGAACGCTGGCGCTGAAGGTGGTGGCCGCGCTTGCGGCGTCGGGGCTGCCGGCCAGCCGGCTGGAGCTGGAAATCACCGAGGCGGTGCTGATCCGCGACGACGACGCCGCCCTTGCCATCCTGCATCAGCTTCGCGCCACCGGGGTGCGGATAGCGCTGGACGATTTCGGCACCGGCTATTCCTCGCTGAGCTACCTGCAGCGTTTTCCGTTCGACAAGATCAAGATCGACCGCTGCTTCGTCACCGACATCGCCGAGCCGGGCGGGTCGTCCTGCATCGTCCAGGCCGTGGTCAACATCGCCGCGGCACGCCACATGACGACCACGGCCGAGGGCGTCGAGACCGAGCAGCAGCGCGACCTGCTGCGCGCGCTCGGCTGCGCCGAAATGCAGGGCTACCTGTTCAGCCCCGCCAAGCCGGCCGCCGAGATCGGGCCGCTGCTGATCTCGTACCGCGAGCGACGGTCGGAGTCCGGCCGCAGACGAAAGCGCCGGCAAATTCCAGGTGCCGTTTGATTTTCTCGACCAGATCCGTGCCGAGCGGCGCGTTGAAAGCAAAACCCATCGGGACGGCCTTGCGCCGCCCCGATGGTTCCGCCTGCTGACGCGGAGGTTTTAGTTCGGCACCGCCGCCTTGGGAGACGGCCGCACGTCGGCATTGACGGTGACGCCGCGCAGCAGCTTGTAAGCCGCAGCCAGCGCCTTGTCGTCCTTCTCCGCCGGCGGAACGTAGGATTGCGAGCCGGCCTCCGGCTGCTCGCCGCCTTCGGCGGACAGATGGCCGCGCATCGAGGCCTCGCCCTTGATTTCAGAGCGGGCCTTCAAATCGTCGGGCACGTCCTGCAACACTTCGATGTCGGGCGTGATGCCCTTGGCCTGGATCGAGTGGCCGGACGGCGTAAAATAGCGCGCCGTGGTGAGCGCCAATGCGCCGTTGCCGGTGCCGAGCGGAATGATCGTCTGCACCGAGCCCTTGCCGAACGAGCGGGTCCCGATCAGGGTCGCGCGCTTGTGATCGTGCAGCGCGCCGGCGACGATCTCGGAAGCGGAAGCCGAACCGCCGTTGATCAGCACCACCAGCGGTTTGCCCTTGGTCATATCCCCGGTTCGCGCGGAAAATCGCTGGGTCTCCTCAGGGTTGCGGCCCCGGGTCGACACCACCTCGCCGCGGGACAGGAACGTACCCGACACCGACACCGCCTGATCGAGCAGTCCACCGGGGTTGTTGCGCAGGTCGACGACATAACCCGCCAGCTTGTCGGACGGGATCTGCTTCGATATGTCGCTGATCGCCTTCTTCAGCCCGTCGGTGGTCTGTTCGTTGAACGAACTGATCCGGATATAGCCGATATCGCCACCGTCGGTGTGGAAGGTGACCGGACGCACGCGAATGACTTCGCGCACCAGCGAAACGTCGATCGGATCCTCGACGCCCTTGCGGATGATTTTCAGCTTGGTCTTGGTATTGACCGGCCCCTTCATCTTGTTGACGGCCTGCTCCAGCGTGAGCCCCTGGACCGCGTCGTCGTCGATATAGGCGATCAAGTCGCCCGACAGGATGCCGGCCTTGGCCGCCGGCGTGTCGTCCATCGGCGAGACCACCTTGACCAGGCCATCCTCCATCGTGACTTCGATTCCCAGCCCGCCGAATTCGCCATGCGTCGTCTCCTGCATGTCGCGCCAGGCCTGCTCGTTCATGTAGCGCGAATGCGGATCGAGCGACGTGACCATGCCGTTGATCGCGCCCTCGATCAGCTTGCTGTCGTCGGGCTTTTCGACATAGTCGGTCCGGATCCGCTCGAACACGTCGCCGAACAGGTTGAGCTGCGAATAGGTGTCGACACTGGCAGCCGCCTTGGCCGCAGCGATCCACAGTTCGCCCCGGGGTGCGGTGACCAGAAGGGTTAGGCAGGTACCGGCTACCGCGCCGAGGAAAAAGACGGAATTCTTGCGCATGTTTCGCGAACCTTCTCGCTGTCAGTTGCGGCCGACCGGGGCCGGGGGAATTAGCGTGTTGTTTTGCTGAACTCGACCAACGACCCCACACCAGCTTTCTGGTGGTATTGAGGCCGCAAAGCCCCTCACCGCGGAATACTGACTTACCGGCGGTCCCTGCGCCGCGGACGATATAGCCCTCTGCCCTCCCGGCAAAGCCGGAATCCCGCTTCCTGTCCAATTTGTAATTGGCCCGGATCGGATCCCATGCAAGCCCTCGCCGGTTCCCGGTCGCGCATCGGTCTGGCGACGGACCGGTTTGAGCACGCTCGGCGCGCCGCCGATGGTCGAGGGCCAGGCAACAGCGCTTCAGGACATCGGGCGCGCGGGCGGCGACCGACGAAGCTGAAGTCTAGCGGCCGTAGAGGCCGGTCAGCGTCGCCTTTGCCAGGGTATGGAAGTGCAGGTCGAAGCCGACCAGCGCCGCCGAAGCGGCGTCGCTGGTGGCGTCCGGCAGCTTGTCGACGTCGACCGCAAAAACCGTGATGTGGTAATGATGCGGCTTGTCTCCGGCCGGCGGACAGGGGCCGCCATAGCCGTCGGCGCCGAAATCGGTCCGGCTCTGGATCGCGCCCTCGGGCATCAGTTTCCTGCTCACGTCGCCGGCGCCCTTGGGCAACGAGGTCGTGGCCGGCGGGATGTTGAATACCACCCAGTGCCACCAGCCGCTGCCGGTCGGCGCATCCGGATCGTAGATGCTGACGGCAAAACTCCTGGTGGCGGCGGGCGCCCCGCTCCAGTTGAGGGCCGGCGAGAGATTTCCGCCGCTGCAGCCAAATCCCTTGAACACCTGTTCGTTGGCGATGGTGCCGCCCTGCTTGAGGTCGGCGCTGGTCAAGGTCATGCCTTGCGCATTCGCCGCCCCCGCTCCGAATACGCTGAGGCCAAGCGCCGCGATCCAGGCTCCTGGTTTTGCCATGACAAATCCTCCCGCCGATGTCCCTCTTTTCTTGGTCCCGTCGATGGCAGCCATAGCAATTTTCGGGATGGCGTGGAAGCTCGGGAAACGATACGCGAAAGCCAGGGCAAGGCACCAAGCAGTCCCGGGAGGACCCCATGAACGAAGCGACCCGCATCCGGCCGGCGGCCGCCGAACTCGGCGCCAGCGGCGAAGAGTTCCAGAATCTTCACGAACTGGTCCGCAAGGCCCGCGCCAACCTCAACCAGAATGCCTGGGACTACATCGTCGGTGCCGCCGAGACCGAGACCACCCTGCGTCGCAACCGCATGGCGCTGGACGAGATCGCGTTCCGCCCAAGGGTGCTGCGCAACGTCATCGAGGTCGACGCGTCGGCCATGCTGTTCGGCCGCAGATTGCGGTTGCCGGTAATGTTGGCACCGGTCGGCGCGCTCGAGATATTCGATCCCGGCGCCGGCGCCAGCGTGGCGCGCGGAGCCGCAAGCTTCGGCGCCGCCCACATGCTGAGCTCGGTGACCGAGCCCGGCCTCGAGAAAGTCGCCGCGGCGGCCCCCGACGCCTTGCGGATCTATCAGCTTTATGTTCGCGGCGACGACGCCTTCGTCGAAGATTGCGTCAGCCGCGCCATCGCCGGCGGATATACCGCGTTCTGCCTCACCGTCGACACCGCGCATTACAGCCGCCGCGAACGCGATATCGCCAAGCGCTACGTCCGCGCCAGCCGGGTGCGCGCCACCGGCGGCGACTTCCAGAAAGGGCTGGAGTGGCGCACGGTCAAGCTGATCAAGGACAAATACGACATTCCGCTGGTGCTGAAGGGCATCGCCACCGCGGAAGACGCCGCCATCGCGCTCGATCACGGGGTCGACTGGATCTATGTCTCGAACCATGGCGGACGCCAGCTCGACCACGGCCGCGGCGCCATGCAGGTGCTGCCCGAGATCGTCGCCGCGGTGGCCGGACGCGCCAGCATCATGGTCGACGGCTCGTTCTGCCGCGGCACCGACATCGTCAAGGCGATCGCGTCGGGCGCCGACCTGGTCGGCATCGGCCGCCTGCAATGCTGGGCGCTGGCGGCGGCCGGCGAAGCCGGCGTCGTGCGGATGCTGGAGCTGCTCGAAGACGAAGTGATCCGGTGCCTCGGCCTGCTCGGCGTCACTTCATTTGCCGAGCTCGACAAATCCTATCTGCACGCCGCCGCCCCGACCAATCTGCCCCACGTGTTCAGCGCCTTCCCGCTGCTGGAGATCGAGCCATATCGCTATTGAACAAGTTAACGCGGAATTCAAATGGCCATGACCCCGCCCCTGCTCCGCCCCGGTTCGGCCGATGCGCTGCTGTTCGATCTCGGCCGCGTGGTGATCGATATCGACTTCGACAAGACGCTGGCCTGCTGGGCCGCTCACGCTGGCTGCGAGCCCGCCGATCTCCGGCTGCGTTTTGCGCGCGACGAAATCTATCGGCGCCACGAGACCGGCGAAATCAGCGATGCGGAATTCTTTGCCGGCTTGCGGGCCTCGCTGGGCATCGGGATTTCGGACACCCAATTCCTCGAGGGCTGGAACGCGATCTTCGTTGGCGACATGCCCGGGATCGCGGCGCTGCTGGCGCGCGCCTCACAACGTCTGCCGCTCTATGCCTTTTCCAACACCAATGGCGCCCACGTCGACTATTTCTCGAAAGCCCATGCCGACGTGCTCGGCCATTTCCGCGAAATCTTTCTGTCCTCCGCGATAGGGCTTCGGAAACCGGATGCGGCAGCCTATGATCATGTGGTGAAGGCGATCGGTTTACCGGCGGAACGTATCGTATTCTTCGATGATCTCGCCGAAAACATCGCGGGCGCGCGGGCGTGCGGCCTCACCGCCGTTCACGTCACCTCGCCCGGCGACGTGGCCGAGGCGCTTGCTGCGCTCGGGATCTAGAAATCAGGCGCTGGAATTGGGGTTTTACAGGTTTGAGCGCTAGCAGTTTCGTACGCACGCTGGGAGTTTCGCCGTGGCCTTGATGCCGGTTACCGAGGCGCTTGCCGCCGTTCTTGCAGGTGCCGAGCCGCTCTCTGAAGAGATGGTCGCGCTCGATGCGGCGCACCATCGCGTACTCGCCCGTGATGTCGCGGCGTTGCGCACCCAGCCGCCGCAGGCGATGTCGGCGATGGACGGCTATGCGGTTCGATCCGCCGACGCCGCGCAGGCTTTGGCACGACTCAAGGTGATCGGCGAGGTCGCTGCCGGCCGGCCGTTCGAGGGGGTCGTCGGCAAGGGGGAAGCGGTGCGGATTTTCACCGGCGGGGTGATTCCAGAAGGTGCCGACGCCGTCATCATCCAGGAAGATACCGTGGTCGACGGCCGCGACATCGCCGTCACCGCGGCGGCGATCGCTGGACGTCATATCCGACCGGCCGGCGTCGACTTTCGCCGGGGCGACGTGCTGCTGGCGCGCGGAAGCCGCCTGACCGACCGCGATCTGGCGCTGGCCGCCGGCATGAACCATCCCGAGCTTGCGGTGCACTGCCGGCCGAAAGTCGCCGTGCTCGCCACCGGCGACGAACTGGTGATGCCGGGCGCAACCCCGGGTCCCGGCCAGATCGTCTATTCCAACGGCTATGCGCTGCGGGCGCTGGCGCGCGCCGAGGGTGCGGAGACGATCGATCTCGGCATCGCCGCCGACACCGTCGCGGCGACCACCGAAGGCATCCGCCGCGCCCGCGACTTCGGCGCCGATATCCTGGTTACCACCGGGGGCGCCTCGGTCGGCGACCACGACCTCGTCAAGCAGTCGCTGGAGGCCGAAGCCGTCACCATGGCGTTCTGGCGGATCGCGATGCGGCCGGGCAAACCGATGATGCACGGCCGGCTCGGCGCCATGCGGGTGATCGGCCTGCCCGGCAATCCGGTGTCGTCCTATGTCTGCGGCTTCCTGTTCCTGGTGCCGCTGATTCGCGCCCTGTCGGGACGCAGCGAGGTGCACAACGTCGTCGAGACCGCCCTGCTCGGGCGCGATGTCGCCGCCAACGACCAGCGCGAGGACTATCTGCGCGCCTGTCTCGAGATCCGTGCCGGCGGCGCCGCGATCGCCACGCCGGTCGATCATCAGGACTCGTCGCTGCTCGGGAATCTCGCTGCGGCACGGGCGCTTGTGATCCGTCCCCCGTTTGCGCCCAAAGCCGTCGCCGGTTCGGCCTGCGATATCCTGCGGCTTCCGCGCTGACCCCGGAAGGCGTCGCCGCGACACCCTGAAGCGATCTCGTTGACCAGAAATTAAGTGGTTGCGGAACACATATGGAACATATAGTGTTCGTTCATGATTTGTTTCGGAATATGGGACACTCTTTGGGGGTGTTGACTCCGACGCCTCGGAATCGAATGGCGCCGTCAGGCTGCTGGCGGCGAAAAACGGGACGGAAAACTTGAGGATTGGTCGAGATGCTCACGCGCAAACAATATGAACTGCTCCGATTCATCAGCGAACGCCTGAAGGAATCCGGCGTTCCTCCCTCCTTCGACGAGATGAAGGATGCGCTGGATCTGCGCTCGAAGTCCGGGATCCACCGCCTCATCACGGCGCTGGAGGAGCGCGGCTTCATACGGCGCCTGCCCAACCGCGCCCGCGCCATCGAGGTCATCAAGCTTCCCGAGCTTTCCGGCAGCGGCAATGGCAGCACCCGCCGCGGCTTCACCCCCAGCGTCATCGAGGGCACGCTCGGCAAGGTCCGTGGCGGCTCCGAGGACGAGGGCAACCGTCCGGTCGCCGTGCCCGTGATGGGCCGCATCGCCGCCGGCACCCCGATCGAGGCGTTGCAGACCCGCAGTCACACCATCAGCGTGCCGCCCGACATGCTCGGCTCGGGCGAACACTACGCGCTCGAAGTGCGCGGCGATTCCATGGTGGATGCCGGGATCCTCGACGGCGACATGGCGCTGATCCAGCGCAACGAGACCGCCGAGACCGGCGACATCGTGGTGGCGCTGATCGACGAGGAGGAGGCAACGCTGAAGCGTTTCCGCCGCCGCGGCGCGTCGATCGCGCTGGAGCCCGCCAATGCCTCCTATGAAGTGCGCATCCTGCCGCCGAACCGGGTCAAGATTCAGGGCAAGCTGATCGGGCTTTACCGGAAATACTGATCAGGTCGGCGCGACCCCGGCCGGCTCGCTTCGGTCGGGTCAATCCTCCGCTTGCTGGTCGGCTTCCGACGGGGTCGCATCCACCGGCCGCCCGGGCGCAGGCCGGCTGAGACCCGGTTCGGCCTCGGCATCGTTCACCGGCGCCGGCGACCATGGCCGATCGACGCCTTTTGGCCGGTCCGCCGCGAGCGCGAACCCTTGCGGGGTCTTGCGCAGCGCCAGCGCCCCCTGGCTGCGCAGGCGATTTTCGGACATGACCGCGGCGGCACAGGCCGGCGAGGCCTGCCTCGCCGTCACTACCAGCGCCGCGCGCCGACAATCGTCAGTCAGGGCCTCCGGCCGCAGCGCCACCGCCACAAAGGCGCCGTCGGTCATCTCTGCCACGCAGCCGGCTTCGTCGCAGGAGACGCCGTCGGCCAGCGACGCATCCTCGGGCGGCCGGGGATCGGCGTCGGCCGCCAGCCATTCCTTGAGCAGGAAGGCGTCCTTGGCGGTGCGGATCAGATGCAGCCGCCCGTCCTTGCCGCGAACTGCGACATTGTGGCCGTCGGCGGAGATCAGGACATCCGGCTGCGGCACAGCCAGCGCCCACGCCGTGGCCAGCAGAAGCACGGCAGCACCGGACCAGCGCAGCGGCGTCCGCAGCAGGCCGAGCAGCACGATTCCGGCGCTCGCCGCGATCAGCGGCCCCGTGCCGAACGCCGCCATGCGGCCGATCGCGCCCGGCAGGGCGGCAACCCATCGCGTAACTGCGATCATCCAGTCGATCCCGATCCCCATCAGCCACCAGAACAGGCCATCGAGGCCGAACGGCATCGCCAGCAGGCCGAGCATGCCGGCCGGCATCACCACCGCCGACACCACCGGCATCGCGGCCAGATTGGCCAGCACGCCATAGGGCGTCACCCGGTGAAAGTGAAAGGCGGCATAGGGCGTGGTCGCGAGCCCGGCCACCAGCGAGGCCAGCGTCAGCGTCATGAGCTCGCGCCCGCCCCACAGCGCCACCTTGGCGGTGGCCGAGTTGTCGGGCGCGGCAAACAGCCGGGGCATGCCGACCTGCACCAGCGCCACCAGGCCCAGCGTGGCGGCGAACGACATCTGGAAGCTCGGATGCACCAGCGCCTCCGGCGCCAGCGCCAGCACGATCATGGCGGCCACCGCCAGGGTGCGGAAGGTGACCGCACGACGGTCGACCAGAACAGCGATCAGCACCACGGCCGTCATGAAGAACGAACGCTGGGTCGCGACATCGCAGCCGGACAGCAAGAGATAGAAGGCGGCGGCGGCGAGCGCTGCTGCCGCCGCCCATTTCTTGATCGGGAACCCGACCGTCAGCGCCGGGATCAGCGCCAGCAGGGCGCGGACCGCAAAGAACACCACGCCGGCGACCACCGCCATGTGATATCCGGAGATCGAGAGCACATGGCCGAGGCCGGAAATGAACATGGCATCGTTGACCGGCGTCGTGATGGCGTCGCGGCGGCCGGTCAGCAAGGCGGTAGCGATGGCGCGCTTGTCGCCCTCCAGCGTGGTCCGGATACGGTCGTCGATCGCATCGCGCAGCGCCTGCATGAACGCCGCATAGCGCAGCGACCAGCCGCCCTCGACCGGCGGCTGCAGTGTCGTGATGGCGCCGGTGACAAAACCGGAGGCGCCGATGCCCTGGAAAAACATGTCGCGGCCGAAATCGTAGCTGCCGGGCCGCATCGGTGCCAGCGGCGGCTGCAGCCGCGCCTTCAATTCGACGAAGCTGCCAACCGCGGGCGCGGTGCCCTTGCGCACCGACAGCCGAACCCGCTGCAGCGTTTGCTGCCCGTGCGGACTTTCCATATGGAGCACCCGCAGCACAAAACGGTCGGTACGCTCGCGCACGTCGCGGGTCTCGACGAAGCCCGAAAGCGACACCGCATACATCGGCCGCGCCAGCACCGCATGCGCGATCCGCGCGGTCTTCCATGTCGCCGCCGCAAAGCCCGCCGCCATGGCGGCGATCATCACCGCGAGCGGAAACAGCCGCTGTCGCCGCAGCCAAAACGCCGCGACGCCAAGCGCCCCCGCCGTGACGGCGGTGACCGAGGCCACCGGCTCGTGGTCCGCCGCGAAATAAAGCGCGATGCCGGCGCCGAACGCCACCGGCACCCAGGGCAGCAGCCGGCCGGCGCCGGCTTCGGCGGCGATCCAGGCGCGCAGCCGCTCGATCAGGGATGACCAGGCGGTGAAGCCGGACGGCGCGACGCCTGCAGGCGCGGCACTGCGCGGCGGCCAGGTCCCCGCAATCCCCTGCGCCCGAGCCCTGCCCCGCTCAGCCATCCCGGTACACCCCACAATCCCCAGGGATGCCGGGCGACCTGCAAACGAATTGCATCCAGCAATCCCCCGGGGATCACGATGCTACCGCAAGGTGTCTCGGCGAGAAAAGCGGAACGGATCGAGAATTATCGGGAAAGCTGCCGTCAGCTCTTGCCGACTTCCCTGGCAAAGCTGTCGCGCAGCCCGATGGTCCGGTTGAACACCGGATGGTCCGGCGTCGAATCGGGATCGCGGGTGAAATAGCCCTGCCGCTCGAACTGCACCGGCTCGGGCGAATCGGCCTCGGCGATGGCGGGCTCGATCCGGGCGTCGGAGAGGATTTCCAGCGAGTGCGGATTGAGGTCGGCGGCGAAATTGGCGGCCTCCGGCGTCGGCCTTTGGAACAAGGGGTTGTAGATGCGAATCTCGGCAGCAATCGAATGGGCCGCCGACAGCCAATGCATGGTCGCCTTGACCTTGCGGCCGTCGGGGGCGTTGCCGCCCCTGGTGGCGGGATCGTATGTGCAGCGCAGCTCGACAACCTCGCCGGCGGCGTCCTTTACGACTTCGCGGCAGGTGACAAAATAGGCGTAGCGCAGCCGAACCTCGCTGCCGGGCGACAGCCGGAAAAATTTCTTCGGCGGATTTTCCATGAAATCGTCGCGCTCGATGTAGAGCTCGCGGCTGAACGCGATGCGGCGGGTGCCGGCTGCCGGATCGTCCGGATGGTTGACCGCTTCGATCTCCTCGGTTTGACCTTCCGGATAATTCTCGATCACGACCTTGAGCGGCCGCAGCACCGCCATGCGCCGCAGCGCGGCCTTGTTGAGGTGTTCGCGAATGCAGAACTCGAGCATGCCGACGTCGACCACGCTGTTGGCCTTGGCGACCCCGATGCGCTTGACGAATTCGCGGATCGCCGCCGGCGGCACCCCGCGCCTTTTCAATCCGGCGATGGTCGGCATCCGCGGATCATCCCAGCCGGCGACGTGGCCGCCGCGCACCAGCTCGGTCAGCACCCGCTTCGACAGCAGCGTATAGGTCAGGTTGAGCCGGGCGAACTCGTACTGGTGCGGGTGCGAGGGCACCGGCAGCTTGTCGAGCAGCCATTCGTACAGCGGTCGGTGGTCTTCGAACTCCAGCGTGCAGATCGAATGGGTAATGCCCTCGATCGCATCGGACTGGCCGTGGGCGTAGTCATAGCTCGGATAGATCGACCATTTGTCGCCGGTGCGCGGATGGGTGGCGTGCAGGATGCGATAGAGCACGGGATCGCGCAGGTTGATGTTGCCGGAAGCCATGTCGATCTTGGCGCGCAGCACCCTTGTGCCGTTGGGAAATTCGCCGGCCTTCATGCGGCGGAACAGCTCGAGGTTTTCCTCGACCGGCCGCTCGCGAAACGGGCTGTTTTGGCCGGGCTCGGTCAGGGTGCCGCGCCGGAGCCGGATTTCCTCCTGCGACTGGTCGTCGACATAGGCATGGCCGGCGCGAATCAGGGTTTCCGCCCAGTCATAGAGCCGGTCGAAATAGTCGGAGGCGTAGAACAGGTCGGCGCCCCAGTCGTAACCGAGCCAGCGCACATCGGCCTGGATCGAATCGATGTATTCCTGCTCCTCCCGGGTCGGATTGGTATCGTCGAACCGCAGGTGGCAGCGCCCGCCAAACTCCTGGGCAATGCCGAAATTCAGCGCGATCGACTTGGCATGTCCGATGTGCAAATAGCCGTTCGGTTCCGGCGGAAACCGCGTCACGATCCGGCTGTATTTCCCGGCGTCCAGATCGGCCTGGACGATGTCGCGGATGAAATCGCGGCCTGGCTCTGCGGCTGGCGGTTCTGCTGTCATGCCTGGTTCCTGTTCGGGATCAGCGCACCTTCTGCCAAATCCGCCCGTCCCAAGGAAGGCTTTAGTTATGCACCGTTCCTGCTATACACCACCGCGCCCTGCGCATGCCCCGTATTATCCAAGATCGCCGTTGCTATGAACGATTCCGTCGTCACCCGCTTTGCCCCCTCGCCGACCGGGTTTCTCCACATCGGGGGGGCCCGCACGGCGCTGTTCAACTGGCTCTACGCGCGCGGTCGCGGCGGCAAGATGCTGCTGCGGATCGAGGACACCGATCGGGAGCGCTCCACCGAACCGGCGATTGCGGCGATCCTGGATGGGCTGAAATGGCTCGGGCTCGATTGGGATGGCGAGGTGATCTACCAGTTCAGCCGCGCCGCGCGCCACCGCGAGGTGGCGGAACAATTGCTGGCCAGCGGCAAGGCCTATCGCTGCTACGCCACCGCCGAACAGCTCACCGCGATGCGCGAAAAAGCGCGCGCCGAGGGCCGTACCCGGCTCTATGACGGATTGTGGCGCGACCGCGATGCCGCGGAAGCCCCTCCCGGCGTCAAGCCGACGATCCGGCTCAAATCGCCGCAGACCGGCGAGACCGTGATCGAGGACCAGGTCCAGGGCCGGGTGGTCTGGCAGAACGAGAATCTCGACGACCTGGTGCTGCTGCGGGGCGACGGCAATCCGACTTACATGCTCGCCGTCGTGGTCGACGATCACGACATGGCCGTCACCCACATCATTCGCGGCGACGACCACCTGATCAACGCCGCCCGTCAGAAGCAGATCTACGACGCGCTCGGGTGGGAGATTCCGAGCATGTCCCACATTCCCCTGATTCACGGGCCGGATGGGTCGAAGCTCTCCAAACGCCACGGCGCGCTGGGGGTGGATGCCTACCGCGCCATGGGATATCTGCCGGCGGCCTTGCGCAATTATCTGGTCCGGCTGGGATGGAGCCATGGCGACCAGGAGATCTTCTCGACCGAGGAAATGATCGCCGATTTCGACCTGGCGGCGATCGGACGCTCGGCCGCTCGGTTCGATTTCGCCAAGCTGGAAAACCTCAACGGCCATTATATCCGTCACGCCGACGATCAATCTCTCGTGACCATGTTCGAGGACGTGCTGCGCTATGTGCCCGACCGCGCCGAGCTCAAGGCGAAGCTCAACGACACCACGCGGGCGCAATTGCTGCAGGCGATGCCGAGCCTGAAGGAGCGCGCCAAAACGCTGATCGAGCTGATCGACAATTCCTACTTCATCTTTGCCGACCGGCCGCTTCAGCTCGAGCCAAAGGCGGCCGCGCTGCTGACGGCGGAAAACCGCGAACTGATCGGCCGGCTCCGCGCCGCGCTCGAGGCCGTCACGCCCTGGACCCCGGAGACCACCGAAGCGGCGATGCGCGCTTTCGCCGACGCCAGCAACCTGAAGCTGGGTGCGGTGGCCCAGCCGCTCCGGGTCGCGCTGACCGGGCGCACCACGTCACCGGGCATCTTCGACGTCCTGGCGGTGCTGGGACGGCAGGAATGCCTGGCCCGGCTCGGCGATCAGGCCCCCTCGTAAAGCCGGGATGGCGCTGTCAACCCGGCCATCTTGCAGTGCAAACAGCAATAAGATACCCATTTCACCAGCGCATCTAGAAAATCCGGCCTCCCTCGCCATTTCCCTCATTATGGCGCAACCGGGCCGCCGGCTTTCACAACGATCTCATCGGGGACCTCGCGATGGACGCAACATCCAACACCAAGACTGCAACGCTGACGGTCGGCAACAAGACCTACGATTTCCCGATTTTGAGCGGCACCGTCGGGCCTGACGTGATCGACATCGCCAAGCTCTACGCCCAGTCCGGAATGTTCACCTATGATCCGGGCTTCACCTCCACCGGCAGCTGCCAGTCCAAGATCACCTATATCGACGGCGACGCCGGCATCCTGGAATACCGCGGATATCCGATCGAGCAACTGGCCGAACACGGCGACTTCCTGGAAACCTGCTATCTCTTGCTGTATGGCGACCTGCCGACCAAGACCCAGAAACAGGATTTCGACCAGCGCGTGATCCATCACACCATGGTTCACGAGCAGATGGCGCGGTTCTTCCAGGGCTTCCGCCGCGACGCCCATCCGATGGCGGTGATGGTGGCCTCGGTCGGCGCGCTGGCCGCCTTCTACCACGACTCCACCGACATCAACGATCCGACCCAGCGCATGATCGCGTCGATGCGGATGATCGCCAAGATTCCGACCCTGGCGGCGATGGCGTTCAAATACACCATCGGCCAGCCCTTCGTTTATCCGAAGAACTCGCTGAGCTTTGCCTCGAATTTCCTCAACATGTGCTTCGCGGTGCCTTGCGAGGACTACAAGATCAACCCGGTGCTGGCGGACGCGCTGGACAAGATCTTCATTCTGCACGCCGACCACGAGCAAAACGCCTCGACTTCGACGGTGCGGATCGCCGGTTCCTCAGGCGCCAACCCGTTCGCCTGCATCGCCGCCGGCATCGCCTGCCTGTGGGGACCCGCCCATGGCGGCGCCAACGAGGCGGCGCTGGCGATGCTCGCCGACATCGGCACGGTCGACAAGATTCCCGACTTCATCAGAAGGGTGAAGGACAAGAACAGCGACGTTCGCCTGATGGGGTTTGGACATCGCGTCTACAAGAATTACGATCCGCGCGCCAAGATCATGCAGAAGATGTGTCACGCGGTGCTGGCGGAAACCGGCCACGGCGACGATCCGATGCTGAAGGTCGCGCTGGAACTGGAAAAGATCGCGCTCAGCGACAGCTATTTCATCGATCGCAAGCTCTACCCGAATGTCGACTTCTATTCGGGCATCACCCTGAAGGCGATGGGATTCCCGACCTCGATGTTCACCGTGCTGTTTGCGGTCGCCCGCACCGTCGGCTGGATCAGCCAATGGAGCGAGATGATCGAGGATCCGCAGCAGAAGATCGGCCGTCCGCGCCAGCTCTATACCGGCGTCACGCGCCGCGACTACGTCGAGATCGACAAGCGCAAGTAATTCCAGGATTCACAACGCGGATGCGGGGTCGCCCGCATCCGCCGATGCGGGATTCCGCCTGATCTAGTTCGATCCTCTGGACTTGCGCAGCGTCGCCAGCACGATGTCGGCGGCGCGCACGCTCGGCGGCTGGCTGCCGGTCGACATGATCGCGTCCATTCCTGCAAACGCTTGCAGCTGTCGCAGCCGCGACGGCGTCTGGCCGATGATTTCGCGCAAGGCCGGCGCCAGTTTTGCCGGCGTACAGTCCTGCTGGATGAATTCCGGCACGACGTTTTCGCCGATCACCAGGTTTGCCAGGATTACCGAACTGGTGCGGATCGCGCGCCGTATGATCCAGGCCTCGACTGCTCCGGCCCTGTAGGCGGCGACCATCGGCACCCCGGCGAGCGCCAGTTCGAGCGTCACGGTGCCCGATTTGACGAAAGCCGCATGCGCGATGCGGAACGCGGCCCGCTTCTCCGATTCGCCGACGACGATGCGCGGCTCGACCGGCCAGTTCCTGACGGCCTCGCGGACCGCCTCCTGCAGATGCGGCATGGTCGGAAGGATCGGCTCGAACGGCAGGTCCAGCAGGCCCAGCGTTTCGCCGAAGATCGCCATGTGATGCCGGATCTCGCTGCGGCGGCTTCCCGGCAGCACCAGCAGGACCGGCGGTTGCCGGTCGCGGCGCTTCTGCTCGTCGATGCCGGGCCGCAATACGCCGATCTGCTCGATCAGGGGATGGCCGACATAGCTGCAGGGCGGACCATGAAGCCTGCGATACGCCTCCGGCTCGAACGGCAGCAGGCCAAGCACGTGGTCGACATAGCCGCACATCGCGCGGGCCCGGCCCGGCCGCCACGCCCACACCGAGGGCGATACGTAGTCGATGATCGGAATCGTCGGATCGCGGGCCCGGACCCGCCTTGCCACCCGATGGGTAAAATCGGGACTGTCGATGATCACCAGCGCGTCGGGCGATGCCTGCGTCACCGCCGACGCAGTCTCCCGGATCAGGCGCAAGATCATCGGCAACTGCTTGACGACGGCGGCGAGCCCGATAATCGACAGTTTCTCGATCGGAAACAGCGACACCAGCCCTTCGCGCGCCATCGCCTGGCCGCCGACGCCTTCGAACCGCACCGCGCCGCCGAGACGCTGCCGCAATACCTTCATCAGATTGGCGGCGAGCCGGTCACCGGATTCCTCGGTCGCGATCAGAAACACCCTTCGGGCCACGCTGTCTGCCGTGCGCGGCTGCATCACGCCGGCAGTCCGATCACGAAAAGACTGGCGGCGTCGGCTGTCTCGATCACCATCTGAGGTTCGACGACAATCGTGTTGCCGGCGACGATCGCGATCCCGGCCAGCTTTGCCGCGGCCGCGCCCTCGACGGTTCGCGGTCCCATGGTCGGCAGATCGAAGCGCAGGTCCTGGCCGCTCTTGGGCGCCTTGACCAGCACGCCGCGCGCGGTCTTGGCGCGAATGCGGCCTTCCGCGCGCAGCCGCGCCACCCGCGCCAGCAGCCCGTCGGTGCCTTCGATGTCTTCAACGCCTACCACGTGGCCATCGATCACGATCGCGGCCTGGCCGATGTCGAACGGACTGAGCGCATGCAGCACCTCGCGCCCCCTGGCGATGTCGGCAGCGGCTTTTGGGTCAGGCGAAGCGCGGGTCAGACAACCTTCCGGCATCAGCAGATCCGGGGCGACATCCTTGATTCCCACCATCCGAAAGCCTTCTTGCTCGAAAATGCGGCCGACTCCGGAAAGCAGATGATCGTCCCCGCCCCGGAACGCCGCCAGCACCCGCGGGATGATGCGAAGCGTTGCCCAGTCCAGCCGTATTTCGGACAGCGCCGGCCGCACCAGGGTGCCGATGAATACCAGATCCCGGCAGTGCTCGGCGCGAAACAGCTTGCGGGCCCTGCCGAGCTGGCCGATCGAAATCCAGTGATGGCGAAAGCGCTCCACCCGCACCGGATCGCAGGAGCCGCGCAGCGCAAACAGAACCGGCTTGATGCCCCGGGCAATCAGGGAGTCCGCGACCGCGAATGGCATGACGCCGCCTGCCGCGATCAAGCCGACCGGTGATGAAGTCTCCAAAGCCTGATTGGTCATGGCTCCGGCGATCCCGTCTTCAATGCCGGTTGCGATCGCTGACCGGAAGGCACAAGGCGCGATGCTTGCCGTCGCCGATGAAGGCAAGGATCTGCTGGATGGCAGGATCTTCTGCCGCCAGCGCCTGCACCTGGTTCAGCCGTTCGGCAAAAATGCCGGGTCCGTGAAACAGCTTTTGATAGAACGATCGTACCCTGGCGAGCCGCTCGCGGGTGAATTTGCGGCGCCTCATGCCGATGATGTTGAGGCCTTCGAGGCTGGCATACTGTCCATTGACCAGCCCGAACGGAATCACGTCGCTGCGAACGCCGCAGACGCCACCAACCATGACCTGGGGGCCGATCCGCGTGAACTGATGCACCGCCGACAGCCCGCCGATGAAAACATAATCGCCGATCTCGCAGTGACCGCCCAGCGTCGCCGAGGTGGCGAAGATCACGTCGTTGCCGACGATGCAGTCGTGACCGACATGGCTGCAGTTCATGAAGTAACCGCGATCCCCGACGCGGGTGATGCCGCCGCCGGCCACCGTCCCGGCGTTCATGGTCACCTGCTCCCGAATGGTGCAGCCCTGGCCGATCTGAAGCCTGGTCAGCTCGCCGCGATGGCTGAGGGATTGCGGCGGCGTTCCGAGCGAAACGAACGGATAGATCGTGCAGCCGTCGCCGATGGTGGTCCGCGCAGTCACGTGGACATGCGCGATCAGCTTGCAGTCCGCGCCGATCACCACGTCGGGGCCGATCACGCAGTAAGGGCCGACCGAGGTGCCGGCACCGATCACGGCGCCGTCCTCGATCCGCGCTGTGGGGTCGATCGTGCTCATCGAAATTTCCGTGTCGCCAATGATTTGCGGTGAATATGTCAGGTTTTCAGCTGGTTAGCGCGGCATCGCGAACCTGTCCAGTGACGTCTGGTTACCCTCTGTTGCAGCAGGCGCCGGACCCAATTCGGCTCCCCGCCATCCGCCAGCACGCGGCGCGGAGGCATCGTGTGGTCCGGCATCAAGGGCATGCGCGAACAATCAATACGCCGAGCGCGGGCCGCCGGCCGTCGAAGGTCGCGATCGCCGCCTGGCGCAAGCCGGGCGCACTGGCGCCCCGAGTCAGTCGGTCAGCATCGCGCCGACATCGGCCTCGGCGACGGTGATGCCGTTGACGATGGCATCGCCGTGAAACCACCACATCGCCTTGCGCCTGCCGATGCTGCGCATGTGGTATTCGACGGTATCGCCGGGCATCACCGGTTTGCGGAATTTGCATTTGTCGATGGTGAGAAAATAGACCGCGCGCGGCTTCTGGGTGCCCTCGACCGACATGATGCCGATCACCCCCGCGGTCTGTGCCATCCCTTCGATCATCAGCACCCCCGGATAAACCGGCCGCTCGGGAAAATGACCGAGAAACGCCGGCTCATTGATGGTGACGTTCTTGACGCCGATGCCGCGATAGTCGCTGCGAATGTTGACGACCCGATCGATCAGCAGCATGGGATAGCGATGCGGCAGCGTCTTGAGGATCGTGGCAATATCCACCAGCTCGATGGTGATCGGTGCTTCCTCCATCAATCGTGCCCCTCGCCCTTCGGATCGGATGTGCCCTCGCGCGCCAGGCGCTGCACCGCAACGATCTCGCGGAACCACTGCTTGGTCGGCTTGGCAAAGAAACCGCCCCAGCGACCGTTGGCCGGGATGTCATCCTTGACGCCGCTCATCGCCGTGACCTGGGCGCCCTCGCCGATATGCACGTGGTTGTTGATACCGACCTTGGCCCCCAGCGCAACATTGTCGCCGATCGTCAGGCTGCCGGCGAGTCCGATCTGAGCAGCAAGCAGACAGTGCCTGCCGACGGTCACATTGTGACCGATCTGGACCTGGTTGTCGATTTTCGTGCCCTCGCCGATCACCGTGTCGCGCAGGCTGCCGCGATCGATGGTCGTGCCGGCGCCGATCTCCACGTTATTCTGGATCAGCACACGGCCGGTTTGCGGGACCTTCAGATGGCCGTCAGGTCCGAAAAAGACGAAGCCATAGCCGTCCTGCCCGATGCTGCAGCCGGGATGGATCAGGACGCCGTTGCCGAGCAGTGCAAACTGGATGGCGCACCGCGCGCCGATATTGCAGTCCCTGCCGATCCGGACATTGGCGCCGATCACGGCACCGGCCCCGATCACCGTTCCGGTGCCGATCTCGACGTTCGGACCGATCACAGCCAGCGGATCGACAATCACGCCATCTTCCAGACGCGCGCTCGGATCGATGATGGCGGACGGCGCGATCCCGGCATTGCCGAACCATGATTGCGGGCGAAGCGCGCGACTGTGAAGCTCGCGGGCGATCTTGACGAATTCGCGGAACGGATGCGGCGCGCGCAACACGGCAACGCGGGCCGGGACCTTGGCCTCGAAACGCTCGCTGACCAGGCATGCCCCCGCCATCGTGGTGGCGAGCTGGTCGGCATATCTGAGGTTGTCGAAGAACGTCAGATGGCTCGGGCCGGCTTCGTCGAGCGAAGCCAGCCCACTGATGCGCTGGCCTCCCCGCGACGCGTCGACCAGACACGCCGTCGTCAACGCGGCAATATCAGCCAGCGTCGACGAAGGTGGTTGCTCGATGAATATCGGCTGCGCCATTCCACCCGTCGCGGTCCGGCTCGTGTTCAAATTCAGAATGTAGTACCGCCGCCGAACTTGAACTGCTGCACGACGTCGTACTTGCCCTTGGTGATCGGCACCGCATAATCGAAGCGCAGCGGCCCGAACGGAGACGCCCAGATCAGGCCCACGCCGACCGAGGTCCGCACGAGGTTGGTATCGTCATACACCATTCCGCACTGACAATAGTGACCATTGACCAGGCCGTTGATTTCGCCAGTGGCCGCATAGGTCGTCGGCCCCTGGTAGTCCCACAGCGACCCGGCGTCGGCATAGACAGCCCCCTTGAGACCGACCTCCTTGGGCAGGAACCAGAACGGCATCTGCAATTCGGCCGACGCACCCCAATATTTGGTGCCGCCCAGCGCATCGCCGGATCCGGTAAAGTTATAGAAGGTCAGATCGCGCGGACCGATGCCGTTGGGCGCAAAGCCGCGGACCAGGTTGGGACCCATCTGGAACTGGTCAAGCATTCGAAGCTGGGTGCTGCCGACCTGGTTGAGCATTCCGGTCTGAAGGTGAATCAGCCCGACGACGTCGCCGACCAGCGGCGCGTAGTATTTGCCGTCGATGGCGGACTTCAGATAGGCCACGTCGCCACCCACGCCGGCGAAGTCCTGCTTGAAATCGATCAGCAGACCGTCGGTCGGGTTCTTGTTGTTGTCGAGGGTATTGTAGTCCAGCGAATAGCCGAGCGCCGAGGTCCATTCCGGACCGTTCGCCAGTTCTTCGCGAACCGGCAATGACGACTGGCCGGCGCTCAGACAGCCCGGAAGTTCGCCGGCCTGGGCATGCCCGGTGGGATCATTCGCGTAGCTCCCCGGGATGACCTGGGCGATATAGGCCGGGGTCGGCAGAAACAACGGCCCCAGGATATTGTTACAATCGTCCATCGTGGCGGGCAGCGTGATCGACTGCTGATAGAGCGAATAGCGAAGCTGCAGCGACAAGTCCTCGCGAAGCTGGAATCCGAGCCGCGGAGAGAATCCGAGGGTCTGGGTGCCGTACGAAATGAAGGAATTGGGAAGCTGCTGGCGATAGAACACGTCGAGGCCGAGCGCGACCCGGTAATCCAGCAGATACGGCTCGACGAACGAAAGCGAGGCTCCGCGCGCATACTCGCCATAGGTCACGGATGCTTTCGCGAACAGGCCGCGGCCCATGAAGTTACGTTCGGAAACGCTGACCTCGGCGAGCGGTCCGTCGGTCGTCGAGTAACCGCCCGACACCGAGAAGTCGCCGGTGGATTTCTCTTCGAGTTCGACGACGAGAATCACGCGATCGCTTGAGGATCCCGGCTCGGTGGTGATCTTCACCGACTTGAAGAAATCGAGGTTCTTCAGCCGACGCTCGGCGCGATCTACCAGCGCGCGGTTATAGGCATCGCCCTCGGCGATATCGAATTCGCGGCGGATGACGAAGTCGCGGGTGCGGGTATTGCCGCGTATGTTGATGCGCTCGATGTAGGTCCGCGGGCCCTCGTCGATCGCGAAGGTGATCGAAACGGTATGCGCCTCGAAATTGCGATCGCCGCGCGGGTGCACGATCGCGAAGGCATAACCCCGACGCGAAGCCTCGATCTGCATCTCCTCGACGGACTTCTCGAGCGCTTCGGCGTTGTAGAGCGAGCCAACCGAAACCCGAGAGAAGCCGCTGAGGGTATTGCCGTCAAGCGTGGCGATGCTCGACTGGAAATTGACCGACGCGACCCGATACTGCTGGCCCTCCTCGATCTTGAAGGTCACCAGGAAGCCCTTCTTGTCCGGGTCGTATTCGGTCAGCGCGGCGACCACCTGGACGTCGGCAAAGCCGTGCTTCAGGTAATAGCGGCGAATCAGGTCGCGGTCGGCCTCGACCCGGTCCGGGTCGTACAGGTCGCCGCCGCCGAGGAAGCTCAGCAGATTCGATTCGTGGGTCTTGATGACATCCTTGAGCCGATACGACGAATAGGTGTTGTTGCCGATGAATTCGACCGACTTGACGCCGGTCTTCTCGCCTTCGGAAATGCTGAAAACCAGATCGACGCGGTTGTTCGGCTGCTCGATGATCTCCGGATCGACGCGGACGTCATAGCGGCCGGCGTGGCGATAGACCTCGACGATCCGCTGGGCGTCGGACTGAACCATCGGACGCGACAGCGTACCGCGCGGCTTGGATTGTATTTCGCCGGAAAGCTGCTCGTCCTTGATCTTCTTGTTGCCCTCGAAGGCAACGCGCCCGATCACCGGGTTTTCGATCACGCTCACCACCAAATGACCGCCGGCCTGATTGATCTTCACGTCCTGGAACAGGCCGGTCTCGATCAGCGCCTTCAGGCCGTCATCGATCCGGGCCTGGTCGAGACGCCCCTCGGGTCCCGGCTTGAAATACGAGCGGATGGTCTCGGATTCGACGCGCCGGTTGCCTTCGACGACGATCGAAGCGACGGTCTGGGCGGCGACGGGCGACGACACGAACGCAGCCGCCAGCGTGGCAAGCGGCATCGCGAACATAATCAGGGCGGCCAACAAGCCTCCCCGGACTCGCATTCCAACATTCATGCGCAACGCGCCCTTGTCATTCCAATGCCGGATCGCACCCCTACGAGCCGGCAGAATCCCATTTGTCGCCCCGCTTGTAGCCAATTTTGCCGGGGTGGCAAACGCCCTATTGCGGTGCAATTTCATTTTCATTCCAAGACGTTGCTGATCGGCCACGCCATTCAAATAAGGCATCATGATGCGGCCAGATGCAGGATGTCATTGTAGGTGGCAAACACCATCAACATCAGCACCAGCCCCAACCCGATACGGAAGCCCATTTCCTGCGCCCGCTCCGACAACGGGCGGCCGCGCACGGCCTCGACCGCATAGAACAAAAGATGACCGCCATCGAGCAGCGGAACTGGAAACAGATTCAGCAGTCCGATCGATATCGACAGCACGGCGGCGAGATGCACCAGCGCAGCAAGACCGATGGTGGCGACCTGACCTGATATCTGGGCGATCCGCAGCGGGCCGCCGACCTGGTCGGCCGCTTCACGTCCGGTGAAAACGCCGCCGATATAGGCCAGGGTGCGATCGACCACGAACCAGGTTTCCTTGATGCCGAGCCACAGCGCGGTCGCAGGGTCGACGCGTTCGGTGGTGACATCGCCGGGCGAGGTCGCGCGGGTGATCCCGAGCACCCCGAGCCGATGCACATTGCCGAACGGGTCCTTCACTTCCTTGAGTTCCGGCGTGCCGTGCAATTGCAACGTGGAGTCGCCACGCTTGACGGTGAAGACCAGCGGATCGCCGGCGTGCACGCCGACAATGCGTTGCATATCGGAGAAGCTGCCGATCGTGCTGCCGTCGATCGCGGTCACCACGTCGCCGACCTCGAAGCCGGCCGCCGCGGCCGCGCTGTTGGCTTCCACCTTGTCGACGCGGGCCGAGGTGCTCGGCTTGCCGAAAAACGTGAACAGGCCGGTAAAGATCACGATCGCCAAAATAAAATTGGCGACCGGACCGGCGGCCACGATCGCCGCGCGCGGACCGACCTGCTTGTGATGAAAACTGCCTGCGCGCTCTTCCTCGGTCATGCCGGCCAGCGCTTCGGAAGAAGGCGTCGAGGCCTCGCTGTCGTCGCCGAAGAATTTGACGTAGCCGCCGAGCGGGATCGCCGAAATCTTCCATCTTGTGCCGTGACGGTCGTTGAAACCGGCGAGTTCCGGGCCAAAGCCGAGCGAGAACGTTAACACCTTGACGCCGGCCCAGCGGGCAACCAGGAAATGGCCGAGCTCGTGAAAGAAAACGACAATGGTGAGGACGAACAGAAACGGGATGATGTAACCGACGAAGCCATGGCTCAACGTATTGAAACTATGTAGAAAAAACTCGGCCATCCGATTTCCCTTCAGCAGGGCCGATGGCCCTGTCCCCAACCCTCTAGGATGCCTTTGCGGCAATTTGAGGCAAGAGGGTGGCAGCTTTATTTCGCGCAGTATGGTCAACGGCGATGGCATCGTCCGCGGACGTCAGGGGCGCGAGGTTGCCGGAGCGAATCCAGGCCTCCATGGTTGCCTCGACCAGCCGGGCGATCGCGCCAAACCTGATCCTGCCGCCGATGAAGGCTGCCACCGCCACTTCGTTGGCGGCGTTGTAGACCGTGGTCGCGCCACGGCCGGTGCGCAGCGCGTCGTAGGCGAGCCGCAGCGCCGGGAAGCGATCGAAATCCGGTGCTTCGAAGGTCAGTTGCCCGATCTTGGCAAGATCGAGCTTGGCCGCCGGGCCGACGATGCGATCGGGCCATCCGAGGCAGTGCGCGATCGGCGTTCGCATGTCGGGCGCGCCCAATTGCGCCACCACCGAGCGATCGGAAAACTCGACCATGCCGTGGATGATCGACTGCGGGTGCACCAGAACGTCGATCTCATCCGGCGTCAGCGCAAACAGGTAGGAGGCCTCGATCACTTCGAGTCCCTTGTTCATCATCGAGGCCGAATTGATGGTGATCTTCTGTCCCATGCTCCAGTTCGGATGTTTCAGCGCCTGCGCCAGTGTCGCCTGCTCGATGTCGGCGCTGGACCAGGTCCGGAACGGACCACCCGATGCGGTGATGATGACACGAACAAGCTCGTCCCGGTTGCCGGAGCCGAGCGCCTGAAACAGCGCATTGTGCTCGGAATCCGCGGGCAGGATGCAGGCCCCGGCTTTTGCGGCGCGCTCCATGAAGAAATCGCCGGCGCAGACCAGGCATTCCTTGTTGGCCAGCGCCACCGTGGCGCCGCGGTCCACCGCGGCGAGCGCCGGCTTCAATCCGGCGGCGCCGCTGACCGCGGCCATCACCCAGTCCGCAGGACGCGCGGCGGCTTCGACAATGGCGCTGTCGCCTGCTCCGCATTCGGTTCCGGTCCCGGCCAGCGCGGCTCTGAGATCCTCCAGCAGGGCTGGATCGGCGATGGCAGCAAAGCGGGCGTCGAACTCGATGGCCAGCTTGGCCAGGGCCGCGACATTGGTGTTGGCGGTCAGCGCCTCGATTCGATAGCGCTCGGGCGCCGCCCTCAGCAGATCCATCGTGCTGTCGCCGATCGAACCGGTGGCGCCCAGCACGGTGACGGCCCGTACGGCGGATGCCGCGGCTTTGCTGTTACGCAAGGGAACTGCGCTCATGTTTTCACCAAACCATAAGACCGCGGCCGACGCCATCCACGCCGGCCCGCAAAAGTCCGAAAATAGCCGCCAGCACCACCGCGGCGACGAATCCGTCGAGACGGTCGAGCAATCCGCCATGGCCGGGAATGAGATGGCTGGAATCCTTGACGCCGAAACGGCGTTTTACCGCGGATTCAAGCAGATCGCCGAGTTGCGCGGCGATCGAGAGCGCCGCGCCCACGACCAGCAGCGGGGCGGTCCTGCCGACGCCGAACGCGGCAAATCCCGCCGAAACCGCCAGGCTCGCCGCAAAGCCGCCGATCGCGCCGGCCCAGGTCTTCCTGGGACTGACCCGCGGCCAGAGCTTCGGTCCGCCAACGCCGCGGCCGGCAAAATAACCGCCGATATCGGTCCCCCACACCACGAGGAGAACCATCAGCAACGCGACAAATCCCCAGGCCTGATCGAGGCGCAGCAGCATGGACGCCATCTCGGCCGCCGCGGCATAGCAAAATCCGGCCGCGGTCCAGCCACGACGCGGCGCCGAGGTCAGCGCCACGCCGGCAAGGCCCGCGGCCAATACCAGCAGCGCGGCACCGATGCTGGCTGACCCCAGACAAAATCCGGCAGCCGCCAGCGCGACAATGCCGGCGGCGCCCACGCGCACCGGCCGGGACGCGCCCACGATCATCAACCATTCGACAAAGAGCCCGATCGCAGCCAGCGTCGCCACGCAGTTCCACAGCCAGCCGCCGGCATAGGCCACGGCAATGGCAAGCGGCGCCAGCACCAATGCCGCGATGACGCGGAGCAGAAGATTGCGCGTGCCCTGCTCGGTCGTCGCCGCCGGCGCGGCCTCCCCTCCGGTCACGATCCGGTTTTCGCGGCCAGACCGCCGAAACGGCGTTCCCGCCTGGCGTATTCGGCGATAGCGCCTTCAAGTGCTGCCTTGTCGAAATCCGGCCAGTGGATCGGGACGAACACCAGTTCGCTGTAGGCCGCCTGCCACATCAGGAAATTCGATAGTCGCTGCTCGCCGCTGGTGCGAATGATCAGGTCGGGATCGGGAATATCCGGCGCATCGAGGTATCGACCGAGCGTATCGGCGTCGATCGACGATGGCTCACGCTTTCCTTCCGCGACCTCGCGCGCCAGCCGCTGCGCGGCATGAGCGATTTCCTGCCGCGATCCGTAGTTGAAGGCGACCACGAGATTGAGCCTGGTATTGCCCTTGGTGAGTTCTTCGGCTTCGTTCAGCAGCGCGCAGATATCGGGTTCGAGCCCGGCGCGCTCGCCGATCACGCGCACCCGGACGCCGTCGCGATGCAGGGTCGCCAGATCGTTGCGGATGAACCGCCGAAGCAGGCCGAACAGGTCGCCGATTTCGGTCGCCGGACGCGACCAGTTCTCCGAGCTGAAGGAAAAGATCGTCAGGTAGAGAATGCCGAGCTCGCTGGCGGCGCGAACCACCCGGCGCAACGCCTCGACGCCGCGGCGATGGCCTTCGGCGCGCGGCAAGCCGCGGGCCGCGGCCCAGCGCCCGTTGCCGTCCATGATGACGGCCACATGCAAGGGACCATCGGTTCGATCCGGTGCCTCGGTTGCGGGAGCGGCGGCGTTCGACATCGGAAAATCCTAGACTGCGCTAACGCGGTGGATCACGGGCTTCTTGCATTTTCGCAGGCGAATCCTTCAGGCAACCCACCAGCCGGCACCGCAATCCATCGGCGGGTGCTTCGCCTTCAGGTCCGTTTGTTGGGCGGGCGCTGCACGCCGCGGCAAACCCGGGATCGCGGACACTAGACGGTGAGGATTTCCTTTTCCTTGGCCGCAAGCAGCTGATCGATCTCCGAGATCGTCCCGTCGGTGGCCTTCTGCACGTCCGCGGCCAGCCGTTCCTGATCGTCCTCGGAGATTTCGTGGTTCTTCTCGAGCTTCTTGATGGTATCGAGACCGTCGCGGCGGACGTGCCGCACCGCGACCTTTGCCGCCTCGGCGTATTTATGCGCCACCTTCACCAGTTCCTTGCGCCGCTCCTCGTTGAGCTCGGGGATTCTCAGGCGGAGCACCTGTCCTTCGGTGGCAGGGCTGAGGCCGAGATTGGAATCGACGATCGCCTTCTCCACCGCCTTGACCATCGACTTGTCCCAGACCTGCACCGAGAGCAGGCGCGGCTCCGGCACGCTGACGGTGGCGAGCTGGTTGAGCGGCATGTGGGTGCCGTAGGCCTCGACCTGCACCGGCTCCAGCATCGAAGCTGCAGCCCGGCCGGTGCGCAAGCCGCCCAGCTCGTGCTTGAGAGATTGGGTGGCGCCCTGCATGCGACGCTTCAATTCGTTGATGTCGAAACTACCCGTAGGCATAACGCTCTCCCTCCTGAAGACTGATCACCCAGGCCCAACCCGCGCGCCATCAGCCGGCGACGATGGTACCGTGGCCGCTGCCGCGCAGGATGGTACCGATCGAACCCGGTTCGGCGATCGAGAACACGATGATAGGCAGCGACGTCTCGCGGGCAAGCGCGAAAGCGGTCGCATCCATGACCTTGTAGCCGCCTTCGACCGCCTGCAAGTGCGTCAGGCGATCGAACCGCCTGGCGGAAGGGTCTTTTTTGGGATCGGCGCTGTAGATGCCATCGACATTGGTGGCCTTGAGCACGGCATCGGCGCCAATTTCGGCCGCCCGCAACACCGCCGTGGTGTCGGTGGTGAAGAAAGGATTGCCGGTTCCGCCGCCAAGCAGCACGATCCGGCCCTCGGCGAGATATTTGTGCGTTGCACCTCGGGTATACAGCTCGCAGATCTGGGGCATCACAAAGGCCGACAGCGTCCGCGCCGAAGCCCCCCGGCGCTCCAGCGCCGACTCGAGCGCCAGGCAGTTCATCACCGTGGCGAGCATCCCCATGGTATCGCCGGTCGGGCGCGAGACGCCGCGCGACGACACCTCCACGCCGCGGACGATGTTTCCGCCGCCGACCACCACGGCGATCTCGCCGCCGAGCTCGCGGGCCGCGATCAGCTCGCCGGCGATCCGGTCGACGGTGGACTGATCGATGCCGAACGGCTGGGCGCCGGCAAGGTACTCGCCCGAAAGCTTGATCACCACCCGACGATAGATCGGCTCAGCCATGATGCGATCGCTTTCCTTCCAGGGGCGGCAACTCCCGGCTTAGGTGGCCTTCTTCTGCCCGCTGGCGGCAGCGACTTCGGCCGCGAAATCGGATTCCTGCCGGTCGATTCCCTCGCCCAGAGCATAGCGCACAAATCCGCTGACCTTCACAGCCGCGCCGATCCTGCCCTCGGCTTCCTTCAGCACCTGGGCGACCGATTTTCCGCCGTGATCGGCATGCACCGAGGCCTGTTCCAGCAGGCAGACTTCCTTGTAGAAGGTCTTCAGGCCGGATTCGACGATCTTTTCGATGACGTTCTCCGCCTTGCCCTGCTGGCGATATTTGTCGGCCAGCACGTCCTTCTCGCGCTTGACGACGGCAGGATCCAGCCCGGCCGGATCCAGCGCCTGCGGATTGGTGGCGGCGACGTGCATCGCGAGCTGCTTGCCGAGGGCCGCCAGTTCATCGGTCTTGCCGGCCGATTCCAGCGCCACGATCACGCCCATCTTGCCGGCGCCGTCGATCACGGCGTTGTGCACGTAGCTCGACACCACGCCCTGGCCGACCGCCAGCGAGGCGGCGCGGCGCAGCGTCATGTTCTCGCCGATGGTGGCGATGGCGTCCGCGATCGCGGTCTCGACCGTGACGGCGCCAACCTTGGCGCCCTTGATCTTGTCGAGATCGGCGCCGACGTCGAGCGCGACCTGCGCGATCATCTTGACCAGGCCCTGGAACTGCTCGTTGCGGGCCACGAAGTCGGTCTCGGAATTGACCTCGACCACCACGCCCCTGGTGGCGGCGGTGACCGCGCCGATCAATCCCTCGGCGGCGATGCGGCCGGCCTTCTTGGCAGCCTTCGACAGGCCCTTCTTGCGCAGCCAGTCGATCGCGGCCTGCATCTCGCCGTCGTTCTCGGCGAGCGCCTGCTTGCAATCCATCATGCCGACGCCGGTGGTCTCGCGCAGCTCCTTGACCATCGCTGCTGTGATCGTTGCCATTGTTGCAATCCTTTGCCTGTCAGGGCCTTGGCGGCGCGGCTTTGCCGCCTCGCCGCCGTCCGCCACCAGCAATCAGTCTATCGGAAGGGGGTGGCCGGAATGCTTCCGGCCAGCGCATCGCGTTATTCGGCTTCCGCGGTCATCGCCTTGGCCTGGGACACCCAGCCATCGGCCCGGCTCGGAAGTCCGACCTCTTCACCGATCTTGTGCGCGGTGTCGTGGTCGAGCTCGGCCAGCTGCCAGTAGTGGAAGATGCCGAGATCGTTGAACTTCTTCTCGATCGCGCCGGACACCCCGGTAAGCTTCTTGAGATCGTCGGCGGCGCCGCGCGGCCCGGCCAGGCCCTGGAAGCCCGCGGGTGCCGGCGCGGCCGGAATTTCCTCGCGGACCGGATGGGCGGATGCACCGATGTCGATCCCGGACTCGCCCTGCGCGCGCGAAATCCCGTCGATCACCGCGCGCGCCACCAGGTCGCAATACAGCGTGATGGCGCGGCCGGCGTCGTCATTGCCCGGCACCACATAGGTGATGCCCTTGGGATCGGAGTTGGTGTCGACGATCGCGGCGACCGGAATGTTCAGCCGCTGCGCTTCCTGGATCGCGATGTCTTCCTTGTTGGTGTCGATCACGAAGATCAGATCGGGCAGACCGCCCATCTCCTTGATGCCGCCCAGCGAACGGTCGAGCTTGTCGCGTTCGCGCTGCAGCGTCAGCCGCTCCTTCTTGGTGTAGGCATTGGCATCGCCGGAACTGAGCACTTCGTCGAGATGGCGCAGCCGCTTGATCGAACCGGAAATCGTCTTCCAGTTGGTCAGCGTGCCGCCGAGCCAGCGCGAATTGACGAAATACTGCGCCGAGCGCTTGGCCGCCTCGGCGACGCCGTCCTGCGCCTGCCGCTTGGTGCCGACGAACAGGATACGGCCGCCCTTGGCGACGGTATCGCTGACCGCCTGGAGCGCGCGATGCAGCAGCGGCACGGTCTGGGCGAGGTCGATGATGTGGATATTGTTGCGGGCACCGAAAATGTAATCCGCCATTTTCGGATTCCAGCGGTGCGATTGGTGGCCGAAGTGAACGCCAGCTTCAAGCAGCTGACGCATAGAGAAATCGGGAAGCGCCATAGTGTAATTCTCCGGTTGGTTCCTCCGGAAACGTGTGAGCAAACGAGCCTTGCGGCCCGGTTGCCACCGGACGGCTTTTTGAGCCATGTTTCCGTGTGAGATGGCGCGGTATATAGCCGGATTCTCGGCAGAAGCAAGGAAATCCGGCCGATTTGGCCGGCCAGCGCCGGACGAGCCCCTGCCATGCCCCATGGCGGCCCTTTTCACGCTCACCTGCGCCTCGATCGACCCCGGATCGCGCGTCAGCGGAAGGGAGCGCGCTATAGAGTCTGCACGTCGACCACGCCGGAGACCGCCTTGATCGCGCCGGCGATCTGCGGCGAGACCCTGAAGCGGCCCGGCAGCTTCATTTCCACCTCGGTTTCGAGGTCGAGCATCAGCACCAGCGACACGTCGCCGTCGGCCGCGCCGGCAACCGCCGGGGCCTGCTTGACCGGGCCGCGGGCCGGGCCGGCCTGCGGCGCGGCCTCCGGCAGCTGCAGCCGCTTGGCGATTGATTCCAGCGGCCTGGTGTCGCGGACAAAGATGCGCAGCCCCTTCTGGGTCTTGGCGGCTGCGGCATCCAGCGGTTCGGCGTGTAGCACCCGGGCGCGGACATCCTCGCCCTGCAGTTCCGCGCCGAGCTGCAACAGTACCGCCGCGCCCGGCTCCAGCACCTCGCGGTACTGGGCGAGCCCTTCGGAAAACAGCACCGCCTCGAAATGGCCCGTCGGGTCCGACAGCCCGATGATGCCCATCTTGTTGCCGGTCTTGGTCCGCCGCTCCATCCGCGACACCACGGTGGCGGCGACCTTGCCCGCGGTGGCGCCGGTTTTGACGGCGCGGGAGAATTCGGCCCAGGACTGCACCCGCAGCCGTTTCAGCACGGTGGCGTAGTCGTCGAGCGGATGGCCCGACAGGAAGAAGCCGATGGCGTCGTATTCGCGCCGCAGCCGCTCGGCCGGCAACCACGGCTCGATCTGCGGCAGCATGATGGTCGGGGCATCGGGGGCGCCGCCGAACATGTCGTTCTGGCCCACGGTGGCGGCCTCGTGGCCGCGCTGGCACGCCGCTAAAATCGCCTCGGCGCCGGCGAACACCCGGGCGCGGTTGGAATCCAGCCCGTCGAAGGCGCCGGCGGCGGCGAGGCTCTCGATCACCCGCTTGTTGATGGCGCGCGGATTAACCCGCGCGGCAAAATCGGCCAGCGAGGTGAACAAGCCGTCGGCTCGCGCCTCCACGATCAGTTCGACCGCCTGGTGGCCGACGCCCTTCAAGCCGGCCAGCGCGTAATAGATCGTGCCGTCGCTGACTTCGAAGGTCGGGCCGGAACGGTTGACCGAGGGGGCTTCGACCTTGATGCCGAGCCGCTGGGCTTCGGCGCGAAATTCGCTGAGCTTGTCGGTGTTGCTCATGTCGTGGGTCATCGACGCCGCCAGGAATTCGACCGGATGATGCGCCTTCATGTAGGCGGTCTGGTAGGACAGCATCGCATAGGCCGCGGCATGGCTCTTGTTGAAGCCATAATCGGCGAATTTTGCCAGCAGTTCGAAGATGGTGTCGGCCTGCCCGGGCGCGATGCCGCGCGCGACCGCGCCGGACACAAAACGCTCGCGCTGCTGCTCCATCTCCTTGCGGATCTTCTTGCCCATCGCCCGGCGCAACAGGTCGGCTTCGCCGAGCGAATAGCCCGCCATGACCTGCGCGATCTGCATCACCTGTTCCTGGTAGATGATGACGCCGAAGGTCTCCTTCAGGATCGGCTCCAGCATCGGATGCAGGTATTCCGGCTCCTCGTCGCCATGCTTGCGGGCGCAATAGGTCGGAATGTTCGCCATCGGCCCCGGGCGATACAGCGCCACCAGCGCGATGATGTCCTCGAAGCGGTCGGGCCGCATGTCGACCAGCGCCCGCCGCATGCCCTGGCTTTCAACCTGGAACACGCCGACCACATCGCCGCGCGCCAGCATGGCGTAGCTCGGCGCGTCGTCGAGCGGCAGCCGCGCCAGATTGAGTTCGACGCCGCGCTTCTTCAAAAGCTTCACCGCGAGGTCGAGCACCGTCAGGGTCTTGAGGCCGAGGAAGTCGAACTTCACCAGCCCCGCCGGTTCGACCCATTTCATGTTGAACTGGGTCACCGGCATGTCGGATTTCGGATCGCGGTACAGCGGCACGAGTTCGCTGAGCGGCCGGTCGCCGATCACGATGCCGGCGGCATGGGTCGAGGCATGCCGGGTCAGGCCTTCGAGGCGCTGGGCGATGTCGAAGGCGCGCGCCACCACCGGGTCCTCGTCGCGAAACGCCTGCAGCTTCGGCTCGCTTTCGATCGCCGCCGCCAGGGTCACCGGCGCGGCGGGATTTTGCGGCACCAGCTTGGTCAGCTTGTCGACCTGGCCGTAGGGCATCTGCAGCACGCGCCCGACATCGCGCAGCACGCCGCGCGCCTGCAGCGTGCCGAAGGTGATGATCTGAGCCACCTGGTCGCGGCCATAGCGCTGCTGCACATAGCGGATCACCTGGTCGCGGCCGTCCTGGCAGAAATCGATGTCGAAGTCGGGCATCGACACGCGTTCCGGATTGAGGAAGCGCTCGAACAGCAGCCCGAACTGGATCGGATCGAGGTCGGTGATGGTCAGCGCATAGGCCACCAGCGAGCCTGCGCCCGAACCGCGGCCCGGTCCGACCGGAATGCCCTCGGCCTTCGCCCATTTGATGAAATCGGAGACGATCAGGAAATAGCCCGCATAGTTCATCCGGGTGATGACATCGATCTCGAAGGCCAGGCGCGCGCGATAGGTTTCCTCCGTGGTGCCCTGGGCCAGGCCGTGAATTCGAAGCCGGTTGCCCAGTCCCTCCTCCGCCTGACGATGCAACTCCGCCGCCTCGTCGCTTTCAGCCCCCGCCGCGTTGGCGCCGGCGCCGACCGTGAAGCGCGGCAGGATCGGCTTGCGGGTGGTGGGCCGGAACGCGCAGCGCTCGGCGATCTCGACCGTCGAGGCCAGCGCCTCCGGCATGTCGGCGAACAGCACCGCCATTTCGCCGCGGGTCTTGAAGCGGTGGTCCGGAGTGAGCTGCTCGCGATCGGTTTCCGCGATCAGGCGCCCGCCGGCGATGCAGAGCAGCGCGTCATGGGCTTCGTAATCGTCGGCGGCGGCGAAATATGGCTCGTTGGTGGCGACGACCGGAAGCCCCTTGGCATAGGCCAGATCGATCAGGCCGGCCTCCGCGCGGCGCTCCTTCTCGATGCCGTGGCGCTGCAATTCGACATAGAGCCGGTCGCCGAACAGGCCCGCCAGCCGGTCGCAGCGGGTGGCGGCGAGCTCGGCCTGGTCGGCATTGATCGCGAGCGAGATCGGACCTTCCGGGCCGCCGGTCAGGACGATCAGGTCCTCGGCGTCGCCTTCCAGCCAATCGAACTTGACGTGCGGGCTCTGGTGAACCGGGGTTTCCAAAAACGCCCGCGAGTTCAGCCGCATCAGGCTGCGGTAGCCCCGCTCGCGCGCCGCCAGCAGCACGATCCGCGCCGGTCCGGCCGCCAGCGCATTGCGCGCGTTCGGATCCTGGTCGCCGAAATCCACCGCCAGCTCGCAGCCGATGATCGGCTGGATGCCATAGCCGGCCATCTTGTCGGAGAATTCCAGCGCCCCGAACATGTTGTCGGTATCGGTCAGCGCCAGCGCCGGCTGGCGGTCGGCCTTGGCGAGCTCGCAGAGCTTTCCGATCTTGATCGAGCCCTTCAGCAGCGAATAGGCCGAATGGACATGAAGATGAACAAATCCGGCATTGGACATGGTGGCGGGAGGCTTCTGCATGGGATCTGGCGGTCACTGCGGCTGGAGGGAACGAATACCGCCGTCAAGGCCAACTCGCGGCCGCAATGGTGATGCCTCCGGCCGAAACTGTCCACGCGGAACCGGCCAATCCGCTCCGGTGTCCCGCTTATCCCCAAGGGCGCCCGACCCCCGGCGCAATGGCGTCCGGCCTGTCGCCGGGCCGCCGCTTGCGGTTGAGCGCCCTGTTGCCGTCAGAGCTGCGGAATCAGCTGCGCCCAGACCGCGATCATTCCGACGAACAGCGCGATCGACGCCAGTGCTGCCGCCTCTTCCACGAATATCTTCAACATACCCGCCTCCTCGTTTGGAACATAAGAAGAACATTGTTCCGTTTTTGTTCCAGAGAAGTCAAGCCGCGGTAGTGGGTCAGTTTGGAAAATGACCCTGAAATAAATCGCTTGGTTAACATTGGAGCAGGACCGCAACCCGGGCGGCGCGTCGGCCCGGCACCGGGGTTCCGGGCCGCGGCCGGCCCGGAAATGGTCACTTCCCTTTGCCCAACCGGGTGCTGAACAGCGTGATGGCGAGCAGGCCGCCGATCAGCGCGGCCGACCAGAGCGCCTGGCTGCGGATCGCCTGGCGCGAGAGGCCGATCTGGTCATGGGCAATATGCGCCAGGGTGAAGGCGGCCACCGCCGCGGCGGCGAGAAACAGCAGAAACCCTGCGATTTTGCCGGCGGCGGGCATTTACCTGCCGCCTCTTCCGGGCCGCACCGCCAGCCATTTTGCCGCCAGTGCCACTGCCAGCAGGGCGGCCAGCACCAGCGCGTCGGTCCGGAGCTCGATGCGGCGCATCCCGCAGGTCTGGTGCAGAAAGCCGGCCAGCCGGAGCGCCGCAACCACGGCCAGCGCCGCGCCGACGCCGACCCTTGCGATCCTGATCCATCGATCCTGCATTCCGACAAAATAGGACGCTCCGGTTTCCCAAGACAAGAGCTGAGCAATTGCCCGCGCGACGCGACCAGACCGCCACCGGCAGCGGTGCGGTTCTGGCCGCCACTACGCCCCCTCGAGCCCGATCAAGCGCCGGGTCCACATGCTTTGGTCTGCAGCGAACAGACGCCGCCCAAATGGGTGTTGACGGCAGCGCGCTTCAACGGCTTGGGTTGTCGTGATGAGTCAATGCGCAACGGCTGCGGCCGCGGGGGAGGTTTTGATGCGTAAACTGATTCTGGCCGGGCTGGCCGCGATCGGCATCGCCATCGCGGCGACCGCGCCGGCGGCGGCAGTCGGCACCCGGCATCCGTTCTGCCTGCAGGGCGCCAACTATCCGGCGCTCAGCGACTGCGGCTTCAACAGCTACGAGCAGTGCCAGGCGAGCGCCTCGGGCCGGCTGCTCACCTGCGTCGCCAATCCCTATTACGTGCCCGGCGGCGCGCCGCCGGCCCCTTACCGCCAAAGCCATCATCGGCGACACCGGCATTAATTTAGCTAAGACCGGGCGACGACAGCAGGCGGCTATCGGGCTAGGCCAGTTCGACGACCTGGCCGTCCACCAGGGACACCCGGCGATCCATCCGGCCCGCCAGCTCCATATTGTGGGTCGCGATCAGCATCGCGACCCTTGTCGCCTTGACCAGCTGCATCAGCGCCCCGAACACATGGTCGGCGGTGTGCGGATCGAGATTTCCAGTGGGCTCGTCGGCGAGCAGGACCCGCGGCGCGTTGGCCACCGCCCGCGCGATCGCCACCCGCTGCTGCTCGCCGCCCGACAGTTCGGCCGGCCGGTGCTTGATGCGATCGCCGAGGCCGAGATAGGCCAGGATCTCGGTGGCGCGCTTGACGGTTTCCGCGCGCTTGAGGCCGCGAATCATCTGCGGCAGCATGACGTTTTCCAGCGCGGAGAATTCCGGCAGCAGCCGGTGCGACTGATAGACGAAGCCGATGTCGGTGCGGCGGATCTGGGTGCGCTCGATGTCGGACAGGCCCGAGGTCGCCGCCCCCCCGACATAGACTTCGCCGTCATCGGGGCTTTCGAGCAGGCCGGCGATATGCAGCAGCGTCGACTTGCCGGCGCCCGACGGCGCCACCAGCGCCACCGACTGTCCCGCCCACAGCGCGAGCTTGGCGCCGTTGAGGATGGTCAGCGTGGTCGCGCCTTGGGTGTAGTGGCGCTTGATCTCGTGGAGATAGACCACCGGCACATCTTCGGCCCCCTGCTCCATCGGTCCCTCACTCGTACCGCAGCGCTTCGACGGGGTCGAGGCGGGCGGCGCGCCACGACGGATACAGCGTGGCGAGGAAGGACAGGGTCAGCGCCATGATCACCACCGCGCTGGTTTCGCCGAAATCGATCTCGGCCGGCAGCTTGGAGAGAAAATAGAGCTCCGGCGAAAACAATTCGGTGCTGGTCAGCCAGGAGAGGAATTGCCGGATCGATTCGATGTTCAGGCAGATCACCATCCCGACCAGGAACCCGGTCAGCGTGCCGACCACGCCGATCGCCGCCCCCGTGATCAGGAATATCCGCATGATCGAACCCTGCGAGGCGCCCATGGTGCGCAGGATCGCGATGTCGCTGCCCTTGTCCTTCACCAGCATGATCAGCCCGGAGACGATGTTCAGCGCCGCCACCACCACGATCATGGTCAGAATCAGGAACATCACGTTGCGCTCGACCTGCAGCGCATTGAAGAAGGTCGAATTGCGCTGCCGCCAGTCCACCAGAAACACCGGCCGCCCGGCGGCTTCGGTCACCGACTTGCGGAAGGCGTCGATCTTGTCGGGGTTGTTGGTGAACACCTCGATCGCGGTCACGTCGTTGGCGCGATTGAAATAGGCCTGCGCCTCCGCCAGCGGCATGAACACCATGCCGGCGTCATATTCCGACATCCCGATCTCGAACACTGCGGCGACCTTGTAGGGCTTGATGCGCGGCATCGTGCCCATCGGGGTCACCGCGCCGCGCGGCGCCACCAGCGTGATGCTGTCGCCGGCATGCAGCGACAGCTGGTCGGCGAGCCTGCGGCCGATGGCGACGCCCTGCCCCTCGTCGAAGCCTTCCAGCGTGCCCTGCTTGATGTTCTTGGCGATCGAGGTGAGATTGTCGAGATCGTCGGCGCGAATGCCGCGGACCAGCACGCCGGAGGCATTGAATGCCGAGGACGCCAGCGCCTGGCCGTCCACGACAGGTGCGGCGAGGCGGATGCCCTTCACCTGGCTGATGCGATCGGCGACGTCCTTCCAGTCGGTCAGCGGCGATTCCAGCGGCTGCACCAGGAGATGGCCGTTGAGGCCGAGAATCTTGTCGAGCAGTTCCTTGCGGAAGCCGTTCATGACGGCCATCACGATGATCAGCGTGGCGACGCCGAGCATGATGCCGAGGAAGGAGAAACCGGCGATGACGGAAATGAACCCTTCCCTGCGGCGCGCGCGCAGGTAGCGTCCCGACAACAGCCATTCGAATGGCGCAAAGGGTGGGGTCCGGACTGGCTCGCTCATGGTTTCATCCATAGTCCGATTTTCACACGATTCGGGCTAATTGTGGCCGTCGCGTCGGATATCGCCGCGGCAGCGGTGGATAATTCGTCACGCGGTCAGCCGCGCCAGCACATCGGCCGGGCTCAGATTCTCGCGCGATCCGTCGCTGCGGCGCTTGATCTCGAGCTTGCCTTCGGCGAGCCCCTTGGGGCCGACCAGGATCTGCCAGGGAATCCCGATCAGGTCGGCGGCGGCGAACTTGGCGCCCGCACGCTGGTCGGTGTCGTCGTACAACACCTCGACGCCCGCTTCCGTGAGTTCACGGTACAGCCGTTCGCAGGCCGCATCGGTGTCGGCGGCGCCCTGCTTCAGATTCAGGATCGCCGCCTTGAACGGCGCCACCGCTTCCGGCCATTTGATGCCGGCGTCGTCATGGCAGGCCTCGATGATGGCGCCGACCAGGCGCGACACCCCGACGCCATAGGAGCCGCCATGGACCGCGACCTCGGCGCCGTCGGCGCCCGCGACCATGGCCTTCATCGACTCGGAATATTTGGTGCCGAAATAGAAGATCTGTCCGACCTCGATGCCGCGGGTCTTCACCTTGTTGGCTTCGGGCACTTCGCGATCGAAACGCCCGGCGTCGTGGACGTCCTCGGTTGCGGCATAGACCGAGGTCCATTGCTTGATGATCGGCGCCAGATCGCCATCATAGTCGACCTGCGCGTCGGGCACCGGCAGATCGAGCACGTCGCTGTCGCAATACACCGCGGACTTGCCGGTCTCCGCCAGTACGATGAATTCGTGGCTGAGGTCGCCGCCGATCGGGCCGGTTTCCGCGCGCATCGGGATCGCCTTCAATCCCATCCGCGCGAAGGTCCGCAAATAGGCGACGAACATCCTGTTGTAGGAGCGCCGCGCCGCTGCCTCGTCGATGTCGAACGAGTAGGCATCCTTCATCAGGAATTCGCGCCCGCGCATCACGCCGAAGCGTGGACGCTGCTCGTCGCGGAATTTCCACTGGATGTGATAGAGATTGAGCGGCAGGCTCTTGTAGGATTTCACGTAGGCGCGGAAAATCCCGGTGATCATTTCCTCGTTGGTCGGCCCGTAAAGCAGTTCGCGCTTGTGGCGGTCGGTGATGCGCAGCATTTCCGGACCGTAGGCGTCGTAGCGGCCGCTTTCGCGCCACAGCTCCGCCAGTTGCAGCGTCGGCATCAACAATTCGATGGCGCCGGCGCGGTTCTGCTCTTCGCGCACGATCTGCTCGATCTTCTTCAGCACCCGCAACCCGAGCGGCAGCCAGGCATAGATCCCCGCCGCCTCCTGCCGCATCATGCCGGTGCGCAGCATCAGCCGATGCGAAACGATCTCCGCCTCCTTCGGATTCTCCTTCAGGATGGGTAGAAAGAACCGCGACAATCGCATGGGCACACTCAAGGAATCGGTGGGACGGGGAACACCGGCAGTGAAACCGGATCGGGTGCCAAAACACAAGGGCGGGGTCGCGAAAGCCGCTAAACCCGTGGATTTCCTGTAGTTTCGCGGGCGACTTTGACAGCGAGATTAAGGCGCGATCAGGTCGCAAACCGAAGATCTTGGAAAAACCTCACGGGGCGGTCCGGTGCGCCGCCACGTCGAAATCGTCCTGCAGCGTTATCTGCTCGAAGTCTGTCACCAGGGCGTCGATCCGCAGATGCCAGCGGCCAGGATAGGGAATCGGCACGTTGCGAACCGACCAGAAGCCGTCGGCGCCCAGCCTCGCCTGGCGCTCCATCGGCTCGATGCCGCGCTCGGGCAGGCTCAGGGTCAAGGTCGCCTGCTTCGCCGCCAGCGGACTGCCGTCGCCCTGCATCAGCTGCAGCACGAAGCTGTCGGTGCCGGCCTCGCCCGGCGAAACCAGGACCTGGAACATCGCCTTGTCGGTATGGATGTGGATCGCCAGCGGCGCGGCCGCCGCCAGCGCCCGCGGCGGCGGGGTAAAGCGCCAGCCGGCGACCACGGCCAGGATCGCCACCACCACCGCGCATTCCAGCAGGATCGACCGAACCAGCGGCCGCGTGTTGCCGGGATCTTCGGCCAGCGCCGGGGTCAGGCGAAAGCGGTTCAGCGCCGCAAGGCCCAGCAGCGCGGCGACCAGCACCAGCTTTGCGGACAGCAGCAGGCCGTAGGGGGTCTCGACCAGCGCGCGGAAGCCGGCCAATTGCACGGTGGCCAGCACAAGCCCGGTCAGCACCAACACAGCCACGGCCGGCACCGCCAGCTTGGAAAACCGCTTCAGGATGGCCAGCAGGTTGTCGGCCGGTCTGGCCGCCAGCGCGGCCAGCGGCGCCAGCGCGCCGACCCAGAACGCAACGCCGACGCCGTGCAGGAACAGCATCGGCCGGGTCAGCCATTGCGGCGGCGCCGTGGCGGCGTGTCCGGTCGCGGCCAGCGACAGCCCGACGCCGGCAAGCGCCAGCGCCGACAGCGTGCGGGCAAGGCTCCCCGATGCGCTCTGCTGCGCGACCAGGGCGGCGATCATGGCCGCCACGGCCACTAGCAGCGACGACCCGAGGCTGGTGGCTGCCGCCGCTTGCCAGGACGCTGGATCGAGGATGCCGCCGAGCGGCAGATCCAGGGCATCAAGGCCCTGCAGGCCGAGCGAGGCCGCCGCGCCGATCAGGCCGATGACCAGGGCGGCGACGACGACCTTGGAGCCGGGCTGCGCCGGTGCGATCCAGCCGGCAAAGAACGCGCCGCCGACACCGGCAAACAGCCCGAGATAAACCCCGATCCGGGAGAGCCAGATCAGGCCCGCCACCGACGCTGCCTGCCCCGGCGCCGCCGCGGCGGCCGTCGCCGCGCCGATCGAGAACACCATCGAGCCTCCGACCGGGTGGCCGTCCGCCGAGATCACGCGATAGCTGACGAGCTGGGTGCCCCGCGGCAGATTTTTCGGCAGCGTGATGACGATGGTCTGGTCGAGGCTGCGCACCCTGGCATCGTCGCGCGCCCTGCCCGCGGCGTCGATCAGGCGCACCACCGCCGGCGTCACCACTTCGTTGAAGCGCAATTGCACCGTGTCGGGAGCCTGCGCCAGCACGCTGCCATCGGCGGGCACGCTCGCGACCAGCGCGGCATGGGCCGATACGCCGGAGGCAAAACCAACCACCGCCAGCAGCGTCGCCAGGCCGGCGATCAGGCGCATCGGGCCGCCGTCAAGGTTTCGGCATCAGTCTGACGCCTGGCGCCGGCGACTTGCCGTCATGGGCGGCATCGCCATCGGCCGGAATCTCGATCCAGCGGCTGACGCCCTGCTCGCACTCCTGCACGGTCGGAAAATACAGCGTGGTGTTCGGCTTCAAGGCGGTGGTCAGAAAGGTGCTGATGACAAACTCGTCGTAATTGTCATCCGGCAGCCTGCCGCCGCTCCACACCACTTCCTTGACGCCTTCCGACAATTTGGCGCCGTGAAAGTCGTAATCCCCGGCATATTTTCCCTTGATCGCCTCGACGTTCCAGCCGGGCTTCGGCATCGGCTTTACCCCGATCACGCCTTCGGGAATCTGCACCCGGATCCTGACCGTGGCCGAGCCGGCGCAGCCATGCGGCACCACGAACACCGCCTTGTAGGACGAGCCCACCGTCGCCTCGCGATTTTCCAGGGTGATATGGGCGCTGGCCGATGACGCGGCGAACGCGGCAGCGGCGGCGACGACGGCGAAGACAGGACGCAATCGGCCGGCGTTCGACATTGCCCGCTTCACATCTTCATCCCGGGCGACATCTTCTCCATTTTCATGCCGCCGGACGCGGCCGCCGGGCCCTGCGCGCCGATGCCCTCGACGTCCAGCGAGACCGCGACCTTGCCGGCTTTTTCGAAGTCGAGCGTGAGCGGAATCTTCTCGCCAAGCTTCAGCGGGCTCTTCAAATCGAACAGCATCAGATGATAGCCGCCCGGCGCCAGCTTGACGGTCTTGCCAGGCTCGATGGTCAATCCGCTATCGAGCGGACGCATCGTCATCACGCCATCCTTCATGGCCATTTCGTGGACCTCGACCTTGCCGGCGACGTCGGCCGAAGCGCCGAGCAGGCGGTCCGCCGCGGGCCCCTTGTTCTCGATGGTCAGGTAGCCGGTTCCTATCCTGGCGCCGTTCGGGGTGGCGCGGCTCCAGGCCTGCGTGATCACGAGGTCGCCGGCCTTGACCTCCTGGGCTCGCGCCGGCGCGGCCAGCAGGCCCGCGAGGAAACTGGCGAAAACGATGGTGCGTAAGAGTTGTTTCATGATTGGCCTTCCACTTTCTTTGGCTCCAAGGCGATCGCTAAGAGACATCAGCGGCACACCTTCACGTAGACACAGATCTTCTTGAAATTCTCCCAATGGCATTGCTGCTCCATTCGGCAGGTCTTCGGCTTGGCTCCCTGGCTGGCTTCCTGGGTTGCGGCCAAAGTCGGCGTCGAACCCAGGCTGGCGCCGAGCACGAGAACGGAAATCGCTAGCGGCAGATAATTTTTCATCGGCTGATCTCCTCTGTTTTGCGCCCGATGAGAGCGCCTTGGCTTATCGACAGGTCGACGACGAGACGCTGAAGGCGATCCTTCGCTTGTCGCCGACCAGGCAACCGTCCTTCCAATTGCCCTTGAAGATGCCGTCAAGATTGGTGACGGTCCCGCTTCCGTTGGGCCTGCCATTGCGAAATTCACCCTCGTAGCGGGCGCTTTGCAGCGTCATGGCGCCCTGGCCATGCGGCTCGCCGTTCTGGATGTCGCCGTCATAGCGGCCCAACGACCACACCTGCGTGCCGCGGCCGGACTGCTGGCCCTTGTTCCATTCGCCCTCGTCTTTTTCGTAAGGCCTGTTGTTGTTCAGCCATTGCAGGCTTCCAGGGCCCTGGGCCAGGCCGTCGACACAAGCGCCCGACCACTTCACCGTCTCGTTGGGTTCGGGATGCGGATTCCAGACCTTGCAGCCGCTATTCGGATCCGCAACGAAGCTTCCCGGCTGAAGCGGCTGCGCGTGGACAGACGACTTGCACAGCCACAGCGCCGAAGCCAATGAAATTGCGGCGAGGACGGTTCTCATTTGCGCGAGCATGGTTGGTCCGCCCCTGGAACCCGGATCATTGCGGCAACAGCGGCAGCACGACGTCGCGCAGCAATTGTTCGCGAACGTCGATGAACTTGTCCCGCACCACGCCATTGCGGTCGACGACGTAGGTCAGCGGAAAGCCTTCGGGCGGGCCGAACCCATTGTCGCTGATCCGGTCCAGGGTCGCGGTAGGATAGGCCAGCGCGCTGCTCATCCTGCGCATTTTCGCAAAATCCTGCGGCCGGTCGGCGCTGATACCGATCACTTCCAGTCCGCGCTCGCGGTAGCGGCGATAGAACGCGTCGAGCACCGGCATTTCCTTCCGGCAGGGCGCGCACCAGGTCGCCCAATAGGTCACCAGCACGACCTTGCCGCGCTGTTGGCTGAGATCGAAGGTGTCGCCGTTCAATTCGGTGAGCACCAGCGAAGGCGCAGTCTTGTCCACTGCGACCTCGGCGGCGGCCGAACCGCATTGGCCGGCACAGACAAGCCATGCCGCCAGAGCCAGAGATGCGAATATCAAACGGTGCATCGACAACCGTATTTCATTTTGAAGCCATCATCGCGCTCTCGAAAGGTCCCGGACGAGGCCGGGACTTCCAGCCCGGCCGATCGAACAGCGGGTCAGTACCTGGCGACGACCGGGCCGCCAAACTTGTAGTTCACGCGAACGGTGACCAGATCGACGCTCTGTCCGATGCTGTCGGTCCGCGACAGGGTGCCGGCCGGCGCGAGCGCGCCGGTGGAATAGAGGTTGACGTTGTTGGTGCCCATGAACAGGTGGTCGTATTCGAGCGCAACCGTCCAGTTCCGCGCCAAGCCGTATTCGAAGCCGGCGCCGACCGCGCCGCCCCAGCGTGTTTCGCTCGCCTGATCATAGGCCGCTGCCCCCGGCCCGACCAAACCAAAATACCTGTCCGAGGTCACTGCGCCGCCACCCTTTACATAGAAAAGCACGTTATCGACGGCAAAGCCGACCTGGCCGGTGAACAGGCCGAAGCCGTCAATGCTGCTCGAATTGATGTTCGGGGGACCGGAAAACACACTGAAGGTCGATCCCTTCACATTCGACCAGTCGCCCTGGGCTTCGACGCCGAACACGTAATTTGAGGTTTGCCAGCGGTAGCCGAGCTGGCCGCCGCCAACAGCGCCGCTTCCGCTATTGCAGCCGTCCGCGGCAGCCGGAACGACCGGCCCCACCACCGGGGCGCCCGGGGTGAGCACATTGTTCGTGACGTCCCAGCAGTTGCTGCTCGATCCCCAGCCGCCGTTGGCGCCGACATAGAAGCCGCTCCAGTCATACACCGCCGCGGCTGCCGCCGGCGCCTTGGTGTAGGTCCGCGCCGGAAGGTCGGCAGCCAATGCCGGAGCCGCGGCGAATGCGAAAAGCGCGACCGCGCCAACAAGGTTTTTTTTCATCGAAGGTCTCCCAACAGGAAAATTGAATTTGCGCTCGTGATCCCAGCGTCAGAAATTATAGCTGGTCACGATTCTCAAAAGGTAGGGAGCGACCAGCTGGCCGTCGGTTCCCTGGTTGTTGGCGGAATTGGCCCGGTAATACACCGGCACCTCGACATCGACGTAGAACTTGAAGACGCGCTTGTTGACCTCGTCGAGCACCTTGGTGAATTCGACACCCGGCGACAGCATGACGCGATCGAAACCGCTGTTGAGCGGATCGGAGCCGGTGCCGGTGTCGTGGTCGCGGTGCGAGATGATGATCTGCCCCAGCGGGGTGATCTTGTCGAAGCCGAGCACGTTGTACCAGTTGTTATAGAGAATGCCGGCGGCGCCATCGAGCTGAGCGCCGGGGTGATAGGTCTGCACCACGCCCAGATTGCCGTCGAAGAAGCCCTGCGGATCAGGTGCTGACTGGTAGAGCACCGGCTGCCGTAACAGGATATTCGAAAAGTACTGCCAAGCGTTGTCGCCGGTCAGCATGCCGCGGTGATAGCCGCCCACCAACAGGTCGGTGCTGCCGGTTCCGACCTGGGTGTCGCGGTCGATTCCGGGCGCGTTGAAGGTGCCGGTAGGCAGCTTCACGCCGAACATGAGGCCGGTCGACATGTCCTTGAAGAACCCGGTGTACATGCCCATGATTTCGACATCGCCGATGCTCCTGGAATTGTAGGTCTGGATCCCCAGCGGTCCCCCGGTATCCGTGGTGAGGCTGCGATCGGTGGTGACAGGAAGCCGCACCATCACGCCCCAATCGCGGTTGAAATTGTAGCTGAAGCCGACGTTGTACCAGGAGGTCTTGATTTCCTTGTCGGTGTTGAGCGCCGCGGCGGCTTTCGAGCTGCCGACATAGTTCTGGGTCTGATCCGAAAACTCGTACTCCGCGAAAATCCGGCCGCCGTGATCGTCTTCCTGCGGCAACAGACCGGCGCCGACGTCGAACACGCTGCAGCCGCAGGCGCACGCATTGGCCGTGGAAGGAACCAGGGCGATCATCGGCGCCAGCGCGATGAACAGAATCGCGACGAACCGGAGAAGCCCGGAAATTCGATGCCGCGGCGGCAGGTATTGACTCTTGGTATGGGTGGGCATGGGAGCTCCGATGGGGTTGACGCAAGCTGCTGCCGCATCGCGGTGACGCGCATGCATTTGCGATCGGGGATTGATGAGGATCGCGCCGATCGTCTCGGCCCGGGGGTTCACGTCGGATTCGGTTTTGAGCTGATGTGACATCGTCAGAACTTGTAGTTCAGGCCGACGCGGGCGATCTGGATGACGAGATTGGCCGAGCCATGCAGGGTGTTGGCGCCGCCTGCCGGGTCGGTGATGGCGCCGAGCGCGGTGGTGGTCGGAAAGCTCGTATAGAGGTACTCGAACCGGAACGTGGCGTGATCGGTCCAGGCATGCTCCCAGCCGGCGCCGGCCGCCCAGCCGATCAGCGATTTCGAGGCGGTTGCGAGCCCGGTGCCGGGTGAGGCAATCGTTCCGCCGGAGGGAACGTCGAGATAGGTCTGGGTATAGTTCACGCTGGTGAAGGCGGCGCCGCCGGTGAGGTAGGCAAGGTCGCGGTCAGCGGCGATGCCGATTCGCGGACGCACCGTCGCGATGTAATCGGTCGTGACCGACTGGTTGACCGTAAAGGGAGTGACGCCGTCGCTCAGCGTGTTGGTGTTGTTGAAGAGGTGGTTATTGCCGTGAAAATAGTCGGCGTCCCCCTCCAGACCGTAGACCAGGGTGCCCGACTGCATGTTGCAGCCGACCTGGCCGCCGACCAGGTAATTGTCGCCGTTGAACCCTCCGGTTCCGGCCGAGTTGACCACGCCCGGGTCTGCCCCCGTCAGATGCGTGCCGTTGTCGACCGTCGTGTTGTAGTCGGACTGGGTCATGCCAAGACCGCCGTTGAGGCCGCCATAGCACCCACTCCAATTGTAGAGCGCCGGCGCGACGGCCTTCACCGGCAAGTCGGCGGCGTCCGCGCGCTTTGCCGGCAGCACCGAAATCGCCATTGCGCCAAGCATCAGGACGCCGACGAGCGGCCCCTTGGCGCCGGCAGCATGCTGGCGCAACTGCGACGATGATCGTCGTTGGCGATGGGTCAGATAGGTCTGGTTGAATCCTGCGATCCCAAGCATCGGAATGCCCCCGCAAATATCGAATCAAGCCGACAACGGCCGATCGAATTGAAGATGACGGCCTGGCTGGCCGGGTTTTATGGGAAGTGTGTCAGGCCGCCCGCGGCGGCGCGCGGGCCTGGGCGTTGGAGCCGGCCCGAACCGCCGGCAACGCGGCAACGGATTCCAGCCACGAAACCTGCTGGTATTGCCGCTGCAGATTGACAAAGATCGGCGCCGGCGGCTCGACGGCGACAGCGCCGCCGCCATGACCGGCGCCGCAGAACGCACAGCAATCGCCGTGGGCATGCGTCCCGGCGGGCGCCGTCTGGGCGTCCGGGGAGGACGTCATGTCGGAGCAGATCGACGCCATATACAGGGGGTCGGTGGTGGCGTAGGCGACCACGCGAAATGCCGCGATCGGCGCCAGCAACTGCACCAGAACCGCCAACAACACGAGTGGAATGATCGCTTCCAGCCGCCGCATGATTTTCCCCACAGCACCGTGGAAGCTAGCATTCGCGTCCCGGCTTGTCGAGATGACTGGCGCCACCGGATCGCTCAGAAGCTGTATTTCCCGGCGAGCACAAAGGTCCTGCCGGGGAACGGGTGAAACAGGAAGTACTGCTCGTTGAAGAGATTATCGATGCCGAAATCGAACGAGAAATTGCTGGTCGCGTTGTAGTGGACTTTCATGTCGACGACGAAGTAGTCGTCGAAGGCGCCATAGACGTGAGACACGATGTCGGTGTTGTCCAGGGTCGAATATTGCTTGCCGCTGTAGCGCGCCGCGATGGTATAGGCCCAGCTTTCGTTGGGCCGATAGGTGACCCCGAACTTGGCGCGCCAGTCCGGCACATAGGGGACGCGGTTGCCGACCACGGTGTCGGGCAGACCCGTCAGCGGGTTGGTCCCGGCCCAGGTCGGATCCGACAGGATCCGGGAGTCGACGTAAGTCACGCTGCCGAACAGCTGCAGGCCGGTGATCAGCACATTGTTCTTTTCCGCCGACAGCTCGACGCCCTGCATCCGGATCGCGGCGACATTGCCGATGGTGGTGGTGGGAACCTGGGCGCCAGTGACGGGATTGGTCGCAAGGTTGGTCTGCGAGATGATGGCGTTGTTGGTGCGTTCCTCGAACAGCGTCAGCCGGATGCGGCCGTCGTTCCAGTGCCGCTCGATGTTCAGTTCGCCGTTCAGATCCTGCTCGGGCGTCAGGTTCGGATTGGCGAAGGTCGCGACACCGTTGACCGAGATGTTCTGGTAGAGCTCGGTGACGGTCGGATAGCGATAGGCCTCGCCGAAATTGGTGGTGATGTTCCAGTCCTTGTTCGGATCGTAGGACAGCGAGGCCTTCGGCGAAAAATTGGTCGAGCTCTCCGACGGTTGATTCACCGTCGAGGTCGAGGTGATGGCTCCCGCCCCCGACGTGGTGGTGTTGAGGTTGAAGCCGTCCTGGGCCTGCCAGGTTTCCATGCGGCCGCCCAGCGTCAGCTTGAGATTGGGCTGGATCTTCCAGGCGTCCTGCGCCCACAGCGCCCCGGTGCGGGTTTCCCCCTCACCTTCCGAATAGAGCTGGCCGGTACCGCTCGAGGTCGTCGCATTCCAGATCGACGACTGGTAGGTCGGATTGTCGAAAAAATACCGATCGCCGTGAATGCCGAAGGAGACTTCCTGCGGGCCGTCATAGCCGAACGGGCGCCAGATGCCCTTGGCATCGGCGTTCTGCCAGTTGGTGCCGTCGTTGCGCGTGACCTTGCCGATCTCCGAGAAGCCGACGCCGGTGGCGGCCACTGTGAACGGATTGTACATGATATCCTGCAGGTAATTATAGCTCGAGGCCGAAAGGTCGAAGTCGTAGGTGCCCTTGGTATCGCTCTTGAGCGAGACGGCGTTGCTGAGATGGGTTTGATCCCAGGTATATTTGTTGCTCGCAAATGACGAGACGCCGCCGAAAGTCGGTGCCCCCGTTGCGGTGGATGTCAGATAGGTCTGCGGATTGGAGGACTGGATGTTGTTCCAGATTCCCAGCGCGTAAGTCGTCTGCACCAGCGGCGTGACATCGTAGGCGAGCCTGACATTGGCCGCCGTCTGCTGGCTATGGATCAGCGCCCCGGTTCCGACCACGTCGGCGACAACGCCCTGCTTGTTGAGCGCCGGAAACGTGCCGCTGGTTCCCGCCGGAATCGAGCCGTTGGTGGTGTAGGTCAGCGGCTGCTGGTATCCGTCCTGAAAATTGGCGCTCACCAGCCAGGACAGCGCGCCGTTGCGGTCGCCCACCGCGGCGGTGGTCTGGCTGCTGACATAGGTGTCCTTGGTGCCGTATTGATTCCATGGCTGGACCGAAGTGGTTTGTTTGAGAATCTCCACCAGATGGTCCGGCATTTTCGACGTGATAAGCAGCACGCCGCCGATGGAATTGCCGGGATAGGCCGCCGAGTAAGGCCCGTTGAGGAAATCGATCCGGGCGATCGATTCCGGCGACACCAGGTTCCAGTGCGGCGAGGCGCCGGAATTGTTGTTGCCGATCAGCGCCGAGACCAGGAGGTCGTCGTCATAGATCAGGGTACGCGCGCTGGAGTTGAGGCCCCAGCTCCGGGTCGCCAGCACCGCCTGGTTGTCGCCGTCGTTGCGCTTGCGCACGAACAGGCTCGGGAAATATTTGACGGCGTCTTCGGGATCCTTGAGATTGATGGTTTCATCGATCTGTTTGGCCGTGATGCTGAAGGATTCGTCCGGCAACTGGAAGCGCGCCACCACCGGCGGCGTGGTCAGCGAGGCGTTGACGCCGCCGTCGCCCTGCTGCGTCGGCGGCTTCGCCGCCGCCGTCCTCACCGGTTTCTTGCGTCGCGCCGAGGCGGTTCGCTTCGCCGGTTTGTTGGCCGGTTGAACGGTCTGGCGCTGAGTGGGCGCCTGGACGGTGACGGGCGGCAGTGGCCGCTCCGCCGTCTGGGCGTTGGACAGGGAGGGAATGGCGGACACCACGCTGCACAGCGCAAACGCACTCGCGCTACGCAAGTTTACAAGACGAAACATATGAAAATCCCGACGCCGGCGCGACGGCCAGCCTACTGAACTGCAAGAATTGGCGCGGCCTCGGCCGCGCCGATCATTCGGTTTTGGCAAGGTCAGGAAAACAGCGGCGGCGCGCGCGCCTGGGCGTTCGAGCCGACCCGCACGGTCGGCATCGGGTCCGCGGCCTGCAGCCAGAATACGAGCTGATACCGGCGCTGCAGAGTTACAAAAACGAGCTGTGGCGAATCGACGGCCGCGGCGCCGCCATAGCCGGCTGTGCAGAAGGCACAGCAGTCAGCGCGATCGTGCCGGGTCTGGCCGGGAGCGGTAGAAGCGTCCGGGACAGACGTCCTTTCGGAGCAGATCGAAGCCATCAAGAGCGGATCGGACACCGCGGAGGCGACCACGCGAAACGCCGCGATCGGTGCAACCAACTGCACCAAAATCGCCAACAACACGATTGGAATAAAACCTTCCAGCCGACGCCGCACCATGTTCCCCAAGGCTCCCAAGGTGTCCTAACACCCGGGGTAGCCCTTGTCGACATTGCCATCGACGTTCGTGCCCATCATGTCCAACGATCGAGGCCACGGAATCCGCGGAAGCGCCGCAGTCGCCGCCACGGCATGATCGGGCCGGGCGGATTTGTGGCGACGTCGCCTGCCAGTCAATCCAGCCTTCGCTTGGCCAGCTTGCGGGCGAGCGTGCGCCGATGCATCCCCAGCCTGCGCGCTGTTTCCGAGACATTGAACTCGGCTTCGACGAGGGTTTCGTGAATTCTTTCCCATTCCAGATTCTTGATCGAGGTCGGGCGTTCGCTCAGTCCTACCGTGCTGTCCCCGGCTGCCTTGCCGAAGGCGGCCTCGATATCGTCGCTGTTCGACGGCTTCGCCAGATAATGGCATGCCCCCAGCTTGATGGCTTCGACGGCCGTGCTGATGCTCGCAAACCCGGTCAAGACAACGATCCTGGTCCCGGGATCCTTCGCGGCAAGCATCTTGACGCATTCCAGGCCCGAGGCGCCGCTCAGCTTGAGATCGACAACGGCGAATCCTGGCGCCTGGGTCGCCAGCAGCATTGCCAGCTCCGCGGGCTGACCGCAGACGGTGACATCGTAGCCCCGACGCTCGAACGATCGCCGCAACGCCCTGGCGAAAGACGCATCGTCTTCAATGATCACCAGAGACTGATTCGGTTTCATTCGCTGACTCTATCGATAAAGCGGCGACCGGAAGGCTCAATTCCACGATGGCGCCGCCGCTCGGCACGTTGATGGCGGAGGCCTTGCCGCCGAGCTTGCGCAGCACGTTGACGACCAGGAACAGCCCGAGCCCGCTGCCGGGGCGCTGCTTGGTGGACATATAGGGCTTGCCGAACTCCGCAAGCATAGCGGAGGAGAACCCGGCCCCGGCGTCCCGCACCGAGATCACCAGCAGGTCGCGATCCCTGGAAATATCCAGCCCGACCCAATCCGGCGACGCCTCGAACGCATTGTCGAGGACGTTGAACAGGATCTGCCGGAGCAGGATGTCGGATGCGATGACGAAGTCGTCGGTCAGACGATTGGTATAATGCAGCCTTGCAGCCCCGCGGCCGGACTCCCAGTCGTCCACCACGCCATCGATGAACGCGACGATGCCGCAGGGCTGCGATTCTTCGCCCCGCGCCTCGCCCGACGATCTCAGGATACCTGACACGATCTCCTTGCAGCGATTGAGCTGGGTCTGCATTTCGGCGAGTTCCATGACGAAATCACCGTCGGCACGCAACGCCGGCATTCGCTCCCAGTCGTTCAGGATCACCGACAGCGTGGCCAGCGGCGTACCGAGTTCATGCGCGGCACCGGAGGCGAGCAGCCCCATCCTGACAATGTGTCCCTCCTCGGCCGATTGCTGCCGCAACTCGGCCAGCCGCATGTCGCGGTCGCGCAGATTGTGGTCGATGCGGGTCACGAACAACACCAGCAGTCCCGCCGCCAGCAGAAAGCAGATGAACATGCCGTAGGCATGCAGGTCGAACATCCTCGCCTGCACCGGGTCCTGACCCAGCATCGAGAATCCGATTTCGTGGTGGTAGAAAGTCAGCCCGATAAAGCAGCCGCTGGTGACCGCGACGATCATCCAGGACGACCACGGCCGCAACAGCACGGCGCCGAGTACCGCCTGCAAGAGAAACAAGGAGACGAACGGATTGGTCGCACCGCCGCTGAGATAGAGCTGCAGCGTCAGGGTCGCCACGTCGAGCAGGAGATCGAGGAACAGCTCGGTGTTGGTGATGACCGCCCCGCTTGCGTAGCGGTAGAGCGTGGTCAGGTTGAGCGCCACCAGAAAGCCGATCACCGCGGCCATCTGCCAGACCGGCAGTGAAATCCCGAGCCAGATATCCGCGACGGCGATGGCGGCGACCTGCCCGATCACCGCCAGCCAGCGCAGCGACACCAGCAACAGCAGGTTCTTCCTGTTGGCGATTTCCTGGATCGAGTTTTGTGCCGGAATCACGAACATCTCCCGCGCGGCGCCACGCCCGCAAGGCTGAGCTGGACTGGGGTGGATGACATCGCCTGCAGGCGGGTCACGATAACATGATACCCCGCTCGCCGCTGCCTGGCTGGACCAGGTCCCGCGTTGCCTCCCGCGGCCGCGCTAGGAAATCCTTCGCGCCAGTTCCTTGTCGATTCCGAGCGCCGCCAGGGTACCGAGAGCACCCGACAACAGATAGGCGCCCGCCGCAAGCAGCCCGAAATGATACGCCAGCAACAGCGCCACCAGCGGAGCGAAGCCTGCGCCGAACAGCCATGCGAGGTCGGAGGTCAGCGCCGCGCCGGTGTAGCGGTCGCCGCTCGGAAAATTCGAATTGACCGCACCCGACGATTGTCCAAATGACAGGCCCAGCAGGGCAAAGCCGGTCACCATGAACACGATCTCGCCCAGCGCGCCGCCGTCGAGCAGCTGTGGCGCAAACCCGCTGAACGCCGCGATGGCCGCGGCCGAGACGCCGAGCAGCGCGCGCCGGCCCACCCGGTCGGCGATCACGCCGGAGGCGATGGTCGCCAGGATTCCCACCACCGCCCCGAGAATTTCGATGACCAGGAACCGGGCCGGCCCCTCCCGGGTAAAGAGGAAAACCCACGAAAGAGGGAATACCGTCACCATGTGGAACAATGCAAAGCTCGCCAGCGGCGCGAAGGCCCCGATGGCGATGTTCTTGCCTTGCTTGCGCACCGTTTCGAGAACCGGTGAAGGCTGCAGGTCCCGGCTTTCAAAAAGAGTGGTGTAGTCCGGCGTGGAGACGATCCGCAGCCGCGCGAACAACGCCACGACGTTGATCGCAAACGCCACAAAGAACGGATATCGCCAGCCCCATTCGAGGAAATCGGCCGCCGACAGGCTGGTCAGGAAGAAGGCGAACAGCGCGCTCGCCACGATCAGGCCAAGCGGCGCGCCGAGCTGCGGGATCATCGCATACCAGCCACGCCTTCCCTCCGGCGCATTGAGCGCCAGCAGCGATGCGAGTCCGTCCCAGGCGCCGCCCAGCGCCAATCCCTGGCCGATCCGGAACAGCGCCAGCAGGATGGCCGACCAGCTTCCGATCTCGGCATGGCCAGGCAGGAACGCCACCGCCGCCGTCGATCCGCCGAGCAGAAACAGCGCGATCGTCAGCTTGAGGCCGCGACCATAGACACGGTCGATCGCCATGAAGATCAGCGAGCCGAACGGTCGGGCAACGAAGGCCAGCGCAAAAATCCCGAACGAATAAAGGGTTCCGGTGAGCGGGTCGGCGTCGGGAAAGACCAGCTTGGGAAACACGATCACCGAGGCAATGGCGTAGACGAAGAAGTCGAAGAATTCCGACGTCCGCCCGATGATCACGCCGATGGCGATTTCACCGGGCGCGATCTGGCCATGGCGCGAATTGATGCGCCGGGCATCATGCTCGATGCTCGACATCTCGGACGCTGGAACCGCGGTCATGTTGGCGAAGTCATCCCTCGATATGTCGGCTGGCGATCGGCCACCATCACCCAGTACTCCGTTCCGCGCCGGGCCGAGATTGGACAAAATGTCCAATGTGCACGACCGGCCGGCGGTCGTAACGCGACCTGATGCAAATGCCTCTCACCTGCCTGTTCCGCCGATCGCAGATCCGGAAGCTTGTGGTTTCAGCTCCGCTGCTGGCCACGCTGTCCGGCTGCAAGGCGGTGGTACTGGCTCCCTCCGGCGACGTCGCGGCGCAGCAGCGCGACCTGCTGGTGATATCGACCGGACTCATGCTGCTGATCATCGTTCCGGTGATCGCGCTCACCCTGCTGTTCGCATGGCGCTATCGGCATTCCAATGCCGCAGCGCGTTATGAGCCGGAGTGGGATCATTCGACCCAGCTGGAGCTGATGATCTGGGCCGCGCCACTGCTCATCATCATCTGCCTGGGCGCGGTGACCTGGGTCGGAACCCACCTTCTGGATCCCTATCGGCCGATTGAACGGATCTCCTCAAGCCAGCCGATTGCGCCCGCAACCGAGCCGCTGGTGGTCCAGGTCGTGGCGCTGGACTGGAAATGGCTGTTCATCTACCCGCAATACGGCATTGCGACCGTGAACGAACTCGCCGCCCCGGTAGGCCGGCCGATCGATTTCGCGATCACTTCCTCGTCGGTGATGAACTCGTTCTACGTGCCCGCGCTGGCCGGCCAGATCTATGCCATGCCCGGAATGCAGACCAGTCTCCACGCAGTGATCAACGCGCGCGGCGATTACGACGGATTCTCGGCCAACTACAGCGGCGCCGGCTTTTCGGACATGCATTTCCGCTTCCATGGCCAGGACACCGCGGAATTTGACCGCTGGGTTGCCCGTGTGAAGCAGCCCGGCGAGGCGCTGGATCGCGAGCGCTATCTTCGGCTCGAACGGCCGACCGAAGCCGAGCCGGTGCACTATTTCGCCGCCGTCGCGCCTGAACTCTATCACGCGGTGCTCAACATGTGCGTCCAGCCCGACAAGATGTGCATGGACGACATGATGCGGATCGACGCCAAGGGCGGCCTTGGCCTTGCGGGCGTCAACAATGTCCTGCCGCTCGAGTATGACAAATATGCGCGGCGCGGGTCGCCGCCGGGCGTTGCGCCCGGCTTCGTGGCCTCGGTCTGCACCCTGGCTGACCCGCTCGCTGGCGCCGGCCAAGCCGCGGCGCCGATTTCGCCGCGCGATCCGGCCGGCATTGTCGGGGCGGGATTGCCGCGCCCGGGACTGCCCCTGCTGCGGCCGATCGACGTCACCGCGTTGCCGGCCACCCATCCGGTCAAACCCGCAAGGCCGCTGTCATGACCACGACCCCTGCCCTGGCGATCAGCCCGCTGTTCGGCCGCCTGACCCTGGAAGCCTTTCCGCTTCACGAGCCGATCATCCTGGTGACTTTCGCCGGCGTGGCGCTGGGCGGCATCGCCGTGCTGGCCGCACTGACCTATTTCCGGCTCTGGGGCTATCTGTGGCGCGAATGGTTCACCAGCGTCGACCACAAGCGCATCGGCGTGATGTACGTGATCCTCGGCCTCGTGATGCTGCTGCGCGGCTTTGCCGACGCGCTGATGATGCGCGCGCAGCAGGCGATGGCTTTCGGCGATGCGCAGGGCTACCTGCCGGCCCAGCACTACGACCAGATCTTCACGGCGCATGGCGTCATCATGATCTTCTTCGTGGCGATGCCGCTGGTCACCGGGCTGATGAACTTCGTGGTTCCGCTGCAGATCGGCGCGCGCGACGTGTCATTTCCCTTTCTCAATAATTTCAGCTTCTGGATGACCGTCGCCGGCGCCGTCATCGTCATGATGTCGCTGTTCGTCGGCGAATTCGCCCGTACCGGCTGGCTGGCCTATCCGCCGCTGTCCGGCATCGCCTACAGTCCCGATGCCGGCGTCGATTATTACATCTGGGCGCTGCAGGTCGCCGGCGTCGGCACGCTCTTGTCGGGAGTCAACCTGATCGCCACCATCGTGAAGATGCGGGCGCCGAGCATGACCATGATGAAGATGCCGATCTTCGTCTGGACGTCGCTGTGCACCAACATCCTGATCGTGGCGGCGTTTCCGGTGCTGACCGCGGTGCTGGTTCTGCTGTCGCTGGACCGCTACGTCGGCACCGATTTCTTCACCAACGATTTCGGCGGCAATCCGATGATGTATGTCAACCTGATCTGGATCTGGGGACATCCGGAGGTCTACATCCTGATCCTGCCGGCATTCGGCATTTTTTCCGAGGTCACCTCGACCTTCTCGGGCAAGCGGCTGTTCGGATACACCTCGATGGTCTACGCCACCGCGGTGATCACGATCCTGGCCTACGTGGTATGGCTGCATCACTTCTTCACCATGGGTTCCGGCGCCAGCGTCAATTCCTTCTTCGGAATCACGACCATGGTGATATCGATTCCCACCGGCGCCAAGATGTTCAACTGGCTGTTCACGATGTATCGCGGCCGCATCCGCTTCGAGCTGCCGATGATGTGGACGGTGGCGTTCATGGTCACCTTCGTGATCGGCGGCATGACGGGCGTGCTGCTGGCGGTGCCGCCGGCCGACTTCGTGCTGCACAACAGCCTGTTCCTGGTGGCTCATTTTCACAACGTCATCATCGGCGGCGTGCTGTTCGGGCTGTTTGCCGGGATCAACTACTGGTTTCCCAAGGCCTTCGGTTTCCGGCTCGATCCGTTCTGGGGCAAAGTCTCGTTCTGGTTCTGGGTGGTCGGCTTCTATTTCGCGTTCATGCCGCTCTACGTGCTGGGGCTGATGGGCGTGACGCGCAGGCTTCGGCACTTCGACGATCCGTCGCTGCGGATATGGTTCATCATTGCCGCGGCCGGCGCGGCGATGATCGCGGTCGGCATTGCCGCCTCCCTGATCCAGTTCTACGTCAGCTGCCGCGACCGCGAACGGCTGCGCGACACGACCGGCGATCCATGGGACGGCCGCACCCTGGAATGGTCGACGTCCTCGCCGCCGCCCGCCTACAACTTTGCCTTTACCCCGGTGATTCACGACGGTGACGCCTGGGCGGACATGAAGAGGCGCGGCCATGTCAGGCCGGTGGCCGGCTTCAGGCCGATCCATATGCCGAGCAACACCGGCACCGGGGTGATTCTGGCGGGCCTCAGCCTGACGCTGGCGATCGGCATGATCTGGTACATCTGGTGGCTGGCCGCGCTCAGCTTCGCCGCGCTGCTCGCCGTCGCGATCGGCCACACCTTCAACTATCACCGCGATTTCCACATCGCCGCCGAACAGGTGGTCGAGACCGAAGACCGGCGCACCCGCCTGCTCGCGGCAGGAAGCTGACGCATGACCCACCCCGCCACGCCCGCCATCGCCGACGCGGCAGAAAACCCGGTGTTCTACCTCACCGACGAGCACGACCATGCCGAGGGCGGCAGCACGATGCTCGGCTTCTGGATCTACCTGATGAGCGATTGCCTCATCTTCGCGGTGCTGTTTGCCACCTACGGCGTGCTCGGGAGCAACTACGCCGCCGGCCCGTCGCCGAAGGACCTGTTCGAGCTGCCGCTGGTGGCGGTCAATACCTCGATGCTGCTGTTGTCGTCGATCACCTACGGCTTCGCGATGCTGGCGGCGCAGGACGGCAACCGGCGCACCACCCAGCTCTGGCTGGCGCTGACCGGCCTGTTCGGCCTGGCGTTCATCGGCATCGAGCTGCACGAGTTTCGCGAATTGATCGAACAAGGCGCTACCCCGCAGCGCAGCGCGTTCCTGTCGGCGTTTTTCACGCTGGTCGGCACCCACGGCCTTCACGTGACCTTCGGGCTGGTCTGGTTGGTCACGCTGATGACCCAGGTCGGTAGGTATGGCCTGATCGCGGCCAACCGGCGCAGGCTGATGTGCCTCAGCCTGTTCTGGCATTTCCTGGACGTGATCTGGATCGGCGTCTTCACCTTTGTCTATCTGCTGGGAATGTTGCGATGAGCGTCGATGCGGAAATCGGTCATGACGCCCACGCCCCGGCGCACGCCACAAGGCAGGGCTATCTGATCGGATTTGGCCTGTCCGTCGTCCTCACCGCCATTCCGTTCTGGCTGGTGATGGCCGGCGTGATCGCAAGCAACGCGGTCGCGGCCTTTGTGGTCGTGGGGCTGGCGCTGGCCCAGATCGTCGTCCACATGGTTTTCTTTCTGCACATGGACACCAAATCCGAGAGCGGCTGGACCTTCATGGCGCTGATGTTCACCATCGTGCTGATCGCGATCGCGCTGAGCGGCTCGCTGTGGGTCATGTACCATCTCACCAGCAACATGATGCCGATGTCCCCGCATGACATGAGGCAGGTTCCGTGAGCCTGGCGCTGGTTGCCCATCGCCGCCGCAGGGGCCTGCCGGCGAGGCTCTATCTGGTCGGCGTGATCGCGGTGGCCGTCAGCGCCGGGCTGACCGCGCTCGGGATCTGGCAGCTGCAGCGGCGCGCCTGGAAGCTCGACCTGATCGCCGGGATCGAGCAGCGGGTGGCAGCTTCGCCGGTCGCCCTGCCCGGCCCCGGCGACTGGCCATCGGTCACGGCCGCTCGCGATGCCTATCGCCATGTGCGCGCCGAAGGCGTGCTGCTGCAGGGCCGCGACACCCTGGTTCAGGCCGTCACCGTTCTGGGCGGCGGATATTGGCTGATGACGCCGCTGCGAACCGATCGGGGATTCACCGTGCTGGTCAACCGCGGCTTCGTTCCTCCCGGCTACAAGCCGTCTCGACGCGGCGAGGACCGGACTGCCGCCCGGGTGGAAATCACCGGCCTGTTGCGCATCACCGAGCCCCATGGCGGCTTCCTGCGCGCCAACGACCCCGCCTCCGGCCGCTGGTACTCCCGGGACGTCGCCGCGATTTCGCAAGCCCGCGGCCTCGACGATGTGGCACCGTATTTCATCGATGCGGATCGCGCGCCTGCCGGCGGCGTTCCGGTTGCGGGCCTGACCGTGGTCGATCTTCCGAACAATCACCTTGTCTATGCGCTGACCTGGTTCGTGCTCGCCGGGATGACCATTTTTGCCGCTGCGAAACTGGTGAGGTCCGAATTGCTCGGGGGTTCGGGGCCGGAGACCGCCGCCGACCGCAGCTGAAAGCGCAGGCCGGCGCCGCGGAGCGCCGCTAGGGAGCGCTGTTCCGAACGATCATCGTTGCAAGCGTCGTGGTCGCAGGACTGTCCGCCACAGGGGTCCGGGCGTAACAATATTCGTAGTGAAACCAGCCGACCGTCAATAACAGCGCGACCAGGGCGCCGGAAGCCAGGCCGATCAACGCCGCCTCTGAAATGGGTGCGGGCTCCATCCCCCAACTATGCACCCGCCGCAGCCGATGGCAAGCCGGTGCTGTTGATCCGCTTCAAGGGCCGACATGATCCTCGTTCTCTGGATCCATGAATCGCTCCCCCCGCTTCGGTTTGATGCTGATCTTGAAACATCTTGCCGGGGGGTGTTAGCGTTGCCAGCCGGTCAAACGCGGCGGGCCCTTGGCGTGACGGCCTGAGAGCCGCAAGATCCAGTGCTGCGGAGCCGGACGGATTCATGCTCGGATTGTTAGGCCGCCTCTTCGACGACCAGCCGGCCGACAGCCGCGTCAAGGTGGCGGTGCTCTATGCCGCGCTGATCGCCGCCAATGCCTTGTGCTGGCTCTGGGCGCTGGTCGCCTTTCGGCAATATCCGGTGCTGCTCGGAACCGCGCTGTTGGCCTATACGCTCGGACTTCGCCATGCGGTCGATGCCGACCACATCGCGGCCATCGACAACGTGACGCGAAAGCTGATGCAGGCGGGCAAGCGCCCGATCTCGGTCGGGTTCTTCTTCTCGCTCGGACATTCCACGGTGGTGATCGTCGCCTCGGTGCTGGTGGCCGTTGCCGTCGGCGCATTGCAGTCGAGGTTCGAGCATTTCAGGCAGATCGGCGGCGTGATCGGCACCGGCGTGTCGGCGTTCTTCCTGATCGCGATTGCCGCCGCCAACGCCGTGATCCTGGTGGCGGTATGGCGGATGTTCAATGCCGTGCGGCGGGGCCAGCGCCTGGTCTCCGAAGACCTCGACATCCTGCTGTCGCAGCGCGGCCTGCTCGGCCGCCTGCTGCGGTCCTTTTTCGCGATGATCGGGAGCAGCTGGCACATGTACCCGCTCGGCGTCCTGTTCGGACTGGGCTTCGACACCGCGACGGAGATCGGCCTGCTCGGCATCTCGGCGGCGCAGGGGTCGCAGGCGCTGCCGCTGTGGTCGATCCTGATTTTCCCGGCGCTGTTCACCGCCGCGATGTCGCTGGTCGATACCGCCGACGGCATCCTGATGGTCGGGGCTTACGGCTGGGCCTTCGTCAAGCCGATCCGCAAGCTCTACTACAACATCACCATCACGCTGGTGTCGGTGATCGTGGCGGCGGTGATCGGAGGGGTCGAAGCGCTCGGTCTGATCGGGGACAGGCTCGGCCTGGAGGGCGGCGGCTGGAGCTTCATCGCCATGCTGAACCAGAACTTCGGCACCCTGGGCTATCTGATCGTCGGCATTTTCGCCCTGTGCTGGCTGGTTTCCGCGGCGATCTACCGGATCAAGCGGTTCGACGACATGGAAATCGGGATGATCGAATAGCAGGCGGAAACGAGGCCGGCCCCTGCCCGTTTACCCGAATACGGACGATGGACGCCGAAACGCAACCGGCGGTAGAGAATTCCCAATCATTTCGCATTCTGCTCGAATTTTGAACAATCGTTGCTGAAAATGGTGACAAGAGGAAAAAGATGGTCTACCAATTCGCGCGCAGGCTGGCCGCAAGGCCGTCTGGTGGTCCAAGTCTCGGGAGGAGCCCGGCGCGCACAAGCAGCGTCACCCCGTCAATCAAGATCAAATCCAATTTTCGGGGAAAAACAGGGTCGACACAATTTTTGGAGCAGGGCTTGCGCCCTGCTCTTTTTTTTCGCGATGCTGCAACCGATGGTCGATCCTCCCCTCCCCAGCGCCGCGGCCCCGGCCGACCTGATCGGCCACAGTTTCGAGCTGGCGGCGCAGCGTTGCGCTGACCTGACGCCGCTGGTCTACCGGCGGCTGTTCCTCCAGCATCCGGAAGCCGAACAGATGTTCCGTGGCGAGGGCGGCGACCTCGTGAAGGGCTCCATGCTGGCGCTGACCATCGAAGCCCTGCTGGATTTCGCCGGCGAGCGCACCGGGCGCTTTCGCATGATCCAGTGCGAGGCGCAGTCGCACGACGCCTACGGCACGCCGCGAACACTGTTCACGGCGTTTTTCGGTGTGATCGCGCAGACGCTGCGCGAGATCGTCGGAGCGGACTGGTCGGCGGACATCGAACTGGCCTGGCAGCGATTGCTGGCCGAACTCGATTCCGTCGTCGCCGCCCGTGACGGCGCCGGCTGAAGCTGCCGATCAATCCCGCTCCAGAAAATTCGATCCGATGTCGGCCTTCTTCCTGATCGGGTCGTAGTCGCAAAAAACGCCGTCCGCGAGCAGCGTGTAGCTGGCAATGATGGTGTTGCTGTCGAGCTTGACCGAGTTCAGGCCGACCACCGAGGTACGGGTCCCGGTATTCCACTTGAACGGCGTTGAACTCGGCGCCTTCTCGCAGGCGGCGACCGCTTCCGCAAATACATGGCCCTCGACGAAGGCTTTCACGGTGCGCAATTGCGACACCATCCTCCACTCAATGTAGAACGCCGCTGCCAGCCCGGCGATGGTCACAATCAACAGCGCGACAATACTTCTTTGAAAAGTCATTCTCCTCTCCCAGCCCGTAAAAAAATCCGGTCAGAGCGGAACCCGCATCAGCCTCGAAAGCCGCTCGACATTCAGCCAGCCCGCATCATAGGCAAGCCACGCCATGGCAAAAAGCACCGCCGAGATCACCGTGGTCCAGATCAGCTTGCGCCCCATCAGGGTCGCGATCGGGGCTCCCGGATCGGTTCCGGGCGCGCCGCCGCCGTCCTCGTGCTGGCTGCGCACCCCGAACGGGAGGGTCAGGAACAGCACGATCCACCAGAACACGAAGTAGATCGCAAAGGCGGTGGAAATTGTGTAGGCCATCGCGGCTCAGGCCTGTTCGATTTCAACGAGCGCGCCGGAAAAATCCTTCGGATGCAGAAACAGCACCGGCTTGCCGTGGGCGCCGATCTTCGGCACGCCGTCGCCGAGCACCCGCGCGCCCTCCCTGATCAGGGTGTCGCGCGCCGCGACGATGTCGGGAACCTCATAGCAGATGTGGTGGATGCCGCCGTCGGGGTTGCGCTCGAGAAACTTGCCGATCGGCGAGGCCTCGCCGAGCGGCTGGATGAACTCGATCTTGGTGTTGGGCAGCGTCACGAACACGGTGATGACGCCGTGTTCCGGCAGCGGCACCGCTGCGGAGATATCGGCGCCGAACGCCGCGCCATAGATCCGGGCGGCCTTCTCGGCGTCCCTGACCGCGATCGCCACGTGATTGAGCCGGCCCAGCATGTCTCCTCCGTGCAGATCTCACACCGTCAGAACATGAACATAGCACAGCGGCTTCTTGCCCCAATGCTCGTTGATGGTGGCGCGCACCGCGCGGCGTACCGACTCCGCCATGGCGTCGGGATCGCGCCGCCGCGCCCGCGGCAGGCCCTCCACGGTCGACACCACCACGTCGAACACGATGTCGTCGATGACCTCGCCCGCGGTATTCTTCTCGGGTATCCCGACCAGATCAACCTCGGGATCGTCGGCCAGTTCGCCCTTGTCGTTCACCGCGATCGCCACGAAGGCGCAGCCGGCGAAGGCCAGCCGGCGCCGATCGGTGACGGCGCGCGATTTCGACTCCTCGATGATCGAGCCGTCCTTGTACAGCCGCCCCGACGGCAATTGCTCGATGACGCAGGGATCGCCCGGTCCGAGCCGGACCAGGTCGCCGTTGCGGCAGACCAGCACCTTGGGCACGCCGGCGGCCCGCGCCAGCTTGGCGTGTTCGAACAGGTGCAGCGCCTCGCCATGGACCGGGATCAGGAGCTCGGGGCGGACCCAGGAGATCATGTCGCGCAGTTCGTCGCGGCGCGGATGGCCGGAGACATGGACCAGGTGGGTGCGGTCGGTGATCACCTCGATGCCCTGGTTGATCAGGCCGTTGATGATGGCGCCCACCGCCTTCTCGTTGCCGGGAATGGTGCGCGAGGAAAAGATCACGCTGTCGCCCTTGTTCAGCGTCACCTGCGGATGATCGTCATTGGCGATGCGCGACAGCGCCGCGCGCGGCTCGCCCTGGCTTCCGGTGCACAGCGCCAGCACCTTGTCCGGCGGAAAATGGCCGTAGAGATCGGCGCCGCGGAAATTCTGCACGCCGTCGAGATGGCCGGTCTCGCGCGCGACCTGCACCACGCGCTCCATGGCGCGGCCGACCACCACCACCTCGCGGCCGGCGGCGCGGGCCGCGTCCGCCACGGCGCGCAGGCGGGCGACATTGGAGGCAAACGTCGTCACCGCGACCCGGCCCTTGGCCGCCTTCACCAGTTCGGTGATGGTCTTGGCGACCTCCAGTTCGGACGGCGAGCGCCCTTCCCGCACCGCGTTGGTGGAATCGCCGACCAGCGCCAGCACGCCGGCGTCGCCGAGTTCGCGCAGTCGCCGCTCGTCGGTCGGCACGCCGATGATCGGCGTCGGGTCGATCTTCCAGTCCCCGGTATGCAGCACGGTGCCGGCGGAGGTGTGGATCGCCAGCGCGTGCGACTCCGGGATCGAATGCGCCACCGGGATGAATTCGACGCTGAACGGGCCGAGCTCGATGCGGCCGCCGGAGCGCACCACCGTGACCGGAATTTTCGGCGGATTGCGCTCGGAGGCGCATTTGGCCTCGAACAGCGCCGCGCTGAACTTGGTGGCGTAGATCGGACATTTCAGCTTCGGCCAGAGATCGATGATGGCGCCGAAATGGTCTTCATGGGCATGGGTCAGCACCAGGCCGACCAGGTTCTTGCGCTCCTTCTGCAGGAAGCGGATATCGGGCATGATCAGATCGATGCCGGGCAGATGTTCCTCGTCGCCGAACGACACGCCGAGATCGACGGCGAGCCAGGAGCGCTGGTGGCGGTTGCCGAGTCCGTAGATCGACAGGTTCATGCCGATTTCGCCGACGCCGCCGAGCGGCGCAAAAGTCAGTTCATCCGGTCGCGTCATCATGCTGCCCCCGCCGACGCCGCCGAGCCGAAATAGACGTCGCCCGCCGAGATCGGCACCCGCCCGCCGTCGGAGGTCGCCACCACCATGCAGCCGGTCTCATCGAGGGTGTCGAATATTCCCTGGACGGTGGCGCTGCCTGAGTGGACCGCGACCGGCTGTCCGAGCCCGGCCGCCCGCTGCAGCCAGAGCCTGCGGATCTCGCCAAACCCGCGTCCCCGGTCCCAGATGCCGCGGAATTCCACCCAGCAATCCGACAGCGTGGCGAACAATTCCTCGGCGCCGATATGGACGCCCAGCGCTGCCAGCGAGGTCGCAGGAGTCGGCGTGCCCTCCGGCGCGGCGACCACATTGGTGCCGATACCGACCACGACGGCCAGTTCGCCGTCCGCCACGGCCTCGGCTTCCAGCAGGATGCCGGCCAGCTTTTGCGGCCCCGCCAGCACGTCGTTCGGCCATTTCAGCGAAAACTTCATGTGTTCCGATCCGGCCGACCTCAGCGAGGCCTCGATGCTGACTTTTTGCAGCGCCGCCTCGAGTGCCAGTCCCGCGGCAAAACCCAGGGTCGCCGCCACGGACGGGGATACGTCGACGGTTTCAAGGATGCTGCTGGCGAGATTGCCCCGCGGCGCGATCCAGGGGCGATGCCGTCGTCCGCGCCCGGCGGTCTGCTCGGAGGTCACCAGCCACAGCGGTCCGCGCTCGCCAGCGCGCGCGCGCGCCAGGGCTTCCGCATTGGTCGAGCCGATATGATCGAAGGCGGCGAGCCGGTAGCCTGCCGAACTTGCTCGTGAACCGAGCCAAAATGCCATCTGAACCGCAATCCATCCTGTTTGAGCGTTGTTTCGAAAATCCGGCAACAAAAGCCGCCCCTCCCGACGGAGCCGGGTCAGGGACGGGGCGTGCGGTCCGGCCGTGCCGCGGCGCGGTTTACGGTCAGGTCCTAAAACAGCGACTTCGCCGCCACCGTCGCGGCACTCACCAGCGGACCGGGATAGACGAAGAAGAAGATGTTGAACAGACCCGCGACCGCCAGCACCGTGCGCAATTCCAGGCGCATGGGATCGAGCCGGCCGAGTGGTTCGTCGAAATACATCACCTTGATGATGGAGAGATAGTAAAATGCGCCGACCACGCTGGTCAGCACCCCGATCACGGCCAGCGTGAACAATCCGGCCTTGATCGCCGCCACGAACACGTACCATTTGGCGAAGAAGCCCGCCAGCGGCGGAATCCCCGCCAGCGAAAACAGCAGCATGGCAAAGAAGAAGGCCAGCAGCGGATTGGTGCGCGACAATCCGGCGAAGTCGCTGATTTTATCGAGGTGCAGCCCGTTGCGCTTCATGGTCAGGATCACCGCGAAGCTGCCCAGCGTCATCGCCACATAGATCGCGATATAGACCAGCACGCCCTCGGCTCCCTCGGCGGTCCCGGCGGCCAGCCCGACCAGCGCGAAGCCCATATGGCCGATCGACGAATAGGCCATCAGGCGCTTGATGTTCCGCTGGCCGATCGCCGCGAACGATCCCAGCGCCATCGAGGCGATCGACACGAACACCACGATCTGCTGCCATTGCGGGACGATGCCGGGGAACGCGGTCAGCGCCACGCGGGTGAACACCGCAAGCGCCGCGACCTTCGGCGCCGAGGCGAAGAACGCGGTCACCGGGGTCGGCGCGCCCTCATAGACGTCGGGCGTCCACATGTGGAACGGCACCGCCGAGACCTTGAAGCAGAGCCCCGCCAGCAGGAACACCAGGCCGAACACGATGCCGACGCTGGGGGTCTTGGCGGCCGCGGCGATGCCGGCAAAGCTGACCGTACCGGTAAAACCGTAGATCAGGGAGGCGCCGTACAGCAGCATGCCCGACGACAGCGCGCCCAGCACGAAATATTTCAGGCCGGCCTCGGTCGATTTCGCGTTGTCGCGGTTGCTCGCCGCGACCACGTAGAGCGCCAGGCTCATCAGCTCGAGCCCGAGATAGAGCATGATGAGGTCGCCAGCCGAGATCAGCACCATCATGCCCAGGGTCGAGAGCAGCACCAGGATGGCGTATTCGAAGATCCGCCGCGACGGATCGGCGAGAAATTCGGCCGACAGCACCAGGGTCGCCGCCGACCCGATCAGCGCCAGGATCTTGAGGAAGCGGGCAAAGTCGTCGACGATGAAGCTGCCGCCGAAGGTGGTGAGCCTGCCGGCCGGCAGCATCCATTCCAGTACCCCGGTCACCACCAGCAGGCAGACCGCCAGGCCGGTGACCAGACCCGTGGTCTGCGGCCCGCGGTAGGCCCCCAGCATCAGCAGCACCATGGCGCCGCCGGCCAGCACGAGCTCCGGCAGCACCGGCAGCAACTGATAACCTGAAGTCTCAAACCCCATGACGCGTTGTCCTGACCTCGAGTCCCGGTTCCCTGTAAATCAGCACCAAGACTCTATCCTGTTAGTTGACGCGTTGCTTCACGCGACCGAATTTCCACTGCGCTCCAAAGCCGCTTCCGTCGCCTTCACGGCAGCAGCGCGGCGGCCTTGGTGGCCGTCATTGCCTGGCTGTAATTGCGGACCAGTTGCTGCACCGACGCCGCCGACATGTCGATGACCGGTTTCGGATAGAATCCGAACAACAAGGTGAGAACCACCAGCGGCATCAGGATCAGGCTCTCGCGCCAGGTGAGGTCCTTGATGCTGGCCAGCGACGGCTTGACCAGCGCGCCGAATACCACCCTGCGATAGAGCCACAGCGCATAGCACGCCGACAGGATCACCCCGGTGGTGGCGAAGGTGGCGGTCGGGATCGAGACCCTGAAGGTGCCGATCAGGGTCATGAATTCTCCGACGAAACCGGAGGTGCCGGGCAGACCGACATTGGCCATGGTGAACACCATGAGCACCAGCGCATACAGCGGCATGCGGTTGACGAGGCCGCCATAGGCGGCGATCTCGCGGGTATGCAGCCGGTCGTAGATAATGCCGACGCAGAGGAACAGCGCACCGGACACGATGCCGTGCGAGATCATCTGGAACATGCCGCCGGCGACGCCCTGGGTGGTACCGGCGAAAATCCCCATGGTGACGAAGCCCATATGGGCCACCGAGGAATAGGCGATCAGCTTCTTGATGTCTTCCTGCATCAGCGCCACCAGCGAAGTATAGATGATGGCGATGGCCGACAGCGAGAAGATCAGGGGCGCGAAGTGATGCGAGGCCAGCGGAAACATCGGCAGCGAGAACCGCAGGAAGCCGTAGCCGCCCATCTTCAGCAGGATTGACGCCAGGATCACCGAGCCCGCGGTCGGCGCCTCGACATGGGCGTCCGGCAGCCAGGTATGCACCGGCCACATCGGCATCTTGACCGCGAACGAGGCGAAGAACGCCAGCCAGGCCCAGGTCTGCAGCGAGCGCGGCACCGCGGTGTGCATCAGGGTCGGAATATCGGTGGTGCCGGCGTTCCAGTACAGCGCCATGATCGCCAGCAGCATCAGCACCGAGCCGAGCAGCGTGTAGAGGAAGAACTTGAATGAGGCATAGACCCGGCGCGGTCCGCCCCAGACCCCGATGATCAGGAACATCGGGATCAGGCCGCCCTCGAAGAACAGGTAGAACAGCATCAGATCGAGCGCGGAGAAGGTGCCGATCATCAGCGTTTCCAGCAGCAGGAACGCCATCATGTATTCGCGCACCCGCAGCTTCACCGATTTCCAGCTCGCCAGGATGCAGAACGGCAGCACGGCGGTGGTCAGGATCACGAACGGCAGCGAGATGCCGTCGACGCCCATGTGATAGGTGATGCCGGTGGCGAGCCACGATGCCTTTTCGACGAACTGGAAATCCGGCTGCGCCGGATCGAAGCGCCAGACCAGGATCAGCGAGACCGCGAAGGTGATCAGGGTGGTCCACAGCGCGATCCAGCGCGAATTGCGCTGCGCGGCTTCGTCGTCGCCGCGGCTGATATAGATCAGCAGCGCGCCGACCACCGGCAGGAAGGTGACGACGGAGAGGATTGGCCAGGTCGTCATCACTGGCCTCCCACGCCGAACATGAACCAGGTGATCAGTCCGGCGACGCCGATCAGCATCGCGAACGCGTAGTGGTAGAGATATCCGGTCTGCAGCCGCACCACGTTGCGGGTGACGTCGAGCACCCGCGCCGAAATGCCGTCGGGACCGAGGCCGTCGATGATCCTGCCGTCGCCGACCTTCCACAGGAAGCGGCCGAGCCACTTCGTCGGGCGGACGAAGATCAGATCGTACAGTTCGTCGAAATACCACTTGTTGAGCAGGAACTGGTACAGCATCTGGTGCTGGCGGGCCAGTTCGACCGGCATATAGGGCCGGCGGATATAGAACAGCCACGCCACCACGAAGCCGAGCGCCATCATCGCCGTCGGCAGCAACTTGATGGTCTCCGGAATCTTTTCCATGTCCTCGATGATGTGGGGGCTCATCTTGATCGATTCGCGGAAGAATTCCTCGACGCCGGGACCGGCGAATATTTCCTTGAACGGGAAACCGGCGAGCAGCGATCCGGCGGCCAGGACGCCGATCGGGATCAGCATCGTCAGCGGCGCTTCATGGGCGGCCTCGTAATGCTCCTGGTCGTGCGGCTCGCCGTGGAAGGTCTTGAAGATCAGCCTCCAGGAGTAGAACGCGGTCAGTGCCGCCGCGATCACCGTCATCAGGAAGCCGTAGAAGGCCAGCGGATTGGGCGAGGCATAGGCGGATTCGATGATCGCATCCTTGGAGAAATAGCCCGCGGTGAGCGGAAAGCCGGTCAGCGCCAGCGTGCCGATCACCATCACGATGTAGGTGAACGGGATCTTGTCCTTCAGCCCGCCCATGTGGCGGATGTCCTGCTCGTGATGCATCGCATAGATCACCGAGCCGCAGCCCAGGAACAGCAGCGCCTTGAAGAAGGCGTGGGTGAAAAGATGGAAGATGCCGACCGAATAGGCTCCCGCCCCCATCGCCACGAACATGTAGCCGAGCTGCGAGCAGGTCGAATAGGCGACGATGCGCTTGATGTCGTTCTGCACCAGGCCGATGGTCGCGGCGAACAGCGCGGTGGTGGCGCCGAAGAACATCACCACGGCCTTGGCGTCGGGCGCCAGTTCGAACAACGGCGACAGCCGCGCCACCATGAAGACTCCCGCGGTCACCATGGTCGCGGCATGGATCAGCGCCGAGACCGGGGTCGGGCCTTCCATGGCGTCCGGCAGCCAGGTGTGCAGCAGGAACTGGGCCGACTTGCCCATCGCCCCCATGAACAGCAGCAGGCAGGTCAGCGTCAGCGCGTCGGCATGCCAGCCGAAGAAGTCGATGGTCTTGCCGGTCAGGCCGGGGGCGCCGGCGAAGATGGTCTCGAAGTCGGTCGAGCCGATCAGCATGAAGATCGCGAAGATGCCGAGCGCGAAGCCGAAATCCCCGACCCGGTTGACGACGAAGGCCTTGATCGCCGCGGCATTGGCCGACGGTTTCTGGTACCAGAAGCCGATCAAGAGGTAGCTGGCCAGACCGACGCCCTCCCAGCCGAAGAACAGCTGCACCAGATTGTCCGAGGTCACCAGCATCAGCATGGCGAAGGTGAACAGCGACAGATAGGCGAAGAAGCGCGGCCGGTTCGGATCCTCGTCCATGTAGCCGATCGAATAGAGATGCACCAGCGACGACACCGTGGTGACCACCACCAGCATCACGCCGGTCAGGGTGTCGACCCGCAGCGACCACGCCACTTGCAGGTCGCCCGATTCGATCCACGGGAACAGCGTCACCCTGATGTCGTGATGCATGAATCCGACATCGATGAAGGCAAACCAGGACAGCGCCGCCGCGACCAGCAACAGCCCGGTGGTGATCAGTTCGGCCGCGCGCGAGCCCGCCGCCGGCGGCTCGACCGCATGATCGTCGTGGCCATGGTCGTCATGGGCATCGGGTTCGTGGTGCGAGGCGTGGATGACAGCCGCATCCCCGTTGACCGGCGCCGCGCCGTGGCCGTGGCCGTCGTCGTGATGCTCGACGGTGTCGCCGCTCGGATTGCGCGCATGCGCGCCGAAAATGGCGATCAGGCCGGCGAGCAGCGCGCCGATCAGCGGCAGAAAGACGATTGCCTGGATCATGTGACGCGCTAGCCCTTCATCAGATTGACGTCTTCAACCGCGATCGAGCCGCGGTTGCGGTAGTAAACCACCAGCACCGCCAGACCGATCGCCGCCTCCGCCGCCGCCACCGTCAGCACCAGCAGCGCAAACACCTGGCCGACGATGTCGCCCAGAAAGGTCGAAAACGCCACCAGATTGATGTTGACCGCGAGCAGGATCAGCTCGATCGACATCAGGATGACGATGATGTTCTTGCGGTTGAGGAAGATGCCGAGAATTCCCGTGGTGAACAGGATGGCACCGACCGCGAGGTAATGTCCGAGACCGATCGTCATTGCACCCACTCCGGCGCGTCGGCGTCCTGCAGGCCCTGCCCGGACGCCACCTTGCGCACCCGCATCGCCAGTTCGGGGGTCCGCGCATTCTGCACATTGATGTCCTGCCGCTTGACGCTGGCCTTGTGGCGCAGCGTCAGCACGATGGCGCCGATCATTGCGACCAGAAGCACCATGCCCGCCAGCTGGAAGTAGTGGACGTATTTGGTGTAGAGCACGAGGCCGAGCGCCTCGGTGTTGCTGACATTGGTCGGGATCGCCGCGGTGATCGACTTGGTGATATTCGGGTTGATGACCCAGCCGCCGACGGCCAGCAGCAGTTCGAACAGGAAAATCCCGCCGATCACCACGCCGACCGGCAGGTATTGGCTGAAACCCTCGCGCAGCTCGGTGAAATCGACGTCCAGCATCATGATCACGAACAGGAACAGCACCGCGACCGCGCCGACATAGACCACGACCAGGATCATCGCCAGGAATTCGGCGCCCATCAGCACGAACAGGCCGGAGGCGTTGACGAAGGCCAGGATCAGGAACAGCACGGAGTGCACGGGATTGCGCGACACAATCACCATCACCGCCGAGGCCACGCAGATGCCGGCAAACAGATAGAAGAACAGCGCGGGAAGGATCATGCCCTCACCTTACCGGTACGGCGCGTCGAGTTCGATTGATTTCGCAAGCTCGCGCTCCCAGCGGTCGCCATTGGCGAGCAGTTTGTCCTTGTCATAATACAGTTCCTCGCGGGTCTCGGTCGCAAATTCGAAATTCGGACCCTCGACGATGGCGTCGACCGGACAGGCTTCCTGGCACAGGCCGCAATAGATGCATTTCACCATGTCGATGTCGTAGCGCACGGTGCGGCGGGTGCCGTCGTTGCGCCGCGGGCCGGCCTCGATGGTGATCGCCTGCGCCGGGCAGATCGCCTCGCACAGCTTGCAGGCGATGCAGCGCTCCTCGCCGTTGGGATAGCGGCGCAGCGCATGCTCGCCGCGGAAACGCGGCGAGATCGGGCCCTTCTCGAACGGATAGTTCAGCGTCGGCTTCGGCTTGAAGAAATAGCGCATGGCGAGAAAGAACGCCGACACGAATTCGGACAGCAGCAGCGAGCGGGCGGTAGCGTTGATATTGACACTCATGGCGACCTCATTGCGGCGCGATCCCCGCGAAATGCAGCACGCCGGCGACGATCACCACCATCGCCAGCGACAACGGCAGGAACACCTTCCAGCCCAGCCGCATCAGCTGGTCGTAGCGGTAGCGCGGCACGATCGCCTTCGCCATCGCAAACATGAAGAACATGAAAAATACCTTGAGCACGAACCAGATGATTCCGGGCACCCAGGTGAACGGCGGCAGCGCCACCGGCGGCAGCCAGCCGCCCAGGAACAGGATCGACGCCAGCGCGCACATCGTGGTGATGGCGACGTATTCGCCGAGCATGAACAACAGATACGGCGTCGAGCCGTATTCGACCATGAAGCCGGCGACCAGCTCGGATTCGGCCTCCACCAGGTCGAACGGCGGGCGATTGGTTTCCGCCAGCGCCGAGACGTAGAACACCACGAACATCGGAAACAGCGGCAGCCAGTACCAGTTCAGGAACGTGAGCCAGGGCAGCCCGATCAGGCTGCCGAGGCCGCGGGTGTCCTGCGCCTCGACCACCGCCGACAGATTGAGCGAACCGGCGCAGAGCAGCACCGTGATGATGACGAAGCCGATCGAGACTTCGTAGCTGACCATCTGCGCCGCCGAGCGCAGTGCCGCCAGGAACGGATATTTCGAGTTCGACGACCACCCGGCCATGATGATGCCGTAGATCGACAGCGACGAGATCGCGAAGATGAAGAGCACGCCGACATTGATGTCGGAGATCACCCAGCCGAGATTCATCGGGATCACGGCCCAGGCCGCCAGCGCCAGCACGCAGCTCACCAGCGGCGCCAGCAGGAACACGCCCTTGTTGGCGCCGGAGGGAATGATCGGCTCCTTCAGCACGAACTTCAAAAGGTCGGCAAAGGACTGCAGCAGCCCGAACGGGCCGACCACGTTGGGCCCGCGCCTTATCTGCACCGCCGCCCAGATCTTGCGGTCGGCCAGCAGGATGTAGGCGATCGCGATCAGCAGCACGACCAGCAGCAATACGCTCTGCGCGATCATGATGATCAGCGGCCACAGGGTGCTTGTCCAGAATTCAGCCATCAGGTCACGCTCACTCCGCCGCGGTCAGGATTTGCCCGGAAGCCAGGCGGGAACATTCCGCCATCACCGCCGACGCGCGCGCAATCGGGTTGGTCAGGTAATAGTCCGCAATGGATGCCTTGAACGGCGCCTTCTCGATGCCGCCGGCCTTGCCGGCCAGGCTCTTGAGATCGGCGGGCTTGCCGGCTGCGATGCCGTCGATCCGCATCAGGTGCGGCACGGCCTTGAAGATCGCCTGCCGCAGCGCGGCAAGCGAGTTGTAGGGCAGCTTGCGCCCCACCACGTCCGACAACGCCCGGATGATCGCCCAATCCTCGCGCGCCTCCCCCGGGGGGAATGCGGCCCGGTTGGCCATCTGCACCCGGCCCTCGGTGTTGACGTAGAGGCCCTGCTTCTCGGTGTAGGCGGCGCCCGGCAGGATCACGTCGGCGCGATGCGCGCCGCGGTCGCCATGGGTGCCGATATAGACCACGAAGGTGCCGTCGGGCACCTTGATCTCGTCGGCGCCGAGCAGGAACAGCACGTCGAGCGTGCCGAAGGTCGTCATCTGCGCCGCGCTGAGGCCGCCGGCGCCAGGAGCAAAGCCGATATCGAGCGCGCCGACCCGCGAGGCGGTGTCGTGCAGCACCGCAAATCCGTTCCAGTCGTCGCGGACCGCGCCGAATTCCACCGCCAGCTTTGCCGCCAGCGCCAGCACCGCCGCGCCGTCATGCCGGGCCGTCGCACTGGCGCCGACCAGCACGATCGGATGCTTGGCGCCCTTCAGCACGTCCGCGAAGGAATGCTTGCCGGCGGCGAGATCGAGCAGCGAATCCGTGCCGGCGCCGAGATGGTCGTAGCCGTAAGTGAGCTCGCTCTTGGCGCCGATCACCCCGATCTTGAGCCGGCCGGAGCGCCAGCGCTTGCGGATGCGGGCATTGAGTACGGCGGCCTCCTTGCGCGGGTTCGAGCCCACGATCAGCAGCGCATCGGCCTGCTCGATGCCGGCGATGCCGGGATTGAAGATGTAGCCGGCGCGGCCGGCTCCGGGATTGAAGGCGTCGCCGCCCTGGGTGGCGAGGTTGGCCGAGCCCAGTTTCGCCAAGAGGTCCTTGAGCGCGAACATTTCCTCGACCGCCGCCAGGTCGCCCGCGATGGCGCCGATCCTCTTGCCGTCGATGCGGCCGACCCTGGCCGCGATGGCGGCGAACGCCTCGGACCACGAGGCGGTGCGCAGCTGGCCGTTCTCCCTGACGTAGGGCCGGTCGAGCCGCTGCGTGCGCAGGCCGTCGACGATGTGCCGGGTCTTGTCGGAAATCCACTCCTCGTTGACCGCGTCGTTGACGCGCGGCAGAATCCGCATCACCTCGCGGCCGCGGGTATCGATCCGGATCGCCGAGCCGACCCCGTCCATCACGTCGATCGACTGGGTCTTGCCGAGTTCCCACGGCCGCGCCGCGAACGCGTAGGGTTTCGAGGTCAGCGCCCCGACCGGGCAGATATCGACCAGGTTGCCCTGCAGTTCCGAGGTCAGCGCCGTTTCCAGATAGGTGGTGATTTCCATGTCCTCGCCGCGGCCGGTGGCGCCCATCTCCGGCACGCCGCAGACTTCGGCGGCGAAACGGACGCAGCGCGTGCACTGGATGCAGCGGTTCATCGAGGTCTTGACCAGCGCGCCGAGATACTTGTCCTCGACCGCGCGCTTGTTTTCGGCAAAGCGGCTGGTGTCGACGCCGTAGCCCATCGCCTGATCCTGCAGGTCGCACTCGCCGCCCTGGTCGCAGATCGGGCAATCCAAGGGATGGTTGATCAGCAGGAATTCCATCACGCCTTCGCGCGCCTTCTTCACCATCGGCGAGCGGGTCGAGATCTCCGGCGGTTCGCCCTTGGGCCCCGGCCGGCAGTCGCGGACGCCCCAGGCGCAGCTTGCCACCGGCTTCGGGCCGCCCTTGACCTCGACCAGGCACATCCGGCAGTTGCCGGCGATCGACAGCCGCTCATGGTAGCAAAACCGCGGAATTTCCGCGCCCGCCGCCTCGCACGCCTGCAGCAGGGTGAACTCGGCGGGGACATCGATCTCTTTGCCATCGACGATGAGTTTGGTCATTGCTGTCTCAAGTCTTTCCCAGCTTGCAATCGGGTGGCGTGACGCTCGCGGTCTTCATGGAGGCCTTCACCCATTGCTGGGTGTCGGTCGAGTAGGTCTCAAGGTAAGCCGGTTCCGCCTGGCTCTTTTCGCACAGGAACGGCAAATGCGGCTTCAGGTCGTAGTCGCAGGAAGCGATCCATTCCCGCCTGTCGGCGAAAGCGGCGGTCGCTTCCTCACAGGCATAGAGGAAATAGGAGACGAAACTCTCGTACTGCAGCCGCTCGTCGCGGCTGGCGCCCTTGATCGCATCGTAGTCGGGAGCCGAGAATTTGGGATTCCTGAACGCCAGGTCGGTATAACCCAAAAACGCCTGCCGCGCACTGGTGGTGCGGTTGTTGGAGCGGATTTCGTCGATCTGGAACAGGATCGCGACAAAGCCGAGCAGCGCCACCGTCGCCTGCGCCATCTGCGCCAGCGTTCCGTATTTCTGCCACCAGGAAATGCCGGGCTGCGCCATCGATCCTACTCCGCCGCGACCATATGGGCAGGATCGAGAATGCCGGCGTCGTCGATGTCGGCCTTGCGCGAATAATCGTCGATGCGCTGCTCGATCTCGTGACGGAAATGCGCGATCAGGCCCTGGATCGGCCACGCCGCGGCATCGCCGAGCGCGCAGATGGTGTGGCCCTCGACCTGCTTGGTGACTTCCAGCAGCATGTCGATCTCGCGCTTGTGGGCGCGGCCTTCGGCCATCCGGGTCAGCACCCGCCACATCCATCCGGTGCCCTCGCGGCACGGCGTGCACTGGCCGCAGCTCTCGTGCTTGTAGAAATAGGAAATCCGCGCGATCGCACCGATCAGGTCGGTCGACTTGTCCATCACGATGACCGCGGCGGTGCCCAGACCGGAACGCAGTTTTCCCAGGCTGTCGAAATCCATCGGGGTATCGATGATCTGCTCGGCCGGCACCATGCGCACCGAGGAACCGCCGGGGATCACCGCCTTGAGATTGTCCCAGCCGCCGCGGATGCCGCCGCAATGGCGCTCTATCAGTTCGCGGAACGGGATCCCCATCGCCTCCTCGACGTTGCAGGGACGCTCGACATGGCCGGAGATGCAGAACAGCTTGGTGCCGACATTGTTGGGCCGGCCGATGCCGGCGAACCACGCCGCGCCGCGCCGCAGGATGTCGGGCGCGACCGCGATCGACTCGACGTTGTTGACGGTGGTCGGGCAGCCGTAGAGCCCGACATTGGCCGGGAATGGCGGCTTCAGCCGCGGCATGCCCTTCTTGCCTTCGAGGCTTTCCAGCAGCGCGGTCTCCTCGCCGCAGATATAGGCGCCGGCGCCGTGGGTCACGTAGAGGTCGAACGGAAAGCCGTGGATATTGTCCTTGCCGATCAGCCTGGCCTCGTAGGCCTGATCGACCGCGGCCTGCAGGTGCTCGCGTTCCCGGATGAATTCGCCGCGCACATAGATGTAGCAGGCATGGGCGCCCATCGCGAAGCTCGCGATCAGGCAGCCCTCGACCAGAAGATGCGGATCGTGCCGCATGATCTCGCGGTCCTTGCAGGTGCCGGGCTCGGATTCGTCGGCATTGACCACCAGATAGCTCGGCCGGCCGTCGGTGGATTCCTTGGGCATGAACGACCATTTCAGGCCGGTCGGAAAACCCGCCCCGCCGCGCCCGCGCAGGCCGGAGGCCTTCATCTCGTTGATGATCCAGTCGCGGCCCTTGTCGATGATCGACTTGGTGCCGTCCCAGGCGCCGCGGCGGCGCGCGCCCTCGAGGCCCCAGTCGTGGAGGCCGTAGAGATTGCGGAAGATGCGGTCCTTGTCGTCGAGCATGGCTTCTTCCTAACGATCAGCGATTGGCCTGCCGAAAGGCGAGCCAGGCGGCGCATCCGCCGAAGGCCAGCGCCCATAACAGGCTCGGTTCGAGCGACGCGCCCATGACGTAGTGCTGCAGCACAAAAATAAAGCCGGCGGCCCCCAGCGTATGCAGAGCGATATAGCGCCAGTGCTGCATGGTGCCGACCCTCCCCGGCGCGGCCGCGCGCGATGTGCGGGCATCCGTCACGTGGTTTCCTTCAGCGTGGTCGGCCCGCCGATCGGCGCGGAGAACTGCCGGCCGTTCTGCGGCCCGGGCTTCGGCAGGTTGCCGGAGGCAAAGCCGTCCAGCACCTTGCCGAAGTTCTCCTTGGTCAGGTCCTCGAAGGTATCCTTCCAGATCAGCACCATCGGGGCGTTGACGCAGGCGCCGAGGCACTCGACCTCTTCCCAGCTGAAATTGCCGTCCTTGGACAGGTGAAAGGGATCGTGGTGGATGCGGCTCTGGCACACCTCGATGATATCGCCGGCGCCGCGCAACCGGCACGGCGTGGTGCCGCAGACCTGGACATGGGCCTTCTTGCCGACCGGCTGCAGCTGGAACATGGTGTAGAAGGTCGCGATCTCCAGCGCGCGGATGTAGGGCATCTCCAGCAGGTCCGCCACCGCGCGGATCGCCGCTTCCGACACCCAGCCGTCATGCTGCTCCTGGACCCGCCACAGGATCGGAATCACCGCCGAGGCCTGGCGGCCCGGCGGATATTTGGCGATCTGCTGCCTGGCCCAGACGAGATTTTCCGCCGAGAACGTGAAGTTCGCGGGCTGCAGTTCTTTCGGTGCGAGGCGGCGGACGGACATTGTCTTTCAGTCTCTCATTGCGCGCGGCGGGCGGCGTTCGCGTTCAGGGCGCGAATCCGGTCTTGCCAGAACGCGCTTGCGGTGGCGAACACATTATAGCCGACGTGGGACGAAACCTTGATGCGGTCGAGTATCGAAAGCTCGGTGACGGTTTCCAGGCGATTGCTGCGCGGATCGTAGACGATCAGCTTGAGCGGCGTGCGCTCGAGGATGAAGCGCGACACGGTATGATGGGGATCATTGCCGTGCTCCTCGCACAACAGCACGCTGTCGCCCTGCAAAAGCCGCTTGCCGCCCTTGATGGCTTCGACCTCGACGCCTTCGACGTCGAGCTTGACCAGGTATTTTCCGTCAGCCGAAATTCTTCCGTCGCCGATCAGATCGTCGAGCGCCATCACCGGCACCTCCTCGCCGCCATCGGCGGCTCCGCCGGCGATACTGAAGGCCTCGTGCTTGGTGCCCGACAGCCGCGCGGTGCCGCGCGCCGCGCCGATCGCGCAGTTGATCGCCTCGAAGCGACCGCCGTTGATTCTGGCGTTGTTCTTCAGCTTGGCAAAATTCTGCGACGACGGTTCGATCGCGATCGCCTTGTGCGAGCCGTAGGGCGCGCTTGAAATCAGCACCGACCAGTAGCCGAAATTGGCGCCGCAATCGAGCAGCGTGTAATCGACGCCGACGGAGTCCTTGAACAACAGCTCGAGCTCGTCCTCGTAGCGGAACGAGCGGTTGAGCAGCTTGCTCCAGTAGCCGTCGCCATAGGGAAACTCGAAGGTCGCGTCGGAATTGAGTTTGATGGCGATGTTGCGTTCGGGCAAAGTCTTGCGCAACAGCTTGGCGCAGCTGTTGTAGCCGCGATGGGAAAAGCTCGACGCCACCTTGGAGCCCGACGACAGAGCCAGCGCCGCCAGCCGCTCCCACGCATTGGCGCCGTCGAGCACCCCGGTGGAGCGGTCAAACTGGATAGGCGGCAGCTGGGAGATCACCGATCGACCTCTCCGAACACGATATCGAGCGACCCCAGGATGGCCGAGACGTCGGCCAGCAGATGGCCCCTGCAGATGAAATCCATCGCCTGCAGATGCGCGAAGCCCGGCGCGCGGATCTTGCATTTATATGGCATGTTGCTGCCGTCGGCGACCAGATAGACGCCGAATTCGCCCTTCGGCGCCTCGACCGCGACATAGACCTCGCCGGCCGGCACATGAAAGCCCTCGGTATAGAGCTTGAAATGATGGATCAGCGCCTCCATCGAGCGCTTCATCTGACCGCGGCGCGGCGGGAAAATCTTGTGGTCCTCGACCGCGACCGGCCCCTGCCCGTCGGCGCCGCGCAGCTTTGCGATGCACTGCCTCATGATCCGCACCGACTGGCGCATCTCTTCCATGCGGATGCAGTAGCGGTCGTAGCAGTCGCCGTTCTTGCCGATCGGGATGTCGAAATCCATCTCGGCGTAGCATTCGTAGGGCTGCGCCTTGCGCAGATCCCACGCCGCGCCCGAGCCGCGCACCATCACGCCGGAGAAACCCCATTCCCACGCCTGCGCCAGCGACACCACGCCGATGTCGACATTGCGCTGCTTGAAGATGCGGTTGCCGCTCAGCAGCCGCTCGAGGTCGGCGACCACCCCGAGGAACGGCTCGCACCAGGCCTCGATATCGTCGATCAGCTTCGGCGGCAGGTCCTGGTGCACGCCGCCGATGCGGAAATAGGCCGCATGCATCCGGCTGCCGGAGGCGCGCTCGTAAAACACCATCAGCTTTTCGCGCTCTTCGAAGCCCCACAGCGGCGGGGTCAGCGCGCCGACATCCATCGCCTGGGTGGTGACGTTGAGCAGATGCGACAGGATGCGGCCGATCTCGCAGTACAGCACCCGGATCAGCTGGCCGCGGCGCGGCACCGCGATGCCGAGCAGTTTTTCCGCCGCCAGGCAGAACGCGTGTTCCTGGTTCATCGGCGCGACATAGTCGAGCCGGTCGAAATACGGGATCGCCTGCAGATAGGTCTTGTGCTCGATCAGCTTCTCGGTGCCGCGGTGCAAGAGGCCGATATGCGGATCGACCCGGGCGACGACCTCTCCATCCAGTTCGAGCACCAGACGCAACACGCCATGGGCCGCGGGATGCTGGGGGCCGAAGTTGATGGTGAAGTTGCGGAGGGCGGCTTCGGTCATGGAGCTTGCCAATCAATCCTGGGCGAATAGCGAATAGTGAGTGGTGAGTAGTGAGTAGGACATATCAGACTTGGCCATTGGTTTGCCTGCGCTGTATCGAACGGATCGGTGAGCGTAACATTCTGCCTAGCTCGTCGCATTGCTCCAGAATTGACTCGGTCTCGTGGCCAGAACCAAATCTACTCGCAATGCCAGCAACAGATGCGTTTCCAATTCCTTCAATGAGCCCTGCGCTATTCGAAGAAATTGCACAAACGACCCGCTATGGTCGCGACCATGACCTTCGGCGATATTTGCCGCCACCGACACCGCCGCTCGACGAATCTGGCTTGTCATCCCATAAACCTCTTCCTTCGGGAAGCGAGCCGTCAAACGGTAAGCCCGTTCGGCGATCACCATCGCGTCCTGCCAGACCTTCAGGTCACGGTATGAATTGATCTCGATCTGCAAACCTCCTGTCTACTCACCACTGACTACTCACTACTCACTCTTGGTTCACTTCACTCCCGCCTTCTCGTCGCCGGGCAGCACCGGATAGTCGGCGCCTTCCCACGGCGATAGAAAATCGAATTTGCGGAATTCCTGATTGAGGCGGACGGGCTCATAGACCACCCGCTTCTCCTGGTCGTCGTAGCGTACCTCGACAAAACCGGTGAGCGGAAAGTCCTTGCGCAGCGGGTGGCCGTCGAAGCCGTAATCGGTCAATAGCCGCCGCATGTCCGGATGGCCGGTGAAGATCACGCCATAGAGATCGTAGCACTCGCGCTCGAACCAGTCGGCGCCGGGAAACACCTCGATGATCGAGGGCACCTGGGTGGTCTCGCCGGCGTCCGCGCGCAGCCGGATGCGGGAATTCAGGGTCGGCGACAGCAGGTGATAGACCACGTCGAAGCGCTTTTCGCGGCCGGGATAATCCACCGCGGTGACATCGATGAAGCTGACGAAGCGGCAGCCGGGGTCGTCGCGCAGGAATTTTACCACATCGACGATGCGCTCGGCCTGAACGTTCAGGGTGAGCTGATCAAATGAAAGGGTGAATCCGGTAACAGCGTCAGGCAGCGCCGCCTTGATCGTTTCGCCGAGATCCGCAAGCTTGCTCACTTTTGACCCTCTAGCTCTCGGACCCCGTTCTCGAGGGCTTCAATCCGTTCCTCAAACTCACCCGTCAACGACCTACTCAGGAGAGTGTCTGCGGTAAGGGCCTGCCGAAAGCTCATTTGTGCGTCTTCCACGCCGCCCAGGCGTTTGTCGAGCACCATCAATGCTCGGGTTTGCCCGTGCTGCGGCAAATTTTCAGCTCGCATCTCGCGAAGCAGCGGCACGATCATGTCTGCGGGATCCGTCATGGCGTCTCTCAACGTTCGATGGTTCCGGTGCGCCGGATCTTCTTCTGCAACAGCATGACGCCGTAAAGCAGCGCTTCCGCCGTCGGCGGGCAACCGGGCACGTAGATGTCGATCGGCACGATGCGGTCGCAGCCGCGCACCACCGAATAGGAGTAATGGTAGTAGCCGCCGCCATTGGCGCAGGATCCCATCGAGATCACGTAGCGCGGCTCCGGCATCTGGTCGTAGACCTTGCGCAGCGCCGGCGCCATCTTGTTGGTCAGCGTGCCGGCAACGATCATCACGTCGGATTGCCGCGGCGAGGCGCGCGGCGCAAAACCGAACCGCTCGGCGTCATAGCGCGGCATCGACATCTGCATCATCTCGACCGCGCAGCAGGCCAGACCGAAGGTCATCCACATCAGCGAGCCGGTGCGCGCCCAGGTGATCAGGTCGTCGGTCGCGGCGACGAAGAAGCCCTTGTCGGACAGCTCGTGATTGACCTCGAGAAAATAAGGGTCGTTGGCGCCCACCGGCTGGCCGGTGCGCGGGTCGAGTATGCCGGTCGCGGCGGGGGCGACCGCCGGTGCGGATCGTGGTGCCGCGGCAGCGGGGCTCAGTCCCATTCGAGCGCGCCTTTCTTCCATTCATAGGCAAAGCCGACGGTCAGGACGGCGAGGAAAACCAGCATCGACCAGAAGCCGGTGGCGCCGAGTTTCCCGAAAGCCACCGCCCACGGGAACAGGAACGCCACCTCAAGGTCGAAGATGATGAAGAGGATCGCCACCAGGTAGAACCGGACGTCGAATTTCATGCGAGCGTCGTCAAAAGCGTTGAATCCGCATTCATAGGCAGACAGCTTTTCTGGATCCGGTTGCTGAAAGGCGACCAGAAAGGGAGCGATCAGCAGGGCCAGACCGATCAGCGCCGCCACAGCGATGAACACCACCAGCGGAAGATAATTCTGCAAGATGCCGGTCATCGGCGATCCTTTTCCCGCGGTGTCGTGCTGCCGCAGATTCGTTAATTGGAATTGTTCTGAGGCTTAGCGCAGCGCAACAAGGGGCGCAAGACAAGCTATTTTGACGGCGGCGACCTCCCCCCGGCGGCGGCAAAAGCGGGAAAAAGCCCACCTCCGGAGCCGCTGCGGCGGGTCCGCCCGCATGATCTGAAGCAGCCTCCTCCCCGGAAAAAAGCAAGCCAGATCAAAAACAGCAAGCACGCGACAGTATGGGGGCTGGGCTGAGGCCGGATATGGCGGCCGCCTGCGATCTCCAACGTGACAGCCCCGGTGCCTGGCGCACAGCGGCCTGTTGCCTGCACCGGTGCCGCGGACCCGACCCCGATCAGGTCAGCGGCCCGGTGTAGTGCTCGAGTTGCGCCCAGGCCTCGGCGCCGTAGCTCTTCTGCCACTGGCTGTAGAAGCCGGCCTTGACCAGCGCCGCCCTGAACTGCACGGGATCGGGGGTGTTGAAAATCATGCCCCTTTCGCTGAGTTCACCCTGCAGCGAGCGGTCCATGGCCTGGAGATCGGCGCGTTCCCTGATGGCGGCGGCGTCGAACTGAAGCTTGAGGGTTTCCGAAAGGTCCGCCGGCAGGCCGGCCAGGCTGCGGCGGTTGGCGACGATCCAGTATCCGCTCCAGCAATGGTTCGACAGCGCGCAATATTTTTGCACCTCGTACAGCTTGCCGGTGGAAACCTGCGCCAGCGGGTTTTCCTGGCCCTCGACGATGTGGGTCTGCAGCGCCGAGTACAGTTCGCTGTAGCTGATGCTGGAAGGCAGCGCACCGAGGCCGCTGAACAGGGAGGTCAGCAACGCGGTCACGGGAACGCGGATCTTGAAGCCCCTGAGGTCTTCGACGCCGTTCAACTGCCGGCTGGACGACGAGGTGATCTGCCGGAACCCGTTGTCCCAGATTTTCTGCATCGGCACGATCCCGGCCTTGCCGATGGCGTCGCGGACGACATCGCCGACCCTGCCATCCATCGCCGCCCATACCTGGTCGTAGGAGGCGAAGGCGAACCCGATGCTCGGCAGCCCCGACATCGGCACCAGGGTCGACAAGGTCAGGCTGGGCGCCGCCAGCAGGTCGATGCCGCCGGCGCGAAGCTGCGACAGCATCTCCGGATCGCCGCCGAGCTGGCTGTTGGGGAACACCGTGACATTGAGACGGCCGGACGACTGCTCTCCGATCGCGCGCGCCGCCTCGATCAATCGGACCGTGAGCGGATGGCGGTCCGGCGTATCGACCCCCAGCTTGAACTCGAACTCGGCCGCGGCGCCGGCCGGGCTGCCGAGGGTTGCCGTCGCCAGCGCGGCGGAAGCCCGAAGCAGGCCCCTGCGGGTTAATTTCATGGGTGGTCCTCCGCTGGCGCCTGGCAGCGCCGTGAGGCCAGTTTCCGTCGAACCGCCGCCGGCCGCAAGCGGCGCAAAATGCCGACGAAACCATTTTGGCGACCGCACGAAACCATCGTGAAACAGCCGGGGGCTAATCCTGTGCCCATCGACGCGGCGGCCAGAACGCGAGGAGGCTCAGATGAACCACTCCCTTCATTCAGCGGATCGTTCGACGCACCTGAAAATCGTGGTGGTGGCGCTGGTGGCAGGCCTGGCGGTGGCGATGTGCGGCATCTCGGCGCGCAGCAATCCGGAATCGGCGTACACCCAGACCGCACGGGTCATGAAGGCCGGCAAGCCGGTGGCCGTGACCAGTTCGGACATGGCGGTCGTCCGCTAGCCCGCGGAAACCCGGGTGCGGGTGAATTACCCTTGGGGCGGCCCGGTCATCGCGAAGTACTGACCGCCGTCTCGACAGGAGTTAAGGAAAGCCGGCTGATCGACAGCCGGCTTTTTTCGTCGGCCATGTCCGACCCACAAACCGCCGCCGCGTCGATCAGCCCAATCTGGAACTCTCTCACATCACGACCGAGCGCCCGGGCGGGGCAACCCGGAACAAACGACGGCGTCAGGATTTTACGTCGCCGAAGGCCCGACCGTTGCGGCTGATCCGACCGCGTCATCCGCATGGCAAGAATAGCCGCGCAGGAAGTGCCAGCGCCCGCCCTGCACGATGAAGGAGTTATGGCGCAAGACAGTCCGACCCCATAGCGAAGGAGTGATCCGATGAGATTTCTGCCGCTTGTTGTTATTGGCGCTGTCGCCGCGTTCGCCAGCGGCGCCTCGGCGCAAACGATCAACCTTACCGGCACCTACAGGTGCATCCAGGATTGCCGCGATGGCTATCTCGGCGCCCCGGCCTTCGTCACCCAGAACGGAGATCAGTTCGACCTGGTGACGGAGACCGGAGATTCCTACCGCGCCTGGCCCGATCTGACGGCGCCGGACAGCCGGATCTGGATCGACGCGCGCAACGAGAGCGCGGTCTATTCGCCGGACGGGATGCGGATCCAGTTCGACGACGGCAGGGTCTGGCAGCGCGACATCGGGCCTCCTCTTCCGCCGCCGCCGCCCGGCGCTTGGCGGAGAGCGCCGGTGGCCTGGACGAGATAGCGCGTTCGAGCCTGATCAGTCCGCACGGTGCATCCGGCCGCGCCCGCCACGTCGCCGGGTGTGCTGAGCGCCTTTCCATTGCTCGGAATCGAAAAACATCGCGGTTGAGACCGCCACGGGGAGCGCACGCCGCCGGGCCATTCCATCCTGAATTTCGCCCGCGCCAACCGGGACTCATGGAACGGAACGGTGCCCGCCCCATTAGATGGTCATGCACATATCCTGGAGCGATCTGAACCACGTGCAGGAAGCCGGCGACTATCCGTTTCGGGATGGGTCGATCAGCGTCACGTTCGCCGAGGTGGCGATCTGGAAAAACGATCCGGCCGCCCGATTTCAGCTGATGCGCAGATACCCGATCGAGGGCCCCTTCAGATATGTGCTCGGCAGACAACTCGAAAAGGACTCGGACGCCGCCGACATCGAGCTCATTCACGAAAGCAGCAACCGCGATGCGTGGTCTCTGGCTCGCGATCCGGAAACCGGCGTGCGGAGCGTGATGCACCGTCCGAACCCTCAATCCGGCGGTCGGGTATCCTATGTCGCCGTCGACAAATTCCTTTCCGGGGGCGCCAACGGACCTGAGCACCAGGCGCTGAGGCGTCTGATGGAAAGCCCCGGCCTGGCCACCCTGCTCATCGGCTACGATGTCCATTCGCCAAGAAGCGACGCCTATGACGAGCTTGTCAAAGCCATCCAGTCCCTTGGCACCTGGTGGCATCACCTCGAGACCATCTGGATCGTGCAATGCGCTCACAGGCCGGGCGAGGTGCGGGACCGGCTGAAACCGCGCCTGGGAGACCAGGATCAGTTGCTGGTCATCGACATCTCCGGCGATGACGCCGGATGGTTCGGGATCAATGAATCCGGCAGCAAATGGCTGCAGGACAATGCCCTGCGGACGGCTTGAAGGGCCGGCCTGGTTCAGCTGGGGTCGAGACTGCGGTGCTTCAGGAGAAGGCGGCCGCTAAGTCATTGAAATAACTGGCGCTAGAGACGGGGCTCGAACCCGCGACCTCCAATATGTATCAATGCCGACGTTAAATTGCAGTTCTGAGGGGGGTCCATGACCGCCGGGCGAGTGGAACGGCGACTGGCGGCAGTACTGGCGGCGGATGTCGCTGGGTACAGCCGGCTCATGGGGATCGACGAGGAGGGAACACTGGCCCGCCTCAAGGCGGTCAGAAAAACGCTGGTCGACCCCACTATCGCGGCTCATCGCGGGCGCATCGTCAAGACGACCGGGGACGGCATGTTGGTAGAGTTCGCCAGCGCCGTGGATGCGGCCCGAAGTGCGGTAGTGGTTCAACGCTCCATGACCGAGAAGAATAACGGCCTCCCGCAGGATAAGAGAATCGAATTTCGCATAGGCATTCACGTCGGAGATATCATCTTCGACGAAGCCGACATTTTCGGCGATGGCGTCAACATCGCTGCAAGGTTGGAAGGGATTTCCGCGCCCGGCGGCATATGCATTTCGGGTTCGGCTTATGAGCACGTCCAGGGCAGGATCGAGGCCGAGTTCTTCGATCTCGGCGAGAAATTGCTTAAGAACATCGCGCGCCCGATCCGGGTGTTCGGCACCAAGGCAGAGGATGGCACAGCAGCCGCGGCGGCCGAAACAACGGTGCCTCCGAGACTTTCGATCGTTGTTCTGCCGTTTGTCAATTACGGGGCCGACTCTGGTCAGGACTACTTCGTTGACGGCATAACCGAAACGCTCACAACCGACCTGTCGCGCATCAGAGGTTCATTCGTTATCTCCCGCAACACGGCGTTCACCTACAAGGGAAAGGCGATCGACGCCAAGAAGATAGGACGCGAACTGAACGTCCGGTACGTTTTGGAAGGGAGCGTTCAACGCAGTCCGGGCAGGCTGAGGATCAACGTTCAACTTATCGACGCAGGGAGTGGCAGCCATCTGTGGGCCGAACGGTTCGACAAACCGGCGGCGGACCTGTTCGAAATGCAAGATGAAATAGTGGCGCATCTGGCAAGCCAGCTCGATACCGAACTGATAGCGGTCGAGGCGCGGCGCGCTGAAAAAACGCCACAGCCGGATTCAATGGACCTATATTTCCAGGCCGCGGCTTGTTGGCACAAAGGACCGACGCCTGAAAACCTGGGCAAGGCTCAGGACTTCCTGAATCGCGCTCTCGCTTTGGACCCAAACAACGTGGATGCGTTGGTAGGTCAGGCATGGATATCCAATTTGATCGGAGGGAACATGGTCACTGCCGACCACGCCGCGCGCTACGCGACGGCTGAGGCCGCGGCCAACAAAGCCCTATCGCTGGCACCCAATCACGCAATGGCTCATGCCATGCTCGGAGCCGCGCATGCGTTGGCATATCGCGCCCAGCAAGCCATTGTTGAACTCGAGCGAGCGCTGACGCTGGACCGCAACCTCGCCACGGCGCATGCCGCGATCGGTCTTGCCGTTAATACGCTTGGTCACGCGGAGGATACCGAAAAACACATATTGGAGGCGCTGCGCCTCAGTCCGCGCGATGTCCAAGCCTATGTCTGGATGCATTTCGCCGGTGCGGCAAAGATTTTCTTGGCGGAAGATGAGGCCGCCGTATCCTGGTATCGCAGGTCCATCGAGGCCAACCGTAATTTTGCGCTTTCTCATTTTTTCATATCGGCGCCGCTTGCTCAGTTGGGAAGACTGGACGAGGCGGCTGAGGCGGTCAGGGCTGGCATGGCCCTCAACCCGACATTCACGATCGGTCGCGTCAGAAGCAATGTATTTTCCGATAATCCAACCTATTTGGCACACCGCGAGCGCCTGTACGATGGTTTACGAAAAGCCGGCGTCCCAGAATAATTTGATATTCGGTGATGCTTCGTAAGCATCCGGTCAGGACCGCAGCAGGTTCACTCCGACGGTGATCAGGCCGCTTGACCGGCCTGCGCGCTCGGCCCCCGCCAATTCCATGGCAGCAGTTCGTCGAGCCGTTGCACGGGATGTCCGGCGATGCGCGCCAGCACTTCAGCGAGCCAGGCTTGCGGATCGACGTCGTTCATCTTGGCCGTGACGATCAGGCTGTACATCACCGCCGCGCGTTCGCCGCCGCGATCCGAGCCGCAGAACAGCCACGACTTTCTTCCCAAGGCGATGCCGCGCAGGCCGCGCTCGGCCGCGTTGTTGGACAGGCAGATGCGGCCGTCGTCGAGGAAGCGGGTGAACGCGGTCCAGCGCTTGAGCATGTAATCCATGGCCTTGGCGACATCGTTGCCGCGCGAGAGTTTGGCGCGTTGGTCGCGCGTCCAGGCTTCCAGGTCGGCGACCAGCGGCGCGCTCAATTCCTGGCGCACCGCCTTGCGCTGTTCGGCGCTCTGTCAGTTGATCGCGCGCTCGATCTCGAACAGCGCATCGATCCGCCGCATCGCTTCCAGGGCCAGCGGCGAGATCAACGCAGGCTTCTTGCCCTCCGCCTTGCGCCGCGCGTTCTTGGCCAGATCCGCCATCACGAAGAACGGACGCCGGGCTGCATGTCCGGTGTCGGGTGAGCAACGGAAGTCTTGTACCCGGATTGAGTATTTCGCCTTTTGTGAAGGGTTTCGGATGCCGGCCGGCACCGGCGAAGGGCGGCAACGCGCAAAGGCGCGAGGTGTCCGGATGGGAAGAAAGCCCAAGCTGAATGCGCACCAACGTCAGGAAGCACTCGCTCGTCGAAAGGCCAAGGAATCCGTGGTTGATATTGCCCGCTCGTTCGCTGTTGCCCACACGACAATTCTGCGGCTGAAAGTCTGAGCATCGTTCGGAAACCTGATTAAGTTTGCCGCAAATGGTCCAAAGCCACGGCCGCAATTTCGGATTGTGCTGCCACGGCGTCGATGCAACATTCGGTTCTCAAACGGGGGAATGCGATTGTGAACGCAATGGGGCTCACGGCCGTCGATCTCGGACTTCGCGGCGCGGCGAGTGGCGTGTTCCTAATGATCGTCGTCGTGGCGATACAGCGCGGTGCGTTAAATCAGCATGCTTTGGTGGGCATGGCTATGGCCGCCGGAGGTGCGTTCTACGCGATTGTGACCGCGCCGTTCTTTCCCCAGTCGTCATTGTGGTGGACCTCGCCGATCTTTTCCTCGCTGCCGGCCGTGTTCTGGCTGTGGGCGCGCGACACGTTCGACGACGACTTCGTGCTCAGACGATGGCATGGCGCCCTGTGGCTGACTATCGTAGCTATCGGTTTTGCGGTGTCGCTTGGCTGGACGAGCTGGCCCACATCGGCCAGGGCCGGCGGCAGGCTCCTATCGTCCGTAGCCCTACTGCTGGCACTCGCGGCCGCAGTCCAGACGGTCAAGACCTGGCGTGTCGATCTGGTCGCGCGGCGGCGCCGGCAACGGCTGGCGATGCTCGCGATCAACGTCGCCTTCATCGGGCTCATTGCCGCGGCGAGTTTCGCCTCGGTCCCCGTCGCGATCCCTAGTGGGGCCGGCAGTCTTCCGAGCGCAGTGTGCCTGTTTGTGGTGGCGATACTGGCCGGCCTTGGTGTTTTCGGCACAAAGGCGACCGTGACCGTCAACGACGCTACAGCAGCGATCGCATCGGGCGAGACGAGCGGATCAGCGCGGGCAGTCGATCGCGCGTCCACAGGGCGCGACCGGGTCGACCCGGTCCTGCTGCGGCGCCTCGACCACCTGATGACCGTGGAGCGCATTTACCGGCAGGAAGGTCTCACCATCGGGACCCTCGCGGCACGGCTCGACATTCCGGAGTACCGGCTGCGCCAGGCGATCAACGAAGGCTTGGGCTACCGCAACTTTAATGCGTTTCTCAACCACTATCGTATCGAGGATGCCAAGGGAGCGCTGTCCGACCCCGCGCAGCGGGAGGTCCCAGTGCTGACCATCGCAATGGATGGTGGCTTCCAGTCGATCGGACCGTTCAACCGTGCCTTCAAGGCTGAAACCGGCATTACCCCAAGCGAATTCCGACGCGAGGCCCTACTAAGCCAGCCGCAAACGGCGCTGGATATCCACCCCGATTTAAAAATCGGCCAGTCGCGGCAAGAAATCGGTTAGCCGGATTTTGGATTGGGCCAGCGGGCCCTGACGCGATCGGGCACACTGCCCGGCGTTCCTCCCTTTGATCGCGAGCCCGTCGATGCCCAGTCTTCTCACCGTCCACCCTGCATCGGAACGGCTGCACGCCCTTGATGCGGTCAGGGGTATTGCGCTCCTGCTCGGCATAGTCCTCCACGCGACACTGTCGTTTGTGCCGGCCCCGACCAGGTTCTGGTTAATCCAGGACACGCACCAAAGCGTGACCCTAGCTCTGGTGTTCTTCGCCATCCACGTCTTCCGGATGACAACCTTCTTCCTGATGGCGGGTTTCTTCGCCCGCATGAGCTTTCATCGCCGAGGGGCCTGGGGCTTCGTCAAGGACAGGCTGCAGAGAATTGGGCTTCCGCTCGTGATCGGCTGGCCAATCGTGTTTACGCCGATGTTTCTGGTGGTGATCTGGGCCTCGGGCTTTCCGAATGGCGGCCCGATTTCCCGCGCGGCCCACTGGCCGCCAGCCCTGCCCAATTTCCCTCTGACCCATCTCTGGTTTCTCTATGTGTTGCTGGAGCTCTATGCCGTCATCCTTCTTCTGCGCTGCGCCGTCGTCTGGCTTGATGCGTCCGGTGCTCTGCGCACCGCCCTCGATCAGCTTACCGCATGGATCATGAGAAATCCGCTGGCTCCCGCAGTCCTGGCGATCCCGATTGGTATCGCGTTCAGCTTCGACCGAACATGGATCAATGTGATGGGGGTGAGGACGCCGGATCAATCGCTCGTCACCAATCCACAGGCGGTGATCGGCTTCGGCTTCGCATTCGGCATCGGCTGGCTCTTGCATCGGCAGATTGATCTGCTGCGGATACTGGAGCGACGCTGGCTGTGGAATCTCGTTCCGGCAATCGGTCTGATCTTGATCGGTTTCGTGCTTGCCGGTGCGATGCTGTCCATGCCGGTAGCGCGCCCGCTGCCGGTCAGCCGCGAAACGCTCAGGCTGGTCTCCGCTGTCCTGTATGCGCCGGCCATATGGACCACGACGTTCGCGGTCATCGGTTTTGCTCTCCGGTTCCTGTCCGGCTTCAGCCCGACGCGACGCTACATCGCGGATGCGTCCTACTGGCTCTATCTGATCCACATGCCAATCGTGGGGGCGTTACAGGTCGCAGTGTCGCAACTCGACTGGCCTTGGCCGATCAAGATCGCAGCTATTCTGGTCGTGGCGCTTACACTGATGCTGGCGAGCTATCACCTACTGGTGCGATTTACCATCATCGGCTTGGAGCTGAATGGGCACCGTGCACCCCGTGAAACGGCGCGCCCCGCGGTTGCCACTGATTCAGTTGCGCCATGATGGAGCGCTTGCCTACGAGTTGATATCTCGCAGTCTGGTGGGCACGGTAATCGCTCGCGTTTGCTCAAACGACAAGAGCTTGAGGGCCGCGTGATGATGCGATTTACCGTTGCCGTGTTGACGCATACCCCGGTCTGGGTCTTCGCCCTTTTCGCCGTTCTCGTCTGGCAAGGCATGCTTGCCCTGCGCCCCCGTTCGGTGCCGCTTTGGCGCTCGCTGATCGTCCCTGTCGGGTTCATCATCTGGGGTCTGTCGCGGCTTGCACTCGGGACCCAGGACCATCCATGGCCCCTGCTGGCGTGGGCTTTGCTGCGCTCGCGCTACTGCCGCTCGGCCTGTTGATGCAGCGTCCATTCGACCTCGATCCCGATAACGGCGCGATCCGGCGCGCGGGCAGCGTCATCCCGCTCGTACGGAATGTCGTCGTGTTCACGCTGCAATACACCGTCGCCGTAATCATGGTCGTTGCCCCCGATGGAGCACTGTCCCAAACTCCGGCAGCGACGAAATGATGGAGCTGATCGTAGCCGACCCCGCTGGCGCGTGCCGCCATCGGTTGAACACTCTTGCGGTCACCTGGACCAATCAAACCCGCGACATAGAGAGGGCACATCCGGGCCCGCGTCTTGTGCCGTAGCGCCGCGACAAACGGCGCAAGCCAGCGATCGAGATCGGCTTTCCAGTCAACGTCCATTGATCGCCCCTCCAAAGCCGACCACCCATGAATCATTGAAAACCTAATTCGGGAATCCGGTTGCGACAATCAATCCAATAAATCTGCCAAAGTAGTGTTAGTCCTTTGACCCAAAGCAGACGTCCCTGAAGCTCTTACGCGGATTGGATTTGGGTGCTACGTATGATTGCGCTTTGGAGCCCCCGCTAGAGTGGGAATTACTGATGTCACCGCTCGTCGATTGCATTTTTGTTTCAACCGAGCCGTACACGATACAGGGGCGCGACGATCGGTCGCCGGATGACTGTTACCGCTTCTGCAAGGAAGTATCCCTCTACGCGGAGCGCGCCGCAGCATTTGGCTTTGGCGACCATCAGGTGCCGAGGCCGCTGATTTACGTGCATCGAGCGACCGAGATACCCTATCGATCGGAATCCTTCGACGACCTCGGAGACTTCTTCGAGCATATCGAATGGTCGGAAGTCACGATCAAGGAGACGATCGAGGCGTTGCGCGCGATCGGCGCCGACGAACATGCAATTCTGCTTGCGGCCGTTGACGACTATCTGAAAGGCCTCAACTACAAGGTCCGCGGGTCTAACCTGGAGCGGGTGCGCAACTTTGTCGAACGCGCCGTGAGCGATCATCTCTCCGCCGAGATCCTGCAGGCTCGCTATGGGAATTTTGGAGTCGATGAAGACTCAGATTGGGAGCGTCGCTGGTACTCGATCTGCCTACAGGCGGCGCGTTACATCGACGGCTGGACAAACGTCAAAAGGGTGCCGGATGGTCCGCATAACACGGCTGAATTGAAGAAGTACTTCGAGTCCAGACTGGAGGTCGCGCGTCGCCCCGCCGACGCGAAAACCGAAATTCCGGACCGATCGGATTCGAACGTCGTTCCTGGGGTTGTGGAATTTCAGGACGCGGAGACCTTCATCGTCGCTTCCCTGAAGGGGGATGTCGGGGCGGTCCGCGATCTGTTGGCTCGCGGCGCCGATGTCAACGCTATGTTGAAGGGCGGCTATTATGTGGAAGGCGGTACGGGTTCGCTGACGCATCACGGGACGGCACTGATGGCGGCCGCGATGAATGGGCATCTCGAGGTTGTCGAACTTCTGCTTTCAGCCAAAGCCAAAGTCGACGCGCGTAGCGCCAGTCGCGACACAGCGCTAATGCTGGCTGCCCGGGAGGGCCGAACCGAAGTCGTAAAAGCGCTGTTGCGAGCGAAAGCCAAAGTCAACGCGCGACGCGACGGTGGCGACACAGCGTTGATCTTTGCTTGCCAACGGCTTCAGCTTGGGGTTGTGGAAGCCTTGATCGCCGCCGGCGCGGACGTGAATATTGAAACGAAGCTATACCATCTGAGACCGTTGTCGGCTGCGTGCACGGACAGCCATGAAACGTGGGCTCGCCGCGAGAAGTTACCCATCGATCCGTCTGCTCGTATTGAGATTGTACGACGATTGCTGGCGGCTGCAGCCGTCGTCGACTTTCAGGACGAATATGGAAGAACTCCGCTGACGAGAGCGTCGGCGGCCGGTTTTTCGGACGTCGTGAAGGCATTGCTCGCTGCCGGTGCGAACGTCAATGAGCAAAGTCCTTTGCTTTATGCACTGGGTGAGAACCGAATGGATGTTGCTCGACTCTTGATCGAGGCCAAGGCGGATGTTCACGCCGTCCTCGACCGCGGCGATACGACATTGATGTTGGCGGCCAGCCGTGGGCAGTTGGATTTGGTGCAAACGTTTCTAAACGCAGGAGTTGGCGTGAATGCGGCGAACAAAGGGAATCTCACGCCGCTAATGTACGCTGCTGAAGCTGGCCATATCGATGTTCTGAACGCGTTGCTTGCCGCAGGAGCCGATGTGAATGCCTTAAGCAGTTTAGGTACGACGGCAGCATACCTCGCGGCAAAAGATGGTCATCTGAATGCGGTGAAGGCCCTCGTAGCTGCAAATGCAGATATCAGCATCAAAGCGGCACGCGATGGTACGACGGCGTTGACAATTGCAGAACAGAAAGGTCATCGGGAAGTCGTACAATACTTGCGATCCTTACGGCGAGGGCGACCGTTCAATTGGTAGCTGGAAAAACCTCCTTTTGTTGGAGGTATATTTCGATTGTGTGCGCGCGGTCTGCCGCAAGTCGCCGAGTCTGCTGTTGGCCCCTTGGGGGGCGCCGGTCGCGCAGCTGCCTACGTCAGCTTTTGT
>CAVXYQ010000008.1:0-136680 GCA_963765855.1 uncultured Alphaproteobacteria bacterium | reverse complement strand
GGAGAGAGTGGGATTCGAACCCACGGTACGGTTTCCCGCACACACGCTTTCCAAGCGTGCGCCTTAAGCCACTCGGCCATCTCTCCGGACGCGCTGTCTTGAAGGGGCAGGCGGCGTTTTGCAAGGGACTGCCGGGGCGGCCGGCGAACTTTCCGCAAGCGTTTGAATTGTCTTGGTAATTTTTGCGGCGCCGGCGGGGTCCTGGCTGGAGCCGGCTAAGCGGTGGGACCGGGAAACGGCTCGCGGCGAGGATTGGGCTGCGATCGGGGAATCGCGACAGGCCGCTTGGCGCGGAGGCGGCTGGGGGAGCGCCTGGGAGACGCCTGCAACGGGCGCTGCGGGATGGCGCTGCCTCGCCCCCTCACCGGGCCGGTTGTCTTGCCGGCGTTGGCGGGCCCTCTCCCGCGAGGGGCGAGGGCGCAGCCACGCGCGCCCGGCTCGTTCCATGGGGGCGACTGCCCTGCCCGCATCCGCCTTCGACGGAAGGCGGGCTTCGGCGGACGAGAGCGGGAGAGGGCGCAGACCGGATCAGTGATAGCGCAGGTTGGAGTTCACCGCGTGCAGCGGCCAGACCGGGGGCGGTTCCGGGATCGGCGGGTCTTCGGTGGCCTCGCCGGGGCGGCTTGCCTGCAGCGCCTCGAGGAAATTGGCGAACCATTGCTGGATCGAGCCGGAGCGCAGTTTGACCATCATGGCTTCCCAGCGCAGCCGCCGCTCGTGCAGCGGCATCGACAGCGCGGTGGCGATCGAGCGCGCCATGGCGTCGATGTCGTGCGGATTGACCAATAGCGCGGTGTCGAGCTCGTTGGCGGCGCCGGCGAATTTCGACAGCACCAGCACGCCGGGATCGGCCGGGTTCTGGGCGGCGACATATTCCTTGGCGACCAGGTTCATGCCGTCATGCAGCGGCGTCACCACGCCGACCTGCGCGGTGCGGTAGAGCCCGGCCAGCACGGTCTGGCCGAAGCCCTTGTTGAGATAGCGGATCGGGGTCCAGTCCACCTCGCCATGGCGGCCGTTGACGTCGCTGACCAGCCGGGCGAGCTCGCTCTGCAGGTTGCCATAGGCCTCGATGCCGCCGCGCGAGGGGGTGGCGATCTGCAGCAGCGACACGGTGCGCTGCAGCTGCGGGTTCTGGGTCCACATCCGGTCGAAGGCACTGACGCGGTTGAGCAGGCCCTTGGAATAATCCAGCCGGTCGACCCCGATCGCCAGCTTCTCGCCGTCGAGGCTGCGGCGCAGCCGCGACACCTCGGGATGGGTTACCGCCTTGGCGGCCTGGCGGGCGAATTTCTCGGCGTCGATGCCGATCGGGAACACCGCGACGCGGGAGGTGCCGTGGCGCGAGGCCACCACGCCGTGGTCGTTGACCAGGCCGAGTTCGGCCGAGAGGTAGCCGAGGAAATTGTCGCAGTCGTCCCGGGTCTGGAAGCCGATCAGGTCATAGGCCAGCATGGCCTCGACCAGCTCGCGATGATGCGGAATGCCGCCGACGATGGCGCGGGCCGGCCACGGCGTGTGCAGGAAGAAGCCGATCGGCCTCTCGACTCCGAGGTCGCGCAGTTCGGCGCCGAGCGCCAGGAAATGGTAGTCCTGGATCCAGAACGCGGTGTCCGGCTTCTGGAAGCGCAGCAGCGCGCGGGCCATGAAGGCGTTGACCTCGCGATAGGAGCGATAATCCTGCTCGGTGGCGCCGATCAGGTCGGAGCGCGAATGCAGCGCCGGCCACAGCGCGGAATTGGCAAAGCCCTCGTAATAGCCGCCGTAATGCGCCGCCGGCAGATCCAGCATCGCCAGCGCGCCGGCACCGAGCGCCTCGACCTCGGCGAACGGTTCCTTCTGCGCGCCGTCGCGCACCCTGCCGCTGGAACCGACCCAGATCGCGCCGGATTTCTCCACCACCGGCAACAACGCCGCCGCCAGTCCCCCGGTCATGGGTTCGTTGGCCTGGCCGCGCGCGACGCGATTTGAGACGACGACGAGGTTCACGGTGTCCTCTTTCGGGTGGTGCCTGTTAACAGCCATTCATCAAGATGGTTCCGGGCCACAGTTTGAGCCAAATCAAAACCAAATTCGAGGGATGTCGGCGTGGAACCCAGGGCAATGTGAAGGCGAGCGTTGCCTCGACGCGCGCGCGATGTCGATTAAAGCCGCCGGAGTCCGGGGACTTCAGGCTCCGAAGTCTGATGAGGTCGGTTGAAGCGCTGCATCATCGCGGCGGCCGTGACTGCGCCCTCGCCCCTCGCGGGAGAGGGCTCAACAGCGCCGGCAAGGGGCTCGGCGGGGTGAGGGGCGCCGCAGGGCAACACCCGTCAGAGTTGGTTGCACAACCTTCATGCCCTCTCCCGCAATGGACGAGGTCACACTCACCGGCGCCCGGCTCGTTCCATGCGCGGCGCTGTTTGATCCGCGAACCATCAGGCGACCGCCCTCACCCCGCCTTGCCGTCCAGCAGCGCGGCGAGCCAGGCGCGGACGTCGCGGGGCTCGCCGAAGTGGCCGGCGACGCCGTGGGCGTGGCGGCCGACCGAGAAGGCGAGGCCGCCGAGGGCGGGCATGATCGCGAACACCGATTCGTCGGTGACGTCGTCGCCGATGAACAGCGGGCGGCGGCCGGTGAACGGCGGATGGCGCATCAGTTCGGTGACGCCGGAGGCCTTGTCGAAGCCGGCCGGCTTGATCTCGCAGACGCATTTGCCCGGCAGCACCTCGATCGGCGCCTCCGGCAGCTCGGCGCGGATCAGCGCCACCGCCTCGTAGATCGCCTTTTCGGCATGCGGCGCCAGCCGGTAATGCAGCGCCAGCGAGTAGCCCTTGTCCTCCAGCAGGATGCCGGGGCTCAGTCGCGCGATCGCGGCCAGCCGGCCCTTGAGGTCCTGGTCCATCGGCGGGGCGTGGGTGGCCACCGATTCGCTGCCGGTCGAGATCCGCATTTCGGCGCCATGGCCGCCGACCGCCGGAAACCGCTCGGGGGCGAAGATCAGGTCGATGTCGTTGAGCGAGCGGCCGCTGACCAGCGCCAGCGCGCCCGAAGTCGCGACCCGCAGCCGGTCGAGGGTTTCGGCGAGACCGGGCGGCACCCAGACCTCGCGCGGCGTCGGCGCCAGATCGAGCAGGGTGCCGTCGATGTCGAGCAGCAGCGCCATGTCGTCGAGACGCGGCAGGCCGGCGCGCGACGGCGCTGTCCCCGATGGCGGTGGCCTGTGCTGCTGGTTTTCCATTTCGGCGCTCTGGTTGCTCATCTCATGCTACTCCACAAAGGCCAGCGGCCGTGCGACCGATTCCAGCGGCCGGCGCTCGGCCGCGATGCCATAGCGCCAGGCGATCGCCGCCGCCGCGACCATCAGCGCCGCCCCCAAGAGATAGCCGGCGAACACACTGTCGCGCGATCCGGTGTCGACCAGGGCCCCGAACAGCGCCGGCCCGGCGACGCCGCCGATCCCGGTGCCGACCGCGTAGAACAGCGCGATGGCGAGCGCCCTCACTTCCAAGGGGAAGGTCTCGCTGACGGTGAGATAGGCGGCACTGGCGGCCGGCGAGGCAAAGAAGAAGATCACCATCCAGGCCACGGTCTGGGTCTGCGCGCTCAACACCCCGATCGAAAACAGGTAGCCCGACAGCGCCAGCAGCACGCCGGAGACGCCATAGGTCAGGGTGATCATGGCGCGGCGGCCCAAGGTGTCGAACAGCCGGCCGAGCAGCAGGGGACCTGCGAAATTGCCGGCCGCGAAGGGCAGGATGTACCAGCCGATGCGGTCGGCGGCGATGCCGTAGAAATCGCTCAGCACCAGCGCGAAGGTGAAGAAGATCGCGTTGTAGAAGAACGCCTGCGCCACCATCAGCACGAGCCCGACCAGCGCGCGCCGGCGATAGAGCGAGAACAGGGTGTGCGCGACCTCGCGCAGCGGCGTGTGGTCGCGCATTCTCAGCCGGATCTTCGGCAAGGCCTGCGCGGCCGGATCCGGCGCCCTGCCGGTCACCGCGCGCTCGATGTCGGCGACGATGGCGCGCGCCCGCTCGGGCTGGCCGTGGACCATCAGCCAGCGCGGGCTTTCCGGAATCCACATCCGCATCACCAGCACCACCAGGCCGACGCCGGCGCCGGTGAGATAGGCGAGCCGCCAGCCGAGATCGGGGCCGAGCCGGTGCGGATCGAGCAGCACGATGGCCGCGACCGCGCCGATCGCCGCGCCGATCCAGAAGCTGCCGTTGATCACGAGGTCGGTCCAGCCGCGGTAGCGCGCCGGCACCAGTTCCTGGATGGTGGAATTGATCGCGGTGTATTCGCCGCCGATTCCCGCCCCGGTGAGAAAGCGGAACAGCGCGTAGCTGATCACGCCCCAGGACAGCGCGGTGGCGGCGGTCGCGGTGAGATAGAGCGCCAGCGTGACGAAGAACAGCTTGCGGCGCCCGATCCGGTCGGTGAGCCAGCCGAAGCCGAGCGCGCCGAGCACCGCACCCAAGAGATAGAAACTGTTGGAAATCCCGACCTCGAAATTGCTGAACCGCAGCACCGGGCTCTGCTTCAGCGCGCCGGACAAAGCGCCGGCCAGGGTGACCTCGAGCCCGTCCAGGATCCAGGTGATGCCGAGCGCCAGCACCACGCGGGTGTGAAAGCCGCTCCAGCGCAGGCGGTCGAGCCGGAAGGGGATGCTGGTCTCGATGACGCGGCCGTTGCCGTTGGCCGGCGCCGGCCCCGGCGCGACCGCCGTCAAGGGAAGTGCCGCGTCCACCAGGCCGGCCATGCCGCGTTGCTCCGTATCCGCCTGAAATTCCACGGCGGCGGCAGCGCCGCGAAAAGGATTCCGCCACCCGCGGTCAACGCCGCGGCACGGGGCGGGTTCCCGCAAGCGTTGGCGGCGGAACCGATGCGGCGCGCCGCGGTTTTTTTTTGCGAAAGCCACGTTCAGGGAGCCCGCCATGGCCGAAGCTCGAAAGCGTTCGCGAAAACCCGCGACCGGCCGCAAGGCGGCAGCGGCGAAATCCCCGGCACGACGCCCGCGCCGGACCGCGGCGGCCGGAAGATCCGGCAAAACATCGGCCGCGAAAAAAAGCGAGAACAAATCCGCCGGCAAAACCGCGAAGAAAACCGCGAAGAAAACCGCCAAGAAACCACGCGTAAAACCGCAAAGCCTTCCGCCCGGCGCTGGTCGCAGCGGGTGACCGAGCACAGCGACGCGCTCGACCTCCGGCGCGGGGTGTTCACCCTGCGCGATCCCGGCAAGATCGCAGCCTCGCTGAAACGTTCGGCGGAAGCGAGCGCGCGCCGCAAGACCGGCGCCTACCGCTCGGCGCTGTCGATGCTGACCTTCTACATCAACCGCGCCGGCAAGAACCTGCCCAAGACCCAGCGCGACCGCCTGCAGCGCGCCAAGCACGAGCTGAAGCGCCAGTTCGGCCGCGAGGGGTGAGGGTTGGCCGGGATCGCGCCGGAAACGGAGCCGTCTTTGGCCGTGCCCTCTTTCCTGTTGTCTCCCGCATCGGCCTTCGGGCGGATGCGGGAGAGGGCAACACCGCGAGCAGGAGACACCGGCCAGGGGAGGGGTCGACGCAGAGCACGCCCCCTCACCCGGCAGGGTTTGTTGCAGGCCCCTCGCAGGCCCTCTCCCGCGGGGGGAGAGGGCGCTGTCACAGGCGCCGCAGCGAAGATCCCACCTTTCCCCGAATTCAAGCCTTCCATTTCCAGTCCGAGAGCCCGCCCCTTGCGGGAGGGCAGCGTATCGCCGCACCGCATCAACCTCGCCGCAACCGCGACGCCGGCAGACCCGCCCCGGCGGTAATCGGCTACTTTGCATGGGGTTGTTTTCGATATTTTAGCGGCGGAGCCCGCTCCGCTTGCGGGGACTGTTGAACCGCACATCGACGGCCGCGGCCTCGCACCGCCTTTCAACGGGTCGTCCCTGCGCACGCAGGACCCATCACCCCTGGCGCCGAAAATGAAGAAAGGCCTCTGCCGCAGCGCCTGAAGCGGGAGTCCCCGGCGCCGCGGTTTCAGGCGCAGCCTGCTTGCCCAAGCAAACTCACCGCAACAGCGACCCCGGCATCCCCGCCGGCACCCCGCTACTTTGCATGGGGTTGTTTTCGATATTTTGCCGGCGGCGCCGCTCCGGCCAGAATCCCGTTGACTTCCGGGACAAATATGTTTATGGTTTGTTCCGCATTCGCCCCGACTGCAAGGGACGCTCGCCATGACGGGCCTGGCTGTTCGCCACGTGAATCGCCGTGCGAAGACGCGGCCCCCCGCCGCCGTCCTCGCGCGGCGCTACGCCGCGCGGATGTTGGCCATGAAGCGGTCGAGTTCCTCGCGCAGCCGGGCGCTTTCGCTGGACAGCGTGCGGGCGGAATTGAGCACTTCCTCCGAGGCGGCGCCGGTTTCGGTGGCGCCGCGGTTGACCTGCATGATGTTGGCGGCGGCCTGCTCGGTGCCCTCTGCGACGTTCTGGACGCTGCGGGCGATTTCCTGGGTCGCCGAGCTCTGCTGCTCGACGGCGCTGGCGATGGTCGAGGCGATGGTCGAGATCTGGCCGATGGTGCCGCCGATCTCCTTGATCGCGGCCACCGATTCCTGGGTGGCGCCCTGCATGCCGGAAATATGCGAGGATATCTCGTCGGTCGCCTTGGCGGTCTGGCTGGCCAGCGACTTCACCTCGGAGGCGACCACGGCAAAGCCGCGGCCGGCCTCGCCGGCGCGGGCGGCCTCGATGGTGGCGTTGAGCGCGAGCAGGTTGGTCTGCTCGGCGATCGCGGTGATCAGCTTGACGACGTCGCCGATCTCCTGGGCGGCGCGCGACAATTTGCCGATCCGGCCGTCGGTCTGCTCGGCCTGCAGCACCGCGGCCTCGGCGATCCTGGAGGATTCCTGGACCCGGCGGCCGATCTCGTCGACGGAAGCGGACAGCTCGCCGGTGGCGGCCGCCACCGACTGCATGTTGGCGGAGGCCTCCTCCGAGGCGCCGGCGACCTGGCTCGACAGGCTCTGGGTGGTCTCCGCGGTCCGGGTCAGGGTGCCGGCGGCGGATTCCAGCTGCACCGCCGAGGCCGAGACGTTGGAGACGATGGCGCCCACCGCGGCCTCGAAATCGTCGGCAAAGCGGATCAGCTCGGCGCGGCGCGCGGCACTGCTGGCCTTGTTCTGGGCGGCCTGGGCGGCGGCCTCGCGCTCGGCCCGGGCGATCGCCTGCAGCTTGAACTGCTCCACCGCGCCGGCCATCTCGCCGAGTTCGTCGCGGCGGCCGAGGCCCGGCAGCACGACGTCGAAATGGCCATCGGCGAGCTCGCGCATCGCCTGGCACATCGCGGTCATGGGGCGCGAAATCCCCTTGCCCAGCACCAGCGCCAGCGCGGCGCCGAGCAGGAAGCCGCCGGCCGCCAGCATCACGATCAGCCGCTCGGTCTCGCCGATGGTGGCGTCCGAGCCGGCCTCCAGCCGCTGCTGGTCGGACAACAGGTCGGCCTTCATCGCGCCCGAGCCCTTGACGATCGCGGCCGCCGAATCGGCCATCGCGGCGGTCAGCTGCTCGATGGTCCTGGCGTTTTCGACCAGCCTGGTCAGGGCCTGGCGATACTCCGCGAGCAGGCCGGCGATCTCCTGGAGCGCCTGGACGATCTTCGGATCGCGCGAGGAAATCGCCTGCAGCGAGTTTTCGACGAATTTGAGCCGCGCCATCGCGCTGTTGGCCACCGCCTGGTCGGAATTGATCACGAAGGTCGCGACCAGCGCCGTCACGGTCTGGAACTGGGTTGCGACCTTCTTGGCGCCGAAATCGATCGCCGACATCTCGGCATCATCGGCGTTGTTGGGCAGGTCGTCGAGCTTGTAGCGCAGCGAGGTGCCGCTGCGGGTCAGCTGGTTCTGGGTCAGCAGCGCGCTGTCGCCCTTGACCCTGAGGATGTCGGCAAAGATCCTGCTGAAGGTGTCGAATTCGCCGGAAAGCCGCCCGATCTGGTCGCGCCGGGCCGGATTGGCGGTGCCCTTCATGGCCTGGTCGATGGCGTCCTTGAGGCTGGCCTGCGCGGCCAGCGCCGCCTTGCCGTCGTCTTCCTTGCCGGTCGCCACATAATAGCGCGCCAGCGCCCGGTAGGAGATCAGCTCGCGGTCGATGTTGCGCGCGGCATCGGCCTCCGCCACGCTGTTGCGGTACGACGCCACGCCGGCGGAAACCCGCTCGAATCCGAGATAGGCGATGCCCATGCTGGCGGCCGAGATCGCCAGCACCAGCGCAAAGCCGAGCATGATCTTGCCGCGGAATCGCAAGGCCGGCAGCCAGGACGCTGCAGGACCCGATGGCGCAAGACCCGGCGATGTCGATTGCTGCGATGATCCCACCTCAACCCCCCGGAACTCTTTTCTGGAAAACCGGCAGTTCCGGGAACGCGAGTTCCCCGGCTCCGATCGCCCGAAAATAGAACAGAATGGATAAAGGCCGGTAAATTCGTGCCGCCGCGTCGGCGGAATTCACGGGGGGCGGCGCGGAGACCTCTCCTTCGGGTCGTCCCTGGGACGCAGGGACCCATCACCCCTGGCCTCGAAAGCGCAGTAAAGGCCTCTGCTCCAGTGCCGAAACGAAAGTCCTCGCCGCACGGGTCCCTGTGTCCGCAGCAACGACTCGTTGAAACAGCACGCAAAATCGGAAGGGTCGTCACAATCGCCGCCGCGACGAAAATCCTAGTTGCAAAGTGGGGCCGCGGTGCTTCTAATCGGCGCAAGCAAAAGCAAGCGGGAGGTGACGGGCGTGTCGACAATCAAACTGACGGTGAACGGCAAGGCGGTGTCGGCCGAGGTCGAGGACCGCACCCTGCTGGTGCATCTGCTGCGCGAGCAGCTCAACCTGACCGGCACCCATGTCGGCTGCGACACCAGCCAGTGCGGCGCCTGCGTGGTGCACATCGACGGCCGCGCCGTCAAATCCTGCACCGTGCTGGTCGGCCAGGCCAACGGCGCCAACGTCACCACCATCGAGGGCATCTCCAAGGGCGACGAGCTGCATCCGATGCAGGCGGCCTTCCGCGACAATCACGGCCTGCAATGCGGCTACTGTACCCCCGGCATGATCATGTCGGCGATCGATATCGTGCACCGCCATGGCGGCGATCTCGACGAGGACACCGTGCGGCACGAGCTCGAAGGCAACATCTGCCGCTGCACCGGCTATCACAACATCGTCAAGTCGGTGCTCGACGCCGCCGGCCGCATGAAGGTGTCGGTGGCGGCGGAATAGACGCGATCGACGGCTTGAATCCGAACCCCGCCATCTCGATGGAAATGGCGAAAGACAAACCTCCGGACGGGAGACCAGGACATGGGCGTTGAAGGCATTGGCGCGAGCGTGGTGCGCAAGGAAGACCGCCGTTTCATCACGGGCCGCGGCCGCTACGTCGACGACATCAAGCTGCAGGGCATGACCCACGCCCATTTCATCCGCAGCCCGCACGCCCATGCCAAGGTGAAGGGCATCGATTCGGCCGCGGCGCTGAAGATGCCGGGCGTGGTCGGCGTGCTGACCGGGCAGGAACTGGTCGACGACAAGATCGGCAACCTGATCTGCGGCTGGGCGGTGTCCTCCAAGGACGGCACGCCGATGAAGATGGGCGCGTGGCCGGCGATGGCGCCGGAGACGGTGCGCTTCGCCGGCCAGGCGGTCGCGGTGGTGATCGCCGAGACCAAGAACCAGGCCAAGGACGCCGCCGAAGCCGTGGTCGTGAGCTACGAGGAGCTGCCGGCCGCCGCCGACATCCGCGCCGCGATCAAGCCGGGCGCGCCGCAGCTGCACCCGGAGGCGCCGGGCAACGTGGTCTATGACTGGGCGATCGGCGACGAGGCCGCGGTCAACGAGGCGTTCGGCAAGGCGGCCAATGTGGTGTCGCTCGAGCTCACCAACAACCGGCTGGTGCCGAACGCGATGGAGCCGCGCGCGGCGATCGCCGAATACAACGACGCCGAAGAGCATTTCACGCTGTACACCACCTCGCAGAATCCGCACGTCGCGCGCCTCGTGCTGTCGGCGTTCTACAACATCGCCCAGGAGCACAAGCTGCGGGTGATCGCCCCCGACGTCGGCGGCGGGTTCGGCTCCAAGATCTTCATCTATCCGGAAGAGATGGTGGCGCTGTGGGCCTCCAAGAAGGTCCGCCGCCCGGTGAAATGGACCGGCGACCGCTCCGAGGCCTTCCTCACCGACGCCCACGGCCGCGACCACCTCTCCAAGGCCGAGATGGCGTTCGACAAGGACAACAAGATCCTGGCGCTGCGGGTCAAGACCCACGCCAATTTCGGCGCCTACATGTCGCTGTTCTCGTCGTCGGTGCCGACCTATCTCTATGCCACGCTATTGTCCGGCCAGTACAACATCCCGGCGATCCATGCCGAGGTGATGGGCGTCTACACCAACACCACGCCGGTCGACGCCTATCGCGGCGCCGGGCGCCCCGAGGCCAGCTTCCTGCTCGAACGGATGATGGAAACCGCGGCGCGCCAGCTCAAGGTCGACCCGGCGGAACTGCGCCGCAAGAACTTCATCACCGCCTTCCCGCACCAGACACCGGTCATCATGGCCTATGACATCGGCGATTTCGGCGCCTCGCTCGACGCCGCGCTGAAGGCGATCGACTATGCCGGCTTCCCGGCCCGCAAGGCCAAGGCGAAATCGGAAGGCAAGCTGCGCGGCATCGGCTTCTCCTGCTACATCGAGGCCTGCGGCATCGCGCCGTCCAAGGCGGTCGGCAGCCTCGGCGCCGGCGTCGGGCTGTGGGAATCCGCCGAGATCCGGGTCAACCCGGTCGGCACCATCGAGGTCCTGACCGGATCGCACAGCCACGGCCAGGGCCACGAGACCACCTTCGCGCAGCTGATATCGGAGCGCCTGGGGGTGCCGATCAGCCAGGTGCAGATCGTGCACGGCGACACCGACAAGGTGCAGTTCGGCATGGGGACCTACGGCTCGCGCTCGATCGCGGTCGGCGGCACCGCCATCGTCAAGGCGATGGAGAAGGTCGAGGCCAAGGCGAGGAAGATCGCGGCGCATCTGCTGGAGGCCTCCGAGGGCGACATCGTGATCGAGAACGGCGAGTTCAAGGTCGCCGGCACCGACAAGGCGATCGCGCTGCCGATGGTGGCGCTGGCGGCCTATACCGCGCACAATCTGCCCGACGGCATGGAGCCCGGGCTGAAGGAGACCGCATTCTACGACCCGACCAACTTCACCTTCCCGGCCGGCGCCTATATCTGCGAGCTCGAGGTCGATTCCGGCACCGGCAAGACCAGCTTCGTCAATTTCGTCGCCGCTGACGATTTCGGCCGGCTGATCAATCCGATGATCGTCGAGGGCCAGGTCCATGGCGGGCTCGCCCAGGGCATCGGCCAGGCGCTGCTGGAAGGCGCGGTCTATGACAGCTCGGGCCAGCTCGTCACCGCCTCGTTCATGGACTACACCATGCCGCGCGCCGACGACCTGCCGTCGTTCAAGCTGTCGCATACCCCGACGCTGTGTCCGGGCAATCCGCTCGGCGTCAAGGGCTGCGGCGAGGCCGGTGCGATCGGCGCGTCGGCGGCCGTCATCAACGCCATCACCGACGCCATCGGCAACAACAAGCTCGAAATGCCGGCGACACCCGACCGGGTGTGGCACGCCATTCACGGTTGAGGGAGCACCGTCATGTACGAGACCACCTATCATCGCCCCGCCAGCGTCGCCGAGGCCGCGGCCTTGTTCGCCAAGGGCGCGGAAGCCAAATATCTCGCCGGCGGCCACACTTTGATCCCGGTGATGAAGCAGCGGCTGGCCTCGCCGTCCGACGTGATCGACCTCGGCCGCATCAAGGAACTGGTCGGCATCGAGGTGTCGGCCGACACGGTGACCATCAAGGCGGCGACCACCTATTTCGACATTCTGGAAAGCGCCGACGTCAGGAAGGCGATCCCCGCCATCACGCACCTGACCTCGGTGCTGGGCGATCCCCAGGTGCGCTATCGCGGCACCATCGGCGGCTCGATCGCCAACAACGACCCGGCGGCGGACTATCCCGCCGCGGTGCTGGCGCTCGGCGCCACGGTCAAGACCAACCAGCGCGCGATCGCTGCCGACGATTTCTTCAAGGGCCTGTTCGCGACCGCGCTGAACGACGACGAGATCATCACCGAGGTCGCGTTCCCGATTCCGGCCAAGGCCGGCTATGAAAAGATGCGCCACCCGGCCTCGCGCTTTGCGCTGACCGGGGTGTTCGTGGTCAAGACCAGGGCCGGCGAGGTGCGGGTCGCCGCCACCGGCGCCTCGCAGAACGGCGTCATGCGGGTGCCGGCGATCGAAGCGGCGCTGAAGGCCAACTGGTCGGCCTCCGCGCTCGACAATGTCGGGATTTCCGATGCCGGACTGTTGAGCGACATCCACGGCTCGTCGGCCTACCGCGCCAACCTGATCAAGGTGATGGCGCAGCGCGCGGTCGCTGCCGCCGGCTGAAGCGCGGCTCCTGCCGGCACCAACCGCGGCGCGCAGCGATGCGCGCCGCACGGCATTTAGCCTTATTGCGGCCAAAAGACGCTTGCCACACGCCGCGCCAGGCCGGACAATTCGGCCAACGACAGCGTCCGGGAGAAAACCACATTGCTCGACAAATCCGCCCCGCAATCCGCCACCCGAACCTCCGGCCCGCTGGCGGGTTTTCGCATCGTCGAGTTTGCCGGCATCGGGCCCGGCCCGTTTGCCTGCATGATGCTGGCGGACATGGGGGCGGAGGTGATCACGCTCGACCGGGTCGGCGCCAAAAAGAACCTGAAATCGGTGGCCGGGCGCGGCCGCAAGGTGGTCGAGCTCGATCTCAAGAGCGAGGCCGGCATCAGTCAGGTGCTCGATCTGCTGGCCCATGCCGACGCGCTGATCGAGGGCTTTCGCCCCGGCGTGATGGAGCGGCTGGGGCTCGGTCCGGAGGTGGTGCTGGCGCGCAACCCGCGCCTGGTCTACGGCCGCATGACCGGCTGGGGCCAGCACGGCCCGCTGGCGCAGGCCGCCGGCCATGACATCAACTACATCTCGGTCACCGGCGCGCTGGCCGCGATCGGCGGCAAGGACAGGCCGGTGCCGCCGCTCAACCTGGTCGGCGATTTCGGCGGCGGCGCACTCTATCTCGTGGTCGGCGTGCTCGCCGCGCTGCTGGAAGCGAGGAAATCAGGCCAGGGCCAGGTGGTCGACGCGGCGATGTGCGACGGCGCGGCGTCGCTGATGTCGATGTTCTACGACATGATGGCGGCGGGCCGCTGGAGCGAGCAGCGCGAGAGCAATTTCCTCGACGGCGGCGCGCATTTCTACGGCGTCTATCAATGCGGCTGCGGCCGCTTCATCTCGATCGGCTCGATCGAGCCGCAATTCTACGCGCTGTTGCGCAAGCACGCCGGGCTCTCCGATGCCGACTTCGACCAGCAGATGGACCCCAAGGCCTGGCCGGCGCTGCGGCGGAAGCTGACGGAGATCTTCAGGACCAAGACGCGCGACGAATGGTGCGCGATCATGGAGGGCACCGACGTCTGCTTTGCGCCGGTGCTGACCATGTCGGAGGCGCCGGCGCATCCGCACATGGCGGCCCGCGAGATCTTCGTCAGCCGCCACGGCGTCACCCAGCCGGCGCCGGCGCCGCGGTTTTCGCGCACGCCCTCGGCGATCCGGGAGGCCGCCGCCGCCGATATCGGCGAGCTCACGCGGCAATGGCGGGGGGAGCGGTAGATGCTCTCGTCGTGCCCGCGACAAGCCCGGGCGTGACGGCGAAACAGGACGTTGGCGCCTCGGCTTACGCCGCGCCCTTCAGCGTCAGCACGCCCCGTCTGATCTGGTCTTCCTCGATCGATTCGAACAGCGCCTTGAAATTGCCCTCGCCGAAACCGTCGTCGCCCTTGCGCTGGATGAATTCGAAGAAGATCGGCCCGATCGCATTGGCCGAGAAGATCTGCAGCAGCACCTTGGTGTGGCCGCCCTCGACCACGCCCTCGCCGTCGATCAGGATGCCGTCGCGCCTGAGCCGCGCCACGTCCTCGCCGTGATCGGGCAGCCTTGTGTCGATCTTCTCGAAATAGGTCGCGGGCGGCGCCGGCATGAACGGCAGGCCGTCGGCGCGCAGGCGCTCGACGGTGGCGTAGATGTCGCGGGCGCCGCAGGCGATGTGCTGGATGCCCTCGCCGCGATAGACGTTGAGGTATTCCTCGATCTGGCCGGAATCGCCGGCGTCCTCGTTGATCGGGATCCGGATCTTGCCGTCCGGGCTGGTCAGCGCCCGCGAGAACAGTCCGGACGCGCGGCCCTCGATGTCGAAAAAGCGGATCTGGCGGAAGTTGAACAGCCGCTCGTAGAAGCCGGTCCAGACGTCCATGCGGCCGCGATGCACATTGTGGGTAAGGTGATCGATATAGAACAATCCGGCGCCCTCGGGCCGCGGATCTTGTGCGCCGAGCCAGTCGAATTCGGCGTCATAGGCCGAACCCTTGGCGCCGTAGCGGTCGACGAAATACAACAGGCTGCCGCCGATGCCCTTGATGGCCGGGACGTCGAGCGTCTTCTGCGCCGGCGCGATGTCGGCGGCTTCGGCACCGAGCGACAGCGCCCGCCGATAGGCCTGCTGGGCATCGACCACCCGGAACGCCATCGACGGCGCGCAGGGCCCGTGCGCGGCCACGAAGCCGTGGCCATGGCTGCCGGGCGCCTCGTTGACCAGGTAATTGATGTCGCCCTGGCGGTAGACCGTGATGTTCTTGCTCTTGTGGCGCGCCACCGGCGCATAGCCCATCAGCCTGAACAGCGCGTGCAGTTCCTGCGGCCGCGGATGGGCGTATTCGACAAATTCGAAGCCGTCGGTGCCCATCGGATTGTCGGCGCTGACGGTCGCCGCCGGCGCGTCGTGCGGAAATGGACCCATGGCTGCTTCTCCCTGATCTTGAAGCGGGGATTCTCCGTCGCCGGGAGCGCAATGTGCATGCAAACGGCGGGGATTGCGGCTAGCATATGCACGGTTCGTGCATCGGCAGGGTATTTCCCGCATGATTTCCGTTGACGGCTTCGACCTGAAAATTCTCGGCGCGCTGCAGGATGACGGCCGCCTCACCAACCAGCAGCTGGCCGACATCGCCGGCCTGTCGGCGTCGCAGTGCTCGCGGCGGCGGATGCGGCTGGAACAGGAGCAGGTGATCTCGGGCTATCATGCCGATCTCGCCGGCGAAGCGCTCGGCTTCGGCGTCATCGCCTTCATCCACATCACGCTGGCGACCCACTCGCCCGACAACGCCAAGCGGTTCCGCGCTTTGGTCAACCGGGTCGACGACATCCAGGAAGCCTATTCGCTGACCGGCGACGCCGACTATCTGTTGAAGGCGGTGCTGCGCGACCTCAAGAGCCTGTCCGACATCGTCAACAACGTGCTGATGCCGCACCAGAGCGTGGCCCATGTGCGCTCCTCGATCGTGCTGGACCGCTTGAAACAAAGCTCGCGGCTGCCGCTCAAGGCGCTGCAGCGCTAGCATCTCCTCGGCTTGTCCGAAATCGAGGGGAATTCGGCATTCGCAACCGGTTCCGGTTTTGCCATGATGAGGCCGGCCGCGAACCGCGGGAACGGGCCATGGCGCTGCAACTTCGACCGAACTGCGAATATTGCGACAGGGATCTGCCGCCGGATGCAATGGAAGCGCGGATCTGCAGCTATGAGTGCACGTTCTGCGCGGACTGTGTCGAGACCAGGCTGCACAATGTGTGCCCGAACTGCGGCGGCGGCTTCGCGCCGCGCCCGATCCGGCCGGCCAAGCCATGGCGTCCCGGCCTGTGCGCCGCGGCACAGCAGCCGTCGACCAAGAGGGTGCATCTGGCCTTTGCAATAGATGACATCGCAGCGCTTACGGACCTTATCCGCGACATTCCGCCCGAGCAGCGGTGAGCGCGCCGACATTCCAACCCATCAAGCCGCCGGCAGAATCGTGCCCTCGACCTCGCCGAAGCCGATACGATAGCCGTCGCCCTGGCACCAGCCGCGAAAACTCAGCGAATCGCCGTCCTCGAGAAAGGTCCGCCGGACGCCGCCCGCCAGTTCGAGCGGCTCGGTGCCGTTCCAGCTGATCTCGAGCAGGCTGCCGCGCTGGTGCTTCTCGGGGCCGCTGACGGTGCCGCTGCCCAGGAGATCGCCGACATTCATGGCGCAGCCCGACGAGGCGTGGTGCACCAGCTGCTGCACCGACGACCAGTACATGTATTTGAAATTGGTGCGGCAGATGCCGGCAGCCTCGTTGACCTGCGCGGCGCGCAGAACCACGTCGAGCTCGAGGTCGTAATTGTTCGGCTGTGTTTGCTGCAGATAGGGCAACGGTGTCGGATCCTGCGCCGGGCCATGGACGCGGAACGGCTCCAGCGCCTCGCGGGTGACGATCCAGGGGCTGATCGAGGTGGCGAACGCCTTGGCCTGGAACGGCCCGAGCGGCACATATTCCCACTGCTGGATATCGCGCGCGCTCCAGTCGTTCAAAAGCGTGAAGCCGAAGATCATCTCCTCCGCCTGCCGCTCGCTGAGCATTTCGCCGATCGGCGACGGCTGTCCGATCACGACGCCGATTTCGAGCTCGAAATCGAGCCGCCTGCAGGCGCCGAAAATCGGCAGTTCGGCGTTCGGCGGCTTCAATTGGCCGCGCGGCCGGCGCACCCTAGTGCCGCTGACCACGACGGTGGAGGCGCGGCCGTTGTAGCCGATCGGAATGTGCAGCCAGTTCGGCAGCAGCGGATTGGATTTGTCGCGGAACATGGTGCCGACATTGGTGGCATGCTCCTTCGACGAATAGAAATCGGTGTAGCCGGCAACCGCGACCGGCAGCAGCAGCCTGGCGTCCGCCATCGGCAGCAGCGCGCGCTCACGCAGCTTGGCGTCGTCGCGCAGCTCGGGATTGTCGTGGCGCAACAGCGCGCTGATCCGCGCCCGGGTGCGCGACCAGACCTCGGGTCCCAGCGCCATGAAGGCATTGATCGAGGCTTGCGCGAACACGCCCCGCCCGGCGGCGGGATCGACCAGGCCTTCGCTTTCCAGAACCGCGAGATCGAGAACGAAGTTGCCGATCGCGACCCCGACCCGCGGCGTCGGCGACGCCGCGGTCGAAAACACCCCATAGGGCAGGTTCTGGATCGGGAAGTCCGACACGGGATCGACGTTGATGAAGGAACGAAGCCCGGGATCGTTGGGATGCGTCACATAGCTCTCCGGCAGTCGCCATGCCCGGGCTTGACCCGGGCATCCATCTTTCGAAAGCAAATGGATTGCCGGGTCAAGCCCGGCAATGACAAGGGGGGGTTCTCAAATTCACGGCCTATTCGGATCGAACCGCTTTTCCAGGCCCTTCCAGCAATCGGCGTAATCCTGCTGCAAGGTTGCGGATTTCGCGGCATGCGCGGTGATGCGCTGCGGATAGCGGGTCTCGAACATGAAGGCCATGGTGCCGGTCAGCTTGACCGGCTTCAGTTCCGAGTTGCTGGCGTGGTCGAAGGCCTCGCGGTCGGGGCCATGCGGAAGCATCAGATTGTGCAGGCTGATGCCGCCCGGCGTGAAGCCCTGCGGCTTGGCGTCATAGACGCCGTAGATCAGCCCCATGAACTCCGACATGATGTTCATGTGATACCATGGCGGACGGAAGGTGTTTTCGGCCACCATCCAGCGCTCCGGGAAGATCACAAAGTCGATATTGGCGGTGCCGGCGGTTTCCGACGGCGACGTCAGCACGGTGAAGATCGACGGGTCGGGATGGTCGAAGCCGATGGCGCCGACCGGCGAGAAGGTGCGCAGATCGTATTTGTAGGGCGCGTAATTGCCGTGCCAGGCCACCACGTCGATCGGCGAGTGCGGCAGCCTGGTCGAAAACAGCGAGCCGCCCCATTTCACGAACAATTCGGTCGAGGTGTCCTTGTCTTCATAGGCCGCGACCGGCGTCAGGAAATCCCGCGCATTGGCCAGGCAATTGGCGCCGATCGGACCGCGCTCCGGCAGCGTGAAGGCGCCGCCGTAATTTTCGCAGAGATAGCCGCGCGCCGGGCCGGCCGGAATCTCGACGCGGAATTTGACGCCGCGCGGGATCACCACGATCTCGCCGGGCTCGGCATCGATCCGGCCGAACTCGGTGACGAACCGCAGGCTGCCCTGCTGCGGCACGAACATCATCTCGCCATCGGCATTGTAGAAATGCTGGTCGACCATCGATTGGGTGATGAGAAAGACGTGCGCGGCCATGCCGGCCAGGGTGTTGGCGTCGCCCGCCGTGGTCATGGTCTGCACGCCCTGCAGAAACGTCATGTCGGTCTTCGGGATCGGCGCCGGATCCCAGCGCAACTGTTCGATCGGCATCTCCACCTCGTGGCACGGCGCGGTGCGCCACAGCCCGGAATCGACCTTGCCGAAGCGGCCGGAATGCTTCACCGACGGCCGGATCCGATACAGCCACGAGCGCTCATTGCTGCCGCGCGGCGCGGTGAACGGCGAGCCCGACAGCTGTTCGGCGTATAGCCCGTAGGGGCAGCGCTGCGGCGAATTGCGCCCGATCGGCAGCGCGCCGGGCAGCGCCTCGGTTTCAAAACTGTTGCCGAAGCCGGACATGTAGCCCGGCGTGATGTTGACGGAGCTCCGGCCGATCAGGTCGGGCGAGGTATTGATATTCATGGTCATCCTCCTTGCAGGCTTGCCCACATTTCCTGGTCGCGCTTGTCGGTCCAGATCACGGGGTCGTCGATTCCCGAGGCCTCGTCGAACGCGCGCGAGACGTTGAACGGCAGGCAGTGCTCGTAGATCGCAAACTTCGAGAATTTCGGATCCATCACTTCGCGGGTCGCGGCCATCGTCTCCTTGAGGTTGCGGCCCCGGGCGACCGCGGTTTCGGCCGCGCCATACAGCGAGGTGACGAAATCGCGGGTCATGGCGATGGCGTCGCGCCCGGTGGCAACGCCCTTCAGCGCGTCGCCCCGCCCCGGCGCGATCGCCTTGGGATTGAAGGCGCGAATCTCGTTCAGTGTCGCCGGCCATTCGCGCAGATGCGCGTCGCCGCAGTAGCAGGCCGAATGGTATTCGATCAGGTCGCCGGAAAACATCACCTCCGCGTCCGGCACCCATGCCACGATATCGCCGGAGGTGTGTCCGGCGCCGAGCTGCATCAGCCGCACCTCGCGCTTCCCCAGATGGATCGACATCTCGCCTTCGAAGGTCAGGGTCGGCCAGGTCAGGCCGGGGATGCTCTGGGCGTCCTGGAACAGCCGCGGAAAGCGGCCATATTCGGAATCCCAGTCCTGCTGGCCGCGTTCCTCGACCAGCCGGCGGGTTTCCTGCGAGGCGATCACGGCCTCCGCGTGATAGGCCGATGCGCCGAGCACCCGCACCGCGTGATAATGCGACAGCACGACATATTTGATCGGCTTGTCGGTGACGGTGCGAACCCGCTCGATCACCTTGTTGGCCATCGCCGGCGTCGCCTGGGCGTCGAAAACGATGCAGCCGTCGTCGCCGACGATCACCGCCGAATTGGGATCGCCTTCGGCGGTGAAGGCATACAGATCGGTGCCGATCTCGGAGAACGTGATCTTCTTCTCCGCCATGTCGGTGGTGGAGGCGAAACCCTTGGCCATCAATTCATTCCCTCTGCGAGTTCTGAGTCTGGGACCGTCATTGCGAGGAGCGCTCTTGGCCGCCGAAGCCCGCCTTGGGGCCAAGGCGGCTGCGACGAAGCAATCCATGCCTTGCCTGTTGCCTTGGATTGCTTCACCGCGCTCGCAATGACGACTCCAATCATTCCGTGATCTACTATTGCTGCTGCTGTTGCTGTTGTTGTTCGGCATCCACCGTGCGGCGCCGGCCGAGTGCCAGGGCCTCGCCCAGCACCTCGAGATCGCCGATATGATTGGCGAGCACCAGAACCAGCGCCGCATCGAGGTCGGCGCTCTGCGCCTCGCTCAATCCGCGATGCGCCTCGACGATCAGCCGATAGGCGGCGTCGGGATCTGCAAAATTCGATGCTGTCGAAAGCGTCATCGATGTTCCCAACCCCGTCCGCTGGCGCGCGCCACGGCCTGTTCGATCGCCGCCGGCGTCGGATGCCTGAATCGCGCCGCGACATAACCGTCCGGGCGCAGGAGATAGGACGAGCCGGGCGTGGCGTCATAACGAGCTGCGAACAATCCGGCATTATCGTGCAGCGGCGCGTCGGCGCCGATCCGGATCCGGCCGATTCCCGCCGGGGGCTCCAACGCTTCGCCATTGGCGCTTTCCAGCAGAACAAAACCGCCGCCGGCCGATGCAAAAGCCTCGGTGAGATAGACCGGCTCGCCATTGCCGCGCACCAGCGGCGCGTCCGGCATCGACGCGCCCGGCCGCGGCCCCGCGTTCCAGACATCGACATCGGCCGATGACAGCGGCGTGTCATAGACCGCCGGCACCGAAAGCCGGCCCGAATTGACCATCCGTTGGGCGAACTCGGCTTCCGCGGCAAGCCGCAGCACCGCGGAGCGCAACCTTCGCTCCTGGCTTGAGTGCGGCGCGATAAAATCGGTCGACCGGGTCGAGGCCCGGATGTTTTCATCCGCCGCCGGTCCGCGCTCGAGCTGATAGCTTTCCAGCAAAGCCAATGGCGCTTCGCCGCGCAACATCATGGCGAGCTTCCAAGCCAGATTTTCGCCGTCCTCGAGGCCGGAATTGGCGCCGCGCGCGCCGAATGGCGACACCTGATGGGCGGAATCGCCGGCGAAGATCACCCGTTCATGAACGAAGCGCGCCATGCGGCGGCACTGGAATTTATAGAGCGAGATCCATTCGAAATCGAAATCGCCATGGCCGAGCATCCGTTCGATCCGCGGCCGGACGTTTTCCGGCAACCGTTCGACCGCCGGGTCGGCGTCGGGGCCGAGCTGCAGGTCGATGCGCCAGACATCGTCGGGCTGGCGATGCAGCAGCGCCGACTGGCCGGAATGGAACGGCGGGTCGAACCAGAACCAGCGCTCGGTGGGAAACTCCGCGGTCATCTTGACATCGGCGATCAGGAATTGATCCTCGAAAACCTCGCCGGCAAATTCAGCGCCGACCATGCCGCGCAGCGCCGATCGCGCGCCATCGCAGGCCACGACATATTGCGCGCGGAGCCGGTAGGGACCGTCCGGCGTTTCAACGGCCAGCTCCGCGTGATCGTTGTGCTGCTTCAGTCCCGTGACCTTGTTGCGCCAGCGCAAATCGATTGCGGGCAATTCCTGCACCCGATCCACCAGATAGGATTCGGCATAATATTGCTGCAGGTTGATGAAGGCGGGCATCTTGTGGCCGTCTTCCGGCAAAAGGTCGAACTGGTAGAGCATGTCGCGGCCAAGAAACACCTTGCCGACTTTCCAGACCACGCCCTTGTCGACCATGCGCCGGGCGACGCCGAGGCGATCCCACACCTCGAGCGAGCGCTTGGAAAAGCAGATCGCCCGCGATCCGTCGCCGATCCGGTCGGCATCGTCGAGCAGCACCACGGCCTGGCCGCGCTGCGCCAGGTCGATCGCCAGCGACAGCCCGACCGGTCCGGCGCCGACCACCACCACGGGGTGCTCGGCCGCAATGGCGCCGGCGCGATCCTGGTCGGGATGCCGGCGATAGCCGAACTGGGCTTTGGATTGCTGCGCCATGGGATCAGCTTGCTCTGGCCAAGGGACCACGTCCCCCCTATGATAGTCGCATCTGCAACTATCTAAACTCCGAGCCGGTTCCGCCGTCAACTCAAATTGGAGAGATGCTTGGCAAAAAAGACTGCAGCCAACGTGGGCACCGGTTCGCGTGAGGCCACCGCGCCGACGAACTCCCGACTGGACCTGCTCAGCTTTGTGCCGTTCCGGCTGAACCGGCTGGCCGCCGAGGTCAGCGCCGCGCTTTCCGAGGAGTACCAGCAGCGCTACGGGCTGGATATTCCGGAATGGCGGGTGCTGGCGACGCTCGGCTTTCGCAACGACGCCTGCAGCGCACAATACATCGCCCATTGCACCCGAACCCACAAATCCACCATCAGCCGCGCGGTCACCGCGCTGATGTCGCGGCAATTGGTGGAACGCGTCGAAAATGCGGACGACCGCCGGGAGTTCGTGCTGCGCATGACGCGCAAGGGCAAGGCCCTGTACCAACAGCTGATTCCGCGGCTATTGCGCAAGGAGCAGGCGATCCTGTCGTGCCTGACGGCGCGCGAGCAGCAGCAGTTCGCGGCGATGCTCGGCAAGATCGAGGGCAGCCTCGACCTGGTGCAGACCAGCCGGCAGGGGAAAGCCGAGGGCGCCTATTGAAGCGTGCGATTGCCGCCGAGGGCGGCCGCCTACTTCGCGGCTGTCACCACGATTTCGACCAGATGCGGCGGTTCCAGCTCGACGCCAAGGCAGGCCCGCATCGGCGGATTTCTGCGGTCGACCCATTGGTCCCAGGCACGGTTCATTTCATCCTTCCGCCCGATGTCGGCGACATAGACCACGGCCGAGAGGATCCTGCCCTTGTGCGAGCCGCTCAAAGCCAGGCTCTCGTCGATGCGGGCGAGCGCCTTCACGCTTTGCTCGTACATCGAGGACGTGACCGGATCGGGCGCCACCGCCACGGTGAACACAAGATCACCATGAACGACGGCCCGGCTGCGGGTCGGTGTCAGCCCGGCAAGGCGATCGATCGGCATCACGGCTGGTGCCGGCTGCAGGATGCGGCCAGTCTCATTGAGATGCCTGGCGATCACGGGAAAATAGGCCGCGCCGGAACCCGCATCGATGGCCTCCTGCAGTACCTGGCCGGTCAGCTCGGCGCCGCGGATCCTGATGCCGGCATCATCGGCCAGTTCCAGCGCATAGGACAGGTCCTTCAGGGCATATTCGGTGGAGAACGCGCGTTCCGGAAAATTTTCCGGCACGATCGCCTTCAGGCCGTGATTGCGCAGCGCAAAACTGTCGGCGGAACCCTTCGAAAGAGTGTCGAGCAGCAGCGCCGGATCGACGCCATTGGGTTTGGCGACGGCGACCGCTTCGGCCAGCGCGTTCACGGTCTGAAACAGCACCATGTTGTTGAGGATCTTGGTCACCTGCCCGGCGCCGGTGCCGCCGCAACGCGTCACATCGGTGGCAAAGCAGCGGATCAGGGGCTCGATCGCGGCAAACAGTTCCGGCGACGCGCCGACCATGACGCTGAGCGTTCCATCCTGCGCGGCCTGCCGGGTGCGTGCGATCGGCGCATCGACCCAGTACGCGCCCCTCGCCTGCAACTGCGCGGCGAAATCCCGGGTCTGTTGCACCGATGAGGTTCCGAGATCGACCACGACCTGGCCCTCGCGGATATGTTTCAGGATGCCGTCGCCCTCGAATACCGCGCGCGCATGCCTGGCGCTCGGCAGGCACAGCAGCACGATGTCGCTGCCGCCGACGACATCGGCGACGCAGCCGGCGATCTCGGCCCCTTGCGTGCGCAGCCGCGCCAGCGGTTCGGGCGACAAATCGTAGGCGATCAGGCGCGCACCGCTGTGCTTGATCAGGTTGCGGCAGATCGGCTCGCCCATGACGCCGAGGCCGATAAACCCGATGGTCCGGTATGCCGGCATCCGATCGCCCGCGCGGCTCATTTGGCGAACGAGCGCGACGGTTTCATGTGCAAGGCGAACGCATCAACCTTGTCGCTGGCGCGCGGATAGATCGCGGCGACGATCGGATCATGTCCGGGAATCACCCGGTCGGGATCGCCCGCCAGTTGCTCGACGATTTCCCAGCCCTGGCACATCTCGCCGATATTGTAGACGATCGGAAACGGGCTGCGGCGATGCAGGTTGCCATAGTAATGCGCGGCATCGGACGCCAGCACCACCGCACCGCGCGCGGTCTCGACCCGAACCACCTGCAGTCCGTCGGAATGGCCGCCGACGCGATGCAGCGTCACCCCCGGCGCGACCTCGCCGTCGCCGGAGTGAAAGGTGACGCGCTCGCCGAAGACGTGGCGCACCATCTGCGTGACATGCTCCACCGAAAAAGGATGCCGCAGCGCCCCAAAGCACATGCAGCGTCCGGTGGCATAGCTCATCTCGCGGTCCTGCAGATGAAACCGTGCATTGGGAAAGCGATCGAGATTGCCGGCGTGATCGTAATGCAGATGGGTGACGACAATGTCGCGGATGTCGCCGGCCTCGACCCCGAAGGCTGCCAGCGCTTCCACCGGATTCAATGTCAGCGTGCGGTTGCGCAGCTTGGCTTCCGCGGCGTTGAAGCCGGTATCCACCAGAATGTCGCGGCCGCCGCCGCGGATCAGCCAGACGAAATAATCGAGATCCGAAGCCGTGGTCTCGTGGGGATCCGGCACCAGGTAATTCATATGGGGCGTGCGCGCCGACATCGTCGCGTAGCGGAGAGCGAAAATCTCGTAGACGTTTCCCATCGGTTTCACTTTTTTGGTTGCGCGATTGGCCGCGCGGCGCACCAAGCCACCGTCATCCGCAAAGGTCAAACCCGGCAGAAATGTGAGATCGGTCACATTATGCCGCACGGCGCGGCGTGATCGCAACACGGCCCTCCTCCCCCGTCATGGTTCCGTCACCGGCATGGCGAACGCCGACCTCGCGGGCATCGGCGAATTCGTCGGAAAGCCCCGATTCGGACCCGACGGCCGAGGCCCTGCCCTCGGCCCGCGCGCGGCGTTAACGACCGCACTCAATGGCGGCCGCCGAGTTGACAGGAGCAGCGCGCCCGGTTTGATAATGCGATTTGCGTAGAGTAAGGTCGCCGAGGCGCGAGCTGGGATCGGCGCCTTGTCGGCTGGACCGCCCTGGTATGAGAATTCGCCTCGCACTGCTTGTCATCTCGATGTTGTCGATAGCGCCGATCGGCTCGTCGGCGGTCGCGGGCGATCGCTCCGACCGGTTTGCGTTGGTGATCGGCAATGCGAAATATCCCGACGCCGACGCGCCGCTCAAGGAACCCATCAACGACGCCCGCGACGTCGCCGACGAGCTCAAGCACGACGGCTTCAACGTCGAGATCGGCGAGAATTTGACCGGCGAGGCCATGCGCCGCGCATTCGATCGGCTGTACGGGCGGATCAAGCCAGGTTCCGTCGCCTTGATTTTCTTCAGCGGGTTCGGTGTGCAGGCCGCCCGCCAGAGCTACATGATCCCGGTCGATGCGCAGATCTGGACCGAACCGGATGTTCGGCGCGACGGCGTCAGCCTCGAGGCGGTGCTCGGCGAAATCAACAACCGCGGTGCCGGCGTCAAGATCGCCCTGATCGACGCCTCGCGACGCAATCCGTTCGAGCGCCGGTTCCGCAGTTTTTCGGCCGGCCTCGCGCCGGTGATTGCTCCGAACGGAACGCTGGTGATGTATTCGGCGGCGCTCAGTTCGGTGATTTCGGACAATGGCAGCGATCACAGCCTGTTCGTCCAGGAACTGCTCAAGGAAATCCGGGTTCCCGACCTGATGGCGGAAGAGACGCTCAATCGGACCCGCGTCGGCGTCACCCGCGCCTCGCGCCAGGAGCAGGTGCCCTGGATTTCGTCCTCCCTGGCCGAGGACTTTTCGTTTATCCCGGGCGCGCGGCCGTCCGCTACCGTGGCGGCGCTTCCCCAGCCCGCTCCCGAATCGCCGCCGCCGCCGCCGCCAGCCCCCCGCATCGATGCTCCGAAGCCGGTTGATATCCCGACCGCTGCACCGGACAAGGCGGTTGAAAAGCCGGCGGAAAAACCGGTTGAGAAGAATGACGAGCTGGCGCTGGCCGACGACCCGACCATCAAGAGCCTTACCGCCAGGCTCAGCGACAATCCCGACGACGCCAACGCCTATTATCGGCGCGGGCAGGTCTACGCCAGCAAGGGGGCGTACGATCTGGCGATCAAGGACTTCGATGACTCGCTTCGGCTGAATCCCAAGGACGTCGAAGCCTACAACAACCGCTGCTGGACCCGTACCGTCGTCGGCGACCTGCAGGCGGCCTTGAAGGATTGCAACGAGGCGCTGCGCTTGCGGCCCAACTTTGTTGACGCCCTCGACAGCCGCGGCCTGGTCAACCTGAAGAGCGGGCAGACCAAGAACGCGATCGCGGATTTCGACGCAGCCCTCAAGATCAATCCGAGACTGACCTCGTCGCTTTACGGGCGCGGCCTTGCCAGGCAGCGCAACGGCGCGATCTCGGAGGGCGAACTGGATATTTCCAATGCCAAGGCCATGGATCCGGATATTGTGAAGGAATTCGCCAGTTACGGGGTACGCTGACGATATTTTGAGTTGGAGCCCCGGGCGTTGCTCGAACCCTTGGCCGGGTGCCGCAGACACAGGGAAAAGCAGCCAAGGCCGCGAGTGATTGCGATCAATTCGTCCGGCGGGATTTTTGCCGGCCCGTTTGCAACTTGTTTGAAACCGAGCTCATTTCTTCAGGAGGGACTGGCAATGTCGAAAATGCATGGAAGCAGAAATCTTGCCGCGATCCTCTCGATCGTGACGATTGCCGCAGCACTTTCCGTCAGCGTCGCAACCGTCCGTGCCGGCGACGATGTGACCGAGGATCAGATCCTGCGGGCGCTCGCCCCGGCCAAGAAGCCCCTGACCCGGGGCCTGTCGGTGGGCCCCCAGGCCGATCCGGCGGCGGTCGCCGCCGAGGGACAATTTGTCCAGACCATCCGCAACCGGGCCACCCGCTCGCTTTCGACCAGCGAGCGTGAGGAAATCGCCACCATCGCCAAGGACAAGCCGAAAATCGATCTCGAAATCAACTTCGATTACAATTCGGCCGACATCAGCGCCAAATCGCTGCCCTCGGTGCAGGCGCTGGGACGGGCGCTGAGCAATCCGGATCTGAAGGGCTCGACTTTCATCGTCGCGGGCCATACCGATGCGGTCGGCGGCGAGGCCTATAATCAGGACCTGTCGGAGCGGCGCGCCGATTCGATCAAGCGTTATCTGACCGACAAGTTCGGCATCGCCGGCTCGGACCTCGTCACCGTCGGATACGGCAAGACCAAACTCAAGGATCCCAGCAACCCGACGGCGGAAGTCAACCGCCGCGTGCAGGTCGTCAACATGGCGAACAAGACCACCGCATCGAAGTGAAGGGGTTGGGGCGCTGGGTGAGATTTGCAGCGGCACTGCGTCCCGCAGCCTCGCGGGACGCACTTGCGTTATGGGACCCGTCGCAGCCTTTCCGGACGCCTCGCCGCTTCTGCATCCAACGTCCGGGCTGTTTTGCGAAGCCTGTCACGGTGCGCCTCCCGTCAAAGCCCTTTCTGATTGGCGGCATTTTCGGCCATACTCTTGCGGCAGCGATGGATTGAACCGGCGATGACGCTCTCCGAATACCTCAAGCCCGCGCTAGCCGTGGTGGCGATTGCTGCGCTGGGCGCGGGTTACTACTGGATCGAGCACCGGTCACACCCCGAGGAGAAGGAAACTCCCGGCAACGCCCTCGTGGTCGTCACCAAATCCACCAATGCCTGTTTCTCCGACCTGGTGCGGGGCACCGGATATATCGTGCCGCGCCGCGAAGCCGTTGTCGGCGTCGACCAGGAAGGGTCGAGGGTTTCCGAGGTTCTGGTCCACGAAGGCGACACCGTTGCCGACAACCAGGAGCTGGCGCGGCTGACGCCGCCTCCGGCACAGCCTGGCGCCCCGAACAATGGCGGCCGGGCGGCCCCGACCTCGCTGCGCGCGCCGGCCGCCGGGCTGGTCACCGAGGTCCGCACCATTGCCGGCGCGCCGGCCTCGCCGCAGGCCGGGCCGATGTTCCGAATTGCCATCAACAACGAGATCGAGCTGGATGCCGAGGTGCCGAGTTTCCAGATGCTGAAGCTCAATCCCGGCGCGACGGTGCGCATCAGCCGGGACGATGCGCCGGACCTGGTCGGGCGGGTCCGGCTGGTTTCGCCGCAGATCGATCGCGCCACCCAGCTCGGCCATGTGCGGATCTCGCTGACCAACAACCCCTCGCTCAAGGTCGGCATGTTTGCCCGCGCCAATATCGACGCCAAGCGCAGCTGCGGGGTCGCGATTCCGCTGACCGCCATTGACCATCTGACCGTTCAGGTGGTCAAAGGAAACACCGTGGAGACGCGCAACGTTAGGGTCGGGCTGGTATCCGACAGCAGCATCGAAATCCTGGAAGGCCTCGACGTCGGCGAAATCGTCGTGGCCGATGCCGGCAGCTCGCTGCATGACGGCGACCAGATCAAGACCATGTTCGCCGAGGACCTCGATCGGACGCGGGTACGCTGATGGCACTGAATATCTCGGCATGGTCGATCCGAAATCCGCTGCCTTCCATCGTGTTTTCGATCATCCTGTTGGTGCTGGGCTGGGTCAGTTTCACCAAGCTGGCGGTGACCCGGCTGCCCAGCGCCGACATCCCGGTGATCTCGGTGGCGGTATCGCAGTTCGGCGCCGCCCCGGCCGAGCTTGAATCCCAGGTCACCAAGACCATCGAGGACGGCGTCTCGGGCGTCGAGGGCGTGCGGCACATTTCGTCGTCGATCACCGACGGGCTGTCGCTGACCACCATCCAGTTCGCGCTCGAGACCAACACCGACCGCGCCCTCAACGACGTCAAGGACGCCGTCACCCGGGTCCGCGCCAACCTGCCGCAGAACGTCAACGAACCGTTGATTCAAAGGGTCGACGTCATCGGCCTGCCGATCGTCACCTATGCGGCGATCTCGCCCGGCAAGACGCCCGAGCAATTGTCCTATTTCGTCGACGACGTCGTCAAACGCGCGCTGCAGGGGGTGCGCAACGTCGCCCAGGTCGAGCGCATCGGCGGTGTCGAGCGCGAGATCCTGGTGTCGCTCGATCCCGACCGGCTGCAGGCCGCCGGCCTCACCGCGGTCAATGTCAGCCAGAGCCTGCGCGGCACCAATGTCGATCTGGCCGGCGGCCGCGCCGAGATCGGCAAGAACGACCAGGCGATAAGGACGCTGGCCGGCGCCAAGACCCTGAACGACCTGGCCGGCACCATGATTCCGCTGTTCGGCGGCGGCGAGGTGCGGCTCGACGATCTCGGCACCGTCACCGACACCATCGCCGACCGCCGCACCTTCGCCCGCTTCAACGGCGAGCCGGTGGTGGCGCTCGGCATCAAGCGCTCGAAGGGCGCCAGCGACGTGGTGGTGGCCGCCGCGGTCCAGAAGCGGATCGACGCGCTCAAGATCGCCTATCCCGACGTCGACCTCAAGCTGATCGACACCTCGGTGGAATATACCAAGGGCAATTACGAGGCCGCGATCTCGACGCTGTTCGAAGGCGCCATTCTCGCCGTCATCGTCGTGCTGCTGTTCCTGCGCGACATCCGCGCCACCATCATCGCCGCGATCTCGCTGCCGCTGTCGATCTTTCCGGCGTTCTGGGCGATGGACCTGCTCGGATTCTCGCTCAACCTGGTCAGCTTTCTGGCCATCACGCTCTCGACCGGCATTCTGGTCGACGACGCCATTGTCGAGATCGAGAACATCGTGCGCCATATGCGGATGGGCAAGTCGCCCTACCGCGCCGCCATCGAGGCCGCCGACGAAATCGGACTGGCGGTGATCGCGATCAGTCTCACCATCATCGCGATCTTCGCGCCGGCGAGCTTCATGTCGGGCATCGCCGGGCAGTTCTTCAAGCAATTCGGCATCACGGTTTCGGTGCAGGTGTTCTTCTCGCTGCTGGCCGCGCGGTTTGTCACGCCGATGCTGGCGGCCTATTTCCTGAGGCATCATGCGCATGACGACCCGCCGCCGGGGCGGGTGCTGCGAACCTATACCAGGCTGGTCACCTGGTCGGTCCGGCATCATCTCGTCACCGTGCTGATCGGCTTCGGCATTTTCGCCGCCTCGATCTGGAGCATCACGCTGCTGCCGCAAGGCTTCCTGCCGGCCCAGGATACCGCGCGCTCGCTGCTGGCGATGGAGCTGCCGCCCGGCTCGCAGCTGGCGTTCACCGAGAAGACCACCGAGGAGATCGTCGCCCGGCTGCGCAAGCGGCCTGAGGTCAAGAGCGTGTTCGTCGACGGCGGCCGGGTGCCGCCGGGCACCTTCGAGGTGCGCCGCGCCGCGCTGATCATCAACTACACGCCGAAAACCGAACGCAAGATCACCCAGCGCGAGCTCGAACTTTCGATCGGCAACGAACTCGACAACGTCCCGGATATCCGGTTCTGGTTCCTCGACGAGAACGGCCTGCGGGCGGTCTCGCTGGTGGTGACCGGCGCCGACAGCAACATCGTCGGCAACGTTGCCAGCGAGCTCGCGACCCAGATGAAGCGCATCCCGCTGCTCTCCGACGTGATTTCCGAGACCTCGCTTGACCGGCCCGAACTGCGGATCCAGCCGCGGGCGGATCTGGCCGCACGGCTCGGCGTCTCCACCGAAAGCCTGTCGCAGACCGTCCGCGTCGCCACCATCGGCGACGTCGGCCCGGCGCTGGCCAAATTCGACGCCGGCGACCGCCTGGTGCCGATCCGGGTCCAGCTCGAAGACGGCGCCCGCGGCGACCTGCAGATGCTGGAGCAGTTGCGGGTGCCGCTCGGCGAGCACGGCGAAAAGGGCGGCGTGCCGCTTTCGGTGGTCGCCGACATCACCCTCGACCAGGGCCCGACCAGCATCAACCGTTACGATCGGGAACGCGAGGCCACGGTGGCGGCCGACCTCGTCGGGTCGGCGGCGCTCGGCGATGCCACCAAGAAGATCTACGATCTGCCGGTCATGAAGAGCCTGCCGAAGGGCGTCAAGGTGAGCCCGTCCGGCGACGCCGAAAGCCTCAACGAACTGTCCGACGGCTTTGCCACCGCGATCACCGCCGGGCTGATGATGGTCTATGCGGTGCTGGTGCTGCTGTTCGGCACCTTCCTGCAGCCGATCACCATCCTGTTCTCGCTGCCGCTGTCGATCGGCGGCGCGATCGTGGCGCTGCTGCTGACCGGCAAGCAGCTGACCACGCCGGTGTGGATCGGAATCCTGATGCTGATGGGCATCGTCACCAAGAACGCCATCATGCTGGTGGAGTTCGCGGTGGAATCGATCCGCGACGGCAAGCCGCGCGACGAGGCGATCATCGATGCCGGCATGAAGCGCGCCCGCCCCATCGTCATGACCACGATCGCGATGGCCGCGGGCATGATGCCCTCGGCGCTGGCGTTCGGCGCCGGCGGCGAATTCCGCTCGCCGATGGCGCTCGCGGTGATCGGCGGCCTGGTGTTCTCGACCGTGCTGTCGCTGGTGTTCGTGCCGGCGATGTTCATGATGATGGACGACATCGGCGCCCTGTTCTGGCGGTTTGGCAAGAAACTGATCGGCTCGGACGCCGATACCGATATTGACACCGGGCATCGGCCAGCCAGTCAGGCAGGGGACCACAAGCCCCCGCCGGCACCGCCTTCCATCGTGCATTCGCCGGCGGCTGAGTGAGGCCACGCCGGCGGCGCGCTGGCCAGCCCGCTACTCGTTCCTCGCCGCCGCCGTCAGCCTGGTCATGTCCTGCAGCAGGATCCGGCCGCGCTGCAGGTCCAGAATGCCGTCCTTGCGCCACAGCTGCAGCTGGCGGTTGACGCTTTCGCGGGCGGCGCCGACGAACACCCCGAGCTGCTCCTGCGAGATATGCACCTCGGATCCGTAATCGGTGGCCAGCGCGCAGAGCCGGCGCGCCAGCCGCACCGGCAGCGGCTGCAGCACCGATTCCTCCATTCGCTCGCTCTGCCAGCGAATCCGCTGGCACAGCAGCATGATGATCTTGATCGCCACCTTCGGCTCGCGTTCGAGGTGGGCGAGAAAGTCCTCGCGGCGCAGCACGAACAATTCGGTCGGCTCGCCGGCGGTGGCGTCGGCGGTGCGGCTCTGGCCGTCGAGCACCGCGACCTCGCCGAACAGGTCGCCCGGGCCCATGAAATTCAGGGTCAGCCGACTTCCGTCGGCGGCCCCGGTTTCGATCCGGATCTGGCCGCGGCGAACCCCGAACAGCGCGTCGCCGCTGTCGCCCTTCTGGAACAGGACCTCGCCGACGCCAAGCTGCTGGGTGTGGCAGAGGCTGGATATCCGGTGCAACTCGTCGGCGCCGAGGTCCGCGAACATCGGATTCATCTTCAGGATAACCGCAAATTCGGTCTGTTTGCTCATCGCAATGCCTTCCGGAAATCTTGTCTGAAGTCGTCGAAACGGGCCGCTGGCAAAATTCACGCGACCGAAGTGTGTCATAAGTCACATAGCTTTGCAGCACCTCCGGATTATTTTTGCGCTCCCTTCAGCCCCTTCCCCATTCCGGGATAAGCTCAGGCCATCGGCCGTGCCCGGCGACGGCGCGGCCGCAAGCAATGCGGCTGGCGCGATCTGGAATATCGACATGAGAGCATTGAAAATCGCCGGAGTGGCGCTTGCCGCGATGATCGTGGTGGTGGCGCTGCTCATGTTCATCGGGATTCCCTCCGACTTCATGACCTCGGCCATGCAGGCCAGGGTCGAGCGCGACACCGGCTATCGGCTGACGGTCTCGGGCGCGACCCGGATCGGGATCTGGCCGTCGCTGAACGTGACCCTGAACGACGTCGCCTTGCAGGATCCCAAGGACAGCGACGGCAGCGACCGCCTCACCATCGGCAGCGTGCAGGCCGAGATGTCGCTGGCCAGCCTGTGGTCGGGTCATCCGGAGATCACCGAGCTCGCGATCGACCATCCGGTTCTGCACGTGCCGCTGCTACGCGAACGCGGTGCGTCATCGGCCTCCGCCAAGGCGGCGCCGCGGCCGCCGGCCTCGTCCGCCGGCGGGGAAGGCGATGCAGTCTCGATCGACCGCGTCAGGGTCAGCAACGGCTCCATCACCTTCGCCAATCTGCGCGACCGCGTCGAAGACCATATCGACGGCATCGATGCCGAGGCGCGGATCGGCGGCGATCGCAAGATCGCGATCAGCGGCCGCGCGCAGGCGGGTACCCATCCGCTCAAATTCGCGATCAAGGCGACGGCGCCGGCTGCGCCCACGGGACGGCAGACCATTCCAGTCGATCTTTCGCTGGAGGCTTCCGACTTCCTGCAGGCGCCGCTGTCGGCCAGGGCCGAGGTCCGGGTCAATGGCGCGGTGGTCATGATCAACGGGGTCAGCGGAACCATCGGCGACGGCGCGTTCAACGGATGGGCGTCGGTCGATCTTGCGAGCAAGCCGCTGGTGAAGCTCGATCTCGATTTCCAGCGGCTCGACGTCGCGATCGCGGCGGCGCCCGCCGCATCGGTTTCGCAGGATTCGCAGCAGGGATCCCAGCAAGCGACGCCACAGCCCTGGAGCAACGTCACCATCGACCTGACCGGGTTGAATTATGTCGACGCCCAGCTGCGGGTTTCCGCCGCCGAACTGAATGTCGGTGCTGCCCATATCGCGCCCGCCGCGGTCGACGCCGCGCTTGCCGGCGGCGTGCTCAAAGCCGGGTTTTCCAATCTCGGGGCCTATGGCGGCCAGGCCAGCGGAGAACTCGACGTCGACGTGTCCGGAGCCGGCCCGGCCTATGCGCTGCACGGCGATCTTGTCGGCGTCCGCGCCTTGCCGCTGTTGCGCAGTGCGGCCGATTTCGACAAGCTCGACGGCAAGCTGCAGGCCAAGCTGGCGCTGCGCTCGTCCGGTGCCAGCCCGCGCGCCGTGATGTCGAACCTGAACGGCACGGTGTTTGCCGTGTTCCAGGACGGCGCCATTCGCGGCGTCAACGTCGCCCGGATGATCCGCTCACTGACCTCGGGCATGCTGTCGGGATGGCAGCAGGACGGCGAGCAGACCACCGACCTCACCCAGCTCTCGGCATCGTTCCGGGTCGACAAGGGACAGGCGACCACCGCCGATCTCAATCTGGTGGGACCGCTGGTGCGCGTGACCGGGGGCGGCACCGTCGACCTCGCCGCCAAAACCCTGGGGTTCCGGGTGGAGCCGAAACTGGTGATGACCACCGAGGGCCAGGGCCGCACTTCCGATCCGGTCGGGCTCGGGATTCCCGTCGTGATCGACGGCCCCTGGTCCGAGCCGCGGATTTATCCCGACGTGGCCGGCATGCTGGACAATCCCGATGCGGCCTATGCCAAGCTCAAGGAGATGGGAAAAGGCCTGTTCGGCGGCAACGGCGCGCCGGGCGGACTTGGCGGCAATTCGGGTGACACTCCGCTCGGCGGCAAGCTCGGTGAAACCCTGGGCAATCTGCTGCAACAGGGCCTGGGCCAGAGTCGCAATATCCCCGCAGCATCGCCGCCGGGCGCCGCGGCTCCGCCGCCGCAGACGCAGGACAGCCAACCGATGAACGACGTGTTGCGGAACTTGTTCAACCGCTGAGGCCAGCCCGGCCACGCAGTTCGCCGCCGCCGGGCAGTAACCACGCCGCCACAGCCCAAGGCCCGCCTCCCCGAAATGTGCTAAGGAAATCATGGCTGAAATGGCCATGCCTGCGGCGGCCGCCGAGACGGCGCTGCCGGCTTTCCGGGGACCATGGATGATCGGCGTCAAGGACAAGATCTGGCTGCTCCGCGAAGGCCTGTTCGCCAAATATGTCCTCGCGCTGGTCGGCCTGGTGGTGTTCGTGCTCGCCGTCAACGGCGCGGTGGAGACCTGGATCAGCTACCGCGGCACCAAGACCATGCTGACCGACGCCATGGGCGAAAAGGCCGAGGCCACCGCGCGGCGGATCGAACAGTCGATCTCCGGGCTGGAGCGGCAGATCAGCTGGGTGACCCGCGCCTTCGCCGACACGCTCGACCAGCACCGCATCGACTACGCCCAGCTGCTGAACCAGGTGCCGGCGGTCGGCCAACTGTCGTTTCTCGACGGCAATGGCCGCGAACAATTGCGGCTGTCGCGCTCGGCCAAGGTGGTCGGCAGCCGAACCGATTTCTCCCGCGACATGCAATTCACCGCGACCGTCAGCAACGGCGTGACCTACGCGCCGGCCTATTTCAGGGATTCGGTGCCCTATATGTCGATCGCCGAATCGCATACCGGCTTCAACGCCGGCGTCACCCTGGCCGAGATCGACTTGCGCCTGCTGTCGGATTTTCTCGGCGATGCCGAGGTCGGCAAGACCGGATTTGCCTATGTGGTGGACCAGCACGGCCGGGTGCTGGCAAGCTCCACGAGGGGTCCGGAGATCGCAAGGGATCTCTCGGCGCTGCCACAGGTCGCCGCCGTGCTGGCGCCGGGCGGCGAGGCTCCGGCTTCGGGCACCGATACCGACGGCCATTCGGTGTTGACCGCGTCGAGCGAGGTGCCCAAGCTCGGCTGGCGGGTGTTCTTCGAGCAGCCGACGGCGCAGGCGCTGGCCCCGATCCGCGACCAGCTGCTGCGGATCTTTCTCTTGATCGGGCTTGGGCTTTTGGTGGCGATCCTGGCCGGCACCCTGCTGGCGCGCCGGATGCTGATTCCGATCACGGCGCTGCGCAGCGGCGCCCGGCGGCTCGGGGCCGGCGATTTCAGCCACCGCATCGACGTGCACACCGCGGACGAACTGGAGGAACTCGCCGAGCAGTTCAACAGCATGGCCGGCCAGTTGCAGGAAACCTATTCCGGGCTCGAAACCAAGGTCGAGGAGCGCACCCGCGACCTGGCGCAGTCGGTCAACGAACTCAAGGTGCTGGAGGAAGTCGGGCGCGCGGTGGCCTCCTCGCTCGATCTCAACGCCGTGCTGCCCACGGTGGCGGCGCGGGCGCTCGAAATCACCCATGCCGATGCCGTGCTGATCTATGGCTATGACGCCGCCCGGCAGCAGTTCGATCTGACCGAGGCAATCGGAATCGGCCAGACCGCGGAAGGCCGCCATCTGGCCATCGACCAGCATGGAAGCGTGCTCGGCGAGGCCGCGGCCAAGGGCGAGCCGGTCGCGATCCCCGATCTTGCCGAGGCTGCCGATGGCCTGTTGCGCGAGGTCGCGGTACCGGCCGGCTTTCATTCGGTGCTGGTGGTGCCGCTGGTCGACCAGCAGGGCATTTTGGGATCGCTGGTCGTGCTGCGGCGCGCCGCCGGCGCGTTTTCGCCGAACCTGATCGGATTGATGCGGACCTTCGCGCATCAATCCGTGCTGGCGATGCGCAACGCGCGGCTGTTCACCGAGGTGGACCAGAAAGGCCGCGAACTGGCTTCGGCCCACAGCACGGTCCAGCAGCAGGCCGGCAAGCTGCAGGAGCAGACCGACCAGCTGTTGAACTGGAACCGGTCGCTGGAGGAGCGGGTCGAAAAGCAGCTCGCCGAAATCGAGCGCATCCGCCGGCTCGAGCGCTTCCTGGCGCCGCAGGTCGCGCAGCTGATCGCCTCCTCCGACGGCCATGATGCGCTGCTCGACAGCCACCGCCGCGAAGTGACGGTGGTGTTCTGCGACCTGCGCGGCTTCACCGCCTTCACCGAAAGCACCGAGCCCGAGGAAGCCATGAACGTGCTGCGCGAATATCATGCCGCGCTGGGCGAACTGATCTTCCGCTACGAGGGTACGCTCGACCGCTATGCCGGCGACGGCGTGATGGTCTTGTTCAACGCGCCGATCCAGTTCGCCGACCACACCAGGCGCGCGGTCAAGATGGCGGTGGAGATGCGCGACACCATCGGCCTGTTGACCCGGAAATGGCACAACCGCGGCCACAGCCTCGGCTTCGGCGTCGGCATCGCGCTGGGCTACGCCACGCTGGGCCAGATCGGGTTCGAGCAGCGGCTCGAATACGCCGCGATCGGCAGCGTCACCAATCTCGCCTCGCGCCTGTGCGACGAAGCCAAGGCCGGCCAGATCGTGGTCAGCCAGCGCGTCTACGGCATGGTCGAGCAATGGGCCGAGGGCGTCTCGCTCGATGCGCTGCACCTGAAAGGTTTCAATCATCCGGTACTGGCGGTGGAGATCCTGCGCTGGCGCGAACAGGGCGAGGAGACGGAGGCCGCGGAAGCCGCGGTTTCCAGCGAGCCGCGGCGGCGCAAGCAGTAGGCGCGGGCGGCGCGGCGGTATCATCCTCCCGTGCTGCAGGCGGCCCAACCAAAATATCGAAAACAACCCCATGCAAAGTAGGATTCGAGCCACGCGCCCGTGAAAGAGGTCGCAAGGCCTCGACACGAAATCGGCCAAGTTGCCCGTCGGGCCAAGCCAGGCGCGGGGCGAGCCCGGGAGCGGGCGGGCGATCGGCGCACCGGGATCGACCGTTCGCCGCCGCACACGGTGCCATGCGATAGAGCCGGAGATGACCTGGGTCGGATCAGCAAACGCCCCCGCGCCGGATGGTTGCTGCAAAACCGGGTTGGAGCCGGCCTGCCGAAGCCGCTTGGCCGCGGCACCCGCGCTCTGCTATCCAAGGCCTCCGGACACCGGACTGGATTGCCCATGAACCGTTCCGCCGCGCCTGCGCTATCGCGAAAATGGCTCGCTCCTGCCATCGCCGCGCTTTTGACCCTCGCCTCATCGCCCTGCCGTGCCGCCGAGGATGCCGAGGCCACGCCCAAGGGGGCGGCGGTCACCGTGCTCAAGGCGGCAAAATCCTGCTTCGACGCCATCGTGGAGGCATCCGGGATCATCCGCCCGCGCGAGGAAGCCGCGGTGCGCCCGGAGCGGCAAGGCCTGAAGGTCACGGAAGTGCTGGCCGATGCCGGCGACACCGTGACCGCCGGCCAGACCCTGGCCCGGCTCAGCCTTCCCGAAGGCGGCACCGTGCAGGTGCAGGCCCCGGTGGCCGGGCTGATTGAAAATTCCTCCGCGGTGATCGGCGCGCTGGCGTCGGGCAAGGGCGAAGCGCTGTTCACCATCCTCGCCCGCAGCGAATTCGACCTGATCGGCCTGGTGCCGACCCAGAACCTTTCCAGGCTGAAGGTCAACCAGTCCGCCAGGATCAAGATCGTCGGCGCCGGCGAGGTCAATGGGAAGGTGACGCGGGTGGCGCCGACGGTCGAACCCAACAGCCAGCTCGGCCAGGTCACCATCGCGGTGACGTCGAACCAGCGCCTGCTGGTGAATTCATCCGGACGCGCCTTGATCAAGACCGGCCAGAATTGCGGCGTGTCGGTGCCGCTCACCGCCGTCCTCTACGGCACCGCCGGCACCGTGGTGCAGGTGGTGCGGCGCCAGCGGGTCGAGACCCGGCGGGTCGAGGTCGGACTGATGTCGGGCGGCCAGGTCGAAATCCGCGACGGCCTGGCGGAAGGCGACATCGTGGTGGCGCGGGCCGGCGCGCTGCTGCGCGAAGGCGACCCGGTCCGGCCGGAAGCCTCGGGCGTCGAGGCGAAATAGCGGGGAAAGAAGGGATGAAGTTACGGCCTATCGATAGACCGACCCTGTCGGCGCGCCTGGGAAGCGCTCTGGCCTCATCCTGAGGAGCTTGCGCAGCAAGCGCCTCGAAGGATGGATGGAAAGCAGGCACGGACTCGCGGCCATCCTTCGAGACGCCGCGCAAGAGCGCGGCTCCTCAGGATGAGGCGATCGGAAGAGTCTCAGCCGCCGGCTTTTTCTTCGCGCGCGCCGAAGCTCACGTCTTCCAACAGCGACGAGGATACCGAGGGCACCTGCTCGCCTTCGGAGGCGCGCGAGATCGCGACGCGGGTCTTGTTGAAGACGGCCTCGGCGCCCTGCGCCTGGGCGTTGAGGTTGTTGAGCAGTTCGGCCATCAGCACGCTGTACTGCCCGCTGGAATCGTCGGCGACCTTGCCGGGCGTCGCCGAGGACAGGATCAGCGCGTTGTCGGGCGCGTTGATCGGCGCCAGGCCGTGGGAAAAGGCGCGGAAGCGGCGCTCATAGGGATTGCGCCGCGAGGCGTCGATCACCACGAGCTTGGCGCGCGCGCCACGCTCCTTCATCACGTCGAGCACCGCTTCGATGCTGAGCCCGTCACGGCGCACATCGGCTTCCTTCCAGATCGCCGCGTCGACCGGGATCATGTAGCTCTCGCGGCCGACCTGAACGCCATAGCCGCCGAAATACAGCATGACCACCGAATCCGAGCGGATCTTGGCTTTCAGCCGGTCGACGGCGCGATCCATGTCGTCGCGGCTGGCGTCTTCCACCACATCGACGTCGAAGCCGTTGCGCCGCAAGGCTGCCGTGAGCGCCCGCGCGTCGTTGATCGGCTGGGTCAGCGGCGCCCCGGCATCGGGATAATGCCCGTTGCCGATCACCAAAGCGAGGCGCGGCGCCTGCTTGACGGCGTCGCCGCTTTGCTCGGTCGCGATCGCCTTGGCAGCATCCAGCGCCCGCATGTTCAGCGCCGCATGGGCACCGATCGCGAGCGACAGCACCCCGACCAGGGCGGCGGCGGTGGTGATCGAGCGGCGCGAGAGGCGGAGCTTACGCATGTTCATCACTGTTCATTCCCGGTCATGGTCCAAGGCGCGCCAGTTAGTCGCGTCAGGGCCATCTAGGTTTGAGGGAGCACCGGACGGTTTGTCGTCCAATTACGTTCAATTTGCGGCACTGCAGCAAACAAACCCTTAACCCGCAACCCCATCTCCGGCAACCTCGTTTGGCGAATGCGGGCCCTGCGGGTCGCACCGCTTGCCCTGCCGCCATGGCCCGGCTGGCTCGTGCAACCCTGTCGCACTTCCGGGTTCCACTCCGGAGTGACGTCGATCACATTTGTGTTTCACGGCTATTCGTGTAGGTTTTCAAGCACTTGCAAGTCAGGGGAGGCGGGCGGCGGCCGCGAGTGGCGGATGGCCGCGGGCCAGGTGGGACCGGCGACAGCATCGCCGGGAAAGAACTGCATGCGTTTCCAACAGGTTGCCCGTGCCGCCTACCGATCCTTGACGGCCCGGAAGGACGGCCCGTCGCTCTATGATGTCTGCGATCCCGTGCTGCGCGAAGCCGCCGGCGGCGACCCCCATCTGGGCAAATTCTACCGGACTGCGCTGGCAAATCCGGCCTTGCGGCCACTGCTGCGCCGGACCGGCCTTGCCGAATTATGCGATCCCCAGCGGCTGCAAGGTTTGCGCGAAGCGTTGATCCGCGCCCGCGACGATGCCTCCCCGGACTGGGCGGCCATTGGCCAGCCGGTGGCGGAGCTGCTCGATACCATCGATTTGCGGCACCCCAAGCCGAGGCTCGCGCCGCCGCCGCGGCGCGCGCCCGGCCTGTCCGAGATCGAGCCCGTGATCCGGCGCTGCGGCGCGCATCTGTTGCGATCGTTCGGCAGGTCCGGCTTCATCCCGACCTACGCCGCCTTCAACCTGATCGGCGACCCCGACATCGGGGGCCGTGAAATGCTGATGGCGCTGACCGGACTGAATTCCCGCGGCTACAAGAACTCGACGCTGCTGTTCAACCTGGCGCGGGTGTTCATCGCCCGCTCGCCGGCCAGCGCCCTCATCAACCCGCCATGGACCGGCATTGCCGAACCGATGTGGGAGCCGGTGCAGATCCGGCATCGTTCGGCCTATTACGACGCATTCTTCACCGAGGCGCTGCTGAGTTTTGCGGAAACCGGCCTGGCGTCGTCGGATCAGGCCGCGGCCTCGCGCCGGGCGATCTCCGAGATGATCGATTTCTGCCTGGTCACCAGCCGCGAGGAGGTGCGGGCGCGGGATGGCGGCAACGTCAGCGTCATCACCGCGCTGGCGCCGCTGCCGCATCCGCGCTTCAGCCGGTTCTTCGCCCAGATCAAGCAGGATCTCGGCTTCGGCGTCTACGTGCCGGACTGCGACACCACGGCCTGCGCGTTTTCGGCGGCGGCCCAGGCCGGCTCGACCGATCCGATCCTCGAGCAGCCGCTGATCGACTTCTATGCCGGCTACCAGGTCGGCGGCGGCGCCAACGAGCCGCAGGTGACGGTGCCGCTCAACGACAACATCGATTACGAAGGCGGCGTCGTCACATGGATCGACAACCTCGCCGGTGAGCGGCCGTTCGGCAACGATCTCGACCCGACGCTCAATCTCGACATTCTCGAGGTCAGTTTCCGCAATCTCAGCCGATGGAAGATCGTCGAGACGCCGCAGCGGCTGCAAACCGTGCAGCGGATCCTCGGCTTTCAGAAACGGCTGGCGCTGAGCGGCGCGTTCACCGACCCGCGGTCGCATATCTATTATCTGCCGGAGCTCTATTGCGCCTATTTCGGCCGCTGCTACGCCGCGTTCAGCGCGCTGCCGCCGGGGGCACGGCGGGTGATCGACCCGGAAGGGGCGTTCGACCTGATCCGGACCCGGGTGCTCGGCTATGTCGAGGGCGAATTGATCGTCGCCGAGATGAACGTGTTCGATGCCGCCCTGGCGCTGATCGCGCTCGGCCATCTCGGCGCGGACACCGCCGCGTTCACGCCCGCCCTGCACTGCATCATCGGCCATCTCGGCGAAGGCGGCCGGCATGGGCCGTTCAAGGCCTATGAATGGAACAAGATGAAGACCCCGACGCGCATCCTGGTCGGCGGTCCCGAAGTCACCTCGGCCTTCGTGCTGATGGGTCTGGCGCTGGCCCGCCGCGCCATGCTCAGAACATCTTGACCCGCCGGGTGGGCAAGCGCGCTCCTTGCGCCGCGCCCACCGATGAAGCGCATGGTGGGCGCGCCACCGGGCCGCGCATGCGCTCGCCCTGCTGGCTTTGCCGGCCCGATCGCGTTCGGACACCCACCCCGGCCCCCGATCAAATCCCGACCACAATTCGGCGATAGGGCAGGATATGATATTGTCCGTTCACATTGAATCCGGCTGCTTTGCATGTTGATGAAAATCCCGTTGGCAATTGCGCTCCTGCTGCTGCCGGCGACGGCGCAAGCTGCCGAGATCTCCGGGATTCCCAGGATTCACGAAGGCAACCAGGTCCAGATCGGCAACTCCCGGATCCGCCTGCAGGGGATCGATGCGCCGTCGGTGGATCAGCTTTGCCTCAACACCAAGGGCGAGCGCTGGACCTGCGGCGTCGCCGCCCGCGACGAGCTCATGCGCCATGTCGCCAACAAGAGCTGGACTTGCCACGTCGACCGGGTCGACCGTCGCGGCCGATCGGTGGCGAAATGCGAAGTCGACGGCGAGGACATCCAGAAATGGATGGTGAAGAGCGGATGGGCGCTGTCCTATGTGCGTTTTTCCCATGACTACGACGCCGATGAAAAAGCCGCGCGCGAGGCCAAGGCCGGCATGTGGCAGGGGGCGTTCATCGCGCCATGGGACTGGCGCGTCCGCAACAAGAAGACCGTAATTCTCGGGGCCGCCAAGCCGCCGGACAACGCCGGCGCGATCCTGCTGGCGTCGGCCTCCGGACCGGTGGCGCCCTCGCCCGACTGCGTGATCAAGGGCAACGTCAACCGTTCCGGCGAATGCATCTATCACAAGCCCTCCAGCCGCTGGTATGCGCAGATCAAGATGCAGATCAGCAAGGGCACGCGCTGGTTCTGTTCGGTCGACGAGGCCGAGGCCGCCGGCTGCCGCGAGACCAAGCGCTAGTGCCTGATGTTCAAGTCGATGCGCGACGGCGATGGTCTTTCCTTTCCCCGCCAGGAGGAGGGCTAGTCCTCGGCGTATGGGTCCCTGCGTCCGCAGCGACGACTCGTTGCAACGCCACGCAAAATCAGAAGGATTCCCGCGCGGATGACGTAGAAAATCCGATATGCGATACCCTTGCCCGCAAGGGGGAGGGGAGCAGCGCGCGCTTGAACGCAACATGCTGGAAGCTTTCCTTCCTCATCGCTCCCGCGTATTCCCTGCCCCGTAAACACCTCAAGCTGAACCCTGCGCGCATCTGCCGATGCGCTTTGATTTCGCACCCGGCCCTGCCTGCACGGCCGCCGACAAAGAAAGAACAAGCCAATGGTCGTTAGCGCCGGCCGGGAATTTCTGGCAATTCCCGGGCCCACCACGATGCCCGACGAAGTGCTGCGGGCGATGCATCGCCCCGCGCTCGACATCTACTCCGACACCATGGTCAATCTGACCGACAGCCTGCTGCGCGATCTTTCCCGGCTGTTCGCCACCAAGGGACGCAGCTACATCTACATCGCCAACGGCCATGGCGCCTGGGAAGCCGCCCTCAGCAACGTGCTGTCGCGCGGCGACAAGGTCCTGGTGCTGGAAAGCGGCCGGTTCGCCATCGGCTGGGGCAACGCCGCCGCCGCGATGGGCGCCGAAGTCGAGGTGCTGAAGGGCGACTGGCGCCGCGCGGTGCGGCCGGCGGAAGTCGAGGCCCGGCTCAGGCGCGACCGCGATCACGGCATCAAGGCCATCCTGGTGGCGCAGGTGGATACCGCTTCCGGCGCCGTCAACGACATCGAGGCCATCGGCAAGGCGATCAAGGCGGCCGGCCATCCGGCGCTGTTCATGGTCGACGCCGTCGCCTCGCTCGGCTGCATGCCGTTTGAGATGGATGCCTGGGGCATCGACGTCGCGATGTCGGGATCCCAGAAAGGCCTGATGGCGCCGCCCGGCCTCGGCTTCGTCGCCGCCAACGAACGCGCCCGCGCGGTGCACGGCACCGCCGGTCTGCGGACCCCGTATTGGGACTGGACCGAACGCGAAGGCGCCGAGCATTATCGCAAATATGCCGGCACCGCGCCGGTTCATCTGCTGTTCGCGCTGCGCCAGGCGATCGACATGCTGTTCGACGAAAAACTTGAAAACGTGTTCCTGCGCCATCGCCTGCTGGCCGAGGCGGTGCGCCGCGCGGTCGCGGTCTGGGCCGAGGGCAAGGCGCTCGGATTCAACATCGCCGAGCCCGCCGAGCGCTCGAACACCGTCACGACCGTGATGATGTCAGGCGGCCACGACCCGGTCGCGCTGCAACGCTACTGCAAGGAAAAATGCGGCGTGGTGCTCGGCACCGGCATCGGCGAACTGCACGGCCAGGCGTTCCGCATCGCCCATATGGGCCATGTCAACGCGCCGATGATCCTGGGCACGCTGGGCGTGATCGAGGTCGGGCTGCAGGCGCTCGGTATACCTCACGGCAAGGGCGGCACCGAAGCCGCGATCGACTGGCTCGGCGAAACCGTGAAGGCCTGAGGGCGGTGCGGGCTGCAAGGCCGCGCCGTCGCCCAGGCGGATCGACTGCGGCGGCGGCCGGGACCATTGCCGCAGCGGTGGCTGCTTTGATACCGCGCGAACCTCATTTCGGAGCTTCACGCTTGCCAATGGCGCGGCCGGCTTTCTTGAAAAAGCGCCCGGCAGCCTGAGCCGCCGGGCAGTTGGGGAGGAGATGCCCGACGCGCAACAGGCCGATCAGCCTGCGCAAAAGCGAATCACGACATCTCAGGCATTTCGCCCGGTTGATGCGGGCTGGTCTGCCTCGCAGCGTGTTTACGCAGCGTCCGTCCCCGGTCGTTGACGTGGCTTCGAGGCACCAACCGTCCGCTCAGGCAGCCTTGGGGGCGGCTCGCAGGATTTTCATCAGGCCGGGAATCTTGAGCGGCTTGGTGAGGATATGATCGAAGCCTGCCAGTCTGATGTTGTGCAGGGAGGCAGGTATGGCATCGCGGCACGGGCTGACATTGACAGCCGGCCTCAGGGATACTTGCTTGGCACGTGATCGCCGGTGACTTGCCGTGGATCGGGCGATTGCCCCAGGGTCGGAACCGCCATGGTCTCGACACCAGACGCCAGCGCGAACAAGACCGCGGCAATCAGGGCAACCTTGCCGTTCGCGCGGCCGACCCTTTGAGGCAGCAAGGATTCTCCTGCCCGGAACCTGGAACGAAGCAGCGAAGCCGACATCCCGGTCCTCATACAGCCGTTGTAGATAGGACAGTATTAAGCGCGCACGCGATGCGGCACCATTAAATCGGGATTTAGAAGCTTCACATCGCATTAAGCTGCGGAGCGCCTGGCCCTGCCGGATCGGTGCCGGCGGCTCGGCAGCGGCAGCTCCGACATACCGCTTTCCGATCGGCCATTGCTCCCGCTACAATCGGCGGGCCCTCGACCTTGCCTTCCGGACAAGAGAAGGTTTCGAGGGATCGAGGGACAAAGCCTTCGAGGCTCCGGGGAGGATCAGATGGCCGCCGTCAACGAACCGCTTTCACGCCACGCCCTGGCTTTCGTTCTGGCAGGCGGGCGCGGAAGCCGGCTCCTGGAACTGACCGACAGGCGTGCCAAGCCGGCGGTGTATTTCGGCGGCAAATCGCGCATCATCGACTTTGCGCTATCCAATGCGGTGAATTCGGGGATCCGCCGGATCGCGGTGGCCACCCAATACAAGGCTCACAGCCTGATCCGGCATCTGCAGATGGGCTGGAACTTCTTTCGTCCGGAGCGGAACGAGAGTTTCGACATCCTTCCGGCGAGCCAACGCATCTCGGAAACCAACTGGTATCTTGGCACCGCCGACGCCGTCTACCAGAACATCGACATCATCGAACCGCATGGCGCCAGGTTCGTCGTGCTGCTCGCCGGAGACCACATCTACAAGATGGATTACGAACTGATGCTGAGGCAGCATGTCGAGCAGCAGGCCGACGTCACGATCGGGTGCCTGGAGATGCCGCGCGCGGAATCCAGCGGATTCGGGATCATGCACATCGACGACCATGGCGTGATCCAATCCTTCCTCGAGAAACCGGCCGATCCGCCGCCGATGCCCGGCAAGCCCGACAAATCGCTGGCCAGCATGGGAATCTACATCTTCGATTCCAAGTTCCTGTTCGACGAGTTGCGGCGCGACGCCAATGATCCGAACTCGAGCCATGATTTCGGCAAGGACGTCATTCCCTATATCGTGAAAAACGGCCGGGCGGTGGCCCACCAATTCTCCAGTTCCTGCGTCAGGTCCGGCGACGATCCGCGCGTCTACTGGCGAGACGTGGGAACCGTCGACGCCTACTGGGCCGCCAACATCGATCTCACGGATATCCTGCCGGAGCTCGATCTTTATGACCGCGCGTGGCCGATCTGGACCTACGCCGAGATCACGCCCCCCGCCAAATTCGTTCACGACGAGGAGGCCCGGCGTGGAATGGCGGTGACCTCGCTGGTTTCCGGAGGCTGCATCATATCCGGCGCGGCGCTGCGCCGTTCCCTGCTGTTTACCGGCGTGCACGTCAATTCGTTCGCCAGCGTGGAAAACGCGGTTGTGCTGCCTTACGTCAATGTGGGCCGGCATGCGCGGCTGAAGAATGTCGTCATCGACCGGGGTGTTCAAATTCCGGAAGGCCTGGTGGTCGGAGAAGATCCCGAACTCGATGCGAAACGGTTCAGAACCACCGCGCAGGGCATCTCGCTGGTGACGCAATCGATGATCGACAGGCTCAATGCATGACGCCGCTTCGCGTCGTTGCAGTCGCCTCGGAAATCTATCCAATTATCAAGACCGGCGGCCTTGCCGACGTCGTCGGCGCGTTGCCGATCGCGTTGCACGCCTGCGGCATCGAAACGCGAACCCTGGTGCCGGGATATCCCGATGTCCTCGCGGCGCTGCCGGCGGCGGAAGTGCTGCTGGAGTGGCCGCATTTGCATGGCGGACCGGTCCGCCTGCTCGGCGGCTCGCATGCCGGCCTCGATCTGCTGGTGCTCGATGCGCCGCACCTCTTCGCGCGGCCCGGCAATCCCTATGCCGGGCCGGACGGCAGGGATTGGCCCGACAACGGCGTGCGCTTTGCGGCGCTGTCGCGGATGGCCGCCGAAATCGGCCGGGGCGCAGTCCGGTCATTCGTGCCTGACATCGTGCATGCCCACGACTGGCAGGCGGGACTGGCGCCTGCCTATCTGCACTATGCCGGCGGTCCCCGGCCCTGCACCGTGATGACGGTTCACAATATGGCCTTCCAGGGCAAGTTCCCGCCTGAAATGCTCGATGCGTTCGGGTTGCCTTCCCGGTCCTTCACGATTCACGGGGTCGAATATTACGGAATGGTCGGCTTCCTGAAGGCCGGCCTGCAATTCGCGGATCGCATCACGACGGTCTCGCCGACCTATGCCGTCGAGATTCAGCAAGATGAAGGGGGCATGGGACTGGGCGGATTGTTGCGCGAGCGCTCGAAGGTGCTGAGCGGTATCCTCAATGGCATCGACAGCTCGGTCTGGAACCCGCAAACCGATCCGCACATCGCCGCCCGTTTCAGCGCCAGCGAGCTTCAATCCCGTGCGGCGAACAAGGCCGCCCTGCAGCGGCGGCTTGGCCTGGAGGCATCCCCCGATGCGCTGCTGCTCGGCGTCATAAGCCGGCTGTCGTGGCAGAAGGGACTCGATCTCCTTCTCGAGAACGTTTCCGCCATCGTGAACCAGGGAATGCAGCTTGCCCTGCTGGGCAGTGGAGATCCGGACCTCGAGCGCGGCTATCAGGCGGCCGCGAAAGCGAATCCGGGCCGCATGGCGGTCGTGATCGGCTATGATGAAGCCCTCGCCCATCTCATTCAGGCCGGCTCGGACGCCCTCGTCGTGCCGTCGCGCTTCGAGCCCTGCGGCTTGACCCAGCTTTGCGCCCTGCGATACGGCGCGGTCCCGATCGTATCGGGCGTCGGCGGACTTGCCGATACCGTCATCGACGTTGCCGAGGCCGACATGGCCGGTGGCGCGCCGACCGGCTTCAGGTTTGCTCCCGTCACGGTCGAAAGTCTCGCCGGCGCCCTGCGCCGGGCCGCCGGTTTCTTCCCTGACAAGCAGGCCTGGCGAAGACTGCAGCTCAACGGCATGTCGACCGACGTATCGTGGCGCGATCGCGCAGGACAATATGCCGCCCTGTATCGCGATGCCGTCGCGTCGCGCCAGAACCAGTCGTAATTTCCAACCCACGATCCCTGCCGCTGGCAGCGCGATCGCCTATGGCACGAGCCGTCCCTGATCGCTTTTTTCCCTCCCTGCAGGGGCAGGGTCGTGAGCGTCGCGCAAACGCGATGCGAAACGGGTTGGGGTACGCAGCGGATGACCAAATCAGCCCACCCCGAGCGCTCCGAACGAAGCAGCCGGCAGGCCCTCGCCCGGCAATTCGGCGTCGACATCGCCCAGGAAAGACAGAATCTGCTGCCGATCGGCGGCGCTTCCGCACTGATTGACGGTCAGCGTGAGTTCGCCGTTGTACGAACTCATGGCAAGCTGGAAATATGGACTGTATCTGATGGATCCGCAAAGGTAGGCGTCATATGGCTGCAGCCCGCCAAAGCAGAGCCGGGCCGGGCTCAGGATCCCCACATTCGTCATGCAGATCAGGGGATTGTTCAGTCTTTTCCGCACAATCCGGTCGGCGGCGGGCTCGCCGAACAGCCGGTACAGAAGATCGAGCTTGACGAACACGTTGAGACCGAGGTCGGCGCGCTTCTTGCCGCGCATGATCGCGCTCACCCTGCCGAGGGCGTTCTCGAAGCTTTCGTCGCGACTTAAATCCAGCCGCGTGCTCACCATTGATGTCAGATTGGTCAGCGTCCTGAACTGATTCGTATCGCCGAGATAGCGGCGCATATCCACCATCAGCGGAATTTCCAGATCCTCCCCCGCGCCCAGCGCCAGCTTGCGGAACATGCAGCGATAAAAGGCCGTCAGGACGATGTCGTTCAAGGTCGCGTGTTTTTCGTGGCCGTAGCCTGTCAGCATCGTCAGCCTGGATCGGCCGAGCTTTCGCGTGACGATGAATGGCTCGGCCTTCTGATCGCCGCTGAGCGGGAAACGATGATTGCCCGGGCGGTTGTTGTCGCCGTTCTGCAGCAGCAGCGCCTTGAGTTTCGCGCCCATGCCGAAACGATCGAGCACCGCGCGCATGCTCCTGTCCGCATCTATCTCGGGCGGCCGGTACCCCGGGTCCACGATCCGACGCGAATAGACGTCGGCGAGGAAACCGAGAAACTGCTTGAAGCCGGCGGCGTCGCAGATCATGTGGTTCAATTTGAACGCGATGGCGAAGGACTCCGCGTCGAGAACGCAGGCCCTCAGCTGCGGACCGAAACGTTCATCGTCGCGCGCAACCATGAAGGCCTCGAGCTCCGCCTCGCTCGACGCGGTGGAGAACGCCTCGTCCAGATCGCCTGCAGCCAGGCTGGCCCAGCGCGGTCGGACGCCGTCGACATATCGGCTGCCGAGAACAGGGATGGCCCGGATCGAGGCGAACACCGATTGCTTGAGCACGTCGAGGTCGAGCGGGCGCTCGAATTTGAGCAGGCAATGCAGCTCGTGATCATTGCATCCGCGAACGCCGTAGAGGCGCTGGACCTTGTCGAATATCTCTGGCTTGCGGTCCATTGGCTGCATCCCCTGGCTTGCCGGCACCGCGTCAGGCTAAGTCCGGCCATTGCAAAAGTCTGTCAAGCGCTTGACAATCGGGGTTGCCGGCAACTGTCGAAAGACGCCTCGGATGGACAAGCGAACCGCGGCCAGGGTCCTTCGTGGCAATTCGTGGTTCGCCGGGCTGGCGCGGGATCTGGCCGACAGGATCGTCGCCGTCGGGCGGATCCGGCCGGCAAAAAACACGCTGTTGTTCGCAGCCGGCGATGAACCGAACGGCCTGTTTGCGGTGCTTTCGGGAGAGGTGCACATCTCGCAAACCTCCGCCCAGGGCGGCCACGGGCTGCTGCTGGTGGCGACGGCCGGATCCTGGTTCGGCGAGACCTCGCTGTTCGACGGCCTGCCCCGGTATTCCGAAGCCTTTGCGGTCGGGCGCTGCGAGGTTCTCCACCTGGGCGTCGGCGACTTTCGAAAACTCGCCGACGAAAGCACGTCGCATTTCGCCGCCTTCGCGCGCCTGCTCTGCGAACACCACCGTCTCGCGATGACCCACATCGCGAGCCTGAGCACGATGCCGGTCCAGGTTCGCGTGGCGCAGCGGCTGATTTTTTATGCGGAAGCCCAGCGCGAGCCCGGAAAGCAGGCAAGCGTCATAAGGCTGTCGCAGGAGGAACTCGCCTCGGCCGTCGGAATCTCGCGCCAGGCGTTGAACGTGCACCTGAAGCGGCTGGAGCGCGACGGCGTTTTGTCGTTGAGCTACGCCTCGGTCCGGGTACATGATTTTGGCGCGCTGGAGCGCCTGATCAGGAAGGCCGTCTGACGACGTGTGACCGGGCGCGAGGACAATGCGGGAAGCCGTTCGCGGAAATGAGGGATAGCGCCATGGTGCGGCTTGGCTGCGTGATCGCGACGCTCATGCTTGCGCTCTGTCCGGCCGCGGCCGATACCGCCTGGCCGGGCCTGATCCAGGAAACCTTGATGCTGCCGATCGCGCTTCCCGATGGAAGCCGGGTAAAGCTTGAGGCGACCGTCATCCGTCCCGATCGGCCTGAACGCTATCCGCTGGTCTTGCTGGTTCACGGCACGCCTCGCGCGACCGGTGATGCGCTCGGTACCGCGATGGCCCAGCAATCGCCGGCCGACCTGCTCGATCCGGCTTTGGCATTTGCACACCGGGGCTACGCGGCGGTGTCAATCATGCGCCGCGGCTTTGGTCGGTCGGAGGGACGGTTTGCCGAAACTCTCTCCGGTACGTGCGACAATCGGGATTATCTCGCCGTTGCGCGAACAGCGGCCGAGGACGTCAGCGGCGCTATCGCCGTACTTCGCGGCGAACCCTGGGTAGACCCCGATCGGGTTTTGCTGCTGGGTCACTCGACCGGCGGCATGGCCGTGACGGCCGCCGCGGCAACCAATCCTTCCGGCGTTGTCGGCATTCTGGATTTCGCGGGCGGCCACGGCGGAGCCGGTCCCGATCGGGTCTGCAGCCCGGACCATCTGGTGGAGGACGCCGGCATTTTTGGCCGCACCGCACGTGTCCCCGCGCTGTGGATCTATTCGCAGAACGACCATTACATTCCTGTGGCCCTGGGCCGCCGGATGTTCGAGGCCTATGTGGCTTCGGGCGCGCCGGCGCAATTGCAGATCCTGCCGCCGTTCGGCGTCGAGGGCCATGCGATGCTGGTGATGGGCCCCGCCGAACTGTGGTGGCCTTCCATTGAAGGCTTCTTGAATGGGTTGCAGCTGCCGACGGCGTTGGTTGTCGAGTTGCCTCCGCGGGCTGCCATTCCGGCGCCGGCGCCGCTGAACGCGGCATGCAGCGCCTATTTCGATTATTATGTAAGGGCGAATACCGACATCAAGGCGTTTGCCTGGAACCGCGGCGGTCATTGCTCGTCGGTCACCTCCGTCTCGCGAACGATCGACCAGGCCGGGGAAGAAGCGATGCGGCAATGCACGGCGGCATGGAAGGAATGCTCTCTCTATGCCGTGGGACAATCCCTCGCGCCGGGCTAGAGCGCTGCAGGTTTTCCGTTAACCTTGCGTCAGGCATGGCCGGGACGGCGGCAAAATTTTTTAGCTCCCCTCTTGAAACCAAAACCGGATTTTTTTATTTTCCGTCTGCTGCCGCAAGGCGGCGTCCCCGATGCCAGACGGGTCGGGGATCTGAGACGGGCACCGGTCGTGTCCGGTGCCGCTCGTACCCATTTTGCTCTTTGGAGGATCTGGCTATGCGCACATACGACTTGTCTCCCCTTTGGCGTTCGACCATCGGCTTCGACCGCCTTTTCGACCTCGCTGAAACCGCCCAGCGCGCCGGCGAGGACAATTATCCCCCCTACAACATCGAACGCCTCGGCGACGACCGCTATCAGATCTCGCTCGCGGTTGCCGGCTTCTCGCCGGACGAAATCGCGGTGACGGCGGAACAGAACGTGGTCACCATCGAAGGCAGCAAGGCCGACAAGACCGAGCGCGAATACCTCTACCGGGGCATTTCGGCCCGGCCGTTCAGGCGGCAGTTCAACCTCGCCGACTACGTCCAGGTGAAGGGCGCCGGCTTCGAGAACGGCCTGCTGAAAATCGAACTGGTGCGGGAAATCCCCGAGGCGATGAAGCCGCGGCGGATCGCCATCAATGGCGCGCCGGCCGGCAACGTGCATCAGCTCGAAGGCAAGGCCGCGTAATATCCCTTGCGGGAATTTTCGAGCTCCCGCCCGGCGCCGGGCGGGAGCGGCCGGACCTTTCGCTCCGGCCCGAGGCAAAACCAGAGGTGTCCAACGAAAGGAGAAGGAGGACCTCCCATGCTCGATCATGGTGACAACATCATCGACCTGAATGCGATTCTGCATCCCGGCCTGGTTTACGATCATCCCCGCGACGTCCTGGCCGACCGCGCGCTGTCGATCGGCGAGAAGCGCGCCATCCTCGCTTCCTGGGCGTCGGATGCCGCCGCCGTGACATCGAACCCGGCGCTGCGGGAACTGCCGGGATCCCGCCGCATGGTGACCATCGACGAAGTGCTCGATGCGCTTTCCGCACTGGATCCCGCGCCGAAGGGACCGCCGGGCGGCAAGCCGAACCGGATCAAGTCGGCGGCGCGGATCGGGCTGGCGGCGTAGACAGGCATCCAAGCAACGGATGACGACGATGCCGGACGATAAACTTGCGCGCTTGCGCACGCACCGCGACAACATCCGCCGCTACCGCCGGCTGCTCGGCACCAAGCTCACCGAGCTCGAGCGGCAGTTCATCGAAAAGCGCCTGGCGGAGGAACGGGCCGCGATGGAGAACATTGCGGCATCGCCGTTCCCTCCCGGCTTTCAAATTCCGCTGCCTGCTTGCGAGGCGATGCGGGTCCATGCCTGACGGGAAGCCTTTGGCCGGGCTTTTGAAGAACCGGACAGCGCCGCTGAAAGTCGTTGCTGAACGCATGGCGGCTTGAACTGGACGACGGCTGTCGCAACGAGCGGATCAATGCCGCCACGTCGCGCAAGTCGAGCTGGGAGATTTCTTCTCGCTGTCATGTCTTCTTCACATCGCTGTCTGCGTGGTTCATCTGCCCGGTCTGCGACCTGGAAGAAAATTGCAACCGAACGATGGGCATCTTGACTTGCGTCAATGATCGCCGTTCTGCGCGATGAGATGCTAATCGAGGCCTTTGGCGGCGACTTGATCTTGCTTGAAGTCGATCGAATTCGACGTCGCTCCGATAAGGCCTGCCGATTTGACAGGAGGATTTTGTCATGGCTGAAGCTGCAACCAAATTGCCGGTGAAGGCCGAGGAAAAGAAGGTCGGAGAAAAAGCCACGGCGGTGCAAGGGTGGCGCCCGTTCGAAAACCTGCGCCGGGAAGTCGATCGCCTTTTTGAGGACTTCGACCGCAACTCGTGGCTGTCCCCGTTCCGGCGCTCGGTATTCGACATCCAGCCGTTCTGGGGCCGCGAACTGAAATTGACCGCCGCGCCGGCGGTCGACATCGTCGAGAAGGACAACGCCTACGAGGTCACCGCCGAACTGCCGGGAATGGACGAGAAGAACATCGAGGTGAAGCTCGACAATGATGGACTGACCATCAAGGGTGAGAAGCAGGAAGACAAGGAGGAGAAGCGCACGGGCTACCATCTGCAGGAACGCCGCTTCGGCTCTTTCGAGCGCTACTTTGCCGTTCCCGAAGGCGTCGATACCGACAGGATCGAGGCAAGCTTCAAGAAGGGCGTTCTGACGGTGACGCTTCCGAAGAAGCCCGAAGCGCAAAAGCCCGCCAAGAAGATCGACGTCAAGGCAGCGTAAGGCGCCTTGTTTCCGTCGTCGGCCCGGATTTAGGGAACCCGGCGATGAGCGCCATGGCGCTCATCGCCTTTTTTTGACGCTCGAGCAGCTGCACCAAGCGGCGGTTCCACCGAGCCGCGTGGGCCCTCCCCGGTCAGTCTCGATCATCTGCGATCGCCGCTCGCCTTGCCCGGACCAGCCCGGCTTGACCGGGGGCTGGCTGCGGCGACGCTTTCATCGCGGCCGCAGATCTGGCAATCCGCTGCCACCGCCCCGATATGGGGCGGTGACGCTGGCCGCCGATTCGCAGGCTTGAGACGAGGAACGAGTGACGCAAAAACCTGAGCATTCGCCTGCCGCGCCGGTGGCGCCGCGCCGGCCGCATGCCTTCACCACCCACGGCATCCGCGTGGTCGACGATTATGCCTGGCTGAAGGACGAAAACTGGCAGGAAGTGCTGCGCGACCCCGGCCTCCTGGACCCGGACATCCGGCGCCATCTCGAGGCCGAGAACGCCTATACCGAAAGCCTGCTCGGCCACACCAGGGACCTGCAGAAGACGCTGGTCGCGGAAATGCGCGGGCGGATCAAGGAGGACGATTCAAGCGTGCCGTCGCCGGACGGCGGCTTCGCCTATCTGCGCAAATTCCGCGACGGCGGCCAGCACGAAATGTTCGGCCGCACGCCGCGCGACGGCGGAGAGGTCCAGATCGTACTCGATGGCGACGCGCTGGCGGCCGACCACGACTATTTCAAGTTCGGCGGCGCCCGGCATTCGCCGGATCACAATCTCGAAGCCTGGAGCGCCGACATCAAGGGCTCGGAATACTTCTCGATCCGGGTCCGCAACTGGGCCGACGGCACCGACCGTGACGATCTGGTCGAGGAAACCGACGGCTCGGTGGTGTGGACACTGGATTCCGCGGCGTTCTTCTACGTCAAGCTCGACGACAACCACCGCCCGATGCAGGTCTGGCGCCATCGCCTCGGCACCCCGCAGGCGGAAGACGTCCTGGTCTATGAAGAGCACGATGCCGGCTGGTTCACCCATATCCATGAGAGCACCAGCGGCCGGTTCTGCATGATCGCCGGCGGCGACCACGAAACCTCCGAGCAGCGGCTGATCGACCTTGCCGATCCCGATGCGCCGTCGCGGCTGGTCGCAGGGCGGCAAACCGGCGTGCAATATTCGATCGCCGACCGCGGCGATGAATTGTTCATCCTGACCAATGCCGATGGCGCGATCGACTTCAAGATCGTCACCGCGCCGCTGAAAGCGCCCGAACGCGCCAACTGGCGCGACCTTATCCCGTATCGCGCGGGCGTCTACATCATCGACATCGATCTGTATGCCGGCCATCTGGTGCGGCTGGAGCGCGCCAACGCGCTGCCGGCCATCATTATCCGCGACCTCGCGACAAGCGGGGAGCACGCCATCGCGTTCGACGAGGCCGCCTATTCGCTCGACACCATGGGCAGCTATGAATTCGACACCACCAATCTGCGGTTTTCCTATTCGTCGATGACGACGCCATCCGAGGTCTATGACTACGACATGGCGAAGCGGACCCGCAGCCTGCGCAAGCGCCAGGAAATTCCTTCCGGCCACGATCCGGCCGATTACGTCACCACGCGGATCATGGCGACCGCGCCCGACGGCGCCGAGGTACCGGTGTCGATCCTGCACGCCAGGGGTCTGACCCGCGACGGCACGGCGCCCTTGCTGCTGTACGGCTACGGCTCCTACGGCATGGCGATGCCGGCCTCGTTCTCCGCCAACCGGCTGTCGCTGGTCGACCGCGGCTTTGTCTATGCCATCGCCCATATCCGCGGCGGCTCGGACAAGGGCTGGGGATGGTATCTCGACGGCAAGCGCGCGAAAAAGACCAACAGCTTCGACGATTTCGCGGCCTCGGCGCGCGCCCTGATCGACGCCAAATACACCGGCACGAAACGCATCGTCGGCCATGGCGGCAGCGCCGGCGGCATGCTGATGGGCGCGGTGGCCAATCGCGCCGGCGAATTGTTCGCGGGCATCGTCGCCGAGGTGCCGTTCGTCGACGTGCTCAACACCATGCTCGACGACAGCCTGCCGCTGACGCCGCCGGAATGGCCGGAATGGGGCAATCCGATCGAGAGTGAAGCCGACTTCCGCACCATTTTGTCCTATTCGCCCTATGACAATGTGACGGCGAAGCAGTATCCGGCGATCCTGGCGATGGCCGGGCTGACCGACCCACGCGTCACCTATTGGGAGCCGGCGAAATGGATCGCGCGGCTGCGCGCCACCATGACCGGCGGCGGGCCGGTGCTGTTGCGCACCAACATGGGCGCCGGCCATGGCGGCGCCTCGGGCCGCTTCCACCGGCTCGACGAAGTCGCGATCGCCTATGCCTTCGCGCTGTGGGCGGTGGGATTGGCGAAGCAGAGCGAGGCGTAAACCCCTGTCCCGGACGCGGTGCAGCGCACTTCGCGTGCTCCGCGGAGCCGGGAGCCATACAGACCACCTGTCAGGGACCCCGGATCAGCAGCGCACCACGCCGCAAGGGCGGCGCGTTGCGCAGCATCCGCAGAACGATAGCCGCCGCCCTGGCGCGGCCAGTAGGGCAACTCAATAAATCGCCGGCTCGCCGACCGGCGCGCCGAAGCCGGTTTCGAGGAAATCGAAATCGCAGCCTTCATTGGCCTGCCGGATGTGCCGGGTGAACATCCAGCCATAGCCGCGCTCGTAACGGACCTCGGGCGGCTGCCATTCGGCGCGGCGTTTGGCCAGTTCGGCTTCCGGCACGTCGAGATGGATGCTGCGGGCGGCGACATCGAGCGTGATGCGGTCGCCGTTCTTCACCAGCGCCAAGGGGCCGCCGATATAGGCCTCCGGCGCCACATGCAGGATGCAGGCGCCATAGCTGGTGCCGCTCATGCGCGCATCCGACAGCCGCACCATGTCGCGCACGCCCTGCTTTACCAGCCTGGTCGGGATCGGCAGCATGCCCCATTCCGGCATGCCGGGCCCGCCCTGCGGGCCGGCATTGCGCAGGATCAGCACGTGGTCGGCGGTCACATCGAGATCGGGATCGTCGATCGCCCGCTTCATCGACGGATAGTCGTCGAACACCAGCGCCGGCCCGCTGTGCTTGAGGAAGCGCGGCTCGCAGGCGCTGGGCTTGATCACGCAGCCGTCGGGAGCGAGATTGCCCTTGAGCACGGCGAGCGCGCCCTCGGCATAGATCGGGTTGGCAACGGTCCGGATCACATCGTCATTGTAGACTTCGGCGGAAGCGATGTTGTCGCCGAGCGTCTTTCCGGTCACCGTCATGCAATCGAGATGCAGGTGATCCCGGATGCGGCTCATCAGGCCGGGCAGGCCGCCGGCATAGAAGAAATCCTCCATCAGATAGCGGTCGCCGCTCGGCCGGACATTGGCGATGACAGGCACCTTGCGGCTGGCGGTCTCGAAATCGTCGAGCCCGATGTCATGGCCAGCGCGGCGCGCCTGCGCGATCAGGTGAATGATGGCGTTGGTCGAGCAGCCCATCGCCATCGCCACCGTGATCGCGTTCTCGAACGCAGCGCGGGTCTGGATTTTTTGCGGCGTCAGGTCTTCCCAGACCATTTCGACGATGCGGCGTCCGGACTCCGAACTCATGCGGATATGGCCGGCATCCGCGGCCGGGATCGAGGATGCCCCCGGCAAGCTCATGCCGATGGATTCGGCGATCGCGGTCATGGTCGAGGCGGTGCCCATGGTCATGCAGGTGCCGTAGCTGCGGGCGATGCCGGCCTCGACATCGACCCAGTCCTTCGCCGAGATCTTTCCGGCGCGGCGCTCGTCCCAGTATTTCCAGGCGTCCGAGCCCGAGCCCAGGGTCTTGCCCTTCCAGTTGCCGCGCAGCATCGGCCCGGCGGGAAGATAGATCGCGGGCAATCCCATGCTGGTGGCGCCGAGCAGCAGCGCCGGCGTGGTCTTGTCGCAGCCGCCCATCAGCACCACGCCGTCCACGGGATGGCCGCGCAACAGCTCCTCGGCATCCATCGCCAGCAGATTGCGGTACAGCATGGTGGTCGGCTTCAGGAACGATTCCGACAGCGACAGCGCCGGCAATTCCATCGGAAAGCCGCCGGCCATCAGGATGCCGCGCCTGACGTCGTCAACCCGGCTCTTGAAGTGCATGTGGCAGGGCTGCGCATCCGACCAGGTGTTGAGGATCGCGATGACAGGCCGGTCCTTCCACTCCTCCGGCGCATAGCCCATCTGCATCGCGCGCGAGCGGTGCCCGAAGGCCCTGAGATCGTCGGGCGCAAACCAGCGCGCGCTGCGGAGCTCTTGCGGAGTTTTGTTTTTTGCCATGGCGACACCTGCTGGAGAGACGCCGAGGTCATCTCACAGGCGGTGCATGGGTGGCAAGTTCAGCTTTCGCCGTGACGGCGAAATCCTGCACGCGCGAGGGCATGATGATCTTGGCTTGAAAAGCCCACGCGGCAGTTCGGGTTTCGCCTCGCCCCGCTTGCGGGGCGAGGGAGAGCGGCGCCCCCCGATCAGGCGACTTTGCGGTCCGGACTGCGGTTTGCGCGATTTCCGGCACGGCGGTCCGGACCTCTGTAGGCCGGATCGTCCTGCTGACGTCGTTCCATCGGGCCGCTGCGCAGGGTGATGAAGAATTGCCGGACCTGCTCGGTAAAGGTCGCCGCGGCGGTGGAGACCTTGCCGGAGGCATCCAGCACCTGCTCGGCCGAGCGGTTGGTCTCGCCGATCGCGGCCGAAACCGTCGAGATGCTCGAGGCCAGCGTCTGCGAGCCCGACGCCGCCATCTGGACGTTCTGCGAGATCTCGCGGGTCGCGGCACCCTGCTGTTCGACCGCGCTGGCGATCGCGGTGGTCACTTCGTCGATCTGGCGCATCGCGACGCCGACTTCCTTGACCGAGGCCACCGCGGTTCCGGTCGAGGCCTGGATTCCCGTGACATGCTGGGCGATCTCCTGGGTCGCCTTCGCAGTCTGCTCGGCCAGCGACTTGACCTCCTGGGCGACGACCGCGAAGCCGCGGCCGGCCTCGCCGGCACGCGCGGCCTCGATGGTGGCATTGAGCGCCAGAAGATTGGTCTGCGCCGCAATGGCCTGGATCAGGTCGACCACCGAAGAGATGCTTTGCGCGGCCTTGGCCAGACCCTCGATCTCGGATTCCGAACGCGCGGTGACGGCGCCGGCGGTGCGCACGGTGGAATTCGACAATTCGATCTGGCGGCCGATTTCCTGGATCGAGCTGGTGAGCTGTTCGGCGGCGGCGGCAACCGTCTGCACGTTGCCGGCGGTCTGCTCGGAGGCCGCGGCGGCCGCGGCCGCCTGGTTGGTGGCCTCGCTGGAAATTCCGGTCAGGGCTTCGGCGGTCTGCCGCATCACCGCGGCATTCTCGCCGACGGTCGACAGCAACTCGTTGGCCGAGATCCGAAAGCCCTCGACCGCGCTTTCCATGCCGCGGTTGAGCGCCTCGCGGGCCTCGACCTCGCCGGCGAAGCTTTTGGCGGCTTGCTGCTGGGCGATGACATTGTCGCGGAATTTCGCCACCGCGCCGGCCACATGGCCGATTTCATCGCCGCGCCGCGCGGTCTTGAACTCCGCACTGGTGTCGCCGCCGGACAGCCGGTCGGCGTCGCTGACCAGTTCCGCCAGCGGCCGGGTGATGTCGCGGGCGATGAAGAAGGCGACCAGCACGCCGAACAGGGCGGCAACGCCGGCCATGATTTCCTGTGTCGTCACGGTGCTGGCGATGCTGGATTTGGCCTCCGCGGAGGTGGCTGAAAACGCCGTCTCGATGGTCTGCTTGGCCAGTTCGATGTTCTTGACGGCGTCCACCGTCAAAGGCGTGACGGCCTTGTAGTAGATGTCGTCTCCCTGCAGCATGCCGGTCGACACCTTTTCGAAGGCGGCCGCGTATTTGTCGACATAGACTTTGACCGGCTCGACCAATGCAGCCAGGGCCGGCGGCAGGTCGGCCTTGGCGATTTCAGCCAACTCCGCCCGCGCCTTGCCGACATTGGTCTTGAATATCTCCTGTCCCTTGGGATCGCGAGTCGCCAGCATGCGCCAATTCGCGACCCGCACCAGCAGCACCCTGGACTCCAGGGCATTGGCTTCCTGCACGAAAGCCGTGCCTTCGGCCGCGTCGACAAATTTCTGGACGGCTTCCGCCATCGCATCGCCATCCGTGTACAGCGAGGCCCTGCCCGTCAGGTACTGCTTGACTGCTCCGCCGAGCTCGTCGCGCTTTACCTTCAGGTCGGCGACGGTCTTCTTCATTCCCATGTAGATATTGCGCCGCTCCTCGGATGACGTTTTCCTGATGGCTTCGTCGAGCAGGTTGTCGCTATCGGCAAGCCGCTTGGCGGCCTCGGCGTAGGACGGCTCGTCCTGGTCGAACTGGTAACGCAGGATGGCGCGGCGAACGGCCTGCAGCTCGCTCGAAATCTGGACCACGCGGATCGCATTTTCCGACTGCGTCCCCATCACGTCGACATGCGTCGCGATCCCCCACAGCTGCCAGACGCCGAAAAACGCCAGTACCGCGCCGAGCAGCACCAGCGCGCCGAAGCCGCCATAAAGCCGGCCGCCGATACGGAGATTGAGAAACGACATCGTGTGCATCCCTGATCCAAAGGGATTTTCGCCGGTCCCTGGGCGCGCGGCGCGCAGCACCTGTCCGGGCATCGATCCGGGAAACGTGATGTGCGAGTGACCCTCATCCTTTTGCCGAAGATTTAAATGGCGGGTGAAGTTTCGATACCGTACAACTACGGCGTAGCCTCCGGGCCGGGTTCGATGCCTGCGGCCCGGCGGTTCCCGCGAATCGAATACGGCTGCGCCACAGCACGGATGATGTCTGCCCTTAATCGTGCACATCGCGAGTTTTCAGGCATTGATTCCGACCACAGCCAAAGGCCGGATTCCGGAGGAATTGCTTGCGCGGCTCCGGCAACCGTTTCACAATCGGACATCCGCATGATCCGTGTTCGCGCGAGGTGGACCGTGGCAAAAATCCTGATCGTGGACGACGACAGCGCCATCCAGGCGACCATCAAGCTGCTGCTCGAACGGGCGGGCCACAGCGTGGCCGTCGCCGGCGACGGCCGCAAGGGACTGGCGCTGTTCGAAGCCGGAGATTTCGATCTGCTGTTTCTCGATATCTTCATGCCGGGCATGGACGGCATCGAAACCATGCGGCTGGTGCATCTGCGGCAGCCGCGGATACCGATCATCGTGATATCCGGCAATCCGATCGTTGCCGATGCGGGCAAGGGTCCGGATTTCCTGAGCATGGCGACCAAGCTCGGGGCGGTCAGCAGCCTGCAAAAGCCGTTCAAGCCGGCCGCGCTGCTGGCGGCCGTGGCCGGGTGCCTCGAGGCCGCCAAGCGGCCGTCGCAGCCATCGCTTCCCGCCGGTGACGTTGCTTCCGGCCCATGACGCCAGGCCGCGTTGCCCACCCATTTGCGACAGCGCGGCGAAGGGCGGTGACGCGCAGATGAAGCTGACCACGAGGCTGGCGGTCGCGATGATCGCGTTGGTGGCGTTGACGGTGTCGGCGGTCGGATGGCTGAACTATCGCAGCCTGGAGCAGGCGCTGTTGCCACGCGTGCTCGACCGGATCGAGACCCATGCGCAGCTCGTCGCTTCCGACCTGCAGTCGTATGTGCGGGGGGCGCGCGCCGACGTCGCGACCTTCCCGTCGCACGCCGCAGCGCATGGAATGGTGCTGGCCCATTTCAATGGCGGCATCGATCCGGTCGACCGCATCTCCGAATCGGCGTGGCGCCAAAGGCTCACCACACGCCTGGTCGCCGACCTCGGCGCCAAGCCGGCCTATTCGCAATTCCGCCTTATCGGGATCGAGGACGGTGGCCGCGAAATCATCCGCGTCGACCGCATGGGTCCGGGCGGCACGATTCGGGTGGTGCCGGATGCGGAGCTGCAGCGAAAGGGCGACCGGGACTATTTCAAGGACACGATCAGGCTGGCCGCAGATCAAATATACGTCTCGCCGGTCGATTTGAACCAGGAAAACGGAACGATCGAGGCGCCGCATGTTCCGACATTGCGGGTCGCGGCACCGATATTGGCGGCCGGGGGCGAGCCTTTCGGAATCGTCATCATCAATGTCGACATGGGTCCGGCCTTTGACCGGGTCAGGTCGTCGATGCGGCAGGGCGGCGAAATTTACGTCGTCAATGCCCAGGGCGACTATCTGGTGCATCCGGAGCCGGGCCGCGAATTCGGCGAGCAGCTTGGCCACCCGACCCCCTGGCAGTCCGACTTCCCCGCTTTGGCATCGGCGGCCGGGTCCCCGCAGGGCGTTGCGCAGATCGTGCCCGATCGGACCGGAGAGCCGGACGGGATCGCAATCGCGCCGGCCTTGCTGGCCGGCACCGAATGGGTCGGCGTCATCGAGCGCGTTCCGAACGCCGGCATCATGGCGCCGGCGGCGGCGATCCGCAACACCTCGCTGCTGGTCGGTCTGATCGCGGTATTGTGCGCGGCCGCGCTGGCGGTCGTGGTTGCAAGGTCGCTGACGCTTCCGATCGTACGATTGACGGAGGCGGTCGAAGCCGCCGGACGCGACGACGCGACCGCAATCCCGGTCGAAGCCGGCGGCGAAACCGGGGTGCTGGCGCGGGCGTTTGCGCGCGTGATCGGCGAGGCCAACGCCAAGGCCGCCGCGCTCGAACGCGAGATCGGCGAACATCGCCGGACCATCGCCAACCGCGACCACCATGCGGAACGCGAGCGTCTTTTCAGTGCCGCGGTCGAATCGTCCAACGACGCCATCGTCACCAAATCCCTCGACGGCACCATCACCGGCTGGAATCCGGCCGCGGAGCGGCTGTTCGGATACACCGCGGCGGAAGCGGTGGGCAGGACCATCGACCTCATCATCCCTCCCGAACGGCTGGCGGAGATGCACGACATCCTGCGCCGGGTCGGCCGCGGCGACCGGATCGAGCACTATGAGACGGTTCGATTGCGCAAGGACGGCCGCAAGGTGGAGGTATTGCTTGGCATCTCTCCGATTACCACGGTCTCGGGAGCGATCGTCGGCGCGTCCAAGACGGCCCGCGACATTACCGAAAGCAAGAAAATCCAGCGGGCCCTCAGCCAGCAGATCGAGGAGCGGCGCCGGATATTCGAATCCTCCCAGGACCTGATCCTGGTGACCGACCCCCAGGGAATCCTGGTTCAGGTCAGCCCGAGCTGCGAAGCCATTCTCGGATATCTGCCGGATGAGCTGATCGGCCGCAGCGCGGTCGATTTCATCCATGGCGAGGATCTCGACAACACCCGCGAGCAAATGCGCTCGGCGCGGCGCGAAAGCAAATCCCTGAACTTCGATGCCCGCTACGTCCACAAGGACGGCCGCATCGTGACGCTGTCATGGATGGGAACATGGTCGGAGCCGGTGCGGCGCCATTTCTTCATCGGCCGGGACATGACCGAGAGCCGGCGCGCGCAGGAAGCCCTGCTTGAAAGCGAGCAGCAGGCCCGCGGCATCATCGATACCGCGCTCGACGCCTTCGTCCAGATCGACCACGACGGCCGCATCCGGAACTGGAATTCGCAGGCGGAAGCGATTTTTGGCTGGCCGCGCGACCAGGCGCTTGGGAAAAACCTGATCGAACTGGTCGTTGCCGGAGATGATCGCGACGAACTCAGCGCCGCCCTGGGGCGCTTTCTGCGTTCCGGACAAGGCCAGATCCTCGGGCGCCGCCGCGAAATCATGGCCCGGCGACGCGATGGCGGGGAATTCAGGGCCGAGCTGAGCGTCACCGCGCTGAAGTCGCGCGGGGGGTTCCTGTTCAACGGCTTCTTCCGCGACCTCACCGACAAGATCGCGGCGGAGGACCGGATTCGGCAGTCCGAGAAGATGGAAGCCGTCGGCCAGCTGACCGGCGGCATCGCCCACGACTTCAACAACATCCTGACCGTGATCACCGGCACCATCGAGATCCTGGCCGAGGCGGTGCAGCAGGAGCCGCAGCTCGCCGCCATCACGGGGATGATCGACGAAGCCGCCTCGCGCGGCGCGGAACTGACCCAGCATCTGCTGGCTTTCGCGCGCAAACAGCCGCTGCAGCCCCGCGAGACCGACATCAACATACTGGTGATCGACACCGCCAAGCTGCTGCGGCCGACGCTCGGCGAGCAAATCGAGATCGAATCGGTGTTCGCGGACGAAACATGTTTCGCCAGCGTCGATCCCAACCAGCTGACGACGGCGATTCTCAATCTTGCGCTCAACGCCCGTGACGCCATGCAGGGCGGCGGCAAACTGATCATCGAGACCGGCTCGGCCTATCTCGACGAGACCTACGCCAGCCGTCACGGCGACGTCAGGCCCGGCCATTATGCCCTGATCGCCGTCAGCGACACCGGTTCGGGCATTCCCGCTTCCATCCTCGACAAGGTGTTCGAGCCGTTTTTCACCTTGAAGGAACCCGGCAAGGGCACCGGCCTCGGGCTCAGCATGGTCTACGGCTTCGTCAAGCAATCCTCAGGGCATATCAAGATCTACAGCGAGGTCGGCCACGGCACCACGATCAAGATGTACCTGCCGCCGGGTACCGCGGCTGTGCCGGCTTCCGAGGCCGCTCCGGATCCGAAGCTTCAAGGCGGCCACGAGACCATCCTGGTCGTCGAGGACGACAGGCTGGTGAGAGAATATGTGCTCACCCAGCTGCATTCGCTGGGCTATGCCACGCTGGATGCGGCGAACGGCGCGGAAGCGCTCGCCATCGTCGAGGCGGGCCGGCCATTCGACCTGCTCTTCACCGACGTGATCATGCCGGGCGCGATGAACGGCCGCCAGCTTGCCGAAGAGATTCTGAGGCGCCGGCCCGGCTCGAAGGTGCTGTACACCTCGGGCTATACCGAAAATGCCATCATCCATCACGGCCGGCTCGATTCCGACGTGCTGCTGCTCGCCAAGCCATATCGCAAGTCGGATATGGCCAGAATGATCCGCAGGGCAGTCGCCGGCTGAAGCCACGGCGATGGACCGGCGAGCGCCCGGCGCCCATCAGGAAGCGCGGGCGTTGGACATCACGATTCGAATGAGATCGGCCGCATTCCTGGCGCCGAGTTTCTTCATGATGTTGGCGCGATGATCCTCGATCGTCCGCGGACTGATTCCAAGATGACGCCCGGCTTCCTTGTTGGAAGCACCGGATGTGAACTGCTCCAGCACTTCGCGCTCGCGCCGCGTCAACGGCTCGTGTCCGGGAAAATGAAACGAAGGAATCCTCGACGCGGTGTCCTCCGCCTTGCGGCGCTGATAGGCCCCGATCGCCTCGTCCAGCCGGGCAATGATCTCGCTGCCGCGGAACGGCTTTTCGATGAAATCCAGCGCGCCGTTCTTGATCGCGGTGACCGCCATGGCGATATCGCCCTGCCCGGAGATCATGAAGATCGGGGCGGGATAATCCTCGCCGTGCAATTCCCTGAGGATGTCGAGTCCGGATTTGCCGGGTATATGCACGTCAAGCAGCATACAGGACGGGCAGCGGGAGCGCGCTACCTTCAGCAACGCGGCGCCATCGGCGAAGCAGATGACCTGATAGCCGCCCGCGGTCAGCACCAACGACAGGGTCTCGCGGACCGCGGGATCGTCATCGACCACGAAGATCTCGCCGCGGGCCAGGGGTTTCTCGGACATGTGCCATCGTCCAATCGCAGTTAAAACTGACGCACTCGCCTTGCGGCCTGCTGCGTTGCGCAACAGATTCGATTCCTTTCCGTATTAGTACGGGACCGGGACCACACGCACAAGCAGCATCGCGGGAACTCAGCATATTCGGTCATGGCAGCGATATCGAAATCCGGCAGCGGCGGATCGAGTTTCAAAATTAGTTCGCGTTCCATGGCCGTGGAACCCGTATGCATGGTCCGGTGCACAATCGCTCATGAAGAAATGGCGAAGCGGCGACGGACTCTCCCCTTTGCGCTGTCGCAGTTCGTGAAACAGAGGATGCGGTGTGCGGGCCCCCGCTCGGCGGCGCACCGCGAAGAGCGCTGCACCGTGTCCGGGACGCGGGTGCGGTCCCCGGAAGCAGCGCAACGCGCCGCGCTTGCGGCGTACGCTGCTGATTCGGGTCCATGAAAAGAGATGCGGCGCCGGCGGTCAGGAACGGTGCCGTTCCGTCACGGCGTCGACGACGACGCCGCCCCAGATATGCATCACCGGCAAGTCCTTGGCGGTCTTGCCCAGATTGGCCAGGCCGATGCGAAGCGCGGCAAGATCCACCGGCTTCGGCAGGCTCTGCAATTCGATGCCCAGCGACCTGGCGTAGGATCGCGCCGCGCTGCGACGGCCGGCATCGGTGCCGCTGATCACGATCACCGAGCCGGCAAAGCTGGCATCGGCCATCGCCTTGATGACCTCGGTGCCGTCGCCGTCCTCGAGCTTGAGATCGAGGGTGACGCAGTCGAACGGCCTGCTGCGGATCAGCAGGATCGCTTCCGCGCAGGTCTGCGCCAGGGTCGCGACATGGCCGGCATGCCCGGCCGCCAGCAGGATCAGCGCGCGCTGCACCGCGTCATCGTCGACGACGAGAACCTGCAACGCGCGTCGATCGCCGCCGTCGCGCGCTTCGGCCTGATGGGCGATGGATCGGGAAATGTCTGGCACCGCGGCCCCTCCTTGGATGGATCTGCCCGATCGGTACACCCTTTCTTCCTTCCGCCGGGTAAAGCGGCCGATGGAAATCCGGTCCCCGGCGTTCAGCAATCATGCAGGAGTCGGCGGGCGTCAGGACGCCCGCGCCAGGTCGGGTTTGACGCCGTCCTTCATCCATTGCCGATACGAAAGACGCAACGCGTCCGGAAGCTGAAATTCCACATGCAGGCAGTCGGCGTTCTTGCCGCGCACGACATAGGGCAACGGGGTCGGAAAGCCGTGCAATCTGACGGAGCCGGCTTCTCCCGGCGCCAGTTCCGGATTGCAGCGGATGCGGGCGCCGTTCTCGGAAATATCCAGTACCTCCCCTTCATGCGGCCTGCCGTTGCGGCCGAAAATCTCGCCGCGCAACGAGATGGCCTGGCGTACCGACGCCCGGCGATCGACATCCTCCGTCGATGTGCGAATCACCCGAATCAGGACCTCGCGCAGGTTGCCGACCTTGCGGGCGATATCGGCCGAGCCGTCCCTGATTTCCGAGGCGCGGCGTCCGGTTTCGACCGCCTCGCTGGAAACCGTGGTTATCTGCTTTGCGACTTCGCGCGCCGCAAACGACGTCTCGTCGACCGTCCTGGCGATTTCGCGCGTCACGGTGCTCTGCTGCTCGATCGCCGACGCGATCGCCGATGAAACCTGCTCGACATTGCGGATGACATCGCTGATGCCGTTGATCGAATTGACCGACTGCTCGGTAGCCTGCTGAATTTCGCTGATTTGCTGCGCGATTTCACTGGTCGCCTTCGCCGTCTGCTCGGCCAGCGACTTGACCTCCGCGGCGACCACGGCGAAGCCGCGGCCAGCCAACCGGCGCGGGCGGCTTCGATCGTGGCGTTGAGCGCCAGAAGGTTGGTCTGGCTCGCAATCTCGCTGATCAGGCTGGTCACGGTTCCGACCCGGCTGGCGGCATCGGAAAGCTTGGCAATGGTGGACTGCGCTTTGGTCGACGCCGCTACCGCCTCGGCGGTAAGCTTCCGCGACGCGCCGACCTGGGACGCAATTCCGCTGATCGACTCGCTCAACTGCAGCGACGCGCTGGCGACGATCTGGGTGGTGGCCAGCGCCTCTTCGGCAGCCGCGGCCACGCTGTTGCTGTTTTCCCCCAGCAGTACCGCGCTGCCGGTCAGCTGCTCGGCCTTGCCGGCCATCTGTTCGGTCCGGGCCGATACCTCGCCGACCGCGGCCGTGGTTTCGCGTTCGACGGTATCGGCCATCTGCTCCAGAGCTGCCCGCTTGGCCTGTTCTGCGAGCAGCCGTCGCTGGTCGTCGAGAGCTGCGTCGGCCTCGACCTTTTCGGCGATCTTGACCTTGAACCGCTCGATGGATCGCGCCATGTCGTCGCGGCGGCCCAGTCCCGGCAGCACGATCGCGAAATCGCCTTCGCCGAGCCTGGTGACGGCCGATGACATCGCGACCAGCGCCGTCGACATCTTGCGTGCGATGATCAGCGTGACGACGCCGAGCACGCCGATCACGGCCAGCACGGCCATGATCACGGTCCTGACGCTGTCCCAGAGCTGCGCGTCGAGATCGTCGATGTAGACGCCGGTTCCGATCACCCAGCCCCACGGTGCGAACCCCGCGACGAACGACAGCTTCGGTTGAGGGGCGTCCTTGCCCGGCTTGGGCCATTGATATTCGACGAAACCCGAACCGTCCTTTTTCACGGTGTCGACAAATGCCACGAACAGGTGCTTGCCGAGCGGATCCTTGATCTCGGTCAGGTCCTGGCCATTGAGCTCCGGCTTGGCCGCGTGCATGATCATGCGCGGCACCAGATCGTTGATCCAGAAATAATCGCCATTGCCATATCTCAGCTTCGATATGCGTTCAGCGTCGAGTTTCTTGGCGATCTGCTCCGAGGAACGGTCGCGAATCGCGGCGTCGTATTCCTCGCGGGCGATACCGACCGCGATCTCGGTCAGATGCCTGAGCTCGCTCTGCCGCTGCTGCTTGAGCGACACCTTGAGATTGCCGGCCTGCATGACCGCCAGACCGATCAAGCCGCAGAAGCTTAGGCCGATGATACTGTAGACCGAAGGCTGACCGAGAACCTGAAGCCGCGCATTTTTTACTCTCTGAGACGCTGTTGAGACTTGCTTGCTAGGAGGCCCGTGCCAGGTCGGATTCGATCATGCTGCCTAGCCATTGCCGATACGAGGTTGCGAGCGGCGCCGACAACTGAAATTCCACATGCAGGCTGTCGCCGTTCTTGCCGCGCACGACAAAGGGCAGCGCGGTCGCAAAGCCCCCGACCTTGAGGGTACCGCCTTCTCCGGGCGCGATTTCCGGGTTGCAGCGGATGCGGGCGCCGTTCTCGGAAATATCCAGCACCTCTCCGGCATGCGGCTTGCCGGTTCGGCCGAAAATCTCGCCGCGCACGGAAACCACATGGCGAACCGAGGCGCGGCGGTTGGCATCGGCGGTCGAGCTGCGCACCACCCGCACCAGGATTTCGCGCAGCCCGCTGATATTGTCGGTGACCTCGCCGATCGAGCTGCGAACGTCGTTGGCGCGGCCTTTCACCTGCCCGGCGCCGCTGCTGACGCTTTGGATCTTTTCCGAGACTTCGATCGCCGCCGACGTGGTCTGGCTGACGTTGCGTGCGATCTCGCTGGTGGCGGCACCTTGCTGTTCGATCGCCGCGGCGATCGCCGTCGTCGCGCCGTCGATTTCACGCACCCGGTCGCCGACGTCCGTCATGGCGCTGACCGCGGCCTCGGTAACCGACTGGATCTCCGCGATCTGGCGATTGATGTCTTCGGTCGAGCGCGCGGTCTGGCTGGCGAGGTTCTTCACCTCGGAGGCGACGACGGCAAAGCCCCTGCCGGCTTCGCCGGCACGCGCCGCCTCGATGGTGGCGTTGAGCGCCAGAAGATTGGTCTGGCTGGCGATCTCCCCGATCAGCTTGGTGACCTCGGAAATCTTGCCGACCGCATCCTTCAGCGAACGCATGGTGCCGGCCGCGCTGTCGCCGCTGGCGACCGCATGCTGGGTGATCTGCGAGGTCCGCGCGATCTGGGCGGCAATTTCGTGAATCGAGCTGGAGAGCTGCTCCGCCGCGGCCGCCACCGCATGGGAGTTGGCCAGCGCCTGCTCGGAGGCTGCAGCCACCGATTGGGTATCGACGGCGACGGAGGAAGCGAATTGCGACATGTCCTGGGCGGCCAGGTCGACCTGCCGGGCGGTCATCGCGATGCTCTCGATGGCGCCGGTGGTTTCATGCTCCACCTTGTCCGCCATGTCGAGGATGGCCTGGGTGCGAGCCTTGACGGTTTCCAGTTCGGTCGCCCTCAAGCGCTCGGCCTGTTGCAGGTTTTCGATGGCCTGCTGCTTGAACACCAGCACGGCGTCGGCCATGTGACCGATTTCGTCGCCCTGCCCCGTCGCAGGTATCTCCACCTCGAGATCGCCGCGTGCAAGCCCCGTCATGGCCTCGGTCATGGACTTGACCGGGCCTGCGACGCCGCGGACCAGGAAGAAGCCGGCCGCCAGCGCGAACAGGACGGAGAATCCGACCGAGGCCATCAGGAAGTTGCGCGAAGCCAGGTATAGCGCGGTGCCCGACTGCTCGGCGGCGTTGGCGCCGGCGAGGTTTATCTCGACGATCCTGTCGATGGTCGATTCCGCCTTCAGGCCGACCGCCGAGACTTCGCTGATGAAGAACTTCATCGCTTCGGCGTTGTCGCCGCTTTTCGAGATTTCCAGCATCCTGGCGCAGGCGGCGAGATAGGCCTGCCAGGCCGGCACGAACGCGTCATAGGCTGCGCGTTCCGCCGCCGAGGCGATCAGCGGCTGGTAGATCCTGCGGAGGTTTTCGACATTCTGCTCGGCGAGGTGGACGTGATCCTCGATCTGGCTCTTCTCGTCCGGCGAAGAGGTCATGAGATGGCGGCTGATGATGGCGCGATGCCGCGCCATGTTGTAGCGGATATCGCCGATGTAGCGGATGCCCGGCAGCCAGGTGGCGTTGATGTCGTCGGTGGTCTGGTGCACCCGCATGATGCGGTCGGCCGAGAACCAGCCGGTGGCGCAGATGATCAGGACGAGAATGCCGAGGGTGGCCGCGATCTTTGTCCGGATGCTGATGTCGCGAAGCCGGAAGGCGCGTGCGGTCATGGGAGTGATCCGTGCTGGTCGAGGAAGTTGAAGCCGGCTGGTCGGCACGTGTTGACCGCGCCCGGCCTGCTTTCGCTGGAGACGCGGCGCTCGAACTTTAAGGTTGCCGCGCCACGCCATGCTTAATTTTGCACACCGTAACAATACGGATACCGGCCGCGGCTGTAACCGCACCGCCGGTTCAGGCGCCGACCAGCGCGTCCTGGCTCGAGCCGCCCGACTTCTTTTTCTTGTTCTTGCCCTGCAGGAACTGGACATCGATCTCGGTGCCGTTGACGCGAACGAGCTCGCATCGGCGATAGGCCAGGCCGGTCGACGACAGCAGCAGAAAGAATTCCTTGAGGTTGAGGCCCTGAATCGAGCCCTCGACGGTAAGGATGGCGTCGTTGTCGGAAATCGCGTTGAGCAGGCAGTCGCGGCGCCAGGTTCCGTCAATGCCCATGATGCAGACGGCATAGCCGCGGCTGAAGGTGACGCGCTCCGGCCCCTTGTTGCCTTCTGACATCGCTCAGCGGCCGGCCATCGCGGCGAGCTTCGGTGCGGCGGCGGCCGGTATCCTGGCAGGCGCGCGCGCATCGTTGGGGCGATAGAGACCGCGCCGTTCCGGGAACGGCTTGAACACATCGGTCAGCCCGACCACCGTCTCGGCGGCGCCCAGCACCAGAAAGCCGTCGGGCTCGGTCACCTTGGCGAGGCGGTTGAAGATGCCGATCTTGGTATCCTGATCGAAATAGATCAGGACGTTGCGGCAGAAGATGACATCGAACACCCCGAGCTGGGTAAAATCGTGCAGCAAGTTCAGTTGCCGGTGCTGAACCATCGCGCGAATGTCGGGATTGATCTGCCAGAGTTCTCCGGTCTGCTTGAAATATTTGACCAGCATCTGAATCGGCAGGCCGCGCTGCACCTCGAACTGGCTGTAGATTCCCGCCTTGGATTTCTCGAGCACCTCCTGTGAGAGGTCGGTGGCCAGGATTTCGATCCGCCAGCCCGACATCGCGGCGCTCATTTCCTTGAGGCACATCGCCAGCGAATAGGGCTCCTGGCCGGTCGAGCCGGCGGCGCACCAGATCCGGATGCTGCGGCGGCCGGCGCGCGCTTTCACTATCTCGGGCATGATCGAGTCGCGAAAATGATCGAACGGAACCTTGTCGCGAAAGAAGAAAGTCTCGTTGGTGGTCATCGCCTCCACCACCTGGGTGGTGATGACGGTCGATCCGCTTTTCATCTGCTGCACCAGTTCGCTGATGCCCGGCAGGCCGCACTTGCGCGAAAGCGGCAGCAGCCGGCTTTCGATCAGGTATTGCTTGTCGGCGGAGAGATCGAGGCCGGAGCGCTCCTTGAGCAGCTTGCGCAGATATTCGTAATCGAGGGGCGTCATGCTCGGACTCCTGAAAAGCACCGGAAGGGATTAAAATGGTCGTCACCGGACCATGGCGCCGCGACGCAAATGCCCGTCAGCGCGTACAGGCAATCCCTGTCGCCGATGCAGCCGGATCTGGATCTTCTCGCCGACGCTGGTTCAGCACGCATGTGTCGTCCTGGGGCAAACCTGATTCGAATGCTGGAGCGGACTACGCCGGCGCGTTCAATGGCAGCAAGCCGATTTCCTGGAATTTCGCCGTGACGATGTCCTTGTCGAACGGCTTCATGATGTATTCGTTGGCGCCGGCGCGAAGGGCGCGCGCGATGTGGTCGATGCCGTTTTCGGTGGTGCAGAACACCACCTTGGGCAGCTCGCCGCCGGGCATGCGGCGCAGGTTGCAAAGAAATTCGAAGCCGTCCATCACCGGCATGTTCCAGTCGAGCAGGACCGCCTCGGGCAGGGCGCGCCGGCAGGCTTCCAGCGCCTTTTCGCCGTCCTCGGCTTCGAGGATCTGGAAGTCCATCTCTTCCAGGATGCGACGAGCGATTTTCCGGATGACACTCGAATCATCGACCACCAGACATGTTTTCATTGCGGTCTTCTCCAGGACGTCGCGGTTGCGACTCGGGCTATGCGGCGAGCGAGAGCTTGGGCGCGAGTTCGAGGACGCGATCGACGTCGAGCACGACCATGAGCTGGCCGTCGAGGCGATGCACGCCGCCGGCGAGCTTGGCCATGCGCGGATCGAGGTTGACGGGGTTTTCCTCGCGGCCGTCGTCGGCAAGCTTGAGCACCTCGCCGATCTGGTCGATCAACAGGCCGTAGGATTCCCCGCGCAGGTCGACGCCGACCGCCATCGGCGGCTTGCCGTCGTCGTTTTTCGGCAGGCCGAGGCGGGCGCGCATGTCGACCACGGTGACGATGCGGCCGCGCAGATTGAGCACGCCGGCGATCTCGCCCGACGACAGCGGCACCCGGGTCAGCCGTTCCGGCATGAACACGTCCTGCACCCGGGAGATCGGCAGCCCGAACAGCTGGCCGCCGATCATCGCGGTGACGAATTCGGAAACGGCGCCTTCGGTGGTATCGGTCTTGCTGGTCATGCTGGCTTCCTTGATATCAGGCCGGACTTGTTTCTTGCCGTCAGGCTGGACTTGCTTCACGCCGCGCGGCTGAGTTCGGCGGTCTGCTCCTTCAGCGCCGCGATCAGCCCGGGACGGTCGAACTTGGCGACATAGTCGTGGAAGCCGGCCAGCCGGCCGCGCTCGATCGCCGCCGGAGAGACCATCGAGGACAGCGCGATGATCGGCATGGAGCTCAGATGCGCATCGGCCCGGATCGTCTCGGCGAATTCGAACCCGTTCATGTCGGGCATTTCGATGTCGGTCAGCACCACGTCGAACTGCTGGCCCGAGCGCAGCGCCACCAGGCCCTCCTGCGCATTGGGCGCAACCCGCACCCGGTAGCCCGCCGCCTTGAGCACCGGCGCCAGCATGTTGCGGAAGAACGCGCTGTCGTCGACCAGCAGCACCGATTGCGAGGTCGCCGCGGGACGCATCTCCTTGCGGCTGAACCAGTCGGCGAACGCCATCGGCAGGAAGTGGCCGACGTCGATCACCTCGGTGGCCTGCCCCTTGATCACCGCGGAGCCGAGAATGCCCACCTCGCCGCCGGCGACCTCGATATTGAGCCGCTCCTCGACGATGTCGATGATCTCGTCGACCACCAGCCCCATCGAGCGGCCGTCGTCGGCGAACACCAGGATCGGCTGGGCGCCCGAGCTGCGGACGTCGACGCCGGTCATCAGCACCAGCGGCATCAGCTGGTCGCGGTACTGCACCATGTAGCGGCCGTTCGACAGTTCGATCTTGTCGGCGGCGATTTCTTCCAGCCGGGTCACCAGCCCGAGCGGCACCGCCTTGGGCTGCGTGGAGCCGGCGCGGAACACCAATAGCGAGGTCAGTTGCTCGGCGGCATTGGCGCGCATCGCCGCGTTCTCGTCGGCGATCTGGTGGGTCGCCGCGACCGAGGTGCCGAGCGCCTTGGCGATGCCGTTGGGGTCGATGATCATGATCACCGCGCCGTCGCCCAGGATGGTATTGCCGGAGAACATGTCGATGTGGCGCAGCTTGGTCGACATCGGCTTGACCACGATTTCCTCGGTGTGGAACACGCCGTCGACCACGATGCCGAAGGTCTGGCTGCCGACCTGGGTCACCACGATGAAGCCGTTTTCCGGATCCGAGGAGGAGCCGTCGTCGATCTTGAGCAGCTTCTTGAGGTGCATCAGCGGCAACAGCTTGTTGCGCAGCCGCAGCACCGCGGTGTCCTTGATGCGCTCGATGCGGTGCTCGGAATTGGCCCGCGCCCGCACCAGTTCGACCACCGCCAGTTGCGGGATCGCGAAGCGGTCGCCGGCGGCTTCCACGATCAGCGCCGAGACGATCGCCAGCGTCAGCGGGATCTTGATGGTGACGCTGGAGCCTTCGCCGGCCACCGACTTGACGTCGATGGTGCCGCCGATCTGGTCGATATTGGTGCGCACCACGTCCATGCCGACGCCGCGGCCGGACACGCTGGTGACGGCGGCGGCGGTGGAGAAGCCCGGCGCGAAGATGAACTTGTGGATCTGGGCTTCCGTCATCTTCTCCAGTTCGGCCTCGCTGACCAGGCCGCTGCTGACCGCCTTGGCCTTGATCCGCTCGGTGTTCAGCCCGCGGCCATTGTCGGCGATGCAGATGATGATGTGGCCGCCTTCATGATAGGCCGACAGCCGGATGGTGCCCTGCTCCGGCTTGCCGGCGGCGGCGCGCTCGGCCGGGGTCTCCAGCCCGTGGTCGGCCGAGTTGCGCACCATGTGGGTCAACGGATCCTTGATCAGGTCGAGCACCTGGCGGTCGAGCTCGGTGTCGGCGCCGTGCATCTCCAGTTCGATCTGCTTGTGCAGTTCGCCGGCCAGGTCGCGCACGATCCGCGGCAGCTTCTGCCAGGCATTGCCGATCGGCTGCATCCGCGTCTTCATGACGCCTTCCTGCAGTTCGGCGGTGACGTTGGACAGCCGCTGCAGCGGCACCTTGAACTCGGTATCCTCGTTGCGCCGCGAGATCTCCAGAAGCTGATTGCGGGTCAGAACCAGCTCCGACACCATCGTCATCAGATGTTCCAGCGTGTCGACATTGACGCGGATCGACTGGTTGGCGACCTTGTCGGCCTCCGGCACGTCGGCCTCGACGGCCGGTTTGCTTTTGACCGCCTTTGCGGCGGGAGCGACAGGCGCGGGCGCGGCAGGCTGTGCGGCCGCGACCTTCGCTTCCGGCGCGGGCGCCGCGGGCTGCGGCCCGGTCGCGGCGCGGAATCCGCGCGCCAGGGCGTCAAGCGAGGCGGACGCCGGAGATTTCGGCATGGCTTCGCTCTCGGTTTCACGGAACGCGCGTTCCAGTTCATCCAGCGACACTTCGCCGGGGCGCAATTGCCGCTCCAGCATCTGCGGCACCAAGGTGCCGACCTCTGCCGCCGGCACGGCGGCGACCGGTTTCGGTGCGATCTCGCTTGCGGTCTCGCGGAATGCCCGCTCCAACTCATCCAGCGACACTTCGCCGGGACGCAGATCGCGTTCCAGCGTCGGCGGCGACATCACTTCTTCCCTGGGTCTGACGGCCTGCTCGGCAGCGGCGGGTTGCTCGATGGCAACCGCTTGCTCGACGCTGACCGGCTGCTCGACGCCAGGCGCTGCGGAGACTTCCGCGAAGGGCCGCGTGCTCAGCTCGACCAATGGATCGATCAGGTCCTGATCGGTGCCTTGCGGCTCCGCCTCGGTCGACTCCAATCCGGCGAGAATTTCCTTGATGCGGTCGATGCTGCCCAGGATCAGCGTCACGGCTTCGGAAGTGACCGGCATGCCGTCACGGAATTTGCCCATTAGGGTCTCGCCGGCATGGGCCAGCGCTTCGAGCCGCGGCAGCCCGAGAAAGCCGCAAGTGCCCTTGATAGTGTGGACCAGGCGAAAGATGTTATCCAGAATCTTGGCGTTGTTCGGGTCCTGCTCGAAGCGCACCAGCTGATTGTCCACGGTATCGAGACTTTCGTTGGTCTCGGTCAAAAACTCCCGCAAAAGATCGTCCATCAGAATACGCCTTCCAAGCATTGGGTTGCGGTCGACCATCAACCGTCATTCACGTCGGACATGGACCGGCCAACGAGCCGGGGAATCTACCGTCGAGCGGGCGCCCGCCGAAAACCGAAACGCGCCAGCCGCAAGCCTGAGCCACTCTCGCTCGCCGGCAAGCGACCGAGCCGCCGCCAGAACCTGCAACGCGCAGGCACGGTCAGGCGAGATGGCTCAATGAATAATTCCACCCTGCCACCGTTAACCGCGATGCTTTCACATTCGCGTTAATTTCAGTGTCAGTGCAAATACGGATATGGCAGTGATGCTGGTCGAACCGCAGGCCGCGCACGAGAGCGGCGCCCACCACCGGTCACGACAGCCCGCATGCGCACACGCCTTCGGCGCGTCAGACCTGGACGATCGATTTCACGGGATCGAATCCATGATTGTCTTGGCCCGAGGTGCAATTGCACGTCCTGGGATGCGTCTTCGGTCATCGATATCAGGCCTTGGCGGCTCAGGCCCGTAATGACGAATACTGGTGATGGTAACCGATACGATCCGGACTTCGAAATCGCTTAACCGGCCATCAGGCCTGGGCTACCAGCAGCTCTTCTTCGCGCTTCATCAGCTTCCGGATTTCCTTGAGCGCCTTGTAGAGCGCCCCGCCGGAAATATGATTGTTGACGGCGTCGATAGGCTCGCGGGAGCCCGGCAGCGCCTCGCGCAGCTCCTTGAGGAAGCCAAGATACGAAGCCCGGTATTTCGGAATGTCGTTTTTCAGATACATCATCTGAACGCAGAAATAGAGCCGCTTGACCGGCGTATTGGCGGTCTCCGCGGTCACGGTATCCTTCTCGCGGAGGATCGGCGCCTCGCCGTCGATCAGGAACGAGGTGCGGGTGCCCGAATTGATGATGACAGTTTCGCCGATTATGATTCGTTCAAACGGCTTCAGCTCGACTCGCAACGGCATGGTCGTCGTCTCCTTTCAGGGTACGGCGCGGGCGTGACCACCCTCGTCTTGCTCGAAACATCACGGGCATGGCGGCATGGCGGAACAGCCGCCATCCGGCCTCGAGCATTGTCAGGTCGAAAGCGGCGGGGTTTCCCCCGCCGCCTCGATGGTCTGTCTCGCAATCGGGCTCAGCGCAGCAGCTGGAGCACGCTCTGCTGCGAGGAGTTGGCGAGCGCCAGCGCGGACACCGCGATCGACTGGCGGGTGGACAGCGCCTGGCTGTCCGCCGCCAATGAGTTGGTATCGGCCAGCGTCAGGTTCGACGAGCCGGTCTGCAGCACGTTGATCAGGTTCTTGGAGAAATCCTGGCGGATTTCCACGATCGAGAGGTTCGAACCGAGGCTCGAAGCTTCCGAGCGCAGCGTGCTGCTGGCCGCGGTCAGGCTGGTCAGCACGCTGTTCGTGGAGGAGTTGTCGATGAAGTCCGTGCCCGTCGTCAGGTTCGACAGGCCGAGGCCCGCCGAGTTGAAGGTGACGCCGGTGATGTTGAGGGTCGACTTGCCGGTCTCGTCGAACACCAGCTTGAGCTGGTCGCCGTTCAACAGGTTGACGCCGTTGAACGAGGAGTCCTGCGAGGTGGTGTCGATCTGCTGCAGGATGTTGTTGTACTGGGTGACGAGGCTGGCGCGGGTTGCCTGGGCGTTGACGTCGGCGACCGGCGCCGAAGCGGTCGAGAAGCTCAGCGAGTTCGGCAGCGTGCCGCCGATGACGCCGCCGGCCGCGGCCGAACCGAGCGTCGAGGAGGCATAGTCGTTGGCCGCCGAGATCGTCAAAAGGCCATTGGCGTCGAGGGTGGCGCCGAGATTGTCGGCCTGCAGCGCGGTGTTGAGGTCGTTGAGGGTCTCGACCTGGCCGGTGCCGGTACCGAAGGTGACACTGACCGCGGTGCCGCCGTTGAAGGAGGAGAAGGTCAGGGTCTTGCCGGAGATGCCGCCGACGCCGGCGGTGCGGGCGGCGGTAAAGGCGGTGCCGGTGCCGGTGTTGCCGGCGAGACCGAGCGCCGCCAGGGCGTTGCCGGTGCCGGAGATCGCCAGATCGGCGTTGACGCCGGTGTTGATCTTCAGCGCGCCGGCGGTGCTGATCGAGGAGGCAGTCTGGCCGGCCGTGGTGGTCAGGGTGGCGGTGCCGCCGGAATTGCTGGCAGTCTTGACGCCGGTCGCCAGATCGATCGCGTTCAGCACATCGGCGGTGGTGCCGCCCTGCAGATAGACGGTGGAGTTGCCGTTGCCGTCGGTGACGATGTTGCCGGACTCGCCGGAGCCGGTGGCGACATTAGCGGTAGCGGGCTTCACGGCGTCGGCAAAGGTGATGACATGGCCGTCGACATTCAGGGTCGAGCCGGTCTGGATCAGCGAGCCGAGGGTACCGCTGCCGGTGGTGCGGAACGCCTGCACCGTGGCATTGCCCGAACCGGTCGCGGTGGTCAGCCCGAGTGCTGCCAGGTCGTCGGCCTTGCCGGTGATGGTGAGGTCCTGACCGGTGGTGCTGTGCAGCGAGATCGCGCCGCCGCCCGAGATCGAGGAAACGGTCTGGCCGGTCGCGGTGGTCACGGTGGCCGTACCGGCGCTGTTTGCAGCCACCTGCACGCCGCTGGCGAGGTCGAAGGCCTTCAGCACGTCGCCGACGGTGGTGCCGGCGTTGAGGTAGACGGTGGAATTGCCGGCGCCGTCGGTCACCACGTTGCCGGTCACGCCGGCACCGTTGGTGAGGCTGGACGCGGCCGGAGTGGAGGCGGCCTTGATGGTCACGGTCTTGCCGTTGACGGTGAAGACGTCGCCGTCGGCGAACTTGGTGGTGGCCGCCGTGGTCAGTGCGCCGGTTGCGCCTTCGAGCAGGGTACTGGAGGAGATCGCCACTGCGGTCGCCGAATTGTCCAGCACCGCTGTGCCGGTCGAGACGCCGGAGGTGCCGCCGAGCGTCGAGCTCGAGGTCGCCGCGGTCGCGCCGCCGGCGGCGCCGCTATAGAGGATGTTGCTGTTGGCGACGGTGCTGTTGAAGCTGGTGGTGCCGAGCAGGTTCGAGGCGGTGGCGCCGGCAATGGTGGTGGAGACGTTCGACAGGGTCGAGTAGCCGACCGTGGTCTGCAGCGCCTGGTTGGCGATCGACTGCGCGCTGGAGACCAGCGACTGCAGCGAGGTGATGCCGGTGTTGGCCGCCTGCAGGACCTGCACGCCGTTGCCGATGCCGTCGAGAAGATTGCTGATGTCGCTGGCACGATTGTTCAAGGACTGCGCGGTGAAATAGCTGGTCGGATTGTCGAGCGCCGAGTTGACCTTGTTGCCGGTCGAAAGATCGTTCTGCGTGGTCGCGAGCAACGAAGCGGTCGACTGCAGCGAGAGAAGATTCTGGCGGACGGACTGCGAGAGAACAATGCCGGACATTTGGGTACCCTTCTGGATGGAACTGATTGACGCGACGCCGCACACTTCATTCGGCGACGCTGTCACACTGTTCGGTTCAGGCTACCCGTTGGTTAAGTTGCCGCTCCGTACAAATACGCAGAAATCGGCTGCGCGAGGCCATAATGATGCAGGACGCGACCGCCGTGCGAGACGAGGCGCCGATACCAAGCTATCATCAGCCCGACCAGTGATGTCGCTCCGCGCGCGGGAATTTCGCTGACTTCAGACCGCCAGTGCGTCGCGGATCATTTTCGCCAGGTCGGCCTTGCGATACGGCTTTGCGAGCAGCAGCGCGTCGGCACGTCCCTGAGCGGCCGTGGCGTCCTCGGCATAGCCGGAGGTATACAATACCCTGAGCGACGGCCGGCGATCGAGGGCTTTGGCGAAAAGTTGCCGTCCGTTGATCGGGCCGGGCATGATGTTGTCGGTGAACAGAAGGTCGATTGCCGCGTTCTGATCGATGATCTTCAACGCTTCAACGGCATTGCTCGCGGCAAACGTCCGATAGCCAAGATCCTGCACCTGGGTGACGACGTAGCTGAGCAACAGGGCATCATCCTCGACGATCAGGACGGCTTCGTCGCCTCCTTCGGTTCGCGCATGATCTTCCGCTGACAGTACGGCTTGCCTGGCCTCGGGCAGGTAGAGTCTGACCGTGGTGCCATGTCCGGCTTCTCCGCAAATCTCGATATGATCGTTCAACGGCTCGATGCACCGCCGAACCGCGTCGAGGTCGGCGAAAACGCGGTCCGGACAATCAGGCGACACTCCGTATCGGCGGGCGCTCACTGCGACCATGACGTAATTCCCGCCAGCGGCGCCGGCGCCGCCGCTCTCAACGCCAGCAGCGGCGGTGGCGTCGAAGGTGAGTTTGCCGCCTTCCGGCATCGCATCGCGCGCGTCGATCGCCAGGCTGAGGATCGCGGTCATGAGCTGGTGCGGATCGACCAGCGCCCGTGCGCCACCGGCTGCCGGCTTCGAGTTCGATCTCGACCTGCTCGCCCAGGATCGGCCGCAGCAGACGGGCGGCGTCGGCCAGCAGGGAATTGACGTCGACGTTGCACGGTCGTGACGGCTGGCCACGTGCAAACGACATCAGGTGCGCCGTCAGGTCGGCACCTCGGCTGGCGGCCTGATCGATCAGCGCCGCAATGGCCGCAAGTTTCGGCCGATCCGCGACCGCCTCCGCCAGAATCTCGATCGTTCCGGAAATGACGGTGAGGATGTTGTTGAAGTCATGGGCGATGCCGCCGGTGAGCCGACCGACCACCTGCATGCTCCGGGCCTGGGAAACCTCCGCTTCGGTGGCTTCCGCCGACAGCGACTTCTGACGCATATCCTTCTCCCCGCGTCCGGCCGCTCGCCCGCCGACCATGAAATTGCTATCTGAGTTGAACGACGCTCGGGACGCGGGACTGAACTTCCGCCAGACATTCGGTGATCACCGTCAGCAGCGCCGCCGGCGTGAACGGCTTGCGCAGGCAGCGCGACGCCCCGAGTTCCAGAGCCATCCTGAGGAAATCCGGGGCCGGCGAATTGAGATTGGCAAAGGCATAGCCGGACATTGCGATCAGCGGAACGGTCGGCGCGCGCTCGTGGAATATCCTGATGGATTCGAAGCCGCGCATGTGCGGCATGAAGATATCGACGATCATCAGATCGAAGGGGGAACCTTCCAGGGCACGCAGTCCGGCTTCGCCGCCATCGGCGATGGTTACGTGTAAATCGTGCCGTTCAAGGTAGATCTCGATCGCCATGCAGACCATCGGATCATCATCGACGACGAGAACACGTGGCATGTTGGCCCTCCGGGGCTGAACGTGTGCTTTCGAAACTCCTGAAGCCCCTGAATCATATTGCAAGCGAGTCGCTCCTTTTTGGTCTGAATCAAAATTCCAGGCGCGTCTGCGTTGCAGAATGCACAGCTGTATCGAGCTATGCGCCGCGTATTGCTGCGGCGATACCGGACGACGGCGTCGCCGCAACGCGCATCACCTCATTGCGTGAAAGCGTTCTCCTTTGGCGGCTTGATATCCCGGCTCTGCCCTGCGGCTCCGATGGCGCGTTGGTGACGGCTGCCAGCGTAGCTACGTATCTGCGATTCGGCTCGGCTTCCGACAGGCATTCATCGATCACACCCAGTAATGTGGTGGGCCTGAACGGCTTGCGCAGGCAACGTGTCGCACCAAGCCGCAGAGCCATTCGCATGAAATCGGGGCCGGATGCCTCCGAGCCCGAAAAGGCGTATCCGGAAATCGCGATCAGCGGCACCGTGGGCGCATGATTGTGGAACAGCCTGATCGCCTCGAAGCCGCGCATATGCGGCATGAAGATATCGACGATCATCAGGTCGAACGTCGAATGATCGAGCGCGACGACGCCGGCCGTGCCGCCATCGGCAATCGCGACCTTGAAGCCGTATCGCCTGAGCCACGCCCGAATGGCCAGGCAGATATGCGGATCGTCGTCGACAACCAGAATGCGTCGCATAACGGCTTCTCCCGCCGCACTTACGCGTCCAACTACCTTGAGTCGTGATCGGGCGATTCGGGCCGCGAATCAGCTCTTTCTTATTTCTGCCTCAATGCGGCGGGCTGTCTGCCCTCTACGGTGTATAGACAAGGCCCTGCAACTGATCGGTCGAGCTCAATCGAAGTCCGCGGCGCAGCCGCGGACTCATCGTCATCACCGATCCCGAAGGCTTGAGGGGAACCTCATGAGAATGCTACGACGCGGTCAAGAGGCAACATGCCCGATTGCTGAAGCCGCTGCCTGATCTTGCCGCGACGAAACATTGACCCGGCTTCCTGGCGCCGACTGCACTTTGACGTGCATATGGCAGCAACTGGACGCTCGCGGTCGCCCGCCGCTCGCTTATTTTTCTTGTCAACGATGCAGGCCGGGCTCATCCTGTGCCGCAGGTTACGTACATGGCCGCCGCCGGGCACCGGTGCTCCGGCCGGCAGGAGACTGCGTTGGACTCGACGCCTCGTTCACCCAATGGATTCCTGTCGTCGCTGCCCGCGGATGATTTTGAATTGATCCGCCCGCACCTTCGTACCGTCGAGCTGGCTCCGGAATTCGTGCTGGTCGAAGTTGATGAGACGCTGAAACGCGCTTACCTGCCGCACAGGGGCGTGATCTCGCTGGTCGTAAAATTTGCCCGAGGAGAGAGCGTCCAGGTCGCCATGATCGGCCGCGACAGCATATTCGGGACATTCTCGGCCCTGGGCGATCCGACCGCGCTGAACAGCGCGATGGTGCTGGTGCCAGGCGTCGCCTCGACGCTTGAGATCGATCGCCTTAGGGCGGCCGCCGATCAAAGCGCAACCTTCCGATCGGCGCTGATCCGGCATGGATTGGCGGTCTACGCCCAGATCCAGCAGACCGCGGGGTGCAACGCCTCGCACACCGTGGAATCCCGGCTGGCGCGATGCCTGCTGCACACCCATGACCTGTCCGGCAGCGACAAACTCGTTCTCACCCAGGAATCGATGGCGCAGATGATCGGCGCGCGCCGCAACAGCGTGTCGCTGGTGGCCAACACCCTGCAGCAGGCCAGTTTCATTCACTATAGCCGCGGTCACATCGAAATCACCAATCTGGAGGGCCTCAGCAATACTTCCTGCGAGTGCTACGCTGCCGTGAAGGCCCATTACGAGAGGTTGCTGCGCCCACGTTGCCTGTCGTGAGCATTGACCGCGGTTGGCGCTCCGAGCCCGTATTTTTACGGGCCTGCCGCCACGGCCTTTATGGATTTATTCGTTCCGCAGTTAACTGGCTGTTCAACGCCCGCTGATAGCTATGGGGTGCTGACGGGCGAGTTCGATACAAGCATACGAGGATTTTTCGTTTGCTAGCGAACGTCGCGTCCGTGTTCGGCAATTTGCGAACTGCGCGGAGTAAGGACATGGCCTTTGATTTGTCGATGCCGATCCTGGTGGTCGATGACTACAACACCATGATCCGGATCATCCGAAATCTGCTCAAGCAGATTGGATTTGAAAATGTCGACGATGCCAGCGACGGATCTGCAGCGCTTGCCAAGATGCAGGTCAAGAAATACGGCCTGGTGATTTCCGACTGGAATATGGAGCCGATGACCGGTTACGATCTGCTGCGGGAAGTCCGCGCCAGTCCGGAGCTTTCGCAAACTCCCTTCATCATGATCACCGCGGAATCCAAGACCGAGAACGTCATTGCCGCCAAGAAGGCCGGCGTCAACAACTACATCGTGAAGCCATTCAACGCCGCGACGCTGAAGACCAAGATGGAAGCGGTGTTTCCAGGATCTGCCGCCTAACCGGCTCGCGGGCGGCGCCCGCCGTTCTTTCTGGAGCGAGGCGATCGCAGCCCTGCTGCCGTCGCTGCGCGGATGCCGATTCAGGGTTCGTCCCCAGGCGTTTCTTCATGAACCACGTCCGCAAGGCGCCTGGCGGCGCCATCTCGGTATTTGTACGGTATTTAAAATTTACGCCGAGGTAGAGGCCTGCTTCTAGAACAAGCCGGGTGGCCTGCGCGAACAGCCGCACGGGTCGAATTCGAGGCAGAAATGGACTGCATGGAAAGCCAAGTCCTGGTCATCGCCGGCGGCGGCCCGCATCAAGCGGCTCTCCTCACGATCGCCGGCCGCTAGGTGGCGATGCTTCGCCCCCGGCGCTGGCTCGGCGCGCTCGGCGTCATTGCCCTGGCGTTGATCGGCACGATCGCCGGCACCAACCTGATCTTCCTTGGCAACCTGCGTGAAAGCACGCTGCAGACCGCCGAAGCCGATCTCGCCCGCCACAGCCTTACCCTGGCGGAATATGCCGGCCAGTCGTTCCAGTCCGTCGACCTCGTGTTGTCGAGCATCGACGACTATCTCGCCCGCAAGGGCGTCACCGATGGCGCGTCCTACCGGCGCTTGACCTCGGACCAGGAGACCCATCGTCAGCTGAAGGAGAAGATCGCCGGCCTGCCTCAGATCGAGGCCGTAACGCTGATCGACGCCGATGGCGAGTTGCTGAGCTTCTCGCGCTCCTGGCCGATTCCCGAAGTCAGCATATCCGATCGCGACTACTTCAAGGCGGCGAAGGACAACCCCAGCCTCGCAAGTTTCATCAGCGCGCCGTTCCGGAATCGCGCTTCCGGAACCTGGAACGTTTATATCGTACGGCGCCTGAACGGCCCGAACGGAGAATTCATCGGGCTTCTGCTCGGTGCAATGTCGCTGCAATATCTCGAGAACTTCTTCGGCGCCACCTCGATTGGGCTGGACACGTCGATTTCGCTGGTTCGCGAGGATGGCACGCTGCTGGCCCACTTTCCTCCCACCGGGGAGATCGGCAAGCCTTCCTCGGGTGGCGGGCAGCGCGCCCTTGCGACCGGAGGTACTATCCGCGAGGCAAGTACCCGCGATCGCCTCATGCGGCTTCGCGCCGCCACGATGCTTCCGAATTATCCGGCGCTGATCGCGGTCTCGCAGACCGAGCAGACCGCGTTGCGCAGCTGGCGCGACATGGCCACGCTGCTGAGCGCCATGTCGCTGATCAGCGCTATCGTGATTCTTCTGCTCGCCTGCATTATCGCGCGGTGGTGGAGGCGGCACGAACAGCTGGTGGATGCCGCGGAGGCCGCGAACGCGGCAAAGTCCACCTTCGTTGCCATGATGAGCCATGAAATTCGTACGCCGATGAACGCGGTGCTCGGGCTTGCCACCACCTTGCTTGAAACCAGCCTGGATATCGAGCAACGAAGGTTCGTACTGGCTATCCACAATGCCGGCGACAGCCTGCTTGAGATTCTCAACGACATACTGGATTTCTCCAAGCTCGAGTCGGGTCAATTGTCGCTGGAGCACATCGCTTTCGCCCCCGCGGCATTGGTACACAATACGCTGAGCATCATCGGGCCGCGCGCCTCGGCGAAGGGCCTGGCGATCCGCAGCACCGAGGATGCGGCGCTGCCGGCAGCGCTGATCGGCGACGCCGGGCGCATCCGCCAGGTGCTGCTCAATCTGGTTTCCAATGCGGTGAAATTCACCGCGACCGGCGAGATCGCCGTATCGACGCGCTGGATCGCGGGCGACACTCGACAGGCGACCGTGGAGTGGGCGGTCAGCGATACCGGAATAGGAATTGCGCAGGAAAAGACCGGCTCGCTTTTTGTGAACTTCATGCAGGCCGACACCTCGATCAGCCGGCGCTTCGGCGGCTCGGGGCTCGGACTGGCGATCTGCAAGCGGCTGATCGAGCAAATGGGCGGCGAGATCGAGGTGCAGTCGAGGCTCGGACAGGGCTCTCGGTTCAGCTTCAGGCTGACTCTCCCGGTGGCGGAGAACGAGGCGGCGCCGGAGCAGAACGATCAGGCCGTCTACGCCGCCTTGCGGAGCAGAATTGGCGGGTTCGGTCGGCCGCTACGGGTGCTGATCGCCGACGACAATCCGACCAACCGTCTGGTCGCCGCCAGGATGCTGAAGGACTTCGACATCCAGACCGACACGGCATGCGATGGCGCGGAGGCGGTCACCGCCGCCAAGCAATTCAGCTATGATCTGATCCTGATGGACGTGCGGATGCCCGAAATGGACGGCCTCCAGGCCACCCGCACCATCCGGGCGAGCGGAGGAAAACCACAGGCCATCCCGATCATTGCATTCACCGCCAATGCATTCCCGGAAGACGTTGCGGCCTGTCGCGAAGCCGGCATGGACGATTTTGTGGTCAAGCCGGCGCGCAAGAAGGCAATGGTCGAGGCGATCATTCGGGTGTTGGCGTCCCCGGTCACACACGGGTCTGCCGAAGTCGAGGCCGCGCCGCTGTCGCCGACAGAAGGTTACAGCCGGGCGCGATGACGAGGTTTTAGAAGCGCCGCTGGGCCATGCCCTCGCGCAGTCAGCGTTCGACGCAATACTCGCCGGGCTCGACGCGGTCAGGCCGATTGGTCCGTGGTGGCGCATTTCCCGCGGCGAAGCGCGCTCGATGCTTCAGCGTGGCCGCGCCCGGAGTCGCACGGCAGTAATTATACGGCGTCGGATCTTCATATACGACTAATATAAAGCGGCGATAGTTGCGCGAGCAAAGGAGCGCTTCATGTTTACGTTCGAGACGACAGACCAGAAGGAAGTCCGGCGTTTCCGTATCGCGCAATTCAACGGCAGAACCGCGACCGCAAGATCCGGCGGGTCGACGGTCACCGGCCATGTCCGATCGGTGCTGGAAAGCAAGAGCGATCCGGCGCGATGGACCATCACCATCGTCCCCAGCATGCCCAAGATCAAGAACGAGCAGCTGCGCCCCGCGCCCCGCGTCCGCGCCTTCGTCGAAGACTTCTACTGAGCGGGACCGTCGGCCGGCACCGCCGTCGGCGACCGCTCACGATCTATCGATCCGGTCGCGCCACCCGTCGCGATCACACGGGATCGGCTCATGCAGGCTCCGCCGTGCGGTCGAGCAGAACGGCAAACCCGAAGCTGACGATGATGACGTCGAACCGCGCGGCAGCGATCATTCCGTCCCGCCGACGCCGCGCGGTCGCGACTGCGGTTAAACCGCGCCCGGATGCAACAAGGCGGTCCGCACCAGGTCGGCGGTGTTTCGTGCGCCGAGCTTTCGCATGGCCTCGGCGCGATGGCTCTCGAACGTCCTCGGGCTGATGTGCATCCGCAATGCGCCCTGCTTGTTGGAAAGTCCCTCGCTGACGAGATTCAGGACCTCGCGCTCGCGCCTGGTCAGGGGTTTCTGCCCGGAGCCGGTTGAAAACATCGCGCCGGGTTCGCGACCGCCATCCTTGGCGTGGCCGATCCGCGCATCCCATGCAGGCTTGCGGGCAGGCGCGATCGCGGCACCCTTGAGGTCCGCCATCTGCTTGACCATGGCGCAGACACGTTCGGTTTGCTGAAGCGCGTTTTCCACCACCTGCTGCAGGTACGCGCGATTGGCTCCGGCCTGGGTGAGCTGGTGGCTGTGTTGCTTGATCTCACCCATGTAGAGCAGCAGCGCGGTCAGCGGCCCGTTGAGCCGCCGGGCCATCGTGGCGCCCGCCTCATCCACTGCCAGGTCGCGTGCGGCGGTCTGCTGGACAACTTCAAGTTCGTCGCCGAGCGGCGCACTGTTCTCGATCCATTTCGAAAACAGCGAATCACTGGCCCGTTCTTCTTGCTGTGACATACAATTTACTTAACGGGCTTCCGCTCCACGAGGGTTAATTTTTTACCTAGTAAGACTACGGTGATTGCGCAGCCGATCGGAAGACAAAACTTGCCGGTTGCGCGGCGAATACGCGGAATTCGCAACGATTATGCTGAATGTGGAACAAATCCCCGTAGTACTACTGAATAATCGCGATGACTTGCACCGGCGTGGATGCCCGTAATTTCACGGGGGTTTGGATTTATTTCTTAAGCCGGCGCAAACCGGTTCCATGGTTCCATGTCCTCCCTTGATCGCGGCGACGCCGAACACGACCGGTGATCGTCGATCCCGGACAGTCGCGTAAAATTGTCATGCCATGACACTGGCCGATCGGATTCAGGATTACCTGCGGCGTTTGACGCCGCGAACGCGCAGCTGTCTGCTGACCGAACTCGATCGGCTGGAAGCCTGCGGCGCCGAGATCGAAGGCGCGGCGACGGTGCTGGCCAAATTGCGCGCTGAATTTCGCAAGGATGGATCGACGACCAGCCGGGCCGGCAATCCCTCGCGATTTTTTTTCGCGCCGCTGGAGCCTATTCTGGTCGACAACGCTCCGGAACACGCCAATGCCGGCCGAATTCAGCGCGGTTCGCTGGCGGCGATCTGGGAATGGATCAGCCAGGACCTGTTGCCGACGATGGCGCGCGACTACGTCAAGGAGATCAACGAACTTGTTGCCGCCGACAAGCAGCGCGAAGCCCGCACCGCCGCCACGGCGTTCCAGACCAAGGTCGTCAGGTATCTCGAGACGACGCTCAACTCCACGGATGGTGCCGACCAGACGCGCGCCAAACTCGCCATCTATACGGCTTCACGTGCAGCCTATGACGACCTGACCAAGATGCGCAGCGTGCTGCGCGCCCGCGAAGCGCTGGCGAAATTCGACGAGGCGCTGCCGGCCAGCATCGGTGAATTCGACGACGCACAGGTCGGCAAGATCACGAAGCTGCTCGATGCGTTCCGCAGCAGCCACGGCGAGGAGATTTACTTCGCGCTGGCGCTGTTGGCCAAGCGGCTGCGATCGCCGTGGCAATTGATCCGCCTCGCCACCAAGGCTGCGCCGAGCAAGAAGGCGGCGGACATCGCCGCCACGCCCTATGCGATCGCGGTCTCGATGGCGCTGGACCGGCTGGACGACAAGCGGTCGGCGTTGCGGATTGCCCTCAAGAACACCAGGATCATGGTCGCCAGGGATATTCTCACCGAAATTTACGACAACGAATATGCGATGCGGGTCCGCATCGACGGGCTCGACGAATCCGAATGGGGAGAGCGGCTCGAGCAACTGATGAACGCGATCACGGTACTGGTGGAGACGGAGGTGAGCCGTTTTCCCGACAAGGTCGGCCATGTGCTGGGGTCGCGCAACCTGCGAAAGCACCATTCCCTTGCCGGCCGCCTCACCTATCTGGCGTGGAAGGGACGCGATGCCGTGAGCGGCGGCGTGTCGTATTGCAGGAAGCTGGTCGGCTAGACCGAAAGCCTTCCCGGCGGGGCCCTTGGCTATCGCCGAGGCCACACCGGCAGGACAGCTCCGGCGAATGTCAGTCGCGGTGACGTCGGGCCTTGCCCCGTCGCCGTCCGGCCATCATCGCAGGGTTTGCAGGCGCGCGGCCCGCGCGGGACCGGGGATCCCTTAAGCCATTATTAAGCATAATTGCTCTAGTTCCTTGCAGGGGACGGCTGCTTTCGCGAGCTCATCATGACAGACAACACCACAGTCGAAAACCGGATCATTCTGGGCGATCCGGTGCCGCGGTTCAGTGCGCCTCTGGTCACCGGCGGCTCGTTCGACCTGCATGTCAGCGCCGGCCGCTGGGTGGTGCTGAGTTTCCTGGGATCGCCGGCGGATCCGCGGGCGCAGGCCGAACTCGCCGGCCTCTTGAGCCAGGCCGAGCTGTTCGGCGACGACCACATGGTGGTCGGCTGCGTCTTCACCGGGCGGCCCGACGACGTCGCTAAATATGCCGGGCTGGGCAGCGACGGGCTGTTCTTCCTCGCCGATTATGACGGCGCCATCAGCCGCTCGTTCGGGGCGCTCGCGATGCCGCGCACCATCGTGCTGGACCCGATGTTGCGGGCGGTCGCCGATATCGCCTGGGATTTCGCCGGCGGGCACGCCGAAACCGTGCGCGGCGTGCTGCGCAACCTTCCGGCGGTAGACGACTCCGCGGGGGTTCCGATGTTCGCGCCGGCGCTGATCGTGCCGCGGGTCTTCAGTTTCGAGCTCTGCGATTTTCTCACCCAGTTCTACAACGACCAGGGCGGCGTGGATTCCGGCTTTCAATTCGACATTGACGGCAAGACCACCACGCTGTCGAATTGGAGACTGAAGCGCCGCAGCGACGTCGTCGTGTCGGCGCCGGAGGCGCGCGATCTGATCCGCAGCCAGATCGTGCGGCGGCTGCTTCCGGAGATCGAGCGGTTTTTCCAGTTCAAGGCCACGCGCATGGACCGCTACATCGTCGCCTGCTACGACAGCGAGGTCGGCGGCCACTTCCATCGCCATCGCGATAACGTCAATGCCGGCGCGCAGCACCGGCGGTTTGCGGTCTCCATCAATCTCAACAATGATTTCGACGGCTGCGAGCTGATGTTTCCGGAGTTCGGCCGCAAGGTCTACCGGCCGCCGGAGGGCGGCGCGCTGGTGTTCTCCTGCGGCGCGCTGCACCAGGTTACTCCGGTCACCCGCGGTCGCCGCTATGCCTTCTTGGCGTTCCTCTACGGCGAGGAAGACGCCGCAAGGCGCGAAGCCAACAACGCCAGGCTGCATGCCGGCGAGCGGCAATATCAGCCAAGCCACGACCGGCTGTTTCCGGAGGAGACCGCGGCCGAAGCCATGCTGGCGCCGGCATAGCCGCGCAGCGCGCCGCCCTGCCTGGAATTCGCGTGCCGGCCGTGACTCATGGCCCTGCCGACCGATCACGATCATATCAGATTCCGGCACGCCGCGGCTTGCTAGAATTGCCTCGCCGCAGCAATTCTGCCGGGCTTTGATTGGAGATGACAATGGGTGGAAGGAGAGGACCGCTGCTGGCGATGGCGGCGCTGGCCGGAGTCTTGATGATCGATCCGGGCGCCAGCGCGCAGACGCCGCCGGCCGACAAGACGGCGCCGACCGCCGACAATGCGGTCATGATCACGGTGTTCCTGAAGCACGATCAGTCGCGTCCCTTGAACGAGCTCAACGCGCAGCTGGAGAAGCAGGGCTACTATAAAGCCTTCCCGCCGCCCGGCATCGAAGTCGTCAGCTGGTATGTGATGATGGGGATCGGCCAGGTCGTCACGCTGCGGCTTCCGGCATCGCGGCTGCGCGAGGTCAACCGCATTTTCGAGGACACCGCCTGGGGCGCCTACCGCACGGAGTTCTATCCGACCTATGACTACAAGGCTGTCGGCATCGGCCAACACGACAAGGCGCAATGATCCTCGTGTCCCCGGTGCAGCGCACCGGCGCTGCGGAGCCTGTCATCGGGGGCGCATTGGCGCGACCCGTCGGCAGAGCCGGGCCCCACGAAACCGGCGCTGAAGGCATTTCCGATACAGGCCCCGGATCGGCAGCGAACGCGTCGACGTCGGCCCGACGAAAAAGCCCGCCGGTTGTTTCGGCGGGCTTTGATCTCATCCAAGGTCCTGGAGATCCCGGTACATCCGCGGAAATCCCACATCGACCTCGGTCAGACGGCGCGAAGGTTTTCCGCGCTGGTCTTGCCGCGCATGCTGTCGAGCTTCGATTCGAACGAAAGCTTCTGGCCTTCGTTGAGCGAGCCCATTCCTGCACGCTCGACCGCGCTGATATGCACGAACACGTCGTTGCCGCCGTCATCCGGCTGAATGAAGCCGAAGCCCTTGGTCGCGTTGAACCACTTAACTGTTCCGGTAGCCATTTTACTTCTCCAAGATGCGCAAAAGCGCGCCGCGCCCGTACGACCTTCGTGCGGGCTCGATCCGATTTCAGCGATGTCTTGGGGAGTGGGGCCGGTTCGGCACGTTCAACAAGGCTAATCGACTATTCGAATACCGATCGTCTACTCCGCTTGCGCCGATATAGCAAGCACAAACGATTCCGGCGGATCCGGGACGTTGAAGGAACGGAATGGCGACCGGATCAATCCAGCCGACTGATCTGTTCCTCGGTCACCACGCGCTCGACGTTTTCGGTCTTGCTCTTGATGCGGTAGCGCGGGCGTCCATCCGCCTCGATCGGCAGGCAGGTGACAATGGTATAGACGCTGCGCTGCTTGACGACGGCGCGACCCTGCGGCCCCTGCAACTGGTGATGGACGTCGTCGTTGATCGCGTAATTGTGGGCCATCGCTTATCTTTCCGTTGTAAAAGGGCTTTTAGTCGCAACAGTCCCACAGCGCAACATATCTGATTGGCCAATGCCGGCTGCGGCCGATCCGCCGGGGGCCGGCGGAAGCACCGGAGATCGCCGGCCTCCGCGCCGCGGCCTCCAATAAAATGACGTTAGATCAATATCTTATGGATGATCCGGCGGGCGCTCCGGGACCGGCTCATCATCCAGGATCGCGCGCCACGCTGCACCTTCGAGATCGTCATATTGCCCGCTTTTCAGGGACCAGAGGAACCCAAGCAGACCGACCAGCCCAAGCCCCAGCGCCAGCGGCACGAGAATGACGAGCACCTCCATCACGATCTCCCCTGCGCGACGCGGCGGGCGCGAAGCGCGTTCAGCATCACCAGCAGGGAAGAGCCGGACATCGCCGCCGCCGCGATCAGAGGCGTTACCACGCCGCTGATGGCAATGGGGACCGCGAACAGGTTGTAGCCGACTGCGAGCCAGAGATTTTGCCGCATCAGATGCAGCGCCCGACGGGAGAAATCGATGGCCGCGACCACCGGAGCCAGCGGCTTGCCGAGGAACACCAGATCGGCCGTGGCCTGGCTGAGATGCGCCGCACTTATCGGCGACATCGAGACGTGCGCCGCAGCCAGCGACGGCGCATCGTTCAGTCCGTCGCCGACCATCATCACCTTGAAGCCCTGGCTCTTCAGATCTTCGATACGTGCGATCTTGTCGGCCGGCGTCATGCCGGCGCGCCATTCGCTGATCCCGAGCGCCCGCGCGGCCGCCCGAACCGCCGGTTCCCGGTCGCCGGACAGAATTTCGACCGTGATGTTGCGCTTCTGCAGCGCGGAAATGATTGCGCCAGCATCCGGGCGCAGTCCCTGCCGGACCGAAAACAGGTATCTGGCTTCGCCAAGGCTGAAGGCGACGATGGAAGCTTCCGGGTCGAGGCCGGCGCTGGCATCGGCCAATTGCTCTGCCCCGCAGAACGACGGCCTGCCCAGCCTGAGCTGTTTTCCGCCGAGTTGACCGCGCACCCCCTGGCCGGGTTCCTCGACGGCTCCCACCAGCGGTGATTTCGAGTTTGCGGCCCGCGCCACCGCCGCGGCGACCGGATGATGGCTCGCCAGCGCAAGCTGCCCGGCGAGATCAAGCACGTCTGCGGGGATATCGGCGAGGTTTACGACATCAAGATCGGGCAGGGTCAGGGTTCCGGTCTTGTCGAAAATGATGCGATCGACCTCGGCAAGGCGTTCGATGGAATCGCCGGAGTTCAGCAGCACTCCGGCCCGGAACATCGCACCGGACGCTACCGTCTGCACCGTGGGAATTGCGAGCCCCAGCGCGCAAGGACAGGTGATGATGAGGACGGCGATGCCGGTGACGAGGGCGTCATGCCAGCTCGCGCCGATCAAAACCCAGCCTATCATGGTCAGAAATGCGGTCGCATGCACCACCGGCGCATATAGCCTGGAGGCCCGATCGGCGAGCCGCACATAGCGCGACCGAGCCTGCAGCGCGTTGTCGAGCAGGCGGGTGATTTCCGCCAGCAGCGTGCCTTCCGAGGCCGCGGAAACCCGCACCCGCAGCGTCCCGGAGATATTGAGCGATCCGGCGTAGACGGCGGTGCCGTGTTCCGCGGTCGCGTACAGGGTCTCCCCGGTGATCAGGCTCTGGTCGATCTCGGACCTCCCTTCGATGACCGTGCCGTCGACCGCGCAACGCTCGCCCGGCCGCAACAGCACGACGTCGCCGGGATGGATCGCGGCAACCGGCACCTGGGCGATTTCACCGGCCGCGATAAACTTGGTCGCGGTCTCGGCCTTGAGCGCGGCCAGATTGCCTGCGACCGCGCGGGTCTTCAGACGCATGCGCTGATCGAGGTAGCGGCCCACCAGCAGAAAGGTCAGCAGCATGATGGCAGCGTCGAAATAGGTGTGCTCGGCGTGGCGCAGGGTCTCGACAACCGACATTGCCAGCGCCAGCGTGACCCCGACGCTGATCGGAACGTCCATGTTGACGTTGCCGGTGCGCAGCGCCCGCCAGGCGGAGCGGAAGAATGGCTGGCCGGCATAGGCGGCCGCCGGCAGCGCAATCAGCGCCGACAGCCAGTGGAAAAAATCGCGCTGCGCGGGGATCAAGTCGCCGGCGGTGCCGGACCAGACCGGAACCGACAGCATCATCACGTTCATGGTGGCAAAGGCGGCGACGCCGAGACAGCGCAGCAGGAACCGCGCGTTCTCGGCTTCCACGGCCTCCGCGCGGACGGTTTCGAACGGATAGGCCCTGTATCCGAGTTCGGCCAGCCGGTCGATGAAGCGGGAGGGATCGAGCGCGCCGTCCTTCCATTCCAGCGCGACGCGGCGATCGGTCAGGTTGACGCGGGCCAGCGTCACGTCGGGTATCGCCGAAAGCCCCCGCTCGATCTTCGACATGCATCCGGCGCAGCTGACGCCTTCGACCGCCAGATCGATGTGGGAAAGGCCCGAGCCCAGGTCCTTCACATAATGTGAAAAATCGCGTGTCGCCTGCATGAAGCGGCCTTCCTAGTTCAACAGCACCCGGTTCTTCGACAGGAACATCCGCTGTCCCGCCGCATCGCCCTCGAGCACCAGGTCCCATTGTCCGGGCCCGATCAGAACCGCGGTGCCGCGGTAGACGCCGCTGGCCACTTCCGCCAGCGCAACCGCCTGATCGGCCCGCCGGTCGGCAGGCCGCTCGAAGCGGCCCTGGAAATTCAGGCCGGTCATCGGCAGGCCGCTGTTGTCGCGCGCTTCGACCTGCAGCGTCGCGCCGCCATCGGGGCCGCGCTGAATATGGGCGTCGACCTTCCAGTTTCGCGCGTTCTGGTCGCGGGCCGCCGCGATCTCGCCCTCATAGGCGAGGCTGGCGCTGTAGGCGCTGTCGACTTCGGTGCCCGGCAAGGTCTCGATCGCCAGCTTGGCCATCCACACATTGACCGCGATCACGACGCCGAAAAACGCGACCAGCATGAAAAGCACCTTGCCTCCGGTCAACGGCTTGGGCGAAACCAGCGATCTGCTCATGCGAGGCTCCTTTGGCATCTCATGGAGTCAAAAAATTATCGGTCGCCGAGGCCACTTCGCCCAATCCGATATCGGTTACCCGGAAATTCACCGGGGTCGATTTCTCGAGGTTCTCGTCGGGTGCGGTGACCAGGATCCTCAGTTCGGTGGTCTGATCCCGACCGAGGATGATCATCGGCCGGTCCGGCGTGACGGAATCGGCTCCGACGACGTGAATCGCAGCGTTGGGCGGCCCGTCGACGTCAATCGCGATGATGCGATCGAAGCCGCGCTTGTTCAACAGGCGAACCGTATAGGCATTGCGAATTGATCCGTCGCTGAGCCGCACCGCGACCGGATTGCGGTCGTGCAGCACATTGACGTCGAGCAGCGTTCGCGTCAGCAGCGCATACAGCATGAGCCCGCCGACGGCGGCGATCATGCCGCAGTAGACAAGGGTGCGCGGCCGGACGATGCGGTAGATTTCCGGCTTGCCGGCCTGCCTGCGCTGGATATTGATGTCGTTGTCGTATCCGATCAGGCGGGGCTGCCTGCCGACCTTCTTCATCACCGTATCGCAGGCATCGATGCACAGGCCGCACTGGATGCAGCCGAGTTGCGCGCCATCGCGGATATCGATGCCGGTCGGACAGACCGCGACGCATTGATAGCAATCGATGCAGTCGCCGACATGCCGGCCGAGCGCGCGCAAATCGTTGGCCTTCTTGAGCGAGGTGCGCTGTTCCCCGCGATCGTATTTGTAGGTGACGTTGAGCGCCCATTCGTCGGTCAGCGCGGCCTGGATCCGCGGCCACGGGCACATGTAGACGCAGACCTGCTCGCGCATGAAGCCGGCGAGCAGATAGGTCGTCGCCGTCAGGATGGCGATCCAGATATAGGCCAGCATCGGCGCCTGAAACATCACAAGCTGCTTCACCAGCGTCGGCGCGTCGTTGAAATAGAGCACCCAGGCGCCGCCGGTCCACCATGCGATCAACAGCCAGATCGAGTGTTTCAGCGCGATTTCCCCGACGCGCCGCGGCTTCATGGTGCCGTGCGCCGCATCCTTGCGCATGCGCTCGCGCCGGTCGCCTTCAACCCAGCGCTCGACGGCATAGAACAGGTCGGTCCATACCGTCTGCGGGCAAAGATATCCGCACCAGATCCGGCCGCCGACCGAATTCATCAGAAACAGGGTGATGGCGGCGACAATCAGCAGCCCGGTGAAATAATAGACCTCCTGCGGCCACAGCTCGATGAAGAAGAAATAGAATCGGCTGTGCGGGATATCGATCAGTACGGCCTGGTCGGGCGCGCCCAGGCCGCGATTCCACCGCACGAACGGCAGCAGGTAATAGACGCCGAGGCAGAACGCCATCAGGCCCCATTTGATGCGCCGAAATGTTCCGGAGACGCTCTGCGGATAGACCTTCTTATGGGCCACATAAAGCGGCCCATCGTCGAGTTCTGCATCAATCGGGAGCACGGTCTGAGCCATCGGCAGGATATCTCGCATGTCCCGCCGAGCCTAGGCCAAACCCCAGGCGCGGACTTGATTCAACGCAAGGCGGCGGCGGACGCCGCCTTGCCGCGAGCTACTGGCCACCGCCGAGCGAATGGACATAAACCGCCATTGCCTTGATGGTGGAAGGATCGAGACGGCCGGTCCATGCCGGCATGACGCCGCCTCGGCCATTGGTGACGGTCTCGATGATGGTCGCCTCGTCCCCGCCGTAAAGCCAGATCTTGTCGGTCAGGTTGGGTGCGCCCACTTCCTGGTTGCCCTTGCCGGCATCGCCGTGACACGAAACGCAGTTTTCCACGAAGATCTGACGGCCGGCGACCGGATCGTAGCCCGGCCTGGTCGGCAGTCCCGACAGCGATCGCACATAATTGGCCACCGTGACGATTTGATCGCTCTTCAGCATGCCGTCCCTGCCGAAAGCCAGCATGGCGCTGTCGTGGGTCTTGGCATGGCCCGACCGGGCGCCGAATTCGATGGTCTGCATGATCTGGTCGAGCGTGCCGCCCCACAGCCAATCGTCGTCGTTCAGATTGGGGAACCCCTTGGCGCCGGCGGCGCCGCTGCCATGGCAGGGCGCGCAATTGTCGCCGAACACCGACTTGCCGCGCGCCCGCGCCAGCGCCAGCAGTGCAGGATCCTTCTCGATATCGGCAAGCGATGCCGCGCCGAGCGTCACCATCTTGGCTCCGCGTATCTTTTCGAGATTGGCCAGTTCAACGGCGACATCCGCGCGCGACGAATAATGCAGCACGCCGGATGTATATCCTGAAACCATCGGCCATGCCGGATAGACGATCCAGTAGCCTATCGCCCAAACGATGCAGGCGTAGAAGGTGAGGATCCACCAGCGCGGCAGCGGTGTATTCAATTCCTTGATGCCGTCCCACTCGTGTCCAGTGGTCGCGGTGCCGGAGATTTTATCGATTTCGTTATGATCGGTCATGATCTCGTCATTCCTCCCGCAATGGCAGTTTCGACGCCTCGTCGAAGGCCGCCTGGTTGCGAGGCCAAAGTGCGTAAGTCACGATCGCGAGAAATATTCCGACGAATATCGGCGTCCAGGCCGTGACGACCAGGTCCGAGACGAAATTCCTCACCGTCAAGATCGCATTCATCGTTCCTGCCCTTTCAGCGAAGATTTGCCTTTTCGTTGTAGAGCTTGAAATCGACCAGCGTTCCGAGCATCTGCAGATAGGCGATCAGCGCGTCCATTTCGGTCGGCATGCCCGGCTTGCCGTCAAAATTGCGCACCACCGCTTTTGGATAGCGCTTTGCAAAGCCATCCACCCCGGCACTGTCCGGGTCCGCCTGGGCCTTCAGGTCGTCGACGGCGCTGGCAATCTGGTCATCCGTGTAGGGCACTCCGACCGCACGGCTGGTCCGCAGATGATCGGCGATCATCGAGGGATCGACTTCGGTCTCGGCCAGGAACGGATATCCCGGCATCACCGACTGCGGGACGATGGCGCGCGGATTGGTCAGATGCGTGACATGCCAATCGTCGGAATATTTGGCGCCGACGCGGGCAAGGTCCGGCCCGGTACGCTTCGAACCCCACTGGAACGGGTGATCGTACATGCTCTCGGCCGCCAGCGAATAGTGGCCATACCGTTCGACCTCGTCGCGCAGCGGCCGGATCATCTGCGAGTGGCAGAGGTAGCAGCCCTCGCGGATATAGATGTTGCGGCCGGTGAGCTCGAGCGGCGTGTAAGGCCTGATGCCGTCGACCACTTCGATGGTGCTTTTGAGATAGAACAGCGGCGTGATCTCGACGAGGCCGCCGACCGAGATCACCGCGAGAATCCCGATGATCAGGATGATCGAGTTCTTTTCGAAGATATAGTGCCGGGTCCAGAATGACATCAGATGCTCCTCATTCCGCCGGCTGAAGAGCGGGCGATGACGCGGGCGTGAGTTCCTCGGCCTCGCCGACCCGTACGGTCATCCACAGATTGTAGGCCATGATCAACGCACCGATCAGGAACAGGGCGCCGCCCGTGGCCCGGATAACGTAGAAGGGGTGCATCGCATCGACCGATTCGATGAAGGAATATTCGAGGAAGCCGAGCGAGTTGTAGGCGCGCCACATCAGGCCCTGCAGAATTCCGGAAACCCACATCGACGAGATGTAGATGACGATACCGAGGGTGGCGATCCAGAAATGCCAGTTCACCAGCTTCAGGCTGTAGAGCGCCTTGCGATGCCATATCCAGGGCACCAGACAATACAGTGCGCCAAACGAGACAAATCCGACCCAGCCCAGCGCACCGGAATGCACGTGACCGATGGTCCAGTCGGTGTAGTGGCTGAGCGAATTCACCACCTTGATCGACATCAGCGGACCTTCGAATGTCGCCATGCCGTAGAACGCCACCGACACCACCAGCATTCGAAGCACCGGATCGGTGCGCAGCTTGTCCCAGGCGCCGGACAGCGTCATCAGTCCATTGATCATGCCGCCCCATGACGGCATCCACAGCATGATCGAGAACGTCATGCCCAGGGTCTGCGCCCAATCCGGCAGCGCCGTATAGTGCAGATGATGCGGCCCGGCCCAGATGTAGAGAAAGATGATGGCCCAGAAGTGGATGATCGACAGCCGATAGGAATAGACCGGCCGCTCGGCGCGCTTGGGAATGAAATAATACATGATGGCAAGGAAGCCGGCGGTCAGGAAGAACCCGACGGCATTATGCCCGTACCACCATTGGAACATCGCGTCCTGAACGCCGCCCCACAGGATATAGGATTTCGATCCGAAAACCGACACCGGGATGGCCGGGTTGTTGCCGAGATGCAGCACCGCGATCGTGATGATGAAGGCGAGGTAAAACCAGTTTGCCACGTAGATATGCGGCTCCTTGCGCTTGATCAGCGTCATCAGGAACACCAGCAGATAGGTCACCCAGACGATGGTCAGCCAGAGGTCGGCGTACCATTCGGGCTCGGCATATTCCTTTGATTGCGTGACTCCGAGCAGGTAGCCGGTACCGGCGATCAGGATGAAAAAATTATAGCCGAGCACGACGAACCAGGGCGCCAGCTCGCCGGCGAGACGAACCCTGCAGGTTTTCTGAACGACATAGAATGACGTCGCGATCAGTACGTTGCCGCCGAACGCGAAAACCACCGCCGAGGTGTGCAGTGGCCGCAACCGGCCGAAACTGGTCCAGGGCAGGTCGAAATTGAGCGCCGGCCACGCCAGCTGGCACGCGATCAACAGTCCGACGGTAAATCCGGCGATTCCCCAAAATACCGATATTGCCGTGGCAAACCTGATCGGGCCGAGATTGTAGTTGGGCCGGCCGTTGATTTCCTGGGGTGGCGCGGCGTAGGGGCGGTCGAAATAGCGATTGAAGATGGCAAAAACCGCCCACAGGCTCGCGGCCGCGCCGAGCGAGGCGTGAAAGGCGAAGGCCGAATCGACGGCTTTGGCCGCCCCGATCAGGCAGAGAAAGGCGGCCAGCGAGAAAAACAACGCCAAGCCGGCTTCGCCATTTGTCATGCGCTTGGAGGATAGAGACTGGTTCATTTGCTGGTTCTCTTCGAAGCGGCGCTGGGGACATCAAGCCAGACGTCGCCAGCTTGCGACTTGATTAAAATCAAGCTTCATCGGGATTTTGCGGGCGAGCATCGGTTTTGGACGGCGAGCGCCGCCGTGAGAAGCCCCGACAAATCACGAGCCGCGGCGACTTCTGTCGCGCCCAAGCGATCGCTGGCGGCTCGATCCCGACTGCAAATCACCCCACAACAGAACGCCGGCGAAGACCACGAATACAGTCACTACCGCTACGGAAACCACGATCGAATCGACCGGCATGGCTAGCCCCCTCGTTAAATCCCGCAAAATATGGCGAGTTACCGGGCGGCGGTCTTTGACGTCGATCAAATTGCCGGCGGAGGGGCGAGCCTTACCCCCCGGATGGCCGACCGCATTGCGCCCGCCAACCGCCCGTTGATGCAGATCAAGCGACAGCCGGCGTCGCCGTCCTATTGAACATATCGAAGTTGCATTCTTGAAGGAGATCGGCCCGCAATGCTGCGATTTGTGGCGCGCCAAGCCCTGCTCACACTGCTGCTGGCATCGCCGGCACTGGCCGTCTCGCCCGCCGAACAGCGCGGCAAGACCTTTGCGCTCAACAATTGCGCGCGGTGCCATTCGATCGATCGGGTGACTGCAAGCCCGCTCAGGATCGCGCCGCCGTTCCGCACCCTGCATCTGCGCTACCCGATCGACACGCTCGCCGAGGCCTTCGCCGAAGGCATCGTGACCGGTCATCCGACCATGCCGGAATTCCAGCTCGATCCGGACCAGATTCACGACCTGTTGTCCTACCTGAAGACCCTCGAATAGATCGCCCGCTTCCCCGCCTTGGGTCCCCCGGCGCGCGACCTCCGCCGCCGCTAAAGCGCCTGCACGGTCCAGGCGATCATGTCCTTGGCCATTCGACCGAAAGCATCGTTGAAGGCGGCGATGGCAGCCGGCGGCTCGAGCTTGTCGAACTTCTGGCTCTGCTCGAACAGCCGCGAGGCGACGACCTTTCCGTCCTTGTCGACAATTCGCGCGGTCAATGCGATCTCGGCCGCCGGTGCTGCATCCACCGCGATCCGGAAATACCTGATATCGATCAGAAGCTGGAAGTCGGGCTGTCCGATATCCGCCGTGTGCAGCGGTGCGTGGGCAATATCGTAGTTCTCGAAGCTCTCGATCAATTTGGCCTGGAGCATCTTGGGAATGCTGTCGGCCAATACCGCGTCGTCGAAGCCTGGATAGTCCTTTTCCGGTGAAAACAGGAAGCGCTGCGTTTCGAGCATCGCGACCGCGGTCGGCTCGGGAAGCGCCAATTGTCCCTTGATCGTCTTGACCGGCGCGGCAAAACCCTGTGCGGCACGCAGGTCGTAGGTCAGCTTCTGCGCCGGCGTACCGCCCCCGGTCATCTTCTCGATACCGGCAATGATGCTGTCGAGCTTGCCGGTGTTTCGCGCGAGCCCTTCCGAGAATACCTTGAAGTTGGCGATGGTGTCCTTCAGCGGCTCGGAGTTTTCGCTCAGCACCGAATCGACCTTGCGCAACGCATCGCGGGCCGCCTGCGTCATGCTTTGCCCCGCGCCGGGCTCGGCGATCAGTGTCGGTACCTCGCCGGTATTGCCAAGCTGCACACCGCCTTCCAGCGCGACCACGGGCACCCCGGTCAGGCCCTGGAAATCCAGGCCGACCTTGGTGTCGGCCCGCACCGGTGTGTTGGAGGCGACCGAGATCGTCGCATCGACACGGCGCGGACTTTCCGGCGCGAGGGCAAGATCCGTCACTTCGCCGACGCGGATGCCGTTGAACAGCACGCCGGCGCCGACCAGCAGGCCGGGCACCGAACCGTCGAACTGGACATGATAGAGCTTGCGCGGGCCAAGCCCGCCGGTGTTGTTGAGCCAATACACGAAGCCGAAGACGGCCAGGATAGTCGCCAGCACGAAGGCACCGACGACTGCGTAGGGAGCGCGGATTTCCATTTCTTTCAGCTCGCTTGGGGTTGCAGCATCTGCGAGCGCTTGCCGTGAAAATAGGCCCGCACCCAGGGATGCTCGGATTGAAGAAGTTCATGCATCGGTCCGATGGAAACGATCCTGCCGTCCGCCAGCGCGGCAACGCGATCGCACTCGGTATACATGCTGGCGAGATCATGGGTCACCATGAACACCGTCAGCCCCAGTGTCTGCTGCAATGTCTTGATCAGCGCGTCGAACTCGCCTGCGGCGATCGGGTCGAGGCCCGACGTCGGCTCGTCGAGAAACACGATCGCGGGATCGAGCGCCAGCGCCCGCGCCAGCGCGACGCGCTTGGTCATGCCGCCGGACAATTCGGCCGGAAACTTGTCGGCATCCTCGGGCGCCAGCCCGACCATTTCGAGCTTGGCGATCGCGATTTCATCCATCAGCGCCTGCGACAGATGGAGATTTTCGCGAAGCGGGAACTGGACGTTCTGCCGCACCGTCAATGACGAAAACAGCGCGCCCTGCTGGAACAGGATGCCCCATCTTCCGGCGGCGCGCTGGGTACTGCGCTCCTGGCTGCGCCCGATCACCGTTCCCATCACCTCGATCTCCCCGCTTCGCGGCGGGATCAGCCCGATGATGGTCCGCAGCAATACCGTCTTGCCGCCGCCGGAAGCACCCACCAGCCCGAGAATCTCGCCACGGCGGACATCGAGCGAGAGATGGTCAATCACAATCTGCCGGCCGAACCCGACCACCAGATCCTTGACGCGTATCGCGAACCGCGGTGGCGACGCTTGCTCTGTCATCGCTACATTCCGATCGATGCAAAGAACACGGCAAACAGCCCGTCGAGCACGATCACCAGGAAGATCGATTTCACCACCGATGTCGTGGTCTGCTTGCCGAGCGACTCCGCGCTTCCCTTGACGCGCAGACCCTCGCTGCAGGCGACGACGCCGATCGCCAGCGCCATGAACGGCGCCTTGATGATGCCGACCTTGAAGCTCGTGACCGAGACGGCGTCATGAAGACGGGCGATGTAGATCGCCGGAGTCATGTCGCCATAGAGCTGCGCCACCAGGCCGCCGCCATAGAGTGCCGCCATCGATCCGATGAAGCTCAGGATCGGCAGCGCGCAAACCAGGGCGATGATGCGCGGCAGGATCAGGACTTCGACGGGATCGAGGCCCATGGTCGAAAGCGCGTCGATCTCCTCGCGCATTTTCATCGAGCCGAGCTCGGCGGTGTAGGCGCTTCCCGAGCGGCCGGCGACCATTATGGCGACGATCAGCACGCCGAGTTCGCGCAGCACCAGAATGCCAACCATGTCGACGACATAGGAATCGGCGCCGAATTTGCGGAAATGGAAAAACCCTTGCTGCGCGATGATGGCGCCGATCAGGAAGGTGATCAGCACGATGATCGGGATTGCCTGAAATCCGACCCGGTAGAGCTGATAGACCAGCGACGTCGTCCGCAACGATCTCGGCCGCCGCAACACGCCGACAACGGCCAGGAACAACGCGCCCAGCATCTGCAGGAAGGCGGCGACGTCTTCCCTTGATCCGGCCGCGGCCTGGCCGATGTCGTTCAGTTTGGCCACCAGCGGGTTGAGCGCAGGTACCGGCGCCGGATTGCGGCGATTGACCTGATGCAGCTCCTCGATCAGCCCGGCATAATTGTCGGCGACCCCGACCACCTCGGCATGATGACCGGCCGCGGTCGCACGCCGCGAGATTTTCTCAAGCAACCAGGCCCCGATGGTGTCGAGCTCGCGCACCCCGGCCATGTCCAGCTTCACGGTCGTGGCGCGGTCAAGCTGCGCCGCGACGGCGCCGGTCAGCGCCTCCAGGGTTGTGCCGTTGGCCGCAGTCCAGGACCCGCCCGGGCGCAACTCGAGTACATCGCCCAGCGGGGTAGCCGTCAACAAGGGTTCGGTCGCCAAGCTGTATTCCTCTTCGATGGAAGTCCTTCTCTAGACCGGGGCGCCGCGGGCAGATTGACCTGCCTCAAGGCGAAGCCATGCGGCGCGGTTGACGCAAATCAATGGCGGTGCGGCCAGCTGGCGTAGATTTGCCAAATTAAACACCGCAAAGGCGAACCGGCGATGTTCCATTCAAGCGAACTGAGAGACGAGCTGCAGGCGCTCAAGGGTGACGTGTCGCGACTGCTCAACGCTACGGGTGAGGGAATCTTCGACGCCTCGAAGGACCGCGCCGAGGCGCTCGCCGATCAGATCAAGGCGGCGTTGAACGATCTGGGTGAGACCCTCAGCCATGAACAAGACCATGTCGACAGGCTGATATCGGACCGCCCGATCACGACGCTGGCCTCGGCGTTCGCGCTGGGCGTCGTCGTCGGCTTCATGTTGAGGAGACACTAGGGTGAATAGCGAGAGCGTCGTCAAAAACCTGCGGGTGCTCTGGCGCACCGACAGGATCATCGCCGATATAAGGCTGCGGCATCTGCTGGTCGGCCTCGGATTGCGGGCGTTCGCCGCGCTGATCGCGGCGTTCGGCCTGCTGATGCTGGAACTGGCGGCGTATTTCGCGCTGGTCCAGGTCTGCAGCGCGATTTCCGCCGCCGCCATCCTGGGCGCGGTCAATTTCGTGATTGCCGGAATCCTGCTGGCGATCGCGGCGCGGCCGCCGAGCGGACGCGAACTGGAGCTTGCGAGCGAAATCCACGCTTCGTCGATCGATGCGCTGCAGCTCGAGGCGCGGGCGCTGCAGTCGCAGCTCTCCGGAATGATCCAGCATCCGTTGAACGGCATCCTGCCGATGATGATCGCGCCGCTGATCACGATCATCATCAGAAGCCTGAGGAAGCCGGCAGCCGCCGCGGCGGCTGCGACCGCCGAACCGCAATGATCGCCGGCCGCAGCAAGCAGGGGGCGTTACCATGCAAATCACCCATTCCAGACCGGTCCTGAATACATCGCTGCCCGCGCAGTTTCGGCAGGTCCGTATGGAGCTTGCCCGCGAATCAGGTCGCCCTGAAGGCGATGCCGGCGTCGCCTATGTCATGATCGCGCCGCTCGATGCCGACAGCCGGATCGATCCGGAACTTTGGCGACAGCACCGCAGGGCGTGCCGAATTGCACGATTTCATCGGAACAGCGAGGACTGCCTCGGTCATCTCGTTCACCTTCCCGCCGGCGGATGGGCGTTTCACTACGACATCGGCACCGACATGCCGGACGAGCTCGGATTCCAGTTCGCCAACGAAAGATTCGCGGTAGGCGACTGTGTCTCCGTCAATGAGAACGGCAAGATGCATACCTTTCGGGTCGCATTGGTCAGCCGCTTGTAACCGGGCAGGGTCGAATGCGCATCTATTTGAAAGCCATGTTGCTGTTCGCCGTGACCTTCGCCACCGCTTATGCGGCGCGCGCCCTGATCGTTCCGGACGTGGTGCCGATCGCAGACCGCCCGCAACCGGGCTGGCAGGTGCAAGTCGCCTTCCTGTTGACGTCGGTGCAAAATATAGGAGCGTTCGGCATGGCCCTTGTGACGGTGCTGGCGGCGATACGCCAGGTGAAAGGCCTGGTCACCCGATAATTGGCCGCGCTCGAACGTTGCGACACCTGCCGGGAACTTTCAAGGGTCGCGGATCTGCAGCGTGACATGGCAAAGCGCGGGATCTTCCGCATCGGACTTCACTTCGAAACCGAGATTCCGGCACATCTCGAGCATCACGGTGTTTTCCGCAAGCACGTCCCCTGAAACGGTCTTCAGCCCTTCGGACCTGGCATATTCGATGATCAGCTGCATCAGGGCCCAGCCAAGCCCCCTGGCCTTGAGATCGGATCTGAGCAGGATGGCGTATTCACCGGACTGGTAGATCGAATCCGAATGAATTCGGACCACGCCGACCATTTCGCCGCTGGTTTCGTCGAACGCGACAAAGGCCATGGCACGGGCGTAGTCGAGCTGGGTCAGGCGGGCGATGAATTCGTGGGTGAATTGCTTCATCGGGGCAAAGAATCTCAAGCGCAGATCCTGGCTGGTGACGTGGCGCAAAAGCTCGTGGATCAGCGGTTCGTCCTCGGGCCGGATCGGCCGCGCAAGGATCCGCCAGCCGTCCCTGACCTCGAGGTGGCGCTGCCACTGCGACGGATATGGCCGCACCGCGAAATTGGCCGGGCCCGAACCTGCGAACTTCCGCTGCGCCGGACCGACGGCGATGCGGGCATCGAGCGCCAGCACTCCGGTTTCATCTGCCAGCAGCGGGTTTATGTCCAGTTCACGGATCTCGCCAATGTCCGCGGCCATCTGCGCCAGCCGGACCAGCACCATGGCGACCGCATCCGGCTCGACCGCCGGCACACCGCGATAGGCACCCAGCAGCCGGGCGACGCGGGTACGCAAGATCATGTCGCGGGCCAGTTGCAGATCGAGCGGCGGAAGCGCCAGCGCCTTGTCGTCGATGATTTCGACCCCGGTGCCGCCATGCCCGAACGCGATGACGGCGCCAAAGGTCGGATCGTCGGCAAGGCCGAGAAACAGTTCGCGTGCCTTCGGCCGCACCAGCATGGCCTGGACGATGACGCCTTCAATTCGCGCCTCCGGGCGCTGCGCTTTGGCCCGCGCCAGAACATCGGCCGTCGCCGCCCTGACGGCATCGGCGCTGGTGAGATTGAGAACGACGCCGCCGACGTCGGATTTGTGGACGATGTCCCGGGACATGATCTTCAGCGCCACGGTCGCGCCCTGCGCGAACAGCGCGCTGGCGTGGCCGACGGCCTGTTCGGCATCGGCGGCGACGAATGTCGGCACCATCGGGATCTGATAGGCCTCCAGCACTCGTTTGACCTCGATCGGATCGAGCCATCGGCGGCCATCGGCCAGCGCGGCATCGACGGCCTGCCGCGCGGCATCGACGTCGGCCGCAAATTCGTTTGGCATCGCCGGCGGGACCTGCGCCAGCGCCGCCACCACCTCGCGATGCTGCACCAGGTGCATGAAGCCGCGTACCGCATCGTCTTCGGTGGGATAGTTGGGAATTCCGGCCCCGCTCAGGAGATCGCCGATTTTCTGGTCGGCGCCGACCCACACCGCAAGCACCGGCTTGGCGGAACCAAGACACCGCTTGCGGTAGGTGCCGACCACAGCGATTACCGCCGCGGCAATGTCGTCGGCCGCAGCGATCGCGGTCTGGACGTTCATCACCAGGACCGCGTCATTGCCGCTGTCGGCCAGCAGGACCTCCAGCGCCGCGGCGTAACGTGCCGCATCGGCGTCGTCGACGATATCGACCGGATTCGATCCGGACCATGCCGGCGGCAATACCGCGTCGAGCTTCTGCCTGGTGGCGGGCGCGATGGCCGCCGGAATTCCCCCCAGCTCCGCAAGCCGATCGACCGCGAGAACGCCGATGCCGCCGCCATTGGTCAGGATCGCCAGCCGCTTTCCCGAAGGCTGACCAACGCGACCGAGCGTCTCGGCGCAATCGAACAGTTCGCGAAGATCCGACACCCGCAGGATTCCCGCGCGACGGAACGCGGCATCGTAGACCGCGTCCGAACCGGCCAGCGCTCCGCTATGGGTCGCGGCAGCCTTCGCGCCATGCGCCATGCGCCCGGATTTGACGACGACGACCGGCTTGATCCGGGCGGCGGCCCGCGCCGCCGACATGAATTTGCGGGCGTCATTGACCGCTTCGACATAGAGCATGATCGCCCGGGTCTTGCCGTCCAGCGCGAAGTAATCGATCAGGTCGGCGATATCGACGTCGAGCTGGTCGCCGATCGAAACGATCCCGGAGAAGCCGACCCCGCGCTGCGCCGCCCAGTCGACCATGCCGGTGGCAATGGCGCCCGATTGAGAGATCAGCGCCAGGCTGCCCACTGCGGGCATATGCGCGGAGAAACTCGCATTGAGGCCGGCGCCGGGAATCATGACGCCGAGACAATTCGGGCCGATCAGCCTCATGCCATATCTGTGCGCGGCCTCCAGGGCGGCGCGCGAGAGCGAGCCAGGGCCATGGCCAAGCCCGGCCGTGACAATCAGAGCGCCCGCCGCGCCAAGCTTTCCGGCCTGGTCAATCAGGCCGACGACCTCGGATGCAGGCGCCGTGATCACCACCAGTTCGGGGATAAACGGCAATTTGGCGATGCTGTCGACCGAGGCGACGCCACCGATTTCCGCATGATTCGGGTTCACCAGCCCGAATTCACCGCGAAATCCGGACTTCAGAATATTGTCGAGAATAGCCCGGCCGACCGAGCCCTGGCGCGAACTGGCGCCGGCCAGTGCGATCGAACACGGCGAAAGCAGATTGTTCAGGCGATAGGTCGACATTGGTTGACGTGTCCGGTTGCACAATCTGGATCGCATCACCCACGATCCCCGTGCGTGACCCGGCGCTGTGGCTTTGAGCCTGGTTCGAATCCGGCGCTAGTGCGACATCATCACCCAGCAGGGTGGCCGCCCGATGACGGTTTTGGTCGCGCCGCCCCAGACGGTCTCGTTCAGCCGGGAGTGGCGATAGCCCCCCATGACCAGCAGGTCGATGCCATGGGATTTTACATAGGCCTCGAACAGCTTGCCGACCGAGCTGCCGCCGACCTCTATCGTTTCGAAGCCCGCCCTGATTTCGTGCTCGGCGAGGTGGCGCACAAGCGCGGCTCCGGACGCCAGTTCCGCCGGCGTTGCCTTGTCCGTCGCGGTGATGATGCGCACGCTCGCAGCCGTGCGAAGCATCGGCAACGCGTCGGCGACGGCTCTCGCGGCCTGCGCCGAATGATCCCACGCGATCACCGCAGCCTCGAAGGCGACCGCCAGCTCGTCGGCGAATTCCACCGGGCACATCAATACCGGCCGGCCCGATTCAAACAACAGCTGCTCCACGATCTTTTCCGCCTGGTCGTCATCGGGCCTGACCGGCACGATCGACAGATCCTTGAGCCGCGCAGACAGGGCAAAATTGGCCGCGATGTCCGCCTTAGCCAGCCGGTCGAGCCTTTGCTCGTTGGAGACGCCAAAACGGGTTGCCGCGACATCGAACGCCTTCAGCAGGCCGTGCGCATCCGAGACGCTCTGCACGGCATCGATCATCGCCGGATCGTCGGGACCGGCCGGAATCTCGACCTTCGGCCGCACCAGCATCTCCCGCTCAACGGCGAGCGCGGTGACCGCGGCCCCGATATCGCCGGCCACCGCCAGGCATTTGTCGATCGCGGCAATCGCGGCCGCGGTGGGTTCGCCGACAAGCGGCAACAGGATATCCTTGATCGCCATCTGCGCTCTCCTTCTGTTCGTCACCTTAGGTGCAAGGCTGCAAGCGCCGTTGATCTTCATCAAGCCTGCATGGCTGATCACCCCGCCATGCGCTTGATCGAGGTCAAGGGCTCCCCGGCTCCGGGCGATATGCGTTATACTCTTCCCCGGGCTCGTTGCGGAGAAACCGATGCGTGCGATGGTATTGCCGGGTCCCGGCGCCGCCCTGCAGATGCAGGAGCGTGCGGATCCCGGCCCCGGCGCCGGAGAGATCCGCGTCAAGGTGAGCGCCTGCGGAGTTTGCCGGACCGACCTCCATGTGCTCGATGCGGAACTTCCCGCGATCAAATATCCGATCGTTCCAGGCCACGAAATCGTCGGCCGCGTCGATCTGATCGGCGACCATGTCACCACCCACCGCATCGGCGACCGGGTCGGAATCCCCTGGCTCGGATATACCTGCGGCGTCTGCCGGTTCTGCAAGGAGGGCATGGAAAACCTGTGCGATCATCCGCTTTTCACCGGATATACCCGTGACGGCGGCTTCGCCACCCACGCCATCGCCGATGCGCGCTATGCCTTTCCGCTCGGCGAGGATGGCGACGATGTTTCGATCGCGCCGCTGTTGTGCGCCGGCCTGATCGGCTGGCGGTCCCTGGTGATGGCGGGCAAGGCCGAGCGGCTGGGCATCTATGGTTTTGGCGCGGCCGGGCACATCGTCGCCCAGATCGCGCGCTGGCAGGGCCGGTCCGTCCATGCCTTCACGCGGCGGGACGACATCGCGGCGCAGGATTTCGCCCGCCGGCTCGGGGTGGCGTGGGCCGGCGGGTCCGACCAGCTGCCCGAAACGCCGCTCGACGCCGCGATCATCTACGCTCCCGCCGGAGAATTGGTGCCGGCGGCGCTGCGGGCGGTCCGCAAGGGCGGCAGGGTGGTGTGCGCCGGAATCCACATGAGCGATATTCCAAGCTTTCCCTACGACCTGCTCTGGGAGGAGCGGCAGCTGCTGTCGGTTGCCAATCTCACCCGCCAGGACGGGATGGACTTCCTCAAGATTGTCCCTCAGGCCGGTATTCGGACCCAGACCACGGCATTCCCGCTGGCCGAGGCCAACGAGGTCCTCGCCAAGCTGCGCAGCGGGCAAATCCTCGGCGCCGCGGTGCTCAAACCCTGAAAAGGCCGTCGGCACATGAGCGTTTCAACGACAGCCGACTCCCGCGTGCAGGAGCGCGTCTTTGCCTTTCTGACGGACCCCGTGGCGCATCCCGGCGTCCACCGGATCGACACCCATGCGGCGTCGGTCTTTCTCGAAGGCAACCGCGCGCTCAAGATCAAGCGCGCCGTACGCTATCCCTATCTCGACTATTCGACGCTGGCGAAGCGGAAAGCCGCCTGCGACGAAGAGATCAGGATCAACCGCCCGTTCGCGCCGCAGATCTACCACCGCGTCGTGCCGATCACGCAAGCCGACGATGGATCGCTTGCAATCGGCGGAGACGGCACGCCGGTCGAGTTCGCGGTTGAAATGACCCGCTTCGACGAGCGCCAGACCATCGACCATCTGGCCGAAGCCGGCGTGCCGGATCCCGAACTGGTTGCCGCCATGGCGGATGCGATTGCGTCCTCCCACGCGATCGCGCCAGCCGCGCCCGCCAGGCCCTGGATCGAATCGATCCTGCCGCTCATCGAAGCCAATACCGCGGCATTCCGGACCGCCGCATGCTTTCCCGGCCGCGAGATCGAGGATCTCAGGCAGGCCTCTCAATCCATGTTCAACCGGATTCTCCGAGTGCTGGAGCAGCGCGGTGCCCAGGGATACGTCCGACGCTGCCACGGCGATCTGCACCTGGCCAACATCGTATTGATCGAGCAGAAGCCCGTTCTGTTCGATGCGATCGAGTTCGATCCGGCGATCGCATCGGTCGATGTGCTCTACGATCTTGCCTTCACGATCATGGATTTCCTGCGCTATGACCGTGCCAGCGCCGCCAACATCCTGCTCAACCGATATCTGAGCACGACTTCCGGCGACCATCTCGACGCACTCGCCGCGCTTCCGCTGTTCATGTCGCTGCGCGCGGCTATTCGCGCCAATGTGTCGCTGGCTCGTCTCGGTCGGCAGGGTTGCGACGAAGCGGCCGTGATGCCGATGGCGCAGGCCTATTTTTCACTTGCGCTACAACTGATCCATCCGCCGGCACCGACGCTGGTCGCGGTCGGCGGCCTGTCCGGTACCGGAAAGTCGCTATTGGCGCGGGCGCTGGCGCCCACTGTCATGCCGCAGCCGGGAGCGGTCGTGCTGCGCACCGACGTGCTGCGAAAGCAGCGGTTCGGGATCGGCGAAACCGACCGGCTGCCCGAAACCGCTTACCAGCCGCAGATCACGGCGGAGATCTACCTGGATGTGCAGCAGCGCGCCTTGCGGATCCTTTCCCGGGGCCACTCCGTCGTTGTCGACGCGGTGTTTGCCCAGGAATCCGAGCGGGCCGCGATCCGCGATGCTGCGCGCGGGCTGAAAGTGAGGTTTGTCGGCCTCTATCTTCAGGCCGATCTTGCCACCCGGCTCAGCCGCGTCGGCCGCCGCGCCGGCGATGCTTCCGATGCCACCGCCGAGATCGCCAGGCTGCAGGAGAAATATGATATCGGTGCGCTTGATTGGGCGGTGATCGACGCGTCGGGAATGCCCGGGCAGACCCTGGCACGATGCCAAACCCGGATCACCGGTGGCGAGGCGGCCTAGGATCGATGGTGCGAAGCGGCAATGTCATCATCGCGCAAATCAGCGAGTAAAGCCGCCGGCCACGCCGGAGCGCACCGGCGGCAAGGCCATGCCGCAATGGGGCGGCTGAGCGCGATGACGGCATGCGATACCGCGTTTCGGGTTGCCGCGCGCCGCTATTTCGGCGACTTGACCGCTAATCACGCGGCGACATGCCAGGGCGATCCCGAAGCCCTGCATCAAATGCGCATTGCGCTCACCCGCCTGCGCACCGCCATATCGTTCTTCTCTCCAATGGTGGCCGACGTCGCGCGGAAGCAAATCAGGGCCGAATTGAAGTGGCTGAATACCGCCCTGGGCGTGGTGCGCGACCTGGACGTGGCGATCGAGCGGCGCAGGGCAATCGGCAAACGGCGCCCTCCGGCGAAACTCCGATCATGGGAGGCGGAACGGGCCGCGCACCACCAACGGCTGGCGCGGGCGTTGCGGTCGGCCAGGTATCGGCATCTCGTCAGGAGCACATCCGATTGGATCGAGAATGGACCCTGGTCGGTCAGCCGAGGGAAGAAGGCCGCGCGCAAGCGCGCTTGTCCCGTCGGCGCCTACAGTGTGGCCAAACTGGCGCGCTGGCAGAACAAGTTGCTGAAGAAGTGCCGGAAACTTCCACGCATGAGCGAAAGGAAGCGGCATCGGCTGCGCCTGTTGAACAAGAAGCTTTGCTATTCAATCGAATTTTTCGCCGACCTGTTCCCGGACAGGAAGTCTTCCAGGCAACCGCCTGCGCTGAAGGTTCTGCGCAAGGCGCAGAAATCGCTGGGACAGTTGAACGATGACGCCAAAGGCCGCTCCCTGGCGAGCGCGCTGCAGCGAGACGGCGGCCGGCCGGCCAAGCCGCCCCGTCACCGCGGGCGCGAAAAGCGGCTGTTACGGACGGCGAGCGCCGCCTATCGCAAGTTGGCTGCGTTGAAGCCGATCGGCCGCTTGACCTGAGTCAAATCGCGGTTCACCGATTGCAATAAGCTATTTACAACCAGTCGTTCCAAATCGGCTGTTATTCGAAAACCTGCGGAGACCTTCATGCGCGCCCATCAGATCATGACCCGGCCGGTCATCACCGTCACACCGGAAACCCCGATCGTTGAAGCCGCCAATATCATGCTGCAGCGCCACGTCAGCGGACTTCCGGTAGTCGATGGATCCGGCAAGCTGGTCGGCATCGTTTCGGAGGGCGACTTCATGCGCCGCAGCGAAATCGGCACCCAACGGCGGCGCGGCCGCTGGCTGAAGCTGATTCTCGGACCGGGCAAGGCGGCCACCGATTTCGTTCACGAGCACGGCGGCAAGGTCGGCGAGGTGATGACGCCGGAACCGCTCACGGTAACCGAAGATACCGCGCTTGAGGAGATCGTGCGGCTGATGGAAAAGCACGGCATCAAGCGGCTGCCGGTGGTGCGCGGCGAACAGATCGTCGGTATCGTTTCGCGCGCCAACCTGCTGCAGGCGGTCGCCAGCATGGCCCGCCAGATCCCTGATCCGACTGCCGACGACGATCACATTCGCAACCGCATCATCGATGCCCTCGAGAAGAACGACTGGTGCCCGTTCGGCCTCGGCGTGATCGTGCGCGACGGTATCGTCCACCTCAGCGGCGTCATTACCGAGGAGCGCTCCAGGCAGGCCGCCATCGTGGCGGCGGAAAACGTCGCGGGCGTCAAGAAGGTCCACGATCATCTGTGCTGGGTCGACGCGATGTCGGGAATGTACCTGAACTCGCCGGAAGACGACAGCCTGGCAAAGGCGAGCTGATCGATTCGCTCAGCGACCTCCTGAGCCAATGCCATCATCGGCCCCGCTGACGGCGGGGCTGTATCTATGCGCTGACGCAGCGCCGCAACGAACGCATCACGTCTTCCCGCGAGATCATGCCCGCGAGCCTCTGATCGTCCTCGATCACCGGCATGCTCCTGATTCGATGATCGACCATGAGCTGAAGCACGCGCGTCAGCTTGGTTTCTTCCCTGACATAGATGAAGTCCGGAACCATGATGTTCGCGACGGTCCGCCGCATCAGGTCCTGATAGCGCGGGATCATGTGAGCCGGCGTGAACACAAAGCAGGCGAGAAAGTCGAACTTCGAAACCAGTCCTATGACTTGCGAATTCTCTTCCACCGGATAGGCATTGAAGTCATCCCTTTCGAACAGCAGTTCCAGTTCGCGCAAGGTAACGCCACGCGACACCGTCTTGGCGTTCCGCGTCATCGCATCGGCAGTCACCTGTTCCAGGAATTTATACAAGCGCTCTCCCCTCGACCGCCTCGGGACTTCGACCCAAGGATTATTTCAACACGATTCCGAAATCATGGTTTTGATCGAGGTCAAGCGCCGGGGATCGAACCCCTGGCCGACCGCGGCGCGTCGTTGTTGCGAACGCCTCACCGCCGATCGCTCAGCGTGACAGCAGGGAACAGCGGTTTGAAGGATTGACGAGGCGTCTGGTGACGCCGCCGAAGATCCATTCGCCGAGCCGCGAATGACCATAGGCCCCCGCAACCACCAGGCCGGCGCCGAGCTCGGAGGCGATGGCGTCGAGTTGTGCTGCGGCATAGCCGCATTCGGGCGCCACCTGCGCCGACGCCACGATGCCGTGGCGCGACAGCCAGGCGACGACGTCCGTCACCTCCGAGAGCGCCGCCGGCCGATCGACATCGTCCTCGATGATTTCGACCACCTTGATGTCCTTTGCCTTGCGCAGCAGCGGCAAGGCGTCGACAACCGCGCGCCGGGCTTCGGGCGTGTCCTTCCAGCCAATCACGACCCTCCGCAGATCGAGCCGGTCACAAGCGTCCGCAACGACCAGAAGCGGCCTTCCCGCCTGCATCACCAGATCGCTGGGACCGGCTTGCATCAACGGATCGGCAATCAGGTCGCCGCCGTCCCCGCCGACGACCAGGATGTCGGCCGCGCGGGCCTGCCGGGCGATGAAGCGCGCCGGAAAATCCTCGGCGCAGCGCCATTCCACGGCCGCGGCACGGTTTTGCATCGCCGCGCGAAACTGCGCCTCGACCTCGGCGAGGCGGTTCTTGATCGCGGCCTCGCCCTGGTCCAGCAGCCGCTGGGCCTGCTCGCCGGTCGTGAAATAAAGCGGCGGAGTAAATTGACCTGCGGCTATGCCAATCGCGCGGGCCCCGAACTGCTCGGCCAGTTGCCCGGCAATCTCCAGGCGGGGACCATTTTCCCTGCCAAGCGCCAGGCTGACCATTACCGTCGCATATGTCATCAGTCCCTCCAGCGTTACAAATCTGTTACACTTTTAGACGCGGCGCCGGAGGCTGAGATGAGGTAGATCAACGAAATTCCGCGGCGCGCAATCGCCGTTAGCCGGGCCGATGCCCGCCGCCTCGGGCAGCGGGTTCTCCCGGTCCGGGCAAGGCTCGCCATCGGTTCAGGATTGATGATACAATGTCATGAGAACCGGCCGGCGTCGTCCCCTTGAAGGCCTTGAGTGCAGGCGCAGCGTGAATAACATACTTCAACCGCCCGCAGAGTTCGTTCGCGACGAACGCTTTCGGCTCGGCATCGAAGGTTCGGGCCTCGGGACCTGGGATCTCGACCTTTCGACACGGGAATTGTTCTGGTCGGATACGGCCCGCCGGCTTTTCGGCGTCTCCGTTGAAGATCCGGTCAGCTACGATCTTTTCCTGTCCCTGCTGGAGCCGAGCGACCGCGATCGCGCCGCCGAGGCCGTCAAGCGTTCGGTGGATACCGGCTGCTATTTCGATATTTCCTGCCGGCTGAACCGAACCTCCGGGCCCGCCCACTGGGTCCGCCTTCGCGGAAGCCTGGTGAGGGGCGAGGACGGGTCGCCACGTCATCTCAGCGGAATCGTCCTCGACATCGACGAGGAAAAGCAGCTCGAAGAGACCTTGCGAACCCGCGAGCGCCATCTGCAGTCGATCCTGGAAACCATTCCGGATGCGATGATCGTGATCGACGGCGACGGCATCATCCAGTTCTTCAGCAGCGCCGCCGAACGTCAGTTCGGCTATGCCGAGCCGGAAGCGATCGGCCAGAATGTCCGCATCCTGATGCCCGATCCGGATCGCTCGCGACACGACGGCTATCTTGCGCGCTATCGGTCCAGCGGCGAGCGGCATATCATCGGCGTCGGACGAATCGTCACGGGTCGACGCCGGGACGGAACGACTTTTCCGATGCATCTGTCGATCGGTGAAATGCAATCCGGCGGGGTGCCGTATTTCACCGGCTTCATCCGCGATCTGACCGAGCAGCAACAGACCCAGGCTCGGCTGCAGGAGCTGCAATCCGAACTGGTTCACGTTTCGCGGCTGAGCGCGATGGGAGAGATGGCCTCGGCGCTTGCGCACGAACTCAATCAGCCGCTGGCGGCGATCAGCAACTATATGAAGGGCTCGCGCCGGCTATTGGCCGGAAGTGGCGATCCCAACGCGGCCAAGATCGAGAACGCGCTGGATCGCGCCGCCGAACAGGCGATCCGCGCCGGGCAGATCATTCGGCGGCTGCGCGATTTCGTCTCGCGCGGTGAATCCGAGAAGCGGGTGGAAAGCCTGGCGAAGCTGATCGAAGAGGCGGGTGCGCTTGGACTGGCCGGAGCCCGTGAGCAGGGCGTGCAGCTTCGCTTCAGCCTGGATCCGGCCCACGACCTGGTGCTGGTAGACCGGGTGCAGATACAGCAGGTGCTGGTCAACCTGTTCCGCAACGCCCTGGAGGCGATGGCGCATGCGCCGCGGCGCGAGCTGACCGCATCGAATACCAGGGTCGCCGACGACATGATCGAAGTTGAGGTTTCCGACACCGGTTCCGGATTTCACGATCACGTCAAGCCAAACCTGTTTCAGACTTTTTTCACGACCAAGGAAACCGGCATGGGGGTGGGACTCTCCATCAGCCGCTCGATCATCGAAGCCCATGGCGGGCGAATGTGGGCCGAGAGCAATGCCGCGGGCGGCGCGACGTTTCGATTTTCGCTGCCCGCCGCACCGGATGCGAGTCTGACCGATGCCGCATAGAAGAAAAGTCTACGTCATCGACGATGACGAGGCGATGCGGGATTCGCTGAACTTCCTGCTGGGTTCCGCCAACTTCGATGTCGCGCTTTTTCCGAGCGCCGAGAGTTTTATCGAGGTGGTTTCCGGCCTCCACTTCGGATGCGTCGTCTCCGACGTCCGGATGCCCGGGATCGACGGCATCGAGCTTCTGAAACGCCTGAAGCTGCTCCGCTGCATGTTTCCGGTGATCATCATGACCGGACATGGCGATATTGCGCTCGCGGTCGAGGCCATGAAGCTCGGCGCGGTGGACTTCCTGGAAAAGCCGTTCGAAGACGACCGCCTGATCGGAATGATCGAAACGGCGATCCGGCAGGCCGAGCCCGACGCCAGGATCGAAGCGGCGGCGCTCGACGTCGCAGCGCGGATCGCAACCCTCAGCCCACGGGAGCGCCAGGTCATGGATGGCCTGGTCGCCGGTCTGTCGAACAAGCTGATTGCGCGCGAATACGACATCAGCCCGCGCACGATCGAAGTCTACCGGGCCAACGTCATGACCAAGATGCAGGCCGCCAGCCTGTCGGAACTGGTACGGCTGGCGATTCGCGGCGGCGTGTTGAAAGATTGAGCCAAATCAAGCCGCCCTGGCCAAAATGCCGGATACTGCAGCCTTCAGTCACCCAGCCATGGATCACGTTTCGTGATGGTGTCGCCGCCTGCCAAATCTACGGTCTATGTGGTCGATGACGACCCGGGCGTGCTCGGTTCGCTGCGGTTCCTGCTCGAGGCCGACGGGTTCGAGATCAAGACGTTCCGCAGCGGTGCCGCGCTGCTGAAGGCTGGTGCCGCGAAGGGACCTGATTGCTTTGTGATCGACTACAAGATGCCGAACATGAACGGCATCGATCTGGCGAATCAGTTGCGGGATCGCGGCGTCGTCGCGCCGATCATCCTGGTTACCGGGCATCCCGATGAAAACATCCCCGCCATGGCCGCCGCCGCCGGCGTTCGCGACGTCTTGCTGAAGCCGCATCTGGAGGAAAACCTGGTGACCCGGATCCGGAACGCCATCGAGCGCAGGTCGTAGCCGTCACGCCGCGGACCACCTCCGGTAAAGTACGTAGGGAGACCCCCTTAAGGGATCAAGCGAAATTTTCAGCCTGGATCCTGGCGCGTAGAAAATCGGCCATCCGCTGCACAGGAGATGGCAAATGCATACCCAAGCACTGATCCCCTCGATTACCGGCGCCAAATCCCACGCCGTTGTCGTCCCTGCCGCCGATCAGTTTGGAGTGCTCACCGGCTATGCCGGTCTCGTCGCCACCGAGTTTTCCTACCGGAAGGACGAGGAAATCTATGGCGAGGACGAACCGGCGGAATATGTCTATCAGGTCATTCAAGGCGCGGTCCGGACCTACAAGCTGCTTTCCGACGGCCGGCGCCAGATCGGGGCATTTCATCTGCCCGGCGACGTGTTTGGTCTGGAATCCAGCGTTGCGCACCGGCTGGCGGCCGAAGCGATCGAGGATACCACGGTCCGGCTGGTCAAGCGTCGCAGCCTGGAGCAGGCGGCAGCGACCGATGTTCAGGTGGCTCGCAGCCTGTGGAGCATGACGGCCGGCGATCTCCGCCACGCGGAAGATCACATGCTGTTGCTCGGGCGCAAGAGCGCGATGGAACGGGTGGCGAATTTCCTTTTGGAGATGGATCGTCGGCTTGCCGTCGCCGGCATGATGGCGCTGCCGATGTGCCGGCGTGATATCGGGGACTATCTGGGCCTGACGCTCGAGACGGTTTCAAGAGCCCTTTCCCAGCTCCAAAGTCAGGGCGTGCTCGGGTTTTCCGGTGCCCGGCAAATCGTGCTGCGCAACCGCCAGCGCCTGCGCAACATGGATGCGTGAAGACGGCTCAACCAGACAGGCAAGCCCGGTCGGACTTCGACGGCGGCGGCCAAATTCATCGGGAAGCTTTGACGAGGTCGATCGAAACCTGTGAAACCCAGGCTCCCGGCGACTCCATGACAAACGACTGGCGGTTTCCCTTGGTGTGAACCGTCAGCAACGCGGTGATGGTATCGCTTTCGGCCTTCGCCTCGATAAGGCCGTTGAGGTTTTGACCCGAGATCTTGCCGCCCTGGCGATACTGGCTTTCAAACCAGTTGCCCGAAAGGCTGTTGCCGCTTTGATCGATATTGGCGCTCAGGTCCATCTTGTAGGCATCGCTGGCGCAGCGCAGATTGAGCTTTACCGACTGCCCCTCATTCTTGGCGACATAATCGGCCTTGCAGCGGACCCGCTCGCGCGGCCCATCCTTGGTCTTCATCGAACCGGCGCCGGACCATGAACCGGCGACGTCCTCGAACAGGCTCTGCTGCGCGCAAGCCGGCGCAGCTGCGAGAATGGTCGTCAGGAGCAAGGCTTGCAGAAGCCCGCAGGTGATCGTCCGATTCCGAAACATTGATCTTGTCCTCACGGCAATTGGGGGGTGATCGGCGCGCTGGCTGGCGCGGACACAATCATCTCGCGGGCGCGCGATCAAGAGGCTGGGCAGCCGCAGCAATGACAGGAAACGTCTGGCCACAATATGCTTCAGACGCGCCGCTCTTCCGCCTTTATCCGGCTTGGGTGACAGTGCCGCGGCGGCCGACGATGGCGGCATAGACGCCGATCGGGCGGGGGCGTCCGATCAGATAACCCTGCATTTCGTCGCAACCCTCGGCGATCAGCGTCGCCAGTTGTTCGCCGGTCTCGACGCCTTCGGCCAGCACCGGCAGCGCCAGTCCATGCGCAAGGCCGATGACGGCGCGAACGATCGCCAGCGACCGGTCGGTACGGCCGAGGCTGGCAACGAAGGACCGGTCGATCTTGATCCGGTCGAGCGGGAACGATTGCAGGTAGGACAGCGACGAATATCCGGTGCCAAAATCGTCCAGCGCAATGCGGATGCCGAGGGTCTTGAGGGCTTTCAGCATCGCCGTCGCTCGCCCGACATTCTCGATCAGCACCCCTTCGGTAATCTCGAGCTCAAGCCGCGCCGGCGAAATCCCGCTTTCCTGCAGGGCGGTTCGGACCAGATGCTGCAGATCGCCTCTGCGGAATTGGATCGCCGAAACATTGACCGCAACCTGCAGCGAGCCGGCCCATGAGGCCGCTTCGCGGCAGGCCTCGCGCATCACCCACTCTCCGATCTCGACGATCAGGTCGCTCTCCTCGGCAATCGGGATGAATTTCGCGGGCGGAACGACGCCGCGTTGCGGGTGGTTCCAGCGCAGCAGCGCCTCGAACCCGATGACCTCGCCGTCGCTGTGCCGCTGCGGCTGGTATTCCAGGAACAGCTCGCCGTTGGCGACCGCCGACCGCAGGTCGCGCTCCAGCGCGCTGCGGTCGCGCAGCTGCTGGTCCATCGCTGCGGTGAAGAAGCGAATCGAGCCACGGCCGTCCTGCTTGGCGCGATAGAGCGCCGCATCGGCATTGGCAAACAGCGACCTCGCATCCTCGCCGTCGCGGGGGTAAACGGCTATCCCGATACTGAGATCCAGGTCAAAGGCGTGGCCGTCGATCTCGATGTCGCTGTCGAGCGCGTCGCGCAACCGGCTGGCCAGCAATTCGGCACCCGACGGCAGCGGATCCTGTCGGGTGATGGCGACGAATTCATCGCCGCCGATCCGCGCGATAAACGCGCCCTGGGCTGCCACCCCAAGGCGCTGCGAGGCTTCGCGCAGCGCCTTGTCGCCCATCGAATGCCCGAACAGATCGTTGATCTGCTTGAAGCGGTCAAAATCCAGGCACAGCACCGCGAAGCTGCCGCCGCGGCGGCCGGCATCGTCGAGAACCTGCGCGAAATGGTCATCCAGTGCGGCGCGATTCGGCAGATCGGTCAGCGCATCGTGGCAGGCGAGGTGCAGGATCCGCTGCTCGGCGCGGATGCGATCGGTCATGTCGAAGGCCACGGCGACGCAGGCATCCCGATCCTGGTAGCGCAGCGGCCGCGCCTCGATCGCGACATGGATCACCCTGCCCTCGGCCGTGATATGGCGGCGGGTATTTCGCGCGGTCTGCACACCCTTGTGCCGCCGGAACTCACCGTGCAGGGCTTGCGCCTCCTCCGGAATACGCATTTGATCCGCCGTCATCGCGAGCATCTGGTCGCGGCTGTAGCCATAATGGCGGCAGGTCGCACCATTGACCGCCAGCAGCGCCAGCGTCTCGACATCGACCACCCACATCGGCAACGGATTTTCCTCGAACAGCAGACGGAACGAGGCCTCGCTGCGTTTCAGATCGGTGATATCGACGCGGATGCCGATGCTGCCGCCGTCCGCGGAACGGCGTTCCTCGATTCGCACCCAGCGGTCCCCGGCCAATCGCTGTTCGTGGGTGCTGTGCGGCTGCGCATGCATGGCGAGGCGCTCCTGCAGCCATTGTTCTTCCCGGCCCTTGGCGTCCGGATATTGTCCGCGCGCCAGGCCGACCCGAACTGCTTCCTCGAAACCGGCACCTACGACCATTGCATCCCGGCATTCGGCGTAGAGTTCGGCATAGCGCCGGTTCCACAGCAAATAACGATCTTCGGCATCGAGGATCACGAGTCCTTCCGGCACGACGTCCAGGGCATCGATCAGCGTCGCATGCGCCGCCCGGGCGGCAAGTTCGGCGCGCTCGGAACTCGACTTGGCTTCGGTCAGCGCCCGCTCGACGCGATGCCGTTCGGTGATATCCTCATGGGTCGCGACCCAGCCCCGATCCGGCATCGGCCGGTAGCAGATCTGGAAGACCCGGCCGTTGGCCAATTCGACCACGGCATGCTTGCCCCGTTCGCTGTCGGTGGCCAGCCGTTCGCGCCAATCGAGATATTCCTGCGAGGTCATGGCGGGAAAGCTTCCCACCTCGAACCGCAGATCGAGGATCGCGTTCAGCAGCATGCCGGGTCTTACGCTCTCCGGCGGCAGATCGTACATGTCGAGATAGCGGCGGTTGCACACGATCAGCCGCTGCCCGCCATCGAAGAAGCTGACACCCTGCGAGATGTTGTTCAGCGCGGTATCGAAGCGTTCGGCGATCTCAGCGGCCTTGGCCTGGGCGGTGAGCGCCGTGGTTTCGGCATTCCGCGCGCGCTCGCCTTCGGCGGCGAGCTTCTCCCGCGAGGCCACCAGATTGACCAGGTCGCTGAAGTTGGTCTTCAGCATCCGGATCAGCAGCAGCAGCAGCAGGCAGAGATTGAGACCGATACAGACCAACAGCGCTTCGCCCGTCAATATCAGTCGCAGAGAAATCGGAAGCGCGGTGAGCAGCAGCGTCACCCAGACGGCGCTGGGAAAGCTCGCCAGGCAATAGGCGCCGCCGATCGAGCCCATGAAGACCATCAGCGCCACCGGCGCGCGCATATCCGGATCGAGATATTCGAACAGCACCAGCGTCCAGATCGAGCAGCCGGCGTTGAGCACTGCCGTCAGGATCCGGGTCCTCGACAGATGGCGGAGCACCTGTACGGCACTTGGCGCATAGGCGCGCAGTTTTACCCAATAGATCATCCGAACCATGCTGACGAGCAGCAGGCCGGCCAGGACGCCGAAGCGGAGCCACCCCGGCAGCGACGGCGGCAGCACATAGGCGATGCTGATGCTGTCGATGACCAGGACCCCGTAGAGAATGGGAACCTGACTGGTCAGGATACGGAACTGCTCGATGAGCAGCGAACGACCCGCCGCCGTTCTGGCCTCGCCGATGCTGAGCCAGCGCCGGAGGTGATGCAGCGCTGTCATCGGGAAGCGGCTTCGATCATCCGGCAAGGCTAGCCGGCAAGGTGAGAATTGGCCGTAAACAACCTTGGTAAGGGTGAACTTAAAATCGCGATGCCGGTGCGATGGGTCGGGCCGGTAAAACTACGGATCGGCCTCGAGTTCCAGCCGGCGGCGGCGCTGTGGCCGCTGGCGATGGCGGATGATCGATGCGGGGCAGTGGCATTGACGCCCTTGCCACGCGATCATTCTCTGGCCGGCAGCGTCGCCGCGAAGAAGGCCCGCGCGCGTTCGATCGTCTCGGCGTGGACCGCGTCGCGGTCGATCCCGGGGTTGTCCCTGCAAAGGTCGGCGCGGACATCGGCCGCGTCCGGCAGACAGGTATCGAGAAAGGTGTAGTGGGAGGCTCCCGGCAGCATGGTGACGTCAGCTTTGGGCAGGAAACCGGCGATCCGCCTGATATTGGTTTCGACCGGAGCGGTGCTGTCGGAGGTGCCGGCCAACAGCGCTACCGGGATTTCGATGTCGGCGAAGGACGACGCGTCGAAGGCCTCGCCCAATGCCGGCGCGATCGCGAAGCTGGCTCTGATCCGCTGGTCCCGGTAGGAGGCGCCGGCGCGAGCCAGCGAAGCCGTCGTCTGCGGCGAAAGCGCTGCAGGCGTTGCTGTCGCCCCCTTGAGCCGGTCCATCTCCGGTGGATGGCAGATGGCGTCGGCGGATGGCGAGTTGCAGAAATCCCGGAAGGCCTGGACATTGGTCCGCGCCCCCGCCAGTTCCAGCACCGAATAGCCGCCGAGCGAGAAGCCGACGGCGCCGATCCGTTCGCGATCGATGTGGGAGCCCAGCACCGGATCGGCCAGCATGCCGTCCAGCACCTCGCTGAGATCGGTGGCTCTTTCCCACCAGAGCATGAAGCCCTCGCGGGTCAGCGGCTCCAGCGCCGTGTTGCCGGGATGATTGGCCCCGGCCACCACATAGCCCGCCGCGGCAAGACCCGCGCCCAGCCAGTCCAGACTGTCCGCGCTGCCACCGGTGCCGTGCGACAGCAGCAGCAGCGGATATCTTGCCTGCGCCGGCGACAGCGCAGCATCGATCGCCACCGGGTGGCCGCGAACAATCGGATGACCGGGCGGCCCGATGTCGTGCACCGCCTCGGGCACGCTGGCATCGACCGGATACCAGATCCTGGTCACGAGTCCTTCTGTCGCGGCACCGCGCCAATGCCGGACGACAGCGGGGTGAAACAGGCGTCCGGTCTCTCCGACATGATAGCGCGCGGCATCGTCGGCGGCGACGACGGCAGCCATCCAGGGAATGACAAGGAAAATCGCAAGGCTGCGGCGAAGCATCTTCATGGCTTCCTGATCGGAATCAAAAGATCGGTGACGCCCTGTTTTCCTGCAGCGGACGACGGCGGACCGCGATAGATCTCGAGCGCCGGCCGGTCGTCAGGCTCGTAACCGCTTTGCGGCAGCCAGCCCCCGAACAGCACCTGGAAGGTCGGCGCAATCAGCGCAGCGGGCCCGACAAGGCGATGGGCAGAATAAAGTCCGCCTTCGATCCGCACGGCTTCTACGCCGTCGACCGGCGCGATCGGCACCGTCGGCACCATCCCGGCAAGATAGCAGAAGCCATCCCCCTGTTCCGGATCACCGGAGCAGATGCCGACCCTGCTTTGCATTGCCACGGACACCCCGCCCGTGGACAGCATCCGCAACAGCGTGCGGAAGGTCTGGCTGATGGTCGCAATCGGCCCGTGGTGCCGAAGGCAGAGCGCGCCGATCGGCGCCAATTCCACGAGTTCGACCAGCGGCCACGCGGTGCCGGCGATCCCGGCGCCCGGCACCCCGGTTGCGGTCGTCGCCGGGCTCGGGTTCGCCAGATCGCGCTGCCGGGCCTGGAATTCGCTGGGGCTGACCCCGGCAAAGCCGCGGAACGCGCGGGCGAAAGCCTGCGGGCTATCGTAACCCACGGTGAGCGCGATCGACGTCACCGAGTCGGTCGCCGCCGTGAGCCGGTACGCCGCCTCGGCGAGGCGCAGCCGCTGAACGGTCTCCGCGATGCTCTCCCCGGTGAGGGCGCGATAGATGCGATGAAAATGGAACGGCGACAGATGCGCGACCGACGCCAGGCTTTCCACGCCATGGGGCGCCCCGGGGTCGGTCAGGATCGCCTCGATGACCCGGGCGATCCGTCGATGATAATCGCGTTCGGTGCTGGGCTTCATGATGGTCCCAGCATAGCCCCTGCGCCGCGTCGCTGCGGTGCAGGACTTGCTCTATTTTCGCAGCGGCTCGCCTTTGGTCGCCGGTCTCTTCAGGCGCCCCTTTCTCAGCTCCCGGATGCGATCAGCGCGGCGCCGCAGCCGATCATCGCGATTCCAAGCCAACCGGCCGGCGAAGGCCGCTCGCCGAGCACCAGCACGCCAAAAATTGCCACCAGCACCACGCTCAGCTTGTCGACCGGTGCGACCAGAGATGCCGGCCCGAGCTTCAGGGCGCGGAAATAGCACAACCAGGACGCCCCGGTGCCGAGGCCGGACAGGATCAGGAATGTCCAGGTCCGGCCTGAAATCGGCCCCGATGGTACCAGCTGGCCCGTGGCCAGCAGCAACAGCAGGAAACTGAAAAGGACCACGACGGTACGAATGAACGTCGCAAGATCGGAATTGATGTCTTGAACGCCGATCTTGGCGAATATGGCCGTGAGTGCCGCGAATACGGCGGACAGGATGGCCCATAGCTGCCAGGATTCGAAACTCATCCAGATCCCTTTCTCGTTCTGCTGCGCGCCAGCGCCAGACTAAAATGTGAACAGCACCGAGGCGTACCAGGAATAGCGATCGGTCGCGCCGGCATTTCCGATTCCGTGCCGGACATAGCGGAGCAGGTGATAAATGTCGTTCAGGTCGCCATCCGACGCCGAGGCTGGACTTCGCCGGCATTCAGCCGGAACCGGCGGTCTGGTGAAACAGTTCCGCCCCGATCTGAAGCCTGGGCAACAATTGACAAGTCAGGACGCCACCCGTCCGGCAAAATCCGGGGCGCGGCTTGCCTCTTTCGACAATCTCAATCGGCTTCGACGGGCAACCGAAGTCCAGGGCGAAGGCGCAAGGCAGCGCGGCGCCGCAGCGACGGCGCGGGCAGCAGGGATCACTGCATGGATCAGGCTATCGAGCGAAGCAAGGTTCCGGAAGTCACGCTGGTGTTCTGGATCATCAAGATCCTGGCAACGACGCTCGGCGAGACCGGCGGCGACGCCGTTTCAATGTCGATGGATCTCGGCTACGCCGTCTCCAGCCTGATCTTCATCGGCATCTTCGTAGTCGCAGTCGCCGCGCAGATTGCTGCGAGGCAGTTTCATCGGTTTCTCTATTGGCTGGTGGTGATCGCCACCACGACGGCCGGCACCACCATGGCCGACTTCGCCGACCGGTCGCTCGGCGTCGGCTATCCCGGGGGCGCCGCATTGCTGTTCGTGCTGCTGATGGCCGCGCTGGCAAGCTGGCATTGGTGGGCGGGATCGATCTCTGTCAACACGGTGTCGACGCCCGGCATCGAGACGTTTTACTGGGTGGCGATCCTGCTGTCCCAGACTCTCGGGACCGCGCTGGGCGACTGGATGGCCGACAGCAATGGCCTCGGCTACCAGGGCGGAGCGCTGGTGTTCGCCGCCGGCCTTGTGCTGGTGGCGGCAGCCTATTTCTACACCGGCATCTCGCGGACAATGCTGTTCTGGGCCGCCTTCATCCTGACCCGTCCGCTGGGCGCCACGCTCGGGGATCTCCTCGACAAGCCGCTGGCCGACGGCGGCCTCGCCTTCGGCCGCTTTTCTGCGTCGGCAATCCTCGCCGCCATCATCATCGGCTGCGTGGCGTTGCTGCCGCAACGCGCCGGCACGCATCCGGGCAGGCCCGGCGGGCGACCGGTCTAGGCGAGCAATCGGCAAACGACGAGGTGATGCCGCCGAACCACCTGCCGGCTCTGGGTCGGCGATATTGGAGCGCGCCATGCCCGCTCGGCTCCCTCGCCCCGCCGCCCGGGACGCACGCTCCGGTGCCGAAGCTGCAGGTGCGAAGCGTGGGCGATGCCCATCACCGCAGACCGCCGAGGCCTATGATGGAGACCGTGCACCAACCGGCGCCGACCTCACCCCGGCCTTTTCCAGCAGCGGAAGAACCCGATCTGCAAAGAAGCCGAGCTCGTCACCGAAATTGAGGAAGATCAGCGCCGCCCCCTGGAATCCGGCGCGATCGAGATCCTTGATCCCGTTGGCCACGTCTTCGGGACTTCCCACCAGCGGATAGCCGCCATTGCCGGCGGCCATCCGGGCCCGCAGCTCGTTGTACAGCGCCTCGGGAAGCGCGGCCTGCCCTTTCCTGGTGGCGATGTAATAGTCGACGCCCGCGTGGTCGGCGTTATCGACGGCGTAGTATTGGTGGAAAGCTTCGGCTTCCTTGCGGGTTTCGCGGCAAACCACATAGGCGACCGCGATGCATCCGGGAGGCTTCTCGCGGCCGGCCTTGGCGGAGCGATTGACGAGATCGGCAATCTCGGCGCGGCCCGTCTCGGTGCTTTCGACGACGGTCAGCAGATAGTCGGACGTTCTGATCGCGAAATCTCGTCCCGCGGGCGAATAGGCGGCGGAGAAAACCGTGGGGCGCGGCGATTGCATCGAGCCGGGCATCCCGGTGATACCCTCCAGCTCGGGGAAATGCTTGCCGTCATAGTCGAACGGCTCGGGCGATCCGGCCAGCAGGCGCGACCAGATGTCGAACCATTCCTGGCCCTGCACATAGCGCTCGTCATGGGGCAATTCCGGAATCCCGAACATGAGGAAATCGGCCTTGTTCCAGCCGCACACGATATTCACGCCGGCGCGACCGCCGCTGACGTGATCGATGGTGGCCATCGCCTTGGCGGCGACGATCGGATGGATGATCGGGGTATGCACCGTCGAGAATATCCCGATCCGGTCGGTGACGGCCGCCGTGGCGGCTGCGAGGGTGAGGGTCTCGAACGACCACAGGCGGTTGTTGACCGCTCCTGGAATTCCTCTCCAGCGCGCCGCCGGCAGAAGGAAATCGAGCCCGCGGCGATCCGCCAACTGGGCCATCTCGCGAATCTCCGGCCAGCGACAGGACCAGCGCTCGGGAACGGTCGTGATCGCGTTGCCGCCTTCGTAACTATAGGCGAACACGCCGAGCTTGAAGCCGTTGTCCGCGCGCATCGGGTTTGTGACTTCCTTCATGGGGAAAATCCTTGGTTTGCGAGTCCTGATCGATGTTAGTCCAGCGGGCGGCCCCTGCTCTCCTCAAGCAGGCACATGGCCGCCACCGAAATCGCATTGGCGAGCATGAGGTAGTAGGCCGGGGAAAGCGGGTCTCCGGTAATTTTGATGAGCCAGGTCAGGACGACTTGCGTGGACCCACCGAATACGCAGACGCCGACCGCGTAGATCAGGGCGAAGCCCGTCGTGCGCACCGCACGCGGCAGAAGTTCCGGAACCAGGACCAGCATCAGGCCGCCGCTGAGGGAATGCAGCCCCATGATGACGCATGTCATCAGGATGAGGGACAGCGCGCTCGGCTGCGCCGTCAGATAGAGGAAGGCCGGATAGGCCACGAGAATCAGCAGGATTCTCGGCCAGATCAGCACGGGCTTGCGGCCGATCCGATCTGACAGCCAGCCGCCGAGCAGGGTCGGGACGACGACGCTGACGCCAGCTGCGAAGGGCACCAGCAAGGCGGCACTGGTCGGCAGGTGCAGGGTCGTGATCGCATAGCTCGTCATGTAGGTGGATACGAAATAGGAGACGGTCCCGCCCAGGATGGTCAGAATGCCCAGGATCACCGTGCGAAGCTGGGAACGGACGATTTCCTTCAGGACAGCGCCGGTACTGCCGTGCACTGAAGCACTCTCGATCGTCTCCGGGATGTGCCGCCGCACGTAAATGCCGACCGGGACGATCAAGAGGCCGACCGCGAACGCAACTCGCCAGCCCCAGCGCTCCACGTCTGCCTGCGGCAGCGTGGCCGAGAGGCCGATGGCGACGATGCCGGCAAGAACGAGCGCGAGACCCTGACCGGCATTGGTCCAGCTGCCGAAATAGCCCCGCTCGGCCGGCGGCGCGACCTCGATCATGTAGCTGGCCGCGGATCCGGTCTCGCCTCCGGCCGCAAAACCCTGAACGAGGCGGCCGACCACGAGCAGAATCGGAGCAGCGACGCCGAGCGTGGCGTAACCCGGCGTGAAGGCGATCAAGGCGGTGCCGAGCGCCATCAGGACGATGCTCACATTGAGGGCCGCCCGGCGGCCCGAGCGGTCCGCAAGCGCCCCGATGAAGATCGCCCCGACCGGTCGGGTGAGGAAGCCGACGCCGAACGTGGCCACGGAAAGAAGAAGGTTGCTCCAGGGATTGTCGACCGGGAAGAATTGTCGGCCGATCATGACCGCGAAGAACGTGTAGACCGTGAAATCGTAATATTCGAGCGTGTTCCCGATCGTGACGGCGAAGATTCCGTGCCTTCGGCTCAGGCTCGAGCCCAACACGGGCGCGGCGGACACCATCCGGTCGGCGGTAAGAGGCTGGTCTGACATCATTCGGTCCTCCTGTTGGGATGGCCCTGGCCGCCAAGCTCATCCGAGTTACACTCGTCGTCGACCGACCCGTTCTCGCGCGATCTCGACGAACATTGCTGCGCCGATCGCCATGACGTCCTCATCGAAGTCATAGGAAGGGTGATGGCATCCGTGACCGTCCTGACCGACGAAGAAGATTGCCCCTGGGCGACGCTCGAGCAGGAACGCGAAGTCTTCGGACGACATCAGAGGCGCGCAGTTCTCATCGAGCAGCTTCGCGCCGACCACGCGCCGCGCTGCGGCCTCGACGACCGCCACCTGCTCGGCATGATTGACCGTCGGTGGACAGCCGGCCGAGATCTCGCACTCGATGCGGGTACCGAAAGCGGTCGCCAGCCCGGCACAAAGCTCGGCCACCCGCCGCTTGAGCAGCACCCGTCCCTGCTTGCTCATGGAGCGGATGGTTCCCGTCAATACCACCTCGTCGGGGATGATATTCGCCGCCGTTCCGCCCTGGATCGCGCCGATGGTGACGACCCCGGCGTCGAGCGGGTCCAGCGCGCGACTGATCGTGGTCTGCAACAGACCGATCAGTTCCGCCGCTATCACGATCGGGTCGATTCCATTATGCGGCTGAGCGCCGTGGGCCCCGACGCCGCGAACGATGATCCTGAGGCTGTCGGCACCGGACAGGATGGCGCCGGATCTGACGCCGACCGAGCCGGGAATGCGCTGAGGCATGTTATGCAAGGCATAGACTTCGTCCATCGGCGCCGCCGTCAGCAGCCCGTCGTCGAGCATGGCGAGGCTGCCCTTCAACGTCTCCTCGGCTGGCTGGAAGATGAAGTGCACGGTTCCGTCGAGCTCGCGACGTTGCGCCAGATAGCTTGCGGCCCCAAGCAGCGTCGCGGCATGACCGTCGTGTCCACATCCATGGAAGACGCCTTCCCGAAGCGAGCGATGAGGCAGGTTCGTCTTCTCCGCCATGGGCAGCGCGTCCATCTCGGCCCGGAAGCCGATCATTCGCGCCCCGGGGCCTGCGAGCGTCGCGACCACACCCGTCCCGCCCACGCCCGACCGGACCGACAGACCCCACCCCTCCAGCAGTTCGGCAATGCGGGCAGCCGTCCGGTGCTCTTCGAAGCCTAGCTCTGGGTTGCGGTGGAAGTCGCGGCGCCACTCGATCATGGGAGCGAAGCCTTGTCGAAAATCGTTGAGGGCTGTCATCATGACCCGCTTATAGGATGCCTCGGTCGCGGGGTTTGCCCCGCCTTCTCCAGGCACTATAGATATCTAACCATCGATATTCTCAGTTTGCAACAGTATCAATTCAAAACATCTGGGAGACCTATGTTGAACAAGCCCAAGGCCGGACCGGAGCGCTATCTCACCTATCGCCTCGACGTGCTGAGCACCGGGGCGATCCGGATGGCGAACGAGGTCTATGCGGCGCGCTGCGGGCTGGCGGTTCGCGAGTTGCGCATCCTTCGGCTCATCGACGACAATCCCGGCATCACTTTCAGCGACCTGACCGAGGAGACGAAGTTCGAGCGCAGCCTCGCGTCGCGACTGCTGAACGGGTTGCTTCGCGAAGGCCTGGTCGAGCGGGAAAACAGTACGGCTGACGCGCGCGTATTCCATTTGCGGACGACCGAGGCTGGCCGCGAGCGACGCCGCCTGGCTGCCGCGATCGGGCAGAAACTGGAAGCCCATCTGCTCCGGCCGCTGAACAAGCCGCAACGGGCCGGGTTGCTCGAAGCCATCGAAATCCTGACGGAATGGGTGTATGGGGATTTTGCCCGCGAACTCGATCTCGACGCCGGCAACAAGCCGAAAACCTGACCGTTCGGTCGACCAGAGCCCGGCGATACCCGGCGGACGCCCCCCCGCCAAGCGATCTCAAAATCTTCTCGAGCCAGACGAGGTGAGCGGAAGGAATAAACGCACCTCCTCGTGAAAGCCTTTACGTGACGATCGAGATCATCTGCAGCGCCATCCATCTCTCGTGCACCAGCCTGCAGATACACCGCGAACGCTTCCGGGTGCTCGAGAACTCGTTTGACAAGAATGCATCGGCAAATGCTGAATGAAACATCTCAACCTGTTGACCCGCCCAAATCATTCAGGTGCCTGTAGCTCCCCTTGAAATATAAAAGGGGTTCGTCAACCTGACGGTCATTGGGACCTATCGCCAGAACCCGGCCGATGACGATGGTGTGGTCGCCCGCCTCATGTTCGGCGACAATCTGGCAGTCCAACCACGTGAGCGTGCCGTCGATAATGGGATTTTGACCGTCCGACATTTTCCACGCGACGCCGGCCCACTTGTCCGCGCCCCTCCCGGCGAACTGGTTGGAGATCGATTGCTGCGCCCTGGATAAGACGTTGACCGAGAACTTCCCCGTCTCTCGGATTCGGGGGTAGGTCGACGATGTCAACATGACGCTGAAGGAAATCAACGGAGGATCTGTGGAGACGCTGTAGAATGACTGGCACGTGAAGCCCAAAGGCGCGTCGCCATCATGCCCGGCGATCACGGTGATGCCCGATGCGTAAAGTCCGAGAGCATCGCGAAATGTTCTCGGGTCTGGTGCCGTGTTTCTCGTTGGGCTGCGGCGTTGTCGTTGTGGCATCGGAGAGTTACCGTTCATCCCGTCCAATTCCCTCTATGCTGGCCTGCTGCCCGCGTCCGGCAATGCAGCGGCAATCCTGCCCATGCGCTGAAAGGCCGAAATATACCGGTCGGCGGCGGCCTGAACGATTTCGTCGAGACGGTCCATCTGGCTGATGACGAAATAGAAGCCTCGCCCTGGCACCACTGCGCCAAGCTCTGCCAGCAGCGGAGCGAGGTTCACCGTCGGACCCATCGCATGTGCCTGGTCGGCACCGGTGAGGAGCGGTATGGCCGTCACTCCGCAAAGGCCATTGGCAGGATAACGATCCAGGAACACTTTCAGGAGGCCGGAATAGGTCGCCTTGTATGTGGGAGAGGCGAAAATGACGATATCGCTGGCTGCGACACGCGCGTTCAGCGCTTCCATCCTTTCACTCGGCCAAGCCAGGATTTCGTCGCGATAGTCCGCGAGATCGATCACTTCAACATCTTGCCGTGCGGGACCGAGGAGCTTCTCGGCCAGGGTTTCGGCGACCTTGAGCGTGCGCGACTTCGGCTTCGGGTTACCTACGACTACGGACAGCTTGAGCGTCATCATTCCTCGCAACGAAGTTGACAGGAGATGAGACGAAGACGGCGTCAACAGGCAGGGAGTTCATCGGGTCAATTGAACACGATCTCGGTGCGATGCAGACATCGACATGTCTCATGACACCGGGATTTTTTGGCCCGGCAATACCACGCCAAGTTTTTTTGGCTCAGCATGGCATCCGTGACGGAGCGTCACCTGTTTATAAATTATCACCGATCCGATGCTTGTCAACCATTGCACCTCCGGGCGCCTGTCCCTAGCTGCGCTGCCTGCCACCATCATCATCGGCTGCGTGGCGTTGCTGCCGCAACGCGCCGGCACGCATCCGGGCCAACTCCAATTGAACGGCCACAGAGCCAGCGGGCCGCGACCGAGGCTGCTGAACCTGTCAATGCGCAGGGCCGGGTGCCGCAGGCGGCCCCGTCATCCAGTCCGGCCTCGTCAAGCGGCGCAACTCGTCGCGCTCCAGCTGGCGGCTGTGATCGACATCAAGGCGATCAAAGGTTTGCGACATGAAGTCCATGAATTCTTGCTTCGAGACGGTGCCGCTCCCGTCCTTGTCCATCAGCAGCATCAACTGACGCACGTCGCGCGTTGCCGCGCTCTGGTATGTTTGCTTTGGGCGATCGCCGAAGTCGCAATGGCCGCGATCAGAAGGCAGGCTCCAACAAAGAATGCGGCGCCGCGGTCGATCGACATGCAACCCTCCCGTTCTCCCTTGTTTCGGTTTTGATCTTGCGGAACGGATACGCGGCGGCGTTGCGCCAGATCAATCCGGGCAGATGCAGCACCGTTTTGGGGGCAGGTGAACACGCAACATCCCCGAGCCAACGGGGCCCGTCACTGCCCGGAGAGATCGAGCCCGAAGGTCCGCGTCCGGTCGTCATAGCTGAACAGTTCGGCGTAGCGCCCCCAGCCGATGATGGCTCGCAGGGTGCTGTCGGCGTCGTTCCGGTTCAGATGATCCTCGAGCTCGAACTCGAACCTTTCGCGCGGCGCCCGGTGACCTTCGCGCTCGTCGAGCACCTGGCGGATGTGGGCCGCGAGCGGCACGAAGCGGATGAGATGCTCCCGGAACAGCCGCTTGCGCTCCTCGGTGCCGCTCTGGGCGAACAGATGGCCGGCGGCGGTCAGCTTGATGGCGCCGCCCTCGAGCTCGGCAAACTCGAGGATGTGCAGTGCGGCCGCTATCGGCAGCAGATCGTTGATTTCCAGGGCGAGCGGACCGGCAATCTTGCCAAGCTCCGCATGCCCCGCGTAGGGCGGCATCGCCAGGGTTTCGGCGAAGCCGCCGACCCGGTTGACCGAGACCGGCATCAGAAGCTGCCCCATGCCGCCGTGGACCTGCTTCCGTTCGCCGATCGCCTCGGCCATGCGCGAGGTGAGAATCGCATAGATCTCGTCGACAATGGCATGAAACGACGCGTCCAGGCGATTGCGCGGCTGCGGCAGCGACACCGGAATCTCGGCTGCGATGTGCCCCGGGTTCGAGCCGAGCACGAGAATCCGGTCGCACATCAGCACGGCCTCCTCGATGTTGTGGGTTACCATCAGCACCGCCTTGGTCGGCAGCTTCTGTTCGATCCACAGATCGAGGAAATCGGTCCGCAAGGTCTCGGCGGTCAGGACGTCGAGCGCCGAAAACGGCTCGTCCATCAGCAACAGCGTGGGATCGCTGACGATCGCCCTGGCGAAGCCGACCCGCTGACGCATGCCGCCCGAGAGCTCGCGCGGGTAGGCCGACTGAAAGCCATCAAGGCCGATCAGGTCAATCGACGCCATCGCGCGCCGGCGCGCCTCCGCCACCGGCAGTCCGAGCGCATCGAGACCGAGTTCGACGTTTTCCAGCACCGTCAGCCAGGGATAGAGGGCAAAAGTCTGGAACACGATGGCGATGCCTTCCGCGGGGCCGCCGAGCGGCGCCTCGCGGTAAAGCACTTCCCCTGACGTCGGCTGGATCAGGCCGCCGGCGATTCGCAGCAAGGTGGACTTTCCGGAACCGGAGCGGCCGAGCAGTCCGAGTATCTCGCCCCTGGTGATGGCGATGTCGATGTCCTTGAGCACCGGCAGCGGCTCGCCGGACGGCTTGGCGAAGGCCTTGCACACATGGCGAAGCTCGATGATCCTGGGCTCGGTCCGGGCGGCCATGCTGTCCCTCAATCCAGCCGTGTCCGCCGCTCGGCGAGCAGGTAAAGTGGCCGCCACAGCAGCCGGTTGGTGGCGATGACGAGGATCGACATGGTGGCGATCCCGAGCGCAATTCTCGGATAATCGCCGGCCTCGGTCATTTGCGCGATATAGGCGCCGAGCCCCGAAGCGTTCAGCCTGGTCGATCCCCAGCTGACGGCTTCCGAGACGATGCTGGCATTCCAGGCGCCGCCGGATGCGGTGATCGCCCCAGTGACATAATAGGGGAAAATCCCCGGCAGCATCACCTTGCGCCACCAGCGCCAGGGCCTCACGCGAAAGCTCGCCGCGGCTTCGCGCAGATCGGTCGGGAACGCGCTGGCGCCGGCAATGACATTGAAGAGGATGTACCACTGGGTGCCCAGGATCATCAGCGGGGTAAGCCAGATCCTGGGCGACAGCTCGAAACGCAGGATCAGGAACACCGCCACGGGGAACAGCAGGTTGGCGGGAAAGGCCGCCAGAAACTGCGCGATCGGCTGGATCCGCTCGGTCAGCTTTGGCCGCAGGCCGACGGCGACACCGATCGGAACCCAGATCAGCGACGCCAGCACGATCAGGATCGCGACACGAAAAAACGTCAGCAGGCCGTTGCCTGCGGCCACTTTGAGATCGTCCCAGGCGAGGGCCGATCTGGCATATTGCGCGAGCTCCCACCCGACATAGGCGGCGGCGGCCGTGAGCAGGCCGTACCAGGCGGCATCGACCAGGCGCCGCGGCGGCGACCAGCTGTTTGCCAAAGGAAGGCGCCATGGAATGACCAGCGGAGCGCGGGCGATCCGGTGCAGTTCCTCCCCGATCGGTCCGCTGACATGGCCGGCCAGGCTTGATCGGCGAAACAGCGCGAGCACCACGCTCCTCGGCACGATCTGGGCTGCGGTCTGCTCGGCGCGGAATTTGTCGGCCCAGGCCACCATCGGGCGGAACAGCATCTGGTCGTAGATCATGATCGCAACCGTCATCGCCGCGATCGCCCAGCCGACCGCCGCGAGATCGCGCTGCGCGATCGCCCGCGCCACGTAGGAGCCGACACCGGGAAGCGCGATCTGGACATCGCCGACCGAGATGGCTTCGGCCGCCACCACGAAGAACCAGCCTCCCGACATCGACATCATCATGTTCCAGATCAGGCCCGGCATGGCGAACGGCACCTCCAGGCGCCAGAAGCGCTGCCATGGAGAGGCGCGGAAGCTGCGGCTCGCCTCGTCGAGATCGCCGGGGATCGTCCGGAGCGACTGGTAGAAGCTGAACGCCATGTTCCAGGCCTGGCTGGTGAAGATCGCGAAGATCGCGGCCAGCTCCGGTCCCAGGGCATTTCCAGGAAACAGCGAGACGAAGAACACCACGGTGAAGGAGAGGTAGCCGAGGATCGGCACCGATTGCAGCACGTCCAGCAGCGGGATCAGGACCATTTCGGCGCGGCGGCTCTTGGCCGCCAGCGTGGCGTAGGTGAAGGTGAAGATCAGCGACGCCACCAGCGCCGCCAGCATCCGCATCACGGTGCGCAGCACGTAGGAGGGCAGGGCCGCCGGCGACAGCGAGATCGCCTGCTGGTGCTCGGCAACGAACGGTCCGACCATCTGGCGCGCGCCGATGCCGAGCAGGATCACCACCCCGAGCACCAGCAGCGTGGCAACAAGGTCGCGCCAGCCCGGGACCCGCTGCTGCCAGACGCCTCCCGTCAAAACCTCGGCGTGATGCTCGACCAATCCGCTCAGCTCCCGCGGGCCAGAAGCAATTGCTATCTCAGGCAGGCCCAGGGCAATTGAGCTGCATCAAGCGCGGGTTGTGCGGTGCTCGGCCGCTACAATCGAGGTGTCGCACGAAGTTTCAATGGGCTGTTGCACACCGGGCGGTTCGGCACGAGGTTGTCACCGCTGTCCCGGGGTACGTGGTGTTACCTATCCGTCCGGGCCGGACATTCGAGGGGGTGGCGGAGAGGGAGGGATTCGAACCCACTGCTCAAAAACGCTGATAAATATGGGCTTTTGCACCGCTCTTATGGCGTCGTTTGTACCACTGCTCTGTACCAATGAAAATGAAAACCTGATGCAAAGATAGCAGGTTTGCTTTGCAGTTAACGGGCGGGAATTTGGTCCCGCTGCTTGACTGCTATTCACGGGCTAGCCTGCCTCGGGTCTCTGGACGCATCCCTGGCCCGCGGACTGGGAAAGATAGCCAAAGAGGGTCTAACCATTCTCCAACGCCCCCGGGCGGCGTCTCAGGGCTATGCGCCGGACACGGTGCCGGCGTCGGTCAAAGGCTCTTTCAGGGAAGAGGGGACGGAAGCTGCTCCCCGGAAGCGCGCAGGGCATGCCGACGTAAGCGCTTTCGAGAGTTTATCGTTGCAGAAACAAGATCGCGCTCGCCGGGCAAGCCTGCCGCGGGCGAATACGCCTCGCGACGACCCGGCGAATGTCCGTTGTTCGGATAGCAGCTGAAGTTATTTGCCTCCCGCGAGTATTTCGCATTTTGT
>CAVXYQ010000007.1:0-993812 GCA_963765855.1 uncultured Alphaproteobacteria bacterium | reverse complement strand
CGACGCCGTTGAGCGGGCCGAGATGGACCCCGGACACGCCGCCTTCGACGAACTTCTCAAGTACGCCGGCTGCAAGGAGATTCACTATTTATACTTTCGTCCCAGGCTTGCACCCCGGGCCTTTCGTTCCGCCGCCTCAGCCATGAATCTTTCGAGGCTAGACACGAAATCAACCGGCAAGGTTTTCGATGCCGAGCACTTGCCTGCCTTGATTGCCTCCGCAAGCGGCTTGAGGTCAAACCAATCTGGCACGGGGCTCACTGGGGTCGGTATGACATAAGCCCAACCTAAATCGAAGTCCTCGCCGCAACAGGCGTCCTTGAGCTTACCAATCGCGGGATCAACGGGGGCCCCAGGAAGGGCGATGCGATCACCGGAGACAGTTTCGTAGTAGTCGCTATCATAGAAATCTTTTTCCCAGCCGAGGATTGCCTCACTGTAGGCCCTGTCGCTGCATGCGGCATCCGAAAGAATCTGAACAAGCGCCTTCCGGTAATCCAGATCACCCGCTGAACGGGAGAGAGCCGGAGCCCACTCGGACCAGATTTCGTTGCTCCGTTGGAGTTTCTCGTCCGGAGTATCGCCCTGGACAAAAGCCCTCAAACGGTTGACCGGCTCTACCGCTGAGGTAATAACCGCACCAATCAGCTCCAGGCGTTTTTTCATTTTGCCAATTTCTTCTCCACTCGGCTCCTTCAGGTCGGCGACGGACAAATCCGCCCAGGCGAGATCTTTCTTCTGAGGCGGGCTCGTCAACCACAGATGCGCCCCTTTTAGTCTCGTCCCCGTGAGAATCGCCCCAGAGAGATCGGCGGCAACGAGCGACGCGCTCGACATCTCAGCGGCAACAAGGCGCGCGCCGATCAGGTCGGCACCGTTCAGGACTGCATCGTTCAGGGCTGCGAGTCCAAGATCAGCAAGCGACAGATCAGCCGCCGTCAGGTCTGCGCCGGCCAACGACGCCCCGGCCAGCGTGGCATTTGCCAGATTTGCTCCTACCAGGCTCGCCCCGGTCAGATCGGCCAGCCCCAGATCGGCATCCGAAAGATCGAGTAGATCGAGACGGGCGCCGGCAAATTTCACGCCCTTGAGCGAGGGCATCCGCGATCCGGGCGTGCGGAACTCTGCGCCTCCGAGGTCGGCTCCAGAGAGGTTGGCACGATCAAGCTCCGTGCAGAACTGCTCGGGGAATGATTGCGAGCGGGATAATTTCGCCCAGAGAAACCGCAATGGCGAGGGATCCTGCCAGACGCAACCAAATTTCGATCGTTGAAGGTTCGTGCCCCTGAAGCTGGCGCCGGCGAGATCGGCGAGGGCGAAGTCGGCTCCGTGCAGGTCCGACCTGTCGAAGATCGCATAGCGAAGATCGCGTCCCCGCAAGCTGATGGTGGGTCCGTCATTCCCGGCTACATCGGACGAAACGCTGGAACGATCGGCTTGATCGGCAGTCGCTCCTGCCTTCGATCCCGGCAGCAGTGTTCGATCGTCTCGCACGATCAGATTCCGCGAGCCCGACAGCATCGGACGTTGCGTCGCCTCATCCACCCCATTCTCGAGAAAGAACGCGGTCGGGAAAAACGCCAGGCGACCGGAAGCAGCGCCTCGTCCAAACGGAGCTGGAGCTGGCCAAAGTGCTATCCCGGAGCGGTCAAAACAACTATCCGGGACACAAAACAAGAGATTCGCGAATATCAGGAACAAGGCGGCAGATACGGACGCGCGCGTTTTCGGATGTCTGCGGCCGGCGTGAAAATAGACAAGCAACCAAAGATCACTGCACAAGAGGCCGTTTTGGACCATGGTCCACGGCTCTTGATGAAGCGGCAGCGTCCGCACGGTTATAAGAACGAGGACGATTACCGGTGCGATGGCCACAGCAAGCATGTAGACGGCGAAATTCAATCGTCGATAAAATCTGTCACGGCCCAACCCAACGATCCATTGAGCAAGAAAATTGGTACCCACAAGCAATGAGAGATCGCGCGCGGCATGGGCCTGCCCCGCGTGAGCCAATTCATTCAGCTGTCGGTCGATTTCCCTGCACTTGTTGCGAAGTTGATCGAATTTAAGCAGCAGCGCGAAATGCACTCCCAGAATGACAAACGGGGAAACCAGCAAAAACTGGTCAATGCCGATTGTCACGTCCAGCAATGGAAATTTCGTGCGTGACCCAACCAGTAAGACCCTGTCTGTGATGTTAGACGTGGTCACCGCGATGAAGATGAGTAGGCCCAAAAAGGAGAACAGCTCAATTCGGCTTCGGGCAATGTCCTCGTTGGACGCCTTTATCAGCTCGGCGGTGCGGATAACAGCCTTCTCTGCTTCAAGAGCTTCGCGACGCGCGCTTGCCAGGTTTCGCTCACGAAATGCATCTACGCGAAGCGACGACATTTTTCTGCTCTGCGCTTCAGGATATGGTGGCCTCGAATTGAACAATGACCCGGAGCAATCGCTGCCGTTCCCACGCTTGCTTCAACAAGGAAATCGACCTTCCGAAGAATCGGACAATCTTAACGTGAACTCGGCTGCGTACAACAGCTATGGTGGCGGTCGCCCGGGTTGCACGCCGGTGCGATGGAGGTGGTGATCGAGGCCGTCGAACGGGCCAAGATGGAGCCTGAACATCCCGCGCTCGACGAGTTGCTCAAGTGAGCGGCCGAGTGGGTGTTCTGAGCCCCCGGCTTGTTCTGCGCGTGCCCATCGGGCTTGGCATCGAAGTCCGAAAATGATATATAGCAATGATATCATATATCAAAGGTGAAAGCCATGCGAACCCTGGTCGACGTCGGCGATAGCCAGCTCCAGGAGCTGGACCAATTATCGAAGCAGGAGAAGCGCTCTCGTGCCGCACTGATCCGGGAGGCGATCGATGACTTTCTCGCCAGGCGCCGCAGCCAGCACCAAGGCGACGCGTTCGGACTTTGGGGCAGGCACAAGATCGACGGATTGGCCTACCAGGAGAAGGTGCGCAACGAATGGTGAAGGCGCTGTTCGATACCAACATTCTGGTCGACTACCTCAATGCGGTACCCAAGGCGCGCAGCGAACTGCAACGCTATACGGAAAAGGCGATCAGCATCATCACCTGGATGGAGGTGATGGTCGGAGCCGGTGGCGATCTCGAAGCTCCAACGCGCAACTTTCTGAACAGTTTTGAGGTCATCGCCGTCGACCGACAGATTGCCGAGCGCGCCGTCGGCCTCCGCCGCGGTCATCGGATCAAACTGCCCGATGCGGTGATCTGGGCCACGGCACAGGCCCACGCCATGCTTCTGGTGACGCGCAACACCAGGGATTTCCCGAACGACGATCCAGGCGTCCGCGCACCGTACCGGCTTTGAGGATCAGGAGCGGCAGGCACGCAATGGCGAAGGCCGTAAGCGAAGCTTGCAGGTTGCTCGAAAGCTCAAGCAAAACCACAACCGGCCAATTGAACCTGTTGGACGAATCAAAAAAGGCCTTGTTCAGGATAAGGCCTGTTTCGCAACGCCCGAACTAAGTCGCTGCGGCATTTCATTGAGCGATTTAGGTCCGAAGACAATTTGCCCGGCTCTGCGCTCCGTACTTCAGGTATCGCCCGGGAAACTCTAAATCGAGAGCCGCAATCTCTCATCCTGAGCCTTGACAGCCGCATAGCATTCGCAGGCTATTGCAACGAGACCGTCCGGATCGAGGATCTCGACCCGACCGCGACTGTAGCGGATGTAGTTTGCCTGCTGCAGCATGTGAGCGACCATGGACACGCTATTCCGGCGGGCACCGATCATCTGCGCCATCAATTTCTGCGTCAACGTGAACTGGTCGCCACCTGCCAAGTCGCGCACGCGCAACAACCAACGCGCCAGCCGCGCCTCCACTGCGTGCGATACGTTGCAGGCCGCCGTTTGCTGCGCCTGAATAAAGTGCGCCTGTCCATGGCGGACCAGGGTTGTGCGCAGAGTTGCGCTTTGCTCGGCCGCTGCGCGAAGCCGGTCAGCATCAATCACGGACGCGGCGCCGGGTAGCAGGACCACGGCATTGGTCGTCGCGACCGGCACGCCGAGCGCGGCCGGGACGCCGAGGACGCTGTCGCGGCCGACCATGGCGACTTCGACCCGCTCTCCGGTTTCGAGCACGACCACGAGCGAGACCACGCCGGCGTGGGGAAGGTAGACGTGCTTGACCGTTTCGCCAGGCTCTATCAGCGTGCGGTCTTGCGGAAGCTCGGCAGTCTTGAGATGCGGGCGGAGCGCTTCAAAATCCTCGTCACGGAGCGAGGCTAACAATCCATTCGCAGACCGGGCAGGCGAATGCATGGAAGATTCCTCAGACATCAGGGGCGCGGTTGTTTTCAAGGCAGCGGCGCATCGATTGTTGCCGCCTGCAACGCGCTCAATCCTCGTATGTAGACTTCCACCGCCATGCCGTAGCTCTCATCGTACTCGAGCGGTTCCATGAAAGAGGAGGCCATCTCGTGCAGGACGAAGCCGCGAACGATCGCCCGCAAGATCCTGAGCGCATGGATCGCCGGATCGCCTGTCAGCCCGACGCCGGCGAGGACGCCGAGGACGAAGCCTCCCAGCGACTCGCTTTCGCGGCGCCATTCCGGATGATCCACGATCGGATTTCTGAATGTCGCAGCCGACAGACCAGGGCGATCATGGGCGTACGTCCGCATGGCGAAGGCCACCGCACGCAGGGCCTCCTCACCGCATTTACCTTCGGCTGCGGCTTTGAGCCTTTGATGCAGTTGCCGATAACCCTTGATTGCCAGGAATCGCCGCATCTCGGGAATCGTGTCGATCCTTTCCGACAGCAGCGTCTCGATCTCAGCCGAAAGATCAGCCGCGATCAATCGATCCCAGCGGGTCGGCTGCTGAAGAAGGTCCTCCACGGAAAGCTGCGAGTCTGACATCGTTACGGGCGTTCCCGTGCGCTATTGGTGTGTCAGCCCCCGACAGCGGTTAAAGGTCAGAATTGCTGTCCTGTCCAATACCGGCCTATGGTGTCTTCGATAGTTGCGGGATATAAGTCAGCGATAACGGGCCGATAGAAAAGGTGATTTCGGGTTTCCTGCGATTTCCTCCGTTCGGACGTGCCGCCGATGGAACTGCGCCACCTTCGCTATTTTGTTGCGGTCGCGGAGGAACTGAATTTTACCCGCGCAGCCGAGCGGCTCGGCATAAGCCAGCCGCCACTGAGCCTGCAGATCCGGCAGCTGGAAAAGGAACTCGGCACGCCTCTGTTTTATCGCCGCACCCGCAGCGTCGAGCTGACCGACGCCGGCAAACTAATGCTTGAGGAAGCGCGCGTCATTCTCAAGCAGGTCGAGACCGCGGAGACCGGCGTAAGGCGCCGCGCCCGCGGCGAAACCGGACAACTCGTGGTTGGCTCCGCGGGGGCGACCTATTTCCATCCACTCATTCCCGCAATCATCCGGAAATATCGCATGAGCTATCCGGACATTGTGCTTGCGCCGCACGACAGCAACACATCCCTGCTTGTCGCACGGCTGCATGCCGGCCAGGTCGACATTGCCCTGATCCGCCCGCCGATCGACAGTGCCGATGGTCTGGCGATCGAGCCTCTGGTCAACGAGGACTCCGTGGTCATCCTGCCAAGGGGGCATCGATTGTGCAGCCTGGGTTCGGTGTCATTGGCTGCCTTGGCGAAGGAAGTCTTCGTCATGTATCCCCGCGCGCTCAATCCCGGCAACTACGATTCGGTAATAGCCACCTGCCGTCGAACCGGATTCAATCCGACGCTCGGCCAGGAGGCGCCACAAATCGTGTCCGTTATCCCGCTGGTCGCGGCCGGCTTTGGCGTATCGGTGGTGCCGCACTCCACCGCCCGAATTTTGCCCGATGAGGTCTGCTATCGGCCGATCGCCGGGGACGCGCCACAGGCCGAAATCTGCCTGGCGTATCGCCGCCATGACGCCTCGCGCGCCGTGCAGAATTTCGTTGCCGTAGCCCGCCGCGCGACCTGTGGCCTCAGAGCAAGGCCGCAGCGATTCTCCTGAGAGTGTGGGCATCGAAGCGCCTCAAAAAATGATGCCGATTGCGAGAACCGCGAGCTTGAGTTCTCGGAGTGGGAAAAGTGGCCCGAGTGGATACTTCCCGAGATCATGCCACGCATCCACGCGGCGGTACTCATCGACGCCCAGAGCATCAAGCAAGACCCGGAAACATACAGCAAGCTTCCTGGCGACACGCGGTCGAGCCTCGCGCGCTCCATCGACCGCTTCGTGCTCGGCAGGTGCCGCCATCAGGTTTGTAGAATAAAAAAGATCGATCAGCTGGTTGAGCGTGCAGCTCATCGCAAGTTCCCTGGAATCGGGAAATTATTGGCCGAAGTTGGTTACCAGGATAAGGCTAAGAATCGTAACCGCGCCGACAATGCCCGCGATGCCTTCCGCGCGAATAATCGTGCCAAGGAACCTTATTTCGAGTCGCTGAGGATGAGACACGGCCAATCGTCCTGCTGTGCCGAGTCGGCTTTCGCAACGATTTTCAATTGGAGAACTACTAGCGGGATATTACTTGTCTTTGATGCGCTTGCGTTTAGCCACGACGGCTTCGTACTGTGCTTGAACGGCAGGTTCGCTGTTTTTGCCCAGTACCCTGTTGAGGCCGTCACCGCCGTCGGCATTACCATCCAAACCGGGTGCGAGGACCACGGCCGCTGCCAAACCCTCATAATCAATGGGGTCACGGATGAACGGCTGGAGGTATTCATCCAGGATGCCCTTGCCGGGCGCATCAAGCTCTTTGGTCAGCGCGGCAAGGTAGTCGGTTTTGTCGGTCGATGCCCAATCGATGCTGAAACCAGCGCGCTGCGCCAGCACCGAATGAATGACCATGATGGTGCGGCCATTGCCGTCCAGAAACGGATGGCCGTAAGCGAGATACCCCATCACTTCGCCGGGTTTGGCGGTCATAAACTCCCCGTTGCAGCCGTCCCGCAAAGCGATATCGACGGCAGTCCGGATATCGGCGGGATGTGCAAAAAACACATTTCCTTTGACGACCGCGATATCGGGAGCCGTCTGTGTCCTGTCCTGACCGGCCCAAGGGTAAACCGCCTCGAACAGAGTTTTATGCGTTCTGAGGACATGCTCGTACGAGATGGCCCTGGCTTCGGCCAGTTCTGCAAATGCCTGACCGAGTCCCGTCGTGAAGGATGAATGCTCAAGCCGCCTGATAATACCGCGGTCGCTTTCGTTGGCGAGGTTACGCAGATAGCCGCGCGTCTTGAAATCGCCGAACGGGTCGAACGTCACTGCTTGGCTTCACGCAGATAACTGGCCTGGAGCCGTACGAGTTCGGCGCGGCTTACATGCCCCGCCCGCTGCAGCGCAATCAGCATCTGCTCGACCTCGTCCAACTCAACGTGGTCACCGGCCAGTCGCGTGATATGATGGGCCAGCCGGTCGCTTTCCGTCCGTACATAGGCCACGCCATGCTGTTCGGCCATTTGCCGAATGACGGTCGCAGTAGCGGTCTGGGAGCGCGTGGACATGGTCTTTCCTCGGCCGGAATGTAGCACTTCCGCACCCGAAAATCCATTGAAACGCTGAAAATGGCGCTTGATCAGAGGCTTGCCAGCAGGGCCTACAGTGCCATTTCGCCGTTGATGGGCTGGGCTGGGGATCGGACGAGGATCTGCGGAGGATCGGGCCGACACGGGCACTTGCATTACGTGTTATCGAAGCTGAACCGAACGAAATCTCGAACGCCGTGCGGCTGCATGCGCTTGCTCTGGATGCGGATAAAGCCCCAAGACGCAAACTTTGATCTCGCGCGCGAAATCGCCCGTCGGTTCAGAATTTTAGAGCAGCCGCCTGAGCACGACTTGGCTTGGATCTATACCGCTGCGGAACGGGCCTTGTTGGTCGAAGCAGCCTAAGCCTGCGCCTCGGAAGCTTCGCATTCGTGTCGGATCTACCTGTCTCCGCCGCCCCTACACTGGCTAATCGCGCTCGTCACGAGCGCGGAGCGGGCATCGCAGCCCCCCCTCACGCATGCGTCGGCCAGTGCCTCTCCCTGAACCACGTCCGATACTCCGACATCTTGCCGCGCTGCGCCGCTGAGGCGTGGCGCTTGCAGGTCGAGGCTTCGTCGCTGTTTTCGGCGGCGCCCCAGCGCAGCTCGACGCAGTCGTTGGGGTTGTAGGCGGTCTCGAAACCGGCGGCGCGGTCGACCACTTCCTTGAGCGTCAGCGTCCAGGGCGAGCCGTCGCTGCGGGTATAGGTGATCTTGCGCGCGGCGAGCTCGGAGGCAAGCACGGCCTGCAGTTCGCTTCTGAGGTCGGCGGGGCTCTTGCCGGCGGGGATGGCGTAGCGGTCGGCGCGCCGCGCGACATGGTCGGGATAGCCGCGCACCACGTCGATGGCGATCAGAAGCCGGAAGTCGCGCGCGGGCGTGGAATAGTCTTCCCAGGCGCCGGTGGTTTCGAAGATCGAGGCGCCGTTCGGCATCGCGATCTCGGCCGGCTGCTTGTCCTGGTATTTGCGGCCGTTCTCCACCGAAGTGACGCGGGTCTTCACCTGCTCCTCGAGGCTCGCAATGGAATCGGTCATCGCCTTCACCGGATCGAGCGGGGCGGGCGACATCACGTCGTCCATGCGGTCGTAGAAATCCTCGGCGCTGAGTTGCGATTGCTGCAGCGAGAAATCGCCGTATTGCGGATTTTTCGCGATCTCGGCATTGCTGAGCCGGCGCAGCGGCCCGCTGGCCTCGCGCACGATCGGGCGAAAGTGCTTGAAGCCGGGGCTGCCCAGCGCCGGATCGTGCACGAACAGGAAATTGCCGCGCCAGAACCGCTTGCGGGTGATCGAGCCGTCGGGCTCGGCGTCGACCGCGAGATAGACGCCGGGCTTGCCGTCCTGTTCCGGCACCAGATGCACCAGCATCAACACATGGCCGTAGGGGTCGGCATAGACGGTGCCGGGATGCAGCGCCTTCTCGGTCAGCGGCACGCTGTAGAAATCGGTGTTGTCGTCATTGGCCGCCACCCGCACCGCGCCGGTATGGACGACGTCGCCGACGTCGCGCAGATATTCGCCGAAGGTCGCCGGGCGTTTCGGCTTGGGCGGCGGCGGCGGGGTCGCGGCCGGGTCGGCCGCGGGATCGGGCGGCGGCGGGCTGCGGTTGAACAGGCCGAGCAAGGTCGGGGCCGGTGGCGGCGGCGGGGCTGCGGGCGTGGCGGCGGCGACCTCGAGTTCGGGCGGCGGCGGCGGGCGGGTCAGCTCGGGATGTTCGATGTCGAACCACTGGTAGCATTTCGGCGGGTGGCCGGCAAAGCCGCGCGAGCAGTTCGAATAGCCGAACGGCAATCCCATCTTGTAGGCAAAATAGGCGCGCAGGAAATAGACGAAGTCGGCGCAGTCCGGGCGCAGGCCCATCGCGCCGTCCTCGTTGCGGCCGAGATAATTGTAGAGGAAATTGCGCGACCGGTCGCGCAGCACCTCGTACCACACCTTCCAGTTCAGATCCTGCTCCGGCGGGGCGTCGAACAGCTTTTCGATCCAGGCCGAGAACAGCGCCTCGGTGGTCGCGTTCCAGCTGGCGCGCACCTGCCAGAAACTGTTGGCGGGGGTGCGCAGCGGCTCCGGCTTGCGCGCGCTGACGGCGATCTCCTTGCTGATGGTGCTGCATTCGGCCGCCCGCTGGTCCAGCGTCAGGGTCGCCCGCCAGGTTCCCGCCGCGGGGCTGGCGACCTCGACGAACCAGGACGACGGCGCGCCGCCATGGCGGTCGGACGATTTGGCCGCCACGCTGCCGTCGGGCGCGATCAGCGAAAGCGTGCCGGCGGCCGGCTTTTCCGAGATCACCATCACCCGCAACGGCGCGCCCTTCCACGGCGCCAGCGGCGAGGGCAGCACGGTGGCCTCGGCCACCTCGGCGCAATCGCCGGCGGCGGCTTTTGCCGCGGCCGGCAGCAGCGCCAAGGTTCCGCCTGCGATCAGCAGGCCTGCCGTTGCGGCAGCCATCCGGCGAGCGAGAAGCATGTTGTCGGTGACCTTGTTTTCGAAGTGTCGGAAGCGCCCCGGGGAACTTGCGGCCCTGTCCGCCGGGCCGGATCCTGACGATAGCCGAATTGGTGGACATGCGTCAGCACCCTATGACGGCGATTTTGCGGCCCGCTTTCCGCCTCCTCGCGTTCCCGGACGCAGCGCGAGCCGCGCCGCAGATCCGGGGTCCATGTCGGAAGTACGGGCGTCGCGGTTGCGTGGGTTGCCGGCTCTGATGCGCAGCGTGAAGCACGCCGCACCGCGTCCGGGACACGATGAGCGTCCGAAGACGACGCACGCTGCCAGCCATCGCCGCCCGCCTCACAGCTCCCGCGCATTGCTGAAAGCGAACGAGCTCACCCGGCGGGTGTTCTCGTCGAGGATCAGGGTTCGGGTGATCGGCGGCTCGGCGCGCTGGCTGCAGTTTTCGCGTTCGCAGAGCCGGCAGTTGACGCCGATCGGCGTGCCCTCGGCCTTTTCCAGGTCGAGGCCGCCGGCATAGACCAGCCGTGACGCATGGCGGATCTCGCAGCCGAGCCCGATCGCAAAGCGCGGCTGCGGCTGCGGATGCGGCGCCACCGGGCGCCGCAGCATCTGGGCGATGGAAAAATACCGGGTGCCGTCGGGCAGTTCGATCACCTGGCGCAGCAGCCGGTCCGGGGTGTCGAAGGTCGAATGCACGTTCCACAACGGACAGGTGCCGCCGAATTTCGAGAACGGAAACGTGCCGGAGGAAAACCGCTTCGAGACGTTGCCGGCATTGTCGACCCGCAGCAGGAAGAACGGCACGCCGCGGGCGTTCGGCCGCTGCAGGGTGGTCAGGCGGTGGCAGACCTGCTCGAAGCCGGCATTGAAGCGCTGCGCCAGCACCTGGACGTCATAGCCCAGCGATTCCGCGGCGGCGTGAAACGGCTGGTAGGGCATCATCACGGCGGCGGCAAAATAGTTCGCCAGGGTGATGCGGTAGAGCCGGCGCGGGGTGTCGTCGAGCGGCCCGGCGCGGTTGGCGATGGCCTCGAAAATCGCGCTGCCTTCGGCAAGCCCGGTCTGGAAGGCGAGCTGGAAGGCGCGGCCGGGCCCGTCCACCAGTTCGGAGATCAGGAGCTGCCGGCGGTGGCGGTCGAACCGCCGCAGGGTTTCGCGCATCACGTCGACCGGCATGATGCGGGTGACGATCGAATGCTTTTCGCGCAGGCGGGTGGCGAGCGCGGCATAGAGCTCCTCGGCCGGCACGTTCAATTCGTCGCGCAGGTTTTCCGCCGCCTGTTCGAGTTCGGGGAAATAATTGCGGTTGGCCTCGATCAGGTCGCGCACCCGCTCGATCGGATTGGCCTCGAAGCGTGTGCCCTCGTCGCGGTCGGCCATTTGGGCGGCGACCAGGGTTTCGCCGCGGCGGGCCTCGGTATAGGCGGCGTAGAGCCGCTGCAGCGAATGGGTGACGCCGGGGCAGAGTTCGGCCAGATCGCGCAGTTCCTGCTTCGGCAGGTCGATCTGCCGGAACAGCGGATCGGAAAAGATCTCGTTCAGCTCGGCGAAGAAGCGGTCCTCGTCGGCGGTGGCCAGATCGCGCAAATCGAGATCGTAGGTCTCCGCCAGCCGCAGCAGGATCTGCGCCGTCACCGGGCGCTGGTTGCGCTCGATCAGGTTGATGTAGCTCGGCGAGATCCCGAGCCCCTCGGCCATCTGGGTCTGCGACAGCCCCAGTTGCTGGCGGATCCGCCGGAACCGCGGCCCGACGAACAGTTTCTTTCCGGAATCGCCGGCCATGCGCGTGTTCCCAACAGTTCGATCTCACCTCTCCGCGCGCGCGGGGAGAGGTCGAAGCCGAAGGCTTCGGTGAGGGGTGTTTCCGCGAGTCAGAACTTGCGGCAAGAGCCCCCACTCCCGCCCCGCCTCCGCAAGGCGGGAGAGGGAGCTGCCCGCCATTTTGTGACAAAAATTACAAAATGACATCCATGACAAGTTCATATGTTACATGACATCACCATTCGAATGCAAGCACTCTGTACGAATTGCGGAGTTTCGCGTTTAGCTCCTGACACGTTTCGCGACGCACTGTCACGAATGTCGATTCCGGAGAATGGTAATGTCCAAGACTTTTGAAGAGCTGGTTCCCGCGCCCGCCGGGCGTTTCGACGGCATCAGCCGTCCCTACAGCCCGGCCGAGGTGGAAAAACTGCGCGGCTCGGTGCCGATCGCCTATACCCTCGCCGAAAAGGGCGCCAACCGGCTCTGGCAGTCGCTGAAGAGCGAACCTTTCGTCAATTCGCTGGGCGCCGTCACCGGCAACCAGGCGATGCAGCAGGCCCGCGCCGGATTGCCGGCGATCTACCTGTCGGGCTGGCAGGTCGCCGCCGACGCCAACACCGCGGGCGCGATGTATCCCGACCAGAGCCTGTATCCGGCCAATGCCGGCCCGGAACTGTGCCGCCGCATCAACCGCACCTTCCAGCGCGCCGACCAGATCGAGCACTCCGAAGGCGGCGCCAAGATCGACTGGTTCGTGCCGATCGTGGCCGACGCCGAGGCCGGCTTCGGCGGCCCGCTGAACTCGTTCGAGATCATGAAGGCCTATATCGAGGCGGGCGCCGCCGGCGTCCATTTCGAGGACCAGCTGGCGTCGGAAAAGAAGTGCGGCCACATGGGCGGCAAGGTGCTGATCCCGACCGCGGCGCATGAGCGCAACCTGATCGCGGCGCGGCTCGCCGCCGACGTCTGCGGCACCCCGACCTTCGTGCTCGCCCGCACCGATGCGGAGAGCGCCAAGCTGATCACCGCCGATGTCGACGAGCGCGATCGCGAGTTCATCACCGGCGAGCGCACCGCGGAGGGTTTCTATCGGCTCAAGCCCGGTACCGGTCTGGCGCACTGCATCAAGCGCGGCATCGCCTTCGCGAAATATGCCGACCTGCTGTGGTGGGAAACCTCGACCCCGAACCTGAAGGAAGCAAAAGAGTTCGCCGAGGCCGTGCACAAGGTCTATCCCGGCAAGATGCTGGCCTACAACTGCTCGCCGTCGTTCAACTGGGAAGCCAATATCGACAAGGCGACCATCGCCAAGTTCCAGCGCGAGATCGGCGCCATGGGCTACAAGTTCCAGTTCGTGACCCTGGCGGGCTTCCACTCGCTCAACCACGGCATGTTCGAACTGGCGCGCGGCTACAAGGCCGAGGGCATGGCGGCGTATTCCCGGCTGCAGCAGGCCGAGTTCGCCTCCGAGAAGCACGGCTATTCGGCGACCCGCCACCAGCGCGAAGTCGGTACCGGCTATTTCGACCTGGTCTCGACCACCATCACCGGCGGCACCTCGTCGACCACGGCACTGCACGACTCGACCGAGGCGGCGCAGTTCAAGGCACACGGTTCGGACATTCACGTCCAGGCAGCTGAATAACAGGAGGCTATCATGAAGAATGGCAGTAATTTCTGGGTGATCGGCGGCGAGTTCGGTTCGATGAACTTCCACAAGCTGGTGGAAGGCTCGGCCCAGGTTCAGGGCCCGTTCGCCACCCGCAAGGAGGCCGAGGACGCCTGGCGCGCGGTCTCGGAAGAGAACCGGCACCGCGGCAGCGTGCGCTTCTCGATCGTCGAAGAGCCGAACCGCGCCACCGCCTGAGCGGCCTCGTCCGCCGGCCAGAACAATAAACGTCCAAGGGACCAGCGGCCCCATCCGGCTTTCCGGATGGGGCCGTTCGGCCATCAGCCCGACCAAAGGCGCAAGCCTTTGAGAACAAAGGGCCTTTGCGGGCTTCATGGTTACTGATAGGTTAACGGTTCGAGTGACCATCAGGACAAGGGCCGCCAGCGGATGTCAGACGTCCAGAATACCGGGAGCCACGCCGCCGCCGATTCGCGTCCGATCCGTCTGCGCGACGCGTTGCGGCGGGCGCGGATCGAGGCCGCCGACCGCACCGGCGTGGTGGTCGACCTGCGCGATGCCGAAGTGGCGCGGCTGGAAATCCTCAACGAGGCGCTCGATCCCCTGTTCGCGCAGGTGCCGGATCAGGTCGACCTGTTCGATCGCGGCATCAGCCAGGGCGAGACGCCGCGGCTGTGGATCGACGTCGTCGCCCATGTGGTGATGGGGCGCGACAAGCGGATCTACCGCTTCGTGCAGGACACGAGGTTCGGCCGCATCGTGATCGCCGAATCCCATGACGCCGCGGCGATCGTCGGCGCGGTCACCGATTACGTCGCCCGCCGCATGATCGAGCGCGAACATGCGCTGGTGGCGACGCCGCTCGCCGGGCCGGCGATCACCGAAAGGCCGCGCCGCAGCGGCTTCTGGAGCTTTGCACTGGGCTTCGTGCTCGGCATGGCCGCCCTGTTCGCCCTGGCGCTGCTGACCGCGTTCGGCAATCTTTAGAGCAGCGTTATTTAGTTCCGTCATTCCCCGATGTGCAATTGCACATCGGGGAATGACGGATCAAAAGCAACATTTCCTGCTAAATCAATCCGACCTGTTTCAATTCCCTGATGGCGTGGTCGTCGCCAAATTCCCGTATGGTCTGCCGGCAGCGCCATGCAGCGCCGTCGCGCTCGATCGAAAAAAGATTATAGCCGGCGGCGGGGTAGCGGCCATGGGCCAGCGCCGAGGCCGAGGCGACGCCGACCACCGGGATCGCGCGGTGCGGTCCGTCGATGTGAATCGTGGAATGCACGTGGTCGTGGCCATGCAGCACCAGATCGACGCCGTGGCGTTTCAAAAGCGCCAGCAGGCTTTGCGAATCGGTCAGGCGCTTGGCGCGGGCATCCGAGCGCAGCGGGTGATGAATCAGCAGCACGCGAAAGCCCGGTTCGGCGGCGAGATCCGATAGCAGGCGCTCCAGCGCCGCGAGCTGGCCGGGCCCCAGCCATCCCGTCGCCATCAGCGGCGGGGTCGGCACCGCCGAGGAGACCCCGATCAGCAGCAGCGGACCGCGGCGGCGCAGCAGCGGAAACGCCGCGCCGCGCGCCGGCGCTTCGTCGCCGGCGAGATAATCGGCAAAGGCCTCGGCGAAACGGTGCTGCGTGGCGCGGACATAGGCGTCGTGATTGCCGGGCACGACGGTGACGCGATCGGGCGGCCCGACCGTCTCGAGCCAGGCCCGCGCCGGTCCGAATTCGGCCTCCAGCGCCAGATTGACCAGGTCGCCGGTCACCGCGATGTGGTCCGGCGCCTGCGCCTCGAGGTCCGCCACCAGCGCATCGAGCACGTCGCGGCGCTGGTATTTGTGGCGGTTGCGGGTCCAGTTGAGATAGCCCAGCGCGCGCTTGCCGGCGAGCTCGAAGAGCCGCGGGGCGGGCAGCGGCGGCAGATGCGGATCGGACAGATGGGCGAGCGTGAACGCCGCCATCAGCCGAAACCGATTCGGCTGATGGCAGGCCGGCGCCACGGCACGATCATCTCGCGATATCCCTCAAAATCCTGCAAGGTCATGACAAGCCCGCCGCCGCGGCGCCGGGATCGAACACCATGTCTGGATATCAGGGAATTGCGTGGCGATGAAGCTGCAGGGACTGCGACGCCGGTTCGAGCCGCTGCTGCGGCGGTTTTTCCATCTCTACTGGCGGTTCGCCCGCGGCATGACGCTCGGGGTGCGCGGCGTGGTGCTGGACGGCGAGGGCCGGGTGTTCCTGGTCAAGCACAGCTACGTCTCCGGCTGGCACCTGCCCGGCGGCGGGGTCGAGGTCGGCGAGAGCTTTCGCGATGCCCTGCAGCGCGAACTGGCGGAGGAGGGACGCATCGTCGTGCGGGGCGAGCCGGTGCTGCACGGCCTGTTCCTCAACAGCCACGTCTCCCGCCGCGACCATGTCGCGGTCTATGTGATCAGGGATTTCCAACAGGACCGGCCGCCCGAGCCCAACCGCGAAATCGTAGCCACCGGCTTCTTCGCCGCCGCCGCTTTGCCGCCGGAGACGACCCCCGGCACAAGGCTGCGGATCGCCGAGGTGCTCGAAGCCAGGGCGCCGATCGCCACCTGGCGCTAGGCACAAGCAATGAGCCCCTCTCCGCGCAAGCCGGGCGAGGTGAACACAAGGGCGCCGTTTCAACCTGAAGCCGTCATGCTCCGGGGGAACGATTGGCGGCAATGCACATCGGGGAATGACGAACAATCGCTCGCTTTCCATGAGACCGGTTTCATGGAATCGCTTCCACCCGGGCCTGTGCAGCCAGGGCTGTGCTATTGCCGCAGCCCTGGGGATGCGCTTGGATGCGCCGCGCCAACCATGCCAATGACAGGAAGGTCAGCGGCAGCACCGCGGGGCCGGAACGGAGCGATGCCATATTGGAAGGTTCTGGGCGCGCTCGTGGTGCTCGCGGTGCTGGCCGGCAACGTCTGGTCGATGTCGCACTGGAGCGAGAGCCGCGGCGTCTACGACGACGTCTGCTATCTGCGGCAGGCGCATCTGTTCCAGCGATTCGGGCCGGGCGGCCTCGACACCGACATCGCGCGCGATGACGATCACTACCTTTCGGCAAAACTGAGAGAGATCGGCTATCCCGGCTGGAGCGATCCGGCGATGGCGCCCTGCCACGTCCAGATGCCGGCGACGCACAAGCGGGTGCTGCAATATCCGCCGGGGACCGGCCTGGTGATGGCGCTGTTTCCCGCCGGATTCCAGGTGATCCCGCTTTATGTCGCCGCCTCCATCGTCGTGTTCGGCGTTGCGCTGGCCGCGATCGCCGCGGCGTTGAGCCTGCCGGCGCTGATCCTGGCAACCCTGTTCGGAGACCTCGCGGTCTACCTGATGATCAATCCGGCCAAGGCGAGCTACTCGATGGCGCCGACCATGGCGACCTGCGCGCTGGCGGGGTTCCTGACCACCCGCATGTTTGCGGCAAGCCGGCCCGGCCATCGGCTGCTGCTGAGCCTTGCGGCCGGCCTGCTGATCGGCCTTGCGGTCGATTTCAGGCTGTCGAATCTGTTTCTCGCCTCCGGATATCTGCTGTTTTTTGCATTTTGCTGGCTGTGGTCCCGCAAGGCCGAAACCCTGCTGCAGGGCGCCGTGTTCGGCCTGGCCTGCCTGGCCGGGATGGCGCCGACGCTGCTTGCCAACGCCATCAATGCCGGCAGCGTTTTTTCGACCACCTACGGCGCGGCCGACGCGACGGCTCCCGATTTCTCCTTCGGCATCGTCCGGCAGTATGCCGCCGACCTGCAATTCCTGTTGCTGGCGCTGGCGGCCGCGGCGACGGTTTTGATCTTGCGCCGGCGCGGCGGCAGCGGCATAAGAAATGTGGCGCTTGTCACGGCTGGAAATCTCGCGGTGAATCTGGCCTTCTTCCTGAGCCACCCCGTCTTTACGCCGTATTATACGGTCCCCGTCGCCATGCTTTCGCTGTGGAGCCTGCTGTTTGCCTTCCTGACGCAGCCGGCCGTGGCGATGGAGGGCGGCCTGCTTGCGCAGGCGGCGAGGGCTTGATCGTGATGGTCGGGACGGCCGGTTCGGGCAGGCGGGCGGCTTTGCCATGACACCATCGTCGCTGCGGATCGCCGTCCTGGTGCCATGCTTCAACGAGCAAGCCGCGGTCGGCAGGGTGGTCGCCGATTTCCGAAAGGCGCTGCCGTCGGCCGAGATCTTCGTCTACGACAACAATTCCTCGGATCGCACGGCCGCGGTGGCGCGCGACGCCGGCGCCAAGGTGCGCAGCGAACGCCGCCAGGGCAAGGGTCATGTGGTGCGGCGGATGTTCGCCGACATCGACGCCGACATCTACCTGCTGGTCGATGGCGACGCGACCTACGACGCCGCCAGCGCCCCCCGCATGATCGACCGGCTGCTGTCGGATCATCTCGACATGGTGGTCGGCCTGCGGGTCGACCAGGCCGAGGAGGCCTACCGGCTCGGCCATCGCACCGGCAACCGGATGCTGACCGGCTTTCTGTCCTCGGTGTTCGGCCAGGCCTTCACCGACATCCTTTCCGGCTACCGGGTGTTCTCGCGGCGCTTCGTCAAGTCCTTTCCGGTGCTGTCGGACGGTTTCGAGATCGAAACCGAATTGACCGTGCACGCGCTCGAGCTGGCGCTGCCGGTCGCCGAAATCGAGACGCCGTATTACGCGCGGCCGGAGGGTTCCTTCAGCAAGCTCAACACCTGGCGCGACGGCTTCCGGATTCTCGGCACCATCCTGAAGCTCTACCGCTCGGAAAAGCCGCTGCGCTTCTTCACCGCGATCGGAATCTTCCTGATGCTGGTCTCGGTCGGCCTCGCGATCCCGATCATCGTCACCTATCTCGAGCTCGGCCTCGTGCCGCGGCTGCCGACCGCGGTGCTGTCGATGGGGTTGATGATCCTGGCGGTGCTCTCGGTGTCGTCGGGGCTGGTGCTCGATACCGTGACGCGCGGGCGCCGCGAGATGAAGCTGCTGGCCTATCTGTCGCAGCCCCCGGTCAGCAGCGACTGACGGGCGGCAACCGGCCGTGGCCGGGACGATGGACCGCGCCGCTGCCAGATGCTATCCCGCGCCTGACATGAGCGACCTCTCCCTCACCATCATGGCCGAAACCGCCAACGACGCCCAGGCCATCGAACGGCTGCACGAGCGCACCTTCGGGCCCGGCCGCTTCGTGCTGAGCGCCTACCGGATCCGCGAGCATGTCGACCACCTGCTCGAGCTGTCGTTCACGGCACGGATCGGGACGCTGCTGGTCGGCTCGGTGCGGCAACTGCCGGTTCAGATCGGCGACAGCAAGGCGCTGCTGCTGGGGCCGCTGACGGTCGAGCCGCCGTTCCGCAGCCGCGGCGTCGGCCGGGCGCTGCTGGAGCGCGCGCTCAGGGATGCCAGGTCCCGCGGGCATCGGCTGGTGCTGCTGGTCGGCGACGAGGCCTATTACAGCCGGGTCGGCTTCAAGGCGGTGCCGAAGGGGCGCGCGACCATGCCCGGACCGGTCGACTACGCCCGCCTGCTGGTGGCGGAACTGGCCGACGGCGCCTTCACCGACGTGTCCGGCGCGATCCGCCCGGACTGGAGCCACGCGCGATAAAGAAGCTGCGGATCCGGCAGCTTCTCAAAGGCAGGTGACGCGCTCGGCGGCGATGTAGCCCAACAGCAATCCGACGCCGAACAGCAGCACCAGCGCGGCGGCGGCGAACTCGACGCCGCGCATCAGCAGCGCGCCGCCGCCGTCGCGGCCGGAGGCCATCCGCCGCGCCAGGCCCTTTGCGGAGACCGCAAGGACGGCAATGCCTGCAACGGTCATCGCGGTGCCAAGCCCCATCACGAAGGTGGCGGCGATGCCGGCCCAGAACAGTCCCTGCGCCAGCGCGAATACCAGAACCAGGATGGCGCCGGAACATGGCCGGATGCCGACGGTGAAAACCGCGCTGAAACCGCGCCGCCAGCCGCCGGGTCCCTCGAGTTGCGCGGGCTCGGGGCCATGGGAATGTCCGCAATGCGCGTCATGGACATGGCGATGGCCATCGCCGGCGGCCTCGGCATGCGCCGCGACGCTGTCGTGATGGCGGTGGCCGTGATCGCCATGATCGTGCCGGTGATGTCCGTGACGATGGTGGAGCGCCGTCGCGTGCGCCAGCACCGGCACCGGCTGTGGCCGCGAGCTGCCGCGGGAGAATTGCAGCGCCCGGATCAGGCCGGCGCCCTTGGTCCAGACCAGCCGGACCCCGAAGGCCGCGATCAGCGTGTAGCTGGCGATCTCGATCACGCGTTCGGCACCGCACATGGTGCCGGCGGTGACATTGAGCAGCCAGGCGCCGATGCCGACGATCAGCACCGCGATCAACGATTGCATCATCGCCGAAACGAACGCCAGCACGATACCGCGCCGCGCGGTCGCTTCATTGGCAACCAGATACGACGCGATCACGGTCTTGCCGTGGCCGGGGCCGGCGGCGTGGAATATGCCGTAGCCGAACGAGATCGCCAGCAGCGTCCAGACCGCGCTGCCGTCGGCCCTGGCGGCGCGGATGGTCGAGGACATCTCGCGGTAGAACCCGGATTGCCTGGTCAGCAGCCAGCCGACGATCCCGCCTACTTGCGCATCGGGAGCCGCGCGCGGACCGCCGAACGGATTCTGCGCCAGCGCGCCGTGCAGGACGCCATCGACGGCCAGGCCGGCGGCGAGGACCGCCAGCAGGAGGAGCGCGATCTTTCCGGCTGTTTTCATCGACGCATTCCCAGGGCACGATCCGCGGTGATCCCGCCGGCTGACACGGCTTCCGCCATTTACGTCTGCTTCGCCGCACACCGCGCGGCTCATATCTTCTTGGAGAAGCCAAGGAAGAAACCGCGGCGCGGGCCGTATTGCGGCGCGAAAACGCCGATGCCGGTTCCGTCCCTGATTTCGTAGATGGTGTCGAACAGGTTGACCACGTCGAAACGCACCGTCATCGGCAGGGGATCGTTGGGCAGCAGGAATTCGCGCTTGATGCCGACATTGACCTGGGTGTAGGCCGGCAACGTGGTGATGTTGTCGTCGCCGTTGCGCAGGCCGCTGCCGTAGAGCATGTCGGCGCTCAGCTTGACGCCGCACCACGACAATCCGTTGTCGCCGAAGGCTTCCGCCGCGGTGGCGATCCGGCCGCAGAACTGATAGACGGCGCCGGCCGAAGCGGTGACGAACTGGTTGTGGTCGGTATAGAGGAAGTGCGTCTGGGCGTATTGCAGCGCGGTCAGGCCGCCGAGGTCGGCAAGCGGCGTGGTGTTGTCGAACAGATACTGGTTCGACACCGGGTCGCTCGCTCTCTGCTGCGCGACCGAGAGGTTGCCGTAAGCTTCGAAGTTTCCGCTCTTGTATTTCGCCTTGAATTCGATGCCTTCGTTGTAGCCGCGGGCATAGTTGAAGGCGCTCAGCACCAGGGCCTGGCCGAAATTCCCGTTGTCGATCAGGTCGGTCGCGATCTTGTAATAGGCATCGACGCCGAGATCGAGGCTGGAGCAGTCCTTGCCCCCCGAAGCGCATCCGAACTTGATCTTCTGGTCGACCCCGGCATCGAAATAATCCGAGCGCTCCGGCAGCACCGGATCGCTCGCGCCGGCCACCTGCCCGGTGGTGTTGTTGAACAGCGCGATGTTGGGCGGGGCGGCTTCCGCCAGCACCGGCGGGGTGAAGTAGCGCGCATAGCCGGCATGGAACGTGGTGTCCTCAAACGGCTTGTAGGTGAAGCTCAGCCGCGGGCTGAACTGGTTGGCATTTACATATTGATACATCTGGTCGAAGCGCAGGCCGTAATTCATGGTGAGCTGGTTGGTCAGCTTCCATTCGTCCTGGCCGTAGACCCCCATCAGCACGCCGGTCTTCGAGACATTGTTGCTGATGTTTACCGGCGCGCCGTTGTCGGTGCCGTCGCACAGGGTGCAGGGCTCGACCAGCGACGAGTTGCCGACGAACGACTGCTCGGCGCTGACGCTGAAGCCGGCGCGGAGCGTGTGGGCCGGATTGAGCTGATAGGAGGCGTCGCCCTGGATGCCGTTGGTGTAGGTCTCGCGGGTGACGGCCGAGGCGATGCCGTTGATCAGCAGATCGCCGACCGGGTCCGGGGTGAACTGCAGGTTGTTGTAGCGGGTGAAATAGGACAATTGCCCGTCGAACCCCTCATAGGATTTCTGCACCGTCAGCACGCCGAACTGGGTGAACTCGGCCTGGTTTTCGTTGAGCAGTGCCGAGTTGAAGCTGGTCGCGCCGAAGGCGTTGGTGACCGGCACGGCGCTCTGGCCGACCGGCTTGCCGGGAACATCGGGAATCTGGAAGTTGTTGTTCGAGGTTCCCGCGATCAGGCTGACCCTGGTGGTCGGGTCGACGAACGCGGACATATAGGCGAAGCCGCGTTCCTGCTGCGTGAAATCGTGAATCGCGTTGTAGGCGGGCGTCGGATTTTCGATCCCTACCGTGTTCTGCAGATAGCGGCCGGTGAAGTAATATTGGACACCGGCAAAGCAATCGGCAGCAGCGGTCGGCGCCTTGTATGTCGCGCTGCTCGTCGTCGTCGCCGGACAGGTGCTGCCGAAGGTGCCGCCATATTCGATGCTCGGCGCCACCGTGCCATGGCTGCCGCCATAAATTCCGACGCTGCCGCTGTTGTTGAAGAGGTCGGTGCGGGTCGTGATGTCGACGAGGCCGACCGTGCGCAGGCCGTATTCGGCCGGCAGCGCGCCGGTGACGAGGGCGATGCTGCCGATGAAACTGGTGTCGAAAATGCTGCCGAAGCCGGTGACGCCGTCGGGCAGCAGGATCCCGTTGATGCGGTACTGGACGTTGGCGTGATCGTTGCGGACATGCAGCGAGCCGCTGGCCGCGGAATCCTGCGAGACCCCGGGGGCCTGCAGCAGCACCTGCTCGACGGTGGCATTGGTGCCCTGGGGAAGATCGGCGATGGTGCTGTGGCTGATGGTGTCGGAGGTCGTGCCGGTGGTCGTGAAGATATTGCCGCGCGCCTGGTCGAAGACGCTGCCTTTGGCGGCAAGCTGCTCGCTCGCCGAAACCGGCGCCCCGCGCGGCGCGGTCGTCGGCGACGTCGCGCGCTGCGCCACCGGGTGCGGCTTCGGCTTCTGTTTCGGCGTGCCGGCGACCTGCTTTGGCGCGGTGACATCGATCTCGGGAAGCGCCGTGGCGGCATTTCCCGCAGCGGGAGCAGGCGCAGTAGCGGGAGCAGGCGCAGCAGCGGGAGCGGGAGCAGGCGTCTGCGCCAGCGCCGGGCCACCCGGTCCGCAAAGCATGATGGAGGCCGCGGCGGCGGCGGCCAGGAGTGGTTTTCCGGATACGGACATTGCTGATCCCCATGACCCCGTCGCATTCGTCGTGATCGACGAATTCGAACGCGGGCCGGCCGTCGCAGGGCGACGGGCCGATTTCGATTTATCCCCTGGGTAGCCCGGCCGCGCCTCGCACGACCATCGCCCAGGGCATGTTCAATCAATCGAGGTCAGGAGATCGGGGGCGCGCGGGGCTGAAAGGCGACGCGAAGCGTGCTGAGACGGACGAACCCGGCGTCGGTGGTGAGGTACAGGAATTCCACCGCCTGCGGCAGCAGCAGCAGCGGCGGCGCGGCAAACAACACCGTGTTGGCCATGGCCATCACGGCGCAGATCGCACAGCCGTCGTTGGGTTGCCGGTCGGAATCGTGATCGGACGCCGGCTGTTGCGGCTGAACCGCCGCGTCCGGCGCAAGCAGCGCGCTCCGTCTGTCGGCGGCGGACTGTGCCAGGCCGGACTGGATGGTCGGCGCCGTCTGCGCGATAACCCCGTGGAAATGCCCGAACGACAGCGCAAACTGGACCGCCAGCGCCACCAGCGCCAGAAGCGAGCCATGCTTGATGTTCGACCGGAACCACTTCATCCGAAATGCGCCCTTGCGTCGGAAGCCGAGGCTTATCGTGCCGACGTTATAATATAACATCGCAAGTTCAGCCGCCGGCTGTCAACCGCCCTCGCTTCGCACCGCAGCGGAATCGCCGGCCCTGTGTGATTCCCGCAACGCCGGGCGGCGCCAGCCTGGGATCAGCGCCCCTCGCGCAGCCAGGTGGCGGCGAACGCGCCCAGCAGCAGCAGCAGGCCGATCAGGCCGGCGAACATCGGCAGCACGCCGACGCCCCGCACGACGCTGGCGTCGCGCATCTTCACGCCCATCCAGCCGTCGCCGCGGAATACGCCGGAGGCATGCACCGGCACGATGCGCGGAAGCTCGACGCCCGAGCCATCCGCGATGCGCCTTGTGTCGCCGCCGGTGGCCTGGGTCAGCGGCTTCAGCGTTTCGGTCGTGGAGGTGACCTCGGAAAATTCCTTGGGGTTGGTCGGGCCGACATTGACCAGCGCCTTCAGCGTGCCGTCGGTGGCCTGCCACAGCCCGAGTTCGTTGGCCGGGATCGTCGCGGTCCAGGTCCCGGGATCGCCGGCGGCCAGCGTCAGCTCGTGCGTGGCACCGGATGGCGAGGTCACCGTCACCGGGGTGACGCTGTCGGCCATGGTCTGGCGCAGCACCTCCAGGTCGTGGCCATGGACCTGCAGCCGCAGCGCTTCCTCGTCGAGGTCGGGCTGCTTCATCAGCCAGTGCGACATCCGCCGCAGCAGGTCGAGATGAGGTCCGCCGCCCTCATAGCCGCGCGCCCACAGCCAGATATGATCGGACAGCAGCAACGCGACGCGGCCCTCGCCATAGCGCGACAGCAGCAGCAGCGGCTTGCCGTCGGCGCCGGTCATCACCGGAGGAACGGTGGCGTTGCGGGTGTCCACGGTGCGGAAGAAGCGGCTCCAGTGCGGCGGCTCGAAGCCGGATCCTTCCAGTCCGCGGGTCACCGGATGGCGCCTGCCGGCATCGCTGAGATGCGCGTAATACGGCTTCTCGGTGACGCCGACCGGCTCGGCCGGCAGCACCGAATCCAGCGGCGTGCGCCAGATGCTGGTGGTCGAGGCGTAGTCGGGACCCGCCGATACCAGCACCGCGCCGCCGGCGCGCACATAGCGGGCGATGTTGTCGAAATAGGCGATCGGCAGCACGCCCTGGCGCGCATAGCGGTCGAAGATGATCAGCTGGAATTCGTTGATCTTCTGCTGGAACAGTTCGCGGGTCGGAAACGCGATCAGCGACAATTCGTTGATCGGCGTGCCGTCCTGCTTTTCCGGCGGACGCAGGATCGTGAAGTGCACCAGATCGACGCTGGGATCGGATTTCAGCAGGTTGCGCCAGGTGCGCTCGCCCGAGTTCGGCTCGCCCGAGACCAGCAGCACGCGCAATTTGTCGCGCACCCCGTCGATCGCCACGACGGCGCGGTTGTTGACCAGCGTCAGTTCGTTGTCGAGCGGAGAGGCCTCGATCTCGACGATGTTCTGTCCCTCGTGCTTGATCTCGATGTCGACATTGACGGTCTGGCCGCTCAGCACGGTGCGTTCGCTGATCACCTCGCCGTCGCGGCGCACCACCACCTTGGCGCGGTCGCCGCCGACGCCCTGGTCGTCGAGCCGGTAGGTGATGGTCTGGACCTGTCCGACAATGCCGAAGCGGGGCGCCGCGGAAATCGCGATGCGCCGGTCGCGTTCGTCCTTGCGCCCGGTGATCAGGGCGTGCACCGGGGCCTGAAATCCGAGCGCCGCCGCGCCGGCGGGAATGTCGTGCACCCGGCCGTCGGTGATCAGGAAAGCCCCGGCGACGCGATCGACCGGCACGTCCGACAGCGCCGAGGACAGCGCGCCGAACAATCTCGTGCCGTCGGTCTCGCCGTCGGCCTGGCCGGCCTCGACCACCCGCACTTCCAGACCCTTGATCTTCCTGAGGCTGTCGACCAGCGCCTCCTGCGCCTTGGCGGTCTCGCGGGTGCGGTCGCCGAAATTCTGGCTCGGGCTCTTGTCGATCACGACCACGGCGACCGATGACAAGGGCTCGCGGTCCTCGCGGGTAAAGGACGGATTGGCCAGCGCCAGCACGATCAGCGCCATCGCCGTCACGCGCACCGCGGCCCCCCGCGCCCGCCCCAGCAACAGCAATGCGGCGATCGCCACGGCGGCGCCGAGCGCGATCCAGAGCACCAGCGAGGGCACCAGCGGCGTAAACGCGATGCCGTAATTCATGGCGCGCACCGTTCAGGGCGGCGACGCCCGCTCACGCCGGCCGGGTTGCGGGAGGCTTCGATGACGTCCATGCGCATCATTGCCCCAACCGTTCGATCAGCGCCGGCGCATGCACCTGGTCGGCCTTGTAGTTTCCGGTCAGCGTGTACATCACGATGTTGACGCCGGCGCGGAAGGCGAATTCGCGCTGTCGCGGCTCGCCCGGCGTCAGCGGCAGCATCGGCTGGCCGTCCGGCCGGATCGCCCAGGCACCGGCCAGATCGTTGGAGGTGATGATGATCGGCGACACGCCGTCGCCGCCGCGGGCCGGCCGCGACGCGGTCTCGTCGTCGTCCTCGCGCGGCAACGCCTCCACCCAGGTCTGCCCCGAGTTCGAACCGGCCGGGAAAATCGCGCAGCAGATAGAACGTCTTGGTCAGCACGTGATCGCGCGGCACCGGTTCGAGTTCGGGGACGTCGAGCGAGGAGAGGATATTGCGCAGCGCCAGCATTCCCGGCGTCTGCGACGCGCCGCCTTCGCCCGGCGGCGCCTCGATGGCATCGCGGGTGTCGAACAGCACGGTGCCGCCCTGTTTCATGTAGGCGTCGATGCGGTTGATGGCGTCCTGCGGCGGCTTCTCCGCGCCCGGCACCACCGGCCAGTAGATCAGCGGGAAGAACGCCAGTTCGTCATGCGCGGGATCGATGCCGATCGGCTCGCCGGCCTCCAGCGCGGTGCGCTGCGCCAGAAACAGCGTCAGTCCGGACATTCCCGCCTTGACGATGGAATCGACGTCGGCGTTGCCGGTGACGACATAGGCGAGCCGGGTCTGCGTGGTCGCCTTGATGGCAAAATCATCCTTTTCGTCGGCGTGCGAGGGCGCCGGCGCCGCCAGCACCGTGGACAGGATCAGCGCCAGGCCCAGGGCCGCCGGCGCCGCGCGCCGCCGCAGCAATGCCGCGATGCCGCCGCCCAGCAGCGCGACGACGATGGCGTCGATCAGGAACAGCGCCAGCGACGACGACAGCAGGATTCCGCGCAGATCCCGCGGCTCGGAATTGGTGTAGCTGGCGCGCCGCGCGCGCAGGCCCGAGGTATCGAGGGCCGCGATGCGGTCCGCCGCCGCCAGCGCGTTTACCGCCAGCGGGCCGTCGGCCGGGCCATAGAAGCCGGGCGGATGATCCGGCGTCGCCCGGTCCCGGTAGTCGGCGGGCAGCGGCTTGGCGGTCGAAGGCGGCGGTCCGAACGCGCCGAAGCCGTCGAGCGTGCGCAGCGGCGCCACCGTTTCCGCGCCGGTCTCGCCGGCAACGCCGGCACCGGGATTGGAGGTGTAGCCCGACATGTCGACGATCCGCCGCAGCATCTCGACGAAGCTGCCGGACATCGGCAGGTCGGACCAGCGCATGTCGGCGCTGACATGAAACAGCGCCACGATACCCTTGCCGCGATGTTCGCCGGTCACCAGCGGCGTGCCGTCCTCCAGCGAGGCCCAGCTCCTGGTCGCCAGCACCGCATCCGGTTCGGCGAGCACCTGCCGGTTGACGGTGACGTCCTTCGGCACCTCGAGACCGGCGAACGGTCCGTCGGCGGCAAACGCGGCGAGGTGCTGCGGCTTTTCCCAGGTCAGGCTGCCGCCGAGGCTGCGGCCGCCGCGGCGCAGCTTGACCGGCACCAGGTCGTCATCCGCCTGCGCCAGGCGCGGGCCGGCGAAGCGCACCAGCACGCCGCCTTGCTCGATCCAGGCGTCGATGCGCTCGCGAATTTCCGGCGACAGCGTGCCGACATCGGCCATCACGATCATCGGCAGCTTCTGGTCGAGAAACTGCGTGATCACCTGCTGCGGCGCGCCGCGGTCGCCGAGCCGCACGTCGGCGAACGGCGCCAGCGCGCGGGTGAGATAGAAGGTCGAGGCCAGCAGCGGCTGCGCGGTATCGTTGCTCGATCCGCTCACCACGCCGATGGCGCGCCGCCGCCAGCGCTTGTCGAGCAATTGCACCGCGCCGGCGGACCGTTCGCCGGCGATCTCGAGCCGGGCGATGTCGTTGCGCAACTCGACCGGGAGATCGAACGTGGCCTCGGCCTCGCGATCCCCCGGCGCGAAGCTGTAGCGGGCTTCCCCGATCGGCGACCCCTTGAGGTCGAGCGCGCGCACCACGCCGGCGGCAACGCCGCCATCGGTGCGCAGCACCTTCACCGTCATCTTCGCCGCGGCGTTTTCGGCCGCGACCAGCGCCAGCGCAGATGGGGTGCCATCCTGAAAAATCGTCAATGCGTGATCCCCGATGGTCTTGCCGAGGCCTTCGAGAAATTCCGGGCCGCGACCGGTATCGACGCCGTCCGACAGCCAGGCGATGTCGCAATTGCCGGTCGCCTTGAGGAAGCGCCCGATGGCGGGGAGGGTTTCGACCCGCTCGATCGAATAGGGTTTGGGGGTCAGCTGGCGCAGCGCCACCCGCGCGTTGCCGGCGGGCATCAGGGCGATGTCGCGCGCGGGCTCGGACAGCGGAACCAGCGCCACGGCGCGGCGGTCGCTGTCGGCATTGGCGATCAATTCGTCGGCGGCCTTGACCCGGACGTCCCAGCTGGCGGCGGCGCTCCAGCCGTCGTCGAGCAGGATCACTAGCGGCGCGCTGCCGGCGGCGACGCCGGTTGGCGGATTCCAGATCGGTCCCGCGGCCGCGATGATGAGCAGCGCCGCGGCCAGCAGCCGCAACGCGGTCAGCCACCACGGCGTGCGCGACGGGGTCTCTTCCTTGGGCGCGATGTCGAACAACAGCCGCGTCGGCGGGAACTCGACGCGGCGTGGCCGCGGCGGCATCACCCGCAACAGCCACCACAGCACCGGCAGGCTCAACAGGCCCAGCAGCAGCAACGGTTCGGCGAAGGAAAGCGGCAGCCCGGCCATCATGCCCGTCGCCCCGCTTTGACGGTCGCGGTACGCGCGCTGCCCTTGCTCACCATCATGCCGCTGTGCAGGAACAGCAGCAGTTCGGCGGCCGAGCGGCTGGTGGTGTGGGTCGAGAACAGCCAGTCGAGCTGGTTGGTCTGGGCGCGAATCTCGTCGCGATGCAGCGCCACCCGCGCCACGTAATCCTGCGCCCATTTTTCGGCGCGGCCCGCGGTGACGATGCCGCCGCCTTCCGGCTCGACGAATTCGATGCGGCCGGAATAGGGGAAACTTTCCTCGGCCGGATCGACGATCTGGATCAGCGTGCCATGGGCGCCGGATGCCGACAATCCGGCCAGCATGGTCCTGATTTCGCCGATCGGCGACCAGAAATCCGACAGCACCACGATCTCGGCCAGCGCCGAAGGCACGAAGGACGGCGGCAGGCTGAGCCGGGCGGCCTCGTCATGCAGCATCGCCTGCGCCATCTTGTCGATCACGCTGCGGCTCGCGGTGGGATTCATCAGCCCGGGAATCCCGACACGTTCGCCGCCGGCCACCAGAAGCTCGGCGAGCGCGAAGGTCACGATCAGGGCGCGCTCCAGCTTGCTGTCGCGCGACTGCCTGGAGGCGAAGGCCATCGACGGCGAGCGGTCCGGCCACAGCCACACCGTGTGCGCGGCCTCCCATTCCTGCTCGCGAACATACAGATGATCGTCGCGCGCCGAGCGGCGCCAGTCGACCCGCTGCGACGGCTCGCCGGAAACGAAACGGCGGTATTGCCAGAAGCTCTCGCCGGCCCCGGCGCGCCGCCGCCCATGCAGGCCGTGGATCACATTGGCGGCGATGCGGCGGGCTTCCAGCACGAGGCGCGGCAGCGAGTCGGCGAGCGTCCGGCTTTCGCCGTCGGCACGTCGGATGGCTGTGGTCTCTCCCGCGCTGTGCCTGATGTCCGCCGCCATCAACCGATCCGCGTCTTCAATTGCCGGATCACGTCGGGAATGGTGCGGCCTTCGGCGCGGGCGGAAAACGTCAGCGCCATGCGATGCTTGAGAATGGGCTCGGCGAGGTCGAGCACGTCGTCGATCGAGGGCGCCAGACGGCCGTCGAGCAGGGCACGGGCGCGAACCGCCAGCATCAGCGACTGGCTGGCGCGCGGACCGGGTCCCCAGGCGATCAGCTTGCTGTTCTCGCCGCCTTCCGGGCCCGGACGCGCCGAGCGGACCAGCGACAGGATCGCCTCGACGACGGAATCGCCGACCGGCAGCCGCCGCACCAGCCGCTGCGCGGTGATCAGGATCTCGGCGTTCATCGCCGACTTGGCCAGCGTCTCTTCGGCGCCGGTGGTTTCGAACAGGATCCGCCGCTCGGCGTCGCGGTCCGGATAGTCGACGTCGATCTCCATCAGGAAGCGATCGAGCTGCGCTTCCGGCAGCGGATAGGTGCCTTCCTGCTCCAGCGGATTTTGCGTCGCCAGCACATGAAACGGTTTCGGCAGGTCATGGCGCGCACCGGCAACCGTGATGTGCTGCTCCTGCATGGCCTGCAGCAGGGCGGACTGGGTGCGCGGGCTGGCGCGGTTGATTTCGTCGGCCATCAGGAGCTGCGCGAACACCGGACCGGTGATGAAGCGGAACGACCGCTTGCCGGAGTTGCTTTCGTCCAGCACCTCGGCGCCCAGAATGTCCGACGGCATCAGGTCCGGCGTGAACTGGATGCGCTTGGCATCGAGTCCGAGGGTGACGCCCAGGGTTTCCACCAGCTTGGTCTTGGCCAGGCCGGGCACGCCGATCAGGAGCGCGTGGCCGCCGGACAGGATCGTCACCAGGGTGTTTTCAACCACCCGGTCCTGGCCGAAGATGACCGAGGAAACCGCATCCTTCACGGCACGGATCTGGCCGGCGACCTGTTCGGCCGAGCGGACGATCACGTCCTCGAGTTTTTCGACGCTGTTGGCGCCAATCAGATCAGCCATGGGTCACTCCTTGCTTGAACGCCGCCTGCCTGAAACGCCGCCGGTGGCGCCGCCATGCCGTCAACCCACGCTAAACTCATGCGAAGGCCATGTATTCGCTGAAGTAAACTATCCCCACATTATCGGCATTTCGGGGTATGAAAGGCATCACGATATGGCGACCTGCTGTCGGGATTTCGAGGGAAGCGCGTTGCACCGATCGTGCCAGATCAAGGCGATCCGATTCAGGGCAAACAATGGCGAAGCAAGGGCAGGCATCAAATCAAGGGCTTGACGGGCTGACCGCCGCAGCAAGGGACGCCGCGACCGCCGGGCGGGGCCTGCCGCCGGTGCATTTGTGGAACCCGCCGTTCTGCGGCGATCTCGACATGCGAATCGCCGGCGATGGTACGTGGTTCTACATGGGGACGCCAATCGGACGGCCGGCGCTGGTGCGGCTGTTTTCGACCATCCTCAAGCGCGAGGACGGCAAGCACTTTCTCGTGACGCCGGTGGAGAAGGTCGGCATTCGCGTCGACGATGCGCCGTTTCTCGCGGTCGAGATGGTCGTGGACAGCGACAGCCGCGGCCGGCTGCTGCGCTTCCGGACCAATGTCGACGACTGGGTGGTGTGCGATTCCGGACACCGGTTGCGGTTCGAGGCCGCCGCCGACGGCGGCCTCACGCCCTATCTTCACGTCCGCGCCGAGCTGTGGGCCAAGGTCACCCGGGCGCTCTATTACGATCTGGTTGACATGGGCGAGGAGCGGGTGGTCGATGGCCGGGCCATGTTCGGGATCGTGTCGGCCGGCGAATTCTTTGCGATGGCGGACGCCGAGCAGGTGAGGGGCGCGCTTTGAACGAACCGATGCTGAAGGCCGGGTCTGCTGCGATCAGTTCGGCGGAGTTCTTCGATCGCGCCCGTGCGCGGCTGCGCTTCGATATTCCGCCCGGCCTCACCGATGCAAGCATAGTGCCGCCGAGCGGCGACGAGGGCACCGACCGCATGCTGCAGATCGTGGCGCGCGAACGGCCGATCCGTCCGGCGGCGGTGCTGATTCCCGTGGTCGACCATGCGCAGCCGACCGTGCTGCTGACGCAGCGCGCGGCGCATCTCAACGATCACGCCGGCCAGATTTCCTTTCCCGGCGGCAAGATCGATCCGGCCGATGCCTCGCCGCTCGATGCCGCGCTGCGCGAGGCCGAGGAAGAGATCGGCCTGCCGCGCGAATTCGTCGAACCGATCGGCTATCTCGACCTCTACGCCACCAGCTTCGGGTTTCGCATCCTGCCGACGGTCGCGCGGGTAAGGCCGGGCTTCACGCTGCGGGTCAATGCAGCCGAAGTGGACGACGCCTTCGAGGTCCCGCTGGCGTTCCTGATGGACCCGGCCAACCATCAGCGGCACAGCAGGGAATTCCGCGGCGTGGCGCGCTGGTACTACGCCATGCCGTTCGCCGAACGCTATATCTGGGGCGCCACCGCGGGAATTCTGCGCGTGCTCTACGAGCGGATCTATCTGCCATGATCCGACCGGCTTTCACCGAAGTCGGCGTTTTCCTGATCCCGTTCGCGGTCTATGCGCTGTTTCTGATCGCGACCCGCACCGGATTGCTGACGCAGTCGTCGTGGCCGGTGCATGTGATCGGCAAACTGGTGCTCGGTTCGCTGGTGCTGGTCGTCGTCAGCTTCCTGTTGCTCGCGCATTTTTCCGGCGCGGCGCCGGATTCGACCTACATTCCCGCGCATATCGAGAACGGAAAATTCGTCCCCGGGGTCGAAAAATGAGCGATGCGCGCCTGCTCGACGACGCGCCCTGGCTCAGATCCGGCCCCGCCGCGCGGGTGCTCGAACTGCTCAATGGCAATGGCGAGGAGGCGCGGGTGGTCGGCGGCGCGGTTCGCAATGCGCTGTTGAAGATTCCGACCGGCGATGTCGATATCGCAACCACCGCCCTGCCGGCCGAAGTGATCCGCCGCGCCAAGGCGGCCGGCATCAAGAGCGTGCCGACCGGGGTCGAACACGGCACCGTGACCCTGGTGGTCGACGGCCAGCCGTTCGAGGTCACCACCTTGCGCGAGGACATCGAGACCTTCGGCCGCAAGGCCAGGGTCGCGTTCGGCCGCAGCTGGGTCCGCGACGCCGAGCGGCGCGACTTCACCATCAACGGCCTGTCGGTCGACGCCGACGGAGTTGTGCATGATCACGTCGGCGGACTAGAGGATATCGCCGCACGTCGCGTGCGCTTCATCGGCGATCCGGACCAGCGGATCGCCGAGGACTACCTGCGCATCCTCAGGTTTTTCCGTATCCACGCCGCCTATGGCATAGGCGAGCCCGATCGCACCGGCTACCTTGCCTGCATCGGCGGGCGCGCCGGCCTTGCGACCCTTTCCGCCGAGCGCGTGCGCATGGAAATGCTCAAGCTGGTGATCGCGGCCGGCGCCGCCGGCGCGGTCACCGCGATGGCCGAAGGCGGATTGCTGCTGCCGATCTTCGGCGGTGTCGCCTATACCGGACCGTTTGCCGCCATGATCGCCGCGGAGCGCGAACTCGGACTCGCGCCCAACGCGGTTCGCCGGCTCGGGGCGCTGGCGGTGGCGGTGACCGAGGATGCCAGGCGGCTGGCGCTGCGCCTGCGGCTGACCAACAACGAAACCCGGATGCTGGATTCCATGGGCCATCGCTGGTGGCGGCTCGCCGGCATGGACCAGGCGACCGCGCGGCGGCGGCTCTACCGGCTGGGCGCGGAGCGCTACCGGGACCGGCTGATGCTGGCCTGGGCGCGGCTGGGAGACGACCGCAATTGGGCGCAGTGGCACGACTTCGCGACGCTGCCGGAGCGCTGGAGCGCGCCGAAATTTCCGCTCAAGGCGGCCGATTTCATGGCGCGGGGGATTGCCGAAGGCCGCGCGCTCGGGCAGGTGCTGGCCTTGGCCGAAGATGCCTGGCTCGCGGCAGGGTTTCCGCTGGACCAGGCCGCCCTGGCCGCCATTGCCGACCAGACCGTGGCCCGCTTCACCCGCGACCACCGGCTGTGAACATCGTTTCCGGTTTCGCCGATGTCACCCTGCTCCAGCTCCTGCTGGTCGGAGGCGTCGCGCTGTTTGCCGCCGTGATCGGCGGATTGGCCGGCTATGGCACCGGCGCCTTGATGCCGCTGGTGCTGGTGCCGCTGATCGGCGCCGAACCGGTGGTGCCGATCATCGCCATCTCCTCGATCTTCACCAATCTCAGCCGCGCCGCGGCCTATCTCCGCCATGCCGACCGCCGCCGCGGGCTGATCGTGGTCGCCGCGGCGGCGCTCACCACCGCGCTCGGCGCCTACGGCTATACGCGGCTGACCAGCGCCGGCGCGACGCTGCTGATCGGCGCCGTGCTGATCGCGAGCGTGCCGCTGCGCCGGTTGCTCCGGCGCCGCAAGGTCGGCATCGGCGATACCGGGCTTGCGGTCGGCGCGGTGGGCTACGGCGCCCTGGTCGGCGGCACCTCGGGATCGGGCGTGATCCTGCTGTCGCTGCTGATGGCGGCCGGTCTCGAAGGCGCCGCCGTGATCGCCACCGACGCGGTGATCTCGCTGGCGACCGGCGTCATCAAGATTTCGGTGTTCGGACTGGCCGGGGTGGTCACCCCGCAGGTGCTCGCCTTCGCGCTGTTGATCGGCGTCGTGGCGCTGCCGGGGGCGTTCCTGGCGCGCGCCTTCGTCGCGCGGATGCCGGTGCACATTCACGCCGCGATCCTCGACGTCGCGGTGGTGGCCGGCGGCATCGTCATGATCTCGGCGGCGCTGCGACATTTATCCTGACGCTGACCCTTCCGCATCGGTCGGCAGGGCAATCGCATCTCGAATTTTCCACGCCATCCGCGCTGCGTGCGCAGGGACGACCCGCTGAGAGTTTGTGCGAGGCACGACATCATAAACTTGCGGTTCAATTCAGCCATATGCGATAAGCCCTGCCCTTGCGGGGCGGCGCGTAGCGCTACGGCCATTTCACCTCGGGCGGCATCGAGGACAGGATCGAATCCACATTGCCGCCGGTCTTCAGTCCGAAGATGGTGCCGCGGTCGTAGAGCAGGTTGAACTCGACATAGCGGCCGCGCCGGATCAGCTGTTCCTCGCGATCGGCCGCGTTCCACGCTGCGCCGAAATTGCGCCGCACCAGTTCGGGATAGATCTATCGGAAGGCGCGGCCGACGTCCCCGGTGAAGGCCAGATCGGCGTCCCAGTCGCCGGAATCGTGCCAGTCGTAGAAAATGCCGCCGATGCCGCGGGGTTCGGCGCGGTGCGGAAGATAGAAATACTCGTCGCACCATTTCCTGTATTTGTCGTAGGCGGCGACCGCCGCATGGGCGTCGCAGGCCGCCTTCATCGCGGCATGAAAGGCCACGGTGTCGGGGTCCTGCTGGGTGCGCCGCCGCTCCAGCACCGGCGTCAGGTCGGCGCCGCCGCCGAACCAGGCCTTGGTGGTGACCACGAACCGGGTATTCATATGCACCGCCGGTATGTTCGGATTGCGCGGATGCGCGATCAGCGAAATGCCCGAGGCCCAGAACCGCGGATCGTCGGCGGCGCCGGGAATCTGGCCGCGGAATTCCGGGGCGAATTCGCCAAAGACCGTCGAACAATGCACGCCGACCTTTTCGAACAATCGCCCGCGCATCACCGACATCACGCCGCCGCCACCGGGGGCGCCGCCATGGTCGGCGCGATCCCAGGCGGTGCGCTCGAACCGTCCGGCGGGGCCCGGATAGAGCGTGGCGGGCGCGTCGTCCTCGAGCGTTTCCAAATCGGCGCAAATCTCGTCGCGCAGGCGCTCGAACCAGCCGCGCGCCCGCGCCTTGCGATCCTCGATCACGGAAATGTCCATCGCGGTGCCCCCCTGGGTTTTGGGCCTGTGCTCAAGCCTGCGGCCCGAAATAGGCGCAGCTCTCGTGGCAGCTGTCGCGGTGAACGCTCACCCGCGTGATCCGGCCGGCGCCCTGGACCCGCTCCCAGATGAAGCGCGCAAGGTTTTCCAGGGTCGGCGGCCCCAGCGCGTCGACCTTGTTGAGCAGCCTGTGGTCGAGCATCTTCTGCACCTCGACCATGCTGCGCTCGAGCAGGCCGAGGTCGAGCACCATGCCGGTTGCGGGATCGGGCTCGCCGCGCACGGTGACTTCGGCCCGGAACGAGTGGCCGTGGATTTCCTCGCTGGCCGCACCCAGCGTCGTTCCCGGCAGCGCATGCGCGGCCTCGAACCGGAACGATTTCGTCAATTCCCACATCCAAAGGATCCAGATTCCAACCGATGCCAATTCTATCGGATGCCAAGGGTCTTGTGCGTCTGCAGGCTGAGCCGCCATTGCGGATGGCGCAGGCAGTAGTCGACCGCGCGCGCGGTGTTCTCGGCAAGGTCCGGCCCGTCCATCGGCTGCAGCGAGAACCGCTCGAAGGAAAGATCGGCAAAGGCCTCGGGCACGGCGTCCGGCTGCGGGTAGACCAGCTTGAGTTCATGGCCGCGACGCACCGCCAGGGCGGCGCCGGCTTTCGGGCTGACGCAGATCCAGTCCATGCCGTCGGGCGGCTCGATCGTGCCGTTGGTCTCGACGCCGATGCAGAAGCCATGCGCATGCAGCGCCTCGATCAGCGGCGGATCGACCTGCAGCAGCGGCTCGCCGCCGGTCAGCACCACATAGCGGTCGGCCGCGGCTGCGGTCCATTGCGCGGCGATGGCATCGGCGAGTTCCGCGGCCGAGCCGTAGCGGCCGCCCAGCGTGCCGTCGGTCCCGACGAAATCGGTGTCGCAGAACCGGCAGGTCGCAGCCGCACGGTCCTGCTCGCGGCCGCTCCACAGGTTGCAGCCGGAGAACCGGCAGAACACCGCGGCCCGGCCGGCATGGGCGCCTTCGCCCTGCAGGGTCAGAAAGATCTCCTTGACCGCGTAGCCCACCTCGAGCGTGTCCTTCAGATTGCGTTACGGGTCTGGCGCAGCGCCTCGCCCAGTGCCATCGCCACCGCCATCGCGACATTGAGCGAGCGCAGTCCCGGCCGGATCGGGATCACCAGCCTGGCGTCGGCCGCGGCGACGACCTCGTCGGGGACCCCGGCGGATTCGCGCCCGAACAGCAGGATGTCGGCCGCGCCATAGCGATAATCAAGATAGCCGCCGCTAGCCTTGGTCGTGAACAGGACCAGCCGGTGACCGCCATCGTTACGCCATTGCTCGAATTTTGACCACGAGTCGTGACGGGTGATGGTCACCTGGTCGAGATAATCCATCCCGGCGCGGCGGAAGTGCCGGTCGGACACCGGAAATCCGGCCGGTTCGATGATATGGGCCGGCACGTCCAGGCAGGCGCAGAGGCGCAGAATCGTGCCGGTGTTCTGGGGAATGTCGGGCTGGTAGAGGGCGATCTGCATGCCGTGACGGTCCTTCCGGCCGCCCTGAAATGTCTGAATGAATCGTCGGTCGGCGCGGAATGAGTGCATTGCACGCTGGCCAGCCGATAGCGGGCTTGCGCTCTTCCGGCAAGGGTGCCAATAGAACGATTCTGAACTGCTTGTTCCGCCGCATCGGCCGGGACAACGCGGTGCTTATGCCGCCGCGGGGGCCGCGGGCGCCGGCAACCTCCTCCGGTTCGTGTGGGCGTTGCCTGGGGCGGTTACACCGGCTGCAGCTGAGAAAGGGCTTGGAATCGTGACGACAGCGTCTTCGGCGGATCCGACACGCCGTGATTTCCTTCTTGTTGCAACGGGAGCCGCCGCGACGGTCGGCGGATTGGCCACGCTCTGGCCGTTCATTTCCCAGATGAATCCGGATGCCTCGACCATCGCCGCCGGCGCGCCGATCGAGGTCGATCTGACGCCGATCGCCGAAGGGCAGGACATCAAGGTGTTCTGGCGCGGCAAGCCGATCTACATCATGAACCGCACCAAGAAGCAGATCGAGGAAGCCCGCAGCGTTCCGGTCGCCAGCCTTCCGGATCCGCAGACCGACCAGGCCCGCGTCAAGGCGGGCCACGACCAGTGGCTGGTCGTGATCGGCATCTGTACCCATCTCGGCTGCATCCCGATCGCCCATGAGGGCAATTACGACGGCTTCTTCTGCCCCTGCCACGGCTCGCAATACGACTCCTCCGGCCGTATTCGCCAGGGCCCGGCGCCGCTGAACCTGGCGGTGCCGCCCTATCAGTTCGTTTCCGACAGCAAAATCCAGATTGGCTGAGCCTCGGAGTCGATCTCCGAGACCTGGGCCCGTCGCGTCGTCTTATTTCCCTAGGGATCGCATCATGAGCGGACCATCCGACTACCAGCCGACCAATCCCACCCTGAAGTGGATTGAACGGCGTCTCCCGATTATGGGTCTCGTCCATTCCTCGTTCGTGGCCTATCCGACGCCGCGCAACCTGAACTACTGGTGGACCTTCGGCGCCATCCTTTCGCTGATGCTGGGGTTGCAGATCCTGACCGGCGTGATCCTGGCGATGCACTACACGCCGAACGCCGACCTCGCCTTCAGGTCGGTCGAGGGCCTGGTGCGCGACGTCAACTACGGCTGGCTGCTGCGCAACATGCACGCCAGCGGCGCGTCGATGTTCTTCCTGGCGGTCTATATCCACATGTTCCGCGGCCTGTATTACGGGTCGTACAAGGAGCCGCGCGAAATCCTCTGGATTCTCGGCGTCATCATCTACCTGTTGATGATGGCGACCGGCTTCATGGGCTATGTGCTGCCGTGGGGCCAGATGAGCTTCTGGGGCGCCACCGTGATCACCAACCTGTTCTCCGCCATTCCCTATTTCGGCGAGAGCATCGTCACCCTGCTGTGGGGCGGCTATTCGGTCGGCAATCCGACGCTGAACCGCTTCTTCTCGCTGCACTACCTGCTGCCGTTCGTGATCGCCGGCGTGGTGGTGCTGCACGTCTGGGCGCTGCATGTCGCGGGCCAGAACAATCCGGCCGGCGTCGAGGCCAAGACGGAAAAGGACACCGTCCCGTTCACGCCCTACGCCACCATCAAGGACGCGTTCGGGATCTCCTGCTTCCTGATCTTCTTCGCCTGGTTCATCTTCTACATGCCGAACTATCTCGGCGACGCCGACAACTACATTCCGGCCAATCCCGGCGTGACCCCGACCCATATCGTGCCGGAATGGTACTACCTGCCGTTCTACGCCATCCTGCGCTCGATCCCGAACAAGCTTGCCGGCGTCATCGCGATGTTCTCGGCGATCCTGGTGCTGGCGTTCCTGCCCTGGCTCGATACCGCGCGGACGCGCTCCTCCAAGTACCGCCCGCTGGCCAAGCAGTTCTTCTGGATCTTCGTGGTCATCTGCGTGCTGCTGGGCTATCTCGGCGCGCAGCCGCCGGAAGGCATCTATGTGATCGCAGGCCGGGTTTTGACCTTCTGCTATTTCGCCTATTTCCTGATCCTGCTGCCGCTGTTGAGCCGGATCGAGAAGCCGAGGCCGCTGCCGAACTCGATCGCCGACGACGTGCTGGCCAAGGCCGGCGGCAAGGCGGTGCCGATGGTATCGACCGCGATCGTGCTGGCGCTTGCCGGCGCGCTGCTCGCCGGCGGCGTGCAGGGCGCCCGGGCCGAGGAATCCAACGTGCCGCCGTCGCAGAAATGGTCGTTCGCCGGTCCGGTCGGCAAGTTCGATCGCGGATCGCTGCAGCGCGGCCTGAAGGTCTACAAGGAAGTCTGCTCGGCCTGTCACGCGCTGTCCTACATCGCGTTCCGCAACCTCGCCGATCCCGGCGGCCCCGGCTATTCGGAAGCCCAGGCCGCGGCGTTCGCGGCCGACTACAAGATCAAGGATGGCCCGAACGACCAGGGCGAGATGTTCGAGCGGCCGGGCCGGCCGGCCGACTATTTCCCCTCGCCGTTCCCCAACGAGCAGGCGGCGCGGGCCGCCAATGGCGGCGCGGCACCGCCGGACCTGTCGCTGATCACCAAGGCGCGTTCCTATGAGCGCGGCTTCCCGCAATTCATTTTCGACTTCTTCACCCAGTTCCAGGAGCAGGGGCCGAACTACGTCGACGCGATCCTGCAGGGTTTCGAGGACCCGCCGCCGGCCGGCGTCACCATTCCCGACGGCTCCTACTACAACAAGTACTTCCCCGGCCATGCCATCAAGATGCCGAAGCCGCTGAGCGACGGCCAGGTCACCTTCGACGACGGCTCGCCGGCGACGGTCGCCCAATACGCCAAGGACGTCGCCACCTTCCTGACCTGGACCGCGGAGCCGCACATGGAAGCCCGCAAGCGGCTGGGGCTGCAGGTGTTCGTGTTCCTGATCCTGTTCGCCGGCCTGATGTACTTCACCAAGAAGAAGGTCTGGGCCGACGCGCATTGAGGCTTTCGTACCGATGACGCGAATTTGAAAAAGCCCCCGCGGGGGCTTTTTTGTTGCGCGGGATGGCTGTGCCCTGAATCGCCGCAGCGTCGCTCTTCCCCCCTCCAAAGGCCGCATCGACCAAACGCATCATGTCTATCGGGACGGGCGGAGGGGCGGCGCGCCGCGCGGCATCCGGGGCACCCGCAACCGGTTGCTTCCTCTGCCCGCAGCAGCCAAAATGGCCGCCAACGGCTCCAACAAATCTCGGGAGGAACCCATGGGTACCAGCATTTCGTTCAAGCGTCCGGACGGCAAGGACGCCGGGGGCTATCTCGCCAATGCCGCGCGGGGCAACGCGCCGGGCGTGGTCGTGATCCAGGAATGGTGGGGGCTGTCGGAGCAGATCAAGGGGCTGTGCGACCGCTTCGCGGTGGCGGGCTTCGACGCGCTGGCGCCGGATCTCTATGCCGGCAGGCTGGTGCCGTATCACGACACCGACGCTGCGGCCAAGGAAATGAACTCGCTGGATTTCATGGACGCCACCACCCAGACCGTGCGCGGCGCCGTGCAATATCTCGGCAAGAACGGCGCCAGGGTCGGCCTCACGGGGTTCTGCCTCGGCGGCGCGGTGACCATCATCGGCGCCACAAGGATTCCCGAACTGGCCGCCGGCGTGGTTTTCTACGGCATTCCGCCGGAGGCGGCGGCCAAGCCCGCCGACGTCAAGATTCCGCTGCAGGCCCACTTCGCCAACAAGGACGATTGGTGCACGCCGCAACTGGTCGATGCCTTCGAGAACGGCATGAAGGCCGCCGGCAAGTCGATCGAACTGTTCCGCTATGACGCCGAGCACGCCTTCGTCAACGAGCAGCGGCAATCCGTGCACGACCGCGCGGCCGCCGAACTGGCCTGGGGCCGGGCCACCGACTTCTTCAGGAAGCATCTGGGGTGAGGGCGGCGGCGGGCGGCGCGCGAGCGCGCCGGCCGCGCCTGCTCGCGTTCCCGTTCGAAGTTCGGATCATACTCGACGTTGCGATGGTGTCATCTCTCCCCGCGCGCGGCAGGGCTATCGCATTTGAAAAAATGGAAGGCTTGAATTCGGCGAGAGGTAGAATCTTCGCTGCGGCGTCCGTGGCTGTGCCCTCTCCCCCTGTGGGAGAGGGCTTGAGAGACGCCTGCAACAAACTCTGCCGGGTGAGGGGGCGTGCTCTGCGTCGACCCCTCACCCGGCCGAGTCTCTTGCTGGCGTTATTGAGCCCTCTCCCACAAGGGGAGAGGGCACAGTCAAGAGCACCGACGGCTTCGTTCCATATGCGATAGCCCTGCCGCGCGCGGGGAGAGGTGACCGCACGCCAGCCGATCACCGCTTTTGACCTCAGAGAAGTCCCCCGCATATGACAACTTCCAGGGAATCGGTCGTCCAGCGCCGGTCGCGGAGAGCAAACCTGACGCGGCGCGTATCAAGTTTCGCGCTCGCCGATGCCGTCCCACCAGGCGCAGGTTCCCGGCATCAGCCTGTAATTGCCGTCCATCACCTGCACCGGCGCGCGCAGGCCGGAAGCCGCGGCCTGCATCCGCATCTGGCGCGCGACCGCGCGGTCCTGCGGCGGCAGCCAGCTCCGCTCGTGTCCCCACAGGCTGGGGCCGTGATGCATTTCGACCGGCTGCCAGCCGGCCGGATCGATCTCGCGGCCGCCCCAGCCGCATTCGATCATGAAGGAAGACGGCGTCCTGGCGTAGAACGAGGTCATGAAGTCGTTGGTGTGGCGACCGAGGGTGACGCCGATGCGGTCCGGCTCGGCCAGTGCGAGATCGTAGGCCTGGCCGACATCGTCGAGCGAGAACAGCTCCACCATCAAATGATGCATGCCGTTCTTCCCGGTCTCGATCAGCGCCAGCGAGTGATGCCGCGCGTTGACATGGAAGAAGTAGGCGCGAAACGGCTTTTCGATGTAGTCGCTGAGGCCGAAGCCGAGCACCTCGACATAGAACGCCATCACCGGCGCGATGTGCTCGACCGTCAGCACGGCATGGCCGAGGCCGAGCGGGCCGGTGCGGAAGCCGGAGATCGACCGGCCCGGGCGGAACGGCTCGGCGGCGATCTCGGGGCCATAAAACGCCTCCAGCCGGTTGCCGGCGGGATCGCGGAACGAAATCAGCGCCGCCACCCGGCGGGCATCGGCGAGCGCCTTCGGCTCGGCGGTGACCTCGACCTTCGCCGCTTCCAGCCGCGCCGCCAGCGCCTCCAGCGCGGTCGCGTCGGCGACCTCCCAGCCGAACAGGCGCATGCCTTCCGGCATCGCGCGATCGATCACGATGCGCTGCTTGCGGTCGTCCATCCGGAACGCCAGCAGCGAAGCGCCGCGTTCCACCGCCTGCAGGCCGACCAGCCCGGTACCGAACCGCCGCCAGTCGTCGAGATCCGTCGAACCGAACCCGGCATATCCCAGCGCCAGCACCGTCATCGCGCGCCTCCCGTTTCGTTTATTGATCGCTTGAGCCGAATCCTACGTAGATTTTCCCGCGCGCGCGAGAGGCTTCACGGGATTCGGTGCCCGGATCGGGCCAACGGGTCGGCGCCAAGCGCCGCGACAGGCTCCGTGCACTTCGCAGGGCTATCGCCAATGGCGAAATGCAAGACTTGAACGGCGACGAAAACGGGTTCGGAAGAAATTCCAGACGGCGCTCGTGATTGTGCCCTCTCCTCCTGCGGGAGAGGGCGCAGCCACGGCGCCACGGCTCGTTCCACATGCGATAGGCCCCGTGCAATCGGAGGCAGATCCATCGGCCGGGATAAAGCCCCGGAATACGCTTCGCTCCATCCGGGCTACCGCCCCCGGCGGGACCCTGAAGGGCCGTCGGGGCTGCCGACCCGTCCCTTGACATCGCCCCCGGCGGATGGTGTCTACCCGCCCATGAACACCGTCGTCCGCCAGACCCGTCTGTGGTGGCGCACCTCCTGAGAGGTGGCCGGTGCGATTTCATTTTTTCAATCGTCGAAGGCCGTCATCGCAGTGCGACGGCCTTTTCGTTGGTCCTGTGTGGCGTTCCCTTCGCAAGTCTCATAAGAGGAACCCATGAACAGGACAGCGTTCTCCCTGCCGGCCCATAGCGAGTACACTACCCGTGGCGGCCTGAAGGTGGTGCGGTCGGTGGAGCAGTTTTCGGGCGGCGCCAACAGGCTCGACGACCTGATCGAGCTGCTGGATCGCCGCCGCGGCGTGGTGCTGTCGTCCGGCACCACGGTGCCGGGCCGCTACGAGAGCTTCGATCTCGGCTTCTCCGATCCGCCGCTGGCGCTGGAGACCGCAGGCGCCGGCTTTTCGCTGCAGGCGCTGAACCCGCGCGGCGAGGTGCTGATCGGCTTCCTCGGCGAGGCGCTGCGCGAGCCCTGCGTGGTGATTTCGGAAAAGAGCCCGGCGCGGCTCGCCGGCCATATCCTGCGTGGCGCCGCCCCGGTCGACGAGGACCAGCGCACCCGGCGCGCCAGCGTGATGTCGCTGGTGCGCGACCTCGTGGCGGTGCTCGGCGCCGCCGAGGATCCGCTGCTCGGCCTGTTCGGCGCCTTCGCCTATGACCTCGTGTTCCAGATCGAGGACCTGGTGCAGAAGCGCCCGCGCGAGACCGACCAGCGCGATATCGTGCTCTACGTGCCGGATCGGCTGCTGGCCTATGACCGCGCCGCCGGGCGCGGCGTGGTGCTGGCTTACGACTTCGCCTGGCAGGGCGGCTCGACCGCGGGCCTGCCACGGGACACCGCGGACAGCGTCTATGCCCGGACGCCGCGGCAGGGATTTGCCGATCATGCCGCCGGCGAATACCAGGCCACGGTGGAGACCGCGCGCGCCGCGTTCGCGCGCGGCGACCTGTTCGAGGCGGTGCCGGGCCAGCTGTTCGCCGAACCCTGCGAGCGCTCCCCGGCCGAGGTGTTCCAGCGGCTGTGCCGGATCAATCCCTCGCCGTATGGCGCGCTGATGAATCTCGGCGACGGCGAATTCCTGGTGGCGGCGTCGCCGGAAATGTTCGTCCGCTGCGACGGAAGGCGGGTGGAGACCTGCCCGATCTCCGGCACCATCGCCCGCGGCGTCGATGCGATCGGCGACGCCGAGCAGATCCGGCAGTTGCTGAATTCCGAAAAGGACGAATTCGAGCTCAACATGTGCACCGACGTCGACCGCAACGACAAGGCGCGGGTCTGCGTGCCCGGCAGCATCAAGGTGCTGGCGCGGCGGCAGATCGAGACCTACTCGAAGCTGTTTCACACCGTCGATCACGTCGAGGGCATGCTGCGGCCGGGCTTCGACTCGCTCGACGCCTTCCTCACCCATGCCTGGGCGGTGACGGTGACCGGCGCGCCGAAACTGTGGGCGATGCAGTTCGTCGAGGACAACGAGCGGTCGCCGCGGCGCTGGTATGCCGGCGCCATCGGCGCGGTGAATTTCGACGGCAGCCTCAATACCGGGCTGACCATCCGCACCATCCGCATGAAGGACGGCCTCGCCGAGGTGCGGGTCGGCGCCACCTGCCTGTTCGATTCCGATCCCGCCGCCGAGGACAGGGAATGCCAGGTCAAGGCCGCGGCCCTGTTCCAGGCGCTGCGCGGCGATCCGGCAAAGCCGCTGTCGGCGTTCGCGCCGGATGCGACGGGCTCGGGCAAGCGGGTGCTGCTGATCGATCATGACGACAGTTTTGTGCATATGCTGGCGGATTATTTCCGCCAGGTCGGCGCCACCGTCACCGTGGTCCGGCATGTTCACGCGCTCGACATGCTGAAGCAGAAAAACTGGGATCTCTTGGTATTGTCGCCGGGGCCGGGCCGGCCGGAGGATTTTGCGATTTCCAGTACCATCGCCGCGGCGCTCGAGAGCCGGCTGCCGATCTTCGGCGTCTGCCTCGGCGTGCAGGCGATCGGCGAATATTTCGGCGGCCAGCTCGGCCAGCTCGGCCAGCCGGCGCATGGCCGGCCCTCGCGCATCCAGGTGCGCGGCGGGCGCCTGATGCAGAACCTGCCCAATGAGATCGTGATCGGCCGCTATCATTCGCTGTTTGTCGAGCAGGGCAGCATGCCCGACGTGCTCCGCGTGACCGCGAGCACCGAGGACGGCGTGCCGATGGCGATCGAACACCGGACCCTGCCGGTCGGCGGCGTGCAGTTTCATCCGGAATCGCTGATGTCGCTCGGCGGCGAGGTCGGCCTGCGCATCGTGGAGAACGCGTTCCGGCTCGGCGCGGCGTGACCTGATGCAGCGATTCCGATCCATCGTTCGTCATTCCGGGATGTGCTCCGGCCGGCGATAGCCGGACGGAGTGCGGGCCCGGAATGACGAAATGATGCGAACCTCGAAATCGCTGAACCAGGAGGATACCGCAAGCGCTCGCGGCCAGGCGATCCAACCTGCTTGCCGCTTCCGGATTGCTTCGCTAGGTTCGCGACAACGAGCGCATCGAACCCCCATTGCCATTCCGATTTCAGAAAAAGACACCGATGACTTTTGAACATGACCTGAAGGCCGCCGTCCGCACCATTCCCGATTACCCCAAGCCGGGCATCCTGTTTCGCGACATCACCACGCTGCTCGGCGACGCGCGGTCGTTTCGCCGCGCCATCGACGAGCTGGTGCAGCCCTGGGCCGGCAACAAGATCGACAAGGTCGCCGGCATCGAGGCGCGGGGCTTCATCATCGGCGGCGCGGTAGCGCACCAGGTTTCCGCCGGCTTCGTGCCGATCCGCAAGAAGGGCAAGCTGCCGCATACCACGGTGCGGATCGCCTATTCGCTGGAATACGGCCTCGACGAAATGGAGATGCACGCCGACGCCATCCACCCCGGCGAGCGCGTGATCCTGGTCGACGATTTGATCGCCACCGGCGGCACCGCGGAGGCCGCGGTCAAGCTGCTGCGCCAGATCGGCGCCGACGTGGTGGCGGCCTGCTTCATCATCGACCTGCCGGACCTCGGGGGTGCGGTGAAACTGCGGGCGATGGACGTGCCGGTGCGCACGCTGATGGCGTTCGACGGGCATTGAGGGAAGGGCGGGGGCGGGATCGGGGCCGGGGTGGTTCATGGCGGCGAAATTCGCGCGATGTTTCAGATCATGCGCAGTATTTTGCAATCCCTGTAAATGAGGCCAAACGTTCTTCCTGCTCCAGGTGCGGCAAACCCCTGCGATCATTCAGCTGGCGCCTCAAGAGCAAGCACTATTTTCTCGAGCTCAACCGCGTAGCGGATCAATTCGGACAGAAGGCGTTCGTCGACCTCGGTGCGGCCCTCATACTCGGCTAGATTGCGCTCGTGATGGCTCTTCGCGAAAATCCGGGCCGCAGCAGGGTCCAGACCTTCGACCGTGTGAGCAAGCGCCTGGAAGACCGTATAGCGATTTTCCGACCGGTAGCCCTTCTGCCGCAGGGCAGCCAGAGCGAGACCATGCGCTGCGCCGTAGGCGAGATCGAACCGGCTTTCAGAGGCAAGGTCCTCGTTTTGCGCATCGGCGAGGCGCCTCTTCGCGCCGTTGATCATGCCGTCGAATTCCGCGCGCGTGGGTGGCTCATGCTTGAGCTGACCGATCTTAACGAGGTTGTCGAGCTCCTGTCTGGCCATGATTCAAGTCAGCTTCTACGCCGAAAAGGAAAAGCTTAGGCTGCGCGGCAATTTTTGCAATGACGGAATCTTTGGTACTGAACTTGCGATGCCAATCATCGAAGGAAAAGAAGGTCGGGTTTACAGTCCGATTCAAAACGTTCTCGGCCTTCTGCAAACCCGCATACAGATCGGCGTATGTCAGGTCGTCGCCGATTACCATGAGATCGATGTCGCTGCGCGCCGTATCGGTGCCTTTCGCGACTGAACCATAGACGAAAGCAACCTTGATCTTGTCGGCGTATGGCGCGAGCGATTGCTTCAACGGCTCGGTCAACCCGACAGTTTTCAAGACGATGCCGTGCAGCTCTTCAAAAATCGGCGATGCACGATTGGCCCGGTAGTGCTTCTGATTGCCGATTCGCTCGGCTGAGATCAGGCCGGTCTGCTCCAGGCGCGCCAATTCGCGCTCGACTGCACCTCTGCCCGAACGAACGCTTCGGACAATTTCCGAGGTATAGAAGCTGCGTTCGGGATTGCCGAAAATAAGCCCCAGCACGCGCTGCTGCACGCCGGAAAATAGCGCATTCGCCAAGCTCGGGTTCTTCGTCATATCAACCCCACTTTGGGTACCATACACCCCAAATTGGGGACGATCCATTAATTTAGAAACGTTGACTCGGCGAAATCTGCACCGCCGCCCGGCGAATAGCCCATCGCCGCGCAAAATCCGTGCGCTCCGGCTTTGCTCCCCAGCTCACTTCATCCCCCGCAGCAACTTCCGCGCCTCCCCCAACAAGTCCCGAATCCGCCTGCGCTCGGCGATCGCTTCGCCCGTGAACAGGCCGTGGCGGCGCGCGTTGCGGTTTCCGCGTGGTGCGCCGGATCGCGGCGCGCCGCCGTGCATGCGGCAGCGGCGTTTGCCGCGCACCGCCGGCGCGCGGCACGGGTCGCCGGCGCGGGTCTTGGCGCGGCAGCGCGGGCTTGCCAGCAAGGGAGCGGTATTGCGGGCGTGGTCGGTCATGCCTGCGCTGGCCGGCTGGCGGTCACGGAATCCGGGCGCTATGTGCCGGGATCGGGGCTCGCGGGCATCGAGGCCTCCGTCGCGATCGCCGCGCCATGGTCCGGGGCGACCACGCGGGTATGCTGGGTGACGTTGCCGACGATGGCCTTGCCGCCATCCTGGACCGAGACGTTCTGCACGGTGATGGCAGGCTCGCCCTGGTTGCGGTAGCGGTTGAGCGCCTCGATCTGGGCCGGAAAGGTGCGCGCCAGCCTGGCCAGCGCGCGCCCGGCGCTGTCATGCCAGGCGATGTCCTGCGCGCCGGCGAGGTGATGGACGGATTGCATCGCCATCACGTGAACCGACACCATCTGCGCCACCAGCATGGCCTCGACGGCGTCCCGGGGCTTCAGGCGCTTGATCATCGAAATCATGAAGGCGAGGTTGGCCGCGTCGGGCTTGCCCGCCTTCATGCTGGCCTTCACCAATTGTCCGAGCAGGCCATGCATCGCATCGCGATCGGCGACCCCCAATATCCCCGCCATCAGCCTTTCGCCGGCTTCCAGGTCCGGATGGTCGAGGCGGAATCCCTGCGGCGTGAGCTGTATCCCCACGGCGGTGGCAGACAGGGTCGGGCCGGCTGCGGCGCTTGCGGCCGGCGTGTCGAGGTCCAGTTCTGTGTCCATGTCGGGTTCTCCTTGGGCACGCGCATCGCGGGGCGCGCGCGAGGGTTCGGCCACGCGCAAGGCGATGCCTCGCTGCGGCGGGCGGTTGCAACTTTCCAGGGGTCGGAGGTTTGGCCTGCGATCACGCCACGGCGCCCGCCGTCAGGCAGGGTCAGCTTTTGAGGATCGCGGGATGATGGACAAGTGCCACTGATTTGCCCGACGTGTCAAAATGTTTTTCGCCGGGAAGGCATCCCGCCCGGCGGTATTCGGCTACTTTGCATGGGGTTGTTTTCGATATTTTGCGGCAGGCCGGGTTCGAAGCCCGCTTGCAGCTCCGCCCGCATTCGCCCGACCGGCTATCGCCGATGGAATTTTTTACGCCATCCGCGGCGAACATTTGCGATGCCGCATTGCGTTTCAACGAGTCGTGCGCACGCCGACGCATCTCGTGTTCGGCACGGGAGCGGAGGGCCTTTTTCAATTCGAGGCCAGGATGATGGGGCCCTGTGCGCGCAGGAACGACTCGGTGGGAGCTTGTGCGGGGCCACGACCGCACCAAGGCGCGGTTCATTTGGCCGCATGCGCCGCAAAGAGCGGGCAGAGGCGACGTGAAGTCGCGCATGCCCCGATTCAGCTCAGAGCCATCACGTTCTGGTGGAGCGATTCCGACCTAAATCGTCATTCCGGGATGTGCCGTTGGTCGGCGACAGCCGGCCAAAGGCGCAGGCCCGGAATCCATATCCCCTGCGGGGGTTAGGATTCCGGGCTCGCGCAAGAGTGCGCCCCGGAATGACGATTTAGGTCGAAATCGCGCCACGCGATCGCCCCCGCGCGGCCGGCGGAGCGGACGGCTCAGGACCTCTGCAGCAGCAGGTTCAACTCGAGCTCGCGAAGGCTATGGTAGTTCTTGCGGATCCACTGATGCAGTTCGGTCGAGCTGTCCTTCTCGTGGCGCAGGTAGCCGGTGAAGGAGAACTGCAGCCGGCTGATGTAGGTCTTGAGAAACACCGGCAGCGCGCCGACGCGAAGGATGCGGCCGCCGGCCATGGCCGGCGGCAGCTCGCCGCGCAGCACGAATTCGTTGTCGACGACAACGGTCGAAGCCGCGGGAATCTGCTGCTGCAGCATGGCAAAGCCGCGCGCCGAGGCGCGGTCGGTGTCGGCGACGAACAGGATGACCGGGGCGACGCCGCGCCGCGCCGCCTCCTTCAAAAAGCCGATCTCGTCCGACATCTTGAAGAACTCGTCGAAGGCGTGGAAGCCGAGATCGATCACCTTGGCGATGCCGTCATTGACGATCAGCCGGTCCATCAGCGCCATCTTGCCGAAGGTGTCGTCGACCTCGGCGGTCTCGGTGACGGCGGGCAGGTATTCCAGCAGCGAGGGCTCCTTCAGGTTGATGTCGAAGGCGGCCACCGTGCCCTGTTTCAGCAGCAGGAATTCGCTCAGCAGCCGCGCCATCATGGTCTTGCCGACCAGCGGGCGGGGCGAGCAGACGATGTAGACGGGGGTCAGACGCATCGGCGCTATATCAGGCGAATCCGGCCCCTAATCCAGCCAATTGGCGTGCGGAGCGCAACTATTTTTCGCCGCCGCCGCCGCGCTCGCCGGGCTTGCCGGAGCCGACCAGGTCGGTCAGCTTGATGCGGTCGAATTCGCTCCAGACATTGGCCAGCCAGTGCCGGACATAGCCGCGCAGCACGAACGAATAGTTGGCCGCCTCGTCGCGGACGCCCTTGTTGGCGACGAATTTGAGGAACGGCACCGAGGCCACCTCGACCTGCTCATAGGCCATCTCGTTGAGCTTGGGGATGGTCAGCTCGGTGGCGTCCTTGATGCGGTGGAAATAGGAATTGTAGGTCGCCTGGTCCCATTCGAAGAAGCTGGTGTTGTTGATGAAGTTCTTCACCAGGAAATACTTGGCGCCTACCATGAAGTTCGCGGTCTCGGCGATCTCGTCCAGCGAGGCGATCGAGGGCCCGAGGATGTGGAACACGGCAAAGGTGATCTGGCCGGATTTGGCCGCGTCGAGGAAGCCGATGTCGCGCAGCGAGGCCAGCGCCGGCGACAACAGGCCGGCGCGGACGTCGATCACGGTGACCGAGGGGCTCGATGAATTCAGGGTGTCGAAGATCTTCATCTGGTCCGAGGTCGTCGTCATGTCGACGATCTCGGTGATGTCGGGATGGAAGCGCTTCAGGGTGCCGCGCGGGGATTCGGTGTCGAAGGCGCGGGTGGGGACGTTGTTGGCGCTGAAATAATCGAGCAGGGTCCGCGACACCGTGGTCTTGCCGACCCCGCCCTTGTCCGCGCCGACCACGATCACTACTGGCTTCGTCATGAACTTCCCTTACGCCCCATTCCCGACCGATAGCACGATCCTAGAACAAACCAGGCCGCCTGTTGGGGGAAAACCGGTGCCGCCGCCGGATCGTGCCCTCGAGTCCCGGCGGTGGGCGCAACCCCGCCCGATCGGAACATCCCCGGCCTGCCTCGGGCGCGAACATGGCAGAAACAAGGGAGAATTCAATTCCTTAGACCGCCGTTAAGGTTAATCCTGCCGGTGTCGTTAACGCCGGTGAGGGCTGTTCGCGCGCGAGCGTTCAGCCGCGGCGGCCCCAGGGACCGGCGGGCCTGCCCCAGGGACCCCGGGATGCACCCTGGGGTTCGCTCGCCTGGTCCTTCGGATCGCTCCACGGACCTGACGGAACCGGCGGCTGGCCGCCTGGCGGCGGCGGATCGCCCGGCCCGGCCGCCGGCGGCAAGGCGAGCGGCCCGGGGTCGTGTCCGCCGGCGAATTTCACCAGCGCCTGCACCCGGGACTCCACCGAAGGATGGGTCGCAAACAGGTCGGAAAACCCCTCGCGCGGATTGTCGAGGCACAATTCCATCACCGCCGAGGTGGCCCCTGGAAGCTCGCCGCGGTTCTCGATCTTGCGCAGCGCCGAGATCATGGCGTCGGGGTTCTTGGTCAGTTCGACCGATCCGGCGTCGGCCAGCAGTTCGCGCGACCGCGACAGCGCCAGCCGCACCAGTTGCGACAACAGCCAGGCGAGCCCGATCAGCGCCACCGCGACGATGATGACGATGATCGCGGCACCGCCGGAGCCCTTGCGGTCATTGTCCGAGGAGGATGACGACGAGGAGGATGACCAGCTGCCGCGGCCATAGCCGCCATAGCCGTAACCGTAGCCAAAATTGGTAAAACTGCGGAAGAACAGTTCGGCGAAGAAGCCGACCACGCCGGCGATGATCACCGCGACCACCATCATCTGGACGTCGCCGTTGCGGATGTGGGTGAGCTCGTGGCCGAGCACCGCTTCGACCTCCTGGTCGTTCAGCGCCTTCAGCAGGCCCGAGGTCACGGTGACGGCATATTGCCGCGCGTTGAGCCCGGTGGCGTAGGCGTTCAGCGCGTCGCTGTCGATGATCTTCAGCTTAGGCATCGGGATGCCGCGCGAGATGCAGAGGTTTTCCAGCAGATTGTACAGCCGCGGCTGCTGCTGCCGCGTCACATCCTCGCCGCCGGTCACGGCATCGACGATCGACTGGTGGAAGAAATAGGCGATCACGATCCACAGCAGCGTGCCGCCGGTGGCATAGGGAAAGGCCGTCACCAGGTCGCGCGCCGCCGCCTGCAGATAATATGGCACGGTTTCGCCGGCATCGGTCACCCCTTCCGCGATCAGCGCGCCGGCATAGACCATGACGTAGACCAGCACGAACAGCCCGGCGAGCAGCAGCATCGAACGGAATTTGTTCGACGCGATGTGGGTGTAGAGACCATAGGCGGCCATGATGGGTCCTGGTGTAACCGCGCGGACATCATTGCGAGGCGCGCTCTGTCCGCCGAAGCAATCCATGCCTTTCCGATGTTTATGGATTGCTTCGCTTCGCTCGCAATGACGGCAAAATAGACGAGTTTAGAATTTCACCGTCGGCGCCTGCTCGACGTCGGCACGGGCGGCGCCGAGATCGAAAAACTCCTTGCGGGTGAAGCCGAAGGTGCCGGCGAACAGCGCGGCGGGCATCTGCTGGATGCCGGTGTTGTATTCCTGGACCGCGTTGTTGAAGAAGCGGCGGCTGGCGGCGATCTTGTTTTCGAGATCCGACAATTCGCTGGCCAGCTGCTGGAAATTGGCATTGGCCTTGAGGTCGGGATAGGCCTCCGACAGCGCCATCAGCCTGCCGAGCGCGCCGCTGAGCTGGTTCTCGGCGGCGGCGACCTGGCCCGGTCCCTGCGCCGACATCGCGGCGCTGCGGGCCTTGACCACCTCGTCGAGCGTGCCGCGCTCATGGGCGGCGTAGCCCTTCACGGTCTCGACCAGGTTCGGGATCAGGTCGTGGCGCTGCTTGAGCTGCACGTCGATGTCGGCAAAGGCCTGGCTGACGCGCTGGCTGAGCGCGACCAGCCGATTGTACGACGCAAAGGCGAACAGCACGACAATGACGATGACGCCGATAATGATCCAGCCGCTCGACATGGCAAAAAACTCCTGATGAGACAACGAACGAGAACAACCCTAGACCAAAAAACGCCCATGCGTCAGGGACCGCCTGGACGTGGGCATCCCTTGGTCGGGCGCAAGGCGGCGTACGTTCAACAAACCGGCGATCGGCGTTCCCGACGCGGTGCGGCGGGAGCGGGGTGGGTCAATCCGCCACCGCGTCGCCCCATCGCCAGCGCCGGGCGCGGGCGTAGTCGGCCCTGGCGCCGCGCGGCACTTTTGTCATCAGCAGACCGTCAGGGGTGCAGAGTTTCGCGGATACCTCGACCTTGCTGACGAAGGGCTGCGCCAGCACCCGGGCGGGACGTGCCGCCACCGGCGTGCGCGACAGCGCCAGATAGCTGAATTTCTCGTCCTCGAACGCGAGTTCTGCGCCCTTGAGGTGGCGATGCGCGCGCGAGCGGGGCAGCCGCTGGGTGAAATGACACCAGTCCGGCGCCGTCAGCGGACAGACGCCGTCGTGCGGGCAGGGGGCGATCACATGGGCGCCCGCGGCGATCAGCTGCTGGCGCAGCGCGATGATCCCGGCATAGGCGGCCGGCGTGCCGGGCGCGACGATCAGCAGCGTGTCGCGGCACTTTTCCCACATCAGCGCCGCGAGCGCGCTTCGTTCGCCATCGCCGATCTCGCCGATGACATAGCTTGCCACCACCAGGTCGGCCGCCGGCGCATCGGCCAGCGCAGCCCGGGCGTCGCGGTGGATGTAGTCGAGATCGCGCAGCCTTGCGCTGTCGCGGACGAGATCCAGCGCCAGCGCGCGCAAGGCGGCGTTGGCATCCAGCAGCGTAAAGTATCGCAGCGATGCAAAGGCCTCGGCGGCCGCCCAGCTGGCGGTTCCCGGACCGGCGCCGACATCGAGCAGGCTCGCCGGCGCGAAGTCCGGCCGGATGGCAGAGAGCGCGTTCAGGCTGGCCGTCACCGCGGCATAGGTCGCGGGCATTCGCGCCAGCGCGTAGGCCAGCGCATCGGGCGCAGAGCGGATCGCGCCCGAGCCGCCGCCGTCGCGGTAGGTCTGCGAAATCAGCGCGGCGCGTTCGGCCGCGTCGTTGCGCGACAGCCCCTGCAGCTTCACCTCGAGGGCAGCGGTCAGTTCGGCAGGAAGCCCGGGCGCGATCATGGCTTTTCGCATGGCATTTCAACGAGTCGTCCCTGCGCACGCAGGGACGACCCGCGCTGAGCGTTGGTGCGAGACCTCGACCGCATCAATCTGCGGCTCAAGTCCATCATATGCGATGGCCCTGATCCCCTCGCGGGCCCCTTCAGGGGAGGGCAAAACAGTGCAGTCGCTACGCCACGTGCTGGTCGAGAATCTTCACCGCATCCTCGAGATCGACCGAGACCAGCTGCGACACGCCGCGTTCGGCCATGGTGACGCCGAACAGCCGGTTCATCCGCGCCATGGTGATCGGATTGTGGGTGATGATGATGAAGCGCGTCTCGGTCGAGCCGGTCATCTCGTGCAGCAAATTGCAAAACCGCTCCACGTTATGGTCGTCGAGCGGCGCGTCGACTTCGTCCAGCACGCAGATCGGCGACGGGTTGGTGAGGAACACCGCGAAGATCAGCGACAGCGCGGTCAGCGCCTGCTCGCCGCCGGACAGCAGCGACAGCGTCTGCGGCTTCTTGCCGGGCGGCTTGGCGATGATTTCGAGGCCCGCCTCCAGCGGATCGTCGCTCTCGATCAGGTGCAGGGCGGCTTCGCCGCCGCCGAACAGCTCGACGAACAGCCGCTTGAAATGGCCGTTGACGATCTCGAACGAGGCCAATAGCCGCTCGCGCGCCTCGCGGTTGAGGCTCTGGATGCCCTGGCGCAGCCGCTTGATGGCCTCGACCAGGTCGTCGCGTTCGGTGGTGAGCGAGGTGTGCTGGGCTTCGACCTCGCGCAGCTCTTCCTCGGCGCGCAGGTTGACCGCGCCGAGCCGCTCGCGGTCGCGGCGCAGCTTTTCGAGATTTTCCTCGATCTCCGGCAGCGGCGGCAGCTCCATGCCCGGCTCGATCTCGGCAAGCCCGGCCACCGCCTGCGGCTCGACTTCGAGCATGTCGTGGATTTCGCGCTCGACGTCGACCAGGCGGCGCCGCGCGCCCTCCATGCGCTCTTCGGCCCGGGCGCAGGTTTCGCGGGCGCTGCCGAGCGCCTCCAGCGAGAGCTTGGCGGCGCGGTCGGTCTCCGCCATCAGGCTTTCGGCGGCGGCCAGCGCGTCGGCGGCGACGCGGCGCGCGGTTTCCGCCGCCTCTATTTCGGAGATCAGCGCGCGGCGCTTTTCGGCGAACAGCGCCGGCGCATTTTCGAGTTCGGCGCGCTCGGCCCTGACCTCGGTGACGCGGGCCTCGATGGTCGCGATCTGCGAGGCCGCGCTCTGCCGGCGGTTTTGCCAGTCGCTGCGCTCGGCCAGGATCGCCTGCAGGCGGCGGTCGGCCAGTTCGGCTTCGCGCGCCAGCGCCTGGGCTTCGGCCCGCACCTGGGCGGCCATGCGGCGATGGCCATCGATGTCGCTGCGAACGGCGGCGAGCCGGGTCTCGGTCTCGAGGCTCGGCGGCAGTTCGGCCAGTGCGGCGGCGGCGCTTTCCTCCGCTCCCTGGGCCTCGAGGCGGTCGGCGGTGAGGCGGCTGCGGGCCTCGGTCAGCGCCGATTTGCGCGCGGCATGGCGATTGATCTCGCGCTCGGTGTCGGCATGACGCTGGCGCGCGGCATCGGCTTCGCGCTGCGCCGCCCGCCAGGCATCGCGCGCCGAGGTTTCGGCGGCCGAGGCGGCCTTCAGTTCGGCCTCGGCCGATTCCAGCGCCTGACGCTTGGCGGCGGCCTCGATGCGGGCCTGCTCGAGCTCGCTCTCGATATCGACCAGCCGCGCGCGCTCGGCCAGCCGCCGTGCCGCGCCGGTCGGGGCGTGTGCGGCGGCGACAAAGCCGTCCCAGCGCCAGACGTCGCCTTCCGGCGACACCAGCCGCTGGCCGGTCTTCAGCTGCGGCACCAGTTCGGCGCCGCGTTCCCTGGCGACGACGCCGATCTGGGCGAGGCGGCGCGCCAGCTCGGACGGCGCATCGACATGCAAGGCGAGCGCCTCGACGCCCTCGGGCAAGGCCGGATCGCCCTCGGTGACCCCGGAATTGGTCCAGCGCATTGGCGCCGACGGATCGACCGGCGCATCGAGATCGTCGCCGAGGGCGGCGCCCAGAGCCTTTTCGTATCCCTTGGCGACGGTGATGCCGTCGATGATCGGCGGCCAGAGATTCTTGGTCTCGCCATTGACGAGCTTGGAGATCGTGCGCGCTTCGGTCTCGAGCCGCTGCACGCGCTTGTCGGCCTCGTTGAGCGGCGCGCGCGCGGCTTCCAGCCGTTGCCGCGCGGCGACGTGCCCGGCCTCGGAGCCCTGCGCCTCGGTTTCGGATTGCGAAAGCCTCAGTTGCGCGGTCTCGAGGCTCTCGGCCAGCGCGGCGAGGTCGCCCAGCGCGCTGGTCTCCTGCGCGAGCTTCTGCTCCTCGTTCTGGACGTTGGCGATCTCCTGATCGAGCCGCGCCAAGCGGTCGCGATAGGTCCGCACGCCGGATTCGAGCTGGTTTCGTTTCGCCGTGAGGTCGGCGAGAACGGTGGTCAGCTCGGCGAACAGCCGTTCGGCCGCGGCCAGGGTGGTTTCGGCCTCGGCGACGCGCTCATCGACGCCGCTGCGTTTTTCGACGCGCGACTTGATCTCGTCCTTCAATTCGGTGTCTTCGCCGTCGAGCCGCTGCAGCGCCACCTCCGCATCGGAGGTCTGCTGCTGCTCGCGGGCGATATCGGCCGAAAATTGCGTCAGCCGGCGGTCGAGCTCGGCGACGCGCTCCTTGGCGCGCTGTTCCTCGCGGTCGAGCGTCTCGCGCGCATTGGTGAGGCGCTGCAGTCCGGCCGCGGCGCGGGCTTCGGCATCGCGCAGCGCCGGCAGTTCGGAGGCGCGCACCGCCTGGATGCGGGCCGCCTCGGCCTGCTCGCGGGTGCGTTCGGCCATCTCGCGGACATTGAGATCATGGACCCGCGCGGCTTCGGCGACGTCGGCATTGGCCTCCAGCCAGCGCAGGTGGAACAGCATGGCCTCGGCCTTGCGCACCTTGGCGGCGACTTCGCGGTAGCGGATCGCCTGCCGGGCCTGCTTCTTCAGGCCGTCGATCTGCCCGGCCAGCTGCCCGATCACGTCCTCGACGCGGGTCAGGTTGGTTTCGGCGGCCTTGAGGCGCAGTTCGGCCTCGTGGCGGCGGGCGTGCAGGCCGGCGACGCCGGCGGCGTCCTCCAGCACCCGGCGGCGCTGCTCCGGCTTGGCCTGGATGATCTCGCCGATCTTGCCCTGGTGGACCAGCGCGGGCGAGCGGGCGCCGGTGGCGGCGTCGGCAAACAAGAGCTGCACGTCGCGGGCGCGCACGTCGCGGCCGTTGATCCGGTACACCGAACCCGCATCGCGCTCGATCCGGCGCGAGATTTCCAGCGTCTCCCGGTCGTTCATCGCCGCCGGCGCCGAGCGATCGGAATTGTCGATCGTCATCACCACTTCGGCGTGGTTGCGCGACGGACGGTTGCCGGATCCGGCAAAGATCACCGCGTCCATGTCGGCGGCGCGCAGCGATTTATGCGAGGTCTCGCCCATCGCCCAGCGCAGCGCCTCGACCAGGTTCGACTTGCCGCAGCCGTTCGGTCCGACCACGCCGGTGAGGCCGGCCTCGATCACGAAGTCGGTGGGCTCGACGAAGGATTTGAAACCGTGGAGGCGGAGACGGGTTAGCTTCATGGACACGATGCTCGGTTGGCGGGGCGCGAATCTCCCTGCCGGGACAATACCATAGAAGGCAATGTCGGTGTGTGGGCGAGTCGCGGCTTGCGGCCCTGATGGCCGCGACAATGGCGAGGCCGGCCCGGAAGGGCAACCACCGCCCGGGGCTTTTCCCACGGGTTTTATCCAGTGTTTTATCAGGGGGTTTGCCGGGCTTGTCGGGGCATCGCGAATTGGGCGGCCCGGGAACCGGCAATCAGCTCTTCAGCTTGCGACTTGATCCGTCTGTCGAATTTCCCAAACGCCGGCGGACCGGCTGCATGTGCTATGGATGAAAAATCGTCGCTGGCGCGAGCGACAACGCAGCCCGGCTAAAGCGGCGGTGGCGCGGCGCGATCAAGCCGCTTTAGGCCAGATGCAGGCGGCCGGCGCGGAGCCGAATCGCTCAGCTCTTCAGCATCGACTTGATCTTCTTGTCGAACTCATCGAACGACGCCTCGCCCTTGATGACCTCGCCGTTGATGAAAAAGGTCGGCGTCGAGTTCACCTTCAGCACTTCGCTGGCGTATTTCTGGTCCGCGGCGATCTTGTCGAGCAGCGCCTGATCCTTGAGGCAATCTTCCACCGCCTGCTGGCTGAGACCGGCCTGCTTGCCGATCCGGGTCAGCGTCTCCGTGGTGTTCTTCATCACCCAGTCGTCCTGCTGCCGGAACAGCAGGTCGACGACGGTGAAATATTTCGCGGCATCGTCCTTGGCGATGCAGCGCGCCAGCATCGAGCCGGCCGCCGCCTTGATGTCGAGAGGGAATTCGCGGAACACGTAACGCACCTTGCCGGTGTCGATATAGGCCGACTTGATCTTCGGAAACACCTCCTTGTCGAAGGCCGCGCAATGCGGGCAGGTCATGGAGGCATATTCGGTGATGGTCACCGGAGCGTTGGCGGGGCCCAGCGCCATGTCCGGCAGCGACACCGGCTTGGCGACGTCGGCCGCGCTTTGCGCCATCGCGCTTGTGATCAGGCGCAGCGGCGACAACCCGATGAGGGCGGCGAGCCCGGTCAGCGACAGGGCGGCGGTGAAGGCGCGGCGCGTGATGATCAACGGTTTGCTCCCGGATTGGCGCGTTCACGCCGAAAAGGACATCAATAAGGAAGTCGCTAGCTTGAAACCATGATTGTGGCAATGGCAGGCCGCGATGGCCGTTCCTGGCGAAGGGCTCAATTTCGCTTGATCGAGGCGCCGAGCCGGGCCAGCGCGGCGCGCAATTCCTCGTCCTCGACCGCGGACAGGGTTTTGGCGACCCTGGCCACCTGGCCCGGATCCGGCGCGCGGGAGGCCGGCGGCCCGGCGCGGCGCGCCAGCGGCGCCTGCCGCAGCGCCAGCCGTCCGACCGCGCTCCAGCCGAAGAAGCGGTTGACCCGCTGCAGGATGATGTCGGAGGCGTGCTGGATCTCCAGCGCCGCCGGGCCCTCGACCCGCAGCACCAGCGTGGCCGGCAGCTGCGGCTGGCCCTCCACCGGCCGCGGCCACTGGATCTTCAGCGGCTCGGAATGGGCCGATATCTCGGGGCCGGCGATTTCCGCCCAGCGCGTCACCAGCTCGCGCGCGGCGAAGCCCTGCCTGGCATAGGCATCGGAAAACACGTCGCTGAGCAGGACGGAAAGCGGCTTGGCGCTGATCGGACCGGGTTTGGCCATGGTTTCCCATAGCACGCCGCGGTTTGCGCTGGGAACCTCGGCGCCGCCGGGTCTTTCCAGGCCATTCAGATCCTGAACCGGCGCAGGAAGAAAGACGTGGATGCCCGCGTCCGCTGCGGTCATGACCTGTGGAGAGAATGCGGGCTCCGTATTAGACAGTCCCAATGACTTCACCGAGGAACGTGAAAACAAAACCGCGCGCGGTTGCCTTGCAGGCGCCCGGCCGTCCCTTGCTGCTGCTCGACTGGTACGACCGGCATCGCCGCCTGCTGCCGTGGCGGCCGCCGCCGGGCCAGCGCGCCGATCCCTACCGGGTGTGGCTGTCGGAGATCATGCTGCAGCAGACCGGCGTCAAGACCGTCGCGCCCTATTTCCTGAAATTCCTGGCGCGCTGGCCCGATGTCGACGCGCTCGGCCGCGCCTCGCTCGACGACGTGCTGCGGATGTGGGCCGGGCTCGGCTATTATTCGCGCGCCCGCAACCTGCACGCCTGCGCGATGACGGTCCGGCGCGATCATGGCGGCGTCTTTCCCGATACCGAGCAAGCCTTGCGCACGCTGCCGGGCATCGGTCCCTATACCGCGGCGGCGATTGCCGCGATCGCGTTCGGCCGCCATACCATGCCGGTCGACGGCAATATCGAGCGCGTGGTGTCGCGGCTGTTCGCGGTCGAGCAAGCGCTGCCGCAGGCCAAGCCGCTGATTCAACGATTGGCGGCGACGCTGCTCGGCGCCGGCGACGCGGAGTCGCGCGCCGGCGACGTGGAGTCACGCGCCGGCGACGTGGAGTCACGCGCCGGCGACAGCGCGCAGGCGCTGATGGACCTGGGGGCGTCGATCTGCACGCCGAAACGGCCGGCCTGTGCGCTGTGCCCGCTCAATGGCGACTGCGCGGCGCGCGGGCGCGGCGATCAGGAAAGCTTTCCGCGCAAGGCGGCGAAGAAATCCGGCGCCTTGCGCCAGGGTGCGGCGTTCGTCGTCACCCGCGGCGATCAGCTGCTGGTGCGCAGCCGTGCCGAAAAAGGCCTGCTCGGCGGCATGACGGAAGTTCCGACCTCGCAATGGCTCGCCGCGCAAGACGACGAAACCGCGCTGCAACAGGCACCGGTGCTGAAGGGCGTCGCGCGCTGGCACCGCAAGGCCGGCGTGGTCACCCATGTCTTCACGCATTTTCCGCTGCAGCTCGTGGTCTACACCGCAACCGTTGCCGCCCGCGCCCCGGCGCCGGCGGCCATGCGCTGGGTGCCGATTGCGACGCTGAAGGGGGAAGCGCTGCCCAGCCTCATGCGCAAGGTGATCGCCCATGGGCTGGGGGAATAGCGCTGCTTGAATTTCAGCTTGGCGCGGGCAGCGTCACGATCGGCGGCTTGGCGTTGAGGCCCTCGACCTGGAAGCCGGCGACGCGCTTGTAGTTGGCGGCGATGTCTTCCAGCTCCCGGCGTGACAGCACGTCGGTGACGATGTTGTAGCCTTCCGGCGCGCGCTCCTCGACCAGCTGCATCACCTGCTCCGGTCCGTTGCGCCGGTTGAGCATGACCAGATCCGAGGTCGCGGGCCGGCGCTCGGCCTCGTATGCCGCCAGCGCGGCAGGGGTCGCGCCCTGTGCCAGGATCTCGCGGGTGATGACGCGGGCATCGAGGATCGCCTGCGACGCACCGTTGGAACCGATCGGATACATCGGATGCGCCGCATCGCCCATCAGGGTGGTCCGGCCGAAGGTCCATTGCGCCACCGGATCGCGGTCGACCAGCGGATATTCGTAGGCCCGCGGACAGTTGCGGATCAGGCCGGGCACGTCGAGCCAGTCGAACCGCCAGTCCTCGAACCAGGGCAGGAACTCCTCCAGCTTCGCGGTCCGGTTATAGTCCTCGCGCCGCCACTGATAGGTCGGGGGCATGTGCCGCTCGGCGACCCAGTTGATCGCGAACTTGCCGGAGGCGTCGGGTTGATTGGAAATCGGGTAACAGACGAATTTCAGGATTTCATGGCCGGCCATGATCATGGTGCGGCCGGAAAGAAACGGAGCGGCCGCGGTGATGCCGCGCCACAGGATGCGTCCGTTCCAGATCGGCGGGCCCTCCTGCGGATAGAGTTTTTCGCGGATCGCGGAGTGAATGCCGTCGGCCGCGATCAGCAATGCGCCGTGATGGCTGCCGATGGAATGGCCGGTCGACTTGTCGATGAAGCTGGCGCGGACGCCGTCCGACGTCTCGGACCAGTCGCTCAGGTGATGGCCGGTAAGAATGTTCCCGGCCCCCAGCCGTTCGGTCGCCGCGTCGAGCAGGATCTGCTGCAGCGTGCCGCGATGGATCGAGAATTGCGGCCATTTGTAACCGGCCTCGATGCCGCGCGGTTCGCTCCAGATCGGCTTGCCGTGCTTGGAGAAAAACGCGAGCTCGCTGGTGCGCACGCCCGAGGCGTCGAGCCGGTCGAGCAGCCCGAGTTCGATCAATTCGCGCACCGCGTGCGGCAGCACGTTGATGCCGACGCCGAGCGGCTTCAGTTCGGACACGCTCTCGAACACTTTGGCGGCAACGCCGATCTGGTGCAGGCTGAGCGCCAGCGTCAGTCCGCCGATGCCGCCGCCGGCGATGAGAACGGTCATGAAGCCTCCCCGTATTCTGCGTGGGGCCATCGCGTGGCGATGGCCCAGGATTTCATACAGGTTGGCGTCTCAAAAACAAAGGTGGGCAACGGCGCAAGCCGCCTGCCCACCCTTTCCGCGATATCGGCCCGGTATTGGCGGCCGAACCCAACCTCCAAAACGAAAGCGGCTAACTCACGCCGCCTTGGTCTTGAGATGGCCGAACATGATGTTGCGCGCCTCGTCGTCCATTTCGGCCTTGAATACGAACTTGTCCTTCAGCGCCACCGCCCGCGCGGCGGCCGGCCTTGCCGAAATCTCGTCGACCAGACGTTTCACATTGGGATATTTTGCGAAGACCTCTTCGCCGAGCACGAAGGGCGCCAGCCGCGCCCAGCCCCAGAACGCCATGTCCACGATGGTGTAGGTGTCGCCGACCATATAGCGGCTGGTGCCCAGATGATCGTTGAGGATGCCGTAATGGCGCTGCGCCTCGAACTGGTAGCGGTTATTGGCGTATTCCAGTTCTTTCGGCGCGAAATGCTTGAAATGCACCGCCTGGCCGGAATATGGCCCGACGCCGCTGGCGATGAACATCAGCCAGGAAAGCAGCTGGGCCCGATTGGCGGGCGTGTTCGGCGGCAGGAACTTGCCGGTCTTCTCGGCGAGGTAGAGCAGGATCGCATTGCTGTCGAACACCTTGACGCCATCATCATCGATCGCCGGCACCTTGCCGTTGGGATTGACCGCGAGAAATTCCGGCTTGAACTGGTCGCCCTTGCGGGTGTCGACCGGCACGAGCTCGTAAGGAAGGCCGGACTCTTCCAGAAACAGCGCGACCTTGTTGGGGTTCGGCGCTCCGTTGAAATAAAATTTCAGCATCGGGGTCTCCATGGATTGACGGTAAAAGTGACAACGCAAAAGGGGGGCGTCGCGGCGGCAGGAGCTTTTTTCTGCGTCGGTTCTGCGGCCGGCGCAACCGAAGAATTCGTGTCCACCCTCCGGGCGCGGCGGCGGCGGCAAAACCGTCCTTTGCCATCGCTCCGTAGAACTACAGGACCCAGGCAAAGCGGCCAAATTGCCGGCGAATCGCCAAACCTTAAGGCAAAATTCAGTCGCGGCTCCTAATTGTCTCGGGTCCACGCATTCATTGGGTGAATGCAGGTATCGGAAAGGCCGCTATGGCCCGTCACGTCAGTCCAAGCGGTCGCGAGACCTTCTTTCCGGCATCCGAACTGATCGTCTCAAAAACCGATCTGAAAGGACGCCTGACCTACGCCAATGGCCTGTTCTGCAGGATCGCCGGCTATCGCGAATCCGAATTGATCGGCCAGCCGCACAGCATCATCAGACATCCAGACATGCCGCGCAGCGTGTTTCGTCTGCTGTGGGACACCATCGAGGATCGCCGCGAGATCTTTGCCTATGTCAAGAACATGGCCAGCACTGGCGATCACTATTGGGTCTTTGCCCATGTAACGCCGTCGTTCAACGCCAGGGGCGAGATGATCGGTTACCACTCCAACCGCCGGGTGCCCGATCGCAAGGTGCTCGATTCCACAATCATCCCGCTCTATGCCGAGGTGCTGAAAATCGAGCGCGGTCACGCCAACGGCAAAGACGCGGTCGCGGCCGGATACAAGGTTCTCACCGATTTCGTCGCGGCGCAGAAAGTTGCATATGAAGAACTCATGTTTTCTCACAAAAGCGCAGCTTAGCGTCGCAGCCGCGATTTGCGGATCGGTCGCCGCGTCAGTGCTGCATATACTGGACTACCTGGTCGCGGCCATCGTGGTCCAGGGGGTCGCGATCGCCGCGCTGGGACTCGCGATGTTCTGGATCGCCAAGACCGCTGGCCTGATACGCCAGGCGAAAGAGGTCTGCAAACGGATCGCCGCGGGTGATTTCGAGGCGCGCATTCTTTCGATTCCGGAAAATGACTCCACCGCCGAGCTGCTCTTTACCATCAACGACATGATCGACGGCTGCGACGCATTCGTCCGCGAGGCGACCGCGGCGATGAACGCGGTGCATCACAACAAATATTTCCGGCGCATCCTGCCCGGCGGCCTGCATGGCGCGCTGTTGCAGGGAGCAACCACCATCAACGATGCCACCGCCAGCATCGAGGCCCGGATCAGGCGATTCGAGCGCCAGACCTCCGAACTCGAAGGCAGCGTGGGTTCGATCGTCTCGGCGCTGGACGACGGCGCGGCGGAAATGAGCGGAACGGCCGGAAATCTGCAGACCGGAGCCTCGTCGACCCGCGAACGCATCACCTCGATCGCCGCGGCATCCGAACACGCCGCTTCCAATATGCAATCGGTGGCGTCGGCGAGCGCGAAGCTTTCCTGCAATGCCAGCGACGTCGGCGCCGACATTCTTCGTTCTGCGAATGTCGCCGGGCGGGCGGTCGAGCGGGTAACGGACGCGGCCGGCAGCGTCGACGTACTGAAGGACGTCGCCGCGCGCATCAGCGAGGTCGTCAAATCGATCAACGCCATCGCCAGCCAGACCAATCTGCTGGCGCTCAATGCGACGATCGAGGCTGCGCGCGCCGGCGAGGCGGGGCGCGGTTTTGCGGTGGTCGCCCATGAAGTCAAGGCGCTGGCGACCCAGACCGCGAATTTTACCGCGGAAATCGAGGCCCAGGTCGAACAGGTCCAGTCCGCCGCGGATCGCGTCGGCGTCTCGATCACCGAAATCGGCACCGTGATCGCGGAGGTCAACGATATCACCGGCAAGGTCGCCGCGACCTCGCAGGCGCAGTCACAGGCGACCGCCGATATCGCGCGCAATATCGATGATGCGTTTGCGGTGGTCGGACAAATTGCCGGCAATATCCAGGCGCTGGCGCAGACCGCAAGAGAGACCGAACGGCTCGCGACTTCGACAATGGCTGCGTCCGGCGACCTGTCGTCGCAGTCGAGCCTGCTGACCAGGGAAATCAGGACCTATCTCGATCATGCCAGGGGCAATCTGGTCGATCAGGGCGGGGCGGGCGCGGCTCGGCGGCCAGCCCGGACGGCTTGAAGCCGGGCGGTCCGGTCGAACATCGGGATAATCAACCGGCAACCATCCCGGAGCGGATTTCGGCGCGCAGCTCGTCGATCAGCCGCAGGCCCTTCTTGGTCTCGACGTGCCAGAAGGTCCAGCCGTTGCAGGCCTCGGAGCCCTGCGCCACCGCGCCGATGCGGTGGATCGAGCCGACCTTGTCGCCGAGCATGATGGCGCCGTCGGCGCGGACTAGGGCGCCGTGGCGTTTCTTGGAATCGACAAGCTTCGTCCCGGGCGAAATCATGCCGCGCTCGATCAGCTCGGAAAAGGCCACCCGCGGGGCGTCGCGCGCGGTCATGAACGGCGCCAGCGTGGCCTCCGGCAGCGGCTCGATGGCTGCGATGCGGGCTTCCGCCGCGGCGGCGTAGGTCCGGTCGCGCTCGAACCCGATATAGCTGCGGCCGAGCCTCTTGGCGACGGCGCCGGTGGTGCCGGTGCCGTTGAACGGATCGATCACCAAGTCGCCGGGCTTCGACGACGACAGCAGCACCCGCGCCAGCAGGCCTTCGGGTTTCTGGGTCGGATGCACCTTCTTGCCGTCCCCGCCCTTGAGGCGTTCTTCGCCGGTGCACAGCGGGATCAGCCAGTCGGAACGCGCCTGCACGTCCTCATTGGCGGCCTTCAAGGCCTCGTAGTTGAAGGTATAGCCCTTGGCCTTCTCGTCGCGCGCGGCCCAGATCATGGTTTCGTGGGCATTGGTGAAGCGGCGGCCGCGGAAATTCGGCATCGGATTGGTCTTGCGCCACACGATATCGTTGAGCACCCAGAAGCCGAGGTCCTGCATGATCGAGCCGACCCGGAAAATATTGTGGTAGGAGCCGATCACCCACAGGGTCGCCGACGGTTTCATGACGCGGCGGCAGGCCAGCAGCCAGGCGCGGGTAAAATCATCGTAAGCGGCGAACGAGGAGAATTTGTCCCAGTCGTTGTTGACCGCATCGACATGGGATTCGTCGGGACGCTTGAGATCGCCCTTGAGCTGCAGGTTGTACGGCGGATCTGCAAATACCAGATCGACCGAACCAGCCGGCAGTTTCGACATCTCGGCGACGCAATCGCCAACGACGATACGAGCACTCGGATGGGACTCAAATTGGGTGCGGGGCGCCTTTGCAGACGCCCCGCGACGCGACACAACCATGACTCAAATACTCTGACTCAGGCGACGCAGTCGGCGACGCGGGACTAAACAACCGACTGTCGATACATTGACGAGGCAAAGTAAAAATCGGCTTAACCGGGCAATTCTTTCACGCTAGGCAATTTTTGCCGGGCGGGTTATTGATTAATGGAATGCAAATTTTAAGTCTTCGCAGCGCTCACGATCGGCGGGCCCGCTGCGGCGGGTTGCGATACAGGGAAAGTAAGGAAAAGCGCCATGCGTTATGATGACTTCCGTCGCAGCGGCGACATCGACGATCGTCGCGATGACAGCGGCGGCGGAATCGGTGGTGGCGGCGGCTTTGGCCTTCCGATGGGCGGCGGCGGGCTCGGCATCGGCACGCTGATCGTGCTCGGCCTTGTCAGCTACGCGCTCGGCATCGATCCGCGCATCCTGATCGGCGGCGCGGAAGTTCTCAATGGCGGCCGCAGCCAGGCGCCGAGCTATCAGACCGATCGCCGGTCGACGCCGGCCAAGAGCGGCGCGCCGACCGACGAGATGGGCAGCATGATTGCCGGCATCCTCGGCGAGATCGACGATCGCTGGAGCGAGATCTTTCAGGCCAGCGGGCAGACTTTCAGCGGTCCGCGCATCGTGCTGTTTCGCAACGCCACCAATGGCGGCCGCTGCGGCATGGCGCAGGCGGCGATGGGGCCGTTCTACTGCCCGCCGGACAAGCAGATCTTTCTCGACACCGGATTTTTCCGGGAGGTCGAGACCCGGTTTCACGGCTGTTCGGGCAATGCCTGCAAGTTCACCGCCGCCTATATCATCGCCCATGAGGCCGGACATCATGTGCAAAACCTGCTCGGCATCCTGCCGCGCGTGACACGGCTGCAGCAGCAGGCGGGCAGCAAGGCGGAATCCAATGCGCTGCAGGTCAAGGTCGAGTTGCAGGCCGATTGTCTGTCCGGGGTCTGGGTCAATCGCGAGGAGAAGAAGCGTCCCGGCTTCCTGGAAGCCGGCGACATCGACGCGGCGCTGACCACGGCGTCCGCGATCGGCGATGATACGCTGCAGCGCGAGACCACCGGGCGGGTGGTGCCGGACTCATTCACCCACGGGACGGCCGCGCAACGAAAGCATTGGTTCATGACCGGCTATCAGCAGGGCACCGTGCAGGCCTGCAACACATTCGCGGCGGGGGCGTTGTAGGGAAGCGGTCTCTTGCGGAGTACACCATGGCCTCGATCGACGACTCCAAACCGTTCGTGCCGCTCAACATCGCGGTGCTGACGATTTCCGACACCCGCGCGCTGGCGGATGACAAATCCGGAACCGTGCTGTCGGAGCGGCTCACCGCCGCCGGTCACCGGCTGGCGGCGCGCGAGATCATCGTCGACGACGTCGATGCGATCCGCATCATTGTCAGAAGATGGATTGCCGACCCGGGCGTCGATGTCATCATCACCACCGGCGGCACCGGCTTCACCGGCCGCGACGTGACGCCGGAGGCGATCGAGCCGCTGTTCGAAAAACGGATGGACGGCTTCTCGATCGCGTTCCACATGCTGAGCCATGCCAAGATCGGCACTTCGACGATCCAGAGCCGCGCCACCGCGGGGGTCGCGGGCGCCACCTTCATCTTCTGCCTGCCGGGATCGCCGGGCGCCTGCCGCGACGGCTGGGACGGCATCCTCGCCGCCCAGCTCGATTACCGGACGCGGCCCTGCAACTTTGTCGAGATCATGCCGCGGCTGGACGAACACCTGCGCCGGCCGAAGGCGCAGGGGGCTTCGGCCTGATCGCGGTCACCGCGGCCGCAGCAGCTTGAGCAGCGCGGCCCACGCCGCGCGGCCCAGATGGCGACAGGCGGCGGCGCGGAGCCGATGCGCTCTGCGCTTGTAGTAGGCCATCTTTTCCGACGTGACGCGGCGCGCTGCATCGCGACACGCGGGCGTCACAATTGGCGTTCCCAGGTTTCGCCGATCAGTTCGCGGCCGAAATTGCGATGCGGTTCGCTGGCCACGTGCACGAAGCCGGCATCCCGATAGATGCTGCGGGCGGCGACCAGAATGCTCTGGGTCCACAGCGTGATGCTGCGATAGCCGCAGGCCTGCGCGAAGGCGATGCATTCGGCCACCAGCCGGCGGCCCAGTCCCTGTCCGCGTCCGGCCGGATCGACCAGCAGCAGCCGCAGCTTGGCGACATCGTCGGTGTGCCTGACCAGAAATACCGAGCCGACCGGGGTGCCGTCGATGTCCGCGATCCAGCAGCGTTCCCGCGCCGCGTCGAACGAGGTGAGGAACTTTGCCACGATCTCCGCGACCAGGCTCTCGAACCTGGAATCGAAGCCGTATTCGCTGGCATAGAGCGAACCGTGGCTCTGCACCACCCATCCGATGTCGCCCGGACGCGGGCTGCGCAGCACCGCAGGCGGAAGCGGCGCGGCGGCGCCGCCGAGCAGCCGTTCGATCACGGCCATGGCGCCGATCAGCCGCTCACGGTCGCCGCATGGAAGTGCCGCGAGCATCGCCGCGACGTCGTCGTGCGAACTGCGATCGAGCCTGGCGAACGCCTGACGCCCCTTTGCGGTCAAGCCAAGTTGATATTGCCGGCGGTCCGAGGGCAACGGCTTGCGGGTGATCAATCCCTGCTCGTCGAAATTCTGGATGATGCGGCTGAGGTATCCCGGATCGAGGCCAAGTTCGATCCCGATCTGCTTGGCGGCCGGGCTTTTCCGGTTCGCCAGTTCGTACAACACCCGCGCCTCGCTCAGCGAGAACGGATTTTTCAGCAGTTGCTGGTCGAGGACGCCGAGCTTGCGGGTGTAGAAGCGGTTGAACGCCCGCACCGCGGCGACCCGGGCATCGATATCTGGCTGCGACATGCTTGCCATTGTCAAAGAGTTATTTGACTTTGGCAAGTATATTTTGGTCTCGCTAGGCGACGATGATGCGGCTGCGCAGCAGCGTGCGCGAGGAGCGGCCGAGCTGCCGCAGCAGCCGGGCCTCGGAGCGGCGGGCGTCCGGCGCGTAACCGCCGAGCCGGTCATAGTGATCGCGCGCGATCAGCAAGCCCTGGTCGGCCGAAGGGCCGGCAATGATGCGGGCCAGGAATTTAAGACCGTCGCGGAGCCGGGTATCGGCATAGGGCGAGCGGGCGTAGCGGAAGACACCGGCGCGGGGCCGTCCGCTGCCCGAGACCCGTTGGATGAACTGGGCGGTTTCATCGATCCAACCGCTGTCGAGCACGGCGCCGGCATGCAGGAACATGAGCCACGGCGAGCGGGCCTGCCGGGCGCCAGCCGCCAGCGCCGCCGCACGCGATCCCTCGAAGCGCAGAAACCGGCAGCCGGCGACGTCGGCGACCCGCTCGATGACCGCTGTGCCGGCCCGGTCGACCAGCAGCACCTCGCGCACCACGCCGGCCGCGGCCCCCGGCACCAGCGCTGCCAAGGTTACCACCGCGGGCTGTTCGACGCCGTCGGTCGGGATGATGACACTGAGCATAATGTCTCTTCAAGGCCTCAAATGGCGGAAAGCCGTGCACTATTAGCACCTTATATCGGCCAAATCAGCCTGCGGGCTGCGGCTTTTTACGGCAGCGCTGCCGCAAAGGGGGCCGGCGTGACTTGTGTTCGGGGGCCGATATCTAATTCATGTTCTTGATTTGTTCTAAAGCGATGCTATGTTCTGACCATGAGTCGAGCATCCTCACATGCCCTCAAGCACCCGCCGGTCACGGCGCCCTCCGAACCGGCGGGTGCGTCTTCTGATTTTCCAGAGCTCGCTGTTGCCATCGAGGGCGGTCGGCGGCGCGGCCGGGGCGCGCAATCCAACGACAGCGGACGCTTCGAGGCCGAAGCCCGCGTCGCCTTCGACGATGGCTGGCAGAGCCTCGATGAATTGCCGCCGTTCAAGACCACGGTCGCGATCGACACCGCGCGAAAGGTCATCACCCGCAACGACTCGCCCGATATCGGCTTCGACCGCTCGATCAACCCCTACCGCGGCTGCGAGCATGGCTGCGTCTACTGCTTTGCGCGGCCGACCCACGCTTATCTCGGCCTGTCGCCGGGGCTGGACTTTGAATCCAGGCTGTTTGCCAAGCCCGACGCGCCGCAGCTTCTGGAAAAGGAACTGGCGGCGCAGGACTACGAGCCGCGGATGATCGCGATCGGCACCAATACCGATCCCTACCAGCCGATCGAGCGCGAGCGGAAGATCATGCGCGGCATTTTGGAGGTTCTGGATCGCGCCTCGCACCCGGTAGGAATTGTGACAAAATCGGCGCTTGTGACGCGCGACATCGACATTCTGGCGCGGATGGCCAAGCGTAATCTTGCCAAGGTGGCGCTGTCGGTTACGACGCTCGATGCCAAACTCGCGCGCACCATGGAGCCGCGGGCCTCGACCCCGGCGCGGCGGCTCGAGGCGTTACGGCAGTTGTCGGAGGCCGGAATCCCCACCACGGTGATGGTGGCGCCGGTGATCCCCGCGCTGAACGATTCCGAGATCGAGCGCATTCTCGACGCTGCGGCGCATGCCGGCGTCAAGGAAGCGAGCTATGTGCTGTTGCGGTTGCCGCTCGAGGTCCGCGACCTGTTCCGCGAGTGGCTGATGGCGAATTATCCCGACCGCTACCGGCACATCTTCACCCTGATCCGCGATATGCGCGGCGGCCGCGACTATGACTCGCAATGGGGCGCGCGGATGAAAGGCACCGGACCGATGGCCTGGATGATCGGGCGCCGGTTCGAGATCGCCTGTGAAAAGCTCGGGCTCAACAAGCGGCGTTCGAAATTGACCACCGATCATTTCGCGCGGCCGAAACGCAGCGGGCAGCAGCTGAGCCTGTTTTAGTCAATCCTCCGCCCCGCCGGGGGATAAGGCAGGCGAATAGCGGGAATTGCGCCGAGTTCCGGGTTGCGCGCTGGGGCTCGCTTGCGCACCATCCCGGCATGATTCGGGATAAATCGGCAAAACCGCCTGCCAAACCGGCGAACGGCGTAATCGCGGTCGCGGCGCCGAGCTTTCGCCGTGAACGCGCGCTGATCAAGCGCGGCGTCTGGCCGGTGGCCGGCTGCGACGAGGCCGGGCGCGGTCCGCTGGCAGGTCCGGTCGTGGCCGCAGCGGTGGTGCTCGACCCCCGGCGGATTCCAAAAGGCATCGACGATTCGAAGCGGCTGACGCCGGAGCGCCGCGAGGAACTGTTCGAGCAGATTTGCGCCACCGCGTCGTTCGCGGTGGCCTTCGCTTCGCCGGCGCGCATCGATCGCGACAATATCCTGCGTGCTTCGCTGTGGGCGCTGGCGCGCGCGGTCCATGCGCTGCCGGAAATGCCGAAACACGTATTTGTCGATGGCCGCGACCGGCTCGATACGGCTTGCGAGTGCGAAGCCGTGATCGGCGGCGATGGGCTGATCATGTCGATAGCGGCGGCGTCGATCATCGCCAAGGTCGCGCGCGACCGCCTGATGTGCAAGCTGGCGCAGGATTGCCCGGGTTATGGATTCGAAACCCACAAGGGCTATGCCGTACCGGAGCATCTGGAGGCGCTCGACCGGCTTGGCCCCACGGTGCATCACCGCCGCTTGTTTGCCCCCGTCGTGGCGGCGCGCGAAAAGCACGAGGCGATGACCGCCGAGACCGCCGTCGTATCGAGGCTGACGGCGATCGAGCAGGTTTCGGCCGGCTTCTGACCCCGGGTTTCAGCGCTGCTTCCATCAAGAGCGAAGCTCCTGTCGTGAATGCGTTTTATCCAGGCGAACCGCTGGCGGCTTGGTCCGAAAACGCCAGGTTGCCTCGGCGGCTCACGCGCCTTATCACACGTCGGGATCGAACCGGGCCCGACTGCAGGTCCGGATTGGGCATTTCGGACGGTTCATGCGTTTCACCTCGCTGATTATCGAACTGATCCGCGCCCGGCCGCGGCTGGTGGTCTGGTTGGTCGTTTTGCTGCAGGCCGCGTTGTGGCTGATGCTGCCTGTGTTGCTGTATCGCAGCCCACCCGGCGAGCTTGCCACCGTGCTGGCCTTCGGACGCGAATATCAGGTCGGGACCGATCTCGGTCCGCCGCTGGCGTTCTGGCTTGCCGATATCGCGTTTCGTGCCGCCGGCAATCATCTGTTCGGGGTTTATCTGCTGGCGCAGCTTTGCTCGATCGTCACCTTCTGGACGCTCTATCAGCTGGCCCGTGCGGTGGTCGGCGGACCGCAGGCCGTGCTGGCGGTGCTGCTGACGATGACGGTCGGGGCCTTCAGTTGGCCTGGCGTGGAGTTCGGTCCCCTGGTGCTGGCACGCCCGCTGTGGGCGCTGCTGCTGCTGCATTCCTGGCAATTGATCGGCCAGGGTCGCCGCAACGCCTGGTTTGCCTGGTCGATCGAAGCCGGACTTCTGCTGCTGACGAGTTCCGCCGCGATCGGCCTCCTGGTCCTGATCGTCGGATTTGCGCTGGCGATCCCACGCGGGCGGCGCATGCTGCGGTCGTTTGATCCGCTGTTTGCGCTGCTGGTGATCATGGTACTGGCGCTGCCCTATCTGGTTTGGCTGATCCGCGCCGGCGCGCTGGCTTCGCCGCGATGGCCCGCGATCGGCGACTTGCACGCGCGGGCGCTGCACCTTGCGGGGCTGCTCGGCGGCTTGCTGTTGGAGATTTCCGGCATCTTTCTGCTGGCGGTGCTCAACTCCGGATGGTTCGATCGCAGCCGGGAAGAGGCGCCGATCATCTATCGGCCGCCGGTCGATCCGCTGGCGCGCGACTTCGTTTATTTCTTCGCGATCGGCCCGGCACTGGCGGCAAGCCTGGTCTCCGGTCTGTTCGGTCTCGACCGGGTCGCGGGCGGGGCCGGCGTGGTCTTGCTGATGTCCGGACTGGCCGTGATGGTCGCGGCCGGCGACCTGGTGCATTTGCGGCGTCAGCGCCTGCTGCGTTCGGTCTGGGCCGCAGTCATCATGGCCCCCGCGCTCGCGGTGGTCGGCTCGACGCTGTTTGTGCCCTGGACCGGCGGTGCCGAGGTGGCGACTTCACTGCCGGCGGCGGCGATCGGACGTTTTTTCGGCGACAGTTTCGAGCGACGCACCAACCATCCGCTTCAGGCGGTGGCGGGCGACGCGCGGCTTGCCAGTCTGATCGCATTGGACGCCGGCCGTCCGCATCTGTTGCTCGACGCTACGCCGCAACGGACGCCGTGGCTGACGATGGAGAAATTCAACCGAATTGGCGGGGTCGTGGTCTGGCGCGCCTCCGATACCGACGGCACCCCGCCGGCCGCCATCGCGCAGCGTTTTCCTGGCCTGGTGCCCGAAGTGCCGCGGGCATTCGAGTGGCCTGTGAACGGCCGGCAGCCGCTGTTGCGGATCGGATGGGGCATCGTGCGGCCGCAGATGCCGTAAGCGAATTTCGGTTCAGGTCTTCAAGATGAAGCAGGCTTGGTCTGCGCCAGCGCCTTGGCGATCGCGCGTAAATCCTGCCACGCCAGCCGCTTGTAGGATGGCGAGCGCAACAAATAGGCCGGATGGAACGTGGCCAGCGCGCGGATCACGCGGCTGCCGGTATCGTAGTCGAACCATTTGCCGCGGGTTTTCATGATGCCCTCGCGGGTCGACAACAAGGTCTGGGTCGAGGGATTGCCGAGCGTCACCAGCACATCCGGATCCACCAGTTCGATCTGCCGCTGGATGAACGGCAGGCAGATCTGCGTCTCCTGCGGCGTCGGAGTTCGGTTGCCGGGCGGCCGCCATGGAATGACATTGGCGATGTAGGCGCTGCTGCGGTCCAGCCCGATCGCGGCCATCATCCGGTCGAGCAGCTTGCCCGAACGCCCGACAAACGGCAGGCCCTCGATGTCTTCCTCGCGTCCGGGCGCCTCGCCGACGAACATGATCCGCGCCTGCGGGTTGCCGTCGGCGAATACCAGGCGGGTGGCGGTGGATTTCAACGCGCAGCCGTCGAAGTTTTCCATCAGCGCGCGCAGCGCCTCTAGCGAAGGCGCACACCGCGCCGCTTCCCGCGCCGACATTATCGCCGCTTCCGGCGCCTGTGCCGCGTCGTCCCGCGCCGCAGGGATTGCGGCAGCCACCGTTCTGACCGGCCCGGGCGAGGCCGGTTCGCGCAGGGCCGGGCCGATGCCGGGATCGGACAGCCGGTTGACCGGCTCCTCGGAGAGCGCGCAGTCGACCCCGGCCTCCAGATAAAAGGCCAGCAATTGCCGGACACTGGGGGCGCGGTCAGGCGTCATGGCAAGAGCTCAGGGGCATCATGCCAATCTAGGACGGATTGCGCCGCAGCGAAACGCCTGATGGCCCGTTTCCATGGTTGTCCTTCCTGCAAAAATCGGAAACAAACAGGTTTTGAAGCGTTCCCAACCCCCGGGCTGAGACCAGATCATGAGCACCGAAGAACTGCCGCCGCGCGAATCCATGGAATTCGATGTCGTGATCGTCGGCGCCGGACCGTCCGGCCTGTCTGCCGCGATCCGGCTGAAACAGCTCAATCCCGATCTGACCGTCGTCGTGGTGGAGAAGGGCTCCGAAGTCGGCGCCCATATCCTGTCCGGTGCGGTGATCGACCCGGTGGCGCTCGACCGGCTGATTCCGGATTGGCGGGAGGACGCCGATTGCCCGCTGAAGACACAGGTCAGGACCGACAAGTTCTACTGGATGACCGCCGGCATGGCGATCCCGCTGCCGTCGATCGCGTTGCCGCCGCTGATGAATAATCACCATTGCTATATCGGCTCGCTCGGCAATGTATGCCGCTGGCTCGCGCGCAGGGCCGAGGCGCTCGGCGTCGAGATCTATCCGGGCTTTGCCGCGGCCGAAACGCTCTATGATGAAAAAGGCGCGGTGCGCGGCATCGCCACCGGCGACATGGGCGTCGCCAAGGATGGCTCGCACAAATCATCCTATACCCGCGGCATGGAATTGCTCGGCAAATACACCCTGTTCGCCGAAGGCGCGCGCGGCAGCCTGAGCAAGCAATTGATCGCCAAGTTTGGCCTCGACGCCAACAGCCAGCCGGCGAAATTCGGCATCGGCCTCAAGGAGGTCTGGCAGGTTGACCCGGCCAAGCACCAGAAGGGCCTGATCCAGCATTCGTTCGGCTGGCCGCTGAACAATTCAACCGGCGGCGGCTCGTTCCTCTACCACTACGACGACAATCTGGTAGCCGTCGGTTTCGTCGTGCATCTCAATTACGACGATCCGTATCTGTCGCCGTTTGACGAATTCCAGCGTTTCAAGACCCATCCGGCGATCCGCAGCGTGTTCGAAGGTGGCAAGCGGCTCGCCTATGGCGCGCGCGCCATCACCGAGGGCGGCTACCAGTCGGTGCCGCGCCTCAGCTTTGCGGGCGGCGCGCTGATCGGCTGTGCGGCGGGTTTTGTCAACCTGCCGCGCATCAAGGGCGTGCATAACGCGATCGGCAGCGCCATGCTCGCGGCCGAACATGCCGCCGCTGCGCTCGGTGCCGGACGCGCCAATGACGAACTGGTCGAATACGAAGAGGCGTGGCGCTCCTCGCCGGTCGGCAGGGATCTGTACCCGGTCCGCAACGCCAAGCCGCTGTGGTCGAAGTTCGGCACCATGGTCGGTACGGTACTGATCGGCTTCGACCTGTGGTGCAACACGCTCGGTTTCTCTCTGTTCGGGACCCAGTCGCACGCCAAGCCGGATCGCAAGACGCTGGATCCGGCCAAGGCCCATGCGCCGATCCCGGCCGCGAAACCGGACGGCAAGCTCACCTTCGACAGGCTGTCTTCGGTATTCCTTTCCAATACCAATCATGAGGAGGACCAGCCGGTCCATCTCAAGGTCGCCGACATGAACCTGCAGAAGACCTCCGAGCACGACGTCTATGCCGGCCCGTCCAACCGGTATTGCCCGGCCGGGGTCTATGAATGGGTCGAGGAGGCCGCCGGCCCGCGCTTTGTCATCAACGCCCAGAATTGCGTCCACTGCAAAACCTGCGACGTGAAGGATCCCAACGGGAATATCACCTGGGTGCCGCCAGAGGGCGGCGGCGGCCCGAATTATGAGGCGATGTGACCACGATTGCGTGAGCCGGCCCCGGCGGGTGCGACCGCCGGTCACGATACCGCCACACTGCAAGCGTTTTCAGGAGCGGCTGGCCAAATCGGCGGCCATCGGGCCTTCGCTGCCGACCGATTCGCCAGCCCTATCCTTGCGGTTGAGCGCCAAACGCGGCATTGTCACGAGGCTTGATGCCGACGATTGAGTTCGCATTCGAGGTTGCTCGGAAGATCCTGTCATCAATCCTGGAGCTAGGCGAACCCTGATGTTTTCCATTCGTTGCAATCGCTGGACGATCGCCGCATTCGCTTTCACCGCCCTGGTGGTGCCGGCTTCGCTTTCGGCCCAGACGCCGGATCATCCGGCCGACAACTCGGCGCAGTTTCCCACCAGTCACGATCTGAAATCGCTGACGATGTCGGGCAGCTATCTGGCCGCCCGTCATGCCAGCGTCGAGCGCGACGCCGCCTCGGCGGCGGAGTTCTACCGCTCGGCGCTGCGCACCGATCCGAAGAACAGCGAATTGCTCGATCGGGCCTTCATCTCGTCGCTGGCGGACGGGGACATCGACGAGGCCGTCAAGCTCGCCGACCGTATCTTGACGATCGACAAGTCCAACCGCGTGGCCCGGCTCGTGGTCGGCGTGCGGGACCTCAAGCTCAAAAAATATGCCAGCGCGCAGCTCAACATCAACCAGTCGATTCGCGGGCCGATCACCGATCTGGTCGCGACGCTGCTGTCGGGCTGGGCCAGTTACGGCGCCGGCGACGCCAAAGCGGCCGTCGCCAACATCGACAAGCTGACCGGGCCGGAATGGTATCCGATCTTCAAGGATCTGCACTCCGGCATGATCGACGAACTGGCGGGCAAGGAAAAGGACGCCGGCGTGCGCCTGGAGCGGGCCTACAAGCTCGACGATTCCATGCTGCGGGTGGCCGACGACTATGCGCGGTGGCTGACCCGCAACAAGGACGAGGCGGCGGCGACCGCCGTCTATGAGGCGTTCGACAAGAAGCTGCCGCGTCATCCGCTGGTGCTGGAAGGCCTGCGTGAGGCCAAGGCCGGCAAGAAGCTGCCGCCGCTGGTGGATTCGCCGCAGAGCGGCGCCGCCGAGGCGCTTTACGGCATCGGCGCAACATTGACGCGCCGCGGCGGCGAAGACCTCGCGCTGGTCTATCTGCAGCTCGCGCTCTACCTCGAACCCAACCATCCGCTGGCGCTGCTGTCGCTGGCCGATCTCTACGAGTCGGTGAAGAAGCCGGCGATGGCGATCAAGGTCTATGAGCGGATGCCGGCGAGTTCGCCGCTGAAGCGCAATGCCCAGATTCAGCTTGCCACCGATCTCGATGCCGCCGACCGCAGCGACGAGGCGATCAAGATCCTGAAAAGCGTCACCGCGGAAGATCCCAAGGACCTCGAAGCCATCATGGCGCTCGGCAATGTCGAGCGTGGCCGCAAGAAATTCGCCGAATGCGCCCAGACCTACTCCCAGGGCATCGATGCCCTGACCGACCCGACCGACAAGGCCAACACGGTTTATTACTATTACCGCGGCATCTGCGAGGAGCGCTCCAAGCAGTGGAGCAAGGCGGAGGCGGACATGCGCAAGGCGCTCGAGTTGCAGCCCGACCAGCCGCATGTGCTGAATTATCTCGGCTATTCGTGGATCGATCAGGGCATCAATCTCGACGAAGGCATGAAGATGATCAAGCGTGCGGTCGAGCAGCGGCCCGATGACGGTTACATCGTGGATTCGCTGGGCTGGGCCTATTACCGCATCGGCAATTACGAGGACGCGGTGAAGAATCTCGAGCGCGCGATCGATCTCAAGCCGGAAGACCCCACCATCAACGACCATCTCGGCGATGCCTATTGGCGCGTTGGCCGCACGCTGGAAGCAAAATTCCAGTGGGCACACGCCCGCGACCTCAAGCCGGAGCCGGAAGACCTGCCGAAGATCGAGGCCAAGATCGAGAACGGCCTGCCGGACGATGCCTCGTCCTCATCGGCGTCTTCCTCCCCGGACAAGAAAAAAGAAGACGGCAAGGGCGGCTGATCGAAGGGCTGGTCGCCGATGCCGGCGCTGATGGAAGAGGCGCGGGCCAAGGTCAACCTCACCCTTCGGGTGATCGGACGGCGCGTGGACGGTTATCACGACCTCGAAAGCGTGGTCGCTTTCGCCGATTGCGCCGATCGCCTCGGCTTGACCCCCGGATCCGGTCTCGATCTCAAGATGTCAGGACCGCTGGCGCAGGCCTGCGGGGATACCGGCGACAACCTCGTGCTCAAGGCCGCGCGCCTGCTGGGCGAACGGGTGCCCGATCTGAAAGCCGGTCAGTTCACGTTGGAGAAGGTGCTGCCGGTCGCGGCCGGAATCGGCGGCGGTTCTGCTGACGCTGCGGCGGCACTGCGGCTGCTCGCACAATTGAACGGGCTTGCGCTCGACGACAGGCGCTTGCTCGACGTTGCATTGCAGACCGGCGCCGATGTCCCGGTCTGTCTCGGCTCACGCGCCTGCGACATGACCGGCGTCGGCGAGACCTTGCTGCCGCTCAGCCTGCCGGTGATGCCCTGTGTGATGGTCAACCCGCGTGTTGCGGTGGCGACCAGGGATGTGTTCCAGGCGCTGGGACTGCGTAACGGCGAATTGCTGGTCGGAGCGACCGACGTGTTGCAGGCAGCCGCCTGGCCTGAGCCAGGCGCATCGGTCGAAGACTGGGTCGAAGCCCTCGCTGCCAGCTCCAACGACCTGGAGGCGCCGGCCACCCGCATCCAGCCCGTGATCGGCGAGGTTATAGCGGCGCTCAACGCCACCAATGGGGCCTGGCTGGCCCGGATGTCGGGGTCGGGCGCGACCTGCTTTGCGATCTATGAGAACACCGCCGAGACGCATCGCGCGGCACAGAAAATTCAACTCGATCACCCCGGCTGGTGGGTTCATGCGGGTGTGTTGAGCTAGCAGGTCTTCCCTGACCCCCGGCATAAGGCGCGGCGGCGGCGAACTTCGCTAATGCGACCGCGCCAGGCAGAATGCCACCACCTGCTCCAGCGCGGTCTTCATCGGCGAAGTCGGAAACAGCGCCAGCGCATCGACCGCCATCGCCCCATAGTGCTGGGCGCGGTTGATGGTGTCCTCCAGCGCGCGGTGCTTGGTCATCAGGCCGATGGCGTGATCGAGATCGCCATCGCCGATCTCGCCGCGCTCCAGCGCGTTGACCCAGAACGCGCGCTCGACGTCGTTGCCGCGGCGGAACGCCAGCACTACCGGCAGCGTGATCTTGCCCTCGCGGAAATCGTCGCCGATATTCTTGCCGAGCTTGGCGGCCTTGCCGCCATAGTCCAGCACATCGTCCACCAGCTGGAATGCGATGCCCAAATTCATGCCGACCGACCGGCAGGCGGTCTGTTCGGCCTTCGGCCGATTGGCGATGACCGGGCCGACCTCGCAGGCCGCCGCGAACAGTTCGGCGGTTTTGCCGCGGATTACCGCGAGATATTCGTCTTCGGTGGTGGCGGTGTTCTTGGCCGCCGCAAGCTGCATCACTTCGCCTTCGGCAATCGTTGCCGCGGCGGACGACAGGATGTCGAGCGCGCGCAGCGAGCCGACCTCGACCATCATGCGGAAGGCCTGGCCGAGCAGGAAGTCGCCGACCAGGACGCTGGCCTCGTTGCCCCACAGCATCCGCGCCGACAGCTTGCCGCGCCGCAATTCGCTCTCGTCGACCACGTCGTCATGCAGCAGGGTGGCGGTGTGCATGAACTCGACGGAGGCGGCGAGCTTGATGTGGCCGTCGCCGCCATAGCCCGCCAGTCCGGCCATCGCCAGTGTCAGCATCGGGCGCAGCCGCTTGCCGCCCGAAGAGATCAGGTGGTTGGCGACCTCGGGGATCATGGTGACTTCCGAGCCGGTCCGCGACAGGATCGTGGCGTTGACCCGCTCCATGTCGGCGGCCACCAACCCGACCAGTTGATCGATCGAAGCCGCCGATGGGCTCTCGAAAGGTACTATAACCGCCACGCTGGTCTCCACATTTTCCCAATCCGCACTATCCTCGGATATAACAATAGAAAGTGCCGGGTAGCGCGGCAAGGGCACCAGCCCGATAACACCTGCCGCCAAGCCGGGCGTCGGATCGACAAAGGAGAGCCTGAGCGTGCGGGAACTGGTTCGGACCAACGATATCGTGCTGGTTTCGGCGGTCGGCGCCCTGCTCGACGGCGCCCATATTCATCATCTGGTGCTGGATCAGAACATGAGCATCATCGAGGGCTCGCTCGGGGTGCTGCCGCGGCGGATTCTGGTGCATGACGAGGATAATAGCCAGGCGCGCCAGGTTCTGCGCGATGCCGGCCTGTCGCACGAACTGCGGGCCGATGACTGAAGCTTGCACCGAGTTCACGGAGGATGGCTTTCTCGGCGGACTGTTGCGTCTGCGACAGCCGAAATCGGGCCACCGCGCCGGCCATGATGCGGTTCTGCTGGCCGCCGCGACGCTGGCGCGCCCGGGCGAGCGGGTGGTGGATTTCGGCGCCGGCGTCGGTGCAGCCGGTCTCAGCGTTGCCAGACGGGTGGCTGGTGTAGAGCTCGTTCTGGTGGAGATCGCCCCGGCGCTCGCAGAGCTGGCCCGCGGCAACGCCGCGGCAAACCATATTGCGGCTGACGTCATCGTGCTGGACGTGACCTCGCCCGCCACGGCGTTTGCAGCGGCCGGGTTGCCGCCCGACAGCGTCGATGTCGTGCTGATGAACCCGCCGTTCAATGATCCGGCGCGGCACCGCGGCTCGCCGGACAAGGGCCGCCTGACCGCTCATCTGTCAACCACGGCGACGCTGGAGAGCTGGATTCATGCGGCCCGACGAACCCTGAAATCCGGCGGGGTGCTCAGCCTGATCTGGCGCGCCGACGGCCTCGTCGAGCTGCTGGCGGCGCTTGACCGCGGCTTTGGCAGTATCGCCATGCTGCCGGTCCACGGCGATGCGGCAATGCCGGCGAACAGGGTGTTGATTCGCGCCATCAAGGGTGGCAAGGCGCCGCTTCGAATCCACCCGGCGCTGATGCTCAACGACGCGCAGTCGGGCTGCGGACCACGTGTAAAGGACATTCTGACAGGAAAAGGGGTGCTGCCGTTGGCCAGTCCCTGATGCCGCGCGACGCTCAGGTTTCGAGCGGCCGTCAGGGAAGCGTTTTCGAGCGCTGTTCTGGCGCTGAAGTGAAGTGAACCGCAGTCAAAAGTATACCGATAAGCATCATCAGCAGATAGATTTTCATGTCTTTCTCCGCTGCCCCGGTGCAGCCTGACACCGCAATGCAAAGGCCGTTCCACCGATCCTATGACAGCGGCGCGATAAGAAATGGTTAAGTTGAGGTAACGACATGACGGAACAAACGGGCGGTCCGAGCGGATTGCCGGGCCTGATCAACAGGTTGAAGGAACTGCTTCCTGCGCGCCTGCGGCCTGGAACCGCGGTTGTGCCGGTGGTCAGGCTGTCCGGCGTGATCGGCGCGGTGACGCCGCTGCGCCCCGGCATGTCGCTGGCCGGCGTCGCCAGGACCCTGGAGCGCGCTTTCGCCCATAAAAACGCCAAGGCGGTGGCGCTGGTGATCAATTCGCCCGGCGGCTCGCCGGTGCAGTCGCGCCAGATCTATTTGCGCATCAGGCAGCTGGCTACGGAAAAGAAGCTGCCGGTGCTGGTCTTTGTCGAGGATGTCGCCGCCTCCGGCGGCTATATGCTGGCCTGCGCGGGCGACGAGATCTTCTGCGATCCGTCGTCGATCCTGGGCTCGATCGGCGTGGTCGGCGGCTCCTTCGGGTTTCAGGAATTGATCAAGAAGATCGGCGTCGAGCGGCGGCTTTATACCGCCGGCGCCCACAAGGCGATGCTCGATCCCTTCCAGCCGGAAAATCCCGATGACGTGGCGCGCGTCAAGGCGCTGCAGCGCGAGATCCACGACATCTTCATCGACCTCGTGAAGCAGAGCCGGGGCAGCCGCCTCAACGGCGCCGACGACGTCCTGTTCACCGGAGAATATTGGGCAGGCGGAACCTCGGTTTCGCTTGGTCTTGCCGACGGCATCGGCGACCTGCGCGCGACGCTGCGCGCCCGCTATGGCGACAAGGTGCTGACCCCCGTGATCGCGCCCGCGACCGGGATGCTGTCCAGCCTGTTCGGGCGCAAATCCGCGGGTGCTGCGGTGAGCCGGCTGGAGGGCGTGGCGGGTCTGCCGGAGGAGCTGATTTCAGCGCTGGAAACCCGGGCAATTTGGGCCAAATTCGGGTTCTGAGGCCGATCGAGCCGCGCCATTTGGTCCCGGAAAACACGATTGCAGGCTGGCCCGGCTTGGGCGACAATGCGGATGGGGGCGTGATGAACCACAAGGATCGACCGATGCCGCCGCTGATCGCATTCGCGGGAGTTCTGGGTGGGCTGGCCGTGGTCCGCTGGGCTTACCGGACAGCCCTCAGGGTCAACAGGGAACTGGAAGAAGCGCGGCTCTCGCGGGTCGCCGAGGCCGCCCGATCAAACGAGATTCCGACGCTGCGGCGGGATCCCAGCACCGGCGCCTATCGGCCCGGCTGATTTTCAGGGCACGCGCGGACGGTCGCCGATCTTTCTGTCTCCAAAATACTTGCGCCGGCCTCAGGGTGGGGCACCACCCGTGAGGACCGGCGAGCAAGCTTGGAAGCTAGATGGTCGTATCGGACGCCGCGGCTCAGGTCGGTCACGATCGCGTTGAGAGCGATCACGAACAGCGGCTCGGCGATCTTCGCAACATCAATGATCTCGGTGATGCGAAGTTCCACAGTGCTAGCCCTCAATTGCTAATGACCGGCTTCGCGAGCCCAACGCGTTGCGGTGATGGTTAGCGATCCGTCATCGGGAACATTTTGAGGGCGCCCCGCACGGTCGATCCGGACGCGACATTGCCTTGATTATCGGTTCCCCCGCCGATACGGTCCCGCGCGCCTGCAAACCCCCAGCGAAGCCTGATCTGACGATGGATGCCATCCCCCCGCACATGCGCCCGGAACGCTCGTTCCAGGGATTCATCCTGGCCCTGCAGCGGTTCTGGGCCGATCAGGGCTGCGTCATCCTGCAGCCCTACGATATGGAAATGGGAGCCGGCACTTTTCATCCGGCGACGACGTTGCGCGCGCTGGGGCCAAGACCGTGGAAGGCCGCCTATGTGCAGCCCTCGCGCCGGCCCAAGGATGGCCGCTATGGCGAGAACCCCAACCGACTGCAGCACTATTACCAGTTTCAGGTAATCATAAAACCGTCGCCGCCGGACCTGCAGGAACTCTACCTGAAGTCGCTTGCCGCCATCGGCATCGATGCAGGCCTGCACGATATCCGCTTTGTCGAGGACGACTGGGAAAGCCCGACGCTCGGTGCCTGGGGACTGGGCTGGGAATGCTGGTGCGACGGCATGGAAGTCTCGCAGTTCACCTATTTCCAGCAGGTTGCCGGCGTCGAATGCGCGCCGGTCGCCGGCGAGCTGACCTACGGGCTGGAGCGGCTGGCGATGTATGTGCAGGGCGTCGACCGCGTCTACGATCTCAATTTCAACGGCCGCGACGGCGCCGAACGCGTGACCTATGGCGACGTGTTCCTGCAGGCCGAGCAGGAATATTCGCGGCACAATTTTGAATATTCCGATGCCGAGATGCTGTTCCAGCAATTTGCCATGGCCGAGCAGGCCTGCCGCAAATATCTCGCGGCCGGATGGAAGGATGGCGGCAACCGCAGGGAGCACCTGATGGCGCTGCCGGCCTACGACCAGTGCATCAAGGCCAGCCATGTGTTCAACCTGCTCGATGCCCGCGGCGTGATCTCGGTGACCGAACGGCAGAGCTACATCATGCGGGTGCGCGAACTCGCCAAGGCCTGCGGCGAAGCCTGGGTCCATACCGAAGCCGGCGGGGCGAGCTGATGCCCGATCTGCTGTTCGAGCTTTTCTCCGAGGAAATCCCGGCCCGCATGCAGGCCAGGGCGGCGGACGATCTGCGCCGCATGGTCACCGACAGGCTGGTCGCCGAGGGGCTGGTCTATGAAGGCGCCAAGGCGTTCGCCACTCCGCGGCGGCTGACGCTGACGGTGCACGGCATTCCGGCGCGGCAGTCCGACCTCAAGGAAGAACGCAAGGGACCGCGGGTCGGCGGCCCGGAGGCCGCGATCTCAGGCTTCCTCAAGGCCACCGGATTGACTTCGCTCGACCAGGCAAAAATCCAGCGCGATCCGAAGAAGGGCGATTTCTACATCGCGCTGATCGAAAAGCCGGGTCGCGCCACGCTGGACGTGCTCGCCGACATCTTGCCGGTGATCATCCGGACCTTTCCCTGGCCGAAAGCGATGCGCTGGGGCGAGCGTTCGGCCCGGGCCGGCGCGCTGCAATGGGTGCGGCCGCTGCATGCCATCGTCGCCACCTTCGGCATGGAAACCGAGGAACCGGAGGTGGTGAAATTCGCCGTCGACGGCATCGCGGCAGGACAAACCACCTACGGCCACCGGTTCATGGCGCCGGCGCCGATCAATGTGCGCCGCTTCGAGGATTATGCGGCCAAGCTGGTCGACGCCAAGGTCGTGCTCGATGCCGAGCGCCGCAAGGACATCATTCTGACCGACGCCAGGCAATTGGCTTTCGCGCAAGGGTTCGAACTGGTCGAGGATCAGGGCCTGCTCGACGAGGTCGCCGGCCTGGTCGAATGGCCGGTCGTGCTGATGGGATCGTTCGACCCGGAGTTCCTCTCGATCCCGGGCGAGGTGATCCGCGCCACCATCCGGACCAACCTGAAGTGCTTTGTGGTCAGTGATCCATCGACCGGCAAGCTCACCAACAAGTTCATCCCCACCGCCAACATCGAGGCCTCGGACGGCGGCAAGGCGATCACCGCCGGCAATGAGCGGGTGATCCGCGCGCGGCTGAGCGACGCGAAATTTTTCTACGCGACGGATCTGAAAACGAAGCTGGAAGACCGGCTGCCGAAATTCGATTCAATCGTGTTTCACGAGAAGCTGGGCACCCAGGGCGAGCGCATTGTTCGTATCGAGCTGTTGACCGCTGAGATCGCGCCCCTGGTCGGCGCCGACGTGGAAAAGGCAAAACGCGCCGCGCGTCTGGCCAAGGCGGACCTGCTCACCGAGGTGGTCGGCGAATTCCCGGAGCTGCAGGGCTTGATGGGAAAATACTATGCGCTGGCGCAGGGCGAGGATGCTTCGGTCGCGGCGGCCAGCGAGGAACATTATAAGCCGCAAGGCCCGGCGGATCGGGTGCCGACCGATCCGGTGAGCGTCACGGTGGCGCTCGCCGACAAGATCGACACGCTGGCCGGCTTCTGGGCGATCGACGAGAAGCCGACGGGATCGAAGGACCCCTATGCGCTGCGGCGCGCCGCGCTGGGGGTGATCAGGCTGATCCTTGAAAACGCGCTCCGACTGTCGGTGCTGAAAACGGCAGGCGCCGCCGTTCGCGGGCTGCAGGGACCCGCAACACGGCATCCGGTCGTCGATTCGGATAAGCTTGCAGCCGACCTTCTCGCCTTCTTCGCCGATCGCCTGAAGGTCCAGCTCCGCGAACAAGGCGCGCGTCACGATCTCGTCGATGCCGTTTTCGCGCTCGGAGGCCAGGACGATCTGTTGATGGTGGTCCGCCGCGTCGAGGCGCTGGGCCAATTTCTCGACAGCGACGACGGCAAGAACCTGCTCGCCGGCACCAAGCGGGCGGCGAATATCCTGCGCATCGAGGAGAAGAAGGACGGCAGGACTTTTGATGGCGCGCCGGATGCTTCCCTCTACGGCCTCGCGGAGGAAAAGACGCTCGCGAAGGCGATCGCCCAGGTGACGCAGGATGCCGGCGCCGCCGTGGCGAAAGAGGATTTTGCCGGTGCCATGGGGGCGATGGCGAAATTGCGCCCGGCGGTCGATGCCTTCTTCGACAAGGTGAAGGTCAACGACGACGATCCGAAACTGCGCGAGAACCGCCTGAAGCTGCTCAATGAGATCCGCGCCGCGACCCGGGCGGTGGCGGATTTTTCCAGGATCGAAGGCTGATTGATCGGCCGCCTCACGCTCTTCCGCTTACGACCGGGATACGGCGCCTTGCCATGGAGAATGGGTCCCCGGCTCGGCGGAGCAGCGTGAACAACGCTGCACCGCGTCCGGGACACGTGCCCCCCATGCCACGCCTGATGAAAATCCGCTGCGCGGCACCGTTCCCCAGGGAATCCAGCTCCGGGCGCGGCAATCTCGGGGGTTTTTTCGCTGATCCGGGAACCCATGGAAGGGACAGGCGTCTCCTATCGTGGAACCGCGCCGGAGGTTAAAATGCAGGTCTCGATTCGATTTTCCTTCAGCGTCATTCCGGAGACATTCGATGGTCATCACCACCGCCCACATTTCACCAATCATGTCCGTGATTGCGGGCCTGCTCGTTCTGATCATGCCCCGACTGCTCAATCTGGTGGTTGCGATCTTTCTTATTCTCAACGGCCTGATTGGTCTCGGGCTGCTCAAATGGCTCCATATGTAGCGCCGGGCTCGGCTTCGCGGCTTGCGCCGGGCCGCCCAAACGTGGTGTAAGGCGGCGCATTCCATCTCCTCTTGCGGATTGTGTGTAAGTCATGGCCAAAGCCGTCGCTAAATCGAAGAAAACCGCAGCGAAATCAAAGCCATCCGTGCCAGTCCGGGCGAAGACCAGCCGGCCCGCCAGCGCCCGCAAGGCAGTGCAGAACAGCCCGGCCAAGCCGGTCGCGAGCCAGCCCGCCGCGGAGGCGGTGAAAGCCGGCAAATGGGTATTCACCTTCGGCGACGGCAAGGCCGAAGGCAAAGCCGGGCTGCGCGATCTGCTGGGCGGCAAGGGCGCCAACCTCGCCGAGATGGCCAATCTCGGGCTGCCGGTGCCTCCGGGCTTCACCATCCCGACATCGGTGTGCACGTATTTTTACGCGCATGACAAATCCTATCCGAAGGAATTGAAGGCGCAGGTCGAAAAGGCGCTGGATCATGTCGGCAAGTTGACCGGCAAGGTGTTTGGCGACGCCAAGAATCCGCTGCTGGTTTCGGTGCGCTCCGGCGGCCGCGCCTCGATGCCGGGCATGATGGATACCGTGCTCAATCTCGGCCTCAACGACAAGACGGTCGAAGCGCTGGCGGAGATGTCAGGCGACCGCCGCTTCGCCTATGACAGCTACCGCCGCTTCATCACCATGTATTCCGACGTGGTGCTCGGCTTCGAGCATCATCATTTCGAGGACATTCTCGATACCTTCAAGGACGGCCAGGGCTACACGCTCGACACCGATCTCAGCGGCGACGACTGGGTCGACGTGGTGGGCCAGTACAAGGACGCCGTGGCGCGCGAAACCGGCAAGGATTTCCCGCAGGATCCGCACGCGCAATTGTGGGGCGCGATCGGCGCGGTGTTTTCGTCGTGGATGAACGCGCGCGCGGTGACCTACCGCCGGCTGCACGACATTCCGGAATCCTGGGGCACCGCGGTCAACGTCCAGGCGATGGTGTTCGGCAATATGGGCGAGACCTCGGCGACCGGGGTCGCGTTCACGCGCAATCCCTCGACCGGCGAGAGCAGGCTGTACGGCGAATTCCTGATCAACGCGCAAGGCGAGGACGTGGTGGCGGGCATCCGCACGCCGCAGGACATCACCGAAGAGGCGCGCCAGGAATCCGGTTCCGACAAGCCGTCGATGGAAACCGCGATGCCCGACGCCTTCAAGGAACTGACCCGGATCTACACGCTGCTGGAAAAGCACTACCGCGACATGCAGGACATGGAGTTCACGGTCGAGCAGGGCAAGCTGTGGATGCTGCAGACCCGCGGCGGCAAGCGCACCGCCAAGGCGGCGCTGCGCATCGCCGTCGAGCTCGCCAATGAAGGCCTGATCTCCAGGAAGGACGCGGTGTCGCGGATCGATCCGGCGTCGCTCGATCAGTTGCTGCATCCGACCATCGATCCCTCGGCCAAGCGCGATGTCATCACCACCGGCCTGCCGGCCTCGCCAGGGGCGGCCGCCGGCGAAATCGTGTTCTCCTCCGACGAGGCCGCCAAGCTGCAGGCCGATGGCCGCAAGGTGATCCTGGTGCGGATCGAGACCAGCCCCGAGGACATCCACGGCATGCATGCCGCCGAGGGCATCCTGACCACCCGCGGCGGCATGACCTCGCATGCCGCGGTGGTCGCCCGCGGCATGGGCAAGCCCTGCGTCTCCGGCTGCGGCAGCATCCGGGTCGATTACGGCCGCGGCACCATGAGCATCGGCACCCGCACCTTCAAGGCCGGCGACATCATCACCATCGACGGCTCGCTGGGGCAGGTGCTGGCCGGGCGGATGCCGATGATCGAGCCGGCGATGTCGGGCGAATTCGGCACCCTGATGGGCTGGGCCGATTCGTTCCGCAAGCTCGGGGTTCGCGTCAACGCCGACACCCCGGAGGACGCGCGCACCGCCATCAAGTTCGGCGGCGAGGGCATCGGGCTTTGCCGCACCGAGCACATGTTCTTCGAGGAAACCCGGATCCGCACCGTGCGCGAGATGATTCTCGCCGAGGACGAGCAGGCCCGCCGCGCCGCGCTGTCCAAGCTGCTGCCGATGCAGCGCGCGGATTTCGTCGAATTGTTCGAGATCATGAAGGGCCTGCCGGTGACGATCCGGCTGCTCGACCCGCCGCTGCATGAATTCCTGCCGCACACCCAGGCCGAGATCGAGGAAGTCGCCCGCGCGATGAACACCGATCCGCGCAAGCTCGCCGAACGCGCCCGCGACCTTGCGGAATTCAATCCGATGCTCGGCTTTCGCGGCTGCCGGCTCGCCATTGCCTATCCGGAAATCGCCGAGATGCAGTCGCGCGCCATCTTCGAGGCCGCGGTCGAGGCCGGCAAGCGCACCGGCAAGGCGGTCGGCCTCGAGGTGATGGTGCCGCTGATCGCGACCAAGATGGAGTTCGACCTGGTCAAGGCGCGGATCGACGCCACCGCGCATTCGGTGATGAAGGAGACCGGCGTCAAGCTGAGCTACCAGGTCGGCACGATGATCGAGCTGCCACGCGCGTGCCTGATGGCCGGCGAGATCGCCAGGACCGCGGAATTCTTTTCGTTCGGCACCAACGACCTGACCCAGACCACCTACGGCATCAGCCGCGACGACGCCGCCGGCTTCCTCGGCACCTACATCGCCAAGGGCATCCTTGAGATCGATCCCTTCATCTCGGTCGATCGCGACGGCGTCGGCGAACTGGTCAAGATCGGGGTGGCGCGGGGGCGCAAGACCCGTCCCGATCTCAAGGTCGGGATTTGCGGCGAGCATGGCGGCGATCCGGCGTCGGTCGCGTTCTGCCACGAGATCGGTCTGGACTACGTCTCGTGTTCGCCCTACCGCGTGCCGATCGCGCGGCTGGCGGCGGCGCAGGCCGCACTCGGAAAATCGGCCGCCAGCCAGGCCTGAGGCGACGCCTTCGATGTGCTGAAAATGGCCGGGGATTTTCCCGGCCATTTTTTCATGGCACGCCGCGCAAGTGCGATCGGTGCCAGGCTTGCGGTCGAACCCCGTAGTCTCGCGGGCGAGACAAGGTTTTGTTCACCATTTTTATTGACGCGATGTTTACCGCCTTGTTCGGGCCCGCGTTTACCAAGGCTTGCGATGTGATCGGCGCAAATCGGCGATGTCTTGCCTGTGTCCTGCGCGCACCACCGATTAACTCCCCCGCAACCTAAATTCGATATCACCAAAAAAGATCGAATTGCACGGATGTACTGGAGTTCGGTTGAGTGTGTAAGCGTTGCGTGAGCGTATCGAATGTCAGAGTTGCGTAACCGGCCGAAGGGCGTGCGTTTCGCGTCCTTCGGCCTGGGTCTTTGCGTCTTCGCATTGATCCCGACAGAGGTCGGATATCAGGATATCGCTTCGCTGCTGGCCCGGCAGCCGGGCGTCGCCGAACGCTGGCAGAAGCGGGTGTTCTCCGCGGTCGGCACCATCCAGGTGGCCGCTTACAGTTTTGGCAATCCGATCGGGACCTCTTCGCCGCCGAGCGCCGCCTACCGGCTCGCCAGCCTCGACAATGCCGGCATCGACATCACCGGCGCGGTGACGCGCAACCCGATTGCGCAGCAGCCCTCGCGCTATCAGGCCTCCGATTTCCCCAGGGTCGATCGCACGCTGAAGGGCGATCGCCTGGTCAGCGCCCCGCCCGAGCCGGCGGCGCCCGCCGCCGCACCCGCCAGCGCAGATCCCTCGACGTCCAACGCGTCGGTGATGGGCGCCAAATCCGCCGCCGCAGCCCCCGCACAGCCGGCGCTCGATCCCGAACTGCAGGAAGCGCTGAGCGCCCCGCCGCTTCCGCAATACGATGTCTCGATGTCGCTGGAGGCCCAGCCGCTCGACGACCTCAAGATTGCGCCCGACGCGGTCGCGATCCCGCTCGAGCCGGCGCCGACGCATGACGGCTTTTCAGTGAAGACCGCGGGGCTGTTTTTCGGCAGCTCCTCGCTCGGGGTATCGGCGGAGAGCATGGAACGCTGGCAACCCGGCGAAGAGCCGGTCGTGGTGCTGCCGGACGATGCCGCCGATCCGGACCTGAAGGTGGCGTCGCTGCCCCCGGCCGAGGACGAACCGTCGAAGGTGATCGAAAGCGGCGAGAGCATCGCCGCCAAGGGTGAAGTCAATGCCGACAATCAGCGCGCCAAGACTCCGGCCGAGCGGCTCGGCCTGTTCGACGAGAAGGCGCGTGTCAAATCGGAGAAATGCCTCGCCGAAGCGGTCTATTTCGAGGCCCGCGGCGAAGCCGTGCGCGGCCAGATCGCGGTGGCGCAGGTGGTGATGAACCGCGCGTTCTCCGGCTTCTATCCGACCACGGTGTGCGGGGTGGTCTACCAGAACAAGAACCACCACCTCGCCTGCCAGTTCACCTTCGCCTGCGACAATGTCGCCGACGTGGTCCGCGAGCCCGACATGTGGGACCGCGCCAAAAAAATCGCCAAGGCGATGCTCGACGGCCAGCTCTGGCTGCCGGAAGTGGCAAAGTCGACCCACTACCATGCCTATTGGGTGCACCCGTCCTGGGTCAGCGAAATGAAGAAGATGTACAAATTCGGCGTCCATACCTTCTACCGCCCGCGCGCCTGGGGCGACGGCAGCGATGCGCCGAGCTGGGGAACGCCGGCGCAGACCGCCGAGATCTCGGCGGAGCTCACCCAGGAGGCCAAGAGCTCGGCCGAGTTGTCGGAGACCACGGTGCGGCGCTAGTCCAGTCTGGCGCACAGGGGCACACCTGGCGTTGCACTGCCCGTGAGGCAGAGGGTTGCCCCGGATCGAGACAACGGGTTCGGCGCGACCGCGCGATCCGTCGACTGCCTCCAGGCTACACTATTCTCAGGCATCAATATCCAACGCGATGTCGAAATTCGGTGCCGAATGGGTCAGGGCGCCGCACGAGGCATAATCGACGCCGGTCGATGCGATCGCCGAAATCGAATCCAGCGTGACGCCGCCCGACGCCTCCAGCACGACGCGGCCGTCCGCGAGTTTCACCGCCTCGCTCAATTCGGCGATGGTCATGTTGTCCAACAGCACCACGTCGGCAAGACCGCTGTCGAGCACCTCGCGCAGCTGCGCCATGGTGTCCACCTCGATCTCGATTCTGACCAGGTGCCCGACCTCAGCCCGGGCGCGCCGCAACACCGCCGTCACGCCGCCCGCCACCGCGATGTGGTTGTCCTTGATCAGGATGGCGTCGTCGAGCCCGAAGCGATGGTTGAATCCGCCGCCGCAGCGCACCGCATATTTCTCCAGCGCGCGCAGGCCGGGCGTTGTCTTGCGGGTGCAGCAGATCCGCAAGCCGGAGCCTGCGGTGTGGCGGACATAACCGGCGGTCAGCGTGGCAATGCCGGACAGCCGGCCGACGAAATTCAGCGCGGTGCGCTCGCCGGCCAGCACGGCGCGCGCCGGGCCTGAGATCGTCAGCACCGGCACGCCTGCGGCGACCGCCCCGCCATCGCGGAAATAGGGCTGGATGCTGAGATCCGGCGACAGTTTCTGAAAGGTCGCGACCGCCAGCGGCAGTCCGGCGATCACGCCGGCCTGGCGTGCGATCATGACGGCATGGGCGTGGGTGGCTTCCGGGATCGTGGCCGTCGAGGTGATGTCGCCGGCGCGGCCGAAATCCTCCTGCAGCGCGCGCTGCACCGCCTCATCGATCACGAGCGGCGACAGGAATGCTTGCGGGTGCAACAGCGAGGCGGATGTCGTCATGGTGCTTGTCCTTCGGTCAGGCGGTGATTGGCTGTTCGTGGCGTGCGGCAGCGCGCTCGGGCAGCGAGGCTGCGATCTCGCGCGCCGCGGCCAGCGTCGTCATGGTGCGTTGCCCCGCTCCCTGCCGTTCGGCCGGCGCATCGCTGCGGTAGTGCGCGCCGCGGCTTTCGCGCCGCGCCCATGCCGAGGCCGCGACCAGCAGCGCCGTGGTCGCCATGTTGCGCAGCGCGATGTTGCCGGTGTCGCGCTCGATCGCCGCGAACCACCGCACCGCTTCCGCCAGGCCATCGCCGTCGCGGATCACCCCGACCTGCGCGCTCATCACCGCCCGAAGCCTGGCCTGCGACGGCGCCTGCATCGCCCCATTGTGCCGGGTTGTCGCTGCCGCGGGCACGCGAACCGGTGCCGCGGCTGCGAGTCCCAGAATATCCTCGGCGATGCGTGCGGCATAGACCACGGCCTCGAGCAGCGAGTTCGACGCCAGCCGGTTGGCGCCGTGCGCGCCGCTGCACGATACCTCGCCGCCGGCCCACAATCCGGCCAGCGAGGTGCGGCCGACCGCATCCACCGCGATGCCGCCCATGTGATAATGCGCCGCCGGCGCCACCGGGATCGGCTGCCGCGCCGGGTCGATGCCGGCGGCCACGCAGCTCGCATGCACGGTGGGAAATTTGTCGGCGAAACGACGCCCCAGCGCGGCGGTGGCGTCGAGCAGGGCGCCGCGGCCGGCGGCGATTTCGGCGAATACGCCGCGTGCCACGATGTCGCGCGGCGCGAGCTCGGCGAGCGGATGCCGCGCCGGCATGAAGCGCTGGCCGCGGCTGTTGATCAGGGTTGCGCCTTCGCCACGCAGCGCTTCGGTTGCCAGCGGCGCCGGATCGCGACCGACCATGATGGCGGTCGGATGAAACTGCACGAATTCCGGGTCGGCGATCACGGCGCCGGCGCGCGCGGCGATCGCCAGCCCCGCTCCGCAGGCCTCGGCCGGATTGGTCGTCACCGCATAGAGATGCCCGATGCCGCCGGTCGCCAACACTACCGCGGCCGCGGCCATGCTCACCGGCTCGGCACTGGCGTCGACCGTCCGGCGCAACTGCAGCCCGGTGACCGCGCCGTCCTCGATCAGAAGCTGCTCGGCGACATATCCTTCGATCACCCGGATCGAGGGTGTCGCGCGCACCGCCTCGATCAAAGCCGCGATGATCGCCTTGCCGGCCATGTCGCCGCGCACATGTACGATGCGTCGCGCCGAATGCGCAGCTTCCCGCGAGACCGCGAGCCTGCCCTCGAGGTCGCGGTCGAACGGCACGCCGTAATGCAGCAGATCGCGGATCCGGGGGCCGGCTTCCCGCGCCAGTCCGAGCGCGATCGCCTCGTCGACCAGGCCGGCGCCGGCCGCGACCGTGTCGGCGGCGTGCGCCTCGGCGCTGTCGCCTTCGGCGACCGCCGCGGCGATGCCGCCTTGCGCCCAGGCCGTCGCGGCGCCCTCGCCGAGCGGCGCCGCCGAAACCACGGTAACCGGACGTGGCGCCAGTTTCAGCGCGCAAAACAACCCGGCGAGGCCGCCGCCGACGATGACGACGTCGCAATTGCGGCCAGGATCGCGATTCCAGTTTGACATGTCGGCCTCCGCTGCTGGGCGTCCCGGCGTTTTTTCCGAAGGGGGATGAGGTTCAGTTCTTCAGCTTAATCATCCGCTCGACCGAACGTCGCGCCTTCTCGGCGATGACGGGATCGATGCTGACTTCCTCATGCAGATAGACCAGACTGTCGAGAATTTTGGCCAGCGTGATCCGCTTCATGTGCGGGCAGAGGTTGCATGGCTGCAGCATTTCGACATCGGGCAGTTCGGCCCTGACATTGTCGGCCATCGAGCATTCGGTGATCATTACCAGGCGCTTCGGGCGCTCGCTGCGGACCCAGTTGATCATGTGCGCGGTCGAGCCGGTGAAATCGGCTTCGGCCAGCACGTCCGGGGGGCATTCCGGATGGGCGATGATCTGCACCGTCGGATCGGCCTCGCGATGGGCGCGCAATTCAGCGCCGGTGAAGCGCTCGTGCACCTCGCAGGCGCCCTTCCAGGCGATGATCCTCACCTTGGTCTGCGAGGCCACGTATCTCGCCAGGTACTGGTCCGGCAGGAAGATCACGGTTGGCGCCCCGAGGCTCTCGACCACCTGCAGCGCATTGGACGAGGTGCAGCAGATGTCGACCTCGGCCTTGACCTCGGCCGAGGTGTTGACATAGGCGACCACGGGCACGCCGGGAAAGCGCTGGCGCAGCAGCCGCACGTCGGCGCCGGTGATGCTCGATGCCAGCGAACAGCCGGCGCGGGAATCCGGGATCAGCACCGTCTTGTCCGGGTTCAGCAGCTTCGAGGTCTCCGCCATGAAGTGCACGCCGCACTGCACGATGATGTCGGACTTCACCCTGGTGGCTTCGATCGCGAGCTGCAGCGAATCCCCGCCGATGTCGGCGACGCAATGGAAGATTTCCGGCGCCTGGTAATTATGCGCCAGGATGACCGCGCCGCGGACCTTCTTCAGTTCGTTGATCGCCTTGACATAGGGCGCCATCAGCGGCCACTCGACCGGCGGGATCACGTGCTTGACCCGCTGATAAAGATGCGCGGTGGCGCTTTCGAGTTCGGACGTCCATTGCAGCGACGGCATCGGCAGCGCCGCCGCGCCCCTGGCGGCACGGACGCGTTGCGCGGGCGTCGGGGACGGGCCGCGAGCCTGGGTTTCAAAATCCTCGTGGCCGTAGATCCCGGCAATCGGCATGATCGTCTCCCTTGTGTCGGATATGCTCAAATTGAGCATATTGAGGGCTTGAGAAATCCGGCCGCGAAGGGCCGGAGTATTCATGAGCTCGCCTTGCGATCCGCTCCGTCCTGCCGCAACAGGTCGAAACGCTTACTTATACTCAAAATGAGCAAATATCATATAGCATGCCGTCGGAGACCTCGCCAGTGCCGCAGCGTGCCGAATTGTCAGGGCTGCCTGCCGGGATTCGCAACGCTGCGTTGCGGCAGCAAGGTTCGCCGCATTTGGCGTTTGGGATTTTCATGCCGCTGCATTAATTTCGCCGTCTTGCAATGCGGCGGCGGTTTTGCGCGAGCGGTTCGCGGTTGAACAGCCCTGCGATCCCGCACCAGACATCGAGGAATTGGCATGGCCGTGACCGAGGGCGCTCCGCTTCCCGCCGCTGCGATCTGGCGCACGCCGCTGCTGATCCTGGTGTGCGGCTGCCTGATCGGCATGCTGACGTTCGGCCCGCGCGCCAGCTTCGGTTTTTTCATGCAGCCGATGAGCCGGGAGTTCTCCTGGGGCCGCGACGTGTTCGGCCTCGCTTTGGCGATCCAGAATCTGCTGTGGGGGATAGGCCAGCCGATCTCCGGCGCCATCGCCGACCGGTTCGGCAGCCTGCGCGTGATCTCGGCCGGCGCGCTGTTGTACGCCGCCGGCCTGATCATGATGCGCTATGCGGCAACACCGTTCTCGCTCGACATCTCCGCCGGCGTCCTGATCGGCCTTGGACTGTCGGGCTGCTCGTTCAACCTGGTGCTGTCGGCGTTCGGCAAGCTGATGCCGCCGCAATGGCGCGGCGTCGCGCTCGGCGCCGGCACGGCGGCAGGATCGTTCGGGCAATTCGTGTTTGCCCCGTTCGGCGTCGCCATGCTGGACCATTTCGGCTGGCAGCCGGCCCTGAGCGTGTTCGCCGGCCTGATGCTGCTGGTGCTGCCGTTGTCGCTGGCGCTGGCGACGCCGCCATCGGTTTCCGGCGCGGTCGCGGTCGGAAGACAGCAGGGCTTTCGGCATGCGCTGGCCGAGGCGTTCGGCCATCGTTCCTATGTGTTGCTGGTGATCGGGTTCTTTACCTGCGGATTCCAGCTCGCCTTCATTACCGTACATCTGCCGGCCTATCTGGTCGACCGCGGCCTGCCGGTGCAGACCGGCGGCTGGGTAATCGCCACCATCGGCCTGTTCAACATCATCGGCTCGCTCAGCGTCGGCTGGCTGCAGAGCCGGCTGCCGAAGCGCTATATCCTGTCGGCAATCTATCTGGTCCGTGCGATGTCGATCGTGGCCTTCATCTCGTTTCCGATCACCGCCTTTTCCGCAGTCGCGTTCGGCGTCGTGACCGGCCTGACCTGGCTGTCGACGGTGCCGCCGACCTCGAGCCTGGTGGCGCTGATGTTCGGGACACGCTGGCTGGCGACGCTGTACGGCTTCGCCTTCTTCAGCCACCAGCTCGGCGGCTTCCTCGGCGTCCTGCTGGGCGGTATCGTATTCGAGAAATTCGGTTCCTACGCGCCGGTCTGGTGGCTGTCGGTGCTGTTCGGCATCCTGTCGGCGCTGATCAACCTGCCGATCGTCGAAGCGCCGGTGGCGCGCGCGGTTGCGCAACCGGCCTGATCCGTTCAAGGTTCGCAAGGATTCACACCAGACAGCGGGAGTTGGCGTTGGCAACCTTCAAGGCGATCAGGATCGACAAGGCGGAAAAGGGGACTACCGCCGCGCTCACGCAATTCGACGAAGCCGAGCTGATGGAGGGCGACGTCACCGTAGCGATCGAATGGTCGGCGCTGAACTACAAGGATGGCCTGGCCGTCACCGGCAAGGCCCCGGTGGTGCGGCGATTTCCGATGATCGCCGGGATCGACCTTGCGGGCACCGTCGAGCAGTCGACGCACCCGCAATGGAAGGCCGGCGACAAGGTGATCTGCACCGGCTGGGGCATGGGCGAGACCCATCTCGGCGCCTACGCCGCGAAGGCGCGGGTCAAGGGCGATTGGCTGGTAGGGCTGCCGGCGACGATGTCGACCCGCGATGCGATGGCGATCGGCACTGCCGGCTTCACCGCGATGCTCGCGGTGCTCGCCCTGGAAGGGCATGGCCTGGCGCCGAAGGACGGTCCGATCGTCGTCACCGGCGCCGCCGGCGGCGTTGGCTCGGTGGCGGTCGCGGTGCTCTCGAGGCTCGGCTATCACGTCATCGCCTCCACCGGCCGGATCGCGGAGGCTGGCTATCTCAAGAGCCTCGGCGCGGCCGAGGTGATCGACCGCAGCGAGCTGTCGGGGCCGGCCAAGCCGCTGGCCAGGGAGCGCTGGGCAGGGGGGATCGACAGCGTCGGCTCGACCACGCTCGCCAACCTGCTGTCGATGACGAAGTACCGCGGCGCCATCGCCGCCTGCGGCCTTGCCGCCGGCATGGACCTGCCGGGCTCGGTAGCGCCATTCATTTTACGCGGAGTGTGTCTGTTGGGCATCGATTCGGTGATGTGCCCGATCGAACTGCGAAAAACCGCCTGGAACCGCCTCGCCGGCGACCTGGATCGGGGCAAGCTTACTGAAATAACTCATGAAATTGTCCTGGACGAGGTCATCGAGGCGGGCGCCCGGATCCTCGCCGGTGAGGTCCGTGGCCGGATCGTGGTAAAAATTCTGTAATGACGTTCAGACTTTACCAACCAACCTGCTCCAATGTTGCCACGGTTGGTATGGTAAGCAGCGGGTAAAGAGTTCAGGCGGTTACCCGCGCTCAGTAAGTCGGAGTTGCAGCATGCTTGCGCGTTTGGTGTTGGGAGCCCTTGCCATCGGTGCGGTGGTGACCCCCGCGGTTGCGGGACAGATGAATGCCGAGGAAGCCCGCAGGTTCGTCAGCGGCAAGGTGTTCGCGTTTACCTGCTTCGACGGCACCCGTGGCGCCGGCCGCGTGCTCGATGACGGCGGCGCGGCAGGCGCGGTGCAATTCAGCGGCTCCGGCCCGGTGCGGCACATCCGGTTGCCCGGCAATACCCTGCAGGTCCGCGGCGAGGCAGTCTGCGCGTCGATCAAGGGCATTCCGTTCGAGCCGTGCTTCAATCTCGACAAGAAGGACGAGCACAATTTCCGCGGCTCGGTTTCCGGCATGGGCTTCGCCTATTGCGATTTCCGCCACCAGGGCGCCGCGCAGATGCTGCTGGCCCGCGCGGTGGCCCGGCCGCGTTCGCTTGTTCGGCCGGAGCACGAGTCATCGCGGACCGAGGTTTCCGCGCGCGTCGAGACCCCGCAGGTCGAGAGCGCCCGGATCGAGCCGGTCAAGCCCGAGCCTGCCAAAGCCGAAAGCGCGCCGGAACTACGCCGCTCCACCGACTGATCCGCGCGCCTCGACCATCTGCCATCGCGCCGGCCTTCGGGTGCGTGCCACGTCGTGATGCCGTAGTCACACGGAGCGATATATTCATGTGTTGGTAGCGACTGCCGCTCCACGATGTCGATCAATCTTCGACAGGCTGTGGGGGCGGCCCAACAAGCATGGGTTCAAACATGTCGCAGTATTTTTTCCGGATCAGCCACGGTCGCTATTCCGGCGCTTCCGACCAGGGATCAGAATTCGAAAGCCGAGAGGCCGCCTGGACCGAGATGACCAGGATCTGCGGCGACCTGCTTGGCGGCATTTCCCGCAACCTGAAGCAGAATGCCGACTGGCAGATGGAACTGCTCGACGAGGCCAAAAGACCGGTGTTCAGGATCCGCCTGCTGGCGGAGTCGTTCGGGCATTGATTGCCGGCGCGGCCGCGTCACTCCGTAGTTCAACGGAAACGGGTTAACCATGCCTTAGCCGAACAGGTGTTACGGCTCGAACCCGAGGGCGCCGCGCTCGCGGTGCTCGATTCGGCATCGCAGATTCCCGAATCATTACCGGTCGGGGATGCATGCCATGATCCAGCTCAATCGAATCGGCAACAAGCTCGGGCTCGCCGGCGCGGTCGGCGTGCTCTTGGCGATCGGCATGGTCGCCAACCAGATGGTGACGGAAACCTCTGTCGGCGCGGTGGATGCGCTCGCCGCCAAGCAGCAGGAGGTCGCCGACGATTCGCGCGCGGCCGAGGTCAGCGTGCGGCAGCTGCAGCTTGCCGGCCGCAGCATCCGGCTGGCGCGAACGCCGGCCGAGGTCGAAAACACCCTGGCCGAGATGCGAAGGTTCAGGGCGGCCGCGCAGCAGCGGGTCGACGACGCGCTGGTTTTGGCCGGCAATCCGGTCAGCCGCGAGCGGCTGAAAAAGATCAAGGCTGCGCTTGACGATTATGCCGCGGGCATCGAAGAGCTGGCAAAGGCGCAAAGCCAGACTTTCCTGATCACCGACAAACGGACGGCGATTTTCGCCGAATGGGCGAAGCTGTTCGCGGCGCAGATGTCTTCGCCGGAACTGGCCGCGCTGCGCAACCGCAGGGACGTCGAAGCCATCCTGAACAGGGTGGATTCGGGAGTCAACGGACTTCGCGCCGCGGCCTGGCGCCTCGACTCCACTTGGGAAGAGAACCAGAAGCAGCTCATTGCCCGTTCCGGCGCCGTTCTTCACCAGGATCTGGACCGCGTTCGGGATCTCGCCGACGACAAGACGCTGCAGGGCGGCGTCGATGCGCTGGCATCGGTTGTCAGCGCATTCAGCAGCGCCGAGGATGCCATCATCAAGCTTGACGATCTGAAGGCCGAGATCATCAAGAACCGCACCGCAACATTCGTCAACCAGGCGATCGAACTGATCGAGGCGCAGGTCGGGTTTGCGCGGGACAACGCCAAGTCGTCACGCGCGCATGCAATTGCCGAGGCCGGCGATGCCAACCGCGTCAATTTCGGGCTGGCGGTCGTGGTGATGGCCGCCATCGCCGGGTCGGTGCTGTTTTCATTCTTCGGGATCGCGCGGCCGATGACCCGGCTGAACGGTGCGCTGGGCGCGATGGCCGCGGGCAAGCTCGATATCGATATCCCCGGGGCCGGTCGCGGCGACGAGATCGGCGACCTTGCCAAAACGGTCACCGTGATCCGCGAAAACGCCGAACACAAGGCCCGCGCCGAAGCCGAAGCCAAAGCCATGCAGGATCGGGCCGCCGCCAGCCAGCGCAAGGCGGACATGATCAAGCTGGCGGATGATTTCGAAGGCGCGGTCGGCGAGATCATCGAGACGGTGTCCTCGGCCTCGACCGAACTCGAAGCCTCGGCCGGGACCCTGACCTCGACCGCGGTGCGTTCCCAGGAACTTACCACGATGGTGGCGGCGGCCTCCGAGGAGGCCTCCACCAACGTGCAGTCGGTGGCCTCGGCCACCGAGGAGATGGCCTCGTCGGTCAACGAGATCAGCCGCCAGGTGCAGGAATTGGCGCGGATGGCCAACGAGGCGGTCGACCAGGCGCGCAGGACCAACGACCGCGTCGGCGAACTGTCAAAGGCGGCCGCCCGGATCGGCGACGTGGTCGAACTGATCAACAATATCGCCGGCCAGACCAACCTTTTGGCGCTCAATGCCACCATCGAGGCGGCGCGGGCCGGCGAAGCCGGCCGCGGCTTTGCCGTGGTAGCGTCCGAAGTGAAAGCGCTGGCCGAGCAGACCGCGAAGGCCACCGGCGAGATCGGCCAGCAGATCACCGGCATCCAGGCCGCGACCCAGGAATCGGTCACCGCCATCCGGGAAATCAGCGGTACCATCGAAAAGCTGTCGGAGATCTCCTCGACCATCGCGGCGGCGGTGGAAGAGCAGGGCGCGGCGACCCAGGAGATTTCGCGAAACGTGCAGCAGGCGGCGCAGGGCACCCAGCAGGTTTCGTCCAACATCACCGACGTGCAGCGCGGCGCCAGCGAGACCGGCTCGGCCTCCTCGCAGGTTCTTTCCGCGGCGCAATTGCTGTCGGGCGACTCCAACCGGCTCAAGCTCGAAGTCGGCAAGTTCCTCAGTTCGGTGCGCGCCGCTTGACGAGCTGACTTGATTTTCGTCCCTCTGCCACGCTGGATGATGGTCGTCCTCTTGATCCCGCGAAGAGCAAGCAAGAAGGAGCGATGAAGAGATCGATACTCCCGTCGGCCAGGTGAATTGGCGCTTCCAGGATGCGATGTCTATCTTTTGCGGACCGTTCCCCGCATCGTCCACGTGTTGTTCCGGGGCAGCGGCGCATTCGTCATGCTCGCGATGAAAGAAGATGTTTCCTGGCGCGCACCCATAACGGCCGCAGCGAGGTCGCCGACGGGAGTTCGCCGAAGTCCGCAAAATATTTCGATGCGGAATCGCTGAGGTGCCAAAGCCGTTGCTGAAGGTGACGTTCTTGACCAATAGCTGCGGGTCGTCCTGCAGCAGAAAAAAATCAGGCCGATGGCACGATCAATCTATTTTCGATGTTTCGATGATTTCACCATTGCCGATTCATCGCTATTGTGATTCATCGACTCCCCCACCATAATCGATGTGACGGTTCCCAGTTTAGGATTCAACCGCGGCCCGCGTATGGTCAATATTGCTCACTTTCGGGTCCAGATCGAATACTCAGCGGCCTCGTGATCAAGACTGGACTGCTCGACTATCTGCGCGGTTGATCGTTCGAGAACAAACCCATGCCTGGTACTCCGGTTCACCCAGCTTGTTGCCCGAAATGCCGCTCCATCATGAGATTGATCCGGACCGCGGCGAGTCCTTCGGTGAACTACGAAGCGCATACCTATAGCTGCGCCCACTGCAGCTTTCGATATACCGCGCGGATCGAAACGCCCCTTGGCTTCCGCTCGTCGCGCCGTCCAGAGGACATCGGGAACCGTCCTCGGGTTACGCCCGCGCCGAACGTCCCGAGCACGAACAAGCGATCGCGAACTGTTGAATGCTGAGCGCGGGATCGATCGTTATGTCGCGATATCATCGGTACGATCTCGCAAAACCGCCCCGCACGGCCGGAACGGAAACAGGTCATTGATCCCGCTACCGTGAATATGCGGCGTTGAAAGAGTTTGTGTTGCTTCAACCATCCTCTTAGCTTGCAGCGAGAAAATTTCTAATCAATCAAGCGGGTAGAACTTGAAAGGAGCGGGAATGGGAGCTGCCGGTCGCGTCGAGAACGGGTTTCTCAGGTCTTTAAGCGAAAACGATTTCGAGGCCATCCGCCCGCACCTCAGGATCGTCGAGCTTGTGCAAGGCATTTCCTTGATCGAGCTGGGTCAGCCAAAAACGAAGGTTTACTTCCCGCACACCGCGGTCGTCTCGCTCGTTGTCGAACTTGAAGCAGGTGAGCGGGTGGAAATCGCAATGGTTGGTCCCGACAGCATTCTTGGTGTCTTTGGCGCTCTGGGCGAGCCGGTTGCCTTGATCAAGGCGGTCGTGATGTTGCCCGGTTGCGCTTCGGTCATTGAGGCCGACGCGCTGCGCAGCGCCGCGGCGCACAGCATAACGTTGCGGGAGACCATGGTCCGTCACGGGCAGGGCCTCTACGTCCAGGCACAGCAAACGGCGGCGTGCAATGCCTTGCATGGCGTCGAGGCGCGGCTGGCGCGATGGCTTCTGCGGGTCCGGGACCTCAGCGGCAGTGACCGGTTCACCCTCACGCAGGAGTTCATGGCCCAGATGATCGGTGCCCGCCGAAACAGCGTATCGTTGGTTGCCAATTCGCTTCAGCAATCGAATGTCATTCGATACAGCCGCGGTCACGTCGAGATTATCGATCTCGAAGGTCTCAGGCAGAACGCCTGCGAGTGCTACGGCGCGCTAAAGGCCCAGTACAGGCGCCTGCATTTTCCTGCATGAACGGGCTGGATTATTTGTCGAGCGTGTCGGCGGCAAGGCTGATCCTGAATTTGGGTTTGCTGGCTTCGTCCAAAAGCTCGATCTGCCAGCTCTCGTTTTGCGCGAGATGGCGGGCGACGCTGCCGATGAGGTCGCCGCTGACTTTGGCGAGTTCCTCCCACGCCGCGTTGTCGTCCGAAAAGTCAGTCCCAAGCTCGGACGTTCCGGAAGGATCGCGCTGCTGGATACGGAAGCGGTAGTGAGGTACTGGAAATCATTTCTCTTGGTCCGCTCGAAGACGGGCGCGACAGGAAACGATAATCCACCGTACTCTCCCGGCGCGCCGAAACCCAGCGGCCCTCGCCCCCGTAAGAATACGGGGTCCGTACCCCAACTGATCTGACATGAGCCAAGCCGTGGGCCGGCTTCCCGCCTTGCGGAATAGAGGTAAAACGGCAGCGTTTGGCCGCTCAGGCTCCTCTCGCATCGGCGAGATGTCACCAATCGGTGCATTTGGTGCGCGTCGTCGCCTTTCCCTGTCCTTTTCCGTCCCGCCAACAGCGCAGTTGCAGTGCGATTGTCACGGGGTGCCGGTGTATCGGCGGTGGCGGCCGCTCCGTCACGGGGAATGTGGCGAATCAGCCGGCGATGCTAGATGATGGCTATCATCTGATCTCGCGAGGAGCAGGCCAGGAGGAAGCGATGCCGTTCACGCGTTTGACCCGCTCGCAAAATCTGCAGATTTTCCGTTACGAGAACGTCGACCAGTTCAGCCAGGGGCTGCGCGGCGCGGACGTCGACTTCGTTCCGCTCGGCAAAACCGATGCTCCCGTTGGCCAGGCGATATTGTCGCTTCCGGGATGCGACGTCTATCTTTTTCGGACCTTTCCCCGCATCGTCCATGCGTTGCTCCGGGGCCGCGGCGCATTCATCATGCTCGCGATGGAAGATATCTCGGCAACGTTCAACGGCAGGGAAGTAGAGTCCCCGTCGCTGCTGTTTGCGCGAGGGCCGCTCGAATACAGGGCGGTCGAAAGAGTGGCGGGATTTCATGCCGCGATCGTGTTTTCCTCGGCGATGGAGATGCGCGGCTGGCCTGAGACGCATGGCGCCTTCCTGGCGGTCAGGATAGGGCGTGAGGCCGAGCGGATGTTGCGCGATCTGATCCTCAGCCAGTTTGAAACCGTCTCGCAACGTCCCGATTTCATGACCACGGCCGCACGATCCGGCCTGGAGAACTCGCTGCTGGACGCGCTGGATCTGGTTTTCGAAGGCTGGCAGGTGGACAAGCTCGCGAAGCATGAAGGCCTGCGAGACGGCGTGCGGACCCTGAAGGCGATCGACGATCTGATCGATTCACGGCTGTCAAAGCCGATCTACAGCCAGGACGTCGCGTCGCAGCTTGGTATCTCGGTTCGGTCTCTGACCAACCTGATGATGCGATCGAACGGAAAGAGCTTGCATCAGTATCTTCGCTTGCGGCGGCTATGGACCGTTCGGCGGCAACTGCTGAAGGGCGACCCGCGGGTTCTGGTCAAGGACGTGGCCCTGAGCAATGGTTTTTGGCACCTCAGCGATTTCGCGTCGAAATATTTTGCGGAGTTCGGCGAACTTCCCTCGGCGACCCAGGCGCGGGCTCACGCACATCATTAGCCGATCGCTTTCCAAGCTCGATCGTATCGGCTCGCAACAACGATGATCGATCGCAGGGTCGGTTTCATTGAGGCGCTTCGCCGGCCGATACCCTTCCGGTGGACATGCGCGATCGCCCAGGCGGGTTGAACGGTGTTTTCCTGGCGCGCATCCATGACGGCTCCGGCGAATCCCGTTTCGCGAAGTTAGCTCCTGCTTGCAATGACGGCGCGCCATGTGTGCCTAATTTCGATAGCGATTGTGGTTAGGAATCGCCGTGGACAGGTTCCCTAATTAACCATTGTTGCCACATCATAATACCAGACAAGGGCCGGAAGCGGTTGCGCCGGGGCGCATCGTAAGTTTTGCGTCGCACCAGTATTTCTAGGGAGAAATCGAACAATTCGAATCGGCGCTAGCTGGGCAGCGGCATCGGATGCCCCGGGAGAGCCCACCCGGCCAACGCGGCTTCATCAACCCATCTTCAAGGAATGTCATGATACGAATCGTTCATAACCTGCGCATCGGCACCAAGCTTGCAATCGCGTCCCTGCTCAGCATTTTGCTGGTCGGGCTGATGATCTTCAGTCAGATCGCCGGCAACGCGACTGTAAGCAACTCAAACGAGATAGCGATCCAGCAGCAGACGATTGCGCGCGATGCTGGCAACGCCAAGGCCGCGACCCGCGGCATGCAGATCGGCGTGCGCGACATTCGCCTCGCCGGCAGTTCGGCGGATTTAAAAAAAGCGACCGATTATATTGCGGCACGGCTAAAATCCATGGACGAATTTTCCGACGAGATGCTGAAGCTAGCGCGTTCGCAGGAAAATCGCGAGAATATCGCGAAACTCAGAGTCCTGGCTGGCGACTATGCTAAGGCGGCGCAGCAGATCGTGACTTTGCGTTCCGAGCTATTGGCTATTCAGGCAAAACAAAACCCCGGCAGCGAGCTGCCAGCTGACGCTGCCGCGCAAATTGTAAAACTGAACGAGGATGCAGTGCACGCCGCCCGTGACCTGACCCTGCCGATCGCCGCTGAACTTGAATCTCTTGCCAATAAGATCGTCGAATACGCCAAGCGCAGAGTGGAACAACAGAATGCCGCCGCAGCACAGGCAATGTCTCACGCCGAAAGCAACTCCCTGGTCATCGGTGTCGTCGCGACGCTGATGTTGATCGCAACCTGCGTGTTTTGCGTTTTCACCATCGCCCGCCCGATGGTCGCGCTGAGCGGTTCGATGCGTGAACTTGCTTCCGGCAATTTTGCAGTCGTCCTGCCCGGGCTTGGGCGCAAGGATGAAATAGGTGACGTCGCCGAAGCGGTCGAAGCTTTCAAGATCAAGGCTGCGGAAAACGCCCGCGAGGAAGCCGAAGCCAAGATCCGGCAGGATCAGGTCGCCGCGCAGCAGCGCAAGGCGGACATGATCAAGCTGGCGGATGATTTCGAAGGCGCGGTCGGCGAGATCATCGAAACCGTGTCGTCGGCTTCCACCGAGCTGGAAGCCTCCGCCGGAACCCTGACCCGGACCGCCGAGCGGGCCCAGGAAGTCACCACCACGGTGGCGGCGGCCTCCGAGGAAGCCTCCACCAACGTGCAGTCGGTGGCCTCGGCTACCGAGGAGATGGCCTCGTCCGTCAACGAGATCAGCCGCCAGGTGCAGGAATCGGCGCGAATCGCCAACGAGGCGGTCGACCAGGCGCGCAGGACCAACGACCGGGTCGGCGAACTAGTCGCAGGCGGCCGCCCGGATCGGCGACGTGGTCGAACTGATCAACAACATCGCCGGCCAGACCAATCTGCTGGCGCTCAATGCCACCATCGAGGCGGCGCGAGCCGGCGAGGCCGGCCGCGGCTTTGCCGTGGTGGCGTCGGAAGTGAAGGCGCTGGCCGAGCAGACCGCGAAGGCCACCGGCGAGATCGGCCAGCAGATCACCGGCATCCAGGCCGCGACCCAGCAATCGGTCAGCGCCATCCGGGAAATCAGCGGTACCATCGAAAAACTGTCGGAGATCTCCTCGACCATTGCGGCAGCGGTGGAAGAGCAGGGCGCGGCGACCCAGGAGATCTCGCGAAACGTGCAGCAGGCCGCCCAGGGCACCCAGCAGGTTTCGTCCAATATCACCGACGTGCAGCGCGGCGCCGGCGAGACCGGCTCGGCTTCTTCGCAAGTCCTGTCCGCGGCGCAGTCGCTGTCCCGCGACTCCAACCGGCTCAAGCTCGAAGTCGGCAGGTTTCTTAGTTCGGTCCGCGTCGCCTGAATTGCGGGTGTGGCCTAAGGCGGTCGCCAGTTTCGTATCTCCCACAATCGAGGCCGGCGCGGAAATCGGGCGGACTTCGGTAGTTCTACGGAGATGAAATTAACCATGAAGCGGAGCGTCAATGCTATGGCTCGACCCACAGGGCCTTGCCGCGTTGTTCGGCCGCGCGATTTCGCGAAGCGCCGGGTCGGAGATATCAGGTTGTGAAAGCGCTCGCCGCAGCAATGATGGTCGTTGGCCTGGCAGTCGCATCCGCCCCCGCCTTCGGCCAGGAGCACGCCGGCTCCGAGCCTTCCCATGATCTGGTCCTGGAAATCGGCGCGGTCGCGGAGGCCGGGCTTGGCGACGGCAAGGCCAGCTTCGGTCCGAGCTTCGCCTTGGCGGTCACGCCGATCGAGCATCAGCTCGAGATCGAGTTCGGTCTTGCCCCCATGGTCAATAACGGCAGCACCGAATGGGAGGGCGAGATCGTCTTCAAAAGGCCTTTCGAGCTGTCAGACAATGTAGAGCTCCTGGTTGGCGTGGGTCCGGAATGGGCGACGCCGAGCAGTTCTTTCGGTGCGGTGGCCAAGCTCGATCTGGTGTACTGGACAACGCCGCAGTATGGCTGGTTCGTGGAGCCGAGCTACAGTTATGGCTTCAACCATGATCACGAGCAGAACCTGACCTTGAAGGTCGGGTTGCTGGTAGCGCTGTCTTCGCTTCCGAAATAGCCGCTTGCGGTGCGATCGGCGGCAGAGTTCGGATGTCCCATTGCCCGCCGATCCGGTTTGCTTGGACGACGCGACGAGCCGCAAGCGGATTGGGCGGCGGCGCGCGTGCAGGGGCTCGCGAAGCAAGCGTCGCGGCCCTGGCAGGCAAGGATATTTCCGGTATGTCCGTAATTGTACCGGCCGCGAATTTAGGCGCGGGTTAAGGCTGCTCGCGGTATTGTCGCATATTCTGTTCAAAGTGCGAGCCCTGTCGAAGCCGTCGCCCCTGTGGGGCCAATTGATCGCGTTCGCCTGTTTTGGGATCCTGTCCGCCGCATGCCGGCTGGCCGCAGATAAAACGTTGAAAGGCTCATCATGTCATTGCTGGCGCGCGTCAAGATCATCACCAAGGTCCTCTCCGTCATCCTGCTGCTTGCTGCCGTTGCCATCGGCACAAGCTGGCTCGGGATTCATACGATGGCTTCCATGAACGCGGGCGCCAACAACATGAGCTTGGCCGCCCAGCGCGCGCTGGACGCCGCGCGCGCCAATCAAGGCGTGATCGCGCTCAATCGATCGGAGTTTCGCATCGCGCTGGATCCGAGCCCCGAGAACCGCACAGCGGTGCATGGCCTGATCGAGCAGCAGATGAAGTTCCTCGATGATCAGTTGGCTGGCGTCGAGAAGACGCGCGACCAGCAGGCCAGGGACCTGTTGACCGCGGTCAAGGAGGCGATGGCCGGCTATAAGCGCGATCTGCAAAATACGCTCGCTCTCGCCGATGGTGCCAAGGACGAGCAATTGGGGGACACGACGATCAAATTGCGCGATTCCGTGATGAAGAGCCGCGATGCCGCCCAGAAGCTGCAGGGCGCCGTCAAGGCGGTCGCCGACCGGCTGGTCGAGCGCGTCGAGTATTTCGCCAAGGATGCCAGCGACGAATACGAGACCGCCTCGCGGCTGCTGATGATCATTGCTGCCCTCGGCGTGATTTTCGGCGTCGTGACCGGTTACCTGATCGGCCAGTTCGGTATCGTCAAGCCGATCAATCTATTGAAGGCCGTGATGGAAGCCTTCGCCAATAACGACCTCAAGGCCGAGGTGCCCGGCGTCGAGCGTCGCGACGAGCTCGGCGACATGGCGCGCACCGTCGAGGTATTCAAGAAGAACGGGCTCGAAGTCGAGCGGATGCGTGCGGACCAGCTGGTCACCGAAAAGCGCAATGCCGAGCAGCGCAGGAGCGACATGAACAGGATGGCGAACGATTTCGAGGGCGCGGTCGGCGAGATCATCGAAACCGTGTCGTCGGCTTCCACCGAGCTGGAAGCCTCGGCGGGAACGCTGACCCGGACCGCCGAGCGGGCCCAGGAAGTCACCACCACGGTGGCGGCGGCCTCCGAGGAGGCCTCCACCAACGTGCAGTCGGTGGCCTCGGCCACCGAGGAGATGGCCTCGTCGGTCAACGAGATCAGCCGCCAGGTGCAGGAATCGGCGCGGATGGCCAACGAGGCGGTCGACCAGGCGCGACGGACCAACGACCGGGTCGGCGAATTGTCGAAGGCGGCCGCCCGGATCGGCGACGTGGTCGAACTGATCAACAATATCGCCGGCCAGACCAACCTTTTGGCGCTCAACGCCACCATCGAGGCGGCGCGAGCCGGCGAGGCCGGCCGCGGCTTTGCCGTGGTGGCGTCGGAAGTGAAAGCACTGGCCGAGCAGACCGCGAAGGCCACCGGCGAGATCGGCCAGCAGATCGCCGGCATCCAGGCCGCGACCCAGGAATCGGTCACCGCCATCCGGGAAATCAGCGGTACCATCGAAAAACTGTCGGAGATCTCCTCGACCATAGCGGCGGCGGTGGAAGAGCAGGGCGCGGCGACCCAGGAGATCTCGCGCAACGTGCAGCAGGCGGCGCAGGGCACCCAGCAGGTTTCGTCCAACATCACCGACGTGCAGCGCGGCGCCGGCGAGACCGGCTCGGCTTCTTCGCAAGTCCTGTCCGCGGCGCAGTCGCTGTCCCGCGACTCCAACCGGCTAAAACTGGAGGTCGGCAAGTTCCTCGATACGGTGAGGGCGGCCTGACACGGCCAGGCGTCGGTTTCTCGCGGGCGTCTGGATGAAACAGGCCCTCTGTCGGTGGCCGACCTCGATCATGCTGGCGGCCGAAATGGCCTGCGCAAGTGTCTCAGGCCTTCCTTCAGGGCAGATAAGCTTCGTCGCCATTCAAAGCGTTTCATTTCATCATGTTGCGATAGCCCTGCCGCCTGCGGGGCGAGGGAGCAAGTCGGCGATCGCCGCAAAGGGGTAATGTCCCCGTAGTTGTGCGTGGCTTCGGATTAAGGTTTTGCTGGGACCAATCGAATTAGACTCCGAATCGCGATTCGACGGCCAAATTCACCGCTGGCACGAAAGACTTCTGGAATGTTTTCGCGAACACGTTCGGCTGCGCAGGACGCCCTGGCGGAGGTCGCCGCGATCAACAGGTCGCAGGCGGTGATCGAGTTCAGGCTGGACGGCACGATCGTCACCGCCAACGAGAATTTCCTGAAAGCGCTCGGCTATTCGCTAGGCGAAATCCAGGGCAAGCATCACGGCATGTTCGTCGAGCCGGAGATGCGCGACGGCGCGGATTACCGCGAATTCTGGGCGCGTCTCAGCCGGGGCGAATACCAGGCCGCGGCATTCAAGCGTATCGGCAAGGGCGGCAAGGAGATCTGGATCCAGGCCTCGTACAATCCCATGCTCGACCGCAACGGCAAGGTCTTCAAGGTCATCAAGTTTGCGACGGAAATAACCGCGCAGAAGATCGCCAGCATGGAGGATGCCGGCATGATTGCGGCGATCCGGCGGGTGCAGGCGGTAATCGAGTTCGGGATGGACGGCACCATCGTCGCCGCCAACGAGAATTTCCTGAAAGCCCTCGGCTATTCGCTCGCGGAAATCCAGGGCAAGCATCACAGCATGTTTGTCGAGCCGGCGATGCGCGACAGCGCCGGGTACCGTGAATTCTGGGCGAGCCTCAATCGCGGCGAATTCCAGAGCGCGGAATACAAGCGCTTCGGCAAGGGCGGCAAGGAGGTCTGGATTCTGGCGAGCTACAACCCGATCCTCGACGAAAAGGGCAAGCCGTTCAAGATCGCGAAATTCGCAACCGATGTCACCGAGCAGAAGCAGCGCTTTGCCGACCTCGCTGGCAAGATCGCGGCGATCGGCAAATCCCAGGCGGCAATCGAGTTCGGGATGGACGGCACCATCCTCACGGCGAACGAGAATTTCCTGAACGCGCTGGGCTATTCGCTGGGCGAAATCCAGGGCAGGCACCACAGCATGTTTGTCGATGCTTCGGAACGTGACGGGGCGGCCTATCGCCAATTCTGGGCAAACCTGAACGCCGGCCAGTACCAGGCGGGAGAATTCAGGCGCGTCGGCAAGGCCGGCAGGGAGGTCTGGATTCAGGCTTCCTACAACCCGATCCTCGACTTGAACGGCAAGCCGTTCAAGGTCGTCAAATACGCAACCGACACCACGGCCCAGGTCATCGCCCGCAAGAAGAGCGAAAGCGTGCGCGGCATGCTGGAGTCCGTCGCGTCAGGTGCCGAGGAGTTGAAGGCCTCGGTGCGCGAGATCTCGGAGACGATGACCAAATCGAGGCAGACGGCGTCGGACGCCGTTGACAAGGTCGAGGCCGCCGATCAACAGGCGCAACGTCTGAGCGCAGCAAGCGAATCGATGGGCGGTATCGTCGAGTTGATCGGAAGCATTACCGGCCAGATCAATCTTCTGGCGCTCAACGCCACCATCGAGTCGGCGCGGGCCGGCGAAGCCGGAAGGGGATTTGCGGTTGTGGCTTCAGAGGTCAAGAACCTCGCCAGCCAGGCCAAGCAGGCCACCGACAGGATCGGGCAGGAAATCGGCAATCTCAACGGCATCTCCGGTGACGTAGTCAGCGCGCTGACCTCGATCAGGCAGTCGATGCAGGAGGTAAGCGAGTACGTGACCTCGACGGCCGCTGCGGTCGAGGAGCAGAGCACGGTAACGAGCGAGATGTCTTCGAGCATGCATCGCGCCGCCGCGGAGGCTGCCAGCATCTGACGACAAGCCGTCGCAAGCCCGTCACGGGCCGCGGGGCGTCAGCGCCGCCCGCGGACGCGCAGGCCGGGGGCCGGCCGCTCCTGCAGCACCTCGCGGCGGAAGCGAAACAGCGCCGCGGGCCGTCCGCCGGTCTGGGTCGACATCACGCCAGTCGGTTCGACCAGCGCGCCGGCTTCCACCAGCCGGCGGAAATTCTGCTTGTGCAGGTGCCGTCCCGAGATCGCCTCCACGGTGCGCTGCAGCTCGGTGAGGGTGAATTCGGGCGGCAGAAGCTCGAACACCACCGGACGGTATTTCAGCTTGGCGCGCAGCCGCGCGATGGCCGTCGCCAGGATGCGCCGGTGGTCAAACCGCATCGACACCCCGAGGCCCGGAATCGACTTGCGCGCCAGCGCCGCGGGCCGGCCGTCCCTTCGCGCCTCCTCGACCAGCCCGGCTTCGTAGAGCAGTTCGTAACGGTCGAGCACGCGCTCCTCGTCCCAGTGGCCGCCCTCGGTGCCGAAAAACAGCCGGACGCGATCCTTGCGGCCGAGCGCGCGGGCGATGTAGGGCTGCTCGGCCTGCGCCGCCCAGCGCGTCAGCTCGGGAAAGATGTCGCTTTCGATCATGGCGGGCCGTCCCTCGCGCCAGTCTTCCCACGGGAAGAAGCGATACCAGGGTTCGAAGGTCGCGCCGGGCGCCGGCGAGGCATTGTCGGCGGCGCGGGTCAGCGCCAGGTAGCCGATCGAGGCGACATGGACGCCGGTGTCGCCGGCCTCGGTGTGCCGGCCGCGATCGCCGAAGGTGTAGAGCTGCTCGACATAGCCGAGCCGCAATCCGGCCTGTTGCTCGACCCAGGCGCGCAGGCCGATCTCGAAGGTACGGTGCGCGACCGCTTCGAACGGGCCGAACGGAAGCCCCGCGAGCCCGTCGCCGCCGCCGCCCGCAGCTGTCAGGATCAGGGGCTCGTTGCCCTCGATCGCGACGATGGCCGCGGTCAGCCCGATCTCGATCGGCGTCAGGGCCGCCTGGCTCATCTCGCGCAACGACGTTGCGAAGGTGTCTTCGCACCAGCTCTCAGCGGGTCGTCCCTGCGAACGCAGGGACCCATCACCCCCGGCCTCGAAAGTAAAAAAAGACTTCTACCCAGTACCGAAACGAGCTTCGGCGCCGTATGGGTCCCTGCGTTCGCAGGGACGACTCGCTGAAACACAATGCAAAATCGGAAAAATTCCTGCGCGGATGGCATGGAAAACACCATGGGCAAATGCCCTGCCACGCGCGGGGAAAGGTGAAGCTGCGGCGACTGCTCGTTCCACATGCGATAGATAAATTCCAAGCCATCGCTCCACGAAAACCACTCAGTCGAGATCGACGCGGAACGGCTTGCCTTCGACCAGCATGCTGCCCGGGCCCATTTCGTCGAGCGCCCGCAGCATCCGGCCGTTGCGCCCCAGCGCCTTGTCGGCCAGGCCGACGATCAGCCGGTTGGGCGATGCGATCGGGGAGGCGGCGCGAATTTGTCGCGCGATCGAGATCTCGTCGCGATGCGGATTGAGCGCGCAGGCGGCGGCAAAGGCGCTCGCGGTCGAGCGGCTGATGCCGGCATAGCAGTGCACAACCAGCGGCGCGCTGCGGTCCCAGCCGCGCACGAAATTCAGGACCTGCTCGATATGGCTGTCGCAGGGCGCGACAAAGCCCTCCATCTGTTCGGTGATGTCGTCCATCTGCACCCGCAGATGATTGGCCGGCAGCACCGATTGCGGCCGCTGCACCTGGTCGACATTGGCCATCACCGTGAGGATGTGGCTGGCGCCGGTGGCCTTGACGGTGTCGGGAAGCGCGGCAAGCGAGCAGACGTGAATCATGGCGGTCCTTTGGTCGCGCTGATTATAGGCGGGCAAGTGCGGGCGTGAAAGCAGCTTCGGTCAGCCGTGCAAGGTCCTGAACCGCGCCAGGAACCGCTTCTCGGCCCTGGCCGCGGTCCAGGGCGTCAGGTAATCCGCCTGCACCGCTGCCGGCAGGCCGGGATCGCGGCCGAACAGCCGCTTTGCCTCCCCTTGCGCAAAGCCGGCGAGCTGGGTCGCCTCGAGATAGGCCGCGCCCCGGTCGGCCTCCTTGATCTGCCGCGTCAGCTCGTCCGCCAGCACCGCCGGCAGTCCGAAGCGGATGTGAATCGCCGCCAGCAGCCGCTTTTCCACCGCCTTGTAGTCGCCGCCCAGCACCGCCTTGAACGGCGAGATCATGTCGCCGATGACATATTCCGGCGCATCGTGCAGCAGCGCGGCGAGCCGGAAACCGAGATCGACCCGGGGCGTCTGCTCGCGCATCACGGCTTCGACCAATAGCGTGTGCTGCGCCACCGAGAAAATATGCGCGCCGCTGGTCTGGCCGTTCCAGCGCGCCACCCGCGCCAGGCCGTGGGCGATATCGGCGATCTCGATGTCGAGCGGCGAGGGATCCAGCAGGTCGAGCCGCCGCCCCGACAACATCCGTTGCCAGACCCGGGGCGAGGTGTCAGACGCGGACAGGTGCTTGGTGGCCGTCATTTGACCTTGAGGCGCGGCGCGCGCTGTTTTCCGGCGCAGCTCTGGTGGCAGAAGCAGGTCACCAGATGATCGTTGACCATGCCGGTGGCCTGCATGAAGGCATAGACAATGGTCGGGCCGACAAATTTGAAGCCGCGCGCCGCCAGTTCCCTCGACATGCGGATCGACAGCGGCGTCGATGCCGGCACGCTGGCGGTGGTCTTGAAGCGGTTGACCTTCGGCTTGCCGTCGACGAAGTCCCACAGCCATTTCGAGAAGCCAGGGCCGTCTTCCATGATCTTCAGATAGGATTTCGCGCTCGCCACCGCGCCCTCGATCTTGGCGCGGTTGCGGACGATGCCGGCGTCGTTCATCAGCGCGTGAACTTTTTTGGCGTCGTAGCGGGCGATCCTGTGCGGCTGGAAATCGTCGAAGGCGCGGCGGAAATTGTCGCGCTTGCGCAGGATCGTGATCCAGGAAAGGCCGGCCTGGAAACCGTCGAGCATCAGTTTTTCGTACAAGGCGCGGTCGTCATATTCCGGAACGCCCCATTCGGTGTCGTGATAGGCCATGTAGAACGGGTCTTCGCCCGGCCACGGGCACCGCGTCAGGCCGTCCGCATGCAGGCGCGCCGACCTGGTCATGCCACGGTCTGCCGCGGTGCGGCCGACAGATCGTCGGGCTCGGCGAGGCGAAGGCCGAGGCCTCCCGATGTCAGCGGCGTTCCGGCGTGCAGCGCGTCGGCGGCGCGGTCGATCCGGATCAGCGCCAGGCCGCAGCCCGCGGCCGACGAACCCATGGTGCCGACCGGCTTCTCGCCGGCCAGAATCGCCGCGCCCGGTTCCGGCGCCGGGCCGTCGAGAACGATCCGCAGCGTGCGGGTGCGCGCGGTGCCGCGATGCTGCATCCGCGATACCACCTCCTGTCCGACGTAGCATCCCTTGTCGAAATCGACGCCGTGCAGGCGGTCCATGTTGGTTTCGTGCGGGAACGCGTCGCCATAGATGAAGTCGAGGCCGCCGCGCGGCACGCCGGCAGCGATGCGATGGGCATCATAGGCCGCGGCATCGACCAGCTCCGCGCCGATCAGGGCGGCGACCTTTGCCGCGAGTTCTTCGGGGATCAGAACCCGCCAGCCGAGTGCGGCCTGGCGCGGATCGGCGAAGGCGAGATCCGGCTGCATCGCCGGATCGCCATCCCAGGCGGCGAGCACGCCGAGACTGTCCGACAGGTTCTCGATCCCGACCTTGGCGCGCAGCTTGTAGAAGCCGAGCTTGTCGGCGAGGCCCTGCGCCAGCGCGCGCGGGCAGTCGATCAGAAAACCACCGCCATGGCCGGAAGGCGCCTCGGTGATCAGGAAATCGGTGACGATCTTGCCCTGCGGCGTCAGCAGGGCCCCAAACCGCGCCAGCCCGGGCCGCAACGGCGAGATATCCGTCGTGACCAGGCCGTTGAGAAAGTCGCGGGCGCCATCGCCGCTGACCTTGACCACGCCCCGGTCGGAAAGAAACGCTGCTTTCATGTGGAAATCTCTTGTGACATGTTGCAGCGGAACGTAAGCCGCCACGCCATGAACGACAAGGCCTGCGCCCCGGGATGGCCCGATCCCCGGCAGCGCGCCGGCGGATGATCGCAATGCTCGAGACGGCTGAAGCGGGCTGCGCGGCATCAAAGGACTGAAGACGAGGAACGATGAGCCAGAGCTACGACGTGATTCTGAAATCCGGCACCGTGGTCAACCAGGATGGCGAGGGTGTACGCGACGTCGCCATCGCCAACGGCCGCATTGCCGAAATCGGCGGGCTCGGCGGCGCCTCGGCGGCCGAGGTGATCGACTGCCGCGGCCTGCACGTCCTGCCCGGCGTGATCGACACCCAGGTCCATTTCCGGGAGCCGGGCCTCACCCACAAGGAAGACCTCGAAACCGGTTCGCGCAGTGCGGTGATGGGCGGCGTCACCGCGGTATTCGAGATGCCGAACACCGATCCCCTGACCGTTACCGAGCAGGCCTTCACCGACAAGGTCAGGCGCGGCCGGCATCGCATGCATTGCGATTTCGCGTTCTTCATCGGCGGCACCCGCGACAATGTGCCCGACCTGCCGGAACTGGAACGGGCGCCCGGCTGCGCCGGCGTCAAGGTGTTCATCGGCTCCTCGACCGGAGCGCTGCTGGTCGAGGATGACGAGAGCCTGCGGCGGATCTTCGGGGTGATCCGGCGCCGCGCCGCGTTTCACGCCGAGGACGAATATCGCCTCAACGACCGCAAGCCGCTGCGCATCGAGGGCGATCCGCGCTCGCATCCGCTGTGGCGCGACGAGACCGCAGCGCTGATCGCCACCCAGCGCCTGGTCAGGCTCGCCCATGAAACCGGCAAGCGCATCCATGTGCTGCACATCTCGACCAAACAGGAAATCGAATTCTTGCGGGATCACAAGGATCTCGCCTCCTGCGAAGCGACGCCGCACCACCTGACCCTGGCGGCGCCGGAATGCTACGAGCGGCTCGGCACCCTGGCGCAGATGAATCCGCCGGTACGGTCGGCCGATCACCGCGACGGCATCTGGCGCGGCGTCGCGCAGGGCATCGTCGATATTCTCGGTTCCGATCACGCGCCGCACACGCTGCAGGAAAAGCAAAAGCCCTATCCGGCCTCGCCGTCGGGCATGACCGGGGTGCAGACGCTGGTGCCCGTGATGCTCGACCATGTCAGCGCCGGGCGGCTGTCGCTGGCGAGGCTGGTCGATCTCACCAGCGCAGGTCCGGCGCGGCTGTTCAACATCGCCGCCAAGGGCCGGATCGCGGCCGGCTATGACGCGGATTTCACCATCGTCGATCTCAAGCGCAGCGAGACCATCACCAACCAATGGGTGGCCTCCCGCGCCGGCTGGACGCCCTATGACGGCATGCGCGTCACCGGCTGGCCGGTCGGCACCTTCGTGCGCGGACGAAGGGTGATGTGGCAGGGCGAGCTGCTGACGCCGTCCTGCGGCGAGCCGGTGCGATTCCTGGAGACGCTGCGGGCATAGTCTGTCGCGCGCGTGCGATGCGGCAACACCGTCCGTGGCCCGGCGCCTGTCCCCGACGTGATCGGGGATGACCGGACGATCCAGTAGTCCGATCGTTCGTGATCCAGTCGAAAGGCCGCGGCCTACTCGATCACCGGCTTCGCGGGTGACGACATCAGAAGTCGGCGCGACACCAGGCGATCTACTGCTTGGATGTCCTCACCGAAAACTCGCCATTGCGGACGCGCTGCGGCAGGCCTTCGACCAGCTTGGCAACGGCCTCCTCGCCATAGGTTGCGACCAGTTCGGCGAAGGCGGCAAACAGGCTGGCCTGCGCCAGGCAGTCGCCGTCGACGCCATCGTGCCGCGCTTCGGCCCAGGCCTCGCTGAGGTAGCTGAGCGCGGCCTGTTTCTGTTCATGATCGGGCAAGGGATCGCGGGCGGTGGTGAAGGCGGCTGGAGGGCTCATGAAACTCAACAGGTCTGTGCGCGGCTCCAGGGCGGAGCGCGTCGAATGCGCGAGGTTTAGCATGCGGCGCCGGGCCGCCTAGACCACATCTTTAAGAAAGGTTAACGGCGCGCAGAAGATCGACCGGTCGCCGGATCTCGGCCGCATTCGGCGCCGGTTTTCGCCGCCGCGCGCTAATTGGCGTAGCGGGCGGTCAGGTCGCGCGAGATCTTCGAGCCTTCCTCGATATATCTGCGGATCGCCACCGTGGCCGCCGGCGTGCAGGTGCGGTAGGTCTGCTGAAAACCGTTATAGCCGCGGTTGAAGCCCGCGATCATGCGGGCGCGGCGATCGCCGGAGGGGGTTTCGGCATCGATCAGCGCCTGCATTTCATTGCGCCATTTCAGCCCTTCATTGCTGCCGCAAATGCCGCGCAGATAGTGCAGGGTGCCGAGGATCTCGGCCAGCCGCTGCAGATCGCCGTCGAACGGCGCCGCCGCATCCTCGGCCCGCGCCGGGCCGAGGCCGCAGGCGAGAAGGATGCAGAGAGCGGCCAGAAGATGCTTTGACATGAGTGGGTCCGGGACCGCCGCTGCCCCTGTCGTTTGCCGAAGCTCGTGCCAGAGGTTGCCGCGACGCTTTGCGAACTTCGCAAAACAGGTCCCGTGATATGCCTTTTCAAGGCCCCGGAAGCAAGGCGCGGCAGGGCCGAATCGCTCCGCGGCGGCGCTTCAGGGCCCGATCAGGCGGCGCGCGGACAAGATCACCTCCTCAAGGCCCGAAGTGAGCTTGAGATCGCCCAGCGCATCGGTCGCGAGCCACCTGAAATCGTCGAGTTCGTCGTTCAGGACCGGCTCGCCGGAGTTCCAGCGTGCCGCGAAGGACATGATCAGGTAATGGCCGCCACCGGTTCCCGGCAGCACCTCGCGCCACCCCGCGAGGCCGAGAATGGCGATTTTGAGCCCGGTTTCCTCGTCGACTTCGCGGTGCAGGGCCTGATGCAGCGATTCGCCGAATTCGACCCGGCCGCCGGGCAGCGAGTAAAAGCCCTTGGCGGGGGATCTGGCGCGCCGCACCAGCAGGATCCTGTCGTCGCGAAAGATCGCCGCGCTGACCGCGAGCTCGGGATGCGACGGCGGGGCCGGGGTCGCGGTCGCCATCAGTGGGTCATGATGTAGTCGACATCGGCCTCGGCGCCGCCATTGATGACGCCGCCGGCCTGCATGACCAGCGGTTTGACCCAGCCGGTGGCCTGCTGGGCCAGCGTGGCGCGGGTCTTGTCCTGGCGGGCTTCGCGCATGGCCGCGCTTACCGCGGTCAGAATCGAGGTCATGGCGCTGGTAATATTGTCGAATTCGGCGCGAATCTTGGCGTCGGCGGATTCATAGGCAGCGATCGCAAGGTCGCGGGCCTTGAAATTGGACGCCGTGAAATGCTCGCTATAGGTCAAAGGATGCCATTCCAGGAAATCGTCAGCGCATTCCGGTACGTCCGGGATCATTTCGAGCAGCATGATGGCTTCGTTGAAATGATTGAGGTAGTCGGTGGCGAGGCCGGTGCGGGGATTGATGTTGGCGGCCCGCAATTCGGCGGCCCGTGCCTGATTTTCTGGGCTCGTCTGGCGCGGCATCTTTGAATCGGATCGCCCGGGGTTGGAAGCCGTTGAGGTCATCCGCTCCACTGTTAACGGCCGGGGTTAAAAGGGGCTGAACATATGCCGATCTGGACCAGAGAATGTGCGGACGTTTCGTAATTACCTCGCCGCCCGAAGCCTTGCGTCGAATTTTCGGCTATTTTGAGCAGCTGAATTTCCCGCCAAGGTATAATGTTGCACCAACGCAACCCATACCGGTCGTGATCCTCGAAAACGGCGCCCGGCATTTCCGGCTGATGCGCTGGGGGCTGCTGCCTGCCTGGGTCAAGGACCCCCGCAAGTTCACGCTGCTGATCAATGCGCGCGCCGAGACCGTGAAGGAAAAGCCCGCCTTCAGGAACGCGATCCGGCGGCGGCGCTGCCTGGTTCCGGCCGACGGCTATTATGAATGGCAGGCTACCGGGAGCCGCAAGCGGCCGTATTTCATCCATCGCCGCGACGGCGGCCCGATCGGCCTTGCCGGACTGTCGGAAACCTGGATCGGGCCCCACGGCGAGGAACTCGACACCGTGGCGATCGTCACCGCTGCAGCGGGTGCCGATCTTGCGGTTCTGCATCAGCGCGTGCCGGTGGCGATCAGGCCTGGCGATTTCGACCGCTGGCTGGATTGCAGCGCCGACGAGGCGGAGAGCGTGCTGGCCCTGTTGACGCCACCCCACGCGGGCGAATTCGCCTGGCACGAGGTCTCGACACGGGTCAACCGCGTCGCCAACGACGACGCGCAGCTGATCCTGCCGATCACGGCGGAGCAGATCGCCGCCGAGCAACCTCGGCCTGAGCGCAAGGCCACGCCGCGCAAGCCCGCGCCGGCGGTGCCGGAAGACGACGGCCAGGGGTCATTGTTCTAGAGATGGCTCGTTCATTACCCGGCGGCCAGCAATTGCCTCAGCTTCAGCACCGCGCTGTCCGGCGTCGTCAGCACCGGCCGGCCCGAGGCCTCGGCGACCAGCGCCGCCGCCGGCGCCATGCTGTATTGCGCCAGCGCGATCAGGTCGCAGTCGCGCAGATCGCGCGCGGCTTGCGCGACCAGGGCATCGTGCCCGGCGCGATCGCCGCGATCGAGTGCCGCCAGCGCACCGCCCGCCAGTTTCGGCACGATCTCGAGCGAAGAGGGAAATTCCCGCGGCATCGAAAGCAATGTCGGTGGGAAGGTCGAGAGCAGGCCGATGCGGTGGCCGCGTGCCGCGGCCTGCTCGATCATCGCCTCATTGGGCTTGAGCACCGGCATCGGCGCCTGCGCGCGTGCCACCGCCTCGATGCAGGGGCCGAACGCCGAGCAGGTGAACTGGATCGCATCGGCGCCGGTTGCGGCGGCGTAGCGGCCGAGCGCCAGGAAGCGGTCGGTCATCCCTGCGGTGAGGTGGCCGTCGCGCGCCAGATCGGCCGACAGGCTGTCGTCGAGCAGGTTCATCAGGGTGGCCTCCGGCCACAGCCGGGTGAACGAGGCCTCGATCGGCACGATCGAATGTTTCAGGGCGTGGATCAGGGCGATGCGCATGTTGTTCGGTCTCGCCGCCGTCATGCGGGGCGTCCATGTTGGTTGCCGGGCCGCGGCGTCATCGCCAGGTGGCGCGTCATCGTGCCTCGGCCTTGTCGCTGAAAATGTTCAGGGCCGCATATTGCAGCAGCATGATGGTCTTGGCGTCGGCAATGCGGCCATCGCCGATCATGGCCAGCGCGGTATCGAGCGGCAATTCCAGCACCTCGATGTCCTCGCCCTCCTCGGCGATACCGCCGCCGCTGCCGACCCGCATCTTCGGCTGGTATTCGGCGACGAAGAAATGCAGCTTCTCGGTGACCGAGCCGGGGCTCATATAGGCTTCGAAGATCTTGCGTATATCGCCAAGCCGATAGCCGGTTTCTTCCTCCGCCTCGGCGCGGATCCGGACTTCCGGGGCTTGATCGTCGAGCAGGCCGGCCGCCGTCTCGATCAAGAGATCGTCGCAGCCGTTGACATAGGCCGGATAGCGAAACTGCCGCACCAGCACCACGCTGCGCTGCGCCAGATTGTAGGGCAACAGCGTGGCGCCGTTGCCGCGGTCGTAGGTCTCGCGCGCCTGCGCCTGCCAGCTGCCGTCGGCGCGCCGCCATTCGAAGCTGGTGGTCTTCAGCACGTAATGATTGTCCGACAGCAGGCGGACATTCCGGATGCGGATGCGGTCGGCGACGGTCATGACGAACCTGCGGATCGGTTAGGGTGTGGGCTCCCGGCCGTCGAGCCATTTGGCGAACACCACGCGTTCCTGGTCGTAATAGCCGAGCGACCGGTAGAAGGCGTGGACCCTGGCATTGTTTCCCCGCACCATCAGCTGCAGCTTTTCGATGCCGCGCGCCCGCAGCCAGGCTTCCGCGGCGGCCATGATCATGCGGCCAAAACCCTTGAAGCGGTGATCGGGATCGACGGCCACATAATAGACCCAGCCGCGATGGCCGTCATGGCCGACCAGCACCGAGGCAGCAAGCGCGCCGTGATGGCGCCCCAGCAGCACCGTCGCGTTGGCCTCCTTGCGCGCCAGCGCGATATCGGCGGCGGGATCGTTCCAGGCCCGCGTCAAGCCGCAGCGCTGCCACAGCGCGGCCACCTCGGCGACGTCGCCGTCTTCGATCGCGCGGATGTCCAGGGCCTGCCCGGTGGCTGCGGATGTCACAGCACTTTTCCGGGGTTCATGATCCCCTGCGGGTCCAGCATCGCCTTGATGCCGCGCATCAGCTCGATTGCGACCTTGTCCTTGACCTCGGGCAGTTCGTCGCGCTTGAGGACGCCGATGCCGTGCTCGGCGGAGATCGATCCGCCCATCCGCAGCACGATGGCGAACACCACGGCATTGACGTCGTGCCAGCGCGCCAGAAACGCCGCAGTGTCGGCGCCGACCGGCTGGCTGACGTTGTAGTGGATATTGCCGTCGCCGAGATGGCCGAACGGCACCGGCCGCGCGCCAGGAATCAATTTTACGACCGCCGCATCGGCTTCCCGGATGAAGTCCGGCACCGCGGCGACCGGCACCGAAATATCGTGCTTGATCGAGCCGCCTTCGGGCTTCTGCGCCGCCGACATCTCGTCGCGCAGCTTCCAGAACGCGGTGCGCTGGCCGAGGCTGGCGGCGACCGCGGCGTCGCCGACGATGCCGCCGTCGAGCCCCTGGCCCAGGATCGCCTCCAGCGCGGCGCCGGCGTCATCGCGCGGCGACGACAGTTCCATCAGCACGTACCAGGGATATCTGGCTCCCAGGGGATCGCGGATGTCGATGCCATGGCGCACGCTGAAATCGACCGCAAGTTCCGAAAGCAGCTCGAAACTGGTGAGGCTGCCGGCGGCCTCGTTCTGCGATATCGCCAAGAGCTTCAGCGCGTCGTCAGGCGATGCGAGGCCGACAAAGGCGGTCGCCACCGCGCGCGGCTTCGGAAACAGCTTCAGGGTCGCGGCGGTGATGATGCCGAGCGTGCCCTCGGCGCCGATGAACAGGTTGCGCAGATCGTAGCCGGTATTGTCTTTTTTCAGCTTCGACAGGCCGTGCAGGATGCGGCCGTCGGCCAGCACCACCTCGAGCCCGAGCGCCATCTCGCGGGCCACGCCATAGGCCAGCGCCGCGGTGCCGCCGGCATTGGTGGAGAGATTGCCGCCGATGGTGCAGCTGCCTTCCGCGCCGAGCGACAGCGGGAACAGCCGGTCGACCTCGGAAGCCCGCTGCTGGGCGACCTGCAGCACCACGCCGGCCTCGCAGGTCATGGTGTTGGAGGCGGTGTCGATGTCGCGGATCCTGTCCATCCGCCGCAGCGAGATCACCACCTCGCCATGGTGCGGGGTCTGGCCGCCGACCAGGCCGGTATTGCCGCCCTGCGGCACCAGCGCGATCCGGTGGGCCCCGGCAAGCCGGCAGATCGCGGCGACTTCCGCCGTCGATCCCGGCCGCAGCACCAAAGGCGAGTGTCCATGGAACAGGTCGCGCTCCTCGGTGACGTAGGGCGCGATGTCGGCGCTGTCGGTGACCGCATATTTGTCGCCGACGATATCGCGGAAACGCGCGATCAGTTCGGCCGGGAGCGGCGATATGGCGGGCTGCAGCATATTCATGGCAATTCTCTAAAGCGCTTCGTGTTGTGGCTTCTTATTGTTTCGTGTTCGAAAGCAGCTGGCAAGGCAGCTCTATTGCCGGCCCAGCGCGGCGCGGCGCAGCCGGTCATTGATGGCTTCGCCGAGCCCGTGCTGCGGCACCGGCATCACCGCGATGGTGCGGGCCCCGCTGCCGTCGAGGGCGCGAAGATGACCGAAGAGAGCGGCCGCGGCCTCGCCGAGATCGCCGCGCGCGGACAAGTTCAGCAGCAATGTCGCCGCATCCGCCCCCGGCACCGCCGCGGGGCCGAACGCCAGCAGCGCCTCGCCGGCCTCGACGGTGCCGGCCTCGAGCCGCAGCGGCGTGCGCGGCGCGTAATGCGAGGCCAGCATGCCCGGCGCCAGCGGCCGGCCGGCATTGCTGCCTGCCGCCTCGGGCGGCTGCGCCAGCGCGCGGCCGAGCACGCGTTCGATGTCGCCGCGCGGCAGGCCGCCGGGACGCAGCAGCATCGGCGCCTCAAAACATCCGACGATGGTGGATTCGACGCCGACCGCGACCGCGCCGCCGTCGACGATCAGGTCGATGCGGCCGCCGAGGTCGCCCTCGACATGGGCCGCCGTGGTCGGCGAGACGTGGCCCGACAGGTTCGCCGAGGGCGCCACCACCGGACCGCCGAAGGCGCGCAGGATCTGCAGCGCCACGGGATGCGCCGGAACCCGGATCGCGATGGTATCGAGCCCGGCGGTGGCAAGATCGGCGACGGCGCAGTCGGGGGTTTTGGGCAGCACCAGGGTCAGCGGCCCCGGCCAGAACGCCTGCGCCAGCGCGATCGCCTGTGCATCGAAGCGGCCGATCCGCCGCGCCGCGGCGAGATCGCCGACATGGGCGATCAGGGGATTGAAGGCGGGCCGGCCCTTGGCCTGGTAGAGCCGGGCGACCGCCGTCGGGTTGCCGGCGTCGGCGCCGAGGCCATAGACGGTCTCGGTCGGGAACCCGACCAGCCCGCCCGCCGCCAGGCAGTGCGCCGCCGCCGCCACGGCGGCCTCGCCGGCGGGCAGAATCGGGGTTTTGAGGCTCACATTCACGGGATTTGGCGTCCTCAATTCGGCTTCTTGCAGTGTGTGAAACCCAAGGCTATAAGCCGCGTTCTTGTCGGAGTGTGGCTCAGCCCGGTAGAGCACTGCGTTCGGGACGCAGGGGTCGCAGGTTCAAATCCTGCCACTCCGACCAGAAATCACTAGAGTTTTTCGTCCGATTTTGCACCTCGGTCAAGTCGGCCACCGTTCGGCCACCGAAACGTACCGATGCTTTTGGCCGGTCGCGGCTGCCGGGCCGCGTGGGTAGTCGGGACGATGGTGGCCATGGGGGGCCTCCGGGAGCTCCGGGGACATGGCCTGAGAACTCGAATAAGCTCTACGCTGCTGGAAATCTGTATTGCAGAACGCGTCGCCCGGTGCGCAACCGTTGACCTGTCTGAGCGCCGGCGCAGGGCAGGCGGACATCCTCTTGGCGACGTTTTGCGTGCGATGCGGCGCGGAGCGGTCGTCGTCGACGGAGTCGCTGACCGCGCCCGGGCGGTACCGCTTCGGCGCAGCGGACTAGAGGATATTCTCGAGCCGGGGGTGGGCCGCCAAGTCGCCGCGCCTTGCGGGGCTGCTGCCAAAACCCATTGTTGGGCTTCGTGCGTCGAGAAGATCCCATCCAGGCCATTGTAACAACGCCAACATCAGCAATCTGCGACCGGCGGTCCGTGGCTTGTGCATTTGCAAAACGTAACAGACCTTAAGCATCGATAACGAGCCCTGTGGCCCGGGTCCGACCTATCCTGCGGGCATCGCACTGGTTGAATTCGCGGATTCAGCAGCCGTCGCAACGGCAGCGAAACTCAGAAGGGACGAACGATGCTTACCACCACGCAAGCGGGCCGCGTCGGGATCGATCTGCAAGACAGACTGCAGGAACAGGAGGTCTGGTACGGGACGCAGGCGTTTCACCGGGAACGCAAATGGCGCCAGCCCGAGCGTGGCGTCGGCACCGCGATCGAGGATATCGCGATCTCGCGCTGGAAGGACCTGCAAAATACTTCCCGACACGAGGAAGCGACAACACCTGCCGATCGTTACTTTATCGGCATCGCCCTGAAGACCACGCGCCTGAAGCTGACCAGGGGACGCCAGGCCATATTCGACGGCGTCATGCCGGCGGGCACGTTGTATGTTTCAGCGCCATCGATGCAACTCAGCGCGCAATTCAATGCACCGTACGACTTTCTGCACTTCCACGTTGCGGAGAATTACTTTCCTGTGCGGCGATCGGTGACGCAGCTCGCGGCGGTCGAAGGTCTCAACGACCTGGTCCTGCTGCGCGATCCGTTCGCCGGGCAACTCGCAAAGGCGCTGACCGGGCAAGGCAATGCTTTCGACGGAAAATTTGCACGTTGCATCGTTCAGACGCTTGCAATGCATCTCGCCCGGCTCGAATTCCCGCGAACCAGGATCAATGCTCTGCCGAAATGGCGTCTCCGGCGCGTCGAGGAATACGTCGAAGCGCATTTTGACCGTGACATCGGTCTTTCCGACCTGGCCAAGGTCGCAGGCCTGTCCCGCATGCACTTTGCGGCGCAGTTCCGCGCTGCGACGGGATATCGTCCACGCGAATATCTCCTGCATCAGCGCATCGAACATGCGAAGTCACTGTTGTCGAACACCGAAATGTCCCTGGTCGAGGTCGCGCTGACCGTCGGCTTCTCCAATCAAGCGCATTTTTCGACCGTCTTCAAGCGCATCACGGGCGAAACTCCTGCACGCTGGCGATGCGCCAGCAAGAACGAATTGCCTTCCGTGCAAAGTCTGCCGCAAGGGTCAGCCTTCGACAGGCAAGGTCTGGAGTTTTGTCGTGTCGGCCAACGGGCGTGACAATGCGAAGCTGCAAATGAAATCGCCAATGACACTCGGAAACACAAATAACGGCTCTTAACACGGCATAACTTGGCCGGCGGCCGGTTCGATGCGATCAATCGCTTGTCGGTACAAGGGTTCTCTCTGACAAGCGCAACCGTCAAAGCGAGAGTCAAAATGACTACTACCAATCCACACTACGCCGCTGGAGCTTCCCGCCGCGACGTCATCGTCGGCAGCGCCCTGGCAGCCCTGGCCACGGCCATACCGGCGCTCCTGGCGGGTCCAGCGAGCGCGGCAACTCCAACTCCGAACCGGGGCAAAGGAACGAGCGCCATGAGCACGATCACCACCAAAGACGGTGTCCAGATCTTTTACAAGGATTGGGGCCACGGTCAGCCGATTGTCTTCCATCACGGCTGGCCCCTGAGCTCCGACGACTGGGATACCCAGATGCTGTTCTTTCTCCAGCACGGCTATCGCGTTATTGGCATAGACCGCCGCGGGCACGGGCGCTCAAGCCAGGTGTCGGATGGCCACGACATGGATCACTATGCGGCCGACGCGGCCGGCGTGGTCGAGCATCTGGACCTGCGAAACGCCGTCCATATCGGCCATTCGACGGGAGGCGGTGAGGTGGCGCGTTACGTCGCGCGGCACGGCAGGGGTCGCGTCGCCAAGGTCGTGCTGATTTCAGCCGTCACCCCGCTGATGCTGAAGACGCCGGGTAATCCGGACGGCCTCCCCGTCGAGGTATTCGACGGGCTGCGCGCGGGCCTGGCAGCCAACCGGGCACAATTCTACCGCGACCTCCCGGCGGGCCCGTTCTATGGTTTCAACCGTCCTGGCGCGAAGCCGATCGAAGGCGTGATTCAGAACTGGTGGCGCCAGGGCATGATGGGTGGCGCGAAGGCGCATTACGATGGCATCAAGGCGTTCTCGGAGACCGATCTCAGCGAAGATCTCAGAAGCATTGACGTGCCGACGCTGGTGATGCAAGGCGACGATGACCAGATCGTCCCCTACAAGGACGCGGCTCTGCCCTCGGCCAAGCTCCTGAAGAACAGCACGCTGAAGATCTATCCCGGCTTTCCCCACGGCATGATGACCACACACGCCGACGTGATCAACCCAGACCTCCTGGCGTTCGTCCGCGGATAAGCCCACCCGACCGCGGTCTCCTGCTCCAAGGCGGGGGACCGTAGCCGGCCACGGGCATGCGGTTTCAAACCCCGGCAAAAGTTCGCACCGTCGGCGGCCTGCACCACGCGATTGCATCGGCGTGATATAAAAGCGTTGAAGGGCAAGATGACATCAATATCTCGACAGCGGTCACCTCGCCGTTGTGACCGCGCCGGAGGAATTAGCCAGGAACCCCTGCCAGAGGAAAGACAGACCATGATGATGATGAACAGGCGTATCTTCTCGACCGCGGTGCTTGCCGGCGCTGCCGCTTCGCTGATCTCCACCCGCGGCACGGCTGCAAACTCCGCTCAGCTGAAGGCGCGCAACGCCGTGCTGGTGCATGGGCTGTTCGCCGATGGGTCATGCTGGTCCGAGGTGATCGCGCGATTGCAGACGGCGGAACTCAATGCCACAGCCGTGCAGAACCCCCTGACAACGCTGCCCGAAGCGGTCGCCTCGGCCCAGCGCGTGCTGGATCGGCAGGATGGCCCGACCGTGCTGGTCGGGCATTCCTTCTCCGGGATGATCGTCACCGAGGCCGGTCTGCATCCGAATGTCTCGGCCCTTGTCTATGTCGCCGCGCGGGCGCCGGATGCGGGCGAGGACTACACGGCCTTGGCAAAGACTTTTCCGACGCCTCCCGCATCTGCCGGCATCGTCTTCGACGGCGATGAAGGGCGTCTCAGCGAGGCGGCGTTCCTGCGCGATTTCGCGGGCGATCTGCCGGAAGCAAAAGCCAAGGTGCTCTATGCGGTCCAGGAGCCGTTCCAAAAGGCGTTGCTCACCGGCAAGACTGCACACGCGGCCTGGCGGTTGAAGCCCAGTTTCTATGCCGTTTCCACGGAAGATCGGACGATCAATCCCGATCTGGAACGTTTCATGGCCAAACGTATGGGAGCCAAGACCATCGAAGTGAAGGCAAGCCACCTGTCGTTGATCTCCCAACCCGACGCGATTGCCCGGCTGGTCCTGGAAGCCGCCGGGCAACCAACTTAGTGGATCAGTGCCCCCGGGGGCCGGGGTTTCAACGTCGCACCGACGGTCCTGGAACTGGTCGTCTGTCAAGAATTCCGAAGTCATTGACTTGGACTCGATACGGCGCGCTGCGGCGTAAAATCTGACGCTTGGCACCTGCCAAGCATTGGTTTCAGTTCAGCTCGCCTGCGGGTGCAAAGGTTCGCACGACTTCGTACATGCCGGGTTCAAACCTGGAGATCGTGAGCGCCTCCTGCAAGAACGGGAGCGCGGCAGGATCCCGGCGCATCGCCTGATACTCGTCGATGCTCCGCCATTGCGCGTACATCGTGACCTTCGTGCCGTCCATACTGCGAAGGAGGCTGGCAGACACGAAGCCCGGCGTCTGACGTACCGAAACTTCTGTTGCTTCGGTCAGGAGTTCAACGAGACGGCGCTGGTTTGCCGGCTCGACTGTGAATACATTGATCAGGGTGATCACGCTGGCTTTCGCAGAGATTTGTGTCATGCCGTCTTCTCTTTAATAAAGGGCACAAAAGGTTGTCAGCACATGGTTGGGCACGGCAGCGGCCTCGGCGGCGCTCAATTCCGCGCGGATATGATCCGAAGGGTGGAAGGCTCTCCACCCCGATTGATCCGTCTCTGCCCCTGATCGGCAGCTCAGTTCACCCTGAGAACGACTCTAAACCGCGCCTTGCCACTCATCATCCGATCATACGCCGCCTGGGCCTCCTCGAGCGGGAAGACCTCATTCGTCGAACTGATGCCGTGAAGCTTGCTGAAGGCGAGCGTGTCCTCGGAATCGGTAGCGACGCCTGTATACCAGCCTTTAACGGCCGCACGCTTTATCAGCAGGGAATAAAATGTGTCGATGTCGAATGGGCCGACCATGCCGATCACCATCAGCGTCCCATTCGGCCCGAGACCCCCCACAATCGCCTTCATCGCGTCGGCATTGCTCACGGTTGCGATGATCGCCTTGGCGCCCCCTCGGGCCTGCAAAGCTTCGGCAACGTCGCCTTCATTGCTGTCGATATAGTCGTGGGCGCCGAGAGCACGGGCGAGCGCTTCCTTTTCCCGGCCGCGATTGACCGCGATCGTCCGGAAGCCGAGGCGCGAGGAGAACTGAATGCCAAGATGGCCGAGTCCGCCGACGCCATGGATCACGACGAGATCGCCCGGCCCGGCCCCGCTGTTCCGGAGCGCGTTGAAGGTGGTGATGCCCGCGCAAAGCAGCGGCGCAGCCTCCACTTCGTCGAGATCCACCGGCACATGGGCGACCGCCGAGACATCGGCGAGCATATGGGTGGCATAGCCGCCGTCCCGCGTCACGCCGGTCGCTCCCGAGCCGGTTTCGCAAGCGAACTGTTCACCGCGGCGGCAGCGCCGGCAGTGCCCGCACGACCCCGAACCAGCCGACGCCTGCGCGGTCACCTACGGCCCACCCCCGCACGTTGGCCCCGACCGCCTCTACCGAGCCGATGACCTCGTGGCCGGGTACCCGCGGATATTGAAGACCCGGCACGAGACCTTCGACCGTCACCGCATCACTGTGGCAAACACCACAGGCATGCACCCAAATCAGAAGCTCGTCAGCGCCGGGCGCCGGAACCTCGCGTTCGGCTCGTTCGAATTTGGCGCCGGGCCGGGGCACTTGCATTGCAATCATCATGATTGATCGTCCTTTGAGCTTGAGGGGTGTTAAGTCGAAGTGTCCCTTTGCCGGTTGCAAGGGGTGGGGGATCAAAGCCGACGCTCACGGGCGATTGCCCTGAATGCCGGATTGATTTCGCAGAATGATGAGTTGAGCGATTTTGTTGCCGCAGGATGAGAAATAGAAGGCGAGGACAAGAGGGTTAGGCAGCCCGCGCTTGTCGAACAATCCGTCGACATGGGCGGTCACGATGGATTGCCCATAGTGCTGGACCGTCCTGACGACCTTGAGCGTCAACTGCTCGCCGATGATGTCGTGGGTAGCCCAGGCGGCGATCGCCTCCTTGCCCCAATAGTCAATAAGCTGATCATTGACGAGGGCATCATCAACGAATGTCTCCAACAGCGCGTCAAGGTCGCATAGGTTTGTCGCACGGATGCAGGCGGCCACCGGCGGCGGCAGTCCGGCGATCAACTCGTCAGCAGGAGTGGTCTGTGCGCCGAGATCTCGCTGTTTTCCCGAATCAGACATGTCGGCCAATATCATTCCTCGGTCATCTGGCTCATATTGCCGGAGAGGGCCGCGGAGGACACGTTATCAGGTGTTAAACTTTGTTTTCGCTGAGCCGGGCTCGCCCGCTCGCCGTATCAAGGGGAGCGGCGTACCGTCCGAGTTCGGTCAGGAGTTGACGTGAAACCGTCAAGTCCGTCGTCTGGTATCCCTCCCCAAACCGCCGATAGCGGCTCTCCAGCAGGTCAGCGGCTTCCGACGTTTTTCCCTGGCTGGACCACAGTCGCGAAAGGCTGATCGCTGACCGCAGTTCGAGGCCGAGGGCCGATTGCTCCATTGCTTGTTGCAGGGAAAGCTGGAACGCCCGCTCGGCAGCCGCGGGATCGGCGGCCGTCGCTTGGAGCAATATCTCCCCACGGACTCTCAGCAATTCCGGTACGTTTAAGGTTTCGCCGAAAGCCTCACTCAGGACCAAGCCTGCGTCGATCACTGCCGCAGCCTCATCAATCTCCCCCGCCCTCATGAGACCCTCAGCAAGCGTCACATGAAGAGCCGGTGTCATGGCATGATGTTTCTCCGCCTGCAACGTTCCGAGAGCGCGCCGCAAATGCGCGATGCCCTCCGCTGGATTGCCGCGCGCAACGGACAGTTCACCGGTCAGGGCCAACCCGACGGTAATGTAGGGGCCGAGCGAATGTCGCGCCGCGTGCCCAATGAGGCGCCGGATAAGCTGCTCCGCCTCATCAAGGTCACCTCGCCAGAGAAATACGGTTGCCGTGTAGATCAAGGTCATACACAGATTGACCGGGTGATCGCGCTTGGCGGCCACCTCGATCACCCACCGCGCCGTCTTGGCGGCACGATCGGGAAACCCGATCAGCCAGTAGCAGCGCGCGAGCGCGATCAGCGCGCGAATCTCATGATCGTAGCCAAAAAAGGCGACGTGCGCGGCGTCCGCGGCCTCAGCTTTGGTCAGGCCGAGTTCGCAGTGGCGGCGAGCGCTAACGTGGTCGCCAACCAGGTGGTAGGCGACCCCCAGCACCGACTCTCCCGTGGCGATCGCGCCGGGCGAGCCGATCGCCTGCGTGATTGTGATGCCGCGTTGGGCGACGGCGAGGGCGCCCCCAAAATCGCCGATACGGGTCAGGAAGATACCCAGGCCGACATGGAGGTGCATCAGCTGCTGCTGGTCGCCGAGCGCGTCGGCCAAACTCAGCGCGTCCTCGATGGCTCTTCGTACTTCGTCGCTATTGCCGCGGGTAAACATTGCTGAAGCAGCCAGGTATGCCTGAAGCGCCAGGTGGGTCGCACTGCCCTGGTCGCCTTCGGGCAATGCAGCCAGGCCCTGCTCGCACCAGCGGACGCATTCGACGAGCAAGGAAAGCTCGAAGAACAATGGCGCCGCCGCCGCCGCCAGCCGCACGCCGATCGCCGCTTCGCCGGCGCCGGAGAAGCTCCACTCCAGGGCCGCGCGAATATTGCCCATGTACAGTCTGGCGGCCGCCACGTCTTCACTCGAGATGCTCCCCTCCTTGCTTGCGCCGTTCGAAAGAGACTGCGTGTAGTAGAGGGCATGTTGTTTGGCGACGGCGCTTGCCTCGGCGGTTTGTGCAAGCTTTTCGGCTGCATAGGCCAGGGTCGGGTCGAGCAACCGATGGTGTGCAGCGCCGTTGATCAGTACGACCGAGATCAGCGATTTGTCGACCAAGCTGGCGATCGCGTCGGCCACCTCCATCGCATCGGTTTGGTCGTCGGTCGCCACGACCAAGGCTGCCTCGAGCGTGAACAAGCCAACGAATATCGAGAGTCGCCCGAGCACGCGTCGGTCCCGGGCGGACAAAAGATTGAAGCTCCAGTCCAGCATCGCGGCCAAGGTTTGATGGCGCGGCAGCGCGCTTCGGCGACCCTGCCAAAGAAGCTTGAATGGATTGCTCAGCAGCTCAGCCGTGCCCTGCAGCCCATAGGCGCCGACCCGGCTGCCCGCGAGTTCGATGGCGAGCGCTATGCCATCCAATCGGCTGCAGATAGCCGCCACGGTCGGCGCATCGGCGTCTGTCAGATCCAAGGTGTAGCCGCTGGCGAAAGCGCGCTCCATGAACAACTGCACCGCGGGTGTAGCAAGGGCTTCGACCGCAGTCAGGTCTTCTCTGGCTGTCGGATACTCCAGCGGCACCAAAAGGTGGATATGCTCGCCCTCGACGCGTAGCGACTCGCGGCTGGTCGTGAGGATGTGCACCTGCGGTACCTCGCGGTGGAGGCGCTCCGTCAGCGAAGCCGCCGCGTAAATGACATGCTCGCAGTTGTCGAGGACTAGCAGAAGCCGGCGCCCCGCCAGAAAGGCCAGGAGGCCGGGCAGTGGGTCCTGCGTCTGCCCGAACACGCCCAGCACAGCGGCCACGGCGCCGGGGACAAGGGTCGCGTCGGTGACGGCGCCGAGATCAACGAAGTAAACCGCACCGCCGAACTCGTCGAGCAGTGCGTGGGCGATGGAGATGGCCACGGTCGTCTTGCCCATGCCGCCCGGCCCCACCACGCTCACGAAACGCCGAGAGGCGAGCAACATCGACAACGTCTCGACGGCGCCGTCACGGCCCACCATGCGGGCGAGTCGCGCCGGGAGTTTGTGCCTCAGGACAGGGCGGGGCTCGGAGATCAGGGGAGGCGGCGGCGTCGATGCCAGTGGCTGCGCGTTCGAGCGATCTACATGCGCGACGAAACAATAGCCTCGTCCCGTCACGTTCGCGATGTATCTCATGCCATCCTGGCCGTCGCCCAGCGCCTTGCGCAGGCCCGCGATCGTCACTCTCAGGCTGCCGTCGCCCACCACCACGTTTGGCCAGGCTCGAACCATCAACTCGCGCTGTCCAACGACCTCACCAGCGGATTCGACGAGTGCGATGAGGACATCGAGCGCTCGACCGCCGACGTCGACCGCCTCACTGCCTCTCAACAAAATGCGCTCTGCCGGGATCAGGCAGTAAGGTCCGAACGAGATAAACTCGCCAGCAGTCATAGCGTCTTTCCGCAGACTAATTTATAAAGTGAGAGATGCCACCGTCGGCGTGCAGTCCGTCTGAACTTCTTTTGAGCAGCCTTTTGTTTGTCTGCCGCATCATCGTCGCCATAGCCCCGTCTTGTATCATCACGCGAGGGGTGGCTATCATGTAAGTGTATGATGGAAACTGTTTCGATGGCATGCTGGAGTGGACCTGACTCCGATCCGAATTAAGCTGGATCACTACCTGCAGCGGTCGCTGGTGGAATTCTGCAGGAACTATCGTACAAATAATGTTTTGAGCGGTCACCTTCAGCGTGAGTTCTAAGACTCTAATTTTTTTCACATATTGGCGCACACCGGTCACTGGTCGATCGGCAAAGATCAAGTTCTCTTGAACTTGCCTGCGGCTTCCATGACGAACTTGTCATTCTCCCACCCTGCGACGGGTCTTCAAGAACGACCTCCTCGGCCGAGGCTTCTTTGAAGCCCGGCAAGGCGCCTTGAAGGTTCGCTTGCAATCGTTTAGCCTGCTCTATCGCGACCGTTCGGTTAGTTGCCGCACTTTCGAAGCGTAGAACCGGACGGCGCGCGGCGGGTCTTGCGAGATTTCAGTCGCGATCGTGCCACAGCCGTTTCCAGGGCCCGACCATGCCCCACGCCGGCACTCCTACCTTGAAGCGATTGCCTGAGATCACCTGGCGACCGTAGTCCGTGATTGCACATCCGCCCGTTATCTTTTCTACTAGACGACGGAAGCTCGACGGGCCGGTCGCTATCCAGGTAACGGCGCTGACATTCGAGGGCTAATCCGTGTTGGCGCCGATCCGGTCACAGCGAGCCGCTGTTGCCTGTCCATAACACTTTACTATTACGTCTCGCGCCACTTTGCTCTGATATGGTCCGCGACGGATTTCGGTCCACGAGGAAGATCTGGTTTTCGGGTTTCACGGGCTTAGGCCATTATCACAATGCTCGGGGTTCGGTCGACGAAGGCATCAGCGCCGCAAATGGATGAGCATCAGGGAGTTCGCCCCGCGATGACGGCATCTTCCTCGATCCGGCAGTGCGGCCCGGCACTTGCGGTCGGCGTAGCCGGTATGGTGCTGGCATGGCTTTCGGGAGAGGCAACCGGCCTGCTGGCCGTCCTCGTGGCGGTCTACATTTGCAGTGACAGATACTCGAGGATGCGCTCCGTCGGAATCTGCGGTCTCGCGCTCGTGCTTTTCTTGCTTCTGCCTGGAGTGGACCTCCCGCCAGACATCAGAGTTTATCTCCGATTTGTCGCCCTCCTGACGGCGGTAATCGCCATCGGCTTGCTCATCCGAGACAAAGAGAGGGCAACTTCAACAGATCGGGCAGAACGCCGGGCCTGTCTGATCGCGGGGAGCACGCCAGGACTCGGATCGTCCACCGATGCGGCCGGCACCGTGTACGCCAACCCGGTCGACATGAACGGAATAAAGGAAGCGGGAGAGGCCGTGCGCCGCAGCGAGGTGCAACTCAGTCAGCTCATCGACGCTCTTCCGGCGCTCGTCTGGAGTACCACCCCGAAGGCGGAGCCATGCTATTTCAACAAACGTCTGATCGACTATACGGGCATCGCGCCGAACAGTTTTGACGACTCGGAAGGCCGCGCCTGGAAAGCCTTTGCGATGCGGGCTCTGGTCCATCCGGATGACCTTGCTGACCAGGAACGACTTTGCGCTCATTCCTACCAAAGCGGCGACTCAATTCGCACAAAGTATCGGATTCGCCGGGCTGACGGTGTGTACCGTTGGGTTGATGCACGTGTGGATCCGTTCCGCGATGCGGATGGCCACATCGTTCAATGGTATGGTGTGTGCGTCGATATCGATGACAGCCAGAAGGCCGAAGCGGCTTTGCGCGACAGCGAACGACAGCTCCGTCTCCTCATTGACACTATTCCAGCTCTTGTCTGGTGCGCGAGCCCTAATGGGGCGCCGTACTATTTCAACAAGCGCTTAACAGATTATACCGGCGTCACGTTGGGCAGTTCTGACCTTTCGGCAGACGAAAGCCGGCCATCCCCTACGATGCGAGCTGTTTACCATCCGGACGAAATCGACGAACTGAGGCGAAATTGGTTTAACTGCGTTCGCGCGGGCGAAGCATTCAGCATGAGGTATCGGCTTCGCCGGGCTGACGGTGTGTACCGTTGGGTCGACTCGCGTTCAGAGCCGTTGCACGATAGCGATGGACGGATCGTTCGTTGGTACGGCGTGTTTGTCGACGTCGACGATCGCCAACAGGCGGAAGAGGCCCTGCGCGACACCGAACGACAGTTGCGTCTACTCATTGATGCGATTCCGGCAATGGTCTGGTGTGCGACTCCCGACGGAGAGCCATCCTACTTCAATAAACGCTTGGTCGATTTCACGGGTCTGGCGCTCGACAGTTTTCGGCAGCCGCAAGGCGAAAGCAAGGGTTCCCTTGTTAGGCGAGCCATCATCCATCCGGACGAACTGGCCGAACTGGAACGAAGCTGGTCCCACTCCTTTCAAGTCGGTGACCCAATCCGCACAAAGTATAGGCTTCGCCGAGCTGACGATGTGTACCGTTGGGTGGATGCCCGTGTAGATCCGTTCCGAGACGCGGATGGCCATATCGTCCAATGGTATGGCGTATGTGTCGATATCGATGACCAAAAAATTGCCGAGGAAACTCTGCGCGCCACCGAGGCAAATCTCAGGTCGATCCTCGATAATGTGCCCGGGATGATCGCCACCGCCGATTCCAACGGCAAGCTTGACTACGCTAACAAAAGGGATCTGGATTATTTCAGAGTGGAGATGTCCGAGTTGGTCGGACACAATTTTATCGACGTCATTCATCCGGAAGACCGCCAGTCGACAATGACAGCTTGGCTTCATGCCGTGCGAACGGGTGAGCCCACGGATTTTAACCACCGCTTTCGACGCCATGACGGCGTGTATCGCTGGTTCCACTCACGCGTCGAGCCGACTATTGACCGGCATGGCAAGGTGGTGCGGTGGTACGGATTGTTCACTGACGTGGATGAACGCCAGCACGCGGAAGATGCCCTGCGCAGCTCCGAGCGAAAATTGCGTCTATTCATCGATGCCATTCCGGCCTTGGTCTTCTGCGCAACGCCCGACGGGGAGCCGTCCTACTTCAACAAACGCATGACCGACTTTATCGGCAAGGCACTGGACAGCTTTAAGCCTTTGCAAGGTGGCAGCCTGGGATCCCTTGCAAGGCTGGCTATTATTCATCCAGACGATCTCGCTGAACTGGAACAGCTTTGGTTTCGCTCCGTGAAAACTGGAGCGGCACTTAGCGTGAGGCATCGGCTTCGCCGCGTGGATGGTACGTACCATTGGGTCGATTTACGTGCCGAGCCATTTCGTAACGAAGATGGCAATATCGTCCAGTGGTATGGCGTCTGTGTCGATATTGAAATTCAAACTAGGATGCAGAAAGAACTTCGCGCGGCGCAGGAGAAGCTGTCGCGCGCTACGCAAGCCGCAAGCCTCGCGGAACTATCCGCCTCGATTGCACATGAGGTCAATCAACCGCTCGCTGCCGTGATAGCTAACAGCCATGCGTGCCAGCGTTGGCTGTCGACGGAACCTCCCAACCTTCAACGCGCGCGGGTCACCATCGAACGGATCATTCGCGACGCGAACGGCGCGGCGGATGTGGTGAGCGGAATTCGCGCGCTGTTCAAGCAGGCCGTCTCGACCAGAGAATCTGTCAATTTGAATGAGGTGATCGCTGAGGTGTGCATTCTGATCGGCGACGACGTCGCAAAGAAAAACATCACCATCGAAGTCGACCTGGAAGTAAGTCTGCCTTCGACGTTGGTCGACCGCGTCCAAATTCAACAGGTTCTTGTCAATCTGACCCGGAATGGAATCGATGCGATGGAGTTGAGCGCCGAATATCCAAAGTCGCTGTTGATCCGATCGCGACGGGAGGGGATGAACGAGGTACGGGTCGAGGTCCGGGATCGCGGCAGCGGAGTGGAAGACATCGAGCTGATCTTTGAACCGTTCTTTACCACGAAGGAAAATGGCATGGGCATGGGCCTGGCGATCTGTCGTTCGATCATCGAGGCCCACGATGGTCGCCTGCGGGCTGCCAAAAACGAGCCCCGCGGGACGACGCTCACGTTCACGCTTCCCGCGACTTCGAGCGAGTCGAAATGACCACGGAACAACCTGTCGTGTTCATCGTCGATGATGACCATCGGATACGGGAGGCGCTTTGCGAACTCCTGATGTCCCTGGGTCTGCGTGCTCTCGGATTTGGGTCTGCCGCAGAGTACATCGCTTTCCCGAGGCCTGACCAGCCCGCCTGCCTGGTTCTGGACGTGAAACTTCCGGATATAAACGGTTTGGAATTTCAAGAGCAGATAGCCGACGGAGATCATCCACCCATCGTGTTCATCACCGGACATGGCGACATTCCGTCTTCGGTGCGGGCGATCAAGGGCGGGGCTGTCGATTTTCTGGCCAAGCCGTTCAGCGAATCGGAATTGATAGAGGCGATCAACGCCGCGGTAGCTCAGGATCGAGTCTCGCGCCTGGAGAGGGCGGAGATGGCCAAGCTGCGGCAACGGCTTTCCTGCCTGACGCCCCGCGAGCGCGAGGTTCTGCCGCTCGTTGCCAGTGGCCTGCTCAACAAGCAGGCCGCCGCTGAACTTGGAATCAGCAAGGTGACGCTTCAGATCCACCGCAGCAAGATCATGCAGAAAATGGAAGCCGCGTCGCTGGCCGACCTGGTGAGAATTGCCGAGAAGCTGGAAATACCAATAACCCATTCGCGGCATGCAGGAATGGTTTCGAAATGATGGGCCTTTACAAATCCAAGATCGCCGTGGTGGACGATGACGTTCGAGTTCTCGAGTTCGATCCAGGAACTCCTCGAGTCGGCGGGACATTCGGTTTGCTCGTTTTCCTCCGCTCAGTCGCTCCTCCAAGACAGTATTCTGTCCGAGATCGATTGCCTGATCGCCGATATCGGAATGCCGCTCGTCAATGGCTTCGAGCTGCATCGGCTGGCACGGGATGCGCGTCCTGACTTGCCTGTGATTTTCATTACGGCGCGCCCCGAGGCCGCGGCCCAGAAGCGCGCGGCTGCCCAGGGTCATCATGGGTTTTTTCGAAAGCCCTTCGATGGTCCGGCGCTGCTGGCGGCGGTCGAAAGGGCCGTCTTGGCTTCATCGCTAGGCAAATAATCGTTGTGCAGTCCGGGTCGAACCTTAGCGACGCCGTTTGAGGCGATTTCCACCACACATTCATATGATGGCTGACTCTGCGCGCGGGTGGTAAAGTTCGAACCGAACAATAGCGGCGCCGTGCGAAGCGGCGAGTGGGCGCGAACGTTGGAGGACAGGTGAAAACGGAATTGGTGGATGAGGCCGTGAACGCGTGGTATGGCGCCCTGAAGGCGTTTGCTTTGTTGCAGCCCGGAGGGCTATTCCAGGAGGGAGAGCGGGGAACGAAGCTCTTGGTCACTGGCGTCCGAATGGCATTGCTGAACGGCGTGTTCAGCAGCGCGCGACGACCGGATGCCGGAGCAATCGCCGCGCTTCTGCCTTCGCAAGAGACCTTCGAATTGCCCTGGAGCATTCAAGTTCGTGGCGACCAGCCGTCTCCAACGATTGTTGGTCTTGCGACCGAGTGCGGTAGAAGCCAGCAAGTATCACTGCCGTTCATGATAAGGCAATTCGACGAAGCGCCGCGGCGTAAAGTCAATAGCGATTTACCGCATGTTCGTCGTGCCACGATCGAGGACTGTCCTACTTACCAGGTTGCAATGGCCGCCGGTTTTGAAGGCCCTGCAGAATTGTTCTCGCCGTTCAGCTCTCCTTCCGTTTTGGGCGCTCCTCGGATGACGGCCTGGCTGGCCGAAGAACAAGGAATCGCGGTCGGCACCGGTTTCGGCGTTCTGACCGATGATTGGGTTGGCATCTTCAACATGACTACCCATCCTGATTACCGCCGGCGGGGATACGGCAGAGCGATGATTGAGACGGTGCTTCAGGATGCTTACAGCGCGGGCGCGCACGGTGCTTTCCTGCATGGAACTCCAACAGGGGCGCTCCTCTACGAATTTGTGGGCTTTAAAGCATGATGGGATTAAGTTCGATAGCCTGAATTTTTGAGGTAGTTTGCGCACTCCTCTGGGCTGAAGGCATCGAGTGCGTGGCCGATTGCGGCGCATACGGCGTCGACAGTTCGCGCGGAAGCTTTGCGCAGCAGGTGCTTGAGCTTGGCAAACACCTGCTCGATCGGGTTCAGGTTGGGCGAGTATTTTGGCAGGAAGAACAGCTTGGCGCCCACCGAGCGGATGAGCTGGCGCACGGCTTTGCTTCTGTGGCTGCCGAGATTGTCCAGGACGACGATATCACCGGGCCTGAGAGTGGGCAGAAGGACCTTCTCGACGTAGGTCCGAAAACTTACGCCATCGATCGGCCTCTCGATGAACCATGGCGCATCAATCCGGTCGTGGCGTAGCGCCGCCGGGAAGGTCATGGTCTTCCAGCGTCCGTGGGGGACCTTGGCGTGAAGTCTGTCGCCGCGCGGCGCCCATCCCCGCAGGGGCGCCATATCGGTCCTGGTCCAGGTTTCGTCGATGAAGACGAGCCGCTCAGGATCGACGCGGCCTTGATATTTCTTCCACTGGACCCGCCGCCGCGCGACCTCTGGTCGATCGCGTTCGCCAGCCGCCATGCTTTTTTTTGAAGCTGAGCTTCTCGGCATGAACGAAGTTCCACACCGAGTGGTAGTCGACCTTCAAGCCGCGATCGGCAAGCTCGGCAACGAGACCGCGTATGGTGAAATCGCCGGCCTTGATCCGTTGCGACAGCCAAAGCGCGTGCTCGCCCGAAATCGCCTTGGGCTTGTAGCCGCCTATCTGGCTGGGCTCAACGCTACCGGTCTTCTCGACCCGATGCATCCATCCGATCGCCGTGCTGATCGCGACCCCAAACTGCTTGGCGGCCCGATTGCGTGACATTCCGCCCTCAATCGCGGCCACGACACGCTTACGCAGATCCAGAGAATAAGGCTTGCCCATCCATGCTGGCCTCCAGCCCAGCCAGCATGGTGAATCAGAAATGCACTGATTTGGGAATCCCAAATCGATTCAGGCTAATGACATCCCGCTTTAGTCGGGCAGAGAATTGGACGGTTTTCGTACCGAGCTGACGGAATCGAGACTGCGAGGGCGGGTAGTCAACGCGGGAAATGGCCGGGAAGCCCGATTGATCCGGCCTGGACCACGAATCTGAGACGCTATCGTGGTCGCCTTGATCGGCCTTCCATTGTATGCGGCGCTCGCCAACATCGGCGTAAAGTGAAGGCAGCTACGCTGCCAAGCAGCGGCGTGAACTACCAAGCAAGTTTGAATTTAGAAAAAATCATTCGATTTTGTAATAAATCAAAATCTCAGTCCCCTAATTTCGACACAGAAGAAACTCGGTTGCTTTAAATTGGAGAAGTATCATGACGTTTTATGTTCTTGCCTTCGTCATCGGGATTATCGCCGGCCTCAGGTCGATGACCGCGTTCGCCGCCATTAGTTGGGTGGCATATTTCGGATGGGTTAATCTCGGTGGGAGCTGGTTGGAGTTGCTTGGCTCCGTCTGGACGGCTTCCATCCTTACCTTGTTGGCCCTCGGTGAGCTTGTGACCGATCAACTGCCATCGACGCCAAGCCGTACCGTTCCGGTTCAATTTGGCGGACGAATTTTCGTCGGCGCCGTGGCGGGTGCGGCGTTTGGAGTTCCGAGCCATGCTTGGCTCATGAGCGCTCTTGCGGGCGTCGTTGGCGCCGTTGCTGGAACACTGGTCGGCAAGGAATTCCGCATATGGCTCGCCGGGGCGTTGAAGACTGATCGGCCGGCGGCATTCATCGAAGATGCAATTGCGATTTGCTCCGCCTGTCTGGTTGCGCTGGCGATATCGTGAGCGAGGCATACGATGCGATAATCATCGGCGCAGGGCAGGCCGGGCCGCCATTGGCCCACAGGTTGTCCCAAGCCGGAATGCGTGTCGCAGTCGTCGAACGCAAGCTGTTCGGCGGAACTTGCGTGAATACCGGCTGCATGCCGACCAAGACGCTGGTCGCGAGCGCCTACGCGGCTCATTCGGCCCGCCGCGCTTTGGATTACGGCGTTGTCATCAACGCGGCCGTGGGGATCGATATGGCACGAGCCAAGGCTCGTGCGGATACGGTGTCGCTGAATGCCAGGATTGGCGTCGAGGGTTTGCTGTACGGCATGAAGGGATGCACGGTTCTGAGGGGCCATGCCAGTTTCGAAGGGCCTGATGTGATTCGGGTCGGCGATCGGTTGCTCACGGCCCCGCGCATCTTCATCAACGTGGGGGGACGCGCGGTTGTACCGGAAATGCCCGGCATCAGTGATATTTCCTACCTGACCAACAGCAAGATGCTGAAGCTGGATCGGATACCTCGTCATTTGGTGATCGTGGGGGGCAGTTATATCGGTCTGGAGTTTGCGCAGATCTACCGCCGCTTCGGTGCCCAGGTGACGATCGTGGAGAAAGGCCCGCGCCTCGTTTCGCGTGAAGACGAGGACATCTCGGCTGCCATTCGCGGCATCCTGGAAAGTGAGGATATCGCGGTCCGAACGGCTGCGGAGTGCATCAGTTTCGCGTCGCGGCCGGAAGGCATTGCGGTCGGCGTGGACTGCACATCCGGAGAGCCGGAGGTGGTCGGCACGGATGTCCTTCTTGCCGTTGGACGCCGGCCCAATACAGATGATCTCGGACTGGATCGCGCTGGCGTGGCCGTCGATTCAAGAGGCTACATCAAGGTCGATGACAGCCTTGCCACCAGCGTGGCCGGCATCTGGGCACTCGGCGACTGCAACGGTTGCGGTGCTTTCACACACACGGCCTACAATGACTACGAGATCGTTGCCGCCAACCTGCTCGACGGGGAGCACCGCAAGGTCAGTAGCCGCGTTCCAGCCTATGCGCTTTATATAGATCCGCCTTTGGGGCGGGTCGGGATGACGGATGCCGAGGCGCAAAAGACCGGTCGGCCGATCTTGACCGCCCAGCTGCCTATGACCCGGGTCGGGCGAGCCGTCGAAAAGGGAGAAACCCGGGGCTTCATGAAGGTTGTTGTGGATGCCGGGACAAAACGGATACTTGGCGCCGCCATTCTCGGGACCGGCGGTGACGAGGCAATTCATGGCCTTCTCGACGCCATCAATGCCGGGCTGCCGTACGATGTGTTGCAACGCGCCGTTCCCATTCATCCGACGGTATCGGAATTGATCCCTACGCTGCTGGCCGATCTGTCACCGCCGAACAGCGTCTGATTGTCCCGGGTGAAGGTCATCGAACAAGGAGTCTAACGGTAGCGCATTTTTATCTCGCTTTGCCCGTTGTCCGTGGCGGTGAGTGCGCAATCGGTCCGGCGGACGAGCTGTCGGCTGTCGGGGTCAAGCCGGTGCATGACGTTCCGGGTGTCGGCAAGGATCTGCAGGACCATATCAATATCCCGATCACCTTCTATACCCGGGAGAAGATCGGCGTCGGCGCCTGGACCCCGGAAAGCCTGGAGGCAAGTCTGGCGGAATGGAAGGACAGTCGGACCGGACCGCGCTCCTCACCGTGGGTGGCTGCCGGTGCCCATGTGCGCAGCCGGCCGGACGTGGAGCCCGACCTGCAGCTTTACGGCGCCATCAGCCCGCACCGGGACTATGTGCGTTTTCTGTCGTCGAAACCGGGCATCACCTTTGCATTCTACCCTGCAGCGGCCGAAAAGCCGTGGCGAGATCAAATTGCGTTCCGCCGATCCGATCGAATATCCGTCGATCAATCCGCGCTATTTCGCTTCCGATCCCAGTGGCAGCGATATCGCGACCCTGGTCGAAGGCGTGCGCATCAGCCGCCGGATCGCGGCCCAATCGCCGCTGAAGCAATTGATCGAGCGAGATCACGCCAAGCCTCGAGGCCGAAAGCGATGCGGACGTTGCCGACTATATCCGCGGTCACTGCACCACGCTCTATCACGCCGCCTCGACCTGCCGGATGGGGACCGACCCGATGGCCGTGGTCGATCCCGGCAACTTCAGGGTTCGCGGGCCGGAGGGGTTGCACGTGGCGGACGCCTCGGTGATCCCGATCATGATTTCCGGCAACATCCAGACGCCGACGATTCTGATCGCGGAGCGGGTGGCCGCAGCGATTGCCGGCTGAGACTGCAAACCGGGGCGGCGGATGCCGGTCATCCAGCCTACCCCGTTGGCTTGATCGGCGATGGGGGGATGCGGCGGCGTCTGCGTGCGGCGGCCAAAACGGGCAATCAGCGCCTAAGCGACCACCATCGGATGCGGCTTGAACAGCCGGCCCCGTTCCACCGCCAGCACGACCGCCAGCGAGGCCAGCGTGCAGAGGAAAAACCCGGTCGCAAACGGCAGCAGCGTGCCGTCGTAATGCTGGCCGATCGTGATGCCGATGCCGATGCCGAGCAATGTCGTGATCGACCCGTACAGCGACGAAGCTGTGCCGGCGATATGGCCCTGCGGTTCCATCGCCAGCGATGTGAAATTGGCGAACATCAGCCCGAATCCGAACATCATCAGGGCCGCCAGCGCCATGAACAGCGGCAGCGGCAGCATCTGCAGCTTAACCCCCAGCAGCATGATCCCGGCCACCGCGACGTAGCCGACCAGGGCGCCGTGCGAAATCACCCGCATGCCGAGCCGGCCGACGAAACGGGCATTGAGGAAGCCTGCGACGGCGACGCCGATCGCGATGGCGGCGAACGCCAGCGGAAAATAGCGCCCGAGCCCATAGATTTCGGTGAACACCTGCTGCGACGAGAACACGAAGGCGAACAGCGAGCCCTGCACACCGCCGGCTGCCAACGCATAGCCCAGGGTCTGCCGGTTGGTCACGGTCTGGCGAAAGGCGCCGAGCACGCTAGGAATAGCCAGCGACTTGCGCTCGGACTCCGGCAGGGTCTCCGGCATTCGCAGCGCGCTCCAGGCCAGCGCCAGCACCCCGTACAGCATCAGCACGATGAAGATGCCGCGCCACTGCGTCAGCAGCATCACCGCCTGACCCAGCGACGGCGCGATCACCGGCACCGCGATGAAGACCATCATCGCCAGCGACATGACACTGGCCATGCGGCGACCGGCGTAGCAGTCGCGAACGATCGACGTGGCAATCACGCGAGTGGCGGCGGTGCCAAGTCCCTGCAACACGCGCGCCAGCAGCAATGTCTCGAAGGACGCAGCGGTGATCGCGATCACACTGGCAACACAATACAGCGCCATGCCGTCGACCAGGACCGGACGGCGGCCGAAACGGTCCGATAGCGGTCCCATCACGAACTGGCCGACGCCGAAGCCGATCAGAAACGTCGACAGCACCGCCTGCGGCCTGTTGGCGATCACGATGTGGAAGGCCGAGGCGATGTTCGGCAGCGCCGGCAGCATCATGTCCATGGCCAGCGGGTTCAGCGCCATGATCGAAGCAATCACGATGACGAATTCGGGGAAGCCCAACGGCCGATGGCTCGACGAAACCCAGGCATTGGCATTGACATCGGTCACGCGGCGCACCTCACGGTAAACCGCGGTTTTACCGGTCATGCTGCGCTGCACAACCCGTCTTCCGGGATGGCTGGTGCGCGCTTGGAGGCCGGGTCACAGCGCCCGCTCCGCGGCGCCATCGGAAAAGGCTGACAACGACGCAAGCGAAGCGACGTGTTCCCCTCAGCGCTGCATCTGCATGAGCTGATCCATCGGCATCATGTTGTGGTTGAGATGGTCCATGATCCACAGCGATCCGCCGATCACCAGGAACACGATCAGCAGGCCGAAGCCGAGCGCCAGCACGTTGTTGGTGTTGTCGGCGCCCGTCGTGATGTGGAGGAAGAACACCAGATGCACGCCCATCTGCGCGATCGCCAGCACGACAAGGGCGACGGGAATGCTGGGCTGCCAGACGAGGTCGGTTCCGGCAACAAAGAACGAGGTCGCCGTCAGCAGGATGGCCAGACCGAGACCAACGACATATCCGAGCAGCCGGGGGCCGACCCGGATCTCCTCTTCATCGCCGGGCGCGACGTCGCGGTGGTCATGCATCTCATGAAGCTGTTCGCTCATGCGGCACTCCCGAGCAGATAGACTACCGAAAACAGCGCGACCCAGATGATGTCGAGCGCATGCCAGAACAGCGCGAAACAAAGCAGGCGACGCATGATGTCGGCGCGAAAGCCCTTGGCGAACACCTGCGCCATCATGGTGAGCAGCCAGAGGATGCCGGCCGAGACGTGCATGCCGTGGCATCCGACCAGCGCGAAGAAGGCGGATAAAAAGGCGCTCCGCGTCGGCCCCGCACCGTGGGACACCAGACCTGCAAATTCGCGTCCTTCCAGCGCGAGAAATGCGAGGCCCAGCACGCAGGTCGCCGCCATGGCGGTCTGGAACCAGCGCGCGCTGCGCATGTCGGCTGCGATGCTGGCAAGGCCGCAGGTGAAGCTCGACAGCAAAAGACAGGCGGTCTCGGCCGCGACGCTCTTCAGGTCGAACAGTTGCGCGCCGCTCGGGCCGCCGGCGGTCTGGCCGAGCAGTACCGCATAGCTCGCGAAGAAGCACGAGAACATCACGATGTCGCTGAGCAGGAAGATCCAGAAGCCGTAACCGGTCACGATCCGCTTCGGCGCCGGCCCGTCATGGGTGACGGATTGCTGCATGCCGCGCAGCTGGTGCGGGTCGTCCCCGGCGAAGGCCAATGTGGCGTCGGTCATCCCGGGCTCCCTGCAAGGCTGAGCGCCGCCCGCCGCTGCTCCAGGTTGGCGTGATCGATACGCGCGACTTCCGCCGCCGGGATGACGTATTCGTCGTGGTCGCGCCAGGCGAAGGCGACGAAGGTCGCAAACGCGCCGACGCCGCCCGCGGCGACCATCCACCAGATATGCCAGATCAGCGCAAAGCCCATGATGGTGGCGAAGAAGGCGCAGACAAAGCCGGTCGGCGAATTGCGCGGCATCTCGACATCCCTGTAGTCGGGCTCGCCGCCCGCAAGCCCCTGCTGCCTGGCGCGCATCTTGATGGTCCAGTAGGCATCGGCGCCGCTCACGTCGGGCATCACCGCGAAGTTGAACACCGGCGGTGGCGAGGCGGTGGCCCATTCCAGCGACCGGCCGTCCCAGGGATCGCCGGTCAGGTCGCGCAGTTCCGCGCGCTGCCGGATGCTGACCACCAGCTGCAGGATCTGGAAGACGATCCCGATCAGGATCAGCACGGCGCCGCCGGCGGCGACCAGCAGCCAGGGACGCCATTCCGCGACGTCGTAGTGCTGCATGCGCCGGGTCATGCCGAGAAAGCCGACCGCATAAAGCGGCACGAAGGCGACGTAGAACCCGACCAGCCAGAACCAGAACGCGACCTTGCCGAGCCCCTCATGCAGGCGGAAGCCGAACGCCTTGGGAAACCAGTAGGTGTAGCCGGCAAAGGCGCCGAACAGCACGCCGCCGATGATCACGTTGTGGAAATGCGCGACCAGGAACAGGCTGTTGTGCAGCAGGAAGTCCGCCGGCGGCACCGCGACCAGAACGCCGGTCAGTCCGCCGAGGATGAAGGTGACCATGAACCCGATCGACCACATCATCGGCGTCGTGAAGCGGACCCGCCCGCCATACATCGTGAACAGCCAGTTGTAGATCTTCACGCCGGTGGGCACCGCGATGATCATGCTGGCGATGCCGAAGATGGCGTTGACGTCGGGGCCCGCACCCATGGTGAAGAAGTGGTGCAGCCAGACCATGAACGAGATGACGCAGATCGCCATGGTGGCAAGCACCATCGAGCGATAGCCGAACAGCGGCTTGCCGGAAAAGGTCGAGACCACTTCCGAGAAGATCCCGAACGCCGGCAGCACCAGGATGTAGACCTCCGGATGGCCCCAGGCCCAGATCAGGTTCATGAACATCATGATATTTCCGCCGGCCTCGTTGGTGAAGAAATGGAAGCCGAAATAGCGGTCGAGGATCAGCATCGCCAGCGTCGCGGTCAGGATCGGAAACGCGGCGACGATCAGCAGATTGGAGGCCAGTGTGGTCCAGCAGAACATCGGCATGCGCAGATAGGTCATGCCTTTGGTGCGCAGCTTCAGCACCGTGGTGACGAGGTTGATGCCGGCGACCAGCGTGCCGACGCCGGAGATCTCCAGCGACCATGTGTAGTAGTCGACGCCGACGCCGGGCGAATAGGTCAGTTCCGACAGCGGCGGGTAAGGCAGCCAGCCGGTCCGCGCGAATTCGCCGACCACCAGCGAGATGTTGACCAGCAGCGCGCCGGTCGCGGTGAGCCAGAAGCCGACCGAATTGAGCGTCGGGAACGCCACGTCGCGCACCCCGAGCTGCAGCGGCACCACCAGGTTCATCAGGCCGATCACGAACGGCATCGCCACGAAGAAAATCATGATGGTGCCGTGCGCGGAAAAGATCTGATCGTAGTGCTCCGGCGGCAGGTAGCCTTGCGAATGATAGGCGAGCGCCTGCTGCGACCGCATCAGGATGGCGTCGGAAAAGCCGCGCAGCAGCATCACCATTGCCAGCAGCGTGTACATGACGCCGATCCGCTTGTGATCGACGCTGGTGATCCATTCGCGCCACAGATAGGGCAGGTGCCCCGCGATCACGATCCAGGCGAGTACCGCCAGGATCGCGACCAGCACCACGGCTCCGGTAACCAGCGGGATCGGCTGGTCGAGCGGGATCGCGGCCCAGCTTAGCTTACCGAACATTGTTGGCTCCGCTGTCGGGTTTCGCCGGATTCGTCGTCAGTTGCGGCCCCGGCCCCGGCGGAATCCGCTGGGTGGCGATCTTGCCGAACAGTTCGGGATCGGCGAGCCGATAGCCCGGCTTGCTGGTCTCGACCGATTGTTGCGCGAGCTTGTTGTAGCTGTCCGTATTCAGGACCTGATCGCTGCGTGCCGTGCTTGCGACCCAGTCGGGGAACGCCAGCGGCGATATGACGTGGACGTCGAACAGCATGTCGGGAAAGCCGTCGCCGCTGAAATGCGCCGAGAGCCCCTGGTAATTGCCCTGCTGGTCGGCACGCAGGTTGAGCCGGGTGACCATGCCGTTCATCGTGTAGATCATGCTGCCGAGCTGCGGGATGAAGAAGACGTTCATCACGCTCGACGATGTCAGCTCGAAGTTGAGCGGCGCTCCGCCCGGCACCGTCAGCGTATTGACGGTGGCGACCCGCTGGTCCGGGTAGATGAACAGCCATTTCCAGTCGAGCGACACCACCTGGATCCTGACCGGGCTGCCGGTGCCTTCGACCGGAGCGGCGGGATCGAGCCGATGCGCGCCGATCCAGGCGACGCCGCCGAGCAGGATCACGGTGAGCGCCGGGATCGACCAGACCACCAGTTCGATGCGGCCGGAGTGGGCCCAGTCGGGAAGGTAGACGGCGCGGGGATTGGACTGCCGGAACCAGAAGGCGAACGCGAAAATGGCGACGATGGTCGGCAGCACGATCACCAGCATGATCGCAATGGAATCGATCAGGATGGTTTTGTCGGCGGCCCCGATCGGACCTTGCGGATCAAGGATATTCATCGCCGAACCATTGGATTCCAATCGAGATCGGGGAACGCGATCCAGTCGATACGAACTGCGTGCTGGAAAAAACGTCCGTTGCTGTCGGGCTCCGAGGCGGGGCCATTTTACCCGAAGTTGCTCACGCGAGCTAGTTCATAAATGAGTGTTTGTCGCAGTCTTGGGGCGACGACGGAGTTGCCGAATCAGGGAAGTTCCTGCGCGCAGCCGCTGTCGGAGTTTTTCGGCGAGGCTGGCTGCCTGGTTGGCGCTGCTCTGACGTCGAGACTGTACCTGCAAATGCATTGCGATCCGTCGGCATCAGCGTGAAAGCCATCGCCATCCCGGCGATTTGATGGCCGCCTCAGTCATAGGATTTCCAGCCGGATCCCGGGACCCTGATCTTGCCGGTCAGATTTGTCTGCGCGGGATCGTCGCCAAGATTCCGCTGCGCGGCAATCTCCTCCTCGCGTTTCTTTCGCTCTTCGTCTTCATGTTGCCGGCGCTCTTCCTCGCGTCGTCGGGCTTCGGCCTCCTCAAGGCGCCTGCGTTCATCCTCGCGTTGTCTCGCCTCGATGTCCTGCTGCCGCCGCTGCTCCTCCTCCTCGGCGCGTTTTTTCTCCTCCTCGGCACGTTGACGCGCTTCAGCCTCTTCCTGGCGCCTGAGCTCTTCCTCGCGTTGGCGCATATCGAACTCCTCCTGGCGCCGGCGCTCCTCCTCGCGCTGTCGCGCTTCGGCATCTTCCTGGCTCTTGCGCAGCTCTTCGGCCTGCCTTGCCTCGGCCTGTTCACGCGCCTGGCGCTCTTCCTCGCGCTGCCGCGCCTGGGCGTCTTCCTCCCTTCGGCGTTCCTCGTCGCGTTGTCGAGCTTCGATATCTTGCTGCCGCCTGAGGTCGTATTCGCGATTGTCCTGTTCCTGCCGGCGCCTGCCGTCCTGATCGCGCCGCTTGTCGTCGGCTTGCTGCTGCCCTATGCGAGCCTGCTCGAGGGTTCGCGCCAGATCCGCTTGCTCCGTCTGCCAGCGCTCGCGGTCGCGTTGCGCATCGCTAACCGGATGCTTGTTCTGCTGTTCAATTTGTTTTGCCGCCGCTTCCTCCCAGCGCCGGCGATCATCCTCGCGCTGTTTCGCGGCGGCCTGATCCTTAAGCTCAACCTGCTGGCGGCGGCGATCGACGTCGTCCCGGTCAGGCCGCGCGTCGGCGCCTCGAGGTTCGGTACCGATGCGGTCTTGTGCTTGCCGACCGTCCGTTGAAGAATCATCCCGGGCCGGGGCCTGTTTCGGTCGATCTGCAAGGTACAATCTCGCCGTGGTCACGAGTTGCACGCGCGCTTCTTCCGCCAGCCTTGCGCTTTCTCTCGCCCTGGTTTCTTCCTCGATCCTGGCCTTGTTCGCGGCATCCACGCGCAAGCGTATTTGCGTCTCCAGCTCCATCCGTTCCTTTTCCAGTTGCGCACGATGTTTCGCGTCATCCTCGCGGGCAATTCGCTGGGCTTCCTGAGCTTCGCGCTCGCGTTGGTCGGCACTGGATGTTTCCGGCTCGATCCGCACGGCCGCCTCGTGTTCGCGTTCCTCCGCCTTCCTGCGATCGAGGGCTTGCAGTTCCGCGTGGATGGCGTCGATGCGCGCCCTGGCCTCTTCGTCCCTGCGCTGGGCTTCGGCCTTCTGCTCTCGCTCGAGGCGCTCAGCGGCTTGCTCCTGCAATCGCTGCTGCGTTTCCCGCTCGAGACTTTTCCGATGGTCGGCTTCGTCGCGGCTGGCCTGCTCCGTTGCGCGCCTCGCGCGAATCTCCTCGTCGGCGCTGCGGTCGGCATCTTGTAGCGCCTGGTTGTCGTCAATCCGGGCCTGGTTCCGGTTGTCTCCTCGGCGTGCGTCGTTCGCTTGTTGGGCTTTCCAGCCTTCTTCATTCAATCGGCGCGGCGGCTCTGGATCTTCGGGCCTGTCATGGTGGCCGAATTCGTCATCGGCCGTCCGGAGCTTCTCGTAGTGTTTTTCCCTGATGGCCTTCACTTCATTGTAGAGCGCCCGGCCAGCCTCCAGCTCGCTGGCTCTGCTTGCCGCGTAGGCAAGATCGTCGAGCTGAAGTTCCAGCATTCGCGCCGTCCTGGGGCTATCCTGGGAGGGCTCCAGGGCCTCGAGCGAGCGATCGACACCATTGGATAGCTGCTGCAGCACATCAAGCGGAATATCCTCGACTTCGGCAATTCGAGATGGAAGCGGGTCGTTCGATCGTGATCGGTCGTGCTGCCCGCCAGCAACCGCGTCCGGCGCGGCGCTCGGCTTGCCGCCGGTTGCATTGACCTCGGCTAGCCGGGGGAGCCCATGGCCCGATGGCGGCGGCATGACTTGTCCGGGCGGCTCAGGCCGGCTGACGTCCCGAACCAGCTGCGGCTTCGGCGTCTCTCCCAAGCGACCGAACTGTCTGACATGCGGAAGCTCGGGAATTACCAGTCGCTGGGACTCCGAAATCGGATTTCCCGATGTGGCGATCCTGTCGCGATTGGCCTCCATGACGATGGGCCATTTCGTCTCGTCGCCGTAATAGGTTCGCGCGATATCCTGCAGGGTCTCGCCTGGACCGACGACGTGGCGAATGCCGGAACCGAGCAGCGTGCCGCCTTGTCTGGACTGTTTGAACATCTCGAAGACCTGGGCGATGGTCTCGTTGGTCTTGCGCGAAAACCCTGTGGCCGCCTTCACTGCCATTGCCACGACACCTGTCCGATAGGCAGTATCTGCAGCGCGTTCAAACGCGCCCGCCTTCGCGACTTCCTTGACGACGACGTTTTCGAGGACCGCCGCGCTCTTCACTTGCCAAGGGTCGATTGTGCCGCCTAATTCCTGCAGGCTCGAGACGATCCGGCCGTCGCGGTTAACGATCCTTATGACACCCGCGACGTCGCGATAAACGTGGATCGCATGGCGGTAGATTTCATTCTTGAAGTTGCGCCCCAGAATCTCGACAAGCACCACCCCCTGCCGCGGCACCAGGGCGACGACGTCCTCAAACGTCTTCACCGCCACTTTGTCGGACACCTTGGCCCCGATTTTCCGGAGCAGGCCGAGCCACTTTTCCATATCGGGGCGGACGGTATCCAGACTGTCTAGCTCCAGCGGGTCGAACGGATGCCCAATCTCCTTGGCAAAATCCTTCACGCTCGCATAGAGCTTCTGGCCAGACTGGACCAAAGCCTTCGTGCTCGTCACCGCCCAGCACAGATGATCCTCACCCAGGGTATTCCTGACCGCCTTCAGGTGATCTTTGGGGATGTCCGCGATCAACTCACTGAGGCGCAGATTGTTGGCGATCTTGGCCGCCTGCTCGCCTTCGGCTACGACCTGCCGCTCGGCCCAGGCGGCGCCCCTGCCGACGGTCCCCAGCGGCCCCATCAAACCCAGGAAGCGAAATCCGTCCTTGACCGCGCCGCCCGGACCCTCAGCGAAGCCCGCACCGAACCGCCACATGTCGACAGTCGGTTCGGCCAAATCCATTGAAGTGTTGAAGGTACCTGAAACGACGACGCCGAAAAAATCGGGATGCTCGTCGACAAAGGCGTCGAGAGCTTCCTTCGACAACTGGTGCTGTTCGTCCCACCAATCCGAGAAGTCACCGGCCTTCTCCCACATCGGGCGCTCCCAAGCATCTGACCCAGAATTTGCGCGCGGCAATGTAATCGTAGCACGCAGGGTGAGAGGATGGAATATTATCGCCCCGGTTGTTGCCCGCGCGGCTTGATATTTTGGTCGGATCCAAATCAATTCGGGGTTGCGGAGCAGAATGCCGGGGGCATAAAATCGCCGCGAAAACGGACGGTCGTCATGCCTGAAACATCTGAGCCATCGATCGCCGGGGCGCTGAGCCTCATCCTCGATAAGGCAAACGAGCAGATGGAGGCCAGGCAATATGCTCTGGCCGAAACCTCCTATCGGATATTGATCCAACAGTGCGGAGATCTCCCGGGATTGCATGCCGGCCTTGGCGAGGCGCTCGCAGGACTGGGCAAATACGATGACGCCGAGGCATCATACCGCCGGGCGACAAGCGCGATCCCGGACAACCCGGCCTTGTGGTACAATTTTGCCGTCGTGCTGTTGCGGCAGCAACGCCCGCTCGAAGCCAAACGCGCATGCTCGAAAGTGCTGGAGCTCAGCAATGATGCCGGGATGCGGGCAAGCGCGGAACAATTGATGGGCAGGCTCGGATAACCCGATGACCGAAATTGCGACGCTGCGGCCGGCGATCTTTCCGAGTGAAGTCCTGGAGCTTGTCGATCGGGTTTTGGCGGCGCCAAACCGCCGCTGCAGGAAGCTGTTTCTGCTGGCGGTCGTTGACTTTCTCTCGTGCTGCCGAACGGACTTCGGCGAGGCCGCTGATTGGCTCGGTCTGGAAACGGCGATCAAGATAAGCGGCCTCACGATCGATCAAATCCTGAACTGCCTCAGCAAGACGTCGGACGACGAGCGGCCGGATGGACGAAAATTTCATTTGTTTGCGCTTGACTATGACGTCTGGAAGACGTTTCGCAGCACTGCCGACGCCAGCGACATGTCCGATACAGGCTGCTGGCGCGCGCTTTGTCGATCGGCCAGGGACGCCAAACCCCTGACGGCAACAGCCGATGCCAGGGATCTGGTCAGGTTTGTACGGGATGCCGTGAGAATCACCGGCCTGCCGGTTGATTTCGTGCTGGATGAGCTGAGCACCTCCGACGAGGACAGCGTTGACCAGCCTGCCAGATCCATACGGGGCTTTGATCGGTTTTGGATCGATCAGCGCGATTGGCAATCGGTGCAAGCAACGGCGCCGGCACTCGACCGCCAGGCGACGTTGCTTTGCGCCAGCCGCTGGGGCCTTGGCCGCCAGGCGGGCCTTGACTGCCCGGACCGGCAAGGCAATGCCGTCGCCGGGATGCTCAGCGATCAGGACCGTGTTGTGGAAGCAATAAGGGCCTTCCGGACCAATCCGCTGCAGCAGATCGAATGTCTGGCCGACAGGCTTGATCATTGGCTTCAACTCACGGGGGGCGACGAGCGGCAGGCCTATGCGGCTTTGAGAGCCGGGAGCATCGAGAGCGTTACGACGAATTTACGGATTGAGGCCGGCGCCGTCCTGTGTTCACTCGACGCCATCGAGCTGGGGCTGCGGCTATCGTCGTCCGATGCCGAGCAGCAGGTGGAGCGGCTCGAGAATGCACTGAGGGCTCGACTCGGGTCTTGGACGGCAAGAGACCTCGACCGCGAGATTGCCGTGCTGGCGAAGCTGGACGCGATAGTGGGTGACGGGAGCGATGCACAAGGCGCCAATGTTCGCGGCCGGCTCGATCAGCTCTTCGCTCAATATGTTCAGCTCAATCGCGATTTCCGGGATGACGTTCGAATGGGAACCATCGAACTGACGGAGCTCCAGGGCGAGAACCTTGGACAATTGAGCCTCGCCGAAGTCGAAGCCTGCATCCATGTTCTTGAACTGCGCAATCCCGATTACGCGGGACTGACGGAGCGGATAAATCTGCGGGCCCATCAAGGCCAGCTCGATGCCGACCACGCGCTGCTGCAAAGCCTGGAAGCGCGTTTGCTGTCGGGTGATGAATCGTTTGACGAAACAAAATCGTTGCGGCAGCGGCTAGGCAAAGTCAACGTCGATCAGGAACGTCGCGAGCGGCTGGTCCAGTCGCTGCTGTCGCGTCAGGATCTGCTCACTTGAAGATCGAACCACATTCGCTCTGAAAGGACGCGCGCTCCTCGGCATATGCCGGCCCGATCAGAAGCGGCGGCTTTCCAAGCAGAGCCCGGCGCTGGGGATCCTGATCGTCGAGCTGTTGAGCCCGCCTCACGCAGCTTTCGATTTTTTCGTTGATCTTTTTCGTCAGCTCTTCATCGCTCAGCTGCAGGGTCGGCATTTTGTCATGCTGCGTGAGCTGCTCGACCACATGTTCGGCTGCCGACATGCCGATATGCGTCGCCAAATGCTCCAGCATTTCGGCAACGAACGGGCCCCAATCAGCGGCGCGCGCCGATGACGAGGTCATGGATAGAGCGAAGACAAGCATGCATCTGGCAGCCAGGCTGACAGGAGGGGCGCGCCGCATTGGTCCCATAGCAGTCTCCCGATCGGAAAACATCCAGTGAGGCTTCCATACCGCATGATCCTGCCGCCGCGGACATTCGTCAATCTTCCTCGATCGGCCCATAACCGGAAATTGTACTGTAATCACGATTTCTATCAAAGGCTGTATTAATCGCCCGGCCATGGGCACGAAGTCGCGATCGGGCAAGACGGATCGAGTGCACAGCGGCCGCGACGATACGGCCGCATCGACGGCCTTGCGTCGGCAGCCTGGTGAAGCCGCTCAGGGCACTGCGGCCTTGACTGAAGTTAGGCTGCAGGCGGCCCGCCCCGGAAAAGACCCCGGCCGCGGCCGGCGCAATCGCCCGCATCCGCGAACTTGAAGGCGGACCAGGTGACGCATCATCGCCGGCCGATGATGTTTCGCGCGTTTATTCGAGAATTCCCTTAGCTGAAGACCAAAGGCCAGGCTGGCGGCAAACGGCAAGGCGGGGTTTTGGGCCGCATCACAAAGGTATGAACAGGCGGCCTGGATCGAATCGCCGGGGTACGGCGTCTCCACCCTGCAGGGGAGTGGCCGGCACAGTCGAGTGGTCGACGATGGCTGGATCAGCGCCAGGGACGATGCCGCAGTGACGATGGAATCCACAACCGGAACGAGGCGGGATTTTCTCTATATTGCAACCGGCGCGGCAGCGCTGGTCGGTACGGTGGCTGTCATATTTCCGATGATCGACCAGATGGAACCGGACGCATCGACCCTGGCGGCGGGCGGTCCGGTCGATTTTGATCTGAGCAAGCTGCAGGCGGGCCAGCAGGCAGTGGTTCGCTGGCGCTCGCGGCCTGTGTTTGTCGTCAATCGCACGCCCGCGGCGGTCAAGACACTTCAAGACTCAAAACTGCTGGCGCAATTGTCGGATCCGAATTCGAGCGCGCCCCAGCAGCCGCCTTATGCCGATAATTGGCATCGCTCGATCAAGCCGGAATACGGCGTTCTGGTCGGAATCTGCACCCATCTCGGGTGCATTCCGATGTTTTATCCCGACCAGAGCGCCAGCGTGCCGGCGTCGAACTGGCTCGGCGGCTATTTCTGTCCGTGCCACGGTTCCAAATACGATCTGGCCGGCCGCGTGTTCAATGGCGTGCCGGCACCGTATAATCTGCCGGTGCCGCCGCATCGTCTGGTCAACGACACCACCCTCCGCATCGGAGAGAATCCGCCCGACGTCGCTTGGGATTTTGGCTCGATTGCGCAGATCTGAAGCTCGACGGTTCCAGACGCAGCGCATGCAGACCCGGCAACGAAGGGGATGAGGCAAATCGAGCCCATGAAATGACAACGATCGCGCCAGCCCTTCGGGAATATCGTTCCAGCACCGTTCCCTTCGCGGTGCTGATCGTTGGCGCCGTCGCCTTTCTCCTTGTCAGCCGCGGAACTTCGTTTCACCAGCTGGCGATCGGATTGATGCTTTCGGCGGTCACGCTCACCGTCGCGCTGGCGCTGTTCGAACTGTGCTGGCGTGCCGGCATCCGGGCGGCGAAATCTTTCGAAGTGGGAGATCGGGACTGACAGCCGTCGGCAATGGCCGCGACGCGGTTATGGCCCTGCCATGGTCGGGCACTTTGCCAAGTTTACGGAATATAAAGCCGCCTGGCCGCCTTGAGCGCGCCGATGCAGCCGGGATTGCCTTCCGCATCCAGGCGTTTGGCGCGCAACATCCGTGCCGCGAATTTTGATTGCAACCGACTTTCCGCTTGTCTTAGCGAATTCGGGGTTGGCTGGTGGCCGAGTTGTGCGCCGACCGACTGATCCGCGGTCAATCCCGCGTCTGGATTGCCCCGCGATTGCCCAACGGCGGCTTCGAATTGCGCAATGTCGGCAGTGCATGGACCGGCCTGCGCCGTGCCGCCGGCCTGAAAATCCAGAGCACAGCCAAGCAGCCCCGCTGCAATCCTGAAAGAAATTCTCATGGCGCCGGACTTTAGCGCCATTTTGCCGTGATGTCCGCTGTTTTTGTGTTGGGGGCCGGGCGGTCACGCTCCGCCGCGGCGGCGGTCCATGTGAAAATATCTAAAGATTTTCGGGCGTGCGCTGTGTCGGGGATTTTTCAGCATTGCGCAGTTCCTGTTCGGCCTGATGATAGAATTCGTCATCCCTGCCATCGGGTTTTCCGGCCTGCTCCCACAGCTCATAGGCACGGTGAATGATTTGATCTCTGCTCGGCTCTTGCATCGACTTTCCTTCCCATGAGCACAGCCCACTTGGGACCAAAGGACGGGGGTTCCTTTTCGGCTGGGGCTGTGCCGGTCACGCTTCCATTCGTGACCTGATGGACCAATCGACACTTCTCTTCCTGGTTCCGGTAAAAACTTCGTGGGCTGGCCGACCTGCAGGGTGCGATTTGATCCTGTGCTCGCCAAAAAATGCCCCGCCACCAGACTCCCTCGGGAGACGCGGCGTTTTGCTCAGCCTGCAATGTCGAGCGGGTCGATGGGCCGTTGCGCGACTCGGCCTATCCCATGTCACCGGGCATGAAGCAGCGGATGTAGATCAGCTTTCCATCCGAGTAGTAAGGCCAGACCATGGTTTTACCGGCGCGATTGGGTTCGTCTATCACGGCATCGTCAGGCACGTCGTACCAGTTGGCGTCAATCCTGACGCGGTAGTGTCCGTCGCGAATATTCCAGTCGGGGTCTTCGACCGAAGTGCCATCGGCAAACGAACAACAAAGGCCCTTGCCGCTTTTCAGCTGATTGAACCAGTCGTGCAGCGGCGAATCGGTATATCGGCCCTCCAGATCGCGCGCGCGTGATGCGGTCGCGGGTAATGTTGCAAGCGCCGATGCACAAAGCATTGCCAGGTAAAACCACGCCTTGCCCATACGCGCGGGAGGGGTGGGATGGACGGCGACGACGATCGAATCCGGGTGAGTGGCGATCGTCATGAAGGCGATGGTGCCGAAGATCAGAGACCATCCGGTATCCCAGTAGAGCCAGTTCATTTGAACCTCACGCCATGGCACGGCGTGAACGCACCGGATCGATATTGGTTCATTTTTCTTGTTTCACGTGGCCAGCAGCGGCGGGCGAACCCGTGGCGGGCGCATTTACGTCCTTCGCCCGCTTCCAGCGGCGCTCACATCGTTCGCGGGTCAGGATTCGGCCGGTGGCAAATCTTTGTTACCCCGAATCAATGTCTGCGGTGGCGGGTTGGTGAAACGATTGCTCAACTGAAAGATTGATGGACCGGGCGACTTTTAATTTCGGAGAGTAGAAAATGTTAAGAAAGACAGTCTTGGCCGCATGTGCGGTAGCCGCACTGGGTCTGGTGTCGCCGACCGTGGCCTCGGCGCGCGGCGGTGGCGGCGCTCACGGTGTTGGCGGCTTCCATGGCGGTGGCGGCTTCCACGGCGGAGGCTTCCACGGCGGAGGCTTCCATGGTGGCGGTTTCCATGGTGGCGGGTACGGCGGGGTCGGGCTCGGGCTCGGGCTGGGCCTCGGTTATGGCGCGTTCGGCTGGCCCTACTACGCCTACAACGACTATTATGACTATGGCGGATGTTATATCGTGCGGGAGCCGGTGAGAACGCCTTATGGCGTGCGGATTCGTCCCGTTCAGGTCTGCAGCTGAGTTGCGAACAAAACCCGCCGGACATGGCGGGTTTTTTCTTGAGGGATCGTCGGTGCCGGACCGGGATTGGCCGACGACGCGTGATATCGGGCCGGCCGACCGGCCAAAATGGCAGTGGAACCGAAGGGGCGGCATGACGTTAGTCGCGTCCGCCGCCTCGACTTGTCAATTTTGGAAGGATTTCAATGCACATCGTCCGGTCTTCGGCACTCGCGCTCATGCTGGGTGCGGCGTCCATTTTAGCGTTTTCTCCGGCAGCTCAGGCGCAGTTGTCCATCGACGTTCGCGTCAATGTTCCCCCGCCCCCGCTTCCCTATTATGAACAGCCGGCGATCCCGGCGGAGGGGTATCTGTGGATACCCGGCTTCTGGGCCTGGGACGAGGCGGTGGCGGATTATTACTGGGTGCCGGGAACTTGGGTCGAGCCGCCGCAACGCGACCTGCTGTGGACACCGGCCTATTGGGGCTGGGTGGACGGACGATATGTATTCTTCCCGGGTTATTGGGCGCGTGAAGTCGGCTTCTACGGCGGAATCGATTACGGTTATGGCTACACCGGTGAGGGGTATCTCGGCGGGCGGTGGAATAACGGCGTGTTCTTCTATAACCGTGCGGTCAACAACGTCGCCAATGTGCGCATCACCAATGTCTATGAACAGTCGGTGTCGGTCAGGAGCACCAACAATGTGAGCTTCAACGGCGGCAATGGTGGTGTGACGGCAAAGCCCACACCGCAGCAGGAAGCGATCGGCCGGGAGCGTCACGTTGAAGCGACCCCGGTGCAGCGCCAGCAAGCCGAAGCGGCCAGCAAGGACCGCGCGCTGTTTTCGAAGCAAAATCATGGTGAACCCGCGGTAGCAGCGACCCCGCGGGCCGGGGTGTTCGAGGGCGCAGGGGTGGCGCGCGGGTCGCGTACGCCGGTCGCGGAAAAATCCGGGACGCCGGTCAATGGCGCGCCGGGGGAAGGGGCAAGCAAACAGACTCCCGCGACAAAGGCCGGCGAGAGACCGGGCTCCGCCCCGCAGCCTCGCGAGGCCGTGCCCCAGGGCAATGAGCGGGAAGCTCCCAAGGAAACGACAAAGGAAGCTCCCAAGGCCGAGGAACAGAAGACGCTGGCCCGGGAGCCCGCGAGAACCGGAGAGCAGGGCAGGCCGGCCGAGGAGAATGTCCGGCCGCAGCAACGGCCCGAGCAGGAGCCGCCGAAGGCCGAACCGCGCGAGCCCGCTCAGGAACCGAGGGCTGAGGAGCCGCACAGGCCGGCCGCGGAACCGCCAAGAGCCGCGGAGCCGCCGGCTCGCGCCCCGGAGCCGCAGGTGCCACGCGTTCAGGAGCAGCGGCCGCCGGCTCAACCGAGAGTGAACGAAGCCAGGCCCGCGCCGCAGGCGGTGCCGCAGCGGCCGGCGGCCGGGCGACCTCCCGCGGAGGAGCGGCCGGAAAGGTAGCCCCCGCGAAGGCGGTCGAGTCGTTCCCTATGGATGAGTGGCCATCGTCGCGGCCGCGCCTTCAGGTTCAGCAATCAGAACGTCTCTTGTCTCGGCCGCGCTCGCGCGGCCGAGATGGCAGGTGGGCACGGCGTCCGGCCTGACCCTGTGCCTTGATCTGCCGGATGCAGCGCAGGCGCATCCATCGAGAAGCTCGAGCGTAGAGCAACGGATTGATCCGGATCGGCGCGCTGAAAATCCGATTCACGTTGCAAAGGTCGGGCAGAGCGCCCTCAGGCATCGGCCGAAACCGACGCCCGCCCGGTCACCTCGTTGTCGCCCGGAACGTATTCCGTAGCAATGGAGTCAGCGACTGCGGCGTTCAACGGAACCGACAAGTGACAAACCAGACCCTCGGGGCGCCAGTCGAACTCGGCCCGTCCGCCGAGTTGGGTTTCGATGCTGGCGATCACGCTTCGGGTGCCGAAGCCCCGGGAGATCGGCTTCTGAACCGCGGGCCCGTCCCACTCCTTCCATTCCAACAGCAGATCCTGCGCCTCCATCCCCCATGTGATGGAGAGGCGTCCCGACAACGAGGACAGCGCGCCGTATTTCGCCGAATTGGTCACCAACTCATGCAGTGCCAAGGCCAATGTCTGCGCCGTGGCCGGCTGCAACTGAACCTCGAGGCCGGCGAGGGCGATCTGACCTCCGCTCTGATACGGCGCCAGTTCCTCAACGATCAGGCGACCCAGTTCGGCCCCCTGCCAGCTCGACAGCGCCAGGATGGTGTGGGCCCGAGCCAGTGCGGAGATCCGGCCCTCCACCGCCTGGATGTAGGCCGACACGCTATCGCCGCGGGTCAATCGAACGATGGATTGAACCAGGGCTAGCGCATTCTTGGCGCGGTGGTCGACTTCCCGCGCCAGCAGATTCTGGCGCTGTTCCGCAAGCTTGCGCTCCGTGATGTCGACGGTCACGCCGCTGAGCCGCACCACCCGACCGCCGCCGTCGATGGTCGCCGCAGCCGTGCCGAAGCACCAGCGCATATCGCCATCCGGCCGGCGGATCCGAAACTCCGCCTCGTAAGACCTTGCGCCCTTGGCGAACTGTGCCAGCGCCTTGCGCAATTCGTCGATGTCTTCCGGATGAATCAATGGCTGGACATTCGCCGGCGTCACCCTGAAACTGCGCGGGTCGACTCCAAAAATCTGGAATTGTCCTTCGTCCCACATGCAGTCGCCGCTGGCCCAGTCCCAGTCCCAGGAGCCCATTTTGCCTGCAGCGATGGCCAAACTCCGCCGCTGTTCGCTTTCGATCAGCTTTGCATTCGAATGCTCCAGTTCGGCGGTGCGGGCGCGAACCCGCACTTCGAGTTCCTCATTGAGACGCTCGAGCTGCCGGGTCTTGCGGTACAATTCCGCAAATACCTTGACCTTGGCCCGCAGCACTTCGGGGATCACCGGCACCGGAACGTAGTCCACTGCGCCCATCTCGTAGCCGCGCAGGCGATCGAGATCGCTGACCTGAATCGCCGAAATGAAGATCATCGCGGTTTTCTGAAAGCGCGGATGCTCGCGGATCATGGAGGCAAGCTCAAATCCATCGAGCTCCGGCATGCAGACGTCGACCAGGACCACGGCGACCTCGTTCTTGAGCAGGCATTCCAGCGCCTCGCGGCCGGAAGCCGCGATCAGCAGGTTCTCGTCGAGCTCCTTCAGAATGACCTCATAGGCCAGCAGCTTCGCCGGCTGATCGTCGACCAGAAGGATATTGACTCGTTCGTGGTCCGTCATTTTCCCTGTCCGGTCAGCGATGAAGCCACATGCGGATCGCCAGCAGCAATTGCTCCGTGTTGACCGGCTTTGCCAGATAATCCGAGGCCCCGGCCTCGAGACATTTCTCGCGGTCGCCCTTCATGGCCTTCGCGGTCAGCGCGATGATCGGGAGCCGCCGGAAGGTCGGATTTTCGCGGATCGCGCCGATGGTCTGATAACCGTCCATCTGCGGCATCATGATATCCATCAGCACGATCGCGATCTCGGGGCTCGATTCGACCAGCGCAATGGCTTCCTTGCCGGTGGTGGCGGTCAGCACCTTCATGCCGCGGCGTTCCAGCACGCTGCTCAGCGCAAAGATGTTGCGCGCGTCGTCGTCGACCAGCAACGCGGTCTGTCCGACCAGGTCCTCGTCCGAACTGTTGAGCTTTTCGAGCATGCGCTGCTTCTCGATCGGCAGCTCGGTGATCACCCGATGCAGGAACAGCGAGGTCTCGTCGAGCAGCCGCTCCGGGGATTCCACGCCCTTGACCACGATGCTTCGGGCCATGGTATGCAATTCGGCGTCTTCGTCGACGGAAAGCTCGCGGCCGGTGAACACCACCACCGGCACGTTGGCCAGTGCCTCGTCTTCGCGGATCTGATTGAGCACATCGAAGCCGCTCATGTCCGGAAGCCGCAGGTCGAGCACGACGCAATCGCACGGGCTCTGGCGCAGCGTCGAAAGCGCCTCCCTGCCGGTGCCGCTGATCAGGATCTCGATGTCGCTGTGGTCGAGAAGTTCCTTGATGCTCATCTGCTCGGCGGCGTTGTCCTCGACCAGCAGCAGGCGCTTGCGCCGCGGCTTTGCGTATTCCTTGATCTGCGACAATGCCGCGCTGACGCCTTCAGCGGTGGTCGGCTTGCTGACGAACGCGAACGCGCCGCGGGCGAGCGCATGCTGGCGGTCTTCGTCCAGCGTGACGATCTGGACGGGAATGTGCCGCGTCAGCGGATTGTGCTTGAGCTGGCTGAGCACGGTCCAGCCCAGCATGTCCGGCAGGAACACGTCCAGCGATACCGCGGTGGGCTGGAATTGCTTGGCCAGATCGAGCGCCTCCGAGCCGCGCGATGCAACAAGGACCTTGAATCCCTTGTCGCGGGCCAGATCCGCCAGTACCCGCGCATAATGCGGGTCGTCCTCGACGATCAGCAGGATGGTGTCTCCGGCCTCGAGATTGAGGCGATCGTCGGCCACCTGCTCCAGCACGCGCTCCTGCGCGGCGGCCTGCAGCGCGGGAACCGATGCGGCGGTGCCATAGGAGGTCGAGATATTGATCCGCGGCGCCACGGTCGGGCCGGAATATTTCGTTGGCAGGTACAGGACGAAGGTGCTGCCCTTGCCCGGCGTGCTGCGAAGATTGATTTCGCCGCCGAGCAGGCTCGCAAGTTCGCGGCTGATGGCGAGACCGAGGCCGGTGCCGCCATATTTGCGGCTGGTGCCGGCGTCGGCCTGCTGGAACGCCTCGAAAATCAGCTTCTGCTTTTCGACGGGAATACCGATGCCGGTATCGGACACCTCGAACGAAACCACCCCTGCGGCCTGGCTCAGCACCGGGTGGTCGGGGCTCCAGCCGCCGGCGGCGTTTGCGACACTCAGGCGGACGCCGCCGTCGGCGGTAAACTTGAACGCATTGGAAAGCAGGTTCTTCAGAACCTGCTGCAGCCGTTTCGAAATCCGTGACGATGCTGCGGCCGAGATTGGCGTCGACCTCGACATTGAACGACAATTGACGGTTCTCGGCCTCGTGCCGGAACGGCCGTCCGATGGTATCGAGCAGATTGGCCATCAGGATCTCTTCGGCGTCCACCGTGACCGTGCCGGATTCGATCTTGGAGAGGTCCAGGATGTCGCTGATCAGGTTGAGCAGGTCGGTTCCGGCGCCGTGGATGGTGCGGGCGAACTCGACCTGCTTGGCCGACAGGTTGCCGTCCGGATTTTCGGTGAGCTGCTGGCCCAGGATCAGGATGCTGTTCAGCGGCGTGCGCAGCTCGTGGGACATGTTGGCCAGGAATTCCGACTTGTACTTCGACGTCAGCGAAAGCTCGGTAGCCTTCTCCTCGAGGGCGCGGCGCGCCTGCTCGATCTCCTGGTTCTTGCGCTCGACTTCGACGTTGCGCTCGGCCAGCTGTTGCGCCTTCTGCTCGAGCTGTTCGTTGGTCTGCTGCAGTTCCTTCTGCTGGGTCTGCAGTTCGCCGGCGAGCTGCTGCGACTGCTTCAGCAGGCCTTCGGTCTGCATCGTCGCTTCGATGCTGTTCAGCACGATGCCGATGCTGTCGGTCAGCTGCTCGAGGAAGGTCATCTGCGAGGTCGTGAACGAGGAAACCGAACCGAGCTCGATGACGGCCTTGACCTGGCCTTCGAACAATACCGGCAGCACGACCAGGTTCTTCGGGGTCACCCGCAGCAGCGCGGAGTTGATCGGGGTGGCGTCGGCGGGAATGTCGGCAAGCAGCCGCTGGCGCTTGTCCATCGCCGCCTGTCCGACCAGGCCTTCGCCGAACTGCACGATTTCCCGATGCGGGCTGGCGCCGTCGCCGGCATAGGCCGAAAGCAGCCGCAGCTGCGGATTGTCCTCGTTCTCGACCTGATAGATCACGCCCATGTGGGCGTTGACCAGCGGCGTCAGTTCGGTCAGCAGCAGGCGGCCGACGGTGGTCAGATCGCGCTGGCCCTGCAGCATGTTGGTGAATTTCGCCAGGTTGGTCTTCAGCCAGTCCTGCTCGGTATTGACGTCGGTCGTGAGCTTGAGGTTGCCGATCATCGTATTGATGTTGTCCTTGAGCTCCGCGACTTCGCCCCTGGCCTCGACCTGGATCGAGCGCGTCAGGTCACCCTTGGTCACCGCGGTGGCGACCTCCGCGATGGCGCGCACCTGCGAGGTCAGGTTGGCCGCCAGCAGGTTGACGTTGCCGGTGAGATCCTTCCAGGTCCCGGCAGCGCCGGGAACGTTGGCCTGGCCGCCGAGTCGGCCCTCGACGCCGACCTCGCGCGCCACGCTCGTGACCTGGTCGGCGAAGGTCGCCAGCGTGTCGGTCATGTTGTTGATGGTTTCGGCAAGCGCGGCCACCTCGCCCTTGGATTTCACGGTCAGGTTCTGCTTGAGGTCGCCGTTGGCGACCGCGGTCACCACCTTGACGATGCCGCGCACCTGTTCGGTGAGGTTTGCGGCCATGAAGTTGACGGTGTCGGTGAGGTCCTTCCAGGTTCCGGCGACCCCGGGCACCTGCGCCTGGCCGCCGAGCTTGCCTTCGGTGCCGACCTCGCGCGCCACGCGGGTGACTTCGCCGGCGAAGGCGTTGAGCTGGTCCACCATGGTATTGATGGTGTTCTTGAGCTCGAGGATCTCGCCCTTCACGTCCACGGTGATCTTGCGCGAAAGGTCGCCGCGGGCCACCGCGGTGGTAACCTCGGCGATGTTGCGCACCTGAGTGGTGAGATTGGCCGCCAGCAGGTTGACGTTGTCGGTGAGGTCCTTCCAGGTACCGCCGACCCCGGGCACCACGGCCTGACCGCCGAGCCGGCCTTCGGTGCCGACCTCGCGCGCCACGCGGGTCACCTCGGCGGCGAACGAGCGCAACTGCTCGACCATGGTGTTCAGGGTATCCTTGAGCAGCAGGATTTCGCCGCGCACGTCCACCGTGATCTTCTTGGAAAGGTCACCGCCGGCGATAGCGGTCGCGACTTCGGCGATGTTGCGGACCTGCGCGGTCAGGTTGGAGGCCATGAAGTTGACGTTGTCGGTGAGATCCTTCCAGGTGCCCGCGACTTCCGGCACTTCGGCCTGGCCGCCGAGCTTGCCTTCGGTGCCGACCTCGCGGGCCACGCGGGTCACCTCGGAGGCGAAGGCGTTGAGCTGGTCCACCATGGTATTGATGGTGTTCTTGAGCTCGAGAATCTCGCCCTTGACGTCCACGGTGATCTTGCGCGAGAGGTCGCCGCGGGCCACCGCGGTGGTGACCTCGGCGATATTGCGGACCTGCGCGGTCAGGTTGCCGGCCATCGAGTTGACGCTGTCGGTGAGGTCCTTCCAGGTGCCGGCCACCCCGGGGACGTTGGCCTGACCGCCGAGCCGGCCCTCGGTGCCGACCTCGCGCGCCACCCGCGTCACCTCGCCGGCAAAGCGGTTGAGCTGGTCGACCATGGTGTTGAGGGTCTCCTTGAGCTGGAGAATTTCGCCGCGGACGTCGACCGTGATCTTGCGCGACAGGTCGCCGCCGGCGATGGCGGTCGCCACCTCGGCGATGTTGCGGACCTGCGCGGTGAGGTTTCCGGCCATCGAGTTGACGCTGTCGGTCAGGTCTTTCCAGGTGCCGGCGACGCCGGGCACCTCGGCCTGGCCGCCGAGCTTGCCATCGGTGCCGACTTCGCGCGCCACGCGCGTCACTTCGCCGGCGAAGGCGTTGAGCTGATCGACCATGGTGTTGAGGGTCTCCTTGAGCTGAAGGATTTCCCCTGAAACGTTCACCGTAATCTTCTTCGACAGGTCCCCCTTCGCCACCGCGGTCGCCACCTCGGCGATGTTTCGCACCTGGCCGGTCAGGTTGCTGGCCATCGAATTGACGCTGTCGGTGAGGTCCTTCCAGGTGCCGGCGACGCCGCGCACCAGCGCCTGGCCGCCGAGCTTGCCCTCGGTGCCGACCTCGCGCGCCACCCGCGTGACTTCGCCGGCGAAGGCGTTGAGCTGGTCGACCATGGTATTGATGGTGTCCTTCAGCTCGAGAATTTCGCCGCGCACGTCGACCGTGATCTTCTTCGACAGGTCGCCATTGGCGACCGCGGTGGTCACTTCGGCGATGTTGCGCACCTGCGCGGTCAGGTTGCTGGCCATCGAGTTGACGCTCTCGGTCAGGTCCTTCCAGGTGCCGGCGACGCCGAGCACGTTGGCCTGGCCGCCGAGCCTGCCGTCGGTGCCGACCTCGCGCGCCACCCGCGTGACTTCGCCGGCGAAGGCGTTGAGCTGGTCGACCATGGTGTTGAGGGTCTCCTTGAGCTGGAGAATTTCACCCGACACCGTCACCGTGATCTTCTTGGAGAGGTCGCCGCCGGCAATCGCGGTCGCCACGTCGGCGATGTTGCGGACCTGCGCGGTCAGGTTGGAGGCCATGAAGTTGACGTTGTCGGTGAGATCCTTCCAGGTGCCGGCGACGCCGGGGACCTGCGCCTGGCCGCCGAGCTTGCCTTCCGTCCCGACCTCGCGGGCCACCCGCGTCACTTCCGAGGCAAACGAGTTGAGCTGGTCCACCATGGTGTTGATGGTGTCCTTGAGCTCGAGGATCTCGCCGCGAACGTCGACCGTGATCTTGCGCGAGAGGTCGCCGCGCGCCACCGCGGTGGTGACATTGGCGATGTTGCGCACCTGGTCGGTAAGGTTGCCGCACATGGCGTTGACGGAATCGGTGAGATCCTTCCAGGTGCCGGCGACGCCGGGCACGATCGCCTGGCCGCCCAGCTTGCCGTCGGTGCCGACTTCGCGGGCGACCCGCGTGACTTCCGAAGCGAAGGACCGGAGCTGGTCCACCATGGTGTTGATGGCTTCCTTCAGCTGCAGGATCTCGCCGCGGACGTCGACCGTGATCTTCTTGGACAGATCGCCATTGGCCACCGCGATGGTGACCTCGGCGATGTTGCGAACCTGGCCGGTCAGGTTGTTGGCCATCGAGTTCACGCTTTCGGTGAGGTCCTTCCATACCCCGGTCACCTCCGGCACCTGGGCCTGCCCGCCCAGCTTGCCCTCGGTTCCGACCTCGCGGGCGACGCGCGTCACCTCGGAGGTGAACACGCTGAGCTGCTTGATCATGGTGTTGACGATGTTGGCCGACTGCAGGAACTCGCCGCCGAGCGGGCGGCCGTCGACATCGAGCTGCACGGTCTGCAGCAGGTCGCCCTGCGCGACCGCGGCGACCGCCCTGGTCACTTCGCGGGTCGGCCACAGCAGGTCGTCGATCAGCGAGTTGACGGAGCCCTCCATGTCCGCCCAGGAACCGCTGGCGAGGCCGAACTTGACCCGTTGCCGGGTCTTGCCCTCGCGTCCGACCACCTGGCCGACGCGCTCGAGCTGCTGGGCCATGCGCTGGTTGGCCGCCACGATCTCGTTGAAGGTGTCGGCTATCTTGCCGCCGATGCCGAGGTGATCGCCGCTCATTCGGACCGAGAAGTCGCCGCCGCGCATTTCCTGCAGCGCATGCAGAAGATCCTGCAGCGTGTCAGGCTTGCCGTTGCTCCCGGTTGTGCTCTTGGCTTTGCGACGGGGGGTCGACGGAATGGTCGGTGCGAGATCACTCATGAGTTCCCCCCATTGGCGAAGGCATTCGATTCCGAGCTCACGAACCTGACAATAAAATCGCTGCGGCAGCAACCAAATCAAGCAATAATAGCTAAGAACCGGAGGGTTCCCTCGGCGTGGAACCCGGCCGAAAAGGCTTAACCCACAACCCTGCAATTGGTTCCGAAAAAATAATGGTCCAATGATTTTTACGCCAGGCCAGGAGGCTGACTGGCGGACTGGCGAACTGGACGGATGACGGCGACGCATCATCGACCAGGGAGCCCGGGGACGGACAGAGCGATGGGCTTTCGATCGTGGGTTCCCTTGCGCTGCCGCTCCATCTTGGTTGGGCATGTCGCGGAATCCGTCAGGGCGAGATCGAGCCCACGAAGCAAGGCCGTCCGGCTGTCGCACTCGCTTCCCACAATTTGGAAAATGACCGCATCCGGGAACAGCTCTCCTTGAAAGGTGTTGATCGCTCGGCTCATCGAGGCCGTTTTTTTCATGGAGGGATAACGTGGGACTGCTTTCGAAAGACATCATCAATAAACGTTCGATCGTCGCATTGGCGTGCCTGCTTTTGGCGGGCCCCGCGCTGGCCGAGTCGCTTGGCGAGAAAACCGGCGTCAATTCGGTCCTCGACATCGCGCCGACCACCGCCGATTTCGTCAAGGAGGCCGCGATCTCCGACATGTTCGAAATCGATTCCAGCAAGCTGGCACAGGACAAGGGCAACGCGCCGGAGAAGAGCTTTGCGTCGCAGATGATCACTGATCACACCAAGACCTCCGCCGATCTCAAGGCGCTGGTCTCTAGCGGCAAGGTCAAAGCCGATCTGCCGACCGCGCTCGACAGTTCGCACCAGAGCATGCTCGACAAGCTGAAGGGCGAGAGCGGCAAGGATTTCAGTTCGGATTTTGATTCCGACCAGGTCAGCGGCCACAAGGACGCGGTGTCGCTGTTCGAGCGTTACGCCAAGGGCGGCGAGAACGCCGAGCTGAAGGATTGGGCCGGCAAGACCCTTCCCATGCTGAAGCACCATCTCGATATGGCCGAGAACCTGAAGAAAAAGTCCGGCGGTTCCACCTGAGCCCATGTGCAGGGGCCGGCGATGACTTCCCCGGCCCCTGCGCGCGGCGCCACCGCAAGCCCAACGCGCATCACGAATTGTCTTTCCCGGACGCGCGCTTGCGCGAGTCCGGGATGACAGATGCTGGATCGGCTGCGACAACTCGAAGAAGTTGTCAGCGGCCAAGTTCAAAAAGGCACTACACCTCGAGATCTTCCAGCCGCACCGGCAGCTTGCGGATGCGCTGGCCGGTAGCATGGAAAATAGCATTGCAGACCGCGGCGTTGGTCCCGACATTTCCGAGTTCGCCAAGACCCTTGACGCCGGCCGGATTGATATGGTCGTCCTGCTCGGAGAGCAGGATGACCTCGACGCCGGGGACGTCCGCGTTCACCGGCACCAGATAGTCGGCGAGGTTTTCGTTGACGTAGCGCGCATAACGCTGGTCGAGTTCAGTAGCCTCGAGCAATGCCGACGACATTCCCCAGATCAGGCCGCCCATCAACTGGCTGCGCGCGGTCCTCGGGTTCATGATATGGCCGGCCGCAAAGGCGCCCACCAGTCGCGGGACCCGGATCTCGTGGGTCGACTTGTTGATGCGGACCTCGACGAACTCGGCGCCAAAGGCGTAGGCGATCTTGTCCTTCATTTCGCTGCCGCCGATCAGCCGGGCATGCCCCTTCTCCATGGCGCTGTAGGCGTCCATCGACGCGCCCTCCGGCTTCCACTCGCCATAGTCCTCGACGACGCTGACGCCGAGCGCATCGAACGCCTGCGCCAGATCGAGCGGACGCCCGCTGGCGGCCGACTGCGTCACCGGCGTCTGACCTATGCCAACCGTTTCCTTGGCCTTGTCGACCAGGCTCTCGTTCGGCATCAGGGCCTTGAACAGCCGCTGCCGGATCTTGTCGCATACCGTGATCACGACCGAGCAGGTGCTCGCGGTCGAATTGGAGCCGCCGGCAACGGGCGCGGGCGGCAGATCGCTGTCGCCGATCAGCACCGTCACCTGGTCGAACGGCACCCCCAATCGATCGGCCGCGGCCTGTCCGATCACGGTATAGGCGCCGTTGCCGATCTCGTGGCCGGCAATCTCGACGCGGGTGCGGCCATCGCGCTGCAGCCGGATCCGCGCCGCGGCCGGCGCCATCTGGGTGGGATAGCAGGCGGTGGCGCAGCCATACCCGATCAGCCAGTCGCCCTCCGACATCGATCTCGGCGCGGGATTGCGCTGCGCCCAGCCGAACGCCTTGGCGGCGGCGTCATAGCACGGCATCAGCGAGCGGCACGTATAAGGCTTGCCGCCGATCGGCTCGGTGGTGGTGTCGTTGATGCGGCGCAGTTCGACGGGGTCCATGTTCAAGCGCTCGGCCAATTCGTCCATCGCGCTTTCGAGCGCGAACATGTAGGGCACTTCCGGCGGCGAGCGCATGAAACCGGGAGTGTTGCGGTCGGCGCGTACGATCGACACCAGGCTTGCGATGTTGGGGCAGGCATAGAGCCGGGTCGTGGTCTTGGTGCCGCCGACGGCGTAGGCATCTGGCCGCGAGGAGATCTCCCAGCCCTGGTGGCGCAGCGCGGTCAGCTTGCCGTCGCGGCTGGCGCCGATCTCGATCCGGTGCCGGGTCTCGGCGCGGTAGGTCGCAATGGTAAATCCTTGGTCGCGGGTCGCGACCAGCTTGACCGGACGACCGAGCCGACGCGCGATGCTGGCGATGATTGCGGTACGTGGCGTCATCGACCCCTTGGAGCCGAATGCGCCCCCGACATAGGCATTGATCACCCGCACCTTGTCGGGATCAACCCCGAGCTGTTCGGCGACTCCGTATCGCAGACCGTAGACATACTGGCTGGGCTCGAAGATGGTCAGGCTGTCGCCGTTCCATACGCAACTGGTGGCGAACAGCTCCATCGGATTGTGGTGCTGGGTCGGCGTCTCATAGGCGGCGGCGACCTTGACTTCGGCGGCGTCGAAGGCGCCGGCAAAGTCGCCGACCTCGGGGTCTTCCTTGAACTGGGCAAGCTGTCCTTTGGCGCGCGCCGTCGTCGTCCCCGGCGAGCCGAAGGTCGTGGTCGGCGTTTGCGCGCTGTATCTCACCTTGACCAGATGCGCGCCTTGCCGTGCGGTTTCGAAAGTCTCCGCCAGCACCACCGCGACGATCTCGCCGGCCTGGGATATCTCGGGCGATTGCAGCGGCTGGATCGTGGTCGAGGCGTAACCGCCGTCGCTGAACAGCTTTGCCTGCTTGAGTTTTTCGGCGTTCTGGTAGGTTACGACGTCGATCACGCCGCGCACCGCCCTGGCAGCATCGAGGTCGAAGCCGTCAATGCGGCCCTTGGCGATCGAGCTGGTGACGAGATAGGCGTAGGCGGGGCGGTTGAGCGGCACATCGGCGGCATACTGCGCCTTGCCGGTCACCTTGGCGACGGCGTCGTAGCGCGGAACCGGCTGGCCCATATTGGCCTTCGGTGCGGGTGCGGCAATCGACATGGTCAAATCTCCATCGCCGCGGCCTGGTGCAATGCGCGGGCCACCACCCGCTTGCCGAGCGTGATCTTGAAGGCGTTGTGCTGGCTCGCCCTGGCGTCGGCGAAGGCCGCATCCGCGGCGCGCTGCGCCAGGCCATCGTCGAATGGCTGCCCCTTGAGCAGCGCTTCCGCCTCGGCCGCCCGCCACGGCACGGTCGCGACCCCGCCGAGGGCGATGCGCGCGTCCCGCACCACGCCGGCCTGCATGTCGAGCGCGACCGCCGCCGAAGCCAGCGCGAATTCGTAGGACTGGCGGTCGCGAGCCTTCAGATAGACCGAGCGCGGCCAGCGTCCGGCAATCGTAAAACCGGAGATCAGCTCGCCCGCAGCCAGGGTGGTCTCGATCTGCGGGGAATCCCCGGGCGGCTTGTGCAACTCGGCGAACGGCATGATGCGGGCGCCGGACATGCCGCTGATCTCGACAACGGCGTCAAGCGCGATCAGGGCCTGGGCAAAATCGCCGGGATAGGTTGCGATGCATTGCTGCGATGTCCCGAGCACGGCGTGGCTGCGGTTGAATCCCTGCAGCGCGGCGCAGCCCGACCCGGGATCGCGCTTGTTGCAAGCGCCATAGCTGACGTCGCGGAAATAGCTGCAGCGGGTTCGCTGCAGGACGTTGCCGCCGAGCGTTGCCATGTTGCGCAGCTGCGGGCTGGCGGCGAGCTTGAGCGCGTCGGCAACCACGGGATAGTTCTGCGCAATTGATGGGTCGGCGGCGGCGTCCGACATCCGCGCCAGCGCGCCGAGGTGCAGGTTTCCCCCGTCGAGATCGATTGCCGACCATGTGGCCGCAAGCGGATTGATGTCGACCAGGGTGGCCGGCCGCATCACGCCGAGCTTCATCAGGTCGATCAGCGTGGTGCCGCCGGCGAGCGGCTGGATCGAAGCCTCGGTCAATGGATTGTTGGCATTTGCCGCGGCGGCCAGCGCCTGCAGCGCGACCGGAGCATCCGTTGCCCTCTGATACACGAAAGGTCGCATGCGGCTAGCCTTTCTGCGGCGCGGACAGGATTGCCGGCGCGGCCTGCTTGATCGCCGCCACGATGTTCGGATAGGCCGCGCAGCGGCAGAGGTTGCCGCTCATATATTCGCGGATCTCGTCATCGCTGGTGGCGTGGCCTTCTCGGACGCATGCCAGCGCCGACATGATCTGCCCCGGCGTGCAGTAGCCGCACTGGAATGCATCCTGATCGATGAACGCCTGCTGCATCGGATGCAGTTGATTGTCGCCGCCGAGCCCTTCGATGGTGAGGATAGGCTGGCCCTGGGCGACCAGCGCCAGCGTCAGGCACGACACCACCCTGCGGCCGCCGATCAGCACGGTGCAGGCGCCGCACTGGCCGTGGTCACAGCCCTTCTTGCTGCCGGTGAGACCGATATGCTCGCGCAGCGCATCCAGCACCGTGGTGCGCGCATCGATCGTGAGTTGCCGGTCGGCGCCATTGACGTTGAGAGTGATCTGGACCGGCAAGGACGCATCTTGCTTGTCCGTCGGACCGCTGGCGGCGCCGGCGGCTCTGGCCGCGAACGGCGCAACCGCGGTGCCGGCCGCGCCCGCGATAAACGCGCGCCTGTTGAAGCCGGAAGATTTCCCGGGATCGGCATTGTCGCTCAATGAGGCCTCCGCCACTGAATGGAGCAGCACACACGCCTGCGCCTGCGCCCGGTCGACTAACACCAGCGTTCGGATCTGGTTCCGGTGTCGACGCGGGGCTGCCGCATGATGCCGCATTGCGCGCAAGCCCTCAGCCGGCGCCGATGCGGGAACAAACATCCTTCGAGCCGGGTTGCCGAACCGAGGCGATGGAGGAAATGCAGATGCCCAAGGAAAACGATCTCGAAGGCCAGCAGGATCAGGGCGGCAAGCACGGCGGCCAGCAGGGCATGTTGAAGCCGGTCGACAGGCCCGGCCCCGATCAGGGGATCGTGCGCGACGGGCAAGGCCAGGAACAGCCGCGCGACAAGGAACGGGCGCAGCACGTCAGCCGGCAAGACAATGGCGGCGATCCGCCGGGCCACAATAGCCAGCGCTGACTCGCGGCTCTCAAAAAAACACGGCGAAATCGGCCGCGCGCGGGAACCAGGGCGGAACTGACCGATTATCGAATCGCGTTTGCCGATCTTTGCGATGTGTGAGAGCGGGCCATGAGCGACCTCGTCGAGGACTGCGTTGAAGATGCGTTTGCCCGTGCGGCCATCGAACGTGCGCTCGGTATCTATCAGCAGCTTCAGCCGCTGGACCGCTCGGTGAGCCTGCAGGCCAGGAAAATTCTCACGCAGCATATCTACGGAATGGTCGACAAGGGCGAGCGGGACGAACAGCGGCTCACCGTCGGTGGCCTTGTGCACCTGAAGTCGATCGAGCGCGACCATGCCATCAAGTCCGCACATGACGCCCCGGGCCGGCCACGAAAACGCAAGCCATCCCGCGCGGCGCGGTGAGCGCTGTGTCCCGCGGGGACGGCCTTACCGCGAACCGATTTCCGAAACGCCTTGCTTGACGGAGATCCGCACGCTTCCGCCAAGGAAGCGTGCGGATCCATCCGGTTAGTCTCCATCCCGATGAATCACGGTCTTGCTCTCCGTGCCGTCAGGGTGCTCCTTCTTGATGATCGTAGTCCGGTCGGTGGGTTCATGCTCCTTGATGACGGTGCGCTCGCGAACGCGATCCCTGTCATAGTCCGGGTGACTCTCGCCCACGGTAACGCCCGCGCCGACAGGTCCGACCTGGACGCCAACCTCGTCCGCCAAAGCAGGCGAGGCCATCGCGCCGATGGCTGCGGCAACAAACAAAAACTTCCTCATGATATTCTCCTTTTGATGGAACGAGAAATAAACAGCCGTTCGACCTGACTGTTCCGCCGGAATCAAAACATTGCCTCGCGGCAGCAGCGCCCACCTGCCGAGCGCCCTGCAGACGAAGATATCGGGAACCAATTTTCGCGCGGCGCCTTGATCTCGCTGCGTTCGAAGATGCAGCGGCGGTTGCCGCCATCGGACGCGCGGCTTCAGAGGCTTTGAGAGGGCGAATCGGCAAGCAATGAAAATCCTGGCGCATCCCGAGAGCCATCTTGTCAAACTGAGCGATGGTTCGACGTGGCAGATATTCCCGGCGGACATCGATCAGACCCTGACGTGGCTGCCGACCACGGAGCTGCGGCTGTTCGAGATCAATGACGAGGTCGCCACCCATGCGCTGGTCAATTTCGAGGACGGCAGCCGTGTCCGCGTCCGGGCACAGGGCGAGCCATGGCCTTTTGGCCAGACCCGGGACGTCCTGAAGCAAGGCTGACACGGCCGTCCGCTTCACTGGACCAGGAAAAAATCGAGCTCGCACCTGGTTGAACGTCATCACAGCAAAGACCTCCCGCAGTCAGCTAAAGCGTGCCGAGCGCGCGATACGGACGATCCGCGAAAAATCCGGTGTTTCGTCCGAAACAGCCGATGCCCTGCAGGAGCTTGTCGAGGTTATCAGGAACGCGGAAGGCCGGTTGGCGGTATTGGAAGGCAAGGGGTCGCTACGCCGGACCGCCGAGATGGAGCTGCCCAATCGGCGGTCCTGAGACGTCGGCCGCGGCGGCGACGGTGCCGCGAAAATCCGGGAAGTCTGCGGCAGCGCGGAGCAGTCGCGATTTTGGCTGGAATCGCGTCGTCCTCCAACGAACCCCATGGATGAACGGCCTCGACCCTCCTTGGGCCGAGGCCGTTTGTTTTTCCTTCGATCATCACAGGCGAAAGTGATGATTGCCGTCAGTGGTGCAGCAGCATGATCAGGATGATCAGCGGGATCGGTATTCCAAGTAGCCATAGCAGAATCGGCATGATTGCCTCCTTTCGTTTGGTGTGGGATTAACGCCGCAGGGCTGCTCGGCCCCAGGTTCCGTCACGCAGGCCGCCGCCTTCGGTTGCCGCCAGCGCGGCGGAGAAAGCGCCGATGAACAGTGAAAGCGTCAGCCAGATCGCGAGATGCTCGGCGGCCTTGCGGGCGTGGTCGAGATCGGTCTTCACCTGCGCCACGACATCGTTGACGCGCTTGTCGGCGTCGGCCTGGCTGAGGCCGGTGCGCGCGGCGACCACTTTCGCCACATAGCTGCGGTCGGCGGCCGAAGGCTCTCCGGCATTGCGGAAGTCGGCGTTGAAGAGGCGAACCAGCTCCTGGCGGGAGTCACCGCCATTGGCATTGGCGGCTTCGCCGGCAGCCGGATTTTCTGGCCGCAGCAGCATGTCGACATAGCGGTCCATCGGCCCCGAGGTTTGCGAGCTATTGGATGCCTGGACCGCTCCCGCACTTGCGCCGCCGAGCAGGGAAGTGGCGGGAGAGGCCAGCAGCACTGCGCCGAGCACGGAAGCCAAGGCCCACGCCAGGAAACCGTGCGCGGTATCGCGAAACAGCACCTCGCCTGACTCGACGCCGATCCACCGGTTGCGCAAGCGTCCCGCCATGTAGCCGCCGAGCGCCGACGAAATCATGGCCATCACGATCAGATAGAGTCCGGTGCCGATCTCGAAGCTGGTTGCCGAGACGCCGGAATTGGACCACGGCGACACCACGGAGAACCCGATGCCGGCGCCAAACGACAGCAGCAGCAATGTCAGGGCGCACGACGTGACGGCGCCGGCCAGTACCGCCGCCCATGATACGCCCGCTACCGAAGACTCCATCGCTGCATCCGCGATAACAGCTTCATCGACGACGACTGCCCCGACGGGGCGCATAACCTGTTCCATTGAGTTCTCCCGGCATCGTGAATTCGACAAGCGGGAAATGTTGCATCGTAAGGAAAGTTCCGCGAAGGAACCGAATTTGGTTTCCGGAACGGCGGGGGGCCTTTGACGTTGCCAAGGCACGCCACCGTCTCTTCGGTCGGAATGTCTTGATGGAGGCCCCGATGCCTGCATTGTTCGCCTATCTGATCGCGGTCGGGCTTCTCCTCGGAGCAGGCTACGGCGCTTTGACCTGGCTTGCTGCGCCGGAGCCGGTGGAGGTCGCGGCCAAGGCAAAACCGGCGGCACATTCCGGCGCCCGGTCTGGACCGAACGCTGCGGCGGAAAGCCGGGCCGAAACGAGTGCAGTCGTCGCAAGCTCACCGGCAATCAACGATCATGACAAGGTGGCAGCGGGCTCGAACGATCAAACGCCGGCCCCGGCGGCGAAAGCGCGGCTCGCGGCCAGCCAGCCGGATGTGCAAGGTCCGCCGGAGTCGGGCTTGGATCAGCCAGCCCGGTCAGCGCACGCCGATGCCCTGGCGGCCACGTCCGAACCTCATGTTCCGGATGCCGCCGTTGAAGCGGGATCCGGCGACAAACAGCCGGCGCAGGTTGCATTGCAAGGTCGGCCGGCCGATCTTCGATCAGCTTCGGCCGCAGCCGCGAAGGCGGCGGCTCGTCCGCGTCTCCGGCCGGCACGACATCACGAGACGGACGCGCCGGTCCTGATGACGCTGCGCACCATCGAATATCCCGACGGCCGGCGCGTGACCCGCTTGATTCCATATTCAGGCGAGCGTGCGCTTGCTTTCCAGCCGGACGAATAGTCGCGCGGGCGTAATCCCGCAGGAATTTTTCGACCGATTTTCTCGAACAATTGCCGGTTGCGATATACGCGTGTGATGCGTCCGGCCGCATCCTCTGGTTCAGCGCGCGTGTGGCCGGGTTGTGGGGGCGGCGCCCCGCATCGGCGATGACGGCGAGCTCGGCGGCGGACGGCGGCTGAGCCCCCACGGCGGGACGGCCGGCCGACTGCGGTGCTCAGGACGACGGCCAGTCGATCGGGCGTGCCGCAATCGGCGCCGGACCATCTTCCGGCTCACCTTTTCGGCGCATTGACGCACCGTCGGACCCGCCGTGGTCCGATGCTTGTAGTCCCGGTCGGCCTCGACCTGTCAATATTTTCGTAAAAACAAGCCAGCCGTTCATTGGACATAAGCTCGACGCTCATGTGGTCTGCGCCTGCAACTCCCGGGAGCGCAGCAGTCGCAGCGCTGCCCGGAGGTAAAATATTAGGTTTGGCAAATGGCGGTCCGTCCGGTATCCGACTCTTGGCCACCCAATTTAGCAAATCGATTAATGCCTCGGAACCGCTGCAAAGAATTTGGATTATCGGTCGGGCCGAGTCAGCTCGGCCGTGGCTCAAAATTTTACGATGCGTGAGATTGAATGGCCAAAGGAAGGAAAGCCGGGCGATCCGAACTGGATTTGGACTTCGAAGCGCTGGCGGCGCTGGAAGAAGCGCGGGGACTGCCGCATGGCCCGGAGCGGACCGAGGCGTTGAAGAAAGCGGGCCTGTTGCGGAAGGCCGCCGACTCGCAAGGGATTGTGTTTGCCAAACGCGGCAGGCCGGCCAAGGATTAGCCGGACCTGCGCGTAGCGTTCAGAGTGTTCCCGCCGATCCGGTCAGGGCGGCGTAGCGCGCGGCCCAGGGCAGCACCGCATCGGCAATGGCGTCGGGCTGCTCCGGAAGCAGCGCGTGCGAGGCCTGCTGGATGATCACGGTCGTCACCCTCTCGCCGAACTGGCTGCGGAGTTCGTCCCAGGATTGTTTCGGCCTGAACGGATCGTCAGCGCCGATGAGCTCCAGCAACGGCACATCGCCGCAGGCCCAGAACTCCGACAGCACCGCGGACTGGACGGCGCCGTGCTGCATCTTCAGCGTTGCGGGGTACCAGCCCTCGAGCCATAAGCGGGCGTCGTGGCCGGGGGCAAAGAAGGCCTTGCGCAGTGCGGCGAGTCGCTCCGCCTGCGGGGCGGCGATGTCGCCTGCGATCAGCGGCGTTCTGGCGATGTCCTCGGCGACGTGGACCGACTGCGGGGCCGCGAGCACCACCGCCTTGACCAGGTCCGGGTGATCGGTCGTCGTCATCCGCGCGACGGCGTGCCCGAAGGCATGGCCGAGCACGACAGCAGGACCGTGGCCGAGCCGGCGGATGCAGAGCGCCACATCGTTGGCCAGATCGTGAAGGCTGACGCCCGCCATCGGTCCTTTCGAACCGCCGATGCCGCGCGGCTGCGGCCGCAGCACCTTCCAACCGGCGCGAACGAGACGGGCTACGAAGGGATCATAGTCGGCGCCGCTATCGCGGCCGTAGGAGGGAAGAATGACGAAGGCCGGCCCCTCGCCATCGATATAGGTCTCGATCGTGACGTTGCCGCCCTGAACGAGCCTGCTGGTTCGTCGTGTATCGGCCATCTGCAATGCCCTTGATCTGGAGAGTCACGGCTGCGCCGATTTCGCAAGCTCGACGCGCAACAATGTCGCCGGCCGTGGCCCCCCGGGTGGCGGTGACGCGGTGCCGCCGTCGGTCGTAAAGTAGGCCACCCGGCCGTAGTCACCGGGCCGACGTCCCCAGGCGGCGCTGGACGGTCCAATCAGCTGTTCGGTGAAGGGATCGCCGGCGATGCTCCGCGTGAAACCGCTGTTCTCTGCCGGTTCGAGCGACACGCGGTCGATCGTGTTCTGACGGTGCGTCGTCAAATAGGCGATGTTGGCGTCCTCGTCGATGCAGAAATCGTCTCCCATCCGCCCTGCCATGACCAGTTCGGGCTCGCCGGCGGGCTCGTGGGTATCCGGATTGACGGCGACACGCATGAACAGCTTCTTGGCGGTCGCGGTGTAGTAGAGGTGGTTCGATCTTGCTGCGTAACGGACGCCGTTCACGCCGGGCTGTTCGGGCTTTAACTGGCCGGGATAATAGCCCATGCTGTCATGATGGAGCCAGACGCGGAACGTCGGCTTGCCGCCAGCCGGCAGATCGATGCGCCAGATCAGGCTGGCGAAGCAGTCGGCGACCAGCATGACTCCGGGCGCGATCAGGCAGGCCCCGTTCGGCGCACGTGCCTCTTTCGGGAACTGCATCACCAACTCCGGACGCACTGGCGCGCCCGGCGACCAGCCCCGCAGATCCAGACGGCGCAGGTAGGATTCGTGCGTCGTGTAGCCGTTTCCGGTCAGGATGTGGAACACATCAGGCTCGGTCTCGACGATGCCCGTCGTCACCTCGTCGAACCTGAACAGCAGCGAAGGGTTTACCGGCAAGGTGCCGGTCGTCGGCGGGACGTACCAAAGCTCCTGTTTGTTCGCGACGGTGACCAGGACGGAGTGGTCGGCGCGGATCGCGAGATTCTCCAGAAAGTAGGCGGGAGGAAAGGACGCCACTAAGGTGAGTTTGGCCGGTTCCGGCGTGGCAGGCACGTGGTCGGGTACGGTTCGGTGCTGCGCAGCCCTCCCAGGCTCCGGGGAGGGGATCTCGAACCCGTTCAGCAAGGCGCAGATGGTGTGGTAGATCCCGGCGAGGATGGCGATGTCGACCAGGCCTCGCGCCCCGAAGCAGCGCTCTGCTTCCCCGTAGAGCGCCGCGTCGACACGGTGGTCGGCGGACAGCGTTCGTGCGTAGCGATACGCGATCGCCTCGTCGCGGCCGAGGCCGTCGGCGAGTCCGCCGGCGGCAAGCGTGCGCACGGCCTGCTCCGGGATGCCGGCGCGCCGAGCCGCCGCCGAGTGCGCGTATAGCTCGTAATCAGAGTTCCAGACCGCGCCGACGGCCAGGATCACCATTTGACGGACCCGCTCGCTGAGCGTCGTGTGCTGCTGCTCGGCCTCCTGCAGGTCAAGGAAGCGGGAGGCGATCTCCGGACTGAGCAGCACCGGATTGAACGGCCCGATCAGGCGTCCGTCGGCGGTCTTGCTCTGGAAAGGAATCGAGCGAGCCCACCCGACCATTGTGGAATCGATACGATCGTAAAGCTGTTGCGCGTTGTTGCCGAGGGATCGTAGGTCCTGCAGCGGCAGCCGGCCGCCCAGATTCCGGGATTGATCTGTCATCGCATGTCCTCTTCGATTTGTGCACGGCCCGAAGGCCTATTGGTCCAGCCCCGTCGCATTGGAGGGAACGTCGAAAGCCATCAGCGTCAGACAGACGCCGGTGAACCAGCCCATCAGCATGGTGACGTCGGCGATTCCCGCGTCGCCGAGCAACTCCCTGGCCCGGCGGTAGAGTCCCTTTGGCACCACACGCGGCTGGGCCAGGGTGGACGCCAGTTCGTAGACCGCCTGCTGACGCGGGTCGTCGAAAGACGTCGGCAGGCCGGCGATGAGGGCCTCGACCTTTTCGGCGGCAAGGCCGCCTTGCTGCTCGGCGATCCACTCGTGCTCGTAGTTCGAATAGGCGGCCAGCCAGCGGCCGTTGATGACGTTGGTGGCGATTTCGATCTCCGCCTTCGTCAGGGTCGATTGGGTCTGGTAGTAGGCGCCGGTCGGCACCACGGTTTTGGAAAGCTTTGGATTGGACAGCCAGATCCGGTGCGGGCCCGGCACGATACCGCGCAGCTTTTTGGTGAAGTCGTAGGCTTCCTTCATCTCGATAGGCATCTGATCGACTGGCGTCTCGATGTAGCGGCCGAAGGTGCCGAAGTCTGATGGCTCGGGCATCTCATGTCTCCTGTGGCTGGCGAGACCGAAACCTCGCTTACGCACGGAGAATGGGTATTGCAGCCTCGACCGCAATCGGATCCATCATTTGTGTCCCGAATGGGGGTCATTCGAGCGCGCCGGCTACCGGCGACCGGCGAGTGCTGTGATCCGCGCTACGGGGAAAGGTTGGCGGCCGCGCTGAGCGCTCTGCGGTGGCCCCCGCCGGTGCCGCTACCTGGATACGCGCGCGCCGGGGAAGCTATTGTGCCGAGGCCGGCGCCGCGAAGTTGTACCGGGATCAGGCAGGGTATTCTCCGCCCATCTCCGCAGCGTTGCCGGATCCATTGCCAGAAGCTCGCGCCGCAAATAGTCGATGAAACGCCTGACCCGCGCGGTCCGGAACCGCGCCTGCTGATAGGCGATGCGCAGGGTTATCGCAGGCGGATGCCAATCCGGGCAAAGCTCGACCAGCGCGCCGGTTTCCAGGTCCGGCTGGACAAGCCAGCGCGGCAGGATCCCGTATCCGACGCCGGCCCTTATCCCCATCAGCGCGACGTAGATGTTGTCGGTCGCCAGACTGGGCTTCAAGGCAAGCGTTGCGGTGCGCCCATCATCGGTCTCAAGCGGAATTTGCGACGTCATGAAAGTCACCAGCTGGACCGCATTGCGCCGGTTGAGTTCGGTGGGATGCTGAACGCGCGGCTGGGCCGCATTGCCGATGATGGTGCGGTCGGTCCGCCTGAGGTCATGCACGATCAGGGATTCGTCGCGGATTGGACCGGCCCTGATCCAGAGATCGTATCCGCCAGCTGCGAGGTCGCCCGGATCGTCGATCAGACGCCAATCGAGCGTGACGCCGGGATGCTCGAGCAGAAAACGCACCGCAATTTCGGCCAGGCTGGTCTGGCCGACGGCTGCCGGCACGGCGACGCGAATGGAACCTTGCAGGGTGTCGCGGCCGGCCCGCGCATCCTCGCTGGCCGCATCCCAGGTCGCCAGCATTTCGATGGCGGCGGGAAGGAACCGGCTGCCGGCTTCGGTCAGAACCAGTTCGTGGGTCGAGCGCTTGAAGAGCTCCACGCCGAGCATTGCCTCGAGTTGCTTCAGCTGCCGGCTTGTCGAGGGCTGCGACAGCCCCAGCAGCCTGCCGGCGGCCGACAGGGTGCGGACCTCGGCAATGCGAACGAACAGGCGCATCAAACTGAGGCGGTCGACGGGGGTACTCATCCTATAACCTCGCCCGTTCAACTCATGGAGCGTCAAGGCGCAAGCCGAGACTCTATCGCTCGGTCATCCATTTGACAAATCACGCTCATTCGGAACCGGCGGCGCTGCCGCGACGCCTGTTCGGATGTGGAGTTTGCCGCGGCCGCCAATTGCGCTATCACGCTTTGGCGCAAGAACCGTCAAACGTTACCTCGCATGATGTGGCAGGTTTGAGAACGCTGAGTTTTCGAATGTGAGCGCCGGGCGATGCAGATTTTTTTGATGCGCATGGCAATGCCGCTGCTCGGGACGCTGGTGTTCCTGGCCAGAGCTGCGATGGCCGATCCCGTCCTCGACGTCGTTGCGGCCGACAGTGAAATCCGGATCGGAAATGTCATGCCCTATACCGGGCCGCTGGCGGCGTTCGCCTCGATCGGGAAGGCGGAGGCGGCTTATTTCGACATGATCAACGACAGCGGCGGGATCAATGGCCGCAAGGTCAGGTTCATTTCCTACGACGATGGTTCCGACCCGGACGCGGCACTGGCGCAGACCCGCAAGCTGGTCGAACAGGACAGCGTCCTGTTCATGTTCGGATCGTTCGGAACGCCAGGCAATCTGTTCGTGCGTCCCTATCTGAACCGGAACAAGATACCGCAGCTGTTTCTTGCCTCCGGTGACGACGAATGGAGCAAGCCCGACCTGTTTCCCTGGACCATGGGTTGGCAGCCGCCGTTCCGGGCCGAGGGACGCATCTATGCCAATTATATCGAGGCCTATTATCCGCAGCGCAGGATCGGGGTGCTGTGGCAGAACGACCAGTTCGGACGGGACCTGCTGAAGGGATTGCAGGAAGGACTGGGCGACGCAGCCCAGAATATCGTCTCCGACGTCACGTTCGACGTTTCCGACAAGTCGATCGATTCCCAGATCGACCTGCTGCAGAGTTCGGGGGCGGAGATCCTGGTATTTGACGGCGCGCCGGCGATCGCGGCGCTGGCAATCCGGCGGATGGCCGATATCGGCTGGTATCCGGTGTTTCTTCTGGACAATGCCTCGGCTTCGATCGCCAACGCGCTGCGGCCCGCGGGCCTGGAGAATGCGATCGGCGTGATCTCGACCTCCTTCCTCAAGGATGCCGGCGATCCGGCCTGGCAGGACGATCCCGGCATGAAGCGCTGGTCGGCTTTCATGGACAGATATTATCCCGACGGCGACAAGGACGACAGCAATGCGGTGTTCGGCTATGCCGCGGCCGAGACCCTGGCCCAGGTGCTGACGCAGTGCGGCGACAACCTTTCGCGCGAGAACATCATGCGGCAGGCCGAGAACCTGAAAGACGTCCGCAGTCCGGTTGCTCTGCCGGGCATCATGATCAATACCGGGCCGAAAAGGTTTCGCCCGATCCAGCAGTTGCGGCTGGTGCAATTCGACGGCCATACCTGGCAGCCGATCGGCGAAGTGCTGGATACCGCCTTTGTTCGCGCCGGCGACAACTGATCCGGGGTCGGGCAAATAGGAACCGAAAGTCAAACCGGCGCCTTTCGCCCAAACGGTCCCTCGCTGGTCGCCAACGGCGAACAGCCGGTTAGGACGGGAAGCCGTTACTTGCCCGCGCAAGCCTGAAAGACGCCGGTGTCTGCCAAACTGTACCTACGCCTGGACTCGCGCGTCAGGGGCGCCTTGCGCTTATCCGTCGACCTTCAGTACGATTTTCCCGCGTGGCCGAGGCAGCAGTCCATCCAGCATTTCGTGCGCCTCACGGGCGTCGGCCAGTTGCATGACCGCCCCGACGCGTGCATTGAGCTTGCCGGCATCTATCATCTCGGCAATCTGCTGGAGATGAGAGGTCGAGACGTCGACGAGGAAGAATACGGCTCTCACGTCGCGTCGTTGCGCCTCTTTCGGTTCAAGCTGAGACACGGATGAGACCAATACCCCGCCCGGCCTGAGAAGCGATAGCGACTTCAATTGGACCTCTGCCCCGACTGTGTCTATTACCGCGTCAACCGGTTCGATGACGTCTTCGAAGCGGACTGAGCGAAAATCGATGACTTCGTCGGCACCGAGTTTGCGCACGTAGGCAGCGTCGTCCGCCGTCGCCGCGGCGATGACCCGTGCTCCGATCTGCCGTGCCAATTGCACGGCATATGCGCCGACATTGCCCGCGGAACCGTGCACCAGCACCGTTTGCCCGAACGAGAGGCGCCCGTGCTCGAACAGCATTTGCCAGGCGGTCACGGCCACCACCGGCACCGAGGCAGCCTCTATATGGCTCAGGCTTCGCGGCTTCGGGGCGATCATGCCCGCGGATGCCACGGCGTATTCGGCATAGCCGCCGGTGAACCGCGTATTGGTGACGCCATAGACCTCATCGCCCAAACGGAAGTCAGCGACTCCGGATCCGATCGCCACGACGGCACCGGAAATGTCTGACCCTAGCGTCAACGGCGGGTACTGCGGCAGCGCGCTCTTGCCTGAGCGTATCCAGGCGTCCCACGGCCCGACTCCGGCTGCTTCCACGCGGATCAGAACCTCGCCCTCGCCCGGTTTCGGTTGAGAGATTTCTTCCAGGGTCACGACCTTCGGCGGCCCGAAGCGGTGGATCCGAATCGCCTTCATCATGCGCGACGCGCTCGTGCCGATCGGCGGAAGAGCCAGATCATCGCTCGCCATGTGTGACCTCATCAATCGCAACCGGCATCAGCCGCCACCGCGTCAGCGGTCGTTGCGCGGCAGAGTTAACCCGACTTCCGATCTGCAACCGCCGTGTGCACGAGCGCGTCATAGTGATCAGCCAAAGCGTTTAGCGCCTTGGCCCCATCACCGGAAAATGAAGAGCCATGCATGGTAGCCAGCACCTTCGGCTTAACTGCAGCAAGTTTGCGAACCGTCGATCCCGTGGTCGGGCCAAGACTCGTATAGTGCAGTGAACTCTCCGACGTGATGGACTGTTCGATAATGTCGCTCTCGGTGATCGCTGGGCCGTTTCCAACGCGTGTAAACAGGTCTCCACACAACAAGGTTCCTGTCGCTTCTTCGAACATGACGCCGGCATCCCAACCGTGCGGCACATGCGGCGTATCGATATAGCGAAATCGCTTGCCGCCGATATCGATAACCTCGCGATCAGAAAGCAGGCGCGGCTCGCGATCGGCCATGTCGCTGATGGAAACGCGGCAGCCCACTGCTCCGTGAGCAAGCTGAGCTGCAGGCGCAGCAGCCAGCCACTCGTTCATCGATCCGCATTCATCGGCTTCGAAATGTCCGAAACCAAGCCATCGCAGCCGCTCCACCGGCATCACTCGGGCTACTGCGGCTGAAACCAGTGGAAACATTTTTCGCTTTCCGCAGTGAAACAAAAGCGGCTCATCACCAGCGAACAGGAAATGATTGAACGTAAATCCGGCGGGCGGAGCGGCCTCGGGCACGAACACGGAGAGGCGATATGTGCCTGCACCGATCTCATCGATGCTCATTTCCATCACAACCTCTCCCAACAGGGGTCGCGCATCAATTATCAAATGCTCGTGCCGGTTCTGGTCGTCAACGCCCTGGAAACTTCTTGATAGGGGCCAACATTTCCCCTTTCGTCGGCCGAATTCGCGCCGGAGCGATCAACGCCACCAGGTACCGGTTCTCCGTGCCCACGATGTCCTTTCGCTTCTCTCTAAGCCATTGAACGTTAGGAAGGCGCCATTCATATTGATGTATGAGTGGGCCGTGCCCATACGCGTGCTACCGGCGTTCGCGCGTGACCATCTGCATCGAAAATTCTGTGCCCCACCCGGCGCCGGAACGTTTCCAATCAGGCCGGCATGCCGGCCCTTTGAAGCGCCTGCTTGAGGCGGCCGAGAAATTCGCTCCGGATTGAAAGCCCCGGCAGATTTTCGGTGCCGACCCCTGGAAGCAGCTCCCTGAGCCGGGCCACGGCCTCTTTGGCCGGTTCGGGTCGCGACAGCAGGGACTGCGTGGCCGCCGCCAGGGCATGGCCGAACCACCAGTTCGGCTTGTTGGTCACCGCGCGCTCGGCCCATTGGCTGGCTGTGTCGTAGTCGCCCTTGACGAAATGGGCCAGCGACAGGCCGGTATAACGAAAGAACAGGCTGGGATCGCGAGGGTTGAGCCGGATCGCGATCGCTGTTTTCTCGAGCGATTGATCGGCCAGTCCGGCAAAGGCCAGTGTCGTCCCGTAGCTGCCATAGGCCAGCGAAAAGTTGGGATTGATCTCCAGCGCCCGCCGGAACGCGGCGAAAGCCGCTTCATAGCGTCCGAGATGTTGCCCGTAGACGATACCCAGAATCCACTGCGCGTATTCATCGCTGTGGTCGAGGGTGATCGCCTTCTCGGCCGTCCGCAGCGCTTCCGCGTGCATTTGCCCGGGATCGGCGGCGAAGCCCATGATGAACAGATGCCCGGCGGCGCAGGCGGCGAGCTGATATCCGCTGGCGCTGTGCGGCGCCGCCTCGATCAACTGTTGCCCGGCCAGCCGGGCCCGTTGCAGGCTCTCGGCGGTCTGCAGGTAGACCTCGCGCCAGCCGCGTTTGGCCATGTCCCAGACCCGGATTTCGGGCCGCTCGCCGCGACCCGCGGCCAGCCCCTCGTTCAGCACGATCTCGGTCTGGAGCGTGGAAACGATGCCCCGCGTGATCTCGTCCTGGACGGCGAAGATGTCGGCGATCTCGCCATCATAGCGATCCGCCCAGACATGATTGCCGCTGGCGGCCTCGATCAGCTGCGCGGTGATCCGGATCCGGGACCCGGCGCATCGCACGCCGCCGGTGAGCAAATAGCGGACCCCCAGTTCGCGTGCGACCTCACCATGTGCGGGCGCAGGCTCCGAATAGACAAAACTGGAATGGCGTGCGATCACGAACAGGCTTCGAATCCGCGACAGCTCGATGATGATGTCGTCGGTCAGTCCATCCGCCAGATATTGCTGTTCCGGATCGGCAGTGATGTTCCGGAACGGCAGCACCGCGATCGAGGGCTTGTCCGGAAGCGGCAAAGCCGGCGGCAACGCGCTCCCGGCGATCTCGGCGGCAGCGACAGCTTCTATCCCGACCAGCCGGTAGCCTCGCCCCGGAATCGTCACGACGTGACGCTGGTCCTGGTCGCGCTCGCGCAGCGCCTTTCGCAGCGCCGAGATGTGGACCTCGATGTTGTTCTCCTCGACGACGCGGTCCGGCCATACCTGTGCCATCAGCGCGTCCTTGCTGACGGTTTCGCCGTTCGCTGCTGCCATCACGCAGAGGATGTCGAAGGCGCGGCCGCCGAGTTCGACCCTTGATCCACCGCTCGACAATTCCCGCCTGGTGAAATCGAGCTGGAAACGGCCGAACCTGATAGCTCTCATGGCAGCAGCGATTCAGGAAAATTAAGGGCGCGGGACAAGGACCTTAAGCAGCGCCACGGGTAGGGTCCAGCGACAATTCGAACGGCGGGTTCCAGATCGCGGTCGCCGCGATTCGGCGCGATCCATGGCAATGGATATCTGCGCATGCCCGAGTTTGGCGGGCCGGGGCAGGATGGGGAGTTCGGATGAGCCGGCCGCACTATGATCTCGTGATTGTCGGCGGCGGTCTTGCCGGCTCCTCGCTGGGCCTGAACATGGCGCGTGCCGGGGCCAGGGTCCTGATCCTGGAGCGCGAGGCCAGGTTCCGCGACCGGGTGCGCGGCGAGGGCATATTTCCCTGGGGATGTGCCGAGGCCCGCTCGCTCGGCATCTATCAGGCCCTGCTGCAAAGCTGCGGCCGGGAGATCAGGACCTGGCGGCGTCATCTCGGCGCCGGACGCACCCTCGACCGCGACCTTGCGGCCACCGCGCCGAGCGGACTCGGCATGCTCAATTTCCGTCACGAGGAGATGCAGGAGGTCCTGATCGAACTGGCCGTGGACGCCGGCGCCACCGTTCGCCGTCCCGCCGAGGCGGTCGGGGTCACCCCCGGCGCCTGTCCGGCCGTGAGGTTGCGCAATGGCGAGCAACTGACCGCGCGCCTCGTGGTCGGGGCGGATGGACGGGCGTCGCGCCTGCGCGGCTGGGGTGGCTTCACGGTGCGCCGGGATCCGGATTTCCTGGTGATCGCTAGCACCGTCCATCAGGGGCTGGACGCGCCGGACGATGCGATTCAATCCTGCTTCAGCATCGAACGCGGCCAGAGCATGCTGCTCTACCCCTTGGGGGCGGGCCAGCATCGCAGCTATCTCATTCACCGCGCGGCCGACCGGCCGCAGCGCTTCAGCGGCGAACGCGATGCGGCGGCCTTCCTGGCGGCGTGCCGGGAGATGGCGATGCCGGCCGGCTGGTTCGGCGGGGCGAGACAGAACGGCCTGCTCGCCTCGTTCGACAGCTCGGCGAGCTGGGTCGATCATCCGGCGCGCGATGGCGTGGTGCTGATCGGCGACGCCGCCGGCGCCAGCGATCCGACCTATGGATGCGGGCTGGCGCTCGCGCTGCGCGACGTGCGGCAGTTGCGCGACCGGCTGCTCGCCGAGCCGGACTGGAGCATCGCCGCGGCGCGTTACGCCACCGCGCATGATCGCGACTTCTCCGCGCTGAAACGCATCACCGACTGGTACACCGACATGAGCTTTTCGACAGGGCCGGCGGCGGATGCGATGCGGGCGCGGTGCCTGACGCTGTGGGCGGTCGACCGGTCCCGCACCCCGGATCTCCATGGGGCGGGGCCGGACGCGCCGAGCGATGAAGCGGCGCGGATGCGCTTCTACGGGCTCGCCTGACAGGTGGCGATCGACCGAGGAATACCCATCATCAAGTGAGCTGTATTGCTCAGTCTTCACCCCTGCAATGGCTTAAAGATTGACTAGACCCGTGACCGGTGTGGGCAGCGCCATCGGATCAGTCGGCAGAGCAAGGTGCAGTTTTGGCTTCGTCGTTTCGCCGGAGGTCGGCTTTCGTGCTTGTCCCGGCGCTGGTTGCGCTCGGCCTCTATTTGGGCTGGCGCACCTTCAATCGCGGCCGGGAAACGGCGGCTTCAGCCCCCGCCGCGCCGGGGATTGCCGTCACCAGCATCACCGCGCAGAAGGGCGACATCGGAATCTATCTCGACGCCATCGGGACGGTCACGCCGCAATATACCGCTTCCATCACCAGCCAGGTCACCGGGCAGGTCGTTGCGGTGCCGTTCAAGGAAGGCCAGACGGTGGCCAAGGGCGACGCCCTGATCGAAATCAACTCGGCGCCCTATCGCGCCACGCTGTTGCAGGCGCAGGGCGTGCTCGACCGGGATCAGAACCTGCTCGCCCAGGCGCAGATGGACCTCGAACGCTACCGCCTGCTGTGGGTCACCAAGGCAATCGGCAAGCAGATCCTGGATGACCAGGAAAAACTGGTGCTGCAGGATCAGGGCACGGTCAAAAACGATCAGGGTGTCGTCGACTACGACCAGATCCAGGTCGACTTCTGCCACATCACGGCGCCGATCGCCGGCCGCATGGGCCTGCGGCTGGTGGATCCGGGCAACGTCGTGCAATCGAGCGGAACCGTGACCCTCGCGGTGGTCGCGCAGCTGCAGCCGATCACGGTGATTTTCACCATACCGGAAGACAATATCGGCCCGATCCAGGCTCGCCTGCGCCTCAACGCCACCCTGGCCGTGGACGTCTATGATCGCACCGCCCGGATCAGGATCGCCAGCGGACAATTGCTGACGCTCGACAACCAGATCGACACGACGACCGGCACCATCAAGGCGCGCGCGCTGTTCGACAACAAGGACGAGGCACTGTTTCCGAACCAGTTCGTCAATGCCCGGCTGCTGGTGAATACGCTGCAGGGCGTCACCCTGGTTTCGGCGTCGGCCATCCAGCAGAATGGCCAGGCCTCGTTCGTCTATCTGATCCAGGGCAATGTTGCGCATTTGCGCAGCGTCAAGCCCGGGGTGACCGAAGCCGGCCTGACCCAGGTCGATGGCATCAATCCCGGAGATATTGTAGCCGACAGCAGCTTCGACAAGCTGCAGGACAATGTCGCGGTCGTCATTGCGGTGAAGCCCGTCGCGGAGAACAGCGGAAGAAAGCCATGAGTCCGTCCCGGCCGTTCATCCTGCGGCCGGTGGCGACGTCTCTGTTGATGGCGGCAATCCTGCTGGTCGGCCTGGTCGGCTTTCAGCTGCTGCCAGTGTCGGCGCTGCCGGAAGTCGATTACCCGACCATCCAGATCCTCACATTCTATCCTGGAGCCAGCCCAACCGTGATGGCGACCACCGTCACGGCGCCGCTGGAGCGCCAGTTCGGCGAATTGCAGGGCTTGAGCCAGATGACCTCCACCAGTTCGGGGGGGACTTCCGTCATCGTGCTGCAGTTCAATCTCACCATCGCGATGGATGTGGCCGAGGAAGAGGTCCAGGCCGCCATCAACGCGGCGCAGAGTCTGTTGCCGTCGATCCTGCCGGCGCCCCCGATCTACAGCAAGACCAACCCGGCCGACGCGCCGGTGCTGACGCTGGCCATTACCTCGGATGCGATGCCGCTTTCCCAGGTCGAGGATCTCGTCGATACAAGGATGGCGCCCAAGATCTCGCAGCTCAACGGCGTCGGCCTGGTATCGATCAGCGGCGGGCAAAAACCCGCGGTGCGCATCCAGGCCAATCCGATGGCGCTATCATCCTACGGCATCAACCTGGAAGACCTGCGCACCGCGCTGACCCAGGCCAGCGTCAACGCCGCCAAGGGAAATTTCGACGGCCCGCACCAGGATTACCAGATCGAGGCCAACGACCAGCTGATGGCCAGCGAAGACTATCGCAAGGTCGTCGTCGCCTACCGCAATGGCGCGCCGGTCATGCTGACCGACGTCGCGCGAATCGTCAACGGCGTGGAAAACAACCGGCAGGCGGCGTGGATGAACTTGACGCCGGCGGTGATCCTCAATGTGCAGCGCCAGCCCGGCGCCAACACCATCAGCGTGGTCAAGAGCATCAAGAAGCTGATGCCGCAGCTGCAGGCCAACCTGCCGGCCGGCATTCACGTCACCGTTCTGACCGACCTGACCGTCGCCATCGAGGCGTCGGTCGCCGACGTCGAATTCGAACTGCTCCTGACGATCGCACTGGTCGTCCTGGTCATCTTCCTTTTTCTCAGGAGCCTGTACGCGACCATCATCCCCAGCGTCGCCGTGCCGCTGTCCCTGGTCGGCACCTTTGCGGTGATGTACGTGCTGGGCTACAGCCTGGACAATCTGTCGCTGATGGCGCTGACCATCTCCACCGGCTTCGTGGTCGACGATGCCATCGTGATGATCGAGAACATCTCGCGCTACATCGAGGCCGGCGATCCGCCGATGCAAGCCGCCCTCAAGGGCGCGGCGCAGATCGGCTTCACCATCCTGTCGCTGACGGTTTCGCTGATCGCCGTGCTGATTCCGCTGTTGTTCCTCGGCGACGTGGTCGGACGGCTGTTCCGGGAGTTTGCCGTGACGCTCGCGGTCACCATCGTGGTTTCCGCGGTGGTGTCGCTGACGCTGACGCCGATGATGAGCGCGCGAATCCTGCGCAATCGGTCAAAGCAGCAGCAGGGGCGCGTCTACCGGGTCTCGGAGCGCGTCTTCGACAGCATGATCGCGTTCTATGGCCGGACCCTGAAGTTCGTCCTCGGCTACCAGGCGGTGACGCTGTCGGTCGCGGTGGCGACCTTGCTGCTCACCGTGTTTCTCTACACCATAATTCCCAAGGGATTTTTCCCGGTCCAGGATACCGGGGTGATCCAGGGCATATCGCAGGCATCGCCAACCATCGGCTCGACCGCGATGGCCGGGAAGCAGCAGGAGCTCGCCAAGGAGATCCTCGAAGACCCGGCGGTGGTCAGTGTTTCGTCCTTCATCGGCGCCGACGGCACCAACGTCACCACCAACAGCGGGCGGATGTCGATCAACCTGAAGCCGATCGGCGAGCGCAATATCACCGCCTCCGATCTGATCCGCAGGCTGAAGACGAGACTGGACCGGGTCGAGGGCATCCAGCTGTTCATGGCGCCGGTGCAGAACATCTCGGTCGACGACCGCGTCAGCCGCACCCAATACCAGTACACGCTCGAAGACGCCGATGCCGGCGAACTCAATCTCTGGACTGGCCGCTTTGTCGACCGGCTGAAGCAATTGCCGGAACTGGAAGACATCGCGACCGATCAGCAGCCGGGAGGGCTGGCGGTATCGCTGGTGATCGACCGGGTGACCGCGTCACGACTGGGGATCGCGGTCGCGACCATCGACAACACGCTCTATGACGCTTTCGGCCAGCGGCAGGTCAACACCATGTACACCCAGGTCAACCAGTACCACGTGGTGCTGGAGAGCGATCCCCTGTTCCAGTCGGATCCCAACAAGTTGAACCAGCTCTACATTCAGTCCAATACCTCGTCCGGGACCAGCGGCCCGGGAGCCGCTTCCTCGTTCTCGTCCTCCGGATCATCCGCCGCGGGATCCAATGCGCTGACGTCTTCGGCGTTGTACACCCCGGCGTCCAATGCCCTGGCGCCTCCGGCCGGCGCGCTGTCGTCGAGCACCTCGACCGCGACGTCGAGCAAGGGTGCCGGCTCGGCGGGCGCCACCAGCTCGGCGGTGAGCAGCGCCGTGCCGCTCGGCGCCTTCTCGCATTTCGAGAAAACCACCGGGCCGCTGGTGATTACCCACCAGGGGCAATTTCCGGCCATCACCGTGTCGTTCAATCTGGCGCCCAATGCAGCGCTCGGCAACGCCATTTCCGTGATCGACGCGGCGCAGAAGGACCTGCACATGCCGGCGAGCCTGCAGGCCGGTTTTCAGGGCACCGCCGCTTCCTTCACCAACTCGCTCAGCAATGTGCCGCTGCTGATCCTGGCGGCTCTGGTCACCGTCTACATCGTGCTGGGCATTTTGTATGAGAGCTTCGTGCACCCGATCACCATCCTGTCGACGCTGCCGTCGGCGAGCGTCGGCGCTTTCCTCGCCTTGCTGCTATTTCACCAGGATCTCAGCATGGTCGCGATCATCGGCCTGATCCTGCTGATCGGGATCGTGAAAAAGAACGGCATCATGATGGTCGACTTCGCGCTGCAGGGCGAGCGGCTCGAGGGCAAGAACGCAACGGAGGCGATCTACGATGCCTGCCTGCTGCGCTTCCGTCCAATCATGATGACGACCATGGCGGCGTTGCTCGCCGGCCTGCCGCTCGCGCTCGGAACCGGCTCCGGCTCCGAGCTGCGCCGGCCGCTCGGCATCGCGATGGTCGGAGGATTGCTGGTGAGCCAGGTGCTGACGCTTTACACCACGCCCGTAATCTACATCTTTTTCGACAATCTGGTCCGGCGCTTCGCGCCCAAATCCGCCAGGCCGGTAGCGCCGAAATCGTAGGCCCGGCATGAACATTTCCGCGCCATTCATTCAGCGTCCGGTGGCCACCACGCTGCTGACGCTGGCGATTGCCCTGGCTGGTGCGATGGCGTTCGACGTGCTGCCGGTGGCGCCGCTGCCGGAGGTCGATTTTCCCACCATCTCGGTCAGCGCCAGCTTCCCGGGCGCCAGCGCCGACATCATGGCGTCGTCGATTGCCACCCCGCTGGAGCGACAGCTCGGTCATATCGCCGATGTCACGGAGATGACCTCCGCCAGCACGCTCGGCAGCACGTCGATCACCATTCAGTTCGACCTCAGCCGCGATATCGACGGCGCGGCGCGCGACGTCGAGGCGGCGATCAACGCGGCGCGAACCTACTTGCCGAGCAACCTACCGGCCAATCCGACCTATCGCAAGGTCAACCCCGCCGACGCGCCGATCATGATCCTCGGCCTGACCTCGGACAAATACGGCCCCGACAAGCTCTATGACGAAGCCTCCACCGTCATCCAGCAGAAACTGTCGCAGATCCAGGGCGTCGGCCAGGTCATCCCCGGAGGCGGCGCGCTGCCGTCGGTGCGTGTGGACGCAAATCCGGCCCAGCTGGCGAGCTACGGACTGACCCTGGCCAACCTGCAGTCCGTTCTCAGCCTGCAGAATGCCGACCTCGCCAAGGGCCAGATCTCGGACGGCACCGTGTCAGCGGATATTCTCGCCAACGACCAGATCTCGCGTGCCGACGACTACAAGCCGCTGATTGTCGGGTTCAGCCATGGCGCGGCGGTTCGCGTGGCCGACGTGGCCGTAGTGACGGACTCCGTGCAGGATGTGCGCGCCACCGGCTATCTGAACGGCAAGCGCGCGGTGACGATCATCATCTTCCGGCAGCCCGGCGCCAACATCATCGGCACGGTAAACCGGATTCGCGCGCAACTGCCGTTCATCAACGCATCGATTCCACTCGGCATCGATACCACCATCGTGCTCGATCGCACCACTACCATCCGCGCCTCGGTCGGCGACGTCGAGCGGACGCTGCTGATGTCGATCGGCCTGGTCATCGTCGTGGTCTTCGTATTCCTGCGCAACGGCCGGGCCACCTTGATCCCGGGCGTCGCCGTGCCGGTCTCACTGCTCGGCACGCTCGGCGTGATGTACCTGTTCGGATACAGCCTCGACAACCTGTCGCTGATGGCCATGACCATTTCGACGGGTTTCGTCGTCGACGACGCCATCGTCGTGATGGAAGATATCGTGCGCAACATGGAAGACGGCATGACGCCATTCGCCGCGGCGCTGAAGGGCGCCGGCGAAGTCGGTTTTACCGTGTTCACCATCAGCATCTCGCTGATCGCCGTCTTTATCCCGCTGTTGCTGATGGGAGGCATCGTCGGACGCCTGTTCCGCGAATTTGCCGTGACCCTCTCGGCCGCCATTCTTGTCTCGATGATCGTCTCGCTGACCACCACGCCGATGATGTGCGCCTATCTGTTGAAGAACGAGCGCGGCGAAAGCCATGGCCGGCTCTATCTGGCCTGTGAACGGATTTTCGACCGGGTGCTATCGTGGTATCGCGGCAGCCTGACCTGGGTGCTGGCCCGTCCGATCCCCGTCCTGATCGTGCTGCTGCTCACCATCGCGCTCAACGGCGTGCTGATCGTCGAGATACCGAAGGGCTTTTTCCCGGTCGAGGATACCGGAGCGCTGGCCGGCGCCGTGCAGGGACCGCAGGAATCATCGTTCCCGGCGATGGACGATTCGATCCGGCAGATCGTCGGCGTGATCAAGAACGATCCGGCGGTCGCCAATGTAATCGCGTTCACCGGCACCCGTGGCGCGACCAATACCGGCTCGCTCTATGTCGCGCTCAAGCCGGCGGCGGAGCGCAACGTCAGTGCGGCCGCGATCATCGCCCGGCTGCGCGCCCGGTTGAACCGCCTGCCGGTCGCCTCCACCTTCCTGCAACTGGTGCAGGACCTGCGCATCGGCGGCCGCTCCAGCAATGCCTTGTACCAGTACACCATCCAGGCCGACACCATGGCGGACCTGACCAAATGGGGGCCGGTCTTGCTGGGCGAGATGAAGCGGCTGCCCGGCCTGCAGGATGTCAGCTCCGACCAGCAGAATGGCGGCCTGGTCGAGCAATTGGACTACGATCGCGTCGCCGCGGCCAGGCTCGGACTGACGGTGCAGGCGCTGGATACGGAATTGTACAGCGCCTTCGGGCAGTCGGAAGTATCCATCATCTACACCCAGCTCAATCAGTATTACGTGGTGCTGGAGGTGGCTCCGCATTATGGGCAAAGCCCGGAAGGGCTGAAGGACATCTACTTCAATACGTCAGGCAGCAGTCACATTCCGCTGCTGGCGGTGGCCGGGAACCAGGCCGGCACGATCCCGCTGGCGATCAACCATACCAGCCTGTTTCCCTCCGTCACGGTGTCCTTCAATCTCGCGCCGTCGATGTCGTTGAGCGATGCCACCGCGACCATCAACCGGATGCAGGCGCGGCTGGGGGCGCCTGCATCGCTGCAAGGTTTTTTTGCCGGAACGCTGCTGGCCTACCAGCAATCGCTGGGCACCGAGCCGTTGCTGATCCTGACGGCGCTGCTGGCGGTGTACATCGTGCTCGGGATTTTATACGAAAGCCTGGTGCATCCCCTGACCATCATCTCCACGCTGCCGTCGGCCAGCGTCGGCGCGATGCTCGCCTTGATGCTTTTCGGCGAGGACCTCAACATCGTCTCCATCATCGGCATCGTGCTCTTGATCGGGATCGTCAAGAAGAACGCCATCATGATGATCGACTTCGCATTGCAGGCGCAGCGCCAGGGCGGCAAGAGCGCCGAGGACGCGATCTTCGAGGCCTGCATATTGCGCTTCCGTCCCATCGTGATGACGACGATGGCGGCGATCCTGGGGGCGTTGCCGCTGGCGCTGGGAACCGGCGTGGGATTCGAACTGCGCCGGCCGCTCGGCATCGCGATCGTCGGCGGCCTGTTGATGAGCCAGCTGCTCACGCTCTATACGACGCCGGTTGTCTATCTGGCGTTCGACCGGCTGCGGTGGCGGTGGCAAAGCGCAACCAAGGCGCAGTGATGTTGGACAACGGCCGCATCCCGGTCAACGGCGTTTTCATGGCTGCGGGCGGATTTCCCGGGCCAGCAGGGCATGTCACTCGGCGCGCGAGTTTCCGCGCTCGCCAAGCCGTGCAAGATAGTTGCGGTTCACCCGTTTCAAATGCCGCTCCATTTCCTTGACGGCGGCGTCCTGGTCGCGCATCTCGAAAAAACGCAGGAAACGGCGGCGCGACGGCAGTATGTACTCGCTGATCTCCTGCGAACCGATGGTATGGATGAACTGACGCACCACCCCGATCAGGGCTTCCATCATGGTTTCCATGATCGGATTGCGGGTGGCCCGCGCCAGAATCATGTGAAATTCGAGATGCGCCTCGGCCCGACCGAAGAAGTCCTTGCGACGGGTCGCTTCCGCGGCGGAATCGAGATTCTCGTGGAGCCTATTGAGGTCGGCCGCGGTGTGCCGCGAGCAGGCAGCTCGAACGATCGCAGACTCGATCCAGATTCGGGCTTCCGTGATCTGTTCGGTTGTAACTGCGCCGAGCGAGAACATGTCGCGAATGCCGGTGACGACCGTGTCGCCATTGCTGTCATTGACGAAGGCGCCGCCGAGAGCGCCCTTGCGCAAGGTGATCAGCCCGGCGATTTCAAGCGAGCGCAGCGCCTCACGAAGCGTGTTTCGCGACACGCCGAACTGCACCGCAAGCTCGCGTTCCGGCGGAAAACGGTCCCCCGCACGCAGGCGTCCCTGCAGCAATTCTTCCCGAATCTGTCCGGCAATATCCTCGAAGGCGCGGGCAACCTGTACGGGGCGGAATCCCGCCTTTTGTCGAGCGATCGGTTGGGCTTTTCCACCGGATGCGGGCGAGCCCGTCCGTCTTCGACCCGGTGTCCGGATCACTACTGCAACCTCCGATGGGAGGCTGCAACAGAGTGGCGCGGTCGCCCAATTTTCACGGGGGTGTCCAACATCAGGTTTCCGGCTGCCGAATCTGATCCCAGCCTATCACAGACCCGTCCTGGAATAATCCCGTGTCCTGTTCTCGCAGACCGGCGGTACCGACAGGGCCGTGAAGCCTTGAGTTCGCTGGTCGGACGGCTTGCCAGACCCCGCCATGCCCAGATGGCAATACGTATTGTTGCAAAGCCGCGAAACGCCGTTATGTGCCAATTTAGACATTTCCAGTTGCCCTGCAGCAAGCTTGCGCCGATAAATCCGCCCATGATCCATGGCGTGAGATTTGTTATCATCACCGCCTTCGTTTTCTGCCCGATGGCACAACTGCGGGCACAGGAAAAGGAGCCATTCGCAGTTGTTGAATTAGGAGCCGCCACCGAGCGCAGTTTCAAAGAGGGTACCTACAGCATTGGGCCATCGGCCTCCGTCGAGTTTCCGGTCATCAAGGACTGGCTTGAAATCGAGACGGGTATCTCAGCATTATTCCGCCCGGGCCAGACCGAGTGGGAGGCGGATCTTCTCTTCAAGAAGCCGTTCACAATCGACGAGCATGTCGAGTTCATGATCGGCGCGGGTCCGCAGTTGAGTTATGCAACTGCGGGCGGCGGGACGCAGATTGCGAGCGAGTTCGCCCTCGAATGGATGATTTGGCCTTCCGCAGACCGCAAATTTGGTTGGTTCGTCGAGCCCACCTATAGCTACTCGTTCAACAGGGGCCATGAGCAATCGATCGGGATAACCACGGGACTCACCATCGCGATTCCTTGAAGGGGACTGAGGCGGGCCGGCGACTTGCCGCAAGTTGGTGATTGAAGCACCAAAGCCGCCAGTCTCCAATCATGCGCGACGAGCTCGGTGACTATGAATATACGCTGCGCAGCCTTGCGGCCGTCGCCTTGACGTCGTGCTGGATGAACCCCGCGGCACGCTCGCCGATCATCATCGACGCGGCGCTGGTATTGCCGCCGATGATATTGGGCATGATCGAGGCGTCGGCTATCCGCAGGCCTTCGACGCCGTAGACGCGAAGGCGGGAATCGACGACGGCCATCGGATCGTGCCGCGGCCCCATCTTGCAGGTGCCCACCGGATGGTAGGTGGTGGCAACATTGGCGCGGATAAAGGCCTCGAGCTGATCGTCGCTCGCCACCGAGGGGCCCGGACTGAGTTCGGTTCCCGCATAGCGCGCCAGCGCCGGCATCGCGATGATGCGCCGCGCCTCCCGCAGCCCAAAGCGCAGGGTCGCGACATCGGCGCGGTCTTCCAGGAAGTGAGGCCGCATCAGCGGCCGCGACGTGGGATCGTCGGAGCTGAGTTCAAGCCGTCCTCGCGTGCTCGGCCGAAGCACCGCAACGTGCAGCACGAAACCATGGCGGCGCGGCAGCGTGCGGGGATTATCCTTCATGCCGACCATGAACGTCATCTGCAGATCGGGTCGCTCCAATTCAGGACGGCTGTAGAGGAAGCCGCCGGCTTCGGCCGCATTGGAACTCAGCATGCCCTGGCGCGCCAGCAGATACCGCAGCGGCGCCAGCGCCACCCGCGGCGCCGTCCGCCAGGACAGGGCATAGGATTCCGCGCCGGGATTGGTCATCGCGACCGATACGGTCGGATGGTCCTGTAAATTCGCGCCCACCCCCGACAACTCGTTGATGACCGGGATGCCGCAGCGACGCAGGACGTCTGTGGGGCCGATGCCCGAAAGCATCAGCAGCTGTGGCGAGTTGACGGTGCCGGCCGCAAGGATGATTTCGGTTGACGCCGTGAGCTCGTGCCGCCCGGCGTCATGGCGTATGGTGACGCCTGTGGCACGCGTTCGGCGAAGATTGATGCGCTCGACGAGGGTGTCGGCGAACACCTTCAAATTGGGGCGATTGAGAACCGGGTGCAGAAATGCACGGGAGCTGCTCAGCCGAACGCCGTTCCGCTGGTTCAGCTCGAAGATCCCGAAGCCGTCCTGACGTTCGCCGTTGAAATCGTTGCTGCGGTGATGGCCGGCCTCGACTGCCGCATCGACCAGCGCATGCGCCAGCGGATTGCTCTCGCCGGGCTTTTGGACATCGAGCTCGCCGCCGCAACCGTGAAAGGTGGACCGCTCGCTGGCGCGACGTTCATGTCGCTTGTAGGCGGCCAGCACTTCCTGGTAGCCCCAGCCATCGTTTCCCAGCGCGGCCCACTCGTCGTAATCGCTTCGGTGTCCCCGTATGTAGACGGTGCCGTTGACCGACGTGCAGCCTCCGAACAGCTTGCCCCGCGGGCAGGGGATCTGGCGCCCGTTGATCTCGGGGCCCCCGCTGTAGGCGTGCTGCCAGTTGTAGCGGGCGTGGGGCAGCAGGAAGATGTTGCCGATCGGCAGCGTCGTCTTCAGGTTCACCGGAAAGCCCAGGTCCGATGGCCCAGCCTCGATCAGCGCCACCTGCGCGGCGGGGTCGGCCGAAAGCCGGTTCGCCAGCACGCAGCCGGCGGCACCGGCGCCGATCACGATGTAGTCAAAACCGACGCGGCTTCTTGAAACGCTCATGGCGCTTCTCCTCCTTGCGGGTCCGTGAAGTTAAGCGGCCTTGCGCCGTCTATATTGCAATGGTAGAACCATTGCAATGGTGGCCCGTAGAGGTGCCATGTGTGGCCCGGAGAACTGGATGCGAAAGCCGTCGGCGTTTCACTTGTTGGCGAAGCCGACAGGGGCAGCCTGCAACCTGGACTGCAAATATTGCTTCTTTCTCAGCAAGGACGCGCTCTATGGCGGCGGCAGTCTGCGGATGCCGGACGATGTCCTCGATGCCTACATCGAGCAACTGCTGGCGGCGCAACCGGCGGACGAAGTCAATGTGGCCTGGCAGGGCGGCGAGCCGACCCTGATGGGGCTGGATTTCTTCAATCGTGCGACGGCGCTGACGGCAAAATACCAAAAACCCGGCCAGAAGATTCTGCACACCATCCAGACCAACGGCATCCTGCTGGACGACGATTGGGCCTGCTTCTTCAGGCAGCACAATTTCCTGGTCGGCCTCAGCATCGACGGGCCGAAAGCCATGCACGATGCCTACCGGGTGTCGAAAGGGGGCCGCGGCACCTTCGATCAGGTGATGCGCGCGTGGCAATGTCTTCGCCGCCACCAGGTCGAAACCAACATTCTTTGCACGGTCAACGCGGCGAATGGCGATCACGGTCTGCAAGTGTATCGCTTCTTCAGGGACACCATGCAGGCCCGCTACCTGCAGTTCATTCCCATTGTCGAGCGTGCCACCGAGCAGAATATCGCCCAGGCCAATCAGGGCTGGAGCGAGCGGCCAGGCGGCGAGCGGCCGTTATACCTCCAGCAGGGAAACCTGGTGACCGAACGCTCGGTGCGGCCGGAGCAATACGGGGGCTTTCTCATCGAAATTTTCGACGAATGGGTGCGGCGCGACGTCGGCAGGATTTTCGTGCAGTCGTTCGACGCCGCGCTGGGCAACTGGATCGGGCAACCGAGCCTTTGCATCTTCTCGCCCACCTGCGGTAACGCGCTGGCGCTGGAGCATAACGGCGACCTCTATTCCTGCGATCACTATGTGGAACCGGATTTCTTGCTCGGCAACATCAGGGACAAGCCGATGGCCGAACTGGTGGTCACGCCGCGGCAGCGCAAATTTGGCCAGGACAAGTTCGACAAATTGCCTAGGCATTGTCGCGAATGCGAAGTGCTGTTTGCCTGTTATGGCGAGTGCCCGCGCAACCGCTTTACTCTGGCCCCTGACGGGGAACCCGGCCTGAACTATTTATGCGGAGGCTACAAGGCGTTCTTCGAGCACATCGACCGGCCGATGCGCGCGATGGCCGGTCTGCTGGCTAGCGGTCGCCATGCGGACGAAATCATGGACCGATCGGATCAGAAGCAAGCGCGAGAACAACTCGCCCCACTCCAGGAGAAACCATGATCGGGACATTGACATTCGGCTGCCGGGCAACGCGCGTAGCAGCCGCAATAACCGTTCGCCGGGGTCTACGACGATTGACGCTATGCGCGCTGCTGCTGGTGGCGGCCAGTCCGGCCTTGGCCGAGAAGAAATATGGGCCGGGCGTCAGCGACACGGAAATCAAGCTTGGCCAGACCACGCCTTACAGCGGCCCCGCATCGTCATTTGCGGCGGCGTCCCGGGCAATCCTCAACTATTTCAGCATGATCAACGCCGCCGGCGGCGTCAACGGCCGCAAGATCAACCTGATCTCGCTCGACGATGCCTACAGTCCGCCCAAGACGATGGAACAGACCCGCAAGCTCGTCGAAGGCGATGAGGTGCTGGCCATTGCCGGTACGCTTGGCACGCCGGCCAATATGACGGTCGCGAAGTATCTGAACAGCAAGAAAGTGCCGCAACTTCTCGCAATGTCCGGCTCACCGAAGTTGAACGACCCGGAGCGCCTGCCATGGACCACCACCTTCTACGCGTCGCAAACCATCGAAGGCGAGATCTACGCCCACTATGTTCTGCAGGCGAAGCCGGCAGCCAAGATCGCTGTGCTCTATCAGAACGATGATTATGGCAAAGGCTACCTCAATGCCTTCAAGGACGGGCTCGGTGACAAGGCATCGATGATTGTTGCGGAAGCCAATTACGACATCACCTACCCGACAATCGAGTCCGAATTGGTGAGGCTGGCCGATTCCGGCGCCGACACGATATTCTACGCGTCCACCCCCAAGTTCACGGCCCAGGCCATTCGCAAGGCCCATGAGATCAACTGGAAGCCGCTGCAGATCGTCATTACGGCATCGAGCCAGACCGACGCCACGCTGAAGCCTGCCGGTCTGGAAGCTTCGACCGGTCTGCTGGCGTCGCTCTGGCAGAAAGTGCCAAACGATCCGCTGTGGGCGGACGATCAGAGCATGAAGGATTTCCTGGCCTTCATGAAGCAATGGGCGCCCGGGGAAGCCGGAGACATCTTCCTGTCCGCCACCGGCTACTCCTGGGCCCAGACCATGGTCGAGATCCTGAAGAATTGCGGCGATGACCTGACCCGGGATAACCTCATCAGGCAGGCCACCAACCTGAAGGGATTTCACCCGACATTGTTCCTCGACGGTATTGCGCTGAGCACCACGCCGAGCGACCGGACGCCATGGCGGCAGGCGCGAATGGCGCGCTTCAACGGCACCAGTTGGGAGCCGTTCGGCGACATCGTGACGATCGAAGACAGCAAGCAAAACTGACCGTCCCGCCGCCAACGCTGTGGCGGAGCGGGGCTGTGCCGCCGCCCCGGCGTCAGGTCTTCCAGGCAGCGGTTTCAGGAGGAATACGGTGGAAAAGACCAACGACAATTCCGGTTTGCCTTTGGCGAACTCACCGGGCGATGCGCCGGAAAAGGATCAACGCGGCATTCCCGGGGACATCAGCGCGGAAACCCATGCCTATCGCAATTTCGCCGGCAAGATCGGTCGCACCATGGTGCAATCGAGGCCGGACTGGCCTCGCCGTCCGGAGGCGCCCGCAGACGCTCCCAACATCGTCGTCATTCTGTGCGACGACGTTGGCTATTCGGATTTTGGATGTTTCGGCTCCGAGATCGCAACGCCGAACATCGATCGCCTGGCGGCCGAGGGGCTGCGCTACACCAATTTTCATGTCATGCCGATGTGCTCGCCGACACGGGCGGCACTTCTCACCGGCCGCAACTCGCATGCGGCCGGAGTTGGCTGGGTGGCGCACGCCGATCCCGGCTTTCCCGGCTATGCGATGGAACTGCCCGAGGATGTCACGACCATTCCTGAAACGCTGCAGGCCCGGGGTTATGCCACCTACATGGTCGGCAAGTGGCATCTGTGCAAAGATTCCGACCATACCGAGACCGCGTCGCGCGCTTCCTGGCCGGTGCAGCGCGGATTCGATCGATTCTTCGGCTTCCTCGAGGCTTTCTCCAATTACCATCATCCTCCCACTCTGATGGTCGACAATTCGGAAGTAGCGCCCGATTGCTATCCGGACGGCTATTATCTGACCGATGATTTGACCGAGCGCGCGGTCTCGATGATCCGCTCGGCGAAAGCCTCCGACGCATCGAAGCCGGTATTTCTTTATTTCGCGCACCCCGCCGTGCATGCGCCGCTGCATGCCAAGGCCGAGGACATCGAACGCCACCGCGGTAGCTATCAGCAAGGCTGGGACGCGATCCGCGCCACGCGATTCCAAAGGCAGATCGAGCTCGGCATTGTTGCGGCCGACACCCGGCTTCCGCCGAGAAACAGCGAGCCCGGCGACGATGTAAAGGCGTGGGACGAACTCACGGCAGACGAAAAGCGACTGTTTGCCCGCTATATGGAAGTCTATGCGGCCATGATCGGGACGATCGACGACAGCGTCGGGCGGATTCGGCAAACCTTCGAGGATCTCGGCCAGTGGGACAACACCCTGGTGATCCTGACCTCGGACAATGGCGCCTCGCGTGAAGGGCAGGTGTTCGGCACGACGCAATATTTCGATGCGCTGCGCATGTTCTACGACAAGAACACGACCGACTCGATCGACAGGGACCTGGCGGCGCTGGAAGCGATCGGCGGCCCGACCAGCATGCCGCATTACCCAAGGGGCTGGGCGATGGCCTCCAACACGCCCTTCCGTCTCTACAAGGGCAATACCCACGCCGGCGGCCACCGGGTGCCGATGGTGATGTCCTGGCCTGCGCGGCTGGGCGACGTGGCCGGCCAGAACAGATCGCAATACGTGCATGTCACCGACCTGTATCCGACATTGCTGGACCTGCTGGGGATCGAGGATATGCCTGCTCGCCGCGGCAACCCGGTCCGTGCGCTTTCCGGCCACAGCTTCAGGCCCACCGTGATGCACAAGGAGGCGGCGCATGCGCACATCGCCCAATATTACGAGCTGTCGGGCCATCGCGGCTATTACGAAGCCGGCTGGGAGATCGTCAGCCGTCATACGCCGATGACAGGCTTCACCGACGACGAATTCGAACTCTACCATGTGGAGGCCGACCCCACCCAGACGACGGATCTGGCGCGGGCGGAGCCCGATCGTGTGCACCGGCTGGCGCGTGCATGGGAAACGGCGGCCTGGGACAATCAGGTATTTCCGCTCGACGAAGGCACCGGAATTAGAAAATTCCAGCGCCCCGAATCCGAGCTGCGGTTCGAAGCGCCGGTCCGGCTGGTTCCAGGCACTCCCACGCTGGCGCGATACCGGTCGCTAAAACTGGTGGATCAACGCTGTTTTGATATCGAAATCGATCTGGAGTTCAGGCCTAGCGATCGGGGCACGCTGGTCGCCCACGGTCAACAGGGCGGCGGCTACAGCATCTATATCGACAATGACGAAGTGCACTACTTGCACAACGGCTACGGTGTGCCCACCGATGTCAATGGCGGGATGATCGCGGCCGGCCGACAACGGATCGTTGTTTCCGCAATCGCCACATCGGCCACCGAACTGGATGTCGCGATATCGGTCAACGGAGAGTTGTGCTGCGAGACGCGGGGGCTGGCCATGTTGATCGGCCAGGCGCTGTTCCAGGGAATAGACGTCGGTGTCGACCGCCGATCGCCGGTGTGCTGGGAGCGTTTTGCGTCTGAGGGGACGTTCGCATTCACCGGCAGGCTTGAATCGGTCACCTACCGGCCCGGGCCTCCCGCGCCGGGCTGCGGGCCGGAGCGACTGGAGAAGCTTCGGCAGCTCGCCGAGCGGTTCGACTGAGCTTTCGCGCGAGGCGCTAGCGCTTCCGACCCATCGTGACGGCGGCGATGGCAACTTGGCTCACGCGCCATACGAGGCCGGGGGCTAGTTGGCGTTCGAGCGGCTGCGGCTATGGTTGCAGATCGCAACCCATTATTGACCGAACCCCTGCCGAATCGCCACGGCGTTTTCGCGTACCGCCTTGTTCGCGAGCACGATGAAGATCGGAATCGCGACGATCAGCAGCAGGCTCATGACGATGCGCGGGCGGCTCAGCAGCGGCCTGCGGCGCTTGACCTCCAACTGCTTGGGACGGTCCGGCTTTTCTTGATTTTGCATGGTCTGCCCATAGCACGGCTTGACCGATCCTGCCTATGTTCTCATTTTGTCCGTATGGCCAAGTCAGTCGAACCAGCCTTCCCCGATGCCGCTTTGGCCAGGGCCCGCGGCGCGAGACCGGATCGCAAGCGGTGCTATAGAAACAGGGAGTGCATCAAGAGGTGACGATGAGATTCCCGGGATTCAGGTTGGGGCGATGGCTGTTGGCAGCGGCGTGGCTTTGCGCCGCGCCAGCGTTGGCGGACAATCTGGCCGGGCGAGCCGGCATCATCGACGGCGACACCCTGGACATCGGAGGCACCCGGATCCGGCTATGGGGGATCGATGCGCCCGAGAGCAACCAGCTGTGCCGCGGCGAGGACAGCATTCAGTATCCCTGCGGCACAAGGGCGGCTAAGGGCCTGGCTTCGTTCCTCGACAAGCGGCCGATCGATTGCGCGCCGGTCAGCCTCGATCAATATGGCCAGACCTTTGCGGTCTGCACGGTCGACGGCGTCGATATCGCCGACTGGCTGGTGCGCAACGGCTTGGCGCTCGACTGGCCGCAATATTCCAAGGGAAGATACGACAGCGCCCAACGCGATGCCGAGCATGCCGGGCGCGGCATCTGGGAAGGCAGCTATGTCGAGCCCTGGCTGTTTCGCGCCTGCATCCGCGAGGGCGGCAAGCCCGGCGACTGTTCGGACGACGCCAACCTGCACCCGTGAGCCCCGCGGCGGGGCAGCGACGATTTCCCAGCCGTCATCGTCCGGCTCGGTTGCCGCATGGATGCTCGCAAAGACGAACTTGGCTGCGAATCCGCCCTGTGATGACGCGAACCATGCTTCAAAGGCCACTGGCGCGTCGAAGACGCGCATGGTGGCTTGCCCACCATTGTTTGCAATGCTGGCACGGCGTAAGGACGCCTTTGCACGCTTTCGAATCTGTCGTGGGACGGCCACATCGGCCGCGATCCGTAAACCTATTCCGCGGCCTCGCGGCGAAGCTGCGGCGAGGCCGGCTGCGGGACCGCATCCTTCTGCCGCGGACGTCCCATCAGCACCGGCTGGAACAGTACCGCGGCGGCCATCGTGCACAGCAGCGCCAGCGCCATCAGCTTGCCCATGCTCGACATGCCGGGATAGCTCGACGCCCACATGCTGCCGAACGCCACGGCGTTGGTCATGGCGCTGAATACCACCGCCCGGGTCAGCGTCGATTGCAACAGGCCGGTCTGGCCGGCACGCCACGCCATGACGTAGTAGATCTTGAACGCGACCCCGACGCCGAGCAGCAGCGGCAGCGCGATGATGTTGGCGAAATTCAACGCCAGGCCGTCCAGCACGCAAAGCTCCAGCGTGACGACACCTGCGAGCAGCAGCGGGATCAGCGTCAGCAGCACGTCGGTCACCCGTCGCAGCGCGATCAGCAGCAGAACCGCGATCGCGACCAGGGCCAGCAGACCGGCTTCGATAAAGGCCGCCGTGACCGTCTTGCCGGATTCATAATAGGTGATCGCAGGTCCGCTGGCCGACGGCTCGGCGCCGAGAACCGCGGTCGCGAACCGCCGCAGCACATCGGTGTTGTTGGCGTCGCCCCTGGGCAGCGCCTCGACGCGGGCCCGCCCGTCCGGCAGGATCCAATCGCGCACCAGATTTGCTGGCAGGGTCGAGGTCGTCACCACCTCGGGCGCAAGGCTCTCGCGCAGCTGTTCGAGATCGCTGACGAGCGGCGGCACGATCGCGGCTTCGGCGCGGGCGCGGACGCCGGCATCGGCACTGGCGAGCTGCCGCAGCAGGGCGGCGACCCGACGGGCGCCGTCGGCGCCGGGGCCGGTTGCCTGGCCGGCGGCCTTCGAGAGCTGTTCGGCGGTGTTCCGGATCGCGGCGACGACCTCCTGGTCGTTCGGCGCCGACTGCTCCCTTGCCGGTCGCAGCGCGCTGCCAAGGCCTCGCGAGGCTGCCTTCAAGGCCGCGATTTTCTCGTCCTGGTCGGCCGGAATGAAGCTGTTCAGCGTCAATGTCCGCGCCACCTCGGGAAGCGCCGCAAGCCGCCGGGCGGTAGCACCGGCCTGGCCGAGCGACGGCGCCAGCACCTCGGCATCGTTGCCGCTGGTTTCCGGATCGTTCTGCAATTGACGATAGGTCACGACCGAAGGCGAGTTCGGACTCTGCAGGTCCACCGGGTTGAAGTCGAACGGCAGATGCAACAGCAGCGGCGTGCCGGCCAGCACCACCAGAAAGGTGCCGGCGATGACGGCGATGCGATGCCGCTGCAGGAAATCGTCCAGCGGTGCCAGGCCCCTGAAGCCGACGCCGGCGGGCTCGCCTGCCGGATTGAGCTCTGCCAGCATCGCCGGCACCAGCGTGATGCTGCAGAGGAATGCGATCAGCATGCCGCAGCCGGCGATCAGCCCAAGTTCCGAAAGGCCGCGATAGCTGGTGGGCAGAAACGCCAGAAATCCCACCGCCGTCGCTCCCGCCGCCAGGGCCAGCGGATTGCCCACCTTGGCCGCCGCCGAGCGCAGCGCCTGCCGCAGATCGGGATGCTCATGGCGCTCAGTGCGATAGCGCACGCTGAACTGAATGCCGAAGTCGACCCCGAGGCCGACGAACAGCACAAAGAAGGCGATCGAGATCAGGTTGAAGGAGCCGACCAGGGCAAGGCCGAGCGCCGCCGTTGCCGCAAGCCCGACCATCAGGCTGAAGAACACCGCGGCCATGATCTTCCAGGAACGAAGCGCCAGCCAGAGAATGACCAGGACGCCGAGCACCGCGGTCAAGGTATCGCGCAGCGCGCTGTTGCGGATCACCGAGAACTGGTCGTCGTTCATCGGAACCTGGCCTGTCAGGGCGACGGTGGCGCCAAGCTTGCCTTGCAGATCCAATCCGGCCGCGACGCGATGAATCCCCTGCGCCGCCTGACGTCCGGGCTGCAGGGCCGCAAAGTTCAGCGCCGGCTGGACTTCGATGAAATGCCGCAACTGGTCGGCGGGCAAGGGATGGCCCTGCAGCAGTTCCTGCCAGGAAAATGTCGCAGGCCTTCCGGCCAGTACGTCGCTCAGCGTACGATCCGCCAGCGACAGCGGCCATTGCAGCTGGTCCAGGCTGGTCTGTCCGGCCTGCGCGCCCTCTGCGGCCAGCGACAGCGCCTGCATCACGCCGCGCAAGCTCGGGTCACGCGCAAGGGTGCCTATCAGCGGCTCTGCCTTGGTCAGGCCACCAGCGGTTTTCCTGACGTCGGCCAGCGAGGCGAACAGCAGGCCGTTGCGTTCGAAGAACGCACCGCTGTCGGGTTGCCCGACCTTGCGAAACAATTTGGGATCCTTGGCCAGCGCCAGCGCCAGCTGGTTGGTGGCCTGCTCGGCGTTTTCGGCGGTCGGAGCCTTGACAACGACGGAAATGCCGTTTTGGGGAAATTCCCGGGCCAGCTCCAATTGACGCTGGTGCCAGGGCAGATTTTCCGAGATCAACCCTTCGACATCGGTGTTGACGGAGAAGCGTGCGATATCGAACGCGGCGGCTGCCAGCATCAGGAGCGTGCCGGCAAGGATCACCGCCCGGCGGTGACGGGCGCAGAAGTCGACAAGCCAGACGATCGCTGAATTCATTATGACCTGCAGCGAGCCTTCGCCATCGCGGAATTGCGCCGGCCTAACTCCCGACGAGCCAGATCGTTTCAAGCCCCCGCTCAGACTTTTGTTGAGTTGTTCCGCGTCCTGCGCGGCTAGCGGGACGAGGCGGAATCCGCGTCGGGCTCATAGTTGACCAGCCACAGTTCCAACGCCGACATGAAAGTCACCAACGCGCCGAGCCCGATGCAGAGGTGCATCGGCTTGGTGTGGGCAAACCCCAGCAGCCACGGCGACAGCGTCAGCCAGATACCGACAAAAAGATTAAGCCATTCCTCCCAGTTCGAGAATGCAACCACGGCGGCGACCGAGACGGCCGTGACCGCGGCGCCACTGGCCCAAAGGTCGATGCGGGCCCCCTCGTTGACGTAGGCAAATAGCCACGGCGACACCAGCAGGACGAGACCGAATGTCACGGAGTAGAGATCGAGCGCGGACTCGCGGCGCCATTTCATGGATGCCTCCTCGGTTCTAATTGTTGCCCGATCGGCGGCGGAGCTTGCCTCGCCGCCGCCAATCGGTTGCCCAAGCGATCAAGCCCGGCGGTTGATCACTTCGACGACCTTCTTGTCATTCGGGTTGACGATCAGCAGATGGTCCGGAAGCAGTGCGTAGTCATATGGTTTCAGCGAGGACACCCGCGCCGCCAGTTTGGCGGGCACCGGCTGAATGTTGATGTCACCGGGAATCGTGGCGCCAACGGAAGCGCTGAAGCTGGACGGCGCGGATTGGCTGGAGGCCTCACGGCTGATGTCGCGGAACGCGGTTCGTTGCTGCTGGCGGGTCAGGCTGAGGCTGTCCTTCGGCTGCATGGTTGCCGGGGTGGTGGTTTTTGACATGGCCTGGTGGTCGGCCGCGGACGCCGCGCCGAGCCCGGAGGCGAGCGCAGCGGCGGTGGCGATGGCGATGAGACGAAGCTTCATGGCGGTTCTCCTGCAGTGGGCCGCCCCCAGCGGAAGAAAACGGCGCCGCCGCAAAATGTTTCGTTAAAGATTCTTCATCTTCAACCGCGCGACTGTTCGCTTGCCGAGCCGCCGCGGCTGCGGTGCTTCGTCGCACAATTCTTGCGATAGATTAATCGGCCGCACAGGAGCCCGTAATGTGCATGCCCCATGTTGGTTCGAGCCGCTTCTCAGCTGCTTCACTGACCCAACACTGGAGACGTCGTCATGAATGATCTACCGAATACCCCGCCTCGCGCGAAAATCCTCAAGCCGCGGCGGCTCACGCTAATGGCTTCCGCCGCCGCTCTCGGCATCGCCGTTCTGGTCGCAGGACCCGGCGGTTACCGGCCGTTCAATCTGCCGGCGTGGACCGCGTCGGCGCACGCCGCCGAAAACATGCAGACCCCCGCAGGGTTCGCCGATCTCGTCGCCAAGGTCAAGCCGGCGGTGATCTCGGTCCGCGTCAAGATCGATGGCGACAGCGACAACACCGCGGTGTCCGAGCGCCACGGCGGCATGGACGGGGATCAATCCGGTTCGCCGTTCGACCAGTTCTCGCAGCAATTCGGTTTCCGCGGCCCGGGCTCCATGCCGCAGCGCCACGAGATCATCACCGGGGAAGGCTCCGGCTTCTTCATCTCGCCGGACGGCTACGCCGTCACCAACAACCATGTGGTCGACCACGCCGAGTCGGTGCAGGTCACGACCGATGACGGCACGATCTATACCGCCAAGGTCATCGGCACCGACAAGAAGACCGATCTCGCGCTGATCAAGGTCGACGGCAAGGGCAAGGACTTCAACTATGTGAAGTTCGCCGATCAGCCGCCGCGCGTCGGCGATTGGGTGGTCGCGGTCGGCAACCCCTTCGGTCTCGGCGGCACGGTGACGGCCGGCATCGTTTCCGCGCGCGGTCGCGACATCGGCGCCGGTCCCTATGACGACTACATCCAGATCGATGCCCCGATCAACAAGGGCAATTCCGGCGGTCCGGCCTTCGACACCAACGGCAATGTCATCGGCGTCAACACCGCGATCTACTCGCCGTCGGGCGGATCGGTCGGTATCGGCTTCGACATTCCGGCCGCCACGGCCAAGCTCGTGGTCGCCCAGTTGAAGGACAAGGGCTATATCACGCGCGGCTGGCTCGGGGTCCAGGTGCAGCCGGTCACGGCCGACATCGCCGACAGCCTCGGCATGAAGCAGGCCAGAGGTGCCATGGTCGACAGTCCGCAGGACGGCAGTCCGGCGGCCAAGGCGGGCATCGAAGCCGGTGACGTCATCACCGCCGTCAATGGCACCCCGGTCAAGGACTCGCGCGATCTCGCCCGCAACATCAGCATGATGGCGCCGGGAAGCTCGGTGAAGCTCGACGTCCTGCACAAGGGCGAAACCAAGACCTTGACGGTGGCGCTCGGCGAAATGCCGAACGACCGTCAGGCCAATGCCGGCGGCTCGCCGTCGCAGGCGGCCGCGGGCACGCCGCATCTCGGCCTCAGGCTTGCCCCCGCGGGTGATGTCGAAGGCTCCGGCGACAAGGGCGTGGTGGTGACGGCGGTCGATCCGCAAGGTCCCGCCGCCGAGCACGGCATGCAGACCGGCGACGTCATTCTCGCGGTCGGCGGCAAGGCGGTCTCCAACCCCGGCGATGTCAGGTCGGCGCTGACGGCGGCCGCCTCCAGCGGCAAGCACAGCATCCTGATGCAGGTGAAAACCGCTGACGCCACCCGGTTTATCGCGGTGCCGCTGGCGAAGGGATGAGCTTTCCCGGGTTCTGAGACGGCGCAAACACGTTGCGCAAACATGGTGCAAAGGCCAGGCCGAAAGCCTGGCCTTTGCGGCTTCTTTCAGCGATGCCGGCTTTGACCTTGCGGTCCCCGATGAATAATTGCCGAGTGCCGGGCACCTTTGGTCGCTGCGGGAGTTAGGGTTCGAGCCGGCGTGCCGGTTGCGTTCTGCCGATCCCCCGATGTCTCGGACTTTCGATCACAGCTTTTCTGGTCAGGGCGCGAAATGATGTTGCTGAGCCTAGCCTTCGCGTTCGCCGCCCGGCTGCTGCTGGTAGGGCTGTTTCTGCCGTTCAGCGCGCTCGACAAGATCCTCAATTTCAGGCAGGCGGTCGGGCAGGCGGCCGAAGCGTTCCCCAGCCGCTGGCTGGCAACGGGCATGATCTGCGCGGGCTTCGGCATCGAGGTCGTGATGTCGCTTTTGATCCTTGCCGGAATAGCCGACCGGATGGCCGCGCTGATTTTCGCCGGCTACTGCATCGTCACCGCGCTATTGTGGAAGCAGTTCTGGAAGCAGCCGGATTTTCGGCTGCAGGGCGCCAGCCGCGGCCGCGACACCTTCTGGGATTTCATGAAGAACCTGGCGCTGGCCGGCGGCTTCCTGGCGCTGGCGTTCGGCCCCGGCGTGACCGGCGTTGCGAGCTTCCTGGCCGCTCCGCTGGCGTCGTCGCACCCCTACACCTACGCCCAAGACGCGAAATGAGGGCGTGATGGGCGAGCGGCCGGCCTCAGCGACGCAGCTTCTGCCCACGGCTTCCCAGAGGGTGCGGCCGATCGCGATCGAACGGCTGGCGTGCCTCGGATTGACCACGCCGGATGCCGCCGGGCTTTCCGGTTTTTACCAGCGCGCGCTGGGATTCCGTCCGCTGCCGACGAAGCCTCTCGTCGCACCGGAGGGGGCCGCGGCTCGGGTCACGCTGGCGCTGGGCGAGGAGATCGTCGAGCTGACGCAATTCGAGCGGCCGGGCCGCCCCTATCCTGAACCTGCTACGTCGAGGGATCGCTGCTTTCAGCATTTCGCCGTCGTGGTCTCGGACATGGAGATGGCCTATCGGCGGCTGCGGTCGGTGACCGGATGGACCGCGATCTCGGTCGGCGGCCCGCAGCGCCTGCCGCTTTCGTCGGGCGGCGTCACGGCCTTCAAGTTTCGCGATCCGGACGGACACCCGCTGGAGCTGCTGGCGTTTCCGCGTGGCAACGCCCCGGCGCGCTGGAAGGGCGCCGCAGGCGGCGATCTCTGCCTCGGCATCGACCATTCGGCGATCTCGGTGGCCGACAGTGCCCGCAGCATTGCCTTCTATCAGGCACTGGGCTTGCAGGTTACCGGGGGCTCGCTCAACTGCGGCAGCGAGCAGGAACGTCTCGACGCCATCCCTGATGCGCGTGTCGAGGTGACGGCCTTGGCGCCCCGCCGGGCCACGCCCCATGTCGAATTGCTGTGCTACCTGCCGGCGACGCCGCAAGCAGCCATTACCCTGAACGACAACGACGTTGCCGCGACCCGCCTGATCTTCGCGGCCGATCTCGCCGCTTCGGCAGATCCGATCGGCCGAAAGGCCATGATCGATCCGGACGGCCACCACCTCGTGCTGGTCGATCGGGTCGCAGCGGCGCCGTCCGCCCAAGCCATCACGGAGGCCGGCGCGCCGCCGGCATCCGCCAAACCGGAGTGAGAACCATGAATTCGACCGAAGCTTCCCCAACCGAATCGACCGCGCCGCCGGTTGCAGTCCACAAGCTCCTGAGCGGCCAGAAGGCGCTGGTGACCGGCGCCAATTCCGGAATCGGCAAAGGGGTCGCCATCGCCCTGGGCGGCGCCGGCGCCGATGTCGTCGTCAACTATGTCCAGGGCGAGGATGCCGCCAATGCCGTGGTCGACGAAATCAGGAAATCTGGCGCCAACGCCTATGCTCACCAGGCCGACGTCTCTTCGGAAGACGAGGTCAACGCCATGTTCGCGCGGATGATGCGGGAATTCGGCACCATCGACATCCTCGTCGCCAATGCCGGCCTGCAGCGCGATTCGGCGTTTCACGAAATGACCCTGGCGCAATGGAATCAGGTGCTCGGCGTCAACCTGACCGGTCAATTCCTGTGTGCGCGGGCAGCGGTGCGGGAATTTCTGCGCCGCGGCGTGGTGGCTTCGGTATCGAGCGCGGCGGGGAAAATCATCTGCATGAGCTCGGTCCATCAGGAGATCCCGTGGGGCGGCCATGCCAATTATGCCGCCTCCAAGGGCGGCATCAAATTGCTGATGGAGAGCATGGCGCAGGAACTCGCGCCACAACGGATCCGCGTCAACGCGATCGCGCCCGGCGCGATCCGGACGCCGATCAATACCGCGGCCTGGCAGACCAAGGCGGCTTATGACGAATTGATGAAGCTGGTGCCCTACGGGCGCATCGGCGAACCGGAGGACATCGCCCGCGCCGCGGTCTGGCTGGCGTCGGATTATTCCGACTACGTGGTCGGCACCACGCTGTTCGTCGACGGCGGCATGACGCTGTATCCGGGATTTGCCACCGGCGGCTGAGGTATCGATCATGTCAGAGCATTACGATGTCATCGTGATCGGAAGCGGCCCCGGCGGCGCATCGGTGGTGCACCGGCTGGCGCCGACCGGCAAGCGGATCCTGCTGCTGGAGCGCGGCGACTATCTGCCGCGTTCGCAGGCCAACTGGGATTCCCAGACCGTATTCGTCGACGGCGCCTATCAGGCGTCCGAAACATGGTACGGCGCGGACGGCCGAAGTTTTCATCCCGGCCTGCATTATTATGTTGGCGGTAATTCCAAGGTCTACGGCGCGGCGCTGTTCCGGATGCGCGAGCGTGATTTCGACGAACTGCGCCACAAGGACGGCATATCGCCGGCATGGCCGCTGAAATACGATGCATTCGAGCCGTATTATGCCGCGGCCGAGCAGCTGTTCCATGTCCATGGACGTCGCGGCGAGGATCCCAACGAACCGCCTTCGAGCGGCGCCTTTCCCCATCCGCCGGTTTCGCATGAGCCGCGAATTCAGGCGCTGAGCGAGAGCCTCGCCAAGGACGGCCTGCATCCATTTCACCTGCCGCTCGGAATCCTGCTGGACGAGAAGGACGGCAAGCCGACCCCGACCAGCATCTGCATCCGCTGCGACGCTTTTGACGGTTTTCCCTGCCTGCTCAACGGCAAGGCCGACGCGCAGGTGGTCTGCGTCGATCCGGCGCTGAAGGCGTATCCGAACGTGACGCTGCTGACCGGCGCCTATGTGTCGCGGCTGCAGACCGACGAGCCCGGCCGCGCCGTGACCGGTGTCCATGTCACCCGAGATGGCGAAGAGCAGGTTTTTTCCGCCGATATCGTCGTGGCCGCCTGCGGCGCATTGTCGTCGGCGCTCTTGTTGCTGCGATCGGCCAATGACCGGCACCCGAACGGACTTGCCAACGGCTCCGGTCAGGTCGGACGCAACTATATGCGGCACAACCAGTCGATCCTGATGGCGCTGATGCGCGAGCCCGACGACACCGTGTTTCAGAAGACGCTGGCGGTCAGCGACTACTATTTCGGCGCCGACGACTGGGACCATCCGCTCGGCCTCATCCAGATGTGCGCGAAGTCGCATGGTGCCCAGATCCGCGGCGAAGCATTGCCGGGCTGGCTCGAATGGGTCCCGAAAATGCCGTTCGAGGAAATGGCGCGGCATTCGCTGGATTTCTGGCTGTCGAGCGAAGACCTGCCGCGGCCTGAAAACCGCATTTTCTACGACCGCGACCGCGTCGTTCTCGACATCAAGGAGGGAAACATGGAGGCGCATTTCCGGCTCAAGAAAAAGCTCGAGCAGATGCTGAGCCGCAACGGCGCGCATCCGGTGCTGCTGGAGCGGCGCCTCTACCTCGGCAAGAACATTCCGATCGGAGGCACCGCGCACCAGGCCGGAACCGCGCGGTTCGGAACCGATCCCGCCGGCTCGGTGCTCGATCTGGATTGCAAGGCCCACCAGCTCGACAATCTCTATCTGGCCGATGCCAGTTTCTTTCCCTCGATCGGGGCGGTGAACCCCACCCTGACCATCATCGCCAACGCGCTGCGGGTGGCCGACAGGATTGCCGCCCGGCTGTGAGGAGTTTGGTTAATTCCCACCGATGGGCGTCATGCGCGGTAACCTTGACGGGAACCGGCGCTGGTATTGCGCCTGGCGCTTCCTAAATAAGGAGATGTTGCGGGTTCTGGAGTTTCAGGAGGCCTGCCATGGTCCCTAAAAATCTTTTCATCGCCGTCCTGTGCGCTGCGCTTCTGGCCTGGGGCGCGCGATCGTTCGCACAGGATGCGTACCGCCCCGACCAGTTCCTCAGCCTAGACCTTTCCAAGGCGCTGCTTTCGCCAAAGCCGCTCGGGCCTGCCGAACGATTTGTGCCGGGTCCGCTCGAACCCGGGGCGGTTGCCGCAAGTCCCGCTCCCCAGGCGCGCCTGGAACCGAAAGCTGAGCCCCACATCGCCAAAGCGGCGCCGCATATCGCTGTTGCCCGCCCCCGGCCGGTGCATCGGCTGGCGGAAAAACCGCGGGGCGCGGGGCGAACCAGGCTGGCGCGCCGACACTCCAATCCGCTCGATGCCGAGGCGTTCGATACAAGAATCCAGGTCTGGCCCTGCAGGTCGGGCGGCATCTGCAACTGGCAGCCGCAACGGCCGTAAATCGCTGCGCCACGCGGTGTTGATTTGGACTCCGCAGCCCGGCCACGCTATCAACCGGGATGCCGCGGCGTAACCCTGCCATGCGGCAATGCCGCCTCCAGGAGAGATCATGGAATATCTGCAAACCCAGGGCATCCGCCTGCCGCGGCTCGGGCTCGGCACCTATCGCATGCAGGGCGAGGTCTGTCGCGCGGCGGTCGAAAGCGCGCTCGGCCTCGGCTACCGGCATATCGACACCGCGGAAATGTACGGCAACGAAGACGCCATCGGTGCCGCGATCGCTGCCTCCGGCGTGGCGCGCAAGGATCTGCACGTCACCACCAAGGTCTGGAACGAAAATCTTGCTCCCGATGCGATCCGCCGGGCGTTCGAGACCAGCCTGAAAAAGCTGCGGCTCGATCAGGTCGATCTTTACCTAGTGCACTGGCCGTCGCGGAACATGAACCTGCCGGCGATGTTCGAAACCCTGCTCAGGCTGCAGCAGGATGGCCGCACCCGCGCCATCGGTGTCGCCAATTTCAACATCGCGCTGCTGAAGACCGTGGTCGAGGAGATCAAGGCGCCGATCGCCTGCAACCAGGTCGAATATCACGTGATGCTCGATCAGACGCCGCTGCGCAAGTACCTGGTGGCGAAATCGATCCCGCTGGTGGCCTATTGCCCGCTGGCGCAGGGCCGCGCCGCCGAGGATCCGACGCTGATCGCGATCGGCAAGAAGCACAATGCCAGTGCCGCGCAGGTGGCGCTGAAATGGCTGCTCGACCAGGACGCGGTCGCCGCGATCCCGAAGGCGTCGCGCCGGGAAAGCCAGCAGGCCAATCTCGACGCCCTCCGGCTTACGCTGGACGAGGCGGACCGCGAGGCAATTGCGGCGCTGCCGAAGGACAGCCGCCTGGTCAATCCCGGCTTCGCGCCGGCGTGGGATTAGGGCTGCTGGCGGCGGCAACGCGCCGTCAGGCGCGTCGCCTGCTTGCGGATCGGCTAATCGACGATTGCCTGGTAGACCAGCGCGTTGATCTTCTGGCGGTAGTGCCAGCGGATCGGGCCGGGCGCGGCAGACAGGTAGACAACCGCGAGTTCTTCCTTCGGATCGACCCACCAGTCGGTGCCGCTGGCGCCGGGCCAGGAGAATTGTCCGACCGAGCCCATCATCCTGACCACGCCGGGCGTGGTGCGCACCGCCAGCCCCAGGCCGAAGCCGTAGTCGGCGCGGGTCGGATCGGCGTTGCCGACCAGGTTCTTGATATTCGTACCCAACTGGTCGGACAGCATGTAGTCGACGGTTTTTCGGCCGAGCAGGCGGGACTCGCCGGAACGTCCGCCATTCATCAGCATCATCGCAAAGCGCAAATAGTCCGACGCGGTTGACGCGGCGCAGCCGCCGCCACATTCGAACTTGAGCGGCTGCGTCAATTCCGGATTGCGCATCTGCGGCTTGCCGGTGTCGGGATCGGTCGGCAGTGGCCTGGCATAGCGCGCGGCCTTGTCGGCCGAAATCGAAAATCCGGTGTCGGTCATTCCGAGCGGCGCGAACAGGCTCGCCTGCAGATATTGCCCGAGCGGCTGGCCGCTGATCTTCTCGATGGTGAGGCCGAGGACGTCGAGGCCGAAGCCGTAGTCCCACACGGTTGCAGGCTGATAGAGCAGCGGCAGCGAGGCGAGCCTGTCCATGAAGGCCGCGCCGTCATAGTCGCGTGCCGCGTCGCCGCTTCCGGCCGGATACATCTTGTGCACCAGGGTATTGCCGCGGCCGCCATAGATCAGCCCGGAGGTGTGGCGCATCAGGTCCTGGATGGTGATCTGGCGAATGGCCGGCACGGTATCGGCGGTCGGTTCGCCATTCGCATCGCGCGCAGCGACCCGCATGGCGGAGAACTTGGGAAAATATCTGCTCAAGGGGTCGTCGATCAGGAGCTTGCCCTGCTCATACAGCATCAACGCGCCGACGGTGGTCATCGGCTTGGTCATCGAAGCGATGTTGAAGATGGTGTCGGTGGTCATGGCAATGCCGGCGGACTTGTCACGCCATCCATAGGCGTCCAGCATCACGAGCTTGCCGTGCCGCGCAATTGCAATGACGGCGCCGGGGATGCGGCCGGCCGCGATATCGGCCTTGAGCGTTGCGCCGATGCGCGCCAGCCTCTCGCTGGAGAGGCCGACCTCCTCGGGCCTGGCGCGCGGCAGCGGGTCTTGGGCGAATGCGGCGCTGGAAGCGAGCAGGCAAAACGTGGCCGCGAGAAGCTTGATGGCAGTCATGACGTCTCCTGGTCGGGCTCTCTCGGCCCTTTTCACGAAGGCCAGGTTAGGGCAATGCGGCTGTGGAGGCCAGCGTCGATTGCAGGGCGTTGCCAAGGGCCGATCCGCCTCGTCGGCGGCTTGCGCAGCGCCGGAGCCCGGCGCATCATCCACCTTAGAAAAATGTGCCGGGGGGAAGCCATGTCCGCGTTGTCACGCCGCCGTTTTCTTGGGCTTACCGGCTCGGTCGCCGCGGCGACCCTGTCCGGGCGTCTCGGTCCTGCCGATGCCGCGATGAGCCCGAACGACAAGTTCGATCTCGTGATCAAGGGCGGCGACGTGCTCGATCCCAGCCAGTCGCTGCGCGGCAAGCGCGATATCGGCATCCGCTGGGGCGTAGTGCAAGCGATCGAGGCGGAAATTCCCCCCGAGCGAGCGCTGAAGACCATCGACGCCTTGGGCAAGCTGGTGACGCCCGGCCTGATCGACCTGCATTGCCATGTCTATCCCTATGGCTCGGCGATCGGGATTCCCGCCGACGAGTTGGTGCAGTATCAATGCACCACCACGGTGGTTTCGGCCGGGGATGCCGGCGTCAACAACCTGGCGGCGCTGCGCCGCTATATCGTAGCGCAGACCCGGGCCCGGATGTACGCCTTCCTGCACATTGCCAATAATGGCCTGTCGGCATTCCCGGTCGCCGAGCTCTACAACATCGACAACGCCCAGGTCGAAGCATGCGCCATGGCGCTGGCCGAGAATCCGGATTTCCTGGTCGGCGTCAAGGTACGGATGTCGGAGAACGTGATCTTCAAGCATGGCATCGAGCCCTTGAAGCGCGCAATCCAGGCCTGCGAGATGTGCGGCTGGCCAGCGAAAATGATGGTGCATATCGGCGGCGTCGAATCCACCGCACTGATGTCGAACATCCTGGATATCCTGCGGCCCGGCGATGTGCTGACCCACGCCTATTCCGGCGCGCCGAACATGGAAGGCGTCTTCACCAACATCGTCACCGACGGCAAATTGCTGCCGGCGGCGCTCGCCGCCAAGCAGCGCGGCGTGATTTTCGATGTCGGCCATGGCGGCGGCAGCTTCGATTTCACGGTGGCCGAGATTGCGATCCCCCTGGGCTGCACGCCAGACACCATCTCCTCCGACATGCACGTCTTTTCCGGCAATACGCCGGGCATGCCGTTCCTGCCCAACGTGATGAGCAAGTTCATGGCGATGGGCTATTCGCTGGAACAGGTGGTAACGATGACGACCACGGCGCCGGCGAAAATCATCAACCGCGCGCCGGGGATCGGCACCCTGCAGATCGGCGCGCCGGGCGACGTCGCGATCATGGAGCTGGTGGAAGGGCCGGTCACCTTCGTCGATACCCGCAACAACCGGCGCGAGGGCAAGGTTTTTCTAAAGCCGGTTCAGACCGTCATCAACGGCGTGCCGTTCGGCCGGCCGTATCAGTCGCCCTTCTCGGTGCGATAGGCCAGAGCGCTGCTCTGGGGGCAGGCATCGGCGGCCATCACGGAAGCGCCGCCCTGGATCACCGGTGCATGGCTGTTCAACGGATCGTGACAACCGTCTGAGAGGTGCTCGGCATGACTATTTTTCGGCATTTTCCGTCGGCGCCGACGAATACCCAGGGGTACGAAATATAGGTAGGCTGATCGCAGGAATCGCCGCGATTGAGGCTCCGGTAAAAACACGCGTTTGCCGGCATAGTCCAGCTAACAGGCGCCGATCGCCTCGCTTGATGGATTCTGGAATATCAAAGCGATGTTGCGATTTCCGTCCAGCGATTTCAACGAATGTTCCGTGAGGCAGGTGGAATATGAAACGATCGTGCCGTCTGGACGTGTAATCTTCGCAAGTCACGATCGCGCCGGCGTCACCAGCACCGGCCGACCCATGCGCCAGTGCCAGCGAGCACTGGAAAAGCAGCGTAGCCATTGGCACCGCAAGGCGATGCCCTGGCGAATCTGCGGATGCGCCGGACTGCGAATACAGCGGTTGCCGACAGCCGCCCGCGGTGGAACGTCCGGCTGACGGCGACGCCGGCTTTATCCAAAGGAAGATGCCGACCCTGGCGCCATTCAAGGCTGCGGCAAAGGCCCTTCCGGGATCGGCGCGAGGCCGTTTTGATCCGCATCAATGCGACCTCCCCGGCGCATGACGAACATGTTCAAGGGTGGTCAAGGGTTGCGCGTGACAAACAGCAGGACACGATCGCGGGCGCAAGCGCTTCCCGGCTTTGCCGCGGGGGTGATTGCGTCCGACGCAACTGCTTTTTCCGAAGCCGGATTCCTCGCTTTGCTCGGCGAGCGGGTGCGCGACACCCGCCTGCTGCGGCAGATGTCGCGCAGGGAGCTTGCCCGCAGGTCCCGGGTTTCCGAACGCTACATTGCCCAGATCGAAGCCGGGAAGGGCAACGTGTCGATCGTTCTGCTGCTCCGCATCGCTTCCGCGATCCGTTGCGGATAGCGCGGCGCCGTCCGATCCTCGCCCAACGACAGGAGAATATCCCGATGGGAAAGCTCGTTCTTGCCGCCAAGGTCAGTCACGTGCCGTCGTTGATGCTGTCGGAAGAACCCGACAGTCCGCTCAGGGCGGCGCGGGAAGCCGCGGTGGGCTCGCTGCGCGAGCTTGGCCGCCGCGCGCGCGAGCGCCGCGTCTCGACCTTCGTCGTGTTCGACACGCACTGGCTGTCCAATTTCGGCTACCACATCAATGCCAACCCGCAGCATCGCGGTTCGTTCACGAGCCACGAGGCTCCGCACATGATCCAGAATCTTCGTTACGATCTGCCGGGCGACAGCGGGCTCGCCGAATCGATCGCGAAGCAGGCTTGCGAGGCCGGGCTCAACGTCATCGCGCACAGGGTTGCAGGTCTCGGGCTCGAATACGGCAGCATCGTGCCGATGCACTATATGAACCCCGACGGCTGGGCCAAGGTGGTCTCGGTCGCTTCGCCGCTGTTCACCTCGGTCGAGGAGAGCCGCCTGCTCGGCGAGGCGACGCGGCGCGCGATCGAGCGATCCAGCGAGCGGGTCGCGATCCTCGCCTCGGGATCGCTGTCGCACCGGCTGTGGCCCAACAAGAAGCTCGGTCCGGAGGCATGGACGTCGATCGCCAGCGAATTCAACCGTCAGGTCGATTTGCGCGTGCTCGAACTCTGGCGGCAGGGGCGCTATCGCGAATTCACCGACATGCTTCCGGACTACGCCGTCAAGTGCAACGGCGAGGGCGGAATGGCCGATACCATCATGCTGTTTGCCGCACTCGGCTGGGACCGGTATCATGGTGCTTCGGAGCAGCTCTGCGAATATTTTCCCTCGAGCGGCAGCGGCCAGGTCAACGTCGAGTTTCACCTCGACGACTGATCCCGATCCGGAGGTCTAACTCAGATCGAGGTTCGGGCAGCTGCCTCGACATTCGAGCTGCGCGCCGGTACCCCGAATTCGCGGCGGCATACCTCGGCGAGCACGGCGACGCCTTCGCGGATCTGCTGATGTGACGGACTGGCGAAACACAGCCGCATCCGGCTGGCGGCATGGGCCTTGTCGGTGGACCATTCCGGCCCCGGGTTGATGGCGACGCCGGCGGCCAGCGCCGCCTGGTAGAGTTTCAGGGTATCGACCTGGTCCGGCAGCTTCACCCACAGGAAGATGCCGCCCCTGGGATCGCGGAATTCTGCCGCGGTGCCGAATTGCTCGTTCAGCGCCTCCATCAGGGTGTCGAGCTTGGCGCGCAGGCCACGCGTCAGCTTCGGCACGTGTTCGGCGAAATGCGGCACGCAGTATTCCGCCAGCACCATCTGCTCGAGCGCGCCGGAGCCGGCGTCGGTCTTCAGCGCCAGCATCCGCGACAGCACGCTCCATCCCGCCACGATGTAGCCGACCCGCAGCGCAGGGGCGATCGATTTGGAAAACGAGCCGATATGGATGACGCCGGCGTTGCGGCTCATCGCATACAGCGCCGGCGGGCGGTGTCCGTCCCAGATCAGGTCGGCATAGCAATCGTCCTCGAAGATCGGCACGCCGTACTGCTCCGCGAGCCTGAGCAGTTCGATGCGGCGCGCTGCGGGCAGGATCGTGCCGGTCGGATTCTGCACGGTCGGGATGGTGTAGATGTATTTCGGCCTGACGCCGCGGCGCTTGAGGTCGGCGAGGGCGCCCGCCAGCGCGTCGACCCGCATGCCGTCCTGGTCGAGCGGAATGCCGACCACATTGACGCCGAGCCGGGTCAGCCGGTTCAGCGCGCCCTGATAGGTGTCCTGCTCGATCACGACGGTATCGCCGCGCGCCAGCAGCGTCGCGTTGACGAGGTCGAGGGCCTGCAGCGATCCGGAAACGATCAGGATGTCGTCGGCGGCGCAGTCGATGCCGGCATCGCGCCTGAGCTTTGCGGTCAGGAATTCGCGCAAGCGAAGGTAACCCTGCGGGCCGCTGGCCAGGCCGTAAGTGGCAAGCGTCCTGCCCTCGCGCCGGAGCACGGCGCTGACCGCGTCGATCAGGCCCTCGACCGGAACCTGGTCGGGGTCGTTGTTGCCGCCGATGAAGCTGTATTTGGCCAGCCCCGTCCACCTTGCGGCGGGCGCGGGGAGTTCCTGCCGGGAGCAGGGGGGCGAAGTCGAAAGCTGCGGAGTTCATGATCGGCGTCTCCCGTGTTTTTCGTTGGTGGCGACCTTAAGCAGGTTTTTGGCCGTTGTCGTCAGGGTCCGCCAGACGGAAATACAACCGCAGTTGGGGTATGCCGTCGCTGTCGCCCGTTGCCTTGATGGCGGCGACCATGGCGACGGGGAGCGGATTTCGTCAATGCATATTCCGTCCTGATCCCCGCTTGCGACGGCCGTGAGCGCGATACGCCGCCAGGGCCGTCCTGCCCTGCGTCATGAAGCTGGCGCAGGCCTGCGAGTCCGGCTAATGCTCCCTGCACCCAGCGAGACCCCAAAATGGCCGATCCGATCCAGGAAGTACTGCAAGCCTTCGCCCACGGCGAACTCGTCGTCGTCACCGACGATGAGGACCGCGAGGGCGAGGGCGATCTGATCGTCGCGGCATCGCTGTGCACCGCCGAGAAGATGGCCTTCATCATTCGCCACACCTCGGGCATCGTCTGCGCGCCCATTACCACCGAAGACGCCCGCCGGCTGCGGCTCGATCCGATGGTGGCCCACAACGAATCCAACCACACCACCGCCTTTACCGTATCGATCGACTACAAGCCCGACGGCGGGACCGGCATTTCGGCGGAAGAACGCGCGTCCTGCTGCCGCGCGCTGGCCAATCCCAATGCCGGCGCCAGCGATTTTGCGCGGCCCGGCCACGTGTTTCCGCTGATCGCCCGCGACGGCGGGGTATTGCTGCGCTCGGGCCATACCGAGGCCGCGGTTGATCTCTGCAAACTGAGCGGCCTGCCGCCGGTCGGCGTCATCAGCGAATTGATGAACGACGACGGCACCGTCATGAAAGGCGAGCAGGTGGCGCGGTTCGCGGCTGCCCACAAGCTCAAGCACGTCACCATCGCCGACATGATCGCCTACCGCCAGGCGCGCGAGAAACTGATCGAGCGGGTCTCGACTTTCACCACCGAGAGCCCGATCGGGGTGCTGCAGGGCTATGCCTATCGCTCGCCGTTCGATTCCATCGCCCATGTCGCCTTCGTCTACAACGGCATCGGCGACGGCAGGAATGTGCTGACCCGGTTCCACAAGCCGAATATCGTCAAGGACATCTTCACCGGCCCCAAGCGCATGCAGGCCGTGCTCGAGCATTTCCGCAAGGCCGGCAGAGGTGTGCTGGTGTATTTGCGCGATGGCGCCGCCGGAGTTCCGGTAGCACCGATCGCCGAGGAGAAATCCGCCGAAGCAGACCGCAACCGGCAATGGCGCGAGGTCGGCGTCGGCGCCCAGATCCTGCGCGATCTTGGCGTCACCTCGATCCGTCACCTGACGTCTTCGGTTCACGACTACAAGGGACTGTCCGGTTTCGGTATCGAGATCGTCTCCAACGAACTGCTTGAAGGGTAGAGGCCCGCCGTCATTCCGGGTTGTCGCTGCGCGCGCCCGGAATGACGGAACCAATTCAATTGCGCTTCTGCCTCGGGCGCATTAAATTGTTGGCCAAATCCGATGCGAAAGGAAATCTTCATGAGCGTGCGCCCTCAGCCCAAGGACAAGCCGTCTGCGGTGAATTTTCAGTGGGACGATCCGTTCATGCTCGACGAGCAGCTCACCGAAGACGAGCGCATGATCCGCGATACCGCGCGCGCCTATGCCCAGGACAAGCTGCTGCCGCGCGTCACCAGGGCCTATCTGGAAGAGAAGACCGACCGCGAGATCTTCAACGAGATGGGCGAACTGGGACTGATCGGCATTACCCTGCCGGAAGAATATGGCTGCGCCAATGCCAGCTACGTCGCCTATGGTCTGGTGGCACGCGAGATCGAGCGGGTCGATTCCGGCTATCGCTCGATGAATTCGGTGCAGTCGTCGCTGGTGATGCACCCGATCTATGCCTATGGCGACGACAACCAGCGCAAGAAATACCTGCCCAAGCTGGCCACCGGCGAATGGGTCGGCTGCTTCGGCCTGACCGAACCGGACGCCGGCTCCGATCCGGGCGGCATGAAGACCCGCGCCGAGAAGACCTCCGATGGTTACCGCCTGACCGGCACCAAGATGTGGATTTCCAACGCGCCGATCGCCGATGTCTTCGTGGTGTGGGCGAAATCACAGGAACACAACAACCAGATCCGCGGCTTCATTCTCGAAAAGGGCATGAAGGGCCTGTCGGCACCGAAGATCGAGGGCAAGCTGTCGCTTCGCGCCTCGGTGACCGGCGAGATCGTGATGGAAGGTGTCGATGTGCCGGAGAGTGCGCTGTTGCCCAACGTCTCCGGGCTGAAGGGACCGTTCGGTTGCCTGAACCGCGCCCGCTACGGCATTTCCTGGGGCGCGATGGGGGCGGCGGAAGACTGCATGCACCGCGCGCGGCAATACACCCTCGACCGCAAGCAGTTCAACCGGCCGCTCGCGGCAACGCAACTGGTGCAGAAGAAGCTTGCCGACATGCAGACCGAGATCGCGCTCGGCCTGCAGGCAAGCCTGCGGGTCGGGCGATTGATGGACGAAGGCAAGATGGCGCCGGAGATGATTTCCATCGTCAAGCGCAATAATTGCGGCAAGGCGCTCGACATTGCCCGCATCGCCCGCGACATGCATGGCGGCAACGGCATCCAGATCGAATATCACGTGATGCGCCACGCCCAGAACCTCGAAACCGTGAACACCTATGAGGGCACGCATGACGTTCATGCGCTGATCCTGGGCCGCGCCATCACCGGCATCCAGGCGTTTTCATAGTCCAGACGCCGTGATCCAGGGTGCGGCCCCATTCCGGAATCACCTGCGCCCGCGGTCATGACGGCGATGGGTATTTTGCGGGCCTGACAACGACGCCGACACAGGAATCCCATGGCCGCCAACGACGACGACGTTCCGTTCAACCGCGATTTTCCGCTGCAGCCCGGCGTGGTCGATGCGGTCCGCCCCGCGGTGCGGCGGGTGCTCTGCAATAATCCGAGCCCGTTCACCTTCACCGGCACGGTCAGCTATGTCGTAGGCGAGGGCAAGGTCGCGATCATCGATCCCGGTCCCGACGACGAAGCCCACGCGGTGGCGCTGCTGGACGCGGTGCGCGGTGAAACCGTGACCCATATCCTGGTCACCCATACCCACCGCGACCATTCGCCGAACACCGCGCGCATCAAGGCCGCCACCGGCGCCCCGGTCTATGCCGAGGGCCCGCATCGCGCGTCGCGGCCGCACTACGAAAGTGAGAAAATTTCCTCGGAATCCGGCGCCGACCGCGACTTCAGGCCCGACATCGAGGTCCGCGACGGCGACACCATCGAGGGCTCGGGCTGGGCGCTGCAGGCGGTGGCGACGCCAGGCCATACCGCGAACCATATGGCATTCGCCTGGCGCGATCGAAAGATGCTGTTTGTCGGCGATCACGTGATGGGCTGGTCGACCTCGATCGTGGCGCCGCCGGACGGGTCGATGACCGACTACATGGCCTCGCTTGAAAAACTGACCGGGCGCGAGGAGGATCTGTATTTCTCGGGCCACGGGCCGGAAATTCCGGAAGGACCGCGCTATGCGCGCTTCCTGATCCGGCACCGCCAGGCCCGCGAAGCCTCGATCCTGCATCGCCTGGCCAAGGGCGAAGCCGACATTCCCACCATGGTGCGCGGGATCTATATCGGCATTGACCCGCGGCTGACCGGCGCGGCCGGCTATTCGGTGCTCGCGCATCTGGAAGATCTGGTGGCGCGGGGGATCGTGGCGACCGACGGCGATCCTGTAATCGGCGGCCGCTATCGGTTGAAGAGGGCGAATAGCGAATAGAGAATGGTGAGTAGTCAATGGCTATTACAGGGCCTCGCCGCTTCCGCCTTTTTCCATTTGCTACTCGCCATTCGCTACTCGCCTACTTCTTCGCGCTCTTCGGCGCGGCCTTGACCGGCAGCGGCGCCGGTTTCTTCGCCGGCTTGAGGTTGGCGTTGTCGACGGCGTTGTTGAGGTCGTCGATCAGCTTGCTGACGCGCGCGGCATTGCTGCCCAGATCGGCCTCGAAATAGCGCGACGACGAGCGGATGTCGACGCGGGAATCCTCGCCATCCGGCGCGACCCGGATCGAGACGTCCTCGCGGAAGCCCATGATCGGGGTTCGCGCTACCGCCTCGATGTGGCCGATGCGGCGCGGCAGCTGCGGCGGCCGTTCGTCGATCACCAGCCATTTGCGCCTGGTGACCAGCTGCAGGGTGATCTCATAGGCCCGCTGCACCGGGATCTCGAGTTCCACGGTTTCGATGTCGGGATAAGCGAGCCGCTGCTGCTCGGCGGAATACAGCCCGGCATAGACAGCGGTATTGGCGCCGTCGCCGGCGCGCAGCCGGGCCAGCGCCTCGAAGCGCGGCGGGTCGATCGGGTCAGTGGTAATGTCGTGAATTGGGGGCAGGCGGCGATATTGCAGGCCGAGATAGGCCGGATAGGCCAGCACGGCGGCGTCGATCAGGAGCGCCAGCAGGATGCGGCTCATGCCGCGCGAGCCGTTCTGCCAGATCGCGGCAAAGGCGGCGAGGCTGACCAGGATGGAAAGGCCGGCGCAGGCCAGCGCGCCGAAGAAGGTCGCCAGCGCCGGTTTCATTTCCAGAAAGCCGAAGCGGACGATGATGATCGAGACCAGCACCGCGACCACCGAGAATACCGCGAGATTGCGGGCCCACGACGCGAGGCGGGAAATGGGCTCCGACTGGTAGGGAGCAGAAAACCTGCGGGCCATCCTTTGAATTCCAATATGGATTTGGTCGCCGGACGGGTCAGGCAGACAACCGGGCGCGCAGGTGACCTAGCGCATTTTCCGGCCGACTGTGAAGCGGTTTGTGCCCCAAAACGGGGCTTCGCGCCGGTCGCCGCGGGCGAGGCGCGCCCTGCTGCGGCAGGGCGCGGTCGCTCAATGCTTCAGCAGCGGGCAGGCCGAATCGGAAAGCTTCCCAAACGCCTGTTCGCCCGACATGGTCTGGATCAGGCGATAATAATCCCAGGGATATTTCGATTCCTCGGGCTTCTTGACCTGCATGATGTACATGTCGTGTTCCATCAGCCCGTCGGCGCGGATCTTGCCGCTGCCCGTGAACATATCATCGATCGTCACCTTGTGCAGTTCCGCCATGACCTTGTCGGCATCGGTGCTGTTGGCGGCCTTGACAGCGTTGAGATAGGTGATGGTGGCCGAATAATAGGCGGCCTGGTTCATGGTCGGTTCGCGCTTCATCTTGTCGAAATAGCGCTTGGCGAACGCGCGGGTCTTGTCGTTGAGATCCCAATACCAGCCGGTGGTGAGGTAGAGGCCCTGGGCCGTCTTCAGCCCCAGACTGTGGATGTCGCTGATGAAGGCGAGCAGCGCGGCAGGCTTCATCGTCCTGGCGATGCCGAACTCGTCGGCCGCCTTGATCGAGTTGGTGAAATCGTTGCCGGCATTGGCGAGGCCGAGCACCTGGGCGCCGGAGTTCTGGGCCTGCAACAGGAAGCTCGAGAAGTCGGAGGTCGAAAGCGGAACGCGCACGGCGCCGATCACCTTGCCGCCGTTTGCTTCCACGACCTTCGCGGCGGCCTCCTGCAATTGCGTGCCGAACGCATAGTCGGCCGTGAGGAAGAACCAGGTCTTGCCACCCTGTTTTACCATGGTCGTCGCCGTGCCGTTGCCGAGTGCGGTGGTGTCGTAGGCGTAGTGCACCGTGTAGGGAGTGCAGTCCTTGCCGGTCAGCGAGGCGCCGGCTGCGCCGATTGCGAAGAACGGCGTCTTCTTCTCGTTGGCGATCGTCGCCATCGCGATGCTGACGCCGGTGTTCGATCCGCCGAGTACCATGGTCAGGCCGTCACGGTCGGCCCATTCGCGAAACTTCTGGGCGCCGAGATCCGGCTTGTTCTGGTGATCCGAAGTCAAAAGCTCGATCTTGTTGCCAAGAACGCTGCCCCCGAAATCTTCGATCGCCATCTTGGCAGCCTCCAGGCCGCCGGGTCCGATGACATCGGCATAGAGGCCGGACATGTCATCGATGTCGCCGATTACCACCTTGCTGCCGTCGGCGTGCGCCGCCGTTGTGGCGATCGACGCCAGCAGCAGCCACGGGATCGTTTGAAAAAACATAGATTTCTTCATTTTGAGCGTTTCCTGTTTGGCTTGCGGATGCTTGTCCGCAAATGCCTGTTTTGCCGATACGACAGGTTAGGAAGCCGCCGGACTGGTTCCAATTGGCCTTTCGTCTGTGGAACCGCTGCGAACGGGTTTCGGCGTTGGGAGCAGGGCCATCCTCGTTGCGCAGTGTCCGCCGCTTTCAAGCCGCTGCGTTCGGAAAACTGTAGCTCTTGAACTGGTCGCGCAGCGCGGTCTTCAGGATCTTTCCCGTCGCGGTGTGCGGAATGCCGTCGACGAACGCGATGTCGTCCGGCATCCACCATTTTGCGATTTTGCCGTCGAGGAAGTTCAGGATATCCTCGCGGGTCGCGGTCTGCCCCTGTTTCAGTTGCACGATCAGCAGTGGCCGCTCATCCCATTTCGGATGATGGATGCCGATCACGGCCGCTTCCGCGACTGCGGGATGTCCGACCGCCAAGTTCTCCAGATCGATCGACGAAATCCATTCGCCGCCGGATTTGATCACATCCTTGGAGCGGTCGGTGATCCGCATGTATCCGTGCTGGTCGATGGTGGCGACATCGCCGGTGTCGAAAAAGCCCTGCTCGTCGAGAATGTTGCTGTCGACGCGGAAATAGGCCTTCGATACTGCCGGGCCGGAGACCTTTAGCCTGCCGAAGGTCTTGCCGTCCCATGGCAGTTCCTTGCCGGCGTCGTCGGTAATCTTCATCTGGACGCCGAACGGCGGATAGCCCTGGGTCTGGAGAATATCGAGCCGGGCCTCGCCGATGAGTTCGGCAAACGGAGGTTTCAGCGCCGCGAGGGTGCCGATCGGGCTCATCTCGGTCATGCCCCAGGCGTGGCGCACCTGCACCCCCATGTCGAGGAACGCCTTGATCATCGAACGCGGCATCGCCGAGCCGCCGCAGACCACCATTCTCAGATGGGGCAGTTTCAGCCGGTGTGCGGCGATATGATTGAGCAGCATCAGCCAGACCGTCGGAACGCCGGCGGTATGGGTCACCTTCTCGGTGTCGAGCAGCTCGTAGACCGATGGGCCATCGAGCTTGGCGCCGGGCAGCACCAGCTTGGTACCCATCGAAGGCGCCGAGAAGGCGATGCCCCAGCTATTGGCATGGAACAGCGGAACCACCGGCAGCATGGTGTCGCCGGCATTGGCGCCCAGCGAATCGCCGGTATTGGCCATCAGGGCATGCAGCACGTTGGAGCGATGCGAATACAGCACGCCCTTTGGATCGCCCGTGGTGCCCGAGGTGTAGCACATTGCGGCCGCGGTATTTTCGTCGAACGTCTTCCATTTGAAATTTCCGTCGGCTTCCGCAATCCAGTCTTCATAGGCAACCGCGTTCTTCAGCGTGGTCTGCGGCATATGCGCCCGGTCGGTGAACACGATATAGCGTTCCACGCTGGGCATCTGGTCGGCGATTTTTTCCAGGATCGGCACGAAGGTGATATCCGTCATCACCACGCGGTCCTCCGCATGGTTGACGATCCAGGCGATCTGGTCCGGGAACAGCCGCGGATTGACGGTATGGCAGATGGCGCCGATGCCCATGATGCCGTACCAGGCTTCCAGATGGCGCCAGGTGTTCCAGGCGATGGTGGCGACGCGGTCGCCGAGCCTGATGCCGTCGCGGTCGAGACGTTGCGAGACCTTCAGCGCGCGATCGCGAATCTCGCGGTAATTGGTGCGATGAATGGGACCTTCGACCGACCGTGTCACCACCTCCTGCGTGCCATGAATGGTCGCCGCGTGCTCGATGATCCGGTGGCAAAGCAAAGGCCAGTCTTGCATCAATCCCAGCATACGGTCGGTCCTCCCGATTGTGTTAACCTTGGCGCAGGTCTTTTAGGAACTGGCATGAACTTTAGCGCGGGGAAGGCACGCCGCAAATGGCCTTGTATTGGCTCCGGCCGCCCCGTCGCGGCCATGGTTACCGTGGCCGCGGTGTCGTTGATGCTGGCGGCGCAGGTCGGACCGGCCGCGGCGGCGAGGTCAGGCAAGGGTCCGTGGAGCGCGCTGTTCGGCGATAGCCGGCAGAAGCTGCGCCGGGCCACGTTGATACCGTTGCCGAAGCCGCGTCCACCCGATGCACCGGCGGCCGAGCCCGTTTCCGCCGAGACCGTCCCCTTGCCGCCGGTCAGGGGCGGCTCGGCCGCCGAGCCTGCCGAACCGGCTGCGCCAGGGCCGCCGCCACCCTCGGCCTGCCGGCTGGCGCTATCGGATGCTATCGCGATCGCTCCCAGCATTCCCGACATCCACGGCCCTGGCGGCTGCGGTGGCGAGGATCTGGTGCGGCTAGAGGCGGTGGTGCTGCCGGACCGGCGCCAGGTTTCCGTGCAACCGCCGGCGGTCCTGCGCTGTGCCATGGCGTCGGCGGTGGCGGACTGGATCCGCACCGACATGACGCCGCTGGCCGCAGGCCTCGGCAGCGTCGTCAGCGTTCTCGACAATTTCGATTCCTTCGAATGCCGCGGCCGCAATCGCGTCGCCGGCGCCCAATTGTCCGAACACGGTCGCGCCAACGCCCTTGACGTCCGCGCCCTGAAGCTTGCCAACGGCCGAACGATTTCGCTCACCGATCGCTCGGTGCCGCGGGACCTGCGCGAAAGCGTGCTGCACTCGGTCTGTGCGCGCTTCTCGACGGTGCTGGGGCCGGGCTCGGACGGGTACCACGAAGATCATATCCATCTCGATCTGATGGAGCGCCGCAACAACTACAAGATCTGCCAGTGGGAGGTATGGGACCCGTTGCCGCAAATTGCGCCGCTTCTGCCGGCGGAGCGGCCCGAGGAGGCGCCGCCCCGCGAAGCCGCCAAGCCCGGCGCCACTGATGAGGATGTCGCGCCCGCGCAGCCCATTACCCCACCACCAGCAAAAAAGCGCCGGTAAAAACCGGCGCTTTTTTAGACCTAGCGAGAATCGCCTCGATTACTGCATCACCGGACCGCCGCCGCCATTGCCGCCAGCGCCCTGCAGCGCCATCTGCGAATTATATGGCGAATCGCCATGGTGCGGCTCGAGCACCACGACAATGCTGCCCAGCTTCACCCGGTTATACAGATCGATCACGTCCTCGTTGGTCATCCGGATGCAGCCGGAGGATATCGACGCGCCGATATATTCCGGCTGATTGGTGCCGTGAATCCGGAACAGGGTGTCCTTGCCGCCCGAATACAGATAGAGCGCGCGCGAGCCCATCGGATTGTCGGGGCCTGGCGCCACGAAGGTGGGAACGCCGAGCCGCTCGATCTCTCCCGGAGTTGGATGCCAAGCCGGCCACTCGGTCATGCTGCCGATCTTGGCGATGCCGGACCACGCCATGGCTTCCTCCCCCACGGTGATGCCGTAGCGGATCGCCTTGCCGTCGTTGAGGACATAATAAAGGTAGTGATTGTCGGAATCGACCAAGATCGAGCCCGGCGCTTCCTTGCGATGATATTCGACGATTGCGCGGCGGAACGGCTCCGGAATCGGAACATTGGTGTAGCGGATCTTGGCGAGCAATTCCTTGTCGCGCGGCTTGAAATTGGCCTGATTGGTCGCCTCATAGGTCGTGGCCTGCATGCAGCCCGACAGCAATAAGCCGGCAGCCAGAAGTCCGAGGGTTACTTTCAGCGACGACATGGTGCTCTATCCAATCGAAAGCGGTGCGTTCGCGGCGTCAAAGTTGCGCCCAAACGCCACGATTCTGTTAATCGCATTATCCTTGAAATTGGCTATAATTCCAGAGCTTAGATGCCTCTCTCGCAATGCGGGACGCGGTCTGTGACCTTTTTGCCGCAGCTTTTGGGGTTTCCGGCTCATTTTTGGGCAGGTCGGGAGGTGGCGCCGAATCGGCGCCATTCTCTCGCCTTCCGGCTGCCGCAAATCCCGGCCGGCCGATCGCGTTCCCGGCCTTGAAGCGCCGGTCAGAATCGCGCCAACTCGGCTCGGGCAGACGGCATGCCCGGTTCCGGAGTTCTCCATGTTTTCGGTATTCGTCCCTGCCGAATCCTCGCTGAAGCGAGCCGCGTCCGCCGATCTTGCCGCGCTCCCTGAAAGCGCGGTCTGGATCGACCTCGTCAAGCCGACCGCCGCGGAGGATCAGGCCGTTGAGCGGCTGGCCGGAATTGCCGTGCCGACCCGGGAGGACATGCAGGAGATCGAGATTTCGAGCCGACTTTATGTCGAAAACGGCGCCCGCTACATGACGGCAACCCTGATGTGCGCGGCCGACACCGAGACCCCGCGCACCACCGCGGTGACCTTCATCCTCGCCAGCCATCGGCTGGTGACCGTGCGCTATGACGAACCAAAGCCGTTCCTTTTGGTGGAGAACAAGCTGGCACGCGGCTGTCCGGCGGGCATCACCGGCGAAATGGTGCTGATGGAATTGCTCGACGCGGTCATCGACCGCAATGCCGACATTCTGGAGCGGGCCGGCAGCGACATGGACGCCATCAGCCACAACATTTTCGAGCCGGAGGGTGCCGCCCGCACCGGACACGCCAAGCGCTACTCCGACATCCTGATCGCGATCGGCCGCAAGGGCGACCTTACCTCCAAGGTGCGCGAGAGCCTGGTTTCGATCGGGCGGGTGGTGACCTTCGTCGCCGCCGCGGTCGACGGGGTCAAATGGTCCAAGGACATGCGCGAGCAGCTGAAAACCATGCAGCGCGACGTCAGCTCGCTGACCGATCACGCTTCCTATCTGTCCAACAAGATCACGTTCGTGCTGGACGCGATGCTCGGCGTCGTCAATCTCGAGCAGAACAACATCATCAAGCTGTTTTCGGTCATGGCGGTGGTGCTGATGCCGCCGACCCTGATCGCGTCGATTTACGGCATGAATTTCAAGCTGATGCCGGAGCTGGAATGGCAGCACGGTTATCCGCTGGCGCTGCTGATGATGCTGCTGGCGGCGGCGGGGCCATACGTGTTCTTCAAATGGAAGAAATGGCTGTAACTGTCGACGGGCCTTTCGACCGTGCTTCGTTTGCGGGCGGGGCTTGGAAAAGCAGCGGCGCATCGCGTCAGCTCCGCCTCAATTGCTCTGCTAAAATTTGAGCATTGCGCTGAACGTTTGTGCGACGGCTTTCTGCGATAAGAATGTCTCACGCCGCGAGGACAGCAATGGTTGAAAAAGTCGTAACGCCCGGACCCAATGTCGTCGATTTCGCGCAATATCAGCTTAGCCGCAACGCGCCTGGCCGGGCGCCGGCGATTGCTGCCGGGGTATGCCGGCACTGCGGCGCGGCGCTGTCCGAGGGCGAGCGCGAAGAAGAATGCTCCAGCGCCTTCAATTTCGAGGCGCCGCGCCTTCGCGGGGCCCCGCGCAAATTCTATGCGGAGTGAGCGGCATCGCAAGGCGTGAAGCGCCAAAGGCGTCGGGATATTGGCGCTAGACGTGCTGTCCGCCGTTGATATGAATCTCGGCGCCGTTCACATAGGACGAGGTCTCCGTGCAAAGCACATAGATGATCTTGGCGACTTCGTCCGGGGTGCCGAGCCGATGCAGCGGGATCTGCTGTTCGACGATCTTCTCGGTGCCCGGCGACAGGATCGAGGTGTCGATTTCGCCAGGCGCGATGGAATTGACGCGGACGCCGACGCGGCCGAAATCCGAAGCCATTTCGCGGGTCAGGGAGGCCAGCGCCGCCTTCGAGGTCGCGTAGGCTGCGCCGGCGAATGGATGCACGCGCGACCCCGCGATCGAGGTGACGTTGACCACCGAGCCCTTGGCGGCCTTCAGTTCCTCCATCAGTCCGCGCGCCATCATGATCGGCGCGAAGAAGTTTACCCGGAACACGTGACTCCATGTGTCGATATCGGTATCGACCGAGCCGAGCCGTCCGCCGCCCGGCGCCTTCGGCGAAATCGCGGCGTTGTTGACCAGCGCGTGCAGTTCGCCGCCTTCAAGCCGGTCGCGGATCTCCGAGATCGCCCGGGTGGTGTCGGCATGGTCGGCAAGGTCGACCTGGATATGATCCTCAGGTCCGGCGCCCCACGGGCATTCCTCCGGGAATGGATGTCGTGAACAGGTAATGACGCGCCAGCCGGCGCTGGAAAAGCGGATCACGGTGGCGTGGCCAATGCCGCGGCTGGCTCCGGTCAGAAGCAGCGTGCGTCGCGGTCCATGATTGGATGAAGCGGGCATGAAAGGTTCTCTCGTTCTTGGTCATGCGCGGCCTTGTGCCGGGCATCCACATCTTGCGTTGACGGTTGCAGAGGAGTTCATCGATGGCCGGGACTTCCGTCGCACGCGCGCTGCGCCTTCGCCCGGCCATGACGGCTTTCGGCTTCACGGATAGAGCCTCACTTTGGACCAATGCTGGTCCGCCGCGGTGCGGCGAAATTCGATGCGGTCGTGCAGGCGGAAGGGACGATCGTGCCAGAACTCGAACCGCAGCGGCGCGATACGCCAGCCGCTCCAGCCCGGGGGCCGCGGCACCTCGCCGACAATGTGCCTGGCGGCAACCCTGGCGATCGCCTGCTCGAAGGCGAACCGGCTCTCCAGAGGCTGTGACTGCTTGCTGGCCCAGGCTCCGATCTGGGCCTGCCGCGGTCTGGTTGCGAAATAGGCGTCGGCTTCCGCCTCGGTCACCGGCGACACGTTGCCGCGGATACGCACCTGCCGACGCAGCGATTTCCAGTGAAACAGCAGCGCCGCCCTGGGATTTGCCGCGAGTTCAAGGCCCTTCTGGCTGGCAATGTGGCTGTAGAACACGAAACCGTCGGCATCAAAGCCCTTCATCAGCACCATTCGCAGGTCGGGCAGACCGTCGGCGTCGACGCTGGCCAGCGCCATGGCGTTGGGATCGTTGGGTTCGGTCTTGGTGGCTTCGGCGAACCAGTCGCCGAACAGCGCAAACGGCTCTTCAGCGGCGGTGAAATCACCTGTTGTTAACGGTGTCGGGTGTCTGATGGGGGTCGTGTCCGTCATTTCAGGATTTCCGAATTGCGTTCGCCCGCGGTCCACAGCGTGCTGCAGCCCCTATATAAGACATGGGGGCGCGTTGGCCTATCGGCGATCGGGCCGGCTGGCGCCGTGTTTGCATTGATTCTCATCGGCGTCGGCTCTGGCGGCTGCAGCCTGTCCCGCCCCGACAACGCCTTCGCCAGAATGGAAGACAACGATGTAACGGGGTCGATAGACGGGGCCCCCGCCAGCGCGCCGGCCCCGACCGAAAGCGACCTGGCCTTCGCCCGCAATGCGGCGTCCGACGTGCTGACCAAGGGGGACAAGGATTCCAGCCAGCCCTGGGAAAACCCCGAGACCGGCGCGCGGGGTTCGGTGACGCCGCTGGCCCGGGCTTACTCCTCGGACGGGCGAACCTGCCGCGATTTTCTGGCAAGCTACGTCAACGGGCACTCGGAAAGCTGGCTGCAGGGCGCGGCCTGCCAATCCGGCCAGGGTCGCTGGGAGATTCATACGCTAAAGCCATGGAAGCAGGGCTGATTCCGGCGCGGATTCCCGTTGCAAAAATGCCACGAAGATACCAAATGAAGGCCGAAGGGCTGTCAGCCCGCCAAAACTTTGATTTTCCTGAAGGAGAGGTGACGGATGCGCGACCCCTATGAGGTCTTGGGGGTGCCGCGGGGCGCCAGCGCTGCGGCGATCAAGAGCGCCTATCGCAAGCTCGCCAAGAAACACCACCCCGATGCCAACAAGAACGACCCGAAATCCGCCGCGCGGTTTTCCGAGCTGAACTCGGCCAACGAGATCATCGGCGACGAAGAAAAGCGCAAGCAATTCGATCGCGGCGAGATCGACGCCGAGGGCAAGCCGCGCTTCCAGGGTTTTCCCGGCGGTGATCCGCGTTCGCGCGGGCCCTCGCGGGGCGGCGGCTTCGAAACCCACACCTTCCGCAGCGGCGGCGCCGGCGGCCTCGGCGGCGGCGGTTTCGAGGATATCCTCAACAGCATGTTCGGCGGCGCTGCGGCGCGCGGCGGGCGGCCCGGCGCCGGGACGACCTTCGAATTCGACCCGGGCGGGATCGCCCTCGACCTCGATCTCAGCGTTGCCATGACAGTGTCGCTGGAAGAATCGGTGAAGGGCGTGGAGAAGCGTGTCCGGCTGCCGACCGGCAAGGAGCTCAATGTCAAGATTCCAGCGGGCGTTGCCGCCGGCCAGCAGATCCGGCTCAAGGGGCAGGGCGATACCGCGCCCGGGCACCCTCCCGGCGATCTCCTGATCACGGTCAACATCGCGCCGCATCCGTTCTTCAAGATCGATGGCAGCGACCTGCGGGTCGATCTGCCGATCACGCTGTATGAGGCCGTGCTGGGCGGCAAAATCCGCGTGCCCACGCTGGGCAGCGCGGTGGAATTGTCGATTCCCAAAAACACCTCGAGCGGCCGCACCTTCCGGCTGAAGGGCAAGGGGCTGCCGAAAGCCACTGCCGCGGCCGGCGACCTGTTCGTCACCGCCCGCATCATGCTGCCGGACGGGAACGACGCTGAACTGGAGGCGTTGATGCAAAAGTGGCGCGACGGGCATCCCTACAATCCGCGCAGCGATCTGGACTGACCGCATCACGTCGCCGGAAAGAGGTGCGGCCTCGACGGGGGACCAGCGCGGTACAAAACCCGATCGAGGCCGCGTGCGTCGATCGGCGGATCGAACGCAGCTCATTTTCGCGTGATCATCCGGTGCGATATTGAGACCTGCCGATGGTTTGATTCCAGATTTTCAATGTCGGAATTGGGACACGGGCCGCGACGTAATTAGCAAACAGCCCGAATAATACTTGCCCCGATAGGCTTGTCCGGGGTGCTCACAGCTAGCCCTTCAGCCGCCACTTTTTTCGGTCTGGTCGTAGACCAGGCGCGCCACCTGGTTGAGCCGGTCCTTGTCGGTCGGGCCGCTCAAAACGTAACCGACGCCGCGGTCGGCCCAAAACAGCGCTCCGTCGCCGTCGCTCGCGGCATAGCGCATCTGGGTCGTGCCGGTTTCGGCCCGCGAGGTGTAGAGCGTGAAGCGCTCTCCGGTCGGGCTTTCATACATCAGAAACGCCGCGGGTGCCTCCGGTCCCGGCAGCAGCCGGCCGCCGACCAGTTTCAGGCCGGTGCGGTCGAGCTCCGGCGCCTTCACGTCGTAGCCGCAGCGCTTCGACAGCCATGCGACGAGATGGGCGCGGTCGGAGCCTGCCACTTCCACGGGATGGCGGACCTCGACCACGTAAAGCCGGTGGGCGTCCAGCGCATCCAGCGTGAAATTCCGAAATGCCGACGGCGCCGCAGCGGCGCCGCGCGCCATCCAGCCGACGCCGCCGCCGGCGATGAACGCCACCAGCGTCGCGGCGACCGCGCCGTAGATCCATTTGCGCGGCCGTCGCACCAGCCGCTCGATTTCGAGCCGCTTCGGCACCGCCTCGTCGGCGACGGAATCGTAACGCGCATGCAGCGCTTCCGCCATCGCGCGCCAGGATCGCACCCGCGCCGCATCGTCGGGGTGCCCCGCCAGCCAGGCTTCGACATCGCCGCGACGTTCCGCCGGCAATTCGCCGTCGACATAGGCGTGCAATTCGTCTTCGGTGACGGAAATCCCTGGGTCGGTCATTGTCGTTGTCTCTGTCTCATTTCAATCGCAAACACTGCTCAGCCCGCAGCGCGGTCGAGGTTCCGGCAGCGGGGCAGAACCAAAAACCATCGCAGCTTGATCTTCGTTCCCGCCCTGCAGGCTGAATGCCATCATTTGACGCGCCGAAGCAGCGGACGTTCGCCCTCGAGCGAGGCTTTGACATGCGCGCGGGCGCGGGCAAGGCGGGACATCACGGTGCCGATCGGCACTCCCTGGATGTCGGCGACCTCGCGATAGCTCAGCCCCTCCAGCATCACCAAGAGTAGCACCGCGCGCTGCTCCTCCACCAGGGTGGCCAGCGCACGGGCGATGTCGCGGCCTTCGGCCTCGGTGCCGCTGGCGTCGGCATTGTTGTCGAGCAGGGGCAGGAATTGCGGCCGCCGGGCCAGCGATCGCCGCCTGTTCTTGTTGAGATTGGTCAGGATGGTGTAGAGCCAGCTCCTGACGTCGCCGCCCAGAAACAGCCGTTCCGAACGCAGCGCCCGTACCAGTGTGTCCTGCACCAGATCGTCGGCGACATCGGCGTCACGGGCCAGCGCGCGGGCGTAGCGGCGCAGCGCCGGAATCATGGCTTCGACACTCCTGCGAAACGCGCTCATGGCAGCCCGATTTTGGAGGTGACTGGTCCGGCGTTCAATCCCGGCAACGCCACGCCATGCAAGGCATAACACCGAAAAGTGGCGGCTATTCCGACCGTCAAGCAACCGGGCAAAGGCAACCATCCCGCAGTCGAGGCGAAAGGGGACCGGCGTGGCTTGAACCGGGGCCGATTTGGGCTGTACCGACCCAGCGCGCTGGTGTACCTCCGAACGGTGCGGCGGCCCGGAAGCTCCGCTGCACTCATGCCGCAATTCCTCAAGAGAGCTTCCGAACCCCAAAATCGCGTCCGAATCCTGGATTCCAGTGTCCTTTCCGATCCGAAGTTCGCTAGGGTAGGTGCGGCAAAGTGTGGCGAACTTCGGATTCGGGACACTAGATCAAGGTCGATTGGAAACCGGATGTCGCAAAATTCAGGTCTGATGCAGGGCAAACGAGGGATTGTGCTCGGCGTTGCCAATAACCGCTCGATCGCCTGGGGCATCGCCAAGGCCTGCCGCGCGGCCGGGGCGGAGGTCGCGTTGACTTGGCAGGGCGACGCGCTGAAGAAGCGGGTCGAGCCGCTCGCCAGGGAACTCGGCGGCATCCTGCTCGGCCACTGCGACGTCACCGACCCCTCAACCATCGACGCGGTGTTCGATGTGGTCAGGGAACAATGGGGCAAGATCGACTTCGTGGTGCATGCGATCGCATTCTCCGACAAGGACCAGCTCGACGGCCGCTATCTCGAAACCACCGCCGACAATTTTTCCAAGACCATGCTGATCAGCTGCTACTCGCTGACCGCGATCGCGCAGCGTGCCGAAAAGCTGATGACCGACGGCGGTTCGATCCTGACGCTGACCTATTACGGCGCCGAAAAATGGATGCCGCATTACAACGTGATGGGGGTCGCGAAGGCGGCGCTGGAGGCGAGCGTGCGCTATCTTGCGGCCGATCTCGGCGAGAAGAACATTCGCGTCAACGCGATCTCGGCCGGCCCGATCAAGACCCTGGCGGCATCCGGCATCGGCGATTTCCGCTATATCCTGAAATGGAACGAATACAACGCGCCGATGCGCCGCACCGTCACGATCGAGGAAGTCGGTGACAGCGCGCTTTACCTGCTGTCGGATCTGTCGCGCGGAGTCACCGGCGAGGTGCATCACGTCGATTCCGGCTATCACGTCGTCGGCATGAAGCGCCCCGACGCGCCGGATATTTCGCTGAGCAATTCGCTCGCCAAGGAATAGCCGCCGGTTTCGATGTCCGCGCCGACCGTCTACTACATTCGCCACGGCGAGACCGACTGGAACGCGCAAGGCAGGCTGCAGGGCGGCCAGGATATTCCGCTGAACGAGCTCGGGCGCAGCCAGGCCACCGGCGCCGCCGGCATTCTCGCCGACCTGTGGGCGCGCCAGCCGCGCAGGGAAGTGCCAATGGCCTTCGTCGCCAGTCCGCTGGGGCGCGCCCGATCGACCATGGAACTGGTCCGTGGCGCGCTCAAATTGCCGCCGGACGATTATGCCATCGACGACCGGCTGCGCGAGATCGGCTACGGTCGGTGGGAAGGTTTGACGCCGGCGCAGACGCAAGTCTCGGACCCGGTGCTTTTCGCCAGGCGCCTGACCGACAAATGGACGGTGCCGGCGCCGGACGGCGAGAGCTATGCCGCGGTGCAGCTCCGGATGCGGGCCTGGTACGATCAGCTTGCGGCCGACACGGTCGCCGTGGCCCATGGCGGCACGGCGCGGGCGCTGATGGTGGCGCTCGACCTCCAGACGCCCGACATGGCTGCCGATCTGATGATCGAGCAGGGCATGGTCTATGTGTTTTCCGCCGGCGGACTGACCAGGCATGGTTAAGGACCGCCGTCGCCGTCATGCCCGCGCCCTGCGATCGATCCGCGGGGCTCGTATAAAACTCTGATTTGACCCCCCGGAGCCCGCGCGTTACGACAATTCAGCACTGACTTCGCTCGCCGGCCGGATCGCCAAATATGTCCTTCAACACTTTCGGCCACCTGTTTCGGGTCACGACCTTCGGCGAAAGCCACGGGATTGCGATCGGCTGCGTGGTCGACGGCTGCCCGCCTCTGCTGCCGCTGACCGAGGCCGAAATCCAGCACGATCTCGACCGCCGCCGTCCCGGGCAGTCGCGCTTCACCACCCAGCGCCAGGAGCCGGATGCGGTCAAGATTCTCTCCGGCGTGATGCCGCATCCCGACACCGGGGTGCAGGTGACCACCGGCACGCCGATCGCGCTCTTGATCGAGAACACCGATCAGCGCTCCAAGGACTATTCCGATATCAAGGACAAGTTTCGTCCCGGCCACGCCGATTTCACCTATCAGGCGAAATACGGCCTGCGCGATTATCGCGGCGGCGGGCGCTCCTCGGCGCGAGAGACCGCCACCCGGGTCGCGGCCGGCGCCATCGCCCGAAAGATCCTGCCCGATATCACGGTGCGCGGCGCGCTGGTGCAGATGGGACCTCATCGGATCGACCGCGAAAAATGGGACTGGGACGAAATCGCACGCAACCCGTTCTTCTGCCCCGACAGGGACAAGGCGGCATTCTTCGAGAGCTACCTCGACGATATCCGCAAGCGCGGATCCTCGATCGGCGCCGTCATCGAGGTGACGGCCGAGGGCGTGCCGCCAGGGCTCGGCGCCCCGATCTACGCCAAGCTCGATGCCGAGCTCGCCGCGGCACTGATGAGCATCAATGCGGTGAAGGGCGTCGAAATCGGCGCGGGCTTTGCGGCGGCTGAACTGACGGGAGAGGAAAACGCCGACGAGATGCGGACCGGAAATCACGGCACCCGCTTCCTGACCAATCATGCCGGCGGCATCCTCGGCGGAATTTCCACCGGGCAGCCGGTGGTGGCGCGCTTTGCGGTCAAGCCGACTTCCTCGATCCTGTCGCCGCGCCGCACCGTGGATCGCGCCGGGGCCGACACCGACATCATGACCAAGGGCCGTCACGATCCCTGCGTCGGCATCCGTGCGGTACCGGTCGGCGAAGCCATGGTGGCCTGCGTGCTGGCCGATCATTTTCTGCGGCACCGCGGCCAGGTCGGCGTGGCGCGTTGAGGGATGATGCGGCGGTTGCAGCCGCGCCCTACCTGATGTCGTATTGCTCGCGGTTGAAGGTCGAGGTCATCTTCCAGTACTCCACCAGCCGCCACGGGGTGATCGCGAACACGCGGCCGTGGCCGTTGCGGTACCAGTTGGTCATGCCCTTGTGGGTCCACACCATGCGCGCGTGCAGGGCGTCGACCTCGCGATTATAGCTCTGGTAGATTTCCGGCCGGCATTCGATCGAACGATGGCCGCCTTCCAGCAATTCCCGCAGGCCCAGCATCATGTGGCGCACGCCGCATTCGGTCATGAAGATCTGGTTGCCGCCATGCGCAAGCCCGGTGTTCGGGCCGGTCAGCATGAAGAAATTCGGAAAGCCGGGCACGGTGAGGCCGAGATAGGCCTTGGCGTCGTCGGCGCCCCAGACCTCGTGCAACTCGCGCCCACCCTTGCCGGTTATCGCCATTGGGTGCAGCATCTTGGAGACCTTGAAGCCGGTGGCGAACACCAGGGCGTCCGCCGGCCACAGCCGGCCGTCCCTGGTCCGTACCCCCGCCGGTTCGATGGCCTCGATCGGATCGGTGACGAGATCGACATTGGGCCGCTTCAGCATCCTGAACCAGTGATTGTCGATCAGGATGCGCTTGCCATAGGGCGGATAATCCGGAATGACCTTTGACAAGAGATCGGGGCGGTCGCAAAGCTCGCTGCGCATATGCCGCTCCATGAACCGCCGGTGCTTCTCGTTCACCGGGTTGAGCGATCGTTCCGGATGCGGCCACTGCGGATCGACCTGCAGCGCGGTGTGAAGCCCGTCGGCGAAACCCCAGAACAGCTGGAAGCGGTACCAGCGCAGGTAAAATGGGATATGGGCCAGCGCCCATTTCTTTCCGGCGCTGACGCCCTCGTGGTAGTTCGGATTCGGCACCACCCAATGCGGCGATCGCTGGAAGATCGTCAAGCGCTCGACGTCGGGTGCGATCGTCGGGCCGACCTGATGGCCGGAGGCGCCGGTGCCGATCATGCCGACGCGCTTGCCGCGCCAGTCGAAATTTCGGTCCCACTGCGCGGTATGGAAGGCGGGTCCAGCGAACGAGGACAGGCCGGCGATCTCGGGCAGTTTCGGTCGGTTGAGGACGCCGACCGCGGATACCAGCACGCGGGCCGAAAGCTCATGCCGGATGCCGTCGGCGCTCTGCGCCGTGATGCGCCAGCAGGCATCGCCCTCGTGATATCTGGCCTCCAGCACTTCGGTTCCGAGCCGGATGTGCCGGCGCAGGTCGTATTTGTCGGTGACGCGCTCGAAATAATTCCAGAGTTCGTCGCGCTTGGCAAAGAAATGCGACCAGTCGTGATTGGGCTCGAACGCATAGGAGTAGAAGTGATTGGGGGTATCGACGCCGCATCCGGGGTAGATGTTCTCGTACCAGGTGCCGCCGACGGCGTCATTCTTTTCGAGGATGACGAAGGGGATGCCGGCCTCGCGCAGCTGGATGCCGGCGTAGAGCCCCGACATGCCCGCTCCGATGATGACCACTTCGGGGCTTCCCAGCGCCGCCGGGTCGGGAGGCTGCCGCCATTTCAGGCTGCGCGAAGCCAGGGTGTCGTCGGTCAGGTCCTCGCGCATCATCGCGATATATTCGTCCGCAACCGGCTCGCCGGCCGCGACCGACATCATCTCGCGCAGCAGTGCATCTTCTGTCCGCCGGGGTGGCGCGGCTGCGTCGGGCGCGGTTTTCGCCAGCACGTCGCAGAGCCGGTCGCGGATCTGCGCGCGCAGCGGTTCCGGCATGAATTCCTGGTAACTCATCGGGCCGCGGATGAAGGGCTTTGCCGCTTCCAGCCAGTGCGCCTCGCCGGTGAGCTGCACCAGCGCCAGCAGCAGCGTCGCCGGATCGGCCGCCTCCAGCGCTCGCCGCAGTTCGGGGTTCTCAGCCGACGTCTCTGGCCCGCAATCCGGCATTTTCCACCCGCGTTGTTGCTTAGGCCGGAGTTTGCCCTGCCGACGCCGAAACGCAAAGCGTTTGTGTCGCCTTGACGTTTCGCGAACTTGAGCCGCAAATACCGGCATCATGAACGCAATCGAGCTGCAGAAGGTCATCGACTGGCTGATCGACGGTGCGAGGTCCGCGGCCAGCCCGGCGCAGATGATGGCGCAAGCCTGCGAGCGCCTGGTCCAGGCCGGCCTGCCGCTGTGGCGGGTTGGCGTTTTCGTCCGGACCCTGCATCCCGATATTCTCGGCTTCAATTTCATCTGGAAGCCGGGTGCCGAGGTCACTGTCGGCACCGCGGATCATGGCCTTCAGGATTTACCGGAATATCGAAACAGTCCGCTGGCGATCGTATTCAACGAGCGCCGGGAAGTCAGGCATCGTATTGACGATCCCGAAAGCCGGCGCTTTCCATTTCTCGACGACATGCGCGCCGAAGGCGTCACCGATTATATCGCGCTGCCGCTGCTGGTGACCGACGGACTGGGTCACGCGTCGAGCTGGACCACCCAGCGACCCGGCGGCTTCAGCGACGAACAATTGGACGGCCTGCGCGCCCTGATACCGGCATTGGCCCGGGTGGTCGAGATCACCAACCAGCGCCGCAGGGCCTCGATCCTGCTCGATACCTATGTCGGCAGCCGCGCCGGCGAACGCATTCTCGGCGGCCAGATCAGGCGCGGCCACACCGAGACCATGCATGCCGCGATCTGGCTGTCGGACCTGCGCGGCTTCACCGCGCTTTCCGACCGGCTGCCGGCGGAGACCGTGGTGGATATCCTTAATCACTATTTCGACTGCCAGGTACCGGCGATCCGGAGCCATGGCGGCGAGGTGTTGAAATTCATGGGCGACGGACTGCTCGCGGTGTTTCCGATCGCGGCGGCGGAAGGTGACCTTGAAAGGGTCTGCGGCGATGTGCTGCAAGCCGCGCGCGAATCCCGCGCCAGCGTCGAAGCGTTGCGCTACCCGGTCGGAGACGCCGTCGAGCGCTTCCGCTTCGGGGTCGCGCTGCACGTCGGAAAGATCCTGTACGGCAACATCGGCGGCGGCAACCGGCTTGACTTCACCTGTATCGGACCCGCCGTCAATCTCGCAGCCAGGCTGGAAAAGATCGCCGGCCGGCTGCATCGCACCATCGTGGCGTCGGAAAGTTTCGCCGGCATTTGCGCCGGCGGCTGGGCCGAGCTTGGCGAATTTCCGATCGCGGGCTTTGCCAGGGCGGAGCGGGTCTACGGCCTTGCGGATGAAAGCCCGCCCGGCTAGCGGGTGCGGAGATAGGACTGCTTCAGGCCGTAGGTGAGGATCAGCAACGTCACCCACAATCTCAGCATGGCAAAGCTGAAGATCAAGACGAAATAGATCAGGTTCTTGATGAATTGGCTGGACGACGAGGTCTGCCAGAAATTCCAGATCGCGCCGCGGACCTGACCAAGGCCAAGGCCGGCATCGACCCGTCCAAGCAGCAAGACCGCGGCGCCGATCCAGAGGCTGCGCCGGACTAATTCGCCGGCCGCTGCCGACAGCCTGACCTGGCCGCGGTTGCGCTCGGCGTCGATGATCATCAGCAACACCAGGGCTGCGACCGCGGCGTTCCAGAAATTGCCGGCGTCGGTAAGTTGGTCGAACGCCATGCCGTCGATCCCGAGCCAGATATCGGGGGCGAAGGTCGGGAATCCGGCCAGCGAAATGGCGAGCGACACGCCCGTCATCAGCAGTCCGATCCGCCACAGCACCGCCAGCGACAATCGGGACTGTTCGCCGAAACCGAGCTCGCCGAGGCTGGTCCAGCCGTCGGCAAGTTCGATCGAGCGTTACGCCACCACCAGGAAAGCGTGCAGCACGGCGACGCTTGCCGCCACGACCGCCGATGGGCCGCCCCCGAACGCGATCACCCGCATTGCCGCGGCCAGCACCAGCCAGGACACCGCTTCGAGGAAGCGCGAGGGCCCGAACGAAACCTGCGGGATGGATGGCTGGCGGCGAAGCGCGATGGTCATGGCGGGATCATGCCAGCGGAAACTAAATCCCGGATGGCGACGATCGACAAAATTGCAGGAAACCCGGCTCTCGGACGCTGACCACGCACCTGGGCGCCGGACGGAGCATCCGCAAGTCAGCGCCTCGGACATTCCCGATAGCCGAATTTGTGGATCATGTCGCGGCCGGAGATCTCGTGAAACTCCAGTGTGTCCATGTAGTGGTTCGCCAGAACGTATTTCCGGAGGCTCGCATGATAGGCGCCGAGCATGTGGCTGGTCGCGGAGGCCGTGATGTTCCTGTTGGGGTCATGACCGGCATGAAACCCCAGGATGGCATCGGGATCGATGCAGACATTCCTGATGCCAAGAAACAGCGTACAGGCCGACCTGCAAAGCCCTTCCAGCTCACCCGACTGGTTGTACTGGCTGACGACGGGATCGAAGCGGACGAACCGGCCGCCTAGTTCATAGCCGGCATTGTTGCCGGCCATGGCCGGGGCGGCTGACAGCAGCAGCATGATCGTGACGAGATGTCTCAAGGTGGTGTCATTCCTCCGGCTCCGTGGTGAACAGCAACGGGTAGCCCTTGGCGCGGCCGGCGTCGGTGGCCCGGGTCGCCTTGGTCTCGGCGACGTCCTTGGTGAACACCGCGACCACGCAGACCCCGCGCCGATGCGCAGTGATTATGACCTTGTGCGCCTGGTCCTCGGTCATGCGAAATTCCGCCTTGAGAACCGTGACGACGAATTCACGCGGCGTGAAGTCGTCGTTGACCAGGATGACCTTGTGCAGGCGCGGCCGTTCGGTTTTCGTCCGGACCTTGGTTCGCGGCTTGGTGACGGTGTCGATCATTCCAGCGGCACCTCCTGACGGATTTTGCCATGTCAGCAGAATACAGTCTCCCGGCCGGCTGCGGAACCGACAGTTTTGCGATGGCTTCATTGCAGCGGGCGGCACCGTGCGATAGGCGACGATATCGGCGGATCGGCCAGTCCGGCACAATGTGGGCAGGCCATCGGCGGCTTGCGCCGCGCCGCGCCTGACCGGATCGGCAGACATGGCTGTGCCGAATCCGCCATGGGGTCGGGAAAGGAAACATGATGCCCCGGATCAAGCAAAAAAGCTTGTAGTGCGTCCGGAACGGAACCTGGAAAGACCTAGGGGCCGGGCGCCGGGGCGCGGCCAAATGAGGCGGCGGGCTTAACCTGAATGTGAACGACAGCCGATGTTCGCGCTTTGCGCAACGCTCTTTAAGTGTCACCATCAAGTCATACGACGGGAGGGCCGCTATGCGCTGGTGTGTCTCGATCGGGGCGGTGCTGGTCGCGGGAGCGATCGCCGGCGGCGACGTCGCAGGCGTGGCCGCGCCGCGCCCGGCAAGCCAACTGGCCGACAGCAAGGCCAATGCCGCCCCCGTCGATGTCGAGCTGATCCTCGCGGTCGATGTCTCCTACTCGATGGATATGGACGAACTGGCGATTCAGCGCGAGGGCTATGCGCAGGCCATCGTCTCCAAGGAATTCCTGCAGGCGCTGAAAAGTCTTCCGAACGGCAAGATCGCGGTGACCTATTTCGAATGGGCGGCATCGAACGACCAGAAGATCATCATTCCCTGGCGGGTGATCGACGGTCCGGAATCGGCGGATGCCGTCGCCGACGAAATCCTGAAAACCCCGATCCGCCGGGCATCGCGTACCTCGATATCAGGTGCGATCTATTTTGCTATGCCGCTGTTCGACGCCAATCCGTATCGCGGCATGAGGCGCGTCATCGACATCTCCGGAGACGGCCCAAATAATAACGGCGCGCCGGTGGTTGGCGCGCGGGACGAGGCGCTGGCCAAGGGCATCACCATCAACGGCCTGCCGATCATGGTGAAGGAACCGTCCTATTCCACCATGGACATCGACAATCTCGATTTTTATTACGAGGACTGCGTCATCGGCGGCCCGGGTTCCTTTGTGGTATCGATCAAGGACCGCGAAAAGTTCAAGGAGGCGATCCGGACCAAGCTGCTGCTCGAAGTCGCAGGCCGGACGCCCGAGCGACGGATCGTGCCGGTGGCCGAGAAGGAGCCGCGCGTCTCCTGCCTGATCGGTGAAAAGATCTGGCAGGACCGCTGGGGGCGGTGAACAGCCGTTATCTGCTGAACCGTGCCACCAGTTCGACATGGGGGGTGTGGCGGAACTGGTCGACCGGTGTCACGCCTGCAAGGCGGTAGCCGCCGTCGACCAGAATCCGCGCGTCGCGGGCAAACGTCGCGACGTTGCACGACACCGCAACCACCACCGGGATCTTGCTGGCGGCGAGCTGAACGACCTGCGCCTGGGCGCCCTGCCGCGGCGGGTCGAACACAACGCAATCATAGTCGCGCAGTTCCTGTGGCATCAGCGGGCGCCGGAGCAGGTCCCGTGTCTCGGCCTTGACCGGCTTCAGTCCGGAGGTCGATGTCGCCGCCTTCTGCAGCGCCGTGACCGCGCCGGCATCGCTGTCGAATGCCGCGATGCGCGACTGTGCCGCCAGCCGCAGCGCAAACGGTCCGACCCCGCAAAACAGATCGGCGATGTGTTTGGCGCGCTGGCAATGTCCTGTGACCAGTGCCGCCAATGCTTCCTCGCCGGCCGCGGTCGCCTGCAGGAAGGAACCGGGCGGCAGGGTGACCCGGGCGGTGCCGATCGCTATGGTCGGCGGTGTCCGCATCAGCACCAGTTCGCCATGGCGCGTCAGCCGGGCCAGCCGGTGTTCCTCCGCAACCCGCGACAGCGTTGCGATCAGGGTTGCCGGCAGCGGCCCCGAACCGCGCACGTCAACGTCGAGGCCGTTGTCGGTCGCCGTGATCTGGATGTCGAGCGGCTTTGCGGTCGATATCAACGGCTCGGCGATGGCCCATGCCGCATCGAGCGCTCCGCTCAGGCCGGGATCGAGAATGGGGCAGTGGTCGACCGGTATAATGTCGTGCGAATTGGCCGCGGCGAAGCCGACCTTGAGGACGTCATGCGTACCGATCCGGGCGTGCAGGGTAATCCGCCGGCGGCCGAGACCATGGGCGTCGAGCAGCGGCGCGACTTCGCAGGCGAGTTTAGCCTGCGCCAGCGTCCCGACCAAGATATCGCGTTTCCAGGCACGATAGCTTTCGGCCTGCCAGTGCTGGATCGCGCAACCTCCGCAGACCCCGAAATGCGGGCAAAACGGCGTGGTCCGCTCCGGGCTGGCACGTTCGACCTGCAACAGGCGCCGGCGGTCCGGATGGTGGCCCGGGACGGGCGCAACCTCGACCGTTTCGCCGCCAAGGGTGTACGGCACATACACATTGTTCCCGTCGACGAGGGCGACGCCGTCGCCGAAATGGCCGACGTGGTCGATGACCAGGCGCTCAACCACGGCGCGCGCCGATGAAGAATTCAAGATTGCCGTCGCCGCCGGCGATCGATGAGGGAAAGACCCGGATCTCGCTGCATCCGAGCGACGCCGCCAGCGCGGCGATATCGTCGCAGACTTGCTGATGCACCGTCGCGTCGCGGATGATGCCGCGCTTGGAATGCTTTCGCGGCGCTTCGAATTGCGGCTTGATCAGCGCGAGCAGATGCATCGGCGCCGCCGCCAGCGACAGCGCCACCGGCAGCACGGCCTTCAGTGAAATGAAGCTGACGTCGATGACGACGACGTCCGGCCGCATCGGCAGGCGCCTGCCCTCCAACTTGCGGATGTCGGTCTCCTCCATGGAAACGATCCTGGGATGGCCGTGCAGCGAGGGGTGCAGCTGGCCGCGGCCGACGTCGATCGAGAACACCAGGCTGGCGCCGTGGGCGAGCAATACCTCGGTGAAGCCGCCGGTCGATGCACCGACATCGAGGCAGACATGGTTCTCGATTTCAACCGGATATTGCGCCAGCGCGCCCGCCAGTTTGACCCCGCCGCGCGACACGAAGGGATGCGCGGGCTGCGCCTGCACGACGGCGTCGGCGGCAATGCCCTCGGACGCCTTCAGCACCGGCTTGTCGTTGGCCGTCACCAGGCCGGCCTCGATTGCGGCCTGGGCCCGCGCCCGGCTCTCGAACAGGCCGCGCTCGACCAGCAGCAGGTCGGCGCGCTTGCGGGGGAGGGGCACGCTGCGATCGCCCTTGGCCAAGTTCAACCCGATGCAGGCGGACGTGCGGCGGCGGCTCGACCGGCTGCCATCCGCGCGCACGCCTCGAACGCGGTCAAATCGTGCCAGGGGTCCGCGGGCGCCTGGCGGGGCCGCACGAGGGCGCAGCCATGCAGATCGAGCGCGTGGATCATCATCAGGTTGTCGCCCAGGCCGAAATCCTCCACGGTCAATCCCAGCGCATCGACCAGGCGTCCGTCGCGTGAATGCACCGCGGTGAAGTCGCGCACGCGCTGCGCATAGGGCGCGGGGTCGTTGGAGTAGCCGAGGCAGAGCTTGCCGCGTCCCAGCATATAGCCAAGTTCGTAGACCGTTCCCGGATCCGCGCCTGGTCCACGAAATGGCGTCAGGTTGGCGATGATCGCGTCGGCTGCCTCCATCATGGCCTCGTTGCCGCGAAATATCTGCAGCGAGGCGTCCCTGGCAGCGAGGTCGACCATATTGTCCAGCGGATACAGCCCGGTTATGCCGAGACGCGCGCAAAGTTCGACCTTGCGGCGTCCGACCGCAGCGGCGTCCGGCAGGAAAACGTCAGGGCCTGCCAGATAGATTTTCATCGTTCACCGGCAAAATGGCCCGCCCGCGTCCCGATTCAACCGGGTAATCAGGCCCGGCGTTGGAAAAACCTCAGGCCAGCTTCACCGTCTCGGCCTTGAAATCCTTGCCCAGCGTTTCAAATACCTTGGCGACGATCCCCTTGGCGTCGAGTCCGGCGCGGGCGTACATTGCGTTCGGCGAGTCGTGATCGAGGAACTCGTCGGGCAGCACCATCGACCGCATCCGCAGGCCGCCGTCGAGCATGCCGTGCTCCGCCAGCGTCTGCATGACGTGGGAGCCGAAGCCGCCGATCGAGCCTTCTTCGATGGTGAGAAGGATTTCGTGCTCGCGCGCGAGCTTCAGCACCATCTCGACGTCGAGCGGCTTCATGAAGCGGGCGTCGGCAATCGTGGTCGACAGACCAAGCGCGGCCAGTTCGTCCGCCGCCTTCTCGCATTCGCCAAGACGGGTGCCGAACGACAGCAGTGCGATCTTGTTGCCCTCGCGAACGATGCGCCCCTTGCCGATCTCGAGCGGCACGCCGGCCTCGGGCATCTCGACGCCGCGGCCTTCGCCGCGCGGATAGCGCACTGCGCTCGGACGATCGTTGATAGCCACCTGGGTCGCAATCATGTGCACCAGTTCGGCCTCATCGGAAGCCGCCATGATGACGAAATTGGGCAGACAGCCCAGATAGGCATTGTCGAACGAGCCCGCATGGGTCGCGCCGTCGGCGCCGACCAGGCCGGCCCGATCGATCGCGAATCGCACCGGCAGGCTCTGGATCGCCACATCATGGACGATCTGGTCGTAACCGCGCTGCAGGAACGTCGAATAGATGGCGCAGAACGGCTTGAACCCCTCTGTCGCAAGCCCCGCAGCGAACGTCACCGCATGCTGCTCGGCGATACCGACATCGAAGGTGCGGTCCGGGAAGGCTTTGGCGAAGATGTCGATTCCGGTTCCCGACGGCATCGCCGCGGTAATGCCGACGATCTTTTCGTCCTTCTGCGCTTCCTTGACCAGGCTCTGGCCGAACACGTTCTGGTAGGCCGGGGCATTCGGCTTGGCCTTGGCCTGGGCGCCGGTGGCGACGTCGAATTTGACCACGGCGTGGTATTTGTCGGCGGAGGCCTCCGCCGGGCCGTAGCCCTTGCCTTTCTGGGTGACGACATGGACCAGGATCGGTCCGGTCTGGGCGTCGCGGACGTTCTTCAGCACCGGCAGCAGGTGGTCGAGATTGTGACCGTCGATCGGGCCGACATAGTAGAAGCCCAACTCCTCGAACAGCGTGCCGCCGCCGACCATGAAGCCGCGGGAATATTCTTCGGCGCGGTTGGCGCGATCCGCGATCACCTTGGGAAGATGCTTGCCGAGTTGCTTGGCAGCTTCGCGCAGCGAGCGATAGGTCTTGCCTGAATAGAGCCGGGACAGATAGGCCGACATCGCCCCGACCGGGGGCGCGATCGACATGTCGTTGTCGTTGAGAATGACGATCAGCCGCGAGTTCATCGCGCCGGCATTGTTCATGGCCTCGTAGGCCATGCCGGCAGACATTGCGCCGTCGCCGATCACGGCGATGACATTGTTCTTGCCGCCGGAAAGATCGCGCGCCACGGCCATGCCGAGCGCCGCGGAAATCGAGGTCGAGGAATGGGCCGCGCCGAACGGGTCGTAATCGCTTTCGGTTCGCTTGGTGAACCCGGACAGCCCGCCGCCGGTGCGCAGGGTGCGGATGCGGTCGCGGCGGCCGGTCAGGATCTTGTGCGGATAGGCCTGATGGCCGACGTCCCAGATCAGACGGTCGCGTGGAGTGTCAAACACGTAGTGCAGCGCCGTCGTCAATTCGACGACGCCGAGTCCCGCACCGAAATGTCCGCCTGTCACCGAAACCGCGTCGATCGTTTCCTGACGCAGCTCATCGGCGACTTGCCGAACCTGTTCCACCTTGAGCCGGCGCAGATCGTCCGGGGTGCGGATCGTGTCGAGAAGCGGCGTTTTACTAAATACGGTCACAGCGATATTCCAATTTTGCAGGTCGGGAAAAACGGCCCGACGTGAGACGGGTTGCGCAGGTTCAGCGCAGCGAAACTCCAGACGCCGGATGCTGCCTGGCCAGGTCAAAGCCTGATTGAAAGCCTAGATGTGCTCCGGATCGGTCAATGTGATATGCATCACTTTTGGCGAATTCACCCTTCTCAGTCATTTTGGTAGCCATTTTAAGTACTTACTGCCATCCATCCGTGGCGGCAGTTCGCCTTGCAACAGCACATAACGGCCCAAGCTTTACACCAAAGCAGCGGCCAAAGCCAACCCGGCGGGACGTTCGCTGGCGAAGGACCAAGGTGGGAAGTTCCCGTCGCTCAACCCCTGCGGAGGGCGGAAGGTTCCATTTCGCCTAAATCGGCGCCATCCAGGCGACTGGCCGCGGCCGTTTCGAGCCTTTTCCAGGCCCATTCTCGGGCAGCGGCGTCGCCGGTCGCGACCACCAGCGCTTCCTCGGGTCGAGCCATGCGTTCACGCAGTGGGATCGGACCACAGACGATCATGAAAAAATCATAGGCATGCGGCCGTTCGTTGGCCATGACGAACTGGAAATGGACCCGGAAGAACTTCCAGCGGAACAGGTTGTAGTGCTCGGGCCTGATGATTTCCCGGAACCTGACCGATACGATGGTGGGATTGCGCCGGGCGGCACCGGCGTCGATGCGGTGGCCGGCGATCGGATCGAACGGGTAGAAGTTCATCACATCCTTGCGCGACTGGCAGTCAATCCAGTCGATCGAAGGCTCGATCGCCAGCAGCCGGAGGTGATCGCGGAACTGCTCCGAGGCGGCATGAAAGCCGACAATCGGGAAATTGCCGCCGATCGTAAGCAGGACAATGCGCGGGCCGTGCCGGCCGAGCGCCGGATCGAGTTTAAGCGCCCGGGCCATGATCTCGGCCCCCAAAAACGACCCCGAACTGTGGCCGACCACGACAATTTCCTCGGCGGCGCTTTTGCGCGCCACGTCCACGAGGTATTGCGCGAACCGGTCGATACGCTGGTCCCATTCCGGACGCTGGCGGTGCGAGAATTCCCAGGTCCAGATCGTGTCGGACAGCAGATAAAGCAGATAGGTCCGGTTTTCCGTGTATTTCAGCAGCGTGCCGAGCGCGGCGACGAACATGGCCGCCGCCGCCGCATCGCTGAGCAGGCCGGGAATGCCCAGCGCCTCAAGGCCCTTGGCGAAGGCAAAGGCGATACCCAGCGACCACAGCGCCTCGTTGAACAGCAGGAAATGCGGGTAGCTGATGAAGGTCGCGAAGCGCCAATGCGCTCGCCAGAAACGGGCAATGGTGCCGCCGAACACCAGACGCCAGTAGATCAACATGGCGTGGAAAACCGTGCGCCAGATCGGTGCCGCGAGGTCGCGCTGGATCAGGTCTTCCCATCGCAGAAAATCGTAGGCGGTGCGGGTCTGCCAGTCGCCCGACTTGGTTTCGATGGTCCAGGAAGCGGTCTCGCCATCGGGCGCGCTCTGCGGGCGGCTGATGGTGGTAGTAAGTTGATAGAGCCGGCCGAATTTGCGCAGTTCGGTTCGGAACATGCGGTAATACTGCGCAAGGCCGCGCGGATCGTATCCCTGCACATAGATGATATGGCGGTGCTGAACGCGCACTTACTGATAATCCCCCGGACGAGTGCCGCCGACTTGAAGATCCTGCACCGGTTGCCGCTGGATCGTATCATTCGGAAAACGGGGCTCGCCGGCCGGACTATATCAGGCCGCGTAACGGGCCAAGAGCTATTTCCATCCGATAGGGGGGACGAGGGTACTTTCAGGCAGTCCGCACGCCGAAATGGGGCTAGTTCGAGGGTTTGCCGCCGTTCCCACCGCAGAGCCGGTAACCACCTTTGCGGATTGTTTCGCCGCTGCCGGATTGGCCCGATGTCGCCTTCTGCTGCGGGAATCCACCGCATTGCAGCGCAACGTGACGGGCCATCATTCCACGTCCAGCGGCTCGGTGCCGGTCACCTGACCGCTGGCGTCGGTGGTGATCTTGTCGACCCGGGCCTCTGCCTGCCGCAACAATTCATCGCAGCGCCGTTTCAGGGCCTCGCCGCGCTCGTAAATGGCGATCGATTCCTCCAGCGGCACCTTGCCTTCCTCAAGCCGCCGGACGATCGATTCAAGTTCCTCGATCGCCCGCTCGAAGCTCAGCTTCCTGACGTCAACTTGAGTGTTTTCGGCCATGGTTTCTTCCCGGATGCGCGCCTGAACCATCACCTGCCGGATTGGCGGGCTTGAGATGTCTTATGCGAATTTTACGTGGCGGCAAATTCACGCGCCCATCAGTGCGGTGACGTGGGCTGCGACCGACTCTTTCAGGCCCTGCAGATCATAGCCGCCCTCCAGCACCGAGACGATCCGGCCGCCGGCGGTCGAATCGGCGATATCCATCAGCTTGCGGGTGACCCAGCCGAAATCCTCCGCCTTGAGATTGAGCGACGCCAGCGGATCCCGGTAGTGGGCATCAAAGCCGGCGGAAACGATGATCAGTTCGGGGCTGAATTCGAGCAAGCGCGGCAGGATCGCGTTTTCGAACGCCGCGCGGAATTGGGCGCCGCCGTCTTCCGAGGCCAGCGGCGCGTTGACGATGGTGTCGTGCTCGCCGCGCTCGCCGCGGGCGCCGGTGCCGGGAAACAGCGGCATCTGGTGGGTCGAGCAATACATCACGGTGGAATCGGCCCAGAAAATATCCTGGGTGCCATTGCCGTGATGGACGTCGAAATCGACCACGGCGGCGCGGGAGATCCCGTATTTACGCTGGGCATGTCGGGCGGCGATGGCGGCATTGTCGAAGAAGCAAAAGCCCATCGGCTTGTTGATTTCGGCGTGATGGCCGGGGGGACGTATCGCGACAAACGCATTGTGATGGGTGCCGGCCATGACGGCGTCGGTGGCTGCGACCGCGCCGCCGACCCCGCGCAGCACGGCCTCCCAGGTGCCGGGCGACATCGAGGTATCGCCGTCGAGATAGATCAGGCCGCTCGTCGGCGCGATATGCCGGAGTTCCCCGATGTAATGCTCGTTGTGGCAAAGCGCGACCGAATCCAGGTTGCCTTCCGGTGCTTCGCCGCGCACCAGCCGGTCGAAACGGGTTTCCGCGAGCACCTCGCCGACTGCCCGCAGCCGGTCTGCGCGTTCGGGATGTCCCGGCGGCGTGGCATGCTCGAGTGATGCCGGATGCGTCAGCAGAAGCGTGGTCATGCAATACCCTGGCGCACCAAGCGCGCTTGCGAGAGGCGGCTAATCTAGGGGTTCGGGGCCGGTTGGGAAAGGGCCATGCCCCAGGGCCGGGTGCTGCCGTTCAGTTGATCCGCACGATGCGGTCCGCGGCGCCCGGGCGGACCGGGCTATTGGCCCGGAAATAGCCATACAAGGCGTCGGCGTCATAGACCCCGAATTGCGGCGCGGTGCCGTTCTTCAGCACGCTGAAGCCGTCGCCGCCGACCGACAGGAAATTGTTCACCGTCACACGGTAGCTCGACGCGGGATCGATCGGTTGTCCGTTCAGCGACATGCGGTTGGCCAGGATATGTTCGCCATAGGGCTTGGCGCCGTCCCAGCCGTAGCTGAAGCCCTTGGAGACCTGCAGCACCCGCGTCAGTTTCGGGTCGACCCATTGCTGCTCGAGCATGTCCTTGATCTGCGTTCCCGTCAGCGTCAGCGTGACCAGCTGGTTCCGGAACGGCTGGCTGGCGAATATGTCGCCGTAGGTCACCACGCCGTCCTGCCGCTTCGGAATGTCGGCGCGGATGCCGCCCGGATTGGTGAAGGCGATCACCGCGCCGCCGTCGGCGGCGGCCACGGTCGCGCCAAGCTGGGCGTCGGCAATGACATCGCCGAGCGCGCTCTCGCCGGCATCGTTGGGCGTGTGCGACAGCGTTTCGCTGATCGACCCCGCCGGGCGGTTGGCGAGCGGCGCGGCGACCCCGTCGTAGGAGGCCAGCAGGGCGGTCTGTTCGGGATCCCTGGCATAGACACCGCTGCGGACAATGATGTTGTCCGCCTTGGCGCTGACGATATCGCGGGTCGCCGGATCGAGCTTCAGATCGATCACGGTGACGATGGTGCCGTATTTGTCGCCTGACGTCACCAGGCGTCCGTCGATCTGGCAATTATAGGCCTTGTGGGTATGGCCGCTGATCACCACGTCGACCGCCCGATCGAATTTCCTGACGATGTCCACGATGGCTCCGGAAATGCCCGGGCATTCATTGTAGTCGCCGGTCGGATAGCCGCCTTCGTGGATCAGCACGACGATCGCCTCGACGCCGCGCGCTTTCAGCTCCGGCACCAGCGCATTGACGGTTTCAGCCTCGTCCTCGAATTCGAGGCCGGCGACGCTTACCGGCGAGACGATGTCGGCCGTGCCCTTCAGCGTCAGGCCGATGAAGGCGACCGGAATGCCCTCGAATTCCCTGATCTCGTACGCAGGAAAGATGGTCCTGCCGGAGCCCTTCTCGACCGTGCTGGCCGCCAGGTAATGAAACTTCGCGCCGGTAAAGGGATGCGGCCCCTGGCATTGGTCGGTGGGATGGCAACCGCCATTCTGCATCCGAAGCAGTTCGTCCTTGCCGTGGTCGAATTCGTGATTGCCGACCGAGGAGATCTCGAGTCCCATCATCGACAGCGACTCGATGGTGGGCTCGTCATGGAACATGGATGAGAGCAGCGGGCTGGCGCCGATCAGGTCGCCGGCGGCGACGAAGATGCTATTCTTGCGGCCTTGCCGCAGTTGCTTGACCAGGGTCGCCATCTGCTCGGCACCGCCGGCCGACACGGCGATTTTTCGGGCGGGGTCGTCGGGATCGGTGATCCGGATGCCGCCCGCCGGCGGCCGAAGGTTGCCGTGGAAATCGTTGATGGCGAGAATTCTGAGCTCGACCGGTGCGGCTTGGGCGGCCCGCGAGGCCGGGCCAGACGCGATCAGCAGCAGCACGGCGGCAAAGAGCAGTGAAGGCGGATGTCTCATGATCGGATCGTAGCGCCCCAGTGCAACGATTTCGCGAAACCTTGTCTTTATGCTTTCTTGCGCGAGAAGAACGCCTTGAAGGCGGCGATCGCCTCCGCGGAGCGCATCCGTTCGCCGAACAGATGGCTCTCCTGGTCGATCCGGCGGGTCAGCTCCTCGGGCGGCAGCTTCAACAGTTTTCGCGAGATCGCGACCGCTTCCGCCGGCAAGGCGCAGATCTCGCGCGCCACCTTGCGCGCCTCGGTCTCGGTGTCCCCGGGTGCCACCACGGCGTTGACGAAGCCGGCGGCCCGCGCGTCCTCGGCGCCGACCGTGCGACCCATTACCAGCATGGCGAATGCGCGCTGGTGTCCGATGGCGCGGGGTATCAGCAGGCTGGAGGCGGCTTCCGGCACCAGCCCGAGGTGGATGAAGGGCGTGGAAAACGTCGCCGAACTGCTGGCGATGACGTAGTCGCAATGGAACAGCAGGGTGGTGCCGATTCCGATCGCAATGCCGTCGACCGCGGCCACGATCGGCTTGGCGTTGTGCGCCAGCGAATAGAGCAATCTGGTGGCGTTGGAGGCGCGGGGGGCATCGGTATTGGAGGTGCCGTCCTTCAGGAAGTCCTCCAGGTCGTTGCCCGCGGTGAACGCGCCCGGGCAGCCCGCGATCATGATGCAGCGGATCGCAGGGTCGGCTTGCGCGCCGTCGATGGCATCGCTCATGGCGCGATACATCTGCTGCGTGATCGCGTTCTTCTTTTCCGGCCGCCGCAGCGAGATCACCCGCGTTGCGTCTTCGTCGCTTACGATGAGGTGCCCGGTCATTGCTTGATCCTTGATGAAAGCGGCCAAGCCTGCGCTCGAGCGGGTCCGGCAAAAAAGTCAGATTTCGTCCTCGCCATCACTAGCGGCGAGGAGGTTCATGGCAAAGGGTTATTCGACGGAATCGGGGCCCACGCGGCGCGATGCCGCCGATACCCATCCCTTGATGCGGAACGCATCGCGAACACGCTTGTTGACGTGCGAAACGGCGATCAGGTGAGCAATCCCAAGATCAATATGGCTTCCAACGCCCAAAAAGACCTTCGCATTCATGCGCCGTGAATTCCGGCGGCATGGCTGAAGATTTCGAACGCCCGCCCCCGCGCGATCCCGACCAGCGTTATCCCGCATGCTTCGGCGGTCCTGATCGCAAGGGCGGTAGGCGCGGAAATGGCGACCAGGATCGCGGACCCGATGGCGGCGGCTTTCTGGACCATCTCGACCGAGATACGGCTGGTCAACACGATGGCGCCGGAATCGCCCGTGAAGCCCTTGCTGGCAAGCGCGCCGGCCAGCTTGTCGAGCGCATTGTGTCGGCCGACATCCTCGCGGATGGCGACAAGGCCGTCACCCGGCCGATAGAACCCGGCGGCGTGGGTGGCGCGCGTTGTCCGGTTGAGCTCCTGGGCGTCCGCGAGCGACTCGACCGCCCGTTCGATCTGGGTAGGGGCAAGTGCAATCGAGCGGCTCAAGCGCTGGCAGGACCTCGCGGCTTCGCTCAGGCTTTCGATACCGCACAGGCCGCATCCGGTGGGGCCGGTCAGCCGGCGTTGCCGTTTCATGAATTGCCGCGCGCTGTCCGGCGTCAGCCACATTCTCGCCTCGACGCCCTCGGGGCAGGGAATGATTTCGAGGCTGTGGATTTCGCCGGGAGTTCGGATGATGCCCTCGGTCAGGCTGAAGCCGATCGCAAGGTCACGCAGATCGGACGGCGTCGCCATCACCACCGCGGCCGTGGTTCCGTCATAGACCAGGGCAATGGCGCATTCCTCCGCCACTTCCCGCCGGTCCAGCTGTCCATCGCTGCCGAGCCGAGGAACTCCGATGGAAGCGGGGGGAAGCCGGAATGCCGCAAAGCTTGTTTCGTCTGTAAACATGGCTTTCGACGCCACTCCATCAAAACGCGGTTGCGGAACCTACGCGCGGATTCTGACCGGAACGGACTTGGTCGCCGGTGTCTTTGACTGCTTGTCGTGGTTCGCGAGCGCCACCAGCGGATTCATCTCGGGGTAATAGGAAGCCACACAACCGTCCGGCAGCTTGAAGGACGTGACCTTCAGCGGCCCGACCTCGCGGTGAATGCCGTCCCCGGCGTCGCTGACCAGCGACACCATCTGCCCTTCCTCAAGCCCGGCGCGCGCGATGTCGTCCGGATTCATCAGGAGCACCTGGCGCGTGCCCTCGATGCCGCGAAGCCGGTCGCTCATGCCGTAGATCGTGGTATTGAACTGGTCGTTGCTGCGCATGGTGAGCAGGCGGTAGCGACCCGGCGCGTCTTCGAATCCGATCGAGGTGAGGGTGTCCGGAACGGTGAACTCCGCCTTGCCGCTCTTGGTCTTCCAGATCCGTTCGCGCGCCGCATTGCCGCGATAGAAGCCGCCGGGCGTGAACATGCGGGCGTTGAAGTCGTGAAACTCGTCCGGATAGGTTTCCGCGATGAGGTCGCGGACGAGGCCGTAGTCGCCGACCCACTCATCCCATTTTACCTTGGGATTGGCGGGCAAGGTCGCCTTGGCCAGGCCTGCAACGATGGCGAGTTCGGATTTCAGATGCTCGCTTGCCGGCTTGCGCAGCGAGATCGAGCCCTGGATGCAGCTGAAGGTATCCTCCATCGTGACCGCCTGCGGACCGCCGGCCTGGATGTCCTGTTCGGTGCGACCGCGGCATGGCAGCAGGTAGGCCGACCTGCCGTTGACGAGATGGCTGCGGTTGAGCTTTGTGGCGATCTGGACCGTTAGGTCCATTTTGACCCAAGCCGCTTCCATTGCCGCGCGCTCGGGGATGGCGCGGACGAAATTGCCGCCGAGCCCGAAGAACGCCTTGACCTTGCCTGCCAGGATGCCCTCGCAGGCCTCCACGGTGTTCATGCCTTTGTCGCGCGGCGGCTCGAAACCGAACTGTTTGGCCAGTTTGTCAAGCGGCACCAGTTCGGGCTTTTCCGAAATGCCGACGGTACGCTGGCCCTGGACATTGGAATGGCCGCGGACGGGAGAAATCCCGGTGCCGTCGCGGCCGATATTGCCCTTCAGCAGCAGCAGGTTGACGAACATCGCGATGTTCTCGAAGCCGTTGACGTGCTGGGTCAGGCCCATGCCGTAGATTCCGATCACCCGATCGGCCTCGACATAAACCTGCGCTGCGGCTTCGATCGCGGCGCGGCCAAGGCCTGAAGCGGCCTCGATGTCGTCCCAGGAGGTATTACGAACCTTGGCTTCGAACGCATCAAAACCGTGCGTATGCGCCTCGAGGAAGGGCACGTCGAGCACGCGCCTTCCCTCGGTCCTGGCCTTGTCGTCGGCGGCGAAGACATGCTTGCAGATGCCGAGCATGACCGCGATGTCGCCGCCGACCTTGACCTGATGGTACTGGCTGCTGATCCTGGTTTCCTTGCCCGTCAGCATTTCCGCCGGATTCTGCGGATTGACGAAGCTCTCAAGGCCTCTCTCCCGCACCGGATTGAAGGTGACGATCTGCACGCCGCGCTTGGCCGCATCCTGCAGCGGGTGAAGAAACCGCGGACTGTTCGAGCCGGTGTTCTGGCCGAAGAAGAACATTGCATCGCAATTGGCCAGGTCGTCGAAGACCACGGTGCCGACGCCGACGCCGATCACCTTCTTGAGGCCGACCGACGTCGTTTCGTGGCACATGTTGGAACTGTCGGGCAGGTTGTTGTTGCCATACAGGCGCGCAAATAAAGCGTAGAGGTAGGAGGTCTCGAGGCTGGCGCGGCCCGAGGAATAGAAGATGACGGATTTCGGATCGAGCGCCCTGAGCTGGGATCCGATGGCGGCGAATGCTTCCTCCCATGTGCAGGGAACGTAGTGATCGGTCGCAGCATCGTACCGCATGGGATGCGTCAGGCGGCCCTGCTGCTCAAGATCATAGTCGGCCCAGTCGCGCAACTCGCTGACGGTGTGGCTGGCGAAAAACTCCGGCGTGCAGCGACGCGTGGTCAGTTCCCAGAGCGTGGCCTTGGCCCCGTTCTCGCAGAATTCGAAGGTGTGATAATCGGCCGGTTTGGCCCAGGAGCAGGAGACGCACATGAACCCCTTGGGCTTGTTCTGCCGGCGCAAGGTGTCGAGAGCGGCCGGCGTATCCCATTCCTTGCCGAACACGCTGGCGATTCCCCGCAGCGAACCCCAGCCGCCGGCCGGGCCATCATATTCAACGGTCGGCTGATTTTCCCGCTCAACCGTGGTGTCAGTTTCGGACATAATTACTTCCCGCAATGCACCGCCAGCCCATTTGAATCGCTAACGGAGAGGCGGCGGCCGGGTTCCATTTGTCGAAAAAATTCGGACAGCCGGCAGGGTGGCACGATGACGATACCGGCGAGGAATCCCGGCGGCGCCGAAACTTACGTTTCCGCCGGGGGAACCTTTATTTTGTTCGTCCTTTGTTTGTTTACAAACAAGGGTCATGCCGTCAGGCGAATGTCGGGGGCGCGGAATCGCCTGCCCGGACAATCCCGGATGCAGCAACCGACGAGGGCCGGGCAGCGTGAGCGAAGATCAGCCGAACACCAATCGCAGAAGCAGCCAGATTACCGAGAAAGAGGCGGACGATGTCGAGGAGATGTCGAGCCCCCGCGCGCCGGTAATTTATGAAATTGTGCGTCGGCTCGGCGATGAGGAGATGGACCGGCCGATCATCTCGTTATGGTGGTCGGGCGTGGCGGCAGGGCTTTCGATCAGCTTTTCGCTGCTTGCACAGGGCATTTTGCAGGCTCACCTGCCGGCGGCGCCCTGGGCGATTCTGATCAGCAGCCTCGGCTATTCCGTCGGCTTTCTCATCGTGGTGCTTTCGCGGCAGCAGCTTTTCACGGAAAACACCGTAACCGCCGTGCTGCCAGTGATGGCTGAGATGACCGGGGGAAACCTGATCAGGCTTACCCGCCTCTGGAGCGTCGTACTGGCGGCGAACCTCGCAGGCACCATCGTGGCGGCGCTGCTCTGTACGTACACTCCTGTCCTGACGCCGGAGCTGAAAGCGGCAATGCTCGATGTCTCCGGTCACATCATGCATCACTCGTGGATGGAGATGATGTTCCGCGCGATCGCGTCGGGATTTCTGATCGCGACCATGGTCTGGCTGATCCCGAGCGCGGAAAGCGCGCAATTCCATGTCATTGTTGTCGTCACGTATCTGATCGCGGCGGGCGGCTTCATGCACATCATTGCCGGCAGCGTCGAGGGATTTCTGCTGGTCTTCAATGGCCGCCTCGGCCTCGGACCGATGGTCACGGACTTCTTTGTCCCCGTGCTGATCGGAAATATCATCGGCGGTACCGCGCTGTTTGCCCTGATCGCCTATGCGCAGGTGATGAAGGAGATATAGCGGCTGCGGGGCTCGGGACGCCACGGCCAATCGGCCGTCCGACCGATCTTTGCTTGGCAGCGTCGAAGCCGTCCGGGCAAGCCAAGGCCTGGTGTTTCCCGGAAGATACTATCCCAGCAATACCGCGTCGGCGGCGTTAACCGCGTCGGCGCCGTCGATCACGGCGCGTTCCAGTGCCGCTGACTGCACCGTGATGTTCTCGGCGAAAAAGCGCGCCAGCGTGACATAGCGCGAGGCATCGCCGGCGCCGTCGCCCAGATCGCGCGCCGCCAGCGCCTCGCCGGCCAGCATGCAGCCGCCCAGCGTCGATCCGAACAGCCTTAAGTAGGGCGTAGCGCCCGCCAGCGCATCGTTGGGCGCCGAGGCGACGCGCTCCAGCAGCCATCGGCTGGTGCGGTCGAGCGCGACCAGGGCTTCGCGCAGCTTGGCGCCGCACGTGCCGAACGCCGGATCGTTCGAGGTCTCGACCCGGATCACGATCTCGGTGAGTTCGCCGAGCAGAGCAAACACCGCCGCGCCGCCATTGGCGGCAAGCTTGCGGGTGACGAGGTCGATGGACTGGATGCCGTTGGTGCCTTCGTAGATCGGGGTGATGCGGGCATCGCGAAAATGCTGCGCGGCGCCGGTTTCCTCGATAAAACCCATGCCGCCGTGGATCTGCACGCCGAGCGAGGCCACCTCGTTGCCGATGTCGGTGGAGAACGCCTTGGCGATCGGCGTCAGCAGCGCGCCGCGGGCCGCGGCATCGCCGCGTACCTTGGCGTCGGGCGCGCGCACCGCCACGTCCAGCGCCACCGCGGTGGCGTAGCAGATCGTGCGCGCCGCGGCGGTGAGCGCGCGCATCTGCATCAGCATCCGCTTGACATCGGGATGCACGATGATGGGATCCGACCCGCCGCCGGTGTTGCCGACGGCGCGGCCCTGGCGGCGTTCCCTGGCAAATGCCAGAGCCTGCTGATAGGCGCGGTCGGCGATGCCGACGCCCTCCAGGCCGACGCCGAGCCGCGCCTGGTTCATCATCGTGAACATGCAGTGCATGCCGCGGTTTTCCTCGCCGATCAGGTAGCCGACCGCGCCGCCGTGGTCGCCCATGGTCATGGTGCAGGTCGGTGCGGCATGCATGCCGAGCTTGTGCTCGACACCGCTCGGATAGATGTCGTTGCGCGCGCCGAGGGAGCTGTCGGCGTTGACGAAGAATTTCGGGATCAGGAACAGCGAAATGCCCTTGGTGCCGGCCGGCGCATCCGGCAACCGCGCCAGCACGAAATGCACGATGTTATCGGTCATGTCGTGATCGCCATAGGTGATGAAGATCTTGCTGCCGAAGATCCGGTAGCTGCCGTCGGCGGCGCGCTCGGCGCGGCTGCGCAGCGCGCCGACGTCGGAGCCGGCCTGCGGCTCGGTGAGCTGCATGGTGCCGGTCCATTGGCCGGACACCAGTTTTTCCAGATAGATCTTCTTGAGTTCGTCGCTGCCATGGGCGTCGAGCGCCTCGATCGCGCTCAGCGTCAGGAGCGGGCAGAGCCCGAAGGCGAGATTGGAGGCGCTCCAGATTTCGGTGCAGGCGGCGTTGACCGCGAGCGGAAGACCCTGGCCGCCGAAGGCTTCCGGTCCGGAGACCGCGTTCCAGCCGGCCGCCGTCCAGCGCCGGTAGGCATCCGGCCAGCCCGGGGCGGTGGTCACCTTGCCGCCGTCCAGCTTGATGCCGTTTTCGTCGCCGATGCGGTTGAGTGGCGCCAGCACCTCGCCGGCGAATTTTCCGGCTTCCTCCAGCACGGCAGCGATGATGTCGGCGTCGAAATCGCCGTAATGACCGGCATTCATGGCGGCCTGCAGGCCCGCGCCATGATTGAGGGCCAATAGAATGTCGTTGATCGGCGCGCGGTAGGTCATGGCCGTGTCTCGCTTGCGGGGGATCGGAGCAACGGCTGCCGTCTTCCCACGAAACCGGCGATCCCTCAACTCTCCAAGGAGCGGAATCGCGTGCCGCGGTCGGCGAGGGGCGGTTTTGCGGCGAAACCGGCGCGGTTGGCGCGCAATTGATACCGGGGGCGAGGGAGGCTCAACCCTGCAGCCGATTCAGGGCAATTTCGCGGTTCCAGCCGGTTGAAATGGCTCAACTCTCTCTATAGACCGGCGTTGCCAAAGGGAATCCGCGCCGGCCCGTCCCGCCGCATTCCAGGCAGTCTGTTGGGGCGTCGCCAAGTGGTAAGGCAGTGGATTTTGATTCCACCATGCGGAGGTTCGAATCCTCCCGCCCCAGCCAGGCCGGCCGAAAAGGCCGTTAAAACTCGCAAAATTCGCCGTTTGCGGAAGTTCTTATAGCGCACTCCACAGGTTCGGTCCACCGCCGAGCAGTTTGGGGTTGTTCTATGCAGCGTTTACCGCATGTTAGATCAGCAGAAGGGATCCTCGTATTCAGACGCAGGGTCCCGACCGATTTGATCCAAAGGCTCGGACGGTTCGAGATCGTCCGATCGCTAAAAACCCGTTCGCGCCACGAAGCGCGGCGGCGATCTCGTCGGTTATGGATCGAGACCGAAAGGATTTTCGCCGTGCTGCACGAAGATCACACCATTACACCTCAGCAGGCGAAGGCCATTGTCGCGGAGCTGAAAGCTGACGGCGAGTGGGCAACGCAGGTGAAGTTCGGCCGCGACGGTTACCATTTCCATCATCATGGGGACGCTCCGGACGACGCCGATGCGCTGGTTTGGGAAACGGAAGCCGCTGATTATTACAAAGCCGCAGCCGAACGTGACACAGCCAAAGTTGCCCACGAAATCGATCACTATAGCCGCAAAATCGGCGTGAAGTTGATGCCCGGTTCAGTCGAAGAGAAGATCGTGGGTCGCGCCATTTCACTCGAACTCGCGCGGCAGTGTGAGAACGAGGCCGCTATTTCTCGGGTAGCCACTGGAGCACAATCCGGAACCGGCCAACCTTCGGTGTCGGCAGGAGCGATCGAGGAAGGCTATCCGCTGTATGATCATTTATTGTCGAGTGCCTCGTTCATTTCGATGAACCTGGAGGCGGTCGAAGGCTTGTTGGAAAGCAGCGAGTGCGCGGTCGGTTTTGAAAGCCCGATCGCGGCGAATAAAGTCCCGTTTAAAAGCGACGTTTTTGCTCACGTCGCAAGCAAAGTTGCGTCCATGGCCGTGTCGTGGAACGCGGCAGATTCTAGCATCGATAACGCCGCTATTTTGGCCGCTGCTGGTGAAGTGCGCCGGTTGCTTGAAGAGGTTCAAAAAACCCTTGTTATCACAAATCAGTATATCTCCTTCGAACGCGGCAGTGGTGCTCTCGTAGAGCCCTCAAAGCAGACCTCTGCAGGGAAGAAAATTGAATCCGTTGATGATCTCATCGAGACGATGGCAAAGCGACTTAAGGCGAAAAAGAAAAAAGGTAATCTTTGGAGCAAAAAAACCGAAAAGCAGGCTGCGCAAACCTTCGCACTATTGGATAAATTCCTAAAGGAAGAGCGTGCAGTCGAGGGTTTGGGAACTGCGAAACAAGCTGATCTAGCTGCCTTTGTGAACTTTCTCCAGGACGAAATCTATAAACATTATGGCAAATCACCGAAGGACAATGCGCGTACAATTGCCGAATTGCGGATCATTGCGCTGTCCAAACCTGCAGAGCTGCGCGGTCTGGAAAGCGGTAAGCTCAACCGTCACTTGACATTCACTGATGAACTGTTCGAGTTCTCCGAAACGCAGGGAGTTCGAGCTCGATCCTAAGCTCAAAATCGCAAAGCTGCGCCTGGTCCAAAACAAGGAAACTCGCGATCGAGACGAGCGATTAAAGCTCAATCTATCGAGGGTTGACACCTTGTTCCGGCAGGCTGCATTTGCGAATTGTGCTGCTTGGGACCGCCTTTCGGAGCCAGGCGCCGACGACCAAGCTTTGATTTTCCATGGCGCGCATTATTACGTTCCGATGTTGATGTTCTATCAGGGCGGAAGACGTGAAGAGTACTGCGGGCTGACGGTCGATGACGTAGTTGAGGATAATGGACCCATTCCTTATCTGCGGATCGAGAAGAACGAGTTTCGTCGAATCAAAAACAGCCAATCCGCGCGCAATAATCCGCTGCATCCCGAAGTAATCAGGCTGAATTTTCTCAAGTACGTCGCGGTTATCCGGTCTCTCGGTTACAAGCTTTTGTTTCCCGATCTATTTTCTCCAACAACGCAATCTTTGCTTGGAGACCGGTTCTATAAAGTGTTCAAACCGATTTTATTGACTGCGGGCATTATTGAGAAAGGGTTGGGCTCTCACGCTCTCCGGCATGCTTTCGGCGCGGTCCTGAAAAAACTGCGATTGACCGTGGAAGACAGGGCCGAAGCCTTGGGTCACCGCGGTAAATCCGAAACCTCGGAGCGATACTGCGAGCCTCACGAAATCAAGGTTCTGTATGAGATTATTTGCATGGTTCCAGTCGTGACCGGCCATCTTGTTGCGTATCCTATCAGCCTGCTTCCTTGGGTTGCCAAGAAGGAAGCCCCGCCCTTTTCGCATCCTACTCGGGCAAAAAAGGTGGTGGCGGCTTAGCCCGGTGCAGAATTCCTGATCTCTGCACAGGCGCTGCCGGGCCGATGGCCGTCGAACATGGCTCAGGTACGGCCTTGACAATCTGGCATCCCTGAAATATATATTCATTATAGGGATTACATGGAGGCCTTCCGTGCAGCTACGTCCAATCGAAGTTGATGTTGAGGTCTTTCGTTTCATCGAAAGCAAACGCACGTCCTTCTCCCAGACGCATAACGACATTTTGCGCGCTCTGGCGAACCTTAAGCCTGCTACATCATCGTCAACGAACGGTGATGGCAGCAACGATCATGGTGGATGGTCTTGGAAAGGCGTGACCCTGCCTAACGGCACCAAGCTACGCATGAGTTACAATGGTCAGACGCATGGCGGGGAGATCGTACAGGGTGCATGGCATGTCGGGGGGGCGATCTATCGGACGCCTTCGGCGGCGGCTGGCGGTGTCGCGAGATCGAAGAAGGGTGCCCCTGTGTCCTTGGATGGGTGGGGGTACTGGGAGATTAAGAAGCCAGACAGTGATCGCTGGGTTCCGATCGATAGGCTGCGGAAATAGGGGGCGCTTCACCCATCGCATAAGCCGCATTACGTGCTCGATGCATTTTCTATGAGCGGATTTATGGAATGACCGTCCCGAACCCCGGCCAAACCGTCCACCTGATGAGCTGGCGCGATGTGCTGCGCGTGCGGTGGGACATGCACCGCATGGAAGTCCGAAACGCTCGCGAACTGGAACTCTACACCACAGATGATCTACGTAGGCTATATCAAAAGACGAATGACGACCCGGTCCGTCTCCGTGACGGCATTGTGAGCCGGGTTCAGCTCGTAGGAGAAATCCGATGGCGAATCTTCCTAGAGCGGTTTGGCTATGGCCTATTGCTATTTGTGTCGGTGATCGGGGCCATCGCTGCCGTCATCGCCGCTGTTGAGGGTTGGAAATAAAGTCGCAAGCTTCAAGGGGGCAAGAGTGGTCCACATGCGTACTTGGGCACAAGCAATGTTGATAGCGTCGTGTTGCTTGCCTGTGTCAGTGCAAGCGCAGCAACCAGTTTTGCTGCGAGGAGTTGGCCTCGATTCGTGCGGCAAGTTTTTAGCAACGGTCGAAAGAACGGTCTCAGGGAAGGGCTTGAAGTATACACACCCCAATGGAACTGAGTTTTTCGATGCTGGTGAAGTCTATGCGGAGTGGATTCAGGGATATTTGTCAGCACTGAACGAGCTGAATGCCAGAACCGAGAAGAGGCAGGTATCCGTCGATTATCCGGGGGTTGACCGCTGGCTGCGTAACTGGTGTCAAACACATCCCGCCGAGAGTGTATTTGCGGCGATAGCTACGTTCGCCTCGGAGCAGGGCGCGCGGTAAGCGACTCAGCACAACACGCTATCGCCCCCTTCCGCCACTACGCTGATCGAATGGAGATGTTTGAGCATGACGTTCGAAGGCATCCTCACCCAAAAGCCCTGCCGGTGGCCGAAGAAGCGTGACCTGCCGTTTCGGAAGGCCAGCCGCGAAGAAGCGGCCGGACGTTTGGCGTCCGACGGACTAGCCCGCACGGTATCCATAATGGACGGCTTCATGCACGCGGGCACCGCGCTCGCCGACATGGCGTTGAGAGAACGAATCCGGCGCTACGATTTGGTCTATCCAATGCTGTATTGCTACCGTCACGCTATCGAGACAGGACTGAAGTGGCTCATTACACAATATGGGCCGCCGGTTGACGTGAGGCCGCAGAATATAAACGACACGCACGACCTGTTGAGTCTTTGGCACGACTTCCGCCGGATCAATGACGCGTGCGGAGCAAAAGCAGACGACGAGGCGCTGATGGCGGTCGAAAAAGCCGTCAAGCAGTTTCACGACTGGGACACGAGTGGAATGACGTTTCGATATGCAACCACCAAGAAAGGGGCGGTCGCCAAATTCCAGCATGCAGATATCGACATTGAGAACTTAAAGGACGTGATGAGCGGCATCGCCAACTTTTTCAGCGGGTCTGACGGATGGCTTGATCGTATCGCAAATGCCTAAGCCAGCGTGATCGGATGCGTGCGTTGCGGTATATCTTCTTATTGCCGCGCCCTTGGCGGCAGCGGCGTTTGTAGCCTAAATCATGGTGACGGATCATATTGAATGCGGGATATTTGGCGTGGGCTGCTCCCTCTGCCAGCAAGCCGCGAAAATCCCGAGGCAGCGGGCATCCCGGTTTGAGACCATCAGCGGGTCCAAATGAAAAGACAGAAAGAGCCGTGAAGATTTTTTTCTCAAGAGGAAGAGGTTTCGAGGTCTCGTTGCGCCACACAGGCTACAGGCTGGCGGCTCGGGGAATAGGGGGTCCCAGGGGGCTGCTCCCAGTCAGCTACAATATGGCAGCGGCCCTTAGGATGACTAATTTTGGCATTCCATCGGGTTCGATGCCATTTCCAAGCGCTTGCAGCATCCATTCCCAGCGCCACTGCCTGCTAGAGCCCGCCACAGCCACCGGGAGGGGTCGAAGTAGGAAAATTCGGCCTGGCACCCTTCGGTCCCCTTTTTTAATACCGGGGGCTCCTAGCGGCCCGCGAACCGGGATCCAGCCCCCAATCGAACGCTCGCAATCTTGCGACACCCGCCTCGCTAACCTGGGTACTGGCGTTGTTCATCCATCGTGCACCGACGTGTCCCAGCGCGCATTGCGAAAGGTCGGGTTTCCGCGCCCTCCTAGAGGGCGATGGTTCAGGTAGTTATTGTCCCGAAACGCCGTCCTGAACAATGAGGCAAGGCAACTCCTTGGAGCTACCTAACCTTGTCCTTGTGCACATGCTGGCGCGAGCGAAAACCGTCAACGGGCATCCGAACTGGGCGGCGGCCCCCGTGGTTACGCAATTCAAAATATACTTTCTCACGTCGCGGGTCGCGTCGTCTGTAAGAACACCGATTCCCGTGTCCATGCTAAGCGACTCTTTGGCCGTATACACAGCCGTGCCGGAGGGAAAGATCATCTCGTTCTCGCCCCATTTTGCATAGGCTCCCTTGACGGAAACTTTTGCGTTCGCTGCTGCAAGTTCCTTCCCATCAAGTATAAAGTCCTCGACCGTGATGCGCTTGTACTCACGATCTTGTTCGATCCTCACCGCTTCAGAGGCTAAGTGCTTTTGGGCATCCGCGTTTCCTTGGTCCGCCGCTTTGCGCCACCAATTCGCAGCCTCGGCTAGGTTCTGCGGTACACCTCGGCCCCAGCTATACATATTCCCGAGATAATCCTGAGCGACATCGAATCCCTTTTCGGCGGCTTTGCGGTACCAGCCGACAGCCTGCACGTAATCCATTTTGACTCCGTGACCGGTTTCGTAGCTAAAGCCAAGGTTGGTCTGAGCAACGACGTATCCTTGGTCCGCAGCCAAACGGAACCACGCGGCAGCTTGCACCTGATCTTTCAGGACGCCGAGCCCCTTATCGTACATAAGGCCTAGGTTCGTCTGCGCGATGGCATAACCTTGGTCCGCAGCCCTCCGGTACCAAGCCACGGCCTGCACGTCGTCCTTTGCGAGACCTAGACCATTTTGGTACATCGAACCTAACGCATCTTGGGCATTGGCGTAGCCTTTGTCAGCAGCCTTGCGGTACCAAGCAACAGCCTGCGCGTCGTCCTTCGGAACACCGCGACCGGACTGATATAATGTACCAAGGGCTTTCTGGGCTCCCGCATAATCTTGGTCGGCAGCCTTGCGATACCAAGCGGCTGCCTGCGCGTCATCCTTCGGAACGCCCTGACCAGTCTCGTAAGCGAAAGCGAGGTTAGTCTGTGCGGCGGCGTAACCTTGGTCGGCGGCACTTCGATATTGTGCCAATGCCGAGGTTAGATCGCCCTTCTTCTGGTAAGCGCGTCCAAGTTGATAAATGAGCCGAATATTCTTCGGATTTTTCTGGACGGCGCTTTCACACGCCGGAACAGCTAAATCGGGCTTGATCTTGTCAAAGGTAATACCATCGGCGTTGCGAGCGGGATCGAGAGGATTTGCAGCATCGGTATCGCATTCCGTAACGTGCGCATCGGCAAGATTGTATTTCGCCCGAATCTTTGCCGACCGTGGATTCATCTCGGGCGTTGTTGCCAGGGGAGCATGCGGAGCCGGACCGCCGGTCGGTACACGCTGAAGCTTTTGATTTTCTGCCGAGGTATCCGCATCAAGCACCTCGCAATCACTCATCGTTGACGGGTAGGCTTTTTGCCCCCGAATCTCGCGGCCCTGCGGGCAGTCTTCTTGCACCGTGTTTGGCGCGCGTCGCCCATACTGGGCAAGAGCAATCCCGTCCGAGAATACCACAAGTATAAAAAGCCCAATTAAAAACCGCATCTTGCGCTCCTATTGGGCAACGTTTGCTGAAAAACATTGAACATTTGAAAGCCCCAGAATGCGATCGCAGCCCCACTTCTGCCGCCCCTTATAGCAATTATATCAATTTGGGCGTACCAATGGTTGCAAGCGGGAAAATATATATGCAAGCTTTTGCTGTCCTTATCGTCGCATTAGTCGGTGTCTGGATTTCTGCGCGGCAGATGGTAATTGCCAACGACAAATTGCAAATGGACAAATTCGATAGGCTCTACGCCAAGCGCGTCGTGGTCTATGAGGCGACCCGGAAAATATTGGCCCAAGTATATGAAGGCGGCGTTTCAGAAGATGACCTTCGAGCCTATGGTCTATGCGCACTCGATGCGCAGTTTCTATTTGATGACGCGATGTATAAATATCTCAGAGAGCTTCGCCAGCGTATCGCGAGCATAGCATTTGCCAACGAAAATATAGCCAAATCAGCGCCGCCCGAGCAAGCCGAGTATAAGAAGATCAAGGCCGAGAATTTGGATTGGTTGAGAGAGCAAGGCAACGAATATTCCGGGTTCGCAGTGAGATTTAGGCCGTTCCTAGTAGCATAATTTTCCGCGCCGACCATTGTGGTTGCGTTGGCCTGAGTGACCAAAAATCAAAGATTCCGTCGAGCATGCCCTTTGTTCGACGCGCCGCAGGCCGTCGAATCTTTCACGGGACGCCCTTCGTCCCGACATGTTCAGATAGGCAACGGCGCGGAGGGCGGGTCAAAAGCGCGAAGCGGGAGCAGAGCCACGCGCAGGACGTTCTCACGGACGAGCATCGCGAGCACCCACCTTTTGACGCGACCGAGCACCGTGGCTTTCGTTTACGTCCGCTTGCCAAGTGGGAACCAAGATAGGGCCTATTGCTTCGGGTCCGACTGCGTTGACCCGTTGCAGACCTGGCACTCGACACGGGAAACAAAGGTGCCGTCGAAACTCTCGATGGAGATCATGATATCGTCATCGCAACGACCGCGATAAACGTCCTGCAAATCCGCAGGGATTTCGTAAACATCCAGCATATAAGCATGCTCGTTCCAAGCGAAGCGATTTACCTGTCGGAATGAAAGCTTGCTCGGATGATACTGCGGATAGACTTTCTGATACATCTGGCGAACCGCGGTGATCAAGTCCTTGGCGACGACTACATCGAATATCGTGGTATCGCGGGTATCAATGGCAACGAAACGCATTTTTTGCTCACTCCTTGTTATGGTGCAGAACTTAACGACAGGCGGGGTTCAGGGCGGGCTGCGTTTTGGCGGTTCTATAGGAATGCCCCAGATATCCCAAAGTGGGTCGAACATTGGAGCGGGCGCATCTCTTGCCATAAATTCAGAAATCGCCGCCGAATGAGGAAGCCTAGTTCCCACCGCTCGCAATATTCTTAAGGCTCGCTGGTATTCATATTTCTTAAAAGGAATTCCAGCTTCGCGTCCACGTCCTGAAGTTGCTCGGTGTGACGCTGCCCCTGATCGGCTAGGGTTTCGAGCAACTTCAGGATTTGCGCGATCGGGTCTTGATCCGGTCCGGAACGGTTTGATCCAGCAGGCCCAAAAGAGGCGTCAACAGGCTCACTTGCTCGCCGATCGCCTTTGACTGATCGAAGAGTTTCCGGCCGTGGGCGATCGACATGGGACTTTGATCGGGGTTGGATTTGGGTGATGGCGCGTTCATTCGGGTTCTCCATTAGGTGGCAAATTTCGTGACGCTTCTTGTGCAGTAAACGGTCGACTGCGCCGATCATGCGGCCGTCGGCATCGAAAACGACCCAAACGCCCTCCTTCTTGCCGGGGGCGAGCATGTACCCTTTGGCCTTCAGGCCGGTTTCGAAAGCCTCCATGGTGCCGGTGACCGACCAGACATCGGCGACGGCCGCCTTAGCCTGCGGCAGGTCCACGCCCTGACGTTTGGCGCGCTGGCGTGTATCGGCGGACATGGCAGATCGGGGCCGCTCGGGATTCTCGCCAAGCGCATCGACCAGCCATTGCCGGACCTCGCAAAGCCCTCGCTCCTCAAAAATTTTGAGGACGGCCCGGTGGTGCCGGCCCAATGTCGCGGACTCTCCGAGCGCATGCTCACATAATCGTGCGATGGCCTCCGTTCGGATTTTCGACCTAAAATCCGCCAGCGCTCTGCCCGTCTCGGATGCGCCGCTTGGCGCGAGCACGTTGGCAAGAATGAGGTGCGCATGGCTTTCCGAGTTTTTTTCGCCGGTCGTTCGTGGTTTGCGATGCCTGACTACGCAGTAAATGCGCTGACCGTCGCTATCGTCGAGCTCGCGCCGCGCACGATTCGCACAGGCGAGCAGTTCCTCCCTCGTACAATCTCGACCGGGGTTAATTGTCAGGTGGTGCAGACCGCAGCTTGCTTTTGACCCCGCTCTAAGTACTTCCATGTCATGAAGAACCCCCTCTAGGTCGATGGAAACTGAACCACCAATTTCGAGAATTTCGATTTCTTGGTTCTCAGGCTTGAGCAGATGCGCCATTAATTGCAAATAGTCTCGTGCCGTTCGACCGTGCTTTGACGTGGTTATGATCACGGTACGCTATCCGGTCCGTGAAATTTCAGGATCGCCTCGCGGAGCTTCCGGAGTTCGTCCCGAACTTCATCGACATCGAGCGCTGAAACATCGAATCCGACGTTGTGATTTCGAGCGAGCTGATTGACGAGGCCCCCAATCTTGCCCAGTTCCCCGGTCCATCGTGCTAAAGAGATTGCGTGCTGGTCGGGCCCGCGCGGAGCCGGGGCGGGATTCATGCCGGCGGCTTTTACGACGGCCATGCGCGCATAGCTGCAGATGCCGAGCCCGACCGCATTTGCGGCAAGGGTTACGGTTGCGTGCTCCTCATCGGTGAGACGGACCCTGAGTGCAGAACTGAGTTTTGGTTTCATCTGATGGGTTCCACAGGGGCTCGCCCCTTGGCCTGCCGGGGTGTGGGCCGTTTGGACCACACACCCCCGCTGGCTATTGCTGACTATCACTAGCTCTGTTGCTAACTATCCTGCTGTTTCGCTTCAGACGTTCGGCAGATTGGGCTGCGGCTCTGGATGGGGCAGCCCGTCTCCATCACCACCGGCACGGTTGCGAAAACCGACGGGCAGCAGCCACCCTTCGAGAAGCCTCCAACTTGAAAGTTTGAGGGTGTCGCGGTGCAGGAAGCCGCCACCGCCATCCAGGATTTCTAGGCGGCCATCCTCATGCTCAAGCACCCGGCGGATCAGCGGCCGGTCCATGGAATCCACGACATGCCACTCGCAGTCCCCGGCAGGGCCATTTGTCCGCACGGCTTTGGGCACAGAACCCCTGAACAGTCGCTGCACATGTTGAGCGAGAAGGCTGGTTGCTTGCAGAGACACGCGGACGGGAAATTCTCGCCGAATACCCTTGATGAAGGTCTTTGGTGACCGCCTCGCCCTGATCACCAATCGCTGGAACTGGGCTTCCTCGCAAAAACCCGTCGGGAACATCGGGACGGTCTCGCCCAGCGCGATCGTGGCCTGAACGAAGCCCGTCACCGGGTCGCCGAGCGTCAGCCATGCTACTTGAAGGTCGAAAGGGTCGAGGGGCTGGCGGGGAATACCCGACACCTGACCGACGGTGTCGGCGATAATCCTGAGAGCTTTGCGAGGCCCATCGACCGGTGAAAGGCGAACTCGCGGGGCCTTAGGTGTCGGCGCTCGCTTCGCGGCGGCTTTCTTCGAAGGGGTACTCTTGGATTTTTTGCGGACGCGCGTCGGGGCGGACAAGCCGCAGAGGCGCATGATCATGGCCCACAAGTAGATGAGGTTGGCTGGCATGGTCGGTCTCCTGTCGAGACCGCAAAATCTGTTGACGAGTCCAATCTTGCGGTCCACTTGTTGCGAGCTGAGAGTGCTCGTGAGGACTGCAAACGCCGGATTTATTGAGTTTTTTGCCTAGGTTGTCCTGGCTTCGAATCCTCCCGCCCCAGCCAGGGCTCAGAGGCCCCCTAGCGGGACAGGCCGCGCCAGGACCGGGACATATTGGCGATCCCGCGCAGCGGAGCCGTAAACCGCCACGATCGCGACGTCGAAACGGCAGCCAGCGCGCTTCTGGCGTTATCAAGTTCGGACTGAAGCAAACTCGACTGCGTCGACAGCCTGTCACACTCGGACTGAAGTCTGCCGCATTCGGACTGAAGATAACTCGAGTGCGTCAGCAGACCGTCACATGTGGATTGCAGGTGCTCGATTTGAAAATGAAAGCCGTCGCGCGATTCCGTGCTGCGCAACTCGGTCATGGCATCCTTCCGTGGCGCATGGCTGAGTTGAGGCGCAGCCTGACCGAGCAATTCGCTGGCGAAGTGAAGATAGGTCGCGAGCACTTCGCCTGCGCCGGCGGCGGAGAAGCGACGATCGAGCTCGTCCCAGTCGATTGTTTTCTCATGGCGTGCCCGGAGCAGCACCAGATCAACAATGTGGCGAAGCTGAACCTTGTTCAGGACGTATAATCCGTGGAAAATCTGACTGTGAAAGATGATGTGACCGAGGTTCCGCGTCGGCTCTGGCAGGCGCACGCGCTGACCGCGAAATAGGATCGGTCGAAGCATCTCGCAAAACCAGTCCGTCGCAATCACGGCATCGGCGGACCTGCTGATGACATCGGTATGCAATTCCACGCCGGCCCCGGTTTCGGGGTCCAGCAGCATCGGCAGATGGTGGTGCGTCGGCGGCGATACGGCCGACGACTTCGTGTCGTATCCGGCAGCTTTCAATGCGGCGCTGGCCTCAGCCGATCGATTCTTCGGTATCAAGATGTCGATGTCACCCAAAAGTCGCGTCGACGACTGCGGATAGATTCCTTCAACAAGAAGAGCGCCACCCTTCAGAAGCACTGGCTCGATATCGATGGCATTGAGCAGGCCGGCAACGCGTGCCAAGGTCGAAAGAATCTGCTCGTTGCGCTTCTTGTTGAGCGCAAGCGTGGACTCGAAATAATCACGAACATCGCCGGGAACATCACTGTCCGGATCGAAACATGCCGCTAGCGTCGGAGTCACGCAATGGAAGCTCGCCACTTCGATCATCAACTCCCAGGTTAACTCGGCCTGGTGCGTCCGCTCGCCGTCCAGAAACCCGGCGCGAAGATAAGAGCAGACAGTCGTAAAGGCTTCCCAACGCGTCATGCGATCACTCGTTCGACAAGCTGCAGGCCGTCTTCGAGTGTGCCGTAACAGATCGCATAGGCGGGGGTGTCATCGAGCCAGTCAAGGAAGGATTTCATCCTTGCCTCGGTGACCGGATAGCCGAGCCAGACCCGATCGACCAGCAGGCTTTGGATCGCTTCAAACGGTGAGAGTCTCCGCTGTTTCGGCGCGGCGCCTTGGACAAACCGCGGAAAGATGAGAGTTCGAAGTTTCACCGCCGTTGCGTCCCACACCTCGGCCGCAGGGACCAGCAGCCGCGCCTCGGTGCCCTTCGTAGGATAGGCCGGAGCGTTCCCCAATTCCGGAAATCGCGATTTTAGAAGTTCCACACTGCCGGGCTTTATGCTCAGCGGCAGCGGCCACGGCACGATCTCGCCGTCGGGTTCGGACACCGGCACAGCATCGTCGCTGAGATAGTCGAACCCCCGGCTGACCAGACCGGCCGCCAGCGTCGTTTTACCGCTTCCGGACGGCCCGGCAAGCGCGAGACCAATACCGTTGCGTGCCAGCGCCGCGCCATGAATGAGCGCGCGCCAATGCACATTCGGGTGGATAGCTTCGAGGATGCAGTGCCAAAGGCCGCCGGCGAGCAGGCCCGGCTCGCTGGTGCGCATCCGTTCCAATCCGTCACGGATCAGCACGGCCTCGGTGGACACGCTGCCTCTAATTTCGATTCTTGTCTGCGGCCACGCAACTGGAGTCTCCAGATGGCTGAGCAACAGCCGGACCGAAGGCAGATCGCTCTCGAGCGCGAACGCCATCGCTATTCCGCCGATGGTGCAGATCCATTCCGCGGCCCATTCGGCCGGCGCAGCGCAATGTCCTTCGACCGCGACGCCAGACTCCAATTCGGCTGCAATCGGTCCGCGCTCGGTTCCGGCGATAAGCCCCTGCGCGCGCCATTGCGCCAGGATCGATCTAAGGTCTGCGCGTGCGCGTGACCGTGGGATGCCCCACGCCCGTTCGAACTCGGCCTCCAAATCCTCAACAGGCCGGCCGGCCTCGATCAACTCCCACGCGAAGCGCGCCGTCTCATTGTAAGCGAAGAGGCAGTTGGAGTTGACGTCGAGAAGCAGCAGGCCGCCGTCGATTGGAAACTTGCGTGCCCACACAGACGGTCGGATGTCGTCCTTCAATTTGATGAGCGCTCCGCTGAGAGTTCCTCAACGCCCCTAGGGCTTTCGGCCCCAGGGTTGGTGGGAGGAGCCAAGTGGATTTCGGTCGAAACCGGACGAACCCTGTTGATTCGCTCGAAGCTTCACGGCCGGGGTCTCCGGCTGCAAAATCTCAGATTAATGGAACGCAAATCGGGCTTCGGATTGCGCCCAAGCCGCATCTGCTAACATAGCGTACAGGCAGGCGCCTTTTCGCTCAACAGCATGACCAGCATGATCGGCGCCGTATATTTCGCAAAGCGACTCAGCGCCTCGCGTCGCGTTGGCTCTTGCGATTGCTCCGCGGTGTCGTCATCCGCCCCAGGCTCATGATCGTCGTCCATGACGTCCTCGTTCGTAACCCCGTCAAACTATGCATCAGCCGATATGACTTGGCAAGCCGTCGGCGCCACACCGTCAGAAGAGACCGCCTTGCATCGATTTGCCGACTGAAAGTTGCCCAAACCGGTCAGCCCAAGCTTTGAATGCCAATGCAAAGAAATGGTCATCGCAAGGCCAGAACCGGGGTGACAGCGAACCTGTAGCTGCGTAATCTCGGATTTTAATTTTCGCTGCGTCCGATGATTCCATTCAAGACACCAGGTCGAAAATCCCAGCTGGCGATAGAAGTGCAATGGAGCTAGGGGCTTACCTGCCATTTCCGTCCGTGAGGCGTCGGCACGAGGAGAGGCGCCGGTACGAGGAGCTGACGCGGTCAGGCTTGTTCGATCCCGTTTGGTACCGGCTCAACAACGCGGATTCGTTCAGGCCCGCATACGCATGGCCGCTCGCTCGACCTGCGGATCCGGCCTGGCACCACGTTTCGTCGGGGCGTCTGCTTGATCCCAATCCACTCTTCGACACCGACTGGTATGTTGCGAAACGGCCCGAAGCCGCAGGCCGCGGCAACGTTCCGCTTCTCCACTATCTTTCCCGGGGTGCCGCTGAAGGGCTCGATCCCAACCCGGATTTTAGCAGTGCTGATTATTTCCGTCGCTACCCCGACGCGCGCGCGAGCGGACTGACCGCGCTCGAACATTTTATGTCAGTCGGGGCAAGAGAAGGGCGAGACCCCCGGCACCACCCGGCTGCGCAACCCAAGCGCTCCCGAAACCTGCGACTTGTCTGCGTATTCAGTCATTTCGATGCCGCCGGTCGGATACTGCCTTATGTCCAGCGATACTTGTCCGAACTCGTGCGGTGCGGTTTCGAGCTGCACCTGGTGACTACATCTCCGAATCTGCGCAGTTCCGATCGGCTCGAGGTCGAACGTGCCGGCGTTCGGGTGCACTGCCGTGAGAACGTCGGAATGGATTTCGCTTCCTGGCAATGGGCTTTGAATCACGTTGTGCCGTTGGGAGAAGTGGATTGGCTATTGTTGGTAAACGACAGCGTGTTTGGTCCGATTTTTGATCTTGAACCTTTATTCTGTGCACAATTTGCCAAGAACTGGGACTTCTGGGGGATTACCGACTCCTACGAAGTGGCTTGGCATCTGCAATCATACTTTCTTTGCTTTCGTGGCGATGTGGCACGCAGCGAAGCATTTCGCAAAGTCTTTGAGGTGGATTTCACAAGATTGACAAAACGATCGATCATCCGCAGGGGCGAGATTTCACTCTCGCAGTCGTTGCACCGCTCGGGGTTTCGCGGCGCCGCGGTCTGTCCGTTCGACGCGCTGCGGAAATTGAGAAATTTCGGCCAGTGCAACGCGACGCACTTTTACTGGGATCAACTGATCGCCCGATTGCGTTGCCCATTTGTCAAGCGAGAGCTTATTCGAGATAACCCAATGAAGTTGGCAAGTGCCGGTTACTGGAAGGGATTTCTCGAACGTTACACGAGCTACGATACATCGCTGATCTCTGATGCCATCCGCCCGGTCGAAAATGTGTTGCCATCGTGACGCGTTTGTTTTGGTCGGCAATTCAAAACAGCGGCATGAAGTAACGTCGGTTTGACCGTTCCCTGGACTTGTCCTGCATAAAGAGTCTCGACGAACGTCAGGAAACCGGCGGACGCAACAATGGCGCGAGAGCGTTCCGTATAGCCGCAGGACTCACGAGATTTACCGCGATGCCCATGCAGATTTCGATCACAATAAAACTGGCAATAGCCCACGCCATTCGTCTGTCCAGACTGATCAGCGCATCTATCGCCAGAAGAAGGACGGCATGATGGACAATGACCCCCACGCAAATGGCGTATAGCTTCCAAGGTCTTTCCCGTCTGCCGCCGAGACCGAAAAGCGCGAGACTAACGCCCGCCAACATATAGGTTACGGTCAAGATTGGCGGGATCGTCCGCTTGAATGCCTCGTCTATCCATTCGCGCTGATAATGTGCGTCGCCCTGGTTGTACGCGGCAGCAAAGGCTGCAGATCCCAATTCAGCCAGATACGTTGAGTTCCGCTCAGGTGTTGCGCTGCCTCGCATGCCCGAATCGATCCACAGCCTGTTGATGTTGACAGTTGCGGGCACCAGCTCGCCGGCTTTCCTTGTTTGCAGGACGGCATTGGCGAGATAGAGCAGGGTTGTCCTTGGAGTTTTGACAAAGCTTCCGCTCGGAGAGGTGATCGATCTTTGGCCGCCGTCGTCGGTTCGTTCTTGCACGAATACGTCGGCAATCTCATCGTCGGTTAGCCGACGACCGAAGTAAAAAGTGCGGCTGTTATCATTTAGAGTGTAGAAATGCTGCGGCTCGAGATTTGATGGGTCGACGTCATGAGATCCAATATAGATCGCGTCCAGAACGCGGCTCCAGCCACGAGGGACTTCGACAAGGGAGAGATAAAATCCAAAGGCAGTGGCGATAAGAGCCAGCAGGAGTGCGGGCAGTATGACTGAAAAATAGGAAAAACCCGATGCGTAGAGCGCATCAATTGCATGATCCGCGACGAGGTTATTGTAATGCCATGCCGCCGCCACTGCCATGCCGATGGGCAAAACGTTGCAAAAATTTATTGGCAGTGCTCCGAGAACAAGCGGAACTACGGCCTTGGAATAAAGAACCGATGCAGGGGCGCTCGTAAACAGAACTACAAGCGTTAGCAAGCTCGACAGGGTACCGGTTACGATTAGCAGCGCCACCAGCAACTGGACGAACATATGTCGCTGTATCGTCATGGAAGCAAGTCTTGCCCGCGAGCGCCAGAATGCTGTGCAACCTATTACGTCCATTGGGAGAAGTAAAATGTCCGCTGTTAACAAGCTCCCATCCGGCGGGTGGCCGGCGACAGGGATCCTGCAGGCCATGTAATCGCCGGCTATTGAGGCGGCGGACGGTCGCATGGCGTCCAGCCGATGATTTCAGATGCCTCGCATCGAACGCATCCCTGCGGGGCAGTTCGAAATTGCTAAGGCCGTGAAAGCCTCACGGCCAATCGGCGGGCATGGGCGAGCTCTTGAACCGGTGCCTGCGCCAAAGTCTTCAGACGCGACCATCGCTGCGGCCCGGACAGCGCGACCTGCAGGTGCAGCCCAAGCCAGACAAGTGGCCACCACGCCGCGGCGAACACCCGAATTCTCCTGGTTGACGCCGGATCCACCATCAGCCATGTGAGAATGCGCAGATGGTCGAGCCAGCTTCGACCGGTCTTCGCGTTACGTACCGATTCGGTACCGGTCGATTGCGTGCGTACCGACAGTTCGCGCGGGACAAAACAAACCGCCGATCGCAGCATCAAGCGAAACCAGAAGTCCACGTCAACCAGCTGGTAGATGTCGTTGCGTAAGCCTCCCACGGCCAGCGCCAGCTGGCGCCGAAACATCACGGAGGTCGGTTCGCCTATCCAATTGCTGCCGCCGCCCATCCACATCATCTGTGCGACCAGTGACGATCCCTCGTTGTGCTCGCCAAGCGCCGGAAAGAACCTGTGCGGCTTACTCAACGTTCGCAACCGCCATGGGATGTCGTCCTGCACGACACGCCGGGGCGCGAATGCCAGCCCGACAGCCGGGTTGTCAAAGCATGGCGCGAGTTGCTGCAAGGCTCCAGGCAGCAACCAGTCGTCTGCGTGCACGAATTGGATGCGGGCGCCCCGCGCGAGTTCGATGCACTTGTTGTGGTTTGCGTTGAGGCCAAGCCGGGAATCATTGCGGATCAGACGGTCGCCAGGCCTCAGCATCATCGCCGCGATGGCCGCACCGTTATCCGAAGAATCGTCGTCGACGACGACAATCTCGAAGTCGACGCCATCCTGATCGAGAATGCTGCGCAGGCAACGCGCAATCGTGGCGCCGTTATTGCGCGTCGGCACGCATACCGAGACCGTCGGGTTCAGCGCCAAATCGTCGGCATCGTCGGCGGCCATCTCTACCATCCCGATCAAGCGAAGCGGGGCGCACCAAGCCACCGAGGTCACTATCGACCTAGTTCGAGCCGGCAACTAGCCCTGTATGTCAGCGGTCAGATTGAATTCTGCGAATGTCCGAGACAGGTCCTCCCGCAGCGCATCCCGGCAGTTTGTCCGGCCGGACAGATACGCATTGACCACGATCCAGACCTTGCCATGGACCCGTCCGGAAACCACAAACAGCTGGCCGCCTATGCGATCGAGGGTGCGCTTGCTGATGCCGGGTTCGATCAAGCGCCCATGCGCGTAGTCGGCGTCGGTGCCGTCGGCGCGGTTTGCTTGAGGATCCAGGTCGCCAACATAAGAGCAGCCGACCGGAAGGCTGGCGGCGCCCAATCCCATTCCGACCGCCCTGCGCGCCACCCATTTCGGAACGAACGAGGTCAGTGGCAGCGGCCCCAACATCTCCCTGGAAGTATCCGGCAGGTCGGCAAGGGATTGCCTGATCTTGACGCGAATCTCCCGGAGGTCCGACGACAAGCGTGTCGGATCGACTGAAACGACGAGAAACCCCAATGCGTTGCCGCGGGTGTCGTTTTCGGCGCGGTCGCTCATTGGGAATGATAGGGTGACCGATCCGTCGTCGCGAACGCGCCCCATGCGCACGCCCAGTCTGGCCGCGAATCCCGCGAGCAGAAAAAGGCTGTTTCCGCCGAGGCCTTTCGCGCGTGCATTCCATTGCGCCAGATCCATATAGGCAGTCAGGGAAGGCACCCGTACTGGCTGATCTTCGCCATCTGTCCGCGGGGATGAAGGTGCCGATGCGATCGATGCGACGACCTCCTTGCGCCGGCGCCGGCCGACGCGCGCCACGGCTGCCACCGCCCGCACCAGTTCCGGCGCCGAAGCAACGGTTTGCCAAGCATCCTCAAACAACGCCCGGCGAGGTGTGCGCGAACCGGGCTCCGGATAGCCCAGGTTGTGGGTCCTCCCGCTGGCCGCATCGGCCATCGTCTGGACTATCCCGCGGCCGTCCACGAGGGTGTGCGAAACCGTCAGGCAAACCGCGGTCCCGCCGTCCTCGAACGGAAGCACTCCGATGTGCCAGCAGGGCCCGAATTCCGGATCCAGCGGCAGGCGCGCGCGCTCGAATAGCCACGCGCTCAGATCGACGCGCGGACGCGGTGTTTGGGCGATCTCGATGTCTTCAGGGCCGCGATAGGCGACCCACCGATCCCGCGCGAAAGGCAATGGAGACCGCTCCACCCTTCGTCCCAACAACCCGTATCCAAGACCTCGGTGGAAACGGCGCAACCCATCGACATTTAGCTGCCGGTTATATATCCAGTTGAATTGGAGGAGCGCCCCGTGGCCAAGTGCCCGCAGAGCGAGAAAGGAGGCTTGGTCCATGTGTGCGAGTCGGTTGTCCATCGCGTCCACGTTAGATTATTTGCGGCGCGGTGCACAAGCTTGTGTGCGTAAACAGAGGTAATCTGTAATCCGTGGCTCACTCTTCGATACCCGCCGTGCTGCGCGAGCGCGCCAGCCTCCAGCCCAACGAAACGGCGTTCACATACGTTGATTACGACCAGGATTGGAAAGGCGTGCCGCTGACCTTGTCGTGGTCGCAGTTGTATCGGCGCGTGGTGAACCTTGGTGAGCAGATCAAGCTTCGCGGCTCGACCGGGGATCGTGCGCTCATACTGGCTCCGCAGGGCCTGGATTACATCGTCAGCTTTTTGGGCGCGGTGCAGGCCGGACTTGTCGCGGTCCCGCTCTCGGTGCCCAACAGTCGCATCCATCACGAACGCACGCTCTCGGTGCTGGCCGATGCTTCGCCTGCGGTCGTCCTGACCACCTCCGCGGTCATCGACAATGTCAGCGCGTCGTTGCAGCCGCGCCCAGGGCAAATCTTGCCCTCGATCATCGAAGTCGATCTGCTGGATCTCGATTTTCGTCGGCCGGCAGCGGGCCCGAGAACCCGCGGCGGCACCAACGACCAGGCGGATTTCACCCATTTGCAGTACACATCCGGGTCCACCCGGACGCCCACGGGTGTCATGGTATCCAACGAGAACGTCTTCGCCAATTTCAAGCAGATGATGGCCGACTTCTTTGCGTCCGAGGGTGGGGTGCCCCCCGGGGACATCACGGTGGTGTCCTGGATGCCGTTCTACCACGACATGGGTCTCCAATTGGGGATCATCATGCCGATCCTGGCGGGCAGGCCGACGCAGTTCACCAGCCCGATGAATTTCCTGCGGCGGCCTGCCCGCTGGATGCAACTGCTGGGGCGCAACGGTTGCACGATTTCGGCTGGACCGAACTTCGCCTTCGAGCTCGCGGTGCGCAAGACCTCCGATGACGACATGGCCGGACTTGATCTCGGGAGCGTGCACACGATTCTCAACGGCGGCGAGCGGGTGCAGCCCGCGGCTCTCAAGCGATTCGCCGATCGGTTCGCGGCCTTCAATTTCGCCCCCAAGGCGCTGCGGCCGTCCTACGGCATGGCGGAAGCGACGGTATACATAGCGACACGTCAGGTGGGCGAGCCACCGAAAACCGCTCTCTTCGACGCCGATAAATTGGCTGCCGGGCAAGCCAACAGGTGCGGGACCGGAAGCGGGACAGCGCTGGTCAGTTACGGTACTCCGAAATCGATGCTGGTCCGCATCGTTGATCCGGATACGCGCCGCGAATGCCCAAGCGGAACGGTCGGGGAGATCTGGGTGCACGGCGATAACGTCGCTGCCGGATATTGGCAAAAACCAGAAGAGAGTCAGCGTACATTCGGGGCCAAGATTGCGGCCCCGTCGCAGGGGACCACAGAAGCGCCCTGGCTGAGAACCGGCGACTCGGGCTTTTTCTCCAATGGAGAGCTGTTCATCATCGGGCGCATCAAGGACCTGCTGATCGTCTACGGGCGCAACCACTCTTCCGAAGACCTCGAGGCGACGATCCGGGAGATCACCGCCGGGCGCTGCGCGGCGATAGCGGTTCCCGATAAGGGTATCGAAAAGCTGGTCGCGATCATCGAAATCAAGAAGCGGGGCGACGCTGGCGGGTCGCCGGCGGACCGGCTGCGCAGTGTGAAACGCGAGGTCACGTCGGCGATTTCGAGGTCACATGGGCTGGGTGTAGCCGATCTGGTTCTGGTTCGCCCCGGTTCGATTCCGATGACCACCAGCGGCAAGATCAGGCGATCTCAATGTGTCGAGCTGTATCAGCAGGATAAGTTCACAAGATTAGATGCGCCCAGCGTCATGCAGGATTCAGCCGAAAGCATGGGTGACGCCTGATTTCGGCCGCCTGGTCACCGCTTGCCGGCGTTCATGAACGAGTTAATCCGATATGGCATCGGTGTTTTGGAGTAGGATCTGCGTCGCGCCGGAGGGTTTTCTTGCCGGGCCTCCTGCTTCGTCAAAGATTGATCTCGCGCGGTGGCGCGTCTGACGTGTCGAGCGGACGGTCTGCTCCAACAGGTCGGCGGCGGAGGCGACACCAACGGTGGGTTTGGTCATCCGTGCGGCGATCTCGCGAGCTCGCGCCACGCAATCGGGTGCAAGGATCTTGCGGAGCTGCCTGACGAGGGATTTCGGGCTGATGTTCGAAAGATGCCTGGCGGAGCCGACTTTCAGTCGCTTGACCTGGGTTGCCCAGATGAACTGGTCGGCGACATCCCAAAGGATCAATGTCGGGAGTCCGGCCCGCAGGCCGGCGGCGGTAGTCCCGGCGCCGCCATGGTGGACGGCGGCGCGGCACATCGGCAAGATCTTGGTGTAATTGACCTGGTCGACGAACTTCACATGACCGGGATGTGAAGGGGGCGCGGAACCGCTATTGCCGGAATAGATCAGCGCCCGCACGTCCAGTTCGGCGCAGGCGTCTGCGATCACGGCCACCGTCTCGGCAGGTGATTGGAGTGGCGTGCTGCCAAAACCGAAATAGATCGGCGGTTTTCCTGCGGCGATCCAGGATGCGACCTCATCATCGGTATCGGTGGTCAACTCCAGGGTCAGCGCGCCGACGAAGGGACGCCGGCCGCTCCATTCCGCCGCAAGCCCGGGAAAAACCGCCTGATCGTAAGCCTGGATTTCGAGCGTGCCGCCTTCTGCCATCCGTTGGCTTGCAGCGAACAACGCGGGCGGCAGGCCCAGTTCACGGCGTTGCGCCTCCTCATCCGCCTTGGTGATGTGCGAATACAGCCACCAGCCCGCCTTCATCATCCCGCGGACCAATGGTTCCGGCGACCGCAGGAAAGGAAGCCCGACCTGCCCGTTCACCCGCACCGGGAAATGATGCAAGCCCGCCACCGGGATGTCGTAGTACTCAGCCACATTCGCAACGAGCCCGTGATAGGTCTGGCCCGTCAACAGCAGGTCGGCCCTCTCCGCCAGCGCGGTTAGCGTCCGGCTCATCTCGGCCCAATCCTTGACGAAGAGCTCCTTGCCGGCCCGCACGAGCGTGACCGGGTTCTGGATCTTGAAGGCGCTATGGGTGAAATCCGCGACGGCAACTATTTGTTCGCGCGAGTCCGGCCCGTAGGGCGCGGCCGACAGCCCAACCAACTCGACGAAGTCAACCAGGTCGGGCGGGACCGCCATTCGGACTTCGTGCCCGCGGCGTTGCAGCTCCATGCCGACCGCGGCACAGGGCTCGACATCGCCGCGAGTCCCATGGGCTGCCAAAACAAGCTTCACCGGCGCGACTTTCAGCTGCCCGACGCGTGGGCTGCCCGAAACCTCGGCCTGGCTAAGCTTCCATCGACAGCGCGGTGGAACACCGACTTCAGCGCCTCCGTGTAGCGGCTGACGGATTCCCGGGCAATCGGGTTGTTCGGGTAAGACACCATTATCGAGACCTCGTCGAACAGGCGAAAAACCGTAGAGTACACGAACGCCGGGTTCCTGCCGTCGGTAAGAGCGGTCGCATTCACACCATCCAATGCGCTTGCGACGATGGCGGAAAGCGGCGGAAGACCCGCGTCCATGTAGTTCATCATGGTGAACTGAGGTCCGGGTTTGCGCAGCCCGGGAGCCAATTCCAGCACCCGGTCGTATGGCACGTTCGCGAGGTCCACATTTGCGTCGAACGAGGCTTGGGCCGCGCGGGCGGTTGCTTCGAACGAGTTCGGGTCGACGGGAACGGTCAACGGCACCACGCCGGTAAACCATCCCATCGTCATGAAATCCGTCGGACGCTTCCGCTTATCGATCGGGGTGAGCCCGTAATAGGTTTCCGCGCCGCTCAACTCGTACTGGACCAGCGCTACGCAGGCGAACAAACCGCCGCTGAACCTCACACCCGCCTGTTGGCAGATGCCCTCGAACCGAGTTCGTCTGCTCCGGGCTCAACAGCCGCCTGACGTGGACGTCGCCGCCGCATGCCATCGATTGGTTGCCGAGCGGCAGCGGGAAATCCGGCAGCGTTCCGCTGTTGGCTGCCGCGAACTCGATCCACTTGCGCACCTCCGGCGATTGCAAGGTCATTCTCGACACGTATTGGCTTTCCTGTGTGCAGAACTCGTCATAACTGGTCGCCGGCGGCAGCGCGACCGGCGCCTTGCCCTCCCGCAGGGCGTTGTAGTTCATCAGGATCTCTACATAAAAGCTGGCAATCAGCATCGGGTCGCAATGGAGATGGTCGACGACCGCGTATAGCGCGAAGCGGTGCTCGTACTGGATGACGCCGAACCTGAAGCAGTCCCATTGCAGTGGATCGGGCGTGGCCAACACGTGATCTCGCCATTCGAGCTGCGTCATAACGCCGTATTCCTTGGCGACGAATTGAATATCGCGGGGATCCTGGATGGTGTGCCGGACGATATGCTTCGCTTCCTTGTATTCAAACCAGCTGTGGTAGGTCGCGTGGCGTCGAAGGTGCGCGTTGATGACGTAAGTCATGGCGCGGATATCGCAGCGACCGGGTACGTCCCAGGAGCCCATGACCGTGCGTGAATAATCGAGGCCGCGCTCCCGAAACTCGACATAGCCACGAAGATGGCCTGCCTGCATGGAGCTGGGAGGCACCGGGCTTATTGGCGCTCGCAAAGCGCTTGCGACGCTGCCGGGGGTCGGCTGCCACGTAACGACTGATCCTGCGCCTGGGTCCCAATCCTTGGCGCTGCCGACCCGCAGCCTGTCGTGCTCGGAGCCCCCACCTATGAACACGTTTTGCCTTTCCTGATTTTCCAAGCGGTGCAAGTGACTTTGACGAAGGACCTGTCTCACGGCTGTTTGGTGGCGTTCTCTTCCCTGGGCGCCAGCTTTCGGAACAGATGATCCGCCAGGCCCCGAACGGTTGTGATGTCGGCAGAGGTGATGCGAACTCCCGTCAGGGTCTCGATATGAATGCGCAGCTCGAGGTTACCCAGCGAGTCGAGGCCGTATTCGGAAAGCGGGTGGTCCGGGTCCACGTTGCGACGCAGGCTCAGAGCGATCTGCTCCGAGAGCAGACGCCGCAGCCGAGCGGGCCACTCGTCGAGCGGCAGCTCGGCGAGTTCAGCGCGCAGTTTGCCCGGGCCTGAGCGCTTTTTCCCCGCGGCTTGGAACATTTCGAAGAACTTGCTGCGTTCCGCGACGGACGTGATCCATGGTGTTCTGACGAGCGGGCTGTAGCAAGTGTAGCTGCGGTCGTGGCGCAGCAACTGCTCGAATGCATACGCGCCCTCGTCCGGAGCGATTGCGGCACCGCTGTCTTGCGCAAACTTTGCACCTCGGCCGATCTCCCCCCAGGCACCCCAGGCAATCGCCGTGGCCGGCAGGCCCTGTGCGCGCCGCCAGTGGGCGAATGCGTCCAGCCAGCTGTTGGCGGCCGCGTAGGCGCCCTGGCCCGGCGATCCCAGCAGCGCGGCCGCCGACGAGAACAAACAGAACCAGTCGAGGTCCGCGGCCGCGGTAGCCTCGTGCAGGTGCCACGCGCCGTATACCTTGGGCGCCCAGTCGCGATCGATCAGCTCGTCGGTGATGTTCGTCAACGTGGCATTCTCGACCACCGCAGCCGCGTGCAGCACACCCCGCAGCGGAAGTCCGGTTGAGGTCGCCGTCGCCAGCAAACGCCCGGCGGTGTCAGCCTGGGCGATGTCGCCGCGCTCCACCAACACCTCGGACCCCAGCGAGCGGATGCGTTCGATTGTCTCGATCACCGTTGCCGTAGGCTCGGAACGCGAGTTGAGCACGATCCGTCGGGCGCCTGCGGCGGCGATCTTCTCGGCCAGGAACAGCCCGAGGTCGCCCAACCCGCCGGTGATGATGTAGGAGCCGTCCCGCCGGAAAGCCGGAACCTGCTCGGGCGGCAGCACGACGCTGCTGCGTCCGGCCCGCGGGATGTCGAGGACGAGCTTGCCGGTGTGTTCGGCCGCACTCATCAGGCGAATCGCCGCGGTCGCGTCTGCGAGCGGATAGTGCGTGCTCCCAGGCATTGGCAGCACACCCTCGGCGATCAACCGGTAGACGGTGCCCAGGATCTCGCTGACCTGCTGTGGATGGCTGACCGACATCAGTCCGAGGTCGACGCCCCAGAACGCCAGGTTGCGACGGAACGGGAAGAGGCCGAGTTTGGTATCCGCGTAGATGTCGCGCTTGCCGATCTCGACGAACCGTCCGCCCAGCGCCAGCAGATTGAGCCCGGCCAGCTGCGCGGCGCCCGTCACCGAGTTGAGCACGGCGTCTACGCCGTACCCATCGGTATCGCGACGGATCTGATCGGCGAACTCGACGCTGCGCGAGTCGTAGACATGCTCGATTCCCATGTCGCGCAACAGCTGTCGACGCTGCTCGCTGCCGGCGGTGGCAAAGATCTCGGCACCCGCCGCGCGCGCGATCGCGATCGCGGCCTGTCCCACGCCACCGGTTCCGGAGTGGATCAGTACCTTGTCGCCAGCCTTGATGCGGGCAAGGCCGTTCAGGCCGTACCATGCGGTCGCGTGGGCGGTGGTTACCGCGGCGGCCTGGGCGTCCGTCATGCCGTCCGGCAGCTTGGTGGCCAGACGCGCGTCACAGGTGACGAAGGTGGCCCAGCAGCCGTTGACGGACATGCCGCCGACATGATCGCCGATCCTGTGGTTGGTGACGTCGGATCCGACGGCCGTCACCACCCCCGCGAAATCCGTGCCCAACCGGGGCAAGATTCCGTCGAGGCTCCGATAGAGGCCGTACGCGTTGAGAACATCGGCGAAGTTGATGCTCGATGCGGTGACTGCGACTTCGATTTGCCGGGGACCGGGCGGACTGCGGTCAAACGCGGCGAATTCCATCGTTTGCAGGTCACCCGGAATTCGGATCTGCATGCGAATGCCGTCGCATTCGTGTTCCGCGACGGTGGTTTGGCGCTCGTCGTGGCGCAGCGGAGTGGAACAAAGGCGGGCTGTGTACCAGTCGTCGTTACGCCATGCCGTTTCGTCTTCGCCCGGCGCCACCAGCAACAGCTGGCGCGCCACCTGATCGGCCTTGGTGTGTTCATCAACGTCGATGTGGGTGGTGTGCAGGTGCGGGTGCTCGATGCCGATCACACGCAGCAGGCCGCGCAGTCCGCCGTGGTCCAGATTGGGAGCGTCGTCCGACAGCACCTTCTGAGCATTCCTGGTGATGACGTAAAGCCGTGGTGACGGGCCCTCGATGTTCGGCAGTCCGCGGGCGATGCGCACCACGTGACGGACATGCTCGCCGCCGCGCGCGGCGCTTTGTCCGTCCGCCTTAGCGTTCTTCGGCCCGGTGATCACTACCACGCCGGCGTACCGGCCCTTTTCGATCTCTTCGGCCAGCCGCTCGGCCATCGCCCGATGGTCAGCTCGGCGGGGCCAGGATAGCGTGATGCATTCCGCCTCGAGAGGCTTCATCGCATCGGTGATCGCCGCCGCCAGGAGATCGGCGGCCTCGGACGTGCTGACCAGAAGCCATGCTCCAGTCTCGGCGGTGCCCACCTCCGGCAGGTCGCGTTGCTGCCATTCCACGGTCAGCAACCGCTCGGCCATCACCCGCGCCTTCGCGGCACTGGGCGAGACCCCCGTGCTCATTTGCAGTCCGCGCACCGTCAGCAAAACGTTGCCGTGCTTGTCCAGGATGTCGAGGTCCGCCTCGACGCCGCCGCCGGTCGCCGTTATCCTCGAATAGCAGTAGCGGGCGGTGCTAAGGGAGCCGTGAATCCGCAGCCGCCCGACACCGACCGGCAGCAGCAGGCCCCCGAGGCTGGCGTCTGCAACACTGGGGTGGGCGGCGATCGACTGGAAGCAGGCATCGAGCAGTACCGGATGCACGCCGTAACTGCTCTGTTGCGTCCGGATTACGCTGGGCAGACCGATCTCGGCTAGCACCGTGGTGCTGTTTATCTCAGCCGTGCGAGTGGCTGCGAGGCCGGCGAATGCCGGACCGTACTGAACGCCGCAGAGGTCCATGGCGTCCCGGAGGCTGGCACCTTCCAGCCGATCTGGGTGCGCGGCCAGCAACGCGTCGATGTCCTCGGCGGGGCGCGGCTCTTCATCGTCGACCTTGTGCAACACCGCGGAAGCGCGCCGCGTTTGCATCCCGTCCTCATTGGTCTCCACCACGAAAGCAAAGGTGCCGGACACCTCCGCGGTTGCGCTAAGGTTGATTTGCCTTTCCTCATCGAGCAGCAGCATCTGGTCGAAGCGGACACCGCTAACCCCGGATGCCTCGCCGAAGATGGCGCGGGCCGCGGCGAGCGCCATCTCGCAGTACGCCGCACCCGGCAGCGCGGCCGTGCCGTGGACCCGATGGTCACCCAGCCAGGGTTGCGTTGCGGTGCCGATTTCTGCCTGCCAGACGTGGTGCTCGGGTTGCTGGGGCAGGCGCACGTGCTGGCCCATCAACGGGTGAACCGCAACGCTCGAACGCAACGCAAGGGAGCTGTAACCCTCGCGGCTCAACACCAAGCTTTGGTGGGCCCAGGCCGGCAGCGGGGCATCCACCAGCTGTCCGCCGGGGAAGAGCAGGGAGAAGTCGACCTTGGCACCGACGGCGAACAAGTTGCCCAGCAACCCGCGCAGCCCGTGGAGTAGCGGCTGCTCCTTCCGCATCGCGGCAAGCGCGGCTACCGTCATGTCGAGGCTGCGGGCGGTCTGATCGATCGCGTGGGTAAGCAGCGGGTGGGGTGATAGTTCACCGAAGACCCGGAAGCCGTCTTCGAGAGCCGCCTGCACCGCCGCCGAGAAACGCACCGTGTGGCGCAGATTGTCGACCCAGTAGTTGGCGTCGCAGTACGGCTCCTCGCGAGGGTCGAACGCGGTGGCGGAGTAGTACCGAACCTTCGGCGTCAACGGCTCGATCTCTGCAAGAACATCGTAGAGTTCGTCTAGGATCGGATCGACTTGCGGCGAATGCGATGCCACGTCGACGGCAACCTCGCGGGCCATCACATCGCGCTTCTCCCACGAAGCGACCAACTTGCGGACTGTCTCGGTTGCGCCGCAAATAACCGTGGATTGCGGTGAGGTCACCACCGCCACCACGACGTCATGGACGCCGAGCGCCACAAGCTCCGAAAGTACCTGCTGGGCAGGCAGTTCCACCGACGCCATCGTACCCGATCCGGCGATCTTGGTCATTAGTCGCGAGCGGCGGCAGATGATCCGCACCCCGTCTTCCAGGGACAGCGCTCCGGCGACGACCGCGGCCGCGGACTCGCCCATCGAGTGGCCGATGACGGCGCCAGGCCGGACTTCGTAGGACTTCATCGTGGCCGCAAGTGCGACCTGCATGGCGAAGATCGCTGGCTGGATCCGATCGATGCCGGTCACCTTCTCGGGTGCGGTCAGCGCGTCGGTCACCGAGATGCCCGATTCGGCGGCGATCAGTGGCTCGATTTCGGCGATCGCGGCCGCGAATGCTGGCTCGTTCGCCAGCAGGTCCGCGCCCATCGCGGTCCACTGCGATCCCTGGCCGGAGAACACCCAGACCGGACCGCGTTCATCGCGCGCCACCACTTCCTGGCAGATAGCATCACCCCTGGCGACCTCCCGCAGCGCCGCTACCAGTTCCACGTTGGTGCTGGCAAGCATGGCTGTCCGCACCGAGCGGTGATCGCGCCGGCGAGCAAGCGTGTAGGCCAAGTCCGGCGCCGTCAGTTCCGAAGGTTGTGCCTCGATCCAGCCGGCAAGCCGCCCGGCGGTTTGCTGCAGTCCCACGGCGGACGAGGATGTCAGCAGGAACAGCAGTGGGCCCTCGCGGCTCGGTCTGGTTGCCGTGGGGTTGCCGCAAAGGGGTTTGGGAGCCTGCTCGACGATCGCGTGCACATTCGTTCCGGAGATCCCGTACGCCGACACCGCCGCACGTCGCGGCTGTCCGTCATCCAGCGGCCACGTCGTATTCTCTTTCGGGACGAACAGTCCGGTTTTGATCCGGGCCAGTTCATCAGGCAAGGTTTCGAAGTGCAGGTTCCTGGGGACTTCGCCGTGCCGGACGGAAAGCAGCGCTTTCATCATCCCCAGCGCACCGGCCGCGGCCTGGGTGTGCCCGAAATTGGTCTTCGAGGCGCCGAGGAGGCAGCGGTTGTCGCGGCCGTAGACCTCGGAAAGGCTGGTGTACTCGATTGGGTCACCGACGGGAGTACCCGTGCCGTGCGCTTCGACCATGCCGACGCTGCCGGCGTCCACGCCCGCTGCGGCAAGTGCCGCCCGGTACACCGCGGTTTGCGCCTCGCCGGAGGGCGTCGCGACGCTTGTGGTGTGGCCGTTATGGTTGGCGGCGGTGCTACGGATCACACCCAGAATCCGGTCGCCATCCTGCTGCGCGTCCGGCAGGCGCTTAAGCAACAAGACGACGCAACCCTCGCCGGATACGAAGCCGTCTGCTTTGGCGTCGAAGGCATGGCAGTGCCCGGTACCCGACAGCATCCCCCCCGCCGACGCCGATGCGGACCTGCGCGGCTCCATCATGACGTTGACACCGCCCGCGAATGCGAGCTCGCTCTCTCCGTCGTGCAGGCTGCGGCAGGCTTGATGGATCGCGAAGAGGCCAGACGAGCATGCGGTGTCCACCGTGACCGCGGGTCCGCGCAGCCCGAGCGCATGAGCAATCCGCCCGGATGCCATGCAGGAAATGGTGCCGATGTTTCCATAGGGTCCATCGAAGGCGCCGGTGGAGATGTGCACGAACTGGTAGTCGCCGTAGTTCAACCCGATGAAGACTCCCGTTTCAGCGGCGATCGTGTGCTTGGTGAGGCCGGCATGTTCCATGGCTTCCCACGCGGTTTCCATCAGCAAGCGATGCTGTGGATCCATCGCCGTGGCTTCCTTTTCCGTGATGCCGAAGAAAGCCGGGTCGAAGTCGCCGACGCCCTCCAGGAAAGAGCCCCACTTGCATATTGACCGGCCCGGCACCCCCGGCTCGGGGTCGTAGTAGTAGTCAACGTCCCAGCGGTCGGCGGGAATCTCCGTGACGAGGTCGTCTCCACGCAGCAGCGCTTGCCAAAAGAGATCGGGGGAATCGATGCCCCCCGGCAGCCGGCACGCCATCCCGATGACGGCGACCGGAGTCACGCTTGCCTTGTCCACCGTCCCCCCACCTGCTTGCCCATTCACAAGTTCCTATCATTGCTGCACACTCTTCGTCAGGGCTTTGAGAAATATAACCGAATTTTTCTATGCGAACCGGCAGCCCTGGCCCGCCATGGAGTTGCCGATCCCAAAGTCTTGCCGTACCATAGGGGGAAACGATGAAGCGCGCCGCGAAGCTATTCGCCGCCCTGCTTGCGCTGTTCGCGGCGCAGACGGCATTGGCGCAAACAAGTTATCCGAGCCGGCCGGTGAAAATCCTGGTCGGCTTCACGCCCGGCACGGCTCCCGACCTTGCGGCGCGTATTCTGGCCGAGCGGTTTTCGGAACTCTGGGGCACGCCGTTCGTGGTCGAGAACATTCCCGGCGCCGGCAGCAACATCGCCACCGATCGCGTCGCCAAGGCGGCCGCCGACGGCTACACGCTGCTGATGGGCGGCAACTCGGCGCTGGTCATCAATCCGAGCCTGTATGAAACGCTGCCGTTCGATCCGCTAAAGGACTTCGCGCCGATCTCGCAGGTATTCATCGCGGCGAACGTGCTCGCCGTTCCGCCCGCGTTGCCGGCCATCACCGTGGCGGACCTGGTGGCGCTCGCCAAGGCGGACCCCGGCAAGCTTTCCTATGGCCATGCCGGCGTGGGCACGTCGCAGCATCTGGCCGCCGAATTGTTCAAACACATGGCACACGTCGATATTGCAGCGGTGGCCTATCGCGGCACCACGGCATTCATGCCCGACCTGCTCGCCAACCGCATCAACATGTCGTTCGCCAATATCGTCAACGTGGTGCCGCTGGCGCGCGAGGGGAAATTGCGCGCGCTGGCGGTCACCTCGATCAAGCGCTCGGCGCTGGCGCCCGACCTGCCCACCATGGCGGAATCCGGATTTCCCGGCTTCGAGGCGGTGCCCTGGTTCGGCCTGCTGGCGCCGGCCGGCACGCCGGAGGACGTTCTGGAAAAATTGCATATTGGGACCGTCAAGGCCCTGGCGATGCCGGAGGTGCGCAGGAAGTTCGACGAACTTGGCCTCGAGCCGGTCGGCAACACGCCGGCGGAGTTTATCGCGATCATCCACAAGGAAACCCCCGAGTGGGCAAAAGTGATCAAGGAAGCCGGCATCAAGCTCGGCAACTAGCGCGGCTTTCCCGCGGCGCTGTCCCCGGCATCCCCACCCGGCGCCCCGCGGTCACCCGAATGCGTGCAAGCCGATGCGGCAGGCTCCATTGACGCGGTCGATCGGACACACGACATATCATATTTCTGTAGCGCAGACCGAGGGTCACAGCTCAGGGGCCGGATATGAACGCACCGTCAAACATCGATCCCGCCGCCGCGTATCATGACAGCGACGTCGTGCACTGGCTGATAAACGACACCCGTGACGAACGCTTCATCGACAACATTTTCGCACAACTCTGCGTGCGGCTCCAGCGCGCGGGCATTCCCGTCAAGCGGGCGACGCTTCATGTTCTGATCAACCATCCGCAATGGCTTGGCGCCCGGATCATGTGGGTCGACGGGATGCGCGAAGCCGAGATTGTGAGGGTCGACTACGATGTCAGGGAACGATCCGAATTCATCGGTAGTCCCGCCAGCGAAATCCATGACGGCGCCACCGAGATACGGGAAAACCTCGAACGTGACGCCTCGCTGGGCCGCCAGCATGCCGTCTATCACGAGATGCGGACAAACGGCCTCACCGACTACGTGGCCTGGCCATTATACCATACGCTCGGCAAGCGGCATATCGCGACCTTTGCAACCGGCCGGCCGGGAGGTTTCGACGAGGCGCATATCGCCTTTCTGTTGAAGTTGTTGCCGGTGCTGGCGCTGGTCAGCGAAATCCGCATCAAGAACCGGCTGGCGCGAACGCTGCTCGAAACCTATGTCGGGTCGCATGCCGGCGAACTCATTCTGGCCGGCGCCACCCGGCGCGGAAGCGGGACCACGGTAAGCGCCGCCATCATGATCTGCGATCTGCGCGATTTTACGGGGATCTCCGACAACTGGCCGCGCGACGACGTGATCGATCTTCTGAACGGCTATTTCGACGCGATGTCGGAGCCGATCACGCGGCATGGCGGGGAAATACTGAAATTCATCGGCGATGGCCTGCTCGCCATTTTCCCGCTCAGCCAGCCGTCGGCCTGCGCAAATCTGCTGCATGCCGTGACCGAGGCCCGCCAGGCCATGATCGCCCTGAACGACAAGAACGGCGAAACCGGCCGTGCGCCGCTGAATTACGGCATCGGTATCCACGTCGGAGACGTCATGTACGGCAATATCGGCTCGCGCACCCGGCTCGACTTCACGGTGATCGGCCCCGCGGTCAACATGGCGTCGCGTCTCGAAACCCTCACCAAACAACTGGGCAGGCCGGTGCTGCTGTCCCGCGCATTTGCCGATTTCGTCGAAGGCGAATTCGATCTCGAACGGGTCGGTGAATATCCGGTCCGCGGCTTCCACGACCCGATCGAGCTGTTTGCGTATCACGGCTGAACGCCGATCCGCCGCCAGGGCTTCGGCCTATTTTCGTCCCGGCCGGACGGCCTTGCGTGGCGCGCTGCGGATGATGCCGTTCTTGATCAGCTCGCCGCAGATCTCCTTCACCAGCGCCGCGGTCTCCCGCGTCGCACGGCTGATCGGCCGCCCGTGCGGCAGGGCGAGCACGCGCTCGGCACGCATCCATGGCAGTAGCGCCATCGAAAGCTGGCCCGCCTCGACCTCCTGATAGATCCCGGAATAGGGCAGCAGCGCGTAGCCGAGACCTGAAGCCACCATGCGCTTCATCGACGTGCTGCCTTCCACGCGCACCGAATACGCAACCTGCTCCGGAAACGGATTGCGGCTGAGCGGAAGCACGGCACGCGGCAGGCTTCTCAGCTGGTTGACCGTGAGCCTGCCGCGCCTGAGCAAGGGATCGCGCGGCGGTCCGATCAGGAAGACCTGCTCGGCCACCAGCAATTCATATTCGAGATAATCGTTCGGCTGCGGCCCTGTGACCATCGCAAGGTCAAGCTGCCCGCGCAGCAGGCGGTCGGAGGTAAGCTCGGTCAACCCCTCGCTCAATTCGAGCTGCACGCGCGGAAAGCGCTCGGCGATGAGGCGGGCGAGCGGTGGATAGAAGATCTCCGCGAGGCTCGATGGCGCCCCCAGCCGCACCGTACCGCCGGGCTCCCGGTTTTCGGTGCGCACCTCGGCCTTGATGTCGTCGACCATGCCAAGCAGCCAGCGTCCGCGCTCCAGCAACACCTTGCCGGACTCGGTCAGCGCCACGCCGCGTGCGGTGCGCGTCAGCAGCGCGCCGCCGAGTTCAAATTCGATTTCCTTGATGTGGCGGCTGAGCGCCGACTGGGCGACGTTGAGCGCGCTTGCCGCCGCGCCGAAGCCGCCGCGCTCGGCCACACCGATGAAATAACGAAGCTGACGCAGGTCCATCGGCGCCTCCATCTCGGAACGAGATGGAGCTCATATCAAACATATTCTTGTGAGATGTCAAAAAGCGCGCATGCTGCCGGCAAAGCAGGGTATCCGGGAAGGAAACGCCGATGGGAACGTCTCTTGAGACGCCGCGCCGCACATCCGTCATGATCGTGGGCGGCGGCCCGGTTGGCCTCGCCATGGGGCTGTTGCTCGATCGCTTCGGCATCGACGCCATCATCGTCGAGAAGAGTCCAACCACCACCGATCACCCGAAATCGCGCGGCTGCTGGGTCCGCACCATGGAAATCTTCCGCCAATGGGGGATCGAGCAAGCCATTCGCGACCGCGGCCTGCAGGATTCCTCCGACATGTTCGTGCAGGTCGAGAGCATTGCCGGCCGCGAGATCAGCCGCTCGCGTCCGGAGCCCAATCTCGGCCAGACCCCGGCCTGGAAATCCCTGGTGGCGCAGGATGCGGTCGAGGAGGAGATCTACAAGGTGATCGCCGATTCCAACCTCGTCCAGGTGCATTTCTCGAGCGAATTCATTGGCTTCGAGGAAGTCGCGGACGGCGTGATCTGCGAGATTCGCGCCGAGGAAACCGGCCGCAGCGAGTTCTGGCACGCCAAATATCTGCTCGCCTGCGACGGCGCCGGCAGCCAGACCAGGCGCCGTGCCGGCATCGACATGGTGGGACCCTCGACCCTTGCGGTGATGCTCAACGAATATTGGCGCGCGGATCTCTCACGCTTTCCGATCACGCGCGAAGCCGCTGGCTATCAGATCTATTGCGACAAGCCGGGCGTGCCGCGGCGCACCGGCATTCTCAACACCAATGGCCGCGACCGCTGGCTGTCGGTGATGCAGATCGGCGAGGAAAAGGATGAACGGCCCCGGCCGTGGACCGACGCGGAGACCATCGAAATCATCCGCACCCATGTCGGGGTGCCCGACCTCGAGGTGACGCTGCTCAACCGGTCGATCTGGCGGATGAGCAAGCAGGTCGCCGGCCAGTTCCGCAACGGACGGGTATTCGTGGTCGGCGATGCCGCGCATCGCTTTCCGCCAACCGGCGGTTTTGGATTGAACTCCGGCGTGCAGGACGCGCACAACCTCGCCTGGAAGCTGGTTTATGTACTGCGGGGGCTGGCCTCGGAGAAGCTGCTCGACAGCTATGACGTCGAACGTCGCCCGGTCGCGCAGTCCAATGCCGATTTCAGCTATGGCAACATGATCCGTTTCCGACGCCTCGATGATGCGGTGCGGTCGGGCAACGAGGATCGCATCCGATTCTGGGTCAACGACCTCGACAATCATCTGCACTCGATCGGGCAGGGGCTCGGCTTCTCCTATGAGGAAGGCGCGGTGATCCCAGATGGCACCCCGCGCGGCGGCCATCTGACGCGCACTTATTTCCCCTCCGATCGTCCGGGCGGACGCTTCCCGCATCTGTGGCTCGACATGGCGCGCAAGCACTCGACGCTGGACTGGTTCGACAAGGAGTTCACCGTCGTGACCGGTCCGCTTGGCGGCGAATGGCTGGAAGCCGGCCGCGACGTTTCCGGCAAGCTTGGAATTCCGCTCAGCCTGCGGCAACTGCCGGATGCGCATCGATCCGACGGCTTCCAGATGGGCCATCGCGGCGCGGTGCTGGTCCGGCCCGACGGCCATGTCGCCTGGCGCATGCCCTATATTCCGCAGGACCCGGCCGGCGAGCTCGCCGGCGCGCTGCAGGCCCTGTTGAACTAGCCATGGAGAGGATCGAAGCCAACGGCATCTCGATCAGCTTCAGGCGCAGCGGCGAGGGACCGCCGCTGCTGCTGCTGCATGGGGCGGAAGCCGACCATTCCATGTTCGACGCGTTCGGCGCGGCGCTGGCGCCGCACTTCACCGTGATCGCCTGCGACCAGCGCGATTCCGGCGGCACGCGCAATCCGCCCGCGGCCTATGGCCTCTCCGAGCTCGCCGACGATGCCGCAGCGCTGATCGCGGCGCTGGGCTTTGCCCGCGCCCATCTGTTCGGCACTTCCTTCGGCGGCGCGATCGCACAGGTGGCGGCCGTCCGTCATCCCGCCCGCATCGACCGCCTGGTGCTCGCTTCGACGTTCCGTGTCGGCGTGCCGGTTGCCTCGATCAATCCGGAAGGCTTTCCAGGATTCGCCGAGCTCCGCGCGCGACTGCCGGAGAGCCTGCCGGCATTCGCCGAATATTTCTTCACGCCAAGCTATATCGCGGCCCATCCGGAAGCGCTTGGCATTTTCACTGCCAACCAGCGCGACGCCGGCCAAAGGGAGCGCCGGGGCGCGGTGCTGGCGAAGCCGATCGCGGTTTCGCTTGGTGCGATCAAGGCACCGACACTGGTGCTGGCAGGAAGCGACGACCGGCTGATTCCGCCCGCCCACACGCTGTCGCTGGCGGGCGAGATCCCGGATGCCCGCACCGCAATCATTGCCGGCGTCGGGCATGTCGGCACCATTCAGGATCCGGCGGCGGTGGCGGCGGAAGTGACGGCGTTTCTGCAAGGCAAAAACTAGAAACATCTCGTGGAGGAGAACGACCATGGCGGAGCTCGGGGAGGATCTCGTCACAGCCTATGACGGTGCGCGGCTCGATGCCCGCTACTGGATCAGCATGGCGCTCGGAATCTCCGTCAGCGTCTTCGACTATTTCGATTATTTTGTCGTCGGCTTCCTGGTCGCGGTGCTGGCGCCGCAATGGCATCTGACTTTCGGGCAGACCTCGCTGATCCTGTTGAGCGCCGGCGTCGGCGCGATCCTGGGATCGCTGGCGTGGGGTGCGCTCGCCGATCGCTTCGGGCGCAAGGCGCTGCTGGTCGCGGGGGTCACGCTGTGCGCGCTGAGTGCCGGCTCCGTCTCACTGATTCCCGACGGCGGTTGGGTGTCCTTCACGATCCTGCGCTTCTGCGTCGGCTTTGGCGTCGGCGCAGCCGCCTCCGTCGCCGTGCCTCTGATCGTCGAATACACGCCGACCCGTCACCGCACCCTCGTCACCAGCGCCGCCGTGATCCCGGTCTCGCTCGGCATTCTCGCCGCCTCGCTGCTGACCGCGACTTTGCTGCAGCAGATCGGCTGGCGCGGGCTGGCCGCGCTCGGCTTCCTGCCGCTGCTGCCGGCGCTGCTGATCGCGCTGATCATGCCGGAATCCGTGCGCTGGCTGGTCTCGCACGGCCGCGATGCACAAGCGCGGCGGATCGTTGCGCGGGCGTTGGGTGTCGCGCCGGATACCTTGCCGCCGCCGCCGGCGGTGGCGGCGCTTGGCGAACGGCGGCGCGCCGGATTTGGCGAGTTGTTGCAGGAGCCGCGGCGGGTCTGGCTGACGGCGATCGTGTGGTTCGGCGCCAGCACCGCGAATTACGGCGTGTTCCTGTGGGGGCCGACCATCGTTGCGCTGCTGATGGGCGTCTCTGCGGTCGAGGTGGCGCATCTCTTCGTGATCATCAGCCTCACCGGCATGACCGGACGCGCCGTGTTTTCGGTCATCGCGCCGCGGATCGGGCGGCGACGCTGTGGGGAGATCATGGGCTACGGCATCGCGCTGTCGCTGGGGGCGGCGGGACTGTTCTTCGACCGGACCCTGTTCGGATATCCCGCCTTCGTGGTGCTTCTGGTTCCGGCGGCGTTGTTCTTCGACGGCGGTTTCGCCAACATTGCCCCTTACTCGGCCGAGCTGTTTCCGGTCCGCTTGAGCGCGCGGGGCGTGGGGCTCGCGCAAGCCGCCAATGGCGTCGGCAAGATCGTGGGCCCATTAATGCCTCGCGCTGATCGCCGGGACGTCGAACCTGATCACGCCCAAGGCCACCATCGACGCGGTGACGCCCGCCTTCCTGTTCCTGGCGGGCTGCGGGCTCGCGATCGGACTCGCCTTCACGCTCTTCGGCGTCGAAACCCACGGCCGGCCGCTTGCGCTGGAGGCCGCTGGCCAGGGAACAGCGTCGCCATCCGCCGACGGGCTGGGAACCTTTGCCGTCGAGCTCGGCCGCAAGGGCGATGCGGTTGCAGCACACCCGACGGCGTCCTAGGTTTTGCCTCAAGCTCGTTGCAATGAACAAGGAACCACGTCATGCAGGACAGCGTCCAGACAAGAGCCGCCTCCCGGGCCATTCCCTTCGATGCCGACAAGCTCGACCGCCTGATGGAGCAGGCGGGACTCGACGTGCTGCTGGTTACCTCCAAGCACAATGTGCAGTACATGCTCGGCGTCGAGCGAGCGATCTTCTTCGACTACATGGACGCCCTTGGCGTCAGCCGTTATCTGCCGGTGGTGATCTATGCCAGGGGCGCCCCCGACAAGGCCGGCTATGTCGGCCACGGGCTGGAGGCGCATCAGCGCGATCTGGTGCGGCCGTGGGTGCCGCAGATGCAGACCTCCGGCCATGGCAGCCTGGACGCGATCGCCACGGCTGTGCAGATGATCCGCGCCAGCGGCGTGCCCGCCAAGCGCATCGGCGTCGAAACCGCCTTTCTGCCGATGGACGCCGGCAAGGCGCTGCAGGACGCTTTTCCCGACAGCGAGATCAAGGATGCGCTGTTCACGCTGGAGCGGCTGCGCGCGGTGAAGACCCCGGCCGAACTCGCCAAGCTGCGCACGGCCTCCGATCTGGTGACCGAAGCCATGCTGGACGTGATTGCGCATCACGGCCCCGGCACCACCAAACGCCAGCTGTTCGAAGCGCTGCGGGTCGCGGAGGTCAAGCGCGGCCTGACCTTCGAATATTGTCTGCTCGCGTCGGGCCGCAGCCACAACCGCGCGCCATCGGAGCAGCGCTGGGAAGAGGGGGACGTGCTGTCGCTGGATTCCGGCGGCAATTATCAGGGCTATATCGGCGACCTCGCCCGCATGGCCGTGCTGGGCGAGCCGGATGCCGAATTGAAGGACCTGCTGGCCGAGATCGAAGCCGTGCAGCGCGCGGCCTTCGCCGTGATCAAGCCCGGCGCCATGGGAGGTGAGATCTATGTCGCGGCGGAACGCGAGCTGAAAGCCACCAGCCAGCACGACAACAGCGAATTTCTTGCACATGGCATGGGCCTTGTCAGCCACGAGGCGCCGCGGCTCACCGCCTCCGGCCCCGTGCGCTATGACGCGACCGACGCCGACCGCCCGCTCGAGCCCGGCATGGTCGTGTCGGTCGAGACCACCATGAAGCATCCCAGGCGCGGCTTCATCAAACTCGAGGATACCATTGCTGTGACGGCGACCGGCCACGAGATGTTCGGCGAAGCCGGCCGCGGCTGGAATTTGGGCGCAACCGCCTAGCGCCAGCCGCTGTCAAGACCCCGCACCATCGGTGCGGGGTTTCACCCATGCGCATCGGAACGCCGAGCGCGGACAGCGTCGGCGGCTTCGCCCGGCGCCATCCGCCCTTGGCGCGCTCATTTCATTTCTGCGTCTCGGACTTGGCATATTCCGCCGACTGCGCCTTGACCACGGTCCAGACGTCGTCCTTGAACGCGGCGATCCAGTCGGTCTGCGGCACCCATTTGCTGCCGTCCCACATCTCGATCCGCGTCTTGCCGCCGCCGCCGTGGTCCTGCGGCGTCACGGTGACGGGCGCCATCAGGCCGTTGACGCCGTAGTCCTTCATGCTCTCGAGGCCGTCCTTGATCTTCTCGGGCGTCAGCGGCCAGCCATCCTTCTTGATGGCGAGGCGGGCGCCTTCGACGGCGATCGACCAGATCGCCAGCCCGGTGTTGTAGTAGACGTCCTCCAGGTTCTTGCGGTCGCCGTTGCCCTTGCCCTTGTCATAGAGCTCCTTGATGATCTCCTGGATCAAGGGCTGGTTCGAGCCGCCGGCGACATTGGTGCCGCGCTTGATGCCCTTGGCGGCATCCGCGCCGATGTTGTTGATATCCACCTCGTTCATCCAGTTGACCGCGATATATTTGTCGATCGGGATGCCGTTGCGCTTCATCTCGCGCGAGGCGATCACATGCATGTTGGACAGGCTCCAGCTGACGATCCAGTCGGGGCCGAAGCGGCGGATCTGGGTCCAGGCCGAGGCCTGGTCGTTGCCCGGCAGCGGATAGGGGAACAGCTGCAGGTCGAAACCTTCCTTCGCCGCCAGCGTCTTCAGGATCCCGATCGGTTCCTGCCCGAACGGGTAGTCGACATAGAGGAAGGCGACCTTGACGCCCTTGAGGTTGCCGCCGGATTTCTGCTTGATGTATTCGATGTCGTTGGCGGCCTGGCCCCAATAGGTCGGTCCGATCGGGAACACCCATTTGAAGACGTCGCCGTCGACGGCGTCGCCGCGGCCGGCCAGCGACTGGATCAGCACGTTGCCGTCCTTCATGACGCGCGGCAGCACCGCGCGGGACACCGGCGTCGACAGCATGTCGAACACCATGACGCCCTCGCGTTTCAGCCGCTCGTAGCATTCGATGCCGCGCTGCGGCTCGTTGCCGTGGTCCTGCACGATCATCTCGACCGGGTGGCCTTCGATGCCGCCTTTCAGGTTGAGCAGGTCGGCGTAGTCCCGCGCCGCCTGGGCGACCTGGGGGGTGACGAAGGTGTAGGCCTTGCTGAGGTCGTAGCAGAGCGCGAATTTCATCGGATCGGCGGCCGCCGCCGGCATGATGGCGAGCGCGGTCCAGGCAAGACCGGCCATGATCAATCGCAGCTTCATCTTGATATCCTCCCTTGGTTCAATTGGACTTGTTTAAGGCTTGTTGTCGTCTGGTCTGTTTCGGCATCGGTTACGTCAGCCATCGCTTCCTTCGCCGGTAGTGCTTGACGTCGTGCAGGTTCTGGCCCTTGGCGCCTCCGAGGTAGAATTCCTGGATGTCCGGATTTTTCTTCAGCGCTTCCGCCGTATCATGCATCACGACGCGGCCGCTCTCAATCAGATAGCCGTGCGAGACGATCTCGAGCGCCGCCACCGCGTTCTGCTCGACCAGCAGGATCGACAGGCCCTCGTCCCGGTTGATCCGGCGGATGATCTGGAAGATTTCGGCGACCAGGAACGGCGCCAGTCCGAGACTCGGCTCGTCCAGCATCAGCAGTTTCGGCTGGGTCATCAGCGCCCGCCCGATCGCCAGCATCTGCTGCTCGCCGCCGGACAGATAGCCCGACGCGACGGTGCGGCGCTCGTAGAGCCTTGGAAAGTAGCTGTAGACCTGTTCCCGGTTGCGGCCGAGATCGCTGCGGCTGCGCACCGCCGACGCCGCGACCAGGTTTTCGTCCGGCGTCAGATGCTCGAACACGCGCCGCCCCTCGAGCACGTGGGCGATTCCGAGCCTTACCCTTTCCTGCGGCATCAGCCCGCCGATGTCGCGGCCGAGAAAACGCAATTCGCCGCGCCTGACCTCACCGCGCTCGGCGGCGAGCAGGCCGCTGATCGATTTCAGCGTCGTACTCTTGCCGGCGCCGTTGGCGCCCAGCAGCGCCACCATGCCGCCCTCGGGAACGTCGATCGAGACGCCCTTGATGGCCAGTGAAATATGATCGTAGACCACTTCCACATTGTTGAGTGACAATATCTTTGCGGCGGCCGGCGCGGACATGGAACCCTCGCTATTTCTTCACATAGCCGAACGGCCAGACCAGCAGGTAGTCGCGCAGATTGTTGTAGATCTTGCCGAGGCCCAGCGGTTCGATCAGCAGGAAGCTGATGATCAGCGCGCCATAGAGCGCCTGCGGAAGATGCGCCAGCGTCTCGATTCCGAGCGAAAATCCGAACCGGGTCGCGGCCCATGAGATGAGGCTGTTGATCGCTCCGGGCATCAAGAGGATGAACGCGGCGCCGAAATAGCTGCCGATGATGCTTCCCAGTCCGCCGACAATGACCATGGCCAGCGCCTGGATCGAGACGTCGACGGAAAACTGCTCCGGCGTCACCGCGTGATAGAAGGTGCCGATCAGGATCGCCCCGGTCACCCCGCCGATGAACGACGAGGTCGAGAAGGCGACCAGCTTGAAGTAGAAGCTGTTCACGCCGATCACCGCGGCGGCATAGTCCTTTTCGCGGACCGCGACCAAAGCGCGGCCCAGCGCCGTCCGCCCGAGATTGAGCATGAACGACGTCACCAGCAGGCACCAGACCAGCGCCACGTAATAGAGCCCGGCGTCCGACGTGATGGGAAAGCCGAGCAGCCGGATATCCGGTGCCTGCAATGTCGCCTGGGTGCCGCCGCTGATCGCCGGGACGTGGGAGATCGTCCAGTCCATCACGAACTGCAGGGCGAGGGTGGAGAGCGCGAGGTAGAGGCCCTTGACGCGAAGTGCGGCGAAGGCAAAGCCGCTGCCGATCACGGCGGCGGTCGAGCCGGCGAGGATGATGGCGATTTCCCAGGGGATCCCGAAACGCGTGGCATGCACGGCCGCATAAGCGCCGATGCCCATGACGGCCGCGTAGCCGAGATGAAATTGTCCGGCCCATCCGAGGATCAGATTGAGACCGAGCGCCCCGGCTGTCCATACCAGCCAGGGCAGCAGATAGCTGCTGAGATAGAGCGAATTCAGAAGCAGCGGCGCGGCAAGGCCGAACAGCAGCAACAGGCCGATCATGCAGCGGTCGGCCGCGATCGGAAACAGCGCCCGGTCCGAGGCATAGTCGGTATGGAAGATCCCGGCCTGGCGGAACAGCATGCGCTCAGATCCTCTCGATGTAGTGGCGGCCATAGAGACCGTTCGGCCGGATCAGGATGGTCAGGATCAGCATCGCGGCATCGACCAGATCGCGGCTGGCGCCGCCGAGCAGGGAATCCAGAAAGCTGGATGCGACGCCCTCGACCACGCCGAGCAGCATGCCGGCGAGCAGGGCGCCGCCGATGCTGTCCAGCCCGCCGAGCACGGCTACCGTGACGCCCTTGAGCAGGAGTTGTGCAAGCGACTGGTCCACGCCCTGCACCGAGCCCCACAGCACGCCGGCGACCGTCGCCACCACCGCCGACATCGCCCACGACATCGCCACGCCGCGTTCGACCGAGATGCCGACCGACCAGGCCGCGGTGTAGTCGTCGGAAATGGCGCGCAGCACCACGCCGGTCCGGGTCCGGAAGAACAGCGCGAACAGGCCGAACATCGCGACGGCGACCGCGGCGCCGACCGCATAGGCGCGGTTGATCAGCATCGGCCCGATGAACAGCGGCGCATCGCTGATGCCGAGCTGCATCGGCCGCCCGGTGCCGCCCCAGATCGTCATCGCGCCGCCGCGCAGGAAGATCTCCAGGCCGAGGGTCATCATCAGGATCATCACGATGGGCCGGCCGGCAAGCCGGCGCAGCGCGATCCGCTCGATCGCCATGCCGATGCCGAACATGGTCACGATGCCCAGCGCTATGGCGAGCCAGATCGGCGCGCCGGCATTGTTGGCAAAGCCGAGCACGACGTAGGCTCCCAGCATCGTCATCGCGCCCTGCGCCAGATTGGGAACCGAGGACGATTTGTAGATCAGCACGATACCCATCGCGACCAGCGAATACATCAGGCCGACCAGCGCGCCGTTGACCGCCGATTCGCACAGCAACGCCCAGTCCATGCCTCAGGCTCCCTGTACCGACAGCGTGCGTTCGATGATGCCGACTTCGCCGGATTCGTAGCCGACCCTGGCCTGCATCAGCACGGTGTCCTGGTTGCCGTAGATGGCCTCGATCACCGGCAGGTAGCGTTCCTCGACCACGTTGCGGCGGATCTTGCGGGTTCGCGTGATCTCGCCGTCGTCGGCATCGAATTCCTTGTGCAGGCAGACGAATTTGCGCAGCTTAAGTCCGTCCGGCAGCGCGCGATTGACCTGCTTCACCGCGGCGGCGATCAGTTCTATCACCTGCGGCTTTTGCGACAGGTCGGCATAGGAGATGTAGGAAATGCCGCGCAGCTCGGCCCACAGGCCGACCGCTTCCCTGTCGATGCAAATGATGGCCGACAGGACGTCACGGCCACTGCCGATCACCGCGGCATCCTTGACATAGGGGCTGAACTTCAGCCGGTTCTCGATATAGTTCGGGATATAGCGCTCGCCCCTGGCGGTGTGCGCCACGTCGGACAGCCGGCCGAGCACCACGAGATGGCCATCGGGTTCCAGGTAGCCGGCGTCGCCGCTGTGCAGCCAGCCGTCCTCCAGGCTTTCGCGCGTCGCCTCGTCCTGCTTGAAATACCCGCTGAACACACTGCCGGAGCGGACCAGGATCTCGCCGCTGTCGCTGATCCGCAGCTCCACGCCCGGCAGCGGGCGGCCGACGGTGTGCAGCCTGACTTCGTCGGGGCTTTGGATGGCGTTGTAGGCGCTGGTTTCGGTCTGGCCGTAGAGCTGGCGCAGCTTGATGCCGAGCGCGCGGTAAAAGATGAACGTATCCTCGCCGAGCGCTTCGCCGCCGGTGAAGGCGCCGCGCAACCGGGTCAGGCCGAACTGGTCCTTGATCGGTCCATAAACCAGCCACTCACCGAGCAGGTTGATGAATCGCTGCGCGAGGCCGGGCGGCTGGCCGTCCAGCTTGCGCCTCTCGGCCGCGATGGCCGATGCCATGAAGAAATCGCAGATCCGCTTCTTCAGCCAGGAGGAGTCCTCCATGCGGACCTGGATCGTGGTCAGTAGATTATCCCAGCTGCGCGGGGCGGCCAGGTAAAACGTCGGCGCGATCTCGCGCAGGTTCTGCAGCACCGTCTCCTGCCGCTCCGGAATGTTGATGGTGAAATGCAGCGCAATGCCGGCACCCATCGTCACCGCGAAGTCGCCGACCCAGGCGATCGGCAGATAGGCCAGGATGCTCTCGCCGAACTGGAACGCGCCGGCTCGATAGGCGTTGCGAACGCCGGCCAGGAAGTTGCGATGCGACAGCACGATCCCCTTGGGCTTGCCGGTGCTGCCGGACGAATGCACGAACACCGCCGGGCCCTCGGGCGGTGCACGCGCGATCAGCTCGTTGCGCAGTTCCGGATGGTGCGCCAGCCGTTCGGTGCCCTTTGCCTGCAGCGCGTCCCAGGAGATCAGGCCGGGGTCGGCGTAAGCCGCCAGCCCGCGCGGATCATCGTAGATGATGTGTTCGATGGCCGCGCCTTGCGCGCGCAGATCGAGGATCTTGTCGACCTGCTCCTGGTCTTCGGCCAGCGCGAAACGCGCGCCGGCCTCGTGGACGAAATGGCGGATTTCGTCCAGGGTGGCGTCCGGGAATGCCGGCATCGGGTATCCGGCAAGCGCGCCGGTGGCCAGCATGCCGGCGTAGAGACGCGGCCGGTTGTCGCCGAGCACCAGCACGACGTCGCCGGCGCGGAAACCCAGTGCCTCCAGACCCGCGGCGCAGCCGAGCACGCTATCCAGCAATTCCCGCCATGTTGTCTGCTTCCAGATGCCCTTGCTCTTTTCGCGCATCGCGACGCGGTGCGGAAAGGCCGCGGCATTCTGTGCCAACAGGCGCACCAGCGTGCTGTCGGTTTCGAAATTCCAGGGCGATGGTTGTTCAGCGGGCGGCATGCGCCCCTCCGATATAGGCTTCGACCACCCGCGGGTCGGCGACCACGTCGGCCGGCACCCCGCTGCCGATCATGGCGCCGTAATTCAGCGCCAGCATGCGATCGCAGATCCCGGTGATGACGTCCATGTGGTGCTCGATCAGCAGCACGGTGACGTTGCGTTCATCCCGCGCATCCAGGATGAAGCGCGCCATGTATTCCTTTTCTTCCTGGTTCATCCCGGCCATCGGCTCGTCGAGGATCAGGAAGCTCGGCTCGGCGGCGAGCGCCCGCGCCAGTTCGACCCGCTTCTTCAGGCCGATCGGAATCCCGTCGACCAGTTCGTCGCGCACGCCTTCGAGCTGGAGAAAATCGATCACGTCCTCGACCACCGCGCGGTTCAGCGTCTCCTCGCTACGCGCCAGAAACCAGTAAAGCGCGGTGCGCACAACGCTGGGTTTCATGTGGATGTGACGGCCGAGAAGGATGTTGTCGAGCACGCTCATGCCGTTGAAGAGCGCCAGATTCTGGAAGGTGCGGGCAACTCCCAGGGTCGCGATGTAATGCGGCGACAGGCCGGTGATGTCGCGGCCGTTCAGCAGGATCCGTCCGCGCTGCGGCGGGTAGAAGCCGGTGATCGCGTTGGTGAGGGTGGTCTTGCCGCAGCCGTTGGGACCGACCAGACCGAAGATCTCGCCGCGTTCGATCCGCATATCGATGCCGTTCAGCGCGACGATGCCGCCGAAGTGCCGCTCGACGGACCGACATTCGAGCACCGGCCCGGCGTTTTCACCAGCATGAACCAACCTGTCTCCTCCCGCGTGGTCGACGTGCTGGCTCGGACGCCATTGAAGGCCGGCCGTTTCTTGTTGTCGATCGACAGCCGAGGCTAACGAACGTTAGGTTTTCATGCAAGCCGGATGACTGCCCGTGCTCTCGTCATTTGGATCGAAATGCTGCGGGAAAATGTCGCCGCCGGCTTGCAGCGTCGTCATCCTCGGTTCCTTTCAGTTGTCGCTGAATGTCGGTTCGCGTTTCCGGCGAAAGGCCGCGACGCCTTCACCGCGACCTGCGCATGTCCCGGCGCCCGGCGCGTTCATCTTTCCGGTTCATCGCGAGTCTTCAGCCGACCATGGTGTATCCGCCCGACACCGAGAGGACCTGGCCGGTGATATAGCCGGCGGCCGTGGATGCCAGGAAGACCACGGCGTTGGCGGTGTCCTCGGCGCGGCCGAGCCGGCGCAGCGGCAACGATTTTGCGATTCTGTCGTACTGCTCCGGGGTGAAGAAGGAATTGTTGGTCCACATGCTGGCGCTGCCGATTTCGTCGTTGCCTTGCGGCAGGGTGACGCCGGGGCAGACCACGTTGCAGCGGATGCCGTAGCGTCCGTTTTCCTTGGCGATGGTCTTCATGAAGGAGTTGATCGCGGCCTTGACGCCGCCATAGACCGCCTCGCGCGGTTCGCCGGCGCGGCTGGCGTCCGAACTGATCGAGACGATGGCGCCGGTCTGGTTCGGGATCATGATGTCGAGCGCGCATTTGGTGCAGTTGAGCACGCCGACATAGTTGATCTGGATGATCTTCTGCCACAGCTCCGGCGTGGTCTGGGTGAAGAACATGAAGTCGTCCCAGCCCACGCCGTTGACCAGTACGTCGACGCTGCCGTGTTTGTCGGTCGCCGCCTTGAACAGGACCTTGACCTGGTCCATGTCGGTCACGTCGGTCTTGATGGCCTGGACGCTTGCGGCCCCCTTCTGCCTTGCAAGTTCGGCCACCTTTTCGGCCTGGGCCGCGTCGAGGTCGCCGATGGTGATGTCGGCGCCCTCGGCCGCGAAGCCGAGCACGATGGCGCGGCCGATATTGGAGGCGCCGCCGGTGACGACGACCGATTTTCCCTTCAGGTTCAGATCCATGGGCCCGCGCTCCCTGCGTTCGAAATTGAATTATGGCTGGCGGTCCGGCTCGACCACAACCACGACGGCGTTGCGCTCGACGGTATCGCCGGCCCGGCAGTTGACGGCGGTGACCACGCCATCGGTTTCGCTTGTTATCCGCAGCTCCATCTTCATGGATTCCAGGACCGCGGCGACGTCGCCGGCCCTGATCCTGTCGCCGCTCGTGACGTTGACCTTCAGGATCATGCCCATCATCGGCGCGCGCAGTTCGCCGCTGGTCTCCGCGGCCGCGCTGATATAGTTGAGGTAGGGAATCGCGGTCAGGGTATGGGTGCCCCTGAGATCATGGACGAACACCGTCTGATCCTGCTGGTGGATCCGGACGGTCTGGCGGCGGGCGCCGATCACGGCGGTAAAGCTGCCGTCTTCAAGCGGGATCAGCCTGACCAGCCGCTTGTCGTCGTTGATGCCGACCGTCATGGCGCCGTCGGCCTGCCTTGGAGAAAATCTGATCTCGGCGCTGGCCCCATCGGTCTCCAGATGCAGGATCGGGATCGGCGACAGCCCGTCGCCGCCGGCCGACATCTGCCATCCGGTCATCTCGCGTGACTGCCACGGGCTATCGGCGGCGAACTGCCGCTGCCGGATCATCCAGAAATAGGCCCCGATCGCCAGCGCCTCGGTGTCGGCAGCTTCGGCGTTGTCGACAAGCTGGGCGATCCGGTCGTCGATCAGCCTTGTGTGGAAGGTCGCGTTCCGCGTCGCCGGCAGGCCGATCAGGCCTTTCAGAAATGCCTGGTTGGTGGTGATGCCGAAAATCGAGCTGTCGTCGAGCGCGCGGCTGAGCCGGTCGAGCGCGGCGTCGCGGGTCTCGGCATGCGCGATCAGCTTGGCCAGCATCGAATCGTAATAGGGCGTCACGGTCGAGCCGGTCTCGACCCCGGTCTCGACGCGGATGCCATCGGCCGGAAAATGGACATAAGCGAGCTCCCCGGAGCGGGGCAGAAAATTGTCGGCGGGGTCTTCCGCGCAGATCCGCGCCTCCACGGCATGGCCATGGCATCGGACCTCGCCCTGGGTGAATGGCAGTCCCTCGCCGGCGGCGATCCGCAGCATGGTCTCGACGATATCGATCCCGGTCACCATCTCGGTGACGGGGTGCTCGACCTGGAGGCGCGGATTGACTTCGAGAAAGTAGTAGCTGTCCCCGCTCAGGATGAATTCGACGGTGCCGACGCCGCGATAGAGGAGGCGCTTGCCGAGCCGCACCGCGTCGTCGAGCATTCGGTCGCGAAGCGCGGCGGACAGATTGGCGGCAGGGGCTTCCTCGATCAGCTTCTGGTGTCGCCGCTGCAGCGAACATTCGCGCTCGAACAGGTGAACCACATTGCCCCGGCCATCGCCGGCTATCTGGACTTCGATATGGCGTCCGCGCTCGATCAGCTTCTCGACGATCAGCCCGGCACGGCCGAACGAATTCCTGGCCTCGCGCATCGCCGATTCGATTTCGCCGGCCAGGCCGTCGAGATGGGTTACTGCCCGCATGCCCTTGCCACCGCCGCCCGCGGCCGCCTTCAGCATCACAGGAAGTCCGATTTCGCTCACCACCCGCACGATCTCGGCGACATCCTCACTCGCGGTCCTGCTGCCGGGGACGGTCGGCACATCGGCTGCCTCGGCCTCGCGCTTGGCGGAAGCCTTGTCGCCGAGCCGCTCGATCACCTCGGGCGTCGGGCCAATGAAGACCAGGCCCGCGGCCTCGACCGCGCGCGCAAACGCGGCGTTTTCGGCGAGAAAGCCGTATCCGGGATGGATCGCCTGCGCGCCCGAGGTTTTCGCCGCATCAATCACGGCGTCGATCCGCAGATAGCTTTCGGAAGCCGGCGCCGCGCCGATCCCGACGGACTCGCCGATCACCCTGACATGCAGGGCCTCGGCGTCGGCCGCGGAATGCACGCCGGCGACCGCAATGCCCAGCCGATGACAGCTGCGCGCAATCCGGCAGGCGATTTCGCCGCGATTGGCGATCAGGATCTTGTTGAACACCGGGCGATATCCTCTGCCGTCACATTCTGAGCACGCCGAAGCCGGTCTCCTGCTGCGGCAGGCGGCCGGCAAGATCGAGCAGCAGCGCCATCACGGCGCGGGTCTCGAGCGGATCGATCACCATGTCGCACCAGGTGTTGCGGGCAAAATTGTAGGCGTTGGCGAAGTCCTCGAACGTCCTGCGCACCGGCGCGGCAAAGGCCTCGCGCTCCTCGTCGCGCCAGCTGGTTCCGTCGCGGCGATGGCCTTCGTCCTTGACCATCGCCAGGGTATTGGCCGCCTGATCGGGGCCCATGATGGCGGAGCGTCCGTTTGGCCACATCATCATCGCATGCGGCCTGAAGGCGCGGCCGCACATGGCAAGATAACCGGCGCCATAGGCGTTGCCGATGATCAGCGTGTATTTGGGGACGTTGGCGCTGGCCATCGCCGTGATCATCTTGGCGCCGTGCTTGGAGATGCCGCCCTCTTCGGCCTCGCGCCCGACCATGAACCCGGTCACGTCGGCCATGAACAACAGCGGGATATTGCGCTTGCAGCAGAGATCGATGAAATGCGTCGCCTTCAATGCGCTTTCGGAAAACAGCACGCCGTTGTTGCAGAGGATGCCGATCTCGAATCCCATGATGCGGGCAAAGCCGGTGATCAGGGTGTCGCCGTAAAGCGGCTTGAATTCGTGGAATTCGCTGCCGTCGACCAGGCGCGCGACGATGTCGCGGCTGTTGGTCGGCACCCTCGGATCGGCGCTGATCAGGCCGTAGAGTTCGGCGGGATCGCAACGCGGGGGGCGCGGCGGCGCCATTTTCCAGCGCTGCGGGGGAATTTCGCCGAGATGGGCGACGATGTCACGGGCGATCGCGATCGCGTGGCTGTCGCTTTCGGCCAGATGATCGGTCACGCCGCTGATGCGGCTGTGCATGTCGCCGCCGCCGAGCGCTTCCACGCCGACTTCCTCTCTGGTCGCGGCATAGACCAGTTGCGGGCCGCCGAGAAACATCGCGCCCTGATTGCGCACGATCACCACCTCGTCACACAGCGCCGGCATGTAGGCGCCGCCGGCCGTCGAGGGGCCGTGGACGATGGCGATCTGCGGGATGCCTTCGCTCGACATCCGGATCTGGTTGTAGAAGATCGAACCGAACTGGCCTTCGTCGGGAAAGATATTGGGCTGGTCCGGCAGATTGGCGCCGCCGGACTGCACCAGTGTGATGCAGGGCAGCCGGTGCTGCCAGGCAAAGCGCTGCGCCCGGACGTGCTTCTTGCAGGTGATGCCGTAATAGGTGCCGCCCTTCACCGTGGCGTCGTTGGCGATGATCATGCAGGCGCGGCCCGACACCATGCCGACGCCGGTGATGATGCTGCCTCCGGGCGGCACTCCCTCGTACATGCCTTCGCCGGCAAGCTGGCAGAATTCGAGAAACGGCGAGCCGGGATCCAGCAGCGCCACGATCCGCTCGCGCGGCAGCAGCTGCTTGCGCTCCTTGTGGAGCCGCCGGGCCCGCTCCGGCCCGCCCGCGACCGCGGCGGCGCGGCGCGCGCGCAGATCGGCGATGCGAGTGTCGTAGGCTTCGCGGTTGCGGCGATACTCGTCGCTTGCAACGGAAACGTCGGACTTCATGACGGCCATTGCCAGCGATCCCTAGTAGCTGCGCGGCAAGCCCATGACGTGCTCGCCGATATAGTTGAGAATCATTTCGCGGTTGAGCGGCGCGGTCTTCAGCAGCCGCACCAGCGGATAGATATCGAAGATGCCGTATTCCTTGGTGAAACCGTTGCCGCCATGGCACTGCACGGCGGTATCGACCGCCTTGATGCCGGCGTCGGCGGCCGCCAACTTTGCCATATTGGCGAACTCGCCGGCTTCGCGGCCCTGGTCGAAGATCCAGGCCGCCTTCAGGGTCATCAGCGACGCCATTTCGACATCGGTGCGCGCGCTCGCCAGCGGATGCTGCAGTCCCTGGTAGGCGCCGATCGGCACGTCGTTGAAGACCTTGCGTTGCTTGACGTAGTCCACCGCGCGGTTCAGGGCGTAGCGGCCGAGGCCGCAGCAGATCGAACCGACCAGGATCCGCTCCGGGTTGAGGCTCTTGAACAGGATGCCGAAACCCTTGTCGATTTCGCCGACGATGTCCTCCGGCCCGAGGTCGACATCGTCGAAGAACAGCTGCCACTGGGTTTCCGGCGCCGGAATACTGACCGGAATGTACTGCTTCTGCAGTCCCCTGGCCTTCAGGTCGACGACAAACAGCGTGAAGCCGTCGGTCTTCTTCCGGGTTTCATCGAGCGGCGTGGTGCGCGCCACCACCAGCGCATGGTCGGCGCCGTCGGCATCGGTGATGAACGTCTTCTGGCCGTTCAGCGCGAAGCGGTTGCCGCGTTTTCTCGCCATCGTGGTGGTGCGGATGGTGTTGCTGCCGGCGTCGGGCTCGGTGATCGCAAAGCAGAAACGGGTCTTGCCCTTGCAGGCGTCGGGAAGATAGCGCGCCTTCTGCGCTTCCGAGCCGTATTTGGCGATGAAGCCGAGGCTCATCGCGGCGCCGACCACGAGATTGAGCAGCGGAATCCCGTTGTTCGACAGGCCCTCGAGGAACAGGTGCATCTCGACCATGCCCTGGCCGGCGCCGCCATATTGCTCGGGCACCATGGTTCCGACAAAACCGTCGGCGGCGATCTGCTGGTACAGCGCGTCCGGAAACACGTGCCGCTCGGCGCAACCCATCCAGTATTTGCGATCGAATTTCTGCGCCACCTGGTCGCCATATTCCAGGATCTGGCGCTGCTCGTGCGTGAGATCAAAGTCCATGCTCAATTTTCTCGGCCGGCATCGCGCGTCATCGAAAGGCGTTTCCTGTTGCCGGCGGGCAGTTTTCGGAAGACGGTCTTGGTGCCGGCTCGCTGTGCCCGCCATCTTTAGGCACAAGCCTGCATGATTTCAATCTGACAATGGTTCAAAATCGAACAATTGTTAGAAAATGTGCCCGAGGGCAGGCCGAGCAAATTCGGGGTCTTGAATATAGCGACGAGGCTAGGCGCGCCTGAAGCGGGGCAACGTCACGTCGTCGCTGATTTTTTCGCAGACCAGAACGACATCCATATCGAACGTGACCTCTTCGGGATTGCCGCCGGTGTAGGTGCTGATCATGCGCGGGCCTTCCGCGAGATCAATCAGCAGGACGGCGTAGGGCAGGTCGGCCTTGAAGGCGGGTCCGGGTGCGCGGTGCACCACGCTGAAGGAATGCACCTTGCCGCGGCCGCTGGCCGGGCGGTGGGCGAGATTTTCGCCGCCGCAGTCCCGGCACATCGCCTGCTGGTAATATTGGACATGGCCGCAATCGGCGCAGTGCTGCAGCAGCAGCACGCCCTCGCGCAAGCCGCGCCAGAATGCGGCGGAATCCGCGTCGGGCGCGGGTTGCGGTTTCTTCATGGCGTCTTCGGAGGAGATCACAGGGTGTGCTCCGTGCCCAGTATCGTGGTGGCGTTGGTCGCAAAGCCGGCGCCGAGGCTGTGCACCAGCCCGAGTTGCGCCCCCGCAACCTGGCGTTCGCCGCACTGGCCGCGCAATTGCGCGACGACTTCGTGAAAATGAAACAGCGATCCCGGCATTCCCGAATGCGCGAATGACAGCAGCCCGCCATGGGTGTTGGATGGAATCTGCCCGCCATAGGTCATGTGACCGTCGGCGACGAAGCGGCCGCCTTCGCCCTTGGGGCAGAAACCGAGATCCTCCAGCATCATGATGACGGTGCCGGTGAAGCAGTCGTAGATGCCGGCGACGTCGATGTCGTTCGGGCCATAACCCGCCATGCGGTAGGCGTTGCGGCTCGACTCCACGGCGCCGGTCGAGGTCAGCGATGGCATCAGGAAAATGTGCTCGTGGCTGTAGCACTCGCCGCCGCCGAGAATGTAGATCGGGTTTTGTGCGCCGAGCTCGCGTGCCTGTTCGGCCGAGGTCAGGACGAATGCGGCGCCGCCATCGGATATCAGCGAGCAATCGAGCTTGTGGTAGGGCGTTGTCACCATGCCGGAATTGAGCACGTCATCCACGGTGATCGGCGTGGTCTGCTGCGCGCCGGGGGTGCGCGCCGCGTGACGGCGCTGGATCACCGCGACTTCGGCCAATTGTTCCGCCGTGGTGCCGAATTCCTTCATGTGCCGGTGGGCGGTCATGGCAAAGGTGTTCGCGACCGGAATCCCGAACGGCATTTCATATTGCTGGTCGCGGCTTTCCGTCATCGAACGCAGCGCGAGATCCGGCGTCAGGCCGGTCAGCAGGCTGTCGCCGCCGACCACCAGCACCACTTCGGCGAGGCCGCCGCAAATCGCCGCCGCGCCGATATTGAACATGGTCGCCGCCGTCGCGCCGGATACCTGCAGCGTATTGGAGAAGGTCGGCTGAATGCCGAAATACTCGCTGAAGGCGACGCTGAAACGGTGGAACGGGGAGGCGAAGGCATGGCACGACAATACGCCGTCGACCACACGCTTGCCGATGCCGGCATCCGCCAGCGCCTTCATGGCGGCATCGGCGGCAAGCCAGAGCGGGCTCCTGCCGGCCACCTTGCCGACCGGCGACATCCCGATGCCGATGATGGCGACCTTGCCGCGCAGGCTATTGGCGGTCATGGGTTATCCCTGGCGAGCCGGGCCTCCAGCTCGTGCCGCTGCACCTTGCCGCTGGTGGAGCGCGGAAATTCCGAGAACTCGATGAACCGGAACTGGCGCGGACGCTTGTAGGCGGCGAGATCGCGCCGGCACAATTCCAGCAGCTCGGCCTCGGTGACCGTCGCATCGCGGCAGGACACGAAGGCGATGGGAACCTCGCCCCATTTCCGGTCCGCGGTCCGCACCACGGCGGCTTCGGTGATGCGTGTATCGCTCATCAGCACGCGTTCGATCTCGGCCGGATAGACATTCTCGCCGCCGGTCTTGATCATGTATTTGGCGCGATCGACGAAATCGAGCGAGCCGTCCTCGTTGCGCCGGAACACGTCGCCCATGTGAAACCAGCCGCCGCGAAAATCCCGCGCGTTAATTTCGTCCGCCCGCCAGTAGCCGGAAAACAGCGTCGCGCCGCGAATCGCCAGCTCGCCCGGCGTCCCCGGTGCGACTTCATGGTCTGAACTATCGACCAGCTTGACCTGGCAGAACGCATTCTGCCGCTTGGAGAGGCGGGTCGGAATTTCGCCGGCCGGAATCAGGGCCCTGGTCGCGGGAGGCAATCCGGTTTCAGTGGCACCGAAGCTGTTGAGGTAGGGGGCCTGCAAAAGCGCGGTCACTTCGGCGATGGCATGCGGAGGTACCAGGTCGGCCATCGCGCCGCAGACCTTGACGCCTTTCACGCGCGTCGCCGCTGCCGTGAGTGCCGCGGCAAACGCCTCCACCATGCCGGGAATCAGGACCAGCCAGCCGATCCGGTGCCGTTCCACGGCAGCCAGCAGCGGCTCGACCTGGAAGCCGTCGATCATGACCACCGTTCCGCCGCGCAGCAGCGTCGCCAAACCGTGGTCGGTGGACGCCATGTGGAACATGGGTGCCCACGCCACGAAGCTGTCGCGGTGCGAAATACCGAGCTCGGAGCTGAACACCAGCGCCCGCATCACCATCGCGCGATGCGAGATTACCGCTCCCTTCGGCAGGCCCGTGGTGCCGCTGGTATAGAGGATGACGAGGCCGTCCTCGGCTTCCGCCACACTCGGCGCCGGGTGCCCGCTATGTTGCCGCAGCAGTCTTTCATACTGCGTGCCGATTTCGATCAGCTGGCGATTTTCGGCGGCGGCGGACGGCAGGGCGCCTGCCAGCTCTTCCTCGACGATCACGAGTTTCGGCGAAACCAGTTCGATGCAATAGGCCAGCTCGCGCGGCGACAGCCGCCAGTTCAGGCACGCGGTCATGACGCCGAGATTTGCCGCCGCCAGTTCGACCTCGAAATACTCCGGCCGGTTGTGCGACAGCAGCGCCACGCGATCGCCGCGGCGAAGTCCGTGTGCCGCCAGCACCGCGGTCAGGCTGTCGACGCGGCCCAGAAGCTGGCCGTAACTGACTTGACGTCCCCGGTAGTCGATCGCGGCCGCACCCGGTTGGATCTCCGCGCAACTGCGAAACAATTCGCCGACCGTGGCAACGGCGCCGGCGGTCATCCAGGGTGTGGCGTTGAAGTCGCCTGTCATTGCGGTTTCCCCCCGCCAGGCTCTTGTCGTGGTGCTGCGGCCGGCGGTTCGCAAACTATACGCTTGCGGTATATTCCGATCAAATCTAAATTCTAACGCCTGTTCGAAACATGACCGGTTGCGCGCAGGCGTTCGAACGGCCAGAGTTGCCGCACGAAGGCAAGCCCGGAACAGCAAACCATTACAGAAAAACCTGAATAGAAGGGGAGTGCGATGTCCGACCGCTATGCCGCCTACACCAGGCTGAAGATCGACTATCCGTCGCAGCGTATCCTGCGGCTCACCTTCGACCGGCCCGAGACCTATAACTCCGTCGATGCCGAGACCCACACCCAGCTCACCCATGTCTGGCGCGACATCAATGACGACCCCGATATCAATGCCGTCATCGTTACCGGAGCCGGCAAGGCGTTCTCCGCCGGCGGCGATTTCGAGCTGATCAAGAGCATCCTGGACAATCCAAAGGCGCGGATGGCGACCTGGAAGGAGGCCAAGGACCTCGTCTACAACGTCATCAACTGCAACAAGCCGATCATTTCGGCGATCAACGGCGTCGCCGTCGGCGCCGGCCTCGTCGTCGGGATCCTCGCCGATATATCGATTTGCGGAAAATCGGCGCGTATCGTCGACGGCCATACCCGTCTCGGCGTCGCGGCGGGCGACGTCGCCTGCATCATCTGGCCGCTGCTGTGCGGGCTGGCCAAGGCGAAATATTACCTTCTGACCTGCAAGCCGCTGTCGGGCACCGAGGCCGAGCGGATCGGGCTGGTCTCGCTGTGCGTGGAAGACGCGGACCTGCAGAAGGTCGCGCTCGAGACCGCCGAGGATCTCGCAGCCGGCGCGCAAAGCGCGATCCGCTGGACCAAATACGCGCTGAACAACTGGCTGCGGGTCAACGGACCGCTGTTCGATACTTCGACCGCGCTGGAGATGCTGGGCTTCACCGGCGCCGAGGCGCGCGAGGGCCTTGCCTCGCATCTCGAGAAGCGCAAGCCGGCATTCCCGCCGGATTGCCCGATCTGACGCGCCCAGCCCGAGAAGGTGTACCGCCTCATTCGGTACCGAGTTGTTCGCGAAGCCGTTCGACGGCTTCCGGATTGGCCAGCGCGGAGAGATCGCCGGGATCCCTTCGTTCGAGCACCGCCCGCAGCACCCGGCGCATGATCTTCAGGTTGCGGGTGCGCGGCAAATCGTCGACGAACAGGATTTTCTCAGGCCGATACGAGGCGCCCATTCCCTCGACGATCGCCGATGAGAGCAGGCTTGCAAGCCCGCTATCTGCTTGCACGTCGGGCATCGGCACGCAGGCGCAGACGATGGCCGAGCCCTTCACCGGATGCGGAACGCCGAACACGGCGGCTTCCGCGAGCTTGCCGGTCGCGATCAGGATGCCTTCGAGTTCGGCGGGCCCGATGCGCTTTCCGGAGATCTTGATGGTGTCGTCGGAGCGGCCGAGAATGTAATAGAGCCCGTCATGGCCGCGCATGGCGAAGTCGCCGTGCACCCAGAGGCCGGGAAGCGTGCTCCAGTAGCTTTCGATGTAACGCGCATCGGCTTTCCACAGGCTTTTGGTCAGTCCGATCGAGGCGTGCCGCAACACCAGTTCGCCCACCGTGCCGGCGGGCAGGCTGTTTCCAGTCATGTCGACAATGTCGGCGCCGACCCCCAGCGCCGGTCGCGAGAACGAACCGGGATTCATCGGGTGGTTTGGCGTGCCGGTGAAGATGCAGCCTCCGACCTCGGTTCCGCCGGAGATATTGATGATGGGGATTTTCTTCTTGCAGACATGCTCGAAGAACCAGAGCCAGGGCGTGGCGGTCCATGCCTCGCCGCCGGAAGCGGTGATCCGCAGGCTCGAGAGATCGTAGTCCTCGACCTCGAGCCCATGGCGCATCAGGCTGCGGACGATGGTCGGCGAAACCCCGAGATAGGTCACCCGATGATCGGCGATCAGGCGCCAGAATCGCCCGCTGTCCGGATAATCCGGGGTGCCCTCCGCGATCAGCAGGCTGCCGCCGGCGTAGCTTGGAATGCAGGCGCACATCGCGCCCACCATCCAGCCCATGTCGCTGAAAAAGAAAAAGCGGTCGGTCGGTTTGAAGTCGCCGCAGATGATGATGTCGCGGGTGACCATCGAGCCGATGAAACTGATATGGGTCCAGACGCACCCCTTGGGTTCGCCCGTGGTGCCCGAGGTATAGAGCAGGATCGCCGGATCCTGCGCCGCCATTTCCGCGGTCGCGATGCCGGCGTCCTTGCCGGCTACGACATCGCTCCAGCGGTAGTCGCGGCCCCGCCGCATCGGGGTTTCGATTTCCAGGCCGTCGCGATCGGCAACAATCACGTGGCGGACGGTTGGCGAGCCCTCGAGCGCCACGTCGAGCACCGACTTGAGCGGCGCCGGCACGCCGCGCCGCCAGGTCCCGCTTGCCGTGATCACAGCCTTGGCTCCGCCGTGGTTGAGACGGGACTGGATCGGGCTGGGGCCGAAGCCGGAGAACAGCGGCATGACGATCGCGCCGAGCTTCAGGATCGCGAAGAAGGCGATGAAGGTTTCCGGCAGGTTCGGCATGTAGATCGCGACGACGTCGCCGCTGCCAATGCCGAGATCGCGCAGCCCCTGGGCCAGCCGTCCGACCTCGCGGTCGAAATCCCGATAGGTCAGCGCGTGCTGCTGGCGCCTGTCTTCGCCTTCCCAGACCATGAAGGTCTGATGCCAAACCGCGGTTCCCCGATGCCTGTCGATGCAGTTCAGGACGATGTTGGTGGTGCCGCCGACGCACCAGCGCGCCCAGGGCTGACCGCCGGACAGATCGAGCATGGTGTCGGGAGGCCGGTAGAACCTGACATCGCAGAATGCAAATACCTGCTGCATCAGCCAGGCGGGATCGGCGTCCGCCCTGGCGGCGAGATCGTCGTAGTCGCGCTGGCCGGTGGCGCGAAGGAAGGCCGTCAAATTGCTCTGCGCCACCAGATCCGGCGGCGGTGTCCAGATATATTGCGTCGCATCACTCATCGGATGCCTTGCGAAGTCGCGAGCCTTGGCGGGTCACGGTGAGAGGCTAGCGCCTCGATACGATTTGGGTCAATGGCACCTGCTATCTTTCAAATCTAACATTTGTTAGATAAATGCAGATTGGCGGGTCGCGGAGCAGGGCAATGCAGCCGATCGAATGTCTCCCCGAGTTTCTGGCATCGACGGCCTTTGTCGACAGCGATTCGGCCGAGGTCCGCGCTTTCGTCGTGCGCAGCCTGCAGGGCGCGCCCGATCTGCCGGCGACCGAGAGGGCGATCCGCCTGTTCGAGGCGGTACGGGACCGGATCAAATACAATCCGTTCGATGTCGGCACCGCCGAGGCCGACTATCGCGCCAGCCGGATCGCCGCGAAACCGTCGAATTACTGCGTGCCGAAGGCGATCCTGCTGACCGCTGCGTTGCGCGCCGCCGGGATTCCGGCGGCGGTCGGATTTGCCGATGTCCGCAATCATCTGAATTCGCCGAAGCTTGCGGAGCTGATGGGAACCGACCTGTTCATCTATCACGGTTACGTCGCGCTCTGGCTTGAGGACAGGATGTTCAAGGTGACGCCCGCCTTCAACTCTGAACTGTGCGCGCGGTTCGGCGTGCGGCAATTGATCTTCGACGGCAGCAGCGACGCGCTGTTCCACGAGTTCGATGCCGGCAATCACCGCCACATGGAATATGTCAGGGATCGCGGCTGGTTCGCCGATCCTCCGATCGGCCAGTTGCTGAGGGATTTTCGCGTCACCTATCCGAAGCTGTGGCAGTCGAGCGCCGATCGTGCGTCGGTCGCCGATGCGGCATTCGGCAGCGGACGATAGGGCCGCGTCGCTCAAATCTGCCTGGCGTACTGGACCGCCACTCGCCCGACCCTCTCGCGGGCGATCACCAGTTTCTGGATCTGCGCCGTGCCATCGCCGATCTGCAGGCCCATCACGTCGACATGGCGCTGATGGAACGGCAGGTCGGTGGTATAGCCGTAATGGCCGTGGGTCAGCAGGCACTGATGGATGATCTCGCAGGACACCTTGGGCACGTACCATTTGCACATCGCGGCTTCCGCGGTGTGGGCAAGCCCGCGGTCGCGCAGCGACAGCGTGTAATAGCAAAGCTGCCGCATCATGGTGAGCTGGGTTTCGGCTTCCGCGAGCGGAAAGCTGACGCCCTGATACTGCGCGATCGGCCGCTCGAAGGCGATCCGCTCCTTGGCATACTGCCAGGTTTCGTCGACCGAGGCCTGCGCCGGGCCGATGCATTCGAGCCCGATCAAGGCGCGGCTGTAGTCGAAGCCGGACATGATCTTGGAGAAGCCCCTGTTCTCCTCCGCCATCAGGCATTCCGCGGGCACGAAGACGTCGTCGAAGAAAACCGAGCCGCGGCCGACCGGTTTGGTGCCGATGTCGTTGAAATGCGTTCGGGTGATGCCTTGCTGGTTGAGATCGACGAAAAAGGCGCTGACGCCGCGCGCGCCGTCCTCGATCCGCCCGGTACGGGCGAAGATCACGGCGGCATCGCACTGGTCCGAAAAGCTCATCGAGGTCTTTTCGCCGTTCAGCCGGTAACCGTTTCCGGATTTCTCGGCGCGCAGGATCAGGTTGGCCGCATCGGATCCGCCGCGCGGTTCGGTCAGCCCGAGCCCGATGATGGCGTCGCCGCGGGTGACCCGCGGCAGCCAGAGCCGGGCGATTTCGGGCGAAGCGTGCTGGGCGACCATGCCGCCCATCAGCGAAGCCAGCAATTGAACATAACTGGCGTTGAAGTCGCCATAGGCGATCTGCTCGATGATGACCCCGGAGGTGGCGCTGCTCGCGCCAAGGCCGCCATATTGTTCGGGCAGGTCGACGCCGATCAGACCGAGGTCGCCCATTTCCCGCAGCAGCGCCCGGTCGAGGCGGTGCTGCGTGGCCCGGCTTTGATAATGTGGCGCCAGTTTCTGCCTGGCAAAGCGAGAGGCGGCCTCCCGAAACGCCTGCTGCTGCTCGCTGAGCGCGTAGTCCATGGCGCCATCTCCCCGCTGAATTCTTCGTTCAATCTAACGCGCACCCGATGTAGCAGCAATCGCTGCGGCGCAGCCGACCCATCCTCGCCATGAGGCTTCAGCGCCTCATCCCGGAAGGATGTGAAGCAATCTCGGACCTCATCCTGAGGAGCGCGCCCTTCGCGCGCGTCTCGAAGGATGGCCGCGCAAAGGCCTTGCCAGGCTGCCATCCTTCGAGACGCCAAGCGCCGCTGCGCTGGGCTCCTCAGGATGAGGTCCGAGAGCTTGAAAGGATCGGTTTGCAATCGCCCCACTAGCCGGTCTTCCCGACCGCGGGCTCCCGCCTGGCGAATTTTACCGCATCGATCATCTGCCGAGCGTCATGGGCAAGATGCAGGGTTTCGCCACCGTCGACATACCATTCCTCGCCGGTGACGAATTTTCCGAGCGGCGAAGCCAGGAAGATGATGGCCGCCGAGATATCCTCGACGTCGCCCATATGTCCGAGCACGTTGCGGTTCAGCTTCAGCCATTGCTCGGGTTCGATCGGGTAATGATCCATGCCTTCGGTCTTGATGGTTCCGGGAGCGACGCAATTGAGGCGGATGCCGAATTCCGCCCATTCGAAAGCCAGCGTCTTCATCATCGCCAGAACGCCGCCGCGGGCGGCTGCGGTATGAACGAAGCCGCTCAGCCCGGAGCGGACACAGGCGGTCACGAACACGACCGATCCGCCGTGCTCCAGCATGAAATGATCGGCAGCCGCCTTGGTCATCTGCCAGGAGCCGATCAGATTGTTGCGGATCACGGTCTCAAAACCCTTGTTGTTGAGCTCGCGCGCCGGCGTGACGAACTGTCCGCCCGCATTGTTGACCAGGATGTCCAGCCGGCCGAACGCGTCCCTGATCCGCAGCATGGCGCCCTCGATCTGGTCGGCCAGACGTATATCGGCCGGGATCGCGATGGCACTGCCGCCGATTTCGCCGATCAGCCGCGCGGTATCCTCGATCGGCCCGGCCCGCCTGCCGAGCACCGCGACGCGGGCGCCGCAGCGCGCCATTTCGACCGCCGTGGCGCGGCCCATCCCCGTTCCGCCCCCGGTCACCAGAGCGACCTTGTCTTTCAGGAGATCCGGCGCGAAGCGCATCTTGGCAAGCTGCTGCATGGCTGTTCCGATTCTGGATTCCGGTTGTATTCGTCCGGGCGGCGGCTATTCTAACAGCTGTTAGATTTTCCGAAAGTGCCGGCCGATGTCCGACAGCGAACCGATCCACTATGCGATAAACGACGGCGTGGCGACGGTCACCATCGATCGGCCGGAACGCAAGAACGCCCTGTCGGTCGAGGCGATGAACGGTCTCAGCGACATCTGGCAGCGCGTCGAGAACGACCCGCAGGCGAGGGTGGTGATCCTGACTTCGGCGGACTGCGGGGTATTTTGCGCCGGCCTCGACCTCAAGCAGGCGGCCGAGATCAGGGCGCGCGACGGCGTCGACATTCTGACCCGGATGCGCGACCCCATGCAGACCGCGATGCGCGCGGTGTCCAAGCCGATCATCGCGGCGATGACCGGATCGCTGATGGCGGGCGGCATGCTGCTGGCGATCAGGTGCGACCTCAGGGTCGGTCTAGCCGGCACCCGCGCCGGGATCACCGAGGTCAAGATGGGGCGGGGTTCGCCCTGGGCGGTGCCGCTATTGTGGATGCTGCCGCAGCCCGTGCTGATGGAACTGGTGCTGACCGGCGAGACCATGCCGATCGAACGGCTGGCCGAACACGGCTTCCTGAACTATCTGGAAGACACGCCCGACGCCGTCCGCGCCCGCGCCATGCAGCTCGCCCGTACCATCGCCGAGGGCGCGCCGCTGTCGGTGAAGGCGGCGAAGGCCAGCGTGCTGGCGGCGATGGATCTCGGCTGCGCGGACGGACTTGTCGAGGCGAACCGGCTGCATGTCGAGACCTATGCGAGCCTCGACGCCATCGAAGGGCCAAGAGCGTTTGCCGAGAAGCGCAAGCCGGTCTGGCAAGGCAAATAGACAAGGTGGATTGCAATGAACATGGCAACAGCCAGCGGCCACGCGCGCGCGGTCTATTTCGGGGAAGAGCATGAATTGCTGCGCGCCCAGATCCGGCGCTTCGTCGACGAGGAAATCAAGCCGCACGCGTTGCAATGGGAGCAGGACGGCATGGTGCCGCGCAAGGTGCTGCGCCGCATGGGCGAACTGGGTTTTCTGGGCATCCGCTATCCGGCCGAATATGGCGGCTCGGATATGGACACGCTGGCAACCGCGGTGCTGGCCGAGGAATTGGGAAGGTCGACCTTCTCGGGCGTGGCGATCACGGTATTGGTTCATACCGACATGGCCTCGGTGCATCTGTTCCATGCCGGCTCGCCGGCGCTGAAGGATCGCTTCATGCCGGATATCGTGGCCGGAAGGAAGATCGTCGCGGTCGGCGTCACCGAGCCCGGCGCGGGCTCCGACGTCAAGGGCATCCGCACCACCGCGCGGCGCGACGGCGACAGCTATCTGCTCAACGGCGCCAAGATGTTCATCACCAACGGCGTGCACGCCGACCTGTATTGCATCGCCGCCATTACGGATCCGCAGATGCGGCCCTCGCAGCGGATCTCGATGCTGCTGGTGGAGAAGGGGACGCCGGGGTTCCGGGTCGGCCGCGCGCTGGACAAGCACGGCTGGCGTTCATCGGATACGGCGGAGCTGCTGTTCGAGAACTGCCGGGTGCCGGCCGCCAACCTGCTCGGCGAGGAGGGCCGCGGCTTCTATGCGATCATGCGCAACTTCCAGAACGAGCGCATCGTGATCGGTGCGATGGCGATGGGCGAGGCATTGGCCGCGATCGAGCTCACGCTGGACTGGGTCACGCAGCGCCAGACTTTTGGAGCGCCGTTGTGGTCCCGGCAGTCGATCCGGCACCGGCTGGCGATGCTGGCGGCGAAGGTCGAGGCCGGGCGGCAGCTGGTCTATCACGCGGCGTGGCTGGTGACGCAGGGGATCGACGCGACCAAGGAGGTCTCGATGGTCAAGGCCTATTGCGGCGAACTCGTCAACGAGGTGATGTATGAATGCCTGCAGTTTCATGGCGGCATGGGCTACATGCGCGAGAGCACGATCGAACGGATGTCGAGGGATGCCCGGGTGCAGTCGATCGGCGGCGGCACCACCGAGGTGATGCTGGAAGAGGTGGCGAAGCGGATGCGATGACGGGCGTCGCGGAAATCGATTCCATGAAACCGATCTCATTGGACGCGGATCCATCGTTTGTCATTCCGGGATCCGCTCTGGCTGGCGACAGCCGGGCGGAGCGCAGGCCCGGAATTCACAGCCCCTGCGGTGGTTATAGAGTCCGGGCTCGCGGGTGCCGCGCTTCGCGCGTCACACGGGCCTGGAATGACAATTCGAACTATGCCTTCTTGACGCCATCGAAAATCAGCAGCTCGGTTCGACGGGCCAGCTTCAACACCGCGTCCTTGCTGCCGAGATTGAACCACTCGATGGTCCAGTTCAGAGCGCCCAGCACGAATATCCGCAAAGGCACGATCTCGATGTCGGCGCGGATTTCTCCCGCGCGCCGCGCGTCCAGAAACAGCTGGTCCCAATATCTGGCGTAGGCCCTGCGCAGCGGGCGGTGCGGCTTTTTGAGGTGTTCGGGGAGCTGGCCGTAGATCCGGATGTTGGCCGAGGTGAAATCGCTGGCTTCCAGCAGCGCCACCAGATGCGCCTCGATCGCCAGCCCGATGCGCTGACGATGCGAGACCGTGCCCGCTTTCGTCAGCGCCGACTTGACCGCTTCGAACACCCTGCGCAGGCCGCGGTGCAGGACCTCGTTGAGAATGGCCTCCTTGGAATCGAAATAATAATAGATGCTTCCGGCCTTGATCTCGGCCATTGCCGCGATCTGGCGCAACGTGGTGGCGGAATAGCCCTGGCGGCGAAACAGCTTTGCCGCGGCTTCCAGAATCGCATCGCGCGATTTTTCGGATTTTGAAATCTGGGCGATATCGTCCGGCGCCGGCTTATTCTTCGCCGGCTGCGTCGCGAGCTTCGGTTTCGTCGCTCGGGAAGGGGCTGAAGATCGCTTGGGCCTGGATCTGACGCGCTGCCGCAGCCCGGAAACCAGCAAAGACCGCCGCGTCGGATTCATGTTCAAAGCGCCTTCCGCTGCGGGATTAATGGCGCAGCCCAAAGGCTTCGTCAACCGGCGGTCGATTCCGGCGACGTCGGATACGGGCTAAAAGTCGTGTTGCCCTCGATCGGATGTCGGTGGCGCGCGTCGCTTCGGTTTGCGGCACGGAAGGCCTTGTGGCACCCGGCGTCGCCGATATGGTGAGCGGCAGACGCAACAGGCGGAGCGAAAACATGGGCTTGACGACAGCGACGACCAGCTTCGAATGCGAGATCGCCGATGGCCTTGCCCATGTCGTTCTCGACCGGCCCGATACCGGCAACCCGATCGACGCGATCTTCTGCCGGGAGTTCAGCCTTGCGATGGCCGAACTCGGCGAACGTGACGACGTCCGCGCTGTCCTGATATCCGCGCGCGGCAAACTCTTCAGCGTCGGCGGCGATCTTGCCGCGCTGGGCGCGCAGGGCGACGCGCTGCCGGCCACCATCAAGACCTGGACGGCGGATTTTCATGCCGCCATCGTGCGTATGGTTCGCGCCCGCGCGCCGGTCGTGGTCGCCGTCCACGGCCATGTGGCGGGAGGCAGCGTGTCGTTGATGGCGGCGGCCGATCTGGTGGTCATCGGAAAATCGGCGCGCATAGCTTCCGCCTTCTCTCGAATCGGCTTTACCCCGGACAGCGGTTCGACCAAGACGCTGACCGCGCGGATGGGCCCGGCGCGCGCCAAGCGGTTTTTCCTGCTGGCCGAAACGCTGGATGCCGATGCGGCGCTCTCGGCCGGTCTGGTCGATCTGGTGGTCGACGACGACGCGGTGGCCGAGAAAGCGATCAGCCTCGCGCGCGAGCTTGCCACGGGACCGACCGAGGCCTATCGCGGCATCAAGCGGCTGTTTTTGCAAGCCCAGGATCGCTCGTTCGAAAGCCAGCTGGAAGACGAGGCCGAGACCTTGGCCGCGATTTCCAGGACGGCGGATGCGCGCGAGGGCATCAAGGCCTTTCGGGAAAAACGCAAGCCGATATTTACCGGCCAATAGGTCTGCGGCAACATTGGCCGGCCGCCTGAGCTCAGAGCCGGGCTGGGTGGGAACCCAGCCTGAACTCCGACGCGCTACGCGCAACTAACGGCTCGCTGCCCGCGGCCATCGAAAGACACCGACCGTCGCCACGGCCGGCCGGTGGAAGCAACGCTGCGTCGAGGCTGGCGTTCCCTGTTTCAATACTTTCAGATGCTGGAGCGGCGGCACGTAGCCCTGGCGCGAGATTACATCGCAATGCGACAGGATATGGCCGTACCAAATTTTAGTCGCGGCTTGCAACTTTGAGCCCGGATGCGAATTGGAAGCAGAGGAGGCTCCTGATCGCGGAGTGTGTCCTGGTATTTTCCGTACCCCGTCCGGTAATCATCCGTAGCTTCGAACTGAGTGGCCGGGGCGAACGTAGCAGTGATCCTTAAGGGCCCGGAGCAAAGGATCAGGTCATCATCAATCCGGCAGTGGGCCGGCCGCGATCGTGCATGAGTCGGAAGAAGCCGAGCGGCGCGCAACCATGACCTGATATCGCGAGAAGTCGCCCAATGACATCAACAACCGTTCCGGGACATCAGGTATCGGCTGGAAAGGACGAAAGCGGGATCGTGAAAACCCGGCATATGCCCAGGCTGCGCTGGGGTATCGGCCTGCTGCTGGGCGCCGGCGTGTTGGTCAATTATTTCGATCGAATCAATCTCTCGGTGGCAGCACCGCAGCTAAAGCTCGAATTTGGCCTGACCGACGGAGAGCTGGGCTGGCTTTTCAGCGGATTCTTCTGGTCCTATGCGCTGCTGCAGATTCCGACCGGTATGATTCTTGACCGTCTGGGTGTCACCCTGGTTAACCGCGTCGGCACCTTTTTATGGTCGGTCACCTCCGCCGCCACCGCATTTGCCTTCGGCTTCGGCAGTATCCTTGGCGCGCGCGTCCTCCTTGGCGTCGCCGAAGCGCCCGGCTTCTCGGCAAGCTCGAAGGCAACGGGCTATTGGTTTCCTCGCAGCGAACGCGCGTTTGCGACATCGCTGTTCGATGCTGCGGCAAAATTCTCCAACGTGATAGGCGTGCCGCTGGTGGCGCTGGCCGTGGTGAATCTTGGTTGGCGCTGGGGCTTCGCCATCACCGGCATCTTGAGTTTCGTCTACTTCATCGCCTTCGTCATCGTCTATCGCGATCCCAGCAAACATCCGCGGCTGAGCGAGCAGGAGCGCAAATATATCCGCGCCGGCGGAGCCACGCCAGAAGGCGCCGCGCAGGGCGGCGAGATCGCCATGCTTGGCTATTTGCTGCGCAATCGAAAAGTGTGGGGGTTGACCATCGGATTCGCGGCCTATGGCTACTCGTTCTACCTGTTTCTTACTTGGCTGCCGAACTATCTCGTGGACACGATGCACATGAGTATCCTGAAGTCCGCCGGATACACGGCGGTCCCCTGGGCCTGCGCTACGATTGCCGATCTGGTCGTGGGCGGCTGGCTGATCGATCGCCTGATTGCGCAGGGCTATAATGAAACGCCCGTTCGCAAGTCCGTGCTCGTTATCGGCATGCTGCTGGGTCTCGCCGTATTTGGCGCCACGCTTACCACAAGCGCCGTCTGGGCGGTCGTGTGGATCTCGATCGCGCTGAGCGGTTTGGCGGCAGCCGCGCCGGTCGGCTGGTCGATCCCTTCGCTGATCGCTCCCCGCGGCGGAACCGGCACGATCGGCGGCATTATGAATTTCTTCAATAACCTGATGGGCGTGCTGGCTCCGGTGACGACAGGCTACATTGTCGGCGCGACGCACTCCTTTGCCGGAGCGTTCCTGACTGCCGGTGTGGTTCTGATTATCGGCATCATCGCCTATGTCTTCCTGCTCGGCCGGCTGGATGCAATCGCGGATCCGCCTGGCTCTGGTTGATGCTCGCTCGGGTTCAATCGACGGCAGTTTTGAGCCGGTATCGACCTGCCGAAATCTTCGCCGGGCCGATAGCATCATTGCGGCTTTTGAGCCCCGGCCTAAAAGTCGCGTTGCCGTGGCTCGGATGTCCTGCGCAGCGCATTGACCCGCTTTATCCGACCGAAAACCTTGTGGCCCCCTGCTTGGCCGATATGGTGAGCGGCAGACGCGACAGCCGGAGCGGCGACCATCAAGGTCCGCGGATTTTTCACGCTGCCATTAAGCGCCGCGCCCGCGCCCCGGAGACGACGGATGCCCGTGAGGGCATCACGGGCAGCGTTCCGGACCGAGACGATTTTCCATCGCCCGAAGCCGGCGATCCGATCGGTAGCGTAGGCATTCGGATCACGCAGGCCGTGTTGCTCACGTGGATCGGGAACGCAAGTTTCAACTCCTCGTGATAGCAACGCGCGCCGCCATTAAAGGCCGTGACGGATTGCAACGATTGCCCGGGCGTTACGTTGAAAGCGCATCATCGCATTGCTCTGTCTCACGGTTTTAGTTGCAAGTGCCCGCCGTGCGTCGGGGGTCCCCGGTCAGGAGGTCAAGCATGAACGTCAGCGAATTTGTGTGGCAGCGACTCTCGGCCTGGGGATTGAAGCGCGTTTACGGATACCCGGGAGACGGCGTCGGCGGTCTCGATGTTGCGCTGGAAAAGGCCAGCAAGACGATGGAATACGTTCAGGTCCGTCATGAAGAGATGGCGGCCTTCATGGCTTCGGCGCACGCCAAGTTCACCGGCCAGGTGGGTCTCTGTTACGCCACCTCGGGGCCGGGCGCGATCCATCTTTTGAACGGGCTCTACGATGCCAAGATGGATCATGTGCCCGTGGTCGCGCTGGTTGGCCAGCAGGCAAGAAGCGGCCTCGGCGCCAGCTACCAGCAGGAAGTCGAGCTGCAAAATCTGTTTCAGGATGTAGCCGAATATGTCGGGATGGCGAGCGTGCCCGAGCAGGTCCGTCATCTGATCGACCGCGCTGTGCGCATCGCACACACCAAGAAGGCGGTGACCTGCGTCATTCTTCCCAACGACCTGCAGGAGCTCGATTACAGGGATCCCCCGCTGGCCCACGGCGCAACCCATACCGGTGTGGGCTACGCAGGTCCTGCGAAACTGCCGGAGGAGAGCCTGCTTCGCGACGCCGCCGAGGTCTTGAATAGCGGCAACAAGGTCGCCATGCTGGTGGGCGCGGGCGCGCTCGAGGCCACCGACGAGGTCATCGCGGTGGCGGAGCGCCTGCAGGCCGGCGTCGCCAAGGCGCTGCTCGGCAAGGCCGCTTTGCCGGACGACCTGCCCTTCGTCACCGGCTCAATCGGACTGCTCGGCACCAAGCCGAGTTGGGATCTCATGAAGGGCTGCGACACCTTCCTGATGGTCGGTTCGGCGTTCCCCTACAGCGAATTCCTGCCGAAGCCGGGCGACGCCCGCGGCGTGCAGATCGACATTGATGGCAGCAGGCTGAGCCTGCGTTACCCCATGGAAGTCAATATGGTCGGCGACAGCGCCGTGACCCTGCGAGCGCTGCTGCCGATGCTGACGCAAAAGAAGGAATCGTCCTGGCGTCGGGGCATCGAGAGCGGGCTCCAGAAGTGGTGGAAGACGCTTGAAGAGCGCGCGCTGGATTCCGCCGAGCCGCTCAATCCCCAGCGGGTGTTCTGGGAACTGTCGCCGCGGCTGCCGGACAACGCCATCGTCACGGCGGATTCAGGATCGGTGGCGAACTGGTATGCGCGCGACCTGAAGATGCGGCGCGGCATGAAGGCGTCGCTGTCCGGAGGGCTGGCTTCGCTGGGCGCCGGCACGCCTTACGCGCTCGCCGGCAAGATGGCCTATCCCGATCGCACCGTGATCGCCTGCATGGGCGATGGCGCGATGCAGATGAATGGCCTCAATGTGATGATCACCATTTCCAAATACTGGAAGCAGTGGTCGAACCCGCGCCTGATCGTTCTCGTTCTCAACAATCGCGACCTCAATCAGGTCACCTGGGAAGAGCGGATCCAACTCGGCGCCGGCAAGACCGAATCTACCCAGAGCATTCCGGATTTTCCCTATCACAAGTATGCCGAACTGATCGGGCTCAAGGGCATCTTTGTCGACAATCCGGACCGGGTCGGGCCGGCCTGGGACGAGGCGCTCGCAGCCGATCGGCCGGTGATCCTGGAAGCCTATACCGATCCCAATGTGCCGCCGCTGCCGCCGCACATCACGCTCAAGGACGCCAGAAATTTCGTCAGCATGGTTCCTTCCGAACCTGAACTCGGCAGCGTCTTGCGCAACAGCGCCAAGGAATTGCTGGCCAGCGTGCTGCCCGGAAAGGATTGATCATGGTGGCCGGGGTTTCGATCGAGGGCGTACGCGCGCAGGCGTTCGAGATTCCGACTGACAAGCCGGAGGCGGACGGAACGATAGCATGGGATTCGACGACGCTGGTCCTTGTCGAGGTTTCCGGTGGGGGAGAGACCGGAGTTGGCTACAGCTATTCCGCGGCGTCGATCGTCGATTTGGTCAGCGGCAAGCTGGCTGCGGCGATCGAAGGGCAGGACGCCCTCAACCCGCAGGCCGCGTGGCTCGCGATGCAGCGTTCGGTCCGCAATCTCGGTCGCGAAGGCCTGGCCGCGACCGCGATCTCCGCGCTCGATGCCGCGATCCATGACCTCAAGGCGCGCCTGCTGGGTTTGCCGCTCTTCAGGATGCTGGGGAGCTACCGCGACAGCGTGCCGATCTACGGCAGCGGCGGCTTTACGACGTATTCGGACCGCGAGCTTGAGGCCCAGCTTTGCGGTTGGGTCGAACGCGAGGGCTGCAGTCTGGTCAAGATGAAGGTCGGCTCGCAGCCCGACAGGGACATCGGGCGCGTCAAGGCTGCCAAGCAGGCCATCGGCGCCGGCGCGACGTTGTTCGTCGATGCCAACGGCGCTTATCGCGTCCAGCAGGCGCTCGAATTCGCCAATGAATTCGCCGAACAGCGCGTTGGCTGGTTCGAGGAACCGGTCAGTTCCGACGATCTCGCGGGATTGCGCGCGATGCGGCAGCGGGCCCCGGTCGGCATGGACATCGCTGCGGGCGAATATGCCTTCACGGTGGATTATGTGCGCGAGATGCTGGAGGCGCAGGCGGTCGATGTGCAGCAGGCCGATATTACCCGCTGTGGCGGCGTGACCGCTTTTCTGCAGATCGCGGCGCTGTGCGAGGCTTTTCACACCGACCTCTCCGCGCATTGCGCGCCCTCGCTGCACTTGCACGTGGCCTGTGCTTCGCCGCGGCTGCGGCATCTGGAATGGTTTCATGATCATGTCCGGATTGAACAGATGCTGTTCGATGGCGCGCCCGTCCCGGTCAACGGCGAGATTCGGCCCGACGCTTCGCGGCCCGGCAATGGCCTCCGTTTCAAACACCAGGACGCGGCACGTTACGCCCTGTAGGAACGCGCATGACCCGCCCGAACAGCAAAGAGATCCTGACCGGCGCCGGAGCGGCGCTGGCAGGTCTGGCGCTCGGATCGGCGTTGTTCCGGGGCGCGCCTGTCCATGTTGGAAAACAGACGACCGGGCGGCCGGTCGCGACCCGGCGTGCTCCCGGGCCGGGGACGTCCGCCAGCGTTCGCGCCGCGCGGCGTCTCAATCGCGCCGCCGGCACGCTTGCGGTATCCGTTCTGGCCGACAGCGGTGTCGAGCATTACCGCGGCTCGTTCAAGAACAAGGCGATGTTCACGCCGCTGATCGTTTCCGCCTTGACGCTGGCCACCAGTATTCATGGCACCTCGGACATGCGGCCGGTCGCCCACCGGATGCGGGACACGACATATCTACTGGCTGCCGCGACCGGCCTGATCGGCACCGCTTTCCACATCTACAATATCGGCAAGAAGGTCGGTGGCTTCAGCTGGCAGAATTTGTTCTACGCCGCGCCGCTCGGCGCCCCGATGGCCATTCTGTTGTCCGGCCTCGTCGGGTTTTGCTCGGAGCGGGTCCGCGAGAGCGGACCCGGAACTCGACCCGAGATTTTCAACATGCCGGCGGGCCGCACGATGGCTGGGGTCGCGGCGGCCGGCTTGCTGGGCACCACCGGTGAAGCTGGCTTGCTGCATTTTCGCGGCGCGTTCCATAACCCCTTCATGGTGGTTCCGGTGACGCTGCCGCCGCTCGGCGCCCTGCTGCTGGCGTCGGCTGCGGCAGGCGGACCCGGGCGCGGGCACCGGTTCACGCGCTGGTGGATGCGGCTTTTGACTGCGATGGGGTTCGCCGGCGTTGGTTTCCACGCCTACGGCGTATCCCGCAACATGGGCGGCTGGCGCAACTGGACTCAGAACATCCTCAACGGGCCGCCGCTTCCGGCGCCGCCGAGTTTTGCCGGGCTCGCACTCGCCGGCCTCGCCGCGCTCGGCCTCATGGAGGACCATCCCGATGCCTGACCCCGGCAACAATGCTTCAACCCGGAACCGCTATCCCGGCTATGACGTTCTGTCGAAGCGTCAGGGGCCGTCATGGAACGAACAGACCCGTCGCGCCGTCACGCGCAGGCTGGCGATCGGTGGCCAGCCCCGCTTCTTCAGCAGCGAGGAATTTCAGACCGTCACTGCGATCGCATCCCGCATCGTGCCCCAGCCCGCGGCGCGCGCGCCGATCCCGGTGGCGTCGCTGGTGGACGACAGATTGGCTGGCGGTGCGTCGGACGGTTATCGGCTTGCCGGCATGCCGCGCGATGGTGACGCATGGCGGCTCGGTCTGAAGGCGCTCGATGCGGAAGCCAAGGCAGCCTACGATCAACCTTTCCATGCTCTTGCGGAAGGACTCCAGGATACGCTGTTGGGGCGCATGCAGAGCGGCGAACTGAAGTCCCCGGCATGGGGCAGCATGGCGCCGCAGGACTTCTTCAAGAAGCGCATGGCGCGCGACGTCGTGCTGGCCTATTACGCGCATCCCGTTGCATGGAGCGAGATCGGCTGGGGTGGGCCGGCGAGTCCGCGCGGTTATGTCCGCCTGGATTTTGACGAACGCGATCCCTGGGAAGCCGCCGAAGCCGGGGATGGCGATGAGGCTTCGATTCGCCGGATCAACCGTGATGTTCGATGACCCGATGAAAAATCCGCGCGCGCGGCGCGGCCGAGCGCCGGATGTATTTCGGCCCGGCGGGTGGGTACCGATGCGCGAATACGCGCAAGGGGAGGCGGTCGATTTCGCGATCGTCGGAACCGGCGCCGGCGGCGGCACGCTGGCCTGCCGGCTGGCGGAGCGGGGTTTTTCGGTGGTGGCCTTCGATGCAGGGCCCTACTTCCGTCCGCTGGAAGACTTTGCCTCCGACGAAAGCGAGCAGACCAAGCTCTACTGGACCGACGACCGCATCGTCGACGGCGAGAACCCGCTGCAGATGGGCAGCAACAACAGCGGCAAGGCGGTCGGCGGCTCGACCGTGCATTTTGCGATGGTGTCGCTCCGCTTTCGCCCCGATTGGTTCAAGTCACGCAGCCGGCTCGGCTACGGCGCGGATTGGCCGCTCGATTGGCGCGAAATGTGGGGCTATTACACCGAGGTCGAGCAGGCCTTGAAGATCGCCGGACCGGTCAGCTATCCCTGGGGGCCGCATCGGCCGCGCTATCCCTACCGCGCGCATCCGCTCAATGCCGCCGCACGCGCGCTGGCCCAAGGCTGCGAGGCGATGGGCATCCGGTGGACCGAAACGCCGCTGGCGACATTGTCCGCGCCCCGCGGGCTCGCCCATCCCTGTGTTTATCGGGGCTTTTGCGTCACCGGCTGTTCGACCAACGCCAAGCAGAGCGCGCTGGTGACCTGGATCCCGCGCGCGATCGCGGCGGGAGCGGAAATTCGTGATCTCGCCATGGTCGGCAAGATCGAGACCGGTCAAGCAGGGCTGGTCACGGGCCTGCATTATCATCGCGAAGGCGCCTGGCATTTCCAGCGCGCGCGCAACGTCGTCGTTGCCGGCTACGCCATCGAGACGCCGAGGCTGCTTTTGAATTCGGCGAACGGCAGGTTTCCGGACGGTCTCGCCAACTCTTCCGGGCTGGTCGGGAAAAATCTGATGGCGCAATCCAACCAGGCCGTCTGGGGCGTGATGGACCACGAGGTTCGATCCTACAAGGGGCCGCCTTCGCTGGCCATTACCGAGCATTGGAACTACGAGGACAGCGGAAAAGACTTCTTCGGGGGCTACAGCTACATGAGCCAGGGGCCTCTGCCGCAACTATGGGCCAATACGCAGATGAGCGCGCACGGCCTCTGGGGCTCGCGCCTGGTGGCTGAAATGGAAGACTACAACCACGTGGTCGGTCTCAAGATCGTCGGCGAGATGCTGCCGCAGGAATCCAATCGCGTCACCCTCGCCGACGAGGTCGATCAGTACGGTCTGCGGATTCCCCGTATCACCTATTCCTGGTGTGACAACGACAAGCGGCTGATCGATCACTCCCTCAAATTCATGACCCGGGCCCTGCGGGCCGCCAATGCCCGGGACCTTTGGACGCAGGATGATGATACGTGCCACCTCAACGGAACGGCGAGAATGGGCAGCGCCCCGGAAAGCAGCGTGGTCGATGCCGATTGCCGCAGCTGGGATATTCCAAACCTCTGGATCTGCGACGGCTCGGTATTTCCGACAGTCGGTGGCGTGAACCCCTCGCTCACCATCCAGGCGATTGCCTGCCGGACCGCGGATCGAATTGCCGCCCTGGCCCGCCGTGGCGAACTCGAAGCGGACGCGCGGGTTCGCGCCTGAGAAAATGTCCTGGTCCGCAACCGGATGTACATAAGCTCGCGTTGACCCACAGCCCTTAGGCGGGGCTCGCGAGCCGCCGGCCGGGCATGCCAGGAATGACCTCAGGCACGACCGATCGGGGGGACGACGCGGCCATCCGGCATTCGGGGTTGGGGTTCGGTCGGGCGTCGATAAGGATACGGAATCTTGCGCGCTTGTAATATTGCGCCGCCGGAATGATCGGAACTGAAAGCTCCGGCTTTACTTAGCTATCTTATTAACCTCGCAGCTGCTGCGTCTTTGCTTCGATGCCGACTGCCGACGAAGAATCCGCTCATGAGCTTAACGCGCACGTCTTCCCCTCAGGTTGTAGTCATTACCGGCGCGTCGGCCGGCGTGGGCCGGGCGATCGTCCATCAGTTCGCCCGCGCCGGCTGGCGGATCGGATTGATTGCCCGGGATGCCGCGGCCCTGGAGGAGGTCAAGCGGGAGGTTGCGGAATTCGGCGGGTCCGCGGTGGTCGCGGCCGCCGATGTCGGCGATGCCGAAGCGGTGTTTGCCGCCGCGGAGCGGATCGCGAACGCCTTCGGATCGATCGATGTCTGGATCAACGACGCCATGGTCACGGTGTTTGCGCCGGTCTGGCAGATGTCGCCGGAAGAGTTCCGGCGGGTCACCGAGGTGACTTATCTCGGCCAGGTGCATGGTACGATGGCCGCGCTGCGCCACATGCGGCCGGTCAATCGCGGGAAGATCATCCAGATCGGTTCGGCGCTCGCTTACCGCGGCATTCCGCTGCAATCGGCCTATTGCGGAGCAAAGCACGCGATCCGCGGCTTCACCAATGCGCTGCGGACGGAATTGATTCATGATCGCAGCGCGATCGAGCTGACGATCATGGAATTGCCGGCGGTCAACACCCCGCAATTCGACTGGGCGCGAACCCGGATGCCCCGCCAGCCGCGGCCGGTTCCGCCGGTCGTACAGCCCGAAGTCATCGCTCGCGCGGTATTCGACGCGGTGCGGCATCCGCGTCGCGAATACTGGATCGGATTGAGCACCCTCAAGGTGATCCTGGGAAATATGGTGCTGCCGTCGCTCCTCGATCGCTACCTCGCAAAGGTGGCTTTCGAGGGCCAGGAGACCTCCCGGGCGGTTTCCGCGGATCGCAAGGACAATCTGCTGGAGCCGGTTCCTTCGCTGCACCGGACCCGCGGGCGGTTCGGAAACGAAGCCAGCGACCGGGCGCTGGTAACGTCCGGCTCGCTCGGTCGCATCGCGCCCGTCCTGATCGGCAGCATCCTGGTGTTTGCGACCGGCATGTGGACGGCGGCTTCGGCGCGGCGCCCGAGGCCGGCGCGGCACCCGGCCCCGCGTTTGAGGCGCCATGACAACCCGCATTGAAGATTACGCGGCGATCGGCAATTGCGAGGCGATGGCGCTGGTCGGGCGCGACGGCTCGATCGACTGGCTTGGCTTTCCGAGGTTCGACAGCGCCGCCTGCTTTTCAGCATTGCTCGGAGATTCAGGCAACGGCCGCTGGCTGCTGGCGCCGGCAGCCGATCCCGTCGATGTCAGGCGGTGCTATCGCGGCGACACGATGATCCTCGAGACAACCTTTGAAACGGACGCGGGTGCGGTTTGCGTCATCGATTTCATGACCCGACGCGAGGCAGCGTCGGACCTGGTCCGGATCGTAAAAGGTCTGCGCGGCAAGGTCGCCATGCATACCGAGCTGGTGGTGCGTTTCGAATACGGAGCGGTCATACCCTGGGTCTCGCGCGGGGACGACGGGCGGCGTGAATTCACCGCGGGACCGGACCGGCTGCTGCTGGCCTGCGATGCTGCGCTGCGCGGCGAGGATTTTCGCACCGTTGGAAACTTTGACGTCGCTGCGGGCGAGGAGGTCGGCTTCATGCTGACATGGTCGCGATCCTATCGCGCCGTGCCGGAAGCGCGCTCGGTGCACGAGGCTTTGGCACAGGCTGAATCGTTCTGGAACAAATGGTCGGCGCGTTTCAAGCCGGGACCGGAATGGTCGAAAGCCGTGATGCGCTCGCTATTGACATTGAAGGCGCTGTCGCACCGCGAGACCGGCGGCATAGCGGCCGCGGGCACCACTTCGCTGCCGGAAAAGATCGGCGGCAAGCGCAACTGGGATTATCGCTATTGCTGGCTGAGAGACGCCACCTTCACCCTGTACGCGTTGCTTGGCGCGGGATTCATCGAGGAAGCCAAGGCCTGGCGCGGATGGCTGCTGCGCGCCGTGGGCGGCAGTCCGAAGGATCTGCAGATCATGTATGGCGTCGCCGGCGAGCGGCGGCTTGAGGAATACGAGGTCAGCTGGTTGAAGGGTTACGAAGCCTCATCCCCGGTCCGGATCGGCAATGCCGCGGCAGACCAGGTCCAGCTCGATGTCTACGGCGAAGTTCTTGACGCTCTTTATGTCGCGCGCAAGGCCGGTCTGCACGGCAACGCCGCGAGCTGGGCGCTGGAATGCGCGCTGGTCGGACATCTCGAATCGATCTGGGAGCAGCCGGACGACGGAATCTGGGAGGTCCGTGGCGGTCGCAAGCATTTCACCCACTCCAAGGTGATGGCATGGGTCGCCTTCGACCGAGCGATCCGCTCGTCCGAAGAATTCGGGCTGGAAGGCCCGGTCGCGCATTGGCGCGAGCTTCGGGACGCGATTCACAGGCAGGTTTGCGAGCGGGGATTCGACCGGGCGCAGAACAGCTTCGTGCAGTCCTACGGATCAGGATCTCTCGACGCCAGCCTGCTTCTGATCGCCATGGTGGGCTTCCTGCCGCCATCCGATTCCCGGATACGCGGCACTCTGGCTGCGATCGAGAAGGGCCTGGTCCGCGAGGGCTTCGTGCAGCGCTATCACACCAGCGAGGGCGCCGACGGATTGCCACCGGGGGAGGGCGTGTTCCTGGCTTGCAGTTTCTGGCTGGCGGACAACTACGTCCTGCAGGGAAGATCTGCAGAGGCTCGGACGCTGTTTGAAAGGCTGCTGTCACTGCGCAACGACGTCGGCCTTTTGGCAGAGGAATATGATCCTTCCGAACGCCGGCAGCTCGGAAATTTTCCGCAAGCCTTCTCGCATCTCGCCTTGATCAACACTGCCCATAATCTGATCAGTTCCGATGGCGCTGCGCACCAGCGCTCCAGACGGTGACGTCGACTACGAGGCCGGGCATGGCCCGTCTCCGGATCGAGGATCGTGGCTTTAAGTTTAGCTGCCCGGTCCGGCGGTGCCTCATGGTCGAGCAGGAGGGTTACCAGAAGTGCAGGTGCAGGTTTGCCGGCACGAGAAATTCATTGGTTTGCCGCCCGACCTTAGTTTTAGGGAACGAATATCCTTCACAAGGATTGCCGCAAATGATGGGGCGCTTGCAGGAGAACATCATGAACTCGCATACACGCCTGTCGTCCATCGCAGCGGCTGCACTGCTAATGTTGGGAACAACATGTGCATTTGCTCAAGCCGACACGTCACCCAAACCGACGGCGCCGTCAAACGGCAACCTTACTTTTGACACCACACCCAGCGACCACGCCCGTCTCCGTGAGATTTTCGGTAAAGATCACTCCGTCCGGAAGATCAGTCACGTGAGCTTCAGTCTCGCACCCGGCTCGGTGGTGCCAGGTTCGGTCCACCTCGCGCCGCTGCCTCAAACCATCGTCAATATCGAGCCAACCTGGCAGGGAAATGAATACTTCAAGGTTGGCCGCAACGAGGTCGTGATTGTGGATCCGCACTCCAAAAAAATATACGGAGTTCTTTCCTTGTGAAGCCGTTCCCCGAGATGGAGATATCCGCCCGCCGCGAATGAGCCCAAGGGAAGATCGCGCGAGCAATCCGCCGCCGAGTACCGGTCGATGCTGGGGATAACCCGTCGATCGGTGCTTGCGACTCCCGTCAGCACCATGGTGTTTTCTGCTTTGTCGCGCACCGGGTGGCAATGCGTTTTACGGGCAATGCTGGTCCCTTCGGTCTGCGCGGGCTTCCATTCTGCGATAGATGTCGCCCTGCAACCAGCCGAACAGCATGACGATGACCGCGACACTGAACACGTTCAGGACGAATAGTCTGTGGGCGGCCGTCGGACCATACCGATGCAGTGCGGTCGGCGGGTGCTGCTGCAACAGATACCAGACCGCCAGCGGCAGTGCCGTCAGCGCCGCCATCAGCCATCGTTCGTTGTTTCTGAAACTCAGGGCGGCCAGGGCCGCGCAGGGAAACAGGAACACTTCGGTGCCCGAATTGATACCCAATACCCAAACGGTGAAAATCGTGTTGCCGACGCCGAGCATCGGCATCGCCATGCGTCCCAGCAGGCTGCCTTGGCGGGAAAGCATCGGAACGGCGAGAAAGAATGGCGCCAAGGCCGCGGTCAGCAACGCCGTAGGCCACGCCTGTCGGCCGGTAGTAAACAGAACGTAGGCCGGCCAAAACGGCAGATGGGAGCCGATCGTCAAGGCGATCCAGTTGCTTGCCTCCGCGAGAGGATCGGTATGTGCGGCAAAAAGCCGGATTTGGTCCACGATCTTACGGCGTCGGCGTAACGCTGCAGTATCCGGACCGTCGTGGCGGATCAACCTGACGAAACGCATTTCCAGCATCTTGGTTTCCAGCGGTCGTTTGGTTGCACGACGACGCGCGAGTTCGTACAGAAGAAAAGCCGATTCTGAACCGAGGTGGCCTGTCGACCCGCTATTTGGCCGTGCCTCGAGCTCAATCGTCGTAGCTGTCGATCACCGCGTCGGCGATCGCCCGCTTGGTGATGACCCCGACGATATCGCGTACCCTTGGGCGGTCCGTTCCGTGAAAGATGATGGCGGCGCCCGAGCGATGGCGTCTCAACCTGGCGAATACAAGACTGAGGAGATCGTGGTCGCGGCAGACCACCATGCGGCTTTCGACAAAACGTTCGACCATCAGGTTCGGATTATTCCGGGCTTCGAGCCACAGGCCCGAGCGCGGCGGAATCAGGCCGACGATGCGGCCTTCTCGCTCCACGACGATGGCACGCAAATCGTCGGCGTGTTCGGCGGCCATGACCTGCTTCAGAGTGGTGCCGGCCCTGGCGACGATGAAGCGCCGCTCCATGATGTCCTGCGCCTGCCTCACCAGGTAAAGATTGATGTGCCGCTCCTTGGGAATGCGATGACCGCGGTGGCGCAGCTTGACGGTGTAGATTGTCTCGTCAATCAGGCTCCGCCTGATGCCGGCAGCGACCGCGACCGCGACGATCACCGGAACGATGATGGCGTAGTCGCGCGTCATCTCGAACACCATGACGATGGCCGTCATGACGCCGCCGGTGCCGGCGCCGACCACCGCCGCCATGCCGACGATGGCGGCGGCTGGAACCGTCAGGCCGGCATGGGGAAGAATAAAAGCCGCCAGCGCGGCGAAGGCCGCGCCCAATGTTGCGCCAAGATAGAGCGAGGGTGAGAAGATGCCGCCGGAAGCACCGCAGCCGAGACTGATGGTGGTGGCGAGCAATTTGAGCACGAGCAGCAGGGTAAGCAGACCCGGGGCCGTCATTTTCTGGTCGAGGATCTCTTGGATAACCGAATAGCCCACGCCATCCACATAGGAATGGCCATAGAGGCGTGTAAGCGCCACCATCATCAGTCCGACCGCCGCCATGCCGATCGCGTTCTGCGTATAGACGTTGCCCGGCAACTTCGGAAAACCGTCTTCCATGACCACCAGCAGCCGGATAAAGGCCCACGAGGCCACCCCGCACAGTATTCCGAGCAGGACAAAGGCAATCGTCTCCTGCAGGCCGATTGCCTGCGCCAGGGAGAACTGGATCGCACTGACGGCAAATGCCGGATTGGGACCGATCAATATTCTGCCGATCGTGGTTGCGGCGCCGGTCGCGATGACGACGGGTAGAAAGGTTCGGTTCGAAACTTCCGGCAACAGGATTTCCAGCGCAAACAGCACGCCGCCTAGCGGCGTGTTGAAGGTCGCCGCAATGCCGGCGCCGGCGCCGGCGGAGAGCAGGGTGATCTTCTGCCAGTTCGACAGCCTGATGGCTTGAGCGAATGCCGATCCCAGCGCCGCGCCGATCTGGATGATCGGGCCTTCGCGGCCGACCGCGGCGCCGCTGCCGATCGAGAGTGCCGAGGCCAGCGCCTTGACGATCGCCACCTTGCCGCGAATGTTGCCGCGCTGGTAGAAGATGGCATCCATCACCTCTGGTACGCCGTGGCCCTTTGCCTCCGGCGCGAAGCGTTCCACCATGAAGACGACAACCAGACCGCCGAGGATCGGTGAAAGCATGACGAGGTCGCCGAACCTGCTCGGTTCCTCCGTGAGGTTCGCGTCGTACAGGAAGCTGAACGTGCCGTTGTAGAGTGCGTTGTGGAAGAATCCGATCAACGCCCGCAGCGCAACGGCCCCGCACCCGGTCATGGTCCCGACGACCAGCGCCAGGCCGCAAAGAATGAGCAGGTTTACCCTTCTCGGGTCGTCCCGGAACACCGGCTCCGGCGGCGCAACGGGCGGCGGCGCTTCGAGCACGGGGAGGGACGTGACGGACATGCCGGCATCACTGTGTTGAAGAAGCGTTCTCTCGATCGGCAGACGGATAGAGTCCGCGCGACAGCGAACCCGGTTCGTCGCCGCAACGGGCTGACGAGTCTCCCAACATCCGGTGAGGCAATTTGTTCCGGAAAACGGCGGCTGGTCGACTGCCAACGCGTCGAGATTTCACGTCGGGCTGAGGACGTTGTGAGCTTTTCTGGATGCCCTCAGCCGACGGCGGGCGTTCGGGGCCAGAGTTCCAGCGATCGTCCGGGCTGGAACTCGGGCGGCCAGAGTGGAACCGACTCGGTCGGCGATCCGGCGCTCGCCGCCGTGTTCCAGTCCCTGCCGGGCGCCTCCTTCCTCCATCGTCAACGGCGCGCCAATCCGAAGGCCTCGGCGCTGACGTCGGCCGGGGCGCAGCTCTTCATCACCGCGCAATGGTCGCTGCTGGCGAAGTTCGACGGCGAATTTGCCCAGGGCGCACAGAGCTACGCGAGCTCGGCCAGGCTGCGTTACACATGGTGAAGCCCGGCGCGTCGGTGTCGTTGCGGAGCTTGACGAGGTGCGTGCGTCGATATGCATGCAACAGTGCATTTGCCGTTGTTGCGAGCCTGCAGGGTGGCGATACGCCAAATGCGAAAGCAGAAGTTGCGCGAATTTTCCGTCAACACGAATCTTCGCAACGATGCCGTCATTTCCTTGCCGTCGATTGTCCGTTGCCTTACTGGATGTTCTCCTGAAGATTCGGCGTGAAGGATCTATCCAAAAAATGGCTGATCCGAAGCGCAGCGCACGCGGCCGCAGCCTTTGCATGCCGGATGCACGTATTTTTTTCCGGGCGTTGCGCAGACGATCGCTGCTGCTGCTCGGTGCGGCGACAGCGGCCTTGCTCGCCAATGGAACCGGCGCTGACGCCGACGGCCTCGTTATCGCCGACAGTCCCGGCGCAGCTCTTATGGTCGGGCAATCCGAAACGATCAGCTCCCTCGCCGGCGGCGGATCCGCCGGCGGCACGGTGACCGTCGCCGATGGCCAGACTTTGACGACCGGCGACGACAGCAACACCACTTTCTCGGGGACGATGGCCGGCTCAAACGGCGGATTGGTCAAGCAGGGCTCGGGTACGTTCACGCTCGGCGGCGACGTTGCCCTCGGCGGCCTGTGGATCGACGCCGGCGAACTCGCCATCGGGACGGGCACGTCGAACAGCGTCGACTCGTTCGCATCGGCCGTCGTCGCGGCGGGCGCTACACTCTATATCGCCACTGGTGCAACGCTGACGATTCGAACCCCGGGCGACCTCGTCAACAACGGCTACCTCGTCAATAACGGCACCGTCTACGACGACCTGGCCAATACCGGCACGTTCAACAACAACGTCGCCTATAATGCGAATGTCACCAGCAATACCGGAACCATCAACAACAACTCGCCGGGAGTATGGACCGGTAACGTCCTGAGCAATGCCGGCGGCATCTACAACAATGTTGGAGCCAGCTGGGTCGGCACCGTCGCCAACTCCGGATATATGGTCAATTCCGGCGCCTGGTCGGGCGATATTGTCTCCAACTTCTTCAGCGAAATCCATAATTCGGGCGCCGCCGCGACCTGGACCGGGAATGTGCTGACCAATGACAGCCAGATCACCAACGAGACCGGCGCCACCTGGAACGGCAAGGTGGAGGGCAACAACAACGTCATCTTCAACTACAGCTCCAGCTTCTGGAATGGAGACGTGGTCGCCAATGGCGGCGGGTCCAACATCCATACCCAGATCGAGAATTTCGGCACCTGGACCGGCAACGTCGACAGCAATGCCGCCTTGATCATAAGCGAGTCCGGCATTTGGCACGGAAATATCCTTTCCAATGCCGGCCAGATCGTCAACAACTACAACGACGTCAACACCAATCCGGGCGGCGTCAACCACGCCGTCTGGGCCGGCGACGTGGCCGGTAACACCGGATTGGTCGACAACGACCATGGCGGCCTGTGGAACGGCAACGTTCTCGCCAACAACGGCACGATCATCAACCAGTCGGGTTCCACCTGGACCGGCAACGTCCTCGGCAACGCCGGCGCCGTCACCAACAACGGCACATGGGCCGGCAATGTCTTCTCCAACGCCGGCACGCTCACCAACAACCTGACCTGGGTCGGTACGGTGACGAATGCCGGCACGTTCAACAACAATGCCGGCGCCACATTGTCCGGTCTCTTGACCAACAGCGGCACGGTCACCAATGCCGGAACGCTGAGCGGAGGCCTCACCAATACCGCCGGGACCACCGACAATACCGGTTCCATCGGCGGCGTCACGACCATCAGCGGCGGCATGCTGACCGGCACCGGTTCGACCGCAAATCTCGCGATCACCGGCGGCGGCACCTTCGCGCCGGGCGCGCCGGGCATCGCCGGCACGGCGACGGTTTCAGGCAATCTCGCCTTTCAGTCCGGTGCCTTCTATGCGGTGCAGGTGACCCCCGCGACGGCGTCGCTGGCGCAGGTCTCGGGAACGGCCGCACTGGCGGGAACCGTGCAGGCCAATTTCGCGCTCGGAAGCTATGTCCAGAAGCAATACACGATCCTGACGGCCGCGGGCGGCCTTGGCGGCACGACCTTCGCCGGCATCGCCAATACCGGTCTGCCGCAAGGCGGCGCCGACAGCCTGAGCTACGACGCCAACGACGTCTATCTGAACCTGAAGCTGAACTTCCTGCAATTTGCCGGGCTCAACGGCAACCAGCAGGCCGTGGCCAATGCGCTCACCAGCTATTTCAACGGCGCGAGCGGCATGCCGCTGGGCTTTTTCACCGCCACCCCCGGCGGCCTGACGCAACTCGACGGCGAGGCGGCAACCGGGGCCGAGAACGCGGCTTTACAGCTCACGACCCAGTTCCTCAATCTGATGCTTGATCCGTCGATAGATGGCCGCTCCGGATCAGGCGGGCAGGGGCTCGGCTTTGCGCCCGATGCGCAAGCGGCATTGCCGCCCGATGTCGCGCTCGCCTATGCGGGCGTGCTGAACGCACAGCCCGCGGTTCGGTTTGCGCAGCGCTGGACTTCATGGGGCGCCGCCTTTGGCGGCGGCAGCTCGATCAGCGCCGATTCGGCCGCGACCTCGAGCAGCGTTACTGCCCGCACCTACGGGATCGCGGCCGGGATGGATTATCATGTCTCCCCGGACACGATCCTCGGCTTCGCGTTCGCGGGCGGCGGCACCAATTGGGGCCTGTCGGGCGGTCTCGGCGGCGGCCGCAGCGACGCCTTCCAGGCCGGCGGCTACGGCATCACCCATGCGGGGCCGGCCTATGTTGCGGGCGCGATGTCCTTCACCAACCACTGGTTCTCCACGAGCCGCACCGCTCTCGGCGACCAGCTCACCGGCCGCTTCGAGGGCGAGAGCTACGGGGCGAGGCTCGAAGGCGGCTACCGCTTTGCAATGCTGCCGTGGCTCGGCGCCACGCCTTACGCCGCCGTGCAGGCGCAGGAGTTCTCCGCCGCAGGCTTCAGCGAGACCGACGTCACCGGCGGCGGTTTCGGGCTCGACTATGCGCCGAAGCAGGCGAGCGACGTGCGCAGCGAACTCGGCCTGCGGCTCGACGACCCGACGATGCTAGGCGGCATGCCGCTGATCCTGCGCGGCCGCGTCGGCTACGCGCACGACACGGTCGGCGATCCGGCGCTCAGCGCCGTGTTCCAGGCCCTGCCGGGCGCCTCCTTCATCGTCAACGGCGCGCCCATTCCGAAGGATTCGGCGCTGACGTCGGCCGGGGCGCAGCTCTTCATCACGGCGCAATGGTCGCTGCTGGCGAAGTTCGACGGCGAATTTGCCCAGGGCGCACAGAGCTACGCGAGCTCGGCCACGCTGCGTTACTCATGGTGAAGCCCCGGCGCGTTGATGTCGTCGCGGAGTTTGACGAGGTGCTCACCGTGATTGCCCGGAGCTTCACCGTCCGCGGCTCACGCGAGTGCCGTGGGCACGTCCCGCAACAATGGATGCGCCGCGTCCGTGCGATGCCGTTGCGGCTGTGGGGCGGGCTCGGCCTGTGTCTGGCGCTGCTGCCTGCGACCGCGCAGGCGCAGACCGCGTCGCAGATCACGCCGCCGAGTTTTCGGCCAAATCTGGAACATCAGGGCGGCTTCGCCCTGACGGGCGCGGCAGGCTTGGCGACGCCGTCAGGTGCCGAGAAGCTGTTCGTCGAACTGTCCGGAATTCAGATCAAGGGTGCGCTGCCGGAACTGGCGGTGGCGACCGCGGATCTCAGGCAGCGCCTGGTGGGACGTCCGGTTTCCGGCGCCGAGATTTTTGCCGCGGCCCGCGACCTCGAGGCGGCCTATGCCAGGGCCGGCTATGTGCTGGTGCGCGTGGTGCTGCCGCCGCAGCATCTCGTCAACGGGGCCAGTCTCAAGCTCACGGTGGTCGACGGCTACATCGAGCGCATCGAACTCAAGGACGTGCCGGAAACTGTGCGCCGTCGCATCGCCAGCCTGATTCAGCCGCTGGTGGGCCGCCGCGGGATCGTCTTGAAGGAGCTGGAACGCCGTGTCCTTCTTGCCGGCGATACTCCCGGCGTGATCCTGCGTTCGACGCTGGCGCCAGGCCAAGGCGAGGGCGCCACGGTTCTGGTGATCGATGCCAAATACCAGGCGGTGAGCGAGACGCTGACCTTCGACAACACGTTGTCGAAGTCGCTCGGCGGCACCACGCTCGGCGCCGGCCTCGACTTCAACAGCATCGCCGGACTCGGCGAATTGATCTACCTGCGCGCCAGCGGTCATCCGGATGGAGGCGACAACGGTTTCTTCGACACCTATCCGCGCAACCGCATCCTGGCGGCCGGCTTCATCCTGCCGCTATGGGTCGATGGTCTCACCTTCAACGCCGAATATACCGATGCCCGCACTACGCCGGAGGCGATTGCCGGGATTCAGACGACCGACACTTTCGAAAGACTGTCGCTGCGGCTGCGCTATGCCTGGCTGCGCGGGCGGAGCGCCAATTTCAACAGCGAGGTGTCGTTCGACGCCCAGGACGAGCAGCAGAGCCTGTTCGTCGGCGGCGATCCGGTGCCGCTGTCGCTGGACCGGCTGCGCATCGTCCGCTTTGCAAATGACGGCGATGTGCTGACGCCATGGGGCGGCACGATATCCGGTCGCGCCACTGCGTCGTTCGGCATCGACGGGCTTGGCGCGCGCAGTGCGGCGGACGCGTCGGCGACATTGCCGTTGTCGCAACAGGGCGCCGACGCCTCCTTTCAGAAATTCGATGTCGTGCTCGGCTACAACCAGGCCATGCTCGATCATCTCGTCGTCAACGTTTCGGCGCGGGGGCAGACCTCGTTCAACGCGCCGCTGCTGCACAGCGAACAGATCGGCATCGCCAATACCACCGGGCTTTCGGCATTCGACGCCGGCACCATCGTCGGCGACCAGGGCTATGTCGTCAGGGGCGAGCTGCAGTCGCCCTGGACGCTGCCATTGCAGAGCGCCGCGGTTTTCGGCTCGCCCCTCGGCGTGGTGGCGGCGCCCTATATCTTCGGTGCCTATGGCGAAGTCTCGCTGGTGGATCCGACCGCGCTGGAAGCATCGCGCATCCGCGCCACTTCCTACGGTTTGGGTCTGCGCCTCGGCGGCACCGCCGCCGGCACTCTGTCAACCGGATCGTTGTCGCTGGAATACGGCCATGCCACCCGCAGCGACGGGGTGGCAGCCGGCGATCGCTTCACCATCGTGTCGGCGTTCAGGTTTTAGCATGGCAGACGGAAGAATGCGAATGATCGGGCTTGGCGAGCAGGGTTCGTCCTCTTATGGCAGGCTTCCTCGTCGTGCACGCGTGGCGCTGCTGCTGACAACGACGGCGTTAGGCGGTTGCCTTCAGATCGGTTCGGCGCGGGCGCAGAAACTGCCGACCGGCGGCAGCGTCGCCGCGGGCAGCGTGTCGATCGCAGCGCCGACCTCGACGCAACTGAACATTACCCAGAGCAGCCAGAGCGCCGTGGTCAACTGGCAGAGCTTCTCGATCGGCCAGGGCTCGGCGGTCAATATCCAGCAGCCGAACAGCACCTCGGCGCAGCTCGATCGCGTCACCGGCAGCACGCCCTCGAGCATCGCGGGTTCGCTGACAGCCAACGGCCAGGTCTATCTGGTGAATCCGAACGGCATCGCGATCACCCCGAGCGGGGTGGTCAACATCGTCGGCGGTTTCGTCGCCTCGACGCTCGGCATTTCCGATGCGGATTTCCTGAGCGGCAAGCGCACCTTCACCGGTAACGGCGCGTCCGCGGCGGTCAGCAACGCCGGCGTCATCACGGTCGGCCGCGGCGGCTATGCGGCGCTGCTCGGCGGCACGGTGTCGAACGCGGGTCGCATCTCGGTGCCGCTCGGCGAGGTCGGGTTGGGTTCCGGGGAAAGCGCAACGCTGGATTTCTCCGGCGATGGCTTCCTGCAGGTGGCATTGCCCACCACGGCCGGCGGCAACGGGGCGCTGATCAGCAACGCGGGCACCATCAAGGCCGCCGGCGGCAGCATCATCATCAGCGCGGCCACCGCGCGCGAAGCGGCGCGCAACGCGGTGAACATCTCGGGCCTGGTCGAGGCGCGCACGATCGGCGGCCGCTCCGGCTCGATCTTCATTGGCGGCGGCGCCGGCGGCAATGTCAACGTAACGGGACGGCTGAGCGCCACCGGGCGCCAGGCAACGGGCGGCGCGGTCACGGTCACCGGGCAGAACATCACGCTGCAGGGCGCCACCGTGGATGCTTCCGGCAAAACCGGCGGCGGCACGATCAACATCGGCGGCGGCCGCCAGGGCCAGGGACCCCTGCAACAGGCCGATACCGTCACCATCGACAGCGCCACGACGATCCGCGCCGACGCGACCGCCAGCGGCAACGGCGGCAATGTCGTGGTGTGGTCGGATCAGCTCACCACATTCGCCGGGACCATCACGGCGCGCGGCGGAGCGGAGAGCGGCAATGGCGGCGAGGCCGAGGTGTCGGGCAAGGCGCTGCTCGATTACACCGGCTTCGCCGATCTTTCGGCGGCCAATGGCGGCTTCGGCACGCTGCTGCTCGATCCGTTCAATGTCACGATCTCCGGCGGCGTCAACAACACCGGCGGCAGCTTCGACGCCAACACCAATGACAGCGTCATCAACGCCGCCACGCTGCAGGCGGCGCTTGGCGCGGCGAATGTCACGATCACGACGGGCACCAGCGGCTCGCAGGCCGGCAACATCACGGTGGCGGCGTCGCTGACCTGGTCGGCCGCGACCACGCTCGGACTGAACGCGGCCGGCGCCATCGCCATCAACGCGCCGATCAGCATCACCGGCGCCGGCGGGCTCGCGCTCAATGCGACCGCGCAGGCCGGCATCACCACGACCGGCCTGACCTTCGGCAGCGGCGGCTCGGTAAACTACGGCGCCACCGACAACGGCGGCAGCTTCAGTCTCAACGGCGTCGGCTACACGCTCGTCTATTCGATGGCCGAACTCGACGCCATCGACGGCGTCAACGCGGTAGACGGCTCGGCCCTGGCCACCTTCGGCGCTGGCCTCGCCGGCAGCTACGCGCTGGCGACCAGCCTCAATGCCGCCGGGACCACCTATACCCAGGCGCTGATCGGGACCGGCAGCAGCGGCGCAACACAGTTCAGCGGACAGCTCGACGGGCTCGGCCATACCATCACCGGCCTTACCATCAACGCGCCCGGCACCAGCAATGTCGGGCTGATCGGATTCATGACCGGCGCCAATGCGAGCGTTTCGAACGTCGGCCTTGCCGGCGGCAGCGTGATCGGCGGCCAGGAGAACGTCGGTTCGCTGGTCGCTTATCTCAATTCCGGCGTGGTACAAACCAGTTTCAGCAGCGCGGCGGTCACCGGCAGCGGAGGCAACACCGGCGGGTTGATCGGGTTCATCAATGTCGGCACGGTGCAGTCAAGCTATGCCACCGGCGCGGTGACAGGGAGTTTAAGCACGGGTGGCCTTGTCGGGGAGGCGGTTGTTTCCAGCACGATAAGCAACAGCTATGCCACTGGCGCAGTCTCCGGCACCAGCTACATCGGAGGTCTGATCGGTGCCAGTTATGGAAGCGTGGACGCGAGCTACGCCACCGGCGCGACCTCGGGCGCCAGCTACACCGGCGGCTTGATCGGTTTCAATAATGGGACTGTGGCTGCGGGCTACGCCACCGGGGCGGTGACGGGAAACAATGATACCGGCGGCCTGATCGGAGACCACGCAGGCGGTGCAGTCAATGCGAGCTATGCCAGCGGTGCGGTCACGGGCGTCACGAATACCGGCGGGCTGATCGGGATAAGCTCGGCCAATGTTCAGGCGAGCTACGCCACCGGCACGGTCGCGGGTACGGGCGCCCGAACCGGCGGCTTGATCGGGCAAAACACCGGCAGCGTACAGACGAGTTACGCCACCGGCGCTGTTTTCGGGAGTACTGCCGCCGGTGGCCTTGTGGCGGCGAACGGCGCTACCGGCAGTGTGAGCTCCAGCTACGCCACCGGTGCTGTCACGGGCACCGGCGCCAATGTCGGTGGCTTGATCGGTGCCAACAATGGCGGCGCGGTGAGCTCCAGCTACTCCACAGGCGCTGTCACGGGCACCGGCACCAGCGTGGGCGGGCTTGTTGGTTTGAATACTGGAACCGTGACGGCATCCTATTGGGACGTCCAGACTTCCGGCAGGACAAGCAGCGCAGGCGGCTCCGGTGCCGCCGGCCTGCCCACGGCCCAGTTGCAGGGCGCCCTGCCGACAGGTTTCAGCAACACGGTCTGGAGCACCGGCGCCGGCCTCTATCCCTATCTGACCTGGCAGTTCGCCGCCGGCACCACGCCGCAATCGCTGTCGGGGATCGCGTACCAGGCCAACGGCACCGCGCTGGCAGGCGCCACCCTGGCCGGCACCGTCAACGGCGCGGTGTTTGCAGGCGCCACCGGCGCCGACGGCTACTATTATTTCCTGTTGCCGCAGGGCTCGACCGCGCAGGGCAGCGGCGTCTTCATCGACATCGCCGGCAACGCCGTGAAGGCCAATGACTATGTCCAGGGCGCGATGGGCTCGGTGCAGAACCTCAATCTCACCGCCGGCACGCTCGATGTCGTTACCGCGGATACCGCGCTGTCGTCCGTCGCCTCCGGGCTCGCGAGCGCCGCTGGCGGCATGTCGGCGACCGATCTGGTGTTTTCGACGCCCGGCGGCGTGCTGACTCCGAATGCCGGCACCGGCGTCTCGATCGCGGCTTCGGGCGCGTTCAGCGTCGACCAGAGCCTCGTGGTGCCGAACGCCCTGCTGCTTACCGCCGCGGGCAGCCTGACCATCGCATCGACTGGCTCGCTGACCTCGTCGAGCGGCAATGCCACTCTGGCGACCGGATCGGTCTTCGTCAACGACGCGGGGGCTGCGGCCGTTTCAGCCCCGAACGGGCGCTGGCTGATCTATTCCGGAGATCCGCTCAACGATACGGATGGTGGCCTCGTCTACGACTTCAAGCAATACGGCGCCACCTATGGCGTGACGGCGGCGGCGCAGGCGACCGGCAACGGTGTTCTCTATACCGTCACACCGACGATCGGACTGACCGGAACCGTTTCCAAGACCTATGACGGCACGACGACCGTGGCGCCCGGATCCTTCAGCGTCGGTTTCACCGGCTACGATCAGGATGTGATCTCGCTCACCTATTCGAATCTGGTCTATGGCGACGCCAATGCCGGGAGCGGCAAGACCGTCACCGCCAACGGCGTCACGGTCACCTCCGCCAGCAACGGCAGCGCCACGGTCTACGGATATGCGCTGGCGACAACCGCGTCCGGCAATATCGGCAACATCGCGGCGCGCCCGCTCACGGTGACGGCGAATGCGGCGAGTCAGGTTTACGGCAATACCGTCCCGACGCTGACCTACACGATCGGCGCTGGCCTCGTCAGCGGCGACAGCCTGTCCGGAAGCCTGGCCACCAGTGCGACGAGCGCGAGCGGCGTCGGCAATTACGGCATCACCCAGGGCAGCCTTGCCAACAGCAACTACGCGCTGACCTATGCCGCGGCCAACCTGACCATCACGGCGCGTCCGATCACGGTGACGGCGAATGCGCAGAGCCAGGTCTACGGCAATGCCACGCCGGCGCTGAGCTACACCATCGGCGGCAGCGGCCTCGTCAACAACGACAGCCTGTCCGGAAGCCTCGCCACCAGCGCCACGTCCGCCAGCAGCATCGGCAGCTACGCGATAACCCAGGGCAGCCTCGCCGCCAGCAGCAATTACGCGCTGACCTATGCCGCGGCCAACCTGACCATCACGGCGCGTCCGATCACGGTGACGGCGAATGCGCAGAGCCAGGTCTACGGCAATGCCACCCCGGCGCTGAGCTACACCATCGGCGGCAGCGGCCTCGTCAACAACGACAGCCTGTCGGGAAGCCTGGCCACCAGCGCCACGTCCGCCAGCAGCGTCGGCAGTTACGGCATCGCCCAGGGCAATCTTGCCGCCAGCAGTAATTACGCGCTGACCTATGCCGCGGCCAACCTGACCATCACGGCGCGCCCGATCACGGTGACGGCGAATGCGCAGAGCCAGGTCTACGGCAATGCCACGCCGGCGCTGAGCTACACCATCGGCGGCAGCGGCCTCGTCAACAACGACAGCCTGTCCGGAAGCCTGGCCACCAGCGCCACGTCCGCCAGCAGCATCGGCAGTTACGCGATAACCCAGGGCAGCCTCGCCGCCAGCAGCAACTATGCGCTGACCTATGCCGCGGCCAACCTGACCATCACGGCGCGTCCGATCACGGTGACGGCGAATGCGCAGAGCCAGGTCTATGGCAATGCCACGCAGGCGCTGAGCTATACCATCGGCGGCAGCGGCCTCGTCAACAACGACAGCCTGTCCGGAAGCCTGGCCACCAGCGCCACGTCCGCCAGCAGCGTCGGCAGCTACGGCATCACCCAGGGCAATCTTGCCGCCAGCAGCAATTATGCGCTGACCTATGCCGCGGCCAACCTGACCATCACGGCGCGTCCGATCACGGTGACGGCGAATGCGCAGAGCCAGGTCTATGGCAATGCCACGCCGGCGCTGAGCTACACCATCGGCGGCAGCGGCCTCGTCAACAACGACAGCCTGTCCGGAAGCCTCGCCACCAGCGCCACGTCCGCGAGCGGGGTCGGCAGCTACGGCATCACCCAGGGCAATCTTGCCGCCAGCAGCAATTATGCGCTGACCTATGCCGCGGCCAACCTGACCATCACGGCGCGTCCGATCACGGTGACGGCGAATGCGCAGAGCCAGGTCTACGGCAATGCCACGCCGGCGCTGAGCTATACCATCGGCGGCAGCGGCCTCGTCAACAACGACAGCCTGTCCGGAAGCCTCGCCACCAGCGCCACGTCCGCCAGCAGCGTCGGCAGCTACGTCATCACCCAGGGCAATCTCGCCAACAGCAACTACGCGCTGACCTATGCCGCCGCCAACCTGACCATCACGGCGCGCCCGATCACGGTGACGGCGGATGCGCAGAGCCAGGTCTACGGCAATGCCACGTCGGCGCTGAGTTACACCATCGGCGGCAGCGGCCTCGTCAACAACGACAGCCTGTCCGGAAGCCTCGCCACCAGCGCCACGTCCGCCAGCAGCGTCGGCAGCTACGCGATAACCCAGGGCAGCCTCGCCGCCAGTAGCAATTACGCGCTGACCTATGCCGCGGCCAACCTGACCATCACGGCGCGTCCGATCACGGTGACGGCGAATGCGCAGAGCCAGGTCTACGGCAATGCCACGCCGGCGCTGAGCTATACCATCGGCGGCAGCGGCCTCGTCAACAACGACAGCCTGTCCGGAAGCCTCGCCACCAGCGCCACGTCCGCCAGCAGCGTCGGCAGCTACGTCATCACCCAGGGCAATCTCGCCAACAGCAACTACGCGCTGACCTATGCCGCCGCCAACCTGACCATCACGGCGCGCCCGATCACGGTGACGGCGGATGCGCAGAGCCAGGTCTACGGCAATGCCACGTCGGCGCTGAGTTACACCATCGGCGGCAGCGGCCTCGTCAACAACGACAGCCTGTCCGGAAGCCTCGCCACCAGCGCCACGTCCGCCAGCAGCGTCGGCAGCTACGCGATAACCCAGGGCAGCCTCGCCGCCAGCAGCAATTACGCGCTGACCTATGCCGCGGCCAACCTGACCATCACGGCGCGCCCGATCAAGGTGACGGCGGATGCGCAGAGCCAGGTCTACGGCAATGCCACGCCGGCGCTGAGCTATACCATCGGCGGCAGCGGCCTCGTCAACAACGACAGCCTGTCCGGAAGCCTCGCCACCAGCGCCACGTCCGCGAGCGGGGTCGGCAGCTACGCCATCACCCAGGGCAGCCTTGCCGCCACCGCGAACTATGTGCTGGGCTACACCGCGGCCAACGTCACCATCACCCCGCGTCCGCTCGCGGTGACCGCGGATGCGCAGAGCCAGGTCTACGGCAATGCCACGCCGGCGCTGACCTACACGGTCGGCCCGCTGGGACTGGTCAATGGCGACACCTTGGCGGGTAGCCTCAGCACGAATGCGACGCCGGCCTCGGGGGCCGGGACTTATGCGATCACCCAGGGAACGCTGATCAACGCCCTCAATCCGAACTATGCCATCGCCTATGTCGGCGCGACCCTGGTGGTAAGTGCCGCCCTGTCCGCGTCGTCACCTGCAGCGGCGGCAACGCCGTCCGCGTCGCCCTTTATGGTCACGACGGCCGTCCCTTCGACGCCGAAGCAGGCAAGCATCAATTTCCAGACCGACCAGTCCGCCGCGGCGGTGATTGCGCCGCTTGCGGTGACGCCGGTTCAGGCGGCGGCCAAATCTGACCAGGCCACACAAACCGCCGCCCGCCGGAACACCGACGACGACATCGTGACGGGCAGTATCACTCCGCAGGCGTTCAAGAGCGCGGACGGCTTCGTCTACACGCCGTTGAGCCAGTACGATCCTGCGCAATATAGCGGCAAGACGTTGCCGGGCTTCGAGAGCCAGGCCGGCGAGGCGGCCATTTTCACCATGCTGCTGCGCGGGGCGCTCGGCTTGCCCGATATGCCCAAGATCGACAACCTGTTCGAGCCCGGCAAGGGATTCCAGTGGCGGGGCGCGAAATGGGTAAATCCCCTGGCCGACAAGATCCGCATCTCCGACGGGGCGGACCACATCGGCGCGCCCGGCGAGAGCTTCCCGATGCAGCCCGGCACGACGGATTTGGCGGCCCTGCTCGGCAAGGGGCCGCTGATCCTGACAGGCCTGCCCAAGGCAGCGAATGCCACTTCGTTCCCGCTCCTCGCCGTTGCGATGTCGGAGGAAGGAATTGTGGCCAACGACCCCGGCACGGGACTGCAGGTGCTCCTCGACTATAATTCGGAAACAAAGACTCTCGGCTCGATCGTCAGCGTCTTCGATTCCAGGACGAAGACCTGGACCAGGCTCGCGGATGTGAAGCCGGACAATGACTGGCAGAGCCAGGCTCAACTCGATCAGCTCACCACATGGTCGGGTGATCGGTTCGCCGCGGTGAGCGTCCCGCACCCGGTTCCATGAAAGCGGCCTGTCAGAAGCCGGACCAATCAGCCGATCCGTTTCGAACCCGTTACCGCATCTGCGCGCGCTCCTCGATCCTCTTTCACCAACATCATGATGAGCTCGGGTTGCTTCATTCGATCACGTCGTCGGCGGTTGCAAGCAGCGTCGGCGATATCTCGATGCCGAGCGCTTTGGCGGTCGTGCGATTGACCACCAGTTCGAATTTGGTGGCCTGCTGGACCGGAAGGTCGGCGGGCTTTTCGCCCTTGAGGATGCGGGCGACATAGTTGCCGGTCAGCTCCATGACGTTCAAATAATCCGATCCGTAACTCGCCAGTCCCCCGACATCGACATAGTCGCGGACATCGAAAATCGTCGGCAATGCATGGCGTAAAGCCAGTTCAGCGATACGCGCACGATAGGCGTAGAAGAACCCCTCGGGACCGAACAGCATGCCGTTTCCCGGCTCACGGGGGATGCTGGCGAAGGCCGCGTCGATCTCGCTGGCGGTATTGGCATGCAGAACCTCGACGTGAATTCCGAGGCGCGTGGCGGCTTTCTGCAGGTCCGCGACGAAGGGCGCGGCCAGCTCGGAAGTTGGCTTGACCAGCGTGAAATAGCGCGAGGCCTTCGGCACCAGTTCGCGGAACAGCCCAAGGCGCTTGGCCGCGACCTCTGCGTTCAGGGAGGTGATCCCGGTGACGTTGCCGCCAGGCCGGCTGAGGCTGGCCACCAGACCGAGCGCAACCGGATCGGTGCCGGAGCTGAAAACGATTGGAAGGGTCGCAGTCGCGGTCTTGGCGACCACGGCGGCGGCCGTGCTGCCCGGCGTCGCGATCAAAACCACCTTGCGCCGGATCAGATCGGCCGCCATTGCCGGAAGCTCGTCGTTTTTACCCGAGGCCCAGCGGTATTCTATGGCGACGTTCCGGCCCTCGACGAAGCCAGCCTCGCCCAGTCCTTTGCGAAAAGCATCCAGCCGTTTTGCGTTCTCGTTCGGAAAGCCTGCGTGCAGGAATCCTATCACCGGCATCGCCGCCTGCTGCGCGGACGCCGCGAGCGGCCAGCAGGCGGCCCCACCGACAAAGCCGAAGAACTCGCGCCGCCTCATTCTGCCCCCTGACCCTGTCACCTATCCTACCGGTGAAACCTGCATTTCCCAAAGGGTCCGGTGGAGGCTGGTGGGGGAGACGGAGGAAGCTTGCTCAGCCGGTCAGGGCTCGCGCTCCGTGCAAGGATTCCTGCGTCGTTGCCGAGTGCTCCGGATGAGGGCAATGCCGCTGCACCGATCGCTTCAGGATGGCGGCGAAATCGTTCATTCTCGGGCGCATGCGGAATTCGGGGCCGGCGACCACCACGGACAGGCGTCGGTCCCCGATCGGAAGCGGCCTCGCCACCCCTGCAAGGTCGCGGCTGAAATCGGCAAAACTCTGGCAATAGCCGCGTTCGACCGATTGCCGCAACTCGGCCTCCACCGCGTCGATGCTGATCGGTGTGGTCGGCCCGTACTGCTTGAACTCGATCTTGCGGTAGAGCGAGAAGCGCTCATCCGGGGAGTATTGCAGCAGCAGCGCACGGCCGCTCGCCGTGGCATGGATCGGAACGCGGTGCCCGATCTGGGCAAAATACCGGATCGCGGCGCTGGATTCCACGACATCGATGAACACCGCCATGGTGCCCGCGGGTGCGGCCAGCGCCGCGGTTTCGCCGGTCTCGCTCGACAGCTCGGCAATCAGCGCATGGGCCCAGTCGGGCAGCGGCTCGGCCTCCGAGATGCTTTTGGCCAGCGCCAGCCAGCGCGGGGTCGGATAATAGCCGGCGCGGGGGCGCGGTTCGTAGAGATATCCCTTTTCCGCAAGCGTGCTCAGAAGGTTGAACGTGCTGGAGCGCGGCCAGCCGAAATGATCGGCGATCTCCGCCAGCGCGGCAGGCTTCCTGGTCCGCGCAAAATATTCGAAGATCTCCAAGACATAAGCGGCCTGTCGAACGATCATGGTCTGTCCCGCCAGTGGGCGCTGCGCTCTGAAATGCCGGATCCGCCTAAATTCCCAGGATCTTTCGAGCTGCCCTCAAATGCGGCTTGTCTATCATCCTGCCGTCGAGGCGCAACGTGCCGAGGTTCGGGTTGTCGGCGAAGGCCGCGACGATTTTTTCGGCCCAGGCGCGTTCCGCAGCGCTCGGTTCGAACGCCGCGTTGACGATGTCGACATGCCTGGGATGGATCAGGGCTTTTGCGGAAAAGCCGTCGCGTCGCGCGTGCCGGGTCTCCTGTTCGAGGCCCGCAAGATTTTCGATATCGGTATAGACAGTGTCGATGGCTGCGACCTCGGCGGCGGCCGCACCGATCAGGCACATGTCGCGGGCCAAAAGATAGGGGCTGTGGAATTTCCCGGCGCTGCCGTTTTCGGTGGCGCCCAGCGAGGCGGCGAGGTCCTCCGCTCCCCACATCAGGCCCGCCAGCCTTGGCGAACTGTCCTTGTAGCTTCCAAGTCCGAAAACCGATGCGGCGGTTTCGGTGGCGACCACCACGATCTGCGTGGTGCCGGCTTTGGTCCCCGCCGCAGCCTCGAACGCATCGAGCCACAAGGCGAGATGGCGTACGTCGTCGCCGGACCGGCATTTCGGCAGCACGATGCCGTCCGGCGCCGCCGGCATGGTGGCGGCAAGATCCTGCAGCGTCATCCCGGTGTCGAGCGCGTTGACGCGAACATAGAGCGCAGGCCCGCCGACGCGACCGCCGCCGAGCATCGTCCTGGTCAGGCCGCGTGCTTCGTCCTTCTTGTCGGGCACGACGGAATCCTCCAGATCGAGGATCAGGGCGCTGGCACTCGTTGCCATGGCCTTTTCGAACTTGCGCGGGCTGTCGCCCGGAACGAACAGCATCGAGCGCATCAGGCGGGCCTTCTATGCATCAGCGCCATGCGGCGGCAGGTCGCGACGATCTGGTTGTCCTGGTTGAGCGCGTGATGCTCGAACTCGACGATACCCGCCTTGGGACGGGATTTCGAATCGCGCAGCGACAGCACCTTGGTGGTCGCGCGCAAGGTATCGCCATGGAATACCGGCTTGGGAAAATTGACGTCGGTCATTCCGAGATTGGCGACCGTGGTGCCCATGGTGGTTTCATACACCGTCATGCCGATCATGATGCCGAGCGTGTAGAGGCTGTTGAAAAGACGCTGGCCGAATTCGGTGGTGGCGGCGAAATGGGCGTCGATATGCAGCGGCTGGGGATTCATCGTCAGCAGGCTGAACATGGTATTGTCCATCTCCGTCACCGTGCGCGTCAGCGGATGCACGAATTGCTGCCCGACGCTGAAATCCTCGAAATACAATCCGGCCATGAAGGAGCTCCTTTCAAATTAAACGGATGGTCGCGGCTGCCGCTCGCGCCTGATCACGCAGACGATTACGACGCCGCGGCCAGATGCACGGCCTTGTGCCGGCCCAGCTGCGCGATCTCGTCGGCGGAGAATCCGGCCTGGCTCAGGATCTCCCGTCCGTGCTCGCCGAGCGTTGGTGCCGGTCCGCCCGGCTCGGGCTGGGTCGCGCTCCAGGTCGAGGGCACCTGCATCTGCCGGATGCGGCCTTCGACGGGGTGGTCGATGGTCTTGAAGAAGCCGACCGCGGCAAGGTGCGGATCGTCGAGAATGGTTTCCAGGGTGTGCAGCGGCATCACCGGAATGTCGGCCCGCTCGAGCAGTTCGCGCCATTCGGCGGTGCTGCGGCCGAGGAAGATGCGCCCGACCTCCTGGTAGATCTCGTTGATGTGCTGATGCCTTGCCGCATGATTGGCGAAGCGTGGCTGTTGGAGAAATTCAGGCTGGCCGATGGCTTCGAAGAAACTGCGCCACTGCTTGTCGTTGTAGATCAGCGCGCAGATGTATCCGTCGCTGGTCTGATAGGGGCGCCGGTAGGGCGAGAGCAGGCGGCTGTAGCCACCGTGATCGAGCGGCGGGTCGTAGGTCAGGCCGCCGAGATGGTCGATCAGAACAAAATCGGTCATCGATTCGAACATCGGCACGTCGATGCGTTGCCCGATGCCGGTGCGCTGCTGGTGCATCAGGCCGCCGAGGATGGCATTGACGGCCATCAACCCGACTACGCGATCGGCCATCGTGATGGGGACATAACGCGGCGTGCCGTCGCCCGCGGCGGCGACCAGGGTTGGAATGGTCGATGCGCCCTGGATCAGGTCGTCATAGGCCGGCTTCGACGCATAGGGTCCGGCCTGGCCGTAGCCGAACACGCCGACATAGACGATCCTGGGATTGGCCGAGGCGAGGGTCTCGTAGTCGAGGCCAAGGCGCGCCATCGCCTGCGGACGCACATTGTAGACGATGGCATCGGCCTTTTCCGCCAGCCGCAGCAGGGTGTCGCGTCCATCGGGATGCTTGAGGTCGATGACGATGCTGCGCTTGCCGCGGTTGGCATTGAGGAACATGCCGCCCATGCCCGGCGTCCGGCCCGGGCCGATCTGCCGAACGATATCGCCGTCGGGGCTTTCGACCTTGATGACGTTGGCGCCCATGTCGGCCAGAATCTGGGTCGCATAGGGTCCCATCAGGACCGTGGTCAGGTCGAGGATCGTAATATTGGCAAGTGGGCCCATGGATTTTTCCGGAATCACCGGCCTCGCAAAAGTGTTCACATATGTGTCGATAGAATTCAGATTTTGGGCTGTCAACGCACCATTCGGCTTGTATCCTGCCCATTTCTCGACCTGTTGACAATAATATTCAAGGATATGTATGTTGCATACATAAAATACGGGGAAGAAAATGCTGGATTTCAGGCGGGCGGCATCGCGGCGTGGCACCGGTTTCGAACCAGCCGGCCTTCGATGATGCTCTCCAGCCACCTTGCCCGGACCGGCCGCGCCGCGTCCGATTCGCTCGGGTTTTTTCATCCGGTCTCTCCGCTCGCGGATGCCGGCCTGAGCTCCGCCGGCCAGCGGCGCGCCGCGGGCGGCCTGACAACTCACATCTCGATGATCGGCAGGGAGGCGCGCCGCGCCATGGCAATGACGGTGCAAAAGATGCTGCGCGCCCTCGTTGCGGCTGTCGCACTGTCGATCGCGGGCCTGCCGGCGTCGAGCCCGTCGCAGGCGCTGGAACTGAAGGTAGCGGATTCGTTCCCCGCCGGACATTATCTGGTTCGGCTGATGCTGAAGCCGTGGATGGACGACGTGACCAGGCGCACCAATGGCGCCGTCACGTTCAGTTATTTTCCCAATCAGCAGATCGGCAAGGCTGCCGACATGCTCAGGCTGACGCAGTCCGGTGTCATCGACATCGGCTACATCGCGCCGTCCTATGCTTCCGACAAGATGCCGCTGTCGGAGGTCGCGCAACTGCCGGAAGTGTTCCAGACCAGCTGTCAGGGCACGCTGGCTTACTGGAAGAGCGCGCGGCAGGGCGTTCTGGCCAAGCAGGAATATGCGCCGAACCGGATCAGGTTGCTGATGGAGGTGGTGCTGCCGCCTTACCAGGTGTTCACCACCAGGCAGAAGATCGGGAGCATCGGCGACCTCCAGGGGCTGAAGCTTCGCACCACCGGCGGCGCGCAGGATCTGACCTTGCGGGCGATCGGCGCGGTGCCGGTGCGGATGGCGGCGCCGGACGCCTATGAATCGCTGTCGCGCGGCACGCTCGACGGCCTGGTGTTCCCGATGGAAAGCATCAGCTCCTATGGGCTGGACAAGCTGGTCAAGCACGCGACCGAGGGTGTCAGTTTCGGCAGCTTCATCGTGGCCTTCTCCATCAACCAGGCGGCCTGGGATAATCTTGCCGACGACGTCAGGCAGGCGATGGACCAGGCGTCGGAAGCCATCGAGCCGACCGCCTGCGCGGAAGTCGATCGCGAGCAGGTCGGATCGCGCCAGCGTCTCGAGCAGGCCGGCGTCAGCTTCGAGCCGATCCCGGACCAGGCTCGCGCCGAGATCAAGGCAAGGTTGAAGGACGTCGGACAGCAATGGGCGGCTGCACTCGACGGCCGCGGCAAGCCTGCCTCGGCTGCGCTGCAGGAATTCAATGCGCTGCTCGCCGAAGGCGGAGCCGGCAAATGACAACGCGTCGGCCGTTGATGTCTGCGAAAGATGCAAGCAAGCGAAGGCGGCTTGCATGATCAAGCGCGCCAGCGATCTGCTCGCCGCGATCGAGCGGGCGCTCACGGTGATCGCGGTGGCGTTCCTGTTCGCCATCATGCTGCTGGTGGTCGCCGACGTCTTCATGCGCTACGCGGTCAACCGGCCGTTTTCCTTCACCTACGACCTGATCGGGCTCTATCTGCTGGCCGGGGTGTTCTTCCTCACCCTTTCGGACGCGCTGCGCGAGCACGCCCATGTCGGCGTCGACATCCTGCTGCATCGTTTTTCCCCCGCAGGACGCCGGCTGTCCGAGATCGTCACCGCACTGGTCGGGCTGTTCGTCTTTGTCCTGATTTCCAAGGTCGGCTTCGATCGGGCGCTCGACAATTTCCAGCAAAGCGACGTCCTGGCCGGCGCGATTGCCTGGCCGACCTGGATATCGGCGGCGCTGGTGCCGCTCGGCTGCGGCGTGCTGGTGCTGCGGCTTGCGCTGCAACTGATCGGCAACGCGTTGAGCCTCGTTTTGTCGCGCGATCTCTACCCGCTGCCGCCGATTACCGGGATCGGCGAAGCCAAGACATTCGAATAGCAGGGATCCGATGACTTCCATTCTGGTTCTCGGTCTGCTGTTCGGGCTGCTGGCAATCGGCACGCCAGTAGGCTTCGCCATGGCGTTTGCCGGTTCGGTCGGCCTGATGATCGTGGGCGGGCCGGCGGCGCTGTTCGGCATCCTGCAGACCGCGCCGCTGTCGACGGTGTCGTCCTACGAGCTGATCACGATCCCGATGTTTCTGCTGATGGCCGACCTGGTGCTGCTGTCCGGCGTCGCCGACGACCTGTTCGAGACGGCGTCGGCATGGGTCGGCCGCATTCCCGGCGGCCTTGCGATGGCGACCGCTCTGGCCGGCGCCGGTTTCGGCGCGATCTGCGGCACCAGCACGGCTTCGGCCGCGACGCTTTCCTCGACCAGCCTGCCGGCGATGATCCGCCAGGGCTACGAGCCGGGGATGGCGGCCGGCGTGGTCGCGATTTCCGGAACGCTGTCGATGCTGCTGCCGACCAGCGTCGCGCTGGTGATCTTCGGACTGCTCGCCGAGGTCAATATCGGCAAGCTGCTGGTCAGCGGCATCATCCCCGCCATCCTCGTCACCGTGACCATCATGGCGACCATCCTGTTCCTGGTCTGGCAGGATCCGTCGCGGGCGCCGCGCACCGTTTACGTGTCGTGGCGCCGGCGCTTCGCGCTGCTCTGGCAGGTCAGCCCGATGGTCGTGCTGTTCTCGATCGTGACCGGAACGATCTATCTCGGGGTCGCGACCCCGACCGAGGCGTCGGCGTTCGGCGCCTTCGGTGCCTTCGTGCTGGCGATCGTCAAGGGCAAGATCACCGCCGGTTCGCTGTACCGGACGCTGCTGCGGGCCTCGCACGGCACCTGCATGATCGTGATGATCCTGGTCGGCGCCCAGATCTTCGGCTACTTCTTCACCCTGACCCATGTCACCCAGGACCTGGTGGCCTGGGTCGGCGCGCTTCCGACCTCGCGCTGGGTGATCATCACGCTGATCCTGTGCGGCTACATCGTGCTCGGCTCCTTCATGGACCAGATCGCGATTCTGGTCCTCACCGTGCCGATCGTGATCCCGCTGATCAAGACGCTCGGTTTCGATCCGATCTGGTTCGGCGTGATCAAGATCGTCACCGCCGAGGTCGGCATGATCACGCCGCCGGTCGGGCTGAACTGCTTCATCGTCGCCCGATATGCCAACCGGCCGGTCGCGGAGGTGTTTCATGGGACCTTTCCGCATTTCATCGCCCATCTGGTCGCGATTGCGATCCTGGTCGCGTTTCCCGGCATCATCCTGTGGCTGCCGTCGCATATGGGAAATTGAACAACCGAAAATGGCTCGCGCGATCTATCGAAGGGAGAACAGCATGAAACCGGTGTTGATGGGCCTGCTTGCAGTCGCGGCGATGACTGGCGGCGCGGCGCGGGCGGAAGAGCCGGCCATTACCCTGCGGCTTGCCGACAGCCTGCCGGTCGGCCACGTGATCCACGAGGCCGTGACCAAGCCCTTCATCGCCGCGGTCGAGCAGCGCACCAACGGCAAGGTGGTGATTACGCATTTTCCCGCCGAGCAGCTCGGCAAGGCCAAGGACCTGCTGCGGCTGACGCAGTCAGGCGTGGTCGATATCGGCTACATCGTGCCGTCCTATGCCTCCGACAAGATGCCGCTGACGGCGGTGGCCGAACTGCCTGGCGGCTTCCGCAATGCCTGCCAGGGCACCGCGGCGTACTGGTCGCTGACCCGGGCCGGCAACTTTCTCGCCGAGAAGGAATTCGCGCCGAATGGCATCAGGCCGCTGATCACCTTCGCGTTGCCGACCTATCAGATCCTGCTGTCGACCCGAAAGCCGGTCAACGGTCTGGCCGATCTCGAGGGATTGAAGATCCGCACCGCGGGAGGCGCGCTCGACCTGATGATGCGCAGCATCAAGGCGGTGCCGATCCGGATGTCGCCGCCAGAGATTTACGAGTCAATGTCGCGCGGCACCCTCGACGGCGCGATGCTCGGCTACCAGAGCGCGGTCTCCTACGATCTGATCGGCCTCTTGCATACCGGCACGCTGGACGAACCCTTGTCGTCGGTCGTCATCACCTATTCGATCTCCACCGCGAAGTGGGATACCCTGCCGGAAGCGGTGCGCAACGTGCTGGCCGAGGAAGGCGAGCGCATCACCAAGGAGAGCTGCGCCAAGTTCGCCGCGGCCGAAGCCCAGGCGCTGGAAAAGGCCAAGGCCAGGGGGATCACGCTGATCCGGTTCTCGCCCGAAGACGAGACCAGGATGACGTCGGTTTTCAACGCCGTCAGCCAGGACTGGGCCGCGGGGCTGGATGGCCGCGGCAAGCCGGGCAGCGAGGCGCTCAAGGTCTGGAAGGCGGCGCTCGACGCAGCGCAGGATGGTCATTGATCGAACCGACGAGGGAAGCAGGATGTCGAAGAAATTCAGGTTCTTTGTCAAGGAAAGCGAAGTCACGCCGTATTCTCCGCTCAATCACACCGGTACCGTCAATCGCCGCCTGATCGGGCCGCAGGAAACCGGCTCCGAACATCTCGAAGTACTGCTCGGCGTCGTCAGCAAGTCGCACGGCGCGCTTCCCCACAGCCATCCCGGCATCGACCAGGTCTGCTATCTGATCGAGGGCCGCGCGGTCGCCGAGATCGGCGGCGAACGCGCCGAACTCGGTCCCGGCGATGCCTGCTTTTTCCCGGCCGACATGCCGCATACTTTTACTGCAGTCAGCGAGCAGCCTGTCAGGGTGCTGGTGATCTACACCCCGCCCTATGGCGAGAAGGGCGCGCTCACCCACGCCTCGGCCTGAGCTAATCCGGGTCTCGCCACGCGGCGCGGCCACCGGACCCGGCAACAATTCGAACACCAGCAGGATCAGACCAATGGACTTCGCGCTTACCGAAAATCAGCAAGCCATTCGCGATGCGATTGCCAAGATCTGCGGCGGCTTCGGCGATGCCTACTGGCTGGAACGGGACCGCGAGGGCGGCTTTCCCCACGATTTTCACCAGGCGCTGGCAGATGCCGGCTGGCTCGGCATCTGCGTGCCGGAGGCCTATGGCGGCTCCGGTCTCGGCATCACCGAAGCGGCCATCATGATGCGCGAAATCGCCGAATCCGGCGCCGGCATGTCCGGCGCCTCGGCGGTGCACATCAACGTGTTCGGACTGAACCCGGTGGTGGTGTTCGGGACCGAGGAACAGCGCCGCCGCATGCTGCCGCCGATGGTGCAGGGCCGCGAGAAGGCGTGTTTCGCCGTCACCGAGCCGAACACCGGGCTCAACACCACCCAGCTGAAGACCCGCGCCGAGGCCAGGAACGACCGCTATGTGGTCAACGGCCAGAAGGTGTGGATTTCGACCGCACAGGTGGCGCACAAGATCTTGCTGCTGGCGCGCACCACGCCCCTGGAGGAGGTGCGCAAGCCGACCCACGGCCTCAGCCTGTTCTATACCGATTTCGACCGGAAGCGGATCAAGGTCCATGAGATCGAGAAGATGGGACGAAAGTGCGTCGATTCGAACGAGCTGTTCTTCGAGGATTTCGAGATTCCGATGGAGGATCGCATCGGGGAGGAAGGCCGCGGCTTCGAATACATCCTGGAGGGGATGAATCCGGAACGCATCCTGATCGCCGCGGAGGCGGTCGGCCTCGGCAAGCTGGCGCTGGCGCGCGCCACCGAATACGCCAAGACCCGGATCGTGTTCAATCGCCCGATCGGGAAAAACCAGGCGATCCAGCATCCGCTGGCGAAAAACTGGGCCGAGCTCGAGGCGGCCTGGCTGATGGTGATGTCGGCGGCGTGGCAGTACGACCACGGTCAGCCCTGCGGCGCTGCCGCCAATGCCGCGAAATATCTCGCCGGCGAGGCCGGCTTCCAGGCCTGCGAACAGGCGGTGATGACGCATGGCGGCTTCGGTTATGCCAAGGAATACCATGTCGAGCGCTACCTGCGCGAGGTGCTGATCGCGCGCATCGCGCCGATCAGCCCGCAGCTGGTGCTGAGCTACGTTGCCGAGAAGGTTCTTGGCCTGCCGAAATCCTATTGATCCATGGGCCGGTTCGGGCCGGCGCCAGCGCGGGCAATGCAATGAGCGACGCTGCCAGTTCTGCCGCGCCTGATTTCTCCGGCGTCATCCGTGCCGGCGATGTGGTGGTCTGCGGACAGGCCACCGCCGAGCCGCGGACGTTGACCGAGGCGCTGATCGCGCAGCAAAGCCGCCTGCCACCCTTCACCATGCTGGTGGGTCCGGTGTTTTCGCAGACCTTTGCGCCGCACCGCTGCGCCGGGCTGTCCTTCGCGAGCTATGGCGTGATCGGCCATGCACGGGCGCTGGCGAGGTGCGGACAGCTCGACGTGATTCCGAGCAGTTACAGCGCGTTCTGCGCCGACTTCGCCGCCGGGCGGCATCGCGCCGACGTGGTGCTGGTGCAACTCGCGCAAGCCGATGACGGACGGCTCAGTGCCAGCCTGTCGAACGACTATGTGATCGACGCCGCGCGCCGCGCGCGCGTCGTGATCGCGGAGATCAACCCGGATGCGCCCTTTACCTTCGGCGCGGAGTGGCCGGACGAACTGGTGCCGCAGCTTCGCTTCAACGCTACGCTTCCGCCGCTCGAACTGGCCGCCACCGCTCTTGACGAGGTTTCGCGCCGAATTGCCCGCCATGCCGCCGGCTTGATCCCGAACGGCAGCACCCTGCAATTCGGCGTTGGCAGGATTCCGGACGCCGTCCTGGCCGCGCTGACGCATCTGCGCGACCTCGGCATTCATTCCGGCCTGATCAGCGACGCCGTGGTCGAGCTGATCGAATGCGGTGCCGTCAGCAACGCGGGCAAGGGCATCGATGCCGGCGTCACCGTCACCAACCAGTTGATCGGGACCCGGCGGCTCTATCGTTTTGCGGATCGGAACAGGACTGTCTCGCTGCGGCCGGCGTCCTATACCCACAATCAGGCCGTGCTGTCGCGGATCAACCGGCTGGTCGCGATCAATTCGGCGCTCGAAGTCGGCCTCGACGGCAGCGTCAATGCCGAAACGCTGAATGGCGTCGCCATCGGCGCGATCGGCGGCCAGCTCGATTTCGTGCGCGGCGCCAATGCATCGCCGGGCGGGCGGGCCATCATCGCGCTGCCGGCGACCGCCGCCAATGGCCGCAGCCGGATCGTCGCCGGCGTGGAGACCGTGACCACGCCGCGCGCCGATGCCGATGCGGTCGTCACGGAGTGGGGCGCCGCCGAGCTCCGCGGTTGCACGCTGCGGGAGCGCGCCAGGCGCATCATCGCGATCGCCGCGCCCGAACATCGCGAGGCGCTGAGCCGCCAGGCCTGGGGTATGGCGCGCAGCCAATAATTTAGGCTGTCTTACGCGGAGGCCGGCCCACTGCGGCTTTTGCCGCTTGCTCGATTGTAAAGGCTACCCGCGACCCCCATGCCGCTTACCTGACGAGCCCGGCCAACTGGCTGGCAACCCTGCGGTGACCTGCAGCCGTCAGGTGAATGTGGTCCATCTGGACCATTCCGGCCTTTCTCGCCGCGTTGATGATCCCGTCGGCGACGACGGTGCGGATGTGACGCCGGTGCAGTTCGCCGATGATACCTGCCATATTGGCCTGTCTGGCTTCGGGGTCGACCAGCCCGCCGCCATGCCTGCCGCGCTTGAAATCATTGCCGCCGAAATTCAGGATGACCAGCCTGGTACCGTCCGGAACCGCGCTGGCGAGACGCGCCATCATGCCGCCGGTGGTGTCCCCGCTGATTCCGGCATTGACGACATGGGCGCCGCTGCCTCGGGCGCGCAGCATGCCTTCCAGCACCGCGGGCCACGCTTCGGAAGCATCGACGCCCTTGCCCTGGGTATTGCTGGCGCCGAGCGCCACGATCTGCGCCAAGGCCGGCTTCGCGCCGCAGCCAATCAACACGATCAAGACAAGCAGCCCTGACTTGACGGCGTTCATGGCAGTCCCTCCGGGCCGGTCCATATCGGCCCGCGCGCAGAGCAAACGGTGTGCTTGCGCCAGGCAAAACCGAAACCGCATTAGCGGACAAAAAAATGATATCCGCGTCAACCCCCTTGCAAGGCACCGGGTAGCCGAAAAAGCCTGGCTTGAAAGTCCTCGCCTGAAGCACTTCGCGCGTCATCTTTCGCGGCCGGGGCGCCTGCTGCATCACATCGGCGCAAGACCTTTGCAAAAATCCTCCTGTTGCATCGACCGGTCTGCACGGCACGGTAAACACGACATTTGTGTACATTTGTTTCCAGACATTTTCCGATGTTGTCCGGGCCGCACCTAAACTTAATTTAACTCGTCATCCGACATCACGCCTTTAACGTCGCGCCCGTACCCGCGTGATTCGCAAATCGCCACTCGCCGCAGCGCCGCGCGGCGCGTCTTAGCACCAGCAGATGAATCGCCATCAACGCCGCGCCGCCGCAAAACTGGGTCATTCATCGGGCAGCCCTTCGGCCGTCCGCCTTTTGGAGCTGGGGCTCATTCATCACAGGGCGGGCAATCTCGGCGAGGCCGAACAATGCTATCGGCAGATCCTGTCGTCGCAGCCCGATCATGCCGACGCCATTCAGCTCATTGGCGCCGTCGCCTATCAGACGGGACGCTATGACGTCGCGGCCGAGTGGATCGGCCGCGCCATCAGGCTCAACGGAAACAACGCGAGCTGGTTTTCCAACCTTGCCCTGGCTCTGGAACGCCAGGGCAGGCTCGAGGAAGCCCTGGCAAGCCACAACAGGGCTCTTGAGCTCAAGCCCGACTACGTCGAGGCCATCAACAACCGCGGCAATGTTCTGAGGGCACTCGGACGAACCGAGGAGGCGATGGCAAGTTACGACGCCGCCCTGGCGCTGGACCCGGATTTTGTCGATGCGCTGAACAATCGCGGCAACCTGCTGCAGATCGCCCGCCGTCTCGACGAGGCGCTGGCCTGTTATGACCGGGCCCTGCAACTGACCCCGGATTATGCCGATGCCTTCATCGGCCGCGGCCGCGCGCTGAAGGAGCTCGGTCGAACCGGCGACGCGCTGGCCGGCGGCGATGCCGCTGTCAGCTTCAATCCAAACCTCGCCACGGTGCTCAACAACCGGGGCATGACCTTGAAGGACATCGGCCGGCTCGACGAAGCGCTGGCGAGTTTTGACCAGGCGCTGGTGTTGAATCCCGGCTTTGTCGAGGCCCACAACAATCGAGGCGTCATATTGGCGGCCCTCAACATCAACGACGAGGCGCTGTCGAGTTACGACAGGGCGCTGGCCTTGAGTTCCGACCGGGCACCGGCGCTCAACAATCGCGGCAACCTGCTGCAGGCGCTGGGCCGGATCGACGAGGCGCTGGCGGATTACGAAAAGGCCCTGGCGCTCGATCCCGACTATGCCGATGCCATCAACGGCCGGGGCAGCGCACTGCAGAAGCAGAACCGCATCGACGAGGCGGAGTGCGCGCTGCGGCGCGCCATCGAGCTCAAGCCGGATTATGCCGAAGCCTATTGCAATCTCGGCAATGTCCACGTCGCGCTCGGCAGTCTGGCCGTGGCGGAGACCATGATCCGGCGGGCGCTCGAACTCAAGCCGGACAATATCGCGGCATTGTGCAGCCTGGCAAAACTGCTGGTCGATCTCGGCAGGCTGGACGAGGCCGAGCCGGTGGTGCGGCGCGCGGTGGCGCTCAACCCGGATCATGCCGAAGCCCATTTCAATCTCGGAAATGTCCTGATCAAGCTGGGCAGGCTGGAGGAGGCGGAATCCGCGACCCGACGGGCGATCGCTCTCAATCCGACCATGGCCGGCGGCCATCACAATCTCGGGGTGGTGCTGATGGAGCTCGGGCGGCTGACGGAAGCCCGCGAGGAAGCCGAACTCGCCGTCACCGGGGCGCCGCGGGAGCCGCTGCATTTCCGTCAGCTCGGCGAAGTCAGGAAATATACCGCCGGCGATCCCTATCTGGCCGCCCTGCAGCGGCTGTCCGAGGACGAGGCTGCGTTGCCGGTCGAAAAGCGGATCGACTTGCACTTTGCGCTGGCCAAGGCCCATGCGGACATCGGCCGGATCGAAGATGAATTCCGCAGCCTGCTGACCGGCAACAAGCTGAAGCGCGGGCGCATCGACTATGACGAGGCCTCGGTGCTCGGCGACATGGACCGCGCGCAACAGGTGTTTACGACCGAGTTCATGCGCGCGGCGGCGGGCGCAGGCGAGGCGTCGGCCAAGCCGATCTTCATCCTGGGCATGCCGCGATCGGGCACCACCCTGGTCGAGCAGATCCTGGCCAGTCACCCCGGGGTGCTTGGCGCCGGAGAGCTGACCTGGTTCGAGCGCGTGATCGGCGAGGTCCGTTCCGGAATGGGCGCAACGTCGTTCTATCCCGAGATCGCGCTGCAGATGTCGGACCGGCATTTCGGCGAACTTGGCAGGCGCTACCTTGCCGGGATCGGGCTATTGGGACCGGCGCCCCATGTCACCGACAAGATGCCGAACAATTTCGTCTTCGCAGGCCTCATCCATCTTGCGCTGCCCCACGCCACCATCATCCACACCGTGCGCGATCCGGTCGATACCTGCATCTCCTGCTTTTCCAAGCTGTTCACGGAAGGCAATTTCCAGACCTATGACCTTGCCGAACTCGGGCGCTATTATCGGCACTACCGGGCGTTGATGGCGCATTGGCACCGCGTGCTGCCGCAGGGCCGCATCCTCGACGTCAGCTACGAGGAAACCGTCGCGGATCTCGAGAGCGTGGCGCGGCGGGTGGTCGCCCATTGCGGCCTGCCGTGGGATCCGAGCTGTCTCGACTTCCATCGCACCAAGCGCGTGGTGCGGACCTCAAGCGCCGCCCAGGTGCGGCAGCCGATCTATGCCAGTTCGGTGGGACGGCGGCACCGTTACGGATCGCTGCTGGCGCCTCTGCTCGCCGAGCTGGAGCCGTTGGCCTGAAGGCAGCGACAGGCTCCGGTGCCTTGTTCGCCGCTCCGCGCAAGCGGCAGGGCTATCGCCTATCACTGAATTGAACCGCAGACTCATGCGATGATGGCCTCGCACGAAAACTCAGCGGGTCGTCCCTGCGAACGCAGGGATTCATCACCGCTGGCCTCAAAAGCGAAAAAAGGCTTCTGCCCCGGTGCCAAAACGCGAGTCCGCGCCGCCGCGATGGGCGCAATTGCGCTCATCGCGGGGATCCCTGCGTTCCAGGGCCGACTCGTTTGAAATACCACGCAAAACCGCAACGATTTGGGCGCGGACGTTTCGCCTCTCCCCGCTTGCGGCCGCAAGCGGGGAGAGGTCACGAAGTAGCCCGTGGTTCGTGATGCGGCCCGGGCGACGACCGGCCGCGCCACTTTCGTCCGCTCCAGTGCCGGAAACGATCGAGGTACAGATAGACCACCGGCGTGGTGTACAGGGTCAGGATCTGGCTCAGCGCCAGTCCGCCGACGATCGCGATGCCGAGCGGCTGGCGGAACTCGCTGCCCTCGCCCATCCCGATCAAGAGCGGCACCGCGCCGAGCAGCGACGCCATCGTGGTCATCATGATCGGCCGAAAGCGCAGCAGGCAGGCCTCGAAGATCGCGTCGGCCGGCGACAGGCCGCGCATGCGTTCGGAGTCGAGCGCGAAATCGATCATCATGATGGCGTTCTTCTTGACGATGCCGATCAGCAGGATCACCCCGATCATCGCGATGATGTCGAACTGGGTGTGAAACAGCATCAGGGCCAGGATCGCGCCGACGCCGGCCGAGGGCAGCGTGGACAGGATCGTCAGCGGATGGACGAAGCTTTCATAGAGCATGCCGAGCGAGATGTAGATGGTCGCGAACGCCGCCAGCACGAGATACGGCTCGCTGCGCAGCGATTCCAGAAAGATCTTCGCGGTGCCCTCGAACGAGCCGATGATGGTGCCCGGCACTCCGATCCTGGTCATGGTCGCCTCGATGGTCGTGACCGCCGTGCTCAGCGAGACGCCGGGCGGAAGATTGAACGAGATGGTATTGGCGATCAGGCCGCCCTGGTGGTTGACGACCAGCGAGGTCTGGCCCTGTCCGAACCGGGCGAGGCTCGACAGCGGAATCATGGTCTCCTGGCTGGTGCTGACCGCGGTCCCGCTCGACGAGGCGCCTTTGCCGGTGGCGCCGATCGAGTTGGTCGCGAGGTTGCGGACCGCGCTGGCGGCGATCGAATTGAGCGAGCTCGCCTGGGTCGACGACACCACGGTCCCGGGCACGGCATTGGTGGTTTGCGAACCGCTGGCCGGGCCGCCCGAAGTGCTGACAAAGACGTCCTTCAGCGTCTGCGGATTCTGCCAATATTCCGGCGCCACCTCCATGATCACGTGGTACTGGTTGCGCGCCACATAGATGGTCGAGACCTGGCGCTGACCGAAGGCGTCGTACAGCGTGTTGTCGATCTGGCTGACCGTGAGCCCGAGCCGCGAGACGGTATCGCGGTCGACAATCATGTTGGCCTGCAGGCCCTTGTTCTGCTGGTCGCCGCTGACGTCGGCAAGCGTGGGTACCGCCTGCAGCGCCGCGACGATCTTCGGGGTCCATTCGTTCAGCTCGTCGAACGACGTTCCCTGCAGTGTGTACTGATATTGCGCGTTGCTGGAGCGGCCGCCCGGTCCGAGATCGCCGATCGCCTGCAGGAACAGCGTGGCGCCGGGCACCGCGGCGAGTTCGCCCCTCAGCCGCTCGATCACCTGATCGGCTGACAGCTTGCGGTCGCGCAGCGGCTTGAGCGATACGAATACGGTGCCCGAATTGGTCGAGCCGCCGCCCGGTCCCTGGCCGCCGCCGGTAAAGCCGACGGCGGTGTCGACCGCCGCGTCGTCCTTGACGATGTCGACGAACTGCGTGAGCTTGCGCTGCATCAACTGAAACGAGATGCTTTGATCGGCCTGGATCGATCCGACCAGCAGCCCGGTGTCCTGTTGCGGAACGAAGCCCTTCGGAACCACCCCGTAGAGATAGAAATTCAGGCCGAGCACCGCGAGCAGGATCAGCATCACCGAGCGCGGGTGGCGCAAGGCGACGGTGAGGGTCCGGGAATAGAAGTTCAGCACTGCCTCGAAGCAGCGCTCGCTGGCATGGTAGAGCCGCCCGTGCGGCCGGCCGCGCTCCGCGCGCAGCAGCGTGGCGCACATCATCGGCGTCGTCGTCAGCGACACCACCAGCGAGATCGCGATGGCAACGGCGATGGTCACCGCGAATTCGCGGAACAGCCGGCCGACCAGGCCGCCCATCAGCAGGATCGGGACAAACACCGCGGTCAGCGACACGCTCATCGACAGCACCGTGAAGCCTACCTCCTTCGACCCCAGCAGCGCGGCCTGGAGCGCCGACTTTCCGGCATCGAGGTGGCGCGAAATGTTTTCCAGCACCACGATGGCGTCGTCGACCACGAATCCGGTCGCGACCGTGAGCGCCATCAGCGAAAAGATGTTGAGGCTGTATCCGAGCAGATACATCGCCGCGAAGGTACCGACCAGCGACACCGACACCGCCACCACCGGCACCAGCGTCGCCCGCACATTGCGCAGGAACGCGAACACCACCAGGATCACCAGGACCACGGCAATGACCAGCGTGATCTCGACGTCCCGCAGCGAGACCCGGATCGTGGTCGAGCGGTCGACCGCGAGATTGACGTCGATCGCCGGCGACACCGAGGCCCGCAGATGCGGCATCAGCAGCTTGACGCGGTCGACCATGCCGATGATGTTGGCGCCGGGCTGCCGGTACACGATCATCATGACCGCCAGCTTGCCGTTGGACAGGCCGAGATTGCGCAGGTTCTCCACCGAATCCAGCACCTCTCCGACGTCGGTCAGGCGCACCGGCGCGCCGTTGCGATAGGCCACCACCAGCGGCTTGTAGTCGGCCGCCTTGACGGCCTGGTCGTTGGAATAGACCTGGTAGCGCTGGCCCTGGACGTCGATGCCGCCCTTCGGACTGTGGGCATTGGCGCTGGCGAGCGCGGCGCGGACGTCTTCCAGGCCGATGCCGTATTTGTATAGCGCCTGCGGCGCGAGCTCGACCCGCACCGCCGGCAGCGATCCGCCGCTGACGCTGACCTCGCCGACGCCGTCGACCTGCGACAGCTTCTGCGCCAGCACGGTCGAGGCGGCGTCGTAAAGTTCAGCGGGAGTCAGCGTATCCGAGGTCAGCGTGTAGATCAGGATCGGTGCCGAGGCGGGGTTGAACTTGCGGTAGGTGGGATTGCTGCGCAGCGCGGTCGGCAGGTCGGCGCGCGAGGCGTTGATCGCCGCCTGGACGTCGCGCGCCGCGCCGTTGATGTTGCGGCTGATGCCGAACTGCAGATTGACGCGTGCCGAGCCGAGCGAACTCGTCGACGTCATTTCGGTGACATCGGCGATCTGGCCGAGGTGGCGCTCCAGCGGGCTGGCAACCGTGCTCGCGACGTCCTCGGGGCTCGCGCCCGGCAATGTCGCCTGCACCGAAATGGTCGGGATATCGACATCCGGCAGCGGCGAGACCGGCAGCTTGAAGAAGGCGATGATGCCGGCGGCGACCAGCCCGAACGTCAGCAGCGTGGTGGCCACAGGCCGACGAATGAACGGGCTTGAAAAACTCATGACAGGCGAATTTGATCCTCGTTCATCCTATAATACGCTGTAACATGATCCGTCCAACGATCGGGCGTCCCGACCGGTCCTGCAATCGGAATCGACAAGGCCAAATCGACGCAGGCTGCGCGCCGGCGGGATCATAGTTCAGCCGCATTTGCCGCATCGGCCGTCGCGGTCGGTGCCGGCTCAGCGCATTACCAGATCGGCCTGCCGAATGACGGAGTCGGGAATGCTGATGCCCAATCTTCGCGCCACGCGCAGGTTGACGACGAGATTGCCCTTTTCGGGGCGCTGAATGGCGAGTTCGGCAGCCTCGGCGCCACGCAAGATCGCAGCGGCATAGCCCGCCGCGCGGCGATAGAGTTCGAGCAGATCGGTGCCGTAGGAGGCGACGGCGCCGATTTGGTCGGGCAGATCCATGAATTCGGCGTAACCGAACATGATCGGCAAGTTGCGGTCGCTCGCCCATTCACCGATGGAATGACGCCGTTCAAAGCTCGCGGGGAATGGCACCACCAGGATGGCATCCATCGGGGAATGGTTGGCCGCGGCCAGTACCGCGTCGATCTCGGCGGGCGTACGTGCCGCGAGCGGCACCAGATCAATGCCGCGACGCAGGGCGGCCTGCCGGGTCAGTTTCGCCGTCGGCGCATCCGGATTGTGGAGAAAGCCAAACCGGTGGCGGCCGGGCAGCAGATCGCTCAACAGCGACAATCGGATCTCGGCGTAGTCGGCCCGAAAATCCGACAACCCGGTCACCCGCCCGCCCGGCCTTTCCATGCTTTCTGCCAGTCCGGCGCCGACCGGATCTCCCACGGCGACCATCACGATCGGCGTGCTGGGCGCGAGGCGCCGCAGGGTCTGCACCTCGCGCAGGCTCGATCCGACCAGAACGGAGGCGGGCGTCAACGCCTTCGCCTCGTCGTCGCTGCTGCCGCTCGGCAAGGAATCCCGCACCCGCAGTTCGACGTCCCGGTCGGGATCGATGCGATTCTCCGACAGGCCTTTTCGAAACGCGGCAAGCTCGGCCGCGCTCGCCGCGGAGCCCGCGAGCAGCAATCCGATCCGCGGCGTCGCGGCGGTCTGTTGCGCCGACATCAGGTCAGATCCGCAGCACAGGGTCATGGCAACGGCGGCGAACCATCTGATCATGCGTCGGGCCAAAAGCTTGCTGAAGGCGCGCGCAGCTTAGAGAGGCGCCGCAGCCGTGGCAATTGCGCCGGTCTGTGCGGATATATCGGGATCCTCTTCACCTATCCCCGCGCGCAAGCGAGATGAAGAATCCGCCCCCCGCGTGGCTGGAAACGGCTCATTCAGTTTGAATTCACTAAACAAAATAGGATTGCCGGCATTGCGCGACGATCGGCCAAATCCAACCCGCATAACGGTTGCAGTGCAGCAATAACTGCCATTTCTGAAAAGAAATCCAGCGCCCATTGACTCGAAATTTGTTTAGTGAAAATCTCCAGCTTAACAATAATACTAAACGTCATTCCCGCCGCTGCGTTTCGCGGCGGGCCGGAAGTCTGCGCTTTACTCCGCCGAACGGCGAAGTGTTGACGGCAGTACCAGCAGGCAATCGCCTGCGACAACAGGGAGGTTGTGATGATCCAGAAGATGCGTGCATTGGGGGCGGCCGCGGTTGTTTTCGCCTCGTGTCTCGGCGGTCAGGGGGTTGCCCAGGCCAAGCAGTTGACGTTGTGCTGGGCGGCGTGGGATCCGGCCAACGCGCTGGTGGAGCTTTCCAAGGACTTTACCGCCAAGACCGGCATTGAAATGAAATACGAGTTCGTGCCGTGGACGAGCTATGCCGACCGCTTCCTCAACGAACTCAATTCCAAGGGCAAGCTCTGCGACGTCATCATCGGCGACAGCCAGTGGATCGGCGGCGCCGCCGAGAACGGCCAGTACGTCAAGCTCAACGATTTCTTCGCCAAGGAAGGAATCTCGATGGACGATTTCATGCCGGCGACGGTGGTCGGCTATTCCGAATGGCCGAAGAATACCCCGAACTACTGGGCGCTGCCGGCGATGGGCGATGCGATCGGCTGGACCTATCGCAAGGACTGGTTCGCGCGGCCCGAACTGCAGGCCGAATACAAGAAGAAATTCGGCCGCGACCTTGCGCCGCCGCAAACCTGGGATGAACTCAAGGAGATTGCCGAGTTTTTCCAGGGCCGGGAGATCGACGGCAAGAAGGTCTATGGCGCCTATATCTACACCGAGCGCGGCTCGGAGGGCATCACCATGGGCGTGACCAACGCGCTGTATGACTGGGGCTTCCAGTATGACGACCCGAAGAAGCCCTACCACATGGAAGGCTTCGTCAATTCGCCCGAGGCGGTCAAGGGACTGGAATTCTACAAGTCGCTCTACAAGTGCTGCACCGCGCCGGGCATGAGCAATGCCTACATGTCGGAAGGCCTCGACGCCTTCAAGTCCGGCCAGGTCGCGATGCAGATGAACTTCTTCGCGTTCTTCCCCGGCCTCTACAAGGATCCCAATGTCGGCGGCGACAAGATCGGCTTCTTCGTCAATCCGAAGGAGAAGTATCACTTCACCCAGCTCGGCGGGCAGGGCATCTCGGTGGTGGCCTACTCCGATCACCGCGACGACGCGCTGGCCTACATCAAGTGGTTCGCGCAGCCCGACGTGCAGAAGAAGTGGTGGGCGCTGGGCGGCTATTCCTGCCTCAAGGCGGTGCTGAACGATCCGAGCTTCCCGAAGAGCGCGCCGTTCGCCGCCGACTTCCTGACCTCGATGGGTATCGTCAAGGACTTCTGGGCCGAGCCCTCCTACGCGGAACTGCTGCTCGACATGCAGAAACGCGTCCACGACTATGTGGTGGCCGACAAGGGAACGGCGCAGGAAGCGCTCGATCTGCTGGTCAAGGATTGGCAGAAGGTGTTCAAGGAAGAGGGCAAGATCTAGTGCGGCGATTTCCATGAAACCGATTGCCACGGGATTGATCCATCCTTTGTCATTCCGGGATGCGCTCTGGCCGGCGACAGCCGGCTGGAGCACAGGCCCGGAATCCATGATACCTGCAGCGGTTATGGATTCCGGGCTCGCTCGCGCCGCGCTTCGCGCGTCACTCCCGCCCCGGAATGACGCTGGCTGACCCGATCCGTGAACCGCAGGACCGACATGAGCACTCTCGCCGAGCGGGCCGTTGCCCGGACGCCGCGCCGACTGGCCTTGCGACTGGGAGGGATGTCCGACCGGGCGATCGCCTGGCTGTTCATCACGCCGTCGGTGCTGCTGCTGCTGGCGGTCAACATCTTTCCGCTGCTGTGGACCATCCAGCTGTCGTTCACCAATTATCGGGCCAACCGTCCCAATGCGCCGATCGCCTACATCGGCCTCGACAATTACCGTGACATATTGACCGACTCCGACATCTGGTACGCCATGCAGGCCACCGCGCATTTCGTGCTGTGGTCGATCGTGCTCGAATTGCTGCTGGGGTTCGGGCTGGCGCTGCTGATCAACCGCCGCTTTCGCGGCCACAGTTTCTGGACCACCATCATCCTGTTGCCGATGATGCTGTCGCCGGCCGTGGTCGGCAACTTCTGGACCTTCCTGATGCAGCCGCAGATCGGGCTGTTCAACAACGCGATCGCGCTGTTGACGGGAATCGATCCGAGTTCGTTCCAGATGATCGGCGACGTGCGGCTGGCGCCGTGGTCCATCATCCTGGTCGATACCTGGATGTGGACGCCCTATGTGATGCTGATCTGCCTCGCCGGGCTGCGTTCGATCCCCGATTACATCTATGAAGCCGCCGAGGTCGATCGCGCCTCGCCGTTGCGGCAGTTCTGGTCGATCACGCTGCCAATGGTGATGCCGTTCCTGATGCTGGCGATCCTGTTTCGGGCCATCGAAAATTTCAAGATGTTCGACATGGTAAACCTCCTGACCTCGGGCGGACCGGGCTCGACCACCGAACTCGCCTCGATCACCCTGAAGCGCGAGGCCTTCGAAAAATGGCGTACCGGCTATTCCTCGGCGCTCGCCATCATTCTCTTCGTCACCGTGTTCGGCGCCGCCAATATCTACGTCAAGGCCCTCAATCGGGTGAAGCAGCGATGAGCGGCCCCGTATCAGCCCATTCGGTCGCCGAGCCCTCGCCATCGTCGAAGCTGTTCGCTTCGTTCATCGTGGTGGCCTATGCCGTGATCGCCATCCTGCCGCTGCTGTGGATCTTGCTGACCGGGTTCAAGACCCCGCCGGATTCGATCGCCTATCCGCCCAAGATATTGTTCCAGCCCTCGGTCGAGGGCTACGTCAACCTGTTTACCACCCGCTCGCGGCAGACCCCTGAATTCCTCGCCAGCCTGCCGCCGCCGCAGACCTGGTACGAGCGCCTGGTGCGCTCGCGCAACATGGTGATCGCCGGGCCCTCCAAGGTGGTGCCGCGCTTCGTCAACTCGATCGTGATCGGCTTCGGCTCGACCTTCCTGGCGGTGTGCTTCGGCACCATCGCCGCCTATGCGTTTTCGCGGTTCCGGGTGCCGCTTGCCGACGACCTGCTGTTCTTCATCCTGTCGACGCGGATGATGCCGCCGATCGCGGTGGCGATCCCGATCTATCTGATGTTCCGCTATCTCGGGCTCACCGACACCAAGCTCGGCATGATCCTGCTCTACACCGCGGTCAACGTCTCGCTGGCGGTGTGGCTGTTGAAGGGATTCATGGACGAGATCCCGCGCGAATACGAGGAGGCCGCGATGGTCGACGGCTACAGCCGGCTGCAGGCCTTCTTCAAGGTGGTGCTGCCGCAGGCCACCACCGGCATTGCCGCGACCGCGATCTTCTGCCTGATCTTCGCCTGGAACGAATATGCCTTCGCGGTGCTGCTCACCAGCGGCGATGCCCAGACCATGCCGCCCTTCATCCCCTTCATCATCGGCGAGGGCGGCCAGGACTGGCCCGCGGTGGCGGCGGCGACCACGCTGTTTTTCATCCCTATCCTGTGTTTCACCATCCTGCTGCGCCGCCATCTCTTGCGCGGCATCACCTTCGGGGCGGTGCGCAAATGACCACGGGGCTCGATCGTTCCGGTTCGAGATGGCCGCGCTGGCTGCGCCGCGGTTCCAGCGAGATCATCGCCATGGCCCTGATCGGCCTCGGCGTGGTGATGCTGATGCAGCCGCTCTCGCTCGATCTCTACAGCTATTCCTTTGTCACGATCCTGGCCGGCACGCTCGGCTTCGTGATCGTCAGCCATTTTCCGGACTAGCGGAGCGATTGATGAAACCGATCCATCGTCTGTCATTCCGGGATGCGCTTCGGCCGGCGATAGCCGGGCGGAGTGCAGGCCCGGAAACCATAGCCCCTGCGGTGGTTATGGATTGCGGGCTCGCTGGTGCCGCGCTTCGCGCGCCCCGGAATGACGATGGTTTTTTAAGGAACTAGCGCCATGGCAGAGATCAGGGTCGAGAGCGTCGCCAAGAGCTTCGGAGGCTTTGCCGCCGTCAAGGGCGTCAGCTTCACGGTCGATCACGGCGCGTTCTTCGTCATCCTCGGCCCCTCCGGCTGCGGCAAGACCACGACGCTGCGCATGACCGCTGGCCTCGAACTGCCGACCGCGGGCCGCATCCTGCTCGACGGCGAGGACGTCACCGCGCTGCCGGCGTCGGCGCGCGACATTGCCTTCGTGTTCCAGCTGTTTGCGCTCTATCCGCATATGAACGTGCGCCAGAACATCGGCTTTCCCTTGAAATGCCAGAATGTTCCGCGCGCCGAGATCCGGCGCAGCGTCGAGGAAACCGCCAGGCTGCTGCGGATCGATCATCTGCTCGATCGCCGGGTCGGCGGGCTGTCCGGCGGCGACCGCCAGCGCGTGGCGCTGGGCCGCGCCATCGTGCGCCGGCCCAAGGCCTTCCTGATGGACGAGCCGCTCGGCGCGCTGGATTCGGAGTTTCGCCGGTTGATGTGCGGCGAGTTGCGCGAGCTGCACGACCGCATCGATGCCACCACGGTCTACATCACCCACGACCAGCTCGAGGCGATGGCGATGGCGGACCGCATCGCCATCATGAACCAGGGCCGCGTCGAGCAGATCGGCACCCCGCAGGAGATCTACGACCGGCCGCGCTCGATGTTCGTGGCCGACTTCATCGGCGCGCCGCCGATGAGCTTTCTCGGCGTGCAGGCAGCACTGCGGCGCGGCGATCGCAGCATCGAGGTCGACGGCGTGCCGGTGGCGATGCCGGAGCTGTTCGAGGACCGCGCGGAGGGAAGTTTTGCGCTCGGCGTGCGGCCGGAGAATGTGTCGTTCGCCGAAGCCTCGCGGCTTCGCGGCCGGGTGATCGGCGCCGAATATCTCGGCACCACCCAGATCGTCACCGTCACCACCGCCAACGGCCGGCTCAAGGCGCGATTGCCGTCGAGCCAGACGGTGCGGGTCGGTGAAACCGTTGGTCTCGCGCTGCGGCCGGACCGGCTGTCGCTGTTCGACGCTTCCAGCGGAGCGGCGCTGCGTTCGTCGCTGTACGAAGGAGGCGCCCATGGCTGAGGTCGCGCTGAGGAACGTCAGCAAGAGTTTCGGCGCGGTGGAGGCCGTGCGCGGTCTTTCGCTCGCCATCGCCGACGGCGAGTTTGTCGTGCTGCTGGGCCCCACCGGTGCTGGAAAGACCACCACCTTGCGGCTGATCGCCGGGCTGGAGCGGCCCGACCGCGGCGACATCGTGATCGAGGGCCGCGTGGTCACCGGCGCGGTGCCGGCCGAACGCGACGTCGCCTTCGTGTTCCAGCAATATTCGCTGTATCCGCATCTGACGGTCTACGACAATCTGGCGTTCCCGCTGCGCTCGCCGGCGCGGCGCATGGACGAGAACACCATTCGCCGCCGCGTCCAGCAGGTCGCCGAACTGCTGCATATCGAACAAAAGCTCGGCAACCGCGCCACCGCGCTTTCGGGCGGCGAAATGCAGCGGGTCGCGATCGGCCGGGCGCTGGTGCGCGAACCCGCGGTCTATCTGATGGACGAGCCGCTGTCCTCGCTCGACGCCAAGCTGCGCGCCGAACTGCGCCTCGAGCTCAAGCGGATCCAGCGCGAACTGGGAACCACCATCCTCTATGTGACGCACGACCAGGTCGAGGCGATGACCATGGCGGATCGCATCGGCGTGATGAACGACGGCGTGCTGATTCAGCTCGGCACGCCGCGCGAGATCTACGAGCAGCCGAACAGCGCCTATGTCGCGAGCCGGCTCGGCACCCCCGCCATCAACCTCATTCCCGCCGAGCTCCTGGGCGGCGCCGGCTTGCCCCCGCAGGCGCGCACCGTGGGCCTGCGCACCGAGCACATCAGGATCTCGGCGCCGGCGGATCGGCAGGATATTCCACCCGACGCGCCGCTGGCCCGGGTGCATTGGGTCGAGCATCTCGGCGACCAGAACCACGTTCATCTCAGGCTCGCCACCCATTCGCTGGTGACGCTCGCCGACCCCGCGCAGGAACTCAAGGCTGGCGACGAGGTCTCGCTGGAATTTTCCGAGCCGCTTTATTTCGACCAGGCCGGCAACCGGGTCGAAGTCCATGGAGTGCGGGAGCGCGCATGATGATCGATCAAGGGGCCCGCAAGCGGCTGATTGAAACCGTGGCGCAGCGGGTCATTGCCAGCGCCGACGAACTGACCGACCTCGACCGCGCCATCGGCGACGGCGATCACGGCAGCAACATGCGGCGCGGTTTCGAGGCGGTGCTGGCGGCCGCCGACGAGCTCTCCGGCCGGGAGTTTGGCCAGTGCCTGAAGGGCGTCGGCACCACTTTGGTCATGAAGGTCGGTGGCGCCTCCGGCCCGCTCTACGGCACCTTGTTCATGGCGCTCGGCAAGTCGCTGGCCGACGAGGTGACGCGCGAGCAGGCCGCGGAGGCGTTTGCCGCGGCGCTCGACGCCGTCAAGGCGCGCGGAAAATCCGATGTCGGCCAGAAGACCATGCTCGACGTGCTGTTTCCGGTGCTCGGCGTGTTGCGCGAAGGCGGGGCTGAGCTCGGCGCACGGCTGAAGGCCGCGGCCAGCGCGGCGGCGCAGGATACCATCCCGATGCGGGCGATTCGCGGCCGCGCCTCGTTTCTGGGCGAGCGCAGCATCGGTCACATGGATCCCGGCGCGCGATCCTCGGCCCTGATCGTCGAGGCGGTCGTGGATGCGATGGAAGGCTTTGCAATGAAAGACTTGAAAGACCTTGTAGTGAAGGACTCTGTAGTGAAAGACCTTGTAGTGAAAGACCGTGAAGTGAAAGACCGTGAAGTGAAAGACCGTGAAGTGAAAGACCTGGCATGAGCGAGAATGTTGGAATTGTCATCGTGTCCCACTCGGCGGACGTGGCCCGGGGCACCGCGCTGATGGTCGAGCAGATGGTCGGCCGCGAGGTGCCGCTGGGCTGGTGCGGCGGCGATCCGGACGGCGGGCTCGGCACCAGCGTCGAGGCGATCATGAAGGCGATCGACCAGGCGTGGTCGGAACGCGGGGTGGCGATCCTGGTCGACCTCGGCGGCGCCGAAACCAACAGCGAGATGGCGATCGAGATGCTGCCGGAATCGCGCCGCGGCCGGGTGGTGGTCTGCAACGCCCCGGTCGTCGAGGGCGCGGTGATGGCGGCGACCGAGGCGGCTTCGGGCGCCACGCTGGAGGCGGTGCGCCGCACCGCCGAAGAACTGACACCGGTCTGAGGCCGCGCGATGGACAAGCTTCGGGCATCGGTGCTGATGCGGCATGAGGTCGGATTGCATGCCCGCCCCTCGGTCAAACTCACAAAGCTTGCAAAGAACTTTGAAGTCGCGGATCGATCTCGGCCTGTCGCCGGACGGTCCCTGGATCGACGCCAAGAGCATCGTCAAGGTGATGGCGACCCGGGCGCCGAAGGATTCGACGATCTATTTTCGCGCCGAGGGCGCCGATGCCAGGGCCGCGCTGGATGCGCTGGTGACCCTGGTCGACGAGGATTTCCAGGATGGACGATAGAACGCTTCGCGCGGCCGGTCGCATCGAGGGGCGGCCCGCCGCCCCCGGATTGGCGCTCGGACCGTTCGTGCGTCTGGCTCCCGTCAGGCCGCTTGCCCGCGAGAGCCGTTCCGCGGCGGAGGAACATCAGGCCCTGGCCGATGCGCTGGCCGCCTCGCAGGCGGATCTCGCCGTGCTTGCCGGCGAAGTCGCGGATGCCGAAGCCGAGGCGATCCTGTCGTTCCAGATTGCCCTGCTCGAAGACGATAATCTTGCGGCCCCCGCGCTGGCGCGGATCGCCGGCGGCGAGGCCGCGCATCTGGCCTGGCATGCGGCGATGGATGGGGAAATCGCATCCTATGAAGAGGCCGAGGACAGCTATTTTCGCGCCCGCGCCTCCGACCTGCGCGACCTGCGCGACCGCGTGCTGCGGCACCTGGCCGGCGAAGCCGAACAAAGGGTGCCGGCCGGCGCGGTGGTCGCGGCCGACGACATGCCGCCCTCGACCTTTCTCGCCACCGACTGGCGCGACGGCGGGCTGGTGCTGCGCCGCGGCAGCCCGAGCAGCCATGTCGCGATTCTCGCCCGCTCGCGCGGGGTGCCGATGATCGTCGGCGTCGACATCGACCGCCTCGAAGCCGGCGCACAGGCGATGCTCGACGGCGACAGCGGCATTCTGATCGTCGATCCCGATTCCGCGCTGCGCGCCGACTATGCCAGGCGCCGCGCCGAGCAGGCCGAGCTTCGAAAGGCGCTGGCGTCCTTCACCGGGCCGGCCTCGACCGCGCGCGGCGAACCGGTCCGGGTCATGATCAATGTCACCGGCCTTGCCGAACTCGGCGGCCTCGATCCGGCGGAGACCGACGGCATCGGCCTGATGCGGACCGAGTTCCTGTTCCAGGGCCGCGACCGACCTGCCGACCGAGGAAGAGCAATACCAGATCTACCGCCGCATGCTGCAATGGGCGGCCGGCCGGCCGGTGACCATCCGCACCCTGGATGCGGGCGGCGACAAGCCGATTGCCGGCCTGACGCCGGAAGGCGACCTCAACCCGTTCCTCGGCGTCCGCGGCGTGCGGCTGTCGCTGCGGCATCGCGACGTGTTCGGCGCGCAATTGCGGGCGCTGGCCCGCGCCGCGGTCGCGGGCAACCTCAAGGTGATGATCCCGATGGTGACGGTGCCCGAGGAACTCGATCAATGCCGCGCCCTGCTGGGAGAGGCCATCGACGATTTGCGCCGCGCCGGCCAGGACGCGCAGATGCCGCCGCTCGGCATGATGGTCGAGGTGCCGGCGGCGGCATTGACCATCGAGGATTTCAACGCCGATTTCTTTTCGATCGGCAGCAACGATTTGATCCAGTATGTCGCCGCCGCGAGCCGCGACGAGCCGCAGCTCGCCGAGCTGGCGCGTCCATCCCGCGCGGTGTTCCAGCTGATCGGCCATGTCGTCGAAGCATGCCGACCAAATCCGGTCGCGAAGCCAGCCTGTGCGGCGATCTTGCCGGCGATCCCGGCCAGGTCGCTGCCTTGCTCGACCAGGGCCTGCGCGTGCTGTCGGTCGCGCCGGGAGCGTTGCGGCCGGTCAAGGCCGCGATCTCACGCTATTCCGGCCCCAAAGCATGAGCACGCAGGAAACCCCGGCCGGTGCGCAGGATCTGATCGCCGCCTACAAGGCGATCCTTCGCGACGTGCTCGACCGGCGGCCGTCCGGCATGCGCCAGCGCCTGGCCGAGGCGCTCGGCAAGAACCGCAGCTTCATCACCCAGATCGCCAACCCGGCCTACCAGACCCCGATCCCGGCGCAGCATGTGCAGCCCATCATCCAGACCTGCCATTTCTCGGTGCCGGAACGCGACCGCTTCCTGGAAGCCTATCACCGCGCCCATCCGCGGCGGCTGTTGCTGCTGAAGGAACGCGAGCGCGGCCGGCGGCTGACCCTGATGCTGCCGGATCTCGGATCCGATCAGAAGAACCACAAGCTGGACTCGCTGCTCAGCGAGTTCGCCGAGAAGATCGCAAGGCTGATCGAAGACAGCTGAAAAAGCGATGCCAACCGGGGAGGTCTGCATGAAGAAGCTGATCAACGACGTCGAAAATTTCTTGAACGAAAGCCTGGCCGGATTCTGCGCGGCGCATGCCGACATCGTGCGCGAGGGCGAGCAGGCGCCGTTCGTGCAGCGCCGGCATCTCAAACCCGGCAAGGTGGCGCTGCTGTCGGGCGGCGGCTCCGGCCATGAGCCGCTGCACACCGGCTTCGTCGGCCAGGGCATGCTGGACGCCGCCTGTCCCGGCCAGGTTTTCACCTCGCCGACGCCGGATTTGATACTCGCTGCCGCCGAAGCCGTCGACAGCGGCGCCGGCGTATTGTTCATCGTCAAGAATTACGAAGGCGACGTCATGAATTTCGAGATGGCGCGCGAGATGTCGGAAAAGTCCATTGCCACCGTGATCACCGATGACGACGTCGCGGTGGAGACCTCGACCTTCTCGACCGGAAGGCGCGGCGTCGCCGGCACCCTGATCGTGGAGAAGATCGTCGGCGCCGCCGCCGAGGAGGGCCGTGACCTCGCCGCGCTGAAGGCGCTCGGCGACCGCGTCAACGCCGCCACCCGCTCGATCGGCGATCGCGCTGACCAGCTGCACGGTGCCGGCGGCCGGCAAGCCGACCTTCGAGATCGCCGAAGACGAGATGGAAGTCGGCGTCGGCATTCACGGCGAGCCCGGCCGCCGCCGCGTCAAACTCAAGCCGGCCGCCGAGATCGCGGCCGAAATGGTCAACGCCATCACGTCGGATCTCGGCGCCCGCGCCCGCGGCGAGGCCATCCTGCTGATCAACGGTTTTGGCGGCACGCCGCTGTCGGAACTCTATCTGATGTACGACGCGGTCCGCCAATTGCTGGAACCGGCCGGCACCCTGATCGCGCGCTCGCTGGTCGGCAATTTCGTCACCTCGCTGGACATGGCCGGCTGCTCGGTGACGCTGTCGATGCTCGACGAAGAGACCAGGCGGCTGTGGGACGCGCCGGTGCATACCGCGGCATTGCGCTGGGGCATGTAGCGCGGCGCGGCGGCTCGTGCCGTGCGGGTCGTGCAGGCCGAGGCGCATGATTGGCCGGCAGTGCGAGGAGCTCTCTTGTCCGCCGAAGCCCGCCTTCGGGCGAAGGCGGATGCGGCGAAGCAAACCACTCTTCTTTGTGGAGAAGAGCTCGCAGGATGGGTTGAGCCCTCCGCGAAACCCATCCTGCCACGCGGAAAACCGCGATGGGTTTCGCGAAGCGCTCAACCCATCCGGACCTCGCGAGATGTCACGCCGCGCGCGGGCGCGCCGTCGCTTCATCGGAAACCAGCACACAAGCCACCGGCAAGTCGCGCGCGAAGACATATCCACCGCGATGGATTTTGGCCTGATAAAGCGCCTTGTCGGAGCGGGACAGTATGGCTTCGGTGGTTTGGCCGTCATCCCCCGACAGGGCGACCCCGATGCTGACGCCGATCACGATGTCATGCCCCTCGATGCAATAGGGCGCACTGACCGTCTCGAAAATCCGTTGCGCCATCCGTTCAGCCCCTTCGTGCGACCGTGTCGCCCCCTGAACAAGAATGAATTCGTCGCCTCCCATCCGAATGACGCGATCGTGCTGCCCGGCAAGCGACGTGAGTCTCTCGGCGACCTGTTTGAGCAAGGCATCGCCGACCGGATGGCCGAACCTGTCGTTGGCAGCCTTGAAATGATCGAGATCGATCGCATGGATCGCGACCGTGCGATCTCCCCGGTCGGCGATCATGTCCGGCAGGTCCATTGCCAATACCGAGCGATTGAAGACGCCCGTCATCGGGTCGAAGCGGGCGAGCTGCTCGAACTGCTGCTTGAGCGTGATCCGGTCGATCGTGGAGTTGAACGACAGGCGAACCATCTCGAAACTGCCAATCAGATAGATCGTCATCAGCATGCCCAACCCGAAATGCGGCGCATCCATTGACGCGAAGGCGAGAACGATCGGAGGAAGTGCCATCACGCTCAGGTCGGCAATCGCAACGAATGGCAACAACGACAGCCGTGCAACAATTCCGGCGCCGAAACCAAACGAGATACCGATCGCCATCGTCGAATAAATCGCGTCTTGAAGCATCAGGCTGCGCGCCGTGAACAGGCCTAGCAAGAGGGCGGTGGTGCCTGTTCCGATCGCGTAACGTCGCCTGCAGCGATTGGCTTCGGCCCGGCCAAGCGCCGGCCTTCGGGCGAAGCGGCGCCGGAAGGCCAGAACGTCACACGCGCGTACCAATGCGACGATCACGCCGATGCCGGTCAGAACTCCCGTCACGACGTCGGCGGTCTGCGATACGATGATCGCTCCAGCGACCAGTTGGGAAGCCGCCGCGAACACAATAGGCACCATCGTGCCATAAAGGCCGCCAAGGACCTCCATTTGGACCGCGTCCGAAATGGACCCGAGCCGCGAACCCATTCTTTGCAAAAACATGGCTCGCCCAATGCGGGAACCGGCGTAGCGCGGAGCCGTAAAAATACGCTCCTTCAGATCGGTAAAATTGAAACGGTAATCGACGGTCAACCGCTCGACCCATCCCTGGGCTGCGGTTGACGAACAGCTCGCAGGCCAGGGCGGATTGGAGCCGGCCGGGTCCGCGCCGCGCGCGGCCCGGTAGGCGTAATCCGCCGCCACAACCTCTCCAACCGGTAAGACGATTCCATCCCTGATCCCGAACGATCGTCGCGCGTTCGTTCCGGGCGGCTGCTTCTTCGTCACGACCGAGAGGAGCTTCCCACGACGCTTGTCGGCGTCGGGTGCACCATCACCTCCCGCTCGGCCGGTCGCTTCGGCAGCCCTTCGCCGCGCCGTATGACTTGGTCCTGACCTGCGGCCCCGAACTGCAGCGCGCCCAGGCCGAATTTGACCGGGTGCGGGATCGAAACGCAGTCCACGCGGACCGCCGGCGAGCAGCCTCCCCACCCGCGCCCGTAGGGCCACCATCCTACTTTGCATGGGGTTGTTTTCGATATTTTGGCGCTCAGGGTCGGATTTGCGGCGTTGAAGCGCGGCGGAGCATCCCTGCCGGTGGTACCATTCTACTTTGCATGGGGTTGTTTTCGATATTTTGATTCTCGGGGTCGGGCGTGCGGCGTAGCAGCGGGGCGGAGCAAAACGAGCGGCCGCGCAGGGATCGATCCCTGTTGCGCAGGCAAAAGATTTTCTGTCGCGGAATCAAGCTGCTTAGGTCTGCGCCACCGATCTGGCCGCAACATTCGCTTGACTTTTCTCTCGAACATGTTCACTGTATGTTCAATAACATCCCAACTACCGCGGGCGTTCTTGGACGTCACGCACACGGGGTGGGATGCGGTGGCCGCGGAGGGTTTTCCTCGCGGCGGCCTTGCTGTTTGACAAGTGAATCAATCATGGGATGACGCGCCAGCCTCGGCCGTCATGATCCGGCGCCCGTCCCGACGCGATCGGGGATGACCGGATGATCAGCCATCCCCGGCGTTCGTGTTTCGATCGAAACGCCGCGGCGTACTGGATACCCCGTCTCATCGGGCTCGCCGAGGGCGAGACCGTAACGGCGGGGCATGACGGTTTGTTGTTGCGCGGCGCGGCGCGGTGCGAGCCTCCGGGCGTCAGTGCTTTCAAAGCCTTGTCGAAAGAGCCGCCAACGGTCCGCAGCCGCCCCCCAAACGCGGCGCAGCGAAGCGTATTTCGGGCTTGTCGATACTGGGCCGAAGGCGTACTAGACGGCGCCGTCCGCGCGCGGGCGGTTGTCAGCTGAAATGATTGCACGTGACGTGATTGAGGGCGGATTTGACATGCGAATGATGCTTATCGTTGTTGCCGTTTTGAGCTCGGCTGCGGCCTTCGCGCAGAGCAGTCCGCCGGCCGATCCTCCCACGGTGGGTGGCAAGCCGCTGGCCCAGGTCAAGCCGCACGCGACCGCGAAACCGACATCGATTGCCGGCAAGCTGCAGGCCTGCCTCGAAATCGACGACGGCACCAAGGGCCGGCTGGATTGCTACGACGCGGTGATCGCGCCGAAACCCAGGCCGAAGCCGCCGGTGGCCAAGGGCGTGATGGACTGCCGCTACTTCAAGGAAGAAGACGAACGGCTGGGCTGCTTCAACAACTTTGCCGAAATGATTCCAAAATTCTCCTGACCGTTGCCCTGACTGTCTTGCAAGGAGGCCGGGCGGGTCATTCCGCCCTTATGCCGGCGGCCTTGACCATCGGCCACCACTTGGCGATCTCGGCAGCCTGATGGCTCGCCAGCGCTGCCGGCGTTTGCCGGTCGCGGGGCGGAATTTCCTGGCCCAGTTCCTGGAAGCGCTGCCCCAGTTTGGGATCGGCCAGCGCTGCGACGACCGCGGCGTTCAAGGTGGCGATGGCTTCGGGCGGGGTAAGTTTCGGCGCCCAGATGCCGTGCCAATAGGCGATGTAGAGTCCCGGCAGTCCGGCCTCGTCGACGGTCGGGATATCAGGTGCCGCCGCCAGCCGGGACGGCGCGGTCACGGCATAGGCCTTGACCGTTCCGGCCCGAACCTGCGCCAGCGAATTGGAAGCCTGGTCGAACATCAGGTCGATCTGGCCGGCCATCAGGTCGTTCAGCGCCGGACCGGCGCCGCGATAGGGCACGAACAGGAAACTGGTGCCGGTCATTTTCTGGAAGAACACGCCGCTGACATGCGCTCCCGAACCGGGCCCCGCGGTCCCCGCGGTGGCCTTGTTCGGATTCTGCTTCAGCCAGCCGATCAGTTGCGTCAGATCCGCTGCCGGCAGATTCGGCCTGGCGATGATCAGCTGCGGGCCGTTCGCCACCAGCGCGACCGGTTCGAGATCGCGCAACAGATCATATTGCAGGGTGTAGATCGCCCCGTTGAGGACATGCGTGCCCCAGTGGCCGATGCCGATGGTGTAGCCGTCGGACGCCGCACGCGCCAGCCGCAACCCGGCAAGGGTGCCCGATGCGCCGGTGACGTTCTCGACCACAACGCTCTGGCCGAGGGTCGCGGTCATGCGTTGCGCCAGCAGGCGTGCGATCACGTCGGTCGGGCCGCCGGCGGCGAACGGCACGATCAGCGTGATGGGGCGCGAGGGAAAGCTGTCGGCGCCGGACACTGCCGGCCACAGCGACGCCGAGCCGATCGCGAGCTTGATGAAATGCCGCCGCCTCATCATGATGCCTTTGCCGTCAACCGGGTGCCGCGGTTTGTCGCTGCGGCATCACGGCCGCAGCCTCGCGCGCCGGCGATCATATCCGCGCCGCGCACCGCGGTGATCATGCGCCGCGCGGCGGCGCCACGGTCAGGCGCAGGAAGCTCATCACGGTGCCGACCGCGGCAAATCCGGCGCCGAGCGCCAGCGCGACCGTGGCGCCGTCGCGGCCGGCGAGGCTGAAGCACAGCGCGGCAAGCGCTGCACCCGTGGTCTGTCCGGTCAGGCGCGCCGTCGCCACGATGCCGCTGGCGCTGCCGCTGCGGCCGGGCGGCGCGCTCGACATCAGCGCCTTCATGTTCGGGGTCTGGAAGAAGCCGAAGCCGAATCCGCACAGCGCCATGCGCCAGACGATGTTGGCGATCCCGGGGGCTGCGGGCAGCGTCGCCAGCAGCACCATTCCGACGCCGAGCAGGGCCAGTCCAATGCCGCCCAGAATGCCGGCGGGATAGCGGTCGGACAGCCTTCCGCCGATCGGCGCCATGATCGCCACCACCAGCGGCCAGGGCGTCAGAAAAAAGCCGGTCTCGACCTGGCTGCGCTGCAGGATGTCCTCGAAGTAGAACGGCAGCGACACGAAGGCCAGGCCCTGCACCGCGAACGAGCACACCGCGGTGGCGGCCGACAGCGCGAACACCGGCCGCCGGAACAGGTCGATCGGCAGCATCGGCGCCGGATGATCGGCATGACGGCGGGTCAAGACGAAACCCAGCAGCAGGGCGGCGGCGAGCTCGCCCACGACCAGTCCCGGCGATGCCTTGTGGGCCGCGCTGCCGATCCCGCCAATGAAAAGGCCGAGGCAGCAGGCTGCCAGCAGCGCGCCGACAAAATCGAAGGCATGTACCGCCCGCGGCGTGTGCGGGAGGGTCTTCATGCCGATCGCGATGGCGATTATTCCGAACGGGATGTTGACGGCGAACAGCCAGGGCCAGGGTCCGACCGCCAGGATGCCGGAGGCAATGGTCGGCCCGAGCGTGAAGGCGGCGGCGACCACCAGCGCGTTGTGGCCGAAGCCGCGCCCCAGCATGCGGCTCGGATAGACGAAGCGGACCAGCGCGGTGTTCACGCTCATGATGCCGCTGGCGCCGAGCCCCTGCAGGGCGCGGGCCACCAGCAGGCTCGGCAACGACCAGGCGCAGGCGCAGGCCAGCGAGGCCAGCGTGAACAGCAACAGGCCGGCGAGATAGATGCGCTGGTGGCCGACGATTTCGCCGAGCGCGCCGAGCGGCAGCAAGGTCGCCACCAGCGCGATCTGGTAGACATTGACCACCCAGACCACGTCGGCCGGGCTGACATGGAGATCGGCGGCAATCGCCGGCAGCGCGATGTTGGCGATCGCGGTATCCAGCGAAGCCATCGCCAGCGCGGTAAAGATCGCTGCCACGGCCCAGCGCCGGCGTTCCGCGGGCAGACCGTCCATGACCGCGACAGCGGGCCTGTTCGCCGATTTGGTTTCCGATGACATGCTGCGGCATTCTCCGGACCGGCGATGATGCGGTCCTGCCCGCGGCGGGATGTACTACGGATCCGCCGCGGCCCCCAGCCGCGGCGCTGCATGCGGCGTATGCGATGGCTGGCCCGCCATTCAACCGGGCAGGCCCTGCATGGTTCTCATCGGGAGATTTCCTCGAGTTCGCGGTTGAGGGTGCGCGGTCCCCAGCCGCCGATCGACACCACCACCAGCACCATCGCCACCGCGATCAGGCCGAACACGCCCCTGGTGCCCGCGGTCTGCAGGAAGAAGCCGATGATGAAGCTGGCAAACACCGCACTGATCCGGCTGAACGAGTAGGTGAAGCCGACCGCCCGGGCGCGCACCCGGGCCGGAAACAGCTCGGTCTGGTAGCCGTGGAACGAGTAGGACAGCACGTTGTTCGACAGCGTGATCAGCACGCCGAACAGGATCAGGAGCGGCATGGTGCTCTGGAACGAGAACAGCACGCCGAAGATGGCGATGCAGCAGGCCGCGCCGACCAGCTGCCATTTCCGCTCGAACCGGTCGGCGAAGCTCATCGCCAGCAGGGGACCGAACGGGTTGGCGATGGCGATGATGAAGGAATACAGCAGGCTGGCGCCGACGTTGATGCCGGTCTGCTGCGCGATCAGGGTCGGCACCCAGGCGGCAAAGCCGTAGAAGCCGAAGGTCTGGAAGAACTGGAACACCATCAGCATGAAGGTGCGGCTGCGGTAGCGCGGCGCGAAGATCTCGGAGAGATGGCCGAGCGGCTCGGCCTTTTCCACCGCATGGCTTCCGGGCGCGGGCAACGCCGCGCCATGGAGGTCGGCGATCACCCTGGCCTCGATCGCCGCGGTCACCGCCTCGGCTTCATCCAGCCGGCCCTGGTTGATCAGCCAGCGCGGGCTCTCCGGAATCTGGCGCCGGATGAACCAGACGAACAGCGCGCCGATCGAGCCGATCACGACCACCCAGCGCCAGCCGTCAATGCCGAACGGGCTGATCGGCACCAGTTTATAGGCGATGAACGCCACCACCGGCACCACCGCGAACTGGACCGCCTGGTTGAAGGCGAAGGCGCGGCCGCGCATCGATTTGGGAACCAGTTCGGTGAGATAGGTGTCGATGGTGACAAGTTCGACGCCGATGCCGATGCCGGCGATCAGCCGCCACAGGCTGACCCCAAGACCGCTGTCCTGGAACGCCATCACCAGCGTCGCGGCGCAGTACCACAGCATCGAATAGGTGAAGATCTTCCGCCGCCCGTATCTGTCGGCGACATAGCCGAACACGAAGGTGCCGATGAACAGCCCGGTGAAGGTCGCCGCGACGAACAGCGCCGGGCCGTTGAAGATGCTGACCCCGACATGGGCGAGCAGACCGCTCTTCATCAGCCCGGGAACCACATAGGCGGTCATGAACAGGTCGTAGAATTCGAACATGCCGCCGAGCGAAAGCAGGGTGATCAGTAGCCATACATGCCGCGTCCCCGGCAACCGCTCCAGGCGCGCGAGGATGGCGGCGGCGCGCCCCTGGCCGGGCTGGTCCATGTTCATCGTTTCTCTCCCCCCATGGTGTTTTCCGACGGGTGGCGGCGATGCCGCCCCTCGGTTGGCGGCGACCATGCCCGCTTTTTTGCCGTTGTCACAGGGGGAGGAGCGGTTCTGTGCCCCGCATGCTGCGGACGCTCACAGGTTTGTGGCTACCAAGCCGGCCCTGCGCAGCCCGGCAGCCGAGCCCCGCAAAAATCCGGGCCGGCACCGGTTCGTTGCGGCCGGCAATATCGCCGAATCGCATCCTGCCCGGTTGCAGAAAACCGAAAGCCGGTCGCGGGGCCGCGACCGGCTTCAATGTTCTTCACGGCGTTCAGCGGCCGGCGGGCGGCGACATCGCTTCGTCTTCGAAGTACGACCGGTCCGGCGGCGCGGGCGCAAACCGCTCCGCGTCCGCGTTGGCGTTGCGGAACTGCTCGGTCACCGACGCATGAGGGCGAACGGCCCTGCGGCCGTGATGATGCTCGGCCGCCGCCGCCAGCTGGGCCGTCGAGGCCACCAGCAATGCCGAACCGAGAAGTGTCAGGATGGTCTTTCGCATTCCAGTCTCCCTTGCTTTCAGACGCCTTGTCGCGATGCCGGGACATTCCGCATCTGCGCGCCTTGTCGTTCAGGTAGTGACCGGACAGGCTGATTCATACGACGCTTGCGATCACGAAGCGGCGAGCAAATTTGTTGGTCAAAAAAAATTTCGACTAAATATTCAGCAGTAAAACGCGCCGAGAAGCAGGTTATCCGAAGCCAATCGCGGATGGACTTCCTTTCTCCGATCCGGTTCAATCGCTCGCCGCACATCGCTCGGAGCGAAGCCGATGAAGAAGCTTGTGATCGCGATTGTCCTGGTGGCATCGCCCGCACTGGCGCAAACAAAATTGTTGCCCAGGAACGTGGCCGCGCGCGCCGATCCCTGCGCGCCGATTGGCCGCACGGCGGACGGCGCACTGGTCTATTCGATGAAATGCGACAACATGCCGGCGCCGCCGCCGCCGCCGGCTGACCTCGGTGCGCCGGCTCCGGTTGCGGAGCCGGAACTGCACCGCAGCGGGCTTTTCGGCCTGTCCTATGAAGCCAAGCGGCCGGATCAATAGGCCCGGCTTTTGCCGGCACCGGCCGCTGGCCAGCGATCAGCCGCGCGCCGATCGGCTGGAATGTTCCTTGCTTCTGGTATTGCCGGCTGCAATGGATGTCGTCAGCCATCTCGAGAAGCAAGCCGCTACAAGAGCCATGAATGAGCCAACTCATTGTCCATGCCGGTGACTTCATCTTCGAGGCGCGCTTCGAGGAACAGCTTGCGCCCAAGACCTGCGCGGCCTTTCGCCGCGCTATGCCGTTCGAGAGCCAGGCGATCCATGTGCGCTGGAGCGGCGAGGGGGTCTGGATGCCGCTCGGCGATCTCGACTTCGGCGTTTCCTACGAGAACCACACCAGCTATCCCGCGCCCGGCCAGATCATTCTATACCCCGGCGGCATCAGCGAAACCGAGATCCTGCTGGCCTATGGCGGCGTGCATTTCGCCAGCAAGATGGGCCAGCTCGCGGGCAATCATTTCATCACCCTGACATCGGGCCTGGAGAATCTGGCCGCCTTCGGCAAGATCGTGCTGTGGAAAGGCGCGCAGAAGATTCGCTTCGAGGAAGTCGAGTGACGATTCCGGGATATCCGCGCGATCTCCGCGGCTACGGCCGTGATCCGCCCGATCCGCACTGGCCGGGCGGCGCGCGGATCGCCGTACAGTTCGTGGTGAATTTCGAGGAGGGCGGCGAAAACAACATCCTGCATGGCGACCGCGCCTCGGAGGCGTTCCTGTCCGATGTGCTGGGCGCCCAGCCCTGGCCGGGACAGCGCCACGCCAATATCGAATCGATGTTCGAATACGGCTCGCGCGCCGGGTTCTGGCGGCTATGGCGGATGTTCACCGGGCGCAAGCTGCCGGTGACGGTATTCGGGGTCGCCACCGCGCTGCAGCGCAATCCCGAGATCGTCGCGGCCATGAAGCAGGCCGGCTGGGACATCGCCAGCCACAGCCTGAAATGGGTCGAGCACAAGGACATGTCGGAGGCGGAAGAACGGGTGGAGATCGCCGAGGCGATCCGCGTCCATACCGAGGTCACCGGGCAACGCCCGCTCGGCTGGTACACCGGGCGCACCTCCATCAACACCGTGAAGCTGGTGATGGAAGCCGGCGGCTTCCTGTATTCCTGCGATTCCTATGCCGACGATCTGCCGTACTGGATCAAGGGACCGGCCGGCCCGCATCTGATCATTCCCTACAGCCTTGATGCCAACGACATGCGCTTTGTCAATGCGCAGGGGTTCGGCGGCGGCGATCAGTTCTTCAGCTACCTGAAGGACAGTTTCGACGTGCTCTATGCCGAAGGCGCCACCGCACCGAAGATGATGTCGGTGGGCCTGCATTGCCGCGTGGTCGGCCGCCCCGGGCGGGCGGCCGCCCTGATGCGGTTTCTCGACTACGTCGCCGGTCATGAGCGGGTCTGGGTGGCGACGCGGCTGCAGATCGCGCGGCATTGGCATGCCAATCTGGCGCATCTGGCGGCCAACGCGCCGGCCGTTGGATAGCAAGGGCTGGCGATGTCGCAGAAAACGCTTTCCGATCTGAACGCCTGCAGCAAGCCGGATTTCGTCGCCGCGCTCGCCAATGTTTTCGAGTATTCGCCGTGGATTGCCGAACAGGCCGCGGCGGCGCGGCCGTTCGCCGGGGTGAAGCCATTATTCGCGGCGATGACAACAGCGGTCGAGCAGGCGGCGCCGGAGCTTCGCCTGGCGCTGATCAAGGCGCATCCGGATCTTGCCGACAAGACCCAGCGCGCCGCCGGCCTCACCGCCGAATCCAGCGCCGAACAGAACAGTGTCGGCCTCGACCGGTTGTCGGACGCCGAATATGAGGCTTTCGAGCGCGTCAACAACGCCTACCGCGCAAAATTCGGCTTTCCCTATATTGTCTGCGTCCGCCGCCACACCCGGGATTCCATCCTGCGCGATTTCGAACGCCGGCTGCCGAACGATGCCGCCACCGAAACGCGGACCTCGATCGCGGAAATCTGCCGGATTGCGGCGCTGCGGGTCGATCAGCTGGTGATGTCGGACGACCGGCTCGAGGTGCACGGGCGGCTGTCGACCCATGTGCTCGACACCCATGGCGGCCGGCCGGCGGCGGGGATCGCGGTCGAACTGGTCGAACTGTCCGAACTCGGCGCCAGTCGCGTGGTGGCCCGGGCGGTCACCAACGGCGATGGCCGGACCGATCAGCCTCTGATCCATGGCCGGCCGGTGCCGATCGGCCGCTATCAATTGACCTTCAACGTCGGGGATTATTTTGCCGGCCGGCAGGTGCCGGTCTCGGACCCGCCGTTTCTCGACCAGATTCCGCTGCGCTTTGCGGTCAGCGCGCCGGAAGGCCATCTCCACGTGCCGCTGCTGGTGACGCCCTGGAGTTACGCCACCTACCGGGGCAGCTGAGGCCGGTCACCGCGGAAATCCGCGGAAACCGGCTGATGAAAGCGACGGCAAGGATTGCCGAAGATTACGCCAGCGACTTGACCCCGTGACCTGTCCGGTTCGTCGAACTCGTCCAAACAATCCAAACCGCCATTTGCCCAGGCAAAGCTTGCCCAATGGCACGAACGTTGCTGATGATTGGGCCAGACCGCGGCGATCCTGGCCCAGCGAATTCGCCGGTGGAACGGGAGGTACTGCGTGCTGATCAGGAACAGATATGGCAAGGGACGCGTCCGCGTCATGCGCATCAACCGCGATGGCGACAGGCACGAGGTCAGCCAGCTCAACGTCAAGGCGATGCTCGAGGGCGACTTTGCCCGCGCCTACACCGACGCCGACAATTCCACCTCGGTATCGACCGACACCATCAAGAATGTCGTCAATGTGGTTGCCCGCGAAAACAAGGGCCTCGCCACCGAGGAATTCTGCCAGGTGCTGGCCAAAAAATATCTCGATAGCTATCCGCAGGTCGCCTCGGTCGCGGTGACGGCGCATGAAACCAAATGGAATCGCCTGAGTTTCGGCGGCAAGCCGCATCCCCACAGTTTCGTGCTCGACAGCAATGGCAAGCCGTTCGTCGAGGTCACGATGTCGCGGGCCGGAGCAAGTACGCTGGTGTCCGGCATCGACGGTTTTACCTTCATGAAGTCGACCAAGTCGGGCTGGGAGAATTACGTCAAGGACCGCTACACCACGATTCCGGAGACCCACGACCGGATGTGCGCGACCAGCATGGTGGCGTCGTGGAAGTGGTCGGCCAGGCCTGAGAGCTATCCGGCCACCAACGCCAGGATCCTGGCCACGCTGCTGGAGGTGTTCGGCACCACCTACAGCGCGAGCGTGCAGGACAGCCTGTACCGGATGGGCGAGGCGGCGCTGGCCGCGGTGCCGGAAATTTCCGAGATCAGCATGGCGTGCCCGAACATGCACTTCATCCTGATGAACCTCGGGGCGTTCGGGCTGGACAACAACAACGAGGTTTTCCTGCCGACCGACGAGCCGCACGGCCAGATCGAATGCACGGTAGGCCGGGGGTAAGTAACGTCTCTGGATCCCAGCGCTGCGCCGGCGAAAACATCGGTTAGCCGAACTTCTCCTGCAGCGCCGGAAACAGCCGGTCCGGCTTGAACGGCACCGTGGTGAAGCGGATGCCGGAGGCGTTCGCCAGCGCGTTACCGAGTGCGGCGGCGACCGGATTGTAGGGACTTTCGCTCATCGACTTCGCGCCCATCGGCCCGATCGAGTCGGTGGTGTCGGCGAAAAACACCTCGGTGCGCGGAATGTCGGCAAAGCAGGGCAAATGGTAGTCGCGAAATCTGGGATTGAGCACGCGGCCGCCCGCATCGATCACCATCTCCTCGTACAGGGTGGCGCCGAGCGACTGCGCGACCCCGCCCTCGATCTGTCCGCGGCACTGCATCGGATTGGCGATCCGGCCGGCATCGGCGGCGTGCACGCTTTTCAGGATCCTGATTTCTCCGGTGCCCTTGTTCACGGCAACGCGAAAGCCCTGGACATTGAAGGCGACCGACCGCGGCGTGCCTTGCGAGCTCCCGCTGGCGCTCAGGCTGTGTCCTTGCGCGCGCGCGGCTTCCGCAAGCTGGACGAATGACAGCCGTTGCCTGCCGCAAACCGCGGCATCGTTCTCGAGCACGCAAGCGTCGGGACTTGTCCTGGTTGCGGTGGATGCAAAAATCCTGAGGTCTTCCGCGAGATTTTCCGCCGCCGCCTGCGTGGCGCGGCCGGCGACGAAGGTGCCGGTGCTGCCATAGGCGCCGGTGTCGTGGCCGCCATGGGCGGTGTCGGATTGCAGCAGGCGGATCTGATCGACCGTGGTCGCAAGCGCGGTGGCGGCGATCTGGCGATGCACCGTGCTGGTGCCGTTTCCGAATTCCGCGGTGCCCACCACCAGTTCGAATCCGCCGTCGTCGCGCAGCGAAATCCTGGCGTCGGCGATATGCCCGTCGGGCGGCACGGTATCGATCATGGTCAGCGCGATGCCTTCGCCGGTCAGCCAGTCGTCGGAAAGTTCGAGCTTCGGCCCCTCCGCCTGCATCGCGCGCTCGACCAGGTCGAGACACTGGTCGAGGCCGTAGGAGCCGTAGAGCACGTCGCCATGTTCGGCGCCGGGCGGCGACAGCATCGGATCGCCTTGCTTCACGATGTTGCGGCGGCGCATCTCGTAAGGGTTGATGCCGAGACTGCTGGCCAGTTCGTCGATCGCAGCCTCCACCGCGAACAGGGTCTGCGGCAGGCCATAGCCGCGGAAGGCGCCTGCCGGCACGGTGTTGGTGTAGGCGACGACGGCATCGACCTTCTTGTTGGGACAATTATAGACCGCAAGCGACTCGCCGCAGGCGTGAAACAGCACCGGCCCGGCATGATTGCCGTAGGCGCCGGTGTTCGAGAGCACGTCGAGCTGCAGCGCGGTCAGCTTGCCGTCGCGGTCGGCGCCGGCCTTGACGGCGACCCGCATCGGATGCCGGGTCGAGGTCGAGATGAACTGTTCCTCGCGCGTGAGTTCGAGCTTGACCGGGCGGCCGGTCTTGAGGGCCGCCAGCGCCAGGATATCCTCGACGAACATTTCCTGCTTGCCGCCGAAGCCGCCGCCGACGCGTTCGCAGAACACCCTGACCTGGTCGGGCGCGAGATCGAAGATCTCGGCCAGCGCGCGCCGGGTCAGGAACGGCGTCTGGGTGCTGCAGCGGATAGTGAGCCTGCCATCCTTGTCGACCCAGGCGAGGCCGCCATGGGTCTCCAAGGCGGCGTGCTGGACCCGCTGGGTGGTGAACGTTCCCTCATAGGTGACCGCGGCCTGCGCCAGCGCGGCGGCAACATCGCCGAACTCGCCATGGACTTCCGCCACCACGTTGCGCCCGGCGTCGGCAACACGGTTTTCCGCCGTCTTGCCGGCATGAATGGCGGGCGCGCCCGGCGCGATGGCCTGGGCCGGATCGACCACCGCCGGCAAAATATCGTAGTCGACCCTGAGACGGCGGCAGCCTTCTTCCGCGGCGGCTTCGGTCTCCGCCACCACGGCGGCCACCTTCTGCCCGATGAAGCGGACGACGTCGTCGAGCACCCGTGTGTCGTCGGGGTCCATCCAGGCTTTCTCGTGCCGCGCGGTGGAGAACAGCCGACCCGGCGCGTCCTCATGGCTCAGCACCGCATGGACGCCGGGCACGGCCAGCGCCGCGGTCTTGTCGATCGCGACGATCCTGGCGTGCGGATGCGGCGAGCGCAGCAGCTTGATATGCAGCAGGCCCGCGATCGCAACGTCGAAGGTGTAGCGCGCCGCGCCGCGCACCACTTGCGGGCCTGCCGGCGCCGGCAGGCTGCGGCCGAACGCGGCGCCTGCCGCGACCGCGTCCTCGACATTCTTCTTGCCGTCGAGCGCATCTTCGATGGCGCGATAGCCGGTGCAGCGGCAGATATTGCCCTTCAGGGCGGCCCCGAGATCCTGCCGCTGCGCCTGGTTGAGCGAGGCGCAGGTCAGGATCATGCCGGCGGTACAGAAGCCGCACTGGAACGCCTGCGCGTCGAGAAACGCCTGCTGCATCGGGTGGCTGGCGCCACCGGCTGGCGCGAGGCCTTCGATGGTGGTGACGGCGTGGCCATCGGCGCGGAAGGCGGGGATCAGGCAGCTATGCACCGGCTCGTCATCGATCAGCACCGTGCAGGCGCCGCAGTCGCCGGCGTCGCAACCCTTCTTGACGCCGAAATGCCCGAGTTCGCGCAGGAAGGTTCGCAGGCACTGGCCGGCGCGGGGGTGCGCGGAAAACTCCTTGCCGTTGATCTGAAAATTCATCGCCGCGGCGCGCCCTGCAATTCGTCGCAAATCTCCTGCGCCAGCCGCATCGTCATGTGCTTGCGCCATGAGGGCTTGCCGTGGATGTCGTCGTGGTAGAGCCGGTCGGGAATCCGGTCCAGGATCGCCTGGCGCAGTTCGCCGGCCGCTGGAATGCCGGAAAAGCCCAATCGCAGCGGCCGCGTCGTCGAGGCCGTTACTGTCAGCACGAGGTTGCCGTCGCCGGTGACGCTGCCGATCAGCAAGGCGGCCGAGCGGCCGACCGGGGTCAGCGAAATCTGGCGGAAGGCCGAGCGCCGCTGCAGCGCCGCGAGAGGGATGTCGATCTGCCGCAGCAGGTCGCCCGGCGCGAGCACGTTGCGCTGGTTGCCGGTGACGAAATCGGCGACTGGAATGGTCTGCGCGCTGCCATCCGCCTTCCAGATCACGCAGAGGCCATCGAGCGCCGCGGTCAACGCGATCATCGGCCCGGCCGGCAACGACATGCAGAGATTGCCACCGACGGTGGCCGTCTTCCAGATCTTGAAGGAAGCGAGAAAGGCCCGGCAACATTGGCTTATCAAGGGGGCCGCGATCCATTCCGGCGGGCAGGAGAGGGCGTCGAGCTGCGCGACCGTGCAGGTGGCCGCGATCGTCAGCTCGGCGGCTCCGACCGTCAGCGCCGGCCATCTGAAACCGGCAAGATCGATCAGCCGGGTGAGATGGACCTGGGGCTCCGAGAACAGCCAGGTGCCGCCCGCAAGCCAAGCATCGCCTGCCGTCCAAACCGGCAGTTGGGTCCGCGTGCGCGGGTGAGCCACTTCGGTGATGGTGTTCAGGTCCATGGATACGACAGCGCTTTCAAAGACATGCATCTCCCGGTAAGACGTCTTGCAAGACCGGCGCCAAGTCCGTCGGCCGCCGCCGCTGGTCCCTGAATTGCAGGGGCGAAGTCTGCAACGGTTTCTTGCATCCTAATCCGCCGGAGTTGCCGCAGGCCATGGACCCCACGCATGCGATCTGGATCAAGGATCCCCTGGCCATTCTGGCGGAAGGTGCCGAGCGTGGCATCGTCGTCAGGAGCGGCAAGATCGTCGAACTGGTGCCGAAGGGCCACCAGCCCACGACGGCGGCGGCGTTCTTTGAGGCGGGCGACCATGTGGTGCTGCCCGGGCTGATCAATACCCATCATCATTTCTACCAGACATTGACGCGGGCGCTGCCGGCGGCGCTGGATCGCGAACTGTTTCCCTGGCTGCAGGCGCTGTATCCGGTGTGGGCGCATCTGACGCCGGAATCGCTGAATCTCGGCGTCACCGTGGCGATGGCAGAACTGCTGCTGTCCGGCTGCACCACGACCACCGATCATCACTACGTTTTTCCCGCCGGCCTGGAGCAGGCGGTCGATATCGAGGTGGAGGTTGCCCGGCGGCTTGGCGTCCGCGTGCTGCTGACCCGCGGCTCCATGAACCGTTCGCAGCGCGACGGCGGATTGCCGCCGGACAGCGTGGTGCAGGATGAAGACACCATCCTCGCCGACAGCGAACGCGTGGTGGCCAGATATCATCAGCGCGGCGAGGACGCCATGGTGCAGATCGCGCTGGCGCCGTGCTCGCCGTTTTCGGTCACGACGTCGCTGATGCGCTCAACCGCGGCACTCGCGGAAAGGCTCGACGTTCGCCTCCACACCCATCTGGCGGAGACCGAGGACGAGAACAACTTCTGCGAACAGATGCATGGCTGCCGTCCGCTCGATTATCTCGATCAGTGCGGCTGGCTCAACGCCCGGACCTGGCTGGCGCATGGCATCCATTTCCAGCCCGAGGAAATGACGCGCCTGGGCAAGGCTGGAACCAGCATCAGCCATTGCGCCTGCAGCAACCAGATTCTGGCCTCGGGCTGCTGCCCGGTCTGCGACATGGAGGCGGCGGGGGTCTCGGTCGGCCTCGGCGTCGATGGCTCGGCGTCCAACGATGAATCCAATCTGATGCAGGAAGTCCGAGCGGCGTTTCTGCTGCAGCGTGCGCGTTATGGTGTCGGGCGCGTCAGCCACAAGGACGCGCTGCGGTGGGCGACCAGGGGATCGGCAGCCTGCGTCGGCCGCCCCGAACTCGGCGAGATCGCGGTCGGAAGAGCCGCCGATCTGGCGCTGTTCAAGCTCGACGAATTGCGTTTTTCCGGCCACGGCGACCCGCTGGCGGCGCTGGTCTTGTGCGGCGCGCATCGCGCCGACCGGGTCATGGTCGGTGGTCGCTGGGTGGTCACCGACGGCGCCATTCCCAACCTCGATTTGCCCGACCTGGTCCGGCGCCACGGCGCCGCCGCGCATGCGATGCAACGGCGTTGAAATCCAAAGGGCCCGGGGCGGCCCGCGCCCTGGATTCTGTCAGGCGTCGAGCTGGGCCTGGCTGACGTTCGAGTGCCTCGGGTCTTCGCGGCGCATCGCCGGCAGATTCTCGCGACTGTTCGCCTGTACTGGCTCCAGGCAGGACGCGGCAAGGCGTTCCCTCCGGTCTCCGCCATCAATTTCTGTTGCAATAATGTGACGGCCTAAACAAATCGGAACAGGGGAGGCAGGCATGGCGTGAAGATGAGCAATATCTTTCCATTGCGCGAGGGGGACGCCGGGAATCAGGCTCACGGGTACGGTCCGCCTTGCGGCGAGGCGCCTGAATCTTGAAAAAAGCTCAATAAAAATAGGCAAAAGCGGCCTGACGGACGGTCCTGCTAAGGTTGGCTTGTTTGACGCGAAACCTGCCCGGAATCTTCCGGTTCTCGTATGCAACGCCGCTCGTTTGATGAAACTTGCGGCAAGTCGTGGGAAAAGTTGAGGCTTCTCAGGTTTCGTGAACGGCGCAAGTGTCATCCGCAGGGCCTTGATCAATTGATCGTCAACCTGGGGGTGTTTCAAAATGTCTTACCGTTTCAGAGCAATTACGGCTGCGGCGCTGTCACTTGCCGCGCTTGCCATGCTGGCGCCAACCGGCTTCGCCCGCGCGGCGGATGCCAATCCTCCCCCGCCGACGTACAAGAAGGCCAAGCCGGTTCCGGACCTGCCGTTCTTTTTCGTAATCGATGACCGGGTGACCTATTCGTGGATGCCCAGAGGCACTGATCCCGGTGTCTTCTCCGTCAACCCGAATGGCAGTTTCAACGGCGTCACGGCAAAGTCGGTCTACTCGTTCACCCACTTCGACGCGTGGGCTTACGGTACCAACTTCTTCACCATCTCGATGTTCAAGTCGGATCATAACGACCCGGCGAACGGGTGCGCGGCGGGCGCGTTGGGTTGCGCCGGGGCGACCGAATTCTACGGCCTGTTCCGCAGCACGTTCGGCTGGAATGAAATCTTCAACACCAAGGCCTTCAGCATCGGGCCGCTGCACAACATCGGGTTCGAGATCGGCGCCGACGGCGAGGCGGAAAACAATACGCTCGCTCCGGCCAAGCGCGACTTCGTCGCCGGCCTGCAGTTCGCCTTCGATCTGCCCTACAAGGGCTACATCAACGTAGCCCCCTTGGCGTACAAGGAGATCAACCACAACGCGTTCGACCAGTGCGGCGCTGGCGGCGTGGTGTTTGTGGGTGGCGCTCCCACCTGCTTGATCGACGGAAACACCAGTTTCAACGTCACCTGGGCGGTTGAGGTCAACTACTACATGGATCTGGGTTTCCTGCCGGAAAACATGCAGTTTTTCGCCATCAGCGGTCGCGCCGGCTGGTACGGACCCAAGGGCAACCAGAACGCGCCGCTCGGAGTTGCTGCGGGCGGCGTCCCCACCGCGGTGGAGCTCAACAGCGAACCGATCCGCCTGACCTTCGATGCCAGCAAGGCGTTCTGGGGTCCGAAGTACTCCCAGTTCGTCACCACCTGGGTGGCCTATCGTTATTGGCAGAACAAGTTCGGTCTTGACGACAGCAACCCGGCCAACCCCGTGTGCTGGACCAACGGGGTGAACAACAAGTCCTGCAGCGAACAGACCGTGTATGCCGGCGTCACGGTGAAGTTTTGACGGACTGATCGATTTCCAGAGCTGACAACGATGGCGCCGCGATCAACCTCGCGGCGCCATTGCCGTTTGGCTGTCCCTGAAGCTGCAACGGCTATTTGTTCCAGATCCCGGCGTGCAGCGCTTCCGCCTCGGCCTCGAGCAGCGGGCCCACCACCTCGGTTGCGCGCTGCCCGCGTCTGAACACCTCGCGGCAGGGCAGATCGAGGGTGGGATTTTCCGGGTGATTCCCGGTGATGGCGCGCAGCCGATGCTCGCCCAGGCCGTAAACCAGCCGGCCAATTCCCGCCCAGTAGATCGCGCCGGCGCACATCGCGCAGGGTTCGGCGGATGAATAGAGCGTGGCATTCCTGAGGATGTCCGGCGCGATTGTGGTGCAGGCCTGGGTCGCCAGCAGGCGTTCGGCATGGGCGGTGCCGTCACGCACCGGCATGTAGCCGTTCTCGGCTTCGATCAGCACATTGCCATGTTGATCGACGAGGATCGCGCCGAACGGATGATTGCCATGGCCGACGGCGCGGCGTGCGACCTCGAACGACCGGCGCAGAAAATGCTCGTCGCGGCCCGCCGCTGCGAGATGTAAAATGCTGCTCATTCCGTTTCCAGCCGGTTGACGTCGATCCATCCGCTGCAGTTCAGGATATCGCAATCTTCGTACCAAAGTCTGTTTGTCAGCCGTTGGATTTGCGGTACGGACATATCTGTCGAGCCGGTGCAGGCTGCGCCGGTCGGCGTTATCACTGGAAGCATGAACCAGATGGAAGCGGGAATCGCCGGAACTCAAACCGTCACATTTGGCGACGAGATCGTCCGACGGATCGACGAGCTTGGGGCGATCTCCGAAACACCGGAGCACCTGGCACGCATCTTCCTCACCAGGGAGCACCGCGCCGCCGCCGACCTGATCATCGGCTGGATGCGGTCGGCCGGAATGCGCGCGCACCTGGATGCGATCGGAAACGTCTGCGGACGCTACGAGGGCGAGCGGCCGGGGTCGCCGTGCCTGATGCTGGGGTCACATTACGATACCGTCCGCGACGCCGGCAAATGGGATGGCCCGCTCGGGCTGGTCACGGCGATTTCCTGTGTAGCGGATCTGAACAGACGAGGGCGCCGATTGCCGTTCGCCGTCGAGGTCACCGGGTTCGCCGACGAGGAGGGGGTACGGTTCGCCTCGACGCTGCTCGGCAGCCGGGCCGTCGCCGGCACCTTCGACGAAAGCGTGCTGAAATCCCGCGACGGCGGCGGACAGACGATGCGCGATGCCCTGGCCCAATTCGGCCTCGACCCCGAACATATCGGCGCGGCCGCGCGGGCCCGCGGCGAACTGCTTGCCTATGTCGAACTGCACATCGAACAGGGACCGGTGCTGGAAACCGAACAGCTGCCGGTCGGCGTGGTGACTGCAATATCCGGTGCCACGCGGCTCGCCGCCAGTCTGACCGGGATGGCCGGCCACGCCGGCACGGTGCCCATGCTGCTGCGGCGCGACGCGCTGGCTGGTGCCGCCGAATGCATCGTCGCGATCGAGGAGTTCTGCCGGACCGACACCGGCGGGCTGGTCGGGACGGTCGGATACATCAATGCGATGCCCGGCGCCACCAACGTGATCCCGGGACAGGTCTCGTTCACCATCGATCTTCGCGCCGCGACCGACGCGCATCGCAAGCTGGCGGTGGCCGATATCGTCCGGCGGATCGAGGCGATCGCCGGGCGCCGCAGGCTCGGGCTGCAGCTCGACGTCACCCATGAAAACCGCACCGTGCCCTGCGCGCCATGGCTGAAGGTCCAGGTGGCGGACGCGGTCGCGGCAGAAGGCTATCGGGTGTTCGAGCTGCCGAGCGGGGCCGGGCACGACGGCATGGCGATGATCGACATCGCCGATGTCGCCATGGTGTTCGTGCGCTGCCGCGCCGGCATCAGTCACCATCCCGACGAGCACGTCGACAAGGCCGATGCCGAGGCCGGCGCGCGCGTGCTGCTGCGCCTGATCGAAAATTTTCAGCCGCGCGAGCCGTCCATTTCGACGAAATCCTGAAGTCCCGAAGTCGCCTGTTTTGGGACCGCCGGCAAGCCGTTGCGCAAATCGGAAGCAGCTATGGAAAAGCTCAGCTAATAAGCAACTGCACGTCATAGAAGCTGCGCATAGGGAATGAGCAAGCCCTAGTCCGAAATACATGTGATTGAAAATACGAAAGATTTTCCCCCTGACCGATGCCTGATTGCGTTGTACACAATGGCATAGGGCTTGCTTCGATATTTCGAGAGTTGTTTTGCTCGGGACGCATATGTCATGGCAAACTCAAGGCATCCAACCAGCGGCACCGTGGTCGCGGAGCCAGAGCCGATCGATCTGGACTGGGCGGCAACCGCGCTTCTCATCATCGACATGCAGCGCGATTTCATGGAGCCCGGCGGCTTCGGCGAAACGCTGGGCAACGACGTTTCGCAGCTTGCGCGCGCGGTGAGGCCGATTGCGGCGGTGCTGGCCGCGGCGCGCGACAGCGGCATGCTGGTCGTGCACACCCGCGAGGGACATTTGCCCGACCTGTCCGACGCGCCTCCGGCAAAGGTCGAGCGCGGCGCGCCAAGCCTGAGAATCGGCGATCCCGGCCCGATGGGACGCATCCTGATCCGCGGCGAAGCCGGCCACGACATCATTCCTGCACTTTATCCGCTCGACAGCGAGATCGTGATCGACAAACCCGGCAAAGGCGCGTTCTACGCCACCGAGCTCGGCGATGTGCTGCAGAAATACGGCATCGAAAATCTGCTGGTGTGCGGCGTGACCACCGAAGTTTGCGTCAACACCACAGTGCGCGAGGCCAACGACCGCGGCTATCGCTGCGTCGTGCTGGCCGATGGCTGTGCTTCCTATTTTCCTGAATTCCACGAGATGGGCCTGAAGATGATCAAGGCCCAGGGTGGCATCTTCGGCTGGGTTAGTGATTCGGCCGCGGTCCTCAAGGCGATGACACTGGAGACTTCAAAAAATCTGGCAGCGGGAGCAACACGATGAGCACGAGCATGACCGCCGGAAAGCCGGACTTCAAGCCGGTACTGTGGACGCCTGGTGACTGGAACGCCTTCTTCGGCTTCGGCACCAATATCCTCGTCAATATGCTGGTGCTGACCGGGCTGCTGCGTTTCGTGCTGAAGATGCCGGATTCGCTGGTGTTCGGCCGCATCCTGCCGGCACTCGGACTGATGCTGTGCCTGTCGACGTTCTATTATGCATGGCTGGCCTACCGGTTGGCGCAGAAGACCGGCCGCAGCGACGTCTGCGCGCTGCCGTCGGGCATCAGCGTGCCGCACATGTTCATCGTCACCTTCGTCATCATGCTGCCGATCACGATCAAGACGGGCGACCCGATGAAGGGCTGGTCCGCCGGCCTGGTCTGGGTCTTCTTCCAGAGCTTCATCCTGATGATCGGCGGCTTCATCGCGCCCTATATCCGCAAGGTTACCCCGCGTGCGGCGCTGCTCGGCACGCTGGCCGGCGTATCGGTGACCTTCATTGCGATGCGCCCGGCGCTCGAGATGTACATGACGCCGCAGATCGGCCTGATCTGCTTCGCCGTCATTTTGGTCAGCTGGTTCGGCGGCGTGAAATATCCCAAGGGAATCCCGGCCGGGCTGGTCGCCATCGCGGTCGGCATGATCATCGCATGGGGCTCGAACCTGTTCGGCCTCGGGCTCGGCGGCCTGAGCGTCAAGGCCCTCGGCGACGCCTTCGCGAATTTCGGCTTCTCGGTGCCGTTGCCCGCGGTGGGCCAGATCTTCTCGGGCTTCGAATATCTCGGCGTGATTCTGGTGACCGCCATCCCGTTCGGCATCTACGACCTTGTCGAGGCGATGGACAACGTCGAGAGCGCCGAGGCCGCCGGCGATGAATATCCGACCACGCGCGTGCTGACCGCCGACGGCGTGGTCAGCCTGATCGGCTGCCTGATGGGCAATCCGTTCATCAACGCGGTCTATATCGGCCATCCCGGGTGGAAGGCGATGGGCGGCCGGATCGGCTATTCGGCCGCGACCGGCATCATGGTGGTCGTGCTGGCATGGTTCGGCATCATCTCGGTGCTGCTGGCGCTGGTGCCGGTGGTCGCGATCTCGCCGATCCTGCTCTACATCGGCATGCTGATCGGCGCCCAGGCGTTCCAGACCACGCCGATCAAGCATGCTCCCGCCATCGTGCTCGCGTTGACGCCGCACCTGGCGGCCTGGGCCAAGCTGCAGATCGACACCATGCTGGGATCGACGCTCGACGCCGCCCAGAAAGTGGGGGGCCTCGCCGCCGACAAGGTGGCGGAGGTCAAGACCGCGGCGATCGCCGCACTGCCCCAGCAAGGCGTGCTCTATCACGGGCTGGAAGTGATGGGCGGCGGCTCGATCCTCGCGGGCCTCGTGCTCGGCGCGGTCGGCGTCTTTGTCATCGAGCGCGATTACATGAAGGCTTCGGCCTTCGCCTTTGCCGGCGCGGTGCTGACATTCTTCGGCTTCATGCACGGCGAGTCGGTCGGTATCGGCGGCGGATTGGGTGTGACCCCCGGTGTTGCGCTGGCCTATGCCGTGATGGCGATCGGATTTCTCGCAGCTCACAGGTTCGGCGCCAGCGCCCACTTCGTGGCGCATCCGGACATGCCGCTGGCGGCGCCCGCCGAATAGGATTGGAAAAAACCGGGTAGCCGGCGCCTCGGCTTTTCCAAGCGAGGCGCCGGATATTTTGGGGGTTTTCGATTGATCGCTGGCCAAATGCACCAGCCTTGAGACGGCTCTCGCTTGCGCTCAGTGCCCGGCCATATGCCGTCCGATTTCGGTCAGGTCGGCCTCGCTGGCGCGCGCCTCGTAGACCAGCTCGCCATGGAACATCACGGCGATGCGGTCCGAGAGTTCGAGCAGTTCGTCGAGGTCTTCGCTCACCAGCAGCACCGCGGCGCCGCGATTTCGCGCCGCCATGATCTCGGCGTGAATCTGCGCCACCGCAGCAAAATCCAGCCCGAAGCAGGGATTGGCGGCGATCAGGACTTCGACCACGTCGCCGAGTTCGCGCGCCAGCACGGCGCGCTGCACATTGCCGCCGGACAGGGAGGCGATCGGCGTGTCGGGCGTGCGGGTCTTGATCTTGTATTGCGCGATCTTTTTCTCGGCGTCCTGGCGAAAGGCGGCGCGGTTGAGCCACCATCCCCCGCTGGCGAACGGGGCGCGGTCGAATTCGCGGAACGCGATATTGTCGGCGACGCTCATGCCGGCGACGCAGGCGTTCTTCAGCGGTTCTTCCGGCAGCAGCGACATCTTGTGCCGGCGCATTTCCTCGCGGCTGGCGTGATAGACGTCGCCGCCGACGCGGATTTCGCCGCTTTCGGCGTCGCGCTGACCGGCCAGCACCTCGACCAGCTGGCGCTGGCCGTTGCCGGAAACCCCGGCGATGCCGACGATTTCTCCGCCGCGAATGGCGAGCGAGACGTCCCGGACCGCGGCCGCGCCGGCGTCGTCGAGCGCGTTGAGTTTCGAGATTTCGAGACGGGTCGCGCCGACTTCGCCGACCCGGGCCGGCTGAATGGTCAATTGTTCCGCGCCGATCATGGTGCGCGCCATGTCGTCAGGGGTCAGATCCGCCACCCGGCCGTGACCGGCCAGCTTGCCGCGGCGCAGGATGGTCACTTCGTCGGCGAATGCCATCACCTCGCGGAATTTGTGGGTGATCATCAGGATGGTCAGGTCGCCATTGACCACCATGCCGCGCAGCATGCCCAGCACTTCGTCGGCCTCGCCCGGCGTCAGCACCGAGGTCGGCTCGTCCAGGATCAGAAAGCGGCGCTGCAGATAGATCTGTTTGAGGATCTCGCATTTCTGCCGCTCGCCGGCCGAAATATCCGAGACCCTGGCGTGGAGCGGCACCTTGAATGGCATCCGCGCGAGGAACGCTTCCAGTTGCCGGATCTCCCTGGGCCAGTTCACGACCGCAGCAACGTCGTCGCGCGCCAGCACCAGATTTTCAGCCACCGTCATCGCCGGCACCAGGGTGAAGTGCTGGTACACCATGCCGAGGCCGAGCGCGTGGGCATCCCTGGGATTGGCGATCGACTGCTGGCGGCCGCCAACCAGCACATCGCCCTCGGTCGGGTGATAATAGCCCATGATGCACTTCACCAGCGTGCTCTTGCCGGCGCCGTTCTCGCCGAGCAGCGCATGGAAGGATCCGGGACGCACCCGCAGTTCGACGTTGTCCAGTGCGGCGAAATCACCGAATCGCATGGTCATGGCGACGGCGTCGACGCCGATCGCTCCGTCCGGCATCGGGGTTTCGCCGATGATCACGACAAGGTTCCGATCAGCGCCGCTGAACTGGCGACGGCGCCGAACACGCCGCCCTGCATCTTGATCATTTTCAGGGCGTGCTCGTGGTTGCTCCTGTCGGTTGCGGCACAGCAGTCCTCGATCAGCACGCATTCGAAACCGCGGTCGTTGGCCTCGCGCATCGTGGTATGGACGCAGACGTCGGTGGTGATGCCGGTGAGCACGATGTTCTCGATGCCGCGCAGCCGCAGCATCAGCTCGAGGTCGGTGGCGCAGAACGATCCCTTGCCCGGCTTGTCGATGATCGGCTCGCCCGGCAACGGTGCGAGATCCGGAATGATCTGCCATCCCGCCTCGCCGCGAACCAACACCCGGCCGCACGGTCCGGGATCGCCGATCCCGGCGCCGATCTGGCGCGACCGCCAGCGCTTGTTGTCGGGCAGGTCGGAAAGGTCGGGGCGATGGCCTTCGCGGGTATGGATGATGTGGAAGCCCTGTTCGCGCATCACCGCGAGCAGCCGCTTGATCGGCTCGATCGGCGCCCGGGTCAGCGACAGGTCGTAGCCCATCTTGTCGACATAGCCGCCGATGCCGCAGAAATCGGTCTGCATGTCGATGATGATCAAAGCGGTGTTCTCCGGACGCAGATCTCCATTGTAGGGCCAGGCATAGGGCTCGGATTTCAAGTAGCGCTCGGCCATGTCATCGCCTCTTTATCTGGTGATCGAGAGTTCCGCGGGCGCGCCGGTCAGCGTGCGTTTCGGCGAGCAGGTGATGATCATGATCGCCAGGGTCAGGATGTAGGGCGCGGCGTTGAACAGGTGATAGCCGGAAGTGACCCCGACCGACTGCAGCGCCGGCCCGAGCGCCGCCGCGCCGCCAAACGCCAGCGACGCCCACATGCACAGCATCGGATTCCATCGCGCGAAGATCACCAGCGCGACGGCGGTGATGCCCTGTCCGCTGGAGAGGCCCTCGTTCCAGCTGCCCGGATAGAACAGCGAAAGGAACGAGCCGCCGATTCCGGCCAGGAAGCCTCCGACCATCGTCGCGCGCAGCCGGATCGCAAGCACCGAATATCCCATCGAACGCGCGGCGTCCGAACTTTCGCCGGCGGTGCGGATCAGCAGGCCCCAGCGCGTGGTGCGGAAGGCCCACGACAAGATCGGCGCCAAAGCCACCCCGAGCAGAAACAGCACATTGATGCGCAGCGCCGCGCGCACCTGCGAGACGTCGCTCCACCATCCGAAATCGATCGCGGGCAATCGTGGCGCGGTGGGCTCGATCAGCGGCTTGCCGAGATAGAAGGCAAGGCCGGTACCGAACAGCATCAGCGCGATGCCGACCGCGATGTCGTTGACCCGCGGCAGCGAGCAGATCCCGGCATGCAGCGCGCCGAGCAGGGCGCCGGTCACGCCGGCCGCGACCACGCCGAGCCAGGGCGACCCGGTGAGATAGGAGATGCCGTAGGCGCTCATCGCACCCATCACCAGGGTGCCCTCGAGGCCTAGATTGATGCGACCGCTGCGCTCGGTGATGCATTCGCCGAGGCTGACGAACAGGAACGGCGTGCTGACGCGGATGGCGCCGCCGAACACCGCCAGGGGGACCGTCCAGAGTCCAATGGTTCCGTCCGCCATGTTCAGGATTTGCCCTTCAGAAAGCCGATCCGCCCGTAAAGCGCGTCACTCGCCAGCACCGCGACGAAGATGATTCCCTGCAGCACCTGAACCGATGCGTCGGGCAGGCCGAGCCTGCGCTGCAGCAGTCCGCCGCTCGCGCTGATGCCGCCGAGCAGGATCGCCACCGGTATGATCGCCAGCGGATTTTGCCGCGCCAGGAAGGCGACCAGGATGCCGGTAAAGCCGTAGCCGGCGGCAAGGTTGGCGTTGGTCCTGCCCTGGACGGCGGCGACTTCGACCATGCCGGCCAGGCCGGCGGCCGCGCCGGCGAGAAAGCAGATCGTCAGGATCAGCTTGCCGACACTGAGGCCGACGATCCTGGCGGCGCGAATGTTGCCGCCGGCGACCCGCGCGGCGAAACCGAATACGGTGTGGTAAATCAGGATGTAGGAGGCAACGGCGGCGACGACGCCGAATACCAACCCCCAGTGCACCTCGGTGCCCGGGATCGAACCGATCATGTTGGCGGCGCCGATTTCGCGCGTCGACGGCTTGTTGAGGCTGGCCGGGTCCCGCATCGGTCCTTCGACCAGATGGTTGAGGATCGCCAGCGCGATATAGACCAACAGCAGGCTGGAGATGGTTTCGTTGACGCCACGATATTGCCGAAGCGCGCCCGCCAGCATGATCCAGAGGCCGCCGCCGGCCATGCCGGCACAGGCCATCGCAAGCTGCACCACCAGCGGAGGCGCGGACTGCAGCAGGAGCGCCGCGCTGGTTGCCGCCAGCGCGCCGATCAGCAGCGCGCCTTCGCCGCCGATGATGACCATGCCGAGCTGGGCGGGCAGCGCGGTGCAGAGCGCGGTCAGGATCAAGGGTGCTGCGCGCGTCAGCGTGTTCTGCCAGGAAAACCAGGTGCCGAAGGCGCCCTGGTACATGTAGAAATAAAGCTCGAGCGGGCTTTTGCCGAACAAGGCCACGAATACCCCGAACACCCCGAGCGCGCCGACCAGCGCCGCGCCCGGAATCAGGATGTATTCGATGGTGCCGCCGTGACGCTGCAGAAACCCCGGATCCGCGGCCGGGGAAACCGCAACGGCTTCGGCGGGATCGGCAACTTCTGATGTCACGAAGTCGCTCCGATGACGCCGTCCACCAGATAGTCCATCTTTTCGAGTTCGGCGTCCTTCTGGCCGCGATCGGTTCCGGCGCTGATCACGGTCTTGCCCTTGTTGTCGGTGATCGGACCCTTGAAGATGACGTAGTCGCCGGCGGTGAGCTTGGCCTTGATATCGTCGGCATGCTTGCGGGCTTCCGCCGAGACCGCCTCGCCATAGGGCGACACCTTGACGATCTCTTCCTTGAGGCCGCCACGGTAGAAATTCGGGATGGTCTCGCCGGCGGCCATCATCTTCACGAATTTCGGATACAGCGCCTCCCAATTCCATTCCGCGCCGGTCAGATAGGCCTTCGGCGCCAGCGGCGACTGATTGACGTGATAGCCGCAAACCATGGCGCCGCGCCGCGCCGCGTTCTCGACCATGGTCTTGGGTCCGTCGACGTGGCAGGTCAGGACATCGACGCCCTGATCGATCAGGCTGTTGGTCGCCTCGGCTTCCTTGACCGGCATCGACCAGTCGCCGGTGAAGATCACCTGCGTGGTCGCCTTCGGATTGGCGAGTTTGGCGCCGAGCGTGAAGGCGTTGATGTTGCGCAGCACCTGGGGGATCGGTTTGGCGGCGACGAAGCCGAGCTTGTTGGTCTTGGTGGAATAGCCCGCGACGATGCCGGAGATGTATTGCGCCTCGTCGATGTAGCCGAAATAGCTGCCGGCGTTCTTGGGATCCTTGTCGGTCCACAAGCCGCCGCAATGTTCGAAGCGAAGTTTTGGAAATTTGGTCGCCATCTTGATCATGTGCGGATTGTAATATCCGAACGATGTCGGGAACAGCAGCGAGGCGCCGTCGAGATTGATCATCGACTCCATGGTCTTTTCGACGGCGTCGGTTTCCGGCACCTTCTCTTCTTCGACGACCTTGATGCCCGGCATTTTCTTCAGCGCCGCCGCACCCTGGGCGTGGGCCTGATTGTATCCGTAGTCATCGCGCGATCCGACATAGATGAAGCCGATCGTGGTGTCGGCCGCGGCGGCGGAACGCGCTCCAAGCGCCGTGCCGAGCGTCAACGCGGCACTTCCCTGCAACAGATGTCGTCTTGAAATCCTGCCAAATTCCATGGGTTGCTCCTTTGGCGGGCCGCCCGCCGATGATTTCGCGGCTTCGCCGGTTCGGCGGAGCCCGGCGGCAATATCGCAATCTTCATGCCACAGCCTAATTTTCAGACTATTTCAACAAGCCTCTGATATTACTTATGATATTATGAAGGTGGTCTGGTTTAAAAGTTGGCATCCGATCAGATAGATTAAGATATGAGCAATAATAGTAGATTGTATGCAATGGTTCTGGGCAACCGGCCACGGCCGTGTGTGAGCGTGACCTGACCCGTTCGGCGAAACGACGCCAGGTTGGCGAGGGCTGCGCGCCATGCGATGACGGCGCCACGCGATCCCCTCGATGCCGCCGTTGTCGGAATCGGGAAAACGGGCGCGATCAACCGATGGGGAATGGATTGAACGATACACCAGGGAAGTTGCGGGTTGCGGTTGCTGGCCTCGGATCGATCGGAACAAGGGTAGTGGAAGCGCTGGACCGGGGAATAGCAGGGATGTCCCTTACCGCTGTGTCGGTGCAGCATCCCGAAAAGCATCGCGGCTGGCTTGCCGGTCTGACGCACCCGCCCGCGATGCTGCCGATCGAGGCGCTCTGCGATGTCGCCGACCTGGTCGTCGAATGCGCGCCGAGCAGGCTTCTCAGGTCGATCGTTGCGCCGTTTGTTTCGAGCGGCAAGACCGCGGTCGTTCTGAGCGCCGGCGCACTTCTCGATCACGACGACCTGATCGAGCTAGCCAGACAACATGGCGGTCAAATCGTGGTGCCGACCGGCGCGTTGATCGGACTGGACGCAGTCAGCGCAGCGGCGGTCGGGACCATTCATTCGGTCCGGATGGTTACCCGAAAGCCGGTCCGGGGGCTCGCCGGCGCGCCCTACATCGTCGAGAACAACATCGATATCGAGCGGATTGTCGAGCCGCTGCGGATATTCGACGGCACCGCGCGGCAGGCCGCCAAGGGCTTCCCGGCCAATCTCAACGTCGCCGTCGCGCTGTCGCTGGCCGGCATCGGCCCCGACCGCACCCGGCTGGAAATCTGGGCCGATCCGGCGCTGACGCGCAACACGCACCGGATCGAGGTGGAATCCGATTCCGCCAGTTTTTCGATGTCGATCGAGAACGTTCCGTCGGAAAACCCCAGGACCGGTCGCATCACCGCGCTCTCCGTCATTGCCTATCTTCGCAAGCAGCGCGCGCCGCTTCGGGTCGGGACCTGAACAACCGTATCCAGTGCCTTGACGCCTTCGAGCACCCAACGACGGCGGAATGTTTCCGGCGCGGTCGCGACCTGCTCAAGCACGCAGCAACCCGCCGCAAATGCCCGGGATAGTGCGCCTTATTTCAGTGCTTTTATTCGCCGCCCGGATTTGCCATGCTTTCGCTTGGCCGCGTTCGAGGCCAAGATGGAGTCGTTGAGAATGTCTGGTCCAAAACTGGCATGCAGCCGGTTTGTTTTTGCGGCGGCGGTTTTCGCCGCCATCGTTTGCGGCGCGCCCGCAGCATCGGAAGCGGCCGAGGACGTCGTGCGGTTCGGCGCTCCGTTGCCTTTGACGGGACCGTTGGCGCCGGAGGGAATCAAGCAGCAGCAGGGCTACGACCTGTGGGCCGAGCAGGCCAACAAGATCGGTGGAATCCTGGTCGGCGGCAAGCGTTACAAGGTCGAGATCGATTATGCCGACTACCAGTCCAACACCCCGCGCGCGGTCCAGACCACCGAGCAGATGATCAGCCAGGACAATGTCAACTTCCTGTTCGGGGCCTTCGGTTCGGGGGCCGCCAAGGCCGCGAGCACGGTCTCGGAGAAATACAAGGTGCCGACGATTGCCGCCGCGGCGTCTTCGTCTCAGGTCTACGACCAGGGCTACAAATACCTGTTTGGCACCTTTACGCCAAACGACACCCTGACCACGCCACTGACGGAGATCATCAAGGCGCAGGCCCCCGACGTGAAAAAGGTCGCCATTCTCGCCCGCAACGATCTGTTTCCGCTGGCGATCGCCCAGGAGATGGAGAAATCCGCCAAGGCGAATGGTTTCGAGGTGGTCTATTTCGAAAAATATGCGATCGGCACCCTCGATCACTCGGCGACCCTGTCGCAGATGAAGTCGCTGGCCCCGCAGTGGATCTTCATCACCGGCTACATCAACGACCTGTTGCTGATCCGCAAGCAGATGGTCGACCAGGAGATGAAGGCCGGGGTGGTGACGATGATTGCGGGACCCGCCTATCAGGACTTCATCGACAGCGCCGGCCAGAGCGCGGAGAATATCACCAGCGCCTCGTGGTGGCATCCGGCGGAACGTTATGCCGGCAAGGACATCTTTGGATCCACCGAGAATTTCGTCAAGCTGTTCCGCGACAAGTACCACAGCGATCCGGATTACGGGCAGGCCTCGGCGGCGCTTTGCGGCGCGCTGTTTCAGCTGGCGATCGAACGCGCCGGGTCGCTGGATCGTGAAAAAGTTCGCGACGAGCTGGCGAAGCTCGACGTCGTGACCTTTTTCGGTCCGGTGAAGTTCGGCCCGAACGGGCAGATCAATTCGCTGGAGCCGCCGGTGTTCCAGATCCAGGGCGCCAGGCCGGTGGTGCTGTTCCCGCCGGCAATCAAGCAGGGCGAGCTCAAGCTCGGCGTCAACTGACCGGGAGCATGTCGACCAGCGAGCACCGCAAATGCTGGTAGCCCAGGTCCTGGTCAACGCCCTGGTGCTGGGCTGCCTCTATGCCTGCATTGCGATCGGCTTCTCGCTGGTATGGGGTGTCCTCAACGTCATCAACCTGATCCACGGGTCCTTCATCGTGCTCGGGGCCTATCTGGCCTGGGGACTCTATCAGTCGCTGGCGATCCCGCCCTGGTACGCGCTGCTGGTCGCGGCGCCGTTGTTCTTTGTGTTCGGCTATCTACTGCAGCGATCGCTGCTCAATCGCGTCATCGCCGCCCCCGTGCTGGTGACGCTGACGCTGACATTCGGCCTCGACCTGATCCTGAACAACGCGATGATCTACTTCTTCAAGGCCGACTATCGCAAGCTCAGCCTGCACCCCTCGATGGGCTCGGTGTCGCTGTTCGACGTGGTAGTGCCGGTCGACCGGCTGATTGCCACCGCATCGGCGCTGGCGCTGACCGGGCTGCTTTATCTCGTGCTGCGGCGCCTGCGGGTGGGCCGGGCCATCGTCGCGGTCAGGCTCGACCGCGACGCCGCGGTGCTGATGGGGGTCGATGTCAAATCGATCTATGCCATCGCGTTCGGCTTCGGCGCGGCGCTGGCCGGATGCGCCGGGGTGCTGATGGCGCTGATCTTCCCGATCTCGCCGCTGACGTCGTCGACCTATCTCGGCAAGGCCTTCGTGGTCTGCGTGCTCGGCGGGCTCGGCAGCGTGTCGGGCGCGCTGGCGGGCGGCCTGCTTCTGGCACTGGTCGAGGGCGTCGGCTCGACCCTGATCGGGCCGGCGCACGCCACCACGCTTTCCTTTGCGCTGCTGATCGTATTCCTGATCGCGCGGCCGCAGGGGCTGCTTGGCCGCAAGGGGTTCGAATGACCCGGGTCAATCTGGCGCTGTTGGTGCTGATCGGCTGCGTCGCGGCGCTGCCATGGTTCGGCGGCGCCTACGCGCTGCGACTCGGTACCATCGCCTGCATGTACGCCATCCTGGCTTTGTCGTGGAACGTGGTCGGTGGCTTCGCCGGCTATCCGTCGTTCGCGACCGCGGCGTTTTTCGGCTTCGGCGCCTATGCCACCGGCGTGCTGCTGAGCGACGGCCTGCCGCTGTCGCTTGCGATCGCAGCGACGCTGACGGCATCGCTGCTGCTCGCCGTGCTGCTCGGCGTCGTGCTGCTGCGGCTGCGCGGCCATTACTTCGCGATCGCCAGCCTGTCGCTGGTCGAGGTGCTGCGCGAACTCGTCAACAATGCCACCGACCTCACCGGCGGCGGCATGGGGCTGAACATTCCCCTGGCTTCCGGTTCCGGCATCCTTGCCGACGCCACCTTTTTCTTCTTCGCGATGTGGGGACTGTTGCTGGCGACCGCGCTGATGGTGATCGCGGTTTCGTCGTCGAAGCTTGGATTCGGGCTCGCCTGCATCCGGCAAAACGAAACCGCCGCCAGCATGGTCGGCCTGAATTGCACGCTGTACAAGAGCATCGCGTTCGGACTGTCGGCGGGTTTTGTCGGCGCCGCCGGCGGGCTCTATGCCGCCTGGGTGCACTACATCGATCCTTCCGACGTATTCGATATCCTGTATTCGGTTAAACCGATCGTGATGGCGCTGATGGGCGGGCTGGGATCGCCGCTCGGCGTGGTCTGCGGCGCCTTTCTCTACCTCGGGCTCGAGGAGGTGGTGTGGCGCAACTACATCCAGATTCACAGCGGCGTGCTCGGCGTGTTGATCGTGATGCTGCTGTTGTTGCTGCCGCATGGCCTGATTTCGCTGCGTCCCGGCATGTTGCGGCGGAAGCCGAAGCATGTCTGAGATCCTGCGCCTCGACGCCGTGTCCCGGCACTTCGGCGGCCTGCAGGCGCTGCGCGGGGTGACGCTCGGCATCAACAAGGGCGAGGTGCTCGGGTTGATCGGTCCGAACGGCGCCGGCAAGACCACGCTGGTCAATACCATATGCGGGGTGACGCCGGCGAACTCCGGTGCCGTCACCTTCATGGGCCGGGACATCACGCGCATCAAGACCTATCAGGCGGCGCGGCTCGGTCTGTCGCGCACCTTCCAGATCGTGCAGCCGTTCGCGGAATTCACCGTGCTCGACAATGTCGCCGCCGCCGCGCTGTTCTCGCAGCCCGGCGAGAGCCTGAAATCCGCCCGCGAGGAAGCCCGCGCGCATGTGGCGTTCGTCGGGCTCGAGGCGCAGGCCGGCAAATCGGCGGCAGCCTTGACGCTGGCGATGCGCAAGCGGCTGGAACTGGCAAAGGCGCTGGCGATGAAGCCGAAACTGTTGTTCCTCGACGAGGTCAATGCCGGGCTGAACAGCGCCGAGGTGGAACGGGCGACCCAACTCATTCACCAGCTTGCCGCCGACGGCATCACCGTGGTCATGATCGAGCATCTGATGAAGGTCGTGCTCAACGTCTGCACCCGCATTGCCGTGCTGCACAACGGGCAGCTGATCGCCGACGGCGCGCCGCGCGCCGTCATCAGCAATCCCGCCGTCGTCGACGCCTATCTCGGCCAGCAATACGCGAAGCGGAATGCCCGCGGTGACTGACTTGATCCTCGAACTGCGTGGGTTGCGCGCCGGCTACGGCGAGATCCAGGTGCTGTGGGGCGTCGACATGGTGGTGCGTCGCGGCGAGATCACCGCGCTGATCGGTTCGAACGGCGCCGGCAAGACCACCTTGCTGCGGGCGCTGTCCGGACTGATCCCGACGGCTGGCGGCCATTGCTTCTGCGAAGGCACCGACGTCACGGGCGACACCGCAGCGCAAATGCTGGCGCGCGGCGTCGTCCACGTGCCGGAGGGACGGCGGCTGTTCGGCGCGATGAGCGTCGAGGATAATCTGCTGATGGGGGCCTATGCGAGAAAGCCTGGTCGCGGCGATCTCGGCCGCGCGCTCGATGCCGTTTATGCGACATTCCCTCGATTGCGCGAACGCCGCCATCAGGCGGCGGCGACGCTGTCCGGCGGCGAACAGCAGATGTGTGCGATCGGCCGCGGCCTGATGAGCGCGCCGCGGTTACTGATGATCGACGAGTTGTCGCTGGGCTTGTCGCCGCTGCTGGTCGAGCAACTGGTCGCGGCGCTGCGCGCGCTGAACGCCGGAGGGATGTCGATCCTGCTGGTCGAGCAGGACGTCACCACCGCGCTCGATCTCTGCGATTCAGCCTGCATCATGGACATGGGCCGCATCGTGCGATCGGGCAAGGGGCCCGAACTGCTGGCCGACCCGATCATCCGCGAGGCCTATCTCGGCGTTCTCGAGGACTAGCCGAGAAAACCGGAAAACATTCGATGCGACCACAAGGAGGGACCATGATCGAGACCATCGAGGCCGTCGACGGCGGCTACCGCTTCATGCCGGGCGTCAGCCAATATTCCTGCGGCATCGGAGCCTCGGCCGGATTCCAGATCGAACGCGTGCGCTTCTCGCGGGTGGTGCCGCTGAAGCAGGGCTTTGCGATGATCGCGCAGCTGCTCGAGGCCGCCGGCCGGCCGCTGACGGCGTTTGCTGCCTGCGAACTGCGCTCACCGGCGCCGTTCACCGAAGACGGCTTCAAGGCCTTCAACGAGATCTATATCAAAACCCTGATCGAGTGGGGAGTGATGCGGCACGGCGTCAATCCGGTCGCCCGCAGCAATGTCTGCCCACAGATCGATCCGCCGTCGGAGCCCGGCTTTCATGCCTTCTCGTTCACCACCGCCGCGCCGGGCGCGCCGGCGTCGTTCGTGATTGCCGGCAGCGGCGAGTCGGTCGAGGGCAAGGCGAACTACCGCGACTTCACCGTGCGGCTCGGCGATACCAGCCCGCAGGGGATGCACGAAAAGGCCAAATGGGTGCTCGACGAGATGGAACGGCGGATGAGCGCGTTCTCGGCCGGCTGGCAGCAGACCACGGCGGTGCAGCTTTACACCGTTCGCGACGTCTTTCCGTTTCTGGAGAGCGAGCTCGGCCGGCGCGGCGTGCTGCGCCCGGGCCTGACCTGGCACTTCAATCGGCCACCCGTGGTCGACCTGGAATATGAGATGGACTGCCGGCGGGTTCATGTCGAGCGCGTCGTCGAGCTCTGACGCGGCACGGGATCGGTTGCGTTCCCGCCATTGGCGCGCGATGATGATGGTTCGCCGGAGCCGGGATCAAACCTGACACGGCGGCAGGAGCATCAAGACTCCGAAGCCACCGGCGAACAGTCGAACAAACAGGGAAACGCCATCATGACCAACGTCCGTCGTCACCTGCTGGCGGGACTGGCCGCGACCATGCTGCTCGCGGCGCCGGCCCTGTCTCATGCGGAGACAATCCGGATCGGGTTGCCGACCAAGACCTACTGGCCGACCACGGTGGCCGAGGCGGCAAAGGCCCAAAAGCTGTTCGAGAAGGAGGGGATCACCGCCGAACTGACGATCTATCGCGGCGGCGCGGAAGCCTTCGAGGCGATGGCCGCGGGCGCCGCCGACCTCATTCTCGACGCGCCGGCGCTGCCGGCCGCGGGGCGCAGGAAAGGCGTGATGTCGAAAGTCGTCGCCAACGGCTCGATGGGGAATTTCGGCTGGCAATTGATGGTGCCGGCAAAATCGCCGATCGGCGTCAAGGATCTCGACGGCAAGAAAGTCGCCATCACCTCGGCTGGCTCGGGCTCGGACCTGCTGGCGCTGTGGACCATCCAGGAAGACAAGATCAGCTTCACCCGCGTGCCGGTCGGCGGCGGGGGCCTCGTGCCCAACCTGCTCGCCGGCAACGTCGATGCCGCCGTGGTATATTCGCCATTGAGCTTTCAGCTCCTGAAATCCGGCGAGGCGCGAACCATCCTGGACTACGGCAGGCAGGTTCCGCCCAATCTGACGTCGGGATGGATCGCCACCGACAAATACGCGCAGGAAAAGCCCGAGGCATTGCAGAAGGCGCTCAACGCGCTGTATGGCGGGGTGATGTTCATGCGCGACAACCGCGAGGCGGCGATCAAGCTGATCGCCGAACTGTACGAGATGCCTGCCGACATCGCCGCCGCCGAATACGAGAATACCATCATGAAGCTGGAAACCGACGGCAACATGGGCGCACCCGGCGTAACCCAGGCACTGCAGCTCTCGCTCGACATGGCCAGGCTCGGCGGCATGAAAGATCTGGCGGCGGCGCCCGAAATCATCTCGACCCAGTTCAAGCCGGTCGCGACCAAACCCTGAGTCGGGGCACGCGATGGCCGGCACCCTCGGACTCAAGACGGCGCGCATTGCGATCGTGGTGGCGGCGTTGGTGGCTTGGGAAACGCTCTCGCGCGCGGAAATCGTCAATCCACGGCTGCTGCCCTCCGCCTCCGACACCCTGGCCATGCTTGCCGAATTGCTGCGGCGTGCCAGCGTGCGCAATGATCTCGTGGTCACGGCCGGCGAGGTGGCGACGGCCTTTGTCCTCGCGGTGCCCATAGGCGCGCTGATCGGCTTTCTGATCGCGGAGCATCGCTATTTCGCCGAGGTGGTGAAGCCGCTATTGTTTTTCGCCTTCAGCATTCCGAAGTCGATCTTCCTGCCGATGTTCATTCTGGTCTTTGGGGTGGGCTTCGCGCAGAAGGTCGGCTTCGGGCTGTTCTCCACGATCTTCATCGTCATCCTGTCGACGACGGCCGCCGTCGAATCCGTCAAGGCCGAACACCTGATGGTGGCGCGCTCCTATGGCGCCACCCCCGCGCAGACAGCCTTTCGCGTTTATCTGCCGAGCATGCTTCCGGTGCTGCTGGAGGCGCTGCGGATATCCATGATCTTCAATCTCACCGGGGTGATTCTCGCGGAGATGTATGCCTCGCGCGATGGAATCGGCCACCAGATCGCCAGTTGGGGAGAGAACTTCCAGATGCGGCAATTGCTGGCCGGCGTCCTGATGGTCGCCGCCATCGCCATTGCCTTCAACGAAATCGTCAGATCGGTAGAGACGCGATGCAGCCATTGGCGAACATAACCCCGCTGAAGCCGACCGCGCGCGACGGCGCGGTGCAGATCAGCGGCGTCGGCCAGATCTACAGGACCTCGGGCCAGGACGTCGTGGCCGTCTCAGAGGTGTCGTTCGAGGTCAAGCCGGGCCGCTTCGTGGTGCTGGTCGGCCCCAGCGGCTGCGGCAAATCCTCGCTGTTGATGATGATGGCCGGGCTGCGCCGGCCGACATCGGGGGCTATTCTGGTGAGCGGCGCGCCGATCGACAATCCCGATCCGAACCGGGTCGGCGTGGTGTTCCAGGAGCCGAGCCTGTTTCCATGGCTGACGGCTGAGGAGAATGTCGAATTCCCGCTGGCGCTGCGCGGCGTTGCCAGGAAAACCCGCCGGGCCAAGGCCGGGGAGGCGCTGCAGCTGGTCGGCCTTGAAGGCTTCGGCAGCCGGCATCCGCATGAGCTATCCGGCGGGATGAAACAGCGGGTCTCGATCGCGCGCGGGCTGGTGCAGGACCCGCCGCTCCTGCTGATGGACGAGCCGTTCGCCGCACTCGACGAGCAGACCCGCATGACCATGGGCGACGAATTGCTGCGGATCTGGGCGGCGACCGGCAAGACCATCATCTTCGTAACCCATAGCCTGACCGAAGCCGTCTATCTCGCCGACGAGGTGATCGTGATGTCGGCGCGTCCCGGCCGTATCGTCGACCGGCTGGAGGTCGGATTGCCGCGCCCGCGCAGCTTCGAAATGCTGGGTGGCGACACCTTCGGAAGCCTGCGCGACCGCATCTGGCGCCATATCCGCAAGTCGGCGTGAGGCCCGCGATGTCGTCGACCATGCTGCGTCGCCTGATCGTGATGTCTTTGATCGTCTTGTGGGAGTTGCTGCCGCGCTGCGGCCTTGTTCCCGAGCTGTTCCTGCCGTCGCTGTCCTCGACGCTGGCGGCCGGCTGGAACGATGCCGCGGAGTATGGACGGGCGCTGCTGGTGACGCTGTACGAGGTCGCCGTCGCCATGGTGTTCGCCTGCGGCGGCGGAATCCTGGCGGGCGCCATTGTCGGCAGCCTGCCGCGGCCGCGCCTGCTGATCATGCCGATGGTGTCGAGCCTCTATGCCGTCCCGCTGGTGATCCTCTATCCGGTTTTCACGGTGTGGCTTGGAATTGGGCCGGAATCCAAGATCGCATTCGCTTCGATCTACGGTTTCCTTCCGACCATGCTGGCGACCGTGGCGGGAATCCAGACCATCGATCCGCAATTGTTGCTGGCAGCCCGCAGCATGGGCGCGACGCTCGGCCAGCGTGTCACCCGCGTGATGATTCCGGCTGCGATTCCCACCGTGCTCTCGGGCCTGCGGGTCGGCGGCGCCCTGGTCATTGTCGGGGTCGTGGTGTCGGAGATGCTGATTTCGTCGGGGGGGATCGGCTATCTGATCTCGCGCTACCGCACCATCCTGGAAAGCGCGCATGTGTTCGCGGGCGTGCTGCTGGTGCTGGCGCTGGCGGTCGCGTTCAATGCACTGATCCGGCTGATCGAGCGGCGCGCCGCGGTCTGGCAGACCGGCAGCCGCGCCGGTCGCAACGCCATGGTGCAGGAAATGGCCGCAGGGCTGCAGCCGGCGCGCCCCGGTTAGCTGATTTCCCGGCGCACCATGGTCGCCGCGTCGCTCATCGCCTTGAGCTTGCCGAAGGCGACGTGGCGCGGCAGGTATTTCATGCCGCAATCCGGCGCCGGAATCAGCCGGTCGGCTGCGATGTAGTTGAGGCCATGGCGGATGCGATCCGCGATCACCGCGGCGGTCTCGATTTCGGGGTTGTCGAGATCGATGACGCCGAGCAGGATTTTCTTCGATGACAGCTCGGCGAGCACCCCGAGATCGAGTTTGGGCTGGGCCGCCTCGATCGAGATCTGCTCGGCGGTAGAGTCGGCAAGCTCGGCCAGGAACGAATAGCCCGAAGGCTTGGTGTCGCCCGGCACCACGGCGGCATAACCGAAACAGATGTGCACGACGGTCGGCACCGTGACGCCCTGCAGCGCGCGATTGATCGCCTTCACGGCATAGCGCCGCGCCGCCGCCGGATCGTTGCGCACCCAGGGCTCGTCGAGCTGGATGACGTCGGCGCCGGCCTTCTGCAGTTCCAGCACCTCGGCATTGACGGCCGCCGCCAGCGCCATGGCAAGCTCCTCATCGTCCTTGTAGAATTCGTTGCTGGCCTGCTGACTCATGGTGAACGGGCCGGGCAGTGTGATCTTGGTGGCGCGGTCGGTGTTGCGGCGAAGGAATTCCATATCCCTCAACTCGACCGGCCCGGTGCGCCGCACATTGCCGACCACGCGCGGCACCGCGGTGGCCTGGCCTGACCGCGAGGTGATGATGGCAGGACTTTCGGTGTCGATGCCCTCCAGTGCGGTGGCAAAACGGTTGGAGTAGCTCTCCCGCCTGATCTCGCCATCGGTCACGATATCGATTCCGGCGCGCTCCATGTCGCGGATGGCGACGATGGTCGCATCGTCCTGCGCCTGTTCGAGATAGGCGGGCGGAATTCGCCACATCTGCGTCATCCGGGTTCGCGGCACCGACTTCGACAGCATCTGGCGATCCACCAGCCAGTCGGGCTGCGGATAGCTTCCGACGACGGTTGTCGGCAACAGGTGTTTCGGCAAGGCCAATGTTTCAACTCCCGACAGGCGGTTCTTTTTCGCGGCGAATGTACAGGTTATGGCACGCGAGTAAACGCCCGCCGAACACGAGGCAGCGGCCTCGTTGCCCGCGACCGTTGCAGGCTCAAGGTACCATCGAGATGAAATGCCTGATGATGCCGCCGATGCTGGCGTGACGATGGCGGCGGCGAATATGGGTTTGCGCGACCGCCGGCCGGTCGGCGGAAGCCGTCCGCCGCGGTCCGATCGCCTCGAACTGCGCCTTCTGCTCGTCCGTCAACGTCGCATAGAAGTCGTCCAGCGCCGCGCGCACGGTCTTGACCGCCTGAAGCATGGTGTCGAGCCGCTTGCCGACGGCCGCGAGCCGCGCCGGCGGCGTGATGGCCTCGTTGGGTTGGCACGAGCTCTTGAGCAGCTCCGCGGCTTTCGCGCTGGCGTCATGAAGCGCAGCCAGACTGGCGCGCTGCGCTTCGGTCGGATGCAGCCTGGCCTCGATCTCGGCGGCGGGCCAATCCATGACCCCGGGCTGCGCCGCGCCGCAGCCCTGCGCAGCATTGCCGCTGGCGTTGGTCGCGGTTTCGCCCTTTCGCTGGTCCTGGCCCAGCGCATTGAGCCTGGCCTTCTGCTCATCGTTGAGGGAATCGTAAAATTTCTGCAGCGGCGGCTCGACGATTGCGACCGCCGCGATCATTGCCTCGATCCGCTGCTGCATGGCGGCGAGCCGGTCCGGTGCGGTCAACGCTATCCGGGTTGGACAGGCGGCCTTGATGGTCTGTGCCGCTTTTACCGAAGCATTGGCGAGGTCGTCGAGCGCCGCACGCTGGGCGTCGTTGGGACGGATCGCCTGCTGGATTTGATCGATCGGCAGCCCGGCGATGTCGCGGCTGTCCTCGCCACACATCTGCGTCAGCTGCTCGGGCGCCGCAGCCGCAGAACCCTGGCCGTTGCCGGCCGGACCACCGGCGCTGCCGGGCAAATAGCCCGCCAGTTCGTCATAGCCGTAGGGCGCGAACAATCCGGCGTAGATGTCGCCGTAGCCGTAATCCCAAAACCCGAAATCGTCGTCCCACATCGCGTAGTCGTAGATGTCATCATAGGCGAATGGCCAGAACAGGGGGCCGACCCAACCATAGCCGCCGTTGCGGTGCCGCCACCATCCGTTGCCGCCACCTCGACCGTGATGCCATGCCGCCATGGCGGCGGCGGCGGCAATATGTGCGCGGGTAGAGGGATTGTGCAGCGCGCTGCTGTTGCGCAAGGCGCCAGCGACGGAACGCGAGTTCAACGCGTTGCGCACCGCGCGCGAGCTCGTATTCCTGTTCCGGCTCGCGCTGACGCCGGCGCGTCGGTAATTCGAAGCTGCCCTGCGGCTGGCGGCCCTGGCGCCGCCATGAACCGCAACGGACCGCCCCGCCCGGTAGCCTGACCGGGCGGCCGACCGCGAGACCGAGGATCTGCCGGCAAAGTGGGGAGCAGCGTGGAAACGGGCGCCGCCGAAACGGGCGCGACCCCCAAAATGGGCTCCGCCAAAATGGACTCCGCCAAGACGGGCTCCGCCGCCAAGACGGGCTCCGCCACCAAAATGGGCTCCGCCACCAAAATGGGCACCACCGCCGAAGTGGGCTCCACCGCCGAAGTGGGCTCCGCCGCCCCCGACGTGGGCGGCGGCGCCGCGGCCGCCCGCGCCTCGTGGTGCAGCGCAAGCACTGCCCGCCAGAATGGCGGAGAGAACAATAACGGCCATGATCCCGAATTTTGGCATGGCGCCCTCAATCAGCCCTGATACCGTGCAATCCGATCAATAATCCAGGCACTACGCCAAAGTTCCCGGCGCCGGCAATGCGCCTTGAGGGCATGCTGCAAAAGTCGGGCTCCGATGCTGGCGGAGCCGCGTCTTATTGATGTCGTCAAGTCGCGCTTTATGAGGATCGCGAGCTCGAATCGTAACGACGCGGTGGCGATATCCGGTTTTGACATCGGACCCAGGCCACCAGGAGGCGGGAAATGAATAACCTCGTTCGTTATCGTGCCATGGAATCGCTGTGTCGCCAGAATGCCGTGTTCCATCCGCTCGACAGCTGGCGATTGCTGGCTGAGGCAGAGATGTGGCACCACAAGGCGCAGCAGGAGATCGCCTCTCGTTTTGACGAGTGCAACCGGATCCCGTCGGCGGCTACGCTTCCGGCAGCGGCGTCACGCTCCGAGGCGCGAGCTGCACGCTGATCGTCGACCGGCAACCGCGAAGACGTAACGTGACCGATCACGTCGGCGCCGGATGGAACCCGCCTCTCTAACCTGCCAGCTCCGAATACGGCGTCGCCGGCACCTGCGCCTCGATCGCCTTTTCCTCGGCGAGCAGCTTGGGCTTGCGCAGCCAGACATAAATCTGGGCCACGATCAGTACCACGCAGACCGTCAGGAAGAATGCGCTAATCGGACGCTCGACGAAGGTCATCAGGTCGCCGCGGGAGATCAGCAGGCTGCGCCGGAAGTTCTCCTCGAAACGCGGTCCCAGCACGAAGCCGAGCAGGACCGGCGCCGGGTGGAAGTCAAGACGCAGCAGGATGTAGCCGGCAACGCCGATCACCAGGGTCTCGCCGACCTGGAACATGTCGTTGTTGGCGGCATAGACCCCGATGCAGACGAAGAACATCGCGCTCGGATAGAGGTATCGGTAGGGAATGCTCAGCAGCTTCACCCACAGTCCGATCATCGGCACGTTCAGGATCACCAGCAGGATGTTTCCGATCCAGAAACTTGCGATCAGGCCCCAGAAGATGTCGGCGTGCTGGCTGATGAGCTGCGGGCCGGGAACGATGCCGTGAATGATGAGGGCGCCCAGCAGCAGCGCCATCACGGTGTCTCCGGGAATGCCGAGGCTCATGGTCGGGATGAAGTCGCCCTGCACCGAGGAATGGGTCGAGGCCTCGGGACAGGCCACCCCCTCGATCGCTCCGCGACCGAAACGCTCCGGGGTCTTCGAAATCCGCTTCTCGGTGGCGTAGGACACGAACGAGGCGATGGTCGGTCCGGTTCCCGGTATCAGCGCACAGAGGCTGCCGAGAAGGGTTCCGCGGATCATCGGCCAGAATGCCAGCTTGAGATCGGCCTTCGACGGAAACATGTCGGAGATGCCGACCTTGGCGTATTTCATGTCGACGGTTTCGGTATTGTTGATGCTGTTCATGAACTCGGCGATGCCGAACATCCCGAGCGCCAGGGCGATGATCTCGACACCGTCGAACAGCTCGGTGATGCCGAAGGTGAAGCGGGGCTGCCCGGTCTCGATGTCGGATCCGACGATGCCGACCAGCAGCCCGAGAACCGTCATCGCGATGCCCTTGAGCGGCGATCCCTTCGCCAGCGTCGAGCCCGCCAGCAATCCCACCAGCATCAGCGAACATACTTCGGCGGGCCCGAATTCGAGCGCCATCTTGACCAGGAACGGCGCCAGGAAAATCATCTCGGTGATGCCGAACGATGCGCCGACGAAGGCCGCGATGATGGTGATGCCCAGCGCGGTGCCGCCCTTGCCCTGCTTGGTCAGCGGAAAACCGTCCAGGCAGGTCACCGCATGCGGCGGATGACACGGCAGATTGAGCAGGATCGAGCAGATCGCGCCGCCATACTGGGCGCCGTAATAGACGCCGGAAAGCATCAGGATCGCCGGCACCGGCGGCATTCCGAAGGTCAGCGGCAGCAGGATCGAAATCGTCGCCACCGGCCCCATTCCCGGCAGCACGCCGACCAGGTTGCCGACCAGCACGCCGAGAAAGCAATACATCAGATTGTGCGGCTCGAGCGCGACGCCGAAGCCGTAATAGAGATCCGTAATCGCCGTTGAGATCACAGGTTGACCCCGCGCAGCAGCGGGAACGGAATGCTCAGCAGGTAATGGAACAACAGCACGCCGAACACGGTGACGCCGGCCGCCAGAACGGCGGACGATTTGTAGGTCGCCGTCTTGTCGCCGAGCGCGCAGACAAAGACGCAGGCGAACACTGCCGGAATCATCCCGGCATATTGCCCGAGTATGATGAACAGCACGGGGCCGCCGAGTATGCAAAGCCAGCCGAACCATTGCGGGTGTTCCGGCAGGAACTTCTTGTCGTCGGGCTCGGAGGATGCCAGCGCGGTGCCGGCGATCAGGATGCCGAGAAACGCCAGCACGATGCCGAGCATGACCGGCATGAAGCCGGGACCCATTCTGGCGAGGCTGCCGAACTTGTAGCCGGTGCCGGTCACCGCCGCCCCCACTCCGAGCAGCAGCATCAGGCCGCCGGCATAATAGTCGCGCTTCAAGCTGAATCTCTCCCGCAACGGTGTATCTCCGCAATGGCTTTTGGCGCGGACCCTACCTGCAGAGATCAGGCCTGTCGAGATTGGCCTGATCCCGCCTCGCGGCAGGGCGCCGCACAATAATCCGGCAACCCTGGGCCAACCCCTGCCAGTCTCGACAACTTCGTGAAATCTTCAGCGGCTCATTGGGCTGCAGCCGTCGCGCGGCGAGATCCGATCGGTCGATGCTGTGCAGAACAGCAGTGGCGTCGCCGCGCACCACCTCGAATCCCCCGAAAATATTCGCAACGACGGGTGTCGTCGGAACACCGGGGTCGTTCAAGCGATGCGCGGGAGGCTGTCGTGCGATGGGAGCGCTCGACAACGCTTGCCGCCGCGACAATGCGGACAGTGATCTGATTTTGCTTTGCCACCGGGCTGCGCCAAATTCGTTGGGTGCAAGCGCGGTCGGAACGCTGGCCGCAAGCCGACCGTTTGAAGTCGATGACGCGCCGCAGGGCCTGCCTCGGGCGGAATTGACGTGACCCAAAATGGGACGCCAGGAATGGCGGCTGGCCGCGGCGATCGCGCGCCTTGCGAGCCATGGTTGCCGTGGTCGTTTCCTGCTCTCGATCCGATGCGGGGCCGGCTGCCGCGATCACGTTGGATTCACGGTGAAGCCGGCAATCTGCGTCCGCGGGCAAGTTGCTATGGACCGTCATGAAGCATCGGGGCAGAAATGACTGCGGTAATTTACAATTTTAGTCGCCCGGCGGAGGGCGGCCCAATTGACGAAACCGAACGGCTATTCTCGGCATTGGCACGATACACCACCGCCGAACTTCTCGAATTGCTGTATGTTGGGGAGGAGCCGGGGTTTTTCGAACTGATCCGGGGGATTTTTGGGCTCTCTGACGAGAGCCGGCTGATTTTGCAGGATTTTCTGGCAACCCTGCCGCCCCGTGGGGCCACCGTGGCCATCGACTCTCAGGGCCGGTGCATTGTTGCCCCCGATACCTCCGCACCGCAGGAAAATCCCGGCAAGGGGATTGCACATTAGCTGGCGCAACGCCTATAGTTGTGCCGGTCTTATGCTTTCGTTTGCCAGCCGTAAGGTATGGAGCTTCCGCAATGTTGGCCAGGACGCCTGACCCGCTCGACGTGATGGTGGGAGCCAGGATTCGTATCTTTCGCACCCAGCGCGGAATGAGCCAAAGCGCCCTCGCCGAGAAGATCGGGGTCGCCTTTCAGCAGGTGCAGAAATACGAGAAGGGCGCCAATCGGGTAGGCGCCAGCCGGCTATCGCGCATCGCCGCCGTGCTGGGCATCTCGATCGGCGAGCTGTTCGACTCTTCCGAGGACGGGTTGGGCGATTCGAAGTCGCCATTTCGGCTGCTGGCCGGGCGGGACGCCATGCGGGTTCTTACCGCCTTTTCGCGGATGTCGGATCCGCGGCTGCGGCGCGCCATCGCGCAGTTGGTGGAAACCGTCGCCGACCAGCAATCCGCGGCCATAACTTCCATGGCGCTTCCCGCAGGCGAGACCCGCCGCGAGCGTCGGCGAAAAGCCTCCGTCACACCGCTATAGGCCGCGCGCGGCGCCTTGGCGGGCGGGCTCGGATTTGCCCGGCTCCCCGGCAAATTTTCCGGTTCGATTGGCATTCGGGCCCGCATCGGGTTCACCCGCTGGCGCGGATGGCGCGCTTCTCGCGCAAGATGGGTTCGGAGATGAACTCGCCGATCCAGTTGCAGCGGGTCGCTTCGATGTGCCACGCCATCGCCTCCGCCGAGGACGGCGCCGGATCAGGAATGTCCTTGCGGACTTCCCTGCCATCCAGCCAACCGCAGCTGTGCGAATAGCGGGTCGTGCAGACCAGGCTGATGGTGTCGCGCTGCTTCAGCAATGCGTAGCCGTCAGCGGGAAAGAAAGTGCCGGCAAGCTCGATCGGGATCGGCAACTGGCGCACCAACAAGAAAGTGCTGTCGGTATCGGATTCCGAAACCAGCAGCCCGAACAGGCTGTGAATCGGGGCGATCGCGTCCGGCGCCGCGAGGGCGCGGCGATCCAGCATGGCGCCAGCCGTGGCGATCGAAAGGTATTCGCCGTCGGGACCCCAACGGCAGGCGATCAGCCATTCGCGGCTGCGGCTGCGGATCAGGGTTGGCTTTGCATAGTCCGACCGGGCAATATCGGCTGCCATGGCGACGACAAAAGACTTCGCGAGCATGTGTTCCTCCGAGTCGGGATGCTCTCGTTCGCCATATTGTGGGCGGCGGGCGTGAGGCCACCGTGAAAAGAGCAGGTGGTACCAAATGCGCGGCTTCTCGGGGCGTGACCGCAGCGACCGGCCTTGCTGGGCGCGCCCGATCTTTCCCTCGGACCGGCGATGGTGCGCCGGAGCATGTCCAGGCTATCCGCGCACCAGTTGCGCTCTTGCTATACCGGCCGCTTCCAAATCCGAATGGGATCTGTACAACTGCCCCGGTGCCGGGTGTTGACCACGCCGTTCCGCGCCTCGGCCGAAGCGCATGCCCTTCGCGCTCGGCAGGTTGAGCTCCGTTTCGGGAGGCGCAGAATAATAATGCGTTTCCGATGAACTCTGATGAGCCGGTGGGAAATGGAAGATAGCAGGAGCGACCGAGCCCGTCGAAACGATGCGCCAATTGGCCGCCTGGCCGCGCGCACGGCGATCGTTACCGGCGCAAGCAGGGGCATCGGCCAGGCCATCGCGCTGGAATTTGCCCGACAGGGATGCGCGGTCTGGCTCGTTGCGACTGGCCGTGCCGCCTTGGAGAGTACCGCCTCACAAATCGAAGGGGAGCGGGGACGCGCCTTTGTTCACCCGTTCGATGTGACCGATCGCCAATCCTGCTTCGACGCAGTGGAGAGGTGCGAAGCCGAATTCGGCAAGGTGGAAATCCTCGTGAACGCGGCGGGTGCACATATCGCACACCGCTTTCTGGATTATTCCGCCGAAGATTTTCAGCGCCTGTTGGAAGTCAATCTGTTTGGTCCTCTCCATCTGATGCAGGCGGTGCTGCCCGGCATGCAGCAAAGAAAATACGGAAAGATCGTCAACATTGCATCGACGGCCGGCAAGTGGGCATCGGCAAATCAATCCGCATACAACACGTCGAAGCATGCCCTTGTTGGCCTTACCCGATGCGTGGCCATGGAGGCGGGGCCGTTCGGAGTCAACGTCAATGCGATATGTCCCGGATTTGTCGATACCAGGATGATGGAGGATGCGATGCGCGCCGTCGCGACCATCAACAGCATGGCTTTCGAGGATTTCAAAGCGAGCGCCATGAACCGGGTTGTTCTTCGTCGGCCGGTGACCCCCCAGGAAGTTGCGAATTTGGCGGTTTATCTGGCTTCGGATGAAGCCGCGTCCATGATGGGCCAGAGCATCGCGCTCGACGGCGGAATGCTTTTCGTCTGACTTGGATGGTTGGCGCCGCATCGGTGTGCCCGGCGTTCTTGCGTTGGTCGCGAGAAGCCCGTGCTGATGATTTCGCGATGGTCATCCGGTCGCCCTTATCGCCCGCCTTTCCCGCAGCCGGGGCCCGGAGATGAACTCGCCGATCCAGTCGCAGCGCGTCGCCTCGATGTGCCATGCCATCGCCTCCGCCGAGGACGGCGCCGGGTCGGGAATGTCCTTGCGGACTTCCCTGCCATCCAGCCAACCACAGCTGTGCGAATAGCGGGTCGTGCAGACCATGCTGATGGTATCCCGGTGTTGCAACAGGGCGTAGCCGTCGGCAGGAAAGAAGGTGCCGGCGAGCTCGATCGGGCCAGGCAATTGGCGTACCAGCAAAAAGGTGCTGGCGGCTTCGGTTTCGGATTCCGAGACCAGCAGCCCGAACAGGCTGTGAATCGGGGCGATCGCGTCCGGCGCCGCGGCGCGATCGCGGGGATCCAGTATGGCGCCGGCCGTCGCGATCGACAGGAATTCGCCATCGGGCCCCCAACGGCAGGCGATCAGCCACTCGCGGCTACGGCTGCGGATCAGGGTTGGCTTTGCATAGTCCGACCGGGCAATATCGGCCGCCATCGCGATCACGAAGGATTTCATCAGCATGCGTTCCTCTGAGGCGGGATGCCCTCGTTCAGCAGACTTTGCGCAGCGGGCGTGAGGCCACCGTGAACAGGGCTGGACCAGCGATGCCAAATCTGCTCGCGCGTGCCGCCGGTTTATTGCGCGGCGATGGCGGACAGGACAGCGGTGACGCCGATGCCCGGCTGCTGTTGCACGCGCTCGGCTATGCCACGGCCTCCGCGTTTGCGGCGGGGTCTGTCGCGTTCGGGCCGGAGAGCGAGCATCGCGCCCGCATGCTCATGGCGGCGTCGAGGTTTTCACGTGTTTTCGAACTGGCCGCCCCCGACGCGCCGGGTCTGGTTGCCCTTGGCGCCGAATTCGATCCTGGGATTGCGGATCCGATGCATGCCGGCAGTCCCACGGTCGGCGTTTCCGGCGTTGGGGTTTCGCTGCAGGAGGCGTTCCAGGGATGTATCGGCGAGGGCATCGAATATCTGTCCCAGTTGCAGACCGGCCATGACCGGCTGGATCCGCCCGGGCCCGGTGACCCGGCGGCCGGGCTTGGAGCGCAGGGAAGGGACTTCCTCTCCACATTTCTTGGCTGCCGGCTGCGCCCCGATGCCGAGCTTTCATGGCACCGCGCCACCCGCCTGACGGATCGTTGCGAGGTCGTGCTGCCGGCGGATCTGTGTCTGCGCCGGCCATCCGCCCAGCAGGATACCCGGCCGCCGTTTCTACTGGGTACCGGATCGGCTGCCGGGCGGTCCTGGGACGCTGCTGCCTTGCACGGCCTGCTCGAACTGATCGAGCGGGACGCCGCCAGCCTCTGGTGGAGGGGCGGCAACCCCGGCAGATCGATTGCGCCCGGGGATGAGGCCCATGACCTCGCCGAGGCGTTGCTGCGGCGGCTGCGGCAAAACGCTACGGCACGGCGCAGTTGGTTGCTGGATATCACGACGGACGTCGGTATTCCCTGTGTCGCGGCGGTCTCCTGCGGGCCGGATGGTTTCGGTGTTGCGTCGGGTCTTGCCGCGCGGCCGACCCTGGTGGCCGCGGCCCGCTCCGCAATCCTGGAAATGTGCCAGATTGAACTTGCCCATGTCGTCGTCGAAGCGAAGTGCCGCGAGCGCGGGGAAGCCGCGCTCAACGCGCGCGACCGGGTGCATCGGCGGCGCGCGACCATGATCAATGCGGATCGATGTCCGTTGCTGCAACCGATGGTGGATCGTGCGCAGCATCTGAGCTTCAGTACCAAGGATCCAGCGGCGGTGCTGCAGCGCATCGTGGACCGGCTCGGGCAAATCGGTATCGAGACGTTCGGTCTCGATCTGACCCGTGCCGGCTTTGCGATCCCGGTGGCGCGCGTGATCGCGCCGGGTCTTCAGCTCGAGCCGTCCGAGTTCATTACCCCGCGGCTTGCTGATATGATCACGCGAACCGGCGGTGGCGCGAATTTTACCGGCGGCGTAGCGCTGATCTGATTGACGAACCTGCGACCCGGGACGATGGTTGTTCGGATGCGGCTGGCTGCGAACGCTGATCAATGGGTGGAACGGGAACCGGAGCCGGTGCCCGAAACCGCCGCGCGTCTTTCGGTCTCGCTGGTGGGTCGGCTGACACTGCGATTCAAGGGCCAGCCGATCGAACTGCGCACCCAGAAGGCCGGCGCCGTTCTCAGCTATCTTGCCCTGACCGAAACCAAACACGAAAGTCGTGAACGGCTGGTCGGCTTGTTGTGGAGCAGGTCGGACGAGGAAAAAGCCCGGGCATCGTTGCGTCAGGTCGTGCGCGAATTGCGCGCCGCCTTTGAGGATGCCGGATGCGGCGGGTTTGTTGCCGGAAGGCTTTCGATCCATCTCGATGCCGAGAAGGTCGAGGTCGATGTCGAAAGCATCATCCAGGCTGCGGAAGTCGGTGACGTCCACCCCCTGCTGCTCAACACGCCGCGGCTTGACGAGCGCATCCTCGAGGGCATGGACGATCTCGATCCTTCGTTCCGGGTCTGGGTTCTCGCCAAGCGCCAGACCATCCATGACCGCCTGATGCGAAGTCTCGGTGCCGGTCTGGTGGCAAAGGACGTCGCCGCCGGGGCCAGGAACGAGATCGCGACCGCCATCGTCAACCTCGATCCGACCCATGAAGAGGCGTGCTGCCATCTGATGCGGGTGCATGCCGAGCGGGGCGATGTCGCCGGCGCGCTGCGCATCTACAAAGCGCTGTGGAATTTGCTCGATCGGGATTACGGCATGGAGCCGTCGCCGGTGACGGAAGATCTGGTTGCGCGGATCAAGCTCGGGGCGTTCGAACAGGCCGCCAGCGCCGGCGCGCAGGGGGCTGCCGACCTGCGCCTGCGTCGGACAGGCAATGAAAGCGTCGACCGGGTCATCCCCCTGGCGGCGGCCGAAGTGAAAGCGCCGGCCAAGACCTGCCTCGTGCTGCGGCCTTTCGCCATGCACGGCATCGACCGCGATCATTCCCACCTCGTCCACGGATTCCACCAGCATCTGGCGGCGTCGCTGGTGCGCTTCCGGGAGTGGAGCGTGGTCGATCGGGCTCCCACCCCCGCGGCGCGCGCTGCGCCGGATCTGGCGCCGCAATACTGCATCGAAACCACCGCCTATCAGGCGGGCGCCGAAATCAACATGGTCATGGTGCTGCGAGACGACAGCACCGGCATTTACGTCTGGAGCGAAAGCTTCCGCCTCGGCCTCGGCAACTGGTTCGAAGCGCAGCAGCGCATTATCCGGCGCATCGCCACCTCGCTCAATGTGCAATTGTCGGCAGAACGGCTGATGCGCCTTGCCGGCGAGTCCGACGTTTCGCTCGACATGCACGATCGCTGGCTCCGCGGCCAGAACCTGCTGTCCAAATTCGACGCCGAAAGCTGGCAGCGCGCGGTCGCGATCTTTCGCGAGGCGATCCGGGAAAATCCCACATTCTCGCCCTGCTACAGCAGCCTCGTGCAAATGAACAACATCGAACACATTGTGCATCCTGGCCTCTTTCGTGATCTCGGCAAAGCGAGAGGGACCCTCGAACTTGCAAAGACCGCCGTTCAACTGGATCCGGTCGATTCCCGCGCGCATCTTTGCTGCGGTTGGTCCTATGTGACGGCGCTGCGCGAATCCGAGGCGGCGCCGCATATGGAACTCGCCTGCGAACTGAACGACAACGACCCCTGGACGCTGCTGTCGAGTGCCCACTATTGCGCTTTTTGCGGATCGATCGAACAGGCCCGGCTGCGGGCCGAGCAGTCGCTGGCGCTTTCGCCGGCGCCGTCATGTCTGGAATGGGGCTACCATGGCATCATTCGCCTGTTGTGCGGCGACTATGTCGGCGCGCTTGCGGCCATCGATCGCGCGGAGGGCGTCATCAAGACGCTGCCGGCGTGGCGGGCGGCGGCCCTGTTCTACCGTGGAGAGCAGGCCGCGGCAAACGAACAGGGCCAGCGATTCCTCAACGGGATCCGATCGTTCTGGGTCGGATCAGAGGCGCCCAGCGATGAAACCATCGTGCGCTGGTTGCTGCAGGCCCATCCCATCAGCATACGCTCGCGCTGGGAAGTCCTGCGTCACGGCTTGCGTGGCGCAGGACTCCCTGTCGACGGTATTGTGCACCTGTCCTGATCGTCGATCAGGCGCAAGCGCTGATCGTATAGTCGCCGATGCGTTCGGCGTGCACCCGGAATTTCTCATCTTCCGGGATCACCGGGTCGATGCCGTTGAACAGGCGCTTGTAGAACGGAGGAAGCGGATAGGTCGCGCCTGGCTTGTTGAGCAGTTCCTCGGAATCCGCGATCATCATCTTGGGCGGCAGGCGGACGACGATCGTGTCATAGTCCTGGGCTACGAACTTGATGTTCTTGAAGCGCTCCGGCACGGTCATGAACACCTGGGCCTTGGCCAACTGCTCCTTGAATTCGTCGACGCTCTCCGGGATCGGATATTCGTTGTCGTCCTCGAGATAATTGTTTCCGGTGGCCCAGGTTTTCACCAATTGACCCCAGCGCTCATGGTTCGTCACTACCAGTCTCTCGATCGGCATCTTCTAGTCCTCCGGGTTGGGTGAGACAGAGGGAGTCCGTCTCACAGAAATGCGGGCACGGCCTGGCGCAGACCGGCGATCTCGGCCGTGAACTCGGCCAGCTGAGCCATGCGCTCAATTTCGGGAACTTCTGCAAAGACGTTTGTCGGGAAATACTGGGCGGACGTTTCAGCGAGCGCATCGGCCAGCGACGCCGAGCCTCTGTTAGCAGCAGGCTCGCCGTTCGCGAGAGCGCCGAAGATTACTTCCGACACGATGATCGAACCGAGCGGCCCGAGATGCATGCCCTCCGAGCCCGGCTGCGCCATCGCCTCGAACAATATGAAGAACGGGAGCGGCGGATTGTTTGCAAGCGTCTCGATATCTTCGGCAGTGAGGCCGCCGTAGCTCGATGACGAGGCCAGCCAGGCCCGGAGTTCGCCGACCCGGTAGGAGCGGTCGGCAAGCAGGCGTGAAAGGCCGATGAGGTGCGGTCGCCGGACGGCAATTTCCGCGATCAGCGCATCCACCGACCAGAGACCGGCGAGCGCGGAACCCAACAGATCGCGGTAGAGCAGGCCAACACGGTTGGTCTGGTCGAAGGCGGGAAATATCTGGTCATTGCCCAGTCCCTCGCTGAGAAACGGTCCGATCCGCCGGCTGAAATTTGGCAGGGATCCGCGAATTTCAAAAAACCGCGACCAGCGCACGATCCAGGTTGCATCCAGCGGCATGTTGACGGGGTCATTTGCCGAGGTCTTTTCCAGGGTCTTGTTCAGGTCGTGGGTGGCGAAATCATTGATGACGTATTCCGGTCGGACCATGGCATGGCCGAAGCGAAAGGCGCCGTGGGAGAACTCGAGCGGAATCTGCCAGGGTTTTCGCTCCGGCATGCAGCCGAGGGCGGATCCGCTGCCGGAAGAATCCGGGCGGTCGATGAAATCCGGGGCCGCAGCGGCGTAAATGGCGTAGATGGCCGGATGCAGCACCCTCCGCATCAGGTCCTTGCGTATGATGTTGTGATAGATCGCCGTCAATGCGTCGCGCGCGCACAGAAACCGGTTGTAGGCGGCGCCAAGATTGGCATTGGGTCCTGAGGCGGGCTCGCCGCGGCGAACGAGGTCGACCAGGCCATTATGCAGCAGCGCGAACAGCGCTGTCAGCTGCGACATGATGGCATGGTCATCGTTGCGGGGATCGGCAACCATTGCTTCGGTCAGGGCAACGCGGTGCCCGGCGATGCTGCGGTCGATGCCGGTGACGTTCTCGGCCGGGGTCCGCGCAATGTCACGGAACGGACAGCCGGCCTCGACGCCTTTCTCATTCCAGCGCATGCGGCCAAGCCGGAGCTTGGTCCGTCGCTCGTCGTTGGGCGCATCCAGCGCATACACGAACGGGGAGCCGACCGGACCCGATCCGAAAAGCGTTTCAAGTTTGAGGGCTGCGTGTCGCGCATTGGCGGTGTCGTCGCCGAGCTCGCCGGCAACCGAAAGCGGTATGGCCGAGTGAACCAGATCATGCGCCACGAACTGCAGCAGGTAAGTATAACCCGAGGGAATGCGGGGATTTTCCCAGCGCTCCAGGGTTGTGTCGTCATGGCCTGGCCAGGGCACCTCGGCATTCATCCGCCGTGACAGGCGGTTCATCAGCCCCCGAAGCCTCGGCAGATGCGCCGGCGCCGTCACGGGATCGATTCCGTAAGCCTTGAAGCGCTGCGCCGCCGTGGGCGCGCCGAGGAAATGTCGAAACCCGGAAGGCGTCCCGTGCGGGCGCACGGAATCAAGCGGCGCGGCTTCGATCATTCCAAGGGTTGGTGCCTCGCCTGCATTCTGCACGAAAGCTTCTCCCGTTGTCGGGAAGCGAGGTTGCAGAGCCGGCCGTGAAATTATCGTGATCTCGAAACCAGTGCCGCGGCGACAATTGCCGCGGGCAACATGCCGCATGGCTGCGGGATTGTCTGACCCACGACCTTGGCGCCGGCTGCCGGCGAGCCGCGTCTTGGCCCTTGATCCGGGGAGCGTGGGCTGCAATAGGGGAGCACCGAGATCGCCCCCGCTACTTTAGTTTTTGCCATCGTCGGGGGGTGCGCTGCGGTTTCGCTTGCCCGGTACGCCGGCCGGGTTAGAATGGCTCAAGGCAGAAAAAGCTTATCAGGTGGAGAGAAACGACATGACAAGAACATCCCGGTCGCCTGCTTTTTGGTCATTGCGGCGACTTGCAGGCGCTACCGCGCTCGGCCTGCTGGCGACGGCTTCCGGCCAGGCATTGGCCGCGGACCCCATCAAGATCGGGGTAATCGCGGAAGCGCAGGCGATAGCCGGGGCGTCGATCCCCCAGGCGGCCCAGATGGCGGCTGACGAAATCAACGCCAAGGGCGGCGTCGACGGACGCCAGATCGAAATCATCCCCTACGACAACCATAGCTCCTCGGCCGACTCGGTCCGTGCGTTCCAGCGCGCGGTCAACGAGGACAAGGTCAATATCGTGATCGCCAGCTACATCAGCGAAGTGGTGCTGGCGCTGGAACCCTGGGCATCGCGCCTGAAGACGCCTTTCATCACCCCGGGGGCGGCCTCCAACGAGATCAGCAAGAGCGTCCATAACGACTATGACAAGAACAAGTACACCTTCCACGGCTATCTGACCTCGGCCGCGCTCGCGCTGTCGGTCTGCGACGCCGCCAAGGATTTGCTGGTGGACCAGAAGCACATGAAGACTGCCGTCATCATGAGCGAGGACGCCGCCTGGACCAAGCCGCTCGACGTCGGCTATGAGGAATGCCTGCCCAAGATCGGCCTGAAGGTGCTCGATCACATCCGCTTCTCGCCGGACACCACCGACTTCACGCCGATCTTCAACAAGATCGAGGGTGCCAAGCCCGACGTGATCATCACCGGCATTTCCCATGTCGGCGTGCAGCCCACCGTGCAGTGGAAGAACCAGCAGGTGCCGATCCCGATGCTCGGCATCAGCTCGCAGGCGACCAACGAAACCTTCGGCAAGGACACCAACGAGGCTTCCGACGGCGTGCTCTATCAGGGCGTCTCCGGTCCCGACGTGGCGGTGACGCCGAAGTCGATCCCGTTCGCCGAAGGCTTCAAGAAAAAGTTCGGCAACTATCCATCCTATGCCGGCTATACCTCGTATGACGAAGTCTATTACATCGCCGACGCCGTCAAGCGCGCGGGCTCGACCGATGCCGACAAGCTGGTCGATGCGCTGGAGAAAACCGATTGGGAAGGCACCATCGGCCGCATCCAGTTCTACGGCAGGCAGGACGAGTTCACCCATTCGATCAAATACGGCAAGGGCCTGATCACCGGGCTGATGCTGCAGTGGCAGGATGGCAAGCAGGTCAGCGTCTGGCCGAAGGAAGTCGCCAAAGGCCAGTTGAAGTTCCCGAGCTTCATCAAGGTGACGTCGAACTGACGCCGCAGCGCTCATGCTCCCGGGGGCTCCCGGGAGCATTTTTTCGAGTTTTTGTTTCCCAGAGTGAGGCAGCGGTGCTGCCGCGGCCATCATAGATGCTTGCCCTCCAGATACTGATCGACGGCTTCGCCATCAGCGCGCTGTATGCGCTCGGCGCGACCGGCTTCACCCTGATCTTCGGTGTTTCCGGCGTGCTCAATCTCTCGCACGGCGCCATCATGGTGCTGGCGGCGGTGGCGGCATGGGCTGCCGCCAGCCTGCTGCACGTCAACACCTATGCCGGCGCGCTGATCGGGGTGGCGGCGGCGCTGGTCGCGGCGTTCGCGACCTATTTCGCGGTGGTGCAGCCGATTCAGAAATCGACGCGGATTCCCAACGAGGAGAAGGAAATCTTCGTCCTCACCGGCACCCTGCTGTGGGGCATCATGATCCAGGAACTGATAGCCTACTTCTTCACCAACAATGCCAAGACCGTGCTGCCGATCGTCGAGGGCGTGGTCGACATCCTCGGCGTCCGCACGCCGCAGAACGAGATCTTTACCGCGCTGGTCTGCTGCCTGGTGATCGGGCTGCTCTGGCTGATGGTCAACCGCACCCGCACCGGCAAGGCGGTGCTGGCGGCGTCGATGAATCCGCGCGGCGTCACTTTGCTCGGGCTTGAACTCACCAGCATCTATGTCGTGGTCTGGGCGATCTACGGCATCCTGGCCGGCATCGCCGGCGTGCTGCTCGGAATGTTCCTCGGCGTCAGCTCCTACAGCGTCGGGCCTCTGACCGCGAGCGCGTTCTCGATCGTGGTGCTGGGCGGCCTCGGCAGCGTGTCCGGCTCGCTGATTGCCGCATTCGTGGTCGGCTACCTCGAAACCCTCACCGCCTATCTGATCTCGCCGGCCTACCGCACCATTCCGGCGCTGCTGCTGTTGGTGATCGTGATGTATATCCGGCCGCAGGGCCTGCTCGGGAGGCGATGAGCGTGGCCGACTTCTTCAAATCCCGGCTGTTCTGGATCGCGCTTGGCATCGTGATCATCGCCTCGACGCTGCCGCTGTATGTTTCCGGCTATATTCTCGGCCTGCTGACGGTGGCCTATTATTTCGGCGTGTTCGCAATGGCGTGGGACCTGCTGTTCGGTTTCGCCGGCGAGGTCAATTTCGGCCCGACCTTCCTGATCGGAGTCGGCGCCTACACCGCGGGCATCCTCAACAATCAATATGGATGGTCGGTATATCTGTGCATCTTCCTCGGCGCGATGGCGTCGGTGGTCGCCGGATTCGTGCTGGCGCTGCCGGCGTTGCGGGTGCGCGGTCCTTATTTCGGGCTGACCACCCTTGTCGCGGTCCTGATGCTGCAGAACTTCATCGTGGTATTCGCCGATCTTACCGGCGGCGAGATCGGTCTGACGATTCCCGACGTCATCACGATCGACGCCGGCGCCAACTACTGGATTGCGCTCGGGTTCATGACCATCAGCGCGGCGATCCTGTACGGCCTTTCGCAATCGCCGGTGGGGCTGGTGCTGCAGGCCAGCGGCCAGGATCCGGTTCAGGCCGGCGCGCTCGGCTTCAACATCGTCAAGCACAAGCTGGCCGCCTTCGTGGTCAGCGCGTTTTTCTCAGGGCTCTCGGGCGCGCTGCTGGTGTTCTACTTCGGCACCGCGTCGGTGGGAACGGTGGTCGATGTCGCCGTCGGGGTCCAGGTGATCGTCGCCGCCGTGCTTGGCGGGCGCCGCACCGTGCTGGGCGCAGCGCTCGGCGCCATCTTCCTGATCGTCGCCGGCGAGTTCCTGCGGCCGACCGGGGAGCTTGCGACCTTCATCGTCTCGACCGTGGCGCTGCTGGTGATCCTGTTCTTCCCCAATGGCTTCCTTGGGGCCGCCCTGTCGCGCGAGGCCCGCTCGTAATGGACGCAACTGCCCGCAACACTGCCGTGCTCGAAGTCCGCGGCCTGACCAAGCGCTTCGGGGGTCTGACGGCCGTGAAAAGCCTCAACCTCGATCTGCGCGCCGGCGAGATCTTCGGCCTGATCGGCCCGAACGGTTCCGGCAAGTCGACCGCGATGAAGGCGATCATGGGCATCGAACGCCCGACCGCCGGCGAGGTCATGTTCGAAGGCGAAAACCTCGCCGGCCTTCCCGCCCACAAGATCGCGCGCAAGGGCTTTGGCATGGTGTTTCAGCACTCGCGGCCGCTGAACCGGCAGACCGTGCTGGAGAACATCATGGTGGCGCTGCTGCCGGACAGCCTGTTCATGCTGTTTGCGGACAAGGCCCTGACCGAGCGCGCCGAATGGATCGCCGACCGCGTTGGGCTGGGCGCGGTGATGGATCGCCGGCCGCCGACCCTGCCGTTCGCGGATCTACGCCGCCTCGAACTGGCCAAGGCGATCGCCCGCGATCCCAAGGTCGTGCTGGTGGACGAGCCGTTCGCGGGACTGACATTGGCCGAAGTCGGCACGTTCTCCGAACTGATCCGCAGCTTCCGCGATGAAGGCCGCGCCGTGCTGCTGGTCGACCACAACGTCAAAAGCGTGGCCGCGCTGGTTGATCGCGTGCTGGCGATGTATCTCGGCGAGGAGATCATCACCGGCCGCGCCGAAGAGGTGATGCGCAACGAGACCGTGCGGCGGGTCTATCTCGGCGGCGCGATCGAAACATCGGCCCGCCCGGAAACCAGCTTCAAGGACAAGGTCCCGCTGCTGCAGGTGGAGAACATCAGCGTCCATTACGGCAAGGCCCAGGCGCTGGACAACGTATCGATCCACGTCCACCAGGGCGAGTTCGTCTCGGTCGTCGGCCTCAACGGCGCCGGCAAGACCACGCTGTTCAATACCATCTCGGGCTTTCTTCCCTACAGCGGCGAGATCCTCCGCGACGGCGAAAAGCTGCGCGGCACCAGCCCGGCGCGGATCGCGCGCAGCGGCATCGTGCAATGCCCGGAGTTGCGCGAATTGTTTGGCGAGATGAGCGTGCGGGAAAACCTCGATCTCGGCGGCCAGCATCTCAGCGATGAGGCGAGGGCCACCCAGCTTGCCTGGCTGTTCGAGCTGTTCCCGATCCTGAAGGAGAGACAGGCGCAGTTGGCGCAGACGCTGTCCGGCGGCGAACAGCAGATGCTGGCGATCGGGCGCGCGCTGATGATGCAGCCGAAGATCCTGATTCTCGACGAACCTACCCTCGGGCTGGCGCCGGTAATTCTCGAACTGTTGTCGAAGGCGCTGGAAAAACTGCGCCAGACCACGCCGATCACCGTGCTGCTCGGCGAACAGAACGTCACCTTCGCGCTGCCGCACGCCGACCGGGTCTACGTGCTGGAGCACGCGCGGATCGTCTGGGAAGGCGATCCCGGCCGGTTTGCCGCGGAAGCCGGCGAGGGCTATCTCTAGGGTCCGGTTGTCCAAGGCTGCCGCTGCGATCGGATCCGGCTGACTTGCGTGATCTGCCTCACATAATCGTGGTCGCCATCGGGGTAGTCTCCCTGACGAAACAACGGGAGACTGACATGCGCAAATTCATTCTGATCGCAGCAATGGTTCTGGCGTCCGCAACCGCACAGGCCGGAGGTGGCAGAGGTCTCGTTTTGGCATCGAACGACGAGCCGGCCGCCGCCGAGCCATCAAACGCTGTCGAGGCGAAGCCGGCCGAGGCGCCGAAATATGTCGAGCGGCCGCCCGCCGTCGATACCAAGACTGAACAGTCGAAGACTGAACAGCCGACGGCCGAACCGTCCAAGCCGGTTGCCAGCAAGAACGCCGAACCTCTCAAGGCCGAAAAATCCCGGCGCAGGCATGAATCGACTGAAGCGCGGGTGATCTACGAACTTCACCGTCACGGCATCTATTGGTGAGGCCGGTTGCGTTGCGGAGGCGTGGCCGGATTGGTGTCCGCGCGAGTCCGGCAGGCGATGCTTTGACCCATGACAGGCGCGCCGCCACCTGCGGCGTTGCGGCGATTTGAAACGCCGGCTATTGAAGCCGGAGGGAAAGATCGTGTTGATGGGCAGGCCCAGGCGTGGGTGCGGAGCAGCGAGATGTCGGACGGGCGATGCCAAGGCGACGAAGCGATCCACGCCATCGCGGCCGAAGCGTTCGATGCGATTGGCAACGTTCGCCAGATTCAGCCTTTCTCGTCACGCCCGCTCGGCCTGACCGTCGATGATGCCTACCGCGTGACCCCGCAGGTCAGGCAGATGCACGAGTCGCGCGGCGCCAAGGCGCTCGGGCGCAAAATCGGCTTCACCAATCGTACGATCTGGGCCGAGTACGGCGTCTACGCGCCGATCTGGGGCTATGTTTTCGACCGCAGCGTGCATGACCTTGCGGCCGTCGCGACCCTGCCGCTGGCGCAATTTTCCGAGCCGCGCATCGAGCCCGAAATCGTGTTCGGCCTTGCCGCCGCGCCCTCGGCCGCCATGGACGAGACCGCGTTGCTGTCGTGTATCGGGTGGATCGCGCTTGGCTTCGAGATCGTGCAGTCGATCTTTCCGGGCTGGAAATTTGCCGCGGCGGACACGGTTGCCGCCAACGGCCTGCATGGGGCGCTGCTGATCGGGCCGCGTCACCCGGTGCCGTCGCAGGCCGCGGAATGGCAGCGGGCCCTTGCCGGATTCGAGATTTCTCTGAGCTGCGACGGCCGGCCGATTGACCGGGGCCATGCCGAAAACGTGCTCGGCGGCCCGCTGTCGGCACTGCGCCATCTGGTCGGCCTGCTGGCCTGCGACCGCGTCAACCCGCAACTCGCGGCCGGCGAGATCGTGTGCACCGGCACCTTGACCAAGGCGATGCCGATCACCGCCGGCGAGACCTGGTCCGCCCGGCCAGCCGGCATCGGGCTTGATGCCATCGAACTGAGCTTTATTTGACCGACGTAATCTCATCGTCCGTCGGCGCAGGCCGCGATGCGGGATTGACAGCGGCCGCGCGATCTTTCGTCCTGATTGCAGCGATCCAACGCGGCGCTTTGCGCCTCGGGATAGGTCATGCCGCCGGCGGTGAACGACAGCTGCCAGCGCCGCCGGGAATAGGTCCCGATGAAGGTCGCCAGCGCCACGCATTCCTGGCCGGAAAAGCTCACGGTTTTGCAGCCGCCGCGTCCGAACCCGGCGCATTGCGTGGCCACCTTCGCTTCGGCTTCTGCCTCCGAGGACATCTTCCAGGCCGTGGAGTAGGAACCGTCAGCCGTGAAGGCGATGGCGCCCCATTGAAGATTTGTCGATGTATCCGGCAGGCTCGGAGCTGGCGGGTTCGGGGCCGGATTCGGTGCTGGCGGGATCGATGTTGACGGCGCAGGAACTGGCGGATTCAGGGCTTGCGGATTTTGGGCCGGCAGCGGACGCACGGCTCCATTGGCCGACGCGGCTTGATAGGCGCGCTCGGCCTGGGCCTGATCGATTTTCGTGCCGCCGAGGCCGCGTGCGTAGCAATCGCCCTTGAGGTTCAAGCCGTTGCCGGGCGCGCTGGCGTCGAGCCTCAAGGCATAATAACAGGCCCTGCTGTAGTCGACGCGCGTGAAGGTGCCCTGGGAGTAGGATAGCGCGAGATTGTTCAGGGCGAATTGATGGCCCTGGGCGGCGGCCCTGTTGTACCATTCCGCGGCGGTTTCGGCATCGGGTCGCACGATCGTGCTCAACTTCAAATCTGGATCGTAAAGGGTGGCAAACAAAAACTGGGCGTTCATGTCTCCGCCGCTGGCTTCGCGTTGCAGCGCGTCCATCGCCGGTTTGTTCGATTTGGCGGAGTCGCGAAGCGCGAACAGTTGCTGGTAGCGGGTTGCCGCGTCAACCGGCTTGGCCCATTCCGCCTTCTTGTTGCTGGAAGGTGTCGCCCAGAACAAGATCACGATCACGGCGGCGAGCGCCTGCGGCCAGACAATCCAGGCCAGGCGGTACCATTTGTCGTCGTACCAGAGCTTGCCGTGGGCGGCGAGCCAGGTCGAATGCAGCGGGATCATCGAAAACTCTCTGGTGCTATCCTGCGCATGTCAGCGGACCGTTGCCTCAAGAAGATCCGCCGTCTCCAGCCGCGACAGGTCGGCATCGGGGTCGGTCGAGATGCGGATCGCCTGCGCCTCGCGGGCCTTTTCCAGCAGCGTTCGCATCGATCGCGCATTGCCCCAGTCGGGAGCGGTCGAGCGCTGCTCGATCCATGGCGCCAATGCCGCGATGAAATCGACCGGAAGGGTGAAGTGCTGGCGCTCCGCCATGCGCTTGAGGATTTCACAGAGATCGCCAACGCCGTAACCCGGGAAATCGATGGTCTTGGTGAAGCGGCTGCTCAGTCCTGGATTGCTCTCGATGAACCGCCGCATCTCGTTGGGATAACCCGCCACGATGACGATGATGCGTTCCCGGTTGTCTTCCATGAATTTCAAAAGCGTGTCGATCGCCTCCTTGCCGAAGTCGGGTCCGCCGCCACCGGTACTCGCTGCCAGCGTGTAGGCCTCGTCGATGAACAGCACGCCATCGAGCGCCTCGCGGCACTTGTCGAGGGTTTTGGTCGCGGTCTGGCCGACATAGCCGGCTACCAGGCCAGCGCGGTCGGTCTCCACGATATGGCCCTTGCGCAACACCTTCAGGGCCCGGAAAATCTCTCCGATCACCCGCGCGACCTCGGTCTTGCCGACGCCGGGCGGCCCGGTGAACACCATGTGCTGGCTGACGGCGGCGATCGGAAGCCCCTGTTCGCGGCGCTTCTGTTCAACTTCGAGCCGCGCCGTCAGCCGTTTGACTTCCTGTTTCACCGGCGCCAGGCCGACCATCGCGTCCAGTTTCGCCAGCGCCGACACTACCGGGATGTCGTTAGCTTCGGATTGCTGGCCGGTGGCGATCATAACGTCCTCGATGGTGACGTCTGAAATGTCGGCCGACGGATCTCCCGCGACCCGCAGCGCCTGCGCCTCCCGGGTTTTCTCCAGCAGCGTCCGCATCTCGCGGGCGTTGGCCCAGTCGTCCGCCTTCGAACGGCTCTCGATCCATGGCTTCAGTTTGGCCTCGAAACCGGCCGGCAGCGCGAACTGCTGGCGGGCGGCCATGCGACGGAAGATCTCGCACAACTCGGCGGCATCGTAGGAAGGAAAATCGACGGTCTTGCTGAAGCGGCTGCTGAGGCCCGGGTTGCTGTCGACGAAGCGGCGCATTTCGTTGCGATAGCCGGCCACGATCACGACGATGCGCTCGCGATTGTCCTCCATGAATTTCAAAAGCGTGTCGATGGCTTCCTTGCCGAAGTCGGAACCGCCGCCGCCGCTGGCGGGAGCGAGGCTGTAGGCCTCGTCGATGAACAGAATGCCGTCGAGCGCCTCGCGGCATTTATCGAGCGTCTTGCCGGCGGTCTGCCCGATATAGCCGGCGACCAGCCCGGCGCGGTCGGTCTCCACGACGTGTCCTTTGCGAAGCACCTTCAGGCCGCGGTAGATTTCGCCGACCAGGCGCGCCACTTCGGTCTTGCCGACGCCGGGTGGGCCGGTGAAGACCATGTGCTGGCTGAGCGCGGAGACGTCGAGGCCCTTGTCGCGGCGTTTCTGCTCCACCTGCATGCGCGCCACCAGCGCCTTGACCTCCTGCTTGACGGGGGCAAGGCCGACCATGGCGTCGAGCTTGCCGATCGCGGTTTCCGTCGCGGAAGCCTCGGTGTTCTGGTCGGTCTCGACGATGGCAATGGCGCGGACCAGGTCGGGCGAACCTGTCAGCGACGGCTGGTCGTGCTGCGCGACCAGCCGGGTGGCGACGAATGTCATGCTCAGCCCGGCGACAACAATGAATGCGATCGTCAGCCCCGTAATCATCATCGCTGCTCAGCCACGCCGTGTTGCATTCAACAGATCCTCGATTTCGAGGCGCGACAGGTCGGCGGACGGATTGATCGAGATCCGCATCGCCTGCGCCTCGCGGGCCTTTTCCAGCAGCGTGCGCATCTCCCGCGCGTTGGCCCAGTCGTCGGCGCGCGACCGCTCGGCAATCCATGGCTTGATCCTGGCATGGAAATCGTCGGGCAGGATGAAATGCTGCCGCTCTGCCATGCGCCGGAGAATCTCGCACATCTCTTCGGCGCTGTAGCGGGGGAAATCGATGGTCTTGGTAAAGCGGCCGGCCAGTCCCGGATTGGTGTCGATGAATCGCCGCATCTCGTTGGGATAGCCGGCGACGATCACCATGATGCGGTCGCGGTGGTCTTCCATGAATTTTAGCAGCGTATCGATCGCTTCCTTGCCGAAGTCTCCGCCGGATCCGGGCGGGCCGGCCAGCGTGTAGGCCTCGTCGATGAAGAGGATGCCATCCAGCGCCTCGCGACACTTCTCGAGCATCCGAGGCGCGGTCTGTCCGATGTAGCCTGCCACCACGTCGGCGCGCTGCACCTCGACCAGATGTCCGACGCGCAAGGCCCGCAGCGAGCGATAGATATTGCCCAGCGCGCGGGCGACCTCGGTCTTGCCCACCCCGGGAGGCCCGGTGAACACCATATGAAGGCTCAAGGGAGCGATCGGCAGGCCCTGCGCGCGCCGCTTCTGCTCCACCTGCAGCCGCGCGATCAAGCCGTTGACCTCACGCTTCACCGGCACCAGCCCCACCATGCCTTCGAGGTCCTCGATGGCCTTGTTGGGCGGATAATCCGGAATGGTCCGCTCCGGCGCGAACAGCATCCTGATGGCGTTTGACACGCCTCCGCCCTGCGCCGGCTGCATCGCGCCGGTTCTGGCGTAGGCGGAAGCAACCGCCGTGATCAGCCATCCGACCATGCTGAGCACAAGCACGATCGTGATTCCGCTCAACATGGCCTGGGTCGAGGGAGAAAGTCCCTTGATCCAGCCTGCCGGGCCGGATTGCGGGTTGAAGATCCAGGCGGTGATGATCGTCGCCGCGACCCCGCCGACGATGATGGCCAAGATCTGCTGGTCCTTGAAAAGGTTCCTCATCGCGGTGGCGTTCCGGCTAACACGGGCTCACGGCGCGCCACGCCACCGGAACATTTTGCGCGCCGGGCAGCTCCAGCATGGCCTTGGCCGGCGTCAATCCGACGATCGCACCGGTGGCGGTGCCCTCGATGACAAAACTGCCGGCGCCGGAGCCGTAAGGCGCGGGGTAGGGGACCGCGATGCGCTGCACGGCATCGGTGACGGCGAAATAGGGCGAGACGTAGCTGCCCGAGCGGATCCGGATCGTGCCGCCGAGAGCCGCCGATCCCCTGGAGATGGTCATCGACACCAGCGGGATCCGGCAGCTTTCGGCGTCCTCGATCAGCGCACCAGCGACCGATGGCGTCAGCGTGGTTGCCGCCGCGCCGAGGTCGCTTTTGGCCACGAACGTTACGGTTGGTTGTGCCGGATCGCCGGGCGTTATGCCGATGTCGGCGTTCTTCAGCACCATCGCGACCGCGATGACGACCAGCAGTCCGCCCGCCGCGGCGACCGCGGCCGCACGCCTTCCGGACCGGTTGCCGATTTCGGTCTTTTCGGCGTCCGGCGGGTTATTCGTCGGCGCCGTCTGAACTGAATTGGCCATCAACCCCTGCCTGCGACTGGCGGCCTCTTGCCCTGGGATAGATTACCGAAGCGATTATGAGGCGCAAAGATATTCCAGGGGCAGTTTGCCAAAATACCATTCAGTCTACTGTGACGCCGCGCACGAACGTGATGGGCTCCAGGATCGCGATTGCCGTACCTTGGTAGGGGAGGGCGTGCGCACGCCTGGCGCCTGTCCGACATTTGTCGCGGTGTTCAGAAGCATCTTTTAAAAGCGAACAGCTTGAATCATAATCCCCGTTGCAGGTCTTGAATGTGTGCAAGGTCACATATCGACGGGCAACTCCCCGCTAGCATCGTCGAACCAAGGGGGATCATCATGCAGCAAGCCGCTTCACAGGAACAGGCCCAACCATCTCGCAGCCGTTCGGTCGCCGTCGCCGGCCTGGGCGCGGCCCTGGTCGCTTCCGCGGTCACCCTGGTCATGCTGATGAGCAGCGGCTCTTCACCGGTCGTGGTCGCAGACGGGGCATCGACCGGAACCAATCAGTGCCAGATGCTGCAGCGCCGACTGCTGGTCTCGACGACCTCCGGCGGCGGCACGGTTCGGCTGCGCGAGGGCAACTACCTCTCGCCGCCGATAAAACTCGGCCCTGAAGCGAAGGCCGTGGAATTCCCGCTTCTGCGTCCCGAAACCACGCCGGTGGAGGAAGTGCTCTCGATCGAGGGCAATGCCAGCGACGTCGTTATCACGAGCGATGTCACGGCCCTGCGAAGAGTATTCAATGTCAGTGGCGTGACCGCCTTCAACGTCACTTGGAAGCCGATCAAGAAATGCTAGACGTGCTTTGCCTCCAACGCGCGCGGGCTGATCCGCCGAACGTGGCGCAGCGTGTTCCTAATTCTGCTTAAACCTGCCGGCAGCCGGAGTGCGGGCGCGCCCGCACTAGTCCTCGCGGGGATTCCAGACCGGGGCCCGGCAAATCTCCTCGCCGTCCTCATCCGTTACCAGGATCGAGCAGTGCTGGTGCCGCAGCTCCGGACGCACCGAATATAATTCATTGGCAAGCCGATCGGCCGCATCCGACGCCAGGATGTCGTCGGCCAGATCGAGGCCGCTGTGGTCCACGATCGTCGTCTGCTTTCCAATCAGATCGAAATGATATCTGGGCATGGCCAGACAACGCGGCGCGGGCGGGGCTGTTCCGATCCGCCGCCGCGGATGTCCTGATTCTTTAGGTGGGGCGTGGCGGGTTGCCGGATCGGGAGGCGTCTCGGCACTAGGCAAGTTGACCCGCTGCGCCGGTTATGGAATGAGCCATGGGCATCCTTGACGATGAAGCGCGCGGCCGGGGATTCGAAGCCGGTGTTGGGATTGCGGCCAATATCGGACAAGCAAAAAGGTTCCTGCGATGGCGATAAAGATCTACGGATTTTGGCGGTCGATAGCTTCCTTTCGGGTCAGGGTCGCGCTGCGTCTCAAGGGCCTCGGCTTCGAAGAGATTCCGATCGATATTCTTTCCGGGGAGCAGTTCCTGCCGGACTATGCCTCGGTCAATGCCGAGCGGGTGGTGCCGACCTTCATTCACGACGGCCATTCCCTGTTCCAGTCGCTGGCGATCATGGAATATCTCGACGATATCCAGCCGAGCCCGAGGCTCCTTCCGGAGGACGCCAAGGAGCGGGCCTATGCGCGGGCGCTGGCGCTGACGACGATCGCCGATGCGCATCCCCTGGTGGTGCCTCGCGTCCGCCAGCATCTCGCCAGCGCGTTCGGCGCCGACGCAAGGGCGATCGAGGAATGGGGCAGGCATTGGACCACCGAAGGGCTTGCGACTTATGAGCGGCTGCTGGCGCAGCGTGCGCCGGCTCCTTTTGCCCTCGGCGCCGAGCCGGGCCTGGCCGATATCTGCATCGCCGGCCAGGTGGTAGGCGCGCAGTTTCTCAAACTCGAGCTCGACGCGTTTCCGATCGTCGCACGGCTCGCCGAACGCTGCTTTGCGATGCCGGCCTTCGCGACCTCGCATCCCTTCGAGCAGCCGGGGTTCAAGGCCGCAGCCGCGCCGCACTGACGGGCTGCGTCAGACGTCCAGCCCGAGCACCCTTGCGGCGTTGCCGCCCGCGATCTGCGCCAGCATCGCCTCGTCCATGCCGTGCACGCCGGCGATATGGCCGATCGGATTGTATTCAGCCATGTCGAACGGATAATCGGTGCCCATCACGATCCGGTCGGGGCCGAACACATCGATCAGGTAGGCCAGCTGGTGATAGCTGAAAACCACCGTGTCGAGATATACCTGCCGCAGATAGGTGGTCGGCGGCAACGGCAACTCGCCATGCGAATCCTGCCGCGCCCCCCAGGCGTGATCGATCCGGCCGGAATAGCCGGGCAGGTAGCCGCCGCCATGCACCGCCATCAATTTCAGGTCGGGAAAACGCGCCAGCGTTCCTGAAAAAATCAGATTGTGCAGCGCCAGCGTGGTCTCCAGCGGATTGCCGAGAACATTGTTGAGATAGAAATGGGTCAGGCGTTCGCCGTGGGTGAATCCGTTCGGATGCATCATGATGAAGGCTCCGAGCGCTTCGGCCCTGGCAAAGAACGGCTGGAATTTCGGGTCGGACAGTTCCTGGCCGTCGACATTGGTCAGGATCTCGACGCCCTTCAATTTCAGATCGTTGATGACGTAGTCGAGTTCGCGGACCGCGATCTCCGGCTCCTGCAGGGTCACGACGCCGAGTCCGACAAAGCGGTCGGGCCTGCGCGAGCAGAATTCCACCACGCCGTCATTGGCGAGGCGATGGGCGGCTTCGGCGACTTTCGGCGCAATCGAATAGTAGCACTGGTTCGGCGCCGGGGCCACGACCTGAATGTCGATGCCCATGCTGTCGAGCGCGAACAACCGGCGGTCGATCGTGGTCATGACTTCGCGGACGTCGTTCTCCTGCTGCGCGTTGATCTGCCTGGTGGCGGCATCGGCAAAATGCGCCAGCGGTATCCGGCTGATGTCGACATGCGGTTGGGCCAGTCGGGCGGCCTCGGGCACCACGATGTGGGCATGAATATCGATCGTGGTCGACGACGGGCGCCGGGCGAGGCCGTCGGCGTCGTGGATCCGTGCGGCGGTGCGGCCATAGCGGTTGCTGCGATCGATCATTGCATTATCCCTGTTGTTGGGCGGATTGTCGGGGCATGACGGCGAGTAAAGGTCGTTACGATTTGGCCATAGGGGTCGCGCGCCGGCTCCAGCGGACCGCAACCGTGGTGGCGTCGGCATCGCCGAGGCCCGCGGCCTCGGCCTCCTCGAAGCAGGCAAGCGCGCTGGCGGTGACCGGAAGCTCGGCATGAAGCGTGGCGCCGAACTGGACCGCGGTGGCCAGATCCTTTTTTGCGGCACTCAGGCCAAAGGCGGTTTCACCCGGCGGCTGTCCGCCCAATACCCTGGCGATCACCGCGCCCCGCCCCTTCATCGCGGTCGGGGTGCCCGCGGTGTCGGACAGAATGTCGATCAGCCGCTCGGGGGGAAGATTGAGCGGCTTGCAGATCGCGATCGCCTCGCCGAGCGCCTGCCAGTAGACCAGGAGCGGCAGATTGACCGCAAGCTTCATGGTGGCGCCCGAGCCGAGCCCTCCGACGTGTTCGATGCGGCGGCATAACTGCTCGAGTACCGGCATCGCCCGGGCGACATCCGCGCTGGTGCCCCCGACCAGGCCAAACAGCTTGCCCTCCCTGGCCGGACCGGTGCTGCCGCCGACCGGGCATTCGACAAACGCGGCCCCCTGCTGCGTCACCGACGCGCCGGTTGCCACCATGGTGTCCGGACGTACCGTGCTCATGTCGATCACCAGCCTGCCGGCAAGCCCGGATTTCAGAATGCCGTCCGGCCCGCGATAGACCGCCTCGGTGGCCGCGTCGTTCAAGAGCATCACGATCACGACATCGCAATCCCCGGCGAGTTGCGCCGGCGACGCATACGGTTTCGCACCCGCCTCGGTCAGCGGCGTGGTCTTGGCCGGGTTGCGATTCCAGACACCGACCTGGTGTCCGACCGACATCAATCGCTGCGCGATCGAGGATCCCATCCGTCCGGTTCCGCATACGCCGATTTTCATGGTCTGATCTCCCTGCAGGAGTGGGTTGATAGCATTTTTTCTTTCGATCGGGCCGCAAGCCGGCCAGGCGGTTCTGCCGGCCGGTGCTCCGCCTAATGAGCATGGAAGACGCCGAGATTTTGTGCAATCAGCTCTTCATTGTTGAGGATGCCGTCGGCATCGCCGGCGAAGACGCAGCGCCCGGTGTTGAGAATGACCGCGGAATCGGCGACGTCGAGCGCCAATTTGAGATTTTGTTCGACCAGAACGATCGACTGACCCTCCTGCTTGAGGCGCCGGATGGCTTGGCCGACCTCGGCGACGATCAGGGGCGCCAGGCCCTCCGACGGTTCGTCGAGCAGCAGAACGCGCGGATTGCCCATCAGCGCCCGCCCGATCGCCAGCATCTGCTGTTCGCCGCCGGAAAGCGTGCCGGCGAATTGCCCGTGACGCTCGCGCAGCCGCGGAAAGATGGCGAAAACCCGTTCGAGATTCCATGAATTTGCCGTGGCGTGCCGGCGCTGCTGCGCGACCACCAGGTTTTCGCGCACCGTGAGCGAGACGAAGACGCGGCGCCCTTGCGGGACGAGGCCGATCCCGAGCTGCGAAATGCGTTCGGGGCTGAGCCCTTCGATCGGCTCACCGAACAGCCGGATCTCGCCGTCGCGGGGTTTCAGGAACCCGATGATGGTCGAGATGCAGGTGGTCTTGCCGGCGCCATTGCGCCCCAGCAGAGCCAGCACGCCGCCCGGCTGCAGCGAGAAGCTGACGCCGTGCAGGATATGGCTGTCGCCATAAAACGTATGCACCTCGCTGAGGCAGAGTGCGTCAGACGCCAAGATACACCTCGCGCGTTCGCTGGTCCGCGATCACGGCGTCACGGTCGCCGTCGACGATCACCTTTCCATAGTTCAAAAGCGTCACGGTCTCTGCAAGGTCGAGCGCGGTATCCATGTCATGCTCGATCATGATCACGGCGGTCTGCCGCGGGATCGAGGCAATCAGCGATTTGACCTGGGATCGCTCGGTGTTTGAAAGGCCCGCCAGCGGCTCATCCAGCAGCAGCACGCGCGGCTTTTGCGCCAGCGCCATCGCCAGTTCGACGCGGCGCTTCTCGCCATAGGCGATCTCGGACACCGGATGGCCCGCCAGGTGCAGCAGTCCGACCGCATCCAGCACCCGGCGCGCCTCGGTCGCAAGATCGCGATAGAACGACAATGGCCGCCACATCTGCCAGCGCGACGGCCGCAACCCGAGCAGGCCGAGCGTGATGTTGTGCTCGAGCGTATCGCCGGTGAACAGCGTGATGATCTGGTAGGTCCGCGACAGCCCGAGATGGGCGCGCCGGTAGGGCGGCAACTGCGTCACGTCCGATCCGAACAGCCTGATCTCACCCGAATTCGGCCGCATGTCGCCGCTGATCTGGTTGAACAGCGTGGTCTTGCCGGCGCCATTCGGCCCGATGATCAGCCGGCGCTCGCCCGGCCGGATCGCCAGCGAGACGTTGTGCGTCACCATCATGCCGCCGAACGCCTTTTTCAGGTCGATCACCTCCAGCGCAGGGTCGGATCGGGGCAGCGTCATCGCCATCTCCTGCGCCATGCTGCGAGCAGCCTGCCGAAGCCGGGCACGATGCCGCTGGGCATCACCAGGACGATGAACAGGAACACCAGGCCAAGCACCATGTTCCAGCGTTCGACATAGGCCGAGGCGTAGTTCTTCAACAGCAGCACCAGGGCCGCGCCGGCCACCGGCCCGCCAAGCGTTCCGGAACCTCCGGCGATCACGCCGAGCAATGCCTCCGCCGAGCTGGTGGTGGAAAGCGCGGTCGGGTGGATATATTTGTTGTAATAGACGTACATCAGACCGGACACGCCGCCCCAGAAGCCGGCATAGATGAAGGTGATCCACCGGATCATCCAGGGATTGAAGCCGAGCGCGGCCATCCGGCGCGGCTGATCGCGAACGCCCTGCAGCGACGATCCGAATGACGACGATACGAAAATCGCCATCATGGCAAAGGCCAGCGCCGCCACCGCCAGCGCAAACCAGTAGAACGATGCCGCGCTGTCGAGCGAAATGCCGAACGGCATCGGCCGGGTCAGGCCGGCGATGCCGTTGTCGCCATTGGTCACGTCCGACATGCGATAGGCGAGGCCCCACAGCACCTGCGACAACGCCAGCGTGATCATGAGAAAGCCGAGCCCGGTGGCTCGCAGCGCAATGACGCCGAAGGCCGCCGCCATCGCGGTAGTGCCCGCGATCGAGATCACGGCAGCCGCTCCATGTCCCCAGCCGTAGCGGCTGGTCAGCAGCGCCGAAAGATAGGCGGCGACGCCGAGATAGGAGGCGTGCCCGAGCGACGTCATGCCCCCGAAACCCACCAGCAGGTTCAGGCTGAGCGCGAAAATCGCCGCGATCAGGATCTGGCTGGCGAGGTTGATGTAGAAATCGCCTGCCAGCAATGGCGGCAGCAGACACGCGGCGGCAAGCAGGGCGGCGCCGATCCACTTCATGCGCCGACGCGCCCGAACAGGCCCTGCGGCCGGAACGCGATCACCACGATCATCGGCAGGAACAGGATGATGTAGGCCAGTTCCGGAAACAGCACGGTGCCGAAAGTATAGATGAAACCGATGATGAAGCTGCCGACAAAGGCCCCCAGCAGGCTGCCAATGCCGCCGAGGATGACGACGATCAGCGCCAGCGGAAGCATGTCGGCATCGAGCCCCGGATAGGCGGACAGGATCGGTCCGCCCAGCACGCCGCCGGCGCCCGCGATCCCGGCGCCGAGGCAGAACACCAGCGTGAACAGATTGGAGACCGGAATGCCGACGGCGCGCGCCATCTGCCGGTCGTCGACACCGGCGCGGATCATCGCACCGAGCCGCGTCCGCTCGAGCAGGAAATACAGCGCGATCGCAACCACGATGGCGCATGCCACCAGCACCAGCCGGTAGGTCGGGAATACAAATCCGAATATCCGGGTCGGCGCCTGCAGGCTCTGCGGCGTCGGCACCGGGATCGAGTCACCGCCCCACAGCATCAGGCAGGCATCCGAAATGATGAAGGACATGCCCAGCGTCACCAGCACCTGGCCGAGCGGGTTGGTCTTCAGCCGGGTCAGCACCAGCCGCTCGAACAGGCCGCCGAGCGCCGCAACCGCAATTCCGGCGCCGAGCGCCGTCACCCAGATGTTGAGGCCGCTCCATTGCCGCAGCGCCGTCGCCCCGAAATAGGTGCCGAGCATGAAGAACGCGCCATGGGTCAGGTTCGCCAGCCGCATCAGGCCGAAGATCAGCGAAAATCCCGACGCCAGCAGAAACAGCAGGGCTCCAAGCGACAGGCTGTTGAGACCCTGGATGATCCAAAACTGCATCGTCTGCCGATCTCGTCCGGAAAGCCGCGCGATTCTCGCCGCAACGCCAGCCGAATTATGGCTCCAGGTTCCTGGCTGGCGGATAGTCGCGCGAATAGACCGGCTCCTTCAGGAAGGCGGCCTTGTCATAGGTCCAGAACTGGCTGACATCCGGGTAGGTCTTGATCACCGAATTGACCAGCCGTCCGTCGCTTCGCGTGACCTTTCGGATATAGACGTTGCCGATGGCATTGCCGAATTCGTCGAACTTGACCAGGCCGCGCACCGTCTCCACGTTGCTGCCGCGGATCGCCGCCATCAGCGCTTTCCTGTCTTCCGCCTTGGCGTTGATGGTTTTCAGCGCGCCCTCCAGGATTTCGCCGCACAGATAGGTGCCGCCGGCATAATAGCCCGGATCGTATTTGAACTGCCCGCGGAACGCGGCCACGAAGGCCCTGTTGGGCGCGTTGTCGAGTTCGGCCGAATACCAGCTGGTGGTCAGGATCCCCAGCGCCTCGTCGCCCATGTTGCGAAGCACGGATTCATCGAGCGCCGTCATGCCGCCGATCACCGCCATCTTGTCCTTCAGGCCGTATTCGATGAACTGACGCAGGAATCGAAATCCGTTCGAACCGGCGGTGCCGAGGAAAATCGCATCGGCGTTTTTGACCTGCGCGACGTAGCTGCCATAGTCGGGGGTCGCCAGCGGGGTGAACAGTTTCTGGATGATCTTGCCGCCGTTGTCCTCGAACACGCGCTGGAAGCCGGCGCACATTTCGTGGCCGTAGGCAAAATCGTCGGCGATGGTGACGATCTTCTTGTAGCCCAGCTGCCTGGCGGAATATTCGGCCAGCGGATAGGCGCATTGCGCCGACGTCGACGTCGCGCGGACAAACCACGGGCTGGGGTGCCGCTGCGTCATGTCTTCCGCCGCGGCGACGCCCAGCGTCGGTATCTGCTTTTCGGTGAGATAGTCGGCGATCGCCAGCGCCTCGAAGGCGGCAAGCGGCCCGATCAGGCAATGGATGTCGTCCTTTTCGACCAGTTCCTGGGCTTTGCTGCGCGCGGTGGCCGGAACGCCGGCGGTGTCGGCGACGATCAGTTCGACCTTGCGGCCCGCCAGCGTGTTGTCGCGCTCCTTCAGGAACATGACCAGCGCCAGCTCCATGTCGATGCCGCCGGAGGCGAGCGGTCCGGTCTTGGCCGCCAGCATGCCGATCCGGACCGGTCCGCCGGCCTGCGCTCGCGCCAGACCGGGCGCCGTGACGCTGGCAACACCCGCGCCGGCGATGCTGCCGACAAATTGTCGTCGCGAGATCGTCATGAACCCTCCCCGGAGTTCTGCAGCCGAAATTAGTCGCTGTTTTTATTGTTGGGAGATTTATCCGCTGGAAGCGATAAATGATCAAGTGATAACCACGCCGTCCATTGGTAGCAGCGGAAATCATGCGGTGGGGATTGTCGCGCGAGTGGGGCTTGCCCTTTGATGCAGTGCGGTATCGAAGCGTTGATCATTCCGCGGTGCTGACGTTCAGGGTTTCGCCGGGGCAGCGATCCCCCGATCCGGGACAGCTACTGCCGTTCGCGCGTGCCGGAGCCGGGATCCCTGACAACGGTCTGCTTCAGCACCTCGAACACCGCGGCGGTGTCGGAATCACCCAGTCCCATCGCCAGGGCTTCGGCGTAGACCGGCTGGGTCAGCGTAAACAGCGGCGTCGCGCAGCCGACATCCTCGGCAAACTCGGCAATGATCGCCATGTCCTTCTTCCAGGTCGAGACTTTCATCGTGGCCGGCTCATAGACGCCTTCGACCATCATCGGCGCCCGCATCTGGAACATCCGCGAGCCGCCGGCGCCGGGACCGATCATCTCCACGACCATTTGCGGATCGAGCCCGGCGCGCTGCGCCAGCATCATCGCCTCCGCCGTGGCGACGTTGTGGATCGCCACCAGATGATTGGCGACGAATTTCATCCGGCTGCCATTGCCGAAGGCGCCGAGATCGGCGCTCTGCCTGGCGAAGTCGGCGAACAGGCCCGCGCAGCGGGCGATGGCATCGCTGTCGCCGCTGGCATAGACGATCAGGTCGCGATTCCTGGCCTGCGCGCCGGTGCCGCTCAGCGGACAGTCGAGCGCCGCGTGGCCGGCCTGCTTCAGGATGGCTTCGAAGCGAAGCTTGTCGGCGAGGGCGAGCGTGCTGAGTTCGAGCACGATCCGTGGCGACTGGCCGGAATCGGCGATGGCCTGTGCCACCGCTTCGACCGCGGCGGGACTGGGAAGGCTGGTCATGATGATCGGCGTCCGGCGCGTGAGCTCGCCGACGTCGCCGGCGATGGCGACCCCGGCCGATGCCAGTTCGGCGCGCCGCCCGGCATCGACATCGAAGCCGATCACCCGCCATCCGCGCTCGACGAGATTGCGGGCGATCGCGCCGCCCATGATGCCAAGCCCGACGATTCCTGCGGTCTTGTCCATGAGATCTCCTGCAATCCGGCCTGCAGCTGCGAAGGCGGCCGCCCTTGAATAACTAGTGATCAGGCGATAAACAAGATCAAGATCGCTTCAATCGACCTCGCTGCAGTGCGGTGCGTTTTAGATCCAGAAGGAGGCGAGTGATGAAGGTTACCGGCTTCAACCATCTTTCGATTGGCACGCGGAATCTCGCCGAGACGGTGAAGTTCTACGAGACCGTGCTGGGCATGCAGACCATCCCGAGCTACAATTTCGGCTTCAAGACCAAATATCTGCGCTGCGGCGATCTGCAATTGCACATCTTCGAACTGCAGGACCAGGTTCCGCTCTATCAGCATTTTGCGCTGGATGTGGACGACTTCCATGCCGCCTATGACGCCGCCAAGGCGATCGGCGCGCTGGACTCGACCGCCTTCCGCAATGCGGTGAACGAACTTCCGGATGGCTGCGTGCAGATGTATCTGCGCGATCCCGCTGGCAATCTGATCGAGATCGACTGGCCCGATGTCGCAACGCTGGACCGCTCGCGCATTCCCGAAATGAAGCTGCTGACGGAATTCGCCGAACAGGACGACGAAGGACTGGCGGCCTCGCTGTATCTCGACCGCCCGCACCTCAAGCGCACGCAAGCGGTGGGCTAACGAGGAAATCCAATGGCAGATGTCGGCCGCAAGCCAGACCCAAGCCCGCCGTCGGGGCCGGGTACCGACGACCGCGGCTATGCGGCGATGATCGCCCGCGCCCAGGCGCTGGTTCCGCAGCTGCGCAATCGCGCTTCCCGGACCGAGGAATTGCGGCGTCTGCCGCCGGAGACCGAACGCGATCTGCATGATGCCGGCCTGTTCAGGATCGTGCAGCCGAAGCGGGTCGGCGGCTTCGAGTTCGATTATGTCGCCCTGGTCGATTGCGCCGAGGCGATCGGCCAGGCCGACGCCTCGGTGGCGTGGAATTTGGCCAATCTCGCAAGCCACCACTGGATGCTCGGCATGTTCGACCGGCGCGCGCAGGACGCGGTGTGGGGCAAGGACGCCAATGCGCTGATCGCGTCCTCCTTCATCTTTCCGGCCGGCCGCGCCCGAAAAGTCGACGGTGGATATGTGCTGCGCGGCAGCTGGCCGTTTTCGTCGGGCGTGGATTCTTGCGAATGGAACATGCTCGCCAGCGTGGTTTCGTCCGACGATGAAGCCGACGGCATCGAATACCGGATCTTCCTGCTCAACAGGGCCGACTACCGGATCAACGATACCTGGAACGCGACCGGATTGCGGGGGACCGGATCCAACGACGTCGAGGTCGATGACGCCTTTGTCGCCGCGCCGATGACGCTGGCGGTGAGCGATCTCGACGGCGGCCCGACGCCCGGCAGCGCCGTCAATCCGAACGCGCTCTATGCGCTGCCGGTGTTCTCGCTGTTTCCCTATGTGCTGTCGGGCGTGGCGCTGGGCAACGCGCAGGCCTGTCTCGACGACTATGTCGAAGTGGCGCGGCACCGCGCATCGACCTACAACCGCGCCAAGATCGGCGACCTGCAGAGCACCCAGATCAAGATTGCCGAGGCCTCCGCCAAGATCGATGCGGCCCGGCTGATCATGCGCTCGACCTGCATCGCGGCGATGGACGACGCCCGCCGCGGCGACGTCCCGGACACCGCCGCCAAGACCCGGCTGCGGCGCGACGGCGCCTATTCGGTCAATCTCTGCACCGAGGCGGTGTCGCTGCTGTTCGCGGCAAGCGGCGCCAGGGGGTTGTTCACGACCGGCGCATTGCAACGGCAGTTTCGCGATGCCCATGCCATCAACTCGCATCTGGCGTTCAACTTCGACGCCGCCGGCACCAATTACGGTCGGGTGGCGCTCGGCCTTCCTTCCGAAAACCTGACGCTCTGAGGCGAGGGGCATGACCGACGCGCCAAAGCCTCCGACCACCGCAGCGGACCCGGCCAACGAGCTTTCGAGCGGCAGCTCGCCGCTCGATCCCAGGGATTTCCGCAATGCGCTCGGCACCTATGCCACCGGCGTCACCGTGATCACGGCGGCCGCGGCCGACGGCAAGCCCTATGGGCTGACCTGCAATTCGTTCGCCTCGGTGTCGCTGAACCCGCCGCTGGTGCTGTGGAGCCTGGTGATCTTTTCGCAAGGCATGACCATCTTCCAGAACGCCAGCCATTTTGCGGTCAATGTGCTCGGCGCATCGCAGCAGGCGCTCGCCACCAAATTCGCGACCTCGTCGCCGGACAAGTTCGCCGGGGTCGAATGGAAGCCCGGGCTCGGCAACGCGCCGATCCTCGCCGACAGCGTCGCCAATTTCCAGTGCCGCGCCGCCGATCGCTATTATGGCGGCGACCACGTGATCTTCCTCGGCGCGGTCGAGGCCTATGCCTACAACCGGCAGGAACCGCTGCTGTTCGCCCGCGGCGGCTATGGCCGGTTTCTCACCGCCGCTGACATTCCGGCGGCCGACAGGTCGTCATGAGCAGGAAAGCCACACCCAAGCGGGCTCGCGCCAAGCAGAAGCGGCTATCGCCGCAGGATCGCCGCCAGGAGTTCGTGGCCAAGGCGACGGAGTTTTTTTCCGAGGAGGGATTTGGCGGCGGCACCCGCGACCTCGCGCGCCGGCTCGGCGTCACCCAGCCGCTATTGTACCGCTATTTCCCGAGCAAGGACGACCTGATCAAGGAGGTCTATCGCACGGTCTACCTGGAGCCGCTCGATACCGGCTGGGAGAAACTGCTGGCCGACCGCTCGCGCCCGGTCCGCGACCGGCTGCAGGAGTTCTACAACGCCTACACCAAGGTGATCTTCACCCGCAAATGGCTGCGCATCTACCTCTATTCGGGCCTGAAGGGACTCGACATCAACCGCTGGTACGTCGGCGTGGTGCGGGACAAGATCCTGGCGCGCATCATCAGGGAATGCCGCCATGAAGCCGGGCTGCCGGCGCAGAACAAGCCGACTACGTCCGAACTCGAGATGGCCTGGGTGTTTCACAGCGGCATCTTCTATTACGGGGTCCGCAAGTACATCTACGAATCTCCGGTGCTCGAGGACAAGGAGCAGATGATCCGCGACGCGCTGGATGCCTATCTGGCCGGCTTTGAGCGGCTGTTCGGTGCGCCGGGCGTCGCCCGGCAGGCGCGCCCGGCCCAGCCGGGCCGGTTTTGCACACAAATGAATTCTGCATTGGATAAACTCCCGATATAAGGACGGCGGTGCGCTTTCGCGCAGCCAAGGCCGCAAAAATTACAAACGAAATCGGGAAGGACGTCTTGATGACCAGCGTGAGCTCTGTAGCGGGAAGCCCCATCGCCCACGCGATCACGCCGGATGAAAAGAAGGTCCTCACCGCGACCCTGGTCGGCACGACGATCGAATGGTACGATTTCTTCGTTTACGCGCAGGCCGCAGGCCTGGTGTTCGGCCCGCTGTTCTTCGGGCCGATGGTGCAGAACAATCCGCTGCTGGCGCAGATCGTCTCGTTCGCCACCATCGGCTTGTCGTTCCTGTTCCGGCCGCTGGGCGCGATTTTCTGCGGCCACATGGGCGACCGGTTCGGCCGCCGCGCCATGTTCGTGCTGACCCTGATCATCATGGGTACCGCCACCGCGTTGATCGGCCTGCTGCCAACCTACGCGATGGCCGGGCCGTGGGCTCCCGCCCTGCTGATCCTGATGCGCATCCTGCAGGGATTTTCGGCCGGCGGCGAATGGGGCGGCGCTGCGCTGATGTCGGTGGAGCATGCCCCGGTCGAGCGCCGCAGCTTCTTTGGCGCCTTCCCGCAGATCGGCACGCCGCTCGGCATGATCCTGGCCACCGGCGTGCTCTGGGCGCTGACCACGGTTCTGGGCAAGCCGGCGATGATCGCCTGGGGCTGGCGGGTGCCCTTCCTGTTTTCGGTGGTCCTGATCGTGATCGGGACGGTGATCCGGCGCGCGGTCGAGGAATCGCCGGTGTTCGCGGCGATGGTGCTGCGCGCCCGCGAATCGGCCACGCCGCTGCGCGACCTGTTTGCCGGACACAGCCTGCAGATCCTGCGTGCGGCGCTGATCTTCATGGCCAACAACGCGGCCGGCTACATCCTCATCGCCTTCATCATCAGCTATGGCCTCAATACGCTGAAGATGCCGTCGGACCAGGTGCTGCTGGTCAGCACCCTGTCGGCGTTCGGCTGGTTCGCGTTCACGCTGCTCGGAGGCTATCTCGGCGATCGGCTGGGCCGGGTGCGAACCTTCCAGATCGGCTACGGCATCCTCGCGATCTGGTCTGTCCCGATGTGGCTGCTGATCGACAGCAAGGACATCCTGCTGTTTTTCCTGGCCGCGCTCGGTCTCACCGTCGGGCTGGGGCTTTCCTATGGGCCGCAGGCAGCGCTCTACGCCGAGCTGTTTCCGGCCAGGATCCGCTATTCCGGCGTCTCGGTCGCCTATGCGCTGGGCGCCATTCTCGGCGGTGCCTTCGCGCCGGCGATCGCGCAGTGGATCATCGGGACCTATGAGCGGTCCTGGGGCATCGGCGTCTACATGCTGGTACTCTCGCTGATCTCGCTGGTCGCCGTATCGACCATCAAGGATCCCAGGGGCATCGACCTGCACGTACGCGATGTCGGACATTGAGTCTGGCGAATCCGAGCTGTCGCGGATTTGATGCAACGGAAGACCGTCCGCGGCGTTGGCCGATGCGGAGGTCTCCATGCTCGGTCTGCCCAAAGCCACCAAGGATGATCTGATCGTTCACAGCGCCAAGCCGTTCAACGCGGAACCGGCACTCGCCCGTCTGCGCAGCGACTTCGTCACCGCCATCGCCGACTGCTATGTACGCTCGCACGGCGACCTTCCGCGCATCGATCCCGGCACGCACCGGCTGCGGGTCACGGGTCATGTGAGCCGGCAACTGGAACTTTCGCTGGCGGATCTGCAAGGCCGGTTTGCGACCCGCTCGGTCATGGCGGTGATGCAGTGCGCGGGCAACCGGCGCGCCGATCTGCAGCAGGTCGAGCCGACCCTGGGCGATCCCTGGGGACCGGGAGCCATCGCGAACCTGATGTGGACCGGCGCGTCGCTGGCGGAGGTGCTGCGAGCCGCAGGCGCCGACCATGACCCGCTTCTGCATGTTGCCTTCGAGGCGGCAGACATTGCCGAGAACGAGGGCGGGGAGAATGCTCGCTACGGGGTGTCGATCCCGATGCCGAAGGCGCTATCCGACGACGTCCTGGTCGCATGGGCCATGAACGGCGAACCGCTCACGGTCGAACACGGCGCCCCCTTGCGAATCGTGGCGCCGGGCTATGCCGGCGTCCGCAGCGCAAAATGGGTTCGCGAAATCCGTGTCCAGTGCCAGCCGTCCGATGCGTTTCAGCAGCAGAAGGACTACCTGCTGTTCCCGCCGGATATCCGCAAGGACACCCAGGATTCTTGTCGGGGCACGACGATCTATGAAATGCCGCTCAACGCCGCCATCTGCGAACCTGGCGACGGTGCCACGCTGCCGAGCGGACAAAGGGCGCTCGTCCGCGGCTATGCCATCGCGACCGATCGAGCGGTTGTCCGGGTCGACGTGTCCGGGAACGGCGGGCGCGACTGGCGGCAGGCCGCGATCGAACAGCACGGCAACCAGCGCTGGAGCTGGACCTTCTGGCATGCGTTGCTCGATTTGCCGGAAGGACAGCACGAACTCGTGGTTCGCGCATGGGATGCCGCCGGCCAGACCCAGCCCGCAGATGCTGCCGACATCTGGAACTTCAAGGGTTATCTGTGCGCGTCATGGCATCGGATCAGGGTCGAGGTGCAATAGCCGGCGGGCTTGTCCGAAGGGGCGGCGTTGAATGGGGTTACGCCGGCAGATGACGCGATTCCCGCAAGCCATCGCGCCGGCCGATCTTGCAGGCCATTTCGAAAGGCATATGATCGCCCGCGCAATCCGGACGCGGATGATCCGGCAGCAGGAGGAGACGACGATGCTGACAAGACGTGGCTTTGCAGGCTTGGCATCCTGTGCGTTGTGCGGACTGGCCGAATTCGCCGCAAGCGAAGTGTCAGCGCAGGGTACGCCGCCGCCGGCCCCGGCGGGCTTCACCCGAAAAATCCTGTCGCAGATGGACGGCCCGGTGCCCGGCTACGTCACGCTCGTCGTCGAGGTCAATATCGATCCCGGCACCCTGGTGGCGCGGCACACCCACCCCGGAATCGAATCCGGCTACGTCGTTTCCGGCGCCCTCGAACTGCCGATCGAGGGTCTGCCGACGCGCATGCTGAAACCGGGCGACGGCTTCCAGGTGCCGGTCGCGACCCCGCATGCCGGATCGAAGAACGGCGACACCAAGACCGTGGTCGTCAGCACCTATGTCGTGGAGAAGGGCAAACCGCTGGCGTCGCCCGCCTGATCCTGCAAACCTACCGCTGATAAGCCATTATGGGAGGGGCCGCCGGCCCTTCCTTGCTGGAGACGAGCGCGCAATCTCTGTTTACGTGCTGGCCTGGAGCTTAAGCGCAAGGTGCGCGCGGCGTTGCGGTGAGGGGCCGCTGCACGTCAACGGCGCGGTGGAACGTGGCTACTCGCTCGCGAATTCCGCTGGTCCGATTCCGTATTAAGATTTCGCCATTTCGGACCGGTACCAGTCGCCGATCTCGCTGGCGGTCATCAGCGCGACGCCGTCATGGCCGATCACATAGTCGAGCAGCGCTTCCAGGTATTTGATGCGATGCGGGACCCCGGTGATGTAGGGATGAATCGAGATCGCCATGATCCGCGCATTGTCGGCGCCCTCCAGGTACAGCCGGTCGAACTGATCGGTGCAGCGCTGCAGGAAATGCTCGGAGGAAAGATGCTGCAGCGCATGGATGACGATATCGTTGGTCTCCACCGAATAGGGAATGGTGGTGATGATGCCGTGAGGTGTGGCGATGTCCTGCGGCAGGTCGTCGATCACCCAGTCCGCCAGGTATTCGATGCCGTTGCGGCGCAAGAGATCGATGGTCTGCTCGGTTTCGGTCAGGCCGGGGCTTTCCCATGACCGCGGCGGCTTGCCGGTGAACGCGGCGATGGTGTCGACCGCCCGCCTGATCGCATCGGCCTGGTCGTCCAGCCTGTGCATCGGGCCCTGCACGAAACCGTGGCCCATGAATTCGAAGCCGGCTTCGCGCGCGGCGGAGGCGACCCGCTTGTAGGAGTTGCAGACATTGGCGTTCAACGCCAGGGTGACCGGCATGTTGCGGTCGGTCAGCGCCTTGAACTGGCGCCAGAAGCCGGCGCGCATGCCGTATTCGTGCCAGGACCAGTTCGGCACGTCCGGCAGCAGCGGCTGTCCCATCGGCGGGCTCAGCACGGTTCGCGGCATCGGGTTCTCGATCCGCCACTCCTCGACATTGAGGATGACCCATACCGCGAGCTTCTTGCCGTCCGGCAGCCGAAGCCTCGGCCGGTCGACTTGCGCCTGATAGGGGATGCGATCGGTCAGCGCCACGGCGAGTGTCCTCTTTGGATTTAAAGTCGGCTAAGGATCATTCCGCGGCGTTGCTTTGGCCGGAAGCGCCGGCATTGACCCGCGGCATCACCTTTTCCGCCATCAGGATCATGGACTGGCGGCCAAGTTCGGGATCTTTCCAGTCCTTGCCGGCATAGAGCAGCGTGCCGAACGTGCCGACCTCGTCCTGGAAAGCCAGCAGCTGATCGCTGACGCTTTCCGGCGTGCCATGGATGATCAGCCGGTCGCAGACCGCCTCCAGGGTCACTTCGTCGTCGGGCTGGTCGCGGCGGGTCTTGAACAATTCGATGCGGCCGTTCTTTTTCAGCTTGGTGAACAGCGAGCGATAATAATAGACGTAAGGACCGTTCGGGTCGGTGGCGTAGGCCTTTGCGGTCGCGGCGTCCTTGGCGACAAAGACGCTTTTGGCGACCCGCCAGTTGGCCGGATCGACAACGCGGCCGGCGCGCTCGCAGCCCTCGACATATCTGGGCCAGTGGCTCTTGACCCAGGCCGGCATCAGGAAATTCGCCGAAATCGGATCCCAGCCGCGCGCGGCGGCTTCGGTGACACCCTTCGAGAACGGCGCCACCGCCGTCACCACGACCGGCGGATGCGGCTGCTGCAACGGCCGCGCAATAATGCCCTGGCCGATGTCCTCAATCAGGGTTTTCCGGGTCGAGACGTTCCAGTATTTTCCCTTGATGTCATAGGGCGGCTCGCCGGCCCAGATTTCCAGCACCTGGTTGATCGATTCAAGGAACATCGCGTTGCGATCGGCATCGAGATTGCCGAACAGTTCCGCGTCCGACAAAAGCCCGCCCGGGCTGATTCCGAAGATCAGACGCCCGTCGAGCATGTGGTCGAGCATCGCCATGCTGGCCGCGACCGTGGCGGGATGGGTGTTCGGCATGTTGATGGTGCCGGTGCCGAGTTGGATCTGCCGGGTGGCGGCGCCGACCCAGGCCAGAAATGCGATGCAGGAGGTGATGTTCTCGGCCCTGTCGGTGACGTGTTCGCCGACATAGGCTTCGGTAAATCCGAGTTCGTCGGCCAGGAGGAAAGCTTCGCGATCTTGCCTGAGGGACAGCCGCCAATCCTTGTCGAGAGGATGGATCGGCATCGTGAAAAAACCCAGGTTCATTGCCTGCTCCCGCCTTGGGCCGGTCTCGTTGCGCCGAACCGTGCGTCGTCGACGACGATATCACAAGTCCAAAAGTCGAATCCGCCGAAATAATCGTTCGATAAACAAACTTGACCTTTGCGGGGCGCCGCCCTCTAATCCCGGCAAAATATGCCAGAATACGGCCGGGGAGGTCATACCGATGAAAGCCTCGGCTTTCTCCTACGCACGCGCCACCAGCGTCGCCAACGCGTTGGAGCTCCTGGTCGCGCATGGCGACGGCGCCAAGCTGCTGTCCGGTGGCCAAAGCCTGATGCCCGCGATGAATTTGCGGCTGGTCTGTCCGGAACTGGTGGTCGATATCGGCGCGATCGCCGAGCTCAAGGGAATAGCCTTGAGCGGCGATGTCCTCACCATCGGCGCGCTGACGCGCCATGTCGAACTTGCCAGCTCGCCTGAAATCGCTGCGCACGCGCCCTTGCTGAGCGAGGCCATCGCCCATGTCGCGCATCCTGCGATCCGCAACCGGGGCACGCTCGGCGGCAGCCTCGCCCACGCCGACCCGGCGTCCGAATTGCCGGCCTGCATGGTGGCGCTGAACGCGACCATCATCGTGCGCGGCCAGGCCGGCGAACGGCGGATTGCCGCCACGGATTTTTTCACCGGAATCTATCAGACGGCGTTGTCGGCGCAGGAATTGCTGGTCGCCGTCGAGCTGCCGGTGGCGGCGAAGAATTCGGTACATTTCTTCCACGAATTCGCCCGGCGGCACGGCGACTACGCCATCGTCGGCCTGGCGGCGCAGGCAATCGTGCAAGCCGGCCGCTTCGGCGATCTTCGCCTGGCCTTCTTTGCGGTGGGCGACCGGCCGGTATTGGCCGGGGCGGCGTCGCGGCTGGTCCATGTCGCGGTGACGCCGGCGTTGCTGTCGGAGGCAGCGACCGCGCTCGGCGACGAGCTCGCTCCCGAAACCGATCAGCAGGCCTCCGCCGCGATGCGCCGGCATCTTGCAAGGATCCTGCTGGCGCGGTGCGTTTGCACGCTGCTCGGCCGCCCCGATCTGATCGCCGGGGGATCGGCTTGACGCGCCAGGTGCCGATCTCGCTCACGGTCAATGGCGAGCGCGTCGAGGCGCAGGTCCTGCCGCGTCTCAACCTGGCGGATTTCCTGCGCGAGCATATCGAGCTGACCGGGACCCATGTCGGCTGCGAGCACGGAGTATGCGGCGCCTGCACGGTGCGGATCGACGGCGAGATCGTGCGGTCCTGCCTGGTGCTGGCGGTGCAGACCCACGGCGCCAGCGTCCAGACCATCGAGGGCCTGTCGGACAGCGGCGAGATCGCCGATCTGCAGGCTGCTTTTCGCGATCGCAATGCGCTGCAATGCGGCTTTTGCACGCCGGGAATGCTGATGGCGGCGCAGGATCTGCTGATATCGCAGCCCGAGCCGGACCGCGACCGGATCCGCGAGCATCTTTCCGGCAATTACTGCCGCTGCACCGGCTACCAGGCCATCGTCGATGCCGTGGAAACCACGGCACGCGCGCGCATCGGACGCAGGCCGTGATGGCCAAGGCGGCAAATCCTGAAGGTCCTTCGGTGCTGGACCGGCCGAACTCCTATATCGGCAAGCTGGTGCCGCGGCCCAATCTCGAGCGGCTGATGCAGGGGCGCGGGCTCTATGTCAGCGACATCGACCTGCCGCGCATGGCGCATGTGGTGTTCCTGCGCTCGCCCTATGCCCATGCGAAGATCCTGAACATCGATGCGGAGGCGGCGCGGCGCGCGCCCGGCGTCATCGCCGTCGTCACCGGCGAACAGCTCGCGGCCGTGATCACGCCGTGGGTGGGCGTGCTGTCGCACCTCAAGGGTCTGAAGTCGGCTCCCCAGCGCGCGATCGCGACCGACCTTGTCTGCTGGCAGGGCGAGGCGGTCGCGGCCATCGTGGCGACCAGTCGCGCCGCCGCCGAGGACGCTGCCGAAATCGTCGCGGTCGAGTACCGCGAACTGGAGCCGGTGACCGACATGCGCACAGCGCTGGATGCGGAAACGCCGGTGATTCATCCCGCGCTCGGTGACAACCTCGCTTTCGAACGGCGGCTCGACGCCGGCGCCGTTGATTCCGCGTTTGCGCTTGCCGACGAGGTGGCGGAGGCGGAATTCGTGTTTGGGCGGCACACCGGCGTGACGCTGGAGCCGCGCGCGGTGGTGGCCGACTGGAACACCGCCGAAGCGAGATTGACGATCTACCAGGGCACCCAGGCGCCGCACATGGTGCAGAACATCGCCGCACTGCATCTGGGGCTCAGGGAGTCCCAGGTGCGGGTGGTCTGCAAGGATGTCGGCGGCTCGTTCGGCATCAAGGTGCACATCTACGCCGATGAAATGGCGGTCTATGCGCTGTCGAAACTGTTGCGCCGGCCGGTCAAGTTCGTCGCCGACCGGGTCGAAAGCTTCAACACCGATATCCATGCCCGCGACCATCGTTGCAAGGGACGGATCGCGGTGATGCGCGATGGCACCATCACCGCGTTCGAGATCGACGACCTCACCGGCATCGGTCCCTATTCGATGTATCCGCGCACCAGCGCCATCGAGGCCAACCAGGTCGTCAATCTGGTGGGCGGACCCTATGTCACCAAGAACTATCGCGCCCGGGCCCGCGTCGTGTTCCAGAACAAGAATGTCATGTGCCAGTACCGCGGCGTCGGCCATCCGATCGCCTGCTCGGTGACGGAAGGCCTGGTCGACCTTGCGGCTGCGAAGATCGGCATGGATCCGGTGGAGATCCGCCGCCGCAACCTGGTTCCTGATGACGGCTACCCCTGCGCATCGCCGTCGGGCCTGCGCTTCGAGCTGCTGTCGCATCATGCCTCCCTCGACAAGCTGATGAAGATGATGAACTACGACGCCTTGCGGGCCGAACAGGCGGCGTTGCGCGGCAAAAACATTCACCGCGGCATCGGCATCGCCAGCTTCATCGAGATCACCAATCCGAGCGCGGCCTTCTATGGCGTCGGCGGCGCCCGCATCTCGTCGCAGGACGGCGTCGCGGTGCGGCTGGATGCCTCGGGATCGGTGATCTGCCAGACCAGCATCAGCGAGCAGGGGCAGGGCTCGGAATCGCTGACCGCGCAGATCGTCGGCAGCGTGCTCGGCGTCTCGATGGAGCGGGTCCGCGTCATTCTCGGCGATACCGACAACACGCCCTATGGCGGCGGCACCTGGGCCTCGCGCGGCGCCGGGATCGGCGGCGAAGCCGCCCTGCAGGCCGCCAAGGTGCTGCGCCGCAACATCCTGGATGTCGCCGCCGCGATCCTGCAGTCGTCGTCCGCCGAGCTCGATATCGTCGGCAATGCGATCGTGAACGCCGGGGATGGCGCCACCCGCATCGAATTGAGCGAGCTGGCGCGAATCGTCTATTTCCGGCCGGACACGCTGCCGCCCGGCGTCCAGCCCGAGCTGATGGCGACCCGGCATTTCGTGCCGCGCGAATATCCGTTCGCCTTCACCAACGGCGTGCAGGCGTCCTGGCTCGAAGTCGACACCGATACCGGCTTTGTCAGGCTGCTGCGGCACTGGGTGGTGGAGGATTGCGGCACCATCATCAATCCGCAGCTGGTCGACGAGCAGATCCGCGGCGGCGTGGTGCAGGGCCTCGGGGCGGCGCTGTTCGAGAAATGCATCTATGACGAGCGCGGCCAGCTCACCAATGCCAACATGGCCGATTACCTGGTGCCGATGTCCGGCGAAATGCCCGACATCGACGTGGCCCATGTGGTGTCGCCGACCGCCGAGACCGAACTCGGCGCCAAGGGCGCCGGCGAGGCCGGCACCGCCGCGGCCGCGGCGGCGGTCGCCAATGCCGTGAATGATGCGCTGCGGCCGTTCGGCGTCATGATATCGGAGATCCCGCTGACGCCGCAGGTCATCCTGACGGCGATGGGGCGAATTTGAACGGGACGGCACCGGCAAAACAAAATATGAATATCCACAGGGAGGACACCATGAGCAAGAACATCGCCAAATCCGGATCGATTTCCCGCCGCCGCCTGCTGGCGACGGTCAGCGCAGGGGCCGCACTTGCCGCCTCGCCGTTTCGCATCAACCTGCTGCAGGCGGAGGAAGCCACCATCAAGATCGGGTTCCCGGTGCCGCTGACCGGGCCCTATGGCACCGAGGCGCAGGACCAGGTGCGCGCCGCCCAGCTTGCCATCGCCCAGTTCAACGACGCCGGCGGCCTCGACGGGCGCAAGGCCGAGTTGCTGGTGCGCGACGACAAGCTCAATCCCGGCGAGGCGGCGACCCGGACGCTCGAACTGGTCGAGAAGGAAAAGGTCAACTTCGTCGTCGGCAGTCTTTCCGCCGCGGTTCAGCTCGCGATCAACAACGTGACCAAGGAACGCGGCATCGTCTTCAATTCGATCAGCCAGTCGGACGCCATCAACGAGGCCGCCGACTTCAGCAAATACACCTTCCACGAGGCGCTCAATCCGCATCTGACCTCGGGTGCGGTCGGCCGCTACGCGTTTCCAAAATTCGGCAAGAAGGTCGCGTTCCTGACCGCGGACTATGCCTATGGCCACGAAATGGTGCGCGGCTTCCTCGAAGCCGGCAAGGCCTTCGGCATCGAGAACCTCGGCGATTTCCGCCACCCGCTCGGCACCACCGACTTCTCGACGCTGCTGCCCCGGATCCAGGCGCTGAAGCCCGATATTCTCTGCATCAGCAATTTCGGACGCGACCAGCAGATCGCGCTGAAGCAGGCGACCGATTTCGGCGTCAAGAAGACCACCCAGATCATCGCCCCCCTGCTGTCGCATGCCAGCCGGGTGGCGGCGGGACCGCAGGCGTTCGAGGGCGTGATCGGCGGCTGTTCGTTCTACTGGGGGCTGGAGGACAAGTTCGCCTCCACCAAGGCGTTCAATGACGCCTTCCGCAAGATGTATGATGGCAAGCTGCCGTCCGATTACGGCGCGCTCGGCTATGGCGGCATCCGCACCGTGCTCGCCGCGGTCAAGAACGCCGGCAGCGTCGACACCGACAAGGTGATCGCGGCGCTGGAGGCGCTGAAATACGATTTCTACAAGGGACCGGAATATTATCGCAAATGCGACCACCAGTCGGTGCAGTCGGTGCTGGTGATCAAGTCGAAGTCGAAGGACATGCGCAATGAATCCGACGTCTTCGAGATCATCAGCACCGACGAGCCCAACGAGGCCAATCTGCGCAGCTGCGAGGAGCTCGGTCATAAATCCTGATATCGCAAGACGACGGGTGCCTTCACCGGCGCCCGCCGCCGTCCGGGGGACGCGATGGCCGGCCTGAGCCTCGATCTGATCGCGCTGCAATTGTTTGCCGGCCTGGCGCTGGGCGCGATCTATGTGCTGTTCGCGATCGGCCTTTCGCTGATCTTCGGCATGCTGACCGTGGTCAACTTCGCCCATGGCGCGTTCTACATGGTCGGCGCCTATGTCGGGGTCTACATCCTCGGTCTCGGCGGCAATTTCTGGATCTGCCTGATCGCGGTGCCGCTCGTCGTGGGCCTGTTCGGCCTCGTGGTCGAACGCTTTCTGATACGGCCGCTATATGGCCGCGGCATCGACTATCCGCTGCTGCTGACGTTCGGACTGAGCTATGTGATGGTCGAACTGATCCGCATCCTGTTCGGCAAGACCGGATATCCGTTCGATACCCCGGAGATCCTGCAGGGCGCAGTCGATATCGGCGTCGGTTATTTCCCGCTCTACCGGCTGTTCGTGATCGGCGCCACCGCCTTCGTGCTGCTGGCGCTGTGGCTGTTTCTGGAGAAGACCAGTTTCGGACTGATCATCCGGGCCGGCGCCCGCGATCCGCAGATCGTTCGCGTGCTGGGGGTCGATGTCGGGCGGGTCTGGCTGATCGTGTTCGGCCTGGGAACCGCGATCGCCGGCTTTGCCGGCCTGCTGGCGGCGCCGCTGCAGGGCGTGATCCCGGAGATGGGCAGCACCATTTTGGCCGAGGCCTTCGTCGTCACCGTGGTCGGCGGCATGGGATCGATCGGCGGCGCGGTGCTCGCCGGCCTGCTGGTCGGCGTCGTCGTCAGCATGACGTCGCTGTTCGCGCCGGAAATGGCCAAGGTCTCGATCTTTGCGCTGATGGCGGTGGTGCTGATCGTCCGGCCGCAGGGCTTCTTCGGCCGTGCCGGATTGATGAGTTGAAGGTGAAGATCAGCGCATGAACGAGATCACCCGGTCCTGTCCGCAGACGCAAGCCGTGCCTGTGAGCTGGTTGCAGTTTGCCACCCGGCACCGCGCCAGCCTGGCCAGCCTGGCGGTGCTGGTCTTTCCGCTGGTGATGCCGTTCACCGCACTTGCCGCCAACATCCTGATCTACGGTCTCTATGCGCTCGGCTTCAATCTGGTCTACGGCTATCTCGGCCTGCTGTCGTTCGGGCATGCGGCGCTGTTCGGAACCGGCGCCTATTTCTGCGGCATCGCGATCGCGCATTTCGGCCTGCCCTGGTTTGCGGCGATCCCGCTCGGCATTCTCGGCGGGCTGTTGATGGCGGCGCTGATCGGGGTGCTGGCGATCCGGACCCGCGGCATCTACTTTGCGATGGTGACCATGGCGCTGGCGCAATGCGTCTATTACCTGTTCTACCAGGCGGTCGACTGGACCGGCGGCGAGAACGGCCTGCGCGGCATCAATGTCCACGTCATCGATATCTTCGGCGTCAGGCTGGATTTCATCAATCCGCTGACCCGCTATTACGTGATCGCCGCCTTCGTGATCGCGGCGTTCTTCGTGCTGTCGCGGATTCTGGCCTCGCCGTTCGGCGCGGTGATCGAGGCGGTGCGCGAGAACGAAACCCGGGCGAGGGCGTCCGGCTACGACGTGACGCGGACGCGGCTGATCACCTTCGTGCTGTCGGGCGGGTTTTGCGGCCTGGCCGGGGCGCTGCAGGCTCTCCACCTGTCGATCGTGCCGATCGAAATCCTGTATTACGACACCTCGGGCGAAGTGGTGATGATCGCGCTGCTCGGCGGCATGGGGACGTTCTTCGGGCCGATGGTCGGCGCGGCGGCGTTCCTGTTGCTGGAGAATCTGGTTTCGCTGTGGACGGTGCACTGGCAACTGGTCGTCGGCGCCATTTTCATGATCTGCGTGCTGTTCTTCCCGGCCGGAATCTGGGGCACGCTGATCTCGCGCGGCAAGCCATGACGGCAACCGGCACCGCATCGCAGCAGGTGATTCTGCGCACCAGGGGCGTCGGCAAGCTGTTCGGCAAGTTCGTCGCATTGCGCAATATCACGGCCGAATTCACCCGGGGCGCGATCACCTCGATCATCGGCCCCAACGGCGCCGGCAAGAGCACCTATTTCAACCTGTTGTCCGGCGCGTTGTCACCCTCGAGCGGCAGCGTGGAATTCGAAGGCCGCGATGTCACCGGGCTGCCGCAGCATCGCTTTGCCCATATGGGCGTGGCGAAATCGTTCCAGATCACCAACGTGTTTCCGCAGCTGACCACCCGGGAAAATATCCGGGTCGGACTGCAGGCGCTGGTGTCGCGTTACGACATGTGGCGTCCGCGCGCCCGGCTGGTCGAATTGACCGAGCAGGCCGATGAACTGCTGGCGCGGGTCGGATTGTGGGAGCAGCGCGAGCGGGCCGCCAGGACGCTGGCGCATGGCGAGCAGCGCGCGCTGGAAATCGGCATGGCGCTGGCGAGCCGGCCGCGGCTGTTGCTGCTGGACGAGCCGACCGCCGGGATGAGCCCGGAAGAAACCCGTACCATGATGGACCTGATCGTGAAGCTGGCGGATGAGCGCACCGTGATCCTGGTCGAGCACAAGATGAAGCTGGTGCTCGGGATCAGCGACCGCATCCTGGTGCTGCACCACGGCGAACTGCTGGCGGAAGGAACCCCACAGGAAGTACGCCGCAACGAGGCGGTGAAGCGGGTCTATCTTGGCCAGCGGGAGCACTGAGCCGATGTTGCAGGTACGCAGCCTCAACGCCTGGTATGGCGCCAGCCATGTCCTGCAGGACGTCACGCTTGAGGTCGCCCAGGGCGAGATCGTCTGCCTGATCGGCCGCAACGGCGCCGGCAAGACCACGACGCTGAAATCGATCATGGGTCTTTTGGACAAGACCCGGGGCTCGGTGGTTTTCAAGGGCAGGGAGCTGCTGGGCGAGCCCGCGCATCTGCGCTTCGGCCTTGGGCTTGCCTACGTGCCGGAGGAGCGGCGCATCGTGCAGGGCCTAACGGTGCGGGAAAACCTTCGGCTTGGGCTCGTGGCGTCGCCCGAGAAGCGGCGCGAAGCCGAGCGCATCGAAGCCATCGCCCGGATTTTCCCGCGGCTGGCCGAGCGGCTGGACCAGGAGGCGGTGACGATGTCCGGCGGCGAACAGCAGATGCTGGCGATCGCGCGGGCGATGATCGCCAAGCCCGACCTGATCATGCTCGACGAGCCGTCGGAAGGCATCATGCCGGTACTGGTCGACGAGATGTTCGAACTGTTTCGCAGCATGAAGGCGCAAGGCACCACGATTCTGCTGGTCGAGCAGAATGTCGAACTGGCGCTCGAACTCGCCGACCGCGCCTATGTGCTGGACCAGGGTGGGGTGGTCCATCACGCCGCCGCGCGCGACCTTCTGGCCGACGACGAGATCAAGGAGCGCTACTGCTCGGTGTGAGCGGAGGGGCAACAGAGGCTGTGATGCGCAAGGTCTGGTCGAGGCGGCGCGGTTGTTCAAGAATTTGCAGCGCCCCTCGCTGCGGACAATGAGTGACCGTCCGTAGGCAATGAAGCATTTGGCGTCTTGGTCCGGTCCTTCGCAGGCCACTGTTCGGAAAGCGGCGGCAACGGGGTTTCCTTGCCGGTGAAGCGCTCAGCCGAAATGGCATAAACGGTGATGGCATCGATCCGCGGGAAGAAGCCCTTGGGGCGATTTGTCTCGGGCTTGCCGTATCTTGCCATCAGCGCTTCGCAGAACCGCTGCTTGATTTCCCGGTCTTCGACGATCCGTATCCGGCCGAACAGGCACACGCTTCGATAGGCGAGCCCCGAATCGCATTCAAACCGGCCATAGTCAAAGACGCCTTCCTGCGCATCGACCTCGAAGCAAACGCGAGGGTCTCTCTCGATATTCGCGCGCAAATGTCCTGCGGCGCTCGTGGTGTGCAAATACACCTCGCCGTCGATCCAAAGATACAGCAGCGGGATGCAATAGGGGAACCCGTCCTCGCTCACGGTAGCGAGCCGGCCGCTATAGCCTTGTGCCAGCGTCTCCAGCGTACGTTCAACTGACATGGCTCGGTCGGCACGACGGATTTGCGGCGAACTCATGATTGGGCGCTCCTCGCGTCGCCATTCGAACCAACGGGCATTTTCTTCTTCCCGTTGCCTTGGTGTCGGAGACAGGATAAGGAAAAATGGTCTTGTGAAAAGACCCACCTTGGCCCAATGAAGCATACCACTCGCTTGGCCGGGGGCCGCAGTTTTCGAAAGCCATCCGTGAAGACCAGACAAAGCTGGGCAGAGCTTTATGCTTTTGAAGTGGACCGCGCGGCAGACGCGCCGGTGTTTCGCCAGATTTACCTGAAGCTGCGATCGGCGATCCTGTCTGGAACGCTTCGTCCCGCGACCAAGCTGCCCTCGACGCGCGAACTCGCAGCGCAACTCGGTGTTTCGCGCTCTGCCGTCGTCTCGGCTTTTGAACAGCTTCTTGCTGAAGGCTACGCTTGCGGCAGGAAGGGTGCAGGGACCTTCATCGCCTCGGATCTTCCCGAACCCTTCGCGGCAATTCATGGCCGCAAGCCGCGACCGGCACCAGTCGCCAACACACCCTCCTGCTCGCGTGAGCCAGGCGGTTTCATCGACGTGACGTCGCAGAGCGATGAGCGCCCGTTCAATCTGGGCCGCACGCTGCTGGATGCACGCACCGCCGAACTGTGGCGGAAACTCAGCGCACGCACGCTGCGCTCCTTCGGACGGCAACACCTCGGCTATGGCGACCCGCAAGGCATGCCGGAATTGCGCAGGTCCGTCTGCGACTATCTGCGGGCCGCACGTGCCGTGCGGTGCGAGCCCGAACAGGTCGTGATCACTGCGGGCACCCAGCAAGCCCTCGATATCGTGATCCGTCTCATGCAGGGCCCGGACAAGGAAGTCTGGATCGAGGATCCGGGGTACTCGTTGACCCGGCTTGCGCTCGTCGCGGCGGGGGCGACGGTTCGGCCGATACCGGTCGACCAGCATGGCGTCAGCGTCGCTGAAGGTATTCGTCGCGCCCCACAAGCGCGTGCCGTTTTCATCACGCCCTCGCACCAGTTTCCGAAAGGCGTTGCCCTGTCGATGGCGCGCCGCCTCGAACTTCTTGCCTGGGCGCGACAGTCGGGCGCCTGGATCGTCGAAGACGACTACGCCAGTGAATTCCGATACGGCGGCCGGCCACTGGCTTCGCTGCAGGGCCTCGATGAAGCCGAGCGCGTCATCTACATCGGAACCCTCAACAAGGCGCTTTTCCCGGGACTCCGGCTCGGCTACGCCGTGGTGCCTCCTTCACTGGTTCGGGCCTTCGTTACCGCGCGCTACCTCATGGACCGCCAGCCATCGAGCCTCTGCCAAACCGTCGTCGCCGCGTTCATGGAAGAGGGGCACTTCGCAGCTCACATCCGCAGAATGCGGGAGATGTACCGCGACCAGCGCGACGCGCTGGTGGCCGCGCTGAGGCGCCGCCTGGCCGACCACTTGACTGTCGATCCCCCGGACCAGGGCATGCATCTGGTTGCTTACACGCGACGAGGGCTATCAGACGTCACGATCGAACAAGCAGGGCGAGAACACGGTGTCGTCGTTCGCGCCATGAGCCGCCTGTATGTCGAGGCACCGGCGCAGTCGGCGCTGGTGCTGGGCTTCAGCGGCTATCCGCGTCAGATCATTGCGCCGGCGGTTGCCCGGCTGGCCCGGGCCTTCGAAAGGTAGGCAGTCATCGCGCCTGGCGACTGGCCCAGCCATTTTAGGGTGAGGTCCGGCAAGCGCCGGCCGCCGCTCATGATGGCGCGGTGCGGTGAACCAGGCCTGATCCAGGCCTGCATCTGCTACTCCGCCGCGGCGCTGGCATGCGCGCTGGCCTGCCGTGTGGTCACCACCACCTTGATCGCGTCCTCGACCCGGTCGCGGGCGTAGCGCAGCGCGGTCGGCAGCTCGGCGAGCGCGAAAGTGTGGGTGTGAATCCTGGTGGCGTCGAAGCGTTTTTCCGCCATCAGGGCCATGGCGCGGTGGGTGGCGCTGCGGCCTTCGCCGCGAATGCCGTAGACGTAGATATTGTTTCTCACCAGATGCGCGAGATCGGTGATCACCGGATCGTGCGGAAAGGCCGCCAGACAGATCTTGCCGCCGCGATTGGCCATGTGAATGGCCTGGTTGACGGTGGCCTCGGTGCCGGCGCACTCGACCACATAATCGGCGCCGATGCCGCCGGTAAGCTGTTTGACCACCTCGACCGCATTCTCGTCGGCGATGTTGACGACGCGATCCGCCCCCAGCTCCTTGCCGATCGCAAGGCGGGCGTTGCGGGTGCCGGTGAGGATCACCGGATTTGCGCCGAGTGCCTTGGCCACCGCCACCGCGAGCAGTCCGATCGGGCCCGGGCCGATCACGACCACGCTTTCACCGGCGACCAGTCCGCCCAGCTCGGTCAGGCCGTACATCGAGGTCCCGGCGGTGACTACCAGGGTGGCCTCCGCGTCGCTCATGCTGTCCGGTACCTGCACCAGCGTGTTGATATGGTTGACCGCGTATTCGGCGAAACCGCCGTCGGTGGTGAAGCCGTTGGCGCGATGGTTCTTGTCGGCCCGGCCGTAGTTCAGGCACGAGGTGTACATGCCCTGGCGGCATCGCTTGCACTGGCCGCAGCCGGCGTGGATTTCCACGCTGACGCGCTCGCCGATGGCGTATTCGTCGACGCCGGGTCCGAGCGCCGCCACCGTTCCCATATATTCGTGGCCGGGCGTGAAATTCCTGTTGAAGGGCGGGCCGCCCTGGATGCTCGCCGGCGATCCGCCATGGATGATTTCAAGGTCGGTGGCGCAGATCGCCACCGCATCGATGCGGACCAGAACCTCGGCGCGCCCGGGAACCGGCGTCGGCTTGTCGCGCAGGAAAAGTTGGTCCGGGTCGCCCAGCACCCAGGCTTTCATCTGGCCGGGTACCGGAAAATTTGCGGATATGGTGACGCCGGCAGGGTCGTACATAAGCGGGTTCCGGTTCAATAAAGGCTGGTGCGCCGGCTATTTCTAACGCCCCCGGGCTTTGCTGCAATTGGTTTTTCGCACCGCGACGGCCTGGTCTCAACCCTCCCTGGGTGCCGACAGCTTGTAGATTTCCAGCGCGTCGGCATCGCCGCCGCGCGAAGCCTTGGCCATTCTGAACAATTGCGCGGCCAGCGCCGCCATCGGCACCGGGCTCGACGTGGCGCGGGCGACGTCGACCACCGTATCCAGGTCCTTGAGCATGGTGGCGATGTGGCCGAGCGGCGGCGAATGGATTCCCGCCGCCATGCGCGGCACGAACAGTTGCAGCGGAATCGAATCGGCAAAGCCGCCGGCCAGCGCCTCCGGCAGCCGTTGCGCATCGATGCCGGCATTGGTCGCCAGCCGCGTCGCTTCCGCGAGCACCGCCATGGCGCAACCGACGATCACCTGGTTGCAGAGCTTCGTGGTCTGGCCGGCCCCGACCGGACCCATATGGGTGAACCGCCGCGCCATTGCCAGAACATAGGGTCTTGCCCTCGCGATGTCGGCGGCATCGCCGCCGGCCATCACCGCGAGCGTGCCTTCCTCCGCGCCCTTGGTGCCGCCGGAGACCGGCGCATCGACCCATCCCATGCCATTGGCGGCCTTCAGCCGCGCGGCGATCGAACGCGCCGCGTCCGGGTGGATCGACGAGAAATCAACGACGAGTTTGCCCGGGCCGGCCGCGGCCGCCAGGCCGTCCTTGCCGAACGCCACTTCTTCCACGGCCGCGGCGTCGGTGAGGCACATGAAGATGATGACGGCGGCATCGGCCACTTCGCGCGGGTGGGCGGCGGCTGTCGCGCCCGCCTCGACCAGCGCGGCGGCCTTGTGGCCCGACCTGTTCCACACGGTGACGTCGTGGCCGGCATCGAGCAGGCGCCGCGTCATCGGCAATCCCATCATCCCGAGCCCGAGATAGCCGAGCCGTTGCGCCCGGGCCGCTCCGCCATTCCCCGCCATTGCATCTCTCCCTGCTTCACGTCCAGCCGCCTTCCGGCTTACCATATATTGCGGTCCCTCCGGCAAGGCCCCACAGCCCCGGCAGGCGGCTTGCCTGATTGTTTGAACCATGAAAGGCTTAGCTGCATGTAATGTCGCGATGATGCCTTGAGGCATCGGGAATCTGGAGCTGTCATGATGCGGATATCTTCGAAATGGATCTTTGCGGCCGGCGCGTTGGCGACGGTGGCTACCGGCATCGCCCCGTCGCAGGCGCAGCAGACGATCCACGTCGGCTGGACGATTCCGGCCGAGGAAGCCAAGTACTGGATGATGCGACGGCCGGAGCAGTTCCCCGATCTCGGCAAGACCTACAAGGTCGAATGGACCCAGTTCCAGGGCACTGCGCCGATGACGCAGGCGCTGGCGGCCGGCGCGCTGGATTGCGCGACCCAGGCGCCGTTGTCGCTCGCCAACGGCGTGGTCGGCGGCAATCTCAAGGCCTATATCGTGGCCCAGCATGTCTACGAAAAGCCCGGCGGCTTCTCGGTCTATTGGGCGGTCAAGGACGATTCCCCGATCAAGACCATTGCCGACCTCAAGGGCAAGACCGTCGGCATCTCGGTGATCGGCGGCGGCACCTACGGCCCCTTCGCGATGCTGCTGCAGAAGAACGGCGTCGACCCGGTCAAGGACATCAAGCTGGTCGAGGTCGGATTCGCGGTTTCCGAGGACGCGCTGCGCCAGGGCCGAGTCGATGCCGTCAACATGAACCAGCCTTTCGCGGCGCATGCCGAGGCCAAGGGCGGCACCCGCAAGCTGTTCTCGCTGTCCGAGGAGATGCCCAACATCGTCCACATCCTGGAGGCCTGCCGCGCCGACTTTGTCGACAAGAATCCGGAACTGGTCAGGGCCTATGTCCGCGACATCACCCTGGGCATGAAAAAGGCGCTGGCCGACCGCGCCGAGACCCTCAAGGTCGATTCCGAAGTGCTGAAGGCGCCGGTCGCGGTGCTCGACACCTACCTGCTCAAGGACAATGATTTCGGCCGCGATCCCGGCGCCGCGCCGAATTTCCCGGCGATCCAGAAGATGCTCGACATCTACGCCGCCACCGGAATGCTGCCGAAGATGGATGTCGCCCAGTTCAAGCACCCGACCATCGTCGCGCCGATCCAGTAAACGAGGCCTCTCGACGCGTCGTCCCGGCGAACGCCGGGGCCAACCGCCGTGTCCCTTCGTTTCGGCCTTGGAGCCGGGGCCTTCTGTCACAACCAGCGCCGGGGCTGTTCGTCCCGGCGTTCGCCATGACGACTCCGCGGAGACTGAACCCATGACAGCCCCCATGAAGAAATGGCGATCGCGCGTGACGACCGATGGCCTCGATCGTGCGCCGCACCGCGCCTTCATGCGCGCGATGGGGCTGGACGACGAGGCGCTGTCGAAGCCGATGATCGGGGTGGTCAGCATGAAGGGCGAACAGACGCCCTGCAACATGACCCACGATTTCCAGGTCGAGGCCGCCAAGGCCGGCATCGCCGAGGCCGGCGGTACGCCACGGGAATTTTCCACCATTTCGGTGTCCGATGGCATCAGCATGAACCACGAGGGCATGAAGTTCTCGCTGCTGTCGCGCGAATTGATCGCGGATTCGATCGAAGCCGTCGTTCACGGCCTGGCCTATGATGCGCTGATCGGCTTCGGCGGTTGCGACAAGACGCTGCCCGGCGTGATGATGGGAATGATCCGCTGCAACGTGCCGTCGATCTTCATCTATAGCGGCAGCGCGCTGCCCGGCCGGTTCGAGGGCCGCACCCTCACGGTACTGGATTCCTACGAGGCGGTCGGCGGCTTCATGACCGGCGAGATCGACGCGGCGACGCTCGAGGGCATCGAGCGGAGCTGCCTGCCGACCATCGGCGCCTGTGCCGGCCAGTTCACCGCCAACACCATGGCGATGGTGTCCGAGGCGATGGGACTGACCATGCCCAACGTGTCGATGATCCCCGGTGTCTACGCCGAGCGCGCCCAGGTGGCGCGCCGCGCCGGACGGCTGGTGATGCAGATGCTGCAGCGGGGCGGCCCCTTGCCGCGTGAAATCGTGACGCGCAAGTCGCTGGAAAACGGCGCCGCCATCGTTGCCGCCACCGGCGGATCGACCAACGCCGCGCTGCATCTGCCTGCGCTGGCCAACGAGGCCGGCATCGCATTTTCGATCGACGATGTCGGCGCGGTGTTCGCGCGCACGCCCCTGATCGGCAATCTGCGTCCGGGCGGCAAATATACCGCCAAGGACGTCTACGACATCGGCGGCACCGCCGTGGTGGTCCGCGCGCTGGTCGAAAGCGGCCACATCGACGGCAGTTGCCTGACCATCACCGGCAGGACCATTGCCGAGGAATATGGCGCGGCCGATGCGCCGGACGGCGAGGTGATCCATTCCACCGCCGCGCCGATCATGCCGGACGGAGGCGTCGCGGTCCTCAAGGGCAATCTTTGCCCCGATGGCGCCGTCATCAAGGTTGCCGGGCTGAAGAACCTGTTGTTCGAAGGACGCGCGCGGGTGTTCGAGGACGAGGAAGCCTGCGTCGACGCCGTCCGCCGCCGCAGCTATGCCGCGGGCGACGTATTGGTGATCCGCAACGAGGGCCCGGTGGGCGGCCCCGGCATGCGCGAGATGCTCGGCGTCACCGCGCTGATCTACGGGCAGGGGATGGGCGAGAAGGTCGCACTGATCACCGATGGACGCTTTTCCGGCGCCACCCGTGGCATGTGCATCGGCTATGTCTCGCCGGAATCCTTCATCGGCGGCCCGCTGGCGCTGGTGCGCGAGGGCGACCGGATCCGGATCGACGCCGGCGCGCGCAGCCTGGATCTGCTGATCGATGACGAGGAATTCACCGCACGGCGGCGCGCCTGGAAGCAGCGGCCGCCGCGGCATCGCGCCGGCGCGCTGGCCAAATATGCGCGGCTGGTCGGCCAGGCGCCCGGCGGCGCCGTCACCCATGACGGCGCGGCGGAATGGCCGTGGTTCGATCAGAGCTGATCCGGGTTTTCAGGCTGTCGAGTTCCGTACCGCGCCGGCTGGCCGTGGCCCGATTCTTGAAGGTTAAAACAAAATCGGGTCAAACAGCATCGCCAACCCCTGCCGGTTTCCGCTATGTTCGGGCGGTTACCGGGGGGCAGCATCGAGCAATCATCTGTGCCCAGGGATCTGGGCCGGGAAAGAAGCCGGAATGAATGTATTGCCATTGCGGCCGGACGTTGCCGCGGACTCCACGCCGGCACGCGGGCCGGCGAGCGCCATGATCGAGATCGATCGGGTCTCGCAGGTGTTCCAGACCGCCGGCCGCCAGAGCCATCTGGCGTTGTCGCAGATTTCCCTGACAATCGAGGATGGCGCCTTTGTCTCGATTCTCGGTCCCTCCGGCTGCGGAAAGTCGACCCTGCTCTATATCGTCGGCGGCTTCGTCAAGCCGACCGACGGGGTGGCGAAGATGCGGGGCAAGGCGATCACCGGGCCCGGGCCCGACCGCGGGCCGGTATTCCAGGAGTTCGCGCTGTTTCCCTGGAAGAGCGTGCTCGGCAATGTGATGTACGGCCCGCGCCAGCAGGGCGTCAAGCACGCGGAAGCCAAAGCGCAGAGCCGCCGGCTGATCGAGATGGTCGGCCTCAAGGGCTTTGAAGACTTCTACCCCAAGGAATTGTCCGGCGGCATGAAACAGCGGGTCGCGCTGGCGCGCACGCTGGCCTATCACCCGGCGGTGCTGCTGATGGACGAGCCGTTCGGCGCGCTCGACGCCCACACCCGCACCCGGCTGCAGAACGATCTGCTCAACATCTGGGAGCGCGACCGCAAGACCGTGCTGTTCGTCACCCATTCGGTCGAGGAAGCGGTCTACCTGTCCGACAAGGTCGTGGTGATGACGCGGTCGCCCGGCCGCATCAAGGAGATCGTCGATATCGATCTGCCGCGGCCGCGGCGCCGGGCCGAGCTGCTGCTGGATTCCCGCTACCAGAAACTCGTCGTCGATATCGAGCGCATGATCGACGACACCAGCGAAGACGAGTTGCGGACATGATGCTGCTGCGCGCCGCCTTGACCCGCCTGGCGCCGCTGCTCGCCTGCCTCGGCCTGCTCGGGATCTGGCAGGTCGCAGCGTTGATCCTGGATACCGACAGCTTTCCCACCGCGCTCGACGCGATCCGTGCGATTCCCGCGATCCTGGGCGACAAGGAATCCCTGATCAATATCCTGGCATCGCTGCGCCGCATGGCGATCGGCTTCGGCCTCGCCGTGATGGTGTCGATCCCGCTCGGACTGATGATGGGCCGCAGCCGCGGCGTGGCGGCGTTCTTCAACCCGCTGCTGATGATCATCTATCCGGTGCCGAAGGCGGCGCTGATGCCGATCATCATGCTGTGGCTCGGGGTCGGCGACGTCTCGAAAACCCTGGTGATCTTTCTCGGGGTCAGCCTGCCGGTGATCTATCACAGCTTTGAGGGCGGCAAGGCAGTCGAGGAAAAGATGCTGTGGTCGGGTGCGGCGATGGGGCTGTCGGCGGCGCAGCGCATGATCCGGATCGTGCTGCCGGCGGCGTTGCCTGAAATCCTCACCGGTTGCCGCACCGGCCTGGTGCTGGCGCTGATCACCATGGTCACCAGCGAGATGATCGCGCGGCAGTCCGGCGCCGGCAATATCCTGTTCAATGCGCTGGACATGGGGCAATACGACACCGTGTTCGCGATGATCATCATCATCGGCGCGATGGGCATCGGCCTCGACGCCGCGTTCGAGAAGATGCGCGGCAGGCTGGTGAAATGGTCCGAACCGCGCTTCGATCTTCCCCTGAGCTTTTCATGAAGCCGCGCGCGGTTACCTCCGACGTGCTGCTGGGGATGGTGCCGATCGCGCTGTTGATCGGCCTGTGGCAGGCGATCGATTCGTTCGGATATGCGCCGGTGTCGCTGCTGCCGCCGCCCGGCGCGGTGTTCCTGCGCCTGGTGCGGCAGCTCTTCACCAGCGAGTATCAGCAGGAGATCGCCGCCACCCTGTTCCGGCTGTTCACCGGCTTTGCGATCGCGGTGATCCTGGGGGTCGGCATCGGGCTTGCCGCGGCGGTCAGTCCGGCGGTCAACGCCGTGGTCCGCCCGCTGGTGCGGGTGCTGGCGCCGCTGCCCAAGGTCGCGCTGTATCCGGCCATGCTGCTGCTGCTCGGCTTCGGCCATGAATCGAAAATCACCCTGGTCGCGGCCGACGCGCTGTTTCCGATCCTGCTGGCGACCTATTACGGCGCCTCGATGGTGGAGCAGAAGCTGATCTGGTCGGCGATGGCGGCGGGCACGCCGCACGGCCAGATCCTGTTCAAGGTGGTGTTGCCGGCCGCGGCGCCCTCGATCCTGACCGGCTGCCGCATCGGCCTGGTGATCTCCTGCATCGTGGTGTTCCTGGCCGAGATGATCACCTCGACCGACGGGCTCGGCCATGTCCTGGTGACGGCAGCCCGCACCTTCCAGGCGGTCGACATGTTCGTGCCGCTGATCACGATTTCGCTGCTCGGCCTGGTTCTCAACGGCCTGCTGGAGGGATTGCGCTCCTATCTGCTGCGCGGCTTTCCGGAGGTCTGAGGGTGAAGCCATATTGACCTTTGCCTTGCTCGGCGTATGACCGGGTGATCGGCAGATTGGTCCATAAACCATTGTCATTCCGGGGCGCGCGCGAGCCCGGAATCCATAACCACCGCAGGGGCTATGGATTCCGGGCCTGCGCTCCGTCCGGCTGTCGCCGGTCAGGGCACATCCCGGAATGACAGACGGTGGATCGCTTCCCGCCAGATCGGCTTCCTCGGTTCGCCGTATGCAGCCGCATTTCGAGCTCCAACAGAAGGAAGACAAGACATGCTGGCGGATCGCATCGAGGCAAAATGGATCGACGCGTTCTGCGAGATCTTCGAGCGCTGTGCGGTGAAACCGGGCGATACCGCCGCGATTCTCTCGGAAACCCAGTCGCGCGCGCTCAATGTTCATCTCGCTGAACTGGCGCTGTTGCGGATGGGTGCGAGACCGTTTCACCTCATCGTGCCGACGCCGCGCAACCGGCAGGTCGTGCCGATCCGATCCACCGGCGCCAGCGAGGCGATCCAGCGGCTCGGCCCTGTGGTCAGCGCCCTGCAGCAGGCGGGCTTCGTGGTCGATTGCACCATCGAGGGATTGATGCACGCGGTGGAGACGCCGGAAATCCTCAAGGCCGGGGCGCGCATCCTGGTGATCTCCAACGAGCATCCCGAAGCGCTGGAGCGCATGGTGCCGGACAGCGCGCTGGAAAAGCGGGTGCGGGCGGCGGCAAAGATGCTGCGCGGGACCCGGCGGATGCGCGTCACCTCGAGGGCCGGCAGCGACCTCGACGTCGACATGGTCGGCGCCTCGACGGTCGGGGTCTGGGGCTGGACCGACAGACCGGGCACGCTGGCGCATTGGCCGGGCGGCATTGTCGTCAGCTTTCCCAGGAGCGGCACCGTCAACGGCACGCTGGTGATGGCGGCCGGCGACATCAACCTTACCTTCAAGCGCTATCTGACCGCGCCGGTGCGGCTGACGCTGAAGGACGACTATGTCACCGGGCTGGAAGGCGAGGGCGCCGACGCCGCTATGATGCGCGCCTATCTGGCGGCGTGGGGCGACCGCGAGGCCTATGCGGTGTCCCATGTCGGGTTCGGCATGAATCCCGGCGCCCGTTACGAGGCGCTGGCGATGTACGACCAGCGCGACACCAACGGCACCGAGCTGCGCGCGGTGGCCGGCAATTTCCTGTTCTCCACCGGCGCCAACGAATTCGCCGGACGCTACACCTCAGGGCATTTCGACCTCCCGATGATGGGCACCACCATCGAACTCGACGGCGTCGCGGTGGTCCGCGACGGCGAATTGCAGGACGTGTTCGGGTAGCGCCAGGATGCCCCGGATGCTGCGCAGCGCGCCGCTCTTGCGGCGTGGTGCGCTGCTGATCCGGGCCCATCAAGCTTCGTTGAGTATGGGTGCCGGCTCTGCGGAGCAGCGCGAAGGGCGCTGCACCGCGTCCGGGACACGAGGGCTATCTTGGGGAAAGGTGGCCTTACGCGCCAACTCCAATTTCATGAATCAAACATCAATCCCCGCTCACAGCACCGGCGGTCTCGCCAGCCCGAAATGCCGCAGCTGATCGACCAGCGCGGCGAGGCGCTGTTCGCGGTAGGTGTCGACGTCGAGGCCGGAATAATCCATGAAACCGGCGCCGGTGCGCAGGCCGATGCGGCCCTCGCTCATGTTGCGCGAGATCACGTCGGGCGCGCGGTAGCGGTCGCTGCCGAGCGCGCCTTCCAGGTAGCGGCTGGCGTAATACAGGATGTCGCCGCCGCCCCAGTCGATGAATTCCAGCAGGCCCAGCACGGCGAAGCGGAAGCCGAACCCGTAGCGGATCGCCTTGTCGATATCGGCGGCGCTGGCGACGCCTTCCTCCACCATCCGCGCCGCCTCGTTCATGGCGAGCGCCTGGATCCGCGGCACGATGAAGCCCGGCGTGGCGGCGCAAACCACCGGCACCTTGCCGATGCCCTCGAGCAGGCTCTTGACCCCTGCCGTGACATCAGGGTCGGTCGCGGCCCCCGGCGAGATCTCGACCAGCGGAATCAGATAGGCCGGGTTGAGCCAATGCACGTTGAGGAAGCGCCGGGGATGCTCGACCGAGCCCGCGAGATCGTCGACCAGGATGGTCGACGTGGTCGAGGCGATGACGACGTCGGGACCGACGCATTTGCAGGCTGAGGCCAGCACCTCGCGCTTGAGCTCGACCACTTCCGGCACGCCTTCGAAGATGACGCCGGCGCCGGCCAGCGCCGCCGCCATGTTCTGCGCCGGCTCGACCGAGACCCGGGCCACGATCGCCGCGGCGTCATGCTCGGCGAGCAGGCCGAACCGCGCCAGGCTTGCCAGCGTCTTGCCGATTTCGCCGAGCGCCTCGGCTTGCAGGAGCGCGAACTGGTCGGCGGGCCGCGGCTTGACGTCGATGAGGGTGACGGCGTGACCGGCATAGGCGAACGCCACCGCGATGCCGCGACCCATGCGGCCGGCGCCGAGACAGGCGATGGCGGGACGAACGGCGCTCATCCGCCAAATCCCTGGCGCAGCAGCGCCTGCAACCGCTCGCGGTCGAGGCCGCCGAGCCCGAGGTTTTCAAGGGTGCGCCCGCCGCTCAAAAAGTTCTCGCCGCAGATGGCGCCGCCGATGGCGAGAAAGGATCTTGCCAGCGGCGTCGCCACCCCGGCGAGTTCGGCGGCCGACACCAGCAGCGACAGGCCGAGGTGCAGGTCCTCGCGCATGTAGCGATGCTCGGTCAGTATTATACGCTCGCGCCAGTCGCCGGAATCGGTCAGGCGGTCGTGCGAGCCGCGGCCATACATCCATGTCTCGCCCTCGCTGGCGTAATGATGCGCCAGCGGAAAGTGCGGGCCGGGGTAGCCCAGAGCCTCGCGCACCGCGATGCGTTCGGCGTCGAGCGCGTCGGTGACGCGGCGGATCGCCGGCTGCGTCCCCTCCTTGTGGATGTCCCAGCGCTCGAAATGCTCGATCGGGCCGGCGTTCATCACGATCAGCGGCGGATGGATGATCGGCCCGGCGTTCATCAGCGCCGCCGACAGCGCATCGCCGCACGGCTCGATCACGCCCGGAAAGGCCCGTCCGATGATGTCGAGCGCATGGTCCGCCGCCTGCAGCGGAAATACGCCGACCGGCAGCCGCCTGGCGCGGATGGTGATGGCGACCTCGAACGGTCCGTGCTTGCGCGCCAGCCATGGCAGCGTTCCGGTCTCGGCGAAACTGACCGCGGCGCGGTTGCCGGCATCGCGCGCGGCGGACGCAAAGATCACCGAGCCGAAGGTGGCCGGCGGCAGGAACACCACCTGGCCATCGGCCAGATGCGGCGCGAGCAGGCCGGCGATGTCGGCTTGCGCGAAGGCCGGGGCAGGGCACAGGATCAGTTCGGCGCCACGGACGGCTTCGGCGATGTCGGACGTCACGAGCCTCAGTTGCACCTGATGCCGGCCGCTGGCGTCTTTTACCACAATGCCGCCACCGGCCGCACGATGCGCCGCGACTTCCGAACGATCGCGCCGCCACAGCCTGACGTCGTGGCCTTGCAATGCAAAATCGCCCGCTGCCGCGAAGGAACCGTTGCCGCCGCCGAGCACCGCGATCTTCACGACGGTTCTCCTGGCGCAGGCATGGGCCGGTCGAGCTCTCTCAGCATGAAATGCTGCACCTTGCCGAGCGCGGTGCGCGGCAGGTCGTCGACGAACACGAATTCGCGCGGCACCTTGAAGCGGGCGAGCTGGCTCAGCACATGCGCCTTCAACTCGTCCGCCTCCACCACGCCGCCGGCGCGGCGGATCACATAGGCCACCGGCACCTCGTCCCATCTGGGATCGGGGCGGCCGATCACGCCGCATTCGCTGACGTCGGGATGTTCCAGCAGCACGCGCTCGACCTCCGCCGGATAGATGTTTTCGCCACCGGAGATGATCAGGTTCTTCTTGCGGTCGCGCACGTAGAAATAGCCCTGGGCATCGCGCCACCCGACGTCGCCGGTGCGATACCAGCCGTCCTGCAGCGCCTTGCCCGTGGCTTCCGCGTTGCCCCAGTATTCGCAGAACACATTCGGGCCGCGCACCGCGATTTCCCCGGGCGTGTCCGGCGGCAACTCCTTGCCGGCCTCATCGATCACCACCGCCTCGCAGCACAGGCCGGGCAGGCCGGTCGAGCCGGCCCGCGAGAGATCGCCGCCGAGCCGGGTATAGATCGCGACCGGGCAGGTCTCGGTCGAGCCATAGACCTGAAGCACCGGCACGCCGCGCGCGACGAGCCGGTCGATCAGATGCGGCGGCACGATGGTCGATCCGGTCGAGACCGCCTTCAGCGAGGACAGGTCGGCCGCGGCCCAGCCGGGATGCTCGCTCACCGCCTGGATGGTCGCCGGCACCAGCACCGTCAGGGTCGGCCGCTCGTGTTCGATGCTGTGCAGCGTCGTCTCCGGGGTGAAGCGGGAATGGATGGTCACGGTGGCGCCGTGGTGCAGCGCCGGCGTGGTCTGGATGTTGAGGCCGCCGACATGGAAGAACGGCAGCACGGTGAGCACGTGGTCGTCGGCGGTGAGGCCGTGCATGTGCTGGCTCATCACCCCGTTCCACAGCAACGCCTGCTGCCGCAGCACCGCGCCCTTGGGCCTTCCTGTTGTGCCCGAGGTGTAGACGATCAAGAGCGGGCAGGACAGATCGACACCGGGATTTCGGCCCGCGCCGCGGGCGCGACCAAGCAGGGCATCGAAGCCGATGCCTTGCGGCGGAGCAAAATCCAGCCCGACAATACCGGTTTCGGGCAGGCCGCGATCAAGTGCCGGCAGAATTCCGGCAAAGGCCTGTTCGAGCACCAGCACCTTGGGCCGCGCGTCCGACAGGATGAACGAAAGTTCGGCGGCGGCCAGCCGCCAGTTCAGCGGCACCAGCATCGCGCCGAGCCGCGCGCAGGCATAGAGCAGCACCAGATAGTCCGGCCGGTTCAGGCTGAGGATCGCCACGCGATCGCCGCGGATAACGCCGAGTTCGGCCTGCAGCGCGCCGGCCGCCTGCGCGATGCGGGCATCGAACGCCGCATAGCTCAGAATCTCGCCTTCGAAGACGATCGCGGCCTTGTCCGGGGTGAAGGCGGCGTTGCGCTCGATCAGATGGCAGAGATCCACCGTCAGTCGTCCGCTTCGCCGGTCTCGTACAACGCTTCGCGGCCGATGCGGTCGAGACAGAGTTCCGCGGTCCACGGCAGCATCAGCGAACCGCAGCGGCTGTCGCGATAGATCCGCTCCAGCGCCAGCGATTTCAGCATCGCCTGGCCGCCGCAGGTGCGGATCGCCGTGGTCGCGATTTCGTTGGCGCCTTCCATGGCGGAATACTGCGCGGCATAGGCGCGCAGCACCTGCTGCTTGCTCGGATTGGCGCGGGCCTCGGTCACCGCCTGGAACCAGATCGACTTGATCTGTTCGAGCTTGATCTGCATCTGCGCCACCGCGATCTGCTTGGTCGGATACATCCGGCGCTTGACCGGCGGCGTGCCGGGCATCTCGCCGCGCAGATAGCGCACGGTGAAATCGTAGGCCGCCTGGGCCAGGCCGACATAGGTCGGCGACAGCGTCAGGAACATATGCGGCCAGCGCATCGCCGCCTGGAAATACACCCCGCGCGGCATCAGCGCGGCGTCCTCGGCCACGAACACGTCCTTGAACAGAAGCGTCCGCGACACCGTGCCGCGCATGCCCAGCGGATCCCAGTCGCCGACCACGGATATGCCCTCGGCCTTGGCCGGCAGCGCGAGGTAGAGCGTGTTGCGGCGCGAGGCCTGCCTGCCTTCGGCGATTTCGGTGCAGAGCACGCCGTAATAATCGGCATGGCCCGAAAGCGAGGCAAAGATCTTCTTGCCGTTGACGATCCAGCCGCCACTGACCGGTTTGGCCTCGGTGCCGAACGCGACGCCGCCGGCCGCGGCGGCGCCGCCTTCCGAGAACGGCTGCGAATAGATCGCGCCGTCCTCGACGATGCGCCTGTAATGCACCGCGCGCCGGCGCTGGTGTTCGGCGCGGGTGGCCTCGTCCATGTCGAGATCGTCTGCCAGCGGGCCGGACCACAGCGTCGAGCAGACGTGCATGTTCCAGGTCAGCGCGGTGGCGCCGCAATAGCGGCCGATCTCGGCGGCGGCCAGCGCGTAGGTCTGGTAGCCGGCGCCCAGACCGCCTTCCGGCTTCGGAATCGCGATGCCGAGCAGGCCGGCGCGATGCAGGTCGCGGTAATTCTCCGACGGAAACCTGGCGTCGCGGTCGTAGGAAGCGGCGCGGCCGGCGAACACGTTCTGGCCAAGCCCGCGCGCGGTGGCGATGATGGCGGCCTGCTCGTCGTCGAGCCGGAACGCGCCGGGGTCGAAAATCGGCGCATCGAGGTCGATCTCGTCGATGTGTGTGGCGCTGTTGCTGGCTTGCCCCGTCATCCTACCGTCACTCGTGTTGCAGGCGCCTTCGCCTTCAGGAAACCATCCAGCGCGGCATTGAAGGCGTCGGGACGTTCCAGATTGGCGAGATGGCCGACGCCTTTTAGTTCAACATAGCTGGCCGATGCAATGTAGCCGGCCATCTTCGCCATCATCGGCGCCGGCGCATTGTTGTCCTTCGAACCCGACAGCACCAGCGTCGGCACCGCGATATCCTTGAGTGCATGGCGCAGGTCGAAGCCGATCAGCGCCAGCATGGTGGCGCGATAGGTCGCCTCGGGAACGCCGGCCATGCAGTCGCGCGCCAGATCCATATTGCCGGGGTCGGGATCGTCGCCGACCAGTTCGCTTACCAGCGACGGCGCCAGCGAGACCATGGTTTCGCCGCGATCGAGCGGGCCGAGCCGGGCGTCGATGAAGGATTTCTGCCAGTCGCCGTCGGGCCTGCCGAACGCCGGGCTGGTCTGCGCCAGCACCACCGCGCTTGCCACGCCAGGATTTTTGGCCAGCCATTGCTGCACGATCATGCCGCCGATCGAATGCCCGACCAGAATCGGTTTTGTCGCGCCGACGCCTCGCAGGAAATCCTGCAGACTGTCGGCAAGCGCGGCAATGCTGACGGTCGGAAGCGGCGCCGAGCCGCCATAGCCCGGCATGTCCCAGGCAAGCGCGCGATAATCCGCGCCGAAGGCGTCGAGCTGGCCGCGCCAGGCCCGCGCCGCGCCGCCGATGCCATGCAGGAACACCAGCGGTGGCGAGGTGGGATCGCCGGCCGCCTCATAGCTGAAGCGGCCGTCTGACGTTTTCATGGGTGCTGCATCGGGCACGCCGGACCTCCGCGACTGTCGGACCTGACGATGCTAACAGGACCGCCGCGGATGAAAAGCGATATTTTAGGCTTAAAGCAATCGGCGGCTGGGCCGCTGCCGGCCTCTCACGCGGCCTCGGCCTTGTAGTCCGGCGCCGAGGCAAGGAACCGCGCATAGGCATCGGCATCGGGCGGGGTGAATTTTTCGGCCAGGGCGCCGCGCCGGCGGATGGTCGCGCCCATGTCGGCGAGCAATTCGTCAAAATGCTTGAAGTGGTAGGGCGCGACGCACAGTCCGCCATAGACGCCGGCGGCCGGCCGCTCCACCCGCTTGAAATGCAGCATCATCTCGATATTTTGCGCCATCTCGGCTGAAGTCGGCTGCCTGGCCAATTGACCGTCGCCATAGCGCACCAGCCAGTTGGCGGCCATTTCCGCGCACAGTACGGTGCAGAAGCTGGAATTGAAGCCGACGAAACCCATGTCGGGAAGGTCGGGATTGGCGATCACGCGGTACAGCCGGTACTGGCCGTCCGCCTCGATGAGCTTGCTGCGGTAGGCCTCGGGCAGGAAGGGCACGCCGAGCCTGAAGCCGATTGCCAGAATCGCCACGTCGGCGGCGACCCGTTCTCCGCCGGTCATGACGATGGTCCTGCCGTCGTAATGGTCGAAGCTGCCGCGAATGGCCTTGATCCTGCCGCGAGCCACCATCGGGAAGAAATTCGGCGTCGCGATCGGCACCGAGCAGTTGATGCCGTCCTCGATCGGCTTGTCGGGGACCATGTCGCATTTCTTCAGCTGCAACTGCATCTTGAGCATGCTTTCCAGCCCGCGCCAGTTGGCCCAGACCAACGGCCTGGCGATCGCGTGCGCCAATTTCGACATCGCGCCGATGCCCCAGCTGCGGAACATTTCCTCCTGGGCGCGAATGTAGAGAATCCGCTTGAAATTCAGCAGCCCGCCGATGAAGTAGGGAATGCGCCAGACCGGTTCGCGGTACACCAGCGTCACCTCGCTGGCGCCGGCGTTGACGGAATGAACCGCGATGTCGGTTGCGGATTTGGAGCCGCCGAGCACCACGACCTTCTTGCCCCTGACGAGAGCGGGGTCGGTATATTCCGCCGAATGCAGGATGACGCCGCCGTCCGCCTTGAAGGCTTCGTCGCCGGGATGGCTGAGGGTCTTCCGTTCGTTGAACTGGCCGGTACAGACCGCGACGAAGTCGAATTCCTCGTGGCTGACGCCGCCATCGGGATTGCGGATTTCCAGCGTCCATCCCGGAAGGCCGGAATTCCGCCGCGCCATGGCGACCACATCGGTGTTGAGACGCATCCGCTGCATCAGGCCGTGATCCCGGGCGTAGTCGGCCAGATAGGCATGCACCTGCGGCCCCCTCGGCCATTCCGGATAGGAGTCCGGCATCGGCTTGTCGGTATAGCGATAGAGATCCTTGGGGCTCTGGGTCTGCACGTCGGGATAGGAGCGCGCCGGCTCCCAGACGCCGCCAAGATCGCCGCTGCGCTCGAGGATGGTGACCTGATGCCCGCGCGCGCCGAAAGTTTTGGCGGCGGTGAGCCCGGCGACCCCGGCCCCGATAATGCAGACGTTCTTTCGCTTGACCATGGATGCCCCCCTGTCAGACACACTTCAGCTGCGCGCGCCCCGCGGAGTCATGCGGGGGGCGCTTCTCATCGGCATGCGTGAGCCGGACCGATGACGCCTCAGGCGTTGGCGTCTTCGGGCAGGAAATTCACTTCATGCTCGGCCGAGAGCCGGACGATTTCGGCGATATCGGTCAGGTTATGCAGATGTTCGAACAGCGCCTCCAGCTTGCGCGACGGCGAAACCCAGAACAGGGCGCGGGCCGGCTTGTCCGATTTGTTGAAATAGCCGTGGGGAATGCCGCGCGGCAGCCGGACCAGATCGCCGGCCACCGCCTGCACCCAGACGCCGTCGAGCTTGAGATCGAGCCTGCCGTCCTGCACCAGGATGAACTCTTCCTGGGTGGGATGAATGTGGACCGGGACGAACTGCCCCGGGTCGCTGTTGGTCTCGAAGGCGAAGGTTGAATCGGAGACGGCCTTCGGAAAATAAACCTGTCCGAGGATGTTCCAGGTCTTGCCTGAAAATCCCTCTCCCTTCCGGGTGATGCCTTTTTCGAGTGCTGCCATGGCGGTGATCCCTGTCGCGTGGTCCAAGACGCGTCGAACTTGCAACGACCGATCACGCCGGTCTAGCCGCTGAACGAATCCGATGTCCGGCGGACGAAAAATCGCGAGGGCCAAGTTTACGTCGTCGCCGGTGCCATGGGGTGGACCGGCCCGGAAACAGGCAATTCGCCCACCAAGACGGCTTTCCAAATGCCGGGGCACGGATATTATAGGCCTCAAATAACGCAGGCGGCCAGGCCATGGTGTCGGACGCAGCCGTTTCGGGAATCGACCGAGCCGCAACCAGCGCCAGGCTGGCGGCCTTTTCACGCGTTCACACCACCGATGTCGACGAGGCCGCGGAATCGATCGGACGAATATTCTGTCCGCACGCGCTGGATCCGCTGCATCGCTCCTGGCCCGATTTCCATGCGCTGCATAACTGCGCGGCGTTCGACGGCTTCTCGGTGAATTATGTGGCTTACGGCGGTTCGGTCTCGATCGATCCGGGCTGCCTCGATCGCTTCTTCCTGCTGCAGGTGCCGATCCGCGGGCGCGCGCAGATCAGAACCGCGGGCCGCGCGGTCGAGTCCGGCCCCGGCGCCGTGGCGTCGCTGTTGTCGCCGACGCTGCCGACCCGGATGGTCTGGCGCGACAATTGCGCGCAATTGATCCTGCTGGTGGATCGGCGGCAGGTCGAAAACAGGGCGGCGGCGCTCGCGGAAAGGCCGGCGGGCCCGGTCGAATTCGAACCGGGCATCGACCTCGATACGTCGTTCGGCCGCGCGCTGTTATCCCAGATCGAATATCTCGCCGATCTCGCCGAGCAGGGCGGCCCGGGTTCGGTCCTGCCGCCGGTGATGCTGGCGACCTTGCGCGAGTCGATCGTCGGGCTTTTGCTCACCGGCCAGCGGCACACTCTCAGCGCGGCCATCAACCGGCCGGCGCCGGAGCGCGAAACCCTGCCGGCGGTGTTCAAGCGGGCGCGCGACAGTCTTGTGGCCCACGCCGCCGAGCCGCTCGACCTGGAACGATTGTCGCGGGTTTCCGGCATCGGCATCCGCTCCCTGCAGCTCGGCTTCAAGCGTCATTTCGGGGACTCGATTTCGGGGGTGCTGCTGGATATCCGTCTGCAGCAGCTGCGCGCGCGGCTGTTGCAGGCTCGCTTCGACGAGCGGATCATCGACATCGCCTTCGATCTCGGCTTCACCCATCTCAGCCGCATGGCCAGCGTCTACCGCGCCAGGTTTGGCGAAACGCCCTCGGCGACCTTGCGCCGGCGCCGCTAGCGTGGCGCCGCCGGCGATGCGGCCGGAATGCGGGTTTCTTGCAAAAGCTTGAAGTCTAAAATATACGCTGGGCCGATCGGTCAATTCATTCGGGAAAGGCCTGCGCATGTCCGGACTGCCGCGTTCCTGCCATGCGCTGGTCACCGGCGGCGGTCGCGGCATCGGCCGCGCCATCGCTGCCACGCTGGCGCAGGCGGGAGCCACGGTCACGGTGCTCGGCCGAAACCGCGCCACCCTGGATGACGCGGTGGCCGCCGGCTGCGCGCACTTCAAGGCCGTCGCCGATGTCGCGGACGAGGCCGCGGTCGGCGCCGCCATCGCCGATGCTTCTAGGCGGCAGCCAATCGACATTTTGATTGCCAATGCCGGTGCGGCGGAATCCGCAGCCTTCGGCAAATCCGACGCGGCGCTGTTTCGGCGCATGCTGGATGTCAACTTCATGGGCGTGGTGCATGTTGTACAGGCGGTACTGCCGTCGATGCGGCAGCGGCCCTACGGCCGCGTCATCGCCGTGGCATCGACCGCCGGTCTCAAGGGCTACGCCTATGTCAGCGCCTATAGCGCGGCCAAGCACGCGGTGGTCGGACTGGTGCGCTCGCTGGCGCTGGAACTGGCGACCTCCGGCGTCACCGTGAACGCGGTGTGTCCGGGCTTCACCGATACCGACCTTCTGGCCGGCAGCATCGACACCATCCGCAGCAAAACCGGCCGCAGCCATCAGCAGGCGGTGGCCGAGCTTGCCAGGCACAATCCGCAGGGTCGTCTGGTCACGCCCTCGGAAGTCGCCGATGCCGTGCTGTGGCTGTGCGGCGAGGGCGCTGGCTCGATCACCGGGCAGGCGATCGCGGTGGCCGGCGGGGAAGTCTAAGCTGAAACCGAATGGAATGATCTCGTCGCTTCACCGCCCGTCATGACAGCTCAATTCGCAAGGGAGATCCCCATGAGCAAGCCCGCCAATCCCGTCACGCTGCCGCTGGCGGAATACTCGCCGCAGCACTTCCTGCTGCAGGTGAACGAGGGCGTGGCGAGCGTGACCCTGAACCGCCCGGAGCGGAAGAATCCGCTGACCTTCGAGAGCTACCGCGAGCTGACGGATTTCTTCCGCGCCTGCGCCATGGACGATGAGGTGAAGACCGTCGTGGTGTCCGGCGCCGGCGGCAATTTTTCCTCGGGCGGCGATGTGTTCGAGATCATCGGCCCGCTGGTGCGGATGGACACCAAGGGCCTCACCGCCTTCACCCGCATGACCGGCGATCTCGTCAAGGCGATGCGGGCCTGTCCGCAGCCGATCGTCGCGGCCGTGGAAGGCATCTGCGCGGGAGCCGGGGCGATCGTGGCGATGGCCTCCGACCTGCGGCTGGCCGCGGTCGGCGCCAAGGTCGCGTTCCTGTTCAACAAGGTCGGCCTCGCCGGCTGCGACATGGGCGCCTGCGCCATCCTGCCGCGCATCATCGGGCAATCGCGGGCATCGGAACTGCTCTACACCGGCCGCTTCATGACCGCGGAGGAGGGTGAGCGCTGGGGTTTCTTCAGCCGCATCGTCACGCCGGAGCAGGTGCTGGCGCAGGCGCAAGCGCTGGCCAAACAGATTTCCGAGGGGCCGACCTTCGCCAACACCATGACCAAGCGGATGCTGGCGATGGAATGGGCGATGTCGGTGGAGGAGGCGATCGAGGCCGAGGCGGTCGCCCAGGCGCTGTGCATGACGACGGCGGATTTTGCCCGCGCCTTCGAGGCGTTTTCCAACAAGGTGAAGCCGCAGTTTCAAGGAAACTGAGCGCGAAGCGGGCTTGCCGAAAAAATGCTTTAGGTTTAAAATAACTGCCGCGGCCCGAACAGCATGCCGGAGGCTCGGATGAAGATCTCGATCATCGGTGGTGGACCGGCCGGCCTGTATGCCGCGATCCTGCTCAAGAAGCAGCGTCCGCAGGCCGAGATCACGGTCTACGAGCGTAACCGCGCCGACGACACCTTCGGCTTCGGCGTGGTGTTCTCCGACGCCACGCTGGACAATTTCGAGAAATACGACGCCCCGAGCTACCGCCGCATCACCCAGGAATTCGCCTATTGGGACGATATTGCCGTGCACTTCCGCGGCACCGTGCACCGGGTCGGCGGCAACGGCTTCTGCGGCTGCTCGCGCCGCAAGCTGCTGCTGATCCTGCAGGAACGGGCGCGCGAACTCGGCGTCGCCCTGTTTTTCGAGGCCGATGTCGAGGACGAGGCCCGGTTCGCCGATTCCGACCTGGTGATCCTGGCCGACGGCATCAACAGCCGCTTCCGCGACAAATATATCGCGCATTTCCAGCCCGAGATCGACCTGCGCGCCAACATGTTCGCCTGGATGGGCTCGACCCGGCCGCTCGACGCCTTCACCTTCATCTTCCAGGAGACCGAGTGGGGTCCGTTCATCGCCCATGCCTATCAATACGAGGTCGGGCGCTCGACCTGGATCTTCGAGACCGATCCGGAAACCTTTGCGCGCGCCGGGCTGAAGGGGCTGGACGAAAAGCAGTCCGCGGAGCGCATGGCCGGCATTTTCGGCTGGTTCCTCGAAGGCCATCCGCTTTTAACCAACCGTTCGATGTGGCGCAATTTTCCGATGATCCGCAGCAAGCGCTGGGTCAAGGACAACATGGTGCTCCTCGGCGATGCCAAGGCGACCGCGCATTTCTCGATCGGCTCCGGCACCAAGCTTGCGATGGAGGACGCCATCGCGCTGGCGGACGCCATGCATCGCGCGCCGACGGTCGAGGCGGCGTTGCTGCAATACGAGCATGGACGCCGCGAGGAGGTCGAGAAGATCCAGCATTCCGCCGACGTGTCGCTGGTCTGGTTCGAGCACGTCGACCGGTTCTGGGATTTTGACCCGGTGCAGTTCGCCTTCGGGGTCATGACCCGGGCCAAGGCGATCACCTACGACAATCTGACCTTGCGGGCCCCGGATTTCGTCGGCGAGGTCAACCGCGCCTTTGCGCGGCAGGTCCGCGCCGGGGGACTCGAAGTCGACGTCGAAAAGCCTGAGGCGCCGATGTTCCAGCCGCTGCGGCTGCGCGAGATGGTGTTGGCCAATCGCGCCGTGGTGTCGCCGATGTGCATGTATTCGGCGCAGGAAGGCGTTCCCGGCGATTTCCATCTGGTGCATTACGGCTCCCGCGCCACCGGCGGCGCAGGATTGATCTTCACCGAAATGACCTGCGTCAGCCGCGACGCCCGCATCACGCCCGGCTGCGCCGGGCTGTGGAACGACGAGCAGCAGGCCGCCTGGCGCCGTATCGTGGATTTCGTCCACGCCAATTCCGCGGCGAAGATCGCCCTGCAGCTCGGCCATGCCGGCCGCAAGGGCGCCACCAGACTGATGTGGGACGGCATCGACCGTCCGCTGGAGCAGGGCGGCTGGGACGTGGTCTCGGCGTCGCCCCTCCCGTATTTTCCCGACAGCCGGGTGCCGCGCGAACTCGACCGCGCCGCGATGGACGCGGTCAAGGCGGCGTTCGTTGCGGCCGCCCTGCGCGGCGAGGCCTGCGGCTTCGACATGCTGGAGCTGCACTGCGCCCACGGCTATCTGCTGGCGAGTTTCATTTCGCCGCTCACCAACAAGCGCACAGACGGCTATGGCGGCTCGCTGGCCAATCGGCTGCGCTTTCCGCTCGAAGTGTTCGAGGCGTTGCGGGCGGTGTGGCCGGCGCACAAGCCGATGTCGGTGCGCATTTCCGCCACCGACTGGGCCGAGGGCGGCATCACCGGCGACGACGCCGTCGATATCGCGCGCGCCTTCGCGGAGGCCGGGGTCGATCTGGTCGACGTTTCCACCGGACAGACGGTGCGCGACGCCGCGCCGGTCTATGGCCGCATGTTCCAGACCCCGTTCTCCGACCAGGTCCGCAACGAGGCCCGCGTCGCCACCATGTGCGTCGGCAACATCACTACCGCCGACCAGGTCAACACCATCCTGGCCGCCGGCCGCGCCGATCTGGTGGCGCTCGGCCGGCCGCATCTGGTCGATCCGGCGTTCACGCTGCGGGCCGCGGCCTGGTACGGCGCGTCCCATGTGGCGTGCCCGCCGCAATATCTGCCGGGCAAGGAGCAGGTCTTCCGCAACAGCGTCCGCGACCGGCAGGATTTCGACGATCTGAAGATCAAGGCCAAGCCGAAGACCCGGGCCGAGCTGAAGGCGGAGGCGACAAAGTCGCTTGCGGCCGAGTAAGGGATCGTGCGAGCCTGTCGCCCATCGCATCGCGTATTGTAGTGAGTGGAGTCGGGCGATGAAGGCGATTATCGTCGGCGGCGGTATCGGGGGCCTTACCACGGCGCTGATGCTGCGCGCCCGCGGCATGGCTTGCGAGCTGTTCGAGCAGTCGGACACCATCCGCGAACTCGGTGTCGGCATCAACACCCTGCCGCATGCGATCCGCGAGCTCGCCGGCCTCGGCCTCTTGCAGCAGCTCGACGATGTCGCGATCCGTACCGATCAGCTTTATTATCTCAACCGCCATGGCCAGGAGGTCTGGCGCGAATCCCGCGGCATCGACGCCGGCCATGATGTCCCGCAATTCTCGATCCATCGCGGCCGGCTGCAGAGCGTGATCCACCGCGCCGTCGAACAGCGGCTGGGGCGGGACAGGATCCACACTGGCTGCAGGCTAGGGGCCTTCAGCCAGGACGAAGGCGGCGTCACCGCCTATTTCTTCGATCGCGTCGGCTCTCATGTAAAGACCGAGCGTGGCGATATCCTGATCGGCGCCGACGGCATTCATTCGCGGGTGCGCGAGATGCTGTTTCCGCAGGAAGGGCCGCCGTGCTGGAACGGATTGATGCTGTGGCGCGGCGCGCGCGACTGGCCGGTGTTCCTGAGCGGCCGCTCGATGATCGTCGCCGGCGGGCTGCATGCCAAGGTCGTGGTCTACCCGATCGCGGAAGGTTCCAGCCCGGCCAGCCGGCTGACCAACTGGGCGGTGCTGGTCAAGGTCGGTGACGGCAATGCGGCGCCGCCGCGCCGCGAGGACTGGTCGCGGCCCGGCAAGCGCGAGGAACTGATGCCGCATGTGGCGCGGTTCTCGGTGCCTTATGTCGACGTCCCCAACCTGATTTCCGCGACGCCGGAGTTCTATGAATACCCCACCTGCGACCGCGACCCGCTGCCCTGCTGGTCCGAGGGACGGGTCACGCTGCTCGGCGACGCCGCCCATCCGATGTATCCGGTGGGATCGAACGGCGCCTCGCAGGCGATCCTCGACGCGCGCGCCCTGGCGGATGCGCTGGCGCGCTCCGAACATCCGCGCCAGGCGCTGCTGGCCTATGAGCAGAAGCGGCTGCCGATGACGGCGGAGATCGTGCGCTCGAACCGGCGCGGCGGTCCGGAAGGCGTCATCGACGCGGTCGAGCAGCTCGCACCCGACGGGTTCGACAATATCGAGCACGTGCTGAGCTATTCGCAGCGCGAGGCCATCGTGCGCGGCTACGCCAGCAAGGCCGGCTTTGCGGCGCTGCCGGGGCTCGCGGCGGTAAGGGCGTAAGCCGGCCGCCGCGATGCCCTCATCCTGAGGAGCCGCGCTCTTGCGCGGCGTCTCGAAGGATGGCCGCGATTCCGTGCCTGCTTTCCATCCTTCGAGACGCTTGCGGAGTTTAGCATCGGGCCGCGCTTCGCGCGGACCCGGTGGCAAGCTCCTCAGGATGAGGCCGGAGTGTTTCTCAAACACGACGAAAGATGATCGCCTCATCGAATACGTCATCGCCCGTCTTCCCAGGCGAAAGCAATCACTTGATGGCGATCCGGAAATTCCGGTCAGGCAGCTGCCAATCGCTGCGGCGGCTGACGTTGCCGCCGATCGAGGCGGCCCGGTCGCGTTCCCCGTCGGCACGCGCCGGGCCTGGCCAGTCGAACCGGCTTTCGCGTCTGATGACGACCGGCTGATGGATTTATGACGCAATTGCGTCGGTTTGAAAACGGGTTATCCCCGCGATTCGAACGTCCGCTCGGGCTGGATCGTGAGGCGCAGGGCAATTTCACGACTGCCGTCGAAAACTTCCAGCAGCTCATTGCAGAGCAGGCAATGGAACTCGCCCTTTGGTCCCTTGACGGAATCCAATACAATGCGGCGATAGCCGGCGTTGCACTTCGGACAGATGACATCGGACTTGTGCATGGCCGGCAAAGTAGCATCCCGATCCCGGTATTTCCATGGGGCCAGGCGCAAATCTTGAGCCGGGGCAGTCAATCCCGATCAATTTTGATCACGCTCCGGGCGGCGGCGGCAGGAAGTGGACGTTGTATTCCGCGGCCATCGCCACCACGTCCTCGGGCTTCTGCTCCTTCATGTTGTGCAGGCCCCAGAACAGGTCGTACAATCGTTTGCTCGGCGATACCCAGAACAGCACCTTGGCGGTCTGGTCGGACTTGTTGAAGATGCCGTGCGGGATGCCCATCGCGAGCCGCACCAGGTCGCCCGGCGTCGCCTGGGCGTCGGCGCCGCCGAGCATGAAATCGAGCTTTCCCTCCAGGATGTAGAGATATTCGTCCTGGTCGGGATGGATATGCGGCGGCACGAAGGTGCCGGGCGGCAGCGTCGCATGCCAGGAGAACGAATGTTCGGTGCAGTTTTTCGGCACATAGGTCTGGCCGAGGATATTCCAGGAAATTCCCTGCATGCCCTCATTGGCCCTGGTGATGCCGACGATCTCGCTTTTCATCGCGTTTCCTTCCGCTTTATCGCTCAGTTGCCCGGCGTGCAGTCCTTGGCGTAACGGTCGCCGTAGTTCTCGAACACCCTTTCGACGATCTCGGTCTGGAATTTGCCGTCGGCGCGCTTGGCCACCTTGGTCAGATAAAAATCCTGGATCGGATAGCCGTTGCTGTTGAACCTGAAGGCGCCGCGCAGCGAGGCGAAATCGGCCTTCTTCAAGGCCGCCGCCACCGCTTCCTTGTTGCCGAGGTCGCCCTTGACCGCCTTGACCGCGCTGTCGATCAGCATCGCCGCATCATAGGCCTGGAATGCATAGGTGCCGGGCACGCTGTTGTAGGCGGCTTCATAGCCGGCGACGAATTTCCTGTTCTGCGGATTGTCGAGATTGGGCGCCCAGTTGGCGCCGCCGAACATGCCGACCGCCGCGTCCTGCTGCGCCGGCAGGGTCGATTCATCGACCGTGAAGGCCGAAAGCACCGGAATCTGGTCGGCGAGGCCGGCCTGCTTGTACTGCTTCACCAGGCCCACCCCCATGCCGCCGGGCATGAAAGTGAAGATCGCGTCCGGTTTCAGCGATGCGATCTTGGAGAGTTCGACCTGAAAATCCAGCGTGCCCAGCGGCACGTAGGATTCCTCGACCACCTCGCCCTTGTAGTCGAGCTTGAACCCGGCCGCGGAATCCTTGCCGGCCTGGTAATTCGGCTCCAGGATATAGACCCGCTTGTAGCCGCGGTCCTGCGCGACCTTGCCGAGGATCTCGTGAACCTGGTCGTTCTGGTAGGAAGTCACATAGAAAAACGGGCTGCAGTTCTTGCCGGCGAAACTCGACGGCCCGGCGTTCGGGCTGATCAGGAAGGTCTTTGAATCCGTCACCGGCTTGTGGATCGCCTGCAGGATATTGGAGAAGATCGGCCCCACCACGAAATCGACCTTGTCGCGTTCGAGCAGGCCCTTGACCTTGGTCACCGCGGCATCCGGCTTGAGCTCGTCGTCGACCACCACGACCTCGACATCGCGGCCGGCCATCTTGCCGCCGAGATCCTTGACCGCGAGCGCAAAGCCGTCGCGCACCTGCTGGCCAAGGGCTGCCGCCGGACCCGACAGCGTCACGATGACGCCGAGCTTGATCTTTTCCTGTGCGACCGCCGCATTCGCGGTCATGCCAAACACAACCGCCAGCGCGGCCGGCCCGATCCACCGTCTCATGACATCCTCCTGATCGGCGCCACTGCGGAAATCCGCGTCGGCCGGGATCCCACGCTTTCAGGACCCGAGCTTATTCTGACGGCGGCCGTCGCCGCAAGCAAACCGGCCGCTGTCCCGGCCGTCAGCGGGACATGCCGGCGGCCATGCAAGCGCCGCGCCAGATGCTTGAAGCCTAAAGAGATTCGACCAGCGAAGGCTGCCGCCGCGAGCTTTGACTTGCGGCACCCGCCGAATTATTTGAAAGTCAGGTTCGAGGTCGAACCAGCCGCGACTGCCGCGAGGGCTGCAAGCAGGTAAGATGGCAACATGATCCTTGATTCCGAGACCAAGGCGGTCGAGCTCCCGGAAGATCATGGCAACGAGATCCGGCTGTGGCTGCGGCTTTTGACCTGTACCACCCTGATCGAGGGCGAGGTGCGCAGCCGGCTGCGCGAGCGGTTCGACGTCACGCTGCCGCGCTTCGACCTGATGGCCCAGCTCGACAAGGTGCCGGACGGCATGACGCTGTCGGACGTCTCGAAGCGGATGATGGTCTCCAACGGCAACGTGACCGGGCTGGTCGAGCGGCTGGTCGAATCCGGGCATGTCGACCGCCGCACCTCGGAGTCCGACCGCCGTGTGCAGGTGATCCGGCTGACCAGGCTCGGCCGCGCCGAGTTTCGCAAGATGGCGGCGGAGCACGAGAGCTGGATCGCCGGGATATTTTCCGATCTCGGCGAAAAGGACGTCCGCGAATTGATGCGGCTGTTGGCCAAGACCAAGGCCTCGGCGCGGAAATCCGCCCAGCAGCGGGCCTTGTGAGTCTTGAACGGCCGTGTCGACTACGAAGTCGAATACAACAACCGGGCCCGGGTTCCGGAAAGCCCCGCGCTGATCGCCGGCTGGGCACGGGATGGCGCGGCCTATCGCGAGCAGCATGCCCCGCGCGCCATCGCCTACGGGACGGGCCCGCGCCACCGCATCGATGTTTTCGGAGCCGACAGCAAAGGTCCGCTGGTGGTCTTCATCCATGGCGGCTACTGGCAGGCGCTGGATGGTTCGTTTTTCAGCCATCTCGCCGGTGGGCTGAACGCCCATGGCGTCGGCGTAGCCATTCCAAGCTACGACCTGTGCCCCGATGTCAGCGTCATCGACATCATCGGGCAGCTGCGGATGGCGACGCGCGAATTGGCGCGGCTGGGCCGGCCGCTTCTGATCAGCGGCCATTCCGCCGGCGGCCATCTGGCGGCCTGCATGCTGGCGACCGACTGGCCGGCACTGGATAATTCATTGCCGGCCGACCTCGTGATCGCCGCTTACGCGATTTCGGGCCTGTTCGATCTTGGTCCGCTGGTCGAAACCTCAATCAACGAGGCGCTGCATCTCGACCCGGCCACCGCGCGGGCCGCGAGCCCGCTGTTCTGGGAGGCGCCGCGGCGCGGCAGTCTCGACGCGGTGGTCGGCGAGAACGAAAGCGCGGAATATTTCCGGCAAAGCCACGGCATCGTCGATGCCTGGGGCGCGGGCGGCATCGCCGCGCGATTCGGCGTGGTTCCCGGCGCCAACCATTTCACGGCGATTGCGCCACTGGCCGATCCGCACTCGCCGATGGTGCGGCGCCTGCTGCAACTGGCGACGCGCTGAGCGCCCGGCCCCTGGCTTGAAAAGCCGGGGCAGCGCTCAAATTCCGCCCTTGCGTGAATATGTTTTAAGCCTAAAATGATATTCGGATGGCGCTGCCGGGCGCCTTTGCGAAGATCAAGGAGCGTGCAATGGCCAATGCCGCCAAGGCTCACAGCACCCAACCGCACTCCGGCCCGGCCGATCCCTTCGCCCGGGATCATCTGCCGCCCCGCGAATTATGGCCGGAATTTCTGTTCACGCGGCCCGAACTGCAGTATCCGGACCGGCTCAATTGCGTGGTGAATTTTCTCGATCGCTGGGTCGAGCAGGGCCGCGGCGAGGAGCCCTGCATTTTCAGCCCCGAGGTCAGCTACAGCTATCGCGAGCTGCAGCAATTGGTGAACCGCATCGCCAACGTGCTGGTCGGCAAGCTCGGCCTGGTGACCGGCGGCCGGGTGCTGCTGCGGTCGGCCAACAACCCGATGATGGTGGCGACCTATCTTGCGGTGCTCAAGGCCGGCGGCATCGTGGTCGCGACCATGCCGCTGCTGCGTGCCAGGGAACTGGCCTATCCGATCCAGAAGGCGGAGATCGCGCTGGCGCTGTGCGACGGCAAGCTGGCCGACGAAATGGAAAAGGCCAGGGCCATCGCGCCGAAGCTGCAGCGTATCGTCTATTGGGGCAGCGGCGAACCCGGTGCGCTGGAGGCGCTGATCGCCGAAGCCAGCCCGGAGTTTGCCGCGGCCGATACAGCCGCCGACGACATCTGCCTGATCGCGTTCACCTCGGGCACCACGGGCGAGCCCAAGGGCACCATGCATTTTCACCGCGACATGCTGGCGGTCTGCGACAGCTATGCACGCAACGTGCTGCGGGCGAGCCCGGACGATCGCTTCATTGGCTCGGCGCCGCTGGCGTTCACCTTCGGCTTCGGCGGCGTGCTGTTTCCCATGCATATCGGCGCATCGTTCGTGGTGCTGGAAAAGGCCGGGCCGGAAGAGCTGCCGGCGGCGATCGAACGCTATCGCGCGACGGTGTGTTTCACCGCGCCGACATCGTATCGCGCCATGCTCGGCAAGCTTGACCGGCACGACATTTCGAGCCTGCGCAAATGCGTTTCCGCCGGCGAGACCCTGCCGAAGGGGACTTTCGAGGCCTGGCTGAAAGCGACCGGCATCAAGCTGATGGACGGCATCGGCGCCACCGAGATGCTGCACATCTTCATCAGCGCCACCGAGGACGAAATCCGCCCGGGCGCCACCGGCAAGCCGGTTCCGGGCTTTGAGGCCAAGATCATCGACGACGAGGGCCATGACCTGCCGGCGGGCACGATGGGGCGGCTGGCGGTGCGCGGCCCGACCGGCTGCCGCTACCTCGCCGACGAGCGCCAGCGCAAATACGTCCAGAACGGCTGGAACGTCACCGGCGACACCTATGTGATGGATGCCGACGGCTATTTCTGGTACCAGTCGCGCTCCGACGACATGATCGTTTCCGCCGGCTACAACATCGCCGGTCCCGACGTCGAAGCGGCGTTGCTGACCCATCCGGCGGTGGCCGAGTGCGGCGTGGTCGGCTGCCCCGATGAGGCGCGCGGCATGATCGTCAAGGCCTATGTGGTGGTGGCGCCCGGCATCACCGCCGATGCCGCGCTGGCGGCCGCGCTGCAGGATCACGTCAAGCGCGAGATCGCGCCCTACAAATATCCGCGGGCCATCGAATTCGTCGCGCAACTGCCCAAGACCGAAACCGGCAAGCTGAAGCGATTTTCCCTGCGGCAGATTGCGATGGCCGGCGCGGCTCAGCCGTCGGCCGGCATGGCGGCGGAGTGAAGGCATCCGATGAAGGAGAATGGCTTGTGAGCGTCACAAAGGGGCCGGGCCTGGCGGTACTGCCGGCGGCGGAGGAGGAAGCCTTCGCCGCGGGCGCGCGGCTGCTGCAGCCCTCCGGCTGGCCGGCGCCCAGGGGATACGCCAACGGGATGGCGGCCGACGGCCGCTTGGTAGTGACCGGCGGCGTGATCGGCTGGGACAACCAGAATCACCTCCCGGCCGGTTTTGTCGCGCAGGTGCGCCAGACCCTGAGCAATATTGCCGCGATCCTTGCCGAGGGAGGAGCGCGGCCCGAACATCTGGTGCGGCTGACCTGGTACGTCGTCGACATGGAAGAATATCTGGCCAACCTGAAGACGCTCGGGCAGGTCTATCGCGACATCTTCGGTGCGCATTATCCGGCGATGGCGCTGGTCCAGGTGGTGCGCCTGGTCGAAAAGGCGGCAAGGGTCGAGATCGAAGCCACCGCTGTGGTGCCGCGCTGAGCTAAGCTCTTCGTGGTTGCCCCGGCGTTGATCGTCTTGGCGCAAATGACTGTGCCCTGGCGCTGCCTCACGGCCGAACCGCCGGCGTCTCGACCGGCATGCCCCGCGCGCGGGACATAAGATAGAGCTCGAGCTCGACCAGTTCCGGCGCGTCGTAACCGTAAGGCTGGGCGCGGGTGCCGATCATGCAGTTGCGCAGCCGGCGCTGCAGCGAGCCGAGCGATTGCCATTCCAGCCGGTACAAGGGATAGCCGGTCGGCTGTCCTTGCGTGATCGCCGAGCCCGCCAGGTGCTTGTCCCAATTGTCGTCGTGGCAATTGCTGCAGGCGAGATTGAGCTGGCCGCTGCCGCCGCATGAACAGTTCGCGCCCCCTGGTAACGAACGGCTCGAGCGCCGGGTCGGCGCCGGCGCTGATGGCGATGCCGCGCGACTGCCGCGCGACAAACGCTGACAGCGCCAGCAGGTCGTGGCTTTCATGATCGAGCGGTGCAGCCTGCTGATGCCGGGCGCGGCACAGATTGATGCGCTGCTCCAGGGCGACGGGGCGGCCGAGCCCCGGGTCGAGCGCGGGATAGCGCGCCGCGACGCCCTTCATGGTTGAAGCGGCGTCGCCATGGCAATCGGCGCAGGCCCTGGCCGCCGGGTTTGCGCGGCTGTTCCACAAGGCTTCGCCGTCGAGTACCCACAGCATGCCGGGATTGGCGGTGTCGTCGTTCTGGATCGCCTGGGTGTCCGGCGTCATGAAGCTGTAGCCGGACCGGCGCTCGGCCGGCGCGATTTCGCCGGCGACGACGGAAGCGGCTGCGATCAGCAGCGCGGTCGCCGCGATGGCGAGGGCCGGTCTCATTCGACGGTGATGGCGGCCGACGCGGTGGCGACAAAACCGCGGTCGCCGATCCATTCGAAATCGAACTTGCCGCTTTCGGTCGCCACCGTGAAGAAGCTGATGAACGGATTGGCCGCGATCGCCGGATAGAGATCGGCGCGGAAGATTTCGACGCCGTTGTAGCGGCAGGCAAAGCTGGTGATGATGTCGCGCGGGACCAGTTCGCCGGTCGCGGTGCGGCGATAGCCGGTCTCCATGATGTGCGACATCAGGGTCTTGATCTCGATGATCTCGCCGCGCCCGGCGCGGGGAGGAACGTTGATCAGGGCGGAGGCCATCAGTTCGTCTCCTCGGTGCAGGCGGCCAGCGTCACGATCACGTCGACGCTGGCCGACCAGAAGCTGTCGTCCGACAGCCGGGCGATGGCGACAATCTTCTGGCTGTCGGCCAGCCGGATCCGGGTCGCAATCTCGGCGCGGCCGGCGCGCGGGCCGAGATGGAAATTGCCGATATTGGGCTGCGGGTTCTTCTCGTTGAAGACGTGGATGCTCTTGACGTGATCCTCTGGGGTCATCGGGCTCGAAACCCTGACCGTCATCGGCACGGTGTTGCCGTTTTCGACCAGCGGCGGCACGTCGAGCGTGACCCTGCCGGTGCGTACCAGCGCCGCGCCGACCACGTTGCGGATCGCGGACGCCAGGGTCGCCGGCGTCGCCTGAAGCGGCCGCAGCGTCACCATCGGAACCGCGCCGGCCACGGCTGCACCGCCGGCGAGCCCGAGAAACTGGCGGCGGCTGGCGCTTTTCAGTTTGGACATCGCGGGATCAGCCTTCTTATTTGAGCGATTTTGGAGTTCGGATCATGTCGGTCCATACAGCACCAAATGTCATTCCGGGGCGCGCTCTTGCGCGAGCCCGGAACCCATAACCCCCGCCGGGAGTATGGATTCCGGGCCTGCGCTCCGTCCGGCTTTCGCCGGCCGGAGCACATCCCGGAATGACGAACATGGATCATCCGACGGATCTCATTGAATCGCTTCCCTAGTCCCGCAGCGTTGCGAGATAGGCCACGATATCCTCGATCTGCGCCGCCGACAGCATCGGCTTGCCACGCCATGCGGTGCCGACGCGGACCAGGCCGTCGACGCGGTAGTAGGACGGCATGATCGTTGCCGGATTGAGGCGGGAGGCATCGACCAGCCGCAGCCGCAGCTGGCCCGCGGACCAGCGGCTGCCGGCGCCGGCCAGGCTGGGGGCGAGATCGCCCTGGAATTTGGCTTCCGGAAACGGCCCGCTGTGACAGAGGATGCAGGTCGTGCCGCGATCCAGCACCAGCGCGCGTCCCCGTGCCGCGTCGCCCGCCGAGCCGGTCAGCGAGTCGGCGATCGTATCGCCGGCGACGACATAGGCCGGCAACGGCTGCGCGGCGGCCGCGCAGGGCAGGCCGATCGCTGCCGCCACGATCAACCCGCCGGCAAGATGCAGAGCCAAGCTAGCCAAAGGCGTCCACCGTGATGCTCTGGAACCAGGACTGCGCGATTTCCGCTTCGCGACGCCGATCCTCGCGCGTTGCCTCGACCGGGCTTGCGCCGCCCTCGGTCTCGACGAATGTGCCGTCCCGGGGTTGATAGATGCCGGTCAGCGAGAACGCATAACCCGGCGCCACCGTGTTGTAGCAGGCGCCGGCCAGCCGCGGGATCGCCGGGGATCTTCCCGACAGCAGGCTGGCCAGTGCCGCGGCGCAGGCCTTGGCCTCGGCATTGGCGGCGGAGGCGGATTTCGGAATGCCGCCGCCGATGCAGGCATCGCCGATGACATGGATGTCGGGCACCAGGGTGGAGGCGAAGCTCACCGGATCGATCGGGCACCAGCCGGTCTTGTCGGCCGCCCCTGCGATGGCGGCGATGCGCCCGGCCTGCTGCGGCGGAATCACGTTGGCGACATCGGCGGTGTAGTTGCCGAAATCGGTGACGAGGGTGTTGGTCGCGGAATCGACCGAGACAACCCGGCCGCCCTGCGACAGCGATACCCGCTCGATCATGCCGGGATATAACTCCTTCCAGGCGTTCTCGAACAGGCGCTGCTGCGGAAAGGCATCCTTGGCGTCGAGAAGGATGATCTTGCAGCGCGGCTTTTGCGCCTTCAGGTAATGGGCGATCAGGCTGGCGCGTTCATACGGCGCCGGCGGACAGCGCAAGGGGGCGGCCGGCACCGCCAGCGCCACCACGCCGCCGTCCCCGATGGCTTCGAGCTGCCGGCGCAGCAGGGCGGTCTGCGCGCCCGCCTTCCAGGCATGCGGCATTCTTGCCGCGGCGGCCTCGTCATAGCCGGGCAGCGCGTCGAAGCGCAGGTCGATGCCGGGCGCCAGCACCAGGCGGTCATAACCAAGCGAAGCGCCGTCGGCGAGACCGACCGCGCGGCGTTGCGGATCGACTTTGGTCGCGGCCTGCGCCACGACAGCGATGCCTTCGGCGGCAATCCGCCGATACGTGAATTGCTGCGCCGCCAGTTCCCGCAATCCCGCGATCACCTCGTTGCTCAAAGGGCAGGCGGTGAAGGTCGGATTCGGCTCGATCAGCGTCACCTGCAGCCTGGGGTCGATCCGCTTCAGCGCCCGCGCGCAGCTGGCGCCGCCGAATCCGCCGCCGATCACGATGATCCGCGCGGCGGACTGGGCAAGGGCGGGGCAGGGCGGCGCCGACCAAGCCGTCGCCGCCGCGATGCCGCCGACGACGTTTCTCCGCGTCAGCAGGTGCCGCGCTTTCATCTGCGAAAATCCGGTCGGTGGGTGAGCGGCGGCCGTTCGGCCGCCGCCCGTTGGGTCAGGCGAAGCTGATGTTCTGATCCCGCAGCGGCACCGAACGGATCCGCTTGCCGGTCGCCGCGAAATAGGCGTTGAGTACCGCGGGTGCGGCGACGCAGATGGTCGGCTCGCCGACGCCGCCCCAGAAGCCGCCGCTCGGCATCACGATCGATTCCACCTTCGGCATCTCGCTGATCCGCATCGAATTGTAGTTGTCGAAATTCGACTGCTCGATGGCGCCGTCCTTGACGGTGATTCCGCCATAGAACAGCCCGGTGAGGCCGTAGACGAAGGAGCCGGCGATCTGCCGTTCGATCTGCGCCGGATTGACCGCATAGCCTGGGTCGGTGGCGGCAACCATGCGCAGCACCTTGATCTTGTTGCCGTCGACCACCGAGATCTCGGCGGCACCGGCGACATAGGAGTTGTAGCCCATGTGCTGGGCGATGCCGCGATAGACGCCCTGCGGCGGCGGTGTGTCCCAGCCGATCTTGTCGGCCACGGCATTGAGCACGGCGAGATTTTTCGGGTGCCTCGTCATCAGCTTGCGCCGGAACGCGAGCGGGTCTTCGCCGGCCGCATGCGCCAGCTCGTCCATGAAGCATTCGAGATAGATCGCGTTCTGGTTGACGTTGACGCCGCGCCAGAATCCGGGCGGCACGTGCGGATTGCGCATCGCGTGCTCGATCAGCAGATTCGGGACGTCGTATCCGAACGCGGCTTCGCCGGTCGGATTGAGGCCCGCGAAGGTGGCCGGGTCCATGCCGTTGACCAGCGCTTCGGGACGCAGGCTGAACAGGATCGACTGGCCGGATATCCGCATGTGCAGGCCGGTCAGGTTGTTGTCGGCATCGAAGGCGCCGGTCATCTTGCATTGCGTGATCGGATGATAGTTGCCGTGCTGCATGTCCTCTTCTCGCGACCACAACAGCTTGATCGGCGTGCCCGGCATCTGCTTGGCGATCGCCACTGCCTGCCGGACGTAGTCGGTCTGGCCGCGACGGCCGAAGCCGCCGCCCAGCATCTGCTTGTGGACGTCGCATTTGTCGGCGGGCAGGCCGGAGACTTCCAGCGTCGCGGCAAAGGCGGCCTCGCCGTTCTGCGTTCCGCACCAGACCTCGCATTTGTCGGCGGTGTAGAGCGCGGTGGCGTTCATCGGCTCCATGGTGGCGTGGTTCTGGTAAGGGTAGTTGTAGACCGCCTCGACTTTCCGGGCAGCGCCGGCGATTGTCGCCTTGGCGTCGCCGCTGCGATTGCCGGCGAAGGCCGGCTGGGCGTCATCGAGGCCTTCGCCAAGCCATTTGGCGATCGAAGCGCTGGACACCTTGGCGTTTTCGCCTTCGTCCCAGACGATCGGCAAGGCCTCCAGCGCGGTCTTGGCGTGCCACCAGGTATCGGCCACCACGGCGACAGTGTAGTCGTTGACCTTCACGACCTTCCGCACGCCCTTCATGCCGGTGACCTTGGCTTCGTCATAGCTCTTGAGCTTGCCGCCGAACACCGGGCAGGCCTTGACCGCGGCGTTAAGCATTCCCGGCAGCTTGATGTCGATGCCGTAGATCATCTTGCCGGTGGTCTTGTCGGCGGTATCAAGGCGCTTGACGCCCTTGCCGATCAGCTTCCAGTCCTTCGGATCCTTCAGCCTGACGTCGGTCGGCGGCTCGACCCGGGCGGCGGCTTCGGCCACCTTGCCATAGGTCGTGGTGCGCCCCGAGGGGACGTGGGTGATGACGCTGTTGGCGGCGCTGCATTCCGATGCCGGCACCTTCCATTCGGAGGCCGCGGCCTGGACCAGCATCACGCGCGCGGTGGCGCCGCCCTTGCGGACATATTCCTGCGAGGTCCTGATGCCGCGGCTGCCGCCGGTGGAAAAATCGCCCCACGCCCGCTTGCGGGCGACGCTCTGGCCCGGCGTCGGATATTCGGTGGTGACCTTCGACCAGTCGCATTCCAGTTCTTCGGCGACCAATTGGGCGAGGCCGGTGAGGCTGCCCTGGCCCATTTCCGATCGCGCGATCCGGATCACGACGGTATCGTCGGGCTTGATCACCACCCAGGCGTTGACTTCCGGCGTACCGTCGGCGGCGCGGACCACCGCGGGTCCGCCGAAGGGAATATCGAGGCCGAGCGCGAGGCCGGCACCGACCGCGGCGCTGCCGATGACAAAGCCACGGCGGCTGAATTGGGGCATCTGGTTCATGGCTGGTTCCTCACGCGTTCGCGACGGCGTGGATCGCCTCGCGCACCTGCTGGAAGGTGCCGCAACGGCAGATATTGGTGATGGCCTCGTCGATGTCCGCGTCGGTCGGCTTCGGCTTGTCCTTGAGCAGCGCCGCCACCGCCATGATCATGCCGCTCTGGCAATAGCCGCATTGCGGTACGTCGTTGTTGATCCAGGCCTGCTGCACCTTGTGCAGCGCGCCGTCGCCGGCGAGGCCCTCGATGGTGGTGATCTGCTTGCCGACGGCGTCGCCGACCTGAACGCCGCAGGAGCGCGTCGCCACGCCGTCGATATGGACCGTGCAGGCACCGCATTGCGCAATGCCGCAGCCATATTTGGTGCCGGTCAGGCCGACATTCTCCCTGATCGCCCACAACAGCGGCGTATCCGCTTCCACATCGACATCGATCGTCTTGCCGTTGATAGTGAGGTTTGCCATCGCGTTTCCCCGTTTAATCCGCTCCATCGAGCGGATTTCGGGGAGATGTTTGGACTGAAAAAGGCGACAGTTCAAATCAAGAATCCGCGTTTTGACAGATGTTTCGGCCGGACGGGCGGTGGCCTGACCCGAGAACACTTACGGCGGCAGCGGTACGGGCAGGAAATGAAGCGTGCTGGTCAGACGCCGCGACCCGGTTCAATCTAGATGGATTGGCAGCATGCGGGCATGTCGCTGGAGTGCGATGAATTGTTGGGTTGGCGCGCAGCCGCGATCGAAGACCGCCGCAAGGCGCGCTCGTGTCCCGGACGCGGTGCAGCGTCCTGCACGCTCCGGAGAGCCGGCTATATGCCCGCTCTATACAACGGGCCCCGGCCTTGCAGCACATCACGCCACAACGGCGGCGCGCTGCGCTGCGTCCGGGGCACGATGTTGTGGATTGCCGACCTCGCCTCAGAGCTGGCACGCGCGCTATCGCGGCCGGGCGTCGCGGCGCGCGCCGCCGGCCGCTTCTTCGCGCTTGACTTCCGGAAACAGCCACATCGCGAAAATCATGAAGAAGCCGAGGAAGGCCACGACGTACTGGATCCGGTCGTGGCCGATCCGATGCTGGACATAGCAGGCGATCGCCGCCACCAGCACCACCAGCAGCGACAGGCCGAGTTTTATTCGAACCGGCATCTATAACCTCCAATACCCATTCACGTGAGGTTCGCCCAGAACGGCGCTGCGATCCTGGCCAGGATGGCGAGCGCCATGAGCTGGATGCCGCCCAGCACCACCAGCCCGTTGCGGCCATCGCGAAACGACGTCGGCCAGATCTCGAACAGCCCGGGCGAAAACAGCACCACCAGGCCGGCCACCACGATCAGTGTGCTCCACCTCAACTCCGTGCAGCCGTAAAATGCCGTGCCGATCGACAGCGCGGCGAGCAGGATGGCATTGCCGGCTACCAGCAGCGTGGCGGCGCCCGATCTGGCCGATTCCGGGCGGGCTGTATTCGGAAACATGCCGGCAATGACGAGGCCGGCAAGCGCACAAACGGTGGCGAGCGACGCAAACCAAAGCAGCGCAATCCAGTTCGGCTCGATCGCGCCCATGGCCGGTCTCCACGCGGTGCGGGGGCGGCGCTATTCGGCCGGTGCCATGAATTCGCCGGGCGGCCGCGCCGCCTCGGGTTTCGGGGTCCGCGACGTCTTGCGCAGGTCGGTCTTGACGAAGCTTGTATCATGGCCGTTGAGGAGATGGCCCAGCAGGCCGCGGTCGAGATCCGAGGTGCCGAACAGCCAGTCCATCACCGGAAAAGTCAGGTTCATGTTGCGCTCCATCATGATCGACGGGTTGTGATGGGCGGTGTGATGGCGGCGGATGGTGTTGACGAACGGCGCATGGCGCACGAACCAGTTGTCGTCGACATGGCAGCAGAAATGCATGAACTCGTAGATCAGGTACATCGACGTCGTGGTCGAGATCAAAAGCCAGCCGACATTGGGCGAGACCAGCCAGCCGAGCAGCAGCGCCGGCGGGATCGACATCATGGTGAAGGTCACCAGCGCATAGGGCGGAAAGAAGGTGACGCGCCAGTCGTGATGGTCGGCGAAGCGCATTTCCTGCTCGGTGAAGAACTGGTGATGCATCAAAGTGTGGCGGTTGTAGATCGCGCGGAAAGCCTTGATCTGCGACGGGCGGTGCATCACGAAGCGGTGGATCCACCATTCGAAGAAGTTCGCGGCCAGGAACGTCACCGGAACGATTGTCAGCTCCCACCAGCGCAGCTCGCTGATGTTGGCAAAATACACCGACAGCGCCGTGAAACCGATCAGATAGATGACGAAGGCGTGCAGCCAACCATTGTACCATCCCGCGATGCGGTGGCGGTAGGTCGCGCGGTAACCGCGCTGCCGGTCGGTCATTGCACTCGATGACAATTCCATCACGCTGCCTCCGTGCAGACGGTCTGATATATCACAGATCTATTACGCCGGCAACCGGGGTCTGACGGCGGTTTGACGGCGTTGCCACGACAAAACCGCTTGCTGCGAAGCTGCGCCCATATCTATGCTGGGGCACGCGCGCGAGGCGATGCCCGGCAACCATCAAGGCGCCGAAGCCGGCACGAGGCAAAAGGAGCGCGATGAAGCATTATTCGGGAGACCGCACCATCGATGGCGTCAAGGTGACTGTCGACGGCGCGCCGCTGGATCCCCGCACCGATGTCGTGGCGTTCACCGGCAACGGCTTCGAGTGGAGCTATGAAGGCCCGGAGCCGCGCCAGCTCGCGCTGGCGCTGTTGCTCGATCATCTCGGCGCCCCGGACAAGGCCAAGACGGCGGTGGAGCCCTTCATGCGCGCCGTCGTCGCCAATTTCGACAATGAATGGGAGATGACCTCGGCCGACCTCGATGCGGCGCTGGCCGCACTTGCCGGCAGGGCGGTCGCCTGATGCCGCTGCGCTATCGCGCCGCGGTGCTGCATGCGGCGCAGGCGCCGCTGGCGATCGAAACCGTCACCGCCGCGGCGCTGAAGCCCGCCGACGTATTGGTGCGGGTGCGCGCCGCCGGACTCTGCCACACCGACCTCGAGGTCATCGACGGCGCGCTGCGTTATCCGCTGCCGATCGTGCTCGGGCACGAAGCCGCCGGCGTGGTCGAGCAGGTCGGTCCGGCCGCGCGCGGCGTGTCGGTCGGCGATCACGTGGTGCTGTCGTGGAATCCGCATTGCGGGCATTGCTTCTATTGCGACCGCGACACGCCGATCCTGTGCGAGCAATATCTCGGCGAGGGACCCCGGGCGCGCGCCTTCGACGGCGACAGCCGCGCCATGCTGGCCGACGGCCGCGCGCTGCAGCAGCTGATGTTCGTCGGGGCGTTCGGCGAATACTGCATCGTGCCGGACCAGCAGGCGATTGTGGTGCCGCAGGCGATTCCGTTCGATCGCGCCTGCCTGATCGGCTGCGGCGTCATGACCGGCGTCGGCGCGGCGCTCAATCTCCGGGCCATCGGGCATGGCGACAGCGTGATGGTGATCGGTTGCGGCGCGGTCGGGCTCGCCGCGGTGCAGGGCGCGCGGCTGGCGGGCGCGGCAACCATCATCGCCGTCGATCTTGCCGCCGCGAAACTCGCGCTGGCCGCGACGCTGGGCGCGACCGATGCCGTGGCGGCCGGCGGCGACGACGCGGTGGCGGTCGCAAGACGCCTGACCGGCGGCCGCGGCGTCGACGTCGTGATCGAGGCGGCCGGCAGCGCGGCTGCGTTTCGGGTCAGCGCCGAAGCGGTGCGGCCCGGAGGCCAGGTGATCTGGCTCGGCAAGCTCGACGTCAGCCACGAGGTGGCGTTTCGCTGGGGCTCGCTGATGCAGGAAAAGCGCATCCGCCGCGTCAGCTACGGTAACGCGCGGCCGCGACGGGATTTCCCGCTGCTGGCGCGGGCCTATCTCGACGGCTCGCTGAAGCTCGACGAGCTGATTTCGCGCCGCATCGGCCTTGAGGAGATCAACGACGGCTTTGCCGCCCTGAAGCGCGGCGAAACCATCCGCAGCGTCGTGGTGTTCGATTGAGCTCATTCAACGTCGATGTTTGAGAAGCACTTCTGGCCCTCATCCTGAGGAGCTTGCGCAGCAGCGTCTCGAAGGACGGAGCCCGGGAACAAACTCGGGGCCATCCTCGAGACGCCGCGCAAGAGCGCGGCTCCTCAGGATGAGGCTTCGGGACGCCGCGCAAGGGCGCGGATACCCGGGATGAGCCAGTCGGGCATTGTCCCGGGAATCGATCGCCTGCCTCAACTATCCAGCGTCTTGCGCGCAAAATCCTCGATGTAGTCGATCAGCCGGTCGGAGGCGGTGGCGGCCGCCTTCGGCTTCTTCTGCGCCACCGCTTCGGCGACCGCGGCGTGAAGCCGGGCGGCCAGCGGCAGGTCGGCGACCTCCTGGTAGTGCTGGTACCAGAACCTGCGCGACAGCGCGTTCATCAGCCCCATCGAGCGCCGGGCGAATTCGTTGCGGGCGGCGGTCGCGATCAGGATGTTGAAGCGCTGGTCCAGTCGCATGAAGGCGATGTCGTCGGCCCTGGCGGCGGCGGCCAGCATCGCGGCGGCCAGCTCGGCGAATTCGCGGCGTTCCTCCGGCGTGGCGCGTTCGGCGGCGAGGCTCGCCATCAGGCGCTCGAGTTCGCGCCGCACCTCGAGCAGCCGCAACTGCAGCCGCAGATTGATCTCGGAGACCATGATGCCGCGCCGCGGCATGATCACCACCAGCCCGTCCCGCGCCAGCCGCTGCAGCGCCTCCCGGATCGGGGTGCGGCCGATTCTGAGCCGGAGCGCGAGCGCCTGTTCCGACAATACGGTGCCCGGCGACAATTGCAGCGTAACTATCATCTCCTCGAGCTCGCGATAGGCGCGGTCGGTCAGCGTGCCGTCCTTGCCCGCGATCGCCCGGGCCCCGTGCCTGACTGGCGGTTTCGGTTTCAAGTCGTTCCTCGTGCCGGAAGAAAAAAACGCGCGGCGGGAGGCTGCTCATCCAGCCATCCCACGGGTATATTGGCCATATATCATACAGCGGGCCTGTGCGAAGCGGCGGCCTGAATCCAGGCCCGGCCGAATCGCCTCGTCGGCCAGGTTGTCTGGCGACGACCCGAAGCAACCGACGGTCAGGTGAACTCGGGAGCCTCGATCTCGTCGATGCGATGACATGCAACGTAGTGTCCCGGACCGGTGCCTTGAAGCGAGGGCAATACCGTCCGGCAGGCTTCGACGGCGAACGCGCAGCGCTGGGCGAACCGGCACCCCGGAGGCGGATCGACCGGGCTCGGCGGGTCTCCATTGACCAGATAGCGCTGCTTCAGCCGATCGCGCAGCGCTCCCGGCGGCGCGGCGGCCGCGACCAGCGACCAGCTATAGGGGTGGCGCGGCCTGGAAAAGAACACCGACCGCGGAGCCTGCTCGACGATCTTGCCGAGATACATCACGGCGATGTCGTCGCAGAAATGCTGGATGACGCCGAGATCATGCGAAATGAAAATGTAGGTCAGCCCGCGTTCGCGCTGCAGCCTCTTGAGCAGGTTCAGGACCTGGGCCTGGATCGCAACGTCGAGGGCGGACACCGCTTCGTCGCACACGATGAGGTCGGGCGCCGGCGCCATCGCCCGCGCGATGCACAGCCGCTGCCGCTGGCCGCCTGAAAACTGGTGCGGGAACAGGTCGGCGGCCTGCGGCGGCAGTCCGACCTCGTCGAGCAGCCGGCGAACCCGCGCCTCGCGTTCGCGGCGCGATCCGATGCCGAGCAGATCCAGCGGTTCGCGCACCAGTTCGCCGGCGCGGCGGCGCGGATCGAGCGACGAGAATGGATCCTGGAACACGATCTGGAAACGGCGGCGCGCCTGCCTTAGCGGCTCGCCGCGCAGCTCGGCGATGTCCTGGCCGCCAAAGACGATCTGCCCGGACGTCGCCGGCAGCAGCCGCATGATCGCCTGCGCCGTGGTGGACTTTCCGGATCCGCTTTCGCCGACGATGCCGAAGGTGGTCCCGCGCCGAACCCTGAAGCTCACGCCGTCGACCGCATGCACTTTCGAGGGCGCCGCGAGCCAGCCGCGCCGGCGGACCGGAAAGTGCACCACGAGATCGTTGACATCGAGCAGGATCTCAGGCGCCGAGGCCGCCGCTTCGGTCATGGCGTGATCTCCGAATGACGCCAGCACGCCACCGCCGCCTCGGCAACCAGGTCGAGCGGCGGCTGCGGCCGCGATCGGCAGACGTCGGTTGCAAACCCGCAGCGTGGCAGAAACGCGCATTCGATCCCGCGCGAGCCCAGCGGAGGCACCATTCCGGGGATTTCATCGAGCGGCGCCGCTGCGGCGTCGGTCTGCGGACCGAGCCGCAGATGCGGCACGCAGGCCATCAACCCCCGCGTATAGGGATGTCGCGCATGCGCGATCACCTCGCGCGAACTGCCCTGTTCGATGCAGCGCCCCGCATAGAGCACGGCGACGTCATCGGCGAGTTCGGCGACGGCGCCGAGATCATGGGTAATCAGCACGATGGCCGTATCGGTGTCGTCCTGCAGCCGGCCCAATAGATCGAAGATCTGCGCCTGCACGGTGACATCGAGCGCCGTGGTCGGCTCGTCGGCGATCAGCAGTCTGGGCCGGCACGCCAGCGCCATCGCGATCATCACCCGCTGACGCATGCCGCCGGAGAGCTGGTGCGGATAGGCCTGGATGCGCCGGTCGGCCGCGGGGATCTGGACCGCTTTCAGCAGTTCGAGCACGAGCCGGGTCGATTCGCCGCGGCCGAGACCGCGATGACGCCGCAATACCTCGGCGATCTGATCGCCGACGGTGAACAGCGGGTTCAGCGCGGTCATCGGTTCCTGGAAGATCATCGACATCCTGTTGCCGCGCAGGTTGCGCAACTGCCCCGGCGATGCCGAAAGCACGTCTTCGCCCTCGAGCAGAACGCTTCCCGCGGTCACGGTGAAATCCTCCGGCAGCAGCCGCATGATCGCCAGCGCCGTCATGCTCTTGCCGCATCCGGATTCGCCGACCAGCGCCATGGTCTTGCCCTGTGCGACCTCGAACGAGAGGTTTTCCAGCACCGGTATCGGACCATCGGCGCCCTGCATGCTGACGCTCAATCCCCGGACGGACAGGACCGCGGCCATGGGTTACGATCTCCGCCGCAGGCGCGGATTGAGGGCGTCGTTGATGCCGTCGCCGATCAGGCTGATGGCCAGCACCGCGACAAAGATCGCCGCGCCCGGAAAGGTCACGGTCCACCATCCGTCGAGAACGTAGTTGCGGTTCTCGCCGATCATCAGGCCCCAGCTCATGGTGTTGGGATCGCCGAGGCCGAGAAAGCTCAGGCCGCCCTCGAACAGGATCGCGACGCCGATGGCGAGCGTCGCCGCCACGATGACGGGCGGCAGCGCGTTCGGCAGCACCACGCGCAGGATCAGGTGGCCGTTGCCGGCGCCGGCCGCGCGCGAGGCCTTGACGAAATCAAGTCCGCGCAGCCGGAGAAACTCGGCGCGGGTCAGGCGTGCCGCCGTCGGCCAGCTTACCGCGCCGATGGCGATCGTAATGGTCGTGAGGGTCTGGCCGAACAGCGTGACCAGGACCATCGCGAACAGGAGCGGCGGCAGAATTTGAAAAAATTCGGTGATCTTTCCGAGCAAGGCGGCGATCGCCCCCCCGAAAAATCCGCCCAGCGCGCCTATCGTCACGCCGATCACGATCGTGATCACGGCCGCCACCGCCCCGACGGTGAGCGTCGCGCGGCCGCCATGAATCAGCCCGGCCAGTTCGTCGCGCCCCAGGTAGTCGGTGCCGAGCCAGGCATCGGCGCCGGGCGCGGTGAACGGCGCGCCGACGATGTCGAGCGGATCGATCGGATAGAAAAACGGCCCGAAGGCGGTGATTGCGACCAGGGTCAGGAGCACGGCGGCGCCGATCACGCCGGACGGGCTGCGGGCAAACTGCCGCAAGGCCGCCATCGCCGGCGAAGCCGTCGGCGTGGCCGGCAGCACCGAACCGGGTTCCGGCATGGCCGGTTTCTCGGTCCTGCTCATGGCGCCCCGGAGCGGATTCGAGGATCGATCAGGCGGTAGACCAGGTCGGTGACGATATTGGCGGCCATCACCAGCACCGCGGAGAAGAACAATATGGCGAGAAGCGTCGGATAATCGCGGCGAAGGATGGATTCGAACACCAGCCGTCCCATTCCCGGCCAGCTGAAGATGGTCTCGACGAGGACCGCGCCGGCGAACAGCTGGCCGAACTGCAGGCCGGCGACCGTCACGATCGGTATCAGCGTGTTGCGCAGCGCATGCTTGCCGACCACGACATATTCCGGCAGCCCCTTCGCCCGCGCCGTGCGGACATAATCCGCCGCCAGCGCGTCGATCATGTTGACGCGCGCCAGGCGGCTGTATTGGGCGATGAACACCAGCGCCAGCGTGGATGACGGCAGCACGAGGTGCCGGGCAACGTCGATCGCGTAGGCGAGCCCGGTCTTCGGCGTGACCACGTCAGCCATTCCGGAGACCGGCAGCACCGGCCAGACCGAGCCAAACAGCAGCAGCAGCATCAACCCGGTCCAGAAGATCGGCGCCGCGTAACCTGCAAGCGACAGCACGGTCACCGCCTGGCTGAAGAGGCCGTTCGGCCTGCGCGCGCTGACGACGCCGAGCAGCGTTCCGATCAGGACCGACAGCAGCAGCGCCGACAGCACGAGATAAAGGGTCGCGGGCAGGCGCTGCGCGATCAGCCCGACCACCGGCTCGTTGAAGTAGTAGGAGTAGCCGAAATCGCCGGTCGCGACCTTCGACAGATAGGTGAGAAGCTGCTCGGCGAGGCTATGGTCGAGACCATACTTGACGCGAAGCGCCGCCATCACTTCCGGCGACGCGCCGCCCATTTCGCCCGCCATGACCTGCGCGGGGTCGCCGGGCGTCAGGTGGATCAGGCAGAAATTCAGGACCAGCACGGCAAGCAGCAGGCCAGCCGCGTTGGCTGCCTGACGTATCACATGCGCGACCAGGTTCATCGGATGCCGATCTGCCGTTCCCGACCTCAGGTCTTGGGCGGTGTTTCCCAGTAGAGTTCGTCGAGCGGCGACATCAATCCCCAGATCGTGGTGGGAAGCCCCGACAGTCCCTTGCTGAAGGCATTGTAGTAGGGCGTCGCATTGATGTAGAAAATCGGCGCGTCCGAGACCACGATCTTCTGAAATTCGGAATACAGCGCCTTGCGTTTCTCCGGCGAGGTTTCCCGGGCGGCGGCGGCCAAGAGCTCATCGACCTTCGGGTTGCTGTATTGCTGGGTATTGGACCAGATGATGCCCTTGCGGATATTGCTGGAGAGATAGGTGCGGTCGACGCCGATCACCGGATCGCCCCAGTTGAACACGGTGTCCATGGTCATGTCGAAGTCGTAGGTCGAGATACGCTGCGCCCAGGTCGGGAAATCCGCGGCGGCGCGGACCTCGAGGTTGATTCCGGCCCGCTTCAGCTGCGACCGCAGATATTCGGCGATGTTGCGCTGCTGCTCGTCGGCGCCCGGGATGTAGTCGATCGTCAGCGACAGGCGCGATCCGTCCGGCTTCTTCGGATAGCCTGCCGCATCGAGCAGCTGCTCGGCCCTGGCGAGGTCGAACTTGTAGGCTTCCACGTCGGGTTCGGCGAGCGGCGAGCCCGGTGCGATCGGTCCGGTCGCGGCGGTCGCCTTGCCGCCCATCAGCTTGTTGATGATGAAATCGCGATTGGCTGCAAAGCCGATCGCCTGGCGGACGCGAACGTCGTCGAGCGGCTTCTTCCTGGTGTTGAAGGCGAGCCAGTTGAGCGCGCCGATGCCGGCGAAGCCCTTGCTGGTGACGTACACGTTCGGCGTTTTCTCCAGCCGGTCGATGTCCCGAACGCCGGTGACGAACGGCAGCACATTGACGTCGCCGCGCTCGAGCGACACCAGCGCCGCGTTCGGGTCGGATATGATGCGGACCACGATCTTGTCCAGCCTGGGCCGGCCTGGAATGAAGAAGCGGTCGAACTTCTCCAGCGTGTAGTATTCCCCCTGCTTGTAGTCGGTCAGGCGGAACGGCCCCGATCCGACCGGCTTGAGGTTGGCGGGGTGCGATTTCAGATCCTGACCGTCGCCATAGATGTGCTTCGGCAAGATCGGCATCAGGGCCGGCGACATCGCCAGCAACAGCGCCGGATGCGGATACGAAAGCCTGATGACCGCCGTATAGGGATCGGGCGTATCGACCTTTTCCACGGCGGCCAGCATCGACTGGAACGGATGATTGGCCTTGATGGCCATGATCGAGAAGGCGACGTCTTCGGATGTGACGGGGTGGCCGTCGTGGAATACGGCGTTCTTGACCAGCTTCAAGGTTATCGACAGGCCGTCGGGTGCGGTCTGCCATGATTCAGCGAGATAGGGCTTCGGGTTCCAGTTGTCGTCGTAACGCAGCGGGCTTGCGAAAATCTGCGTGCTCGGCAATGCGGTGGCGAGACCGGACTGCACTGCGCCGTTGAAATGCCGAGGCGCCTGCGTCGTGGCGATCACCACCGTGCCGCCGTCGCCGGCGCGGGCAGGCAATGCTCTCAGGGCCGCTGCAGCGAGGGTCACCGTCAGCGCAAAGGCGAGCTTACTTACGATCGATGACATGGGTCAGTTCTCCTCGGATGGACGGATTTGCGGCTCGCGCGCCCGAAATGCCGGTCGTCACGGCAGTGGGGCAGGGGCCGGTCGAAACGCTCGCCGATGCAACCAGTGCAGCATCGAGAATGCGATCGACAGACGCGGGGTCGGGCAGGTCGGAGGTTCCGACGCCGACCAGCAGGATGTCGGCCTCCGCCGCGGCGTCAGTATCCGGCGCGGCTGTCAGCGAAGCCGCGCCGCCGACCATCTGCAGCAGCGACGGCCGGTCCTCGCCGGCGATGCGGCAAAGGCCCTTGAGACGCAGCAATTGCGGCGGCAGCGCAAGCAGCGCCTGCGCCAGCCTGGCGCGGTCGAAACAGCCCTGGCGCCGGTAGGTCCAGCGCGCGAACGACTGCTCGTGGCTGACGGCTGCCGTGGACGGCGCGTCGGCGAGGAACGGCGAGGAGGTTTTGCCGGTCAGCCGCGCCAGGCCGGGCATGGTCTGCGCGGTGGTCTCGACGATCTGTATTCCCTCGCGCAGCGACCCGATCGCGGCGCGCGCGGCCTGCATCGCGGCATTGTCGACGAGATCGGCCTTGTTGAGCAGCACGAGGTCGCAGCGGGCGAACTGGTTGCGCACGGTGTCGCCTATCCTGGCATCCGCCAGCTGCGCCGCGATCCGTGACGCATCCGCCAGCACCACCACCGTGTTGAGCCGCAGCGCCGGCTCGACCAGCCCGATCTCGGCGATCCGCCAGGGATCGCCGACCCCGCTGGCCTCGATGATGACGTGGTCGAACGGAATTTTGTGGTCGAGAACCCAGCCCAGCGTGGTCAAGAGGCCGTCGCCGATGCTGCAGCAGACGCAGCCATTGCTCAGGGTCATGGTGGTGCCGTCGTGCCGCGCGATCAGGCCGGCATCGATGTTGACAGCGCCGAAATCGTTGACCAGCACCGCCGCGCGGGAACGGCTCGTCCTGAGCAGGTGGTTCAGCAAGGTGGTCTTGCCGGCGCCGAGGAAGCCGCCGATCACGGTCAGCGGGATTTTTGCCGGCGCCGGCGGGCTCATGCGCGCGGCGCCTTGCGGACGTGGCCGCCGACCACCGTGCCCCAGATCCCGATATCCCGCAGCTTTTCCGGTTCGACCTCGAACGGATCGCGATCGAGCACCGCGAAATCGGCGAATTTTCCGGCCTCGATGCTGCCGACCAGGTGGTCGAGCTTGAGCGTGAAGGCCGCACCGAGCGTGATGGCAGCGAGCGCCTGCGCCACGGTGATGGCCTCGGTCTCCTTGCCGAGCGGCCGGCCGGAGGACGAGGTGCGATTGACCGCGCACCAGGCGGTGAACAGCGGATTGAGCGGGGTGATCGGCGCGTCGGAATGAATGGAGTAGGGCACGCCGATGCGCTGCGCGGTGCCGGTCGCGTCGAGCCGGCCGGCGCGTTCCGGCCCCATCGTCAGCTCGTAATGCGCATCGCCCCAATAGAAAATGTGGTTGGAAAACAGGTTGACGCAAACGCCGAGCGCGCGCATCCGCCGGAACAGCGCGGCGTCGGCCATCTGGCAATGCTGCAGGGTATGGCGATGATCGGGCCGGGGCGCCACGGTCTGGGCGGCTTCGATGGCGTCCAGCGCCACCTCGGTGGCCTCGTCGCCATTGGTATGGATGTGCAGCTGCACGCCGGCCCGGTGATAGGCCTCGACAATGACCGGCAGCTGGTCCGGCGCGATGTACCACAGGCCGTTGGGCGCGCCGTTGTGATAGCCGGGCCAGCGCAGGCGGGCGGTAAATCCCTGGATCGAGCCGTCCACCACCAGCTTGACGATGCCGAAATGAAGTTTTGCGTTGCCGGCGCCGCGCAGCGCGGCGAGCTTGGCGATCGCCTGTTCGGGCGTGTGGGTCGCCGATGCCAGCGCCGGAACCAGCCGGACCGAAAAATCCGGCCGCAGGCTTGCCGCCCGGTAGGACTCGACGGTCGCCTCCGAGAGGTCGTTGTGCAGGTCGGTAAGGGTGGTCACGCCCTGGATGCAGGCCGATGCCGCATAGCGATCGATATCCTTGGCGCTGAAATCGCCCCGGAACGGGGCGGTACCCAGGGCGCGTTCGATCCGGAAGCGGGCGGCCATGCCCTGGATTTCACCGCTCGGCCTGCCATCCTCGCCGATCGCCACCCCGGAAATATCGCCGGCCTCGGCCAGGCCCGCGCGCTCCAGCACTGTGGTGTTGACGTTGCCGATATGGAAGCTGGCATGCACCACCATGACCGGCCGGGTGACCGAGACCCGGTCGAGGTGCTGTCGCGTGAGCTTGTGGTTGCCGATATGCAGGGGATCGAAGCCCCAGGCGAACAGCGGCGCTTCGGGGTCGGTCATGGCGGCCTCGGCCTCGCGCAGCCGGGCGATGATGGCGTCGATATCGGCAAGCCCCTTGACCAGCTGGCCTTCCGGCGAACGGCGGTCGAACGCGCCGACATAGGGCGCCGACCAGACCACGCCCTCCATGATATGGCTGTGGCCCTCGACAAAGCCGGGCAGCAGGACCTTGTCGGCGAAGCGGTGATCGACCTCGGCATCGATGCTGCCGCAGATCTCGTCCAGGCTGCCGACCGCGACGATGCGGCCGTCGCGCACCGCGACATGGGTGGCGGTCGGCCGCGACGGGTTCATGGTCAGGATCTTGCCGGCCGCGAAGATCATCGTTTCCGGATTCACGTGAAGTTCACCCCTCGATTGTCCTGGCCGGGCGAGGCTGCGGCTTTGTACCCGTCCGCACCAGCGCCAGACCGCCGCCACACATGGGGCCAGCGCCGCCGTCAAGCCTACCACATCGGCGCCGGCCGCGGCTTTTGCCCGCAGCAGTCTATCCCGGTCATTCCCCCGACGTGCAATTGCAGGTCTGAGGATGCGGCTTCGGTCGGCGATAGCCGGCCGGAGGCGCAGGCCCGGAATCCCTGCTCCCGGTGGGGCTCATGGATTCCGGGCTCGCTGGTTCCGCGCTTTGCGCGTCGCCAGCGCCCGGAATGACAGTCGTTGGCGGCGGTCGCGACGAACCGAAATGGTTCGAACTTCGCAAACGCTGTACTAGACTGGATCGGGCCGCACCGGCGGCCATCCTTTTGAGCACGGAACCCCGGGGGCGATGGCAGACCCGACACCACGATCTGACGATGCCGCGGCGCGCGCGGCCGCGGCGGGAATCGGCGATGCGCTGTTCTGGGAGGCGCTGTTCGCCGACCTCGACCGCTCGGGTCCGTTCCTGCAGCTGCAGATCCGGCAATCGATCTTCACCGCGATCGAGGAGGGCCGCCTGGCGCTGGGGACGCGGATGCCGTCGAGCCGCGAGCTCGCGGCGCTGCTGAAGGTGTCGCGCAACACCGTGGTGATCGCCTATGAGCAACTGGTGGAGCAGAGTTTTCTGGTCTCGCGCCAGCGCAGCGGATATTTCGTCGCCGGCCTGCCCAGGCATCTGGCCACCGGCCAGCAGCAGCCGGCCGCGCCGGATCTGGCGCATGCGGCGCGCTGGACGGCGCGCTTTGCGGTGCGGCCGTCGCTCTACCGCAACATCGTCAAGCCGCTGAACTGGCAGGATTATCCCTATCCCTTTATCTTCGGGCAGTTCGATCCCGGCCTGTTCCCGACCAACGACTGGCGCGAGAGCGCGCGCGCCGCGCTCAGCGTTCCCGAGATCAACAACTGGGCGCGCGACATGATCGACGCGGACGATCCGGCGCTGATCGAGCAGCTGCGGCTGCAGGTGCTGCCGCGCCGCGGCATCCGCGCCCGGCCCGACGAGATCATGATGACCATCGGCGCCCAGCACGCGCTGTCGCTGACCGCGCGGCTGTTCATCAAGCCCGACACACGCGTCGGCCTCGAGGATCCCGGCTATCCCGACGCCCGCAACATCTTCGCGATGCTGACCGACAACATCGTGCCGCTGCGGATCGACCGCGACGGCCTGGTCCCCGACGCGGCGTTCGCGGCGTGCGACCTCGCCTTCGTCACCGCCGGCCACCAGTGCCCGACCAGCGTGACCATGCCGCTGCCGCGCCGGCTGGAGCTGCTCAAGGCCGCGCATGCCGGCGACGTCGTGCTGATCGAGGACGACTATGAGAGCGAATTGATCTTCCAGGAAAGCGAATTGCCGCCTTTGATGAGTCTCGACCGCAACGGCGGGGTGCTCTATGTCGGCAGCCTGTCCAAGGTGCTCGCGCCCGGTTTGCGGCTCGGCTATGTGGTGGCGCCGGCGCCGGTGATCCGGGAATTGCGGGCGCTGCGCCGGCTGATGCTGCGGCATCCGCCGCTCAACAACCAGCGGGTCGCGGCGCTGTTCATCGGGCTCGGACATTATCGCGCGCATCTGCAGCGGGTGTCGCGCGTGCTTCTGGAGCGGGCGCGGCTTCTCGACGCGCTGCTGCCGCTTCACCTGGCCGGCTGCAGCTGGAGCCGCGGCGCCGGCAGCACCAGCTACTGGGTGAGCTGTCCGGACGGCGTCGATTCCGGCGAGCTTGCCGAGGCGGCGCGCAAGCAGGGCGTGGTGATCGAGCCGGGCGACGTGTTCTTCATGACGGAAGGCGCCAACCGGCGCTGTTTCCGGCTCGGCTTTTCCTCGATCCGGACCGACCGGATCGAGGCCGGCATCGAGCGGCTGGGGCGCCTGATCGCCGGTCTCGGGCGGCGGTCGTCGATCGCGCCGGTTCGCTCAACCCCCTGATCGCGCCGCGGCCGAAAACGTCTGGCCGCAGACATCAGCCGAACTGGCTCTAAACCGTTTCCGGAAGCGCTGCCATGTTCGGCCACGGTCGCCGGCCGTGGCGCCGGTGATGATTTCCAGTTTGCTGAAGGAGACCGCATGTCCGAACTCCAGACCAGGCGGCAGGCGCTGCTCGTCCGCCTGTTCGAGGCCTTCAACCGCCATGACGGCGCGGCCGTCATGGCCTGCATGACCGAGGACGTGGTGTTCGAAACCGCCGGCGGACCGGAGCCGTTCGGCCGCCGCCTTTCCGGCAGCGCGGAGGTCAGGGCCGCCTTCGAGCAGGTCTGGACCACGATGCCGGATGTCGGCTGGACCTGCACGGCCCATCACGTGTTCGGTGACCGCGGCCTGTCGGAATGGATTTTCCGCGCCACTACCGCCGACGGAAGCCGGATCGAAGCCGAAGGCTGCGACCTGTTCGTGTTCCGCGGCGAGAAGCTCGCCCACAAGCGCGCCTTCCGCAAGGATCGCCCGCTGCAGCCTGCCGTCATGGTCGATGCCACAGCCTAGTTCATTGTCATTCCGGGCCTGCGTCTTCGGTCGGCTATCGCCGACGGAAGACGCATCCCGGAATGACAAGCGATGATCACGTCCGACGGGACGCTCAATCGATGGTCAACGCTATGATCCAGCCCGAAGATCATGCTCAAACAAAAAGTAACGCGCCATGAACCAACGAGCCAATCCGGTGACCGCAACGCCGATCGCGCCCTACGATCCGCATTACGATCCACTGGTGTCGCGAGGTCCCGGGCAGAACCGCGATTATGCGCCGACCTACTGGACGGCGACCGCCGGGACGCCGCCCGCCGATGACGGGCCGATCGGCGGCGACGTCGACGCCGATGTCGCCATCATCGGCTCCGGGTACACGGGGCTGGCCTGCGCGATTTTCCTTGCCCGCGAATTCGGCATCAAGGCGGTGGTGCTCGAAGCCAACCGGCTGGCCTGGGGTTGCAGCACCCGCAACGGCGGCCAGGGCCAGAACGCCGCCGGCCGGCTGTCGCGCTCGCAATGGATCGCGCGCTGGGGCCGCGACGTCGCGCTGCGGCTGCACGCCGAGGTCAGGGAAGGGTTCGAGACCTTCGAGGAGCTGATAAGCAGCGGCGACATCGCCTGCGAGCCGCAGCGCGGCGGCCATCTCCACATCGCGCACCGGCCGCGGGCATTGGCGGCGATCGCCGCCGAATCGCGGCTGCAGAACGAGGTGTTCGGCTACGGATCGCGGCTGGTGCCGCTCGACGAGCTGCGCCGCGACTATGTCCGGGAAGCCGAGGCGGTCGGCGCCGTGCATGAGCCGCTCGGCACCGGGGTGCACCCGGCGAAACTGGCCTTCGGCTACCAGCGCATGGCGCGCGGCCTCGGCGCCAAAATCCATACCGCCAGTCCGGTGCTGGAGATCGCTTCCGAGCCGGGCTTTTACCGGCTGCGCACGCCCGGCGGCAGCGTCCGCGCCCGCGCGGTCGGCATCGCCACCGGCGCCTACACCGCGGCCGGCCTCAGCCCGCTGCTGCGCGGCCGATGCATGCCGATCCTGTCCAATTCGATCGTCACCCGCCCGCTCACGGCGGCCGAGCTCGAGGCGACGGGCTTTCGCACCACCGAAGTCATCACCGACACCCGCACGCTGCGACACTACTACCGCCTGCTGCCCGACCGCCGCATCCAGATCGGCAGCCGCAGCGCGATCACCGGCGCGGATGCCGGCAACCCCTGCCATCTGGAGCTGTTGACCGAGGGGCTGGCCCGAAAATTTCCGGCGCTGCGCGGCATCGAGATTGACTATTCCTGGTGGGGCTGGGTCGATGTCAGCCACGACATGATGCCGCGCATCTTCCGCCCCGATCCGGCGCAGCGCCTGTTTTATGCGCTCGGCTACGGCGGCAACGGCGTGTCCTATTCGGCGCAGGCCGGCCGCCGCATGGCCGAGATGATCGCGGGCAAGTCGTTCCAGCACCAGGACCTGCCGATCTTCACCTCGCCGCTGCCGACCCATCCGTTCTCGCCGTTCCGCAGGATCGGCCAGCGCCTGCTGTACCGCTGGTACCAGATGCGCGACGAGGCGGCGTAGCGGGGGCAAACCCGGGCGTGGCCGGGCGCTGCGCGCCGCGAGGCGCCCGAAGCCGCCCCGCGAGACCGAGGATTTCGCACGAGGCTAATGACGGCTACCGAAAACGTTTCAACCTATCCCACAACCGTGCCACGGGTATTCGCAGGTCGCGGCAGATGAAGATCGATCGATTGTTCTCGTAGGGCATCGCGTAGGGATCGCTGGTCTTGTCAACGACATCGACCGAACCGCAGATGCGCCGCCATCGATCGGGATCGCCGCCGATATGAATAGCGAGCGAACCGTCATAGCCGCGCGGGCCCCAGAGCCAGTATTGATTGTGGCCGCTCAGCGCGGGCGGCAGGCCATCGGCAGCCCCATAGACGTCGATGGCAGCGGCCTGTCCGTAGTTCGAAGCCAGGATCGCCACGTGCTTTTGGTCGTCAGGCGATAGCTGATGAAAGGCGGCGGCGACCTTCTGCTCGAGTTCGCGCCAGCCAAATTCGTCCGACAAGCTTTGCGTCAACGGCGCGCCGACACCTGCGGCTTCGATCGGTGCGGGCCTGATACCGGTCGCTTCCAGGTATTCCTGAAGCAGCAGGGGCGAGAGAATGGGCAGCGCGATCGGAGCAAACAACAGACTGACGGCGATCGCCGCAGCGATCCAGGCGCGCGTTATCCAGACGTTCAGCCCCTCGCAGAACACCGCTCCAACGACGAACATCGTCGGATAGACGGGGAAAAGATAGTAATTGGTGCCGCGCTCAAGAAAATAGAACGCCGTCGTGAGCACAAATCCCAGCGAAAGAAACCGCACCTCGGCCAGGCGGCGATCCAGGAAGGGCCCGAGCAACCCGACCGCGCACAAGATCGCCAGCAACGGGTTCATCGACGTTGCCTGCCGCCGCTCGAACAGCCAAAGCGGGCCAGTGAAATTCTTCTGGCTGTCGAGATGCGGCAGGATGACGTCGAAAAAGGGCCAGCCGTGTTGCCATTGCCAAACCAAATTCGGTGCGAACAACACGGCCGAGATCGCAGAGCCCAGCCAAAGCTGCCACCACCACAGAATGCGGCGCGCCGGCGTGGCGATGGTACCTATCCCTAGCGCCACCAGCCAGACCGCGATACCCCATTTGGCCTCCATGGCGATTCCCGCCAAGAACTCCCGTCCAGATCAGATCCGAACGCCTGTCGTGCAGGAGCGCCCGCGTCAGCAGGAAGGCAGCACCGGTCCAGGCAATGGGCTCGAAGGTCGAGGTCGTCAGATGCGAGGTGAGGCCTGCAAGCCCCGGCGCAATGCCGGCCGCGATCGCCGCGAACGCAGCCGCCCTGCCACCGCCCCCGAGCAGGCGGGCAAAGCTCGCGGCCAGAAACACCAACCCTACCGCCGCGATCGTTGCCGGCAGGCGTAGCAGCCAGATGTTGACGCCGAAGACCTGCGTGCCGGCCGCGATCAACGGCACCAGCGGCGGCTGATCGACATAGCCGAAATCCGGGTGCCAGCCGCAGGCGAGAAAATACAACTCGTTGCGCTGAGCGTCGTAGCGCCCGGCCGTGGCTGCATGCACAATCCCGAGGAGGATGGCAACCACCAAGACGAAGGGCTGGCGCAGGAACGCGATCTTCACCGGATTGACGGCACCGTGCTGCGTTGGATCACCCACCGAGCACGTTGGCTGGATCGGCATGGACATTATCGGAAGTTCTCTCCGCGCTGGACATCAGGTGCCCGTCAGGGAATGTTGAAATGAGCATCAGCTCTTTATGACCCCGGCTGGGGTCGCCTGCCGCGGCATCGCCGGGAATACCGACAGCCAATGCGTATGAGATCCCGGGAATTGGTATTTTCATACTGGCTTCTCCGCATCAGAATTTGTGCTTGCAACATCGGCGCTGACCCAACCATCGGCGAGTTTGTTCAACGCTTTGGCCGAGAGTTGCAGAAGCTCGATTTCCGACGGAGTCAGTATCCGTCCGATCTTTCTGTCGATCAGCCTGTCGCGGCGCAGTCCTTCGTCGCGCATCAGGGAAACAGCCTTCGGCGTTACCGATAGAATGTGCTCGCGGCCATCGTGGGGATCACGTGCACGCGCCAGCAACCTGGCCTCTTCAAGGTCCGCCAATATGCGCGTCAGTGATTGTGGTCTGATGCCCATTCGCGCAGCGAGCTTGCTGGCTCTCATCGGACCGCCCCGCCGCAATATTCCAAGCGCGGATAGTTTCGTGGGAGAGAGATCGCCTTTGGGCATGCTTGCACCAAGCAGCCGACCGATGCGGGTAATGCTGCTTCGGAGCTCCGTGGCCAGCCGAGGCCGTGACGAATGGGAAACGGGCGATTGCTTCACACTGTCGCTTTCCGATATTTCACCGAATTAACTAATTAACAGATGCGTACTATCTGCCATAGTTACATTCCGGTAATGTTTGTTCGCGAGCGCTGGATAGGCGCTGTCCCGAGCAGCCCGGCTTAAGGGCGCATTTCCGCTTTAACCCGACGGCAGAATCGGCTCGGAAATCCCGGCATGTCCCAAAAGTGCCATCACCGGGAGAATGCAGGGCGACATGACAGCTTATCGCTGCGGATAAGGCGGCGTGAACGCTCACCCGCCGCGCTGCGTTTCGCTTGATGGAGGGGACCAGGCCGCAGAAGATTTCGGGTTTTCAAGCGACCCGATCGGCAACATCATGCAAAAGACAGCGCCAAAAGGTTCGTTCGGCGTTGCCCATAACCGGCCGCCATGCGCTTCGACGATCGAGCGGCAGATCGATAATCCCATGCCCAGGCCACTGGCCTTGGTCGTGTAGAACGCCTCGAAGATGCGCGTGAGGTGCGCCGAAGACAGCCCCGGCCCGGTATCGCTTACCATGACGAGCAAGCTGCCCGATTCGACCGCACTCGTACTGATCATCAACTCGCGGGATCTGCCCGTGACTTCGCTCATCGCTTCAATGCCGTTCATGATCAGGTTGAGGACCACCTGTTGCAATTGGACTCTGTCTCCCGAAATGTGCGGCAGCCCATCTGCCAATTGCATCGTCACGGAAACGCCGTGCTCCGACATCGCGACACGGCTAAGTCCCATAATCTCCAAAATTGCTTCGTTAATTGCCAAATCCTCCTTACGCGACGGCGCCTTTCGGGCGAAGTCACGAATTCGGCTCAAAATATCAGCCGCCCGCTTGCCGTCGCCGATGACACGGTCGATCAACGGCTTGGCCTTTCCCAGATTCGGCGGCTGACGGGTGAGCCAGCGCACGGCGGTTTCAGCATTTGTCAGCAGGGCGGCGAGCGGCTGGTTCACCTCGTGCGCGATCGACGCTGTAAGTTCGCCCATTGTCGCGACGCGGTTGGCATGAGCCAGCTCTGCGCCCGCACGCTTTCGCTCGCTGAGGTCGATCACGAAGGCGACAGCCTCGTTTCCGGTTTCCACGAAGCGCGCCACGCCGACCAGCACCGGCACGCGGCTGCCATTCTTGTGGAAATATTCCTTCTCGAATGGCTGGAGGCTTCCCGTCAATTTTACCTCATCGATCCTCTTCGCATCGGCAGCGCGCCATTCCGGGGGCGTCAGGCTGATAAAGCTCAGGCGATCCGAAACGACATCATCGCGGCTATATCCCACGATGCGGAGAAAGGCGTCGTTGGCCTCGATTATTCGACCTCCGAGATCGATGATCAGGATCCCGATGATGTTGGAATTGACCAGGCGTCGAACTTTCGCCTCCCGTTCTTGAAGCTCGCCATAAAGACGGGTGTTCTCCAGCGAGATCGCTGCTTGTCCCGCCAGAAGCTCAAGGAGCCTCGTGCGATCCGGGGTGAAGACGTGCGGCGCCAGCGTGTTCTCCAGGTAAAGCAATCCGACCATCGTTCCATGACGAATGAGCGGGAGACAAAGGATCGATCGCTGTCGCCGGATGTCAAAATATGGATCTTCCGAGAAGAGATTCCGCTTGGCCGCGTCGTCGAGCATCACGCTCTCCTGCGTCCTCGTGACGTAGCGAATGATGCTTTCAGGAACCGCAGGACTGGCGGAGGCGTCATAATGCAAGACAATTGTTTCACCGTCCGCTCGTGCCTCTGCCTCGATATGGTAATCGTCCTGCTGCAGCAGGATCAGCAGGCCACGGTCGGCACCCGCATTATGCAGGGCGATGGTCATGAGCCGCTCGATCAGGTCGGGCAGCAACATCTCGCTCGACAGGGCCTGTGACGCCTTCACGACAGCGGCGATGTCGAGGTGTTGATTCGGCGACGTCGCCGCTCTTGTCCCGCTGGGCGGCAGTTGCGGATAACGCCCCTCGAGCTGCCGGACCTTGCCGTCGGCGCCCCAGCGGAGGTAACAGTCCCCGGCCTCGCGGAGATGGGCGTTGGCGGATGTCTCGTAGCCGCGCGCGCTGTAGAACCGGGCGGCCACCTCATGGGCGACGCCTTCGATCTGCACGAAACCATGCTCGCGGGCGGAGCGAATGGCCTGCTCGTAGAGGCGCATGGCATCGAGATCGCGGCCTTCAATCCGCGCGATTTCCGCGGCCACCAGTGCGGCCCGGTTTTCGAAATTCTCCGGACAAGTCTTCGCCCATATTGCAAGCTGCCCGTAGTGATCGGTCAGCGCCTTGAGGTGCTCTTGTCGCGAGCCGTCCGCTGCAAACTCGAAAACCGCAGCCCGAGCCAGAGCACCGTAGAAGTAATACTCAGCCACTTCAAAGAAGGAGTGCGATGTCCAGAGCAGGCGCTCGGCATGAAGTGAAGCCTGGATGGCGGAACAATAATCTTCCGCAAAAAAACGCGCCTGTAACTTTCTGATCCAATACCGGCATTCCGGTAGCGCCAAAGCAGGATTTTGCGACAATCGATGCTCGAATTGAAGCTCGTCAAACTCACCGTCTCCGAACGAACCGAATGTGGTTGTCGAGCCCCGAAGCGTCCGGATAATCGCGAGCTGACCGGTGAGGATATCCACGACGATACCGAACAGGGCCTTGCTCGCGAACTCGAGGCCGGCCTCAGCTTCACGCTGCACCTCGGCCAAAGGGTCTCCGCTCGCGAGAAGATTTGTGATTAGGTGGTAGCAGCTATATGCCGCAAACGTGAGATCTCCCATCCTGTTCGCGGCGCCGAAAGCGCGTCGAACAAGCTCTCTTCCCGTTTTGACGTGTCGCGTCCATGGTATGACGCTCGCAAAGCGCAAATAGACGCGAGCTTGATAACGTTGCCATCCGTGCCTCTCCACCAGATCGTAGCCTAGCTTGCCAAGCTGAAATCCGGTCTCATAGTTTCCGAAATGAGGACCAGCGAGCAAACCCAGCGACACATACGCAAAGCACGATGCGTCGCTGTTGCCATGCTCAAGGCTGAGGTTGACCATTCGGCAAAGCAGGAGATCATGGAGGTTTCCATCCGTAAACATCGCCGACATCGCAAACTCGGTGTAAACATCCAGAACATCGAGCACGTCCGGATCAGTGATCACGGGCAAGTCCACGAGTTCTTCGATCTGGCGATTTCCTACCGCAGACCAGATTTGATCGTATTCCCGTGATACTTCCTCGACGGTGGGATGTGGCGACCAGTCCTTGCCGTGACCTTTCTGATATTCAATGAATACCTCCACGCCGCGATCGCTGCGACCTAGAAGGTCATAGAGCGTCAGGCGCAAGCGCGTGACAACGGCGATGTCGTGGGCAGTTTTCGCCCTTTCGGCCAGCATGGAAAGCCGGGCTTCCGCGGCAGCCATGTCAGCGGTCAGTAATTCGCATGACGCGAGGAGATACTCGATCGAGAAGATAAGGTCGTAGTTGCGATCCCAGGTCTCGTCCGTCAACAATCTGCGTCCGGCGTGGAGATAGCTGAGTGCCGACGCGTACGCCGTCGACATCTTCGCTCGCCGGCTCGCGACGAGATTCAATTCCGCAATTCGTTCGCGTTCGGCAGTCGACCGTATCAGATGAGAGCCACGGTTGAGTTGATTGGCGATCTCGAAGATTTCCTCCTCAAGTCTGTCTGGGGGCGTCTGCGAGGCCATCAACATGCCGATTCGCAGATGGGCGTCTGCCCGCAATTCTCGAGGGATTAAAGAATACGCTGCTTCTTGCACGCGGTCGTGGAGAAACCTGTAATAATCGTCCGATCGGAAAACAAGGCCCGTTCGGACGGCTTCCCAAATCTCTCTATGCATCGCCTCGCTCGAGTCCTGATAAACCATGCGCAGCATTGCAAAGTCGGCGCTGTTCCCCAGGCACGCAAGCTGCTGCAGCGCCTTCTGCGTCTCGATCGGCAGGCGATTCAGCTTCCCCACCATAAGGTCAACGACGTTGTCAGTATAACCCTTGGCGTTGATGCGATTCAGGTCCCAGCGCCATCTGCCTTCGACGTGATCAAAGACAAGCAATCCCTCTTCGAAAAGCGCGGATATGAATTGAATGACAAAAAATGGATTACCGGACGTCTTCTCCTCGACCAATCCGGCCAGCTGGCGGGCGTGCGCCCTCGCACAATGAAGCGAATCTGCGATCAAATGCTCCAGGTCGTCACGCGTCAGAGGGGCGAGTACGATGTCGTGCACCATCGCTCCGGCCTGGCGGATGGTTTGCAGCTTGCGCATCAGCGGATGCGCGCGGGACACTTCGTTGTCACGGTAGGCCCCAATCAAGATCAGATCGTTTACGTCTGGATGTGTCAGCAGATCCTCCATCAGATCCAGCGTGGCCGCGTCAAGCCATTGCAGGTCGTCGAGGAATAGCGCGAGAGGATGCTCCCGCGTGAATGCGCCGATGAAGCGACGAAATACGAGCTGGAAGCGGCTCTGCGCATCCCGTGGGGGAAGTTCCGGAACGGGTTGCTGTTCTCCGATGATCAGCTTCAGCTCTGGGACGAGATCCACCATGAGCTGGCCATTCGGACCAAGCGCGTCGCGGATTGCATCCCGCCAGCGGGCGAGCTCTTCCTCGTTCTTGGCCAGGATTGGACGGATCAGGCCCTGGAAGGCTTGCGCGAGCGTCGAATAAGGGATGTCGCGCTTGTACTGATCGAACTTGCCCGATGCAAAAAAGCCTCGAGGCGGGACCAGCGGTTTATGGAGTTCGTTGACAAGGGAAGACTTGCCAATACCTGAGTAGCCGGAAACAAGAACGAGTTCCGGTCTGCCTTGGTTTACGACACGGTCGAAGGACGCTAACAAAGTCGCGATCTGGGGCTCTCGCCCGTAGAGGACTTCCGGGATCAATAACCGGTCCGAAGCGTCGAGCGCGCCCGCCTGAAATGGATCAATGCGGCCGTGGGCCTGCCACTCGCCCAGACAACGACGGAGGTCAGCTTCGACTCCCGCCGCCGTCTGGTAACGCTCTTCAGCAGTCTTCGCCAAGAGCTTCATCACGATCAAGGAAACGGCCTCGGGAATCCCGTTTGCCCGTTCGCTGGGCGGATGAGCCTGCCTCGCAATATGGCAGTGTACCCATTCCATCGGATCGGAGGCGGTAAAGGGAAGACTTCCAATCAGCAATTCGTAGAGTGTCACCCCGAGCGAATAGAGGTCGCTGCGGGAATCGATCGAGCGATTCATTCGCCCGGTCTGCTCTGGCGCCATGTAGGCCAGCGTCCCGGCGATGACCTCGGGAGGGCGATTATCCGGGTGTTGACTTTCGTAGCAGGCCGTTATATTTCGGCCTCGACAGGGCGGCGATACTTCTAATCCTCGTATTCGTAATCGGGGTTTTCAATTTTCACGAAGATGCCGCCGCTGCAGAGTCGGCTGGTTAAGGTTCAGGCGTCGACAGAAAGTAGTCGTACGAGGATTGTCGGCTTCATCCAGGTAATGCAGATAGCCGATACAATAGAAATCGGCTCTCGCTTCTCTAACAGCGATCTCGGTATCTTCGGGGATAGGTTGAACAAGCTCGGGAAACTCGCCACTGATACGGATTTCAGCAACATCGTTATCGCGCGTTTGAATGCAAATTGATGGTTCGACGGCAGTGGCGCGCCTTTGCGAACGAGCAGGAAGTCGATACCATAATCAATAACACGAGCATCGGTCGTACCGTAGTTACACAGACGACTTTATCCTAAGCGATGATGGTACCAAAATCGTCAAAAGCCAGACGTTGATACGAATTTGGGCCGATGGTCGCGAGAAATTCCGCGCGAGCAAGTAGAATCTTATTGGCGGAGGTCCACAGGTGTCGGTGAAGCGTTCGGCGTAAAAGTATCAGCAATGAAGGCAGTCGCAACGGCGGTATCAACGCGCCAATGATATCCAAATGCGCTCCGATTCGAGGAGCGCGAAAGAAATTACAGTAATTGGCGCACTCTTTTGCGGTTTGTTTTGCGCCTTCCTTTGCGTATCGCATATCTCATAGTGCGAGGCCGCATCTGATGTAGAACTAAAATCAAAGCCCAAAACGCGTGGCGGAAACGCCCTATCGCTATTCGTGACCGTGCAGCCTCTCACGCGCCCTCGATCAGCGATGGCGAAATATGCCCGCGTGAAGCGGTTGTATAGCGGAACTGAAATTCCGCGACATGCAGCGGCAGGTATTTGCGGCTGACCTTGTGAAACGATCCGACGATGCCGCGCTTGAAGATCGACCAGAAACCCTCAATCGTTGGGTGTGAACGGCGCCGACGACGTACTGGCGCTTCGCGTGGTCAACGGTGCCATGCGGGAATGTCAATCCGCTATATCCGGTCCATTGATCGGTGCAGATCAGGCTAACCTGTCGGAAACGGCTCATGACGAAAGCCTCCAAGGTTTTGCGCACGTGCCGATCACGCGGGCGATGACGTTGCCTTTGCGACGGACAGCGCCAACGACGATGGCTTTGCCGGAAGCGGTCGGACCGGCTTGCCGTCGCGCTGTCCCAATGCTTGTCTTGGCCTTGCCGCCGACGAACGTCTCATCGACCTCGACAATCCCACCAAGCTGGTTCTGGTCGATCAAAGCAGCGCGGATTATGGCACATGGAAGCGCGGTGCCGTAGGAACCGAAGCCCATCATCCGCTGAATGGAGGGCACTGATCCCTTTTGCTGGTGAGCATCAAGTGAGTAACTTGGAACCACTCGCGGAGGGGCTCTTTGTATTTCAAAGATAGTCCCGGCGAGGTGAGAGAAGCGATAGGAGGTCACGGGCGCGAGACGTAGCACTGCCACTTGAACCGTCGGCCAATTCAGTGACCTCGGGATTGCCACAGCGGGGGCGACAAACGCCTTCGGCCAACGGCGAGCGACAAATAGACGGCAGGCTCTTCATCGGGAAATATCGCCTCGAATTGCAAGACGGTCATTTGATGCACTGGTTCGGGCGTCGAAGGCTGTCATGACGCTTTCCCTGTCTATGAAAGGAATATAGCGGAGAGAATAAAAGTCAAACGATAATGCTCGGGAGGATCAGGCGCCTGCCGTTCCCGCGTCAGACGCGACGCGATTCCGAAGCCGGTAAGCCGTACCTCACCACTCCCGGTGCTCACCAAAATATTGCCAGGCTTGATGTCCTTGTGGATGAGGCCGTGCTGGTGGACGTTGGCGAGCGCTGCCGCTGCGCGGACGGCGATGCGCAGGAATCTCTCCAGGCCCACCGGTGTGCCAATGAGGTTACTGAGCAATTCCCCGCCGGGGTCATCGAGCACCAATATGCTCCGACCGGGATCTCGCACAAGCTCAAGCGGCCGCACCGCCCAGGCGGCGTCGAGCTCTTCCTTGAAGGAGTATTCGCGAGCGAGGCGATCGAGAGTAGCTGGCGCTGGGTGTTCCGATGTCGGGAACGAAATCAGGACATCCTTGCGTCCGCCTGCGGCGCCCTCATGCCACCCTCGGCCGAAAACGAGTTCGCCATCCTCCGACAAAATCTCCAGGATTCCAATTCCCCTCTGGCCAAAGCTGGGAAATGCCTCCAATTTGCGAGCCTCGCCGTTAAGCTGGTTGCGACGCGCAGCTATACACGACTGCCCGCCGCCGACACAGGACTGTGTTTCGGTGCGGGGGTCCCGATCGCGATCGGCGAGGGGTCACCGCGCTTCGACTCAACAAATACAATGGCTTAGAGGAGCTCCGGCGATGCCGATGAGGGGCTTTTTCGATCGGCATTCACGGGCGATCACGTCATCGTGCTGCTCCAACTCGGGCATAGCCTCTCATCCTCTACCGTAGCCAGTTCGGACGGCTCGCTTAAATTACGGAGCAGGAGCATATATCACGGTTTCTTCGCTCGCGCAGATTGGTTGGCGCCGTGAAGCTCTGCTTGACACCCCGTTGAGATAAACAAGCTGAGGAAAGGAAATGCAAATGGGGAATGGAATTCTGCCTCTGGCCACCGCAGCGGCGTTGACCCTGGCTCTGTCGATCTCTGCCGCCGATGCCCAGAAAAAATACGACCCGGGCGCCAGCGACACCGAGATCAAGATCGGACAGACCATGCCGTTTTCGGGGCCGGCGTCGGCCTATGCCTCGATCGGCAAGACCGAGGCCGCCTATTTCAAGATGATCAACGACCAGGGCGGCATCAACGGCCGCAAGATCAATCTGATCCAGTATGACGACGCGTATTCGCCGCCGAAGGCGGTCGAGCAGGTGCGCAAGCTGGTCGAGAGCGACGAGGTGCTCTTGACCTTCCAGATCCTCGGTACGCCTTCAAACGCAGCCGTGCAGAAATATCTCAATTCCAGGAAGGTGCCACAGCTGTTCGCGGCCGCCAGCGCCCTGAGATTCTCCGATCCAAAGAACTTTCCGTGGACCATGGGCTATGATCCGAACAACTTCGTCGAGGGACGCATCTATGGCCAATACATCCTGAAGCAGTATCCGAACGCCAAGGTCGGCGTGCTCTATCAGAATGACGATTTCGGCAAGGATTATCTGAACGGCATCAAATCGGGGCTCGGCGACAAGGCTGCCAAGGTGATGGTCGCGGAGGCTTCTTACGAAGTGTCCGATCCGACCGTCGATTCGCAAATCGTCAGGATCAGGGATTCTGGCGCCGACCTGTTCTTCAGTGCTGCCACGCCAAAGCAGGCGGCGCAGGCGATCAAGAAGATCGCCGAGATCGACTGGCATCCGGTGCAGATCGTCAGTTTGAAGGCTACGTCGGTCGGCAGCGTCCTGAAACCGGCCGGGCTTGAAAACAGCAAGGGCATCATCAGCTCCAATTACATCAAGGAACCGCTCGATCCGCAATGGAAGGACGATTCGGGTGTAAAGCGCTATTTCGCCTTTATGGAGAAGTACTATCCGGACGGAGACAAGGGCTCGAACTTCAACACCTATGGCTACAGCGTCGCGCAGCTTCTGGTCCACGTACTCGAGCAGTGCGGCGACGACCTGACGCGCGAGAACGTCATGAAGCAGGCGACCTCGCTCAAGGATTTCGAAGGTGACTTCGCGCTACCCGGGATGAAAATCAACACCTCGCCCACCGACTACCGAATCCACAAGCAGTTCAGGATGATGCGGTTTGACGGCGAACGCTGGGAGCCGTTCGGCCCGATCCTGGAGGATGCGGGTCCGCCGGGTTAGTTGCTGAGCTCTGCGTCTCGGAACGCGAGGCGGATGTTGCGCCCTTCCAAGATATAACCAAGACCCCGAAGCTGTACCTGGAAAATCAGGTAAAGCAGCAGGAGATATGAATATGGCTGTGGCGTTTTACCCTGTTGCTGCGCCAGCGCCGCGAACGGCAATATAGCCGCCCCTCCGCCGATCAATGTGATGAACTCGCGGCGTCTTCATATGGGTCCTTCGGCACGGCCACACCCGGTCGATACGCCTGGCACGGTGCGTCCGATGGGTAGGGAAAATTGAACCTCACCGAGCTTTGTTGCCCCATGCGCGACCTCTGACCTCAGCTATGCTGACGACAGGCGCTTTGCTGAGCCGCAGGACGAATTCGATCCATCGGAGATAACCCGTCGGACTTGCTTAGCCAGCGGATTGCCCTGCGCGCGAAGTGTCGTAATGCGCGGAGAAGAAGTCTGGATCGGCGCTCTCAACGACGACGACCTTTAGTGCTTCCTCCCGCTCGAGCAACGGTCGCACCAATAAAGCTTGCCATTGTCCTTGTCGAGGTGGATCTGTTTCGGCGTGTGGGTCACGCCTGGTGGGACGATCACCCTGCGATTGGCGCCATCGAGATCGGCGCGCTCGATCGAACCGTCGTTGAAACTGCGCACCCCCATGTTGGTCCAATAGATATGGCCGGCCGCCGCATCCACGACGATGCCGTCCGGGAGGTGGCAACCGGTCACGATGGTCCTGCGGTCCGATCCGTCCGGATTTATCGCGTGGATGCGGTCGCCACTCATTTCCAGTAAGAATAATCGACCAGCATTGATCGGTCCCCCCGTTGGGAGGTGGATACCGCTGTCGCCGCCGGTGAACGCGGCCGTTTCCGTTTGAGGCGTCATTGTCGTCTCCTCCGTGCTGCGGACCCGTCCGTATCGGCGCCCGCAAAGCTGTGCGCGGCGCCAATACAAGTGAGGATCAGTCGGACCGCGCAACCGGGCCATCGCCGTCGGTCGACCCGAAGGAAGGGAGGTAGCGGCCAAAGTTCAATTCGAAGTCGCTCGGAAAGCCGTAACCAATGTCGCGGATCTTGGCGCGGCGCGCCTGCGCGCTGGGCCAGGTCAAGATTGAGAAGATCATATCGTTGCTCGACTTAAGTTCGGCGGCTGTCGGCATTCCGAACCGGTTGATCTGGGCCTTAGCTGCGGCAAGCACTTCGCGGTCGAATGAAGCCAGACGCCCGACAAACGTATCGACGAATGAGTTGAGGTCGTTGTCGTCCAGCGTCCGGTTCACCCAACCATAGCGCTCGGCGATATCGGCATCAAAATCGTCGGCGCTGAGCGCGATCTCAAGTGCCCGCGAGCGGCCGACCAGGCGCGGCAGCCATTCAAGCGCTCCGCCACCCGGGATCAGTCCGACGCCGACCTCGGGATTGCCGAACAGGGCGTTCTGCCGGCTGGCGAACCGCATGTCGCAGGCCAGCACGAATTCGTTGCCGATGCCGCGAGTACGGCCGCGAACCTTGGCGATGCTCACGACTGGCGCGGACGATAGGCGCAGCACAAAGTCACGCCAACGGTCAAGCACGTCTGGCTGCTGGGCTGCCTTGGCTACGTCGAGGTGGGCGACGAAAAACTCGGGATTCGACGACTGGAACACGACGACCTTTACGGACGGGTCGGCCTCGATGTCGGTCATCAGCACTCTCAATTCATCGATCGTCTCGGGAACGAACATGTTGATCGGCGGGTTGCTGAAGGTGATCGTCCACTGGCCCGGACGGGTGCGGTCGACATTGAATTGCGAAGAGTTCGGCATGGCAGATCTCCTGGGTTGATCGGTTGAGCAGAGCGCGGCGTTCAGGTGATCTCGGATCACTCCGAGGCTGGGGCAGAAGACATTAGATTGACGATCTCATTTGTGGTCACAATGGCGGTCGCGTAGCTCGGAATGTTCACCTCGAGAGCGGCGTGCATCTCCTTGTCCGAGAAATCGGCTGTCGCATCTCTTACAACCGTGACCCCATAGCCGAGCTCGGCAGCAAACCGGACGGTGGCCTCCAGGCACGTATGCGCGATGAGACCCATGACGATGAGCTGCTGGATACCGTGCCTCTTGAGTTGCAGATCCAAATCGGTATTGGCGAACCCGCTCGAGCACCAATGCTCGGTGGCGACAATCTCGCCCGCGCGAGGCCTGAACCCAGGATGCATCTCTCCACCCCACGAGCCGAACTCGAAGGTTTTATTCATCCACGCCGCCTTCTGGACGGGCGCAATGTGCTTCCATGTCTCGTAGTCGCCCGGGCGGTAGCGGTGGTGCATCGCATAGAAGACGCGGATCTTTGCCTCGCGCGCTGCATTCAGGACCTGCAGCATATGCGGAACGCAACCGTTTGCTTCCGCGACTGCGCGAATGCGGCCCCACAACTTGCCTCCCTCGGAAATGAAATCGTTGTAGGGATCGATCACCAGAAGTGCCGTGATCTCTCTGTCATAAGCATGTCTCGTCATGACGTTGTTCTCCTTTGAAAACGGCTGTATCGTGAAGAATTCGATATCGCCGTTCGGTTTCTGAGCGCAGCGCGCTCGATGCTGGCCGCGAAAAGTGGCGTTTCACCTTGATTGTGCGCGATGGAAGCGGGTTGCCTTGAGCGTCACTGGCGGCTTTCCCTCGACCTGATACTCAAGTGAGCCCTCCAGCACGCAGATGATTTCCTCGCCGGGATGCATGTGTCTGCCGAAAGCCGCTCCCGGATCGAAGTCAACGCGCACCTGAATGGCCTCGCGTCCTGTCGTACCAAGGTCGTGCCGCTGCAAATCGGTTCGCTTGGTTCCTGCCTGAGCTATCGCCGCTTGCGGCGGAAGAGCGCCCGCGTTGATCAGCAACGCCGTCGCCGCGATCCGCGCTATCTTGAGAAAAAGGCCACCCATCTCAATTCTCCTCAAGCTGTGGGCTCGTCGAGCCGGCTGAGGAAAGCGTGGCCCGGCCGGTTGACGTGCCCGTATAGTGGCGCCGGCCTCGGGAAATTGCTCGTTATGGGTCGTTAGCTGGCGTTAGTTCCAGCGAGATGGCTCGTGCGGCTGCGCGGCGGACTTTTACTTGCTGGCAGCGGCGTTTTGCCTGGGGCGATTTATCCCAGGGAGGCGAGCAGCGCATCGGCAGCTCTGAGGTCGGCCGTTTCAAATCCCTCGCTGAACCCTGCGTAGACCGGCCGCAATAACTTCCGGCCGTTTTCGAAATCTCCACGCTGTGCCATAAGCTTAGCGAGGTCGGTCGAGGTCCGTAATTCCCATGCGCGCGCGCCCTGATGGCGGCTCAATTCGAGGGATTTCTCGAAGCAAGTCTCGGCCTTGTGGGGGTCGGGTTCACGCCCAGACAGGAGAGCTTTTCCCTTTACGCGTAGCAGCTCCGGTACATACAGGGCCTCGCCACCGACTTCGACCTGTCGAATTCGTTCGTCGATCAGTGCTTGACTTTCACTTGACCGCCCCATCGCCATCAGCCCTTGGGCAAGCGCCATGCTGAACTCCGTAGTGAGCACCTCATGACGTGCCGCGCGGAGGCGCTCCAGAATTGCATGAAGTTCCTTGACGCCTGCGTTGGTGTTCCCTCGCTTGATCGCCAACTCGGCTTTGCGGCCTTTGCCAACAGCCACAAGAGGCCCTAAGGCGTTGGCTTCGGCATGCGAAAGCGACAGGTCAGTATGGTACTGGGCTGCATCAATATCGCCGGCGAGGAGAAAAATCGACGCCGCGCCGGCGGAAACCAGCGCCAATGCTGCCGGGTGACCCATGGCTTTGGAGGCTTCAACTCCCTCGCGTGCGAGTTCCAGTGCCTGGCCCGGATAACCCTGCAGCCAAAGCGTCCGCGCCAGTGCAATATAAGAATGATAATGGGGGTCGTAGCTGAGGAGGGTCGGTCCCCGATGGGATTGGGAGAATATCCGCATCAGGGAATCGAGCTCAGCGCGGGAACCCGCAAGGTCACCGGTAACCTGCAGCGCTCTTCCCAACATGGCGTGCGCCAGCGCTTTGACCGCCAAATCGTCAGACGTCCCGGCGATAGCGCGACAACGTCTGGCGCATCGAAGGGCAGACTTGAGATCTCCCAGGCGGGCATGGAAATAGTGCTGCATGTTAAGGATTTCGGCTTGATGGGCTGTGTCGCCGTGGTTTTCGGCAATAGCCAGGCTTCTGGTCAGGGCCTCGCTTACGGCGCTGCTTTCTCCGTGCATTTGCGATGAAGAGAATCCCAACGCGGCCTGAAGAAGCATCTCGTTGAGACCTCCAGCAGTAGTCTCGTCGAGAGCGAGGATGGCACGCTGCGACCAGCGGTGACATTCTGGAAGCAAAGACATCGCCAAAAAAACCTGCGTCGCAGCGGCCGCGAGGGGCACTCCCAACTCGATGTTCCCCCCTGGAGAAAAGCACCATTCGAGCGCTAGCCGAACGTTGTTCACGCCGGCAAAATGGGACGCTCGCTCTATTCCACTCGATAGGCTCGACCATTCCTTGCCGTTCTGTTCCAACCACCGGCGGAAGTACGACGCATGGCGTGTCGCAAGGTCGAGAGCATCGGCCGCATCAAGAACGATCTGCAGGGCGTAAGCGCGCGTCGTGTCGAGGAGTCTGTAGCGCATCATCGCCCCCAGGGGGCTGGTTGCAATCAGCGATTTAGCAACAAGGCTGTCTATGGCAGCAAATACGTTCGATTTGTCGAGAGTGGCACTGGTGACCACTTCCAGTGCCGCGTCCAGGGTGAAATGGCCAACGAATACGGCGAGCCTTCGAAGCACCACACGCTCCAGCTCTGTAAGGAGCCCAAAGCTCCAATCCAGCGTGGCCTGCAATGTTTTCTGACGAGGTGGCGCGGTTCGTGACCCCAGCCACAGCAGGGTCAGACGTTGATCGAGAAGTGCAGCGGTTTGTTGCAGTCCATAGGATTCGACCCGTCTGGCCGCCAGCTCGATTGCGAGCGCTACGCCGTCAAGCTTTCGACAGATGCTTGCGACGATCGGGGCGTCCGCGTCGCTGACCTCCAGCCGCAGACCGCTTTCCGCCGCGCGCTCCATGAAGAGCTGCATGGCCGGGAACGTCCGGACTTCCGCTGCCGTAAGCCGCGGGTCATCCGGCGGAAATGCGAGCGCATCCAGTCGGTAGATGTGCTCGCCTTCTACCCGAAGAGCTTCGCGACTTGTGGCCAGGATGTGGACCTGCGGTGCCGCCCCGATTATGCCCGCTGCCAGCGGCGCTACCGCTTCGATGAGATGCTCGCACGTATCGAGAATCAGGAGAATTCGCTTGTCGCGCAGATATACGACCAGGTTCGGCATTGCATCGTTTGATTGGACCGATAGACCAAGCATGGATGCGATGGCCGCTGTCACAAGTTCGGGGTCGCTCAGCATCCCCAGGTCTACGAACAGCAGGGCGCCCGAAAAGGCGTCGTTCAGGTGATGCCCCACCGCTATTGCGAGGGTGGTCTTTCCAACGCCGCCGGCACCGACGATGGTGACGAAGCGCGAAGCGTTCAACTGCGCCGACAACCTTGGAACATCCTCGTCCCGGCCGATTACCCGGCCTATCCGGCTGGGGAGATTGGCATGCGGAAACCTGTTGGCAACGGCAGGCACCTCATCGCGCGGGCGGTCCGGCCGCGATACCGGCGCAACGAAGCAATATCCCCGTCCCGGGAGCGTCGTGATGTATCGGGCGCCGCCCTGCCCATCACCCAGCGCCTTACGCAGCCCATTCATGTGAAAGCGCAGGCTGCCTTCTTCCACGATGACATCGGGCCAGACCCGCGAAAGCAAATCCTTCTTGCTCACGATTTGGTTCGGGGTGGAAGTCAACGCGATCAATATATCGAGGGCCCGCCCGCCCAATTCGACAGGGACCCCCTCTTTCATAAGGAGGCGCTCGTTCACCAGCAAATTGAATGGGCCGAACGACAAGCCGTTGCCAGTCCGATTGCTCGCCGTCGCCATGGATCCCTCTGTGACCGCGTATGCCGAGGTGGTGGCTCTGCTAAATATACGACCCTTCCTTTAGACGTAAAAGGGCAAGGCAATAGCGGTTGCCGCGCCGGCCGAACCCTGAAATTTGCCTGAAGCAGCAGGCAATTAGGCGGGCCTAACAGGGGATAACAACGCCTAACGGGTGATCTCGTCTTCGAAGGGATAGGTGTTGGGCAGCACGCATGTGCACCCGAGCAAACCATCATCCCGAGGAGAGACACCATGGATACCATCAAGACCTCCGAGAAAATCGATCTGGAGCGCCGCCGGCTTTTGGGCGCCGCCGCCGCCGGCATTGCTGTCGTGGGCGCAATGGGCCTGACCTCGTCAGAATTGACCGCCGCGCCGGCGGGCGATGCTATTCGCCCCTTTCACGGCGTCAACGTTCCGGAGGAGACGCTTGTCGATCTGCGACGACGCATCACCGCGACCCGCTGGCCCGAGCGGGAAACGGTCACGGATGCATCCCAGGGAGTCCAACTCGATACGACCGAGGCGCTCGCGCGCTATTGGGCGACGGAGTATGACTGGCGCAAGATCGAGGCGAAAATCAACGCCCTGCCGCAGTTCATCACCGAAATCGACGGGCTGGACATTCACTTCATTCACGTTCGATCGAAACACGAGAACGCCTTGCCGTTGATCGTCACGCACGGATGGCCCGGCTCGATCACCGAACAGATGAAGATCATCGATCCGCTGACAAATCCAACCGCACATGGTGGAAACGCATCTGACGCGTTCGATGTCGTAATTCCGTCGCTACCCGGCTACGGGTTTTCCGGCAAGCCGGCCACAACGGGCTGGGACCCGGCGCATATTGCACGTGCCTGGACCGTGTTGATGAAGCGTCTCGGATACACAAAATTCGTGGCGCAAGGAGGTGATTGGGGCGCGATCATCACTGAGCTGATGGGCATGCAGGCGCCACCGGAATTGCTGGGCATTCACACCAATATGCCCAACGTAATTCCACTCGACATCGACAAGCTGGCTTTTTCCGGCGCGCCGGCGCCGGCGAATCTCCGGGCCGACGAGAAGCTCGCTTACGAGCGGCTGAGCTTCGTCTACGCGAAGGGCATCGGCTATGGCTTCCAGTTGGGGCTAAGGCCGCAGACGATGTACGGAATTGCGGATTCGCCGGTAGGCCTTGCGGCCTATTTCCTTGACCATGACGCACGCAGCTACGAAATGATCGCACGCGTCTTCGCCGGAAAGAGTGAAGGCCTCACACGCGACGACGTACTCGACAACATCACGCTGACCTGGTTGACGAAGACGGCGCTCTCCGGGGCCCGTCTCTACTGGGAAAACAAGGGCGCGTCGTTCTTCGCCGTCAAGGGCGTCGTGGTGCCGACCGCCGTGAGCGTTTTCCCTGACGAACTCTTTCCTGCTCCACGGAGCTGGGCAGAGCGGGCGTATCCCCACCTGATCCACTATAACAAGCTTGCAAAGGGCGGTCACTTCGCTGCCTGGGAACAGCCCCAGCTTTTCACCGAAGAGCTTCGTGCGGGCTTCAGATCGCTCCGAAAGTCGGCCTGAAAATGTCGGCGCGCGCGTCATGCGCGCGCCGATCCTATCTGACAGCTACAACGACGCAACTTGTGCGGTTCTACCCAAACTTCGAAAGGCATCAGCCATGACCGAGAAACTCCTCTTCACCGGAAAAACCCACAACACCAACGGCCCTGCCGGTGGCGCGCGTAGCAGCGACGGTCGTCTCGACGTCAAGCTGCCGGCACCTCATCCGGCCGCCGAGCAGCTGTTCGGCGCCGCCTGGTCAGCCTGCTATATGGGCGCAATCGAGCTCGCCGCCACGCAGCGAAAGATCAAGCTGCCGGCCGGCCTTGCGGTCGACGCCGAAATCGATCTGAACCTGGCGGGCAGCGCGTTTTTCCTCCGGGCGCGTCTCAACGTCAGCGTGCCGGGCGTCGATCGCGACCAGGCGCAGGCCCTGATCGATGCCGCGCACACGATCTGCCCGTATTCCAAGGCCGTGCACGGCAATATTGACGTGACGACCACCCTCGTCTGACCGGTTCTCCAAGGCTCGCGGGCACAATGCGCGCGAGCCTCGGGACCTCTCGTGCCGATTCGTTACCTAGAAAAAGGCCGCGACATGAACCATATCGCAAAGCTGCTGCATACAGCCAAGACCGCGACCATTGGCGACCGCGATAACGGTGCCTCGCGCAGCTCTGACGGCCTGCTTGACATCAGGCTTTCGACCCCCGGTTCGGCACGCATCGGCACCAATCCGGAGCAATTATTCGCGGCCAGCTGGTCCGTCTCCTTCGCAAGCTCGATCGCACTCGTCGCTCGCGAAAGGAACATTGTGCTGCCGGCCAGGGTCAGCATCGATGCCGAAGTAGACCTGAGCTTCGGGGATGGCGGTTATTTTCTCATTGCCAGGCTCAACGTGAGGCTACCGGGTTTGGAGCAAGATGTTGCACATGGCCTGATCGATGAAGCGGAGCAACTCTGTCCGTACTCCAAAGCAACACGCGGCAATATCGGAGTAACGGTCAAACTTGTCTGAGGAGGTTTGTTCGCTGTGGAAATTGTATGGCGAGCGCGCCAAGCGCCGCTGCAGCTCTGAACAACCTGTAGCTCGATCGAGGGCCTGAAACGATTGCCGTTTCGCGGACGTGCAAGAGTCCGCGAGCCGAAGCGGCTAATCAATTGATTTTGTTGCGAAGCGCTTCAAGCGTCTGTTTCTGAGCCTTGACGTATTCCTCAAGAAAACGCCGAAGTTCTGTGGAACTCAGTTTTTTGCAGTCGCGAATAACCTCTTCGCAGGTAGCTAGCGCCTCGGTAATAATTTTCATTTTGACTACCAATTTCGCGTCTGACCAACTCTTTAAATGCTATGACCGTCACCCAAACGTCTGCCTTGATCTACCTCAAAAAGCAGGCCACCGAATGTTACGCGACGCTGCGAGCAAGCTAGACAGGTGTGAAGCCGCGATCGGTCAAAAACCCCGCCGTCGCGCCATGCCCGTTTCGCTCCCAAGAGAAAAAATGGCCGCGACCGGCAGCTTTGCGCCAACAGCGTGCGTTCGTGGGAGCGAAGCTGCTAAGTCGGTGTAATTTGATACAAGAGCTTGCCGACCCACCGCATTCTTCAACCTGAGGAGATCGAAGGTTCGGCACTCTTTGCCCCGGATGCCTCGGGTTTCGTCACCTACGGCGCCGACTGACGCGGCGCGGTCGGTTTCGGGTTTTGCTCCCTCACGTTGCGGGGTCGTCAAGATCGGTCATATCGCCCATCGCAATCCACCTCTGGCCATCGAACCGGCTGAGCTGAAGGTTATGGACCGCCCGGTAGTCGGTGGAAGAATTGTAGACCTTGATGCCGTCAAGATAGAGTGGCGGCTTTTCGTCTTTGAGTGAGACGGCGTGCTTGAGCAAATTCTCGCGCGTCAGATCATCGCCGCACCGCTTAAGCACCTGCTCGATCATGTAGGCGTTGTTGTAGCCGGGGATCGCTGTGTTGTCGTCGATGTGGATCGCCGGCAGATATTTCTTGAGAAACTCCGCATAGGCTTTGACCGCGGGTTTGTCTTGCTCCGCCGGGTCGGTCGGATTGACTTCCCACCAGGCCGAGACCAGTCCCCTTGCGTTGTCGAGGCCGGCGGGCGCCAGCGTACCGCCGATCGAGCTGCAGTTGGAATTGACGATATGAAGCGGATGCCAGTTCAGCGCCGCGGCCTTGCGAATGCCCTGGGCGGCGAACTTCGACGTCGTGAGCTGGACGAAGACATCGGCGCCCGCGGCCATGCAGTCCGCGACCTGATTATCGATCGACGGTTCGGAAAGTTCGTGACTGACCTCCTTGACGATCATCGCGGTGCCCTTGTCGCCGAGGCCCTTCTTGAGGCCGCGCAGAAAATCCTTGCCGAGATCGTCGTTCAGGTACTGCACCGAGATCTTGGCGTCAGGCTTTTCCTTCAGGATGTACTTTCCGAATGCAGCACTTTGCGCGACATAGATCGGATAGAACGGAATGATCCAGGGAAATTCCTTGGGATCGTTGAAGCGCTCAGCGCCCGACGTCAGGAACAGGTTCGGGATCTTCTTGCCGTTCAGGTATTTTTGCGTCGCCGAATTCGGGGCAGTCCCGAGCATTCCCGCGATTGCGAATACCTCATCGGACTCGACAAGCTTGCGGGTTTGCTCGAGCGTTTTCGGCGGCGTGTAGGCGTTATCGAGAGAAAGCAGGTTGACCTTGCGGCCGTTGATACCACCACGATCATTGACCATGCTGAAGTAACCGGTTTGCGCCTGGCCATAGACGCCGAAACCCGATGCCGGCCCACTGTAAGGCGAGGTGGTGCCAAGCTTGATTTCGGTATCGGTAACGCCGAGGTCATAGTTGCCAGCGGCAAACGCCCTTTTGGAACGGCCCAATGTCAGCGAAGCCGCACCGATGCCCGCAATGGCGGAACGACGGGTAATTGAGCGCATGACGATTCCTCCGATACGTATTTTTTGCAGCCGGCAGTAACTAGACAAACCGGACGTTGACGGGCGCAAATCCTGAAATTCGTGCCTCGTAGAATTCACCCGATGTCGTCGGCGATACCGGACCCAGCGCTCCCGTCAGCACCACGTCGCCGGCGCGCAGCGAATGGCCCGTGGCAGACATCGCCCGCGCCAGCCACAGCGCCGCTTTCAGCGGATGCCCGAGACAGGCCGCGCCGGATCCGATCGACACGATCGCGCCGTTACGGGTCATCGCCATGCCGCAGGCCTCGAGATCGAGATCGGTCAGGCGTTTGGGAGCAGCGCCAAGCACAAAGCGCGCGCTCGAACCATTGTCCGCGACCGTGTCGAGGATGGTGATCTTCCAGTCCTTGATTCGGCTATCGACAATCTCCAGCGCCGGCACGACATAGGCGACGGCGCGCATGAGCTCGCCCATCGTGACATCCCGTTCGCCAAGATCGCGATCGAGCACGATGGCAATCTCGGCCTCGATCCGCGGCTGGATCAGGCCCGAGGTTCGAAATCTCGCCGCCGGTCACGATCTCCATGTCGGCGAACAGCGCGCCATAATCGGGCTGATCCACCCCCAGCTGCTGCTGCACCGCTTTCGACGTCAATCCGATCTTTCGGCCGACAAGTCGCCGACCGCCGGCCAAACCGCGCCTTGTAACTTCGGCCTGGACTGCATAGGCGGACGCCACGTCTTTGGTGCCCAGTTCGACCGCGATCGGATCGATCGGCGCACATGCGGCTTCTGCGGCCAGCAGCCGGGTCGCCAGTGCGTTCGCGACATCCGTACCACTCATGGCCGATCCAGGAAGTCGGCGACCAGGGCGTTGAACTCTTCGGCCTTCTCCCATTGCGCCCAGTGCCCGCACTTTGGGTAGACGTGGAGCTGCGCGTTCGGCATCGTCTTGAGGAGAATGAAGCTGGAATCGAGCGGAACGACGCGATCGTCGCGCCCCCAGACGATCAGCGTCTTGTGCTTCAGCGAAGCCAGGTTTTCGCGCCAGATGTCCATGGGCGGCCGCTTGAAGATGTCGATGACGTCGGCTCGGGTCGCGGCCTTCAGCCGTTCTTCCATCAGCTCCTCGGTGATGGAGGAGGAATCGAACACCAGCAGTTCGATGACGCCCTTCAGCTTCTTCAGCGTCGGACCCTCGCCGCCATGAAACGTCGCCATCCGGCGCAAGCCTTCGGTCGGCATCGGGGTGAAGATGGCCTGGCTGCCGCCGGTGCCCATCAGCACCAGCCGGTTGACGCGATCCGGCGCGCGCAGCGCGACCACGAGCGACGTCGCGCCACCCAGCGAATTGCCGACGAAGCTCGCCTTCTGAATCCCGATCGTGTCCATGAACGCGAGCACGAATTCGCCCATCATCTCGAAGATCGGCCCATCCTTGAGCTTGCCTTCGGTTTCGCCAAACCCGGGGAGATCGACCACGATGACACGGCGTTTGCCGGCCAGCGGCTCGACGTTCTTTCGATAGTTGCTGAGGCCGGATGCCCCGGGACCGCCGCCGTGGATCAGGATCGTCGGCTCCCCCTGACCGAGGTCGTGATAGCGCGTGCGGGTTCCCGCGACGTCGATGAATTTGGCTGTCAGGTCCACTCTTGATCTCCTGTTGAATCGGCACCCCGCCTACGCGGACACGACGACGGATTGAAGGTAACGATCGCGCAGCTTTCGCTTGAAAATCTTGCCACTGGCTTCGCGGGGCAAGGCGTCGTGAAAGACGAACCGCCTTGGTATCTTGAAACGTGCAAGCCGCTGTCCGAGATACGCCGCGATATCGGCTGGAACGGGCTTTGATTCCGGGTCCGCCTCGATCGCCGCGACCAGGCTTTCGCCGAACTCATCGTCGGGCACGCCGAATACGGCGCAGTCCCGCACGCCCGGACAATTGACCAGCACATTTTCGATTTCGGCGGGGTAGATATTGACGCCGCCGGAGATGACCATGTCGCGTTTGCGGTCGCAGATGAACAGAAAGCCATCCGGATCGAGGTATCCGACGTCGCCGCAGGTCACCAGTCCGCCGCGGTCGACTTCCTGCCGCTGGTCGGGGCGGCCGTGATAGGTGAAATCGGAATAGGCCTCGGTGCGAAGAAAGATTTCGCCAATTCCGTTCGGACCGAGTTCGCTGGCATTCTCGTCGTAGATCTTGATCTCGGTCCCCGCCATCGGCCGGCCGACCGTCCCGGGGTGCGCGAGCCACTCCAGCGAATCACAACCTACGGCCGGACCGGTTTCCGTCGCGCCATAGGTCTCGTGAATGACCGGGCCCCACCACGCGATCATCTCGCGCTTCACATCGGGCGGACAGGCCGCGCCGGTATGAGTCACCCATCGCACCGAAGAAATGTCGTAGCTCCGGCGCACGCTGTCGTCGAGCCGCAGCAGCCGGACGAACATGGTCGGCACCATGGTCAGATGCGTAATGCGATGCTCGGCAATGGAACTGAGCAGATCCTCGGGATCGAAACTGTGCTGAAGCACGGTCAGGTCGGCAAATTGAAAGGCCTGCCGGGCGAATGCGCCGGGCGAAGCATGATAGAGCGGACCGCAGACGAAGGCCCGCATGCCCTCCTCGATTCCATAGATTTCCCGCAGCAACGCGGCGTTTTTCTTGACCTGATCGGGCTTCATTGGCGCGCGGCGAACGCCCTTGGGATGCCCTGTCGTGCCCGACGTGTAGATCATGGTGCCCCGTGGGGCCCGCGGCGGCTTGGCCCACGGGAGCGCCTGATCGCGGAACGCCGTCCAATCCTGCAGTTGGGCCGGGCGCGAGACCTGCACAGTCGAATTGTCGGGCACCGCACCGGCGATGGCAAAGACCGGCAGATCCGCGGAAATCACCGCGGCGACCCTGTCGATCAGGTCGGCATGTCCGATCAGCGCTCGGGGGGTGCAATCCCTGAGGATGTAGTCGATTTCATCCGCCGTGCTGTGCCAGTTCAGCGGAACCACATAAGCGCCGAGATGGGCGGCGGCCTGGATGATTTCGAAATAGCAGGAATCGTTGTGGATCAGGAGCGCTATCGCGTCGCCCTCGGCAACGCCGATCTGATCCAGGGCGGTCGCGGCGCGGGCGCCCTGGTCGAGCAGCGCCTCGCGCGACATCCGATGCGTTCCGATCATGATGGTTTTGCCGGGCACCGCGTCTACTCCAGGCATATTGTCGCCTCGGCACGGACCGACGGCAGTACGGCACTGTCGATCTTGCCAAAATCGCCATCGCTCATCTCGATCGGGCCCGAAAACGACAATGCGTCCATGTGGCCGTTGAGGATCGGCGGATACCGCCATTCGGCTTTAGCTAATGTGCGAGCGCCGGCCCGGAACTCGATCTCCAGCGGTTGCGGTTTGCTGGAGCCGTGGCCGCTCTGATAGCCGTCGCCGATGCAGTAGATTTCAAACTGAAAGGCCTTCGGACCACGACGCTGGATCGCGACCTCGATATCGAGCAAGCCGAACACGGGATCGGCCTTTCCGCCTTCCTGATAGAAATATACAAAGGCGATCCTGCCATATTTGCTGTCGCCGCGGCCGGCATCCGACGGCACCTGCGCGTCGCTGCGGCCCGGCGTCCGCGGCGGCATCGGACCGAGCAGGCACATCTGCGGAAGCGAGCGGCACTCAACCACGCGCCCGGCTCCCCTGCGCTGAAGCAGCCTTCACTGTCGGCCTGTCCAGCGTCTTCACTTCATACGTGCGACCGAGGAAGCCGAACGCATTGTTGGCAAGGACAGCTTCATCGCCCAGCGCCGCATTTGCAAACGCTCCGGGCTGCTTCTGCCTGATCGCAAAGGGATAGTCGGAACCGACGACGATATGATCGGTGCCGACCGCACCCGCGAGGAACGCCAGCGACGCGGGGTCGTAGAGAATGGTGTCGTACCAGAACTGACGGGCGGCCTGTGAAGGCGGCTCCGTCATCTGGCCCTTCAAGCCGAGCGACCAGCCGTAATCCATCCGCGGCAATATCCAGGACAGCGCGCCGCCGCCATGGCTGAGCAGGACCCGCAAACGCGGAAATCGCTCGGTGACTCCGGCGGCGAGCAACGAAACCGCTGCCAGCGCGGTCTCCAGCGGAAACACGGCCGTCGCCGCGAACTCAGGGCTCGCGCCGATCCGCTCCATCCCCGCCGGGTGCAGCGGATGCACGAAGATTCCGAGATCAAGCGCTTCGGCGGCCTCATACAGCGGAAACAGCGTGTCGCTCCCGAGCGCCGTTCCGTTGATGTGGGTCCCGATTTCGATTCCGCCAAAACCAAGCGACTTGACCTTTTGCAGCTGGCGCAGCGCGCGCGGCACATCCTGTGCGCAAACCATTCCGATTCCGGCGAAATTGCCCGACGCCTCGGCGATCATGGCCGCGATCTCGTCGTTCATGACGTCGGCCAGGAACTCGGCATCGTCAGCCGGCAGCCAGTGCGACAGCAGTTCCGGCATCGGCGACAGCACCTGCATGTCGGTGCCGTCTTCGACCATGTCGGCCAGCCGCTTGCCGACGTCCCACGACCGCGCGTCGATCTTGCGGAACACCTTGCCGGCGATCATCACCGCGGCATTGTAGCCGGCGGATAACTCGACGCTCGGCCATCGGCGGTCCCGCTTGGGATCCGCAGCCAATCGCGAAGGCACAATATGGGTGTGAATATCGATCACAGCGCCCACCGCGTCTCTCCCCGTCGCTCTTTGCGAGCCATTCGCCAACCGTCGGTCGGCAGTTTTTACTTTACAAACAGGATTGATTGTTTCTAACTTGGTGTCAAGGCGTCTTTTGAAAGCGTCACGACGGCGGCCGATACGCCGCAAGGGAGCGAGCGCGGTGAACCTGTCGATGACACGCGTCGTGATCGTTGGAGCGGGACAGGCCGGAGGCCGCGCCGCCGAAGCGTTGCGCGCTGCCGGTCACGTCGGGCCGATCACCTTGATCGGCGAGGAAGCCCACCTGCCCTATGAGCGGCCGCAACTGTCGAAATCGATCCTGCTCGACCACGAGCCCAATCCGGCCTTCATCCGTTCATCCGGTGACTGGGCCGAACTCGACGTGACCTTGGTAACGTCTTCCCGCGTCATCGCAGTCGACGTCGAGCGGCGCGAAATCGGGCTTGAGGATGGAAGCGCCTTTGCGTTCGATCAGCTATTGCTGGCGACGGGAACGCGCCCGCGCCGATTGCCTGAACTGGAGGCCGGGCCGCTGCCGGTCAGCTATCTGCGCTGCATGGACGACGCGCTGGCGCTGCGACGCGCGCTGCAGCCGGGCAAGAATGTCGTGCTGATCGGCGGCGGCGTCATTGGGCTGGAAGTCGCATCCGCGGCGCTGGCGCGCGGTTGCCACGTTACCGTCCTCGAAAAGGCTGCAACCGTGCTGCCCCAGGTCGGTTCGCCCACGCTCAGCCTGTACGCGAAGCAATTGCACAGCGCCAAGGGCGTGAAGATCCTGTGCGGCGCTTCAGTCAAGCGGGCAACCGCTGACGGCATCGAGCTGGACGACGGCACGATCGTCCCCGCCGATATGGTTCTGGTCGGCATCGGCGTCGAGGCATCGACCGACCTCGCCGGCCAGCTTGGGCTGCAAGCCACGCACGGCATCAAGGTGAACACATCGGGCGCGACCGCCATCGACGGCATTCATGCCGCCGGCGATGTCGCCGAGCAATGGAGCCGCTGTCACGATCGCTGGATGCGGCTTGAAAACTGGGCCAACGCTCAAAACCAGGCCATTGCCACTGCAAAAAACATGGCCGGCGAAACCACGGTCTACGAAGTCCCGCCCTGGTTCTGGTCCGACCAATACGACGCCAACATCCAGATTGTCGGGCATCCCGGTGGCGGCGATGAAATCGTGAGGGGCGACCTCGGCAATGGAAAGTTCACGACGCTCAGCGTCCGCGACAACGAGGTCGTCGGCGGTATCACCGTCAATGCCGCTCGCGATATGGCCGTGCTGCGCCGTCTCGTCGCGTCACGCAAGACCGTCCGCGCAAGCGACCTCGAAAACCCGGCTTTTGAATTGAAGCGCTCACTTGCCTGATAGAAAGGAAACGCCATGAACGCGGATAACGCCCACCCGGCCCTGCTGGTAGACCCGGCCCAACGAATCTTCAAGGTCGCGCGCCGCAACTTCGTCGATCATGAGATCTATGAGGCGGAGAAGGAAAAAATCTTCGACCGATCCTGGCTGTATCTTGGGCATTCATCGGAGTTGCCGAAGCCGGGCGATTTCATCAGCCGTTCGGTCGCCGGTCGCGGCATTCTGTTCACCCGCGACGCCAAAGGGCAGCTCCGGGCGCTCCTCAACACCTGTCCGCATCGCGGCGCGCAGGTTTGCCGCGAGCGAAAGGGCAATGCCAAATCGTTTCAGTGTTTCTATCATGGCTGGGTTTTCGGCGCCGACGGCAAGCTGCGCAGCCAGCCGGGCGAGGAATCCTATCCCGAAGGCTTTAAAGGCCGCGATACCTCGAACATGCAAGCCGTCCCGCGCTATGAGAGCTACCGGGATTTCAATTTCGTTTCCTTCGATCCGAACATCATTCCGCTGGTGGATTACCTCGGCAATGCCAAGGAATATCTCGATGTCATCTGCGACCAGACCGACGCCGGCATGTCGATCGTGGCCGGCAGCCAGGAATACTCGATCCGCGCCAACTGGAAGCTGCTGACCGAAAACAGCATCGACGGCTATCATGCGATGACCACGCATGCGAGCTACTTCGACATTCTCATGAACAGCACCGACAATATGAGCGGCGGCACCGGCGGCGGGCATGGCTATGACCTCGGCAACGGACATGCGGTGCTGGAATATGCGGCGCCATGGGGCCGACCGGTCGCGCAGTGGATCCCGGGCTGGGGCGAGGCCGGCAAGACGGAAATCGCCAGACAGTACGACAAGCTGGTCCAGCTCTACGGCAAGGACCGGGCCGACCGGATCGCCCTGAAGAACCGCAACCTCTTCATTTTCCCGAATCTGGTCGTCAACGACATCATGGCCCTGACCGTCAGGACCTACTTCCCGATGGCGCCCGACTACATGGTCATCAACGCCTGGGCGCTGGCGCCGAACGACGAAACAGCATGGGCGCGCAAATACCGGCTCAACAATTTTCTCGAATTCCTTGGCCCCGGCGGGTTTGCCACCCCGGACGACGCCGAGGCGCTTGAGCATTGCCAGCGCGGCTTCAAAAACTCGAAGGAAGCGCTGTGGAACGACATCTCGAAGGGCATGAGCAAGGAAAAGCCATCGCACAACGACGAATTGCAGATGCGCGCATTCTGGACCCAATGGAACAAGCAGATGTTCCCAGCCCCGATCCCGCACATCAAAGGCGTCGCAGCCTGAGGAGACCGTCATGCATTCGGTAAGGCGTTCCGACGTTGAGGACTTTCTGTTCACCGAAGCTGACCTGCTCGACCAATGGCGGTTGCCAGAGTGGCTGACGCTGTTCACCGATGACGCCAAGTATGAGGTGCCGTGCACCGACTTGCCTCCGGACGCCTCGCCCGACACCAACCTGTTTTATATCGCCGACGATCGGGTCCGGCTCGGTGAGCGGGTCAAGCGGTTGATGAAGCGCACCGCGCACGCCGAATTTCCGCATTCCAAGACCAGCCGGATGGTCGGTAACGTCCGGATCCGGGCCAGGACCGACGATGAAATGCAAGTCAGCTGCGTGTTCCAGACGCTGCGCACCAAGGACGGCACCACCGATCTGTATTTCGGCACCAGCAACTATCGGCTGACGGCGAGTGACGACGGGCTTCGGATCCGGGAAAAGCGGTGTCTCCTCGGCAGCGAGGGGCTGCGTCCACACGGCCGCATCAGTATCGTGCTCTAGAGGAAAACGACCATTAGATGAATTTACGATTTTCCGACCAAGTTGTTGTCGTCACCGGCGCCGCAAGCGGCATTGGAGCCGTCATCGCACGGCATTTCGCCGACGCGGGCGCGCGTCTGGTATTGTCGGACGTCGACGAAAAGCGCCTGAAGTCCGTTGCCGAGGGCATCGCCGCATCCGGCCACGATATGCCGATGATCCGCGCCGGCGACCTTTCATTGGAAGACGTCGCCGGCCGGGTCATCAAATCCGCGGTCGAGGCCTACGGAACGCTCGATGTGCTCGTCAACAATGCCGGCGGCGGCATCATCAAGCCGTTCCTCGATCACACCCCCGACACGCTGCGCACGACCATCGATCGTAATTTGTGGACGACGCTGTGGTGCACATGGCACGCCCTTCCCATCATGAAGGCAAAGGGATATGGCCGGATCGTGAATATCGGCGCCGATTCCGTCCGAAACGGTCTTTGGGACCATGCGGCTTATAACGCCGCCAAGGGCGGGGTGCATGCCATGGCCACGGGGCTGGCCCGAGAATTCGCCAAGGACGGGATCACCGTCAATGTCGTCGCACCCTGCATTGTTAATACGCCGCAGGTGCAGAAAGCCACGCTGATGTCGCCGGAGGTGCTGAAGCGTTTCGTCGATGTGGTTCCGATGGGCCGGCCCGGGGAGATGGGCGAGGTCGCGTCGATGGTCTGCTATCTTGCGTCGAAAGAGGCGTCGTTTGTCACCGGGCAGGTCATCAGCGTCAACGGCGGCAGCACAATGTTATGACGGACATCATGACCCAGGACGTTTTAATCGGCGCCACCGCCGACTTTCCGGATGGCGAAATCCGGCCGGCTTCCATGCCCGATGGCACCACCCTCGCCGTCTATAACGTCGATGGAATGCTTTATGCCACGGCCGATCTATGTACCCATGGCGAGGCATCGCTGTCGGAAGAAGGCCTCCTGACCGGGAAGATCGTCGAATGCCCCTGGCATTTCGGGACCTTCGACGTCACGAGCGGCAAGCCGACCGGCATGCCGTGTACGGTTGCCCTGAAGACGTTCGCGGTCAAAATCATCGAAGAAAGTGTCTATGTCGAATTCTAAAGAACCAGTGCAAACCGGTCACCCCAGGTCCGGAAAGCTTGCGGCCCCTGCTCCGCGACAAAAGCTGCGATCGCGTCGGGACAGTTCAACCGAGCCCAAATATGCACCGCGCCGGACCCAGGCGGAGCGCAGCGAGACCACCCGCAAGCAATTGCTGGAGGCCGCCACCAAGCTAATTCGTCAAAGGGGCTTCGGAGGTTTGCGAACCATCGAGGTCGCGAGTCTCGCCGGGGTTTCCCGCGGCGCGCTGCTGCATCATTTTCCCAGCAAGCACGAACTGGTCGTGGCGGTGCTGAACTACGTCAACGAAATGAATTTCACCCAGAGTATGCGCCGGGCCCAGCTGGCGCGGAGCAGCGGCGACCCGATCAAGGAGATCGTCAAGGACGCGCAAGACTTCTTCTTCGGCGATTACTTCTTCATCGAGCTCGCGATCGCGATGAGCGACGAGAGTACGCGCCAGCTCCGGCGCGACACCCACCATTTCACCCGGCAGACCCGCTTCTCCATCGAGGCGGCCTGGCTCGATACGCTGATCTCGTCACGGATCCCGAAACAGCTCGCCAGCGACGTGCTGGCGTTGACGCTCAGCGCTGTCCGCGGGTTTTCGGTGCGCATGCTGATCGAAAACGATCCGGCGCAGTTTACGCGCCTGATGGACGTCTGGCGCGAAATCGTCCGTCAGCATCTGGCGGCATCACTCCGGGGCAAGCCGCGCAAGCAGGGCAGGAAATCATGAGTACGGAAGCAGCATCGTCGCGCATCCCGTTGGTCCAGCTCTGCTACGTCCGGCTGGCGGTCGCCGAGCCGCAGGCGGCGGCCACATTTGCAACCGATATTCTCGGCCTGCAGCATGTACCGAACAAGCTGGAACCTTTCTTGTTTCGCTCCGATCAGCGCTATCACACGCTTTGTCTTGCGGCGGGAGTTCAGAGGTCGAGCATCGGCGTCGAGATTGCCGGCGATAGGGAACTCGATGCCGCGGCCGAAGCAATGGCCGCTGGCGGCTTTTCCGTGCGCGAGGCGACGGAGCAGGAGTGTGGGCAGCGGTTCGTTCGCCGCGCGCTCATCGTCGAGGATGCCACGGGCAACGAGATCGACCTGGTATTACGGCCTGCCCAGAGCGGGCGCCGCTATTTCCCCAGCCGCGATGCCGGCATTACCGGATTGCAAAGCGTAGGGCTCCGCAGCCGCGCGATCGAGAACGACCTCAGACTTTGGACCACGATACTGGGCGCGAAGGTCACCGACCGCGTTGGCGAAGTGACGTATCTCGGTATCGATCAGAAGCATCATCGCGTGGTGCTCTACCCCTCGGACAAACCTGGCCTGGTCTACGTCTCCTACGCGGTCGAAAGCATGGACGCCGTCATGCAGAACAATTATTTCGTCCAGGAGCGGCAGATCAAGGTCATGCACGGACCGGGGCGCGAGCCGACATCCGGCCAGATCTTTGTGCGTTTTGCCGGCCCCGAAGGTCACGTCTTTTCCTATGGCTTCGGCCTGAACGACATCGGCCCGGGTCACCGTCCCCGACAATTCACCGCCGAGGCTTCCTCGCTCTGCGAATGGGGCAGCGAATGTGCCGACATTGCCGAATTGCAGCCGGCGCTCACCAGATAAACCGACTTCTGACAGGAGAGCGAAATGATCGAGCTCAAGGATCTTTCCTACGTAAGGCTTGGGGCATCCAACCTCGAGGACGCCGAGAGCTTTGCGACCAAGTGCCTGGGACTGCAGATTGGCGAGGAAACCGGCAAGGCGCTGTATCTCAGGTCGGACGATCGGGCCCACACGCTCTGCTATTTCGAGGGTGACCCATCTGATCAGACCGTCGGATTCGAGGTAGAGGACGAGAGCAAACTGAATGCCGCCGCGGCGACGCTGGATCAGTTGGGCCATCCCGTGCATGCGGGAACGCCGTCCGAATGTGCGCTGCGCAAGGTGAAGGCATTCGTTGGTTTCAAGGATCCCACCGGCAACCAGATCGAGCTGGTGGTCCGCCCGGAACGCAGCGGTAAGCGCTACTTCGCGACGCGGGATGCCGGCATCACCGGCTTTAGCCATGTCGGCCTGAGCACCACCGATCCTGCGCGGGACGAGCGGTTCTGGACTCAGGTTTGCAACGCGCGGGTGAGTGATCGGATCGGAGACATCGCGCTGATGCGCGTCAACGCGATCCATCACACCATCGCATTGGCGCCGGGACGCGCAGCGGGCATCCATCACGTCAACCACCAGGTTGAGAGCAATGACGACGTGCTGCGCTCCTACTATCATTTATCGGGCCAGCGCGTGCCGATCGTTTTCGGCCCGGGCCGTCACCCCACGTCAGGCGCGAGATTCCTTTATTTTCAAGGGCCCGATGGAATGGTGTTCGAATATTCGGTCGGAGTCGACGAGATCGAGGATGAGGAAACTCATCGGCCGCGCCAGTTCGGTTTTGAACCATCGAGCCTTTGCATGTGGGGTTCGAAATCCGCCCGAAGGTAATACCGGACGTTATGAGACGCGCGGCCGCCAGTGGAGGAATAGATGGACCAGCTGTCCAACGTTGACCGCGTTCCGGAAGATATTGCCCGCGCGGTGCTCGACCCTCGTGCCTACAGCGAGTGGCACGACCTCCACCAGAAATTGGCGACGCTTCGGCGTGAACATCCATTCGCGCGGGCAGACCTCGAAGGTTATGATCCGTTCTGGATCGCGGCAAAATTCGCAGACATCCAGGAAATCGCCTTGCGCGGCGACCTGTTCCTGAGCGGCTTGGGCCCCATGCAATCCCGACAGGAGCTCAAAATGAATGCGGCGTCCACCGGCATGTTTCGCAGCGTGGTCTCGATGAATGCGCCCGAACATGCCAAGTATCGGCTCCTGACACAGTCCTGGTTCCAGCCGAAAAACATCAAGAATTTGGAAGAGCGGTTTCGCCACCTCGCCAGGATGCATGTGGACAGGTTAGCTGCGACCGGCGGCGAGTGCGACTTCGTCCGCGACGTCGCCGTGCACTACCCGCTGATGGTCATCATGTCGATCCTGGGCGCTCCCATGGAAGATGAGCCCATGCTGCTGCGACTCACCCAGCAGTTCTTCGGCAGCAACGACCCCGACATGGCGCGGACCGCGGCCGTGGAATCGCCGGAAGAGGTTGCCAATGCGAGGCGGCTGGTGGTGGAGGAATACTTCGGTTACTTTCTCAAGCTGGCGCAAGCGCGGCGGCGTGAGCCGACCGACGACGTAGCCAGCGTGGTGGCCAACGCCACAATCGACGGCAACCCGATCAACGACGCCGATACGCTGGGCTATTACATCACGATCGCCGCCGCCGGCCATGACACGACTTCTTCCACGATCGCAAATGCCATATGGGCGATGGCCGAACGGCCGGAATTGCTTTCTGCGGTCAAAGCTGACCCGGCGCTTATTCCCAACTTGATCGAAGAGGCGGTGCGCTGGACTACACCCGTCCATCAGTTCACCCGCAAGGCCGCACAGGACTACACTATCCGGGGCCAGCATGTCGCCAAAGGAGACAAGGTGATCCTTTGTTATCCGTCGGGCGCTCACGACGACGAAGTTTACGAGGCCCCCTTCGAATTCCGCCTCGACCGTCCCAAGCGACAAATCGGCTTTGGCTATGGCCCACACATGTGCCTGGGAATACATCTGGCGCGAATGGAAATGAGCATCTTCTTCCAGGAACTGTTACCCCGGCTGCGGACGATCGAGCTTGCAGGTGAACCCAAGCGCGCCATTGGCAACTTCGTCGGAGGACCAAAGTCGGTCCCGATCCGCTTCACGCTTGCTGCCGCGGCGGCATGAGCGCCGAGCCCACCCTCGCAGTGACGCCAGAATTGCACCGGCGCTATCCGCCCGCGGCGTACATCGGCGCCATGTTCCCTTTTAGGTCGTGCCCACCCGGTCGACTCACTGGGGCGGTGCCCGTGTGCCAAGCAGTGCTGGCAGCGCCAGCGGTCCTCCGGCGCTGTTACGGGGCTGCTTATCTGGGAATACCTCGGCGGTCCCTGGAAGCTCGCGGAGCGCATTGCGTTCGCAAAAATGTAGGCGGCTATCGCCCGCGACGCATCTCCTCCCGTCGCATGGGCATGGCGTCGACCAGCGCGAACAGGTTATCCGCAGAAACCGGCTTTTCGGAAGAAATGGCTGTTTGGCCGTCCTTGCCGACCAGGAAGACCTGAAAGCGCCTGCCGTCCGCGGAAAATCGGGAGCGGAGTTGTTGGGAGCGCTCCTGGTCGTCGAGCGCTTCAATAAGGACGATTGATCGCTCAGCCATGCCTTTTGCCGCAGACTCATAAATCCGCCGTTGCGCTTGGGCAGCAGCATCCCCGGCGGGCGCGACGACGATCAGAACCCGGCTCTTCCAGTGAAATTCTTCGAGCGGAGAAGCCATGCTACTGGAACTCATCGTGATCACGCCAAATATAATCGACGCCGCGAGAAGATTTCCAATTCGCATTTTTCAGCCTCCGAGCTCAATGAATCATAACCCTCTATGCGTCCAGGCAATATGATAACTCTGCTAGGCCTCCAATGATCCCTCGGCGGCGCCGGATGTCGGCTGCCATGGCGCTGGCCATATATCTGAGCTCGGGAGACCCTCAAGATAGTCGGAGCAGAAGTGGTACAACGAGCGCAGTTGCGACGCCATTGGAGGCCCATAGCGATGCCCGCGAAGGTACCGGCGATTTCGTCGACCTCGAAAAAGCCCGCACGGTACCTATGACAGGACTGCCACGCCAAGCGATCGAGATCTGCTGGCCTGGTTGAAGTTTGCTGACATCTATATCTATCGGAGCGCCCGCTGCCAGGGTTGCCGCGTCGGGACTCAATTGACTGATCAAGGTGACAAGAGTTGCAGCAGCGCCTACTGCGCCCGTAACAGCGGATGCGACATGGAGAAAGTCGCGGCGCGTTTTTCCAATTGGGAAATCGTTAGTGCCCTCTGATTTGCCGCTCATCTCTTTACTTTCTTCGGTTCCGAAAGATCCTACTTTTCGCCGCGGGAAACTCTATCAACGAGGCTAACAGTGAGAGATAGACCCGCGAGGACAGGTGGGAGCAGAAAGCACCAGATGCCGTACCTTGTGTATAATAGCGCGGCGACGCCACAGCCGGTCGCGAAGACCAATATGTTTGTCGACATTCGCGCGAGCCGTGAGCCAGCATTCGGTTCTGCTTCTTTTCGTGCGTAAATCCTGTCCGCCAGATCGAGCATGATCTGCGTCGTGGTTCCGGTCATCAGCGTCGAGGGCGGCGCGCTGCCGAGATAGATTCGATGGATAGCGTTCTGGATCGCCATGGCCGCGACCAGAACCATTCCCGTGACGATGGCTTGCCAGCTATCTCCATCGTGAAACGGGCCGAACTTCACTGCGAGCGCGGCTCCCGCGATTAGGAGAACAATCTTGATTCCGAGCATGACTTCGAAGACGGCATTCAGGCGCTTTGACAGCAGCGAACTGAAAAGTCTTACCGCGATCACCACAGCACAGAATACGGGGAGCGCCAGAAGCTTCGCGACGGCTCCAGAAGTCCCGAGGACAAGCGATGCCCCGAGGGTGACGAAGTTACCGGTGACGTGGGCGGTGAAGAGCCCCTGCAGAGCGAGAAAGCCGGCCGTATCGACATAACCGGCCGTGAAGCTCAGAAGCAGAGGTAACAGGAGGCCCTTTTCCGCGATAGCCGGCATGGATCTAATGCGTCTCCCTTCGATCGGTGCAGCACCTACCGCCGGAGACGATTCCAATCGGGAGCGCAGCGGCGCAGAGTGGGACCCGATAGCGGGAGAGAGATTTCATTTTGCTGCCTCCGAAGTTCACCACTCGCGTGGAGCCTGCCGTGTGTCGGCATAGGGTCCGATCCAAAGCGCGAGCTGGAGCTGCATCGATTTGCACCAGGCGTCATGCATCTTATCGACGACTTCCGTCGGGTGCCCTTTCGCGGCCAGATATCGCTTCATGGTCATGTTCATCACAGCGACGAACGTCAGTACCTCGCGCAACGGCACGAAGGGCGTCGAACGCGCGCCATCGACCTTGTTCTTCTTCGCCTCGGTGTGCCGCAGCGCGATTTCCTGCTGGTAGTTGATCCAGTCTTGATCGTACGGCCGCAGGCAAGTGTCTAGGATCCACTGCTGAAAGCGAAGATTGCTCCTAGCCAGATATTCTGGGTTCGGATCGCCTTCCGGCGTGCGGGAGTGGCGCGCGAGGTTCGGGATGCTCGCTATGATACCGCCGCGCCAGTGTTCGACTATCTCCCTTGTTTGATCGGCGAGCACTTCGCCGGCGAGACGAAGATAACGCTCGTCGTCCTCCGTAAAGCCGGCGTTTCTTTTCAAGTCATCCAGATCGCGGACGGAGACGGCGGACTGGACCACGTCAGGCTCCCCGTACGAATATCCGGAAATAGTATCGGGCAATTGATCCATGAGGTGTGTCCTTCGTCCCTTGCCGCGATGTACGCGGGCTGCGCGGCTATACGCCCTCGTATACCAACCTTGTAAAAAAGCCGGGGTCGATGACGAAGTTGCCGAATTTCGCGTCGAAGGCCGCGGTCGGCTTCGCCGCGACCGCCTCGGCTTTCGAGTGTCCTTGCTTTTTCAGTGCGGCGACGTTTTCGCGGATAGCGACGAGCATGTCGCGAAACTCCTTGAGCTCCGCCTTATTACTCACCGGCTTGCCGTGCCCAGGAATGATGATGGTCTTGTCCGTCGCCATCGCCAGATTGGCGTCACTGGCCGTGATCATGCCATCGATGCTGCCGCCTGTCGAATAATCGATGAAAGGATAAATGCCGTTCCAGAATGTGTCTGCAACATGCAGAATATCCGCATCGCCGAATGCGACTGAAATGTCGCTGTCGGTATGCGCGGGACCGTAGTGCTTCAGGTCGATCGATAATCCATTGAGCTTTAGATTTCGTTCGGTCGCGAAGACATCACCGGGAATGCCGCTTGGCGGAAGCGGTAGGAAGTTATAGTCCCATTCCTCGACCCGCTGAACTTCGGTCAGGTATTTGCGGGTGTTTTTGTGGGCGATGATCTTCGCGCCCGCCTCGTGCAGCCATGTATTCCCGTCGGTGTGATCGAAGTGCCAGTGCGTGTTGATCAGGTGCGTCACGGGATCAGCGCCGAGCCCGGCGAGCGCTTTGGCCATCTGGGGTTGCGACACGCCGATGCCGGCGTCGATCAGCACCATGCCGTCTGGCCCTGTCAAAACGGCAACGTTTCCCCCGGAGCCTTCGAGCACGCTGACATTGTTTCGAAGCCGGTGGGTTACGATTTGCGACGTAGCCGCGCTGTCCTTGATGAGGCTGACGATGCCGCGCGCCTCGGCGAATGCTTCGCGCGGCGTTAACCAGCCCTTTGTCCCCAGCGCGCCTGCGCCGATGCAGCAAAGGCAAAAGCCGCGTCGCGACATGCCGTGCCTGTTTGAACGGTCCATGGTGTCCTCCTAGTTGCCCGCGGGGTGGCTGCGGTCCGAAATCTCAAAGCTGACCGTTTTGCTGTCGATCACCCGGTGCAGCGGATCGGCGAGGTCGATCAACACGTGATGCGGTCCGGGCGTCAGTCCCTGTATGATCACCGGCTCTCTGCTGGCATCCACCCAGTGCCAGCGGGCATCATCGACGGTGACGTGGATATGGCCGATCCCCGGCGTCACGCCGAGGGCGGCGGCGCCGTAGATCGGAACGATACGGAGGTTGTCGGCGCGGTATCGAATGGCCGCAAGCCCGCGCGCGAGCGCCTCCGCAAACGGCGCCGCGACAATAAGATACGCCGGGTCCTTCTTCGCCGGCGCGGAAATGCTCGGCAGGTGGAAGTCGGCTCGGCTGCCTTTCTCCTGTGCGGTCACGGCGCTCGCCCCGCATTGTCACGTTCCCACCGAGCCTCAACGTCGTCCATCTTTCGCGCGAGTTCGCTCGGCGTCAGGATGCCTTTTTGGAATAGAATGTTTGCGAAGGCCGCGATCCAGCGTTCATAGTAGGACAGCTTGCCGACCATCTCGGCACCGAGCGCTTCGACACCGCGGCGTTTCTCCTCGGTATTGATGATCTTGTGGAAATCGAGGACATCGGCAAGCGCGTGGCAGCGTTTCTCCCAGGGCTCAAGGTTGTGATCAGTGCGCTGAATCGCGTCGGCCGGCAGTCCGCCGATGTCGTTGGGCAAACGATTGAGAAGATGCTTGGTTTCGGTCATTGGCCGCTTCCGATGGTGACGGGGATGACGCCGATCATTGCGTCACGCGTGACGAGGGCGGCGAGTTGTTCCTCGCTGCAGTGTTCGGTGCCGTTCGGACGCTTCGGTAGGACCAAATACCGAACGATCGCGGTCGAATCGCTGACCCTTACTTCAACATCATCCGGGATGTGCGTGCCGAACTCGGCAAGTACGGTGCGGGGTTCGTAAACCGCACGCGAGCGATACGCTTTCAGCTTGTACCAATCGGGCGGCAGTCCCAACACGGGTCGCGGATAGCAAGAGCACAGCGTGCAGACGATGAGGTTGTGCACTGTATCGGTATTTTCGAGAACGATGAGCTGCGTGTCGTCGTAGAAGGTGATCCCCAATTCCTCGCAGCCGGCGCGGCCGTTCGCGAGCAGCCGTGAGCGGAATTCGGGATCGACCCAGGCACGGGCCACAACCTTCGCGCCGAGCGCTGGCGTCCGCGAGTCCAAAACCTCGATCTGACGGCGAATCTCCTCGGGACCGAAAAATTGCTTCTCGATGAGGAGTTCGCGAACCGCGGTCTCCATGATGTCGTAATACCCGGGCCGTTCGGCGTGAATGATCTCGGCGTGCGGATATTGATGATCGTGATCGTGATCGTGATCTGACATTGCTTAGATCCTTTCCAGCCAGGTCTCGAAGACTTCGATCCGCAGGTCGTCGCGCGGCGACCCCGCATAACCCAGCCAGATCGAAGTCATCGGCACCGAGATGCGGTAGTAGTGGCGTCGCGACCCCGCGTTGCGGCCATAGGCTTCTTCCTCATTGTCGACGGCGGCGGGTTCGATCACCGCGTCGACCATCCCCGCCTTGCCGCGCAGGTATGTGGGCACTCGGTAGTGGCCAACCGGCTCGCGTGTCATAACTCTCACGCGGTCACCGACCGCGAAGATGGGCATTTCTCCGGTCGCCGGTACGATTCCGGCAATACGCCGTGGAGTTTTGTCGGTCACTTCGCCCCTCGCTTTCCTTTTCCTCGCGAAATTCCTCGATCGAACGTTAGGAGCGAAGGAAAGCCAGCAAGTCGGCGTTGATCGTTTCGGCATGCGTCGTCGGCATGCCGTGAGGGAAGTCCTTGTAGGTCTTCAATGTGCCGTTCTGCAGGAGCTTTGCCGACAGAGGTCCCGAGGCGATGTAGGGGACGATCTGATCGTCCTCGCTGTGCATCACCAGGACCGGCACGGTGATTTTTTTGAGGTCTTCGGTGAAATCCGTCTGGGAAAAGGCGACAATGCCGTCGTAATGCGCCTTGGCGCCCCCGATCATGCCCTGGCGCCACCAGTTGCCGATGACGGCTTCCGACGCTTTCGCGCCCGGCCGGTTGAATCCGTAGAACGGGCCTTCGGGAAGGTCACGATAGAATTTCGATCGGCTGGCCGCCAGTTGGGCTTGCAATCCGTCGAACACTTCCTTCGGTAGACCATTCGGATTGGCCGCCGTCTTCAACATCAAGGGCGGCACCGCGCTGATGATGGCCGCCTTCGTCACGCGGCTCTCGCCGTGGCGTGCCAGATAGTGTACCACCTCGCCGCCGCCGGTCGAATGGCCGACGTGAATGGCGTTCTTCAGATCGAGATGCACCGTTAACGCCGCGAGATCGTCCGCGTAGTGATCCATGTCATGGCCGTCCCCGGTTTGGGTCGAACGGCCATGGCCGCGGCGGTCGTGGGCTATAACGCGATAACCATGGTTAAGGAAGAACAGCATTTGCGTGTCCCAGTCATCGGCCGACAGCGGCCAGCCATGGCTGAACACGATTGGCTGACCTTTGCCCCAGTCCTTGTAGAATATCTCGACGCCGTCTTTTGTCTTCACGATGCCCATGGCAATATCCCTTTGTTATGAGAGCCGGCCGACGGCCGTGAAGCTTAAAAGCAGCGGCAACAGCAATGCCTTTTGCACTACAACCGGCATCGGTCTACCGCGTGTCCCTTCGATCGGTGCCACATCTACCATCCGCGCTTTATCTCAACGCCCAGGTAGTTGGAATCATGCGCTCCCGCGTTTCGCAGTGCATCGCCAATCTTGAAATGCACGGCCTCGATCGCAAAAGCGGTAGCGCGGTCTATGGTCCAATCGAGACGAGCCTGACCATAGCTCCCGGTGTATGCGCCCGGCCGTCCGGCCGTGTTCGGCACGGGGATATCAGGTTGGGTATAGACGGCATCAGCGGTGTTCTCGCGCCACTGAGCCGCGGCTGCGAGCGTGATTTTCACTGAGGAGGACGGGTGGAATGTCAGTGACGGCTTGACGTGGATAAAATTGACGTAGCCCGTGTAGCCCGCAAGCGTTACGTAATACCCATTCGGAAACAGAGGGTTGAAAGTACCAAATTTGCGACCGGGCAGATTGCCATCGCCTGATGCCGCATCCACCTGAATCCCTATCCTGGGAGTCCAGTTGACGTTGGCGAACGTGTAGCCGGCGAGCGAGCCGAAAGCCCAGGCCTCGATCGCATCCGCGCCTATGCTGCCGGTCTGGTTCATCGCCTCGATGTCCCAATCGAAATGATTGATGGCTCCGTTCAGTCGAACATCGAGAACATCCCTGTTCTCGTTGCCGGCCGCATTCGGAAAACGGACACTGGCCTGGGTGAAGTTTGCATAATACCCGGTGAGGCTCATCCAATCGGTAAGCTTGCGCTCAACTCGCACGCCTCCGAACGTTTGTTTGCTGTTGCTGTAGTCGTCGAAGACCTGGTTGTCCTGCACCTGGACTGGATGGCTGTAGAAGGTGATGAACCGCCATGGCCCATTTTCGTAATCAGCCCAGCCGGCGTCGTAGGACTGACGGACGTTGGGGCCGTCTCGAACGGATACGAACCGTTGCAAATCGAACGCGAATTGCTGACGACCGAGCCTCAACTTGAGCGTTCCGTCTCCCACGGGTTCGGTCAACGCGACGAATGCCTGCTCAAGGTCGAGCCGGTCCTGGTCGACCGGTGTCAGCATCGTCTTCCAGGGCGCGAAGTCGCTCTGGAACTGGACGAATGCCTGGATCTGGTTGGCAATATGGAGGTCGGCGCTGAACTCGTTCCGGCTGATGACGTAGTCCTGATTGCGGTTCGAACCAGTGCCGAACCCGACCGCGTTGTTTGCCTCGAACCGTTCGCGTGTGTCCGCGCCGAATGAAAGATACGTGTAGGGATCGACTTCTGACAGCCGAATATACTTGAACTCATCAAACGGCAGACGTGGTACACGGGGGTCCGCCAAGACAGACCAGTCCTCCTGCCAGCGGTTGAACATGACCGCTGGCCGCTGCGGCACCGTGTCGTCGGCAAAAGCTTGAAACGGCGTCATGGAGGAAACCCCTCCCAGAAGGCAAAGAATGGTCCGGCGTACTCTTTCCAAACACATAATTGGCTACTCGCGTACCCGCCTACCCTAGAAACTTTGGCAGCGTAACGCAGTAGCCGTAAGGCCACTACTTGGCCGCCTCGTGATTGGCCGCTGCGTGAACCTCGGCGACGTAGCCGCCCGGAAACTGGACCATCGCCGACTGCACTAGACCCGATACGAAGGGCTCGACCAGAACGGTCGCGCCGGAAGCCTTTGCCTTGCTCAGCGTCCCCTGCAGGTCGGCGACCTCATAGCCCGTGACTTCGCGCCCATATGGATAGGGCAAATGACCGTCCGTGACGAACACCGTCATCTTGCCAAACACCGACTCGATGCGAATGCGTCGGTACGTGTCCTTCTGGCGGCCTATCTCCACGCCGGGCGCCTTCTTATCATCCGAGACTACCTTCCCATGCGAAAAACGGAGGAAGGCGCGCGTGAACGCATCTCCGCGATCCGGAGAGACGTAGACCCGGTTCTCCGGAATGGTCTCGAACGCTGCATACGACGGTTTGGTCGTATGCCAGTAGATCTGCATATTGACGCCGCCCGGCCACTGGATAACAGCATCGCGCCCGATCGGATCCGGAAAGTCAGCGACCACAACATCCGCTCCGTCGGCTTTTGCTTCGTCGATGGCTTTATCCAGATCGGTGACGAGGTACCCGGTCCGCTCCGCTCCGAAAGGATATGGAATTCGGCGTCTTGAAGCCGAAGAGCGATACGGTGCCGACCGGGGTCTGCAGTAGCTGGGATGTCGTACTGCTCGGCGTCGGGGTCACGGTCGCGACGACCTGCTTCGTGCTTTGGCCACCGAAGGTAGCGAGAAAACTCGCCGCGAACTTGTCCACGTCCTCCGGTACGACGTAGACGTGGGTCGTGTCGTATTGCGCGCCCACGCCGATCAGCGAAGCTGGCTGCCTGGCCGCATCCTTCGCGACGGCCGCGGACGCGTACGTCAACAGCGACGCCATCAAAAGAAGCTTTAACAGATGTCGGTTACCGGACATGGCAATTCCCCTTGCGATCATGCGCCCTGCTCGCGCAGGGATAGTATGGCGACGAGTACGAGGCCAGCGACAAGACCCATATGCTCGAAGAAGGCGTTCACGGCCACGAAGCGGTCATGACCGGTCTTCGTCCAGAAATCATTCGCGGTCAGCATAGCGACCGCCGTCAGCACGCCGAGGCCGCCGGCGCCAAGCCAGACGAAGCGCCGCAGAATGACCAGAGTGGAGCCGCCCAGTTCGACGATGACTGCGGCCGTTGCCCATAGCCAGGCGGGCTGCAGACCAAAATGTGCCTGCTCGGCGATGGCCCCCGGAAAATCTGTGAGTTTCTGAATTCCTCCGATCAGGAACGCCGAGACAAGGGCGATCCTAGCGATCGGGAGAAGCCACGGCCATGAGACTATGGCCGATATCCAGCGTGGCGTATCAGTCTTGGAAGTCATTTCAGACCGCCCAGCAGGCGCAGCCGAGCGCGCCCCAGAAGCTCTTGAGATCGGAGATCGGAAGCGTACCAGACCAGGCGCTTGCGTGATCGTGACCATGCACGCCGCAGGCGCTGGCGCAGCCGCAGCTTTGCATTGCGTGTGCCCGTATCGCCTGTGCCTTGCCGTCCGATCCAACCCAGTTGCCATACCCGCCGAAACTGCGCACCGGCGACCAGTCTGGCATGGCAGGTGGCGGCGCGGTGTCGAGGGACTTGAAGCTGCCAGCGCCGTATACAATGCGTCCACCGACGACTGTGAGGTCGCTCGTCGTGTCGGCGATCTCGCTTTCGGCGCAACTGAAGAAGTCGCGGTCCGGAACGATGAGATCGGCAAGCTGCCCGACCTGGATGCGACCCTTCTTGCCTTCCTCGTTGGAGAACCAGGTGACGTTCTCGGTCCACATCCGCAGCGCGGTTTCCCTGTCGAGGCAATTCCGCTGGGGGTAGAGGCGCAGACCTCCCACCGTCATACCGCTGACCAGCCATGCCAGCGAGACCCATGGATTGTAGGAAGCGACGCGGGTGGCATCCGTTCCGGCGGAGATCTTGACGCCCTTGTCGATGATCTTCTTCACCGGCGGCGTCGCTTCTGCCGCGCCGAAGCCATAGCGCTCCACGAAATACTCGCCCTGGTAGGCCATGCGGTGCTGCACCGCGATGCCCCCGCCGAGCGCCGCGATCCGATCGATCGACTGATCGGAAATCGTCTCGGCGTGGTCGAAGAACCAGTGCAGGCCTTCGAGCGGCGTGTCCTGATTGACCTTCTCAAACACGTCGAGGGCGCGCGAAATCGTCTCGTCGTAGGTAGAGTGGAGCCGCCATGGCCATTTATTCTGGACGAGGATCCGGATGACGTCCTCAAGCTCGCTCTCCATCTCGGACGGCATGTCCGGTCGTGGCACCCGAAAATCCTCGAAGTCGGCGGCCGAAAACACCAACATTTCGCCTGCGCCGTTGTGCCGGAAATAGTCCGTGCCCTGCTTGTATTTCGACGTCTTGGTCCAGTTCAGGAAGTCCTGGGTCTCGCCCTTCGGCTTCTGGGTGAACAGATTATAGGCGAGCCGAACCGTAAGCTGCCCCTCGTCGGAGAGCTTCTGGATGACGGCGTAGTCCTCCGGATAGTTCTGGAAACCGCCGCCGGCATCGATGGCGCCGGTCACACCCAGCCGGTTGAGCTCCCGCATGAAATGGCGGGTCGAATTGACCTGGTACTCGAACGGCAACTTGGGTCCCTTGGCCAGCGTCGCATAAAGGATATTCGCGTTGGGCTTGGCGAGCAGCAACCCGCTCGGATTGCCCTTCGCATCGCGCACGATTTCGCCGCCCGGCGGTTCCGGAGTGTCCCTGGTGTAGCCGACGGCGCGCAGCGCGGCCCCGTTCAGAATGGCCCGGTCATAGAGATGCAGCAGGAAAACCGGCGTATCCGGTGCAACCGTGTTGAGTTCGTCGATGGTCGGGAGTCGCTTTTCGGCGAACTGATGTTCGGTGAAGCCCCCGACCACACGAACCCATTGCGGCGGCGGCGTGATCGCTACCTGCTTCTTCAGCATGGCCATCGCGTCAGCAAGCGACCAAACGCCGTCCCAGCGCAATTCCATGTTGAAGTTGAGGCCGCCGCGGATGATGTGGAGATGGTTGTCGATCAATCCGGGCAGCACACGCTTGCCCTTGAGATCGATGACCTTGGTCGAGGGACCGGCCAGCTTCATCACATCATCGTCGTGACCGACGGCGGTGAACACCCCGTCCTTGATCGCGACCGAACTGGCGGTCGGGTTGCTGCGGTCGAGCGTCGTGAAAAGACCGCGGTGAAGAATGAGATCCGGGAAATTCATGAGTGCTTCTCCTCGGCGGTAATCGTGATCGAAGCGGTATCGGCCGGGCCGCCCGGCAACATGCCGAAGATGTGCGAAGCGCACCGTGCCTGCTGCCAGGCAGCGGCCAAGCCGCTGCCTGTCATGAGCTGCTTGCTCATTGGAATGACCTGCTCGCCAACGAGGATGCCGAGCAGGCCAACAAGCGCAACCAGCGGGGGTGCCGGCGAACGCACGTTCAGGAGGCTGTAGATGATGCCGACCAGTACCCCGGCCCCGGCCGACAACAGATAGACCTTCATCGCTATGCTCCTGGTTGCGAAAGAAACAAGCTATTCCGCCGCCTGGGCTCCGCCCTCCGAAGCGTGCGCACCCAGTGCCCATTTCGAGAAGCGGACCTGGATGCCATAAGGCGAATGGGCCCGGAGGATGTCCATGACCCCTTCATAGGTTCCGGTTCGCGCCCAATCCTGCTGCAGTTCGAAGACGTATTGCGCCGAGGTGATGGGAATCGCGCCCGCCTGCACCGCGCGATCCATTGATCTGTTGTGGGCTTCGAGCGACAGGTCGCCGCAGGCGTCGGCGGGAATGTAGATTTCGTAACCCTCCCTGAGCATGTCGATCGTCGGAAACATCACGCACGCCTCGGTCCATAGGCCAGCGAGGACGAACTTCTTGCGCCCGGTCGCGGCGACGGCATTGCGAAAATTTGCATTGAGCCAGGAGTTCATCGAGGTCCGGTCGATGATGTCGTGGTCGGGAAACAATCCGGCCACCTCCGGCATGAATGGACCCGAAAACGAATCTTTCGCCACCGTGGAGAGAACGGTCGGGACCTTGAAAAGTTTTGCCGCTTTGGCGAGGATCTGGACGTTGTTGACTACACTTAAACGGTCGTGCGACTGCACGCCCTGGTACATCGCCGGCTGATAGTCGATCAGCGCGATGGCGCTGTTGTCGGGTGTGAGCATTTCGAGCTTTGACATTGCCACTGTCTCCGTTGGGTTGAGGGTTGGTCGCGGAATTGAACGGCAGGGATCGAGAGCGAAATTTTTCACGATGGATGAATCATGTCCCTCGCATAGGCGAGGCCGATGCCGTATCCGCCGGCGTTCGACTCCACGATGGCTCTGGCGCCGGCGTAGGTGTCCTTCCTGGTCCAATCGCGTTGAAGCTCGAGCAGCACCTGGATCCAACTCGTCATCGTTGCGCCGCGAGCTTCCAACCGGCGCAGCGCCAGCGAGTGGCTGGTCGGTGTGATTCCACCGCAGGCGTCGGCAACGACAAGGACCTCGAAGCCTGCCTCGATGGCGGAAAGCGCGCCGAAGGTCACGCAGGCTTCCGTCAGCAGCCCGGAGATCAGAAGCTTCTTCCGCCCGGTCTTCTCGATCGCCGTCCGTACGGCGTCGTCTTCCCAGACGTTCATATTGCGTCTTTCGATCGGAACGACATCGGGCAGCACGGCCTGGATAGCCGGCATCATCGGACCGCTGTAGACTTTGCTTGCCGACGTGGAAGCGACGACGGGAATATTGAATACCTGAGCGGTTCGCGCCAGGGCGACGGCGTTGTTCAATACGACCTGCCTGTCTTCGGAGCCGACGCCGAAGGCCAGTCCAGCCTGGAGATCGACAAGCGCGAGCGCGCAATCTTCGGGACGCAGGAGAGGGGGATTGGAAAACATCTGACACCTACTTACTTCGGCTGCCCAGTGACGGCACTAAATGCCGTCATGTAATCCCCCGGCATCCAGACAGATGCACCCTGCGCGCGGAAACTCTCTTTCTGGCTGCGGACGGGCGTCCGTTCGAACGTCGATCTTTTATTTTTTAGCCCGCGACGGCGCCGCGTCCAAATTAATCGCTGTGAAAATTTGGGAATCGAAGGGAATGCCGCTGCGCGTTGCCCTGTCTCGCCGACCGACATTTCGCCGACGTTCCAGCACCCGCCCCCGGGGCGAAAGCAAAGCAGGACGGCTACGAAGCAGTCACTTCAAGTTGCAATAGGATTTCTATCGTAACCGCCAGTTACGTGCAGGTTCAGGAGTGGTGACACCGTATGCCAGCCGAGCGCCAGCACTACGTTACAGGGGGGTTACTTAGCAACGACAACAGTGTTTTCGCGGTCGTTAGGTCTGCTGTTTCAAAACCTTCGACGAACTGCTCGAATACGGGCTGAAGAACCGCCCGGCCGCGCTCGGGTTGTCCCTCGCTGGCAAATAGCGATGCCAAGTCGGAGGCGGCACGCAACTCCCATCCCCGGGCACCTTGGCGCCGGCTCAATTCGAGGGATTGCATGAAGCATAGCTTTGCGTCGTCGATGTTAGGTCCCGGCTTCGACAAAAAAAGGCGTCCTTTTATCCGCAACATCTCCGCCATGAACAGGGCGTCACCACTTATTTCGGTCCGCTGAATCGTCTGTTTGATCAGCTCAATGGCTTCCGCGAACCGTCCCAGCGCCGCAAGTCCCTGAACAAGTGAAATTTCGAATTCTGGGACAATCAATTCGAAACGCACGGCGCGGATTTCCTCGATAGATTCCCTCAGCTTTTCAACACCTGTTTTGGCATCGCCCCGGAGGATGGCCAGCTCTGCTTTGCGCGCCTGCCCTATGGCAACGAGCGGCTTGAGAGAATGGGATTTGGCCAAAACAATGCACGATTCTATGTATTGGCCCGCGCTTTGGAGATCGCCTGTCCAAAGAAAGACCGCCGAGACCCACGCCAAAACAGTGGCCAGCGATACAGAATTGTCGGTCAATTCAGCGTCCTTGATCGTCTGTTCTGCGCGCTCGACGGCTTGGGCCGGGAAGCCTTGCAACCATAGTGTTCGTGCCAGCACGGAGTTTGTTCGGTAGTGCCAAGTATAGGCCAGATAGTTCGAGTGCGTTTGTCGGGAGCGCGACCGAACCGGCAGCAATGCCTCGAACTCGACCCGCGCGCCGCCAAGGTCTCCCGAAATCAGCAGCGACCTGCCTAAAATTGAGTGAGCCAACGTGATGGCAGCAGGATCATCGACGGTCTCGGCCAGAGCTCTGCAGCGTCTCGCATATTCCAGGGCGGTTTTAAAATCCGCTCCACGCAAATGGAGCGTGTGCAACACGCCGAGCAGGCCCGCTTGATGGACGACTTCGCCTCGTTCTTCTGCGATCGCGAGGCTCCTATTCAAGGCAAGATGCGCAGCATCACTTTCTCCCCACATCTGCATCGACGAATGTCCCAACCCCGCCTGAAGATGCATCTCCTGAGATCCTCCGAACGAGGTTTCGTCAAGCGCGCGAATAGCCCGCTCTGACCAGCGATGGCATTCGGGGAGCAGAGACATCGTCAAGAAGACGGGCACAGCAACGGCCGCAAGTTCAACTCCGATTTCAGCGTTGCCGTTGACGCCAAAGCACCATTCCAAACCCGCGCGAACATTGTTGAGAGCGATTAAGTGGGATGCCCTTTGCGCGGCGCTTAACGTCGGCCAATCAAGCCCGCTCTGCTCGAGCCATTGCCGATAGTAGTTTGCATGGCACGCGGACACGTCAGCGAACTCGGCGTGGTAGGCACGGCTTTCCCGAGCGTAATCCCGCGTCGTGTCAAGGAGCCGATAGCGCATAATCCCCCCGGCAGGGCAGGTTGCAATCATCGATTTCGCAACGAGGCTTTCGACTGTACCCAGGACGAGCGAACGATCGACGGTCGCAGAACTCGCGATTTCCAGCGCCGCATCCATCGTAAAAATTCCAGCAAAGACTGCGAGCCTGCAAAGTACGACGCTTTCGACTTCGGAAAGGAGCCTGTAACTCCAATCTAGCGTCGCCTTCAGCGTCCTTTGCCGCGGCGGCGCGCTTCGTGGCCCCGTCCAAAGAAGCGTCAATTTCTCATCGAGCAGTGCTGCGGTTTGAAGCAGACCATAGGCTTCGATTCGTCGCGCTGCGAGTTCGATTGCGAGTGCCACGCCGTCAAGCTTACGGCACATGCTCGCGACAATAGCGGCCTCCCCATCGCCGAACTCCAACTGAGCGCCGCTCGCGCGGGCACGGTCGAGGAATAGCTGAATAGCCGGAAACGTCATGGCGACTGCCGCCGTGAGCCCTTCGCAATCCGGGGCGCACTCTAAAGAGTCGAGACGGTAGACATTTTCGCCATCGACCTGAAGCGACTCGCGGCTTGTGACCAGGATGTGAGCTTGCGACGCCGACTTGAACATAATCGAGGCGAATGCAGCGACTGCTTCGATTAGGTGCTCGCATGTGTCGAGGATCAGCAAGATCCGCTTGTGCCGCAAATAGGCAACCAAGCTGGGCGTCGCGTCATCGGATTGCACGGCCAATCCAAGCGTCGATGCGATGACAGTTGCCACCAGATTGGGGTCGCTGATCATGCTGAGGTCGACAAAGAGCACGCCCCCCGCAAAATCAAGCATTAGGTGATGTCCGATCGCAATCGCTAGAGTCGTCTTGCCGACGCCACCAGATCCAACGATCGAGACAAAGCGGTCCGCCATCAGCCGCGCTGCCAGTTTTCGAAGATCATCTTCGCGGCCGATCATGGTTGTGCGGCTTGGCAGATCATATTGGCAGAATGGAATAGGCTTATTCGGTGAATCGATTTGTTCGTCCGAGCGCACAACCGGTGCCACGAAACAGTATCCACGTCCTGCTACGGTCTCGATGTACCGAACGCCGTCCTTTCCGTCGCCCAGTGTCTTGCGAAGTTTTGCGATATGGACCCGCAGGTTGCTCTCTTCTACCGCGATACCTGGCCAAACCTGATCTATCAGATCTTCTCTGCTGATAACTTCCGTGGGTTTCGACAGCAATGCCGTTAAAATATCGAAGCTCCGTGCGCTGACATCCACAGGCACGCTGCCATTTGTCAGCAGCCGCTCGCTCACGACGAGGCGAAAGGGACCAAACAATATGATCTCTTTGCTTCGGACCGTCGGCGTCGGCGTCGTGTTTTTTTGGAGCATACTAACTTTCCGGAGGCAGAGATCGATACGGGCAACAGCCCGATCGGCGCTTCTTCACTGACTTCCCGTAGCCGCGCAAAGCACCGGTCTACAGTCACTCTTGACGCGTCGTCCGCAAATCTCTCACGATCGAAATGGTCGGAAATAATCGCCTACTGCTTGTTGATTCCAGTCTCGCGAACGATCCTGCTCCACTTCTCGGTCTCATCGTCGATAAACTTGCGGAATTCCGGACCCGGTAGATAGTGCACGTCGAGGCCTTGTACGATGAGCTTCTGTCTTACCACCGTATCCGACAGAGCCTGACAGATCTCAAGTTGCATGCGGTCGACGATCGGATCGGGGGTCGCTGCAGGCGCCAAAAAACCAAACCAGCCGACAGCAACAGTGTTTTGGCCTTGCTCGCGCAGCGTTGCGGCCTCTGGATAAACAGCGCTTCGCTGCTCGGAAAAACATGCGAGTACCCGAAGAGCGCCGCTTTGAATATGGGGCAATGCCGCGGGGAGCGACGTGGTGGTGGCGTCAACCCTTCCGGCCAGGAGTTCGATGTAAGAAGGCGCATCGCCGCCGAATTGAACGGTGACCCCTTTAAACCCAGCGGTCTGGATGAAGAGCTCGGCAGCCAAATGCGGTTGAGAGCCGAACGTCGGCGTTGCGAACAAAACACCATCTGGTTTTGATTTCGCGTAGACGACGAATTCTGCAAGCGTCCTGTAATTCGCACTTGCGTTGACGATCAGGAAAAGCGGCGCGAACATCGTCATCGCAACGGGACGCAAATCCTTTTGCGGATCATAACTGAGCTTGCCGAACATGGCTTCTGCTGTTGCATATGGTGCAGCGGCATAAAGGAACGTATAACCGTCCGGTTCGGCGCGCGCCGCTGTCTGGTTTGCAATCGTCGTGCCCGCACCCGGCTTATTTTCGACGAAAAACGTCTGTCTGATCTTGCCTTCGAAGTATTCAGCCAGAATGCGCAAGGAAATGTCGCTAGACCCGCCGACGGCATAAGTCGAAATCAACCGAACAGGGCGAGCGGGCCAGTCCCTGGCAGAAGACTTCGCCAAGGCCGGACCAAACGTTGCTCCGGCAGCAAGGCCGCAGAAAACGTTTCTTCTGGTAATCTGCATACCTTCCTGCCGCGTTCGATTCGTTTAGTGACCGCGACCATCATTAGGTCCGGCTTACGGTAATTTGCCACCGTATTTCCAAATCGTGCGGAAGTACCGATCCTCCGTCTTGTTATTAGGCATCCTCTGACCCCAAGCATTTTCGCTCGTGGCATATCGAGACTATTTTCATTTCTCGCCGACCGAATAGCAAACAAAAAATCCAAAACGCTTCTGTTCGGCCGGGAGCGGGCAGCATAGCATTTTAATATATTAGACTGACAAAATCAGCGGACTGTTCGCCTATGGTCGGGTATCCGACATTGCCCAATTTGCAAGCGGGCTGATGCGTCTTCGGAGCGTGATGCTGCTGAAACTGGCAGAACAGATAGAGGATAGCATGCAGCCGCTCGCGGATGCCCTTCGCCGAACGGCCGCTCGCTGGTTACTGAGTGGCCGATCGGTGGAGGGAACCGCCTATCTCGATTCTGCCGGCTCGCGCGTGTCGACGGTCCTGATCCACTCGCGCACCAAGTCGAGATCGGCCCGCGAAAGCTGGTGACCGACCGGCAACGTTTCGTGACTGACGTCTGCGCCGGCGGCCCGCAGCATCGCTGCCAACCTGGTCGAGTTGGATGGTGGGACGATCGGATCGGCCATTCCCGAGGCGACCAGGACCCTCACGCCGGACAGGTCCGGTCGCGGCGGATCCGAAAGCGGCACCATCGCCCTCAGCAGAGCCGCGCCGGCCAACGCGTCCGGACGCAGCAACATCATTGCCGCCGCGATGTTCGCACCGTTGGAGTAGCCCAACGCGATCGGGCGGCCGATGCCGTAGCGGCGCCGTTCCGCCTCCACGAAGTCTGCGAGTTCGAGAGCGCGACGCCGGACGTCGTCTTCGTCGAACACGCCTTCAGCCAGCCGGCGGAAAAAACGAGGCATTCCGTTCTCGATCACGCGGCCGCGAGGGGACAGCAACGCCGAATTCGGCGAGACTATGGCACCAAGCTGAAGTAGATCGTTTTCGTCGCCGCCGGTGCCATGCAGGAGCAGGAGCGGAGGCGCTCCTTCCCCCCTCGCCGGCACGAAGCGATGGATGAATTCGCTCGTCATGACGCTGTCTCCTCCAGAGCCGGCAGCACGTTCTCGATCTCCTTCCGATGCGGCTCTAGAAACTTCGGCAGCTTCAGGTCCCGACCCAGAGTCTCGACGGGCTCATCTACCGCAAAACCTGGAATGTCGGTTGCGATCTCGAACAGAACACCTCCCGGTTCGCGGAAGTAGATCGAACGGAAGTAGTTTCTGTCCTTCTGTTCGGTCGGGTGCTGCCCGTGTGTCCGGATCAGCTTCTCGGCCATCGCAGCCTGCTGTTCGTCGTCGGCGGCACGGAAGGCGATGTGATGTACCGAACCGCGTCCTTGACGTCCACGCAGGAATCCCTTGGCTTCGTAGATGTCGACGACGGTGTCGTTGGCGTCACCCGCCGCGGCAAAGCGGATCACGGATCCTTCGCGTGCAACTTGGCGGTACCCGAACACGTCGGTCAGGATCGCAGCCGTCTTGTCAACGCTGTCAAGCAGCAATGTCACGCCCTGGAAACCGCGGATCGCGTGCTCGGACGGGATGTCGCCGTTGCTCCAGCCCGGCTCGTTCTCGGCGCCGGCGACACCGACGAGCGCGAGCGCCATGCCGTCTGGATCCGTGAATGGCAGCACGGGCTCGCCGAAGCGCTTTTCCAGCCCCTCATGGGCTATACCTTTTTCGATGAAGCGTTGGGTCCAGTAGCCGAGCGACCGCAGCGGCACGCGGAACGCGGTCTGGTGGGTTTCTCCCACACCGCGACGGCCGGCCGGAGCTCCCGCCCACGGGAAGAAGGTGAGGATGCTGCCCGGACTGCCGGTCTTGTCACCGTAGTAGAAATGATAGGTAGATGGGTCATCGAAGTTGACCGTCTTCTTGACGAAGCGCAATCCGAGATCGCGCGTGTAGAAATCGAAATTCTTAAGGGGATCGCCGGCGATTGCCGTCACATGATGGATGCCTGACATGAGACTGACTCCTTGATGGTGAGCCTGAGGCGGGCTCGATGGAGACAATATCGTGGCCCTTCTAATCGGGGACAATCCATGATTTCATAGCCAGTCCGTCCACGATTTGGCGACAATGCAAATGGACAAGGTCGCGAGCCTAAGGGCGTTTGTGAAGGTCGTCGAAACCGGAAGCTTCGCAGAAGCCGGCCGTCAGCTTCGCCTTTCCCGCTCGGCGATCAGCAAGCAGATCGCCGAGTTGGAGCAGAGCCTCGGGGTGCAGCTCCTCAACCGGACGACCCGTCACGCCAGTCCGAACGAGAACGGGCAGATCTATTCCGAGCGCGCGCTCGCCGTGCTGTCCGAGCTCGACGCGGCTGACCAGGCGGTCGCCCACGCGCAGACTACGCCAAGCGGGCTCCTCCGGATCAACGCCCCGATGTCTTTCGGTACCATCAGGCTGGGACCCGCGGTCGCGGAGTTCATGGAATTATACCCTGACGTAAAACTGCACCTCGTTCTTAGCGACGACTTGATCGATCCGGTGCACGATGGTTTCGACGTCACTCTCCGGATCGCCGAACTGGAGTTCTTCGAGCCTGATCGCCCGCAAGATCGCGCCCATCGACCGCGCGGTCTGCGCGTCGCCAGGTTATCTGGCGCGCCGCGGGACGCCTGTGCATCCGCGGGACCTCCGTGATCACGTCTCTCTGACCTACGGATTTCTGCTGACTGGCAATCAGTGGAAGCTGACGGGTCCCGATGGGGAGCACTGGATACAACCTTCATGGTCACTTTGCGTGAACAATGCTGAGGTGCTGCGTGATGCCGCCATCCGTGGACGTGGTGTCGCGCTACTTCCGACCTTTATCACAGGCGACGCGCTCGAGAAGGGCACGCTGCGCGCGGTGCTGCAGGATTATCACGCCCCTCCGTTGGCTCTCTATGCGATCTACCCGCCGACGCGACATCTGTCGGTAAAGGTGCGACTGTTAATCGATTTTCTTGTCGAGCGTTTTGGTCCGAAAGTAACCTGACATTTGGTGAAAAGGCTTCGATCGTTTGAGTGACAGCATGGCGCCCCAGGACGAAACTCACAGCCCGCCGCCCGCAGAGCAGCAGGCTGCCTCCCCCTGGATCGCATTTCGTCACCCGGCATTCACCGTGGTCTGGATAGCGACTGTGGTCGCCAATGTCGGCACCTGGATGTACAATGCCGCGTCTGGATGGCTGATGACGAGCCTCAGTCCGGATCCGCTCACCGTTTCCCTGGTCCAGGTCGCCAGCAGTCTTCCGATGTTCCTCTTCGCGCTGCCCGCCGGCGCCATCGCGGACATCGTCGACAAGCGCCGCTTCCTGATTGCCTCGGAGATTGTACTAACCGTGATCGCTGCGCTCAGCGCCGCCCTGGTGTGGCTCGACCTGGTCAATCCACCGGTCCTGTTGTTGTTCACCTTCCTCCTCGGCGCCGGCGCGGCATTCACCGCCCCTGCATGGCAGTCAATCGTGCCTCTGCTCATTCCGAGGCAGGACTTGGCAGCGGCAGTGGCGACCAACGGCGTAGGCGTCAACATCAGCCGGGCAATCGGACCCGCGCTCGGTGGCGTCGTCATCGGCGGATTAGGGATCGCGGCACCGTTCTGGGTCAACGCGTTAAGCAATTTCGCCGTGATCGGCGCACTGCTCTGGTGGCACCCTCCAAAGTCGCAAGGAAGCGGGCTTCCCTCGGAGCGACTGACGGGCGCCCTGGTCATCGGCCTGCGACATGCGCGGTTCAATCCAAAGCTCCGCGCGACCCTCACAAGGGCTGTAGCGTTCTTTTTCTTCGCCAGCGCGTATTGGGCGCTCCTCCCGCTCGTCGCGCGCAATCAGATCGCGGGCGGCGCCACACTTTACGGGATCTTGCTGGGCGCGATCGGGATCGGTGCCGTCGTCGGCGCCTTTATGCTGCCGAGGCTGAAGACTGCTTTGGGGCCCGACCGTCTCGTCGCGGCCGGCACCATTGGTACGGCGCTCAGCCTGATCCTGCTTGGCATAGCGCATTATGCCACAATTGGCCTTGCCGCCTGCGTGGTCGCGGGCCTCTCGTGGATCGCGGTGCTGGCCAGCCTCAACGTCTCGGTACAGATGTCCCTGCCCGACTGGGTGCGCGGCCGTGGATTGGCCATGTTCGTCACCGTGTTCTTCGGGGCGATGACCGCGGGCAGTGCCCTTTGGGGGCAGCTCGCCTCGTCGCTCGGCCTGCCCTCGGCGCACTTCATCGCGGCCGCGGGCGCGATTGTCGGAATCGCGCTGACCTGGCGTTGGAAGCTTCAGTCCGGTGCTGGAGTGGATCTCGCACCTTCGATGCATTGGCCATCGCCCCTCCTGGCGATCGAAGCCGATACCGATCGGGGTCCGGTATTGGTCACGGTCGAGTATCGTATCGCCCCTGATAAGCGTGAGGCGTTCCTGGGTGCCATCAAGTATTTGGGTCAGCAACGCCGGCAGGACGGCGCCTATTTTTGGGACGTTTTCGAGGATGCGGCCGTGAAGCGGACGCTTCCTCGAAACCTTCATGGTTGCATCTTGGCTTGAGCATCTCCGGCAACATCATCGCGTCACCAACGCAGATAGGGTCCTTCAGGATGCCATTCGCGGGTTTGGCGCTGCGGTGGAGCCTAAGGTCACCCACTTCATCGCCGCCGACTATCGGCCATCTGCAGGTGCATCCAACTGAATCAGGGGGCACCCTCGTCGGCGGAGATTTGGTCGCCGTCAGATGCATGTCGCAGCTTGAGGATACCCTACCCTCCGGACGCTAGATCGCCGCCCGCTAACGGAATGCGACTCGAATTTAGCTGAGAAACACGGCTCACCGCAAGAGATGGTAAACAGCGGTGGTCACAAACCTTTGCCGGCCTTTTCGGTATTGCCTTATTTTGCTGGTTTTTTGAGCGCACGCGGTCGATGGCGGAGACAGAAGGATTCTTCCCACCTTTTAGTCTGACAGTACCCGTCTGATGATATTTTGCTCGAAGCCTTATCAGCCGGGTAACGCATTTTTTTGAAAGCCCTCTCAGTCAGCGATTGCTCCCGCTGCAACGGATAAACGGCCGCTTTGCGCCGGAAGCTGCCCCACCAGACCGCGGAGTTTCAACCGATCGGTACCGCCCCGGCCCGCCGCGACATCGATAGACGCCCAAGCCTGTTTTTGGGTCCGTCAACCGCGATACGTCTCCTTGCCGGCGAGCACGGCGGCGTCACGCCCGGCGGGCGGTGTGTTTCAGATGAAGTGCCGCGAAGTCGAGGTACCAGTCGAGGCAGCCGGGATTGGCCATCGCCTCGCGGTTGATGATCTTGTCGACGGGCTGACCGAGCAGAAGCTTCTTGATCGGCAGCTCCTGCTTCTTGCCGGACAACGTGCGCGGAATTTCGGCGACGGCAAAGATGTCGTCCGGCAGGAAGCGGCGCGACAGGCCGGCCTCGACCGCCTTGTTGATCTTCGCCTTCATGGCGGCATCGAGCGTGGCACCTTCGCGCAGCACCACGAACAGCGGCATATAGCTGTCGCGCCCCAGATATTCGAGATCGACGACGAGGGAATCGAGCACCTCCGGCAAGGCTTCCATGGCCGAGTAGAGCTCGCTGGTGCCCATGCGCAGACCGTGGCGATTGATGGTTGCGTCGCTGCGGCCATAGATCACGCAGGAGCCGTCGGGATTGACCTTGAGCCAGTCGCCGTGCCGCCACACCGGCCCGCGTCCGCTGCCGTCGAAATTGTCGGCGAATGTCTCGAAATAGCTGCCGCGATAGCGCACCCCGCCCGGGTCGTTCCAGAAATACAGCGGCATCGACGGCATCGGCTCGGTACAGACCAGTTCGCCGACCTCGCCGATGACGGCCTTGCCGTGGTCGTTGAAGGCCTCCACCGCCGCGCCGAGCAGGCGGCACTGCATCGCCCCGGGCGTCTGCGGCAATTCGCGGTTGCCGCCGATGAAGGCACCGGCGAAATCGGTGCCTCCGGAGATGTTGGCCCACCAGATGTCGGCCTGCGCCTTGGCGCCGTTGATGTTCGAGAGCGCGGCAAAACGCCGATTGAACCAGGTCTGCGTATCGGCGCTCAGCGGAGAGCCGGTCGAGCCGAGGCAGCGAAGCCGTGAGAGGTCGCCGGCAGCCGCAAGATCGACCTCGGCCTTGGCGCAGCTTGCGAAGAACGCTGCGCCGGCGCCGAAAAAGGTCGACTTCGATCGGGCGACGAAGCGCCACAGCGTGCTCCAGTCGGGCTTGTCCTTCGGACCCGCCGGACTGCCGTCGAAGATGCAGCATGTGGTGCCGCTCAAAAGGCCGCCCACCTGGCTGTTCCACATGATCCAGCCGGTCGAGCTGTACCAATGGTAGCGCTCGCCGAAGGAATTGGCGTGGTACGAGCAGCCGATGTCGTTGTGCAGACCGAGCAGCGCCAGCGCCACGATGATGATGCCGCCATGGCCATGCACGATGGGTTTGGGCAGGCCCGTGGTGCCGCTGGAATAGACGATCCAGAGCGGATGATCGAAGCCAAGCCAGTCCGGTTCGAACGCGTCGATCTCGGCGCCGGTGCTGGCGAGAATATCCGAGAGCAGGACGTCCGGCATGGCCGTCGCGGCCGCGCCGTCGCTGTGAAGAACGACGTGCTCGACCGTCGGCAAGGACTGCCGGAGTTCGTCGACGACACTGCGGCGGTCATGCCGCCTGCCGGCATAGCTGACGGCGTCGCAGACGATCAGCACCTTGGGCTCGATCTGCTTGAAGCGGTCGATCACGGCGGGCGCCGCCATGTCGGGGGCGCAGACGCTCCAGATCGCGCCGATGCTCGCGGCGGCCAGGAAGGCGATGATGGTCTCGGGGATGTTGGGCAGGTAGGCGGCGACACGGTCGCCGGGCTTCACGCCCTGGTGGCGCAGGTGGAGCGCCAGGGCGGCGGCCTTCCGCCTCAGTTCCGGCCAACTCGTTTCCGCGAGCTGCCCGCTCTCGCCAGCGCTGACGATCGCAGGCAGGCCCGCGGCATGGGCCGCCTCGACATGCCGAAACACCTGCCGCGCGTAGTTGACCGACGCGCCGGGAAACCACACCGCGCCGGGCATCCTGCGCTCGGCGAGCACAGCCTCGAACGACGTCGGGGATTGCAGGTCATAGTAGTCCCAGATACTGCGCCAGAAGGCCTCGAGATCGCGAACCGACCATTGCCGCATATCCTCGAAGCTCGCAAAGCCAAGGCCCCTCTCGTCCTTGAGCCATTGGCGATAGAGGTCGATCTGCGGCACGTAAGGGGCTGTCATCATCAGGTTCGGATCGTGTTTGCGCGGCGATGACGTCTAGCACGGCCGGGCGAGCCCGGGAATGCAGTTGTCCGCGCATCTTGCCTGTGGCGGCCGGGTCCGACCGGGATCCGCGCGGCCGCGCATGTTCGCCGCCATCATCCTGCAGCTGCTTTAGCCGAAGACGCCCAGGTCCCGGCGTGACGAGATTCCCGCTGCAAGGTGCGGCCGGCCGGGGATTGCGGGATCGGACCTCCACACGAAGGTCCGCCTGGTTGCGACTCTGACGGCAAGTGTCATGTCGCAACCCTGTGCGTCAGCAGGCAGTCGCTGACTTAGTGCGCAATCAGCAGCGGAACGGCGGCGTCGCGCAGCAGCGACCGGGTCACGCCGCCAAATATCATCTGCGTCGTTCGCGCATGGCTGTAGGCGCCGACAACGATGAGGTCGGTGGCGTGGCGTCGGGCATAGGCCAAAATGACATCGGCGATGGCCTCGCCGCGCGACTGCACCGGTTCGACGACGACCCTGGCGCCGTGACGTGTCAGGTAGTGCGCCACATCGGCACCGGGCTCCTCGCCGTGTCGCGGATTTTTCTGCGGATCGACCACCAGGATGGTAACGGTCTCGGCGCCGACGAGAAACGGAAGCGCATCCGTGATCGCGCGCCGCGCCTCGCGGCTGGCATTCCAGGCGACGACGACGCGCTCGGGCCAGCATCCGGACCAGTTCTCCGGCACGATGAGGAAGGGGACGCCGGTGGCGAGCAGAAGCTCTTCGGCCGACCACTCGCGGGGCAATCCACCGGCCCGAGGACCCCCGACGATCACCAGATCGGCATGCAGGGAATTCAGCCTGGCGCTGTCGTCGATGGTGCCTTGGTGGAAAAAGCGGAACTCGAAGCTGATGCCTTCGCGTGCGCAGCCCGCCGAGAAATCCCGCCTCGCGGCTTCTATCGCGGCGGTCTCGATCGAGCGGGTATTGGCGATGACCTGCCGAACAGCCTGCTGCCCGCGAACGAACGATTCTGCGGGGCTGCCCGAAACCGGTGGCACCGCGAAAATCCCGATCAGGTGGGCGCCATGGCGCAGCGCCATCCTGACCGCATAGGAGGTACGCGCCAGACCTGCCGGCGAGGGGTCGACGAAGACAGCTATGCTCTTCAACGGCATTGAAAGGCTTTCCAGGCGCCTCTGTCGTTTCCGGATCGAGGCTCGCTCCAAACTTGATCTAAATGGCCGGTCACCCCCGGCCACATTGATCGAGCTCAAAAGTGTCGCGGGAATAATGCGATCCGCCGAAGAAGAGCTCCGTACGGGATGGGTGTGCGGCGACAGGCCCGGGTAGCCGCGGTGGTGAAGGCGAAAAGCCGTAACCCGGCATCTCAGCGAATGACGCGTCAGGATTTGTCGATTTTTGGGGGATGGACGATCCATCGTGTCGCCGGACGGCGGATTGCGCCTCCGTCTTCGCCGTAGCAGCTACGCCGCGCAGGGGCGGCTTCAATCCGCCCCGCGGATCGCTGGCGCAAACCCATGCCGCGATCATCAACAGATGCAGCTGATTTGCCCGACATGTCAAAATGTCCGGCGGGATCGGTCAAGGCATCCCTGCCGGCGGTATTCGGCTACTTTGCATGGGGTTGTTTTCGATATTTTGGCGGCGGCGCCGGGATGGCCGAAGCGAAAGCCGGGTTCGGGGCCCCGCCTGCAGGAGAGGGGCGGCCGATTGCCGTCGCGGCTTCAGAAAATTCCGGTGTAAAATCAGGATGGTTGGCTCTGTTCGGCCGCCCCGCGAAGATCGGCCTTGACTTTTTTCGCAAATCTGTTCATGATTTGTTCTAGATTTACCGAATTTTTCAACAAGCAGATAAAAATCGCGGTCGCAGCCATGCCGTCGAAAGCGGCCGAGATCAGGCAAATTGGCGCCAAGGTCAACCTCGCCCTGAGCGGGGCTTGCGCCGATACGATCAATCTGGCGAACTCCGCCAGGGTGGAAGACAAAAACCGCGCCGCGACCCACATGCATGAGACATGCGATCCGACCCTCAACGAATTGATGGACGAGATCGCGAGCCTCACCAACCAGATCCTGAAAATAAACGACAAGGCCTCGGAAGACGCGCAGGAGGTGACCAATGCCACGATCAGGAACGCCTACATCCTGATCCTCGGCGGCCTGGCCATCGTCATGCTGCTGGTCGCGACGCTGGTCGTGCGCTGGATCACACGGCCGATCCGCCAACTTGTTGCCGACGCAACACGGCTGGCAAGCGGCGACACCACGGTGGATCTCGCTGCCGCCGCGCGTGGCGACGAGATCGGCGAAATGGCCGCCGCCATCAAGATATTCAGGGAAACCGCGATCGAGAAGGGCCGCCTTGAAGGGGAGCATCTCCTCGCCCAGGAGAAGGCGCAGCGCGAGCGCTTGCTGGCCTTGCGTAACATGGCAGAGACGGTCGAACGCGAAACGGCGGCGGCGGTCGGCCAGATTGCTGCGAGAACGGAGCGCATGGCCAGGAATGCCGCTCAAATGAACGACGGCGCCGTGATACTTGGCACCAACAGCACCAATGTCGCCACGGCCGCGGAAGAAGCGGTGTTGAATGCCGAAATCATGTCCGCGGCGTCAACCGAGCTGAGCAGATCGATTACCGAGGTAGCCTCTCAGGTAAGTGCATCCAGGGCGTTGACGGTGGAAGCGGTTGCCGCCTCGAGCAAAGCCCAGTCGACGATCGGAAAATTGTCGGACGCAGCCAGCAAAGTCGGTGCGGTTACAAATCTTATCAGCGAAATAGCCAATCAGACCAACCTTTTGGCGCTCAACGCGACGATCGAAGCCGCACGTGCCGGACCGGCCGGCCGGGGGTTTGCGGTGGTTGCCGCCGAAGTAAAGTCCCTGGCGGAGCAGACGGCCAGCGCAACCAACGAAATCGCGCAACAGATCCTGGAAATCCAGCAGGCGACGGAAGAGTTGGTCGGCTCCATCAGCGCCATCGGGGAAGTTATCCGGAAAGTGGAATCCGTGTCATCGATGATTTCGTCGGCGGTCGCGGAACAAAGCGCCGTTACGGGTGAAATTGCCCGGACCGTCGAGCAGACGTCGCAGGCGGCGCGCGAGGTCGCGGCCCAGATTGTGGTCGTATCGACCGAAGCCGTCGAGACCAGCCGTCGCGCCTCCGAAATTCGCGATGGATCTTCCGACATCGCGGGCAAGGTCGATAGTCTTCGCTCGGTGCTGGTCCGCGTCATTCGTACTTCGACGGCAGACGTCAATCGCCGGATGTCCGAGCGCAAAGAGATGAACCAGCCCGGAACGCTGGAGTTGCAGGGCATCTCGCACCGGATTGTCGTGCTTGACCTGTCTGAAGGCGGGGCGCGACTGGGTAGTCTGGAGGCTGAGATCGGCGTAGACGCGGCACTAAGCCTGGCGATTGACGGCTTTCCGACAAAGCTCGCCGGCTTTGTCGTAGCAAAGGACCCGACCGGGGTTTCGTTGCGCTTTGAGTTGACGGAAATCGCTCGGCAAGCGATCAGGGATTTCATGACCGGTCGCAAAGCGGCCTGACCCGAAGCGCCGGGCGTTGCTGCCTTGGCGGTTACCGCGTCTCGGCTTGCAACAGCGGCGTCAACGATTACCCGAAGCGCGGCATGCGGTGCCGGATTGATAGACCCTGGATCATGCTGTTAGCGTGCGCCGCCGGTGGGTTGATCGCCCGGCGTTGTTTTTGCTTTGCCTTCAAGGGAAAAATCCTGATGCGCATCGTGGTTCTGCCGGGAGACGGCATCGGGCCGGAGATCGCGGCGGCGACGTCGGACGTGCTGCGCGTGGCTTCGGAACGTTTCCAGCTCGATGTCGAGCTGGAACAGCACGCGGTGGGGCACGCCGGCCTGCGCGAGTTCGGCGCCACGGTTCGGCCCGGGCTTCTGGAAACCGTGCGTGCGGCCGACGGGCTGATCCTCGGGCCGACCGCGACCTTCGATTTCAAGGACGAGGCGGCCGGCGAAATCAACCCATCGAGATATTTCCGCAAAAATCTCGACCTGTTCGCCAATCTGCGGCCGGCCCGAACCTATCCGGGCCTGCGCAACCGGTTCGGCGACTTCGACCTGGTGGTGGTGCGGGAAAACACAGAAGGGTTTTATGCCGACCGCAACATGGAGCAGGGCAATGGCGAACTTCTGGTGACGCCGGATGTCGTGGTCTCGCTGCGCCGCATCACCCGAGGCTGCTGCGCGCGGATCGCCGAGGCTGCCTGCAGGCTGGCGATGCGGCGGCGCCGGCAGCTCACCATCGTGCACAAGGCCAATGTGCTGAAGATCGGCGACGGCCTGTTCCTGGATGTCTGCCGCGAGACCGCGCGCGCTTATCCCGGCCTTGCCGTCGACGATATCCTGGTCGACGCCATGATGGCGCATGTGGTGCGCCAGCCGGAGCGCTTCGACGTCATCGTCACCACCAATATGTTCGGCGACATCCTGTCGGACCTGACCGCGGAGCTGTCGGGTAGCCTCGGCCTCGGCGGCTCGCTCAATGTCGGGGCCGACTACGCCATGGCCCAGGCCGCGCACGGCTCGGCGCCCGACATCGCCGGCCGCGACCTCGCCAATCCGATCTCGCTGATCCTGTCGGCGGCGCTGCTGCTGGCCTGGCACGGCGAGCGCACGGGTGCTGCAAGATACCAGTCCGCGGCGCGAGCGATCGAGGATGCCGTCGCGGTGGCGATGCGCGAGGGGCGTGCCACCCAGGATGTCGGCGGCGATCTCGGCACCGCGGCGGCCGGCCGCGCCATCATGGACATCCTGCAGTCGGATGAAACTTCGGCGCCGTTCCCGTAGGAGATCGGCCAACGCTCTCGCCCACCGAGCCTTGCTTCAATGACACAAGCAATCGGTGTGGCAACGAGATGTTCTCCGCGCGAATTAGTCTAATTTTATTGCATAATGCTCAAATAAATGCCTTTATGTGAACAATGTTTACCCTAAAATGCTTATTTGATAATCAAGTCAGCGCCTGAATTCCTGGGAGTCTCATGATGCGGAATCGCCAGGGTGCAGCGGCGTCGAACGGGGCCGGACGCCGGCCTCCGACGCTCGCTCCCAGCCAACTCGCGGACGATGGTGCCTGGTATGTCGACGTTCGTTTCCCCGACGGACGCAGCGAAGAGGTGGGAACGTTTCGCGACGAATCCGAAACCAGCGACTGGATCGCGCGCAAGTCCGACGCCTGGCTCGCCGACTACGAGCGGCGAAGAATCAGCGAACGCTGGGATCAGCGCGCGCCCGCGAGCAGGCTGCGGATCGTTCGCTAGCCGGCTTGCGCAGGCTCCGAGCCGGTCGCGCTGGCGGCGCAGAATCCGATGACCCGGGATGCGCTGCCGCCTTTGTTGCCGTGGCCTGACGGCCTCCCGGCATCGGTATCGACAGCGAGGTCGGTGAGCATCGAGGCGCCGAGATGTTTTTCCGACCGATCGCCGCCTGATTTGTCACCGGCGTAAATATCCCGGCGGGGCGCGAACACAAAAGAGGATGCTCTTTTCCAGTCAGTGCCGACGTCTCCGATGGCTGCTGTGAGCTGGGTCACGAGCGCATCTCGGGAGGCATGCTGACGATGCTGCATGCGCTCCTCGTCCGCGAGGTTCGGCTCATCGATCGGGAAAGCAGCCATGGGCTGCGGATCAATTTGATCCGTTATTTTTCCGGCGCAAAATCCTGATTGCTCAGCGGCGGCGAGGTCGGACGCTGGATGCGAATGAACGGCTTGCTGGCGCCGGCGTGGCAGGCATTGCAGGCGGCGGTCAGATTGTCGAAGGCGGCGGTGAATTTCGCGCTGCTGCGGGCTTCGACCGCCTTCCTGAGCTCCGCGACCGCCGGATCGATCACCGCCTTGATCATGTCGGCGACCGGAATGCCGTCGTGGGTCGGAAACTGCTGTTCGGCGTCGGCGAGGCCTTCCGCGATCTCGTCGATCTCATAGGCGGCAAGGTCCCAGTTGTTCTCCTTGCCTGCGAACCAGAGCTTGGCATGGCGAAGCTGCGTCGCGGTCATGAATTCGCCGAGGCCCGGCGCATAGGGCGGCGGCTTGGCCGGTTCTGTGGCGGCGGCGAACCGGACCGAGGCCAGCAGCATAAGGGCGGTAGCGCTGATGCGTTTCATTTCGCCGGGCTCCCGAGGGGGCGTTGATGCGTTGCTTGATACAGCAAGTTTCTGCATCGCGCGGCGCCTTGGCAAGCGATCTCCAAGCCGGCGATAATTACGCCGCCTTACGGATGTGCGGCGGCCGTGGTCGGGTTTGCCTGGTCGTCCGCCAGGCATCGCGTCAGGAAAGCCGTTCGGTCCCTCGGCAAGACCTTGGCAAGATCGGCCTTGTGGGCGCATTCGCGCTGCCTGATCTGCTCGGCACGGCGCTTCTCCGCGGCCTCGCGATACTCGGGCGCGACCGCATTGGGGTCGACCAGCTTTTGCGCGAAGCTTGCCCCGCTGAGCAGGCAGGCTGCAACCAGGCCGACGTGCCATAATGACTTCATGACAAAAACCCCCGAACGAATTTCAAAAAAAGCCCGGACTGACGTCCAGTCCGCAGGATGCCAGCAGCAGTGACAGCGTCAGGCCGACACCGCAAAACATCGCCACGGTTCTGAGGATTTCGACATCGACCTGAAGTCCGGCAGCCGGGGAAAGCACTGTTGCGATGGCAGCCATTGGGTGATCTCCGAAAATTGACCTCGACGACGCGGCGGTGTTGCGATAGTGGCCGGGCCGGCGTCCGGCTCCTATGAACCAGGTCACATTCCTGCCGGCCGCATCGCCCTTTCCCGCTGCCGATGCAGCGGCGGCCGCCGCGGCCGCAAAGCGCGGCGGCGAGGGTTTGAAGCAGCCGGAGCGGAAGCCGGGATGGACCAGCTTTTCACCGGGCGGTAGGCAGATTTGGGGCAGCCGAACCGGTGCCGGCTCAGATCGCCGATCGAGTTTACCGGCAAGCCTCGTCGGAACGGCAAGTCCGACCGGATCAAGCCTGCTGGCTGTTGGCTTGCCCGGCGGTCTCCGGCTGGCTTGAGCGGTGACGCCGCCGCCTCAGCGCGGCTGCCATCCTGTCCAGATAGAGATAGACCACCGGCGTCGTGTACAAAGTGAGGAGTTGTGAAACCATCAAGCCGCCGACGATGGTGTAGCCGAGCGGCTGGCGCAGCTCGGCGCCGTTGCCGGTGCCCAGCATCAGCGGCACCCCGCCCAGCAGCGCCGCCATCGTCGTCATCAGGATCGGCCGGAACCGCAGCGTGGCGGCACGGTAGATCGACTCCTCCGGGTCGAGCTTTTCCTCCCGCTCGGCCTGCAGCGCGAAATCGACCAGCATGATGCCGTTCTTCTTGACGATGCCGATCAGCAGGATGATGCCGATGATGGCGATGACGCTGAGATCCAGGTGGACCGCCATCAGCAGCAGGAGCGCGCCGATGCCCGCCGACGGCAAGGTCGACAGGATGGTGATCGGATGGATCGTGCTCTCATAGAGCACGCCCAGTATGATGTAGATCACCACCAGCGATGCCGCGATCAGGATCGGCGTGCTGGCGAGCGAGGCCTGGAACGCCTGCGCATTGCCCTGAAAGCTGGTGGCGACCGAGGCCGGCTTGCCGCTCTGCTGCTCGAAGCGGCGGATGGCATCGACGGCACTCCCGAGCGAGACGTTCGGCTTCAGGTTGAACGAGATCGTCGCCGAGGGGAACATGCCCTGGTGATTGATCACGATCGGCGCCGGCTGGATGTTGCTCTTGACCAGGGTGCTCAGCGGAACCTGCTGGTTGGTGGAGGAGCTGACGTAGATGTCCTTGAGCGCCTCCGGGCCGTACTGAAACTGCGGCGCGACCTCGAGGATCACGTGATACTGGTTCAGCTCGGTGTACATGGTGGAGACGATGCGCTGGCCGAACGCGTCATCGAGGGTGTTGTCGATCGTGGAGGGCAGGATGCCGAAGCTCGACGCCACCTCCCGGTTGGTCGTGACGTTGAGCATCGGCCCGGCATTTTCCTGGTCGGTCGCCACGTCGGTGATCTCCGGCATGCTCCGGAGCTTGTCCAGGAAGATCGCCGTCCAGTGTTCGAGCTCCCTGGAATCCGCGTCGTACAGCGTGTACTGGTACTGCGTCTTGGCGATGCGGGCGCCGATCGTGATGTCCTGCGCCGGCTGCAGATAGAGCTTGGCACCCTGGATCTTCGCCAGTTGCGGCCGCAGCCGCTCGATCACCTGCTCGGCGCTGACGTTGCGCTGGCTGAGCGGCTTCAGGACCACGAACCCGCGTCCCTGGTTGAGGGTGGGAGTCGAGCCGCCGGGCCCCATGAAGTCGCTGACGGATTGAACCGCCGGATCCTTCAGCACGACGTCCATCAGGGCCTGTTGGCGCTGGACCATCGCGTCAAATGAAATGTCCTGCGCAGCCTCGGCGATGCCGAACAGCATGCCGGTATCCTGCAGCGGGAAAAAGCCCTTCGGGATGACATAATACAGATAGCCGGTGAGCAGGATGGTTCCGAACATCACCATCAGCGTCGCAAAGCGGTGGAAAAGCGCGAATTTGAGGGTGCGTTCGTAAAAGCCCAGCAAGGCGTCGAAGCCGCGCTCGGACAGCCGATAGAGCCGGCCGTGCCTGACCCTGCGGTTGTCGTTGAGCAGGCGCGCGCACATCATCGGCGTCAAAGTGAGCGAGATGATCAGCGACAGCACCAGCGAGACGCTGACCGCGACGGCGAATTCGCGAAACATCTTGCCGACAAAGCCGCTCATGAAGAAGACCGGAATGAAAACCGCGATCAGCGACAGCGTGATGGAGACGATGGTGAAGCCGATTTCCCGCGAGCCCTTCAGCGCGGCTTCCATCGGGGCCATGCCCTGCTCGAGATGGCGGACGATATTCTCGATCACCACCACGGCGTCGTCGACGACGAAGCCGACGGCGATCGTCAGCGCCATCAGCGACAGGTTGTCGAGGCTGTAGCCGAATTCGTAGAGCACCGCGAAGGTGCCGATCAGCGACAGCGGCACGGTGACGGCGGGGATCACGGTGGCCCAGAAATCGCGCAGGAAGACGAAGATCACCATCACCACCAGCGCGATGGTGAGGATCAGGGTGAAGCGGACATCGGCGACCGACGCGCGGATCGTCGTGGTCCGGTCGGACGCGATCGATACCTTGATCGCCGGAGGAATCGAGGCCTCGAGCTGCGGCAGCAGCGCCTTGATGTTGTCGACGGTCGCGATCACGTTGGCGCCGGGCACGCGCAGGATGGCGAGAATGATGGCGCGCTGCTTGTCGTGCCAGCCGGCCAGCAGATTGTTTTCCGGGGCCTCGATCGCCTTTCCGATATCGCGAATCCGCACCGGCGCGCCGTTGCGATAGGCGATGATCAGATTGTCATACGCCTCCGGCTTCAGGAGCTGGTCGTTGGTGTTGAGCGTGAAGGTCTGCCGCGGGCTGTTCAGGGTCCCCTTCGGCAAATCGACATTGGCACCGGTGAGCACCGTTCGGACGTCCTCCAGGCTGAGGCCGCGCGACGCCAGCGCCTGCGGATTGACCTGGATCCGGATCGCCGGCTTCTGCTGCCCGCCGATGCCGACCTGGCCCACACCGGCGATCTGCGAGATCTTCGGCAACAGGATGTTTTCCGCATAGGCATCGACCGTGGTCAGCGGCAGGGTATCCGAGGTCAGGGCGAGAAGGATGATCGGGGTGTCTGCCGGATTCACCTTCCGGATCGTCGGCGGATACGGCATGTTGGTCGGCAAGTACGGGCTTGCGGCGTTGATCGCGGCCAGCACGTCGACCGCGGCGCTGTCCACCGTGCGGCTGAGTTCGAACTGAACGGTCAGCTGCACGAACCCCAGCGCGCTGGATGAGGTGAGCTGCGCCAGCCCGGGTATCTGGCTCAACTGCTGTTCCAGCGGCGTCGCGACCGAGGATGCCATGGTCTGGGGATCGGCGCCGGGCAACTGGGCGCTGATCTGAATGGTCGGATAATCGACATTGGGCAGCGCCGCGACAGGCATCAGGCGGTAGGTCACCAGGCCGCACAACAGCAGGCCGATCATCAACAGCGAGGTTGCGACCGGCCGCTCGATGAAGGGCGCGGAAATGTTCACGGGATGGCCTGCTGGACCGCGCTCTGCATGTTGGCCTCTTGGGCGGCCTTGCCGTGCAGGAACCTGACATGGGTGCCGGGCTGCAGCCGGTACTGGCCATCGACCACGACCGTCTCCCCGGCCTTCAGGCCGGAATCGATCAGCGCCTGGCCTTCGCTGATCTGCGCGATCTTGACCGGGCGCACCTGCACCGCCTGATCAGGCATCACGACATAGACATAGGATCCCTGCGGGCCCTGTTGCACGGCCCCTGCCGCGATGGTCAGCCCGTCGGGCTCGGTCCTGAGCAGCAGCCGCGCATTCACCAACTCGCCGGGCCAGAGCAGGCGCCGCGCATTGGGGAAGGTGGCGCGCAAGCGGATGGTGCCCGTCGTCTGGTTGATCTGGTTGTCGATCACAAGCAGGTCGCCTTCGTCAAGCATGGTCTTGTCGTCCTGGCTGTAGGCGAAGACCTTGACCGGCCCCTTGGCCATCTGTTGCTGGATTTCGGGGAAAGTGGTCTGCGGCAAGGTGAAGATCAGCGAGATCGGCTGGATCTGGGTCAGATCGACCAGTCCGTTGGCGTCGGTCGGATGGATGATGTTGCCCTCGTCGATCTGCCGGATCCCGGTGACGCCGTCGATCGGGGCCGTCAGCCTGGTGTAGCCGAGATTGACCTGCGCATTCTCGATCACCGCCTGATCGCTCTTCACGCTGGCCTGCAGTTGGGCCACTTGCGCCTTCTGGGTATCGACCAGCTGGCCGGTGGCAAAGCCCTTGGCCTGAAGCGGCACATAGCGGTCGAGGTTGGCTTCGGCGTTGAGCAGCTGAGCCTGGTCGCGATCCCGGTTTGCGATCGCCTGATCGAGCTGGGCCTGGTAGGGGCGGGGGTCGATTTCGGCGAGAACGTCGCCCTTGTGCACGGTCTGCCCCTGCACGAAGCTCACCTTGATCAGCGGACCGGTGATCTGGCTACGCAGGACGACGTTGTTGAACGCGATCACGGTCCCGACCCCGCGCAGGTAGATCGGCACCGGATGCGCGGCGACCTGCGCGGCCACGACGGGCGTTGGCGGCGGCGCGGCCTCCCTGGTGGGCTCCGCCTTCGACTGGCGCCACCAGGCCAAGCCGGCCGCGGCGATTCCGATCAGCACGACAGCCGTTAAAACCACAGGACCCTTGCGCATGGGCTGGTGAACCTTTTTGGAGATGGCCTAGCAACCGCCCGCAGAAGCGATCCCGTTGGAACCGGAGTTCGTCGATGTCCCCAGCGCCGAAGAGGTCGCCAATGGACAAGGTGCGACCGACGTGCCGGGGACAGTGATGGCCTGGCTCTCGCCCGGCGTCCCAAGATCGGTGGCGCCCAACGGAATGCCGGAGCCGCTTGCCGATCCCGTCGTCACTCCCGAGATCGAGCTGTCCGAACTGGCTCCCGTCGACGCCTGGGAGGAACTGCTCGCATTCGAGCAAGCAGAAGAAGCGGTCGAGCCACCGCCGTCGAACGCAGCGTTGGAGGTCGTATTCGGGCACGGCATCTGCAGCGGGCTCAATCCCGGCGGAATGAGTTCGGTCGCGCCGAGCGGGATTCCGCTGCCGATCGAAGAGGAGGAAGCGGAGGATGGCGAGGGCGCGGTTCCCAGCGGCGAGGTGGTGCCCATGCCTGGCGTCTGGCCTGTCTGCGCGCAGGCCCCGGCAATACTTGCAGACCACAAGATTGCCGCCAAGATGCATGTGCCGCGCATCGATATCCTCGCGCCGAATGCTGGGTAAAACCGCCGACCCCGATCGTCGATCCGGGTCGCGTTACGGTGCCTTTTCACAAACCCTCTTCGGACCAATGGGTTCCAGCAGCCGACGGCGAGGTGCCGCGACGGCGGTGCCCCGCAGGTGTGCTTTTTTTGTGCGTGATTCCAGCGGCTTTTGCGCGGATGTGCGCTGTCGGCCAAGCGCGCAGCGCTTGGGCCTTACGAAAATTTCACCTGTCGGCTGGCGTTAATTCCGGAAAAGGGAAGGCGGCGCCGATGCTAATCGACGCGGATGCCGCCGGCTTTGATCGGGGCTGCCCATTTGATGATCTCGCTCTGCACGAATTTGGCCAGATAGTCCGGCGTGGTGCGATCATCGGAGACGAGTTGCAGGCCCGCAGTTTCGAGTTTCTCCCGCACCGCCGGGGTCCTCATTGCCTCGACGGTGGCGTCATGCAGCTTGTTGACGATGGCCGCGGGCGTCCCCTTGGGCAGGAAGAACGCGTTCCAGGTATAGGCTTCCACCGCAAAGCCCTGCTCGATCGCAGTGGGGACGTCAGGCAGCGCGGGCGATCGCGCCTTGGTCAGGATGGCGATCGCTTTCACCGTGCCGGCATCGATCTGCGCCTTGGCTGACGTGATGATGTCGCAGAGATAATCGACCCGGCCGCTGATCAGGTCCTGCATCGCCGGGTTGGCGCCGCGGTAGGGAATGTGGACGACGTCGAGCCCGGCCACCATGTTCATCAGCGCGCAGCCAAGATGGATTGCCGAGCCGGTGCCCGCGGAAGCGTATTGCATCTTCGCGCCATTGGCCCTGGCATAGCTCACGAATTCCTTCATGTCGGCGGCGGGAAAATCCTTGCGCGCGATCAGCACCAATGGGGCTTCGAGCATCAGCGCGACGGCGGCGAAATCGGTGGTCGAATTGTAGGCGGGCTTCTCGAACAGGCTCTGGTTCTGTGCCTGCGTTCCAACCGATCCGAGCAGAAACGTGTAGCCGTCGGGGTCGGCCTTCGCGACCCGGTCGGCGCCGGTCATGCCGCCGGCACCGCCGACATTTTCGACGATGACCGGCTGGCCCAGGATCTCGGCCATGCGCTGGGCGAACAGCCGCGCCACCACGTCGTTGGGTCCGCCGGCCGCGAAGGGATTGATCATGGTGAGGGGCCGGCTCGGCCATTCGCCGGCGCGGGCGGCCGGTGCCAGGGCCAGGGTAGCAACGGCAACCAGCGCTGTGACGGCTTTGTACATGACTTGGTCTCCGATACTCTTGCGGGCGTTGGCTCAGACGAAAGAGATCGCTTCGGCCATTTCCAGGATGCGCCGGATTTCGACCAGCGCGCGCTCGAGATCCGCTTCGGTGGCGGGCGCGCCCAGGCAAAGCCGGACACCGAGGGTTTCACGTTCCATCCGCTGCAGCGTGCCCGGCGGGGCCAGCGTAATGCCGGCCTGCGCCGCCTGCGCGATCAATGCGGCCAGGGTGCGGCCGGCCGGCAATGGCAGCCAGATGTGGAAGCCGGGCGCGGTCGTGGCGGCGGGCAGCCACGCCTGCAGGATGCGTCGCACGATGGCGGCGCGCGCCGCGGCCTTGTCGCGTTTCAGCCGGGCCTGACGGGCCAGTCCGCCGTTATGGACCAGTCTGGCCACTACCTCGGCCATCACCGGCACCGCCATCCAGCCCGTGGCGCGCAGCGCGTTGATCGAACGATCGCGAAACGCTTCCGGCGCGATCATCGCGGCAATGCGCAGACCTGGCGCCAGGCATTTGGCGAAACTCACGATGTAGAAACTGCGCTCGGGAATCAGCTGCGACAACGGCGGCAGCGGCGGCGACAGCAGATACCCGTAGGCGTCGTCCTCCAGCAGATAGGCGTCGTGCCTGCGGACGATCCCGGCGATGGTCTTGCGCCGTTCCGGCGGCATCACCGAGCCGGTCGGCGTCTGCAGCGTCGGCATGCAATAGAGCACCCGTGCCCCGGTCTCGGCAAAGGCGCGATCGAGGCTTTCCGGAATCAACCCGGCGGCGTCGGTGGCGACGCCGTGCAGCCGATAGCCCGATTGCGCCGAGAGCGCGAGCATGCCGGAATAGGTGTAGCTTTCTGTCAGCACCATGTCGCCCGGCTGCGCCACCATGCCAAGCGCGATCGACAGCGCGTGCTGGCCGCCATGGGTGATGAAGAGGTGGTCGGCATCGGCGGTGACGCCGAGCGAGGTGAGCCAGACCACCATCGCCTCGCGATGCCGGCGCAGGCCCTGATGCGGCAGATATCCGAGCAGGTTCGACATCTCGCCGTCGGCGACGATCTCGGCCAGCACCGAGGCAATGACGTCGTCCTCGCCGGTATAGGGCGGCACATTCAGCGCCAGATTGATTGTCGTCTCGGAGGGGCCGAGGCCGCGCGGCTCGGGCCGCCGCCGTTGCACGAAGGTACCGCGTCCGACCTCTCCCGAGATCAGGCCGCGCTGCTCGGCCTCGGCGTAAGCTTTCGAGATCGTCCCGACGCTGAGCTTGAGCCGCTGCGCCATGTCGCGCTGGGGCAACAACCGCATTCCGGGCTTGACTTCGCCCGAGTCGATATCGGCCTGCAGCGCCAGCACGAAAGCGAGATAGCGTGGGCCCTGGATCGCAGCCAGCGTCGGTACCCAGTCGGTCATTTGTCGTTTTCCGTGGCCCGCATCGGCAAAGCCTGCCATTCGCAGTTTTTGACTAGTACAATTTTTGAATTGTTGCAATGTCCTATCCGGGCATTGACCGTTTTGCTAAAATTACCCGGCACCGCAGATGGTCGCTAGCCGCAAACCATTGTTTTTGAATGTTATCTATTCCGATCCACACCACTCCATTCGTTCGATTGAACCAGATCAATCGTTCGTCATTCGCCACATTGCCTCAGTTTATGTTTGACAATTTTGGCGCCAGCCTTCTATCGTCCAAGCCAAGGCGGCGGGTGCGCACAAGCTGCCGGTGAAAATGGGAGCGCCTTTTGATCTACGAAATCCGGGTCTATGAAGCCGCAGAGGGCCGCGCCGACGCCATGCGTCGCCGCTTTTGCGATCACGTGGCCAGCACATTCTTTCCCCGTCACGGCATCGAGCTGCTCGGCGCGTTCACCGCACCGGTCGAAGACGGCCGCCTGACCTACATGACGCGTTTTGCCGACGAGGCCGCGCGCAGCAAGGCCTGGGCATCGTTCGCCGCCGATCCGGAATGGGCGGCGCTGAAGGCGACCAGCGAAACCGAGGGGCCACTGTTGAAAAGCCAGACGGTTTCGTTGTTGTCGCCGGCCATTCCCGGTTTGCCGCTCGGCTAGCCGTCACCATGAAACCCGCACCCTTCGATTACGTCAGGCCGGGTTCGCTGGCCGAGGCCTGCGAGCTGCTGGCTGGCGACGAGGACGCGCGGCTGATCGCCGGCGGGCAGACGCTGGTGCCGATGCTCGCGATGCGCCTCGCCCGCCCGGCCAAACTGATCGACATCATGCGATTGCCGGAACTCGCCGGGATCCGTGCGCAGGAGGGCGTGGTAATAGTCGGCGCCACCACCCGACAGGCGCAGGCCGAGCGCGATGCCGTGATCCGCGGCTCAGTGCCGCTGCTGGCGCGGGCGCTGCCCTGGGTCGGACATCCGCCGACCCGCAACCGCGGCACCATTGGCGGCTCGATCGCCAACGCCGATCCGTCGGCGGAAATTCCGCTGGTCGCGGTGACGCTCGGCGCCGAGATCATGCTGGCCACTACCAGCGGGCCGGCATCGATGCCCGCGGATGATTTCTTCATCGGACCGATGCTGACCTCGATCGGTCAGGGCGATTGCGTGCGCGCGGTCCGCTTCCCGGTCTGGCCGCAGCGGCGGATCGGCACCGGATTCTTCGAGATCAGCGCCCGGCGCTCGGATTTTGCGTTCGTCGCCGCCGCAGCCCAGGTCGCGCTCGACGATGACGACCGCTGCGTTGAGGTTGCGCTCGGCGTCGGCGGCGTCGGCGACCGGCCGTTGCGGCTGGATATGTCCGCTCTCGTCGGCACCGGGCTTGCACCGGCCGCGGTCGCTGAAGCCATTGCTGCCGCGTCCGCCGATATGGATGCGATGACCGATCTGCATGCCAGCGCCGCCTATCGCCGTCGCGTCGCCACCACCCTGTGCATTCGTGCCGTCGAGCAGGCGCGCGCCGATGCGGCCGCCAGAGCCATGGAAGGCGCGCGATGAAGGTCGAACTGCGCATCAATGGCGCTGCCCGCTGCGCCGAGGTCGAGCCGCGCCAGACCCTGCTCGACGCGCTGCGCGAGAATTTTCTTTTGACCGGCACCCATGCCGGCTGCGAGCACGGCGTCTGTGGCGCCTGCACCGTGCTGGTCGACGGCGAGCCGGTTCGATCCTGCCTGATGTTCGCCGTGCAGGCGGACGGCTACGAGATCACCACCATCGAGGGTCTGGCGCCGGCGCCGGGCGAACTCAGCGTGATCCAGGATGCATTCTGCGAGACGCATGGCCTGCAATGCGGATACTGCACCCCCGGCATGATCCTGGCCGCGCATGCCCTGCTGCGGCACACCGTCACCCCGAGCCGGGAAGAGATCGTGGAAGCGATCTCGGGCAATATCTGCCGCTGCACCGGCTACGGGCAGATCATCGAAGCGGTCGAATTCGCCGCCGCCCGGTTGCGGATTGCCAATACGCCGCGGCCACGGCATGCGGCGCATGAGCATCCACACGCCGAGCATGATGCGCCGGTCGAAGGCGTGCTGGCCGCGGCCGAAGCCGACGAGCCTGCCGTGGAGGCGAAATGAGCGCCGATCCCGCCAGCTTCCGTTTTGTCTCGACCAACCGCCGGGTTCGCGAGGATCGGCGTTTTGTCGCCGGTCGAGGTCATTTCGTGGCCGATGTCGCGCTCGATGGCATGCTGCATGTCGCGATCCTGCCGTCGCAGCATCCGGCGGCGCGCATCGTCTCGATCGACGCATCGGCAGCCCTCAAGATGCCCGGCGTGCACTATGTGCTTTCCGGCGACGAACTTGCCGCCGCCACCGATCCCCTGATGAACGGGCTCGATACCCCAAACGTCCGGCGCCATCCGCTGGCGGTGGGCCAGACCCGCTATGCCGGCGAATGGGTGGTCGCGGTGGTGGCCGACAGTCGCGCGCGGGCCGAGGACGCCAGCGAAAAAGTCCGCGTCAGCTACGAACCGCTGCCGTTCGTGATCAACGCCGAGCAGGCCTTGAAGCCGGACAGCCCGCCGGTTCATTCCGCGCACGGCTCCAACGTGTTGCTGGATCGTACCTTCGTCTGGGGCGAGGTGGAGAAACACTTTGCGGAAAGCCCGCGACAGCTGTCGTTTCGCGTCACCTGGGGACGGAACTCCACGGTTCCGATCGAGACCTTCGGCGTCGTCGCGTCCTGGGATCCATGGCGCGAGATGCTGGACGTCTGGGCCTCGATCCAGATGCCGAAATATCCCGATCAGATCGCCCGCGCGTTGCGCATTCCCGCCAACTGCGTCCGCGTGCATCAGGATGTCGATGTCGGCGGCAGCTACGGCGTCAAGCGCGGCATCAAGCAGACCGTGCTGGCGGCGCATCTGGCGCGGCGGCTCGGCCGGCCGGTGCGCCTGATCGAGGACCGGCTGGAGAACATGCGCGGCGGCGACGCCCACGGTCCGGAACGGATTTTCGACGTCGACGTCGCCTTCAACGACGCCGGCATCGTCAAGTCGATGAAGATTCGCGCGCTCGACAATGCCGGCGCCTATGCCGGCCGTGCGCCGTTCCAGTTGGGCAAGCCGATCGGCGCCATCGTCGGTCCCTACAAAATCGAAAGCGTGCAGTACCGCGCCCAATCGGTCACCACCAACAAGGCGGTACAGGAAGCGGTGCGCGGTTTCGGCCAGGCACCGACCAATTACGCGATCGAGACCGCGATCGACAAGGTGGCCGCGGCGGTGGGGCTCGAGCGCATCGAGGTGCGGCGGCGAAACTTCATCGGCAAACACCAGTTTCCCTATCTGATCCCGAGCGGCAGCACCTACGACAGCGGCGACTATCACGCCGTGGTCGACAAGGTGTTCGCGCATATCGACTTTGCCGCCATGGAGCAGGAGCGCGACCGGCTGCGGGCTTGCGGCCTGCTGGCGGGCATCGGCATCGCCGCCTGCCTGGAGCCGAGCGGCGGCAACTCGTCGTTCGAGCCGCTACTGAACGAGAAGAACACCACCACCACCTGGATGGATTCCTGCCGTATCAACATTGATGGTTTGGGTTTCGTCACGGTGACGATCCACAATACCTCGTCTGGCCAGGGCCACGAGACCCTGGTGGCCACCGTGATCGGCGAAGTGCTGCAGATCGAGCCGGACCTGATCCGGGTGATACGGCCGGATTCGCTGGCCTGCCTGCCCTCCAACTCGCCGGTCGGCAGCCGGATGGCGATCATGCTCGGCGGCGCGGCGTTCCATGCCGCGCAAAAGCTCAAGACAAAACTGACGCGGATCGCCGCGCACCAGCTTGGCCTGGCCGCCGACAAGGTGGCCTATGCGTCCGGCGGCGTCAGCGATCCCTCAAGCGACCGACAGCTGGGCTGGGCGGAAATCGTCAATATCGCCCATCGCCAGTATCATCTCCTGCCCGAGGGCATGGAGCCCGGCCTCGAGGCGACCCATGTGATGCAGGTTCCGACCGGCACCAGGCTGCCGGAAAACGGCCGGGTGCAGATGTATCCGTGCCACTCCTTCGAGTTTCACGTTGTGCTGATGGCGATCGATCCTGCGCTCGGCAAGCCGGAAATCCGCCGCTATGTGATCGGGCACGATTGCGGCACGGTGATCAACCCGCATATCGTCAAAGGCATGACGCTGGGCGGCGTCGCCCACGGCCTCGGCGCCGCGCTGCTGGAGGAATTCGTCTATGACGACGAAGGTCATCTGATCACCCAGAGTTTCATGGACTATCTGCTGCCGTCCTCGCACGAGGTGCCCGAGATCGAGATCGTGCATCACTGCACGCCGTCGCCCTTCACCGTGTTCGGCCAGAAGGGCTCCGGCGAAAGCGGCTATCTCGGCTCGCCCGCCGCGATCGCCTCGGCCGTGAACGACTGCGTCGCGTCGCTGGGGATCGGCTTCAACAGGCTCCCGATCCGGATTTCGGCCATTGGCGACGCCATCGCCGAGGCGCGACAGCACCATTCCCAGAAGCCGCAAAAACAAGAGCCAGCCCAATGATCATCGACTGCCATGCCCACCTGGTGCCGCCGAGCCTGCTGGATGCAATCCGTGAGCACGCCTCGCAATTTCCCTCGATCCGCCTGATCGAGGACGGCGGAAGTCTCGGTTTCTCCTTTGCCGGCGCCAAGCCGACCCGGCCGGTGTCAAAACCGCTCAGCGACATCCCCGCCCGGCTGAAATGGATGGACGAGCAGAAGATCGACCGCCAGGTGGTCGGCGGCTGGCTCGACATGTTCGGCTATGAAGTGCCGGCGGAGGAGGGCGCCAACTGGTCGCGACTGATCAACGCGCATCTGGCGCAGACCGCGCTGCGCGAGCCGCGGTTTGCCGCGCTGGCCACCGTTCCGCTGCAGGACGGCGCCCGCGCCGCCGAGGTATTGCGCGAAGCGCATGCCTCAGGCTTCAAGGGAGCGATGATCGGGACCCAGCCCAAGGGCAAAGGCGGGGTGCTCGACGATCCCTCGCTCGCGCCGTTCTGGGAAGCCGCCGACCGGCTGGGATCGGTGGTTTTCATTCACCCGGTGTTCGAAAGCGGTGATGACCGCGTACATGATTACGGCATGGCCAATGCGGTGGGGCGGATCACCGATACCCTGATCGCGATGTCGCGGCTGATCTATGCCGGTCACGTCACCCGCTACAGACGCGCGAAAATCGTCGCCGGCATCGGCGGCGCGGCGCTGCCTTATGTGATCGGCCGGCTGCGCCGGAATTATTCGCTCGACAAGGACAAGCTCGGCGATCCCGACGCGGCACTGGCCGCGCTATATTACGACACCATCGTTCAGGACCCACGCGCGCTGCGCTACCTCGCCGACATCGTCGGCGCCGACCGGATCATGATGGGGTCGGACATGCCGTTTCCGATCGGCGACCTCGCGCCGACCAACATCGTCGCCGCCACCGGCTTTTCCGATGCCGAGCGCGCCGCAATCAATGGCGGCCTGGCACGGCAGCTGTTCGGCCTGTGAGGAAACCGGCTCCATGAAACTCGAGATCGGCGGCGCCGAAACCATCCAAGCTCCGGTCGAAGCGCTCTGGAAAGCGCTCAACGATCCCGTCGTGCTGACCCGCTGCATCCCCGGCTGCAAGACCATGACCGAGATTGCGCCCGACGCCTACAAGGTCGAGATGCAGTTGCGGGTCGCGGCGGTGGGCGGTTCGTTCGAAGGCGAGATCGCGTTGTCGGACAAGCAGCCGCCGAAGACCTGCAGCATCAGGGTTTCCGGTGCCGGCACGCTGGGCCATGGCAATGGCAGCGCGCGTTTTGAGATCGAGCCGGACGGCCCTGACCAGTCGCGGCTGACCTATCAGGGCGGCGGTGAAATCGGTGGCCTGGTGGCCGGCGTCGGGCAGCGAATCCTGAGCAGCGTGTCCAAGCATCTGGTCGGGCGGTTTTTCACCGCGCTGCGCGCGGAGTTCGCAGCCGAGGGCGCGGCGAAATAGATGTGGCGAAAGTGTTTCGGAGAACGCGAATGAACAAGCTTTTCGCCGGCCTGGCTTGTGTCGCCACGCTGCTGCTGCCAGCGGTGTCGCGGGCGCAGGCCCCCGAGCCGCTCAGCATCGTCATTTTCGGCGCGCCGTCGCTGGGGGCGTTTCTGCCCCCGGTGATCAAGGCGCAAAAGCTCGACGAGAAGAACGGCCTGTCGATCAGCTTCGAGGAACGCACGCCCGATGCCTATACCGCGCAATTCAACTCTGGCGAATTCCAGCTCGGCGGCAGCGCTTCGCTGCTGACGGTCGGGCTGGCCGATCTGCGCGGGGTCAAGGTGACCTATCTGTTCAACCTGTTCGACTACTGGGGAGCGGTCGTCACCTCGCGGCCCGAGATCAGGACTTTGAAGGATCTCGAGGGCAAGGACCTCGCCGCGGCCAAGGGCACCACCAATTACGTGATGTTCGACTGGTTCGCGCGGCAGCTCGGCGCGGATTCTGCGAAATTCGCGGTGATCAATACCGCGACCCCGGGCCTGATCGGCTATGCGATGGCCGATCGCGCGGCCGCGGTGCAGCTCTGGGAGCCGGCCTATACCACGCTAATGTCGAAGAAGAGCGACCTGCGAACCATCGATCTCGGCATCGCCGAGAGCTGGAAGAAATTCACCGGCAGCCGCAACATTCCCTATCTCGGCGTCGCCGCCCATATCGACTGGGTGGCAAAGCATCAAAGCCTGGTGCCGAAACTCTACGCGGCCTATCGGCAGGCCGCCGAATGGGTAGCGGCGCACCCCGACGAGGCATCGAAACTCATCGCGGCCAAGGCCGCGCCGGAGGATCAGAAGGCGATCGCGGACCTCATTCGCGCCAATGACCGGCTCGGCATGAACGTGCAATGGGCCTCGGATGTGGCGAAGGAAATCACGTCGGTCTATGCGGCCGGCAAATCGATCGCCTTCCTGCCCGCAGAGCCGTCGGCGGCGACCATCTACCGGGCGCCCAGCCAGTGAGCGGGGCAGTGCCTCAGCCTCTCTCGTCGCGGCTGGCAAGCCTGTCGTTCGCGGCGGTGAAACGGCTGGCGACGTCGGCGCTGCCCTTCGTGGTGGTGATACTGCTCTGGCAGTTCGCCTCGCTGTTCTTCCCGCGCTTCCTGTTTCCCTCGCTGATCGATGTATTCTGGCGCTGCATCGACATCTTCTCGAGCGGGGCGATGTTCGCCGACGTGCTGGCGACGATCTACCGGATTCTGGCCGGGCTTGCCGGCGCCTTCGTCGTCGGCGGGCTGCTGGCGCTCCTGATGGTGCGCTCGCGGGCCATCGATCGGTTCCTGTCCCCCATCCTGACACTGTTCCAGGGCATTCCCGCGCTGTCCTGGGTGGTGTTTGCGATCATCTGGTTCCACGGCGTCGAATTCCGGATCTTCTTCATCATGGTGATGACGACCCTGCCGGCATTCACCTTTCAGGTGCTGGGCGCCTTGCGCGCGATGTCCAGGGACCTGATGGAGATGGTGTTCAGCTTCCGTCCCACCCGCATGAAGCTGTTCCGGGTCATGATCGCGCCGGCGATTCTGCCGGACATTCTTACCGCCTGGAAAGTCAATCTCGGCAACGCCTCGCGCGTCGTCGTGGTCGCCGAACTGGTCGGCGCCACCGGCGGAGTCGGCTATCAGCTGCTGCAGCAGCAGCAGCTGTTCGACATGGCCGGTGCGTTGGCCTGGACGCTGCAACTGGTGTTCTTCGTGCTGATCGTGCAGGGCGCGCTGACATTGATCGAAAATACCGCGTTCCGTTATCGGGCGGTGTCGGAGCGCGGCATATGACGGACAGTGTTGCGGCGGGCGAGGCGGCCATTCACCTCGACCAGGTCAGCAAGGTGTTTGGCAAGAACGGCAACGATACCGCCTACCGCGCGGTCGATGGTCTCAACCTGGAGGTTCGCCCCGGTCAGATGCTGGCCATCCTCGGCAAGACCGGCTGCGGCAAGTCGACGATCTTCAACATGATCGCAGGGCTGACCGAGCCGACCAGCGGCACGGTGCGGGTCAGCGGTCGCGATCCGTTCGCGGATTTCGACTGGTTTCGCGGCAAGATGGCGATTGTGTTCCAGAACGACCGGCTACTGCCGTGGCGCAGTGCGCTTCAAAACGTCGAACTGGGGCTGGAAATGCTCGGGATGGCGGCGGCGGACCGGCGGGCTGTGGCGCAGCAGTGGCTTACAAAGCTCGGACTCGGCGGCCACGAACACGACTACCCGCACGCATTGTCCGGCGGCATGCGCCAGCGGGTCTCGATCGCACGGGCCTTTGCCACCAATGCCAATATCCTGTTGTGTGACGAGCCGTTCTCTGCGCTCGATGAATCGACCGCCGGGCGGTTGCGCGCGGAGTTCGTCCGGCTGGTCAAGGAGAACGGCAAGACCGCCGTGTTCATCACCCATTCGATCAGCGAGGCGCTCGATATCGGCGACCGCATCGTGGTGCTGAAGCGCCCGGCGATGATCGCTTATGACGTCAGCTTCGACGCCGCAACCGGCCCCGAACAACGCGAGTTGATCCGCAGCCGGATCGGCGAGGTGCTCGCGGCGTGAGGCGCCGGCATCAAGCCGCCGCCGTGCTGGCAACAGCGAAGTCGTCAATCCCTCTTGAAACGCCCAATGCGGTCGGGGCGGCCCCCCTCGTTACCCGGGACGCCCAACGGCGAGCTCGTCCAGCGACGCCTTGGCGCGGCGCTCGAAGATGACGGCGCCCTGGCGCCTGGCGATGTCGCAGGCGGTTGCGAAGGCCGACCGCGCCTCGACCTTGCTGTCGCGATCGAGCGCCAGCAGACATGCGCCGCGCAAGCGGTAGATTTCCGGCAAATAGAACCCGACGCCGGGTTCGTCGATCCCTGCGATGGCACGCTCGAGATGCGCCAGAGCGTCCGTCGGACGGCCGGCGGACAGCAACACTTCGGCGGCAAGGCCGAGATAATATTGCGGCAAAGGGCCGACCGCCGTCGCATTGCCGATCTCGGCATCGATCCGCCGCACGGCGTCCGCAATGCCTGCGCCGACTGCGGTAGCCCAGCTCGCCACCACGACACTGCTGGCGCGCCACGGCGACAAGCCGAATTTCTCCGCCAGCCCCAGCGCACGCTGCGCCGCCGTGAATGTGGCATCCCGGTCGGCTCCCAGCTGATGGCCGATGCTGCCATTGTGCAGCGAATGCGCGAGGCTGTTGGGCTGATCCAGCATTTCAGCCAGCGCGAGGGATTTTGCGAGGCTCTGTCTGGCCTTTTGTGCGTCGCCCGCGAGCTGAAAGGAGTTGCCGCACTGCGAGTGCGCGCAAACCCCGGGATCGTGGCCCCCGTACTGGTGACCGAGATGACGGTGGCGGTCGATGTCGTAGAGCTCGAATCCGTTACGGCAACCCTCCAGCGCGTCTGCGACGTCACCACGAAAAAAAGCCGTCGACCATTGGCAATGATAGGCTTCGAGCAATTGCTCGCCGTTGCCGGAATGCTGCGCCAGCGTCACGAGTTCACTGGCCCGGTCACGCGCCAGGGCGGTCTTTCGCCTGAGATTGGCGTTGATCCACAGGCCCCATTTGGCTTCAAACAATCGGGAGCCGTCCCCCAGTTTCTCGCCGATCTCGCTGGCCCGGGCGTAGGCATCCTCGACCTCCGCACTCTGCAGACCGCGCACCACGACCGAGGCCGAACCGAGCTTGAGCAGAAAATCCAGCTGCCGGCGCATCCGATCCTGTGGCGGCAAGGTTGCGGCAGACTTCAGGCCCGCCGAAAAATGCGCAATCGCTTCCGGATAGGCCGAACGGCTCACGGCCTGATCGCCGGCGCGCATGCGATAATCGCAGGCCGGAGCCGGCAAGCCGGCCTCTCCGAAATGATGCGCCAGCAGGTCCGGCTCGCTCGCGGCAATGCCGGCGAAATTCTTCTCAAGCGCGTGGCCGATGCGCTCATGCCATTGGCGGCGCCGCGCCAAGAGCAGGCTCTCATACGCGACGTCACGTACCAGCGCATGCTTGAAGCTGAAGCTGCGTTCCTGGCCGCGCTCCTCGGGAAAGACAATTTCCGCCGTAACAAGCCTGGCCAGCGTGGCCTCCAGTTCGGAAGCTGGCCTCGAGGCAACTGCATCGAGCAGCGAAAAAGTGAACTGCCGGCCGATGACGGCCGCGATCTGGGCTACCTCGCGCGCTTCGCCGAGGCGGTCGAGGCGAGACATCAGCGAATCCTTCAGTGTCGCCGGCACCTCGCTGCCTTCGCCCGCCGATTCCATCACACTCTTGGTCAACTCCTCCACGAACAGCGGCACCCCATCGGTCTTGCTGACGATGGCGGCGACGGTTTCCGCCGACAGGCCGTGCGCGGCGGCGACGCCCGCAGCCAGTTGCGCGCATTCCTGGCGGCTCAGCCGGCCGAGCGTCAGCAGTGTCGCCTGCGGCCGCGCCAGCCAGGGTGGCGCGAAATCCGGCCGTGCCGTGACCAATGCAAGCGATTTTGCCTCGGTCAAGCTGTCGGTCAGGCGCATCATCAATTCGAGCGTCGTGGCGTCGCTCCAATGCGCATCCTCCAGCACGATCAGCACTGGATCGTTTTCGCCTTTGCGCAGAAAATGGTCGACGAGGAGGGCGAGGGTCGACGCCTTGCGTTGGGCCGGTGTCTGCGGCGATGGCTGCGCCGCAGCGAGCGGAATCGACAAAAGGTCCGCCAGCAGCGCAATCGCCGGCTCCGAGGCCGCCCGCGGCATGAACAGGGCACCGAGTTTCTCGATCCGCGCGGCCGCTGTGTCGCTCGCGGCAAAGCCGGCCGCGCGATTGAGATGTTGGATCACCGGGTACAGCGCGCTGTCGCTGTGATGGGGCGAGCACTGCAGCTGGATGCGGGCGTGCGGCTCGCCGGCGAGCGCCTCCTGCAGCGCTTCGAGCGTGCGGGATTTTCCGATTCCGGCCTCGCCCATCAATGTCACGATCTGGCCCTCGCCCTGACGCGCAAGCTGCCAGCGCTCGAGCAGCAGTCCCATTTCATGGGCGCGGCCGATCAGCGGCAGATTGTCGCCGGTGCGGATTGCGGCAAAGCGACTTTCGACCGATGCTTCGCAGCGAACCCGAAAGGCAGCCACCGGGCGGGCGAACCCCTTCAGTTCGTGTTCTCCGGTGTGTTCGAGTTCGAACAGCCCACCCAGCAGGTTCTGGGTCGCCTGGCTGACCAGAATGGCGTCCGGGGCGGCCAGCGCCTGTAGCCGTGCCGCCAGATTGGGAGTTTCACCGACGATGGTGCGCTCCTGCGCCGTGCCGGTCCCGATGATTTCGCCGACCACGACGAGGCCGGTGGCTATGCCGATCCGCGACTGCACCCGCGTTTGGTCCGGCAATTCGATGCTGCCGGCTTCCGCCAGGATGGCGATCGCGGCGCGAACGGCGCGTTCCGCCGCGTCCTCGAAGGCGTGGGGAAAACCGAAATAAGCCAGAACACCGTCGCCCATGAACTTGGCGACGAACCCGCCATACCGCCCGATCGCGCCGGCGACGGCGTCCTGATAGCGCCGGATCAAGCCTCCCAGCAGTTCGGGGTCGACTTTGGCGGACAGAGCCGTCGAACCGACCATATCGGCGAACAACACCGTAACCTGGCGCCGCTCGGCGTCACCGGAACCCGAACCCTGGGAGTCTGAAGACGTCGATCGGTCCGCCCCGGTGGTGCGTTCGGCGATCGCCTTCATGAGCCGACGGCGGTTTCCGAGCGAAACGCCGAGTTTCTCCAGATCGTGCTCGCTTAGATCGGGCAGAATATCAAGGTCGATATCATCGGCCTCGAACGCCTCGGTATATTGCTGGAGCCTGTGCTTGCGCAACCAGTCGCGAAGATCGCTCATGCCGTCGGCTCCCAGCCCTGCTCACGCTGCCTACCCTGGCACATGTGCGGAGATTTTCGCAGACCAAAGAACCAATGCAACGCGCGAATGTCCGGGTCACCCTCTGGCCGGCCTAGCCGCCTGACCCCAGCCCCAGGCTCTGATAGATCCGCCGTGCATAGGCGCCGAATTCGTCGGTGGTCTTGATCGGCAGTGCACGCGGAAACGGCAGCTCGATGGCGAAATATTCCGCCATCCGCGCCGGGCCGGCGGTGAGCACCGCGCAATGCGAGGCCAGGAACACCGCCTCCTGGATGCTGTGGGTGACGAAAATGATGGTCTTGCCGCTGTCGCGCCAGATCCGCAGCATTTCCAGATTCATCTGCTCGCGGGTCAGCGCGTCCAGCGCGCCGAACGGCTCGTCCATCAGGATCAGCTTGGGATCGTGGATGAAGGCGCGCGCGATGGCGGCGCGCTGCTGCATGCCGCCCGACAATTGCTGCGGGTAGTTGTCTTCATGGCCGGCGAGGCCGACCAGATGCAGCAGATCGCGCGCCCGGGCCCGCGCCGCCCTGATCGGCAGGCCGACGATCTCCGCCGGCAACAGCACGTTGTCGAGGATGGTTCGCCATTTCAGCAGCAGCGCCTGCTGGAATACCATGCCGATGTCGCGCGCCGGATCGAACGGCGTGCGCGCATTGCCGATCTCGACACTGCCGCCGTCGGCCTGGTGCAGCCCGGCGAGAATCTTCAGCACCGTGGTCTTGCCGCACCCGGACGGGCCCACCAGCGAAACCAGCTCGCCTTCCCTTACATCCATGGTGACGTCGGAGACCGCCAGAAATTCCTTGTCGCGCGACCGGTAGACCTTGCGGACGTTGCGCAGCCGGATGAAGGGTTGCTGCGGCCCCTTCATGCCAGCCATTTCTGCAAATGGGCGGCGACGAAATCGTCGTCGGCGAGATCGGCGTGCTCGTTGCAGACACGGTCGATCTCCTGCAACTGGCCGGCGCTGAGGCCCTCGGCCGGATCGAGACACCAGATCCCCGCGAGCAGCCCCTGCCGGCGCAGGATCTCGTGGCAGCCGGCGATGCAGCCGTGGAAATCATTGGTGACGTCGAACAACGCGCTGTTGCAGTCGGTGACGCGGGCATCCAGCGCCAGCAGATCGGCCGGCACGCTGTCCTGGTGGCGCGCGGCGCGGCACCGGTCGAACAGCTTGATCGCGTTCGCGGTCCACACCGACCAGTGCCCGAGCAACCCGCCGCGGAAATAAACCCGGCTGGTGACGCCGCGGTCGCGCAGGTCGAACGGCAGTGTCAGGTCGAGCAGGATGTGGTCGTCATTGCCGGTATAGAGCGCGATGCGGTCGAGCGCGCCGGCGGCGCAGACGCCGCGCAGCACGTCGAGGGTGCGGTAGCGATTGAACGGCGCGATCTTGATGGCGATGACATTGTCGATTGAACTAAAGCGCCGCCAGAATTCCGCGCTCAGAATCACGCCACCAACCGCCGGCTGCAGGTAAAACCCGACTAGCGGGATCTCGCGGGCCACCGCCGCGCAATGGGCGATAATATCGTCCTCGGTGGCGGATTTCATCGCCGCCAGGCTGAGCAGCCCGGCATGATAGCCGATGCCGCGCGCGATTTCGGCTTCGGCGACCGCCTGCCGGGTCGGACCGGCCAGCCCCGCGACCAGCACCAGCGGGCGCGTGGTCCAGGCCGCCGCGGTCTCCGCCGCCAGTTCCAGCACCGGCCGGTACAGGCCGACCTCGCGGATGGCGAATTGCGTGGTGTGGACGCCGACCGCAAGGCCGCCGGCGCCGGCGTCGATGTAATAGCGCGTCAGCGCGCGCTGGTGGATCGGGTCGAGGGCGCGGGCGGAATCGAGCGCCAGCGGATGCGCCGGGATCACCGTGCCGTCGGCGATCAGCCGCCGCACCTCGGACTTCATCGCGCTGTGATGCATGATCGCAATCCTATCCAAATTCCGGGCCTGCGACGGCGAACGGCGTTTTGCCGCCGCGGGCGTTGGCACGGCCGAACCGCATGCGCTGGAACGGCCGCTCGATGCTCCAGCCCGAGCCGGTCAGACCTTGCAGAAACCGCTCCTGGGTGGCGACGGCGTCGATCAGCCAGGGGCCGGTGTCGGACCGGACGATCGCCCCGACCAATTCAAGCGCCCGCGCCGGGTCATCGGCAAACAGCGGGCCGATATGACTGTTGATGCGGCCGTCGCGGACCAGCGCGGCGGCATCACCGACCGACACCAACCGGGAACCCGGTCGCCCGCCAAGTTCGCTGAGCAGGGCGCTGCGGTCGAACCCGATGCTGGCAGTGTCGCGCGCGATCAAATCATCAAGCGAGCCGGTCGGCAGCGCGTGCGGCGCTGGTTTGGCGGGTGTCAAAACTTCAAGGCGCAGGCGCCGCAGCTGCAGCGTCGGGGTGAATCCGAGCGGACCATAGACCCTCGCGCCGGCGGGCGTCGCATCCAGCCAGGCTGTAAGACGCTGCTTGATCGCGACATCGAGACAGGCATCGACCAGCCGGGTGGCAAGGCCGCGGCGGCGCCACTTTGCGGTCACCAGCACCATGCTGATCCAGGCATTGCCGGCGCCATAGGGCAGCAGGGCCGCGGTCGCGACCAGCCGGCCGCCGTCGGCGCGCACGCCGTACACGGTGCCCTGGCCGAGGAAAAAACGCCAGTCGGCCTCGTTCTGATTCCACTGCGCTTCCGTCGACAGTGCCAGCCCTTCGATGGCGTCGTCCGGACCGAGCCGGACGACGTCTCGATGCTCAGTAGCGTCCATCGCGTACCTCGTATTTGGTCGGCTTGCCGAGACTGGGCATCGCCCGTGCCACCCAGTCGGCGGTCCAGGCGATCAGCCGCCCGGTATCGACCACCGGCAGGCCGAACAATTTTACCGCCTGCGAGGTGTCGGTGAGCCAGGCGGTTGGCGCCTCCTCGCCCACGATCACGGGATCGCGGCCGAGCCGGGTGCCAAGCGCAGCCGCCAGATCGCGCACCCGAAGGATTTCGGGGCCGCTGACATTGATCGGCGAGGTCGGGGTGTCGCAATGCGCGAGGCAGCGCAGCGCCTGCGCCGCGGCATCGCCCTGCCAGATGAAATTGACATGGCCGAGGCTGACATCGATCGGCTCTCCCCGAATGATCTTGCCGGCGATGTCATGCAGCACGCCATAGCGCATGTCGATGGCATAGTTCAGCCGGAACAGCCGGCCGGGGGTGGAAAACCGGCGCGAGAAATATTCGAACATGCGCTCGCGTCCGACGCAGGATTGCGCGTATTCGCCGGGCGGATCGGGCGCCAGCGTCTCGTCGGCGCCCTTGCCGTTCACCGACACGAAGGGATAGACGCAGCCGGTCGAGAACGCCACGATGCGCGAGCGGGGAAACGCCTGCGCGACCAGCGCCGGCACATGGGCGTTCATCGCCCAGGTCAGCGACAGGTCGCCCTCGGCGCCGAACTTGCGTCCGGCCATGAAGATGACGTTCGGCGCCTTCGGCAGCGCCCTGATAGCGGCCTCGTCGAGCAGGTCGCATTGCAGGGTTTCGATGCCGCGGGCCTCGAGCCAGGCCTTGGCACTTTCGTCGCTGAAGCGGGCGACGCCGATGATGCGGCGTTCGGGCAGCGCGGCCCTGGCGAGGCCGGCCAGCGTCGGTCCCATCTTGCCGGCGACGCCGAGGATCATGATGTCGCCGTCGACCTTGCCGAGATCGTCGATCAGGGCCTGGCTCGGCCGGCACAACAGCTCGTCAAGGGCTGCCAGATCGGAGATCGCGTCCGGCAGGGTGTCGCGCGCAAGCAGCATGGCCGTTCCCGTTTGTTGTTATTGCAACCTGATGTCCCTGACCACGAACAGCCGTTCGAGGCCAAGCACCAGGCCGTAGAGGGCGACCCCTAGCAAGGTCAGAAGCACCACCGCCATCAGCATGGCCGGGGTGTCGAGCGAGGACTGCACCTGGATCATGAGATAGCCGAGCCCGCGTTCGGAGGCGATGAATTCGCCGACGATGGCGCCGGCGACCGCCAGGATGGCGCCGACCTTCATGCCGGAAAACACGTAAGGCAGCGCGCCCGGCAGCTGGATCTTGCGGAACAGGGTCCAGCGCGAGCCGCGCAGCGACTTGACCAGGTCGAGCAGGTCGGGTTCGACCTCGCTGAGGCCGCGCGCGGTGGTCAGCAGGATCGGGAAGAAGCAGATGCTGAATGCGATCAGGATGTTGGGAAAGATGCCGTAGCTGAACCAGACGATGAACAGCGGGCCGAGCGCTACCTTCGGGATCATGTTCAGGGTGACGAACAGCGGCAGCAGCAGCAGGCTGAGCCGCGGCGACCAGCAGAACAGCACCGCCAGCGTCACGCCGACCAGGGAGCCGAGGCCGAAGCCGCCAAGTATTTCAACCGAGGTGACGGCAAGATTGGAAAGCCAGGCGTATTTCGCCAGGCCGAGCGTCGCCAGGGTGGCGAGCGGCGAGGGCAGCACGAATTTCGGCACATGGAAGGCGTCGACCAGCAGCTGCCAGAGCACGATCACGGCGAGATGCACGATCACGATGATCGCGAAGGATCGCGCCGAATTCATGCCGTCGCTGGACAATTTGCCCTCCTTCGCGCTCCGCTTGGCCGGAACGCCGATCGCCCAGCCTAGCGCGGCGCCACCGGCCTTTCAACCATCTGGTTGATTACGGGCGGGGCGATCGACGCGTCACGGCCGCAGCGCCTGCATCACCAGGTCGACCACATGCCTGCGCCGGGTTCGCCGCGCGGCGGCGCTGGCGAGGTCCTTGCCGAAGATCGCCGACAGCGTCGGGGTATTGGAGAAGAAGAAATAGCTGAGGCCGGCGATCGAAATATAGAGGTGCACCGGGTCGATCCCCTTGCGGAAGGTTCCGGCCCGCACGCCCTGTTTCAGGATCTTCGAGACCATGCTGACCAGCGGTGAATGCATCTCCTCGACCTTCAGGGAGGCGCGCACATGCCGGGCGCCGTTACGGTTCTCGTCGTTGAGCAGCAGGATGAAATCGGGATGCAGCGCGAGGTGGTCGAACGAGCTCTCGATCAGCTTCTTGATGGCGCGTTCCGGGGGCAGCCCCTCGAGGTTGAGCGTCTTCTCCTGACTGCGGATTTCCTCATAGACCCATTCCAGCACCGCCAGATACAGCGCGTCCTTGTCGCCGAAGTAATGGTAGACCAGCTGCTTGTTGACCCCGGCGCGCGCGGCGATGTCGTCGACCCGGGCACCGGCAAGGCCGCTTTTGGCGAATTCGCGGCGCGCGGCGGTCAACAGCTTGTGGCGCGTGGCGGCCGGATTGCGCCGCCGCGGCTTGCTCCCGTTCGATGGTTCGGCCATTTCCAACCAGACAGTTGACAATCGCGTTGGTCCCTAGTTGCATTGGTAGACCCGCGGGCCTGCCGCGACAAGGCTGGCGGCCGTGACACCGCCGCAAGCCGCCGTGAGCCGAGCCAGGAGAATAGCCATGAAGTTTTTCGCGATGGCCGGATTGGCGCTCGGCTTGATGGCGCCGAGTGCCGGCAGCGCCGCGGAACCGGTCAACCTGATCCTGAACTGGACGCCGACCGCGGACCATTCGCCGTTTTACTACGCCAAGGCGCAGGGCTGGTACGCCAAGGCCGGCATCGATCTCACCATCGAGGTCGGCAAGGGCTCGGGGGTTTCGTCGCTCAAGGTCGGCGCCGGTGGCTCGCCGTTCGGCATCGCCGATCTTGCGACCATGCTGGTGGCGCGCAGCAAGGGCGCCGATGTGGTGGCGCTGATGAGCATCTACGCCAATACCGGGCAGACCTTCTACTGGCTGAAGAGCTACGGCATCAACGGGGTGAAGGATTTTCCCGGTCACAGAATCGGCAATCCGCCGGGCGACGCCTCGCGGGTGATGTGGCCGGCCTTCGCCAAGGCGGCGGGCATCGCGCCCGATTCCGTAAGCTTCGTGAATATCGGGCCGACCGCCAAGATCGCGGCGCTGAAGAGCCACACCGTCGATATCATCAGCGATTTCTACAACGAGCATGACCTGAAGGTGATCGAGTTCGGCAGCGACCTCGGTTTTGTCAATTGGAAGGACATCGGCCTCAACCCCTACGGCAATTCGCTGATCGTCAACGGCGCGTTTCTGGAGAAGAACCCGAAGCTCGCCGAGGATTTCGTGCGGATCAGCCAGAGGGCGTTTGCCGCCTGCGTCGCCGACGTCAGCCCGTGCCTCGATGCGCTGCTCGCCCAGGTGTCCGGCCTCGACCGGGAGAACCAAGAGCGGCAGTGGGAACGCATCAAGTTCCTGATGACCGACGCGTTCACGACCACGAAAGCCCTCGGCTGGATAGATCCCGGCCGCATGCAGAAGGACTACGAACTGGTGCAGACCTATCTCGGCATGGAAAAGCCCTTCGCGGTGGACAGCGCGTTCACGACAGGACTGCTCGACCCCGCGATCAAGATGGACGCCAGCAAGGTGAAGAAGTGAGGGCGCTTGTTCCGCGGTGGCGGACCGCCTGATCGGATCTCGGCAGCGGGCCCGGCCTTCCGGGATGATGGTCTTCCCCCGAAAAAATGGACAAGGCATAAGCAGGCCGTGGGCGCCGGATAGACGAGGCGTTCACGCGGCAAATGCTCCGGGAGCCGCCGGAGCGCCGGCTTGCGGCGCGCGAAGGGAGCTACGGTAATCTTGTCGGCGGCGGCCAGTTGCGCCGCGGTCTCGACTTGCGCGGCGTTCTCCTCGAGATCGGCAAGCTGCAGCTCGATCTGGTCCAGCAGCGCACCGTTCTCGTAGAACAGGTTCGCGTCGGCGGTCATGCATTTGGGGGCGAGGTGTCTTTGCGGAGCGCGGGTTTTCCACCTGCCGTCCGCGGGTCTGCAAATCGCCGCTGGGGTCAGAGCTTCACCTTCTTGCCGTCCACCAAGGCCGTCAACAATGTCTTGCGGCGATCCGTTCCTTGGTCCACCGAGGTGATTTCCGCCAGCATGTCCTTGAACGCCCAATCGTCATGTTTCTCGGCCTTCCAGGCGCCCGCCAGCTCCGGCATTTGCTGGTCGAGCGCCTTCGAGGCCATTTTGTATCCGCAGGCCATCAGGGCGGTGGATTCTTCGTCCGTGAAGGCGTCGAGATCGGTCCGCAGTTCGGCCAGCGTCTTCTGGAATTCCCGGCGCACGCCCAACGGAGTCAGCGGCGTGTGCTGCAACGCGTAGCTTTCCTGCGAGAAGTGCAGGCGAATGACGTCGGATTCGAGTCCGGCTTTCATGTGGAGGAACATCAGGCCGCGCAGCAGGCCGGAACGGTGCCGGGCGTCGAGGTCGCCAAAATTGGCGAGGCGCACGCGCTCCATCAGGGTGTCCATGGATCGCTTGGCCGCGCGCACCCCGGCCGTGACGCCGGTCGGCGGCGTCGGCTCCAGCATGAGTTGGCCGCAGGCATCGCTGACCAGGATGACGTTGCAGTCGGAGCCGAGCAGCGCCCCGGTTCCTTGATTGTCGTACACCCCGCCGTCGACCAGCGAGACCTCCACGTCGTCATAGGCGCTTTGCAACCGCAGCGGTTCGAACACCAGCGGTACGCAGGCGGAGGCCGCGACCGCACGGCTAAGTTCGATGCGCCAGCCCACGCTCGGATCGTACTCGCACCACTCCAATCTCGGAATGTTGTCGGCGGCCTCGTGGGAGGTCCACGGCGATTCCCCCATCCAGGTCGGTGTGAACTGCCAGGCGTGTCCGGTATTGACCGTGGTCGCGTTCAGGATCAGCGCCGGGACCTTGTGCGCCCGCAACCAGTTGTGCTTGCGGGGATTGAACTCACCCGGCCCGCTGAGGTCGGGATTGTGGTCCCCAGGTGTGAACGAAAGCTCGTCCATGTGGATCGAAGGAGCATCGGCTGGCCGCGCGATGTCCCACAGCGGCCGGTAAAACCCCGCTTCCAGGGCACGGGCAATTTCCTCCGGATCGAGCGCCCCCTGTGCGCCTCGCGCAACGTTCCAGAATGCCCTGACCACCGAGGGCTGGATCTGCTTCCGCGGATCGGAATCAACCGCCTTCCGGAAGTGCCCGATCAAGTCGCCCACCAGCTGGATATAGTCGGCACGGGTCGGCGGCGGCGGCCGCAGCAGCATTTGCCGCAGCTTGAGCCAATAGCACGCGCCGACGATGCTTCCGCCCGAAACGCAGGAGAGCACTTCGACGTCGCGCAGGATGTCGCGCTCGGCGAGGCAGGCCAATACACCGAGATGATAGAACGACGCCCGAAAGCCGCCGCCGGACAACGCAAGTCCCACCTTTCCGATCACCACCCCGCGAATCGCCTCGCCCGCGCCCGGCAGCAGTGTCTCGAAGAACGTGCGGATGTCGGGGACGTCGAGCGGGCGTTCTTCGTGGATATACGAAAGATGGGCGAACTGCTCGGCCGTGGTGCGGAGCTGCCAGGGCGCCGGTCTTTTGCCCGGCTTGATTTCGCGAAGCGCGTCGGTCGCTTTGCCGTACTGTTTCAGCCCGAACAGTGCCTCGGCGCGCGTCGCCGCGTTGAACCACTCATCGCTGGGCTTGAGTTTTTCCAGGATTTCCTTGCGCAGCTCGTCGGCCCGCTGGCGCCGCTCGGCCGGCCGGTCGCCGGCGACCGCCAGCAGATCTTCGACAAAGGCCTTGTTGATGTGCGGATAGGCGTCGGCGCCGAACGGATCGTCGGTTGGACCGTAGCATCGGGTTCCCCGCTCATAGAACTCCTCCGCCTCGATCAAATCTTTCAATTGGCCGAGATCGTTCCATCGGCGTTTGCAGATGCCGCCCGCGATGCCGAGGGTTTCTCCATCGCCGGGCCTGGTTTTGTCGCTGATGAACCTGAATCCCCTGGCCAGTATCTTCAGCGCGTCATCGTGACGGATGCTCGCGCTGAGCTCCGGATCCTTGCTGGTCAGCAGCGCTTCCTGGCGGCAGAGAATATCCGATATCGGCACTCCATCGACCGCGTCATCCGGGATGCCATCGCTGAGGCTGCCGGTCTTCTGCCGGATTTGCTGGAGCACCCGTCTGGCAAGCGAGAGCGCATCGCTGTCTTTCAAGCCTTTCCACAGCGCATCCGCTTCCTCGAACTTGAGCGTTTCGCCGCCAAGAAACTTGCGCGCGCGATCGATCAATTCACCGTCCGGCATTGCCTGCTCCCCTGGTTCAGATACTCCAAGCTTGTTCCTGGCGAGCCATGCGAACCCTTCAGTGCCGGCTTGCGGCCGCTTCGGGCGGTCCATCCGGCAGATGCGGTAAAGCCTCGGCAGTTTTCGGAGCTTCGCTGCTCGGAAGCTGCCGCGTCGGATCGCGCGGGATCTCGCAGCCCGAGCCCAGCAGCACATTGAGACGCGGCAATGCCAGCTTGAGATATCGGTCATTCAGCCGTTTCAATTCCAGTAGCAGTTTTTCGGTTTCGACATAACTGCCGGCGCCGATCTTGTCCTCGGTCTCCGCGGTGTTTTTGAGGTCTCGCCAGATTTGCAAACTTTCGGTTCGAATTTGCTCGTACTCGTCCTGTTCGGCGAGATCAGAAAAGAGAATGGGGGAAGTCTCGTTTGGTCTCAACCCGTGGGCTTCGGCCTCTTCGGTAATCGTGTGTAGCGCCTCCACGATACGGCGGCCGACGGGATACCTTCTGGCGACTTGGTCGGCTGGCGCCGTGCCCTTGATCTTTTCGTCGTACATCCTGGACAATCGCCCCGAAAATCCGTTGATGACCTCGATCCGGGTGCGAACGCCCAACCGTATCCCGTCTGCCAACCGTTGCACGGCAGTGGGATGATCAGTCAGCGGCGCGTTGAATGCATGGACAAAGAGCACTTTCAGCCGGCACTCGCTGCCATCGCGGGTTTTGGCGACGCTCACGACGACGGGTCGGTAGATCGCACCGCCTTCGTGCCTGAAATATGCCACTTCCTGCAAATTCAGGCTGCCCTGAATCGCCTTGGTGAGTGATTTGAAAAAGCGCTCCAACCAATAGGGTCCCCCCAAATCCCAGTCGCCGCTATCGCAGTCCAGCAGCTTCAGGAACGGCATCAGCTCTATCCCGTCGGGCGCGCTGGCAAAGCCGAGCTTGGCGGCGGATTCACTGTCGATGTTGACGATGGCATGTTCCAGGGGAATCGGCGGTAGCTCAGCCTTGTTGAAGTTGGGCTGCGACTGATTTGGCCAGCGCGGGGTGATCCAGATATTCGGCTTGATCGATCGTTCGACCAGAATGCTGCGCGCCTTGACGGCACTTTCGATTCTTCTCGCGGCCTCGTCGAGGCGGCTCTTTGGCGGGGCTCTACGCTTGAGCAGTTTGCGGATGTCCTCAATCCAGAACCTGATGTCAGCAGCTTTGGCCTGGATGGTCTGAAGGTTCGCCAACGGGCTTGGCGGCAGCGTATCCTTGGTGTGCAGGCAATAGATCTGGCGCCGTCCTCGTGCGTTTTCCGGCCGGGCGCTGTGAAAGGCACCCGCCTCAAAGAAGCACCACGACCAATCCTCGCTCGGGTCCGTGTACAGCAGGATGAAGAATCTCGCTTTGGCGAGCTTCTTCCAGATCTCGTCGCGAAAATCCTTGGATTTGTCGATCTCTTCGGAAAGAAAGATGTCGAGATCGGGCAGAATAGGGACAAGTGCCTCCTGGATCTGCTTTGCCAACGATGCGTCCTTGGCCTTGTGACTGAGAAATGCCTCTATCTTCGACATCTTCATGTCTCCGATACGAAGAACAGAAAATCGGCTTGGCCAGGGATGGTCGTCCCTGGGAACCGAAAACGGATTGCAATTCGGCAGCTGCACCGTCGTCCACCGTAAATTGCATCACTGAATTTGCATATCCAATGTGAACTGGCTCACGTTTGCGGGGCAATTTTCCGGCCGGCGAAAATAATTCCGGTCATCGGCCATTCAACGAACGCTTGGCCTTGCATGAATTCCCAGCGCGTCGTCCCAACGCAGGAACCGATCGCCTCAAGCCCTGACGATGCTGCCCCGCCTCACTGCGGCGCAATGCCGGAGGCCTTGACCACCGCCGTCAGCCTGTCATGGTCCGCCTTCATCAGCGCGGCGAGTTCGTTGAGCGCCATCGGCCGGCCCGGAATGTCGGCGACCGACAATTCACGCTGCACCTCGGGATTTTGCAGCGCCTTGTTGACCGCCGCATGGATGGTTTCGACCAGCGTATCGGGAGTCGACGACGGCACATAGATGCCGTACCAGGGGACGTAGGCCGCTTCGGGATAGCCGGCCTCGGCGATGGTCGGCACATCGGGCAGATCCGCCACGCGCTTGTCGGTAAACACCGCCAGCGGCCTGACGCTGCCATCTTTGATGTGCGGCAGTGCCAGCGCCAGCGAGACGATCTCGAAATTCATCCTGTTGGTCATCAGGTCGACCAGGGCCTGCGGCTGGCCCTTGTAGCCGATATCGGCAAGTTCGATGCCCGCCACCTGGAACAGCTTGCGGGCGGACAGATCGATCGAAGACCCGGTGCCCGGATTGCCGAAATTGAGCTGGCCGGGCCGGCTTCGTGCATAGGCCACGAATTCGCCAAGCGTTGTGGCCGGCAGCGCCGGGTTGACCACGGCCACGCTCTGGTTCCAGACCGCCAGGCCGACGCATTTGAAATTCTGCATCGCGTCCCAGCCGGCGTCCTTGTAGAGGACGGGATTGACCAGCACCGCCGGTCCGGTGACCAGCCAGGTGTAGCCGTCGGGATCGCTTCTGGCGACCAGAGCGGTACCGATATTGCTGTTGGCGCCGGGTCTGGCTTCCACCACGACCGGCTGCTGCCAGTCGCGGCCGACCTGCTCGGTCACGGCGCGGGCCACGATGTCGACAATGCCGCCGGGAGGATAGGGCACAATGATGTGGATCGGGCGATCAGGATAGTTGCTCGCGGCCTGCGCGCGAAATCCGGCGCCGAGCAGCAGGGCGGCTGCGGACGCGGCAAGGCCAAGGCTGCGGATCGCGCTCATTGTCTCCTCCCCTCCTGGCCGCATCGTTCTGTGCGATGCGGGTTATCCGGATTCCCCGATCCGGCGCGGCCACCGCGCCTTCAACCGGGTCGCGTTTGCTTCAGCTATCATCCACCAGCGAGCTGATGCTGCGGGCAAGACCGAGGATGCGCGGCCCGCATTCGCGCTCGATCTGCTCGGCGGAAAAGCGAAACGAGGGAATCCCGCAATTTACCGACAGACAGTCGCCGGTCGAGGTGCGGTAGAGCGGTGCGGCGACACCAAATATTTCCCGGCGCCATTCGCCGAGCGAGACCGCAAATCCGCGTTCGCGGCAGAGCTCGATGTCGGGCAGCGTGCGCCGCTCGACATAGTCGAATTCCTCCGGACGTTCCGCCTTGACGTCCTGCAAATAGCGCTGCAGCTCGTCCGCGCTGAACAGCGACAACAGCGCCCGGCCCACCGCCGTGGTCGCCAGCGTGCCGGTAAAGCCGACGTCGGGAACATGCGGCACCGCGTCCGTGGTGCGCAGGGTTTCGACATAGATGAAGTCGAGGCCGAACGGCATCGCGATCGAGACGGTGCCGCCGGCATAGGCGGCGAAGTCCCGCATCAGGGGGCGCGCCATCTGCCGCACCTTCAGCGCGGACAGCACCGGATAGGCCGCAGCCAATATGCCGAGGCCGAGTTCGAAGCGGCCCTTGGCATCGCGCTTGAGATAGCCGAGTTGCGCCAGGGTGTAGGTCAGCCGCGATACCGTCGGCCGCGACAGGCCGGTATGGAGGGCGAGATCGGCGTTCGACAGCGCGCCGCTGCCGTCGCGGAACGCCGCCAGCACGTCGAGTCCATGCGCCAGCGTGGTCGCAAACGCCGGATCGGCCTGGTCCGTTCTGTGCCGGGAAAGCCTGGCAGCGCCTGGAGACAAAGAAGACATACAAAATAATGAACAGAATTAGAGGTCATGTCAATATAACGAAACATATTTGCAATTCGTGTCTATATACGTTTAGATGTCGCCATTCAGAGGGGGGCGTCATGGAGTTCGATCTTTCCGCACGGTCGGAAGCGTGGCGAGGCCGGCTGCAGGCGTTCTTCGAGAAGGAGGTACTGCCACGGCATCGCGCATGGGTCGAACATACCGCGCGGCATCGCGAGACCGCGCCCTTCATCGGCGAATTGCAGCACAAGGCGCGGGCGGCAGGATTGTGGAATCTCGGCCTTCCGGAACTCGGCGCCGACGAGCCGGGCACGCGGCTGTCCAACCTCGACTATGCGCCGCTGGCCGAGATCATGGGACGGTTGTTCTGGGCGTCCGAAGTCTTCAACTGCCAGGCGCCGGACGTTCCCAACATGATCGCGCTGCAGAACTGCGCGACACCAGAACAGAAGGCGCGCTGGCTGCGACCGCTGCTGGAAGCCGAGACCCGTTCGGCCTTCGCGATGACCGAGCCGGACGTCGCTTCCTCCGACGCGACCAATATCGCCACCACGATGCGCCGCGATGGCGACGACTACATCATCGACGGCCGAAAATGGTTCATCACCGGCGCCGCACATCCGCGCTGCAGCTTCCTGATCGTGCTCGGCGTCACCAATCCGGACGCCGATCGCACCCGGCGTCATTCCTGCGTCATGGTGCCGATGGATACGACGGGCGTCCGACTGGTCAGGCCGTTGCGCTGGATGGGCTGCGAGGATCACGTTGCCCCGATCGGCGAGGTCGCCTTCGACCGGGTCCGCGTGCCGCGCTCGAATCTGCTCGGCGAAGAGGGCGAGGGTTTTAAAGTGGCGCAGATCCGGCTCGGGCCCGCGCGCATCCATCATTGCATGCGCTCGATCGGCTTGTGCGAACTGCTGATCGAACTGATGATGGTACGGTCGGCGGAACGTGCCGCGTTCGGACGCACCGTGATGCAGTACGACACGGTGCAGCGCTGGATCGCCGAATCCCGGGTCGAACTCGAGCAGGCGCGCCTGCTGGCCTATCGCTGCGCCTGGCGGCTGGATCAGGCCGGCCACCATGGCGCCTGGCGCGACGTGTCGCTGATCAAGGTCGCGGTTCCCGCCATGCTGCAGAAGATCGCCGATCGCGCCATGCAGGTTTTCGGCGCGATGGGCGGCTCCGACGATGCGCCGATCCACCAGGCGCTGGCCTGGGGCCGGCTGTTGCGGATCGGCGACGGTCCCGACGAGGTGCATCTGCGGCAGATTTTCAAGATGGAGCCGCTGCCGCCATGGTCGATCGCGGACTCGCCCTATCTTGCGGCGCATCCGCTATAAGTCAAAAAGTTCAGCTTCGATTTTCCGCATAGGCGAGGGAGCCCTTCGACATGACCGAAACAGCCCATACCGAAACGGCCAAAGAAATGCCGAAGCAGGCCTCGCCTTTCGTGATCGCTCAGCATGCGGCGACGCTCGAGGCGCTGCCGTTTTCCGATACCCGCGATTTCGACGAGGCGTCGCGCGGCTTTCTCGGCACGCTGCCGCATGCAAGCGTGGCCAATCCGCAGGGCAGGGTGGTCTGGAGTCTCGAGCCCTACGGCTTCCTGTCCGATGCGAGCGCGCCGGACACGGTCGACCCCAGCCTGTGGCGGCAGTCGCGGCTCAACATGAATCATGGCCTGTTCGAGGTGGTGCCCGGCGTCTACCAGGTCCGCGGGCTCGATATCGCCAACATGACGCTGGTCGAGAGCGACCGCGGCGTGATCGTGGTCGATACGCTGACCTCGATCGAAGGCGCGCGCGCGGCGATGGCGCTGTATTTCGAGCACCGCGGAACGCGCCCGGTGGTGGCCGTGATCTTCACCCATACCCATACCGACCATTGGGGTGGGGCGCGCGGCGTGCTCGACGATGCCACGCTGGCCAACGGCAGTGTTCCGATCATCGCGCCCAATCTGTTCATGGAGCATGCGGTTTCGGAAAACATCATCGCCGGTCCTGCGATGCTGCGCCGCGCGCAATACCAGTTCGGGCCGTTTCTGGCCAAGGGCGTGCGCGGGCAGGTCGACTGCGGCCTCGGCAAGTCGATGGCGGCGGGCTCGGTTTCGCTGCTGCGCCCGACCGATCTGATCATGGCTACGGGGGACAGGCGCAGCATCGACGGCGTCGAATTCGAATTCCAGATGGCGCCGAACTCGGAAGCGCCGGCGGAGATGCACTTCTTCATCCCGCGTTACAAGCTCCTGAATCTGGCGGAGAACTGCACCCACAATTTCCATAACCTGCTGCCGTTCCGCGGCGCCGACGTGCGCGACGCGCTGGCCTGGTCGAAATATCTCGGCGAGGCGCTGCAGCTGTGGGGCGGCAAGGCGGAGGCGATGTGCGGCCAGCATCACTGGCCGGTCTGGGGCCAGGAGCGCATCGATACCATGATCCGCCAGCAGCGCGATCTCTACAAGTTCGCCCACGACCAGACCATCCGGCTGATGAATCACGGGCTCACCGCCAGCGAAATCGCCGAGACCATCCGCCTGCCGGCAAGCCTCGATGGCGCCTGGCACGCGCGCGGCTATTACGGCCATATCCGCCACAACGTGAAGGCGATCTATCAGAAATATCTCGGCTGGTACGACGCCAATCCGGTCAATCTCGATTCCCTGCCGCCGGTCGAGTCCGGCAAAAAATACGTCGAATACATGGGTGGCGCCGAAGCGATCCTCAAGCGCGCTTCCATGGATTTCGCAAAAGGCGAATTTCGTTTCGTGGCGCAGGCGGTGAGCCATCTGGTGTTCGCCGAGCCCGACAATCAGGCCGCCCGCGCGCTGCTCGCCGACACGCTCGAGCAGCTCGGCTACGGCGCCGAAAGTGCGACCTGGCGCAATGCCTATCTGTTCGGCGCGCAGGAATTGCGCCAGGGCATGCCGAAGGCGCCGCCGCGGCCACCGATGCCGCGCGAAACCCTGGCCGCGCTGCGCACCGAGCAGCTCTGGGACGTGCTCGGGGTCCGGCTCAACGGCCCCAAGGCCGAGGGCAAGCACATCGTGCTGAACTGGAGTTTTACCGATACCGGCGAAAGTTTCGCGCTCACGCTGGAAAACTGCGCGCTGACCTATGTCGCCGGCGCGCTGGCCGCCACCGCGGACGCCGGCTTCAGCCTGGCGCGCGGCACGCTCGACGAGGTGATCGCCAAGCAGACCACGTTTCCGGAGGCGGTTGCTGCCGGAAAGATAAAATTCACCGGCAATCCGATGCGGCTCGGCGAATTGATGGCGCTGATGGACGAATTCCCGCGCATGTTCGAGATCGTCGAGCCGCGGCGGACGGCGGTTGCTTGATGGCCGCGAGCAGAAGGCCGTTGTTGCGCCCCATTTTTTTCCTCTGATGGAAAGGTGAACGGGCGAGCTCGCTGCCTGACCGATCTCAAGTCTGAGTGCGACCTATTCGTTAAGTGAAAACAACAACAACGAACGGCCGGTGGTCTGGTATGACCGGCCAAAGGCAAACTTGGACCCTGGGACGGCGTCCGGAACATTGGTATCGATCAACAGCGACCATTGCGATCCGCGCGGTGCCTCGGGAAGCGTGAAGTTGACCTCCCCTTGATAGCCGTTCATCACGATCAGCACCGTTGCATCCTGTCCATGCCTGCGAATGGCGGTGTTTCGCGCCCGCCCATCGAGCAACATGCCGAAACATTTCATCGAAGCGTCTTGCCAGTGCGACTCCTGCATCTCGCCGCCGTTGGCATTGATCCAGGTGACGTCACGGACATCGAGCTGTTCGTCGTGCCGGCCGGTCAGGAAACGGCTCCGTCGCAACACCGGATAGGTCTTTCGCAATTCGATCAGGCGCTTGGAAAACTCCAGCAGATCCCGGGCATCCTGGTTGAAACTCCAGTCGAACCAGGAGATGTCGTTGTCCTGGCAATAGGCATTGTTATTGCCCTGCTGGGTTCGGGCGAATTCGTCGCCGCCGAGAAGCAGCGGCGTGCCCCGGGCAAGCAACAGGCTCGACAGCATGTTGCGCTTCTGCCGGTTTCTCAGCGCGACGATGGTGCTGTCGTCGGTCGGGCCCTCGGCACCGCAATTCCAGGAGCGGTTGTTTGAATTTCCGTCGCGGTTGTTCTCGCCGTTCGCCTCGTTGTGCTTTTCGTTGTAGCTTGTCCAGTCGTTGAGGGTAAACCCGTCATGCGCCGTGATGAAGTTGACGCTGGCCCATGCGCGGCGGCCCTCATGGTCGAACAGCTCGGCCGAAGCGGAAAGCCGGGGCGCGAGTGCGGCCACCGAGGCTTCACCACGCCAGAAATCGCGGACGGTGTCGCGGAATTTGTCGTTCCATTCCGCCCAGCCCGGCGGGAATCCGCCGACCCGGTAGCCACCCGGGCCGCAGTCCCAGGGCTCCGCGACAAGTTTTACCGATGTCAGAACCGGATCCTGATCGACCGCCTTGAGGAAGCTGCTCTGTTCATCGAAGCCATAGACCTCGCGCGCCAGGATGGTGCCTAGATCGAAGCGGAATCCGTCGATGCGCATTTCCTTGGCCCAATAGCGCAGGCTGTCGGTGACCAGCTGAATCACCCGAGGATGCGACAGGTTCAAGGTATTGCCGGTCCCGGTATCGTTGACGTAGTGGCGCTTGTCGTCTTTGATAAGCCGATAGTAATTGGCGTTGTCGATGCCTTTGAAGGACAGCGTCGGCCCGAGATCGTTGCCCTCCGCGGTGTGGTTGTAGACGACGTCGAGTATTACCTCGAGGCCGCCGCCGTGCAGGCGGGCGACCATTTCCTTGAATTCCCGCAGGCTGTTGGACACGTCGGAGGCGTAGCGGGGGTCGGGCGCAAAGAATCCGATGGTGTTGTAGCCCCAATAATTCGTCAATTTCCTTCGCAGCAGATTGCCGTCGTCGATGGAGGTATGGATCGGCAGCAGCTCGACGGATGTGACGCCGAGCGATTTGATGTAGTCGACGACCGGCTGGGATCCGAATCCGGCATAGCTGCCGCGCAGTTTCTCGGGCACGCCGGGGTGCTTCCTGGTGAAGCCCTTGACATGGGCCTCGTAGAAAATCGTTTCCTCCCAGGGTACCCACCGCCGCCCGGCTTCGCCGTCCCAATCGAAATTGGGGTCGACGACGACGCATTTCGGCATGAAGGGCGCGCTATCGCGCTCGTCGAAGGTCCGGTCGTCGCCGCTTTCCATCTTGTAGCCGAAGATGGCGGGATGCCATTGCAGGGTACCGGCATGGGCGCGGGCATAGGGGTCGAGCAGGAGTTTGTTTGGATTGAAGCGGTGGCCGGCATCGGGCTGGTAGGGTCCGTAAACGCGATAGCCGTAGCAGGTGCCGGGACCCAGATCCGGGATGCGACCATGGAAAACCTGGTCGGTATATTCCGGCAGTTCGATGCGGCTGACTTCTCGCTCGGCATCGAACAGGCAGATCTCGACTTTTGACGCATTCGCCGAGAACAAGGCAAAGTTCGTCCCCTTGCCGTCCCAGTTGGCGCCGAACGGGTAGGGCAATCCTTCCTCGATCGATCCGTACATGAACCCTCAATTCTGCGCGAAAAACACCGCCGCCGCGGCCTCGGGATGAATTTGCAGCTGGCTTTGCCAAAGCGCCACAACGAAGCCGACCTCAGGCGCGGGGTGTTGAGGTGAATCAATAGCCGTTTCCGGCGATGCCTTAATCTTAAACCAAGTGGATGACCCGGTTACGATACTATCCGAAAGGAGCCTGTCATGGCTCGCTTTATCGTGCGATTTCTGAAGGATGTCCTTGGCGAGAACGGCCATGAGACCGAAGTTTGCCAGGGTTTTCTGGAAATCGAGGCCGTCAGCGCGACCGAAGCCGTCGAGCTGGCGAAAACCAAATTCTGCGAGCAGGAGATACTCGCCGACTGGTCGCTGCACGCCGACCGGGTTCATGTCGCCGAGGCTGAATTCCCGTCGTGACGTCGGCGTCATCCAAAAATGCTCAGCGCCGGCGCGATGCTTCGTCGCGCTCGATCCGAGGCTTGTCATGCAGCACGGCATTCAGCAGTGAATTATGGACGTGTATCTTTCCATTATAGCTGATGAGTCCCAGCTTACGGAACTTGTTCATGAAAAACTGACGCGTGATCCGGTGGCGCCGATCATCTCCGGCAGGGTTTCCTGGCTGACATTGACGTCGATCGGCCGCGGACTGCCTTCCTTTCCGAAATGCGCGAGCAGGAGCAGGAGTCATGCCAGGCGTTTCTCGCTGGAATTGAACAACTGGTCGATCAGGTCCTCTTCAATGCGGCTGTTGCGGGTCAACAGGTAGGTCATGAACATCTCGGAGAATTTCGGCTCGCCCAGAAGCGCCGCCCGCATCGCGGCCCTGGTGATGGCGGTGATCACGCAGTCCTCCATCGCCCTTGTCGTAGCGACGCGCAGCGGATGGCCGTCCAGGCGATTTGGTTCCTTCGATAGTTCAATATCGTTTTTCCGGCTCCGACCCTGGCCAGAAAGACCTTGGGATCGAACAGGTCCTTGACGGGCTTGCTCAAGAGGCCCTCCATTAGCCCGACGAAGGCGGATGCCTGGCAGGCGTCCGCTGCTTTCCGACCTTAATCAACCGGAATCCGCTGGATCGACCGGACGGGCAACGGGCGATCAAGCCTTATGAAACAAATTGGGATCATCTACCCGGCTGGATCAGAATTCCAACCTGATTACTAAATTATCAAAACTGAGCAAAATTGCACAGTCAATATCCCACTCGTAGCTCCATAGTGAAGCCTTGGGACGGCCTGGAAGCACATGATGATCGAGCCTGTGGCGACTCCGACCGTTTCACCGGAGAGCTTGGCTCTGGCGCGGTTCGTTCACGAGAAGAACCTGGCGCTCTATCGGGGACTGTTGGCTGAACAAAACGTGGATCAGGCGCGGCGCCAGTTGCTCTTGAAGCTGCTTGCAGACGAGGAGCGTTGTCCCTGAGCGGAGGCGGCTGCGCCATTCGCTTCGTTTCATCACGGCTTGAGTATCAGAGAATGCTTTCATGACGACGGAAATACGAGTTCCTGAGACCGCGGCGTCCGCGGCGAGGGCGTCGATCGGACGATGGTTCAAGCGCGTTGGAGATCCGGTCAGCCTGGGCGAGCCGCTGGTGGAGATCGAAATCGATGGAACGACCGTTGAAGTGGCGGCGCCGGTCACCGGCGTGCTGTCAGCTATTGCCCTGGCCGACGGCGAAACCGTCACGTCCGGAGCGCTGCTGGGAACGGTTGGCTGAATCCCGGCGACCGTCAAGTCTGCGCTGTTCAGGCGCGGAGCGGACCGCATCGCGCCGCCGCTCTCGCCTCGCGCTGGTCGACCGAATTCTCCACCTCCATGCTGCAGCCGCGCGCTTCAGGCAATGTGCGCTTTCCGACATAAGCTTGACCTGAATCAAAGCAAGCCTGCCGGTTCGAGTGCAATAAAAGAAATGAGCGATCAAGCTGCAGATCCAAAGGACGTCGATCAGGGAAGTGGGAATTTGCCGTGCACCATAACGATGATGTCCGGCAGCCCGGTGGTCCCCAGCATCGAGCGCGAGCGCTCCACTGAAATGCTGCTGCGGCTTGCGCTAGCCGACAGCGAGGCGCGGCTTCGTCAAAAAGACGAGTTCATCCAGAGACAGGAACTCCTGAGCAAGGAATCCGATCACCGGTTGATGAATGATTTGCAAATGATCATCAGCCTGCTGTCGTTGCAGAGCCGTGGATCGACCAATGCAGAAGCGGCCGCGCAATTGGCCATCGCGGCCAACCGCGTTTCGATGATTGCGCGAATTCACCATCGTCTGCATTGCCATGATGGCGTGCAGGCCATCGCTTTCTTGAAATTCCTCGAGGACTTCGGTCACGACTTCTCGGCGATGTTGGGTTCGGACGAGTGTCCGGACCAGGTTGTAGTCGATGGTGTAGGCGTAAACCTGCCGGCAGCCATCGCGATTCCGCTCGGATTCATCGTCAGCGAGCTGGTCACCAACGCGGCAAAATACGGCAGCGGGCGCATCTTCATCGGCCTGCGGCCGAATCCGGAATATGGTTACGCGCTGTCGATTTCCAACGATGGGCCCGATTTGCCGGAAGGGTTCGATCTCGACGGCGGCAAGGGGCTGGGAATGAAGATCATCCGATCCTTCGCAAAGCAGATCGGTGGGGAATTGCGGGCCGGTCGAGCTGACGATGGCCATGGCGCGCGATTTACCGTGCTGTTTTCCGGCGTGGCCGCGGATGCGGTTTCAGCAGCGCCAGACCCTGGAACAGCTGCAGCATTGGCATCATGACATCTATACAACCAACGAGAAGGATCTTCAGATGAATCGGTTTCAGGTTGCCGCGATTGTTGGCATTGGAATGATGTTCGGGACCGCGCCTGCTTCGGCTGGGGTGATCGGCATGGCCGTTCCGCAATTGGGCGAGCCTCGCGCACAGGTCGAGCAGGTCAGGTATTATCGCCGTAACCTGCTTCCCGAAGCGATCATCGGCGGGGTGATTTCCGGCGTGCTGGGCGGGGTGGTCAACGGCAGCTGCTATTTCAACGACTGCGGTTACGCCGACGGTCCGTATTATGGCGGCGGAGGATATTATGGTGGCGGTTATGGTGGCGGTGGACGCGTCGGCCGTGGCGGCGGTGTCGGTCGCGGCGGTGGGCATGCGGGCGGTGGGCATGTCGGCGGTGGGCATGCGGGCGGCGGACATGCCGGCGGTGGCGGTCATGGCGGCAAAAGATAGCAGCGCTGAGCCGAACCGGAGCCCGCACCCGGCGCGCCCGGGTCGGACGCGGAACATATGAAATCGAAGATCAACCGCCAACGTTCAACCCAGCATGGGAGCACGAAATGCCTAAACTGAACTTTTCGATTCTGATGGTCGCAACAGCGGCTTTGGCCGTGGCCGCAGGTCCGGCGGCCGCGCAAGACGGGTCGCGCCACGCGCCGTTTGAACGTCTTTGCGCCGAGCGGGGCGGGCCGTCGCACCATCCGGAGATGGCGGACCGGCTGGCGGATTATCTCAATCTGACCGACGCGCAAAAGGCTGCCTTCAAGGAATTCCACGAGGCTCGCAAAAAATCGATCGAAGATTCCAAGGCCGCGCTCTGTGCAAACAAGCCGGATCTGTCGTCCTTCGAAGCCCGCCTGATGTTTGGTCAGAGCTTCCTTGAAGCCCGGCTCGCCGCCCTGAAAGCGGAGAATCCGAAGCTGATCGCTTTCTACAACAGCCTAGACGCCCACCAGAAGGAGAAATTCGACAGGTTCCGTGAGCGCCGGGGCCGCGATTGAGCAGGAAAGCTTTCGCGCCGGACACTACGCACCGGTAAGCCATGCGCGGAGCCGCTGCGCTGCGGATTTCTTTGACAAGTGAATAGACGGACGCTGGCCATCCGCGAAAGCAGATGATCAGCGAATCCGTTGGTGATCCGACCGGCCGGCCGCGAAGCCTTGGCGGGATCGGTCGGGCTATTCGGCGCTGCTCACCAGCCTGATCCGCGGCGTCGCCGCATCGATCAGACTGCGGTAGGCGGCGAGGTAGTCCAGCGCCATGCGGCGGGCGGTGAAGCGGGCCTCGAACTGCCTTCGGACCGCATCGCGGTTCAGGGAAGAGAGGCGGCCGACGGCGGCGACGGCGCTGGTTTCGTCCTCGACGATGAAGCCGGTCAGGCCCTCATCGATGATTTCGGAGACGGAGCCGCGGTTATAGGCAATGACGGGAGTGCCACAGGCCATCGCTTCGATCATCACGAGGCCGAACGGTTCCGGCCAGTCGATCGGCAGCAGCAGCCCGATCGCGCCGCTGAGGAAGTCGGCTTTTTCGTGATCGCCGATCTCGCCGATATACTCGACCAGCGGATGATCCAGCAGCGGACGGATGATCTCGTCATAATAGTCCTGGTCGGCGCGGTCGACCTTCGCCGCGATCTTGAGCGGCATGCCGCATCGGATCGCGATCTTGATCGCCCGGTCCACGCCCTTCTCCGGCGCGATCCGGCCCAGCACGGCCAGATAGCCGGGGGTCACCGGCCGCGGTGTCAGCAGCTTCTCCGGCAGGCCATGGTGGATGGTGCGAACCCAGTTGGCCTGCGGGACCGGACGGCGCTGCGCGTCCGAAATCGAAATTACCGGGATCGACGAAAATGTGGTGAACACCGGCTGGTGCTCCGGCAGGTCGAGCCTGCCGTGCAGGGTGGTCAGAAACGGTGTCGGCTGGCGTGAGAACAGCGAGAACGGATAGTAGTCGAGGTGAAAATGCAGAAAGTCGAATTCTTCATCATCGCATTTCTGCAGCACGCGTTCCAGCATCACCATGTGCAGCGCGTTGGGATCGCGGACCGATCCGTCGAGGCGCAGAGCCTTTGGCCAGGTCGCGTCAAGTTTCGCGGAGGTCTGCGAATCGCCGCTGGCGAAAAGCGTGACCTCGTTTCCCAACGCCACCAGTTCCTCGGTCAGCCAGTGGACCACCCGCTCGGTTCCGCCGTAAAGCCGCGGGGGAACAGCCTCCGTTAGCGGAGCAACCTGCGCGATGCGCATCTATCCGTCTCCTGTTGCGATCGTGGATGAAAGAAAAAAGCCTCATTTCGCGGTCGGCACCGGCATGCCGCAGAGGGAACGTTTCCGCATGTGCGAAGTTCCCCACAGGACGCGGTACTTCTTCCCAAGCCACGGCCCCGCCAATGCCTTCACGCCCCGACAAGCATCTTTGCGCCGCTCCGAATGCTGCAAGCTAGTTTGCGCAGCGCCGGTGCTGCGAGGGAACCGCGATGAAGTGTCCTTCGTTCATTATACGGACCGCATCCAGACAGGGTCGTCAGCTTCTCCAACGGGTTTGAGCCACATGGACAATCTTTCAGGTTACGCCAATCGCCCGCTTCCGTTCGTGCTGCGCTATCTCCGACAGCGTCTCGCGGCGCATGTCGTCATTCTCTCCGCCGTGATTGCAGCGGTTGCCTGCTCGGTAGGCACTCAATATGGCGTCAAATATCTGGTCGACGGACTTTCGGCGGGGACCGCGCGCGCGGGCGGTGTATGGCTGGCATTCATTTTCCTCATGTCGCTCATCGCTGCGGATAATTTTCTGTGGCGGATTGCGAGCTGGACGGCGAGCTTCACCTTTGTCGGCGTGACCGGGGATCTTCGGCGCGACATCTTCCGTCATCTGACCGGTCATGCGCCGAGCTATTTTTCCGACCGGCTGCCGGGGATGCTGACCAGCCGCATTACCGCCACATCCAATGCCGTCTTCACGGTCGAGAACATGTTCGTCTGGAACGTGCTGCCGCCATGCATTGCGACGGTTGCGGCAATTGCGCTGATTGGAACCGTAAGTCTGACAATGGCGGCCGGATTGATCGTGATCGCCGGCGCGATGGTGGTCGCAATGTTCCATCTGGCCGCCGCCGGCAAGCCATTGCACGACGATTTCGCCAACAAGGCCGCCGCCGTCGATGGCGAAATGGTCGATGTTATCAACAACATGCCCCTGGTGCGCGCGTTCTGCGGTCTCAGCTTCGAACATGACCGGTTTGACGCCACCGTGAACCGGGAATTGACGGCACGGGGACGCAGCCTGCGCTATCTCGAAAAGCTTCGGATTATCCACGCCTCGATTACCGTGGCGCTGACGATCGCGCTGTTGGCCTGGGCCATCGTGCTTTGGCAGCGCGGCGCGGCCACCACCGGCGACGTCGTGCTGGTCTGCACCTTGGGGCTGTCGATCCTGAGCGCCACGCGCGATCTCGCGGTGGCGCTGGTCGATGTCACCCAGCATGTCGCCCGGTTGACGGAAGCGCTTGCCACGCTGCTGCTGCCGCACGAACTGCAGGACCACCCGGAAGCCGAACCGCTGGTCAAGGCCGGTGCCGCCATTGCCTTCAACAACGTCACGTTCCGTTATCCCGGCGGGGTCAAGGTGTTCGACAGGTTCAACCTGCGGCTGCAGGCCGGGCAGAGGGTCGGGCTGGTCGGGCAGTCCGGCGGCGGCAAATCCAGCCTGTTCGTTCTGCTGCAGCGGTTCTACGATGCGCAGCAGGGCAGCATCACCATCGACGGCCAGGATATTTCCCGGGTCACCCAGCAAAGCCTGCGCGAGGCGATTTCGGTCGTGCCGCAGGACATCTCGCTGTTCCATCGATCGATCATGGAAAACATCCGTTACGGCCGGCCGACCGCGACCGACGACGAGGTGTTGCGCGCGGCCATTGCGGCGCGCTGCGATTTCGTCGAGACTTTGCCGGAAGGGCTCGCTACCATGGTCGGCGACCGCGGCGTCAAGTTTTCGGGCGGGCAGCGCCAGCGCATCGCAATCGCACGCGCCTTTCTGAAGGATGCGCCGATCCTGCTGCTCGACGAGGCGACGGCGGCGCTCGACAGCGAATCCGAGGAGGCGATCCGCGAAGCGCTCGGGCGCCTGATGCGCGGACGGACCGTGATTGCGATCGCCCACCGACTTGCCACGTTGCGCAATTTCGATCGGGTGATAATGCTGAAGGGCGGCAAGATCATCGAGGACGGTCCGCCGGATCGGCTGATGACCGGTCACGGCCCGTATCGCGAACTGGTGACGCAGGAAATGAGCCGCCTCGCGACCCATGCAGCCTGATCCAATGTCGTAGCGTTGATTCCTGCTGCGTTTGTCGCAAGCCCAAGAGAACCGCGCGAGGTGCGATGTCAGCCGAACTCCTAACCCAGATCACCGCGATGCGAACCGTCGAAGTGGTCGCAGAATCGCCGTTCTACATTCCAATGACCGGGCCGGCGGCGCGGCCGCGGCGCTCGCTCAAGCACGACGACACCTTCATCGTGCTCGACAGCCATGGCGACATCGGCGCTTCCGCAGGCGGACCCGACGGCCTGTTCAACGCCGACACCCGGTATCTCGCCCGGCTGGAACTGGTTCTCGACGAAGTCCAGCCGCTGCTGCTCGGCTCCAATCTGCGCGACGACAACTCCGCATTGACGGTCGATCTCACCAATCCCGACGTCTATCGCAACGGCCGGATCGGGCTGCCGAAGGACATGCTGCATATCGTGCGCACGATCTTCCTGTGGCGCGGAACGGCCTATCAGCGCATCGGTCTGCAAAACCACGGCGAGAGCCCGGCGAGCTTCGACCTGACCTTGCTGTTCGACAATGACTTCGCAGACCTGTTCGAAGTGCGCGGCGAAAAGCGTCCGCGCCGCGGCACCGGCTCCAGCAAGCTGCTGGGTCCGGCCGACGTGGCGCTCGAATACAACGGGCTTGATGGCAGGTTGCGCGGCACCGCGCTGCATTTCGATCCGCGTCCGACGCGCCTTGCGGTCAATGCCGCGACCTATCATTTCGATCTGGCGTCGCAACAGATCAGCTCGCTGTTTGTCGCGGTGTCCTGCAACAAGCCGGCCGCGGTCAAGCCGGTTGCGTTCTTTCGCGGATTGCTGGCGCACCGGCGCGAGATGCGGCGGTCGACCATGGGCGCCACCAGCATCGAAACCTCCAACAACATCTTCAACGAGGTCTTGTGCCAGTCGATGGCCGATCTCAACATGCTGATGACCGATACGCCGCAGGGACGATACCCCTATGCGGGCATTCCCTGGTATTCGACGACATTCGGCCGCGACGGAATCATCACGGCACTGCAGATGCTGTGGATCGATCCGCGGGTCGCGCGCGGCGTGCTGAAGCGGCTGGCATTCTACCAGGCCAGCACGGTCGACGCGCTTGCCGACGCCGAACCCGGCAAGATCCTGCATGAGATGCGCGGCGGCGAAATGGCCGCCCTGCGCGAAGTGCCGTTCGCGCAATATTACGGCAGCGTCGATGCCACGCCGCTGTTCGTGATGCTGGCGGGCCTCTATGTCGAACGCACCGGCGACGACGAAACGCTGGCCGAGCTGTGGCCAGCGATCGAAGCCGCGCTGCAATGGATCGACGGCGCCGGCGATCCCGACCGGGACGGCTTCGTCGAGTACCAGCGGGCGTCGGAGCAGGGACTGGCCAACCAGGGCTGGAAGGATTCCTACGATGCGATCTTTCATGCCGACGGCCGCCTCGCCGAAGGCTACATCGCGCTCGCCGAAGTGCAGGGCTACGTATTCGCTGCCAAGCAGCTGGCGGCACGCTGCGCGCTTCGCCTTGGCAAGCGCGACGCCGCGCGCAGGCTCGAGGCCGAGGGCCGCCAGCTTGCCGAGCGCTTTGAGGAGGCGTTCTGGTGTGAAGAACTTGGCACTTACGCGCTCGCGCTCGACGGCGCCAAGCAGCCGTGCAAGGTCCGCACCTCGAACGCCGGACAGCTGTTGTTCAGCGGCATGGTGCGCCCGGATCGCGCCCGCAGGGTTGCCGCCGACCTGATGCGACCGCATTTTTTCACCGGCTGGGGCATCCGCACCGTGGCGCGCGGCGAAGCCCGCTACAATCCGATGTCCTATCACGACGGCTCGATCTGGCCGCACGACAATGCGCTGATCGCGCTCGGGCTGGCGCGCTACGGCGTGAAGCATGCGGTCGAGCAGGTGTTCAAGGGCCTGTTCGACGCCGCGACATACATGGATTTGCGGCGTCTTCCGGAATTGTTCTGCGGCTTTCGACGCGAAAAGCAGCGCGGCCCGACGCTCTATCCGGTGGCCTGTGCGCCGCAGGCCTGGGCAAGCGCGACGCCGTTCACGCTGCTCGAAGCAGCCCTTGGTCTGGAGTTCGACGTGCAGCGTGGAGAAATCCGGCTGCGCAACCCGCGCCTGCCGGCGTTCCTCAACGAGGTGATTCTACGCGAACTGCAGCTGGGTCAATCCAGCGTCGATCTTCGGGTTCGCCGCCACGGCGACGAGGTGTCGCTGGAGGTGTTGCGGACGCACGGCCGGATTCAGGTGTCCATCGTGCTGGTGCAATAGAAGCGGCGCCGTCAAAGGAAGTCCCGATGCGCGCAAGACGTCTTTCCGCCCTCCTCGTGGTTGCCTGCGCGGGCCTGGCGGCCGCGCCGGCCCAGGCCGACGATACCGGTTCGCCGCCGGCCGGCGGCAATCCGACGCCGGTGCAGCAGCCCGCGCCCGCGCCGCCGTCGGCGGCGAAACCGCCAGCGCCACCGGCCTCGGTCACGATCATCCGCGCGGCGGATGCGCATGGCGTGCTCGGCCGCGACGTCCGCAGTCCGACGGACGAGGACATGGGCCACATCGTCGACGTGATCGTCGACCGCACCGGCAGGGTGCGCGCGGCCGTGATCGATTTCGGCGGCTTCCTTGGCGTCGGCAGCCGAAAAATCGTCGTTGACTGGGACGCCCTGCGGTTCGGGCGCGTCGCCGACAAGAGTGACGCCATCACGCTCGAATTGACCAAGGATCAGGTGAAGGCGGCGCCCGAATACAAGGAGGATAAGCCGATCGTGGTGCTCGGCGCCTCCGGCAGCCTGCAGCCCTTCAACCCCTGACATTGCGGAGAAGCAGCCTGTTCGCGCGCTCGCCCAGACAGCCGATCGACCGGATTGACGGACGGCCGAGCGGCGGCGGCGACCCGTCGCGGCCGCTGCATCAAGCCGGCAAGCCGACGCCGTCGGACCGGAGCCTGCGCGGCCTCGACTGGTTCATTTTTTTTCTGGCCGATGTGCAGACCGGATTCGGTCCGTTCGTTGCGGTGTATCTGACTACGCAAAAATGGACCCAGGTCGAGATCGGCCTGGTGCTGTCGATCGGCGGTATCGTCGCGCTGCTCGGGCAGATGCCCGGCGGCGCCATCGTCGATGCCGCGCGCTCCGAGCGGCGGGTCGCCGGCCTGGCGGTGGCGGCGATCGGCGTCAGCGCGCTGGGGTATGCCGCTTGGCCGATCTTTCCGGTGGTGATGCTGGCCGCGACGCTGCATGCCGCCGCGAGCTGCGTGCTCGGGCCGGCGATTGCGGCGATCAGCCTCGGCCTGGTCGGACCCTATGCGATCGGCGAGCGGTTCGGACGCAATGCCCGCTATGCCTCGCTCGGCAACGGCGGCGCCGCCGCGCTGATGGGCACCTGCGGCTATCTGCTGTCGAGCCGCTCGGTGTTTCTCGTCACCTTCATTCTGGCGATTCCGACCTTGCTGGCGCTTGCGCGCATCCGCGAGCGCGAAATAGATCCGGCCCGGGCCCACGGCGAGGTGGTACGCGAAGTGCCGGACGCCAGCGCCACCAGCGTCCTCAATCTGATGCGGCAGCGGCCACTGCTGATCTTCGCGGCCAGCGTGCTGTTGCTGCAGCTTGCCAACGCGGCGATGCTGCCGTTGATGGCAGGCGTGGTCACCACCCGCTCGAGCCAGTGGGCGCCGGTGCTGATCGCCGCCTGCATCATCGTGCCGCAAGCGATCGTCGCGCTGGCGTCGCCGTCGGTCGGTCGCAAGGCGCAGCAGTGGGGGCGCCGGCCGCTGCTGCTGCTGGGCTTTGGCGCGCTGGCGATCCGCGGCGTGCTGTTCGCCACCGTCAGGGACCCTTATGCGCTGGTCGCGGTACAGGTGTTCGACGGTGTCACGGCCGCGGTGTTCAGTGTGATGGTTCCGCTGGTCGTCGCCGATGTCGCGTTCGGAAGCGGCCATTTCAATCTTGCGCAGGGCATCATCGGCACCGCGACCGGGATCGGTGCGTCGCTCAGCACCGTGCTGGCCGGCTACGTCGCCGACCGCTTCGGGAGCCGCGTCGCCTTCATGGGACTGGCGGCGGTTGCCGCGACGGGCCTGGTCATGATCTGGTCGGTGATGCCGGAAACGCGGCGGAACCTGCGCTGAGGGTGGCGCGGCGCCGACCGGCCGATACCTGCGCGCTAAGGCGACAGCGCCTTGCGGTAGAGCGCGCCATAACAGGCAGCGGAAATGTCCCAGCTGAACGACCGCGACATCGCATTCCGGCGCATCGAGTTGAGGCGATCCTTGGCCAGGAAGGTCGTGAACGCGCGCCGGATGCCGCCCAGAAACGATTCGGTCGACGGTTGCGCAAACAGGAATCCGGTTTCGCCGTCCTGGATGGTTTCCGCCAGCCCGCCGGTCTGATGGCCGATCGGCAGCGAGCCGAACTTCTGCGCGTACATCTGGCTGAGGCCGCACGGTTCGAAGCGTGACGGCATCAAGGTAAAATCGCTGCCGGCAAAAATCCGCCGCGCCTGTCCGTCGTTGAATCCGATGGCGACGCCGATCGCATCGGGGCGGCGACGATGGGCATCGACCAGGGCCTGCTCGATCCCGGGCTCGCCGCTGCCGGTTACGACGATCTGGCCGCCGGCCCTGATGATCTCGTCGGCGGCCGACAATACCAGATCGACACCTTTCTGATGAACCAGCCGGGCGACCAGGCCGAAAATCGGACCGCGCGAAAGCGCCAGACCGAACTGCTGGCGGACATAGTCGGCGTTGGCGCGTTTGCCTTCCCAGTCTCCCGCGGCGAACGGCTGCGCCAGCTGCGCGCAAAATCTCGGATCCCAGCTTTCGTCGATGCCGTTCAGGATCCCCGTCAGCTGCGCGGCGTCGGAGCGGCGGCGCAGCAGGCCGTCGAGCCCGCAGCCCAGCCCCGAGGTGGTGATTTCCCTGGCATAGGTCTCGCTGACCGTGGTCAGATGCGAAGCGTAGACGATGCCGCCCTTGAGGAAGGACAATTTGTCGTAGAACTCGAGGCCGTCGATATGAAAGGATTCCTCGGGCGCGCCGATCCGGCGCAGCGATTCCTTCGGGAACAGGCCCTGATAGGCCAGATTGTGGATGGTCAGGATGGTCGGGATTTTCTCCGCGCTCCAGGCGAGATAGGCCGGCACCAGCGCGGCCTGCCAGTCATTGGCATGAACCAGGTCCGCTGCCCAATTCTTGTCCAGCCTGCCTGCGGCCAGTTCGGCCGCGGCTGAGGCAAACCGCCCGAAACGAATATCGTTGTCCGGCCAATCGCGTCCGGTGTCGTCGCCGTAGGGGTTGCCGGGGCGGTCATAGAGCTGCGGACACAGCAGGACGTAGATCGGCATCCCGTCTTTGGTCGACGCCAGCCCGAGCGAACAGGCCGGCATATCCGCCCGCGCCGCGCATTGGGCGACGATCTGGATATGCGTCAATTGCTCGACGACGCCCCGATACCCCGGCAGCAGGATCCGCACATCGCTCCACAGCCGCAAGGCCCGGGGCAGGGCCGCCGAGACGGCTGCAAGGCCGCCCACGCGGACGAAGTCGTCCATTTCGGTGGTGACGAACAGAACTCTCAAAAAAAGCCCTCATGGCCGCCGCAAGCCAAAATATGCAAGAACGATTCCAGTTGCGCCTTGCCCACATGGAGGGCGGCCGACAGGTTTCAAGTCCACCGACCGCGGAATCGCTTTCCCGGCGGTGCCGCGCAATTTAGGGTCACGCCGCGCCGGGGTTTCCGGGCCGCGGGGAGTTTGCGGAATGACAATAGCGGGAAACGATGAGGGCAATTTGACAAAGAGCTTTGGCGGCCTTCGCGTCCTCGATTTTTCGACCACCATCGCCGGCCCGCATTGCACGCGAATGCTGGCCGACATGGGGGCCGAGGTGATCAAGGTGGAATCCGCCGAGGGCGAGACGATGAGGACCCGTCCCCCCGTCCGCGACGGCTTCAGTGCGGTGTTTGGCCAGCTCAATGCCGGCAAGAAGAGCCTCGTGCTCGATCTGAAATCGCCCGAGGCGGTCGAAGTGGTGCGCCGGCTGGTCGCGAGCACGGACATCCTGGTCGAGAATTTTCGCCCCGGCGTGATGCGAAGGCTGAAGCTGGATTACGACGGCTTGCGCCAAATCAATCCGCAGCTGATCTATTGTTCGATTTCCGGATATGGCCAGACCGGGCCGTCGGCGGAACTGCCGGCCTACGCGCCCGTCATCCACGCCGCCTCCGGTTACGACATGGCGCACCTGTCCTACCAGCCGGGGCGCACGCGGCCGGACTATTGCGGCATCTATCACGCCGACGTCGTCACCGGGGTCTATGCCTTCGGCGCCATTTCGGCGGCGCTGTATCAGCGCAAGGAAAATCAGCGGGGACAGCACATCGACGTCTCGATGCTGGAATCGATGCTCAGCCTGACCCTGAATGAAGTGCAGTGGTCGCAATTCGAGGTGAGTTTGCCGAGCCGGCCGATGTTCGGTCCGGTCGAGACCGCCGACGGCTTCGTGATGGTGGCGATCGCCAGCGAAAAGACCTTCCAGAGCCTGGTCAGGACCTCCGGTCATCCGCACTGGATCAGCGATCCGCGGTTTGCCAGATATGCCGATCGGCGCGACAACTGGAAGGATCTGATGGAGGGCATCGAGACCTGGTCGCGCACGCTGTCGACCGCGCAATGCCTCGCCGCGCTCAGTCGGAATGGCGTTCCTTCCTCGGCCTATCGCACCGTGGCGCAGGCCCTGTCCGATCCCCAGCTTGCCCATCGCGGCGCGCTGGCCGAGGTGGCGGACGGCGGCGGCACGTTCAAGGTCATGAACCTGCCGTTCCGCATGTCGGAGAACCGGGTAGCCGCGGGAAGGCGCGCGGCGACCCTGGGCGAACATACCGTCGCGGTGCTCAGGGAAAGCGGCCTGTCGGAAGACGAGATCGCGCGCTTCACCGGCGAGCTGCCGGAAGCGGAGCGGATCTGAGGCGCGGAACAGCAATCCCGGGACGATGAATTGCCGATCGCGTCGCCCCGCCGGCCTCGACGCCGCCGGGCAAGGCGTGGCAATGTCGCGGCAACGGCAAGAACCACAAGAAAAGCGGGAGAGCAGCGATGAGGAGCTTCCAGGTCACCGATTTCAATGCGCCGTTGCAGGAGGTGGAGCAGCCGACGCCGCAGCCCTCGGGAACCCAGGTGCTGGTCAGGGTCAGGGCGGCGGGGGTCTGCCACAGCGACCTGCACATCTGGGAGGGCGGTTACGACCTCGGTCATGGCCGCAAGCCGCTGTCGCTCAGGGATCGCGGCGTGTCGCTGCCGCGAACCATGGGGCATGAGACGGTAGGCGAGGTGCTGGCGTTCGGACCGGATGCCATCGCGGTCAAGGGCGATCTGAAGATCGGCGACGTCGCGCTGGTCTATCCCTGGCTCGGCTGCGGCAAATGCGAGACCTGCCTTGCCGGCGACGAGAACATGTGCCTGAAGCCCAACTCGCTCGGCGTCTACTGCGATGGCGGCTATGCCGACCACATGACGGTGCCGCATCCGCGCTATCTCCTGAACCTGCAGGGGCTCGACCCCGTCACCGCGGCGCCCTATGCCTGCTCCGGCGTCACCACCTACAGCGCGCTGAAGAAGGTCGAGGCCCATTTCAATACCCCGATCGTCATTTTCGGCGCCGGCGGCCTCGGCCTGATGGCGCTGTCGCTGCTCAAGGCGATGGGCGGCAAGGGCGCCATCGTCGTCGACATCGACGCCCGCAAGCGCGAGGCCGCCGAACAGGCCGGCGCGCTCGCCACCGTCGATGGCGCAGCGCCCGACGCGCTGGAGCAACTCGCGGCCAGGGCCAACGGGCCGATCCGCGCGGTGATCGATCTGGTCGGCAACGCCGCGACCGCGCAACTCGGTTTCGACTGCCTGACCAAGGGCGGCAAGCTGGTGATGGTCGGCCTGTTCGGCGGCGGCGCGCCCTGGGCGCTGCCGCTGATTCCGATCAAGGCCATCACCATCCAGGGCAGCTATGTCGGCAATCTCCGCGAGACCCGCGAACTGCTCGATCTGGTGCGCGCCAGGAAGATCGAGCCGATACCGGTGACGCCGATGCCGCTGGCAAAAGCCAACCAGGCGCTGCTCGACCTGCAGAAGGGCCGGCTGGTCGGGCGCGCGGTGCTGACGCCTTGAGCCAGTCAAAGAGCTTGCGGCACCGGCATTGCGAGCGAAAGCGAAGCAATCGATCGCTGCAAGGCAAGCATGGATCGCCTGGTCGCCAACGCTCCTCGCACAGGCGAGGTAATTACACCGGCTGCTTTTCAAGCCACGCCTCAAGGAAACTCCCATGTCAGCCAACGATTCCCTCCACATCGCCGTGCTTGCCGGCGACGGCATCGGCCCCGAAGTGATGGCGCCGGCGCTCGAGGTGTTGCGCAGGATCGAGGCGACCTCGGACCTGAAGTTTCGCTTCACCGATGCGCCGGCCGGCGCCAACCATTATCTCGCCACCGGCAAGTCGATGCCGGACTCCACGGTGCGATTGTGCGAGGAGGCCGATGCGATCCTGCTCGGCGCCTGCGGATTGCCCGCGGTGCGCTATCCCGACAACACCGAGATCATGCCGCAGGTCGAATTGCGTTTTCATTTCGACCTCTATGCCGGGGTCCGTCCGGCGCGGCTGGTTCCGGGGGTGCCCAGCCCGATCGTCGGCGCCGACCGGCGCGGCATCGATCTGGTGGTGATCCGGGAATCCACCGAGGGCCTGTTCGCCTCGATGGGCAAGGGCGTCGTCACCGACAGCGAGGCGCGCGAAACCCTGGTGATCACCCGCCGGACCTCGGAGCGACTGTTCGAATTTTCCTTTCGCCTTGCCGAGCGCCGCAAGGCGCGCGGCCGGCCGGGCGCCCTGACCTGCGTCGACAAGGCCAATGTGTTCAAGGCGTTTGCCTTCTTCCGCGAGATGTTCGACGAGGCGGCGAAACGTCATCCCGGGGTCAGGGCCGACCGGCTCTATGTCGACGCCTGCGCCGCGCTGCTGGTCAAGCGCCCCTGGGATTTCGACGTCATGGTGATGGAGAACATGTTCGGCGACATTCTCTCCGACATGACCGCCGGCCTGATCGGCGGCATGGGCATGGCGCCGTCGGCCGATATCGGCGACCGCCATGCAGTGTTCCAGCCGTGCCACGGCACCGCGCCCGACATCATGGGGCAGGGCAAGGCCAACCCGACCGGGATGATCCTGTCCACGGCGATGATGCTGGACTGGCTGGCCGACCGGCACGGCCTCGAAGCCGCCGCCGAAGCTTCCGAGCGCATCGAACGCGCGGTCGACAGGGTCTATGCCGACGGCATCAAGCCGATGGAATTCGGCGGCAGCAACGGCACCGGCGATATCGCCAGGGCGGTGCTCGCGGCGCTGTAGCCGGGGTTGACGGCAGGGGCGCATCGAGGCGCGTCAATCCGCCGGCATCATCTTCTCGATCAGTCGCGCCCAGTACGACGCGCCATGGCCGAGGATGGCATCGTTGAACCGGTAGGCGGGATGATGGCACTCCTCGCCCTCGCCCATGCCGAGCAGGATCATGGCGCCGGGGCGCTCCAGCAGCATGAAGGCGAAATCCTCGCCGGCCATCAGCGGCGTGACTCGATCGTTGACGCGGTCGGCGCCTGCGACGTCGCGCGCGACCTCGGCCGCGACCGCGGTTTCGTGCTCGTGGTTGACCGTGGCCGGATACATCCGCGTGTAGTGCGTCTGTGCCGATCCGCCATAGGCCCGCGCGATGCCGTCGGCGATCTCCGATATCCGGCGTTCCACCAGGTCGCGCACCTCGGGATCGAAAGTGCGCACCGTTCCGGCGAGCGTCGCGGTCGCCGGGATGATGTTGACGGCGGAGCCGGCGTGGAACGTGCAGGCGGAAACCACCGCGGTCTTCATCGGGTCGACGTTGCGCGCCACGATCGACTGCAGCGCGCCGACGATTTCCGCGCCGATCAGCACGCTGTCGATCGCCTTGTGCGGACCAAGGCCGCCATGGCCGCCCTTGCCATGCACGACGATCTCGAAGCGGTCGGACGCGGCGAGGATCGGGCCGGGCGTGAGGGCGAAGTGGCCCTCGGCGAGGCCCGGCATGTTGTGCAGGCCGAAGACCTGCTGGATGCCCCAGCGGGTCATCAGGCCGTCGTCGACCATCGCCTTGCCGCCGGCGCCGCCTTCCTCGGCCGGTTGGAAGATCACGATCGCGGTGCCGTCGAAATTGCGGGTTTCGGCCAGATATTTGGCGGCGCCGAGCAGCATGGCGGTATGGCCGTCGTGGCCGCAGGCGTGCATCAGGCCGGGCGTCTTCGAGGCGTAAGGCACGCCGCTTTCCTCCTCGATCGGCAACGCGTCCATGTCCGCGCGCAGGCCGATGACGCGGCCGGAAGCCGACTTGCGGCCGCGGATCACGCCGACCACGCCGGTGCGCCCGATCCCGGTCGTCACTTCGTCGCAGCCGAATTCCCTCAGGCGATCGGCGACGATGCCCGCCGTGCGCTGCACCTCGTAGAGCAGTTCGGGGTGCTGGTGGAAATCATGGCGCCAGAGGGTGATTTCGTCTGACAGCGCGGCGATGCGATTGACAATGGGCATGGAGACACTCGCTGGATGGAGATGCGGCTGGAGTAGCGGCCACCTGTCGTTCGCAATGTCGCCGCCTGGCCGGGCCGGTCATTGCGCCGGCCGCAGCGCAGGCGCGGCCTGCGGCGTCCGCCCCTTGTAAAGCGACAGGCCGGTCACGCCGACCGCGGCGGCGAACATGATGTAGTAGACCGGGGCAGCCTTGTCGCCGGTCGCCTGCACCAGCCCGGTATTGATGAAGGGCGCAAGCCCGCCGAACAGCATCACCGCGAAATTATACATCAGGGACGCCCCGGTCGAGCGCACCCCGACCGGGAAGATCTCGGTCATGAAGGCCGGCATCGGGCCCGCCAGCGCGCCGAGGAAAACCGCGATGGCCTGCAGCTGCCAGAGGTTGGCGATGCTCGGCGCCCCGACCAGCCGCTGCAGCAGCAGGTAGAACAGCACGCAATAGATGACCAGCGCCGGAATGATCACCGCGCGGCGGCCGATCCGGTCGGACAGCGCCCCGAACACGACGGCCAGCGCCGCGTTGGCGAGGCTCGCGCAGAGCAGTCCCGATTGCGCAGAGAGCAGCGGCAGTTTCAGCTCGGTGGCCGCATAGGCCGGCAGGAACACCGCATTGACGTAGTTGATCGCGGTGCCCGCCGCGATCAGGCAGAAGCAGGCGATCAGCTCGCGCGGATGTTCCGACAGCAGCACGCCGAGCGTGGTCTGCCGGCCCGGTTGCGCGGTCGCCGCCTTCTCCGCGAGGTAGCCCTGGAATTCCGGGGATTCGTCGCATTTGCGCCGCAGGTACCAGCCGGTCGGCCCGATCAGGATGCCGAGGATGAAGGGCACGCGCCAACCCCAGCTGGCGAATTCGTTGGCCGACAGCCCCAGATTCAGCGTGATCGCCATCGCCGCGCCGATGCCGAAGGCCAGCGACTGCGACACCATCTGGAACGAGCCGTAATAGCCGCGCCGCCCGGGCGGCGCGAATTCGATCAGCATGGCGCTGGCGCTGCCGAACTCGCCGCCGGCCGAAAAGCCCTGGATCAGCCGCGCCAGCAGCAGCAGCAGCGGCGCCGCAATGCCGATCGCGCCATAGGTCGGCAGCAAGCCAAGCAGGCCGGTGCCGGCCGCCATCAGCAGGATCATCACGACCAGCGCCTTCTTGCGGCCGTGCTTGTCGGCGTAGAGCCCGAACACCAGCCCGCCCAGCGGCCGTGCCGCGAAGGCGATGCCGAAGGTGGCGAATGTCAGCAGCAGCGACGAATTGGGATTTTCCGCCGGAAAGAACAGCTTGCCGAGAATTCCCGCAAACAGGCCGAACACCGTGAAGTCGAACCACTCCAGCGCATTGCCGATGGTCGAGGAAATCACGACCCGACGGCGCATCTGCGCCGTGACTGCAGCCTGCATCGGTGGGTCCCTTCCACGATCGAGAGCCGGTTCGAACGACCGACGGTATTGTAAAGCCGGATAGCCGTCCACAGCGGACCCGCGCTTTCGCCGTCCGGGGATGATGTCGTCACGACCAGCCTCCACGTCCACCGCAGCTCCCACCTCGCGTTCCTGACGGACCCTCGGAGACGAGATGGAATGGAACAAACCATAAACAAATTGGCGGAAAAGTCAAACTCGATATTTTTGCAAGCGGGATTGACGGCAGAACCGCCTGACTGCCCGTCGGGCAAATCACCGGCAATTCCATGCCGGGAGGCCGGTGCGTGTTCGCCGACGAAGGCGACGGTTTCGCGCTCCCGCCATCCTGCGGCGAAAATATCGAAAACAACCCCATGCAAAGTAGCCGAATACCGGCGGCGGGATCCCGGATCCGGGCCGGCCCGGACGCCGCCATGCGCGTCATGGGTTGCCGGATCAGGTCCGGGACACGAGCATGGTGCGGCCTTTTGCTATCGCCCCGTGAACTGCGGCTTGCGCTTTTCCATGAAGGCGCGCCGGCCCTCGCGAAAATCTTCCGAGTCCATGCAGGCGATGCCGATGTTCCTGATCGCCTCCATGTCGCGATGGCCTTCGTCCTTGAGCACTTGCGCGATGGTGATCTTGGCGGCCTTGATCGCCAGCGGCGCGTTGTGGGAAATGCTGCGGGCGATCTCCAGCGTCGCGCTCCTCAATTCGGCATCGGCCACCACGCGGTCCACCAGTCCGATCCGCAACGCCTCGGCGGCATCGATCCGCATTCCCGTATACATCAACAGCCGCGCCCAGGACGGTCCGACCAGCGAGACCAGATGCTTGAGGCCGTCATAGCCGTAGGCGATGCCGAGTTTTGCGGCGGGGATGCCGAACTGGCTGCTGTCGGCGGCAATGCGGATATCCGACATCATCGCCACCTGCATGCCGCCGCCGAGGCAGAAGCCGCGGATGCAGGCGATGGTCGGTTTCGGATAGTCCGCCAGCAGCGCGCGCTGCGCGGCGCTGCGCCTGGAATATTCCTCCGAGGCCTCGGCGTTGTGGCGGGTCTTCTCGAACTGGCTGATATCGGCGCCCGAGACGAACGCCTTGTCGCCGGCGCCGACCAGGATCACCACCCGCACCGCGGGATCGTCGCGCAATGCGATCAATGCGCTGCCGAGTCCTTCCCACATGTCGAGCGACATGGCATTGCGCTTTTCCGGATTGTTGAAGGTGACGGTGCCGATGCCGTCGGCGGTCTGCTGCAGGATCTTGCCGCCGGCGTAGGATTTTTCGGCGCTGTTCTGGACATCGGGCATCATGGCTGCTTTCGCTGGGGTGAGGGCGCGCCCGCGGGGAGGGGGCCGATACCTCGCGCGCAAAACGCCGGCCGCGGCATCATTTTAGCCCGGCATCGGCCGGCGCGGGCATGTTTCTGCGCGGCCGCCTACTGCGCCAGATGCCCGGTCAGCGGATGACCGGCCGCCTCGCTGAAGAAGGCGGCTTCCTCGGCGGTGGCTTCCAGCAGCTGCTCGTCCTGGTCGTAGATATCGTTGCGGAACTGGACGGTCTGGTCGCGGGTCATCCACGCGGTCAGGTAGATCCAGGCCACCGGTACTTTCTTCGGCAGTGCGATGTCCTCGCGCTGGCCGGTGGCGATGGCCGCGTCGATGGCGGCGCGGTTCCATTTCGGCATCTCTTCCTGCAGCAGCCAGGCGGCGAGGTCGCGCACATTGTCGACCCTGGAGCAGCCGTGCGAATCGAAGCGGTAGTCGTCGCTGAACAAATTGTGCTGGTTGGTGTCGTGCATATAGACCGAATAGGGATTCGGCATGTCGATCTTGACCGCGCCCAGCGCATTCCAGCTGCCGGATTGCTGGCGCACCGTGAAATTCGGCGCGCGGGCGCCGGACCAGTCCACCGTTCGCGGATCGATCGGCGCGTCATGCGCGTCGAGCACCTCCATGTGCATGCGCGCGAGATAGCCGGGATCCCGACGCATATGCGCCGAGATCTCCGTCCTGGCGATCGATGCCGGCACGGTCCAGGTCGGATTGAGGTTGACGCTGGTGATCTCGGCGGTCAGCGTCGGCGACGGCTTTTCGGTCTTGCCGACGATCACGCGATAGCGCCGCACCACATGGTCGTTTTCCACCGCCTCGGCGAACGCCGCGGGCAGGTTGACGACGACATAGCGCGGGCCAAATCCGAAGCTGATGTTTTCCAGCCGCTCGAGCGAGGCCTCGAGCTGCTTGATCCGCTTCTGCACCGGGACATTGAGCGCGGCGATGGTGCGCGGGGTCACGATCCCGGTCGGCGCGAGGCCATGGCGCACCTGGAAACGCTTGACGCCCTCGGCGACATCCTGGTCGAAGGGTCCGCTGGCCTTGTCGGGGGCGAGGTCGCCGCTGATCAGAAGACGCCGGCGCAGCAGGTCGTCGTTGGCTCCGGGAACGCCGGAAGCAAATTTGGCGTCGGCCGGAATCGCCGGCCATCCGCCGCGTACCGCCAGATCCGAATAGCTCAACGCGGCCTGCCTGATCCGCTGCGCGGTGCCCTCGTCGAACGTCGGCTCATGCGACAGCGCCAGTTCGGCCGCCGAGCGCGATTCCGGGGTGGACGCGGCGGGCGTCCTTGCGATGGCGGCATGAATTGCGGGATTTGCCGGGGTCGCCGGGCCGGCGCTCTGGCCGAAGGCCGCTCCGCCGGCAAGCATCGTGGCAACGGCAATCATGTTCATTGTTCGCATGTCGGATGCCTTCGGGATGCGCCGTGACGGCTGCTCTTGAAATCGGGGAGGCCCGGCCGTTCAAGCCGGCCGGACGGGTGGAAGCGGGTTCCGCCAAAGGGGTTTTGCAACTCCTGGCGCAAATGTTAGATCATGAGGGTTGCGTTCTGATTAAGTGTGCGCTGCCGCAAGCCCGCATTTGAGTTTCGCTGGCTTTTGATAGGTCGCGGCGGTAGTCAGGATGGTTCGCGGCACGGGCCGATAAAAAAAGACGGGAGAATCAATGCCGCTGACCCGCCGCGAGGTGATTGCCGGATGCGGCGGTGGACTGGCCTTGCTGATCGCCCCGCCCGGGCGGGCGGAGGCGGCCTATCCGAACCGCACCATCCGGATGATCGTGCCCTATCCGCCGGGCGGCACCACCGATTTTCTCGGCCGCCTGGTCGCCGACTGGCTCATCAGCGGACTTGGCGCCAGCGTCATCGTCGAGAACAAGCCCGGAGCCGGTACCACGCTCGGCGCCAGCCTGGTGGCGAGGGCCGAGCCCGACGGCTATACGCTGCTGATGGCCACCTCGACCACGCTCGCCATCGACAAGACGCTTTACAGGAACCTGCCCTACGATCCCGTGCGGGATTTTGCGCCGATCGCGCTGGTGGCCGGCGTGCCGTTCGCGCTGATCGTCAACCCGTCGATTCCGGTGGCCACGCTGTCCGAATTCATCGCCTACGCCAAAAAGAATCCGGGACTGGCCTACGGATCGGCCGGCAATGGCAGCCCGCAGCATCTCGGTGCCGAGATGCTGAAGGTTGCCGCCGGGATAGATGCCCGTCACGTGCCGTACCGCGGCAGCGTGCCGGCCATGCTCGACGTGATTGCCGGACATATTTCCTTCATGGTGGTGGATCTGCAGCCGGCATTGCCGCAGATCCGTGCCGGCAAGGTGAGGGTGCTCGGCGTCACCACCGCCAGGCGGGTTGCCGCCGCCCCCGACATTCCGACCCTGGCCGAGGCCGGCCTCGCCGGCTTTGAACTGGTCGCCTGGCAGGGCGTGGTCGCGCCCGCCGGCGTGCCGCCCGCGATCGTCGAGCTATTGGCGGCGCAGCTTGCGAAACTGGTGGCCGATCCCGCCACCCGCGACAAGCTCACCGCCATCGCGCTGGAGCCGCTGGCCGGATCGACCCCGGCCGGCTTTGCCGCCTACATCAAGACCGAGGTCGCGCGCTGGGCCGACATCGTCCGCGCGTCGGGCGCCGAATTGGAATGACGATGGCTTTGCCGAAATCCTCTGGGCCATCGCATAGGACCGAATTGAACCGCACGTTGATGAGGTCGTGGGCCCGCACGAACTCTCGGCTTGTCGTCCCTGCGAACCCAGGGACCCATCACCCCTGGCATCAAAAGTTAAATGCGCCTCTGCTCCAGTGCCGAAACGAGACTCCGCGCCCTATGGGTCCCTGGGTTCGCAGGGACGACTCGGTGAGACGCAATGCAAAATCGGAAAAACTCGCGCGCGGACGGTCATGGAAAGTTACATATGCGATAGCGTTGCCCCGCGCCGCCGAAATCCCCTGCACAAAAAGAGCGATCGATGACGGACATGAGCGGTTGTGACGTATTGATTGTGGGCGCCGGGCCGGTCGGGCTGACGCTCGCGATCGATCTGGCGTGGCGCGGCATCGACGTCACGGTGGTGGAGACGCGCGCGCGGGCCGCGGCGCCGGAGCCGAAGTGCAACCATGTCGCTGCCCGCACCATGGAAATCTTCCGCCGGCTCGGCCTCGCGGGCAAGGTGCGCGAGGCCGGCCTGCCCGCGGATTATCCGCATGACATCAGTTACCGCACCACGTTCACCGGCCCGGAGCTGACGCGGATTCCGATTCCCTGCCGCCGCGACCGCTTCACCGCCAAGGATGGCCCGGACTGCGGCTGGCCGACGCCGGAGCCGCCGCACCGCATCAACCAGATCTTTCTCGAGCCGATCCTGTTCGAGCATGCCGCCGCCCAGGATCGCATCCGGATCATCAACCGGACCTCGGTCGAGGACGTCGTGGTGGAGCAGGAGAGGGCGACCGTCAGCCTGCGCGATCTCGAAACCGGCGCGGCCAGGCGCATGGCGTGCCGATATCTGATCGGCTGCGACGGCGCCCGCTCGGTGGTCCGCAAGGCGATCGGCGCCGAGCTCCGCGGCGACGCGGTGATCCAGCGGGTGCAGTCGACCTTTATCCGGGCGCCGGACCTGATCGACCGCCAGCAGCACGCGCCCGCCTGGGGCACCGGCGTCATCAACCCGCGCCGGTCGGGCATGGTGTACGCGATCGATGGCCGCGAACGGTGGCTGGTGCATAATTACCTGAAGCCGGATGAGGCGGACTTCGAATTCGGTGGACCGCGACACCTGCATCCGGACGATCCTCGGGGTGGACCGGGATTTCAGCTATGAGGTCATCTCCCGGGAGGACTGGGTGGGGCGCCGCCTGATCGCCGACAGGTTTCGCGACCGCTGCGCCTTCATCGCCGGCGATGCGGCGCATATCTGGGTGCCCTATGCCGGCTACGGCATGAACGCCGGGATCGCCGACGCCATGAACCTGTCCTGGCTGCTGGCGGCTCATCTCAACGGCTGGGCGCCTTCGTCGATTCTCGACGCCTATGAGGCGGAGCGCTGGCCGATCACCAGCCAGGTCTCGCGCTTTGCGATGTCGCATGCCGAGGCCGAGATCCGCCGTCGCGGCGCGGTGCCCGACACGCTCGAGGATGCGGGAGAGCGGGGCGAGGCGGCGCGGCGCGAGGTCGGGGATCTCGCCTATGAGATCAACGTCCGGCAATATGCCTGCGCCGGTCTCAACTTCGGAACCTATTACGATCGCTCGCCGATCATCGCCTATGACGGCGCCGAACATCCCGCCTATACCATGGACAGCTATACGCCATCGACCGTGCCGGGCAGCCGCACGCCGCATCTGTGGTGCCGCGACGGCAGTTCGCTCTACGACGCCATGGGTCCGGAATTCAGCCTGCTGCGGTTCGATCCTGCGCTCGACGTTGCCGCGCTGCAGGCCGCGGCTCGCCACAGGGGCATGCCGCTGAAGCTGATCGACATCGAACGGCCTGCGGCCGCCATTTTCTATGGCAGCAGACTGGTGTTGTCGCGCCCGGACCAGCACGTGGCCTGGCGCGGCGACGCGTTGCCGCCCGATCCACTGGCGTTGATCGATCGTGTCCGCGGCGCTGCCCGCGACCAGCCGCGAGGCTGAGATCGGCCGGCGGGCTCGCCCCGCCTGCAGGCGCCATCAGCAATAGTGGAATCCCATCACGCTGGACAAATCCCAGGGATTGTCCAGATCGCGCTCAAACCCCGAGAGCGCATGACGCTTTCGCCAAACCGCCGATATCCCGGCGGATCACGCCTTAGTCTTCGTTGGCGGCGATCGATTCCATCAGCGACACCAGCTGACGTTGCACGGTCTGATCCTTGATCTTGCTGTAGGCCCGCAGCAATCTCAGGCTGAACGCGCTGTCGAGAAACAGCAGGCTCTCGACCTCCCGCGCCTTGCCGTCACCGTCATAGAAGAATGTGACGGGGACATCGAGCGCGGTCGCGATCTGCTGCAGACGGGCTGCACCAACGCGGTTGACGCCCTTCTCATATTTTTGGACCTGCTGGAAGCTGACGCCGAGCTGGTCGCCAAGCTCTGCCTGCGAGATGCGTTGCTCGACGCGCCGCAACCGGATTCGCTTGCCCAGTTCAATGTCGGGTTTCCCGGCACTGCGTTGCTTCATTTTCTTTGCGGCTGATTTGTTCATACTGCTCTTACCGTCCTTCTGTCGTGAGGCCCCCGAACAGATGGGTCAGGGATTCACCCTTATATACCGTTTTAAGCTCGCTTGGATGGATGAATTCGTCTTTAAACCACGGGAATTTTGTAGGGTTAAAGGCCTCGACCAGCCAGTCGATCATGCAGCGCACCCTGGGGATGCGGCCGCTGCCCGGATGGAACGACAGCCAGATATCGAACGACCGGCGCAAATCGATATCGAGAGGTATTATATTCCCACCCAGCGCGCAGGCGTAGGTGGGAAACACGCCGACCCCGGCGCCATTGGCAACGGCCCAGTAGTTGGCGCTGCTGGCATTGGTTTTCATCGCAATCAGGTCTTCGAGGGCATGACCCGGAAGCCAGCTTTCGAAGGCCTCCCTGGCGGCGGTCTGATCGGCGAGCTGGACTACCAGCCGGTGCCGCTTGACCAGTTCTTCGACGGTTTTCGGGGACCCGAATGTGTCGATATATTTCTGGCTGGCGAACAACATCAGATGCATGCGGCCGAGCCGGACCAGCTTGACGTCAAGCACGGCCGGCCGCGACAGGTGGATCGCCACGTCGGCTTCATGCCGCGAGACGTCGGCAGCGCGCATCGCGCAATGCAGATCGACCACGATGTTCGGGAATGATTGTTGAAACGCGACCAGGCGGGGTGCCAGCCAGAACGTGCCGAGGCCTTCGGTGACGGCAACCCGGACCTCGCCGGACAGCGAATGGATGACGGAATCGCTGGCGCGCAGCAGATCGAACGAAGCGGCCTCCATGCGTTCGGCCGCCGTCACCACCAACGCGCCCTCATCGGTGAGGCGAGTGCCATGGACGTTGCGGGTGAACAGCGGGGCGCCGATCTGGCGCTCGAAGTCATCGATCCGCCTGCGCACCACATTGATCGACAGTTCGAGCCGCTCGGCGGCGGACCGGAAGCTGCCGCAGCGAACCACTTCCAGGAAGATCCTGGCTGCGTCCCAGTCCGCGAGACCGCCGGCGCCGATCTCACGGCGTTCCCCGGGAGGAACGCCCCTTTCCAGCAGCAGACGCATACACAGCCCTTTCGCCCGGCTAAACTTGCCAGAATATTGATCGAAATACAACCATGACGGGTTCGGGCCGGCGGGTTTTGGCATTACGCTGCCCCTCAAGGCCGGCCGCGCCGGGCAGCATCCCGGTGGTGGCGGCAAGCCCGTCGCGCCATGAAAGGGTTGCCTGTGAGCTCAGTGGTCAGCCTTCGAACCCTGGCGCATTCGTCGAGCGTTCCGATCGTGGTGCTCGTCGACATGCAGCAGGAATATCTGGCGACGCCGCGGCTGTTCGCGATTTCCAGAATCGATTCCGCGCTGGATAATTGCCGAAAGGTGCTGGATCACGCCCGGCGGATCGGCCTGCCGGTGGCCTTCACCCGCATGCTCAACGAGTTGGCGTTTTTCAACCGTGCGACGCCGTTCGTTCGCTGGATCGATGGTTTCGAGCCGTGCCGCAACGAGATGGTATTCGAGCGCGGCAGTCCGTCGTGCTATTCCTGCGAGCCGTTCGCCGCATTGGTGAACCAGAGCCGCGGCGGCATCGTGCTGGCCGGATTTGCCGGCGAATCGGCTTGCCTTTCGACCCTGGTCGATGCGTTCCACCGCAATCACAGGGTCACCTATCTCTGCGATGCTTCGGCCAGTCATGCGCTCGACGACCTGTCGGCCGACGAAATCCACCGCGCCGTTGCCAGAATATCGGGACTCTATGGAGAGGTCCATGAAACGGCCGACTGGATCGAACAAACTCACCCTCGCAAGCTCGGTCAGGGAAAAAACGCCAGTGGCTAGCTCAGAACAACGATTGCATTCCATTCTCGCGACCCTCGAGCAGTGCCGCGCGGTTCTCGTCGACAGCAACCGGGAAACGGCGCAGCTGGTGTCGGTAGCCATCCTGCAACTGCGGATGAAGCTCAATCGCATCGCCGATGCGGACCTGACGGCCTTGTGCGAGGCGATGGCCGGGGATGACGGTCCGGCGGACAAACCGCGCGCGCCGATATTGCCGCAGGGCCCGCGCCGCCGTTCGACGGCCGTGCTGAAACTGGTCAAGTAGCGCGCAGTTGCGCAAGCTCTGGCGGTCAAGACGGCAAGCGGTCTCCCAGGGGCGGTCAGCCGGCCTGGAAAGATGACGATGCGAAATGAAAGAGGCCTTCAACCGGGGGGCGTCACCGCGCCTGCGGGATGAAACGCCGCCTTCTGCGCTTCCAGCTGCTCCGTCAACTTCTTCATTCCGTCGAGTGTCGCCCGGTCGGTGATGCCCGGCGAGAGGCGCCGGTAATGTTCGATCCTGCCGTCGATCTCACCGCACTTCGCGCACATTGCACCGCCCCCCTGTGAGGCGGAAAACCAAGCCACCCGTCATGACACTGCGACAGAGCCGTTGGGTTTCATCGATGGTTTGCAACCGATGGCGGTCTCCTCCGCAGCCCGATTGGCGAGCGCGTGCCACTCGATGGCGATTTCGCTCCAGGCCTCCCGGGTCGCCCGGTCGGTCGCGTCCCGTGCAAGTCCCTCGCTGGCGAGGGCCTTGAGCCGGTATTTTTCCACAATATTGGTCATGAGCATGCTCCACGTTCATGGCGGGAGCACAACACTCTCGGTCACCGGTGGCTGCCGGAATATGGCGGCGATGTCCAACCAACACTCCAAGTTGCAATGTGTTCCCGCCTTTGGGAGCAATATTACTCACGGGATATTCGGCCACGGCCGACCTCGAAATAGTGGCACCGAGGGTCTGTTTGGGCAGAACCGCCCCGCCCGACAGGCCAAATGGGCCGAGTGACGGCGCTTCAACCGGAACAAAAAGAAAACGTTATCAGCTCGCTCCGGAAGAAATTTCCACCGGCGGGGAAAAATTACCGTCCCAAAAGTTGAAAGGCGGGCGATGGGCGAAAGATTCAGCCATGAAAGCGGCGCACCATCGGCTAGTCGGGTATGATCGCCAGACCGAATTGGAAAAATTCGAAGTCACTATTCCCCGGCATATTTTTGCAGAGGTCAGTTCGCTGGCTGCCGTCGATGATGACGATCCTGATGCCGTCGGTTGTCATGAGCTGACCAGGGAACAGGCTCATCGGATCGCCATCAAAGTGCACAGGAGCCTGCCTTCCGGGTTGGATTTTTTTCTCGAAGGGTTTGCTGCCTAACTTGCCGCCTCAACTGATGCGAGTTGGTCGACGGCAATCCCGCGGGGGTCTTGACCTGCCGCTGCCGATTTCCTCCGGTTGAAACGAGAGTCCGGCCTTCTTAAAGGACGGACAGATGAAACGAGCCAGGTCATTGCGGATTCCCGCCCATCCGCTACATGACAGCGCACCAGCGCGGCGCTACGCCGAGCTGCGGTCCCGCAACGCAGCGGGCCCGCGGCCTTTCAGCGAAGGACCAACATGGCGATGACGGCATGATTTACGATGTCTCGATCCCGGCGGCGATGATTGCCGGCCTGGTCAGCTTTCTGTCGCCCTGCGTGCTGCCGCTGGTGCCGCCCTACCTGATCTATCTGACCGGTGCCACCATCGAGCACGTCGCCAATGACGAGACGACGGCGGCCTCCAAGCGCGCGGTGATGCTGTCGGCGCTGATGTTCGTGCTCGGCTTTTCCACCGTGTTCGTGGCACTCGGCGCCAGCGCCTCCCTGATCGGCGGCCTGATCCGCGCCTGGTCGGAGCAGCTCTCGATCGCCGCCGGCATCGTCATCATCGTCATGGGCCTGCACTTCCTCGGGCTGACCCGGATCGGGCTGTTGATGCGGGAAGGGCGGCTGCCGATTCCGAAGCCGGTCGGCCTGTGGGGCGCCTATCTGATGGGGCTCGCCTTTGCGTTCGGCTGGACGCCCTGCATCGGCCCGATCCTGGCGGCGATCCTGTCGGTGGCCGCCGCCGAGGCGACCGTGGCGAAGGGAGCCGGCCTGCTCGCGGTCTATTCGGCGGGGCTCGGGATTCCCTTCCTGATCGCGGCCTTCATGATCGAACAGTTCTCGGTGCTGTTTGCGCGGATGAAACGGCATCTGGCCAGCGTCGAGCGCGCCATGGGGGTGCTGCTGATCATTACTGGCATCGGCTTTCTCACCGGCGCGATGTCCGGCATCAGCGTCTGGCTGCTGGAGACGTTTCCGGCGCTGCAGAACATCGGCTAGCCCGGCACAAAATCCCGACCGTTGATTTGAATCAATTCGATCTGGCTCTCCCCGTCGGACGGTGCAACGCAATCCGGCGCGGACATTCCCGGCTGTCATTCGTCGAAAAATCCTCGAATGGCCGTCCCCCGAACGTCCCGCGGATGGGGTATTGTTTCCTGCGTTTTCCGGACCTGGCCATCATTTATGGAGCAGACGACCATGAAGAGTGCATCGCTGGCGATTCTGATCATGACGGTCGCGGCATTGCCCAGTGCGACGGCATTTGCCCAGACCGAAAAGGTCGATCTGGGCAAGAGTGAATACCAGGTGGTGTGCAGCTCCTGCCATGGGGTGGATGCGAGGGGCAACGGGCCCTTTGCGCAAAATCTGAAGGTCGCGCCGCCGGACCTGACGGTACTGGCCCGGAAAAATGGCGGCGTGTTTCCGGCCGAACGCATCAGCAGCGTGATCGACGGGCGCACGGAGCTCGCCGGTCACGGTTCGCGCGAGATGCCGATCTGGGGCAACCGCTACGCGGTCAATGTCACCGAGGAACACCGTCTCGATGCGGAAGCCTTCATCCGTGGCCGCGTTCTGCTGCTGGTCGACTATCTGAACCGTATTCAGCAGAAATGAGATCGGGGGGCGTCGAACTGCGTTGCAGGAGGTGCGAATGACCAGGCCGATCCCGGACAAGGCGGAGATAGCGCTCGAATATCCCGACAAGCTCTATGTCGGCACCTTCGAGCATGCCTCCCGGTTCGAGGCGCATCTCGATCCCACCGGCTTTTCGCTGATCCTGGAACGTTCGGGCGACGAAGACGTTCGCAAATCGGTTCACATGCACATCAATTTCGGCCTGTTCGCCGCCATCCTGAGCGAACTGGCCGCGACGGTGGGGCGTATTCCAAAGGACGACATCGCCCATCGCGCCCAGCTCGCCAAGGCGACCGCCGAACTGCACAAGGCGCTGGCCCAGGACTAGCCCGGCGATTCCGTGGTTCTGATCCTATCGGCATCCTCCCGCGGTCCTCATCCCCCGGGAGCATCGCGCAAGCGATGCGTCTCGAAGGATGGCCGCAAACGACGGCGCAAGCTGCCATCCTTCGAGACGCGAGCCCTCGCCCTCCGGGCGAAGGCTCGCTCCTCGGGATGAGGTCAGCCTACGACAGGTTTCGCTCGCCATGGCCTTGGCGCCGCGCGACCGGCCCGGCGAAAGCCGCTCAGGACTTCGAAATCAGGAAAACACCGGCGATCATCAGGGCGCAGCCGGCCAGGCGGGCCGGGCCGGCCGAGTGTTGCGCGAAGCCGATCCAGCCGAAATGATCGAGCAGGACCGAGAACACCAGTTGCCCCGCGACCACGAGGCCGACCAGCTCGCCGGCGCCGAGCCGCGGGGCAAGCAGGATGTTCCCGGTCAAGTAGATCGTCCCCATCAGGCCGCCGGCCAGCCAGCTGTACCAGGGCGCGGCGCGCAACATTTCCCGCGACGGCCACTCCGAGGTCAGGGAAAACGTCAGCGCCGCCGTGGCCAGCAGCCCGATCGCCATGTTGACGGCGGCCGGGATGTAATCGTTGTCCAGCGCTTTGCCCAGTTGCGCGTTGGTGGCCACCTGCGTTGTCAGGACGACGCCGAGAAGAACGGCAAAGGGCGCCAGAAGCCAGCTCATGTCATCGGCTCCAATTCATCCCGGACAACGCCGATAACCCACGGCATTCCGGAGCTGGAGCAACGTCTCCGGGAAATCCGGCGTGCCAGGCACGGGATTCCCGGCGCGCCGCTTCCGGGGGGTAGCTGAGGCGAAAATGGCCCCGATCAAGGGGCCATCCGCGTTACATCTTTTTGTCCATCATCGGCTTCTTCATCATCATATGGTGATGGTAGTGATGATGCATCATCATATGGCGGTGCATGGGATGATGCATCCCTTCCTTCATCATCGGCTTGTCCTGTGCGACGGCGGGCGCTGCGATGGCAATCGTAGCCAGGGCCGCCAGAACATATGAAAGCTTCTTCATTCATCTCTCCTCGGGGGTGATTAGCCTGTCTTGAACGCCTTCCAGACAAGTTTGTTCCCGCGGCGGAACCGATTCCGTCTGACAAAAAAGCAGATTTCGGTCGCTTGCGGCCCATGGCATCGGGCACACCCTGAACGGGGCCCCCGGCCGAGGGCCCCGTTGTTAAAAGCGAAGGGATTGCGGCGCCACCGGGAGCGGTCGGAGGACCGGCTCCCGGAGCTTCCGGTCACCTCGCGCGCTCGGCCTCGGCGCCGCTGTGCCGCAGGTGGCGGTGGCCACGCAGTTCGGCGTGCGCATTTCGGGCACGCTGCTGCGCGTTCTCGGTGTTCGCGCTGCCGGCTTGCGCCGCCTTGGCTGCGGGGGTCAGCGCTTCGTTGTTCAGCGAATCGCGATCCGGATAGATGGCGCAGCTCACGCACTGCGCGGACGCCGCGGACGTCAGGACGATCGATATCAGAGATGCGGCAACAAGCATTTTGTGGTTCATCACAGGTGTTCCTTCCTTGGTTGTTTTGCTGCGCAAGCGAGCCGTGAACGACCCGTCCCGCGCGGATACGCGATGGCGCCGGCACTTCGGCTCCTTCGGGTTTCATGTGGGCCGTTTCATCCGAGCCGCCATCCCGTCTTCCCGCGTGGCCTTATGCGTTTTTCGCGGCGGCAAATTTTCGTGAACTAAAACTAAGCCGACGCACGCATGATGCATCGCCAAAAAGTGAGCCGGCGGGAGCGGGAACAACGGAACAATCGAAGCGGCCGTGGATACCGAGCGGTGAACTGGCGCGCATGCAAGACGACGCCGCCGCGCCACCGGCGTCGACGGCGGCCAGGCGGTCCGGCGCGCGACAGAACCGGCCGATATCGGCAGCTGCCAGCAACCGGCGCCGGCGTCCCGAAATCGCGGCGGTTACTTTCAGGATCTTTTCTGATATTTGAGCGAAAGGCGGCAGCCGGCCGGGGCTCACGAATCGCCGCCGCGTGGATGGTGATGCGGCGAATGTTTTTTGCGGGCGCGCGGCCATTGAGCCGGAAAGCCATGTTGCGCGATGTTTTTGCGGGTTTGACCATTGCATTCATGAACATCCCGCAGGTGCTGGGCTATGCGCGCATCGCCGGCATGCCCCTGGTGACCGGGCTCTATACCGTTTTGATGCCGCCGGTGGCGTTCGCGCTGTTCGGTTCTTCCCGCCATCTTGTCGTCGCCGCCGATTCGGCGACCGCCGTGATCTTCTCCAGTTCGCTGTCGCACATGGCGGCCCCCGGCGGCGAAAAATACGTGGCGATGGTCGGCATGGTGGCGCTGCTGACCGCCGGGCTGCTGTTTCTGGCGTGGATCTTCAAACTGGGATTCCTTGCCGACTTCCTTTCGCGCACGGTGCTGGTCGGGTTTCTCACCGGTGTCGGGGTTCAGGTCGCCATGGCGATGCTCGGCGACATGCTTGGCGTGGCGGTCCGTTCGCACGGCACGCTCGCCCAGGCCTGGGAGATCCTGCAGGACCTGCCGAAGTCCAATCTTCCCACCCTGGCGCTGTCCGCGCTCGTGACAGGCGGCATCCTGCTCGGCCGGCAATTTCTTCCGCATGTCCCGCTGCCGCTGGTCGCGGTGGCGGGGACCATCGCGGCCAGCGCTGCGTTCGGCTTCGCCGCGCAGGGCATTGCCGTGATCGGCCCGGTGCCAGGGGGGCTGCCTGCGATCGGACTACCCGACGTGAGCTGGAGGGAAGCCCTGGCGCTGCTGCCGGTGGCCGCTTCATGCTTTGTGATGATCGTCGCGCAGAGCGCGGCAACGTCGCGCGCCTTCGCCCTGCAATACCATGAGCGCGTCGACGAGGATCTGGACATTCTCGGGCTGGCAGCCGCCAATGCGGCGGCGGCTGCGAGCGGAACCTTCGTGGTCAACGGCAGCCCGACCCAGACCGCGATGGCGGATCGCGCCGGCGCGCGCAGCCAGATCGCGCAACTGGCATTCGCAGCCGTCGTGCTGCTGGTGCTGTTGTTCCTGACCGCTCCGCTGCAATACCTGCCGCGCTGCGTGTTGGCCAGCATCGTATTGACGATCGCGGCCGGGATGGTCGATGTGACCGGCCTGCGCGATATTCGCCGCGAAAGCCCGGGCGAATTTTACCTTGCCATCGTCACCGCGGTGGCGGTGGTTGCGATCGGCGTCGAGCAAGGGATCCTGCTGGCGATCGCCCTGTCGCTGTTCAGGCACGTCTACCACAGCTACAGCCCGCACACGATCATGCTGGCGCCGAACGCAAGCGGCCGCTGGGTTCCGGTCGCCGCGACACCCGGGCAGGAGACCGAGCCGGGGCTCATCATCTATCGTTTCAATTCCGATTTATTCTATGCCAACGCCAACCGCTTCACCGGCGAAGTGCGCGGCCTCGTGGAGGGCGCCCCGACCAGGGTCCGCTGTCTGATCGTCGATGCAGGCGCGATCACCGATATCGACTATTCCGCCGCGCAATCGATCCGCGACCTGCTCGACGATCTCTCAGAAAAGGGCGTCGACGTCGTGTTCGCGCGCGTCAGTCCGTACCTTCGCTCCGACATGGACCGCCACGGGATCACGGCGGCGATCGGCGAGGCGCGGATTTTTTCCACGCTCCACGAGGCCATCGCCGCGGTGCGGGGCGACGTGTCCGCGATACCGGGCGGTCCCTGACGCCTGTCATCCCCGGCGCAGCGATCTGGCTCCCCGGACAGCGCATGCCGAGCTTGAGTCGGTTCGACGCCCTGGCCACCGGTTGCGGCGACAAGGGTGAGAGGTCCCGGCTCTGCCAACGGGTCGCGCGAAGGCGAGCCGGATGACGGTCCGCAGCGAAGGACGCTGCACCGCGTCCGGGACACGGGTGCTCCGCCATCGCGGCAGATCGAGCCGCGCGCCTGCCATAAACGCGTCAAGCTCTAGAAGTTCACCACGCGCGCATCCGGTTGCGCTGCGGCGGCATGGAATTCGTTCATGCCGCCAAGCTTGACGCGCTTGTCGAGCGCAGCCGCGCCGAGGCCGCGCGCCTCCACGCAGGGCTTGCACGCCATCAGCGTGACATTGGGATGGCCGGCGATCTCTTCATATCTGTTGGGCGGCCCGACCGGCACCAGCCTGGCACCGGCGCCCTCGACCGCCATCAGGACCGCATCGGCGAACAGCATCAGCGTCACCCGATCGCCGCCTTGCACCGCCGACGCGGCGAAGATGAACGGCAGCATGGCGCGGGTCGGATCGGTCGGGCCGTAGCTGCCGGAAATGACGAAGTGCATCTGTTGGCTCCCATGCCGCGGCTCAGGGCTGCTTGTCTTTCGTCGCGTCCTTTGCCGCGGACATGACTTCCTCGGTTATCTTCTTTATTTGTTCGCTGGCGTTGCTGAACTGGTTCTTGAGGAAATCGGCCTGAATTTTCATGGCTTCCTGCAGATCGGTGGTTTGCACCACCTTCCTGGCATGATCGAAAGCAGCCTTCATATTCTGTTCGGTGAACGACAGCGCCTTTTTGGACATTGCCGCGGTCGGATGCGGAATCGAATCGATGGATTTGTTGGCGGCATCCAGAAACATGCCAAAAGCCTTTTCGGCCTGTTCCATCGTCTTCTCCGCCATCTGGCGCAATGCCGCCGGGACTTCCAGCTTGGGTTGACTCATGTTGCAATCCTCCGACCTCGATCCCGGCAGGCTAACAACCAATCGGAGCCCCGCGCTTGAGCCAGATCAAGCCGCCGCGGCGGAGAGCCAGGAGCGGGCTTTGCGGGCGCGAGATCAAGCCGGCCTGTTGCCCTGCCTCGAGGCGCCGCAAATGGACATCGACATCGCATCGGGCATTGGTGTAGATCGCTTCGCGCCGCGGCGCCGATCCGAACCTGCACAGGCCGGGGATGCTAAAAGACGGACTTGGATTTTGGGCTTCCGATTGGTACTGGGGTCTGTCGCTGCTGACCGGAAGCGTCGTGCTGCACACCATCGGACTGCAGGCGATCGACTTCGGATTTGAACATGCGCTGGCGTCGAAGCTCAACCGCCATGGGCATCTGCACGCCAATATCCTGCTGGCGACCGCCGTGTCGGTCATCGCGCTGCTGCACGCGATCGAGGTGGGGATCTGGGCACTGGCCTATTTCGTCACCGGCGCGCTGCCGGCTCCGGTCGACGCCATCCGCTTCTCGCTCGGCGCGATGACCACGTCGGGCGCCGACGGGGTCAGCCTGGCGGCCAGGTGGAAATTGCTTGGCGGCATCGAAGCCATGGCGGGAATGCTGCTGTTCGGCCTCAGCACCGCTTTTCTGTTCGGGATCCTCAGCCGGCTTTCCGGCGCGCGCCGCAGGGCTCGTCGCGAGACCAGGTCCACGGACGGCTGAACGGGCGCGCCTTGCGGGGGCGCGAGATCGGTTGCCGCCGGTGCGCCGATGGGCTGCAGCTTCGGCAGGCGACTACCGATCGTCGCGAAAATCCGGCCTCCGGCGGCAGCGCTTCAGGGAATGTCCTGCTCCAGGGCCCACAGGCGGTCCTGGCCCCAATGCGCCGGCTTGCCGTTGACGCGGTAGCTCGGCGCCCCCCACAGCCCCGCCTCGAACAGCGCCAGGCGGTTGGCTTCGGCCGCCCCACGCCAGCCGTCGTCGGCAAGCGCCGCGCGCACGTCCTCGCCGGTCAGGCCGGCGCGATCGGCGAGGCCGAGCAGCACGCGGTCCTCGCCCGGCGAGCGGCCCTCCGCGAAGATCGATTGCAGCGCGCGTTCGCCGAACTCCTCGCCCTTGCCCAAGGCCATGGCCCGCCACTGCACCGCCATGCAGCGCTCGATCGGCGCCCCGACCGGTTCGATCATCCGGCCATAGGGCATTGCCGAGCGCTCGGCCTCGCGCATGGTGTCGAGCATGATGTAGCGGCTCTTGCTGCGCGGCACCGGCAGACCGCGCATGATCATCGGCAGGATCGGTCGCAGCCGCAGCTCGGCACCGTAGTGCCGCGCCAGCCGGCGGACCCGCGGAAAGGCGATCGAGACATAGGGGCTGCGAAACGAGAACCAGAACTCGATCACCGGCGCCGGTCCGGGCGCGGCCGTTCGATCGAGGCGCATGGTCCGGTAGGGCGCGAGCGGTGGCGTGCCGGCCGCGGCGCGGTCGAGTCCAAGGCCCGACAACCGCTGCTCGAGGTGATTCAACCGGTCGACGCCCCAGTACCATTCGCCCTCGAACTCGAACATGCCGCCGAGATAATGGCCGAGACGTTCGCGCAAGGCGCGGCCGCGCTGCAGGGCCGCGACGGCGATCTCGGCCGACGCGGCAGCGGTGGGATCGAGGTTGTGCCCGCTCCAGAGTGCTGCCCCGACCACCGGCGCGAGCGCGGCAAAGCTCGGCGGTGCGAGATCGGCCGCGAGCCGGCGCGTCGCCAGCATCGCGGTCTCCGGGGCCGGCAGACGCGCGGCGGGCGGAAACTCCAGCCCATAGGTCCGGGCCAGGCGGACGGCGTCGCGCAAGCCATAGCATCGCAGCCGCTCGCGCTCCGGCGCGGCCGCATCGTCCGGCGCCGGAACGAGATGGATCTCCAGCGCGATGTCGTAGCGCGCCAGCAGCGGCGACAGCATCTGGACGGCGAGGTGGCTGTAGGGGTCGTCGAGCTGATGGAAATAGCGGATGGTGGGCCGCCTGCCGCGCAGCCGGCGCCGCAGGGCGTGGCGATGGCGCACCAGATCGCGCCGGGTGCGGCTCACCAGAAAGGCCGACAGCGGCGGGATAAGTCGATTTCGCAAGCCGGTCATGCCGGCCCGACGATGCAGACGTGGCCGACGGTCTCGGCGCCATCTTTTTGCTTGAGCATGATCTTCCCGCAAACGCTCGCATTGGTCGCGAAGGAAGACCGGCTGCCACCCGCGGGTCAAGCCTGAGGGCCCGCTTTTCCGGACCGTGCTTTATCGCCTGATCTGGGTCGCCAGATATCTGGCGAGCCCCGCGCCATAGGGCGGGCGCAGCATCCGCAGCGGACCGATGTCTTTCTTCATCTGGTGGAACACCGACTTGCGGTGACTGAATTCGCGGAATCCGTCATAGCCGTGGTAGGCGCCCATGCCGGCGGGCCCGATGCCGCCGAACGGCAATTCTTCCTGGGCGACATGCATCACCACGTCGTTGACCGACACGCCGCCCGAGGTGGTTCGATCCAGCACCCGGTCCCGCTCGTCCTTGTCGGCGCCGAAATAATACAGCCCGAGCGGACGGTCGTGCGCGTTGATGTAGTCGATGGCCTCGTCAACCTTCCGATAGGCCTTGACCGGAAGCAGCGGCCCGAAAATCTCCTCCTGCATCACCTTCATGTCGTCGGTGGGATTGAGAATCAGGGTCGGCGCGATGCGGCGGTGCGGCTGCTGGCGCAGGTCTTCGCCGGCCGGGTTGATTTCGACGATTTCGGCGCCCTTGGCGCGGGCGTCGTCGACATAGCCGGTGAGTCGCGCATAGTGCCGGTCGGCCACGACCGCGGTGTAGTCGGGATTGTCGCGGATGGTCGGAAACATCTGGCCGACCGCGGATTTGGCCGCCTCGACGAATCCGCTGATCTGATCGGCCGGCGCCAGCACATAGTCCGGCGCAAGACAGATCTGGCCGGCGTTCAAGGTCTTGCCGTTCATGATCCGCGCGGCCGCGGTGGCCATGTTGGCGGACCGGCCGATCACCACCGGGCTCTTGCCGCCGAGTTCGAGGGTAACCGGCACCAGGTTTTCGGCCGCCGCCCGCATCACATGCCGCCCGATCGACGTCGCCCCGGTGAAGATCATGTGGTCGAAGGCGAGGCCCGAGAAGGCCTGCCCGACTTCCGGGCCGCCGGTCACCACGGCGATTTCCTCGGGGTCGAAGGCCTTGGCAAACATCTTCTTCAAGAGCTCCGAGGTGGCCGGCGTCACTTCCGAAGGCTTGACCATCGCCCGGTTGCCCGCCGCCAGCACCCCGGCCAGCGGGGCGAAGGTCAGGTTGACCGGGAAATTCCACGGGCTGATGACGCCGACGACGCCCTTGGGCTGGTGGCGGATTTCGGCGCGGGCGCCAAACAGGCTGAGGAGTCGCGGGGTCGGGCTGCGCCGTTCCGTGCGCATCCAGCGCGCGACATGGTCGCGCGAATATTTCAGCGGGCCTATCGAAGCGGCGACGTCGGCAAAGGCCGTCGTGTAGCTGGAGCGCGCGCCGAAATCGGCATTCAAGGCGGCTTCAATCTCGCTGCGATGGTCCACCAGCAGCGCGATACAACGGTTGAGCCGGTCGATCCGGATGGCCGCCGACGGCGCGCCGTCGCGCAGCTGCGCGGCTCTTTGGCTGGCCAGCAGGTCGTTCAGCATGGTGCGGACGGCGGCGTCCGAAGCCGGAGCGGCGATGGGCATGGCTGATCTCCCTGGGACCGGCGTCTTGGCGAGCAGGCTGCGCGCCGTCGCGATCTTTTACTCCAAACGACATCTGGCGCAAATGCCGGCGAAGCCCGCTGCATCGCGCCTGCCGTTGCCGCCGGTCGTCACCAGCGCATCGGGCTCAGCGACAGCTGCGATTGCAGGATCGCGCGGCTGCCGATCGGCAGATCGAGACGCAATCCATCGGTGCCGGCGACCCAGCCGGAGCCCGGCCTGACCGCGTCCACGCCTTCGAAAAACAGCGGGTTGAAAAGTCGCGAGAACAGGGGAGGCGTGAAATGGCTGAACACCAGCAGCCCGACGTCGGCGGCATTGGCGACTTCCGCGGCTTCCACCGGGCTCGTATGGTAACCCTCGATATCCCGAAGGATCTGGTAGACCACCATGTTGCCGGCGGCCCGCGCGGCCCCGGCAAGGATCGCGCGCATGCGCTGCGACTGCGCCTCGTGGATGAGTACATCGGCATGGCCGGCGTGCAGCGCCAGATTGGGTGATTTGCGCGTGTCGCCGCTGAAGACCACCGAGCGTGCGCCATAGTCGAACCGGTAGCCGACTGCCGGCGTGGCCGGGCTGTGGTCGACATCGAAGGCCGTGATCCTGAGGCCATCGCGGTCGTAAATGATTTCCGACTCGTCGTGGCTATCCGCCGTGCCGATCCTGAAAGGTGCTGCCACGAGCGGCGCGGCTTCGATCGGCGCGAGGTCGGCGCCGTGAAGCGCCGCCCGATAGCCGTCGTCGAGGGCATAGGCCTGGTTGAAGCCCGCGACCACCGTTTCGACGCCGGGTCCGCCATGGACCGGCAGCGGCAGCTTGCGCCCGGCGACCCAGGTCTGCAGCGCGAACTCGCCGAGATCGCCGATGTGGTCGGAGTGAAAATGGGTCAGCAGCACGGCTGCGATTTTCTCGCCGGGAAAACCCATCAGGGCGAGCGTCTTCCAGGATTCCGGTCCGGTATCGACGACAAACGCCCGATCGCCAGCGATGACGACGGCGCAGCTCTTGGCGCGCTCCGGATCCGGCAGCGGCGACGACGTGCCGCACAGAATGACCCTGAGCGCCTTGCCGTCGAACAGGGCGGGATCGATCGGATCGGCAAGGCGCCGCATCGCCGCGCGCCTGAAGACGTCGGCAAGCACCACCGGGCTGCGCAGCGCGACGGTTGCGGCGGCGCCGACCGTGGCCAGGATCAGCAGCGTCAGCAGGGCGCCGCGACGAAATTTCATGCGAGTCCCAACCATGACGGACATCGCGCCGCGGCGTGTCCGTTCAGCCCGGACCGGCGTTGTTGGCTAGCCGCGCTTGGGAAACAGCTTGTCGCGGATGTAACGCGAGGTCGGTGTCAGGCGAATGCCGCGCGGCTTGCGCCATGTCGCCTTGTCGATTTCCTTCTTGTCGCCGATGGCGAGCGGACCCGAGGCCTTTCTTACCAGGAATATGGCGTCGCTCATCTTGCGGCCCGACCTGCGATTTTTTTCCTTGACCTCGCGCCAGAGCCGCAACCGGCCCAGCTTGAGCTTGGGAAGCTCTTCGCGGATCTCCCTGCGCAGGCAATCCTTTTCGGTTTCGCTCCCACGCCGACGGCCGCCCGGGAACATCCACAAGCGGTCGCGCCTTCTCCGCACCAGCAATACCCGGCCGCGCTTGGCGGCGACGAGCTTTGACGACTTGGCCATTTTTTCCCTGACTGCCGCATGATCGAATCGATCAACCCAAATTAGAGTATTTTTACTGCATTTACAATGATTTAGTCCTCGAGCCCTCAGTCGGTGGGGATATTGGCATCCGCCGCGTTGACGGAAATGACCCCGGCTATATCGGCCAGTCTTGCCGCCAGCTTGGCGATCGACCGCGTCCCTTGCACTTCCAGCGCCACGGTCACGATCCGTTTTTCCGAAGCATGCGGGCTGGCCGGATCGGCCTCGACCGCTTCATCGATGCCGTCGCCATCCCTGCGGTCTTCCGCTTCGCGTTCAACCCGGACCCGGCTGACGGCAAAATCATGCCGCGTGCACACGACCAGGATGTCGCGCAGGATTTCCCTGCCGTCCTGGTAGGACACCCGCAGCCAGGAGGGGCTCCAGCGCGACTTTGGCAGCCGGACCACGACATAGGGAAACAGAAAGACGACGATGAAATGGCCGAGGGTGACAAACAGAGCGAGAATCGGCAGGCCCGCGCCGCAGGCCATGCCGACCGCCGCCGTCAGCCAGACCGTGGCGGCCGTGGTCAGGCCACGGACGCTGTCCCGGCGCACGAAGATCAGGCCGCCTCCGATGAAACCGATGCCGGTGACGATCTGCGCTGCGATACGCGACGGATCCAGCACCACCCGGTCGGCGGCCAGAACGTTGCCAAATCCGTATTTCGAAACCAGCATGATCAATGCTGCCGCAAAGCCGACCAGCGTATAGGTGCGCAGGCCCGCGCTCTTGTGCCTGATCTCGCGCTCCAGGCCGATGAGGGCCGACAGCACGAAGGCGAGCGCAAGTTCGCCGATCTGGAGCCAGCCCTGCCCGAACATCTGTCCAATCCACATCGAAGGCCTCCCGGACCGCGTCGGTTCCAGTGTCCCAGCTGCCGCCGCGACGTCCGATAAACCACAACGATACAGCGGCGTTCCCTTGACCCCGCTGCAGGAATGAGCCCGCGCAGGCAAGCAACGGCCCGGTTGGCCTGCGCGGCCGCGGCGCGAGGAATGGCGACGGCAAATGCAGGGGAGACGGCAACCCTCGAACTGACCCGGGCGACAACGCTTCAGGAGGTCGGCCGCCGCGGCGGATTGCGGCGAGCTGAATTCATCGAGGGCGATCCGCGGAGCATCGCCGCCAAATTAATTCTTAATTAGCCTGAATTGCTAACGCGCCTTCCATTCATTGCGGGCTCAATGGCACGGACGACCTCCCGCCATGTTCGAATTTCAAGAACAGGAAGCAAGGGAAGGATTGAAAAATGGGGCAACCAAGGAGCTCGGACGTTGCGCAGGCCTATGCCGTGCGACTGATGCAACATTTGGTGGTTCCGACCTTCGTGCTCAATCCGAGGCGACGCGTGGTGGTTTGGAACCGCGCCTGCGAGCGACTGACCGGCGTCGCCGCCCCGGAAGTCATCGGGACGACCGGACATTGGCGCGCGTTCTACCAAACCCAGCGCTATTGCCTGGCCGACCTGGTGGCCCTTGGCAGGCCCGACAAGCTCGGCGAACTTTATCCGGAGCACACCGTGCCGGAGGAAGGCCTTGGGTTCAGTGCCGAGAACTGGTGCGTGATGCCGAAGCTGGGCAACCAGCTCTACCTGGCGATCGACGCCGGGCCAATTCACGATGAGGATGGCAAGCTGATCGCGGTCGTCGAAACGCTGCGCGACATGACCGACCAGAAGCGCGCGGAAACGGCGCTGAAAACCCTGGCGGCCAGTGACGGTCTGACCGGCCTGGCCAATCGACGCTCCTTCGACCAGACGCTTGCGGTGGAATGGTCCCGCGCTCAACGCACGAAAAGGCCGCTGTCCCTGCTGTTTGCCGATGTCGATCATTTCAAGGCCTTCAACGATCTGCACGGTCATCAGAAGGGCGATGAGTGTCTGCGCGCCGTGGCGCAGTGCATCGGAAAAAACACCATGCGGCCGGCCGACCTGCCGGCTCGATACGGCGGCGAGGAATTTGCAATCATCATGCCCGAGACCGACCAGCGAGGTGCCCGAAAGGTGGCCGAGCGGCTCCGCGATCTGCTCGCCGGGCTTCGACTGGCGCACGGCGCCTCCAGTGTCGGACCGCTGGTCACGCTCAGCATCGGCATTGCGACGCTGATCGCTGGTGACGAGCTTTGCTCGGGGCGGCTGCTCACGCAGGCCGATCAGGCGCTCTATGCGGCGAAGCTTTCCGGAAGGAACCGGGTGATCGACGCCGACGAGGTGCTCGCCGCACTTTCCCGGGCCGGGCGCGAAGGCGACCACCGGATGGCAGCTACCGCGGAGTAGCCGCAGGCGTTGGCTCCTCCGCATCGAGGCCGGCTTCGGCGCCTCGAGGGGCGATATTCCCGGCTTCGCATCCCAACCGGGTCGCGTTGAGCGGCCGGGGGATCGGGGTTGCGCCCGCGTCCGATATCGGCGGGTCGGAAAAACGGCAGTCGCCGCCACGATTTTCGACCCGGATTTGATCTGCCGCAAGGCCCGATACGGCTGTCCGGGATGATATTTGCGATGTGGAGCGCCGTCATGATCATTGAGCGCCTGTCCCAAGAGCATCGCAATATCGAGAAGCTGCTCGTCATCCTTGAGCGGGAACTTGAGGTTTTCGATCGGGGAGACCGGCCCGACTACGAGGTTATTCGCGCGGTCATCAGCTATTTCGAAGTCTATCCGGAGCTGTACCACCATCCCCAGGAAGATCTGGTCTTTGCCCGGCTCAGGGCGCGCGATCCCGCCGCGGCGGCAAGGATCGGTGATCTCGCTCGCGAACACCGCAAGGGGGCCGAACGCTTGCGGCGCGTCGCTCACGCGGTTGAGAACGTGCTCGCCGACCGCGAGCTGCTTCGGCAGGATGTCGATGCCATCGTTCGCGAGTTTATCGCCCATGAGCGGCGCCACATGATGATGGAAGATCGGGATTTTTTTCCTGCCGCGGTTGCGGCCCTGGAGTCGCAGGACTGGACGGAGATCGCTTCAGCCGTCACCGCCCACCAGGATCCGTTGTTCAGCGAGGCCACGGAACAGCGGTTCGATACGCTGCGCGCCCATATCCTGCGGCTGGAGCAGGAGGCCGAAGCCGAGCGACAATAGGCGTGCCTGCATCGCCAGTCCATGGTGCTGCCTTCAGCCGGAATTCCCAACGCATGAGATGGGCAGGGGGCCTCGATTTCGGTGGGCCGCAAAGAGGGGGCGGCACGATCGGCGCAGGGTCGGCGCGGTTTGATCCAGCGCAATAATCGGGCGTCGGTTTTCGGCGATCCTGTTGCGCTCGACCCCAAAAAAGAAACAGGGGCGCGATCGCAAGATATATCCGGGAGGATAAATGGCCTCAGACCGCAGCGCGCAAAACGACGGCAAAACCGCATCCAGGCCGGATGCGGCGATGGCACTGCCGTCGCCGGCAACGGCGGACGACGGAGCTCGTCTGATCGCCAAGACTGCCGGTGCCCTCGCCGTCGAACCTCGGCCTGGCAAGACCGGGAAACGCAACCAAAAGCTCGCGGCTGAAAAGACCGCCGCGCGGATGCGCCGGGATCCGGAAGCGATCCGCCGGGCTTTCGAGACCGGCGAATATCCCTATCAGACCCCGATGACCAACAAGAGTTACCTGGAGCACATGGAACAGCTCCAGGCCGAACTGTTGAAGGCGCAGAACTGGGTCAAGGAGACCGGCGAGCGAATCGTCATCCTGTTCGAAGGGCGCGATGCGGCAGGCAAGGGCGGCACGATCAAGCGCTTTACCGAACACCTCAATCCGCGCGGCGCTCGTGTCGTGGCTCTCGAGAAGCCCTCGGAGCGCGAGCGGTCGCAATGGTATTTCCAGCGTTACATCCAGCATCTGCCCTCGGCCGGCGAGATCGTGCTGTTCGACCGGTCGTGGTATAACCGCGCCGGCGTTGAACGGGTCATGGGCTTTTGCACCGCCGTCGAGTACCTCGAATTCATGCGTCAATGCCCGCAGTTCGAGGTGATGCTGGTGCGGTCGGGAATACGGATCTACAAATACTGGTTTTCGGTGACCCGCAAGGAGCAGGTACGCCGCTTCAAGGCGCGCGAGATCAGCCCGCTGAAGCAGTGGAAACTCTCGCCCATCGACCGGGCCTCGCTGGACAAGTGGGACGACTACACCGAGGCAAAGGAAGCGATGTTTTTTTACACCGATACCGCCGACTGCCCCTGGATCATCGTCAAATCCGACGACAAGAAACGCGCTCGCCTGAACTGCATGCGGCAGTTTCTCTCGACCATCGACTATCCGAACAAGAACGTGCACGTCGTCGGTCACGCGGACCCGCTGATCGTCGGCTCGACCTCCCATGTCATCGGCCGATCCGACCATATCCTGGGCAAGCTGACCCATCCTGACATGAAGCACGGCCGCCAAATCCAGACCGGACGCTGAACGGCACGCGGCGGTGCCGCCGGGAAATGACGGTCCATCCAGCTTTGGCGGCAGGGCAGCCATCATGACTGAAATCACTCATTTTTTTGCGCTCGCCTTTGATCTCGTCGACGGCAGCCTGGTCGCCGGGGAATCCGTCGAATGCGCAACTCCCGCGGCAGCGATCCAGACCGCGCAAGGGCAGTGGAAGGTATTCGGTCACGCCGGTGCCGTCGCGTTCAGCCGCACCAGCGATTTTGCAAAGGCAAGGTTCAACCAAAAGCACGTCCTGCGCCGGTTCGGGCAGGTGACGGGGGAGTATTGCGTCAACAGCGAATGAATGACCCGGCCGGCCAACCGATGGTGCTTCCATTGCACGCCCGGATTGAAATGCTATACTTGCGGAATTGAAGCGGCCTATTGGGCCGTCACGAAGCTTTGTGTATTCCGGCACTTCTTGCACTCGTACACGCGGTGGACAAAGCCGTGCTTCTCCATTTCGATACAGGAAAACCGCATTTTCTCGCCACACTCGGGGCAATCGGGGACATCGTGCAGCGGTTCGGACCGATCCAGGCCAGTCTTTTCCAGGCCAAGCTGTTGCAGGCCCGGCCTATCCACGCCTCTCTCCGTCAGCTCCATGATCAAGCTCGCCTTCCACGAGCATCGACGCCAACACGTTAGTTTGATTTACCCGGGGTTTGTTATCTTGAATGTCTTGGCTATCAAGGAAGCGAACGCCGACCTGGCCGCCATTGCTCCATGCCAGCTCGCAGCGGCGAAACGCCAGACCCGTGCCGGACAAAACCAAAAAGAATTCGCTGATGTCGAGCCCTTCCACCGATCCCATGATGACCAGTTTTGCGCCCTGCGCCGAAATCTCCATCATGACGCAGGGTCGGCGCCAGGTGGCGTCGATGGCAATCATGTGGAAGTCCATGCCGCCCGTAAATTCGACTCGATGTTCGTCGTTGTTTTCAGATTTCGTCATTGTCCGATAGTTGTGAAAATGCCCGTCTTGGCAAATCCGGCTCTGCCCATTCTGGGTAGCCCGCTGAAACACGCCGGAATTGGCACCGATTTTTAATTCGATTTTCGCGGGTCTGCTTGCAGGAAGTGTCAGAGATGGACGACGCGCAATCCTCGGATCTGGTACGAACGATTTCCAGGCATACCCTCGCCTACGTGCTGTGTTCGATCAGCGAATTGTTTCGGCATTACGATTTCGATCCGCTCGACCTGCTGATCATCCACGCGATTCTGAATACCAATGTGGTGAAAGTCATGAAGGATGCGGAGCTCGATAGAAAGTTCTCGAGCGTTCATGCGGTCGAGCCCGACGCGATCAAGCAGGGTATTTCCCGGGCCGCGCTTTCCCGATTCCTGAACTTGCCGATAGAGACGATCCGGCGCCGGGTCGACCGGCTGAAGAAGAAGGATATTCTCTCGGAAAACAAGGATGGCTTGATTGTCACCGAACGCAACCGTTTCAGGTTTGGCAACAATCACGAGCTGCAGAACACCAACGTGGCGTTGGTCCGGAAACTTCTCCGCGATCTGAAGCGCGCCGGCATCAACGGTCCCGATGATCTGTAGCACGCGCGTCGTCGCGTCGAGCCGGCAAACTGCCGGGATTCTCGGCCGGCCCGCGGCGGCGGGGGCATTCGGGTCGGCCGATCGATGCAATCACGGGGGTCGTCCGATCAGCCTTTGCTGAACGTCTGTTCATAATTCTGGTGTTGGCCAGAAAGAACGCATGCGTTATCGTTGATTGCCTGCAAGATCAGGCTCCACGGAGGGATCAATGAAGAATATTTGTTTCGCTTTGGCCGCCTTGGCCGCTATCGCCTTTGCAATCCCGTCGATCGCAAGCGCAGAAGATGCCAAGCCGATGGCCAAGCCGATGATGCACCACCATCATCACCATCATCACCACATGAAGATGATGATGAAGAAGAAGCCGATGTAATGCAAAAATGGCCCCTTCACCGGGGCCATTTTCTTGTTCTTGTCCGAAAGCTGTTTTCCTGCCGCCAAGCTGAGGTCTGCAGGGGCGGCGCCGCGAAGCTCGATGGATGCGCGGCACTTCAGCTGGGGAGCGCGCCCCCGGATCGGCCATCGACAGGGCGGCCGGGTGAACGGTAAGGTCCGACTCACGAATCTGCTCGAACCTATCCCTGCATCACGGTGCCGGATGCGGCTCCTGCACCGCGCAGCATAGTGACGGTTCTTGATGAGTGACACGAGATCTATCGCCGCCGGCGCCCCGCCAGCCAGCAGGCGGTCCTTTGCGGCGATGCGGCACCCGGGCTTCCGCGCCCAGTTCATCACTTTCGTGCTCGCCATGATGGCGGACAATATCGAGCACGTCATCAGCTACTGGATGCTGTATCAGAAATTCCACTCGCCGGCCCTGGCGGGATTCGCCATCGTGTCGCACTGGCTGCCGTTCCTGCTGTTCTCGGTGGCCTCCGGCGCGCTCGCCGATCGCTTCGACCCGCGCCGGATCATCCAGATCGGCATGGCGCTGTTCATCACCGCATCGCTGAGCTGGAGCTATTTCTTCGTCACCGGCACCCTGCAGATGTGGCAGGCCATGGTGATCCTGGTGATTCACGGCTGTGCCGGGGTGCTGTGGCAGACGCCGAACCAGATGCTGCTCTACGATATCGTCGGCCCGTCGGATCTGGAGAGCGCGGTGCGGCTCAACGCCATGGCGCGCTATCTCGCCGTGCTGGCCGGCCCGGCGGTCGGCGCCGCCATCCTGCTGGCGTTCGGGGCGGCGCCCGGCATCATGCTCAACACCGTGTTCTATCTGCCGCTGGTGCTGTGGCTGGTCAATGCGCCCTACGGCCCGCGCTTCCGCAGCGGTGCGGCGGCGCCGCGCCGCGCCGTCCGCGGCTTCGGCGACATCGTGCAGACGGTGCGCGAGATCAGGGCGCATTCCGTGATCGTCTCGATGACCCTGCTGGCCGGGGCGGCGTCGTTCTTTGTCGGCAATGCCTACAGTTCGCAGATGCCGGGTTTCGCCAGCGATCTCGGCCATGGCGATCCCGGGGTGTCCTACAGCCTGCTGCTGGCGGCGGATGCCGCCGGCGGGCTGCTGGCCGGCGTGGTGCTCGAGGGCGGCGGATTGCTGCCGCCGCGGCAGCGCACCGCGATCGTGCTCGCCATGCTGTGGTGCGCGGCGCTGGCGGTCTTCTCGCTGGCCAAGAGCTATCCGCTGGCGCTGGGCTTCCTGTTTGCCGCCGGATTCCTCGAATTGTCGTTCAACGCCATGGCGCAGAGCCTGGTGCAGCTCGACGCCCCGCTCGACAAGCGCGGACGCGTCATCGGCCTGTTCAACATGTCGAGCCTCGGCCTGCGGGCCTTCAGCGGCATTTCCGTCGGCCTGCTCGGCAGCCTGATCGGCGTGCACTGGTCGCTGGCGCTGTCGGCGCTGGCCACCCTGGCGATCGCCGGCGCGCTGCTGGCGCTGCCGTGAAGACGGTGGCAAAATCACATCGCACGGAGTTCCGGTCGGGCCGGACGTCGACGAGGGGAGGGGGCAAGATGAATTTTTCGAAGCTGCGCGTGTCCTCGATTGTGCTTGCCGGCATCATGCTGGCGTCGGCCGGATCGGCCTCGGCGCAAATCGTCGCCCTCGGCCACAGCGCGGTCCGCGGCCACGTCGCCGAGAATGAAATGTGGCCGGCAGTGCTGGAGAGCCTGTTGCGTGCGAGAGGCTCGAAGGTTCATGTCATCAATGCCGGGGTCAACGGCGAGACCACGGCGGGAACGCTGGCGCGGGTCGACAGCGCGGTCCCGGAGGGCACCAGGATCGTGATTCTGGCCGACAACGGATTCAACGACGCCCATAAACTGATCGAAGGCTCCGCCGGGGCCGCGGCCAACATCGCGGCGATCAAGCGCAAATTGAAGGCGCGCGGCATCCGGATCATCGATGCGATGGGGCTTTACGTATCGGTGCTGAGGCAGCCGGGCATGGCGCTGCCCGACCACCTTCATCTGAACGCCGAAGGCTGCAGGAAGGTCGCCGCCGCCCTGGCGGGCATGGTGAGGTAGCGGCGAGCCCGCACCGACATCAGGCCGGACGGACGGCGTGCCGGACCGCGGCGAAGGTCAACGCCAGCGCCGACTCGACCACGACGGCCATCCAGATGCCCAGGCCGGCGTGTCCGGCCATGAAGTCGTAGATCCCGAGCGCCGCCAGCGCCGCGCAGCAGACCGAGAATCCGATCGCGAGGGCGGAGCGGGTCGGCGAACTTTCCGCATCCCGCGCCAGCCACAGCATCACGGCGAGCCCCAGGAACAGCGCGGCGCCGCGCCGCGCCATCACCAGGGTCGCCTGCGAGCCGTCGATCTGCCAGACCCACAGGATGAATTGCGGCGCGCCCATCCACAGCGCCGCCAGCGCGAGGCAGAGGCTGCTTGCGGCGATCGCGGCCCCGCGAAACGTCGGCGTCATGTCGTGCTCCTGCTGGTATCGGTTGCGTCGCGATGATCGGCAAAACCATGCTGGCTGCGCGGCTTTCGCGGAGCGTCGAGACAGCGCAAACCTACCAGCGTGTCGCGAACCGCGGTGTCCAGCGGTGTCCTGGGCAGATCCATGCCGAGCAGCGCTTCGAGCCTGCCGCCGTCGAGCGCGATCGACGTGCTCCAGAGATAGCGCATCTCCGCCATCTCCCGGAACAGGCGGACGAACGGCTGCAGGGCGACGATCGCAAACCACGGCAGCGGCCAGACGCGCAGGTCTGTCGTGCCGGCGGCCCTCGCGATCGCCGCGGCCATCTCGCCCGACGCCAGCTGATGACCGGCGAAATTGAACACCTCGAATGCGCCGAGCGCGTGCTCGCGCTCCAGCAGTCGCGCGATGGTTTCGCCGAGGTCCGGCAGATAGGCCCAGGCGTGGCTGGCGCCGCGACGCGCCGGCTCGATGATCCGTCGCACCGCGACGCCGGGCCGGACCATCGCGGCCGAAAAGAAGCTGTTGCCGGTGGTGTTGGGGCCGAAATAATCGCCGGACCGCACGATCAGCACCGGCACGCCGGCGCTCGCGGCCGCCTTCAGCCGGTTCTCCAGTTCGACCCGGATCGCGCCCTTGCGGGTGGCGGGATGCTGCGGCGAATTTTCGCGCAGCACCGGAAACGCGTCCGCGCCGAAATTGTAGATGGTGCCGGGCAGCACGATGCGGGCGCCGGCCGCCCGGGCCGCGGCGATGCTGTTGTCGATCATCGGCAGCACCAGGGTCGCCCAGTTGCGGTATCCCGGCGGGTTGGCGGCATGGACGATCAGCGAAACGCCTTGCGCGGCGGCAAGCACGTCGGCCTCGTTCATGGCATCGCCTTCAATCCAGGTGATGGCGGCGCTGTCGGGCTGCGGACGGCGGGTCAGTCCGCGCACCGTCCAGCCGTGCCGGAACAGGGCTGCGGCGGTGGCTCCGCCGATTCCGCCGGCGGCGCCGATGACAAGGGCTGTTCTGTTGTTCGACTGGGACATCCGTCTGCTCCGTTGCTGTTGGAGCCGACCATGCTCTCCCCAACATCATACGGAAATTGCCTATTCTTCTGTATCAGATATACATATTTGTATGACAGAGCCCGACTGGAGCCATTTTCGCGCGTTTCTCGCCGTGCTGCAGGACGGCTCGCTGTCCGGAGCGGCGCGCCAACTGGGCCTGACCCAGCCGACCCTGGGACGGCAGATCGCCGAGCTCGAGCGTCGTCTCGGAACCGCCCTGTTCATCCGCTCGCAACGCGGCCTGGTGCCGACCGATGCCGCGCGGGATATCGCGCCTTATGCCGAGGCGATGGCGGCCGCCGCCGGTTCGATGCTGCGCGCCGCCTCCGGCGGGGCCAGCGATGCCGCCGGGACCGTCCGCATCACCGCCAGCGACATCGTCGGCGCCGAAGTCCTGCCGCCACTGCTTGCCGGGTTTCGCCGCGCCCATCCCGGCGTCACCATCGAGCTGGTGTTATCCAATCGTGTCGAGGACCTGCTGCGGGGCGAGGCCGATATCGCCGTGCGCATGGTGCGTCCGAGCCAGCAGGCGCTGGTGGCGCGGCAGATCGGAGACGTCGGTCTCGGGCTCTACGCCCACCGCCGTTACCTCGCGCATTCGCCGGCGCCGCAATCGCTGGCGGCGCTGAGGAGCGGGCACGCCCTGATCGGTTTCGACCAGGAGACGCCGTTCCTGCGCGAGCTCTTGACCCGCATGCCGATCAGCCGCGGCGATTTCGCGCTGCGCACCGACAGCGACCTGGCGCAGCTTGCGGCGATCCGCGCCGGTTTCGGCATCGGCTTCATCCAGCACGCCATCGCGCGCCGCGATCCCGATCTCCTGCCTGTGCTTCCCGAGATCGGCCTTGCGATGCCGATGTGGCTGGTGCTGCACGAGGACCTGCGCGCCAGCCGCCGGCTTCGGCTGATGCTGGACCATCTGGCGAACGGCCTTGCGGGATACGTCGCGCTGACGCGGCCGTGACGCGCACGGCCGCATCGCGCTCAGAGATTGCTGTCGGTGATGGCGGCGTAGACCATGGTGCGCAGCTCGCGCCGCAACGGATAGGCGCTCGACGGCAGCACCTGGGTCATGAAGATGGCGATCAGCTCTTCCGCCGGATCGATCCAGAACGAGGTGGTGGCGGCCCCTCCCCAGGAATATTCGCCGGCGCTGCCGGGAATCAGCGTCTGCGCCGGGTTCATCGTCACCGAGACGCCGAGCCCGAAGCCGATGCCGTTGTAGGCGGCTTCGCTGAACAGCGAGCGCGACATTTCCGGCAGGTCGCGGCCGCCCGGCAGATGGTTCGTCGTCATCAAGGCCAGGGTCTTCGGCCCGATCAGCCTGACCCCGTCGAGCTCGCCGCCGTTGAGCAGCGCCCGGCAGAAGGTGAGATAGTCGGACGCGGTCGAACACAATCCGCCGCCTCCGGAAATCAGCGACGGCGGCGACAGGAAGGAGCTGGTGGCCGGATCGTCCTGCAGCGTCAGGCCGCCCTTGCGGTCGGCGGCGTGGAACGTCATGCCGCCCTGCGGGTCGGCCGAGTAGCACGCCGCGAAACGATGCGCCTTGTCGGCCGGCACGTAGAAGTCGGTATCGGCCATGCCGAGCGGATCGAAGATCCGCTGCTTGAGGAACTGTTCGAACGGCATGCCGCTGATCTTGCCGACGAGATAGCCGATCACGTCGGTGGAGACCGAGTAATTCCAGGCCTCGCCGGGCGAGAATTCCAGCGGAATTTTGCTGAGGTTCTCGATCATCGACTGCAGCGTTCCGGATTTGGCGACTTCGCCGATCTTCAGTTCGCGGTAGGCGGCATCCACATTGGAGCGCTGCTGGAAGCCGTAGGTCAGGCCGGAGGTGTGCCGCAACAGGTCGACGATCAGCATCGGCCGCGACGGCGGCCGGGTCAAAAAGGCCGGCGCGGTGCCGGCCTGGAACACGCCGAGGTTTTTCCATTCCGGGATGTATTTGTGAACCGGTTCGTCGAGCGCGACGCGGCCTTCCTCGACCAGCATCATGAAGGCGACGCTGGTGATCGGCTTGGTCATCGAATAGATGCGGAAGATGGTGTCGTCCTTGACCTTGGCCTTGCGCTCGACGTCGGCAAGGCCCTGCACCGCGCTGTGCACGATCTTGCCGCGGCGATAGACCAGAAGCTGCGTGCACGGAAAGCGGCCGGCATCGATGTAGCGGTGCTTGAGGTGCGCCTCGACGCGGTCGAGGGCGGCCTTGGACATGCCGGCGGATTCGGGCGAGGCGGGGGTCGGGGCTAACATCGGGGCTGGTCTCCGGGACTGGATCGCCTTGATAGCCGAAAACCGCGCCGCATTCCAATCGCGGCCTGCTTACCCGGCGCCATCCGCTGGTATAGGCTGGTTGCGCCATCACGCACCTGCAGGACAGCCAGCCATGCCCCAATTCAACGACACCGAACTGACCGCCGCCGTGATCCGCAGCTTCGAGGAAACGCCGGACCGCCGCGTCAAATTCCTGATGGAGGAACTGGTGAAGTCGCTGCACGATTTCGTGCGCAGGACCGATCTCAGCTTCGAGGAATGGGACTACGCGATCAATTTTCTGACCCGCACCGGGCAGAAATGCACCCCGACCCGGCAGGAGTTCATCCTGCTGTCGGATGTGCTGGGGGTCTCGATGCTGGTCGACGCCGTCAATCATCGCGAGCGCGAGGGCGCCACCGAAACCACCGTGCTCGGCCCGTTCTATGTCGGCGAACACAAGCCGATGCCGCACGGTTCGGACATCTCCGCCAACCTGGCGGGAGAGCGGATGTTCGTGCAGGGCCGCGTCACCGATCTCCAGGGCAAGCCGCTGGCGGGCGTTCCCGTCGACGTCTGGCATGCCGACAATGAGGGCTATTACGATTCGCAAAGGCCGTCCTATGAGACGGAGGGGCCGTCGTCGCGGGCGCGCTTTGTCACCGACGCCGACGGCAAGTTCTTCTTCCGCACCATTCTGCCCTGCAGCTATCCGATCCCGACCGATGGCCCGGTCGGCGAAATGATCCTGCAGACCAGGCGCCATCCGATGCGGCCGGCGCATGTGCATTTCCTGGTCGACGCGCCCGGCTACCAGCCGCTGATCACCCACGTCTTCATCGAAGGCGACAAATATCTCGATTCCGACGTGGTGTTCGGGGTCAAGGACGACCTGATCTCCAGCATCGAAAGACGCACTGACAAGGTGATGCCCGATGGCCAGGCCACGACCGGGCCCTGGCATCTGATGACCTACGATTTCCGGATGAAGCCCGGTGCGGGAATGGCGCCGAAACCGATGATGGCGTCGACGGAAAACGCCTGAGCGCGCCGGGGCCGTGCCCCTGCCCACAAATTGTGCGGCGCACAACAAATAAGCGAATCGCAAATTTTGAATGCGGACGGCGCTTGCCGCCGCCGCCGGTGCCGAAACCTAAAGCCTTGTAAGATATCTGCTTTTGGCATCGCGGCGGCTTGGCACGAAGCTTGAATGGCTTGGTGCGCGACGCCATTGAAGCCGTCCCTCGAAACCAATCATCCGATTTGTGAAACCGCCAGACCGGGGCCTCCCCGGAAGCGCGCCCGCATGGCTTCGACACCCAAGCCGCCGACCGCGAATGGCCAATCCCCTTGAGAAAGGAAAGCTCCCGATGCGCCAGCAGAACCCGACCTGGATTTCAGAATGGAAACCCGAGGATGAGAGCTTCTGGAATTCCAGGGGCAAGATCATTGCCCGGCGCAATCTGATCTGGTCGATCGTCGCCGAGCATGTCGGATTCTCGGTCTGGCTGATCTGGAGCATCGTCGCCACCAAGTTGCCGGCGGCCGGCTTCCACTACTCGACCGACCAGCTGTTTCAGCTGGTGGCGATCCCCGGGCTGATCGGCTCGCTGATGCGGTTTCCCTATACGTTCGCCGTGACCACGTTCGGCGGCCGCAACTGGACCATCTTCAGCGCCTCGGTGCTGTTCATCCCGACGCTCGGGCTGGCCTATTTCGTCAGCGAGCCCTCGACGCCGTTCTGGCTGATGCTGCTGGTGGCTTCCACGGCGGGTCTCGGCGGCGGCAATTTTGCCTCCAGCATGACCAATATCTCCTTCTTCTATCCCGATCGCATGAAGGGCTGGGCGCTCGGCCTCAACGCGGCCGGCGGCAATATCGGCGTCAGCAGCGTGCAGCTGCTGACCCCGATCCTGATGGGCATCGGCCTGATCAACCTGTACCAGGCGACGCCGGTGACCGGCGTCTATCTGCAGAACGCCGGCCTGATGTGGGTGCTGCCGCTGATCATCGCGATATCGGGCGCGGTGTTCTTCATGAACAACCTGACCTCGGCAAAATCCTCGTTCAAGGACCAGCTCGCCATCGTCGGGCGCAAGCATACCTGGATCATGGCCTTCATCTATGTCGGCACCTTCGGCTCCTTCATCGGCTACTCGGCCGCGTTTCCGCTGCTGATCAAGACGCAATTTCCCGCCGTCACGATCGCCATCGCCTTCCTCGGACCATTGGTCGGATCGCTGTCGCGGCCGCTCGGTGGCCTGCTCGCCGACAAGGTCGGCGGCGCGATCGTGACGTTCTGGAATTTCATCGCGATGGGGGCGGCGACCATCGGCGTGCTGTACTTCGTCGGCACCAAGGACTTCACCGGCTTCCTGGCGATGTTCCTGATCCTGTTCGTCACCACCGGCGTAGGCAACGGCTCGACCTACCGGATGATCCCGTCGATCTTCCGCGAGGAGAACCTGCGCAAGGCGAGGGGAGGCGGCGAAGCCGGCCGGGCGCTCGCGCTCAAGACCGCCAGCATCGAGAGCGGCGCCGCGCTCGGGTTCATCGGCGCGGTCGGCGCCTGCGGCGGCTACCTGATCCCGAGCGGCTTCGGCAAGTCGATCGCCATCACCGGCGGTCCGCAGCTGGCGCTGGAAATCTACCTGGCGTTCTACGCGGTCTGCCTCGCATTCACCTGGTTCTTCTATTTGCGCCGAAGCCCGGCGGCAGCGGGCGCCCCGAGCCTCGCCGAAGCGCGGGTGTGACCATGAACAGCGAAAGGAGCCGACCATGACACCCGACCAGGTCACCCTCGTGCAGCAGAGTTTCGCCAGGGTCGCGCCGATATCGGAAACCGCGGCGGTGCTGTTTTACGACCGGCTTTTCGAGATCGCACCCTCGGTCAAGGCGATGTTTCCCGCCGACATGACCGAGCAGCGCAAGAAGCTGATGGCGACGCTGGCCTTCGTGGTGAGCGGCCTGTCGAATCTCGAGCAGGTGTTGCCCGCCGCCAGCGCGCTGGCCCAGCGCCATGTCAGCTACGGCGCCAGGGCCGAGCACTATCCCGTGGTCGGCGCTGCATTGTTGTGGACGCTGGAAAAAGGACTTGGCGACGGCTGGACGCCGGAAGTCGCCGAAGCCTGGACCGCGGCTTACGGGACGCTCTCCGGGTTCATGATTTCGCAAGCCTACGGCCGCCCCGAGGCCGCCGAGTAAGGACGCAAGCCGTTGAGCGAACCCCTGGTTGTCGTCGGCAATGGAATGGCGGCCGCCCGTCTGGTCGATGAGCTGGCGAAGGCCGCACTTGGGCGCTACGCCATCGCGGTGATCGGCGACGAGCCGCGGCTGGCCTATAATCGCGTGCTGTTGTCCTCGGTGCTGGCGGGCGAGACCGCCTCGCATGACATCGAACTCAGGCCGGCGGCGTGGTGGCGCGACCGCGGCGTCACCCTGAAATATGGCTGCGTCGCCGCCGAGATCGATGTCGGGCGCCGCGAACTCAAGATCGCAGGCGAGGAAAGCGTCGCCTTTTCCAAGCTGGTGCTGGCCACCGGTTCGACGCCGCTGCGGCTCAACGTGCCCGGCGCCGACCTCGCCGGCGTGCATACCTTCCGCGACAGCCGCGATGTCGATCTCCTGCTGGCGCTGGCTGCGAAGAAAAAGCGCGTCGTCGTGGTCGGCGGCGGATTGCTCGGGCTGGAGGCCGCCTACGGCCTTGCCAAGGCCGGCGCCGCCGTCACCCTGCTTCACCTGATGGACCGGCTGATGGAGCGCCAGCTCGATGCGCCGGCGGCGGAACTGCTGAAGACGCTGGTCGAGCGCAAGGGCATCCGGATCCTGCTCGGCGCCAACACCGCCGCCCTGCTCGGGGACTTTAGCGTCACCGGCGTCGAGCTGACGGACGGACGCCGGATCGATGCCGATGCGGTGATTTTCGCGGCCGGCATCCGGCCGAATATTGCCCTCGCCAAGGAGGCCGGCATCGCCGTCAATCGCGGCATCCTCGTCGACGACCATCTGCAGACCGCCGCGCCCGGCATCTTTGCGCTCGGCGAATGCGCCGAGCATCGCGGCATCTGCTACGGGCTGGTCGAGCCGGCCTACGAGCAGGCGCGGGTGCTGGCGCAGCATCTCGCCGGCGGCGCCGCCGGCTATGCCGGCAGTGTGGTCGCCACCAACCTGAAGGTTTCCGGCGTCAGCGTGTTTTCCGCCGGCGATTTCATCGGCGCGGACGGCAGCGAGGCCATCGTGCTCAACGATGTCAGGCGCGGCACCTACAAGAAGCTGGTGATCGCGCAAGGCCGCCTCACCGGCGCGGTGCTGGTCGGCGATGTCGCCGATGCGCTGTGGTATCTCGAATTGATCCGCAGCCGGGCGCCGATCGCCGACATTCGCAGCGTCATGATGTTCGGCCGCGCCTTCGCGATTCGGCCGCAGGCGGCATGACATGACCCTCGTCGATCCCGCCCTGCGCGCCACCCGCACCACCTGCCCCTATTGCGGCGTCGGCTGCGGCGTGCTGGCGACGCCCGACGGCAGCGGGGCTGCCGCGATCGCGGGCGATCCGGCTCATCCCGCCAATTTCGGACGGCTGTGTTCGAAAGGCTCGGCGCTCGGCGAAACCCTCGGCCTGGAAGGCCGCCTGCTGCATCCGATGATCCGCTGCAGCAAGGGCACCATGGAGCGGGTGGCCTGGAGCGATGCGCTCGATCATGTCGCGCATCGCTTTCGCCATATCGTCGCCCGCGACGGCCCCAATGCGGTGGCGTTCTATCTGTCCGGGCAGCTCCTGACCGAGGATTATTACGTCGCCAACAAGCTGATGAAAGGCTTCGTCGGCAGCGCCAATGTCGACACCAATTCGCGGCTGTGCATGTCGTCGTCGGTCGCGGGCCACCGCCGCGCCTTCGGCGCCGACACCGTGCCGGGCTGCTATCAGGATCTCGACGAGGCCGATCTCCTGGTGCTGGTCGGCTCCAACGCGGCGTGGTGCCATCCGGTGCTGTTCCAGCGCATGCTCGCCAACAAGCAGACGCGCGGCGCCCGCATCGTGGTGATCGATCCGCGCCGCACCGAGACCGCCGGCGACGCCGACCTGTTTCTCGGACTGAAGCCCGGCACCGACACCGCGCTGTTCAGCGGGCTGCTGGTGCAGCTCGCCGACAGCGGCGCGCTGGACTCCGGCTACATCGAACGTCACACCGCCGGTTTCGAGGAGGCGCTGGCGCGCGCCCGCAATATCGCCGGCAGCGTTGCGGCGACCGCATTGGCGACCGGCCTCTCCGAGCCTGACGTCGCCGAATTCTTCCGGATGTTCGTGCAGACACCGCGCGTGGTCACGCTGTATTCGCAGGGCGTCAACCAGTCGGCGCAGGGAACCGACAAGGTCAACGCCATCCTCAACTGCCATCTCGCGACGGCGCGGATCGGCAAGCCGGGCGCCTCGCCGTTCTCGCTGACCGGGCAGCCCAATGCGATGGGCGGTCGCGAGGTCGGCGGGCTCGCCAATCAGCTCGCCGCCCATATGGCTTTCACGCCGCCGGATATCGACCGCGTGCGCCGGTTCTGGAAGGCGCCGCGGATCGCCACCCATGAGGGGCTGAAGGCGGTCCAGATGTTCGAGGCGATCGGGCGCGGCGAGATCAAGGCCTTGTGGGTGATCGGCACCAATCCGGCGGTGTCGCTGCCGGACGCCGACGCCGCGCGCGCCGCGCTGAACAAGCTCGAGCTGTTCGTGATCTCGGAGAATGTGCGTTCCAACGATACCGTCAGTTCGGGCGCGCATGTGCTGCTGCCGGCGCAGGCCTGGGGCGAGAAGTCCGGCACGGTGACCAATTCGGAACGGCGGATCTCGCGGCAGCGCGCGTTCCTGGCCCCGCCCGGCGAAACCAGGCCGGATTGGTGGATCATCAGCGAAGTTGCAAAGCGGTTGGGCTTTGCCGCGGCGTTCGATTTCAAGTCGGCGGCGGATGTGTTCCGCGAACATGCCGGCCTGTCGGCGTTCGAAAATGCCGGCAGCCGCGATTTCGATATCGGCGGGCTGAGTTCGCTGTCGGACGAGGCGTTCGATGCGCTGGAGCCGGTGCTGTGGCCGGCGCGCCGGGGCGAAGCCGAGCCGCAGAAGCGGTTTTTCGCCGACGGCGGGTTCTTTGCCAATGACCACAAGGCACGTTTCATCGCGCCGGAAATTCCCGCGCTGCGCGGCGAGACCACCGCCGGCCGGCCGCTGCGGCTGAACACCGGCCGGATCCGGGATCAGTGGCACACCATGACCCGCACCGGCCTCAGTCCGCGGCTCGGCCAGCATCTGCCGGAGCCGTTCGTCGAGGTGCATCCGGCCGACGCCATCCGGTTCGGTGTCGCCGATGGCGGCTTTGCGCGAATCGTCACCGACTACGGGCAATGCATCCTCAAGGTCGTGGTCAGCGAGCGGCAGCAGCGCGGCATGCTGTTCGCGCCGATCCACTGGAGCGAGGCCAATGCCTCCGCGGCGCGGGTCGGCGCGCTGGTGGCGCCGTTCGCCGATCCGTTTTCCGGCCAGCCCGAAAGCAAGGCGACGCCGGCATCGATCACGCCCCATGAATACGTGTTTCGCGGCTTTGCGCTGTCGCGCGTACCGCTGCAATTGCCGCCGCAGCTGTGGTGGACGCGCGTCACCGTGCCCGGCGGCTACGGCTATCTGCTCGCCGACAACGCCGACCTGGCCAGATGGCAGTCGTGGTTCGGCGCGCTCGCAGGCGGCGAACTGGCCGAATACCGGGATTTCGGCGGCGGGGTTTTTCGCGCCGCCTGGTTTGCCGACGATCGCATCGAGGCCTGCCTGTTCGTCGGCCCGGCCCGCGATGCCGGCGACTGGGATGCGGTCAAGACCCTGTTCGCCGCCGAAAGCCTCGGCGACGACCAGCGCAGGATGCTGCTGTCGGGCAAATCCGCCGACGGACTGGCCAGCGCCGGACCGATCGTCTGCGCCTGCTTCGGGGTCGGCCGCACCACCATTTGCGACGCCATCGCGGCGGGCGCCGGCTCGGCCGCCGACATCGGGGCGCAGCTGAAGGCCGGCACCAATTGCGGCAGCTGCATTCCGGAACTGAAGCGGCTGATCGCCCAAGCCGGCGCCGCAGGCGCCGAGCAGCGTCGATTGGCCCGCGCGGCGAACTGAGCAGCATCGATCCCCGATGATGGCCGGCTCCGGACGATCGTGCCGCTCACCAAGTATATCTGACGAGACCCTTGCCGGCGTAGGAAGCGGTGACGTTGGAGAACTCGCCCTCGAAGACGGCGGCGACCGACCACCGGTTGGTCCATTTCATCTCGGCGGAGGCCGTCACCAGCGCGGAGTCCGAGGCCTGTGCCGCGCCGCCGACGACGAAGGATGCGCCCGGCAAGGCCTGGAAGGTCGCCGCGACGGTGCGATCCGGAGTTAGCATCCGGTGAGGACCGCGGCGGGATTGCTCTCGGGCCGTCAAGCGGCCTGACGGTTCCCGGCGTTGAGCTGGCGCCAGCTCCAGGGCAGGAGTTCATCTAATCTCTGGACGGGATGCTCGGCGATACGAGCCAGGACATCGCGTCTGTCTTGCAGGTGGGCTGGCGAAGTGCGAATATTCACGTCAGTTCGGGCCTCATCTTAGGAGTTCGGGAGAACTCCTCCTGTCGAGTGGCTCTTGCGAAGGTCGATTACCCTAATCGAGGGGGGCAAATATGATTTCGAAGGCGCTTGTGTCGCTCGCGGTCGGTTCGGCTCTCGCTTCAACATTTTTGTCGTCGGCGATGGCGACCCCCGTGACCTTGACCGATGTAGAAGGCAGAAAAATTTGCTGGAGCACTGGGAACATAAGCTTCTTCATTGCCGGGGGGAAATATTCAAGCCCCGTGATTGGCGACGGGACTTGGTCCATGGCCGCCCATGGCGTTGAACTTCACACGCCCGCACTGAGCGCGATTTTGGATATCGATAAATTGCCGGACGGAACGTTCAAGAGCAAACTGGAAAACGCCACCGGGAAGTACTGCGAATAGTGTCTGCCTGCGTGCGGCCGCCACGTCCATATCAGGGTCAAAGTCGTACCTGACGACACTGGAGCGGGACTTCCGCGTGGCCTTCGCCGAACCAGTGCTATTTGTTGCGCGGGTCGTCGGCCGGGTTAATAAATTTGATGCCGAAAGGCCCGACGAATTGAACTTGGACTACAGCATCTTCGTCCTCTGTCCACACGAAATGGGGCTGGTTCGCAGGCACCATGGCGAAGGTGTTTGGTTCTCCCATTTGGCCCAGCGATGCGTCGAATTTTTCGCCCTCGCCGTAGCCTATCCTCCCGGCCAGAACAGTCACAACCTCTGCATGGGGATGCAAGTGCGGCTGATGCTTAGTGTTCGCCGGAATTTTGAACCGCATCACGACTGGTCCAGCTTTTGTGGGATCACCAGCCAAGACAGCCATTTTACCACCCTTCAACGTTGGGTTATCTCTCCAGGTCACTTGATCGGAATTTACGACGATAGTCTTCTCTTGACCCGACATACGCTCCTCCAGCGTTACCGTTGATCTGAAAGCCTAAGCGCCGACTTCCGGGCGTCCGCCCAAAGATCAGAGCCGAGCCATTTTAGCTACCCAATCTCGTCACTTGAAAGACGCTGGGGCGGATCGAATGAAATATCTTCAGAGGTTGCCGAGGCCCGGTGTGGGTCAATCGCGTCGGTCAGGGCCTCTACGAATGGACCGCCATCAAGCCGATGCTGCCCAACAAGCCGCGCGGCGTTCGGCGGGTAAATGACCGTCGCGTGCTCAATGGCATCTTTTGGGTTCTGCGCTCCGGGGCGCCATGGCGCGACCTGCCAGAAACCTATGGTCCCCGCACCACCTGTTACAATCGCTTCGTTCGGTGGCGGCGGGCTGGCGTCTGGGACCGGATCATGGATGCGCTGGCTGCCGGTCACGACGCGGCAGTGCAGATGATCGATACCTCCGTCGTCCGTGTGCACCAGCACGGGGCTTCCGTGGCCGACAACAATCACCAAGACATGGGCCGCTCGCGAGGCGGCCTGACGAGCAAGATTTACGCGGTGGTGGACACCCACGGCCTGCCGGTCCATCTCGCTCTCACGCCCGGCGAGGCGCATGACAATCGGCTATGTTCGGCTCTGCTCAGCGCGTTGCTGCCTAAAACGATGGTGCTGGCGGATCGCGGTTATGACGCCGACTGGATCAGGGAGCTTGTTCGCCAGCAGGGAGCATGGGCGAACATTCCGCCGAAGCGAAATCGCAAAGACCCGATCTGCTTCAGCCCGTACCTGTATCGTGCACGCAACCTGGTCGAACGGTTCTTCAACAAGATCAAGCAGTGTCGGCGTGTCGCGACTCGATACGACAAACTCGCAGCTAACTACCTGGCGTTCGTCAAACTCGCATCAATCCGAATTTGGCTGCGTGCTAATGAGTCCGCGCCCTAAAGCGACAAATTAGGCCGGGAATGCTGCTCCCACGCCACGATCGGCTGCGGACCGCCGCTGCCTGGAATGACTGTCGAAAGTTAGCGCCGCCGATGACCATCCCGACGAGAAGCCGGCATTGCAACGGCTCGCGGGCCGGATCGGATCGCGGCACGGTGCCGGGCCGGGGCGAGTCCGTGCGCGGGGCGCGACGACTGTCGCCGAGCAACAAGATCGGGGCGGCATCGCATTCACGACCAGGGAACCTGGTCTCCACTGCGCCGTTACCTCACGCTGTAGCGATGGAGAGGAACATGACCAACGACAATGATGTCGACCGCGCCTGGGAGTTGATGAAGAAGATCGGCTTCGCAATGCTCGTGACCCATGACGGAGAGAAGCTGCGCGCCCGGCCGATGAGCGCCTCTTTCGAACGCGAAACCAACACGATCTATTTCCTGACGGACGCGCGGCGTCACAAGGACGAAGAGATTGCGCGCAATCCCGGCGTCAACCTCTCCTTTGCCGACGCCTCTTCACAGAAATACGTTTCGCTGACCGGCACCGCCGTTGTTTCCAACGACCGGGCCAAGATCAGGGAGCTGTTTTCGATGCCCGCGAAGGCGTGGTGGGAAAGCGCCGACGACCCCAATATCCGCGTTCTGAAGATCACGCCCGACGACGCGGAATTCTGGGACTCGCCGGGTACGGTCATGTCCTATGTCAAGATGGCGGCCGCCGCCGCCACGGGCACCCGGCCGGAGATGGGTGATAACCGCAAGGTTTCGCTGTGAATGTGGAACGCCCGGTCGTCACCGGGATCGGGCGATGCCATGGAGGCGATGGAGCGCAACGCCGCAAGGCCGATCGACAGGCGCGCGACTCATGCAGCGGCGTTGGGCTTTATCCTGCGTCCGGCGCGGCCGTCGTGCTTCGCTGCAGAACGCATTGAAGCGGGTGCTGATGTCGGCGTGCCAGGGCGAGTACTTCCGTTACCTTCGCCTCCGCCACCGCGTATGGAAACGTTCCGCAGATGCCGGCCCCATGGTTATGGGTATCGAGCATAGTCCGGGTGGCGCCCTCGCGGTCCTTGCCGAACACTTCCTCCAATACCCAGACCACGAACTCCATCGGGGTCAGGTCGTCATTGAGGAGACGCACTTCGGCCCATTCCGAGGGCGTGCGCGAAACATCGGGTTGTTCAGGTCTGTTCGACTTGGGATCGTCCATCGTGGCCATGAAGATTGCCCCGCATTGGCGGCGGAACCGGCGCGGCGCAGTGGCGTCATTCGGCCCGGTTGTCCCTCCCAACCTAGCACTTTTCAGCCAAGCGGTCGAACCGGGAATCGATGCTGGCCGCCGATTTGCGCACCGCGTCGGGCTCACCTCATGACATCGACGGCGCGGACAGGCTCATTTATGATGCCGGTCCTGTTGCACAGGGGACCATGCGATGATGTTTCTGGACACCCCGCCGCGGCTGATCGGCACAACCGTTTTTTCGGCGATGCCCGAGCAGTTCAGGCGCAAGGGCGTGCGCAGCCAGTGGGCCGACGCCAACCGGCCGGGCCAGCCGACCGACTGTTTCATCGAGGGCCCGGCATTCGATGCGTCGGGCCAGCTCTACATCGTGGATATCCCGTTCGGCCGCATCTTCAAGGTGGCGCCGGACGGAACATGGTCGCTGGTTACGGAATATGACGGCTGGCCCAACGGCCTCAAGATTTACCCCGACGGACGCGTGCTGGTCGCTGATTATCGGCACGGCCTCATGCAACTCGATCCCGGGACCGGCCGGATGCAGAAGCTCCTGACGGCGCGCCATTCGGAATCGTTCAAGGGCTGCAACGATCTGCATATCGCCGGCAATGGCGACATCTATTTCACCGACCAGGGCCAGACCGGCCTGCAGGATCCGACCGGACGGGTCTACCGGCTGTCGCCGGACGGCCGGCTCGACTGCCTGATCGACACCGGCGTCAGCCCCAACGGCCTGGTGCTCGATCCGGCCGAAACCGTGCTGTTCGTGGCGATGACCCGCGACAACGCGGTCTGGCGCGTGCCGCTGATGCGGGACGGCGGGGTCGCCAAGGTCGGACGCTTCTGCTCGACTTTCGGCGCCAGCGGTCCCGACGGCCTCGCCATGGACGGCGCCGGACGGCTGTTCGTGGCCCACGCCTCGCTCGGACATGTGTTCGTGTTCGCGCCGAACGGCGAATGCATCGCGCGCATCAAATCCTGCGCCGGGCCGAGCTGCACCAATGTCGCGATCGGCGGCGACAATGGCGGCCGTCTCTATGTGACGGAATCCGTCACCGGCAGCATCCTGGTCGCGGATATCAGCGTGCTCGAATTGCCGTCGCGGGCGGCGTGAACGGCGAAGCAAGGCAGTACTTGAAGCGAGGCCATCATGAGACAGCAAGCATTCGGCCCAACCGATTGCCAGGTGCCGGTGATTGGGCAGGGCACCTGGTATATCGACCAAGGCGATCGCAAAAGCGCGGTCGCCGCCTTGCGCCGCGGCCTCGATCTCGGCATGACCCACATCGACACCGCCGAGATGTATGGCGACGCCGAGCTGGTGGTCGCCGATGCGATCGGCGGACGGCGCGACGGCGTCTTCCTGGTCTCCAAGGTGCTGCCGAGCAACGCCTCGCTCCGCGGCACCATCACCGCCTGCGAACGTTCTCTGGCGCGGCTGAAGACCGACCGGCTCGATTGCTATCTGCTGCACTGGCGCGGGCCGCATCCGCTGGCGGAAACCGTGGCCGCGTTCGAACGGCTGGTCGATGCCGGCAAGATCCGCAGCTGGGGTGTCAGCAATTTCGATCATGACGATCTCGACGAGTTGCTGGCGGTAGCCGGCAAGGGCAGGATCGCCTGCAACCAGGTACTCTATCACCTGAAGGAGCGCGCGATCGAGCACGCGGTGATCCCGTGGTGCACCCGGCACGACGTCGCGGTGGTGGCCTATTCGCCGTTCGGCCATGATGATTTTCCGCAAGCCGCAAGCAAGCCGGGCGCGTTGCTGGAGGCGATCGCCAACGCCCATGGCGCTTCGCCCCGCCAGGTCGCGCTGGCTTTCCTGACGCGCGCGCGAAACGTGTTTGCGATTCCGAAAGCCTCGGCGGCGGGCCACGCCGCCGACAACGCCGCGGCCGGAAGCCTGATGCTGAGCGAAGACGAGATCGCGTCGCTGGACCGGATGTTTCCGCGCGGCCGCAAGCCGCACAGCCTGCCGATGCTGTAGCGTTCACGCTTTCTGACCGGATGTTGCAGCCGCCGCGCGATCGCGCATATCGGCTGCCTGTTTCCGGGCCTTGTCGGAGCAGGGCAATTATCGTTTTTTGGCGCTCGCCCGATTCGTTTCTGCGCCCGAGTTCAACCGTGACCCCGCCATCCGCTGCCGCCGCCAGGCTGGACACTCCTGCATTGCCATCGCCTGACAACAAGTCAGCCGTCCGGCTGGCGCCCGCGCGCGCCGACCGGCCGTTCCGCGGCATTGCGCTGATCCTCGCCTCGACGGTGTTTCTCGGAATTTCCGATGTCACCGCGAAATATCTGTCGGCGACATTGCCGTCGATCGAGATCGCCTGGATCAGGTTTCTGACGTTCGCGGTGATCATGGTGCCGGCGATCCTGCCGGGCTCGCCATTCTACGCGCTGCGGTCGCAGCGCCGCGGCCTGCAGCTGATGCGCGGCGCCGCGCTGTTGTTTTCGTCGCTGCTCTACATCTCGGGCCTGCGCTTTCTGCCGATCGCGGAAGCCTCCGCCACCAGTTTCGTCGCGCCGCTGTTCGTTACCGCGCTGTCGATCGTGTTTCTCGGCGAGCGCGTCGGCCTGCGCCGCTGGGTCGCAACCGCGGTCGGGCTGATTGGCGTGCTGGTCATCATCAGGCCGGGCACAGGCGCGTTTCATCCGGCGGCGTTCTTCCCAATCGTATCGGCGCTGGCCTGGGCCGGCACGCTGATCATGACCCGGATGATGAGCGGAACGGAGCACGCCGGCACCGTCATGGCGTATTCGTCGATCGCGGGCGTTGCCATCATGTCGGCGCTGGTGCCGTGGGTCTGGGTGGCGCCGGACTGGCACGATATCCTGTTCGGCCTCCTGATCGGTGTTTCCTCCACCGCCGGGCAGTGGATCGTGGTGCTGGCGTTTCGCTACGCCGATGCCTCGGTGCTGGCGCCGTTTTCCTATACCCAGCTGTTGTGGGTCAGCCTGCTCGGCTTTGCCGTGTTCGGCGAAATACCTGACGTCTGGACCGTGACCGGCGCCGCCTTCATCGTCGCCAGCGGGCTCTATACCGCGCATCGCGAGCGCATGCGTCGCTCGCAGCTGCTGACGGTCGCAGCCGAGCTGTCGCCCAACGCCTGATCCGACCAGGCCCACGACAGAGGCGGGTGGGCGACGAGCGTTGCGCCGAGGCAACACTTCCAGCGCAAAACCCGGGTTTTCAGCGGGTGTCCGCGGGATTCCGTTCAGGCGATCATGTCCAGGGGTCAACGGCATGCTAGCCTAACCCTGCGAAAGCGCCCCAAGAGGGCGGGACCACAGGGGTTGGCGTTGCGTTTCCCGTTGGTATCGCGCGTGCAGGGCTGGCTGCGCCGAAGCACCTTCGTGCCTTGGTCCGGCGCGATGCTGGCCGCCGCAAGCGTGGTGTCGGCGACCCCCGCGCAGGCGCAGGCTTTTACCTGGAGCGGCGCCACCGGCGACTACAACCTCGGCAGCAACTGGACCAGCCCACCCGCCGGCGCGCCGCCGGTCGCGGCCGGCCAGTCGGCGGTTTTCGACACCGCAGGATCGACCGCGGTGACGGTCACCGCCGGCCCCATCGCACCCGACTCCTGGACCTTCACCGCGGCCTCGCAATCCTATGCGATCAGCGGCGCGCCGGTGAATTTCAGCCTGGCGGGAGCCAGCGGCGGCATCATCGACAACGCCAATTCCGGTCAGGTGATTTCGATCGCCAACGCCATCGGAGGACAGGTCGCCGGCGTCCAGGTGCAGCAGACCGGCACCAGTACGCTGATCCTGTCCGGCACCAACAGCTATTCCGGCGGCACCTCCGTCAGCGCAGGCGCAACGCTGCAGGTGACCAACAGCGCATCGGTCGGTTCAGGCACGGTCACGCTGGACCTTGGAGCGATCCAGGCCAACGGCAGCAATGTATCGCTGAGCAACAACTTTTCGCTTGCCGGCGGCGGCGGCTTCCTCGACGCCAATGGCGCCACGCTGACCATTTCCGGGAATATCACCGGCCCCGGGAATCTGGAGACGGTGGACTCGACGGCAAGCGGCAGCGCCGTCGTGCTGACCGGCAACAACACCTACAGCGGCGGCACCTTGATTTGCAGTTGCTCGACGCTGCAGCTCGGCACACTCGCCACTGCGGGAAGCATCGTCGGCGCCGTCACCAATGAAGGCCAGTTCAACATCGTCAACGCCAACACGGCAGGGATCACCTCGATCGACAACGACGGCGGCCTCACGACATTTTTCAACGCAACCTCGGCAAGTTCAGCTGTTATCGTCAACAAGGACGGCGGTGAAACCGATTTCGGCGTGCTCCATGGCACCGATACAGCCACGGCCGGCAGCGCTTCGATCACCAACCGTTACGAAGGCACGACAGTCTTCTATGCGATGACCACCGCCGGCAGTGCAACAATAACCAACCGGTATTCCGGAGAAACGGTGTTCCTCGACAGCAGCAATGCCGGCACCGCCACCATCGTCAACAGGTATGGCGGCTTGATGCTCTTCAACAATCTCAGCACGGCCGGCAGCGCCAACATGACCAATCTATTTGGCGGCAGCACGCTGTTCGCAGGCAACAGTTCGGCCGGAAATTCGACCATCACGAACAATAGCCTTGGCGGCATTTTTGGCCCTCCCGTCGGGCTCGGTTTCTTCGAGGCCAGTACCGCCGGAACCGCTACGATCGTCAACAACAACAACGGCTTTATCTCTTTCGGCGAACCGGGCGGAAGCGACACGGCTTCGGCGGATCACGCGTCCATCACCAACAATGCCGGCAGCAGTCTGGGATTCTATGGGTTGACGACCGCCGGCAACGCCACCATCACCACCGGCAGCGGCGGCGCGGTCGGCTTTTTCGACGGCTCGACCGGCGGCAATGCCCAGTTCATCACCAATGGCACCGGCTACGTGGATTTCTCCGAGAGCCTTGGTCCGAACGGCGACGGTCGGATCAGCGCCGGCTCGATCGCGGGCTCCGGCTTCTATTACATCGGCGGTGGCAACACGCTCACCGTCGGCAGCAACAATCTGTCGACCACCGTGAGCGGCGTGATTGCCGACAACAATCCCTGTGGCTGCACCACGGGATCGGGCTCGCTGGAGAAAGTCGGCACCGGCACGTTGACGCTTTCGGGCAGCAATACCTACACCGGCACGACGACGGTGTTCGGCGGCGTGCTCGACGTCGAAGGCTCGATTGCTTCCTCGGTTCTTGCTACTGTGAACAACGGTAGTGCGTTGACCGGCGCCGGCACCGTCGGCAACACCGTGATCGCCGGCGGCGGTATTTTCCTGCCCGGCAACGGCCCGCCGGGTTCGTTCACGACGGTATCCGGCAATCTCGCGTTCCAGTCGGGCGCGTTGTACCTGGTACAGCTCAACTCGGTGGCCTCGACCTTCGCCAATGTGACCGGCGCCGTCACGCTGGCGGGCAATGTCGGGGCGTCGTTCGCGCCCGGCAGCACGGTGATGAAGCAATATCCGATCCTGGGTTTTGCCGGTGGCCGCAGCGGCGCCTTTGCACGGTGCCGCCGTGCTCGGCGATCCCGGCGGGCTGGTCGCCACGCTCAGCTACGACCTCAGCCATGCCTATCTCAATTTTGGTCTCAACTTCGCCGCCCTGCCCGGCATCAACGTCAACCAGCAGAATGTCGGCAACGTGCTGACCGGCTTCTTCAACGCCAATGGCGGAATTCCGCTGCCGTTCGCCACCCTGTCGGCGGCGGGCCTGACCCAGGTCTCCGGCGAAGTGGCGACGGGGTCGCAGCAGGCCACCTTCGATGCCATGACCCTGTTCCTGGGGTTGCTGACCGATCCCTCCATCACCGGCCGCGGCGGAGCAGGTTCGCCTCCCGTCGGCCCGCCGGCCTTTGCCGACGACGGCGCCAGCGCCTATGCCGGCAACCGGCCCAATGCCGTGGGCGATGCCTTCGCGCAATTTCCCACCAAGGCCGCTGCCGCGCGCAACGATCCGTTCGAACCGCATTGGAGTGTGTGGGGGGCTTCCTATGGCGGCGGCAGTTCGACCGACGGCAATACGGCGCTGGGATCCAACGGCTCTTCGGCGCGGGCGTTCGGCTTGGTGGCAGGTGCGGACTACCGGATCTCGCCGGATACACTGGTCGGATTTGCGCTCGGTGGCGGCGGCACCAATTTTTCCGTCATCGGGTCCGGCTCCGGGCGCTCGGACCTGTTCCAGGCCGGTGCGTTCATGCGCCACGATGCCGGTGCGGCCTATCTGGCGGGTTCGCTGGCCTATGGCTGGCAGGATGTCACCACCGATCGCATCGTGACCGTCGCCGGCGTCGACCAGCTGCGCGCGCAGTTCGACGCCAATGCCTATTCGGGGCGCCTCGAAGGCGGCTATCGCTTCGCCACGCCCTGGGTCGGCCTCGCGCCCTACGCCGCCGCGCAATTCACCACCTTCGACCTGCCGGCCTATGCCGAGCAGGTATTGGCCGGCGCCGGCACGTTCGCGCTGAACTACGCCGCCAAGGATGTCACGGACGCCCGAAGCGAACTCGGCGTTCGCACCGACCGGTCGTTCGCGCTGCCCAACGCGATCCTGACCTTGCGCGGCCGCCTCGCCTGGGCGCATGATTTCGACACCGACCGCAACATCTCCGCGGTGTTCCAGACGCTGCCCGGCGCCTCCTTCGTGGTCAATGGTGCGGCGCAGGCGCACGATTCCGCGTTGACCACCACTTCCGCCGAGATCAAATGGCTGAACGGCTTCTCGCTCGCCGCGACCTTCGAGGGCGAGTTCTCCGCCGTCACCAGTTCCTATGCCGGCAAGGGCGTCGCGCGCTACAGCTGGTGAAGCCGCGCGCGATACCAGATCACCACGAGCTACAGCGAAGGGAAAGACCGATGCGCGCGGCCATTTTCAGGAACGGCGAGATCGTCGCCGACAGCTTGCCGGAGCCCAGCCCCGCCGCCGGGCAGGTGCTGGTCAGGACGCTGGCCTGCGGCATTTGCGGCTCCGACCTCCACGCCCGCAAGCACGCCCACCGCATGGTCGAACTTTCCAGGCATTTCCCCGGCCGCAAGCCGATGGACCTCGCCCGCGATGTGGTGTTCGGCCATGAATTCGCCTGCGAGATCCTCGACTACGGCCCGGCCACCCAGCGCAGGCTGAAGCCCGGCACCCGCGTGTGTTCGCTGCCGGCGCTGCTGACGCCGGAAGGACCGCAGGGCATCGGCTATTCCAACGACAATCTCGGCGGCTATGCCGAGCGCATGCTGCTCAGCGAGGCGCTGCTGCTCGAAGTGCCGAACGGGCTTGCGGCAGAGCATGCGGCGTTGACCGAACCGCTCGCGGTCGGCATCCACGCCGTCGCCAAGGCCGGGATACGCGGCGACGAGGTGCCGCTGGTGATCGGCTGCGGCCCGGTCGGTCTGGCGGTGATCGCCGCGCTGCGGCTGCGCGGGCTGCACCCGATCGTCGCCGCCGACTATTCGCCGGCGCGGCGCGCCTTGGCGCGGCGGCTCGGCGCCGACATCGTGGTCGATCCGGCGCGCAGCCAGCCCTACGTGACCTGGGCCGAGCATGCCGCGATGTCGGCCGAACAGAAGGCGGCGCGGCCGCCGCTGCAGGCCTTGCTGCCGGCGCTCAAGCCGGCGCTGATCTTCGAATGCGTCGGCATTCCCGGCCTGCTGCAGCAGGTGTTCGAAGGCGCCCCGCGCGACGCCCGCATCGTCGTGGTCGGCGTCTGCATGGAGACCGACCGCTGCGAGCCGATGCTCGGCATCGTCAAGGAACTCAATGTTCAATATGTGCTGGGCTACACCCCGGAGGAATTTGCCGCGTCGCTGCGCCTGATCGCGGAAGGCGAGGTCGAGGCTTCAGCCCTGGTGACGGCGCGCGTCGGCATCGACGGCGTCGCCCAGGCGTTTTCCGACCTTGCCAATCCGGAAGCCCACACCAAGATCATCGTCGAGCCATGGCGGTAGCTGCGACGATAGGTGAGACAAAGGCTTCGGCGTTTTCTCACCGTCGTCCCGGACAAGTGAGCGGAAGCGAACGCGATCCGGCAACCCATACGCCGGGGATTTACGTTTGGGCACTCGGTTTGAGGCCTTCTGCAACGATCGACGCCAGGGAGTATTGCTCCCGGCGTTCGCCGGGACGAGGCCCGTTGTCGACTCTGCCCTCACACCGGCAGCGCGATCGAGTATTTCACCTGGCTCAATGCAAAACTCGACTCGATCGAGGCGATGCCGTCGAGCCGGGTCAGCTTGTTTTTCAAAAACGCCTCGTAGGACGACAGGTCGGCGGCGACCACGCGCAGCAGGTAGTCGCGGTTGCCGGTCATCAGATAGCATTCCAGCACTTCGTCCCATTTCGAGATCGCCCTGGCGAAGCGGTCGAGGTCTTCCTCCTTCTGGCGCGCCAGTTTGATGGAGATGAAGACGCTGACATGCAGGCCGAGCGATTTCTGGTCGACGGTGGCGATATAGCGCGTGATCACGCCGCGCTGCTCCAGCAATTTGACCCGGCGATGGCACGGCGAGACCGACAGGCCGACCTTGTCGGCGAGCTCCTGCATGGTGGTGCGGCCATCGGCCTGCAGCAGGGACAGGATCTTGCGGTCGATGGCATCGAGCGAGGACATTGGGATAAACTCAGTGAAATGGGCTCCAGATCGGGATTTTATACCATTCTGGCCTGGCATGTCGCGAAAATTTGGGATTTTTAGCCGCCTCGCGGCCGTTACCATGGCTCGGTCGTCCCCGGCTCCGGAGCCTCCTAAAATGCCGATCGAGCCCGCTCGTCTCGAACTGTTGTCCGCGCTCGCCCGCAAGGTGCTGTGGCTGTCGTCGTGGACCATCCATCACGCCAACCACGTCAGGCCCAATGCCGACGGCCTGAAGGTCGGCGGCCACCAGGCCTCTTCGGCGTCGCTGGTCACCATCATGTCGGCGCTGTATTTCTCGGTGCTGCGGCCGCAGGACCGGGTCGCGGTGAAGCCGCATGCCAGCCCGGTGTTCCACGCCATCCAGTATCTGTTCGGGCGCCAGAGCCGCGACCGGCTGGAAAATTTTCGCGGCTACAAGGGCGCGCAGTCCTATCCGTCGCGCACCAAGGACACCGACGACGTCGACTTTTCCACCGGCTCGGTCGGCCTCGGCGTGGCGCAGACGCTGTTTTCCTCGCTGGTGCAGGACTACGTCAAGGCGCATGGCTGGATGAAGGACCGTCCCGAGGGGCGGATGATCGCGCTGGTCGGCGACGCCGAGATGGACGAGGGCAATATCTTCGAGGCGCTGCTGGAGGGCTGGAAACACGGGCTGCGCAACACCTGGTGGGTGGTCGACTACAACCGCCAGAGCCTCGATGCGGTGGTGCGCGAGGGATTGTGGGAGAAGTTCGAATCCATGTTCCGCAATTTCGGCTGGGACGTGGTGATCGTGAAATACGGCCGGCTGATGCGCGCGGCGTTCGCCGAGCCGGGCGGCGAGGCGCTGAAGCGCTGGATCGACGACTGTCCGAACCAGATGTATGCGGCGCTGTGCTTCCAGGGCGGCGCCGCGTTCCGCAGGCATCTGCGCGACGAGATCGGCGACCAGGGCGCGGTGTCGCAGCTGATCGAGCGGCGCAGCGACGACGAATTGCTGGAGCTGATGTCCAATCTCGGCGGCCACGACATGGCCAGCATGATCGAGGCGTTCGAGGCCATCGACCACGACCGGCCGGTCTGCTTCATCGCCTACACCATCAAGGGCGTCGGCCTGCCGTTCCAGGGCCACAAGGACAACCATGCCGGGTTGATGACGGTCGCCCAGATGGAGAAATGGCGCCTGGCGCAGAACATCCGCCCCGGGCATGAATGGGAGAAGTTCGAAGGATTGTCGCTGGAGCCCGCGGCGCTGCAGGGGTTTCTCGACCAGGTGCCGTTCAACGCCGACGGCCGTCGCCGCCTGACCGCCGATGTCATCGAGGTGCCGGAGCGGCTGTCGTTCACGGCCTCGGCCGAGATGTCGACCCAGCAGGGTTTCGGGCTGGTGCTCAACGAGCTGGCGCGCGGCGACAGCGCGCTCGCCGCGCGCATCGTCACCGCCTCGCCCGATGTGACGGTGTCGACCAATCTCGGCGCCTGGGTCAACCGCCGCGGGCTGTTCGCGCGCGCCGAAAAGGCCGATCTGTTCCGCAGCGAAAAGATCCCCTCGACCTTCAACTGGGACTTTTCCCCGCGCGGACAGCATATCGAGCTCGGCATTGCCGAGATGAACCTGTTCATCCTGATGTCGGCGCTGGGGCTGTCGCATGCCATCAATGGCGAGCGGCTGCTGCCGATCGCCACCCTGTACGATCCCTTCATCCAGCGCGGCCTCGACGCCCTGAACTACGCCTGCTACCAGGACGCCCGCTTCATGGTGGCGGCGACGCCGTCGGGCATCACGCTGGCGCCGGAAGGCGGCGCGCACCAGTCGATCGCCACACCCCTGATCGGCATGGCGCAGGACGGCCTGGCCGCGTTCGAGCCGGCCTTTGTCGACGAACTCGCCGTCATCATGGGCTTCGGCTTCCAGCACATGCAGCGCGAGGGAGCCGGCGAGGGCGGATCGGTGTATTTGCGGCTGTCGACCCGCACGCTGGAGCAGCCGCAGCGGATCATGACGCCGGAGCTGCAGCAATCCATTACCGAAGGCGCCTACTGGCTGCGCAAGCCCGGGCCGAACGCCGAAGCGGTGATCGCCTATACCGGCGCGGTGGCGCCGGAAGCGATTGAAGCGATCGGCCTGCTCGGCGAGAGCCGCCGGGATGTCGGCCTTTTGGCCGTGACCTCGGCGGACCGGCTGCATGCGGGCTGGACCGCGGCGCGCCGGCTGCGCCGCGACCGCCGCGGCCTGCCGCATCTCAGCCACATCGAAAGACTGCTGGCGCCGCTGCCGCGCGACTGCGGCATCGTCACCGTGATCGACGGCCATCCGGCCACGCTGGGCTGGCTCGGCAGCGTGCACGGCCACCGGCTGGAGGCGCTGGGGGTCGAGCATTTCGGCCAGACCGGCAGCATCGGCGAGCTCTATCGCCACTACGGCATCGACGCCAACGCCATCATCGACGCCGCCGAATCCCTGACCGCGGGGGCGCCGGTGCGGCACCGCAAAATGGCGGTTTGAGACCCGCGCTGCGGCTTTACCACACGCGGAAATGACCGGCCGCCAGCCTTGCATCCGGTACCCCGCTGATTTTATATGCCGCGTCCGCCGCAGTGCGGCGTCCCGCAGATGGCGGGTTCATTTCGCCGGGCTTTCGTGCAAGGATGCTGGCCGAACGCTCCGTTCCCCTTCAATGCCCTGAAATCACGAGGTCACGATGGTCAACCGCATGCAATTCTACATCGACGGCGCCTGGGTCGATCCGGTCGTCAAGAAGTCCACGCCCGTCGTCAACCCGGCGACCGAAGAGGCGATGTACGAGGTTGCATTGGGATCCAAGGCCGACGTCGACAAGGCGGTGGCCGCAGCCCGGCGCGCCTTCGAAACCTTCTCCCAGACCAGCCGCGAGGAGCGCGTCGCGCTGCTGTCGCGCATCATCGAGGTCTACAAGACCCGCATGAAGGACATCGGCGCCGCCGTTTCGGACGAGATGGGCGCGCCGCTGCCGATGGCGGAGAGGATGCAGGCCGGCGCCGGCCTCGGCCACATCGCCGCCACGCTCGACGTGCTGAAGAACTATCATTTCGAGGAAACCGTCGGCTCGGCCGTGGTGGTGCGCGAACCCGTCGGCGTCATCGGCATGATCACGCCGTGGAACTGGCCGTTGAACCAGATCGCCTGCAAGGTCGCGCCCGCGATCGCCGCTGGCTGCACCATGATCCTGAAGCCATCCGAATTCACCCCGTCGTCGGCGCTGATTTTCGCCGAAATCCTCCATGAAGCCGGGGTGCCGAAGGGCGTCTTCAACCTCGTCAACGGCCTCGGTCCCGAAGTCGGCGCCGCCATGAGCGAACATCCCGGCATCGACATGATCTCGTTCACCGGGTCGACCCGCGCCGGCATCGACGTCGCCAAGCGCGCCGCGCCGACCGTCAAGCGGGTCAGCCAGGAGCTCGGCGGCAAGTCGCCGAACATCATCCTGGAAGGCGCCGATCTCGCCAAGGCCGTCACCGGCGGCGTGATGCACATGTTCAACAACTCCGGCCAGTCCTGCAACGCGCCGTCGCGGATGATCGTGCCGCTGTCGAAGATGAAGGAAGTCGCCGCCATCGCCAAGGGCGTCGCCGACAAGACCAAGGCCGGAGATCCCCGCGCCGAAGGCACCACCATCGGACCGGTGGTCAACCGCGGCCAGTGGGACAAGATCCAGGGCCTGATCCAGAAGGGCATCGAGGAAGGCGCCACCCTGGTAGCCGGCGGCCCCGGCCTGCCGGAAGGCGTCAACAAGGGCTTCTACGTCCGCCCGACCATCTTCGCCGACGTCACCGAGAACATGACCATCGCGCGCGAGGAAATCTTCGGGCCGGTGCTCGCGATCATGGGGGCCAAGGACGAGGAAGACGCGGTCAGGATCGCCAACGACACGCCCTACGGCCTGGCCGGCTACGTCTCCGCCGACACCGTCGAGACCGCCCGCAGGGTCGGCCGCCGGATCCGCGCCGGCAACGTCAACCTGCAGGGCGTGCCGAACGAACGCACCGCGCCGTTCGGCGGCTACAAGCAGTCCGGCAACGGCCGCGAATGGGGCAAGTATGGCTTCGAGGAATTCCTCGAGGTCAAGGCGATCGCCGGCTTCAACGCCGCCTAAGCGCCAGACTCACATCGCAGCGCCGGGGCGGAACAATCGCCCCGGCGTTTTGCGTTTTGGGCCATGTAAAAAGATCAGCGTCTTCCCTGCGCAGGAGCCTGAGAGCGAGTCTGACTCATCCTGAGGAGCCTGCCACCGGTTCCGCGCGAAGTGCGGCCCGAAGCAAGCGTCTCGCAGGATGGACCCACTGCATGGGCCCGCGGCCATCCTTCGAGACGCGGCCAAGAGGCCGCTGCTCAGGATCAGGTCGGAGATAACTTCACAGCCTTGCAGGCCGCCACGACGTCGCACTATCCCCCCGGCGCGCCCTGGGTGTTGACGTACAGCGCATAGATCGACTGGCTCGCGGCCATGAACAGCCGGTTGCGCATCACGCCGCCGAAGCAGACGTTGGCGCAGCGTTCGGGCAGCGCGATGCGGCCGATCAGGACGCCGTCGGGCGCGTAGACCACGACGCCGTCGAGTTCGGGATCGCCCATGCCCCAGCCGCACCACAGATTGCCGTCGATGTCGCAGCGCATGCCGTCCGGCGTGCCCGCGCCGGCGTCGATCAACACCCGCTTGTTGGAAATCGCCTTGCCGTCGGCCGTGACGTCGTAGGCCAGGATCTTGCGGTTCGGCACCCCGCGCGATTCAACCACATAGAGGATTTTTTCGTCCGGTGAGAAACACAGCCCGTTGGGCCCGAGCACGCCCTCGGCGACGATGCTGGCCTTTCCGGTCGCGGCATCGATCCGGTAGACGTTGGGTTCGATCTCGGATTCGGCCTTGTAGCCTTCGTAGTTGCCGAGCAGGCCGAACACCGGATCGGTGAACCAGATCGAGCCGTCGGATTTCACCACCACGTCGTTCGGCGAATTCAGCCGCTTGCCGTCGAACCGGTCCATCAGCACCGTGACCGAGCCGTCATATTCGGTCCTGACGACGCGGCGGCCGCCATGCTCGCAGCTGACCAGGCGTCCCCCGCGGTCGCGGGTATGGCCGTTGGCGAAATTCGACGGCTTGCGGAAGACGCTGACCGCGCCGGTCTCCTCTTCCCATTTCAGGATCCGGTTGTTGGGAATGTCGCTGCACAGCAGATAGCGTCCGTCGCCGAACCACACCGGGCCCTCGGCCCATCGCAATCCGGTGGCCAGCCGTTCGACCGCCGAAAGTTTCAGCCAGTATTTCTCGAACCGCGGGTCGAGCGCGCGGATCGCCGGATCGGGATAACAGGTGGCCGGCCGCCAGCCGGCGGAATGCGGTGCTGCCTCGGACATTTGCTGTTCTCGTTGTTGCTCTGCTTCCTCACATGTTCTGGTCTGCTATCACTGCCATCCCGCGGCGGCAAGCGATCACGCGCCAGCGTGCCCTGGACGCTGCGCAGCACGAAGTGCGCTGCAGAGCCGCAGCCCGTTGGATGGAGGGTGCTTGTTGGTCCCGGCTCTGCGGAGCGGTGCAATGCACCGCATCGCGTCCGGACACGGTTACTTGCCGTGATGTCACCACCGCGCCATATTCGTTCGAAGGCGAAATACGAGTGATGAAATGCCACGCATCCTGATGACCGGCGCGGCCGGCGGTATCGGCTCCCGTCTGCGCAAGCTGCTGCCGCCGCTCTATCCGGACCTGGTGCTGAGCGACCTGAAGCCGCCCGCCGATCTCGCCGCCAGCGAGACCTTCAGGGCGGCGGAGCTGTCGGATCCGGCGCAAGTCGAGGCGATCTGCGCGGGTGTCGACGGCATCCTGCATTTCGGCGGGTTTTCGGTCGAAGGCCCGTGGGACGCCATCCTGCAGTCCAATATCATCGGCTGCTACAATCTGTTCGAGGCGGCGCGCAAGCAGGGCGTCAGGCGCATCGTGTTCGCCTCGTCGAACCATGTGGTCGGCTTCTATCCGCGCCACCACCGCATCGGCACCGAGGTGACGCCGCGGCCGGACAGCCGCTACGGCGTCAGCAAGGTGTTCGGCGAGGCCTTGGGCGCGCTCTATGCCGACAAGCACGGGCTTGCCGTCACCTGCATCCGGATCGGCAATTTCGGCGACCGGCCGCTGGACCACCGCCGGCTGTCGATCTGGCTCAAGCCGGAAGACCTGGTGCAGCTGTGCCGGATCGGGCTCGATCATCCCGACATCCGCTTCGAGATCTTCTACGGCGCCTCGGACAACGAGCGCTCATGGTGGGACAATCATCGCGCCTATGACCTCGGCTACCGCCCGACCGGCCGGGCCGAGGATTTTCGCGAACACGCTTTGGCCGAACAGGCAAAACTGCCGCCCGATGCGGTCGGCGACTTTTATCAAGGCGGCACCTTCTGCACCATGGAGTTCGACGGCGACCGCAGCCGGATCATCGACCGCAAATAGCGGGCTGCCGTCATTCCGCTCCCGCAAGAGCGCGCCTCCGGAATGACGACTTCATGTTTGGCGCGCCCCGACGTAGAATGGCCGCACACAAAAGGAAAAACGAAATGGCCGACGGACTGCGCAAGGGACTGACGAGTTACGGGGATGCCGGGTTTTCGCTGTTCCTGCGCAAGGCCTTCATCAAGGCGATGGGCTATTCCGACGATGCGCTGGACCGTCCGATCGTCGGCATCACCAACACCCACAGCGACTACAATCCCTGCCACGGCAACGTGCCGCAGATCATCGAGGCGGTGAAGCGCGGCGTGATGCTGGCGGGCGCGATGCCGATGGTGTTCCCGACCATCTCGATCGCCGAGAGCTTTTCGCATCCGACCTCGATGTATCTGCGCAATCTGATGGCGATGGACACCGAGGAGATGATCCGGGCGCAGCCGATGGATTCGGTGGTGGTGATCGGCGGTTGCGACAAGACGCTGCCGGCGCAGATCATGGCCGCGATCTCGGCCGACCTGCCGACCGTGGTCATCCCGGTGGGACCGATGGTGGTCGGCCATCACAAGGGCGAGGTGCTCGGCGCCTGCACCGACTGCCGCCGGCTGTGGGGCAAGTTCCGCGCCGGCGAAATCGACCAGCAGGAGATCGACGCCGTCAACGGCCGGCTGGCGCCTTCGGTCGGCACCTGCATGGTGATGGGCACCGCCTCGACCATGGCCTGCATCACCGAGGCGCTGGGGCTGTCGCTGCCGATGAGTGCGACGATTCCGGCGCCGCATGCCGAGCGTTTTCGTTCCGCGGAAGCAAGCGGCAAGGTCGCCGCCGCGATGGCGGCGGCGAAGGGCCCGCGCCCCAGCGATCTGCTGACCGGGGCGTCGTTCCGCAATGCCCAGGTGGTGCTGCAGGCGATCGGCGGATCGACCAACGGCCTGATCCATCTGACCGCGATCGCCAACCGCACCGCGCATCGCATCGATCTGGAGGCCTTCGACCGGCTCGGCCGCGAGGTGCCGGTGCTGATCGACCTGAAACCGTCGGGCGCGCATTACATGGAGCATTTCCATCATGCCGGCGGCGTGCCGAGATTGATGGCGCAGCTCGGCGACCTGATCGACCTCGATGCCCGGACCATCACGGGTGCTACGCTGCGCGAGGTCGTCGCCGGCGCCGAGGAGGTGCCGGGCCAGGATGTGATCCGCGCGCGAAAGACGCCGATCAAGCCGGAAGGCGCCATGGCGGTGCTGCACGGCAATCTGGCGCCGCGCGGTGCGGTGATCAAGCATTCGGCGGCGAGTCCAAAGCTGCTGCAGCATACCGGCCGCGCGGTGGTGTTCGAGTCGGTGGAAGACATGACGCTGCGGGTCGACGATCCCGCGCTCGACGTTGCCCCCGACGACGTGCTGGTATTGCGCAACGCCGGTCCCAAGGGCGCGCCGGGCATGCCGGAGGCCGGCTACCTGCCGATCCCGATGAAGCTGGCGCGCGCCGGGGTCAAGGACATGGTGCGGATCTCGGACGCGCGGATGAGCGGCACCGCGTTCGGCACCATCGTGCTGCACATTACCCCGGAATCCGCGGTCGGCGGTCCGCTGGCGCTGGTGCAAAACGGCGACCTGATCCGGCTCGATGTCGCCGGGCGCAGCATCGATCTGCTGGTCGATGCGGCCGAGCTCGAAAAGCGCCGCGCCGCGCTGCCGCCGGTCGCAACCCCGGAATGGGCCAGGCGCGGCTACGCCCATCTGTTCAACGCGACGATCCTGCAGGCCGACGAAGGCTGCGATTTCGATTTCATGCGCGGCGACGGCAAGGGATAGGGCAAAGCTGCCGCCGTCCGCGCCCGCATGACGGATCAGAAGAGCCGTGCCATCATCATATATTGCGTTCCGATGCACCGGCAGCCTGCCGCGCCGCCGAGCGCCATCGCCGTCACCGACGCCAGGACAGCTTTTCCGAAGCTCCGCACCAGGTGCCCTTTGTTACACGCGCTCAGGCGAAACGCCGGCCCAACGCAGGCCGGCCGTGCCGCAGGGCGACATGAATCACCATGCGCCGGCGCGAGGCCGGTGCACTCTTTGCTACTGCTCATTCAGGAAGAATCCGCGAGTTGGCCCGCGGCCGCTGCACGAAGAAACTCGCCGCACTGCGCATTGGCTTTGCAACATGAACGTCTGATGTCAGGCGATGGCTTCGATTCGAGATGCAGTTCGCGCGCTGCGCCGTGTTGGACGACCGCTCTGCAGCAGGGCGAGTTTGCCTCAAGCACTTTGCTGGTATTGGCGATCGACGGCGTCAGATCGAAGAGCGCTGCTCTCGCCGGCGTTGCGGAAATCCGCTTCCGGATTCAGCCCGGCGGCAGATAGCCGAACCGTTGCATCTGTTCGCCGTGGTCGCGGACGATGCGCTCGACCTGGACCGGCGTCAGGACGTTCTTCCATTGCCCGGCTTGGCCGTGGCGAAAGAAGTTCTGGTCGGCCGTCGGCGGACGTTCGCGAAAGCCTTTGGCCTGTTCCTGCGCCTGCAGCCGCGCAAAGGACGAGCGCTCGATCGCCGACCTCAGTTGCCGCGCGCTGCAATCGATCAGCAGATGCCTCGCCAGCGCGGCGAAGGTTTTCTTCGGCTCGGCAAGCATGTCCTCGTAGCGCATGACATGGAGCGCGCGATTGTCGTTGCGGGTCCAGCTCCAGACATGCTGGCTCCAGGAGCCGTGCACCTCGTAGACGGAAGTAGCGTTGCCGTTGGTTTCCACATCCGCGATCGCCATGTAGGTGATCGCATCATCGATCGATCGGCCGCTGTGATGGGCATAGGAGATGGCGACATCGAGCGGGTTGCGGACGATATAGACCGCACCGGCGGTGGCGGCGGAACTGACGGTGGCATGGCCGCGATCCATCACCAGGCAATTGTGCGTCTTGACGAAGATCAGTCCCTCGGCGGCGTCGGCGACCTGCTGGTGAACGGCGTGGCGGGTGGCCGCGATCTCGCGGCGATGGATGGCGTTGTCGGGCTCAAAGCCCAGGAAATGCGCATAGCGCTTCTTGTCGAGTTCCCAGGTGGAGAATCGAGCCATCTCATTGATGTCCTGCTCGTCGGCTTCGCGGTTGCACACCTTGACGAGGTTATGCAGGAAGGCGCGAACCCAGGTGTTGCCCGACTTCGGGTAGGACGCGATCCATACGATTCCCGACTTTGCCGCCATTCTGCCGATGCTTTTCCAACTAGTTGAATTATCAAGACTTTGCCTGGAACTGGGCGCGGCGGGGTCGCCCCGCGCCGCCGGCTGATGCACTTTGGCAACAGCGGAAGCAAAAATGAGGCCGGCCCGCAAGACCTGGCCACATTGGCAATAAAGCATTTTGCCGGGCGGGCACCATCGGCTAGCCTCGAATCAGAATTCGCATTTCCTAAGCCCAAGAAATTGCTTGTTGAATTCATAAAGTTCGAGAATCGATGCCTCCTGTCCAGCCTTCCATTCGCGGCTCATTGCTCACCGGAGCTTCGGCGCTGGCGCTTTCCGTGTCGGGCACCGGCTCCAACGCGCAAACGGCCCAAACCCCGTTGCAAAACGTGTCGGTCTGGGTAGAGGGCGCGGCGTTCTGGACCGGCGGCGGCGCGACCAATTTTCCCTCGCTTCCCGGACTGGGCGCGCCCTACACCTCCTTCAATCCCCCGCACGGGCCGGAATGGGCGATCGGGGCCGATTACCAGCCGCAGGGTCAGCCCTGGCATTATGTCTTCGATTTCCGCTACGGCCAGAGCGGCACCACCACCGTCCGCACTTCCGGCGGTTCGTCCTCATCGTCGACCAGCTTCGTTCCCGCAGTAACCCAACCGTTCTTCGGGTTCAGCAGCATCGTGTTCGGCACCACGACCAACCAGACCACCTCGAACTCGTTTGCGACGCAATATTCGGAGCGGGAGAGTCACCTGGTTGCCGATCTGATGATTGGCCGCGACCTCGGCCTCGGCGCCAACGGGCCCGAGCTGCTGTTCGGGCTTCGCGTCGCCGACCTGCATGCGGCAGGGCAGGCGCAGATTTCGACCCAGTCGACCACCAACAGCACGACCAATACCACCTTCTATGCACCGACCAATGCCGGCACCGTCGGCACCACCACCGCGTCACAATCCACTTCCTCCTCTTCCTCCACCTTTGCCAGCTGGAGCAGCCGGTTTTTCGGCGTCGGCCCGCGGCTTGCGGTGACCGGAGCCGTCCCGATCATGGGGGCGTGGTCGTTCGACTACAGCGGCGGTGCTGCGGTATTGATCGGCGATCAGTCGTTCAATGTCACGGTCTGGAACAATGGCGGCCCCGGGCTGGGGGCGAGCTATGGCGGCACGACGGCCGTGTTCAACATGGACGGCTTCACCGCGCTCAGCTACCGGATCACGCCGAACTTCAAGCTCAGCGCCGGCATCCGCGCCGATTTCTACAACGCCGCCCTGAAGACCTACGATGTCAGTACCGGCGGTCTGCAAAGCCTCAGCCGCATCTATTGGGGACCGTTCGTGCGGTTGACCGGATCGTTCTGAAAGGCCGCCATGCGCAGGGCCCTGGTGCTGCCTGACCGCGGGTGCCGCGCATGAACATCATCGAGCCGATCCTGTTCCAGGCGAAATGCCAGCCCGAATCGCCCGCGCTTTGCTCGCAAGGCAACGACGTGGTCAGCTATGGCAGGCTGGTCGTCCAGATGGGCACGCTCGCCCGCCGGGCGCTCTCGCTCGGCATCAAGCGCGGCGACATCGTCGCGCTGTCGATCGACGAGCCGCTGCTGCATGCCGCGATGATCCTCGGCCTGACCCAGGCGGGCATCGTCACGGTCTCGGTCGCCGGCCACAGCCCGCCGGCCGGGCTGAAGGTCGACGCCGTCATCAGCAGCAGGCCCTATCCGTTCGCGCCCGCAGCCCGGCACCTGCTGCTGGATTTCTCCTGGACCGCGGCCGGCGGCTTGCCGATCGAGACCGCGCCGTCGGGCGCCGGCGCCAGCGCGCAGGCCTGCCGGATCATCCTGACCTCGGGCACCACCGGCGACCCGAAGGCCGTGGCCCTGACCCACGACATGGTGATGGCGCGGAACGCGCGGTTTGAATATGCCCTGGGCAACCGGCTTCCGGCCTGCTCGCGCCTGTTCATGAACATGGGCCTTGCCGCGGCGCTCGGCTTTCAGTTCCTGACCTATATGCTCGCGCGGGGCGGCACGCTGTTCTTTCGCGGCACCAGCACCGAAAACACCCTGCGGTCGTTCGAGATCTTCCGCATCGAGGCCATGCTGGCGACGCCGACTTCGCTGGCCCAGCTGCTGGCGGCCTGCGAGCAGTATCCGTCGATCGAGGTTCATGTCGAAACCATCCTGTCGAGCGGCGGCCTGCTGCCGCGGCCGCTGCTGGAGCGCGTCAGGCCGCGGCTGTGCTCGCATCTGATCACCGGCTATGGCTCGACCGAGACCGCGATGAGCGCCACGGCGCCGGCGCACCGCATCGCGCAGATTCCGGGCGCCGCCGGCTATGTGACGCCGGGCATGCGGATCGAGATCGTCGACGAGATGGATCGTGCGGTCCCGCCGGGCACCGAGGGCATCGTCCGCATTTCCAGCGAATTCGGCGTCGACCGCTATGTCGACGACCCCGTCGAATCCGCCGAGGTGTTTCGCGACGGCTGGTTCTATCCGGGCGACCTGGGATCGCTGACCGGCGATGGTCTGCTGGTCATCTCCGGTCGCCAGAATGCCGTACTCAACAGCGGCGGCGGCAAGCTGGCCGCCGAAAAGGTCGAGGCGGCGCTGCTGTCATGCAAGGGCGTGCGCGAGGCGGCGGTGTTCATGGCGACCAGCGAGGCCGGCGTCGAGGAAGTCTGGGCTGCCATCGTATGCAGCGAAACGCTGGATGCCGAAGCCGTGCGGGCGCACTGCCGAACTTTGATGCCGGAGGTGTTCGTGCCGGTTCACATCGTGCCGCTCGACAGACTGCCCGTCAACGCCACCGGCAAGGTCGACCGCCGCCAGCTGAAAGACACCGTGGCGGCCGCCGCCACGTCCTGACCGCCGCAGCCATTTCCGGAATGGGAGATCGCAGGCGTCCCGGAGCGCGGGTGAAATTATCGTGCCGGCGCCAGCAGGGCAGGGCGCGATGTCGAATTGACAATGCCGCGGCGGCGATGGGATGATCGAACAAAATAAAACAGGGGGAAGCGGTGCAGCATTCGGCAAGGGCGCTTTATGGGCTGGTCGCTGCGGCGGCGATTGCATTCGCAGCGAGCGCGGGCGCCCAGGAGGTGAAGCATTATCGCTTCGCCTATGACCAGCCGCGCAACACCGGCTACAGCGTCGCCGGCGACCTGTTCGCCGACAAGCTCAAGGAATTGAGCAAGGGCACCATGCTGATCGACCAGTATCCCGGGGCGCAGCTCGGACAGGAGCCGCAGCTGCTGCAACTGGTCAAATCCGGCGATATCGAGTTCGCCATCATCTCCTCGGCCAACACCGCGACGATTTCTCCGCAGGCCGGGGTGATGTCGCTGCACTTCCTGTTTCGCGACGAAAACCACGTGATCAGGGCGCTGGCCGATCCGCAGGTGTTTGACGCGCTCAGGACCATGATCGACGAGACCACGCAGGGCCTGCATGTCATTGCCACGGGCTCGCAGGGGCTGCGGCATATCTACAGCAAGAAGGAAATCCGCAAGGTCGAGGACATCAGGGGGATGAAGGTGCGCGTCCAGGCGACCGCGACCGAGGACACCATGTTTCCGGCCTATGCCGCCCAGACCGTGCACATGCCGTTCGGCAGCGTCTATACCTCGCTGCAGACCGGGGTGGTCGACGCCGCCGAAAACAGCATCAATGTCTATCTCGTCAACAAGCATTACGAGGTCGCGCCGGTGCTGTCGCTCACCGAGCATGAAGCCAACAACGCGCTGGTCTTCGTCAGCGACAAGCTCTGGCAGGGCCTTTCCCCCGAGCAGAAGCAGTGGGTGCTGACCGCGGCAGCCGAAATCAGCGCCAGGGAGCCGGCGCGGGCGTTCGAACTCGAACATTCGGCGGCGGCCAGGCTTGCGAAAATGGGCGTCAAGATCGTCACCGACGTCGACAAATCCGGTTTTCAGGCCATCACCGATCCCTACCTCGACAAGCTTGCCAGGGAACTCGGCCCGCACGCCGAGAAGATCAAGAGCCTGATCAGGGCGATCAATTAGGTCCCCTCATGGTGAGGAAGCGCTTCTCAAGCGCCGTCTCGAACCATGCGACCCGCGGCCCATGCTTCGAGACGCGCGCGAACAGCGCGCTCCCCAGGACGAGGTCGGAGATTGCTTCGCGCCCTCTCGGGATGAGGGCTCTGCCCTGTTCGATCCTCGCCGGGGAGTGCTGGCCATGACCATCGCCGACAAGCTGGTGCTGCAGCGGCAGCAACACCTGAAATGGCGGGCGCTCGACCGGCTCGAACAGGGGCTGATGATGTTGTGCGGCCTGTTGTGCTTCGGCTTCTCGCTCTCGGTCATGTTCGACATCGTCACCCGCACCATCGGCCATCCCTGGCTTTGGCTGCAGGAAGTCACCTCGACCCTGTTCATCTATGCGATCTTCATCGGCGCCGCGGTCGCCACCCGGCGCAACGATCATCTGTATCTGACCGCGCTGTCCGAGGCGCTGCACGGCATTCCACGGCTGGTGGTCGAAATCATCATCCGCGTCGTGGTTCTCGGCGTGGCGTTTTGTCTGATCTGGTTCGGCTACGTCAATTTTCTCCGCGGCTTTGGCAGTTTCCGGCTGCCGTCCGGCACGCCGATCGCCTCGCTCTATGCCGTGATCCCGCTGTCCGGCGTGCTGATCGCGCTGTTCACCATCGAGCAGCTTGTCAACGGCATCGCTGCGGGGTTCGACCATCCCGAGCCGCCGGATGAGGAACTGCCGATCGCCGCCGCCGACAGCCGCTTCCGGACCAGGGCGCGGCCGTGAGCGCGCCGCTCGTACTCGGGCTGATGTCCTTCTGCTTCCTGTTTTTCGGCTATCTCGGCGTGCCGGTGCCGTTCTCGCTGATGGCCGGCGTGTTCGTCGGCGCCATGCTGACCGATGTTTCGCTGGCGGCGATCGTCCAGAAGGTTTTCGACGGCGTCGATTCCGAGGCGCTGTTGGCGATCCCGTTCTTCCTGCTGGTCGGCGAACTCATGAGCTCGGCCAATGTCGTGGTGCGGATCGCCAATTTGTCGCTGTCGCTGGTCGGGCACATCCGCGGCGGGCTGTCGCAGGTCGTCGTGGTGTTCAGCATGTTCTTTTCCGAAATGTCGGGATCGACCACCGCCGATGTCGCGGTCATGAGCCGCGCGCTGGGCGGGCCGATGAAGCGCGAGGGCTACAGTCCCGCCTTCATCGCCGCGATCATCGCCTCGGCCTCCACCATCGCGGCACTGGTGCCGCCGAGCATCACCGCCGTGGTCTATGGCGCGGTCGGCAACGTCTCGATCGCCGGGCTGTTCATGGCCGGCGTCGTCCCCGGCTTCATGATCGGCTTCGGCCTGATGATCTACTGCTATTTCTTCGGCCCCTCCGGCCTGCGCAAGCCGCGCGCGCCGCTGCGCCAGGTGGTGTTCGCCGCCGGCGACGCCGCGCTGCCGCTGATGATCCCGGTGATCCTGCTCGGCGGCATCCTGACCGGCTGGTTCACTCCGACCGAAGCCGGCGTCGTCGCGGTGGTCTGGATCATCGCGGTGGTGATCCCGGCGCTCAATCGCGGCCACCTGCGAAAGATCCCTTACGATTTCTGCCTGGCCGGGTTGATCTTCTCGCTGCCGCTGATCACGATAGGGGCCGCCAACGCGTTCGGCTGGATGCTGGCCTATCTGCGTGGCGCCATCGTCATCGCCGACTGGATCACCTCGGTCGCCGGCAGCAATCCGCAGCACATGATGCTGCTCCTCGTGCTGCTGTTCACCGTGGTCGGCGATTTCATCGAGCCGGTGCCGACCATCATCATCTTCATGCCGCTGGTCAACGCGCTGACCCAGGCCGGCGACATCAACGGCGTGCATATGGGCGTGGTGCTGATCGCCACCCTGGCGTTCGGGCTGATCACCCCGCCCTACGGGCTGGTGCTGCTGATGGCGTCGAAATTCGTCGGCGTCAGTTTCGGCAAGGCGCTGCGCGCGGCGCTGCCGATCTATCTGGTGTTCCTGGTGACGATCTGTTTTACGATTTATTTCCCGAAGGTGGTGCTGTGGCTGCCGAAGCAGATGATCCCGGAATCGGTCGGCTGCTTCAAGTCGCCGGCGGGGGCGGGCTATATCTGCCCGGATTGATGCGGCGCTTCGCGACGCCCGCAAGCGGGCCATGCCGCGGCGAGCTGTCATCGGGCAGCAACGGAAGACTGAAAATGCGAGAAGCGCCCCCCGGCCTACTTCCCCTTGGCCGTAAACTTCTTCACCGCGGCCAGAAATTCCTCCGAATGCATGCAGTCGATGATGCCGTCGCGTTCGGCGTCGAGCTGTTGTTCGATCGGGGTGACGCCAGCGCGGTGGATCAGCGCCTTGGTGGCGGCGATGGCGGCGGGGGTGTTCTGCGCCAGGCGAAGCGCCAGTTCGCGGGTCGCGGCCTTGCGCTCGACGGCGGGCACCACCTTGACGACCAGACCCCAGTCATGGGCCTGGGCCGCCGAAAAACTGTCTTCGGCGAGATAGATCTGCAGGGCGCGGCGCGGGCCGACGCTGGCGACCACGCCGACGGTGCCGCCGCCGTCGGGCGAGACCCCGAGCTTGGCATAGGCCGGCGTGAAGCGGGCGTCCTCGGCGGCGAGACAGAGATCGGCCATGAAAGCGAGCGACAGGCCGGCGCCGGCCGCCGAGCCGTGCACGCTGGCCAGCACGATCTTCGGCATCCGCCGCAGCGTGGTGATGAAGGCGTGGTAGTGCTTCAGCAGCTCGCCGACCACGGGAGCGATATTGTCGGCGGCCGCGGCGGCGCCGATGGTCTGCAGGTCGCCGCCGGCGCAGAAGGCGCGGCCTTCGCCCTCGATCACCAGCACCCGGATTTCGTCCGACGCCTCGACCTCGAGCGCGAACTGCTCGAGTTTCTTCGCGATCGACAGGTCGATCGAGTTGAAGGCGGCCGGCCGGTTCAAAGTGAGGGTGGCGACCGGGCCTTCGATGCGGAGCAGCGCCGGCTCGCCTGGCGAAGCGTCTGTGGCGGGTTCGGAAGCTGGCATCTCGGGGCCCCGGTTGAGGAAGATCGCCATGCATTTAAATCGCAGAAGCCGGCAGGTGACAATCCCCGGCTCAGCCTGCAAGATGGCAGTCCCTTGCGGCGCGTTGAAGCAGCGCTGCCGGGACTGCGCGAGAGGCGCATCGGAGAGCCGAAACGGGAGCAGGCGGAAGTGAGCATGGATACCATCGAGCCGAGACGGCCGAACGACACCCTGCGCGGGCGCCGCGGCCTGCCGCCCCGCATCATGCCGGCCTGACCGATGGCGGAAGGAGCGGTTCTGATCGTCGGCGCCGGGCATGCGGGTTTCCAGCTCGCGGCCTCGTTGCGCCAGCATGGTTTTGCCGAGCGCGTCTGCCTGATCAATGACGAGGCGCATCTGCCGTATCAGCGGCCGCCTTTGTCCAAGGCCTATCTGAAAGGCGAGGGCCGTCCGGACAGCCTGATGTTCCGCCCCGATAAGTTTTACCGCGACCAGAACATCGAGCTGATCGGCGATCGCGCCGCCTTTGTCGATCGCGCCGCGCGCCGGCTGCTGCTCGCATCCGGCGCGTTTCTCGATTACGGGCATCTGGTGCTGGCCACCGGCGCGCGCAATCGGCTGCTCGACATCCCCAACGCCAATCTAGCCGACGTCCGCTATCTGCGCACGCTGGACGAAAGCGAGGCGTTGCGGCAGCGGATCGGCTCGGCGCGCCATGTCGTCGTCATCGGCGCGGGCTTCATCGGGCTGGAATTCGCCGCGACCGCGCGCCTCAAGGGACTCGAGGTCGATGTGGTCGAACTCGGCGCGCGCGTCATGGCGCGCGCGGTGACCGCGGAAATCTCCGACTATTTTCAGGCCCGGCACTCGGCCGCCGGCATTCGCATCCATCTCGGCGTGCAGGCCACCGCCATCGAGGCCGACGGTGCCGACGTTACCGGCGTCAGCCTCAGCGACGGCCGCCACCTGCCGGCCGACCTCGTGGTGGTCGGCGTCGGCGTGCTGCCCAATGTCGAACTGGCCGCGGAAGCCGGCCTGCCGGTGGCGGCGGGAATCATCGTCGACGAGCAATTGCTGACCCCGGATCCGAACATCTCGGCGGTCGGCGACTGCGCGCTGTTCAGGAGCCCGCGCTTCGGCGGCTCGCTGCGGCTGGAATCGGTGCAGAACGCCACCGATCACGCGCGCTGCGTGGCGGCGCGGCTGACCGGCGACGCCAGGACCTATGACGGCCAGCCGTGGTTCTGGAGCGACCAGGGCGACGACAAGCTGCAGATCGCGGGTCTCACCACCGGCTACGATCGCGTGGTGGTGCGCGGCGACCGCGAGCAGCGCTCGTTCTCGGCGTTCTGCTACAAGTCGGGACACCTGGTCGGCGTCGAGTCGATCAATCGCGCCGCCGACCACGTGTTCGGGCGGAAGATTCTGGCCATGAACCGCTCGATCGAGCCGGAGCAGGCGGCGGATTTGAGCTTCGATCTGAAGGCGGCGCTGGCGTAGGCGGGTTGCGGTTCATACGCGCTGCCAATGTCCCATGGCGGCCTCGAACGGTTGCGCGCCGATCCGGGCATTCGCGAGACTTCGTCTTGAAGAGTCCTGCGATTTCAACTGTTTGCCGGATGTTTGAGCCGTCCCTGGGCCGCCCGTGATTGGATACGCCGCGGACGGATGATATGCTAGTCAGCATGACTAGAATCGTAAAGCCAGCTGCAGCGGGATCGAAGAAGATCCGCCGCCGCATGCGCAATCCAAAGGCAGGCCCAAAAGCCGGCCAATGGCTGTTGCAGGATGCGAAGGCGCGTTTCAGCGAACTTGTGCGGCGCGTCCGTAGCGAGGGACCGCAGCGCGTCACCGTGCATGGACGCGACGAAGTCGTCGTCATCTCGGCCGAGGAGTTCCGCCGTCTCAAGGGCGATCTCACCGGCGAAGCCTTGATTGCCGCGATGCAAGCCTCGCCGCACCGCGATATCGACATTGAACCGAACCGCGCGCCGATGGCCGTGCGCGGCGTTTCCCTGTGACGGGTTGGCTTCTCGACACCCACGTCCTCTCCGAACTCCGCCGCCCCAGGCCGGAACGCAAGGTTCTTGCCTTCATCGCCGCCCAGCCGCTCGAACATCTCTATGTAAGCGCGGTGACCTTTGCCGAAATCCGGTTCGGCATCGAACTCGTCACCGACGCCGGCTGGTCGAAGAGGGGCGCAAGGCGGGCCCTACCTTCTCTCAGCCCGATCTCATCATCGCGGCAACGGCTCTCCATCACGGACTGATAATCGTTTCGTGCGACGTCAGCGGCTACGAAAGAACCCGCGCAGCGGTGCTGAACCCATGGCTTGACCCGCCGCCGGCTCATTCTCCGCGCAGTCAATAATCACCGTCTACGTTGCCGGGAAAATTGCCTTTAATCTTCGCAAGACGGTTTTCCATGCTCTGGAGGCTCGCGACCTGATCCCGCATGGAAGCCTTGACGATTCGGCAAGAGTTGCCGCGGGAAGGTCGGCGCATGAACTCGCTTTGCGCGTGAGCAGAAAGACACCACCGCGAGGTTCAGTGTGGTCGGGGTTGCCAGTTTGGCCGCCGCGACCGCCTGGTTGGCGCCCTTGCCGCCGGGAAAATACGCTACCGCGTGCCGGCTAGGGTCTCTCCGATGCGCGGGATGCCGGTCGGCCGTCGCCACCACATCCATGTTGATGCTGCCGGCAACCACGACGCGGCGCATGCCTGATTTCCAAATTCCCGATTTGCAAAAACGCCTAATCCCAGAATTCCTTCTTGCGTCCGACCTGGAACTCCTGCTTGACGGCTTCGATGTCCGCAAGCGTCGGCAATCCGGCCTCGTTGCCGAGGCGCTGGATCTTGTAGGTCGAGGCCGCGCGGGCGAACTCGAAATGATCGTGCCAGCTCTTGCCGGGATTCTTGAGATAGGAAAACACGTAAGCACCGTGGAACACGTCGCCGGCGCCGTTGGTATCGAGCACCCGCTCGGGCGGGATCGGCAGCGCCGGCAGCGTGCGGACGCTTCCGGTCTCGTCGTACCAGAGCAGGCCGCGCTCGCCCATGGTGACGCCGCCGACCCGGCAGCCGCGGGCCTTGAGATAGTCCAGCATCTTCTCCGGCGTCAGGTCCATCTGCTCGCACAATCGCTCGGCGACGATGGCGACGTCGATGAATTCCAGGAGGTCATGGGTGTTGGTGCGCAGGCCGCCGCCGTCGAGCGAGGTCAGGATGCCGGCCTCGCGGCATAGTTTGGCATAGTGGATGGCGGCGTCCGGCTGGTGACCGTCGACATGCAGCGCCCGGCAGGTGCCGAGATTGAGCAGCGGGAACGGATGGATGTGCTCGTCGTCGCGGCAGCGCACGATCGCCCGCTTGCCGTCCTTCGGCATGATGAACGACAGCGACGAGGTATTGACCTTGCGCGGGTGAATCGAGATGCCGTACTTCGCGCTCATGTCCTGAAACATCCGGCCCAGCCAGTCATTGGCGACGGTGGCGATCAGGTCGGGCACGATGCCGAGCTTGGCGCAGCAGAACGCCGCGGTGACCGCGTTGCCGCCGAACGAGACGGCGTAGGCCGACGCGACATGCTTCTCGTCGCCGGTCGGCATGTGGTCGGTGATGAAGGTGACGTCGATATAGGTCTGTCCGATGAAAAGGGCCTGCATTCGGTTTCCGTCATGGCTTGGGGTGGTCCCGGCCGGCACGCTACATTAGCACCAGTTATCGCCGCAGATTGGCTAAAATTATTCGCAAGGCCGCCGTCTTAATCCGCTTGAGATCACCGGCTTGCCGGACTACGACCCCCTCAGGGCATGTCGGCAGCCCGCTTCTGTTCGCTTGGTTGCAGCGAAATGACGGGGAGGGAACCATGACCGTCTATTCCGGTCCGGTGTTCGAGATGGCGGTGAACCAGTTCCGGGTGATCGCCAATCACCTGTCGATCCCGATCGACGAGCGCGACCGCCTGCTGCTGCCGAAGCGGGCGATCACCGTCTCCTGTCCGATCCATCGCGACGACGGTTCGATCGCGGTGTTCGAGGGCTACCGGGTGCAGCACCATCTGACCCTCGGCCCGACCAAGGGCGGCACCAGGTTCGCGCCCAGCGTCGACATCGGCGAGGTGGCGGCGCTGGCGATCTGGATGAGCTGGAAATGCGCGCTGGTCGGCCTGCCCTATGGCGGCGCCAAGGGCGGGGTGCGGGTCGATCTCGCAACCCTTTCCCGACGCGAGCTGGAGGGGTTGTCGCGGCGCTATATGCAGGAGATGATTCCCTTCGTCGGGCCGCATACCGACGTGATGGCGCCGGACATGGGCACCAACGAGCAGGTGATGGCCTGGTTCATGGACACCTACTCGATGTACCAGGGGCGCACCGTGACCGAAATCGTCACCGGCAAGCCGGTGGCGTCCGGCGGCACGCTGGGCCGGCGCGAAGCCACCGGACGCGGCGTCGCCCATCTCGCCGGGCGGGTGATGCACGAGCTTGCGATCGATCCGAACGGCGGCACCGCCGTGGTGCAGGGCTTCGGCAATGTCGGCTCCTATGCCGCGTTCGGACTGCAGCAACTCGGTCTCAAGGTGATTGCCGTCAGCGATCACACCGGCGCGCTGCACGACCCGGCCGGCCTCGATATCCCGGCGCTGATGCGCCACGGCACGACCCATGGCAGCATCGCCGGCTTCTCCAGCGAGCTGCAGTTCGACCCTGCGAAAGTTCTTACCTTGCCCTGCGATGTGCTGGTGCCGGCGGCGATGGAGCGGGTGATCGATGCGCAGGTCGCGGAAAACCTGCAATGCCGGGTGCTGGCCGAAGGCGCCAACGGACCGACCACGCCGGACGCCGATCTGGTGCTGGAAAGACGCCAGGACGAGATCTTCGTGATCCCGGACATACTGTGCAATTCCGGCGGCGTGGTGGTCAGCTATTTCGAATGGGTGCAGGATCTGCAGCAGCTGTTCTGGGAAGAGGAGGAAGTGATGCGGCGCGAATACCACATCCTCGATCGCGCCTTCGACCAGATGGTGGCACGGGCCAGGGCCGACCGGATTTCACACCGCACCGCCGCGATGGCGATCGGGGTGGAGAAGGTGCGCGCCGCCAAGAACACGCGGGGCCTGTTCCCGTGATCACCGGGCTCGATCATGTCGTGGTCCTGGTCGGCGACATCGCGGCCGCCGCGGCCGCCTACCAGACGCTGTTCGCGCGCACGCCGGCGTGGCGCAACTCGGGCGACGGCGCCGACCGCGTGCTGTTCACGCTCGACAACATGACCCTGGAATTGATGGCGCCGAGCGGCGAGGACGCCACCGCGGAACGGATCCGCGCGGTGATTGCCAAACAGGGCGAGGGGTTGGCCAGCCTCTGCTTCCGCACCGGCGACATCGCGCGGCTGCATCGCCGGCTCGACCGGCTGGCGCTGAAGCCGGAGCCGGTCGCCGAGGCCGAGAGCCGCGATATCGCCACCGGGGCCACCCTGTCGTGGAAGCGAACCCGCGCCGCCACCGAGGCTGCGCGCGGCGTCCGGCTGTTCTTTCTTGAACTGGGCAGGGAGCGGCCGCTCTCGGTCAGGACCACGCCGGCCTCGATTACCGCGATGGACCATGTGGTGATCTCGACCGCGGATCCGACAGCCGCCGCCGCGCTCTACGGCGCGCGGCTCGGCCTCGACATGGCGCTGGACCGCTCGCATCCGGATTGGGGCCGGCTGATGTTCTTCCGCTGCGGCGATCTCATCGTCGAGGTGGTGCAGCGGCCCGGCAAGCACGCCGATGCCATGCATGACACGCTGTGGGGCCTGAGCTGGCGGGTCGCCGATATCGAGGCGACGCGGGCGCGGCTGGTTGCCGCCGGGGTCGATGTGTCCGAGGTGCGCGACGGCCGCAAGCCGGGAACGCGGGTGCTGACGGTGCGCGGCGGCACCTGCGGCATCCCGACCCTGCTGGTGGAACGGACACCGCGGCCCGCAGCCTGATGCTGCGTTGCCGGGCTGCACGTCAAGCCGAGCCGATGTTCGCCAGTTGCTTGATCGAGTTCGTCCGGCAACGCGATCCCGGCCGCCGCGAGATTCTCCCGCAGATGCGCCAGCGACGAGGTGCCGGGGATCAGCAGGATATTGGGCGAGCGGCCCAGCAGCCAGGCAAGCGCGACCTGCATGGGCGCGGCGCCGAGGCGTGCAGCGACGGCGGACAGGTCGGCGGACTGCAGCGGGCTGAACCCGCCGAGCGGAAAGTACGGCACGTAGGCGATGCCGTCGCCGGCGAGCTGGTCGATCAGGGCGTCGTCGGCCCGCTGCGCCAGGTTGTAATGGTTCTGCACGCAGACGATTTCGCAGAGCCGGCGTCCCTCGGCGATCTGCGTCGCCGTGACATGGCTGAGCCCGATGTGGCGCACCAGCCCCTGGCGCTGCAGCTCGGCGAGGACCGCGAGCGGCGCCTCGATCGACCCCTCCGCGGGATGATGGGGGTCGAACATGCAGCGAAGGTTGACCAATTCGAGCGCATCCAGCCCCAGATTGCGCAGATTGTCCTGCACCGCCTGGATCAGTTCGTCGCGCGAAAAGGCCGGATTCCAGGATCCATCCGCACCGCGCCGCGCGCCGATCTTGGTGACGATGACGAGATCGTCGGGATAGGGGTGCAGCGCTTCGCGGATCAACTGATTGGTGAAATGCGGTCCGTAGAAGTCGCTGGTGTCGATGTGGTTGACGCCGGAGGCGACGGCCTCCCGCAGCACGGCGAGGGCCGCGCCGCGATCTTTCGGCGGCCCGAACACGCCGGGGCCGGCGAGCTGCATGGCGCCATAGCCGAGCCGCCTCACCGCGCGGCCGCCGAGTGGAAAGGTGCCGGAACGGGCGATATTTGACATTTTTTGCTCTCCCTGTGTGCTGCCTCAACATAAAAGTCGCCGCTCCCTTCGATAACCGGATACAATCCGCACGGGTTGTACGGAGTGACGCACAGTGAAAGTCGATCTCGGCGATCTGCAGGCCCTCGTGGCGGTGGCACAGGCCCGCGGCTTTCGCGACGGCGCCCGCGTCAGCGGCGGCAGCGCTTCGGGCCTCAGCGAGGCGGTGCGCCGGCTGGAAGCCCAGCTCGGCGTCCGATTGCTCCACCGCACGACCCGCAGCGTCGCGCCGACGGAGGCGGGGCAGCGCCTGCTGGATCGCCTCCGACCGGCGTTGACCGAGGTCGAGGCGTCCCTCGACGTGGTGAACGGGTTTCGCGACAGGCCGGCGGGCGCGCTGCGGCTCAACGTGCCGGTCAGCGCGGCGCGGCTGGTGCTGCCCCGCATCATCCCGCCGTTTCTCGCCGCCTATCCCGATATCCGCGTCGAAGTAATGGCCGAGGACAGCTTCGTCGACGTGCTGGCGACGGGGTGCGACGCCGGCATCCGCTACGACGACCGGCTGGAGCAGGACATGATCGCGGTTCCGATCGGGCCGCGGGTGCAGCGCTTCGCCGCCGCCGCCTCGCGGGCCTACCTCGATCGCCGCGGCCGGCCGGAGCACCCGCGCGAGCTGCTCGGCCATGCCTGCATGCTCGGCCGCTTTTCCAATCGCGCGATGCCCGCCTGGGAGTTCGAGCGCGACGGCGAGGTCGTGCGGATCGATCCGACTGGCCCGCTGATCGTTCAGGCCGGCGGTGCGACCGAGCTGGCGATCGACGCGGCGATCGCCGGCACCGGCGTGATCTACCTGTTCGAGGATTGGCTGCGCCCGCAACTCGACGCCGGCAAACTCGAACCCGTTCTCGAACCCTGGTGGCAAAGCTTTTCGGGGCCGTTTCTGTACTATCCGGGGCGCCGCCTGGTACCCGCGCCGCTGCGGGCGTTCATCGACTTCATCAAGGTTTCGGCTGAACAGGCCTGAGGAGACCGCCGCCACCATCGGCGGCGTGCTTGACGCGGCGGGCAGCGTTCATTCTCAAACCGCGCGTTGCGTGCTACAGGCCATGGCTTCGCGGCCGACCCGGATGTTCCTTCCAGGCATCGCCGCGGCGGAGTTTTTTCGGGTGGCCAAGGCAAAGCGAATCCTAAAATGGCAGCGCGACCCCGAGGGCATGCGGCTTCGCATTCTCGAGGCGGCCAAGCAGGAATTCGCCGCCCATGGCCTGGCCGGCGCCCGCGTCGACCGTATCGCGGCCAAGGCCGGCGCCAACAAGCGCATGCTGTACTACCACGTCGGCAAGAAGGACGATCTCTACCTCGCGGTGCTGGAAGGCGCCTATGAGAAAATCCGGGTCGAGGAGCGCGGGCTCGACCTCGAACAGCTCGATCCGCCGGAGGCGATCGAGCGCCTGATCGGCTTCACCTGGAACTACTTCCTCCGCAACCCGGAATTTTTGGCGCTGCTCAACACCGAGAACCTGGCGCGGGCGCGCCATCTCAAGCGGTCCACCAAGGTCAAATCGATGCATTCGCCGTTCGTCGAGATGATCGGCACCGTGGTGCGGCGCGGGGTCGAAACCGGCGACTTCGTCGTCTCGGTCGATCCGGTGCAGCTCTATATTTCGATCGCGGCCCTGTGCTTTTTCTACCTGTCTAACAGCGCCACCCTGAGCGTGATTTTCGGTCGCGATCTGTTGTCCAGCCAAGCCAAGGAAGAGCGGCTCGCGCATATGGTCGCGCTGGTGCTGGCGGCCCTGACCGGGAAATCGGCCATCGCCTTCGGCATCGACAAGGTGCCGAGGCTGCGCGCGCCGGTGCGGCAGCCGGCCTGATCCGCGGTCGTTCCGGGCGGGCGATGATGGGAACTCTTTGTGACGCACCGCGCAGCACATGCTCCCGGTTGTCATCGCCCGCCGAGGCGGGCGGATCCCGGCAGTCTGCGGCATCGAGGTCTCAGGGCGCAGAATCGTTGGCACGCAGCCAGATTCGGATTGCTGCAAGTTTGACGAAACGCCAGATAGTTGGCTGCGAGTTTGTCGTATCGGGTCGCGACATGCCAACACTGCTTGATCTTGTCGAAGAACCATTCGACCAGGTTGCGTGAACGCATACGGATACGGGCTGAAGCCGATCGGATCTTTGCGATTTCTTCTCGGCGGAATGTTCGCCCATGCCACCTGCCGGGATAGCCGGTCGCGAACCCGCTCTCTGGATACACTTCCGCTTTCGGCGGCCAGGCGGACAAGGCCAGCATAGTCGTCGGGTCGCCCCTGTAGTGAATGACCCTACCCCGACATTGGGTCTGATTTCTTTGCGCACCACACTTGTGGCGTTCGGCTCGGTAAGTTGCGCAGGTGTCACCTCATTGACGTGGAGCTTCGTAGGCCTGAGGTCACGTGCATTTATCGTGGGTGTGCCATCTGGAGCGCGATGTCTAAGCATGTCTCCCGCGGAGCGGTTTTAACAATTCGGCAGCCTCACTATCATAAGAAAGCCCCACCCGACGGGTGGGGCTGCATTGAAGGACAGACCGGCTGGAGTCCACCGTTAGGCGTTACCGCACGAAGAATGGCGGCTGGCTGCCGAGCCCTTCGATCTTGAGGATGACTGCCGCAAGCTTTTGTTCCACCGCCCTGGCCGCGCCTCTATCGCCGTGTTCATTGAGAAAACGCCCCAGCAGAACCAGACGTATGTATTCCTTGTCGAGGCGCTGGATTTGCGTGCTCGATCCGGTCATCCGGGTCGTTGAGGTCGTAGTCTTGCCCATGCTCGTCGGGTTGCCCGGCATGGACTGGTTGCCGTGACCCATCCCACCCATGCCGCCGCCACCACCATGCGCAAAGGCCGGGGCGCTAGCCAACAGCAGGGCGGCGGAAGCGATAAATACAATCGTTCTCATGATACTTGCTCCTTTCAAGGTTTTACTGGTATGGCGCGTCCGAGTGAGAGGCTTCGGTGTGGGACCATCCCGCACCTTGTTGGCCGCTCGGCACCACTAACATCGTCAATATGGCGTGTGCGCTCTCGGCGTGTTGTGCGAAATCGCACGCCTCGCTCGATGAGACGGCAACCGCCAAGGCCAGGCGTCTTTGCGCGGCGACGGCGGACAATCCCGTAACACGCTTGCGGCGCCTGACGGCGGGGTCGGTCGAGGAGGCCTCTATTCGTCGTACTTCGCGACCATGGTCGTCAAGCGCTCGGGATCGAGCAGCACCAGCGCCCCCCGGCGACGTTCCAGGAGGCCCGCTCGTTCGAGGCTGCTGAGTTCGCGCGATACTGCCTCGCGTCGAGAGCTCACCCGCGCGGCGAGCTCCGCGGCCGTGGGAGGTGGTGAGATCAGGGCATGGCGGCTGTTTGCCGGCGCCGGACGGGACAGGCGCAGCAGTTCCGCGTAAATGCGGGTACGTACGTCGAGCGTTCCCAGCTCGTTCACCCGGTTGGCGAGCATGCGAACCTGTGAGGCCAATAAACTTAACAGCTGATCGCAGACGTCAGGCTGGCTTCTCAGCACGTCGCGAAAGACCGCGGGGGGCATCTTGGCGACGACGGAGTTGGCGATGGCGACGATCTCGGCCGAGCGTGGCATTCCGTCGAGCGCCGCCAGCTCGCCGAAATAACCCCCGTCGCGGATGTCGCGAAGGATCGAATCCCGACCCGAATTGGCTTGGATCAGCACCCTCACATGGCCTTGCACAACGAAGTAGACGTCGGCACCTTCGTCCTTGTAGCCGAGGATCCGTTCCTTGGACCGGGCCCGTCGCCAAACGCATTGGGTGTCGAGACGCGCCAAGGCGTCCTCCGGCAGCGACCGAAAAAGAGGAATTCGGGCGAGGGTCTCGGTTTTTCGTATCATGTGACGTCTCACCAGATGACAACGCGGTATGTTACGATCCGCCCCGGCCGCCGAGACCGCAAAACCATGAAAGCGAGCATCTGGTAGATGAGAATGAGTTTGCCGGCATTCCAAGTCAAGCTGCCGCCGGAGCGATCGGTCAGGCTCGCTTGCGGCTTGATATTGTTCGGCTACGCGACCTGCCATTTGCTCAGCCACGCGACCGGCCTGTTCCTGCTCGAGGGCATCCAGGCAATCGGTCACGATATCCTGCTGGCGCCATGGCGGACGCCGGTCGGCCTGTTCACCTTGCTCGCCGCATTCCTGATTCATCTCGGTCTCGGCCTCAAGGCGCTTTATCGGCGCCGGCACCTGCGCATGCCTGCCATCGAAGCCTGGCAGCTGGGTTTGGGGCTCACCATTCCGCTCCTGCTTGCTCCGCACGTCGCCGACGCCAGGCTCGGCGTTGCACTTTATGGCCTGGAGGACTCCTACTTTCGCGTCCTTTATCTGTTTTGGCTCACCGATCCCTTCCTCAACCTGCCGCGCCAGTTCGCCCTGTTGATCGCCATCTGGACCCACGGCTGCATCGGCATACACATGTGGCTGAGGTTTCGGCCCTGGTACTGGCGCCATGCGTGGGGATTGGCAACCGCGGCACTCGCACTGCCGATGCTGGCGATCATGGGCGTCACCAATGCCGGCTGGGACACTATCGTGCATGCCGTGGTGGACCCCGGCTTCACGGCCGCGCACGGGCCCCCGGCTCCCGGGACGCCGCAGGCGGCGGCGGGGGTGGCGCTCGGGCTACTCGCCGAACGCCTGCAACTCGCCTACCTGGCGGCCGTTGCGGCCACCTTTCTGCTGCGGGCGTTGCGGAGTGCCTTTGAGCGGCGACACGGCGGGATTGGCATTCACTACCGGTCCGGGCGGCACATCACTGTGCCGCGCGGATTTTCAATCCTGGAGGCGAGCCGCTGGGCTCGGATTCCGCACGTGTCGGTCTGCGGCGGCCGCGGCCGCTGCTCGACCTGCCGGGTGTGGGTGTCGCGCGGGCTCGAGCAACTCGCGCCGCCGACGCCGAGCGAGCTTTCCACCTTGCAGCGTTTCCGCGCAGCCTCCGGGATCCGGCTCGCTTGCCAGGTGCGGCCGATATCCGACGTCACCGTGGCTCCGCTCGTGCGCGATGCTCGACCATCCAATGGCCTGAGGATCGATCTCAATGAGGGGCGCGAGCTGCCCGTGAGCGCGCTTTATACCGATCTGCGCGATTCGCTGCGCCTCGCCGCCAACCGCCTGCCGTTCGATGCCATCTTCATTATCAATCACTATATCCAGGCCACCACGGCCGCTATCTTGGCACATGGGGGCCAAGTCACCAGCGTGGCCGGAGATGGCATAATGGCCATGTTCGGCCTCGACAGCGACGCCAGATCTGGCGCCCGTCAGGCACTCTTGGCAGCGCAGGATATCTGGCTCGCCATCGATCATGTCAGTGAAGCCCTCGCCAGTGAAATCGAATCGCCATTGCGGTTCGGCATGGGGGTCCATAGCGGGCTGGCGGTAGTCGGTATCGTCGGGCCGCCGCGCCAGACCTCACTGCAATTTCTCGGCGACACTGGCAACGTGGCAGCGCGGCTACAAAGCCTCACCAAGGAGATGGAGTGCGTCTTGATCGTTTCGGCCGCCACGCTTGCGGCCGCGCAATGGGAAAGCCCAGCTTGGCGCCAGGCCGAGGTCGCCATTCGCGGAAGCGACGCTGCCATGCCGGTATTCCTCATCGGCCGGGGCGATGAGCTGGCGGCGGGACTGCCCGAGGCGCAGCGCCGCGGCACCTGACAATCGGCCAATTCGTCCCGGAACCCGCTTCGCGGTAGTGTAAACAGCCGAGCCATCGCGGGCAAGGATACTTCCGTAGACCAGCAGTTGTCGCGGTAGCGAACCAGACAAACCGGACCGGTGGTGTCCCGCTTCACGCGTGCGTTCGGGCGCCGCACCGCCCGCGACGAACCTGTGATCCAATCACATCCCCCGCGAGACACTTTTCAATGTCGCCTCTGGTCAATGTCGCCTCTGGCGTTTGACGCGCCTTCATCGGAAGTGGGCTCAAACCCAACCTCTCGACTTTTCGCTTTCAATTCGGGATTTGGCGCGGGATATTTGTACGTTGATTTTCCGTGTTTCTTACACGGAAACTTTAAACGTTGTACCGGTCCTGTCGACGAACACAGGCATCAATCCCGCAGGAGCCAATATTGCTCGCGTTTCGCTAGACTATAAATTCCGATCGCCCCGACACCGGGCAAATCCCCGCACTCCGACGGCCTTGGCTCTCGGCCAGATTTGAGCGCGCTGCGCTTTTTCTTGGTCCGCACCCCATGGCGATTATGTTGCGGTGCATGAGTCTCTTCATGTGAAGGGTTTCGGATGACGGCCCATCGCGACGGTTCGGCTCGCCCCGGGGCCGTCGTCCGAAACCCTTCACAAACCCGGAAGTCGGCGATCCCAAAGACATTAAATTTGGGTCTTCCGGCGTATTCCAAGTGTTGAGCCTAGCGAGCTCACTATCGCATTCTGCTCCTTTGGGGGGCGGGCATGCATTGGCAAGAGTTCGTCGGACTGATAGGCACGACCGCGCGGGTTTTCCGCGACCGATCGGAAACGGACATCAGTGCCGACTTAAGTCATAGTTCATGCTGGATTATTCATTAGCGAAGCAATTGAAGGATGCGGGTTTCCCCGGCTCAGCGTCTTGGTACGACGACGGAAACGCGATCTGGAGCGGCACGGACACGCAGACCCTCGCCGCCACCTTCTCCGAACTCTTAAAGGCTTGTGGCAATACTTGGACGGAAGAGGGATTAGAGGCGCCTGCGCGCTTTAGTCTTTCGTGGGACAAATATCCTGACAGCGCGGAAGACGCGTGGATGGCCACCTACTTTGAGGTAGACGGCTTCCCAACCGGGAATGTTGGTTACGGCGAAACTCCTGAAGAGGCTGTCGCCCGTTTGTGGCTGGTGCTCGACAAGAGTATGACGAACGAGGAAGATTGACGGGCGAAATGAAGAGCAGCGGGCGAAACACGATACCGATTATTCGTGACAGGCGCCGGCCGGATTCGGTGGTTGTGGGCTCACCATCACATCATGGTCAGTTTGCGCTCGGCCGCGGCATCGCGCACCACGTGGCCGGATAGTCGGAGAACACGAAGGGCATTGTCGGTAGGTTCCCAACGTTAGTCCTGAAAGGCGCGATGATCGTGTAAAGCCGATACTCAACGCAGGCGGCTGGATGGGGCCGCCGATCTTTCGTATGATGCGACATAAATGTCCAGAATAGCGCAAGCGTGTGAGGACTAAATGACCGATTTCAAAGGCTTTGCGATTGCCGCGAGCTTACTTGCCCTCGCTGCGCCGACCACGGCAGCGAGCAACAAGGATACCGCTGACTGCATGCAATTCGTCAATCCGGACCTCCAACTCGCTGGCTGCGCGCGATATCTCCAGTCCGCTGGTCTCTCGAATGAACAAAGATCTATCGGTCACAGTAACCGTTGCTCTGCATTTGGAAAGAAACGCGATTTCGATCATGCCCTTGCGGAGTGCGATGAAGCGATCCGCTTAAATCCAAAATCCAGCGTCGCCTACAATTACCGCTGCAATGTTCTGATCCATCACGGCGAATACGACCGCGCCATTCCCGATTGCGACCAGGCCATCCGCTTAGACCCCGAGAATCCCAGCTCCTATACCCTCCGCGGCACCTCTTGGGGCGTCAAAGGCGAGCTGGACCGCGCCATTGCTGATTACGATATCGCTATTCGGCTAAATCCAAACCTGGCGGGTCCACTTTCTTCTCGCGGCGCACTGTTGGGCCAAAAGGGCGACTTTGTTCGCGCTCTTTCCGATATAGATCACGCCATCCATATGGAACCCAAGAACCCGGGAATCTATACGCTTCGTGCCCTTACCTTAATCGACAAGGGCGATCTCGATGAAGCGCTCGCGGACATCGACGAGGCGATTGATCTTCAACCGGACGAACACGGCAGGCGATACGATATAAGGGGAAAAATCTGGCGCTTGAAGGGTGATCTCAATCACGCGCTCATCGACCAGGATAAGGCGATACAACTCTTTGATCCGGCCGCCGGCGGCGTTTCCGGCGGTGCAGCCCTTTATTCCGCACGCGGCGATACCTACCGATACCGGGGTGACTTTTCCCGTGCACTGGCCGATTATGACGAAGCGTTGAAACGGGCTCCGGATTTAATCACCGCGCTTACTGGACGAGGATTGACATTAGAGAAAATGGGAGATCTCGCCCAGGCTCGCATCGACTTCGAGAAGGCTCTGGCATCCCATAGCCAGATCAGGATTTTTAGCGCCAACTCCGCTTTCGAAACCGCGGCGGCGCATATCGCCGCGCTCAATTCAGGAGCCCCAATACCAACCATCCCGGCAGCCCCACCGAAGACAACGTCGGCGACGTCGATTCCGACGCCGGCTGCAGTCATACCGGCGGTGGTTTCCTCGCCTGGCGTTCATCAGCACCGCGCCGCGCTTGTGATCGGCAATGCGGCCTATCAGAACGTTCCGGCGCTGGCCAATCCGCAGCACGATGCGGAGGCGATGGCCAAGACACTTCGCGCGATCGGCTTCGACACCGTGACGCTGGCCACAAACGCCAATCATCAAACTCTGATCGACGTGCTCCGCGTCTTCGCGCAAGCAGCGGAGCAGGCCGACTGGGCCATGGTCTATTATGCCGGCCACGGCATGGAGGTGAACGGCGTCAATTATCTGATTCCGACCGATGCGAGGCTCGGCGTCGATCGCGACGTGCAGTTTGAAGCGGTGCCGCTCGATCAGATCATGACGGCCTTGGAAGGCGCCAAGAAAATCAAACTGGTGCTGCTGGATGCATGCCGCGACAACCCCTTCGTGCCGCAGATGCGCCATAGCCCGGTGCCTGCGGTTGCTGCCGGCGCGCCCACGGCGGGAGGGGTGGTCACGTCGCGATCGATCGGTCGCGGCCTCGGCGAGGTCAGGGTTTCTGGCGCCACGCTTGTCGTCTATGCCGCCAAGCAGGGACAGCTCGCGCTCGACGGCGAAGGCGCCAACAGCCCCTTCGCGGTCGCAGTGGCGCAACGGATCGCGACGCCGGGGGTCGAAATTAACAAGATCTTTCGTTTGGTGCGGGACGACGTCATGGAGGCGACCGCGGGCCGCCAGGAGCCCTACACCTATGGCTCGCTTCCGGCCAGCGAAGATTTCTACTTCGTCCAGAAGTGAGAGCAGGCTGGGGAACGATTGCGAGATGAGCCACGACATAATAATCAAGCAACATGGCGGCAGCATCGAAGGCGAGACGGATCCCGGGCTTTTGCCGAGTTCAGGATCGCATTACCTCGGACCGGCCAATGGTAATCTGACCCCGCCATTTCAACCGCTCACCAGGCTCAATTTGCTGCAGTGCATGAGTCTCTTGTTGGCACCTAGCGTCGTTGCGCTGCTATGCAGCAACACGTCGGCTATCGAGGCATGGCGGACTCTGGCGCGGCGTCAGCCCGGCAGATTTATGGGTTCACGGCCTCAGGTCTGGCAGCGGTGATTGCTCGATCATTCCAGCTTCGCGGATGATGCCGGCTCGAAGTGCGGGGACCACCAACCTCGTACCCTGCGAAGCGATCATCCCATTGCCCATCTTCCACTCGGAAAACCGCTAGACAGTATTTATCCAACGGGTTAATTTGTCCCTGAGCAAAAACGATCCGGGGAGAGGAAATGGCCGAGTCGAAAGCCCCCGGGGGCGTGGCGAAAGCGCTGAACGCGGCGTGGCTTCGCCCGTTTCTGTTCCTGGTATTCATCGTGGTGGCCTGGGATCTGGCGATCCGGCTGTTTCGGATTCCTCCCTACCAGATCCCGGCGCCGGGCGACGTCGTCGCGGTGCTGTGGCAGGACTGGCCGGAACTGCTGCGGCAGGCCTGGCCGACCACCTATGCGACGGTCTGCGGCTTCCTGCTGTCGGCGGCGTTCGGGATTCCGGTGGCGATGCTGATCGCCGGATCGAAGACGGTGGAAAGCTACGTCTATCCACTGCTGGTGTTCTCGCAATCGATCCCCAAGATCGCGATCGCGCCGCTGTTCGTGGTCTGGTTCGGCTTCGGCATCGTGCCGAAGGTGATCTCGGCGTTCCTGCTCGGATTCTTTCCGGTGGTGGTGTCCGCGGTGCAGGGATTCAAGTCGGTCGATCCCGACATGGTCGATCTGGCGCGCGCCATGCAGGGCAGCCGCTTCAGCGTGTTCTGCGCGGTCAACCTGCCGCACGCGATGCCGGCGATCTTCTCGGGCCTGAAGGTCTCGGTGACGCTGGCCGTGGTCGGCGCGGTGGTCGGCGAATTCGTCGGCTCCAACTCCGGCATCGGCTATGTGCTGCAGCGCTCGATCGGAACCTTCGACCTGCCGACCATGTTCGCCGCCCTGGTGATCCTGGCCCTGCTCGGCGTCATCCTGTTCTGGATCGTCGACCGCATCGAACGGCTGGTGATCCCCTGGCATGTCAGCCAGCGCGAGGACATTATCTTCGCTTCGTAAGCGGCGAGCTCCAACCAGGCGGCCTGCGCAAGGGCCGCGTTCAAAACAAACAGGAGGATGACATGGTTCGATTGGCGGCGGCGCTGGCAGCGCTCGTGATCTCGACGGCGCTGGCGGCGGCTCCGGCCGTGGCGGCGGACAAGGTCGTGCTGATGCTGAACTGGTATGTCTATGGCGAGCATGCGCCGCTCTATTATGGCAAGGCCAAGGGCATCTACGCCGCCGAAAACATCGATCTCGAGATCCAGGAAGGCCGCGGCTCGGCGGCGACCACCCAGGCCGTCACCGCCAGGACCGCCGACTTCGGCTATGTCGACATCCCCACCATGATGCGCGCGGCGATCAAGGGTGCGCCGGTGATCGCCACCGGCGTGCTGCTGCAGACCAGCCCGATGTCGGCGATGGGTTTTGTCGACAAGAACATCCGCAAGCCGGAAGACATCAAGGGCAAGACGGTGGCGATCACGCCGGCGGATTCCATCACGCAGATCTGGCCGCTGTTCCTCAAGAAGACCGGCCTCAAGGAAGGCGACTTCACCACCGTGGCCGGCGATGCCCAGACCAAGCTGAACGCCGTGATCAACGGCCAGGCCGACCTGCTGCTCGGCTATGTCATGGACCAGTCGATGAAGATCAAGGACGCCACCGGCAAGGACGTCTATCCGATCAAGTTCGCCGACTACGGCATCAACATGGTGTCATCCGGGATCATCGCCAATACCGACTACGTCAAGGCCAACCCCGATCTGGTCAGGCGCTTCATGTCGGCCACCACCAAGGCGGTCGAAGCCGCGGAGAAGGACCCGAAGGCGGCGGCGCAGTCGATCCTCGATGCCAACCCCAAGGGCGGCAAGCTCGGCACCCTGACGCAGGGTTTCGAGCTGACGATTCCGCTTTACCGCACGCCGCAGACCAGGGACAGGCGGCCGTTCCAGGTCACCGATCAAAACATGACCGACAGCGTCAACCTGATGGTCGAGTATGGCGGCCTCGATGCCAAGGCCAGGGATAATCCCAAGGCGTTTTACACCAATGACTATCTGCCGAAATAGGTTCTGCTGAATGAACGCCGCAAACAAGATCACCGGCGCGCTGCCGTCCGGCGCGCAGCTGCGCGTGGTGTCCGACCGCGCCACCGGCGGCATGCCCGGCATCCGGCTGTCCGGGGTGTCGAAGACCTACCGGTCGCGCGACGGCGAGGTGCCGTCGCTGCGTCCGCTGGACTTCCAGATCAACGCCGGGGAGTTTTTTGTGGTGGTCGGGCCGTCCGGCTGCGGCAAGTCCACGCTGTTGAAGATGATCTCCGGACTGCTGGCGCCCTCGACCGGCGATATCTTCGTCGAGGGTGAAAGGGTGACGAGCCCGCATGGCAATGTCGGGATCGTGTTCCAGAACTCGCTGTTGCTGCCATGGCGCAACATCCTCGCCAATGTCATGCTGCCGATCGACATGAAGCGGCTGCCGCGCGGGGAATTCCTGCCGCGGGCGATGGCGCTGTTGAAGCTGGTCGGGCTCGAAGGCTTCGAGCGAAAACTGCCCTGGCAATTGTCCGGCGGCATGCAGCAGCGGGCGTCGATCTGCCGGGCGCTGGTGCACGATCCCAAGATCATGCTGATGGACGAGCCGTTCGGCGCGCTCGACGCCATGACGCGCGAGCGCATGAACGTCGAACTGATGCGGATTCAGCGCGAAACCGGCAAGACCGTGCTGCTGATCACCCATTCGATCCCGGAAGCGGTGTTTCTCGCCGACCGGGTGCTGGTGATGACCGAGCGGCCCGGCGCGATCGCGGCGATCTACGAGGTGCCGCTGCCGCGACCGCGCTCGCTCGACGTGATGGCGGATCCGGTGTTCACCGAGCTGGTGCAGCGCATCCGCAGGCATTTCTTCACCCAAAGCGCGCTGGATTGAGATCGCGCCATGCCGCCAAAACTTGCCGTGCGGGATATCGCATTGTTCGAGCGCCCGGTTGGCTTTGCCAGGCCGTTCCGGTTCGGCGCCGTGGTGATCGATTCGGCGCCGCAGGCCTTCGTGCGCGTCGAGATCGAGGTGGAAGGCCGCGGCCGCTCGGTCGGCGCCAGCGCCGAAATGCTGGTGCCGAAATGGTTCGACAAGCGGCCGCATCTTCAGCCCGAGCAGACCGTCGATGAATTGCGCCGCGCGCTTTGCATCGCGCGCGGGCTCTATCTCAGCGCTTCCGGCTTCGAGACCGCGTTCGGCCTGCACGCCAGGCGGATCGCGGCCCAGCTCGAGGCCTGCGCGGCCGAGGACATCCCGAAGCTCGCCGCGGCCTTCGGGCCGGCAGAGATCGACAAGGCGGTGCTGGATGCGCTGCTGCGCTGCCTCGGCGTCGATTTCTTCGACGGCATGATGCGCAACGTCGCGGGCATCGATGCCAGCCTGACCCCCGATCTGCGCGACGGCGACATTTCCGGATTTCTGGCGGCGCGCCGGCGGTTCGACCGGGTCGCGATCCGGCATACCGTCGGGCTCGACGACCGGATCGAAGGCGAGGGCGGTGTCGCCGATCGCAAGGAAAATTGCGGCGCGCGCTATTTCAAGCTCAAGCTCGGCGGCGACCCGAAGGCCGATGCCGCCCGGCTGATCCGGATCGGCCAGGAACTCGCTTTGCTGCCGCATGATTTCGGCGTCACGCTGGATGCCAACGAGCAATATGCCGACCTCGAAGCCTTGGGCGCGCTGATGGACCGGCTCGACCGCGACCGTGCCTTGCAGGCGATTGCGACCCGGCTGATGTATATCGAGCAGCCGATGCCGCGCGAGATCTTCCGGCAATCGCCGCTTGGGGCGCTGGCGGTGCGCGATTTCATCATCGACGAGGCCGACGACGGCTACGATGCCTTTCCGGCGGCCCGCGCGCTCGGCTATCGGGGCATCTCCTCCAAATCGTGCAAGGGGATCTACAAGTCGATACTCAACGCGACGCGCGCCGCCCGATGGAGCGCGGGCGGTGGGAAGTTCTTCGTCAGCGGCGAGGACCTGACCTGTCAGGCCGGACTCGGCGTGCAGCAGGACCTCGCGCTGGGCGCGCTGATCGGCCTCGGCCACGCCGAGCGCAACGGCCATCATTACGTCGACGGTTTTTCCGATGCGCCGGCCGCCGAAGCGCAGGCGTTTCTCGCAGCACATCCCGATCTTTACACCCGCGACGGAGACCGGGTCAGGCTGGCGGTGCATGACGGCGATCTTTTGACGGGATCGCTGACGACGCCCGGCTTTGCCAGCGGCATCCATCCGGTGTGGTCGCTGCTGTCGCCGCTCGAATCGCCAACAACAAGAAACCTGCAGGAGCAAATGATATGACGACGCATCGCCTCGGTGTGATCATGAACGGTGTCACCGGCCGCATGGGACTGAACCAGCATCTGATCCGCTCGATCGTCGCGATCCGCGACGCCGGCGGGGTATTGCTCGGCAATGGCGACCGCATGATGCCGGATCCGATCCTGGTCGGCCGCGACGCCGGCAAGGTCGAGCGGCTGGCCAAACAGTTCAACGTGCCGCGCTGGACCACCGACCTCGACCAGGCGCTGAGCGACAAGAGCGACAGCATATTCTTCGACGCCGCCACCACCCAGGCGCGGCCGTCGCTGCTGACCCGGGCGATCAATGCCGGCAAGCATGTCTATTGCGAGAAGCCGATCGCGACCAATCTCGACGAGGCCGTGGCGGTGCTCCGGCTGGCCAGCGAGAAGGGCGTCAAGCACGGCACCGTGCAGGACAAGCTGTTCCTGCCGGGCCTGAAGAAGCTGGCGTTCCTGCGCGATTCCGGTTTCTTCGGCCGCATGCTCTCGGTGCGCGGCGAATTCGGCTACTGGGTGTTCGAGGGCGGCTGGCAGGAGGCGCAGCGGCCGTCGTGGAACTACCGCAGCGAGGACGGCGGCGGCATCATTCTCGACATGGTCTGCCACTGGCGCTACGTGCTCGACAACCTGTTCGGCGAAGTCGAGAGCGTGAGCTGCCTCGGCACCACGGATATTCCGGAGCGCTGGGACGAGAAGGGCAACAAATACGCGGCGACCGCCGACGATTCCGCCTACGCCACCTTCCGCCTGAAGGGCGGCGTGGTCGCCCACATCAACATGTCCTGGGCCACGCGGGTCTATCGCGACGATCTCGTGACCTTCCAGGTCGACGGCACCCATGGCTCGGCGGTGGCCGGATTGACCGACTGCGTGATCCAGGCCCGGCAGGCGACGCCGCGGCCGGTGTGGAATCCGGACCAGAAGCGCACCCACGACTTCTACGCCGACTGGCAGGCGCTGCCGGAAAACACCGTCTACGACAACGGCTTCAAGGAGCAGTGGGAAATGTTCATTCGCCACGTCTGCGAGGACGCGCCGTATAAATACACGCTGCTGGAAGGCGCCAAGGGCGTGCAATTGGCGGAATGCGCCCTGCTGAGCTGGCGCGAGCGGCGCTGGGTCGACGTCGCCCCGATCAAGGTGTGAGGATCACGGCCATGAACAGACCGGTTCTGCCTGCCTCGTCGCTGTCGCTGAAACTGCCGACGCCGGACCGCAGCCTCGAGAATTATCGCCTTGCGGCGTCGCGCAGCTTTCCCGCAAAACTTGCGGGCACGCTCAATCGCGTGGCGTTTTCCGCCGCCCATGTGGTCGCCGATCCGCTGGCCGAGGTCGATCCGTGGCTGAAGGCTGCGATCGACTGGGACCGCACCATCGCCTTTCGCGAGCATGTATGGGACCTCGGCTTAGGCGTCGCCGAGGCGATGGACACCGCCCAGCGCGGCATGGGGCTGGACTGGCCGACCTCGCTGCAATTGATCCAGCGCTCGGTGGCGGCGGCCAAGGCGAGGGGCGATGCGCTGGTGTTTTCCGGCGCCGGCACCGATCAGCTCGCGCCGGAAGCGGCAAAAGACCTGGATGACGTGATATCGGCCTACGAGGAGCAGATCGCGGCGATCGAGAAGGCCGGCGGCCGGATCATCCTGATGGCGTCGCGCGCGCTGGCGAAAATCGGCCGCAGCCCCGACGATTATGCCCGTGTCTATGACCGCGTGCTGTCGCAGGTGCGCGAGCCCGTGATCATCCACTGGCTCGGCGACATGTTCGATCCGGCGCTGGCGAATTACTGGGGCACGCCCGACCTCGACCGGGCGATGGACGTCGCGGTCGGCGTCGTCAACGCCAACGCCGCGCGGGTCGACGGCGTCAAGGTCTCGCTGCTCGACAAGCAGCGCGAGATCGACATGCGCCGCCGGCTCGACAGGAACGTCAGGATGTATACCGGCGACGACTTCAATTATGCCGAACTGATCGCCGGCGACGAACGGGGCTTTTCCCATGCGCTGCTCGGCATCTTCGACGCCATCGCGCCGGCGGCCTCCTACGCGCTGTCGCGGCTGGCGGCGGGCGACGTCAACGGCTTTCACGACGTGCTGGGGCCCACGGTAGCGCTGTCGCGCCACATCTTCAGGGCGCCGACCCGGTTCTACAAGACCGGCGTGGTGTTCATGGCCTATCTCAACGGCCATCAGGATCATTTCACCATGGTCGGCGGCCAGGAGAGCACGCGCTCGACGCTGCATCTGGCCGAACTGTTCCGGCTGGCGGACCAGGCGGGATTGCTGGCCAATCCCGAACTGGCGACCCGGCGCATGAAGGCGGTGCTGGCGCTGCGCGGCATCGAAAGCTGATGCGGGATTTTTCGAACGACCATCGCTGGCTGTCGCTCAATACCGCGACGGTTCGCAAGCAGGGCGACCTGGCTCAGATCGTCGAGGCCTGCGCGCGGCACGGCATCCGCGCCATCGATCCCTGGCGCGACCAGGTCGCGGCCATCGGGCTCGATCGCGCGGTGCGCGCGGTGCGCGACGCCGGGCTGGAACTGTCGGGCTATTGCCGCGGCGGGATGTTCACCTCGGACGCCGCGCATCGCACCGACGTGCGCGACGACAACCGCCGCGCCGTCGACGAGGCCAAGGCGCTGGGCGCGCCCTGCGTGGTGCTGGTGGTGGGCGGATTGCCGCAATATTCGCGGCCGGGCAGTGCGGCCTCGAAGGATATCGGCGAGGCCCGATCGCAGGTGCACGATGCGATGGCCGAAATGCTGGACTATGCGCGCGCCGCGCGGATGCCGCTGGCGATCGAGCCGCTGCATCCGGCCTATGCCGCCGATCGCGCCTGCGTCAACACCACAAGGCAGGCGCTCGACCTCTGCGACCGGCTCGACCCGCAGCGCAGCGGTGCGCTCGGCATCGCGCTCGACGTCTATCACGTCTGGTGGGACCCGGAACTGATGCCGCAGATTGCCCGCGCCGGCGGCGACCGCCTGCTGGCCTTCCATGTCTGCGACTGGCTGGTGCCGACCAGGGACCTGCTCAACGACCGCGGCATGATGGGCGACGGCGTGATCGATATCCGATCGGTGCGCGCGGCGGTCGAGGCGCAGGGATTTGCCGGCTATTCCGAGATCGAGATTTTTTCCAACGAGTGGTGGGAAAGGCCGGTCGACGAGGTGTTGCGGACCTGCATCGCGCGGCACCGCTCGGCGGTGTAGGGCTCGCCAGCTATCGTACCGTGCAGGGCACGCTGAGGAATCCGCGGAAGCGAACCCGGCCGCCGCGCACCGGCGGGCCGTTCAGAGCATAGTTCGGAAACCGCGCCAGGAACCGCGATATCGCGATCGCGCCTTCAAGACGGGCCAGCGCCATTCCCGCGCATTGATGCGCGCCGGTGCCGAAGGCGAGATGCCGGTTCGGCGTGCGGCCGATGTCGAGGTTTTCCGGATCGCTGAACTGCCGCTCGTCGCGGTTGGCAGCGCCTATGCACAGTGTCACCGGCGTTCCCGCCGCCAGCGTGACGCCGCCGAGTTCGACCGGCCCGGTGGTCATGCGGTTGCCGAGCTGGTTGGAGCTTTCGAAACGCAGCATCTCCTCGACCGCGGTCTTGATCAGCTCGGGATGCTCGATCAGCCGCTGCTTCTGCGCCGGGTTCTCCGCCAGCGCCACCAACCCGTTGCCGATCAGGTTGGTAGTGGTCTCATGTCCGGCGTTGAGCAGGAAAATGCAATTGTGCAGCAATTCCTTTGGCGTCAGCCGTTCGCCATTGTCCTCGCCCTGGATCAGCCGCGTCAGCACGTCGCGTTCGGGATTGCCGGGATGCCGGCGCCGGCGCTCGACCAGGATTTCCAGATAGGCCAGAAAATCCCTCACCGCATCATTGCCGCGGCCAAACGCCTCGGGGCCGATCACCGGTTCGAGCGCCCCCAAAATGGCCAGCGACCAGTCGCGCAGCGGCTCACGCTCTTCCAGGGGCACATCGAGCAGATTGCCGATCACCTGCACCGGTATGGCCGAGGCAAAATCCGCGATCAGCTCGACCCGGCGTTTTTCGGCGAGCGCGTCCAGCAGGCGGTCGACCAGCGCGATCAGATCGCCCTCCATCTGCGCGATCGCGCGTGGCGAAAGCGCGCCCATGATCAGTCGCCGCACCCTGGTATGCGCGGGCGGGTCGTTGAAGACGAGGCTGGTGGTGTGGTGCTCGTAGAGCAGCGAGGCGCCGTATTTCGGTGCGAATTCCCGCTTCTTGTCGGAGCTGAACAGATTCGTGCTCTTGTAGACGCTGACCAGATCGTCGTAGCGGGTCAGAAAATACGCGCCGCTGGGCATGCGCTTGACCGGCTCATGCTGCCGCAGGGCACGATAGGTCGGGTAGGGGTCGGCATAGAATTCCGGGGTCAGTTTCTCGATATCGAAACTTGCCGCCAGCTCTCGCGCATTGGGTTTCATGCTGCCATACTCTTTGGTGCAGACCGATATGCCGCTTTCGCTCTTTTTGGAAACCGCGGCGGCCGCTACAGTCCCGCACCGAAATACCCTTTTCGTCAACCGACTGGACATGGAAATGCACGCCCGCGCCGATACCCACAGCGAAACCCAGCCTGGCTGGCCGGAGGAGATTTTTGCGATCTTGCAGCGCTTCGACGTCCGCCAGGTCCCCTACGTCCCGGATGCCGGGCATTCGCAGCTGATCGACCGGGTGCTGGGCGCCGATTCGATGCGCGCGGTGCCGCTGACGACCGAAGAGGAAGGCGTGGCGCTGTTGGCCGGCGCCTGGGCCGGCGGCCAGCGCGGCGTGCTCTTGATGCAGTCGAGCGGTGTCGGCAATTGCGTGAACATGCTGTCGCTGACCCAGATTTTCCGCTTTCCGTTCCTGACGCTGGTGACGATGCGCGGCGAATGGGGCGAGTTCAATCCCTGGCAGGTGCCGATGGGGTCCAGCACGGCGGCGGTGTTCGAACTGTCCGGCATCAAGGTGCTGCGGGCCACTCATCCGCAGGAGGTGCGCGAGGTTGTCGAGGCGGCGGCGGGCCAGGCCTACAATGCCTGCACGCCGACCGCCGTGCTGCTGTCGCAGCGTCTGATCGGGGCCAAGGTATTCACCAAATGAGCAAAGCCAATCTTCTCGATCGCCGCAGCGTCGTCGCCGAATTGCTGCGCGAGCGCAAGGACGCCATCGTGGTCGGCGGACTGGGCGCCTCGACCTACGATATCGCCGCCGCCGGCGACCACGACCGCAATTTCTATCTGTGGGGCGCCATGGGCGGCGCGGTCATGATCGGCCTCGGCATCGCCCTGGCGCAGCCCGAACTGCCGGTGGTGGTGATCACGGGCGACGGCGAAATGCTGATGGGGATGGGAAGTCTCGCCACCGTCGGCCTGCAGAAGCCCAAAAATCTCACCATCATCGTGCTCGACAATGAGGTCTATGGCGAGACCGGCGGGCAGGCGAGCCACACCGCCGCCAATGTCGACCTGGTGGCCGTGGCCCGGGCTTGCGGCATATCCGACGCCCGCGCGCTTTCGACCATGGCCGAAATCACCGCCCTGGCCGCGGCCGTGCAAGACCGCACCAGCGGGCCGCGTTTTGCCAGCATCAAGATCGACAGCGCCAATCTGGAGCGCGTGCTCGCCAGTCGCGATGGCGGCTTTATCGTGACGCGGATCCGCGGCTCGCTCGGCTTCGGCCCGATCTAGCCAGAGCGGGGTGCTGACCCCAGTGCGGTGCAACAAGGTTCCTTGACAATCTGTCAGGTGAGTGTTTACTCACAAGATGAGCACCCTGCGCATGACCGGCGACCTGCGGCGCCAATTGATTCTGAGCGCCGCCAAGCGTTGCTTTGCCCGCCACGGCTTCGCGGGCACCACGACCAAGAGCGTCGCGGCCGCGGCCGCGATTTCCGAGGCTCTGCTGTTCAAGCACTTCCCGAGCAAATCGGCGCTCTATGCCGAGATACTCTCGGAGGCCTGCGAGGCGGACCCGGCGCTGCTCCGGCTGCTCAGCCTGCAGCCCTCGACGGCGACGCTGGTGGCGCTGATCCGCGGCATGGTCGAGCACTTCCTGCATGTATGGGACGCGCCGGACCGCGAGGAAGACCAGCGTCTCCGGCTGATGATCACCAGCCATCTCGATGACGGCGAATTCGCCCGGCTGCTGTACGAAAAGATCGGAAAACTGATCGGACCGGTATTCACCGCATCGCTGGAGCGGGCGGTGGCGGCGGGGGACGCCGCGCGGATTGGAAGCGAGCCGCTGAACCTGTTCTGGTTTGCGCATCACACCGTGCTGATGGCGGCGCTGGCGCGGCTGCCATCCGTGCCATGCCTGTCCTACGCCAACGCGGTCGATCTCGAACGTCAGGTGTGCGAATTCATTCTCCGCGGAATCGGCCTCAACGAAACCGCGGTTGCGGCGCATCTGGATATCGAACTGTCGACGACTCCGGGGCCGTCGGTAACTGCAGAAGGTGCATGACATGAACATCGTGACCGAACCCAACATCGCCGGGCAGCCGATTGCCGACAAGCCGCGCGGGCGTCCGGTCCGGATGCTGCGCTGGTTCATCATCGTCGGATTGCTGCTGGCGCTGCTGGTAGGCGCCCTGGTCGGCTTCAACGCCTTCCGCAGCCACATGATCGCGCAGTTCTTCGCCAACAACAAGCCGCCGCCGACACTGGTCACCGTCGCGGAAGCCAAATCCGAGGTGATTCCGAACCTGCTGACGGCGGTCGGCGATCTCGCCGCGGTGCACCAGGTCAACGTCACCTCCGATGTCTCCGGGCGCATCACCGACATCATGTTCACCGCCGGCTCTACCGTGAAGGCGGGAACGCCCCTGGTGCAATTGTTCGACGCCCCCGATCAGGGCGACTTGGCGAGCTTCAGGGCGCAGGCGATCGTCGGGCAATTGTCGCTGGATCGCGCCAAACAGCTTGCCGCGCGCCAGTTCGGGCCGCAGGCGACAGTGGATACCGCGCAGGCGGCTTTCGACCAGGCCAACGCCGGCATCGCCAAGACCGAGGCGATCATTTCGCAGAAGCTGGTGCGCGCGCCGTTCGACGGCGTGCTTGGCGTCCGCCATGTCGAGGTCGGCCAGTACCTGACCGCGGGCACGCAGATCGTGACGCTGACCGACCTGTCGGAGATCTATGCCAACCTGACCACGACGGAAAAGGAAAGCGCGACGCTGAATGTCGGGCAGACCGTTCGCGTCGCAGTCGATGCCTATCCGGGACGGGTGTTCGAAGGCAAGATCACCACCATCGAGCCGCAGATCAATGCCGATACCCGAAACATCCACGTCCAGGCCACGATGGACAATCCCGATCATGTCCTCAAGCCTGGCATGTTCGCAACCACGACCGTGGTGCTGCCTGACAAGCCGGCGGTGGTCACCATTCCGGAAACGGCGGTCGACTACACGCTGTACGGCGACTCGGTTTTTCTGATTACGGAAAAGAAGGCCGATGACGGCACCAGCAGCCTGACCGCGGTACGCACCTTCGTCAGGACCGGCGACCGCATCGGCGGGCGCGCCGTGATCACCAGCGGGCTGAAGCCCGGCGACCGGGTTGTTGCGGTCGGACAACTCAAGCTGCAGTCCGGCGCCGCGGTCGCGATTTCGACCGATCCGCCGCCGCCGATACCGGCCAAGCCGCCGCTGAACTAGACTTGGGGCTGCGGATCGATCGCAGCTTCAGCCGCCAGTTGAGTTTGCCGCATTTTCGCGACGACCGTGCAGGTCGAGCAAGATGCCGATTACGGAGCGCCTGTAATGGCCATCACCGACATCTTCATCAAGCGTCCGGTGCTGTCGCTGGTCGTCAGCCTGCTGATCCTGCTGATCGGCTTCAAGGCCGCGACCAGCCTGCCGATCCGGCAGTATCCGAAACTGTCGAACACCGTCGTCAACATCACTACCGTTTATCCCGGAGCTTCGGCCGATCTTATCCAGGGGTTCATCACCACGCCGATCGAGCAGGCGGTCGCCTCCGCCGAAGGCGTCGACTACATGACGTCGTCTTCGGTGCTCGGCTCCAGCACCATCCAGGTCTACGTCAAGCTTAATTTCGATCCGAACCAGGCGCTGACCGAAGTCCTCGCCAAGGTCAATTCGGTCAAATACCTGATCCCCAAGGAATCCAACGATCCGATCGTGACCAAGACGACCGGCCAGACGACCGCGGTGATGTATATCGGGTTCTCCAGCGATGAGCTGTCGGGCTCGGCGATATCCGACTATCTGACGCGGGTGGTGCAGCCGGTGCTTTCGACCGTCGATGGCGTCTCCTCCGCCGATATTCTCGGGGGCCAGACCTTCGCGATGCGGCTGTGGCTCGATCCCGTCCGCATGGAGGGCCGCAACGTGTCGCCGGATGACGTCTCCAAGGCGATCCTGGCCAACAACTTCCAGGCCGCGGCAGGGCAGGCCAAGGGCTACTTCATCGTCTCCAACGTCAGCGCCAACACCGACCTGCAGAGCGTCGAGCAGTTCAAGCGCATGGTGGTCAAGGCCAAGGACGGCGGCTTCGTGCGCATGGAGGACATCGCGACGGTGGAACTGGCGGCGCAGAGCACCGACGCCAGCGTCGCCTTCAACGCCGAGCACGCGATCTTCATCGGGGTGCAGGCGACGCCGCAAGGCAATCCGCTGAACATCGTCAGCGGCGTGCGCGCGCTGTTCCCGGAACTGGAACGCAACCTTCCGCCGTCGCTGAAGATGAAGGTCGCCTACGATTCGACCAAGTTCATCCAGTCCTCGATCGACGAGGTGGAGAAGACCCTGATCCAGGCGGTCGGCATCGTGGTCGTGGTGATCTTCCTGTTCCTGGCCTCGTTCCGCTCGGTGATCATTCCGGTCGTCACCATTCCGCTGTCGCTGATCGGCGTCTGCAGCCTGATGCTGATGATGGGATTCAGCATCAACCTGCTGACGCTGCTGGCGATGGTGCTGGCAATCGGCCTGGTGGTCGATGACGCCATCGTGGTGGTGGAGAATATCCACCGCCATCTGGAAGAGGGCAAGTCGCCGGTGCAGGCTTCGTTGCAGGGCGCCCGCGAGATCGTCGGCCCGGTGATCTCGATGACCATCACGCTGGCCGCGGTCTATGCGCCGATCGGCTTCCTCGGCGGCCTTACCGGAGCCTTGTTCCGCGAGTTCGCCTTCACGCTGGCCGGCTCGGTGATCGTGTCGGGCGTGATCGCGCTGACCTTGTCGCCGATGATGTGCTCGATTTTGCTCAAGCAGGAGCATGGCGGCTGGTTTGCCAGAAAAGTCGATGGGGTGTTCGGCGCCACCACCCGCTGGTATGGACGGCAGCTCGACCGCACGCTCGACTACCGCCCGATCACCGCGATGTTCGCCGTCACCATTCTCGGCCTCGTGGTGTTCCTCTATCAGCACTCTTCCAAGGAACTCGCCCCCGAAGAAGACCAGGGCATCGTGTTCTCGGTGGTGAAGGGGCCGAAATACGCCAACATCGATTATACCGATTTCTACGGCGCCAAGCTCGACAAGGCGTTCGCCGGTTTCCCGGAAACCGACCTGCGCTTCGTGATCAACGGCACCAACGGCCCCAGCAACGGCATCGCCGGCATGCTGCTCAAGCCGTGGGACGAACGCAAGCGGTCGTCGATCGCGCTGAAACCGCTGGTACAGGCGCAAATCAGCAAGATCGAAGGCGTTGCCGCCTTCGCCTTCAACCTGCCGCCGCTGCCGGGCGGTCCGGGCGGGTTGCCGGTGCAGATGGTGCTCTATTCGACCAACGGCTTCCAGTCGGTCTATGAGGAAATGGTCAAGCTGAAGGACGCCGCGCGCAAAAGCGGACTGTTCATCGTCACCGACAGCGATCTCGATTTCAACCAGCCGGTGGTTCGGGTGAAGATCGATCGCACCAAGGCCAACGATCTCGGCATCACCATGCAGAGCATCGGTGCGACGCTGGCGACGCTGCTCGGCGGCAACTATACCAACCGCTTCAATCTCGAGGGACGCTCCTATCAGGTGATTCCGCAGGTCCCGCGCGGGCTGCGGCTGTCCCCGGAGTCGCTTTCGAAATATTATGTGCCGACGGTGACCGGACAGCAGGTGCCGCTGTCGACACTGGTCTCGATCCAGACCGCGACCGATCCCAACGCGCTCACGCATTACAACCAGTTGAACGCCGCCACCTTCCAGGCGGTGCCGATGCCCGGCGTGACCGTCGGTCAGGCGGTGGAGTTTCTCGAAGGCCTGGCCAAGAAGCTGCCGGCCGGCTTCAGCCACGACTACCTGGCGGATTCCCGGCAATATGTTCAGGAGGGCAATCAGCTGGCGATCGCATTCGGCTTCGCGCTGGTCATCATCTTCCTGGTGCTGGCGGCGCAGTTCGAAAGCCTGCGCGACCCGCTGGTGATCATGATCAGCGTGCCGATGGCGATCTCGGGTGCGCTGATTCCGCTGTTCTTCGGGCTTGCCACCATCAATATCTACACCCAGGTCGGGCTGCTGACCTTGATCGGGCTGATCAGCAAGCACGGCATCCTGATGGTGGAATTCGCCAACGAGCTGCAGGTCAACGAAAGCCTCGACCGGCGGTCGGCGATCGAGATGGCGGCGCGGGTCCGGCTGCGTCCGATCCTGATGACGACGGCGGCGATGGTCACCGGCCTGGTGCCGCTGTTGACCGCGACCGGGGCCGGCGCCGCCAGCCGGTTTTCGATCGGTCTGGTGGTGGTTGCCGGCATGTCGATCGGAACGCTGTTCACCCTGTTCGTGCTGCCGGCGGTCTATGTGGCGATCGCCACCGATCACCGGGCGGGGCTCGACTCGCAGCGCGCCAGGGAGATCGGGGAATTCGACCTCAGTCCCAAGGCTCTCAAGGCGACCTGAGCACGGCAGGACGTCCACGCACGAGGCCGGCGCGTCGATCGTGATTGTCGCTTTGGCGTCGTCTCGTGATATTTTGTAGCGACCGGCGCCGTTGCGTGGCGCCCAAACGCAGGGTGCGAAGCCCGCCGACCTGCCGGTCCAGGCGCCGGTCAAGTTCGACCTGGTTGTCAACCTGAAGGCCGCCAGGGCCCTTGGCCTGGCGATCCGGAATCCTTCCTGCTCCGCGCCGACCAGGTCATCGAGTGACCCGCTGCACTGCGGCCAGAGACAAGCTCCGCTGTTCTTGCTAAATGGGGGGCGATGAGCATTTCCCTGCATCCCGATGCGCCCAAGGGACGAGCGCTGCTGGCGTCGCCGGCGGCGGACGCCGCGCCGCAGGCCACAGCTTCCGCGACCAAGATCCGCAGCCGGCTGTTCACCAAATATGTCGCATTGTTCGTCGCGGTGGTCGCGGTCGCGTTGCTGTCGAACGGGATTTTCGAGGTTTTCTTCTATTACCGCGAGCACAAGGCGGCCCTGATCCGCATTCAGCACGAACAGGCGGAGGCGGCGGCGGCGAAAATCGGCCAGTTCATCAAGGAAATCGAAAGCCAGCTGGGCTGGACCACCCAGCTGCCGTGGTCCGCCGGTTCGATCGAGCAGCGCAGGTTCGACGCCCTGCGGCTGCTGCGGCAGGTGCCGGCGATCACCGAACTGGCGCAGGTCGATTCCACGGGCAGGGAGCGGCTGCGGGTGTCCCGTCTGGCGATGGATGTGGTGGACAGCGGGCTCGACCTTTCCAAGGATCCGAAATTCACCGACGCCGTCGCCAACAAGGTCTTTTACGGGCCGGTATATTTCCGCCGCGAGTCCGAGCCCTATATGACGCTGTCGCTGGCCGGCACCCGCAAGGATGCCGGCGTGAGCATTGCCGAGGTCAACCTGAAGCTGATCTGGGACGTGGTTTCGCAGATCAAGGTCGGCGACCGCGGCCATGCCTACGTCGTCGGCGCGGGAGGGCGGCTGATCGCGCATCCGGATATCAGCCTGGTGCTGCGCAACACCGACATGTCGAAGCTGCTGCAGGTACAGGCGGCGCAGGCCGGAGGCTCGCCGGCCAACGACGAAAACATGCCGGAGACGAAAAATATCCAGGGCCAGGAAGTTCTGACCGCCTCGGCGCCGATCCCGCCGCTCGGCTGGACCATGTTCGTCGAGCTGCCGGTCGAGGAGGCCTATGCCTCGCTGTACCAGGCGCTGCAGCGGCTGGCGATCGTGCTGTTCGGCGCGCTGATCGTCGCGGTGCTGGCCGGCATATTCCTGGCCCGCCGCATGGTCGGCCCGATCCAGGCCTTGCGCGCCGGCGCCGCACGGATCGGCAGCGGCGATTTCACGCAGCGCATTTCGATTCACACTGGCGACGAACTCGAAGGGCTCGCCGACCAGTTCAACGACATGGGCGCGAGGCTGCAGGAATCCTATGCCGACCTCGAGAAGAAGGTCGAACAGCGCACCACCGAGTTGAGCGAATCGCTGGAACACCAGACCGCCACCTCGGAAGTCCTGCAGGTGATCAGTCGCTCGCCCGGCGATCTGAATCCGGTGTTCCATACCATCCTGGTCAGCGCCATCCGAATCTGTGACGCCCAGTTTGGCCTGCTGCTGCTGTTCGAAGAGGGTGGATTCCGCTGCGCGTCGATGCAGAATCTGCCGCCGGCTTTCGCCGAGACCTTTTCCCGCGCGCCGGTGATCCGCCCGCCGGCGGATGATCCGCTGGGCCGGCTCGCCTCGAGCCGACAAGTCATTCACGTGGCAGACGTCCGGCAGGAGCCGGGCTATGTCGCGGGTTTCCCGCCGATCGTCGAACTGGCCGAACTCGGCGGCGCCCGCACGCTGCTGCTGGTGCCGATGCTGAAGGACGACGGCCTCGTCGGCGTGATTGCCATCTTCCGGCAGACCGTTCGCGCGTTCACCGACAAGCAGACCGATCTGGTGACGAGCTTCGCAAGTCAGGCCGTGATCGCCATCGAGAATGGCAGGCTGCTGAGCGAGCTGCGGCTGAAAACCGACGATCTCAGCGAATCGCTGCAGCAGCAGATCGCGACCGCCGACGTGCTCAAGGTGATCAGCCGTTCGGCGTTTGATCTGCAAACCGTGCTGGACACGCTCGTCGTCTCGGCTGCCAAGCTGTGTGACGCGGACCGCGCCTGCATCTTTCAAAAGAGCGGCGAGTTTTATCACTGGGTATCGAACTACGGGTTTTCCCCCGAACTCATTGCCTATGCGAACGCCCATCCTTTCACCGCGGGCACTCACAGCACGACGTCCCGCGTGGCGCTCGAAGGCAAGCCCATTCACAACCCCGATGTGCTTGCGGATCCCGACTATCAGGCCTCGGAATACCAGCGGCTCGGCAACTATCGTACCATGCTCGGCGTTCCGCTGTTGCGCGAGGGCGTTCCCATCGGCGTGTTCATTCTGACGCGAGAACAAGTTCGGCCGTTTACCGCCCGCCAGATCGAGCTCGTGACCAGCTTCGCCGACCAGGCCGTGATCGCTATTGAAAATGTGAGGCTGTTCGACGAGGTGCAGGCCCGCACCAAGGAGCTTGCGCTCTCGCTCGACGAACTGCGCACCGCGCAGGACCGCCTGGTGCAGACCGAGAAGCTTGCTTCGCTCGGCCAGCTCACCGCGGGCATCGCCCATGAGATCAAGAACCCGCTCAATTTCGTCAATAATTTCTCGGCGCTGTCGGCGGAACTGATCGACGAACTCAACGACGTGCTGAAGCCCGCGGCGCTTGACGACAGGATGCGGGAGGAGATCGACGAACTCACCCACATGCTGAAAGGCAATCTGGAAAAGGTGGTGCAGCACGGCAAGCGCGCCGATTCGATCGTCAAGAACATGCTGTTGCATTCCCGCGAAGGGTCGGGCGAGCTTCGGCCGGCCGACATCAACGCGATCGTCGAGGAAAGCCTCAACCTGGCCTATCACGGGGCGCGGGCCGAGAAGCCAGGCTTCAACATCGCCCTGAAACGCGATTTCGACCCCACCGCCGGCCTGATCGACGTCTACCCGCAGGAAATCACCCGGGTATTTCTCAATCTGATCGCCAACGGCTTTTACGCGGCCGCCAAGCGCAGGGAAGCCGCCGAGGACGGCTTCGAGCCGACCTTGAGCGCCACCACCAGAAATCTCGGCAGCCGGGTCGAAATCCGGATCCGCGACAACGGCACCGGCATCCCCCAGCAAGTGAAGGAGAAGATGTTCAGCCCTTTCTTTACCACCAAGCCGGCGGGCGAAGGTACCGGACTTGGCCTGTCGATGAGCCACGACATCGTGGTGAAACAGCATGGCGGCAAGATCGATGTCGAGACCGAGCCGGGCGCATTTACGGAATTCATCATTACGCTGCCGCGGACGGCACCGCTGCAGGCACAGGTTGGAGGCACCAATTGAGCGTTTATATTCTCGTCGTCGATGACGAGCCCGATGTCGAGGCGCTGTTCCGTCAGCAGTTTCGCCGCGATCTGCGATCGGGGCGCTTCACCATGGAGTTTGCGCCATCGGCGCCCGCAGCGCTGGCCCGCGCCGCAGGCATCGACGATCCGTCGCTGATCCTCATCCTGTCGGACATCAACATGCCCGGCATGAGCGGGCTCGAAATGCTGCCGAAGGTGCGTGCCGAGCGGCCCGACGTTCCCGTCATCATGATCACAGCCTATGGCGACGCCGAAACCCGGCGCAAGGCCATCGAGCGCGGTGCCGACGGCCTCTTGACCAAGCCGATCGATTTCGCGCTGTTGCGCCAGGAGATCGACAGCCGGCTCGGGCAGGCCGCATGACGCCCACCATCCTCGTGGTCGATGACGAGCCCGATCTTGAGGCTCTGGTGCTGCAGAAATTCCGCAAGCAGATTCGCGACGGCGCGATTGCCTTCGTGTTCGCCCATGACGGCATCGAAGCGCTGCAGTCGCTCGAGGCCCATCCGGATGTCGACATGGTGGTGTCCGACATCAACATGCCGAGGATGGACGGGCTGTCCTTGCTGCAGAAGCTGCAGGAAGCCGCCGACAAGAAATCGACCATCATCGTCTCGGCCTATGGCGACATGAACAACATCCGTACCGCGATGAACCGCGGCGCGTTCGATTTTCTGACCAAGCCGATCGATTTCGGCGATCTCGAGCTGACCATCGACAAGACCATCCGCCATGTCGAGATGATGCGCGAGGCGCGCCGTCGCCAGGCCGAAGCCGAGCGCGCGCACGCCTCGCTGTCGCGGTATTTTTCGCCGCAGATCGCCCTGAGGCTAGCGGCGGTCGGCGAAAACAACGGCATGGCGGTGCATTGGCGCGAGGTGGCGACCATCTTCACCGACATCACCGGTTTCACCTCGCTGGTGGAAACCGCCGCACCGGACGTGCTGGGCACCCTGCTCAACGAATATGTGGCGGGCATGACCGACGTCGTGTTCGCACATGAAGGCACCGTCGCCAAGATCATCGGCGACGCGATCCAGATTCTCTTCAACGCCCCGGGCGACCAGCCGGATTACGCCACCCGCGCGATCGCCTGCGCCCACGATCTCGATCTCTGGGCCGAGGGCTTTCGCGAGCGCTGGAAGGCCAGGGGTGTGAATTTCGGCGCCACCCGGATCGGCGTTCACGCCGGCCCGGCGCTGGTCGGCAATTTCGGCGGCGACCGTTTCTTCGACTACACCGCCTATGGCGACACCATCAATACCGCGGCGCGGCTGGAGGCCGCCAACAAGTTTCTCGGCACCCGCATCTGCGTCAGCGCCGCGGTGGCCGGCGGCAGCGAAGGATTTCGGGGGCGTCCGGTTGGCGACCTGATGCTGCGCGGGCGCAGCGAGCCGCTTCGCGCCTACGAGCCGCTGCTGGCGGCGAGCTTCGAAGCTCCGGCGACCGGGCAGTACATCGAGGCCTTCGCCAGGCTGGAGGCCGGCGACGCCGCGGCGATGCCGGCATTCGCCGCGCTGGTCGGAACGCATGCCGACGACGTGCTGGCGGGTTTCCACCTCCGGCGCCTGCTCAACGGCGCCAAGGGCGCCCGCATGCAATTGGAATAGAGCAAGAAGGACCGCAAGACATGACGCGAGATTTTTCGGCCGGCAATTACCGGTTCATCCCGGCGGTGTTCCAGTATTCCAGCGGTGCCGCGGCCGATTCAGGCTTTGCGATCGAACGCGTGCGGTTCGACCGGCTGCTGCCGCTGGCCGAGGGATTCGCGGCGGCTGCTGACTACATTGCGGCGGCAGGACGGCCGCTGACCTCGTTTTGCGCCTGCGAGCTGCGTTCGCCGGCGGCCTTCACCGAGGATGGTTTCAAGACCTTCAACCAGCACTACGTCAAGACGCTGGCGGAATGGGGCCTGTTCGACGGCACCGTCAATCCGGTGGCGCGCAGCAATGTCTGCCCGCAGATCGATCCGCCGGCACAGCCGTCGTTTTACGCGTTTTCCTTCACCCGGCCGAGCCAATCGGCCACCCCCAGCTTCGTCATTGCCGGCGGCGCCGAGGCGCGCGGCGGGCCCGGCAGCTATCCCGAGCGCATCGTGCGCTACCGCGACCTCAGTCCGGACGGGCTGAGGGAAAAGGTCCGCTTCACCGTCGGCCAGATGGAAAGCCGGCTTGAGGCATTCGGCTTCGGCTGGAACGACACCACGGCGGCGCAGGCCTATTCGGTGCACGACTTCCACGCGGTGATGGCCGATGAACTGGTTCGCCGGGGCGCCGCGCGGTCCGGCCTGACCTGGCATTTTGCCCGGCCGCCGGTGATCGACCTCGAATATGAGATGGATTGCCGCCGCGTCACCCGCGAGACGGTGATTTAGCGCTGGTCGATCCGACAGTCAGCGCTGGCGCGGATCGAGCGCGTCGCGCAGGCCGTCGCCGACCAGGTTGAACGACAGCACCACGAGGAAGATCGCAAGTCCCGGCCACAGCGCCATCCACGGCGCGTTGCCGAGGAAGCGCTGCGCCGAATTCAGCATGCTGCCCCAGGACGGCGCCGGCGGCTGCTGGCCGAGGCCGAGAAAGGACAGCGCCGCTTCGGCGATGATGGCGGCCGCGATCGACAGCGTCGCCTGCACCAGAAGCGCCGGCAGGATATTCGGCAGGATGTGGAACAGCGCGATGCGCCAGCGCGGATTGCCCATGGCGCGCGCCGCCTCGACGTAATCCTCGACCTTGACGCTGATGGTCTGACCGCGGGTCAGCCGCACGAAGATCGGCGTGGTGGTGGCGCCGATCGCGATCATGGCGTTGCCGAGGCTCGGCCCGAGAAACGCCGCCAGCGCGATGGCGAGGATCAGGAACGGGCAGGCCAGCATGGCGTCGGTGATCCGGCTGATCAGGGCGTCGACAAATCCGCCGCGATAGCCCGCCAGCAGCCCGAACGGCACGCCGACGCCGAGCGCAATTGCGACCGCGATCACGCCGGCGGTCAGCGAGGCGCGCGCGCCGTAGATCACCCGCGCCAGAACGTCGCGGCCGAGGTCGTCGGTGCCGAACCAGTGCAGCGCCGACGGCGGCTTGCGCACCAGCGTCCAGCTGGTGGCGATCGGGTCGTAGGGCACGATCAGCGGCGCCAATACCGCGAGCACCACGAAGCTTGCGATCACTGCGAGACCGGCCACGGCGCCCTTGCGCTGCAACAGCCGGCGCAGCGCCCGCCGCGCCGGACTTTCCAGCTCGTCGCGGCCGGCCACGGCAAGCTCGCCGAGAACTGCGTCGACCATGGGTTACGCCCTCAGCCGCGGATTGACCAGGATATAGGCGATATCGGCGAGCAGGTTCAGCGAGATGTAGATCGTCGCCGTCACCAGCACGACGCCCTGCACGACCGCATAGTCGCGATTGAACACCGCGTCGACGATCAGCTTGCCGAAGCCTGGAATCGAAAAAATCTGCTCGGTCAGCACCGCGCCCGACAGCAGGGTACCGAGTTCCAGCGCGCCGAGGGTGATGATCGGCGTCAAGGCGTTGCGCAGGGCGTGCTTGAGGATCACCGAGCGCTCGGAAAGGCCCTTGGCGCGGGCGGTGCGGACATAATCGCTGTCGAGCACCTGCAGCATGGCGCTGCGGGTGTGGCGCATCAGGATCGCCGCGATGGCGTTGCCGAGCACGAAGGCGGGCATGATGGTGGAGGCGAGGCTCATGCGCCAGTCCTCGGAAAGCGGCACATAGCCCGAGGCCGGCAGCCAGCCCAGCTCGATCGAGAACAGGAAGATCAGCATGATCCCGAGCCAGAAGTTCGGCGTCGAGATTCCCCACAGCGCGAACAGGTTGGCGCCATAGTCCCACAGCGTGTCCTTCCTGACCGCCGAGACGATGCCGGCGGGAATTCCGATCAGCAAGGCGATCAGCATCGCCATCGAGGCGAGCTGGAGGGTGACCGGCAGCTTCTGCGCGATCAGGTCGCGCACCGGCACCTTGATGCGCAGCGACTCGCCGAAGTCGCCGGACACGACGCCCTTGATCCAGTAGAAATACTGCACCGGCAGCGGCCGATCGAGCCGGTATTGCTGGCGGATCTGGGCGATGACCTCGGGATCGCGTTCCTCGCCGGCCATCACCAGCGCGGGATCGCCCGGCAACAATTGCTGCAGCGAGAAGATCAGGACCGACACGAAGAACAGCGTCGGGATCAGCTGGACGAGGCGTTTGGCAAGAAAATTCAGCATCGCCCGGTCCTCGCGGCGCCGCCAGCCGAAGCTGCAGGCGCCGCGCCACGCCCGCCGCAAGAGCACATGCCGGGGCCATCCTTTGTCACTTCAAGGTCAGTCCGGTGACCCGCACCAGCCCATCCGGCATTGGCCGGTAGCCTTCGAGCCTGGTGCTGTGGGCGATCAGGAGCCTGCGGTGATAGAGGTACAGGATCGGTTCGGCGTCGAGCACCGCCCGGGTCAGCCTCTCATAGATCGCCTTGCGCTGCGCCTGGTCGGTGACCAGGCGGGCGTCATCCAGCGCCTGGTCGGCATCTTGGCTGGACCAGGCGCTGTAGTTCTGCGGCGCCCCGGTTTTCAGGAAGATGTAGGAATTGCCGTCCGGATCGATCCGCCCGCTCCAGTTCAGCAGGAAGGCCTGGTAGTCGCCGGCTTCGGCCTGGTTCAGCGATGTCGCGAACTCGGTGACCCTGATCTTCATGTCGAAGCCGGCTTCCGCCGCCATCGACTGGATCACCTGGGCGACGGCTTCGATCTCGGCACCCTTCGGCACCATGAAATCGACCTTGACCGGTGCGGCAACGCCGGCCTCCTTCAGCAGCGCCCTGGCCCTGGCGACGTCGCGCGGACGCACCGGAAAGGCCTTCTGGTAATAGGGATGGTCGGGATTGACCCACTGGTTGCCGGGTTCGGACTCGCCGTTGAACACGACCTGGTTGATGGCGTCGCGGTCGATCGACAGGTCGAGCGCCTGGCGCACCTTGGCGGACTGGCTGAGCGGTCCCCTGGCCTTGTCCTTGCCGATGTTCAGCGTCAGGCCCTGGTAGCCGAGCTCGATCGCGCTCGACAGTTTGAGTTTCGGGTCGGCCTCTACCGCCTTGATGTCGGTCGCCAGCAGCCGCTCGATCAGATCGAGGCCGCCGGATTTCAGATTGGCGAGGCGAACCGTCGCGTCGACCAGCGGCAGATACACGATGCGGTCGATGTGGATGTTGTCCTTGTTCCAGTAATCGGCGAATTTCTCGAACACGATGCGGTCCTGCTGCACGCGTTCGACGAATTTGTAGGGCCCGGCGCAGACCGGATGCTGTCCGAACTTTTCGCCTTCCTCGCGCGCGGCCTTGGGCGAGACCATCATGCCGGCGCGATCGGTGAGCTGCGCGATCAGCGGCGAGAACGGCGTCTTCAGCACCAGCCGGATGGTCAGGGGATCGACGACGTCGACATGGTCGAGCGCGGCCAGCTCCGGCTTGCGGAACGACCCCGGCAGCGTCAGGTGGCGGTCGAGCGAGAACTTCGCCGCCGCGGCGTCGAACGGCTCGCCGTCCTGGAATTTGACGCCCGGCCGCAGCCTGATCGTGACCTGCTTGCCGTCGGCGGAGGTCTCATGCGACAGCGCAAGCTGCGGCACGATGTTGAGCTTTTCATCGATGTCGAACAGCTTGTCGCAGAATGACGCGAACACGATGCGGCCGACATAGGTCCGCCCCAGCGTCGGATCGAGAATGTCGGGGTCTTCGGCGAGACCGATGCGCAGGCTGGTCTGGGCCTGGACGCAGGCGCCAAGTACCAGCCAGAGCCCCGCCGCGATGGCCGCCACGCGCATGCTCTTCATGAAATGCTCTCCCTGTTCCGGCCGCCTGGCGGGTTTACGCTATCGATGCCGGAGGCCTCCTGTGCTTCCGCAGGCCCGCTGAAAGCCGCCACCAGCCGCTCCAGCGCCGGCGAAAAGCCGCTGCCGGCAAGCAGCGTGGCCTCGGGCGGCGGCAGCTCGGCAGTGCGATGACAGGCGGTGGCGTGTCCGGAGGAATCGGCGCGCAGTTGCGGCGCCTCGACCCGGCAGCGTTCGACCGCATAGGGGCAGCGGGTATGAAAGCGGCAGCCCGACGGCGGATGCAGCGCGCTTGGCATCTCGCCCTGCAGCAGCAGGCGGCCGCGCCTGGTCGCTGGGTTGGGCACGGGAATCGCCGACAGCAGTGCGCGGCTGTAGGGATGGCGCGGCGAGGCGAACAGCGCCCTGGTATCCGCGGTCTCGACGATGACCCCTAGATTCATCACCGCGACCCGGTCGGCGATGTGCTTCACCACGGCGAGATCATGCGAGACAAAGATGTAGGCAAGGCCAAGCCGGTCCTGCAGGTCGCGCAGCAGATTGAGGATCTGCGAACGGATCGATACGTCCAGCGCGGATACCGGCTCGTCGCAGACGATCAGTTTCGGTTCGACCGCCAGCGCGCGCGCAATGGCGATGCGCTGGCGCTGGCCGCCGGAAAATTCGTGAGGGTAGCGGCGCGCGAAGCGCGGCTCCAGCCCGACCAGATGCAGCAATTCGGCGACCCGTTCGCGACGGCGCGAGCGCGGCACGAGATCGTGCAGCGCCAGCGGTTCGCTCAGGATCCGGCTGACGGTCATGCGCGGGTTGAGCGAGGCGTAGGGGTCCTGGAAGATGATCTGGGCATCCCTGCGGAAGCCGCGCAACTGGCTGGCATTCAGGGCCAGCAGATCGCGGCCCTCGAAGCGGACACTGCCGGCATCCGGCTCGATCAGCCGGAGCACCAGCCGGCTCACGGTCGATTTTCCGCATCCGGATTCGCCGACCAGCGCCAGCGTCTGGCCGGCGTCGAGGCGAAAGCTGATCCCGTCGACCGCCCTGACCAAGGCGGTCGGCCGTCCGAACAGCGAACGATCGGCGACGAAATATTTTGTCAGTCCTTCGACCTCGAGCAGGGCGGTCACGATACCAGCCTTTCGAGCGGCGCCTTGATGCAGCGCGACCAGTGATCCGGCCCGAGCGCCCGCATCGGCGGCGGCGCAGCGAGGCAGATTTCGCCGACGAAGGGGCAGCGCGGGGCGAAGCGGCAGCCGGGCGGCGGCCGCGACATGTCGGGAACCAGGCCGGCGATGGTGGCAAGACGCGACGCCTGGCGGTCGAGCCGCGGGATCGAGCCGAGCAGGCCAACGGTGTAGGGATGCTGGGGGGCGGCGAACAGCTGACCGACGCCGGCGCGTTCGACGATCTCGCCGGCATACATCACCGCGACCTCGTCGCAGACTTCGGCGACCACGCCGAGGTCGTGGGTGATCAGAATGATCGCCGCACCGCTGGCCGCTTTCAGCTCGCGCATCAGCTCGAGAATCTCGGCCTGCAGGGTCACGTCGAGCGCGGTGGTGGGCTCGTCGGCGATCAGCAGCATCGGATCGCAGGCCAGCGCCATCGCGATCATGACGCGCTGGCGCATTCCGCCCGACAGCTTGTGCGGATATTCGTCGATTCGCCGCTCCGGCGAGGGGATGTGGACGCGCCGCAACAGCGCGATGGCGCGCTCGCGCGCCTGGCGCCGCGACCCGCCGCGATGACGCAGGATGGCCTCGATGATCTGGTTGCCGATGCTGAAGCTCGGATTGAGCGACGTCATCGGTTCCTGGAAAATCATCGCCATCCGGTTGCCGCGCAGGTCGCGCAGGGTCTGGTCGGGTACCTCCAGCAGATCGAAGCCGTCGAACCGGATCGAGCCCGTGACCTCGGCTGAATGCTTCGACAGCAGTCCCATGATGGCCAGCGAAGTCACGCTTTTTCCGCAACCGGATTCTCCGACCAGGCCCAGCGTGGCGCCATGGGCCAGGCTGAGGTCGACACGGTCGACCGCGTGGGTGGTGCGGCCGTCGTCGCTATGGAAGGTGATCCGCAAGCCTTCGATTTCGATCAGCGGAGCATCGGTCATTTCCGGCCCGCCGTCACCGCTTCGATGCCGGCTTCGATGGTTGCGCGATCGGTGATCCCGGCCGGATTTTTGCGGCTCGGCAGGAACCGGCGGAACGGCACCCAGTGCGCGCGGCTCACCTGTTCGAGGCGGTCGAGTTCGCCGAGCGGATCGGCATGGTCGTCGACGCGCAGATCGAGCGCAGACCATTCGTCCTCACCGTAGATCAGGAGCGCGGCCGACTGCCGGCCGCGCTTGTCGCCGCCGGCGGCTTCGCCCGATCGCATCGCCGCGATCAGGCGCTGCGCAAACGGCAGGCCTTTGCCGGCGAGATAGGCCGCCGCGGTATCATCCAGCACGGCGGGGCCGGCCAGCATGTTGCCGGCCAGCGAAAAACCGTCGCCCGCCCGATGTCCGCACCAGCCGACACATTCGCGCCCGGTGTGGCAGGCGATGCGGCCGCCGGCGTCGAGGATGTGCAACTGCCGGCTCTGGTGGCCGGCATCCGCGGCAATCAGGATCTCGACGATTTGCTGCGGCGGGCGGCCCTGGCGCAGCAGTGCAAGACCGTCGATGCCGTAATAGGGATTGACCAGCGCCTGGGTGGCGATGCCGCCGGCGCCGGCGGCGATATAGGGAACCCGCGCGCCGACCGCGAAGAACCGGGTCGCGACGGCTATTCCGAACTGGCCGGTCGGCTCGTCCAAGGCGATGATCGACCAGGTCATCTGCGGCCTCAGCGTCCGGCTGCGTAGCCTTGCATGCCGCGGGGATTGGCGGCGGCGCGGCGGCGCCGGCCGACCTTCGAGGCAGCGGTAAGGCGGCCTTCGGACCAGTCAGGGCCGGTCTCCACGATATGACCGCGGGCCTTCAGGGTCGCGATGGTGGCTTTCGGCACCCGGTTTTCCACCACCAGCACGCCGGGACGCGAGGTGCGCGGCCAGAATGAAATCGGGAAATGCTCCGAATGCCACGCCGGGGCGTCGATCGCTTCCTGCAGATTCATCCTGGCGTGAACATGCCGCAGGAAGAACTGCGTGGTCCATTGATCCTGCTGGTCGCCGCCCGGAGAACCCCAGGCCAGGTACGGCTCGCCGTCGCGATAGCACATGGTCGGGCTCAGCGTGGTGCGTGGACGCTTGCCCGGCGCCAGTGCGGCGGGGTGATCTTCCTCGAGCCAGAACATCTGGGCGCGGCTGCCGAGGCAGAAGCCGAGTTCCGGGATCACCGGGGACGACTGCAGCCAGCCGCCCGACGGCGTCGCCGAGATCATGTTGCCGGCGGAATCGATGATGTCGAAATGAACGGTGTCACCGCGGACCTCGCCGAACCGGCCGACCGTCGGCTCGCCGGCGCCCATGGCGCCGACCGCTTCGCGATGCCCCTCCTGGCGGCGCAGCTTGACCACCGAGCCAAAACCCTCCACCGAGCCGGGGACGAAGTCGAGCGACGCCTTGTCCGAGATCAGCTTGCGGCGCTCGTCATTATAGGCATCCGACAACAGCGTCGCGATCGGGATTTCAGAGAATTTCGGGTCGCCATAGAACTTCTCGCGGTCGGCAAAGGCGAGCTTGGCGCATTCGATCTGCAGATGAATGAATTCCGGCCCGGTCGGATCGAGTCCGTCGAGCTCGAAGCCCTTGAGCAGCGCGAGCTGCTGCAGCATCACCGGGCCCTGGCTCCAGACCCCCGGTTTGCAAACGGTGTAGCGGCCATAATCATAGGTCAGCGGCGCCTCGACGCCCGGCTGCCAGCGCGCCATGTCGTCGGCGGACAGCACCCCGCGATGCGGCGAGCCGCTGACGTCCATGATGTCCTGGGTGCGGCAGAAGCGGTCGATCGCCTCGGCGACGAAACCATGCGACCACGCCCGTCGTGCCGCCTCGATCTGCGCTGTGCGGTCACTGCCCGCGCTTTCGGCTTCCTTCAGGATGCGGGCATAGGTTTCCGCCAGTGTCTTGTTGGTGAACAATGTGCCGGGCTTTGGCACTTCATTGTTGGGCAGATAGACCGCGGCCGAGGTGGTCCAGTATTTCCGGAACATCTGTTCGACGGTCGCAATCGTCGCCGAGGCGCGTTCGACCAGCGGGTAGCCGTCGCGGGCGTAGCCGATCGCGGGCTCGAGCACGTCGCGCAGCCGCAGCGTGCCGTAATCGCGCAGCAGCAGCATCCAGGATTCGAAGGTGCCGGGAACGCAGGCGGCCAACAGTCCGGTGCCAGGCACCATTTCCAGGCCTTCGCTGCGGTAATGCGCGATGGTGGCGCGTGCCGGCGCCGGGCCCTGGCCGCAGATCACCTCGGTGCGGCCACGCTTGACGTCGTGGACAATGATCGGCACGTCGCCGCCCGGACCGTTCAGATGCGGCTCCACCACCTGCAGCGTAAAGGCCGCCGCGACCCCGGCGTCGAAGGCATTGCCGCCCCGCTCCAGCACGCCCATTCCGACCGCGGTGGCGATCCAGTGGGTCGACGTCACGACGCCAAAAGTGCCCTCGATTTCGGGCCGGGTCGTGAACGGGTCAGGATTGATGTTGCTCATGAAATTCCGTCATTGCGTTGCAGGGCGGGGGCGCACTTGACCACAGCCGCGGCTGTCTGCCAACCGGCTGCCGGCGCGGTCCCGCTGCCGTTCCTGGGATCAGGCCGGCATTGCGGCGGCGGCCGGGTTGTTGACGGCATGGCAGGCGACGCCGTCGATCAACGCGGGCGCCTGCTGGCGGCAGAGATCGAAAACCAGCGGGCAGCGCGGGTTGAAGGCGCAGCCCGGCGGCGGATCGATCGGATTGGGGATTTCTCCCTTGACCGGAATCCGCTGGCGGCCGGACATCGCCAGGTCGGGCACCGCGCCCAGCAGCATCCTAGTGTAGGGCATTCGCGGATGGGTGAACAGTTCGCGGCCATCGGCGACCTCGACGATGCGGCCGAGATACATCACGCCGATGCGGCTCGCCATGTGCCGGACCACGGCGAGGTTGTGGCTGATGAACAGATAGGTGAGGCCGAACTTGTCCTGCAGGTCGCGCATCAGGTTCAGGATCTGCGCCTGCACCGAGACGTCGAGCGCCGAAGTCGGCTCGTCGCAGACGATGAACTCGGCTTCGGACGCCAGCACCCGCGCGATCGCAATCCTTTGCCGCTGCCCGCCGGAAAACTCGTGCGGAAACTTGGCCCCGTCGTCGGCGTGCAGGCCGACCAGATTCAACAATTCGCCGACCCGGCCCCGAATGTTGCGCTCCCCCTGGATCAGATCGAAGGCGCGGATCGGCTCGGCGATGATGGCATCGACCCGAAAGCGCGGGTTGAGGCTCGCATAGGGGTCCTGGAAAATCATCTGGATGCGGCGGCGCAGCTTTTGTCGCGCCTGCGACTGCCTGGCGTCGCTCATCGAGATCCCGTCGATCACCACTTCGCCGGAACTCGGCGGCAACAGCCCGACCACCATGCGCGCCACGGTGGTCTTTCCGGAACCGGACTCGCCGACCAGCGCGAAGGTCTCGCCTTTGGCGATGTCGAAGCTGACGCCGTCGACCGCCTTGAGGAATTCCAGATGGCCGCCTTCCAGCATCCGGTTCAGCCACGGCTTCGACACATCGAAAACGCGGCGCAGATTCCTGACGTCGATGAAGGGCGCCGTGGTCATGCCGCGGTTTCCCGGCTGGCGGCGTCATAGAGATGGCAGGCCACGGCCTGGCTGCCGCGCCTGATCGGCTCCGGCCGCTCGATCCGGCAGCGCTCGAAGGCCATGGCGCAGCGCGGGTTGAACGAGCAGCCCGGCGGGATCGCCGAGAGCCGCGGCATCGCGCCCGGGATCTGGACCAGACGCTTGGTGGCGTCGCCGGCCAGCGTCGGAATCGCGCCCATCAACCCCTTGGCATAGGGATGCAGCGGGTTGCGCACGACGTCCTGCACCGGTCCGATTTCGGCGATCCGGCCGGAATACATCACCGCGACACGGTCCGAGGTTTCGGCGATCACGCCCATGTCGTGGGTCACCAGCATGACGGCGGTGCCGTGGTCGCGCCCGAGCCGCTTGATCAGCGCGATGATCTGCGCCTGCACGGAGACGTCGAGCGCGGTCGTCGGTTCGTCGGCGATGATCAGTTCCGGTCCGGCGCAGATCGCCAGCGCGATCACCACGCGCTGGCGCATGCCGCCGGAGAATTCGTGCGGATAGCCGTCGATGCGCTTGTCGGGTGCGGGAATCCCGACCTCGGCGAGCAGATCGATGGCCCGCCTGCGCGCGGCCGTCTGCGAGATGCTGGCGTGGGTTCTGATGGTCTCCACCAGCTGGTCGCCGATCCGGTACAGCGGATTGAGGCTGGTGAGCGGGTCCTGAAAGATCATGCCGATCCGCTTGCCGCGGACCCGGCGCAGTTCCTCCGGCGGCAGATTGTCGATCCGCATGCCGGACAGATGAATTTCACCGCCGGCGATGCGGCCGGGCGGATCGATCAGGCCGATCACCGCCAGGCCGGTGACGGATTTTCCGGCGCCGGATTTGCCGACCACGCCCAGCACTTCGCCCTTGGCGATATCGAAGGAGATGCCGTCGATGGCGCGCAGCATGCTGCGGCGGGTGGCGAACTCGACCTTCAGATTGCGCACCGAGAGAACGGGGTCGGTCATGCGATGCGGGTTCCCTGGGGTGCCACGCTTCTCATCGCAGCTTCGGATTGAGGGCGTCGCGCAGCCAGTCGCCGAGCAGGTTGATGGACAGGATCACCGCGGCGAGCGCGAGGCCCGGAAAGGCGACGATCCACCACTCGCCGGAAAACAGGTAGTTGTTGCCGATCCGGATCAGGGTGCCGAGCGACGGCATGGTATCGGGCATGCCGGAGCCGAGAAACGACAGCGTCGCTTCGGTGATGATCGCGAGCGCCAGATTGATGGTGGCGATCACCAGGATCGGCCCCATCGCATTCGGCAGCACGTGACGCAGCATGATCACGGGGGTGGGAAGGCCGATCAGCTGCGCCGCGGCCACATAATCCTTGCTCTTCTCCACCATCACCGAGCCGCGCACGGTACGGGCGTATTGCACCCAGAAGCTCAGCCCGATGGCGAACACCAGCACCGCCAGCGTGCTCACGGCGTCGAGGCGATTGCCGAATACCGACTTGGCCACGCCGTTGACCAAAAGCGCGATCAGGATCGCCGGGAAGGTCAGCTGCACGTCGGCAATCCGCATGATCAGGCTGTCGACTGCGCCGCCGACGTAACCGGCGATCAGGCCGAGGATGATGCCGAGCGTGCCGGAAAACGCCACGCCGAGCACGCCGACCGCGAGCGAAATGCGCAGGCCGTAGAGAATCGCCGAAAACACGTCGCGGCCCTGCTCGTCGGTGCCGAGCAGGAAAGGGATCTGGCCGTCGGCGGTCCACAGCGGCGCGATCCGCGAATTCAGCAGTTGCAGCTGTGCCGGATCGAACGGGTTCTGCACCGCCAGCACCGGGGCAAAGATCGCGAGCAGGAAAAACAGCACCGTGATCGCGGCCGCGATCATCGTGACCCTGGAGCGCCGGAAGGAATAGAACACGTCGCTGTCGATGGCGCGGCCGAACCAGCCGACCGGCCGCAACTGCGGGCGCGGCGCGCCTGGTTCGGCTGGATGCGGGAGGGCGGCGTCGGACATGCGGATATCCCGGGGTTCAGGCCGGACGGCTGATGCTGGAACGCAGCCGCGGATCGACTACCGTGTAGAGAATGTCGACCACGAGGTTGATGGTGACGAAGATCAGGGAGACCATCAGCAGGTAGGCCGCCATGATCGGAATATCGACGTTTTGCACCGCCTGCACGAACAGCAATCCCATGCCCGGCCATTGGAACACGGTCTCGGTGATGATCGCGAATGCAATTACCGAGCCAAACTGCAGGCCGGCGACGGTAATGACCGGAACCAGGGTATTTTTCAGCGCGTGGCCGAAATGGATCGCCCGCGTGGTCAATCCGCGCGCCCGCGCGAAGCGAATATAGTCGGTACGCAGCACCTCGAGCATCTCGGCCCGCACCAGCCGCATGATGAGGGTCATCTGGAACAGGCCGAGCGTGATCGACGGCAGGATCAGGGCCTTGAGGCCGGAGACCGTGAGCAGCCCGGTGGTCCACCAGCCGATCCGCACCACATCGCCGCGGCCGAACGACGGCAGCCAGCCCAGTACCACCGCGAACAGATAGATCAGGAGAATGCCGATCAGGAAGGTTGGCAGCGAGATTCCGATCAGCGACACCGCCTGGAAGATCTTGGCCAGCCAGGTGTCGCGTTTCAGCGCCGAATAGACCCCCATCAGGATGCCGAACACCGTCGCGAAAATCGTCGCGCAGACCGCAAGCTCCAGCGTGGCCGGCATCCGTTCCTTCAGGAGTTCGGCCACCGGTTCGCGAAACTGGTAGGAGACGCCGAACTTGAAGCGTACGGCATTGCCGAAATAGCGCGCGAATTGCAGCGGCACCGGATCGTCGAGGCCGAGCGATTGGCGGATCGCGGCGCGTTCGGCGGGCGAGGCGTCCAGCGCGACGATCTGGTTGACCGGGTCGCCGGCGTAGCGGAACATCGAAAACGAGATGATCCCCACCGCAATCATGACGCCGATGGCCTGCATCGCCCGGCTAAGCGTGAAAGCGAGCATGAGGTCCTTTCACTGCTGTTGGGTCTGGCTTGTCAGCCGTCTGAAATGCAAGGTCCCGGGAGCGCGACGCCGCCGGGACCGGGTAGCGAAGCCGTCCTATTCCTGTTTGGTCGCCCAGTAGAGCAGCACCTGATTGTCGGGACGTTGCGTCAATTTCACCTTGTTGGAGACGCCCCAGGCCAACGCCTGCTGGTGCAGCGGGATATAGGCAAAATCCTTGGCGGCGATCTCGAAGCCCTGCTTGATCAGGAGGTCGCGCTTGGTGGGATCGGACTCCTGCAGCACCTTGTCGGTGATGGCGTCAAACTCCTTGTTGCAGTAGCCGCTGACGTTGGTGCTGCCGCGTCCGGACGCCGGATCGTCGCGGCAGCCCATGATGTCGAACATGACGTTGTGCGAATCCAGCGTCGCCGGCGTCCAGCCCAGCAGATAGAACGAACTGCTGAAGTTGCCGGACTTCAGGATCTTGGCGAAATACTGCGCCTTGGGCTGAGCCAGCAGGTCCACCTTGACGCCGATGCGGGCCAGCATGCCCACGATCGCCTGGCAGATCGCGGCGTCGTTGACGTAGCGGTCATTCGGACAATCCATGCCGACCTCGAATCCGTCGGGATAGCCGGCCTCGGTCAGCAGCTTCTTGGCGCCGTCGGGATCGAATTTCGGGCGGGTAAAATCCTTGGAGAGTGCAAACAGCTGCGGCGCGATCATCAGCGCCGAGGGGGTCGAAAGCCCGCGCATCACCCGGGTTTTGATCAGCTCGATGTCGATCGCCTTGAAAAAGGCCTCGCGAACGCGGACATCCTTGAACGGGTTCTTGCCCTTGACGTTGGAGTACAGCAATTCGTCGCGGATCTGGTCCATGCCGAGAAAGATGGTGCGCAATTCCGGGCCGGTCAGCACCTTGGCGTTGGCGCTGGCATTCACCCTGGCGATATCCTGGATCGGAACCGGCTCGATGACGTCGACCTCGCCGGACAACAGCGCCGCGACGCGGGTGGCTTCGGAGCTGATCGGCGTAAAGATGATTTCCTTCAGATTATGCTCGGGCTTGCGCCACCAGTTCGGATTGGCCTTGAACACGGTCTTGACGCCGGGCTGGTGGCTTTCGATCGTGAAGGGGCCGGTGCCGTTTTCGTGCAGCGAGGCATAGCTCGGGGTGGTCGCGGAAACGGGTGTGGGCGCGACGGCGTCGTTTGCCTCGGCCCATTTCTTGTCCATGATGTACCACGCGTCCCATTGCGCAATGAGAATGGGATTGGGGGTGGCGAGCTGGAAATCGACGGTATAGTCGTCGATCTTCACCACCTTGGCGTCGGCTGGAACGAGTGATTGAAAGTCGGAGCCCTTGGCCCGGACGCGATCGGCGGAAAACACCACGTCGTCGGCGGTGAAGGGGTCGCCGTTGTGGAACTTGACGTTGTGGCGCAGGTGGAAGCGCCACCGTGTCGGCTCCGGGGTTTCCCAGCTCTCGGCGAGCGCCGGGATGATCTTGAGATCCTTGTCGCGGGCGGTGAGGCCCTCATAGACATGGCCGTGATGGGCGATGGTGGTGCTTTCCCGCAGCGTATAGGGATCGAGCGATTTGAGGTCGCCCTGGTTGGCGTAGCGCAGGGTCTGGGCCGATGCCGGGCTTGTCGCAAGAGAAACGATCGAGACAATGGAGACGATGGTCGCAGCCAGCAAGGTTTGACGTCCCGACATATTTTCACGTTCTCCGCGACGGCGTATTGTTGATTTCTGCAATAGCGACGGCTATTGGCCATCCATGTTGCCAGAGTTTGGCCGCCAAGCAAGCGCTTTCCCGAAAGCCAAGCCGGTTTGCACGCGCCGCCGCAATACGTGGTCTGGCTGTGGGCGGTGCGCGTAGGCCGACATTGAACGGAGCGCCGGATGGCGGAACTCAAGGCCGACGTTCTCGTGTTGGGCGCAGGCATGGTCGGCGTCGCCGCCGCCCTGCACCTGCAGCAGCGCGGACGCGACGTGATCCTGGTCGACCGGCACCCGCTCGCGGGCGAAGGCACCAGTTTCGGCAATGCCGGACTGATCGAGAGCGCCTCGGTCTTTCCCTATATGTTTCCGCGCGATCTTGCCCAGATCCTGCACTACGCGACCAACCGCGCTCCGCAAGTGCGCTATCGCCTGTCCGATCTGGCAGGCTTTCTGCCATGGCTGGTGCGCTATTATCTGGCCTCTTCGCCGGAGCGGGCGCTGCACAGCGCGATGGCCGCGTTGCCCCTGATCCAGCGCAGCCTGGTCGAGCATGCAGCGCTGGTGGCGGAGGCCGAAGTGCCGGACCTGCTGCGGCGGACCGGGTGGATCAAGCTGTTTCGTTCCGACGCGACGCTGGCCGGCGCGGTGCGCGATTTCGAGCGGGCCAGCCAGTATGGCGTCGAAGGTCTCGTGCTTGATGACAAGGCGATCGCGGCGCGCGAGCCGAATCTGACCGGGGCGTTCGCCGGTGGAATACATTTTACCGCGCCCGGATTCGTGCCTGATCCGGGCGGCCTGGTCAAAGCCTATGCGACGCTGTTCCAGCGCAAGGGCGGACGCTCTATCGTCGGCGACGCGCGAACGCTCGTGGCGGCCGGCGGCGGATGGCGTGTCGGCGGCCCCGCTGGCGCGGCGGTCGGGCGCGAAGCCGTGGTGGCGCTGGGACCGTGGTCCGATCTGGTGTTCGGTCCGCTCGGATATGCCATCCCGCTTGGTGTCAAGCGCGGCTACCATCTGCATCTGGCGCCGCGCGGCAATGCCGTGCTGCATCATCCGGTGCTCGATTCGGACCAGGGTTACCTGCTGGCGCCGATGAACCGCGGTATTCGCCTGACCACCGGGGTGGAGTTCGCCCGCCGCGATGCGCCGCCGACGCCGGTCCAGCTGCAGCGGGCGCTGCCGCGGGCGCGGGCGCTGTTTCCGCTCGGCGACGCCCTCGATGCAAGGCCCTGGCTCGGGGCGCGGCCGTGTCTGCCCGACATGCTGCCGGTGATCGGCCCGGCGCCGCGCCATGCCGGGCTGTGGTTCGATTTCGGACACCAGCACCACGGCCTGACGCTGGGCCCGGTGACCGGGCGTCTGCTGGCGGAGATGATGACCGGCGAGACGCCGTTCGCCGATACCAGGCCGTTTGCGGTGGAGCGGTTCGGCTGAGCGTTGCCGCGCTGGTGCAGCGCGGCAGCCGCGGACCGCTCACCGGCTCGACTAAGGTCGCTTGCGTCGTGTGGCCACTCGCGGCGATACTCGGCTGTCAAACGCGGTCAGGAGCCGACATGAAGGTAAATGTTGAAATAGACTGCACGCCGCTGGAAGCCCGGCAGTTCTTCGGGCTGCCGGACGTGCAGCCGATGCAGACGGCGGTGATGGAAAGACTGCAGCAGCAGATGATGACCAATATCGAGAAGGTTTCGCCGGAAGCGCTGATGCAGAGCTGGTTCACCTTCGATCCGAAGATCGCCGAGCGGTTCGGCGAGATGTTCGCGACCATGGCCGGCCTCGGTGGCGTGCGCGCCAGTGACAAGAAGAAATAATGGCGATGGACCGCGGCCCGCCGCCGGTGCCCGGCAAGCTTCGGGCGCCCGGCCTCGGCCTGATGCTGGCCGAGGTGAGGGGGATCTTCGAATTCAACACCAGCCTGCTGCTGTCGCCGCTGTTGCTGCGCGCGCCACGCGGCGACGGCCACCCGGTATTGGCGCTGCCGGGCTTCCTCGCCAGCGACCTGTCGATGTTGCCGATGCGGCGCTATCTGAACGAACTCGGATACCTTAGCCATGCCTGGAAGATGGGCCGCAATATCGGCGGCGTTTCGCGGATGCGGGCCGCGCTGCGCGATCGGCTCGGCGAGATCCACGCCGCCACCGGCCGCAAGGTCAGCCTCGTCGGCTGGAGCCTCGGTGGCGTCTATGCACGCGATCTGGCGCTGCAGGCGCCCGACATGGTCCGATATGTGGTGACGCTGGGCAGTCCGTTCGCCGGCGACGTCAGGGCGACCAACGCAACGCGGCTATACGAGGCGATGTCGGGCGAGGCGGCCGGGGACCATTCCCAGCTCCGCCAGGCAATAGCCGGCGATTTGCCGGTGCCGACCACCTCGATCTATTCGCGCAGCGACGGCATCGTGAACTGGCAAACCTGCCTGTTGCGACCCTCCGATACCGCCGAAAATATCGAGATCCACCTCGCCAGCCATGTCGGGCTGGGCGTGAATGCCGCCGCGCTGTGGGCGGTCGCGGATCGGTTGGCCCAACCCGAGGGTCAATTCAGCCAATTTGACCGATCCGGGCCCTTTGCCATTGCATATGCCGCTCCGGAAAATGCACAATCCGCCTGAACGCAGAAGCGCCGCCAAGGCGCCGCGTGAGCTGTCATTGGGAGGAAGATATGGCTGACGCCAAGAAGCTGTCCTCGATGGACGCGTCGTTTCTGTACCTCGAGACGCCGGAAATGCCGATGCATGTCGGCAGCATGGCGATTTTCCGGCTGCCCGAGGACTACAAGGGCGACTTCTTCGAGGACTTCAAGGCGATGATCGCCGCGCGGCTGCATGTGGCGCCGATCCTGAAGGCGCGGCTGGAAAAGGCGCCGCTCGACATCGACCACCCCTCCTGGGTCGAGGACGACCAGTTCGACATCGACCGCCATATCTTCCGGGGCAGCCTGCCGGCGCCGCATGATCGCGCCACGCTGGAGCGCATCGTCGGCTGGATGCATGCCAAGCTGCTCAATCGCGCCCGCCCGCTCTGGGAGTTCTACGTGTTCGAAGGCATGAAGGACAACGAGATCGGGCTCTATTCCAAGATGCATCATGCCTGCATCGACGGCGGCGCCGGCGCCGCTCTCACCAACATGATCTACGACGTGACGCCGCAGCCGCGGAAGGTCGAGCCGCCCACGGCGCGGGCCAAGGTCGGGCAGGAGCCGCGCGACATCGCCGCCAATCTGGTCGATTCCTATCAGCAATTGTGGACCCAGCCGTTCAATGCCCAGGCGGCCGCGAAAAGCATCGATCTGCCGCGCTCCGGCAAGAGCGATCTCGGCTCGATCCTGTTCGACAATGCGATGTTCCAGATCGAGGCCGCGGTGAAATTCGCCGGCAGCGTTCCCACCATGCTGAAGAGCGTCTCCGACGTGATGGGAAAGATTTCCGACCCGAAATCGCGCGACAGCATCGCCGGCATGGTGTCGCCGCCGACCATCCTGAACAAATCGATCTCGTCGGAGCGCAGCTTTGCCGGAGTTTCGATCCCGCTCTCCCGGGCCAAGGCGCTGGCCAAGCAGGCCGGCGGCAAGCTCAACGACGTGGTGCTGGCGATCTCCAGCGGCGTGGTCAGGCGCTATCTTGTGGAGCGCGGCGCGCTGCCGGCGAAATCGCTGACCGCCGCGGTGCCGATCTCGCTGCGCGAGGAAGGCAACACCGACGCCAACAACCAGGTGTTCGGCATGATCTGCTCGATCGCGACCAACATCGAGGATCCCAGGGCGCGGCTGCAAGCCATCATCGCGCAATCCACCAAGTCCAAGGAGATGTCGCATCCGCTGCGGGCCCTGATGCCGCAGGTCTCCAACCTGTCGATGCTGGGGGCGCCGATCCTGGTGCAGATCCTGGCGCTGCTGTACAGCCGCTCGAACCTGTCGGACGTACTGCCGCCGGCCGCCAATATCACCGTGTCCAACGTGCCCGGGCCGCGGCAGACGCTGTATGCGGCGGGCGCCGAGCTGCTGCATATCTTCCCGGTGTCGATTTCGACCCACGGCCTTGCGCTCAACATCACCGTGCAGAGCTACCGCGACCAGCTGGATTTCGGCTTCATCGCCGGCGCCAATATCATTCCCCATGTCCAGCTGCTCTGCGACATGCTGCCGGCGGAATTCGCAAGCCTGGAGGCTGCCTACGCGCCGCCGGCCGATCTGAAGAGCGCGGCCAGCTAGTCAGGCATCATCCCGCAAAATCCTCCAAGACACACATGAGAGATCGACGATGATCGAAATGCCGCAGCTTGAGTTCGCCCGGACCAACGGCATTCGCATGGGCTATTACCAGGCCGGCCCGACCACCGACGCGCCGCCTCTGGTTCTCTGCCACGGCTGGCCGGAGATCGCATTTTCGTGGCGCCACCAGATCAAGGCGCTGGCTGCCGCCGGCATCCGGGTGATTGCGCCGGATCAGCGCGGCTATGGCGCCACCGACCGGCCCGACGCCGTCGAGGCCTATGACATCGAGCACCTCACCGGGGATCTGGTCGGCCTGCTCGACCATCTCGGAATCGACAAGGCGGTCTTTGTCGGCCACGACTGGGGCGGGTTCGTGGTCTGGCAGATGCCGCTGCGGCATCCGGGTCGCGTCGCCGGCGTGGTCGGGATCAATACGCCGCATACCGCCCGCCCCTCGGCCGATCCGATCGAACTGCTGCGCGCCCGCTTCGGCGAGCACATGTACATCGTGCAGTTTCAGGATCCGGCGCATGGCCCCGACAAGATCTTCGACGGCCGGGTCGAACAGACCTTCGACGTCTTCATGCGCAAGCCGGTGCCGCGCAGCGACAGCGCAGCGGCGGACGCGCCGGTCGCCGGCGTCGGTGCTTCCCCGCGGCTCAACCTGGCCTTTCCCCAGATGATCGCCGGTTACGACGCCAGGCACGATCCGCGCACGCCGATCCTGTCGCCGGAGGAAAAGCAGGTGTTCGTCGATACCTTCACCAGATCCGGCTTCACCGGCGGCATCAACTGGTATCGCAACATGTCGCGCAACTGGCAGCGCTCGGCCGGAATCGATCACACGGTGCGGGTACCGTCGCTGATGATCATGGCCGAAAACGACCACGTGCTGCCGCCGTCCTCGGCCGACGGCATGGAAAAGCTGATTCCCGATCTCGAGAAATACCTGGTTCGCGGCAGCGGCCACTGGACCCAGCAGGAAAAGCCGGAGGAGGTCAGCGCCAGAGCTGATCGAATGGCGCAGAAGGCGGTTTGGCTAGATAGATATCGTGTCCCGGGCGGTGCAGCGTTCTTCACGCTGCTGAGCCTGTCGTCGGGCGCGCATTCGCGCGAGCCGTTGGCGGAACCGGACCCGTAATGCGAGCGTGCTCGTGGCGTGGGCCCCGGCTCAGCTGCACATCGCGCTGCGCAGCGTCCGGGGCATGCGACATTCAGAAGGGGAAACTACCGCGATGGCGACCACCAACCGACTGAGTCCGATCCCGCAGCCGCCGGCCAAACCGGTGGTCGGCAACATGCTGCTGCTGGATTCGACCGCGCCGGTGCAGAATCTGGCCCGGCTGGCCAGGGAGCTCGGGCCGATCTTCTGGCTCGACATGATGGGGGCGCCGATCGTCATCGTCTCCGGCCACGATCTGGTCGAGGAACTGAGCGACGAGAAGCGGTTCGACAAGGCGGTGCGCGGACCGCTGCGCCGGGTGCGCGCGGTTGCCGGCGACGGCCTGTTCACCGCCGACACCTCCGAGCCGAACTGGAGCAAGGCGCACAACATCCTGCTGCAGCCGTTCGGCAACCGCGCCATGCAGTCCTACCACCCGAGCATGGTCGACATCGCCGACCAGCTGGTCAAGAAGTGGCAGCGGCTCAACGGCGACGAGGAAATCGACGTCGTTCACGACATGACCGCGCTGACGCTCGACACTATCGGATTGTGCGGTTTCGACTACCGTTTCAATTCGTTCTATCGCCGCGATTATCATCCGTTCGTCGAGTCGCTGGTGCGCTCGCTCGAGACCATCATGATGATCCGCGGCCTGCCGATGGAAAACCTGTGGATGCAGAAACGCCGGCGCAATCTCGCCCGCGATGTCGCCTTCATGAACAAAATGGTCGACGAGATCGTGGCCGAACGCCGCAAGAACGCCGCGGCCGCCGAAGACAAAAAGGACATGCTCGGCGCCATGATGACCGGGGTCGACCGCTTGACCGGCGAGCAGCTGGACGACGTCAACATCCGCTACCAGATCAATACCTTCCTGATCGCCGGACACGAGACCACCAGCGGCCTGCTGTCGTGCACGCTGTATGCGCTGCTCAAGCATCCGGACATTCTCAAGAAAGCCTATGCGGAGGTCGACCGCGTGCTCGGGCCGGATCTCGACGCCAGGCCGACCTATCAGCAGGTCACCCAGCTCACCTACATCACGCAGATCCTGAAGGAAGCGCTGCGGCTGTGGCCGCCGGCGCCGGCCTACGGCATCGCGCCGCTGCAGGACGAGACCATCGGCGGCAAATACAGGCTCAAGAAGAACACCTTCATCACCGTGCTGGTGCTGGCGCTGCATCGCGACCCCAGCGTGTGGGGACCCAACCCGGACGCCTTCGACCCTGAGAATTTCAGCCGCGAGGCCGAGGCGGCGCGCCCGATCAACGCCTGGAAGCCGTTCGGGAACGGCCAGCGCGCCTGCATCGGCCGCGGCTTTGCCATGCACGAGGCGGCGCTTGCGATCGGCATGATCCTGCAGCGCTTCAAGCTGATCGACGTCAACCGCTACCAGATGGTGCTGAAGGAGACGCTGACCATCAAGCCCGACGGCTTCAGGATCAAGGTGCGGCCGCGCAGCGAGAAGGACCGTGGCGCCCATGGAGGGAGCGAGGCCGTCGCGGCGGCATCGACCGCCGCGGCCGCGCCGCGGGCGCGGGCCCGTCCCGGACACAACACGCCGCTGCTGGTGCTGTACGGCTCGAATCTCGGCACCGCCGAAGAGCTCGCCACCCGGGTCGCGGATCTCGCCGAGCTCAACGGCTTTGCCACGAGGCTGGCGCCGCTCGACGATTTCGCAGGCAAGCTGCCGGAGCAGGGCGGCGTGCTGATCTTCTGCGCCTCGTATAACGGCGCCCCGCCCGACAACGCCGCGCGCTTCGTCAAATGGCTCGGCAGCGACCTGCCGAGCGATGCCTTCACCAGGCTGCGCTACGCGGTGTTCGGCTGCGGCAACAGCGACTGGGCCGCGACCTACCAGTCGATTCCGCGCCTGATCGACGAGCAGTTGGCGGCGCATGGCGGCCGCAGCGTGTATGCGCGCGGCGAAGGCGATGCGCGCAGCGATCTCGACGGCCAGTTCGAGAACTGGTTCGCCAGGCTGGCGCCGGTCGCAACCCGCGAATTCGGCATCGATTCGGCTTTCAGCCGCAGCGCCGACGACGAACCGCTATACCGGATCGAGCCGGTCGCGCCCTCTGCAGTCAATGCGATGGCAGCCCTCGGCGGGGTCGCGCCGATGAAGGTGCTGGTCAACAGGGAATTGCAAAACAGGGCTGGCCCGTCTCCCTCCGACCGCTCGACCCGGCACATCGAGGTGGCGCTGCCTGCCGGCATCGGCTACCGGGTCGGCGATCATCTCAGCGTGGTGCCGCGCAACGATCCGGCGCTGGTCGACGCGGTGGCGCGCCGCTTCGGGTTTCTGCCCGCCGACCAGATCCGCCTGCAGGTCGCCGAAGGCCGCCGCGCGCAATTGCCGGTCGGCGACGCGGTATCGGTCGGGCGGCTGTTGAGCGACTTCGTCGAGCTGCAGCAGGTCGCCACCCGCAAGCAGATCCAGGTGATGTCGGAACACACGAGCTGTCCGGTGACCAGGCCGAAACTGGCGGCCTATGTCGGCGACGATGCCGCCGCAACCGAACGCTATCGCGCCGATATCCTCGGCAGGCGAAAATCGGTGTTCGACCTGCTGGAGGAATATCCGGCCTGCGAATTGCCATTGCATGCCTATCTCGAAATGCTGTCGCTGCTGGCGCCGCGCTATTATTCGATCTCGTCGTCGCCGGCGAGCGATGCTTCGCGCTGCAGCGTCACCGTCGCCGTGGTCGAGGGCCCGGCAAGTTCGGGGCGCGGCGTCTACAAGGGCATTTGCTCGAACTACCTCGCCGGCCGCCGTGCCGGCGAGACCATCCAGGCCACCGTGCGCGAGACCAAGGCCGGGTTCCGCCTGCCCGACGACGCTTCCGTGCCGATCGTGATGGTCGGACCGGGAACCGGTCTGGCGCCGTTCCGCGGCTTCCTGCAGCAGCGCTCGGCGCTGAAGGCGGGCGGCTCCAGCCTCGGTCCGGCGATGCTGTTTTTCGGCTGCCGGCATCCCGATCAGGACTATCTCTACGCCGACGAATTGAAGGCGTTCGCCGGCGCGGGCATCGTCGAACTGCATACCGCGTTCTCGCGCGGCGACGGCCCCAAGACCTATGTGCAGGATCTGATCAAGGCGCAGCAGAATCGGGTCTGGGACCTGATCGAAGCCGGCGCGATCATCTATGTCTGCGGCGACGGCTCCAGGATGGAGCCGGACGTCAAGGCAGCGCTGGTGGCGATCTATCGCCAACGCAGCGGCGCGGCGGCCGATGCCGCGCAGCGCTGGATCGACGAACTCGGCGCCAAAAACCGCTATGTGCTCGATGTCTGGGCCGGCGGCTGACGCGGCCGCCTTCTCCAGGCGAGTCCGCATGGGGAAGGAACGGAAGCGCCCGCTTTAGATTGCGACTACCGGCGTTGCGGCAATCGCTCGAAGCTCGGCAAGCCTTCCGGGATCTGGTGGAAGGGCTGCTTGTCGATGGTGTAGATCGCCATCTGCGGGCTGCCGAACAGGCCGGGATCGTCGAGGGTGCCGACCTTCAGCACCACCGCGGGGAGGCCCGGCGGCCGTGTCACGACATGGGTGCCGCATTCGGCGCAGAATTCCCGCGTCACCGGGCGTTCGAGGTCGCTGCGCGAAAACTTCTTCGGTATTCCCCTGGAGTAGCTGAAGCCGCCGATCGGCATCGCCAGGAACACGTTCGGCGCGCCGCCGCTGATATACTGGCATTCGCGGCAATGGCATTGCGCCTTCATCATCGGGTCGCCCTCGGCCACATAGCGCAATTCGCCGCAATAGCATCCGCCTTCCAGCTTCATGGTCCTCTCCCTTTGTTGCCGGCCTGGATTTGGCGGCTGTGGCCTGGCCTTGGCCGCAGCCGGAATTTCTCCGTCGAGCTAATGCCGCGCCTTGGCGGCGGCCGCGTGCGCGTGTTGGTCGATGGCGTCGATGATCTCAGGCCACATCGGGACCGGCAACGCGTGACCCATGCCTTCGATCATCAGCAGTTTGGCGCCGGGGATCGAGGCCGCGGTGTCCTTGCCGCCCTCGGGGCGCACCAGCGGATCGACCGTGCCGTGAATTACCAGGGTCGGCGCCTTGACCGATCCCAGCCGCTCCTTGCGGCTGCCGGAAGCCAGAACGGCGCGGAGCTGCCGCGCCACCCCGGCCGGGTTGAGGCCGCGTTCAAAGGTTCGTTCGGCGCGGGAGCGGTCCAGCGCCTCGTCCTGCGGGAAGCTGCCGGCGCGCAGCACCTTCCAGGTCTGGGCAAAGCGCACGAAATATTCCTCCTTGGTGGCCGGCGGCGGCGCCATCAGCACCGCGATGGCCTCGCGGCTCGGCGACGGCAGTTTGGGGTTGCCCGTCGTCGACATGATCGAGGTCAGCGAGCGCACCCGCTGCGGGAACGAGATCGCGATCTCCTGGGCGATCATGCCGCCCATCGAGGCGCCGACCAGATGCGCCGAGGCGATGCCGAGCGCGTCCATCAGGCCGGTCACGTCCTTGGCCATGTCATGCAGCGTATAGGGCGCTGCGACCGGGATCTTCAGGAAGCGCAGCTTGAGCAGTTCGACCGCGGTCAGCCGCTTGCCACCGCTCAGCCGTGAGGATTTGCCGATGTCGCGATTGTCGAAACGGATGACGCGAAATCCGCGCGCCGCGAGCTGGATGCAGAAATCGTCGTCCCACTGGATCATCTGGGCGCCCAGTCCCATGATCAGCAGCATCGGCTCGGCGTCGGGCGCGCCGAAAATCTCGTAACAAAGCTCGATGCCGTTGGCGCGGGCGAGCTGCGGCGGCTGATGGGTCAGAGACGTCACCTTGGCTATCCCCCTGGAATGGTATTGCGATGTTCTATGACACGGTTTCCCGCACTGCAGAAGGGCTGCCGGCGACAGTCGCCGGCAATTCGCCTGTGATGTTGACCGCCCCTTCGCAACGGTGTGGTATGATTGGAAAATCAGCGGGACTGCGCTGCGATCATGCCGGAGGACATCCATGGCAGACAAGAGCAACGATCCGGTCGCGATGTGGCAGAACATGATCGGCGAGATGGAGAAGGGATTCAACGCCTTCGCCAATCAGGCGATGGCGTCGCCGGAATTCAGCAAGGCCGTCAATCAGGTCGGCGGGGTCACCGCGGGCGCGCAAAAGCAGCTCGGCGAGATGATGGAGAAATATCTGGTCGGCATGAACCTGCCGAGCCGGGCGCAGATGGTCGGCATGGCCGAGCGGCTGCAGGCGATCGAAGGACAGCTCGGCGAGATCAAGGCACTGCTGCACCAGCTGCAGCATGATTCCGGCGCGCCACGGGGCGGTTCGGCGGGCGCGCCGCGGCCGCCGCGCACCAGGCGCCCGCCGGTCGCGGGCGGAGAGCCCAAATGAACGCCGCCGCGGGCCTGGATCTGCTTTCGATCCCGGACCGGATTCAATCCGAAGTGCAGCGCGCGATCCAGCGCAGCATCAAGGGGGTCGAATATATCGCCAGCTCCGGCCCGTCGCTGGGATCGACCGCGAAGGATATCCTGCACGCCCGCGGCACCATGAATCTCTATCACTACCGGCCGGTCGCAGACGAGATCTACCGGGTGCCGGTCCTGATCGTGATGGCGACCACCAACCGAGGCTATATCCTGGACCTGGTGCCCGGCCAGAGTTTCATCGAGTTTCTGCTGCAGCGCGGCTACGACGTCTACATGCTGGACTGGAGCGCACCGAAGCCGGAGGAAAAATCGCTGCGGATGGAGGACTACGTCCTCGATTTCATTCCCGACTGCATCGGCCAGGTGCAGCGCGATTGCGGCGAGACCGACGTCACTTTGATCGGCTACTGTTTCGGCGGCGTGCTGTCGCTGCTGTATGGCTCGATCTTCGCCGACGGGCCGCTGAAGAACCTGATCTGCTTCACCACTCCGGTGGATTTCCGCGAAATGAAGCTGTTCCAGAATTTTGCCGACCGCCGCTATTTCGACGTCGACCGGCTGGTCGACAGCGTCGGCAACGTTCCGCCCGAGATGATCCTGTCGTCGTTCGAGATGTTGCGGCCGGCATCGCGGGTCGCCAGCCAGGTGCAGTTGTGGGAAAACATCTGGAACGACGAATATGTCAAATCCTATCGGATGTTCGACCGCTGGGCGACCGACACGCTGCCGCTGGCCGGTGAATATTTCCGCCAGATCACCAGGGACCTGATGTGGGACAACAAGCTCTACAATGATGCGATGTCGGTCGGCGGCAGGCGCGCCGACATTTCCAGGATCACCGCACCGGTGCTGCACGCGGTCGCCGAGCACGATCACATCGTTCCCTATGACGCCGCCAAGCCATTGATCCAGAAGATCGGTTCATCCGACAAGCAGGAGATCATGCTGAAGGGCGGCCATGTCAGCCTGGTCGCCGGCGCCAATGCCATCAAGCGGCTGTGGCCGAAACTGGATTCCTGGCTGGGCGAGAGATCGACATGAGCACAAGCGAAATCCGCAGCTATCCGCTGCATGTCGCTACCGAAGCCGGCGACATCGAGTTCCGGATGATGGGGCCGGCCGACGAGGCGGCGGTGCTGGATTTCGCGCAAAAGCTTCCGCCGCACGACCTATTGTTCCTGCCGCGCAATATCAGCGAACCGAAAGTGCTCGGCGCCTGGATCAAGGAGATCGAGCGCGGGTCGATCACCAGCCTGCTGGTGGTGAAGTCGGGCAGGGTGGTCGGATGCGGGACCATCGTGCGCGATGGGCTGTCATGGTCGCCGCATGTCGGCGAAATCCGCATGGTGGTGTCGAAGGATGTCCGCGGTCTCGGCGTCGGACGGGCGCTGTCGCAGGAAACCTTCGCGCTGGCGCTGGGCATTGGGCTGGAAAAGCTGCTGGTGCAGATGACGGTCGATCAGACCGGCGCGATCGCGATTTTCGAAGGCCTTGGATTCAAGGCCGAAGCGTTGCTGCACGATCACGTCCGCGATCTCTCGGGCAAGAAGCACGATATCGTGGTGCTGGCGCATAATGTGGCGCAGTTCCAGGCCCAGATGGAGGCCTATGGACTGCCGGAGGCGGTCCAGCCGCCGGCCTGACCGGAAGCCCCCCAATTGGGCTTATCGCCTACGGAATAAGCGATCACGAATTCGTGATATCGCAGCGCACCATTAATGTTGCGATGCACCATTAACCATGCCATATAGAGCTTGCCCCGGGCCAGTCCGGACGGGGTGAGCCCATAGCTCAAACCTGAGGATGGAGAGACCCCATGACTACCGAAACTGAAACCAGTTCAGTGCTGAATTCCGTCAAGGAAGCTTTCGCGCCCGTCACCGAAGCGCTCAAGAACATCCAGAACCTGGAAGTTCCCGAGGCTGCCCGTGACTTCGTCAAGCGCACCGCCTCCACTGCCAAGGACCGCGCTGCCGACCTTCATGCCGGCTCGGAGAAGGTGACTGCCGCGATCGAGACCGCGGTTGCCGATTCGGTCAGCGAGGCCGCCAAGATCAGCCGCAATATCCAGCAGGCGCTTTATCAGGATGTCGAGGCGTTCTTCTCCGGCATCGACAAACTGGCATCCGCCAAGTCGCTCAACGAAGCGGTCCAGATCCAGTCCGATATGGTCCGTGCGCGCGGCGAAGTGTTGGTGTCGCGGGCCAAGTCCACCACCGAATATCTCGGCAAGCTCGTCGCCGACGGTGCCAGGACCGCCCAGGACAACTTCTCCAAGGTTGCGTCCTACAGCAAGAGTGCCTGATCGCATTCGGATGCGCCGACGCAGACCATCCTGACAAGGCCCGCGTGATGCGGGCCTTCTTTTTTCAGGCACGCCGGCGTTCCCCGGATGCCGTGCAGCGCGCCGCCCTTGCGGCGTGATGCGCTGCTGATCCGGGGCCCATTGGCCCCGTCGAACATTTGGGTCCCTGCCAACGGGTCGCGCGAATGCGCGTCCGATGACAGGCTCTGCAGCGCAGAACAGTCGCTGCACCGCGTCCGGGACACGTTACGCATTGCGCACCTGAAGATGACGCTGGCGGCCGCCGGGCGCTATGATGGCGCCGCCAGCCAACAAGGACGTCATGACCTCACCCGGCACATTTTCGTTCGCGGCGCCAGGCGATGCCGCGCGCGCGGCCGAGCTGCGCCGCGTCAAGGCGCTGGCTACCCTGGTGCTGGCCGGCACGCTGGCGCTGTTCGCCGCGGCGAAAATGCTGCTGCACGTGCATCCGGTGTTCGGCTTTGTCGCGGCCTTTGCCGAGGCGGCGACCATCGGCGGACTGGCGGACTGGTACGCGGTGGTGGCGCTGTTCCGCAGGCCGCTGGGGTTGCCGATCCCGCACACGGCGATCATCCAGGGCAATCAGCATCGCATCGCCGACAAGCTCGGCGAATTCATCGAGCTGCATTTTCTGGAAGCCGCGCCGGTCGATGCCCGGCTGCGCCAGATCGATTTCGGCTCCTTCATCGCCGACTGGCTGCGCGACCGCAAGCGCAGCACCGACCTCGCCCGCTTCGCCCTGCGGCTGTTGCCCGAGGCGCTGACGGCGACGGAAACCTCGGGACTGATGATGTTCATCAGCCGCCGCATCACCACTCAATTGCAGTCGATCGACCTCGCGCCGCTGGCCGCCGGCACGCTGCGCGCTTTCGTGGCCGAGGGCCGGCATCAGGGGCTGCTCGACGACATCCTGCGCGCGGTGCATCAGTCGCTGACCGAGCCGGAAACTCTCGCCGCGATCCGCGGCAAGATCCGCGACGAACTGCCGACATTGCTCAAGCTCTATCGCACCGACACTTTTCTGGTGAAGAAGATCGTCGCTTCCGCCAGCGCGTTCTTGGCCGAGGTCCGCGACGATCCGCAGCACCCGTTTCGCGGCGAGTTCGACCGCATGGTGCTGTCGTTCGTGGACCGGCTCGGCAGCGACCGCCTCTACGCCGAGCGGATCGACGGCTTGAAGCGCGATCTGCTGGCGCGCCCCGAACTCGCCGACCTGGCGCGAAACATCTGGTCGAACGCGCGCGGTTACATCGAACGCAGCGCCAGCGGCGAGAGCCTGGTGCTGCAGCAGCATCTGGCGAAGATGTTCATGGAAGCCGGCGAGGCGCTGGCCGGCGACGCCGAGCTGCGCGGCGAGATCAACCGCGGCCTGGTGGCGGTGCTCGGCAGCTTCATCGCCGATCAGAAGAGCGGTGTGTCCGGCTTCATCTCCGACCAGGTCAAATCCTGGGACATGCGGCAAATGATTGCGCTGATCGAGATCAATATCGGCAGGGACCTGCAATACATCCGCTTCAACGGGTCGCTGATCGGCGGGCTGGCCGGGCTGGGGCTCTACAGCATCGAATGGGTGCTGCGGTGGCTCTAGGTTTTGGACCGCCAGGTCGCTTTTGAGTGTCGGCGCCTATTGTCCTCTCGCCCGTCCCCGGCTTGAATGACGGAATCAGCGCCATGGCTGATCAGGGATTGTTGCACTGCGGAACGATTGCCAGGGATTTGCGTCTTCAAATTGAGCCATTTGGCCGCCCGCTCGAGGCCGGCCGCGAGAGGAAATCAGCATGTCCGCCACTGCCGAGACGCTGCGTCCGCCGTCCAAAGCCCTGATGTTCCTGGAGGGGCGGGCGATCCACGAGCTCGGGGCGTTTCTTGGCGCCTTGCCGCTGCTCAGCCTTGCGCCAAGGGGCGACGGCCATCCGGTGCTGGTGCTGCCGGGACTGGTGGCTTCGGACAGCTCGACCCGCCCGCTGCGCAGCTTCCTGAAGAGCCGCGGCTACGCCGTCAGCGGCTGGCGTCAGGGCCGCAACCTTGGCCTGCGCGAGGGCGTCCAGCATGCCATGGTGGACCTGGTGCACGAGCTCAGCGACATCCATGGCCGCAAGATCAGCCTGGTGGGCTGGAGCCTCGGCGGTCTCTATGCGCGCCAGCTCGCCAAGATGATGCCGGACCGGATCCGCGCGGTGATCACGCTCGGCAGCCCGTTCGCGGGCGATCCGAGGGCGACCAATGCCTGGCGCGTCTACGAGCTGGCCAGCGGCCACAGCGCCGACCACGACCATGACGATGTCCGGTTCGGCGGGCCGCTTTCGCAAACGCCGCCGGTGCCGACCACGGCGATCTTCAGCCGCACCGACGGCATCTGCGCCTGGCAGGGCTGCATGGAAACGCCCTCCACGCAGTCGGAGAATATCGAAGTCGAAAGCAGCCATTGCGGCATGGGCCATCATCCCGCGGTGGTTTACGCGGTGGCCGATCGCCTGGCGCAGCCCGAAGGCAAGTGGACGCCATTCGATCGCGGTGGCTGGCGCAGCCTGGTGTATCCCGATCCCGCCAGGTGATCCCGATCCGGCCAGATGATCGTCCCGTCAGGTAACGGCGCCGGCCGGAATTGTCGCAGGGCCTTAAAACGCGCTATGCGTTGCGCATGGCGCAGCCGCTTGCCCGCATCGTCGAACAGCTCAAGCGCGAACCCTCGCGCACCGGCTCCATCGTCATCACCGTGTTCGGCGACGCCATCGTGCCGCGCGGCGGCTCGGTCTGGCTCGGAACGCTGCTGGAATTCTTCAAGGCGCTGGACATCGACAGCGGCGTCGTGCGCACCGCGATGTCGCGGCTGGCCGCCGACGGCTGGCTCGAACGCAGCAAGGTCGGCCGCCACAGTTTCTACCGGCTGGTGAAGAAGGGCAGGCAAACCTTCGATGCCGCCACCCGGCATATCTACGATCCGCAACCTTCCGACTGGACCGGACGCTTCGAGCTCTTGCTGATCGGCGCCAGCGAGGATCGCGACAGCGCGCGCGAGGCGCTGAAAAATGCCGGCTTCGGCAGTCCGCTGCCCGGGGTGTGGGTCGCGCCGTCCGGCGTTCCCATCCCCGAGGAAGCTCTGGCTGCGATCCGTCTCGAAGTGTCGGCGGAGGACGACAGCGGGCGGCGCCTGCTGCGGGAAAGCTGGCCGCTCGACCGCACCGCGGACGCCTACCTGAAATTCATGAAACTGTTCGAGCCGATGCGCGGCTGGATCGGCCGCCGTGAGTTCCTGTCGGATGCCGACGCCTTCACCGCCCGGATCCTGTTGATCCACCACTACCGGCGGGTGGTGCTGCGCGATCCGCTGCTGCCGACCGCATTGCTGCCGGAGGACTGGCCGGGCCGGGCCGCGCGCCAGCTCTGCGCCGAGATCTATCGCGGATTGCTTGCCCCGTCCGAACAATGGCTTGACCGCAACGCCAGCAACGAGGCCGGGCCGCTTCCGGCCGCCGGGCCGGAACTGGGACGCCGGTTCGGCGCGTAGCTATTATGTTACAAAAATATCTTGAATTATGAATTTTATGTTATATGTTTGACGTTCGCCCCTTGGAGACCGGCCATGTACACGCAGGCGCTCAACACCTCCGAAGCCGACGACCGCCATGTCGAGGACGCCACCCGCGCGGCGCAGTTTCAGGCGCGGATCGACGCCGAAGAGCGCATCGAGCCGAATGACTGGATGCCCGCCGCCTATCGCAAGACGCTGACCCGGCAGATCTCGCAGCACGCGCATTCCGAAGTGGTCGGCATGTTGCCGGAAGGCAACTGGATCACCCGCGCGCCGTCGCTGCGCCGCAAGGCGGCGCTGCTGGCCAAGGTGCAGGACGAGTGCGGCCATGGACTTTATCTCTATGCCGCGGCCGAGACGCTCGGCGCCTCGCGCGAGGAACTGGTCGACCTGATGCTCGCCGGCAAGGCGAAATATTCCTCGATCTTCAACTATCCGACCCTGACCTGGGCCGACATCGGCGCGATCGGCTGGCTGGTCGACGGTGCCGCGATCATGAACCAGATCCCGCTGTGCCGCTGTTCCTACGGCCCCTATGCCCGCGCCATGATCCGGGTCTGCAAGGAGGAATCCTTTCATCAGCGCCAGGGTTTCGAGATCATGCTGACCCTGGCGCGCGGTTCGCCGGAGCAGAAGGCGATGGCGCAGAGCGCGCTGGATCGCTGGTGGTGGCCGGTGCTGATGATGTTCGGGCCGCCCGACAAGGCGAGCCAGCACAGCGACAGCTCGACCCGATGGAAGATCAAGCGGTTTTCCAATGACGAGCTGCGGCAGAAATTCGTCGACGCGACGGTGCCGCAGGCGCACTATCTCGGCCTGAGCATTCCCGATCCCGGCATGACGCAGGACGCCGAAGGCCATTGGCGGTACAGCGCCATCGACTGGAGCGAATTCAACGCGGTACTGGCCGGCAACGGCCCGTGCAACCGCGACCGGATGGCGGCGCGGCGCAAGGCGCACGAGGAAGGCGCCTGGGTGCGCGAGGCGGCGCAGGCCTATGCCGAGAAGCGCCGGCAGAAGCTCGCGGCGTAGACGCGAGCCGATTTCAGGGAGGTGACCATGGCGACGCCGAACACTCAGTTGTGGGAGGTCTTCATTCGCAGCCGCAACGGCCTTGCCCACAAGCATGTCGGCTCGCTGCACGCCAGCGACGCCACGCTTGCGCTGCAGGCCGCGCGCGACATCTACACCAGGCGCGGCGAAGGCCTGTCGATCTGGGTGGTGCCGTCGAACGCCATCGTCGCCTCCGATCCGGCCGACAAGGCCATGATGTTCGAGCCGGCGGATTCCAAGATCTACCGGCATCCGACCTTCTACGAGGTGCCCGACGAAGTCGGGCATATGTGACGCAAATACCGACCTCATGCTGAGGAGCCGCGCTCTTCGCGCGGCGTCTCGAAGGATGACAGTCACGCACGGCCTCGCGGCCATCCTTCGAGACGCGCGCAAGGGCGCGCTGCTCAGGATGAGGTCGGAGCCAGTGGAGAGCAGGTAGACATGGCCACCGCCTCGATCCAGGTCAACGAAACGCCGCTGGTGCTGTATGTGCTGCGCCGCGCCGACGATGCGCTGATTCTCGGCCATCGGCTGTCGGAATGGTGCGGCCACGCGCCGATGCTCGAAGAGGACATGGCGCTCGCCAATATGGGCCTCGATCTGCTCGGCCAGGCGCGCGAGCTCTATCAATATGCGGCAAGGGTCGAAGACAAGGGCAACGACGAGGACAAATTCGCCTATCTGCGCGACGTCAGGCAGTATCGCAACCTGCTGCTCCTGGAGCAGCCGAACGGCGATTTCGCGCGCACCATGGTGCGGCAGTTCTTCTACAGCAGCTTTGCCGACCCCTACTGGCGCGCCATGATGCGTTCGGGCGACGCCACGCTGGCGGCGATCGCGGCGAAATCCGAGAAGGAAAGCGCCTATCATCTGCGGCATTCGTCGGAATGGATGCTGCGCCTCGGCGACGGCACCGCGGAAAGCCATCGCCGCGCCCAGGCCGCGATCGACGATCTCTGGGCCTTCACCGGCGAGATGTTCGAGTGCGACGCCCGCGAACGCGAACTGACCGATGCCGGCATCGCGGTCGATCCGGCGACGCTGCGTCCGCAATGGCTGCGGACGGTCTCGGGCGTGCTGGCCGAAGCGACGCTGGCGCTGCCGGGCGGCGACTGGATGCAGCAGGGCGGCCGCGAGGGCCGGCACAGCGAACACCTCGGGCATCTGCTCAGCGAATTGCAGTCGATGCCGCGGACCTTTCCGGGGGCGACATGGTAAGCGTCGTGCTCGACGATAACGCCGATCTGCGGCAACGCGCCTGGGACGCGGCGGCACAAGTGGTCGACCCGGAAATCCCGGTTCTCACCATTGCCGATCTCGGCGTGCTGCGCGAGGTCACGGTGAGCGACGGCCGCGTCGAGGTCGCGATCACGCCGACCTATTCCGGCTGCCCGGCGATGAACATGATCGCGCTGGAAATCGAGATCGCGCTGCAGCGCGCCGGCTTTGCCGATCCGAAGGTGCGCACGGTGCTGTCGCCGGCCTGGACCACCGACTGGATGAGCGAGCAGGGCCGGCAGAAGCTCCGCGAATACGGCATCGCGCCGCCGCAGCCGGGCGGCGGCCGCCGCGCCCTGTTCGGCGTCCAGCAGGTGGCCTGCCCGCAATGCGGCTCTGATGATACCGAGGTGCTGTCGGAATTCGGCTCCACGTCCTGCAAGGCGCTGTGGCGCTGCCGCAGCTGCCGCGAACCGTTCGATTATTTCAAATGTCACTGAACATGTCCTCATCTGTTCCACGCTTTCACCGTCTCGCGGTCAGCGATCTGCGCCGCGAATCCGCCGACGCGGTATCGCTGACATTTGCGATTCCGCAGGCGCTGGCCGACGATTACCGCTTTGCCCCCGGGCAGTATCTGACCCTGCGCACCACGCTGGACGGCGAGGAAGTGCGCCGGTCCTACTCGATCTGCTCCGGACCCGACGACGGCGAATTGCGCATCGCGGTGAAGAAGGTCGACGGCGGGGCGTTCTCGAGCTGGGCCGCCGATGAGCTGAAGGCCGGCGACCAGCTCGACGTCATGACGCCGACCGGCCGCTTCGGCGTCGCGCCGGCGCCGGAGCAGGCGCGGGTCTATGCCGGCTTCGCCGCCGGCTCCGGCATCACGCCGATACTTTCGATCGTCAAGGGCGTGCTGGCGCGCGAGCCGCACAGCCGGTTCTTCCTGTTCTACGGCAATCGTTCGGCCGCCGGCATGCTGTTTCGCGAGGAGCTGGAGGAGCTCAAGGACCGCTTCATGCAGCGGCTCTCGCTGTTCCATGTGATTTCGGGCGAGGAGCAGGACATCCCGATCCTGCACGGCCGGCTCGACGGCGAGAAGGTCAGGGTGCTGTTGCGTTCGCTGGTCCCCGCCGCCAGCATCGACCATGTCCTGATCTGCGGTCCCACCGGCATGAGCGAGGACATCGAGGCGACCTGCCGCGACCTCGGCATTGCCGCCGACCGCATCCATGTCGAGCGCTTCGTGTCGGAATTCGGCGGCAAGCCGCGCGCCAAGACGGTGATCTCGGCAACGGCGCCGCCGCGCGCCATGGCGTCGCTGACCATCGACGGCAAGCGCCGCGAGGTGCCGGTCGCCGAGGGCGAGTCGATCCTGGATGCCGCGCTGCGCGCCGGCATGGATCTGCCGTTCGCCTGCAAGGGCGGCATGTGCTCGACCTGCCGCGCCAAGCTGGTCGAGGGCGATGCGCGCATGGAGGTGAATTATTCGCTGGAGCCGTGGGAGCTCGAGAAGGGATTCATCCTGACCTGCCAGGCGCGGCCGGTCTCGGACCGGGTCGTGGTCGACTACGACCACGTCTAGCGCATGAAGTGTTTGGGTTGATGCGGCGTGCGCTTCTGCACTCCCCTCCCCGCAAGGGGGAGGGGAGAAGACGAGCGCCGTTACGCATCAACTTAAACTCATCAAGCTCCAGCTGGCTGGCGCATGATGGCTTCAACCTGGAACAGTCAATACGGGTCACCTCTTCCCGCAAGCGGGGCGAGGTAAACCGAACGCATCGCTGTGGCCCGGCCCCCGTCACAGTTTCGGCGGCGGCGCCGTGCCGAGCACGGCCTCGATCGAAAGCCCGAGCCCGAGCAGCGTTGCATCGCTGCCGACCGGTCCGTCGATCTCCAGGCCGACCGGCAGGCCGCCCGGCGTCATGCCGGCGAACAGCGACAGGCCGGGAAGGCCGGCATTGCTGCCCGGATCGGTGTTGCGGATCATGGTGTCGAAGGTCGGCGCCGCCGCGCCGCCATTGACCGACATTTCGCCGGAGCCCTTTTCGGCGTCGATCGCCGGGGCCGTGGCAATCGTGGTCGGAAACAGCACGCCGTCGAGCTGGTTGTCGCGGAAATACGCCGCATAGATCCGCTGCAGCGCCGGCCGCTGCACATTGATTGCATCGTCATAGGCGGCGCCGAACACGTCGGCGGCGATGGCCTCGAAGGCGCCCTTGACGTCGGGGCTGGCGATCCGGCCGGCGATGTCGGCCAGCGTGATGCCGGTGATGCCGGACGCCTTTAAATAGGCCGGGATGTCGGCGATCGGCTCGTGCAGCGCCACCGGGAACGAGACCTTGGCGTTCTGTTCGAACAGCCCGGCGAGGTCGGCATCGACCAGCACGACGCCGGCGTCGGCGAGCTTGCCGCGCGCGGCCGCGGCCACGGCTTCGACCTCGCGATCGAGCCCGCTCCAGAACGAGGAGGCAATGCCGAGGCGCTTGCCGCGCAGCGGCTCCGGCGCGGCCGGCGCGGTGCCGGTGATCACGGAATCGAGCAGGGCGACGTCGGCAACCGTGCGGCCCATCGGACCGACGGTGTCGCGGGTATGGCTGATCGGGACCACGCTGTCGGCGTCGTGGTAGCGGCGCTCGGCGCCGCCATTGCCGACCGATGGCCGCAGCCCGACCGTCCCGGTCAGTGCCGCCGGCACCCGGGTCGAGCCACCGGTGTCCGATCCGAGACCGCAGCTGACGACGCGTGCCGCGATCGCCGCCGATGTTCCGCCGGACGAGCCGCCGGGAATCCGGCTTGGGTCATAGGGATTTTTCACCACGCCGGCGAATGGCGCCAGATTGCTGCTGGTGATCCCGAAGGCGAGCTCATGCATGTTGGTCTTGCCGATGATGATGGCGCCGGCATCGAGCAGTTTCTGCAGCGACGGCGCGTTGGCGGTCGGCCGCGCATGCTGCAAGGCCGGGGTGCCGCCCGAGGTCGGCAGCTCGGCGGTGTTGATGTTGTCCTTGACCACGATCGGCAGGCCGGCCAGCGCGCCACGCCTCGCGCCGGCGTCGACCTCGGCCGCCGCCGCCAGTGCCGCGTCCCTGTTGAGGACAATGAACAGATTGAGCTGTTTCAGCCGCTCGGCGCGATCGAGCGCGGCCCGCACCATGCTGACGGCGGTGACCTTGCGGTCGCGGATCGCGGCGACGATTTCGGCGGCGGTGAGTAGATCGGAATCGGCCATGGCTGAACTCGCTGTCTGCTAGGGAAAGGGAATCTGCAGGGGAGGGCTGGCCCGCATACAGCGCCGGAGCGATGGGCTAGCTGTCCCCGCAGGCGGCAGGCCGATCGCATGGGACTGAATTGAACCGCAAGCAGAAGCGGTCGTGGCCCTGCAGAATACTCTCAGGGACGACTCGTTGAAGCGCGAAGCAAAATCGGAAAAATTTACGCGCGGATGGCTTGGAAAATTCCATATGCAATCGCCCTGCCGCGCGCGGGGAGGGCTGCAGAAGGTTGCGGCGACGGCTCGTTCCATGTGCGATAGCCCTGCGGCAAGGATGCGCGGCGGGCGCGAGCCTAGCACGCTGCGCGCGATCCGCTCCAGCCCGGTGTCATTCCTTCGGCCGCTTGTCCAGCACCCGCTTGGCCTTGCCGAGCGAGCGCTCCAGGGTCGCGGGCGCCACCGCGGTGACCCGCGCCGAGATGCCGATGGTGTTCTTGATATGGGCGACGACCCGCTCGGTGTGCTCGACCAGGCCGTCGCCGTCCCAGTGTTCGGGGCGGGATTCGGCCACCACCGTCATCTCGTCCATCCGTCCCTCGCGCGTCAGTTCGATGATGAAATGTCCGCCGCACCAGTGGGTGGCGAGCAGCGCTTCCTCGATCTGGGTCGGGAACACATTGACGCCGCGCAGGATGATCATGTCGTCGGAACGCCCGGTGACCTTTTCCATGCGCCGCATCCCCGGCCGCGCCGTGCCCGGCAACAGCCGCGTCAGGTCGCGGGTGCGGTAGCGGATCACCGGAAAGGCTTCCTTGGTCAGCGAGGTGAATACCAGTTCGCCCTTTTCGCCGTCGGGCAGCACCGCGCCGCTGTCGGGATCGATCACCTCCGGATAGAAATGGTCTTCCCAGACATGCAGGCCATCCTTGGTCTCGACGCATTCCTGGGCGACGCCGGGACCGATCACTTCGGACAATCCGTAGATGTCGGTGGCGTCCATCCCGAACGCCGTCTCGATCTCGGCGCGCATCGCGTTGGTCCACGGCTCGGCGCCGAAGATGCCGAACTTCAGCGACGACCGGCGCGGGTCGAGGCCCTGGCGCCTGAACTCGTCCAGGATCGCCAGCATGTAGCTCGGCGTCACCGTGATGATGTCGGGCTTGAAATCGTTGATCAGCTGCACCTGGCGTTCGGTCATGCCGCCGGACACCGGCACCACGGTGCAGCCGAGCCGCTCGGCGCCGTAATGCGCGCCGAGGCCGCCGGTGAACAGGCCATAGCCGTAGGCGTTGTGCATGATCATGCCGCTGCGGCCGCCGGCGGCGCGGATCGAGCGCGCCATCACGTCCGACCACATCTCGATGTCGGCCCTGGTGTATCCGACCACGATCGGCTTGCCGGTGGTTCCGGAGGAGGCGTGGATACGCACCAGTTTTTCGCGCGGCACCGCGAACATGTTGAACGGATAATTGTCGCGCAGGTCGGTCTTCACCGTGAACGGGAATTTGGCAAGATCGGACAATTGGCGGAAGTCGGAAGGGTGCACGCCGGCGCGGTCGAAGGCCTGGCGGTAATGGCTGACATTGTCGTAGGCATGCGCCAGCGTCCAGCCGAGGCGCTTTTCCTGCAGCGCCATGATTTCGTCGCGGGAGGCGCGCTCGGCGTCGTCCAGCTCGGCGCGATAGCCTTGTGTGGTGGAGCGTTGCTGGTTCGAGCTCATCGCAGGTTTCCCGAAATTGCGGTTCACTTCAACGCGGCGTCGGCATCCGCGGCCGGCACCCAGGCGCCGCCGACGGTGCGGGAATGGCCGCGCAACTCGGCGACCACGGCATCATCGGCCGTAACCCGCACATCGTAAATCCCCGAACGCCCGGTGCGCGAGATTTCCCGCGCCACAGCGACCAGCCGGTCGCCGAGCCGGCCCGGCCTGACAAAGGCGACGTTGCACTGCGCGGCAACGGCACGCTCGTTGCGGGAGTTGCAGGCAAAGGCGAATGCCGAATCCGCCAGCGTGAAGATGAAGCCGCCATGGGCGATGCCGTGGCCGTTGACCATATGCGGCTTGACCGTCATGGCGAGCACCGCCTCGCCCGGCCCGATCCGCAGGATCTCCATGCCGAGGCCCTGGCTGGCGTCGTCCTCCCGCCACATCGCCTCGGCGCAGGCGCGCGCCAGATCGTCGGGCGAAAGCGCTGCGGCGGCGTTCACTGCGGCCACCACCGCAGGCTGCGTCGAAATTGCCGCGGCCTGTCGATCAGGATCGGAACCAAAACCATCTCCCGGTGCCGCCCTGGGCCTGTTGGAAAAGCCTCTTGAACTGGGCGGCCAGTCGGCTAGTCATGCTGCCAAGCGGCCACGCTGTCAACGATCCCGGCGGAGCCTGAATCCCGTTCCAAAGGTCGCCCGCAAAATCCGGAAAAACCGCCAATGACGTCAGCTTCCAAACCGCTGGTCTCCGTTGAGGCGCGCTGCCTGCGCCTGCTGGCCAAGGCGGCCGATCCGGCGTCGCTGGCGCCGAGCATCGAGCGGCTTGCGCTGTCGCGGGCCACCGACCAGGTGCTGGTCGAGGTCAAGGCGGCGGCGGTGAATCCGTCCGACGTCAAGGCCGCCACCGGGCTGATGCCCTATGCGGTGTTTCCGCGCACGCCGGGCCGCGACTATGCCGGAATCGTGGTCGATGGCGCGGCCGACTGGATCGGCCGCGAGGTATTCGGCTCGTCGGGCGACCTCGGGATTCGCCGTGACGGCAGCCACGCCAGCCATCTGGCCGTCGAAGCCGAGGCGGTGGTGGAGAAGCCGAAAAACATGTCGTGGGACGAAGCCGCCGGGATCGGCGTTCCCTTTGTCACGGCGATGGAAGGTTTTCGCCGCGCCGGCAAGCCGACCAGGGGCGAGACCGTGCTGGTGATGGGCGTCAACGGCAAGGTCGGGCAGGCCGCGGTGCAGATCGCGAGCTGGAACGGCGCGCGGGTGATCGGCGTGACGCGCAAGGCCGAGCCCTATGCCGGCCATGCCAGTTCCGGCGTCGAGATGATCGACGCCTCGGCGGGCGATGTCGCCGACCGGGTCCGCGGGCTCACCGACGGCAAGGGCGCCGACATCGTGTTCAACACCGTCGGCGATCCCTATTTTCAGGCGGCGCATAAATCGCTGGCGCTGCGCGGGCGCCAGATCCTGATCGCCACCATCGAGCGGGTGGTGCCGTTCAATATCCTGGAATTCTATCGCGGCCAGCACACCTATGTCGGCATCGATACGCTGGGGCTTTCCTCGGTCGCGACCGGCGCGGTGCTCCGGGAACTCGGCCCCGGTTTCGCCGGCGGACATCTCAAGCCGTTTCCGATCCGGTCCGGCGCGATCTATGCGCTGCAGGACGCCAAGGCCGCGTTTGTCGCGGTGGCGGGCTCGTCGCGCGATCGCGTCATTCTGCATCCGGCGGAATAGAAGCAGATACGGCGGACTTTCGACCGCTTCGATCTGGACCGGCCTGCGCCTTCAACGCTATAGCAGGGCGCAAACGTGAAGCCGAGTGAGCCGTGCCGGCGGTTGCGGTCGCCGCAGGCCCTGAGGAAAATTGATGCTGGGCGGTGGCAATATTGTCGTGCTGGGCGGACTGCTGATCGGCCTCGTCTATGGCGCGGTCGGCCTGTTGAGCGGCTTTTGCCTGCTCAGCGGCCTGCGCGGCTGGTGGGCCAAGGGCGACAGCCGCCTGATCCGGACCTACGCGCTGGCGCTCGGCGTCGCCATCGTCGCGGCGCAGCTGCTGGCCGCGCGCGGCGTGGTCGATCTCGGCAAATCGATCTATCTGCAGCCGACGTTCTCGGCGCCGCTGATGTTCTTCGGCGGCCTGTTGTTCGGCTACGGCATGGTGCTGTCGAACGGCTGCGGCTCGCGCGCGCTGGTGCTGCTCGGCCGCGGCAATCTGCGTTCGCTGGTGGTGGTGATCGTGCTCGGCATCGCCGCGCAGATCACCCTGAAAGGCCTGGTCGCGCCGCTGCGGATCCTCGCGTTGCAGTGGTCGCAGATGACGCCGCCGGCCACCTCGTTGCCGGCGCTGCTGGCGCTGGCCGGCGTCAGGGATCCCTATGCGCGGATGTTTTCGGCCTCCGCGATCAGCGGCGCGCTGATCATCTTTGCGTTCGCCCATGGCCGGTTCCAGCGCGCCTGGGGACAGATCGCGGCCGGGATCGTCATCGGCCTGCTGGTCGCGGCGGGATGGTTTGCCACCGGCTATCTCGGCGCCGACGATTTCAATCCGGCGCCGGTGGCCTCGCTGACCTTCGTCGCGCCGATCGCCGATACCCTGCAATATGCCATGCTGTCGACCGGCCTGACCTTGAACTTCGGCATAGCCGTGATGGCCGGGGTGTTCGCCGGCAGCCTGCTGACCGCGCTGGCCACCCATCGCTTCCACTGGGAAGGCTATGGCTCGGCGCGCCACATGCTGCGCTCGATCGGCGGCGCGGCGCTGATGGGGGCGGGCGGCGCGATGGCGTATGGCTGTTCGGTCGGGCAGGGGCTGAGCGGCCTGTCGACCCTGGCGCTGGCGTCGTTCGCAGCCGTCGCCGGAATTCTGGCAGGCACGGCGGCCGGCCTGCGCGGCGTGCTGCAGGTCCAGCCATTGGCGGCGGCGCAGGACGGCTCGCGCCTGGTCGGTTCGGATTGAACAGGGTACGTCAGGCCGGCTGCCGCGAGGTCGCCAGCCGCATCACGTCGAGATAGCCCGGAGCCACTTGCATCCGCCTGACCAGACCCTTTGCGATCAGCAGCCGGTGCGCTTCGCGCAGTCGATAGCACGGCAGGTACATGAACAAATGATGCTCGGCGTGGTAGTTGACCCAATAGGGCGCGATCAGCAGCCGCTCGATCGGATTGGCCTCTGTGGTGCGGGCATGGCTGAACGGGTCTTCGCCGGTCGAGGTGCAGGCGTGCTCGGCGATGTTGCGGATCCGGGTCACCAGCGGCAGCCAGGTCGCCATCGCCAGCACCCAGACGCCCCCAAACCAGATGCCGGCGCCGGCGATCCAGAACAGGCCGAACAGCAGCGCATTGAGCCCAAGAAATCGCGCCATCTTGTCGGCGCCGCTGGACACGAAGCTTTCGTGCGAGACCTCGTCGTTGCTGTTGCCCGGCTTGAACAGCGACAGCAACAAAGGCAGCCGCTGCTTGACAAAAGTCTGGCCGGTGAGATCGCGCACCGCCTTGCGGGCAAAACTCTCCTTGGTGATCGGAAACGGCGCCGACAATGACAAGTCGGGATCCTCGGGCTGCTGGGTGAACTTGTGGTGCTGCAGATGATACGACCGGTAGCTCTGGAGATCGGCGCCGACCGGGACCGCGCACAGCCATTGTCCGACCCATTCGTTGATCGTGCGGTTGGCGTGCAGCCCGCCATGGGCGGCCTCGTGCATCAGGATCGCCAGGCCGAGCTGGCGGGTGCCGACCACCATCACCGCGACCAGCCAGGTCAGCGGATTGGGCCACAGCGTGACCAGCGCGATGGCGGCGGCGATGGTGCCCCAGACGTGTGCCACCAGCCACATGCCGCGCGGCGAACTGCGCGCGGTCAAGCGGCGCCACTCTTCCGGCGAAAACACGCTTTTGGGGTCGACGCGGGCGACGATCGGCAAGGCGTGCTCCTGGGCAATCCTGGATTCGATTCCATTCGGTTTGTCATTCCGGGATGCGTCTTTGGTCGGCGATAGCCGACCTAAGACGCAGGCCCGGAATCCATACTCCCGGTGGGGGTTATGGATTCCGGGCTCGCGCAAAGAGCGCGCCCCGGAATGACAAATGTTTTTTATCGGTCGCCAAACTCAGCCGATGATACGCCCGTCCCCATGTTCGTCAATCGGCCGCGGTGGTGACGATCCGGACCTCCGAGGTGAGGGTGCGGTGCACCGGGCACTTGTCGGCGATTTCCATGAGTTTCCTGCGCTGTTCCGCGTCGAGCGCGCCCTCCATGGCGATCGCCCGTTCGATCTGGTCGAGCATGCCGGTCCTGGTTTCGCATTCCGTGCAGTCCTCGGCGTGGATCTTGCTGTGCTTGAGCGTCACCGTCACCCGCTCGAGCGGCAGCGCCTTGCGGTCGGCATAGAGCCGCAGGGTCATCGAGGTGCAGGCGCCGAGTCCGGCCAGCAGGAAATCATAGGGGCCGGGCCCGGTGTCCTCGCCGCCGGCGGCCACCGGCTCGTCGGCCAGCATTCGGTGCGGGCCGACCGCGACGGTCTGCTGGAATTTGCCGTTTCCGGTTTCGCGCACCACGACCCGGCGCGGCGCTTCACCGGGATCTGCGGCCGGCTGCGATGCCACGGGATCGAGGTAGCGTCCGGCCCAGGCGGCGATCACATCGGCGGCATAGAGCGCGTCGGCCCTCCTGCTCAGGAGATGATCGGCATCCGCCAGCGACACGAAACTCTTCGGATGCCTGGCAGCGACGAAGATGCGGGTGGCATTGTCGATGCCGACGGTGTCGTCTGATGGAGCGTGCATCACCAACAGCGCCTTGTGCAGCCCGGCGACATGTCGCATCAGGCTGTGTTCGGCGATGTCCTCGAGGAATTCCCGGCTGATCTGGAACGGCCGGCCGGCGAGCGACACTTCGCTTTTGCCGTGGGCGCGGATCTCCTCGAGGCTTTCCTTGAACAGGCCGGTGACATGGATGGGATCGGAGGGTGCGGCGATGGTGACGACGGCCCTGGCTTCCGGAATTTGTCCCGCGGCGGCCAGGATCGCGGCGCCGCCGAGACTGTGGCCGATCAGGATCGCCGGCGCCTCGCGGGTCTCGCGCAGATGGTCGGCGGCCCGCACCAGATCGGCGACGTTGGAGGAAAACGTCGCATTGGCAAAATCGCCCTCGCTGGAGCCGAGCCCGGTGAAGTCGAACCGCAGCACCGCGATGCCACGCGCCGCCAGCGCGGTGGCGATCCGCCGCGCCGCCAGCACGTCCTTGCCGCAGGTAAAGCAATGCGCGAACAGGGCATAGGCCCGCGGCGCGCCTTCGGGCAGATCGAGGGCGGCGGCGAGCTGATGGCCTTCGGAGCTCATGAACTGAAAACGTTCTGTCGGCACCTTCGGTCTCCCCGGTTGGGATGAGTTTCAATCGCCGGAATAACGCTGCTCGGCCCACGGATCGCCGCGGTTGTGATAGCCGCGAACCTCCCAGTAGCCCGGCGCATCATCGCTGACGAATTCGATGCGCTGCAGCCACTTCGCGCTTTTCCAGAAATACAGATGCGGCACCACCAGCCGCACCGGGCCGCCATGCTCCGGCGCCAGCGGCGCGCCCGACCAGCTGTGCGCGAGCAGGGCGTCCTCGGCGGCGAAATCCTCCAGCGCGAGGTTGGTGGTGTAGCCGTCATGGGCGTAGAGCACGACGTGGCGGGCCTCCGCGCGCGGCCGGCAGGCGGCCAAGAGGTCGCGGGTCGCGAGGCCTTCCCATTGGTTGTCGTAGCGCGACCAGGTGGTGACGCAATGGATGTCGGAGGTGAAGGGTGTCTGCGGCTGCGCCGTGAACGCGGCAAAATCCCAGAATACCGGCTGTTCCACCGCGCCATGGACGTCGAGGCGCCAGCGCTCGCGCGAGATCTTCGGCGCGCCGCCGAGATCGAGGACCGGCCAGTCTTTTGTCAGGTGCTGTCCCGGCGGCAGCCGCTGCGCGTCGGGGCGGGAAATCTTGCCGGTGAGGAAGCGGCCTTCGCGCGCCCAGCGCTCTTTGCTGCGGGTCAGCTTGCTGGTCGGGGGAAGGTCGTTGTCGTCGGCCATCTCATGCCTCTCTGTCGTCAGCCCGCGGGCCCGAACAGCAGTGGAAGCTGCCGCGGCCCCCGCACCGTGCCTTCCGACCAGGTGACCCGGCCGGCCGGATCCAGCCTGAAATCCGGAATCCGCTTCAGCCATTCCTCGATCGCCACCGTCATTTCCATGCGGGCGAGGTTGGAGCCGACGCAGCGGTGGATGCCGAGGCCGAAGGCGGCGTGGCGGTTCTCCTTGCGGTCGATCACCACCCTGTCGGCATCGGGGAACGCAGCGGGATCGCGGTTGGCGGCGGGAAACGACAGCAGCACCATGTTGCCGGGTTTTATGGGACAGCCGCTGACGGTGGTTTCCTTCACCACCTCGCGGGCCATCGTCACCGGCGCATAGGCCCGCAGCAATTCCTCGATCGCCACCGGCATCAGTTCGGGCTCGGCGATCAGCCGCGCGCGGTCGGATGGCGTTCTGGCCAGATGCCACAGCGAGGCGCCGATCGCGCTCCAGGTGGTGTCGATGCCGGCGATCAGCAGCAGCCGCAGCGAACCGAGCACGTGGATGTCGGACAGGGGCTGGCCGTCCTTGTCCCGGGCGTTCATCAGGGTCGAGATCAGGTCGTCGGTCGGGTGGCGCCTGCGCGCTTCGATGTGGCCGGTGAAATATCCGCCCATCTCGTGGACCGCGCGCATCATGATGGCGTCATCGGTGATGCCGAGTTCGAGAATTTCGTGGATCCACCGGATGAACAGCTCGCCGTCGGTTTCCGGGATGCCGAGCATGTGGGCGATGGCGCGCACCGGAACGTGCTTGGTATAGCGCGCCGCGGCGTCGCATTTGCCGTCGGCAATGAACCCGTCGATCAATTCGTTGCAGATCGCGCGGACCCGCGGCTCCAGCTTCTTCATGGCGTCCGGCGTGAACGGCGGCAGCAGCAACTGCTTGGCCGGCTTGTGTTCCGGCGGGTCGGAGGTGATCGGCGGCGCCCGGTTGGTTATCTCGGGCCTGACGTCGCGTACGATGATGCGGCGCGAGGAAAAATGCTCGGTGTCGTAGGCGATCTGCTTGACCGCCTCGTAGGTGGTCGGCAGATAGCAGCCGAGGAAGCGATCGGTGTGGACCACCGGGCTGTGCGCGCGCAATTCATCCCAGATCGGAAACGGATCTTCGGTCCAGCGCGGATCGGTATGGTCGAAATCGTGAACCCAGTCGGTGACGGGGGCGTGATCTGACATCGGCAAGGTTTCCCCGGTTCATTCCTCGGTGACGTCGATCGCGATTTCCGGGCAGTTGGCCTTGGCGAGCCAGGCCTGGTCCTCGAGCCCGCTCGGCACCGAGCCGTCGCCGACCTCATGCGCATTGCCGAATTCGTCGAGTTCGAACAGGTCGGGCGCCAGCGCCTTGCAGCGGGCGTGTCCCTGGCACTTGTCCTGGTCGACATGTATTTTCAGCTTTCCGGACATGGCAGGCGTTTCCCCTGGTTGCGCCGATGACGCGCGCGATTGGCATTTCGCGGGCGATTATAGCCGCGCGGCCTGCATTCGCCAGCGTGCAGATGGCCGCTTGCCGGGCTATCACGATCCTCGTCCCTGCGAACGCAGCGACCCATGCGCCGAGGAATTGCGTTTTCGGCACTGGAGCAGCGGCGTTTTTTATTTTGAGGCCAGGGGTGATGGGTCCCTGCGTCCGCAGGAACGACCGTTGGGAGCTTGTGCGAGACCATGACCGCATCGATGTGCGGTTCAGTTAAGCCATAGGCGAGAAACCTCGAAATCGCCGAACTAGCCGGCCGGCCTTGGCTGGCTTCTCGGATCGATCGGCGTGGAGCCGCGGACGCCCAGAATGTCCTCCAGCGCCTTGGCGCCGGCGAGCAGCTGCGCCTCGCCGCGCGGCGGCGCCACCATCTGCAGTCCGACCGGCAGGCCGGAGGCGGTGAAGCCGCACGGCAGCGACAGCGCCGGGCAGCACACCAGGGTGATCGCATAGACGATGCCGAGCCATTCGACATAATTGTCGAATTTCCTGCCGGCGCATTCGGCGACATAGCGCTGTTCGACCGGAAACGGCGCCACGATGGTGGCCGGCGTCAGCAACAGGTCGTAGCTCTGGAAGAACGCCAGCGTGCGCTCGGTCATGGCGAGCCGCTGCGCCTCGGCCCGCGCCAGCTGCTCGACACCGAGCTTGAGGCCTTCCTCGATATTCCAGATCACCTCCGGCTTGAGCTGGTCGCGCTTGTCGCGCAGCAGCGCCGCCTTGCTGACCGCGAAATCGAACGCGCGCAGCACATGGAAGCATTCATGGGCCTCGCGCAGGTCCGGATGCGCCTGCTCGACGGTCGCACCGGCCTCGGCAAAGCGGGCCGCGGCCCGGGCGGTGATGCCGGCGACTTCGGGATCCACCGGGGTGATGCCGAGATCGGGCGAAAAAGCGACGCGCAGCGGCCGCCTGCCGGAGCGCGCCGCCGACAGGAACGAGGCCGGCAGCAGCGGCAGCGACAGCGGATCGGCCGGATGCTCGCCGCTCATGGCATCGAGCAGCAGCGCGAGGTCCTCGACATTGCGCGCCATCGGGCCCTGCACGCCGAGATTGCGATCGACCTTGGCCTGGGGGGTATGGGCGACACGGCCGATGCTCGGCCGCATGCCGACGATGCCGCAGAAGCTCGCCGGATTGCGCAGCGAGCCGCCCATGTCGGAGCCGTGCGCGAGCCAGGCCGTGCCGGTGGCAAGCGCCGCGGCGGCGCCGCCGGAAGAGCCGGCGGCGGAGCGCGACAGGTCCCAGGGGTTGCGGGTGGCGCCGAACACCTCGTTGAAGGTGTTGGCGCCGGCGCCGAATTCCGGCGTGTTGGACTTGGCGTAGACCACCGCGCCATTGCCTTCGAGATGTTCGACCATCAGGTCGGAGCGCGCCGGGATGTTGTCCCTGTAGATCGGCGATCCCTGCGTGGTCCGCACCCCTGCGACATCGGCCAGGTCCTTGATCGGCAGCGGCAGCCCGGCGAGCAGGCCGCGTTCGCCGAGCGGCTTCTTCATCAGGGCTTCGGCGTTCTTGCGGGCGCGATCGAAGCACAGCGTCGGCAGCGCGTTGACCGGGCCGTCGACCTCGGCGATCCGCCGCTCCAGCACGTCGAGCAGCTCGAGCGGCGTGACCTCGCCGGCGTTGAGCTTGTCGACGATGGCGCACGCCGTCGCCTGCACCAGGTCCTGATCGGATGCCACTTGTTCTCTCTCCCGTTGTTCGGTCGCGCGAGCGCCGATGCTGTAGCCGTGTAGACCATCTTGAGGCAAGGTGGAAACCAGCCAAACGGATGACCCCGGAGATTGAGCATGACGACGCCATTCGACGCGCCTGACTGGCGTGTCATGAGCCAGCAGGAGCTCGATCTCGGTCTCAACAACAGCGTGGCGGTCCAGGGCAGCGCCGACATCGTCGCCGGCTGGGAGCGGCGTTCCGAGCAGATGCGCGGCCGCCACGCCCACCATCTCGACCTGCGCTACGGGCCGCGCCCGCGCAACCGGATCGATTTTCTGAAAGCCGCCGCCAACGCGCCGACACTGGTCTTCATCCATGGCGGCTACTGGCAGATGCGGGCCAAGGAAGCCTTCACGCTGTTTGCCGAAGGCCCTGTCGCGCATGGCATCAATGTCGCCCTGATCGGCTACACGCTGGCGCCGGAGACGACGCTCGACGGGATCGTCGCCGAAATCCACGCGGGGCTAGACTTTCTGTCGGAACGATTGCCCGGGCTCGGCGGCGATGCCGGCCGGATCGCGGTGTCCGGATGGTCGGCCGGCGGCCATCTGACGGCAGTGGCGCTGTCGCATCCGCAGGTCAAGGCCGGAGTGGCGATCAGCGGTATCTACGACCTGGAGCCGATCCGCCACAGCTATCTCAATGCCAAGCTCGGCCTCGACGAAGCGATGTCGCGCCGCAACTCGCCGATGCTGCAGGCCGGCGGCGCCATGAAACCGCTGTCGCTGGTGGCCGGCAGCGCCGAACTGCCGCTGTTGCGCCGGCAGACCGCCGATTTTGTCGGCCACCGCGCCCGGTTCGGATTGCCGGTCAACTATGAAGAGATTCCTGGCGCCAACCATTTTACCATCATGGACGAACTGCTCTCGCCAACCGGGCGCATCACGACCCTGGTCCGGCAACTGTTCGAGCGGCTCTAGCCAAGCAATTCCTCGTCATGCCATGACGAGAAGCTCGTGTCCCGGTGCAGCGTGCTTCACGCTGCGCCGCAGAGCCGGGTCCCAGGCGTTTCGCCCGGTGCATGGGCCCCGGATCAGCAGCGCACCATGCCGCGTCCGGGGCACGGTTGCCGCAATCTAATAGCCGGCGGCGATCCCGCCATCGACGGTGAAAATCACGCCCGAGGTGTAGCCGGAGCGGTCGGAGGCGAGGAAGGCCATCAGGTCGCCGATCTCGCGCGCATGCGCCGGGCGTGCGAGCGGCAGGCCCTTCTGGAACTCCGTGTAGCGGAACTCGTCGCCGAACTGGTTTTTGGCGCGGGTCTTCAGCAAAGTGACATGGCGGTCGGTGCCGACCGGGCCGGGATTGATGCCGACCACGCGGATGTTGTCGGCGAGACTCTTGCCGCCGAGCGCGCGGGTGAAGGCCATCAGCGCCGCATTGCCGGCGCTGCCGCAGATGTAGTTGGCATCGAATTTCTCGCCGGCGGCGCCGATGTCGTTGACGATCACGCCGTGGCCGCGGGCTTTCATCTGCGCATAGATCGCGCGGGTGAGGTTGATGTAGCCGAACACCTTCAGCTCCCAGGCGTGACGCCAGGCGGCCTCGTCGATCCTGTCGATCGAGCCGCCCGGAATGTCGCCGGCATTGTTGACGAGAATGTCGATATCGGAAGCCTGCTTCGCCAGCCTTGCAAGATCGGCCGGATTGCGCAGGTCGACGACATGCGCCGACGCGTCGATCTGGTGCGCCGCGCGCAGCCGTTCGGCGAGCGCCTTCAGCTGGTCGCCGCTGCGGGCCGCGAGCAGCAGATCGCAGCCTTCCTCGGCAAAGGCCTCGGCGGCGGCCGCGCCGATGCCCTTGGAGGCGCCGGTGATCAGGACGCGCTTGCCGCGCAGGTGAAGATCCATGGGAATGCTCGCTTGCTGGAGGGGTTTTTGGGTGGCCGGTGATTTTCACCTGTCAGGCGGTCGTCGTCGAACGGGTCAGCATTGCACTGCAGCGTTGCGCCGCGGCAAAGTTTGGTCCATTGCAATCCGATCAAACAGGTTGTCTGGCCGGCCGGCAAGACTTGAAGGAATCCATCGATGAGCAGCGAGAAGAAGCCCTACCGGATCGCGGTCATTCCCGGCGACGGGATCGGCAAGGAAGTGGTGCCGGAGGGCCTGCGGGTGCTGGAGGCGGCGGCGAAAAAACACGGCGTTTCCGTGCATTTCGACCATTTCGATTTCGCCAGCTGGGACTATTACGAAAAACACGGCCAGATGATGCCGGACGACTGGAAGGACAAAATCGGCAAGCACGACGCGATCTATTTCGGCGCGGTCGGCTGGCCGGCGAAAATTCCCGATCACATTTCGTTGTGGGGCTCGCTGATCAAGTTCCGCCGCGAGTTCGACCAGTATGTCAACCTGCGCCCGGTGCGGCTGATGCCGGGGGTGCCGTCGCCACTGGCCAACCGCAAGCCCGGCGACATCGATTTCTGGGTGGTGCGCGAGAACACCGAAGGCGAATATTCTTCCGTCGGCGGCCGCATGTTCCCGGACACCGAGCGGGAATTCGTCACCCAGCAGACGGTGATGACGCGGATCGGCGTCGACCGGATTTTGAAATTCGCCTTCGAGCTGGCGCAGTCGCGGCCGAAACAGCACCTGACCTCGGCGACCAAGTCCAACGGCATCTCGATCACCATGCCGTATTGGGACGAGAGGGTCGAGGCGATGGCGAAAAACTATCCCAGGGTGAAATGGGACAAATATCACATCGACATCCTGACTGCGAATTTCGTGCTGCATCCGGACTGGTTCGACGTCGTGGTCGGCTCCAACCTGTTCGGCGACATCCTGTCCGATCTCGGGCCGGCCTGCACCGGCACCATCGGCATCGCGCCGTCCGGCAACATCAATCCGGAAGGACATTTTCCGTCGGTGTTCGAGCCGGTGCATGGCTCGGCGCCCGACATCGCCGGCCAGGGCATCGCCAACCCGATCGGCATGATCTGGTCCGGCGCGATGATGCTGGAGCATCTCGGCGAGAAGCCGGCGGCGGCGGCGATCGTGAGCGCGATCGAGCGCACGCTCGGCGAACGCACGCTGCGGACGCGGGATCTCGGCGGCAACGCCGACACCACGGCGTGCGGCAAGGCGGTCGCGGAGATGGTGGAGTAGGGGTGCGGCCTCCTGCGGACATGGCAACCGCATACGAGCCGCGTCTCTCGAGACTGCGTCCCTCCCCCTGCGGGAGAGGGCTCAACAACGCCGGCAAAAGACTCTGCTGGGGGAGGGGTCGACGCAGAGCACTACCCCTCACCCAGCAGAGTTTGTGGCAGGCGTCTCACATGCCCTCTTCCATGGGATCAAGATAGCAAGTTCGCGCCGTTGTTTCGTCGTCTTTCGGATTGGTCGAACCTAGCGAGCTAGAAGGCGCGCCGCTGCTTCACCCCCGCGCAATCCTGCGGCAATGCGCCCACGCCGCCGCAATCAGGTTTTCGCTGGCTTCCGGGGTGCGGAACGCGGAATGCGCCGACAGCGTCACGTTGGGCAGCCTGGTCAGCGGGTGATCCGCCGGCAGCGGCTCGGTCTTGAAGACGTCGAGGCCGGCGTGGCGGATGCGGCCGGACTGCAGGGCCTCCATCATCGCAGGCTCGTCGACGATCGCGGCGCGCGCGGTGTTGACGAACAGCACGCCCGGCTTCATCGCCGCGATGCGCGCGGCGGACAGAAAGCCGCTGGTGTCGTCGTTCAGCAACAGATGCAGCGAGACCACGTCGCTCTGCGCCAGCAGTTGATCGAGTTCGACGAATTCGACGCCCGGATAGGTCTTCGGCGACCGGTTCCAGGCGATCACGCGCAGGCCGCTGCCGAGCGCGATGCGGGCCACTTCGGCGGCGATGCCGCCGAACCCGATCAGGCCCAGCGTCTTGCCTGTGAGCTGCATGCCGTCCTCGCGCAGCCAGTTGCCGGCGCGCATCCCGCGGTCCATCGCCGCCAGCCCGCGCGCGGCGGCCCAAATCAGCGCGATGGCGCATTCGGCCACCGCGGTGTCGCCATAGCCCTTGATCAGATGAACCTCGATGCCCAGCGCGGCGAGTTCCTCCGGATTCATGTAGCTGCGCGCGCCGGTACCGAGAAACACCACATGCTTCAGGCCATTGCAGCGCCGCGCCACCTCGGTCGGCAACGGGGTATGGTCGATGATGACGATCCCGGCGCCATCAAGGATTTCGGGCATCTGGTCCGCGGTGATGTCGGCGTTGCGGTTGACGCGGATGGCGGGATCGCCGTCCCTGTGCTGGCGCTCGAAGATATCCGCCAGCGAGCCGTTGGCATCGACAAACACTCCGCGCACTGAAATCTCCATTGGTTTTGCGATGACCGGGCTGAAGTCTAAGACAGCTTTTCCGAAATCGGAATCATTTCGGCATCCTTGCTCGACCTCATCCTGAGGAGCATCGCGGAAGCGATGCGTCTCGAAGGATGGCCGCACACGACGTCCGTGCCACGCTGCCATCCTTCGAGACGCCCGGCTTCGCCGGGCTCCTCAGGATGAGGTCCGAGGGTTTGAACCGATCGGTTTCACGATATCGCTGCACTAGGAAGCGACGCCGGCCAGCGCCAGCACGGTATGCATCAGGACATTGGCGCCGGCGGTGCAGTCGGCCTGGGTGGCATCCTCGAGCTCGTTGTGGCTGACGCCGTCCTTGCAGGGCACGAACACCATCGCCGCCGGCATCGCGGTGTTGAGGTTGCAGGCGTCGTGACCGGCACCGGAGGTGATGCGGCGGTGCGAATAGCCGAGCGCCTGCGCGGCCTGCTCCACGGCATCGACCAGTTTTGCGTCGAAATGGGTCGGCGGCTTGCGCCATACCAGGTCGAGCGCGACCTCGACCCTGCGCCGGGCCGCGATCCCGGCAATGGCGGCGCGTAGCTCGCGGTCGAGCGCGTCCATGATCGCCGCATCGGCGCTGCGGCAATCCACGGTAAACGCGATGGCGCCGGGAATCACATTGCGCGAGGGGCTGGCGATCACCGCCTCGCCGACGGTGCCGACCGCCCTGGGACCGTGGCTCGTCGCAATCCGCTCCATCGCCAGCACGATCTCCGACAGGGTGGCGAGCGCGTCGCGCCGCAGCGGCATCGGCGTCGAGCCGGCATGGCTCTCGAAGCCGGTGATCCTGCCGTCATACCACAATACGCCCTGGCCGGAATCGACCACGCCGATGGTCTTGCCTTCGGCTTCCAGGATCGGGCCCTGCTCGATATGCAGTTCGACGAAGCCGGCAAATTTCTGCGTGCCGACCGCGCTGTCGCCGCGATAGCCGATGGTATCCAGCGCCTCGGCCACCGTGACGCCGTCGATATCCCTGCGCGACAGGATATCATCGGTGGTGAAATCGCCGACGTAAGCTGCCGATCCCATCATCGCCGGCGCGAAGCGCGAGCCTTCCTCGTTGGTCCAGTTGACGATGCAGAGCGGGATTTCGGTCTCGATCCCGGCGTCGTTGAGGGTGCGCACCACCTCGAGGGCGGCCAGGGTGCCGAGCACCCCGTCGAACTTGCCGCCGGTCGGCTGGGTGTCGAGGTGCGAGCCGAGTCCGATCGGCGGCTTCGACATGTCGCGGCCCGGTCGCAGCGCGAACATCGAACCCAGCCCATCGACCTGCACGGTGAGACCGGCGGCCTCGCAGGCGTCGCGAAACCAGTCGCGGACCTGCTTGTCCTCTGGCCCGAGCGTCAGCCGCCGCACCCCGCCTTTCGGCGTGGCGCCGAATTTTGCGGTTTCGTGGATCGTATCCCACAGCCTTGCGGAATCGATCTGCAGATTGGATGCGATGCTGGTCATGGAACTGATTTTCCGCAAAAACCGGACGGGACGCCAACGGTTGTTTTCAATGACGCGGCGGCGGCGGCGCGTCAATATCGACCACGCCCTGCGCCAGCTGCGCGGCGAGTTCGGCGACGCGCTCGACCGCGGCGGTGTCGGGGGAAGTCAGCCAGCTCGCCGAAAACGTCAGCGGCGGGATCTGCAGATTGGTCGACAGCAATTGCAGCCTTGCGTCGGCCATTTCGTTTTCGACGATCGCGGTGGGGATCACGGCAACGCCGAGGCCTTCGATCGCCATGTGGATCACCGTGGCCAGCGAGGCGCTGGCATGCAGCCGCATCGGCGGCAGGTCCGGACGGTTGAACAGCGAGCGCACGATCTCGTAGGGCGCGGTCTTGCGCGGAAAGGTGATGATCGGAAATCTCGAAAGCTCGTGCACCGTCAGCTTGCGGTTGCCCAGTCCGAGCGCCGGACTGGCGAGGAACCCCACCGTATAGTCGCACAGCGCCCGGTTGCTGATGGTCGGCGCCGTCAGCGGCCCGAGCAGGAATGCCAGTTCGATTTCCTGCGCCAACAGCCGGGTGCGCAAATTCGAGGTGATGTCGACCTCGATCTCAAGCGAGAGATTGGGATAGGCGTGATTGACGCTCTTGATCAGCTGCGGCAGCCAGGTGTGCACGATGGTCTCGGCGACGCCGAGCCGCAGCACCCCGCGCATCGCCGAACGGTCGCCGATCACGGCCAGCATTTCCGAGCGCAGCCCGATCAGCTTCTCGGCATAAACCATCATCTGCCGCCCGCTCGGCGTCGGCAGCACCATGCGGCGGTCGCGCTGCAAGAGCCGGACCCCGACCTCGCGCTCGAGCTGCGCGATCCGCTGCGAAATCGCGGGCTGGGTGGTGTTGAGCTTCTGGGCCGCGCCGCGGAAGCTGCCGAGGGTCACCACCCACATGAAGGTCTCGATTGCCTTGAAATCAGCCATGCACCCAAACCTTCCAGGTCGATAAATCTAATTTATCTATATTGATCAAAAACAACGATTAGACATTATGTTAGACCTATGGCCCATTTCCTGTCGAGCCAATTGGAGCGGGATCAACGATGACCAGCCTGGCAACAACCGAACGCCTGTCGGACACCGCGGCGGAGGCGTCGCCGAGGACCGATCCGCTGCCGAGCGTTTTGGCGCGCCGGGCCTGCCGCGCCGGCATGGCCGCGACCACCGCCGGCGTCGCCAACGGCTTCGTGCAGGGCAATCTGGCGATCCTGCCGGAAAAGCTTGCCGCCGCGTTTCATCGCTTCTGCCAGCTCAATCCCAAACCGTGCCCGATCATCGGCATGTCCGAGGTCGGCGACCCCCGGATTCCCTCGCTCGGGATCGATCTCGACATCCGCACCGACCTGCCGCGCTACCGGGTCTGGCGCGACGGCGAAGTAACGGAGGAGCCGACCGACATCATGGCGCATTGGCGCGACGACCTGGTCGCCTTCGTGCTCGGATGCTCGTTCTCCTTCGAGGAAGCCCTGATGGCGGACGACCTGCCGATCCGGCACATCGAGCGCCAGGTGCGGGTGCCGATGTACCGCACCAATATCGCCTGCGCGCCGGCGGGACCGTTCGCCGGTCCGATGGTGGTGTCGATGCGGCCGTTCAAACCGGCGGATGCGATCCGCGCGGTGCAGATCACCTCGCGGTTTCCCGCCGTGCATGGCGCGCCGGTGCATCTCGGCCATCCGCAGTCGATCGGGATCGCCGACCTCGCCCGGCCGGACTATGGCGATGCGGTGCCGCTGGAGGCCGACGAGATTCCGGTGTTCTGGGCCTGCGGCGTGACGCCCCAGGCCGTCATCGCGGCGGCGAAGCTGCCGTTCGCCATCACCCACGCGCCCGGATTGATGCTGGTCACCGACCTCAGGAACAAGCAGCTGGCCGTGCTTTAATGGGCAGCGCGTGGCGTTCTTTGAGGCTTTACCGTAACTTGCAATCGTTTCATCGATAGCTGCCGTTCAACAGGGGATCCCGCCATGACGATCACACGCCGGAATGTATTGCTGGGCGCCACGGCCACCGCGGCGCTGCTGCCGATCGCGGCGCGCGCCGACACGCCCGATGTGGCGATCGGCATCATCTATCCGTTTTCGGGCTCCAGCGCCCAGATCGGCGTCGATGCCAAGATGGCGTTCGAGACCGCCGCCGAGATCATCAACAACAAATATGACTTCGACCTGCCGCTGGCGCGCGACGCCGGACTGCCGGGTCTCGGCGGCGCCAAGGTCCGCCTGGTCTACGCCGATCACCAGGCCGATCCGCAGAAGGGCCGCGCCGAGGCCGAGCGCCTGATCACCCAGGAGAAAGTCTGCGCCGTGATCGGCACCTATCAGAGCGCGGTGGCCGTTACGGTCAGCGACATCTGCGAACGCTACCAGATCCCGTTCATTTCCGCCGACAATTCCTCGCCGAGCCTGCATCGCCGCGGCCTGAAATTCTATTTCCGCGCCGCCCCCCATGACGAGATGTTCTCTGCGGCGATGTTCGACTTCTTCGATGCCATGAAGAAGAAGGGCACCAAGATCGAAACCCTGGCGCTGTTCCACGAGGACACCATCTTCGGTACCGATTCCGGCAACGCCCAGCTCAAGCTTGCCAAGGAACGCGGCTACAAGGTGCTGGCCGACATCAAGTACCGCGCCAATTCGCCGTCGCTGTCGGCCGAAGTGCAGCAGCTCAAGGCGGCCAATGCCGACGTGCTGATGCCGTCGAGCTACACCACCGACGGCATCCTGCTGGTCAAGACCATGGCCGAACTCGGCTACAAGCCCAACGCCATTGTCGCGCAGGACGCCGGCTTTTCGGAAAAGGCGCTGTATGACGCGGTCGGCGACAAGCTCGAAGGCGTGATCTCGCGCGGCAGCTTCTCGCTCGATCTTGCCGCCAAGCGGCCGATGGTCGGCAAGATCAACGCCATGTTCAAGGCAAAATCCGGCAAGGACCTCAACGATTTCTCCTCGCGGCAGTTCATGGGCCTGATCGTGATGGCGGACGCCATCAACCGCGCCAAGTCTACCGACGGCGACAAGATCCGGGAAGCCCTGGTGGCCACCGACATGCCCGGCGAGGATACCATCATGCCGTGGAAGGACGTGAAGTTCGACTCGATGGGCCAGAACAACGACGCCGATCCGGTGCTGCTGCAATATGTCGGCGGCAAGTTCGTCACCATCTTTCCGCCGCAGGCCGCGGTCGCCGAAGCCATCTGGCCGATGAAGTAAGATGCGTGATGCGCATCATACCGCCGCACACACCCTCATCCTGAGGAGCTTGCGGAGCAAGCGTCTCGAAGGATGGATGCAGCGCATGGGCTCGCGGCCATCCTTCGAGACGCGCGCAGGGCGCGCTCCTCGGGATGAGGCCAGCTGCCCGGAGCAACAGCCATGACAGCTGCGGCCATCATCCAGGGTGTTGTGTGTGTGGTCATTGCGAGGCGCGCAGCGACGAAGCAATCCATGCTTGCTTGTTGCGGCGCGATGGATTGCTTCGCTCCGCTCGCAATGACGGTCCCCGGGGATGGCGTTCTTTGCCCGGAGCAACATCGATGACCGCCGCGACCATCATCCAGAGTCTCGCCAGCGGCCTGCTGATGGGGCTGCTCTACGGCCTGATCGCGGTCGGACTCGCGCTGATCTTCGGCCTGATGGACGTGGTGAACTTCGCCCATGGCGAATTCCTGATGATCGCGATGTACGCGACCTTCTTCCTGTTCACCTTCTTCGCGATCGATCCGCTGCTCGCCGCCCCCCTGGTCGCGGCGGCGTTGTTCGTGTTCGGCGCCCTGGTCTATCTGCTGGTGGTGCGCTTTGCGGTCAGGGCCAAGGCCAATGCCGGCATGGTGCAGATCTTTTCCACCTTCGGGCTCGCCATCGCGATGCGCGGCCTGGCGCAGTTCTTCTTCACGCCGGACTATCGCAGCGTCACCCATTCCTGGCTCGGCGGCAAAACCATCTCGATCTACGGCATCTTCCTGCCGGTGCCGCAGCTGGTCGGCGCGCTGGTGTCGATCGCGGCGTTCGCAGGCCTGTACTTCTTCATTCACCGCACCGATTTCGGCCGCGCCCTGGAGGCGACCCGCGAGGACGCCGGCGCGGTGGCGCTGGTCGGCATCGACAAGAACCGGGTTTTCGCGCTGGGCTGGGGCCTCGGCGCGGCGCTGGTCGGGCTCGCCGGCGCGGTGATGGCGATGTTCTTCTACATCTATCCCGATGTCGGCGCGTCGTTCGCGCTGATCGCCTATGTCACGGTGGCGCTGGGCGGCTTTGGCAGCGTGTTCGGCGCCTTTGCCGGCGGCATCATCGTCGGCCTGGTCGAAGCCTCCACCGCGCTGATCCTGCCGCCGTCGCTGAAGTCGGTCGGCATCTACGCGGTGTACCTGCTGGTGGTGTTCATCCGGCCGCGCGGCCTGTTCGGGTCGATCTGATGGACAACAGCCTTGCCCAGCGCCGCCGCCGCGACCTGATGGTGGCGGCCTGTCTTGCGGCGATCGCGGCAACGGTGCCGCTGTTCGTCAAGGACGTCTATGTCCAGAACATCATGGTGCTGACGCTGATGTACGCGGCGTTGTCGCAGAGCTGGAATATCCTGGGCGGCTATTGCGGGCAGATCTCGCTCGGCCATGCCCTGTATTTCGGGGTCGGCGCCTACACCACGGCGCTGCTGTTCACCAAGTTCGGCGTGCTGCCGTGGTTCGGCATGCTCGGCGGCGGCCTGATCTCGGCTGGCATCGCGCTGGCGCTGGGCTATCCCTGCTTCCGGCTGCGCGGACACTACTTCGTCATCGCCACCATCGTCATCGCCGAGATCGCGTTGCTGTTGTTCCAGAACTGGGACTGGGCCGGCGCCGCGCTCGGCATCGACATTCCGGTGCGCCACGACAGCTGGCTGTATTTTCAGTTCACCCGCAGCAAGCTGCCCTATTTCTACTTTGCCCTGGCGCTGGCCTGCGTCGCCTGGCTGGTCACCTGGTGGCTGGAGGATTCCAAATGGGGGTTCTGGTGGCGCGCCGTGAAGGACAATCCGGACGCCGCCGAAAGCCTCGGCGTGGTGGTGTTCAATTCCAAGATGGGGGCGGCGGCGGTCTCGGCCTTCCTCACCGCGGTCGGCGGCGGCTTCTACGCGCAGTTCGTCTCCTATATCGATCCGGAGAGCGTGATCGGCTTCCAGTTCTCGCTGCTGATGGCGCTGCCCGCGGTGGTCGGCGGCATCGGCACCCTGTGGGGGCCGGTGCTCGGCGCCGTCATCCTGATCCCGCTCACCGAACTGACCCGCTCCTTCATCGGCGGCTCCGGCCGCGGCGTCGATCTGATCGTCTACGGCACGCTCATCGTGCTGATCTCGCTGGCGCGGCCGGAAGGCCTGGTCGGAATGTTCTCGCCAAGGCGCAAGGGAGCGGTGCGATGACGGCGCTGCTGGAAACCCGCGGCGTCTGGCAGCGTTTCGGCGGCCTGATCGCCAACAGCGATATCTCGATATCGATCGGGCGCGGCGAGATCGTCGGGCTGATCGGCCCCAACGGCGCCGGCAAGTCGACCCTGTTCAACCTGATCGCGGGCGTGCTGCCGCCGACCCAGGGCTCGATCCTGTTCGACGGCGAAGACGTCACCGCGCTGCCTGCGGCGGAGCGCTGCCGCCGCGGCATCGCCCGCACCTTCCAGGTGGTGAAAAGCTTCGAGACCATGACGGTGATCGACAACGTCATCGTCGGCGCGCTGGTTCGCACCACCGTCATGCGCGAGGCGCGCCGCAAGGCCTATGAGGTGCTGGAATTCGCCGGCCTCGCCGGCCGCGCCGAGGTTCTGGCCAGCGAGCTGATCCCGTCGGAAAAGCGCAGGCTCGAGGTCGCCCGCGCGCTGGCGACCGGACCAAAACTGCTGCTGCTCGACGAAGTGCTGACCGGCCTGACCCCGATCGAGGCCCAGACCGGCGTCGAACTGGTGCGAAGGGTGCGCGCCACCGGCGTCACCGTGCTGATGGTCGAGCACGTCATGGAAATCGTGATGCCGCTGGTCGACCGCGCCATCGTGCTCGATCTCGGCAAGGTGCTGGTCGAGGGCAAGCCGGCCGACATCGTCCGCGATCCGAAAGTCATCAGCGCCTACCTCGGGGATCGTCATGCTGTCGGTGCATGAAGTCACCACTGCCTATCAGGGGCTGGTGGCGATCTCGGCGGTTACGATCGAGGTCGCCAAGGGCGAGATCGTCTGCGTTGCCGGCGCCAACGGCGCCGGCAAATCGACTCTGCTGAAATCCATCGCCGGCGCCGAACGGCCGCGTTCCGGCGCCGTCACCTTCGACGGCGCGCGCATCGACGGCCTCGCCCAGCATGTCGTCACCGCCCGCGGCATCGCCTATGTGCCGGAGAACCGCCGGTTGTTTCCGCGGCTGTCGGTGCGCGACAATCTGCGCCTCGGCAGCTACCTGTTTCGCGGCGAAGGCGACCGCGACGCGCCGCTCGAACTGGTGTTCAAGCTGTTTCCGCGATTGTCCGAACGGCTGGCGCAGCGCGCCGAAACCCTGAGCGGCGGCGAGCAGCAGATGCTGGCGATCGGCCGCGCGCTGATGACCCGGCCGCGGCTGTTGATGCTGGACGAACCGTCGCAGGGCATCATGCCGAAACTGGTCGACGAGATCTTCCAGGCGGTGAAACGAATCCGCGACGCCGGCATGACCGTGCTGATCGTCGAGCAGCGCATCGCGGAGTGCCTCGAGATCGCCGACCGCGCCTACATCCTGCAGACCGGCCGGGTGCTGATGCAGGGCACGGCGGCCGACATCAAGGGCAATCCCGACGTGCGCAAGGCGTATCTGGGCTTGTGAAGTTTCGTGTCCCGGACGCGGTGCAGCCTCCTTCACGCCGTGCCGCAGAGCCGGGACCCCCCGGCATTTCGCTGCAAGGCCGGGGAACGCTCAATGCTCATGATGCTCCGGCAAGTCCAGCCCGAACGTCTTCGACAGATCCGCCACCTGCGCCGGCGTCAGGTAGCGCGGATTCAGTCCGCGCAGCAGCAGATAGAGTTTTGCGGTCTCTTCCAGTTCCTCGACGGCGAACACCGCGGCTTCCAAGGACTCCCCCGCCACCACCGGGCCGTGATTGGCGAGCAGCACCGAAGCATATTTTCCGGCAAGCCCCCTGATCGCCTCGGCGACGGCAGGATCGCCCGGCCGGTGATAGGGTAGCAGCGCGGTGGCCCCGCACCGCATCAGGTAATAGGGCGTCAGCGGCGGCAGGGCGGCGCGCGGATCGATCTCCGGCAGCATCGACAGCGCCACCGAATGGGTCGAATGCAGATGCACCACCGCGCGCGCACCGCCGCGGGTCTGGTACAGCGCGCTGTGCAGCGGCACTTCCTTGGTCGGCGCGTCGCCCGAAGCAAGCCGGCCGTCGGCGCCGAGCCGCGACAGCCGCGCCGGGTCCAGAAAGCCGAGCGAGGCATTGGTCGGCGTCACCAGATAGCCGCCGTCGTCAAGCCTGGCGCTGATATTGCCCGACGACCCCGGCGTCAGCCCGCGCTCGAACAGGGAGCGGCCGAGGCGGCAGATTTCCTCGCGGAGCCTGGTTTCGTTCATGGCAGCATCCCGGTTTTTCAAAAGCTTGTCTCATGCTTTGGCAGCCCGGCCAAGCCGTGATACCCAGAGCCAACGCCGCTCGTGAAGACAGGCGGCGAGGAAACCAAAAGGGATTGCCGCATGCCTGAATCCATCCCTGCAAAACCGCGCGTTGCCGTGATCGGGCTGGGCTCGATGGGATTCGGCATGGCCACCTCGCTGCGGCGCGCCGGCTTCGACGTCACCGGCTGCGATGTCACGGCCGAAGCGGTGGCGCGATTCGTCGCCGATGGCGGCTCGGGCGCGCCGACTCCGGCGGATGCCGCCAGGGCGGCCGACATCGTCGTCAGCGTGGTGGTCAACGCCGCGCAGACCGAGACGATCCTGTTCGGCCAGGATGGCGTCGCAGAGACGCTGGCCGATGGCGCGGTGTTCGTCTCTTCCGCCACCATGGACCCGGACGTGGCGCGGCGGCTGGCCAAGAAGCTTGAAGCCGGCGGCCGGCACTATCTCGATGCGCCGATCTCGGGCGGCGCGCAGCGCGCGGCGCAGGGCGAACTGACCATTCTGGCCTCGGGAAGTGCCGCCGCCTTTGCCAGGGCAAGGCCCGCGCTGGATGCGATGGCGGCCAAACTCTATGAGCTCGGCGATGCCGCCGGCCAGGGGGCCGCGTTCAAGATGATCAACCAGCTGCTCGCCGGCGTGCATATCGCCGCGGCCTCGGAGGCGATTGCTTTCGCCGCCAGGCAGGGGCTCGACATCCGAAGGGTATACGAGGTGATCACCGCGTCGGCGGGCAATTCCTGGATGTTCGAGAACCGCATGCCGCATGTGCTCGACGGCGATTATGCGCCGCGCAGCGCGGTGGACATCTTCGTGAAGGATCTCGGCATCGTCCAGGACATGGCGCGGACCGCGAAATTCCCGGTGCCGCTGGCGGCAGCGGCGCTGCAGATGTTCCTGATGACGTCGGCTTCCGGGATGGGCCGCGACGACGACGCCTCGGTGGCGCGGATCTATGCCCGCGTCTCCGGCACGCATTTGCCGGGCGAGCCGAAGTGACCGTGAACCAGCCATAGGGAACGCCGATGCCCCGTTTCGCCGCCAATCTCAGCATGATGTTCACCGAACTCCCGTTCCTCGACCGCTTTCAGGCGGCGGCGGCGGCGGGGTTTACCGCCGTGGAATTCCTGTTTCCCTACGATCATCCCGCCGAAGAAGTCGGCAAGCGGCTGCACGGCAACGGCCTGACCCAGGCGCTGTTCAATCTGCCGCCGGGCAACTGGGAGGCCGGCGAAAAGGGTTTTGCGGCGCTGCCGGACCGCTTCGGCGACCTGCAGCAGAGCCTGCACAAAGCGCTGCCTTACGCAAAGGCAACCGGCGCCAGGCGCCTGCACCTGATGGCGGGGATCGCCGACCGCGATGACCGCAAGGCGGTGGAGGCGTTCTACAAATCGCTGGCATGGGCGGCGGAGTTCTTCGCGCCGCACGGCATCGATGTCGTGATCGAGCCGATCAACCCGCGCAACGTGCCCGGCTACTTCCTCAACGATTTTGGCTTTGCGCGCGACCTGATCGAGGAACTGAAGATTTCGAACCTGAAGCTGCAGTTCGACATCTATCACTGCCAGATCATTCACGGCGACGTCACGATGCGGCTGCGCCAGATGATGCCGCTGATCGGTCACATCCAGATCGCCAGCATCCCGTCGCGCCACGAGCCGGACGGCGAGGAATTGAACTATCCGTTCCTGTTCGCCGAACTCGACCGGCTCGGCTATGGCGGCTTTGTCGGCTGCGAATACAACCCGCGCGGCAACACCCAGGACGGCCTCGGCTGGTTCAGGCCCTATGCCGGAGCCCGACCGTGACATTGGCCGGAAAGCTGTATCTTGGCTGCATCGCCGACGACTACACCGGCGCCTCCGATCTCGCCAATACCCTGACCCGCTGCGGCCTGCGCACCGTGCAGACCATCGGCGTGCCGGCCGACGATCTGGCGCTGCCCGAGATCGACGCGGTAGTGGTGTCGCTGAAAAGCCGCTCGATCGAACCGGGCCTTGCGGTGGCGCGCTCGCGCTCTGCGGAAAGATGGCTGCGCGGCAGGGGCGCTGGCCACGTCCTGTTCAAGATCTGCTCGACCTTCGATTCCACCGATGCCGGCAATATCGGCCCGGTGATGGACGCGTTGCGCGCCGATGCCGGCGAGACCATCGTGCTGGTGACGCCGGCGTTTCCCGCGACCGGCCGCACCGTCTACCAGGGCAATCTGTTCGTCGGTCCGGTGCCGCTGAACGAAAGCCCGCTCAAGGATCATCCGCTCAATCCGATGCATGACTCCAATCTGGTGCGGGTGCTGGCGCGCCAGAGCAGGACCCGGATCGGACTGCTCGATCTCGCCGAGGTCGCGCGCGGTCCCGATGCCGTCCGCCGGCGCCTGGCCGCGCTTGCCGGCAGCGGCTTCGGGGCTGTCATCGCCGATGCGGTTTTCGAAACCGATCTGGAAACCCTGGGCGCGGTCGCGCGGGACCATCGGATCTCGGTTGGCGCTTCCGGCCTCGGGCTTGGATTGGCGCGGGCGCTGGTGTCCTCGGGGCAGATTGGGCCCCATCCGGTGAATGCCCGTTCCGGCGCCGCGGTCGGCGGACCGGCGGCCTGCCTGGCCGGCAGCTGTTCGCAGGCGACCCTGCAGCAGGTCGCAGCCGCCGAGGCGGTGATGCCGGTGCTGCATCTCGATCCCGACCAGGTCGTGGCGGGCCGGGACGAAGCCCGGCGGGCGTTGCAGTGGGCGCGGGAGCGGCTCGAGAGTGGAATGGTGCTGATCGCCAGCAGTTCGACGCCGGACCAGGTCGCGGCCTTGCAGGCGCGTCACGGCCGCGATGCCGTCGGCCACGCCATCGAGCAGGCGATGGCCGACATCGCGCAGGGGCTGGTCCGGGCCGGTGTCCGGCGGCTGGTGGTCGCCGGCGGCGAAACTTCCGGCGCGGTGGTGGACCGGCTGGGAATTCCCGGTTTTCTGATCGGCGCGGAAATCGCGGCCGGTGTCCCGGTGCTGCGCGCCGTCGGCGCCACGGGCGGCGACATGCTTCTGGCGCTGAAGTCCGGCAATTTCGGCGGCCCGGAATTCTTCTCCGATGCGCTGAGGCTGATGCCCTGAGGCTGCAGCCGGCATGCGCCGATCGCCGGCTCCCGCCCCGCCGTTAACCAGAATGCAGGGCCGATCGGCTTTGATGCCGGGGCATGGCCTTCCCGCGCCACGCCCGATCAAACTCGAAGCGCCAAACGCGCTCAAATCCAAGAGATTGCAGACATGCTTGCCAGGCTTTCGATTCGCGCCAAGATTACCGCCGTCGTCGCTTTCCTGCTCATCGCCATGACCGGCGTCGGCCTGCTGGCGATCGTCAACATGAGGGCCATCAACGCCAACGCGGTCGATATCCAGACGGTCTGGCTCCCCAGCGTCAGGGTTTTGGGCGATCTGCGCGCCGGCATCATTACCTATCGCAACGTGATCCGGGAGCACATGCTGGCGGTCACGGCGGAAGAAAAGCAGGCCGACGAAAAGATTCTGGCCGGGGTCGTCGACAGCAACGCGAAAATCCGCAGCAGCTACGAGGCGCTGATTTCTTCTCCGGAGGAGCGCGCGCTCTACCGGGAATGGTTGGAATTGTGGGACAGCTACAAGAAGGGCACCGAGCAGGTGATGGCGCTGTCCCGCGACAGCGCCGGCCGTTTTCCCACCGAGGCGCACGACCTGAACAGCAAGACCGTCAACCCGATCGGGCTCAAGGCCGATGCGATCCTGAAGCAGGCGATCGAGAACACCAATCATGGCGCCGACGCGGCCGGCAACGCCGCCAGCGACGAGTACGCCCTGGTCTTCAAGATTCTCGTGCTCATGATCGGACTTGCCGTCACCATCGGCATCGCGGTTGGAATTTACCTGATCCGCGACGTCTCGCGCGGCATCGCCTCGATCGTAACGCCGATGCAGGCGCTCGGCAGCGGCGACCTGACCGCGCAGGTTCCGCATCGGGGCGAGCCGACCGAGATCGGCTCGATGGCGGACTCGCTGCAGGTTTTCAAGGAGGCGCTGATTGCCAAGAAGGCCGCCGACGAGGCTGCCGCAATCGACGCCGAAGCCAAGATCGAACGCGGCCGCCGGGTCGACGGCATCACGCGCGACTTCGAATCGATGATCGGCGAGATCGTCGAGACCGTATCCTCGGCCTCGACCCAGCTGGAGGCGTCCGCCGGGACCCTGACCTCGACCGCCGAGCGCTCGCAGGAACTCACCACCATGGTGGCCGCCGCCTCCGAGGAGGCCTCGACCAATGTGCAGTCGGTGGCATCGGCCACTGAAGAGATGGCGTCGTCGGTCAACGAGATCAGCCGCCAGGTGCAGGAATCGGCGCGTATCGCCAATGAGGCGGTGGACCAGGCGCGCAAGACCAACGACCTCGTCGGCGAGCTGTCGCAGGCGGCCGGCCGGATCGGCGCGGTGGTCGAGCTGATCAACAACATCGCGGGCCAGACCAATCTCCTGGCACTCAACGCCACCATCGAGGCGGCGCGGGCCGGCGAGGCCGGGCGCGGATTTGCCGTGGTGGCCTCCGAAGTCAAGGCGCTGGCCGAGCAGACCGCCAAGGCCACCGGCGAGATCGGCCTGCAGATCACCGGGATCCAGGCCGCGACGCAAGGCTCGGTCGCCGCCATCAAGGAAATCGGCCTGACCATCGGCCGGATTTCGGAGATTTCCTCGACCATCGCGGCTGCCGTGGAAGAGCAGGGGGCCGCCACCCAGGAGATTTCGCGCAACGTGCAGCAGGCGGCCCAGGGCACCCTGCAGGTCTCCTCCAACATCACCGACGTGCAGCGTGGCGCCAGTGAGACCGGATCGGCCTCATCCCAGGTACTGTCGGCGGCGCAGACGCTGTCCGGCGACTCCAACCGGCTCAAGCTGGAAGTCGGAAAATTCCTCAATTCGGTTCGGGCGGCGTGAGAACGCCGTTGCCACGAGCCGTGTCGTGACCGGGGACACGGACGGGTGCCAAGGATGTGAAGGCGCCGGGCGCTTCGGAGCTTGGCTTTTTCGCCCCGGTTCGGGTAGATCAGCGCGAACAGATTGGCCGTTTGGTGCGTCAGTTCAAGCCCCTGCGCGGGACCGAGGATTGCCCGTTCGATGACTGCACTGGTTCGCATCGCCCTAAGTCGGCCGTACACGTTCGTTGTGCTGGCGCTGCTGCTGCTGATCATCGGACCGTTGGCGGCGCTGCGCACGCCGACCGACATCTTTCCGGAAATCCGCATCCCCGTGATCGGGGTGGTCTGGCAGTACACCGGGCTGCCACCGGACCAGATGGCCGGACGCATGATCTCGCCGTTTCAGCGCGCGCTGACCACCACGGTCAACGACATCGAGCACATCGCCGCCAATTCCTATAACGGCTTCGGCATCGTCAAGATCTTCTTCCAGCCCAATGTCGACATCCGCACCGCCAACGCCCAGGTCACCGCGATCTCGCAGACCCTGCTCAAGGCGATGCCGCCGGGCGCGACCCCGCCGCTGATCCTGAACTACAGCGCCTCCACCGTGCCGATCCTCCAGGTCGCCTTGTCCGGCGATGGCCTCACCGAGCAGAATCTGGCCGATATCGGCATCAACCAGCTGCGAGCCCCGCTGGTCACGGTGCCGGGTGCTGCGATTCCCTATCCCTATGGCGGCAAGCAGCGACAGGTGCAGATCGACCTCAATTCGTCGGCGCTGCAGGCGCTGGGGCTGTCCGGCCAGGACGTCGCCAACGCCCTCGCCGCGCAGAATCTGATCACCCCGGCGGGCACCCAGAAGATCGGCAATTTCGAATACACCATCCAGCTCAACAACTCGCCGCTGAAGATGGCGGACCTCGGCGACCTGCCGGTCAAGACCGTCAACGGCGCCATGGTCTATGTGCGCGACGTCGCCACCGTCCGCGACGGCAATCCGCCGCAGACCAATATCGTGCATGTCAACGGCAACCGCTCGGTGCTGATGATGGTGCTGAAGGCAGGCTACACGTCGACGCTGGACATCATCGCGGGCATCAAGCAGAAGGTCATCGACGTCAAGAGCCAGCTCCCGGATGAGCTCAAGATCGGCTTCATCGGCGACCAGTCGATCTTCGTTCGCGGTGCCATTACCGGCGTGGCGCGCGAAGGCGTGATCGCCGCGCTGCTGACCAGCGTGATGATCCTGCTGTTCCTGGGAAGCTGGCGTTCGACCATCATCATCGCGACATCGATCCCGCTGGCGGTGCTCGGCGCCATCATCATGCTGGCGGCGATCGGCGAAACCCTCAATATCATGACGCTCGGCGGCCTGGCGCTCGCGGTCGGCATCCTGGTCGACGAGGCCACGGTGACCATCGAGAACATCAACTGGCACCTGGAGCAGGGCAAGGAGGTCAAGACCGCGATCCTGGACGGCGCCAACCAGATCGTGGTGCCGGCGTTCGTCTCGCTGCTGTGCATCTGCATCGTGTTCGTGCCGATGTTCTTTCTCGACGGCGTCGCGCGCTTCCTGTTCGTGCCGATGGCGGAAGCGGTGATCTTCGCGATGATCTGGTCGTTCATCCTGTCGCGGACGCTGGTGCCGACCATGGCGATGTATCTGCTGCAGCCGCATGTGCACCATGCCGGCGACGAGGCGACGACGCCCCCGCGCAATCCGCTGGTCCGGTTGCAGCGCGGTTTCGAGGCAGGCTTCGAGCGGTTTCGCAGCGGCTACCGCGATCTGCTGTCGCTGGCGATGCAGCGACGGCCGGTTTTCGTGATCGGGTTCCTCGGCTTCGTCGGTCTGTCGTTCCTGCTGGTGCCGTTTCTCGGGCGAAACTTCTTTCCGTCGGTCGACGCCGGAGCGATCCTGCTGCATGTCCGCACCCAGGTCGGCACCCGGGTCGAGGAAACCGCCAATCAATTCGCCGACGTGCAGAAGGCGATCCGCACCATCATTCCGCCCGGTGAAATCGAGACCCTTGCCGACAATATCGGCATGCCGATCAGCGGCATCAACCTGACCTACAACAATACGGGCGTGATCGGCCCGCAGGACGGCGATATCCAGATCAAGCTGAAGGAAGACCATCGTCCGACCGCAGCCTATGTCAAGGCGCTGCGCGAGCAGCTGCCGCATCTGTTTCCCGGCCTCACCTTTGCCTTCCTGCCGGCCGACATCGTCAACCAGATCCTGAACTTCGGCGCGCCGGCGCCGATCGACCTGCAGATCCGCGGCGCCAACCTGACCGCCAATTTCGCCTACGCCAACCAGTTGCTGCGGCGGATTCGCCGAATCCCCGGCATCGCCGATGCGCGCATCCAGCAGTCGCCCAACAACCCGAGCTTCAATATCGACGTCGACCGCACCCGTGCCCAATATGTCGGACTGACCGAACGCGACGTCACCAACGCGCTCGGCGTCGACCTGGCGGGCAGCGCCCAGATTGCGCCGACCTACTACCTCAATCCGGACAATGGCGTGTCGTATTCGATCGTGATGCAGACCCCGCAATACCAGATCGACTCCTTGAGCGCGCTTCAGACGCTGCCGATCACTTCAGGCGGCGCCAATGCCCCGATTCTCGGCGGCATCGCCAATATCACGCGATCGACTTCCAACGCGGTGGTCTCGCAGTACGACATCCAGCCGATGGTGCAGATCTACGCGACGCCGCAGGATCGCGATCTCGGCGCGGTCGCCGCCGACGTCAGGTCCGCCATCGCCGACACCGCAAGGGAGGTTCCGAAGGGCAGCTCGGTGGTTCTGCTCGGCCAGGTGCAGACCATGAACAGCGCATTTTCCGGACTGCTGTTCGGCTTGCTCGGCGCGGTCGTGCTGATCTATCTGCTGATCGTGGTGAATTTCCAGTCATGGTCCGATCCATTCGTGATCATCACGGCGTTGCCTGCCGCGCTGGCCGGGATCGTCTGGATCCTGTTCTCGACCGAGACCACGCTGTCGGTTCCGGCGCTGACCGGCGCGATCATGTGCATGGGCGTCGCCACCGCCAACAGCGTGCTGGTGATCAGCTTCGCCCGCGAACGCTATGAGGAACTGGGCGACCCGATTGCCGCGGCGATCGAAGCCGGATTCGTCCGCATTCGGCCGGTGCTGATGACGGCACTTGCCATGATCATCGGCATGCTGCCGATGTCGCTCGGCCTTGGCGAGGGCGGCGAGCAGAACGCGCCGCTCGGACGGGCGGTGATCGGTGGTCTGCTTTTTGCAACCGTTGCGACACTGATGTTCGTCCCTGTGGTTTTCAGCATGGTACACAAGAACCAGGGCGCCAAGGGCGGCGCCGCACCGGAGACTTCAAATGCCCATTGAACAGCGCCCCGCGGTCCATCGCCGGAAGCTGGGCATTGCCGGCCTCGTGGCGGGCATCGTTACGGTTCTCGTCGTGGTCACCGGGATCAAGGCGCGCGAGGATTCCGGCGCCAATCTGCGCGAATGGACTGACAGCCAGGCGATCCCGACCGTGGCGGTGGTACTGCCCGACGCCAAGGCTCTCAGCGCCACCATCGATCTGCCCGGCAGGCTGGAAGCTTATTATCGCGCGCCGATCTTTGCCCGCGTCAGCGGCTATCTCAAGAGCTGGAGCGCCGACATTGGCGCCAAGGTCAAGGCCGGGCAGGTGATCGCCGAAATCGAGGCGCCGGATCTCGACCAGCAGCTGTTGCAGGCGCGCGCCGATCTCGCCAGCCAGCAGGCCAGCGCGAAACTTTCGGAGGCGACATTGAACCGCCGCCGAACGCTGATCCCGTCGAATTTCGTTTCGATGCAGGAAATCGACGAACGCACCGCCGACCTCTCCAACAAGAACGCCGCGGTCAATGCCAGCCAGGCCAATGTCGAGCGGCTCGAGGCCCTGGCCGGCTACAAGAAGATCACCGTGCCGTTCGACGGCGTCGTCACCGCGCGCGATACCGACGTCGGCGCGCTGATCAATGCGGGCGGCGGCTCCGGCCCGCCGATGTTCGTGATCTCCGACATCAAGAAGCTGCGGGTCTATGTCAACATTCCGCAGAACTACGTGCCTGCGATCAGGATCGGCGCCAGCGCCATCATCACGATGCCGGAATACCCGAACCGCACCTTCGCCGCGACCGTGGAGGCTTCCTCGCAGGCGGTCGACGTTGCCACCGGCACGACCCGGATGCAGCTTGCGCTGGACAATGCCGGCGGCGAGTTGATGCCGGGCGGCTATGCCAATGTGCGCATGAGTCTGGCCAACGACACGGTGCCGCTGCATATTCCCGCCAGCGCCCTGATCTTCAACCAGAACGGTCTGCGCGTCGCCACCGTCGGCCCGGACGACAAGGTGCTGTTCAAGACCGTGACCATCGCCCGCGACCTCGGCCGCGAGATCGAGCTGGCGTCAGGCATAGCTCCCGACGATCGCATCATCGTCGCGCCGCCCGACGGCATCGCCGATGGCGACCAGGTTCGCGTGGCCGGCGCCAAGGGAAAATCCACCAAGATATCGGAACGGCAGGACGTCAAGGGCTGAGATCACGCCGCCCGCCACTCCAGCACGCCGTCCTCGGCGCTGACGATGGTGCCGGAGGAGCCGACCGGCGTGCGGTCCATGTCCAGAAGATGCGCCAGCGTGGCGCCGTCCTGCGCCGGCACCCGCGCCAGCGCGCGGGCATTTTCCGCCGTTCGCAGCATCACCACGCCGTGCTCGACCTCGCCATTGCGGCCATAGATCACGGTAAAGCTCTCGACCGAGCCCGTGCCGTCGGCTTCGGTGACGAAGTCGGGCACCGCGCCGCGATGCCGGTCCGCCTCGGCCTGCACGCTGGTGTCCTGCGTCAGCGGCGCCGGAGGCGGCCGGCGTGACAGCACCAGCGCGTGATGCTTGGTGACGAAGCCGCCCTGGCCGTACAGCAGGCCGAGCCTGGCGCCATTGCGCAGCTTGCGCACCATCGCGCAGGCCGCATGGGTCATGTAGGTGTTGAGCGGCGCGCCGAAAAAGGTCAGCCCGCCGGTCACGGTCGGCTGCACGTCGGCGCCCAGCCCCAGCGTCCGCCGCGCCATCTTCGGCACGCAGGGAAAGCAGCTGTAGAGCTCGATCGCGTCGAACGCGCGGCCATCGCCGCCGGCAAGCTGCATCGCCGCCCCGAGCACCGCGTTCTGGGCGTGGCTTTCGAAAAACTGGTCGCGGATCAGATAGTCGCGCGGCTCTTCCGCCGCGGCGCCGCCCCAGACGTGGATCAGCCGATCCTCGGCGATGCCGGCGGCGCGCGCCTTGGCAAGGCTGGTCATCAGGATCGCCGCGCCCATGTTGACGGTCGGATTGGCGACCATCAGCTTGGTATAGGGCCATGCGATCAGCCGGTTGTCAGGCGTCGGCGTCGTGATCTCGGCGGCGGTAAAGCGCCGCTTCAGCCACGCATGGGGATTTCGGGTTGCGACTTCGGAATAGGTCGACCACAGCTCGCCGGACTCCGCCAACGCCTGGCGCGGGGTCTGGCCCCAATGCGCCGCGGTCGCCGCTTCATAGAGCGGATAGACCGTCACCGGCCGGAACACGCCGAGCTTCAACGCGATCGGCTTCTGGAAAGCGGCGCCGCGCTTCGGCTCCGGCACGTCATGCGCGAACGGCGTCCATGGCAAGGCGATGCCGGCGCGTTCGGCCTTGGTGGCGGTCGACTGCGCCTCGGCACCGCAGACCGCGGCGACGCTGCATTCGCCGCGCGCGATCCGTTGCGCCGCTTCGTGCAGGTAGCGGATCGGGCTCTCGCCGCCGACCGGGCCGTAATAGGCGTGCGCCGGCTTGATGCCGAGGCGCGCGCCCAGTTCCGCCGCCGGATCGCGGTAGCGCCAGCTCAGGAAATTGACGATGTCCAGCGAGCCGATCTCGCCGAGCCAGCGCCCGCCGCTGTCCTGTTCGGCGCGCCTGAGCGCCTCGACCAGCAGCGACAGCGGCTCCAGTCCGGACGTCAGCTCCGCCGGGCGGTCGGTAATCTCGCCGACGCCGATGATGACGGGGACGCGGTCTTCGGCGAGGGGAGTGGGTGCGTTGGTCATGTTTTCTTGTTTTCATTTTCCAGACAAAAGCAGGGCCTCGTGCCGAGGAGCGGCGACCTGGCCGCATCTCGAAGGATCAAGCGGTACATCCTCCCGGTTCGAGACGGCGCGCCCCGCAGCGCCAATGCGCTGGCGGAGTGCGCCTCCTCGCCATGAGCGGCCATTTATTCATCCACCAGCGCGTTCATGTGCTCGACCGCCTCGACAAAATCTTCCTTGAATTCCTGCACCACGGCGCCGGCGGATTTCACGCTGTCGATCAGGCCGACGCCCTGTCCGACGAAATAGCTGACGAGGTCGCGCGCCTGCGTGTTGCCCGATGCGGCGGCGCGATCGATCGAGTTGAAGGCGTCGCGGCTGATGATGCTCTGCAGCGGCATCGGCAGCGCGCCGGGGCTCTCGGCTCCGCGATCCCAGGCATCGGTCCAGACCGAACGCAGCTGCCGCGCCGGCTTGCCGGTGCGCCCCCTGGAGCGGATGGCGTCGCGCGACGAGGCCGCGATCATCTTTTCGCGAAAGATCTCGGTGGTCTCGGATTCCACCGTCGCCAGCCAAACCGAGCCGGTCCAGGCCCCGGCGGCGCCCATCGCCATGCAGGCGGCCATCTGGCGCCCGGTCATGATGCCGCCCGCCGCCAGCACCGGCACGTCGCGGATCGGCTTGATCGCCTTGATCACCTCGGGCACCAGCACCATCGTGGAAACCTCGCCGCAATGGCCGCCGGCCTCGGTACCCTGCACCACCAGAATATCCACGCCGGCCGCCACCTGGCGCAGCGCATGCTCCTTGGCGCCGACCAGCGCCGCGACCGGCACGCCGTGCTTCTTGCCCATCTCGATCATCGCCTTCGGCGGCACCCCGAGCGCATTGGCGATCAGCCGGATCGGATGCCGGAACGAGGCCTCGAGAACTTCCAGCGCGCGCTGGGCGTCGAACGGCTGCGGCGCATTGTCGGCGACATGGGTCGTCGTCAGTTCGACGCCGTATTTCTTCAGGAGATCGCGGGTGAAGGCGCGGTGTTCGGACGGAACCCGCGCCTCCAGGCTTTTCCAGGTGACGTCCTTCTCGCCCGAGGTCGAGATATTTTCCGGGATCAGCACGTCGAGGCCATAGGGCTTGCCGTCGACGTGGTCGTCGATCCATTTCAGTTCCTGCTCGATCGATTCGGGCGAATGGGTGGTTGCGCCGAGCACGCCGAAGCCTCCGGCGCGGCTCACCGCCGCCACCACATCGCGGCAATGGCTGAAAGCCAATAGCGGAAATTCGATTCCCAGCATCTCGCAGATCGGCGATTTCATGGTTTTATTCACTCCCTGCGGCAGCCTTTCGGTGCTGCTCGTTCTTGCTTTGGATGGCGAGCGCGGCGCGACGCTAGCGCATCGAGGGCAGACAAGCCAAGCCGCTTTGCCGGATCCGGTCTTGCGTGCAGGCGCTGACCCGACGGCTCGCGCAGCGGCGCATTCCGCACGGCAAAATATCCAGCCGCAACAGGCCATTTTGCCGCTTGCGCTTTGCGGCGACGGGTAGAATGCTGACCGGCAACACGAGAAGATCAGAGGGCGCGAAACCATGTCGGCAGTGCAATCCGTTTCCGGCCCCAGCCAGTCCGCCGACACCGCTGATTTCGATGTCGTGGTGGTCGGCGCCGGTTTTGCCGGAATGTACATGCTGTACCGGCTGCGCGGGCTGGGATTGTCGGTCCGGGTCTATGAGCAGGGCGGCGATGTCGGCGGCACCTGGTACTGGAACCGCTATCCCGGGGCCCGCTGCGACGTCGAGAGCATGCAATATTCCTACTCATTCTCGGACCACCTGCAGCAGGAATGGGACTGGAGCGAGCGCTACGCGCCGCAGCCGGAGATCCTGAAATACGCCAATCACGTCGCCGACCGCTTCAAATTGCGGCCGGATATCGCGCTCAATACCAGGGTCGACCGGGCGGTGTTCGACGAGAGCGGCCCCGGCTGGTCGGTCGCCACCTCCGACGGCCGCATCACAAGCGCAAGATATCTCGTTCTCGCCACCGGCTGCCTGTCGAACGCGCGGATGCCCGACATCAGGGGCCTCGCCGACTTCACGGGCAAGGTCTACCACACCGGGCACTGGCCGCACGAGCCGGTGGATTTCACCGGCCAGCGCGTCGGCGTGATCGGCACCGGCTCATCGGCGATCCAGTCGGTGCCGGTGATCGCCGCGCAGGCCAGCCAGCTGACGGTGTTTCAGCGCACCGCGAATTTCAGCATCCCCGCCCGCAACGCACCGCTGACGCCGGAGGAGCGAAACAGGTTCCGCTCCAACTACAAGGAGATCCGGCGCAAGGCGCGCGAGGAGATGAAGAACGGCATCGTGCAGGAACTGCCCGACCGCGGCGCGCTTGACGACGGCGACAACGAGCGCCGCGCCAAATATGAATCGCGCTGGGCCGCCGGCGGCCTGACCTTCATGGGGGCCTACAACAACCTGGCGCTCGACAAGGCGGCCAACGACACCGCCGCCGATTTCGTTCGCGGCAAGATCGCGGAGATCGTCAGGGATCCGCAGACCGCAAGACTGCTGCAGCCCGACAATCATCCGATCGGGTCGAAGCGGATCTGCGTCGATACCGACTATTACGCCACCTTCAACCGTCCCAACGTGACGCTGGTCGATATCAGGTCCAGTCCGATCGAGCAGATCCTGCCCCACGCGGTCCGCTGCGGCGGCAGGGAATACGAAGTCGATGCCCTGGTGCTGGCCACCGGCTTCGACGCCATGACCGGTTCGGTCGCCAGGATCGACATTCGCGGCCGCGACGGCCGCACCCTCAACCAGAAATGGGCGGAAGGCCCGCGGACCTATCTCGGGCTGATGAGCGCGGGCTTTCCCAACCTGTTCATCATCACCGGCCCCGGCAGCCCGTCGGTGCTCAGCAACATGATCGTCTCGATCGAGCAGCATGTCGACTGGATCACCGACTGCATCGCCCATATGCGCGACCGCGGGCTCGACAGCATCGAGGCCGACATACGGGCCGAGGACGACTGGGTGGCGCATGTCAACGAGGTCGCCCGGGGCACGCTCTATCCGCAGGCCAATTCCTGGTACATGGGCGCCAACATCCCGGGCAAGCCGCAGATCTTCATGCCCTATATCGGCGGCGTCGGGGCCTATCGCCAGATCTGCAACGACGTCGCGGCCCAGGGCTATGCGGGCTTCGTGATGACCGCGGCGGAGCAGCCCCAGAAGCTCGTGGCGTCCTAGTGCGACGATTTCGAAGTTCGAAACATTTCGTCATTCCGGGGCGCTTGTAACGCGCGAAGCGCGGCACACCAGCGCGCCCGGAATCCATAACCGCCGCAGGGGCTATGGATTCCGGGCCTGCCCTCGGCCCGGCCATCGCCGGCCAGAGCACATCCCGGAATGACGAACATTGGATCGCTTCCCACAGGATCGGTTTCATGAAATCGCGGTAGCAGGAACCGGGCAAACGGGTCGCGCCAATGCGAGTCCCGCCCTCAGCGCCGCAGCCACCGCGCCAAAACCGCAACAAAGCGGTCGGCATCTTCCTCGTCGTTGAAGACATGGGGCGAGATGCGCAGGCGGCCGAGACGCGGCGCGACATGGACGTCTTCGCTGGCGAGGCCCGCGACCAGGCCTGCCGGCATGCCGTCCTTGAAACCAAGGCAGAGGATATGCGGTGCCCGCAGCCGGGTCTCGGGCACGGCGACGCCGATCTCACGCCCGCCCGCCGCGATCCGCTCGGTCAGCATCGCCAGACGTTGCGCCACGGCCTCCGAGCCCCAGTGCGCCATCATCTCGATGCCGACCGCGGCCATTTCCATTGAAATGAAATGGTCGCGCTCGCCCATGTCGAAACGCCTGGCATCGGCCAGGTAGCGCAGGTCCGAAAAATAGACCTCGTTTTCGGCGCGCACGTCGCGGCGGCCGGCCGAGGTCTGCTCCAGCGGGATGCCGCCCTGGTGGCGCCGCGCGACATAGAGGAACGCCCGGCCATAGGGGCCGAGCAGCCACTTGTAGGTCGGGAAGACGACAAAATCCGGATCGAGACGCCGCACGTCCATCGCCACCACCCCGGCGCCCTGCGTGGCGTCGATCAAAAACGCCGCGCCGCGCTGCCGCAGCGCCGCGCCGACCTGTTCGACGTCGATCAGGCCGCCATCGGACCAGTGCACCGACGAGATCGAGGCAAGGCTGACCGGCGGCGCAGCCGATCGTTCGATGGCCGCGAGCACCGCCGCCGTCCAGTCGCCATCGTGGGGGCGGCGAACCGTCTCGACCGCAAAACCCTGCGCCGCGGCCCGCGCGTGCCATTCCAGTACCGGCGAGGAGTGGTCGTCCTCCAGCACCAGGACGCGGGTACCGCGGCCGATGTTCAGGATCTTCGCCGCGGTGGCGACGCCATAGCTGACGGAGGGTATCAGGGCGACGTCGGCGGCATCGGCTTGGAGCAGCCCGGCGGCGGCGGCGCGTGCGCGTTCGTGCTGCCGGTTGGCGAAGCCGGCGTCGAGCGTCCAGGGCGTCGCCTTGCGGCCGACCGCGGCGCGGCCGGCTTCCAGGGCGCGCAGCGGCAGCGGACTATAGGAGGCCGAATTCAGATAGCAGATCCGGCGCGGCATCTCGAACTGGTCGCGCTGCGAGGCAAGCATTTTGACGATCTCTCGGTTGAAGCGGATCCGTCACGGCCCGCAGCCACATCGGCGCGCGCGGGACCCGGTCAGAACGCGGTGTAGCCGCCGTCGATGACAAAACAGTCGGCGGTGTGATAGGACGACGCCTGGCTCATCAGATAGACGGCGATGCCGCCGAAATCGCTGGGCTCGCCGAACCGCCGCATCGGAATTCGCGGCATCACGGCGCCGACGAATTTTTCGCTGGCCATGATGCCCGCGGTCATGTCGCTCTTGATCCAGCCCGGCAGGATGGCGTTGGCGGTGACGCCCTGGCGCGCCAGTTCGACCGCCAGCGCGCGCACCAGCGCGTTGATGGCGGCCTTGGTGGCGGCATAATGTTCGTTGCGCGCGGTGCCGAACAGCGAGGCGAGACTCGAGGTCGCGACCAGGCGGCCGAACCGGTCGCCGGCGGTGGCGCGCTCGGTCATGTGGCGCGCGGCGGCCTGGAACACGTGGAACACGCCATCGAGGTTGGTGGCGAACATGCTGCGCCAGTCCGCCTCGGTGCGGTCGATGAAGGCGTGGCGTCCGCCGCCGCCGATCCCGGCATTGGCAAAGCAGCCATCGACCCGGCCGAAGCGCTCCAGCGTGGCGGCCATCGCCGATTTGACCGAGGCGGCATCGCTGACATCGCAGATCCGGCTGTCGACCGCGCCGGCGAAGCCGGCCATGGTCGCGGCGGCATCCCGGTTCTTGTCGGCGTTGCGGCCCCAGATCGAAACGCCGCAGCCCGCCGCCGCCAGCGCCTGGGCAATGCCAAGACCGATGCCGCCATTGCCGCCGGTGATGACGGCGACGCGGCCGGTCAGGTCAAATATACGGTCAGCTGTCGGCATCCTGGGTCTCCATCTGCACCGGCGCGCGTCGGCCGCGCGTCCGCTGGCGGGCTGATCTGCCGGTCACGACCATGGACAAGTGCGGCTTAAAAATCAAATATGGCTTCGAGACATGAATCCCGACGCGCCGCGGCACTGACAACGCGGGCCCCAACTGGCGAGGAAGCCGATGCAGTTCAAACACGTCACCGTCGACATCGATGGACCGGTTGCCGTTCTCAAGCTCGACCATCAGGAGGTGATGAATGCGGTGTCGCACGACATGCTCGGCGGGCTGGCCGAGGCGCTCGACGCGATCGACGACAACAGGTCGGCCATACGTTGCCTGGTGATCACCGGCGCCGGCCGCGCCTTCTGCACCGGGGCCAATCTGCAGGGCCGCAACAGTGACAAGCCGGGCAGGAACAATACCGGGGCGGCGCTGGAGACCGCCTTTCATCCGTTCCTGCGCCGCCTGCGCAACCTGCATTGCCCGATCGTGACCTCGGTCAACGGAGCCGCGGCGGGCGCCGGCATGAGCTTCGCGCTGATGGGCGACATGATCCTGTGCGCGCGCTCGTCCTACTTCCTGCAGGCGTTCCGCCGCATCGGCCTGGTGCCGGATTGCGGATCGACCTGGCTGCTGCCGCGGCTGATCGGCAAGGCCCGTTCGGTCGAACTGTCGCTGATGGGCGAGCGGCTGCCGGCCGAGAAGGCGCTGGAATGGGGGCTGGTCAACCGCGTCTACGACGATGCGGTGCTGATGGAGGAGACCATGAAGCTGGCGCACGAACTCGCCAACGGCCCGACCGTGGCGCTGTCGCTGATCCGGAAATTGTACTGGGACAGCCCGGAGAATTCGTTCGAGGATCAGCTCAATCTCGAGTTCGAGTCGCAGCGCAGCGCCGGTTCGACCGAGGATTTCAAGGAGGGCGTCACCGCCTTTCTCGAAAAGCGCCCCGCCAAATTCAAGGGCAAATGATGCAGGCGCTGCTCGGGCGCTGCGTCGCCGCGTGGTGTCCCGGTGCGACCGGTGTCGCCAATGCGGTGCGGCTGTCCGGCGGCGCCAGCCAGGAAACCTGGTCGTTCGATATTGTCGGCCCCGCTTCCCCGATCGGCGCGATCCTGCGGCGGGCGCCGTCGGGCTATGGCGCCGCCCCGGCGCGCGCGGCCGGGCTGGATGCCGAAGCGATCCTGATGGAGCTTGCCCGCGGCGCCGGCGTGCCGTCGCCACGGGTGCTGCATGTGCTGCGGCCCGAGGACGAACTCGGCAGCGGCTTCATCATGGAACGGGTCGAGGGCGAAACCATCCCGCGCAAGATCCTGCGCGACGCGGCGTTCGCAAGTGCCCGTCCGCAACTGGCGCGCCAGCTCGGCAATATCCTGGCCGCGATACACGGTCTCGACCTCGCGAGCCTGCCGGAGCTTCGCTGCATGACGGCGGACAAGGAAATCGCCGAGCTCGAGCGCGACTATCGCGGCTTCGACTGGCCGCGCCCGGTGTTCGAGCTGGCGCTGCGCTGGCTGCGCGACCATGATCCCGGACCCTCCGAACAGGTGACGCTGGTGCACGGCGATTTCCGCCACGGCAATCTGATCATCGGCGGCGACGGCGTGCGTGCCGTGCTGGACTGGGAACTCGCCCATACCGGCGATCCGATGGAGGATCTGGGATGGGTCTGCGTCAATTCCTGGCGGTTCGGCGAGATCGACAAGCCGGTCGGTGGCCTTGGCAGCCGCGAGGAGTTGTTCGCTGGCTATGAGGCCGCCGGCCGCCACGTCGATCCCGGACGTGTGCGGTTCTGGGAAGTGATGGGCACGCTGCGCTGGGGCGTGATGTGCTGCGGCATGATGCAGCGTTTCCGCAGCGGTCCCGAACGCTCGGTCGAGCGCGCCATGATCGGCCGCCGCGCCTCGGAAACCGAGATCGACCTGCTGCGGCTATTGGCGCCGCGGGCGCGATCCACAGCCCGGAACCTGACAGATGCAGGATGAACCGACACCTTCGGAACTGATCAAGGCCGTGGCGGATTTTCTGCGCGCCGAGATCGCGCCTGCGCTCGGCGGCCATCAGGCATTCAAGCTGCGGGTCTCGATCAACGCGCTTGATCTGGTGACGCGCCAGCTCGCGCTGCAGCAGGGCAGCGACGCCGCGGAAGCCGCGCGGCTGTCGCAGTTGCTGGCCCTGCGGGGCTCGCTCGACGAGCTCAATCGCGCGCTGGCCGATCGTATTGCGAAAGGGCAGATCGACCTGGACACGCCCGGGCTCGCCGAGCATCTGTGGCAGACCACGATGGACAAGCTGGCTGTCGATCAGCCGAATTACGGCTCGTATCGCCGCGAGCTGGAGACCAAGTAATTCCAATTCGAGCCGGGTTGCGTTCCCCTTATGCGGCGCCAGCCGCGCCGCTCTTTTCGGCGTGGTGCGCTGCTGATCCGGGACACGATACCTACTTCACCTACTTCCCCACCCATTGCGGCGGGCGCTTTTCCGAAAACGCCTTCGGTCCCTCGATATAATCCTGCGACGCCGCCATCGCCTTCACCGCGGGATAGTCGCGCTGTTCGGCGATCGCCTGCTCCAGCGAGACCGCGAGGCCCTTCTGGATCGCCTGCTTGGAGGCGCGGATCGACATCGGCGAGTTCTTGCAGATGGTCTCGGCCCAGCGCTCGGCCGCGGCCAGCGCCTCGCCCTGCGGAACCACCTCATTGACGAAGCCGAGCTCATGGCCCTCGCGGGCGGAGACATGGCGCGCGGTCAGGATCATGCCCATGGCGCGCTTGAGGCCGATCTGCCGGGGCAGCCGGTGCAGGCCGCCGGCCAGCGCCGCCAGGCCGACGCGCGGTTCCGGCAGCGCGAAGGTGGCGTTCTCCGAGGCGATGATCAGGTCGCAGGCCAGCGCGATCTCGAAGCCGCCGCCCATCGCCACGCCGTTGACGGCGGCGATGATCGGCTTGTCGCAGTCGAAGCGCGAGGTCAGTCCGGCAAACCCGCCAATGTCCCAGCCGCGCTTGCCGCCTGCCGCCTGCCATTTCAGGTCGTTGCCGGCGCAGAACGCCTTGTCGCCGGCGCCGGTGACGATCGCGACCCATTGCTCCGGATCGGCGGAAAATGCGTCGAACACCTTGTTCAGTTCGAAATGCGCGTCGGTATGCAGCGCGTTGTAGACCTCCGGGCGCGACAGCGTCACGATGGTGATCGGCCCCTTGCGCGTGACCGCGGAGAATTTCAAGTCCATGTTCGCTCCCGTGTTTTTTTGCAGGCGGATCGTTCGAAGGCCATCCTAACCCGCTTGCGCCGTCCGGTGCCATTCAATTGCGCAAGGGGGCTGCGCGCCGCGGCCGTGCCCGACGCGGCTTGACTCGGGTTTGGGGTTGTCACCTTAATCGATGGCGGGGCCGCGTTGCGGCAACGCCACGACGACAAGCCAAAAATGGGAGCCGCGCCTTGGATTTTGCATTGCCAGCCGACCTCGTCGGCTATCTCGCCGAGCTCGATGCGTTCATCGCGCGCGAGATCAAGCCGATCGAGGCCGCCGACGACAATATCCGCTTCTTCGATCACCGCCGCGAATGGGCGCGCACCGATTTCGAGCATGGCGGGCTGCCGCGGCAGGAATGGGAAGCGCTGCTGCGGCGGGTTAAAAATCTCGCCGATGCCGCCGGGCACCTGCGCTTCGCGATCCCGAAACGTTACGGCGGCAAGGACGGCTGCAATCTCTGGATGGCGGTGATCCGCGAGCACTTTGCCGCCAAGGGGCTCGGCCTGCACAACGACCTGCAGAACGAGCATTCGATCGTCGGCAATCTTCCGCTGGTCACCATGCTCGACCGCTACGGCCGCGACGACCAGAAGGCGATGATCGAGGGCTCGATCACGGGCAAGTACCGCATCACCTTCGGACTCACCGAGCCCGAGCACGGCTCGGACGCCACCCACATGGCGACCCGCGCGGTTCAGGCGACCCGCAACGGCGTCTCGGGCTGGCTGATCAATGGCGAGAAGATGTGGACCACCGGCATGCATGTCGCGACCCATTGCGCGCTGTTCGCCCGCACCAGCGGCGACGACGGCGACGCCCGCGGCATCACCTGCTTTCTGGTGCCGGCCAGGGCCGACGGCGTCAAGGTCGAGGAATATATGTGGACCTTCAACATGCCGACCGATCACCCGCGGGTCAGCTTCACCGACGTGTTCGTGCCCGACGACGCGCTGTTCGGCGAGGTCGGGCGCGGCCTGTCGCTGGCGCAATGCTTCGTGCATGAGAACCGGATCCGGCAGGCCGCAAGTTCGCTTGGGGCTGCGGTCTACTGCATCGGGGAAAGCGTGAAATACGCCCGCGAGCGCAAGCCGTTCGGCAAGGCCTTGGCCGAGAACCAGGCGATCCAGTGGCCGCTGGTGGAACTGGCGACCCAGGCCGAGATGCTGCGGCTGTTGATCCGCAAGACCGCCTGGGAGATGGACCAGCTGACCCAGGCGCAGGTCGAGCACACCCTGTCCGACAAGGTCTCGATGTGCAATTTCTGGGCGAACCGGCTGTGCTGCGAGGCCGCCGACCGCGCCATGCAGGTGCATGGCGGCATGGGCTATTCGCGCCACAAGCCGTTCGAGCATATCTACCGGCATCACCGCCGCTACCGCATCACCGAAGGCAGCGAGGAGATCCAGAAGCGGAAAGTGGCGGGATTTTTGTTCGGCTATATGGGAGCCGGCAAGCATTGAGGGGGAGGGGGCTGCGAAGCCAGCGCAATGCGCGCTCAACACGAAAACCGTCATACTCGCGAAAGCGGGGTATCCGGTAATCACCGCCGTGCATGAAATCCCATGCGCTCTGGAATGCGTCATCACCCGCTTTCGCGGGTGATGACGTCTTTGGATGTGGCAGTGTCGCCCTCAATTCACCTGGCGGTCCTGGCCGACCCAATAGGGATCGCGCAGCTGGCGCCGCAGGATCTTGCCGGAGGCGTTGCGCGGCAGGGCTTCGATGAAATCGACCGATTTCGGGGTCTTGAAGCCCGCGATCCGCTCGCGGGTGAAGCCGATGAGATCGGCTGCCGTCGCCGTCTTGCCGGGCTTCATCACCACGATCGCCTTGACCGCTTCGCCCCATCTGTCGTCGGGCACGCCGACCACGGCGACTTCGGCGACGTCGGGATGGTCGCAGATCGCGCTTTCGACCTCGGCGGGGTAGATATTCTCGCCGCCGGAGATGATCATGTCCTTGATGCGGTCGTGGATATAGAGATAGCCGTCCTCGTCCATGTAGCCGGCGTCGCCGGTGCGCAGCCAGCCGTCGCGGTCGAGCGTCTTGGCGGTGGCTTCCGGCAGGTTCCAGTAGCCGGCCATGTTGGAGCCGGACCTCGTTGCGATCTCGCCGACCTGTCCCGGCGGCAATCGTTTGCCGTCGGCATCGAGGATCGCCAGTTCAACGCCGGGCAGGGCCTTGCCGGCCGAGCGCATCCGCTGCAGTCCCTCGACATGATCTTCCGGCGCAAGGGCGACGATGGTGCCGGTGGTTTCGGTCATGCCGTACATCTGCACGAAGCCGCATTTGAACACCTCGATGCATTCCTTGAGAAGCGCCGCGGGGATCGGCGAGGCGCCGTAGAGCATGTATTTCAGCCGCGAGAAATCCACCTCGCGGGCGCGCGGCTGGCGCACCACGAACTGCATCGCGGCGGGCACCATGAACAGCTTGGTGATGCCCGAATGCTCGAAGAAATCCAGCACCTTGGTCGGATCGAATTCGCGCGCGATCACGCCCCTGGCGCCGTGGTAGACGCCGAGCACGCCCCAGCCGGAGCCGCCGATGTGGAATACCGGCATCGCCACCAGCGAGACGTCGTCCTCGGTCCATTTGTTCCAGTCCGGCCTTTCGTCACCGCCGGCCCGCACCAGGTTGAGGAAATTGGCATGCGACAGCATTGCCCCCTTCGGCTTGCCGGTGGTGCCGGAGGTATAGAGCTGGATCGCGATGTCCGCTTCGGAAATATCGATGTTCGGATCGTCGCCGCGCTGCGCGTCGCGCCAGCCTGCGTAGTCCCGCCAGCCTTCGATTCCGCCCTCGGTGGCGATGAAGCTGCGCACGCTCGGCAGCGCGGCGCGGATCCTGTCGACCTGGGCGGTGAATTCCGGGCCGACGAACAGCACCGGCGCCCGGCAATCCTCGACGATGAACGCGATCTCCGGTCCGGCCAGCCGCCAGTTCACCGGCGCCATCACCACCTTGGCCTTGATCGCCCCGAGCAGCAGTTCGAAATAGACGTCGCTGTTCTTGCCGAGATAGGCGATGCGCTCGCCCGGCTTGACGCCCTCGGCCCGCAGCGCGTTGGCGACGCGGCTGGTCAGGATATCGAGCTCGGCAAAACTGGTCTGGCGGCCTTCGAATTCGAAGACCGTGGCATCGCCGCGGGTCCTGGCCCGCGCGCGCACCATGTCGGCAAGGTTGGCCGGCACCTCGATGTCGGACATGACGCTTCCCCCGTGTTTTTAGTTTGCTGCGGCCATACTGTGGTCGCCGGCCAGCGAACTCAATAGCCGCAACGGATCAGCACGGTTTCGCCGTGCCGTTACCCCCTCGCGGCGCGGTCCTTTTCGTTCTGCGCCTTGATCGATTCGCGGGCCTGGTTCCAGTCGGCGTCGGACCAGTCGCGCAATTGGTAAAAATTGCCGCCCATCGCCAGCGCCTGGCCGCCATCCATCGCGATGGTCTCGCCGTTGATCCAGTCGCAGCCGCCCGAAATCAGGAACACCGCCAGATTCTGCAGTTCCTCCATTTTTCCGACCCGGCCCATCGGGTTCACCGCGATCGTGCGCGCGCCGGCCTCGTCGCCGGGCTTGATGCGCTTGCTCATGCCCTCGGTCGGAATTTCGCCGGGGGCGATGGTGTTGAGCCGGATCCCGTAGCGGCCCCATTCGGTCGCCAGCGACATCGTCATGGCGTGGATCGCCGATTTGCTCATTGCCGACGGCACCACATAGGGACTGCCGTTGCGCACCCATGTCACCGTGATCGAGACCACATTGCCGGGATGCCTGCCGGCGATCCAGCGCCGGCCCACCGCATGGGTCACGTAGAAGGTGCCGTGCATCACGATGTTGGCCACCGCGTCGAAGCCGCGCGGCGTCAGGTCCTGGGTGCGCGAAATGAAGTTTCCGGCGGCGTTGTTGATGAGGTCGGTGAGCGGCCCCTCGGTGAAAATCGTCTCGATCATTTCATCGACCGCCAGCGCGTTGCGGATATCGACGCCGTGGCTGGTCACCCTGCCGCCATGCAGGTCCATCAGCTCGGTGGCGGTTTCGTCGCAAACCCCCTTGCGGCGGCCGCAGATATGGACCTCGGCGCCGAGCTGGAGGAAGCGCGCGGCCATCGATTTGCCGAGCCCGGTGCCGCCGCCGGTAACGAGGATGCGCCGGCCGGCAAGAAGCTGCTGGTTGAACATGGGGAATTCCGCCCTGAGAAATACGATGGAAGTTAATTGGTTGATTGACTAAATCCGCCCGACGCCTTTCTGTAAAGTGGCAAACAATCAGAATGATAGGGGGACCACCCATGGAACAGCGCGTCTCGGTGTCGATTTCGGAAGGCGTGGCGGATGTCCGCCTGGTGCGGGCGGACAAGATGAACGCGCTCGATTCAGCGATGTTCGAGGCGCTGGTTGCCACCTCCCAGCGGCTCGCCCATGAAAAGGGCCTGCGGGCGGTGGTTTTGTCCGGCGAGGGCCGCGCGTTCTGCGCCGGGCTGGACATGGGCCGCTTTGCGGCCATGAAGGAGCAAGGCGGTAACGGGATAGCGGGGGGCGAAAAGCGCGACCTTGCCGAGCGCACCCACGGCCTAGCCAATTTTCCGCAGGCCGCGGTATGGGGATGGCGGCAGCTGCCGGTGCCGGTGATTGCCGCGATCCGGGGCGTGGCGTTCGGCGGCGGCTTTCAGCTGGCGCTCGGCGCCGACATGCGATTCCTCAGCCCCGACGCGCGGATGTCGATCATGGAAATCAAATGGGGGCTGGTGCCGGACATGGCGGGGACGCCGATCCTTGCCAGCCTGGTGCGCGACGATATCCTGCGCGAGCTGACCTATACCGGGCGGATCTTTTCGGCGCAGGAGGCGATGAGCTACGGCCTGGCGACCCGGATCTGCGACGATCCGCTTGCCGCGGCCCTTGAGCTTGCGCGCGAGATCGCGGGCAAGAGTCCGGAGGCGATCCGCGCCGCCAAGCGCCTGCTCAACAATCTCGCCGTCGACCCCGGCCCGGCGCTGCTGGCCGAATCGGTCGAACAGATGAAGCTGATGGGCGGGGCCAATCAGCTCGAAGCGGTGCGCGCCAATATCGACAAGCGGACGCCGCGCTTTGTGGACGTCTGATACGCATCGTCGTTCCCGGGCGTCTACAAACCCAAGCGAACCCGGAAATCCCGGAAATCCCGATGTGCAATTGCACGTCCGAGGTTCGCCTCTTCGCCGCGCCGGCAATGACGGCTTGAATCGATGAACCCGGCTTGAGATCGGAAAGCGACAATGACAACACCGCCCCTCTTCCTTGGCATCGCGAGCGGCCAGCGCCGGCGCAGCCACGCCGAAATCGCCGATCGCAGCGCGCGGATCGCCAGCGGATTGCAGGCGCTTGGTGTCAGGCAGGGCGACAGCGTCGGCATCCTGATGCGCAACGACATCGCCTTCATCGAGGCCGCCTATGCGGCGATGCGGCTCGGCGCCTATGCGGTGCCGATCAACTGGCACTTCAAGCCGGAAGAAATCAATTATGTGTGCAAGGATTCCGGCGCGCCGGTGCTGATCGGCCATGCCGACCTGCTGCACCAGCTGGGCGGCACGATGCCGGCCGGCGTCACCGTGCTTGCAGCCCCGACGCCGCCGGAAATCACCGCGCATTACCGGATCGATCCCGATCATCTGGCGACTCCCGGTTTCGCAACCGAGCTCGAATCCTGGCTTGAACGGCAACCTCCCCATGACGGTCCGGCGCTGCCGCAGCCGCAGAACATGATCTACACCTCGGGCACCACAGGTCATCCCAAGGGGGTACGGCGCCAGGCGCCGACCCCCGAGCAGGCCAAAGCCACGGAACGGGTCCGTGCGCTGATCTACGGCCTGAAACCGGGCGTGCGAGGGCTGCTGCCGGGACCGCTTTATCATGCGGCGCCGAATTCGTTCGGCCTGCGGGCCGGGCGACTGGGCGGCGCGCTGGTGCTGATGCCGCGCTTCGACGCCGAGGCGTTTCTGCGGCTGATCGAGGCCGAACGCATCGACACCGTGTTCATGGTGCCGACCATGTTCATCCGGCTGCTGAAATTGCCGGAGGCGACGCGCCGGAAATACGATACCTCCTCGTTGCGCCACGTGATCCATGCCGCCGCGCCGTGCCCCGCCGACGTCAAGCGCGCGATGATCCAGTGGTGGGGGCCGGTGGTCCATGAATATTACGGCAGCACCGAATCCGGCGCGCTGACCTTCGCCAATTCCGAGGATGCGCTGAACAGGCCCGGTACCGTCGGCAAGGTCCTGGACGGCGTGGAACTGCGCTTTCTCGGCGACAATGGCGCCAGCCTGCCGCCGGGCGAGATCGGCGAGATCTATTCGCGGGTCGCCGACAACCCGGATTTTACCTATCACAACAAGCCGGAGAAGCGCGCCGAGATCGAACGCGACGGGTTCATCACCTCGGGCGATGTCGGCTTTGTCGATAGCGACGGCTATGTCTTCATCTGCGACCGCAAGCGCGACATGGTGATTTCCGGCGGCGTCAACATCTATCCCGCCGAAATCGAGGCGGCGCTGCATGCGGTGGCCGGCGTCCACGACTGCGCCGTGTTCGGCATTCCCGACGACGAGTTCGGCGAGGCGCTGATGGCGGTGGTCGAGCCGCAGGCGGGGGTGACGCTCGACGTTGCGGCGATCCGGCAGCAGCTGCGGACCTCGCTGGCCGACTACAAGGTGCCGAAACATGTCGAGATCCAGGCCCAGCTGCCGCGCGAGGATTCCGGCAAGATCTTCAAGCGCCGGCTGCGCGATCCCTATTGGGAACGGGCGGGGCGGCGGATCTAGGGAACAGGCGTCCGCTTGTGGAGCGCTGCGCCGGGCCCGGGACACCCGCAGCGGTGAACGCCTCCATCTTTATCTTGCGCTGCGGCAAAAAAATTGCAAACTCCGGGCTGCCGGGCAGCCTCTGGAGTAGCCGACCATGTCTCCCCAGACCATGCCTTCTGAGACCGAAATCCGCTCCCATCGCGCCGAGGATGCCATCGCGCGTGAAGAACTGGCGATCGAGGAAGATGCCCTGCTGCGGAACGACATCCGGCTGCTCGGACGCATCCTCGGCGACACCGTCCGCGACCAGGAAGGCGCCGACGTGTTCGACCTGGTCGAGCGCATCCGGCAGACCTCGATCCGGTTCCACCGCGATGACGACAAGCCGGCGCGGCGCGAACTCGAACTCATCCTCAACAGCATGTCGATCAGCCAGACCTTGCGCATCGTGCGCGCCTTCAGCTATTTTTCGCACCTCGCCAACATCGCCGAAGACCAGAACAACATCAGGCAGATGCGGGCGCGCTCGACCGCCAGCGGGGCGCCGCGTTCGGGGACGCTGGCGCAGACCCTGTCGCATGCGCGGGCGGCCGGGTTTTCCGCAGCCGACCTGCGCAAGTTCTTCATGACGGCCCTGGTCAGCCCGGTGCTGACCGCGCATCCCACCGAAGTCCGCCGCAAGAGCACCATCGATCGCGAAATGGAGATCGCGGCTCTTCTGGACCGGCGCGAACGGATCCAGCTCACGCCGGAGGAACTGGCGGCCGACGATGAAAAGCTGCGCCGCGAGGTGTTGACGCTGTGGCAGACCAATCTGTTGCGCCGCACCAAGCTTACCGTACTCGACGAAGTCGCCAACGGGCTGTCGTTCTACGATTACACTTTCCTGCACGAAGTACCGCGGCTGCATTGCGTGCTGGAGGACCGCCTGAACGAGGGCGAGGGCGCCGCGCAGGGCGAACTGGCGTCCTTCCTGCGGATGGGGAGCTGGATCGGCGGCGATCGCGACGGCAATCCGTTCGTGACCGCCGAGGTGATGCGCGGCACCCTGAAGATGCAGTCGAGCCGCGCCCTGCGTTACTATCTCGAGGAACTGCACGCGCTGGGCTCCGAACTGTCGCTGGCGGCGCATCTGGCCGATGTCTCGAAGGATCTGCGTGCACTCGCCGAGAGCTCGCCCGACTCCTCGCCGCATCGCAGCGGCGAGCCCTACCGGTTGGCAGTCTCCGGGATTTACGCCCGCCTCAGCGCCACCGCCGCGAGGCTGGACGTGGAAACCACCCGGCCGCCGGTCGGCGAAGCGGCGCCTTACGCCGGTGCCGCGGAGTTCAAGGCCGATATCGATGTTCTCTATCGCTCGCTGATATCGAACAATTCGCGGGTGATCGCGCGCGGAAGGCTGCGGCACCTGCGCCGGGCGGTGGATTGCTTCGGCTTCCATCTTGCCAGCCTCGACATCCGGCAGAATTCCGCCGTCCACGAGCGCACGGTCGCGGAGCTGATCGACGCGGCGATGCCCGGCATGTCCTATCTGGCGTTGAGCGAAGACGCGCGGATCGCGCTTTTGACCGGCGAACTGCGCAACACACGGCCGCTGACGTCGTCATTCGTGAAATACAGCGACGAGACCCTGGGCGAACTCGCGCTGTTCCACGCCGCCGCCGAAGCCCATGCCAAATTCGGCGCCGATGCGATCCCGCAATGCATCATCTCGATGTGCAAGGGCATGTCGGACATGCTGGAGGTAGCCCTGCTGCTGAAGGAAGTCGGCCTGGTCGATCCCTCGGGCCGCAGCGCCATCAATATCGTGCCGCTGTTTGAGACCATCGAGGACCTGCAGGCTTCCAGCGCCATCATGGACCGGATGCTGTCGCTGCACGAATACCGCAAGCTGGTGGACAGCCGCGGCTCGGTGCAGGAGGTGATGCTCGGCTATTCCGACAGCAACAAGGATGGCGGCTTCGTCACCTCGGGCTGGGAACTCTACAAGGCCGAGATCGGCCTGATCGAAATATTCGAGCGCCACCATGTGCGCCTGCGGCTGTTTCACGGCCGCGGCGGCTCGGTCGGCCGCGGCGGCGGGCCGAGCTATGACGCCATCATCGCGCAGCCCGGCGGCGCGGTGAACGGCCAGATCCGGATCACCGAGCAGGGCGAAATCATCTCCAGCAAATATTCCAACGCCGAGGTCGGCTGCAACAACCTCGAAATCCTCGCCGCCGCGACCTTGGAAGCAAGCCTGCTGCAGCCCAGGCACAGCGCGCCGTCGGGCGAATATCTCAAGGCGATGGAGCAGCTGTCGGAACTGGCGTTCAAGGCCTATCGCGGACTGGTCTATGAGACCGAGGGTTTTGCGGATTATTTCTGGGCTTCCACGGTCATCACCGAAATCGCCACGCTCAACATCGGCAGCCGGCCGGCGTCGCGCAAGAAAACCCGCGAGATCGAGGACCTCCGCGCCATTCCCTGGGTGTTCAGCTGGGCGCAATGCCGGCTGATGCTGCCGGGCTGGTACGGGTTTGCCAGCGCGGTGGAAGCCTGGGTCGCCGAGCACCCCGACAAGGGCATGCCGTTCCTGAGGGAATTGTATCGCGAGTGGCCGTTCTTCCGCACGCTGTTGTCGAACATGGACATGGTGCTGGCCAAGAGTTCGATCGCGATCGCCTCGCGCTATGCCGAGCTGGTCCCGGACGCGGCGTTGCGCGAAAAAATCTTCGGACGGATCCGCAGCGAATGGCACAGCGCGATCGGTCTGCTGCTGGACATCATGGGGCAGGAGCGGCTGTTGCAGGGCAACCCCTTGCTGGAGCGCTCGATCCGCAACCGCTTCCCCTATCTCGATCCGCTCAACCACGTGCAGGTCGAGCTGTTGAAGGAATACCGCGCGCAGAATTCCGACGAACAGGTGCTGCGCGGCATCCAGATCACCATCAACGGGATTTCCGCAGGGCTGAGGAACAGCGGGTAGCCGATGTGGCATGGCGCTTCCGCTCCCCCTTCCCGGAAGGGGGAAGGGAGAAGAGACGGCCGATCGCCGCAGCCCCTCTCGACCTAACTCCATCGCGCTTCAGCAATTATGCGCGCCCTGGGTCTCGACATAGACCGCATACAGCGACTGGCTGGCGGTCATGAATAGCCGGTTTCGCTTCTTGCCGCCGAAACAGACATTGGCGCAGGTCTCGGGCAGCAGAATCTGGCCGATGCGCTCGCCGTCCGGGGCGTAGATCTGGACCCCGTCATAGCCGGGGCCGACCCAGCCGGAGCCGACCCAGATGTTGCCATCGGTGTCGACCCGCATGCCGTCGGCCAGTCCCGACTTGCCGTTGAGCGTGGTGTCGATGAACTGCTTCGGGTTCGACAGCTTGGCGTCGTTCAGGTCGTAGCTCCACACCACGTTGCTGGCGGCCGGATAATGCGTGGTGCCGGTGTCGCAGACATAGACCTTCTTGTAGTCATGGCTGAAGGCGATGCCGTTCGGCTTGAACGGTTCGTCGGCCACCCTGGTGATCTGGCCGGATTGTCCGTCGATCCGGTATACCGCCTCTTTCTGGTAAGGCTGGTTCGAGCCGGTATGGCTGTGTTGGCCTTCGTAGAGATTGATGGCGCCGTAACCGGGATCGGTGAACCAGATCGAACCGTCATTGGGATGAACCACCATGTCGTTCGGCCCGTTCAGCGGCTTGCCGCTGGCCTGCTCCGCCAGTACCGTCACGCTGCCATTGTGCTCGAAACGTATCAGCCGCGTCCGCTCCGCGCTGATCTGCCGGCCCTCGAAATCGAAGGTGTTGCCGTTGGCTTCGTTGGACGGCTTGTGAAACTGTTCGGAGATGTGGCCGTCATCGTCGAGATAGCGGAGCTGGCGGTTGTTGGGAATGTCGCTCCACACCAGATACTGGCCCTGCGCGTTCCAGGCCGGCCCTTCGGCCCAGAGACAACCGGTATACAGGCGCTTGATGGCGGTGTTGCCGACCTTGGCCTTGAAGCGCTCGGGATTGATGACGACGATATCGGGGTCGGGATAGCGCTGCGGTTCGGCGCCGCGCCCGTAATCGCGAGCCGAGGCGTCGGTGGCGATCGCGGTGGTGGCGGCGAGCGCCGCCGCATGGCGCAGCAGCTGGCGGCGATCGAATCCCGATCGGGTCGGCTGGCCCAGGTCGGATGGATTTGTCATGATTTCCTCCCCGAAATTTTTATGGGACGGAAATCCTGCGCCGACACTTTGGCATAAAACGGGCAAAGACGGTTCAGACAATCAGAAGTAGCGCGCAGCAGGACCGGGTCGCGGGTCACAAAACCATCGTCCGGGCAAGGCGAATCGCGACCAGCGCAGTTGCACGGCCTCGACATGGATTTCGAGAAAAATGCGCGGCGGCGAACGCAGTCCGGGCGACCAACGGCGGCCGCAGCCGGGAACACGCGTCGGCTTGCCGCATCGGATTTGGCGCGTCGCTCAAGGCCGCACAGGCATTGCAGAGCAATATCAAGTGCGGCGGCCGCCGGCGGGGTTTGACCGGTCGCTCCGGCCGTCGTATAAAGGTTGAACAGGCTGGGACTGGGGATTCCAAGTGGAAGAGGAAATCAACCGCCGACCGCTTTTGAAGGCGATCGGAGCCGGCGCCGGTACGGGTGTCGCGCTGGGTCTTCTGCCCAAATCATGGATGCGGCCGGTGGTCCAGTCGGTGATCGTTCCGGCCCATGCCGCCGCCTCGCCATCAGTGACGACGACGACGGCCAGTCCCACGACGACGGTTGCCCCCACCACGACTGTGCCCGCTACGACGGGCGCTCCGACCACGACCGCTGCGCCTGGTACACCCCCGCCCTTATGACGGCCTGGATTGGTCTGGAAGCCGGCCTTGCGCGCCATGAACGTGCGGCGTCGTTCCGATGGCTGCAGTAACAGAGCGCGGCTGTTTAACGATGGCGAAATTGATCGTCTCGCTGCATGACCAGACGATAGAGCTGGATTATCCGGCCGAACTTCAGAAACATATTGACCCGTTGTTCGGTCCGCAAACCGGAAGTTCGCCCGGTCGGCCCGGCCAGGCGATTTCGATCCATCGGGCCGGTGCTGACCGATATGCGGTCAGACTCGCTCAAGGTTTGGTCGGAGATGGCTATAGCATCCCGGAGCTGCTCGACGTTGTTCTGGAGGAGGTCGTTCATTCCCTGATCTTGGAGCTTGAGACCGCGGTGGCGCTGCATAGTGCGTCGATCGCCTGGCAGGGAAAAACGGTTCTGATTGCCGGTCCCAGCGGCTGCGGGAAGACTTCGCTGACTGGATGGTTCGCGGCGCGCGATTTTGAATTCCTGTCGGACGAACTTCTGATCCTGTTGCCCGGCAACGGCCAATCTACCGTGAGTTGCGCGCAGCCCTTGCTTGCCAAGCCGGGATCCGATGAACTGGTCGCGCTGCTGGCGGGTCGCGGCAAGCTCATTGCGACCGGGGCCAATACCATCATCGGGTTGGATCACCCTTCGCAGCCGGCGAAACAGCCGCGCCAGGCCGGGCTGATCATCTTTCCGAATTTCGTCGCGGGAAGCCGGCTTGAATTTGCCTCCAACAGCCCGGCCCAGACCGGCATGAAGCTCATGCAATGCAACTTGAATGCGCGCAATCTTGCCGACCATGGATTGCGGCCGTTGACTGCATTCGCACGCAATGTTCCCGCGCTCAGCTTGACCTATGGGGATTACCGGCAGCTCGACGGCATCGCGGATCGGCTTGTAAAGTTCATTGTCGAGAGCGGTATCGGTGTTGCCGGCCTGCGCGACTTCACCGCGGCCTTTGGTCAACCGCGCTCGGCCGCCGCGCCGGAAGAACCAGGGAAAGGTCCGTCGGCAACCGCTGCGCCGAAAACCGGGATTCCCGAGGCGACACCGCGCAAGGAGCCGAAGAAGGTCACCATCGGGATGGCGACCTTCGATGATTATGACGGCGTGTATTTCTCGCTGCAGGCGATCAGGTTCTATCATCCCGAGGTTCTGGATGACGTGGAGTTTCTTGTCATCGACAATCATCCCGATGGTCCGTGCGCGGAGGCGCTCAAGGCCCTGGAGAATGCGATACCGAACTATCGTTACGTTCCCGATGATGCCGTAACGGGAACGGCGATCCGGGATCGCGTGTTTGCGGAGGCCGGCGGCGAGATCGTCGTTTGCATGGACTGTCACGTATTGATCGCGCCGGGCGCGCTGCAGCGTTTGATCGGGTATTGCGATGCTCATCCCGACAGCAGGGATTTGTTGCAGGGGCCATTGGTCTATGATGACCTGAAGAGCATCTCGACCCACTTCAAGCCGGATTGGCGCGGCGGGATGTACGGCAGCTGGTGCACGACACCGGCGGGCGTCGATGCCGACAATATTCCGTTCGAGATCACCATGCAGGGCCTGGGATTGTTTGTGTGCCGGCGCACGGCATGGCCAGGCTTCAATCCCGAGTTCCGCGGCTTCGGCGGTGAAGAAGGGTACATCCACGAAAAGATCCGTCGGCGTGGCGGACGGGTGCTGTGTCTGCCGTTTCTGCGCTGGATGCATCGCTTCGAGCGGCCGATGGGCACACCTTATTCCAATCGGTGGGAAGACCGGTTGCGAAACTATCTGATCGGATTTCGCGAGTTGGGCTGGAATACCGCGCCGATCGTCGAGCATTTCAAGACAGTCCTCGGAGAGGACACCGCCGCACAGTTGATTTTGCGACTCGAGCAGGAGATTGCGTCTTCCGGCCCGGCCGTCGCGGACAATTCGAACTCGGCCCAACCGGCCGTGAATGGCGGCCCGGGGGCTTTGCCGTTGCAGGATTCGAGCGGCGGCAGCGGGCATCCGCTTCCGGATTCCTTCGCCTCGGTCTGGGACGAGGCGGCGCTGGCGCAGCAGCGCAAATTGTTGGCGCGCGTTACGGCCGTTGCAGAGGCGCATCAGCTTGCGCTGTTTCTTTTTTGGGGAACGCTGCTCGGGCATGTGCGCGAAGGCCGCATTCTGCCGTGGGACGACGACGTCGATCTCGCGCTGTTCGATCCGGAGGTATCCCGGTTCGCGGCGTTTCGCGCTGCTATCGAGGCTGGGGGATTGCAAATATTCGACAAGTCGCAGGACGGCGACGTATGGATCAAGATTTGCGATCCTTCCAATCCAATTCAATCGCATTACTGCCGCTGGACCTGGCCGTTTGTCGACATTTACATATACGCGACCGCGCCCGAAACGGCCGCCGGCGTCTGGCCGGTCCTCAATTGGCCGCGCGAACGGGTGTTGCCTGGCAGAATGACCACCTTCGAGGAGGTCAGCTGCTGGGAGCCCGAGCAGCCACTGGCTCTGCTCGATCTCCAGTACAAGGGATGGCGGCATCTTGAAAAAAGTTCATATTGGGACCATCGCTGGGAGGCCCGCCGGGGGGTGATTACCGCGCGCTGCGTCCTGACCGATGCGCGGGGCCGGAAGGTCGATTCCGACGTCGCGGAATGCGAGAATCCGCTCGGCCGGGATGTGTTTCTGCCGTTGCTGCGCCAATGGATCGATCTGAGCTGCCGGCATGCCATTCGCTATTCGATCTTCTGGGGCACGTTGCTCGGGCAACTGCGCAATCAGCGCCTCATCCCCTACGACAAGGACATCGACGTCGTGGTCGGCAAGTCGGGGGTGGAAGCTCTCTATCGGTTGCCGGGGCGGGCACCAGGCTGCGTCTTCAATGACGAACTGAAGGATCAACCGGTCTGGAAGGAAAACGAGATTCGGCTTGTGGTCAGGCGAGACATCGTCTCGCCCGATGGCCCGCGCTACGATCACCGCGGCCGACAGACATCTACCCAGGTGGATTCATGCGCATTCAATGGTCCGCTGGCCCGTCTGATCATGAAATTGCCGGAGCCTCTCTACGGTCGATATTACTGGCATCTCGACGTCGATCTGTTCACGGATATCTCCCGCTTCAATCCGTATCCGGCCGTGCACGAAGTCGACGAACTGCCGGAACTCGAGCAGCGGATATTGGAAGGGATTCCGGTTTCCTGTCTCAGGGATCCCTTGCCTTATATCGTGCAATACTATGGCGCCGATTACATGACGCCCGATCACGTCTACCGGAATGGCGGCTGGGTTGCGCGGGGCGCGTGAGCTGGAATTCGGCAGCGCTCGATCACCGGAATGGCGCGGCGGAGCCGGGAGTTTCGCCGGTGCGGTCCTGCAGCCGGCTGGCGATGCGGGCGACGATAAGCCGGGAAGATATGTTGGCGGTATAGTGCACGACCTTCAGGCCACCGTCCGATACAAGGTCGCCGTACCAGTGACGGAGTTCTGCTGCGGTCATGTCGTCGCCATGGCAGCAATGGCTGGCGCCGATCCGGTCCAGAAAGGCGCGCGTGCAATGCAGCGGTGCAGGCTCCTCGAGCACACGGTCCACAAAGCGGCAACCTCGCACGACGGCAAGGCGCTCCTCGAAATTCATGATGGGCGCCGGCTTGTAGCTCGCCACATCGGAATCGCCAACCAGTCCCACCACCAGGCGGTCGCCCAGCGCGCGGGCGCGGCGAAAGAACTCGACATGCCCATAATGGAAGAGATCGCAGACGACGTCGGCATATACCCAGACCGGAGCAGCGTTCGGTTTTTCGTTCATGGGTCGTCATCCTTCCTGTGCCCGCCGTTTGCCGCGCGACTGTGATGTATCACGCCGGAAAAAATAGCGACATGGTGGTGAATAACGCGCCTCGCGATGCAACCGATGACGGAGCCGCCAACCGTACCCTGCGCGTGCTGACGATCAATCTTGGGCTGCTCGGCTTCGAGTTGAAGAGCGGCTGGCGAATGCCCGTGGATTCGTACCTCAAGGAACGGCTGGTGGCCGCACCGTCGCTCCTGTTGTCGCTGGAAGCTGACGTGATCGCGCTTCAGGAGGTTTATAGCGCCGCCGACCGTGAACTGCTGGTGGGCGCGATGGCCGCACGCTTTCCGTTTTGTGCGGTGTCCCCGAAAACGCGCTCACTGGTAGGCAACGGCCTGATGCTGCTGTCGCGGTTTCCCATCCTGCGCAGCGCGTTCATGCCCGCCCGGGGCGCGCCGCTGTGGACGCTGCCGTTCTGGAAACAGGGCTTGCTTGCTGTCGACCTCGACCTGCCATCGATCGGCCTGACGCGGCTGATCAATGCGCATATTGCCTCGAGCGTGCCGTTTGGCCGCGCCGGGTCGAGCGCGAGCAAGGCAAACCGGAGCCGGGAAATAGCTGAACTGCTGTCGGCGGCCGGGGACCCCGGGCCGACCGCGATTCTCGTCGGCGACTTCAACACCAGCCCGGAAATCCATCCCGAGAATTATCATGGCATCATCGATGCCGGATATCTGGATGCCTTCGTTGCTTCGAACCCGCCCCTGCATGGGCGCGACGACTTTACCTGGGATTCTGCCAACCCGTTGAACGCCCGTGGTCGTTTTCGTCATGCGCCAGGCCAGCGTATCGACCACGTCTTCGTGCCCAGCGCTCAATTGAAATCGATGGTGCCGACATCGGCGCGAATAGTGCTGCAGGATCGCGCCGTCCGGACAGCCTCTGGCCAGAAGATACCTCTTTCCGACCATTATGGAATGCTTGTCACGTTTTCGCTGTCGCATCCGCCACGGGATTAGTGTCCCGTCGCTTCATTGTGCCGTTCGAACGCGGGCACCGTCATCGTCCCCCGGAGGGACCGGGATCCGGCAGGGAGTGGGCTGTCGCCATTCGCCCCCTCAGATCGCATCCCAGTTGAAGATATCCGCCGAGCGGTCGAGCCTGTAGAACGACGACTTCAGCGCCGGCATGCCGTGCTCGGCGATGGTCTGCGGGGTCCAGCCCTCGGCGCGATGGATCGAGCGCAGCGGGCGCGACTGGCCCATCAGGAAAATCTCGTTCATGCGCACCGCGAAGATCTGCCCGGTGACATCCCTGGCGGCGTCGCTGAGCAGGAAGGCGCATAGCGGCGCGATCTTTTCCGGTCCCATCTGCTGGATCTTGGCGACCCGGGCCTTCTCGGCTTCGGTCTCGGTCGGAATCGTCCCGATCAGCCGGCTCCAGGCGAACGGCGACACGCAATTGGAACGGACATGAAACCGCTCCATGTCGAGCGCGATCGATTTCGACAGGCCGACGATGCCGAGCTTGGCCGCGGCGTAATTGGCCTGGCCGAAATTGCCGATCAGGCCGGAGGTCGAGGTGAAATGCACGAACGCGCCGCTCTCCTGCTCGCGGAACAGCCGGGCTGCGGCATGCGAGACGTAGAACGATCCCATCAGATGCACCTTGATGACGGATTCGAAGGCGTCGATGCTCATGCGGTGGAAGATCGCGTCGCGCAGGATGCCGGCATTGTTGACCACGCCGTCGAGCCTGCCGAAACTGTCGATCGCGGTCTTGACGATCCTGCTGGCCGGGATCGCCTCGGCGACGGTTTCGAAATTGGCCACCGCGGTGCCGCCGCGCTTTTTGATCTCCTCGACCACTTCCTCGGCCGGCGCCGCGCTGGTGCCCGAGCCGTCGGCGGCGCTGCCGGGATCGTTGACCACGACCCTGGCGCCCTCGGCGGCGCACAACAGCGCGATCTCGCGGCCGATGCCGCGCCCGGCGCCGGTGACGATGACGACCTTGCCGTCGAGCGATTTTGCGTTGGTCATGTTTGCCTCCCGTTGTTGTCATTCCGGGGCGCGCTATTGCGCGAACCCGGAATCTCGAGATTCCCCGATGTGCCATTGCACATCTTGGGTTCGATGCTTCGCATCGCCCCGGAATGGACCAACGCTATCATCGTTCGTTGGTAAAAATGATCGTGCCCGACGCGGCGAACATGCCGCCGACGCCGTGGCACACCGAGATCCTGGCGCCCGGCACCTGCGCCGGCGCGATGCCGCGCATCTGCCGCACGCTTTCCTGCAGGGCGTACATCCCGTACATGCCGGAATGCATGTAGCTCAGGCCGCCGCCATTGGTGTTGAGCGGCAGCTTGCCGCCGGGCCGCGTGTTGCCGTCGGCGATGAACTTGCCGGTCTCTTCGTGCGGCATGAAGCCGAGATCGCCGAGGCCGTAGAGCGGCAGATGCGCGAACGCGTCATAGATCATCAGATGATCGACGTCCTTGTGGGCAATGCCGGCCTCCTTGAAGGCGAGCGGGCCCGCCACCCTGAAGGCGCGCGAGCTGTCGAAGGTCTGCATCTGGCTGACCATCGGGGTTTCCACGCTTTCGCCGGTGCCCAGGATATAGACCGGCCTGTTCGGGAAATCCTTGGCCCGCTCGGCCGAGGTCAGGATCAGCGCGCCGCCGCCGTCGGTGACCAGGCAGCACTGCAAAATGCGGAACGGATAGGCGATCATGCGCGAGTTCAGCACGTCCGCGACGGTGATCGGCGCCTTCATGGTGGCGCGCGGGTTCTTCGCGGCCCATTCGCGCTGCACCACCGCGACCATGGCGATCTGCTCATGGGTGATGCCGTGGGTCTTCATGTAGCGCAGCACCGGGATCGGGAACATGCTGGCCGGGGTGGAAACGCCGTAGGGAAGCTCGAACTGGCCGTTCAGGCTGTCGGGGCCGATCATGCGCGGGGTGCGGCCGATATTCGACTTGCCGCTCTCGGCATGGGTGATCAGCACGGTCTTGCACAGCCCGGCCTCGATCGCCGCCGCGGCGTGGCGGACATGCAGCATGAACGAGCAGCCGCCGACCGAGGTGCCGTCGACCCAGGTCGGGGTGATGCCGAGATAATGCGCGATCTGCTGCGGCGTCTCGACCGCGGTGGCAAAGCCGTCGATGTCGGACAGTTTCAGCCCGGCGTCGGCGATGGCGTTGAGCGCCGCGTCGGCATGCAGCTGGATCTGCGAGACGTTGGGAATGACCCCGAGTTCGGTGGTTTCGGCGGCGCCGACCACGGCAACCTGATTTCTGCGCATGAGGTCTAACCCTTCGCCGGACGGAACAGGGGAAGCGTGATCTGGTCGTCGAGCTTTTCGAACGCGACTTCCAGCTTCATGTCGAGCTCGAGCGCTTCCGGCGTCTGCGGGCAATCGACGATATTGCTCATCATCCGCGGACCTTCGTCGAGCTCCACCACGGCGATGGCGTAGGGCGGGGTGAAGCCCGGCACCGGGCGGTGATGGATGACATAGCTGTAGAGCCTGGCCTTGCCGCTGGCCCTGAATATGCTGACCTTGCGCGAAGCGCAGGCCGGGCAGAACGGCCGCGGCGGGAAATAGACATTGGCGCAGGCGTCGCAACGCTGCAGGCGGAGCTCGCCGCTCCGGGTGCCGTCCCAGAAATGCTGGGTTTCCGGTGTCGGTTTCGGTTTGGCGCGTGCCGGCTCGGCCATTCGGTGATCCTCCCTGCGGCGGGCCATGTCGGCCCACGGGCTTTCCGATCTTGATGCGACATTGGACGGCCCGGCGTCAACGGTCCAGCCGTGCCGACGCATGCCGCTTATTCCGGCATGCGCATTATTGCTTGGCGCGGAGCGCTTGTGCGGCTATCACCGGCCGCGCTATTGTCGGCCGGACAGAAGAAAATCGGGGAGGATTTCATGCGGAAATTGACGGGCGCGGTGCTGACGGCGGGTTTGACCTTGGCCGGCCACGCCATGGCGGCGGATGCGCCGGCGGAAATCAAGATCGGCACGCTCTACGCGTCGTCCGGGCGCTACGCCTCGATTTCGATGCCGGTCTACAGCGCGCTGAAATTGTGGGCCGATCAGAAAAACGCCGATGGCGGCGCCTACGTCAAGGCGTTCGACAAGAAGATTCCCGTCAAGCTTGTTGCCTATGACGATCAGAGCAACACCGCGACCGCTTCCACGCTCTACAACCAGCTGGTCACCCAGGACAAGGTCGATCTGCTGGTCGCCGATTCCGGTTCGGTGCTGACGGCGCCGGCGGTGGCGATCGCGCGCGACCGCAAGATGTTCCTGTTCGACCAGACCGGCACCGGCGCCAGCTTCTTTTCCAAGGACAATCCCTACATCGCGCTGATGGCCGATCCGGTCTCGACGGTCTGGCCGAAGCCGGTCGCCGACTTCATTTCGCACGATGGACCTGGCCTTGGCATCAAGAAGGTCGCCATTCTCTACTCGACCAACGAATTCACCGGCACCCAGGCCAACGCCTTCCGCAAATTCGTCAAGGATTCCGGCGCGCCGATCGAGATCGTCTACGATCAGGGCGTTCCCACCGAGACCACCAACTACACCGTCATCATCAACAACATCAACAATACCCAGCCGGACGCGGTGATTCATTTCGGCTATGCGCCGAACGACATCGCGTTCCTGCGCAACGTTCAGGACGTCGGCGTCAAGTTCAAGATGCTGTTCTGCATCTATGCCGGCCTCGAGACCGAGCTTTTGGAAAAGAACGTCGGCGACAAGGGGCTGGAGCACGTCTTCACCTACGTGCCGCCGTCGGAACTGGACTATCCGGTCAATTTCGGCATGCCGATGAAGGACTATAAGGCCGCCTGGGACAAGAAATATCCCGACGGCAAGGTCGAGTTCGGCTTCAACGCCGTGGCCGGCTACACCACCGGGCTGGTGATCGAGAAGACGCTTTCGGTGGCGACCAGCCTCGACCAGCTCGAGCTGCGCCGCGCGGTGTTCAGCCTGTCCGGCCAGCTCAAGACGCTGGACGGCACCTTCGCGCTCGACGACACCGGCGGCCAGATCGGCGAATTGACGCCGCTCGGCCAGCTCGAACTGGACCCGCAGGGGCACATCAAGTTCGTCTCGGTCTATCCGCACGAAACCGCCACCGGCAAGCCGGTCTATCCGCGTCCATGACGCGGCCGGAGATCGGGACCCAGATGCCGGGAGCCAGGCGCTGATGCTGGTCTATGCGCTGGTCGCCGGGGTTCTGTTCGGTCTGTATTTCAGCCTGGTCGGCATCGGCCTCAATCTGGTGTTCGGCGTCATGCGCATCGTCAACCTTGCGCATGGCGATTTTCTGATGCTGGGGGCGTTCGTCGCATTCGGCGTCGTGGCGTTGGCCGGCATCGATCCGTTGTTTGCGGTGCCGCTGGCCTTCGTCATCTTCGTCGTGGTCGGCGTGCTGCTGTATTGGGTCCTGGTGCCGCGGCTGCAGGGCTCGGCCAATCCGGAGATGCTGTCGATCATCCTGTTCTTCGGGCTGTCGCAGGTGCTCGAGGCGGTCACCACGATCTTCTTCGGCACCAGCGAGCGCTCGATCCAGAGCAGGCTGCTGGGCAGCGTGTTCTCGACGATCAAGGTCGGATTGTTCGGCGGCAAGCCGGACAGCGCCGGGCCGATCCGGATCTTCGGCCAGGGATTTCCGGCCGCCTGGGTGATCGCCGCCGTCACCAGCCTGATCGCGATCGCGCTGGTCTATCTCTATCTGTACCGCACCCGGCTCGGCACCCTGACCCGCGCGGTGATGTCGCGCCGCGACGAGGCGTTCGCGACCGGCATCGATGTCGACCGGGTCTCGGCCGCGGCCTTCGGCATCGGCCTGGGCCTGGCGGCGGTGGCCGGGGTGTTCGCGCCCTTCATGTTCGGATCGGTGACCCCGGCGTTCGGGGCCGATGCCACCGTCACCTCGTTCGCCATCGTGGTGCTGGGCTCGCTCGGCAATCCGCTGGGCACGGCACTCGGCGGCGTGGTCTATGGCGTCTGCTACATGCTGGTGCAGACCTATCTCAGTTCATGGGCCGACCTTTTGCCCTATGTGCTCCTGATCTTCATCCTGCTGCTGCGGCCCAGCGGCCTGCTCGGAAGGCGGGTGCGCGTTGCCTAGCGCCCTCAGACACGCATTGTTCATCCTGCTGCCGCTGCTCGCCGTGCTGGCGGTGCTGCCCGGCGTCTATCAGAACCACCTGCTGCTGTTCAATTTCGTGATCTTCCTGATCCTCGCCCAGGGCGTCAACATCATCTACGGCTTTACCGGCTACCTGCCGTTCGGCTATGTCGGCTTCTTCGGTGCCGGCGCCTATGGCTTTGCCATCCTGGTGATGCACTTCCAGGCGCCGGCGCCGCTCGCGGTGCTCGCCGCCGGAATCGTCGGGGTGGCGCTGGGCTTGCTGCTGACGCCGCTGTTGCGCCTGTCCGGCGCCTATTTCGCCATCGCCAATCTCGCCGCTTCGCTGGCGGTGCTGCACTTCGTCGCCAATCCCGCGCTGGAAGACATCACGCGCGGGCCCTATGGCGTTTCGCTGACCGGCACCTTCAATCCGACGCTGGCCTATGACGCGGCGCTGTTGGTGCTGGCGCTGACGCTTGGCGGCGTGGTTTTCCTGAAGAACTCCCGCTTCGGCCTCGCCCTGCAGGCGGTGCGCGAGGACGCGGTCAGCGCCTCGATGGCCGGGGTCGACGTGGTGCGGATGCGCGTGATCGCCTGGCTCGCCTCGGCGCTGGTGGCCGGCCTCGCCGGCGGCGTCTATGCCTGGTATGTCTCGGTGTTCTATCCCGACAATGTTTTCAGCGGCGATTTCAGCATCTTCGCCATCGTGTTCGCGCTGTTCGGCGGCGTCGCCACGATCTGCGGCCCGATTGTCGGCGTCATCATCCTCTACGGCATCTACAATCTGATCGGCTTCACCACGCCGCAATACTTCCAGCTGATCTACGGGCTGTTGATCATGGGGCTGGTGCTGTTTCTTCCCGCGGGTTTGGTTTCACTGGCGACACGGCGAGGCTGGCATGTCCCCTGACGGCACCGCGCTTCTCAGCGTCGCCAGACTGCTCAAGCGCTTCGGCGGCTTTCATGCCCTCGACGGGCTGAGCTTCCATGTCGCGCCCGGCGAAATCCTGGGACTGGTCGGGCCCAACGGCTCCGGCAAGACCACCGCGATCAACGTGATCTCGGGCCTCTATCCGCCCGACGGCGGCGAGGTGGTCATGGATGGCGCTTCGATCGGCGGGGTGGCCTCGCACAAACTGGTGCATCGCGGCATCAACCGCACCTTCCAGGTTCCCAAACCGTTTCTGTCGCTGACGGTGCGCCAGAATATCGAGGTCGCGCTGGCCTATGGGCGCGCCGCCGAGGCGCCGCCGGCCATGGCGGCCCTGCTCGACGAATATCGCCTCGCCGAGGTCGCCGACCGGCCGGCGGCCGATCTCAACAACGCGCAGCAGAAGATGCTCGATCTGGTGCGGGCGCTGGCGACCCGGCCGCGGCTGCTGCTGCTCGACGAGCTCGCCGCCGGGCTCAATCCGGCGGAACTGGACTGGATCGCCGAACGCATCAAGGCGCTGGCGCAGAGCGGGATGGCGATCATCGTGGTCGAGCACCTGATGGGTTTCATCGAGCACATCACCGATCGCGTCATTGTCATGAATGCCGGCAAGGAGATCTTTGAAGGCAAGCTCGCGGTCGCGGTGAAGGTGCCGCAGGTCATCGAAGTGTTTCTCGGAGGCGAGCATGCCGCCTGAGGCCGCTCCCTTGCTGGAGGCCGTCGGCGTCGATGCCGGCTACGGCACCATGCAGGTGCTGTGGGGCGTCGATCTCGACGTCCGCGCCGGCGAGACCGTGCTGCTGCTCGGCGCCAACGGCGCCGGCAAGACCACCTTCCTCAAATCGCTGGTCGGCCTGATCGAGGCGCGGGCCGGCAGCATCAAGCTCGGCGGCGAAGCCGTGACGCGGATGCGCTCCAGCGACCGGATGCGGCTCGGCATGACCTACATGTCGGAACTGGCGGTATTTCCCGATCTGTCGATCGAGGAAAACATCCGGGTCGGCGCCCAGGCGCTGGGCCATGCCGATCCCGGCGCCCGGGTCGATGAACTCTACCGGCTGTTCCCGGCGCTGCGCGAAAAGCGCCGCGCGCCGGCCTCCAGCCTGTCCGGCGGCCAGCGCAAGATGCTCGGCATCGCCAAGGCGCTGGCGGCCGAGCCGCGGCTCCTGGTGATGGACGAGCCCTCCGCCGGGCTGTCGCCGCTGTTCGTCAAGGAGGTCATTCGCATCCTCGGCGATTTGCGCGGCCGCGGGCTGGCGCTGTTGATTGCCGAGCAGAATATCGGTTTCCTCGAAGTGGCGACGCGGGTATTTGTACTGGAAGGCGGACGTATCCGCTTTTCCGGCACGGTGGCGGAAATGACCGACAATGAAGCGCTGCGGCGCGCCTATTTCGGGCTGAAGTGATCCAGGCGGCACCGACAAGGCTTCAGAGAGCGACGAGGCGACCAGGCCATGGCGAACACCCCGACACTTGCTGCTCTCGCACGGGATCTGGAAAGCGGCCGCAGCAGCGCCCGCCAGCTGGTCGACGCCTGCCTCGCCCGGATCGCCGACCCGGACGGCGAGGGAGCGCGGACCTTCGTCCATGTCGACGCGGAAGCCGCGATCGAAGCCGCGGAGGCCATGGACCGGCTGCGCGAGGTGAAGGCGGCGCCCTCGGTCCATGCCGGGATTCCGGTCTCGATCAAGGACCTGTTCGACATCAGGGGGCAGGTGACCCGCGCCGGCTCGCGCGCGCTGGAGGATTCGGCGCCGGCGGAGGCCGACGCCACCGTGGTGGCGCGGCTGCGCCGCGCCGGCTTTGTCGTGATCGGCCGCACCAACATGACCGAGTTCGCGTTTTCCGGCATCGGCATCAATCCGCATTACGGCACGCCGAAGGGCGCCTGGCAGCGCAGCGTCGGGCATGTCCCCGGCGGCTCGTCGTCGGGGGCGGCGGTGTCGGTGGTGGACGGCATGGCGCATGGCGCGCTCGGCACCGATACCGGCGGATCCTGCCGGATTCCGGCGGCCTTCAACGGCATCGTCGGCTTCAAGCCGACGCAGCGGCGGGTGCCGCTCGACGGCGGCGTGCCGCTGTCGTTCTCGCTCGACAGTTTTGGGCCGATCGCGCGCACGGTCGATTGCTGCGCCGTGCTCGACGCGGTGCTGGCCGGCGAACCCTTCGTTCCGCTGCAGCCGCGTCCGATCCGCGGCATGCGGCTGGCGGTGCCGACCACCCTCGTGCTCGACGAACTGGAGCAGACGGTGGCGCGGACCTTCGAGCGGGCGCTGGAAACGCTTTCCCGCGCCGGCGCGCTGATCGAACGGATCGCGGTGCCGGAATTCCTCGACGTCCTGCCGATCAACGCCAAGGGCGGTTTCGCCGCGGCGGAAAGCTATGCCTGGCATCGCTATCTGATTGCCAGCAAGGGCGACATCTATGATCCCCGCGTCGCCAGCCGGATCCTGCGCGGCGAAGGCCAGGCTGCGGCGGACTATATCGAGATGCTCGAGGCGCGGCGCTCGCTGATCGCCCGCGCCGCGGTGCGGCTGGAGCCCTATGACGCGCTGGTGCTGCCGACCACCGCCAACACCCCGCCACGGATCGCCGACCTCGCCGACGACGCGGCGTTCACCCAGGCCAACATGCTGGCGCTGCGCAACTGCTCGCTGATCAACCTGATCGACGGCTGCGCGATTTCGCTGCCGGCGCATCGCGAGGGCGAGGCGCCGGTCGGGCTGATGCTGGCTTCGTCGGGCGGCTCCGACCGCCGCATCTTCGAACTCGCCGCCGGCATGGAGGCCGCCCTCCGTGTTTGACCTGACCTTCACCGTCGATGCCCAGGACACCACGACGCCGCTGACCCTGGCGATCGACCAGGCCGTGATCGCTGGCTGGACCGGCCGCGATCCGGTGGCGCGCGACAGGCACATCGCCGAACTGGAAGCGATCGGCATCGCGCGGCCGGCCTCGACCCCGATCTACTACCGGGTCGCGGCGCGGCGGCTGACCACCGCCGACAGCATCGAGGTCAGCGGCAGCGATTCCAGCGGCGAGGTCGAGTTCGTGCTGATCGGCTGGCAGGGCCGGATCTTTGTCGGCGCCGGCTCCGACCATACCGACCGCAAGGTCGAGGCCTACGGCGTCACGGTATCCAAGCAGATGTGCGACAAGCCGATCGCGCCGGTGCTGTGGGAGCTCGAGGACGTCATCGGCCATTGGGACCGCATGATCCTGCGTTCGTTCGCCTGGATCGATGGCAGCCGCGTGCTGTACCAGGAAGGCACCCTCGACGGCATGCTGCCGGTCGACGAACTGATCCGCCGCGGTTTCGGCGGCGCCGCCTTGCCCGACGGCTGCGCGATGTTCGGCGGCACCTTTGCCGCCAGGGGCGGCATCCGCGCGGCCAGCCGGTTCGAGTTCGAGCTGGAGGATCCCGTGCTGAAGCGGCTGATCCGCCATGCGTATGATGTGATCGAGTTGCCGGTGCTGGGCTAGTTGTTGGAACAGCGCTTCCGAAGTTGAAATCATTCCGGATCGCAGCGGGCTTCAACAACAATTGTCATTCCGGGCCTGCGCCTCAAGTCGGCTATCGCCGACTGAAGACGCATCCCGAAATGACGACAGGACAGATGATGACGAGATCGGTTCGATCGCCAAGGAACTCCAACGGGCGGTGATGGGGCGCGGCGAAAAGGCGTGAGCGCTTGTCCGAGAGCCGGATGCGCGAAACGCGCAAGTCCGGTTCGATGAGGGGAGTGTGCTCTTGTTCGGCTCAGCGGCTGCGGCGCCGGTTGAGTGAGCCCGCGCCGCCGCGTCCGGATCGCGGCCTGTCGCCGACACGGCTGCCGTCGAAATGAAAAACCCGCCGCCGGTTTCCCGGCGCGGGCCTGACGGCTGCGATGCTGTCCATATGCCGGTGATTTGCCCGACGTGTCAAAATGTTTTCGCGGGGGCCAAGCATCGGAGCCGGGTGGTAACGGGCTACTTTGCATGGGGTTGTTTTCGATATTTCATCGGCGGGGGTCGGCGTCGCAGCGGAGCGGATGGCGCCGCGGCAAAACCGGCAGGCGGGAAAGGGTCGATTGCGGTTGCGCCTGAAAAAAGTTCGGTCGCCAAATCAAGGGGGTCAGGTCTTTCCCGCGCCGTGCAGCCAGCCCGCGCCCTTGACAATCTGCGTCAATTCGTTTACTGTTTGTTCCATCCTACCCCGACCGCGAGGGGCGTGTCCCGGATGTCGCGAACACGGGGTGGGCTGCTGCGGTGGACGACAAGGGCGCTCCTGACGATGGCCTTGCTGGCGGACGGCAAAAGCCTGTGGTCCGGCCCTCGAATGCCGGAATACGCCGTGCCCGGACGCCCGTGAAATGGCCTTGGCTGTTTGACAAGTGAATCTGTCCTGAGATGGCGCGCCGCGGCCGTCATCGCCCGGGAGTTCCGGAGTTACGCTGAGCGCTTCTGAAGTTTGAATCATTCCGGTTCGCAGAGGGTCTTCAACAACAATTGTCATTCCGGGCGCGCTCGCGCCAGCCCATCCATAACCCCTGCAGGGGATATGATCGGGTCTGCCGGAAATCGGGTGGCGCCAAACCGGATGATCTGCGAGACTCCTCGGCATGAAATCAGCGGACACCATCGTCCGGCCGGCGCCTTGTTCCGAACTCGCCGCGCGGGTCGGCGCGATCGACTGGGCGCAGGCGGGCGGCGAACTCGATGCGCAGGGCTGCGCGGTGCTGAAGGGCCTGCTCACGGCGGAACAGTGCCGCGCGCTCGCCGCACTCTATCCGGACGACCGCCATTTCCGCAGCCGGGTGGTGATGGCGCGCCACGGGTTTGGGCGCGGCGAGTACAAATATTTCAGCTATCCGCTTCCCGATCCGATCGCGCCATTGCGCCCGTTGCTGTATGCGCGGCTCTGCGGCGTCGCCAACCGCTGGAACGCCGCGATGGGCATCGAGATCCGCTATCCTCCGGACCATCAGGCGTTCCTGGCGCGATGCCATGCCGCCGGCCAGACCCGGCCGACGCCGCTGTTGCTGCAATATGGCGCCGGCGACTACAACTGCCTGCATCAGGATCTCTACGGCGAGCACGTGTTCCCGCTGCAGGTCGCGATCCTGCTGTCGGAGCCGGGGCGGGACTTCGACGGCGGCGAATTCGTGCTGACCGAGCAGCGGCCGCGGATGCAGTCGCGGCCCGAAGTGGTGCCGCTGCGGCAGGGCGATGCGGTGGCATTCGCGGTGCACGTCCGGCCGGTGCAGGGGACGCGCGGAACCTATCGGGTCAATCTGCGCCATGGCGTCAGCCGGATCCGCTCCGGCGCCCGCCACACCCTTGGCGTGATCTTTCACGATGCGAAATGAGCGCGGGTCTTTGGCGATGGATCTGTTCGACAGCGTTCCCGATACGCGGCCGCCGCAACAGGCGATGGCGGAAGGCGCGGTGCTGCTGCGCGGATTCGCAAAACCCTTCGAGGCCGAACTGATCGCCGACTTGCGCGCCATCGTCGCGCAGGCGCCGTTCCGGCACATGTTCACGCCCGGCGGCCATCGGATGTCGGTGGCGATGACCAATTGCGGCGGCCTGGGATGGGTCACCGACCCCGGCGGCTATCGTTACGACCCCAACGATCCGCAATCGGCGCGGCCGTGGCCGGCAATGCCGGCATCGTTTCGCGCGCTCGCCGGGCAGGCGGCCGATCAGGCGGGCTTCAGGTCGTTTGCGCCGGAGGCGTGCCTGATCAACCGCTACCAGCCGGGCGCGCGCATGTCGTTGCATCAGGACAAGGACGAGACCGATTTCGGCGCGCCCATCGTCTCGGTGTCGCTGGGATTGCCCGCGATCTTCCTGTTCGGCGGGCCGAAGCGCAGCGACAAGCCGCAACGCTTCCGGCTGCAACATGGCGATGTCGTGGTGTGGGGCGGCCCGGCGCGGCTGAGCTTTCACGGCATAGCCCCGCTCGCCGACGGCGAGCATGCCGTGCTGGGGCGGCAGCGCATCAATCTGACCTTCCGCAAGGCAAGGTGAGGTTGCGTCGAACGCATCAGGCAGATTCGCAGCCCGGATGGACTGGTTGCGAAATCCGCAAAGCAGGACAAAAGGAATCCCGCCTTGCGCGGAGCCTGTCATCAGGCGTGTTCGCGCGACCCGTTGACAGAGCGGGAACCCACACGCGTCTCTCGTAAATGGGCCCCGGCTCTGCGGCGCACTGCGCCGCGTCCGGGGCACGATCGTCGAGACAGCCTACGGCCTCGCCGGATGGATGAACGTCCAGGGGGTAATTTCCGAATCCGTCGGCACCTCGATGTCGATCAGATAGGGGCCGCCGTCGGCCAGCGCCTTTTCCAGCGCGGGACGGAAGTGATCGGGCGATGTCACGCGCGCGGCGCCGACGCCGAAGGATTCCGCCAGTTTGACGAAATCCGGATTGACCAGGTCGGACGCCACCACCCGGCCGCCGAAGCGCTCGCGCTGGTCGCGCCGCACATTGCCGTAGGCGTTGTTGTTGAACACCAATGTGACCACGCCGATATTGAACTGGACCGCGGTGGCCAGTTCCTGCACGCCGAACATGAAGCCGCCGTCGCCGGTGATGGCGACCACCGGCCGGTCGGGATGGGCGACCTTGGCGCCGAGCGCGGTGGCAAAGCCGGAGCCGAGCGTGCCCTGGTAGCCTGAGGTGATGAAGGTGCGGGGCTGGTAGACCGGAAATCCGTACCAGGAGGCAAAGCCGACCTGCGACAGTTCGTCGGTGACGATCGCGTCCTCCGGCAGCACCGCGCGCAGGATGTTCAGATAGGCCATCTGCGGCTGCACCTGCTGGATCTCCTGCAGCGCCGCCGCCGAGGCTTCGCGGATCGCGGCGCGGCGGCCGCTGCTCTTGGCGAAGCCGCGGCTCCGGACCGCGGCCAGCAGCGCGCCCGTGCCGGCCTGCGCATCGGCGATGATGGCCGTGTCGGGCGTGAAGCGCCGCATTTCAACGGGGTCGATATCGATCCGGACCGACTTCAGGCCGTCCGGTCGATACGGCCAGCGCGACATGGTCGGCAGTTCCAGCCGCGTGCCGATGCCGATCATCAGGTCGGTCGCGGGCCACAGCCGATAGGCGGCCGCCATGGTCAGCCCGAGCTCATGCGCATTGCTGACGATGCCGCGGCCGCTGCGGAACGCCACCACCGGGGCATCGATCAGTTCGGCCAGTTCCAGGATCTCGTCCGCGGCATCGATGGCGCCGCTGCCGACAAAGATCATCGGCGTCCTGCTGGCCGCGACCAGCGCGGCGGCGGCCTTGACGCGTTCGCTGTCGGGCTGCGGCGCCGGGAAGCGGTCGAACGGCCGCACTGGGGTCACGTCGGTACGCTCCGTGAACACGTCCCACGGCATCTCCAGCGCCACCGGTCCGCGCCGCCCCGACATCATTTCCTGGAACGCGCGCGACACCATGGCCGGCGCGGCATCGGGATATTCGATGCGGTCGGCGGATTTGACGAAACTCCGCAAGGTGGCGAGCTGGTCCGGCATTTCGTGCAGATGGCCGCGGCCCTTGCCGAGGAAGGGGGTCGGCACCTGGCCGGTCAGGCACAACACCGGTTCGTTGCAGCCGAACGCGGTCAGCAGCGCGGCGCCGGCATTGAGCACGCCGGGGCCTGGCACCACGCTGAACACGCCGGGCCTGCCGGTCGATCGTGCATAGCCGAACGCCATGTAGCCGCAGGCCTGTTCGTGCCGGGCGCCGATCACTTTCAGCTGCGCCTGCTGGAACGCATCGAACAGGCCATAGGTCTGCGCGCCCGGAAGCCCGAACACGGTGTCGACGCCGTGCGCGACAAGGCCGCCGACGATGGCTTCGCCGCCTGAAGTGGAAGTCATTGCATTGTCCAATCGCTGAAGGGCTTCATCAGGGGGTCTCGTCGATCACGCCGTTGCGCAACAGGCCGATATTGTCGGCCTCGACCTCGACGACGTCGCCGGGCTTCAGGTAGCGCGGCGGATCGAACCGCGCGCCGGCGCCGGTCGGCGTGCCGGTGACGATGATGTCGCCGGGCACCAAAGTGGTGAAGGTCGAGATATAGGTGATCAGATAGCGGAAGCCGAAGATCAGCCGGCCGGTACGGTCGTCCTGCCGGGTCTCGCCATTGACCCGGGTGGTCAGGCGGATGTCGGCGATCTGCGATTCCTCCGTGTAGGGAACCAGCCAGGGGCCGAGGCTGCCGGTGCAGTCGAAGTTCTTGCCCTGGGTCACGTTGAACTTGGCGTGGCGGACCCAGTCGCGGATGGTGCCTTCGTTGCACAGCGTGACCGCGGCGATGTGATCGAGCGCCGCGGCCTGCTCGATGTGCCGGCCGGCCTTGCCGATCACCAGCACCACCTCGCCCTCGTAATCGAGCTGCGGCGAGGCGCGCGGGCGAACCAGCGGGGCCTCGTGGCCGACAAAGGAGCGCGGCGTGCGCATGAACATGCTGGGATATTTCGGGGCCTCCTGGCCGTCCTTGTATTCGGCGTTGCGGTCCGGATAATTGACGCCGATGCAGATGATCTTTTCCGGCGCCGGGACCGGCGGCAGCCAGCGGATCTTATCCAGCGCATGGTCCGGCGCGCGCCTTGCGGCGGCCTCGGCGAGCCGGAGCAGCGCGCCGGCTTCGATCACCTGCCGCAGCGTCGGATATTGCTGGCCGTGATGCGCCGTGAGATCGACGATGCCGCCTTCGACCACGGCGCCATATCGGGCCGCGCCGTCAACGGCGTAGGTGGCGAGGCGAGGTGAAGTCATCTGGTTTCCAAACATCGAGGGGAAAGTCATTTCGACCGGTAACACCAATTGTCATTCCCGGATGTGCAATTGCACATCCGAGGGCGCGTGTGATGCGCGAAGCGCTTCACCAGCGAGCCCGGAATCCATGACCACCGCAGGGGGTATGGATTGCACGACGACACCTCCGTTAGTCCGCCACGGTGACATCGGCGACGAATTTGGGTTCGCGGACCGGCTGTCCCGGAAACGGCGAGCCCTGCTCGAACCAGGACCGCGGCGCCGGCGCGCCCCACAGCGTCTGCCGCCGCGGGTCCTTCAGCGACCAGCGCATCGGCGCGTGATCGTGGTCGCCGGTGAAATAGTCGCTGGTGTAGAGCTCGAGGCGGTGGCCGTCGGGATCGCGGACATAGAGAAAGAAGGCGTTGGAGATGCCGTGGCGGCCGGGGCCGCGCTCGATATTGGCGAGATAACCGCTCGAGGCCATCACGTCGCACAGATGCAGGATGTTCATCGCGGTCGGCACCCAATAGGCGAAGTGGTGCAGGCGAGGGCCCTTGCCGTTGGTGATGGCGAAATCATGCACATTGCCCTTGCGGTGCATCCAGGCCGCGGCGATGCGGCCGTTCGGTCCGTCTTCCTCGGCATATTCGGTCAGCCGGAAGCCGAGCCGCGCATAGAAGTCGACGGTGTCCTGCACCTCGGCGGCGAACACGTTGAAATGGTCGAGCCGCTGCGGGTGGCAGCCCTTGTAGAGATCGTAGCGGCGCAGCAGATGCGGACGCTTTTCCATCGCGGCATAGAGCTCGATCTGAAAGCCGAACGGATCGGTGAAGTGCAGGGTGCGGCCCTGGAACGGCAACGTCGCGAAGCCGCAGTCGATGCCGTTCTCGGAAAAGAACGCCGCGGCCTTGTCGAGATCCTGCTCGTCGCCGACCTTGAAGCCGAGCCGGTTGCAGGCCGCGGTCGCCGCTTTCCGCAGCACCACCGAATGATGCTGGTGCTCCTCGCTGCCGCGCAGGTAGACCGCATGGTCGTCGAAGTCCTCGACATGCAGTCCGACCGTGGTTTCGTAGAACGCGCGGCTGGCGCCGAGGTCCACCACGTCGAGCACGACATGGCTGCACCTGACGATGTTGAACGGCGGGGCGAAATTATGCTGCGGAACGGGCATGCGGTTTATCCTGAGGCTCGGTCGGGTTCTGCATCAGATGCCGGGCTCGATGCCGAGGCGCTGGATCCTGTGCGTGCCCTTGGCGAGCGAGACGTGCTTGGTTTCCATGTAGAAGTCGAACGAATAGTCGCCGCCGTCGCGGCCGATGCCGGACGATTTCATGCCGCCGAACGGGGTCGGCAGATGGCGGACGTTTTCCGAATTCAGCCAGATCATGCCGGCCTCCAGCGCGTCGGCCACCCGCAGCGCCCGGCCCATGTCCGAGCTCCAGACATAGCCGGTGAGGCCGTACTGCACCGAATTGGCGATCTCGACGGCGTCGTTCTCGTCGCGGAACGTCATCGCGGTCAGGAATGGGCCGAACACCTCCTCCTGCGCCACCCGCATCTTGGCGTGGGCGCCGGTGACCAATGTCGGCTGCACGTAATGGCCGCCGCCGGGGCCGTCATGCGGCCTGCCGCCGACCGCGATCACCGCGCCGTCCTGTCGGGCGATGTCGAAATAGGAACAGACCTTCGCCAGATGGCGTTCGTGAATCAGCGGGCCGATTTCGGTTGCGGGATCGAGCGGATGCCCGACCTTCAGCGCCCGTACCCGCGCGGCGAGTTTTTCGATGAATTTCTCCGCAATCCCTTGCTGGATCAACAGCCGGCTCGACGAGGTGCAGCGCTCGCCGTTGAGCGAATAGATCATGAACACCACTGCATCGAGCGCGCGGTCGAGGTCGGCGTCGTCGAACACGATCACCGGATTCTTGCCGCCGAGCTCGAAATGCACCCGCTTCAGGCTCGGCGCGCCCTGCGCCATGATCGCCGCACCGGTCGAGGTTTCGCCGACAAAGGCGATCGCCTTGACGGCGGGATGTTCGGTCAGCGCCTTGCCGGCTTCCTCGCCGATGCCGTGCACGGTGTTGAGGACGCCATCGGGGACGCCGGCCTGCCGCACCAGCCGCGCCAGCAGATCGGCGGTGACCGGCGACCATTCCGCCGGCTTGTGCACCACCGTGCAGCCGGCGGCCAGCGCCGGGGCGATCTTCCAGGTCGACAGCATGAACGGCGTGTTCCACGGCGTGATGACGCCGACCGGCCCGATCGGAACCCGGGTCGAGACGTTCCAGTGCTCGTCGCTTGGCAGGTTGAGGCCGTCGCGCGCCTCGCCGCATTTGTCGGCGAAGAAGCGAAAGTTCTCGGCGCCGCGGATCGCTGCCTTGGCCATGAAGCGATGGGCCTGGCCGGTGTCGATGCATTCGAGCACCGCGATGTCGTCGGCGTGGTCCTCGATGGCGTCGGCGACGCGATGCAGCAGTTTCTTGCGCATGGTCGCCGGCATGTCGCGCCAGGCCTTGAAGGCCTGCGCGGCCGCGGTCGCGGCGCGGTCGATGTCCTCGGCCCCACCGCGCGCCACCGACGCCAGTACCGTGCCGTCGACCGGGGACTTCGTCTCGAAGGTTTGGCCCGAGATCGACGGCACGATCTTGCCGTCGATCAGATGGCCGATGCCGTCGGCCTTCAATTTGGCCAGCAGCGGGGCGACGCGGTCGCGGTTGGCCTGGAACAGTTCGGCTGATTTCGGGGTGACCTTATCCATGCGCGGCCTCCGCTTTCAGGGCTTCGTGGATGTTGTTGCGCTTCCAGCTGGTTTCCTTGTCGTTGATCTGCATGTCGAACGACAGCGCGAATCTGCTCGTGGCGAAAACCGGATCGAGATGGCTGGACAGCGCCTGGAAGATCGCCTCGCCGGCCCTCTTGCGGGTGGCCAGATCGCGGCCTTCGCCGAGGCGCAGCACCATGGCGAGAAACCCGAACTCCGGATTGCCGTCGGCGACGGCATAGTGCTCGCAGCGGATGGCGCGGACGCGGATGCCGCCGAGCGGAAAGATGCCGGTCTGCACCGCGGCCCGGCGCACCAGTTCGACCGCCGCGCCGATATCGAGGCGGTCGTCGAGATTGGCGGAATATTCGAGCGTGAAATGCGGCATGTCGGCTCCAGACGTTTTACAGCGCCGGCTTCAGGCAAAATAGCAGCTCACCGAACCATAGGGGCCATAGTCGGCTTGAATCGTGTCGCCTTTGCGGGTCTCGATCGGCCGGATGAAGGATCCGGCGAGAACCACCTGGCCGGCTTCGAGCGCCAGCCCGAGCGGGGCGATCTTGTTGGCGAGCCAGGCCACGCTGGTGGCCGGATGATTGAGCACGCCGGCGGCAAGCCCGGTCTCTTCCAACTGGCCGTTGCGGTAGCACAGCGCGCCGATCCAGCGCAGGTCGGCGTCGAGCGGGCGCAACGGACGGCCGCCGAGCACGATGCCGGCATTGGCCGCGTTGTCGGCAATGGTATCGAAGATCTTGCGGGTCGATTTGGTCTGCGGGTCGACCCGTTCGATCCTGGTGTCGAGGATTTCCAGCGCCGGCACCACGAAGTCGGTGGCATTGAGCACGTCGAACAGCGTGCAGCCGGGGCCTGCCAGCCGCTGCTTCATGATGAAGGCGAGCTCGGCCTCCACCCGGGTGCCGATGAAGCGGTCCGTGGGCACGAGGCCGCCATCGGCAAAGAACATGTCGTCCAGCAGCACCCCGGAATCCGGCTCGTCGATGCCGAGCGCGCTTTGCATCGCCTTCGAGGTGAGACCGATCTTGTGGCCTCTGACGATGCGGCCCTCGGCGAGCTTGATCTCGATCCAGGCCTTCTGGATGGCATAGGCGTCCGCGATGGTGATGCCGGCATGCTGCAGCGAGAGCTGGCGGATCTGCCGCCGGGTCTTTTCAGCCTGGTGCAGCCGTCCGGCGGCGTCGCGGATATCGTCCTCGGTCAATGCCATGATCGGTCGGGGCCAGGCTGGGCGTCGCCAGCAAAAAGGGGGTGCCGAGATCCGGTTAACATGTTAAATGAAGCCGATCAAACGCTATCGGCTTTTGCTGCAGCGCAAAACCGCACTGCGCAAAACCGCAGGCCGGCGATTCCCTGAAATGGACGATCGATCATGGCGCGGAAGAAATCGCCCGACCGCACGAAACCGGCAGCCAAAGCCGCGGCCCGCCGCGTGCCGATGCGCGATTTCTCCCGCTCGCTGCCGATGTCGCTGCTGCGGGCGCGCGAAGCGGTGATGCGGCTGTTCCGTCCCTCGCTGCGTCATCACGGCCTGACCGAACAGCAGTGGCGGATCCTGCGCGCGCTGGCCGCCGTCGACGCCATCGAGGTCACCGAGCTGGCGCGGGTCGCCTTTCTGCTCGGCCCCAGCCTTTCCCGGATGCTGCGCGACCTCGAGGCGCGCCGGCTGATCGAGCGCCGGACGGCGAAGGCCGATCTGCGCCGCGGGGTGGTCACCATTTCCGCCAAAGGCCTGAGGCTGATCGAGGCGGTGGCGCCGACATCGGAAGCCATTTACGCGGCGATGACCCGGCGCTATGGCGCCGGCAAGCTTGCCGCCTTGCAGGACATGCTGCATGCGCTCGAGGATAGCCTGTCGGAACTGGCCGTCGACGACGCCGGACCCGCCCGGCCTGGCAGCCACGGTTGACTGCAATCTTGCGGGATGCCGTGAATGCGCCGCATGGCTTCGACTGCTCATCGCATAGGCAGGATGTCGCCGCCGTCATTCGACCAGCACGCCGGCCATTGATCGGGGACGTGGGTCGCAGGCGCGCGATCGTGGAACTGGTGCGATATCAATTTACTCCGGCTCCGACACGCCGTAGACACGCGGACGGATTTTCGGTCAAACTCAAAAACTTAAAACACAAGGCCGGCTGAAGCCGGCCGCATGGGAGGACTGGATGAGGCTTACGAGACGCGACTTCGCGGCGGGTCTGGCTGTCGGTATCACGGCACCTTACGTCATGGGCAGCGCCCGCGGGCAGGGCGCCACCCTCAAGATCGGCATGTGCGTCCCGGTGACGGGTCCCGCCGCCGAACAGGGGCTCTGGGCGCAGAACGGCGCCAAGCTCGCGCTCGCGGCGGTGAACAAGGCCGGCGGCGTTCTCGGCAAGCAGGTCGAGCTCATCATCGAGGACGACCAGACCACCAATCCGGGCATCGTATTGGCGTTTTCCAAGCTGGCCGCCCAGGACGACATCGTCGGATTCCTGGGTTCGATCCGCTCGACCCAGGTGCATGCGATGGCGCCCGACGTTCTCAAGCTCGGCAAGCCGGTGATGATCGGCGGGACCGATCCGGCCCTCACCCATATGGGCAATCAGTGGCTGTTCCGCTTTCGGCCCAACGACAGCTATTCCGGCCGTGTTATCGCCGATTACGGCGTCAACACGCTCGGCAAGAAGAAGTGGGCAATCGTGCATTCGACCGACGCCTTCGGAACGGCGGGCGGAAAGGCATTGGCGTCGGCGCTGGAAAAACTCGGCACCCCGGCGGTTCTCGACCAGGGCTACGCCAACCAGAGCCAGGATTTCACCCCGGTCGTGCTGGCGGTAAAACAGTCGGGCGCCGACGTTCTCGGCACCTACTTCACCTATGAGAACGACCTCGGCATCTTCGCCCGGCAATTGCGCCAGCTCGGCGTCAATATTCCCTGGGTGGGATCGCCGTCGGTGGTGGCGGTTTCATCGACCAAGCTGGCAGGTCCGGCGCTGTTCGGCACCTACGGCGTGGCGGATTACGCGGAAGATTCCAGCGAGGCTTCGAAAGCCTTCGGCAAGGCCTATCGCGACGCCTACAAGTTCGCACCCGACAACCAGAGCGCCTGGCCCTTTGACGCCATCACCATCCTGTCCGCGGCGATCAACAAGGCCGGTTCGACCGACCCCGGCAAGATCCGCGAGGCCATCCTGGCCATCCGGAAGTTCCCGGGCGCCGAGGGCGAATATAATTTCGACGGCAACGGCGACGGTCTGCACGGCTACAATGTGGTGAGGAACGAGAAGGGCACGATCGTCTACGACAAGCATATCGACTTCAACGATTGATCGCGGTGCCGGCCGCTCCCGAGGGGGCGGCCGGCGCCGATCATTCAACGCGGCGCACCCTCTCACATTGCGTTGCACCGGCTCATCCAATCGCGGCCCGCGGCAGCCCTGATATCACCGCTGGCAGCGCCGCCAGTTCCTCCCCAACGAGCGTTTCCATGGATCTCGCACTGCAGTTGCTGTTCACCGGAATTGGCATCGGCGCGGTTTATGCGCTGGTGGCGCTCGGTTTCGTGCTGATCTTTCGCGCCACCAATGTGGTCAATTTCGCGCAAGGCGAATTTTCGATGGTGGCGGCCTATCTCATGGTGGTGTTTGCCGTCGACCTCGGCTGGCCGTACTGGCTGTCGTTCCTGCTGTCGCTGGCCGGCATGGCGCTGCTCGGCGCGGTGTTCAATCTCGGGGTCTATTATCCGCTGCGGCACCGCAGCTTCCTGCCGGTCATCATCGCCACCATCGGCGCCTCGATCCTGCTCGCCAATTCGGTGCTGGCGCTGTACGGCCCGCAGCCGCAGGTGCTGGAGGGATGGTTCGAGACGCCGGGGATCCAGATCGGTCCGGTCTATCTCGACAGCCAGTACCTGCTGATCATCGCGGTGACGATCGTGCTGGTGATCTTCAACTACTGGTTCTTCGAGCACACCATGCTCGGCAAGAAGCTGCAGGCGACCTCGCAGGACAAGGAAATGGCCTCGCTGCTCGGCATTTCCGTCTCCACCATGATCATGATCACCTTCATCTATTCGGCGGTGCTGGGCGGGCTCGCCGGCATCCTGGTAGCGCCGGTGCTGTTCGTCTCGATCCAGATGGGATCGACCATCGCGCTGAAGGCATTCGCCGCCACTATCATCGGCGGCTTTGGCGACGTCGCCGGCGCCATCGTCGGCGGCCTGGCGCTCGGCATCATCGAGACCTTCGGCGCCGCCTATATCTCGGTGCCCTACAAGGACGGTTTTGCATTTCTGGTGCTGGTGCTGTTCCTGGTGTTCCGGCCGCAGGGCATCTTCGGCGAACGCGTCGCGGAGAAGGCATGAGCGCCCCCAGCGACAACATGGCGATTGGCGCATCCGCCGCGCGGGCAAGGCCGCTATGGTTGCGCCATCTGCCGTATTTCATTGCCGCGGCCATCCTGGTCGTGCTCGCCGCCTCGATGCGGTTCGACGGCTATGTCCTCAACATCCTGATGGAGGCGACGACATTCGCGATCGCCGTGTTCGGCCTCTCGGTGGTGCTCGGCCTGTGCGGGCAGATCAACCTGGCGCAGGCCGCCTTCTTCGGCTTCGGCGCCTATGCGGTCGGCATCGGAACCTCGGACTACCAGATCAGCTACTGGTTCTGCCTGCTCGGCGGCTGCGTGGTGGCGCTATTGGCCGGCGCGCTGCTGGGGGTGTCGACGCTGCGGCTCGGCGGGCACTATCTGGCGATGGTGACGATCTCGTTCCAGCAGATCGTCACGCTGGTCATGATCAACACCATCTGGCTCACCCACGGTCCCGACGGGGTATCGAATATCGGCCGGCCGGCGCTGTTCCAGTCGGCGCAATCCTATCTGGCATTCTGCGTGGCGATGCTGGCACTGGTCGGATATTTCGTCTGGCATCTGCCGGAGACCAGGCTCGGGCGCGCGATGCGGGCGGTGCGCGACAATGAGCTCGCCGCCGGCGTCAACGGCATCGACGTGTTTCGCACCAAGGTGTCGGCGTTCGCGCTCAGCGCCGTGCTGGGCGGGCTGGCCGGCGGGCTGTTCGCCGGCGGCTTTGCCTATGTCAGCCCGGATCAGTTTTCCTTTGCCGAGTTGGTGGTGTTCCTGACCATGTCGCTGCTCGGCGGCGTGGCGTCGCCGATCGGTTCGGCGATCGGCACCGGCCTGCTGATCCTGCTGCCGGAATGGCTGCGATTCATGAAGAGCATTCCGGGTCTCTATCTGGCGCTCTACGGGCTGTCGGTGATCCTGATCATCCGCTTCATGCCCGACGGCATCTGGGGATTCATCAGTGCGGCGACCAGGCGCTGGCGCGGAGAGGCCAAAACGCATGCCGCCGGCCCGCCGCTGAAACTGGTTCCGGCCACTGTCGGTGGCGACATCGTGCTCGACGTCAAGGAGCTTTGCAAATATTTCGGCGGTCTGAAAGCGGTCGACAATGTCGATATCCAGGTCCGGCGGGGCGGTGTCCATGCCCTGATCGGGCCGAACGGTTCCGGCAAGACCACGACGCTGAACGTGCTGTCCGGCCTCTACAAGGCCACCGCCGGCAAGGTGATGCTCGACGGCACCGACGTCACCGACATGCCGCCGCATTTGCGGGCCGCCGCGGGGCTGGGGCGGACGTTTCAGAATATCCGGCTGTTCCGCTCGATGACCGCGCTGGAGAACGTGGTGATCGGCGCCGAGCGGCCGGGCAATACCCTGACCGGCGCCGGCGGCGGTGATGCGCTGACGCAGCGTGCGATGTCGGCGCTGGCCTTTGTCGGGCTGGGGGCGCGGGCCAACGAGCTGATCTCCAGCTTTTCCTATGGCCATCAGCGGCTGATCGAGATCGCGCGCGCGCTCGCCGCCAATCCGACCCTGCTGCTGCTCGATGAACCCGCGGCCGGGCTGAATTCCAGCGAAAAGCTCGAACTGCACGAACTGTTGAAGCGCATCGCCGCCCAGGGATTGACCATCCTGATCATCGACCACGACATGACGCTGGTCTCCGAGGCGGCCCAGCATATCACCGTGCTCAATTTCGGACGCCGCATCGCGGACGGCGAATCCATGGCGGTGCTGCGCCATCCCGATGTCGTCTCCGCCTATCTCGGGACGGACTGATGCCGCTGCTCGAAATCCGCGACCTGATTGTGCTGTATGGCGAGATCGAGGCGCTGCGTGGCGTCTCGCTCAGCGTCGACGAAGGGCAGGTGGTGACGCTGCTCGGCGCCAACGGCGCCGGCAAGTCGACCACGCTGCGGGCGATCTCGGGCCTGGCCAAGCCTGCCGCCGGCGAAATCCTGTTCGACGGCCGCTCGATCGCGGGTCTGGGGCCGGAAGCCATCGTGCGGCTCGGCATCTCCCATGTGCCGGAAGGGCGACGGATTTTCCCGGGCCTGACGGTGAAGGAAAACATCATGCTCGGCGCATCGAACCGCCGGGTCGCCAAATCCGCGCTGTCGCGCGAGGCGGATGCGATGTTCGACCTGTTTCCCGATATCCGGCAGTTTTCCAATTCGCTGGGCTGGACCCTGTCGGGCGGGCAGCTGCAGATGGTCGCGGTGGCGCGCGGCCTGATGGCGAAGCCGCGCCTGTTGCTGCTGGACGAGCCGTCGCTCGGCCTCGCGCCCGTGATCGTGCAGGCGGTGTTCCGGATCATTTCGGAGATCCGCCGCAACACCACGGTCTTGCTTGTCGAGCAAAACGCGCGCATGGGACTTTCGGTGGCCGACCACGGCTACGTACTGGAAACCGGACGCATCGTGCTCGGCGGCAAGCCCGATGAATTGTGGGGCAATGAAGCCATCCGCGCCGCCTATCTCGGCGGTCATGCCAAGGCGAGCGCCTGACGCGGGCGACTGACTCAAGGTCACGATCAAAAGAAAGGAAATAGAGTGGCGAACAATGTCAAAAAGGTTTGGGCCTCCGGCAAGGCGGTGGTGAACGCCTGGCTTGCGATTCCCTCGGGCTTCTCGGCCGAGGTGATCGCGCAATGCGGTTTCGACAGCGTCACCGTCGACATGCAGCACGGCGTGCAGGACTACCAGTCGATGGTGCAATGCTTTCAGGCCATGAACGGCCATCCGGTGACGCCGATGGTGCGGGTGCCCTGGAACGAACCCGGCATCATCGGCAAGGTGCTCGATGGCGGCGCCTACGGCGTGATCTGCCCGATGGTCAATACGCCGAAGGAGGCGGAAAACCTGGTTTCCTACGCCAAGTATCCGCCGCGCGGCACCCGCTCCAACGGCCCGATCCGTTCCGGCATGTATGGCTCGGCCGGCACCTATCAGCAGACCGCCAACGACGAGATCGTGCTGCTGCCGATGATGGAGACCAGGACCGCGGTCGAGAACATGGAAGCGATCCTCGACGTCGAGGGCATCAACGGCGTCTATATCGGTCCGTCCGATCTCGGCTTCTCCTATGGCCTGGTGCCCAAGCTCGACCGCGACGAGCCGGAGATCCTGAAGATCTACGAGAAGATCGTCAGGGAGTGCGGCAAGCGCGGCCTTTACCCCGGCATCCACTGCAGCGGCGCCGACGGCGCGGTGCGCGCGATCAACATGGGTTTCAAGCTCGTCACCCTGTCGAACGAAAGCGGACTGATGATGACCTACGCCAGGATGCAGGTGGCGCAGACGCGCAAGGAATCCGCCGGCAAGGCGTGAGAAAGCGGCGAATGGCGAGTAGGGAAGTGAAGCGAGTAGCGAGTAGTGAGTAGTGAGTAGAGTTCCCTTCTTCCTACTCACTACTCACTATTCACTACTCGCCACTCGCTATTTGCCCTTCACTTAGGAGACACCCAATGGCCCCCACCCCAACCATCCGCCTGCATCCCGAGGACGGCGTGCTGATCGCACGCGCCAGCCTGCCGCCCGGCCTGGTGGTGGCCGAGGGTGTCGCCACGGTCGAGCGGATTCCGGCCGGCCACAAGGTGGCGGTTCGTCCCATCGCGACAGGCGAGCCGATCCGGCGTTATGGCCAGATCATCGGCTTTGCGACGCAGCCGATTCTGCCGGGCCAGCACGTTCATACCCAGAATTGCGGCATGGGCGATTTCGCCAAGGACTACGCCTTCGGCGTCGACGTCAAGCCGGTGCCGAACTTCGATCTGCCGGCGACCTTCGAGGGCATCCGCCGTCCCGACGGGCGCGTGGCGACCCGCAACTACATCGGCATCCTCACCTCGGTGAACTGCAGCGCGCATGTCGCCGGGATGATCGCCGACATCTTCAAGAAAAATCCGTTCACCGGCGACAATCCGCTGGCGGATTTCCCCAATGTCGACGGCGTGGTGGCGCTGACCCACAAGACCGGCTGCGGCATGACCCAGAACGAGCCGCTGACCCTGCTGCGCCGGACGCTGGGCGGCTATGCCCGGCATGTCAATTTCTCCGCCGTGGTGGTGCTGGGCCTGGGCTGCGAGGTCAACCAGATCGGCGGCCTGATGAAGGAGCAGAAGCTCGCCGGGCGGCTGCGCGAACTGGAAATTCAGGAAATCGGCGGCACCCGCAAGACCGTCGAGGCCGGAGTCGCCTTTGTGCGCGATGCGCTGGCCGACGCCAACCAGGTCAGGCGCGAGGCCGTGCCGGCCAGCGAACTGACCGTGGCGCTGCAATGCGGCGGCTCCGACGGCTATTCCGGGGTCTCCGCCAATCCCGCGCTGGGGGCAGCCAGCGACCTCCTGGTGCGGCACGGCGGCACCGTGATCCTGTCGGAAACCCCGGAAACCTATGGCGCCGAGCATCTGTTGACCCGCCGCGCGGTCAGTCGCGAGGTCGGCGAGAAGCTGGTGGCCTTGATGCGCTGGTGGGAGGAATACACCGCGCGGGAAGGTGCGGAGATGAACGCCAATCCCAGTCCCGGCAACAAGGCGGGCGGACTCACGACCATCCTGGAAAAATCGCTCGGCGCGATGGCGAAAGCCGGCAGCACCAATCTGGTCGATGTCGTCAACTATGCCGAAGCCGTGACCAAGAAGGGTTTTGTCTTCATGGATACGCCGGGCTACGACCCGGTGGCGGCGACCGGGCAGGTGGCCGGCGGCGCCAATCTTGTCTGCTTCACCACCGGAAGGGGCAGCGTGTTCGGCTGCAAGCCGGCGCCCTCCATCAAGCTCGCCACCAACACGCCGATGTATCGCCGCATGGAAGACGACATGGACGTCAATTGCGGCACCATCCTTGACGGCGACGAGACCGTGCAGCAGTGCGGCCAGCGCATTTTCGATCTGATGCTCAAGACCGCCTCGGGGCAGCCGACCAAGAGCGAGAGCTTTGATTTCGGCGGCGCGGAATTCGCGCCCTGGGTGCTGGGTGCCACGATGTAGCCCGCAGGATAGCCCCGATGACGACCGGACGGATCGGCTTCGAGCCGCCCGACGAGCTTGCGATTCAACTGACGCCCAGCTTGCCCGCCGATGCATCTTTCGCAGCCGACAGCGCCTCATCCGCGATTTGTTTCATTTGCTCTCCGACATTGGAAAACTGGGTCGCCTGAAGGCGAAGCCGTAACCGGGTGGCGTGGAGGCCGGGTCGCCGCGCTCAATCCGCGTAGCGGCTCGCAATATCCTTGAACTCGTCGGTTATCGCAGCGAATGCATCGACAATGTCCGGGTCGAAGTGCTGGTTCCTGCCTTCGATGACGATCGCAACCGCCTCCTCATGATGCATGGCCTCCTTGTAGACGCGGCGGCTGGTCAGCGCGTCGTAAACGTCGGCCACCGCCATCAGGCGGGCCGAGATTGGAATGGTGCTGCCCGCCAGTTTTCTCGGATAGCCGCTGCCATCCCACTTTTCCTGATGGCTCAGGGCAATTTCCTTGGCGCAGGCGAGAAACTCGACGGTCATGCCGAGTTGCTTTTCGGCGTTCTCGATGGCGTCGTAGCCAAGCGTCGTGTGGGTCTTCATGATCTCGAATTCGTCCGGGTCGAGCTTGCCCGGCTTCAGCAGGATGCTGTCGGGAATGCCGACCTTGCCGATGTCGTGAAGCGGAGCGGACTTGAACAGAATGTCGATCTGATGTTCCACCAGATAGTCGGCAAAGGCGGGGTGAGATCGCAGTTTGCGGGCGAGCGCCCTGACATAGTACTGGGTACGGCGAATGTGGTTGCCGGTTTCGTTGTCGCGGGTCTCGACCAGGGACGCCAGAATGACGATGGTCGCGTCCTGGGTTTCTTGCAGGGTGCGGGTGCGCTTTTCAACTTCGAGTTCCAGAAGCTCGTTCTGGCTCCTCAGGAAATCCTCGGCCGCCTTCAGGGTCGTCTGGGTCGAGAAGTTCTTGCGAAGCACGAATTCCCGCCACCAGCCGATTGCCGCCGCGAGCGTGAACAAGGTCACGACGTGATAGGACCAGTAGCAAAACAGGCCCCAGTCCTTGCCGAACTCGGTCAGCATTGCCGTCTCGAACATCAGGAGGATCACTATTCCCGATGCCAGGGCATATCTGAACTGAACGCCAAGGATGACGAAGCAATAAAACTCGAGAAACACGAAGTTGAGCATTCCGACCCAGGACCTCAGTCCCATGCCGCCCTCGTCGTCGATGACCAGCAAGATCCAGAACAGACTGCCGGAAACCAGCACGATGAATCCGGACATCACGGATTGCCAATGTTGTCGGGCATAGCGCGTAAAGGAATAGGCAATGCCGATTCCAAGCACCGGCAGGCAGAGCTCGATTCGATAAATGTTTGCGATTTCGTTGTCGAAAGCCAGGTGGTCGACCAGAAAATCGCCAAAGATCAGCACGATCCCGGCGACGAGACTCGCCTGGGCATAGCGATAGTAGAAAGCCTGATAGTATTGAACGAAATCCCGCTCGTAGGAGGCCCCGGAAAAAGCAAGGTTCGGCCGCAAGCGCAACGTGTCGGATCGCTCGAGACCATCCGCGGTCGCTTGCTCCCAGCGAGGTTGAGTGGCTGCGGCCGAGGCCAAACGTCCGGGGGACGCCAAAACCGGCATGGAACCGACCGCCGATTCCGATACGGAGTTCAAGATTGACATCAAATTTACCTTGAGGAACTGGATATCGGGAAAAGTCAGAACGCAGCATTCAGCTCGGTTTCGAAAAAAAAGCCCGACGCGCCGTTTTGGCCAAGCCTTTCATCGACAGCTTAAACGACGGTGAAATATCGGCCCCGTAGAAATACCGCGTGAAGCATGGATATCGCCGACGATCCCGGCTCCGGTAGCGACACGCAATCCTGAAAGCCCGCGCTTGGCGATGCCTGCAGGTTGACTGCCGGTCGGTGGTTTGCGGCAAAAGTCAGGAAACAGGCCGAAGTCAGCAATGAGTCGTTCCGCACTCCTGCAAGGCCTGCCGGATGGCCAGCTCCACTGGAGAATAATCGTTATTGGCGCGATCAAGCTGCAGCGGATCGATTCTGACAAAGCCATCTCGAATGAATTGCGCTATTTGCTCGCCGCTGAGCAGGCGCGTGGATTCACTGGCAGGCATGAAACCCTTTCATAAAGCCCGGCCGGCAATCATGGCCCGCTCACGGCGGGTTGGTCGGCAAATCCGGCTGTGCCTTCTCGATCCGTGCGGCGGAGCTGCCCCTCGGTTTGGTGTCGGCATCAGGATTTGTCGTTATCCGCCGGCGCAGTTTTGGACGCGGACGAAGCAAAAAGTCTTTCGCGGTACGCCTCCAGGCCACCGCGCCAGTCCTTGCCTTCGACCCATTCGCCGGTTTCATCCATGACGCCGGCCTCAAGCATCGCCGCGGCACATTGCCAATGAAGATCGACCCAACGGTCGATCTGGCTTTCCGGCATCTGGCTGTCGCGACAGAGGTTTCTGGTGATGTCGCGGGCGATCGGTTCGATGTTGGACGTCATCGGCTGTCGATCCGTCTATCTGGGAGAGGGATATTATAGGCCGAGTTTGTTGCCTTTGCGACCACGCTCGCGGGCGACGATTTGTCGGTGGGCGTCCGACCTGTCGTGTCGAAGATGGCGGGGCCGCTCGGCAGCGGCATTTGTGTGAACTGGTTCATATCAGCGGTGTGCGGGCCGGCCTAAAGTGGGGGCTGGATTTCGCCGTGGCTTTTCCAGGCGCGACATTTGCGACGGAGGACACGAACATGCTCGCCGAGAAGTTCTTTCTTCTGCTGGAAACCATCAAAAGCCGCACCTATGCCGACGGGGGGCCGCGTGTGGTAAGCACGTCCCGGCACGTGCCGATCGAACTGCCGAAAGCCAGCTGACGGGCTAACTGGCCCCGGCTCCGGCAAACGTCGCCATACGGCGACTGGATCGCACCTGCAGGGCAGTTGAATCCCCCCGTATATATCCGAACCTTTCGCCTTCGCCGTCGCAGCCACGGGTCTGCGTGCTGTTTAATTCGACATGGCGAGAAGCTCCTGCGGATGCCATGTCCCCGCAGTCCGTCCGATCAAGCGATACGGTCAGCCCCCGGCATGACGCAAAGCCGATGGTTCCGAGTCGCTGCGCAATCCAACTATTTTTCCGATTCAAGAACCGATGCAATAAAATCCCGCTTCGCCCGCGTGTATGTCGAACGATCCGTAATCTGAGCGTCGATGAGACGTCGCTTTTGTTCAACATAGCGTGCGACCAGCTCGGGATTTGCGGCAAGTCGGTCACGGAAGTTCCGCAGCATATCCGCCTCGGCACTCCCCTCGGGAATCAGATGAACATGAAGCCGAAAGACAGACCCATCGAAGGTGAAGCTGCCTTCTCGCATCGGCCTGTTATCGGGATGTCTTATTCCTCCCGACTGATGCTGAAAGCCCATGGCGTCAACGACTGCGCACACTTCGTTCAAATGCCCGTCGGGAATCAACAGCATCAGGTCAAGAATGCCCTTGCCTTCGCAGCCGGGCACGGATGTGCTGCCCACGTGCTCCATGGCAATTGCCGGCATGGCGGTTTGAAGCAATCGCATGACGCTGTCGGCTGCCGCCGGTCCGCGAGCATCCCAGGGTCGCAGGCCCACCACATCTGGTGATCCCGGCGCATCGTAGGGGCCAATCAGGAATGAGCTACTCACAAGCTCTGGCCTTTTGCTTCGCAATTCGAACCGGATGATGACGGTCAGGCTGCCATCAATGCCGGCTTTGGGTGCGCTGACAATTCAATTTATGGATGCCGGAAGGAGCCAGGGTGACGCTTCGCCGGCGCGATCGGCCCGGCAGCAGTCCCCCGCCGCCGATAGAGGCATCGGCTGCCCGTTGTTAGTGCTTGATCCCTGCCGGAACCGGTGTTCTGCTTAAAAAAGCTGCTGGAGTTGCCCCACTGTGTCGATCTTCGTCGCACTACATCACGTCACCCACTACAAATACGACCGTCCGATCGATCTCGGCCCCCAAACCATCCGCTTGCGCCCGGCGCCGCACACCCGCACGCCGATCCTGAGCTATTCGCTCAAGGTCACGCCATCCAACCACTTCGTCAACTGGCAGCAGGACCCGCAGGGCAACTGGCTGGCCCGCTTCGTCTTCCCCGAAAAGGCCACCGAGCTCAAGATCGAGGTCGATTTCACGGCGCAGATGACCGTGATCAATCCGTTCGATTTCTTTGTCGAGCCCTACGCCGACAGCTTTCCGTTCGCCTATACCGCGGATCTGAAGACCGAGCTGGCGCCCTATCTGGCGACCAGCGAGGAGGGGCCGCTGTTTGCCGCCTGTCTCGCCGGCATTGCGCGCGAGGCGCCGAGCACGGTCAATTTCCTGGTCGATCTCAATGCCAGGCTGCAGAAGAAGATCCGCTATATCATCCGCATGGAGCCGGGCATCCAGACCCCGGAACAGACGCTCGCCTCAGGCGCCGGATCGTGCCGCGACTCGGCCTGGCTTTTGATCCAGATCCTGCGGCATCTCGGGCTCGCCGCCCGTTTCGTCTCCGGCTACCTGATCCAGCTGCGCCCCGACATCGATCCGGTCGAAGGGCCACGCGAGGTCGAGAACGATTTTACCGACCTGCACGCCTGGGCCGAGGTCTATCTGCCCGGCGCGGGCTGGATCGGCTTCGACGTCACCTCGGGCATGCTGACCGGCGAGGGGCACATTCCGGTCGCCGCCACGCCGCATTACCGTTCGGCGGCGCCGATCAGCGGGGCGGTCGGATTTGCCGAAGTGGAATTCGGTTTCGAGATGAGCGTCAAGCGGATCCGCGAAGCGCCGCGGATCACCAAGCCGTTCTCCGACGAATCCTGGGCGCGGCTCGACCGGCTCGGCGAAAAGGTCGATGCCGACCTCGCGGCTGGCGACGTCCGCCTGACCATGGGCGGCGAGCCGACCTTCGTTTCCGTCGACGACCTGGAATCGCCGGAATGGAATATCGCCGCGGTCGGTCCGACCAAGCGCGGGCTGGCCGACGATCTGATCCGCAAATTGCGGACCCGGTTCGCGCCGGGCGGCCTTCTGCATTTCGGGCAGGGCAAATGGTATCCGGGCGAAAGCCTGCCGCGCTGGGCGTTCGGACTGTACTGGCGCAAGGACGGGGTGCCGATCTGGAAGAACTCCGATTCCATCGCCAAGGTCGAAGGGCCGCGCCAGGCCGCCATCGAAGATGCCGAGCGTTTTGCGGAAGGCACCGCGAAAAAACTCGGCGTCGATCCCGAATACATCCTGCCGGCGTTCGAGGATCCCGGCCATTGGCTGCAGAAGGAAGCCGGCCTGCCGCCCAATGTCGACCCAGCCGATTCCAGGCTCTCCGATCCGGAAGAACGCGCGCGCATGGCGCGGGTCTTCGACCAGGGGCTGAACGTTCCCAAGGGATTCGTGCTGCCGATCCAGCGCTGGAACGCCGATGCCGGCCAATCTTCCTCGCGCTGGCGCAGCGAGCGCTGGAAGCTGCGGCGCGGCAACCTGTTCCTGACGCCGGGCGATTCCCCGCTCGGATTGCGGCTGCCGATCGCGTCGCTGCCGCACATTCCCGCCGAGGATTTTCCCTACATCGTCGAGCAGGACCCGCTGGAGCCGCGCGAGCCATTGCCGGTGTATGACCAGACCGGCACGGCCGAGACCGCGCCGCATCAGGAAGTGCAGGAGCAGCAGTTGAAGCGCGGCGCTGTCCGCACCGCGATGTCGATCGAAATCCGCGACGGCATCCTGTGCGCCTTCATGCCGCCGGTGGAAAGGCTCGAGGATTATCTGGAACTGGTCACCGCGGTGGAGGCGACCGCCGAGGAGATGCAGCTGCAGGTGCATATCGAAGGCTATCCGCCGCCGTTCGATCCACGGGTTGAAGTGATAAAGGTGACGCCAGATCCCGGCGTGATCGAGGTCAACATCCAGCCGGCGTCGAGCTGGCGCGAATCCGTCGACATCACCTTCGGCCTTTACGAGGACGCCGCCCAGGTCCGGCTCGGCGCCAATCGCTTCCTGGTCGATGGCCGCCACACCGGTACCGGCGGCGGCAATCACGTGGTGGTCGGCGGCGTCACCCCGGCCGACTCGCCGTTCCTGCGCCGTCCCGATCTGCTGAAGAGTCTGGTGTTGTACTGGCAGCGGCATCCGTCGCTGTCCTATTTGTTTTCGGGCATGTTCATCGGTCCCACCAGCCAGGCGCCGCGCATCGACGAGGCCCGGCATGACGGCCTCTATGAACTGGAGATCGCGCTCGCCCATGTGCCGCCGCCGGGCGTCACCGCGCCGCTATGGCTGGTCGATCGGCTGTTCCGGCACATCCTGGTCGACATCACCGGCAATACCCATCGCGCCGAGATCTGCATCGACAAGCTTTACTCGCCTGACGGCACCACCGGCCGGCTCGGGCTGGTGGAATTCCGCGCCCTGGAAATGCCGCCCGACCCGCGCATGAGTCTGGCGCAGCAATTGCTGATCCGGGCCCTGATCGCAAAACTCTGGCGCGAGCCGCAGCAGGGCAGCTTCGTGCGCTGGGGCACGACCTTGCACGACCGCTTCATGCTGCCGCACTTCCTCTGGGAGGATTTCCTGGACGTGCTCTCCGAACTGCGGCAGTCCGGCTATGATTTTTCGCCGGACTGGTACGCGGCACAGCTCGAATTCCGTTTCCCGGCGTTCGGCCGGGTCCACCATGGCGGCGTCGCGCTGGAACTGCGCCAGGCGCTGGAGCCCTGGCACGTCCTCGGCGAGGAGAACGCGGCGGGGGGCACCGTGCGCTATGTCGATAGTTCGGTGGAACGGTTGCAGGTCAAGGCCAACGGCTTTGTCGAAGGCCGCCACGTCATCACCTGCAACGGCAGGCGGATGCCGATGACCGAAACCGGCCGCTCCGGCGAGGCGGTCGCCGGGGTCCGCTTCAAGGCCTGGCAGCCGGCCTCGGGCCTGCACCCGACGATTCCGGTGCACGCGCCGCTGACCTTCGATTTGATCGACACCTGGAACGGCCGGTCGCTGGGCGGCTGCGTCTATCATGTCGCGCATCCCGGCGGCCGCAGCTACGACACCAAACCGGTCAATTCCTATGAAGCGGAGGCGCGACGGCTGGCCCGGTTCCAGGACCACGGCCACACGCCCGGCAAGATCGATCCGCCGGGCGAGGAACGCAGCCTCGAGTTTCCCTTGACCCTCGACTTGAGGACGCCACTCCTGCATTGAGAATGGGGTTCGGGCGGGAGAGTCGGAATGGCGGGACAGTCCGGCCACGGAAGTCAGGGAAGCAAGCCCCGGCCGGGCAACCGGCGGGTGGCGCAGTGGACCCGCGCCTATGCGCGGCTGCCGGACATCCCCGACGAGTACATCGCCCAGGACGGGTCGCCGCGCAAGGTCTGGACCCGCTTCTTCGAGGCCTTCGCCGAATTGACGCCCGGGGACATCGAGCGGCGGTTCGGGGCCGCCGACCGGCATCTGCGGGAAGCCGGCGTGACCTATCGGGCGCCCGGCGAGAACGCCGACCGGCTGTGGCCGCTCAGCCATCTGCCGCTTCTGATCGACGAGGCCGAATGGCAGCAATTGAGCGCGGGCATCGTGCAGCGCGCCGAATTGCTCGAACTGGTATTGAGCGACCTCTATGGCGAGGGCCGCCTGGTCGCCGAAGGCGCGGTGCCGGCGGCGGCAATCGCCGGCAGCACTGAATATCTTCGCGCGGTGTGCGGCATCAAGCCGCCGGGCGGACGCTATCTCAACCTGTATGCCGCCGATGTCGGCCGCGGTCCCGACGGCCGCTGGTGGGTGCTGGGCGACCGCACCCAGGCGCCGTCGGGTGCCGGCTATGCGCTGGAAAACCGCCTGGTGCTGTCGCGGGCTTTCACCTCGCTCTACAAATCGATGAATGTCGAGCGGGTCGCGCCGTTCTTCGAGGCGTTCCGCGATGCGCTGCGCGCCAGCGCCGACCGCGACGAGCCGAGAATCGGATTGCTGACGCCCGGCACTTTCAGCGAAACCTATTTCGAGCACGCCACGCTGGCGCGCTATCTCGGATTCCTGCTGGTCGAAGGCGACGACCTCGCGGTCAGCGGCGACCGCATCCACATCCGCACCGTCGCCGGCCTGAAGCGGCTCGATGTGCTGCTGCGCCGGGTCGATTCCAATTCGCTCGATCCGCTGGAACTCGACGCCTCCTCGCAGCTCGGCGTGCCCGGCCTGATCGACGTGCTGCGCAAGAACGGCGTCGTGGTCGCCAACATGCCGGGCTCCGGCGTGATGGAGGCCCGCGCGCTGCTCGGCTTTTTGCCCAGCCTGAGCCGGCGCTTCTTCGGCGAGGATCTCAAGATGCCGCACATCGCGACCTGGTGGTGCGGCCAGAAATCGGCCCGCGAGGAAGTGCTGTCGCGGCTCGATGAGGTTGCCATCGAGGGCGCCTATGGCAGGGGCGTACCAGGTTTTCCAGGCAAGATCCCGGTGCTGGCCAGCGAGCTGTCGAAGGCCGAGCGCCAGCGACTCAAGACGGCGATCAACGATCGCGGCATCGATTATGTCGGACAGGAACTGGTTCGGCTGTCGACCACGCCGGTGTGGGACAATGGCCGGATCACGCCGCGCCCTTTCGTGCTGCGGATTTTCGCCGCCGCCACTCCCGGCGGCTGGACCATCATGCCCGGCGGCTTTTGCCGGATCGCCGAGCAACTCGATGCCCGCGCGGTATCGATGGGCGACGGCGCGCGGGCGGCCGATGTCTGGGTGATTTCCGACAAGGCGGTTTCGGCCGCCACCCTGCTGCCGGCCGGCGACACGGTGCGGATCAGACGCATTGCCGGCTGGGTGCCGAGCCGGGCCGCCGACAACCTGTTCTGGCTCGGCCGCTATCTCGAGCGCGCCGAGGCGACGCTGCGGCTGGTGCGGGCGCTGGCCGCACCGTTGCGCGATCCCGGCAAGGGGTCGTCGACCGCGCTGCATTCGGTCGAGCGCATCCAGCGACTGCTGGTGACCTGGGGGGCGACCTCGCTGGCAGCACGGGCGCAGCCGGGCAGGATCGCCGCCGAGGCGCTGCAGGGCGAAAGCAAGTTCGGCTCCGCGCTGTCGCTGCTGCGGGCGGCACAGCGAACCGCGACGTCGCTGCGCGAGCGGCTGTCGCCGGATGCGTGGCAGGTCATTACCGAGATGACCGAGCGTCTCGCCGAGGAAGTCGACGACGACGACGGCGTTGTCAGCGCCGCCGAACTGACGCTGCAGGAACTGGCGAGCTTCGCAGGTCTGGCGCAGGAGAACATGAACCGGGCCGCCGGCTGGCGTTTTCTCGAAATGGGCCGGCGCGCCGAGCGGGCGATCAACACCGTGCGGTTCGCGCGCCAGTTCGCCTATGACGAAGCCGGCAGCGACGATCTCGACATCCTGCTGACCCTGGTGGACTGCCAGATCACCTACCGTTCGCGCTATCTGGTCGGGCCGCTGCTGGCGCCGGTGCGCGACCTCGTGGTGCTCGACCCCTATAATCCCCGCTCGGTCGCGTTCCAGGTGTTTGCGCTCAACGATCATATCGCCAGCCTGCCGACCCTGAAGGAGGGCGGCTTGATCGAGCGGCCGCACCGGCTCGCGGTCGGGCTGCAGGCTTTGCTGACCACCGCGGAGGCTGCAGCGCTCGATACCAAATGGCTGTTCGCGCTGGAGCAGGATCTGCTCAGCCTCGCCGATGCGATCGGCTCGCATTATTTTCCGCACGGTCCCAACGCCAGCCGGCCTGAAAAGCTCACGGGCCTCGCGTGATCTACGACATCCGTCACGTCACAACCTACGCTTACGAGAGTCCGGTCAGCTTCGCGCGCTGCTCGCTGCGGCTGGAGCCGACCAGCGGCGACGGCCAGAAACTGGTCTCGCACAGCGTCGAGATCAGGCCGAAACCGGCGAGCCGCGCCACGCGCCGCGATTTTTTCGGGATTCCCACCGAAAGCATTGTGATCGAAACCCCGCATCGCAACCTGCGCATCGATTCCCGCTCGCGGGTCAGCGTTTGCCGTCGCGCGCCGGGCCGGGCCGCGGCCAGTCCGGCCTGGGAAAGCGTCCGCGACCTGGCATTCGAGGCCACCAGCCTCGGCCCGTCGTCGCCGATCGGTTACGTGTTTGCCAGCCCGCTGGTGCCGGTACAGCAGCCGGTCACCGCCTACGCCGCCATCAGCTTTCCGCCGTCGGGGGGCGTCCTCGCCGGCGCGGTCGATCTGATGCACCGCATCCGCACCGACTTCAAATACGACCCCAAGGCGACCGTGATCTCCACACCGCTCAACGAAGTGTTCGAGAAGCGCCACGGCGTCTGCCAGGATTTTGCCCATGTCATGATCGCGGGCCTGCGCGGCCTCGGACTGCCGGCGGGCTATGTCTCCGGCTACCTGCGCACCATCCCGCCGCCGGGCAAGCCGCGGCTGCAGGGCGCCGACGCCACCCATGCCTGGGTCTCGCTGTGGTGCGGCACCGAGATCGGCTGGATCGGCTTTGATCCGACCAACGACATCCTGGTCGAGAACGATCACATCGTGCTGGCGATGGGGCGGGACTTTTCCGACGTCTCGCCGGTCGACGGCATCATCGTGGGATCGCGCCGGCAAAAACTCGCGGTGGCAGTGGATGTGCTGCTGGTCGAATGACGTCGCATCGCCATCCATCGACGAACCGCTACGACGTCGTCATCATCGGGGCGGGCGCCGCCGGGCTGATGTGCGCCGGGGTCGCCGGCCAGCGCGGCCGCTCGGTGCTGCTCCTGGAGCAGGCCAGGCAGCCGGGCGAGAAGATCAGGATTTCCGGCGGCGGACGATGCAATTTCACCAATCTGCACACCAGTCCTGCGAATTTTCTGTCGGAAAATCCGCGGTTCAGCCATTCGGCGCTGAGCGGCTTCTCGCAGCGCGACTTCATCGCGCTGGTCGAGAGCCATGGCATTGCCTGGCACGAGAAGACGCGCGGACAATTGTTCTGTGACGGCTCCTCGCGGCAGATCGTCGACATGCTGCTGGACCGGTGTCGCAAGGCTCAAGCGCAACTGCGCCTCGCGGTGCGGGTCGGCGCCATCTCGAAGGACGAGGAAGGCTTTGCCGTCGCGACCGATCAGGGCGAGTTTCGCGCACAATCGCTGGTGGTGGCCACCGGCGGTCCTTCGATCCCGAAGATGGGATCGAGCGGATTTGGCTACAAGGTCGCAGCCCGGTTCGGCCTCAACATCGTGCCGCCACGGCCCGCGCTGGTGCCGCTGACGTTCGATGCGGCGCTGCTGGCGCGATTTGGCAATTTATCGGGGGTCGCGGTCGACGCCGTGGTGAGTTGCGGCAAGACCGCTTTCGACGAGGCCCTGCTGTTCACCCATCGCGGGCTGAGCGGCCCGGCCATCCTGCAGATATCTTCCTATTGGCGCGAGGGCCAGGACCTCGTGATCGACCTGGCGCCGCAGATCGATGTTGTGGCCGGGCTGAAAAGATTGCGCAGCGATCGTCCGCGGCAGGAAATGGCGACCGCGCTGGCCGAGTTTCTGCCGAAGCGGCTGGCGCAGACCATCGCGGAGGCGATCGCAAGCCCGCCGCGCATCGCCGACTGTCCCGACAGGCTGATCGGCGAGGTCGCCGCGGCGGTGGCGCAGTGGCGGGTCAGGCCGAGCGGCACCGAAGGCTACCGCACCGCGGAGGTGACGCTGGGCGGGGTCGATACCGCAGGGCTGTCCTCGAAGACATTCGAAACCCGCTCGGTGCCGGGGCTTTATTTCATCGGCGAAGTGCTCGACGTCACCGGTCATCTCGGCGGCTTCAATTTTCAGTGGGCGTGGTCATCGGGATATGCCGCAGGGGGGCATGTCTAGCGGCAGCACTTTTGGGCACTTTTCCGGCCAGCGCCATCGAGGGCCTGTCTGTTATTTTTAACCATAGCCTTGGAATTCGGCAGGCCGCGGGCTTCCAAGCCGGCGCTTAAGGGGCGCTTTAATCGAGCCGCGATAGCTTGATGCCGTAGACGAGAAGCTCCAGTCGCGAAACTTGTCACGGAAGGGCGTCGACCATGTACAGCATAAAACGGATTCTATGCACGAAACTGGAATGCGGCCTGTTCAATCAGATCGCACTTTTCAGTGCCGCTGGTCTTTCGCTGTCGCTGATGCTCGCCCTGGTCTGCGATCTGCAGCTAGCGGGTCAGTGGCTCTGAACCGCAGCACGGCCGCCGGCTCGCTGAACACGCGCGGCCCGATTGGTCCCCGCGCGGCAAGCTTTTGAAACCTCAGCTGGCGGTACCCGTCCGCAGCCCCGCGCCGCGATTGTCTTCGAGCGGTTCGCTGCGCAGATTGTGAAAGAATTTGTCGACCTCTTGCGACAGCGTTGCCGCGGTGGTGGTCAGATCGCTGGACGCGGTGAGGACGGATGTCGCGGCCTTGTCGGTCTCGCCGATGGCCTGGCTGAGCGAGCCGATGTTGACGACCAGCGTCTCGTTGCCCTGGGCGGCCAACTGGGCATTGGCGGAGATCTCGCGGGTCGCCGCATCCTGCTGCTCGATGGCGCCGGAGATGTTGGAGGTGACGGCATTGATGTCACGTACCGCGTTGCCGATCTCGCGCACCGCATCGACGGCATTTCGCGTCGAGGTCTGGATCATGCCGACATTCTGACCTATCTCGGAGGTCGCCTTGGCGGTCTGCTCGGCGAGCGCCTTGACCTCATGCGCAACCACCGCAAATCCGCGCCCGGCATCGCCGGCGCGGGCGGCTTCGATGGTTGCGTTAAGCGCCAGCAGGTTGGTCTGCTCGGCGATCGCCTGGATCAGGCTGAGGACGCCATCGATGCGCTGGGTCGCCGCGGCGAGGCTTTCGATTTCGGTGATCGATCGGTCGGTCCGCAAGCCCGCCTGCTCGACGACATCTGCGGATTGCCGGACCTGCCGGCCGATGTCCTTCACGGAAGCCGACAGTTGCTCGGCGGCGCCGGCGACGGCGTTGACGCTGCTGGAGGCCTGCTCGGTCGCACCGGCGGCGGCAATAGCCCGTCCGCTGGCATCCGAGGCCACGCTGGCGATTGACTGCGCGGTAGCGCGCATGGCCGAGGCATTGTCGGCGACCGCGCGCAGCACGCCTCCGATCGCGCCGCGGAACGCCTCCACCGATGTTTCGATGTGCTGGGCTCGTTCCGTGCGTGCCCTGGTGTCCAGCAAGGCCTGCGCGTTGAGATTGCGGTTGCGGTCCATCGCCTGCTGAAAGACCCGGATCGCGCGCGCCAGTGCGCCGATCTCGTCGGCCCGGTCAACGTGCGGAACCTCGACATTTTCGGCACCGCCGGCGACCTGCTCGATGGTGGCGGTGATCAGCGAAAGCGGCCGCGCCACCGAGCGGGCGATGATCAGGACGCCGATGCCGACCACGACCAGCGCCAGGCCGCCGAGACAGGTCAGCAGCAGCGCCAGTTCGCGGTTGACCTCGCCTTGCCGGGCGAGCCGCTTGCCGCGTTCGGCATAGACCATGGAAAGCGCCTCGAGATCCTTGTTGAGGGCGGAGCGCACTTCGCGGTTGGCATCATTGTCGCCCCACTCGCGGGCTGCAGCCGGACCGATCTCGACGCCGCGGCGAACCAGTTCCTTGCGGAAGTCGACGAACTGCTCGATTCGCTTCTTGAAGATGGCGAACTGCTCGGCATCATCGGCCTGGACGATGGATTCCCAGTTCTTGACCACGGCAAGGATCTGGTCGTTGAAGCCGAGCAGCCCGTCGCCATATTTTTTCACGACGGCCGGCGTCGTCGACATGTAGACGCCGCGGGATTCCATAACTACCGCATAGACCAGCGCATCGACGCGCTCGACGTTGACGGCTGCGCGGCCGGCCGTGTCGACGGCTGCCATGAGTTCCGCGTTGCGGCGGGTATTGTAGTCGGACAGCGCGGTGATGGCCGCAGTCAGAACCGCGAACAGCGCGAACACCGAGTACAGCTTGGCGGCGAGCGAGAGCCGGGACATGATGGCGTGGCCGGCGGAGCGGCGAGGAGACTTCTCTGTTTCAGGCATGGCAATGTTTCACCTGGGAGGTCGGTCAACTCGGCGCACAAAAAACATGCACAAGGGTGGTGTATAAATCCTTAAACTTGGCCTTGATTCCACGTTGCGCAGAACTCACGGGATTGTGGCCCGGCCGATGCTCGAATGTGGCACAATTGCGCGGTGCCGCGATATCCGCGGCACCGCGCGCTGATGGTCCGGAACCGCCATGGTCTATCGCCACACCATCGACGCCACCAGCCACGTCTTCGCCGACCTGCGCGATCTGTTGGCCAAGGCCACGCCGCCGCGCTCCGGCGACCGGCTGGCGGGGATTGCGGCCGCCAGCGCCGAGCAGATGATCGCGGCACGGATTGCACTGGCCGACGTCCCCCTCACGCAGTTCCTGCAGGAGGCCGTGGTTCCCTACGAGGACGATGAAGTCACCCGCCTGATCGTCGATGGCCACGACGAACAGGCCTTTGCGCCGATATCCTCGCTGACCGTCGGCGCGTTCCGCGATTGGCTGCTGTCCGACGCGGCGACGGCTGAAACGCTCAACAGGGTGTCGCGCGGCATCACCCCGGAAATGGCCGCAGCAGCCTGCAAGCTGATGCGCAACCAGGATCTGATCCTGGCGGCGAAAAAATGCCAGGTGACGACGGCGTTTCGCAACACCATCGGCCTGCCCGGGCGGATGAGCGTGCGGCTGCAGCCCAATCACCCGTTCGACGACGCCAGGGGCATCACCGCGTCGATTCTGGACGGCCTGCTGCTGGGGTCGGGTGACGCCTGCATCGGCATCAATCCGGCAAGCGACGATCCGGCGGTCATCGGCGGGCTGTTGCGGCTGCTCGATGACATCATTGCGCGGCTGCAGGTTCCGACCCAGGGCTGCGTCCTGGCCCATGTGACGACGACGCTTGGATTGATCGGGCAGGGCGTGCCGGTCGACCTGGTGTTTCAGTCGATCGCGGGCACCGAGGCGGCCAACCGCAGCTTTGGCGTCGACCTGGCGCTTTTGCGCGAAGCCCACACGGCCGGGCTGTCGCTGCGGCGCGGCGGCGTCGGCAGCAATGTCATGTATTTCGAGACCGGGCAGGGTTCGGCACTTTCGGCCAACGCCCACCACGGCGTCGATCAGCAGACCTGCGAAGCGCGTGCCTATGCCGTCGCCCGCGCCTTCGACCCGCTGCTGGTCAACAGCGTGGTCGGTTTCATCGGTCCCGAATATCTCTATGACGGCAAGGAAATTATCCGCGCCGGGCTGGAGGATCATTTCTGCGGCAAGCTGCTCGGCCTGCCGCTGGGCGTCGACGTCTGCTACACCAACCATGCCGAAGCCGACCAGGATGATATGGACAATCTGCTGACACTGCTCGGCGCCGCCGGCGTGAGCTTCATCATGGGGGTACCCGGGTCGGACGATGTCATGCTGAATTACCAGTCCACCTCGTTCCACGACGCGCTTTATGTCCGCGATCTGTTCGGGCTGAAGCGGGCTCCGGAGTTCGACGACTGGCTGTTGGGTGTCGGGCTCGTCGACAACGGGTTTCGGCTGGCCGGCGACCCGGCATTGCTGGCCGATTTTGCATCGCGGCTGATTGCCTGAGCGCAGCAAGCGACCGCGCCGGCGACGCCGGCGTGCAACTATCCGGCAATCCGCGGGTTGAAGCGCGGTTGCCACAATGTTGAGGAATTTATAGCCCAGCCTTGCGGTGGCGTGCTTATCTGGTGCAGGCATTGCCGGGGCAGTTGAGGAAATTCGATGAGAGCCGAGGGCATTGACACGGTACGGCGCATTTTATGCGTGTTTCCGCGCTATACTTCCTCGTTCGGTACGTTCGAGCACGCCTATCCGCTGACCGACGGCGTCCAGGCCTTCATGCCGCCGCAGGGCTTGCTGCTGATCGCGGCCTATCTGCCCGCGAACTGGCAGGTCCGCTTCATCGACGAGAACATTGCCGCGGCCTCCACGGCCGACTTCGAATGGGCGGAAGCCGTCTTTGTCAGCGGCATGCACATCCAGCGCCAGCAGATGAACGATATCTGCCGCCGGGCCCACGCGTTCGACCTGGCGGTCGCGATCGGCGGACCCTCGGTCAGCGCCTGCCCGGATTACTATCCTTCGTTCGACTATCTCCATGTCGGCGAGATGGGCGACGCGACCGACGAACTGATCGCGCGGATCGGCCGCGATCCGTCCCGTCCCGGGCAGCAGGTGGTGCTGAAGACCACCGAGCGCCTCGATATGACCGAGTTTCCGATTCCGGCCTATGAACTTGCCGACCTCAAGCGGTATTTTCTCGGCAGCATCCAGTATTCCAGCGGCTGCCCCTATCAGTGCGAGTTCTGCGACATTCCCGGACTCTACGGCCGCAATCCGCGTCTCAAGACGCCGCAGCAGATCACCGCCGAGCTCGACCGCCTGCTCGAATGCGGCATCGTTGGTTCGGTGTATTTCGTCGATGACAACTTCATCGGAAATCGCAAGGCCGCGCTCGATCTCCTGCCGCATCTGATCGAGTGGCAGAAGAAGACCGGCTACGTGCTGCGGTTTTCCTGCGAGGCGACGCTGAACATCGCCAAGCGGCCGGAAATCCTGTCGAATATGCGCGAGGCGTTCTTTACGACGATTTTCTGCGGCATCGAGACGCCGGATCCGGTTGCGCTCAAGGCGATGCGCAAGGACCACAACATGGCGGTCCCGATCATGGAAGCGATCCGCACGCTCAATGATTTCGGCATGGAAGTCGTTTCCGGCATCATCCTCGGCCTCGATACCGACAAGCCCGAGACCGGGCAGCATCTGCTCGAATTCATCGATATCTCGCAGATCCCGCTATTGACCATCAACCTGCTGCAGGCGTTGCCGCAGACGCCCTTGTGGGACCGCCTGAAGCGCGAGAACCGGCTGATCGAGGATGAGGGCCGCGATTCCAACGTCGACTTCCGGCTGCCCTATGAGGACGTCGTGACAACCTGGCGCGCCTGCATGGGCAGCGCCTACCAGCCCGACAAGCTGATGCAGCGCTACGAATATCAGATCCGCGAAACCTATCCGCGCCGGATCCAGCCGCCGCCGACGCCGCAGCGGGCATCCTGGCGCAATATCAGGCTCGGCCTGGTCATGCTCCGCAACATCTTCTGGAAGGTCGGCGTCCTCGGCGACTACAAGCTGGAATTCTGGAAATTCGCCTTGCGGCGGCTGGCCCGCGGCGAGATCGAATATTTGATCAGTTCGATTCTGGTGGCCCATCATCTGATCCTGTTCGCCCGCGCCGCCTCGGGCGGCCGGCAGAACGCCTCGTATTATTCGATGCGGCTGCGCGAGGCATCCGTCCCTGCCGAGTAGAGACACATGAAAGCGCCGGCGCGGCCGGTCCATTCGCCGAGCGATCTGCGGCAATTCACGCCGGCGCGGGTCGGGCTTGGCCGCGCCGGCGCAAGCCTGCCGACCCGGGCGCTGCTCGAATTTACGCTGGACCATGCCCGCGCCCGCGACGCCGTCCATGCCGGCTTCGACGCCGCCGGCGTGGCCTCGGGGCTCGGCGGTCTCGGACTTGGGGTATTCGATGTCGCCAGCCGGGCGCGCGACCGCGGCGACTATCTCCGGCGTCCCGACCTCGGGCGGATGCTCGATCCGGCTTCGCGGCAGCTGCTGGCGGCGTGGCCCGGCGGTGGCTGCCGGCTCGCGATCGTGGTCGGCGACGGCCTGTCGCCCTTGGGGGTCAACGCGCACGCGGTCGAGCTGGTCCGCAGCCTGATCCCGAAATTGGCGGCCGATGGCATCGAGATCGAAACCGCCGTGGTCGCAACAGGCGCGCGGGTGGCGTTGGGCGATGAGATCGGCGCCCTGCTCGGGGCCCGCATGGTGCTCATGTTGATCGGCGAGCGGCCGGGCCTGTCCGCCCCCGACAGCCTCGGGGCTTACCTGACGTTCGAACCCAGGGTCGGTCGCAGCGACGCTGAGCGCAATTGCGTTTCCAACATCCATCGCGCGGGGCTCGGCTACGATGAAGCCGCCTTCAGGATTTCCTGGCTGATCCGCGAGGGCCTCGCCCGCAGAATCACCGGTGTCGCACTCAAGGATGAAAGCGGTGATCGCACGCCCCGGCCCATCGCCGTGCATTCAAGACCGGCATGACAAATCCAGGGGCGGAGGCCGCTATCGCCACGTCGGATGCCGATCGTCCGCCGGCAGCCCACGCTTGCGAGACGCGGGCTAGACCTGCTACATCTGCGCGGCAAAATTTCGTATGTTTTCAAAGGCTAGTGCAATCAAATGTGGCCGATTCGACCACAGTCGCGCCTGCCAGTTTGAGCTATGCAAATTGAGCCGTTTTGGGAATTGGACAGGGCATGCTCGAAAAGAACCGCGACAGTGAGGCCCATGTCGAGAACACCGAGTCGCGGGCAACCGCCAGCATTGCCTTCGGGCTGGAGCGAATCGGGCTGATCGCGGTTCAGCGGCCGATCCTGTCCTGCATCGTCCTGATCGGGCTGATCATCGGCGCGGTGTTCGGCATCCAGCGCATCAAGATCGACGATTCGCTCAGTCAGCTGTTTCGGTCCGACTCCAAGGAGTACCGGCAATACGAGGCTGAAACCAAGCGCTTCCCGGCCACCGAATTCGACGTGCTGGTCGTTGTCGAAGGCAAGACGCTGCTGGCGCGCGACAATCTCGAAAAGCTGCGCGATCTGGTCACCGACCTGCAGCTGGTCGACGGCACGCGCGGGCTGATTTCGCTGTTCTCGGCGCGCCAGGCGCCGGCGCCGGGCAAGCTGCCGGCCGCGCTGTTCCCCTCGGACCTGCCGACCGGGGCCGCCTACGACAAGTTCATCGAGACCGTCAAGAGCAACGAGATCATCCGCGGCAAGCTGTTGTCCGAAGACGGCACGCTGGCATTGATCGTGCTGTCGCTCGAACCCGAAGTCGTCGCCAGCAACAAGCTCGGCAAGACGGTCGCCGAAATTCGCAAGCTGATGGCCGACGATCTTGCCGGCAGCGGACTGACCGCGGAATTGTCCGGCGTTCCCGTCATGCAGCTGGAAATCCGCAACGCGGTCGAGCGCGACGGGCTGACCTACAATATCCTCGGTATCCTGGCCGGCTGCATCATCGCCATCATCTTCTTCCGCAAGATATCGTTCATGGTGGTCGCCGCCTTCCCGCCGATGATCGCGATATTGCTGGCGCTGGGCGGGCTCGGATGGGCCAATTTCAACCTCAACATGTTCCTGAACGTGATGACGCCGCTGATCATGGTGATCAGCTTCTCGGACTCGATGCAGCTGACATTTGCGGCGCGCGACCGCCTGATCGCGGGCCAGGACAAATACACCGCGTTCAAGAACGCCGTGCTGGTGGTCGGGCCGGCCTGCGTGCTCACCCATGGCACCGCCGGCATATCGTTCATCGCACTGCAATTTTCCGATTCCGACCTGATCCGCAAATTCGGCGAGGCCGGGCTTGCCGCCACCATCATCGCGCTGATCGCGGTGCTGTCGCTGGTGCCGGTATTCGGAGTGCTGTTTGTCCGCAACGAAAAGGTCTTCGCCACCAAGTTCCAGACCGCCGACGCCGGCGTCCAGGCGCTGCGCAATTTCTGCTACTGGATCGCGGTACGCATGGTCAGCCGTCCCGGCCTGTTCAGCCTGCTCGCGGTGATTTTGGTCGGCGGCCTGGCGGTGGTCTATGCCAATCTCGAGCCGCGCTACCGGCTCGCCGACCAGGTGCCGGACAAGGAGCAGGCGGTGGCGGCCTCGGGGCGTCTCGACGCCAAGCTGACCGGCGCCAACGCCATCGACGTGCTGATCGAATTTCCCAAGGGCGCCTCGCTATATGCGCCCGATACCCTGCAGACCATCGCCGAGGTTCACGCCGCGGTGGAGAAACAGGCCGGCGTAGGCAACGTCTGGTCGCTGGAAACGCTGCGGCGCTGGCTTGCTGAAAAGGCCGGAAGTTCCGACGTCGCGACCCTGAAGGAATATGTCAACCTTCTCCCGAAATACCTGGTGCGGCGCTTCATCTCCGCCAATCAGGATGCGGTGGTGGTGTCGGGGCGCGTCCCCGATCTGGATTCGAGCCAGATTCTTCCCGTGGTCGAGAATCTCGACCATTCGCTGGACGCGGTGCGCAAGGAACATCCCGGCTACGAGATCGCGGTCACCGGCCTTTCGGCGATCGCGGCACGCAACAGCGCCAGCATGATCGAAAAGCTCAATCGCGGGCTGACGATCGAATTCGCGCTGGTTGCGATCTTCATCGGGCTGGCCTTCCGCTCGGTAGTCGTGATGTTCTCGTGCATCCTGCCCGGCATTTTCCCGGTGGTGTTGTCGGGCACGGTGCTGTGGCTATTGGGGGAGGGACTGCAGTTCGCCAGCGTGGTTGCACTCACCGTGTCCTTCGGTCTGGGGCTCAGCGCCACGATCCACTTCCTCAACCGGCTCCGGCTCGAGAGGAAGCCGGGCGTCAGTCCGGAGCTTGCAGTCGAGCGCGCCACCGTGCTGGTCGGTCCCGCGCTGATTCTGACTACGGTGGTGCTGGCCTGCGGCCTGGTCGTGACGGTGTTTTCCGACCTGCCGTCGCTGCGGCTGTTCGGCTGGCTCAGCGCTTTCGCGATGGTCTCGGCGCTGTTCGCGGATCTGTTCATCCTGCGGCCGACGTCGATGTTCCTGATCAACCTGTCGCAGCGGCTTCGCGGCACCTCGGGAAAAGCCGGCTGAGCAACAAGCCGGATCGATGAGCCTAGCTTTTGACCATGGTAATGTTGACGCCCCTGATCTCGCCCTTGGAGCTGATCTGAACGGTCTGCCGGTTGCCGTTGGTCCGCAGCGTGAGGTTGGCGGCGAATCCCGAGGCCTCGACGAATACTTCGATCTGGCCGCCCCCCGCGGTGCCCTGCAAATTGCCGAAAATGTTGCGGCTGGCCTCGCTCCAGTTGCCCGAAATTCGGTTGCCCTGACTGGTGACATCGCTGCTCAGGTCGAATTTGTAGCTGTCGCTGGCGCAGCGCAGCGTCTGCTTCAGGGCCAGCCCAGAGCCGTCGACCTTGTAGTCGGCCTTGCATCGGATGCGCTCGGTGGTTCCGTCTGATAGCGCCACGGTTCCGTTGCCGGACCATGCCCCGTTAAAACCGGCAAACGGCCCGGACTGGGCATGGCCCGCCGTTACCGACAACATGAGCGCCGCGCCGACACCGGCAGCCCTGATCGCATGTCCATGCAGGCTAAAACCAAACCGTTTCATATCGCATTTTCCCGTTCAAAATGGCGCTGTCGCAAGACCGGCTTCACCGCTTCGAAGGTTTAGTGTCGCCGCAGTGCGTTAAGTTCAAATGACCACTCGACCGCCGCTGCGCAACTGCCTGGCCGCGGCCCTGCGGCGGTAAGATACACAAAGCCGATCCAGGCCATGCGTTTTTCGCGCCGCGAAATCAAAAAAACTTCAGATCCCGCCGGGTTCCGCCGAAAAAGCGCCGGCTGGAACCCCAAAGCAGCACATCGCCTGCACCGTGTTTAGAAAAATAATGCTTTAATATCAAGTAGTTATCTTCGTGATTGAGTTGTCCTGGAGAGCCCGCTATTGAGGGCGGGCCACCGTAAATTTGGCCGCATTTACCAGCGCTCTTGGTTCGTTCGTCGCTGCGGTTCGCAGTATTTTCAATCCGAAAAATCCGTCCTGTTCAGCCATGTGCCGTCCGGGAGGATGGTTCTGTGCGTTCAGAATGAAGGAACATAATGCCTAAGTTTCTCCTCGCGCTCTTCCTGATGTCGATATCTGTTTCAACCGGTGCCGTCGCTCAGCAGCAGCGCAGCGGCACCCCTGAGGAGCAGAAGGCTTGTGCCCGCGACGTTCAGCGTCTTTGCCGCCCCGTGATCGATCAGGGCGATTTCACCATTCTGGCCTGCCTGCAGCAGAATCGTCCCAAGCTGAGTGAAGCCTGCGACAAGGTGCTGAAGGACCACGGGCAATAGACCGCGGCTGAAGCCGCCGCCGTCGCGGGCCGGCCGGCGCCACAGGGGCGCCGCCGGAATCTGCCGGTCCTCGCAGATAGCATTGGTTTTGGAAGCGTATTCCCCTATATGGGGCTCGCGATCCATCCGCATGCACGCTTTAGCGGCATGCGAAGTCACCCTGCCCAGACCAATGTAGACAGTCGTTGATGACCACTGCGAGCGAGCTTCGATCCGGCAAGACTCACCGCGACGAGAACTTTCCGGTCGCTTCGTGGATCATCCATCCGCGCCACCGGGCGCTGATCCTCGCGTTCTACAATTTCGTCAGGACTGCCGACGACATCGCCGACCATGCGACGCTCGCCGCGCCCGAAAAGCTTGCCTATCTCGATCTGCTCGAAGCCGAGCTGCTGGGCCAGGGCGACAGCCAGCCCGAGGCTGTGGCGCTGCGGCGCGCGCTGGCGCAGCGCGCGATGCCGCCGCGCCATGCGCTCGATGTCCTGATCGCGTTCCGGATGGATGTGACCAAGCTGCGGTACGAGAACTGGGACGAAGTCATTTATTATTGCCGCTATTCGGCCATGCCGGTCGGGCGCTTCATGCTCGACGTCCACGGCGAGAGCACGTCGACCTGGGCGGCCTCGGACGCGTTGTGCGCCGGCCTGCAGATCAACAATCATCTTCAGGACTGCGGCAAGGACTTTCGCGACCTCAATCGAGTCTATCTCCCGCGCGATGCGCTCGCGGCAGCCGGGGCTTCAGTCGAGGCGATCGGCGAAAAGCGGGCGTCGGCCCCGCTGCTGCAGTGCCTGCAGTCGCTCGCCGCGCGAACCGAGGCTCTGCTCGAACAAAGCAGATCGCTCAGCGCCGAGGTGAAGGATTTCCGGCTCGGGCTCGAGATCTCCGTGATCCAGAGCTTCGCCGACCGCATCGTTGGTCTGCTCAAGCGCCGCGATCCCTTGAGCCAGAACGTGCACCTTGCCCCGCTCGAACTGCTCGCCTACAGCCTCGCCGGCGTGGCCGGCGAGTTCGCCCGCCGGACGCTGCGCCGGCGCCCCGTGTCAAAACCGGCAGCCGGCGCATGACGGTTCAGACCGCGGTAGCCCCAGCCAGCGACGGGTCGTCGGCATCCGGCAGCTCGTTTTACAGCGCGATGCGGATCCTGCCGCGCCCGCAGCGCGAGGCGATGTTCCAGATCTACAGCTTCTGCCGGCAGGTCGATGACATCGCGGATTCCGACGGGCCGCGGCCCGAACGGCTGGCCGCACTGCAACAATGGCGTGACGATATCGAGGCGCTGTACCGCGGCCACCCGCCGCCGCGATTGCAGGACTATGTCCGCTCGGTTCGAAGATTTGGTCTCAGGCGCGAGGATTTTCTGGCCATTGTCGATGGCATGGAGATGGATGTGCCGCAGGATATAAGGGCGCCGGACCTGGCCACGCTGGACCTGTATTGCGACCGCGTCGCAAGCGCGGTTGGACGGCTGTCGGTGCGGGTGTTTGGCCTGCCGCAGGATGACGGCGTCCTGCTGGCGCATCACCTGGGACGCGCGCTGCAATTGACCAATATCCTGCGCGATCTCGACGAGGATGCCGCCATCGGCCGGCTCTATCTGCCGCTCGAGGGACTGTTGCATGCCGGAATCACCTCGATCGATCCGATCCGGGTGATCTATGATCCGGCGCTGCCCCGAGTATGCGCGCCGCTGGCGGAGCGGGCGCGGAGCCATTTCGAGAATGCCGACGCTGTCATGAACCGCAATCCGCGCCGCGTGGTGCGCGCGCCCAGGATCATGTCGAAATATTATCGGGAGATCCTCGGACTGCTGATCGCCAGAGGCTTCGCCGCGCCGCGCGCGCCGGTGCGCCTCGGCAAGCTATCCCGCATCGCCATCGTGCTTCGTTACGCGTTGATCTGATGCAGCAGACCGTCCACATCGTCGGCGCCGGCATTTCGGGGCTCGCGGCCGCGGTTCGGCTGGCGGCCGCGGATTTCAGGGTGCACCTGCACGAGGCCACCCAGCAGGCCGGCGGCCGCTGCCGCTCCTATTTCGACGCGGCGACCAACCTGACCATCGACAACGGCAATCATCTGCTGCTTTCCGGCAACCGCGACGCGGTCGCCTACGCCAGATCGATCGGCACCGAGGCCGGGCTGGTCGGGCCGAAGCGCGCGCAATTTGCGTTCGTCGATTTGAGCTGCGGCCGGCGATGGCAGCTCGACCTCGGCGACGGCCGGGTGCCGCTGTGGCTGTTCGATGCGGCTCGCCGCGTACCCGACACCGGCCTGCTGGATTATCTCGCCCTGGTGCCGCTGCTGTGGGCGGGGAAGGGCAAGCTGGTCGGGGATACCATCCCCTGCCAAGGGACGCTCTACCAGCGCCTGGTGCAGCCGCTGCTGCTGGCGGCGCTGAACGTCGATCCTCCCGAGGGGTCGGCGGGCCTTGCCGGCGCCGTGGTGCGGGAAACGCTGCTGGCGGGGGGGCAGGCCTGCCGACCGCTGATCGCGCGCGAGGGCCTCAGCGCGGTCCTGGTCGAGCCCGCGATCCGGCTGCTGCGGAGCAAGGGCGCCGACATCCGGTTCGGACATGAATTGCGTGAGTTCGGCATGTCGGCCGGCCGCATTGCCGAATTGAAGTTCGGCGACGACAGTGTCGCGGTCGGCGCTGGCGAGGCCGTGGTGCTGGCGGTGCCGCCGCGCCCGGCCGCCTCGTTGCTGCCGGGCCTCAAGACACCGTCCAAATTCCGCGCCATCGTGAACGCGCATTTCCGCTTCGATCCGCCCACGGATATGCCTCCGATTCTCGGGGTCGTGGGTGGACTTGTGGAGTGGCTGTTCGCATTCCCGCAGCGCCTGTCGGTCACCGTCAGCAATGCCGACCGGCTGGTGGATATGCCGCGCGAGCAGCTTGCGCAGGCGATCTGGCTGGACATCTGCAAGGCCGCCGGCGTGCAGGGCGAACTCCCGCCGTGGCAGATCGTGCGCGAGCGCCGCGCGACATTCGAGGCTACGCCGGAGCAGAATGCGCTGCGGCCGGACGCGGTCACGAACTGGAAAAACCTGTTTCTCGCCGGCGACTGGACTGATACGGGGTTGCCGGCGACCATCGAGGGATCGGTGCGGTCAGGCAATCGCGCCGCCGGGCTCGTGCTCGCCATGCGGCAGGGCTGATCGTAACACATCGAACGGTTTCCAGCCGGGCGGGGCAATCACAGGGGATGTCGAGCGAGATGCACTCCGTAAACAACACTGTCGGCACGGAGACCGGCGCCGACCTGGAGGCGAGCATCGCGTCTGCGACCCGCGCGCTGCTGAAATACCGGCAACCCGATGGACACTGGGTGTTCGAACTGGAAGCCGACTGCACGATTCCGGCGGAATATGTGTTGCTGCGGCATTATCTGGCTGAACCGGTCGACAGCGAGCTGCAGGGCAAGATCGCGAATTACCTGCGCCGGGTTCAGGGCGCCCATGGCGGCTGGCCCCTGGTGCACGACGGCGACTTCGACATGAGCGCCAGCGTGAAGGCCTACTTCGCCCTCAAGATGATCGGCGATTCCCCGGATGCGCCCCACATGGTCCGCGCGCGCGAGGCGATCCGGTCGCGCGGCGGCGCTGTCCACAGCAACGTTTTCACGCGGTTCATGCTGGCGATGTTCGGCATTCTGACATGGCGCAGCGTTCCGGTATTGCCGGTCGAGATCATGTTGCTGCCGATGTGGTCGCCGTTTCACATCAACAAGATCTCGTACTGGGCGCGGACCACGATCGTTCCGCTGATGGTGCTGGCGGCGCTGAAACCCCGCGCCAAGAATCTCAGCGGCGTCGGAATCGACGAGCTGTTCCTGCAGCCGCCGCACTCGATCGGAATGACCGCCAAGGCGCCGCATCAGAGCTGGGGCTGGTTTTTGCTGTTCCGCGCGCTGGACAGCGTGCTGCGGGTGGTCGAGCCGCTGTTTCCGAAGCGGCTGCGGGCCCGCGCCATCGACAGCGCCGTCGCGTTCGTCGAACAACGTCTGAACGGCGAAGACGGCTTGGGCGCGATTTATCCGCCGATGGCCAATGTCGTGATGATGTACGAGGTGCTGGGCAAGCCTGCGGACTATCCGCCGCGCGCGGTCACCCGCAGGGGGCTCGACCGGCTGCTGGTGGTCGGAGAGCACGAGGCCTATTGCCAGCCCTGCGTCTCGCCGGTGTGGGACACCGCGCTGACCTGCCACGCCCTGATCGAGGCAGGCAGTGAAGAGGCGCTGCCTGCCTCAAAACAGGGCTTGGACTGGCTGCTGCCGAGGCAGGTGCTGGATGTCAGGGGTGACTGGGCGGTGAAGCGGCCGCAGGTCCGTCCCGGCGGGTGGGCGTTCCAGTACAACAATGCCTACTATCCGGACCTCGATGACACCGCGGTGGTGGTGATGGCGATGGACCGTGTGCGGCGCGCCGGCCATGGCGCTGAATACGACGTCGCGATCGACCGCGGCCGCGAGTGGATCGAGGGCATGCAAAGCCGCAATGGCGGCTGGGCCGCCTTCGACGTCAACAATCTCGAATATTACCTCAACAACATTCCATTCTCCGATCACGGCGCACTGCTCGATCCGCCAACCGAGGATGTCACCGCCCGCTGCGTCTCGATGCTGGCCCAACTCGGCGAGACCGCGCAGCGCAGCCCGGCGGTCGCCGCCGGGGTGGACTATCTGCGCCGGACCCAGCTTGCGGAGGGATCCTGGTACGGGCGCTGGGGCCTTAACTACATCTACGGCACTTGGTCGGTACTATCGGCGCTGAACGCCGCCGGGGTCGCCCACCAGGACCCCGCGATGCGCAAGGCCGTGAATTGGCTGATCTCGATCCAGAACCGGGATGGCGGCTGGGGCGAGGATGCCACCAGTTACCGACTCGATTATAAGGGGTTTGAGCAGGCGCCGAGCACGGCGTCGCAAACGGCATGGGCCTTGCTTGGATTGATGGCAGCGGGCGAGGTCGGGCATCCGGCGGTCGCGCGGGGGGTGGAGTACTTAAAAAGCACACAGACCGAAAAAGGCCTGTGGGACGAGCAGCGCTACACGGCAACGGGCTTTCCGCGGGTATTTTATTTGCGTTATCATGGCTACTCGAAGTTCTTTCCGCTCTGGGCGTTGGCGCGGTATCGAAACTTGAGGGGCACCAATAGCAGGGTGGTAGGGGTCGGAATGTGAATTTGGGGGCGGGGGACGACTTGATCGCGGTCAATCCAATTGACCCGCGGCCGGTGCTAATTGTTACTGGTCTGGTGCAGGAGGCCCGCATTGCGGCCGGGCCGGGCATGACCGTTATCTGCAGCAGCAGCGATCCGCAGCAATTACGGGCTCTTTTGACCGTCTTCGACCCCTCGACGATCAGGGGGGTGATCAGCTTCGGCGTCGCGGGCGGTCTCGATCCCTCATTGAAGTCCGGCGACGTCGTGGTGGCGACCGAAGTGCTGTCCGGCGACACCCGCTGGCTGGCCGGTCTTGCCCTCAACGAAGAACTGATCGCCAGCGTGGCGCTGGGACGCCGGCGCGTGGTCAGGGGTGGCCTGGCGGGGGTCGAACGGGTGATCGCCGCCCGGGACGGAAAGGCCGCGCTGCGCCTGGAAACCGGCGCGGCGGCGGTCGATATGGAGAGCCATATTGCAGCCGCCTATGCCGCCGAGGCGGAGCTTCCGTTCGCGGCTCTGCGCGTCATCAGCGATCCCGCCACCCGGGCCCTGCCGGCGCTGGCGATGAGCGCGATCAAGCCGAACGGCGACATCGACCTGCGCAAGGTGCTGCGCGGTGTGGCGCGCAATCCGATGACACTGCGCGCCTTGGTCTCCACCGGGATCGACTTCAACCGCGCCTTGCGCAGCCTACGCGGCTGTCGAGGCTTTTTGCTGGGCGGCGAGGGCCTCGTCGCGGCGGATATCTGACAACCGCTTCTGCACTTCGGCAGAGAAGATGTACTGCGCCGGACGCTGATGCTCGAGACTGATCTCGGGCGCCATCGGGCCGGTGGTCCGCACGCCGCGCAGCGCCACCCACATCGCCTTCAGGGGATTTCGCAGCGCCGCATTCGCCGCGGTCGGCTCGTAGCCGCAATGCGCCATGCAGTCGGCGCACTTCTCGTACTTGCCGGTGCCGTAGGTTTCCCAGTCCGTGGTCTCCATCAGCTCCTTGAAGGTCTTGGTATAGCCTTCGCCGAGCAGGTAGCAGGGCTTCTGCCAGCCGAAGATGTTGCGGGCCGGCATTCCCCACGGGGTGCACTCATAGTCCTGGTTGCCGGCGAGGAAGTCGAGGAACAGGCCGGAGTGCATGAAATTCCACTTCTTGCCCTTGCCGAGCGCGAACACATCGCGGAACAGCTTCTTGGTCTTGGTGCGGTTGAGGAAATGCTCCTGGTCCGGCGCGCGCTCATAGGCATAGCCCGGCGACATTGAAACGCCGACGCCGAGTTCGGTGGTGAAGTCGAGAAACTTGGCGATGTCCTCAGCGGCATGGCCGTCGAAAATCGTGGCGTTGACGTTGACGGTAAAGCCCCTGGCCTTGGCGGCCTTGATCGCCGACACCGCGCGATCGAACACGCCCTGCTGCGAGACCGCCTTGTCGTGATGGTCCTTCAGGCCATCGAGATGCACCGAGAAAAACAGATATGGCGACGGCTCGAACAGATCGAGCTTCTTTTCCAGCAACAGCGCGTTGGTGCACAGCGACACGAACTTCTTGCGCGCCACCAGGCCGCGGACGATCTCGCCGATCTCCTTGTGGATCAGCGGCTCGCCGCCGGGAATCGCCACCATCGGCGCGCCGCATTCGTCGGCGGCATCCCAGCATTCCTGCGCCGACATGCGGCGATTGAGGATCGCGTCGGGATAGTCGATCTTGCCGCAGCCGACACAGGCCAGGTTGCAGCGAAACAGCGGCTCGAGCATCAGCACCAGCGGATAGCGCTTGCGGCCCAGCAGCTTCTGCTTGACCAGATAGCCGCCGATGCGGATTTCCTTGAAGAACGGTATTGCCATTACAAGTTTTCTTTCTGCGCCTGGGTAGAGAAGGGGATCAACCCGCGGTTAATTCGGCCGGAAGCCGGAACTCGATATTTTCTTCGCGGCCGGGAAGCACCGACACCGCGACCGGGCCGATGCGTCTCAGCGCCTCGATGACGTCGTCGACCAGAACCTCCGGCGCCGAGGCCCCGGCGGTGATGCCGACTGCCTTTGCATCCTTCAGCCAATCCGGGTTGAGCTCACTGCCGTCGGCGATGAGATAGCTCGCAACACCGACCTCGGTACCGATCTCGCGAAGCCTGTTCGAGTTGGAACTGTTGGTCGCCCCGACCACCAGGATCACGTCCACCAGCTTGCTGAGGTCTCTTACAGCAGATTGACGGTTCTGTGTCGCATAGCAGATATCCCGGATGTCCGGGCCCTGAATGTCCGTAAATCGCTGCTCGAGCGCGGCAATGATGTCCTTGGTGTCGTCCACGCTGAGGGTGGTCTGGGTGATATAGGCCACCGGGGTATCTGCGGGCATGGTCAGGGCCGCCACGTCGTCGACGTTCTGGACCAGCAGCACCGGGCCGGGAACCTGACCCATGGTTCCCTCGACCTCGGGATGGTCGGCATGGCCGATCAGGATCAGCGCCCGGCCCTTCGACCTGTAGCGCTTGCCCTGGTTGTGGACCTTGGTTACCAGAGGGCAGGTGGCATTGAGCACCGGCAGGCCACGCACCGCGGCTTCCTCCTCGACGCTCCTGGCCACCCCGTGGGCGCTGAATACAGTAACGGCGTGTGGCGGCACTTCCGATAAACCCTCGACAAAGATGGCGCCCTTGTTCTTCAGGCTTTCGACCACGTATTTATTGTGGACGATCTCATGGCGGACATAGACCGGAGGTCCGTATTTTTCGAGCGCGCGCTCGACGATTTCGATCGCGCGTACCACCCCGGCACAAAATCCGCGGGGCTGCGCAAGAAACACTTCCATGGGTCGTCCGTTACGCAAGTTGCACCAAACTCATTCCATATGCCTGTCCGTATCCCTGTATATCCGTGTGGGCCGGCTATCGGCAACCTCTGCACCATCATCCGGTTCCCTCCCCAATCCTTCCGTAACCGCATGGAGACGTTGGGATTTATGACAAAAACCAAGGTTGGGAAGCCGCGCCTGCCTGGCCGGGACGCCCGCGTACGGTAACATAATACAGGGGATTGCAAGACAGCAGCCGGTGCATCCGCCCAAATCCACGCTTGTTTCGTCATTTTAACGCAGGTCGATCCGGACTATACCGACCCGCGAGTGAGGCGTTTGACAGGATTGCCGCCGTCGCTGCGCTCGTGAAGAAAAAAACATCAAAAAGCAACATTAGATCGGCCAGTGGAACCAGGCCAGATAGCCGGCGTTTCCGGCGAGCCCGCAACTTGAGAAAGAATAGATGTGCTGACAAGTATTGTCGTATCGATTGTCAAGACGAGCACGCGGTTCGCCCCTCTCACTATCCTGGTCGCCCTGATTCTTGCGGTAGCCGCGGGATTCTACACAGCCCAAAACTTTTCAATCAACACCGACATCAACACCCTGATCTCGCCCAATCTGGATTGGCGCAAGCGCGACAATCAATTCGACAAGGCGTTCGATCGGGACAGCACGATCCTTGCGGTGGTCGACGCCCCGACGCCCGAACTGACCAGTGTGGCGAGCGCGGCGCTGGAACAGAAATTGACCGGTGACAAAAAGCACTTCGAGTCGGTCCAACCGCTCGGCTCCGGCGAATTTTTTGAAAAGAACGGGCTGTTGTACCTTCCGGTGGCGGAAGTCGGCCGGCTCACCAGCCAGTTCGAATCCGCCGCCCCGCTGATTGAAATCATGGCCGGCGACCCCAGCCTCCGCGGCTTGACCGGCGCACTGGAAACCGGGCTTGCCGGACTCAAACGCGGGGAATTCAAGCTCGACAGCACCGCGCGGCCGTTCTCGCTGATCGCCCAGACGGTGGAGAACGTGCTGAACACCGGCAAGGGAACATTCTCCTGGCGCGAACTGGTCAGCGACAAGCCGCTGACCGACTCCGATCGTCGCGCCTTCATCGAGTTCAAGCCGATCCTCGACTTCAACGAACTTGAGCCGGGCAAGGCCGCGACCGACGCCATCCGGCAGGCGGCAAGCGAGCTCAATCTGGCCGGCGAATATGGCGCCCGGGTTCGGCTGACCGGCCCGGTTCCGATGGCCGACGAGGAATTCGCGACCGTTCAGGACGGTGCCGTGGTCAACGGCATCGGCACCGTGCTGGTGGTGCTGTTCATTCTCTGGATGGCGCTGCGTTCGCCGAAAATCATCTTTGCGGTGTTCATCAACCTCTTTATCGGCCTTTCCATCACCACGGCTGTGGGGCTGATGATGGTGGGGTCGCTGAACCCTCTGTCGATCGCGTTCGCCGTGCTGTTCGTCGGGCTGGGTGTGGATTTCGGCATTCAGTTCAGCGTTCGCTACCGGTCGGAGCGCTTCAAGGGCGAGGATCTCAAGGGCGCGCTGGCGAAGGCGGCCGAGCGTTCCGCGGTGCCGCTTTCATTGGCCGCCATGGCGACCGCGTCGGGATTCCTGTCGTTCCTGCCGACCGACTACAAGGGCGTTTCGGAACTCGGCGAAATCGCCGGCGTCGGCATGCTGGTCGCCTTCCTGTCCAGCATCACGGTGCTGCCGGCCTTGCTGAAGCTGTTCAATCCTCCCGGCGAAAAAGAGCCGGTCGGCTATGCGTTCCTGGCACCACTGGATCATTTCCTCGAAAAGCACCGCATCATCGTGATTGCCGGCACGCTGTTGATCGCGATCGCCGGACTGCCCTTGCTGTATTTCCTCAAATTCGACTTCAACCCGATCAATTTGCGCAGCCCCAAGGTCGAGTCGGTCGCGACCTTTCTGGATTTGCGAAAGGACCCCAATACCGGCGCCAACGCCATCAACGTGATGACGAACTCCGAAGCCGACGCCAAGAAGATTGAGGCCCGGCTGGAAAAGGTGCCGGAAGTTCTCGAGGTGAGGTCACTGGACAGTTTCGTGCCGGAAGACCAGCCGGCCAAGCTGAAGCTGATCGCCGAGGGCGCCAAGGTGCTCGATCCGGCGCTCAACCCGGATTCCATCGACGCCCCGCCGACGGACGCCGAGAATGTCGAAGCCCTGACCGAATCGGCGGAGAGCCTGCGCAGGGCCGCCGGCGACGCCAAGGGTCCGGGCGCTGCCGCGTCGCGGCGGCTCGCCGACGCGCTGTCGAAGCTTGCCGCCTCCGACCAGGCCACGCGGGACAAGACCCAGGCCATCTTCGTCACGCCGCTGAAGGTGATGCTCGCTCAGCTCAAGAACTCGCTGCAGGCGCAGCCCATCAGCCTCGCCACGCTGCCGCCCGATCTGGTCAATTCGTGGAAGGCCAAGGACGGGCTGATGCGCGTCGAGGCGTTGCCGCGCGGCGATCCCAATGACAACGAGACGCTGCGCAGCTTTGCCGGTGCCGTGCTGGCCGCCGAGCCGAACGCGATCGGCGGGCCGGTGTCGATCCTCAAATCCGGCGAGACCGTCGTAAGGGCCTTCATCCATGCCGGCCTGACCGCGCTGGTCGTGATCAGCCTGCTGCTCTGGCTGGCATTGCGGCGGATCACGGACGTGCTGCTGACCCTTGTCCCGCTGCTGGTGGCGGGCGCGGTGACGCTGGAGATCTGTGTGCTGATCGGGCTGCCGCTCAACTTCGCCAACATCGTCGCGCTGCCGCTGCTGCTCGGCGTCGGCGTCGCCTTCAAGATATACTATGTTACGGCCTGGCGAACGGGCAGAACCAACCTGCTGCAGTCGAGCCTGACGCGAGCGATTTTTTTCAGCGCCATGACCACCGCCACGGCATTCGGCAGCCTTTGGCTATCGAGTCATCCGGGCACCGCCAGCATGGGCAAATTGCTGGCTTTGTCGCTGGTCACGACGCTCGCCGCGGTTTTGCTGTTCCAGCCGGCGCTAATGGGTAAGCCGCGCGATGTCGGGAAGTAGGCATATGTCGCCGACCGGATCGGCCGGCCGGGCGGCCATCGCCAGCTTTTGAGCGGGCGTCTTGGCCGCCGGGTTGATCGATCCGGTGGTCGGCGGCGCGGCCGCGCGCGGCCCAGCAGCGGCCGTCGTTTTGGGGGGCGCAGCTCTGGTGGCCGGCGCGCCCTTGGCCATGCTGTTGACCGGGCTGGAGGGAATCGGACCGGCGACGCGGGTCCAGGTCTCGCCGCCGCAGAGAAAGCCCAGCACGCAGCCTCGGATTTCCAGCTGGTCGGGACCGATGGGCCGAATCGTTGAACTGTAGAGTTGCCCGTCCTTGGCGTTGTAGACTTGGCCTTCCCATTCGTCGACGCCCGGCTTCTTCTTCATGTCGATCAGGATCGGCATTCCCAGGGTTGGCCGGCCCTGTTTTGAGACATCGGGATTGTTGCTATCATGTCCGCCGGTTATTTTCTCCCACGACACCGCGCCCCACATGCTGCCATTGCATTGGGCCACGCGGATGTTGGCGACGCCGTCGGCCACCCGCCAGTCGCCGGTGGGGTCTGCTGCCAGGGCCGGCGCCAACCCTGCGGCCAAAAACAGTCCGGAACAGGCCAAGTTACGCATAATATTTCGGGGGCAGTGCAACATGATGCAAACCTGTGCTTATGTAGATGTCCGAGCGGGGGCAAAACGCCGCATTGAGCGTTTTCAGTTGACGAAATGGCCATCAACCGAAGTATGTAGCTGATGCTATATCCGAATCTAGACGTTTCCGAGATGTTTGTGGACCGGCAGTCGCAGCGCAGTTCCATGCACACCCGCCATCTCAATGAGCAGCTCGTCCGGGTCCTGAAGACCATTGGCTACGACGTCGGTTTCCAGAAGGGGCAAGGTCAGTACCTGTTCGACCGGGATGGCGTGCGCTATCTCGATCTACTGAGCGGATTTGGCGTTTTTGCGATTGGCCGCAACCATCCGGCGCTGCGCGAGGCGCTGAAGAGCGTGCTCGACAGCGACCTGCCCAATCTGGTGCAACTCGACGTTTCGACGCTGGCGGGGGTGCTGGCGGAGCGACTGCTCGAATATGTGCCCTATCTGGACAAGGTCTTTTTCGCCAATTCCGGGGCAGAATGTGTCGAAGCTGCGATCAAGTTCGCCCGCGGAGCCACCGGCCGGCCCGGCATCGTCTACTGCGCCCATGCCTTCCACGGGCTGTCCTATGGCGCGCTTTCGCTGACCGACGACACCAATTTCCGCAGCGGTTTCGAACCGCTGCTGCCCGGTTGCACGTCAATTCCATTCAATGATCTCGCCGCACTGGAGCAGGCGCTGTCGTCGCGCCAGGTCGCCGCCTTTATCGTCGAGCCGATCCAGGGCAAGGGCGTCAACATGCCCACCGACGAATTCCTGCCCGGCGCCGCCGCGCTCTGCCGCCGCTATGGCACCCTGTTGGTGGCCGACGAGATCCAGACCGGAATCGGCCGCACCGGCCGCTTTCTCGCCGTCGAGCACTGGAATGTCGAACCCGACATGGTGCTGCTCGCCAAGGCCTTGTCCGGCGGCCATGTCCCGGTCGGGGCGCTGCTGACGCGCAAGAGCATCTTCGACAAGATCTTCAATCAAATGGATCGCGCGGTCGTGCATGGCTCGACCTTTGCGAAAAACGATCTGGCGATGGCGGCGGGCATCGCGACCCTGGAAGTGCTGGAGTCCGAAAAGCTGATCGAGGCCGCGGCCAAGCGCGGCGCCGAACTTCGGTTGGCGCTGACCCGGATGGTTCCCGGCTACGAGTTGCTGAAGGAAGTTCGCGGCAAGGGACTGATGATCGGCATTGAGTTCGGGCCGCCGAAATCGCTGCGGCTGAAAGCGTCGTGGAACGTTCTCGAAACCGCCAACAAGGGTCTGTTCTGCCAGCTCATCACCGTGCCGCTGTTCAAGGATCACAAGATCCTGACCCAGGTCTCCGGCCATGGCAGCCATACCATCAAGCTGTTGCCGCCGCTGACCATTACCGAAGAGGATTGCGGCTGGATCGAGTCGGCGTTCGATTCCGTCATCGCATCCAGCCACAAGGTTCCCGGCGCGATCTGGTCGCTGGGCAAGACGCTGGTCGACAACGCCGTGCGCAAATCGGCATAGCGGCGCGACCGGCCGAACCGGCCGGCGTGACCGGCGGGTGGCGCCGTGAAGATTCCGTGACGGCAGGCCGCCGATCCGGCGATGAAATGGATCCAGCGCAACAAAGCTGTCGTGAAGCTGTCAGCATAGTGTCAGCCGGCCTGCGTACACCGGCACGGTGTTTTCACATTGCCACCCGGAGAGCAGACATGAGCGACCACGCAGGCGTCGAGCACCACCACAAGGCCGCCGAACACCACGAGCATGCGGCCAAGCATCATCGCGAAGCCGCCAGGCATCACGAGGCCGGCGACCATGAAAAGGCGGCGCACCACGCCCACAGCGCCCACGGCCATGCCAGCCATGCCGAGCAGCATCACGTCGAGGCCAGCCGCCACCACGCCGAGCAGCACGGTCAGATCTGAAAAACATCAAAGCCTCGAGCTGCGTCCGGCCGTCCCCGGCAAAAGCCGGGGACGGTTTTTTTAGCCGCTATCGCCGATCCTCGAGGATCATGGCGGCGCCCTTTTCGGCGATCATCGCCGTCGGGGTATTGGTATTGCCCGAGGTGATCGTCGGCATCACCGAGGCATCGACCACGCGAAGCCCGGCGAGCCCGTGAAACCGCAGCCGCCGGTCGACGACGGCCAGCGGATCGGATGCCGCTCCCATCCTGGCGGTGCCTACGGGATGAAAAATCGTGGTGCCGATGTCGCCGGCGGCCTTCGCCAGCGAAGCATCGTCGTCGCCGACCGAAGCGCCCGGCAGGAATTCCTGCGGTCGATACCGCGCCAGCGCCGGCTGCCGCATCAGCCGCCGCGTGGTGCGGATCGCGTCGGCGGCAACCTGGCGGTCTTCGCCGGTCGCAAGGTAGTTTGGCGCGATCGACGGCGCCGCATCGGCCTGCGCGGAGCGAATCCGCACCACGCCGCGCGACGTCGGCTGCAGATTGCAGGCGCTCACGGTGATCGCGGGAAAGCGGTGCAACGGATCGCCGAACTTGTCGAGCGACAGCGGCTGCACGTGAAACTGGATATTGGCGCGCGCGCGGTGCGGATCCGAACGGGTGAAAATGCCGAGCTGCGATGGCGCCATGGTGAGCGGGCCGCGGCGGCGCAGCAGATAATCCAGACCCATCAGGCCGCGACGCGGCAGCGAATAATAGGTCTCGTTGAGGGTGCGCACGCCCTCGACCGTGTAGATCGCGCGCTGCTGCAGATGGTCCTGCAGGTTGCGGCCGACGCCCTGGCGGTCGAGCCGCGGCTCGATGCCGAGCGGCGCCAGCCACTCCGCCGGCCCGATGCCGGAGCGATGCAGCACCTGGATCGATCCGATCGCGCCGGCGCACAGGATGACGTCGGCCCTGGCGCGTGCCTCGACCGCCTCGCCGCCCTGGATGAAGCGCACGCCGACGGCGCGGCCGTCCTCGACCACCAGGCGGTCGACCAGCACGTTCTTTTCCAGGCGCAGATTGGGCCGCCTCAGCGCCGGCTTGAGGAATCCCCGCGCCGCAGACCAGCGCCGTCCGCGCTTCTGGTTGACGTGGAAATAGCCGACGCCTTCATTGTCGCCGGTATTGAAATCGGCGATTTTCGGAATCCCCATTTCCTCCGCCGCGGCGCCGACGGCGTCCAGAACGGCCCAGGACAGCCGCGGCGCTTCGATCCGCCAGCCGCCGCCCGCGCCGTGATGCGCGCTCGAACCCAGGAAATGATCCTCCAGCCGCCGGAACGCGGGCAGCACGTCGTCCCAGCCCCAGCCGGCAAGGCCGAGCTGGCGCCAGTGGTCGTAGTCGGCGGCCTGTCCGCGCATCGAGATCATCGCGTTGATGGCGGAGCAGCCGCCGATCACCTTGCCGCGGGGATAGGCCAGCGAACGGCCGTTGAGGCCGGCCTCCGGCTCGGTCCTGAACATCCAGTCGGAGCGGGGATTGCCGATCGCAAACAGGTAGCCGACCGGAATATGGAACCAGATCCAGTTGTCGCTGCCGCCGGCCTCCAGGATAAGGACCCGGCTTTCGGGATCGGCCGACAGCCGGTTGGCGACAATGCAGCCGGCGGTGCCCGCGCCGACCACGATATAGTCGAAATCACCTTCAAACCGCTTCATAAGTCATCACCGCGAGCCCGTATTTGGGCGCTCAAGGCCATAGCCTCGCCATCGCCGGCTGTACAGCCTGCGGAGAGTATTGGGAGGGCCGCAGGCGCGTGCTAGACAACGGTCAACGTTGGCTCTCACCGAGATTTTTCATGCCCATCATCAATCGTGTCGCCGATCTGCAGCCGGATATTCAGGCCTGGCGCCGGGATATCCATCAACATCCCGAATTGCTCTACGACGTGCATCGCACCGCGGCGTTCGTGGCGGACCGCTTGAGGGAGTTCGGCTGCGACGAAGTCGCGACCGGCCTCGGCCGCACCGGCGTCGTCGGCGTCATCAAGGGCCGCAAGCCGGCCAATGGCGGCGAGGTCAGGGTGATCGGGCTTCGCGCCGACATGGACGCGTTGCCGATCGAGGAGGCGACCAACCTTCCCTATGCGTCGAAGACGCCGGGCAAGATGCATGCCTGCGGCCATGACGGGCATACCGCGATGCTGCTCGGCGCGGCGCGCTATCTTGCCGAAACCCGCAATTTCGCCGGCGACGCGGTGGTGATCTTCCAGCCCGCGGAAGAGGGCGGCGCCGGCGCCGCCGCGATGATCGAGGACGGCCTGATGGACCGCTTCGCCATCGATCAGGTCTACGGCATGCACAACGGTCCGGGAATTCCGCTGGGCTCGTTCGCGATCCGCTCCGGTCCGGTGATGGCGGCGACCGATGAGGTCAATATCCGCATCGAAGGGCTCGGCGGGCACGCCGCAAAGCCGCACAAATGCATCGATTCCGTCATGGTCGGCGCGCAGCTGATCACCGCCCTGCAGTCGATCGTCGCGCGCAGTATTGATCCGCTGGAATCCGCAGTCATCTCGATCTGCGAATTCCACGCAGGCAATGCCCGCAACGTCATCCCGCAGACCGCCGAACTCAAGGGCACGGTGCGGACGTTGACGGCCGACGTCAGGGAACTGGTCGGAAAGCGGATTCGCGAGGTCGTCGAAGGGGTGGCGCAGATGACCGGCGCCAGGATCGATCTCGAACTCAAGCGGGGCTATCCGGTCACGGTCAACCATGTCTCGCAGACCGAGCTGGCGACCCAGGTGGCGAAGGAAATTGTCGGCGACGCCAATGTTCATGACCTGGCGCCGCAGATGGGCGCGGAGGATTTCTCCTTCATGCTGCAGGCGCGGCCCGGTGCATTTATTTTCTGCGGCAACGGCAACAGCGCCGGGCTGCATCATCCCGCCTACAATTTCAACGACGAGGCGATCGTGTTCGGCACGTCTTATTGGATCAAGCTGGTCGAGAACACGCTGGCGGCGTGACAGGCGGTAACCGCCGTCGCCAACGTCAGGCAGGCAACAAGGCTCGCGTTGGCGGCGCTGCGCAGAACTTCCGGTTGCTGCCTAGACGATCGATTGCACGAAGTCGATCTTATGATCCGTCGTTCGTCATTCCGGGATGTGTCTCCAGTCGGCGATAGCCGACTAGGGGCGCAGGCCCGGAATGACGCTTGTTGTTCATGGTCGCTACCAACCGAAATAACTCGAAATCGCCTGCCTAGAACAACCGCGTGAAGATCAGATACAGGCTGCCTGAGATCATCATCGCCGCCGGCAGGGTCAGTACCCAGGCCAGCGCGATGTTGCGGATCGTCGACCACTGCAGGCCGGATCCGCTCGCCGCCATGGTGCCGGCGATGCCCGACGACAGCACATGGGTGGTCGAGACCGGCAGGCCGTAGCCGTCGGCTGCCGCGATGGTCGCCGCCGCGGTGATTTCGGCGCAGGCGCCTTGCGCATAGGTCAGATGGGTCTTGCCGATCTTCTCGCCGACCGTGACCACGATGCGCTTCCAGCCGATCATGGTGCCAAGCCCGAGCGCGATCGCGACCACGATCTTGACCCAGGTCGGAATGAACTTGGTCGCGCCATCGAGCGAGCCCTTGTATTCGTTGAGGGTGGCAACGTCGGCACTGCTGAGCTCGCTCTGCTTGTCCTTCATCAGGAAGCGGATCGCCTCGGAAACCAGGTACATGTCGTTGCGGGTATTGCCGACGACTTCGGCCGGGAATTTGGCCAGCGAGCCGTAGTGGGTGACCTGGTCGCTGATGTCGCGCACCAGCACCGCCAGCGACGGGTAGGTGCCTTCGTTGATCTGGTGTTCGGCGACATAGCCGGTCACCGCCGGCCGCGGGTTGCCCAGCACGTTGTAGCCGGCGGCCTTGCCGTCGATCACCTTGCTGGCGGCGGTCGAATTGGTGACGAACTGCTGGACCTTGCTCTCCGGCAGCGCGCGATTCAGCGCATAGGCGGTCGGCACCGTGCCGATCAGGATCAGCATGATCAGGCCCATGCCCTTCTGGCCGTCGTTCGAACCGTGGAAGAAGCTCACCAGGGTGCAGGTCAGGATCAGGATGCCGCGGATCCAGATCGGCGGCGGCTGGTTGCCCTCCGGCTCGGCGAACAGCGCCGGCGTCGCCCGCGCCAGCACCATCTTGACCGCATACAGCAGCACCGCCGCCAGCGCGAAGCCGAACAGCGGCGACAGCAGCAGCGCCTTGCCGATATTGGCGGCCTGCGACCAGTCCACGCCGGAGGTGCCGTCGCGGCCGCGCAGCAGCGCGTTGGTGATGCCGACGCCCATGATCGATCCGATCAGGGTGTGCGAACTCGATGCCGGCAGTCCGAAATACCAGGTGCCGACATTCCAGATGATCGCCGAAATCAACAGCGCGAACACCATCGCAAAGCCGGCGCCGCTGCCGACCTGCAGGATCAGTTCGACCGGCAACAGCGACACGATGCCGAAGGCGACCGCGCCCGACGACAGCAGGACGCCGAACAGATTGAACATGCCCGACCACACCACCGCGATATTGGCCGGCAACGAGCGGGTATAGATCACCGTGGCGACGGCGTTGGCGGTGTCGTGAAAGCCGTTGACGAATTCGAAGCCGAGCGCGATCAGCAGCGCCACGAACAGCAGCAGGTACGGCATGTAGGAGGTGACCCGCGTGCCGGTCGCATCGATGTCGCTATAGATGCTGTAGGCGACGAACAACAGCGCCGCGGCGACCACCCCCATGTAGAGGATCGCGGTCAGCGGATGGACGCCGCTGTCGAGATTCGGGCCCTTCTGGCGGGCGGGCTCGATCGAGCCGGGTAACGCAAGGTCGCTCATGGCACATTCTCCAAAATCCGATGCCCAGATTTTGCTTGATGCATGTGACAGTGGCGTGAAATGCACGGCGGCGGCCACACGTTGTGCACCGCCGCAGGATCGAGCCCGCGATTTTCGGATTGCAGGCGAGGCGGAGGGATTCGGCTCCGAAAATCAGGCCGCGCGCGCCGATTTTCGCAGCAGCGCCGCGGCCATTTTCAGATCATCGACGAAACGCGCATATTCCCGCGCCTTGTCCGCCGCGTCGGGCAGCCGCAACAGATAGGACGGATGCACCGTCACCAGCGCCTTGATCCCGTCGTCGAGATCGATCAGGTGGCCGCGGTTCTTGCCGATCGGCGTGAGTTTTCCGAACACGCTTTGCGCCGCGGTGGCGCCCATCGCCACCACCAGAAGGGGTCTGATCGACTTGAGTTCGCGTTCGTACCATGGCCGGCAGGCTCTGATCTCGGCCGTATTCGGTTTCTGGTGCAGGCGGATTTTTCCGCGCCGCACGAATTTGAAATGCTTGACCGCGTTGGTGACGTAGACCTTGCGGCGGTCGATGCCGGCGTCTTTCAGCGCGCGGTCGAGCATCGCGCCGGCCGGCCCCACGAATGGCTGGCCGGCGATGTCTTCCTTGTCGCCGGGCTGTTCGCCGACCAGCATTGCCTGCGCATGCTGCGGGCCTTCGCCGAACACGGTCTGGGTCGCGTCTTTCCAGAGTGGGCAGGCGTGGCAATCGCCGGCTTCTTGGCGCAGGGTTTTGAGGCTGGTACCGGATGCAGCTGTCATGGAGGTTTTCGGATCGCCGCTGAGGTTAGGGACGGCCGGTCCCGGGGTCAATGCCGGCAGGATGCCGCAAGTTCCTTCGATCCCATTGGGATTGCTCAATAAAATATAGCATTCCGATCCCGATTGACTCTCTCGGCGATGTTAGCTTTATATTAGAACATATCATGAACAAATAGGCCGGCCGCGGGTTCACCTCCGACAACCCTGGGACGGCCCAAACCTGAAGGAGCGGCGCATGAACGGCGCACGCGTGAGCACGCTTGCGACCCTGCGCGGCCGCATCGGGCGCATCGAGTCGGCTGGCGATGCCACCACGCCGGCGCGAGTGGCGCTCGGGCATGCGGAAGCGGATGCGGCGCTGCAGGGCGGCCTTGCGACCGGCGCGATCCACGAGGTGTTCGCCGCCGCCGGCCGGCAAGCTGCCGCGGCGACGGGTTTTGTCGCCGGGCTGGCGGCGCGGGCGGGCGGGCGACGGCCGCTGTTGTGGGTCCGGCAGGATTTTGCCGAAGTTGAATCCGGCGCGCTGTCGATCAGCGGATTGGGCGAACTGGGGCTGGATCCCCGCGCCCTGGTGACGGTGCGCGCGGCGGACGCCGACACCGCGTTGCGGACCGCGGCCGACGCGCTCGCCTGCGATGCGCTCGGCACCGTGGTGCTGGAAGTCTGGGGGCAGGCGCGGCAGCTCGATCTCGTCGCCAGCCGACGGCTGACCCTGGCCGCGCAGCTGTCGGGGGTGACCGGCCTGCTGTTGCGGGTGGCGGCCGAGCCGCAGCCCTCGACGGCGGAGACCCGATGGATCGTCGGCGCGGCGCATTCGCCGCCGGCCGCGGCTTTCAGTCCGTGGGGCGCGCCGGTGTTCGACGCGCAGCTTGTCCGCAACCGTCATGGCCCGGTGGGCCGGTGGATCATGGAATGGAAATGTGATGAGTGCCTTTTCGACCAACCGGCGGCGTATCCTCGGCCTGTGGCTGCCGCGCCTGCCCATCGACCGCATCAGGCGCCAGCTCGCGCACCGCAACGCCGCGCCGGCTAGCGCCCCCAGCATCGTCGTCGCCAGGCACAACAATGCGCTGCAGATTGCAGCACTCGACGATGCCGCCGCAGGCCTCGGCCTCGAGGTCGGCTTGCCGCTCGCCAATGCCCGCGCCATCTGTCCGCAATTGACGGTGTTCGATGCCGATGAGGCCGCCGACGCCGCGGCGCTGAATGCCATTGCCGACGCCTGCGACCGCTTCACGCCGCTGGTGGCGCTGGATGGGCCGCATGGCCTGTTTCTCGACATCACCGGCTGCGTCCATCTGTTCGGCGGCGAAGCCGCGATGATGCGGCTGGTGTGCGAGAGGCTGACCGCGCAGGGCTTTGCCGTCAGCGCCGCCATCGCCGGCACCGCGGTGTGCGCACGGGCCCTGACCCGCCAGCTCCATGGCCGCATCGTCCGGGATGGCGGGGAAGCCGATGCGGTCAGGCCGCTGCCGGTGTCGGCGCTGGGCGCCGATGCGGCGATCACCGGCGGCTTGCGCCGCGCCGGGCTGAAAACCATCGGCGATGTCGCCGCCCGCGCGCCGCATGAAATCACCGCGCGGTTCGGCGCCGATTTTACCTGCCTGCTGCAACAGGCGCTGGGGCAAGGCGATGCGCCGATCAGCCCGCGCAAGCCGCTGCCGGATTACATCGTGGAGAAGCGGTTTGCCGAACCGGTTGCCACCGCAGCCGTGATCTCGGCGACCTTATCCGGGCTGGCGCAAATGCTGGTGGCGGCGATGGCGCAGCAGGGCAAGGGCGCGCGGCGGCTGCAGGCCTGTTTCTTCCGCACCGACGGCGCGGTGCGCGCGATCGCGGTGGATACCGGGCAACCCGTGACCAGGGCCGAGGTGATCGACCGGCTGTTTGCCGAACGGCTCGAGGCCTTGAGCGATCCGCTCGATCCCGGCTTCGGCTTCGATCTCATCAGGCTGTCCGCCGGCCGGACCGAGATCGTGGTGCAGCAGCAGCGCGATCTCGATGCCAATGTGCACGACAATGATGAACTCGCCGCCCTGATCGACCGCATCGCCGCGCGCATCGGTGGCCGCCGCGTGGTGGTGCACCTGCCGCAGGACAGCCATATTCCCGAACGCGCCATGCTGGCGGCGCCGGCGCAGCAGCATCTGGCCGCGGCCATGCTCGCGGCATGGCCGTCGCGGGTGGAGGGGGAGCCGCCGCTGCGGCCGTTGCGGCTGTTCGAGCGGCCGGAACAGATCAAGGTCATCGCCGAGGTGCCGGATGGCCCGCCGGCCCGCTTTGTCTGGCGCCGCGCCAGCCACGCCGTGGTCCGCGCCGAAGGCCCCGAACGCGTCGCCATGGAGTGGTGGCGATGCCAAGGCGAGATGCTGACGCGGGATTATTTCCGCGTCGAGGACGAGGCCGGCCTGCGGTTCTGGCTGTATCGCGATGGACTTTACGACCGCGAGATCGTGCAGCAGCAAGGCGTCGCGGTGCAGCCGAACTGGTTCATGCACGGATTGTTCGCATGAAAGTTTCCCCCGCCGCGCCCGGCTATGCGGAGATCGGCGTCACCACCAATTTTTCGTTTCTGCGCGGCGCCTCGCATCCGCAGGAATATATCCATCAGGCCGGCCTGTTCGGCCTGCAGGCCATCGGCATCGCCGACCGCAATACGCTGGCCGGGGTGGTGCGGGCCTATGCCGAACTTAAAAATCCCGAACTGGTGTCGCGGCCGAAACTGCTGATCGGCTCGCGCCTGGTCTTTGTCGACGGCACGCCGGACATTCTGGCCTATCCGCGCGATCGCGCCGGGTATGGCCGGCTCTGCCGCCTGTTGAGCAAGGGCAAGCTCGCCGCGGCCAAGGCCGAGTGCCGGCTTGGTTTTGCGGATCTTGCGGAATTCAGCCAGGGACTGCTGCTGGTGCTGATGCCGCCCTACCGGTTCAGGGCCGAGGCGCTGGCGACGATGCTGGAAAAGCTGCGCGCCACCCGTGCCGACGGCGTGTGGCTGGCCGCCAGCCTGTTTCATCGCGGCGACGACCGGCGCCGGCTGGCCGGATTGCAGCGCATCGCCGCCACTGCCGGCGTGCCGCTGCTGGCTACCAACGACGTGCTTTACCACGCCTGGGAGCGCCGGGTGCTGCAGGATGTCGTCAGCTGCATCCGCGAGAAGACGACGGTCGAGGCTGCCGGCCGCCTGCTGGAAGCCAATGCCGAGCGCCATCTGAAACCGGCCGCCGAGATGATCCGGCTGTTTCGTGACCATCCCGATGCGATCGCCGAAACGCTGCGATTTGCCGGCCGCATCGGCTTTACGCTCGACGAATTGAAATACCGCTATCCCGATGAACCGGTGCCGCCGGGCAAGACCGCGCAGCAGCACCTGGAATTCCTGACTTGGCAGGGGGCCAGGAAATATTTTCCGCACGGGCTCGACGAGCGGCTGCGCGCCACCCTGCGAAAGGAACTGGCGTTGATCCAGAAGCTCGATTACGCGCATTATTTCCTGACCGTGCACGACATCGTGCATTTTGCGCGATCGCAGCACATCCTGTGCCAGGGCCGCGGATCGGCGGCCAATTCGGCGGTGTGTTTCGTGCTGGGAATCACCTCGGTCAATCCGGCCGAGATCGATCTGCTGTTCGAGCGTTTTCTCTCCGAAGAGCGCCGCGAGCCGCCCGACATCGATGTCGATTTCGAACATTCGCGCCGCGAAGAAGTCATGCAATATGTCTTCAACCGCTATGGCCGCCATCGCGCCGCCATCGTCGCCACCGTGATTCATTATCGTCCGCGCAGTGCGATCCGCGATGTCGGCAAGGCGCTCGGCCTGACCGAGGACGTCACCGCTCTGCTGGCCGACACGGTATGGGGAAGCTGGGGCGACGGCCTCGACGAGATGCAGGTTCGCCAGGCCGGTCTCGATCCGCACAACCCGATGATTCATCGCGCGGTGGCGCTGGCGGCCGAATTGATCGAATTTCCGCGGCATCTGTCGCAGCATGTCGGCGGCTTCGTGCTGACCCAGGACCGGCTCGACGAATATGTCCCGATCGGCAACGCCGCGATGGACGACCGCACCTTCATCGAATGGGACAAGGACGACATCGACGAAATCAGGATGATGAAGGTCGACGTGCTGGCGCTGGGCATGCTGAGCTGCATCCGCAAATGTTTTGATCTGATCGAACAGCACAAGGGCCAGCGTTTCGAGCTGGCGACCGTCCCGCGCGAGATCCCCGAAGTCTACGACATGCTGTGCCGGGGCGAATCGCTCGGCGTGTTCCAGGTCGAAAGCCGCGCCCAGATGAACATGCTGCCGCGGCTGAAGCCGCGGGAATTCTACGACCTGGTCATCGAAGTCGCGATCGTGCGGCCGGGCCCGATCCAGGGCGACATGGTGCATCCCTATCTGCGCCGCCGCAACGGCCAGGAGAAGGTCAGCTATCCGTCGCCGTCGCCGGCGCATGGCGAGGCGGACGAACTGCGCAAGGTGCTGCACAAGACCCTCGGCGTGCCGCTGTTCCAGGAGCAGGCGATGCGGATCGCCATCGAGGCGGCGAAATTCACCCCCGAGGAGGCCAACGGGTTGCGCCGCGCCATGGCGACGTTCCGCAATGTCGGGACCATCGGCAAATTCGAATCCAAGATGATCAACAACATGATCGCGCGCGGCTACGATCCGGTTTTTGCGAAAAACTGCTTCGACCAGATCAAGGGTTTCGGCAGCTACGGTTTTCCGGAGAGTCATGCCGCGAGCTTTGCGCAACTGGTCTATGTCTCGTCCTGGCTCAAGCATTTCCATCCCGACGCGTTCGCCTGCGGCCTTTTGAATTCGCAGCCGATGGGTTTTTACGCCCCGGCCCAGATCGTCGGCGATGCCCGCCACAATGGCGTCGAGGTACGCGAGATCGACGTGTCGTTCAGCCACGCCCAGAACATGCTGGAGGAGAACGGCGGCCGCTATCATGCGCTCCGCCTCGGCTTCCGGCAGATCGACGGCTTCACATGGGCCGATCCGGACGAGGAATTTCTGCGCCGGCAGACCGGCAAGCCGAAGGCGGAGGACTGGGCGATGCGTATCGTGGCCGCGCGACGGCGCCGCCCTTTCACCTCGCTGGAGGATTTTGCCCGCGACACCGCGCTGCCCAAGCGGGCGCTGATCCTGCTGGCGGACGCCGACGCGTTTCGCTCCCTCGGGCTCGACCGCCGCGCCGCGTTGTGGGCGGTGCGGCGGCTGCCGGACGACCTGCCGCTGCCGCTGTTCGAAACCGCCGCGGCCCGAGAGCAGCCCGACGAGCTTGCCGAGCCTTTGCCCGACATGCCGCTGCCGGAGCAGGTGGTGGCCGACTATCAGACCATCCGGCTGTCGCTGAAGGGCCATCCGATGGAATTCCTGCGGCCGATGTTCGCGCAGGAGCGCGTGGTCGCCTGCGCTTCGATTTGCCATGGCAACGCCGGAAAGCGGGTGCGCTGCGCCGGCGTGGTGCTGGTGCGGCAGCGTCCGGGCAGCGCCAAGGGGGTGGTGTTCATGACGCTGGAGGACGAAACCGGCATCGCCAATATCGTGGTGTGGCCGAAGGTGATGGAACGCTTCCGCAAGGAGGTGATGGGAGCGCGGCTGATCATGGTCGAGGGCCATATCCAGAGCAGCCCGGAACAGGTGACGCATCTGGTGGCCGAGCGATTGTTCGACCGCTCGCGCGAGCTGGTCACGCTCGCCGATGACGCCCCCGTCCGCAAACACCCGCTGCCGGCCGGTCCGGCGCTGATCGAACCGCTGCATGACGACCCCCGCCAGCACCCGGACGAACCGGCCCAGAAACTCCGCCATCCCCGCAACGTCCGCATCCTGCCGCGCTCGCGGGATTTTCATTGAGGGGTGTCGCGCCCCGGACGCAGCCCATCGCGCCGCTGTCTGCGGCGCGGCGTGCAGTCAAACCGTATGCGCAGCGGCTATGCCAACGGGGCGCGCGAATGTGCCGCGCGTTTCGCCGCCGCTCTCGCCGGAGAAGCTTGGGGGCAAACGGGTGCTGTGAGCAGCATCATTGAAGTCTGCATCGGGCCTTCGCGTGAGTTTTTCTCTCATCATGCGTGAATTCCTGGCGGATTGTCCGGCTCGAATTTGAGAGATAACGTCCGCGTACCGCCATGACTGGGCGTAGAAGTGATCTGAACCGGAGACACAGGCAACATGGTGGGCGACACGAACGTTCGGGCTGGCCAGTGCCATTGCGGCGCAGTGCGTTTCGAGGTGATGCTCAGCGACGGCTTCAATTCGATCCGCCGTTGCACCTGCTCCTACTGCCGAATGCGAGGCGCCGTCGTCGTCATGGCGGAAATGGGTGCGATCAAGGTCCTGCAGGGCGAGGATGCGCTAACAAGCTACCGCTTCCATACCGGCTCGGCGCAGCACTTCTTCTGCTCTCGCTGCGGAATATACACACATCATCAACGACGATCCAACCAGAACCTGTTCGCCGTAAACGTGGCTTGCCTTCACGGGGTAAGTCCGTTCGATTTCTCCGAGGTGCCTGTCATGGACGGCGTCAATCATACCAACGACACCGGCAGGCCGACGCGTCGAGCCGGCACCCTCCGCTTCATCCCTGCCGGCTAACCATCGCCGCCAGCCGACGGCTGCTCAGCGATGCTCCCATGGAGGCTGACCGTCTTCAACCAGCCGGCCATGCGGCACCCCTGGTCTTGATCCCTCGACGGCCGCGGCGCCCGAGTTCCTGCCGCCGCCGGCGATCGACCGGTACGGACTGTTCGGCATGCAAGTCCACGATCTCAGCAGCGGGCGTATCGCCGGCGCGGCGCTGATGGTCGCCGGAATCACGTTGATATCGAATTTTTGAAGCCTCTCCCGCCTCACATCGTGCCGCGGAGCAAGCGCTGGCTGCGCCGCTGCCGCGGCGTGCTGCGTGCGCCCTATCGGCGATCGGCTCTTGGCGGCGCCGCCAATGCGGGACGCAGCGCCAGGGCCAGCGGCACGATCAGCGCCGCGGTAAGCGCCGCCGCCAGAATGCCGAATGTCTGGCTGGAGTGGTCGGCGATCACGCCGTAGGCGATCGGAGCCAGACCGCTGCAACCGCTGACGCTGGTGTAGAAATAGGCGAACGCCCGCCCGGCATCGCCTGCAGGCGCCAGCTCCGGCACGGAGCCGTAGAGCAGCGACGACGTGCCGTTGAGGACGATGCCGAGCAGGGGCAGCAGCGCAAGCATCGGCGTCAGCGGCAGCAGCAGGGTCGCGGCGATCAGCAGCGCGGTCGCCAATTCCGTCGCGATCACGCCGCCGGTGACGCCAAGGTACTCACCGAGCCGGTTGCAGGTGGCCTTTCCGAGGGCGCCGCCCATGAACAACAGCGCCAGACCGAGTCCGACCGTCGTCGATGTTCCGCCCAGAGAATGGATCAGGAAGGGAAGGAACAGCAGGTAGCCCATGCGCACCGCGGTATCGAGGCCGCCGATCGACATCAGCAGCGCGAAGTTCGCTACCCCTTGGCCCCGGACGGCGCGCTTCGCATCGGCCGCCTCGGCCACCGGCTGCCGCTCCGGAATCAGCGTGAAAAGGCCGAACGCGACCGCGAGCCCCAAAAACCCCATCATTCCGATCACCGGGCGCCAGGCCAGCACCGGCAGCAGCACGGCGACAAGGGCCGGGAGGGCTGCCTTTCCGAGATCGCCGGAAAAATTGTAGATTCCGAGCGGCCCGCGCGACGCTCTGCCATAGCTATTCGTCACCAGGAGCGAGGCGCGCGGATGCTGGATGCTCGATCCCACACCGGCCAACACCAGGCCCACGCACAGGCCGGCAAAGCCGAGTGGCAACGCCATCACCAGAAATCCGGTCGCGGCGATGAATGTCGACAGCACCAGCGCCGTTCGCGCGCTGAACCGCTTGATCATTCTGTCGCCGGGGATCTGCAGGCCGCTCATGGTTCCGTAATAGAGCGCCCGGACGGCCGCGAGCCCGGCATAGGACAGGCCGAACTCTGCCTGCCATACCGGCAACAGCGCATAGAGCTGGTCGGTGTAGCCATCGTGCAGCACATGCGCGAGGCAGGCGGCGATCAGGTTGCGGCGCTGGCCCGGCACGCCCTGGGGTGTTTCCTGAACAAAGTCCTTTGTGCGGGCGATCTGCATGCGCTTCTCCTTGACGCAATCTAGACCCGTGAGTTTTTAGCGAATAGAGTGATATAGTTAGCGATACCCGCCAGCTTTTCTCACGGTTTGCATGCGCCGTCTGCCGCCGCTCAACGCGCTTCGCGTCTTTGAAATCGCCGCCCGTACCGGCAGCTACGCCGCGGCCGCGGCCGAGCTCGGCCTGACGCACGGCGCCGTCAGCCGGCAGATCGGGGTGCTGGAAACCTGGCTGGGCCAGCGCTTGTTCGTTCGCACCGGGCGCCGCATGGTGGCCACGCCGATCGCCCGGGTGTTTGCCGCGGAGGTCAGTCTCTCCTTCGATCGGCTGACCGCCGCGGCCGAAGCCTGCGGCAAGCCCGGCGCCCGCCGCATCCTGCGGGTCAGCGCGCCGACCAGCTTCGCGACACGCTGGCTGATCCCGCGGCTGGAGCGTTTCCACGCCGAACATCCCCATGCCGAAGTCTCGGTCACGACAGTCTCGACCGTGCACGAGGAGCTGCGCGGCGGTTTCGATGTCGCGGTGCGGCGCGGGTCGGCAAGGGAAAACGCCTGGCCGCAGCACCGCGCGACCTACGTGCTGGACGATGTCGATACGCTGGTCATGAGCCCGGCGCTGTTCGCGCGCCATCCGGTCCATCGGGCCGCCGACATCGCAGGGCACGTTTTGCTCGCCACCGAAACCCGGCCCGGCGACTGGATCGACTGGCTGGAAAGCGCCGGGCTGTCGCATATGGCAGGACAGCGCCGGCAGCTGTTCGATCATTTCCATGTCACCCTGCATGCGATCGTCGACGGTCTCGGCATCGGGATCGGTCCTTTCCCGCTGCTCGAGGCCGACCTTGTCGCCGGACGCCTGATCGCTCCGTTGCCCGACATCAAGGTGCCGCGGACCGGCTATGTGGCACTGGTGCCGTTCGACGCCGACAAGTCCGTGCCGCTCAAAACCTTCGTCGATTGGCTGGTCGCCGAAGGCAAGCCGATCGCCGCTCGCACCGAAGCCTGACAGGCCGTTCGCGCCGAGGGAACAAATCGGCCGATCCAGCTTTAGGTGCTGGGCGTGATGCGCCTTGCCGTTCCCGGGGCAGACCCATGGTCAAGGAAGTCAAATTCTTTCGCATGCAGGCGATGAAAGCCGAGCGTCTGGCGCGCGCCATGATCGACGACGTCGAGACCGCCCTGGGTTTCTCCAACCTTGCGCAGGCCTATCGCAGCCAGGCCGATGCGATCAAAAAATCCAAAAAGCAAAAGGCAGCAGGGCGAAAAAATGCCGGCGAGGGCAAGCTGAAGGGCAAGCGGACCGAGCAGCCGCGGTGACCTCGCAGCAAGCCGGCGCTTTGCAGGTCGCCATGGCCTCACGACGATTCAGGCGTTGTGCCGGGTCGCGCCCGCGCTTGTCCCTGGCGCTGCGGCCGCCGCCGGGGTGTTACGGCGGGGGGGGGGACGCGGAGCACCGTCAGAACGTTCCTGAGCGAGCGCACCGGCGGCGCGCGGCGTCCTACCACCAGCCCCGCTGCACCTGATGATTGTACTGGCCGCCGACGCGGCGCGGATCGACAGGTTGCGAGTTCCAATGGAAAAACGAACCGAAGCCGTCATCGTTCTGGACGTTGCCGCCCGCAACCAGGACGTCGGCCGTCGGCCGTCGGGTGACAAAACCGCCCTGGGGCTGGTTGCTGAGCACCGCGACGAACTCGGTGCGATAGTTGGTCTCGCGGCTCAGCGGTTCGTCCGAGACGATGATCGAGGATCTCGGCACGGCGGTCGGTGCGATCCGATCGAGCACATCCTGCGGGATGGTGATGCGGTCGAGCGCGTCCTTGGCATCGTCGCCGTTGTCGATGGTGACCGCGGTCCAGCGCAGGCCCGCGTCGCTGCGCGCCACCGCCGTGAATATATGCGTGCCGATCGGCCTGTCGGGATCGCGGATCGTAACCGGAGCCTCGATGGTCGCGTCGAACACTTCGCCGCCGTCCGGCCACGCTCTATGCGTGTTGCGCCGTACGTAGAGCTTCTGCGTCGCGCGGCTGATGTAGACCGAGACCGGTTCGAGCGCGAGCTTGGCTTCGCTCGCCGCCTTGGCGGTGTCGGCCTTCCTGGCCGCGGCCGCCTTGGCGGCGTCCTTGGCGGCGGCGGCGGCGTCGAGCTTCGCCTTCGTCTCGGCCCTGGCGGCTTCGAGCTGCGTCGCCAGTTCCGCGGCCTTGGCCTCGGCCTTCTGCTTCAGGTCGTCGGCACGCGCCTTGGCCTGGTCCGTCTTGGCGGCGGCGAGCGCCCTGTCGGCGTAGGCGAGCTCGGCATCGGCGCGGGTCTTCTGCCATTCCAGCTTGCGCAGCGAGCCCGGGAGCGAGGCGGCCTCGCGCGCCGCTGTCGCGGTGGCTTTCTTGGCTTCGTCGGCCGTTGCGGCGGCCTCCGCGGCCTCGCGGGCCAGCGTCTCGGCCCGCGCCGGAGCCGCCGCGAGGGCGGCCGCATTCGGCACCAGCAACGCCTTGTGGGAAAACTCGACCGGGGCCGCGTCGTTCGGCGAGATGATCACCCGCATTCCGATCCACGTCTTGTCGAACAGTTTTTCCGCAAAGCCATAGGGCATCCGCACGCAGCCGTGGGAGGCGGCATAACCGGGCAGCGGCCCGCCATGCAGCGCGATGCCGTTCCAGGTGATGCGCTGCATGTTCGGCATCCAGGCATCGTCATACAGGGTCGAGTGGTGGTCCTGGTCCTTCTCGATGACGGCGAAGACGCCGGCCGGCGTCTCCCGGCCGGTGGTGCCGGTCGAGACCGGCGCGCGCATGATCCAGCCATCGGCGTCGTAGAAAGTGACCTGCTGGGACTTGATCGAGACGATCGCCATGATCGGCTCGCCGGCTTCGCGCGGTGCCGTCGCCTCAATGGGCGGCGCGGGGCGCGCCTGTTTCGCCGCGGCGTCGGCGGTCAGCGCCGTCAGCGCAGCCACCGCGAGCGTCACGATGGCGGGAGGCCTCCAACGCCGCATCGCGCCGGTGGATTGCGCCGTCGTCAATCGATTTACCATGCCATGCCCCGGTTCAAATGCCTGTCCGCGCCTGCGTCGATCCAGTGCTGAATCGCATTTTTCGATTAACCAATCGTGGCCACCGTCCACGCCGCCAATTCGCTCCTGGGGACGATTCCGCACGTTCCGGGGCAGCTCTCTCATATACGACAGCGCGCACAGGAGGAAGGGTGGCGCGTGGATGAAATGGGCTGCGTTGACCCGCTGCCGCAGCCGTCTGGGTGCCTGCCGTTGCCGGATGAACGGAGCTTGCGCGGAGCCGGAGCGATCCTTGAAAATCGACCCAAGGCGGGCATCGTCCTGCTGCCTCTGATTTGTTCGCTGCTCGGCCGGCGAGTTCCGTCTCGCGGCGGACAGCTGATTTTCCCCGCTGGATCAGGCGACAAAGCGGTATCAGATTTGACGGCACCGGAAACATGAAAAAATCTCCGGCGTTCGTTCCCGCGGCGATCTCCGGTTCGGTAAAAACCAGATGCCTCGGCAATGGCGGGGCACCGGCTGATATCACGATACCGTCACGGCTAGACCGGCTCAACCTGGAACAGCTGCATCCATTTCAGAAGCCGTAATGGGGACGATCCACGGCGAACAGGCAACATCCTGCCGAGACCGCCTCGGCATCGATCCAGAACGGAACTTGCCGGGCCCGACCTGCAATTCCGGCATGGACCTCGCGTGGCCTGCAGCTCCTGGTGGCGCTTGGGCTCGCGGAGCGGCGAGCCATGCTCTCGCTGGCATTCCTCTCGGGACGCCGCTCCCGGCGCACCGGCAAGATCAGCGTAGCGAACATCAACGCGCAGCATGCTCGATTGGTGCGATCTTGCTCAATTCCTTGCGGGTCCCATGGATTGCGAGAATTTCGCATGAGATATTGGGCTTGCGTCACGGTTTGCGGGTGATGTCCGGCCCTTCAAGCACAAGCCGACTTCACCGGTTCAACGGACCCGACCTATCAACGCCAAGCGCGGGAGCTGATCATGAAGAAAACTGCATTCTCGGCGATCCCGGTGATTGCCGCTGTTGTCGCCGTCCTCGGCGGCAGCGCCATTTCCGCGCAGGACAAGTACGCGCTGCAGGTCCCGGGCGGGCTCGCTTTCGCCGACTTCAGGGGATACGAAGACTGGCCCGTCATTGCCATCAGCGAGAACGGCGGCAAGATTGCCGCGATCATGGGAAATTCCATCATGATCGACGCCTTCAGGCAGGGCGTGCCCGGCAACGGCAAGCCTTTCCCTGACGGCGCCAGGATGGCGAAAGTCCACTGGATTCCGAAAAAACAGGAGAGCTATCCCGGTCAGCCCATGGTGCCGGGGGCCCAGCATGACGTCGATTTCATGGTCAAGGACAGCAAGCGGTTCGCCGACAGCGGCGGATGGGGATATGCCGAGTTCGAGTACGACGCCGCATCCGACGCATTCAGGCCGGGCAATCTGAATGACGAGCCGCCCCAGGCGAACGACGCCAAGTGCGGGTCGGCGTGCCACACCATTGCGCAGAAAACAGATTACGTTTTCACCGAATACGGGCACCGGTGAAACGCGGGCGGGATTGTCGTCCTCCGCCCGATGCCTCCGCCCTCACGGGCATCCAGCCGGTGAAGCGAAGCCTGACGGGGTCGATTATGAAAGACGACATCGATGCTTGCCAACGCATCTCGCGCCGCATGGTGCTGTCCGGCGCCGCGCTTGCATTCGGCACGGCGGCGCTCGCCGCGGCCGCCCCGCCAGCCGCCGCGCAGCAGAAGATCAGCCAGGCGGACGCCAAGTATCAGGGCACGCCGAAGGCCAATCGGCACTGCGGCGGCTGCGTCAATTTCCAGCCGCCAAACGCCTGCAAATTCGTCCAGGGCGACATCGACCCGAGCGGCTGGTGCCAGCTGTTCACCCCGAAGAGCTAGTCGCCTTTCGTTGACCGGCAGCATCGCGCAAAGGCCGGCGCCGCGGGGGCTGGTGGGCCGCCGCCCGCCATGCGCCAATGGAGCGGCAGATCGCCGGACCGAACATTTACCCGCCGGCCTTCGGCCGTTATGTTTAAGCGATGATATCGACCTGCTCGGTTTTTCTGGACCTCGACGGCACGTTGATCGATTCACAGCCGGGCATCCTGGCAAGTTGCCTGGCGGCGCTGCGGGTTCTTGGGCACGAACCGGACCAGACATTCGACATCAGGCGCAGCATCGGGCCGCCGCTTGAAGACGTGATGCGGGGTTTGCTGCAGCCATACGGCGACGACAGAGTATCCGAAGCAGTGGCGGCGTATCGTCAGCACTACGGCGAAAGCGGCCTGCTCGGAAGCCAGCCCTATCCGGGAATTGGCAGCTCCCTGGAAGAGATGCAGCAGGCCGGATTGCGAATCTACCTGGCAACGTCGAAGCGGGAAACTTTCGCGAGCCGTATTCTGCAGCATCTGGGTTTTGCGAAATATTTTGACGGCATTCACGGTTCAGTGCCCGGCGGCGGGCTGGATCACAAGCCTGAACTGCTCGCCCATATTGTGTCGCAACACGGTGTTTCGCCTGCCCGCAGTGTGATGGTCGGGGACCGCCGATATGACATTTCCGGCGCCCATGCGGTCGGAATGCGCGGGCTTGGCGTGCTCTGGGGTTACGGGACCCGGGATGAACTCGAGACCGCAGGCGCAGACCAACTGGTGGAATCGACTGCCGACCTCGCTCGGACGGTTCTCTCGATGGTCGGTGGGAAGCGGTCCGCGCGCTAGCCGTTTGCAGGCTCGTTCCGGAATGCGGGCCTCGCTCTGCGGCTTAGTAAGCGGAAAAGAGAGAGCTTCAGGTCAGGCTTGCAAGACTTCGCGGCTTCGCCGACGACTGCAGCGAAATAAGCAAAATCGCAGCCAGTGAGGTAAAGCGGGAGGTTTATGCCGATATGGCGGATCGTCTCCTGCGCATTGCCGACGATCTGGAAGCCGCGATCGCCGGCGGCGATCGACGCGGTCTTGTCGGTATTCAAGGTGGGCACGACGTCCTTCTCGAAATTCCCTTCGAGGTGACCCCTCGCCGGACAGGATGATGAAGCCTGAATTCCTCAGATGGACCGGAAGGGACTGGCGGCCGTTTTGGATGGCGAGCTCCCACGGTGCCTCCGTACTATCCCAACGTATAGGTGACTAGACCGACTGCATGATACCGCAGCGCGGCATTTGACAGCACCATGCCGGCTGACCAGAGGCTGCGGCTCTGCGCCTCGTTTGCCCAGATGGGCCCGTGCGGAGCGAGCGCATGGCCTTGCTGGCACGGGCACACGTCCATGAACAAGCCGCTCTTGCACAATTCCTTGCAGAACCTGCGCGCGGGGCTGCCGTTCGACCGCGTCGCGCTGCTGCTGCAGGGGGGCGGGGCGCTCGGCGCCTATCAGGCAGGTGTCTATGAGGCGCTGGCCGACGCCGGGATTCACCCCGACTGGGTCGTCGGCATCTCGATCGGCGCCATCAACGCCGCGATCATCGCCGGCAACGCGCCGGACAAGCGCGTCGAGCGGCTGCGCGCGTTCTGGGAGGAAATCACCGCCCCCGCCATCGGCTTCGACGCCGATATCTTCGGCCTGTTTGGACGCGGCGAGGTGGCGCGCGCCGGTGTCAATCAGGTGAGCGCCGCCATGGTTGCCTGGGCCGGAACGCCGGGCTTCTTCAGGCCGCGGCTGCCCAATCCATGGCTTCATCCGTCCGGCACGCTGGAGGCGACCAGCTATTATGACACGGGGCCGCTCAAGGCCACGCTCGAACGCTTCGTCGACTTCGACCGCATCAACTCCGACAGCAAGGACACGCGTCTCAGCCTCGGCGCCGTCAATGTGCGCAGCGGCAACCTCGTCTATTTCGACACCGGGAAGCAGGCGATCGGACCGGAGCATGTAATGGCGAGCGGCGCGCTGCCGCCCGGCTTTCCCGCCATCGAGATCCAGGGTGAGCATTATTGGGATGGCGGCCTGGTCTCGAACACGCCGCTGCAATGGCTGGTGACGAACACACGCGTCACGGGCCAGCGGCTGCCCGACGCGCTGGTGTTTCAGGTCGACCTCTGGAGCGCGCGCGGCGAGTTCCCGCGCAACCTCGCGGAAGTCGGCACCCGGCAGAAGGAGATCCAGTATTCGAGCCGCACGCGCGCCTTCACGGATTTCATCAAGCGGCTGCACGGGGTGGAGCACTCCGTCGCCAGGTTCCTGGACCAGCTGCCGGACGAGTTCAAGCGAAGCGAAGAAGCCAGGTTCCTGGCCTCGATCGCGCAACGCCACGCCTACAATCTCGTGCACCTGATCTATCGTCCCAGAGGCTACGAGGGGGATTCGAAGGACTATGAGTTCTCCCGGCAGTCGATGGCGGAGCATTGGCGTTCGGGGCACTACGACGCCATGCGCGCGCTGCGCCATCCCGAGGTGCTGAATCGCGCCGGCAATGGCGAGGAGTTTTCGATTTTCGACTTTGCCGGCGATGAGGATTGAGCCGCCAGGCCGAAGGACGCCCCTTTGACACACCGATATCAGGAGCTCGAGCCATGAGAGAAACCGACGTCCGTGAGCGAGCCTTTGCGATGCCGTTGACAAGTCCGGCGTTTCCGCCGGGGCCCTATCGCTTCGTCAACCGCGAGTATCTCATCATCAGCTATCGCACCGACCCGGAGAAGTTGCGCGCGCTGGTGCCGGAGCCACTGGTGCCCGACGGCGGCATCGTCAGATACGAGTTCATCCGCATGCCGGACTCGACCGGCTTCGGCGACTACACCGAGACCGGCCAGGTCATTCCGGTCACGTTCGGCGGCCGCAAGGGCGGCTATTCGCACTGCATGTTCCTCAACGACGGTCCGCCGATCTATGGCGGCCGCGAACTCTGGGGCTTCCCGAAAAAGCTCGCCGATCCCACGCTCCATGTCGAGATCGACACGGTTGTCGGGACGCTCGACTACGGCAAGGTGCGGGTCGCCACGGGATCGATGGGCTACAAGCACAGGGCAGTGGACCCGGCGGCGACCAAGGCGTCGCTCACGGCGCCAAACTTCCTGCTCAAGATCATCCCCCATGTCGACGGCACGCCGCGGATCTGCGAACTGGTCGAATATTACCTCGAGGACATCACGGTCAAAGGCGCCTGGGCCGGGCCGGCCGCACTTGAGCTTCACGCTCACGCGCTGGCGCCGGTGGCCGAACTGCCCGTGCTCGAGGTGCTGTCGGGCGTCCACATCATCGCCGATCTCACCCTTGGCCTCGGCAAGGTCATCCACGACTATCTGCGTTGAAAGGAGGTTCACCATGCGCCTCGGCAACCGCGTTGCCCTCGTCACGGGCGCCGCCAGCGGCATCGGCAAGCAGATCGCCCGCACATTCCTGCGCGAAGGCGCCAAGGTGGCGATTGCGGATTTGAACCAGGCCGGCGCCGACGCCGCGGCGGCCGAACTCGGCGGCCCGGACCGGCGCGCCATCGGCGTCGCGATGGACGTCACCTCCGAGGAGCAGGTCGAGGCGGGCATCGACAAGGCGGTCAAGACCTTCGGCCGCCTCGATATCCTGGTGAGCAATGCCGGCATCCAGATCGTGGCGCCGCTCGACCAGTTCGAATTTGCCAAGTGGAAGCAGATGCTGGCGATCCACCTGGACGGCGCCTTCCTCACCACCCGCGCCGCGCTGCGGCGGATGTACCGGCAGGGAACCGGCGGCAGCATCATCTATATGGGTTCGGTCCATTCCAAGGAAGCCTCGCTGCTCAAGGGCCCCTACGTGACTGCCAAGCACGGCCTGATCGGGCTTGCCGAAGTCGTCGCCAAGGAGGGTGGAAGGCACGGCGTGCGCGCCAACGTGATCTGCCCGGGCTTCGTGCGCACGCCACTGGTCGAGAAGCAGATTCCGGAGCAGGCAAAGGAGCTCGGCATCTCCGAAGCGGAGGTGGTCAGGAACGTCATGCTGAAGGACACCGTCGACGGCGAGTTCACCACCGTCGAGGATGTCGCCGAGGCCGCGCTGTTCTTCGCCGCCTTCGAATCGAACGCGCTGACCGGCCAGTCGCTGGTGGTGAGCCACGGCTGGTTCATGCAGTGAGGCCATGCCGTTTCTGCTCCGGCTGAACCGACAGCAAACGGCTGCGCGGGGCGGCTCAGCGCCTCGGGGGATTGCGATGACATGCTGCAGCGCGCCGAATTCACCAATTCGCGATCGGGCATGAATTTGGTTGCGCCTGGATGAATCCGCGCCCGAGCGTGAAGCAATCAGCTCGTGGAATCGTGATCCTCCGGAAAGGCGCGCAGAGAAGCTGCAGCACATAAGCAGACTGGCGGTCGACGGCTACACGGCGCAAACCAGGCTTGAAGGTTTCAACAAATACCCTCAGGAACAAGGTTGCAGAGGCAGAGGGCTGCATGGATGGATGCCGAGCTTTGCAGCTGCTTGCATGCTATGAGAAAAGTTTCGAACGCAGAAAAGAGCAATCGCCATGCATACGCCGCATGAAATCCTCGCCGATCTGTGGGCGTCGGCCGGCGGCGAGCCGGCCGCGCATGATGCCGTCACCCTGACCGGGCAGGAACCGCAGCTGCCGTCGTCGTTCCGCGTCGCCGCCGCGGCACAGGCCAGCATCGCCGCGGCCGCGCTGGCCGCCGCGCAGATCTGGCAAATGCGCAGCGGGCAGAGCCAGAACGTCGCAGTGGATATGGGTCATGCCGTGGTCGAATGCCGCTCCGAGCGCTATCTGCGGGTCGACGGCAAGCCACCGCCGCCGGCCTGGGACGCGATCGCCGGAATCTACAAGACCCGCGACCGGCGCTTCGTGCGGCTGCACACCAATTTCACGCACCACCGCGACGCGGTCTGCAAGGTGTTGGGCTGCAGGCCGGACCGCGACGCGGTTCAGGCCGCACTGCTGCAGTGGGACGGCGAGGCGTTCGAGAGCGCGGCCTATGCCGCCGGTGGCGTGGTCGCGATGATGCGCTCTTTTGCCGAATGGTCCGCGCTGCCGCAGGCGAGAGCGATTGCCACGCTGCCGCCGCTCACCATCGAGAAAATCGGCGAGGCCTCGCCAAGACCCTGGCCTGCCGGCGACCGTCCGCTCGCCGGCTTGCGGGTGCTGGATCTGTCGCGGGTGATCGCGGGGCCGGTGGCGGGACGCACGCTGGCGGCGCATGGCGCCGACGTCTTGCTGATCTCGGGTCCCGATCTGCCGGCGATTCCCTGGCTGACGATCGATACCGGCCGCGGCAAGCTGGCCGGTTTTGTCGAGCTCGCAAGCGAGCAGGGCAGGGAGCGCCTGCGCGAGCTGCTCGCCGAGGCGGATATTTTCTCGCAAGGCTATCGCCCTTGCGCGCTCGCAGCCCTCGGCTTTTCGCCGCAGGACGCAGCCACCATCAGCCCCGGCATCGTCTATGTCTCGCTGTCGGCTTATGGCCATGCCGGGCCCTGGGCGGAGCGGCGCGGCTTTGACTCGCTGGTGCAGACCGCGACCGGTTTCAATCACGCCGAAGGCGAGGCCGCCGGCGTCGAGGGGCCGAAGGAGTTGCCGGCGCAAATGCTCGACCACGCCTCCGGCTATTTGATGGCGTTCGGCGCCATGATGGCGCGGGCGCGTCAATCGCGCGAAGGCGGCAGCTGGCACGTCCAGGTATCGCTGGCGCAGACCGGGCGATGGCTGTGGAATCTCGGCCGCGTCGCGGGCGGCCTTTCGACCGCGGATCTCAAGGGCGATGTGGTGCAGCGCTTCATCGAGGAAATGCCTTCCGGCTTCGGCCCGCTGCGCGCTGTCAGTCATGCGGGCGCGCTGGCGAAAACCCCGGCGTTCTGGGCGCGTCCGGCGATGCCGATCGGCAGCCACCCGCCGCAATGGCCGGCGCGGTAGTCGGTTTTGCGTGATCCCGTGCTCCGGCCGCGCTGCGCGCGGCACGGCGTCCGACACACGAACCGATGCAAGTGTCAAGGTCGAGCGACGATCCAACCCGCCACTTCACAGAATGGCGGGCTGCGGTTTCTCGATGGATGCGATTGCCGGCTTGCCTGATCGCAGCCATCCCGGCATCGATCGCCGGTATCCCGGGAACCGGCCGGTTCCCGACCCGGCGATGAAACAAATTGCCTGCACGCCCGTCATAGCCAGGGAGGTGACGTATCTGGCGTCGCCTGGCGGAAGGGACTGATCTGAAATGTGTGAGAAGTGCGTCGAGATCGACAAGACGATTGAGCGATATCGGCGGATATTGCTGGCGATAGGCGATCAAATCACGGTCGAACGCACCAGGGAGCTGATCAAGAAATTGCAGGCTGAGAAGCTCGCGCTTCATCCAGAGCAGGCGGACTGATGGCAGGGAAGGGGGCCGGGGCGACGGCCGCACTGCCGTTGAATTTGGGGTCGGCGACAGACAAGGCCCATCGGCGGGCCGCCATTGAGGCAAGCTTCTTGGAAAGAACAGCAGATTCGGCGAGAAAGGCATCGATCGCGAAGACCTCATGTTACCTTGCATGGGGTTGTGTTCGATATTTTTGGGCCGTCAAATTTTTAGCTTGCGTTCCAGGGACTCGCGCGACGGGCTGCGGTGGAACGAGATCATCATGCCCGGCGGTCGTTGCGAGGTTTGCCGTCACGGCGAGGAGCGTCAGTGAGGAGGCCATTGTCGCTTGCCGCAAGGATGGCTTCGCGGGCGCTCGTAAATCCGCACCGTGGCTGTTTGACAGGTGAATCCGCGGGGTTCGTCTTGGCGAGGAACGCCGGCGACATAGCAATCGGTTCCTGCTTGGCCACATCGTTTTCGCTGCGCTGGCAATGACGGCCACGCCGGGCGTCCGGGAATCGCGCCGGAGGGTGCGTCCCTTGGGCGCCTGCCCACATATCTTGCCCACTCCGATTGTGGTTGACGAGAACTGGCGCCCGTCCCTTGATGGCGGAAAAACAGGGATGGAAACCGCGGGGGGAGAGAGTGATCGCCATGCGGGCCGAAGAACACCACACCGCCACCGCCGCGCAGATCCTGAACGAGATCCGGGACTATTGCCGCGCGACCCGGACCGCCGAATCCACCTTCGGCCGGCTGGTCGTCAACGACGGCAAGCTGGTGTCGCGGCTGCGCGACGGCGCCAGGATCACCACCGGAACCCTCGACAAGCTGCGCGCCTATCTTTCCGATCATCGCGCCAAGCAATCGTCGGCGCGAAGCGACCGCTCCCCCGCAGCCGCGCCGGTCAACGGCGCCGCCCGGGCCGCCGTGCCCGAGATCGCGCCGGCAGGCTTCCGGTTCTTCGACAACCGGCAGAAATACCTTTTGTTCGTGTCGACCTGCAGCGAGAAGACCGACGTCGCCCAGCGGATTTCGCTGGAACTCGGCAATCTGCAACCGACGCCGCCGGCGCTGCGGATTTTCGACGCCGGGGTCGGCGACGGCACCGTGCTGTCGCGGGTGATGCGGGCGCTGCACGCCCGCTTTCCGACCATGCCGCTTTACGTCGTGGCCAAGGAAATCAGCTACGAGGACGTCCGGCTGACGCTCGACAAGATGGCGGACCGGCTGTTCGAACATCCCGCCACGGTCGTGGTCATTACCAATCTTTATTATGCCGAGGCGCCGTGGCTGACGCCGCGCTCGGCGACCTCGGCGCAAAGCCTGATCTGGAAGGATGTGGCGCTTGCCGGCAATACCGCGCACGGCTTTGCCGAGCAGATCGGCGAACTCGAAGGTTTTCTCGCCGAAAACTGGCGCGCCGGGATCAGCCCCGCCACCGGCAACCCGGTCTATACCCGGCCGGTGATCCTGACCTTGCGGCGCGAGGACCACTCGTTCCTGCTCGATCCGATCATGCCGCGGCCGGGCCGCGTGATGGCCGATTACGACCTGGTGATCGCCTCGCAGCCCTACCGGGCGCGGGCCAGCGTCGAATTCAAGGCTTCGAAGGTGATCACGCCGCTGGTCAGGTCGCTGCGGCCGGGCGGCCGGCTGATCGGCATCCATTCGCATGGCAAGGATCCCGGAATCGAGATCATCGACCAGGTCTGGCCCGGCGACGACCCCTTCAAGACCGATCGCTATGCGATCCTGCGCCAGGTCAAGCACGAACTCGGCAGCGCGGCGCGGCATTACAACTTCAACGCTTCCTCCGACGCCCGCTCGATCTTCCGCTATCACATGCACACGCTGCCGGACGAGGTCAGCGGCCCGATCGGAACCTCGACATTGTTTGCCGCCTGGAATGCCGCGATCTATGTCGCGCAGATCGAGGACGTCAGGCTCTCCGAGGTAGTGCGCGACGGCCGCTACCTCGAAGCCACCGACCGGGTGTTGAAAAAATACGGCGGCCTTTGGTTCAACGACGAGACCTATGTGATTTCGCGCCGCCGCGTGTCGGCATGATCGCGATTCAGGAGTGAATAGTGAGTGCAACCGACCTTGCCCCGTCCCGCGACCTGACGGCGCGGCTGTCGCAGGCTTCCGTCGAGGTGTCGTCGCGCGGCCATCAACTGGAGGAACTGAAGGATAATTTCCCAGAGGGCACCGATGTGACGATCACCTTCCTGCCCGGCGACAATTATCGCCACAATGTCGACACCGCCGCGGCGTTGCGCCGGGCGGGATTCAATCCGGTGCCGCACATCGCGGCGCGCGAACTGCCGTCGCGCGAGGCGCTGGACGATTTTCTGGCGCGAGCCAAAGATGAGGCGGGGGTCGGCCGGGTGCTCCTGATCGCCGGCGACGTGGCGCGGGTCAAGGGGCCGTTCCGCTCCAGCCGCGATCTCGGCGCCAGCGGCCTGATCGAGGCGCACGGCATCGGCTGCGTGAGCGTCGCCGGGCATCCCGAAGGCCACCCCTATCTGCAGCCGCCCGGCGCCTTCAAGGTGCTGGAAGGCTGGCGCGACTGGGGGCGGCAGACCGGCATCCATGTCGATGTCATCACCCAGTTCTGTTTCGAAAGCGCGCCGATCCTGGCCTGGCTCGGCGAACTCGACGCCCGCCACCTCGATCTGGCTGTCATCGTCGGTCTGGCCGGTCCGGCGACGCCGGCCACCTTGACGAAATTTGCGCTGCGCTGCGGCGTCGGCAATTCGATCAGGTCGCTGCGCGGCCAGATCGGCCGCTTCGGCCGGCTGTTGACCGATACCGGCCCGGACGATGTGGTGCGCGGCCTGCGTGAGGCACCCGCGGCGGCGACGGCATCGATTGCGGGATTCCATGTGTTTCCGTTCGGCGGATTGCGCAAGGCCGGCGACTGGCTGCGCAGCCAGGCCGCAGAGCCGCCGCGGCCAAGGCCGCTGCCGGTTTCCGAAACCGGCTCTCAGAACCCGTAAAGCCGCGCCGGATTGTCGACCAGGATGGTCTTGCGGATCGCCGCATCGGGCGCCCAGACCGGCAGCTGATTGAGCAGCCTGCCGTCATCGATCTGAAACAGTGGCGTCAGCTCGGTCGGCGCGCGGCCGGGCGGCGTGGTCGAATTCGGGTGCGGCCAGTCGGTGCCCCAGAGAATCCGCTCCGGATTGGCCGCGATCAGCGCGCGGGCGAGCGGCACCACGTCGGGATAATCCGGAGCGAGCTTCGATGCCCGATAGGCGCCCGAGATCTTCACATAGGCCTTGCCCGACTGCACCAGCTCGAGCAGGTCGGCAAAGCCCGGCTGGTCCGGACCGAGTTCAGCCTGCGCGCCGCCAAAATGGTCGAACACCATCGGCACCGGGGAAGTCGCGACCAGGTCCTTGATCGCGGAGATCATCGCCGGACCGGTGAACATCTGGATATGCCAGTTGCGTTTGCCGACGCGTCGGATCGCAGCCTCGACCCGCGCGCGGCCGACCTTGGGATCGCTGATCCCGCCGGTCGCCAGATTGAGCCGGATGCCGCGGATGCCGGCCTGGCCCATGGCGTCGAGATCGCTTTCGCTCGTCTTGTCGTCGATCACGGCAACGCCGCGCGCGGTCGGCCCGCGCGCCTTGATGCCGAACAGCGTGGCGGAGTTGTCGGGGCCATAGACGCTTGGCGTAACGATCACCACGCGCTCGATGTGCAGCGCCCTGTGCAGCGCCGCCATCTCCTCCGGCGATGCCAGTTCCGGGGTGTAGACGCGGCCGGCGAACCAGGGAAATTTTTCCGGATCGCCGTGAATGTGGGTATGGCAGTCGCAGGCGCCGGCCGGAATGTCGAAATTCACCGGCGTCGACGGTTGCGACGCGGCAGCAAGCGCGTTTCGGTCGGGCATGGTCACTGCGGCCGCAACTGAGCCAAGCAGCAGGTGGCGTCGGCTGAGCATCTTTTCACTCCCTGGCTCCCGTGTCTGTCATTTTCCGGCACCCGCAGCCTGGCATGACTTCGGCAGGGCGCAAGCGGTGCGGATCAACTCGGCATCCCAGCGGCATCGGCGAAGCCTTCCGAGGCGATCGAACCGCAATCTCACAAGCGCGGTTTGCCGGGTCAAGCCGTCCATCCGCCGCCGGTGCCCGTTCCTCAAACGCGGCGCGGATGTCCGCGACACCACGGGGTTGGAAATGTATTCATTTCGGCAGCGACGCCTCGATTCTCGATGGCCGCCGGCCATTCGGCCCGAGGTCGCCGCAGACGGAAACTTCATGCCGAAGCATTTCACCGACCCCGAGGCGATAGCGGAAGACATCCTCCGCGACGTCGGAACCAACCTCGTGGTCGGGCTGCCGCTCGGGCTCGGCAAGGCCAACCACGTCGTCAACGCGCTGTATGCCCGCGCCGTCGCCGATCGCGGCATCAACCTGACCCTGTTTTCGGCGCTGACGCTGGAAAAGCCGAAGCCCAAAAACCTGCTCGAACGCCGCTTCATGGCGCCGGTCATCGACCGGCTGTTCGGCGGCTATCCCGACCTGGCCTACGCCGATGCGCTGCATGAAGGCTCGCTGCCGCCCAATATCCAGGTGATCGAGTTTTTCTTTCTGGCGGGAAGGTGGCTGCATGTGCCGTTCGCGCAGGAGCATTATATCTCCGCGAATTACACCCACGCGGTGTCATATCTGCTGGCGCGCGGGCTCAACGTCATCACCCAGCTGGTGGCCAAGCGTGTCGTCGACGGCATCACCCGCTATAGCCTGAGCTGCAATACCGACACCACGCTGGATCTGTTGGGTGCCCGCACCGAGGGCCGGGCGTCGTTCAGGCTGATCGGCCAGGTCAATTCCGAATTGCCGTTCATGCCGGGCGCCGGCGACCTGCCGGCCGATGAGTTCAGCGCGGTGCTCGATGGTCCCGGCACCGAATTTCCGCTGTTCGCGCCGCCGTCCGAGCCGATCGACGACACCAGATACGCCATCGGGCTGCACGCCGCCGGCCTGGTGCGCGACGGCGGCACGCTGCAGATCGGCATCGGCCAGGTCGGCGATGCGCTGGCGCAGGGGCTGATCCTGCGCCATCGCGATAACGCGCAATTTGTCGCGGTCGCCGGGCGGCTGTCGCCCGCCATCCGGCCACACGCGGCGCTGCCGACCGGACCGTTCGAAAAGGGTCTCTACGGCGTCAGCGAAATGCTGTTCGAGGCTTTTCTGGGACTGATCGAGGCCGGCATTCTGACGCGCGAGGTCGACGGCGTGCTGCTGCATGGCGCGTTTTTTCTCGGGCCGAAGTCGCTCTATCGCGCCTTGCGCGAGATGGCGCCGGGCCGGATCGCGCAAATCCAGATGATGCCGGTATCGTTTACCAACCAGCTCTATGGCGACGAGGACGCCAAGCGGCGCGCCCGCGTCGACGGCTGCTTCGTCAACAATGCGATGATGGCGACCCTTATGGGCGCCGCGATTTCCGATGGTCTGGAGAACGGTCAGGTGATCAGCGGCGTCGGCGGTCAATACAACTTCGTCGCCCAGGCGTTCGCGCTGCAGGGCGCGCGCTCGGTTCTCACGGTGGAAGCGACCCGGCGGGAGGGCGCCAGCACTGAATCGAACATCCGCTGGAGCTATGGCCACGAGACCATTCCGCGGCATCTGCGCGATATCATCGTCACCGAATATGGTGTCGCCGATCTCAGGGGAAAATCCGACGCCGAGGTGATCGCGGCGATGCTGCAGGTGGCGGATTCGCGCTTTCAGGCCGAACTGATGCGGCAGGCCAAGGACGCCGGCAAGCTGCCCAAGGGATTTGAAATCCCCGCCGCGTATCGCGACAACCACCCCGAGCGGATTGCGCGGGCGTTGCAGCCGGCGCGCGCCGCCGGCCTGCTGCCGTCGTTTCCGTTCGGCAGCGATTTTACCGCCACCGAGCAGCGGCTGATTCCGGCGCTGCAGTTCCTGCAGGAGGTGCAACATGCGCCGCACCGCCTGGCCGCATTGTTGTGGCAGGGGCTGACGCGCCGGCCGGATGCGGCCGACCGCGAATGCCTGGCACGGCTCGGCCTCGACCGACCCGCGACATGGTCCGAATACGGCTACCGCGCGCTGGTCGGCGCGGCGCTGGCGCGAAGCCGGAGGTGATGCTGCGGTTTCGCGCTTACCGGTTCTTGTTCACCGGCTTGCGCTTCTCGATGAATGCCGCCATGCCCTCGGCGCGATCCTCCAGCGCGAAGGTCGCGTGAAACAGGTCGCGCTCGACCTTCAGTCCCTCGGACAACGGTGTTTCGAAGGCGCGGTTGATGGCACTCTTGGCCATCTCGGCGGCGGGACGCGACATCGCGGCGATTTTTTCCGCCGCCGCCAGTACCTCGTCCATCAGCTTATCCGCCGGCACGATGCGGCTGACCAGTCCGGCACGCTCGGCTTCGGCGGCATCCATCATCCGCCCGGTGAGGCAGAGGTCCATCGCCTTGGATTTACCGATCGCGCGGGTCAGCCTCTGGGTTCCGCCGATACCGGGAATGGTGCCGAGGGTGATTTCCGGCTGCCCGAACTTGGCGGTGTCCGCAGCGATGATGATGTCGCACATCATCGCCAGTTCGCAGCCGCCGCCGAGCGCATAGCCGCTGACGGCGGCGATGGTCGGTTTGCGGCAGTTGGCGACCCGGTCGCCGCCAATGGCGGTGAAATCGCTGGAAAACATGTCGATGAAGGTTTTCGGCTGCATTTCCTTGATGTCGGCGCCGGCGGCGAAGGCCTTTTCGCCGCCCGCCAGGACGATGCAGCCAATGCTCTCGTCAGCCTCGAGGTCGGCGACCGCGGCGGCGATCTCGCCAAACACGCCGAACGACAGCGCGTTGAGCATCTTGGGGCGGTTCAGGGTGATGACGCCGACCGCGCCTTTGCTATCGACAATGATGTATTCGAACGTGCTCATGGTCCACCCCGCGCCCAGATATCGCCGGCAATGTGCCTGCTGGCGGGATCGGCTTCAAGTGGGCACAGTACCGCAATCGATCCTGCAAGGCTCGGTCAGGCCATGAACATGCGCGCCGCGGAGGCCATTGTCAGCAGGGCGCCAAAGCCGATGAAGATTTTCCCGATCAGCGAGGTCTGGTCCCAGGTCGAACTGTCGTTGCGGCTCGCCGCGGCAGGTGCCTCGGCCGAGGCCATCGCCAGCGTCGCCTCGGGGGCGGCATGTTCGTGCAGCGCGCGATCGACGTCGTTGAGCTGATCGGCGGACACCACCTCGGTCTCGGCGGCAGGCAGCGCATCGTCCGGATGGTCCGGCGCGGCCTGCGGCAGGGTGCCGGCCCGCGCCGACATCGCCTTGAGGTCGCCGCTCGCCGTATCGGAGGGCGGCAATTGGGCATTGGCATTGGCGACCGACGGCGGAATGCCGGAGCCTTGGACCGCGGTTGAATTGTCGGCGTCGTCGGCGGCCTTGCTGGCGGCGGCGGATTTCAGCGCCACCTTGCCGGAGTTTCGGTGCGCGAGCTTTTTCCAGTGGCGCGAGGCGTGCTTGACCGGCGCGGCGGCTGCGACCGATGGCGGCTTTGAACTTGCAGCGGCATCGCCGGTGGCAGCCTGCAATGGCCCGGCCAGATATGCCAGCAGCCCTGCTGCCAGAATCAATGTCGAGCGCCCGTTGGCCGTGATGGTCATTTGGCAATCTCCCCTTTTGCCAGTCCCCAAAGTCGAATGAGGACCTCGGGCCGTGTCCGGAGCGGGGCGGAAAAAGGGAATCTTCGGGCGAGACCGGGCGAAAACGCGGCAAAAGCCGGATGCAAGGCAGCCCGTTCCACGCCACTCGCTTCCGGCCGGATCCCGAACCCATGCGGCGGGTGTCAGCCGCGCCAATCGATGTTATGAGCCTGCCGGTGCGGAACCGGGATATCGCGATTCCCTGCGGCGCGCCGGTCCGGACTCCGGGGGAGCCTGTTATCACGATTTCGTGACTTACGCCCGCGGGCGTAACAAATTGAAACATCGGCCGAATTGCAGAGTGGGAGCGCGCGTGCGCGAACGTGAAGACGAATGGACCGGGCTGATGCGGTCGGCCGTTTCGGGCGACAGTGCCGCGTATCACCGTCTGCTGAAGGCGGTGACGCCGGTGTTGAGGGCCGCCGCGCGCCGCGGTCTGGCGCGGGCCGGGCAGCCGGCCGATCAATCCGAGGATATCGTGCAGGACATTTTGTTGGCAGTGCATCTGAAGCGGCATACCTGGGACGCCAATGCGCCGTTCGCCCCCTGGCTGTTTGCGATCGCCCGCAACAAGCTGATCGATTCGTTGCGCCGCCGCGGTCGGCGGGTGTTCGTCAACATCGATGATTTCGCCGAGACGATCCCGAGCGAGCCGGCCGCGGCGACCGCTCCGGCGAGCGAGGTGGCGGCCCAGCTGCAGTCCTTGCCGGTGCGGCAGCGCGAGGTCCTGCAGTCGATCGCGGTCGAGAGCGCCTCGATCAAGGATACCGCGGCGAAATTAGCCATGAGCGAGGGTGCGGTGCGCGTGGCGCTGCATCGCGGGCTTGCCAGCCTCACCGCCAAACTGCGGGAGCAATGAGAATGCAAACCGATCAGCTCATTCGAACCCTGGCTGCCGACAGCGCCCACCGTGCCCCGCCGGTCGGCCTGGTTTTGACGCTGGCGTTGCTCGCCGGTGCGGCGGTTTCGGCGGCAATGTTCTTCGCGACGCTGGGCGTGCGTCCCGACGTCATGACTGCGATGCATAACCCGTTCTTCGACCTGAAGTTTGTCGTGACGCTCGCGCTGGCGATCTCGGCCATCGCCGTCAGCCTGCATCTGTCGCGGCCGGAAGCCTTGCTGCGCGGATGGGCCTTGCTGCTGTTGATTCCGGCCGGCCTGCTGGCGGCCGGAATCGGAACCGAGATGATGTTGCCGCAGCGGCTGCCGATGATGACACGGTTGATTGGCAGCAATTCGAGGATTTGCATGACCGCGATTCCGCTGCTCTCGCTGCCGCTGCTGGCGGCGGCGCTGATCGGCCTGCGCCATGGCGCGCCGGCGCGGCCCGCGCTTGCCGGCGCGCTTGCCGGACTATTGTCGGCGGGCCTGGCGGCGACGCTCTACGCCGCGCATTGCACCGACGATTCCCCGCTGTTCGTGGCGACATGGTACACGATTGCCACTGCGCTGGTGAGCGCGATCGGCGCGCTGGCGGGATCCAGGGTGCTGAGGTACTAGCTGCAGTTCGATCGCACGAAGCTTCGCTGCGACCGCGCGCCGGCGGTCACGACGCCGGGGCGGCGGTCTGCTGCATGCGGTGGAAGCGCAGCACCTGCTGAGCGGTCGAGGGCCGCAGCCGCTCATAGGTGTCCTTGCAGGCCTGCAGATCAGTCCGCTCCGCGCTCGAGAGATCGTCGCGCATGTTGATGATCGCCTTGACGGTCGGCCACGACATTCCCGAGACCTTGGCCAGGATCATGACGCCCTCGGCGCGGGTCTCGATCATCATGTTCTCTGCAGTCGACAACGACACGTTGGCAAGCGCCGCGATAGCGGCATTGGCCTCGTCGAATTGGCCGGCTTCGGCAAATGCCGCCACCTGCTGCTCGTCGAGCCTGCCGTCCTGGTAGAGCGACTTGACCAGCGCGTGGGCGATCGCGGTATCCCTTGTGATGGCCGACGGCGCCGAGCGCGCCAGCCGCGTCGCTTCCCGTACCGCGGTCGGCACCTCTGCCGCCTGCGGGTTGGCGGCCTCGAGCCGCGTCCGCACCGCCTCCGACGCCTTCGCGATCAGTTTCAGGTACAGATGCCGCGGGATGGTCGGACGCAGGCCGACGCAGGTCGCAAGGTCGTCGTCGCCCTCGGCTCGGTCGATCAACCGGGTGAAGCCGCGCTCGGAAAATTCCGCGCCGGGATTGCCGACGGTGCTCTGGATCACGGCATCGTTGCCACGCAGCACCAGCACGTCGGTCACCGCGCCGCTCAGCACCCTGCGGGTCGAAATCGCCATCAGATGGGCCTGGCTCTTGTGGCGCGCGGTCTCGATCAGCACGTCGTCGTCGAGCCGTTCCGAACGCGACAACACCGGAGCTGCGACCTCGATCAGATCATCGAATGCCAGCGCCCGAATCGTCAGTGGCGGCGCGGTGTCGACCGGCGCCAGACGATTGGCGAGCAGCACCCTGGCGGCGGTTTCGATCTGGTGCATCAGGCATTGGAACACGTCGTCGAAAAGCTCGATCTGATCGCTCGAGTAATCCACCGCGCCGTTGATGAAGAGGTCGGTGACGCGGCGCAGGGTTTCGACCCGGCGCGCGACGGTCCCGTGTGCGAGCGTGACCTGCAATTCGTCGAGCAGATTTTCGGAATTAACGGCGGATTTCGAACTCATGACTCTGTCCTGGAGCGTTCGGATGCAGACCGGGGACGGTTTCTTCGTCCCCGGAAACGGAAGTGGTCGGATCAGGCGCTGGCGACGCGGTTGCGGCCTCGTGCCTTGGCGGCGTAGAGCGCGCTGTCGGCGCGCGCGAGTAATGTGTCCGGGGTCTCATCCGGCTTCAGGGTGGCGATGCCGGCAGAGATTGTCACCTGCATGCCGGGCGAGAACGCGCTCCAGTCGAGCTCGGCGACAATGGTACGGAGCCGGTCGAGGATGCGGATGGCGCTGTCATCGGGGGTGTCGGGGAGCACCAGCAGGAATTCCTCGCCGCCGTAACGGCCGAACCTGTCGATGCTGCGGATATTCGCAAATACGGTGATGGCGAATGTCCTGAGCACTTCGTCGCCGGTGGGATGGCCATAGGCGTCGTTGATGCGCTTGAACCAGTCGAGATCGATCAGCGCGATCGAGCAGGGCGTCTTGACACGACGGGCGCGGGCAATCGCGTCGTCCAGCATCCGCATGATGCAGCGGCGGTTGAACGAGCCGGTCAGTTCGTCGAGTTCGGCGAGCTCCTCGATGCGGTTATAGGCCTTCTTGAGCTCGGAACTGCGGTTGTAGAGCATCTTGCGCAACGAACTGCCGTAGAGTCCCACGAAGGCACACTGTCCGATCGTCAGCACGAAGCAGAGCATCGCGGCAAGCCGTTCGACCGGCGTCGTGACGGGCATGCCGATCGGCGCGCTGGTGAGCATGAAAATCGGAACCAGACCCGCGGTCGTGAGGCTCCAGGCCACGGTTGCCTGCCGCGAAGTCATCCGCAGCGCGCCGAAGCCGAAGATCAGGAACAGCACGCTGAGAAAGGCGTAGCCGATTTCGGGGGCCGCCAGCAGAAAGCCAAGCTGCAGGGCGACATGGCTGCCGATCTGATAGATCGTGAGGTAGTGATCGTCGTAGCGGTCGTTGACATGGCTTTCGGACAGCACCACGAAAATGGCGATCACCGCCGTGCCGGACAGGAAATAGGCCAGCGGGATCGCGATCGGGATGGTGCCGGCGTAGCAATAGACCGACAGCACCAGCGCAAGCAGGGTGTAGCTTACCGTTTGCACCGCCAGCATCTGGCGTCGCTGGCCGACGCGGCGCTGCAGCACGTCCGATGGCAGCGCGCCAGCGAGACCGACGGCGCCGCCATTCTGGCCCTGAAGCGATGAAGCTGCGCCGCTCATGTCCCGCCGCTGGTTAAAATGCGTTTGCGGGAATTTTAGGGAACAAAGCCTTTAGGTTTGGTATCTTTGAGGGCCGAATCTCGGGCCTCGACGGGCCGCCACCGCCGGTGTTTTCGCGCGGGCTGTCCGCTCATTTCGGGTAGTGCGGTGCAGCGGGCGGCCTCCAGGTCGGCTGGACAGCCTCTGCAATGGCTGTTGCGCGGGCCAAGTCTTGCTAAGGTCGCCGCGGATTGTCGAGGAACAGGGACGGCCCCGTATTATGATACCAATTTCTCGCGTCCGATGGCCAGACCCTCCCTCACCAGCTTCCAATCGCGTTCCGTGCGATACACCACAGATGTCGGCAAGCTACCGCAATAATTTGAGGAATCTTGCTCCTGGCGTCGAACCACCCGGCGGCCCAATCCGACCAACCTTGCGAGACGGCCATTGAGCGCGACACAGGCGGCTTCGGACGGCGTCCTGATCGCTCGGATCGCTCAAGGCGACCGGCTCGCCATGCAGGTGCTTTACGGAAGGCATCATGTCAGGGTGTTTCGCTTCGGGCTTCGACTCGTGCGGGACGAACAGATTGCGGAAGACCTCATCAGCGAGGTGTTTCTCGATGTGTGGCGCCAGGCTGGCAAGTTCGAAGGCCGATCCGCCGTTTCCACCTGGTTGCTGGCGATTACGCAATTCAAGGCCCTTTCTGCGCTGCGCCGCAGGAAGGACGTCGAACTGGACGATGAGGCCGCCAATGCGATCGAGGACGCGTCCGACGATCCGGAAGTGGCGGTGCAGAAGAAGGACACCAGTCAAGCGTTGCGTAAGTGCCTGACCGCACTTTCGCCGGATCACCGGGAAATCGTCGATCTCGTCTACTACCACGAGAAATCCGTGGAGGAGGTGGCGGAAATCGTCGGCATCCCGGAGAACACAGTGAAGACGCGGTTGTTTTATGCACGCAAAAAACTGGCCGAACTGCTCAAGGCAGCCGGCGTAGAGCGAGGCTGGCCATGATGGCGATGAGAAAAACAATGCTGGAGCAAGAACCCAGTGAAATGGAAACGCTGTTGCCATGGCATGCAGCAGGTACCTTGAATGCGCGCGATGCCAGGCGCGTCGAGGAGGCGCTCGCACGCGATCCCGAGCTCGCCAGGCAATATGCGGTGATCCGGGAGGAATACGCCGCGACCATTGATCTCAACGAGAGCCTCGGCGCGCCGTCCTCCCGTGCCATGCAAAAGCTGTTCGCGGCCATCGACGCCGAGCCGGCGCGCCAGCCTCCGTCGTCGCTCAGCCTGTCCGGGCGGATCGCCAACTTTTTCGCCGGCCTGTCGCCGCGCGCGCTGGCCTGGACCGCGAGCGCCGGCGCCTTGGCGCTTTTGCTGCAGGCCGGCTTGATCGGCGCGCTGCTGGTGAAGACCCAGCCTGCTCCGTTCCAGACCGCATCGCTCAGCACCGACGAGCCGACTACCCGCGCCCTGGGGCCGCAGGCGCCGCCGCGCGCTCTGGTGCGGTTCGCGCCGGATGCCCGTGTTGCCGACATTACCGCGCTGCTCGACAGCTATCAGGCCTCGATTGTCGATACCCGCGGCGGCCTGTTTCGGCTGCAATTCGGCAACAAGGCGATGCCGAAGGATGAAATCGCCGGGCTGATGAGCCGGCTGCAAGGCGAGAAGATTGTCAGTCTCGCGGTGGCGGCACCGTAAGCCGCATGGCGACCGCCGCCATTTTTCCGGCCGGTGGCATCCGCGCTACTGCAGCGTGATGCCCGACTTCGATGCAACGCAGAGGCCCGAGCTTCCATGGCCCATGATTGTGCAGATTGGCGGATCAAGGTGCGACGTGCGGTGTTGGCGCTGGCCGTAGCAGCAACATTGCCGCTCGCATATTTCGACGGCGCGGCGGTTCAGGCGCAGAGCATCATGCGCTCGCCCAACCTGAATATCGGGTCGCGGATTCCAACCATCAATTCAACGGTCGCGCCACGGATCGGTCCCAATATCGCCGGCAGGGCGGTGACGGCCGTCGGACGAACGCCGCCGCGATTGAACGCCCGGATGACCCAGCGCCCGGTGCTGCCATATCTGCGCTATTCGCCAAACCTCTATCCGGCCTGCGACTTCACCGATCGCAATGGCGAATGCGCGGATCAGCCGCTATTGAAGGCCGATGGCGGCGGCAATGCTGCGGCGGCCAGCAGCGGCAACAACGGACCGCGCCGAAATACCGCAGCCACGGCGCTCGACCCGCGTCGCATCGCGGGCCAGCTGGTGGCCGAGATCGACGGCTCGCTGTCCGATGCGCAGGCCGACGAACTGGCGCGGCGTCACGGCCTGGTGCGGCTGAAATCGCGGAATTTTCCGCTGGTCGGCGCCACCATCGGCCTGTTCCGGATCACCGACCGGCGTACCGTGGATGCCGTCAGCCGCGAGCTCGGGACCGAGGCCAGCGTTCGTTCGGTGCAGCCGAATTTCCGTTATTTGCTGCAGGATCAGAAACCAGCACTGACCGAGGGCGATCCCGCGCAATACGCGCTTTCGAAGCTTCGATTGCCTGCGGCGCACCTGCTGGCCCGCGGGGCCAACGTCACCATTGCCGTGATCGATTCCGGTGTCGACGTCAAACATCCCGAACTCGCGAACGCGATTGCGAGTTCCTTCGATGCGCTCGGCAGCAAGGAAGGTCCGCACACCCACGGCACCGGCGTCGCCGGCGCGATCGTGTCGCATGCGCGGCTGATGGGTAGCGCGCCGGCGGCGAGGATTTTGGCGATCCGCGCCTTCGGTGTGGCGCAGAACGGCGCGGAAAGCTCTTCCTTCGTCGTCCTGAAGGGATTGGACTATGCCGCGGCCCACGGCGCGCAAATCGTCAATATGAGTTTCGCGGGGCCGAAGGATGCGCTGATAGAACGCGGTATCGCCGCGCTCGCTGCCAAGGGTATTTTGATGGTCGCCGCGGCCGGCAACGCCGGCCCGAAATCGCCGCCGCTGTATCCCGCTGCCAATGCCAGCGTGATTGCGGTCAGCGCCACTGACGCCGAGGACAGGCTGTTCCCGGCATCGAACCGCGGCAGCTATATCGCGGTTGCCGCGCCCGGCGTCGATATCTTCCTGCCGGCGCCCGACGGAAAATATCAGATCACCTCCGGCACGTCGTTTTCGGCCGCCTATATCAGCGGCCTCGCCGCCCTGATGCTCGAGCGCAATCCGGCGTTGCAGCCGGACGAGTTGCGCGCGATCCTGATGAAGACGGCCCGCGATCTCGGCGCACCGGGCCGGGACGACCTGTTCGGCGCCGGCGAGGCTGACGCCTTTGCTGCGGTCTCTGCGGTCGCCACCGCGCCCGCGACGCCGCTTGGGGCGGCGCTGGATACCCCGGCGGCTGATAAGGCTTCGACCGGGCAGGATATTCCCGAGGCGACGCCTGCCATGGCGTCGGACAAGCCAGCGGGCGACCAAGCCAATCGGGCCGCCGCGCAATAAAAGGCCTGTCATCGGGGATACCCGACGAACAAAATTGCCTGGCAAAAAACGGTTAAAAAATCGCAACTGGATTGAACGTGCGGCGCCCTTCCGCGACAAATATCTGTGGGAGCGGAAATCCCTCCCCATCGAGGCTGTATTCGGCGCGAGCGCCCATCCACCCCAAGCGCCCATACGGCTTGACCCGTCCGGTTGTCCCCCCGGACGGGTCTTTCGTTCTGGGCGGGGCCGGGCTGATTGGCTTTCGGAATTTGAGGCCGCCGTTCGCGGACAGCCCACTGCACGCTCCGGTACCGCAGCAAGGCTGCCATCCGTTGCGGTGGCTTGACCGTGGATGAGCGGAAATCCCCGTATTTTCGCGGTCTTTTGTCGACAGAAAACGTCGAGTAACGGTCGGTCACTGGACAACTTCAAAGTTTTCCACAGAATATCTCCGTCACGTCAAACTGATTCGTCCCTGTTGCGTGCGCGTCCGTTTTTCTCCTTGCGGGCTGGTTCATGACACATCGACACGACGTGGCACGCGGTCGCGATATTGTTGCGCGCTGGGTGATTCTTGCCGAGCAGCGGCTCGAATACCTGACCGAGCTGTTCGAGACCGGCCGCTGGCGCCGTTATCACGGCGAACGTGCGTTTCTCGAAAATATCCAGGAGGCCAAAGCCGCTGTCGAACTCTGGCGGGATCTGTTGACGCGCGAGGCTTCGCGAGACAACTCCGCCATCGACCTCTCCTGGCTCGGTCGCACCGGAACATCGCCGCCGCGGGACAGAAGTTTGCGCGCTCAGCTGCAGCCGGCACAGGTGCCGGCCGAATCGCCATCCGACCTGCCGATCGTCTCGGAGCCCGTCCACCTTGCATCGGATGAAGCGCCTTCCGCTCCGGAAGCCGGCGCGGCCGACTTGGCGCCGCACGTCCAGGGATCGCAGTTCTTGCATCCTGCAGCTTTGGACAATGCCGCGGATCTCACCCTGGATCTCGCCGTGATGCAGCAGCGCTATCCGCTGCTGCGCAACGCGTTGTAGGCAGATCCATCAGCCGCCTTCGTCGCCTTTACGGGGGGACGATGGCTACCTGCTTACCGCGTTGGACCCGATCAGCAGCTGGGGGAAATGTTGCGCACCCTCTGCGGAAAGGTCCGAGGTGACCGGGCGCGCATGATCCAGCCCCACCACCGCGCCGCGCGGCGTTTCCGAAATCACATTGTTGCTGACCAGCACCGTACTGCCGCCCGGCGCCACCGATACGCCGACGCCGACCAGGGCACGGCGGATCACATTGCCTGAAATGACAACGTCGCGCAGATATTTGCCCCAGCCCGCCATGATGCCGAACGACGGCGCGTTTTCGATCACGTTGCCCGACACCGAGCTGTCGGCCTCGACATAGATCCCGACGCCGGCGTCGTCGTCGGGCGCAGTGCCGATCGGCCGCTTCGGCAGCAGGTTGCGGATGATATTGCCCTGCACGACCGCCATGCGTCCGCCTTCGTTGAAATTGCAGACCGAAACCCCGAAAGCCGCGCCGTCAACGGTATTGTTGGCGATCACGGCGCCCTCGAACGCAAATTCCGAATACAGCGCCACCTCGCGGACGTCGCTGACGCTGTTGCCAGTAATCTGGATGTTGGACGCCGAATTGCCGCGCACTGCGGAGTAGTCGCAATTGCGAATGCGATTGCCGCGCACGATCACGTTGCCGGCACGGAAGGCGTTGATGGCGTTGCCATATTGTCCGGAGCCGCCGGGGCCGGCCTTGATGTCTTCGATGCGGTTGTCGAGCACCAGCGTGCCGTCATCGCCGATCGCGGTGCGCAGGATTTCGATCCCGTTGTCGTTGGTGCCGCTAATGGTGTTGCGCGAAACCAACAGGCCCAGTGCGTCGAACGAGACGATGGCGGTGGCGGCGGTGCTGGTGATGATGTTGCCACTGATGTCGCCGGAGACATTCTCGAACCAGATGCCGTTGCCGCCGCTCCCGGTGATCTCGCAACCGGCAATGCGGATATCGCGGCCGCCGAGGCAATGCACCAGGCCGCGCCGCGCCGGCAGCGGAATGCCGCCGCCATCCAGCGTGATGCCGGTCAGCCCAATATGGTCAGCGCCTTCGCCCGACAACATCGACGCGCCGCCGGCGAACACCAGCCTGCTGGCGCCGCGCACGCCGACCACTTGGGTGCCGCTCTGCAGGTGAAGCAGCCCGCAGCGATAGACGCCGGGCGGCAGCGCCAGCGGCACTTGGGCGCGTGCGGCCTCGTCGATCGCGTGCTGCAGGACCCTGGTCTGATCGTCGGGGCTGCCCGGCCGGACGCCATATTGGGTAGCGTCACGCCCCAATGTCGCGGTCAGCGGCGCCGCGCGCACCGCCTCGGGCGATATCACAAGCGCACCGGCTGCTCCTGCAGCCGATGCTCCGATCAGACGGCGGCGGCTGACGTTCATGAAACTCTTCTCCGGCGGATACCCTTTGTTGCGGGTCCGCGATGTCCGGAGTAACGCAAAAATGCTGATCAGGCTGGGGCGCCGGGGCGAACTGCCGGGCGTTTGTTGGGGGTAGGGTTAATGCGCGACGAAGTCGGTTTCGTCGTGGAGCCTCAATGCGGTGCTCCGTGCCAGCTTCACCAGTTCCAGCAGCATGGCTTCGCCGGCAACGACCAGCTGCTGCGGTGTGACGTGCCCGGTTGCACGCCTGGGCCGCGGCGTGGCGTCGCGGGCAACCAGCGGCACATGGACGAACGCGGCGAGGCGGGGCCCGCCTTCTTGGTCCGTCGCCTCGATCGCGCGCCAGCTCAGATAATTGCAGAGATAGCTGCCGGCGTCGCGCGAAGCCCGCGCCGCGATGCCGGTGCCAATAGCCGCGCGCAGCAATTTGGCGGTGTGCGGACCGAACATCATGGCGCCGGCGCCACCGGCGATCGACCCCTTGCGCACGCTGGCATGGTCGGCATCGGGCCACAGCGTGGTGACGGCATTGCGGGCGCGGGTCTCCACCCGGACATGTGCCGTGCGGGTGGCAAGGCCGAACATCAACAGCGCACCGGGCCGGTGTTTGGCGAGCAATTCCGGCAATTGGCGATCAACGGCCTTGTAGGTGACGGGGAAGATATGGCCAATGAGATCAACCTCACTGAGGGCGGGACGGCGCAGGCGCACCAGCCGCGCCACCAGCGGCTGCGTCGGATTGAACGGCGCACCGGGAAACGGCTCAAAACCCGTGATGAGGATGCGAAGTCTTTCGCTCAATTCAAACAGATCCTCCCTGTCCATGCGCTGGGAGCGCCCGGGGCGTCAGTAAACCTCCGACCCGCATCCAATTCCAGGCAATCGCCGCACCGCGGCCAGCCTACTTCAGCATTTCCGCAATCTGCTCGGCCGCCAGCGCCGGCGCGATGCGGCCGTCGGCCACCTCGGCTTCGGTCTTCCTTACCTTGGCACGGATCGCAGGATCGGCGCGCAGCCGCGCCATCATCCGCTGCTCCAGCATCGACCACATCCATTTCACCTGCTGCTGCCGGCGCCGCGCGGCGAATTCGCCCGAGGCTTTCATCGCGGCGCGGTGATCGAGAATTTTTTGCCAGAGTTCGCCAATGCCGGCGCCGGTCAAAGCCGAATAGGTCAGCACGGGCGGATTCCAGTGCTCCGAGCGGGGGCTGAGGATATGCAGCGCACCGCGATATTCCGCCGCGGCAAGATTGGCGCGCTTGATATTGTCGCCGTCGGCCTTGTTGACCGCGATCATGTCGGCGAGTTCGACCAGGCCCTTCTTGATACCCTGCAATTCGTCGCCGGCGCCCGGCAGCATCAGGGCCAGGAAAAAATCGGTCATGTCGCACACCGCGGTCTCGGATTGTCCGATACCGACGGTCTCCACCAGCACGACGTCGAAACCGGCCGCCTCGCACAACAGCATCGCCTCGCGGGTTTTCGCGGCGACCCCGCCGAGCGTGCCGGAAGCCGGCGACGGCCGGATAAAAGCGTCGTCGGAGGCGGAGAGCCGTGCCATCCGGGTTTTGTCGCCGAGGATCGAGCCGCCGGTGCGCGCCGAGGAGGGATCCACCGCCAGCACCGCGACCCTGTGGCCGCGTTCGATCAGGAACATGCCGAGCCCGTCGATGGTGGTGGATTTGCCGACGCCCGGTGAGCCAGTAATGCCAACCCGGATCGCCTGGCCGGTATCGGGCAACAGCGCCTGTACCAGAATACGCGCCGCTGCCTGGTGGTCGGCGCGCCGGCTTTCGATCAGGGTGATGGCGCGCGCCAGTGCCGCACGGCTTCCGGCGCGAAGGTCCCGGGCAAGGACTTTGATGTCGATGGATTTGCTGTCAATCATCGCCGGCCGTCATTGTCGCCCCTGGGGCCGCTCGACACGGTCACTTGCCGGCCGTTTGAATGCGAGTTCTGACAAAGGAATTTAGTCGCGGCACATGATTTTGAATGATGTCCCAGACGATAGCGGCGTCGGGCTCATGATAGGCGTGTCGTAACCGATTGCCAAAATCATTCATTTTGCGCCAATCGATGTCTGGCTCATCCTGTTCGATATGATCGGGAAGCTTTCGCGCCGCCTCGCAGAGGACGCCAAGATAACGCTCGGTCGCCATGCGACGCATTTCGTCTTCGGTGAATTGTTCAAAGCGGATGCCTGGCAGCATCTGATCGATCTCGGTGATGGCTTCAAGAATATCCCGCAATCGGTCTTCGACGCTGGGCGGCATTCAAATTACCTCGGTCAGATCGTCGGCGATCCGCTGCGTGATGCGTGGCTTTAGTAAGTCCCGCATCGAGATCTGGGTTCGGAGACCGGTCGCGTCCTCGATCAATTGCGTCACCTTGAACGGCTCGAACGCTGGCGAAGCCCCGCGAGCGACGGTATCGACGACAATATCTGGATCGCTGTGGGGCCGCGCATCGCCACGTGCCCGCGATCCAAATACGGCGAGCCTGGTCACCCCCGCGGCTTTGATTGCAGGCGCGATTTGGCGCAGCCTGTCAATGATTTCTTCCAGTGTGATGTCAGCGACGTCGCGCATGATACTATCATACCGCCAAAAAATGCGTTGTTACGCCGCCGCCTCGCTATGGCCGAGCCTGGCATTGAGCTTGTGGATCAGCTCTTCGGCGGCGTCCGCGATCACGGTACCCGGCGGGAAGATCGCCTCGGCGCCGGCCTTGTACAGCGCCTCGTAGTCCTGCGGCGGCACCACGCCGCCGACGATGATCATGATGTCGTCGCGGCCCTGCTTCTTCAGCGCGGCCTTCAATTCCGGCACCGCGGTCAGATGGGCTGCGGCCAGCGACGACAGCCCCAGGATATGCACGTCGTTCTCGACCGCCTGGCGCGCCGCCTCCTCGGCGGTGGCGAACAGGGGCCCGATGTCGACGTCGAAGCCGACATCGGCAAAGGCCGAGGCGATCACTTTCTGGCCGCGGTCGTGGCCGTCCTGGCCGATCTTGGCGACCAGGATACGCGGCCGGCGGCCTTCGGCATCCTCGAACGCGTCGATCAGCGCCTGCACCTTTTCGACCCGGTTGGACATGGTGGCGGCCTCCCGCTTGTAGACGCCGGTGATGGATTTTATTTCGGCGCGGTGGCGCCCGAACACCTTCTCCATCGCGTCGGAAATCTCGCCGACCGTGGCCTTGGCGCGCGCGGCGTCGATTGCCAGCGCCAGAAGATTGCCATTACCTTCGGCGGCCGAGCGGGTCAGCGCCGCCAGCGCCGCGTCGACCTCCTTCTGGTTGCGCTCCTGCTTGAGCCGCGACAATTTATCGATCTGCAGCCGGCGCACCGTGGAGTTCTCCACCCTGAGCACGTCGATCGGCGCCTCGTTGACCGGCTTGTATTTGTTGACGCCGATGACCGCCTGCTTGCCGGCGTCGATCCTGGCCTGGGTCTTCGCCGAGGCCTCCTCGATCCTCAGTTTCGGCACACCGGCCTCGATCGCTTTCGCCATGCCGCCGAGCGCCTCGACTTCCCGAATGTGGCCCCAGGCTTTTGCGGCGAGATCATGGGTCAGCCGCTCGACATAATACGAGCCGCCCCAGGGATCGATGATGCGCGTCGTGCCGCTTTCCTGCTGCAGGAACAGCTGGGTGTTGCGGGCGATGCGGGCGGAGAAGTCGGTCGGCAGCGCCAGGGCCTCGTCGAGCGCATTGGTGTGAAGCGACTGGGTATGGCCCTGGGTCGCCGCCATCGCCTCAATGGTGGTGCGCATCACGTTGTTGTAGACGTCCTGCGCGGTCAGCGACCAGCCCGAGGTCTGGCAATGCGTGCGCAGGCTGAGCGAGCGCGGGTCCCTGGGGTTGAACCCGGTCAGCAGCTTGGCCCATAGCAGCCGGGCCGCGCGCAGCTTGGCGACTTCCATGAAGAAGTTCATGCCGACGGCCCAGAAGAATGACAGCCGGGGCGCAAAGCGGTCGACGTCGAGCCCGGCCTTCAGCCCGGCGCGCAGATATTCGACGCCGTCGGCCAGCGTGTAGGCAAGCTCGAGGTCCTGGGTCGCGCCGGCCTCCTGCATGTGGTAGCCGGAGATCGAAATCGAATTGTATTTCGGCATTTTCTGCGAGGTATAGGCAAAAATGTCGGAGATGATCCGCATCGAGGGCGCCGGCGGATAGATGTAGGTGTTGCGCACCATGAACTCTTTCAGAATGTCGTTCTGAATGGTGCCCGATAGTTTTTCCGGCGGCACGCCCTGTTCCCCGGCGGCGGCGACGAACAGCGCCAGGATTGGCAGCACTGCCCCGTTCATGGTCATCGACACGCTCATCTGGTCGAGCGGGATGCCTGAGAACAGCGTGCGCATGTCGTAGATCGAATCGATCGCCACCCCGGCCATGCCGACGTCGCCGGTGACCCGCGGGTGGTCGGAATCGTAGCCGCGGTGGGTGGCGAGATCGAACGCCACCGAAAGGCCCTTCTGCCCGGCGGCAAGGTTGCGGCGATAGAACGCGTTGGAGTCCTCCGCCGTGGAGAAGCCGGCATATTGCCTGATGGTCCAGGGCTGGTTGACATACATCGTGGGGTAGGGACCGCGCAGATAGGGCGCGATGCCGGGCCAGGTCTCGAGGAAGTCGATGCCTTGGAGGTCGCTCTCCGAATAGCCCGACTTGACCGGGATTCCTTCCGGGGTGAGCCACGGTTCCGGGCCGCCGGCAGGTTGGGCGCGGGCGGACTTTTCAAATGCGATATTGGCAAAATTCGGTATGCGGCTCATGGGTTACCATCATAGCACATGCGACCCCCGGTGGTCGCCATTGTCAATCATGGTCCGGGTGCTGGTGGCTGACGATGCTGCCGAGCTTGTCCGCACCGTAGTTCTGCAGCGTTGTCTGGCTCGGCAGGTTGGCGATCGCCACCACCCAGCCAAGCCTCGCTTCGGTACCAAACTGCTGGGTCGGCACCATCCGGTCCGGCCGGTCGAAGGCGCCGGTCATGATTTCGATCCGCGGGCCGTCGATGCGGCGGAAGCTCAGCGGCGTGCCGCAATCCCGGCAGAAATCGCGCTCGGCGATGGAGGAAGAGCGGAACGCGGCCGGCTGGCCGCGGGTCCAGGTAAAATCGCCGCGGTCGATGTCGGCGAAGGACGCGAACGGCGCGCCGGTCGCCTTCTGGCACATCCGGCAATGGCAGATGCTCACCTTGACCGGCGCCGCCGATACCGCAAAGCGAATGGCGCCGCATTGGCAGCCCCCGGTCAGCACGGGCTTCGTGGCGGTGGTCATTTCTGCTCCATCCGCAGCCAGGCTTCCTGCAGCACCGCCAGCGCATCGCCGCCGGCAAAGATAAATTCGCTAACGCCGGCGGCACGCAGCGCGGCTTCTTGCTCGCCGGGCCGCCCTGCCAGATAAATATGCGTTGCCCCGGCGGCTTGAAGGGCTTTCGCAGCCAGGCCGGCCAGCGCGGGATAGACCTTGTCCGACGAGCAGAGGCAGACCAGATCAGCTGCGGAGGCCTTGAAGGCAGCGGCGAGCGTCGCTGGTTCGCCAAACCCCGCGGTATCGACCGCCTCGATCCCGCCGGTCTCGAAAAAGCCCTTCGCAAAGGCCGCGCGGGCGGTGAAGTCGGCAGGCGTTCCTAGATTGGCGAGAAAAACCCGTGGTCGAGTGCCCTTTTCGGCCAAAATCCGGTCCGAGCGGTCGCGCAGGCGCTCGAATGGCGCCGCCAGCCGCATCGGCGCCAGCGCCTCGAATTTGATCCCGGCTTCGCCGTCGGGCCCGGCCGCAACCGGGCCGGCGTTCAGCACCGCGACGTGAGCCTCATGCAGATTGGGAAATTCGCTGGCGCCGGTCAGCACTTGCTTGCGCCGGGCGATGTCGGCTTCGCGCGCGCTTCGTGTCGCCGCGACCTTGCGCTGGATCAGGCCTTGTTCAAGGGCTGCGAACACGCCGCCGGCGGTTTCGATCTCCTGAAACAGCGACCATGCCGCCTCGCACAGCGCTTGCGTCAGGGCCTCGATGCCGCCTGAACCGGCCGCCGGGTCCGACACTTTGGCCAGATTGGACTCCTCCTGCAGCACCAGCTGGGTATTGCGCGCGGCGCGCCGCGCAAACGGATCGGGTAATCCCAATGCCAGGGTGTGCGGCAGCACGGTGACGGCGTTGGCGCCGCCGAGGCCCGCGGAAAACGTCGCAATGGTCGCGCGCAACATGTTCACATAGGGATCGCGCTGCGTCAGCATCCGCCAGGCGGTTTCGGCGGCGATGAAGACCGGCCTGGGCGACAGACCGCAGGCTTGTTCGATGCGCGCCCACAGCAATCGCAGCGCGCGGAATTTGGCCAGGGTCAGGAACTGGTCGGCATCGGCGCAGAGGCGGAACGACAGGGCGGTGCGGGCGATGTCGAGTTCGATGCCGCCGGCCTCCAGCACGCGCAGATAGGCGACCGCGAGCCCAAGCGCGAAGGCAAGCTCCTGGGCTTCCGACCCGCCGGCATCATGAACCGGGCGGCCGTCCGCCAGCACGAACGGACCCTTGAAGCCGCGCCCGATGAGGTCGCCGACCACTTTGGCGAAGGGCTGCTCCATTTCGGACCACGGTGCCTGGGCTTCGCCGCGCACGGCCATGGTACCGAGCGCCTGATAATTGATGCGAACATCGACCTTTGCAGGGTCGACGCCTCTGGATTCGACGAGATCGGCGAGGTTGGTGCCGGCATTCTGGCGTCCCAGTACCGGGTTGAGCGCGATCGCGATCCCGGCATCGAAAATGACGCCGTCAAACAGTCGCGCCAGCGTCTCCGCGGTCGCATCGACGATGCCGAAACCGCGGGCGCCGGGTCCGCCGGCAAATTCGATCTCCAGCCCGGTGGCACCGTTTTCCAGATCATGCAGCAACTGGGCATTGGCCTGCGCCGGATCGGGATGATCGATCCGCTGCATGATCTGCCAGGGTGCGGCCGCAGGCCGCCCCGCGACCGGCGCAGCATCGCGGGCGCGCCGATAGATCGGCTCGATCTTCAGGCCATCATAGGTCCGGCCAACCAGCTTTTCGAACGGCGCGCCCTTCAGCACGCCATCGACCAGCTTGCGCCAGTCGTCATAGCTCGCCGGCGCGAAATCGGCCGCGAGCCGCAGGTCGTCAGATCCGGATGTCATTCGCCGCGGTGCTCCCTTCCAGCAATTGCTGCGATCGGAAATTGCCACGGTCCGAACGCCAAGCCAAACGGTTGTTTGCAGGCCGTTTGGTCAGCCGGGCTCGGCCAGCCGGTGGATTCCCAGGGTCGAAATCTGGGCCAGCGCGGCGGCGACGCTGCGGCCGGCGATGACACGGTCGGGTACGATCTCCGCCAGCGGCACCAGCACGAAGGCGCGCTCGAACAGCCGGGGGTGCGGCAGCGTCAATTCCGGCTTTTGTATCGAAACGTCGTCATAGGCGATCAGATCGAGGTCGAGCGTGCGCGGACCCCAGCGCCGTTCGCTGGCGCGGTCGCGGCCGAATTTTTTTTCGATCTTGTGCAGGGTGAACAGCAGCGCGTGGGGATCGAGGCTGGTTTCGATCTCGATGCAGGCATTGATGAAGCGATCCTGCCGGTCGTCGCCCCAGGGCGGCGTGGAATAGTCCGACGATCGCGCCAGCAGCACGGCCTGCGTCATGCCGCAGATATTGGCAATCGCTTTTTGCAATGTGGCGCGGACATCGCCGACATTGCCGCCGAGCGCGATCAGGACATCAGCCATGAGGGGGCTGCTGCCGTACCCGCGTCAGCACCACGCCGACATCCTCGAAGATCGCCGCGATCGGCGCATGCGGCTTGTGCACGGTGACCTTGATGGCGCTGATACGGGGAAACGCTCCCAGGACGGCTTCGGCGACGGCGCCGGCGGCGCGTTCCAGCAGCTTGTAATTGGCATTCTTGAAGGCCGCGGTCGCGGTCGCCACCACGTTGGAATAGGACACCGTATCGGCAAGGCGGTCGGTGCGCGAGGATTCCGCAAGGTCGGCGGAGAGTTCGAGATCAATGACAAAACGCTGCCCGACCTCGGTCTCGTGCTCCATGACGCCATGGCGGGCATGGATCACGACGCCGGTGATGAAAATCGTGTCGGTCATCGCTTTGCCTCGATCGCCGCCGCCACCCGCAAGGCTTGTACGGTTTCCGACACGTCGTGGGTGCGGATGATCCGCGCGCCGGCTTTTGCCGCCATCAGATGCGCCGCAATCGAGCCGCCCAGTCGCTGCTGCGGCTCCGAAGGGACGATCGAACTGATGAAACGCTTGCGCGAGGCGCCGACCAGCAGCGGCAGGCCGAAGGCGTTGAGCTCCTCGAGCCGCGCCAGCGCCGTCAGGCTCTGTTCGGAAGTCTTGCCGAAGCCGATGCCGGGATCAAGCACGATGTTGCCGGGCGAAATGCCGACCCTCGCCGCGATATCGAGCGATCGCGCAAAGAAGGCAGCGATATCCTTCATGATGTCGATGTCGGCATCGACATGGTCGCGATTGTGCATGACGATCACCGGGCAATGGTGTGCCGCGAGCAGCCCGGCCATCGCAGGGTCGCGCTGCAGGCCCCAGACGTCGTTGACGATGCCTGCTCCGGCATCGAGCGCCCAGGCGACGACAGCCGATTTCATGCTGTCGATGGAGACGGGAATACCGAGAGCAACGATTTCGGTCAGCACCGGCTGCAGGCGCTTGAGCTCTTCGTCCGCCGAGACGGGCTCGGCGCCGTAGGGCCGGGTGGATTCCGCGCCGATGTCGATGAGATCGGCTCCCTCGGCGATCATGCGCCGGGCCTGGATCAGCGCGCGCTCCGGCGCGATGAACTTGCCGCCATCGGAAAATGAATCCGGAGTAACATTCAGCACCCCCATCACGGCCGGATATGGCCGGGACAACAGCGCCCGCCACGCCGGATGATCTGCCGGGGCGGTTGCCGGAGCGGGTCTGGACATGGTCGCGCTCATGCGGTCGCTTTGCGCGGTCCGCGCATCGGAGTCAAGATGCAGGAACCTTGCGCCGGCTTTGCCAGCGGAGCTGATTGCGCGGTCTAATAGGTGATTTTGGGCTGGAGCTTGCGGGCCTGCGCGATCAGTTGCTCGACCGACTTTTCCGAAGGCAGAACACGGACCAGCTTGCGCCTGGTGTTCACCTCCTTCATGTTCTGCGCCAGCCGCGCCGGATTGCGAAGCGCCAGTTCGCGAACCGTGGTCACGCCGGCGGCTCGCACCAGGCCGACCTTGGCCTTGCCCATGCCGGGTATTCGCATGTAGTCGGAAAAATTGGCCCATTCGAGCAACTGCTGCTCGCTGATGCCGGTCTTCGCCGCCAGCGCCTTGCGCCCCTTGACGGTACGGGCCGCCTCAAGCAGCCCTTCCGTGGTGCGAATGCCGAGCGATTTCAATTTTGACGCGGTGAAGGCGGTCAGGCCATCAATCTCGGAGATTGGATATGTCATGGTACTCGGTATGAAAAAGGTGCTTCAAGCGAACTGACTGAGGCCCGGCGTCCCTGCGATGATCTCGCCCATCTGATCCGCTCCGATTTTGTCGCGGCCAAACCTGAAAAGTTCACGCGCGATGTTCTGAATTTCGCCGACGCCCAGGCCAAGCGCCATCAGCCTGGTGCCGACCGCCATCAGGCCGCCGCCCATCAACCTGTCGAGCCCGCTGGGACTGCCTGAGACCGATATCGCGGCTTCCGCGCCCGGAATCTGGTCGATCAAGGCCTGAACTTTTTCGGAAGGACCCTCATTGCGCAGGAAACCCAGAATGATTCCGACGGTTTTTTCAGCGACAGCATCGCCGATGCCGGCCGTTGCGGCCAGCTGTCCTATCAACTCGTCCATATTGCCCCGCCTCAACCGGTTGCTTGCCGGGTCCTTGATTGTGAATTTATCTTGATCTTCTGCGATCCGAAATACAAGCGATCAGCGCATTCGAAAGTGCGATTCAGCCTCGATCGCGCGGCGAGTGTTGCCGCAATGCAAGAGTAGAGACGAATTTGACGTCATATTGGCACAGCGCGCCCTCCGTTTCAGTCACGACCGGAGAAAACAATTCGACGCGCGCCCGGCGGAATTACCGGAGATGCCGCGCCGGTCGATCGGTTTCAATCGGCTTGCGAGATGCAGTATGCTGGCGGCACCGGTCGACCAACACTCCCTATGCACGCGAAGAGGCAGGCACAATGACGGCGTCCGACAGCAAGATGGTCGACAGCGACCAGAAAATTTTCATTGGCAGGGGTGAACAGCCGGCCTGGCTGACGCTCGGGCTGGCAAATCGCCATGGTCTCGTCACCGGAGCTACCGGAACCGGAAAAACAGTCTCACTGCAGGTGATGGCCGAGGGATTTGCGCGGGCCGGGGTTCCGGTGTTCGCGGCCGATATCAAGGGCGACCTCTCCGGCATCTCGGAACTGGGCGAGGCCAAGGATTTTATCGTCAAACGGGCAGCCGATATCGGGCTCAACTTCCAGCCCGACCGCTTTTCGACGATTTTCTGGGACGTTTTCGGCGAACAGGGTCATCCGGTGCGCGCCACCGTCTCGGAAATGGGTCCGCTGCTGCTGTCCCGCATGATGGATCTGAATGACGTCCAGGAAGGGGTGCTGAACATCGCGTTCAAAGTCGCCGACGAGCAGGGGCTGCTGCTGCTGGACATGAAGGATTTGCGGGCGATCCTGTCCTACATCGCAGACCATGCCGCCGATCTGACTACGCTCTACGGCAATGTTTCGAAACAAACCATTGGAACCATCCAGCGTCAGCTTCTGGTGCTGGAAAATCAGGGCGGAGCCAAATTTTTCGGCGAGCCGGCGCTGGCGCTGAAGGATTTGATGCGTACCGACAGCGATGGCCGCGGCATGGTCAATATCCTGGTGGCGGACCGGTTGATGCAGAGCCCGCAGCTCTACGCGACGTTCCTGTTGTGGATGCTGTCTGAACTGTTCGAAGAATTGCCGGAGGTCGGCGATCCGCCGAAGCCGAAGCTGGTGTTCTTCTTCGACGAGGCGCATCTGCTGTTCAACGATGCGCCCAAGGCGCTGATGGACAAGGTCGAGCAGGTGGTGCGGCTGATACGCTCGAAGGGCGTTGGCGTCTATTTCGTGACCCAGAATCCGGTCGACGTGCCGGACAAGGTGCTCGGGCAAATGGGCAATCGGGTGCAGCACGCCCTCAGGGCCTTCACGCCACGCGACCAGAAGGCGGTCGCCGCCGCGGCACAGACGTTCCGGCCCAATCCGAAGCTCGATACCGCTGCGGTGATCACGGAACTGGGCAAGGGCGAGGCGCTGGTGTCGTTTCTGGAAGGCGACGGCACGCCGGCCATGGTAGAGCGCGTGATGATCCGGCCGCCCTCGGCGCGGATCGGGCCGATCACGTCCGAGGAGCGCAAGGCGATCATGGACAAGAGCCCGGTGAAGGGCAAATATGATACCACCATTGACTCCGAATCCGCCTATGAGGTTCTCCAGAAGCGTGTGGCCGGAACGGCGGCGGGCGGCGGGGGAGTTCTCGGCGAGATCGGCGCGATTGTCGGGACGATCTTCGGCGCCAACGCGCCGCGCGGCAAGATGTCGACAGGCCAGCTGATCGCGCGAAATGTCACACGATCGGTTGCCAACGAGGTGGTCGGCGGCGTCGCTGCCAATCTGGGCAAATCGGTGGGTGGTTCGATCGGCGGTTCGGTCGGCCGGGCCCTGGTGCGCGGCGCGCTGGGTGGACTGCTGCGGCGTTAGCCGGCGGGCTCGCCGCGCCTCGCGGCGTCAGGGCGTTGTCACGATCTTGCGCAGTTCATTGACGTAGCCGGTCCGCGCCACGAAAGACTCGTTTTCCTCGACGATCATGAGCTTGGCGTCACGCAGGCGCAGCAGATCGACGTCCGTCAGGTTTCTTTGCAATTCATGATAGGGCGGGCCGCCGAAACGGCCGAGCCGCATGTAATAATAGACATTCAGCCTGGAGAGGCAATTGTCCTCGAGCAGAATCTGGCCCGGAAGGTGACTGAAGCTGCTGCCCACGATCGCGGCGTCTATCAACCGCGCCGGAGAGACGGCGCATTGCGCGGACGGCTGGAATTTCACCTTTGGCGTCAGATAGGCCAGCGGCGGAAACAGCACGTTGAGCAGATCGGCGAGATCACGATCGACGCCGCTGGTCACGCCGGACAAGGAGTAGGTGAAGGTGAACGGCGGGACGATCTGGCGGCCGGCCTGCCGGTTGATGTCCTCGACGATGGCGGTTACGGCACGCGCTCCCCCGATGTCGTTCCAATGTACGCCGCCTTGCGGAAACAACTCGACCTCGTAGGTTCCCTTGAGCGAGTGGATCAGGCTTGCAGTGTCGACGACATCGATGCCGGCGTGCCTCAGCAGGCTTACGTAGCGCGGAACGAACTCGGCCCGCGCCGCCGGCGTGCTCGGACAGGGCACGCGATCGACAAAATCCTCCGGCAGGTCCGCCGCCTTGGACGGCGTGACCAGATAGAGAAAAATGCCGCCATGGGATCGATAATAGTTTTGAATGTCCAGGAGCTTCGGAATTATGTCCGCAGCGAAGGCCGCCGGCTGAGCTTCGGTGCGCGCGCAATATTCCTCGAGATAGGATCGCTCGATCAACTGGCCGTTGGCGCCCCGAACCACCTGCGGAGCGGTCAATTCGCCGAACAGGCTGAAGCGAATCTCGTTGTTGATGCGGATCAGCAGCGGACGCATCGGCATCGCGTCGGTGACGCGGCTGGCGACCGCCTTCTGAAAACTGCCGTCCCGCAGCGACGACCATGACAGGATCACGGCGGCGTCGCGCGTCACGCCGCCGAGCTTCGGTCCGATCTTGATGGCCAGCGCGGGATGGTTCGGCGCCACCGCCAGATTCCAGGCGCTGCAGAGCGGCAGCGCGAGCAGGAAGACACAGAATGCCGCGCGAACCATCGGGTGGGCGAATGAAGGCCGGCTCATCGGGTCAGAACCTGAAATAGATGAAGGGCTGGAACGGCACCGTCACCGCCCGCGCGATCGCCAGCACATAGACCACCAGCAGCGCCGCGACGGTAACCCCGCGCAGCCAGTTTTGTCGGCGATACGCCCGGACCAGGGGTGAATAAAGCGGTGTCGCCGGCAGCAGCGAGATCAACGTGCCGAGCAATAGCGTGAACGGCACTTCCGCCGGAATTTCCGTGGTCGCCGTGGCGTGCGACAGGCCGAACAGCGCCGCGGTGAACTGCTGGAGCTGGGCCACGGAATCCGACCGGAAAATGGCCCATCCGATCATGACGGTGAACAGCGTCACGGCGGTCGCGACCACCGCGCCGCAGCGCGCCAGCGCCTCGCGCAGGAACAGCCGGTCGAGCGTGAGGAACAGGCCGTTATAAGCACCCCAGAGCACGAAATTCCAGCTGGCGCCGTGCCAGAGCCCCGAGGCGAGGAAGCAGATCCACAGATTGACATAGGTGCGGGAATTGCCGCATCGGTTGCCGCCGAGCGGCATGTAGAGATAATCGCGGATCCAGCTGGTGAGCGAAATGTGCCAGCGCCGCCAGAACTCCGTCATCGACTGCGCGATGTAGGGCGCGTTGAAATTCTCCTTGAGGCGAAATCCCAGCAGGCGCGCCAGCCCGATCGCCATGTCGGAATAACCGGCAAAATCGAAATAGATCTGCAGCGTGAAACTGCCCAGCGCGAGCCAGGCCTGCCCGGCGCCGAGGCCGGCGGGGTCGGCGGTGAATGTCTGGTTGACGAAGCTGCCGAGCGGATCGGCGATCAGCAGCTTGCGGCCCATTCCGCGCGCAAAGCGCAGAAATCCGGTCGCAAAATCGCTCCACCGGATTGCCGGCGGCGAAGCAATCTGATCCTTCATTTCATGATATTTGAGGATCGGTCCTGCCAGCAATTTCGGAAAGAACAGCACGAACAGGCAGTAGTCCGAGAACGACGCGGCGGGGCGGGACGTGCCGCGATAGGTGTCCACCAGATAGGTGATCTTTTCGAACACCACGAATGACACGCCGATCGGCAGCGCCATGTGCAACAGCGGTATCCGGCCGGCACCGAGCGGCGCCAGCACGACATTGAGATTGCCGGCCAGAAAGTCGGCGTATTTGTAGAACACCAGGATCGCGAGATTGCCGGCGATGCCCGCGGTGAGCGCCAGCTGCCGCATTGATGCAGGGGTTGCCTGGCCCAGCGCAAACGACAGCGCGTAGTCGATGGCGGTCGAGGCCAACAGCACCAGCACGAATACCGGCTCGCCCCACAGATAAAACAGCGTGCTCGCGATCAGCAACACCCATTTTTTCGCGGGCGCGCCGGTTGCCAGCAAATAGACGGCATAGACCGCCGGAAAGACGGTGAGAAACAGAGGCTCGTAAAAAAGCATGTGAGATCGGCGTGTTATCCCGGCAAAAACCGCGATCACCGGCGTCAAAGATGGTCATGGGTGGCAGAAATTGCCCCGCAAGTCCAGTTGGCGAGGCCTTCCTGGCCTGGTCCGGCGCCTGCGCTGCGGGCGCTGCATTGATCGGGTTTGCAGTGTCTTTTCTTTCTGATAACGCAGTGCAACGGCAGATGTTGCTGCCCTGTTCATGGTGGGAAATATTCGTGCTCAGATGGCCATCATTGCGACGACCGCTCGACGTTGTTTTTCTTGTCGCCTGCGTCGCGCTGACCGCCGATGTTCTGGTTCCGGAAATCTGGGGGCACGGAAAGACCAAGGACTATCCGCTGTGGTTCTGGGCCGGCCAGCAGGTCCTGCACGGACGCGACCTCTACCCCAGCAACATCAAGGCCTATTTTGAATTCATCTATCCGCCGCTGCCGGCGGTTCTGCTGGCGATCCCGAGCTATTTTGGCAAGATTCCTCTCTATCTATGCCTGTCATTTCTCAACGCCGCTGCATGGTGGATGACGGCTCAGTTCTCCAACGCGATGACCGGATCGGGACGGATACCCGGCGCATGGCTGGCAGCGTTGCCGGGCTTCGTCACGGTATCCTTCGTCTTCGACATGTTCGATCTCGGGCAACCCAATCTCATGCTGCTGGCGATGATGTTGTACGGGTTCTGGTCATTGCAGCATGCGCGGCCGTGGATGGCGGGGGGCATGTTTGCGCTGGCGACGGCAATCAAGGTTTTTCCCGTTGCCGTGCTGCCCTATCTGCTATGGCGCAGGCACTGGACGGCGGCAGCGAGCATGGCACTGTTCGTCGTCATTTTTCTCTTCGTGGTTCCAGCTCCCGTGCGCGGCTTCCAGCACAACATTTCCGAGCTGAGAACTTGGTTCCAGGCCATGGTTGGATCGAGCTCGGAGCAGGGTTTCGGCCAGCGTGCCGAGCAGAACTGGTCATGGGTCAATCAATCCATCATCGCCGTGACCCATCGGCTGACGCGCCCGGTCAATTACAACCAGGATAATCCGGCCAAGCCGCCGCGATACATGAATTTGCTCGACCTCGATTTTGGCACGGCAAATTGGGTGGTGCTGGCGATCACGGTGGCGATGGGATTGGGGTACATCGCGGTGATGCCGGCCCGCTCGCGAATGACACCACGGTCGAATGCCGAGGAGCTCGGCATCCTGTTCTGTTTGATGACGGTGGCGTCGCCGCTTGCCCGACAGTATTATTTCATGTGGCTGTTCTTCCCGATGACCGTTCTGATTCACCGGGCAGCCTATGACCTGCGCCCTGCCGCGCGAGTGGGCAGCTGGACCGCGCTCGGGATTGCGGGATGCCTGTTGAGCCTGTCGTTACCGGTGTTTCCGAATGAGCTGCAGGCCCTCGGCAACAATCTTGCCGCCACCGCCGTTATCGCCGGGGCACTGGTCTGGCACATCCTGCATCCGCCTTCGACAGATTCGGCTGGCGTTCTTGCCTGCGGCGGCGGCCGGCTTACAACCTGATATGAAGTCCACCACCCGCTAGCCAAGGGAAGTTCGAAAATGTCCGAGATGTCGCAGCTTCAGCAGGTGCTTGATCGCATCGACGCCGATTTCGACAACTGCCTCGAGCGGCTGTTCGCGTTGCTGCGGATCAAATCGATCTCCGCCGATCCGGCCTTTGCCGCAGATTGCAAGGCGGCGGCCGATCATCTTGCCGGCGATATTGCTACCCTTGGCTTCGCCGCCGAGGTCAGGCCAACCGCCGGTCATCCCGCCATCCTCGCCAAGACCAATGGCGTCGGCAAAAACCCCGGCCGGCCGCACGTGCTGTTCTACGGCCACTACGATGTGCAGCCCGTCGATCCGCTCAATCTCTGGCATCGTCCGCCCTTCGAGCCCGCGGTCACCAGCCACGCCGACGGACGAAAAATCATCGTCGCGCGCGGAGCCCAGGACGACAAGGGCCAGTTGATGACATTCGTCGAAGCCTGCCGGGCCTGGCAATCGGTCACCGGTTCGCTTCCGGTCGACATCACCATCGTGATCGAGGGCGAAGAGGAAATCGGATCGAAAAATTTCGTCCCGTTTCTCGAAGCCAGCAAGGATGACCTCAAGGCCGATTTCGCGCTGATCTGCGACACCGGCATGTGGGATTCCACCACGCCGGCTATCACCACGTCGCTGCGCGGACTGCTCTATGACGAGGTGCGGATCAAGGCCGCCAATCGCGATCTGCATTCGGGAATCTTCGGCGGCGGCGCGCAGAACCCGATCCGGGTGCTGACCCGGATTCTCGGCGGCCTGCACGACGAGAACGGCCACATCACGATCCCCGGCTTTTATGACGGGGTGAAGGACCTGCCTGCCGATATCCGCGCGCAGTGGGCCAAGCTCAACCTGACCGCGGAATCCTTTCTCGGACCGATCGGACTCTCGATCCCCGCCGGCGAAAAAGACCGCTTGCTGATCGAACAGGTCTCCTCGCGCCCGACCTGCGACATCAATGGCATCATCGGAGGCTACACCGGCGAGGGCTCGAAGACGGTGATACCGGCGGAGGCCTCCGCCAAGATCTCGTTCCGCCTGGTGGAGGGGCAGCAGCCGGAAAGGATCCGCAAGGCGTTTCGCGACTACGTCATCGCGGGGTTGCCCGGGGATTGCCGGGTGGAATTTACCGAACATTCCAGCGCCCCGGCCATCGCGCTCGACTGGAACATGAAGCCGCTCGCCGCCGCCAGGCGCGCGCTGACCGACGAATGGGGCAAGGAAACCTTGCTGATCGGTTCCGGAGCCTCGATACCGATCGTGGCGGATTTCAAGCGCACGCTCGGTCTCGATACCGTGCTGGTCGGATTCGGCCTGGACGATGACAACATCCATTCGCCGAACGAGAAATACGATCTGCAAAGCTTTCACAAGGGCATTCGTTCATGGGCGCGAATCCTTGCCGCCTTCGCGGATGCGCCAAAGCGTTAGATTCGGATGATCTGATCTGCAGCCAGGCTTCGCATCGGTGCCGGGAGAAAACCGCTCCGGCGCGGGCCAGCCTCAAGAGGTCATGCGCCGGCAAATGGAAACGCCGCCCGGAATTGGGCGGCGTTTTGATTTGGTGTGCAGAGGTCTATGGCCGCAATGCTACACGGTCAGCGAAGAAATTTCAATTCTTGTAGCCCGGATCGAGGCGCTCGACCTTGCGCAGCAGGGCCGGCCATACCAGGTTGGTCGACCGCAATTCCTGCCGATCGGGGTTGGCGAGCAGGTTGGTGTTCTTGTCCACCACGGCCTGCTCGACGGGATAAGCCGTTGGTCCCAGCATCCGGGTGCGCACCTGCATGGTGCAGGCCCGCTCGAGGTGGAACATACGCTCGAATGCGGAGGCGACCGAGCGGCCGACCGTCAGCGTGCCGTGATTGCGCAACAGCATGTGGTTCTTGGTGCCCAGGTCCTTTTGCAGCCGCGGACGCTCGCCATGGTCCAGCGCGATGCCCTCGTAGTCGTGATAGGCCAGATCGTAAGTGACGAGCTGGGCGGTCTGGTTCATCGGCAGCAGACCCTCGATGCAGCTGGCGACCGCGGTACCGTCGGGCGTGTGCAGGTGTAGCACGCAGCCGGCATCCTCGCGGACTTCGTGGATCGCCGAATGGATGGTAAAGCCGGCCGGGTTGATGCTGTAGGCGCTTTTCGTCAGCTGGTTGCCGTCAAGATCGACTTTCACCAGGCTCGACGCGGTGATTTCGTCGAACATCAACCCGTAAGGATTGATCAGGAAATGGTGCTCCGGCCCCGGCACCCGGGCGGAAATATGGGTATCGACCAGATCGTCCCAGCCGTAATGCGCGATCAACCGATAGCAGGCGGCGAGATTGACTCGCTGGTTCCATTCGGCCTCCGTCATATCGGACGGCACTTCCTTCAGGCGGGCTTCCGCTGGCGACATGACCGGTTTCTCCGTATGAACTCTCGACTTTCCGCTGCAACCCTAGCCCCGCGGCGGGCGGGCGGCAAGTTGCGGACGGGCTTGGCAGTCATGCATCCATGGTGGCGCCGGCATTTCCTCAAGGGGCCGGAATCGCCAGCAGGCTGGAAATGCTGCGCCCGCGAATATCGTAGACTCGTGCGAACACCACGTCATCGCGCTTGACTTCCACCATGATCGGGGCGGTCAGGCCCTTGCAATAGAACTCGCCCAGCGTCATCGCGAAGTCGGCGGCGTGGCTATCCCAGCCGATCGTGAAGTCGGGACCGAGTGCCACCTGTGCGGGACGCTGCGGACCGCACACCGCAACCTTCCATTTGCGCCCGTGCGGCGCGGTTTCCTGTCGCTCGGCGAGCTGCTCGCGCAGGCCATCGGAGGCCTGCTTCAGCGCAAGCCCCCAATAATCCAGCATGTAGAGATCATCGACGGCGCGCACCGTACCCGCGATATGATTGAAGTGGGTGTATTGGTAGGGATGCAGCCGGATCATTTCGCTGAGCGGCAACAGCAGCCCGAACGAGAAAATGGCCACTGCCGCGGGTTGCCAGCTGCGGCGATTATCCTTCAGCCGGTCCATTCCCCATGCGAAGGCCGTGCCTGCGAGCACCGTCATTGGCGGGATCACGAAGATGAAATGGCGGATACCATTGTACAGGGCCGGCCGCTTCACCATCGCAATCACCAGCGGCAGCGTCGCCGCCAGGGCCAGCATCAGCAGGATGGACTTTCGGCGTGCCGATACATCGCTGCGCGTCAGCGCCACCGCCGTACCGGCGACGCCGGCTACGATCAGGCCGAGCAGCACCTCGGGCAGTTGCAGCGCAAACAGCGTCGGCAGATATGACCACGGCATGTCCGGGACCGATACCAGCGCGCCGTCGAACATTTCCTTCCACGGTTTTTCGAAGAAGTGGGAAAAGTAGGTAAGGGCGCGGAACGGGTTGCCCGGTTCCATGATCGACCATGGCCAGATCAGACCCATCACGAGGTAGCCGAGGATCAGCCCGGGCAGCAGCACATAGGCGACATGCACCAGTCGCCCCAAGGCTCCCCGTGCGCCGCGGCTGTGGATTTCCTGCAGGAACAGCGGGACGAAACCGATCACGGCGTAAACCAAGGCGAGCCCGCCGAGCACGCGAGAGCCCAGCGACAGCCCGGCGCCGAGGCCAACGATCAGGATGGTCCGCGGCGAGGGGGAAGGGTATTCCTCGGCCAGACGGACCAGGCCCAGCATCAGGATGACCATCGCAACGGCGAATGGTGCGTCCTTCGGGTTCATGAACATATGCCCGTAATAGGTAGGGCACAGCGCCAGCAGCAGCAGCGCTGCGAGCCCGGCAAGCGGCCCGCCGACGCGCCGGCCCAGCCGCCAGGTCACAGCCAGCCCGATTACCCCGACCACCGCGCCGAGCAGGCGCCGCATTTCAAACAGTTCGAGCGGGATGACCTTGTGCAGCAGCGCCGCCGCCATGTCGAAGCCGCCGCCATACATATAGAGATTGGCGAATGACAACGCTCCGGCATCCTTGAAACCGGACCCGTACAGGCGCAGCAGCAGATCGGCATATTCCGCGTGGGTATAGTCGTCCCAGCCCAGTCCGTAGTCCCTGAACGTCAGGCCTGCGATCAAACCGACCGCCGCCAGCACCAGGATGGCGAGGTCGTCGCAGGTCCGCTCCACCGAGCGCCGTGAGGGCGTATCGATGGTCGAAGTCGTGATGGATGACATGTCTATTGGTAACCCGGCGTCCCTTGTGGCCCAGATCTGGCGCTTTTGGGCCTCAATTCCCGGTATCCCTATAGCCCAGTTCCGTTTCCAAGTAATTGGGAATTGTGGCGTAAATTCCTTGTTGCAGTGCAGTGGCCGGAAGCGCCGGTCGCGGCCTGGCCGGATGGCCTGTGCCGTGCAATGGATCCCTTTGATGGTGAGGATATGGGAACTTAGCCGCCAATTGCCGGTTGGCGGTGCGGACAATATGACGGTATCGTGGCGTAGGCGGCTTGCCGGTGTATCGAGCGGGGCCGGGGGGTTGGTCCGATGATGATTGTCTTGTTGGTCGCCGGGATTGGTCTGCTATTGGCGGGCCTCCTGACGGTCGCTTTTGGAGTCGAACTGGACCTCAGCTTCGGCAATACGTTGATCCTCGCCGGTGCGGTCGTGGCCTGCTCCGGGACCATCCTGCTCGGCCTTTGTACCGTGGTGCGGGAGTTGAGGAATATTTCCCGGCGGCTTGGGCCCGAAATTGCGGCTGAAGGACGCGCCGGAGCCGAGCCGGCGCCCGCTGCCGCCGGCGCCATGCTGCGCGATCATGACCTGGAGAATAACGTCCCTTTGTTCGGCCGCGAGCAGCCTGGCCCGGGCCATGCCGGCGATACGGGCAAGGCGTCAGCCGCACCCTGGCAGGAGGAGATCGTGGCGCGCGACCGCGACCGCGGCGAGGTGCCGCCTGCGGAGCCCGCCGCGGCGGTGAAGCCGCGACGCAACCTGTTGTTTTCATCTTCCTCGCGGAAGGAGCGGGAGCGCGCCGAGGCGCGTACGGCCGACCTCGCGGCGGTTGATCCCGGTCCCGCATCCGTCGCCGAGGCGCCGACTGCCGGATCAAACCTGGTTGAGGCACCGCCAGCGACTTTCGAAGATGCCTGGCCGCCACCGGAGCGATCGAGAATCGCGGAGGCTCCGCCGCCGCGGCGCAGCGGCCGCACCCCTTCAACCTTTACGGAGGCGGCCGCCGGGGCCGCCGGAGCAGATCGCCATCTGCCGGCCGCACGGCATCAGGAACAGCCGCCCGTGACGGTGCTCAAATCGGGCGTCGTCGATGGAATGGCCTATTCGTTGTATTCCGATGGTTCGATCGAGGCTCAAATGCCCGAAGGCATGATGCGGTTCGCCTCGATCGATGAACTGCGCACGCATCTCGACCAGCGTCCCTGAGCGCTTCTACTTGCGGCGAAGCCGCGGTTGAAAAATAAAATGCCGTTGTTCTTGTCACCACGACGGCAATCCGCTCATATTCGGCAGTATTGGACAATTCAGCAAACGTATTGGCGCTGCCGGAGACTGTTCTCTCCCGCAGTTCCTGCGTGGTGACAATCGTCGAAAGGTTCAGGCCATGACCGATGCGGGCGGCAAGAGTTTCATCGACCTGACCGCGAATATCGTTTCAGCCTATCTTAGCCATAACACGACGCCGGCCTCGGAAATTCCGGCCTTGATCAGCCAGATCCACGCAGCCTTGCTGCGGGTCTCGACCGGCCGAATAGAAGCGCCTCTGGAACCGGCAAAACCCGCGGTTTCCGTCAAGAAATCGATGACCCCGGACTACCTGGTCTGTCTTGAGGACGGCAAGCGCTTCAAGTCGCTGAAGCGCCATTTGCGCACGCAATACAGCATGACGCCGGAACAATACCGCGATAAATGGGGCCTTCCGGCCGACTATCCGATGGTTGCGCCCAATTACGCGGTGGCCCGTTCGCAACTGGCCAAGAAAATGGGGCTCGGCCAGCAGCGGCGGCGGCGCAAATAGCGCGGGCAATCAGGAGGCGGCGGCAAGCGCCTCGCGGGCGTCGGAGCGAATCCGCTCGACCATCGCGCGCAGGCCGTTGGAGCGCTGCGGCGTCAGATGCTTGCCAAATCCCAGTTCGTCGAACAGCGCGATGGCGTCGGTGGCCAGGATTTGCCGCGGCGTATGGCCGGAATAGAGCGTCAGCAGGATCGCGATCAGTCCACGCACAATATGCGCGTCGCTGTCGCCCCGATAATTCAGCACCGGCTCGTCGGCATTGCCGCGGTCGAGCTGTTTTGCAAGCCAGACCTGGCTGGTGCAGCCTTGCACCTTGTTGGCCGAGGAATGTTCGGCTTCCGGCATCGGATCCAGCATACGGCCGAGTTCGATGACATACCGGTAGCGGTCGTCCCAATCGTCCAGCAGCGCAAAATTATCCCTGATTTCCTCGATCGTCATGATGTCCCGCGCTCGATCCCCGGTTATATATAGGTCCCCAGGTGATCGAAAGCGAGTTTGTCGGGTGGAAAATCCAAACTGTTCCGGACAGATCGGGCGGTCACGGCGTCGGGGGAAGCTGCCACTCTGCCTGCAGATCGTCCGGCCTCAGGGTGTCGCGTGTGGCTGCTTCGACCTTCTCAGGTCCCGCGCTGTCGATGCCGCCAATCGAGCCGGTATGGTCGGACGAACGCTTGTCGGTGATGATCTGGTATAGTTTGCGCGCGCCTTCCTGGGCGCGATGTCCGAGCACGGTGGCGGCCTGGCCACCCACTTCACACGCCGCCGGCTGGCGCTTGCAGAATTGGCTCATGTCCGACACCGCCGCGGTCGCGGCCGACACCGCTTCCGATGCCCCTACTTGCGGCAGCTTGTCCGATTCGGGCGTCTTGTCCCTGGGCAGCAGCACGAGCACCAGCCCGAGCCAGAATGCCATGCGAAGCAGAAAAAACATCTCGCGACCCCGGCCGTCTCTCATGATCCCGTTGCGGTTGATCGTCCGCAATCAGTTCTTGCCTAACAGTCGTTGATAAATCGCAAGTGTTTGCATTGAGCTTAAATCTCGGAAAATTTGACGAGAAGTCCGACTGATTTGATTCGGTGTAAATTTTCGATTGATCGTGGATTTCATGCATCGGAATGCATCGCTCCGGCGCGTCCACCATTTCGAAACCATACCGGGTCGGCGCTGGAAACCCGATGTTCACCATCCGGATCGAATGAACCGTCGCGCCATCGGCGAAAGTCGCGCCAGCGCGCGGTCCTCGGCCGCCGGCCCGGCCGCCTTAGCGTTCGCTTAAT
>CAVXYQ010000006.1:0-13379 GCA_963765855.1 uncultured Alphaproteobacteria bacterium | reverse complement strand
ATGAAAAAGCCCGCCAGAGGCGGGCTAATTCATTGATATTTCTATCAAATCTTGGTTGCGGGGATAGGATTTGAACCTATGACCTTCAGGTTATGAGCCTGACGAGCTACCGGGCTGCTCCACCCCGCGATAAACCATTGCTTCGCCTTCGAAAAACCGATGCCGGCACGAAATTGGCCAACGCCCGAGGGCGCCGATCGATCCGGTCCGGAGGCTTCCTGAGAAGGCGACCCGGGCCGATGCCCCTGGGTGCGAGCGCTATGTACCAATGTGAGCCCGCTTTGGAAAGGGCTGCGAGCGATCTTTTCGGTATTTTATGACGGCCAAAACCGGCCAAACCGGGCCCGCCGCACTGACCCTTGCCGGAAGTGGCGCAAAAGCCCCGCCTCCGGCCAGCAAATCTCCTTGACCCATCGCTGAAAATCCCGGGAAGAGGCGCCATGGAGCCCGGCTTTTGCCAAACGTCCCAATTCCGGCGACCCCATGGGTCGCCCGCCCGGACCTTTAAAGCCTGTTCACGCCAGCAAAAAGCCGCCATCCACGGTGATCACGCTGCCGGTCATGTAGCGCGAGGCGTTCGACGCCAGCAGCAGAATCGCGCCGTCGAGATCGGATTCGGCGCCGACCCGGCGCTGCGGTATCCGCTTGGTCAGCTTTTCGCCCGACGGCGTCGACCAGAAATCATGGTTCATTTCGGTATCGATGTAGCCTGGCGCCAGCGCATTGACCCGGATGCGGTTGCCGGCCAGTTCCAGCGCCATCACCTTGGTGGCCTGGATGATCCCTGCCTTGGAGATCGCATAGGGCGAGAGAAACTTCATCACCCCGAAGCCGAGCACCGAGGCGATATTGACGATGTTGCCTTGCTGCCGGCGCGCGATCATCCGCCGCGCCATTTCGGTCGCCGCGAAGTAGGCGCCCTTGAGATTGGCGTTGATGACGGAATCCCAATCGCCCTCGGTCTGGTCGACCGCGAGTTTTTCCACCGCAATGCCGGCATTGTTGATCAGCACGCTGACCGGCCCGAGGGCGGCCTCGGCGCGGTCGATCGCCCCGGCGATCGAGGCGGTATCGGTGACATCCATCTGCACGGCGACGGCGCGGCCGCCCTGGCCAAGGATTTCTTCCTCGAGGCTTTTCAGTTTGGCGGTCTGGCGCGCCGCCAGCGCGACCGCGGCGCCATGCGCCGACAACACCCGCGCGAACTGCCGCCCCAGCCCCTGCGAGGCGCCGGTGACAAGAATGGTTTCCTGGCTGACATCGAACAGGTCGGACATCGCGAACTCCTCATAAGCCGGCGCGCGGCGATTGATACAGACCAATCCGGGGATCGCAAACCGGTTTTCGGAGCGCCGCTTCCGGCCTTATCAGCGCCGCCCGGGTTCGCTACAATGACCGGACCCTCACAAATCACCTGACTTGAATGGGAGTGAAACAGTGGATCTTGGAATCAAAGGCCGCCGCGCCATCATCTGCGCCTCCAGCAAGGGCCTGGGGCGGGCCTGCGCGATGGCGCTGGCCGCCGAGGGCGTCGATGTCACCCTGACCGCGCGCGGCGCCGAGGCGCTGGCGAAAACCGCGGCCGAAATCCGCAAGGCCAGCCCCGGCGTCAAGGTAACGGAAGTGGTCGGCGACATCACCACGCCGGCGGGCCGCGAGGCCGCGCTGAAAGCCTGTCCGGATCCGGATATCCTGATCAACAATGCCGGCGGGCCGCCGCCGGGCGATTTCCGCAACTGGACCCGCGACGACTGGATCAAGGCGCTCGATGCCAACATGCTGACGCCGATCGAACTGATCAAGGCGACGGTGGACGGCATGATGGGGCGCAAATTCGGCCGCATCGTCAACATCACCTCCGCCGCGGTGAAGGCGCCGATCGAGGTGCTCGGATTGTCCAACGGCGCGCGCACCGGCCTCACCGGCTTTGTCGCAGGCCTTTCGCGCAAGACCGTGATTGCCAATGTCACCATCAACGGCCTGCTGCCCGGCCCGTTCGACACCGACCGGCTGCGCGGCCCGGTCGCGCAAGTGGACGCCGAAAAGCGCGGCATCACCGTGGACCAGTTGCTGGCGGAACGGGCCAGGCTCAATCCCGCCGGACGCTTCGGCGATCCGGAAGAGTTCGGCCAGGCCTGCGCCTTTCTGTGCGGAGCAAAGGCGGGCTACATCACCGGCCAGAACATCCTGCTCGATGGCGGCGCATTTCCGGGCACGCTCTGAGCATGAAGGCGGTCTGGTACGAGCGAACCGGCGCTGCAGCCGATGTGCTGAGCTTTGGCGAGATGCCGACGCCGGTAGCCGGCCCGGGCGAAGTCCGGGTCCGGCTGCACGCCTCCGGGGTCAATCCCGCCGATGTCGGCCGCCGCGCCGGCAGCTATCGCGCGATGGAATTTCCCCGCGTCATCCCCGACAGCGACGGCGCCGGCATCATCGACCAGACCGGCGACGGCGTCAGCCGGCTGGGTGCCGGTCAACGGGTCTGGCTCTATAACGGCCAGCGCAACGGCCGCGCCTTTGGCACCGCGGCAGAATATATCGCGCTTGCCGAACATCTGGTGACGCCGTTGCCCGACGACGTCTCGTTCGCCGCCGGCGCCACCCTCGGCATCCCCTGCATGACCGCATGGTGCTGCCTGTTCGGCGACGGACCGATCGCCGGGCAGACGGTCCTGGTCACCGGCGGCGCCGGCGCGGTCGGCCACTATGCGGTGCAACTGGCGAAATGGGGCGGGGCCCGCGTGATCGCGACCGTCAGTTCGCCGCGCAAGGCGGAACAGGCGCGCATCGGAGGCGCCGATCTCGTCATTGACTACAGGACCGAGGATGTGGTCGGCAAAGTGATGGCGTTCACGGGACAGCGCGGCGTCGACCGCGTGGTGGATGTCGATTTCGGCGGCAACATCGCCACGACCCCCAAGCTGATGGCGGTCAATTCGACGATTGCGGTCTATGCCAGCAACGGAAATCGCAGCCCGGTCGTTCCGGTCCGGGAACTGATGGAAAAATGCATCGCGCTTCGCGCGCTGGTGCTGTTTGCGCTGCCAAGGCCTTTGCTGGCAGCAGCGCAGGCCGATATCACGAAATGGCTGGCGGCCGGGCCGCGCATCCACAGCATCGCCGCGCGGTTCGCGCTGCCGGAGACGGCGCAGGCCCACCTTGCAGTCGAAAAAGGCGACAAGCTCGGCACCGTCATCGTCGACTGCGCGAGTTGATCATCACACCGGCGTGATCCGATCCTCACTCCAGCTCAAGCCGAACGCCTCCAGCCCCTCGGCCAGGTAATCGCTGATCAGGGGTTCGCCGAGCAGGGCGCTCACGGTACGGTTGCGCCCTTCGGCGGCGGCCTCGCGCCGCAGTTCGTCCCACTCCTCGATGGTGCCGTCGCCTCGCCCAAGGCGCATCAAGGCCAAGAGATCGACCTGCTCGTCCTCGGTCATGGCATTGATGAAGCCGGTGATCTCATCCACCACCGGATCGCGACCATCATCCTCGAGCACGTCGACCATATTGTCGTCGGTGCCATTCGAGCCGGAGTCCGGGTCGGACGAGGCTTCCTTGGCGTCGAATTCACGGGTTTTCTCGATCAGAAACCCGACCTTTTCGGCCGAAATCGCTAATTCTGGCAAGGCTCCGCTCCCGGTTTGCGTGCCCCATCAACGCGCAGGCAGGAAAGATGATCCATTGCGCGCGCCGGCGGAAACCAGCATCTTTCGCCCCCGACGAACGCGACGGGAGGGAAACGCCGGATGCACTGGAATGTGGGCAAGGTCAAAATCACCAAGATCGTCGAATTGGAGACCGTCGGCAGCACCCGTTTCATCCTGCCCCTGGCCAGCAACGAGGAAATCCGGAAATTGCCCTGGCTCGTTCCGCATTTTGCGACCGAGGAAGGCCGGCTCAAAATGTCGATCCACGCCCTGGTGGTCGAGACCCCGACGCGCCGGATCGTGGTCGATACCGGCCTCGGCAATGACAAGGAGGGCCGCGCGGTGCCGACCTGGAACAACCGGAAGGGCGCCTTCCTCGAGACCCTGACGGCAGCCGGCTTTCCGCCCGACAGCATCGACACCGTGTTCTGCACCCATCTGCATGTCGATCATGTCGGCTGGAACACCCGGCTGGTCGGCGGCCGCTGGGTGCCGACCTTCGGCCGGGCGCGCTACCTGTTCGGCAAGACCGAATACGAGCACTGGCGCGACCGTAGCGACGAGCCCGACAAGTCGGCGGTTTTCAACGACTCGGTGCGGCCGATCGTCGATGCCGGCAAGGCCGACCTGGTCGAAAGCGACTCCCGGCTGTGCGATGAAATCACCCTGATTCCGACGCCGGGTCATAGTCCGGGCCACATCAGCCTCCACATCCAGTCGGACGGCGAACAGGGGCTGCTCGCCGGCGACGTCGCCCATCACCCGTGTCAGATGGCGCATCTGGAGTGGTCGTCGACCGCCGATTCCGATCCCGTCCGGTCCGCCGCTACCCGGCGCGAATTGTTCTCGCGCTTTGCCGACACGCCGACGCTGGTGATCGGCGGACATTTCAACGCCGGCCGGATCCGGCGGGACGGTGACGCCTTCCGATTCATCGTCTAGGGCGGGCGAACGACCAACAGGGCCGCGCCTCAAGATCAGGTGACCTGCAATGCGGCGGGCAGTCAGCAGTTGAATTTCCCCGCGCCCTGTTCCAAGAAGCATCCAAGCAACGAAAACCGACCACCACAGCAGGGAGTGATGAGACATGAAGCTTGTTCGTTATGGGGCCCTGGGCCAGGAAAAGCCCGGCCTGATCGATAAATCGGGCCAGCTGCGCGACCTGTCCGCGCATGTGAAGGACCTCAATGGCGAGGCCTATGCGCCGGAGTCGTTGGCGAGGCTCGCCGCCCTCGATCCCGCCAAACTGCCCGCCGTCGACGGCAAGCCGCGGATCGGCGCACCGGTCACCGGCATTTCGAAATTCGTCGCCATCGGACTGAATTATGTCGATCATGCCAAGGAAACCGGAAACCCGATTCCCGCCGAGCCGATCTTCTTCCTGAAAGCCAACACCGCGCTCAGCGGCCCCCATGACAACGTCGAGAAGCCGCGCGGCTCGACCAAGCTCGATTGGGAAGTCGAAATCGCCGCCATCATCGGCACCCGCGCCAAATACGTCTCCGAGGCCGATGCGCTCAATCATGTCGCCGGCTATTGCGTCTGCAATGACGTCTCCGAGCGCAACTTCCAGATCGAACGTCTGGGGCAATGGACCAAGGGCAAGTCGCACGACACCTTCGGTCCGCTCGGCCCCTGGCTGGTGACCAAGGACGAAATCCCCGACGTACAGAAGCTGTCACTGTGGCTCGACGTCAACGGCAAGCGCTGCCAGACCGGATCGACCTCGACCATGATCTTCAGCATCGCCAAGTGCATTTCCTACGTGTCGCAGTTCCTGACCTTGCTGCCCGGCGACATCATCACCACCGGTACGCCGCCCGGCGTCGGCACCGGCATGAAGCCGCCGCAGTTCCTCAATGTCGGCGACGTGGTCACGCTCGGCATCGAGGGGCTCGGCGAGCAGCGGCAGGAAATCGTCGCGGCATGAGCATCCGGTCGCGCGCATGCGCGCGCGACCGTCATTGCGAGCGGAGCAATGCAATCCAGTCCTGCTTTGCTGCGCGATGGCTTGCTTCGCTTCGCTGGCAATGACCAGCAGTTCTCTCGACCTGAGCAAGGATCACCATATGAAACTCACATTCTCCCCGGCCTCGCCATTTGCCCGCAAGGTACGCATTGCCGCGATCGAGCTCGGCCTGATCGACAAGATTGAGTTCATCTCGGCCACGGTGGTGCCGGGCCAGCCCAACGATCAGTATTCGCATGATATCAACCCGCTGAAAAAGCTGCCGGTGCTGATCCTCGACAACGGCGACGTCGTGCTGGATTCCTATGTCATCGTCGAATATCTCGACGAACTCGCCGGGGGCGGCAAACTGATTCCGGCATCCGGCCCGCTGCGCTGGAAGGTCAAGACCGATCATTCGCTGCTGCAGGGCATGCTGGATTCGATGCTGCTATGCCGCTACGAGCGGATGGTGCGGCCGCAGGGCCTGCAATGGCCGGCGTGGTCGGATGACCACTGGAACCGGGCCTGGAACGGCATGGCACGATTCGAGCAGCAGGCCGAGATGCTGTCGCGGCCGCTCGATATCGCGCAGATCGCTCTGGTCTGCGTGCTCGGCTATGCCGATTTCCGCTTTCCCGATTGCGGCTGGCGCAAGGCCTATCCGAAGCTCGATGCCTTCCACGCGAAGATGCTGGAACGGCCTTCGGTCAAGGTGTCGCTGCCGCCGCCGGCCTAGTTTGCAGCAAGTTGCCCAGGGAGCAATCCATGAGTCTCAGGCTTGCCATCGGCGATCTCACCATTCACCGCATCGTCGAGCAGGAGACCACCTTCCTGCCGGCGCTGGATCTGCTGCCCGGCCTGACGCCTGACGTACTGCGCGAGAACCGGGCGTGGATGCGGGAGGCCGGCGCCATCGATGCCGACGATGTACTGATCCTGTGTTTCCAGTCCTACATCGTGAAAACGCCGCATCACACCATCCTGGTCGACAGCTGCATCGGCAACGACAAGCCGCGGCCGCTGCGCCCGAAATGGAACATGAAGACCGACGACAGCTATATGCGGGCGCTTTCGGCCTCCGGCTTTTCGGTCGGCGACATCGATTTCGTGATGTGCACGCATCTGCATGTCGATCACGTCGGATGGAACACCCGGCTCGAAGGCGGCCGCTGGCTGCCGACATTTCCGAACGCGCGCTACGTGTTCGGCAGGCGCGAATTCGACTACTGGGCCGAACAGCACGGAAAAAGCCCGGTGCCGCCCTACGCCGACAGCGTGTTGCCGATCGTGGAGGCCGGGCGCGCCGAGATCGTGGGCGATGACCATGCGATCGGCGATCATGTCCGCATCCAGCCGACGCCGGGGCACACGCCGGGACATGTCGCGTTCAGCTTCGGCCGCGGCAGGGACGACGCCGTGGTCAGCGGCGATCTGATGCACACGCCGCTGCAGACGCGCTATCCCGAGCTGTCGGCGAAATTCGACGTCGACCAGGCGCAGGCCGCGGTGACGCGGCGCAATTTCCTGGAACGCTATTGCGACAGCGACACGCTGTGCTGCACCGCGCATTTCCCCTCGCCGTCGACGGGAAAAATCCGCCGCCTGGGCAACGGATTTTCCTGCGAGCCCGTGGCGGCCGGCTAGGCTTCATTCTCCGGATTTGAAGTCGTACCTGCAGCCTGTGCGGTCCACCTCTCCGATCGGGAGAGGTCGCGAGCATCTCGCGAGCGGGTGAGGGGTCTACCGTCAGGCCGTAACCCCTCACCCGGCGCTACGCGCCGACCTCTCGCTATGGGAGAGGTGACAGAACGCAGCCCATTCAGCGGAACTTAGTCGAACAGATTTGGCGTGTGGTTGACCAGCGCGCCTTCGATCGCCAGCATTCTGAGCTTGGTGACGACGCCGCCATTGCCGGAGAACCCGCCGGGCTTGCCTCCAGCGGCAAGCACGCGGTGGCACGGCACCACGATCGGGCAGGGATTGCGCCCGAGCGCCTGGCCGACATCGCGCGACAGCGCGACCCCACCAAGCCGTCTGGCGATATCGCCATAGGTCAGCGTCTTGCCGGGCGGAATGCTGCGGGCAATGTCATAGACGCCGCGATTGAATGGCGGGACGCCGTCGAGGTCGAGCACGACCTCGGAAAGATCGTTGGGCTTGCCTGAGAGCAGCTCGACCATCCCGGCAATCGCGTTTTGCACGTCGGCCGGCGGCGGGGCCTCGGTGAGCTCGCCATGGCTCTGGCGGATGCGGACACGGGTCCCGTGCTCGCTGCCCATCGGCAGCTGTACGCCCCTGATGCCGCGGTCGCCCCACACGACGCCGCAGCCGCCGATCGCGGTGTCGAAGATTGCAAAACCGGGTCCGGTCATCGCTGGCTCCAATTGCGGTGGCGCCCTGGCTCGCCGCTCGGCGTCTTCTGCCGATAACTTACGCATCGGCGAAATCTAGGCTTGGAGATTGTTGCGATCCACCCGAATTCCGAAGCAATCGGCGCGCGTCAACAGCTCGGCCCCGCGGCTCCGGCGCTGTCTGGATTGCACCTGAAACCGGCGGTGGCCGGCCATGGGCAGGCGGCGAATTCTATGGGATGATGGCATGCTGCCCGCCGTCCTCGCACCCCCGTCGCTCACGAGACCCCCGATGCAGACCCTTCACGTCAATGGCACCGACATGGCCTATCTCGACGTCGGTGCAGGTCCGCCGCTGGTCTGCGTTCACGGTTCGCTGTGCGACTTCCGGGTCTGGTCGGCGGTGCTCGGTCCGCTGACGCAAAAACACCGGGTGATCGCGGTGTCCCTGCGGCATTTTTTTCCCGCACACTGGGACGGCGTCGGCGATACCTATTCGATCGCGCAGCATGTCGCCGACATGATCGGCTTCATCGAGCAGTTGAAGGCCGGCCCGGTGGATCTGATGGGGCATTCCCGCGGCGGGCATGTTTCGTTCCGGGTCGCGCAGCGGCGCCCCGATCTGCTGCGCAGGCTGATCCTGGCCGAACCCGGCGGGGAACTGGATGCCACGCTGGATCCCGCGGCCAGTCCCGGGCCTTCGCCGCTGGCGGCGAGGATCGCGGCCTCGGCCGAGATCATCGCCTCCGGGGATATCGACGCCGGGTTGATGCTGTTCATGGACGCGCTGGAGGGACCGGGGGCCTGGGCGCGGATGCCGGCGGCCCCGAAGCAGCTGCTGCGCGACAATGCGATGACGCTGATCGGCCAGGTCAGGGACAAACGGCCGCCGTTTTCCAGGGCCGACGCCGAGGCGATCAGGACGCCGACGCTGTTCATCGGCGGCGCCAACACGCGGGGCGCGCTGCCGCAGGTGCTCCATACGCTGGCGGCGCATGTCGCAAATGCAAAGACCGCGATGATTCCCAACACCACGCACCCGATGTTCGAGCAGGCGCCGCAGAAATTCTGCGAGATCGTGCTGGAATTTCTGGGCAGCCCCTGACTTCTTGCTCCGCCTGCGGATCCGGCCGTGCCTGGGCGGTTCGGGTCCCAACCGCACCGGGTGGCGCGTCGCAATGTGCCATGCCGGTGTTGGTCAACCCTCACCGCCGATGTTAGTCTTGCCGGAAAAGGACCCCCTGATGAAGATGCCGATCCGACGCTTGATTTCGATCAGCCTGTTCGGCCTTGTCTGCACGAACTCGGCCGTGTTCGCCGCCGCCGATGAGAAGCTGAAGGCCGCGGCGGAGCAGGCGCAGCCGGCCTTGATCGAGACCCTGCATGACATGGTGATGATCGAATCCGGCAGCGGCGACGTCGCAGGCCTGGCGAGAATGGCCGACTTCACCGAAGCGCGGCTGAAGGCGCTGGGCGCCCGTACCGAGCGGCGCAAGACCACGCGCGGCGCCGGCGCCGACATGGTGATCGGAACCTTCGATGGCAGCGGCAGCAAGCGGCTGATGCTGATCGCGCATATGGACACCGTGTACCAGAAGGGCGTGCTGGTGACCCAGCCCTATCATGTCGACGGCAATCGGATCTATGGACCGGGCATTGCCGACGACAAGGGCGGAATAGCGGTGATCCTGCATGCGCTGAAGATTTTGCAGGAATCCGGCTGGCGCGATTACGCCAGGCTGACGGTGTCATTCAACCCCGACGAAGAGGTCGGCTCGATCGGTTCCGGCGAATTCATTTCTGCTTTGGCAGACCAGCACGATGTGGTGCTGTCCTGCGAACCGACCGCGGCGGCGCCCGCCGCCGCGCATGACTCGCTGTTGCTCGGCGCCAGCGGCACGGCGACCGGAACCATCGAAGTAAGGGGACGCGCCGCCCACGCCGGCGCCGCGCCCCAGCTTGGGCGCAACGCGCTGGTCGAACTCGCGCATCAGATCCTGCAGACCCGCGATGTCGCAAAAGCGATTCCAGGCACGCAGCTGAACTGGACCACCGCGCAGGCTGGCACGGTGCGCAACCAGATTCCCGACAGGGCCGTGGCCGGCGCGGACATTCGCGTCACCGTGGCAGACGGGGTGCAAAAGCTGCAGGCCGCGCTCGACGAGAAGGTGAAGGACAAGCTGATCCCGGATACCGAGACCATCGTGACGATCCAAGCCGGCCGGCCGGCCTTTGTCGCCAGCGACGCCGGCCGCGCATTGGCGCGCCAGGGGCAGGCGATCTACGCCGAGATCGACCGCCGGCTCGATATTGTCGAGATGACCGGTGGTGCCACCGACGCCGGCTTCGCCAACCGCAGCGGCAAGGCCGCGGTGGTTGAGAGCTTTGGCCTCGCCGGCTTCGGCTATCACGCACGCGACGAATATATCGACACCGGCTCGATCGTGCCGCGGCTTTATCTGATGACCCGGATTCTGATCGAACTCGGCAGGCGGAACTGACCCGCAGCGACGGTCCGCGACGGTTCCCAGCGTCGCCGGCGTTCATGGCCGCTGGCGGTTGTCGGCCTGGGTACGACCCGCGGGCTGAAAGCTCGGTATCGCGCGCGGCGGGCGCGATCCAGGACGTGCAGACGGCTCCCGCGGACTCCCTGACGGACCGGATATAGCCAGCTCCGCGCATTTCACCGAAATGGGCGTGCGCAGAAAGCTCGCCCCTTGACCGGCTGGCTCCCTCCCGCTAATTCCAGAGCTCGGAATTCCGTATTCCAAAATCGGACGCCCGTGTGATCCCGCTCAATCCGACCCCCAATCTGATCGATCAGGTCTATGCCCGGATCCTCGATGGCATCGCCGACCTCACGCTGCCGCCGGGGCACCGCATCCGCCAGAGCGAGCTTGCGGAAAAGCTCGGCGTCTCGCGCCAGCCGGTCAGTCACGCGCTGCATCTGCTGCACCGCCAGGGGTTGGTCGCCGAAAGCGGACGCAAGGGCTTTCAGGTAACGCAGCTCGATCCCCTGCGCATCCGCCAGCTCTATGAGGTGCGCGGCGCCATCGACGCGCTGGCCGCCCAGCTCGCAGCCGGACGTATCAGGCGCAAGGCCGACGCTTCCGGGCGCGCGGACCTCGAGGCGGCGTTGCGCGCCGGGCGTGCGATCGACCAGACCACGCCGTTGTCGCGGCTGATCACCCTGGACGTGGACTTCCACGACGCGATCTACCGCCTGGCCGACAATCCCGCGATCGGTGAGATCATCGCCCCGCAATGGCCGCATATGCGCCGCTCGATGGCGGTGGTGCTGGTCGAGCTGGATTATCGCCGCAGCGCCTGGGCCGAGCACGAAGCCATCGCGGCGCACATCCTGTCAGGGAAGGTGGCGGCCGCCGAGGCCTCGGCGCGTCATCATGCGATGACCGCGGGGCGAATGACGGAAGCAAAGCTGAGGATGCCGGGCCAGGCGGCATGAATTGCCAGGCCGGCGTGGCGCATGACGCCGGGCCCGGACGAGCGGATATAAAAAGCCAAAGGAGGAACCATCATGAAGTTGACCCAGACACAGATCGACGACTTCAACCGCGAGGGCTGGCTGTTCCTGCCGGAGCTGTTCAGCCCGGAGGAAGTCGCGCTGCTGGCGCGCGAGGCGGAAGGCATCTACGACACCGACCGGCCGGAGGTGTGGCGCGAGAAAAGCGGCGCACCGCGCACCGCCTTTGCCGCCCATCTCTACAACGAGGCGTTCGGGCTGCTCGGTGCCCATCCGCGCATGATCGAGCCGGTGCAGCAGATCTTCGGCGAGCCGGTCTACATGCACCAGTACAAGATCAACGCAAAATCGGCCTTCACCGGCGACGTCTGGCAGTGGCACCAGGATTACGGAACCTGGAAGCGCGACGACGGCATGCCGGAACCGCGGGCGATGAACATCGCGATCTTTCTCGACGAGGTGATGCCGATCAACGGCCCCCTGATGCTGGTGCCGAGGAGCCAGAATGCCGGCGACCTCAAGGCGGCGCATGATCTTGCAACCACCTCCTACCCGCTGTGGACGCTGGACGAGGAGACCGTGACGCGCCTGGTGCGGGAAGGCGGCATTGTCGCGCCGACCGGCAAGGCCGGCGGCATGCTGATGTTCCATGGCAATCTGGTGCACGGCTCGGCCGGCAACATAACGCCCTATCCGCGCAAGATCGTCTATCTGACGCTGAACGCAATCTCGAACTACATCCGCAGCCCGACCCGGCCGGAATTCATCGCGCACCGCGATTTCACGCCAATCGAGACGGTTGATGACGATGCACTGCTGCGGCTGGCGCGCAGCCACCGCCAGGCTGCGGAATAACCTCGATCCGGCGCGGCGAGAACAGCGCCGCGCCGCGTCCTGCGACAGTCGAGGCTTATTGCTGATCGCCGCCCATGGTGGCGGCGAGCTTGTCGTAATATTTGGCGACGAGGTCGATATTGCCCTTGTTTTCGACCGGCGGCGCCGGCGATTTCAGCGCGTCGTTGAGGTCGGCGAGCGCCTCCTTCTTGTCCTTGGGCGACATTTTCTTGTCGGCCTGGACCTGGGCGATCTGCGCCTTGATGACGGCTTCGGGGCCGACATATTTCTTGGTCGCCGAATCGAAGCCGGCGAACACCAGGCTGATGTTGTCGGTGACGTTGTTGTATTCGTCGTAGCTGGCAAAACCGTTTTTCTTGGCCACCGCGTCGAGCTGCGCGGCAAGCTTGGCATCCGGCTTGCCGTTCTCCGGGATCTTTTCGCTGAGGGCATCCATTTCCTGCGACGCCGCCAGCACGCCCTGGACCTGCTTGTCGGTCAACGGCATCTGCTTCACCGGAGCAGGCTGTTCCGGCGCGGCCTGGGCGGGCGCCATCTGCGGCTTGGTCTGCGCCGAAGCGCCGCCGGCGGACAGGATGGCCATCGAGGCTGCGAGGCAGGCGATGCTCAACGCAGCGGCGACAGGACGAACGAACTCACGCATGGGAAGCTCCTCGGGCTGTGGGGCGGATACGGAATTCCGGGGTGGATTAGGTACGGTTCTGGAAATGAATGGCCAATGAACTTGGCCATGCTGTCCGGCAATGATGGCGGAAAATCGCGCGGCGACCGGAAAGCCGGCACAAAAAAAACGCCGCCTCCCCGAGGGGAAGCGGCGTTTTTTTGATCATGACACGTAAAGAGGAATTGCTTTGTCCTTGGCAGGCCTGGCAGCGACCTACTCTCCCAGGGCTTGAGCCATAGTACCATTGGCGCTGAGGAGTTTAACGGCCGAGTTCGGGATGGGATCGGGTTCAAGCTCCTCGCTAGAACCACCAGGCCGGCGAAGGACAAAGATACGAAGCAAGCGGTGTCTCATGGACACTGAAAATGAGAGCAATCAAGCCAATCGAACGATTAGTACCGGTAAGCTACATGCGTTGCCGCAC
>CAVXYQ010000005.1:0-671748 GCA_963765855.1 uncultured Alphaproteobacteria bacterium | reverse complement strand
GGCTATACCGACATGCGCAAGGGCATGCAGGGTTTGTCATTATTGGTGCAGGAAAGCCTGGGGCGTGATCCGTTCGCTGGAGATGTCTTCGTGTTCCGTGGCCGCGGCGGCTCGTTGATCAAGGCACTGTGGCATGACGGAATTGGATTGTCGCTCTACGCCAAGCGTCTGGACCGTGGACGCTTTGTCTGGCCGGTGACGGTGGATGGCGTCGTCGCGCTGACGGCTCCCCAGTAGAGTTATTTGCTGGAGGCGATCGACTGGCGTAATCCGCAGCATACGTGGCGGCCGCAGAGCGCCGGATAACTTGCGAGAAGCTGGCGTCGGTTTTTAAAAAAATGCACGCCAAATCACTGCATTTGTAATTCCATCGGGGCATGGATGATAGCCATACCGGGCTGCCTGAGGACATTGACGCGCTGAGAGCGGCGTTGGTTGCGGCACGGGCCGAGGTCGCGATCGTTCGCGCCCAGCAGTCCGACGATCAGGCGATGATCGCTCATCTGAAGCTGCAGATCGAGAAGCTGAACCGCGACCGCTATGGTCCGCGCTCGGAGCGGACCGCGCGGCTCCTGGATCAGATGGAGATGCAGCTTGAAGAACTCGAGGCATCGGCGACGGAGGATGAACTCGCGGCTGAAATGGCCGTGGCGAAGGCCGCTGGCGGAACAACAACCGTGGCCACCTTCACCCGCAAGCGGCCGTCGCGCCAACCGTTCCCGGCGCATCTGCCCCGCGAAAGGGCGCTGGTGCCGGGACCTGTGGCCTGCGCCTGCTGCGGCGGCGCGCGGCTGTCCAAGCTGGGCGAGGATGTCACCGAGACGCTGGAGGTGATCCCGAAATCCTGGAAGGTGATCCAGCACGTCCGCGAGAAGTTCACTTGTCGTGACTGCGAGAAGATCAGCCAGGCCCCGGCACCGTTCCACGTCATCGCCCGCGGCTGGGCGGGACCGAGCCTGCTGGCGATGGTGCTGTTCGAGAAGTTTGGTCAGCATCAGCCGCTCAACCGGCAGGCGGAACGCTATGCCGAGGAGGGCGTGCCGATCAGCCTGTCGACCCTGGCCGACCAGGTCGGCGGCTGCACGGCAGCGCTGATGCCTTTGTTCAGGCGCCTTGAAGCCCACGTGCTGGACGCCGAACGATTGCATGGCGACGACACCACGGTGCCAGTTCTGGCCAAAGGCAAGACCGACACCGGCCGGATCTGGGTCTATGTGCGCGACGACAAGCCGTTTGGCGGTCAGGCACCACCCGGTGCGGTGTTTTATTACTCGCGCGACCGGGCTGGCGAGCGTCCCCAGTCACATCTGGCCGGCTACAGCGGCTTCTTCAGGCCGATGCCTATAGTGGCTATGGCAAGCTCTATGAGCCCGGCCGCGGGCCCGGACCGATCCTGGAAGCGGCATGTTGGGTCCACGCCCGGCGCCCGTTCTTCGTGATGGCGGATCTGGCCGAGAACGCGCGCCGCAAAGCCCAGGGCAAGAAACCGGCAGTGACTGCCGCTGGCGCTGGAAGCGGTCCGCCGGATCGACGCGCTGTTCGAGATCGAGCGGTCGATCAACGGTCAGAGCGCCGAAAGGCGCAAGGCGGTCCGCCAGGAACTCAGCGTGCCGCTGGTCACTGACCTGGAGGCCTGGATGCGAGCGCAGCGCGCCAAGCTCTCGCGCGGCAATGACGTCGCCAAGGCCATGGACTACATGTCAAGCGCTGGAGCGCGTTCACCCGCTTCTCGACGACGGCCGCATCTGCCTGTCGAACAACGCGGCGGAGCGTGGCGTGCGCGGCATCGCTTTGGGGCGCAAGTCGTGGTTGTTCTGCGGCTCGATCGCGGCGGCGAGCGCGCCGCCGTTATGTATAGCCTGATCGTTACCGCCAAGATGAACGATGTCGATCCGCAAGCCTGGCTCGCCGACGTGCTGGCACGCATTGCCGAGCATCCGGTTCAACAGCTCGACGAGCTGCTGCCGTGGAACTGGCGTGCCGGCAACCGGCAAGTTGATCAGGCAGCTTGAGCCGAGTGACCCGTATACGGTCCTCACCGGATGTTTACAATTTGCCGGTTGTGGTTTTGCTTGAGCTTTCGAGCAACGCTACCGTCAAGTCCCCGCAAACCCTGGTCATCCCGGCCCAGGCTGCATCGTCGTCGGCAAGGTCGATCCCGTCTTCTGTGGCATCATTCCCGCTGGCTTCTCGGGCCTCGGCTCCGTATCTCGACGCTTCGCTCGCCGTGGCGAGCGCTCGATCAGGCTCTTGCCGATCGCAAGCCCAGGCCGGCCAGCCTTGGCTTGCACCTGCCGCTTTGACAACGCCTCGCGGCCGCGCGAGAAATGAACGGTAAAACCTGCGCAATTTAGGTTCGCGAGGCTCGCATGAGCGGATGGCTTCAGACTACAGTTGACGCCTTGAGCGCCAATGTTCTCCCCTTGTTTGATGCCTACTGGCCTGGCGTTGAGAAGTTTCTTGACTCTGCCTTTTTTACAGCGATCGTCGGCGCGTTCTTAGCCGCATTTGCAGGTGCCCGCGCCGCTCAACTCATCGCGGAGAAACCCGCAACAAAGAGGAGTTACTTAGAGAAATTCGCGTCACAAACGCGACGACAATGGTTGCCTTTGGAATATGCAACACTCTGCTTTCAGCAAAGAAGCAGCATATCAAATCGCTCAAAGAGCAATTTGAAGAGCAAAAAGCGTCGGTCAGAGAAGCCATGGCCAAGCAGCAACAGGGACAGGCCGGTGTGGTTGAATTTCACGCGAACTACCTTACGCTCCCTGCTTTAGCATTACCCCTATCCACTTTGCAGACGCAGATATTCGAAAAATTGTCGTTACATGGGCGACCGATCGCGCTGGTAACGACACTCATTCAATCAATGGATGGATTGAACGTGGCAATAAAGAAGCGCAATGACCTTATCGAATCCTTCAAGGGGAGTTCGCTGCCGCACAATCAGTTGCTCGCATTGTATTATGGCTTTTCGTTCGGGGGGCAGGTTAATCAGGAATATCCTGAACTCGGTGGAGGCTATCTACAAGCAAACTGACGACGGAATTTTCTTCGGCGTTCAGCTTTGTCAAGAGTTGAGCGAACATGGAGATCAACTCGCGGCGTCGTTCAAAAAACAATTTGGAAAAGGCGCGCCTCGAATTGCGAAGCCTGATTTTTCAAAAGCGAAAGACGCCGGTCTGATGCCAAACGACGGTGATTACGCTGATTGGTTTAACATGTTCGTCAAGCGGACGGACTAGCCATCGGAGTTGGTTTAATTTTCTGCCAAGATGGCGCGTCCGGCTGCGCCGGTCAGGCTCTACTCGCTGCGCTCACCGAGCCCCGCAGATCCCGCGAGCAGGATGCCGGGTCTCGGCCTTCGGTGACGATCCCCGCGCAAGAAGACACGGCATCTATCGCCACGCCCCCGATGTCCGAGCGCGTTGATAAAAAATAGGCTTATCATCCTATCCGGCCGTCAGGCTGAATGTAGTACGCGCGAACAGCCACGACTTGTTCGAACATATCTCCCATCGCGGCTTCCACAATTACTCCGGCGAAGCGCCAGACAACCCCTTCAATCGGGCCTTCGCGAACCAAGGTCGGCATAAGCAGCGGCCCGCCGCTCACACCGCCGACGTCGTACCCCTGGGGCGGTAAGCCGCTCCCGCTGAAGTCGATTGTTTTTTCGCGGTCGAAACGACATGCAATCTGATGGTCCGTCACGCTCGTTATCGGTGTCATGGCAAAGTAAGGAGCTGTGGCAAAGTTACCGTCCGGCGTTATCCCGCGCGTCTGTGCGGGAAAGCCTGCGAAGAACGCAAAGTTTCCTGCTGTTGGACTCAATGGCTCCAAAATTGGAGGGCCTGAGGTCACTATAGGGGATTACGGTGACAGTGCATTTAATTGTCTATTTGGGATTACGGTGCACTTAACTCGACCGACGCATCCTCGCGATTGGCCAACAGCCGCATCGTCGAAATACCTGCAAGCTTCGCTTACGGCCTTCGCCATCGCGTGCCTGCCGCTCCTGATCCTCAAAGCCGGTACGGTGCGCGGACGCCGGATCGTCGTTCGGGAAATCCCTGGTGTTGCGCGTCACCAGAAGCATGGCATGGGCCTGTGCCGTGGCCCAGATCACCGCATCGGGCAGTTTGATCCGATGACCGCGGCGCAGGCCGACGGCGCGCTCGGCAATCTGTCGGTCGACGGCGATGACCTCAAAACTGTTCAGAAAGTTGCGCGTTGGAGCTTCGAGATCGCCACCGGCTCCGACCATCACCTCCATCCAGGTGATGATGCTGATCGCCTTTTCCGTATAGCGTTGCAGTTCGCTGCGCGCCTTGGGTACCGCATTGAGGTAGTCGACCAGAATGTTGGTGTCGAACAGCGCCTTCACCATTCGTTGCGCACCTTCTCCTGGTAGGCCAATCCGTCGATCTTGTGCCTGCCCCAAAGTCCGAACGCGTCGCCTTGGTGCTGGCTGCGGCGCCTGGCGAGAAAGTCATCGATCGCCTCCCGGATCAGTGCGGCACGAGACCGCTTCTCCTCTTCAGAATTGGTCGAACTCCTGGAGCTGGCTATCGCCGACGTCGACCAGGGTTCGCATGGCTTTCACCCTTGATATGATATCATTGCCATATATCATTTTCGGACTTCGATGCCAAGCCCGATGGGCGCGCGCAGAGCACGCTGGGGGCTCAGAACACCCACTCGGCCGGCTCACTTGAGCAACTCGTCGAGCACGGCATGTTCAGGCTCCATCTTGGCCCGTTCGACGGCCTCGATCACCACCTCCATCGCACCGGCGCTTCGGTAGCTGCGCCTGGCAGCCGCCGTCAGCCAGTCATCATGCGCGGCCGACATCAGCACGAATTCCCGCCGGCCGTGGCGCGTAAATTCCGGCGCCTCGCCCTGCGCCTGATGGCGAAGCTCGCGAAACTTGCGCTGGAATTTCGAGGCGCTGGTCTGAACGATGGCCGGCATCCCGCTGAAGCAGCTAGACGGGCTCAGCCGGATCTAATTGCGTCGATCGAAGCCCGCCAGCACTTTCCCTGCGCGGTTCCTGCGCGCGGGAAGAGCGGGCAATACCAAGTAATTGAAAATATTGGAAAACACTCCGCGCGCCTGATCCGTGCCACCGGCACCCGGCGTCGTTGCCTGCAGATTCAAGCTTCTTCCTAATCAATCCCCAGATGCGCTATCTGCGATCGGGGAGGACTCCCAGTGGTTGGCTTTGATCCGGGCCCGGCTTCGCATCGCTGTCGTCCTGCTTGCGCTGCCCGGATCGACGGCGGCCTCGGCCTACGACTTCAAATGTCCGGCACCGACCGAACAGGTGGCCAATGACGTCCAGGCCGACCTCGATGGCCAGGCTCAGGCCTTGATTGGATCAGGGACTGCCGCCGTCAAGGGAAGGTTCGAGTCGACCGTGGTCGATCTGTTCTCGAAGTACCAGAATTCCGATCGCGTCGCGATTGCGCAAAACTTTCTTGGCCGGCATGCGACTTCCTCAAGGCGGCCAACATTCCGGACGAGCAGAAATACGAAAGGTGGCTGCAGATAGCGCCGCTGGTTGAAAAATACTTTCATGACGAGCGCCCCCGGAACGGCGGCCAATCGGTCGGGACCATTGCAGGCCTCTGGAACGGCAAGATCTTTTATTCGGACGGCCGGGCGGTCAAGCCGTTTACGTTCACCTTCGACGCAATCGGATGTCGGGGCCGCGGCGACGAAAACAACACCTTCGGCGACCAGACTTCGGAGAGACTTTTCTCTTATCTCGAGTGCCCGACCAACACGCTGACGCCGGGACAGACCATCCGGATCAGGAAAACCTATGACGGCACGGCCGGGGCCACCCACACCGTGGTCTACGAAGGCGTCGTCTCTTCGGACATGCGCGAGATTTCAGGACACTGGGTGGCGGGGCCAAACAGAGGCAGCTTCGTCTTGCAGCGCTGAGCGACGGGCATGGATATTTTTCGCGATGTTGCATAGGCGGGCCGAACCGATGACAGGAGCGTAGCGGATGAAGATGGCGCTGATCATTCTGGCCTGGGTCGTCCTGCCGGTCTCCATGGCCGCCGCGGAGGACTTCAAATGCCCCGAGCCTACGATGCAGGTTGCGAACAACGTCAAGGGCGACCTGAACGGACAGGCCCAGACGCTGATCAGGCTCGGATCGGCCGATCTGAAAGGACACTTCGAAACGACGGTCGTCGACCTGTTCTCGAAATACGGCAACGCCGACAAGGTGGCGATCGCGCAGAACCTGCTTGGTCCGGCCTGCAACTTCCTGAAATCGGCGACGGACATGACCGGCGCCGAGAAATTCGAAAAATGGCTCCAGATTTTTCCGCTGGTGGAGAAGTATTTTCCAGCGGAGAAGCGATCGGACGCAACCGAGCCGGTCGGAGCACATGCGACCTTGTCGATGATTCCAGCCGGGGTCCGATTGCCCGGCGACGGAAACCGCGTGAGTCAAGCTACCGAGCGTTTCTGACGAGGGGACACAATGTCAGATCAGCAGGATCATGCGGCGGCGACCTCATCCGCGACAAAACCCGACACGGCGTCGCGAACTTTCCTGCTCGACTCGCTCAAGGGGCAGGCCGCCACCTGGTTCGTCGGGCTCGTCATTTCGATTCTGGCGATCTTCTCGGCGAAGATCACGGAGTACGTCAAGGTCGCGGCCAACAGCGCGGATTTCCGGTCGCAGTATTACAACGAGCTCGCGGTAAGCCTGAGCGCGTTCGACTTCGATGCCGAACTTGTCGTCGAATATCTCGACAAGGGCTGGACCGAGGCCGAGGCGATGACGCCGCTCCTCGACGAGTACAATGCGTCCATCACCGATCTGAGAAAGAAGGAGTATGTCTATCTCTCGTGGATCGGCCGCTATTGGGGCAAGCCGAAGATGTCGGAATTGTCAGCCACCTATGACGCGATCAGGACGATCGACGCCGACTTCCACAGTCTCAATGACGAATTCGGCGCGGTCAACATCAGGAAAACCCAGGCGAAGGTGGATCCGGACAAGGCCAGGCAGGCACTCGTGGTTCTGGTTCCGGCGTTGAAACGTCTGCAGGAAAATTCCAGGGCGCTGTTGACGGATCTGCAGTGAGGCCCGGAAACTGCGAATTGGTGGACTTTTGACGACTGATGACCAAGGTTAAGCGACACCATTACGTGCCCAGGCTTCTGCTCCGTAATTTTTCAGCGGATGGCAGAAGCATCAATATGTTCAACATCGCCAGGCGCCTTCATGTTCCGAGGGCCAGCATCGGCGATCAGTGTTACAGGAATTATTTTCACGGCAAGGACCCCAAGATCGAACGTGCGCTGGGCGCCATAGAGGCCAATACGCAAAACGTGCTCAGGCCACTGATCGATTCGGTCGCACCCGGCGATCAGATTTCTTCCGCACAGTTTTATCCACTGGTGAGGTACACGGCGCTGCAAAGAGCACGCACCAGCCACGCCGAAGCCCAGGCTCAGGAATTCGTGCAACACTATGTAAATGCCAAATCCTTGGAAAAGGGCTTGCCGCCCGGTTTGCTGATCGCAACGCTGGAAAACGGCGTCCGCGGAACCATCCTGTCTGCACTGTCGCTCACCCCCGTATTGTATGATCTCGGGCTAAGCGTCCTGCTCGCCGACACGCCGGTAAAGTTCGTCATCTCCGACAATCCGGTGGTGCTGCGCAATCAATACTGGGAACAGAACATGAGATTCGACCGGCTAGGCTGGTCGTTGCAAGGTCTCCAGATATTTTTTCCGATTTCTCCCAACCACCTGCTGCTGCTTTACGATCGCACCACCTACAAGGTCGGTTCTCGGGGGCATGGTCAGGTTGTTCCGATACGAACCACAAGGGATGTTGTTCTCTTGAACACGCTTCAATGGCTGAATGCGGAAGAGAACATCTATTTTTGTCCCGGCCAGGAACGGCATGTCATGTCTCAGGCGGTTCGCGACATACCCCGACGGCCGAACCGAAAGTCCGAAATGGTTATCGACGAAGGAAAACATGCACTGACCATTGGACCTTCGGACCAGGGCTTCGGCCTTGACTTCGGTTTCACGTCGATCACACGCCACCCGAGACGGCCAATCCCAGATGAAGGAGATACGCCGGTCAGAAATGAACATCTTGCGCAGATTGCATGGGATTTCTCCACCGCTGTACTCCGGCAAACCGACATTGATTTTTGGGAGTTCGTCGGAACGCATCCTCTGGCCAGGTTCCTGGCAGAACTCGCACAGAGAGATGCCGCATCGAACCAGAGCCACTCCTATAGAGCTCGATGAGTTTGAGTTGATGCGTAGCGGCGATCGTCAACTGCCGCGAGGACCAGACTCGGAGCGCTGGTGTCCCGGACGCGGTGCAGCGTCTTTCACGCTGCGCCGCAGAGCCGGGGCACGATGTGGGTGCCGCATCAACCCAAACGCATCACGATTTAATCCGAAGAACGTCGGCCCGACGCAGGTCCGTCGAGGGCCATCGGGCCGTCGTGCCCGTCATCGATGCAATCGCAGTTCCTGCGAGCCGGCGGTCACCACCTCCGTCGCGTTCACCTCCCGGCTCCGAGCCTGCTGCAGGTGTCCATCAATTCGGAGGAGGTTCACTGTTGAAAGCCGCACGGGGGGAGCAAGCGGCAGGACTACGATCCGCCCACGTAAAACCCCTACCCGTTCACCCCAGGACGATGCGGCGCGTGAAATCGACCGCATAGCCGGTCATGGCATCGCAGCAGGCCGCGGCCGATTCCTCGTCGCCGCGGCCGATCGACTCGGCCAGGTCGGCATGCAGGCCGGCGACCTCGGTGAGGTCGCCGAAGCGGTCGCGGTGGACGTAGAAGAAGCGGCGCGACAGCGCATGCAGCGGCGACAGCGCCGAGGCGATGAACGGATTGCGGGCGCTGGCGGCGGTGAACCGCTTCAGCGCGAAATGAAGCCTCAGGTAAAGCAGCGCGTCGCGGTCGCGGCCGGCGCGGCGCAGCCGCTTGGCGACCTCGAAATGGATCTCGCGCTCGGAGCCGCTGGCGCGCCGGGTGGCAAACACCGAGACCAGGCGCTCGAGCTCGCGGCGCGCCTCGAGCACCAGCAGCTGCTCCTCGACCTGAACTTCGGTGATGCGGAATCCGTGCCGGCGCAACGGGACCACCAGGTGGTCGAAGGTCAGCCGCTGCAGCGCTTCGCGTATCGGGCTGCGCCCGAATCCGGTCAGCGCGCTCAGGGTGGGCTCCGACCAGATGCTGCCCGGCGCCAGCTTGGCCGTCACCAGCAGTTCTTCCAGCGCCTTGTAGGCCTGGTCGCCGAGGCTCGGCGGCACGCCGGCCGGCGGCGGGGCGAGCAACGATTCGAAATCCGTGGCCGGCGGTTCAACCGCCCTGGCCTTAGGTCGCAAACGTCGCGGCTCCAATCCGTTCACTCCAATTGCGCCCCCTCGCGGTTCAGTTCGGCGCGAATAGCTGTTCCATCGATGCGGCGCGGCGCCAGGCCTTCCAGTGCGCAGATCGCCGCGGCGGCGCCGATGGCGTGGCCATAGCTGAAACACTGGGCGGTTACCCGCGCCGAGGCGACGGCTTCGTGCTCGGCCGACAGGCATCGGCCGGCCGTCAGCAGGCCCTCGCCGCGTAGCGGCACGAAGCATCCGTAAGGGATTTCGTAAAAGTCATCAAGCAGCCATTCCACCCGCGGCTTGGCGCCGGCATGGAGCTCGATCGGCCATGGCGAGCGGGCGATGCCGTCGCTGAATTTCCTGCCCGCAAGCACGTCGTCGTTGCGCAACAGATGGGTGCCCAGCCCCTGCCGGGTCTGCCGCACCCCCACCTGCACGCCGGTATCGTTGACGAAGCTGTGCTCGCAGCCGGCCAGCTTGTCGCGGAAAAACCGGGCATATTCGCGGACCTGCTTGCGTCCCTCGATCTCCGCCTCGGTGAAGTCACGGGCCTGTAGCGGGTTCAGTTCGCGGCCGTCGGCGCCGATCACCCGCGTGCAGTTGCACAGCAATTCGCCGGGGCGCGTGGTCGGGAACAGCCAGATCTTGGCGCGGGGCAGCCGGTATTCGTTGCCGGCGCCCTGCCTGCGAATGAGCTCGGAGACCGCCTCGCCCATGATGGTGTCGGTGCCGTATTCGGCGACAAAGCGGCCGACATCGACACCGAGCAGCCGGAAGATCATGGTCGGATTCTGCACATGCCCGTCCTGCCCGATGAAGGACGGAAAGCCGGCCATGGCGACGATGTCGGCGTCGCCGCTGGCGTCGATGGTGACCCTGGCCGAGATGGTGATGCGCCCCTCCTTGGTGTAGGCGACGACCCCCTCGACCTTTTCGCCGCCTTCGACCAGCGCGCCGAATACGGTGGTGTGCAGCAACACCTGGACCCCGGCTTCCGCCAGCAGCGCATCGGCCGCCTCGCGCCAGACCAAGGGATCGTGCACCCGGGTGAAGGTCTTGCCGTAGCGCACCGGCGGCGCCAGGCCGCCGCGCCGCTCCAGCGCGGCGACGAATTCATCGAGAAAGCCGTGCACCATCTGCCGCGGCGGCGCACTCGCGTCGTCGGTCGCCGCATACATGCCGCAGACCGTGCCGGACAGGCCGGCCACCGCCCCGCCGCCGCAGAACCCGTAGCGCTCGACCAGCACGACCCGCGCGCCGCGGCGCGCCGCGACGACGGCCGCCGCGACACCGGCCGCGCCGCCGCCGACCACGAGCACGTCGCAGTCGAGCCTGAGTTCGGACCGGCAATCCAGAAGGATGGACAAAGGCGCGCTCCCTGCTCGCTGATGGGACGGGAACCGGCCGTGGTCAGGCCGATCCCAAAATCTCCGGTGCCGTCGTGCCTGATAACGCGGCCGGTGTGGACTCCGCAAACAGCGAGGCGTCCATCAAAGGCAGCGGATCGGCGATGCGGGCCGGCGCAAACGCCATCTGGTCGAGAACGTCCCGCCGGACGTCGATCCCCTTGGCCACTTCGGCCAGCATCAATCCCTCCGCCATGACCCGGAAAACGGCGCGCTCGGTCACGATCAGCGCGGTCTGGCCGCGCTCGACGACGCCCTTTCTCACCGGATAGGTGATCTGCTCGACGCGATCGACGAATTTCTGCACCGCGCCCTCCTTGACGATCTGCAGCCCGCCGTCGCCAATGCCGACGGCGAGGCCGGAGGTGGTGAAGGTTCCGGTGAAGACCAGGTCCCTGGCGTTCTGCGCGATGTCGATGAATCCGCCGGCGCCGGGATTGCTCGAACCGAAGCGGCTGACATTGACGTTGCCCTCGCGGTCGAACTGCGCGAAGGCCAGAGCGGCAAACGGGCAGTTGCCGCCGTCAATGAAGTCGAGCTGCTGCACGCCGTCGAGCAGCGCTTCGGGGCCGATGTTGGCGGAGAACTGCCAGCCGCTCATGACGATGCCGCCGAACGGGCCGTGTTCCGTCGTGAACTGGTAGTCGTCGATGCGGCCGCCGTCGAACAGGCCGGCCTCGGCCATCACCAGCGGCACGTCGGAAGAGGCGCCGAAGCCGAAAATGCTGGTGCGGCCCGGCCGCACTTCGCAGGAGGCGCGCCGGGCAATGATCTTGTCCGGCCCCAGCGGCAGCCGCGGCAGGGAGCGCAGGTCGGGCGCCGAGCCGCCGAGATAGGCGCGGTCCGACCTGATATCGGTGCCCGACATCTGCTCGGCCTCCACCACATAATGGTCGACCAGCGCGGCGGGGATGCGGACATGATGCGCGGGTCGCGAATAGCGGGGCACTTCGTGGCGGACCTGCGCGATCACGATGCCGCCGGAGGCCTTGACCGCGAGCGCCAGCGCGACGTTGGACGAAATCAGGGTCTCGTCCTCGTAGGAGAGATTGCCGGCAGAATCCGCCGACGACGCCCGGATGAAGCCGACATTCAGCGGGAAGGCCGGATAGAACAGATACGGCTTGCCGCGAAACTCGATCAGCTCGATCAGGTCCTGCCTGGCCAGGGACGTGAACTTGCCGCCCTGCTGGCGGGGATCGGCATAGGTTCCGAGGCCGATCTCCGTCAAAAGACCCGGTCCCTTGCGCGCCACCTCGCGAAGCCATTGCATGCTGGCGCCGATCGGCCAGCTATAGGCCTCGATGCGGTTTTCCCGGATCAGCCGCATCAGCTCCGGACGGGTGCGCCGGGTCGGGTGCAGCGGATTGACGTAGGAGCCGGAAATGATGCGTTTCATCAGCCCTTCGATGGCGACATGATCCATGCCGCGGATGTCGATCGAATCGCCGGTTCCGCACGGGAAATAGAACGTCAGGTCGCGCGGCTCGGACTCGCGGCGGAAGCGGTCGGCGACGCCGCGCAGCAGCGCATCCGGCGTGACCCATCCGATCACGCCGACGCTGGCGACGGTGTCGCCGGACTTGACCAGCCTTGCGGCCTCCGTCGCGCTGATACGCTTGTTCACAGGCGCACTCCAAAGCGGTTGAGGGTCGCCTTCGCGGCGGGATGGCTGCAGTCGGCGAGGAAAAGGCGATTGGCCCAGGCATCGAGGCTCTCGCCGTGGCCGGACACCAGCGGCGCGAAGAACTGCTTGGTCGACGCCACCGCCTGGGACGGCAGCGCCGCCAGCCGGGCTGCCACGCGAAGCGCGGCGTCGCGCGCGGTTTCATCCGGCTCGGCGAGATAATCCGCAATCCCCAGCCGGTGCGCCTCGCGGCCGTCGAACGGCTCGGCGCCCCACACCAGCCGGCGCGCCGCGACCGGGCCGACCCGCGCCACCAGCGCCTGGATGCCCCAGGGCGGGATCCAGCCGATCGCCACCTCCGGCAGATGCCAGCGCGCCGACGGCTCCGACACCACGACGTCGCAGCAGGCCGCCAGCACGCAACCGCCGCCGAGCGCGAAGCCGGCGATGCCGCCCACCACCGGCTTGTTCATGAGCGCGATCGAGCGCGCCAGCACCGCGGTGCGCGCCTCATGCGCGCCCATGCCCGCAAGGTCGGTCCCCGCCAGTTCCTTGAGATCGCTGCCGGCGCAGAAGCCCGGGGCAGAGCCGGTCAGCACGATCACGCGCGTCGCGCCGTCGCGGTCGGCGCGATCCAGCGCCGCGAAGAGCTCCTCGATCACCTGCTGCCCCAGCGCGTTGCGCCGCGCCGGCCGGTCAATGGTCAGCACGGCGATGTCGCCGGCCTGTTCGACGCGCAGTTGCGCGGGCTGTTGTGTTAATGGCATCCTTGTAATATACTACAGGGATTGCACAGGTCAAGCCGCAGGAATAACGCGGGACCTCGGGGGGAAAAAATGACCAACATCACGCTCAACGAAAGTTCGACGGCCGCGCTGCAGGCGGCGCAGGCCGCCAGCGGCGAAAATGCGCGCCGCATCCGGCTGGTCGTTGCCGCGAGCATGATCGGCACCATCATCGAGTGGTACGACTTCTTCGTCTACGGCACCGCGGCCGCGCTGGTTTTCGCGCCGCTGTTCTTTTCGAAGGCCAGCCCCACCGTCGGCACGCTCGCGGCGTTCGCGACCTACGCGCTCGGCTTCGCGGTCCGGCCGATCGGCGGCGCCGTATTCGGTCATCTCGGCGACAAGCTCGGCCGCAAGGCGATTCTCGTCACCACCCTGATGGTCATGGGCATCACCACCACCTTGATCGGACTGCTGCCGACCTATGGCGAGATCGGCAACCTCGCCCCCGTGCTGCTGCTGGTGCTGCGCCTGATCCAGGGCTTCGGCGCCGGCGCCGAATTCGCCGGCGCGGCGATCCTGGCCGTCGAGTTCTCTCCGAAAGACCGCCGCGGCTTCTATGGAAGCTGGTCGCAGATCGGCGTCGCGATCGGGCTCGCCGCCGCGGTCGGCATTTTCTGGCTGGCGCAGAAACTTCCCGCGGCCCAGTTCATGTCCTGGGGCTGGCGGATCCCGTTCCTGATGAGTTCGGTGGTTCTTCTGGTCGGCCTCTGGATCCGGGTCCGGATCGGCGAGTCGCCGGTGTTCGAACAGATCCAGGCCGAGAAGAAAATCGCCCGCTCGCCGCTGGCCGAGGTCTGCCGGACGCAGATGAAGAGCCTGCTGCTGGTGGTCGGCATGCGGTTCGCGGACAACGCCGTTCTCTACATTCCGGTGGTCTTCACCCTCGGCTATCTCAAGCTGCATGGCCTGCCCAGCGACGTCGGCCTGGTCGCGGTGTTTCTGGCCGCCGCGGCCCAGGTGATCTTCATCCCGATGTTCGGGGCGCTGTCGGACCGCATCGGCCGCCGTGCCGTGTATGGCGGCGGCGCGCTTGCCGCGGCCGTGGTGATGGTGCCCTATTTCTGGATGATGGACAGCGGCAACGTCTGGGCGGTGTGGTTCGGCATCACCCTGCTCGGCGGCTGCATCTACTCCGCATTGGCAGGCAGCCAGCCGGCGTTCTTTTCCGAACTGTTCCAGGCCAACGTGCGCTACAGCGGCGTGGCCGGCGCGCGCGAGTTCGGAGCCATCATCGGCGGCGTGATTCCGCTGATCGCGACCGCGCTGATCGCCAGCTATGCCAGCGCGACTCCGGTCGCGCTGCTGGTGATGGGCATGTGCGGGGTGACCCTGATCGCCGTCCTGCTCGCGCCGGAAACGCGCGGCAACGATACCTAGCGCGGCGCTTTCTTCTCCCCTCCCCGCAAAGGGGAGGCGGGGGCGGGGGTCAACGCGGTGCGAATCTCGTCCAGCAAACTCTCGGGCAAAATACTGATCGTGCTTGGAGCGCCCCGTCAGAGGGCGCGCATGCTGCGCGTGAAATGCCGTTGGCGGTGGTGCATCGTATCCAATTCGATTGCACTGCTCGCGGACCCCCACCCCCCGACCCCTCCCCGCAAGGGGGAGGGGAGAGCAGAAGCGCACGCCATTTCAACTCAGAGCCGCCATGCTCTGGACAAGCCCCCGCCACGACGGGCGGTTGGCCGCGTCGCGGGTCGGCTTGAAGATCCGCCGCCGAAAATGCCGCCGTCGACCGATCAGTACCGCGCGACGACCGGAGCGCTGCCCACGTTGAAGCGGTAGTTCAGGCCGACCAGGACCGTCTGCAGGTTCTGCCGCTCCGAATAATGATAGGGATCGGCGAAACCGCAGGCGGCGCCGCAATTATAGGTGAAGCCGTAAACCGTGCTGCCGAAACCGGCATAATCGTATTCGGCGAACACCGACCAGTCCGGGCTCAATTTGTATTCGCCGCCGGCGCCGGCGGTCCAGCCGGTGCGGACGCCGCTCGCCTGTCCCGCATAGGGCGGATTGACCAGCCCGCTCGGATCGACGTCGGTATAGCTGGTGTGGGCAAAGGCCGCGCCGCCCTTCACATAGAGCAGGGCCTGCGGCATGACCGCGTAGCCGGGCCGCGCCGTCAGCGTGCCGAACCAGTCGGTGCGGCTCGAAAGGCTTTCGCTGGCGTCGCCGGCATAGGCCACCGAGGCGAAATGGTTGCCATAGACGCTGGCGCCGTCGAACAGGCCCTGGACGCCGACCACCCAGCTCGAGGCAAACTGATAGTCGCAGCCGAGCTGGCCGCCGCCAGCCACGCCGGTTCCGGTGTCGGCGCCGGCATCGAGCGGCGGAGGCGTGCCGGGCTCGGCGTCGGTCACCGCCGTCCGCTGCCAGCCGGCGCCGATGTTGCCGCCGAGGTAGCAGCCGGTCCAGCCGGTGACGGGGATCGCCGCAGGCGCCTTGGTGTAGACGGCGGCGGGCAGATCGGCGGCCAACGCCGGGCCGATTCCAAGTACCGCGCCGACGGCAATGGCGACCAGCAGGTTCAGTCTCGCATGACGCACATCGGCTCCACAATGACACGCACTGCGCGTGTCTTAGCGGCCGACAGGACAGCCGTCAGCATGACCGTGCACCTTGCAACGAATATTGGCAAAGTGTTGCACGAACACCGCAGCGCGCCGCTTCATGGAACCCGCTCCGGTTCAATGTCCGCCAGCAGCAGTCATGATCTCGCCGGCGCGGCGGCGCCCGGTTGCAAGGTGCGGAGCGAAGCAATAGCCATCATGGGTTGCCTGGTCGCTGAAGCTCCTCGCAACGGCGAACGCTACCGACATATCCTTGCAGCAAGCCGGCATCGCGCAATTGAGAACGCCAACCGAAACCCGTAGGATCAGGCAATGACCCGAACGGTTGCACCGACCAGAACCTCTTCCTGCGCCTGCGGACGTGTCCGATGCCGGGCCACCGGCGCGCCCATCATCAGCCTGGTCTGCTATTGCGACGACTGCCAGGAAGCCGCGCGCCGCATCGAGGCGCTTCCCGATGCCGCCGGCTTCCGCGAGGCCGACGGCGGCACGGCGCTATTGACCTATCGCGACGACCGCTTCAGCTGTACGGCCGGCGAGGAACTGCTGGCGGACTGCAAGCTCAGCGAAGCCGCCCCCACCCGAAGGGTGGTGGCATCGTGCTGCAACTCCGCGATGTTCCTGAAATACGCGCCCGGTTTCTGGGTTTCGGCCTACCGCGCCCGCTTCGAAGGCGATCTGCCGCGGCTGGAAATGAGGATCCAGACCCGGCACCGGCAGGCGGACTCTCCGCTGCCGCGCGATTTGCCGAGCCATCGGGGTTTCCCCATCAAGCTGTACGCCAGGATCATTGCGGCGCGCGCCGCGATGATGCTCGGCCGCTGAGGTTTCGCGCCGACATGGCAGCTGCAAAGTTGCGCACAATTTCTGTTCATCATGCCCAAACGGATACCATCGGAGCGGCTGCAAGCCGCGACGCAGTCGCGATGTCGTGAAAGATCGGCGATCCCGGAAGCCACGGCGGATTTGACCGCGTCGCGCTCCGATGTAAGCTTGCCGGCCGTGCGATCCTTGGAAATTGCAGCCGAGACTTTCGGGTGGTGCGATGGAATGGTCGACAAAAGCGGTGCAGGCGGACCGGCCGTTCGGAAGCTGGGCGGACGACCTGGCCGCCGCCTTCGTTCAGCTGGAACCGCGCAAGATCGGCGAGCAGCCGTTCCGGGGAGCGATCCTGCGGACCGATCTCGCCGCGATCCAGATCTCCCGGGTCGAGGCCACCAGGCACACGGTGATGCGGCTGCGCCCGCACATCGCGCGGAGCATCAGCGATCTCTGTTTCGTCAACCTGCAGCTCGAGGGCGTCGGCCGCTACACCCAGCGCGGCCACCAGCAGATCTGCGGACCCGGCGATCTCGCCGTGGTCGACACCGCCGAGCCGTTCGAGATTGCCAACTGCCGCAATTTCAGCCTGTTCTGCTTTGCGGTGCCGCGCCCGCTGTTGCCGCGCCATTTTGCGGAACGGCCGCGGCTGAGGCTGTCGGCGACCGAGACCGGCCGCGCGCTGGCGCGGACTCTCGCTGGCCATGCCGATCTCTGCCTCGGCGCGAGGCCGCAATCGGGAATTTCCGCGTTCGGCGGCGAACATGTCGTCGACCTGATATCGCATGCCGGCGAGGTTTTGCAGGACGGCGCGCCGGAACGGCTGGGCCTGCCAGTGCTGCTGTCGATGATGCTGGACCATATCGACCGCCACAGCCAGAACCCCGGGCTCGGCGCCGCCACACTGGCGGCAAAATTCCATTGCTCGCAGCGCTATGTGCACAAGCTGTTCGCCGCCACCGGCCGCTCGGTCGGAGAACACGTCAACGGCGTCCGGATCATTGCCTGCACCCGCAACCTGCTCGATCCCCAGCAGCGGCACAGGACCGTCGCGGAAATCGCCTTCACTGCCGGCTTTCGCGACATCTCGCATTTCAACCGGCTGTTCAAGCGCAGCAACGGCGCCACGCCGCGCGAATTCCGCCGCGCGATGGAGGCCGCCGCCGCGGACGGTGCGCGGTAGGGCATCGTTTCCGAAGTGCGAATCATATTGGAATCTCCTGCGAACCTCATCCTGAGAGGATGAGGTCGGAGATCGCTTCACACCTCCCGGGACGGGGTCCGATGAAATCGTTCAATTAGTCTTACGCGCGTGATGCGTTTAGGTTGATGCGGCGTGCGCATCTGCTCTCCCGTCCCCCTTGCGGGGAGGGGAGAAGGCGAGCGCCGCTACGCAAAAACCTAAACTCATCAAGCTCTAGCCCCGCAGTACACTGCAGGCCAAGAAATCGGTTCACCCCCGTCCAAGACTTGTGCCGCTCGGCGAGCTAATCGTCGGCCGACACGCGGCGATCGGCCGCCTGGGAAATCGGGGAAGCAGCGATGGCCATCGATTTTACGCCGAGCGCCGCACAGCGCGAACTTCAGCTCATCTCCCGCCGTTTTGCGCACGACGTGCTGGCGGGCGCCAGAAGCGCCTACGAGGAACTGCCGACGCCGGAGGCGCGATTCCTCGCCACCCGGCCGGCCTATGAGGCGATGGTGGCGGCGGGGTTCTTGCGCAAGTGCATTCCGGCGCCGGCCGGCGGCGAGAATGCCGGCCTGCTCGACATGGCGATCATGGCCGAGGAATTCTACAGCGTGAACGCCAGCATCACGCTGACCCTGCTCGGCACCGTGCTCGGCCTGCTGCCGATCCTGATCGGCGGAACGCCGGAGCAATGCGGCCGGCTGCTGGCGCCGTTCCTGAAAGCCGGCGGCGCGCCGCTGGCCGGGTTCTGCTCCAGCGAACCCGGCGGCAGCGCCAACGCCGCCTCGCCGCCGCCGGGCGAGGGCGTGCGCACCGCCGCCAGACTGCGCGACGACCAGTGGGTGATCAACGGCCGCAAGAAGTGGGTCTCCTCGGCGACCGGCTGGGACCGCAAGGGCGCCGACGTGCTCTGCGTGGTCTGCCGCACCGATCCCGAGGCGCCGCCCGCGAGCGGAATTTCCATCATCGCCGTCGAGGCGCCGACACCCGGAATCCTGTTCGAGCGCGCCATCGATTCGATCGGCCATCGCGGCCACCTCACGCCGCTGTTCGGGCTCGAGAACGTGGTCGCGCCGCGCCGCAACCTGATCGGCGAAGCCGGCGGCGGGCTGGCGCTGTCGGCGGCCGCCTTCACCGGCACCGCCGCACTGGTCGGCATTTTCGGCGTCGCGCTGATGCGGGCGGCGTTCGACTTCGCGCTGCATTTCGCGCGCACCGAGCGGCGCGGCGGCATCGACCCGATCATCGAGCACCAGGCGGTCGGCTACGCTTTGGCGGACGCCAAGACCAGGATCGAGGCCGCCAGATATCTGAGCTGGCGGGCCTGCCACGCCGTCGACACCCAGCATCCGGCCGCCGACGAGCTTGCGATCCAGGCCAAGATTTACGGCTCGGAGACGGCGGTCACCGTGATCACCGACCTGATGCGGGTGGTCGGCATCGACAGCTACGACAGCGAGCTGCCGCTCGGAAACCTGCTGCAGGATGCGCTGGCGCTGCCGATCTTCGACGGCGGCAACATCGGCATCCGCCGCCGCCAGCTTCATACCATGCTGAAACGCGGCGACTACGACCCGCTGCGGGCCAGCGGCGCCGCCTGACGCAATCGGCCCGGACGGAACAGGCGATCCGGCCAGGGCCGGTCGGCTGATCGCGGATTTTTTCAAGCAACCAGCATGAGAGCGAGATCATGAGCAAGGCGCAGAAAGTAGCGGTCGTCACCGGAGCCTCGCAGGGGATCGGCGCGGCGCTGGTGCAGGCGCTGCGAAGCCGCGATTATCGGGTGGTCGCGAATTCGCGGTCGATCAGGCCGGGCGCCGATTCCGGCGTGGTGGCGGTAGCCGGGGATGTCGCCGACCCCGAGACGGCGCAACAGGTGGTGCAGGCCGCGCTGAGCCATTTCGGCCGCATCGACACCCTGGTCAACAACGCCGGCATCTTCATGGCAAAACCGTTCACCGCCTACACCAACGACGACTACGCGGCGTATCTCGCCACCAACGTCACCGGCTTCTTCCACATGACCCAGGCCGTGATCGAGACCATGGCCGGCCAGGGCGGCGGGCATGTCGCGACCATCACCACCAGCCTGGTGGACCAGCCGATGACCAGCGTGCCGTCGGTGCTGGCGTCCCTGACCAAGGGCGCGCTGGCCGCGGCGACGCGGTCGCTGGCGATCGAATATGCCGCGAGAAACGTCCGCGTCAACGCGGTATCGCCGGGCATCATCAAGACCCCGATGCATCCGGTCGAGGCGCATCCGGCGCTGGCGTCGCTGCATCCGATGCGTCGGATGGGAGAAATCTCCGACGTGGTCGACGCGGTGCTCTACCTCGACGGCGCAGCGTTCGTCACCGGCGAAATCCTCCATGTCGACGGCGGCCAGGCCGCCGGCCATCATACGCTTTAGCGGAACCGGCGCGGTTCCCTGACCTTCCCCCGCGCGCGGGCCGTCGCAGATGGCTGGATGGCATCGCGCGCTGATGCGTTCGTGACCACGAACAAACTCTCAGCGAGTCGTCCCTGCGCGGGCGGCATGGAAAATTCCATCTGCGATGGTCTTGCCGCGCGGAGAGGTGCTCATCGCATGCCTCGTTTCAGCTCTTGGAGCCGGCACTGTCGACAAGCGTCAGCGGGTCAGCCTGACACACGCCTGTGTCCGACGGCATCGCGGCACCCGCGCATTGCCAAGTCGCCCCGGCAATTGCATAGTTGGCCGGGCAAGATGTTTCGTTCGCACCTGAGGGAAATCAACCATGGCGGAAGCCGATCTGGATGTCGTGATTCGGCTTTTGGCAAAGCGACAGAACAAGGACCTGATGGCCGCCGCCAAGGGCCGGCGCGACCGCTTCAACGGGCTGGCCGCCAAGGCCAAGAGCAGGGAAGCCAGGGAAAAGTACAGGCAGATTGCCAGGGAGACCATGCTGCAGGGTGCCGCCGCCGCCAGGCGGCTGCAGATCTCCGCCGACAACGCCGCCGACAGCTACGCCCGGTCGATGCGGCAGGCCGCCGAGGCCGCCCCGGCCAGGAAACCCGCGAAGCAGCCCGCGCCGAAGAAGAAAAAGGCCTGATCCGCCCGATCGGATTCGTCGGCCCCGAAAAACGGTTCGGCGAGGGATGGGATCCTTGCCGCGCCTTTCGCCACCTCGCGGTCAGAAGCGCAACGATATGCCGCTATAGACCTGGAGTTTCGGCGCGGCCCGGTTGAGGCCGAGGTTGAGGCCGAGATCGAGGATGGTGTGCCGGTCGAGCCGGTAATTGGCGCCGAGGTCGAAGGTGTAGACCGGTGGCGTCGCCGGGTCGGTGCCGGCGGAAGAGAACAGCTCGACCATCGCGTTGGCGCCGTCGATGCCCGGGATCGGATGGCTGACGCCGACCAGGTTGACGAAGTTCGGATATCGGCGGCCGTCGTCGGCGTTCTTCAGCGCGTCCAGTTCGGTCATCAGGGTGATGATGTAGTCCTCGACACGCAGCGCCAGCGGCGCGATCAGGCCGCCCTCGACCGCGCCGTTGCTGATGACCGGCGTGGACGACGGCAGCTTGACGTAGGGAATCAGCGCCAGGCCCGCCGGGCCGCTGTCGTTGCCGAACAGGTTGAGCTTGGCCCGCAGCAGCACGTCGCCGAAGCCGGCACCATTGGCCACGGTCGCGCCGGTGGCGGCGTCGAACGAGCGCTGCGACTGCAGCCCGTTGAACTGCAGTTCGAGATCGGCCCAGTCGGTGACGCCGAGTTTCAGGTTCGGATCGAACGCCTCGAAGCCGCGGGTGGTGATGCCGAGATACCTGGCATAGGTATAGCTGACGAAATCGCTCTCCAGCTCGACATGGCCGGCGTCGACGGTGCGCACGGAAAATCCCTTGGTCGGCCGGTCCGGGGTGAACTTTCGCATCTCGTCGTCGGGCGTCGGATCGAACAGGGTGTAGCCGCTCTTGTCCGGGCTATCGGGAGCGGAGGGCGATCCGTCATCGGCGCGGGCCGCAAAGGTTGATGCGGCAAGCACGGTGCCGAGGCCGAGCAGCCCGATCGCGCGCGCCGGGCCGCGGGTTTTCAGGGTTGCGAGCTGCATCAAGGAGGCCGGTCCAGGGTGACGTGGTTCGGGCCGCCGGCCCCCGCGATCGCGGCCTGACACCAAACGCGCCGCCGCGGGCAGCAACCGCTCCCGTCAGGGATCATCCTATCTTTGAATTCAAAGGCGGGAAAGCATGACCGGTTCGGATCCGCGCCAGCGGGACCGGCGGCGAGCCTGCGGCGCCCGATAGATCGGCGGCCGCCGGGCAGCCGCACGGCACCGGCCGGCGCCGAGGGTCCCCTCGCCGATCGCTTCGGATTTCGCCCGGGCTCAGGCGCTGCGCGAAGCGGCTTCCGCTGGATCCGCAGCGCCGGTCAGCTCGGCATATTCGGCGATCGGTTGCGGCCGTCCGATCAGATAGCCCTGCGCCTCGTCGCAGGATTCGGCGGCGAGGAATTCGAGCTGTGCGCTGGTCTCGACCCCTTCGGCCAGCACCGGCAGATTGAGGCCGCGCGCCAGTCCGACCACCGCGCAGACGATGGCGGCCGATTGAGGGTTGCTCTTCAGGTTGGAAATGAAGGACTGGTCGATCTTGATCTTGTCGAACGGGAACGCCTGCAGATAGGACAGCGAGGAATATCCGGTGCCGAAATCGTCCATCGCGATGCGCACGCCGAGCGCCTTGAGGCGGCGCAGGATCGACAGCCCGCGGGCGAAATCCTCCACCAGCACGCCTTCGGTGATTTCGAGCTCGAGCCGCACCGGCGCCAGCCCGGTCTCGAGCAGCACGGTATGCACCAATGCGGCGAGATCGCCATGGCGGAACTGGATCGGCGAGAGATTGACCGCGATCTGCAGCGGATGCGGCCAGGAGGCCGCCTCGCGGCAGGCCTCGCGCAGCACCCATTCGCCGATCTGCATGATCAGGCCGCTTTCCTCCGCGATCGGGATGAAGACGCCGGGCGAAACCATGCCGCGCTGCGGATTGTTCCAGCGCAGCAGCGCCTCGAACCCGAACACGTCGCCGCCGATCCGGACCTGTGGCTGGTAGCAGAGGTGGAGTTCGTTGCGGGCGATGGCGGAGCTCAGTTCATGCTGGATCGCGCGCCGCTCGCGCAGCCGGTTGTCCATCTCGACCTCGAAGAAGCGGGTCTTGCCGCGGCCGGCGGTCTTGGCGCGGTACAGCGCGGCATCGGCATTGTTGAGCAGCGTGGTGGCATCGGCGCCGTCGTCCGGAAAGATCGCCACCCCGATGCTGACGCCGACCCGCAGGTGCTGGCCATTGACGTCGAGGTCGGCGGCGACCGCGTCGTGCAGGCTGGCGGCGGCGGCTTCGGCGAGCGCCGGCTGGTCGCCGAACGGCGTGATCAGGATGAATTCGTCGCCGCCGAGCCGCGCCAGGAAGGCGTCGCCGGCGAGTTTTTGCAGCATCCGCGACAATTCACGCAACAGATCGTCGCCGACCGCATGGCCGAACACGTCGTTGACCTCCTTGAAGCGGTCGAGGTCGAGGCTGAGCACCGCGAAGGACTCGCCGCTTCGCCTGGCGTTGTCGATGGTGCGGGCCAGATGCCCGGTGAAGGCGGTGCGGTTGGGCAGGTCCGTCAGGGTGTCGTGATGCGCCAGATGCTCGATGCGGGCCTCGGCCCGCTTGCGCTCGGTGATGTCCTCGGAAAGGCTGAGCAGATAGCGCGGCTCGCCGGCCTCGTCGGGGATCTGAAGATTCTTGGTGGCGAGGATGCGCCGGCCATTGTGATGGGTGTCGACCACGTGCTCGTCGATGACCTGCAGCTCGCCGCGGTGCGAGGCCTCGCCTTCCAGCGGAAACAGCGCGTCGGCGACCTGGTGGATGGCCGGATCGTCGGCGCGCTTGCCGATCAGATCGCCGCGGGTCATGCCGAAGATGGCTTCGGCAGTGCGGTTGATCAGGACGTAGCGCCGATCCCGCGCATCCTTGACGGCGACGGCAAGCGGCATGTTCTCGATGATGCTGTCGAGAAATTTCTGGGTGCGGCCGAGTTCGGCAGCCGCCGCGTCGAGCGCTTCGAGCTGCCGGAAATGGATCAGCGAGATGATCAGGCCGGCCAGCGCCAGCGCCAGGAACAGGCCGACTCCGATGCCGGCGCTCTGCCATGCCACCTTGCGCAGGAACGGCGACACCGGCACATCGATCACGAACGCGCCGATCACATCGTCGAGGTGCCATTGCGGCTTGTCGGGCTGCAGCGCGTTGTGGCAGGACACGCAGCTCTGCTCCTGGGCCACGCTGGGATAGACGGTGCGGAAGATCTGTTCGCCGTCGAGGTCGAGCAGCTCGGACACCGGTTTTGGATCGCGCGTCGCCGCGAAGGCCTCGATGGAATCGGCCATCCGCGCATCGCTCGGCGCCGTCAGGATCTCGCGCCCGGGGCGGCCGACCCAGCGCAGCCGGAAATCGGAATTGTCGCCGCCGCGCTTGTTGAAGACTTCGATGGAATGCGCGCGGAACGAGGCCGGCACCGGCGCGTCCGGTCCGAATTGCGAGCGCAGCGCCGAATAATTGGTGACGAAGGCATCCACCAGCCGCAGCGCGATGACCTTTTCGTCGCTCTTGTGCTCCATGAACCAGTTCAGGCTGAAATAGTGGAAGCCGTAGCCGACCGCCGCCGACAGCATGGCGCAGACGCCGAGATGCAGCAGGAAGCCGCGGCCGGACCGCGACCGCATGAAGCGCTGTACTGGCGAAGGTCTGCTCACCCTTTGGCCCCCTGATGTGACCGCGGAGGCTAGGCCGAACCGGTTAAATGTTTATTGTTGTGCGCTTGCGGTTATTTTGAAGCTTATGGTTGAGAAGGGACACCGCGCGCGATGCTCCCCTTGCCCTCGCGGGCACGGCTATCGGATATTTTTCCATGCCATCCGCGCGCGCGAAGGTTTACGATTTTGCATTGGTTTCAACGAGCCGTCCCTGCGACTTGAGCAGGGATCCATACGCCGAGGCGTCTCGTTGCGGCACCGGAGCAGAGGCCGTTTTTCACTTTGGAGGCCAGGGATGATGGGTTCCCGCGCTCGCAGCGACGACCCGCCGGGAGTTTGTGCGAGGCCACGACATGGTCAAGGTGCGGTTCGTCACATGCAATAGCCTCACCGGGTGTCGAGACCAGCGACGATCGCCGCGGCGCACGAACCTGAGCTCTGCCGGCGCCATCAAATTCTTAACCAGTGGTTCGAATAGACCGCACCCACCGTCCCGCTTGCCGGCCCGTTTCCAATCCGACCGACGCGGTCGGCCGCGCGCGATCCCCCGCCGCCATTAGCTCCGCAAGCCCCGCCGCACACAGAGTTTTGTCGTGACTTCGTCCCGATTTGTGACAGAACTACTACAATCGAATGTCAGTTCGGTTAAATCTGGAGCGGGACATGAGTTTGCAATGGCAGGCGCGGTCGGGTTCCCTGGCCTGGTCAAATCCCCTGGCGTGGTGGTGGAGCCTGCTGACGCTGGTCAGCGGCGTCAATATCGCGGCCTGGTTCCTGCTGTACGGCCAGCTCCACGATCAGCCGGCCGGCCGGCTCGGCAGCGCGCCGAGCATCGGCCTCATGCTGCTGCTCTGCGCGGCCTATGTCTTCGGCTGCGCCTTCAGGTCGATGCTGCCGCGCGCCGACGTCCAGCGGATCTGCCTGTTCGACACCTGGCTGTCGAGCGTCGTGGTCGGCCGCACGGTGGCCACCGTGGCCGAGATCTGCTTCGTCGCGCAGTGGGCGATCATCCTGCACCAGCTCGGCGCCATGACCGGAGCGGACACCAGCCTGAACGCGGCCTGGGTGATCGTGCCGCTGATCCTGATCGCGGAATGCTTCTCCTGGTATGCGGTGCTGACCACGCATTATCTCGGCAACGCGATCGAAAATTCGATCTGGGCGGTGGCCTTCGCGATCATCGCGATCGGGCTTTGCCGGCTTCTGCCGGAATTCGACGGCCCGGTTCGCGGGGTAATTGCCTTCGCGCTGGTCGGGATCGCGGCCTACCTGGCGTTCCTGGTGACCGTCGACGTTCCGATGTATCTCGGCCGATGGCGGGCCGGGCTTGCCGATGGCGGCAGGCGTCTGCGGCCGCTCGAGGGGCTGCGCGACGTCTGCACGCGCTGGATCGTGACCCACGACCTCGCCGCGTGGAAGGGCGAGATCGCCTGGATGTCGCTGTATTTCAGCTTGGCGGTCTGGGCCAGCCTGGCGCTGTGCGTCTGCTATTCGCTCGAGGATCAGCTGCCGCCCTATCGCACCGAAGCGTCGGTCGCAGGCCGGGCGCCGGACGCCTCGGCTTTGGTCGGCAGGCAGCCCCCGGTCGAGGCGCGCTACGGCTTCTAGGCGCGCCGGTTCCCCCCGCATCCATCGCCTACTTGTCCGCGGGATCATCCATCAGCACCCATCGTTCGCCGTCAAAGCGCGCCAGCCGTGACTGCGCGAGAACCGCGTAGTCATCGGCACTGGTGTTGATGACGATGCCGGGAAGCAGCATCGGCAGCCGCACATCCTTGAGACTTGCTGCCTGACGCATCACGTTCTGGCGCGTGAGTTCGTCGCCGCATTGTTTGAGCACCTGAACCAGAAGCTCGGCTGCGGAATAGCCATAGACATTGAAGGAGTTGGCGATGTTGCCCTCCGGATAGAAGCGCTTCATGAACGACAGGTATTGCGCGACGCTGGGATCGGAACGCCACTGGTCGTCGTTGACGTCCTTGTAGGTGAGCGGCGACACGATGCCCTTTGACGCCTCGGCGCCGGCGACGGCCATCGTCCCGGATATGGAATTCGAGTTGCTGATCAGAAGATGCAGCGGATGCCATTCGATTTCATAAGCCTTGCGGATCGCTTGCGCCGCAAATCTCGAGACCGTGACGTCAAAAAACACGTTGGCGCCAGAGGCTTTCAAACTGACGATCTGCGAGTTGATGGTCGGATCCGACGGCTGGTAGGTCAGCTCTTTGACGATCAGCTTGTCGGCATCCGCACCGAGCCCCTCGCGAAATCCGGCCACGAAATCCTTGCCCAGATCGTCGTTTTGGCTGAGGATGGCGATGCGCGGATTTGCGACCTCGCGGCGCAGATAGGTTGCGAATTCCATTCCTTCCTTCTTGTAGGATTCCGGCCACCCCATCGTCCACGGGAATTCCTTGGGATCGTTCCATTTCGAAGCGCCGCTGGCGACGAACAGCATCGGCACCTTCTTCGCATTCATGTATTTCTGAATTGCGGAATTGGTCGGGGTCCCCATCGTGTTGAAGGTCGCCAGGACTTCGTCGCTCTCGACCAGCTTCCTGATCCGCTCGACCGTCCTGGGCGGGCTGTAGCCGTCGTCCTCCGACAGGAAGATGATTTTTCGCCCGTTGACGCCGCCACCTTCATTGATCATGCGGAAATAGGCGGCCTCGATCTTGCCAATGGTGGCATAGCTCGACAGCGGGCCGCTGTAGGGCATGGTCTGCCCGATCCTGATCTCGGTATCCGATGCGCCGACGTCATAGGCTTTCTGCGCAAACGCCGGACTTGCCGACGCCGCCGCAAGCCCGATACACATCACAATCACCGTCCTGAACATGCTGCTTCCCTTTATGATTTCCTTGATTCGACCGGCAGGCCGACCGTTGAATGTTCCGACAACACAGCCGGCGCGGGTTTTCCTGCTGCTAGGCCACCGCGCGGACCGGCGGCTGCATCCGTTGGTCCACTACCCGGTTGCGAAGAACCCCGATGCCCTCGATCTCGACCTCGACGACATCGCCGTGCTTCAGCCATTTCGGCGGTTTGTGCGCATGCGCCACGCCCGACGGCGTCCCCATGGCGACGACGTCGCCCGGCTGGAGGGTCATGCCCTCCGAGATGTAGGACAGCGTCTCGCCGACCTTGAAGATCATGTTGGCGGTGTTGTCGGATTGCCTGACTTCGCCATTGACGCGACCAGCGATGCGAAGACCGGATGCGCCGCGAGGAAGTTCGTCAGCCGTCACGAACAACGGCCCAAAGCCGCCGGTACGATCGAAGTTCTTGCCCATCGTCCACTGCACGGTGTGGCGCTGATAGTCGCGCACCGACCCGTCATTGAAGCAGGCGTAGCCGGCAACCCCTGCAAGCGCCTGATCGGCGGTGACGTGCCGCATGGTCCGGCCGATGATGACGGCAAGTTCCGCCTCGTAGTCGAGCTGCTCCGACGCCACCGGCCGCTCGAAAGCCTCCTCGTGGGCCATCAGCGAGGTCGTGGCCCGCATGAACAGCGTCGGATAGGACTGAGTCGAATACGCCGATTCATTGACGTGATCGGCATAGTTGAGACCAAGACAGATGAATTTCCCCGGCCGCCGGGTCGGCAATGCCGGCGTTGCGGACGAGAGCGCGATCATCTGCGCCGCGGTCGCGTTCGCTGCCTGATCTGCGACTTGCGCGAGGGCGGACGGCCCGCCTTGCAGCAGATCCGCAAGATCGCGCGGCGCATCAGGCCGGATGGCAGACAGGTCCGCCAGCGCGTCACCGACGACAACACCGAGCCGAAAGCCGTCCGCCGATCTAAAGCGCATCATTCGCATCGCTCTTCCCTTTCAACTGACTTGCGGCGAAGTGCGCGACGGCCAATCGGCCGCGCATCCTCGCGGCGGTTCCGGTTCAATCCTTGACGGCCATCAATTCGCATTGGATCAACATGCCGCCCGCCAGATGCTCGGTGACCAGCGTGTGCCGCACCGGGCGGGAATGCGGATCCGGAAAATATTCCAGCCACTCGCGGTTCAAGGCCTCCCGGCTCAGGCCGGCCCTGATGAAGACCGTTACCTTGATGACATCTTCCAGTCCGGCGTCGGCGGCCTGCAAAACCCTGGCGGCCAGGCCGAACATGTTCGCGCATTGCTCTTCGAGCGCCGCCGGCATGACGCCGGTAGTGGTGTCGATGCCGGATATGCCGCCGGTCAAGACCAGGTTGCCTATACGACTGACCGCCGGAATCGGGTTGTCGCCATGCCTGTAGCCTTCGACCTCGAAACTCGCCCTACGCACGGCCGGAACCTCCTGCTCGCCATCTGCCCGCTGCAGTTGTTGCCTGCTTGATCACGGCAGCTTGCAGCCCAGTTGCCGCAGCGTGATGTCGACCCAGGCGCGGTCCATCGTCCCGCCGGCCTTCAGCTCGGCGAGAATCCGATCCTCGACCTTGTTCTTGGCAAAGGCTGCCTGGTAGACCTCGTCGACTTCATCAAACGGAACGCAAAGCACGCCATCGCCGTCGCCGATGATGAGGTCGCCGGGCTCGATCACCATGCCGTCGAAGGCGATTGCCCTGCCGATTTCCCCCGGCCCGGATCGCAGCGGGCCGCGATGGGTCACCCCGGCTGCGTAGACCGGAAAGGCCAGCCGGCGCACCGCGTCCGAATCCCGGATCGAGCCGTTGATCACCAGTCCCGCCAGCCCGCGCTTCATCGCATAGGTGATCATGATCTCGCCGACGATCGAATTGGTCAGTTCGCCGCCGGCATCCACCACGACCACATCGCCGGGGGCGGCGATATCGAGCGCCTTGTGCACCATCAGATTGTCGCCGGGACGGGTTTTCACGGTGAACGCCGGGCCCGACAGCACGCCTTGCGCATGATAGGGCCGCAGCCTTGGGCCGCCGCCGCTCAGGCGCGACATGCAATCACTGACATTGGCGACCGGAAGCGAGCGGTATTTCTCCGCAATTTCCGCGCCGACCCGACGCCCGATCGGCTGCACCGAAAACCCGATCATGGCGCGACCTCCACGTCCGCTTCGCCGGACGGGGATTTCAACTGCTGCGCCAGCCGGCTGAAGACGCGCCTGGCGTTGCCCTCGAAGATCTTCGACTTGTCTGCGGCCGAGATCGGAAGCTGGTCGATATAGCGCCTGGTGTCGTCGAAATTATGCCCGGTCTCGGGATCGATCCCGGGGACGGCCCCGATCATTTCCGAGGCGAACAGGATGTTGTCGATCGGAATCACCTTGGCCAGCAGTTCCTGGCCCGGAAGATGGTAGACGCAGGTGTCGAAGTAGATGTTATTGAGCAGATGATCCTTGAGCAGCGGCAGCTTGAGCACCTGGGCAAGCCCGCGGAAGCGCCCCCAGTGATATGGCACCGCACCGCCGCCGTGCGGAATGATGATTTTCAGCTTTGGATATCTGCTGAAGACATCCGAGGTCAGAAACTGCATGAAGGCCGTGGTGTCGCCGTTCAGATAGTGCGAGCCGGTGGTATGGAATGCAGGGTTGCAGGCGTGGCTGACGTGGATCATCGCCGGCACATCGAGATCCACCAGCGTTTCGTAGATCGGATACCAGTAGGGGTCGGAAAGCGGCGGATCGGTCCAATAGCCGCCCGACGGATCGGGATTGAGATTGCATCCGACGAAGCCGAGTTCGCGAACGCAGCGCTGCAGCTCCGCGATCGAGTTTTTCGGGGAGGTGCCGGCGCTTTGCGGCAACATGCAGGCACCGATGAAATTGGTCGGAAACAGGCCGCAGACCCGGTGGATCAGATCGTTGCAGGCGATGGCCCACGCTTCGCTGGTGCCGGCATCGCCGAGATGATGGCCCATGCCGGCGGCGCGCGGCGAAAAGATCGTCAGATCGGTACCGCGCTCGCGCTGCACCCGGAGCTGGCCGTTGCGGATCGAATCGCGGATCTCGTCATCGGTAATCGGCGGCCGCGGCGGCGCGGCCGCGCCCTTCGCATGGGCCTCGATCTGCTGATTTCTCCATTGCTCGTGCTGCTTGGGAGCCGTCGTGTAATGACCGTGGCAGTCGATGATCATGGCGTCGAAATCCTTTTGCATTCTTGTCGTCCGGGAACCGGCGCTGCTGAAACCCGGCCATCCCGCACCTTACAGCTCCAGGACAAGCGTTCGAGACTTTGACCTTGAACAGCAGATCATCATCCGGTCGTTTGCCGCGTGTTCTTCGCTGCTCAGGATCAGGTCGCGATGATCCGGAATGCCGGACAGCACGCGCGTCTCGCAGCTCGAGCAGACGCCTTCCATGCAGGAATACGGGGCGTCGATTCCCAGTTCCAGCAGCGTGTCCAGGATGGACTTTCCGGAAGCCACGGCGATGCTGCGGCCGGACCTTGCCAGCACCACCTCGAACTCGCCTTCCTTGTCGACACCCTGGGCGTTGGCGAAGTGTTCGATGTGGCTGCGGTCGGGGACCCGCCGGGCGGTCACCGCCTGGAATGCCGTCAGCATGCGCTCCGGGCCGCAGCAATAGATGTGGGTCTCCGGCGTGGCGCCGGCGACGATCGCAGCGATATCGATCCTTGTGGCGCGCGGCTCGCGCTCGAACTCGGTCGGAAAGTAGAAGCGAACCTTGGCGCCAAACCTGGCCAGCCGGGAAACGAACCCGGCAGAGCCGGCGTGCGCTGCATAGTGAAGCTGCCAGGGTCTTCCGAGTTCTTCCAGACGCTGCGCCATGCTGATCAGGGGAGTCACGCCGATGCCGCCCGCGATCAGGATCGAACAAGCTGCCTCTTCGCGCAGCGCAAAAGTGTTTCTCGGCGCGCCAATTGCGATCTCGTCGCCGCAGCCCAGCTCCTCGTGAATGTACCGGGAACCACCGCGGCTGTTCGGCTCCTTCTTCACCCCGATGACGTATCTGTGGGTCTCGCTAGAGGGGTTGATCAATGAGTAGCTTCTGATCATGCCGTCCCTGAGATGGAGATCGATATGGGATCCGGCCGAAAAGCAGGGAAGCTCCTTGCGGTCGGCAGGGTGCAGTTCGAGCAGGCTGACATCTCGCGTTTCCTGCGAGATCGCGGATACCCTGACCTTGGTTGTTGCTGCGGAGACCGCCATGTCAGACCACGCCTCCGCCGGGAGCTGGCCACACTGCGCGCAGCGATCGCGGAGCTACGCCCATGCTGCCCGTCCGGACTTGATCGGTGTCTGCAGCGGCTGCGAAGCCGGCAGCGCCACCTCGCTGCGCTTGCTTGAGGACTCCTGAATGGCCAGGCAGACCTCAAGTGTCCCCCTGGCAAAGCGGCCGTCATGAACAGGCCGGACTCCCTTGGCCACGGCGCCGTAGAGCTCATCCAGCACATCCGAACGGCCGGGCCGATGGTTGGTCAAGGCGACCTCGATCTCGCGCACGCCGTCGGCCGAATAGAGCAGTATTCCGTCCGCCGACTGCCGGAGGTCCGCCTTCTCGCAGCTGACGATCAGCGTGCCGAAATGGGGCTGGTGCCAACGCTGCCCGGGCTGCGGTCCCCATTTGCGATCGCCGCCATAGCCGTAGCGCTGGGAGCGCGCCTGGGCTTCGTCCCCGCTTGAACGCATCGCCGCCAGGGCGCGGTGCGTCGATCCGTGACTGGCGCCTTTCGGCTGGCCGCTCTCTCCGATCCAGCCGTGCAGCTCGTCGCTGTCGAAACGATCGTAACCGCTGTAGACGAGGCTGGCGGCGGCGCCGTCGGCAAAGCTGAGCATCGCCATGCAGGATCCTTCGGTCGGCCGGCTGCGGTCCAGGATATCCGCCATCGCGCGCACCCGGCGCACCTCGGATCGCGCCAACAGCCGCGCGATGTCGACCTGGTGCGGAATCTGGTTGAACAGGATTCCGCCGCCCAGGGACGTATCGAGTTCTTCCGGACGGCGCGGCCGGTAGATGAAATCGGTATAGTTCCACATCGCAATCATCGACAGGCGGCCGAGCTCTCCGCTCGCGATCAGGTCACTCATGGTCCGGATGGCGGGATCGAAGCTGTGGGTGTGGCCGACGACAAGAACCGTGCCGTTGCGGCTTGCGGCCGCGATCATCTCGTCGCAGTCGTGCAGCGAAAGCGCCATCGGCTTCTCGACAACGGCGTGCTTGCCGTTTTCCGCGGCGAACACCACATGGTCGCGGTGCAGCTGATGCGGCGTCGCGATGTAGACGGCGTCGATATCATCGCGGCAAATCAGCTGCGCCGCGCCGCCGTCGACGCTGCAGGCGTGATCGCCGGCGAAGCGCGCGCGAAGCTCCGGATTCAGATCCGCCGCACCCGCCAGGATGAAATCGGGATGCGCTTCAATCGCCGGGATCATGGCGGCCCCGGCCATTCCCAAACCAACGACGCCGATTCGAATCGGCCTGTCCGACGTTTTCTTCACATCTCACCGCTTGCTGTCGACTCGGTCATGGCCATACTCCCCGGAAGGATGGTCATGCTGCGTGTGACCGATCACGCCTTGCGCTGCGCCGAATTTGCCGTCACGCTGTCCCACCAGGGACAGACGCCCGGCATCACCTGATAGTTGCCTTCCATCACCTGCACCGGTGCCCGCATGCCTTTCGCCGCATTGGCGTGCCGCATCTTGCGCGCCTTGTCGTTGACCTGATCCGAGGTCCAGGTCCGCTCGTGGCCCCAAAGGCTCGGACCCGAATTGCGCTCATGCGGCTGCCAGTTCGCAGGCTCGATCGACCGGCCGCCCCAGCCATATTCGATCATGAACTGCGACGGCGTCATCGAGTAGAACGACGTCATGAAGTCGCTGGTGTGACGCCCGAGGGTGGTCGCCACCTTGCCGTCCGCGTTGGCGAGATCGTAGCCCTGCCCGACGTCATCAAAACTGTACAGCTCCATCATCAGATGATGGAACGCGTTCTTTCCGGTCTCGACAAAAGCCAGGCTGTGATGACGCTGGTTGACATGCAGAAACCGGGCCTCGAACGGCTCGGAGTAATAGTCTGTCAGGCGAAAGCCGAGCAGGTCCCTGTAGAACGGCAGCATCGTGTGCACGGTTCTGGCGCTGTCGACGCCGAACACGACATGGCCCATGCCAAGCGGACCGGTGCGAAAGCCCGAGATCGAGCGGCCCGGGACGAACGGTTCGGCGGCCGTCTCGGCTCCGTAAAATGCCTCCAGCCGGTTGCCGATCGGATCCTGAAACACGATCAGGTCGGCGACATGCCTTTCGTCAGCAAGGGCGCGCGTGCCCTGCGCGACCTTGACGCCGCCAGCGTCGAGGCGGCCGGCCAGCGCAGCCAGCGCGGCCCTGTCCGCGACCTCCCAGCCAAAGAAGCCAATTCCATCGCTGTCGTGCGCGTTGACGATGATGCGTTGCTTGCGGTCGTCCATGCGAAAGGCAAGCATCGAGCGGGTTTTGTCGACCCGCTGCATCCCGAGCTGGCGAGGCCCATAGCCGGCCCAGTCTTCCAGGTTGCCGGACCGGACGCCCATATAACCGAGTGATTGAATGCTCATCTGGTCCATTCCATGGTCCGACGACAGTTGCGGCGGATGGCGGAGTTAACGGTTGAGGCACGGGCCGGATGAGTGCCCGCGCCGGCGGATACGATGGGCGCGACAGTTCAGGACAAGGGGGCCGAGCGGACTGCGCTCTGACCGACCGGCGAGCCCCAAAATGCCTTTGCTTCCTTGCCATGCGCTTCCATGAATTCGTCAAAGTCGGCGATCGTGGAAACCTTGGCGATAGCGCGCAACCCATATTGCTCGCTGCGCAGCGCGGCGACCGGCTCCTTGCCTTCGGCGAGATCGCGCGCGAGCTTGGTCAGCTTGCGCCGTGCGAACATCGTGGGCAGATCGGATTTCACAAGATGCTCGCCGCTTCGATCGACGATGCCAAGTTGGTCGCCCTGGATGCTCGGCATGCTTTCCTGCAGCGCCCGGTCCTGTTCGTTGATCCCCCAGATGCCGGTGAAGCTTTCCTTGCGCTGGGCATGACGATCGATCATGTAATCGTTCTCCTTGCTCGCGGTCGGAACGAAAGTATCGATGACATAGCCGTGAGGAAGCTGGATCGAACCTTTGGTCGATCGTGGCGGAAACTGGCCGCCTTGGTTGATCTCCGCGACCTCGGCCTCGGAGTACGGGCGTTTCGGCCGATACTGATAGGCGAACGCCGTGGTGTGGTAGTCGTCGATCGGCACCCAGGCGCGGCCGGCGCCGATGAAATCATCCATCCCGCTGGGAATCGCGCTCCACATCGGCAGCATCCATTGGGTCACCCGCCAATAGAACCGGTTTTCGTAACGCCGCCGCGCGCCATAAACGAATCCATAGTCGGTGTCCCTCAATTCGATATGCGGCGCACCATCCCTCGCCAGCCGGTGCCGGTCCGGACCTTCGTCAGGAACTTCGAGCACGCTGTGCAGAAAGCTGATGTGGGAGGTGTCTATTTCGCCTTCGGCCGCCTGCAGCCAGTTGCTGCGGTGAAGCCAGCGCGAGGTATGGACGTGCGACGCCGGCAGCGACATCCACTCCATGCCCGGCAATTCCGGCATAAGCTCCCTGGGACCCATATAGATCCAGGTGATGCCGCCGGCCTCGCGGGTCGGGTAGCTGGTGATCCTGGCTTTTTCCTTCAAGGCCGCAAAATTGTCGGGCGGAACGATGTTGGGTATGTCGACGCACTCGCCATCAACATTGAATTTCCACCCGTGATACACGCAGCGAAGTCCGCAGTTTTCATTGCGGCCGAAGAACAATGGCGCGAGCTTGTGCGGGCAATAGGCCGCGACAATTCCGACCTTGCCGTCCGAATCACGGAACGCCACCAGGTCTTCGCTCAGGATGCGGAGGCGCACCGGGGTGCCGTCGGAATCGGGCAATTCGCTGGAAAGCAGCGCTGGAAGCCAGAAGCGCCGGAACAGGTTTCCCATCGGCGTGCCCGGACCGACCCGGGTTATGGTATCGAAGCCATCGCTCTTTGCGGCCATGCCTGTCTCCTCCCAGCGATCGTATTTGACTGAACTTCAAATTTCGATCTGAGCCGCCTGCGCTGGCGGCGTGGTGGTTCCCGATGCGGAAAGTGCGATTCTCTCCACTCGTTTCGCCGGCGACCATGGTGGCGTTCAGGTCCGGAACCAACGCATTGGCTAACTACTGTGGCAGTAGCCAAATGGCTACATCCCGGCCGCTGCCGCGTAGGGGGCCCTGCGCCCGTCGAGAGCGCCTACCGCCTGCGGGAATCCTTCAGCGGCTTGTAGCTCGCGAATTCGCCCTGGCGCAGGATCTTGGCGAATTCCAGCGCAAGCCTGCCCGGCCTGCGCCGCGGCGGAAAGATAAGATGCAGGTCGGCGAACAGCAGCGGCGCGTCGATCGAGAGTTCGACCAGCAGATTGTTGCGCAGGAACTGCTCTGCGGCGGGGACGAAGCCGCAGGCGACCACGCGTCCCTGCGCCGCCAGTTCGTTGAGCACGGCGCCTTCCTGGATCTGGTGAACCACGCGGTACTCGGTAAGGCCGATCGAACCCAGCATATTCGATATCATCTGGCCATAATGCTCGTCACGCCGCGTGGCGACGAACGGCTGGTTGCCAAGCTCGGCAACGCCGATTTTCTTCCGCCGGGCCAGCGGGTGATGGGGTGCGACGAAAAAGCCGATCCGCTCGTGTCCTATGATCTCGGACTCGAGTTCGGCAATCGCACCAAAATTGATGACGCATCCGAGATCGACGGTGCCATTCGCGATGCTTTCGATCGACTCCTCGAAGTGGCCGGCATTGACCACCAGTTCGATATCGTCCTGATCACGCACGAATTCGCAGATCGGTCGTCGCAGCACGTACTCCGCGAGCACCCGCTGGGTCCCCAGCGTAAAGCGCGGCCGTTTTGCTCCGGCACGGTTGGGCGCGAGATCGCGCGTCAGGAGGCTGGCCTCCTGCAGCAGACGCGCGCCGCGTTCATAGAGACGGCGGCCCTGCTCGGTCAGGCTGGAGACCGATCCCTTGCGTCGCAGGAACAATGTGCAACCGACTTGCCGTTCCAGCGCCTTGATATGGTTGCTGATCGAGGGATGCGAAATCCCAAGCCGCTCCGCGCCCGCTATGAAGCTGCCCGATTCTACGACGGCCAGAAAGACTTCCAGCCTCCTGAAGGTCGATGGGAACATGCTTCATTCCTGCCAGGCTGGACCTATGCACCAGACCTATAGCAGGCTTGGACACAGCAGCGAGCGGAAATGACGTCCGTCGCGGTGCCTGGACCGGCGCTCGGCGAACGCCTTTGAAGAGCCATCACGGATGCGAAAACTCGATCGCGATCTTGCCGAAATGGCCGCCTGCCTGCATCAGCTTCAAGGCCTCGGGCACGGCGTGGAAATCGAAGGTCCGGTCAACCACGGGCTTGAGGCGATGGCGCCCGATCGCCGAGACCATGTCTTGAAACATCCGCCTGCTGCCGACCGACAGGCCGAAGATGCGCAGGTTCTTGCCGAAGATGCTGGGCATGGCGATCTCCTGCGAGAAGCCTGAGAGCACGCCGATCACTAGAATGCTGCCGCCGACCTTTGACGCGTCGATCGATTGCTGGAAGGTGTCCTTGCCGCCGACCTCGACGACATGGTCGACGCCGCCACCCGCCCAGGCCGCCGCGGCCTTCCCCCAGTCGCGGATGTCGCGATAGTTTATGGTATGGTCGGCCCCGAGCGCCCTTGCGCGTTCCAGCTTTTCGTCGCTCGAGGAGGTCACGATGACGGTGGCGCCGGCGAGCTTTGCGAATTGCAGCGCAAAGATCGATACCCCGCCGGTGCCCTGCACCAGCACGGTCTGGCCGGGACGAACGACGGCTTCGTCGAAAAGCGCCCGCCACGCCGTCAGCGCGGCGCAAGGCAGTGTCGCGGCTTCAACGAAGCTCAGATGATCGGGAATGCGGCTGATACCGGCTGCGTCGAGAAGCATCAGCTGCTGCAATACGCCTGGGCGCGTTCCGCCCAGGGCAAGGCGGCGATTGCCGGCCGATGGACCTCCGTCGAGCCAGGACGGAAAGAACATCGGACATACCCGCTCGCCGACCGAAATGCCGGTCACACCTGAACCGACCGCCGCCACTTCGCCGGCGCCGTCCGAGAAGGGAATGAGGGGAAGCTGGTGGGCCCCTCCCTTGCCCTGCACGGTAAGCAGATCGCGATAGTTCAGCGATGCAGCCCGGATCCGGACGGTGATCTGACCGGGGCCCGGCTCGGGCTCCGGCTGCTCGACCAGTTGCATCCCTTCGATCGACCATTCGCGCGCGACTTGCCAGACTTTCAACGCGACCTCCTGTTGGCGCCCATGAAGCAGCAAGACCGCGCGGCCTTGCACCCGCCGCAGCAATCACGCCGCGAGGCCCGGCGCCGGACAGCTGGTGACGGCCAGCGCAAACGATATCGATCGACACGAGGGCCGTCAATTTTTGATCGGGCCTCGATGCCGCGCAAAAGGTTTGAAAGAGTTTGACGCCTGAAAATTTTCAATCCCTGTCGCACGGAAGGACAAACAACCGATCGACGGGAGAAGCCATGCTGATGAAGCCGATTACGGCGACGGCTCTGGCTGTTTGAACTCGAACCGGACTCCCGATAAGGTGCCGCCGCACCGCCGACCTCAAACCCAACGGAAACGGTCCAATGACCGCACCCGGCCAGCCGTCCGCTCCGCCTTTCGTCTCTCAGGCGGTGGTTCAGGATCTGACCCGCGCCGCGATCTTCCTGGTCGTCACCATCAACCCCGGCGCCACCAGTCGGGCGGCCGTGCGATCGACTTGCGGCGACCTGCCGGCGCTGGCACGCGCGGTTGGCTTCCGCAATCTCGAAGGCAACCTTTCCTGCGTGTTGGGAATCGGATCCGACGCCTGGGACGGGCTGTTCGGCCAGCCGCGGCCGGCGGAATTGCATCCGTTTCGGGAATTCAGGGCCGGCTCGCGCCATGCCGTGGCCACGCCCGGCGATCTGATGTTTCACATTCGCGCCAAACGCATGGACCTCTGTTTCGAGCTGGCGACCCAGATCATGGCGCAGCTCGGCGCCGCCGTCTCGCCGGTCGACGAAGTGCACGGCTTTCGCTATTTCGACGACCGCGATCTGATCGGCTTCGTCGACGGAACGGAAAACCCGGCCGGACAGGCGGCGATCGATGCCGCCTATGTCGGGGCCGAGGACGCCGGCTTCGCCGGCGGCAGCTACGTGATCGTGCAGAAATACCTGCACGATCTGGATCGCTGGAATGAGCTGTCCACCGAGGCCCAGGAGCGGATCATCGGCCGCCGCAAGCTTTCGGACATCGAGCTCGACGACGCCGTGAAGCCGGCTTGCGCCCACAACGCCCTCGCCAAGGTCGTGGTGGACGGCAAGGAAATCAAGATCATCCGCGACAACATGCCGTTCGGCCGCGTGGCCGAGAAGCAGTTCGGCACCTATTTCATCGGTTACGCACGTTCGCCGAAAACCATCGAGCAGATGCTGGAAAACATGTTCATAGGCCAGCCTGCCGGCAATTACGACCGGCTGCTGGATTTCAGCGTCGCCAGGACCGGCAACCTGTTCTTCGTGCCGTCGGCGACGTTCCTGGAAAACATCGCGGACGACGACCCGGCCACGGGATTGTTGCACCAGCCTGCCGTTGCAGCGCCAATGCCGGCGCCGAAGCGCGCGGGTTCACTCGACATCGGTTCGCTTAAGGGAGACCCCGCGCCATGAACAATCTGCACCGCGAGCTTGCCCCGATATCCGACGCGGCCTGGTCCGAGATCGAGCAGGAGACCTCGCGCACCATCAAGCGCTACCTTGCCGGGCGGCGCGTCGTCGACGTGCAGGGACCGGGCGGAATTGCGCTTTCCGCCATCGGCACCGGCCATTCGCGCAATGTCGCCGCACCGGCAGACGGCATCCTGGCGCGACAGCGCGAGGTCAAGCCGCTGGTCGAACTGCGCGTCCCCTTCGAGCTCGATCGCCAGCAGATCGATGACGTGGAGCGCGGCGCCAGCGATTCGGATTGGCAGCCGGCCAAGGATGCCGCACGGCTGCTGGCTTTTGCGGAGGACCGGGCGATCTTCGAGGGCTATGCTGCCGCAGGCATCGCCGGTATCCGCGAGGCAACCAGCAACCCGGTGCTGACCCTTCCGGCCGACATCCGCGCCTATCCCGACGTCATCGCCCAGGCTCTCGGCAAATTGCGGCTCGAGGGCGTCAACGGTCCCTATTCGGTCTTGCTGGGGGCCGATGCCTATACGGCCTTGAGCGAAACCAGCGATCACGGCTATCCGGTCCTGCGGCACATCAAGGGCCTCGTCGACGGCGAGATCATCTGGGCGCCGGCGATCGACGGCGCCTTCGTGCTGACGACGCGCGGCGGCGATTTCGGTTTGTATCTCGGAGAGGATGTGTCGATCGGCTATTCGAGCCACGACGACAAGACGGTCCGTCTCTACCTTCAGGAAACCTTTACCTTCCTGCTGCTGACCACCGAGGCCTCCGTTGCGCTGACGGCCGACGTCAGCACAGCCAAACCCTGATTTCCGCTGCATGGTTTTGTCCTGCTGAACATCGGCTTGGCGCTGTCTTCCGCCGGGCTGCCACCAACGCCGTGCCATGGGCCGCCAGCCGATGGTTCCGCGCAGCTTGAGGCACCGCGACCGGCCGAGACCCGCTCCCGTCGGCGCAATGCCGGGTGGCCGACATTGTGGTGCGGTGGCGCCGGTGCTCGGCAACGTTCCTTCAGCATTATTCAAGCGGGGGAACGCCCGCCATTCGACCGCGCGCAGCGCTGAAACGGTTGAAACCATGGCGCCTGCCGTTAAACTTGCCGGATTCAGTCATCGGAGCGTCGGGTGAATCAGTCAACGGATCCCATCGCGGCGGAAGGCCGTGCTCGAATGGGGGATTTCCTGGCAGGAGGCGGTGAACTGGGCGGCCTCATGCGAGGCCACAACTGGAACGAAACGCCGCTCGGGCCTCCGGGCGGCTGGCCGCTAAGTCTGAAGCTCGCGGTCAGGATCATGCTGACCTCCCTGCAGCCGATCTGGATCGGTTGGGGCAAGGAACTGGTCTATCTCTACAACGATCCCTACAAATCCATCATCGGGGGCAAACATCCCTGGGCGCTTGGCAAGACAACCCGCGAAGTCTGGCACGAAATATGGCCCGACATCGGCCCCTTGCTCGAAACGGCGATGGGAGGCGACCGCGGAACCTATGTCGAATCCCAGCTCCTGATCATGGAGCGCAACGGATACCCGGAAGAAACCTACTACACCTTTTCCTACAGCCCGATTCCCGACGACGAGGGCGGCGTCGGCGGAATTATCTGCGCCAACAGCGACGACACCCTGCGGGTGCTCGGCGAACGACAAATCGCCCTGTTGCGCGAGTTGTCCGCCAGCACCGCGAACGCGCGTTCCTGGCTGGATGCCTGCCAGCAAAGCACAAGCGCCCTTGCCACCAATCCGCGCGACGTGCCGTTCTCGATGCTGTATCTGGCCGAGCCGGAAAGCGCCATTCTCACGCTGGCCGGGACATCGGGCATCGAGATCGGCCATCAGGCGGCTCCCGCGACCCTGGATCTGGCTGCTTCCGCGCCATGGCCGCTCAAGACGGTTCTTGCCACCCATCAGGCGCAGCTCGTCTCGGATCTGGACAAGGTCTTTGCAGATCGTCTGCCCACCGGGGCGTGGGATCGCCCGCCCGTTCAGGCAGCCGTCCTGCCGATACTGGCCACCGGGGAGACCGGACGTTCAGGCGTGCTGATCGTCGGTTTGAATCCATTCCGTCTGGTCGATGAAAACTATCGCGGATTCCTCGGACTGGTGGCGGGCCAGATTGCGGCCGCGCTTGCCAACGCCCAGGCCTATGAAGAGGAAAAACGGCGCGCCGAAGTCCTGTCGGAACTGGATCGCGCCAAGACGACCTTCTTCTCGAATGTAAGCCACGAATTCCGCACCCCGCTCACCTTGATGCTGGGACCGATCGAGGAACTGCTGGCGACCGGCGATCCGACGGACAGTTCGCGACCGCAACTCGAGCTGGTGCATCGCAACGGCATGCGGTTGTTGCGTCTGGTCAACAGCCTGCTGGATTTCTCCCGGATCGAGGCCGGCCGAATGCGGGCCAGCTATCAACCCACCGACCTCAGCGCGTTTTCCGCCGAAATAGCCGCAGCTTTCCGCGGCGTCATCGAGAAAGCCGGCCTGCGCTTTGCGGTCGACTGCAGAGAGTTGTCGCAACCGGCCTATGTCGATCGCGGCATGTGGGAGCAAATCCTTCTCAATCTGCTTTCCAATGCCTTCAAGTTCACGATGGCCGGCGAAATAGCGATTTCCATTTCGGAATCCGACGATCATGCGGCGGCGCTGGTGCGCGTCGCAGATACCGGGATCGGAATTGCCAGGGATGAACTGCCTCGGTTGTTCGAACGTTTTCATCGCGTCGAGGGCGCGCACGGAAGAAGCTTCGAGGGAACCGGCATCGGGCTCGCTTTGGTGCAGGAACTGGTCCGGTTGCACGGCGCCAGCATCGAGGTCAGGAGCGCCTTGGGAGAGGGAACGGCCTTTATTATCCGCGTTCCCTTCGGATGCGCGCACCTGCCGCAAGACCAGGTAAGCCAGTCGACTTCGTCCGCCGTCTCGATCCTGACCCAGCCCTACCTGGAAGAAGCACTGCACCTGCTTCCCGGTCTGGAGACCGCGCTGGCGCCGTCCGGGACTTCGAAGGCCATGCTGCCGGCCGCGGAATTGCCCCGCGCAGCGCTGCCAGGATCCGGCAAACGCATTCTGCTGGCCGACGACAATGCGGACATGCGCGACTACGTCCGCAGGCTGCTTGAAACACAAGGTTACGCCGTCGAGACCGTGCAGGACGGCGAAGCCGCATTGGCTTCGGCCCGCCGGTCGCCGCCGGACCTGGTTCTCACCGACGTCATGATGCCGAAGCTTGACGGATTCGGCGTGCTGCGGGGGATTCGCAGCGATGCGGCGCTGGCCGGAACCCCGGTGCTGATGCTTTCCGCCAGGGCAGGAGAAGAGGCCAAGGTCGAAGCACTGGATGCCGCCGCCGACGATTATCTGGCCAAGCCCTTTGCCGCCCGCGAACTGCTCGCCCGGATAAATTCCAACATCCAGATGGCAAAGGTCAGGAAGGACGCTGCCCGCTCCGTCATGCAAAGCGAGCAGCGGTTCGTGATGTCGCAAGAGCGCCTGACACTTGCACTGTCGACCGGGCGCGTTGCGATCTACGACTGGGATGTGGAGACCGATTGCATCAGCATTCAGGGACCGCTCAGCGAAATATTCGGTGTTGCCTCCGAGGATGCCGCAAACGGACTTCCCTTGCGCTCGATCGTTGAAGGTATTCATCCCGACGATCGCGAGTCCGTCATGGCCCGCATCATGCGCACGCTGGAAACCGGGGAGCCGTTCGAGGCGGAGTATCGCGTTCGCGGCGGCAGCAGCCCGCGCACCGTGTTGTCGCGCGGGCACGTCAACGCCGCGCCATCGGGTCAGAAAACGTTTTCCGGCGCATTGATCGATATCACCGAGGAAAAGGCCGCCGGCGAGGCGCTGCAGCGCGAGCTGGAATACCGGCGGCGCGCCGAAGCCAACCTGCAGGCCATCAACAATACGCTGGAGCAACGCGTCGAAGCCGAAGTGGCGGAACGAATAAAGGCCGAGGAGGCGTTGCGCCAGGCCCAGAAAATGGAGGCGATCGGACAATTGACCGGCGGGGTCGCCCATGACTTCAACAACCTGCTGACGGTGATCATGGGCGGTCTCGACACCATCCGCAGATCCAGGCCGGAGGATCACAGCCGTATCAAGCGGGCTACCGAATTGGCGCTTCAGGGCACCCAGCGCGCGGCGAGCCTGACCGGGCGGCTGCTGGCCTTTTCCAGGCGTCAGCCGCTGGAGCCGAAGCCGCTGGAGGTCAACGCGCTGGTGCGTGAGATGACCGAACTGCTGCATCGAACGCTGGGCGAGACGATCGAACTCGAAGCCGTGACGGCTTCCCGGCTTTGGCCGATCGAGGTGGACCAGAACCAGCTGGAAAGCGCCATTCTCAACCTCGCCGTCAATGCGAGGGACGCGATGCCGGACGGCGGCAAGCTGACCATCGAAACAGCCAACACGGCGCTGGACGAGTCCTACTCCGCCAAGGATTCGGAAGTCGTTCCGGGACAATATGTGATGCTGTCGGTCAGCGACAGCGGTTCGGGAATGTCAAAGGAGACGCTGAGCCGCGCCTTCGAACCATTCTATACGACCAAGGAAGTCGGGCGCGGAACCGGGCTTGGCCTCAGCATGGTCTACGGGTTTGCCAAACAGTCCGGCGGTCATGTCACGCTGTATAGCGAGCCAGGCCAGGGCACGACGGTGAAGCTGTATTTTCCCCGCTACACCGGAAACTTGAGCGCGGCCGAGACCGTTGAGCCGCAGGCGGCTCCGACCGCGAGCCGCGAGGAAGTTGTCCTGGTCGTCGAGGACAATGACGACGTCCGCGCCTACAGCGTGGCCATCCTGCGGGAGCTCGGATACAGGGTGCTCGAAGCAACCGACGCCGAGCAGGCGCTCCAGGTGCTCGAAGGTCCCGACCGGATCGATCTGCTGTTTACCGACGTGGTGTTGCCCGGGAAAAACGGGCGCATATTGGCCGATTCCGCCCGGCTGTTGCGTCCTGCGCTGCGCGTTCTTTTCACCACAGGCTACTCGCGCAACGCCATTGTTCACCAGGGCCGCCTCGATCCGGACGTTCACCTCATCGGCAAGCCGTTCACGTTTGACCAGCTGGCATCCCGGGTCCGCGACATCATCGACCTGCCGGTCCGGAGATAGCATCAGCCGAAGCAATCGCCCACGCCGTCGTTCACGCGCCGGCGCCGGCGGGCTCGCCGATCTTGTCCTGGGTCCTGGTGTCGAAATCGCCGGCGTCATGGCGTTCGTGCAGCTGGCCCGCGGGGTCGCCCCAGGTCCGGTTGACCATGCGGCCGCGCTGCGCGGCCGGACGCTTGGCAATGGCCGCGGTCCAGCGCTGCAGGTGGGTGTATTCCTGCACGGCGAGAAATTCCGCCGCCCCGTACAGTGCGCCCTGCGCCAGGCCGCCGTACCAGGGCCAGACCGCGATGTCGGCGATCGAATAGTCCGGGCCGCCCAGATATTCATTATCCGCAAGCCGGCGGTCGAGCACGTCGAGCTGACGCTTCACCTCCATCGCAAAGCGGTCGATGGCGTATTCGATCTTGGTCGGCGCGTAGGCATAGAAGTGGCCGAACCCGCCGCCGAGATAGGGCGCGCTGCCCATCTGCCAGAACAGCCACGACAGGCACTCGGCACGTGCCGCGCCGCCGGTCGGCAGCAAGGTCCCGAATTTCTCGGCCAGGTGCACCAGGATCGAGCCGGACTCGAACACCCGGATCGGCTCCGGCCCGCTGCGGTCCATCAGCGCCGGTATCTTGGAGTTAGGATTGACCGCGACAAAACCGCTGCCGAACTGGTTGCCATCGATCCGGATCAGCCAGGCATCGTATTCGGCGCCGGCAAAGCCCTGCGCCAGGAGTTCTTCCAGCATCACCGTGACCTTGACGCCGTTCGGGGTCGCCAGCGAATAGAGCTGCAGCGGATGGCGGCCGACCGGCAACTCCTGCTCATGCGTCGGGCCTGCGATCGGGCGGTTGGTGCTGGAAAACCTGCCCCCGCTCTCCTTGTTCCAGCTCCAGACCTTGGGCGGCGTGTAGTCGGATGTTTCGGTCATTCCTTGCGCTCCTGGCGTCTGACAAGCCGGTTAATGTCGGCAGATTCCGGCAAATAGCAAATTTTCGATGCCGGACCCGATCTAGGGGCCAGCGCGGCGGGCGCAATAGCCCCCACCCGTTGGCTAATCCGCTCATCGCTGTAATATGGAGGACCGTTCCGCAAGATTCCCCACAACCGCCCGTGAGATCGATGCCGACCTGTTCGCCCGGAATTAAAGTTGCGCTCGCGACGCTCGCGATGTCCCTGGCATTCTCATCGGCGGCCCCGGCTCAACCCGCGCCGGCTGGCACACGACCGTCTTCCGCATTGCCCAGAGCGGCGGCCGCTCCGGCCTCGCGCGCCGCGGCCTGCCACGCCGGCATGCCGTTCGAGCGTTTTCTCGCCGATCTGAAGGCGCAGGCCGCCGCCGCCGGGGTGTCGCCGCGCGCCATCGCCGAAGCCTCGCCCTATCTCGTCTACGACCAGGGTATCGTCAATCGCGACCGCGGCCAGCGCGTGTTCGGGCAGGTGTTCACCGAGTTTGCCGGCCGCATGGCGGCGAACTTCCGGATGCAGCAGGGCCAGGCCCACATCAAGACCCATGCCGCGGCGTTTGCGCGCGCCGAGAAGGAATATGGCGTGCCGCCGGCGGTGATCGCGGCGTTCTGGGGCCTCGAGAGCGATTTCGGCGCCAACATGGGCAACCTGCCGACACTGCGCTCGCTGGTCTCGCTGGCCTATGACTGCCGCCGCTCCCGGATGTTCCAGGACGAGACCATCGCCGCGCTGAAGATCATCGACCGCGGCGATCTCACGCCCGAGGAGATGGTGGGCTCTTGGGCCGGCGAGCTCGGCCAGACCCAGTTCCTGCCGACGCATTATTTCAGCTACGCCGTCGATTACGACGGCGATGGCCGCCGCGACCTGTTGCAAAGCCCGGCCGACGTGATCGGCTCGACCGCCAACTACATCGCCAACGGCCTGAAATGGCGCCGCGGCGAACCCTGGCTGCAGGAGGTGCGGGTGCCGCAAAACGCTGCTTCCTTTCCCTGGGACCAGGCCGATCTGACCATCCAGTTGCCGCGCTCGAAATGGGCGCAGCTGGGCGTCACTTCGGCTGACGGCCGGACATTGCCCAACGACGACATGCCGGCATCGCTGCTGCTGCCGATGGGCCGCATGGGACCGGCGTTTCTGGCCTATGCCAATTTCGCCGCCTACACCCAGTGGAACAACTCGCTGATCTATTCGACAACCGCCGGCTATCTCGCCACCCGCATCGACGGCGCGCCGCCGATGCATCGTCCCACGGCCCCGATCGCGCAGCTGCCGTTCAACGAGCTGCGCGAGCTGCAGCAATTGCTGGTGCGGGCGGGATTCGATGTCGGCAAGGTCGACGGCGTGATGGGCCAGCAAAGCCGCATTGCGGTCAAGGCGATGCAGATCAGATACGGCCTGCCCGCCGATTCCTGGCCCACCGCCGAATTGCTGGCGCGGATGCGCGGGGTGTCGCGCGCACAGTCCGCCGCGCAATCGGCGCCGCCGGTCCGCTAGCGCCATCGCGGCTCTGCTCGCCTGCTGGGCGCGCGGCGACGCTGGACGGCGCGCAAGAAACCTCCTCAAAATCCCTCACGCGCTGAAATGTTCGACCATGGCGGATGGTCAGGACAGTTGCATTCTGCCGGCCGCCGTACCATGTCGATCGCACACCCGCAACGATCGACCTTCACCCACACCGAGAGAGCATCCCATGTCGTTCCATGACGCCAGCGTTCCCGCGTTCCTGCAGATCCTCGGCAGCCTGTCGGGAATCCTCGCCAAGGCCGAGGCGCACTGCAAGGCGAAGAATATCGCGCCCGACGTGCTGCTCGGCGCGCGGCTTTATCCGGACATGCTGCCATTGTCCCGCCAGATCCAGATGGCCTGCGATCTGGCCGCCAAGGGCTGCGCCCGCCTCACCCAGAGCGAGGTGCCCGCCACCCCCGACACCGAAAAGACCTTCGATGAACTCCGGCAGCGGCTCGCCACGGCCGCCGACTATGTCAAGGCTTTCAAGCCTGCGCAGTTCGACGGCGCCGACGGCCGCGACGTCACCTTTCCCATCGGTCCCGACAAGACCATGACGCTGAAGGGCCAGCAGTTCCTCAGCCACTTTGTGCTGCCGAATTTCTACTTCCATGCCGCGACCGCGTACGACATCCTCAGGCACAACGGCGTCGAAATCGGCAAGCGGGATTTTCTCGGGGCGAATTGACGGTCACCGTCATCACGGGCAATGACTGCAGATTGAATCCGCGGCCGCCCTGCGCTTTGTGCCGGCGCGATCTTCCGGGCAGACGCTTTGCGTTTGTCCCGGGAGAAAGCCAGTTTCCACACTCGGGGCTGGCCCAAAGCCGGTTTTGCCTGGGGACGGTAATCCTCTTTCCATCGAGCCAAAAAATGCTCTAGGGTCCGCCGCGACAAACCCCGGAGGGATTTTTCGTGCGTCGAACGACGATTCTTGCTGCCGCCGCCATCGCCTTGACGGCCACTGCCGCCCATGCCGAAGATCTGAAGATCGCGCTGATCTACGGCAAGACCGGACCGCTGGAGGCCTACGCCAAGCAGACCGAAACCGGCCTGCGCATGGGGCTGGAATACGCCACCAAGGGCACCATGATGCTCGATGGCCGCAAGATCGTCATCATCACCAAGGACGACCAGAGCAAGCCCGACCTCTCCAAGGCGGCGCTCGCGGAAGCCTATCAGGACGACAATGCCGATATCGCGATCGGCACCTCCTCCTCCGCCGCGGCGCTGGCCGACCTTCCGGTCGCCGAGGAAAACAAGAAGATCCTGATCGTCGAGCCGGCGGTCGCCGACCAGATCACCGGCGAGAAATGGAATCGCTACATTTTCCGGACCGGCCGCAATTCGTCGCAGGATGCGGTCTCCAATGCGGTGGCGATCGGCAAGCCCGGCGTCACGGTGGCGACCCTGGGCCAGGATTACGCCTTCGGCCGCGACGGCGTCGCCGCCTTCAAGGAAGCGCTGGCAAAAACCGGAGCCACCCTCGCCGCCGAGGAATATGTGCCGACCACCACCACCGATTTCACCGCGGCCGGCCAGCGGCTGTTCGACGCGCTGAAGGACAAACCGGGCCGCAAGATCATCTGGGTGATCTGGGCCGGCGGCGGCGACCCCCTGACCAAGCTGCAGGACATGGATCCGCAGCGTTACGGCATCGAGCTGTCGACCGGCGGCAACATCCTGCCGGCGCTGGCCGCCTACAAGCGGCTGCCCGGCATGGAAGGCGCGACCTATTATTATTACGACATCCCGAAGAACCCGATCAACGACTGGCTGGTCGCCGAGCATCAGAAGCGCTTCAACGCGCCGCCGGATTTCTTCACCGCGGGCGGCTTCGCCGCGGCGATGGCGGTGGTCACCGCCGTGACCAAGGCGAAATCCACCGATACCGAAAAACTGATCAGCGCCATGGAAGGCATGGAGTTCGACACCCCGAAGGGCAAGATGATCTTCCGCAAGGAGGACCACCAGGCGCTGCAGAGCATGTATGCCTTCAAGGTCAAGGTCGATCCCAACGTCGCCTGGGCGGTGCTGGAGCCGGTGCGCGAGCTCAAGATCGAGGACATGAACATCCCGATCCGCAACAAGCGGTGACGGCAACGGCGATGCTGCGCCGCGCATGTGGGACAACAGTTCGTCATTCCGGGATGTCCACTGGCCGGCGATAGCCGGCCGGATGCAGGCCCGGAATCCATACTCCCTGCGGTGGTTATGGATTCCGGGCTCGCTCGTGCCGCGCTTCGCGCGTTACAAGCGCCCCGGAATGACAATCGCAGTAGCGGCGCACCGGAATGAGTCGAACTTCCCTCCCACTGGCACGTCGCGGTATCACGAGTTGCCCATGACCCTCTCCCTTGAAACGCGCGACCTGACCATCCGCTTCGGCGGCCATGTCGCGGTCAACGGCGTCAGCTGCACGTTTCGGCCGGGCGAACTTACCGCCATCGTCGGCCCCAACGGCGCCGGCAAGACCACCTATTTCAATCTGATCTCCGGGCAGTTGCGCCCGACCAGGGGCCGGATCCTGCTCGACGGCGCCGACATCACCGGGCTCTCGGCGCCGCTTCGCACCCGGGCCGGTCTCGGCCGCGCGTTCCAGCTCACCAACCTGTTTCCCAACCTCAGCGTGGAGGAGAATGTCCGGCTCGCGGTGCAGTCGGCAAGCGGCGTGCATTACGACATGCTGCGGCCGTGGATGGTGCGGCGCGACCTGATCGCGCGCGCCGATTCGATTCTCGACAGCGTCGCGCTCGGCGGCCGCCGCGGCGTCGCGGCCACCATGCTGTCGCATGGCGACCAGCGCAAGCTCGAGGTCGCGCTGATGATGGCGCTGCAGCCGAAGGTCTTCATGTTCGACGAGCCGACCGCCGGCATGAGCATCGACGAGGTGCCGGTGGTGCTCGACCTGATCGCGAGGCTGAAGAGCGACGCCAGCAAGATCATCCTTCTGGTCGAACACAAGATGGACGTGGTGCGCTCGCTGGCCGATCGCATCATCGTGCTGCATAACGGCCAGCTCGTCGCCGACGGCAAGCCGGCGGAAGTGATCGCCTCGCCGATCGTGCAGGAGGCCTATCTCGGCATCCTGCCCGGAAAGAGCGCGGCATGACCGACCTGTTGACCCTTGCCGGCGTGCATACCCATATCGGGCCCTATCACATCCTGCACGGCGTCGATTTCGGCGTGCCGGAGGGACAGACCACCATGCTGCTGGGCCGCAACGGCGCCGGCAAGACCACCACGCTGCGCACCATCATGGGGTTGTGGCCGGCGTCCTCGGGACGGATTGCGCTGGCCGGACAGCGCATCGAGCGCAGTGCCACGCCGGATATCGCGCGGCTCGGCGTCGGCTACGTGCCCGAAAGCATGGCGGTGTTCTCCGATCTCACGGTCAGGGAAAACCTGATCCTGGCCGCGCGCGAGGGCGCCCCCGACGACGCGCGGCTGCAGTGGATCTTCGGATTTTTTCCGGCGCTGAAGCGATTCTGGCTGTCGCGCGCCGGCGCGTTGTCCGGCGGCCAGAAGCAGATGCTGTCGATCGCGCGCGCGGTGGTCGAGCCGCGCAAGCTGCTGTTGATCGACGAGCCGACCAAGGGCCTGGCGCCGGCGATCGTGATGGCGATGATCGAATGCTTTGCGGAAATCAAGCGCCGCGGCGCCACCATTGTCCTGGTCGAGCAGAATTTCCGCGTCGCCCAGCAGATCGGCGACACCGTGCTGGTGATGGACAATGGCCGGATCGTGCACCGTGGCGAGATGGCGGCGCTGGCGCAGGACGGCGCCTTGCAGGAGCGGCTGCTCGGATTGAGCCTGGAGGCGCATCAATGACCGAGCTTGCCGCCACCGATGCGCTGCCGAAACCGAAGCGGGATTTTGTTCCGGCGCTGCTGCCGCTATTGCTGGCGCTGGCGACGGCGCCGCTGATCGGATCGACCAGTTCGTGGATCACGCTGACGGTCGCCAGCCTGGCGATGGGCGCGATGATCTTCGTGATGGCGTCCGGGCTGACGCTGGTGTTCGGCCTGATGGACGTGCTCAATTTCGGCCATGGCGCCTTCATCTCGGTCGGCGCCTATGTCGCGACATTGGTGCTGCTGCCGCTGGCAGGCTGGGTGCAGGCCGATTTGCTTTGGCTCAATCTCGCGGTGCTGGCGCCGGCGGCGCTGCTGGCGATGGCGGTCTCCGGCGCGCTCGGCCTCGTGGTCGAGCGGGTGCTGATCCTTCCGGTCTATGGCCAGCACCTCAAGCAGATCCTGATGACGACCGGCGGCCTGATCGTCGCCGAACAGGCGCTGTATGCGCTGTGGGGGCCGCAGATCATTCCGCTGCCGCTCCCTACCGCGTTGCGCGGCTCGTTCATCCTCGGCGACGTCGCGATCGCGAAATACCGCCTACTGGCGATGCTGGTCGGCCTGATCGTGTTCATCGGCATCCAGCTGGTGCTGAACCGCACCCGGATCGGCCTGTTGATCCGCGCCGGCGTCGAGAACCGCGAGATGGTCGAGGCGCTGGGCTACCGGATCAGAAGGCTGTTTCTCGGGGTGTTCATGGCAGGATCGGGGCTGGCCGGCCTCGGCGGAATCATGTGGGCGCTGTACCGCGAGCAGGTCCATGCCTCGATGGGCAACGATCTCACGGTGCTGGTGTTCATCGTGGTGATCATCGGCGGCCTCGGCTCGATCGGCGGCTGCTTCATCGGCGCGCTGCTGGTCGCCATGGTGGCGAACTACGGCGGCTTTCTGCTGCCGAAACTGGCGCTGGTATCCAACATCCTGCTGATGGTCGCGATCCTGATGTGGCGGCCGCGCGGACTCTATGCGGTGACCAGCCGATGATGATCCTCTCCGGCGATCCGCCGCGCAGCCGCGTACTCGGCATCCTGCTCGTGGTCATCATCGCCGCGCTGGCGCTGACGCCGCTGCTGTTTCCGGGCGCCAAGGCGATGAACGTGGCGGCCAAGATCTGCGTGTTTGCCGCGGTGGTGGCGTCCTACGATCTGCTGCTCGGCTACACCGGCAGCGTGTCGTTCGCCCACACCATGTTCTACGGCATCGGCAGCTACGCCATCGCCATCGCGCTGTACGGGATGGGGCCGAGCTGGGCCGCGGTCGCCACCGGGCTGGCGATCGGCCTGCCGCTGGCCGCGTTGCTGGCGCTCGGCATCGGCCTGTTCTCGCTGCGGGTCGAGGCGATCTTCTTTGCCATGATCACGCTGGCGGTGGCCTCGGCGTTCCTGGTGCTGGCCTCGCAGCTGTCATGGCTGACCGGCGGCGAGGATGGCCGCAGCTTTCAATTGCCGGAACTGCTGCGGCCGGGCACGGTGCTGATCTCGAAGGATGTGTTCGGCGTCGCCGTCAACGGCCGCACGCTGACCTACTACATCGTGTTCGCGGCATCCGCGGCGATGATCCTGGGGCTGCTGCGGGTGGTCAACTCGCCGTTCGGCCGGGTGCTGCAGGCGATTCGCGAGAACCGCTTCCGCGCCGAAGCGCTCGGCTATCGCACGGTGTTTCACCTGAGCTACGCCAATTGCCTGGCGGCGATGGTGGCCGCCGGCGCCGGCGCGCTGAATGCGCTGTGGCTGCGTTATGCCGGGCCGGACACCTCGCTGAGCTTTTCGATCATGCTGGACATCCTGCTGATGGTGGTGATCGGCGGCATGGGCACGATCTACGGCGCGATCATCGGCGCCGCCATGTTCATGCTGGCACAGAACTATCTGCAGGCGCTGATGGCCGTGGCCTCCAACGCCGCCGCGAAGGCCGGGCTGCCGCTGCTGCCGGGACTGCTGCATCCCGACCGCTGGCTGCTGTGGCTCGGGCTATTGTTCATCGCCAGCGTGTATTTCTTCCCGACCGGCGTGGTCGGCCGCCTGCGGGCGGCCGCACGCCGATCCGGCTGATCGAGCGCGATTCCGGGCGCGGCTCCCGCCGCAGCCGCCTCATCCGGTCGGTGACAGTGCGGTTTCCCCGTCACGGCTGCCGCCGGAAGACCGACTATGCTGCACTTTCCGCGATTTCGATGGAAATATGCTTGCAATCCCTCGATTTTCGAATGGCTCAGGCCATTGCCAGCCGCCGTAGCGATGCCCACCTGTTCGCTACCCTTCCATTTTCCGGAATAATAAAAAATGAGCAAGCCGACCAAACTCTTCGAGCCCTACCAGCTTGGCCCGATCACCCTGCCCAACCGGCTGGTAATGGCGCCGCTGACCCGCAACCGCGCCGTCGCGGGCCTGGTGCCCAATCCCCTGGCCGTCGAATATTACGGCCAGCGCGCCTCCGCCGGCCTGCTGGTGACCGAAGCGAGCCAGGTTTCGCAGCAGGGCCAGGGCTATCAGGACACGCCCGGGATCTACTCCAGGGAGCAGGTGGCGGGCTGGCGCAAGGTCACCGACCGCGTGCATGACCGTGGCGGACGCATCTTCATCCAGCTCTGGCATGTCGGACGGATCTCGCATGTCAGCCTGCAGGAGAACAACCAGCCGCCGGTCGCGCCTTCGGCGATCCGCGCCAAGGGCAAGACCTTCGTCGGCGGCACCTTCGCCGACGTCTCGGAGCCGCGCGCGCTGACGCTGGAGGAAATCCCGGGGATCATCGAGAGCTTCAGGCGCGGCGCCGCCAATGCGCTGCAAGCCGGTTTCGACGGCGTCGAGATCCATGGCGCCAACGGCTATCTGCTGGACCAGTTCGCCAAGGACGGCGCCAACAGGCGCACCGACGGCTACGGCGGATCGATCGAGAACCGCGCCAGGCTGATGCTGGAAGTGTCGAAGGCGGTGGTGGCCGAGGCCGGCGCGGGCCGCACCGGAATCCGCATTTCGCCGGTCACCCCGGCCAATGATATTTCCGACAGCAATCCGCAGCCGCTGTTCGATCATATCGTCGATCATCTCAACGCGCTGAAGCTGGTCTACATCCACGTCATCGAGGGCGCCACCGGCGGCCCGCGCGACATCGCCCCGTTCGACTATGGTTCGCTGCGCAGGCGCTTCAGCGGCGCCTATATCGCCAACAACGGCTACGATCTCGAACTCGCCAACAAGGTGCTGGCGGCCAACGAGGCCGACCTGATCGCGTTCGGAAAGCCGTTCATCGCCAATCCCGACCTGGTCGAGCGGCTCAAGCGCGGCGCGTCGCTCAATGTGCCGGACAAGGCGACATTCTATGGCGGCGGCGCCAAGGGCTATACCGACTACCCGGTGCTGGGCGAAGCGGTGGAAGCGGCGCAGTAAAAAAGGCGATTTGCTCGGGCGTGAGGGGGCGTATCCACTGGCTCGGGCCCGCGGGAAATCCCCTCACCGGACGCCCGGATGAGCGTCGATCTTCTGAAGCCATTCCCGGCAGAGTGCAGGCAGCACAGGCCGGGTATGGCACCTTCGCCGCGTTTCCTCCAGGCCTCGGGCAACGCCGCCCGATGCCGGGCGCGGACTACAGTTTCGGAACGCCGCCCTGCGGCGTCGGATTCCGCTCGTTCTTTTCCGCGGCAAGCGCCTCATTGTCGATCGCGGCGGCGCTGACAATGCGCTTGAAATCCACCAGCGTGAATTGCGCATTTCCGATCCGGTCCGGCGTGATCCCCGGCGTTAGCTGCACGCTCAGCGCGCCGTCGCAATTGGCAAGCCTTGCCTCGTCGAGCATCGCGCCCAGCGATTTTTCCCTGGCCTGCGAGCGCTTCACGCTGGCCACGCAGCTGCCCTGGCCACTCGCGCCGTCGAGCTTGATCGCGGCTCTCGGATCAAGCGGCCGGTCGATCGCATCGAGGGCCGTGGCTTCCCTGTACTTGGTACCGACGGATACCGTCTTGCCTGCGCGATAGATGTAATAGAGGTGCTCGTCTCCGACGATGGTCGGCATGCCGTATTTATCCATGACCTGCTTGATCATCTCGGTCTTGGACGGCTGCTGGTCCTGCACAAACGTCAGGTTCCGCGCGATGAAATAAGCGCGGTTGGCGCTCGCGGGCGACGAGAACCTGCTCAAAAGCACCTCGCCGGCCTGTTTCGGGCCGGCGGGGGCATCAAAATTCAGCGCGGCGATGTAGTCGACCGCGGTGCCGCCAAATGTCTCCTGCTGAATTTCGGTCTTGGTATCGGTACGGCCCTTGAAGGCCGAGTCAAGGATCGCCCGCGCAGATTCAGCCGTGGCGTCGGTGGAGATCCCCAGAATGTCCGGGCGCAGGTTTGCCGGAAACGCGGACTCGGAAATCTTCGGCTTGATGTCGTAGGCGAGAGACGCTGCGGGCAACCCTGCCGGGCCAATGGCAAGAATGACGGCCAAGGCACGGCGAAGCATGGGCCACCCTTCAAACCAACGAAGAAACAGAAGCGAGCGGATTACGCCAAATTTCGAACCTAAATGTCAACATCGAAGTTCGAGCCGGGTCGGCACGGAAGTGCCTGAGGACGGGGTTCGGAGCGCCCACCTGCGCGGCAGCGCGCATCTTTCGAACAAATCTCGGCGCGATTGAAAAGTGCGGCCGCGTTTGCTCTAATCGTCGCGCAGCCGCATTGATCGATGGCTTGTTGCCGAAATCATGCCAGCGATTTTCCCTAAGAGGCTGAACATGCGGCGCTATTCAGTGGCAGCTTTCCGACCGGTTGCGGGCACAGACGAGGTCCAGGATTTCGCAGCATTTGCGGCCGGAGACGACGATTTCGAAAGCCCGGCAGCGATCCGAATTGCATCAGCGAAGCCCCCGCGCGCCGGCGGCCCCCCCGGGAAGCCATGAGCGAGCCGGCACATCGTCGAACGGACACCCTTGCAAGCGCCCTCGCGGAGCTCCGCGCGGGACGGCTCGATGCGGCCGAAGAGCTCTGCAACCGGCTTTACGTGGCCGCGCCGCAAGACCCGGCGCTGCATCAACTGGCCGCGACAATCTCCTTGCAACGCGGACGCCTGGAAGACGCCACACGCTGGGCTCGTTCATGCCTGGCGCTGCGCCCCGACCATCCGCCGGCGCTGATCCTCGCAGGGCGCATCGCGCGCGCGGCGGGTGATCCGGCACAGGCCGCGGTCTGGTTTCAGAGAGCCCGTGAATTATCGCCTGAACTGCCGGAACCCGCATTCCTGACCTGTATCACCCTGCTCGAGCGGGGTGACCCGCAGGCCCAGGCCGTGCTCGAGCAGTTGCTGCGGCGGTTTCCGAACGATCCGGATGGTTGGCGCGGGATAGGGGATGCTCTGGGTCGAGCCGGTCAATTGGAGGCCGCGGCAGTCGCTCTCGCGCGGGCCGCCAAGGCTTCGGCCGACCCGTCGCATCAAATCCGTCTGGGAGCGACTCTGCAAGCGCTCGGGCGGCCGGACGAGGCGATAGCTGCGTTCCGAAAGGCGCTGGTGTCGGCGCCCGATCTCGCCGCAGCCAGATTGGGGCTCGGAATGTGCCTGCGACAGACCGGACAGTTGCAGATGGCACGCATCGAGGTCGAACGCGCGACCGCAATCGAGGCCGGTGACAGCCGGACCTGGTTCGCGCTGGGACTGGTCTGCGAAGATCTGCATGACCGGCCAGGCGCGATCCGCGCCTATCGCAGAAGCGTGGAATTGCAGCCGGACTTTCCCGAGACCCATGTCAATCTGGGTTTGAATTTACAGCACTCTGGCGACCTTGAGTCCGCCATGGACTCCTATCGGCAGGCGATCCGGCTGCGGCCCGACACCTTCAGCCGAATTGCTCAGGCGCTGACTTCAGCCAAAAAGGGCCAGCTTTGGCTCAACCTCGGCCGTTTGCGCCGTTCACTTGGAACCTGAGCGGGGACGCCGGACGCGAAATTGCCTGCGATAGACGCCCGGGCCAGAGAGCAGCGCCGTCGCGGTCGCCTGATAACGCTCGGCTTGCTCGGCCGAAAAAGCCTCGCAGTGAAGGGTCAGCGCCTCTCGCGCGACCGGAAAGCATTGCGCTACCGGCGTGCCGCGAGGCAGCACGCCCTCGAAGTCGCGGTTTGTCCAGGCCGCCGGGAACAGCACGCCGACGTCGCTGAAGCGATCGCAATCGACAAGCCCGGTCAGCAACCGGAACGGCAGATCGATCCGGTTGACCGGATGGGTCGCAAACAGCGAATAGCCGGGTTCGAGCTGGATGGTCCAGAAGCTGTTGAATTTCACGATCGCGGCATCGGAATCGAAAAACGGCGTTCCCGAAACTTGCGCGGGATCGTGAAAACTCATCGGCGATTGCGGGTGGGCGTCGACCGTCAGCGCCGGGTGGTCCCAATCCCAGGATAGAACCCCATCGCGGACCGACACGTCGCACGGCAGCGTAATGATAAACCCGTGCGACATGGCATCGACGAACGGCGGACATTGCTTGAGGGTTCGCACCTCCGCTCCATGGGTGTCGGAATAGGCAACGCGTGGCATGGCACGCAGCCATTCGGGCAGCACCGCGCGCGCCGGGATCGGGCGCGCCAGTTCGTCGATCAATGCCGGATCGCAACGAAAAGTCACCCGCATGAGGTCACTCGATTGCTGCCCTTTCCGATCATCATAAGTTCGGATACAGGCCCAGATTGAAGGCGATCGATATGCGCAGCGAACTGCCCGTGTAGGGACGCACCGCGTGCAGCAGGAACGACGGAAACAGAAACAACAGTCCCGCGCGCGGCCGAATCGTCTGCGCGCTTCCCGCCGAGCGGCCATCCTCGCCGGCAAACTTCAGCAGCGGCGCATGCATCATCGGCGACGGACCGCGCGGATCGAACATTTCGAACTCGCCGCCGAGCGAGGCATCATCGGCGCAACCGCCGTCGGCGACATAATAGGTGCCGGACCAGAACGAACCTGGATGGTAGTGGCATGCGTTCGAACCGCCCGGTCCGAGCACATTGGCCCAGGCCTCGACCTTCCAGTCCGGCTTGATCGGGTTGCCGTCGCGGTCGGCAGTCAACTGGGTCGCGATGGATTGACCGGCCTTCAGCACCTGCTGAATCCCCGTGCCGCCCCATTCCAGGATGTCACGCGTCGAATGCCAGCCGCCAATGCTGGAAGCACCGATCGACGGCTGTTCGTCGCGGCGCCGCAGGATGATTTCGGTCAATTCCGCGTTGCGTTGCTCGGCGCCCGGCAACATCACCGCGGCTACCGGCGTCGCAAACAACCCCTTCACTTCGACGTCGGTGCCAGACATGCCCGGAAATCTTCGAAACGCCGTGTTGCGTGAAAGAAAACGGGGTGGGAACCCCGCGCAGGAGCTTCCCACCCCGTTCGTCAAGCGTCAACCGGCTTAGGTTTTCTTGTGCGGAACTTCCGCTTTCCAGCTCTTGATCAGTTCATCGTAGTCCTGCGTGACGCCCGGCGGCTTCTCGTTGGCCAGCTTGCGTTGCGGGGCGAGATTGCCGTCCTTCTCGGCCTTGGCGTACCAGTACTCGGCGGTCTTCTCTTCGTTGAGCTTCGGTCCGAGCTTGCCTTGCACGCCGGATTTCTCCAGCCGGCCCAGGATATCATCCTGCGCCTTGGCCAGACCGTCCATCGCCTGCTGAGGCGTTGCCTCACCCGAGATGGCTTTCGAGACGTTCTGCCACCAGACCTGCGCCAGCTTGCCGTATTCCGGCACGTTGACGCCGGTTGGCGTCCACAATTTGCGCGCCGGGCTGCGGTAGAACTCGACGAACCCGCCTACCTTTGGCGCAAGCTCCGTCATTGCGTCCGCCCAAATGTCGCTCTCGCGGATCACATGCAGGAACTTGATCGACTTCTTCAGCGAGACCGTCTTCGACACGCAGAACTGCGCGTAAAGCCACCCCGCCTTCACCTTCTCCGGCTGGGCATATTTCAAGAACGTCCAGCAGCCGACGTCCTGGTAGCCCAGCTTCATGCCTTCCTTCCAGTACGCGCCATGCGGACTTGGTGCCATTCGCCACTTTGGCGTGCCATCCGAGTTCATGACGGGCAGTTCCGGTTTTGAGAGCGCCGCCGTGAACGCGCTGTACCAGAAGATCTGCTGGGCGATATGCCCTTGCCCCGGCACGGCACCCGCCTCCAGGAAGTCCATTCCGCCGGCTTCCGGCGGCGCATACTTCTTGAGCCACTCGACAAATTTGGTGAGTGCGTACACCGAGGCCGGTCCGTTGGCGTCGCCGCCGCGCGTGATCGAGGAGCCGCGTGGAATGCCGTCCTCCATGCGGATGCCCCACTCGTCGACCGGCTTGCCGTTCGGCAGGCCCTTGTCGCCGTTGCCGGCCATCGACAGCCAGGCATCGGTGAAGCGCCAGCCGAGCGACGGATCCTTCTTGCCATAATCCATATGGCCGTAGACCCGCTGGCCGTCGATTTCCTTCACCGTGTTGGTGAAGAAGTCGGCGATGTCTTCATAGGCCGACCAGTTGACGGGAACGCCGAGCTCGTAACCGAATTTGTTCTTGAATGCGGTCTTGAGTTCGGGCCGCTTGAACCAGTCGTAGCGGAACCAGTAGAGGTTGGCGAACTGCTGGTCCGGCAGTTGATACAGCTTGCCATCGGTGAATGTACCGAACGAAAGCCCGATGAAGTCGTTAAGGTCGAGGTTTGGATTGGTGATTTCCTTGCCCTCGCCCGCCATGTAGTCGGTCAACGAGCCGGCGACGATGTCGTTATAACGCGGATGGGTGCCGATGAAGTCGGAGTCATTCATCCAGAAGTCGTAGATCGGCTTTCCGGATTGAATTTCCGTGGAGATTTTGTCGACGATCAAGCCTTCGTCCATCATCTCGTGGTTGACCTTAATGCCGGTGATCTCGGCAAATGCCTTGGTCAGCGTCTTCGACTCGTACTCGTGAATGCCGAGAATTTCCGAAGCCGTGCTGACCTGCATCCCCTTGAAGGGAGCCGATGCCTTGATGAACCATTCCATCTCGGCCATCTGCTGATCCTTGCTCAGCGTCGACGGTTGAAACTCGCTGTCGACCCACTTCTTGGCGGCATCGACCTGCTGCGCATAGCTCACGGTTGGCGTGAGCAACGCTGGTGCACCGACCGCGGTCGCCACCGCGGCCGTGCCGACGCCCTTCAGAACGTCACGACGTTTGATATCCATCTTCCCTTCCTCCCTTGTTTAGCCCCGCACACAACGTGCGAGGCGCTTGCAGTCACGCAAAACGAAACATGGCGACGGCGAACGGAACGCAGATCGCCAGCGCGTACCAGAGCTCTCCGCCGCCCAACCGAATCCACAGGATGCAGATGAATGCGGAGCCGAGCAGCGAGACGAAGAAACGGTCGCCCCGCGTGGTTGGAAACCCGAGAATGCCCTTTTGCGGCGTCTCGGGCCGATAGATCGCCAGCAAGGTCAGAATCACCAGCGACACCGCGATAAAGGCAAAGAAGACCGCCGTCTGCGGCGTCCAGGCCATCCACGCAAGTGACGACATGTCGGCCTCCTAAACCCGGCCCAGGGCGAAGCCCTTGGCAATGTGGTTGCGCACGAACCAGATGACGAGGGCGCCCGGAATCATCGTCAGCACGCCTGCGGCTGCGAGCAGCGACCAGTCCATTCCGGAGGCCGAATAGGTGCGCGACATCACCGCTGCGAACGGCAGCGCGTTGGTCGCGGTCAGCGTGGTGGCGAGCAGCTGTTCGACCCACGAGAACATGAAGCAGAAGAACGCGGTGACGCCGACGCCGTTGGCGATCAGCGGCAGGAAGATGCGCACGAAGAAATGAGGAAACGAATAGCCGTCGATCGCGGCGGTCTCGTCGATCTCGCGCGGCACGCCGCTGATGAAGCCTTCCAGAATCCAGACCGCGAGCGGCACGTTGAACAGGCAATGCGCGAGCGCGACCGCCCACACCGTGTCGAACAGGCCGACCGCGTAATAGAGATTGAAGAACGGCAGCGCGAAAACCGCGGTAGGCGCCATCAGGTTGGTGAGCAGCCAGAAGAACAGGTGCTTGTCGCCGATGAAGCGATACCGGCTGAAGGCGTAGGCCGCCGGCAGCGCTATGGTAACCGAGATCACCGTGTTGATCGCGACGTAGGTCAGCGACACCAGAAACCCGTGTACCCAGGTCGGATCGTGAAGAATGAAGGAATACTTCACCAGCGACGGATGCCGCGGCCAAATCACAAGGCCCGACATGATGTCTTCGTTGGACCGCAGGCTCATATTGATGAGCCAGTAGATCGGCAGCAACAGGCAGAGCAGGTAAACCGCAAGGCCAAGCTTGGGAAGAATGCCGCGATTCATCTCATTCCTCCTTCAACAGATCCAGCTGGGTCATGGCGGTGAAGAAGATGTAGCACAGCGTGATCGTGATGAGGTAGTAGACCAGCGACATCGCGGCCGCACTGCCGAGGTCGACTTGTCCGAGCGCGATCTTGACCAGGTCGATCGAGAGGAACGTCGTCGCGTTGCCCGGTCCGCCGCCGGTCACCACGAAGGGTTCGGTGTAGATCATGAAGCTCTGCATGAAGCGCAGCAGGATCGCCAGAACCAGCACGCGCTGCAGCTTCGGCAATTCGATTTTGAGAAAGACCGACCACCGGCTGGCGGCATCGATTTGTGCCGCCTGATAAAAAGCGTCGGGAATCGCGCGCAACCCGGCGTAACTCAGAAGGATGACGAGCGGCGTCCAGTGCCAGACGTCGATCAGGAGAATCGTGAACCATGCCGACACCGGGTCCTGGGTATCGTTGTAATTCAGACCCAGGTCGTTCAGCGCGGCGCCGAACAGACCGATGTCGGCACGCGCAAAAATCTGCCACATGGTTCCGACGACGTTCCACGGGATCAGCATCGGAAGCGCAATCAGCACCAGGCTCGGCCCGACCGCCCAACCCCGCCGCGGCAGCGCAAGCGAGAGCGCGATGCCGAGCGGCACCTCGATCAGGAGAACAACGAACGAGAAGATCAGGTTTCGTTCGAGCGCCCCCGAGAAGCGGGCGCCAATCTCGGTGCTCGGATCCAGGAGGTCGCGGAACCAGGCATCGCCGTTCCAGAAGAAATGATTCTCCGCCATCGCGTCCTGAACCGAATAATTGACGACGGTCATCACGGGCAGCAGGGCCGAGAACAGCACCACGATCATCACCGGGGCGACCAGCAGCCAGGCACGGTTGTTGAGGGTCTTTTTCATCACGACGCTCCCTCGATCAGACGGCTGTCGGCGTAGACGTGAACGCGCGACGCGTCGAATATCAGCCCGGCGACGTTGCCGGGAATGGAGAATCCCGGCGGCACCCTTGCGGCGAATTTGGCGTCGCCGATTCTCAACCGCGCGAAGCGAACGCGGCCGAGGTCGTCGATCCGCTCGATGCTGGCCGACAGCAGGCCGGGCGCCGGCGCCGTCACGTCGACGAATTCGGGACGCACGCCGACTTCGATCCTGGCTCCGGCCGGCAGGGCGTCATAGCTGCGATCGAGCGCAATGGCATGACCGTCGATCCGGGCTTCGCGGCCACGGACCTCGGCGGGCAAGATGTTCATGCCGGGCGAGCCGATGAAATAGCCGACGAAGGTATGCGCCGGCTTGTCGAACAGTTCCGCCGGCGTCCCGCTCTGCACCACGCGGCCGTCATGCATCACTACCACGGTGTCGGCAAACGTCAGCGCCTCGGTCTGGTCGTGGGTGACGTAGATCATGGTCAGGTCGAGATCGCGATGCAGCGCCTTGAGTTTCGAGCGCAGCTGCCATTTCAGCTCGGGATCGATCACGGTGAGCGGCTCGTCGAACAGCACGGCGGCGACGTCGGCGCGGACCAGGCCGCGGCCGAGCGAGATCTTCTGCTTGGCGTCGGCAGTGAGCCGGGTCGCCTTGCGCTTCAGATCGGGCGTCAGATCGAGCAGCTTGGCGATCTCCGCGACCCGGGTGTCGATCTCGGCTTTCGGCACCCCGCGGTTCTTGAGCGGAAACGCCAGATTTTGTCCGACCGTCATGGTGTCGTAGATCACCGGAAACTGGAAAACCTGGGCGATATTGCGCTTCCGGGTTGACAGCGGCGTGATATCGACGCCGTCGAACAGGATCTTGCCCCGCGATGGCGTCACGATTCCCGAGATCAGGTTGAGCAAGGTGGTCTTGCCGCAGCCGGACGGACCGAGCAGCGCATAGGCGCCACCTTGCCGCCAGGTCATCGAGATCGGCTTCAGCGCGTAGGATTGCGGATCGGCGGCATTGCCGCCGTAGGAGTGCGCGAGATCGACGAGGTCAATGCGGGCCATGCTGGATGTCCCTCAGATCGCGCCAGGCGCGGCGACCAGACGGCCGGCCGGGTCGAAGACAAAAACATTGTTGGGGTCGAGTACGGCATCGAGCACGTAGCCGGGCTCGAATTCGTGCACGCCCTGCAGAACCGCGACCCAGTTGGACGCATCGCGGTTGAGATGCACGAAGCTCTCCGAACCGGTGATTTCGGTAACCGTCACGGCGGCGGAAAAGGCGTGGCGACCGGCAATGCCGGTTGCGAGCTCGAGCTGGTGGGCGCGGAATCCGACCCGATAGGCGCCGTCGGCAAGACCGGCATAAAGCCCGGAGGCGGGCGCCAGCACGCCGCCGGCGTACTGCACCGAGCCGTTTGTCTTTTCGATCGCGACGATGTTGAGCGGCGGATCGGAAAATACCTGGGCGACGCGCAAGGTCTCGGGATGTCGATAGACTTTCGGGGTCTCGCCCACCTGCAGCACCTGGCCCTCCCACATGCAGACGGTGCGGCCGCCGAGCAGCAGCGCTTCGGAAGGCTCGGTCGTCGCATAGACGAAGATCGCACCGGAGGCTTCGAAAATCCGCGGCAGTTCGGCGCGGAGTTCCTCGCGCAGCTTGTAGTCGAGGTTGGCGAGCGGCTCGTCCAGCAGCACCAGGTCGGCGCCCTTGACCAGCGCGCGCGCGATCGCGGTGCGCTGCTGCTGGCCGCCCGACAATTGCACCGGCGTGCGCTCCAGGTACGGCTCCAGCTTCAGGAGCCTGGCCGCCTCCCGGACCCGCTTGTCGATTTCGGCGCGCGGCTGGCGCTGCACCCGCAGCGGCGAGGCGATGTTTTCATAGACGGTCAGCGACGGATAATTGATGAACTGCTGATAGACCATCGCCACCGATCGCCGCCGCACGTCGAAGTCGGTGACGTCCTTGCCGTCGACCAGGACCCGGCCGGAGGTCGGCTTGTCGAGGCCGGCGAGCAGCCGCATGATCGAGGTCTTGCCCGAAAGCGTCGGCCCCAGCAGCACGCTGAGAGTGCCGCGCTCGAGCGTCAGCGAGACATCGCGAATGGTCGGGATGCCGTCGACGGCGCGCGTGATGTTTTCGAGCGTGACGCTCATGCCCGCCCTCCGGCTTCGAGCAAGGGATTCTCGAGCGGGATCCGGTGCGCGGCAATCCAGTCGTCGATGGCGGCAATTTCCGCGGCCGACAGGCGCAGCCCAAGCTTGGATCGCCGCCAGACGACGTCCTCGGCCGTGCAGGCCCACTCGACCGACATCAGGTACCGGACTTCGCGTTCCGTCAAGGTGGCTCCGAACGCCTGACCGAGATCGGCCGTCGAGTTGGCATTGCCGAGCAGCTTGCCGGCACGCGTGCCGTAGGCATGCGCCAGCCGGCTGGCATGCGCAGGCGGCAGGAACGGATAATTGCGCACCAGTTCCGCGGTCAGGGCCGCGACCGCCGAGACATCCATATCGCCGCCCGGCAGCGGCGATTTTGCGGTCCAGCCCTCGCGTGCCTTGGCGCTGCGCAGATACGGCGCCAGCCGCTGCAGCGCCTCCTCGGCGAGGCGGCGATAGGTCGTGATCTTGCCGCCATAGATCGACAGCAGCGGCGCGCCGCCGGGGGTATCGAGTTCGAAGACGTAATCGCGGGTGGCGGCCTTGGCTTCGCTGGCGCCGTCGTCATAGAGCGGACGAACCCCGGCATAGGTCCACACCACGTCCTCGGCCCTGACCGGCTTGGCCAGATATTCACTGACGGAATCGCAGAGGTATCTGATTTCCTCGGCCGAGGCCTTCACCTTGGCCGGGTCGCCGTCATAGTCGCGATCGGTGGTGCCGATCAGCGTGAAATCGTCCTGGTAGGGAATCACGAAGACGATGCGGCCATCGCCGTTCTGAAACATGTAGGCGCGGTCGTGGGCATAGAGTTTCGGCACCACGATGTGGGAGCCCTGCACCAGCCGCACCTTGGCCTTGGCGTTGACCCCGGCGCCGGAAGCCAGCACCTGCTCGACCCAGGGCCCGCCGGCGTTGACCAGCACCCGGGCGCGGACGGTGCGACGTTCGCCGCTCGAGGTGCTTTCGACCGTGACCTGCCAGATTCCGTCGACCTGCCGGATCTCGACCGCGCGCGAGCGGGTGTGGATTTCCGCACCGCGGTCGGCCGCGTCCCGCGCGTTGAGAACCACCAGGCGCGCGTCATCGACAAAGCAGTCGGAATATTCAAAGCCCTTGGCGTAGCGATTGGCCATCAGAGGCCGACCGACCTCGTCGCGCGTCAGATCGACCGAGCGCGTCGGCGGCAGCAGGTGGCGGCCCCCGATATGATCGTACAGGAACAGGCCGAGCCGCAGCAGCCAGGCCGGGCGCAGCCCGGCATGGTGCGGCAGCACGAATCGAAGCGGGCGGATGATGTGGGGCGCGATCTGCCAGAGGATTTCGCGCTCGATCAGGGCCTCGCGCACCAGGCGGAATTCGTAATACTCCAGATAACGCAAGCCGCCATGCACCAGCTTCGTCGACCACGACGACGTCCCGCTGGCCAAGTCATTCATTTCACATAGAAAAACAGAATTGCCCCGACCCGCCGCATCGCGTGCGATGCCGCAGCCATTGACGCCGCCGCCAATGATAGCCAGGTCGTAGATTTGGTCCAAAGACGCTCCCCCGGCGTTCGCCTGTTCACTTTGGCGATTTCGCTTTCGGTTTGGATTAAATCACAACCCAATACGAAAGCAACCGAAAAGGGAACTAGCGCAAGCGCGTCGCGGCGGCAAGAGGCTCCGGGCCGGGCTCGTCGAGATCGCCGGGCGATTTCGGCATCGCCTCGATCACCTCGATGCCGCGGCTGTGGCAGATATTCTGCAGCCCGGCCGGCAGCGCCGCGTCGGTGACGAAGGTCTGGATCTGGCTGATATGGGCGATGCGCACCGGGGCGCTGCGCCGCAGTTTTGTCGAATCGGCGACCAGCATCACGCTGCGCGCGTTGGCAATGATGGCCTGCGCCGCCTGCACTTCGCGGTAGTCGAAATCCAATAGCGCGCCCTCTTCGTCGATCGCCGAGGCGCCGATGATGGCGTAGTCGACCTTGAACTGGCCGATCAGGCTGATCGCGGTCGAGCCGATCACCGCACCGTCGGCGCGGCGCACCGCGCCGCCGGCCACGATCACCTCGATGCGCGGATGCCGGTACAGCAGCATCGCGACATTGAGATTGTTGGTGATGACCAGGAGATCCTCATGCGAGGTCAGCGCGCTGGCGACCTCCTCGGTGGTGGTGCCGATGTTGATGAACAGCGAGCAGCCGTTGGGAATCAAGGCCGCCGCCGCCGCGCCGATCGCCTTCTTCTCGTCGGCGGCGACGAAGCGGCGGGCTTCATAGGCAAGGTTCTCGACGCCGGACGCAATGATCGCGCCGCCATGGATCCGGGTCAGCGACCGGTGATCGCAGAGATCGTTGAGATCCTTGCGGATGGTCTGCGCGGAGACCTCGAAGCGGCGGGCGAGGTCCTCCACCATCACCCGGCCAAAGGCGCGGGCGATATTCAGGATCTCGGATTGGCGGTGGGTCAGCCCGGTCACGACGGCATCTCCGACAAAATACGCGCCCATGGTGCGGCGGTTCCAGCGTGCGGTCAACGCCGCAGATCGGCCTCGCGCTTGTGGTCCGGACCTAACCGCACGGCGTCAGGATGACAAGCTTGAGACTCGGTTCAGCGGCGGCCAAAAAAGTCGTTTGAGCAAATTTAAGCAGGCCCAGCCGCGGATGATTATAGGATTTTTCGTTGCCATCGCGAAACAGAACCCGCTGATCTTTCCAGGCATGCCGAAAAAAGTCCGACTCTTCGCTTAGGCCATTCACCAGTTCAATCATCCTTGGGTCGCCAATGTGATTGCCGAAGTCGACCCGGAACTGCGCCAGAAGATGGCGCGCCCGAAGCTCCCAATCGACAACGAAAGTTCTCGCGTTCGGATCGAGGAACATATGGCGCAACAGATTTATTTCCGGACCGTTTAGCCAAAACGAGAATATGTTCGCCAATTCGGTATTCCAGAACAGTGGTGTCCAATATTTGTCGAGCACATAGGCCGGCAGCGAAATAGAAGCGATGCAGCTTTCGACAGTGCTACGAACCAGTTCATCTTCGAAGTTTGAAGCATCGCTGGGGTCAACGCGTCCGGCCATGTGGAACAGATAGGCGCGCTCCGCGGGCGCCAACCGCAACACGTCGGCGATGCGGCTAAGCGCGGCACCGGAGGGCGTTACCTCCCTGCCCTGTTCCAATCGCGTGTACCAGGTGGCACTGATCTCAGCCATCCGGGCCACTTCTTCGCGCCGAAGACCCGGCGTCCTCCGCTTTCTCCCGGCAGCTTCCTGGCCGGGAGCCGGTTCGATCGCCATCTCTCGATGCTTGCGCAAAAACTCACCCAATGCGAGCTGCTTGGCGACAGAATGAATCATAGGATATTTTATACCTATATAAACTATGAGAGTTCTCTCTCCGCTTAAATTCGCTTCTGATCAGTTTAAGTCAACACTGATTCCCCCATCCCGCGCCGCCTTTTGGCGCAGGATTAAATATGGCGTTAGCCTTTGGCGGACCCGCTCCATCGATTTCCGATCTTTCGAACATCGGATCCGGAATACCTGACGCATGTGGCGTCGACCGTTTTTGGCGCGACCCGCGCCGAAGTCGCAACCGGGCAACGATTCGAGGCACGGGCGAACTTTATCCAGCTGAAAAACATTGCACTCGCTTTCGGTGCCACCAGTTGCGCGATGGCCTTGGACTACCCTGAAGCGGATTTCGTCCGGTTTCAGATTGGTCTTAGAGGTCGCGCGGTGACGATCGATGCCAGGGGACGGACGGAAATCGACGAGAACCATGCCTGCATCACCTCTTCCGGGCATCAGACGCAGATCAATTGTGACGCGGGCCACGAGCGACTAACCCTTCGCGTCAATAAGGTTGCCCTTGAACAAAAGCTGATTTCTCTTTCGGGAAGGAAACCGAGCGGCAGACTTGAATTCGGATCGAGTGCAAATCTCAACGACCCTCGCGTCCATGGTCTTTGGCAGTTAATTCAGTTCTTTGCCGAGCTGCTTGACCCGAGTTGCCTGGAACTGCCGCCATCGGTGCTACAGGACCTCGAGAACGCCATCGTGATCGCGTTTCTGTACGCCAATCGGCACACCTCCAGCCATCTGCTGGAACATCCTGTCAAGGATATCGCCCCCTGGCAGGTCCGGCGCGTGGAAGATTATATCGAGGCGCATTGGAGCGAAGGCGCAAATATGGAGACTCTGGCGCAGGTGACCGGTGCCAGCGCCCGCTCGATTTTCCAGTCCTTCAGGCGATTCCGCGGCTATTCCCCCAAGGTCTTCGCGAAAATGGTCCGCTTGAAGCACGCACGGGACATGCTCAGCGATCCGGATTCGCACACGTCGGTGACCGGCGTCGCCTTCGCATGCGGCTTTACAAATCTCGGGCAGTTTGCAAAGGAGTTCAATAAGGCTTTCGCCGAACTTCCCTCGGAAATGCTGGCCCGGTCGAAAGGGTCAAAACTGCTGGTCAAACATCAGTCGGAGCCGCGAAGCAGCAACGAGTGATCTGTCTCAACTTGGGAGCAAGGGATGGTCGGCTCAACCTGCCGAACGATGGCACTGCGCTTGTTGCTGTCATTTTCCTGTCTGTTCTTGATTGCGGTACCAGCGATTGCCGACGTAGGTAGCCTGTTCCGCCACCGCAACAAACCTCGCGTTTGGTTCCCTGAGCATCTCGACCCTCACGGGAGCGACGACGACGGGATCCTTCGCCGTGACATGCCCATCTGGCCACGGCTCATACAATCCTTGGGCTTATTGCAACTCGATCGGCGCCGGAACCAACAGCGCGAGTCAGACGAACAGAACAATGAAACTGGGCTCAAATTCGATTGCCTATCAACTCTATACGGACTCCGGCTACACCAATACCTATACTTACCCGGGAAACACCGTTTATACGTGGCCGTACAGCAATTCGACGGGTAGTACCGCGAACAGTACGGTGTACGCCAAAATTCTTTCGGCTTCATCGGGAATTCCGCCAGGTACTTATACCGATACCTACAATTCGGGCGGCGCAGCCCTGGTCAACAACGATGGCGCTCCAATGACCTATTCGGTCGCGGAGACGTGCACGGTTACGACCGGTGTAAATTGGTGGAATACGCTGAATTTTACCGTTTCCGTTACACTGCTGGCGAGTTGCAACGTTTCGGCGAGCGCGATGAACTTCGGTTCGACGTCATCCTTCATCACGGCGAATATCAACACAACAGCCACCATCACCGCGCAATGCACGTCGACTACGCCCTATTCCGTCGGGCTCGACAATGGCCAGAATGCAAGTGGAAATCAGCGTCGGATGAGCGTCGGAACTGGAAACTATCTGAACTACGGCCTATACGTCGATTCCGGCTATTCTCAAGCCTGGACGTCGACGAGTTCGACGACAAGTTGCACGGGTGGTGCCAGTACTTGCGTGCTGGGTACAGGCACGGGTTCAAACCAGAATATCACGGTTTACGGCCAGGTTGCGCCGCAAACTGCGCCATCGGTAGGCACCTACAGCGACACGGTGGTGGTCACGGTTACATTCTAATTCGGGCGCAGACCCGTCTCTCAATTTTTGGGCTCGGCCGAGGGAGATGGCGACGCAGGCCAAGCTTCGACTTCACCTTAGCTCCCAGGGCCGCGCGGACGCTCGCCGGGAGCTCGGCGCTTCAATCGCTGCGGAGCGAGCCGAGACATCACGTCCATATCATCGGCATTCGACACCAGGTATCTGCACCTGTTCGCCGGGTCTCTGCGCGAACGAAAAACTTGCATGGCATTGACCGCCCGCGAACTGGATTTCGGCCTCGTTGACAGCCGCGAGATTCCTGACAAATGCCTGCCCGTCATAGCCGACAACGAACCTGGCTCCATCCGCGAGACGGCCGACCGCGCCCGCTGGAACGAAGCCGCCATCCGTCATGACAAAGGTGACAAGCGCGGAGGCGGTATCCCGTCGAACGTCGAATTTGACCAGCGTGCCGGTACGATCGGCGGGCGCCACAATTTCGTGGGTGGTTGCGATCTCGGCGTCGACGGGAAGGTTCGTCGGGTCAATCGTGATCTTGTTCATCTGATACGACCGCAAGGTCGGTATCAGCAACATGCCCTTGGAATCGGTGACCCCGGCCGAGCGGTTCTCGTCCAGCACCTCCACTCCGGCAATTCCGGTGCTCACGACCGCAAAGCTGTCGTCGATCCAGTTGGAGAGGAAGACGTCGCCGTCCATGGTTGTGATCGAGCCGCGCAATTCCAGGGAGCCGGAGGTGCTGGAACCCGACTGGCTGACCCCGGCCTGGACGGTGCCGTAATTCGACCGGTAGGATCCCGAGGCTGCCCGATAGGTCGTTGCGCCTTCGGAGTCCTGCACCCGCCAACCATAGCTACCTGGTTCGGTTCCGAGCGACCTCGCCGCGTCGACAGTCGCCGTGGTGCCGCCCTGGCCACTCGAAACGCTGGTCGAGATCGATGTCGATTGTCCAAGCGGCATGCTCAGGCCGGCAAAGATGCCAGTATTCCTGCTGGTTCCGTAGTCACGGAAGATGGTTGCGAATACCGAGACATTGTATGGCATCGAACGCGAGTATGAGCTGGTTACGATCTCCGAGACGTTGCCGACAGCATCCAGCGAATGAATGAAACTTGAGCTCAAACTTGCCTTGGCGTCGAACGGCATCGGCGTGCTGAACGTAATGCGATCAAGCGCGACCGGCGCCCGCGCGCTGCTGTAGATTCCCGTCGCATAGGCGAGCGAATTCGAGGTCGGAAGCGCGGTCAATGGCAGGTAGGCAAACAGGCCAACCATGTTCAGCAGCCCGTTGGCTGTGATCGTCTGCAGCCGGGCGGTCGCCGAGGCGAGGTCATCATAGGCTCCAAACGTACGCTGCGAGCTTGCCGAAATGTTCAGACCGAGCAAACGCGTCTCGTAAGAGAGGTAGCTCTGCAGGCCGCCCCCGGTACTGGCCGACGCTGCTGCGGCGGCAACCCCGAACGTTCCTGTCTTGAAAACTGCTCCGACCCCACCATTGCCGATGCCTGCTCCACCCTCCGCATGGACTTCTGCCGTCAACCCATCGAATATTCCCCGCCGCAAGGTCGCCGAGGCGAGCGGGGTTTCAACGTAGGCGTCAGAATTCGATCCATAGGAAAGCCGCGGCAGACCGCCTTCCAGCGACCAGCTCGTCAGCCCGGGCGCGAGCAGGCTTGCGGAGGCATAGAATGGCGAGGTCGTTTTTGTCTCGTGACCCGCCGAATCGCGAATCACAAGTTCGGCGTTGCCGGCGCCGGAGATCATCGGCACGTTGCTGACGCTGAACGGCCCGGCACCGACGTCCTGTGAAAACGTCTTGATGTTGTTGACATAGACGTCGACCGTGGACGGCACGGCCGCGCTGCCTCCCAGCGTCGGCAGTGGCGCGGTGATCAAATCCGGCCGCAGCGAAAAATTGCTTTGCGCCTGCAGGCCACCGATCCGGATCGGCCGCGACCATGCCAGCCCGCCATTGATCAGGTCTCCTGCGCCGTAGGTGACCATCCTGTCCGGATCTGAATAACGGAACGATGAATCGAGCCTTATCAGGTCGGTTGGCTGCAAAGGGCCCGCCTGCGCAATGGCGGACTGCGCGAGCGTGCCATAGGGCGAAAACGCACGGGCATCCAGGGAGAGCGAAGTGCCGGAAAGGTACAAAGAACCGGGATTTTGCAGACCGCTGCTGGAACTCAGCAGATCATAGTTCAAAACCGCGCCCCAGCCGGCCTGCGCCCTTGGAAGGCGCCTTTCGGGACCGCCTCCGAGATCGAAGCTCTGCGGCTTGCGTGCGCCATCTGCGACCGTGAAGTAGATACGCTGGGTTCGTTCTTCGTATCGGTATTGCATTGCCGCAATGTCATCGAGCCGCACCACATCCTTGGGCGATCGGCCCGGACCCGGACGCAGCCCCAGGCTCTCCAACTCCTCCGCCGTTGCCCCTATTCGATTATCGTCAAATCGGACAAAGCTCCCGATCATGTTGGCGGGGGCGCCATTGATGATGACCTCGAGTTGCAAATCGCTCTGGCCATCAGCCGCACGGGAGCTCCCGCTACCGAGCATCGGGCCAAGTATCACCACCGCGGCGATTGCGTAAGCTGTCCTACCGATGAGGCGGCGACTGAACGACCGCATGGGTCGGGCCCCTGTCAGTTTCCGCCGTAACCGAGACAGGTCCGCCGGACCCAAAACCGCGGGGATTTTTCGGCGCAATCCAACTCATCGACGAGCGCCCGAGAACATAGCCGACCAGACCATTGCCAAATGAGATCGTGGTTCCCGACGAATCCTTCAGCCGCAAAGATGCGATCCGAAGCCGCGCATCGCCGGCATTGCTGGCCGCAACGACCAGCCTGCCCGCGTCGGTGCTGATCGACCAGCCAACCGCCGGCAGGCTGACCTCCCGCCCACGGAAGAATGCCGGAATTGACTGCCTGATCAGAAGACTGACTGACCGATTTTGCTGCCCTGGCCCAGGCAATTGATCGACAATGACGCGATAGCTTTCCTCTCCGACGACCGGCTGCTTTGACACGCGCACGACGCGCACCACGTAGTCCGCACCGGGCGCCAGCGTTACGGCCGGCGGCGAGGCGACGACATCCGTTGTCGGTTCAAGCGTTTCCTTTCCTGCCGTTTGCGACCAGCGCAGCACACGCGTCTGTACGGTGACCTCGTCGCTCTCGTCGTTCCGCAACGTCAGCGTTGCTGCAGCCGCCGGCGCGTTCATCTCCAGAAGCACTGGTTCAACGCGGAGCTGGGCAGCCGTCGCAGCGCCCGTCGAGCATGTCAGCGCGGTGACGACTGCCAGAACAATTTTTTGCCTTTGAGTCATCTGCGGCAAGCTCGATCTGTCTGGTGTTCAGGACCGCTTGGTTGGAATAATCGGGTGGAAGCTGCGGGAATGACCTTCCCGGTCCTAATAGGTAATCGTCATCGTCACCGTGTCGCTATAGGTACCGGTTGGAGGTGCCGTTCCGACCGACGGCACCTGTCCGTAGATGTTGATCGACTGAGCCGCGCCGTTGCCGGTACCGAGGTAACAGTCGCTGGTCGTCGTACAAGTGCTGTTGCTCGAAGCCGTGGACCAGGGATTGGCGTACGCATTGTCAACATACAGGCCGTAGTTCAGGTAGTTGCCGCCGTTCGCCATGCGCCGCTGGTTACCGGAGGCGTTCGATCCGCTGTTCATGCCGATCGAGTACGGACTTCCGCTGGTGCAGGTGACCGATACCGTCGTGCTACCCGTGATGGCAGAAGCAACCAGCGTAGTGCCTGCAACGCTCGATCCGAAGTTCAGAGTTGCGGCATTGATGCTGCATGCGGCCGTAATGGTGATCTGGACTGTAAGGTTTGCCGTTGCCGTACCCGCCTGAGCGGCGGTTTGATGAGCCGCCATCGAACACAGCAACAGCACCGCAAGGCCGCAAATACGAGCAAGCCTATCGCACCGCTTTCGGGCGTATGGTGATTTTGCCAGCAAATTTGGGACCTGCGTCAAGCCGAATTACCCGCGCTGCCGTATGTTTACTGGGGTCATGGTTAACAGGATGCTTGCCCAAAAAACGCAACAACTGCTCGATTATCGTCGAGCCGGCTTGCAGTTACGCAAGACGGCATGTTCCGCGAGGCCGGATCGAGCTGTGCCTTCTGCTTTGGCAAGGCAATCTCAGCCTGGCTTTTTATAGCCGCTCTACCTGGAGCATATATCCCTGCAAACCCCGGCAGATTGATACGGGAGGGGCCGGGCGGACGCTCCCGACGTCGACCAGCGTTCATTGTGCTATACTGCAACGGACGCCTCCTCCCACTCGCGGCGATCACCCCAAGTTGCAAGCATCTCTGGATCGAAGAAACGGAAGCGGTTTCTGCCCGCCGCCTTGGCCGCGTACAGCGCAAGGTCGGCCATCTTCATGATATCCGCGCTATTGCTGGCGTTTTCCGGAGCCAGGGCGATGCCGACGGTGGAACCCACGCAGACGCTGTTGCCGTCGATGTCATAAGGCTTCGCCATGAGCTTCAGGATGCGGGCGGCAAGATTGGCCGCGCCTTCGCGCTGATTTTCTTCGCCCAATTGAAGGATGGCGAATTCATCGCCGCCGAGCCGGGCGAAGACATCGGTTTCACGCAGCGAGGACTTCAGCCGTTGCGCCGTCTCCCGGAGCAATTGATCGCCGGCGGGATGCCCGAGCGTATCGTTGACATTCTTGAACCTGTCGAGATCCATCATGAACACCGAAAATGTCTCGCCACGTCGATGCAGGCGGGCGACGGCTTCATCGAGCCTTTCGGCGAAAAATGCGCGGTTCGACAGGCCGGTAAGGGCGTCATGATGCGCCAGATAGCGGATGTGACGGTCGGCATCACGGCGCTCGGTGATGTCCTCGTGCGTCGAGATCCAGCCATCGAAGGGCATCGGCTGGTGGGTGACAAAAATGGTTTGTCCGCTGATGAGTTCGACCGTCGCCTGCTGCCGTTCGCCGGTGGCAACCATTGCCAGTCGCGACGACACGAAATTGTCGGGTCCGGCACGGGGAGACCTGCCGCAGGTGAAGATGTAATCCAGGACTTCCGCCAGCGGCGTGCCGGGCCGGGTCGCCTCCGGGGGCAGATTGTATATCTGGCTGTATATTTGGTTGCTGAGGATCAGCTTCTTCTCACCGCTGAAGAAGCACACCCCAAGGGAGATATTGCTCAGTGCGGCATCAAGCTGACGATGTGCCGTTTCCAGCTCGAAGTTCTTGCTGGCGAGCAGCGCGCCCGAGCGTTCCAGACGATCGACCTGTCTGGCCAGATGCCGCAGCAGGCCTATCGCGCCGACTACCGCGGCGGCGGCTCCCAGCACGATCCAGAGCACCTGTCGATTCCAATCGGCCAGTACATCAGCTTCGAGAACGGAGGCCTGCACGACAAAAGGGAGATTTTTTAGCGGACGTGCGAAAGCGACAATCGGCGTCTGCGTAAAATAGTCGGTGGCCTGGTAGGCTCCGCCGCCTCGGGCGACGGCCGCATACCACGGCGTATCGTCCGGTATCTTCCTGCCGATCTCCTGTTCCTGATGCGGAAAGCGAACCAGTATCACGCCGTCGCTGCGCGCCAGCGAAACCGAGCGGTTTGCCGGCATCGATACTCGGTAGAAATCCTCAATTTCAGCAAGCGAAATCTCGGCTGCCACCATCCCGGCGAAGCTGCCTTGGACGCCGTTTATGCGGCGGGAAATAACCGCATTCCATTGGCCCTGCAATCCGCTCTTGGTCGGAATGCCGACACAGGCATCCTGGTCATCCCTCCCGCCGAAGCGGACAAAGCATTCCTGCCTCGAGAGGTCCTGCCCGGTGGAAACCCAGGTGCCGGTCGAGTTGCGAACCACGCCACCGGCATCGACGACGGCAAGTCCGGTTACGACGGTGGTCGCTTTGCTCAAAACGACGAGCAGTTCGGAGCTGGCTTTGCTTCGCATCGCCGTCCCCAGATCTGTTGTCGCGTCGGTGCCCGTGGTCAAATGCCCGTCGATATCGCGCAGAATTCGATCTACCGAATTGATCGTCTGCGATGTCTGCTGGGCCATGCCGTTGCCCAGATTGCTGGTAGCCGTCCGGTAGGCCGCGATGGATTCGTTTCGCTGCATCCAGGTCACCGCCGCCGCTGCGCCGATAATCATGGCCACGAGCACAATACCGATCGCCAGGAAACGCCGGTGCGACGACGGCCAAGCCCGGAGCAGCAAACGCCCGGTGAAGGGGCCGGGATTCTGTGGGTGGATAGACATGAATGTATCCCGCAGCCCGCGATTCTGCGCATCAGACTGCTCGCTTGTCGTTAACCACTCGTTATGTTCGTCCACCGTAGTTGCACGGTGCCTAACGCCTTGCGAGCGAACGGGTCGCGTCCTTGCGCCGCGGATGACGGGGCCTTTGCGGTGATGCCGAGCGAGCCCGGCAAGCGAGATCGGCGAGTGTCCCGACCGCGTCACCGATCGCAAGATGATGCCTCGGACGGCAGCGGGCAGGCTGGCCACCGGTCGCGCATGCCGGGCCGCTGCCCCCCTTGGGATAAACACCAGATGCAATCGTTCCGGGAGGCCGGGGCCGACATCGCGGCGATCCTGCTGATGCCTCCGGATCCCGCCACACGGCGCCCGGAAGATAGACCCGGCGGGGAAGGTCAGGCCGGCAACCTTTTGTATAATGGATGCAATGACAATCGCCCGATGTCATGATTGTATCGACCGCAGGCTGCGGCGCTTGACGCCCCAACAAGCCAGCATCCGGAGGAAACCATGGCTTTGACGGAATCCTACGTCGCCGGACCGAGGACCCCCGCGGTGCGCGACATCACGCTCGGCCAGTTGCTCGAACAGGCGGCACGCTCGGCACCCGACCGGCTCGCGCTGATCGCAGGCGTCCCCGACCCGGCGCTGCGCCGGCAGTGGACCTACCGCGAACTCCACGCCGAGGCCGAGCGCACCGCGCGCGCCCTGCTCGGCAGCTTCAGGCCGGGCGAGCGGATCGCGGTGTGGGCGCCGAACCTGCCGGAATGGGTCATGCTCGAATTCGGCGCCGCACTTGCCGGCATGGTGCTGGTCACCGTCAATCCCGGTTTCAGGGCCGGCGAGCTCGGATATGTGCTGAAGCAGTCGCGTGCGGCCGGCGTGTTCGTGGCCAATTCCTTCCGCGGCAATCCGATGCTGGAGACGGTGCGCGAGGTCGCGCCAGGCTGCCCGGAGCTCCGGCACATCATCTGCTTCGACGACTGGCCGGCGTTCATCGCCGCCGGCGACGACGGCAGCATCGCGCTTCCCGCCGTCAAGCCTTCCGATCCGGTGATGATCCAGTACACCTCGGGCACCACCGGTTTTCCGAAAGGCGCGCTCCTGCATCATCGCGGGCTTGCCAACAACGGCGCCGACACCGCCGAGCGGATGGGGATCGACCAAGGCGACATCTTCATCACCACCATGCCGCTGTTCCACACCGGCGGCTGCGTCTGCTGCGTGCTCGGCGCCGTCTCCAAGGCGGCCACCCAGGTACTGCTGGAGGCGTTCGAACCGGGCCTCGTGCTCGAACTGTTCGCGACCTACCGCGGCAATGCGATGGTCGGGGTGCCGACCATGCTGGTGGCGATGCTGGAACATCCCAGCTTCGCGTCGACCGACCTTTCGTCGGTCAAGGCGATCTGTTCCGGCGGGTCGACCGTGCCGGCCTCCTTGGTGCGGCTGTTCGAGCAGAAGCTCGGCGCGCCCTTCACCATCGTGTTCGGACAGACCGAATGCTCGCCGGTGGCGGCGATGACCCACACCACCGACAGCATCGAGGACAAGGCCGGCACCATCGGGCCCCCGCTGCCCAACATGGAAACCAAGATCATCGATCCCGATACCGGCAAGACCGCCGCGATCGGCGAGATCGGCGAGCTGTGCACGCGCGGCTATCACGTCATGCTCGGCTATTTCGAGATGCCGGAGGCAACCGCCGCCGCGATCGACGACGACGGCTGGCTGCATACCGGCGATCTCTGCGCGATGGACGCGCGCGGCTATTGCACGGTCGAGGGACGGTTGAAGGATATGATCATCCGCGGCGGCGAGAACATTTACCCGCGCGAACTGGAGGAACTGCTGTTTCGCCATCCCAAGATCGGCGAGGTCGCGGTGATCGGGCTGCCGCACGAAAAATGGGGCGAGGAAGTCGCCGCCTTCATCCGCCCCGCGCCCGGCGCCGTCGTCGACAAGGAGGAATTGTCGGCCTACATGCGGGCCGCGCTGGCCCCGCACAAGACACCGAAGCACTGGTTTTTGGTCGCGGCCTTTCCACTGACCGGATCGGGCAAGATCCAGAAATTCAGGCTGCGCGAATTCTGGGCGAAGGGCGAGGTCCAGGCCCTGTGATGCGGATTCGACCGCGGCAACTCGCCGCCGCCCTGAGCTATCCAGGCCAGAACTAGGCGACTTGCTTCAGCTCGCCATTGGCGAGCCGGATCGCCGCGCGCTCGGCCTCGCGCGCATTGCGAAAAAGCTGACCTTCCATCTGGTTGAAGCGGTGGGAGGCCGCGAAAAAGCAATAGCCGCCGGGATTCCGCACCACAATTCCCGCCGCCTGCGAGCCGACTTCAATGATGTAATTGTCAGACATGTCCGATACCGCGCCCCTGATGGCTTCGTGCGCGCGAACAACGGAAAGGGCTGAAAAAAGTTCCGCCATCGGGTCGACCGGGGCCTTCATCATCTCGCGGACCAGGCCCGGGACTGCCCGCCCGGCCATGATTCGGGATCTCACGCCGAAATCGGCGGCAGGTCGTGCTGGATCACTTGCGGCCGGCCCTGATCGTCGATCGAGACGTAGGTGAAATTGCCGTCGGTCACCAGGATCGAATGCATCTCCTTGCGGCGCAGCACCCAGGCTTCGACATGGACGGTGACCGAGGTCTTGCCGATCCGGACCAGGTTGGCGTGGACCGAGACGACATCGCCGACGAAGACCGGCTTGCGGAAACTCATGGCCTCGACCGCCACGGTGACGGTCCGGGATTTCGCGACCTTGGAGGCGAAGATGCCGCCGCCGATGTCCATCTGGCTGAGCAGCCAGCCGCCGAAGATATCGCCGTTCGCGTTGGTATCGGACGGCATCGCCAGGGTGCGGATCGACAGGTCGCCCAGCGGCTCGTTTTCCGCCTTGGCCGGCGCCCGAACGGTCTGCGTGTCGGTCATGGAAGATGCGCCCCGCGAATCGAATTGAACGATATCATTTGAAACTATCCCAGCCGGCATCCGGCGTGAACCGGTTGCCGAATTTCTCCGCCAGCGCGCGCAAGGCGGAGGCGACCTCGGCGGGCCCGCGGCTTCGCGCGTAGTTCAGCGGGCCGCCGCGGAACGGCGCATAACCGGTGCCGAAGATCATGGCGCCGTCGACCAGGTCGGCATCCTCGACGATGCCCTCGCGCAGGCAGGCGACGCAGACGTTCGACATCGGCAGGATCAGCCGGTCGATCATTTCCGGCGTCGGCGCCGCGGGGCCGGAGGTGGCGGAGGATTTGTCGGCCTTGCCGTCCTTCCAGACATAGAAACCCTTGCCGGTCTTGCGGCCGAGATGGCCGGCGGCCACCTTGTCGCGAAGCCAGGCCGGCGCCGGCGGCAGCGCATCGCCGAATTTCGAGCGCAGCATGTCTCCGACCGCAAGGCAGATGTCGAGGCCGACCTGGTCGGCGAGTTCGACCGGTCCCATCGGCATGCCGAATTTTTCGGCCGCCGCGTCGATGGTGGCCTTGTCGATCTTCTCGTCCAGCATCACCATCGCCTCGAGCATATAGGGCGTCAGCGCGCGGTTGACGACGAAGCCCGGCGAACTCCTGACCGGCAGCGGCAGCCGGTCGATGGCGCCGACAAAGGCCAGTGCCGCCTTCAGCAGTTGCGGATCGGTGCCGTCATGGCTGACGACCTCGACGAGCTGCAGCCGCGACACCGGATTGAAGAAGTGCAATCCGAGCAGCCGCTCCGGCGACTGCAGCGTGAGGCGCAGATCCTGCAGCGGAATGCTCGACGTGTTGGTGGCAAGAATGGCGCCCGGCTTCATCTTCGGCTCCAGGGCGGCATAGACCTTCTGCTTCAATTCCAGATGCTCGGGCACCGCCTCGATGATCAGGTCGGCGTTGCGGACTCCCTCAGCGTCGAGATCGGGCATCAGCCGGTCGAGCGCATCGCGGATCTCGGTGCGCCGGCGCGTGATCTTGCCGAACAGATCGGCGGCCCGTTTGATCGCGCCGGCGATCGGCTCCGGCTTCATGTCCGCCAGCGTCACCCGCAGGCCCTGGTGCGCGCACCATGCCGCGATGTCGCCGCCCATGGCTCCGGCGCCGATGACATGAACATGGCCAACAGCGTTGCCGCCGCCGGCCAGCTTCTTCATCTGCTCGCGCAGGAAGAACACCCGGATCAGGTTTTGCGCGGTCGGCGTCACCATCAGGCGGGCGAACGAGGCTTTTTCCGCCCGCAGCATCGCCGCCCTGTCGCCGCCGTGCTTTTCCCAGAGCTCGATCAGCGCGTATGGCGCAGGATAATGCTCGCGCGGCGCGGCCTTCTCGGCCTCGCTGCGCATCCGCGAAGCGAGCAAGCCGCGCAACGGGGCGGAATTCAGGATCCTGTTCAGGAGGCCGGGCCGGGCGCGTTTCAAATGGCCGAATACCGCGTCCCTGACGGCATTGCGGACATGCCGCTCCTGCGTCACCGCATCGACCAGCCCGAGCGCACGGGCCTTGCGCGCGTCGATGGTCTTGCCGGTCAGCATCAACGTCATCGCCTGCATCGGATTGACCAGCCGGGTGAAACGCGCGGTGCCGCCGAGGCCGGGATGCAGGCCGAGCATCACTTCCGGAAAGCCGAAGCGCGCGCCGTCGATCGCAATGCGCGACTGGCAGGCCAGCGCCACTTCAAGGCCGCCGCCGAGGCAGAAACCGTGGATCACGGCCACCGTCGGAATCTTCAAGGCCTCGAGCCGGTCGATCACCGCATGGGCCCGGCCGATCGCGGTCTCGACCGGACCGGGGTCCGCCGCGCCGCGAAATTCGTTGACATCGGCACCGGCGATGAAGCCGGACGTCTTGGCGGAACGAATGACGATGCCGGCGGGCCGCTGGTTTTCCAGCGCAGCGAGCACGAGATCGAGTTCCTCGAGCACATCGGCCGACAGCGTGTTGGCGCTGGCGCCGTCGCGGTCGAACAATAGCCAGGCGATGCCGTCGGCGTCGCGATTGAGCTTGAAATGGCGATAGGGTCCGCCCGGCTCGGGCCGCGGACCGAGCTCGAGCCGCCGGTCGCCGAGGACGTCCATGATCCGTGAGTCCATGACGTTTCCTATACCATCTCGATCAGCATGGCGCCGCCCTGGCCGCCGCCGATGCATTCGGTGGCGATGCCGCGGCGGGTGCCCAGGCGTTTCATCGCGTTGACCAGATGCAGCACGATGCGATTGCCGCTGCAGCCGACGGGGTGGCCGAGGCTGATCGCGCCGCCATCGACATTGAGTTTGGCCGAATCGATCGGCCCGGCCGCACCCTCGAGGCCCAGAATCTCGCGGCAGAACCTGTCATCGTTCCAGGCGGCCAGACAGCCCAGCACCTGGGTGGCGAAGGCCTCGTTCAATTCCCAGGTTTCGATGTCCTGCAACGACAATCTGTTGCGCTTCAACAATTCGGTCGCAGACAGCACCGGGCCGAGCCCCATGATGCTCGGATCGAGCGCCGACCAGGCGCTGTCGATGATGACGGCCTTCGGCGTCAGGCCATATCTGGCGACCGCGTCTTCCGAAGCCAGGATGGTCCACGACGCGCCGTCGGTGATCTGCGACGAGTTGCCGGCGGTGACCTGGCCCCAGGGCCGCTCGAACACCGGCTTCAGGCCTGCCAGTTTCTCCGGCGTGGAATCCGGACGCACCCCGTCGTCATGATCGTAGAATTTGCCGTCGCGCGCGAAGGCGGTCTCGACCTCGCCCTTGAGCCAGCCCTGCGCCTGCGCATGGGCCAGCCGGCGGTGGCTTTCAGCCGCGTAGGCATCCGACTGCGCGCGGGTGATGCCGAACAGATGGCCGACGACCTCGGCGGTCTGGCCCATGTTCAGTTCGGTGATCGGATCGGTGAGGCCGCGCTCCAGGCCGATGACCGGCTTGAAAAAGGCAGGCCGCGCCCTGGCGATCGCCGCCATCCTGGCGATAATGCCCTTGGCACCGGCCAGGCCGGCGAACCAGCGCACCCCCTGCTGCGGCCAGACCAGCGGCGCATAGCTCAGGGCTTCCGCACCGCCGGCCAGGATCAGATCCGAAACGCCTTCGCGAATGTAGCGATAGCCGGTGTCGATCGACTGCATGCCGGAGCCGCAATTGATCTGCACGGTGAACGCCACCATCGCTTCGCCCATGCCGAGCCGCAAGGCCGCGACACGGGCCGGATTCATCTCGTCCGCAATCACATTGACGCAGCCGAGGATCACCTGATCGAAGGAAGTGGGCGCAAACGGCTGCCGCGCCAGCAGCGGCCGCCCGCATTGCACGGCGAGGTCGACCGGCGTGAACGGGCCGGGCCCGCTGCGTGCCTTGAGGAACGGGGTGCGGCTGCCGTCGATGATGAAAACCGGCCGCGCCATCAGCTCGCCGCCCGCGTTTCGCCGAGCTCCTGAAAGAACTGATGCACGTCGGCCGGCTTCCTGTAGATCGGCGACAGCGCCTCCGGCGCGAAGTCGTCGACCTCGATCACCTTGGCGACCGCCGCCTGCGCCGCCGCCACTTGATCGGCCTCGGATTGGCTGATCACTCCCCTGGCCACCGCCTCCCCGGCATCACGGAGGTGGGCGGCGCGCAGCTTGCTGGCGATTTCTTCCGCACCCGTCACCAGCAGGAACGCCTTTTCCAGCCGCGCCACCCCGCCGTCATCGTCGACCTGCGACAGATCCGGGGTCAGGCGGTCGCGCGCCGCCGACGGCTCCAGCAGCAGCTGCGCGCATTGATGGACCACCAGGTCCGAAGGGCCGAGCACGCGGGCGCCCAGCGGCTGGATCAGGAACTTCAGCACGCCGGCGACCCCCCGGTTGGGAAAATTCGCCAGGATTTCCGCGAAACGGTTTTCGATGGTGCGAAAGCCGCTCGCCATGCACCATTGCAGCGCGGCAAAATCCGCTTTCTGACGCCCCTCGTCCTGCCAGCGCTTCAGGGCGGCGGAGAGCAGATACAGTTCGGAAAGGATATCGCCGAACCGCGCCGACAGCATTTCCTTGCGCTTCAGCGCGCCGCCCAGCGTCAACAGCGCCATGTCGGCGCACAGCGCAAAGCCCGCGGAATAGCGCGAAAGCTGGCGATAGAATCCGCTGGCGGCGCCGGCGTCAGGCGCCGGCGCAAGGATGCCGCCGCTCCAGCTGCGGCCCCAGGCCCGGAACAGTGTCGCCACGCTGTGACCGACATGCTTCCAGAACGCCTTGTCGAAGGCTGTGAGCCCCCTGGCATGGTCCGTGTCGCCGAGCGCGTTCATCTCGGCCAGCAGGTAGGGATGCGCGCGGATCGCGCCCTGCCCGAACACGATCAGATTGCGGGTCAGAATGTTGGCGCCCTCGACCGTGATGCCGACCGGCACCGAACGGTAAAGGCTGCCGAGGTAATTCTGCGGACCGTCGATCACCGCCTTGCCGCCATGGATGTCCATGGCGTCGTCGATCGCGACCCGCATCCGTTCGGTGGCCTGCAGCTTCATGATGCCGGAAATCACAGCGGGATGATGCCCCTGGTTGAGCGCCGCGCAGGTCAGGCGCCGCGCCGCGTCCAGCAGATAGGCAGTACCGGCGATGCGGGCCAGCGGCTCCTCGATGCCTTCGAATTTCCCGATCGGCACGTTGAACTGTTCGCGGATCCGCGCATAGGCCCCGGTGGTGCGCGCCGCGTACGCCGCGCCTGCCGCCGACAGGGACGGCAGCGAAATGCCGCGGCCGGCGGCCAGTGCGGTCATCAGCATCTTCCAGCCCTGGCCGAGCCGCGGCTGGCCGCCGATGATGTAGTCCATCGGGATGAAGACATCGCGGCCCCGGTTCGGACCGTTCTGAAACACCTGCATCGACGGCAGGTGGCGATGGCCGATCTCGACGCCGGGCAAATGGGTCGGGATCAGCGCCACGGTAATGCCGAGTTCCTGCTGCGAGCCCACCAGATGGTCGGGGTCATAGGCCTTGAAGGCGAGGCCGAGCAAGGTCGCGACGGGGCCGAGCGTGATGTAGCGCTTGTGCCAGTTGAGCCGCAGGCCGAGCACCTCGCGTCCCTCGAAGCTGCCCTTGCAGATGATGCCGCTGTCGATCATGGAGGCGGCGTCGGAGCCGGCTTCCGGACTGGTCAGGCCGAAGCAGGGAATTTCCCTTCCGTCGGCAAGACGCGGCAGCCAGGCCTGCTGCTGGGCCTTGGTACCAAAACGCATCAGGAGTTCGCCGGGGCCGAGCGAGTTCGGCACCATCACGGTGACCGCGGCGGTCACCGAGCGGCTCGAGATCTTGCGCACCACTTCGGAATGCGCATAGGGCGAGAAACCAAGCCCGCCATATTCCTTCGGGATGATCATGCCGAAGAATTTCTGCCGCTTGATATAGGCCCAGACGTCCGGCGGCAGGTCGCGCCATTCCCAATTGATCTTCCAGTCGTCGAGCATCGCGCACAGCGTGTCGACCGGGCCGTCCAGAAACGCCTTTTCTTCCGCCGTCAGGCTGGCCGGCGCATTGGCCAACAGCTTCGACCAGTCGGGATTGCCGGTGAACAGGTCGGCCTCCCACCAGACATCGCCGGCCTCCAGCGCCTCGCGCTCGGTATCCGACATGACCGGCAATACCGTGCGGGCCCACGAGAAGATCGGCTTGGTGATGATGTCGCGGCGAAAGGTGGAGCTCATGGCGAGGCCCTCATGATCGATGCGCGGAAGGTCAGTGTAGCGGAAAGACAGCGGCCGGGTGACACTCAGGCGCTGCAAATAAAGCTAAATTGATGCACCCCCGACAACGGCGGAGCGCTGCATCTGTTCCGAAAATGCTGCTGGATCAATCGCTTCGGGCAGGATGCGGCAATCGACGGCCCGGCCTGCGCGAAGTTTTTGCCGCGCAGGCCGGCAATCAATCAATCCGGCCGGACCATCTCGAACATGGCCTCGGGCCGGATTTCGAAATAGTCGCCGCGGCGGCCGGCGCGCACGATGGGGCGCGCCAGCGCGGTCTGGTAGACGCCGTCCTTGATCAGGGCCTTGTCGATATGGACGGCGACGACCTCGCCGAGGGTGAGCCAGGCCTGCACCTTGTTGCCGTCGGCGCCCTGCAACTGGATGATCTGGGTCAGCTTGCATTCGAACGAGACCGGGCTTTCGCCGACCCGGGGCACGTTGACGCGCCTGCCGGGCACCGCGGTCAGCCCGGCGATCGCGAATTCGTCGACATCGCGGCCGACATGGGCCGCGGTGGCATTCATCTGCTTGGCCAGATCCATGGTCGCAAGATTCCAGACGAATTCGCCGGTCTCCTGGATGTTGGCGACGCTGTCCTTCCACGAGGTCGAGGAAAAGCCGATGATCGGCGGGTGGTAATTGAAGCCGTTGAAGAAGCTGTAGGGCGCCAGGTTGACGTTGCCCCTGGGGTCGCGGGACGAGATCCAGCCGATCGGGCGCGGGGCGATGATGGCGTTGAAGGGATCGTGCTTGAGGCCGTGGCCGTTGGCAGGCTCGTAGTAATGCAGGTCCCTCGGGCTGGATGCGTCCACGACGTTGTCTTCCTTTTGATTGAGCTTGGTACAGCCACTATTAACAGGCGTTCCCCGTCATTGCGAACACCGAAGCGACCGTTCCCCGTCATTCCGGGATGGTGCGTCAGCACCAGATCCGAAATCTCGAGTTTCCGGGTTCGATGCTGCGCTTCGCCCCCGGAAAGACGGCCTTTGCGGGAACCGTTACTTGCCGCGCGGCGCTAGGCCGGCGAGCACAAAGTCGATCATCTGGTCGAGTGCCGGCCCCGGCTTGTCGGCGCATTGCGCAATCATCTGCGGGTGGAAGAAGCGCATCATCGCCGTGCAGGCGCACATCGCCGCCAGAGGGACGTCCGGCGCCCAGAATTCGCCCGACGCGGCGCCTTCGGCGATGACGCCGCCGATGGTCTCGGTGATCCGCTCCATATGCGCGACGCAAACCTGCCAGCTCTCCTCCATCGCGATCTCGACCATCTCATGCAGCTTGGAATCGCCGACATAGCGTTCGGAATTCATGCGGTGGACGGTGGTCATCAGCTCGCGCAGGCGCGACGCCGCCGGTTCGCCGCTGGTGGCGACGGCTTGCGCGGCGTGTTCGACCTCGCCCATCAGCGCGCGCGCGACGCCCTCGTGGATCGCCTTTTTCGAATCGAAATAGCGGTAGACGTTGGCCGGGCTCATCCGCAGCACCTTGGCGATGTCGGCCACGGTGGTCTTCTGGTAGCCGATCTCGCGGAACAGACGCTCCGCCACCACGAGAATGCGTTCTCGTGTGTCGGTTTCGACGGGTTCCGAAGTCAGCGTCATGTCAGCAGCCAATGTTCAATTATTCTGCCGCCTCGGCAAGCGGAAATGCGGGCTTTGCTTCACCCGGATGCTGCGCCGCAAGATCATCGAGACGTTGGCGCGGACCGCTTTCTTCAAGGCTCTTGCGGAACCAGAGGGCGTAGAGACCCGGCAGGTACAGCAAGGTCAGGAAGGTTGCAACAAACAACCCGCCCATGATGGTGATCGCCATCGGACCCCAGAACGCCGAGCGCGACAGCGGAATCATCGCCAGGATCGCGGCCAGCGCCGTCAGCACCACCGGCCGGGCGCGCCGCACCGTCGCCTCGACGATGGCTTCCTTGCGGGTCAGGCCGTGGGCGACGTCGCTTTCGATCTGGTCGACCAGGATCACCGCGTTGCGCATGATCATGCCGGCCAGCGCGATCAGTCCGAGCAGCGCCACGAAGCCGAACGGCTGGTTGGCAAGGTTGAGGCCGAGCGAGGCGCCGATGATGCCGAGCGGCGCGGTAAGGAACACCAGCAGCAGGCGCGAAAAGCTCTGCAGCTGGATCATCAGCAGGGTCAGCATGACAATGACCATCAGCGGAAACAGCACGAAGATCGAGGCATTGCCCTTGGCGGATTCCTCGATCGCCCCGCCCATCTCGATCCGGTAGGCCGGCTCCAGGCTGTCGCGGATCTGCTGCAGCCTGGGCCAGATCTGGTTGGTGACGTCGGGGGCCTGCGCGCCATCGACGACGTCGGCGACCACCGTGATCGCCATGTCGCGGTTGCGCCGCCACAGGATCGGCTCCTCATGGGCGTATTCGATTTTGGCGATCTGGGTCAGCGGCACCGCAACCCCGTTGCGCGAGGTGACGGTGAGGTCGCCGACATGGCCGAGATCGAGCCGTTCCGACGGCACCGCGCGCGCCACCACCTCGACCTTCTCGACGCCGTCGCGCACCGTGGTCACCGGGGCGCCCGAGATCAGCATGCTCAGTGCCTGCGAGACGTCCTGCGGGGTCAGGCCGAGCGCGCGGGCGCGGTCCTGATCGACCACCAGCTTCAGGTAAGGCGTCTGCTCGTTCCAGTCGAGATGCGGATCCTTGACCTTGTCGTTCTGCTCGACCACGTCGCGCACCCGGTAGGCGATGTCGCGCACGGTCCTGGTATCGGGTCCGATCACGCGGAACTGGACCGGGAAGCCGACCGGCGGACCGAAATTGAAGCGGTCGACCCGCACCCGCGCCTCGGTCAGCGCGCCGTCGTCGACCGCCTTCTCCAGCCGTGCCTTGATTTGCTCGCGGGCCTCGACATTTTTCGCGACGATGACGATCTCGGCAAAGGCTTCGTTCGGCAGCTGCGGATTGAGCCCGAGCCAGAACCGCGGGGAGCCCTGGCCGACATAGGCGGTGTAGGTCGAGATGTCGGCGTCGCCCTTCAACAGGGTCTCCGCCTTCTTCACCGATTGCTGGGTGACACCGAATGCGGTGCCTTCCGGCAGCCGCAGCTGCAGGAACAGTTCCGGCCGCTCCGACAGCGGGAAGAACTGCTGCTGCACATGGCCGAAGCCGACGATCGAGAGCGCGAAGACGCCGACGGTTGCCAGCACCACCTTGATCCGGTGGTTGACGCACCACTGGATCATGCCGCGCAGGATGCGGTAGACCCGGGTTTCGTAGACCGCATGCGGATCGTGGTTGTGGCTGACCGTGATGTTGGGCAGCAGCTTGACGCCGATATAGGGAGTGAAGATCACCGCCACGAACCATGAGGCGACAAGCGCGATGGCGACGATCCAGAAGATGCCGCCGGCATATTCGCCGACCGCGGAATTGGCAAAGCCGATCGGCAGGAAACCGGCCGCCGTCACCAGGGTTCCCGTCAGCATCGGGAATGCGGTGGATTCCCAGGCAAACGACGCGGCGCGGACCCGGTCCCAGCCCTGCTCCATCTTCACCACCATCATCTCGACCGCGATGATGGCATCGTCGACCAGAAGACCGAGCGCGATGATCAGCGCACCCAGCGTGATGCGGTGCAGGTCGAGCGACATCGCATTCATGACGATGAAGACGATCGCCAGCACCAGCGGCACCGACAACGCCACCACGATTCCGGTGCGCCAGCCCAGGGCGACGAAGGAAACGAACAGCACGATCGCCAGCGCCTCGATGAACGAGTGCACGAATTCGCTGACGGCGTGCTCGACCACCTCGGGCTGGTCGGCGATCCGGTCGACATTGATGCCCTGCGGCACCGCGTTCATGAATTCCGCGGTGGCGCCGGCGACGTCCTTGCCGAGCTCCAGGATGTTGGCGCCCTTGGCGGTGACCACGCCGATGCCGATCGCGGGCTTGCCTTCCTGACGCACCACGAAGCTCGGCGGATCGACGTAGCCATGGCTGACGGTGGCGATATCGCCGAGCCGAAACACCCGGCCGTTGCTTTCGACCGGGGATTCCGCGACCGCCTTGACGCCGTCGAGCGCACCGGTGACGCGCAGCGGCACGCGCTGCGATGAGGTCTCCACGGTGCCGGCCGGCACCACATTGTTCTGCTTGGCGAGCGAATCGAACAAGGCCTGCGGCGTGATGCCGAGCGTCGCCAGCTTGGCATGCGAGAACTCGACATAGATCTTCTCGTCCTGGGTACCGTAGAGATCGACTTTTGTCACTCCCGGCACCTTCAACAGCCGCTGGCGCATGCCTTCGGCGGCCTTTTTCAGCTGCGCGTAGTCGGCGCCGTCGCTGGTCATCATGTAGAGGATCGAGTCGACGTCGCTGAATTCGTCGTTGACCACCGGCCCGAGCAGGCCGGTCGGAAGCTCGCTTTGCACGTCGGCGAGCTTCTTGCGCAACAGGTAGAACAGATAAGGCACGTCCTTGGGCGGCGTCGAATCCTTGAAGGTGACCTGCATCGCGGTGAAGGACGGCTTCGAATAGGTCTGCACCTTGTCGAAATAAGGCAGTTCCTGCAGTTTCTTCTCGATCGGATCGGCGACCTGGGTCTGCATCTCCGCCGCCGTGGCGCCGGGCCAGATCGCCGAGACGTTCACCACCTTGACGGTGAAGAAGGGATCTTCGGCGCGGCCGAGCCGCTGGTAGGAGAAGAAGCCTGCGGCGCCGAGCGCAATGATCAGGAACAGGATCAGCGCAGGATGGCTGACTGCCCAGCCCGAAAGATTGAAACGTTTCATCGCGCGGCCCCCTGCCTAGAACGACAATGACGAGACGACCCTGACCTTCTGGGCCGGATCGAGCTTCTGCACGCCGAGCACCACCACCTTGGCGCCCTCCTCGACGCCGCTCGTGATGACGACGCTGTTGGTCTCGTAGGATTTGACCGCGACCGGCTTCAGCACCACCTCGCCCTTGGCATCGACGACATAGAGCGAGGGATCGCCGCCTTCGCTGAACAGCGCCGACAGCGGCAGCCGCGCCACCCGCTCGGTCGCGGGATCTGCCAGCGTCAATGTCGCGGTCATGCCGAGCGAGACCTGCTCGCCGGCATCGGGCAGCGAGAATTTCGCCAGATAGGTGCGGGTCGCCGGATCCGCCGATGGCGCGACCTCGCGCAGCCTGGCGGCATATTTCCTGTCGGGCTCCGACCACAGGCTGACGGTGGCGATGCCATCCTTGGCTCGGCCCAGCAGGGTTTCCGGTATCGAAACCACCGCTTCCTTTTCCGCAAAGCGGGCGACCCGGATCGCGGTCTGCCCCGACGCCACCACCTGGCCGGCGTCGATCAGGGTCGCGGTAACGACGCCCCGGGTATCGGCGACCAGCGTCGCATAAGAGAGACTGTTTTTGGTCAGTTCGACCGAGCGCTCGGCGCGATTGAGCCGGGCGCGCGCCTCATCGGCGGCGGCCTTGGCCTGGTCCATTTGCGCGTCGGTGGTCCAGCCCTTGACCCGCAGATCCTTGGCCCGGGTCTCGGCGGCGGCGGCCTGCGCCAGCACGCCGGTGGCGGCGGTGAATTCGGCCTCGGCCTGTTCGGCCTGCAGCTTCAGATCGACTTCATCCAGGGTCGCCAGCGGCTGCCCGACGTCGACGGTCTGGCCGACCTCGACCAGGCGTTTTGCCACCTTGCCGGGGACGCGGAAGCCCATGTCGGTCTCGATCCGGGGCTTGATGGTGCCGACGAAACTGCGCTCCGGGCATTCCGGCTCGTAATGCACGGTGGCCACCAGCACCGGGCGCCCGGGAGTAGCCTTCTCAACCACCTGATCGTTGCAGCCGGCCAGGGCAACCGCCACACCCGCCAGCGCAACACCTGCTAACAGCCTGGAATAGCCTGCGAAAATGGATCGGAGCAGCATGACGGGTTCCCTCGATGGCGTCTGGGGAACTGTCGATTATCTTATGACGATTGTCAACATTCGTCACTGGTCATGATTTCGTGAACCGTCCGGCTGGTTAAGGGGTCGCGAATTCCGCGTCACGCGAAGCCCTACACCTTCTGCTCCGGGGCCGCGAATTCCGCCTTGGTCTGATGGCCGCCGAGGAAGACCAGGAGTCCGCCGATCAGCGGCAGCACCGCAAGCACCAGGAGGCCGGTCGAGGTCGAGCCGGTGGCTTCCTTGACCCAGCCGATCAGATAGGGTCCGGCGAAGCCGGCAAGATTGCCGATCGAATTGATCAGCGCGATCGCGCCGGCGGCCGCGGTGCCCGACAGCCACGCGGTCGGCAGCGTCCAGAACACCGCAAAGGTGGCGAAGATGCCGATCGCCGCGACCACCAGCGCGACCATGGTCACATAGGGATTGTCCATATAGCCGCAGACGCCGAGCGCTGCCGCGGTCAGCAGCAGCGGCAGGCCGACATGGGCGACGCGTTCGCGGCTGGCGTCGGAATGCCGCGCCCACAGGATCATCGCCACCGTGCCGAACAGATAGGGCACGCGGTGATGAAGCCGGTCTGCGCATTGGAGAAGCCGAACCCCTTCACGATCTGCGGCAGCCAGAACTGCAAGCCGTAGAGCGCGCCGACGAATCCGAAATAGATCAGGCTGAGCGCCAGCACCCTGGGCGAGCCCAGCGCCCGTCCCAGCGTCAGCGGTTTGGCGGCCTGCTTGGCGGCGATTTCGCTCTGCAGCCGCGACGACAGCCACGCCTTCTGCTCGGCGGTGAGCCACTTCGCCTGCGCCGGCCGGTCGGTGAGATAGAACCAGGTGACGATGCCGAGCAGCACCGTGGGGACGCCCTCGACGACAAACAGCCATTGCCAGCCCTGCAGCCCCATCACGCCGTCAAGCCCGAGCAGCAGCCCGGAGACCGGCGCGCCGATCACCGTGGAAACCGGAACGGCGATCGCGAACGCGGCGAGAAAGCGCGCCCGGTACTGCGCCGGATACCAGTAGGTCAGATAGAGAATGATGCCTGGAAAAAATCCGGCCTCGGCCACGCCGAGCAGAAAGCGAATGCCGTAGAAACTCCAGACGCCGCTGACCAGCGCCATCAGGGCCGAGACGATGCCCCAGGTCACCATGATGCGCGCGATCCACCGGCTGGCGCCGAATCTCTCCAACGCCAGATTGCTCGGTACCTCGAAGAGGAAATAGCCGATGAAGAAGATCCCGGCGCCCCAGGAAAAGATGGTCGGAGAGAACTTCAGCTCGGCGTTCATGGTCAGCGCGGCGAAGCCGAGATTGACGCGGTCGAGATAGGACAGGAAATATGCCAGCACCAGGAACGGAATCAGCCGCCACGAGATCGCACGGATGGTCGAGGTTTCAAGCGCGCTCCTGGCGGCGCCGTTCGCGGCGATCGCCGCCGCAACAGACTGGCTCATGCGTTTCTCCCCGGGGACATGCTCTTGTGGCGGCGGCCGGCCGCGGCTGCCGGGCTGTTAGCATCTTCCGCGGATTAAGAAAGCCGGATCGGCTGCGGCGCAGCCATCTGGCGCGCATCCCCGCTATGCCGCCATGCCGGGGCGGACTGAAACCGCATCATCCAGCGCCTCAACGCGGTATGTTCCGCTTCGATCGCAAGGCCGGCCGCCTCAGAAGCAAGCGAAGTTTGCGATGTCGAAAAGAGGGGGATGACCGATCACGCTCTGCGTTTTGTCTTGCGCGCCTTCTTCGTCACCCTGCTTGCGGTCTTCTTGCCGGCTTGCTTCGGGGTCTTGCTGGCGGCTTTCCTTGACTTCCTGCCCGCGGGCTTTTTCGCCGCTTTGCCGGCTGAGGTCCTGGCCGGTTTCTTCGCAGCCTTTCTGGCAGCCTTGCTGCCGGCCGTCCCGGCCGCCCGTTTCGCCACCAGGCGTTTCTTCCGGGGTGCCGAGGCCGCCGCGTTCGGCGCAGCCATCAGGGGATCGGACACGAGGCCGTCGGCGGCGAGCGGCACGTCGGCCGCTGCGGGCTGGTCCGCCTTCGGCGGCGGCTCCTCGGCCTTCAAGGCATGGCTGGCGGCATCCGCAGCAAGCGTCGCCATGCCCTTCACGGTGTCGGTGATCCTTTCGAGAATCGATTTGTCGTTGTCCATGACGCCTCCCGCCAGCCCGGTATCCGGGCTAACCGGCTTCGGGGCTGCCGGTTCCATCGCGGGCATCCTCACCCCTCCAGCTGAAACCGCTCGAACCGGTGCAATTCCTGCTCGATGCGGCGCCTCAAATCCCGGCGCGCGCCGCCGCGCACGGCGGCGCCGACCCAGCTCCATTTCTGCACCAGCAATTGGCCGGCCTTGCGATCGGTCTTGAGATCGATGGCGGCGACGATATCCTCGCCGACCAGAACCGGCAGCGCGAAATAACCGAAGCGCCGCTTTTCCTTCGGCACATAGGCCTCGAAGCGATGGCCGTAACCGAAGAACAACTCGGTACGCTTGCGCTGGATCACCAGCGGATCGAACGGCGACAGGATGTGCACCCGTTCGCAAGCCGCACCTTTGGCGTCCTGCAGCGTCTCCGGGCGCGCCCAATGTTCCTGCCTGCCCGCGCCTTCGAGCGCGACCGATGCCAATTCCCCGCGGCGCAGTCTGGCCTCAATCAACTTCCGGATCGCCGCCTTGCTCGGCGCGTCGAGATGGCAGATCGAGTCCAGGCTGACGATGCCTTGCGCACGCAGCGCGCGGTCGAGCAGATAGCCGATGGTCTCGGTCGCCGAGGCGGGTTTGGGGAGCTTGTCCCAGCCAAAATGCCGCGCCATCAGTTCATAGGTCTTGAGCATGCCGTTGCGCTCGCTGATGGTGAGCACCCCGGTATAGAAGGCCAGCTGCAGCGCCCGCTTCGACGGCTTGCGGCTCGCCCACAAATGCGTCTTGTCGACCAGCACGTCGTCGTCGATGTCGCGGATCGTCAGCGCGCCGTCGCGCCGGATCAGCCGCAGCACCTTGCGCAAATCGGCGGGGCTGACCGCGGCGAACCATTTTTGGCCCTCGCGCCGATGACGCTTCATGGCCGGGATGAAAAACCGCAGGTCCTTGGTCGGCACATAGGACAGCGCGTGGGTCCAGTATTCGAACACGCTCTTGTCGACGCTCTGGGCCTGGCGCAGATCGGCGCGCCGGTAATCGGGAATCCGGGTCCAGAGAATATGGTGGTGGCAGCGCTCGATGACGTTGATGGTGTCGATCTGCACATAGCCGAGATGCGCCACCGCCGCCGCCGTGGCCGCCGGCCCGGCGCCGAACGGCGCGGCGCTGTCGAGCCGCTGCGCGCGGAGCCAGATGCGCCGGGCCTCGGCGTTGCTCAGGGGATGGGATTTGGCGACGCGGGACATCGCGCGCAATCTAGCCGGATTCGCCGCTGCGGCGTAAATACTGTTCCCTCGCGCGGCGTTGGACTGCCCTGGCAGGCGACAGCACCGGGCGTTCTTTTTCCTGTCGATGGACAGCCCGCGCCGCCGACACCGACCTTCGGAACGATGCTGCCGCTCGCTTCCGTCGGCCGACGGGTGGGCCAATCTGCCGCGAGCTAATGCGGCAGTGCAGCCTTGCCGCGTTCGCCGATGCTCCCGGTCGCAAGCTCCGGACCGCACGATGCCTTGCCACGCTCGGCGGCCTCGCATTTGTAGACGCTGCCGGTGAGCCGGTCGATCAGCCACAGGTTCTCCTCGGCCGGACTCTCCATGGCGATATACCGGGTCCCGACCGCCGTGATCAGCGCGGACAATAGAATTGCCGCGCCGATGATGGCGGCGCCGATCAGGATCGGCAGTGCGATAACGGTGCGGTCCGGCGCGACTGCGCGATGGGCCTGATGGTCGCCTGGTCTCTTCGATGACTGGAACAAGGCCCTGTTGCTTCACTTTCTTATGCTTTTCCTGGCAGGCCGTTTTGTAAATGCGCATCTGGCCGATTTGTTGTCCGCAGCCCGGCGCTGCCGCGACCGCTTTGCGACCGGTAACAGCGACCCCGTTCTGCACGAACGGCCTTTGCCGGAGCCAAGCAAGCAGTCATTTTCGGACGCCGTCGGTCACACGTTGATCGCGTGTCGCCGGATGCCAGGGGTTGCGGTTACGGCACCCGCCAGAAAAAGACGGTCCGCCGGGGCCGCCTTTCTCTGGATGCTGCACTGGGTTTATCGAACGCTACCTGCGTCCGAACAGTCCGCCCATCATGCCGCCGAACAGGGCGCCGGGTCCGCCGCCGCGGTAGGAACGGCCGCCGCCGGAGCGGCGGGCATGGTGCGCCGGCTCGTCGTCCGAGCTGTCGGCGGACGCCAGCCTGGTGGAGACGATCTCGGACTGCAGCGCCTTCAGCTGCAGCGCGTTGAGAAAGCCGGTCTTGGGATAGCCGCGCGCGGCCTGCCAGCGTGAGATCACGGCGCGGGTCGATTCATCGAACCGGCCGCTGATCCTGGTGTCGAAGCCGAGGCCGGTCAGGCGGCGCTGCACATCGCGGCGCTGGGTCTTGTCGAGGCCGATCTGGTCCTCGGCGATCTGGTCCGCTTCGGCCGTGAAGGTCGCCGGATCGATCCCGGTGGTCAGGTTGCGGGTCGCGGTCGACGGGCCGTCCTGCAGCGAGGCGATGCGGGCCAGCGCCAGCGGCTTGAAGGTGCCGTTCGGATAGTTGGTGAGATAGGCATTGAGCTCTTCCGGCTTGTTGGAGTCCTTGATCGAGCGCCAGAACTCGAGTTCGACTTCGGAAGCCGGGCCGGCGGTGACGGCGGGTGTATTCGGCGCCTCGACCGCGGCACCTTCGGCGGCGGGCGCCGGATTGAGATACACCGCCCCGATCAGGTTGGTATGGCCCCAGGGCAACTGGTTCCTGTTGGTCTCTTGGTTGACCTGGGCGCGGACCTTGGTCATCGCCTGCTGGATCTCGACGCCGGGCGCCGCGATGTTGGCCATCAGAGCGCGGGTGAACGGGCTGTTGGTGCCGGCCTCGCCGTCGAGCGCGGTCTGTCCGGGGCCGGTGGCGAAGGCGATCAGCGTGCCCTCGCCGGATTTCATTTCCGCAAGACCCGATTGCACCGACAGGCTGCGGGTCGCGGAGTTCGGCTTGATCCGGCCGGCAAACGGATTGTCGCGGCAGGCGTCGAGCAATACCAGCTTGACCTTGGCGTCGGCCATGGTCTGCTCGAGCGTGACGTCGACGTTGATGGCGCTGCCGAGCTTGACGTCCATTTCCGACTTGATGTCGGCGTCGACCGGCAGCAGGTAGTTGGTGCCGTTGATGGCGATGCCGTGACCGGCATAGAAGAACAGCGCGACATCGGCGCCTGCGGCCTTCTGGCCGAATTCGAGCAGCCGCTCGGTCATCGCATCGCGGGTGAGGTTGGTGCCTTCGACCACGTCGAAGCCGACATTGCGAAGCACCGCCGCCATCGCCTTGGCGTCGATCGGCGGGTTCGGGAGCTGCGCCACATTCCTGTAGGCGCCGTTGCCGACCACGAAGGCGACGCGCTTGTCGGCCTTGGCGACATTGGCGCTGACGAGAAGACCGATAACCGACAATGCCATGATGAAGCAGCGCATGATCCACTCTCCCCTGATATTCCGGCCCGGAAGCCGCATCCGATGGGACCAGTGTGATCCGGACGCCGTCGCGCCACTGTGATGCAGGTCACCTTGAGAATGGAGCGCTGCTTTCCGGTCGAACCCGGCCACATCCCGCGGCGACGCGAGCGCGCCGCTGTACCGGTTCGCCCGGTTGAGCCAGACGATGGTGTTTACGCCCTTTTTGCTCAACGTGACCTAAATCACATTCCGCTTGGCGGGCCTGTCGTATCGTCCATGCATCAAACGCCATCCGGCGTCAAAGCAGGGATTACGACGATGACCAGCTTGCTCAGACTTAACCCACTCAAGGCGATCACGCTCGGTGCCGCGCTGTCGATGACGGCAGGACTGGCACTCGCCGGCGACAACGTCTCGGCCGATCAAATCCTGAACGCGCTGCAACCGAAGCCGCTGACGCGCGGCCTGTCGGTCGGCCCGCAGGCCAATCCCGCCGACAAGGCCAGGGAAATCAGCTTCGTCCAGACGCTGCGCAACCGCAAGACCCGCTCGCTCTCGCTGGGCGAGCGCGAGGAAATCGCAGAGATCGCATCGAGCAAGCCGAAAATCGATCTCGACATTCAGTTCGACTACAATTCGGCCGAGATCAGCAGCACCTCGCTGGGCTCGGTGCAGGAGCTTGGCAAGGCGCTGTCGGATGCCAGACTGAAGGGCTCGACCTTCGTGGTTGCCGGTCACACCGACGCTGTAGGCGGCGAGGCCTACAATCAGGACCTGTCCGAGCGCCGCGCCGACACCATCAAGCACTACCTGGTCGAGAAATACGGCATCAACGGCACCGACCTCGTCACCGTCGGCTATGGCAAGAGCAAGCCAAAGGATCCGAATGCGCCGCTGGATCCGATCAACCGCCGCGTTCAGGTCGTCAATATGGACACCAAGACCGCATCGAAGTGACGGTAGCGCAACGCCGCACCCGCCGGCCGGTGGGCGTCGGTTGATCAGGGGTCAATCCCCGGTATCATTTCCCGACGCGCCAGGGCGCGCATCGGATGCATGCGAAACGAACGAGACAGGATGCTTTCATGAAAACACATCTCACTGGTCTTACCATCGCCGGATGGCTTGTGATCGCCTCGATCCTGCCGGGCCATGCCGAAGACGCAGCCGCGCCCGAGGCGCCGGCCGCGACCCAGCCGGCAGCCCCGCCGCCGAGCGTGCCGCGGCCCTCGCTGGTACCCGACGCCGCCGAGCCGGCGGCGGCCCCATCTTCGAGCGATGCCGAGCCTGCCCGGCACCACATCAGGCGCTACGCCCATCATCACCGATATGGCTACTATCGCGCCGCCTATTGGGAGCCGTTTCCGATCTACTTTCCGCATCTCTACCATAACCGGATTCACTGGAGCCGGGTCGCCTGGATCTTCCATTTCTGACGGCCGGCTGGCTAGATCCAGTTCTGGAAAATCATCAGCCGGTTGAACGCCGCCATCGACGTTCCGAAGAACGCGGCTGAAATCGGCAGCATTGCAGCAAAGCCTGCGGCTGCGACGGCGACGAAGGCCCAGAGCAGCCAGCGCGGGTTGTTGCCGCGCCTCAGCGCGTAGACCAGCGCCAGGCTCGCGACGGTGGCGGACGGCAGATAATAGTACAGAAATCCGAGCGTCCGCGGCAGCAAGGCCCAGGCCAGCCACGGCCCGAAATAAAACGCCAGGATCAGAAACGCATCGGCCCGGCGCGTCGCGATCCAGTCGCGCAGGCAGACGGCGAGCGCGGCCAGCGCCGGCCACAGCACGAGCGGATTGCCGAGCAGGACGATGGCTGCGAACCGGTCGTCGCCGATCTTGTCGAACAGGTACCAGACCGGGCGCAGCAGAAACGGCCAGGACGGCCACGCGCTCATATAGGTGTGGCCGGCAATCGCGGTGGTGGTGTTGTCGCTGAAAATCCGCACTTGCGCCGCCAGGATGTCGGCGACCGACCATCCGTAGAGCGGGACGAAGGTCGCCAGATAGACCAGCGCCGGAAGCAGAACGAAGCACGCGGCGAAATGATAATATCGGAAATCGGGCCACATTTCCGGCCGGTACCAGTCCTCGGCATTGCCGTCGGCAAACTCGGCGCGCCAACCCTGCATCAGGCGGATCACGGCGGTGATGACGATGCAGACCGCGAGCGCGAACAGGCCGCTCCATTTGCAGGCGCTGGAAAGACCGAAGCCGGCGCCGGCCAGCGCGAACCAGAGCTGCGGCCTTGGTTTGCGATAACCCTGCAGGAATGCCGCGATCGCCAGCAGGCCGAATGCCAGCGCAAAAATGTCCAGCATCGCGATCCGCGACTGCACGAACAGCATCTGGTTGAGAAAAGCCAGCACGGCGGAGGCGATCGCCGGGCCCGGCGCCGCGAACAGCGCAAGGCCGCAGAGATAGACCGCGACAACCGCCAGCGACCCGAACAGCACGCTCGGATAGCGCCAGCCCAGCGGACCATCGCCGAAACCGCGGATCGAAAGCGCCATCAACTGCTTGGCCAGCGGCGGATGCATCGGATTGAGCATCGGCGCGGGCATCACCGGCTCCAGCATCTGCCTGGCGGCCGGCACATAATGCACCTCGTCGAAATAGAATTTTTCCGGCGTGGTGACGCCGACCAGCAGCGCGAAGTGGGCGGCGAGGAACAGCACGACGGCGACGACGGTATTCAGCGCGGTCGAATGCATGGGAAAAGAAGTTGATTGGCGCACGGTGTTCGCATCGGGAGGGCATGACAAAGACCGAGTGTGGGCGCGGCCGGCTTTTATGTCCATCGCGTTGAACGCGTTCCGTTTTCGCGGCGACCAACCAGCGGGCTCGTAAGGTGCCGCTTGTGGTAGATTGGCAACATCGCCTGCAGGCGCGATCCGATACGATGGTGGCATCAATCGATCGGTATTGAAATGAACTGGCGTCACGGCGTCCTCTGTATTTCCGCGCTTGGCCTTGCCGCAGTCCTTGCGGCAAGCCCCGCTGACGCGCAGGCGCGCGTCGGGGAAGCCGCCGTCATCAGGAACGAAGTGGTCCGCGTCACCGCCTCGGCGGCCAGCCAGATCAAGGTCGGCGACGACGTGCTGCGCGACGAGACCCTGCGCACCGGCCTCGACAGCGCGGCGCGGCTGGTGATGGCCGACAGCACCAATCTGTCGCTCGGCCCCGGCGCGACCATTACCCTCGACCGCACTGTTTTCGACGACGAGCACAGCTACCGCGATATCGCGATCCGGTTGACCACGGGCGCGTTTCGCTTCGTGACCGGACATTCGGAAAAGACCGCCTACAGGATCACCACGCCGCTGGCGACGATCGGGGTGCGCGGCACCATCCTCGATATTCTGTCGCAGCGGGGCAAGACCACCGTGGTGCTGCAGGAAGGCGCCTCGCGGGTCTGCGCCACCGGCGGTCAATGCATCGAGCTGACGCAGCCCGGCGATACCGCCGTGATCATTTCGGCGGGCGGCAGGGTCACGATTCATAAGACCAACAATCCACCCTGGAGCTTCGCCGCGGCCTGTGCGGCGGCGGCAGGGCTCTGCAACGTCACCGATTTCGCCGATGCCACCCCCACGGTCGCCCCGCCGGTCGATGACGGCAGCGATCCCACCGGCATGCTGTGCGGGCGCTGACGATGGCGAAACTCATCCCGGGCTGGATCGTTTCGGCAGCACTTGCGGCGGCGATTTCGCTGGCGCTGATCGGGGCGCAAGCCACACCCGCCGCCGCGCAAAGTCCCTCGCCCTCGCCGAGCCCTTCGCCAAGCCCGTCGCCGACGGCTTCCCCTACGCCAACTCCGATGCCGACCGGCGCCAGTTCCAGCGCCGGGTCGATCGGCAGCCTGGCCCAGCAGCGCTTCAACCAGATGATCACCAACCGCGTCCTCGGCACCGTGCTGCTCGGGGTCAACGAACAGGTCAATTGCAGCGACTGCATCAGCGCGTTCGGCTCGGCGGGATCGTTTTCGGCCGGCATTCACGGCCGCAAGGAACTGACCTCCAACCTGTCGCTGCTGGCGGGGATCGCCTACACCCAATACAGCGAGGGCGGCTACGCCGTCACCAGCGCGCCGATCGGGGCGTTTGCGCTTCGCTACGATTTCGTCGAATGGGGATCGTCGCGGCCGTTCTTCGACATCGGCGCCATCCTGTCGCCGTTCGAGAAGGTCAGCTACAACAGGAGCTATACGACCAGCCTCGGCCCGGTTTCGCTGGATAGCCCGACCAACAGCAGCGACTATGGCGTCTATGGCCGGGCCGGCTGGATCAGCCGCTTCTCCCCGCGCGACGAGGTCGCCGTGTCCGTCGGGCTGTGGCAGTTGTGGCAACGGGTCAACGGCTACACCGATCCGTCCGTCGCATTCGATCCGTTCGGCGCCGCGGTTGCGTCCGGCACCGATCGAACCAATCTCGTCAAGATCGGCGGGCAGTGGACGCATCTGTTCGGCGACAGCGTCGAGGCCAACCTCAATGGCGGCTTCGTGCAATCCTTCGCTGCGCAATCCGGGGTCGTGGCGACGGTGACCGGCGACGGCACCGTGGTGCCGACGCTCGGAAACCAGAGCTGGTTCGAATATGGCGGCCGGCTCGGTTTTCGCCTCGCCGGGGGCTGGGTCGCCGACCTTTTTCTCAACGGCACCGCAGGACCTCAGCCGGTCGGCAACGCCCTTCACGGCGGCGTCGGACTGCGGGTGAACTATTAGGCCGTCGTCCGCGCAGCGTCGGACCTGGCCTTCCGCGTCAGCACTCGTCCCTGGCAAGGGCGAGCGCGGCGCTGACGCCACTCTCGAGGATCTCGTCGGACAGCTGCCTGTCGTTGACGGCGCGCGCGAGCTGAAGCGTGCCCACCATCATTCCGTAGATGGCCACGGCATTGCGTCGTCGCACGCTGCCGGATCCCGCACGAAGCTGCGTGGCAATCATTTCGATGAATTCGGACACCTTGCCGGTGAAGGCATCGCGCGTCGACCGCGGATGACGGGCAATTTCCGCTACCAGGGCCGCGGTCGGACAGCCGCGGCCGGGATCGTCGCGGTGACGGGACGACAGGTAGTCGCGGATCATAGCCTCCAGCCCGGCCTCGCTCTGCGCTGCGGTGCGCAGCGTCGCTTCGCGCTTGGTCAACGCGCTGCAGAGCACGGTTCGCACCAGCTCCTCCTTGGATCCGAAGTGGCTGTAAAAGGCGCCGTTGGTCAGCCCGGCGTCGGCCATGATGCCGGCAATGCCGACCGCAGCGATGCCGCCCTGGCGGAACTGCCGCGAGGCGGCATCGATGATGCGCTGCCGGGTGGCATCCTTGTGACCCTCGTCGTAGCGCATCCTCGGTCCCTCGGCTGATGCCCGCAGCGGCCGCTTCGGGCCGACCGCGCCCGTGCCGGCACACCGCCCCAACGTGATCGTGACCGCCGGCCTATTGCATTACGGTCATCATAATGCATTATGACCATAATGGCATAACCGGCCGCCGCGGGCAAGCTTCGGCGGCCGCGGCCGAAGCTCCGACGATTTCCCAACACAGGACCCGACAATGAAACTGGAACAGCCGGCCGCGCCATTTACCAGGATCGATCCGGGCGCGGTTGCCGGCGACTCCACGGCTCCGACCGATGCCCCAGCCGCGGCGACGCGCGAACAGATTGCGACGCGGCGCAGCGGCCAGACGCGGGAAGCGATACTGGGCGGTCCCATCCTGGCGACCCTGCTGAAGCTTGCCCTGCCCACCATGGTGGTGCTGCTGGCCCAGACCGCCGTCAATATCGCCGAGGCCTATTATGTCGGCTTCCTCGGCACCGATGCGCTGGCCGGCGTCGCGATGGTTTTCCCGGTGTTCATGCTGATGACCATGATGTCGAATGGCGGTATCGGCAGCGGCGTGGCTTCGGCGGTGGCGCGCGCGGTGGGCGCCGGCCGCAAGCCGGATGCCGATGCGCTGGTGTTTCACGCCCTGATTCTGGCCGTCATCTTCGGCGGGCTGTTCACCCTCGGCACCAACTGGGGCGGCCCGGCGCTGTATCGGGCGCTCGGGGGCCGACAGGAGGCGCTCGAAGCCGCGCTGAAATACTCCAACTGGCTGTTCGCCGGCGCGATCCCGGTGTGGATCGTCAACCTGCAGGCCGCGGCCTTGCGCGGTTCGGGCAACGTCAAGGTACCGGCCCTGGTGACGCTGGTCGGCGCCATCGTCCTGATACCGGCGTCGCCGATCCTGATTTTCGGTCTCGGTCCGGTGCCCCGACTGGGCATCGGCGGCGCCGGCATTGCCTTCGGCGTCTATTATGGCGCGGCCATGCTGGTGCTGCTGCGCTACATGGCGTCGGGGCGTTCCAGCCTGCGGTTCAGGTTCGTTCCGCTGCAGCGGCGCCTGTTCGCCGATATCCTGAGGGTCGGGATCCCGACCGCCTTCAATACCGTCCTCACCAACCTGACGGTGATCCTGGTGACCGGCGCGGTCGGCCTGTTCGGCACCACGGCGCTGGCGGGCTATGGCATCGCATCGCGGCTCGACTACGTGATGATCCCGATCCTGTTCGGCCTCTGCACCGCCGTCCTGACCATGGTCGGGGTCAATATCGGCGCCGGTCAGATTGCGCGCGCCAGGAAGATCGCCTGGATCAGCAGCCTTGTCGGGCTGGGGCTGACGGAAACCATCGGCCTTCTGGTCGCGGTGTTGCCGATGCTTTGGCTCAATCTGTTCAGCCACGACCCCGACGTGCTGCGCCAGGGCGCGACCTATCTGCGCATCGTGGCGCCGGCCTATGGCGCGCTTGGATTGGGTTTCGTGATCGCCTTCGCCGCACAGGGCGCCGGGCATGTGTTCTGGCCGGTCGTTGCCGCCGGTGCCCGCCTGGCTCTCGCCGCCGGCTTCGGCTGGATCGCGGTCGGCTATTTCGGTGCCGGCTTCGCAACACTGGCATCGATGGTGGCCGCCTCGCTCGTGGTCTATGCCTCGATCTGCGCGGTGGCGATGATGTCGGGCGCCGTCTGGCGCGGCGAGCCGACCTGAGCGCGACCTCCCGCGCCGCCGACCCTGCCCAACCCAATCACGGTTTTCAGGCGCCTCGATAGGCCTTCTGCAGCGCGGCGATGTCGAGCTTGACCATTTGCATCATCGCCTGCATCGCCCGCCGCGCGCCGGCGGGATCGGAACCGCCGAGCAATTCCGGCAGCACCGACGGCACGATCTGCCAGGACACGCCGTAGCGATCCCTGAGCCAGCCGCAGCGCTCTGCCGATCCGCCATGGCCGGACAGCCGATCCCACAATCGGTCGACCTCGGCCTGGTCGGCGCAATCGATCCTGAACGAGATCGCATGGGTGTATTCGAACCGCATGCCGCCGTTCAGAGCCATGTATTCCTGGCCGGCCAGCGTGAACCGGACCACCAGCACGGTACCGGCCTTTCCGGCAGGCCCGTCGACGAGATTTTTCTGAACGCCTTCGATCCGTGAATCCGGCAACAGCGAAACGTAGAATTGCGCGGCTTCTTCGGCTTCGCCGTCGAACCAAAGGCAGGGTGAGATTTTTGACATCCGCGAGTTCCTCCGTTCCGATCTCTCCCAGGACGAACAGTGCGGCAGCATCCCGACATCCCGTTCGAGATTTTCGAGTGACGGGATTCGGTCTCCCACCCCGTCATCGGCCGCCTTCGGACGGCGATGGCCGGCGATGACGGCTCGATCCGCACGGCCTTCGGTCTCAGGTCGCGATCGGCGTCGGCATGGTGAGAAAGGCCCGGGCGACGTGCCAGAACAATTGCCGGTTGGCGGCCAGCGTCACCGAATGCGCGGTGCCGGGAAGGATCGCGAACTGGCGATCGCCATTGGGCAGCAAATTGAAGAACTCCTCGAGGTCGGCGACGGTGGCGATGCCGTCATATTCGCCCCGCACCAGCAGCACCGGCGCCAGCACCTTGTCCGGATGCACCACCGGCAGGTTGGCGGTCATGTCGAGATAGGTGCCGGTCGGCACCTGGTCGCCGAACGGCATCTCCGCATCCGCCAGCGCCTCGACAGCGGCGGGATCGCTGGTGCCGGGCTTGTCGCGGGTGGCGATCGAACGGATCATGTCGCGATCACGCTTGCGCATGTTGTGGGAGCGGTAATAGGCGAGCTGTTCGGCGCGCTTGGCCAGGGTCGGCGATCCCTCGCCCTTGTAGGTGAAGGCAGCGAACACCAGCCGGTCGACGCGCTCGGGCTGCGCCATGGCGTAGGCGCCCGCGCGCAGCGCGCCCGAGGATTCTCCGAGAAAATGGCATTTCTGTCGGCCGGTCTCGCGGCTGACGACCGCGGCCGCCGCCTTCAGGTCCTCGACGCCGCTGGCGATGTCCGAATTGCCCGAGGTGCGGCCCGATCTGCCGTAATTTTCATGGTCCATGGTCCAGCAATCGAACCCGTAGCGGGCGAATTCATTCATGATCGAATATTCGCCGTGGCCGGGCACATCGAGATCGAACGCCCTGGAGGTCACCGACGAGCCATGGACGAAGAACAGCACCGGCCGCGACGGCTCGCCTGCCCTCGGCGCGCCGAGCCGCTTGCGATACATCCACAAGGGGATGTCGCCCTTCCTCGCCCAATATTCGCTGCTCCAGATCTCGCCTGCTTCCGCGGTGGCCGCAGCGGCGCCTGGCGCGGGCAGCGTATCGGCGAGAACTCCGGCAACCATGCCCAGCCCGGCGCCCTTGATGATGGCGCGGCGCGCCATTGCTCGATCAGGATGTTTCATGGTTGCTCTCCGATCCGCCCATTTGATTTTCTTGGATTGCTGCGGCCAGTCGCAGATCACGCTGGTTTGATCATTCAGCGTGACGCCAGTGTAGCAAAGCGCGCAGTCTGCCGGAAGTCACGCTGCGCTGCAGTGCGGAACGCCGGTTTGAGACGGGTGATGCGCGAGGATCAGGCTTGCTCCCGGCATCGACCGGTCTAGTCTTTCGGCCAAGCGGGGCCGCGGGCCATCACGAAGCAGGGAGAAAAAGTCGTGAGCAACCAACTGACCGAAGCCGAACTTGCTGCATTGATGCCGTCCGAATTATGTCAGTACCCGACGCCGATTCCGACCCAGATCGTGTCGAGCGACGAATTCTATCCCGACCCGCAGAACGAGCGGCAACGCGAAGTCGAGACCCGGCTGCTGGCGATGGCCGACGACCTCGGCGGCAAGCAGGGCCTCAACCGCCGCCGGTTCTTCCAGAGCGCCGCCGGCATGGCCGCATCTTTCGTCGCCATGAACGAAGTCTATGGACCGCTGTTCGATGTGACGCGCGCCGAAGCCGCCACCCCCGCGATGGCCCAGGAGCGCGCCGATGCGCTGAAGGACCAGTTCATCATGGACATGCACACCCACTTCCTGCGCGACGACACCCGCATCATGAGCTTTGTCGAGATGCGCAAGGCGGTCGGCAAGGCCGGCTGGAACAAGGAATTGAACGATCACGAGCAGACCATCGAGGATCTGAAATTCAACAACTACAAAAAGGAGATGTTTCTCGACAGCGACACCAAGATCGCGCTGATCTCGTCGGCGCCATCCGATATCGAGCAGGACTGGTTCCTGACCAATGAGCAGATGGCCGACGCGCGCAGGAAGATCAACGACGAGGCCGGCTCGCGGCGGCTGTTCGCGCACGTCATCTTCACGCCGGGGCAGCCCGGCTGGCTCGACAAGCTCGACGCCGGCCTCGCGCTCAAGCCGGAATCCTGCAAGGGCTACACCATCGGCGACAACACCCACAAGGAGATCAGCCGCTATCCCTGGCGGATGGACGACGAGAAGGTCGCCTACAAGGGCTACGAGAAGATGGTGAAGGCCGGCATCAAGAATGTCTGCGTCCACAAGGGACTGTTCGCGCCGGGCGTCGAGAAGCAGTTTCCCAATCTGCGCGGCTTCGCCGACGTCGCCGATGTCGGCCAGGCGGCCAGGGACTGGCCGCAGCTCAACTTCGTGATCTATCACTCCGCCTATCGTCACGTCGGCGGCGACCCGAAGCAGGCGCTGGCGGAATTCGAGCGCACCGGGCGAATTTCATGGACCAGCGACCTCGCCGACATCCCCGCGCAATATGGCGTCAGCAATGTCTATGGCGACGTCGGCCAGCTGTTCGCGACCACGTTGGTCGCCGAACCCAATGTCTGCGCCGCGTTGATGGGAACGCTGATCAAGGGACTCGGCGTCGATCATGTCTGCTGGGGCACCGATGCGCTGTGGACCGGCGCGCCGCAATGGCAGATCGAAGGCCTGCGCCGGCTCGAGATTCCCGAAGCCATGCAAAAGAAATTCGGCTACGCCCCGCTCGGCGCCGCCGAGGGTCCGGTCAAGACCGCGATCTTCGGCGGCAACAATGCGCGGCTTTACGGCATCCAGCCGAAACGCGCCATGCGTGACCTGTCAGGCGACCGCTTCGCGATGATGAAGGCGGAATACCGCAAGGCGGGACCTGAGCCCTCGAACACCCGCTACGGCTATGTGGTTCCGAACCGGCCGATCGATCACGGCGTGTTTGCCTAGGGTTTTTTGCGTGGCGGCAAATGCGCCACGCCATCACCCTCTCCCCGTCATTGCGGGCGAAGCGAAGCAAGCCATGCTGCGGAAGAAATGGATTGCTTCGTCGCTTGCGCTCCTCGCAATGACGGCGGGCGAACCTACTTCGCCTCCGCCGGATCGCGGTGCACGGGGTCGATCCATAGCACCGTCTCCGGTTTCTCCACCGGCTCGATGTCGAGATTGATCGCAACCGCCTGGCCGTCGCTGCGCACCAGCACGCATTCCAGCACCTGGTCCGGGCTGGCGTTGATCTCCTGATGCGGCACGTAGGGCGGAACGAAAATGAAATCGCCGGGGTTGGCTTCCGCCATGAACTGCAGGTGCTCGCCCCACCGCATCCGCGCCTTGCCCTTCACCACATAGATGATGCTTTCGAGATGGCCGTGATGATGCGCGCCGGTCTTGGCGTCGGGCCGGATGGTCACGGTGCCGGCCCACAATTTCTGGGCTCCGGCGCGCGCGAAGTTGATCGCGGCCTTGCGGTCCATCCCCGCGGTGGACGGCACGTTGGGATCCAATTGGTCGCCGGGAATGACGCGGACGCCATCGTGCTTCCAGCGTAGCGCGGCGTCATCGTCAGGGTCATGCGAATGATCGGGGTGGGTATGATCGTGGGAACCTGTCATCGTGTGGCCTTTCCCGGGAATCTGGCCGCGAAAGTTACCGAAAACCGGGATCACAAGCCAGCCCAGGCCGGAACTTTTGAGGCCTCCGGGATTTGTCTCGGTGAAGATCAACCAGTCCAGGAGAATTCCCATGGGTGCAACGTCAGACAAGGTTAAGGGCGCAACCAACGAAGCCATCGGCAAGGCCAAGCAGGGCGTCGGCGAGGCCGTCGGTTCCGATCGGCTGCAGGGCGAAGGCACGATGCAGGAAATCAAGGGCAAGGGCCAGAAGGCCGTCGGCGACGCCAAGCAGGCCACCAAGGACGCCGTCAACAGCGCAGCTTCGGCGGCGAACAAGAATTTGTGATTCGAAGCTGTTAATTCAAATCAAAAGGACCGGCCGCTCGGCCGGTCTTTTTTTTGCATCGGCGCTCAGCGCCTGCCGATGGCCTCGGGATTGACGACATGGATCGGCGTGCCCGCCCCATAGGCGACGATCTGGTCGAAAATATCGTTAAACTGGATTTCGTATTCGTCGCGCGTGACGTAGCCGATATGCGGGGTGCAGACCACGTTGCCCATGCTCAGCAGCGGATCGGCGGTATCACGCAGCGGCTCCTGCTCGTAGACGTCTACCGCCGCCATGCCTGGCCGTCCGGCGCGCAGCGCACCGACCAGTGCATGCGGCTCGATCAGGGGCGCCCGGCTGGTGTTGACCAAAATCGCCGACGGCTTCATGCGGGCGAGATCGGCGGCGGTCACGATACCGCGGGTCGCCTCGACCAGTCGCATGTGCAGCGACAGCACGTCGCATTGCTCGAAAAACCCCGCCTTGCTGTCGGCGATCTCGTAACCATCGGCGCGCGCCTGCGCCAGTGCCGGCTCGCGCGCCCATACCAGCACCCGCATGCCGAACGCCCGGCCATATCCGGCGACCACGGCACCGATCCGGCCATAACCATAGATGCCGAGGGTTTTGCCGCGCAGCGTCCGGCCGACGCCGATCTGCCAATTGCCCGCTTGCAGCGCCGCCATCTGCTGCGGGATCGCGCGCGCCGCCGCAAGAACCAGTCCCCATGTCAACTCAGCGGCGGCATAGGATGGCGTCTCGGCGTGCTGGCTGGACGACACGATGACGCCGAGCCGGGTGCAGGCGCCGATGTCGATGTGGGGATAGACGCTGCGCTGGCTGATCAGTTTCAGTTTCGGCAAGCGCTGCAGCAAGGGTTCGCGAATTTGCGTCCGCTCGCGGATCAGCACCAGCGCTTCGGTGTCGCGCAGCCGCTCCGCCAATTGGTCGACGTCCTGAACATGATCGTTCCAGATCGTGACGTCATGTCCTGCCAGCTTGCCGAAGCATTCGAGACCGCGCACCGTGTCGAAATAATCATCGAGGATGGAAATCTGCACGATCTACCCCCCTTGCAACCAACCGGCACCGGTGAACGCGGGCGACAATCGCGATCGCAAACCGGCCGGCGGGCCGGTTCGCCATCGCTTTCAGTGCCTAGCCCTTGACGTCGAGCAACTCGACGTCGAACATCAATGTCGCATTGGGCGGAATGACGCCGCCGGCGCCGCGGGCGCCGTAGCCCAATGCGGGCGGAATGATCAGGGTGCGCTTGCCGCCGACCTTCATGGTGGCGACGCCTTCGTCCCAGCCGGCGATCACCCGGTGCTGGCCGATCGGAAACTCGAACGGTTCATTGCGGTCCAGCGAACTGTCGAACTTCTTGCCTTTCTTGCCGTCTTCGTAGAGCCAGCCGGTGTAATGCATCACGCAGGTCTGGCCCGGTTTTGGCGAAGCACCGGTGCCGACCTTGGAGTTGATGATCTGCAATCCTGAGGGGGTGGTCATGGTTTTTCCTGCGGTCTGGGCCGCCGCGACCGACGGCACAACGAAGACAAAGCCGCCGGCCAGGCCAACGGCAACGGCGACGGTCATGGTGAGAGTGCGAAACTTGCAGCGCGGCATCTTTTCGGTTCCTTCCTGACAGGGTCCAGCACTGGCATGCGCGGACAATTGGTTCAATAGCCGAGCGCGCATCCGTCCTTGCGTGGATCGGAGCCGCCGGTGAGCGTGCCCTTGTCCCAGTCGATCCAGATCGCCTGTCCGCCGCCGAGCGGCGCGACCAGGCTGGCGGTCTGGTGCCCGAGCTGCTTCAGGCCCGCGACGATGTCGGCGGGCACGCCATCCTCGAGCTGGTAGACGCCTTCGTAATGCAGGCCGCGCGGCATGTCGATCGCCTCCTGCACGTCGCAGCCATAGTCGAGCATGTTGGTCAGAACATGCACCTGGCCGACCGGCTGATACTGCCCGCCCATCACGCCGAACGGCATGACCGCCCGACCACCCTTTGTGACCAGCGACGGAATGATGGTATGCAGCGGACGCTTGCCCGGCGCGATGCAATTGGGATGGCCGGGCTGCACCCGGAAACCGCCGGCGCGATTTTGCAGCAGAATGCCGGTCTTGTTGCTGACGATCGCCGAGCCGAACGAATGGGCGATCGAATTGATGAACGAACAGACGTTGCGGTCCTTGTCCACCACGGTGATGTAGACCGTCGAGGGGTTCATCGGCGGCGAAACCTTGGGCAGATCGAGCAGCCGGTCCATCCTGATCCGGCTGCCGTACTGGTCGGCGAACTCCTTCGACAGGATCCTGACGACATCGACGTCGACATGGCCGGGATCGCCGATGTACTGCTCTCGCATCGTGTAGGCAATCCGCGCGGCTTCGGCCTCCAGATGAAACCGCTCGATGCTGAGCGGCGGAAATTTTGCAAGATCGAACTGCGCCAGGATGTTCAGCATCACCAGCATGGTGATGCCCGGACCGTTTGGCGGGCACTGCCAGACATCGTGACCTTTATAGAGGGTGCCGATCGGCGCTGTGGTCTCGGTGGTGTGAGCCGCAAAGTCGTCGAGCGTATGCAGACCGCCGATCCCGCGCAACGTCTCGACCATGTCTTCGGCGACGGCGCCCTGGTAGAACGCAGCACGACCATGTTTGGCGATCGCCCGCAGGGTCTGGCCGAGCTCCGGCTGATGGATCACGTCGCCGGCGGCCGCCGGCCTGCCGTGCGGCAGCAGATAGCGCTCGGTATTGGTACCGCCCTTCAGCTTGTCGAACTGGTTCTTCCAGTCGAACGCGATGCGCGGCGCCACCACATAGCCCTGTTCCGCGGCCTTGATTGCCGGTTGCAGCAGGGTGTCGAACCCCAGCCTGCCGTGATCGCTCAGGATGGTGGCCCAGGCATCGACCGCCCCGGGAATGCTGACGGCATGCGCCGAGGTCAGCGGGATCGCATGCATGTTGCGTTCGAGATACCATTCGGGCTTCGCGGCCATCGGCGCGCGGCCCGAGCCGTTGTAGGCGACGATCTTGCCCTCGCCGCGCGGCTGCAGCAGCGCAAAGCAGTCGCCGCCGATCCCGGTGGATTGCGGCTCGATCACTCCGAGCAGCGCACAGGCCGCCACCGCCGCATCCGCGGCGGTGCCGCCGGCCCGCAGCACCTCGATCGCCGTCAGTGCCGCCAGCGGGTGCGAGGTCGCGACCATCGCGTTCTGGGCGTGGACCGTGGATCGGCCTGCGAGTTGGAAATTCCTCATGGCAAATGGCTCGCTTTCGCTGTAATTCCGCGCCATCCTGCCGTCGCCCGGCGGAGACCCGATTGAAAGGTTCTTGGCATATTCAGGCGCCGGTGGGCAATGCTCCGGGGAACGCATTTTCGGCGTGACGCAGCCGTGAACGGGGACGGGGTTTCCCCGCCGTTGCGCGGCTGATACACCTGCACCATGCCGTACCAGGTCGCAGCCTTCTATCAATTCGCCGCGTTGCCGGATTTCCGGGAGCTGCGCCAGGCACTGCAGGCGACCTGCGCCAAACTGGCGCTCAAGGGCAGCGTGCTGCTGGCCCATGAGGGCATCAATGGCACGCTCGCGGGCAGCGTCGAAGCGATCGACGAGTTCGTCGGCGCGTTACGTGCCGGCCCGCTGTTCGGCGAACGGCTCGACAATCTCGAGCTGAAATTCTCTCGTGCCGCGGCGATGCCGTTTCGACGGCTGAAAGTCCGCCTGAAAAAGGAGATCGTCACGCTCGGCGAAGCCGCGATCGACCCGGCGCGGCAGGCCGGCATCTATGTCGACGCCGCCGACTGGAACGCGCTGATCGCCGAGCCGGACATGCTGGTGATCGACACCCGCAATTCATTCGAGGTCGCGATGGGTAGTTTCGCCGGCGCGCTCGATCCCGGCATCGACAGCTTCGGACAGTTCAAGGATTTTGCCGCACGCAAGCTCGACCCGGCCAAGCAGCGCAGGGTGGCGATGTTCTGTACCGGCGGGATCCGCTGTGAAAAAGCCAGCGCCTACCTGCTGGCGCGCGGCTTTGCCGAGGTCTATCAACTCAGGGGCGGCATCCTGCGTTATCTGGAAGAGATGCCGGAAGCGGACAGCCGCTGGCACGGCGAATGCTTCGTGTTCGACGACAGGATCGCGCTCGGCCATGGCCTGCGCGAGCGTCCGATCGGGCATCATTCCGATGAGTGAGGTGAAGACACTCAGCGAACGCATCGATGCGCTCGAAAGCCGGCTGACGTTTCAGGATGTGACCATCGAGACGCTGAACCAGACCATCACGGCGCAGTGGCTCAAGATCGACGCGCTCACGCGCCAGATCGCAGGCTTGAGCGAGCGGCTGCGCGAGGCCGAGACGGCTGCGCAGGACGGCAGCAGCGAGCCGCCGCCGCATTATTAGGACAGCTGCCGGCGGTGACCATGTCAGCAATGTTCGGAGGCAGAGGCCCTCGATCCCGATCGGCGACGCTGCCGCCTCATGCCTTCAATCCCAGCCAGATCGCGATGGCGATGATGGTGACGATGATCGCGGCCCATGCCAACGGAGTGGTTCGTTTCGAACTTCCGCTCCGTGGCGAGTCATTGGCGGCGTGGTTGTATTTCATTTCGTCATTCGCCGTCTCGGTTTGTCCCGCCTGCTTCAAAAGGCTTGCCGGCATGCGGGCCGGACACCGCGGCAGCGAATTTCGCGGCCATGTCCGGAATCTCGGTCGCGGCAATAACGCCTGTCGCGCTCCCGCGGTTCCCGACCGGTGGCCGATCCGCCGGGCAAAACGGACCGTCCCCGGAACGGGAACCGAATGGCGGCCGGCGAGCTAATTTTTTACAGCATGATCAATATTGCACAGACAGACGCGGCAAGTTCGGATCGACTGGTTGGGCGGTGAGATTGCACCCTCATCGTTGAGGTGAATTCGCGGCGCTCCAGAGATGAATTCCGACCCCAGCCCGTTTGGAGTTTTAATTTGGCGCACCGCTGGACCTAGTCGCCAGGCCGGAGGACTGTGCGCTCAGGGTCTCGACAGCCAAGACGACCGGTGATCGGCGAAATGCCGCTAGCTTTCGCCGCGATCGGTGCGGTCATGATGCAACGAAAATAAAACTGCCGGGACAGCATGGCTTTCCCGGCCTTTTTCTTTGGGGTTTTCAAATTTTTTCTTGAGCGCCCGCCACTTCTGGGCGGCGGTCATGATCAACGCTTGGCGGCGCGCTCGGAGCATCCTTCAGGGCTTGGGTGAAACGCGTTCTCGCGTCCTGTTCGCTGCATTTTATCCCTGCTGGCTTTGTCAGGGAACAATGACCTCGCGGCTGCCGATCGACCGGGCCAGGATGCGCGTGCGAACGCGAGAAATTTGGTCAATAAGCGCTTTTTTCGATTCAATTTCCTTTGATTTCTGCAGACCTCTTGCACCAGAGCGGCATTCACAGGGATGATTTGCCGCGCCGGTTCATCCGGCTGAGCAGGGCGTCCCGCATGTCCCGGCAGGACCTCCTATGCTCAAGCGGAGTTGAATAGCGCCCGGCCCATTCGGTCCTGCAGATCAATCGCGCCGAACCGTAGCGTCGGCGAATGCCGCCCGCGCTATCGTTGGCCCGAACTTGCGGCCAGTCTGGCTTCTCGATCGCGCACCCCTCCGCAGGCCGTACACCGGTAGACCACGGTTTTTCTGTCGCCGCCGCGCTCCCGCAGCAAGCGGTCGATCTTCATGGGCTGAGGCGTTCCGCAGGTGGCACAATCGAGCATCGCCGGAAACGCGTTGCAGATCTCTTCAATCTCGTCCGAAATCGAGTGCGGCACCGCCTGATCCCCAAATACGAGGAAGAGCCGACCCGCCGCTTCGCCGGATGTCCGGCAGGCAACGGGTGAAAATCTGACGGTGCCCCGGAAACGTGCTGATTCGCTGTTCAAAATTGCTCAAAACCGGAGCGATATTAGAGGTTTGGGCCCGGCCGCGGTGTGGAGGGCTGGGTGGGAATCGCCGCCTGGCCAACGGCGCATCCATGCCGCCGGCAAAGCTGGAACCAGTCGATGCCGGACCGCCCGCGCGTCGATTCCTTACCCCGCATCCTGCAAGATCATGTCCGATGCTTTTTCCGCGATCATGATGATCGCGGCATTGGTATTGCCTGACACCAGATCCGGCATGATCGAGCCGTCGACCACGCGCAGGCCTTCGATCCCGCGCACCCGCAGCCTCTGATCGACCACCGCGAGCGGATCGCTTCCCATCCTGCAGGTCGATGTCGGATGATAGATCGTGCTGCCGCGCTGGCGGCAGAAGTCCAGCAGTTCCTCGTCGGTGGCGACCTTGGCGCCGGGATCAACCTCCTCGGTCACATAGCGACGAAGCGCCGGCGCCTGCAGGATCTTGCGCAGGATCTTCAGGCCCTCGACATTGACGGCGCGGTCGACCTCGGTTGCGAGGTAGTTGATCCGTATCTCCGGCGGCGCCGCCGGGTCGGCACTCCTGATCCGCAGCGAGCCGCGGCTTTCCGGCCGCAGTTGACAGACCGACGCGGTGAAGCCGGAAAACGGGTGCAGCTTTTCTCCCATCCTGTCGGTGCTGAACGGCAGAAAGTGAATCTGGATATCCGGTGTCGCCAGCCGCGGACTGGTCTTGAAGAATGCGCCGGAGGTGCCGGCGGCAATGGTCAAGGGCCCGCCGCGCAACGCCGCATAATGCAGGCCGGCCATTAATTTGCGGATCGGGCTGTTGACGACATCGTTGAGGGTCACGGGTTTCGCACAGCGCATGACAACCCTGACCTGCAGATGATCCTGCAGATCGTGGCCGACCCCCGGCGCATCGAGCACGACATCGATTCCGTGGCTTCGCAGCAGTTCCGCCGGGCCGACGCCGGACAGCTGCAGCAGCTGCGGCGAGTTATAGGCGCCGCCTGAAATCAGGATTTCCTTGGCTGCCCGCGCGGTCCGCAGCGCGCCGGCCTGGCGGTACTCGACGGCCGCAGCCCGACGTCCGTCGAACAGGATGCGCTGCGCCAGTGCCGAGGTCTCGATCCGCAGGTTTTGGCGGCCTTTGGCCGGCCGCAGATACGACACCGCGGTGCTTGCCCGGCGACCTCGGCGCGTCGTGGTCTGGAAGAAGCCGGCGCCCTCCTGTGAGACGCCGTTGAAATCGGGATTCAAGGGTATGCCGGTCTCGACCGCGGCCGCGACGAATGCCGCCGAGAGCGGATCGCCATGCCTTGTATCCGAAACCGGCAACGGGCCGCCGATGCCATGGAAATCGTCAGCGCCGCGCTGCTGGTCTTCCGCCTTTCTGAAATACGGCAGTACGTCGTCAAAGCCCCAGCCGCTGTTGCCATGCTGGCGCCAGCGGTCATAGTCCTGATGCTGGCCGCGAACATAGAGCAGTCCGTTGATCGAACTCGATCCGCCCAGCACCTTGCCGCGCGGCTGAAACACCGTTCGCCCATCCAATCCCGGTTCGGGCTCGGTCTGGTACATCCAGTTGACGGACTTTTCCTTGAACAGCCGGCCATAGCCGAGCGGAATGTGGATCCAGACATTGCTGTCCTTTGGACCGGCCTCGAGCAACAGCACCGAATGCTTGCCGTCCGCGCTCAGACGGTTGGCCAGCACGCATCCGGCCGACCCCGCGCCGACGATGACGTAGTCAAATTCGGAAATTTCCTGCAACGAATTGCCTGCCGCACGCGATGCGTCTTCATGGTTGGTGGCTTGACTTTTCATATCTTCCTGGCCGGCGGATTTTAGGTTGCGATCGGAACGAACGCTGGTGCGGATCGAACCCAGCGCTTGCCGCAAGTGAACTGGTCGACGCCGTCACCGCGACGCGCAATGTCATTGCCGCGCTGCGGCTGCGCAGCGACAACGCCAGCCCGCAAAGGCCGCGATCAGGACGAGCCCTGAAGCTGCATCGGCTGCAGCCCGAGCCGGCGGAACAGATCCATATCCTTGTCGTTGGCGGGATTTTCCGCGGTCAGCAAGGTATCGCCCACGAAGATCGAATTTGCGCCGGCGAAGAAGCACAGGGCCTGCATCTCATCGCTCATCGCGGTGCGGCCGGCGGAGAGGCGCACATAGGATTCCGGCATCATGATTCGTGCAACCGCGATGGTACGCACGAAGTCGATCGGCTCGATCGGCTTGGCGTTTGCCAGCGGCGTGCCGGGAATCGGGATCAGCATGTTGATCGGCACGCTTTCGGGATGCTCCGGAAGATTGGCGAGGATGGTCAACATCTCGATGCGATCGCTGGCCTGTTCACCCATTCCGACAATTCCGCCGCAGCACACCTTCATGCCGGCGGCACGAACGTGATCGAGCGTTTCCAGCCGGTCGGCGAAACTGCGGGTGGAAATGATCTCCTTGTAGTAGCGCTCCGAGGTATCGATGTTGTGATTGTAATAATCCAGGCCGGCGCGGCTCAGCTGCTCGGACTGATCACGATCGAGCATGCCGAGCGTCATGCAGGTCTCCATTCCCAGCGCCTTGACGCCCTCGACCATCGCGACGACGGCCTCCATGTCCCGAGGCTTCGGGTTTCGCCAGGCCGCTCCCATGCAATAGCGGGTCGCGCCCGCATCCCGCGCCTTGCGCGCCTCGGCGACCACCCGCTCGACTTCCATCAGCTTCGAAGCGGTCAGGCCCGATTCGTGGTGAACCGACTGGCTGCAATAGCCGCAATCCTCCGGACAGCCGCCGGTCTTGATGCTCAGGAGCCGGCTCAGTTGAACCCGGTTTGGATCGAAGCTCTCGCGGTGCACGGTTTGCGCCCTGAACAGCAGATCGTTGAATGGCATCCCGTACAGGGCGGTAGCCTCCGCCAGGGTCCAGTTCCTCCTGTGGCCTGATGGATCGGCCGATGGCCTGTCTTCGCCAATCGTTCGCTCCTGGGTCGTTGCAAGCGTCATGGTCTCTCCCTGACTTCGATCGACTTCCGCCTGGGTATGCTGAATCCGCCATTTCATTTGAAGGCGCCTTCAGACCCACGCAAATCATCATGGGCCGCGATGGTCGGGCGCGGCCGGTTGCGGAACCTCAAGCCACCGCACTGCAATGTCAAGGGCGCGCGATCAACTGGGCCGCATTGCCGTTAACCCCCAGTACGACAGGCGCCAATTAATTTGCCGGGACCGCGGGATATCGAATATATCTGGGCTCGCGTACCCGCGCGGCTCCGGCAAATCCGTCAACCCACGGGGCGCGCGGCGACCCTCCGGCCCAGGAAGGCGTTCGCCAGCCCACAGGGAGGCGCGGCGTGGTTTTTTCGACGGCTAGGGTTGTACTCTGCGTCGTGGCTGCAATGGCCGTGTGCCTGCCTTGGCCGGCTTTCGCCCTGGACCCCCGCTACCCGGACTGGCCCTGCCAGCAATTGAAGGTCCCGGAGATTTCGATCGCGAGTGTCTGGACCGGCCCCTCGATCGAGGACATCAAGACCGCACCTGAGGATCCGGCGCAGGCGGATCTGGTCGCGCGTCTGGCCGCGCGCCGCACGCCGATCGAGGAGGCCCGCAAGCTGATCGCGGATGATGTGACCGGAACCGACCAGCAGAAGCAGGAGAAGGCGAAGGCGCTGTTCGCCGCGCTGTATTCGACGCTGAACGCCCAGCGCGATCAGGTGATGAACGGGATCGAGCGCTTTTCCCGCAAACAAAAGGCGATGGCCAACCAGATCCGGGAAGAAACCCGCAAGATTCGGGAAATCCAGGACGCGCCAAGCGCCAGTCAAACCGAGAGCGAAGAACTCGCCACGCGGCTTTCATGGCAGACCCGCATTTTTGAGGACCGCCAGAAATCGACCGCCTATGTCTGCGATGTGCCTGTCGTGATCGAGAAGCGGCTGTTTGATCTGGCGAACGCGATCCAGAATACCCTGAAAGCCGGTCCGCAGCCGAAGTGAGAATGCCGGGTGCTTGGCCGCAGGCCCCGCCCGTGCGGCCTATTCGCCGGGTCGTGGTTCCGGCGTGGCATCCTGCAACGGCAGGCCGGCGGCAAGCCAACCATCGGTGCCCTCTCGATACCATGCGACAGCGGAATAGCCGAGCGCGAGCGCGCGCTTGGCGGCGTTCCACGACATCCAGCAATCCGCCAGGCAATAGATCACGAGAATCCTGCCGTGGTCGCCCTCGGTCGCCTTTTGCAGGCCGCTCGCAAAATAGCCGGCCATGCTGGGCGGAAGTTCGCCATAGCCGGTGTCGGGCAGCCAGACGCTGCCTGGAATATCCGCGCGCGGCTTGTCGTGCCACAGGGTACCCTCGGGCAGATTCCGCGGTCGAGGCGCCCTCGGCAGCACATCGACAAAGGCTGCCGAATGGTTGCGCCAGATCGTTTCCGCCTCGTCGGTTCCGATCACCCTGGCGCCGCGCAGCGTCGCGGGCGTGGGCGCGCGGTAACCCTCAAGGCGATAGCCGTCCGGCTCGGCCACGTCGGCCGCTTCCGCCGCGGCGCCGGCCACGATGACCACGACCAATGCGAGGCGGATGGCGGCCGCAATCATGGCCGCCTGGACAACGTCTCGGCCGTGATCGGCCTGTTGTCCTCGTCGAGGATCGGGATGTTGTAGCTGATCAACAGCCTGTTGATCTCGGCCTGGTTTTCCATGATCAGCTGGTTGAGCGTGCGTTTCAATTCCTGGTCCGCCGGACGCACCGCCATGCCGATGCGATAGATCATTGGCGGACCCATGGTTTCCCTGGTCAACGGTACCACCGTCAAAGGCGGAGTCGCGTTTCGGGCGAAAAAGCCCGCCATCGGGCCCCACAAAATGCCGCAATCGATGTCGCCGCGGGCAAGATCGTCGATCATGGCCTGCGCCGAGGAATCCGCGCGGGTGTCGATGAACAGCGGGTAGGACTTGGCATGGCCCAGCAGGCCGTTGATCGCCATGTTGGTGCTGGGCGGCGTCTTCGCGACGATGCCGATACGCTTGTCCTTGAGCTTGGGATCGTCGATCGAGGTGACACCTTCAAGACCGCTGCCGGGCTTGAACACCAGCGCATAGGTCGTCCGGTAGTAGGGAATTGTGACCTGCGCCTGATCGTCCCCTTGCGGAAATCCCATGATGGTATCGCAGCGGAACGAGCCCAGCGTCATGCGAACGAAGCCGGTCGCCTGCGGGAAGTAGGTGTAACTGAGCTTCTTGCCGAGTTTGCCGGCGAGCAGCTCGGCGAGCTTGTTTTCGAAACCCTCGCCCTTGTCGTTGGAGAACGGCAGATTGCGCGGGTCGCCACAGGCCCGAAACACATTGGGATCGACAAGTTCGAGCGAACCCGAACCGGCATCGCCAGCGGCCTGGGCCCAGGCAGCGACGGACTGCAGGCCGATCCACCCGCACATCAGAATGCCGGCAACGACCGGCATCATAACCGCCGGCCGCAGAGCGGCATGCGGCATCGGCGTCATTGGTTTTTGAACAGATCGTAAGGTCATTTGATCCCCGTGCAGCTTTCCTCGGCCTGCTTGGCCGCTTCTGGCTTGTCCTCGTGCGAGGGCGGACGGCCCCCCGGAATGGCGTCGTTGGCGCGGGCGCGCAGATACACATAGATGTCGTCGAGATAGCACATCACGTTGACGTTGGACGCGAACGACGGCATCACCTTGTCATTGGCGGCGTCGACGTTCTTGCGGCCGTTGGTGACGACGTTGACGAAGTCGGCGTAGCTCATGGTCTTCAGCGAGTTGGCCAGCGCCGGCGCATAGCTCGATCCCTCGCCGTTGGGGCCATGGCAGACGTGGCAGTCGGAATGATAGCGGCGGAAGCCGGAGAAGGTGTACCAGTCGACGGTCCCGTCCGGACTTATCCTGTAGGTCGGATTGCCATCCTTGTCGGCATATTTGCCGTTGTCGGATGAGGCGACGGCCGGATCGCCCGATCCATCGGCGCAGGCGGTTCCGCCGGCCAGCACACCCGCCACAACGACGAGTGCGAATTTCCAGTCACTGATACTCACGTCAAACATCCCCGGGCAGCATTTGAAAAAACATCGGCGCGCAGCGAGACAGCGGCGCGCCGATTTATCGTCACTCAACCGCGGCGTCGCCCCTATTCGGTCGGCAGCGCAAACACGGTCAACGTCCCGCCCAGAGACGTGTAGGACGCCAGGCCCGCATAGCCGCCGACCGCACCGAGGCCCGCGGTATCCACCGTCTTTTCCTTGGACGGCAGCTTGCCCTGGTCGACCGCGCCATGCCAGGCGGCGGCGTTTTCGGGCTGCAGCAGGCCGGCCGCCAGACCGATGCCGGCCCAGCCGCCGACGCCGGAAAGCACCGCGACGTACTGCTTGCCGCCATGTTCGTAGGTCATGACGTTGCCGATGATGCCCGACGGGGTCTTGAACTTGTAGAGCTCCTTGCCCGTCTTGGCGTCGACCGCCTTCAGATAGCCCTCCAGCGTGCCGTAGAACACCACGTTGCCGGCCGTGGCCAGGGCGCCGCCCCAGGCCGAGAACTGCTCCTTGTCCGACCACACGATCTTGCCGGCCTTGCCGTCCCAGGCGATGAAGTTGCCCATATTGCTGTCGCCCTTGGGCGGATACATCGCCACGGCGGCACCGACATAGGCCTGACCGGCCGTATAGGCCACCTTGTAGGGCTCATAGTCCATGCAGACATGGTTGGTCGGGACATAGAACAGCTGCGTCTCCGGGCTGTAGGCCGCGGGTTGCTCGTCCTTGGTGCCGAGCGCCGCCGGGCAGATGCCCTTGGAGTTGTGGTCCTCGCCGCCATGCTGGGTCGAATAGGCATCCACCACCAGCGGACGGCCATAGGTCTTCGACGACTTGTCCATGTCGACCTTGGTCGCCCAGTTCACCACCGGATCGAATTTTTCCGCAACCAGCAATTCGCCGGTGGCGCGATCAAGCGTGTAGCCGAAGCCGTTGCGGTCGAAATGGGTCAGCAGCTTGCGCGGCTGGCCGCCGATGCTCTGGTCGGTCAGGATCATTTCGTTGACCCCGTCATAGTCCCACTCGTCGTGCGGCGTCATCTGGTAGATCCATTTGACCTTGCCGGTGTCGAGGTCGCGCGCCCAGATCGACATCGACCACCTGTTGTCGCCGGGACGCTGCACCGGGTTCCAGGTCGAGGGATTGCCGGAGCCGTAATAGACCAGGTTCAGTTCGGGATCGTAGGAATACCAGCCCCAGGTGGCGCCGCCGCCGATCTTCCACTGGTCGCCCTGCCAGGTCGAGGTCGAGGAATCCGGCCCCACCGGCTTGCCGAGCGACGTGGTCTTGACCGGATCGATCAGCGTGTCGGAGTCCGGACCTTCCGAATAGCCGCGCCAGGCCAGCTTGCCGTCCTTGATGTTGTAGGCGCTGACCCAGCCGCGAACGCCGAATTCGCCGCCGGACACGCCCACCAGGACCTTGTCCTTGTAGACGAACGGCGCATCGGTGCCGGACTGGCCCTTGCCGGCCTCGCCGTCCATCACCGACCAGATCTTGGCGCCGGTCTTGGCGTCGAGCGCGACCAGCGTGGTGTCGGCCTGGTGCAGGAACACCTTGCCGTCGGCATAGGCCACGCCGCGATTGACGGTGTCGCAGCACATGATCGGAATCACGTTCGGATCCTGCCGGGGCTCGTATTTCCAGAGGATCTTGCCCTCGTTGTTCAGGTCGAGCGCATAGACCGTGTTCGGGAACGGGGTATGGACGTACATCACGTCGCCGACCACCAGCGGACCGCCCTCGTGCCCGCGCAGCACGCCGGTCGAGAACGTCCAGGCCACCTGCAGCTTCTTGACGTTGGACGCGTTGATCTGATTGAGCTTCGAAAAACGCGTATTGGCGTCGTCACCCTGCTGCATGACCCATTGCTTGGGATCCTTGGCCAGCTTCTCCAACGCCTCGTCGGCACGCGCAGACAACCCTTGAGCGGCCATCAGACCGAAGACAGAAGTCGTCACGATTAAGAATTTTTTCATTTCGCTTCCTCCCTGGGTTATTTGCCTAGAGGGCAGCCGACGCTCCTTGGATGACGCACGAATTCCACGGGCGTCCTTCTCCCTCATTCAGATTTATTTCTTTCGGCACGTTTCACAGCTGGCGAATTTCCACAGCCCATCAATTCGGAATGCGGCGAACTGTACCCACCTAAGCCTTCGCAACGAGAACAGGTCCCCTATTTCACCGTTGCTTTCGAAGCCAGAAGCATAAAAAGTTTAGGTAAGTCTTCGACCATAAGCAAGTTATGATTTGCGGGTTCTTGCGCTGCAACGTAAACGGGAACTTGGTCTGACGCGTCCGCGTCAGATCAAGTTCGTTCATGAACGGCCACTCCAGCCCAGGGAGGAAAGAATGATCGGCCGGCAACCGCCGACGTGTCGGGACGCTCGACGTCCCGGTCGCACATGATCGTCCGAAGCGCCCATGCCAATGGACGGCGCGAGTGGGCACTGTGTCGCGTGGGCATCGTCCTTGGAATGTCGCTGGGCTTAGTTCTGGGTTCTGGCGGAGGCCTCGCCCAACAGCCGAAGGCACCGGCACCGTGGCCCATCACCGAGGTTGCACCGGGTGTCTACGTTCACATCGGCAATATCGATTTGATGCGCCAGACAAATCAGGGTGACGCCGCCAATGCCGGGTTCGTCGTCGGCGGTGATTCCGTCGCCGTGATCGATACCGGCGGCAGCGCACGCGAAGGCGCGCGGCTGCTTGCCGCGATCCGTGAGGTAACAGCCAAGCCGGTTCGCTACGTCATCAATACCCACGTTCATCCCGATCACATATTTGGCAACGCCGCGTTCCTGCGCGACGGCACCATCTTTGTCGGCCACAGAAATCTGCCGCGGGCGATGACGGCCCGCGGCGATTATTACCTGAAGGCGTTTCGCGCGGTGCTCGGCGACGCGCTGATCGACGAAGTGAGAATCGTGCCGCCCACGCTGCTGGTCGACGACGAAACGCGGATCGATCTCGGCCACCGAACATTGACCCTGAAGGCTTGGGGGCCCGGGCATACCGACAATGACCTGACGGTGCTCGACGACGCGACTGCCACGCTGTTCGCCGGCGACCTGCTGTTCGTGCAGCACATTCCGGTGATCGACGGCAGCATCCGCGGCTTTCTCGCCGACACCGAGGCGCTGCAGCGGCTCTCCGTCGCACGCGTGGTCCCCGGACACGGTCCGATCGTCGATGACTGGCACAGCGCCGTTGCCGATCAGCACCATTACCTCGATAGCCTCGCCGGTGAGGTCCGCGGCCTCGTCGCCCGGGGCATCCCGCTGACCACGGCGGCCAGGGAGGCCGGGCGAAGCGAGCGGTCGCGCTGGATGCTGTTCGACGAATATAGTTCACGCAATGTCATTGCAGCGTTCGGCGAACTCGAATGGGAATGATGCTGCAACGGGCCTCGCCGAGGAATGCGGCTGTCCGGAGCCCGGCTTGTCGCTTGCAGGGTTTTCGGATAGGCTTGCCGCTGCTCCACGTTGGGAAAGGAATTCGATCATGTCGATTTTCTCCGGAGTGATCGTCTCGGCCCTGCTGACGGCGATTTGTTTGGCGGCGCCGCCGGCGGCGCGCGCTCAGACCGCCGCGGTCGGCGAGGAGCAGCCCTCGGAAGCAACTTGGAACAGCATCAAGGACGACATCTTCAAGAATCGCCCGATTCTGGATGGCTCCGGCCTGGTCCTGCTCGATGCGCCGCGACGCGCCGAGGATTCCGCTGTGGTGCCGATCGGCATGCGCGTCAACTTCACCGCCGACGACAAGCGCACGCTGCGATCCCTGACACTGGTGATCGACGAAAACCCGGCGCCCGTCGCCGCCGCGTTTACGATCGGTCCGGGCTCCGGCGTGACGTCGATTTCGACGCGGGTCCGGGTCAATGACTACTCCTATGTGCGCGCCGTTGCCGAACTGAGCGACGGCCAGCTCTACGGCGTCAAGTCTTATGTGAAAGCGTCCGGGGGCTGCTCCGCGCCGGCTGCGGCCAATGCCGACGCCACCAGGTCGATGCTCGGGCAGATGAAATTCCGCAGCTTCCGGCCCGAAGCCGATGCGCAGCCCGAAGCCCAGATCATGCTGCGCCACCCGCAGAATTCAGGACTGCAGATGGACCAGCTGACCAGGCTCTACGTGCCGCCGTTCTTCATCGAGACGCTCAAGGTCTGGCAGGGCGCAGATCTGGTGCTGGCGATGGACGGTGGAATCGCCATTTCCGAAGACCCTAATATTCGTTTCGACTACAGGCCGAATGGCGCTGCGAGCTTTCGCGCCGAGGCGATCGATACCAGCAAACACGCCTTCAGCGACCAATGGTCAATCGAGAAATCGATGCTGTAGCGGCGTGGCGCTGCGGCCACCGGCTCAGAAACAACGGACTTCCGCTTCCGCCTGCGCACGGCGGAATTCCTGCAACGCAAGCCTGGCCGGCTCGGTGGATCGAAACTCGGAACCGACGGGGCCCGTGACCTGCGACATCGAGAGAATCGTTTCGGCGGCCACGTACCGGTCGTAAGGAATAATCGAGGCAATCACGTCGATCGAGCAGGAACATTTTTGCAGCAGTTCCTGGGTCTCGCCATTGGCCTTCATGCAGGCGAAAACATAATCCGCGCGCGCCGATGTCGGATAGTCGTTGAGATCGTCGGCCAGTGCGCGCGTCATCAGGGCGGCGATCGCAACCGCCAGGATGGCGCTCGGCAGCAACGGATTGCGCAAACCAGCCACCGTCAACGCCCTTCATCGCCCGTCGGGAGGGTCAAGCCGGGGCCCTGACCGCGGGCCACCGGCTTAAAGCGTGGCGGCTCAGGACTTCTTACCGTCGGCGCCAAACTGCTTGAGATAGGCAATGACATTGTCAATGTCCTCATCCTTCGGCAGACCGGGGAAAATCATCTTGGTGCCCGGTACCTTGGCGCGAGGATTTTTCAGATATTCCTTCAGGGTCGCCTCGTCCCAGGTGATGCCCGAATTCTTGTTGGCATCGCTATAGGAGTAGCCGGGATAGGTGCCCGCTGGCCGGCCGACGATGCCGTTCAGCACCGGCCCGACGGCGTTCTTGGCGCCCTCGCCGATTTGATGGCAGGCCTTGCACTTGAGAAACACCTTCTCGCCAAGCGCCGCGTCCTGAGCGCCAGCAGCTCCCACCGAACCCGCAAGCACGAAGCAGGCAAAAACGTAAGTCCGAATATCTGTCACTGGCCGATGCCCGATCTTGTTGTCCAATGGAACGGCAATCCTACGCTGCACGAAAAACCATCGGCACCCGCATTGCCAGCGCCGGCAATTTTGTCAGGATCGACAATCGAGGTCAAGCTGGGCTGCGGCAACATCGTTCGCAGCAGGGCTGCAGAACCGGCTGACCGATCTTTGCTCGCCGATGCGGGATGACCATGGTCCTTGCCGCCGCCGACGCGGTGGGCTAAATGGCCGAGATCGAACCCAAAGGGGTCAGTGCGTCGAAAATGACCAGCATGACGCAGTTGAGCGGCGGTCAACGCGGCGCACCACGTTCTGAATTATCGCCATGGCCGCCCGCCAGCCGGGCACGGCGCTTTCGGGAACGGTCATGAAGTCATTCGGGTCCGCCCTTATCCCGGCGCTTGAGGTCGCCCGCGTCAGCCATCGCTACGGCGCGCGGGTCGCGTTGGACAATGTCAGCCTGACCGTCAGGCAGTCGTCCTTTACCGTGCTGCTGGGGTTGAACGGCGCCGGCAAGTCGACACTGTTTTCGCTGATCACGCGCCTCTATGCCATACGATCGGGTCAAATCCGCATTTTTGGACACGACGTCACGACCGAGCCGGGCGCCGCCTTGAGCAAACTCGGCGTGGTGTTTCAGTCGCGCGCGCTCGACATCGACATTTCGGTGCGACAGAACCTGATGTATCACGCCGCGCTGCACGGCATCGCCAGCAAGCGCGCCGGTCAGCTGATCGCGCAAGTTCTGGACCGCGTGGCCATGACCGATCGCAGCCTGGATCGCGTTGGCAATCTATCGATCGGGCAGATGCGCCGCATCGAGATTGCCCGCGCGCTGCTGCACCAGCCGCGCCTGTTGCTGCTCGACGAGCCGACGGTCGGCCTCGACATCAAGGCGCGCGCCGACATTCTCGACCACGTTCGCCGGCTGTCGACCGTGGCAGGGATCGGCGTGCTCTGGGCGACGCACCTGATCGACGAGGCGGCCGCGGGTGACGACGTGGTGGTGCTGCACAAGGGCAAGGTACTGGCGCACGGCGCAGCCGGCGACGTCATCGGCAAATCCGGCGGCGCCGATCTGCGCGACGCGTTCAACCGGCTGACCGGGACCGCCGATCAGGGCGAACTGGAAGCGGCCCGATGACGGCCGCCGCTGAAGCGACGGACCGGCACAGCTTCTCGCTGGCGCAGTACTTCATCTGCCTCAAGGGCATCGTGTGGCGTGAGGCGCTGCGCTTCATCCATCAGCGCGAACGCTTCGTTTCGGCACTGGTGCGCCCGTTGGTGTGGCTGTTCATCTTTGCGGCCGGATTTCGCCAGGTGCTCGGCGTCTCGATCATCCCGCCCTACGAGACCTACGTGCTCTACGAGGTCTACATCGCGCCCGGACTGATCGCGATGATTCAGCTGTTCAACGGCATGCAATCATCGCTCACCATGGTCTATGACCGGGAGACCGGCGGCATGCGCACCCTGCTGGTCAGCCCGTTCCCGCGCTGGTGGCTGCTGACCTCGAAGCTCCTGGCGGGCACGCTGGTATCGGTGCTGCAGGCCTATGCCTTCCTGGTGATCGCCTGGTTCTGGGACATCGAGGCGCCGCCGCTGGGTTACCTGGCGCTGTTGCCGGCGCTGCTGCTCAGCGGCTTCATGCTGGGGGCGTTGGGAATGCTGATTTCATCGCTGATCAAGCAACTGGAGAATTTTGCCGGGGTGATGAATTTCGTGATCTTTCCGATGTTCTTTGCCTCCTCGGCGCTCTATCCGTTGTGGCGGGTCAGGGAATCCAGTCCGCTGCTGTATTACGTCTGTGAACTCAATCCGTTCACGCACGCGACGGAACTGATCCGCTTTGCGCTCTATGAGCAGGTGGCGTGGGTTTCGCTCGGCGTCGTTGTCGGCTGCACCATCGTGTTCCTGTTCGGTGCGATCCTGGCCTACGATCCCGCCCGCGGTTTTCTCGCCCGTCGCAACAGCCCGGCGGGCTGACGCTCCTGATCCGGCCGGGTCAGAACGTGACCTTCATGCCGGTGTAGAACGCGCGCGGCCGCGCCGGGCTGACCGAACGCGGATCCGTGAAGGCCGCGCCGCCATTGCCGAAATTGGGGACAGCGCTGGTGTCGAAGAAGGTGCCGTAGGTCGAATAGAGGTTGTTGAAGATATTGTCCGCGCGCGCATAGATCTGCACCGTCTTGCTGACCTGATAGGAAGCGTGCAGGTTGAACACCGTGTAGGAGGGCAGCTTCGGCGCCTGGTTGGATTCGTCGCCGACGAAATATTGGCTGCTGACGTAGAGGGCATCCCCGCCGACCTTGAAGGCGTCGGTGATCGAATAATCGATGCCGGCCTTGACGCGGTTGCGCGGCACTGCCGGGATCCGATCGCCCGGCACGACCTGGATGTTGCCGTTGGCATCGGCGAACGGGCTGTTGGAGCCAAGCGTCAGGGCGTCGAGGAACCGGGCGTCCACCAGGGTATAGCTGGCGTAGACATTCGTGGTGGACGACTTGAGATCGGCTTCCGCCTCGATGCCCTGGCGCCGGGTCGAACCGACATTCTGGAAATAGCCGAAGCCCTGCACCACCGGACTGGGAATGGCGAGGATGTCGTCGCTGTTGTCGGCACGGAAGACACCGAGCTTCCATCCCAGCGTGCCGACGCTGATCTCCTTGCTGCCGCGCAGGCCGGCTTCCACGGTGTGGGATACCACCTGTTTCAGCGGCGGATCGGACACCAGGAATGCGGCGATCACGCAGGGCTGCGCGGGATTGGCGCAACCGAGTTCCAGCGGGGTCGGCGCGCGGTTGGCTTCGGAATAACCGGCATAGGCGGTCAGTTCCGGCGTGATCTTGTAGGTGCCGCCGATGATCGGGTTGAAGCGGGTATAGGTATCACTGCCGTTCAGCGACGTGCCGATCTGATCCTCCAGATTGATATTGGCGACATTGAAGCGGCCGCCGCCGGTGATCGCAAACGCGCTTGTGACGTCGAAGGTGTCGAGCGCGTACAGCCCGGTGTACTGATTGGTGGCGCGCAGCGACACCGGCCCGATCGAAACGGGATCGCCGGATTGACCGAGAAATATGCCGCTGCCGCTGACGACATAGTCCGGACCGATGGTGCCCAGTTCCGCGCTGGCCGAGAAGTTGGTGACGCTGTAGTCGAGACTGGCGCCGACCACGAAATGATTGTTGTGCCCGAACAGCTGATCGGTATTGGTCGCCTGCAGCGACAGGCCCGTGGTGGTCGATTGCGTCGTGGTTCGATCGTTCTCGCCCAGGATGGCATTGGCGGGGAAGGGATTGGCGAGCTGCACCCCATTCAGGCCGTTGGCGGGCGTGCTGCCATCGCCATAGCACAGCAGCGTCGCATCGGCGGCGCAGGGTTGGGTTCCCGTCGGATTGCCGTCCTGGGTGTGCTGGTCGTAAACCCGTGCATGCGCGATGCCGTCGACGGTCCAGGTCGGCGTCACCTCGACCTTGCCGGTCAAATTGACGTAGCCGACGCGATTGGTCGAGGTTTGCGGCGTGGTGTAGGTGGCGCCGTAATATTGCTGAAGCAGTTCGACCGGCACGGTGGCGGTGGCGCCGAAAGCGTTGTCGGCGACGCCCATATTGACATGAAATTCGCTGCTGTCGCTCTTGTAGCCGACATCGCCATAGAACCGGCGCACGTCCGACTGCGAGAAATTCCGAAACCCGTCGTCGTGCAATCCTTCGAGCGCGCCATAGACGGCAAAATTGTCGACCTGTTTGCCCCATTGCAGCGAACTCTGCACCCGTCCGAACGAGCCGCCCATGGTATCGATTTCGGCGCCATGATAGGTGAAGCCATCCTTCATCTGCACGTCGACCGCCCCGCCCAGCGCATTGAGGCCGAACGCGGGATTGTTGGTCACCACGGCGACCGATTTTATCGCCGCGGTCGGAATCAGGTCCCAGTTGACGATGTCGCCGAACGCTTCGTTGATGCGGACGCCATTCTGGTAGACCGCGAGGCCCTGAGGCGTGCCGGACACCGGGGAGGCGACGAAGCCGCGAAACTGCACGTCTGGCTGGAATGGATTGCCGGCAACTTCATTGACAATGATGCCCGGCACATACTTCACCAGCGCGTCGCTGATGTTCAGCGAGCCGGTTTGCTTGATTTGTTCGGCATTGACCACATTGACGCTGGCCGCCACCTTGTCGGGATCGATGCTGGCGCCGGCCAGCGGCGTCGTCGGATATACATAGACAACCGGCCGATTGCGGGCGATGCGCGCGGCATTTTCGGAGTGGCCGCGCTTGGTGCCGGGCTCGGTTGGCGTCACCACGACCGGGGGCAAGGCCTGAACGGTACCCGACGCATCTTGCGCATGCGCGCAGGGCTCCCCGAACCACAGGCATATCGATACCGACAGGATACGCAGGCATCGAATGCCCATCTGCCCCATTCCCCCCGCTCCGGCTTTTGTTCGTCCGCCGGTTAGGTTGTGGAGCGATATTAATGCGTCGCTGAACGCGCGCTACCCTCAAAAGGTCCCGGTGTCGGCCCCGACTTTTCCCATCGAATCCGGGAAAACTTCCCGAATTTCCCGACCCGCCTTGTTTTTAGAAACGCTAGCCGGTGGGAACGACCGCCTCGACGATGACCCCACCGTCGCTGGAGGCCACGGTAAGGGTGCCGCCGAGAGCCAATACCCGTTCGCGCATTCCTATCAGGCCGAGTCCCAGCCGGTGGTCCGGCTGCAACCCGCTGCCATTGTCGCACACCCGCACCCGTGCGCAGCCGGTTCCGCCGCGCTTGACGCCTGGCGGCGGCTCGGCAGGCTCGATGGTGACGTTGACGCTGGTCGCGCCGGCGTGGCGGAAGACGTTGGTCAAGGCTTCCTGAACGATGCGGTAGATCGTCAAATCGGCGGTCTCGCCGCTCGCCCCGAGCGAGGGCGAAATGGCGGTTTCGATGACCACGTCGGGATGCGACTCACCCCATAGCCGCAGCAGCGCACCGAGCGCTTCGCGAAGGCCGAGCTCCGCAAGTCCAACCGGCCGCAATTTTTCAAGGACCCGCCGGTTGAATTGCTGCAGGGCATTGACCTGCTCCAGGATGGCGCCGCCATGTTTGCGCAAGGCCGCGGTGTCGGGCTCGCGGGAGTCCGCTATCCGCACCAGCGAACCGGCATGCGCCCGCAGGGCGAAAAGATAGGGCCCGAACTCGTCGTGCAGTTCGCGTGCGATTTCCTTGCGCTCCACATCCTGCAGCGAGACGGCACGTTCCGCCAGACGCCGCTTGTCTTCGACGGCATCGCCCATCGTCGCCGCAAGCTGGTTCAGCCTGGTGCAGATCGCGGCCAGTTCGGGCGAACCGGCGGGTTCCACGCGCGTGTCATAGCTGCCGGCTGCGATATCCGTCATCGCCTTCGACAGTGCCTGCAGCGGCGCGAGCGCCCGGCTGACCACCATCATGGTCATCAGAAACAGCGCGACGGCGATGGCCGAACCGACCTCGAGCTGGGTCACGATGCCATCCCAGATCTCGGTCATCTCGTCATTCGGATGCGACGTGATCACCAGCGATTGCGGTTTGCCATGGATCGAAATCGGGACCGTCACGGCGGTCTGTTCCGGGTGGACCAGCGTCACGAACCACGCCGGCAAGGTCGGCGCTTCGGCGTCATCGCCGGCGCGGTTGATCGCCGCAGCCGCGTCCCCGGCCGTGTCGTTCTGCAGCGTGATGCTGACATGACGCAGCCGGTTGAGGTCGCGAACAATTTCACCCAGTCTGGCTTCCGGATCCGGGGTCTCGTTCAGGGCGACCACCAGCGTTTCGATGAATTCGCGGGCCAGCCGCACCACGCTTTGATCTTCGGCCTGGACGCGCGGTGCGGCTTCCAGCACCAGCCGCGCGATATTGATGGCCAGACCGAGCATCAGAACCAGCGCCAGCAGCAAATTGAGCCGGGCGCGCAACGACAGTTTCTGCCACATCATGTTCTTCCAACACCGCGCCGCGCCGCCGCCCTGGACAAGAGGACGTTGACAGACAAAAACGGCGGCTATCTAATTGAAGCGTACAGCATTTGCGGCTCGGATGCCCAACCCGGCGGCGCCAAAGGCGATGCCGAAGTTTTCCGGGGTCCGGTGATGCGATGCAGCAAGCCGAACTGAGGCGGGAGTTGGGGCCAACGCCAATGCGTGTTCTGATCGTTGACGATCATCCCATCGTGGCCTCGGGTTGCCGCGCCTTGATGGCCGCGGACACCGAGATCGAGATCCTGGAAGCTTCGGACGCCGAGAGCGGCGAGCGGGTGTTTGCCGCCGAACGGCCCGATGTCTGCATTGTCGATATCAACCTGCCGACGGTGTCGGGTTTCGAGCTGGCGCGGCGCATTCTTGCGCGCACCGCGTCCGCGCGAATCATCATGTTCAGCATGAACGACGATGCGATCTTCGCGGCGCGCGCGATCGAGGTCGGCGCCAAGGGCTATGTCTCAAAATCCGGAGATCCCTCCGACCTCGTCGAGGCGATCCGGGAAGTCGGCAAGGGCGGTGTCTACCTGCCGCCGGCGATGGCGCGAAGCATCGCCTTCGCCGGGCCGGCCTACGCCCAAAGCCCGCTGTCGAAACTGACCTCGCGCGAGATCGAGATATTGCGCCTGCTCAGTGCCGGCAAAAGCCTCTCCGAGATCGCGTGGCTGGTTCATTCGTCCTACAAAACCATCGCCAATACGTCTTCCATCATTCGCCAAAAGCTTGGGCTGCGCTCTTCCTCCGAACTGGTGCGCTTTGCGATCGAGAGCCGGCTGCTGTGAACGGTGAACGCCGGGCGGTTCCGGCGCTCATCGCAGCCGCGACAGCAACGATCGCATTTCATCGCTGATCGCGGCAATGACGTCCCGGCTGCGCGCCCCCCGGGGGGGCGGAAGCGACCTCTCGAGAATGATGCGGGCCGGCCGTTCGGACAGAAAATACAGGCGATCGGCCAGTTGGATGGCTTCGGCCAGATCATGGGTCACAAACAGCGTCGTCACCCTTGTGCGCGTCGTCAGCGCCACCAGTTCGTTGCGCAGCCGGATGGCGACGGCCTCATCGAGCGACACGAACGGCTCATCGAGCAGAAGAAAATCCGGCCGCGCCGCAAAAGCGCGGGCAATGGCCACGCGGCGCGCCAGGCCGAGCGACAATTCGCCGGGGTATCGGGCGAGATGGGAGCCGAGGCCGAGAATCCCGACCAGCTCCGTCAGGTCGGCGGCAGTCTCGTGCGCCGGCAGCGCCAGGCGGATGTTGGCCTCGACCGTGCGCCAGGGCAGCAGCCGAGGTTCCTGGAACACCATGCCGAGACGTCCCGATCCAGGCCGACGGAGCTCGCCGCGGAAGTCCGGATCCAGGCCGGCGGCGATCCTCAGGATCGTGGTCTTGCCGCAACCGGACGGACCGATCAGCGCCCCGAACGAACCCGCTTCGAGCCGAAGCTGCAGGTCACGAACGACCTCGACCGGCGTGCCGTCGGCCGACAGATAGGTCTTGCCCTCGATGCGAAGCTCAAGCGGGGCGGCCTCGCCAGCGGATTGCGCGTCGTTCAAGCGGTTGCACCAACAGGCTTTCGATCACCAGCATAAGCGCGATGAAGCAGATCGCATAGCTCAGTATCCTGGCCATGTCGAACAGCGAGAACGCCGACCCCAGCACGAACCCGACGCCGTTCGGCCGCCCGATCAACTCGACCACCAGCACGATCTTCCAGACGATCGAGAGGCCGGACCGCGAACTGGCCGCCAGATAGGGGGCGAGTTGCGGGATCACGACGTGGCGAATTCGCGACAGCCGGGTAAACTGAAACGCCTTCGCCATTTCGTCGAGCCCGGGATCGAGCGCGCGGGTCCCCTCCCGCATCACCACAATCACATTCGGCAGCTTGTTGACCGCAACCGCCAGGATCGCAGCGGTTTCATCGAGGCCGATCCAGATATAGGCGAATATGATCGTCACCAGCGCCGGCAGGTTGATCAGCACGATCAGCCATGGATCGGCGTAGCGGTCGACGGATTTCGAGCGACCCATCGCATAGCCTGCGATGGTACCCAGCAGCATCGCGATGGCGAAAGAGCTGACCACACGCGCCAGCGTGCAGCCCATCTGAAACGGCAATTCGCCGGAACGCAGGTCGGCGAGCGTCACGGCGCCGACCGTCAGCGGTCCCGGCAGCAGCCGCGATTGCGCCAGCGCCGCGGCAAGGGCCCAAAGCGCCACCAGGGCAGCCAGCGAATAAAATCTCGGCAACGCTCAATCTCCGCGCGGAGCAGGCTGATAATAGAGACCTTGATCGAGCTCCTGCAACGGACCGACCAGTTCCGGACCGCCGATGTGCGCCAAGGTCCTGAACAGCGCGCCGGCTTCGGCCGCTTCCGCAGCCACCGTCTGCCGCGGCATCCCCTCCCGGGTCCGGTCGCGGTATGCCGTGAAGGTGCTCTCGTCCTGGGCCTTCATCAACGGACGCAGGGCATCCCATTCCTGATCGGACCGCAGCAGAATGTCGTTGGCCGCTTGCGCGATGGCGATGAAGCGGTCGATCGTGCTCCTGTGCTCGTTCGCGAACTGCTCGGAAAACGCGTAACCGATCAGCGCGACGGGTTGCTTCAGCCCGAGTGCTGCCTCGGCATCGCGCACGTCGAGAATTGACCGATAGCCCTGCGCCTCCAGCCGAGCGCAAAAATTCCAGAAATTGAGGCTTGCTTCGGCTTCGTCCTGCCGTGATTTCTGAAAAATCAGCGGCGGCGCGCCATATTCGAGGGTCGCCTCGCGCTTGAGGTCGATGCCCTGGCGGAGCGCTGCGGCCTGGACAATGAGCCAGCTCTTGTCGAGCGGGCCGCCGGCAACGGCGAGAACCCGGCCCTTGAGGTCGGCGATCTTCCGCACCGGCGAATCGCTCTTCACCATCACCGCGCCGACCGCACTGGAATAGGGATAGAACAGCCATTTGGCGCCGAGGGCCCGCGCACGGGCAACCCAAAGCCAGTCGACCACGGCAAGATCGACCGAGCCCCCATTGAGGGCGAGCTTGCCCGCATCGGGCGAAGCGAATTCGCTGACCTGCAAATCCAGGCCGGCGCCGCTGGCAAGGCCGTGGCGGCGGATCACATCCAGTTGCCAGGCGAACGTGCCGGTGCTTTGCAGGCCGATGCGCAGGGTCTCCTCGGCCAGCGCCGGGGCCGCGCCGATCAGCAGACAGAACGTGACGAAAATTCTCAGCATTTCCGAGGTTTCCGAGCGGCTTGACCACGCTGCGCCGCACGACGGATCGCGGCGCGAGGATTTTCCCCCGCCATCCATGCGAGAAATTGGCTACACTGTCCAGCAGCCGCGGCGCAGCAAGGTCCTACCATCCGGCAGCGAGACAGCAGTGTTGGGGGAGCAACGCAATTTCCACTATCGTCGTAAATCGCGTGCGTGATGCGATGCCGCAAACTCACATCTTGCGCGATTTTTACCGAAGCAGTGCGGTTGGTCCGCGGCGACGCCGGCGCTGACAGCGCTGCTGTTGCAGCGCGGGAAGACATTCATCGGCTTGACGGAATTGCAGAATTGAACGAGCGCCTCGCACCCGCCGCTTTGTTGCCGCCCTGGCGCGCGACCGGATGCTGCCTGTTGCTGGTTCTTGCGATGCTTCCGACCGATGCCCGCACCGAACCTATCGAGACCGAGCATCTTTTCGGCTTCACCATCGGAACCGACGTCGGGGAAGTCGGCGAAAGGGAGCTCGAGGGGTCGGTCACCGGCCGCTTTGCCAAGCAGACCGGGACCTATGATGCAAGCTCCAGCACCTTGTCGGCGGAGTTCGTGCCGATTCCGAAACTGCGAACCGAATTTACCGGCGAAGTCGTCTCCTACGACATTGCCGGCGTTGGCGGGCTCGCCGATCAGCACTATGTCGCATTTGGCGGCCTGTCCGCCGATATCCGCTACCAGTTGCTCGATCGCGCCACCGCACCGTTCGGTTTTGCGATCGGCGCCGAACCGCAATGGGGCCGAAGCGATGAGGTGAGCGGCGAACCTGGCAACCAATATGGTGTCGACTTCGTCGCCGCGGCCGATTGGGAAGTCATTCCCGATCGTCTGGTCGCGGCGTTCGACCTGCTCTATCAGCCGGAGACCATGCGGTCGAACCTGACCGGCACCTGGTCGCAGCAATCCAGCGCCGGCGTTGCGTTCGGCCTGATGGAACAGCTCCGTTCGGGATTTTTTGTCGGCGGCGAAGCCCGCTATGTGCGCCAGTACGCCGGGCTTGGACTTGACGCATTCGCCGGACAGGGATTCTTCGTCGGGCCGACGATCTATCTAAAGCTCTCCGAACGGGCGTGGATCACGGCGGCATGGAGCGCGCAGTTGGCAGGCCAGGCCAGTTCCGTCATGGGTACGCTCGACCTGGTCAATTTCGAGCGCCGCCAGGCACGCCTCTTGTTCGGTGTGAATTTTTGAGCCGTCGTCCCATGCCGGAGGCCAAGGCCGCTACTTGGTGCAATCCTTCAGGTTTTTTTCCTCAATCGAGAAAATCGAGCCCGCCTTGACCTGAATGTCCGGGACGACGCAGGTCCGCCCGCTCTTGTCGACAATCTTGACGTCGTAGACGCCGGTGGCGGTGTCGGTGATTTTCAGGCGCTCGTCATGATCGACGGTATGATCGCGATCATTGTCGGCCTGGTTCGGGCCCCATTCATTCTTGCCGGCGGACGAAAGTTGCAGCGAAGTGATGGTATTGGCCGTCAAGTTCCAGAACTGGGTGTCCTTGGCCCATGCGCTCACCGGCATCAAAGCCAGAATCAAGGCTATCGAAGTCGCCACCCTGGCCATATCCCGCCGCTCCCGAATGCCGAAGGCTTTTTGCCTGCCTCCGCTACCACCATGAATTCGTGGCGAATGCGATCTTCATAGCAATCCACTGTGCCGGTCGCAATCGCGTGGGCGAGCGATCCGATCGCCCCTCACGACGGCCAAAACGCGGAAGCCAAGCTCGTCGCGGAGCCGTTGCTTGCCCGCCGCAACAGGCTGCACGTCCATTCCACTCAAGATGCATGCAGCCGCGCGGCGTGCCAGCGCAGGTGATCTTCCATGAAGCTCGATACAAAATAGTAGCTGTGATCATAGCCGGCCTGGCGGCGCAAAATCAGCGGGATGTCCGCCTGCGAACAGGCATGCTGCAACAATTCGGGGCGAAGCTGTTCGGCCAGGAACGGATCGGCATCGCCATAGTCCACCAGGAAATCGGAAAACCGCGCGCCATCCTCGATCAGGGCGACGGCATCGTGCTTCCGCCAGGCGGCGCGCTCGCCACCGAGATATCCGGTCAACGCCTTGACCCCCCATGGGACTTGCGAAGGTGCCACGATCGGCGAGAACGCGCTGGCGGCGCGGTAGCGATCGGGATACCGCAGGGCCGCGGTAAGGGCGCCATGGCCTCCCATCGAGTGCCCGAGGATGGATTGCCGCTTCGGATCAGCCGGAAAATGCGCTGCGATCAAATCCGGCAGCTCTTCCGTCACGTAGCTCCACATCCGGTAGTGATCGGCGAATGGCGCCAGGGTCGCGTCGACATAAAAGCCGGCGCCGAGCCCGAAATCGTAGGCCCCGGCGGGATCGCCGGGCACACCCTCGCCGCGCGGGCTGGTGTCCGGCGCGACGAAGATCAATCCCAGTTCGGCGCAGGCCCTGCGGAATTCACCCTTTTCCGTGACGTTGGCGTGGGTGCAGGTCAGGCCCGAGAGATACCACACCACCGCAAGCCTGGCGCCAGCCTGGTGCGGCGGGACATAGACCGAAAAGGTCATCATGGTCCTGGTTTCGCGACTGGCGTGCTTGTAGACGCCCTGGATGCCGTCGTGCGATCGATTGAGTGCCACGGTTTCGAGCGTCATGATCCAATGCTCCGGCGCCGCGATGGGCGCGATGATCGCGAAAGCGGCCGGCGGTGCTCACCGCCAGCCGAAGCTTGCGTGAGGCCGGCCCGCTCAGGCCGCCTTGGCCCTGGACTTCGCCACATGGGTGGCGATCGCATCCATCAGCGGCTGCGACAGACAGTCATAGGGCTCGAGCCCGAGCTCCTTGAGACGCGACCTGATCCCGCCCATCTCGGCAGGGTCGACGCCGGATTCGATCACCGAAGATACGAATGCCGCAAATCCCGGAGCCGCCCAGCCGCCGCCTTCGGCGAACAGTTCGGGATGGATGAAGTCGAGGCCATAGAACGGGTGGTTCTTGTTCTCGATACGGCCGTACATATGCGTGCCGCAGACCTTGCAGGCGTGCCGCTGGATCGCCGCCGAGGCGTCGACCACATGAAGCTTGTCGCCGTTCTCGAGAACCGTGACGTTGTCGCGCGGAACCACCGCGACCACCGAAAAGGCGGCACCCTCCGGCTTCCAGCACTTGGTGCAGCCGCAGGCGTGGTTGTGGACGACGTCGCCCTTGATGCCGACCTTGACCGGCCTGTCCTTGCATTTGCAGACCAGGGTGCCGCCGGCAAAGCTGCCCGAGCCCTTCTTGACGCCACTGTCAACCGATGGGTGGATATGAACAGTCATGGGCCACTCCTCCTTGTGTTTGACATTTTTGTTGCACGCGCTTTTAAAACACGACGACCGAGCGGATCGACTTGCCTTCGTGCATCAGATCGAAGCCCTTGTTGATCTCCTCGAGCTTGAGGACATGGGTAATCATCGGGTCGATCTCGATCTTGCCGTTCATGTACCAGTCGACGATTTTCGGCACGTCGGTGCGGCCGCGCGCGCCGCCGAACGCGGTGCCCTTCCAGACCCGGCCGGTGACGAGCTGGAACGGCCGTGTGGCGATTTCCTTGCCGGCTTCCGCCACCCCGATCACGACGGATACGCCCCAGCCGCGGTGACAGGCTTCCAGCGCCTGCCGCATCACGGTGGTATTGCCGGTGCAGTCGAAGGTGAAGTCGGCGCCGCCGTCGGTCAGTTGGACCAGGTGCTGGACGATATCGCCGTCGACCTTTTTCGGGTTGACGAAATGCGTCATGCCGAAGCGGCGGCCCCATTCCTCCTTGGCATCGTTGAGATCGACGCCGATGATCTTGTCGGCGCCGACCATCCGCGCGCCCTGGATGACATTGAGCCCGATGCCGCCGAGGCCGAACACGACCACGTTGGCGCCCGGCGTCACCTTGGCGGTATTGACCACCGCGCCGACGCCGGTGGTCACGCCGCAGCCGATGTAGCAGCTCTTGTCGAACGGCGCGTCGGGGCGGATCCGGGCGACCGCAATCTCCGGCAGCACGGTAAAATTGGAAAACGTCGAGCAGCCCATGTAGTGGAAGATGGTCTTGCCCTTGTGGCTGAAGCGCGAGGTGCCGTCGGGCATCAGCCCCTTGCCCTGGGTGGCGCGGATCGCGGTGCACAGATTGGTCTTCTGGCTCAGGCAGCTTTTGCACTGGCGGCATTCCGGCGTGTAGAGCGGGATCACGTGGTCGCCCGGCTTCACCGAGGCGACGCCCGGCCCCACCTCGCGGACGATGCCGGCACCTTCATGGCCGAGGATCGAGGGGAAAATTCCCTCGCTGTCGAGGCCGTCGAGCGTATAGGCGTCGGTGTGGCAAATGCCCGTCGCCTTGATCTCGACCAGGACCTCGCCCGCTTTGGGGCCCTCCAGATCGAGTTCGACGATTTCGAGCGGCTTGTTCGCCTCGAACGCGACTGCGGCGCGTGTCTTCATACCGTTCCTCCCACTCAACGTTTCCTGCTTGAGCCTGGATACTTACGGTTCTGAAAATCCATCGTATGTCCAGCGAACCGCCTGCTCAAATGTCAGGGGTTCACCGCGCAGGCCGCAATGGGAAATTCCTGTAAAATACGGGCTTGATATCCCGTGCTCTTCAAACATTGCACGCTCGCATGCATTGTCAAGACGCTGGCTACGCAAGCACCCGCACCATGGAAGGGCCTGCGCGTACAGGTTGCGATGCGGCAAGGACCGTTGGCCGAGCGTCGGTGATCGATGCGCCCCAGCCGCCATTTTCCTTGAAAACCCGGGACGCAACAATGAATTCGGCGTAATAGTTAGTAGCGCATCAAATCGAGGACACCAGGAAAATGATTGAAATCATCCTGACCGTCTGTGCCATCGCCAATCCGAGCCATTGCGAGGAAAAATATCTTCAGTTCGCCTGGGAGGGCTCGCTCCAGCAATGCATGATGGCCGCCCAGCCCTATATCGCCCAGTGGATCGGCCAGCATCCGGCCTGGATAGCGACAAAATGGAGCTGCGACTATCCGGACAGCAAGAAGAGACAAATCTGACAGCGGGACGGTTTTCGATTCAATCCGGGCCGAAGGCGACGCCCCAGGGCAGTTCGCCGACCTGGATGGATTTGATGACCCGCAGGCTTGCCACGTCGATCACCGAGACGTCGTTCGAGACGCCGTTGGCGACCAGCAGATATTTCTCGTCCGGCGTAAAGGCGCCGTGCCAGACGCGCTGGCCGACCAGCAGGTATTTCAGGACGGCGTGAGTGACGCCATCGACCACCGCCACCCGGTTGGCAGGCCCCAGATCGACGAAACCGAGCTTGCCGTCCCTGGTAATATTTATTCCGACCGGCTGGATCGCCTCGGACCGCAGTCCCGGAATTTCGAAGGTCACGGTTTGCTTGACCTGCCGCGTCTTGGGATCGATGATGGCAAGGCCGCCGCCGATTTCCGAACTCACCCACAATTCCGACCCGTCGGACTTGAATGTCGAGAAGCGCGGGCGCGACCCGACCAGGAGGTTAGCCAGGATCTCGCGGCTCTTGGTATCGATGAAATGGACCATGCTGGTGGTCTCGGACGTACAGATCAGGACCCTGGAATCCGGGCTGACCACCAGTCCCTCGGGTTCGATGCCGACCGACACCTCGCCGATGGCCGCGCGCTTGTCGAGGTCGATGACCGTCACCATCGCGTCATTTTCGTTGGCGACATAGAGGATCTTTCCGGCCGGATCGAGCGTGAATTGCTCAGGATCCGGACCTGACGGCAACTCGCCGGCGGGCGCCATGCTCTTGGCGTCGAACACCTGGATCGTGTCATCGTCGCCGAGCGCCACAAAGACCGATTTGCCGTCGTGCGAGACGGCGATGCCGCGCGGCCGTTGCCCGGTCTTGATGGTGGCGACCGTCTGCATCTTGTCGGTGTCGATCACGGACACCGAATTGCCCTTCTCGTTGGACACATAGGCAAGGAAGGCCTGGGCCGAATCAAACGAGAGCAAAAGCCCGATCAGGGAAAGGCCGAGGACTGCGATCCGGCGCAAATCGGACATGCGGTGTTCTCCAGGGGGCGAGCCGAGTTCAGGTAACTTGAATCCGGACAATAAGGCTCCGTTGCATCGATGGAACAGAAATCTGGCGCGCGATGACGGCGGCATTGGGTCTGAGCGCCACTGCCGGCCATCGCGGCGAACCGGACCGGAGGCATTGTTTGCGCGCCCTGATAAATGGGATAGCTTGCAGGCCAGTGAAAGCAGGTGAAAATGCCGGTATCAACCGGCATCGCCTGCACGGTTCGACAAGACCGCCGGACAAGCGATGTTGCGGTGCAATCGAGTTGCGGAGCCGGTTGCGAACATTGCATCTTTTGCGAACGTGGGAGGCATGTGTGCTCCGGTTTCTGGTAGGCGTCTGCGTCCTGATTGCGCTCTGCGGAGCGGGCCTGTCCGATCAGCCGCTGGAAATCAAGATCGGCTACCTGCGCCAACCGCCGACGAAAATCCGCTTATCGCTGATCGATATTCCCGCCGGCAATGACGGTCTCGCCGGGGCTCAACTGGCGGCCGACGACGACAACACCACCGGGCGTTTTCTCAACCAGCATTATACGCTGATCGAGACCTTGCTTGGCGAGGGTGACGATCCGGCCGCGGCGATCAATGCGCTTGCCGACCAGGGCGCCTCGTTCATCGTCACCAGCCTTGATGCCGACCGGCTGCTCAAGGCCGCGGATGCCGGCAAGCCGCGGGGCGAGACCTTGTTCAACGCCTCGGCGCCGGATGAGCGGCTGCGCGAGCAGGACTGCCGCGCCAACGTCATCCACGTGGCTCCCACACGCTCGATGCTCGCCGACGGGCTGGCGCAATATCTGATCTGGAAGAAGTGGCGCCGATGGCTGCTGCTTGCGGGCTCGCATCCGAACGACGTGCTGTTCGCCGACGCCTTGCGCCATGCGGCGACGCGCTTCGGCGCCAAGATCGTCGAACAGCGGGAGTTCAAGGACAATGGCGGCGCACGGCGAACCGACAGCGGCGTCGCCGAGATCCAGCGGCAGATGCCGGTGGTGACGCAAGGCGCGCCCGATTACGACGTGCTGGTGGCAGCGGATGAAAGCGAGGTGTTCGCCGGCTATCTTCCGTATCGGACCTGGGATCCCCGTCCGGTCGCCGGCTCGGCCGGACTGGTGCCGACGACATGGGATGCGGCGTTCGATCAGTGGGGCGCCGTGCAGTTGCAGAACCGTTTTACCAAAACCTTCCAGCGCCCGATGACGGCGCATGACATGCAGGTCTGGACCGCCGTGCGCATGATCGGCGAGGCGGCGGCCCGGACCGGCTCCGGAGATCCCGCCAGGATGCTGGCCTACCTCAAGAGCCCGGAATTCTCGATCGCCGCCTTCAAGGGCCAGAAATTGACGATTCGTGACTGGAACCTGCAGCTTAGGCAGCCGATCCTGCTGTTCGACGGCAGGAACACGGTATCGGTCTCGCCTCAGGAGGGCTTCCTGCATCAGGTATCGGAGCTCGATACGCTCGGACTCGATCGCCCCGAGACCAAATGCACGCTGAAGCAGTGACGCCGGGCTTCACTGCCGCGCGCTTGTCCCCGGCGTCGCTCCTTGTCGATAGGCTGGGGCTAACGTTCCACGTCCTCCGCTGCGATGATCCGCTGGCGCAGCGCCAGGCGTACAAGCTCGATGTCGGAGGCGACGCCGAGTTTGGCGCGAATGAGATAGCGGGTGTTGGCCGCGGTTTTGACGCTGATATGCAGCGTCTCGGCGATCTCATCCACGGATTTCTCGGCCAGCAGCATGCGCAGGATCTCGAATTCACGCGGGCTCAGCGCGTCGACGGCAGAAGGCTCGTCGGCGAGCCGGTTGAGGGCGAGTTCATGGTCGATGTCGGGACTGAGCGCGATGCGTCCGGCCATGACCTCGGCGATCGCCCGCAGCAGCGTGCTTGGCGGACTGCTTTTCGTGATGAAGCCGCGGGCACCGGCCTTGATCGCCTGCACCGCATAGGCAGCACTCTGGTGCATTGTAAATACCAGGATGCGCGCGTGGCTGTCCCACTGCCGGATGCGCCGGATCGCCTCGACCCCGCCAATTCCCGGCATCGACAGATCCATGACAACGAGGTCGGGCTTGGCCTCCTTGTAAACACGATAGGCGTCGGCGCCGTCGCCGGCCTCGGCGACGACCTGGAGGCGATCCTGCTTCTGCAGCAGCGAGCGATACCCCTCGCGCACGATGGCATGGTCGTCCGCCAGCATCACGCGCGTAACACGCCTGGCATCCGGCAAGTTCAAGGTTCCACTCCCATGTTGGGAATTGTCGCGACAAGCCAGGCGCCGCCCTCGGCCCGCCGGTCGAAACGCAGCGTTCCGCCGAGCGACACCACACGCTCCTGCATGCCGAGCAGCCCCATGCCGGCTTTTGGCGCGACGCCGCCGCCGGTCGCCTCACCGTCGTCTTCGACGCTCAGGACGATGTCGGTTTGTCCCGCCTCGAGGCGCAGCTGCACGCGCCGGGCCTGGGCGTGCTTCGCGGCATTGGTGATCGCCTCCTGGGCGATGCGATAAAGACTCGCGCAGACGCTGGGCGGCAGGTCGTCGACCTTGCCGACGATGGTGATCTCAAATCGCGTGCGGCCCTTCCCGAGGCCATTCCAGCTCGCGACGAGACTTTCGAGACTGACGGCGAGGCCAAGATCCTCGATGTCGGGTGGCCGCAGGCGCACCAGCGCGCCGCGCAGCGTTTCCATCAAGCCCGCCGTCGTGCGCGAGATGCCCCGGCATTCGTCCAGAAGCGGCGGACATTCGCGCTCGGCCGTATGGGCGGCGGCTGCGGCCTGCGCCGCGATGGCCGCGAGCGACTGGCCGAACTCGTCGTGCAGCTCGCGGGCCAGATGGCGCCGTTCCGCGTCCTGCACGGCGATGAGCTTTCGCGTCAGCGCGTTGCGTTCGGCGAGGGTGGTCTCGAGCTTCTGCGCCAGCGCGTTGAAGACGTCGGAAATCGCCGAGAGCTCGGCCAGATCGAAACGCGGCAGGCGCGCGGAAAGATCGTTGGCCGCAAGCCGCCTCAAGCCGGTGCGAATGACATGGGTCGGCCGCAGGGCGCGGGCCAGCGCAGCGTAGACCGCAAGGCAAAGCCCGGCCAGGGCGAACGCCATGACGGACAGCAGCCGGCTCGCCTCGCGCCAGCTCTGGCCGATCTGCGTGGCCGGATCGATGGTCGCTATCGCCATGCCGCGGGCCTCGCCCTCGATCAGCAGCGGCATCGAGATCGGCTCGCCGGGGTGAAAGATCGCGCGATAGATCGCCGCGAAACTCTCCGGCGCAGCAATTTCGTCCGTCAGCGTTCCCCTGCAAATGCCCTGGCGGAAGCCGCCGGCCTTGTCCCGATAGGCAATGCACAGGCCCGGCTCCATCAGCGGCGTGGCGATCCGTTGCAGGTCTGGAGCCTGGTTGGGAGACAGCGAGAACCAGTGCGCCTCCGACTGCTGCAGCGCGATATCCCTGGCGACGATTTCGGCGATATGGCTCACCTTGGCCACGGCGGCACGGTTGCTGTCGAACAGGGCGTAGGCAGCGACAGCGAGGAAGCAGATCGCCGCCAGCGCTGCGACGCGCAAGGCAAGGCGCAATTTCAGATCGACGGTGCACGCGCGGCCCGCCATGAAACCGATAGCCCGTTGCAAGCTCACATCCATTGCCCTCGCATCTAGGCGCAGATTTTGACGACAGCAAAGCCGGACGAGACAAGATCGGGCATTTCACCCGGTCAATCCAGGGAAAAACTCCATTTCGTCAATGCAATGGACCGGCCAATATGTCGGCGACCTGCGACTGCGAGGCTCATCCATGCGCGGCACGGCTTTCATCTTCGCTCCCTTATGGGTGCTTGCGGCACTCGCCATCGCCGGCGCAGCCGAACCCGCCGCGCCGCCGCCGGTCAGGATTGCGGTGTTTCCGTTCGAACTGGAGGATTTCAGCGCCGCCGCGGCCTACGTTCCGCCCGACGATGTAGACCGCGAGCAATTGCGGCTTTCGACGCAGGAGGCGCGGCGGCTGATCGCGGAATCCGGACGCTATCGATTGGTCGATGTCAGTACCGCGAGCGATGAAGCGGCCAGGGCCGGCAAATTGCGCGAATGCGGCGGTTGCGAGGCCAGGATCGCCGCCGGCCTCGACGCCGACCAATCCATGATCGGGATCGTGACCCGCATCAGCCGGACCGACTACGCGGTCACCTACAAAATTCGCGACGTCCGGTCCGGGGAGCTCGTCGCCGTCGAGCAAACCGATCTGCGCGCGGGCGCCAACTCCGCCTGGAGCCGTGGAGCGCGCTGGCTGATCCAGCGCCGCCTGCTGGAACAGGCGGACTAGCGCTGGACCCGCTTTCACTCCGTGCCATACTGCGGCGAATTGCCAGCCGACAGGAGCCCGCGCCCCATGAACATGTTGTTGGCACTACGGTCGGCGAGCGTCGTCCTGTTCGCTGCCGCGGCTTTCCATGCTGGTCTTGTTCGGCAAAGCCGGGCGCAGGGCGAGACCCCGGTGCTTGCGGTCGCCGAGATCCAGTATGTCGACACCTCGGGCGAGGTGGTCGATCAAAGTGCCGACCATGTCCGACGCCTGCGTGAATTCGAAGCCTCGCTGCGTACCGACCTGGCGGCAAGCGGAAAGATCCGAAATGTCGCGCTGGTCTGCCCGCCGGGCGCCTGTTCCGTTGGCGACATTCCTGTCGAAGAGTTGCTCGGCAAGGCGCAAGCCGCCGGCGCCGGCTATCTGCTGATCAGCAGCTTCCACAAACTCAGCACGCTGGTGCAATGGGCAAAATTCGACATCATCGACCTGCAAAGCCGGAATGTGGTTTTCAATCGCCTGGTCACCTTCCGTGGCGACAGCGACACCGCCTGGCGCCACGCGGAATCCTTCATCCTGCGGGAAATCCTGGAGCACGAGGACCCCTGAAGGGACCTCGTGCGCAGGGTGACCACCGGCATCAGTGGCGGACGTAATCGCCGGGCGCGTCAGGCAGCTTGTGGCCGTCGACGCCCGCGACGCCAATGCGCGGCGGCTCGCAGGGCTCGCCGGAATGCGCGGCGAGCCAGCTGGTCCATTGCGGCCACCACGATCCTTCGACCCGCGAAGTCGTCTTCAGCCATTCGTCGGGACCGATATAGGGCGCATCCGCCGCCTTGGTCCTGACCTGGTAACTATGCCCGGGCTGGCCCGGCGGCGCCACGATGCCGGCATTGTGGCCGCCGCTGGTCAAAAGGAACGTCACCTCCGCCTCGACCTGGAAATGTATCTTGTAGGTGGATTTCCATGGCGCGACGTGATCGCGCACCGTTCCGACCACGAACATCGGCGCGTGGATATCCGACAGCGCGATCGGCTTGCCCTCGACGAGGTAGCGGCCCTCGGCCAGGTCGTTGTCGAGGAACAGCTGGCGCAGATATTCGGAATGCATCCGGTAAGGCAGCCGCGTGGCGTCGGCGTTCCAGGCCATCAGATCGCTGGGCGGCGCCCGCTCTCCCATCAGGTAGTCGCGGACGATCCGCGACCAGATCAGGTCGTTCGAGCGCAACAGCTGGAATGAGCCGGCCATCTGGGTGGTCTCGAGAACGCCGTGTTGCCACATCATGTCCTCAAGGAAGGTGACCTGGCTTTCGTTGATGAACAATGTCAGCTCGCCGGCCTCGGTAAAGTCGGTTTGCGCCGCGAGCAGGGTAACCGATTTCAATCGGGTGTCGCCGTCGCGCGCCATGGCTGCTGCCGCAATCGACAGCAGCGTGCCGCCGAGGCAATAGCCCAGCGCATGAATTTGACGTCCGGGCACGATCTCCCCGATGGTCGAAACCGCGGCCTGCACGCCGAGCCTGCGATAGTCGTCAAAGGCAATGTCGCTGTCCCCGGCCTGCGGATTGCGCCAGGAGATCATGAAAACGGTAAAACCCTCGCCGGTCAGGAACTTGACCAGCGAGTTCTGCGGCGACAGGTCGAGGATATAGTATTTCATGATCCACGCCGGCACGATCAGGATCGGCTCCGGATGCACCTTGCCGCTGGTCGGATAGTACTGGATCAGCTCGATCAGTTCGTTGCGAAACACCACCTTGCCGCGGGACGTCGCGACGGTTTCGCCGACGACGAATTTCTTGTTTTCGTCCGGCCTGCCGCCGGACAGCAGGCGTATCCAGTCGCTGCACCAGTTCTGCCAGCCGAGGACGAAATTCTCGCCGCCGCTGCGCAATGTCTTCTGCAACACTTCGGGATTGGTCGCCGCGAAGTTCGAGGGCGCCAGCATGTCGAGCACCTGCCGCACCGAAAACTCGACAATCGCCTCGTGGCGCGGCGCAACGCCGCGGGTGCCGGAGGTGGCGTTGTGCCACCATTGCTCGTTGAGCAGAAACGCCTGTGCCAGCAGATTGAACGGCGGCTGCTCCCACTCCTCGCTGGAAAATCGATGGTCCTGCGGCTGCGGCCTGATCACCGACCAGGGCTTCTGGTCCGACCCTGGGCCGCCGAGCGCGGATTCCGAAAGCCGGCGGGCGCTGCGGAGAGCGTCCTGAACCATTTCGGTTTGCCGCTGCGGCGCCGCCGCCAGATGCGAGGCCCAGTCGATATAGGCCAGCGACAGCGCCACCGGCGATATGCCGCCGGTGAAACGGGCCAGCATCGCATGAAACGCGCGATCGACCGGATAGCGCTCCGGCTCGCGGCCGTCTCCGACGGCAGCCGCCAACCCGGCGGACGACCCTGCCGGCAGGCTGACGCTGCGGCCGTCGCCGCGGCACTGGGCAACAGCCGGCAACCGCGGCGCTTCAGTCTCTGGCAAGCTTAGGATTGCCGGCGCGGAATTCATCGCTCTCACCTCAGGCCGAAGGCCCTGTCATCCACTTGAAGGGCAGACCGTGCCGGTCAGCCCGGCGCCCGGCCGTGCAACAGCTTCGAGGCGGTCTCGATCAAGCGTTCGCCGTGCCTGAACAGCCGCTCGCTGTCGCGGCGGACAAAGTCGATCTGGTGCTGGCTGCATTGCTCGGACATCGCCTTGATGTCCTTGACCGAATGCGCTTCGGCGAGTTTGGAGGCCAGCTCCGAAAACAGATGAATCTCGGTTTGCGCCCGGTCCAGCATCTCGTTGCTGACGAATACCACCTCTTCCAGCATCGCCTTTTGCGCGCCAAACACCAAATCCATGACCCGGTTGCCCATCCGGGCAGGACGGGGCGCGGCATCGACCGCCCCTGCGGCCGGTTCCGAAGCCTCGGCCTGTTCAACGACTTCTGCCATGAGGACCTCCTTCATTCACCCGATGTCCAAACCTAGTCCCCGCCTGCCCCGATGCATTGAGCTCGATCAACTCAACGCAAAACCGCCTAGGCCGGAGTGCCCTGCGCCAGCGCGAACAGCGCGTCGCGCTTGCTGCGAATCTGCTCGGCATCGACGCCATGTGCGGCAAGATCGACGACGAGCCTGTCGAAGGCCGCCTCCGGCGTGGCGCCGATATCGGCATCGACCAGGGAACGGGCATAGGCTTCCGCGGCCGGCCCGGTCTCGCCGCGTTTGCCGGCGGCCCACAATCCGAGCATATGCAGGGCGCGCGCGCGTGCCTTGAACACGCGCTCCTCGTCATGCGCAAATTTCGCCTCGAAGGCCTCTTCCCTGCGGTCAAAGCTTGCCATCTTATGGTCTCCTTCGCCTAACCCATGTATTGGCCGCCGTTGATCGACAACGTCGAGCCGGTGATGAAACTGGCCTCGTCGGCGGCCAGAAAAAGCACGGCGCGCGCGATGTCCGCGGGCTCGCCCAGGCGCCCCACAGGTATCAGCGGCAGGATGCTCTTTTCCATGACATCCGCGGGCACCGCCTCGAGCATCTCGGTATGGATGTAACCCGGACAGATGGCATTCACCGTGATGCCGGCGCGCGCCGATTCGAGCGCCAAAGCGCGGGTGAAGCCGAGTTCGCCTGCCTTGGCGGCCGAGTAGTTGGTCTGGCCGAACTGCCCCTTCTGGCCGTTGATCGAGGATATGTTGATGATGCGGCCGAATTTTCGCGCCCGCATGCCTTCGATCACCGGGCGGCACATGTTGAAAAGCGCGTCGAGGTCGGTGGCGATCACGGCATCCCATTGCGCCCTGGTCATCTTGTGCAGGGCGCTGTCGCGGACGATGCCGGCATTGTTGACCAGAATTTCGATCGGCCCGGCGGCGGCCTCGACCTGCCGGATACCCGCGACGCAGGCCTCGAAGTCGCCGGCATCCCAGCGATGGACGGCGATGCCGGTCCTGGCCCGGAAGGCTGTGGCGGCGGCATCGTTGCCGGCATAGGTTGCGGTCACACGATACCCTGCGTGAAGCAATGCTTCCGAAATGGCGGCACCGATGCCGCGTGTTCCGCCGGAGACCAGTGCAACCCTTGCCATTTTACCCCCTCTAGCCCCTGATATCGGGCGCGTGACCCCTATCGGACAATTAGCGGCGGCTGGACCGCAGCAGGTTGAGGTGGATCAATTCATGCAGCGGTTTTCATTCTTTAATGAAGCTGCGGGCCGCAGCGGCGGACGCAGAAAGCGCGGAGGGCTGTCATGCTGAAAAATCTTCTGGTTCATATCCCGTCCGAGCGGTCGATCAGGCCGGTCGTCGATGGCGCGGTCTCGCTGGCGGTCACGCACGCCGCGCATCTGGATGCCGTTTCGATCGGCTTCGAAACCGCGAATGTGGGGCTGGCCATCGATGGCGGTGCCGCGATCGCGGCCGTGTTCGAGGTCGAGCGCGAGCGCGCCCTGGCGCGGGCCAACGCCGCGCTGGCGGTGTTCGAAACCGAGGCCCGCAACGCAGGCATCGAGTACAGCCTGCAGCCGCTCACGGGGATCCCGGCCGAAGCCGCGGCGGCCGTGGGCGCCTCGGCCCGGCTCTACGATCTGACGATCGTGCTGCAGCCCGAGTTCGACCTCGGCAGCTTCGACAACACCATACCGCAGGAAATCCTGTTTCAGTCCGGCGGACCGGTGCTGTTCGTTCCGTATACCCACAAGGGCCCGTTCGAGCCGCGGCATGTCGGCATTGCCTGGGATGGCAGCCGCCTGGCGGCGCGCGCGCTGCGCGACGCCGCGCCGTTTCTGGCCAGCGCCGAGGCCGTCACCATCATCAGCATCAACGAAGGCAAGACGCCGGCGGAGGCATCCGCTGCGGCCTTGCTGCCACATCTGGCGCGGCGCGGGCGCAGCGCGCGCGTCGAGGCCATGAGCGCCGACCGCGGCGATATCCAGCCGACGATCCTGTCGGTGGCGGCCGACACCGGCATCGATCTGATCGTGATGGGTGGCTATGGTCATTCGCGCCTGCAGGAACGCGTCCTCGGCGGCGTCACCCGCGGCATGCTGCAATCCATGACCGTGCCGACGCTGATGTCGCATTGATCGCCGTTCCGGACACCGCGCCACGGCCGAAGAAACGCGGCGGCGGATTTCGCCACCGCGTCTACGTCGTTCTCGAGCAAGGCGGCGCCGGCAATATCAGCCTTTTCCTGCACTGGTTCCTGATCGTTCTGATCGTCGTCACGCTCACCGCGACCGTGGTCGAATCGGTGCCCGAGATGGCGGCCGCCTATGCGTTGCCGCTCGGCGCGATCGAGTGGGCCGCGACCGTGATCTTCTCGCTGGAATATGCCGCCCGGCTTTGGAGTGCGGCCGAGCATCCGCTGCTGAAGGCCCGGGGCGAATTTTTCAGCCGGCTCGGCTTCGCGCTCAGCATTGCCGGGCTGATCGATCTCGCCGCCATCCTGCCGTTCTGGCTCAGTCTGTTCATCGCTTCCGATTTCAGGGTGCTGCTGGTGCTGCGGCTGGTGCGGTTCTTCAAGCTCACCCGCTACTCGCCGGCGATCCGCTCGCTGCTGGACGCGCTGTATACCGAACGCCGCGCGCTCGCCGGCTGCTTCGTCATCCTGCTCGGCACCGCGCTGATCGCGGCCGCGCTGATGCACCTGGCCGAGCGCAACGTGCAACCGGAAAAATTCGGAACCATCCCGGATTCGCTGTGGTGGGCCATCGTCACGCTCGGCACCGTCGGTTACGGCGATGCCGTTCCGGTCACCGCGCTGGGACGCCTGCTGGCCGGCGTGACGATCTTCGCCGGGCTGCTGATGATGGCGCTGCCGGTCGGCATTGTCGCCACCGCCTTCGCCAACGAGGTCCACCGCAGGGATTTCATCATCACTTGGGGCCTCGTCGCGCGGATCCCGCTGTTCAGCAACCTGACCGCAACGGAGATCGCGGAAGTGATGGCGATGCTGCGCGCGCAGAAAGTCGACAGCGGCACGGTGGTGGCCCGCCGCGGCGAACCGGCCCATGCGATGTATCTCATTTCCGACGGCGAAGTCGAGGTCAGGCTGCGGCACAAGCATTTCCTGCTCGGCGCCGGCCAGTTCTTCGGCGAGATCGCGGCACTGCGCCGTACCCGGCGTTCGGCGACTGTGACGGCGGTGCGGCCGACACGGCTGCTGGTTCTGGACACCGCCGATCTTCACGGACTGATGGATCGCCAGCCGACGCTGGCGGCGCGGATCGAACAGGCGGCGCGTGAAAAGCTCGGACATGCGCTCAATGCGACCGCCGGGGATCTCGTCGACGAGGAGCTCGCCGAGCCACCGTCCGACTAGACAAGGAAGCACCATCATGGCGAGTTCTCGCGAACAACGGATGATGCGAGCAAAGGGCAGATCGCCGCTTCCGCCTTCGCCCGGAGGCGGGCTTCGGCGGACAAGGTCGCTGCTCGCAAGGACGAACATCACGCATTCACTTCTCAAGCAGCCCTGGTCATCGCGGGCCCCGCGTCCATGACGCTTCGCGAGGCGTCCCCTAGGGTCGGGTTGATATGGAACAAAATATGAACGAATTTTCCGAAAAAGTCAAGGCCTCCTTCGAGGGCGGCGCCGAACCGAGCCAACCACCTTGATTTTGCGTCGGAAAATTCTTTCGCCGCGCCGGCTCCCCGGACCTCGCTTCGCGCCATCCGGCGCCACGCCGTAAAAATATCGAAAACAACCCCATGCAAAGTAGAATGGCACCGCTGGCAGGGATGCTTCGAGCGACCCCGCGAAGGCATTTGACACGCCGGGCAAATCACCTGCATATTGGCAGCATCGCAGCAATGCCCGCGCCGGGAAATCGGCCGCGGGCTTTTTCATTCGCCGGCAACGACGTTGCGGCCTCGCTGCGCGGCGACAGGGCCCACGCGTTCGCGCATTACACCCCGAACGGATAGGTGTCGGGGAGTCCCCTGATCTCGGCGGCCTCGAGCGGGGTCACGGCCCGGCTATGATCGAACCAGACATACTCGTCGAATTGCTGCGGCAGGTTGGCGCGGAAATAGTGGCTCACCCGCTCGGTCTCGGGCCGGTAGATCACGCCGATCGCCCGTTCAAGGCGTTGCCTGCCGAGACCCTTCGGGCCGCACAGCTCGCCGCGGCCGCGCAGGCCAAGCATGAAACGCGCAAGGCCGGTGGCGTGGCAGAGCTGCTCATAGCTGTCGGGAAGCGCCGGCTGGACATTCTTTACTTCCATCGGGCCGTCCCAATCGGTCGCCGCGGCGACGGTCCCGCTGTGGGTACCAAAGCCGACCAGATAGGCCTGCTCGCCGTATTCCTTGCGGCAGAGTTGACCGATATTGTACTCGCCGCGGGCGGCCATCTCGGTGGCTCCGGCGTCGCCGACATGCGAGTTGTGCGCCCACACCACGGCCTTGCTGTCGGCGCCATGAAACGCCAGCAGGTTCTTCAGGGTTTCGAACATGTGACTGTCGCGCAGATTCCACGAGGCCCGCGAGCCGTAATACATGATCCGGTAGTAGCGTTCGGCATTGGCCACCAGACGCGCATTCTGCTCGGCGTCGAGGAACCGCTCGCCATCGTGCTCGGCGTAAGCCCGGCGCTTTGCCAGGAGGTCGGCGAGCGTGCGCACCACGTCGGACTCGCAGGTGGGATAGGCTCCGGTCAACGCGGCATGACCGTAGGTCGCCGGATCGCGCTGCCACGGCGTCAGGCAGCCGTAGCGTTCGCGCGCCACCCTTGCCGACTCGGGATCGACCTCGTCGAGATAGTTGAGAACCGATCGGATCGAATCGTACAGGCTGTAGAGATCGAGACCGTGAAATGCGACGCGGGCATCGGCTTCCAGCGCGCCATTGTGCTTGCGCAGCCAGCTCACGAAATCGCGCACCTCGGTGTTTCGCCACATCCAGACCGGGAACCGGGCGAAGGCCGTCCATTCCGACGGCGGATACTGAAAATGCCGCACATAATGGTCGACCCGCGCGGCATCGGGCCAGTCCGCCTCGATGGCGACGAAGCGGAAGCCCTTTTTCACGATCAGCTCGCGGGTGATGCGCTCGCGCATCCGGTAGAATTCGGAAGTACCGTGGGTGGCTTCCCCGAGCAGCACGATGCGCGCCGATCCGATCCGCCGCATCAGCGGATCGAGATCGGCGGTCTCGATCGAGGCGAACGGCTCCGCGGCGTCCGCGAGGTCTCGCAGCAGCCTCTCCTCGTCGGGAGCAGCCCGCTGCGGCGGGCGTGCAGGTGCGCGCCGCGCATCCTGTTTTGGGGTTGCCCAGCCTTCCGCCCCGATCAACGGAACGAAGCGGACGTCGGCAATGTCTTCGCTGCGAAATTCGGTGCTCGAAATCCGGGTGACCCGGACCAGTTCCTGGCTGCGCTGATCCGCGCCGAGCGGGATCACCAGGCGGCCGCCGATCTTCAATTGCTGCTTCAGGGATTCCGGCACCTGCGGGCCGCCGGCCGCCACGACGATGGCATCGAACGGGGCATGTTCAGGCCATCCTCTGGTGCCGTCGCCGTGCAGGACGCGAACATTGTCGTAGCCGAGGCCTGCCAGCGTCGCCGCAGCCTTGTCCGCGAGCTGGCCGAGGCGTTCGACCGTGTACACATCGGCGGCGATCTCCGAGAGCACCGCGGCGGCATAGCCGGAGCCTGCGCCGATCTCGAGAACCTTTTCGCCGCCCTTGAGCATCAGGGCTTCGATCATGAAGGCGACGATGTAGGGCTGCGAGATGGTCTGCTCGCCGTCGATCGGGAGCGGCGAATCCTCGTAGGCGAATTCGCGGAGATTTTTTGGCAGGAACAGCTCGCGCGGCACCTTGCCGATCGCCTCGAGAACGAGCTTGTCGCGCACGCCGCGCGCGACAATGCTTCGCGCGACCATCTCCTCGCGCAATGCGGCAAACGGCTTCGATTTACCCGAGCGGTCTTCTTTCGGCGACAGCGATCCCATGACGGCTGCTCCTCCATGTCATGTGTTGAATACCTCGGGCGCATGCCGAGCCACGCTTCGGAGCGCTCCTCAAGCAACCGCCTTCGAACGGGGCGTCTCTTCGTGCGCGGCTGGCCGCCGCAAGGGCTCGAACTCCTCGGCCGTCAGGGTTTCCTTGGCGATCAGCAGTTCCACGCCGGCATCGAGATCGGCCCGGCGCTTTTCGAGGATCGCCCGGGCGCAGGCATCGCCGGCCTCGATCAGATCGTGCACCGCCAGATCGATCTCGCGCCTGGTGGCCTCCGCCGCACTGACGACCGCGTCCTGCATCGTCGGCAAGAAGGCCTGCGGCCGAGGCGCATAGGTCCGCTGTCCCAATTTCGCATCCATGCCGTATTTCGTCACCATCTCGATGGCGATCTCGGTGGCCCGCTGCAGATCGTCGGCGGCGCCGGTCGAGACGTCGCCGTCGAAGATCAGCCGCTCGGAGGCACGGCCACCCATCAATACCGCGATCCGATTCTTCAGTTCGCTCGCCGCCAGCAGGAAACGGTCCTCGGTGGGACGTTGCATGGTATAGCCGAGCGCGCCGACGCCGCGCGGAATGATGGAGACCTTTTGCACCGGATCGACGCCGGGCAGGCTCGCCGCCACCAGGGCATGGCCCATCTCGTGATAGGCGACCCTGCGGCGTTCCTCCTTGCCGAGTACCCTGCTCTTCTTTTCGATTCCGGCAACGATCCGCTCGATCGCAACCGTGAAATCATCCAGCGAGACCTCGTCGGCGTTGCGTCTGGTGGCGGCGATTGCGGCCTCGTTGATAAGGTTGGCAAGGTCGGCGCCGGTAAAGCCGGTGGTGAGGCCTGCGATCTTGTCGAGGTCGACCTCCTTGCCGATCCGGATCTTGCGAATATGCACCTTGAGAATGGCGGCACGGCCGCTCTTGTCGGGACGATCCACCAGCACCTGGCGATCGAAGCGCCCGGCACGCAGCAGCGCGGGATCGAGAATCTCGGGCCGATTGGTCGCCGCCAGCAGAATCACGCCGGCGCTGGGATCAAAGCCGTCAAGCTCGGCGAGCAGCTGGTTCAGGGTCTGCTCCTTTTCGTCATAGCCGCCGAAAGCGCCGGGGGAACGGCTGCGTCCGAGCGCGTCGAGTTCGTCGATGAAGATGATGCAGGGTGCCGCCTTGCGCGCCTGCTCGAACAGGTCGCGGACCCGGGCAGCGCCGACGCCGACGAACATTTCCACGAATTCGGACCCGGAAATCGAGAAAAATGCGACGCCCGCTTCGCCGGCCACGGCGCGCGCGAGCAGGGTCTTGCCGGTTCCCGGCGGCCCAACCAGCAGGATTCCCTCGGGAACATGTGCCCCGAGCCGGCCGTAGCCGGCGGGATTCTTGAGAAACGATACAACTTCCTGCAGTTCGAATTTGGCTTCCTCGACGCCGGCCACGTCGGCGAAGGTGACCTTGGTGTCCTTTTCGACATAGACCTTGGCTCGCGACTTGCCGATCGACATCAATCCGCCAAAACCCTGGCGATCCGCCAGCCGTCGTCCGAGGAAGATCCAGATCATGTAGAACATCAGGGCGGGCAACACCCACGACAGAATGGTCTGGATCAAGCCGCCCGAGGGCACGCCGGTCACCACGACCCCCTTGGCCTCGAGCTTTTCGGCCAGCGCCGGATCGACGCGCGCCGTGACGAAGGCCGATTTCCCGCTCGGCAGCCTGTCCTTCAATTTTCCCTGGATGGTATCCTGGCCGACCGCGACCTCGGTGACGCTGCCCTGCGCGACCAGCTGCTCGAATTGACTGAAGGGAATGGTGTCGATGGTATTGTAGGTCGCCACGACCCATTGCAGCAGCAGCATTCCGATCACGGCCATCACGATAAATCCCGTGGCCACGGTCTGCTTGCGCGAGGAAGGGTCGGACTCCATTTCGTTCTCCTGATTGACCGGAAGACCCTGCACAATAGATCAGGATGGCATCCGCGACGCTTGCTCTGGATCAAGCTCCGGGGACACCACCCCGGGCAGGACAACCGCATACGACTGAATTGAACCGCGCGTCGACTACGGTCGAGGCCTCGTACCGGCTCCCGGCCGGTCGTCCCTGCGCACGCAGGAGCGACTCGCTGAAACGCAACACACGCTCGCTGGCAGTGCCGCTACGGCTGCGCCGCCGCACTCAGCACGCGCGTCACCGCGTCCAGCAGTTCGACGCGGCCGACGATGCCGACCACGGAGCCGCCACACATCACCGGAAGCTGCGAAACATGGTGGGCATCCATCAATGCGACGACCTCGTCGAGGCTCGCCTCGACATCCACGCAGACCGGGTCGCGGGTCATCGCCTCGCCGACCGACCGGGCACGCATGCGGCGGCGCACATCCGCGTTTTGGTCGATCCCGAGCAATTGTTCCAGCCAGTTGCCATGCGACGGGCCGGTATCGAGTTCGCTCCGGTGCAGGAAGTCACCCTCCGAAATAACGCCGACCAGCATACCCTCACGGTCGATCACCGGCAGTCCGCGCTGGTTGGTTTCAAGCAGCAAATGCGCGGCATCCAGCAGCGGCGCGTCGGGCTTGATGGTCGCGAAGGCACCGCGCATGATATCGGAGACGTTCATCGGCATCACTTTCGGCATCGGCCCGGACATGAAGGATTATGACATTAACGGCAGGCGAGCGAGGCCGATTGAGGTGGATCAAATGCCTTGTCGTCTGGCGACGATCATGGGCCTTGCACGACGTGCGAGGAGAATGCCTTTTCCACCTCGCCAATTTCCCGATCACTTGATCTTGCTCAAGCCCGCAATCCAGGGCTCGTGCTGATAGATTTCATCTTCAGGCTTTATTTTCCGAATTTCGTGAGGTGCAGGATGGCCGAACTTCCGACTCTGTCGATCTCTCCCGAGAAGGCGTATTTCATCGTCGCCAAGGCTCGCCAGTTCGACGTCAAGGACGGTCTCACCGACCCGGACTCGGGCTCCAACGGCAGCGATGACGGCATGCGTTCCGTGCTGGAGGATCGAGCCGACGACCCGGTTGTCTTTGAACTGACCAGCTTTATCCACGATCTGAACGACGATGAGCAGATCGATCTGGTCGCCCTCGCCTGGCTCGGCCGGGGCGATGGAGATATCGAGAATTGGGACGAGCTTCGCGCCGAAGCCGCCCGTGCGCATAACAAGCGAACCGCCGCCTATCTGTTGGGAATGCCGATGCTGGCGGATATTCTGGAAGAAGCGCTTTCGAAATTCGGCCATTCGCCCGAGGAAGTCGAGGCCGACCTGTTCTGAGCCGATTGGTCGGGGAAACCGATGCCGTACGGCGCCAATATCGACCTGCCTGCCTCGGTCCGCGACCACCTTCCGTCGCATGCCCAGGACATCTGGCGTGCCGCGTTCAACCATGCCTTCGCAGCCCATGCCGGGGATGTCCGGCAGGAAGAGATCGCTCACCGCATCGCCTGGGCGGCGGTCAAGCGAAGCTACGTCAAGGACGGGGATCGCTGGGTGCCGATCGAATGATATCCGGTGGTGGCCTCCGGGGCGCTGAATGGTCGTCAACGCCGCTCCGCTCTTCGCCCAGCTAGGGTTGTTTTATCCAGCGCGCGATCCTCGGCCAATTATCCTCGAGCGTCCGTTTACCCATGAAAAGCCCGAGATGATTGCTGGCGGCAATCTCATGGCGAAGATGTTCCTGCGGCGTTCCTGTCAGTCTCTCCACGGCAAGCAGTTGTTCCGGGGTAACCACCTCGTCGGCGCTGCCGGCAAGAAGATACATTGGAAGCCGCAGGCGAGAGAGGTCGATGCCTTGCCCCAGCGCGACGAAACTCCCCGAGACGAGTTCATTGCGCTTGTAGAGTCGCTCGACGACCTCGAGGTAGTATGTTCCGGGAACGTCGATGGTCCAGGCATTCCAGCTCCTGAAGCGCGCTTCGAGCCGGATGAATTCCGCCGAGCCCGGCGGCTCCTGCGTCTGCAGCGATTGGCGAATATCATTGCTATCGACCTCGCCGTTTCGCCAGAGCTTCGCGACATTGCTGCCGATGACGAGGCCGTGGCCGAGCTCGACCAGGCTTTGAAACATCGCCAGCGGAGTAGCCCTGGCGACAGCCGAAAGTTCGGATGGCCGCGCAGCGGTATCAACCGGCGTGCCGGCCATCACCAGCCTGCGCACCTTGGCCGGGAAGCGCCCGGCAAAGATCAGCGACAGCCAGCCTCCCTGGCACAGCCCGACCAGATCGACCAGGCCGCCGACATGGTCGACCAGCACGTTGAGATCGGCCAGATAGTCATCGATTCCGCGGAACCGCATGTCGGCGCTGGCCGAGCGCCAATCGACCATGAACAGCCGATCAATGCCGGCGCCGCGCAGCGCGGCAACGAGACTGTGCCCGGCGGCGAGGTCGGCGACAGCGCTGCCATGCAGCGCCAGCGGTGTGCACAGCAGGGTGGGGACGCCGCTGTCGACGACAGTAAAATCATGGAGCCGGACGCTCTGCAGTTCGAGCACCGTCTTGCCTGGCGTGGCTCCCTGCGGCTCCTGCGCCGCGTCGCCGCCGTCATCGAGTCCCAGGAACCGGGCCGCGATCGACGATGCGGCTTCGCCGGCCGACGCCACGGCAAGCGCCGGCCAGAAAAACGCCGCGTAGGGGAATTGACCTCCAACATGCCGATGCATTTGTTATAGGAATGCCCTGCTTCCTGCCGTTCACTTGAGGCAGATCAATTTCACCCCCGTCATTTTCGGTTCCGGGCCGACCGCATGGCAACTACGAGCGCCGGCATCCTGATGTACCGTCCAGACGGCGCCGGTATCGTCGTTCTCCTGGTCCATCCCGGCGGACCATTCTGGCGGAACCGTGATCTCGGCGCCTGGTCCATCCCGAAGGGGGAACTGGCGCACGATGAAGACCCCGAAGCCGCGGCGCGGCGCGAATTCAGCGAAGAGCTCGGCGTCGCGGCGACCGGCCCGCTGCGGCCGCTCGGCCAGGTGCGCCAGCGCGGCGGCAAATTGGTGTTGGCCTACGCGCTGGAAGGCAATCTTGATGTAAGTCGCGTGCGGAGCAACGAGGTCGGCATTGAATGGCCGCCGCGAAGCGGCCGCATCATGCAGGTTCCCGAGATCGATCGCGCGGCGTGGTTCACCGTTCCGCTCGCGCGGGAAAGGATTCTCGCCAGCCAGCAGCCGTTGCTCGACCGGCTCGAAATGCTGCTGAAGGACGGGGCTTGGCGCTAGCGCAGCGGTTTTTAAGTGAATCACGCCAACCTCATCCTGAGGAGCATCGCCACCGGTTCGCGCGAATGCGCCCGATGACAGGCTCCGCCGATGCGTCTCGAGGCCTCATCCTGAGGAGCATCGCGGAGCGATGTGTCTCGAAGGATGGCCGCGGGCAAGGCCGTGCCAAGCTGCCATCCTTCGAGACGCCCAGCTTCGCTGGGCTCCTCAGCATGAGGTCCGAGCCCGGTGACTTCAACCGGCCTTTGCCCATTCCTCGTCTTCGGGCGAGTTGAAGGAGATGCCCGACATGGCATCGAACAAATAGATGTGGTCATGGACCAGCTTGACGCCGGCGACGTTTTCGGCGGCCACGATAATCGCCTTGCGGAAACGCTCATCGGTGATGATGCCGCTGAGATGCACGATCCCATCGCGGACGATGACGCCCAGCTGCGCCGGCTGCCATTCGTTGCTCTCGATCGCTGCGATCACCTGCTGCCTGATCTGATCGTCGTCGGTGGTCGGGACCGGAATATCCCGAGCCAGACTCGCAACCGCACGAAGCAGGTCGGAGCGCGACACGATGCCGACAAGCGCGTCTCCGCGCATCACCGGCAGGCGCTTGACGTTGCGGCGCTCCATCAATTGCACGATGTCCTCGAGCAGCATGTCGTCCGTCGCGGTGCAAAGCTCCGCCGCCGGTGTCATGATCTCTCCGACCTTGCCGCCCTGCTCGTGCACGAATTCGGTCGCCGACCGTCCCGGACCGAGCAGCATTTTGAGCCACCGCCCCCGTCTCCTTTGCGTCCCGATTTCGCCACGGTGAATGAAATCGCCTTCCGAAACAATGCCGACCAGCTTGCCGTCATCGCCGACCACCGGAACGCCGCTGATGTGCCGTTGCAGCATCAGGTTCGCGGCCTCGAGGATCGGCGTATCCGCTTTCACCGTCGCGACCTTGCGGGTCATGATTTGATGCACGCGCATTTGAAACCTCCAAGGCTCGTTTCAGGCCGCCTCAGAAGCGGCGGAGCGACGATCGAATGCTGCGACGCCGCGAGCTGCTTGCTGCAACCTTCGACATTTCGGCCATCCGCATCCGGGCAGTGAACGCCAGGAACGCCGAAACCGATACAAACGCCAATGTCATGATGGATGTCATGTTCGCTCTCCAGATCGATAATCCGAATAAAGCATACTCCGCTGCGCACCTTGCGTTAGGTCAAATCCACGCGAAATCTCGCTGACCGGCATATGCGAAGGGCAGCATTGCGAGCACCGTTGCCGATGACCGTCGCCTTGATCCTGATCAACATGACGGGAGCAGATGCCGGCAACATGAAATCGGCAAACGTCGACCAGCGGAGGCGAAATAATGATTGGGATAACCTTGAGCTCCGAGCAAATTCGCACCGCACCCGCGGAGGTCCGGCGCTGGATCGAAGCCGAGGTATCCGCCTCGCTCGGGCTTCCGGCCCCCGCCGTTGCCAAAAAGCCGCAGCAGGGGCAATTGGCGGCCTGCAGCGCCGAGGAGGTAGCCGCCATCCTGGCCCAGGTTCAAGGCGTGCTGCCCGTAGTCAATGTCCTGTTCGAATTCGGCCGTCGAGGCGCCGTCATCGGTCCCTCGCGCGTGGAAGCTTTCCGGCTGCTCGACATTGCGCAGCATACGCGGCTGCAAAATATCAACCAGGTCGTCGCCTGCCTCAACATCATCAACGAGGTCCTGGGCCGGATACGGGGAGACGGCAGCGCACAATTCTGCGCTTTCGACCGTGACGGCCACTGCTTCGTCGCCCTGGAAACCCAGGAAAACATCCTTCATCTGTGGCAGGACCTCATTGCCGGCCAGCAACTTGGACCCGGCGCGCACGAGGCCATGACGGCGGAGGGCATGCCCTCGTGGACCGCGCCGGCAGCCGATCCGCGCGCGGCCGGCCCCGCCGACGCCACCCCGGTCAAGCCCATGGCTGCCCCCGTCTTCAGCGAGACAGAAGCCGCCCAACCGTAGATCCGCGGTATCAGCATGTTGCCGGCGGCAACCGTTGCCACAGCACAGGTGACAGAATAGCCGCTGCCGCGGCCCTGCGGGATCCAAAGGAACGATTCAAAGAGGATGACTGCATAGATGCGCTCGATAGGTTTGATTATCGCGCTGCCGCTGATTTCGCTTTTGATGTCCGCGGATGCTTTCGCCGCGGAACAGCGACTTGATTGCGTCTTGACCGACACCGGCGAGCAGCTCGCCTCCAACAATGGCGCCGTCTCGGTTGAATTCGACGAAGGCAGCAAGGCTCTCAGGGCACAGGACGGCAGCCGAACCTACAGCTTCAACAACGTGTCGATCAGCAACATCGCCATCAGCGGTGATGTCGACACGGTGAGCCTGGGCATCGACCGGTCATCCTGGGGCATCGTATGGCAGCAATACGGAGCCAATAAAGTCGTCACGGAATTCGGACAGTGCAAGCGAATGAAGGCCGGCGACTGAGACGGCAGGAGGTTACGATGGATGCCAGTTCGGAAGCGCCGCCTGCCGACGCCGCGGCTTCCCTCGCGAAACTTCCGGCGCTGCGCGTCGCGGCAGCCGGGATCAGTCCCGGCATACGCAAATATTGGCCTGCCGCGACAATCGGCGGACTTTGCATCATCATCGGCATTGGCGTGCTGTGGTGGTCGGTCAGCGGCAAAAGCCCCATGAACTACCTGACCATGCCTGTAACGCGCGGCACAATCTCCCACACGGCGACGGCTACGGGAACGGTCAACCCGGTGCTTACGATCATCGTCGGCGCCTACGACTCCGGAATCATCCAGAATATCTATTGCGACTACAACACCCATGTGAGGGCAGGTCAGGTCTGCGCCAGGATCGATCCGCGGCCCTATCAGGCGGCGCTTGATCAATATTCCGGTCAGCTTGTGCGCGACCAGGCGATCCTGGGCAAGGACCGCATGGACCTTGCGCGCTACCAACAGCTGGCCTCGCAGAATGCGATCGCCCGGCAACAGGCCGATGATCAGGCCTATATCGTCAAGCAGGATGAAGGAACCGTCAAGCTCGATGAGGGCTACGTCGAAAGCGCCAAGGTCAATCTCGAATATACCAGCATCGTTTCGCCGGTGGACGGCACACTGGTATCCCGCAATATAACCGGCGGCCAGACCATCGCTTCCAACTTCCAGACCCCGACGCTGTTCCTGATCGCCACCGACCTCAAGCGGATGGAAGTCGACACCAATACCAGCGAGGGCGACATGGGCGGCGTCAGGGAAGGAGACCAGGCAACCTTCAGCGTCGATGCTTTTCCCAAGCGGATTTTCCAGGGCACGGTGACGCAAGTTCGCAAGTCTCCGAACACGGTGCAGAACGTGGTGACCTACGACGTCGTCATTGGAGTCGATAACAGCGATTTGACGCTAGTGCCGGGGATGACCGCGTCCACCCAGATCGTGATGGATTCCCGCAGCGACGTCCTGCGCGTGCCCGATCAGGCGCTGCGCTATACGCCCGGCGGGCTGTCAGCTGTCGCGGCCGAAAATGCCCCGCCGGCAAATGCAAGGGTGCGGGTCTGGGTGCTGCGCGACGGCGCGCCTGTCGCGGTGGCTATCGTGCCCGGTCTGGATGACGGCAATTTCACCGAGATCGTCAACGGCGATCTCCATCCGGGAGATCAAGTCATTACGGCGGAGAGCGGCCCGCAAGGCAGTGCTCCGGCGAGTTCGCCGCCGCCGCGCTTCTGAACGGGTGGTGATGGAACAAGACATGCCAATGCCGGCGAATCCCGTCATCAGGGTCGAAAACCTGACCCGCACTTTCATGCTGGGCGACGTCAAGGTCGAGGCGCTGCGTGCAATAAACCTTACCGTCCAGCGAGGCGAGTTCGTCGCCATCATGGGCTCGTCAGGTTCCGGCAAGTCGACGCTGATGAATATTCTCGGCTGTCTCGACCCCCCGAGCAGCGGCCGCTATTTCCTGGAAGGCGTCGATGTCGCGAAACTCGGCGAATCCGAGCTTGCCAAAATCCGCAGCGAACGGCTCGGCTTCGTGTTTCAAAGCTTCAACCTGCTGGCCCGCACCAGCGCCGTCGAGAATGTCAGCCTGCCGCTGTATTACGCCGCCTCGGGACCGGTGCGAAGCAGCGTTCGTCTCCAGAGCGCCCGCGCCATGCTGCGCTTTGTCGGCCTCGGCGAACGCGAGCGCAATACGCCCGGCCAGTTGTCCGGCGGTCAACAGCAGCGTGTCGCCATCGCGCGCGCGCTGATCAACTCGCCCGGTCTCCTGCTTGCCGACGAACCGACCGGCAATCTCGATACCCGAACCTCGCACGAGATCATGGAGACCCTGGTCTCGCTCAATCGCGACCACGGCCTGACCATCGTGCTGGTGACGCATGAATCGGATATCGCGGCCTTTACCGACCGGATCGTGACGATGCGTGACGGCGCGATCATATCGGACGAACGGGTCAAACACCCAACGGCAGCCAAAGTTGCCGCCGAGCGCAAAAGCACCGGATTTTTCAAGCCGCACGCGGCGCAAGCTTCGCAAGCTGGAGCAGGTCCGCATCTGGCATTCGGGCTGATGGTGCTCGCGGCAGCGGCCCAGGCGATCGGACGCAACAAGATGCGTTCCGCGCTGACCATGCTGGGCGTATTCATCGGAGTCGCCGCACTCATCACGATGGTAGCCATCGGACAAGGCGCCAACGAGGCGGTTCGCCAGCAGATCGAGAGTCTAGGCACCAATATCGTCGTGATCCTTCCCGGCGCGGTGACGTCCGGCGGCATCCGCGCCGGTTATGGCAGCGCCAGCACGATCACCGTCGCCGACGCACGCGCGATACGCCGCGACGATCCCGCAGTGGCGCAGGTCGGCTACCTTCTGCGCCAGCAGGCCCAGGTGCAATACGGGACCCAGAACTGGACGACGAACGTCCAGGGCGTCAGCGTCAACTATCCTTCGATTACCAACTGGCACATTGCTGCGGGCCGGGCCATCACCGCCGAGGACGAAAACAACGCCGCCCTGGTGGTGCTGATCGGGCAGACGGTTTATCGCGAAATTTTCAATGCCGGCGAAAATCCGATCGGCGCCTTCATCCAGGTCAAGAGCCAGCCACTGCTGGTGGTCGGCGTGCTTGCCGCCAAAGGCCAGTCGCCCTTCGGAACAGATCAGGACGATTTGATCATGTTGCCGTTCTCGACGGCGGAGCGCAAGGTGCTCGGCGTGGCGGCGCCGACCCAGGCGCAGACACCGCTGAACTGGCCGTATCTGCCGCCGCCCAACCCGTACAATCTGCAGGCGCGGCTAACCGGTTTCGCCAATCAGATCTACGTCCAGGCCGTGAGCCAGGCGCAGATACCGACCGCCATCCACCAGGCAAGCAATACGCTTGTTCTCCGTCACCGCATCAAGCCGGGCGCTGTCAACGACTTCGAAATCCGCAATCTCAGCCAATTCGTCGAAACCGCGGAGAGCTCCGGCCGCATCATGGCCCTGCTTCTGGCGGCGGTGGCTTCGATATCGCTCATCGTGGGGGGTATCGGCATCATGAATATTCTGCTCGTGTCGGTGACCGAACGGACCAGGGAAATCGGCCTGCGCATGGCAATCGGTGCGCGCCGGCTGCATGTGCTGCTGCAATTCCTTGCCGAGGCCGTATTCCTCAGCGTCAGCGGCGGTCTCGCCGGCATCGTCATGGGAATTGCGACGTCGCTCGGTATTGCCGCCATCACAGGCTGGCTGGCTCCGATTTCCACCACGGCGGTCGCCGGCGGATTCCTGTTCTCCGCCGCCGTCGGGGTATTCTTCGGGTATTATCCGGCGCGCAAGGCTGCCCGGCTCGATCCGATCGAGGCGCTGCGCTACGAGTGAGCGGAGCGACGAGGACGACGCGGAATTGATCCAGCTCAGGGCATCCCGGGCACGCGGGTGATCAGCTGGCTCGCCGGCTTGAATGAGGGCTTCATGCGCAGACTGTTTGTTGCCTGCTTTGCGATGGTCGGCTGCGCGGCGCTTGCCGCCGCACAGCAGCCGCAAGCCACCGGCACCTCCGACGACGTGGAGAATGGTCATCACCTGGCGGCCCTGGTTTGCTCGAACTGCCATGTCGCCGGTCCCGATCAGCTCGTCGAACCGATCCTGCGGCCGCCGGCGCCGTCATTCGAGTCGATCGCCCGGCGCAACACCACCAGCGCCGATGCCATCCGGACCTTCCTCGCCACGACCCACCGGAACATCAGCAACCCAGGCGGCATGCCGAATCCGCAACTGCTCGACTACCAGGTGAGCCAGGTGACGGCCTATCTTCTGAGCCTGCGCGAATCGCCGGCCGCCTCCCCTGGTCGCAAGCCGGCCGCGGTGCCGTCAGGACCGTGCCGCGCCGAAATCGCGCGTCTGGAAACGCTCCTCACCCAGGCACGCGCCAGCGGGCGGAGTTTGGGAAGCACACCCGAATCGTCCGCCGCGCGACTTCACCGTCAGCCGACGCCGCAATCGGTGGAACAGGGCGAACGCGAGGCCGAAAAGGCGGTCGAAACGGCGCTCGCGCTTGCCCGGAAACTGGAGAAGGAAGGGCTGGATGCCGAATGCGCCGCCATGCTCAAGAAAATCGAACCGTCATTCGGCTCGCGCTGACAGGCATGGCATTCGACAGTGTCCTGATCCGGAGCCGCACGGAAGTCTGACCCGTCTTGATGTCCGGCGATCAGCTGGCTTGAGGGAAATGTCGCCTTGCGCAGCAACGCACCGTCTCGATGTGCTGCTCGGCGGCGATCCTGGACAGTTGCGGTACCACCTCGTCGAAGTGCACGTGCTCCAGCAAATCGAAGCCGGTGGAACGAAAGACGTGCGTGTCCTGCAATACCTGCATCGCGTTCCAATTGCCGCTCTTCACCAGCGCCGGCAACGGTGCTCCCGAAACCGTGATCATGACCGCTTTCCTTCCGGCAAGCAGGCCGCGCACGACACCCTTGTGCGATTCATAGGCAAAACCGCGCGCGAACACCCGGTCTATATATCCTTTCAGGATCGCCGGCATCGACAACCACCACAGCGGATAGATCACGGTGAGGACGTCCGCGGCGCGAACGTCATCCTGCGCCTTCAGCACCGCTGCGGGGACCAGACGGCCCTCGCCGATCGGTGCGATCTCCTGCGCGGCCAGAACGGGATCAAATCCCATGCGATACAGGTCGCATGTCTGCTGGCGGTGCCCAAGTCTCTGCAATTCGTCGGCATAACTGCGCGCCAATCCCATGGTAAAGCTATCCGCGGATGGGTGCGCAACCACGATGAGATGGTTCATGTCGCCGGGGCTCTTTGAAGGGGGGCTTGGAGCGCGCATAATCGGCGCTGCGCCCGACGGCCGGTGATCGCTGCATTGCAATCCACTTGATCAGCCTCCTGTCGAAGCAGTGATCAATTGCCAGTCTGCCTTGGGCATGGCGGCGGTCGTTGATCCTGATCAACTGTCCAGATCAGGGCCGCCATTCTTTGTTTGCTCCCGCAAGCAGTGGCGGAACAAATTGGGCATTCCGAAGCCGGATAAAATCAAACCCGCCGGCGCGAGCCGGCGGGTTTGATCCTTCATGCTCATGCGAAATTCCTGATGCCAGGTTCGGGCGATCTGGACCCGGCGACGGCGATCAATCGCAAACCTCGACCATACGGATGCGCCAGCCGTGCCGGGTGTGGACCCGCTGCCGCACCAGGTAGCAGCCGCCTTCATCCTCGTAGTAGCCGCCGAAGGGATAATAGCCGTACGGTCCATAGAAGCCGGGTCCCCAGCCGCCACCGCCCCAGCCGCCACCGCCCCGGAAGCCGCCGCCGCCATGAAAGCCGCCGCCGCCGCCGTGCCCCGCCGCCGCCGCCGCCGTGACCGCCGCCGCCATGGGCCGACGCGGCGGTGGTCGAAGCCAGGCCGATTGCCGCGAGGGCAAATATGGCGATCATCGTGTTACGCAACATTTCATTCTCCTTCAGAGATTGCCCCAGATTGAGGCTACCCGTTCCCGGCCGGGCTGTCTTGATCCTTGTCAAAACGGCCTTAACGGCATCGGCCCGCATCAATCCCCATGGTCAAACACCACGACGCCGCGCAAATTCCTGCCCGCCTCGAGATCGGCATAACCGGCGTTTATTTCATCAAGCCGATAGGTTCGGGTGATCAGCTGGCGCAGCTTCAACGCGCCGGCGCGGTAGAGCGCGAGCAGTTCGGGAATCTGCCGGCGCGGGCTGGCAAAGCCGTAGACCGATCCCATGATGGCCTTCTGGGTAACGAACAGTTCAAGCGGCGGAATCCTGATTTCGGTCACGCTGTCGGGGGTCAGCGCGGTCACCACGACATTGCCGCCCCGGGCCGTCGCCCGGAAGGCCGAAGGCAGGGTTGCCGGCGGATCGATGCAGACAAAGGAGTGATCGACCCCGATTCCGCCGGTGCGCTGCAGCACCGCCTCCGTCAATGCCTCGCCCTGGGCGTTGACCGTATCGGTCGCGCCAAACTCCCGGGCCCAGTCGAGTTTTGCCTGGACAATATCCGCGGCGATGATCTGGCCGGCGCCGCACAGCCGGGCGCCCTGGACCACGTTCATTCCGTCACCGCCGCAACCGACGACGAGCACCGTTTCGCCGGGCCTGACCCGGGCCCGGTGGCGCGCCGCGCCGACACCTGCCGTCACGCCGCAGGCCACCAGGCTGGCAAGATCGAACGGGATATCCCTGTCGATGACCACGACGGAAGCCTGGTCGACCACGGTGCGTTCGGCGAAGCCGCCGATCATGCAGAAGGCGCCGACCGCGTTGCCCTGCAGGTCGCGCCGGCGATAGCTGCCATCGAGCTGCGGACCCTGGGTAATCCCCGCCCCCCTGGCACAGAGATGATGCAGGCCCCGGCGGCACCAATGGCATTGACCGCAGCCCGGGATGAAGGTGAGGACCACGTGATCACCAGGCCTGATGCCGTCGACCGCGGCTCCGACAGTCTCGACGATACCGGAAGCCTCGTGGCCGAGCACCATCGGCCGCATCGCCACCCGCCGCTCGCCGCGCATCACATGATAATCGGTGCGGCACAATCCGACCGCGGCGACCCGCACCATGACCTCGGTGGCACCGGGAGCATCGAGCGCAATGCGCTCGATCGACAGCGGCGCACCGACGTCGCGAAAAAGGGCGGCCAGCGATTCCATGAATCATGATGCAACAGACGAGCCGCGGCAGGCAACCGCGAACCGCCCCCGCGGCTCACCTGCCGCGACCTCACAATTCGAAGCTCTGGCCAGGCAAGGGCATCTCGACCTGGGTGTTGCCGAGATGCGTGGCAAACCGGCTCATGGCCGCTTCCTCGCCGTGGACCAGGAAGGTACGTTTTGCCGCGGTCTGCTGTTGCCAGATCAGCAGTTCGGCCTGGTCGGCATGGGCCGAGAATCCGTTGATGGTGTAGATCCGGGCCCTGACCGGCACCTCCTCGCCGAAGATCCTGACCTGGCTGGCGCCGTCGATGATGCGCCGCGCCAGGGTGCCCCCGGCGGCGTAGCCGACGAACACGACAGCCGAATTGTCGCGGCCCAGATTATGTTGCAGGTGGTGCCGCACGCGGCCGCCGGTGCACATGCCCGAGCCGGCCATGATGATGGCGCCGCCGCGGATGTCGTTCAGCGCGACGGATTTGGCGGACTCCCGCGTGAAATGCAGGCCGGGCAGATCGAACGGGTCGTGGCCGCCCTGGAACAGTTTCGCGGTCGCCGGCTCAAAGCACTCGGGATGGCGCCGGAAGATCTCGGTGGCCGAAATCGCCATGGGCGAATCGAGAAATACCTGGGTCGATCGGGCGAGCCGCCCCTTGCCGATCCCGTCGCTCAGGAAAAACAGCAGCTCCTGGGCCCTTTCCAGCGCGAAGGTCGGGACGATGACGTTTCCGCCGCGCCGGAACGTCTCGGTGATGGCTTCGAACAGTTCGTCGATCGACGGGCCCAGCGCCTTGTGCAGGCGGTCGCCATAGGTGGTTTCCATCACCACATTGTCGGCGCGGGGCGGGATCGCGGGGCTGCGCAGCAATACCCGCCCGGCGTTGCCGAGGTCGCCGGAAAACAGCACGCTGGCGGCGTGATGCGGCTCGGCGAGTTGCAGGAAAATGCAGGCCGAACCGAGAATATGGCCGGCGTCGACGAAGGTGGCGCTGACGCCGGGCGCCACCTCGAGAACCTCCCCGTAAGCTGCCGTGCGTCCGAAATTGTCGAGGCAGTTCAGGGCGTCGAGGGTCGAATAAAGCGGCTTTTGCGCGTCGTGATTGGCATCGCCATGACCGCCGCGGCGCGCACGATGCCGCGCGTCCTCCTCCAGCAGATGGGCGGCATCCAGCATCACCAGCCGCGCCAGTTCGCGGGTGGCAGAAGTGGTGATGATTTCGCCGCGAAACCCGCGCCTGGCCAGCAGCGGCAGGCGTCCGCAATGATCCAGATGCGCGTGGGTGAGCAGCACGTAATCGATGCCGGCGGCGTCAAAGCCGAAAGGCCCGGCATTTTCCTCGTCCAGCTCGCGGCTGCCCTGGTAGAGCCCGCAATCGATCAGGATCCGCTTGCCGGCACATTCGACCAGATGACAGGAGCCGGTAACGCCGCGATCCGCGCCATGGAAGGATAGTTTCAAGACAGTCTCCCTGTATTTCCTGGTACTCACCGAAAAATTGCACGGGGCGAAGCGGCGGCTTTCGTGATGCAGTCGGTCATGGTGCCGCGTGCAACGGCTGCCCGCTCGCATCGTGCCAATGCAGGATGCCGTTCCAGATTTCCTCGGCGGTCTCGGCAAACCAGAACAGCTCCCGGTCCTCCGGATCGATGACACCTTCATCGACCAGAAAATCGATATCCACGGCGCGACGCCAATAGGCCTCGCCCACCAGCACGACGGGCATCGGCTTGATTTTGCGGGTCTGGATCAGGGTCAGCACTTCGAACAGCTCGTCCAGCGTGCCATAGCCGCCCGGGAATGCCACCAGCGCCTTGGCCCGCAACAGAAAATGCAGCTTGCGCAAGGCGAAATAATGAAAGCTGAAACAGAGCTCGGGGGTGACATAGGGGTTCGGATATTGTTCATGCGGCAGGCTGATGTTCAGTCCGACGGACTTGGTTCCGGCGTCGAAGGCTCCGCGGTTGGCGGCCTCCATCATTCCGGGTCCGCCGCCGGTCACGATGGCGGTGCGGTGCTTGCGGACACCGGGATTTGCCTCCCCGACAAGGCGCCCGAACTCGCGGGCCACCTCATAGTAACGGCTCTTGGCAAGTATTCGCTCGGCAATGCCGAGCTTGCGTCGGGTGTCTTCGTTGGCCGTGTCCGCCGCCAACGCCGCGCGCAGCGCCTCCACCTTGCGAAGCGCGGCCGCCGGCTCGCGGATCCGGGTGCTGCCGAAAACCACGATGGTCTGCTCGATATCATGCGCGCGCAACAGCAGTTCGGCCTTGAGATAGTCGATCTGCAGCCGCACGCCGCGCAGGTCGTCTTGCGCAAGAAAGGCCGTATCGGTGTCGGCGGGCCGGTAGCTCGGGCTATCCAGGATCGCCTGGACCCGCCGCAGGGCTTCCGGATCTTCCTCGACCGCCTTCGGTCGCTGCCAGGGCAGCGCCTCGCGGCGCTGATAGGGATGGGCCGGCGTCGGAATTTCCGGATGCTTCTTCATCGATGGTTGGACCAAGCCACTTTCAGGATTGCAGGGACCGCGCTGGGCACGTTGACCCTGGATCGAGTCCGCACCCTGCCCGTGCAGTCAAGCTCCGGGTTGACCTGAATCAAGTGCCGAATATCACAGCGGCGTAGCGTTCACGCGTCGATACTTGGAGAAACGATCAATGCGCGCGCACCAGATCATGACCAGCAAGGTAATTTCGGTCACACCCGGCACATCCATCGTCGATGCCGCCAACACCATGCTGCAGCATCGCGTCAGCGGGCTTCCGGTGGTCGGTGACACCGGAGAGCTGGTCGGCATGGTCTCGGAAGGCGATTTCATCCGCCGCCAGGAAATAGGCACCGGGCGGAAGCGCGGCCGCTGGCTGCGGTTTCTGGTCGGATCGGGCCGGGAGGCGGCCGATTTCGTGCATGAGCGCGGCAGCAAGGTCGGCGAGATCATGACCCCCGAACCTGTGACGGTGACCGAACAGGCCACCCTCGACGAGATCGTCACGGTCATGGAAAAGAACCACGTCAAGCGCCTCCCCGTGATGAGCGGGGCCCGGCTGGTCGGAATCGTGACGCGCGCCGACCTGTTGCAGGCGGTGGCCGATCTCGCCCGCAGCGTGCCGGACCCGACCGCCGACGACGACCATATCCGCAACCGCGTCTTCGCCGCCATCGAAAGCAATGACTGGAAGCCGGTTGCGCTCAGCGTCACGGTGCGCGACGGCGTCGTGCACCTGGGAGGCGTGATTTCCGAGGAACGATCGAGGCAAGCCGCCATTGTCGCGGCGGAGAATATTCCCGGCGTCAAGCTGGTTCACGACCATTTGTGCTGGGTTGACCCGATGTCCGGCGCGTATCTCTATTCACCCGAAGATGAGCAGTCAAGAAGAGCGATCTAGCTCGCCAACCAACGGAACAACATCATGCAGCATCATTTTCACGCGGTGGTCTGGATCGACCATATGCAGGCGCGGATCTTCCATATCGGCTTGTCCGGAGCCGATGAGGCTACCCTGCACCCGCAGTTGCCGACCCGGCATATTCATCACAAGGCCAATTCGATCGGCAGCGGCCATGTCCACGAAAGCGCGGAGTTTCTCAAGCAGGTCATGGAAGCCGTCAGCGACGCCGGCGAGATCCTGATCCTCGGGCCGGCCGGCACCAAGGGCGAACTCGCCAAATATATCCGCGAACACGACCCGAAGATAGGCGCCAGGATTGTCGCGGTCGAAGCCGCCGATCATCCCAGCGATCCCGAGATCGTTGCCCACGCCAAGCGGTATTTCAAGATCGGCATCGTCCGCGCCGGCGGCGAACGCGGGTAGCCGCTTCGGTCGATTGATGGGACAAATCCGTGCTCCGCGAAATTTTCGAGCGCTGCATCGGTTCTTGACGCGGATCAATGTGTTTGCCGCACGGGATCGGAAGATAGGCCTGCAGACAACCCGTCTATGGAGGCAGCTCATGAGCGAATCCCAGCTTCGCCAGGATATTATCGACGAGTTCGAGTTCGATCCCAGCTTCTGCGGCGAGCATGTCGGCGTCGCCGTCGACAAGAACGTGGTGACGCTGAGCGGACACGTGGACAGCTATGCGCAGAAGCTTGCCGCGATCGCGGCGGCACGTCGCGTGAAGGGCGTGCACGCCATCGCCGAGAATATCGAGGTCCGCTATCCCTTCCAGAGCAAGACCGCCGACGATCAGATCGCCCGGCGCGCTTCAGCGATCCTCAATTGGGACGTCATCGTTCCCTCGGATTCGGTCGATGTCCTGGTAAGGGACGGATGGATCACGCTGACCGGCAATGTCGACTGGAACTACGAAAGAACCGCGGCCGAAGACGATGTGCGCAAGCTCTCGGGCGTCGTCGGCGTTTCCAACGAGATCAAGATCAGACCGCACATCGACGCAACCGACATCAGGACCAAGATCGAGTCCGCGCTCAAGCGCCATGCCGAGATCGAAGCCGACGCCATACGTATTACGGTGCAGAACGGCAACAGGGTGATCCTGGAAGGGAGCGTCGACAACTGGGATGAACGCCACAAGGTCGAAAACGCGGCATGGTCGACCCCGGGGGTGGCGTCCGTCGACGATCGCCTGACCATCGGTCTGTCGTAATTACCCGGCAGGCGCAGAGCGTGGGATATCCGCGCGGATGAGGCGGGCTTCCGTCACTTCATTCTCGACTTGAGCTTCATCGCCTCGCCATCGACCACGAACTTGCCGTAACCGTGATGATGGATGGTCTTCGGATTACGCTGGCCTGGATCGGTCCAGGCCTGCACCACTTCGAGAATGAACAGGTTGTGCCGGGTGACCTGGCGGCTGTCCACCACCTTGCATTCGAGATTGGCGAAACATTCGGCGATCAGGGGCGCCGCCACGCGCGCGGCCTTGTGCGGCGTCAAGCCGAATTTCTCGAACTTGGCGACGTCGCGGCCCGAGCAGTTTCCGACGTCCACGACTTTTTGCGCAAGGTGCAGCGCCGGAAGCGCGATCACGCACTGCTTGGTCGCCCGCAGCGCCGCAAAGCTGTAGTCGGCGCTGCTGACGACACAGGCAACAAGCGGCGGCTCGAACTCGACCATCATGTGCCAGGACATCGTCATGACATTGGCGTGGCCCTTGCGGGCGGTCGTCAGCAGGACGACCGGGCCCGGTTCAAGCAGCTGATAGACTTTTGCGAGAGCCAGCTCTTTCATCGATGGTCAGCCTCGGGCCCGTATCGGCGGCAGCGGGAGGGGTCGCGACAAGGCCAGGGATTCATGCTGCAGGCTGCCAGCAGCGCCTTGTGAAAGCGTCCGGTCAACCCCGGGGCGGCTTTTCGCCGCCGGACCGCCAATCGAAGATCCCCCTGTGCCGGCTGTTTCGCCTGTCCGGTCTCCGAGACTGGCTGGACAAGCCTGAGGCTGCCCTCGCCCTACGCTAGGCCCTGGAGCGGAGCCGGGCACCTCCGGGAAACTACCTAGGGTGGCCCCCCTAAGATAAGGCACGAAATTTCGGCGGCCGGCGATCTGGACTAGCAATTGGCCATCAACCCCGGCAGGAGATGGCACATGCTCACCCAATCGATCAGCACCCCCGTCATCGGTCACAAAATCAACCCGGCCGGCCGCGGCGCCGAAGATGTGTTCTGCATGGTCACCGGGCATGCGGGCCTGGTGGCGACGGAATTCACTTACGGAAAAGACGAGGAAATCTATGGCGAGGACGAACCTTCCGATTACGTCTACCAGGTGATCCGCGGCTCGGCTCGAAGCTACAAGCTGCTTTCGGATGGCCGGCGCCAGATTGGTGCATTTTATCTCCCGGGCGACGTGTTCGGTCTGGAATCCGGGCCGGTGCACCGCCTCGCCGCGGAGGCCATTGTCGATACCACCGTGCGCCTGGTGAAGCGTCGGAGCCTCGAAGAGGCCGCCGGCACCACCGCCGAGGTTGCCCGCAGCCTGTGGTCGATGACAGCCGGCGAACTGCGCCATGCCGAAGACCATATGCTGCTGCTTGGCCGCAAGAGCGCCATGGAACGCGTCGCCAGCTTCCTGCTGGAAATGGATCGTCGCCTGGCCGTGACCGGCATGATGGCGCTGCCGATGTGCCGCAGGGACATCGGCGATTATCTGGGCCTGACCCTCGAAACCGTATCCCGCGCGCTGTCGCAACTGCACAGCCAGGGCGTGCTGGGATTTTCCGGCGCCCGCCAGATCGTGCTTCGCAATCGCCAGCGCCTGCGGAACATGGACGCCTGACGGCGGTTTTCTCCCCAAAGGGTCACATGGAGGCGTTGATGAACCATTCGATCTACAGCGCGGACCGCACCACCCATCTGAAGATTGTCGCCATGGCGCTCGCGGCAGCCATCGCCGTGGCGGGTGTCGGTATCCTGGCCCACGCCAATAGCGGTGGCGAATACGCCCAGATCGAGCGCGTCCTCAAGGCCGGCAGGCCGGGCACCCAGGCCGACGGTTTGCCAACGCGTTGCCTGTCCGGCCGGGCGGCTTGTCCGGCTTGATCTATCGCAACTGGCTTCCGATTGCATTTGGTACCCAACTGACATGATCAAGCGCTCCGATCCATGGCATACCCGCTCCACCGTCAGCAGATTCGCGCATGTCTTTGAGCGGACCGGGCTCGCTTTGGCCGGCGGGTCGTGTGGCCTGTTCGTCGCTGCCCAGGTGGCCAGGACCAACATCGACCTGCTGGGTTCGGGCGGCGCCATCCTGGTGATGATGCTGTATGGCGCACTCGGCTTCTATCTGGGGATCGATCTGCCGCCGGCGCCCGAGCATCTGGTCGAGCTGCCGCTGCGGCCCAGGCACGTTTCCAAGGCGGACGCGGTGGAGCTGCTGAGCGCGGCCGGCACTTTTCTCACCGCCGCCGCGGCGGTTGTCGCGGTTTGCGCCATCATTCTGGATGAGATTACCGGCGTGAGCGGGACGTTCCTGATCGGCGCCGGCTGGGCGATCGGCGCCACCATGCAGATTGCCGCCGGCATCATTGCCCGCGCGCGCGGAGCCGATCAGTCGGTGCCCTAGCCGCGTCCGACAGGCACCGCGGCGGTGCCGCTGGTTCCCGATTGACCGGACGCCGCAGGCGTAGAACAATTCGGCCCTACCCGCCAAAGCTCTCCTGGCCGCACCTGAAAACGCGATGCCGGCGGTTTTGAGAACGGTCAACGCGAGACAGCAAATGTCAAAAGATCCCGTCAACTGGATGTTGTCCGAGGCCATCGATTCGCTGGCCCGCGCCGAACGCATGCGCCAGCAGTTCTTCAGCCTGCAACCTTCGGCCGGGCCGCAGGAATCCTGCTGGGAGCCTCCGATCGACGTGCTGGAGACCGAGCGGGAAATCCTGATCCTGGTGGCGCTGCCCGGCGTCGATCCCAGCGCCGTCGAAGCCGTGATCGACAACGGGGTCCTGGTGGTCAGCGGCCGCCGCGTGCTGCCGGTCGAGCTGCGCAATGCCCTGATCCACCGCCTCGAGCTGCCGCAGGGCCGTTTCGAGCGTCGCATTGTGCTGCCCAAGGGGCGTTACGCCGTCAGCCGCTTCGCGGTGAACGGATGCATCGTGCTGCGGCTTTCAAAATCAGCCTGAGGATGCTCATGCCACCAACCAACGAAGATCGCACCGCGGCCGATGCCGGATCGGTGCCGATTCCCACCGATGCCCTGATCATCATCCCGGTGCGCAACACCGTGCTGTTTCCGGGAGTGGTCGCTCCGATTACCATCGGCCGGCCGAAATCGATCGCCGCGGCACAACAGGCGCTGCGCGAGCAGCGGCCGGTCGGGATCCTGCTGCAGCGAAATACCGAGGTGAACGACCCCGGCACCGACGATCTCAACCGGGTCTGCACCATCGCCAACATCATACGCTACATCACGGCGCCGGACGAAACCCACCATATCATCTGCCAGGGCATCCAGCGCGCCCGTGTGCTCGACTACCTTCCCGGCACGCCGTTCCTGGTGGCCCGGGTGCTTCATATTCCGGAACCGACGACCACCTCGCCGGAGATCGAGGCGCGGTTTCTCAATCTGCAGCGGCAGGCCATCGAGGCGGTGCAATTGCTGCCGCAGGCGCCGCCCGAACTGGTCAACGCGCTGCAGTCCGCCACCTCGCCCGCCGCGCTCGCCGACCTGACGACGTCCTATCTGGACATCAAACCGCAGGACAAGCAGGAGATCCTGGAGACCATCGACCTCTCGGCTCGAATGGAAAAAGTCTCGCGTCATCTGGCCGAGCGGCTCGAAGTGCTGCGGCTGACCCATGAGATCGGCCAGAAGACCCGGGCGACCTTCGATGAACGGCAGCGCGAGGCCATCCTGCGCGAGCAGATGGCCACCATTCAGCGTCAGCTGGGCGAAGGCGACGGCAAGGCGCAGGAAGTCGCCGAACTGAACGAGGCGATCGCCAAGGCCCAGATGCCGGCCGAGGCGGAAAGCCAGGCGCGAAGGGAAGTGCGTCGCTACGAGCGAATGCCGGAGCAGGCCGCCGAGGCCGGCATGGTGCGCAGCTATCTCGACTGGCTGATCGAGCTGCCATGGGCGCCGCCGGCCGACAAGGCCATCGACATCGCCGAGGCGCGCCGCATCCTCGACGAGGATCATTTCGGCCTGGAGAAGATCAAGAGCCGGATCGTCGAATATCTGGCGGTTCGCAAGCTGGCGCCGCAGGGCAAGGCGCCGATCCTCTGCTTCGTCGGACCGCCCGGGGTCGGCAAGACCTCGCTGGGGCAGTCGATCGCACGCGCGATGGACCGTCCGTTCGTCCGCGTCAGCCTGGGCGGCGTTCACGACGAGGCGGAAATCCGGGGCCACCGGCGGACCTATATCGGCGCGCTGCCCGGCAACATCATCCAGGGCATCAAGAAGGCCGGATCGCGCAGTTGCGTCATGATGCTCGACGAGATCGACAAGATGGGACGCGGCATTCAGGGCGATCCCTCGGCCGCGATGCTCGAGGTGCTCGATCCCGAGCAGAACTCGACGTTCCGCGACAACTACCTCGGCGTTCCCTTCGATCTCTCGCGGGTGGCGTTCATCGCCACCGCCAACATGCTGGACACGATTCCGGGGCCGCTGCTGGACCGCATGGAGATCATCAGCCTGCCCGGCTATACCGAAGATGAAAAGCTCGAGATCGCGCGACGCTACCTGGTTCGTCGCCAGCTCGAGGCCAACGGCCTGAAGCCGGAGCAGGTCGAGATCGACGCCGAAGCGCTGCGGCTGATGATCAAGGGCTATACCCGCGAGGCCGGCGTGCGGGCGCTGGAGCGGGAAATCGGCAAGGCGCTGCGCTACGCGGCGGTACAGATCGCCGAGGGCAGCTCAGATCGGGTCGTCATTGCCGCAAAGGACCTTGTCACCGTTCTCGGCCAGCCCCGCTTCGAGAACGAGATCGCGATGCGCACCAGCATTCCCGGGGTGGCCACAGGGCTGGCGTGGACGCCGGTCGGCGGCGATATCCTGTTCATCGAGGCGACCCGGATTCCCGGCAAGGGCGCCCTGATCCTGACCGGCCAGCTCGGCGAGGTGATGCGGGAGAGCGCGCAGGCGGCACTGACGCTGGTCAAAAGCCGGGTGACCCAGCTCGGCATCGATCCCGCGCTGTTCGAGAAAAGCGACATCCATGTCCATGTGCCCGCCGGGGCGACGCCCAAGGACGGACCGAGTGCCGGGGTCGCGATGTTTACAGCGCTGGCCTCGCTGCTCACAAACCGCACCGTGCGAAGCGACACCGCGATGACCGGCGAGATATCGCTGCGCGGCCTGGTGCTGCCGGTCGGCGGCATCAAGGAGAAGGTTGTCGCCGCGGCGGCCGCCGGCCTGACCCGGGTGATGCTTCCGGCGCGCAACCGCCGCGACTTCGACGACATTCCGCAAGGCGCCCGCGACAAACTGGAATTCATCTGGCTCGAGCGGGTCGATGATGCGATGGCTGCGGCTTTCGAGACAGCTACCCCTGCGGCGGCGGCCGCCAGCTGATAGAGCGACGGCGCCATCCTCGGCGCCGGCGGACACGCCGTTCCGGACCATGCTACAATGCCGTCAGATGCGGAATTCGGAGACCGTCAATGCGCGCCCACCAGATCATGACCCGGCAGGTCATTACGGTCAGCCCCGAGACTTCCATCATCGAAGCCGCCGACATCATGCTGCGGAACCACATCAGCGGCCTGCCGGTGGTGGCCGAAGGCAGGCTGGTCGGCATCATTTCGGAAGGCGACTTCATCCGCCGCGCGGAGATCGGAACCGAACGCAGGCGCGGCCGCTGGCTGCAGCTATGGGTGGGCCCCGGCCGGATCGCGTCCGACTTCGTCCATGGGCGCGGCCGCAAGGTCGGCGAGATCATGACGCCCGATCCCGTCACCCTGGTGGAGGATTCCCCGCTGCAGGAAACCGTGCAGATCATGGAGAAGCACCATGTCAAGCGACTGCCGGTTCTGCGCGGAGACCGGCTCGTCGGCATCGTGACCCGGTCCGACATTCTTCACGCGGTCGCGGATATCGCCCGCGACATTCCCGACCCCAGCGCCGACGACGATCAACTTCGCGCCAGTATCGTCGCGGCTGTCGAACAGGCCGACTGGTCGCCTTGCAGGTTCAACGTCACCGTGCGCGACGGTATCGCCCGCCTCAGCGGCATTGTCACCGATGAGCGCTGCCGCCAGGCGGCCATCGTCGCGGCCGAGAACGTGCCCGGCGTCAGGCAGGTTCACGATCATCTTGCCCTTTATCCGCCTCCGGAGGAGGATCTCGGCGGCGGCGATTTCGTTTCATTGCAGAGCCAGCCATCGACCGTGGATGACGAGCCGCTCTGACCGGCTGCGGGCTTCCGGACAAAGGGCCGACCGATCATGCTTGTTGCACGAAACCAGGCCGGCGCCGTCGCGGTTGATGCAGATCAAGCCGGCCGACCAGTCTTCGGGCATCTTACCATCAGGAGTGGTGGCAGAGAATGATACGCCGAAAAACCTTTTCGCCGGTCGTTGGCGGCCGGATTGCGGCTACCTCGGGCAACCGAGCCGTCACGGCCGGGCGCGCGGTGACGCTGGGCCTTTCCGCCGGGCTCGTCCTGCTCGCAGGGATGGGAGCCGGTTGCGCGCAGAGCATCGACAATGGCCGGCGGCTGTCGGACCGGTGGTGCTCGGAGTGCCACGCCACCGGCACCGATCCGGCCAAGCACGGCAAAACCATTTCCTTCGCATCGATTGCGGCAAGGCCAACCATCACCTCCGACATGATCGTCTCGTTCCTGCTGATGCCGCACGCGACGATGCCGAACCTGCCGCTCAACCGCAGCGATGCCCAGGATATCGCGGCGTTCATCATCGACATGAAGAAGAAGTAGCGGCTGGCGGCAGGGATGCGCCGCGGCGTGAGCTGCTACAGCGATTCCCCTGAAACCGATCCTACCATCTATCCCTGTCATTCCGCGCCCGCGCAGGCGCGCGCCCCCAGATGTGCGATCGGACATTGGGGAATGACAATTTTTGTTTGATCGCGACGAAAGTTTCGAACTTGAAGCGCCCCGCTAAAGCATGATGGGATTAAGTTCGATAGCCTGAATTTTTGAGGTAGTTTGCGCACTCCTCTGGGCTGAAGGCATCGAGTGCGTGGCCGATTGCGGCGCATACGGCGTCGACAGTTCGCGCGGAAGCTTTGCGCAGCAGGTGCTTGAGCTTGGCAAACACCTGCTCGATCGGGTTCAGGTCGGGCGAGTATTTTGGCAGGAAGAACAGCTTGGCGCCCACCGAGCGGATGAGCTGGCGCACGGCTTTGCTTCTGTGGCTGCCGAGATTGTCCAGGACGACGATATCACCGGGCCTGAGAGTGGGCAGAAGGACCTTCTCGACGTAGGTCCGAAAACTTACGCCATCGATCGGCCCCTCGATGAACCATGGCGCATCAATCCGGTCGTGGCGTAGCGCCGCCAGGAAGGTCATGGTCTTCCAGCGTCCGTGGGGGACCTTGGCGTGAAGTCTGTCGCCGCGCGGCGCCCATCCCCGCAGGGGCGCCATATCGGTCCTGGTCCAGGTTTCGTCGATGAAGACGAGCCGCTCAGGATCGACGCGGCCTTGATATTTCTTCCACTGGACCCGCCGCCGCGCGACCTCTGGTCGATCGCGTTCGCCAGCCGCCATGCTTTTTTTTGAAGCTGAGCTTCTCGGCGTGAACGAAGTTCCACACCGAGTGGTAGTCGACCTTCAAGCCGCGATCGGCAAGCTCGGCAACGAGACCGCGTATGGTGAAATCGCCGGCCTTGAGCCGTTGCGACAGCCAAAGCGCGTGCTCGCCCGAAATCGCCTTGGGCTTGTAGCCGCCTATCTGGCTGGGCTCAACGCTACCGGTCTTCTCGACCCGATGCATCCATCCGATCGCCGTGCTGATCGCGACCCCAAACTGCTTGGCGGCCCGATTGCGTGACATTCCGCCCTCAATCGCGGCCACGACACGCTTACGCAGATCCAGAGAATAAGGCTTGCCCATCCATGCTGGCCTCCAGCCCAGCCAGCATGGTGAATCAGAAATGCACTGATTTGGGAATCCCAAATCGATTCAGGCTAATGACATCCCGCTTTAGGGCTTGCCCTGCGCCGGAAACACCTGGTCGCTGAACGGCGACGCGGTGGGGACCCGCATGACGATGAATTCACGTCCCAGCGACTGATGGCAGGCGTTGCATCCGACCGTGAGTTCGCCATAGGCGGTCGCGAACTGGCGGCTGTCCCTTGCGGCGATCGCCTCGGCAAGGGACTGGACCGAGCTTGCCATCGTGGTGACGTTGCTGACCGGAATGCCCGGATACAGCGACGCGGCTTCCACCAGGCTGTCCTTGAGCTGGCGAAGCTCGAAAGCCGCAAGCTCCCAATTGGGTGACGCGCCGGCGAACCACAGCTTCATGTGCCGCAACTGGGCCGTACTCATGATATCGGCCAGCCGCGGGACAAACCGGTCATCGGCATTGCTCCCGGACTGGGCGACGGCCAACGGAGCTGACCAGCAAACCGCCAGCAGCGCCACAACTGATCCACGCAATCTCATTCGATCCTCCGCCTGCCGCTGGCATGGCACACGGCGGCGATTTTGACAATTGACGTATTACCGACGGCCGCCTTGCAGCCGATCAAGCTCCCGGCTCGCACCTGTCACGCCGACTGGGCGACGACGGAGCGGAAACGCATGATAGCCAGGCTGAAGAACAGGGCCCCGATCCCGGCGACCGCCAGGAATTGCGGCCACACCACCGCCAGCCCGGCACCGCGGTAGAGAATGGCCTGGGCGAACGCCACGAAATGCGTCGATGGCGACACCTGCATCGCCGTGGCAAGCCAGACCGGCATGCTCTCGAGCGGCGTATTGCTGCCCGACAGCATGTTCATGGGCAGGAACACCAGCATGTAGAGCAGGCCGAGCTGCGGCATCGAGCGCGCCACCGTGCCCAGAAAGATACCGATCGCGGTGGCGAAGAACAGGTAGATCACGACCCCGACCAGGAACAGCGGTATCGAGCCGGCGATCGGGATTCCCAGAAGCGTGCGCAGCACGACATAAAGGCTGAGGCCCACGGCCACCGCGATCACCAGGCCGTTGGCCCAGACCTTGGACATCGCGATCTCGAACGGCGTCAGCGGCATCACCAGCAGGTGATCCATGGTGCCGTGCTCGCGCTCCCTGACCAGTGCCGCGCCGGCGAGAATGATGGCCAGCATGGTGATATTGTTGATGATCGCCATCACGCTGGTGAACCAGGCCGTGGTCAGGTTCGGGTTGAAGACAATTCTCACGTCGAGATTGACCGTCGACAGCGGCACCCCCTCGGCATGGGACAGGAAATCCGCGATCTCGGTGGTGATGATCTGCTGCGCATAGCCGGAACCAAGCCCGGCCTGCACCATCGCGGTCGCATCGACGTTGATCTGAATCCCGGGCTGGTATCCGGCCAGAACATAGCGCTCGAAGTCGGGCGGGATATCGACCACGAAGGTGAATTTTCCGCCGTCCATCGCCGGAATGATGTCGCGCTCGGCGATCTCCTTCGGCAACTGGAACAGCGGCGGAAAGAATGCGTGGGCGATCCGCCGCGACAGCTCGGAGTGGTCCTCGTCGACGACCGCGATCGAGGCGTTGTGAAGCTCCTGCGAGTTGCTGCGCGCCTGCAGGATCACCGCCAGCGAAAACGCATAGGTTACCAGCGCCAGCAGCACGTAGTCGCCGAGGAAGCTGCGCAGTTCCTTGACGCCCAGCCAATAGATGTTTGCCGCCTTCCGCATCATGACCTGCCCTAGCGCTCCTGCCTGCGAAGCAGCAGGACGCTCAACAGCGTCAGCACCGGGACAAAGGCAGCCAGCGCCAAGAGGTCGACGCCCAGGTTCGAAAAGCCCAATCCCTTGGTGAAGGTGCCGACGCTGATCGGAACGAAATAAGTCATCGGGAAGCCGCGGCCGATGATCTGGGCGCCGGCCGCCAGCGAGGACACCGGCGTCATCATGCCGGAAAACTGCGTCGCGGGCAGAACCGTCAGGATCGCAGTACCGAACAGCGCGGCGATCTGGGTGCTGGTGAACGCCGAAATCAGCATGCCATAGCCGGTCATGGTCGTCACATAGAGCAGCGCGCCGAGCAGCAGTGTCGGAAAGCTTCCCTTCAGCGGGACCTGGAAGACGAACAGCGCCAGCAGCAGCATCAGGGTGAAGTTGGCCATCGCAACCGCGATATAGGGCAGCTGCTTGCCAAGCAGGAATTCCAGCCGGGACACCGGCGTCACATAGAGGTTGGTGATGGAGCCGAGTTCCTTCTCCCGCACGATCGCGAGCGCCATCAGGATCGCCGGAAACAGCCCGAGCAGCAACGACATGTCGGCGGGCACCATCGCATAGATGCTGTCGAAATCCTGATTGTACTTGAACCGGACCTCGATGTCGGCTGGCGGCGATGCGGAAGCCACCGTGGTCTTTACCGCCGGATCGGCCAGGTACAATTGATGCATGCCCACCAGATAGCCGCGAATGGTTTCGGCCCGGAACGGCATCGCGCCGTCGACCAGGGCGCTGACGAAAGCGGGCCGTCCGCGCTTGATGTCGCTGCCGAAATTGGGCGGGATTTCGATCGCGGCCGAAATGCTTCCGCTCTTGAGGCGGTTGTCGAGATCGGCATAGCTGTTCAGCGCGGGCTTCTCCACGAAGTAGCTGGAGCCCCTGAGCTCTTCGAGATAGGCGCGGCTTTCCGGGCTCTGGTCGCGATCCAGCACTGCGAACGACAGATTGTTGACGTCGGTGGAAACCCCGAAGCCGAACACCAGCATCAGCAGCGTGGTACCGAGCAGGCTGAACCCCAGCCTGATCGGATCGCGCAGCAGCTCCAGCGCCTCGCGGATGCTGCAGGCCAGCAGGCGCTGCAGGCTGAACAGCGCTCGCTCGCGCTTCGGCGTTTGCGGCGGCGCGACGGCGGGAACGGGTTCGGCGGCGGGTTGATCGATGACGGCGGCCTGGCTTCCCGTCGCTTCTTCGAGATAGCTGATGAAGGCGTCTTCGAGCGTGGCAGCGCCGCGGGCCCTGACCAGTTGCGCGGGCGTGCCGGTCGCCAGCACGCGGCCGGAATCCATCAGCGATATCCGGTCGCAGCGCTCGGCCTCGTTCATGAAGTGGGTCGAGATGAAGATCGTCACACCCTGGTTGCGCGAAAGATCGATCAGCGCCTCCCAGAAGCTGTCCCGCGCCAGGGGATCGACGCCCGACGTCGGCTCGTCGAGGATGAGGATCTCTGGCTGGTGCACGATGGCGATCGCCAAGGACAGCCGCTGACGGATTCCCAGCGGCAGGTCGAGGGTGCGCTGGTCGAGGTATTCATCGAGACCGAACTGCCCGACCAGTTCGGCGATGCGCTGCGTCGCCTTGGCGGCCGGCAGATGGAAAATCCGTGCGTGAAGCTCGAGATTCTGCCGCACCGTGAGCTCGGTATAGAGCGAGAACGACTGCGACATGTAGCCGACGCGGTAGCGCGAACTCATGTCGCCGGCCTCGAGCGGCTTTCCGAACAACAGCGCCTCGCCCGCGGTCGGCGGCAGCAGGCCGGTCAGCATCTTCATGGTGGTGGACTTGCCGCAGCCGTTGGAGCCGAGAAAGCCGAAGATCTCGCCGCGCTCGATGGTGAAGTTGACCCGGTCGACGGCGGTGAAATCGCCGAACCGGCAGGTCAGGTCGTGCGCCGAGATGATCGGCGCGCTGTCGAAGATCCGGCGCGGCGGTATCTCGAGGGCGTGGTGATCGCCGCGCTGCAGTTCCGGAAGCAGCGCGATGAACGCCTCCTCGACCGTCCTGGCGGAAGCCGCGGCCTTGAGTTCGGCCGGCGATCCCGTCGCCAGAACCTTTCCGTCGTTCATGGCCGCCAGCCAGTCGAACCGTTCGGCCTCTTCCATATAGGCGGTCGCCACGATCACGCTCATGCCCGGACGCCGTGCGCGGATGCGCTCGATCAACTCCCAGAACTGGCGTCGCGACAAGGGATCGACGCCGGTGGTGGGTTCGTCGAGAATCAGGAGATCGGGATCATGGATCAGCGAACAGCACAGGCCGAGCTTCTGGCGCATCCCGCCCGACAGTTTTTTCGCCGGCCGGCCTTCGAACGGCGCCAGTCCGGTGCTGTCCAGCAGTTCCGCAATTCGCCATCTGCGCTCGTCGCGGGATTGTCCGAACAGGCGGCTGAAAAACTCGATATTCTCGCGGACGCTGAGGTCGGGATAGAGGTTCTTGCCCAGCCCCTGCGGCATGTAGGCGATCCGCGGACATACCGATGCCCGGTGCCGCGTGTCGGAGATATCGCCATCCAGCACCATGGCGCTGCCGGACTGGTTCTGACGCGCGCCGGCGATGATGCCGAGAAGGGTGGATTTACCGACGCCGTCAGGGCCGATCAGTCCGACCATGCAATCGGCCGGTATCGCGATCGAGACCTGATCCAGCGCGATGACCTTGCCGTATTTCTGCGTAAGATGATCGAGGACGGCAACCGGTCGGCCCCGCGGGCTCATGGCGAGCCCAGCAGTTTTTTCGGCCAGGCGACAGTGGGGTCGGCGCGCAGATAGGCGACCCCGGGCAATCCGCTGCGCACCGAAGCGGCATGATCGCGCGAACGATCGGGATCGATCCGGACGCGGATGCGGAACATCAGCTTGTCGCGCTCGTCCTGGGTCTCCACGGTCTTCGGCGTAAACTGCGCCTGGCTGGCGAGGAAGGAGACCTTTGCCGGTATCGGGTTGTTCGGGTAGGCGTCGAGCACAATCCGGCCTTCGGTGCCGACCTTGATCCTGCCGGATTCCGGTGCCGGCAGGTAGATGTCCATGTAGACATACGAGATATCCAGCATCGTAAACACCTTGCCGCCGGCCGGCAGCACCTCGCCGATGTTGGCGACGCGATATTGGATTCGCCCGTCGCGCGGGGCCACCAGATCATTGTCCTTGATATTGACGGTGTAGAGTCCGACGTCGTGTTCGGATGCTTCCAGCGCGCGTTCGGCCTCCGCAACCCTGTTGGTTGCCGCGCTCAATCCGGCATTGGCGCCATCCAGGGCCTGCTTGCGCTGGTCGAACAGTTCCTTGGTGGCCCAGCCGTTTTGCAACAGCGCCTGGGTGCGATCCAGCTCCTGCGCGGCCAATATCTGCTGGGTACGTTGCTGTTCCAGATTGGCCTTGGCCTCCTCGATCGCGCGCTGCGCCTGCTTGACCTGGGCCTCGGACTTTCGCAGCGATTCCTGGAGATCCCTGGTATCCATGCGGGCAACCACCTGCCCGGCGCTGACCATATCGCCGATATCGGCACTCAGCTCAGCGATCCGGCCCGGAAATTTGGTGTCGATGTCGATCTCGTCGGCCTCCAGCCGGCCGTTGCCGTAACTGATGCCGGCGGGGAGTTGCGACTGCAGGTGTTTCCACCAGAGGAAGCCGCCGCCGCCCGCGGCCAGAAGCACCGCGACCAGCCCGACCGAGAATCGCAGCCGCCGCCGGCTGCGGACGTGCCCGAATGGCACCGTTGCCGGTAGATTGCCGGGAACGACGGCCGGAGGAGGATTTTCCGATTGAAGCGCGGCATCTTGGTCCGCCGGCGCGCTGTTGTTCGATTTCTCGCCAACCTTTTCAACTGGCCTCTGCAAGGTATTCTCCGCTAACCGATTGATTTATTGAAGGTTAGCACCTGCGGTCGGGCGGGTATTGAGCGATATCAAGCAAGGTCAGCGCCGCTGGCCTTAAATATAGTCAGGGGCGCCTGCTGGGAGCCATAAATCCGCGGCAACCGGGGACCGCGGCGTTGCTTCTTCCCCTGCCCCTCGCGGGCGCCAGGCGGCCCGCGCGCCTCAGACCTTCGGCGGCATTTTCCAGCCGCCAAAAGTCCGTTCGAGATGCTGCACCAGCGCCAGCGCGACGTCCTCGCGCCACGGCCGCGCCGCCACCTGGACGCCGATCGGCAGCCCCTCCGGCGAGGTGCCGACGCGCACCGTTGCGGCGGGCCAGCCGGTGAGGTTGTGCATCTGCGCGTAACCGAATCCGATTCTTCTATCGTCGTCGAAGCTGGTGCCATGCAGCAGCGCCGGATAAGGCATGACCGGCGACAGCAAGGCATCGTAGTCTTCGATGAAACGCAGCATCGAATTGCGAAACAGGTCCCATCTGGCGAACGCGGCCAGCGCCTCGGTGGTGTTGGGCATCGCCGGCGCCACCGCGACCGTCAGCGCCCGCTCGAACAGCGGCGAGATCTGGTCGGTCCCGATGCTCTTGAGGAACGCCCTTGTGCCGGCGCCGCCGTCGCCGCGGCTGATGTCGGAATAGACGGTGCCAGGCTTTGCCGCGTCCGGCGGCCGGTTTTCCTCGACCTTGACGCCCGCATCCGCCAACGCCCTGGCGGCGTCGCGGACCGCGGCCTTGATTTCCCGGGTCGGCGTGGCCACGCCATCGTCGTCGAAAACCGCCACCTTCAAATCGCGCAGCGCCACGCCGGCCGGATCGCCGAGCGGCATGCCGACGATCGCGTGATCGCGGAAATCCGGACCGCCGACGATCGGCAGCGCCAGCGCCAGATCTTCCACCTTTCGCGCGATCAGGCTGTCGTGAAACACCGGATTGCGCGCGCCCAGCGGCAACAGAAATTGTCCGGTCCGCGGCACCCGGCCCGCAGTCGGCTTGATCGCCGCCAGCCTGCAATAATGCGCCGGGATGCGGATGCTGCCGCCGGCGTCGGTGCCGAGGCCGAGCGGCGAACCACCGGCGGCAATGATCGCCGCCTCGCCGCCGCTGCTGCCGCCCGGCGTGCGGGTGAGATCGTAGGGATTATTGGTCCGCCCGTAGACCAGATTGTCGGTCTCGGCCGCGCCGGCGAGTTCGGGCACGTTGGTCTTGCCGAGAACAACGCCGCCCGCGGCGCGCAGCCGCGCCACCGCGGTGGCGTCGGCCTTGGGGACGAAATTGGCCCGGCCCTTGGTGCCGCCGGTGCAGATGACGCCGGCGGTTTCCAGCGTATCCTTGATGGTGAGGGGAACGCCATGCAGCGGGCCCTTGATGTCGCCGCGGGCGAGCGCGGCATCGGCTTCATCGGCTTCTTTCCGGGCGGAATCGGCGGTCAGCTGCACCACAGCATTGAGTTTTGGATTGACCGTGGCGATCCGCTGCAGATGCGCTTCGACGACTTCCCGCGAGCTGAATTGCTTCGACCGGATGGCCGCAGCCAGCTCACTGGCCGATGCCGCGGTGATGCCGTCGCTCGGGTTCGCGGCGGCTTCAGCCGAACTGATCGACGCGGTTCGCTGCGCCGCCGCGGCCGCCCCCACCAGCGCCAATGTGCCGAGAAAGTGGCGCCGCCCTATCTTGCTGTTCATCCGTGATCCATCTGTCTTGCCGGGAGGGCGACGCCGTCGCGATCGGCCAGGTTCGGACGATCCTTGAGAAATGATCTCGCTTCGTCAGACCGCCTTGGTGAGCGCGCCATCGATCACGAGGTTGGTGCCGGAGATCCGGCTCGCCACCGGGCTTGCCAGGAACACGACACCTGCGGCGACTTCCTGCGCCGTGCCCATCCGTCCGGTCGGATTCAGCGACATCGCGGTCTTGTAGAGATCGGGCATCCCGCGCTCGATATTCTGCCAGATGCCGCCCTCGAAATAGGTATTGCCCGGCGATACCGCGTTGACGCGGATGCCCTTGCCGATCAGCTGGCTGCTGAGCCCCTTGGCGTAGTGGATCAGCGCCGCCTTGAAGGCGCCGTAGGAGCCCGCGGCGAAATCGACCTCGAAGCCCGAGACGCTGGAGATGATCACGATCGAGGCGGATCCGGATTTCTCCAGATAGGGAACCGCCGCGGCGACGGAATTGACCGTATGCATCATGTCGGTGCGAAACGACTTCTCCCAGGTCTCTGGCGTATCGCCGACCGCCAGCGCGCTGACATTGCAGACGATCGCGTCGATGCCGCCGAGTTCGGCGGCCGCGCCCTCGACCCAATGCTTGAGCGCGGCGGCGTCGGCGACGTCGATCGCGCCACCCCATGACCTGACCCCCTTGGCGGCGAGGTCCTTCACCACCTTGTCGACGTCGGCGGCATTGCGCGCGCAGATAGCGACATTGGCGCCCTCGGCCGCAAACAGTTCGGCGACCGCAAGGCCGATGCCCTTGCTTGCTCCGGTCACCAGCACGTTCTTACCCTTCAGTCCGAGATCCATCTTGGCCTCCGTTGTGATGATGAAGCGGCTTCCCCCTGCACGGTTCGGCCGCTTTGCCGACTTACATCCTGGTCCAGTCGCCCGCGTCCTCGAAGGCCGCCGCAGCCCGGTAGATGACCGACTCGTCGTAATACTTGCCGATCAGCATCAGCCCGATCGGCAGCCCGTCGCTCATGCCGCAGGGCAGCGTCATCGCCGGATGTCCGGTGGCGTTGAACGGCGCCGTATTGGGCACCATCTCGAAGGCACGCTGGATGTAGAGTTCGCGCGGCGCATCTGGCGGCGGCAGCGGGGTTGCCTTCATCGGCAAGGTCGGCATCAGCAGCAGATCGTAATTGCCGAGCGCCGCATCATAGGCGGCGCGCAGTTTGCGATTGAGGTTCTGCGCCTTGGCGTAAAAGTGCCCGCGATAGTGCTTGGTGAAATATTGACCGAGCAGCATGGTGATCTTGAGGCTGTCGGACAGTTCGTCGGCGCGATGATGCCAGGCGGAATGGGCATCGAGCAGCGAGGTATTGTAGAGACCGCGCCAGTTGGTCCCCATTCCGTTGCCCTTCATCATGAACTCGGTGCCGCCTTCGGCGGCGATCGGCAGCCAGATCGCCGGCGCCACCAGATGCATCGGCACCGAGATCTCGTCGACGACCGCGCCGAGCTTCCTGAAGCGCTCGGCGCCCGCCATCACCTTGGCATCGACATCGGGTTCGGAGCTCGCAAGCCCGAAACCTTCCCTGACGATGCCGATCCGCAATCCCTTGACGCCGCCTCCCAGCGCCTCGGTGTAGTTGGCGACCTTGGGCGCAATCTGCCGCGGATCGAGGCCGTCGGCGCCGGCCAGCACCTCGAGCAGCAGCGCGTTGTCGCGTACATTGCGGGTCATCGGTCCGGTATGATCGAGGGTGATCTCGATCGGCATCACCCCGGTATAGGGAACCAGGCCGTGGGTTCCCTTCATGCCGTAGATGCCGCAGAACGAGGCCGGGATGCGGATCGATCCGCCCTGGTCGCCGCCGATCGCCATGTCCGCCTCACCCGTCGCCACCACGACGCCGCTGCCCGAAGACGAACCGCCCGACGAATAGCCCATGCGGTGCGGATTATGCACCGGACCGGTCGCGTTGGTGTGGCTGCCGCCGGAAAAACAGAAATACTCGCAGTGGGTCTTGCCGACGATGGTGCCGCCGGCGTCGAGGATGCGGGTGACGATGGTGGCATCGATATCGGGCGTATAGCCTTCGAGGGTCGAGGCGCCGTTCATCATCGGCACGCCGGCCAGGCTGATATTGTCCTTCAGCGCCACGGTCTTGCCGGCGAGCTTGCCGCTTGCTGCGCCCTTGATCGTGGTCTTGACGTACCAGGCATTGTACTTGTTTTCCTCGCCCTCGGGACGGTAGCCCGGCGTTCGCGGATAGCTCACGGCCGGAACGTAATCCGGCATCGCATCGACCAGGTCGTAGGCGGCGTAATTGGCCTGCATCAGGGCGTCGTAGGATTTGAGCTCCTCTTCACCCATATCCATGCCGAGGTCTTCGGCGACGTCGCGCAATTGATCGAGCGTGGGTCTTCTGACGGCCATGGTCTGGTCTCCCCTTTGTCGTCGCCCGCTGTCCCGGGCCTATGTGGTGATTCCGATGAACTCTCCGACCAGACTCGCATCGGCGAGCTGGTGCGGCTGCACTTCGCGGGTGATCGTGCCCTTCTGGATGATGAGAATCCGCTGTGAAAGCGCAGCGATGAAGTCGAGATTCTGTTCGACCAGGATCATGGTGAGTCCGCTGTTGTCGCGCAGCCGTTGCAGGATCACCACGATCTCGTCGATGATCGAAGGCTGGATCCCCTCGGTCGGCTCGTCGAGCAGGATCAGGCGCGGCTTGCCGCACAGGCAGCGCGCCATCGCCAGCAGCTGCTGCTCGCCGCCGGACAGCGCGCCGCCGGGGCGATCGAGCAGCGGCTCGAGGCGCGGAAACTCCTCCAGCACCGCGGCGATGGTATCACGCTCGGCGCCGGCCTGCTTGCTGCAGCCCATCCGCAGATTGTCGTAAACCGAAAGCCCGGGAAAGATCTCGCGACCCTGCGGCACGTAACCCATCCCGAGCCGCGCCCGGCGGTAGGGCTCGGCCGCGGTCACGTCGTCGCCGTCGAACCGGACCAACCCGCCGGTCGCCGGCAGAAAGCCCATCAGCGCCTTGAGCAAGGTGGTCTTGCCCATGCCGTTATGGCCGAGAATTCCGATGAACTCGCCCTGGTTGACGGCAAAGCTGATCCCGTTGAGGATTGGAATGCGGCCGTAGCCGGTGCGCAGCGCCTGGACAGTGAGCATCATGCGGCGGCCTGCTTGCCCAGATAGATGTCGCGCACCAGCGGGTTGCGCAGGATGTTCTCCACGGCATCCTCCACCAGCACCGCGCCCTGGTTGAACACCGTCACCTTGTTGGCGATCATGCGGATGAACTGCATGTCGTGCTCGACGACGATCAGCGCCTTGCTGCGATTGATCTCGCGCACCAGCTCGGCCGTCTTGTGCACCTCCTCGTGGGTCATGCCGGCCGCCGGTTCATCGAGCAGGATCAGCCGGGGGTCGGTCGACAGCACGATTCCGAGCTCGACCCATTGCCGCTGGCCGTGGGCGAGCTGGCCGACCAGGCGCCCGGCCGCGCCGGTCAGGCCGACACGCTCGAGCATCTCGTCGACCACGGAATTGGCGCGCTCGCCGGAATGGATGCGGCTCGCCGCCAGCCAGATATTCTCGCGCACGCTCAGGCCGTCGAACACGTTGGGCACCTGGGTCTTGATGCCGATGCCGAGCCGCGCGATCTGATGGGCGTGGGCGTGGGAAATATCCGTCCCGCGGAACAGCACCTGCCCCCGGCTCGGCACCAGCTGGCCGGTGAGCATCTTGAAGAACGTGCTTTTTCCGGCGCCGTTGGGACCGATCAGGCAGCGCAGTTCGCCTTCGGCGAGCGCGAAGTTGACATTGCGCACCGCCTGGACGCCGCCGAAATGCATGCTGAGATCGCGGGTTTCGAGAAGCGGTGCAGCCATCAGCCCTCCTCCGCCTGCTTCGGCCTGAGGCCCGTCGCCACCCGCCGCGCCCGCGCGCGCAGCAGCCAATGCCCGAGATCGCCGAGCGTCGGCACCAATCCCCTGGGCACCAGCAGCACGAACGCGATCAGGATGATTCCGAGGATCAGCGGCGCATTGGCCAGCACCCTGGTCCACCAATCCGAACCGCTGGGCTGGTTGGCTCCCAGCGCCGCGCTGAGCCATTGCACGCCGATGCAGCCGACGATCGGACCGATCAGCGTGCCGCGGCCGCCGACAATGACCCAGATGATGATCTGCGCAGACTGCGCCAGTCCGAAAATGGTCGGGCTGACGAAGTTTCCCCAATTGGCGAACAGGCATCCGGCAAAACCGGCGAGCGCGCCGCCGATGGTGAAGGTGGCGAGCTTGTAGGCCCTGGGATCGTATCCCAACAGCTCGGCGCGGCGTTCGTTTTCCCGGATGCCGACAATGATGCGGCCGAACCGGCTCGCCAGCAGCAGGCGCAGCCCGAAATAGGTCACCAGCAATGCCGCGGTCGACAGATAGAACATGCCTTCGAGATCGATCACCGCGGCCTTGTTGCCGGGAATGTTGAGCGGCGGGATTCCCGGGATGCCGTTGAAGCCGCCCAGCCGCGCGACGCCGATGTGGAATTCCGGACCGGCGGTGGAATTGACCGAATTGAACAGGATCAGCGTCACCGTCAGGGTAATGACCCCGAGATAGACGTCGCTGATCCGGCCATAGAACATGAAATAGCCGAGCAGTGCGGCGAACGCCGCCGGCAGCGCGATCGCCAGCAGCAGCGGGATGGTGCTCTCGCCGAAATTGAACATGGCGATGGCGTAGGTGTAGGCGCCAAGCCCGAAGAACGCCGACTGGCCGAAGCAGAGAATGCCGCCGTAACCCCAGACCAGCGCCAGGCTGAGCGCCAGGATCGCCATGATCATGTAGACCGTGAGGTCGAGCACGGTATCGAGTTCGGCGAAGCGCGGCGTCAGGATCAGGAAGCCCGCCCCGACCAGGCCGACCAGCGCAAGGCCGAGAAGGTTGCGAGCCCTGGCGTTCACAGACCTCTCCGGAAGAAGCGGCCGGTGATGCCCTGCGGCAGCAGGCGGATCAGCACGATCGCGGTCGCCAGCAGCGCCACCTCGCCGAACACCGGCGTGGTGGCAAAGGTGGCGATCTGGTTGATGGTGCCGAACAGCGCGGAGGCGGAAACCGTCCCGGTGAGAATGGCCGCACCCCCGCCGATCACGGTGATGAAGGATTTGGCGACATAGGCGACGCCGATGGTGGGAAACACGCCGGAGACCGGCGCCAGCACCGCGCCGGCAAGGCCCGACAGGGCCGCCCCGATGCCGAAGGTGACGGCATAGACCCGTGGCGGATTGACGCCAAGGGCTGCCGCCATGTTGGCGTTCTGCATGGTGCCGCGGGCAATCAGGCCGAGCCGGGTCCAGCGCAGCACCGCGAAGATGCCGCCGAGCAACACCAACGCCACGGCGATCACGAACAGCGTGTATCCGCTGGTGCGATAGGCGCCGATCTGGAAGCTGCCGAGCGGCGCCGAGATGCCGACCGTGGTGTTGCCGAACACCGCCGTGGTCAGCCCGACCAGGAACAGACTGAGGCCCCAGGTCGCCAGCATGGTATCGATCATGCGGCCGTACAGGAAGCGGATGATGGTGCGCTCGACGATCACCCCGATGATTCCGACCACGACCGGCGCCACCACCAGCATCGCGATCCAGATGCTGACGCCGTGGCTGGTCGCCACGATCGCGGCATAGCCGCCGAGCATGAGAAATTCCCCATGTGCGAGATTGATGACCCGCATCATGCCGAAGATGATTGCCAGCCCGACGCTGATCAGCGCCAGGCTGGCAATGGCGTAAATCACCTGGATCGCCAGCAGAACAATGAGATCCACGTTGACCTTTCCTCGATAAATCCGACGGCGAACCGTCCTCAGATCTTGATGACGTATTGCTGGTTGTCGTTGGGGTTCTTGATCAGATCGCATACCGCGGCGGTATCCGACGGCTTCTGCTGGGAGAAGTCCTCGAGCACATTGAGCTTCTTGTCGTTGACCTCGGCGATGTGGACGTCGAGGATGCAATGATGGGTCGGAGGATCGATCGTGACCCTGCCCGACGGCGCATCGATGCTGATGCCGGTCTCCAGCGCCTCGATTACCTTCATGCGGTCGACGCTGCCGGCTTTCTTGACGCCCTCGGCCCACAGCCGGAAGCCCTGATAGGTTCCCATCGCCAGTTCGGTGACGTTGGGATAATCCGCGCCGAACCGCTTGTGGAATGCGGCAACGAAGGCCTCGTTGGTCTTGTTCTTCAGATCCTGGAAGTAGTTGTAGCACACCAGCATGCCGTTGCATTCCTCGGGCGACAGCACGATGTGCTCGTTGCCGACCGCGAAAGTGGTCGACGCCATCGGAATGCTCTTGCGCATGCCCGCCGCGGCCCACTGCCGGTAGAACGAGATATGCGCGCCGCCGACCAGCGCCGACCATACGAAATCCGGCTTGGCGGCCTGGATTTTCGAGATGGTCGAGCCGAAATTGGTGACGTCGAGCGGGAAGAAGTCGATCGAGGCGACTTCGCCGCCGTTCTCGGTGACGTATTTCTTGACCCATTGCGAGGTGATCTGGCCGTAATTGTAGTCGGCGGCGATCACATAGACCTTCTTGCCCCACTTCTTCATGGCGTAGGGCACCAGCTTTTCCACGGTCTGCGCCGGGGTCACGCCGGTATCGAACTGGTCGCGGTCGCAGACGCCGCCTTCATACTGCGTATTGTAGAAGTACAGCGTCTTGAAGCGGTCGAGCACCGGGCGGATCACCTCGCGGGAAGCCGAGGTGATGCCGCCATGCACGACGGCGACCTTGTCCTTCAACGCCGCCTGCTGCGCAAACTGGGTGTAGAGCTGCATGTTGGACTGGGTATCGTAGTTGATCAGCTTGATCTGCCGCCCAAGCAGGCCGCCGGCGGCATTGGCCTCCTCGACGGCCAGCGTCAGGGCATCGACCATCGGCTTGCCGTAGATGTCGAGCCCGCCCGACAGATCGTGGATGCTGGCCACGCCGATCGGATCGTCGGCAAAGGCGGGGCCGGAAAATGCGCCGGCGGCGGCCGCCGCGGCCGTGCCCTGTAGGAATTTTCTGCGATTGACTCTCATTGCCGTACTCCTCCGGTTGTTGCCGACGCGCTTTCAGGTCAGGTACTTTTTCAAAATCGACGCACCCATGGTATATTTCGGATCGACCATGTTGCCGAGCCGGATCCGGCCGGCCTGACTGAGCAGCATGTAGGCGTCGATCTCGTCAAATCCGTAGTCCGCGCTCATCCAGCGCACCAGTTCGCGATAGGCGATCCGTGCCGCATCCTCCAGCGGCCGGGCGCTGCCGATGGTCATCAGGAATTTCTCGGTCTCCAGCCGCGGCCAGGCAAAGCTCCAGTTCTTGATGAGGTCGATCTGGAGGGTGACGGTGGCGCGCTGTTCGATCGCCACTCCTGAAAGTTCGCCGTCGCCCTGCGCGGCATGGCAATCGCCGACATAGAGCAGTCCGCCCTTGGAATGCACCGGGAAATACAGGATGGCGCCCGGCGCCACATCGGGCAGATCCATGTTGCCGCCATGGTAGTCGGGCTGCAGCGAGGAGATCGCCTCGATCTCCGGCGAAACGCCGATGGTGCCGATGAACGGCTCGTAGGGCAGCACGATCTTGTCGCTCCAGCGCACGCCGTCCTTGTCGACGTGCATCTTCCTGACCCGCTCCGGCAGCGGCGCATTGAGCATCGCGGTCGAGGCGGTTCCGACCAGGCCGCCGAACTCCGGGATGATGCAGGTCGTTCCGGCCGGCTGCGCACCCCTGGTCTCCACCGCATGGATGTGGACCGCCAGGCAGTCACCCTTCGCCGCGCCGTTGACCGCGATCGGGCCGCACTGCGGATTGAGGAACGGAAACTGCAGTTTGGCGGTCGGACTGTCCTGCTCGCTGGTGATGACGCCGCCGAAGGCATCCTCGGTTTCCACCACGACGACGTCGCCGGGATCGATGGTGAGGACCGGCCTGGCATAGGGGCCGTAGACGTAGTGAAAGTCGCCTTGCGCCGCAATGCTGAGCTGGTGGTGCTGCCCGGCCTGTCCCTTGGCAAGGCCGCGCTTCGCCATGATCGAGGTCGTGAGCCAGGGGTCGCTGTTCATCGCAATATCCTCAGACGTCAAAGGGGCGGATCCGTGGTCGGGCGTCGGGCCGGTCGCAAGCATGCAGATCGCGCGCCGGCATCGATCGTCGTCCCGGTCTCTAGTTCAGCTTCCAGTCGCCGCCGGCCTCGAACGCCGAAGCCAGCCTGATCAAAGTGGTCTCCTCGAAATGGCGCCCGACCAGCATCAGGCCGACCGGCAGGCCGTTGACGCGGCCGCATGGCACGGTGAAGGCGGGATGCCCGGAGACGTCGAACGAACAGGTGTTGGCCTGCATGTTGAGCGCGGTATCGATCATGGTGCCGAGCGGCGCGTCGGCCGGCGGAATCGGCGTCGCGGTGAACGGTATCGTCGGCATCGCCAGCACGTCGAACTTTTGCAGCGCCTCGTCATAGGCGCGGCGCAGCAGGCCGCGCAGGTTCTGCGCCTTGGAATGATAGCGCCCGTGATAGTTGCGATGCATGTATTCGCCGAGCATCAGCACCAGTTTCACGGTCGGCGAGACGTCGTTGATCCGGGTACCCATGCCGCGGGCAAAGGCTTCCTGCATCGACTGCGGATAATAGCCCTGGACGTTGTTGCCGACGCCGTATCCCTTCAGCATCATCTCGGCTGCGCCTTCCAGGATGATGCCGCTCCAGACATGCGGCCCGTCGAGATGCCACGGCAGCGAGACCTCCGCGCTTTCAATTCCGGATGCCGACAGCGCCTCGATGGCGGCGCGCACCTTGGCGTCGACGGCGGGATCGCTTTCGGGATGAGCAAAACCCTCGCGCAGGATGCCGACACGCAATCCCTTTGCCGGCTTGCCGAGCGCCGCCATGTAATCGCCGGTGCGGGCGGCAATGGTTCGGGTGTCCCAGCCGTCATGGCCGGCGATCACCGTCAGGAGCCGGGCGACGTCCTCGACGCTGGCGCCCATCGGGCCGCAGTGATCGACCGAATAGCTGATCGGCATCGAGCCGGTGGTGGGGACCAGTCCCCAGGTCGGCTTCAGGCCATAGATCCCGCACCAGCTCGAGGGCGTGCGGATCGAGCCGCCCTGGTCGCCGCCGAGCGCCATCGGCACCTCGCCTGCCGCCACCAGTGCGGCGCTGCCGCCCGACGAGCCGCCGGCGCTGTGGGCGGTGTTGTGCGGATTGCGGATCACGCCGCCGGCGCAGGTGTGGCTGGCGCCGGAAAAGCACAGATCCTCGCAGGCCGCCTTGCCGGCGATGATGCCGCCGGCGTCGAGAATTCGCGTCACCACGGTGGCGTCGAGTTCCGGGACATATCCCTCAAGCAGCGCAGAGCCGTTCATCATCGGCACGCCGGAAACGCAGATGTTGTCCTTGATCGCCACCCGCTTGCCGCTCAGCAGTCCCTCCGCGCCGGTGCGGATGTCGGTCTTCCAATACCAGGCGCCATGGGGGTTTTCCGATGCCGAGGGCCGGTATCCGGGCGAGCGCGGCGCCACTGGCGCCAGGCTGGGCGGCACCAGTTCGTCGAGCCGGCCGTACGAGGTCAGCGGGCCCTTGAAGGCCTGCTGAAAGGCGGCAATCTCCTCAGCGCCGAGAACGAGACCGAATCCGGATGCAAGATCGTCGACCTGCTGCAATGTCGGAAGTCGAACCGCCATGCTCCACCCACTTCCCTCTGTCGCAAGACAAACGAAAAAAGCCATCCGCGACCCGAAAAGGCCCCGAATGGCATCAATGCCGCTGCTATCAATGGTCGCGTCGTTTCAGGCTGCAGAACGAAACTCGGAGATCGTCACTCAGGCGTCATCGGCTGCGCGAGAACTCTTTCGTCATGCACGTATCCACGTACCATGTCATAGTGTCTTAGCGTCACCTTGCTTGTCAATGCGAAGTCGGCACCTTTTTTATGCGCGTCGGCACAAAACTCGCGCAGCGCGTTCTGTCCCGTTTGAAATAATGAGGTGACAGATTGCCGTCGTTGCGATGAAATCATTGCCACGCCTGCTTCGGAACTCCGCATGAAAAAGCCATCGATCCCTCTCGGCCTCGTATTTTCCCAGTCGGGGCCCTACGCCATGATGGCGGGAGAGATGCAAAAGAGCGCGTTGATGGCGATCGACGAAATCAACCGCAGCCCCGAGTTCGATTTCGGCTTTGCGCCGTGTCTGCGCGACCCGCGCGGCGTCGTCGCCGCCTACCACACCGCATGCGACGACCTCATTCGCGAGGAGCGGGTCGATCATATCGTCGGCTGCTATACCTCGGCCTCGCGCAAGCAGGTGATTCCGATCGTCGAACGCACCGAGCGGCTGCTCTGGCATCCGGCGCGATATGAGGGATTCGAAAGCAGCGAGAATGTGATCTATGTCGGCGCCGCGCCCAATCACACCGTGGTGCCGCTGGTGCGCCACATGCTGGATCATATCTCCAGCGACGTGTTTTGCATCGGATCCAATTACGTCTGGACCTGGGAAACCAATCGGGTGATCCGCGAAATCGTCACCAGCGCCGGCGGCCGCGTCCTCGCCGAGCGCCTGCTGGAGCTTGGCGAGACCGCGATCGACCACATCGTCAGGGAAGTGATCGACCGAAGGCCGCCGGTGGTATTCAACACCCTGGTCGGAGAATCCAGCTATGCCTTCGTCCGGGTGCTGCACGAGGCGACGACACGCGCAGGCCTCACGATACCGATGCTGAGCTGCAGCCTGTGCGAGCCCGAACTCAAGCTGATCGGATCGGCGGCCTCGGCCGGATGCATCACCTCATCGGCCTATTTCGAGAGCATCGCAGGAGCGGAGAACCGCGCCTTTGTCGCGCGGTGGAAGGCCCGCCACGGCGCCGACAGCAATCCCTCGGTCGACGGGCAGTCGACCTATGTCTGTGTCATGCTGCTGGCCCGCGCCATCCGCCGCGCCGGGTCGGCCGACGTCGCCGCGGTACGGCGCGCCGCCGCCAACCATCGCTATGACTCGCCGCAGGGCCCGGTCTGGGTCGATCCCGACAACAATCACTGCTTCCTGACGCCGCGCCTGGCGCGGGTGGTGCCGGGATGCCAGTTCAAGATCTTCTGGGAAGCCGACGCGCCCGAACGCCCCGATCCCTATCTTTCCCGGCTCGATCTGGCGGCGGTTGGCACGCGGCTTGAAAAGAGCAATGATGCCGCGGCCAAGCGGCCAACCCATTTGCGTCTCGTGAAATGACCAGGCCATCGCCTTTTTCCGTCCGCGGCCGCCGCGCTCTCATGATCATGAGAGACGAACGCGAAATCGCGATGCTGCGCCGCCAGTTCGATCGCCTCGGCATGACCGTCACGGCACATGATCCGGCGGCGGTTTCGCCGCCGCCGGGCGAACCGGTCGACGTCATCGTGCTGGATGCCGACAGCGTTCCGATCAAGTCCGATTCCAGGGCGCTGTGGAAGGTCGACGCGCCGATCATCGCGCTGATCGGAACCGAGACGCCGAGCCGGTTGAAATGGCTGCTCGACCTCAAGCCGGCATCCTTCCTGATCAAGCCCCTGCGCTCGGCCGGACTCTATACCGCGCTGGTAGTGGCGCTCGATTGCGCGCAGCGACGACTGGACGAAGCCGCCCACCTCGAAAGACTGGAAGATCGCATTCGTTCCCGGCGCGTGGTGTTCGCCGCGGTGCTGCAGATGATGCGCGGGCACGACCTGTCCGAGGCGGACGCCTTTTCCCTGATCCGGCAGACCGCGATGCGCCACCGCACCACCATCGAGCAATTGAGCGCCGAGATCGTCGCGGCCGGCGGCATGCCGCACCGGACATCGCGGACCGCGTGAGGCCAGTTAATCGTCAGCCGATATCGCCGACGCGCTGCACGCCGGCTGCGGCCATTCCGGCCCAGGCGGCATCGAGCGAGCCGGCCAGATCGATCGCCCGGCATCCCGGTTCGATCAGCACCGCTTCAAAGCCGAGCCGGCGCGCGTCCACCGCGGAATAATACACGCAAAAATCGGTGGCGAGGCCCGCCAGGAAGATCCGCCGCAGGCGGCGTTCACGCAGATAGCCTGCCAGCCCGGTCGGCGTACGCCGATCGTTTTCATAAAATGCCGAGTAGGAATCGATTTCGGGGCGGAAACCCTTGCGGATCACCAGCTCGGCCCGCGTGGTCGCCAATTGCGGATGAAAGGCCGCGCCGGGGGCGCCCTGCAGGCAATGGTCCGGCCACAGGGTTTGCTCTCCATAGGACATGGCGATCACATCGAAGGGCGCCGACCCCGGATGCGAGGAGGCAAAGGATCCGTGGCCCGGCGGATGCCAATCCTGGGTCAGCAGGACATGGTCGAAGCGCTCGGTGAGGCGGTTGATGACCGGCACCACGGCCTCGCCGTCGGCGACCGCCAGCGCGCCGCCGCTGCAAAAATCGTTCTGCACGTCAATGATGAGCAGCACGTCGTCGTTCGGTCTGATCTGCATGGTTGAACCTGCGCCAGTGTCGCTCGGCAGACCCTAGCGCAAAGCCGGGGCTCTGGCAGCACGGAAATGGCCGCAAGGATCGGAGCACGCGAGCTGCGCGATGGCGTGCTGCCGAATGGCGGCATGGCTGCGCCGGCCATTCCGCCAGGCTCAACTATCGCTGCACCAGCGGGAAGGAATATGTCACACTTCCCGGCGGGATTCGCATGACACGGCCGAGATGCCGCGAGCCGATCCGGACACGTTTCGTGCGGATCGAAGACCCTGTGGCTGGAGACATGATGCAATGGACACAACGGCATCGCGGACCGGGCAGACGCAACGCCCGCTGCCAAAGCACCTCAGGAGCCTGGAGGCCGAGTCCATCGAGATCATGCGCGAGGTGATTGCCGAGTTCAAGAAGCCGGTGATGCTGTATTCGATCGGCAAGGATTCCAGCGTCATGCTGCATCTGGCGATCAAGGCCTGCCACCCCGCCCGGCTGCCGTTTCCGCTGCTGCACATCGACACCACCTGGAAATTCCGCGAGATGATTGCGTTTCGCGACCAGACCGCCCGCCGGCTCGGAATCGACCTGCTGGTTCACGTCAACCAGGACGGCCTGGCGCGCGGCATCGGGCCGATCGCGTCGGGCTCTTCGGTTCATACCCAGGTGATGAAAACCGAAGCCCTCAAGCAGGCGCTGGACCTTCACGGCTTCGACGCGGCCTTCGGCGGCGCCCGCCGCGACGAGGAAAGAAGCCGCGCCAAGGAACGGATTTTTTCCTTCCGCGCGCCGGGGCATGTCTGGGACCCGCGCAACCAGCGTCCGGAACTGTGGAACCTGTACAACAGCCGGATCAGGCCCGGCGAGACCATCCGCGTATTCCCGCTTTCGAACTGGACCGAACTCGACATCTGGCACTACATCCTGCTGCAAGACATTCCCGTAGTACCGCTCTACTTCGCCAAACCACGCGCGGTGGTGCGGCGCGACGGCGCCTGGATCATGGTCGACGACGACCGCCTGCCGCTCGAGCCCGGCGAGCGGCCGGAAATCCGCGAGGTACGGTTTCGCACCCTCGGTTGCTATCCGCTGACCGGAGCCATCGAATCCGCCGCCGCGACCTTGCCGGATATCGTATCGGAAATGCGCTCGACGCGCCTTTCGGAACGCCAGGGGCGCCTGATCGACGGCGACGAGGCGGCCTCGATGGAAAAAAAGAAACGGGAAGGCTATTTCTGATGGACAGCGCTGCCGTCGAACCGCCGGACAAGGATCTGCTCCGCTTCCTGACCTGCGGATCGGTGGATGACGGCAAGTCCACCCTGATCGGACGCCTGCTGCACGATTCCCGGCTGGTGCCCGACGATCAGCTGGCCGCCCTGGCCAGGGATTCGGCGCGCCACGGCACCACCGGCGACCACATCGACTTCGCGCTTCTGCTCGACGGGCTCGAGGCCGAGCGCGAGCAAGGCATCACCATCGATGTCGCCTACCGGTTTTTCACCACGCCGCGGCGTTCCTTCATCGTCGCCGACACGCCAGGCCACGAACAATATACGCGCAACATGGCGACCGGGGCGTCCCGGGCCGATCTCGCCGTGATCCTGATCGACGCGCGCAAGGGCGTGCTGGTCCAGACCCGGCGCCATTCGCTGATCTGCTCGCTTTTGGGCCTGCGCCATGTCGTGCTGGCCGTCAACAAGATCGATCTGGCCGGCTATCGCGCCGACATTTTCGACCGCATTGTCGCCGACTACAGCGCCTTCGCAGCAAAGCTTGGCTTTTCGTCGATCGTGCCGATCCCGATCTCGGCCCGCTACGGCGACAACATCACCAGCAGGTCGGACAACACGCCCTGGTATCATGGGCCGACCCTGCTCGACCATCTCGAGACCGTCGACGTCGCACCTGACGCTGCCGAACAGCCGTTCCGTTTTCCGGTTCAGTGGGTCAACCGGCCGGATCTCGATTTCCGCGGTTATGCCGGAACCGTGGCTTCCGGAAGCATCAGGGCCGGCGATCCGATCGTGGTGGCCGGCTCCGGCCGAACCTCGCAGATCAGGCAGCTTCTGACCTACGAGGGCGCGCTGGCGTCGGCGCAGGCCGGTGACGCCATCACCATCACGCTCGCCGACGAACTCGACGTCGCCCGCGGCGACCTCATGGTCGGCACGGCGTCGCGCCCCGAAGTGTCGGATCAATTTGCCGCGCATATCATCTGGATGAGCGACCAGGCGCTGATGCCGGGCCGCTCCTATCTCGCCCGCATCGGCACCGCCACCACGCCGATCGTGGTGACCGCGATCAAACACAGGATCGACGTCAATACCGGCGAGCATCTGGCGGCCCATACGCTCGGCCTCAATGACATCGGCTTCTGCAACCTGGCCACCGGCGCGCCGGTGGCGTTCGATTCCTACCGGCAGAACCGCAGCACCGGCGCGTTCATCGTGATCGACCGGCTGACCAATCAGACGATCGGCGCAGGCATGATCGAATTCGGCCTGCGTCGCGGCGGCAACCTGCCCTGGCAGGCGACCCTGATCGGCAAGTCCGAACGCGCCGCGCACAAGCATCAGAGGCCAGCCATCGTCTGGTTCACCGGGCTGTCGGGCGCCGGCAAATCGACCATCGCCAACATGGTCGAGCGGCGGCTTCACGCCGCCGGCCACCACACCATGCTGCTGGACGGCGACAATCTGCGTCACGGCCTCAGCCGCGACCTCGGTTTCACCGAGGCGGACCGGGTCGAGAACATCCGCCGCGCCGGCGAGGTGGCCAAACTGCTGACCGATGCCGGCCTGATCGCGCTGTGCTCGTTCATCTCGCCGTACCGCGCCGAGCGCGACACGGTGCGGCGGCTGGTGCCGGACGGGGAATTCATCGAGGTCTTCATCGACACCCCGATCGAGGAATGCGAAAGGCGCGATCCCAAGGGCCTGTATGCCAAGGCCAGGGCCGGCGCGATCAGGAATTTCACCGGCTTCGATGCGCCCTATCAAGCCCCCACCGATCCCGAACTGCATTTGCATACGATCGGCCAGCAGCCCGAACAGCTGGCCGAGCGTGTCGTCAAGAAATTGGCCGAGCTCGGAATCGTGGGATAGGCCGGATGCGGATCGCAAAGCCAAGGCCGTCATTGCGAACGCTTGCGAGACAATCCAAACGTCGCGGCCCGATGCGCGGAGGTGGCCCACACGGCGTTGTCATTCGCCGGCCTGGTCCTTGTCCGTGCCAATCAGCTTGGCCGGCTCATCATAGCCGGAACGGCTGCTGTAGAAGACAAGGGCCATCAACCCGATACCCACGACCAGGGAAAACACCACCCCAAGCGCCATCGCCACATATCCGGTGAGCGGGACGTCCGTTCCGGCGGCGGAGGACCACCCGATACCGCCGATGACGGCCGCCCAGATCAGCAACCCCAGCAGAACGGCGACGATCGCATAAGAGCCTCGGCCCAAGGCGTTCGCGCTGTGGAGCAAATTGCGCCAGTGCAATTCTTCCGGAATCCATTTCATGGCGGTGCCCTGCAACAGTCACATCACCTATTGCGACGTCTGCTTGCGCAACTCGGCCACGTCCTGCGCGGTGATCTGCGATCCCTTGCTGCCGAAACGAGCCGTGACGTAATTGGCGACCGCCGCGATTTCGACGTCGGAATAGGCGCCGCCGAAGGCCGGCATCGAAACCGCGCCCTGGCCATGCCGCCTGGTCCCGGAGATCACGATCTGGGCGACGTTGGTCGCGCCGGGATCGTTGACCGCCCAGGCGCCGGTCAGGGTTGCGAAAGGTGAGATCGCGCTTTCGCCGGTCCAGCCGTGGCAACTGACGCAGGCGCCTTCGAACAGCATCTTGCCGCGCGCGTCGGCGGTGCCGCCGCCTTGCCTGTGCGAGGCGGGCGCCGGCGGCGCCAGCGTCGCCGGCAGATCGGATGAGGCTACCGGGGGGACATTGCGCAGATAGGTCACGATCGCGCGAATGTCCTCCGGCGCCAACTGGCTGAAACTCTGGTCCACCGCTTCGCCCATCGGACCCGAGGCGGTGCCGTGGCCCCGGGCATGCCCGATCGAAAGATAGGAGACGAGGTCGTCGTCGCTCCAGGCGCCGACACCGGTGCTCCTGTCGGAACTGATGTTGAAGGCGCGCCACCCTGCCGTCACCGCGCCGGCGAACTTCCTGCGATTGTCCAGCGCGAACGCCAGGTTTCGCGGCGTGTGGCATTCGCCGCAATGCGCCAGCGCTTCGGCGAGATAGGCGCCCCTGTTCCACTCCGGGCTTTGCGAGGTATCGGGCTCGAAGCGGCTATCCGGATTGAACAGCGCTGACCAGAAATTCATCGCCCAGCGCTGGTTGAACGGAAACGTCAGGGTATTTTCCGGTGCCACCGCATGCACCGGAGCAAGGCTGAACAGATAGGCCTTGATCGCCAGCGCGTCCGCATCGGTCATGTAGGTATAGGAGGTGAACGGCATCGCCGGATAAAGTCGCGCGCCGTCGCGGCGGGTGCCGCGGTGAACCGCGGCCAGAAACTCCTGGTCGGTGTAGTTGCCGATACCGGTTTCCTTGTCGGGCGTGATATTGGTCGAATAGAGCACGCCGAACGGCAGCTTGAAGCCGAGCCCTCCGGCATAGGGACTGCCGCCGCCGGTGGTATGGCAGACCATGCAATCCGCGGCCCGCGCCAGATATTCGCCGCGTTCGACCAGGCTTGCCCTGGCGAGCCCAGCCGGCACCCCGGCGGGATCGCCGGCCTTGTAGTCCGCCACCGCCACTTTCGGGCCGCCGGCGAACGCCAGTGGACCAGGACCACGAAGCATCCAAATTCCAGCGGCCAGCGCGATCACCACAATGGCGACAACGCTCAGCATCGTGCGACGACCGGCGAGGGTCATGCCTTCTTCCCTCCGGCGATCATGGCGCGGTCGATCGGAAGCCGCCGCAGCGCGACGCCGGTTGCGGCATAGATGGCATTGCGCAATGCCGGCGGTCCCGCCGTGGCGCCGGTCTCTCCAATGCCTCCGGGAGCCTCGCCGCTTTTGATGAGATGGACGTCGATCACGGGCGTCTGGTCGATACGCAGCATGCGGTAGTCGTTGAAGTTGGACTGCTGGACCCGCCCCCTGTCGATCGTGATCTCGCCATACAGCGCGGCGGTCAGGCCGAACACCAGGCCACCCTGCAGCTGTGCTTCGATGGTATCGGGATTGACGGCGATGCCGGTGTCGACCGCGCAGGTGACACGACGCAAATCAATCTCGCCATTTTCGTCGACTTCCGCCTCCACGACGGTTGCGATGAAGCTGGCGAATGACGGCTGCACGCAGACGCCGCGCCCGACGCGCGCCGGCAGCGGCTTGCCCCAGCCCGATTTCTCCGCGGCGAGGTTGAGCGCGGCGAGAAAGCGCGGCTGGTTGGCCAGCATCGAGCGGCGGAAAACGACCGGATCCTTGCCGGCCTTGCGCGCCAGTTCGTCCATGAAGCACTCGATCGCAAACACATTGTTGTTGGGGCCGACGCCGCGCCAGAACCCGGTCGGCACCGCCGGCGGCTCGGCCCGGACATATTCGACATGGAAGTCGGGGATGTCGTAGGGCATGTCGATGGCGCTATCGACGGCGTCGATGTCGACGCCCTTCTGGAACCCGGGCGGGAACCAGCGCGCCATGACGGATGAGCCGCTGACCCGGTACTTCCAGGCGGCGATCTTGCCGTCGGACAGCGTGGCGGCGATGGTGTCGCGATAGATCGGACGATAGACATCGTGCCGGATGTCTTCCTCGCGGGTCCATATCACCTTGACCGGCCCGTCGACGTGTTTTGCAATTCGAACCGCCGCGATCACCATGTCCGGTTCGAGCTTGCGGCCAAACCCGCCGCCGAGCAGGTGGTTGTTGGCGATCACCTTCTCCACAGGAAGCCCGGCCGCCTTGCCGGCCTGCAACTGCACGCGCGCGATGACCTGGGTGCCGGTCCAGACTTCGCAGGAGTCGGGCGTAAGGTGGACCGTAGCGTTCACCGGCTCCATGGTCGCATGTGCGAGAAACGGCAGTTCGTAGGACGCTTCAAGCTTGTCGCCGGTGGCAAGGCCCTTGGCGATGTCGCCGCGCGATTTGGCGACCGCACCCTCGTTTTCGCTGGCGGCGCGCAAGTTCTCCCAGATGTCTTGCGAGCTGACGCGCGCGTTGGGACCTTCATCCCATTCCACCACCAGCGCTTCGAGACCCTTGATTGCCGCCCATGTGTGGTCGCCGACCACCGCGACCAGGTCCTCCAGCACGACCACGTTCTGCACCCCGGGAACTTTTCTTGCGGCGCTGTCGTCGACCCTGGCGACCTTGCCGCCGAACACCGGACAGGTCTTCAGGGTTGCGAACTTCATGTCGGGCAGCAGCGCGTCGATGCCGTAGACAGCCTTGCCATTGACCTTGTCGGGAGTGTCTAGCCGTTTCAGCGGCTTGCCGATCAATACGAAATCCTTCGGCTCCTTGAGCGGGACATCCTTTGGCGGCACTTCGTTGCTCGCCGCCAGCGCCAGCGCGCCATAGGAGAGCTGGCGCCCGCTCGCCTTGTGCAGGACCAGGCTATTGCCGGTGGAGCAGCTTGCCGGATCGACCTGCCATTGCCGCGCCGCGGCCTGCACCAGCATGGCTCGGGCGGTGGCGCCGGCGGTGCGCAACGGCTTCCACCACGCCCGGACCGAATTGGAATTGCCGGTAGCCTGGATGCCGAAAAGCGGATTGCCATAAAGCTTGTCGCTCGGCGGCGCATGCTCGAGCGTCAGCTGCGCAAAATCGGCGTCGAGCTCTTCGGCCAGCATCATCGGCAACGCGGTATAGACGCCCTGCCCCATCTCGACCTGCGGCATCACCAGCGTGGTCTTCCCCGAGGCGTCGATGCGGATGAAGGCATTGGGCGCAAACTTGCCGGCGGGATCATCCGGCGGCTGCACCGGCTCGTTGAAGGCGCGCACCGGGACATGGAAGGCGAGCAGAAATCCGCTCACCAGCCCGCCGGTCAGCACGGCGCGGCGCGAAACCCGGTCGATGGTGTTTGCTGAGGCTGCCATGGTTCGTCCCTACGACTGGCGTTGCGAAGCAGCCTGCTTGATCGCGGCACGAATTCGGACATAGGTGCCGCAACGGCAGATATTCCCGGCCATCGCCGCATCGATGTCGGAATCATCGGGACTGGGCGTTGTCGTCAGCAGGGCCGCCGCCGACATGATCTGGCCCGATTGGCAATAGCCGCATTGCACCACCTCGAGATCGAGCCAGGCTTTCTGCACTCTGGCACCGGCCGGTGAGGCGCCGATGCCCTCGATGGTGGTGACGGCACGGTCGCGTAGCGCCCCCACCGGCAGCATGCAGGACCGCACCGGCTTGCCCTCGACATGCACCGTGCAGGCGCCGCATTGCGCAATCCCGCAGCCGAATTTCGTTCCGGTCATGCCGAGGATATCGCGCAGTACCCAGAGCAGCGGCATGTCGGACGGAGCATCGAAGGACTTCTGTTCACCGTTGATCGTCAGTTTCATGGCAGACCTGTTCTCCGAGCCCGATGCGGGTAAAAAAGCGACACCAACCGCCGCAGGCGGCAACAATGCCTTGCATCCGCGGGCGCGTTGCCGCTCCGCAGCGTCCCCGATGCTACATCAGGCTCGATGCCCAGTCTGTCGCATTCTTGCTGTATCGGGCCATGCCGGTCCTCGCCCGTCGACGTGTCCGTGTTAGCTTGCATCTGGCTTCGGGACTCGACGGATTGAACCTGCTCAGCCGCCATGCGACCGGCGCGGGTCGAAGCCGCTCAGTGATAACCGATGTCGGACCGCACCTTGCCGCGGAACACCCAATACGACCAGCCCGTGTAGAGCAGGATCACCGGCAGCAGAACCAGGGTTCCAACCAGCAGGAAGGCCTGCGTGCTCTGCGAGGCCGCGGCCTGCCGAAGCGTAAAATGTCCGGGCACGATCATCGGCCACCGGCTGATGGCAATGCCGAGATAGGACATCACGAACATTCCCAGGGCCGCGATGAAAGGAGCATATTCCGAGTCGTTGCAGAGCGACCGCCATTCGTACCAGATCAGGCCGGCGGTGATCAGCGGCACCGGCGCGAGCAGCAAGACATTCGGAAAGGAGAACCAACGCGCCGCGATCTGGGCATCGACGAGAGGTGTCCACAGGCTGACAATGGCGATGGCCAGCGCGGTGCCGATCAGGCTGCGCCGGCCCAGCGCCCTGGCCCATGCTTGCAGAGGACCCTCCGTCTTGATGACCAGCCAGCCTGCCCCGAGCAGGGCGTAACCGAACATCAGGCCGATCCCGACAAAAAGCGAAAACGGCGTGAAGCAATCGAAAGAGCTGCCGACAAATTGCCGTCCCTCGACATGGAAGCCCTGGATCAAGGTACCCAGCACCAGGCCTTGCGCAAACGCGGCCAGCGCAGAGCCGACGGCGAAGCCGTGATCCCAGAAGGTGCGGTGCTCGGCATCGCGATAGCGAAATTCAAAGGCCAGCCCGCGAAAGATCAGGGCCAGCAGCATCAGCAGGATCGGAAAATACACGGCCGGGATGATGATCGCGAAGGCGACGGGAAAGGCGGCAAGCAGACCCACGCTGCCCAGAATGAGCCAGGTCTCGTTGCCATCCCAGATCGGCGCGATCGAGTTCATCACGAGGTCCCGGGAGCCGCGATCGGGGGCGAAGCTGTAGAGCATTCCCACCCCGAGGTCGAAGCCATCGAGCGCGACATAGAGGAACACGCCGATGGCGAGGATAGCCGTCCAGATCGGCAGCAGGTCCAGCACGGGGGTCATGTCGCGGTCTCCGATGTTGCGGCAGCCAGGGCCTCGATCGGCGATTTGGTCCGGCCGCCGCCGACCGGCCCGGTTTCATCCGATGCAACGGGGCCACGCCAGACCAGGCGCAGCATGAGGGACAGGCCGACCGGATAAATCACCAGATAGACGGCGACATACAGCAGCAGGGAAAGAAGCACATCGGCGCCGGTCAGGGATGGCGAGACCGAGTCGGCTGTCCGCATCAGGCCGTAAACGGTCCACGGTTGCCGGCCTACCTCCGTCGTGGTCCAGCCGGCGATTACTGCGGCAAATCCCAGGCAAGCCGCGCACTGACAGAGCCCAAGATACCACCTTGCCTGGTCGAGCCGCCGCCGCGCCATCAAGACGAAACCGGCCACGACGATGGCCAGCATCAGCATGGCGATGCCCACCATGATCCGGAACGCGAAGTAAACCACCGCGACCGGCGCCCGCTGGTCGGGTGGAAAATCCTTGAGACCCTTGACCTCGCCATCCCAGGAATGGGTGAGATAGAGGCTGCCGAGATGCGGAACCGCTATTTCCGCAACATTGCGCTCCGCGGCCTGGTCGGGCCAGCCGATAATCGAGGCAGCCACGCCGCGACCGCCATCCCAGAGACCCTCGATGGCGGCGAGCTTGGCCGGTTGATACTCAAGCGTGTTGAGCCCGTGCAAATCGCCGAGCACGATTTGCAGCGGCACGAAAATCGCAAGAAACCACAGGGCGAGCCGCAACATCATGCGCCCTTCGGCCATGAACCGGCCGCGACGGACTGTATAGGCGCCGACGCCGAGCACGACGAAGGCCGTCGTCACGTAGAAGGCACTGACCGTGTGCCCCAGGCGATACGGAAACGACGGGCTGAAGACGATCTCGAGCCAATCCTTCGGAAAAAACCGGCCATCAATCACCTCGTAACCGACCGGGGTCTGCATCCAGCTGTTGGTGGCGAGGATCCAGAATGACGAGGAAAGCGTGCCGACCGCCACCAGCGCTGCCGCCACGAAGTGCATGGAGGGCGGCACCAGCCTGCGCCCGAACAGCAGCACGCCGAGGAATGTCGCTTCGAGGAAGAACGCGGTCAACCCTTCATAGGCCAGCAGCGGCGAGATCACATTGCCCGCGGCGTCGGCGAAGCGGCTCCAGTTGGTCCCGAACTGCAGCGGCATCACGATGCCCGTTACGACGCCCATGCCAAAGGAGATCGCAAAGATGCGCAGCCAGAATTGCGACAGATGCAGGAACACCGGCCGCCTTGTCAGGGCGTAGGCGCCTTCGAGGAACGCGACAAACGATGCCAGCCCGACCGTGAATGCCGGCAGCAGGATGTGCCATCCGATCACCCATGCGAACTGGATGCGCGACAGCAGTTCCGGGTCAAGGCTCACGTCAGTCCTCCTTCACCTCATCGCATCACCGGCCGACCGGCACGCGACGGCCAAGCTCTTCGTTCGCTTCGCCTCGCCAATCCGTTCGCCAACAGCTCGCCGTCGTGACCTTTGTGTATGGCTCACGGGTCGCATGCGGGGCAGGCTCCGACCCGCGCACGCCTCGCGGACGCCAGAGCCCCCTGCGCATGTCGCTCTCGGGCACAATGACCTCCGCAATACTATCCACGTTTCATGCGCATTCTGCAGCGGTCTTGCTGTTTTTACCACGCCGCAAGACCAGGGCAATCGCCTTGCGCCGACACGCATCGCACCCAAGGCGCCAATTTAGCGAAGTCGCTGCGGATCCCGCGATTGCCGTTCGATGGAACAGGCAGCGTCGCTTGGCTGCCTGGGCAGAAAGCCGGGAGAGTGGATTACTTCACCGCTTCGAAGATGCGTCCCGAAACGCTCATGTTGGGTTCGGGGTGCTCGACCAGCACCACATTGATGATCTTGGGATCCGACCCGATCGACTGATGGGTCACCTTGACGATGTCCCGGATCAGCTGCGACTTGCGAGGCTGCGACAGGCCGGTGGCGATGTGGCATTGGATAAATGGCATGGTTGTCTCCTTGTCACTTCAGGCTGGCGATGAGGTCCTTGTCGTTGGCGTTGCCTTCGACGAATTCGGGAAGGTGCTTGCCGTGTTCGACGAAGTTTATTCCGCGGCCCTCGCGTATCACGAAGAAGATGTTGTCGGCCGGTTCGCCGGTCGCCTCGCTGACGACCCGGAGCAGGCCGGCCGCAAGCGCGCGCTTCTGCCGGTCGGTCCGGCCAAAGCGCATATCGCATGAGATCATGGGCATGTTCACATCCCTTCGGTTGGTTTGCTGGCTTACTGAAAGTCGTGGCGTGTCGGGGGGAAAACGGCCCGGGAACTGACCTTCGCGAGGAGGCCCATCAGGTCCCCGACCGAACGGCTATCCAACCCGGCAACCGCTTCGATGATGTCGTTGCGAAGAGCCGCATCGGCGAAGGGTTCGCTCAGCCAGTTGAATTTCTCGACCTCCCGCTCCCAGGAGAGCGGGTTTCCGAGGCCGCCCTCGTATCCGAACTGCGTGCGCTCGAAGCTTTTTCCGCCCCTGGTCCGTATCGTGACGCGGGCGCCGAGTTCGCGCGGATATCTCGCGGTGAGGGTCTTGTCCGGGCGGATCTCGACCTTTGCGAGCAGCGCCTGGGTGTCGTCGGCCCGGACTCGCGCCTCTTCGAGCTGCGCCGGCCCGACGGCATCGTCGAGCAGCGCCACGGCGATGAGGTATTTCAGGTTGTAGTCCGCCTGCTCCTTGGTCTGCGGCGCGTCCTTGGGGCCGAATGCGCCGCCGCCGGCAATGTCGTAGCCCGACTGGAAGATGTAGCAATCCACCGCCTCGATGTCCTCCGCCGCCAGACCATTGTCGCGTTTCAGCTTGAGGACCACCTCCAGCACCGGCTGGCCGTGGATCAGCGAGCAGAACTTCTTCAGCACGGTCTGCTTGACGATTTCGAGGCGGTCGTCGGACCAGTCGATCTCGATCCTCTGGCCGAACATGCTCTGTAGTCCGCCTGGGCCTTCGAACAAGCCGGATGGACCGGTAAAACCGCGCTTGGCGAGCGAGGCCGAATAGACCGCGCGCATGCCGGTCATTCCCGGGGAAAACCCCTTCCACTGCGACACCGGCTCGACGTGGACGCAGGCCAGCGAGACGTTGTCGACGGTGGCGATCGATATCGCGTGCGCGATCTGCTGTTCGGACAAGCCGAACAGCTTTCCGGCACCGGCCGCGGAGGAGATCGCGAGCTGGATCGCGTGATTGAAACCCTTCTCCATCACCGGCACGATCGCGGAAAATCGGCACTGGATCTCGAATGCCACGGCGAGCGCCAGCATGAATTGCTCACCCGAAGCCCGCGCGTGTTCCGCCGCCGCGAGGATGGCACCGAAATTATCGCAAGGATGACACAATCCGCCCGGCGACATGTAGCTGTCGAGCAGGTCGACGTAGCGGACCAGCCCCGAATTGAACAGCGCAGCCTGGTCGGGCGCCGTCCTGCCACCGCCGATCAGCGAGCACGAACCGCCGCAACGGTATTCGGCGAACTGGTCGCGCAACGCCGCGAAAGGCGCCGCGGGCAACGCGGCGATCGCGCATCCGACGCTGTCGAGGATGTTGCGCTTGAGCAGTCCGCGGGTGTCCGGCTTCAGGGCTTTGGGCGACGCGCGACTTGCGAACGCGGCGATCGCGTTGACGGCGGGAACCGAAACCTTGGTTTTCACGAGCATCGCAGGATCCAATCCGATGCTGCCGGCTCACAGCTCGCCGGTCAGGAACTGCGCCCGCCCGGCTCCGAACGACCAGTCCTCGTCGGCGTTGGTCACGAAATTCACGATCACGTCGTGCGGTGAGATCTCGCAACGCGAAGACAGGCTTTCCACCAGCCGGCGATAGAAGGCCTGCTTCATCTCCCGGCTGCGCGGGCGGCTGGTGACTTGAATCAGGATCACCTTCTCAGAACGGGCAAAACCAAGTCCGGTGTCTTCGATGATCATTCGAGACCGCTTGTGCTCGTGGACGACCTGATAGCGGTCGTGCTTCGGCACCTTCAGGGTCTCGAGCAGCACCTGATGGGTCACATCGAGAATCTCCCGGACTTCCGATTCCGAACGTCCCTCGACGATATCAAAGCGCAGCAGCGGCATGACGGAGTTTCCTTGTTCGACAACTCCGCCACCGTAGCGCCGCGGTCAGCGCCGCTCCATTCGATGCTGGTTTCGCCGCGCCCATACATTGGTGTTAGAAAGATTCGTCCGGCATATTCTGCGGCTACCGCATCAACACCGATCGCAAATGGCGGCACCGGATGCGCGCCAATCGCCCCCGCCTGCTGTCAGTCCGGGCGGGCGCGATCCCTGGTGCGACATCCAGAAGCCGGGAGCCTATCGCCGGCGCCTGCCGCCGCCTGCGAAACGCGCAAGCCGAACCGTGCCCGTCAATAGACACGCACCTTCGGCGGTATGGTCGACACCTCGTTCGACAGCGGTTGCAGATGAACCGGCCTATAATCCAGCCGGAATTTGCCGTCTTCGTTCAGCCAGCAGAAGGTGTGCCTGAGCCAGTTTTCATCATCCCGCTTCGGAAAGTCTTCCCGGGCATGCGCACCACGGCTTTCGGTTCGTCCGATCGCCGAACGAAGGCTGACGGTGGCCTGGGCGAGCATATTGTCGAGTTCGAGCGTTTCGGCGAGATCGGTGTTGAAGATCATCGAACGATCGGTGACGCCGAGATCGACGCGCATCATCGCGATGACATCCTCGAGCTGGCTCAACCCCTCCTGCAGCAGCGGACCGTCGCGGAAGACCGCACAGTGACGCTGCATGGTCCGCTGCATCGCCAGCCTGATCGCGCCCGCACCGGTTCGGCCTTTCGCCCACCGGATGCGGTCGAGCCGGGCGATGGCGCGGTCAGTCGCCTGCCTGGGAAGTGCGACGTGAGGATCGCCGGGCCTGACCGTCCGTTCCACCCGCAGCGCAGCCGCCCGGCCAAATACGATGATATCCAGAAGCGAGTTGGATCCCAGCCGGTTGGCCCCGTGAACCGAGACGCAGGCGGCTTCGCCGATCGCCATGAGTCCCGGAACGGTCGCCTCGGGATTGCCGTCACGCATCGTGACGACCTCGCCATGCAGATTGGTGGGCACGCCCCCCATGTTGTAATGGACAGTCGGCAGCACGGGAATCGGTTCGCGCGTCACGTCGACGCCCGCGAAAATCTTCGCGGTCTCGCTGATCCCGGGGAGACGTTCGTGCAGCAGCACGGCGCCGAGGTGTTCGAGGTGGAGTTCGATGTAATCCTTTTGCGGGCCGCAGCCGCGCCCCTCATTGATCTCGATCGTCATCGCCCGGCAGACGACGTCGCGCCCGGCCAGGTCCTTGGCGCTCGGCGCATAGCGTTCCATGAAGCGCTCGCCTTCGGAATTGGTGAAATAGCCGCCCTCGCCGCGGGCGCCCTCGGTGATCAGGCAGCCCGAGCCATAGACGCCGCTCGGATGAAACTGGGTGAATTCCATGTCCTCCAGCGGCAGGCCGGCGCGCAGCGCCATGGCGTTGCCATCGCCGGTGCAGGCATGGGCGGCAGTACAGGAGAAGTAGACCCGGCCATAACCGCCGGTTGCCAGCACCGTGCTGTGCGCACGAAACCGGTGCAGCGCGCCGTCCTCCATGTTCCAGGCCAGCAGGCCGCGGCAGGCGCCGTCCTCGTCCATCAACAGATCGAGCGCCAGGTATTCGACGAAGAACTCGGTGCCGTGTTTCAGGCACTGCTGATAGAGTGCGTGCAGGATGGCGTGACCGGTCCGGTCGGCCGCAGCACAGGTGCGCTGCGCCATCTGCTTTCCGTATCCGATGGTCTGACCGCCGAAAGGACGCTGGTAGATCTTGCCTTCGTCGGTGCGTGAAAACGGCACGCCGTAATGTTCGAGTTCCAGCACCGCGGGTACGGCCTCCCGGCACATGTATTCGATGGCGTCCTGATCGCCGAGCCAGTCTGAGCCCTTGACCGTGTCGTACATGTGGAAGCGCCAATCGTCGCCGTCCTGCATATTGCCGAGCGAGGCCGCCATGCCGCCCTGTGCGGCCACGGTATGGCTGCGGGTTGGAAACACCTTGGTGACGCACGCGGTGTTCAATCCCGACGACGCCATCCCGAGGGCAGCTCGCAACCCCGCGCCACCGGCACCGACAATGACGACGTCATAGCTGTGCTCGATGATTTCGTAGGCCTGTGTCATGCCGTACCTCGCGGAGGCCGGTTGGGGGTGAAGGTCTTGGGCACGCTAGTGGCTGGCAAGTCTCCGGTAATCGCGAATGATGTCGGCATCAGGCTCGATTCCAAGGCCCGCACCTTGCGGCACCGAAACCCGGCCGCCTTCCTGGGCAAGTGCGCCGCCGTAGAGTTGCGCTTCGAGATCGAAACAGCGCCACTCGATCATGGAGTCAGCGGTTCCGAGCGCCGCCGTCGCGTGGATCGCGGCCAGCAGACCGGGGCCATCGTAGAAAGTGTGAGGCATCACGACGACATTGTGGACAGCCGCCAGCGAAAATACCTTGCGCAACTCGCTGATGCCTCCCATTTTGGCGGGGCTCGGCTGGACGAAGTCCACCGCTCCCGCCGCCAACAGGCGCTCGAACTCCATCAGGGTCGATACGTTCTCTCCGGCGGCGATCGGAATGCCGCAGCTTCTGCGGAGCTCGGCGAGCCCGGCATAATTTTCGGGCGGCCACACCGGCTCCTCCAGCCATTTCAGATCCAGCTCTTTCAACTCCTCCGCCCGCGTTCGGGCCTCGTTCAACGACCACGGACAATTGACGTCCAGCGTCAGCTCGACATCCGGGCCGGCCTCTTCGCGAGCGGCACGAATCGCCGAAATCTCAATTTCATGCAGCTTCAGACATCGAAATCCGGCCTCGATCGCCCGCCGGACATTGGCGCGCACCAGCGAGGGGTCAGAAAAACGGACGAGACTTGCGTAGCAGGCCAGATCGCTCTCGCCGCCGCCCAGCAGCCGGTAAACCGGGCTGTTGGCCGCCTTGCCGGCGATATCCCAGAGCGCGATGTCCACCGCGGAGATGGCAAACATCAGAGGCCCGCCGCGACCAAAAATGTGCAGCTTCTTCTGCACTTCAAGCATCAGGGGAGCCATCCGCGCGGCGTCCTGGCCGATGCAGATCGGCGCGATCAACTCGTCGGCCGCCAATTTTGCCGACCTCACCGCCCGGAAGCCGAACGCTTCGCCCCACCCCACCAATCCCTGGTCGGTCGTTACCTTGACAAGCAGCGAGTCCGCCGCGGGCAGGTCCTTGTCACCCCACGCAGCGGCGTCGGAACCGATACCTCGCTTGAGGGGAATCCGCAGCGCGAATGTCTCGATCCCTGCAATGATCACCGTGGCCTCCAACCTCGCTGTTCTGCGCACCAACCGGCACGCCTTCGGAAAAATGCCGGGCCTAGGGGTGTTTGTGCCGCGGATCATCCTTGACGTTCATATATTCAAGGCCGAGCGGACCGATCGCCGTCACTTGCGTGACATACTCTCCCGACCTTGCCCAATGGAAATGCGGGGTATCTCCGGGCAGGACCACGACGCAGCCGGGCGGAAAGGCCTTCACCTTGTCGCCGTCGAATTGCTCGCCGAGACCGATATAGAAAACCCCGGACATGACGGTGTAGATCCGGTCCTCGGGGTGCCGGTGCGGCATCAGCTTCACGCCGGACGGCACCTTCACCCTGACCACATAGGGTCCAGGCTGGCTGGGCTCGCCAACAAGGACGGCCAGCCGCACCGTCGGCGGGAAGGCCGGGAACGGCTTCCACTCGATGTCCTCCGGCAGAATCGACCTGAAGACGGCTTCGTCTGGCTGGTGGCTTCGAACCATCGCGGTTTTCCCTGAACTGAACGGCCAACGGCTAGCGAAGTGGATGAGCCGTTCAAGACGGCAACTCCGCGCCAGCCCGAACCTTCGATGCCGGTACGCTCATGACCGTCCATCGCACTTCCTCGATCGACCGCCACCGCATTACGATTGCCGGTTGATCGATTTACCCGACTATTTTGCAGGCCCTTGCTGAACTTGCCATCCGACCTTCGGAAAGAGCCGGTCATATCAATGTATGAGAGGCCAATGTTTTGTAGCTCTTTCAAGACAGTCGATCAGGGCATCTGTTTCGAACGGCTTCCTGAGCAGACAGACTGCGCCGCTGGCTGCGGCCTTGGATTCCAGGCCCTGCTCTCCCCGCGCCGTGATCATGATCACCGGCACCGTCGAGCCCCGGGCCGCCAGCAACCGCTTCAGGTCGAACCCGCCGATGCCGGGCATGTGAATATCGGTAATGATGCAGTCGTAGCAACCTGCACGATCCTCGGCGATAAACTCATCCGCGGAGGCAAACCCCCGGATGCGATATCCCAGCGAGCTCAGCGATGCGACAAGCGCAAGCCGGAAGGACTCGTCATCATCGATGACCGAAACTAGGACCCTCTCTGGGCACACAGCACTCTCCACGCCAGACTTGGCAGCCGAAGCCGGGATCTGCAACCTTCGCATGCAATGGCAGCGCCCAGGAACTATACACGGGTGTCATGTGACCTCTTGTCATCCCTTCGGCTTGAGCACTTCGGCCATCCGCACCAGGTCGGCCAGGGTTCGTGCGCCCATTTTCCGCATCGCAGCACCGCGGTGGATTTTCACCGTGATCTCGCTTATCCCCAGATCGCCGGCTACCTGCTTGTTCATCTTGCCCGCGGTCACCAGCCGCATCACCTGCAGTTCGCGGGGCGAGAGGGTCTCAAACCGTTGCTGCATCTGCGAGACATCGCCCTCGACGGTTCGCCGCTGTCGATCGCGTTCGATCGCAGCCATCACGGCATCGAGCATATCCTGGTCGTGGAACGGCTTGGAGAGAAAGTCCACCGCGCCCCGCTTCATGGCGCGAACCGACATGGAAATATCACCATAGCCCGTCATCATCACGACCGGCAGCCGAACGCCCATCTCGGCGAGCCGAGCCTGAAAATCCAGGCCGTTCATATCGGGCAAGCGGATGTCGATCACGATACAGCCCGGCTGCTCCGCGGGAGGCACGCCCAGAAACTCGCGCGCCGCAGCGTAGGTTTGGGTCTCTAGTCCTACCGACTCGAACAAGCCTTCCAGCGCATCGCGCATCGACGCATCATCATCGACCACGTGCACAACTGCCCTCTCGTTGGTCTGGGACGGCATCGCACAGGCACCCATAAGGTAACTTCCGCCACGCTAGCATGGCGAAACTCATGATGGGGATCAAACAAAAGTATAGGTTGGTCGCCTCCCGCTTCGGACCAAACTCGGGATACCGGCACCAATTACCGTAACGACAGCATGTGACCGGGAGCGGATCGCCGGCAACCGGCGTTTGCCTGCGCGCGTCGTCCAGCCCTTCATCGGGCGCTGACGTCCCCCCGCACGGGCGGGGCGAAGATCCAGCAAGCCCGAGCAATTTTGCGCAGCTCCCAAAGTAGCTCCGCGCGGGGAAAGAAGATACGAGAACTGGCTGAGCGCAAAAGGACCATTGCGGCGCGCATCGCCAGCGCCGTCTGAAGCATGGCCGCAACCAGCGCCGCGAGGATGAGGGTGAACCGAGATGGAGGTGGATATCGTCGGCAACCTCGGCGCCGATCGCTCGCCGGTCTCGAATGATTACCTCCTGGTTCGGGAGCTCACTCACAGGGTCAACAACGAATTCGCATCGGCGATCGGGTTTGTTTCGCTGCTCGCCGCCCGTTCGACCAATGGCGAAGTCAAGGTCGCGTTGGCCGAAGTCGCGGACCTCCTGCATGATTACGCCGGCGGCCATCGGGCCCTGCAAATGCCGACCCACAGCACGATCATCGATGCATCTGACTACATCCGCGCACTCTGCCGTTCGATCAGACGCGCCAGGCTCAATCATCGCGGTATCGAACTCGTGCTGGTCGAACATCCGCTCCAGATGAGTTCGGACCGGTGCTGGAAACTCGGCATGATCGTCTCGGAATTGATCACCAATTCCGCACGCCACGCCTTCTGCGACCGCGGCGGAACGGTTCGGATCGAGCTTTCCGCCTCTGGACCATTGGCGGAATGCTGCGTCATGGACAACGGATCTTCGCAAAATCCCTGCACGCCGGGCGAGGGATTGAAAATCGTCGCAGCACTGGCGCGGGAGCTGAATGGCAGGATCGTCTACCAGTTTGGAGCAGAGGGCGCCCAATCCATCTTGAGGTTTCCCATCAGCGATGAAACCCGGCAAGTCGGCTGCGAGCGCTCGATCGGAGATCCGGCCAGCCGCGGGCCTACGGCTGCGCCTTTGTAAACCCGCCGGGGCGGGTGGCTTCGTACCGCCGCCGGGACGGTCCGGGGTATTCGACGAACCTTGAAGGCACGCCGCGTCCGTTGCCGAAGCGCTGGAGAAGAATGGCAGCCATGCAAATCGAAAATGTTGCGGACTTGATCGCGGAAACGCTGGTTCAGGCAGGGGTCAAGCGCATCTTCGGCGTGGTCGGCGACAGCCTGAACGGGCTGACCGAGGCCCTGCGCAAAAGAAAGGCGATCGACTGGATCCATGTTCGACATGAGGAAGTGGCCGCCTTCGCAGCCGCAGGCGAGGCGCAGATCACCGGGCAGCTGGCGGTATGCGCCGGATCGTGCGGTCCTGGGAATCTCCACCTCATCAACGGTCTGTTCGACGCTCACCGAAGCCGCACCCCGGTCCTGGCCATAGCCGCGCAGATTCCTTCCGGCGAGATCGGGGGCGGTTACTTCCAGGAAACCCATCCCCAGGAACTGTTCCGCGAATGCAGTCACTACTGCGAACTCGTCTCGGACACCGCGCAGCTTCCTTACGTGCTGGAAAACGCCATTCGCGCGGCTGTGGGACGGCGCGGCGTGGCAGTGCTGGTCATCCCTGGCGACGTGGCGCTGCGGCCATCGCCGCGGCGCGGCATTTCACCGAATCCCGGGCTGTTGCCGGCGGCACCGGTCGTTCGGCCGGCCGAGCCCGAGCTCACCACGCTGGCCAACCTGCTCAATGCGGCCCGCCGCATCACGCTGTTCTGCGGCCGCGGCTGCTCCGGCGCCCACGCCGGCCTGATGCAACTGGCCGAGACCTTGAAAAGCCCGATGGTGCATGCGCTGGGCGGCAAAGAGCATGTCGAATACGACAATCCATACGACGTCGGCATGACCGGCTTTATCGGCTTCTCCTCCGGCTATGCGGCGATGCATGCTTGCGACGCCCTGGTCTTGCTGGGCACAGACTTCCCCTACAAGCAGTTTCTGCCCACCGACTGCAAGATCGCCCAGATCGACATTCGGCCGGAGAACCTCGGGCGGCGCTGCAAGCTCGACCTCGGCCTGGTCGGCGATGTCGGCGCCACGATCGAGGCATTGCTGCCAAAGCTTGCGGTGAAGACCGACAGGTCGCACCTCGACACCAGCCTGGCTCACTACCGGAAGGCGCGTGCCGGGCTGGATGAGCTCGCACGCGGTACGCCGGGGCGCAAACCCATCCATCCGCAATATCTTGCGCGTATCCTCAGCGAGATCGCAGCCGACGACGCCGTATTCACCGCCGACGTCGGCACGCCTACCATCTGGGCGGCCCGCTACCTCGCGATGAACGGTCGTCGGCGCCTTGTCGGCTCCTGGGTTCATGGTTCGATGGCCAATGCCATGGCCCAGGCGATCGGCGTTCAGGCCGCCCAGCCCGGCCGACAGGTGGTCTCGATGTCCGGAGACGGCGGCTTCACCATGCTGATGGGAGATCTGATCACGCTGACCCAGATGAAACTTCCCGTGAAGGTCGTCATCTTCAACAACGGAGTACTGGGCTTTGTGGCCCTCGAGATGAAGGCCTCGGGTTTCATCGAAACAGGCACCGACCTGCAAAATCCGGACTTCGCCGCCATGGCCCGGGCGATGGGCATACATGCGGTGCGGGTAGACGACCCCGGCGACCTCGCCAACGCGTTCCGCGAGGTATTGAACCACGACGGTCCGGCGGTGCTCGATGTCGTCACCGCGAAACAGGAATTGTCGATGCCGCCGACGATCGCCGCCGAGCAGGTCAAGGGCTTCAGCCTGTGGGTGCTGCGGGCCGTGATGAACGGCCGTGGCGACGAGGTCCTGGATTTGGCAAAGACCAACCTGTTGCCACGGTGACCGTGCCATGCAGACGAGCGCTCAAGGCGCCTCACAACGCCGGCCAGCGACCGCGTGCGGAACGCCTGATCGGGCCGCTAGCATGGGAGCGTTGCACCCTTGCACCGGCGCCCGAAACGGATCAGCTCATTTCAAGCCAAGGACGGCCGGACCAAATTCCGCGACCGTCAGAAGCACCGCAAGCACCAGCACGATCAACGCAGACAGCCGGGTGTGGACATAGGCATGAGCATCATCCGATCGAGGGCTTGCAACGCAACCGTCAGCTTTCGGCGACGTCGATGATGGCCTCGGCACGGCGGCAGCGGACTCTTGCCGGATTCGTGGTTGCCGATCAGGTAACCGCTGACCGAGACGAGGGCCTTGCAGCGATCTGGCCAGAGCGCCGCGATGAAATCGGCCGTCCGGGCGTCCCAGTCGTAACCGCCAATGGTCGCTTTCTCGACCTTGAGGGCGTCCATCAGGGCAATGATATCGACGGCAACTACCGACTGCTGGCCGTTGCGGACGGTATCGCCCGAGAGAAATCGCGTTGGGCCATAGCCGCGCAGATAAGGCACGATCACCCGGTAGCCTGCGGATGCCAACAAGGGCGCCACATCGACCGCCCCGACCGGCCCGGTGCGACGGCGCCCGCGTCGCGGTTTGTGACACGGCGGTGAACGCCGACAACTAAGCCTGGGACGTGATGACAGGCCTGATCGCGGGCAACCTTCCATGGACCGCTTCATGCGGATTCTGTCGCGTTCTTGCCGTTCCCGGGGCCGTTGAGGCCATGCTGGCGAGGTCCGGCACCGTCCGCGGCTGAAGCGGACGACTGCCGCGCAGGTGGAGCGTCTGCCGTGGCAAATTCGGCTCAATTTGCCTCGTCGGGCGGTTGCCGTCCGGAGTCCGACAAATTACTCTATTCCCTCACGAATAGCGTCAAGGCCGATGCTTGAAGGGGTCGCCGACCCGACCCAAATTTTCGTTTTCAAACCGGATGCCGCACGACTAATCTCTCGTTTCTTCCAGGCATCGCAACTTGGTGGATCAATCAACATGGCGACTTCTGATCTCTCATCGAGGCCGAAGTCGCGCGTGATACCGGATTACATCGTTGCGGTTCTGTCGCCGGCTGCGGCCGTGGTACTCGATTTTGCCTTCGACAGGCTGTCCGGGCTCAATCCGCCCGTGTCATTGTTTCTCTGCGCGATCTTGTTTGCGGCGTGGATCGGCGGCCCCGGTCCGGCCCTGCTCGCCACCGCGCTGAGCATTTCAGCCTACGATTTCTTCTTCCTGGAACCGATCCATTCATTCGCGCTTCAGCCAAAGGAGATTCCACGGCTTGCGCTGCTGGCTGTCGCGGGGCTCTTCGTTGTTTCGTTGAGCGCGGCGCAGCAGCGCGCGGTAGCCTCGATGCGGCGCGCCCGCGATCAGCAGCAGGCGACGTTGCGCGAACTGAAGCAGCTCAACGAAACGCTGCGCCGCGAAAATGCCGAGCGCAAGCGGGCCGAGGACCGGGCGCGGCGAACCGAACAGGAATTTCAGCTCACCGTCGATATGATCCCGGTGCTGGCCGCACGTTATCGTCCGGACGGCTTCATGGATTTTCGGAACCGGACCTGGCGGAACTATACCGGGCTCTCGCAGGATAATCTGGAAGGCCAGCGCTGGGGGACCGCGCTGCATCCCGATGATCTGCCGATGGTCGAGCGCGAGTGGCGCACGCATATCGCAACCGGAGAGCCGTTCGAGATAGAACAGCGGCTGCGGCGAGCCGACGGAGAATACCGCTGGCACTGGGTTCGCCGCGTGCCGCTGCGCGACGACGCCGGAAATGTGATCAGGTGGTATGGCGTTGCGTTCGACATCGAGGATCGCAAGCGGGCGGAAGATGCGCTGCGGCTGAGCGAGATGGAATTGATCAAAGCCAGGCATGAGCTTCAACTGACCATCGATACGATCGCGACGATGGTTGTCGTGCTCGACCAGAACGGCAAGGCCTACTTCGCCAATCGACCGGCGCAGGAATATATCGGCCGACACACCCCGGTCGCGGATGTCTTCGACATCGTCCATCCCGACGACCGCGCCATGATCGAGGAGCTGTGGCGCACCCACCTGGCGACCGGACAACCGTTCCAGACCGAACAGCGCATGCGGCGGGCGGACGGAGAGTATCGATGGAATTTCATGACGCGGGTGCCGCTGCGCGACGAGACCGGAAAGGTGGTCAGGTGGTACGGGTCGGGTTATGACATCGAAGACCGGAAACGCGCCGAGAACGCACTGCGCGAAAGCGAAGCGCGGCTGGCGGAGGCGCGGCGCGAACTCCAGCTTACGATCGATTCAATTCCGGTCATGGTGTCGACGTTCGAGCCGGATGGAACGCGCAGTTTCGTCAACAAATACTGGCAGGATTACACCGGCCATAACCAGCAACAAGCGACCGGCAAGGGATTGAATACCTCGGTCTATTACCATCCGGAGGATGTCGGGCAGTTCGACGACGCGTGGCGCGCGGCCTCGGCAAAGGGCGAGACGCTGTCCGTCGATGTGCGCACCCGCCGCGCCGACGGCACCTATCGGTGGTACACCATGCGGCGCGCGCCATTGCGCGACGAGCGCGGAAACATTGTCAGATGGTATTCGGTCGGCGTCGACATCGAGGATCAAAAGGTCGCCGAGGAAGCGCTGCGGCGCAGCCAGGCCCAGTTGGCCAACGCCGAGCGGGAGCTTCGTCTCACGCTCGACACGATACCGACCCTGGCCTGGCGAGCCCGGGCGGACGGTTTTGCGGAGTATCTCAACAAGCGCTGGCTGGATTTCACCGGCTTCTCGCAGGAGCAGGCCCTGGGCTGGGGATGGCAGGCTGCGCTCCATCCCGACGACCGGTCGGGACTGCGTGACGCCTGGCAGAGAATGCTGTCGTCGGGAAGGCCCGACGAAGTCGAGGCGCGGATGCGCCGCTTCGATGGAGTTTATCGCTGGCTGCTTTTCCGCACGGAGGCTTTGCGCGACGCGAGCGGCGCGGTGATCGGATGGTACGGAACCAACACCGACATCGAAGACCGCAAACTGGCCGAAAGCGCCCTGCAGCGGAGTGAGGCCTATGCTGCCGAGGCCCAGATGCTCAGCCGCACCGGGAGCCTTGCCTGGGACATCGCCGCCGACAACCACTTCTGGTCGGACCAGACCTATCAGATCCTTGGGTTCGACCGCAGCGTCAAGCCATCCATCGACCTCATCATGCAGCGTGTCCACCCCGACGATCGCGCCCGGCTGCAACATGAGGTCGGCCGTGCGTCGCTGGACGCGCAGATCCACGATTATGAACCGCGGCTGCTGATGCCGGACGGCCAGATCAAACATCTGCACCTTCGCGTGCATCACGTGAGGTACGAGTCGGGCAAGGAGGAAGTTGTCGGCGCGCTGATGGACGTTACGGCAGCCAAGAAATCGCAGGAGGCGCTCGACGCCGCACAAACGGCCCTGGCTCACGCCGGCCGCGTCGCGGCACTTGGAGAAATGAGCGCGACGATAGCCCATGAGGTCAATCAGCCGCTGGCGGCGATCGTCACCAATGGCCAGGCTTGCCTGCGCTTTCTCCGCCGTGAAACGCCCGATCTGGACGATGTGCGCGGCGCGCTGGAATGGATCGTCAAGGACGGCAACCGGGCGAGCGAGGTGATCGGGCGCGTCCGCGGACTGCTGAAAAACGCACAAACGCGGAAGGTGCTGCTTGACGTCAATGACATCATTCGTGAGGTCGTTGCTCTTCTGCAGCGAGAACTGACTAGCCGCCTTGTGACGCTGCGGCTGGAACTATCGCCCGTCATTGCCTTGACGATTGCCGACCGGGTCCAGCTCCAGCAGGTCGTCATCAATCTGGTCATGAACGGTGTTGACGCCATGCAGGCGATCAATGACCGACCGCGCGTCCTGGTGATAAGCTCCTATGAAGATGATGCCGGACAGGTCGTGGTCGCGGTAAAGGACAGCGGCGTCGGCATCCCTGGCGAAAGCGCGGCCCGAGTATTCGACGCCTTCTTCAGCACCAAGCCCGGAGGCCTCGGCATCGGGCTTTCAATCTGCCGTTCCATCATAGAGGATCTTGGCGGCCGACTGTGGACGTCGCACGACGATGAGAGCCCTGGTGCCACTTTCCGGTTCGCCTTGCCGGCCGACGCGGGGCGCACCCTCAGCCGTGAAGCGCGAAATTAGATCGGAAGATAGGACTTCACCTTGAGCCTGGCGGATCACCAGACCCTGAGCACTCGCCGAGCAGCGGCGGCGATCATGGTCGCTTGTGGATGCTGCTTGGCCAGGCAGGGCGGCGCGTGATGGAAGCGCAATCCGAGCAAATGGTATTCGTCGTCGATGATGACCCGTCGGTGCGCGGAGCACTGACCAACCTGTTCCGCTCGATGGATTTCCCTGTAGGCGTATTCGGTTCGGCGGCCGAGCTGCTTCAGAGCGAGCTTCCGAACATTGTCAGCTGCCTGGTGCTGGATATCAGGCTGCCGGGGGTGAACGGACTTGAGTTTCAGGCCTCCCTGGCCAGGGCCGGCATTCACATTCCGATCATCTTCATCACCGGACATGGCGACGTTCCGATGTCGGTGAAAGCGATGAAGGCCGGAGCCGTCGACTTTCTGCCCAAACCGTTCCGCGACCAGGACATGTTGGATGCCGTAATCCGCGCCCTCGACCAGGACCGCAAGCGGCGTGACGGCGAGCGGGCCGTCTCCAGGCTTCGCCAATTGCAGGAATCCCTGACCCGGCGTGAGCGCGAGGTCATGGCGCTCGTCGTCTCGGGTCTGATGAACAAGCAGATCGCGCACCGGCTGCAGGTCACCGAAATCACCGTGAAGATCCATCGAGGCAATATGATGAGAAAAATGGAAGCCAGGTCGCTGGCGGATCTGGTGAGAATGGCCGAACTGCTGGGAACAAGCGGGCGAGCTGGCACAATATAACCCGAACAATTTAAACCTAAGTATGATGTCCAACAACTGGGGTACCGGCCAAGTCTGGTTGTGAACTTCCGCGGAGGCAGGCTCTCGGGTTTCCGTCAGGGGCAGATGCTTTGACTGCAGTGCCGGTGATCTCAATCATTGACGACGATGCGTCGATCCGCGCCGGGCTGAATAATCTCGTCAGATCCCTTGGCTATATCGCCTGGACCTTTGCCTCCGCCGAGGATTTCCTGACCTCGACGCAACTCAACGATACCTGGTGCGTGATCGCTGACGTCCGCATGCCTGCGATGAACGGGATCCAACTGCAGATTCTTCTGCGAGACCGGGGATGTCGCGTGCCGTTCATATTCATAACGGCCCTTCCCGAAGAGCATAGCCGCAGACAGGCGCTCAGCGACGGCGCGGTTTGCTACCTGGCCAAGCCCTTTGACGAAAGTGTTCTGCTCAGCTGCCTTGACACGGCCGTAGACCACCACCTCCACGGTACGATCGGCTAGATGCATTCGGGCTTCAGGGGCATCGGCCAGGACGCCGGAGAGGTCGGCGGCGCCTGGACAGGCACGAAAAAAGGGCCGGCGGCTATATGCCACCGGCCCTTCTTGCCTGCATCTCGTGCAAAGCGGCCGGGGGAGGAAGCGGCTTCGCATTTTCCGTCATGGCCGGGGCTTGGGGGCAACCGGGGCCTGGTGGTTCGAGGCTGGCGCTGTACCGGATCAAGCCTTTCGTGGGTGGCGATGCTCATCCGGTAGCGATTGGAGTTCTACCGCATTTCCCGATCACGCGCTGATTGGCGATTGCTGCATTTCGCAGCATCTTGCCTCAGTCGCACGGTTTCCCGAGATAGAGACGCTCTAAACCTAGGTATAGGTTTGCCGGTCAACGGTGAAAACCTAAGTGCGATAGAACAGATGGTCGGCCGTGGGTTAATTTCCGATCAGGATTTGAAAGCGGGCCAACGCGATCAAGAGCCCGAAACCCCAAATACTGAGGTCAAATGCGATGTTGAACAGCTCCCCGGCGATCGGCGTGACGTCATCGAGCTCATTTGGCAAGGGTACCTCGCGAGCCCTGGCATATGGCGGCGCGATGCCGATAGCTCGACCATTGCGGCTCGCGGCCGACGAAAGCGGCAGGGCAGTCCTGCAGCGACAAGCGGTCGACGTTTCATCTCCAACGGTGGATATCGCGCCGCATCAGGCGGTGAGACGGCGCGGAGAGCAGTGGCGGGGCATCGGCGCGGAGTTCGTCCAGGCCATGACGCACCATCGTGTCGACTTTCGCTTCCGCTCGCAGCTGCATCTGCTTGCTGCATATGAACAGGGCGTGCGCCGCGAGGGCTCTTCCTATGTAGAGGGCTTGGCGCGGTCGACGTTGCGTGACGTTGCCAGGAAGCTCACCTTCGCGCCGGAGCGGCACGAATATCATGAATGGTATGAGCCGCGCGTCCCTGCAGGCGTGACCTATTTCTACTTCGATCCCGCCGGGTTGCAGAACGATTGCGAGGAGAACCTCGCGGATATGCCGCTTGCACCCCGGCTGTTCTTCGAAGACGCGACTATCTGGAGTACCGTGGCGAAGCTCAGGCAGGCGATCGACGCCCCTGACGGCGCGAACCGGCTCTATGCCGAGGCTCTTGGTGTCGTTCTGATCCATGAACTCGCGCGCCTCAACAAGGGATCTCCGCGCGCCGATGCGGCCGTCAAGGGTGGCCTCGCCGCATGGCAGCAGCGGATCGTGGCCGCTTACGTCGAGGAACATCTGTCCGAACAGATTCCTCTTGCCGCGCTGGCGCGTCTGGCTCGGCTGAGCACGTTTCATTTTTGCCGGGCATTCAAGCAATCGTTTGGCGTTCCGCCGCATCGCTACCATACCAACCGGCGCATCGAGAGGGCGAAAGCGATGCTGGCGGAGCGGAAGCATTCAGTGACCGAAGTCGGGCTAACCATCGGTTTCAGCGAGACCAGCTCCTTTACGGCCGTGTTCCGCAAGGTCACTGGGCAGACGCCGAGCCGCTACCACCGCGCTCTGGGATGAGTGACAATCGGCAGGCGCGGCTTTGCCCGCGATATGCAGGGGCCTGGCGAAGCGGGATATGTTCAGGGAAATGCAGAGAACTCTTCAAGGCCAGCGATCAGGGCGACCGCCAACGGCCGGGTGGTTCCGAACCGCCCCCGCGGCCATTGAAGCGCCTACCAGCTCGCTTCGCCGTTCAATAGCGTCGCGCGACAAACACATGGTGGAGGAAGCAGCATGCTCAATCTGACGGAAATCAAGCCGTGCGATGAATTGCCCACCGCAGAGCACCTGCTGCTGCAGGAGCTGACGCATCGCATCAACAACGAATTGGCGTCGACGATCGGTTTCGTGCGACTGACGGCGGCGCAGTCCACCAACAGCGAGGTCAAAGCCGTGCTGGAGAGGGTCATACAGCATATCAACGACTTTGCCCGCATCTACCGCGCATTGCAGATGCCCGTTGACGACGGCTGGATCGATGCCGCAAAGTATCTGCGCGAGCTTTGTCGGTCTATCAGCCGCGCCAAGCTGCAGCACAGGGGCATTGATCTCGTCTTGATAGAATCCGACCTGCAGCTCAGCGCCTCGCGGTGTTGGCGGCTCGGAATGATCGTATCCGAACTGATTGCCAACGCGTCGCGGCATGCGTTTGGCGGCGGCGGTGGAACCATCCAGGTGGAGTTGCTCGACCGGGACGATTTCGTGCAGTGCACCATCACCGACGACGGCACCGGGTCGCACAATATCCGGCCGGGACAGGGCCTGAGGATCATCCGGTCTCTGGCCGGCGATCTTGGCGGAACGATCGAGCATTTTTCGGGAAACACGGGCACCAGGACGATCCTGTGCTTTCCGCTGCAGGGGGCGGGCGTCGGCGGCGCGCAGACTTGCCTGAACTTGACAGGCGCAGGCACGGCATGAAGCGCTTTGCGCTTCTCCATAGCGCGATACTCGAGGGCTGGCTTGAAAATGCGTGCTGCTGGCCCGCTACTCATACCTTGGTGTGATCCGCGCTTTGGCTTCCAACATGATATGAGCTTTGGGTTTGCCTCGTCACGGGCAGAGCGGCCAAGGCCGCCGCAGCGGATAATTGGCCGTCCCTGTGCTGCAGCCGTGCCGAACCAACCAAAGGAGGCCGCGTGCCCGCGGGACCTTTCATCTCGATTATCGACGATGATGAATCGATGCTGAATGCGATTGTGGGCCTGGTTCGCTCTGCCAGCTACCGGGTGCGCGGCTTCTCATCGGCCGAGGAATTCCTGCAATACGGGATGATCGGGAGTTTTGTCTGCATCATTACCGACATCCAGATGCCGGGCATGAGTGGTATCGAACTCAAGCAGCACCTGACCGAGCGGCAGTGCCAAATTCCCGTGATCATGATCACCGCGCGTCATGACGCAGGTCTCGAAGAACAGGCACTCGCGAGCGGCGCGGCCTGTTTCCTGCGCAAGCCGTTTGAAGCGGACGAGCTTATCGGCTGCATCGACAGGGCGCTGGGGACCTGATCTGCATCTGGCGCAACGGAAGCCAAGTTCCCGGTGACCCGATCGTCCGAGCCCCTGCCCGCATGCTGCGGCAGAAGCGCTTCCCTAACGCGCCGCGCCGGCCATGGTCCGGCCGGCCTCCTGCCTGCGCGGCAGCTTCCAGTTCGGCCGCACGAAATGACAGGTGTAGCCGTCCGGATAGCGTTCCAGATAGTCCTGGTGCTCGGGCTCGGCTTCCCAGAACGGCCCGGCCGGCGCAACCTCGGTGGTAGCCTTGCCCGGCCACAGGCCGGAAGCATCGACATCGGCGATGGTATCTTCCGCGATCCGCTTCTGCTCGTCATTGGTATAGAAGATCGCGGAACGATAGCTCGCTCCCCTGTCGTTGCCCTGACGGTTCAGCGTGCTCGGATCGTGGATCTGGAAAAAGTATTCCAGCAGCTGGCGATAGCTGATGATCTGCGGATCAAAGCTGATTTCGATGGCCTCGGCATGATTGCCGTGGTTGCGATAGGTCGCGTTCGGCACCTCGCCGCCGGTGTAGCCCACCCTGGTTGAGGTCACGCCGGGATAGCGGCGTATCAGATCCTGCATGCCCCAGAAGCAGCCCCCGGCAAGGACCGCGCGTTCCGTCGAACCTGTCATTCTGTGCTCCTCGCGTTTTCTGCGGGTGTCGCGCCCGAAGCGCGATCAAAAACCCATAATGAGGCCGAACGATGCAGAAGTGCAAGTTCCCGGGACGGCCGCGCCCAGGCCATCCGGCCTATCTGACCCCCACCAGGCCGCGGCTGCCTGCGCGGCGCGCGTTTTGCCGCGGCCTTGTGGCCGGAGGTTCAGGCGGCCTTGCTGCGTCCCACCGTCTGGCGAACCTCGAAGCCTTCGAACTGCGGGTGGTCCAGATAAAGCGGCTTGTTGCCTCCTGCCCGGCTGTGCGCCGCGCGGAAGGCCTCGGATTTGGTCCAGGCTTCAAAATCGCCGCGGCTTTCCCAGACGGTGTGAGATGCATAAAGCGTGTGGTCCTCGGCTTCCGGACCTTTGAGCAGGTGAAACTCGACGAAGCCGGGCACCTTTTCGAGATGGCTGTCGCGCGAAAGCCAGACCTGCTCGAAATCGGCCTCCGACCCCTTGGCTACCCGGAAGCGGTTCATGGCGATGAACATGGAAGCTTCTCCCTGTTTTGACGGTCCAGGCAATACAGGGCGCCCCGCAATTGGCAACATTGCGGTCGCGTCGAGCAGGATGAGCCGGCCGTTTTACGCGGACGGACCGCCTCACCCGAATCTGGCGCGGCCGCAGTTGCGGCGATCACGCTGCTTTTGCCAAGCCGACCTCCGCCCAGATCTCCGCCAGCGCCTGCACCAGATGCTCGATATCGGCGTCGCTATGGTGCGGCGACGGAGTGATTCGCAGCCGCTCGGTGCCGCGCGGCACGGTCGGATAGTTGATCGGCTGGACGTAGATGCCGTAGCGGTCGATCAGCAGGTCGCTGATCTGCTTGCACAGCACCGGATCGCACACCATCACCGGCACGATGTGGCTGGGATTGGGCAGATGTGCGACGCCGGCCTGATCGAGCCGCGACCGCAGGCGCGCCACCCGATCCTGATGCCGTTCGCGCTCTGCCGAACTCGACTTCAGATGGCGGATGCTGGCCAGCGCGCCTGCCGCCACCGCCGGCGGCAGCGAGGTGGTGAAGATGAAGCCCGAGGCAAAGCTGCGGATGAAGTCGCAGATCGTGGCGGAGGCCGCGACATAGCCGCCGATCACGCCGAAGGCCTTCGCCAGCGTGCCTTCGATCACCGTCAGGCGATGGCTCAGCCCTTCGCGGTCGGCAATGCCGCCGCCGTTCGGGCCATAGAGGCCGACGCCGTGGACTTCGTCGAGATAGGTCATGGCGTTGTGGGCATCCGCGACATCGCAGAGTTCGGCGATCGGCGCGATATCGCCGTCCATCGAATAGACCGATTCGAACGCCACCAGCTTTGGCGCATGCGGATCGAGATCGCCGAGCTTGCGCTCGAGATCGCGCGGGTCGTTGTGGGCGAAGATGCGGGTCTCGCTGCGGCTGTGCCGAATACCCTCGATCATCGAGGCGTGGTTGAGCTCGTCCGACAGGATCGTGCAGCCCGGCATTCGCGAGGCCAGCGTACTGAGCGAGGCCATGTTCGACACGTAGCCCGAGGTGAACAGCAGCGCGGCCTGCTTGCCGTGAAGATCGGCCAGTTCGCGTTCCAGCAGCACGTGATAATGGTTGGTGCCGGCGATGTTGCGGGTGCCGCCGGCGCCGGCGCCGCAGCTGTCGAGCGCCTCATGCATCGCCGCCAGCACCTTCGGATGCTGGCCCATGCCGAGGTAATCGTTGGAGCACCACACCGTGACCTCGCCGGCGCCGCTGCCGTGGTGATGCCTGGCGCGGGGAAAAGCGCCGGCCTTGCGCTCCAGATCGGCGAATACGCGATAGCGTCCTTCGCGGTGCAGGCCGTCGAGTTGCCGGCGGAAAAAAGCTTCGTAGTTCATGATGTCCTCCCGTTAACCGTCGTGGCCGGCTCAGCTCCGATATCGAGCACCGTCGCCAATTCACCCCTTGGGTGTTGCTCAAGGAACCGCTGCCGAAACTGATCTTCAAGCCGCTGCCGCGCGCAGAGCGATTGCGACTTGGCAGGCGCCGTCTCGGGCCGCACGTTCGACAATATGACGAGGTTCGGCGGGGCGGCCTTGTTGTCGGGACCTTTTTCCATGATCTTGTCCTCCGGCGGAAAAGGCGAACGCATGCCCCAGCCCCACAGCGTTATCGCGGGCAACGGCAGCAGCATGAACCAGTGCTCGACGACGCCGAGTGCAAACAGCGTCGAGACAAGCGTAAGGCTGACCAAATCACAAGGTGTCGCAGCAACTTCGACGATGCGCTGTATCATGATGACCAGAACCGCGGTTGCCAGTGACACCGAGACCGGGAAGAACGCTCCGACCGGCTTGCGGGCGAAATAGGTTTTCAGGAACCGGACGGCGTCCGGCATCAACTCGTCATTGGTGACGGGGACACCGAGAAACAGATTGATCTTGGCGCTCTGCCTGAGCACCCACAGCGCCGCAAAGGTCCAGATGCCGACCTGGTTCGTACCGTTCCATGTCAGCGCAGCAATGGCGGCGCCACACAGCAGCAGCGCCAGTTCGTGATAGAGAATGGCCCGCAGCGCGAAGCCCAGTCGTTTCCGGCCGCTGACGCCGACCGGGCAGGCCTCGGGCCGCGGACCGGTGACCCAGCCCGCCAGAAACGCGATCTCCTGTGCGCCCCACAGCAGGATGGTACAGGTGAAGGCGGCATAGGCGCCACCAACGCTGGTATCGCCGGCCGTCAACCCAAGACCGAACAGCGAGCCGACCAGAAGGCTCGTGGCGCTCACGACCCGGAGAAATTCGAGGCTTCCCGACCGCCCCACCAGCAGCAACACGGCCCCGGTGCTGAACCACCAGACGAAGGCTGCATAGATCGGGGAGACGATGAAGGAAGCCATGAAACCGCTCTCTTACCACGCCGGCCGCAGGCAGATTTCGCGAGGCAATGGGTTCGGCCTCGCCGGCAACAGGAAAAGCCGGGCCAATGTCAGGCCGGCGAGAGCGGTGAGCCCGCCGCGTTTCACGCCGGACCACACGCCGCCTTGCGCCCGGGCATCGGCGATTTTCCCGGAAATCCTGCTCAGGCGCTCGAGCCCGGCCACGAAGCGGGGATCGTCGATATCCAGCGTCACCGGAAAGACCTGCCGGGAAATTTCCGACGTGATGCGGAACACTTGCATGTCGTAGTCGGTCGGATGCATCCCGAGGGCCTCGTGGAATGCCGGCCGCATATGGTCGCGTACATACATCGTCGCGAAAACAGCGAGCAGGAAAAACCTGATCCACAGCTTGTTGTGCCCGCGCAACAGCGAGGGGTCGGCCCGCATCAGCAATGCGAAGGCTTCGCCGTGGCGAAATTCGTCGTTGCACCAGCGTTCGAACCAGCGAAAGATCGGATGAAACTGACGCTCGGGGTGACGCTCCATCTGACGGAAGATGGTGATGTAGCGGGCATAGCCGATCTTTTCGGACAGATAGGTCGCATAGAAGATGAATTTTGGCCGGAAGTAAGTGTATTTCTTCGCGCGCGCGAGGAAACTGAGGTCGACGCCGATGCCGTGATCCTTGAGGATTTCGTTGATGAAGCCGGCATGGCGGGCCTCGTCACGGCTCATGAAGCCGAACAATTCCTGTATCTGCTTGTTCTTGATGCGCTTCTTGATCTCGGCATAGAGCACGCAGCCGGAGAACTCTGCGGTCAGGGAACTGACCAGGAAATCCTTGAATTCCTTGCGCAGCTCAGGCGGAAGACTTTCGAGATCGTTCTTGAACTCGTCCGACTTGACGAAGTGCGACTTGTTGTGGTCGGCGCGCAGCTCCCTGATCACCTCGTCCCACTCCGACTGCACCAGGCTGACGTCGAGGCGGTCCATTGCCTCGAAATCGGTGGTATAGAAACGCGGGCTGAGAATGGTGTCCTGACGCGCCAGGTCGGTGCTGTCGGCGTTGCCCTTGACGCTCGTTCCGATCCGGCCCTGGGTGCCGCCTTCCATCGGGATCATGTCGCTCTCCCATCCGAGAAACTGACTTCGTAGAGTTCGGTCAATTCGAGGTAGCCCTCGATCCGCGCACGCAGCCGGCCCAGCAGACCGCCGCGCACCACGGTCGCTATCCGGCGCACCAGGATCCGCTCGCCGAATTCGACATGCGTCGGGGCGTTGTGAACAAAGACCTCATCGCCGGGTTCGATCCTGACGTCGCCGTCGAGCACGACATGGGCATGCAGCGTCTCGGAGGTCTGCTCGATCTCTATGGTGCAGGGCACGTCGAACCGCCGGCGCCCTCCGATCCAGGTCCTGCTCATTTCGCGCTCCGCAGGTTCATCAGCCGCGCAAACGCCTGCGTGTTGCTGGATCCGAATGCGCCAAGATCGATCTGCTTGCCGGACGAGGTGTCCGTAAGCGTGATCTCGCCGCCCGAATATCGCGTGAGGCGGAACGGCGGTTGCGCGCCGATGTCACCCAGCTTTCGCTCGCGGGCAAGACCGCGCATCACCACGCGGATGAAACCGTTGGTTCCCGGCGCAAGTGTATCCACCAGTTGATGGTCGCCGGCATCGTAGACCAGCACCGCTCCGTTCTGGCCGTCCTCGAACTGAAGGTCGCGGCTTTCGACTGCGGCAGGAAGCGTCATGTGGCTGCCGCCTGCGCCGGTCAACCGCACCGTGGTCACGGCCACGAGCGCAAACAGGATCAGAGCCGCTCCGGCGAACACTCCGCCTTTCGGTACCACCGGTTCATGAAATACCTCGCTCATGAATATCTCCGCTCAGGCTGCCACGGTGGTGGGTGAATTGGCGATCGCGTTCGAAGCGGAACCGGTCTCGCCGATCTGCACCAGCGAGATCGCGGACGGCCCCGGCTGTCCGGTAAGCGCCGCCGCAAGCTTCGCGGCCACCGCGGCCGCATCCGGGATCGAATTCAGCATCGGCTCGGTGACCCGCAGCCGCCACGGCCGGATATGCGGCCACAGCAGCAAATAGGACACACGGCCCTCGTCGGAGAGCTTCAGCGGAATATCGCCACTGCCGTCGCGGTACGTCTTTAGCGCTGCATTGGCGATCTTGCCGAGCGGGATGTTCACGGTCATCGGCAACGCAACACCGAACTGGAACAGTATCCGCCTGCTGGTAATGGTGTAGCAGGCCGCGCGCCGGAACAGCCAGGCCAGCCCGGCGAGCACGGCCATGCTGCTGATCGCCGGAATGATCAGCCACAACGCGGACGTCATCGCCTCGCCCGCGGCCGCGGCCGCGCCGTGATACGCGCTCGACCACAGCCGCCATATCAGAAGAAGACCAAAATAAATCGCCACTTCCCTGATGTGGAACGCGCGCAACGCCAGCCCCTTGAAGGAAGGTTTGCCCTGCCAGATCACGCGCTCGCCCACCGGCAGCGGTGCAGGGAGTTCCTTGAACTGATTGAAATCCTGTTTCACAGCATCGGCTCCTGTCGCGACGGTGTGGCGTACAGCGTGCCGCCGCCGTAATAGCCGACGATCTTGTCTTCCTCGAGCTTGGTGACCTGATCGGGGCTTTTGGTGACCGGCACATCGGCAAACTGGCTGCCCAGGATGGCGTTCACCGTGACGCGGCCGCGCTTGTGATTGACCAGCGCGAACGGCATCGGCAACAGCACCCGTCTCGGGCCGGCCGAGGACGCAACTTCGACCTCGATGTAGCGGATCAGGGCCTCGGCGCGATCGATCCAGACGTCGGTACACACGCCGCCGATTTCATTGTCGGCTCCGATGACCTTCATGCCCCGCGGATCGGGATCGCGCGGCTCGAGACAGGTGCCCTCCGCCAGCCGCAGCGGGACGATGCAGGGCACGTTTTCGATGTTGAGTTCGGGAACGTCTTCCCGATCGGCCCAGGATCCCGGCCCCACGCCATCCAGCATCGGATTGCCGGTCGGCTCCAGCGGCGCGCCCGGCCACACCGCGATCGGCGCGGCTGCGACGTCGCGGCGGTCGTTCTTGTGATTGGGAAGCGTCGCGATATGGCCGTCGCGCAGCAGATAGTGCTTCGGGTCGGGCATCCGCGGAAAGCCATGGACCACCCCGCCTCCGCTCGCGGTGGAATCCAGTGGATAGCCTTCACGCTTGTCTTCGCGGCGGAGATAGAAAATCAGGCACGCGAAGAAGATCCAGAAAACATAGAGCGTAACCTGTGCTACGTCCAAATAAGCGCCTTCTTGCATGGGACGATCTCCCTTTCGTTGACTAACCTGGAAATTCGGCCAGGCCGAATTTGGATGACGGCCGCGACAGGCCGGATCGTGCCGTGCGCACGAGCGGACCGATCGCAACCAATGTGGCGAACAGCAGGGCAACCTCGATGTGATAGACGACGCTGTATCCGGTCGATGGATCGGCCAGCGCGCGGCCGAGCACGCCATTGGAGGCAAGCGACGACACCGCGTCGCGAATGCCGCCGCCGAGCGCGATACCGCCGCCGGCCGCGGTCGCCTGGACGGCGCCCCACGTGCCCAGCGCCAGCCCGCTCTCGCCGTCGCTGGCGATCGCCATCGCGGCGGTCAGGGTGCCTGCCGCGAACAATCCGCCCCCGAAACCTATCAGTGCCGTGCCGATCCTGAACAACAAGACCGAATCCAGCGGCGCCGCGAAGATCACGGCCGAAAACGCGAACACGCCGGCCACCGCGCCGAATCCGGCGATGCGATAGGGATCGGCGTCGCGTCCCAGCGTTCGCGCGGCAAGCCCGAAACCCGCCAAGGTGCCGAGTGCGAAAAACGCCGTCAGTGCCGTGGTCTGGCCCACGGTGAGCTTGAGGATTTCGGCGCCATAGGGCTCCAGCAGAATGTCCTGCATCGAGAAGCCCGCGGTGCCAAGTGCCAGCGCAACCAGCACGCGGACCGAACCGCCGGACTGCCGGAACCTGGCCCAGGAGTGCTGGAATTCCGGGCGTTCGCGCAAGGCCGAGGTCAGCGAGGGGTTGCGCGCTTCCTGCTTCCACAAAGCGCAGATGTTCAACAGCAATTGCGTGACCGCGACACCCTGGATCACCTGGATCAGGCGGATCTCGTTGAAATTGCGCAGCAGCTCGCTGAAGATCAGAGCGCTGCCGGCCATGCCGAACAGCAGCATGACATAGAGAAAGGCGACGACGCGCGGCCGCGAATCCGCCGGCGCCAGATCGGTGGCCAGCGCGAGGCCGGCGGTCTGGGCCGTATGCATGCCGGCGCCGACCAACAGAAACGCCAGCGCGGCGCCGAACTGGCCATACACCGCCGGATATTCGCCGGTTCCCGACAGCACCAGCAGCGCAAAGGGCAGAATGGCGAAACCGCCGAACTGCACCAGCGTGCCCATCCAGATATACGGCACCCGGCGCCAGCCCAGCACCGAGCGGTGGTTGTCGGACTTGAAGCCGATCAGCACGCGGAACGGCGCGAACACGAGCGGCATCGAAACCATCAGCGAGACCAGCAGGGTTGAGACGCCGAGCTCGACGATCATCACGCGATTGAGCGTGCCGTTCAGCAGCACGATGGAAATGCCGGTCGATACCTGAAACAGCGACAGCCGCAGCAGGCGTGAAAGCGGAAGCTCCTTCGTTGCCGCATCGGCAAACGGCAGGAAGCGCGTTCCGAGCCGCATCCATCCTTTCGCCAATGTGGTCGAAATCCTTGTCATCGGGGAATCAGCTCCAGGGCGTGGGATTTGTAGAAGCCGCTGGTGACCCGGCGGCTGCGCCCGAGCTGCCATCGATCGAGGCTGTCCTCCGACATCAGCAGTTTCCGCAGCTTCCGTTCGGCCACGGGCTCGATGGCAGGCGCGCGGTCGCCGCGCGGGAACAGGCGGCCCACCGCATGCATCGCCGCCAGCGCCGGCGTCTTCGGCGCGAATGTCACCAGCAGCATCTCGCCGGTGCGCGCGGCCAGTCCCGCCATGATGCGGCAGGTATCGGCGGGACGATAGTGGATCAACGAATCCATCGCGACGACGAAATCGAACCTGCCGAGCCCGGGATCGAGCATGTCGCCTGCCCTGAATTCGACCGCCGTCGAATCGACATCGAAAGGAATGCGCTCGCGGGCCACCGAAACCAGTGTCGGCGACAGATCGATGGCGACGACGCGGGCGCCGCGCCGTGCCGCCTCGACCGACAGCGCGCCGGTGCCGCAGCCGGCATCCAGCAGCCGGGCACCGCTCATGTTCGCCGGCAGCCACGACAGCAGCGTGTTGCGCATCTCGTCGCGGCCGGCGCGCACCGTGGCACGGATCCGGCCCACCGGGGCGTCCGAAGTCAGCCGGGCCCAGGCATCGACCGCGGTGCGGTCGAAATAGGTTTGCAGCTCTCCACGCCGCTCGAGATAACTGGCGACAGACATCAGTCGAACCCCAACAGATCGAAGATTTCACGGTCCTTGAGCGATTTGCCGGGCAGGGCCTCGGTCTTGCCGTCCCAGAGTTCGGTCGCCAGCCGCATGTATTCCTCGGTCACCGCCTTCAGTTCCGGCGTTTCGTCCATCTCGAACAGCGTCGATTTCTTCAACCGGCTCCTGCGGATGATGTCGAGATCCGGGAAATGCGCGACCCGCTTCAAGCCGGCCTTCTCGTTGTAGCGGTCGATCTGGTCGGTTGCGACGCTGCGGTTGGCGATCACGCCGCCGAGCCGCACGCCGTAATTTTTCGATTTCGCCTCGATGGCGGCGACGATGCGATTCATCGCAAAGATCGAATCGAAGTCGTTGGCCGCGACGATCAGCGCGCGGTCGGAATGCTGCAACGGAGCCGCAAAGCCGCCGCACACCACGTCGCCGAGCACGTCGAAGATCACCACATCGGTGTCCTCGAGCAGGTGGTGCTCCTTCAGCAGCTTCACGGTCTGGCCCACGACATAGCCGCCGCAGCCGGTTCCCGCCGGCGGCCCGCCGGCTTCCAGGCACATCACGCCGTTATAGCCTTCGAAGACGAAATCTTCCGGCCGCAATTCCTCGGCATGGAAGTTCACGGACTCCAGGACGTCGATCACCGTCGGCACCAGCCGCTTGGTCAGCGTGAAGGTCGAATCATGCTTGGGATCGCAGCCGATCTGCAGCACGCGTTTTCCGAGTTTGGAAAATGCCACCGAAAGGTTCGACGACGTCGTGCTCTTGCCGATGCCGCCCTTGCCATAGACCGAGAACACCTTGGCGGTGCCGATCTTGAGCCTGGGATCGAGCTGCACCTGAACGCTGCCCTCCCCGTCGCCGCAGCACGACGGACTCTTGAGCGCCGATGGCCTGGTCTGGATATTCATGCTGCAACTCCCACGCCTTCAAGGCGATCTTCGAGCTCTTCGCCTGCCCTGCGCAGGACATCGATCATCTCAGGATCGGGTGACCAGTATTTGCGTTCGTGGGCCTCGATCAGCCGGTTCGCGACTTTTGCCGAGGCCACCGGATTGAGCGACGCCAGCCGCTCGCGCATTTCGGGATCGAGCACGAAGGTCTCGGTCAGCTGGCGATATACCCAGGGGTCCACTTCGCCGGTGGTCGCAGACCAGCCCATGGTGTTGGTGACATGCTCCTCGATCTGGCGCACGCCTTCGTAACCGTGCTTGAGCATGCCTTCGTACCATTTCGGATTGAGCATCCGCGTGCGGGTTTCCAGCGCGACCTGTTCCGACAGCGTGCGAACGGTACCCGCGCCGCGGGTCTGGTCGCCGATATAGACCGGCGCCGATGCGCCGCCTCTGGCCATCCGCACCGCGCGGCTGATCCCGCCCAGCGTGTCGAAGTAATGATCGACCGTGGTAACCCCGAGTTCGACCGAGTCGAGATTCTGATAGGCCAGATCGACGGTCGCCAGCGCGTTCTTCAACAGTGCGGTGTGCTGCACCGGCTGTCCCTTGAGACCGTAGGCAAAGCTCTTGCGCCGGGTATAGGTCTCGGCCAGTTCGTCCTCATCGCCCCAGCGGCCGTTCTCGACCAGATGGTTGACATTGGAGCCGTAGGCCCCATCGGCGTTTCCGAACACCCGCAACGACGCCGTCTCAAGATCGCAATCATGCGCGGCCTGATAGGCAAGCGCGTGCTTGCGAACGAAATTCCGCTCGGCAGGCTCATCGGCCGAAGCGGCCAGCAGGCAGGCCTCGGCCAGCAGCTTGATCTGCAGCGGCAGCAGGTCGCGGAAAATGCCGGACATGGTGATGATGACGTCGATACGCGGCCGGCTCAGCTGATCGAGCGGTATCAGTTCGGCGCCGGTCAGGCGCCCGTAGCCGTCGAAGCGGGGCCTGGCGCCGAGCAGCGCCAGAGCCTGGCCGATCGGTGCGCCCTCGTTCTTGAGATTGTCGGTGCCCCACAGCACGATGGCGACCGATTCCGGCAGGCCGTGGCCTTCAGCGAGGTGTCTGTCGATCAGCCGCTGCGCCTGCGACGCGCCGTCCATCACCGCAAACGCACTGGGGATCCGGAACGGATCGAAGCCGTGCAGGTTGCGCCCGGTCGGCAGGATCGCCGGCGTCCGCAACAGATCCCCGCCGGGCGCCGGCCGCACGAACCCGCCGTCGAGGGCGTGCAGGATGGCGGGTATCTCGTGGTCCTGCGCCAGCAGCACGTCGATGGCGGCGAGCTGTCGGTGGACATCGTCGGCCGCGAGCTGCGGCTGCAAAGCCTCGCCGCGCACGATGGCCTCGAGCGCGGTTTTGTCAGGGCGCGCGCCGTACGAGGCATCGGCCACCGCCTGCAGCATCTCGACGCGCTGCTCCAGCGACGGCGGTTCGCCGACGACGTGGAGACCATGCGGGATCAGCGAATACTCAAGTTCGAGCACCGCGTCCGCGAGCTTGCCGATCGACCTGGCCGGGTCTGTCCAGGCGGGATCCGCCGCGGCCAGGTCAAGGGTGCTGGCCTGCGCCTGGATCAGTTCGGCGAGGCTGGCCTGCTCGACGCCGGGTTGCAGTCCGCGCCAACGTTCGATCGACGCCTTCAGCTCGATCAGGCCCTTGTAGAGCCCGGCATGGGCGATCGGCGGCGTCAGATAGCTGATCAGCGTCGCGGCGGACCGCCGTTTTGCAATCGCCCCTTCGGACGGGTTGTTCGAGGCGTAGAGATAGAGATTCGGCAGATCGCCGATCATGCGATCCGGCCAGCAGGCGCCCGAAAGCCCAGCCTGCTTGCCGGGCATGAATTCCAGCGCGCCGTGGGTGCCGAAATGCAGCACCGCGCCGGCGCCGAAATCCTCGCGCAGCCAGCGGTAAAATGCCGAGAACGCGTGCGTCGGCGCGAAGCCTTTCTCGAACAACAGCCGCATCGGATCGCCCTCGTAGCCGAACGCGGGCTGGATTCCGACAAAGACATTTCCGAAGCGCTCGCCGAGCACGAAGATCGCGCTTCCGTCGCTCTGCTGTTTGCCCGGCGCCGGCCCCCATTGCGATTCGATCTCGCGCAGCCACTTTTCCCTGCGGACATGATCGCCGGCGGCGATGCGTGCATGCACGTTGGCGTCGGCGCCGAAGCGGGCCGCGTTGCCGACGACGATACGCTCGCGCAATGCATCGACAGTCGCCGGAAGCTCGACCAGATAGCCCTGCTGCTTCATCGCGCCGAGCGTCCGATACAGCGACTCGAACACCGAGAGAAACGCCGCGGTGCCGGTATTGCCGGCATTGGGCGGAAAATTGAACAGGACGATCGCGACCTTGCGGTCGTTGCGCTCGGCGCGACGCAGCTCGATCAGGCGCGCGGTCCGCGCCACCAGCATTTCGGCGCGCTCGCTGCAGACATGCATCTCGCCGCCGGTCTCGGACCGGGTGAAGCTGCAGGCGCGTTCGCATCCGGTGCAGGGTGCCCCCGCCCCGTCGGACCGGCCGCCATAGACCATCGGCCCGGCGGCGCCATCAAGTTCGGGGATCGCGACCATGATGGTGCTTTCCACCGGCATCAGCCCGCGATCCGACGCGCCCCATTGCTCGAGGGTCTGGAATTCGACGGGGTGCGCGGAGATATAGGGCACGTCGAGCCTGGCGAGAATGTCTTCCGCGGCTTTCGAATCGTTGTAGGCGGGACCGCCGACCAGCGAGAAGCCGGTCAGGGACACCACCGCATCCACCGTGCTGCGGCCATCCTTCATGAAGAAGCGTTCGATCGCCGGCCGCTGATCCAGGCCGCTGGCAAATGCCGGAATGACCCGCAAGCCCCTGGCCTCGAAGGCGGCGATGACGCCGTCATAGTGGCCGGAATTGCCGGCCAGCAGATACGAGCGCAGCAGCAGAAGGCCGACGGTGCCGCGGTTGTTCGCGAGGGCCGGAACCAGCTCCAGGGCGTCGGCGATACGTCCCTTGATGCGCGGATGATAGACGCCGATATCGGCATATTCGATTGGCGCGGCGGCCTTTACGATGCCGCGAAGGCCGCGCCGCGGGCCATCCGCATAGCGGTCGACCAGCAGCCTGACCATGTTGACGATGTTCTGATCGGAACTGGCAAGCCAGTATTGCAGCGTCAGGAAATACGCACGCATGTCTTGCGCCGTGCCGGGAATGAATCGCAGCAGCTTGGGCAGCTGGCGCAGCATCCTCATCTCGCCCTTGCCGCCGGGGCTGGAACCCTTGCGGCTGCCGCGCAGCTTCTTCAGCCACGCGATGGCGCCGAGCGCCTCGCCGCTCATGTCGAACTTGCCGACCCGCGTCAGCTTGACGATTTCCGAGGCGGACATGCAACAGATCATCGCGTCGCAATCATTGCGGCGCGCGGCCAGCGCGGGCAACACGGCGCGAACGTGGTCGTCGAGAAACAGCATGGTGGCGATCACGATGTCGCCGCGCGCGATATCGGCGGTGCATCGCCTGAGCGCCGCCTCGTCGGTGCCCCACTCGTCGGCGGCATGCACCGAAAGTTCGATCCCGGGGAAATCGCGCTTCAACAGGCTGCGTGCGCGCGCAGCCGCGCCGGACAGATGGCTGTCCATGGTCACGACGACGACACGAAGCGGTGTCGCGTCAGCGGGCGTAGTGCGCTTTGGCATCATACAGCGTCTCGACGGTGATGGTGGCAACGCCATTTTCGTTGGCGAAGCGTTCGGTGTTGCGGCGGGCCTTGCCGCGAACGAAGAATGGAATCTTGCGCAGTTCCTGCTCGGCGTCGGCGGCCCAGGCGACGGAGATGTCCGGGACAGCGGCTGACGCCGCGGCCGGCTTGACCGACGTCTGTTCGACGGGGGCGGCCTGTGCCACCCCGAGGTGCGACGGCACGGCGCCATCCCTGAACTCGAAATCGTCCTTGAACATCGCCAGCAGATGCTCCTCGAGGCCCATCATCAGCGGGTGCACCCAGGTGTCGAAGATCACATTGGCGCCTTCGAAACCCATCTGCGGCGCGTAGCGTGCCGGAAAATCCTGCACATGCACCGGCGCCGAGATCACCGCGCAGGGAATGCCCAGACGCTTGGCAATATGGCGCTCCATCTGGGTGCCCAGCACCAGTTCGGGTTGCAGTTCCGCGACCCTGGCCTCGACTTCGAGATAATCGTCGGTGATCAGCGGCTCGACGCCGTAAAGCCCGGCGGCGTCGCGAATTTCGCGGCCGAATTCGCGGGCATAGGTTCCAAGCCCCACCACCTCGAAGCCAAGCTCGTCCGACGCAATCCGTGCGGCGGCGACCGCGTGGGTCGCATCGCCAAAGATGAAGACCCGCTTGCCGGTAAGGTAGGTCGAATCGACGGAGCGCGAGTACCACGGCAACCGTGTCGAACAGGCCGCCAGCGTCGATCGCGCATCAATGCCGGCAAGTTTTGCCACTTCCTCGACGAATTCGCGGGTTGCAGAGACGCCGATCGGAATGGTCTTGGTCGAAGGCTGCCCGAAGGTGCGCTGCAGCCAGGAGGCGGCCTGCCCGGCAATCTCCGGGTAGAGCACCACGTTGAAATCGGCTTCGCCCATTCTGGCGAGATCGGCGGGCGACGCACCCATCGGGGCCGTGACATTGACATCGATGCCGAGCCTGGCGAGCAAAGCGGTGATCTCGGTGACGTCGTCACGATGCCGGAAGCCGAGCGCCGTCGGCCCGAGCAGGTTGCAGCGCGGGCGGGCGGCGGGCGGACGTGGCGGGCGCTTCGCTCCCGGCGGCGGTGCCGACGGGCCGGCCAGCGCGCGCACCAGCTGATAGAATGTTTCGGCGGCGCCCCAGTTCTCCTTGCGCTGATACGCCGGCAAATCGACGGTCACGACCGGGATCGGCAGGTTCAGCGCCCGCGCGAGGCCGCCGGGATCGTCCTGGATCAGCGACCCAGTGCAGGAAGCACCGACGATCATCGCCTGGGGCTGAAAGCGGTCATAGGCGTTGCGTGCCGCCGTCTTGAACAGTTCGGCGGTGTCACCGCCGAGGTCGCGCGCCGAAAAGGTCGTGTAGGTCACGGGCGGACGCCGGTCGCGGCGTTCGATCATCGTAAACAGCAGGTCTGCGTAGGTGTCGCCCTGCGGCGCATGAAGCACATAATGCAGACCCTGCATCGCCGTGGCGACGCGCATCGCGCCGACATGGGGAGGTCCTTCATATGTCCACACCGTGAGCTGCATGGTCATGTCACCAGTTTCGCACGCCGCACCAGCGGACGCGCAAACAGTTCGGCGAGGTCGGCGGCCTGTTCGAAACCCTGGATCGGCGTGAACACGAGCTCGATCGACCATTTGGTGGTCAAACCGTCGGCTTCCAGCGGATTGGCAAGCCCCAGCCCGCAAACCACGAGGTCGGGCCGCGCCGTGCGGCAACGATCGAGCTGCAGATCGACGTCCTGCCCTTCGGACAGCGCGACGGCGGCCGGCAGCAGTTCGAGTTCCTGGGCCAGATGCTCGCGATGCAGATAGGGCGTTCCGACCTCAACCAGCCGCATCGACAATTCGCGCGACAGAAACCGCGCCAGCGGAATTTCGAGCTGGGAATCCGGGAAGAAGAAGATGCTGCGGCCGGCGAGTTTTTCCCGATAGGGCGCCAGCGCGCGGACCGCGCGGGCGCGGTAGGGTTGCGTGACCGTGACGAAGGTCATGTCTTCGACGCCAAACGCGTCGGCCGCGGCCCTCAGCCACGCGGTGGTGCCCTCGACTCCCAGCGGAAAGGGCGCCGCCAGCCGCTTCGCGCCGCGATTCTCGAGCGCGCGGGCGGTGTCGGCAAGAAACGGCTGGGCCAGGAGAAATTTCGTATTGGGTCCGACGGCCGGGAGCGCCGTCGAATCGCGCGGCGGGAAGAACTGGACGGGGCCGATGCCGAGCGCCTTGAACATGCGGACGAACTGGTCCTCGACGACATCGGCCAGCGCCCCCACGACCAGAAGTTGGTCCTCGCCCGATCCCGGCGGGGGGGCCGCGGGAACGAGCGAGGCGAGACAAGCATCCTCGCCTTGCGTGAATGTCGTCTCGATTCCACTACCTGAATAGTTAAGGATACGCACCGCCGGCGAGAACGTCTGCGACAGCCGCAGCGCCGCGCGCGACAGATCCAGCTTGATCACTTCGGACGGGCAGGAGCCGACCAGAAACAGCAGGCGGATGTCGGGGCGCCGCGCGATCAGTTGCGTCACGATGCGATCGAGTTCGTCGTTGGCATCGGCCAGCCCGGCGAGATCCTTCTCTTCCAGGATGGCGGTGGCGAAGCGCGGTTCGGCGAAGATCATCACGCCCGCGGCGGACTGGATCAGATGGGCGCAGGTCCGCGAACCGACCACCAGGAAAAACGCGTCCTGGATCTTTCGATGCAGCCAGACGATCCCGGTCAACCCGCAGAATACCTCGCGCTGGCCGCTCTCACGGCGTACCGCACGAGCCTCGAGCTCGGAACTGGCGGCGCAGCCCTGCACATGAGCGTTCATGCGCGGCTCCGGGTAGCCGGGGAAGCTGCCGATGGCGCCAGCCGCTCATCGCGGCGCGCGGCACGCAGCTTCAGCAGGAACTGCGTGGCGTTGATGAAGTACGATGCGTAGGCCGCCAGCGCGAGCAGCATCTGCTGGCGCGGATCGCAGAGCCCGGCAAACAACGCCACGAGGTAGCCGGTATGCAGCGCCAGCACCAGGAAGCTGAAGACGTCTTCCCAGAAGAAGGCCGGCGCGAACAGATAGCAGCCAAAAACTTCCCGCTCCCAGATCGAGCCGGTGATCATGATCGCGTAGAGCAGCAGCGTCTTGACCACGATCGACGCCGTCGCGACCGCAAATCCATCACCCAATGTCAGATAGCGAACAACCAATGCCAGACTGATCAGGAAGACCGCGAACTGCACGGGCGCAAGTATCCCCTGAACCAGCGTCCACCTTGTTGCATCGCGGCGAAGGCGTTGTTCCGGCGTATAGAGCGGCTTAACTGCTTGACCGGCATCGTTAACTTCGATTGGCGAAGTCTCACCAGGAGAACCGCTGTTCGCAGATGCAGCGACGGATTCGGCGACGTAACTGTAAAGATTGTTTGACAGCGGCCCTGCTCGATGGTGCGATATCGGCGGGGAGTAATACGGGGCTATCGGCAATCGCGCGCCGTTTGGGATCAATTCCCGGTTTTCAGCCGCTCGTTGATGCACCGCGCCACTCCCCTGTCTGCGGGCTGCTAACAAGAAGCTAGACTCCGTCCTCACTACTGTCAATCTAACTGTACGTAAATTAAACTTGACGGTTCGAATGACCGAGGACTTAATGTGCGGGGGAGTGGAAAGATGACCGATGTGAACGAGCAATCCTTCCCAGCCGGTACAGCCACAGACGGTGTCACTGCGCATCAGCGCAACCCGCGTCGCCAACCGATCCCGGCCCCGATCTGGCGATTTCGTCCGGCGCTGCAGCCGATCGGGGTTGTCAAAACCATCAAGACCCAGATCATTCCCAAGATCGTGCTCGCGCTTCGCAAGGCGCCGGTGCCGACTTCCGAGCCATCCGCTCCGCATAAGAATCCGGGCACGGTCGAGCAGTTCGCGGCGCTGGCGCTGGGAACCAAGGATGACGCTTCGTTCGCCTTTGTCGAAGATCTGCTTGCGCAGGGCCTGGAAGTGGAAGCGATATTTCTGGATCTGCTGGCGCCCGCGGCCCGCCACTTCGGCAGCCTCTGGGAATCCGACGCCACCGACTTTGCAAATGTGACGCTGGCAATGAGCCGCCTGCAACGCATCATGCGACGGCTTGGCGAGCGTTTCTTCGACGCGGCCGGCCAAGGCGGCGGCGAATCCGTGTTGCTGACCATCATTCCCGGCGAGCAGCACAGCTTCGGACTTTCGATGGTGGCTGAGTTCTTTCGGCGCGCCGGCTGGAACCTGTGCACCGGGCCATTTTCATCGCATCAGGAATTGATTTCTCTTGTGCACAACCACTGGTTCGACATCGTCGGCTTTTCCGTCAGCAGCGATCGCAGACTCAATGAATTGCAGAAAGACATTCAAGACATCCGGCGCGAATCACGCAACCGACAGGTCGGCATCATCCTGGGCGGCCCGGCGGTGATCGCGCAGCCCGGCCTTGTGGCATCGATGGGAGCCGATATGATGTCGGCGGATGCGACTGTCGCGCCGCAACAGGCGCTTGGCCTGATTGAGCGGATCAAGAGCCAGAGTTGACCGACTCGGACGTTCGCAAGCGTCAAAAGCCTGCGGCAATCCGTGCCGTCGAATCAGAGCGGGAGTTCAGGTGAATGACGGCTGCCACGGCAGACAGTTCCGCGCCGGTCAGCGTCGTCACCGCGCTCTATCTGCGCACCAAAACCTTGCATGTTGAAGCCGAAAGAACCGGCATCATCCGCGATCTCCTGCGCGGGGAAGCCAGCCGCGAAGGCTACGTGCTTCTGCTGCGCAACCTCCTTCCCGCCTACCGGGCGATGGAGCGCGGGCTTGAACGCCACCGCGGCTCGCCCAGCCTCGGCGAACTCGCCCGCTATCGGCTTGACCGTGCCGCCGCGATCGAATCCGACCTGATCGCATTGAACGGCAAGCGCCGGAGCCGCGATATTCCGCTGCTTGCCGCCGGCACAGCCTATGCCGAGCGGATAGCCAGGGCGGCGGAAGGTGACGGCGCGCTGCTGATTGCGCACGCCTATACCCGCTATCTCGGCGACCTCAGCGGCGGCCTCATCCTGCAGCGGCTGCTGGCGCGGTCGCTGGAACTTCGGCCCTCCGAGCTGTCATTCTACGATTTTCCGCGGTTTACCGATCTCGACGCGCTGAAAGCCGGCTATCGCATGGCTCTCGATCGGGCCGGCGCCCTCGCCCGAGATGGCCACGCGATCGTTGAAGAAGGCGCCGTCGCCTTCACCCTGAATATCGGGTTGTCCTGCGCCGTGCAGTCGGCGGTCCTGAAGGGATCGGCCGCCGCCACGGCGGCGGAATAGCCGCGCCGCCGGCGAGCTATTTCTGCTTCTTGTCCCGTCCGGAGGTCCGCGACGAGTGCCAGATCAGATGCTCGAGCACCTCGGCGGTTCGCAGCGTCGAATTGCGGACGCTCTCGAGCATCTCGGCGATGCGGCCGGTCTCCACGCCGTAGGTGATTTCCAGCGCCGCAAGCTGCGCGTTTTCGACAACGGACGAAAGCAGGTTCTGGTAGACGAGGTCGGTCTTGGAATCCAGCCGGACACTTTTAATTCGATTGCTTTGAATGATGCTTTCCTGGAAACGACCGCGCGCGATCTCGGCGGCCTTGCGGTCGGTGATATCGGAGAAGATCAGCACAAAGCCGAGCACCCGGTCGCGTGAGGGCTGCACCGGATCGGCCCTGATCATCAACGGCTTTTCCCGGTTGCCTTCGCTGCGCAACAGCAGTTCCCCGCGCCAGGCGCGATGTTGGCCGATCAGATCGGCGACGCTATCGCGAAAAAGCTCCGGGTGCTGGAACGCGCCGGCCAGTTCGTCCAGCCGGCCAAATGCGGAATGATCCTTCGGCAGCAGGGACTTGAAGGCTTCGTTGATCAGCAGGATCTTGCCATCGATATCGGCAATGATCACCGGTTGCTCGGAAGCCCGCACGTGGCCGCTGAACTGGGCCAGTTGGTCCTGCACGATGACCGTGCGGACCGCGCGGAATTGCAGCACGATATCGGCCACCGATTGACCTATCAGGCGGGCCGCGGCGATATCGGCGGGGGTCCAGGGCTCGGATGTGCCCTCCACCAGCTGATGCCACTGCGCAAACGACCGTCGCGGCGACAAATCCGAAGGATCGTCGCCGATCACGAATGGCTTAAGCGGATCGCCACCCCAGGTCACCGTCCGTATCCGCTCAGGGCGAAACCAGATCAGGTATTCGCCGGGATTGTTTGAGATCGGCGTCACGGCGATTCCGCTGGCAACCTTGGTGACGGCGCCGAATTGCGGAAAATCGAGGCCCAGCGATGCCGTGGCAAACACCGATGCTTCGCGCCTGGCGTCCAGCCAAAGGCCGATTTCGCGAATCTCCTGGGTTCCCGGGACCTCGCCGGATGAAATGATCTGGCCCTCGTAGATCAGGGCGCTTCCGCTCGCTCCCAGCGGCTGAAGGATCGATTGCGTGGAATCGAAGATCGCGGCCCGCCAGTCGCCCTCGCGCGAGATCGCCTCGATCATGCGCTGTTCGAGCCGCTGCACGAAGATTTCCGACTGGCTCTGCGCAAAGCTCTCGAGTGCTGCAATGCGGGTCGCGATCGCCTCGGCAAGCAGTTCGCAGACTGCGCGCTGTTCGAAATGAATGAAGCGCGGTTCGTAGTGATGACAGGCCACCAGGCCCCACAACTTGCCGCCGACCACCAGCGAGACCACCAGCGTGGCGCCGACGCCCATATTCTTGAGATACTGCAGATGGATCGGCGACATGCTGCGCAGGAAGCACAGCGACATGTCGAGGTCGCGTCCCGTCAGGGGCGAGAGCCGCGGCTGCAACGGGACGGGGTCGTAGCTGACATCGACCAGCACCCGGACGCGGGTGCGTTCGTACAGGCGCCGCGCCATCTGCGGAATGTCGGTGGCCGGGTAGCGATTGCCGAGATAGGCTTCGAGATCCGGCTTGCGGCGTTCGGAAAATACCTCGCCGTGGCCTTCGTCGTCGAAGCGATAGACCATCACGCGGTCATAGCCGGTGCGGTCCTGGAACAGCGTCGCCGCCTCGTCGCACAATCCGCGAAGCGACGTCGCCGTGCGAATCTTATCGAGCGCGCTGGCGATTTGTCTGGACAGGTCGACCGAGGGCCCGGCGCGTTCGAGTTCGATGATCAGCCCGCCCGCAGGCGGCCGATGCAGCAGGCCGTCGAATTCCGCGCTCGGACTGCCGATCCGACACCGCACCGCGATCGGCATGCCCTGTGACGTTGGATCAAGGTGCGGAAGAATGCCGAACAGCAGATCGCCGTCGAGCTCGGCGAGCGGCATACCGACGACCTGCCTCAGATTGAGAAATTTCGCAGCGTTTGCGCTGGCCTGTATGACCCGATGATCGGGTTCGCTGACGACCAACAGAGCGCCATGCGGCTGAATGGAGCCCGCGAGATGAATCTCTTCCCGTTCGCAGTTCGAAAGATCGGCTTTTCCGAACGCTGGGGTGGCGAGGGAGTGCGACGCCAACTCAATCCTCTGGGTTTTCCTCGATATCCGGCCCCTTGTCTTCGAGACCGTACAGATTGAGCTTGGCATAAAGGCTCTGGCGGCTCAATCCCAGCAGTTCTGCGGTCGCCGTCCGGTTGCCGCCCGCGAGTTCCAGCGCCTGCTTCACATAGTGCCGCTCGACGATGCTCACGGTATTCTTGACCAGCCTGCGCAGCGAGGATTTTCCAATCTGCTCGCTGATCGACCCCAAAGCCTGCCGAAGCAGATCGCTCTCCCCGCCGGCAGGAAGCCGCCGGGCGACGTTTCGAAGCAACACGCCGATCCGGTTGCGTCCGGCCTCGCCGGCGCCGGCCGATATCTCGACCTCGGTCTCGGTGCCCAACTCGCCACGAATGGTGGTCGTGAAGAGGCGCACGGTCTTGTGCCGCTGGATATTGCTAAGCAGCGCGTTGAGATCCGCTCCGGGCTGCGAAAGCCAGCGTCCCAGCGATTCCCCGACTGCCGATCCCTTGGAACCGACCTGCACCAGATCGAGAAAGGATTGATTGGCGTGCTGAACGATGCCTGATTCGTCCAACGCCACGAAGCCGTCGGGCAAATGATCGATCAGTTCTTCGAAGGTCGAATGCTCGGCGTTTTCCGCAGGTGGCGACAACTCGGAAGCGGGGGTAAACTGCAACAGCAATACGTGGCCGGGCTCGGCCGTAATCAGCGAACCGCGCAGCATCCAGGGTTTGGCTTCGGGGCCGAGATGCACGAGGATGCTCAGCGCCTTGCCGCGCTCGCGGATACGCGCCAGCATGTCGCGGACCGCTTCGCGATCTTCCGCCGCGACGTCCTGAAGCAGTTCGCGTCCGGCCAGGTCTTCGTTGCGGCGGCGTGGCGAATTGAGCGCCTCGATGGCGGTGCGGTTGGCCTCGATGATCCGCAAATTGGCCGCGGACACGATCATTACGGCCTCGTTCGAGGCGTCGAAGACCAGCCGGTACCGCGTCTCGATTTCCCGCAGCTTCCAGTAATCCCGCTCCATCGTCTGCTGCGCGGCGATCAGGCGCGACTGCAACTCGGCCACCGCCTGCAGGTTTTTACCGATCGCAAGCATCCCGGCCCGGCCGCCAAGCAGCACGGTGGTGAATTCCATCGGAATTTCCAGGCCACTCGGAAAACGCTGATTGACCTGGCGGAACGCGGAAATGCCGCTGACCCGCGCGTCGTCCACCATGCGCTTGACCTTGTCGCCGCCGATTTCCCCGGCGATTTCCTCCCAGGGACGGCCCAGCCAGGCATCGACGCTTTCGCCGCTCATGGCCGGAGAAAGCGTCGCCTCGCGGATCACGCCGTCCATATCCAGGAGAAGCGTGATGTCGGGCTGTACGGTCGGCAAGGCAGCCATTCTTTTATCTGTCGATCATTTCTGAGGAGGCAATTGCTCTTGGTCTTGGGGAACTCGCTGAATAACGACAACCAAAACGATGCATGGAATGTGCCAATGCTGCCTGACACTGTGCGCGGGTAAAACAGCCTGCAGCGCGCAGGATAGCGCAGAATTCGGCGGCCAAGTCAATAAACACCTTTGCTTATAAGCCTTTAGTTGTCACATATGCTTTACAGTACTGGGGAGCTGCCTCGCTATTCCTCATCAAGCCTAGGGTTTTTTCGACCGGAACGCTTGATCCTGCTCAAAAAGGCGTCAAATAGTGACAGGGACAATGGATGGCTATATTTGTAAGATTCGTTTTACACTGGTAATGAGCGCAGAAGCAAACCAAGGGAGAGCAAATTGGTGACCAAAGTTGCAATTTTGGCTGTCGTTGGAACGGTGGTAGCGCTTGCTAGCAGTTCGGCTTCCGCGCAGGACGCAGCGAAGGGCGAACAGGTGTTCAAGCAGTGCATGACCTGCCACCGCATTGGACCGGACGCCAAGAACCTGATCGGACCGGTGCTTACCGGGGTCATCGGCCGGCAATCCGGCACCGTTCCCGGCTTTGCCTATTCGGCTCTCAACAAGGCCGCGGGCGAAAACGGACTGGTATGGTCCAACGATCTGATCATGCAGTATCTGCCCGACCCCAACGCCTTCCTGAAGAAATTTCTCATCGACAAGGGCAAGCCCGAACTTGCAACCGGCTCGACCAAGATGACCTTCCACCTTTCCGACGAACAGCAGCGCAAGGACGTGATCGCCTACATCGACAAGTTCTCCGAGAACGCCGAAAAGAAATAGTCCGGCGGAAGCGTTGTCAGCCGGCGCTATGCTCGCCAGCGTCGGCTGACGTCGACCAGGTGCGCCACGCCCGCGGCAGCAAGACATCCGCAGGCCGGCATCCATCCCGTTCCGCTGAGCGTGACGCGCAAGGCCAACAACAGGAAGCCGCCTGCGCACAGGTTGGGGAGCAGATCGCCCGGCGCGATGCCCCGCTTCGCGAGCCGCCAATACAACAGCAGCACCGCCGCCTCGATGATCACCACCGCGAGGACGAGGTCGACGAAACGTCCGTTTGCAAACAAGTCAGCCATCGCAGACGATCACATGGCCGCCCTTCGCTGGCAATACGATCCCGTCACGAGAACGGTGCGTTCAGGCGGACCACCGCCAGATTGAGCAAGCCCGCGAACGAAACCCACAGCAGGTAGGGCAGCAAATAGAGGCTGGCCTGCCTGGAAGAACGCCAAAACACCGCGGCCGGAAGCAGGATCGACAGCCAGAGAAACCCCACCTCGATCAAAGCCCAGTCCGGTCTCCTCAATGCAAAAAACAAGGTGCTCCACAGCACGTTGAGAAAGCCGTTGAGGCCGAACAGGCCCACCACCCATTCGCGCTGTGCGCGGCTTTCGGCGTTACGCCAGGCATAGACCGCCGACGCCGTCGCCAGGGCGAAAATCAGCGTCCAGCCCGGCGCGAACAGCCAGTCCGGCGGTTGCCAGGACGGCTTGCGCAGATTTTGATACCACGGCCCGGTGTCGGTCAGCGTTCCGCCCAGTGCGGCGATGAAGATCGCGACTGCTGCCGCGATCAGCACAGGTTTCCACGAACTGCGCCTCCCGGCCATCTAGGCGGAAGCTAGCCCGGCCATATGGGCGAGGTTCTTGAAGAAAATTCGCACATGGGCGATCGGCTTGGCGCGCACCAGTTCCTTGTTCATGTAGGCGTCCCAGGTCAGCTTCTGGACGTCTCGGTCACGGCAGATGCTGACAAAGCGCTCGCGGCGCCGGTCGTTGGAATACCAGTACCACTGCATCACGCCGAGGATCCAGAACACAACGCCGTGCATCCGCATGAACCGCTTTCGCGCCGTGCGCAGGGCCTTGGCCTCGCCGGTCTCAAGGAACATGTCGACCGCCTCCGCCGACAATCTGCCGCCTATCATCGCATAGTAGATTCCTTCACCCGATGCCGGCGCGACAACCCCCGCGGCATCCCCGGCCAGCAGCACGCTGTGGCCGTCGTCCCAGCGCGGCAACGGATGAAGCGGAATTGGCGCGCCTTCGCGGCGGATGGTCTCGACGGCGCCAAGTCCCGCCGCGGCGCGCAGGCCTCCCACGGAGTTGCGCAATGAGAACCCCTTGTGCGCCGACCCGGTGCCGACACTGACCGTATCGCCGTGGGGAAACACCCAACCATAAAAATCCGGCGAAACCGTTCCCCGATAGTAGACATCGCAACGCGTGCCATCGAAATCGGATTGCGACCGCGGCGATCGGACAATCTCATGATAGGCAAACACGTAAGGCAGGCGATCGGCCCCCGGAAGGCATTGCCGCGCCACCGCCGACAAGGCCCCGTCCGCACCGATCAGCGCGCGGCACCGGACCGACCTTTCCTTCACGGTACCGTCGGCGGCACGTTCCTCGTAATGCACGATCGTTGTTCCGCTATCGTCGCGCTCGAAGCGTTTGAACAGTCCGGTTCGCCGCCTGGCGCCGGCATCCGCGGCGCGGTCTCTCAGCCACTCATCGAACACTTCGCGGTCGACCATGCCGACAAAGCCTCCGTCGATCGGCATATCGACCTGCTTGTCGGATGGCGACACCATGCGCGCGGAGTTGACCCGGGCGACCAGCAGGTAATCGGGAATCTCGAAATCGCGGATTAGCCGGGGCGGAATGGCACCACCGCACGGCTTGATGCGCCCGGCGCGATCGAGCAGCAGCACGCTGCGCCCGCGATTGGCGAGGTCATGCGCGGCCGTTGCGCCCGAAGGGCCGCCACCGACGACCACGACGTCGAATATCTCGGAGATTGCAAGCATATTACCCTCCAACAATGGCTACCGCCCCAACATTGCCCCGCTGCATCGCGCGCCTCGCCGGCGCGCGATCAACCCAAACCGCCATCGAGGCCGCCACGACGAACAACCCGGCTTCGGAGGCAAAGACCACGGAATAGGATAGCGACGGCGACGACAGCAGAAAGCGCGCGGTATCGCTCGCCAACGTTCCCAAAAATCCACCCATGCCGAATGCCACCGCCTGGGCCGCGCCCCACAGCCCCATGCGTACGCCTTCCCGCTTTTCGCCACCCGCACCGACAAGCGCCATCATCGATCCGATGGCCGCCACCGCATAGGCGCCATTGGTCATGCCAAGCATGAATACGGTCTCGCGCAACGGCCAGGACCGGCCGACGACTGCCGCCGCCGCCAGGCAGAGCAACGCGATCGCCGATGCAAGGCATCCGCCGACGGTCCAGGCCTGCAGGTTGCCGCGCGACCTTGGATAGACCGCACCGATCAACGGCACCATCGCCATGCCGATCAGCGTGCCCGCATGCTGAATGCCCGACAATTTCGTGGTCTCACCCGGGGTGAAGCCGAACAGCGTGCCGGCGAACGGCTCGAGGATCAGATCCTGGGCGCTGTAGGCCAACATCGAGACAAACACGAAAATTGCGAATCGCCGCGACCTTGGTTCGGCCCAGACTTCCATGAAGGCTGTGCGGAAGCCGGAATGCGGCGGCTTTCCCCGGGCGGGCCGATCGGCCGCAGCCATCGCGGGGCCTTCGATGCCCGATACGCCCGCTATCGTCAGGGCCATCGCGGCGACAGATACACAGCCCGATACCACCATCAGTCGCAGCGGTGAAAACGGATCGAGCATATGGCCGGCGACGCCGGTGGTGACGATAAAGCCGGCGATCATCATGACCCAGACGACGGTGGCCGCCGCCGCCCGACGACTGTCATCGGTGCGCTTGGCGAGCAGCACCAGCAGCGACGTGCCGGCGGCCCCGACCCCGGCGCCGATCAGGCAGAACGCGGCGATTGCCAGCGCGATGCCGCCCAACGGTCGCGTCGTCATCCATGCCGTCGCCACCGACGCCAGAAAGCCGCCGGTTGCCAGCACCGCCATGCCGCCCACGATCCAGGGTGTTCGCCGCGACCCGAGGTCCGAGCCGTGTCCCCAGGCTGGCCTGAAAATCTGCATCGCATAGTGGATGCCGACCAGCGCGCCCGGCAGCATCGCCGGCATCGCCAGTTCGACCACCATGACCCGGTTGAGCGTCGAGGTGGTGAGCACCACGATCGCGCCGAGACCGGTCTGCACCAGGCCGAGCCGAACGATACCGAACCACGACAGCGCGGGTCTGTTCATCACCCCCCCACCCTGATCGCAGCCAGCGCAAATGCACTGACGAGCATCCCGACCACATAGCAGCTGATTCCGGTGCCGTTGTACCAGGGCGCGCGTTCCCGCGGGCTCTCGAGGAAATGCGCCATCAGGAACAATTGTGCGACCAGCAGGGCGCCGACCACGCCCGCGTAGACCGGCCGCTGCCAGACCAGCAGCAACGCAACCACCGCCACCTGCGGCAACGCCATTACCAGACAGGCAAAGCGGGCGGCGTTGCCAACGCCGAGCAACACCGGAAGCGAATCGATGCCCATGCGCTTGTCGCCCTCGACCGACTTGAAGTCGTTGAGGGTCATAATGCCGTGGGCGCCGACGCTATAGAGCAGTGCGATCACCACGATGCGCCAGCCGGGACTCGACGCGCTCATGACAGCAGCACCGGTGAACCAGGGCAAGCCTTCATAGCAAAGCCCGCACGCGGCGTTACCCCACCAGCCATTCTGCTTCAGTCGGATCGGCGGCGCGCTGTATGCCCATGCCAATACCAGCCCGACGACAGCCGCGACAAATCCCCAACGGCCGAGCAAGGTCGCCAACAGCAGCGACAGCGCCGTCCAGATGACCGCGATAAGAAAGCCCCAGTTTCCGGGAATGCGTCCCGATGGAATTGGCCGGTCCGGCTCGTTAATCGCATCGACATGCCGGTCGTACCAGTCGTTGACGGCCTGGCTGGTCCCGCACACCATCGGCCCGGCCAGCACGACGCCGACGGCGATCAACGGCCAGCGCTGTCCCGCAGACACGCCCGACGAAACCACGCCGCATCCAAGCGCCCACATCGGCGGAAACCAGGTGATCGGCTTCAGCAATTCCAGCACGACCAGGGGCGAAGATCGCTGAGCCGCGGTGCTATTCATCTTCCGCCTCCCCATCGCTTGCATGTTCGGCAAGCCCAAAACGGCGAAGCTTGACGTAAAGGCTCTGACGGCTGAGCCCGAGCATTTCCGCAGCCGAGGCCTTGTTGTCGCCGGTCAGTTCCAGCGCGGCCTCGATCGAGAGTTTCTCGATCACGTCGGTCGTCTCGCGCACCAGGTCCCGCAAGGGCACCCGGCCAATCAACTCGATGAGCTGCGCCATTGAGCGCGGAAGCTCTCGCGCCGCCGACGACGAAGCCGACAGCCGCTTCTCGACGTTTCTGACCGCAAAGCCGAAGCTCGGCTTGTCGTCGCCATCCGCAATGGAAACCGCCGATACCTCGACGTCGGCAGTCACGCCATACTCGCCGCGGATCGCGGTGGCGAACAGCTTGATCGAATCATTCTGCCGCAGGTTTGCCAATGCCACGCTGAAATCCACGCCTGCCCTGCCCAACCACCGGTCGAGTGCCTCGCCGCGAGCCTGCTCCATGCTGCTGAGCTGCGCCATCTCGAGAAACGCCGGATTGGCTTTGACAATGCGGCCGTCGAATTGCGTGATCACCAGCCCATCAGGCGCGGCGTCGAAATACTTCAGCAGAAGCGATGTGGCCTTCAGCGCGCCGCCTTCGGCCGGCGAGGTCTGCGAGGCCAGGCGAACGAGGAACAACGAGGCATTCTCCTGCCTGAACAAGGACGCGCCAACGCTGCACTCGCGTTTGCCATCCGACAGATGCGCTCGCACGCTGTTGTCGCGGCCGGTGGCGCGAACCTCGGCGAGAAGGGCCTGGATCGCCTGCGCGCCGGCGGGATCGAAATGACCTGGAAACGCGGATTTGAGCAGTTGCGGCGCGCTTTCGTCGAACAGCGCGAGCGCCGCCGGATTGGCGTCGATGATCGCGTTGCTGACGGAGTCAACAATCATGACGGCTTCCGACGAGACCTGGAACAGAAGCCGGTAGCGTGTCTCCGCGTGGCGCAGCCGGACATAATCCCGTTCCATCGATTGTTGGGCGTGGACCAGGCGCTGCTGCATGGCGGCAAGCGGACGCAGATCCCGTCCCACCACCACGAAGCGGTCGTCTCTGCCGATATTGATCGCCGAATACAGCACTGGAATATCCTCTCCGCCGGCGGACGGATGATTGACCTGACGCCAGCTCGACGATTTTCGGACCGCGGCGTCCTGCAGCAATTCCCCGGCCTTTGCCCGGGTCTCCGGGGTCACGATTTCCGAAAGCTTTGAACCCATCCAGCGCCCCTGCGCGTCCAGTTCGAGCGACAGATCCTCCTTGTTGAACGCCACGTCGCGGATCAATCCCTGTCGATCGACCACCACCGCGACATCGGTCGCGGCCGCAATCAACTTCGCGGCCGATAGCGCACCGAGATCGCCCAGCGATTCCTTCGGAGATTTGAACACTTGCACCAGGGCAAATATCCTCCACCAACCAGTGATCCTCCACTCCAGCGTTCCTCCAACATGACTGTTTGTTATTGGAGAACGCTCGTCGCACGGAGTTCGACATCATTCGCACGCCGCCGCACCGACTGAGCATTTCGGGTTGCGAAGTCGAGGGAGGTTTGCGCACGCCGGATCGGCATTTCACTCTTGCCGCCGTGCGCGTTGAAGCTTGTCTGTTGCCGACGGGCCGCTTTATCTCGGCAGCGCCAGCCCATGCTTGACACCCCAGTCGAACCAGTTGTCGACCACCGTGCCGGTGAGCAGAATACCTATGCCGCCGCACAGCGGGCACAGTACCGCGAACCACCATGCCCAGCGATGGATCGACTCCGCGGTGGCGTTGAATCCCATGGTCCAGCGCCAGAACAAGGCGGCCCGTTCCAAAGCCGTTCCACGATCGATGACCTGCTCGATCTCGCGCTCGCCACCATAGCGGCTGACCGCCAGGATCGTTCCGCCATGCATCGCAAACAGCAGCGCCGAGCCGTACAGGAACGCGATCGAGAGCATGTGAAAGGGATTGTAGAACAGGTTTCCGTGGGTGATCGAAAAATTGTTGGTCCAGTCGAGATGGGGGAAAATTCCGAACGGAACCGCCTCACTGAAGTGCCCCATCAGCAGCGGGCGGATGAAGCCCAGTACGAGATAAAGCCAGATCGCGGATGCGAATGCCCACGACACGTGCGTGCCCATGCCGAGTGCGCGTGCTCGACGGTAGGTCCGCGTCCACCACAGCAGGATCGAAGTGGTCAGGAAGAAACCGGCCATCAGCCACCAGCCCCCCTCCTTGAGCGGCGGGAAACTGATGCCGTATTCCGGCTTCGGCGGATCGAGCGAGAGCCACGGCAGCTGGCGGATGAATTCGATCGGACTCCAGTTCACCGAAGCCAGCATGTTGAGGCCGATGATCTCGATCGCGACGATGCCGCAGATGATCGAAGCAAGGCCGGTAAAGCCGAGATAGATCGGGCCGACCTGGGCATCGCCGAGTTTTCCGAGCCAATAGCTGAACCGGCCCTCGCCGCTGCGAACCCAGATTCCGGGCTGCGCGGGAATACCCGGATAGACAGTGCTGCGAATCTGCACCTGCGTGAAGAAATTCTGATACTGGGCCATGGCGATGACTCTTTTCTGATGACCGGATTAATTGGAGGACCAGATCGGAAGATTGCGCCACCAGTTCCACCACTCGGACCAGGCATTGCCTTCCGACCACAATGGGCCGCTGATCACGATGCAGACGGCGCTGAAGAACACCGCCGACACCGCCACGAACAGGCCGAGACGATGGATTCCGATGGTACCGATGGAGTAGCCGATCAGGTCGCGGAAAATCGTGTTTTCGTGTTCGGGTGATTTGACCGGCTCGCCCCGGCCGGGATTCGTCGACGACAAGATCAGGCCGCCGTGCAACGCCAATGCCAGACACGTCGTGAAGAAGAAGGTGATGGCGATCATGTGGGCGGGGTTATAGTGGAAGTTGCCGTAGGTGTAGCCGGTGTTCGACACCCAATCGAGATGGCTGATGATGCCGTAGGGAAAGCCGTAGCTCCAGGAACCCATCAGCACCGGCCGGACAACGACCAGGGTGAAATAGGCAAGGATCGCAAAACCGAACGCGAACGGCACGTGATAGCCGATGCCGAGTTTGCGGCAGATTTCAACCTCGCGCAGTGCCCACGAAACGAAGGCGCCCAGCGCGCATATCGTCACGATCTGCCAGATGCCTCCCTCCTGCAGCGGCGCAAAGGACAGTCCATATTTGACGTCGGGCGGGTTGATGCTGATCTGCCATAAATTCCAGGTGGGTCCCAGCGCGGCGCCCCATAAGATCATCGCGATGCCGACCAACGAAAAGAACACCGTCGTCATGCCGAAGAACCCGACGTAAAACGGACCGACCCAGAAATCGAACAGGTCGCCCCCGATCAGCGTTCCACCGCGAACGCGATATTTTCTTTCAAAGCTGAGCATAGCCATCGATCGTTCCTCCGCGTCCGAATCCAGAAATAACCGCTCGTTTCGTCGATTTTGGCCTGTTAGCTACCGGAAGCGGACGAGTCCGGCCGCTCCAACCGGCCTCGCCCGTTCCGGTACGCAGTCAGTCATGCCATCAGGACGGCATGCTTGGTGGTGTGTACGGCAGAGAAATCTCCGACGCCTTTGCCGGGCCCTTGCGGGGACCGTCCAACCAGTTGAACCGGTCGGTTGAGAGCAGGATGAAGTGGATCACGATCGCCAGTCCGAACAGGAACGTGAAGAGCATGATCAACGCACGCCGCGGGTCGAAGAGCAGCCAGATTCGCCACATGTTTGCCTCCGGTTATGTCAGGTACGACAAGGAAACGCTGGCGAGGTGCTGAATGCCATCCATCGCTGCTTTGTATCCGCCGGGGCCCGGCAGCCAGGGGCGCCACATCCAGGCGAGGATGTGGGCAACCACCGCGACAGCCACGAAGAGAAAGAAACTCGTCATGAATATCGTGTGGAATTCCTTGGCTTCAGCTTCAGTGAGCCCCGAGAGGGAACCGTCCTTCATTTGGTATTCCTCCTGGTAATGGCCTTGCGGCCGTTCGTCGCCCGAGCGTGGGCGACAGCGAAATGCCGAATCTTCTTAGAAACGGCGGTTATCCGTCCGGCACTGCCGGACGAAATCCTGGTCACAATCCCATGAACGACGACGTCACGATGATGCCGGCCTCACTGCGGGCTTCGGCGAAAATCGACCTCCGGCGGCCGCCCGATCGCTCGAGGTCTGCCGGCCTGCGCCAAAGCATCAGCCGCAAGGCCGCCCAGAACAGAAACAAGACGTAGCAGGCGCCGAATATGAGCCGAGACTCGATGGCACCGCTCTCGACGGATATCTTCGAACGACCGCTGTGGACATAGTCGGACATCGACGTCACCTCCCGATTGTGGCGTTCCACATGCAAATGCGGGATCACCGGAAACAGGTTTGCTTCGTTCATTCTCATGCCGGCGTCCGATCCATCAGGGCCGACCTGGCCTGCTTTACGGATTCGGCGGTGACGCGCTCCTGTCCGGCGCGGCGCGCACCGCTCTCGGCGGCATCGCGCAGACGCTTGGCGGCCGAGATGCGGACCAGCACCGGGTGGGCCTCGAGCACCTCGTCGAGCAGCGCCTTGGCCTCGTCGCTCCACAGGATTTCGTCGTGGCGGCGCGCCGGCGTCGGATCGACCCGGTCGAGGTCGGCCGCCAGCGGCAGAATATTGAACAACGCGTCGAACAGCGCGTTGCAGACTTCCTGCACCAGATAGGTCGCGCCGGAATAACCCATGAACGGCGTGCCGGTATGGCGCCGGATCACGGCGCCGGGAAACGACGCCGGCACGTAAATCGCGCGACCGCCGGCCTCGGCGAGGTACATCCGTTCATTGTAGCTGCCGAACATGATCAGCGCAGGCTTCTCGCGGATCGCGGTGCGGACGGCGTCGTTGTCCGGCTTCACGCCGGGCTTCCTTGCAAAGCAGAACGTGCAGGGCAGGCCCATTTCGCTTTCGAGGAAATTTCGCACGCCGCGGGCGTAGGTCTCGTTGGCAACGATCGCAAAGCTCGCGGTCCCGAAGAAGTCCTGGGTCACCGAGCGCCACAGGTCCCACAACGGCTTTATCGTCGTATGCTTCTCGCGTTCGATGAACGGTTCGGGGTCGACGCCGAGCAGTTCGCCGAGCTTTCGCAGGAATCTAGTCGTGCTGTGCAGGCCGATCGGCGCCTGCAGATAAGGACGTTCCAGCGCCTCGCACAGCATGCGCCCGAACTCGCGGTACATGCAGACGTTGACGTCGGCATTGACCAGCTTGGGAACGTCAGCGAGATGGCTTCCGAGCGGGAACACCATGTTGACCTCGGCGCCGATGCCTTCGACCAGCCGGCGGATCTCCGCCAGATCGGACGGCATGTTGAAGGTGCCGTAGATCGGCCCGATGATGTTTACCCGCGGCTTGACGTCGGGTGCGAGCGACTTGCGTTCCGGAATTTTTTTGGGGCCGTATTCCTTCCAGAGCCACACGATGGCCCGGTCGGCGCTTTGCCACTGATCCTCGTCGATGGTGCGCGGCAGGAACCGCTTGATATTGGTACCCTCGGGCGTGACGCCGCCGCCGATCATCTCGGCGATCGAGCCGGTGACCACGACCGCCGGCAAATAGGGGTCGAGCACGCGATGCGCGCGCTTCATGGCGCTCTCGGTGCCGGTCTGGCCGAGCTCTTGCTCGCCAAGTCCGGTCACCACGATCGGCAGTTCGTGCGGGGGCAGCGCGTCGGTATAATGCAGCACCGACGTGACCGGAAGGTTCTCGCAACCCACGGGGCCATCGATGATGACCTGCATGCCCTTCACCGCGGTGAAGGCGTAGACCGCCCCCCAATAGCCGCCGGCACGATCATGGTCGAGCACCAGCATCAGATCATCTCCTCGGCCTTGCGCTTTTTGGCCTGGGCGTCGATCTGCTTCTTGTATTTTTCCCGAAACGCCGGGTTGTCTCGCGGCGTGTCCTCCCAGACACCGGCGGCATGGCCCTCGCCGACGTCGCCAAAGAATTCCTTCATCTCGTCGAAGCGGCCCTGATTGGCGAGCGCCGCATTGACGACCTGCGCCAGCGAACCGGCACCGGCGACGCCGAACAGTGGCCGCGCCGAGATCAGATTGGTGAAATACAGCGCCGGGATCGCCAGCTGCTTTGCCTTCTGTACGACCGGCGTGGTGCCGATCGCCAGGTTGGGCCTGAACTCGCCGACGGCGGCCAGATCCATTTCCAGCGAGGCGCGATACTGAACGCGGGTACCATGTGCCTCGAGCCATTCGCGATCGACGTCGGACCATTGGGTCTTCGGACAGGCGGTGCCGACATAGGGCACCTGCGCGCCGCTTTCGACCAGCAGGCGCGCCACCAGCAGCTCGGAGCCTTCATAGCCCGACACCGTGATGCGGGCATCGATCGGCTTTGACGCCAACGCCGCCTTGATCATCGGCAGAAACCGGCTCTTGGCCTGATCGATCTTGTCGCGACCGACGTTGCAGGCGGCGCCAATTGCTTCCAGCCAGGCCGCAGTCCCGTCATGGCCGACCGGCGCGGAGCCGACGATGGCCCTGCCGGCGAGATCGAACTGGCGAAAGCTCGCGGTGTAGAACGGATGAATAGCGGCGACCACGGAGCCGTCGAGCGCCGCATAAAGCTCGCGCCATTCGCGCGTCGGCACGACGGGCCCCGCCGCGAGCCCGAGCGGCTCCAGCATCATGCCGATCCCGACGGGGTCGGCGGGAAACATCTCTCCGACCAGCGTAACCGTCGGCCGCTGGCTTCTGCCGCCGCGCGGCGCCTGCACCGGCCCCTGCGCGACTTCCTTGCGGGCATATTCGAGCATCGCCGCGGCCAAGACGTCCTTGGCCTCGGCATGGGTGGGCACTCCGAAGCCTGGCACATCGATACCGATGATTCGAACGCCGTTGATTTCTTCCGGCAGCAGGTCGAGCGGCACGCCGGACGCCGTCGGCACGCACAGATTGGTGATGATGATGGTGTCATAGAGGGCGGGATCAGCGAGCTTGAACACCGCTTCGCGGATATCCTCGAACAGCTTGCCGGTAACCAGCGTCTCCGAGTTGAACGGAACGTACCCGACCGTGCGCCGCGCACCGTAGAAGTGCGAGGTGAACGTCAGGCCGTACACGCAGCACGCCGAGCCCGACAGGATGGTCGCCGTGCGGCGCATGCGCAAGCCCACGCGCAGCGAGCCGAACGCCGGGCACATGCTTTGAGGCTGATCGTGCGGTCCCTTGGGATAGTCCGCGGCGTAGCGATCGAGAATGTCGCTTTTTCCGGCCGCGGCCGCCGCTGCGGCCAATTCCGCCGCACCGGCGTGACATCCCGGCCCGTCGCTCCTGGCGGCCGCGGCATTCATCGCGGGAGCCGCGACGGGGGCATCCGTCACTGCCACATCGGCGCCGACTTCGAACGCAGGAGGCTCGCTCACGACGGACTCCGCTATCGCGCCGGCGTATCGTGGCAGAATGACGTTCATGTCGCGCTCCGCATCATGCCTGCTCTCACGCCGCGTCGTAGACGACTTCGAGGGAGGGCTTGTTCACGACGGATTTGCCGCACATGTCTTCCATGCTCGCAGGTTCAAGCACCACGCCGCGGCCGACCACCTCGCCCTTGAACAGGCCGAGCAGGCCGTCCTGCGTCAGCGGGGTTGGACGCACCGGCGGAGCGAGGCCGACATTCCTTGCCAATTCCTCGAACAGCTGAGACCATTGCCCGCCCGGCAACCCGATGATTTCGTAATTGGCGCTCTTCTTGCGGATATCGTCGTCGGCCGGGATCGCGGCCAGCACGGGAATGCCGACGGTTTGCGCGAATGCCGCGGCCTCGCCGGTGCCGTCATCCTTGTTGATGACCATGCCCGCGACCCCGACATTGCCGCCGAGTTTGCGGAAATACTCCACGGCCGAGCAGACGTTGTTGGCGACGTAAAGCGACTGCAGGTCGTTCGAGCCGACGACGATGACCTTCTGGCACATGTCGCGCGCGATCGGCAGGCCGAAGCCGCCGCAGACCACGTCGCCCAGGAAGTCGAGCAGCACGTAGTCGAAGCCCCATTCGTGGAAACCGAGTTTTTCCAGCAGTTCGAAGCCGTGGATGATGCCTCGGCCGCCGCAGCCGCGGCCGACCTCCGGGCCACCGAGTTCCATTGCGAACACGCCGTCGCGCTTGAAACAGACATCGCCGATTTTGACTTCCTCGCCGGCAAGCTTCTTCTTTGACGAGGTTTCGATGATGGTCGGGCAGGCGCGGCCCCCGAACAGCAGCGACGTGGTGTCGCTCTTCGGATCGCAGCCGATCAGCAGCACCTTCTTGCCCTGCTGCGCCATCATGTAGGACAGGTTGGCAAGCGTAAAACTCTTGCCGATGCCGCCCTTGCCGTAGATCGCGATGATCTGGGTTTCCTTGGTGACGGGTGTCGTCGCCGGCGCGTCCGGCTCGATTGCGGCTTCGGCCCGCAGCGCGTCCTTCAAGCTGATCTGGGGGACGGCATTCATGAGATCGAACTCCAGTTCAGGACCATCTTCAGGCAGGCGGGATCTTCGAACGCGACGCGGTAGGCGGCGGGGGCCGAAGCGGCGTCGTGGTGATGGGTGATCAGGCCGTCCAGCGACAGGCGGCCCGACTCGATGAGGGCCTTGATCGCGACCAGGTCGGGCTGTTGCCATTCCGCCGCGACGCGAATCCGCGCCTCCCGCATGAAGGCCGGCGGGAATGCGAAGGAAAGCCGGTCGCTGTAGAACCCGGCAAGCACGATCTCGCCGCCTGGCGCGATGCGGCCGATCAGCGAATCCAGCAGGCCGGCGTCCCCGCTGACATCGTAGATGCTCTTGTAGTCGCGCCGGCTGTCATGCTCCGGATCGATGACGCCGTAACCCACCGCGCCGCCGACGCGCTGCGGATTCTTCTCCCACACCACGGGCGGATCGTTGCGGACCGCAATGGAAATGCGAGCGAGCAGCCGCCCGAGAACCCCATGACCGACAATGCAGTCCGGCGCGGTAGCCCCCCGGGCGGCGATCGCGTGGTAGGCCGTCGCCGCCAGCGCCAGCAGGATTCCCCGTTCGCCAAGGTTCCGGTCGAGCGGCACCACGCGCTTGGCCGGCACCACCAGGCGAGACGCCGATGCACCGAACAAACCGCGCACCTCGCCGAAACATTTTGCGCCGGGCACGAATACGCGCTGACCGGCAACGAGCTCGGTGGCGGATCCGGCTTCGACGACACGACCGACCGACTCGTAGCCCGGGACCAGCGGATATCCCATTCCCGGAAACGAGGGCATCCGCCCGGACCAGAGCAGCCGCTCGGTCCCGGTACTGACCCCGCTCCAGTCGACATCGACCACGACGTCGTCGGCGGTCGGTGGAGTCAGCGCAAGCCGGCTAAGCTCAATCTGCTCCGGCTGCTTCAGAACCACCGCGACGGTTTCCATCGCCAACTCCTTGGTCAGGCGGAGGAGACTCCGCGACTGTAATGCTAACCTGACGTATTGATGTGTCAAGCTAGATTAACAAGTTTTTTAGGTTCGAGCGGTGATCACGCTCGCCAGCATCGGCATCGCTGAAGGCCGAAGCGCGATATCGGCGAAACCGGCTTCCGTGAGCAGCTCCCCCAGCCGTTCGAAGGTGCGCGGCCGCCCGCTGCCCATCGCCAGCAGATAGAAGGCAAAATAAGCGTCGCCGGCCGGCTGGAGACCGCGGGCGCCGGAAAGCGGTTCGGCGATAAGCAGGGTCCCGTTGCCGGGCAGCGTGCGGTGAATCGCGCGCAGCAGGATCATGACGTCGGCGTCGTCGTGGTCGTGGATCACCCGCACCAATGAGACGATATCGGCGCCATCCGGCAGCCGGTCGGTGAGAAAGCTGCCGCCGATCGCGACCGCCCGGGAGGAAATCCGGGCGCTGCGAAACCTCTCGCTGGCCTGGTCGGCAACCGCGGGAAGATCGAACAGCACACAGCGCAGTTTCGGGGCGTGCGCGGCCACTGCGGCGATGAAGGAGCCATCGCCGCCGCCAATGTCGAGCAGGCAGCGATGGCCGCGGAACGAATAGGCCGAAAGAACTTGCTGCGCGATCATCGGCTGCGACGCCGCCATCAATGCGGTGTATGGCGCGATCGCTTCGCGGGAGAGCTCGGTGGCCTTGAGGTTCTGCGCGTAGGGCCAATATGCGGCGAGCTTTCCTGCGCCGGCTTGACCACGCAGCAGCGCGACCGGATCGCTCAGGTCGCCATAGAGCATTACGTGGTGCTCGATCATGTCGGCAACGCCGGGATTGCCGAGCAGCGCCGCGCCGAGCGAACCCAGGCCATAGCGGTTGCCGCTCCGGCGCTGCAGCAGTTTCAGCGAGACCGCCGCGTCGAGCAGGCGCAGGGTCGCATCGGCCGGCAGCGACAGATGCGATGCCAATTCCGCCGGCCCCAGCGGGCCGCCCGCCAATTGCTCGAACAGTTTAAGGCGGACGCAGGCGAGCAGTATCTGCGAATAGACGAAGCCGGCACACAGATCGAACAATGCGTTGGCCTGGCGACGCGCAGTCGGTCGGGTCAGGGCAAAACTGCCTGCAAACCGCTGGAAACCCGGATCGGCCAGCATCCGATCGCGGAACCCCAGCAGTCGGTCCTGCAGCGACAGCCGCGATTTGGCTCGCGCCACGGGTGCGGCTTCCGCACCGCCCCGTGGATCGGACCTCTCGCCAGCAGTTCCTCCACGATGCGCCATCGTGGCCACGACCGTTACGCCGCGAATTGGGCAAGCTTTGCCGGCACCAGCCGCTTGGCCTCCGAGAGCATCAGCGAACGCAGCTCTGCGCCATTGGGACAGGGCGGCATCGCATGGATCGCGCCCTGAACCAGTTCGTGCAGGCGAAATAACGCGCCATCGAGCCCCAGCTCGATCACGGCACTCGGCCGCCCAAGCGCGAGATCGCGTCCGACCGGCTTGCCGATTTCGTCTTCGTCCGCGGCGGCGTCGCGGATGTCGTCGGCGACCTGATAGGCTTCGCCGAGCTTTTCACCGACCATCCGCCACGGTTCGGCATCCGCTCCGGCGGACGCCGCGCCCGCCACCGTCGCGGCGGCAAACAACGCCCCGGTCTTGGCACGATGGTAATGCGCAAGATCAATCTGCGATTCGCATTCCCAGGCCTGACCGGCAACGATACCCGAGGGCACCCCGACCGATTGGGCGACCGTCAGCGTCAGCGCGGCAAGCCGCTCCGGCCTGCACTGCACCCGCGCCAGCGTCTGGAAAGCCAGCACGATCAACGCGTCGCCGGTCAGGACCGCCAGCGGTTCGCCGAACGCCTTGTGGACGGAAGGGCGGCCGCGGCGCGTCTCGGCCGCGTCAAAACAAGGCAAATCGTCGTGCACGAGGGAAGCGCAATGCAGCAGTTCAAGCGCGGCCCCGGCGGCTTCGGTTGCCTCAGGGTGGTCCTCTCCGCAGGCAGCCGCCACGCTGTGGCACAGCCGGGGCCGGACCCGGGCCCCCCTGGGAAAAACCGCGTAGCGCATCGCCGCGGCGAGCCGCGGCGGGCACCCCGGAACTTCGGCACGCGATACCGCTTCGTCCAGGGCCCGCTCGATCCGGCTGGTGACATCCATGGCAGGCTCCGTATTTGACGAAATGAGTGTCAATTTGACTTGTCGTTCTGGAGTGTAAATAAATATGGACATCTGTCAATCGACTAAACCGGGATCGGCTCGTCATGGCCAGGGATCGAGTTGTCGTCGTCGGCGCGGGGATAGCCGGGCTGGTTTCGGCGTTCGCCCTCGCCGCGCGGGGGCTCGACGTGACCGTGCTCGAACGCGGGGCGGCGCCGGGCGGCAAGATCCGCCAGATCGCCCTCGGCGCCGCGCGCATCGACAGCGGGCCTACCGTGTTCACCATGCGCTGGGTATTCGACGAGCTGTTCGCGGCCGCGGGCAGGAAATTCGCGGACCAGGTCCGCCTGCGGCCGCTTCCCGTTCTGGCCCGGCACGCCTGGGACCAGCGCACAAGGCTCGATTTGTTCGCCGACCTGGAACGCTCGGTGGAGGCGATCGGTGACTTCGCCGGCGCCGCGGAGGCCGCGCGATACCGAAGCTTCTGCCACGACAGCCGGCGCATCTACGACATTCTCGAAAAACCGTTCCTCCGCGCATCGCAGCCCAGCATGAGCGGATTGGTCGGCGCCAACGGTTTTCGTGGCTTGATGCAGCTGCCGCAAATCAAGCCGTTCTCGTCGATGTGGTCGGCGCTCTCGCAATATTTCCAGGACCCGAGACTGCGCCAACTGTTCGGGCGCTACGCCACCTATTGCGGCTCGTCGCCATTCAAGGCGCCGGCAACGTTGATGCTGGTCGCACATGTCGAGCGGGAAGGCGTCTGGAGCATCGACGGCGGCATGCACAGCCTCGCCCTGGCTCTGGCCGATGCCGCAACTTCGTTCGGGGCTGCCATCCGTTATGGCCAGGAGGTAAGCGAGGTGCTGTTCTCCTGCGGACGCGCCCATGGCGTCAGGCTTGCAAGCGGCGAGCGCACCGCAGCAGACGCGGTGATCATCAATGCCGACGTTGGTGCCGTCGCCGGCGGACTGTTCGGTAGCGACGCCCGCCGCGGCGCCGCGGCGATCCCGGCCCGCGCGCGGTCATTGTCGGCAATGACATGGAGCCTCGTTGCAGGAGCCGACGGCTTTCCGCTGCTTCGGCACAATGTGTTTTTCTCCGGCGATTACGCCGCCGAGTTCGACGATATCTTCAATCGCGGCGCGCTGCCGCACCAGCCGACCGTGTATGTTTGCGCGCAGGACCGCGACGAGAACGGCAACGTCGGTGCCGGACAGGAAAAATTGCTGGTTCTCGTCAACGCGCCTGCCAACGGCGACCGGCATTTCTACGATGCAGCGGAGGTGGAACAATGCGCGCAGCGGACGTTTGGCATGCTGGAGCGATGTGGCCTGCAAATCCAGCGAGACCCGGAAGCGATGCGGGTGACGACGCCGCGGGATTTCAACCAATTGTTTCCTGCGACGGGCGGCGCCCTCTACGGCCGCAGTTCGCACGGATGGACGGCTTCGTTCCAGCGTCCGGGAGCGCGAACCCGAATTCCCGGATTGTATCTGGCGGGGGGCAGCGCGCATCCGGGACCGGGGGTGCCGATGGCGGCGCTGTCAGGCCGCTCGGCGGCGGCCAGCATTCTGACGGACCTCGGTTCGATCAGCCGGTCACCCAAAACGGCTATGCATGGTGGTATGTCGACGCGCTGAGCGATGACGGCCAAAATGCCATCACCGTCATCGCCTTCATCGGCAGCGTGTTCTCGCCCTATTACGCCTGGGCGCGGCGCCGGGGCCGGGCCGATCCACTGAATCATTGCGCCATCAACGTCGCCGTTTATCGCAACGGCGGCGACCGCTGGGCTATGACCGAGAGGCCGCGCGGTGCCGTGCGTCGTACCAGGCATTCATTCGCGGTCGGCCCGAGCGACCTTTCATGGGACGGCACCTCGCTGAGCATTCGCATCGACGAGATCGCCGTGCCGGTTCCGGGGCGTATCCGCGGCACCATCCGGCTGGTTCCATCCGCGATCACGCCGCAGACATTCGTGCTCAACGCAGACGGCAATCACCGATGGTGGCCGATCGCGCCATGCGCCCGCGTCGAGGTGGCGCTCGATCGCCCGCATCTTCGCTGGCAGGGTGACGGCTATCTCGACACGAACCGCGGCGACACGCCGCTCGAACTCGGATTCGCCGACTGGCAATGGGCGCGCGGCGCGACGCGCGACAGCGCCGTGATCCTGTACGAGGCGCGGCGCCGCGATGGCACCCGCGTCGATCTGGCGATGACTTTCGATCCGCAAGGACGGATGCGGACTTTCCAGCCGCCACCCGCGGTCGAGCTGAGGCGCACCGGCTGGCGAATTGAACGGAAAGTTTGCAGCGAGGATACGGCAGGCTTGGTCAGGACGCTGGAAAATGCGCCGTTCTACGCGCGCTCGATCGTATCGGCAAAATTGTTCGGCGAACCAGTGACCCTGATGCACGAGAGCCTGGCGCTCGACCGGTTCACGATGCCCTTGGTGCAGGCCATGCTTCCGTTCCGGATGCCGCGGGCGCGGCAATAGGGCTACGACGCCAGGTCCCGCTGCTTCGCCCGCTCGGCTTCCTTCTTGCGGTCCAACCGCCGCCCGACCAGCTCAAGGACGCCCCACGCCATCGCGAACAGGGCGACTACAAAGAATTCGATAAATCCAAGATAGCTGTCCATTTCCTGTCCTTTCGGGCAAACCCCCTCTGACAGATAGCGATTCAAGGACCGGCAGGTTTCAAATAATGCCTAACGCCAGCTCACCAGCGGCGGCATCGAACTCAGGATGGTCTCGATGTTGCCGCCGGTCTGCAGCCCGAACATGGTGCCGCGGTCATAAAGCAAATTGAACTCCACATAGAGCCCGCGGCAAGCCAGTTGCTGTCCACGCTCGGCCTCGGTCCACGGCTCGGTCATGCGCCGCCGCACGATCCTCGGATAGACATCCAATAGCGCGAGCCCGACATCCCTGGTGAAGGCAAAATCCTTGTCGAAGTCGCCGGTATTGAGATGATCGTAGAAGATGCCGCCGACGCCGCGCGCCTGGCCACGGTGCGGCAGGAAAAAATACGTATCCGCCCATGCCTTGAACTTGCCGTAGTAGCCTGGGTCATGCGCGTCGCAGGCGCGCTTCATCGCGTCGTGAAACGCCAGTGCATCCGGGGCATCGTCGCGACGCTGCTCGGGCAGCATCGGCGTAAGGTCCGCGCCACCGCCGAACCAGCCCTGGGCGGTCGACAAGAAGCGAGTGTTCATGTGCACGGTCGGCACGCGAGGGCTGCGCGGATGCATGATCAGGCTGATACTGGTGGAGACGTAGTCGAGTTGCACGCCATCGCCCGGCAGCGTCTTGGCCATTTCGGACGTCAGCTTCCCGTTGGCCGACGAGGTATGGATACCGATCTTCTCGAACAGCCTGCCGCCGGAGAGAAAGCCGCCGGTACCGCCGCCGCTGCCGGTGCTGCGTGTCCACGGCTTGAACGTGAAAATCGCGGGATCGCCTGGAAAGAGCGCGGCAGGCGCCTCCCGTTCCAGCGCCTCCACCTCGGCGCAGATGCGGTCGCGCAGCGATTCGAACCAGATCCTGGCCTTTGCCCGATGTTGTTCGGCAAGGCTTGTCTTGTCGTCGCCTATGGTTTCGAATTCGGGCATGACGGCCGTTCTATCGGAACGATCCGCCGCGCAGCAACTGATCGCGGCGCTCCAGGCGTGCGAACAGATCGATCACCCAGACCAGGCGATCCTCGATCGGTTTTACCCGAACCCTCCGGAGCGCGTCGCGCGGCGGCGTCGCGGCGACCGCCTCGATCAGGAATAAGGTCTGGTCGAGCTGAACCATGGCTGCCGGTTTCCTTGCCGGCGCCCAAAGCCTGCCGGGAAACGCCAGCGTCCGCGCCGCCACCGCAAGCTTCCGATTTGACGAAACCACCGCCCGGCGCTCGATCGAATCGAGCCCGCCGCGCTCGAGTTCGCGACCGATCTCGGCATAAAGCGCGCGTGCGAGATGAATGCCAGGCCGGCACGACAATGGCAGGCTGGCGATGCCGAGGGTGGCGCGGCCGTACAGCGCGTCGGCGGCACCCAGCAGGCGCTGAACGATCGCCGCGATCTCGGCCGTGAAAGCCGGCCTGGCCAGCCATGCTGCCGGGTCGATGCCGGCGTCGCGCAGCCAAGAAACCGGCAGATAGAGCCTCCCGGCGCGGGCGTCCTCGCCGACGTCGCGGGCGATGTTGGTCAACTGCATGGCCACCCCGAGGTCGCAAGCCCGGGCGACGATCTCGGGCGATCGTTGTCCCATCACCAGCGTCATCATCGCGCCGACGGCGCCGGCGACCCGGGCAGCGTAGCCGTACAGATCCGGCAGGGTCTCGTAACGGCGGCCCTCGGCGTCCCACGCCAGCCCCTCAAGCAGAGCTTCGGGCAGTTCGCGCGGGATCGAGAACCGCGCCACGACGTGAGCGAAGGCGCGATCGGCGGCAAAATTCCTCGGCTGGCCGCGATAGATGAGATCGAGCCGATCCTTCAGGCGCCCGACGGCGGTTGTCCGATCGCTGCCGAGATCAACCGCGTCGTCGGCGATCCGGCAGAACGCATACAGCGCGATGGCGGGCTCGCTGACCCGCCGTGGCAGGCCCTTTGACGCAGCATGAAATGTGCGCGAGCCTTCCTTCAGCAGGGCGCGGCAAGCGGCTATGTCGGCAGGGTCGATGCGTATCGTCATGCAGTCACCGGATCTGAGCGCGACAGGCTTTGGGCATCGGGAACGAGGGAATCGAGAACGCGGGCGGACGACAAGACGCCGGGCAGACCCGCGCCGGGATGGGTGCCGGCGCCGACCAGATACAGGCCATCGATGTCTTCGCTGCGGTTGTGCGGACGGAACCAGGCGCTCTGCGTCAACACCGGCTCCAGCCCGAACGCCGCGCCGCGAAACGACGACAGCCGGTCCTGGAAATCCTGCGGCGTCAGCAGGCGCGACGTCACGACCTGGTTCTCCAGGCCGGGCAGCACGGTGTTGCCAAGCTCGCGCGCGATGGCCCGGCGATATTTTTCCGCAGTCACGCTCCAGTCGGTGCCGCTCTGCAGATGCGGTACCGGCGACAGCACATAGAACGCATCGCAGCCTTCTGGTGCCAGCGAAATATCGGTCGCGGTCGGGCGATGCAGATACAGGCTGAAATCATCGGCCAGCACCTTGCGTTCGAAGATGTCGGTCAGCAATTCCTTGTAGCGTGGCCCCAGCAGGATGGTGTGATGCGGTACATCGGGGTATTTGCGCCGGGTGCCGAAATACCAGACGAACAGACTCATGGAGTAGCGGGCGCGTTCGATGCGCCGGTCGGTCCAGCGCGACCGCAGCGTGGCCGGCAGCAGGTGCCGATAGGTCCACGCCGAGTCGGCATTGGACACCACCAGATCGGCTCTTATGATTTCGTTGGATGCCAGTCTTGCGCCACAGGCCTTGCCGTTCCGAACCAGGATCTCGCGGACCTCGCGGCCGCAAACAACGCGGCCGCCCTGCCCCTCGATCAGCTTCACCAGCCCTTCGACCAGGCGTCCGGTGCCGCCAAGCGCAAAATGCACGCCCCAGCGCCGCTCCAGAAAGGCGATCAGGCAATAGATCGAACTGGCGGTGAAGGGGTTGCCGCCGATCAGCAGCGGATGGAAACTGAACACGATTCGCAGGCGGGCATCGCGAAAAAATTTCGAAACCAGGTTGTATACGCTGCGATAGCTCGACAGCCGGATCATCTCCGGCGCGATCCTGGCCATGTCGGTCCATTTGCCGAACGCCACGTCGCCGAGTTGTTCGAATCCGACCTTGAAGATTTCCTCGCTGGCTTTCATGTAGCCGTCGTAGCCGGCAACATCGTCGGGAGAGAACCGCGCGATCTCGGCGCGCATCGCGGCGGGATCGCCGGAGTAGTCGAACTGCGCGCCGTCCTGAAAACGGATCCGGTAGAATGGCGAGATCGGCACCAGCGTCACGTCGTCGGAGAGTTTTCGTCCGCACAGTTTCCACAATTCCTCGAACAGGAACGGCGCGGTGACGATGGTTGGGCCGGCATCGAAGGTGAAACCGTCCTGCCGGTAGACGAAGGCGCGGCCACCGGGCGCATCGAGTTTCTCCAGCACGGTCACCCGGTAACCCTTGGCGCCAAGCCGCACGGCGGCTGCCAGGCCGCCGAAACCGCTGCCGATCACTACCGCATGCGGCCGGCAATCGCTTCGGTCCTCTGGGGTAGGTCGAATGGAGATGGCATCGAGCATCCCCGTACTGTAACTATTTATTGACAGCTGACTAGCCTGTCGGTGTAAGATTTATTTTACATCGCCGGCCAGCTTTCGCCGGCTGCCCCAGCTGCGTATCTCGTGATGAGGTCCGCGACCACTCGCGGTTGCTCTTCGTGCGCCAGATGGCCGAGGCCCGGCAGCCGCTCGATGATTGCCTGCGGATAAATTTCGCGGATCTGACGCGCGACGTCAGGCGAGATCGACCGGTCGCCTTCGGCAGCCACCAGTACCAGTTTGGTTGTCAGCCGCGGCAGGTCATGCAGCAGCGGCTCAAGCCGCCAGTTCGCCATCATCCGCAGCGCCGCCGCGACATGCGTCGGGCTGCGCACCAGCTTGCGGTAGAGCGCGACACCGCGCGCATCGATGGTCGAACCTGTATTTTGGATCAGCCGTTCGACCGCGCCCTCGTGCGAGGCCTGCCAGGCGAACGCACGCGGCACAAAGGGATTCATCACCAGCAATTGCGTCAACGGCGAGATCAGGCGATTGGCGATTCCGCCGAACGGCATGAATGCGCCGTTGAGACTGACAAGAAGTTCTGGCGCGATCGTCCCATCGAGACACATTCGCGCCAGGATCGCCGCGCCGGCGGAATGACCGGCCACGATCGCGGGCTTCACCTTGAGCACCCGCAACAGCTGGCCGACGTCCGAGGCCATGCCCGGCAGCGCCAGGCGATGCGCCGGCGGCGGCTGCGTAAAGCCGTGGCCCGGCAGATCCGGCGCGATGACGCTGAAACGTTGCGCGAGGATCGGCATCAATCCCCGCCACGAATGCGTCGCAGCACCGGTGCCATGAATCAAAAGCAGCGGCGGTCCCTGCCCCGTCTTCTGCACATGCCATCTGATTCCAGCGGCCTCGACAAAGCTGCTCGCCTCCCGGTTGGGCCAGTCGCCGCCATCCCTGCTCCAGACCAGGTCGGACATTCGCGGCGCGTTCTATGCCGATGCCGCCGGCGCGGCTGCCAGAAACGCGTCATAGGCCTGCACAAAGCGGTCTTTCGCCTCGAAATGCGGCAGCGCACCGGTGGGAAAAATCTGGATGGTCCAGTTGGCCCGGCCCTGCACCAGCGTCTTGTTGGTGTAATCGACAAAATCGCCGCGGACGCCGTGCGCCATCCAGACCGGCAAGGTCAGCGAATGATAAAGCCGGATAACGTCCTCGCTGAACAAATACCCCGACACGAAGTAGTAGGGCGCATGCTGCGCGCCGGGCTGATGCGTGGTGCGGTAGTCGTAATCCGCGAGGCCCTCGTCGATCGCCGGCGACCCCCAGGTTTTCCGCAGGAAATAGCCGATCCCGGCCCGGCTCGTCAGCAATCGGAAGAACGCTTCGCTCCACAGCGGAAATTCAAACAATGCATGCAGCCATGGCATTGCCCTGGTACCGGCGCGCCATTTCGTCGTCGCATCCCGGCTTCGAAAACCGGTCGGACTGACCAGCGCCACGCTGCGAAACCCGAGCGGTGCTTCGGTGACGGCGCGCGCGAGAAACTCGGAAGAGAGTGATAAGGCCAGCGCGTCGATCGGGCCGCGGCCGTGAACGTTGTGGATCTCCTTGATCATGATCAGGATCGCGTTGGTCATCATGCGCACGGTGTAGTGGCGTTTTCCACGCTCGGAATGCCCGAATCCCGGAAGTTCCAGCGCATAAACCGTGCGGGTTTGGCGGTAGTGCTCGTACAGCGGCCGGATTTCATAAGCCGAACCGGCGGCATTGATGCTGTGGATCAGCAGCAGCGGCGGATAATCGGCGTCGGCTTCCGGGCCGGCGGAATAATAGGTCAGCCGGCCGACCGGACTGCCGATCTCGTGACGTTGGCCCGAGACCGGTGCGGGCAGTTCCGCAGCCCCACTCAGCGCGGCATAATTGGCGCCCGGCACGGCTGCTGTCATCGCTGATGTCCTTTTTTGCGGCTCCCGTGCATCTCGCCGTGGCCAAGAGGGTAGCAGCAGTGTATCAGAAACGACAATGATACTTGTCAGTCAATTACGGAAGCGTCGCTTGACACAGTCCCCCGCCGTCAAACCCCTCATGGAAGTGCTTTCCGGCCGTCGGCAACCGGTGCCGCCGCTCTGGATGATGCGGCAGGCCGGCCGTTACCTGCCTGAATACCGCGAGGTTCGGGCCAAGGCCGGCGGTTTTCTCGACCTCTGCTTCACGCCGGAGTTCGCCGCCGAAGTAACGCTGCAGCCGATCCGACGTTTCAACTTCGATGCCGCGATCATCTTCTCGGATATTCTGGTGATCCCCTACGCGCTCGGGCGGGCGGTGCGATTCGAGGTCGGCGAAGGTCCGCGGCTCGATCCCCTGGATACGCCGGAGAAGGTCCAGACACTGGCGGCGCAGGCGGACTTCGGCAAGCTCGAACCGGTGTACGAGGCGCTGCGCCGGGTGCGTCGCGAGCTCGATTCCAGAACCGCACTGATCGGCTTTTGCGGAGCGCCATGGACGGTTGCGACCTATATGGTGGCCGGGCAGGGCACGCCGGACCAGGCGCCGGCGCGGATGATGGCCTATCGCCACCCCGAAGCTTTCGCAAAGATCATTGATACCGTCGTCGAAAATTCGATCCAGTATCTGCTCGGACAACTTGCGGCCGGCGCCGATGTGCTGCAGATCTTCGACACCTGGGCGGGCGTGCTCCCGCCGCGCGAATTCCAGCGCTGGTCGGTAGAACCGACCCGGCGAATTGTGGAAGGCGTTCGCGCCAAAGAGCCCGACGCGAAAATCATCGGCTTTCCGAGAGGGGCCGGCGCATTGCTGCCGGGATATGTCGAGGCCACAGGGGTCGATGCCGTCAGCATCGACTGGGCGGCCGAGCCGTCGTTGATCCGCAGCCGCGTGCAGAACCGCGTCGCCGTGCAGGGCAATCTCGATCCGCTGGTTCTGATTGCCGGCGGAGCGGCGCTGGATGGCGCCATCGACGACGTGCTGGCGAATTTCGCAGGCGGCCGGCTGATCTTCAACCTCGGCCATGGCATTCAGCCGGAAACCCCGATCGCCCATGTCGAACAGATGGTGAAGCGGGTCAGGGCCTACAAGTACTGAGTCAGCGCATGCTGGCCAGCACGGTTTGCGACAACGTCGTGGCGTCGGCATGCGGCAGCGGCAAATAGCGCGCGCCCATTTCCCTTGCGAACTGTCCGGCAAGCGGTCCGGGACGCGGCGACGTATCGACCAACACCGCGGTGATTCCGGCGGCACGCAATTGCCGGGCGGCGCTGATCGCATCCTGCTCCGCCCGTGGGCGCCCTTGGCCGCCATCGCGCGAGATATTGGCGCGGCCGTCGGTGAGCAAGATAACCGTCGGAGTTTGCCCCTTGCGGCGGATCGAATCCGAAAGCGCGAAGGCCGCATCGAGCCCTGCCGCCAGCGGCGTACCGCCGCCACCCGGCAGACCGGCCAGGCTGCGCTTGGCGCGCGCCAGCGACCGGGTCGGCGGCAACAGCAATTCCGCGGTGCTGCCGCGAAATGCTATCAGCGCCACCTGATCCCGCCGTATATAGCAATCAGCCAGCAACAGTTCTACCGCGCCTTTGGCTTCGGCGAGCCGGTGCAGCGCCGCCGAGCCGGAGGCATCGACGACGAAAATCGTCGTGGTCTCGGTACGCTGCTTGAAGCGGCCAATGCGAAAATCGGCCTTGCGGATCAGGATGCGCGGCTGCGCATCCATGGCGCCGATGCTTGCCGCCTCACGTCGGCGCAGCGGTTGCCATGGCGCTGCCGCCCGCAAGGTCTCGATCACGTTGAGCTTGGCGCCGGCACGCAGCTCACCGCGACGCACGCCCGCCGGACGCCCGCGCGTGTTGGACTTCTGCAACGCGCCGGCTTTGCCCTGGGAGCGGGTCCGCGACCGGCCGGAACCGGCGCGCAGCGCCGCCAGAACATCCGGCGGCAATGCCGCCTTTGCCGCGGCGAGAATGACTTCATCCAGCGCTCGGTCGAGGTCGGGCGTTGGCCGGTCGTTGCTGTCGTCATCCGAGGCGCCTTCGGTGGGCGGATCCGGTGCCTGCTGATTCTGCTGTTCTTCGCTTGCTTGCGGAACCAGCAGCGCCCGCGGCGCCAGAACAAGCCGCGCGGCCGTCGCCAAATCGTCCTGCTCGACCTCGGCATGGCCCGCGAGCGCGGCGCTGGCGCGCGCAACCCGCACCGCCAGCAGCGGTGCGCGCAATGAGACGATACCGAGCGCGCCGGCGGCGATGCAAAGCGCCTCGAGCTGTTCCTTGCCCACGTTGAGCGACGGCAGCCTTTGGCGCGCGGCCAGAATGTCCGCATCGGCAATGGCGACCTGCTCGGCATCGCCGACCGGAATTCCGTTCAGATCGACGTGAAACGCCAGACGGTCGCGCAGCGATGCCGGCGCCAATTCGTCGTCGAGGCCCTCATCCAATGCGACCACGCCGAAACGCGCCGGCATCCGCAACGACAGCCCGTCGCGCTCGACCACGATCTCCCCCGCGTCGAGCGCCGATGTGATGTGGACCGTGGTCGCCGAGGATAGCCGTTCCGCCATGGCAAGGACCAGCACGCCGCCGTCGGCCTCCGCGAGCAGGCCCCGCTCGGCGACGGGATGCCCCGCCAGCAGGGTCGCATTGAGATCCAGACCGCCGAGCAGACGGCCGTCGGCAACATGCAGCGGCAGATGCTTTAACGACTGCGGTAACGGCAATGCCGCCCGCAGCAGCGCGAGCCATCGCTCCCGCACCGGCCCGGCGCGTGACCGCAGCAAGACGCCGCCGGTGCCGACCGGATCGACCGCGAACAACTGTGCCGCCGTCACCGCGCCCGACCAGGCGGCCACGGCGGTCATCCGAACACCTCCGATATGGCGCGGTCGACCCGTACGCCCGAACCGGCGTCATCGAGCGGGTTGCGGCGCAGCCGATGCCGCAGCGCCGGCTGCGCAACCGCGCGCAAATGATCGTCGGTGACGATTTTCGCGCCTTCAAGCGCGGCCAGTGCCCGCGCCGCGCGCATCAAGGTCAATTCGCCACGCAAGCCGTCGGTGCCGAGCGCCATGCACAGCATGGCCGCGCGTTCGAGTGCCGCATCCGGCACGACGACCGAAGGCAGCCGATCACGGGCCGAAGTGATTTTCTTGCGCAGCTTTGCCTCTTCCTTGGTCCATTTTGCCAGAAAGGCCGCGGTATCGCTCTCAAACTCGTCGCGACGGCGCACGACTTCGATCCGGCTGGCAAGATCGTTCGGGGTTTTCACTTCAACCGAGAGACCAAACCGGTCAAGCAATTGCGGCCGCAACTCGCCTTCCTCCGGATTTCCGGTTCCGACCAGCACGAACCTTGCGGGATGGCGGATACTCAGCCCCTCGCGCTCGACCACGTTCTCGCCGGATGCCGCGACATCGAGCAGCAGATCGACCAGGTGATCCTCCAGCAGATTGGCCTCATCGATGTAGAGGAAGCCGCGATGTGCGCGGGCAAGCAACCCCGGCTCGAACGCCTTTTCTCCGCGCGCCAGCGCGCGCTCCAGGTCTAGCGCGCCGACGACGCGATCCTCGGTCGCGCCGAGCGGCAGATCCACTACCGGCACGGCGACCTGCACCGATTTCAGCGCGCCTTTGGCGGCGCGAGCGCGGCAATCGTCGCAGAACTCCGCGGGCCTGTCCGGATCGCAATTGTAGCGGCAGCCGGCGACGACCTTCATTTTCGGCAGCAAGGACGCAAGCGCCCGGACCGCAGTGGACTTGCCCGCGCCGCGATCGCCAAAGGCGAGCACGCCCCCGACCTTCGGATCGACCGCGGCGATCAGCAGGGCAAGCTTCATTTCGTCCTGGCCGACGATCGCTGAAAACGGAAATGCTGTGGCCACGCTATACCCTCATGGCTCGGGCCGCGTGCGTGCGATAATCCCGGCCGCGCCCCTGTCGAGCAGTTCGAGTCCGACCGCGCGGCCAAGCTCCCGCGGGCGATCGGCCGGCCCGCTGCGTGAGACCTCGATGAAACGCCCGCCGGCTTCGTCGAGCACCGAGGCCGTCAGCGACATCAGCCTGCCCTGGACCTGCGAATATCCCGCAATTGGCGAATTGCAATGGCCGTTGAGCACCCACAGCACCTCGCGCTCGGCATCGCAGCTCAAACGCGCGGCGGGATCGTCGATCAGCGAAAGCAGCTGCCTGGTCTGCCAGTCACCGGCCGCGCATTCCACCGCCACGATGCCCTGTCCGACCGCCGGCAGCATTTCCTGCGGCGAAAAGTCATAGGCAATCCGGCCGGCAAGTCCGACCCGGTCCAACCCCGCGCGCGCCATGATCAGGGCGTCGGCCGGACCGGTTTCGCCGCCCCCGGGCAGCCGTTGCATCTCGCGGTTGTCGAGCTTGCGCACCCGTGTGTCGGCGGCACCGCGAAAATGAATCACCTCCACTTGCGGGAACAGCCGGCGCGCATAGGCTGCCCGGCGCACCGCGTTGGTGCCGATCTTGAAACCCTTGCCGCCCGCGCGCCTGAGCTCCTCGATTGACAATCCTTCGCGCAGCACCAGCGCGTCGGTCGGGGGATCGCGCGCCAGCGTCGCGCCGATCACCAGCCCCGGCGTGTCTTCATTGCCCGGCATGTCCTTGAGCGAATGCATCGCGGCGTGCAGTTGGCCCGACCTGACAGCGGCGCGAATCTCGGCGACGAAAGCCCCGCCCTTGCCGCCATGCGACAGCAGTTTGCTGGTCTGGTCGGAATCGCCGACGGTTTCGAACTTGACGATTTCGACACCGAGGTCGGGGGCCGCCGCCAGTAGAAGCCGGGCAATGTCCTCGGTCTGGGCAAGCGCCATGGTGCTCTTGCGCGTGCCGATACGCATCGAAACTTCCACCACCCAGGCTCCAATCCCTGTCCGCGCGAACGCTCGCGACGACTTGCCTGGACAGATTAAGACCAGCCACCGCCGGAATGCAAACGGATGTCTCGCATTGCGCCGCAAACCCCGGACACCGTCAGGGATCGCCACACTTTATATATGCGCCGAAATTTCCGACCCGCGACGACGCGCTCAAAACGGCAGCAGCATCCTTTCGGCTTCTGTCCGGCGATGCGGGGTGCTAGGCATGACCGAGCCTATTCAGACCGAGAAGACGCTATGAGTGCTGATATCCTGATCGGCGACGGCGAAGCGGCACGGCTGGTGCAACATCCGTTGCGCGCCGCCATCCTGGGCGAAGTCCACGCCCGGCCCTTCACGCCGATCGCGGTACCGTCGCGCATCCTGCATTTCGCCTTCGATACCTCCGGCCCACGGGCGCAGATTGATCGTGCCAATCTGGTGGCATTCTGTGAATCGCGCGGGCTGCCGTCCCCATCGGCGGCCGAAAAGCATCATCGGGCACCGTTCGGAACCACCATCCTGCGCTGGGAGCAGCATTCCGAATTCACCACCTATACCTGGGAGATGCCGTCCGAGCCCGGTGCGATCCCGTTTCATCCGGATGCCGGGTCACTCGCCTCGCCGATGCGACTGGTTCCGCAACCGGGCCCCTTGTTCGTCGCGGTCGACCTGCACCTGCTGGCGGAAGACGAGCCGCGCACCTCGCCGCAGCGGCTGTTCGACAATGCCAGCCTTGCCGTCGCCGAGAATTCCGACGGCGCCGCGGTTTACGCCACCGATTTCCAACCCGGGCCATCCGGCTTCGTGCGCATCCTGGTCGCCGAGCGCAACATGCCGCCGGAGCGGGCCGGCGCGCTGGTGCAGCGCGTGATCGAGCTCGAAACCTATCGGACGCTGGCGCTGCTTGGCCTTCCCGAGGCCCAGCGGCTGGCGCCTTCGATCGCGGCCTCCGAACGGCGCCTGGTCGAAGTGACCGACCAGATGCGCCGTGCCGGCGATCTTGCCAGCAATCATCGGCTGCTCGATGAACTGACGGCACTGGCGGCCGAGGTCGAGGCCGGTGCCGCCGCCAGCGTCTTTCGCTTCGGTGCCAGTCGCGCCTACGAGGAAATCGTCGAGCAGCGGTTGCAGACGATCGGCGAGCGCAAGGTCGGCGGCCTGCCGACCTGGTCGTCGTTTCTTGCACGCCGCATGAAGCCGGCGCTGCGAACCTGCATCACCATTGACGCCCGGCAATCGAGCCTTTCGTTGAAGCTGGCGCGCGCCGCCGACCTGCTGCGCACCCGCGTTGACGTCGAACTCGAGCAGCAGAACCAGGAATTGTTGAAATCCATGAATGCGCGAACCCGGCTGCAACTGCGTTTGCAGACCACCGTGGAGGGGCTGTCGGTCGCCGCGATCACCTATTATGTGGTCGGACTGTTTGGCTATCTCGTCAAGGCCGCACACGACAGCGGAAGGATGGCGATGGAGCCGAGCATCGTGACGGCGGCTTTCGTGCCGGTGGCCGGGCTGGCGATCTGGTGGACCGTCCGGAGCATCCGCAGGAAGCATATCGCGGGTGAGGATGGATGATCTGGAGAATTGCCGTTGCACTCGGCGCGATCGTTGCCATCGCGGTCGGGCTGCTCGAATTGCGCCGCGAGAGCGACGGATTGCATATTGCCCGCGCGCAGGTCGGCGACACGCCGGTGACGATCTTCCAGCCCGCCGGCAGGGCGCCCGGCCCCGTGATCATTATCGCGCACGGCTTTGCCGGCTCGCAGCAATTGATGCAACCGTTTGCCGAAACGCTGGCGCGCAACGGTTACACCGCCATCACCTTCGATTTTCTGGGCCATGGCCGCGATGCCGTCCCGATGCGCGGCGACATTACCGAAGGCGAAACCATCACCTCGGAGCTGACGAGGCAATTGGCCGAGGTTGCAGACTACGCACGAACATTGCCCGGCGCCGACGGCCGTCTCGGCGTCATCGGCCACTCGATGGCGTCGGACATCGTCGTGCGATTCGCGCAGACCGATCCCGCGGTCGCGGCCACCGTCGCGGTGTCGGTGTTCTCGCCGGTCGTGACCGCAACCGCGCCGCGCAATCTGCTGGTCATCGTCGGGGCGCTGGAGCCTTCGATGCTGAAAACTGAGGGCCTTCGCATCGTCAATCTCGCCGCCGGCGGAAACGCCGTCGCCGGCGAGACCTATGGCAGCTTCGCCGACGGCACTGCGCGGCGCCTGGTGCTGGCGCGGGGCGTCGAGCATATCGGCGTGCTCTATAGCCGCGACAGCATGGTGGAATCGCTGCAATGGATGAACGCCGCGTTCGGGCGGCACGACGTCGGTTTCGTCGATGGTCGAGGCCGCTGGCTCGGGCTGCTGTTCCTCGGCATCGTGGCATTGGCGTGGCCGCTGTCGTGCCTGCTGCCGGTCGCGTGCGCAGGGCCTGCCGGAGCCGGCCTGGGCTGGAAGCCGCTGATCGTGGCGGCTTTCGTGCCATCGATACTGACACCCCTGCTGCTCTGGAAAATGCCGACCGACTTTCTGCCGATCCTGCTCGGCGATTATCTGGCACTGCACTTCCTGCTGTACGGCGTGCTGACACTGACGTTGTTGCTGTACCTTCGAGGCATCCCGCGTGCCTCGGCGTCATGGAAGGCCATCGCAGTCGCGGCGGCCGCCATCGCCGGCTATGACATCATGGCCTTCGGCTTGCCGCTCGACGCCTACGTCTTTTCATTCTTTCCAATCCCGGCGCGGATGCCGCTGATGGCTGCGATCGCCTGCGGAACATTGCCCTTTTTCGCCGCGGACGAGTGGCTGACGCGGGGCGCGCACGCCCGTCACGGCGCCTATGCGCTGACGAAATTCTGCTTCCTGCTTTCGCTGGCGATCGCGGTCGCGCTCAATCCGCAAAAGCTGTTTTTCCTGGTCATCATCGTGCCGGCGATCCTGCTGCTGTTCATCGCGTTCGGGCTGATCAGCCGATGGAGCTACCAGGCGACCCACCATCCGCTGCCCGCCGCGATTGCCAACGCCGCGCTGTTCGCGTGGGCGATCGCGGTGACCTTTCCCATGATCGTGCGATGAGCTTGCAAGGCGAAGCCTTTCATCGATCCCCTCAATCCGAATGCCGGAGACCCGACATCATGACGAGGCCGACACCGACGAAACCCGATCCCGGACAGGAATCCGTTTGGGACTATCCGCGGCCGCCGCGACTCGAGGAGGTCAGCGAACGCTTGCGCGTGTTGTTCGGCGGCAAGACAATCGCCGACACGGTGAAAGGCTATCGGGTGCTCGAAACCAGTCATCCTCCGGTATACTACATCCCGCCCGATGACGTCGTGCAGCACTGCCTGCAAGCCGCGCCGGGAAGTTCCTGGTGCGAGTTCAAGGGCGAGGCCCGATACTGGTCGATCGAGGTCGACGGCAGGCGCGCCGGGAATGCGGCATGGAGCTATCCCCGGCCGTCCCCGGCGTTTGCGGCGCTCGCCGGCTATCTCGCCTTCTATGCCTCGCGCGTGGATGAGTGCCGGGTCGGCGAGGAGCGGGTGCAGCCGCAGCAAGGCGATTTCTATGGCGGCTGGATAACCTCGCGCATCGTCGGGCCGTTCAAGGGCGGCGCTGGAACGCGCGGTTGGTAGATCGCAGCGATGAGGAATCACGCTGCTACGCGAATCCCGCAGCGTCAGGAACAAGGGCGTGCTGTCGCCGTTGACGCCGCTGGCCTCATATTCGTCGGGGCGTCTTGCGACCATGGGAGATCACAATGGACACCGATATAATAGAGAATCTGAAATCGCTTCACACCAGCGAGGTCGATGCGCGCAATGGCTATCAGGAAGCGCTTGACGACGCCAAGGGCAAGGGAATGACCGCGTTGTTTGCCGACATGGTGGCGCTGCATCGAGACAATGCGGAGGAGCTTGCGCGCGAATTGACAAAGGCCGACCAGATTGCCGATGAGGAAGGATCGTTCATGACCGTTGTCCACAAGACAATCATGGATATACGTTCACTCTTCAATGGCCTCGGCCAGAGCGTGCTGCCCGGGCTGATCGACGGCGAGAAACGCAATATCTCGAAATACGACGATGCGCTCAAGGATGCCAAGACACCGCCGGCACTCGCCAAGCTGTTGTCGGCGCAACGCGGCAGGATCGCGCAGAAGATCGCGCTGATGGAAGCCGACAAGGCCGCTGGCGAACGCACCTCGGCCTGACCGCAAACGCAAAGGATCGGGAGCTTCGGCTCCCGATCATCACAGCTGAATTTGGACCTATTTGATTGAGGCTATTTGGGCGCTCCCGCCGAGGTTGGCGCACCCGTCGAGCCATTGTCGGGGCCCACACCGGTGTCGGACGAGGTCGGCGCGGCGCGCGGATCAGGCGCGGGATTGGCGGGCTGGTATGGCTTGGGCTGGTTCGCCGTTCCCGGCGCTTGGGCCATCCCGGTCGTGGTACCTCCGACCAGAGGGGGCAATTGAGCCCTCTCGGCGCTGGGTTTACCGTGATAGCCGGTCGCCAATAACGCCATCACGGCGATCGCCAGCACTGCAAACCCGATCAATTCGGCGCCGGCGCCATGCGGCGTCGTGCCCTGGTGCGGGGATCCGTCGCCCTGCAGGGTCACAGTCGCGACCTCGCGGCTGTGACGCGACCGCAGGAAGTAAATGAACGAGCCGGCTATGATGAACACGGCCGCTATCAGTGTAAAGAACATCAGGCCGCTGACTGCACTATCGCCCTGCATTGCGATCTCCATCTGTTAAGCGCACATGACAATACGGCGAGGCTTCGAATGTTCCGGCGGACAAACTTGCGATTTTCCGCAACTGCAGGCTGATTCGGCGATTTCCGCGGCATGGCGTTCGACGCGTCGTGTAAGGCGCAATTGACATGGCGACTGTCGCAGGAAATGATGGTGGCCTTTCGGCAACTGCGCCCGGTGCTCTGCATGCAAGTCAAGGACCTACGCGAGGAAGCCCAAGACGGCATCGAAGGAAGCGAAGGCTTGACCGTCGAGTGCGACCGCGACCGGAGCCGATCCCGCGGGCAGCAGGGACGGCGCCTGACCAACCTCCGCACGGTGACCTCCGGGTCCGACGAGCTGGAGCGGCTTTTGGCGCGCATGTCCGCAAAAGACGCAGCGGCGTTCGAGACGCTCTACGCGGCAACCCGGCGAAAGCTTTTCGCGACCGTGCTGCCGATCGTCAAGCGGCGCCATCTCGCGGAGGAGATCGTCCAGGAGGCCTATGTCCGCATCTGGCTCGGCGCGGCCGGCTATCGTTCCTCGCGGGGCACTCCGATGCTGTGGATGATCATCATCGCGCGGAATCTGGCGATCGATCTCGCAAGAAAGCCGGTGCGCGAAGTGGTCTCCGATGATTCGTGGCTGTGGAGCTTCCCTGCCGACCATCCCAACCCGCTCGAAGCCATCGAGATTTCGGAAGACGAGGCCGACGTCCTGATGCATCGGCTCAAGGTTCAGTACGCGCTGCAGGCGCTCGAGCCGTCGCGACGGCGCCTGATCATCGCAGCTTACATCCGCGGCGAAAGCCGAAAGCAGCTCTCGGAGCGATACGGCGTGCCGGTCAACACCATCAAGACCTGGATCAGGCGCGCGCTGTTGGAAGCGCGGGCGAACTTGCAGGGAGCCGCCACCTCCGCCAATTCAGGCCGGGGATCGACATCGCTTGTCGCCGGATCCCGGGTACCCGACCAAGCCGAAGCTGGCCAAAGCCGGCCCGACCGGTCGGTCAAGCTGCGGTAGGACCTCCGTCCAGCAGCCTCGGATTGCGATCTGGCGACCGCGCCGGACGGAAGCTCCCCCTGCCAACCTCGCCGCCGCCAGCGGCGTCAATCCGAGCGGCCGCGCAACGGCGAGAAATGCCGGCAGATCGTCGAGATTTTCGCCGGGCATCCATGGATATGGAATATATATCCGTGCCCGTCCCGGCATGTCGTTGCACCATCAATCGCCGGCGGCAGCGAGCGGTGCTCGGCGCCAGCGCCGGGATCCAATGAAGCCCAGCCGCGTTGGGCCCTCCGAGGAGCAGATCATGGAAATCAGGCGAAACGGTTCACGGCCGTCCGGAAAAGGACCGGCGGAGTATTTCACCGGAACGGTGCGTGTCGATCCCTTGTTCGAGGCACCGCAGCCCGCGCGTGTTCGCGGCGCCAGCGTCACGTTCGAACCCGGTGCGCGGACCGCATGGCACACCCATCCGCTGGGCCAGACCCTGATCGTCATGTCGGGCCTCGGCTGGGTGCAGCGGTTGGGCGGACCGGTCCAGGAAATCCGGCCGGGCGACGTCATCTGGTTCGAGCCTGGCGAGAAGCATTGGCACGGCGCTACGCGCACCACGGCGATGACGCATATCGCCATCCAGGAGGCGCTCAACGGCAGCGTCGTTGACTGGATGGAACAGGTCAGCGACGCGCAATACCCCGAGGGCGTTGCGGGCTGATCGCGGAACGATTCGGCAGCGCGATCACTGGACGCGATTGTCTATACTTATCTGCGGCGAGCGACTGCCACGCCCAACAGGAAAGCGATCAGCAGCGAGCCAAGCGGCGCTTCGCGGGCGATATTGCTCAGGATGCTGAGCGGCATGCCCGGCTTCCGACCTGCATCGATGACATCGGCTATCCGATGAACCGTGCCTGTTACGGCGTCGGAGACCTCTGCAATTGTGGACTTTGGCGCCGGGGCCGGGTCGAGGCCTTCGTATACGAAGTGTTGAGGGGGGTTCTCATCATTCATGAAGGAACATCCTGTCTGAAAGGCATATCGAACTCACAAAAAAGCTGCGCCATGCCTGACGCAGCTCATTCGTTGGCCGGCACCCCTGGCAATCCGCGCGAGGCTCGTCCGTGAACGGGCAAAGGCCGCTCGCGAACGAATACCTCTACGGCGATTTTGTTCCTCAGCCGGCCACTTATGTTTCGGGGGCCGCCCGGCCAGCTGCTCCGCTACCGGGAAAGAATGACCTGTGGCGGGCGCGCTCGTTGATCCCCGCGGTTTGCCGATCCCTGGTTCCGGGCCGACAATTGCGAAATGCGACAGGTCTCAAGGCACGGCAAAGCCGCCGCTGGGGCAGTCCCATACGACCGCGGCGGACCGTCAACGCCGGTAGCCTACAATTCATTCAACACCTGTCGGAACGAAAACCTCTCGACAGCACTTTCCATCCGCACCGTTTGCAGGAGGTTGTTGTGAAAATTCGGGCAGGTTACGACATTGCTTTCCAATGTCCTCAGGCAGTTCCCATGGTGCTGATGCTCACCACCCACCCCTCGCGCGATGGCGACATCCTCGGCGATCAGTCGATGCAATTTTCGCCGCAGGTCGATTCGCGCGACTATTTCGATCCCTATGGCAACATCTGCACCCGGTTCGTCGCGCCGCCTGGCCTGCTCGAAGTCCGCAGCGAATTTGTCGTCGAGGACAGCGGCCTGCCGGACGAAATTTTCCCTGCGGCCCGGCAATGGGAGATTGACTCCTTGCCCGCGGATGCCCTGCCTTTCCTGTTGCCGAGCCGCTACTGCGACACCGAGAAGCTTTCCAACCTCGCGTGGTCCCTGTTTGGAGGCATTCAGGGCGGTTGGCAACGGGCGCAGGCCATTTGCGACTATGCTCACGACCGCATCGAGTTCGGCTACCATCACGCGCGAGGTGATCGCACCGCTTCCGAGGGCCACGAGGAACGTCGCGGCGTCTGCCGCGATTTTGCCCATCTCGCTGTAACGCTGTCCCGCTGCATGAATATCCCCGCACGGTATTGCACCGGCTACCTTGGCGACATCGGAGTGCCTGCCGACCCGGCACCGATGGATTTCAGTGCCTGGTACGAGGTGTTTCTCGAAGGACGCTGGTTCACCTTCGACGCCAGACACAACCATCCTCGGATTGGGCGGATCGTGATTGCCCGGGGACGCGATGCGGCTGATGTCGCGATTTCGACGGCGTTCGGTGCTGCCCAATTGGTCCGTTTCAACGTGATTACCGAAGAAGTCAGCGAGGTTGGCCGCGAGATGGCGCTTGAGCAGGCGGCCTAAGCCGGCTCAGCGCAGCTCTGCGAGATTGAACGCCAGTTCGACGGGAAATCCACACCTCCGGCGGGGCAGCAAGCAACAACCTGCCGCACAGGCTATCATCCGCGGCTGCGGGCGCGAGCGGAGCCGCGTCCCCTCCGCGATGCCACGATCCATGCGATGAAAATGCCCGCGGCCGCGGCGGCCAGAATCTGTTTGTGAACACCTCGATTTTCATTCGCTCGGCCTGCGAGCGTTCGTGCCGCTGCGGGCAAGACGAACGATGCCTTCAACAACCTGGATCTGAGATGAGGCCGAGGAAACGAGGAGATCGGTCGATTCCATGATCCGAGCCCGATCGTCATCCCGACCACGCCAAAAAGCAAAAAGCAACCGCCTACAATGGCGAAGGCGATATAAATTCCATAGGTCGTCTCGATGTAGTGAAACAACGCGGAAACGCCGATGCCGAGCGCCACAACCAGAGAAATCGCGGCGGCCAGCATCGTGCCGAGAGCGACGGCGCGGCGGGCCGCAACGCCCATCGCCCAATGGCGGATTTCTTTCGCATAGGCGCGAAGCATCGCTGCCGGATCGAACCGTGCTTGCCCGGAAATACTCATGATATCCCTCAACGGTCGATCAACCCAAACCGCGGCTCAAGGTTCCTTTGCGCCGAGGCGACCCTCGCGACGAATCAGGGGTGCCCCCGTGCGCGCTGCTTGCGTGCCAGGCTGGATGCAAGCGGACTGCCTCAGATGAAAGGCTTGCCGCCGGTTACGGCCACGGTCGTGCCCGAGACATAGCTCGACATCGGGTCGGCGAGCATGACATAGGTCGTCGCAAGCTCGGCCGGCTGTCCCGGCCGTTTCATTGGAACCTGTTTGCCAAAGTTCTTGATCGCGTCGTCGGGCATCGTCGACGGGATCAGCGGCGTCCAGATCGGGCCGGGTGCCACCGCGTTGACGCGGATGCCCTTTTCCGCGAGCATCTGCGCCAGACCGCCGGTAAAGTTCTGGATCGCTCCCTTGGTGGTCGCATAGGCCAGCAGGATCGGATTTGGCATGTCCGAATTGACGGACGCGGTGTTGATGATGGCGCTGCCCGGCTTCATGTAGGGCACGGCAGCCTTTGTCAGATAGAACATCGCATGGATGTTGGTCCGAAAGGTCTTCTCCCACTCCTCGTCCGATATATCGCCGATATCCTTGAATGTGGCCTGATGCGCCGCGTTGTTGACGAGGATGTCGATGCCGCCGAGGTCGTCGACCGCCTTCTTGACGATCTCGCGGCAGTGCCGCGCGTGCTGAAGGTCGCCGGGCATCAGCACCGCCTTGCGGCCTTCCTTCTCGACAAGTTTCTTGACCTCGTTCGCCTCTGCGGTCTCGTCGAGAAAGGCAATCAGGACGTCCGCACCTTCGCGCGCATAAGCGATCGCGACGGCACGACCTATCCCGCTGTCGCCACCGGTTATCACGGCCTTCAGCCCCTTGAGACGACCGGAGCCCCGATAGGTTCTTTCGCCATGATCCGGACGTGGCTGCATTGCATCCGTCGCGCCCGGCATCGGCTGTTTCTGGGCAGGGAACGGCGGCTTGGGATATTCGGGCGTCATGGATGTCTCCGGCTCTGTCGTTCTACTCAATGACCGAGCGCGCGCCCGGTTCCGGGGCCGGCGGCATCGAGCGTGGGGATCGAGATCGATGGGGCGGCGGTTTGAGCCGCCCACCGCCTTGCACCCACGGCTCGGTGTCCGCGACGATGCACTTGCCATGCAATGCCTGATTCCGGGCTGGCGATTTCTCACCCCGGTTCAGAGTGCGCTCAAACCGATGCAGGCGGAAAGGCCCGGCAGCTCGGCGCGGGGACCGGCGGGCGGCGGTCTCTCACGCGAGCGCCACCTGCAATGCTACGCGCTTCAGCCGCGGAATCTCGAGATCGAGCATGCGTTCGCCGCCGATCGAGCGCAGCCAGACACGCACGCTCGACTGCTGCTCGGGCGGCATGGCGCGATGGATGTCCAGCAAACGCTGCATCTTCCAGATCGCGAACGGCATGCCGCCGCGGCGGAATTGGCCGTTGCCCATCGGGCAGACCACCTCGCCGGCATTGCGCGGCAACGGCTGGCCCTCCGGGACGGCCGCCGCCAGCGCCCGGGTGTTTTCGAGAATGGCCTCGATCATCGGCAGGAATTCGCGCACGATGGATTGCCATACCGGATCCAGAGACGGCGGAATCCTGTCGGCAGCCGGCAGATCGCCGCTCGCTCCCGGCACCGGCTTTGCCATCCGATCGATCCAGGCCCGCAGATTTTTTCTGGGATCGACCAGTTCGCGCTTCGGCCACGGATCGCGACCGAGATGCCCGTACATGGTGCCGACCAGGCCGAAATCGCCGATCGTCGGCCGCCCGCCGATCAGATAGCGGTGCTGGGCGAAATGGGCATCGAGGCTGTCCAGCATCGACCGCGTCCACGCGTCCATCATCGCCAGTTGGTCCGGCACGATGCCGACCTGCGGCAGATAGGAACGCAGCAGCCGCGCTACCCGGGCGACCGCACGCTTCTGCAGGAATCCCGGGAAATACGGCAGCAGCGCCGGGCCCGCATCGCTCTCGAACAGCACGTAGTTCTCCGGATGACTCCACCGCGTATGCATCGCGATCGGGATCCACCACTCGTCGCCCCAGGTCTCGAGCAGCACAGAGGCGAAGCGCTGAACCGGCGTCGCCGGCAGCACAGGGTATTCGGGAAATCGCCGTTCGAGTTCATCGATGATGGCGCTGCTGTCCTGCAGCCACTCGCCCTCCGGCGTCACCACCACCGGCATGACAACCGCGCCGGTTCGCCGCTTGATCTGTCGTGTCAGCGTGTAGAGGCTCACCTCCCGGTCGCGGAATGGAATTCCCTTGTTGGCGAGATAGCAACGCACCTTGCCGGCGTAGAATGACAGGTGCCAGCCATAGAGCGTGAAAGGCCTGCCCGCCATCAGGCGGCCCGCCACTGCGCGCGCAGCGCGGCGTGCGGGACAAGGCCGCCGCGCCTCATGGTGGAGCGCAATAACGGCTGCGAAGCGGCCATGCCGTCACCCTCCCTTCGTCGCCGGAACGCATTGCACGCTGTTCTGCGCGGCGACCTCCGCCTCCATGTGTGCGGGATCGAGCACCAGCAAACGCGCCAGCATCACGCCGCTCGCACCCGGTGCGGCGACGAACCTGGCATTCGGATATTCGGATTTCGCGCGCCCGGCATCCTTGGCCTGACCGAGGATCATTTCCGCGCGGCCGTCTTTGGCGTCTTCCGCGCTCAGCTTGAAGAAGTTGTCGGTGTTGCGTGCGAACAGCGACAGCGACCAGTAGCTCGCCGGCGGCCGGATCGCGATCCGCACCGGCCCACTGCTGAGGTCGTAGATGCACGCGGCATACAGCAGATCCGGGCTCGGCTTGACGACGGCGCGCGATTTGTCGGTAGGCAACGGGCTGGCCAGCACGCGATTGGTGCCTAACCGCGCGCCGATCCGCCGCATGAAGATCGTGGTGATCGCAAATGGAACCGCTTCGACGATGGCGACGTGAAAGGCAGCGGCGAGCGCCAGCGTCACCAGCGCAAGTTTGATCCAGCGGCTCATGCGCAGCTTCCGATTGCCCTGATCGACGGCAAGGCGATCGTCGCCAGGTTGGCCAGCAGCTCCGGCGCGGCGTTGTAGATGCGGAAGGTCAGATTGAAGCCGCCGGCGCCGCCGCCCGTCGGCAGCCAGTGCCCGGGTTGCTCCGTCGGCGCCGCGATCAGCTCGAACGTGCCGTCGGCGCCCGTCTCCAGATTGCCCATGTTGAAGGAGAAGCGGCTCGCCGGGTTGGGTATCAGAAAATTGTCGTCGCCATAGGCCGTGATGGACCACCAGCGCGCCGCTACCGGCTTGCCTGCAACCGCATAGCTGCAAGCGGCGCGCAACGGCTGGCCGATATCGTCGGTTGCCGCGAAAAAGTACACCGCTTCCGATGTGTTCAACGCGAACAATCCCGTCACCGCGATATTGGCGCGCAGATACATGCCGGCATTCTCGCTGCCGACATCGGTGCTGGTGCGCCACGGTCCGATGGTGAGGCGATGGCTGGTCGGCGGATGCATCACCATCCACCACGCCGACCCGGCGCCGAGCAGCAGCGCCACGACCAGCACGCTCAACGGCACCAAAACCCGACCCATCATGCGATTCGCCCCCGGTGACATGACGGTCACGTCGTGATTTTGGCACCGGCGCGCGCACGGCCGCCGGCGGACCGCTGTGCGATGCGGCGCAGCCATTTGTAGTAGCCGACCGGCATCAATCTTTGCAGGCGGTCGATCATGCGCGCATCGCTGCCGATCAGCACGCGGGGATTGTTCTCGAGGATACCGGCAATGATGCTGTCGGCCGCCTGTGCCGGCGTCGAGCGCGCCATCCTTTCGAATCCCTCTTCGAGCTGCGCGCGCTGGTTCGATTTGGACGCGACCGTGCGCGCGTTCCTGACGATGTTGGTCTTGATGCCGCCCGGATGCACCGTCGTGACCTTGATGCGGCCGCCGCGCTCTTCGAGTTCGTATCGCAGCGATTCCGTATAGCCGCGCACCGCGAATTTCGCAGCCGCGTAGGCTGTCTGCCCCGGCGGTCCCATCAGGCCAAATACGCTGGAAATATTGACGATGTGGGCTTCCGGCTGCCGGACAAGGTGCGGCATGAAGGCGCGGCAGCCGTGCACCACGCCCCAGAAGTTGATGTTCATCAGCCATTGCATATCGGCCAGCCCGACTTCGTCATGATCGCCCATCAGCGCCACCCCGGCATTGTTGACGATGATGTTGAGTCCGGGATGCGACGCGGCCGCTGTCGCCGCGAATGCGGCCACGGCGGTGGCGTCGGACACATCGAGCCTGTGCGTCGTGACGGTGATGCCGGGCTTGGCGGCGAGCGGCGCAGCCACCGCGTCGAGCCCGGCCTGGTCGCGGTCGGCGAGCGCGAGGCTGCAGCCGCGCTCGGCGAGCGCGCCTGCAAGAGCCCGCCCGATGCCGCTGGCAGCCCCCGTCACGGCTGCCGCCGCGCCTTGCAGTTTGGTCACGAAAACCTCCTTGCGCCCTATTGCCTGGCTTGCGCCCTGTCCTGGATCAGCTTGGCCTCCCGTAGCGCCGCCTGGCACTCCGGCTCCAACTTTGCGATGTTCTCCCGCATGCAGGCGATCACGCGACCATTGCCTGGAATGACGAGGCTGCAATTCCTGGCATAGTCGGCCATGCACGCCGATCTGACCTTGGGGGGCACATCCTGGCCTGCGGCAGAACCAAGACCAGGCATGCCGAGCACGGCGACGGCGCCTGCGAGCTTCAGTGTGCGCATGCGGCTTGTCTCCCGCATAAAACCTCAGGCACGCGCCTGGCGCCGCCGCGCGATCATGTCGTTGATCAGCCCGGCAAGCTCGGCGGGCTTGTCCTCCTGCAAAAAATGTCCCGCGCCGCGGACCGTGGCATGCGGCTGCCCCTTGGTGCCCGGTATGCGCGCCCGGAGAACGCCATCGCCGCCACGCGTGATCGGATCGCGATCGCTGAATGCGGTAAGAAACGGCTTGTCAAAGCGCTCGAGTGTCAGCCAAGCCTGCCTGTTTTCGGCGACCGAGGGATGGGCGTCGGTTATCGGCACGAGCGCAGGAAAAATCCGCGCACCGGCCTTGAACCGCTCTTCGGGGAACGGCGCGTCGTAAGCGGCCTTCTCTTGGTCAGACAGGCCACGAACGCAGCCCTTGCTGACGAGCCAGCCGACCGGCAGTTTCGGAATATACCGGGAGAATGCCAGCCAGATCCTGAACGCCAAAGGGATTTTGCCGCCACCGGCCGGCATACCGGTATTCGATGCAACCACTCCGGCGAACCTGTCGGGATAGCGCGCCACCAGCCGCAGCCCGATGAGTCCACCCCAGTCCTGACAAAACAGGGTGACGTCGCACAAATCCATCTGCAGCAGCCAGTCGCTCACCCAGTCGACGTGGCGCTCGTAGCTATAGTCGCTCTGCGCTGCCGGCTTGTCGGAGCGGCCGAAGCCGATCAGGTCGGGCACCAGCACCCGGTGCCCCCGCGCGACCAGCGGCGGTATCATCTTGCGATAGAGAAAAGACCAGCTTGGTTCGCCGTGCATCAGCAGCACGACGGCGCCGTCGCGCGGGCCTTCGTCGAGATAATGCAGCCGCAACGGCGTGCCGCGAGCTGCCGGAACAGACACGTAATGCGGCTGAAACGAATAATCCGGCAATCCCGCGAAACGGTCATCCGGGGTTCGCAAAACGTCCATTCGCAACTTCCGTCATTAAGCAATGCGGCGTCGGGTGTCTCTTTGTGACACCATTGGTGCCATAATCTAACATGCCGGTCAATCGCGGATTTGCCGGATGCCCGGCCGCGCCGATCCCCTTGACCTCGCCCCAATTGCATTGCGCTGCCGGACCATCAGCCGAATGATCAAGCGGCGAGGAGTATTTGCGGTCCTGATCACAACCGCCTATTTTGCGTTGCGCATTTCAGCTTTCAACAATCGAACGGGTACAGCATGCCGCATCGAAGGGTCTCAGGGTTCGCCAGTTCAATTGTCTTCGCGGCACTGCTCGGGATGGCGTCGGCCAGTTCGCCGGCCGCCGAACCGGCGCAGCGATTCGCGGGCTGCCCTTCCAGGGAAATCATGGCGACTTTCGAGGAGTTCGGCCGCACCGGCAGGATGCCGCCCGAGGTCGGCGCCTGGCTGCACGATCCCAGCGCGCAATACATCGCACCCTGGAAAGCCTTCGACAACGTCACCTATGTCGGCGTCTGCTGGGTGTCGGCCTGGGCGATCCGGACCAGCGACGGCGTGGTGCTGATCGACACCCTGCATGAGCCGCATGTCGATCAGCTGGTCGCCAATCTGCGAAAGGCCGGCATCGATCCCGCGGACATCAAATATGTGCTGATGACGCACGGCCATTTCGACCATGCCGGCGGCGCTGCCCGGCTCCGGCCGCTGTTGCCGAACGCCAGATTCGCGATGACGCAGATCGGCTGGGACGAGGCGATCGAATCGGCGAAGCGGTCGGAGGGCACACCGGGGCGCTGGACGATGATGCCGCAGGATCTTGTGGTGAAGGACGGCGATGTCATCCGCCTCGGCGACAACAGCTTTGGCGTGCTGGAGACGCCGGGCCATACCCTCGGTACCGCGTCATACACCTACGACGTCAAGGACGGCACCCACACCTACCGTGCCATCACCGTGGGCGGATTGGGCCTCAACGCCATCAGGGATTCAAAACAGGTGGAAGCCTATATCGCCAGCGTCGACAAGATCACCGCACTGGTCAAGCGGCCCGACCAGCCGGTCACGGTTCATCTCACGACGCACCCGTTCTCGAACGGATTGACCGAAGCAGGCGAGCGGCTGGCGGCGCGCAAGCCCGGCGAACCCAATCCGCTGGTCGATCCCGACGGCTTGCTGAAACAGCTCGCCGCACTTCGCCTTGGCGCGGTAGAGCGCCTTGAGATCGAACGCAGGGCAGGCCGATGACGTTGCCGCGCGCCGCAGCCGGATATCGAGCGGCCGGCCCCATTCCAAGGGCATGGATCGCAATGTGGGTGGGTGCCGGGCTGCTGGCATCGCTGCAGGCGGCGATGGCCGGCGCCATCAAGGTGACGCTGCTGGGGACCGGGACGCCGACGCCGCGACTGACGAGTTTCAGCGCATCGACGCTGGTCGAGGCCGGACCCGAGAAGCTCCTGTTCGACCTCGGCCGCGGCTCGACCATCCGGCTGTTTCAGGAACACATCCCGCTCGGGGCCATCACCGCGCATTTCATCACCCATCTGCATTCGGACCACATCGTCGGCCTGCCCGACATGTGGCTCAGCGGCTGGATCGGCACGCCCTGGGCCTCGCGAAAATCGCCGATGGTGGTGTACGGCCCGAAGGGGACGGTCGCGATGACGGAAAACCTGACCAAAGCTTTCTCCGAAGACATCCGGATCCGCGAAGACGACGAGCACCTGCCGCCGGCCGGCGTCGCCTTCGCCGCCCATGATATCGGGCCCGGGCCGGTCTACGACAATAACGGGGTCAAGGTTACGGCGATCGAGGTCAACCATGGCGACAAGATCAAGCCGGCGTTCGGCTATGTCATCGAATATGACGGCAAGAAAGTAGTGCTGTCGGGCGACACCAGGTATGACGAGCGGGTTGCCAATGCCGCCAAGGGCGCGGATCTGCTGGTGCACGAGGTCGCGATCATCGAACCCGAACTCTCCAAGAACTATCCGTCCTATCGCGACATCGAAAACCATCACTCCTCGCCCGAGGACGCCGGACGCATCTTCACCCTGGCCAAGCCGAAGCTCGCCGTCTTTTCGCATATCGTCTTTGCCACCCTCAAGCCGGTTGCGGATGTCCCGGAAGCGGCGCTGATTGCGCGCACCCGGACCACCTATCGCGGGCCGCTGGTGGTCGGCCATGACCTCACCTCGATCGTCATCGACGACGGCGTGCACGTCGTCGATGCGAACGACAATCCGATCCAGCCGCTGCTCGCCGACCGGTAGCCGCTGCTCGGTTTTCTAGGCCTTGAGCACGAACGGGTCCTGGACGTCGCGGCTGAGTTCGCACCAGACGCTCTTGGTCTGCAGGAAGCTCTGGATCGCTTCGGCGCCATTGAGCCGCCCGATGCCGCTGTTCTTGAATCCACCGAACGGAGAGTTGAACGCCATTGCGCGGTAGGTGTTGATCCAGACGGTGCCGGCCTGCAGGCCGCGCGCCATCAGATGGGCACGGCGCAGATCGGCGGTCCAGAGGCCCGCGGCCAGACCAAACCGGGTGCCGTTCGCCAGTGCGAGGACCTCGTCTTCGGTCTCGAAGGGCGTGACGCAGAGCACCGGCCCGAACACCTCGTTCTGCATGATGAAGGCGTCGGGCCTGGTATCGGCGAGGATGGTCGGCGCATAGAAGAAGCCGTTGTCCAGCCCCTCGACCCGGCGGCGCCGCCCGCCGGCCAGGACTTTGGCGCCATCCTCGACCGCGCGCTTGACCATGCTTTCGTCCTTGGCCAGTTGCGCCGCGGTCGCCACCGGTCCCATTTGAGTGTCCGGCTTCAACGGGTCGCCAAGCCTGATACTGTTGGCGCGTTCGATCAGCCGGCCGACGAGACGGTCGTAGATGCCCTTCTGGAAGTAGGCGCGAGAACCCGCGATGCAGGTTTGTCCCGCCGCCGCAAAGATGCCGGCGAGCACACCGGCTTCGACCTGGTCCAGGTCGGCGTCGTCGAACACGATGTTGGCGCTCTTGCCGCCGAGTTCGAGCATGCAGCTGATGAGCCGCTGCCCGGCGCGCGCGGCAATCGCGCGCCCTGCCCCATCGCTGCCGGTGAACGACACCTTGGCGACCGCGGGATGGTCGACCAGCGCCTCCCCCGCCGCACGTCCGCCGGTGACGACGTTGATGACGCCGGCCGGAACGCCGGCTTGCTCGGCAAGCCTTGCAAGGTCGATGGCCGATGCCGAGGTCACCTCGGAAGGCTTGATGACCACCGTGTTGCCCGCCGCAAGCGCCGGCGCGACCGTCATGATGGTCAGGAAGGTCGGCGAATTCCAGGGAACGATGGCGGCGACGACGCCGAGCGGCTCGTTGACGGTGTAGTTGAGGACGCTGGCGCGGTCGAGCGGAACCACCCGCCCCTCGATCTTGTCGGCCAGGCCACCGAAATAATACAGCCAGTCCTGCGCGAGGCGCGCCTGCAGGCGCATTTCCGCGATCAGCTTGCCGTTCTGCTCGGTCTCGAGCGTTGCGATCCTTTCAGCGTTGTCGGCGATCAAGTCGCCCCAGCGCATCAACAGCCGGCCGCGGCGCGTCGGCGACAGCTTGCGCCAGGGACCGTCGAATGCCGCGCGCGCAGCCTGCACGGCGGCATCGACATCGGCGGGACTCGATTCGACAAATCGGCCAAAGGGCGTGCCGGTGGTCGGGTTGATGGATTCGAACGTCTCGCCCTGTCGGCCATCCTGGTCCTGGCCGTTGACATGGTTGGCGAAGTGACGCGCGGTTTTTGTGTTGATGTTCATCGACCGGTCTCCCTGAGCACACCCCTAACTGAAGGCGCCATTTGTTTGCCGTTAGAATAGGATTGTTGCGCGATCTTGGCGATGGCGTTCTGGCGGGTCGGCGCCCCGGCGGATGCCCGATCTCGGGACGGCCCGCCTCGGTGGCGTTTGCGCTCGGCCAGCCATCGCGGCGCTCGAAACGCCGGTGGCGGCCGGGGGTTGCGATCACCGGCGACCGCGACATTCACTGCGCGATGCGCACTCTGGATCGGTTGCTGCGGCAAGCGGCATTCAATCGGTGGGCCGGGACGACCTTGGGCATCACCGCGCGGCGGAATTTTCGGCCACGGCCTGTCTTGGGCTTGCCGCCAGCCGTCCGACGATCCTGCGCAGGCCGGGCGAGGCCCTCGAAATGCAAAAAACCACCGGCAGGGCATTGCCGGTGGTTTTGGAGGTTCAGCATAAAGGTGGTGTTCTCTCCTCGAGACTGGGCTGCGGCCAAACGGTTCGGCGGCTTACCGAGAGGACAATACACGATTTAGCTTAGTAAGTCATGTTATTTAATCATTAAATATTCGAAAACCGGCGCCGGCCGACGGATCGTGGGCGCCGGGATGTTCGGCCGCCCGGTGTTGGCCAGGGCGACGGGCGCATTAAAAAACCCCCGGCAGTTTCCTGCCGGGGGATCGTATTGTCGGATCGCTGCCGTGCTCGGACGAGAACGATCAGAAGACGCGCTGCACCCGGAGCAGGCCGGACACGGTGCCCTGATTGCCGAACGCGTAGGTCGTGGTCGGGGTCAGGCCGCCCGGCGACAGCACTGCGGTGCCGGTCATGTTCTGCTTGATGTAGGAGTACAGGACTTCGGCGGAGAACGTCAGGTTCTTGACCGGAGTCCAGCTGGTGTAGCTGCCGATCTGCGAGAGGTTGAAGTCCGGGTTGCAGGTGTAGGTCGCGCCCTGACCCGCAATCACGTTCGCCATGCCGGCGCAGTACAAGGCTCCGCCCGTGGAACCGTAGCGCTGAGCAACGTAGGAACCGAAGATGGACGTCGCCCAATGCGGATCCCAGTTATGCGTGAAGGCGCCCTGGAAACCGTAGGTATTGGTCTTCGAGATTCCGGTGCCGGGCGAGAAGATGCCGTCGGCGTTGGTTGCCCACGAAACCTTCTGGTATGCGCCGGCGACATTGCTGCCGCCGAACAATCCGAAGCCGTTGCCGCTGACGCCGCCGAGGATGTAGCGGGCTGCGCCATTGGCATAGCCGCCGGTCATGTTGATGGTGTCGCCCGCTCCGGTGGGAAGGTTCTTGATCGACAGAGCCGCCTGCACGGCACCGCCGTAGGCGTCGTTCGGATGACCCGTGATCTCGGTCGCGCCGTAATATTCCGAGTGGACGTCATGCACCGCGCCCGACAACTGGAACAGACCCCAGGCCTGGTCGACCCGGATCGCACCGACGATGTCAGGCATCACGACGCCGCCATAGCCGTTGGCGAAGGGTCCGGAAGACCCCGAGGTCGGCAGTCCGGCGATCACGGCAGCCTGGTTGGCCGCACCAACCATCATGGTGCCGGTGTTGATCAGCTGCGACTGATCGTAAAACGAAGGATCTTCAAAACTGATCGTCGCGGTAACGCCACCACCGAACTGGGCGGTGTAGGCGAACTGATCGATGCCGGTCACGTCGTCAGCCGTACCGACCAGGTACGAACCCGTGTTGCCCGGATAACCGGTCCACGGCGTGTCGAACTGCGAAATCGCCTTACCGAAGGTGAAGCCGGCGAACTGCACGAAAGCGTAGTACACGCCGACATCGCTGCTGGCGATCCCGTCAGAGCCACCGCCGGTCCAGTTGAACGTCGCATCGAAGTAGGTGCGAACCACGCCGTATTCGGTGGCGGTACGGGTGTCGACGTCGAAGTCGAAACGCGAACGGGTTGTAAGCTCGTTCCTGGCCCGAGTGCCCTGGCTGGCCGCGCTGCCGCCGGCCCAGCTCGGGTTGTCGTAGACGCCTGCGCCATTCACGCTGACGTCTGCGCGCAGATAGCCGCTCAGCTTGATGCAGGTGTCGGTGCCCGGGATATAATAGAAACCGGCTCCATACAGCGAACAGATCCTCACATATTCGACCGCTTTGGCCTTTACGGGAAGATCGGCTGCCTGTGCCCCGCTCATGGCGAGAAGACCCGCCGCTGAGCCGAGAATTAGGCTCTTAATCGTCGTCATGTCAAAACCTCCAAGTTGCCTTCGTTGAATGCGCTGGCCCGCAGGCGCACGCGCCTCGCGGTTCAGTGCCGCTTCCCTTGAAAAACCGCGCAGTCGTTTCACGCCTTCAGTGATCCCACGGACGAACAGGACTTGAGCGCACCACCTAACGGGACGATCCAGGACCCCCCAGCCGTCGTAGCGAACATACATTTGCAACTTTGATAATTGAAATAGCTTATTCACTAAGCTTTATCATTGGCGGAACGATGTATCCTTTTTGCAACGGATACCCTGCCGGTTCTCAGGGGAATCCGGCCGCAAAAGCCAATTTATGACCCCATAACCGATTTTTTCGTTTGTTTTAGAAAAAGTATCCCATCAAGATGCCTCCATGGCAGCAAATACCAAGAGGGGCTCCGGTCTGTCTGATTCAGCCGGCTCTGTCGGTGCGGGCGATACCGGCAGGACGAATCAGGACGCCGCGCGGCGCTTCACCTGGGCGATTTCTGCCATCAGCGCTCACCTTGAAGAACTGCGCTACTTCTGGGCCAAGGCCCTCGGTATCAGCGGGCCCCAGTGGATGATCCTGATGGCCCTCTCCGACCTCGACGAAGCGGATGGCGTGCCGGTCAATGTGGTTTCGAAAAAGCTGAATGTCGACGGGTCGTTCGTAACGACGCAATCGAAGCTCCTCGAAAAGAAAGGCTTCGTCAAGCGCCGGCCGTCGCGTGAGGACGGCCGGATCGTCCAGATGTCGCTGACCGACAAAGCCTACAAGCAGCTCGCAAATCTCGCTTCGCAGCAGCAGGCGTTGAACGATTTCATCTTTGCCGAGTTTGGCGAAAACGAGCTGGACGTTTTCACAAGCAGGCTGGTGGCCCTGCAAAACCGGCTTGAAAAGGCCCGCCTAAAGCTGATCCTGGATATCTGACCTTCCGGGGCGAAGGTGCTCGACACCACCGACCGTCATCCCGCCGGTCAAACGGGATTCGAGCCAGTCGAAGATATACTCGTTGGCAAGCGTCGGGTTGTCCGAGTGTCCCTGCGCCGACGCTGTCTCCTCCCTTGAGAATATCTTGAGTGTCACCTCGCGGTGGTCGGCGACCAGACTATCATGCAGCTCCTTCAACGGCGCCGGGGCGAGCCACCCGGCCGCTCCCGCCGCGATCAACACCGGGCACCTGATGCCGCGCGCAGCCCGACGGCTTGCCGGCCGCAGCAAATTACCCTCGATCGGCATCAGGCGGGATCGCAGAAACGCCTGCTCGTGAAGGTCCCAGATTCCGCCATCGCACACCGCGGCGGCAAATCGATCGTCGAATGCAATGCCTCGCGCCACGAAGGAGGATCCCCAGGCGTCGGCGAGGATTGCGATCCGGCTTCCGTCGACATCATCCCTGTCGACCAGATAATCCATGATGCATCCGATCACCCGCTCCAGGTCGCCGCGACCAACCACCTCCTCGAACCGCCGGGCATGCCCGGCTCCCAGCAGATCGACCGCCAACAGAGACATCCCGCGTTCGCGCGCATGCCGCGCCACCTTGTAGAGGTATTCTTCCTTCCGCTGGCCGGGCTCTCCGATACAGATGACGGTCGGCGTAGGCACAGACCCGGCTCGCACCGGGAGAAAGTATCCTTCGAGGGGGTAGCCGCCGGGCCAGTCGATCCGCACGACCTCGCCGGGTGCATCGCCGTGACGGACGTAGTCGGCCGCACAGCGACGCGCCTCCGCGATGGCATTCTCGTGGCTTTCATCGGAGGCGGCGAAGGGGAACGCGGCCGTCAGGTAGTAGTTCAGCGCACGAAGCCAGTTGCTTCTCGCGGTCACGACATGGCCGCCGCGGAAAGCCGCATCGGCTCTGTCGCGATTTACGTCACCAACGCTTCGCCAGACGCGGTACCAGGAGGCATCGTCGGAGAAGTCGATACGGCCGGCTGCCACCAGGCACTCCGCGACAGTGGCCCCGCCGTCCTGGGCGGAGGCGATGATCCTGGCCAGTTCGCAGGAGAGGTCCTCCCTTTCGGGCCAATAACTCAATCCACGGCAGGTCAGGTCGATGGTACGGTGGACGTTCAAGATGCTACCCAAAACCGATCAAACGCGCTTTGACATTGTTCTTGAACAATCCGCGCCTTGGATCATCCGCCTCGTTGCGGTCAGCTGGCGCCGGAAGCATTGCCCCATCACAAACTCTTTATACCCGATCACAAAAGATTTATGCGCCGTCACAAAATCTTTATGATGTCAAGATGTTAAGTAGAATGCGATGCCCGGGTCAAGTAACCGCTTTCGCGGTGCAGCAATGCGTTTTGAGAGTGACGTTTGCGTGTGACATTCCGATGTCACCGGTGACCAAGGCCATCAAGCGGCAGTGCACCGATGCATGGTCATCCTGATGGGCCGCAAGCGCGCGATGGATCAACCCACCGCAGGGATGGCAACCTGGATTGCACCGATAAGCGCATGATGCGATGCCGCTTGCGCGGAGCCGGCAGATGCGGTGCGACGGCCCCTTGCAACCGGCCGCGAGCATCGACCAACTCAGGATGCGCAAGGCCCGCGCGCCGCGCGAATCCGTCGCGCGCACGGCGCGGACCATCCGAAAGCAGCTGTATTTGTCCGGCCGGGTTCTCCGCCTGCTCGTGGCGGCATCGAATGCGGCTCGCAGGCCGACCAGGCGCAGAAAAATCAACGAGCGTTTGCTCTGGAAAGCCCGATGTGCATCGAGCGCGGATCCACATTCAGATCAACGCAGCAACAACATCATTGGCTTATCGCAAAGCTTCGGCAGATGCCTTACCGCGCCGACATTGAATTTTTGAAAGACCTTGCGTTCCCATCATGAATTGAACAAACGCTAAGCCCGAGACGCAGGCAGAAGCCGGAAGCCATCATGAGCATGCGGATTAAACCGCCCTGGAAAAAACCGCTGTCGGCTTTCTGGCCTTTCTGCATTTTTCTTTTGTTATGCGGTTGTGGAGAGGAGCAGCCCAGCTGCGACTTTTCAGAAGCCCGTAATTTGGTGGTTAAGACCGTTGCCGACAACAAGAACAATTCCCTGCTGAACTATGCCGTCAGAAATTCGAATGTGGTTGCGGCAATGGTCGCCAACTCGGCGGGCACCGACGCTGAGAAGTCAGTGATTTTGGAAAAGGCCAAGGAAGGCGCGGTCTATGCGCTCGATGGTACCGCAATCGCCGATTCGCAAACCAGGGCAACCCGAACGGTGAGTTGCAGCGGGCTGCTGTCTGTGACCGTTGAGGATACGACAGCGCAGAAACAGGTAGACTTTACGGTGGAACAGCCGGCGAACGGCACGGTTCACGTATCGGTCAAGCCGTTTCTGTTCTGAGATTTTGTCTCGCAAGGACCATCTCTCGCGCGGTTCGGCTTTCGCGACGAAGTCGTTCGCTGTGGAATGCGTGCCGAAAGATGATGACGACCAGGCCTTAGGCCGCACGCCGAACCAACGCGCCGGCTACGGGGAACCTTTGACCGGGTGCCGCGCTGACGGGACGCAGGCAGATGCAAGGCGGTCCCGCCATGTCATCAGTTGTCAGTGTTCCCCTATTGGGCGAGCGCGCCGCGCTGCTCCCATGGTCCCGGATTGAGAACCGCGCCGTTGACCTTGCCGGCAGCGTCGCGAACGAAGGCGATGCGCGTATGATCGCCACCCGCGACGCAGAATTGATCCCTCGAAACAAGCGCCACGGGCGTCGGCTGGCCCTTGTCAAAATCAAGGATCGACCAGCCGCCGGTGGCCTCGACGACAAGCTTGCCGTCCGCGACATGGACCTGAAGCTGGACGCTGTGCGAAGGGACCGCCTCCCGGGCAAAGGTGACGATGAGCGGATCCTTTTGCGTTTGGCGGATGATCCTGAGCTTGAGCGTTGTGCCGACCGGACCTGAAATCCTGCGAAAGGCCGCTTCCAGGGTTAGGCCCCTGATCGACTTGTCGTCGACAGAAGTTATGAGATCTCCCGCCAGGACACCCGCCCTCGCTGCGGGACCTGCATCGGCCGGTTTGATCAGCCTCAGCCCACCTGTTTCCGCGACGACGGACTCCAGCCCGGTCCAGCTATTGCCGTCGGCGACCAGAACCTGTCTGTCCAGCGAACTGGCAGACCCCCCGAAATCGTAGCGTCCGACATATTCGGTGAGGGCATCGGCATTTCCTTGCCCCGACGCGAGCGGCACGGAGGCTTCGGGAACCTTCAGCGCCGCATAGGGCAGCCGGCGGATGGCATTGAAATAGAGTCCGTTTTCGCTGTACTGGCTGCGCTGCATCATCATGACCAGGATCAGCTTCTGAACCGGGTCGACCGAGAAAAACGTGCCCCAGCTGCCCTGCCAGTTGTAGCTGCCGACCGCGCCGGGGATCAGGCTGAAATCCGGGTTGGTGCGAATGGCGAAGCCGAGCCCCCAACCCGTCCCAAAGGCCGGACCGGCTTCGTGTCCCGCGAGGTGGATGTCGGGCGGCAGCGAATTCGTCATCATCAGCCGGACCGTTTCAGGCCTCAGGATCCGCACGCCGTCGAGCTCGCCGCCGTTGAGCAGCATCTGGCAGAAGCGCAGGAAGTCGGGGACCGTCGAGACGATCCCCCCGCCCCCCGAAAAGAAGGTTTGCGGCTTGGCGACGTCCCCATCCGAAAGAGGTGCGGGCTGGCCGCCCGGCACGGCGACCAGACGGTCGAGTTTGTCCTGCGGCACCGAGAAGCCGCTATCGACCATGTGCAGCGGCGCGAACAGGCGGCTTTGCAGAAACTGGTCGAAAGGCTGGCCGGATACGACTTCGATGACGCGGCCGAGCACATCGAAGCCCAGGGCATATTCCCAGACTTCGCCCGGCTGGTGCAAAAGCGGGAGGCCGCCAAGGCTCACAACGAAATCGGCGATCGGCTTATCGCGCCGGAACGGGGCCCTGACGCCGTAAAGCAGATGTACCGCCGCAATTTCAAATCCGGGATCGGCGTAATCCCCCATGGCGTAAACCAGACCGGACGTATTGCGCAGAAGATCCCGGATGGTCATCGCGCGCTTCGCCGGTTCAAAAACCTTGCGCGCAAGATCCGGCAGGATCGGATTGCCGGTGGCCGGATCCTTCTTGACGACCGGCATGTCCTTGAGCTCCGGCAGATACTGCGCCACGGGAGCGTCGAGGTCGAGCTTGCCCTCGTCGACCAGCATCATGGTGGCAACGCTGGTGATCTGCTTGGACATCGAGCCGATGCGAAAGATCGAATCCGGCCGCATCGGAATCTTCCTGTCGGGATCCCCAAGGCCGATGGACTGCAAATAGGCGAGCTTTCCGCCCCGGGCGATCGCCACGACGAAGCCGGAAGGATCGCCTTTCTTGCTCTGCGCCTCAAACCAGGAGGTGATGCGCGCCAGTCGCCGCGCCGAAAAGCCGAGACTGTCCGGATCGCCCACGGTCTGCAAATCGCCGGCAAGTGCCGCACCCGCCAGACAGAGCGTGAGCGCCGCCACGCATGATGCCCGGATGATCTTCATAACGGAACCCTTCAGGATCGCGTGGCTCTCAATCGGCCCAAAATCGCCGGATCGGTCTTGCCTGTCTCGGAACTCGGCTGGCCGATTCCTCAAAAGTCGGTCAATGCCCTCCGCGCCCCGCGAAACGCCGGCCTCTCGCGAAAGCTGAGGAGAATGGACAATATAATGGCACTCGTTGTCGCACGGGTCGACTCCGGCAAAGGGTTGCGCCCGGTTTCCGGGATCGGCGAGCTCGCCGGTTCGTATCACCCGGCAAGGTCGCCCAATCAGCAAGCAGGGACGAACCAATAAGCGGCAGACGTCGGGGCACATTCATTAAATTCATGTAGACAATTATTAGCATGAATTTGACTTAGTATGAGATCGCAGACAGTTTTCTGACGATGGGCGCCGGGTCAAGACGTTCGATCCTTCGGTCAACGTCGCCGCTGCGAGTGTCTCAAGGAGCGGCCGCAAGGCTTGTTTTGCCAGTGACGCGCATCGCGATCGAACACGGGCTCGTGCTCACGATGGATCCGGCCGGTCGGGTCATCGAGGATGGACGAGTGGTGGTCGAGGGGCGCGACATCGTCGCCGTCGCGCGATGCACCGCCGATCCGGTACCGGATTGCGATCTCGTCATCGATGCCACCGGCAGGATCGTGCTGCCGGGGCTTGTCAATGCCCATACGCATCTCTGCATGGTGTTCGGCCGCACAATCGGTCCGGAGCGACGCCTGCTCGACTGGCTCGATCTCCTGATGCCGTTGATGGCTGCGATGGACGAGGAAGCTCTATACGTCGCTGAACTGCTCGGTTGCGTCGAGAACATCAAGAACGGCAACACCAGCCTGGTCGAAAACATCTTCATGCCGCCGCACGCGACCGCGGACCCCGAGGATGCGGCGTTCCGCGCCATTCGCGACAGCGGAATTCGAGGCACCGTCGCACGCGCCACCGAGTCGCGTCTTTTCGATCCGCGGTTCTGCGAGACCGGGGCAGAGCAGGCAAGGCGGGTCGGACGCCTCGCCGGACGCTGGCACGGATCCGACGGTGGTCGTCTGCGCCTGTCGATCGGTCCGCTGCTTCCATGGGTGCTGGACGAGCGCGGGTTGCGCGAAACCCGGCGGATTGCGCGCGATAACGGCCTGTCATTGCATATGCACGTGGCCGAGTCGCCCGAGTTCAACCAGTTGATCGCTCGCCACTTCGGCCGCAACATCCGGCAAGTCGAACTGCTCGAGGAGGTCGGCTGCCTGGGCCCGGACGTGCAGGCGGTCGCCTGCTCGGACCTCTCACCTCACGAAATCGGGCTGCTGGCCGCAAGCGGCACCGCCGTCCTGTTCGATCCCCCCACGCGTCTGTTCTGGGGTACCGGGTTTCCGCCCGTCGCGGATTTCCTGACAGCGGGCGTAACCTGCGGCCTCGCCACAAATGGCGCGGCGGCCAATTGCGGTCAGGACATTTTCGAGAGCATGAAATACGCCTGCGCGACCGCCAAGACCGCCGCGAACGATCCGCGCGCGCTCACTGCCGCACGCGCGCTGCGAATGGCCACGACGGAAGGCGCGCGCGCCATCGGGCAGCCCGTGACGGGATCCATCGAGGTCGGAAAGCGGGCCGACCTGATCACGGTGGAGGCGCGGCAGCCCCATCTGGTGCCGCTGTTCGATCCGGAAAAGGCGCTCGTCTACAGCGCACGGGGCGGCGACGTCCGCGATGCCGTGATCGATGGGCGCCTCGTCATGCGGGATCGCAGGATCCTGACGGTCGACGAGAATGCCCTGCTCGTCGTGGCCGAGCAGGCGGCGCGGCGCTGCGCGGCCGGCGCCGGCCTCACCCTTCCGGCGGCGCTCATGATGCGGGATTCCAGCCATGCTTAAGTTATTTTCCCTGGTGACCGCCGTGATCGTCTGGGGGTTGCTGTCCCTGACGCTGCCGCCCGAAATATTCCCGGGCCCGATCGAGACCGCGCGCGTCCTGTGGGGCGAGATCGCAGCCGGGCGAGTGGCAACCGACCTTGCCATGACAATGTTGCGCGTTGTGGCGGGGCTTGTGCTCGCCCTCATACTGGGCGTGCCGGTCGGTGTCCTGATGGGACTCAACCGGCGCGCCGAGGCCGTTCTCGACCTGTGGGTGATGATCGGACTGACGATTCCGTCTCTCTGCTATGCCATCATGGCCTTCATGTGGTTTGGGTTGAATGAGGCAGCCGCCATCATCGCCATCGCCGTCACCGCCGCGCCCTCGATCACCATCAACATCTGGGAGGGCGTGAAGAACGTCGATACCAGGCTGGTGGCGATGGCCCGGATATTCGAGGCCTCGCGACCGGCCATCGTCCGCCGCGTGCTGCTGCCGCAGATATTCCCCTACGTGATGGCCTCCACCCGCTTTGGACTCGGCATCATCTGGAAGATCACGGTGCTGGTGGAACTGATCGGCCGTCCGAACGGGGTCGGATTCAAGCTGTTCTACTGGTATCAACTGGCCGATATGCGGCAGGTGCTCGCCTGGACGCTTCTGTTCACCATCATCATGCTGCTCATCGAGCTTGTCATCCTGAAACCGATCGAACGGCGTCTTTTCGCATGGCGCCCACAGGTAGCGGTATGAAGCCAGCCATTGAAGTCGCGTCGCTTCGCAAGACTTTCCAGGGCCGCGACGGCACGGCCCGTGCCATCCTCAGGGATCTCGACATGGCGGTCGGCGCAGGCGAGTTCCTGTGCATCCTTGGGCCATCGGGCTGCGGCAAATCGACTTTGCTGAACGTTCTCGCCGGGCTGGACAAGGCCTATGAGGGGCGGGCGGAGGTGAGCGGCGGCCGCATCGGCTACCTGTTTCAGGAGCCGCGCCTGCTGCCATGGCTGACCGCTGACGAAAATCTCGATTTTGCGCTCGCCAGTTGCCGGGTTCCGACCTCGCGCCGGAGCGAACTGAAATCCCGCTATCTCGCCATGACGGGCCTGTCGGAATATCGCAACTACTATCCTCACCAGATCTCCGGAGGCATGGCCCAGCGCCTCGCCTTGGTGCGGGCTTTGTGTGTGGAACCCGGCATTCTGCTGATGGACGAGCCTTTCTCGGGACTCGACGAGATCACCGCGCGCCGCATCCGTTTCGATCTCCTGACGATCTGGGAGGAGACGCGCAAGACAATCGTCTTCGTTACGCACAACGCCTACGAGGCCTGCTTTCTGGCCGACCGCATCCTTGTGATGTCGGACGGTGCGTTCCGGCAGGAAATGCGGGTCCCGATCGCCCGGCCGCGAAGTTACGACGATGCAGCCATATTCGAGCTCAGCCGCGATGTCATCAAGGCGTTCGGCGATGAAATCGACCGTGAACCTGTGCTGTCCGCTGCGCCGGCAACCGAACCCGGCCTGGATCCCGGCCGTCACGCCGCCGCCCGAATGAACATCTGACCCATTGGACACCAGGAGCGAGCATGCTTTTCCGTCTAGGTTTCTTCGCCGCTGTCATCCTCGCCACAAGCGGGGCCGCCACCGCCCAGGTCAAGGTGAGGATCGGCGATCTCGCGCAGTCCCTCAACGAGATCGGGTCGCGCGCCATGATCGATCAGGGGATAGACCGGAAATACGGTATCGCCGCCGAGTACCGCGCCTATCCGACGCTCGACGGGCTGTTCACGGCGATCCGCGGCAAGGACGTCGATATCGGCTTCGGGGGCTGGACCGCCATCGCCCAGTTTCGGGGCAAAGGCTTGCCGGTCACCATGATATTCCCGGTCGGGCGCGGCGTGACGGTCGACGTCATCGTCCCGGCGTCGTCGCCGATCAGGAGCATCGCCGACCTCAAGGGCAAGAAGGTCGGCTCCTTTGCCGGGGCGGCCGGCACCGCGACCGTGCTGTTTCGGGTGATTGCGTCAAAGTTCTATGGTTTCGACCCGGGCAAGACAGGCGACCTGCAGTTTGCCGGGCCCGGCCTGCTCCCGGCCTTTCTCGACAAGGGCGAGATTGACGCCGCCGTCATGTTTGATCCCCTCGCCGCCAAGCTCGAGGCGTCCGGCAAGTACCGGTCGATCGGCAATCTCGCCGACGCCTACAAGACCGCCACCGGCGACGATTTTCTCTGGATCGGCTACTCGACGAACGACGACTTCATGAAGGCCGAGCCGGAAGCGTTGACGAATTTCACGCGGGCATGGCTCGAAGCGCTCGATTACGTCAAGACCCATCCCGAGGTTTTCGAAGCCTATGGCAAGAAATACGGGCTCGACCCCGCCGCCGTCGCGCTGCTGCGCGAGCGAGTGCTGGCCGATTACACGACGACGTGGAACGAGGACAGGATCGCCACCCTGCGGCGGTTCGCCGAACTGGCCAATGAGGTCATGGGCGCAGGCTATCTCGACACGGTCCCCGCCGCGGCGTTCTCAACCCGTTTCGATCCCCGAAAGCAATAAGTGCTCTTGAGTTCCGCTGATTGCGACCGGAATGGCCGAGGCCCGCCGCCCCGTCTATCCAAGTGGGCGCGCATCATCTCCCGCCTTGCTCAGGACGGCTGCGCTGGTCTGACACATCCACTTGATGCCGGTGTCGTTGGCAAAGCGTGAGTGGCTATGCACCCTGACTTCCATCGGCGGCAACTCAAAGGGAAGGTCCAGCAACCGAAAATCCTTGGGGCGATGCAGGTCGAGCGCCAGTCGCCTGGGGAAAATCGCGGCGAGATCCGATTGGCGAACGATCTCCGGTGCCGTGGTAAAATGCCCGCGAACCGCGATCCGCTGTCGAGCGTCCTCGCTTGCGAGCCATTGCTCGGCCAACTGGTAGACTGAAGACGTCGTTCGCGCAAAGAAGAAGCGCAGCCTGGAGAAATTCGAGCGCGTCAGCTTCGACTTTGCGATCGGGTGATTGGCGCGCACCAGGCAGATGTATCGATCGTTGAAAGTGTCGATGCTGACCAGATCCTTGTCGGATACGCTGACGGCGCCGATCGCGAGGTCGATCTCGCCCGAACGCATGGAACTCACTACGCTCTCCGGGAACAGGGGCACGATGTGGACACGGATGAAGGGCGAGATGCGCGACAGCTCGCTTATCAGCCGAGGCAGAATGTAGACCTCGGCCACGTCCGACATCGCCACCCTGAAGGTTCGCTCGGTCACGCGTGGATCGAACACGATGCCGCTTTGCAGGGTGCGATTGAGCAGTTCGAAAGCCTGATCGAGAGGCTCGTGCAGGCGCACGGCCGCATCCGTCGGAAGCATTCGGTTCGCCACCCGGACGAACAGCGGGTCGCCGAAGCGATCCCTCAGCCGCCGCAAGGCATGGCTGATGGCCGGCTGGGTCAGACCGAGGCGGTCGCCCGCTGCGGTGAGGCTGCGAAGATCCCAGATTGCGAAGAACACACGCAGCAGATTGAGGTCAAGATGATCATTAACCCGTTTCATACAACGAATTATAACTATGAATTTGACTTAGTTCAAGACGGCCGACATCGTATTGCGATGGATACACGCTTCGATGCAGGCCAGTTTCTGTGCAGGACCATCGGCGATGGCGAGCCGCCGAACGTCGAAGCGTTGCCGGGCGCGATCATGCCGCTCGATTCCCTCTCTGGCACGCCGAACGATCCGCGCAGCACGGCGGCAACAGTCGCAAAATCGCGGGTCTCGAAAATATTCAGCAGATCGCCAACGATCCAGGGAGATGTGGAATGAATGGCGCCGTCGCACTGGACTTGGCTCACGCAGACACGCCCGCCCCCGACTTCGACTACAGGAATGCGGTACGCTCGATCCTTCCCCGGCTTGCCGCAACCTCGCAGGAGAGCGACAGGCAGCGTCGTTTGAGCGATGATGCCGCCAACGCGCTCCGGGAGTCGGGTCTGGCGCGCATGATCACGCCGAAGCGGTTCGGCGGATACGAACTCTCGCCAAGCGCCCACATCTGGGCCTGCGCGGAGATCGGCAATGTATGCTCGTCGGCAAGCTGGGTCCTGATGGTGTGTGTTGCTCACGACTACATCATCGGCAGGTTTCCGGAAGAATGTCAGCGAGAGGTCTACGAAGGCGACGCCGACAATCTGGTTGCCGGATCACTGGCGCCTCAAGGCATGATCGAAAGGGCGGAGGGCGGCTGGCGGCTCACGGGACGGTGGCAGTTCGGCAGTGGTTGCGACCATTCTCCGTGGTTCATACTTGGGACCAAGGTCGCCAATCCCGGGCCCGACGAGCATATCATCCGCCACGTCATGGTCCCCCGCGCTGATGTCATCCTCGACGATACCTGGCATACCCTGGGAATGCGCGGGACCGGCTCGAAGGACCTTGTCGTCAATGGCGCGTTCATTCCGGACCATCGCACGGTGCCAACCTACCCGACCTTCCTCGGGCTCAGCCCGCATGCACAAGCGCCCACTTACCGGCTTTCAGTCTACTCGGGTCTCCCGGCCATGCTGTCCGGCTCGGTCCTCGGCATGGCGGAGGCCGGCCTCAAGGCTTTCGTGGAAGCGACGTCCACGCGCACGACGCCGTATGGCGTGGTCAAGGCCAACAACGCATCAATGCAGAAGCGTGTCGCGGAATCCACCGCGGAGATCGCCGCTGCACGCCGACTTCTCGAAGAAATGTGCGATCGCTTCGACGCCTTGATGGCCATCGACCAGGCTCCGATGTCGCCGCAGGCCCGAATCCAGATGCGCTGGGACGCTGCCTACGTTGTCGAATTGAGCCGCCGGGCGATCGAGCGTCTTTACGCCGCGTCGGGCGCGCACGGCATCTACGATGGCAATGCGGTCCAGCGCGCCTTCCGTGACATCAATACGGCGTGTCACCATGCGGTGATCGATTTCGACACGGTCTCCGCCATGATGGGCCAGTTCAGGCTGACAGGCGAGCTCGGCGAAAATCCGCGGGCCGCGCCCTTCGCCTGATCTGGATTGAAGACGTCGAACCCGAGACGCGAGGTCGTCAGCCATGTCTTGGGTGCGTAGTGGTACCTGACTGTCCGGGCTGTGCTGTGATGGGCTAGACATCGCCCCGTCCATGGTTCGCTTGCCGGCGCCGATACAATGCGCGTCGCCCGGCTCGCGCCGCTGCCGTGGTCGACCGAACTCCCTCCACTCAACCCGGCAGCTGGCTTTGCAGCTTTTCCGCACCGGCGTTGCTGACGCTGCCGTCGATGATCCTGGTCATGTCGACGTTCTTTCCGTAGTAGTTACGGTTGTTGCTGTCGTCCCAGTTGACGTCGGTGACGCTGATTGTGGCGCCGACATAGGCACCGGACGTGTCCGACCACAAGATGATATCGTTGTTGCCCCAGGACGCCTGGGAGTTCGCCGAGTAGTTCACGATCGAAAGACCCGCGCCGGCATTGAGTGAGAACTTGTTGCCGCTCTTGAACGCATCGACCGCGCCCTGACTCATCAGGAGGAAGGCGATGGATCCGCCGGAACCGCCGACTTGCGGCCCGACGCTGATGCCGCCCATATCGTAGAACGCCGGGTCGCTCCATTTTCCGTGATGGTTCACCGTCACGAGGCCGACGCCGCCACGGCCGCCAATGATCAAGCCACCGCGGCCGAAGTCGGGCACTATATAGAGGCCCTTGGCTTGCCGAAGCAATGGCACCAGCCTGTGATCTGCCTTCATGTCCTTGACCACGGTTACCGCCCGGTTCACCAGATCCTGTGCGTCGCTGGGTTGCCGGGCGGTGTTTGCACCGGTTGTGGTGAGGGCCGCCATCGACGATGGGGCCGATGGCGTGGCGGGTTCTGCCGCGCCGACCGCGGGGCCGGTCGGCTCCGGAAGATGTTCAGCGCGCTCCAGGTGCTTCTGCAGGATGGGAACACTGGCCTGCGCCAGAGATTTCAGATCAGGATTGGAACCGTCTTGAGCGAAATTTTCGAACAGCTTGATGGCCGCCTCGTGGCCTTCGATCTGGCCAGCCCGGTAGCTTCGTTCGAAGCTCGCACCCTGTTCCGATTTGAGCTTTCGAAGCTTTTGGTCGTGAAATGCATCCAGCTCATTCGGGATCTCGACGCCCTGCATCTTGGCGACCTGCAACTTGAGGTCATGACTCATATTGGTATGATCCGTGATGATCATCGTCGCGTAATTCTTGTAGCTCGCGTCGGTCGCCTTGTCCTCGGCGAGCCTGGCGGCGGCGATTTCGTACATGTTAATCGTGGCGGCCTGCTCGACGAACGCCTGGACCGGCAAATTAGCAGGACGGACCGCGTCAGGCGCCGGATGTTGCGCGTATGCGGGGATAGCTGCCGCGGCGAGTGAGGCCACCGCGATGGCAAGGTATCTCATCTTATGTTCCTGTCTTCGGTGCTTCGGTGGCTCAGCCTCCTTGGCCGCTAATAACCGGCAGTTCATTCCGTTCCTATTCACAGGCCATTCACGCAAGCCGCATGCGCGGCAAATTGACGCGACGTCGGGAATGCTTCGCGCTGGAGCTCTGCCGCGCTGTTCGAAACCAAGGGTCAACGGCAGGCGTTGCACCGGTCATCACTCGGGAACCAGTTGCGCCCGCGCCTCGTTGCCGGTCACCAGCCGTTAGCAGCAAGCGCTCGCAATCGTCATCACATTGATCACCGGCTTCTATTTTGCCGTCGAGCCCGAAACCTATCGCTCGGGCTTAAGTCGACTTTTCGCTCCGCGACTGCGTCCCGACATCGACTCGCTTCCCGGCGAGGACTCACGCTGATTGGCTGCCGATTCCTGTTTGCAGCGATATGGCGGCTTGAGCGGTGCCGCCGTGAAGGCCGTATTGGGTCGCGGTCTAAAACGGTCTCAGCGCACGCAGAACTCGCGGGGAAGACCACTGACCCCTGGCCGAAGGATCAAAATGCCTCCCTCAAACGGCTTACCCGATTTTCCGTGGGTCGCGCTCGTGACGCAAAGCAGACTGAGGTCGTTTCCGCAAAAGGCCATCATCGTCGGATTCATGATCGGCAACTCGACGATCCGGTCCAAGCTTCCGTCGCGGGCGTATCGGTGAAGCTGCCCTCCACCGTGAATGGCACTCCAGTAAAAGCCGTGCTCATCGAGCGCACCGCCGTCCGGCAGGCCGGTGTCTTTTGGGACGGTGGTCAACGCCCGCGCGCGTCCCAGCGCTCCGCGATACACATCGAACTCGTAGGTGTCGATCCGTCCCTCCTTCGAGCGCGCGATGTAGAACTCGTCGCCATTCCGGCCCCAGGCGAAGCCGTTATGCAAAAGGCTGCGATGGTCGTGTCGAGTCCAGCCACCGGAGAGAGTGAAACAGTAAAGACTATCAGCGCTCGGAACCGCCTCGATCCCGGCCATCGGATCGAACATCGTGCCGAGCCAAAGCCGGCCGCGCGGATCGCAGTCGCCTTCGTTGAACCTGTGGGTCAGCGGGTCAAACGGCGGATCGCAGAGTTTTTCCAGTTCGCCGTCGGCAAAGCGCAACACGAAGACGCCGCTTCTCATGGCAACGACGGCCCCCTGTCCGTCGGGCCGCAGAGCATATCCGCCGATCTCACTCGGCAGTGTCCATGTTTCCGTCAGGCGCGTTGTCATTTCCGTCCGATGCAACGCCGGAGCTTTGACGTCGATCCAGTAAAGAGCATTTTGCTCTGCTACCCAGAGCGGGGATTCGCCGATCTCCGCCTTGGCATCGACTAGCAGCTCGATTTCGCAATTCGGCATATCCCTGGCCTTCCCGCACTCCACGGTCTTCCGGTCCAGAACCACCTTTATCAACACGCCGGCCGCGGTCTGGTTGCGTGCGGGGCATCCGCGGGGCGCCAGGCAAAAATCAAATCCGCTGACAATTTCCCGTTATCGAAACCTTTTCGATGGCCGTGCCACCCACCACGCAGGTCGGCCGCTGGCGGCTGCCGCAGTGAGCGGCACAATGCACTTTGGACGCTGCACGCGCGCATGATGGGGGCCGGCGCGCAAGGCGGGCCCCACCATTGCCAGGGCCGCGGAAACGTTGGGGCCGAGACGATCGCGGAAGCGGCGGCCCAACCAGCAGCGCAGCGCCGAGAAGCCGCGCATGCCGTTGACGTGGTCTCGCAGCATCGGACTTGCGATCAACAACGAGATTGCGACGCCGCCCCACCGGCCACCGAGATTGGTCGACATCAGACCGCTGCAGTCTGCAACCGGCAATGCTCCGAATGGGATGTTGTCGGCCAAGCGCGTTCGCTGATGCGCCTTTGGCGCAACCGATGCGGACTCGGTGAATATTTCGAAGCGGCGACAAACCGGATTTGACGCGCAGCGCCTCAGAGCCAGCACGGGGAAGCATCCCAACCGCGCGTCGACGATCGGCGACTGTCCGAATCGCCCACGGCCTGCAAATCGTCGCCAGGCGCCACGCGCCCGCCGGACAGAGCGTGGGCGCCGCCATGCATGATGCCTGGATGGATTCTCACCGGGGAGCCTGCGGACGATCCCAACCCGGTTGGTATTGCCGAATCAGCCGAGACTGACATTGGCGCGAGGAGAGGCGGTTCTACCCGCCGGCCACTGCGCTTCATTGGCCGCATCGCCAACCAGCTCGCGTCCACGGCGATATAGAGAGAGAATGACGCCACGGTGGTCGGTTCAATTTCAAGACAGCCGCCGCTGCAACCCGCTCGGCGGGAAAACAGCAACTTCAAACCCTTGGCCACCCTCAAAATCGGGGCGTTGGGCGGGAATTCGCTGAACGATAAGCCCGCAGGCCTAAGCATATTGCAAGCAATCTTCGTGCCGTCTCTCGCTGGCGCCCCTTGCGCGCAGGGCGAAGAGGATTTTTTAAATCCTTGATGCTCTTAGTGGAAGGCCGCACCCACGGCGCGGCCGAGTAGCCGGGTGTCGCCTTTTCCCCTACCCCAAAGAGCTGGCGCTCGGCTACTTCGATAAAATAGATCCGGCCCGGCCCCATGTCGAAAGCAATCGAGCAAATCGTGGAAACCTATGTGCGGTTGGGCGACCGGCAGCGTCTTGAGGATCTTCGGGCGCACTGGCAAAAGCTAGTTTTCGACCTCAAGGCAAGATCGGGCTATGACTTCAGTCTGCCGATCGGCCAGATCGAGGAAGAGCTGTTCGCGATCGAGATGGGCCTCGACAGGCTCATCCCAGGCCCTGAGTAGGCGGGCGCCGATCGGCCCGCAATAGCTACAGATGGAAAATCATTCCGGCGGTCGCTTCAACGCAGCAAGGCGACCTTTTGGTTCGGCAGCGCCGATAGCGTCCACGCGTAAGAACGGGGGCCTTAACTTCACAACAGGTGGAAATGGGTTAGATTGAGTTCTGCGTTCGCGGTGCTCGTTAGTATGCCTAGATTATGCCCTTCCAGAAGCACATCCCAGCCTGCCGGCCCCTCGTGGTCTGCATGGCCGAAATTCGCTGCCGCGAACGGTTGACCGCTAAGCACAGACAAATCGTTAAGATGCAAGTCGGCAGAATTGCTGCTGCCGAGGTTGGCGAATTTGAAACCGTCACTAGTCCAGGTCACCAACGGGCTAGCCAGCTCCGACGCCGGTGCGATTCCTGAAACAGTGGAGTTTGAGCCAACTTCGTCGTGCGATTTAGCCGACACCGGTGGATCATAAATGATCGTCCCGTTGCTTCCATCGCTTGTGAAACTGAAGTTTTGTGCCACATAGTTGCCCAGGAACTGGAGAACCGCGGAGTGCGTGCCGTCACTTAGCGAAACCGTGTCCTGGGTTGGGTTGAAGGTTTCGGTGAATGAACCGGAGTTATAGTTGATATCTTTCAGATCGATCTGATCCGAACCGGAAAGCGTTCCGTCGCCAGTAAAGCCGGATATCAAACCGGCAAAGCCAGAGGATTGATCGACAATAAGAGATCCGGTGGAGCCCTGGAAAACGATGGTGTCACTGGATGCGACCGATGAACCAAATTCCAGATGAGCACCATTTGCGACCGAGAGGTCACCAGATCCGGTGACCGCGCCGGTTACAACAAGCTCCACTCCTGATGCGCTAACAGCGGTTACATTGCCATCATCGACAAGCGCGCTGTTGATGGTACCGGCGCCCTGTAATGAATCCAGGCTGCCGACATGAACGGCGCCGGCGATGGTGGTGGCGTCGGATCCAACGTCAACTGCACCTCCATGGGTAACTGTCAGATCCGCAGTACCGCCATCCATGCCAAAATTTAGGCCGGAACCAATCGAGACGACTGACCCTGCACCGTCGACCGTAAGGGAGCCCGTGCTTCCGGCCTGATTGGCGATTGAGAGGAAATTGGTATCGATGGTGCCACCGTTCTCGACCGTCGCATTGGCCGTTCCAGCATCGGCGATCGTCAAGTTCTGAATGGCGATCAAGGAAGCGTTGCTGATATCGAGCGAGTCGGTAACACCAAGGTCAAAATTGACCGCAACGTCCATATTGGTGGTGGTCACGATCGCATGGTCAGCGATTGCCAGGGACGCCGTGCCATCAAAGCCGACCGCGATGCCCTGGTAATCGCCGGAGGTGGCGTCCAGAGTGGTGCCGGCGCCGGTAACGTCGACCGTTCCGGTGCTGCCCACAAGTTGTGCGATATTCAAGAAATCGCTCGTCAGCGTCGCTCCCGCCTCAAGGGTCAAGAACCCCGTGTCGGAATAGCCAACATTTATCCCATCCGAAGAACCAATGACGGTGATGGCGGAGCCCACCCCCGACGCCGTGATTATTCCTTCGTCGTCGATCCCGCCGTCTGAAAGAGCGGAGGCGCCGCCGGTAACCGTCAGTGACCCCGAGCTTTGGGAGGAGCCGATCCCCAAGAAATCGGTGGCAATGACGGTGGATCCTGCGCCAGCGGCCGTCAGACTGCCCGTACCTCCGGCCACGGAGCCGATGTTGAAGTATCCACCCGTAATGGCACCATCGTTCTCAACGGTTACATTTGCCGTGCCGGCTCCGGCAATCGACAAGTTTTGCGTGGCGATTAGTGTGGCGTCGTTGACATCTATAACGTCAGTTATGCCCGCCTGATAATCGATCGCGGAGTTCAGATTGGTAGTAGTGACAACCGCATGATCGGCAATCGTAAGCGACGCCGTTCCGTCAAAACCGACCAGAATGTTCTGGTATTCACCGGCTGTGGTGTTCACCGATGTGCCAGCGCCGGCCACCAGCACCGTGCCCGTGCTGCCGACGAGATCGCCGATGTCCAGGTAGTCGCCGGTTAGCGAAGCTCCGGCTTCGACGGTGAGAACGCCATTAGCCGAACTACCTACATCTATTCCGTTCGACGCACCCAAGATTTTTATGTTTGAGCCTGCTCCTGTCGCTGTAATGGTTCCATCGTCGCCGATGTAGTTGGTCAGCCAGCTGGCTCCGGCTTCGTTGTTGAAGGTACTGTTGGAGCCAAAGAATCCAGTTGTGGTGGTGTCGACATTGCCGTTGATCTCCCCGGCGTTGTTGATGACAATGGCACCCCCGCTTTCGTAAATCGCTTGGGTTGATGCTGATATCTCGCTTGGTCCAATGATGCCTTCGTTGTCAATCGTTACCGTGCCAGTAGCGTTTTCGCTGACGCTGATCGCGGCATTGGCCGTCGAGCCCAGTACGATTCCTGTATTGTCGATCGTGGTCGACCCCATTGAACCATTGCCATTCTCGTTGACATTGATACCGGAGAAATTATTGCCGGTAATCTGCCCGGCGTTCTCAACAGAAATGTTGCCGCCACTGACCGCAGCGACGTAAAGACCGGTCGCTCCGCTCAGGATCCCGTCATTGGTGACGCTGACATTGCCGCCATCAAACGCGTTTGCCTGGATGCCGTTGCCGCTTCCGGACGCCGCAATCGACGAGCTTACACCCGTCTCCACAGTCACATCGCCGGTGCCCCAATTGAAGGCGCTGATGCCGTAGCCGTTGGGGCCTGTCGCAATGGTAGCATCGCTGTTGACGGTCACATCACCGTGCACATTTGGCGCGATCGTGTTCGATCCCGGATAGTACCCCGCATTGATGCCGCCGTTCGACCCAGCGGTGATCTTGTCGTCGCCGACGTTGACGTTCACGCTGTAGGCCGACGAGATCGAAGTAGCCTCATTGAACGCCAGAACTCCGTTGTTGCCGGAGGTGATGACGTCGCCATCGCCGGCCGTCACACTTACATTGCCAACGTCTTTATCCACGGCCTCGATGCCATAAAGCGTGCCCGCTGTGATCGTGGCATTTGCTGAAACACTTACAGCGATGTCGCCCGTGCCATAGCTCAGCCCGAGCGCCGCGATGCCATATTGCCCACCCGAAACTGACGTACCTGATCCGTCATTCACTGTGACGTCGCCGTTACCCCAGTTGTAACCCTCGAGGCCATAGCTGTCCGCGACGGTTACGTTGCCGTTGTTATTGATGACGACGGCGCCGTTGATTTGCGTGTCGACAGTGCCGTTGGCCCCATAATATCCGGCGGTGATACCCTGCGGCAGCGAGCCACTGGGATTGAGGGTTGTTCCGAAATTAGCGATGGTGCCATTGTTCGTCACCGTGATCGTGCTGTTGGCCGAAGCCGAAATCGCGGTATCGTAACTGGCCGCGTTGATGCCAGTCCCGCCGGAACTTATCGAGCTGCCGATATCCGTCACCACTGAGATGTCGCCGGTGCCGTAGCTCGCGGCTCGAATGCCAAATTGCACCGCCGCCGTGACCGCGCCGGCCGACTCGATCGAGATGTTGCCGGTGCCGTACGTAATGGCCTCGATGCCATCCTGGGTGCCACTCACGCCGCCGAACTGCCTAATTGTGATGTTGCCGATGTCGGCAGAGTTGAGAATCTCTGCCAATAGGCCGATCGATCCCGTCCCCGTCCCGGTCACACTGCCGGTATTGTCAACGAAGATATTGCCGGTCCCGCTCGCGCTCTGGTCCGCAATGATACCGTCGCCGGCCTGGCCGGCAATGTTGCCTGATAAATCAATCGTGAGATCTCCGAACCCGTTCTGAATGAGCTCGATGCCATTCGCGGCTCCGGTGATCGTGCCATCCGGCGTCAGAACCACGTTGCCGGCATTGCCTGCTACGCCCCCCGAGGCTGTAAAATCGATTGCGTCCCCGCTCGTCGCAGTCACAACGCCGTAGCCCGAGATGGCAAAGGTGCCACCGGTCGACGATGCCCCCGAGATCGTGCCGGTAAAGCCTAGCGCATTGTCGAGCTGCAACGTGTCGCTACCGCCCGAGAAGGTGATCGTCTCCGCGCCGGCGCCTGCAAGCTCCAGCGTTCCGCCATTGTCGACAATCAGGGTACCCGTTTCGGTGAGCCCGCCTGCAAGGTTGAGCGTGCCGCCGATCACATCGATCGTGCCGGCATTGCTCACGGCGCCATCGATGGTGTCATAGCCCGACAAATTGTCGATTGTGCCGGTATTGCTGACAATCAGACCGTTGGCGCCAGCTAGGTAGGCACTGTCGATCATGTTGATCGTGCCGGCATTGTTGATGGTATTGGCTTCAACGACCCCGGTGGACGACTGAAAGCCAAATCCGCTCCAGCCCGCGACCTGCCACGTACCCCCGGCTTCGTTGTCGAACGTTCCGTTGCCGTCGTCGATCGTGCCGTTGATCGTGCCGGTGTTGTTGATGGTGATATCACCGCCACTCTCGGCGATGACCTGGGTCGACGCCGACAACCCGCTGGTTCCGAGCACGCCCGAATTATTGATCGTCACCGTGCCGGCGCTGCTCTCAAGGTCATAGATTGCCTGGCTGTCGACGGCCCCCAGCACCGTTCCGTTATTGGTGATCGTGGTCGAACCGGTAGCGCCAGCGCTGTTCTGCGTAACCCCGATGCCAGCATAGATGTTGCTCGTGATCTCGCCATCATTGACGATGGTTACACTTCCGGCACCGTTCGCGACGGCATCGAGAGCGTTGGCTCCATTTACCGTTCCCCCAACAGTGACACTGACATTGCCGCCGTCGTTGGCAATGGCATTGATGCCATTACCCGCGGCATTAATCGAAGAATCAGCCCCCGTTGACACCGTCACATTGCCGGTGCCCCAGTTGAAGGCGTTGATGCCGTAGGAGGATGCCGTCGTAATCGTCGCATTGCTGTCGACAGTCACATTGCCGTGCACGTTCGGCGCGATCGAGTTCGATCCCGGATAGTACCCCGCATTTATGCCGCCGCCCGAGCCAGCCGAGATCGTGTCGGCGCCGACGTTGAGGTTGACGCTGTAGGCCGACGAGATCGAAGTGGCCTCATCAAGCGCGAGGATGCCGTTGTTGCCGGAAGTGATAATGTCGCCGTCGCCGGTCGTCACGCTCACATTGCCAACGTCTTTATCTACGGCCTCGATGCCGTATAGTGTGCCCGCTGTGATCGTGGCATTTGCCAAAACGCTCACTGCGACGTTGCCTGTGCCATAGCTGAGGCCAAACGCCGCGATACCATATTGCCCGCCGGAGACCGAGGTGCCTGCTTCGTCGATCAGCGTCACACTGCCGTTGCCCCAGTTGTAAGCGTCGATCCCGTAGCCCGCGGCGGTGATATTGGCATGGTTGTCGACGACGACCGTCCCTGTGACCTGAACGTTCGCCGCCTGGTTCCCTCCCGGAAGATAGCCTGCCGCAATACCCTGCGGCACCGAACCATTGACGTTCAAATCGGGACCCGAGTTGATGGTCCCGTAGGCGGTCACGGTCACGCTGCTGTTGGCCGAAGCAGCAATTGAGGCCGCCTGATCGCTGGCAACGACACCTGCACCTCCCGAACTGATGACGTCGCCTGCCGATGTCGTGACGTTGACGCTGCCGACGTCGTAGCTGAGAACCTGGATCGCGTAGATCGTGCCGGCCGAGATCGTGGCATTTGCCGCGACGTTGACCGTGCTGCTGCCGGTCCCGTGGCTCTCCGCGACAGCAGCGATGCCGTACTCCGTACCCGAGACCGACGTCCCTGATCCGTCATTGACCGTGACGTCACCGTTGCCGAAGTTAAAGGCCTCGACGCCGTAACCGCCTGTATCGGTGACATTGGCATTGTTGTTGACGATAACGGTGCCGTTGACGCTGGTGTTGGCGACCGAGCCAAACCCGACATTGGTTCCGTTATATCCGGCAATAATGCCCGCTGATGGAGAACCGCTGAGATTCACGTTAGACCCGGCGTTGATGATGCCGTCGGCCGTGATCATGATGGCGCTGTCGGCCGAAGCTGCGATGCTGGTATCACGATTGTTGGCGACGATACCCGATCCTCCGGAGGAGATGATACTTCCGGGGTCCGTAACGATCGAGATATCCCCGGTACCATAGCTCCGCGCAAAGATGCCATATTGCACGCCCGCGCTGACGGCCCCTGCGGACTCCACCGCAATGTTGCCGCTGCCGTCATTCAAGACTTCGATGCCGTAGCTGCCGCCAACGACGCCCCCTAGCTGCGTAATCGTGATGTTGCCGCTGTCGGCAGAGTTGAGATTCTCAGCCAATAGGCCAATCGATCCTGTCCCGGTCCCGGTCACACTGCCGGTATCGTCAACGAAGATATTGCCGGTCCCGCTCGCACTCTGCTCCACAATTACGCCGTTGCCGGCATCGCCGACAATGCCGCCCGCCGCATCGATCGTGAGATCTCCGGCCCCGTTCTGAACAAGGTCGATACCGTTCGCCGAGCCCGTAATCGGACCAGTTGCAGTAACGATGTTGCCGGTTCCGCTTCCCTGGAAAATCACGCTATCATTGGCACCGCTAACGTTCACGGCGTTGTTGTTACCGGTGATCGTCACCACATTATTGGCACCGGCAATATCAATGGTTTCGTTGCTTGCCGTGAGGCTCAGGCTGGAGTTGTCGCTCACCAGCACCAGGGTTTCTCCACCCCCGTTGAGCGCGATGCTGTCATTGGTACCGGAGACCGTGACGACGTCACCATTACCATTGATCGAGGCTGTCTCGCTGTTACCCGTAAGATTGATCGCGTCATTATAGCTATAGGAATCGACCGTGACGTCGGCGCCATCTCCGACGATGTTGAGCGTGCTGAAATCTGAATCGGTCGTGACCGTATTTCCGGCTCCGGTCAGATTTACCAGATCGTAATTACCGTCGACCGCGACCGAGTCGGAGCTTCCGGTGACCGATAGTGAATTGTTCCAGCCATAGTTGGCGATAGTGTCGTTACTTCCCGTAATGCCCATCACGTCGTCGGCGTTTTGGTATCCGTTGATCTGGACGAAAACGCCGTTCGCTACCAACGTCAGGCTGGCATTCGTATCATTGAAGTTTACCGCATCCCCAGTCCCCGCCACGTTCAAAGCATTGCCTGAACCGCTGACCGTCACGGCAGCCCCATTTCCGGCTACGGTGACAACGTCATTGGTTCCCGAAACATTTATATTGTCCCCGCTGCCCGTCACCGCGGCCGTATCGTTGTTGCCCGCAAAGTTGATGTTGGCATTGTTCGCGGCGACGTTGAACGAGCTGCTGCTCCCCTCAAACGTGACAGTGTCTCCACTTCCGGTGATGTTCACATTCAGAGCGGGCCATCCGGGATTGTTGCCGCTGATCGTGACGACATCGCTGTTGCCGGAAACGGCTACCGAGCCGCTCTCGATCAGGAAATTGTCCGTATCGTTGCTGCCAGACAGATTGATGGCGTCGTAGAGCGCCGTCACGGTCGTCGTCGTGTTGCTTGCCGAGATATTTACGGTGTTGTTTGCAGTCGCCTCAGCAACGACCGTGTCGTCGGCGCCCGACACATTGACGCTGCTGGAAGAGCCGTTGAGATTAATTGTGTCATTGGCGCCGCTGTCGTTTACCGTATTGAATTCGTAAACATCCGGTCCGATCGTCGCCGTATCGTTGGAGCCGGAAACATCGAGCACATCCTCGAGGCCCGCCACCACAATGCTGTCATTCGAACCATTGACGTTTATCGTCTCGTAGGTCGTCTGCACCGTCACGGTGTCGTTCTGGCCATTCAGGCTGAAATTGAAGTCATAAAAGAAATCAGTGACGTTCAAGGTCGCGCCGCTGGCGGAGAAATTGACCGATTCATAGTTTGCCTGGATAAGCAGTGTATTGCCGCCACCCAGCGTCACTGCATCGTTGTTGACCGTATCGTTTATGCTGATGGCACCGCCGCTGCCGGTGATGCCAAAACTATCGTTGGACTGCGAATAAAGGATCGTGTTGTTGCTGCCCGTCAACGCGGCATCGTCATCGACGCCTGACATGATCAAGGTGTCCCCGCTGCCCGCCACCGTGGCCGTATCGTTGTTGCCCGCAAAGTTGATGTTGGCATTGTTCGCGGCGACGTTGAACGAGCTGCTGCTCCCCTCAAACGTGACAGTGTCTCCACTTCCGGTGATATTCACATTCAGAGCGGGCCATCCGGGATTGTTGCCGCTGATCGTGACGACATCGCTGTTGCCGGAAACGGCTACCGAGCCGCTCTCGATCAGGAAATTGTCCGTATCGTTGCTGCCAGACAGATTGATGGCGTCGTAGAGCGCCGTCACGGTCGTCGTCGTGTTGCTTGCCGAGATGTTTACGGTGTTGTTTGCAGTCGCCTCAGCAACGACCGTGTCGTCAGCGCCCGACACATTGACGCTGCTGGAAGAGCCGTTGAGATTAATTGTGTCATTGGCGCCGCTGTCGTTTACCGTATTGAATTCGTAAACATCCGGTCCGATCGTCGCCGTATCGTTGGAGCCGGAAACATCGAGCACATCCTCGAGGCCCGCCACCACAATGCTGTCATTCGAACCATTGACGTTTATCGTCTCGTAGGTCGTCTGCACCGTCACGGTGTCGTTCTGGCCATTCAGGCTGAAATTGAAGTCATAGAAGAGATCAGTGACGTTCAAGGTCGCGCCGCTGGCGGAGAAATTGACCGATTCATAGTTTGCCTGGATAAGCAGTGTATTGCCGCCACCCAGCGTCACTGCATCGTTGTTGACCGTGTCGTTTATGCTGATGGCACCGCCGCTGCCGGTGATGCCAAAACTATCGTTGGACTGCGAATAAAGAATCGTGTTGTTGCTGCCCGTCAATGCAATGGTGTTGTTTGCGCCTGCGACCCCGACCGTATTGCTGCTTCCGGTGATCGAAACGTTGTCGTTTGAACCCGCCAGATTGACGACATCACTGCTGGCGACAAGTGCAATGATGTCTGTGTTTCCCGTCAGATTTATCGTGTTGCCAGGATCCGTCAGGCTCAGCGTTGTATTGCTTGCAGAAAAAGTAATTTGATCATCGGTGCCGGTTACGCTGACCACGTCGTTACTGCCCGTGATTGCCAGACTGGCCTGGCTGGCGGTCAAATTGAGGCTGCCGTTCGCTCCAAAGGAGACCGCATCGTTCATGCCCTGTAGGATGACGGTGTCAGACGCTGCCGCTATGTTGATGCTGTCGTTGCTTCCGAACACCGTCACCTGAAGGCTCGCGCCTGCCACATTGAGGCCGCTGCCGGACTCGGTGACGGTCCCGCTCGACGTAATTTCAGACTCAAACGCGGTGGTTGTTGCGCTTGAATTCCCCTCGCCATCGTGTTCCACAGCCGTCACGCTGAGCGTGAAACTGTTCGAGTTTTTTGGCAGCAGCGATAAATGCGTCAACGTCCAGGCGCTAACGTCGACCGAGGTATGCCCCGCGGACGCGACGAAGGTGTGCGTTCCATCACTCAGGGTCGCACCGATCGGGATGCCGTTCACGACCAGCGAGGCCAGTTGATTGCTGTCGCCTGCAAGCCCGTTCAGCGTGTCGGAAAGCGTTCCCAACGCGACCGCCGAACCCGCAATAAATGCGCCTCGCGGCGCCGCCCAGTTGAGGGTCGCTGCCTCCGGGTCGACGGTCACAACATCTGTCGCCGAGGTGGTCGTGCTGAGATTGCCTTCGGCGTCCTTGGCGGTGGCGGCAATGCTGAGGGTAAAGTTGGTGTCATTGGCCGGCGTGACCGTGAGACTGGTCAGCGCCCAGCTGGAGACGTCGACCGAGGTACTTCCAGCCGACGCGGTGAACGTATGGGTGCCATCGCTCAGCGTCGCCCCAACCGGAATCGCGCTGACAACCAGTGACGACAGCGTGTTGGTATCGCCGGCAAGGCCGTTGACCGTCGCCCCGAGACTGAGCGCAATGGCCTGGCCCTCAACCCCGACCGCCGCCACCGGCGCCAGCGTCGGCGCCAGCGGATCAACCGTCACGAGTTCCGTTGCGGTCGTGGTCGCGCTCAGATTGCCCTGCGCATCCTTGACAGTTGCGGCAATGCTCAGGGCAAAATTGGCGTCGTTCGTTGGTGTGATTTTCAGGCTGGTCAGGGTCCAGCTGCTGACATCGACCGAGGTGCTGCCGGCCGCAGCCGTGAACGTATGGGTGCCATCGCTCAGCGTCGCCCCAACCGGGATGGCGCTGACGACCAGCGACGACAGCGTGTTGGTGTCGCCGGTCATTTTATTGATCATGACCCCGAGATTGAGCGCAACCGCGTGCCCTTCAAGGCCGACCTCCGCTACCGGTGCCACCGTCGGTGCCCGCGGATCGACCGTCACCACGTCGGTTGCAGTCGTGGTCGAACTCAGATTGCCTTCGGCGTCCTTGGTGATCGCGGCAATGCCGAGGGTAAAATTGGCGTCGTTGGTCGGCATAACCGTGAGACTGGTCAGCGTCCAGCTAGAGACGTCGACCGAGGTGTGGCCGGCGGTCGCCGTGAAGGTATGGGTGCCGTCGCTCAGCGTCGCTCCCACGGGAATAGCGCTGACGACCAGCGACGACAATGTGTTGGCATCGCCCGTAAGGCCGTTGACCGTCACCCCCAGATTGAGCGCAATCGCCTGGCCTTCAACCCCGACCACCGCTACCGGCGCCAACGCCGGCGCCAGAGGGTCAACCGTCATCGCTTCGGTGGCCGTCGTGGTCGTGCTTAGATTGCCTTCCGCGTCCTTGGCGGATGCGGTAACGCTCAGGCTAAAATTGGTATCATTGGTCGGGGTGACAGTCAGGCTGGTCAGGGTCCAACTGCTGACGTCGACCGACGTATTGCCTATCGTCGCCGTAAACGCATGGGTGCCGTCGCTCAAGGTCGCGCCGATTGGAATAGCGCTGACAACCAGCGATGCAAGGGTGTTGCTATCGCCGGTCAATTTATTGACTGTCACACCCAGATTGAGGGCGATCGAGTGGCCCTCAATCCTAACTTCGGACACGGGCGCCACGGTTGGTGCCAGCGGATTGACGGTCACCACTTCTGTTGCGGTCGCGGTTGAACTCAGATTGCCCTCCGCGTCCTTGGTGATCGCGGCGACGCCGAGGGTAAAATTGGTGTCGTTGGTCGGCGTGACCGTCAGGCTTGAGAGCGTCCAGCTGCTGATATTGACCGATGTCGTGGCCGCCGTGGCCGTGAACGTGTGAGTGCCGTCGCTCAGCTTGGCACCGACCGGGATGCCGCTGACAATCAACGACGACACCGTGTTGGCGTCGCCGGCAAGGCCGTTCACCGTCACTCCGAGATTGAGCGCAATCTTCTGACCTTCGAGACCCGCTGCGGCAACCGGCGCCAACGTCGCTGCCTCCGGGTCGACGGTCACAACATCTGTCGCCGAGGTGGTCGTGCTGAGATTGCCTTCGGCGTCCTTGGCGGTGGCGGCAATGCTGAGGGTAAAGTTGGTGTCATTGGCCGGCGTGACCGTGAGACTGGTCAGCGCCCAGCTGGAGACGTCGACCGAGGTACTTCCAGCCGACGCGGTGAACGTATGGGTGCCATCGCTCAGCGTCGCCCCAACCGGAATCGCGCTGACAACCAGTGACGACAGCGTGTTGGTATCGCCGGCAAGGCCGTTGACCGTCGCCCCGAGACTGAGCGCAATGGCCTGGCCCTCAACCCCGACCGCCGCCACCGGCGCCAGCGTCGGCGCCAGCGGATCAACCGTCACGAGTTCCGTTGCGGTCGTGGTCGCGCTCAGATTGCCCTGCGCATCCTTGACAGTTGCGGCAATGCTCAGGGCAAAATTGGCGTCGTTCGTTGGTGTGATTTTCAGGCTGGTCAGGGTCCAGCTGCTGACATCGACCGAGGTGCTGCCGGCCGCAGCCGTGAACGTATGGGTGCCATCGCTCAGCGTCGCCCCAACCGGGATGGCGCTGACGACCAGCGACGACAGCGTGTTGGTGTCGCCGGTCATTTTATTGATCATGACCCCGAGATTGAGCGCAACCGCGTGCCCTTCAAGGCCGACCTCCGCTACCGGTGCCACCGTCGGTGCCCGCGGATCGACCGTCACCACGTCGGTTGCAGTCGTGGTCGAACTCAGATTGCCTTCGGCGTCCTTGGTGATCGCGGCAATGCCGAGGGTAAAATTGGCGTCGTTGGTCGGCATAACCGTGAGACTGGTCAGCGTCCAGCTAGAGACGTCGACCGAGGTGTGGCCGGCGGTCGCCGTGAAGGTATGGGTGCCGTCGCTCAGCGTCGCTCCCACGGGAATAGCGCTGACGACCAGCGACGACAATGTGTTGGCATCGCCCGTAAGGCCGTTGACCGTCACCCCCAGATTGAGCGCAATCGCCTGGCCTTCAACCCCGACCACCGCTACCGGCGCCAACGCCGGCGCCAGAGGGTCAACCGTCACCAGCTCGGTGGCCGATCCATTTGCGCCAACCGCGGTCAACGTAAAATTCTGATCGTTAACCGGTGTAATATGCAAGCTCGATACGGTCCAGCCCGCAAGGTTAACCGAGGTATTCCCGGGTGTGGCTGTGAACGTATGGCCGTGCCCGTCGGTGAGGGTCGCGCCAACCGGAATTCCGCTGAGACTCAACGAGGAGCCAAAGCCCGCAATGGTGCCGAGCGCAATCGAAGACCCCTCCGTGCCGATTTCAGATGCTGGCGACCAGGTCGTTGTCATGAAGCGCCCAAATGGTTCAATTCACGCGCAAGAGCATCACGTCGGATCCCGCGCGCTGAATCCTGATGCCGCACCGCTGTTGTGTAAGCTTGATGGCCAACCAATCTGCCGGCCAAAGGTAAAGAAGTTAACGATGGCAATCCGCCCTTTGAAATCCTGTCAGGCGCCGATCCAGTAGATCAGAGCGTGGGTTTTAGGTCTTCACCCCTTTGGGTTAGACAACCAGCGATTTGATGCTAGTGTCAGCCGGGCAAACAAGGTGCTGACCCCAGAGCCTTCTGCAAAAAGTGCTTGAAAGTACTGATGTCGAAGTGGGATCTCGGACTCGTTGAACGAGCCTTTGGCGAGGCGGCTCTTGATCCTGTCGCCTGGGTAAAAGCACTGGATACGGCTACCGCGGTTAGCGGCAGTTTCGGGTCGATCCTCCTGCCTGTAAAAGGCGATCAACTGCCAAACGTGCCATTCACCGAAAGCTTAAGCAAAACGACCGAGAGCTATTTTTGTGACGGCTGGCACTTGCGTGACGAGCGTCAACTCGGCCTCGGCGTTCTCGTGAAGCGTGGCGTAATAGACGACCTGGATATTCTGAGCGAGCAGAGCATAAAAAAGCATCCCTATTATCAGGAATTCTTGGCCCCACACGGTTTGCGCTGGTTCGCGGGTGTGAAAGTGCACTGCGGAAACGACCTCTGGTGTCTTTCGATCCAGCGAACATTTGATCAGGGGCCGTTCTCCAAAGCTGAGAAGCAACGCCTGGCGCAGCTCTCGAACGCCCTTTCGACAAGTGCAGCGCTTGCGCGCGCCATGAGCGGCGCAACTGCGAACGGAGCGCTCGAGGCATTCGAGCTGAGTAGCACCGGCGTGGTATTGATCAACCGAATGGGCGAAGTGTTCAAAGCTAATCGAACCGCCGAGCGGCTTCTGACCGGCGATGTCACGATCATCAAACGGCGATTGACCGCGAAGGACAAGGCCGCGACCGAAAAGCTGGACCGCGCGCTCTATGAACTGATGTGGCGTCGCGTCGGGGCTGCGCTCTCGCCGCCCGTGGCGCTAACCCGCGACGGCCGCAGGCCTCTGCTCGCTTATCCAGCGAAGCTTGCAGCCATGACCGCCAACGCGTTGGCGGATTGTCAGGCGGTTGTCATCCTGGTCGATCCCGACGATGCCCGCGTGCCGCCGCTAGACACCCTTCGGGTCGCCTTTGGATTGAGTGAGGCCGAGTCTCGGCTTGCGGCGCAACTGGCTTCGGGCCAGGCTCTTGAAACGGCCGCGGATCAATCTGGCATCGCCAAGGAAACCAGTCGAACTCAACTCAAGAGCATCTTCGCAAAAACCGGCGTTCACCGGCAGGCTGAACTGGTTGCGCTGCTTGCGCCCCTGCTGGGAAAGGTCAAATCGGATCCTGGAGACTAGTGTGCAGAAAACGGCCAGCTGGCCTCGCGCAAAGGTATTTCGTTTTCGAAATTTCCAACTAGCTAAATTCCCAGGACGCCAGTTTCAGCAATTTCGGGCGTACGTCATATGCAGCGCGCGCCTGCGCCGGAATATATCGGCGCTTCCCAGCAGACGCGCCGATCGCCGAATGCCGAACGAAGGTCAGTTCCGCGAACTGCATCGCGCCACTGTTACGTCGACGATATATCTACTCCGCCGCGAGCTTTACTTCAGGCGCCGCGGCCCGGACGTCAGCGTCCACCAAGCTCTCGAACTTGGCAAAATTTTTCTGGAACATGCCGACCAGCGCCCGTAGCGGCAATCTTGGCTGTTCTTAGGTTGCTCGCCTTTGCCAGGCAGCGGCCGCTCGAACCGAAGCCGATCGACCTGAAAGGTCTTAGCACGCCCGCCGTTCGCTGACCTGGTAGGTGACCTGCAGGTGAGCGACGGCTTCTCGCCTGACGGCGGGCGTCACCATTTTTTTGACGCGATATCCTTCAGCATCGCGTTGTCGAGCATCGCCTCGGCCAAAAGCTTCTTCAGCTTGGAGTTCTCGTCCTCAAGCGTCTTCAGCCGCCTGGCGTCCGAGACTCCGAGGCCGCCATATTTGGCCTTCCATTTGTAGAATGTCGCGCTGCTGATCCCATGCTTGCGACAGAGGCCGGCGGTCTTTGCCCCAGCCTCCTACTCCCGCAAAACCCCGATGATCTGTTCTTCCGTGAACCGACTTGCCTTCATGTCCATCCCCAGCGGGTGACGGACTCTACCCATTTTTGGCGGAATTTGCGGGTCTCAGGTCAGAGAACGCCTGCGCAGGGGACTGCTCCCAACGAGCTGTGGTGCGCCGACTTCAAGGGCGAGTTCAAACTCGGCAACGGGCGGTATTGCTATCCGCTGACCGTCACCGACCATGCCTCGCGCTTCCTGCTGCTGTGCGAAGCCCTCGATTCGACCCGCGAAGACACCGCCTGCACCGCCTTCGAGCAGCTGTTCCGCGAGCGTGGCCTGCCGCTCGCCATCCGCTCCGACAACGGCGTGCCCTTCGCCAGTCCCAATGCCCTGTTCAATCTCTCGAAACTCTCGGTCTGGTGGCTCCGTCTCGGGATCGCCATCGAACGAATCAAGCCCGGCCGGCCGCAACAAAATGGCCGCCACGAGCGCATGCATCTCACCCTCAAAAAGGAAGCCACCCGACCGCCGGGCTTCAATAGCCTCCAGCAGCAGGGCCGCTTCGATGCCTTCGTCTGCGAGTTCAATGCCGAACGCCCCCACGAGGCTCTCGACATGAAGTGCCCTGCCGAGCTCTACACCGCCTCTCCACGCTGCTATGCCGGCTTGCCGGAACTGACCTATCCGTTCCACGACCGCGACGTGCTCGTCACCGCTTGCGGACGCCTCTGCCTGCATCGCAAAAGGATCAACGTCTCTACCGTGCTGGCCGGTCAGAGACTCGGCATCAAGGAGGTCGACGACGGCATTTGGCTTGTGAGCTTCATGCAATATGATCTCGGATACTTCGACCTGGAGCAAAAAACCTTGCAACCCCTCGACAACCCGTTCGGCACGAGGTTGTCACCCATGTCTTAGGTACGTGGTGTTACCTATCTGTCCGGGCCGGACAACGCTCGATATGGTAGCGGGAGAGGGACTCGAACCCCCGACCCCAGGATTATGATTCCCGTGCTCTAACCAGCTGAGCTACCCCGCCACGGCGTCCGTTGCGGCTCTGTCTGCCGCGGTCGCGAACGCGCGGCATATAAGAAGCCGGTCGAGGGCATGTCAAGCAAACCCGATGGTTTCGCCAGGTCGGTTGCCGGCCGCCTCGGATGCCGGCAAGCCGCTGGCAAAGCGCGCCTATTTCGGCCGCACGCTGGGATCGCCGCCGGGGCTGCCGGGCGGAGGCACCACCGGCATGGTGCCGCTATCGGGCGTCGGTGCGTGCATCGCCGGGTCGACGCCCGGGGGCGGACACAACACGCCGTCGGATCTGGCCAGCTTGTCGCCGAGCGGCTCAGTGCCCTGGCCCACGGTCGTGCCCTGCGGCACGACATTGCCCTGCGGCGTCGACGACGTCGGCGCGCAATCAGCCGCGTGCCCGGGTGCGGGAGGCGCGGTCTCGGCAGGGGGCGTCGCCGGCGCCGGAGGGGCCTGGGCGCTCGCCGCGCCGCAAGCCGCCATCAGCACCGCGAACAGGTAAAGCGTTGATTTTTTAACCATGCAGGGAAAACGGTCTGCCGGCGCACAGGTTCCTCAAAATCCGGTGGGGCGTGTTTCGCTGCCCTCGCCCGGCCTTCGGAACATGGCCGCGTGGCTCAGGCCTTGCGGTACCGGATCAAGGAGAAGTGCCCCATCGGCGGCATCGGGCGGCGCTCGGTCAGGCTGACGCCGCCATGCCTGGCGGCCCAATCCGCCAGCCGCGCCCAGGGAAACTCCGGCCGCCAGCCAAGCCGCCGGGCCAGCGGCGCGAATGCCAGTTCGAAGACGCGGCGCGGACCGGATTCGGCGCCGATGTGATTGACCAGGATGAGTTCGCCGCCGGGCTTCAGCACCCGGATGAAGTCGTCCAGCGTGCCTTCCGGATCGGGCACCGCGGTAATGACATATTGCGCCACCACCGCGTCGAAGAACGAATCGGCGAACGCCAGATTCCTGGCGTCCATCACCGCGAGCGTTTCGACATTGCGGAGACCCAGCGTCCGCACCCGGGCTTGCGCCTTGCGCAGCATCGGTTCCGAGATATCGACGCCGGATATTTTCGTGGTGCGCGAATAGTCCGACAGCGACAATCCGGTGCCGACGCCGACATCGAGCACCCGGCCGCCGATCCTGTCGGCTTCGGCGATGGTCGACTGCCGGCCATGGTCGAACACCTTGCCGAACACCAGATCGTAGACCGGCGCCCAGCGCCCATAAGCCCTTGCGACCCCCGCGCGGTCGATATCTGAAGCCATGCCCCGCCCTGAACTCTATCCGCGCATGGCGTCGACCAGCGGCCGCGGCCGCGTCGCGCCGCCGGCGATTGCGCCCTTCGCGGTTGCGCTCTGGATGAAGCCGCCGCCCAGCACGCGCGCCCGGCCCGAGGGCGCATCATAGAACACGCAGGCCTGGCCGGGAGATACGCCCTCTTCGCCGGCCACCAGTTCGACTTCATAACCGCCGTCCGCCGCGCGCAGCCAGGCCGGCTGCGGCGCGCGGGTCGACCGCACCCGCACGAAAATCTCCAGGCCCTCGCCGACCGCGGCATCGAGCGGACCGTCGCCGATCCAGTTGACGTCGCGCAGCACGATGCGGTCCATCCGCAGCGCCTCGCGCGGTCCGACCACGACGCGGCGGCCGGCGGCGTCGAGCCGCACCACGTAGAGCGGCGCGCTGGCGGCGATGCCGAGCCCGCGCCGCTGGCCGACGGTGAAGTGCACGATGCCCTGATGCCTGCCGATGACGCTGCCCTCGAGGTCGACGATGTCGCCGGGCTCGATGGCATTGGGCCGCAGCCGGCCGATGATGTCGGTATAGCGCCCGGTCGGCACGAAGCAGATGTCCTGGCTGTCCTGCTTGTCCGCGACCATCAGGCCGAAGCGCCGCGCCAGTTCGCGGGCCTGCGGCTTGGTCATGTCGCCGAGCGGGAAGCGCAGATAATCGAGCTGCTCGCGGGTGGTCGCGAACAGGAAATAGCTCTGGTCGCGATCGGCGTCGGCGGCGCAGACCAGCGCGCGCGATCCGTCGGCCATCCGCCGCGAAGCGACATAGTGCCCGGTCGCCAGCGCCGAGGCGCCGAGTTCGCGCGCCGTCGTCATGAGATCGCGAAACTTGATCGAGCGGTTGCACTCGATGCAGGGCACCGGAGTCTCGCCCGAGGCGTAGCTTTCGGCAAAGCTGTCGATCACCGATTCACGAAAGCGGCTCTCGTAATCCAGCACGTAATGCGGAATGCCGATCCGCTCGGCGACGTCGCGGGCATCGTGAATGTCCTGCCCGGCGCAGCAGGCGCCCTTGCGGTGGGTGGCCGCGCCATGATCGTAAAGCTGCAGCGTGATGCCGACGACGTCATAGCCTTCGGATTTCAACAGCGCGGCCGTCACCGACGAATCCACGCCGCCCGACATGGCGACCACGATCCGGGTGTCCTGTGGACGGCCTTTGAGGTCCAGACTGTTGAGCATGATTCCGGTCATCGATGCGACCGCGACGCCATCGAACGCCTCGCGATCAGGAAGCCGCCTTGCGGTCAGCGAGTCAGCTTGGGTTTCAGAAAGCCTTGCAGCGGTTCCGGCCAGGCGAGCCGGCTTGATCGGAGCGGCTTAAAAGCTGCTCTTTAATATAGGCCGTATTCCCGTGAGGCAATCACGGCCGCCCGTTTTGCGGGGCCGCAAACGGCAAATCTTGCCGGCGGGCAGAAAAGGGATCCCCAAAGGCTGCTCCATGGTTTACCCACGCTGGATCAACGCATTGAAATAGCTATATATTTTATGAAATTCGGGCTGGCCCGGTCCTTGCTAATCCCAAGCCAGATCCATCGCGAGAGGCCGCCCGTGTCCAGCGTCACGCCAGAAGCCGCAACCAACGTGTCTTTTCAGACCGCGACGCCGTGGGCCACCAGGTACGCCTCCAGTTCATCGCAGGGAAACGACAGTTTCGCAGCGCTGGTCGATAACAGCACGGCGGCCAACACCGGCAACGACAACGCCGCCGCACAGGCACAATCTTCCTGGCAACGGGGTTCCGATGCCGCGTCGGCCGCAGCCGCCGCAGCGCCGGACAACACGGCGCCACCGGACAACTCGGCGCCCAACCAGTCCGCCAACAACGCTTCGAACGATCAAAACGAGCAGAATGCCTCGGCCGGCCCGCCCCCCGCCAGCGATGCCAATTCCAGTTCGAATGCCAATTCCAGCACCAATAGTAGCGCCAACAGCCAACACCAATACCGACACCGGCACCGATGCCGCGGCCAATGCCGGCGCGGGTGCCAGTGGCGCCGACACCAGCAGCGACGCGCTGCAGCATTCCAAGGCAAAATCCGGCGCCGCCAAGACCGCCGCACCGAAATCGACTGCAGCGCCGTCGTCCGGCGACGCCGCGGCGGCGGATTCGGCCGCCGCCGCGCTGCTCGGCGCCACGCCCGTGGCGACCCCGAGCCCGGTTGCGGTGGCTATTCCCGTCACCATCGCGTTGACGGGGGCAACCACGGCTTCCGCCGACGGCAACGCCACCGCACCGCTGGCGATTGCGGCCGCCGCGATTGCCGCGAGCGCCTCGGCCGCCGCGGCATCCTCGGCGCAGCTCAAGAGCGATTCCGATGCCGCCGGCGCGACTGCCTCGGCGGCGGCCGCGGCCGCAAAAACCGCTGCCCAAACCGCGGCAAGCGAAACCGGCGCCGGTGCGACCGAGACCACCGCGGCGGCCGATGCAACCCTGGCCGCGGATGGCACCGCGACCAAAGCCGTTGCGGCGAAGGCGGCGCCGTCCAAGGGGACCGCAGCATCGGGCAGTGCCGACGCCGCGTCCGGCAAGGCCGATCCGGCCGCCACGGCTTCGCCGCAGCCCGCCGTCGCCACGCCGCAGGGCGCCGGCGATGGCAGCACCGACGCGGCCAAGGCGGACGGCTCCGCCGGCGCCTCATCGACTCCGGCCGCCGCGGTATCGACCCACGAGCATGCGGCAGCCGGCGCCACGGCCGCTTCGCCGGCCGGCCCGCCCGACGCCGGCGCGCAGGCGGCGGCAACGATCCAGGCCCAGCTTCCCGCGGCGACTGCGGCCCCGTCGACATTGAGCGTGACGGCGGCAGCCGGCGCGGCGGTGCCGTTGAGCGGCCTTGCGATGGAAATCGCCGCGTCGGTGAAGAACGGCAAGAGCAGTTTCGAAATCCGTCTCGACCCGGCCGAACTCGGCCGCATCGATGTTCGCATCGACGTCGATCGCAACGGCCAGGTGACTTCGCATCTGACGGTCGAAAAGCCGGCCACTCTGTCGATGCTGCAGCAGGACGCCCCCCAGTTGCAGCGCGCGCTGGACGACGCCGGCCTCAAGACCGGCAGCGGCGGCCTGCAATTCAGCCTGCGCGACCAGTCATCTTCCGGCCAGAACAGCGGCAGCCAGACCGGCGGCCATGCCCAGCGGCTGGTGATCAGCGACGACGACAGCATTCCAGCGGCGGTCGCCGGACGAACTTATGGCCGAATGCTCGCATCGAGCAGCGGCGTGGACATCAGCGTCTGAGGAGACGGACATGACAGCAGTATCGGCCAGCCCGATCGTTTCGGGCACAACCTCGGCCTCATCTTCTTCGTCGGCCTCGGCGGCCTCCTCCGCCAGCGCGCTGGCATCCTCGCAGATTGCCGGCAACTTCCAGAGCTTTCTGACCCTGCTGACGACGCAATTGCAGAACCAGAACCCGCTGGATCCGCTCGACACCAACCAGTTCACCCAACAGCTGGTCGAATTCGCCGGGGTCCAGCAGCAGCTCAACACCAATGACTCGCTGGCAACGCTGGTGTCGCTGCAGCAGACCGCGCAATCGACCCAGGCGCTGGGTTTCGTCGGCCAGACGGTGGTGGTCAATGGCAATACCGCCGCGCTGACCAACTCGTCGGCGACCTGGCAGCTGAGCGTGCCGTCAAATTCGACCGTGAACATATCGATCGCCAGCAGCACCGGGCAGACCGTCTTTACCGGCAAATACGCGGTCTCCGCCGGCAACAACCAGCCCTTCACCTGGAACGGCGAGGGCACCGACGGCACCCAGTATCCGGCCGGCCAGTACACGCTGACCGCGACGGCGGCCGACAGCACCGGCGCGGTCGTGGCCGTCACCACCCAGGTGGAAGGCGTGGTCAGTTCGGTCGACATTGCCAAGTCGCCGCCGCTGCTGACGGTCAACGGCCAGACCTACACCGTCAACCAGATCGCCAGCGTCGCCAGTGCCAGCAGTTCCAACTAGCTGAGCGCGGACGGCCGCGGCCCGCAACCTTTTTCGCTCCGTTCATCACCTGCCTCATCCTGGCGCCCTCCGGCGCCGGGATGAAGCCGTTGCAAGCATTTTCAAGGAGAAATCTTATTGGAGCCTTGGGCTTAGGCAAATTTTAAGCCGCGGGGGGTAGGTTGTTACTGTTAGTTCAGTGGTTGAGAGTTTGTGAGTACGCCATGACAGAACCCCATCGCCCGAGGGTAAAATACGTCATCGGGCCTGACGGCAGTCCGTTAACAATCGCGGATCTGCCCGCACCCGGGACCAAACGGTGGGTAATCCGCCGCAAGGCCGAAGTCGTTGCCGCGGTCCGCGGCGGCCTGCTCTCCCTCGAGGAGGCCTGCAGCCGCTACACCCTGACGGTCGACGAATTCCTGTCCTGGCAGTTTTCCATCGACCAGCATGGACTTGCCGGACTGCGCACCACCCGCATCCAGCAATATCGCCAATAAACCCTCGCCGCAATCCAGCGCATTTGACGAAAATCGGCTTCGTTTGCGAGGCCGATCTTTGCCATTTTGAACTTTACCCGCGGGCCTTAACCTTCGTTAACCATATCGAAACCATCCCATAGGCAATAATTGCCCAGTCGGCTCCTGGAGCCGAATCTCGGGGGCGGTTGGTTTGCAGAGTCTTGTAGGCTTCCTAAAGGGTCTGGGCGCTTCGCGGTTGATGGCGATGGTGGCGGTAACGGCCGCGCTGATCGGCTTTTTCGCCTTTGTCATCATGCGCGTCACCACGCCGCAGATGACCACCCTGTTTACCGACCTCAGCATGGAGGATTCCTCCGCCATCCTGAAGGACCTGGAACGCCAGGCGATCCCCTATGAGCTGCGCAACGACGGCGCGGTGATACTGGTGCCGAAGGACAAGGTCACGCGGCTGCGCATGAAACTCGCCGAGGGCGGCTTGCCCAAGGGGGGCGGCGTCGGCTACGAGATCTTCGACAAGTCCGACGCGCTCGGCACCACCAGTTTCGTGCAGAACATCAATCATCTGCGCGCGCTCGAGGGCGAACTGGCCCGCACCATCGGCTCCATCGACCGCATCCAGGCCGCCCGGGTCCATCTGGTACTGCCCGAACGGCCGCTGTTTTCCCGCGAAACCCCCGAACCGTCGGCCTCGATCGTGGTGCGGGTGCGCGGCGCGCTGGAACCCCAGCAGATTCGCGCCATTCGCCATCTGGTCGCCTCCGCCGTCAGCGGCCTGAAGCCGCAGCGGGTATCGATCGTCGACGAGTCCGGCCAACTGCTTGCCGACGGCGCCAGCGGCGAGAGCGCCGACAACACCGTCGGAGACGAGCGCCGCGCCAGCTTCGAAAAGCGGATGCGCAACGAGGTCGAGGCGATCGTGTCCTCGGTGGTCGGCGCCGGCCGCGCCCGCGTCCAGCTCTCGGCGGACTTCGACTACAACAAGGTGACCCAGACCTCGGACCGTTTCGATCCCGAAGGCCGGGTGCTGCGCTCCAGCCAGACCCGCGAGGAATCCAGCGCTTCCGGCGACAGCGGCGGTCAGGTCACCGTCAACAACGAATTGCCGGGCGCGCAGCGCGCCGACAATGCCGCGACGGTCAAGGACCAGAGCAAGAAGACCGAGGAAACCAACAATTACGAGATTTCGCACACCACCAAGACCGAAGTCACCGAGGCCGGTCGGGTCAACAAGATCTCGGTCGCCGTGCTGGTCGACGGCAGCTATGCCAAGAACGAAAAGGGCGAGATGGTCTACCAGGAGCGCAGCAAGGAACAGCTGGAGCGCATCGCCACGCTGGTGCGCTCGGCGATCGGCTTCGACCAGAAGCGCGGCGACCAGGTCGAGGTCGTCAACCTCAAATTCGCGGAAGCGCCGGCGATCGTTCCGATCGCCGAACCGTCGGGGCTGCTGGGCATGCTGCAATTCACCAAGGACGACGTGATGTACGTCATCGAACTGGGCGTCATGATGCTGCTCAGCCTGGTGGTGCTGTTCATGGTGATCCGGCCGCTGGTCCGGCGCATCCTCGCTTCCGAAGTGGTTCCCGCGCTCGCCGACGGCGCGGCGCCGGCGCTGACCGACGGCAGCGCGGCGGCGGGCGCGGCCGGCCAGAGCCTGGTGCCCGGCACCCCGTCGCTGATCGACGTCGCCCAGGTCCAGGGCCAGGTCCACGCCCAGTCGGTGCATCGGGTCGGCGAACTCGCCGAGCGCAATCCGAACGAAACCGCCGCCATTATCCGTCAATGGCTGACCGAGCCGGCGTGACCTGACATGGCCGTACCCCAGACCACAAACGCCAACGATATCGCCAGCGTCATCGCCACATTGGCGGGTCGCCAGGGCACGCGCCCGAAAGGCCCGACGCTGAGCGGCCCGAAACGCGCCGCGATCCTGATGCTGGCGCTGGGAGAACAATATGGCGGCAAGGTCTGGTCGCTGCTCGACGACGACGAAGTGCGCGAGCTTTCGATGGTGATGTCGACGCTGGGCACCGTCGAGGCCGACGTGGTCGAAGACCTGCTGCTCGAATTCGTCTCGCGGATGTCGGCGTCCGGCGCGTTGATGGGAACTTTCGACGGTACCGAACGGCTGCTGCAACTCTATCTTCCGCCCGAGCGCGTCACCGGCATCATGGACGAGATCCGCGGACCGGCGGGCCGCAACATGTGGGAGAAGCTCTCCAACGTCCAGGAGGAGGTGCTCGCCAACTATCTCAAGAATGAATACCCGCAGACCATCGCCGTCGTGCTGTCGAAACTGAAGTCGGAACATGCCGCGCGGGTGCTGGCGATCCTGCCCGAGGACATGGCGCTGGACGTGGTCGGCCGCATGCTGCGAATGGAGGCGGTGCAGAAGGAAGTGATCGAGCGCGTCGAGCAGACGCTGCGCACCGAATTCATGTCGAACCTGTCGCAGACCCGCCGCCGCGACGCCCACGAGGTGATGGCGGAGATCTTCAACAATTTCGACCGCCAGACCGAGACCCGCTTCATCACCTCGCTGGAAGAGGAAAACCGCGAATCCGCCGAACGCATCAAGGCGCTGATGTTCACCTTCGACGACCTCGTCAAGCTGGACGCCGGATCGGCGCAGACCCTGATGCGAAACGTCGACAAGGACAAGCTCGGCGTCGCGCTGAAGAGCGCCAACGAGGAAGTCCGCGCCTTCTTCCTCGGCAACATGTCGTCCCGCGCCGGCAAGATGCTGCTCGACGACATGGCCGCCATGGGTCCGGTGCGGCTGCGCGATGTCGACGAGGCGCAGGCGCTGCTGGTCAACCTCGCCAAGGACCTCGCCGCCAAGGGCGAGATCATGCTGACCAAGAACCGCGCCGACGACGAACTGGTATACTGATGGCCGCACCCGCAAAATTCCTGTTCGACATGGACTTCTCGGCGCCGGACAAGGCGCGCGAGCGGCCGGCCACGGCGGCGGAAATTGCCCAGAAGGTCGCCGCCGCCGAGGCCCGCGCCTATCGCGACGGCTTCGACGCCGCCCAGCGCGAGGCCAAGGCCGAGAGCGACCGCCGCGCCGCGCTGGCGCTCGAGGAGATCGGGATCGCCGTTCAGGCCATCGCAAGCCGGTTCTCCGGCATCGAGGCCCGGATGGAGACCGAAGCCGTCGATGTCGCGGTGGCGGTGGCGCGCAAATTGTGCAGCGAACTGATTGCCGGCGAGCCGCTTGGCGAGATCACCGGGCTGGTGCGCGATTGTTTCTCGCACCTGGTCTCGACGCCGCATCTGGTGGTCCGGATCAACGAATCGCTCTACGAGGCCGCGCGCGAGCGCATCGAGCGGCTGGCCAAGCGAAGCGGCTTCGAGGGCCGGCTGGTGATCCTCGCCGAGCCCGAGATCCCCACCGGCGACTGCAAGATCGAATGGGCCGATGGCGGCGTGGTGCTGGAGCGCGCCGCGATCGAGACGAAAATCAACGACCTGGTCGGGCGCTACATGGCGTCCCGCGGTCAGACCGGCATTGCCGCCATGAGGACTGAGCCATGAGTGACACCGACGCACAGGTTCCGCTTCCGGATCTCAACGCTGCCGGCGCGCCGCCGCTCGACGACGTGGCCTATCACGACGACGAGCAGGCCTCGCGCATCGCCGCCGATCTGGAAGCGGTGTTCGACGTGCCGGTGCAGGTTTCGGCGGTGCTCGGCCGCTCCAAGATGGATGTCGGCGAGTTGCTGAAGCTCGGCCCCGGCACCGTGCTGGAACTCGACCGCCGCGTCGGCGAGGCCATCGACATCTACGTCAACAACCGGCTGGTGGCGCGCGGCGAGGTGGTGCTGGTGGAAGACAAGCTTGGCGTAACCATGACGGAAATCATCAAGGCGGAACGCGCCTGAGGCGCTTTAACGATTGGGCGCACGACCGGCGCGAACAGACGAACAGGAGATTACCATGCGGCTACTCATCGTCGGCACATTGAAGGGCCAGCTCACCACGGCGACCAAGATCGCGATGGACAATGGCGCTTCCGTCACCCACGCGGAGGACCACGAACAGGCGATGCGGGTGCTGCGCGGCGGCAAGGGCGCCGACCTCCTGCTGGTCGACGTCGCGCTCGACATCCGCGACCTGGTGATGCGGCTGGAGGCCGAACATATCCACGTGCCGATCGTCGCCTGCGGCATCTCCAACGACGCCCGCGCCGCGGTGGCCGCGATCCACGCCGGCGCCAAGGAATACATCCCGCTGCCGCCCGACCCGGAACTGATCGCCGCCGTGCTGGCCGCGGTCGCCAACGATTCGCGCGACATGGTCTACCGCGACGAAGCCATGGCCAAGGTGATCAAATTGGCGCAGCAGATCGCCGGCTCCGACGCCTCGGTGATGATCACCGGCGAATCCGGCACCGGCAAGGAGGTGCTGGCGCGCTACGTCCACACTCGCTCCAACCGCGCCAGGAAGCCGTTCATCAGCATCAACTGCGCGGCGATCCCCGAGCATCTGCTGGAATCCGAATTGTTTGGCCACGAGAAGGGCGCGTTCACCGGCGCGGTCGCCCGGCGGATCGGAAAATTCGAGGAGGCCACCGGCGGCACCCTGCTGCTCGACGAAATCTCCGAAATGGACGTGCGGCTGCAATCCAAGCTGCTGCGCGCCATCCAGGAGCGGGTGATCGATCGGGTCGGCGGCACCCGGCCGGTGCCGGTCGACATCCGCATCATCGCCACCTCGAACCGCAACCTCGCCGATGCCGTGCGCGAGGGCACCTTCCGCGAGGACCTGCTGTTCCGGCTCAACGTCGTCAACCTGAAGATACCGCCGCTGCGCGAGCGGCCGGCGGACATCCTCGAACTGGCGCTGCACTTCGCCAAGAAATACGCCGACGCCAACGGCGTGCCGCTGCGGCCGATTTCCGCCGAGGCCAGGCGGGTGCTGACCTCCAACCGCTGGCAGGGCAACGTCCGCGAACTGGAAAACACCATGCACCGCTCGGTGCTGATGGCGCAGGGCGACGAGATCGGCGTCGACGCCATCCTGACCCCGGACGGCGACCGTCTCGACCTCGCCAAGACCGTGCCGGCGGTGGCGCACGCCACCTTCGCCGCCGAACAGGTCACCCGCGCGCTGGTCGGGCGCACGGTGGCGGATGTCGAGCGCGACCTGATCCTGGAAACGCTGAAACACTGCCTCGGCAACCGCACCCATGCCGCCAACATCCTGGGCATCTCGATCCGCACGCTGCGCAACAAGCTCAACGAATATGCCGACGGCGGCTTGCCGATCACCCCCGCCGGCGCCGGCGACTATCACCGCCTCGCCGCGACGGCCTGACCGGAGGATTTGCGAGGGCACCGTTCAGGTCCGGAAGGAGGGCAAAGGCGCGTCCGTTCCCGGCGCGATGCCGCCCTCCGACCAAAATATCGAAAACAACCCCATGCAAAGTAGCGCGTTACCACCCGACGGTGCCGTGCAAGCCGGATTAAGGTGTCAAGATACCGTCAATCTGACGCACCAGGCCCAGTGATATGGGCAAGATCCTCTTCAAGGCGACCCGGATCGGCCCGGCGGCAGCCTGCTCTCGAACGCAATGTCGGGCACCGAACCCAGGCGCATCGCGGGCCTCCGGCGCAAATCCGGCGCGGAACAACGCCCCGCGCCGGAACCGTTTGGCGCCAGCCTCGTTTCCATCAGGCCCTCAGGCATCCCCGTTTGAAAGTCGGTCCATGTCCACCCTGCAGCTCGATCCGCCGATCCCCGTCATCACCCCGAAGGGCGACGGATACGCCCACCTGCTGATCGACTACGGTCCCGAATACAATCTGCTCTGGGTCTGCTTTCTGGATGATTCCGGCGAGTGCTGGACCTACGACAACACCCAGATCCGCGCCCAGAAGAACATCACCATGGGCCGCACCTTCGTCTCCCGCCATCAGGCGAAATCGCCCCCCATCGCCGCCGAATAGTTCGGAGCGTCGGGCTTGCGGAAGATGTGGATGGGATCGCCGGGCTGCAGGTCCTGCCCGGTGAAGCGCGCATAGGCGGACAACGCGAGATAGCCGACCGCAAGCGCGCCGACGCCATAGAAGATCCAGACCGCCAGGCGCTTCATCGGATCCGAGCGCCGTCGTGGATCGCGTTGCAGCGTCCCGACCGGCCACGGCCCGCAGGCGCCGCGGCCGCGTTGCCGACCAAGAGAAGCCTTCGTTCCATCGCCTGACCCGCCGCCACATCCGGCGATCGCCGGCGCTGACGGTGTTTTAGGCCGCGCGCGCAAAAAACGCTACCGCCGCGGCCAACAGGCGGCGGCGATCCTGCGATGGCGTGCGGTCAGGTCTGATTGCGGACCAGGCGGCTGCGGTCCGGCAGACTGACGTCCGCCAGCCGCGCGGCATCCTCATCCCAGTCGATCGCGACATATCGGCCCTGCCAATAGGCCAGCGCCGCGGTCCGCCGCGAATTCCTGATATCCAGCACCCGGCCGACCACGATGGCATGGGAGTGCCGCTCGATGATATCCTCGGTCGCGCAGTCGATCGCCGACAAGGCGCCGACCAGCATCGGCACGCCGGACACCAGCGTGGTCCATTGCGCGCCGGCGAAGCGGTCGGCGCCCTTCAGCCCATCTTTCCCGGTGAACCGCTCGGCGACATCGAGCTGGTCGGCGGTAAGAATGTTGACACCGAAGGAGCCGTGGCGCCTCAGCAGCGGCCATGACGACGATTCCCGGTTGATGCTGACGATCAGGGAGGCCGGGTCGAGCGACAGCGACGACACCGACGTCACCGTCATGCCGGTGATGTCGGTGCCGCGGCCGACGGTGATCACGCTGACGCCGCCGGTCAAATGCCGCATGGCGCCGCGAAAGTCGCTGGCGGCAATCTCGTGATCGATGGTGACGTTGCGGACGGCGGTGTTCATGATGGCCTCACAGCTCTGTCGTTTCGTCCGCGGACTGCAGGAGATCGCGCAGGATCGAACCCTCCAGCGCCGCCAGCGCCGCCGAGCCGCGGCGGCGCGGGCGCGCGATGTCGACCTCGATATCCCTGGCGATGCGGCCGTCCTCGATCACCAGCACGCGGTCGGCCAGCGCGACGGCCTCCGCCACGTCATGGGTGACCAGGATCGCGGTAAAACCCTGATCGTGCCAGACCCGCTCCAATAGCCGCTGCATGGAAATCCGGGTCAGGGCGTCGAGCGCGCCGAGCGGCTCGTCGAACGCCAGCACCCGCGGATGGCTGACCAGCGCGCGCGCCAGCGCCACGCGCTGCTTCTGTCCGCCTGACAGCACGGCCGGCCACTGGCCGCGCTTGTCGTCGAGGCCGACCTCGGCGAGGGCCTGTTCGGCGCGCAATTGCGCGTCCGAAGAGGCGCGGTCGCGGCCGAGGCCGACCTCGACATTCGACAGCACCCGCGCCCATGGCAGCAGCCGCGGCTCCTGGAACATCACCCGGACATCCGCGGGCCGGGTCGCCTCGCCGAAGCCGATGCTGCCGGTGTCGATGGTTTCGAGGCCCGCGATCAGCCGCAGCAGGGTACTCTTGCCGCAGCCGCTGCGGCCGACGATGGCCACGAACTGGCCTGCCGGAATCTGCAGATCGACGCCGCGCAGTACCTGGTTGGCGCCGAACGACTTGTGCAGGCTGCGAATGCTGAGCGGAAGGCCGCGGCGTGAAGACGCTTCCGGAGCATCCCGCAGCCGCCGCGCGCGTTCGATGAAGTCCGTGCGATCCACGGGCTCGGCGTCCGGCACGAGAAAGCGAAGGGCTTCTTGCATGGGGATTCTCACTATTTCTGGAAGGCCGGATGCCAGGACAGCGTCAGCCGCTCGAGGGCGCGCGAGGTGCTGTCGGCAAGTTTGCCGAGCAGCGCGTAGATCAGGATGCTCAGCACCACGACATCGATCTGCATGAATTCGCGGGCCTGCATCGCCATGTAGCCGAGACCCGAGGAAGCCGCGATGGTTTCCGCCACGATCAAGGTCAGCCACATGATGCCGAGCGCAAAGCGGACCCCGACGAAAATCGACGGCAACGCGCCGGGGAAGATCACCCGCCGGAACAGCTCGCCGTCGCTCATGCCGTAGATCCGCCCCATCTCGATCAGCTGCGGGTCGACGGTCCGGATGCCGTGCAGCGTGTTGAGATAGATCGGGAAGAACACCCCGAGCGCCACCAGGAACAATTTTGCCGATTCATCGATTCCGAACCACAGGATGACCAGCGGAATAAGCGCCAGGTGCGGAACGTTGCGCACCATCTGCAGCGTGGTGTCGGTGAGCCGGTTGCTGAGCTGCGACAGGCCGTTGGCAAGCCCGAAGACGAAGCCGATGCTGCCGCCGATGGCAAAGCCGACAATCGCGCGCCAGAAGCTGACCCAGATGTTGCGCAGCAATTCGCCGGACAGCAGCAGCTTCCAGCCCGCCGACGCGACCTCGGTCGGCGCCGGCAGCACCCTGGCCGGCACCAGGCCGCCGACGCAGGCAGCCTGCCAGACCAGCACGATGGCCAGCGGTACGATCCATGGCACCAGGCCGTCGGGACGCGGCAATCGCCAGCGTCGGATGCGCGGCAGGCTCTCGATCAGGCTCATGATTGCGAGGCCTTGACCTGGGGCCGGTGTTCGTTGGCGATGGTTTCGCCGAACGGTCCGGTATTGACGCGAAGCCGCGTGACATTCTCCGTTTGCTGCAGCGACAGCAGCGGAAACACCAGTTCGGCGAAGCGATAGGCTTCCTCCAGATGCGGATAGCCCGACAGGATGAAGGTATCGATGCCGACGTCCTGGTATTCCCGGATCCGCGCCGCCACCGTCGGCGGGTCGCCGACCAGCGCCGTGCCGGCGCCGCCGCGCACCAGGCCGACACCGGCCCAGAGATTCGGGCTGATCTCGAGCCTGTCGCGGCGTCCGCCATGCAGCTGCATCATGCGCTGCTGGCCGACCGAGTCCATGCGGGAGAAGATCTTCTGCGCCGAGGCCACCGTCTCGTCGGTGACGTGCTTGATCAGTTCGTCGGCGGCCGCCCAGGCCTCCGCACTGGTTTCGCGGACGATCACATGCAGGCGGATGCCGAAGGAGAGCTTGCGGCCGCGCCTGGCCGCAACCGCCCTGACGCGCTCGAGCTTCTCGGCGACCTGCGACGGCGGCTCGCCCCATGTGAGGTATTTGTCCACGGTGTCGACGGCGGCATCGATGCCGGCATCGGAGGATCCGCCGAAATACAGCGGCGGACGCGGCGACTGCACCGGGGGGAACAGCAGGCGGCCGTCCTCGATGTGGATGTGCCGTCCCTTGACATCAACGGTCTTGCCGGCGAGCAGGTCGCTGTAGATGTCGAGAAACTCGCGGGTCACCGCATAACGCTCGTTGTGATCGAGGAAGATGCCGTCGCCCTTGTTCTCGACCGGATCGCCTCCGGTGACGACATTGATCAGCAGCCGCCCGTTCGAGATCCGGTCGAGGGTCGCGGTCATGCGCGCGGCGACGGTCGGCGATTGCAGGCCGGGCCGCACAGCCACCAGATAGCGCAGCCGCTCGGTCCAGGGCGCCACCGCCGAGGCGACCACCCAGGAATCCTCGCAGCTTCGCCCGGTCGGCAGCAGCACGCCGAAATAGCCGAGCTGGTCGGCGGCCTGCGCGATCTGGCGCAGGTAATTGAAGTTGACCTCGCGGCCTCCGGCGGTGGTGCCGAGATAGCGGCCATCGCCGTGGGTCGGCAGGAACCAGAGAATATTGGCCATGGACGGCTCCTTGGACGATTGTTTGACGCTCATGTGCCGGGCTTTCCTGCAACTTCGGAAACGGTGATGGCCTTGGGGATGAGACCGAGTTTCAGGAAGGTGTCGGCCAGCTGCTGCTGCGCGGCGACCACCTCGGCGTCGATGGGCCTGATGCCATAGGACTGCCGCTTCAGCGCAAGCTCGAGCACCGGCACCGGCAGCCCCACGGATGGGCTGAGCTGTTCGGCGACGGCGTGGATGTCGGACCTCGCCCAGTCATCGACTTCACGCAGCCCGGCCAGGATCGCGTCGAGTGCCCCGGGATCGGCTTCCAGAAATTTCTGCGACGACAAATAGAACTGATAGTTGGCGACGATGCCGCGGCCGTCGGCGAGGGTCCTGGCCGCGGTGGCGGATTCCGCCGCCGCCTGGAACGGATCCCAGATCGCCCAGGCATCGACCGAGCCGCGCTCGAAGGCAGCGCGGGCGTCGGCGGGCGCCAGGAATACCGGCGTGATGTCGGAATATTTGACGCCGGCTTTTTCCAGCGCTTTCACCAGCAGATAATGCACATTGGAGCCCTTGTTCAGGGCGACCTTCCTGCCCCTGAGATCGGCGACGGATTTGAGCGGACTGTCCTTCGGAACCAGGATCGCCTCGCCTGCCGGCGCCGGCGGCTCATAGGCGACGTAGCGGATCGGCGCGCCCGCCGCCTGCGCGAAGATCGGCGGCGCCTCGCCGGTGTTTCCGAAATCGATCGCGCCGACATTGATCGCCTCCAGCAGCGGCGGTCCCGAGGGGAACTCGGTCCAGGTCACGCCGTAACCGAGCGCCTTCAATCTGGCTTCCAGGCTGCCCTTGCTCTTCAGCAGCACCAGCTTGCCGTATTTCTGAAATCCGATGCGGACGACCTTGTCCTGCCCGTAGCTGGCGCCCATTCCGGCCAGCGCGGTGCTCATCGACAGCACCGCGACCGCAATCAACCGCTTGAACCAACGCATGTCTCGATCCTCTGTGATGGGGGTTGTCGGCAACGGTCAGGCTTGCAAGACACGCGCTCGCGCGCGCGGCTGGCCTGGCTGCGCAGCGATCGCGACGGCTGCCACCGACATTTTGACGAATTCGCGGCGTTGCATCGAAACTCTCCTGGGGAATGTCGCCGCGCCTGGCGGCCATTCGCTCTCAGGATGATGGTGGGGACGCCCGGTGGTGTCGAGGGCCGCGCAAAAATAGCAACGACACGGCTGCGCAGCATCTCCGCGACGGTGGATTTATTGCTTCAATGCAAATGAAGGAAGTTCAATATTCTTGCCGCTATACCGCGCATCGATCGGGCCATCGCATTTTTGACCAGCGGCGGATCGATCAGCCGATATTCACGGCCGCGGCGCTCATCACACGATCCTCGAGGCGAGGCCCGCCGCGACATCGCAGGCGGGGCACATGCCCGCGGGGGACGTGCCGGCCGCGCCTCACCTCTTCCGGGAAAAGTGCAGGGCTATCGCGTATTCCTCCTGCGTTCGCGCGCGCAGGGAGGACGACTCGTCGAGCTGCAACTCAAAATCCGAGCAACTCGCGCGCGCGGAAGAGAGTGACAGCTTCGCAAGGTCGTCGCCTGACATGATCAGACGAAAATTACCGAATTAGGCCCCGGCGGAGGGCAGGCTGGCCGCGGCAATCTCGACGATCACGGCGAGCTGGCGGCGCAGCCGGGACGACGTCAGACGAAGCAGCGAATTCACTTTTTTCATGGCTATCATTCTCCGCGCGCCAATCCGGGCAATCGGCCACGCAGCAGACTTGGCGCTGGCGGCGACGCCTGTCGAGAGCATCGCCGAAATAGCAATATGCTTCCTGTCGGATTGAGCCGTGGCAGAAGCTTTATCGCCGCACTGACCTCCGCCGCAGTCGATTATTCTCCGGGAAGGATTCGCCGCGCCAGCCCGCGCATTCGCCATGGCAGGCCGGGGCGACTAGAATTCAATCGGAACGAAATGGTTGAGCGCGATCAACACGATCAGCAGCCCGATGCCGATCCCCAGGCTCCAGCCGATCAGCTTTTTCTCGATCGGCAGCAGCGGTTCGACCGCAGCCGCGTTGATTTCATTCTTGAGATCGGGTTGCGACATCGGGCTTTCCCCTTGAACCGACTAGCTCAGCGATTTTGAAGTTCAGATCATTTCGGTCTGCAGCAAAGATCATTGTCATTCCGGGGCGGGTGTGACGCGCGAAGCGCGGCATGAGCGAGCCCGGAATGACAAAGGAAACCATGGGATCGGCTTCATGGAATCGCTTCGCTAGCTTGCCAGCGGCGGCTTGAAACCGCTGAAGAACAGCCACGAGATCAGCAGCCCGACCCAGATCACAAATCCGAACAGGCTGACAAAATAGACCGCCGCGAGCTTGCCGAACCCCTGCTGCCACAGCTTGCGGAAGTCCGACAGCACGCCGATCGAGAAGAACGTCAGGATGAAGAAGATGACCCGGAAGACATTGGCCTCGCCTGCCGCGGCGGGAAGCGCCTTGGCAATCTCCGGGGTAGAGCCGATCGCGAGCCAGAGCGAAACCGCGAAGACGAAAATGAAGCCGAGGATGAATTTCGGGAAGCGCTGCCAGATTTCCGAAGCCTTCGCCTTGTCCGGTCCCTTGTCGATATGATTGGTCCAGATGTAGCCGAGAATGAACGCCCAGACCCCGATGAAGATGTCGATGAAGATCTTGACGGTGGTCGTGGTCGCGAGAATCCAGCCCGGCTGATAGCGGATGCCTTCAGCGGCCGCCTTGGCCAAGATCAGCGATTCGGTGATGCCGCCGCCGGCAACCGCCGCGCCATCGGTCTTGATGGCGAGGCCGATCCAGGCACCGGCCACCAGCGGCTCCTGCCACAGGAAGGTTTGCGCGAGAAACGGCAGAATCAAAATCTCCACGACCGCGAAAACCACCACCAGCGACGACACCAGGATCGGCACCGCCGGCCGGGCCCGGATCGCCCCGCCGGTTGCAATCGCCGCGGCGACGCCGCAGATCGAAATCCCGGACGCCAGAGGCACCGACCACTCGCGGCTGAAGCCGAACCATTTGCGCGCGATGTAATAGATCACCGCCCAATAGATCAGATAGGCCTCGACGATCGCGGCGGCGCCGCGCAGCAGCAGCGACGAGGCGAGATTCAGCCGGCCGGCCGCCGTCACCGCCACGGTGGTTCCGAGAATCACGATCGCGATCTTGATGTAGAGTTCCGGCAGGATCGCCTGCTTGAGCCACCCGGCAAGGCGTGGCAGGAAGTTGGCGATGAACAAACCCGCCAGCAGGGCAACGACGAAGCCGCCTTCATTGGTCAGCTTGAGCGACCAACTGATCCCGAATCTATTCTGCTCGGCCGGCGTCACCGCGGCGATATAGGCGTAGCTGCCGAGAATCCAGCTACCATAGGCGATGGCGAACACCGCGCTGAATGCGATGGCGAATTTTCGGACATCGGCTCCCAGCGTCGCCACGCCGGTACTCAGCACGACGAGCAAGGCGGCATAGGTCGCCAGCAATGCGCCGCCACCTCCGAGCCAGCCATAGGCCTTTGCAAACGGGCCCAATGCCCGGGCGACGTCGGTATAGACCGATGTCGTCACCGCCCATCCCAGAAGATCGATTCCGCTGAGGCTGACAAGGCCCGCCGCGAATACCAGCAGGCCTATCCCGACGGCGAGCCAATCCTCGTTTAATCGTGCCTGCAACGCGATCGGCTGCGACGGCTTGACCGCTAGATCCGACATCCGACACCCCCACTTCACCGCTTGAACGGCGCTGCCCGACCGACCGGCCGCTCAACGAAACCCATGTCAATCGGAGCGAATATGACGACGAACCAAGCGCAACGGCAATCTTACAGAATTCTTTTGTCGATCGACTTGGCACAACGCTTTTCTCGCAAAATGCCGCGAGGTAGAAAGAATGACTGATCGGCGCCTTACGCGCGGCTCACCGATCGAACATATCGGAATTCTCGCGCAGCCTCATCGTGAGGAACCCAGCAGAGCGTAGCGAAGCTGGGCGTCTCGAAGGATGGAAGCCTCGCACGGCCGTCGTCTGCGGCCATCCTTCGAGACGCGCGAAGAGCGCGCGCTCTTCCAGCAATAACGGCGAAGCCGTTACGCGGGGATGAGGCCGGAGATTGCTTCACATCCTCTCAGGATGAGGCTTCGATGAACACTCCGGCCTCATCCTGAGGAGCTTGCGCAGCAAGCGTCTCGAAGGATGGAAGCCTCGCACGGCCGTGGTCTGAACCGGAGGATGGCTTGGAAGCGATCTACTACGCAGCCTCGAATGCCGGGACCGGCAACGCCGTCACCGACTTGATCTTCTCCATGGCGAAGCGCGACGTCACGTTTTTCAGCGCCACCGCGCCGATCAGCTTCTTGTAGAAAATATCGTAGCTCTGCATGTCCGCGACCACGACCCGCAGCATGTAGTCGACATCGCCCGCCATGCGGTAGAATTCCATGACTTCCGGCATCACGCTCACCGCGTCGGCAAACTTCTTCAGCCAGCTTTCGGAGTGATCGTAGCTTTCCACCGACACGAACACCGAGAGCCCGAGCCCGATCTTGTTCTGATCGACCAGGGCGACCTTGCCGGTGATGATGCCTTCACCTTCCATGCGTTGAATGCGCTTCCAGCACGGCGTCGATGACAGGCCGACCCGCTCGCCAATTTCGGCAACCGAGAGCGACGCATCGAGCTGCAGCACCCGCAGGATCTTGCGGTCGATCGCATCGATGCGACGCGGCGGCTCCGGGAGCGGCCCCACAATATCGGTCATGCTAGAATTTCCTTCCAAAAATGATGCTCAAATAATGGTATATAGAAATATCTTTCACACAAGTCGATTTCTGATGCCAAAAAAGCGTCGGCCGAAGAAGTATTTGCTGTGCTCGCCGCCAACTGGAGAATTTTTCCGGAAACCGCCGGCCTAGAGGCCTTCGCGCTTGCCTATCGCCTCCGCGAACGAGCGATCGACGATTTCGGCGGCGTCCAGCTTCTGCTTGATCAGGCCGGCCCGAAAATACAGGTCGATGGTCTTCTGCTCGTCAGCCACAATGCCATCGTCGATCGGCGTGATGCGGATTTTGGCGCGGGCCAGCCAGTTGAGCGGCACCGCGGGCGGGATGCCCATCAGCCTGCCCCAGGTTTCGGCGTAGGCGCCGACATTGTTCAGCGACCAGGCACGGGCCGCCGTGAGCCGGCGAACGAAATCCTCCAGTTGCGGCCGCTTGTCGCGGATCGCGTCCGGCGAGGCGACCTGAAAGCCCAGTCCCGGCGTGATTCCTTCGGCAGTGATGACGCGCCGTGACGCGAACAGCACTTCCTCCTGGCTGACATAGGGCTCCCAGGTCGACCACGCATCGACCGAGCCCTGGCTGTAGGCGACCTTTGCATCCGACGGCGCGAGAAACACGATCTGCACGTCGGCCGACGGCCATCCTCTGGACTCCAATGCCGCGAGAATCAGCTGATGCCCGATCGAGCCGCGGCCGGTTGCGATCTTCTTGCCGCGCAGATCCTCGAAATCGCGAATCGGCGACTCGCGGGGAACCAGGATCGCCAGGCCTTGCCGGCTCTGCCGGATCGCGGCGATCGCCTTCACCGGCACCTTGGCGGCCGCGGCGAAGGTGAAGGGAGCGTCACCGACCAGTCCGGTTTCGATCGCGCCGGCGCCGAGCGCCTCCAGGAGCGGCGCCGCCGCCGGGAATTCCTTCCACTCGATCCGGTAGGGCACATCCCGGAGCACGCCGGCCGCTTCCATCACCGCCCGGGAATTTCCCTTCTGATCTCCGACCCGCAAGCTGGTCTGCGCGCCGGCGGACGCCATTGCACCGAGCAGGAGAGCCGCGGCGAGGATGCGGTGTATCATTCCGCTGCGACGCCCCTGGCGGCGCCGCGCCCGGCGATCAGCCTGCGCGTCAGCGGAATCAGTTCGCGGCCATATTCGATGGCGTCGATCAGGGGATCGAAGCCGCGAATCAGGAAATGACTGACGCCGAGGTCGTAATAGTCACCGAACACCTCGGCGACCTGCTCCGGCGTTCCGACCAGCGCGGTGGTGTTGCTGTTGGCGCCGGTGAGTTTGGCGATCTCGGTCCACAGCCGCTTGTCGATCCGTGTGCCCTGCTCCGCCAGCGCCAGCAGCCGGCGCGCGCCGGCGGTCGCATGGCCGTCGGCCGGCTTGCGGTAACCGGTCTTGTCCTGCAACGCCGTGGCCTGTTGCAGGATCGCATCGGCCTTCTGCCAGGCCTTTTCCTCGGTGTCGGCGAGGATCGGGCGAACCGACAGGCTGAAGCGCGGCGTCGGTCTTCCGTGTCTGGCGGCCGCGGCCCGAACCCGCGCGGTCACGTCGCGGACCTGGGCATAGGATTCGCCCCACAGCGCGAAAGTATCGGCATGCTTGCCGGCAACCTCGATGGCGGCGTCGGAGGCCCCGCCGACAAAGATGGGGATGCCGTCGGGATGATAGGGCTTGATTTGCGAGAATCCCTTTTCGACCCGGTAGTACTTGCCGTGGTAATCGAACGGCTTGTCGCTGGTCCATTCGGCGCGAACGATGTCGAGGAATTCATCGGTGCGCGCGTAACGCTCGTCCTTGTCATCGAGCGTGTTGCCGTCCTGGCGCAGTTCGGTGGCGTTGCCGCCGGTAATGACGTGCAGCGATACCCGTCCCTCGGAGAGCTGGTCGATGGTTGCAAGCTGACGCGCCAGCAGCGTCGGTGCGGTGAATCCCGGCCGCTGCGCGATCATGACCTTGAGTTTCCTGGTGACGCCGAGGACGTGCTGGCCGATCTGCAGCGCGTCCGGGATGGTGGAATGAAACGCCAGCAGCGCCCGGTCGAAGCCGGCGAGTTCGTGGGCTTTTGCCACCGTCTCGATATGGGGCCGGTCGAGGATCGGCCCGGAGCGCACGATGGTTTCGGACGAATTGTTGTTGGTGATGAATCCGATGAATTCCACTGACATGGGCTGCTCCGAAGATATGAGAAAGGGTTGCAGGTTATTTCCGGTCACCATTCAGAGGCCGAGCGCCAGCCGCCCGGCATGGAGCCGCGTCGCGTCGTCCTGGGGCGTATGGACGCGCCCGCACAATACGTCACGATAATGCCTTTCGAGCGGGTTGGCACGCGTCAACCCGTGATTGCCGGCGAGCGACAACGCGTCCTCCACCACCGCGATCGCATTGTTGGTGACCGTCAGCTTGACGATGTTGGACTCCGAGGCGCTGAGCAGCACGCCGTCGTCGTAGTCTGCGGCAAAGCTGTCGACCAGCCGCGCATTGACGGCAAGCCGGGCCTCGATGCCGCCGACGATCTCCTGCGCCCGCGGCAGGGTGGCAAGCGCGGCGCCGAGATTCGACGGCGTCCGGGTCTTCAGAAATTCAATCAGCCAGTCGCGCGCGGCCCGGGCGATGCCGTCATAGATCGCCGCGACAAAGATCGCGTGAACGGTGGCCTGGGTGAAATCGGGCGCCAGCCATTGATCCGGGGTGCGTACGTCGATTTCGTGATCGAGCGGAAACACCACGTCGTCGAACTCGATGTCATGACTGCCGCTGGCGCGCAGCCCGAGATGGTCCCAGGTCTCGACAATGCGGGTTCCCGGCAGTCCCGCCGGGACCAGAAACAGGCCGACGCGCAGATCGGGTTCATCGGTCTTGGCCCACACCGCGTACCATTTCAGGATCGGCGCTCCGGTCGAATAGATCTTGCGGCCGCTGAGCCGCCATCCGGTCGCGGTCTTGCGCGCGACCGTGGCCGGCAGGCCGCCGCGCGAGGGCGAGCCGAGATCAGGCTCGACGCGCAGCGCGTTGATCAACGCCACGCCGTCGACGGTTTCGCGGGCCAGCCGGCGCGACAGGCGGCCCGGCCAGCGCGTGCTTCGCGCCATCACCAGGTGCTGGATATAGTGCATCGACAGCACCAGCGCGGTCGACGGATCGGCCTTGCCGAGGATGTTGATGACGCGCGCCGCGGCCAGTGCGCCGGCGCCGGAACCGCCCAGCGCCGCCGGCACGGTGAGCGCCAGCAAGCCGGCCTCGGACAGCCGGTTGAAATTCTCGAATGGAAAGCTCGCATTGCGATCATGTTCGGCCGCCCGGCCGGCGAATTCGCCAGCCAGCATGTTGGCCTGGTCGAAGATCGCCGGAGCAGCGTCCATCGAAAGCTCCTTGCGTATGGCGTTGCCCGGCGTGTTCACCATGTTACGTCCAGTCCGAGCAACCCCAGAATGTTCCTGCGCAATTCCGCCAGTCTGGCATCGCCGCGGTGCCGTGGATAGGGGCGATCGACCGCGATGTCGGCCTTGATCCGCGCCGGCCGGTCGCTGAACACGATGACGCGGTTGGCCAGAAACACCGCCTCCTCCACATCATGGGTCACCAGCAGCGTGGTAAATCCGCTGCGCTGCCACAGCGAAGCGATTTCCGCCTGCATGGTGATGCGCGTCAGCGAGTCGAGCTTGCCGAGCGGCTCGTCGAGGATCAGCATGCTGGGATCGTTGACCAGCGCCCGTGCCAGCGCCACGCGTTGCGCCATGCCGCCCGAGAGCTGATGCGGATAGGCCTTGCGAAATGCCGACAGGCCCACCAGGTCGATCGCCGCATCGACGCGATGACGCTGGCGCTTCAGGACACCCTGGGCTTCGAGGCCGAGCGCGACGTTGTCCCAGACGTTTCGCCAGGGAAACAGCGTCGGATCCTGGAACACCACCACCCGGGAAGGAAACGGCCCGGTGATCGGTTGGCCGTTTTCGCGCAACGTACCCGATCGCGGCGGATCGAGTCCGGCGACCAGCCGCAGCAGGGTCGACTTTCCGCAACCGGACGGACCGAGCAGCGCGACGAATTCTCCGGGCTTGACCGCAAAGCTGACATCTTCCAGGACCGGCAGCACGGTGCCGTCGATGTCAAAGGCGTGGCTGACGGCCTCGACGTGCAGCGAGGCGCCGGCCGGCGCCGGCGCAACCGGTTCGGCGGCCGCGAGCGCTACCATTTCACGACGCCCTTCTGCCAGACCAGCAGCCGGTCACGGGTTCGAAACAGCAGGGTGATCGCGCCCGAGCACAATAGCGACATCACGATCAGCGCGGCATACATGTTCGAATAGGCCGCCCAGCCCTGCGCCCACTGCAGATACCAGCCAAGGCCGGCCTTGACGCCGATCATCTCGGCGACCACCAACACGGCGAAGGACGATCCTAGGCCCATGAACAGCCCGACGAACACATGCGGCAGCGCCGCCGGTACAGCGACCTTCAGCACCAGGAATGACGGCGTGGCGCCGAGCGTTCGCGCCACGTCGTAATAGGCGTTGCTGACACTCGCCACCCCGGACCAGGTCAGCACCGTGACCGGAAATGCGGTGGCCAGCGCGATCAGGAACGTGCTGGCGCTCCAGCTCGACGGAAAGGTGAAGAACGCGAACGGAAGCCACGCCGTGGCCGGAAGCGGGCCGATGAAGCGCAGCACCGGATGCACCCAGTAGCCGACGCTGCGCGACCATCCGATCGACACGCCGGTCAGGAATCCTGCTGCCGCACCGATCGCGTAACCGCCGAGCTGCAGCTTCACCGAGGCAACGACGCTGTCCAAAAGCTTGGGGAGATCATCAGTGTAGACCTCGATGATCGCCTGCGGCGGCGGAAAAAACGGCAGCGGCAGCCACGCCAGTTTTGCGGTCGCGATTTCCCACAGCGTCAGCAGCAGCCCGAGCGCCAGCAGCCAGGGCGCGCGCCGCTGCAGGCCCGCGGCGAAACGGCCGAGCCGGCCGCCGCCCAGCGACGTCGCCACGATGCCGGCGGCGATGAGAAAGGCGGCGATGGCGAGTTGCCGGGTCCGCGACCAGTCGCCGAGATCCTGCCACATCAGGCACGAGAGGCCGAAGCCCGCCCAGGCGACGCCTGCCAACAGGCCGGTTCGGCCGGCCGGAAACCCGATCGGAAGCGACAACGGGCGTCCCGCAAAGGCGGCACCCTCTTCCGCCGACTGCGGCAGCCCGATTGTCTTAGACGCCGAATAGATCGACATAGATCCGCTCCGCAAACTTCGCCGTGTCGGTGCCCGGCTTGAACACGGAAACGAGTTTCAGATCGTCGGCATAGGCCTTGAGCTCCTGCTTGAGCACGGCGCCGACGGGATGATGATGGTGGGTGTGGTACCGCACCATCGCCTGCAGGTCCTGCAGGCTGGCGGTTTTGGGCGCGTAGGGCTGAAACGACGCCGCGGCCTTGTCCGGATTCTGCGCGGTGAACATCGCGGCGTCGAGCAGCGCCTGGGTAATCGCGCGCGCCGCCTGCGGTTCCTCGCGCACCAGGCTGCCGCGCAATCCGACGATGCAGCAGCTCTTGTCCCTGTACTCGCCGTCCAGGTTGGAGGCGACTTCCCGGTAGGCGCTGTCCTTCAGCCAGAGATAGGCGATCGGGTCGGAGGCGAGGAACGCCTGGACCTCGTTCTTCTCCACGGCGAGTTGCAGGAGGTTGCCGGGATAAGCCCGCCATTCGACGTCCTTGTTGGGATCGATGCCCTGCCTGGCGAGCTGGATCGAAAAGAAGTTCTTGTCGGGTCCGGCGAGATCTCCGACCGCGACGATCTTTCCCTTGAGGTCGGCAAGCCGGTCGACCCCCGAATCGGTACGCGACAGCACGCGCATGCAGCCGCCATGGGTGCCGGCCGCGATCTTGACGTCAAATCCCTGCTCCAGCGGCTTCAGCCAGCGCAGGGCCATGCCGAGGCCAGCATCGGTCTTGCCGGTCGCGATGGCCTCCAGCAACTGGTCGGTCGAACCGCTGTAGTTGACCAGTTCGACATCGAGATTCTGCTTCTGGAAGAAGCCGTAATCGATGGCGACCGGCAGCGGCGCGAGGCAGACCGCGCCGGCATTCCAGGACAGTTTCAGCTTGCGTGGCGCGCCGGCGGGTGGCGGCGCCTCGGATGCGGTCTTGCAGATCGGGAACTGCGAGAAATCGATGTTGGCGTCCGGCTTGCGGAGCGGAAAGGCCTGGGCGCCGAATACCCCGATCGGCGCCGCCAGAGCCGCCGCAGCTCCGGCGCGCAGCACTGCGCGGCGGTCCGGCAACGCGTTGCCCTTCCTTGCATCTGTCGACATTACACGCTCCCGGGTTCGACCGGCGCGGAGCAGTCCTTGGCGCTGCGCCATGGCGCCGCGACCCGGAACGTTGCGCGTCCGATCGGTGAATTGGGTTCAATCGCTGCGCGTTCTTCAACTCTCGCGCCGTTCAAATCATGCTCGAATGATGCGTGGCGGCGCCGCCATCGTCAATGAAATGGAATTTTGAATGTCAAAGCCGACGGAGAGATTATCTCCATTATCATCTGCTTCCGCGATGGAACGGTTTTTGCGCTTTTGGCAGGATCCAGCTGATCGCTGGCGGCGCGACCTGACCAGCGCGCGCCCGATTCATGCTGGCCGCAGACAATTTTCCACGGCGACTTGAAAAACACGACACTGGTAGCGCGTCGTCGCGAATATTCAGTCAGCCATTTTGTTGACTGCAACATCGTTCTTCGTAGGCTTGGCGCATCGCGGACAGCGCTCGGCCATCAAGCTGCAAGCCAAACCGGAAAGACCTATCGACATGAACACAGTCAGAGCCAGATCCGGGTTTCGCACCCGCCATCGCAACGCCGGCGCCGCGCTGCTCGGCGCGGCATTGGGATTTGCGATAGTCGCCTCGGCGCTCGCCGCCGACACTGTCACGCTTCGGGTTGGCGATCAGAAGGGCGGCAACCGCTCGCTTCTGGAGATTGCAGGGCTGGCCAGGGATCTGCCCTACAGAATCGAGTGGTCGGAGTTTCCCGCCGCGGCGCCGATTCTCGAGGCCCTGAACGCCGGTGCGCTCGATGTCGGCTACACCGGCGACCTGGCTTTCCTGACGGTGTACGCCGCCGGCGCACCGATCAAGGCCATCGGAGGCACGCGCGCCGACGCCCGGACCCAGGCCATTCTGGTCCGCCAGGATTCCCCGATCAGGACCGCCGCCGATCTGAAGGGCAAGCGGCTGGCCGGTACCCGTGGCGGCTGGGGCCAGTTCCTGATCGACGCGACGCTGGAGCAGGCGGGACATGGAATCGACGACGCCAAATTCGCGCCGCTCGGTCCGGTCGACGCCAAGATCGCACTGCTCGCCGGCTCGATCGACGGCTGGGCGGTGTGGGAGCCCTACGTGTCCTATGCGACCATCCGCGACCATGCCCGGGTTGTCGCCAATGGCGAGGGGCTGACACCCACCATCACCTTCCTGGTCGCCTCCGAACAGGCCATCGCCACCAAGCGCGCCGCGGTGCAGGATCTGGTGCGGCGACTCAACAAGGCGCGGCTGTGGTCGCTCGACCACCTCGCCGAATATGCCAGGGCCACCGCCGCTCTGACCGGGCTCCCCGAAGACGTGCTGCTCAGCGCCTACACCGCGCAGCGAACCAGCCCGATCGTCATCGATGCCGACGTCGTCAGGCAGGTGCAGGAGGCCTCCGACCGCGCCACCCGCTACGGCATCCTCGCCAAAACCCTGGATGTCGGCAAGGCCGTGGATCGCAGCTTCACCGCAGCGCCCGCCGGATCAGACTAGCTAGACGATTTTTAAGTTCGGATCGACGTCGCGAAATAATCGACCTCTCCCCGCGCGCGGCAGGCTATCGCATATGGAACGCGCCGGGCGCTCGTAACTGTGCCCTCTCCCCTTGCGGGAGAGGGCTCGAGATATGCCAGCAACAAACTCCGTCGGGTGAGGGGTAGTGCTCTGCGTTGACCCCTCACCCAGCTGAGTTTCTTGCTGGCGTTATTGAGCCCTCTCCCGCAAGGGGAGAGGGCATAGCCACAGGCGCCGCTGATTCGTTTTGGTCGCTACCGCGAATTTCGACCTCTCCCCGCGCGCGGGGAGGTTCGAGACGCCCCTGCTCGCGCGGCTCAGCTGGCGTGAAACACCAGCGTGCGCAACTCGATGCTCTCGCGCGGCGCCGCGTCGACCGGCGTCGTCGGATCGGCAAACGCGCTGTGCGGCGCAAAGCGCGCGCCCCCGTCCTTGCTGGAGTCATAACATTTCAGCAGCAGGATTTCGTCTTCCGTCATGCCGGGCACGTAGAACCACCGATGATCGGGATTGTATTTCACCGCATAGGTTTCGCCGACGCGGTGCGGATAGACCAGATCGGACGCCACCAGTTCGTCCGGCTGAACCGTGCGGGCATCGCAGACCGCCAGCGGCGAGTCGAGCAACGGCCCGCGAATTGGCCGCCACAGGTTGATGATCTGCACCCGGCCCTTCAACAATTGTTCGGCCTCTTCCGGGATCAGGTCGCGAACGCGCTGCGGACCGGATTTCTCGGTGTGATCGACATGGACGCGCGCGACCGGCTGCCGCGGGGCGCCGTCGCGGAGGTCTGCCGCCCCCTCCACGCGCTTGCGGACGGTGTGGTCGAAGATGAACACCCGGTCGGCGCCGGTCGAAGCCTTGATCAGCCGTTCGGCCTCAGGATAGTAGACGCGCCTGACCTCGTCTTCGTCGTAGAAGTCCCGCACCGCACTTTTCTGCCTGACCAGGGCGAAGCCTTCCCGGTCGAGCGACACCGTCTCGCTGATCGGACGCAGGTCATGTATCGGCAGGCGGTGCGGCTCCGGCACGATGTTCGACCGGGGTTCGCCGGACGGCGGCTCGAACGTATAGGTGCGCGGCCTGTCGAGCGGCGGCGCCAGATAATTGAGATCGGCCGTCACGAACGACAGTGCCGCGATTTTTTCGTTCTGCAGTCCCATGGTGTTCTCCCGGGTTGTTGGCTGGGTTGCGGTACTAGAAGGCTTCCTTGAATGGCCGCAGGTCGAGTTCATGCGTCCATGCCGACGGATGCTGCAAATAAAGCTGCCAATAGGTCTGGGCGATCGCATCGATGTTGAGCATTCCGTCGACGCCGCGCGCGAGCTTCAATTGCGGGGCGGCGGTGTTGAGCTTCTCGCCATCGATGCCGCCGTCGATGACGACATGCGCGACGTGAATTCCGACCGGACCGAACTCGCGCGCCATCGACTGCGCCAGGGATCGAAGCCCGGCCTTGGCGGAGGCGAAGGCAGTGAACGGCGGCTTGCCCCGCAGGCTCGCCGTGGCGCCGGTAAAGATCACGGTGCCTCTGCCGCGCGGCGCCAGGCGCCGGGCGGCTTCCCGTCCGACCAGGAATCCGCCAAACGTCGCCACCCGCCAGGTCTGCTCGAACAGCGCGGCCGGCATGGTGCGGAAGTCGTGGCGAAGATTGTTGCCCGCGTTGAACACCACGAGATCGACGAGGTGGCCGCAGGCCTCGGCGAAATCGAACAGCGACACCACGTCGGATTCGTTGGTGGCGTCGGCGGTGAAAGCGTCCGCGGTTCCCCCGCTATCGGCGATGGCGCGCGCGACCCGCGCAATCCTGGCTTCGGTGCGCCCGGCAACGACCACCCGATGGCCCTCCGTCGCAAACCGCCGCGCCAGCGCAGCGCCGAGCCCCTGTTCGGAGCCAACCCCCACGACGATTGCAGTGTTCTGAAGCGCCGCCATTGCAGGTCTCTGGCCACCGGATTCGGTCCGCGATAACGTCAATCGAATCTGGCTCGCGCGGCGGGTTCCGCCAGTGCTCCGCCTGAAATAAGATGGCTGTCGCCAAATCCACCGGCGCCGTGAAAGATCTTTTCACGGAATCGACACGCGCAATGCAGTCCATCTCGTCGCCGGAGCCGCACCGGGTTGCGGCCTTTACCGGAAATCTCTCGCCAAGACGCATGTTTGCTGGCCGGCCGCCTTGGGAGAATGTTGCGCATGCAATCGGCGCAATTTTGGAATTCAAAATCGTGCTGGCCCGATCATTATGACCTCGGCTCCGCCTTGGAGGGACAGATGCCGCAGCCAGCCGCCGTCGCCGTGAATTCCCCGCCGCAAGAGTTGCGTCCGATCGCCGGCGAGCCGCTCAGCAAGGCTGCCCGAACATGATTCCGCTGTATGTCGTGCGTCGTCTCACGGGAGACTTTGAAGAGTTGTCGTGCCTGCAACAGTTGGAGGACGAAAGCGCGGCGCTGTATTTCAATATCGTTCATGGCGCCAGACTTCGACGCCGGTTCACCACCGAGAGGCTGGGTGAGCGATGCATCGACTATGTGCTGGTCGCAAGGCAGAGCGGAATCGACGGATCCATCGAAGAACGCGAAATTGCGCTGTTCGATGCTTCGCAGGGCCCGGGCGGCGGGCGCTGAGGCAAAGGCGATTTCGAACAGCGGCACTCCTCGTTGACGTTCCGATGGCCCTGCCACCCGCCCGGCTTTCGGCCGGTGATGCGCGGGCGCCCACCGGCTCGATTCCCGTTGCGGTATCGGCGTTTCGCGGGGACGCCGTGCTCGCTGTCGGCGTCTGAAGTCCAAGGTCGCGTTTTGATTTGTCACAAATTCGATATTGCCTCGCTCAACCCTTTGTTGTTAGTCTGCACAGGGCAACGGGAGAGGGAGGAACGCCATGGGCCTTTACGCGCAAACCAGCGGCAAGCAGACGACGAACTCCGGCACGTTCGTGCCCATTCCGGGTCTCAAGATCACGATTCCGGGAGGCGTCGACACCACGGCGATCGTTGTCCTGAACCTGCCGAACCCCTATGCGCAGGGAGGCGACTTTCCGGGCGGGACGCTGGGCATTTCCGTGAACGGCACCGTTTCCCCCGTGGTGGCGAGCTTCACCTACAACGAGCAGAACCCGCAAAGCGACGGTCGCATTCCAACGACCCTGGTGGTCGGCGTGCCGCTGGTAACCGAACCGCAGACCATCGTGGCGGTGTGGTCCGGCGTGCGCGGCAGCACGGTCGTCATCGACACTCCGGCGTCGCTGAGTGCGACGGTCTAGTTCGACGCAAGGCTGTTCCGGCGCAACGGGCTGATGTTTCGTCGCGAGCGGCTAGCCCGCCGCGACCACCGGCGGCTTGGCGACCTCGATCGCCAGTTTGCCGTAGCGGTCGGTGAAGGCCTCGGTGTCGATCTCCTCGAGCTGGATCGCGCCGCTCATCACTCCGGCCTTCCATGCGTCGTGCTCGGGATCGCTGCGGAATTCCGGCATCACCTCCCTGGAAAATAATTCCAGCGACTCGCAGATGTGCTCGTGGCTGTTCTTGCCGGCCTGGTTGAGCAGGATCACCTGGTCGATATGCGAGCTGCGAAACCTTCGCAGCTTCCGGGCGATGGTCTCGGGGGAGCCGATCAGGCCGCCGCGCAGCGCCGCCTCCTGGGCTTGCGGGTTGTCCCGCTTCCACTTGTTGTATTCGTCCCACATGTTGACGGTGCCCGGCGCCGGACGCTGGCGGTTTTGTGCCGCGCCGTAAAAGCGCAGCGCAAACTGGAAGAACGTGGCGCCCTCGGCGCGCGCCCGCGCCTCTTCGTCGGTCCTGGCGCACATGAAGAACGACACCAGCGCCATGTTCGGATTGATCTGGTAGTCCGCGAGCTTGTTCAGCCGCCGGGTGATGGCGTTGTAATAGGCGTGCACCCAGGCATGCGCGGCGTCGGCGCTGACGAACTGGAAGCCGAGCGCGCCGAAGCCGTGGCGTCCGGCGCGCTCGATGGTCGGTAGCTGCGAACACGCCATCCACAATGGCGGATGCGGCTTCTGCACCGGCTTCGGCACCACATTGCGCAGCGGAATGTCGAAATACCTGCCATGGTGCTCGCTGCCGCCGTCCCTGAACATCGGGAAGATGGCCCGGACCGCTTCCTCGAACACCTCCTTCTTGGTTTCCATGTCGCGGCCGAACGGGGTGAGTTCGGTGATCGAGGCGCTCTCGCCCATGCCGAATTCGCAGCGGCCGTTGCTCAGGAGATCGAGCACCGCGATGCGCTCGGCGACGCGCGCCGGATGATTGGTGGTGAGCTGGAAGATGCCGTGGCCGAGCCGGATCTTGCCGGTGCGCTGGCTGGCGGCGGCAAGGAACGATTCCGGCGACGGCGAATGCGAATATTCTTCCAGGAAATGATGTTCCACCACCCATGCATGGTCGTAGCCGCAGCGGTCCGCGATCTCCAATTGGGTCAGCGCGTCCTGGTAGAGCTTGAGCTCGCCGCCGGCTTCCCAGGGACGCGGCAACTGCAGCTCGTAGAAGATGCCGAATTTCATGACGTCTCTCCCGCGACCGGCTTGTTGTTGCGCCCAGTCTATTCCGGGCCAGGGCCGAGTCCAGCCTTGGTCATTTGCTTGGATCATTTCCTTGGGTCAATTCCGCGCCACGGAAGGCGGCTTGTGTTGAGCGCACGAATGGTTAGTTTTGCCCCGGGTTGAGTCGCGGTCGCCCTGTCCGCTCCGCCTGCCGCCGAGATCCCATGCCCACCTTTACGCCGCACCAGAATTCCGCGCTGAAGGCCGTTGCCGACTGGCTGAAGGCCAGGCCCGGGAAGAACGGCACGCCGCCGGTATTCCGGCTGTTCGGCTATGCCGGCACCGGCAAGACCACGCTGGCGCGGCACATCGCCGACGGCGTCGACGGCGAGGTGAAATTCGCCGCCTTCACCGGCAAGGCGGCGCTGGTGATGCGCAACAAGGGCTGCGACAACGCCTCGACGATCCACTCGCTGATCTACCGCGCCCGCGAATCCGGCGTCGAGCAGCCGAGTTTCGAATTGTGGGACGACGCGCCGGCGTCCAAGGCGAAACTGATCGTGATCGACGAATGCTCGATGGTGGACGCCGAACTCGGCCGCGACCTGATGTCGTTCGAGTGCCCGCTCTTGGTGCTCGGCGACCCCGCGCAGCTGCCGCCGATCCAGGGCGGCGGCTTCTTCACCGATTGCGAGCCCGACGCGATGCTGACCGAAGTGCACCGCCAGGCCCAGGACGATCCGATCGTGCGGATGTCGATGGACGTGCGCGAGGGCCGCGAACTCGACATCGGCCGCTACGGCGAAAGCGAGGTGGTATCGCGCACCGAGCTCGATCCGGACCGGGTGATGGGCGCCGACCAGGTGCTGGTCGGGCGCAACAATACGCGGCGTGCCTACAACATGCGGGTGCGGCAGAAGCAGAACATCGAGGATCCGCTGCCGGTCGCCGGCGACAAGCTGGTCTGCCTGCGCAACAACCGCAAGAAGGGCCTGTTCAACGGCGGGCTGTGGCGGGTGAAGTCGCGCGCGCAATCGAAATCCAGCATCATCACCATGCGGCTGTCGCCGGACGAGGATTTCGGCCACAAGGTGACCAAGGTCTCGGTGCGCGGCGACTGCTTCGGCGGCGCCATCGAGACCATCCCGTGGGAACAGCGCAAGCCCTACGACGAGTTCGACTACGGCTACGTGCTCACGGTGCACAAGTCGCAGGGCTCGCAATGGGACGACGTGGTGCTGTTCGACGAGAGCTTCGCGTTCCAGGACAGCCGCGCCAGATGGCTCTACACCGGCATCACCCGCGCGGCCAAGCGGCTCAGCGTGGTGGTGTAGCGCGCATTCGCGACTTCGTCAGCCGCAGCCGGTGAGAACCGGCTCAGCGTAACACGACGGACCGCGCGTGGCGGCACGTCGTGTCATGGTCGCAGGTCGCAGCGGTCTACTCCGCGGCCGGCTCGGTCTCGTAAGCGGCCTGCTCGATGGCGTCCGGCATTTTGGCGACCGACATGAGCGAACGCGCCACCTGATTGAGCAACTGATCGGCGTTCTCTTCTTCGGCCAGCGATTTCGAAAGCAGCGCCACCACCGCGCTGTGACGCAACTGCTGCGCAAGATTGCGGGCGGTCGTATAGCCAGATATTTCGTAATGTTCGACCCTCTGGGCGGCGCCGATCAGCGCCAGATCCGCGGCGGCATCGTCCTTTTCGGAACTTTCCTCGATCACTTCCTGGCCTTCTTCGACCAGACCCTGCATTCCCTTGCAAGGCTTCGCGCGCGCCGACTTTCCAAGCAACTCGAAACATTCATTGAGGCGCTCGACCTGGTCTTCGGTCTCGGCGAGGTGGATTTCGAAGAGTTCCCTCAAGCGATCGAAACGCGCCGCCTCCGCCATCTTCGGCAAGGCCTTCATCAGCTGTTTTTCCGCATGCAGGATGTCGCGCAGCTGATCGATCAGAAGCTCGTCGAAGCCGGCCGGAGCGTCCATCGGCGAGCTCTCGGCCACGATCGAGGGGGTTGCGGCCGGATCGGCGCCCTGAAGCGCGGGGGATTCCGTGAAGACCCAATCGCCGCCCTGGTTCCACGGGCCGCGGGTGTCGATCTCGCCCTCATCGCCGGTTCCGGTTAAATCGTTGAAGAACTGGTTCACCAGGCCGGGCGTCGGCGCAATGCGGCCGATACTGAAGGCCGGCTTGCCCATGCTTTCGAGCGCGAGCGCGAAAGCCTTCATATGGGTGATTTCACGCGTCATCAGGAACTGCAATGCGTCCTTTGTGCCGGCGTCATCGCAGAAATTGATCAGCCGTTCATAGACAATCTTGGCGCGGGCTTCGGCCGCAATATTGCTGCGCAGATCCACGTCGAGCTCGCCGGTTATCTTGAGATAATCGGCCGTCCAGGCACTGCCCTGCGAGTTGAACAGGCTGACGCCGCCGCCGCCGGCGATGGCGATGAGGGGATCGGTCTCCGCAGCCTCGCGGTCGAATTTGGACGGCTTCAAATGCAGGCGTGCCAGGGATCCCACGACCTCGAGATGGCTGAGCTCTTCGGTTCCGATATCCATCAGGAGATCCTTGCGGTCCGGATCTTCACAATTGAGGCCCTGAATGGAATATTGCATCGCAGCGGCAAGCTCGCCATTTGCTCCACCGAATTGTTCGAGCAGCATGTTGCCGAAACGTGGATCCGGTTCATCGACGCGAACGGTGAACATCAGTTTCTTTACGTGGTGATACATCGCCAAACCTCTTTTGATGGGGGGTGCTTGGCCAACGGTGCAGCGGTGTGAACGTTCCTGATCGGCGGAGGGTTTTTCCTTGACGACAGTGACGAGACGACGCTTCCGCCGAAGCGTGCTTGTTCCAGCGGAACTGAATTCGCCAACCGTGTGTCGTCACGCGAACGATGGGCGCGGAATGGAAACTCAGTGGAACTGGATACGCCGGGTTGCGGCGGCTGCGCTCATCCATGGACTTCAACCGGCAAAGCGCGCTCGCGATTTGCAGGGCTTGCTTCGGCAACCAGCGACTTTTAAGCCGCCCGGCAGACTCACCGTTTGTTGGTGGCCCGACGTTACAGCGCACGGCCTCAGCGAGAACGCGCCTCCGTCAGCCGAGATCCCGCAGCACCGTTTCGACCGCCTTGCGCTCGCCTGTGGTCAGCGGCGCCTGCGGCGCGACGGGATCGCCGACTTCGTAGCCCTGGATCGCCAAACCCGCCTTGATGCAGGCCGCAAGGTTGTAGCGTGCAAACGCCTCGTTGAGGCGCCACAGCCGCCGCTGCAATGCCAGCGCATCGTCCCAGCGCGCGGCCCTGCAGAGATCGTAGAGCTCGACGCTCTGCCGCGGCACCAGGCAGGCCGGGCCGGCCATCCAGCCGACCCCGCCGATCAGCATCACCGCCGCCGGAATATGCGCCGACGCCGAGAACACCTTCAGGCTGTCGCCGCAGCGGTTGATGATCGACAGCAGCCGCCCGGTATTGGTGGAGGCGTCCTTGATGTAGCCGATCCGCGGATGGGCGGCGAGCCGCGCGATGCTTTCGAGCGTGAGGTCGGAGCGCTGGAATTGCGGATTGGTGTAGATCACCACGGGAATGTCGACCGCGTCGGCGATGGCGCGGAAATAGCTTTCGACCTGCGCCTCGGTAAGCGGAAAATACGCTTCCAGGATCGCCAGGATGCCGTCGGCGCCGAGCCTTTGATACGACTTGGCCTGCGCCACCGCGTCCAGCGTCGAGGTCGAGGCGACGCCGGCGATCACCGGGACGCGTCCGCCGGCGGCCTCGATGCTGGTCCGCACCACCGCCTCGCGCTGGACGTTGTTCAGATAGGCGAACTCGCCGGTCGAGCCGAGCGGCGTCAGCCCGTGCACGCCGGCGGCGACGAGATCGTCGCAGAGCCGGCCGAGCACGGCGCTGCGGATCCTGCCGTCGGCATCGACCGGCGAGACCAGATAGGGAAAGACGCCGTGCAAGTCAGTCATGGTCGGTGGGTCCCGGCAAAATGCGGCGTGCGCGCGGCGGCGCGACCGCGTGGTTGAGGCAAGCCGCTTCTAGACCAAAATCGGTCAAATTACCCATTGATTTCATTGGCACTTCGTGTCGATTGGGGTGATCCGTTCCTCGCTCCCGCGTGCCCGACATGTCCTCAGCCCCGTTCTCCCCGTCCAAGCTTGCCGTTCAGCCCGTCGCCAGCAGCGGCCCACCGGCGCGCGACGAGGAACGACGGGTCAATCTCCTGGTTCTCTGCGGCCTGGCGCTGCTGGTAGGCGTCATGACCGGCTGCGGCGCCGTCGCGCTGCGCATGCTGATCGGGCTGTTCCACAACGCCTTCTACAACGGCACGCTGAGCGTCTGGTACGACGCCAATGTCAGCGAAGGGCCGAGCCGGTTCGGCGACTGGGTATGGCTGTCGCCCGTGCTCGGCGGCCTCGTGGTGGTGTTTCTGGTGCAGCGCTTCGCGCCCGAGGCCAAGGGCCACGGCGTCCCCGAGGTGATGGACGCGGTGTTCTACAAGCGCGGCAACATCCGCGGCCAGGTGGCGATCATCAAGTCGCTGGCGTCGGCGCTGTCGATCGGCAGCGGGGCGGCGGTCGGCCGCGAAGGTCCGATCATCCAGATCGGCGCGGCGCTGGGTTCGGCGTTCTCGCAGGCGATCCGGCTGTCGACCAGCCAGAAGATCACCCTGTTGTCCGCCGGCGCCGGCGCCGGGATTGCCGCGACCTTCAACACCCCGCTCGGCGGCGTGCTGTTCGCGCTGGAAATCCTGCTGCCGGAAGTGTCGAACCGCACCTTTCTCCCGGTCGTGATCGCTACCGGCGCCGCCACCACCATCGGCCGGATCCTGATCGGGCCCGATCCGGCCTTCGTCGTCCCCAAGCTCCAGCAGTTGCTGGCGCCGTCGCTCGGCCTGCAGGAGGCGCTGGCCTTCGTGCTGCTCGGAATCCTGTGCGGCATCGCCTCCTGGGCCTTCATTCGCCTGCTGGTGGTGATGGAGGATGGATTTCCGAAACTGCCGGGAAATTCCTACACCCAGAACATGGTCGGGATGGCCGTCATCGGCCTGATGATGGTCGGCCTCATCCACGCCTTCGGCCATCCCTATGTCGACGGCGTCGGCTATGGCGTGATCCAGTCGGTGCTCGACGAAAAGATGACCGGCGCCGGGCTGCTGGCCCTGCTGTTCGTGCTGAAACTGCTCGCCACCACGATCAGCCTCGGCTGCGGCGCCTCCGGCGGCATCTTCTCGCCGTCGCTCTATCTCGGCGCCACGCTGGGCGCGGCTTTCGCGTCGGTCGTCGGCATCGTGCTTCCGCATGCCGGCCTGACGCTTCCGTCGGCCGCGATCGTCGGCATGGCGGCGATGGTCGGCGCCGGAACCGGCGGCGTCATGACCGCCATCGTCATGGTGTTCGAGATGACGCGCGACTACGCCATCATCGTTCCGGTCATCGTCGGGGTCGCGGTCGCCGCCGGCATAAGGCGGGCGCTGATCGGCGAGACCATCTACACCATCAAGCTGCGCCATCGCGGCCACCGCATCCCCAAGGAGCGGCACATCAATCTCTATCTGGTGCGGCAGGCCCAGGACATCATGGAACGGCGCTTCATCCTCGCCCAGGCCGGCACCACCCTGAAGCAGGCCATCAGCGCCGAAGACACCGACGACGTGCGCGCCATCATCGTCGAACGCGACGGCCGCATCGTCGGCCTGATTCCGCCGCGCTCGGGGCTGTGGCGGGCGTCGCAGACCAATCCGAACCTTCTGGTCGAAGGCTTTGTCGAACCGCGCGCCGTGATCTGCCGCGACGTCGACCTGTTGAGCCTGGTGTTCGCCAGGCTGAAACGCCATCGCTCGGGTGCGGCGATCGTGTTCAGCGGCGCCCACCGGCCGCGGACCAGCGACATCGTCGGCGTCATCACCAAACGCGCCATCGCCGATACCGTGATCGACAGCTACGAGGATTGAGGCCGGGCGTCAGAGCCCAACCGGCGACGTGCAATCATGCCGCTCCAACGCCCGCGTCCTGCGCCAATGAACGATCGAGAGTCCTGACCGCCTGGTAGATCACGGCGGCTCCCGCCGCCAGCGCTTCGCGGTCCGCCCATTCCTCCGGCGCGTGGCTCTTGCCGGCGCGGCACGGCACGAACACCATGGCGGACCGCGCGATGCGGCCCATGAAGGCGGCATCGTGTCCGGCGCCGCTCGGCAGGTCCATCGCGGCGAGCCCGAGCTCATCGGCGCCCTGCCGCAAGGCCGACCGCAGATGCTCGTCGCAGGCGACCGGCGGTCCGTCGGACAAGGTCGCAAACGATGCGCGCGTCACCCGGGCCGCCGCGGCATGATCAGCACTTTCCGCCTCGAGGATCGCCACGAAGCGCCGCGTCAGCTGCGGATCGGTCGCCCGCGCGTCGACGATCAGGCGGCAGCGGCCGGGCACGATATTCGATGCCGCGGGATCGACCGTGAGGATGCCGACGGTGGCAACGAAATAACCCGGCCCCTCGGCCGCCAGCCGTTCGGCCGCCCGGCGCACCGATGTGACGGTGGCCGCGGCTGCGACCAGCGCGTCGTGGCGCAGGTCGATCGGCGTGGTGCCGGCATGATCGGCCTCGCCCTGGAACACGATCTCGATGCGGCGGATGCCGACGATCGAAGTGACGATGCCGACATCCAGCGCGCGGGATTCCAGCACGATGCCCTGCTCGATATGGAGTTCCAGGAATGCGCTGATGTCGCTGCGCGTCGCCTCGCCGAGCCGGAGCGGATCGCCGCCGACGCGGCGCAGCGCGTCACGCAGCGTCTCGCCGCCGGGTTCGGTCAGATCGAGCATGGCCTCGTCCAGCGATCCGGTCATGCCGCGGCTGCCGACGCAGGACAGTCCGTATTCGCTGGGTTCCTCGGCCAGGAAGTCGATGATTTCAAGGCTGTGGGCGAGAGGGACGCCGGAATCGCGCAACGCGCGCGCGATCTCCAGCCCGGTCGCCACGCCGGCGATGCCGTCAAAACGCCCGCCCGACGGCACGGTGTCGCTGTGCGACCCGATCGCGATCACCCCGAGCGCGGGGTCGGCGCCGTCGAGGCGGCCGATCAGATTGCCGGCGGTATCGATCCTTGTCGTCAATCCGGCATCCGCAAACCGTTGCGCCAGCAGCGCGCGTCCTTCCAGGAACAGCGCGGTAAAGGAGCGCCGCGTATAGGGCCGCGCGGGGTCGGTGATCGCGGCCAGCGCCATCACGTCATCCCACAGGCGGTCGGCATCGAGCGGCAGGTTGGATCGGGTCATAGGCATGCGATCAAAGGCAATCGAGCAGCGGGTCCGTCGTGTCGCGGCCGTGCCAGCGATCGACCCACACCACGTCCGACAAGGGCATCCGCGGCAGCCAGCCGGCGGTCTCCAGTTCCGGCTTCTGCAGGAAATGCGAGACATAGCCGACGCAGAGATAGGCGATCGGCTGGATCGACGCGGGGATGCCGAGGGCTGCGCGCAAATCGTCGTGCCGGATGATGCTGACCCAGCCGACGCCGATATTTTCCACGCGGGCGGCGAGCCAGAGATTCTGCACCGCGCAGACCGCGCTGTAGAGGTCCATGTCGGTCTGGTGGGTTCGCCCGAGCCCGACCGCGCCGCTGCGGCTGCGATCGCAGGTGATGCAGATCCCGATCGGCGCCTCGACGATGCCCTCGAGCTTGAGCCGGCGGTAGGTCTTCTGCTTTTCGTCCTCGAACATTTGGGCCGCTTCCAGATTGGCGGACTGAAACGCGTCCCGCACCTTTTGCCTGACGGCGGCATCCCGCACCACGATGAAATCCCAGGGCTGCATGAAACCGACCGACGGCGCGTGATGCGCCGCCTGGAGCAGCCGCGCCAGCACCGCATCGGGGATCGGATCGGGCAGGAACTGCCCGCGCACATCGCGGCGGTTGAAGATGCAGCGGTAGACCGCATCGCGCTCGGCCGCGGAAAATTCCGCATCGGCCTGGATATCCCCGGGTTCCATCATCTTCTCTTTCATCGCCGGCGCCAGCATGGCCGCCCGACACGTCGATTGCAATCACGGCTTCGGCCGGTTGGAGCTGCCGGCGCGGCCCGGCTCAGCCGTTTTAATTGTCGTTCCGGGCCTGCACGCCAGCCGGCTATCGCCGGCCAGAGCGCATCCCGGAATGACGATGGGTCGTTTCCCATGGGGTCGTTTTCATTTCGCTCCACGGGTCAGCGGCCGGGCTCCGACCTGCGCAGCAGATAGGTGTCCATGATCCAGCCATGCTGGGCGCGGGCGCGGCGGCGCACCGCCTCGATCTCGTCGCTCACGTCGGCGAGTTTTCCCGACAGCAGGATTTCGTGTTCGGTGCCGAGATAGGCGCCCCAGAAGATTTCGAGGTCGGGTTCGTCGAGGCCGGCAAAACCCTGCGCGCCGTCGAGCAGCACCACCACGCTGCCGAATCCGCCCGGAAATCCCTCGGCGAGCTTGCGTCCGGTGGTGAGCAGCACACTTTCGCCGATCCGGTTCAAGGCAATGCGATGTTTCGCCGCCAGCACCTGCACGCTGCTGATGCCCGGGATCACCTGAAACTCCACGGCCAGGCCGCCGGCGCGCACCCGTTCGATGATCCGCAGCGTGCTGTCGTAGATCGCCGGATCCCCCCACACCAGCAGGCCGCCGACTTCGTCCTCCGCAAGCTCGTGCTCGAACAGTCCTGCGTAGATATCGGCAAGCCGGCCGTGCCAGGCGTCGACCCCGGCGAGATAATCGCCGCCGGCTGCGCGCTGCGGAATCTCCACATCGATGCTGCGGTAATCGCTGCGCTCGATGAAGCGCTCGCAGATCGTGGTCCGCAGCTCGCGCAAGGCGGCCTTCTCGGCGCCCTTGTCGGGAATGAAGAACACGTCGACCTGGTTGAGCGCCTTGATCGCCTGGACGGTCAGGTGATCGGGATCGCCGACGCCGATGCCGATGACGAAGATCTTTCGCATCTGTCCCTCCCGATAGCCGCTGTAGTTCATCCACCAGACCATAAGACATTGACGCAGACGACGCGCCAGCCGTCGGTCAGCCGATCGATCCGGGTCAGCGACAGGGGATCGATGACAAAGCGCAGCGCCGGTTCCGGCGCGATCTGCAGCGCGATCGAGAGCGCCGCCCGCACCGTGCCGGAATGCACCACCAGCACGGCATCGCCGGGCGGCAGCGCATCGAGGCCGACGCGCACGCGGCCGACCTGCCCGGCAAAGCTTTCACCGCCCGGCGGCCTGGCGGTAGCGGGCGCGCGCCAGAAATCGCCATAGGCGGTACCGGGCTCGCACGCGAGATCGTCATGACGGCGTCCGGTCCAGTCGCCGAAATCCTGCTCGCGAAAATTCGCCTCCGGCTGCGCCCGCAAGCCCAGCGCCGCCGCGGTCGCCAGCGTCCGCACGCTGGGACTGGCGAAGGCCGAAGCCGCAGCGGGCAATTTCGCCCGCAGCGCGGCCAGAGCCGCGGTGTCGCCGGTGTCGGCGGGCGCGTCGAAATCGTGGATGACGCCGCATGGTCCGGCTACCGGCGCGTGCCGGACCAGCCACAGACGGTTGCGCTCGCTCATCACGGCGCTCACGCCAGCGCCGCCGCGAGCGCGACCAACACGGCGGTTTCCGCCACCTGCTCGGCGGCGCCGAACACGTCGCCGGTGACGCCGCCGATCTGCCGAACCGCCAGCAACGCCACCGCTGCGGCTGCCGCCGCCGCGATCGCCGCGGCGAGCAGCGCCGCCTTCGCCGGCAGGCACAACAGCGCGATCACGGCGGCGATGAGCACGGCCATGGCTGCGGTGGCGGGATCGGGCCGTCCGGCCGATCTGCCAAGTCCGTCGTCGCGGGCGAACGGCAGGGCCGCCGCCAGCACCGGCATCGTCGCCCGTGCCAGCGCGTGCGCCGCCACCAGGCCAGGGACGACGGCGGCCACAGGCAGGCTGGCCAGCGCCGAGATCCTTGCCGCAAAGCCGACCAGCAGCACCAGCGCGCCATAGGTGCCGAGCCGGCTGTCGCGCATGATCGCAAGTTTCGCGGTCCGATCCTTGCCGCCGCCAAAACCGTCGCCGACGTCGGCGAGGCCGTCCTCGTGCAGCGCGCCGGTCAGGGCAGCCGCGGCGCCGAGTGCAAGTGCGGCCGCGGCCAGCGCCGGAACGTTGATCTTCAGCAAGGCCAGGTCGACCAGCCCGATGACCAGGCCGATCACCCCGCCGACCAGCGGGAAGGCGCGCTGCGCGCGCACCAGCGCCTGCGCGCCGTCCGCAACGGGCATCGGCACCCGCGTCAGCAGCGCGGTCGCGACGACGATATCGTCGCACCAGTCCTTGAGCTGCTCAACCATCCGCGACGGCGTTTCGTTGCCCATGCTATGGTCCCAATCGTTGCGGATTGCGGAGCAAAGACTGCGATTCTCTCCGCACGGTCATTTCAGCCGCACGCCGCAGCCGGCGACCATCAGCCAGGCTTCCGAGGCCTGCGCCGCGGTGCGCTGCCCGAGCAGCCCGGCCAGGTCGCGAAACCGGCGCAACGCCCCCTCCATCGGCACCGGGCTCCAGCCGATCTCGTCGCCGACCACGATGACCGGATGCGGCGCGGCGCGAAAGCCGTCGAGCTGACGCTGCCACGCCGCCATCAGGCCGGCATCGTCCTGGTCGAGGCGGTCGGCCAGCCACAGCACCAGGCTGTCGACGACGGCGCCGGACGGCTGCGGCCGCAACGCCGCGAGGGCCTGCGCGATGTCGGCGGGCGCCTCCAGGGTGCGCCACGCCGCGCCGCGCTCGGCGCGGTGCAGCCGCACCCGCTCGGCCATTTCGGCGTCGCTTGGGTCGGAACGATAGGTTGCCACGAACACCACCGCCTCGCCCCAGCCGCGCGCGATCTCGACCGCGCGGCGGCTCTTGCCGCTGCGTACCGGTCCGGTGAGGAAGATCAGGTCAGCCATGCCCGGGACCCTGCGGAAGCGGCTGCAAGGTGCCGGCCAGCACGTCGGAAAGATCGGCCATCTCGGTCAGGATGCCGGACGCCGCCCGCAGCAGCGGCACCGCCATCACCGCCCCGGTGCCCTCGCCGAGCCGCAGCCCGAGATCGAGACAGGGTCTGGCTTCGAGGGTCTGCAGCAGCACGCTGTGACCGCGCTCGGCGGAGCGATGCGAAAACACGCAATAGCCGCGCGCCGCGGGACTTAACCGTACCGCGACCAGCGCCGCCGCGGTGGCGATGAAGCCGTCGATGATCACCGGCCGGCGCCGCGCGGCGCTGCCGAGCACCGCGCCGGCCATCATCGCGATCTCGTAGCCGCCGAATTCGGCCAGCACCTCGAGCGGCGATGTCGCGGCGCTGCGCGCGGCGGCCTGCCCGGCGACCGCCAGCTTGCGCGCGATCCCGGCGGCATCGAGGCCGGCCCCGGCGCCGATGCAGTCGGCCAACGGTGCCGGCGCCAGCCGGTGCATCAACAGCGCCGCCGACGTGGTGTTGCCGATGCCCATCTCGCCGATCGCGACCACGTCGATGCCGGCATCGATCGCCTCGGTGACGATTCCAGCTCCGCGCGCCAGGGCGGCTTCGGCTTCCGCAACGGTGAGCGCGGATTCGCGCGCGGCGTTGCGGCTGCCGCGCCTGATCTTGGCATCGATCAGGCCGGGATGCGCTGGAATCTCGGCATCGACGCCGGCGTCAATCACCTGCACCTCGACATTGCAGGCCCTGGCCAGCGCATTGACGCCGGCCCTGCCGGCCAGATAGGTCGCGACCATCGCGCCGGTGACGCTGGACGGATACAGCGAAACGCCCGCGGCGGTGATGCCATGGTCGGCGGCAAACACGAACACCGCGGCGCGCCCGGTGCGCGGCTCCAGCGGATGCCAGATCAGGCCGAGCTGGACCGCGAGATCCTCGAGGCCGCCGAGCGAGCCGAGCGGTTTTGCCTTGCCGTCAATTCGCGCACGAAACTGCGGCTCGAGCGCATGATCGATCGGTTCGATCGGCTGTTCATTCCATGAAGTGGACGAGGCATTGGTTTGCATGCGGTGTGCTCGATTGGATGAAGGGCGAAACGCGGAGGAGATGACAAGGAGATGGAACGATGAGACCCTTGCCCTTCCCCTCCAGGAAAGCGGAGACGCATCCGGCTGAATTGATCCAGATATTGCGGAATCGTGGCCTCGCTCGAACTCCCGGCGGGTCGTCCCTGCGAACGCAGGGATCCATCAGCCCTGGCCTCAAAAGGAAAAAAAGCATCTGTCGCAGTGCCGAAACGAGATTCCTCGCGGTATGGGTCCCTGCGTTCGGTGGGACGATTCGTTGAAACGCAATCCAAAATCGGAAAACTTCGCGCGCGCGGATGGCATGGAAAATTTCATAAGCGATCGCCCTGCGCTGGCATGAGAAGCGCTGGCTTCGTAACCATCGAAAGGTCTTGCGTTTCATCATAGGCAGCTCCTCTCTTCGACCCGCCGTCGAATGAGTTGATTCCGTGTCTTCCGGCCGGTCTCCTGGCTCGCGGATACCTCGATCGCCTTCCCGAACCCGCTTGGCGGCGTGCAGTGGCATCGTTGATCGAGGACCATCCGCCTACAGTTGCGGGGGCAGCCGCGGCTTCGCGCGATCGCTCGCACTGCCGCATTCCCGTTTCACCTCTCGCGAGGCACCGAAGGACGCCAACCACGAGAGCATGATGGGCGGCGCCGCGCAAGCGCCGGGCGGCCCGATTGCCAGGCGCAGGTCAGGTCGCAAAGGCGCCGCGCGGTTGACAATGCGCGGCCGGCCTTCCTATGAGTTGACCGATCTCATGTCGGTGAACGGAAACGAACATGATCCACCGAACGCGATCATGAGCGAGGCGGCCGCGCAGCGCTTGGACGTTCTGGTGGTCGGTGGCGGCAGCGCGGGGCTGTGTGCCGCGATCGCGGCACGGCGTGGCGGCGCCTCGGTGCGCCTGGTCGAGCAGGCGCCGGCCAGCCTGCGCGGCGGCAACACCCGCCATGCCCGCAATTTCCGCCTGATGCATGAGCGCCCGCAATGGTACGTGCCCGACGCCTATGACGAGGACACCTTCTTCGAGGACCTGGTTCGGGTCACCGCCGGCGCCACCGACGAGGCGCTGGCGCGGCGATTGATCCGCGGCTCCGCCGGCATCGCGGCCTGGCTCGTCGACAACGGCGTGCGGCTGCAGGATCCGGCCGGCGGCGCGATGCCCTATTCGCGGCGCACCGCCTTCTTTCTCGGCGGCGGCAAGGCGATGATCAACGCGCTCTACGCCACCGCGGCCCGACTCGGCGTCGCAATCGGCTACGACAGCGACGTGGTGGCGCTGCGCTTCGCCGACGATCGGGATTGCGAAGCCGACATCGCGCATCACGGCAACATCGAGCGCGTCACGGCGAAAACCATGGTGCTGTGCAGCGGCGGCCATCAGGCCGACCTCGACTGGCTGCGCCGGGATTTCGGCGCCGCCGCCGGTAATTTCATGGTCCGCGGCTCGCCCTATGTCACCGGCAGGGTATTGCGCCTGCTGCTCGACGCCGGCATCCGGCCGGTCGGCGATCCCGCGCGCTGCCACCTGGTCGCGGTCGACGCCCGCGGACCGAAATTCGACGGCGGCATCGTCACCCGCATCACCGCGATCCCGCAGGGCATCGTGGTCGACCGCGACGGAAGGCGATTTCACGACGAAGGCGAGGAAGCGCGCAAGACGCATTATGCACAATGGGGCGCGCGCATCGCCGATCGTCCGGATCAGGTCGCCTATCTGGTCCTGGATGCCGCAGGCCTCGGCCGCGCCCCGCCGACGGCGCTGCCGCCGATCCGCGCCGACACCATCGCCGGCCTCGCCGCATCGCTCGGGCTGGATCCGGCGGCGCTGCAAGCCACCTTGCGCGATTACAATGCGGCGACCGATGCGGCCGACGACCGCCCGCCGAGGGAGCGCGGCACCGCAGGCCTCGCGCCAGCGAAATCGCGCGGCGCGCTCCCGCTCACGGTGCCGCCGTTCGCCGCCTATCCGATGCGGCCGGGAATAACCTTCACGCATTTCGGCGTGGCGGTCGATGATCACATGCGGGTCCTGGGCAGCGACGGCAGGCCCGTGCGCCACGTGTTCGCGGCCGGCATGATCATGGCGGCGAATGTGCTGGGCTGCGGCTATCTCGCCGGTCTCGGCGTCGCGCTCTCGACCGTGTTCGGACGCCTCGCCGGCGAGGAGGCCGCGCGGCATGCCGGGACATGACCTGATCGGCCGCATCGACGCGGGCGCGCGGCGCGCCGCACCGTCAGGCCGGCAATGTGTCGCAGGCGGCTTCGAGCCGCCGCCAGGCGGCCTCGTCGGCCGGCAGTCCGAACCGGTAATGCGTTGGCGCGGCGGCAAAACCCCTGACCAAAATCCCGGCGCGGGCGAAATGGCCGAGCAAATCGAATCCATCCTTGGCTTCGAACAGGCCGAACAGATCGGTGCCGCCCATCAGCTTCAGGCCGGCACCGCCGAGCATGGCGTCGAGCCGGGTCCGGTCGGCGGCGAGGCGCAGGCGTGTCGCCGCGATCCATGCGGTGTCGCGCAGCGCCAGGGCGGCGATCTCGCAGGCCGGACCGGACACCGGCCAGTCGCCGAACAGCCGGCGCCAGGCCGACGCATCCGGCTCGGTGGCGACGACAAAACCGACGCGCAGCCCGGCGAGGCCGAAAAATTTGCCGAGCGAGCGCAGCACCACGGTGCCGGCGGGCAGCTCGGGCAGCGCCAGCATCGACAGATCGGCCCGCACATCGGCAAAGGCTTCGTCGACGATCAGCCGCCGCCCGGTCGCGGTCCAGGCCGGTGCGAAGGCGGCGAGTTCGGCGCGCGGCAGCACGCGGCCATCCGGATTGTTCGGATTGACCACGACCAGGGTGTCGAACTCGCGCCGCGCCGGATCCGGCAGCGCTGCGCGTTCATGCACCTCGGCGCCGGCGTCGCGCCAGGCCGCCTGGTGCGAACCATAGGTCGGCGTCAGGATGCCGACGCGGCCGGCACCGAGCAGGCGCGGCAACAGCCGGAGCGCCAGCTCGCTGCCGGGAACCGGCAGGATCGCGGCATTTGCCGGCCGCCCATAGGCCGCGGCGGCCGCCTCAATCATGTCGGCGATGTCGCGCGCCAGCGGCAGGCGCTGATAGCGCGCCGGCGGAATTGGCGGGACCGGCCAGGCGACCGGATTGATCCCGGTCGACAGATCGATCCAGGGACGCGGCGCCGCCGGATAGAGTAAGGCCGCCACGTCGATCCGGCCGCCGTGTATCCGCAAGTCCGCCGCCGTCTGCCCGATTTCATCACCCAGGCGCATAGTGCCATCCATGTCCGATCTGCCCGACCGCATCCTGATCCTGATCGCAGCCTTCGGCATCGAAGCCGTGCTGGCCTATCCCGCGCCGCTGTTTCGCGCAATCGGTCATCCGGTGTCGTGGATCGGCGCCCTGATCGAGGCGATGGATTCCCGGCTCAACCGGCCGGAGATGTCGTTGGCGCGGCGCCGCGCCGCCGGCATCGCCACCGTGCTGCTGCTGCTTGCCGCGAGCCTCGGCGCCGGCATCGGGCTCGAGGCCGTTTCACGCGGTCGCTATCTCGGCCTGGCCGTCGTCATCGTGGTCGTCGCCGTGCTGATCGCCTTCGGCAGTCTCGATCAGCATGTGCGCGCGGTCGCCGCCGCTTTGCGCGCCGACGGGCTCGCCGGCGGCCGGCGCCGCATCGCCGACATTGTCGGCCGCGATCCCGAGACGCTGGATGCGGCCGCGGTGTGCCGCGCCGCCATCGAAAGCCTCGCCGAAAACGCCTCCGACGGCGTCACCGCGCCGGCGCTGTGGTTTCTGTTCGGCGGATTGCCCGGGATGATCGCCTACAAGGCGATCAACACCGCCGACAGCATGATCGGCCACCTCACCGAGCGCCACCGCGCCTTCGGCTGGGCCGCGGCACGGCTCGACGATCTCGTCAACTGGCCGGCGGCGCGGCTGACCGGGCTGATGTTCATCGCCGCCGCGCTGGTGGTGCCGGGCGCCTCCGCAGCCTCGGCCTGGCGGGCGTTTCGGCGCGACGCGCGGCGGCATCGCTCGCCCAATGCCGGCTGGCCGGAAGCCGCGATGGCCGGCGCGCTCGGCCTGCGGCTCGCCGGCCCGCGCAGCTATCGCGGCGTGGTGGTCGACGACCACTGGATGGGCGATGGCCGCGCCGAGGCGACCGCCGAGGATATCGACCGCGCGCTGACGCTCTATCGCGTCGCCTTCGGCGGCGCGCTGGCGGTGCTGGCAGGGATCGGATTGCTGGTGTCTGCGCTGGAGGGCTGAGGCGTACGCCCCGCCCTCGTGACTGCGCCCTCTGCCCTTGCGGGAGAGGGCACAGTCACGAACGCCGCCAGCACCCACCTCAGCGCGCGAGCGCCAGCAATTTCTCGACGTCGATATGTGCCTCGAGATGCTTGGCCAGCGCATCGAGGGTCTGCTCGACCAGGACTTCGTAACCGAGCGAACTCGGCGGCGCGCCGAGCCTGGCGAGCCAGGCGGCGCGCTGCGCATCGGCGGAAAACAGGCCGTGCAGATAGCAGCCGGCGACGCTGCCATCGGCGGAGACCGCGCCATCCGGCCTGCCGTCATCGAACCGCAGCAGCGGGCGCCCGGTTCCGGCACCCAGGGTACGGCCGATATGCATTTCATAGCCCGACACCGCGACGTCGTCGGCGACGCTGCGGCCCCGGACCGCGATCAGCGACTTGTCGCCGCCAAGTTCGGTGGCGACTTCGAGCAGGCCGAGGCCTTCGGCCGATCCCGGCGGTCCCTCGATCCCGTCGGGGTCGGCAATGCGGCTTCCGAGCATCTGGTAGCCGCCGCACAGGCCGAGCACGCGGCCGCCGCGGCGGGCATGGGCGATGATGTCGGCGTCCCAGCCGAAGCCGCGCAGCGCCAGGAGATCGGCGATCGTCGCCTTCGAGCCGGGCAGGATGACGAGATCGGTATCGACGGGAAGCGGCGCGCCGTGGCGCAGCAGCACCAGCTCGACGCCGGGCTCCAGCCGCAACGGATCGAGATCGTCGAAATTGGCGATGTGCGGCAACACCGGCACCACGACGCGAACGCGGCGCCCGCCGCCATCGGGCGCGCGCCGCGGCGAAGCTTCGAGACCGAGCACATCCTCGGCCGGCAGCCGATGGGCGTCGCGAAAATGCGGCACCAGGCCGAGCGGCGCCCAGCCGGTGCGTTCGGCCACGAACGCCATGCCGGCCGCAAACAGCGTGGCATCGCCGCGCATCTTGTTGACGATGAAGCCCTCGATCAGTCGCGCGTCGTCGGGATCGATCACCGCCTTTGTGCCGCACAGGCTCGCGATCACCCCGCCGCGATCGATATCGCCGATCAGCACCACCGGCACGAAGGCGGCGCGGGCAAATCCCATATTGGCGATGTCGTTGGCGCGCAGGTTGACTTCCGACGCCGAACCCGCGCCCTCGACCAGCACGATGTCGCATTGCGCCCGGAGTTTTGCAAAACTGTCGAGCACATGGGGCATCAGCTCGGCCTTGCGCGCCTGGAACTCGCGGGCGCGGGCCTGGCCGAACACCCGGCCCTGCACCACGATCTGGGCGCCGACCTCGCTTTGCGGCTTCAGCAGCACCGGGTTCATGTCGACCACGGGCGCGGTGCGCGCGGCGCGGGCCTGCAGCGCCTGGGCGCGGCCGATCTCGCCGCCGTCCGCGGTCACCGCGGCGTTGTTCGACATGTTCTGCGGCTTGAAGGGACGCACCGACAGGCCGCGGTCGGCCAAAAGGCGGCACAGCCCGGCGACGACCAGCGACTTGCCGACGTCCGAACCTGTCCCCTGGAACATCAGCGCGCGCGCGGCCATCAGAATTCGATGCCGGCCTGGGTCTTCACGCCGGCGGAAAAATGATGCTTGACCGCGCCCATCTCGGTGACGAGATCGGCCGCCTCGATCAGCGCCGGCTTGGCGTTGCGGCCGGTGACGATGACATGCAGGTCGCCGCGCCGGGCGGTGAGCTCCGCCACCACCGCGTCGAGCGGCAGGTAATCGTAGCGCAGCGCGATGTTGAGCTCGTCGAGCACCAGAAGATTGATGCTGGGATCGTCCATCAGGCCGCGCGCGATGCCCCAGGCGCGCTGGCAGGCGGCGATGTCGCGCGCCTTGTCCTGGGTCTCCCAGGTAAACCCCTCGCCGGCGGTATGCCAGACCACGCGGTCGCCGAACGACTGCAGCGCGGCCTGCTCGCCGGTCGCCCGGCCCTTGATGAACTGAACGATGCCGACGCGCCAGCCATGGCCGAGCGCGCGCAGCGCGAGGCCGAAGGCGGCCGTCGACTTGCCCTTGCCGGGACCGGTGTTGACCATCAGCAGGCCCTTGGCGATGGTCTTGGAGGCCTCTTCGGCATCCTGGACCTGCTTGCGCTTGACCATCTTGGCGCGGTGACGCGCCGCCTCGTCGCTTTCGATCTCGCTCATGATGTCCCGCGGTCCAGATCCATGGCCGGCGACAGGATCATACCGCGGCGCCGCCGGCAACCTGCCGGCTTCGTGCTGTCGCGAAGGGATTGACTTGGTCCCGTTTCCGTCTGATGCAGTACCCTAGCCGACGGTGTCTGGTCATCGGACCGGACTAAGAGGGAATACCGGGCGCGGCGAACAAGGCAAGTTCCCTTGTTTGCAGCGAAGCCGGAGCTGCCCCCGCAACTGTGAGCGGAAAGCCTGCACCTGATGCCACTGGGCCGATTTGCCCGGGAAGGTGGTGCCGGCCATGACCCGCGAGCCAGGAAACCTGCCGTCGCCTGCCATTTTCGCCATTCCGGACGGGGCGTCCCGGGGTGAGAGAGTTGGACGAACGGAGTGCAGGTCCGCTCGCCGCAGGTCCGGCTATCGCGCCTCGCGCGATCGCCGTGCATCGACGGGCTTTGCCATGGATTCATCTGCACCGGACGCTCCTCGCCACGAGGATGGTTCGCCATCCTCCGATACCTCCTCCGATACCGCAGCGACCCTGCACGTCTGCGTCACCTGCCTGGCCGGCGAAGACCGCGATACCGTGCCGCGCGCCGGCCGAAGGCTGCATGACGGGCTGGTCGAGGCGCTGCGCCGAAATGGCCAAACGCCCGGCTTTCGCATCGTCGAAGCCGAGTGCCTGTCCAATTGCAACCGCGGCTGCAGCGTCGCCCTCAGCGGCCCGGGACGCTGGAGTTACGTCTATGGCGATCTCGGCGAGGCCGCGGTCGACGACCTGCTCGCCGGCGCCTCGCGCTATGCCGCCACCGCCGACGGCCTGGTGCCATGGCGGGAGCGGCCGATGATCTTCCGCAAGAATGTGATCGCCCGCATCCCGCCATCGATCTAGGGGAGCGATTCCATGAAACCAATCGCAGAGGACATGATCCATTCTTCGTCATTCCGGGATGCGCTCCGGCCGGCGACAGCCCGGCGGAGCGCAGGCCCGGAATCCATAGCCCCTGCGGTGGTTATGGATTGCGGGCTCGCGGGTGCCGCGCTTCGCGCGTTACAAGCGCACCGGAATGACAAATTTCATTGACCGTTGCCGCGGACCGAAATGAGAAATTCGCAATCGCTCCAGGAATGATCGCATGAGTATCGAAAAAGTGCCCGTCACCATCATCACCGGCTTTCTCGGCGCCGGAAAGACCACGCTGGTCCGCCACCTGATGCAGAACCCGCAGGGCCGCCGGCTGGCGATCCTGGTCAACGAATTCGGCGATCTCGGCATCGACGGCGACATCCTCAAGGGCTGCGCCGACGCCGATTGCCCCGAAGATGCGATTGTCGAACTGACCAATGGCTGCCTGTGCTGCACCGTGGCCGACGATTTCGTGCCGACCATCGCCGCCTTGCTGGGGCGGGCGCAGCCGCCCGACCACATCCTGATCGAAACCTCCGGACTGGCGTTGCCGAAACCGCTCTTGAAAGCCTTCGATTGGCCGGACCTGCGATCCCGCATCACGGTCGACGGCGTGATCGCGGTGGCCGACGCCGAAGCCGTCGCCTCGGGCCGCTTCGCGCCCGACCTGGCGGCGATCGCGCGGCAGCGGCTTGCCGACAGCAGCGTCGACCACGACACCCCGCTCGGCGAAGTGTTCGAGGACCAGGTCGCCTGCGCCGACATCGTGATCCTCAACAAGGCCGACCTCGTCGACCCCGACCGCCTCGCCCGGGCACGCGGCATCGTGCAGGCGGAATCGCCGCGCAGCATTCCGGTACTGGAAGCCACCGAAGGCCGCATCGATCCGCGCGTCGTGCTCGGCCTCGGCGCCGCGGCCGAGAACGATCTCGCCGCGCGGCCGAGCCATCACGAGGATCACGACGCCCATGATCATGACGACTTCGAGACCCTCGTGGTGACGCTGCCGTCGGAAGTCAGCGCCGAGGCGATCGTGGTGCGAATGGAGACGATCGCGCGCGACCACCAGGTCCTGCGCGCCAAGGGCTATGTCGCGGTCGCCGGCAAGCCGATGCGGCTCTTGGTGCAGGGCGTGGGCTGCAGGGTCCGCGCGCAATTCGACCGGCCGTGGCGGTCGGACGAACAACGACTGTCGCGGATCGTGGTGATCGGCGAGCGCGGCATCGATCGCGACGCGATCGCCGCGGTCCTGACCGGGTGAAGCATGCACATCCTGCTGCGGGAACGGCATGGACTTGAGGAGGCTGCGGCGGCCGAGGATCTCGGCCAGGCCGCCGCCGACCTCGTGGTGCTGTCGTTTGCCGACAGCGATCTCGGCGCGTTCGCGACCGCCTGGCGCGGCGGCCGCGACACGCTGCCGAGCCTGCGGCTGGCCAATCTGCGCCGTCTCGCCCACCCGCTGTCGGTCGATCTTTACCTGCAGAACACGCTGTCGGGAGCGCGCGGGATTCTGATCCGGCTGCTCGGCGGGGTCGAATACTGGCGTTACGGCGTCGAGCAGGTCAGCGCGCTGGCCGCGGCCAAGGGAATCGCCCTCGCCATCGTGCCGGGCGACGGCCGGCCGGATCCGCGGCTCGATGCCGCCTCGAACCTGCCGCCGTCGACCTTGCGCCGGCTGAAGACGCTGTGCGACAGCGGCGGACCGGACGCCGCGCGCGCCGCGCTGGCGCAGCTGGCACTCGCCGCCGGCCTCCCGGCAGTGCCGCCGGTCGACCGCACCGCCCTGCCGCGCCACGGCTTTTACGTTCCCGGGACCGGAGTGGTCGAGCCGTCCGAGCTCGATCTTTCGAGCGACGGCGCGCCGATCGTGCCGGTGGTGTTCTATCGCGCCTTTCTCGCCGCCTCCGACACCGATCCGGTCGACCGGCTGATCGGCGAACTCGCCCGCCGCGGCGTCAGGCCGGTCGGGCTGTTTGCCGGCAGCCTGAAGGATCCGGAAAGCGCCGGCTTTCTGCGGCAGTGGCTGGTCGGGATCGCGCCCGACCTGATCATCAACGCCACGGCGTTTTCGGCGCGCGGCGATGGCGACGCCGGCTCGCCGCTCGACGCCGTCAATGCCCCGGTGCTGCAGGTGGCGCTGGCCGGTTCCAGCCGCGAGCAATGGGCGGAGTCCGACCGCGGGCTGTCGCCTTCGGACCTCGCGATCCATGTCGTGCTGCCGGAACTGGACGGCCGGCTGTTCGCCGGGGCCGCCTCGTTCAAGAAACTCGAGGCTGCCGACCCTGCGCTCGGCTATGCCCGCATTGTCCATTGCGGCGATGAAGTACGCATCGCCGCCATTGTCGCGCGCGCGCTGGCCTGGATCGTGCTGCGGCGAACCGCACCGGCCGACAAGCATCTGGCCATCGTGCTGTCGGCCTATCCCGGGCGCGACGACCAGATGGCGCATGCGGTCGGCCTCGATGCGCCCGCGAGCACCGTCGAGATGCTGAAGGTGCTGCGCGATCGCGGCTACGCCATCGAGGCGCCGGCCGACGGCACCGCGCTGATCGATCGACTGAAAGTCGAGACCATTCGCTGGCCCGTTGAAACCTACCGCGGCCTGCTCGCCGGCCTCGATCCGCCGCTGATCGCCGACCTCGACGCGCAATGGGGCGCGCCGGACAGCGACCCGGCGATCTCGAACGGCAATTTCGTTTTCAAGGCGGTGCGTTGCGGCCACGCGTTGGTGGCGCTGCAGCCCGACCGCGGCCGGCGCGCCGACCGCGCCGCCGAATATCACGATCCGCGCCGCGCGCCGCGGCATGCTTATGTCGCGTTCTATCTGTGGCTGCGGCATGTCGCCAGATGCGACGCGCTGATCCATATGGGCGCCCACGGCACGCTGGAATGGCTGCCGGGAAAATCGGTGGCGCTGTCGCCGTCATGCTGGCCCGAGGCGCTGCTCGGTCCGACCCCGGTGATCTACCCCTTCATCGTCAACAATCCCGGCGAGGCGGCCGCGGCCAAGCGCCGGCTCGGCGCCGTCACCATCGGGCACATGACGCCGCCGCTCGGCACGGCAAACCCGCCGCCGGGACTGCACGCGATCGAGCGGCTGCTCGACGAATATTCCGTCGCCGAAGGGCTCGATCCGCGCCGGCGCGAGCGGCTGGCCGGCGCCATCATCGCGGCGGCGCGCCGATCCGGGCTCGACCGCGACAGCGGCCTGTCCGAAGCCATGACGCCGCGCGAGGCCGTGGTACGGCTCGACAGTTTCGTCTGCGACGTCAAGAACACGCTGGTGGCCGACGGCCTGCACATTTTCGGCCGCGTGCCGCTGGCGCCCGACGCCGGTCAGGGCGAAATTCCGTTCGCAGCCTGCGCGGCCGGCGAACGCTCGGCCTTGCTCGCCGCCCTCGACGGCCGGCATGTCGCCCCGGGGCCTGCGGGCTCGCCATGGCGCGGCCGGCGCGATGTGCTGCCGACCGGCCGCAATCTGTTCACCGTGGATTGCCGCGCGGTGCCGAGCCGCACCGCCGCCGTTCAGGGCGAGCGCCTCGCCGATGCGCTGCTGACCCGGCATCTGCAGGACCATGGCGACTATCCGCGCCAAATCATGCTCGATCTCTGGGGATCGGCGACCATGCGCACCGCCGGTGAGGAATTCGCGATGGCGCTGCGGCTGATGGGCGTGGCACCGGTATGGGACACCACCTCGGACCGGGTCACCGGGTTTGACGTGATCACGCTGGCAATGCTCGGCCGGCCGCGGATCGACGTCAGCTTGCGGATCTCCGGCCTGTTCCGCGACGTGTTCGCAGGCTTGCCGGCCATGTTCGAGCAGGCGGCGGCGGCGCTCGCCGCGCGCGACGAACCGGAAACGGAAAATCCCTATCGCAGCGCGCCCGGTCCGCGGGTGTTCGGCCCCGCGCCGGGCGACTACGGCATCGGCGTGGTCGAGGCGGTGACCGCCGGCTACACGGCGGCCACCGCGGAGGCTGCCGGCGAAGCCTGGCTTGCCGACAGCGGCTTTGCCTATGGCGGCGCCGATGACGGGGCGGCGGCGCGTCCGGAGCTGGAGGCGCGCACCGCCGCAACCGACGCCTTTGTCCACGCCCAGGACCTGCCCGAGACCGACGTTCTGTCGGCGCCGGATTATGCCGCGCATGAAGCCGGCTTCGCCGCCGCTTCGCGCCGGCTCGGCAGCGCTGAGCCCGCGCTCTACCACGCCGATACGGCGAATCCGGACGCGCCCAGGATGCGGACGTTGACCGAAGAAGTCGCCCGCGTGGTCCGCGGCCGCGCCGCCAATCCGCAGTGGATCAAGGGCCAGATGCGGCACGGCTTTCGCGGCGCCGCCGAGATCGCCGCGACCCTCGACCAGATGGCGCTGTTCGCACATCTGGCCGGCGTGGTCGCCAGCCATCATTTCGATCTCTATTACGACGCGACGCTTGGCGACGAGGCGGTGCGGCGCTTCATCGAGCAGTCCAATCCCGAGGCCGCTGCCGTGATGCGCCAGCGCTTTCGGCAGATGCGCGACGCCGGCTACTGGACCACGCGGCGCAACAGCGCGATTCATGCGATCGCGCCGGCCGATGCGGGGGCGCTGCCATGAGCCATGCCTATGAGACCGACGGCGCCGCCATCTACCACCGCTCCTTCGCCATCATCCGCGCCGAAGCGCGGCTTGCGCGCTTCGATCCCGGCGATGAAAAGGTCGCGGTGCGGATCATCCATGCCAGCGGCATGGTCGAGATCGCCGACGACATCGTGTTCACGGCCGGATTCAGCGCCGCCGCGTCGGCCGCGCTGCGCGCGGGCGCGCCGATCCTGTGCGACGCCCAGATGGTGGCCCATGGCATTACCAGGGCGCGGCTGCCCGCCGACAATGCCGTGATCTGCACCTTGTCCGATCCGCGCGTGCCGGCGCTGGCCACGGCACTCGGCACCACCCGCAGCGCGGCGGCGCTGGAATTGTGGCGGGACCGGCTGGCGGGCGCGGTGGTGGTGATCGGCAATGCGCCGACCGCGCTGTTTCGCCTGCTCGAAATCCTGGCGGAGCCGGAGGTGGCGCCGCCCGCCGCCGTGATCGGCATTCCGGTCGGCTTTGTCGGCGCCGCCGAATCCAAGGAAGCGCTGCGCGCCGCAGCGCATCTGCCGAGCGTGATCGTGCGCGGACGCCGCGGCGGCAGCGCGATGGCCGCCGCCGCCCTCAATGCGGTCGCGAGTGAAACCGAATGAGTGCGCCCGCCACCATCTACGGCATCGGCCTCGGCCCCGGCGATCCGGAACTGATGAGCGTCAAGGCGGCGCGGCTGATCGCCAGCGCCGGCGTGGTCGCGCATTTCCGGAAAATCGGGCGCCCCGGCAACGCCCGCGCCGTGGTCGAGGGCATGCTGACGGAAGGCGTGATCGAGGAGGCGCTGGAATATCCGGTCACCACCGAGATCGCGCTGGAGGATCCGGCCTATGGCGCGACGCTGCGGGGTTTTTACGACGATTGCGTGCGGCGGCTGCTGCGCCATGTCGACGACGGTCGCGACGTCGCGGTGCTGTGCGAGGGCGACCCGTTCCTCTACGGCTCGTTCATGCATCTGCACAGCCGCATCACCGGCCGCGCGCCTGTCGTGGTGGTGCCCGGCATTTCCGGCATGTCCGGCTGCTGGACCGCCAGCGGCGTGCCGATCACCTTTGGCGACGATGTGCTGACCGTGCTGCCGGCGACGCTCGACGAAGCGACGTTGTGCGCGCGGCTGCAGTCGGTCGACGCGCTGGTGGTGATGAAGCTCGGCCGCAATCTGGCGAAAGTGCGTCGGGCGCTGCAGGCCGCCGGCCTTGCCGAGCGGGCGGTCTATGTCGAGCGCGGCACCATGGCGGGCGAGAAGGTGCTGCGGCTTGCCGACAAGACCGACGACGAGGCGCCCTACTTCTCGATGATCCTGGTCCACGGTCGCGGGCGGCGGCCATGACCGGCTGGCTCGCCATCGCCGGCCTCGGCCCCGGCGCCGCGCAGTTGGTGACTCCGGAAGTCACCGCGGCGCTGGCCGAAGCCACCGACCTCGTCGGCTATGCGCCCTATGTGGCGCGGGTGCCGGAACGGCCGGGGCTGACCCGCCACCGCTCCGACAACCGCGAGGAAATCGACCGCGCCGGCCTGGCATTGCGGCTGGCCGCCGCGGGCAAGCGCGTGGTGGTGGTGTCGTCGGGCGACCCCGGCGTGTTCGCGATGGCGGCGGCGGTGTTCGAGGCCGTCGAGGCCGGCGATCCGGCCTGGCGCGATCTCGATATCAGGGTGCTGCCGGGCATCAGCGCGATGTTCGCCGCCGCGGCCCGGATCGGCGCCCCGCTCGGCCATGATTTCTGTGCCATCAACCTGTCCGACAATCTGAAGCCATGGGAGCTGGTCGAGCGCCGGTTGCGATTGGCGGCGCAGGCCGATTTCGTCATCGCGCTCTACAACCCCTTGTCCTCGGCGCGGCCGTGGCAGCTTGGCCGCGCCTTCGAGCTGTTGCGGGAGGAACTGCCGGATAGCGTTCCCGTGGTGTTTGCCCGCGCGGTCAGCGACGCCGCCGAGGCGATCGAGGCCGTGACCTTGCGTGAGGCGGTAGCGGGCCGCGCCGACATGCGCACCCTGGTGCTGATCGGCTCGTCGCGGACGCGGCTGATCGCGCGCGCCGGTGGCCCGCCCTTCGTCTATACGCCGCGCTCGGCCGGAGTGCCGTCATGACCCAGCCAGCGCAGCACCTCGGCCACCGTCTCGACCTTTGGCCGCGCCGGGATCACCGGCCGGCGCAGCATCACCACCGGCAGCGCGAGATCGCGCGCCGCCTCGATTTTCGCGAACGCGGCGTGGCCGCCGGCGTTGCGGGCCACCACGATGTCGGCGCGGTAATCCCTGAGCATGGCGCGGTCGCCGGCCCGCTCGAACGGCCCGCGCGCCACGATCACCTCGGCTTCGCGCAGCGGCAGCGGCGCGCGCGGCGGATCAACCAGCCGGACCAGATAGGCATGCTGCGGACAGCCAGCGAAAGTTTCGAGATGCTGACGGCCGATGCCGAGAAACACCCGGCGGGGCGTAGCGCCGAGCGCGGCGGCCGCCGCCGCGAGATCATCGACCTCGATCCAGCGATCGCCTGGCATGCGCTGCCAGGGCGGCCGCTCCAGCGCCAGCAGCGGCACCGCGGCGACCGCGCAGGCCGCCACCGCATGGGCGCTGATCTGCGCGGCGAACGGATGGGTGGCGTCGACCACGCGCGCGATCTGTTCGGCGCGCAGATAGGCCACCAGGCCGTCGATGCCGCCAAAACCGCCAACCCGCCAGGAAACCGGCGGCGGCGTCGGATTTTCGGTGCGGCCGGCATAGGACAGGATCGCGTCGATGCGCGGATCGTCGGCCATTGCGGCCACGAGCCGGTTGGCGTCGGCGGTGCCGCCGAGGATCAGGACCCGCAATCGTCTTTCCGGGAAGGACGTCATGACCGCGAGCGATGACACGCCGGCCCCCTGGCTGTCCATTGTCGGAATCGGCGAAGACGGGCTGGTCGGCCTGTCCGCGGCGGCGCGCCAGTTGCTCGCCGACGCCGAACTGGTGGTCGGCGGTCGCCGGCACCTGGCGCTGGTGGCGTCGCTCGGCAAGCCGGCACTCGAGTGGGAGACGCCGTTCGCCGCGTCCATGCCAAAACTTCTGGCGCATCGCGGCCAAAGGGTGGTTGCGCTGTGTTCGGGCGATCCGTTCTGGTACGGCGCCGGCGCGGTGATCGCCGAAGCGGTTGCGCTGGCGGAATTCGTCGTGGTGCCGGCGCCGTCGAGCTTTGCCTGGGCCGCGGCGCGGCTCGGCTGGCGGCTCGAGGACACCGTCACGCTCGGCCTGCACGCCCGCCCGCTGCACTTGCTGCGTCCGCATCTGCGCACCGGCGCGCGCCTGATCGTGCTGGCGCGCGACGGTGCGGCACCGGCAGAGATCGCGGCCTATCTCGACGGCGTCGGCTTCGGGCCGTCGCGACTGACGGTTCTGGAGGCGCTTGGCGGACCGCGTGAGCGCGTTCGCGTCACGACGGCCGCCGGATTTGGGCTCGCCGGCATCGCCTCGCCGGTGGCGCTGGCGATCGAGGCGGTAGCGGCGCCCGGCGCCATGCTGCTTGCACGCGTCGCCGGATTGCCGGACCAATTGTTCGAGCATGACGGCCAGCTGACAAAACGCGAAATCCGCGCGGTCACGCTGTCGACGCTGGCGCCACGCGGCGGCGAGCTGCTGTGGGACATCGGCGCCGGCTCCGGCGCCATCGGCATCGAATGGCTGCTCGCGCATCCCGCCAACCGGGCCATCGGCATCGAGGCGCGCGAGGACAGGCTGCGCAGCGCACGGGCCAATGCGCTGGCGCTGGGCGTGCCGCATTTCGATCTGCGGCTCGGCACAGCACCGGATGCGCTGCAGGGATTGCCGACGCCGAACGCCGTCTTTGTCGGCGGCGGCGCCAGCCGCGAGGGCGTGATCGATGCGGTGTGGCGGGCATTGCCGCCCGGCGGCCGGCTCGTGATCAATGCCGTGACGCTGGAAACCGAGGCCGTGCTGATCGGCCGCCAGGCCCGCCATGGCGGCGAGTTGCTGCGGCTGGCGGTCGAGCGCGCCGGCCCGGTTGGCGGCCGTACCGGCTGGCGCGCCGCGATGCCGGTGGTGCAATGGAGCGCAACCAAATGACGAGGCTGGTGATCGGCGTCGGTTTTCGCGAATCGGCCAGCGCGCAATCGATCGGCGAGGTGCTGGCGCGCGTCGCCGCGCATGCCGCGATGCCGGGCCCCGCTTGCGCGATCGCGGTGCCCGAGGACAAGGCGGCGCATTCCGGCCTGCGCCTCGCGGCGCTGGCGACACGGCTGCCGATCGAGACGGTAGCGGCCGGCGCGATGCGCGAGGCCGATCGGCACGCGGCCACGCGTTCGGCGCAAGCGACAAGACACCGCGGCGTCGGCAGCGTCTGCGAAGCGGCGGCGCTGGCCGCGGCCGGCGCCGGCGCACAGCTCATCGTCGGCCGCATGGTGTCGGCCGATCGCCACGCCACGGCCGCCGCCGCCATCACCGGGGAGACCTCGCCATGACCGTCCACTTCATCGGCGCCGGCCCCGGCGCGCCCGACCTGATCACGGTGCGCGGCCAGAACCTGGTGGCGCGCTGTCCGGTGTGCCTGTTCGCAGGCTCGCTGGTGCCGCGCGAGATCGTGGCCCTTTGTCCGCCCGGCGCGCGGATCGTCGACACCGCGCCGCTCGATCTCGACGCCATTGCCGCCGAATTCGTTGCCGCCGATGCCGCCGGCCTCGACGTGGCGCGGCTGCATTCCGGCGACCTGTCGGTGTGGAGCGCGATGGGCGAGCAGATCCGAAGGCTCGAACGCCACGGCATTGCCTATACGGTCACGCCGGGGGTGCCGTCGTTCGCCGCCGCCGCCGCCGTGCTCGGTCGCGAACTGACGCTGCCCGGGGTGGCGCAGACCGTGGTGCTGACCCGCACCTCCGGCCGCGCCTCGGCGATGCCATCAGGCGAAAGCCTCGCCGCCTATGGCGCGACCGGGGCGACCCTGGCGATCCATCTGTCGGTGCATGTGCTCGACGAGGTCGCGGCGACGTTGATTCCGTATTATGGCGCCGACGGCGCCGTCGCCGTGGTGGTGCGCGCGAGCTGGCCGGAACAGATCGTCATTCGCGCCACGCTGTCGACCATCGGCGCCAGGGTGCGCGCCGCCAACATCGAGCGAACGGCGCTGATCCTGGTCGGGCCGGCGCTCGCCGCCGATGATTTCGCCGACAGCGCGCTGTACGATCCGAATTACGATCGCCGGTTCCGGCCATCCGCGGAGGCCGGGCATGGGCGCGACTAGCATGCCGGGACTGGTGATCGCGGCCCCCGCCAGCGGCAGCGGCAAGACCACGCTGACCCTGGCACTGCTGGCCGCGCTGCGCCGCCGCGGCCGCATCGTGCAGCCTTATAAGTGCGGACCGGATTACATCGACCCGGCGTTCCACGCCGTCGCCGCCGGCCGGCCGTCGTTCAACCTGGATTCCTGGGCGCAGCGGCGCGACCGCTTCGAGGCGCTGCTGGATGCGGCCGCCGACGCCGGGCTGTGCCTCGCCGAAGGCGTGATGGGATTGTTCGACGGCGTCGCCGCCCGCGGCGCCTGGGGCACCGGCTCGACCGCCGATATCGCCGCGGCGACCGGCTGGCCGGTGGTGCTGGTGCTCGATGTCTCCGGCCAGGCGCAATCCGCCGCCGCGGTCGCGCTTGGCCTCGCACGCTATCGCGACGATGTCCGCATCGCCGGGGTGATCCTCAACAAGGTGGCGAGCGCGCGCCATGCCGCGCTGGTGCGCGACGGTTTTGACGGCACCGGGATCCCGGTGTTCGGCGCGATCGGCCGCGACGCGGCGCTGACCCTGCCGGAACGGCATCTCGGGCTGGTGCAGGCGCAGGAGGATTCCGCGCTTGCCGCCCGGCTCGCGGCGCTCGCCGATCTGGTCGAGCGCGAGGTCGATCTGGCCGCGCTCGAGGCGGCGGCACGTCCGGCGCGGCGCCAGCAGCAGGCGATCGCGCCCCGGATGGTGCCGCCCGGACAACGCATCGCGCTGGCGCGCGACGTGGCGTTTTCCTTTGTCTATCCGCATCTGGTGGCGGGCTGGCGCGCCGCGGGCGCCGAGATCGTCGCCTTCTCGCCGCTCGCCGACGAGGCGCCCGATCCAACCTGCGACGTCGCCTGGCTGCCCGGCGGCTATCCGGAACTGCATGCCGGCCGGCTCGCCGCCGCCTCGCATTTCGCCGACGGCGTCCGAACCTTTGCGCAAACCCGCCCGGTGCATGGCGAGTGCGGCGGCTACATGACGCTCGGCGCCGGCCTGGTCGACGCCGCCGGCGCGCGTCACGCCATGCTCGGGCTGCTCGGGCTCGAGACCGATTTCGCGCAAGCTCGGCTGCATCTCGGCTACCGCACCGCGACACTTCAAGCGGCGATTCCGGGCTATGGCGCTGGAACCGTGCTGCGCGGCCACGAATTCCACTATGCGCGCGTGGTGACGCAGCCCGACCCGCCGCTCGCCGAGATCCGCGACGCCGCGGGTGCGGCGACGTCGGAAACCGGAGGCCGGCGCGGCCGCGTCACCGGCAGCTTTTTTCACATGGTCGATGTGGCCACGGAGATCCGGCCATGACGGGATCAGGCGCGCCGCCCGGCGCAACGTCACCCGGAAGCATAGCGCTGATCGGCGGCGGTCCGGGCGACATCGATCTGCTGACCTTGCGCGCGGTGGAGCGGCTGCGCACCGCTGACGTCATCCTCTATGACGACCTTGCCGGCGACGAGATCCTGTCCTTCGCGCGTGCCGACGCGGAGCTTGTCGCAGTCGGCAAGCGCGCCGGCCATCCGTCGCCGAAGCAGGCGGAGGTGAGCCGGCTGATGATCGGCTATGCCAGGCTCGGCAAGCGCGTGGTGCGGGTCAAGTCCGGCGATCCCTCGATCTTTTCCCGCGCCGACGAGGAGATCGGCGCCGCGCGCGCCGCCGGGGTGGAAATCGAGATCGTGCCTGGCATCACCACCGCGACCGCGGCGGCGGCCTATCTCGGCGCCTCGCTGACCAAGCGGATGGTGGCGCGCCGGGTCCAGATGATCACCGGCCACGACGTCGATGGGCGGCTGCCGGATGACCTCGATATCGCCGCACTCGCCGATCCCGGCGCCACCACCTGCGTGTTCATGGGCAAGGCCACCTTCGCCGCACTGGCCGACAAACTGATCGCCCATGGCCTGTCGCGGCAGACGCCGACGGTGGTGGTCGAAAGCCTCGGCTCGCCGGACACCAAGGTGATGGCGGGATCGCTGGCGGAGATCGCTGTCCGACTCACCGCGGAAAAGCCGCCGGGGCCCTGCATGATCCTGTACGGCGCGGCGCTGGCCGGGGTCGGGACCGACCGGGAGTGACGCGGGCAAGACCGGCGAGAGACCGGCCGGCCGCGCCCGCAGGTCATCATCCCTGCTCGCCTTCCATGGCACCCGGGACGACAGCGGCGTCGACGAGATCATCGCTTCGGCGCGATGCGGCCCAGCGATTGATCGCCGCAAAAAGCGCAGGGGGCCGGATCGGCTTGGTCACACAATCGTTCATGCCGGCAGCGAGGTAGCATTCGCGCTGGCCGGGCAGTGCATTGGCTGTCAGGGCTATGATCGGCACCTCACGCTGCGGACCCGCCAGCTTGCGTATCGCCGTCGCCGCCGATATGCCGTCCATGGTCGGCATCTGGATGTCCATCAGCACCAGATCGTACGAATTGTGACGCACGGCAGCGACCGCTTCCATGCCATCGGCCACCATTTCCGCCTGAAAACCCTGTCTGGCCAGCAGACTGGAAATGAGCTTGGCGATGATCGGACTGTCCTCCGCGACCAGAATTTGCAGTGGACGGGACGAGCCATCCAGGGGCACGAGCGGCGCTTCCACCAAGGGCTCCCCCGGCTTGCATTTTACCGTAAACCAGAACGTGCTTCCCCGATCCTGTACGCTGTCGAGCCCGATGGCGCCGTCCATCATGGCGCAGAGCTGCTTGCATATCGCCAGGCCAAGACCGCTGCCGCCATACTTGCGGGATATCGACGTGTCGGCCTGGACGAAAGGGTTGAACAGGCGCTCCTGGACGTCGGGCAGAATCCAGATTCCGCTGTCGGCCACTTCGACGCGCAGTTCGATCGTCTCGTCGGCCAGGGTTCGGTGAGACGCGCCGATTTCAACCGAACCCCGCTCGGTGAACTTGACGGCATTGCTGATGAGATTCAGAAGTATCTGCCGGATTCGGCCGGGATCGCCCTTCAGCCATTTCGGCAGCTGCGGCGTCAACGACACCTTGAGGTCCAGTCCCTGATCCTGCGCCTTCTTCCGCAGCAATGATGCCGCGTCCTCGATCAGCTGCCGGACATCGAAATCGATCGATTCCGGCAACATCCTTCCGGCCTCCAATTTGGAAAAATCCAGGATATTGTTGATCACGTCCAACAGGCTCTGTGCCGAGCGCCTCGCCAGCTCGGCGTAGCGTTGCCGGTCCTCGTCAAGCGTTGCTTCGCTGAGCAGGTCGACCATCCCGATCATTCCGGTCATCGGGGTGCGGATCTCATGGCTCATCATCGCCAGAAAATCGGACTTGGCGCGGTTGGCCGACTGGGCCGCGTCCCTGGCGACCCTGAGATCGGCGGTCGTGGTGATCAACTCCCGTTTCTGCGTCTCGAGGTGGTTTCGAGCCAATTCGAGCTCGGCCACCCGCTGATCGAGGACCGCTTCGGCCAGCTTGGGCCCGGTGATGTCCTTTATGACCCCGAACAGGCCGATAAACCTGCCTTCGGCATCCAGCCGGGGATCGGCCTCAAGGCGAACCCATCGCAGGCCCCCATCCGGCCGGATCCAGCTGTGCTCGTGGACCAACTTGGTTCCGGAAGCCCGCGCTTCATTGCGCATGCGCTGGAATGTCTCGGTATCCTCCGGATGCACCAGCGAAAGCATGGTTTCGATCGGAACGGTGGGCATTTGCGGCAGGCCCGCAATCTCGAACAGCTGCGGCGACCAGATCGCGACCGCCGGCGCATCCGAAATCCAATGCCCTAGATTTCCGATTCGCTGCGCTTCGAGCAGCTGGTAGCTGCTGCGCTCAAGCTGCAGATTCCGTAGCGCCAGCAGTTTTTCCGAGCGGCGCATGCCGCGGATTTGCGCGGTGAGCGCCAGAAGCAGTACGAGCGCGCCGGTCACTGCGCCCAACGCACCCACCAGCAGGATCGCGGCGTCGCGCCGCCATGATCCCAGCACGACGTCCTCGGTCTTCGTCGCCGCGACTACCAGCGGAAAGTCGCGCACGGTGGCAAAGGCGATATAGCGCGAAACGCCATCCAGGCGTCCCGCCATCAAGACGCCGCCATGATCCAGATATTCGTCTGCCTCTCCAAACGGCATTTGATTTTTGAGCGAACTGCCGATCAGGGATTCGACAACGGGATAGCGCGCCAGCAGCGTTCCGTCGCGTCGCCACAGCGCAATTCCGCTCCCCTCACCCAAATCGACGGCCCTGTAAAACTGCGCCAGCTGGTCGATCGGGACGGAAGCTTCGGCGATACCCAGAAATTCGTTCTGCGGGCCGTTGAGGCGCCGGTTCAGGTAAATCGTCCAGGCGCCGTCCACCCGGCTGCGAACGGGTTCGCTGATGAACAGCGTGTCGTCGTTGTTATCGCGCAGATGGCGAAAATGCTCGCGGTCCCCGATCATCGCGGTCGGTGCCGGCCAGCCCCGCGAAGAGTTGATCAACTCACCGTCCGCATTGATCAGGGCAAGGTCGCGGATCTGAAGCAGATGATGCGCTTGTTCGACGAGGAATTCATGCGAAATCTTGCTGCCCAGTCCGGCGCGAAGGCCGTTCGAGGTGTTCAGGCCATCCGCGGAAAATCGAGCGGCAACCTCGCGCAAGACCACATCCACGGATTGGAACGAGCGGGAGGTCTGGTCGGCGATCACCAGAGCGAGCTTGCCGAGATTGGCGCGGGCCTCGCGATCGACCTGCTCATGGATTTTCCAGACCGTCATGCCGGCGGCGCAGACTGTCAGCACTACCAGCGTCGCGGCGGCGAACATCGTGACGAGTGGCGACGCGCCCACGCGCCGCGCCGCGATGGGCTCGGCCGCGATCGCTCCCGTTGCCCGGCTGCTCGTCATGCCGTCGCCCCCGACGAGTCGCCTGCAACCTCGGGGAGCACGGTCAGCGTCTCCTCGATCGCACGCGCGAGAGCCGGCATGCGCTGCTCCAGCGAAGCTATCGACGTCGCTTCGAGCTCAAATTCCCGCGCCATCGCCGCGAGCCGGGCGGCGCCGAAGCTGCCGGCAACGCCCTTGAGGGCGTGGGCAAGGCGCCGGGCCTCCTGCAGATCGTTCGATGCGATCGCCGTTCGGATGCTATGGCTGGCCTGCCCGGCGGCATCCGGCAGCTCCGAAAGCATGGCCCGCAGTTCCTCCTCACCCAGCGCATCGCGAAGCAGCGCTATCTGGGCGACATCGAACAGCGGCTGCTCAATCAGACTTGGCCGCATCGCTGGCGCGCCTCCGGCAAAGAGCCCTGGTGGACCAGGCGATCCCGACAAGCCCGTGCCTCGGATCCGATACGCCTATCGATGCAGATGACCGTGGTGTCGTCCGGCAATGCGTTATTCTCGCCAACACCGGCCGCCTCGCACACCCGGTCGATGACCTGATGCGGCGTCAGGCCGGAATGACAGGCGCCGACCACCTTTCGCAGCCCCTCGTCGCCGATCCGGCCTCCCCGGTGGTCCGGAAATTCCGACAGGCCGTCGCTGAACAGCAGCAGCATCGAATCCGGGCCGAACGGCCGGTGGTGGAGCTGGTACTGGGCGCCGCGGACCACGCCCAGCGGCAGTCCGGCAACTTCAGCCAGGACCGCGGGGCCATCGAGACCCTGCGCGACAATCGGGGGCGGCGCGCCGGCGGACGCAAATCTGACATGATCGGCGGATGAATCGACGACCGCGTACAGGAAAGTCGCGAATTGACCGGGCGACAGCACCGCCTTGAGCCGGTCATTGAGCATCGCCAGCAGACCGGCGGGATCGTGGTGCAGCCCGGCATGCTCGTGAATCAGGGCGTGCAGGCGAAAGGTGTTCAGCGCGGCGGTCGCGCCATGCCCGGCGAAATCCGCCAGGAAGATGCCGAACGAGGCCGCATCGACCGGCAGCACGCCCCAAAGATCGCCGCCGATCTCCGATGACGACCGGGAATACGAAGCGATGCGCATCCCGGCGGCAGCAGCGAGTTCCTGCTGAAACGGTTGCGCGGGCAGCAGGTCGAACTGCATCCGCCGGGCGGCGTCCAGCTCCATCGATGTCCGTTCACGATAGTCGCGCAGCTCGCGCAGCAGGGTGCGGCGTTCCAGGTGCACGGTGACGCGCGAAACAAGCTCGGACGGGTTGATCGGCTTCGACAGAAAGTCCGAGGCTCCGGCTTGGAACAGCAGGCCCATCTCCTTGCGGTCGACCGTGGCCGTCTGCATCAGGATCGGCAGATCGACCAACGCCGGGTTGGCCCGAACGCGCTGGCACACCTCCATTCCGCCGAGGTCCGGCATCTGCACGTCGAGCAGCACGAGATCCGGTTCAAAGCTGTCGACCAGCTCCAGCGCCGAATGGCCACCCTCGGCAAACCGGATGTTGGTGAATCGCTTTCTGCGCAATATCCCGGCCAGCAACCTGCAACTCAGCGGCTCGTCGTCGGCAATCAGTATCTTCGCATCGAAAATACTGCTGCCGGCGCGCGCCGTGGCGGTGCCGGCGCCGGACGACGCTCCCGCCATCGAGGGTTTCATAGCCTGAATCCCAGCTTGATGGTCGTACCACCGTGAAGCAGGGCGAGCCGATCGCAAAACGCCTCCAGGATCGCAAGACCCCGGCCTCGCGCGATATGCCCGGCGGCGCGCACTTCGTCGGGCAACGGCAGATCGGTTCTGTCAAAGCCGGCGCCGCTGTCCCGGACAAGGACGTACAGCATGCTCGCGTTCCAGATCGCTTCCACGCGGATCATGCTGCGCGCGATCTGCGGTGAGGTCAGCAGCCGCTCGATGGTCTGGTGCGAGGTCTCGAGCCCGTCCAGGCTGTCGCGAAGTCCGGAGTCGATGGCGAGATTTCCGTGCAGGACCGAGTTCATCATCGCCTCCTGGATCGCGGTGTGAACGCGGTCGCGAAGATCCCCCGACAAGTCGATCCGCAGCGCCAGGGCGCCGACGAAAACCCTGGCGACCTGATGCCGGTAGGCCGACCGCGTCGTCAGCGCCAGCCTGAGACATCCGTGGGCCCTGGGACGAAACAACAACCGGCTGTACTGGTTGCCGTCAATCAGGGCCACTTCCATGCACTCGGTAACCGCCATCGACAATGCCCGCGCCAGCGAGTCTTCCGACGCGCCGTCCCAGCAGCTCAAGCGGGGAGCCTCGACCGTCGCCATGTTGTAGCTCTGCACCGCGCTGGACACGACGCTAGGCCTCCACGGTGAACAGGGTATCGAATTTGGTAACGGCGAACATCCGCTTCACCTGGCCGTGCGGACCGCGCAAAATCAGGCTTCGTTGGGCCTTGTCGGCCTCATCCCGGACGATCAGCAGCATGCCGAGGCCCGCCGAGTCGATGAACTCGAGTTTCGTAAGGTCGATCACGATCGGCCAGCCCTGTCCTTCGAAAAGCCGGCTGGCTATCGCCTTGAACGCGACATGGTCGGTGAACGTGAACTCACCGCTGATTTTGACCCGCGCGCCGTTGTCGTCGAATTCAACTTTCATCCCATGCTCCTAAAATAGCTCCGCCGACCCACCGGACGACGGCGCATTGTTTCCTGACAAGATCCCGGAAAACTCGGCTGGCGGCTCGCCGTCGAGAAGATGCGCCACGAAACGCGCGCGCGTTTCCCCGAGCGTGAAGCGTTGCAGCAGTTTTTTGACCCATTCGAGATCCGGGGCCGCGCCTGCGAGCTCGGGCAGGCATTCCGCCGTGGCGCCCTTGATTTCTGCAAGCGCCTGGTCGATCACATGAAGCGTGTCGACGACGTGCTCGAGCCGCTGCCGCGTTCGATCCTGGAACTGGATCCCGGTGACCATTCCATCGACATCGGCGGAGATGTCGCCTGCTTCCTTGACCGCATCGGCGACGATGGTCTCCAGGCTGGCGCTGCGCTGGACCAGCGCCTTCATCAGAACTTCGAGCCGTTCCTTGGCCAGGATGTTGTCCGACAGGTCGATGGTCGCGACCCGCTGCAGCGTATCATGGCCATGCTCGAAGCCGTCATTCAGTCCCTTGAGCTCGCCCCTCATCGACACGGCAAGGCCTTGCGTCACCTTGGAAAGCTCGCGGACCTCGTCGGCGACGACGCGGAAAGCCCTCCCGGATGCGCCGGCCCGTTCCGCCTCGATGCGTGCATTCAACGCCAACATGTTGGTGGTACTGTTGACGCGGTCCAATTGTTCCATGCATTTCTCGATGCGTTTAACGCTGGTCCTGAGCTCGTCCAGCGCGTAGACCATGGACATGGAATCCTTGGACAGATGCAGGATCTTTTCGACGACGTCGCCGAGGGTACCCTCCAGCAGCGCGGTGATCCCCTCGATTGGAACGGTCTTGCCTTCGACCTCGATTCCGGTCGCGAGGCTGGTCAGGCTGTCGACTCGCGCCGTCTGCTGCTGCGCGCTGACCGCGAGCCGCTGAAAGCTCACGCTGAGAGCGTCGGCTTCGGTTTCGACAAAGCCCGAGGTCTGCGCGACCTCCGCCACCAGCGCCTGGATCACCCGCTGCTGCATCTCGGCAAGCGCCATCCAGCGCTGCAGCAGTTCGGCGTGCTGGGATGGCGGGACGACCTCGAGGTGGACCGGCTGCGGAACCGCCGCCGCGACCGGTACCGTCGCCGTCTCGCGGGGCTTCCTGCTCAATCCGAACATGTCATACCCTCACGCCGCGTCCGGCGATGGCCTGACAATGATGCAGCACCTGTCCCGGGATCCTGTTGAGCGGCAGCTCGACTTCGGTGGCGCCGCAATCATGCGCCGCTTTCGGCATGCCGTAGACGACGCAGCTTGCCTCGTCCTGGCCGATCGTCGATGCGCCGGCTTGGCGCATTTCCAGCAGCCCCGCGGCGCCATCCTTGCCCATGCCGGTAAGGATGATTCCGACCGAGCTGCCGCCCGCAGCCTTGGCGACCGACCGGAACAGCACGTCAACCGAGGGACGATGCCCCGATACCAGCGGCTGTTCGTGCACCCGGCAGACGTAATTCGCCCCGTTGCGGGCGAGTTCGAGATGAAATCCGCCGGGCGCGATATAGACATGGCCCGGAAGCACGCGCTCGCCGTCCTCGGCCTGGCTGACGCTGACGGCGCAACACTGGTCGAGGCGCTTTGCGAAGGTTGCCGTGAACAAGGCCGGCATATGCTGGGTGACGAGAATGGCCGGCGCGTCGGACGGGAAGGCAGTCAGCAACTCCTGCAGCGCCTCGACGCCCCCGGTGGAGGCGCCGACGGCGATCAGGCGTTCGGATGAGCGATAGTTCGGACCCGGCACCAGCCGCGCTTTCGGCTTGCTGCCTGACAGCGGTTTGACGCGCGCGCCCGCTGCCGCCTTGACCTTGCCGATGATTTCATCGCGCAGCCCCGCGAAGCCCTCGCTCAAACCGACCATCGGCTTGGCGACGAAATCCACGGCGCCGATTTCCAGCGCGCGCAGTGCGACGTCGGCTCCCTTTTGAGTGAGAGACGATATCATCAGCACGGGCATCGGCCGCAGCGTCATGATCTTTTCGAGAAACGCCAGGCCATCCATCCGCGGCATCTCGATGTCCAGCGTCACCACGTCGGGGTTCAGCGTCTTGATCATTTCCCTTGCGACGAACGGATCCGGCGCGGCCCCTACGACCGCGATCGACGGATCAGAGGAAAGAATCTCCGTGAGCACCCGCCGCACAAAGGCCGAGTCGTCGACGATCAGTACGCTTGTCTGCTTCACTTCACACCCTCAGAACAGCTCGGCCGAACCCGCGATGGGCTCGACCAGGATTTTCGACTTGTAGAGTCCTTCGCTGCGAACGACTGCCTCTTCCTCGATGCGCTGCAATTCCAGCAGCATCACCCGGCCAGTGGACGGAAAATAGTGGACGCGACGGGGCAGAATGCCGCGCAAATGATGCGCGGTGATCGGCAGGTTCTCAGCCACCAGATAGGTCTCGACAAAATCGGCATTGCGATGCCCGATATTGGCGGTGCCTTTCATCACGTTGCCGCCACCGAAGACCTTGATCTCCAGCCGCTGCCGCAGCCCGCCCCGGACGAGAACGTCGTTGATCAGGCGCTCCATCGCGACATTGCCGTAGCGCATGCTTGCCGAGGCGCTGTCCCAGCCGCCGCCGACGGCTTCCGGCAACATGAAATGATTCATGCCGCCCACCCCCGCCATGGGATCCCTGATGCAGGCGGTGACGCAGGAGCCGAGAATGGTCACCAGCATTTCATCGGCGCTTGCCGTGACGTAGTGTTCGCCCGGAAATACCTTGATCGCGATCGCGTCGAAACGCGGGTCGTGGTATCGGCGGGTTCCCGACGGCGAATAGTCGGCCTCGGGGAAGGCCAACCGGCGTGCATGAGCGGCTTCCCGGCCGGTCATTTGGTCCTGCGATAGATGGTGCGCCCGACCAGATCGAAGCGGCTGGTCACGCTCATGAGGCTTTCCGAATGACCGACGAACAGCCAGCCATCCGGCTTCAGCATGTCGGCATAGCGATCGAACAGCCGGCGTTGCGTCGGCTTGTCGAAATAGATCACGACATTCCTGCAGAAGATCACGTCGAACGGTCCCCGCATCGGCCAGCTTTCGAGCAGGTTCAACGGTGCGAACATGATCAATGAGCGTAGCTCGTCATTCATGACGGCATGTCCGTCCGGCCGCTCGGTCATGAAGCGCTTGCGGCACGCTGCCGGGATCGATTCGATGCGGTCGGCCTCGTAGACGCCGGCCGCCGCATGAGCCACCACGTTGGTATCGAGATCGGTCGCGAGAATCTTGACGTCCCAGCCCGACAGCGAGGGCTGATGGCCGCGCAAGGTCATCGCGATCGTGTAGGGCTCCTCGCCGGTCGAGCACCCGGCCGACCATATCCTGAGCCGGCCGGGCCCGTTGCCGCGTGCCTCGGCGAGTGAGGGCAGAACCGTCTTGTCGAGATAGTCGAAATGATGCGGCTCGCGAAAGAAGTTGGTATGGTTGGTGGTCACCGCATTGATCAGATTGTGGCGTTCGGCCTCGCCGTCGGCGCTTTCAAGCAGCCGGCAGTATTCGGTGAAATCGGCCAATCCGAGAATACGAAGCCGCCGGCCGAGCCGGCCGTGGATGAAGGCGCGCTTCTTCTCGCTCAGCACGATGCCGGCGGTATCCATCACCAGCTTGGTGATCTTGCGAAAATCGCCGTCCTGGAGCGCGTATTCCGTGTCCATTTCAAATCCCATCGCGCCCGACTGATCCGCCGGCTCATCGGTCGATGAGCCGGCAGCGCAAGCAGCCTCAGAACTGCTTCCAGTCCGCATCACCCGCGCCGGCGGCCTTGCGCCGAACCGCAGGCTCCGCAGCGGGCTGCGGCTTGGCATTGTCCGCGGTCGGCGCCGGCGGTCGCGGCGCTCGCGCGGCCGGTACGGGGCTCTTCAAGCCGCGCAGCGAACGATCGACCACCGGGTTTCCGGTAGGCTTGACGGCGGTTTTGACGGGCGCCGGCTGGGCGCGTTCGAATTCATCGGACAGCATGAACTGCCCGACCATTTCGGCCATCGCTCCGGTCTGGTCTTCCATCGATTTGGCCGCGGCGGCCGCCTCTTCCACCAGTGCGGCGTTCTGCTGCGTGACCTGGTCCATCTGCGTGACCGCGTTGTTGACCTGTTCGATGCCGGCGCGCTGCTCCTGCGAGGCCGCCGAAATCTCGGCCATGATGTCGGTGACGCGTTTCACCGACTGGACGATCTCCTCCATGGTCTTGCCGGCGGTGTCGACCAGCCGGGAGCCGGATTCGACCTTCGAGACCGAGTCGGAAATCAGACCCTTGATCTCTTTGGCGGCATTGGCGCTGCGCTGCGCCAGATTGCGGACCTCCGCGGCGACCACCGCGAAGCCGCGTCCCTGGTCCCCGGCGCGCGCGGCTTCGACCGCGGCGTTGAGCGCCAGGATGTTGGTCTGGAACGCGATTTCGTCGATCACGCCGATGATGTCGGCGATCTTGCGGCTGGCCTGGGTGATGCCGTCCATGGTGGTCACGACTTCCGCGACGACCGAACCTCCCTTGACCGCGACCTCCGAGGCCGACGAAGCGAGCTTGTTGGCCTGCTGGGCGTTCTCGGCATTCTGGCGCACGGTCGCGGTCAGTTCCTCCATGCTGGCGGCGGTCTCCTCGAGACTCGCAGCCTGCTCTTCGGTTCTTTGCGACAGGTCGGTGTTGCCGGTGGCGATCTCGCGGGCTGCCGTGGTCAGCGTCTGGGCGGTTTCCGAGACCTCGCCGATGATCGACGACATCGTGTCGAGCAGACCGTTGACGCCTTCGCACAATTGCGCGATCTCGCCGGTCTTGCCCTCCAGAGGGATGCGGTGGCGCAGGTCATTTTCCTTCGCCGAGGTCACGACATCCTGGGTCTGCTGGACAGCCGCCTGAAGAATCTCGGCTGCCTTGACCTGGGCGGTGATGTCGGTGGCGTATTTCACCACCTTGAACGGCTTGCCGTTCAGATCCATGATCGGATTGTAGGAAGCCTGGATCCAGACTTCACGGCCGCCCTTGCCGATCCGCTTGTATTGTCCGGCATCGTACTCGCCTCGTCCGAGCTTGTCCCAGAACATCCGGTAATCCGCCGTCGAGCGAAACACCGGGTCGACGAACAGCGAATGGTGCTGGCCCTTGATCTCGGCGAGCGTGTATCCGAGCGTCTGGCAGAAATTCTCGTTGGCGGTGAGCACCTTGCCGTCGAGTCCGAATTCGATGACCGCCTGCGCCTTGCCGATTGCCGCGATCTGGCCCTCGAAATCCGCGCCCGAAACCCGGGCGGCAGTCACGTCCGTCGCGATCTTGACGATCTTGACGACCCGGCCGACCTCATCCCTGACCGGAGAATAGACCGCCTGGATCCAGACCTCGGTTCCCATCTTGGTTATGCGCTTGAAGACTTCGCTGAAGGCCTTGCCCGCATTCAGATCGGTCCAGAACTGCAGGTAGCTGGAGCTGGCGGATTGCGCCGGATCGACAAAGGTGCGGTGATGCTTGCCGACGACCTCGGCCAGCTGGTAGCCGAGAAGATTGAGGAAGATCGGGTTGGCCGTGATGACCACGCCGGACGGATCGAATTCGATATAGGCATAGTTCTCGTTGATCGCCGCGAACAGCCCCCGCATGTTGTGGCGTTCGATCTCGGTCTCGGTGATGTCATAGCGAACCCCGAGATATCCCTTCGGCTTTCCGTTATTCCCCATGATCGGCGCAATCACGGCGTCGACGTAATACGGCGTACCGTCCTTGGCGCGGTTCTTGATGATGCCGCGGAACGGCTTGCCGCGACCGATCGTGCTCCACAGCTCCTTGAAGACCTCTTTCGGCATGTCGGGGTGGCGGGTGGTGTTGTGCGGCTTGCCGATCAGCTCATCGCGAGGATATTTGGACACTTCGATGAACTTGTTGTTGACGGAGACGATGTCGCCCTTGAGGTCGGCATAGGAGACGATGCTGGTCGTATCCATGATGTCGGTGCGAATCTTGAGCTCCTCGGCTTCCGCGACCGCCTTCTGCGTAGCGAGGCTGACGTCCATGCCGACTGCGAGGATGCGCGTGGGCTTGTCCTGGCCGTCGAGCGCCACCGTGTAGGCGGCTTGCAGCCAGACTTCCTTGCCTGCCTTGCCGATCAGCTTGTACAGGCCGGTCTCCGGCTCGCCCCGGGCGAGCCTGTCCCAGAACGAGCGGTATTCCGGACTCTGGCGGTGCAGCGGATCGACGAATATCGAGTGATGCTGACCCTTGATCTCTTCCAGCGTATGGCCGAGCGCAGCCAGGAAGTTGGCATTGGCGTCCTGGATGACTCCGTCCAGCGAGAACTCGATCATCGCCTGCGAGCGGGCTATCGCGTCCAGCATGCCGCGGTGCTTGCGATCGCCGGCGGCGGCGGGCTTCTCCCGGTTTTTCGACGGCGGCTTCTTCCTGGCCCGCGATACTCTCGGCTTTGCGGTGTCGCCATCATTGTCTTGCATGCTGTGGCCGTCTAACTCGTGCATCATGATCGTCTTCCTCGAATGGTGCTGTGAAGCGGATTACTCGTTACGCCGGATCAGGCGGCCTTCGTGAGGTCGCTCGAGAAGTTTCGTTTGGCCAGGTCGGCGGACTTTCCGAACAGCCCGGCCAGCGACACCAGCGTCACCATCCGGTTTTCCATGGCAACCAGCCCCTCGAGGAACTGATCCTCGGTCGGCAGGCCCATCTCCGGTACCGGCCGGATCGATTTCGGGTCCACCGAGATGATGTCCGAAACCGTATCGACGAGCAGTCCCACGGTTCTGGTTCCGGCCGCGACGATGATCACCACATGCATGCTGGTCGGCACGGTCAGTCCCGCGCCAAACCGCGCGCGGAGATCGAAGATCGGAACGATGACGCCGCGCAGATTGATCACGCCGCGCACATGCGCCGGCGCGTTGGGAATCATCGTGGTGTCGGTCCAGCCCTTGATCTCGCGCACCACCATGATGTCGATGCCGTACTCCTCGGCGCCGAGCGTGAAGGTGATGAACTGCTGGGTGTTCTCGCCGGCCGCCGGCCGATCGAGGTTGCCCTGGCCCTGGGACACGGCAATCGGCGGATGATCAGGCTGCATGGGGCGTTTCCTCTCGAACATTGACTGCGGCGTGCTGAATTTTCGGCTGCCGGTCGGCACGCCATTCGGCGTCGGTTCGGCCGTCGATCTCGCGAAGCCGCGCGATATCGAGGATCAGCGCCACCCGGCCGTTGCCCAGGATGGTGGCGCCGCTGATGCCGTCGACGGGATCGTAATTGGCTTCCAGGCTCTTGACGACGACCTGCTGCTGGCCAAGAAGCTCGTCGACGATCACCCCGACACGGCCGGCGCTTTCGCTCTCCACGATGATGACGATGCCGCGGCACGGATCGGTGATGGCGCCCTCGATCGCGAAGCACTTGTGCAGGTGGGTCAGGGGCAGGTACTCGCCGCGCAGCGCCAGCACCTCGCCGCGCCCGACGACGGGATGAATATCGGCGGCCTGCGGCCGCAGGCTCTCGATGATCGCCGTCAAAGGGATGATGAAGGTTTCCTTGCCGATCGAGACCACCATGCCGTCGACCACCGCCAGGGTCAGCGGCAGCGACAGCGTGAAGCGGGAGCCGGCGCCGAACCGGGACTGCACGGTGATGCGGCCGCCCAGCGACTGCACATTGCGCTTCACCACGTCCATGCCGACGCCCCGCCCCGAGATGTTCGACACCACGTCGGCGGTGGAGAACGCCGGCAGGAAGATCAGATTGTCGATCTCCTCGTCGCTCAGGATTGCCCCTGCCGCCACCAGTCCGCGATCCTGGGCCTTGGCCAGCACCTTCTCGCGATTGAGGCCGCGGCCGTCATCGGAAACCTCGATCACGATGCGGCCGCTGCGCTGCGCGGCCGACAGGTGAATGGTGCCCTGGCGCGGCTTGCCGGCGGCGATGCGGGCATCGGGGCCTTCGATGCCGTGATCGAGCGCGTTGCGGATCATGTGGGTGAGCGGATCGCTCAATTGTTCGATCACGGTCTTGTCGATCTCGGTCATCTCGCCGGCGGTGACGATGCGCACTTCCTTGCCGAGCGTCGCCGCCAGATCGCGCACGATGCGCGGCATGCGGGCGAAAACCGACTTGACCGGCTGCGCGCGGATCGCCATGACGCTTTCCTGCAGTTCGCGGGCGCTCTGGGCCAGCGCTTCGATGCCCTGGATCAGCGCCGGATAGTGATCCACCGGCAGCAGCGTGCCCTGTTCGGTCAGCATGGCCTGGGTGATGACCAGTTCGCCGACCAGGTTGACCAGGCGGTCGACCTTGTCGACGTCGACCCGGATCGACTGGGTCGGCGTCAAGGCGGCAACCGGGGCATCGGGGGTTTTTTCCGCGACCGCGGCAACCGGATTGGCCGCGTCGGCCACCGGCGCCACGACGGCGCGGATCGAGATGTCCTCGATCTTCAGATCGCAGTCGTCTTCGACGAATTCGAACACTTCGTGGATCGCGCTTTGCGGCACGCCGGTATCGAGTTCGAACACCCAGCTCAAATAGGCGGCTTCGGGCTCGATGACGTCGAGCGGCGGAACCCGGGAGCTGTCGACCCGGGCGACCAGGCCACCGAGCTTGCGCAGCTGTCGGATCAGGAGCAGCGGCTCATTGGCCTTCTGCAGCATTTCGCTATGCGGCGTGAATGCGATTCGATAGCGCCGCTCACCGCTGAGATCGACGCCTGGCGCAACCGGCCCGGGTTGACTGACCGGCGCCGGCGCATCGGCGGCGCCGAGCAGCACCTCCTCCATCGCCGCGACGATGTCGGCCGCGAAATCGGCAGCCAGCGGCTGCTCGTTTCGGGCCGCGGCCACGATATCGGCCAGGGCGTCGCTGGCGCGCAGCACGAGTTGCATCACTTCCGGTGCGACGGAGATCTTGTGCTCGCGCATGGCGTCGAGCAGGCTTTCGAACACATGCGAGAATGCCACCAGAGCGCCGAGGCTGAAGGCCCCGGCGCCGCCCTTGATGGAATGCACCGAGCGAAAGATGGCGTGCATGGTCTCGCCGTCGCCGCTTCCGTTCGACAATAACTCAAGATTGGACTGCAGCGCGTCGAGAAGCTCGGCGCATTCCTCGAAAAAGGTCTTGCGAAACTGCGCGAGTGGATAGCCCTCGGATTCGGAGCTCATGGACATACACGCTGGACCAGTTCGAGCAGCTTCTCCGGGCTGAACGGCTTGACCAGCCACCCGGTAGCGCCCGCCGCCTTGCCGTCGGCCTTCTTGGTGCTGTCGCTCTCCGTCGTCAGGATCAGGATCGGTACCGCGCGATGCTGCGACGCGGCCCGCACGTTCTTGATCAGCGAAATGCCGTCCATGTTGGGCATGTTGAGGTCGGTGATGATCAGGTCGAACTTCGCTCCGGCAAGCACGGTCAGCGCAACCTTGCCGTCCTCCGCCTCGCCGACCTCGTAGCCGGCCTTTTTCAGGGTGAACGAGACCATGTCGCGCATGGTCTTCGAATCGTCCACCGTCAGTATTCGCTTGGCCATGTTCAAACCACCCAATTGCTGAATTCAGTCTGCAATCCGAGATCGGCGAGCGCCGTTCGGAACACATCGGAGGCGTTGATAATCTGGAATGCGGAGCCGGCGAGGTCGGCAGCCCGTCCGGCCGCCAGCAGCACCTGAACGCAGGGCGTCGACATGCGCTCGACAGCGCCGGCATCCAGCACCAGCGCCCCGTTGCCGAGCCGAGCCGTGACTAAATCCCGCAAGGTTTGCGCCTGGGTGATATCGAGCAGCTGAGGCAATCTGTTGGAGACTTCGTCTCGCTGCAGCCCGCACGGGAGCTCTGTGCCGGGATTTTGGTCGCCGGTGCTGGTTTTGAAGTCGGCTTCCATGTAGCGAATTCCTGCAGCGCGTAACGGTCGGCAATGAATGATGCTAAGGTGACGACCTTGGTCAGGTGTCCCGTTCGGGAATTTTCTACGCGCCCAGAATGATGCAGACCTGCTGTCGAACCCGTTAATTTTGGATCCCGTAAGACTACGGATGCAGATCTACGCGTCGCGATTAGGACGAAACTAACAATCCGGGTCGGCACCGGGTCGTCGCCAAAGCCGATGCTGGCCGCAGGGGTCGCGTTTCAATTGCCGCTGCCGGCGTTGCCGCAGTGGCCGTCGCCGCCATCAAGCAGCGCGCGCCGGAAAACGAGGGAGCACGAACAAGGCGGCGACCGCCAGTTCAACGATATCCGCCGGACGTGGTCCGTCCGGAAATTACGGGGTCATGCCAATTCGAGGTCACGAAGCAGTCGAGGATCGCCGCGATCGCCGCACGGCTGGTCCTGGACGATGCGATTTCAGTGCGATCCGCCGCTCCGCGCGGCATTGCCGCCCTTCAATGCAGCCGACCCGCATTCCGGTTCGATCGACATCCGCCGAACTGGACAAGATGCGGCAACGTCAGTGGGCCAGGGGATCGGGACGCAGCTGCACCTTGAACACCTTCGGATAGGCTTCCGTGCCGCCCTCGCTGTGAAAGTTGGCACGGGTGCCGGACGTGGTCCAGATGCCGCGGCCTTTCCACCCCGCTGACGGATCATCGATCCGGCCGTCGACATTCTTGGAAAAGAAGCCGAGCGGATAGGGCACCCGCATGGTGACAAATTCACCTTTGACCAGCGCCAGCAGCGACTCGCCGCCATTGGCCTCGGCGATCGGCACATTGGCGCCGAGGCCGAGGACATTGTAGCGGTCGACCCAGACGTAATAGGCATGGTTGGCGCTGCCCTTGGGGTCGAGGCCCCTGAACTGCGGCCCCGGCAGCCGATAGAGCTTCCAGCCTTCCGGACATTGCTTGCCCTCGGCCGTGGCAGGACCGTTGAGCGGTCCCTTGCACAGGCTGCGGTCGAAGCTCGCCAGATGCCCGCTGGAAAGCGCCGTCCAGACCACGCCGTCCAGTCCGATATCGATGCCGCGCGGACCGAAGCCGCCTTCCGGCGGCTGATAGATTTCCGCCAATGCCGTATTGGCGGGATCGGGTCCGGGCACCACGCGGACGATATAGCCGGGCTGATCGATCCGCGAGAAGCCGCGGTCCATCGATTGCCCCCAGATCGAATCGTCCACCGGGCTCGGCATGATGCCGTAGAACGACGCGGCGATCCGCTTGTCCTTGGCCGGGTCGAGCGGGTCCTTGGCCCCGACAAAGTCGTCGCGCTTGCCGTTGCCGTTGGTGTCGATGACCAGAGGCGTCCAGCCCTGCGCTGCGACGCCGTCCCTGGTGTCGCGGAATTGCCTGGTGTCGAGCCAGCCGACGATGCCGCCGCCGAGTCCGGGGCCGCCGGCGCTCATCCACAACGTATCGTTGGCGTCATGGCCGAAATAGAGGTGATGTGTCGAGAAGCAGGTGTTGATCAGGTCCCATTTCCCGGTCGCCGGATCGAAGCGCGACAACTGGCGCAGTGAGGTCGCCTGCGGATCGGCCTTGGCGGAAGGATGGTTCGAGCCCTGCTTGCAGTAGTCCGGATTCTGCGGCGGTCGCAGCCGCGCGGTGAACCACACCTTGCCCTCTTCATCCATCATGACGTTGTGGATGCTGGTGTGCCCGTCCCAGATCGCTTCGTCGCCCCAATAGGCCGAGGTACCGCGCGCCGCATCCTCCGATCCCTGCATCTTGGGATCGAGATAGGGCTGCTTGATGGTGGAGGCTATGTTCTTCACCGGGTCGAGCGTCGGGATCAGGTCGGTGCTCTCCTCCGGCGATCCGTAGATCAGCCCGTTGGCGTTCAAATGCGGATTGCGCTTGTCGGTCGAGATCGCGTCGTGCTGGTAATGTTTCGGCGAAGCCCAGTCCCACATCGTGTAGACGACGTTGCGCTCGATGCCCTTCGGCCGCTCCGGCTTGTCGAACGGCAGTTCGCCCGCCGCGATCCGGTCGGTCCAGTTGGAAAACAGCGTGTAGACCTTTTCGGGTCCCATGCTGCCGAGTGCCAGCGTCATGTATTCCATGGCCTGGCCGGCCTGGGTGCGGAACGCCCATGCGGTGTGCGAATCGTTGCCTTCCATGAAAAGCTTCGGCACTTCGCGGATGCCGCGCGAGCCCAGCGCATGGCACGACTGGCACATGTTCTTGACCGTATCCACCCACTGCGCCTGGGTCTTCATGGTCACCGGCATCTTGTTGCCGCTGTCGCCGGTGCCGGGAAATTCGTCCGGCGCCGGAATTTCCAGCAGCGAGTACCAGTACATGCCCGGATACAGCTGCGCCGCAGCGGCCGGCGAGGCGGCCGGGGCGGCCTTGAAGTCGAGCTGGCTGCCCGGGCGGGCGCCGACCTGGGCGGTGTCCTGCAGGCCGTAACCGCGAACCCAGACCTTGTAACTGGCATCCGGCAGTTCGGGAATCACGAAACGGCCCTGGTCATCGGTCACCACGACCTTGGCATATTTGGTCGGCAGATCCCTGGTCTCGGCAATCACCCACACGCCGGCTTCGGGACCTTTATCTCCGGTCACCTGGCCGCCGATGTCGTGCGCCGACAGCTCGACGGTGGCGGCGCTGCTGGCGCCCGCGTACAGCACGGCGATGGCCCCAACACCGGCCGCGGTCAAAAGCTTCATGGTCATGTCTCCCCGTTTTGCAGCCGGCGTGGCTTTGCCATCTTGCACGGCGATATCTTCCTGCGAACCGCCGCCGGCATTTCCAGCGCCGACGGCTCATTGTTGTCAAGCATTTGAAGCTTGATCGACCTCAGCTCCCGAACAGGGCGCGCAATGTCCTGACATCGTCGACCCGTTCCAGGTTGTTGATCCGATCGATCAGCTTGTCGGTGCTTTCGGCGCCCAGCACCGGGGCCATCAGGTCCCGCGCCTTCGCGCTCACGGCCTCCGTGCCAAGCGGATTTTCCCTGGTGCCCGGCGGGAACCTGGTGAAATGGTCGACCTTGCTGCCGTCGGACAGCGTCACTTCGACGACCGCGCCGCGTGGCGCGGCCGGATCCATCAGCGCCTGGTCGGCCACCAGGGTCACCTTGGCACGCTGCTCCAGGATGTTCGGATCCTGCATCAGCGCGGTGTCATGGCTGTCGGCGAAGGAGACCGCTCCCTTGACCAGCGCGACCGCCACCAGATGCCGGCAATTCACATCCGGCATGGCGCTCTCGCCGACGATGCCGATCGCATCGGTCGGCAGCTTGACGAGGATGCTGCGGACGTTGTCCGGGGCAAGTCCATATTGCCTGCGCAAGGCCAGCAGCGCGTCGAGCGGCGACTGGATCGGATAACCGACCGAGAAGGTCTTGATCGCGGTCTCGGTGACGTAGAAGCGGCTGCCCAGGCCAGCGAGCATTTGCTCCGGCCTCGGATTGCTCGACAGCGCGATGAAGAGATTGTGAGTACCATCGAGCACGTCATCGACGCCGGTCAACCCCGCCTGCACCATGTCGACTGCGGTCACGCCGTTGCGCGCGCCCATGCCGGCGAAATCGAATGCCTTCTCGACGTGGTCCTTGTCCTTCACCCAGCTCCACAGCCCGGAAACCTGCTGGGCGGCGTAGGAAATCGCAAAGCGCGTTTCCTGCTCATCGAGCCGCGCCAGCGAGGCGGCCGCGCCAAGCGCGCCGAAGGTCGATGCCGTTCCCTCCGCGCTGCGGTGGCTGCCGCGCACCAGATCCGGGCCGAGCGCCATCAGCAGGCGGCAGCCGAGGTCATAGCCGAGCGCCACGGCACGAATGAATTCCTGGCCGCTGCGGCCTTCCTTCTCGGCCACCGCCAGCGCGGCAGGCACCGCCGAGCTGCCGGGATGCGCCTTGGTGACCGGCTCGAAATCGTCGGTCTCGTCGGCATGGGCGCACATCGCATTGGCGAGCGCGGCGTTGACCGCCGTGGTGCGAAAGCCGGCTCCGATCACCGAGGCCTGCGGCTCGCCGCCCAGCCCGCGAACGTACTTGACCGCCATGATGCCCGGCTTCATGCGCGAGCCCGAGACCATGGCGCCGAAGGTGTCGAGAATCCGGTGCTTGCATTCGACCATCGCCGCTTCCGGCAGGGCCTGATCCCGCGCAGCGACCATGTAGCGCGCCAGCCGCGCGGTGATGCCGGCGTCCGCTGCTCCCGCGCGGCGGATCGGCGCGAAGGTCAGCGCGGCCAAGCCGGCGGCGTACTGCAGCAAGCCGCGGCGCGACGGCGTTTGACGCTGAGACATCTGGCCCTTTCCATTCCCTGACCGCAGCTTCGGTCCGCCCTGATGAAAGACCGCGCAGCGGGCCGCTCTTCCCCGCTCAGGACGAGACCGACATCCTGGCGATCTCCGCCGCATCAGGCAGATTCTCGACGTTCCAGCAGGCATCCATCACCCGGCGGATCGCCGCGGCGGGCAGGATGCCGTCCGCCAGATCGGCGAACTTGGCTTCCAGCTGCCGGTCGGTCATCGGCATCTCGACGCTGCCGATGGCGTGCTCGATATGGCGGTGCAGCGTCCGGCCGTCCTTCAGCACGATGGTCATGTCGACCTGGGCGGGATCGATCCCCGGCGTGATCACCGGGACGACCTTGCCGCGCAGCGCGACCACGGTCGGGTCGGTCACCGCGCGGTCGCTGAACTGCTTCTCGCCGCCGGCGCCTTCCACCAGCGCGACGGCGACCGCGTGGTAGATGCTGAACTTGCCTTCGAGGCCCTGGCGCGGGGTTTTCTTGCCGGTGAGTTCGAGCACCAGGGGATGCACCTTGAGCTCGACCCGCTCGATCTGGTCGGCGGTGAGCTTGTTCTCGTTGCGCAGCTGGATCGCGGCGTCGATCGCCGGATGCATGACGATGCCGCAGGCGAACGGCTTGTAGGTATTGAGCGCCGCCTCGTAGCGCTGGCCGAGGCCGTCGATGATTTCGCGATAGTCCTGCTTGGTGCTGATGGTGTTGGCCCAGCCGCGCTTGGCCTCGATCATGGCGTCCGAGCTGGTGAAGTTCTTCGAGGCCAGCACCGCGGCGAAGATGCCGTCGCTGGCGGCGCGCCCGGGATTGAAGCTCTTGTTCATCGAGCCGAACGATTCCCGCAGGCCGACCGGCTGCGAGGCGGCCAGCCCGAGCGCCCAGACCATCTGCTGTTCGTTGAGGCCGAGCAGCTTGCCGGCGGCGGCGGCGGCGCCGAACACGCCGGCGGTGCCGGTGATGTGCCAGCCGACATCGTAGTGGTTCGGATACACCGAATTGCCGATCCGGCATTCGGTTTCGACGCCGAGCACCAGCGCGTTGAGAAAATCCTTGCCCGACACCGGCTGCATCTCCGACAGCGCCAGGATCGCCGAGGCCACCGGACCGGCGGGATGAATGATGGTCTTCAGATGGGTGTCGTCGTAGTCGAAGATGTGGCTGGAGACGCCGTTGATGAAGGCTGCGTTCATGATGTCGAAGCGCTCGCGGCGCCCGAGCAGCGAAGCCTGTTGCGGCCCGGAGAACGGAGCCAGCGCCGATGCCGCGATGTCCACCGTCTGATGGCGCGAGCCGCCGATCGCCACGCCCACCCAGTTCAGCAGGGTCCGAACGCCTTCCTTGCGAACATTGGCCGGCAGGTCGTCATAGCGGGCGCTGACCACGTAATGGGCCAGGATGCGCGTCACCGCGGGTGGCGGCGCGGCGGGCTTGGCCGCCTCGGGCGCGGACGGCGGCGCGGCGGGGGTCTGGGCCGACGCCGGTCCGGTCATCGACGCCGCCACCATCGGCAGGGTCGCGGCGGCGCGCAAAATCGTTCGACGATCGGTCGGGAGCATGGCGGGTCCTCCTTGAGGCGGTATCCTGGGTAGTCTCATAGTGTCTGCGCCGGCACTGCACAACGGAGAATCCGGTGACCGCGCCGCAGCCCGCGGCAATCGCGCAGGGAGCGGCAATGTCTCAGAGTCCGAGCACCATCTTGGCGACGATGTCGCGCTGGATCTCGGACGAGCCGCCGAAGATGGTGTAGGCGCGGCCGTTGAGATATTCGGGCACGATCGGCAGCATGGCCTCGGGGACCGCCGGCTCCTGGTTGAGCCTGTAGAAGGGGCGCATCGGCTCGACGGCCAGGCCGTCATTGCCGATCACTTCGACGCCGAGCCGCGTCACGGCCTGGCGGATCTCGCTGACCCGCAGTTTCAACAGCGACGACACCGCGCCGGGATTTTGCCCGGTCTGCAGTGCCGACAGCACCCGCAGCTCGGTCATTTCCAGGGTATCGATATCGATCTCGATCTCGGAGATGCGAAGCGCGATGTCGGGATCGTCGATGGCGCGGCCGGTGGCCTCGGATTCCGCGAGATCCGAAACGGTTTTCAACGCGTCGCGCAATTTGGCCGAGGCAATGCCGGAGCCGCGCTCGAATTCCAGCAGATATTTGCCATAGGTCCAGCCTTTGCCCTCTTCGCCGACGCGGTTGGCGACGGGAACGCGGACGTCGTCGAAGAACACCTGATTGACCTCGTGGTCGCCGCCGATGGTCAGGATCGGCCGGATCGTGATCCCCGGGCTGTTCATGTCGATCAGGATGAAGCTGATGCCGTCCTGCTGCCGCGGGGTGTCATTGGTACGCACCAGTGCGAACATGCGGTTGGCGTGATGCGCATGGGTGGTCCAGATCTTGCTGCCGTTGACGACATAGTGGTCGCCGTCGCGCACCGCGCGGGTCTTCAGCGAGGCGAGATCGGAGCCGGAACCCGGCTCCGAATAGCCCTGGCACCAGTAGTCCTCGCCGGAGAGTATCCGCGGCAGGTAGAAGTTCTTCTGCTCCGCCGAGCCGAAGCCGATGATGACCGGGCCGACCATCTTGACGCCCATCACGTTGACATTCGGCACGCCGCCGCGGGCGCATTCGGCCTCGAAGATCCAGCGCTGCGCCGCGGTCCAGTCTGGCCCGCCATATTCCACCGGCCAGCCCGGCCCGCCCCAGCCCTTCTTGTGCAGCGCCCGCTGCCAGGCCATGCCGATGTCCGGATCGGAAAACACCGATGGCGTCAGCGCGGTCGCGCGTTTCATTTCCGGCGTCAGATTCTGCGCGATGAATTCGCGGACTTCCTGCTCGAAGCGGCGCTCCTGCGCGCTGAAGGTCAGATCCATGCCGTGCTCCTAGAAATGACGGATGCCCCGCCCGCCCAACGCGGCGTGGCGGCGATAGTGATGCGCGCTGCCGCCGAACAGCGTGTCGAAGGCGAGCAGGCGCTTGAAATAGCAGCCGATGTCGAGCTCCTCGGTGACGCCCATGGCGCCGTGCAGCTGCACCGCCTGTTCGGCGACGAAGCGCGCGGATCTGCCGATCTTGGCCTTGGCGCCCGAGGCGGCGCGTCCGCGCGCAACCGGTTCGGCCTCCGCCATCAGCGCGGCCCGCAGCGCGATCGATCGCGCCTCGTCGCACTGCATCGCCATGTCGGCGAGCCGATGCCGGATCACCTGGTTGGCCGACAGCGGCCGGCCGAATTGCTGGCGCACCCTGGTGTATTCCAGCGTCCGGTCGAGCAGGGTCTGCATCATGCCGACCGCCTCGGAACCGAGCGCGGCCAGCGCGCGGTCGACCACGGCCTCGATTTTCGGCAGGGCGTCGCCGCCGTCGCCGAGCCGGGCATCGGCCGGGAGCCGAACGTCCCCGAGATCGAGATTGCAGGCGCGGCCGCCGCCGAGCCGCGCAAAATCCCTCAAGGTGATTCCGGCGGTGCCTCGCGGCACCAGGAAAAGGCACAGATGGCCTGCCGCGCCGTCGTCGCCGGCGATGCGGGCGGAAACGATGAGCTGATTGGCCGCATGGCCGTCGAGCACCGCTGTCTTGTGGCCGTCGAGCCGCCAGCCATCCGGCGTCGGCTGCGCCGTGGTCTCCACATGCGCCAGATCGAAGCGCGCGGCGCGTTCCGAATGCGCGAATGCGAGCAGCAGCGAACCGCCGGCGACCTTGGGAAGAATCGCCTGTTTCTGCGCCGGATGGCCGGCTTCGGAGATCAGGCCGGCGCCGATCACGACGGTCGCAAGATAGGGCTCCGCGACCAGGCCGCGGCCGAACGCTTCCATCAGGATGGCAGTCTCGACCGCTCCGGCGCCGAGCCCGCCATGGGCCTCGTCGATCGGCAGCGCCAGCCAGCCGAGCGCGGCGAACTGTCGCCAGATCTGCGCGGAAAAGCCGAGCGGATCGTCCGCGGCGCGGCGGCGTTGATCGGCGTCATAGGTCTCGGCGATGAAGCGGTCGACGCTCTCGCGCAGCAGGCGCTGCTCGTCGCTCGGGTTGAGGTCCATGGGATCTACTTTACGACAGCGGTTTTTCCGACCGACGGATGCAGGCCGGCTGGATCGACCACCATGCCGAACTCCTGCAGATTATGCGCATGGCAGAGCTGATGCAGCGCGAAGGCCTGGTCGATCGCCGCGGGCTGGCCCATGACGTCGACCGAGCGGTTGACGGCCTCCTTGGTGAGTTTCAGCGCGAAAGCGGGTTTTGCGGCGATCCTTTGCGCCAGCGCCATCACAAAAGATGACAGCTCGGGTCTTGGCACCACGTGGCTGACCATGCCGATCCGGTGCGCCTCCTCCGCGCTCCAGACGTCGGCGGTGAACAGGAATTCCTTGGCCTTGCGCGGACCCAGCTCCCAGGGATGAACGAACCACTCGACGCCGCAGACGCCCATGGCAACCACGGGATCGCAGAATTCCGCGTCATCGCTGGCGACGATCAGGTCGCAGGCCCAGGCCAGCATCAGCCCGCCGGCGATGCACTTGCCATGGACCTCGGCGATGGTCGGTTTTGCCAGGTTGCGCCAGCGCCGGGTGATCTGAAGATAGATCTCCTGCTCGCGGGCGAAACGGCCATGGGCGTTGGGCTCGGCAAAGCCGCCCCAGCCGCCGATCGCCGGAAAATCCGCGCCGGCGGCGTTCTTGCCGGCGGGGCGCAGGTCGTGGCCGGCGGAGAAATGCGGACCGCTGCCGGCCAGCACGATGACCTTGACCGCGTCGTCCTGCACCGCACGGTCGAACGCGGCGTTGAGATCATAGGTCATCTGCAGGTTTTGCGCGTTGCGCGCCTCGGGCCGGTTCATCACGATCCGCGCGATGCGCGGCTCCGGCCGTTCGACGATGATGGTCTCGTATTGCGTCATGGGCAGCGTTTCCTGGCGTTTTGGCCATGTTGACTATGTCAGCAGGTGATAGGCAAGAGGCTTCCGCACCAAAAGCTGCCGTGGGCGCGGCAACAATTGCGCCGATGCCGGGGATATATCCGGATCGCGCGCCACTTGTTTTCGGCTTGCATCCGCAAGGCCTGACGAAGCCGCGCCCGGACGCTGGCGGTTACGCGGTGAGCTTGAGCAGTTTGTCGACTTCGGCGAGCGCACCTCTTCCATCTGCGCGTCATGCCGGCGGCATTGGCGGTCACCGGCCCGATGCTGCGCGCGATTTCCTGGATCGCCGCGTCCTGCAGCGCCACTGCTGCGGCAATGGCCACGGCGGTCGCCGCGAATGGTGCCGGATCCCGAATTGTCTCGCGGCGCCGTCGGTCGCCGACTGAATCGAGGCAACCTGATGGGCGATGTCGCCGGTGGCCTTGGCTGAGGGGTCAGCTGCCTCAACCTTCCACGAAAAAAGCCCGCCCGCAGATTCGCGGACGGGTTTGTATGCAGATTTCGCTGAGAACTAGATCGGCACGACCACGGAATACACGCTAGATCTTCTTCAGACTAAGGGTTGAAGTTATTTTAATGATGTATTCAGCGTCGTAAATTTGGTGTTGAGTGTGGTGCCGATACCATTGACCACAGCGATGATCGCGAGGCTGATACCCGCAGCTATCAAGCCATATTCGATCGCGGTGGCTGCGGAATCGTCAGCCAAGAATTTTGCAAGAGATTTCTTCACGGTACCTCCTGGTAAAAAATTTTCCCGATCCTTCGGGGTCCACAGCTGCAATCTAGAGCTAAAAACTTAAAATTTAAGATAACGACGTAATGAATGATTCAAAAAACGACTGCCTTCGCGCCGGGCAAACTTTTGAAATGGGTCCAGGCTGTGTGAAGGCCCAGCGGTGGACTGCTGACTAAAACGCGGTTTGATTAAGCAAAATCCGGCGAAGCTCAAAGTATCAGAGAAGCGGCTGGCCGCGATTGAAACGGCATTGCTGGCGCGTCAAGGCCAGGCAATCCATGCCGCGGCGCGTGTGCCTGTGCCTGATAGCGATCCAGACCCTGATGCCGCTCGGTATCGGGATCATCGTCGGCTCGGGACATCGAGAACCCAGCCGAACGCCTCGGCGTCGACATTCTGGTCAACGCCGACTGGCCTTCCGTCACCAGGCTCTTCTCGATCAGGCCGCGAATTTCTATTTAGAACCAGACCGTTGCCGGCACGGCTTCTCGCGTCGGCTGCATGTTTCGCCACCTCAGCTTCATCCCTTGAGTTGTACCGCGGTATATGAAGCGGTAAGCACCGAGGCGAGGTAAGGCGTCATCAGGGTCTGGAAAAACTGCAGGGTATGATTATACGTCGCGGTGACGACGACACCTGATTGGCCATCGGACAGAACGCCCTGAGCGGCCATCACCTGGCCGGTAGTCAACGTCGCTCCCGCTGGATAGGAATAGACGACGGTCGGCGTCGTCCCGGACATGCTGACCTGAAAAATCGTAAGCGACAAGAGACTGCTCTGAAGCTGCGGCACGATGTTCGAAACTGAATTGGCGGCACCCAAGGCACTCAATTCGGTATTACAGGTCCCGGAAGGAAGGTCCGAGCAATCAGAATAGACAATCGCATACTGGGTCGCGAGGCGGTTGGTGGCATTATAAACCTGGTAGAGACGGCCAATTTCGACGACAGCCGCGATCATCATCACCAGGATCGGGCAAATGAATGCGAATTCGATCGCGGCGGTTCCGGATCGCGATCGCGCGAATTTTCGCAGTCTTTCATGCATGACTCAAGTACCTTGCCGCCGAACCAGGGCACTCGAATAGATCGTATTGAGGCCACCCAGACCCGGCGCCAGCGTGACGACGCTCGATTGGGCACGCAGCACAAGCGTGCTGGTCGTCGATCCGTAGTCGACGGTCCCGTCGACGATGGGGACCATCGCGGAATCCAGACTGGTCAACTGCCTGATCTCCACTGAAAGGCTGGAATCATTTGAGATAATCGCTCCCGCACCGTTGACTACGCTGCTTTTGAGCGCGCCCGAATCGAGCAGAGTTGCGGGACTCCCCGTCGAAAAATTGGCCCGCAACGCGAGGGCGGTGTTGCTGACGCCGGTATCGAGCGCGGATTGGGCCATATAGAAGATGCCAACCTGGGCGATGCCCATTAGCAGATAGAAAAATGGCGCTGCGACAATGGCGAATTCCACCGCCGATGAGGCGCGGCGATCGCTGGAAAATCGGATTATATTGCCGATCAACGCTTTGATGGGTGAACCGGCGTGGATCATGGCGCGGGCGGATCGGCGATGATCGAGAATCCGGTGTAGGAGATGCTCGAATTCGGCTGCGGAGACGGAACGGGTATTGTGATCGCATTGGATGGCGGACTTGACATGTATGGACTGCCAAGCGCCGTGATCCTGACGTCGTCGATTTGCCCGCCGAACGCGTCGGCGCTGCCGAGCGAGGCCATCGTCAGCCAATAGAAGGCCGATTTCTCGATAAAAACCACGGCAGTGCGGGTTTGCGCCGTCGAGGCGTAACCGCAGATGTCAAGCAACGGATTGACCTGCGACGCATTGTAGCTGGTCAGGCTGATGCCGTTGGGCGCCACCGTCGGTGTCGTCGAGGTCGATCCATCCGGATTGGTGTAGCTGGTGGTCGTGCCCAGCGCGTTGCCGGTGTTCGGCGTGCTTGCCTCCTGGGCATGGGACATGAATACGCCGACGGTGTTGGTATCGTTTTTGAGCGTTCCGTGATTGGCATTGTTGACCCGGTCTATGCCGGTGCTGCTGGCGGCCGAGAGCGTCGGTATCTGGGCCGCAGACGGCGTCGTGCCGCAATAGACCGTGCTGCCCAGAGTCGAGAACAGGACCTCGGATACGTAGTCGTACTTGACCTGGTAATAGCCGGGCACGAGCAGGAACGGCTGGCCGATCAGACTGTTGACGTTCCAGCCGAGTTCGATGCACTGGGTGGCCTGCGGACAGCCGGACATCCAGTACGGCAACTGGTTGGTGGGCGCGTTGGCCCAGCCATAGGTCTGGTTCCAGAACGAGGAAGATCCGAGGCTGTTGTTGACGTTGCCGTTGGTATTGTACTGGCCTCCCGAATAGACCGGATTTTCGAAATTATCGTAGAACAGCAGGCTGGAGACGGCCCAGGCCGTTGTATAATTGTCCTGCACCGTTCCCGTGCAGCTCACTTTGCAAAGCAGAATGTCATCCAACTGGCCGCCGTAGGAATCGTTCGAGCCGTCGGCGGCAAAGCTCAGCCAGTAATAGCCCGCCGTCAGAACGTTGATTCTGACGCTTCGCTGGATCCAGGTCTGGCCATAAAGGCACATGTCGACAAGGTTGCTGCCCGCAAGTTGTTGCGTGCCGTCGAGCGTCGTATGCATCGGCGGAGCGTTGCTGCTGGTATTCAAATCGAAGTAGACGTTGATTTGATTGGTGCGGTAAGCGGTCGCCATCGAGCCCGTCCATGTGGTCGTGGAACTGTTGGCCCAATTCAGATCGCTTGCGGCGGAGCCGCACAGATAGACCGGATCGTAACTTGGATAATCGACTCGCGAAGCGAAGGAATAGCGAAGTTCGTAAGTTCCGGCCGGCGCATAAATCAGGGTGGAGATCGACGAATTGCCGGCGCTATCGCTGCCGTTGTCGCAATCCAGTTCGACGGAGTAATTGCCATCATATACGGTTGATTTGATTTGTCCGGACTTGTCCTGTTCGAGACAATAACCGGTGATGTGCCATTGCGTACCGCCCGCGCCGGTGTAACCGACCGCGCTGGTATAGCCGGTCGGGCTGATTTGAGTTCCATTGCTGCCGTTCGGAAGGTAGGTCTGATAGTGGTTGTTGGGCGCGCCGGGTACTGCCTCGAAGCTTTCCTGGATCATGAACTGGGAACTGCTGTCGGGCACGCGCTGAAGTATGGAGCTTGGGGTGGTATAGCAGTTCATCTGCACCGCGATCGGAATCGCGGTAAAGCCCGCGATGTCCATGAACGTCGTTGGAACGGACGATGCGAGGTTGACGGTTGCCGTCCCGCCCTGACTGTAGGTAAAGGGGACCGTGTTCGTCTGAGTCAGGTTTATGTTCTGGCCTTGCCACGTCTTGGTCAGAAAGGAAGTCACTTGTGAGGAATAGGCTGCGCCGCCGCCGGAGCCGTTATAGGAGGCCGTCGACGTATCGACCACCGCGGGCCGACTGGCGTATTGGCAAGTGAGCGTGGCGACCTCGATGAGCTTCTGTTTGGCCAGGTAGGCCCGTGACAGGTCGAGGCCGGCGCCCATCGCCGTAAATATCATCACGCACGATAGCCCGAAGATCAGGGCGATATTGCCTCGCCGATCGTCTCTGAAGCGAACAAGCGTCTGGATAAAGCTGTCGACAAATGGGCTGGCGGAATTTTCACGCATCGTGGCTGTTCGCTCTGGGCTCCGGCCGGCGAATTGCAGCCGGCGCGACAATGGCATCGGATTTTATTGAGGACGGCATGCTGCTGCGCGAGTGACCGCCGCGCGCGGCGCTGCCTGATCGAGTGCACCCCGACCGGCGAGGCGTGAAGGCCTGTCGGTCCGATGCCAATGAGCCGACAGCAGAAGCTTCAGGTGGCGTCCTTGGATCTGAACCCACGTTGAAGGCGTCGCCTGCAGTCTGCGGCCGGCCTGGATCTCCGGCAGTTGTTGAGCAAGTTGCCGCGCCGCCGAAAGTTGAGGTTGAGGCGCAACACGCAAGCAGGAAAACAGCCGTGCTGTTGCTGCGCCGATCGCGACAAAAACAACTTATTGATCGATAGCCGGACGGCACTTCTCAAGCCTCAATGTGATTGAAACAGTGTGTTGCAACAGCGCTTCGATCACATGATGCTTGGCTAAGATTACCCTTAAGTAAGCGTAAGGATTACAAAAATCATTGTAGTATATGCCATGGTGGCATGAATTATGTTATGATATTTATTGGGACCTTGGCGTGATCGCGAACCAATCGGGAAACGACCGCCCTTTCCGGCAATCAACTGAGCCCTGCTTGTTGGCGACGAAGCCTCAATGGCGGAAATCATGCTGATGCAGTCACGCTCAGGACAGTGCCAGACGAGTCAGACGTTTGATCGTCGTCGACATCAGCGAACCATAGCGTCAAGCCACCGCACAGACAGAATCGCCACTCGCAACGATCTGCGCGACGATCAGAGCCTTGTCTGCGTCGCTCCACCTCCGCCGACGACCGGTTGCGGTAAAGACTTCCAGCCGCCGTACCCGTTCCATGATAGCATTATGCCCTGTCGCCATTCCAAGCCTAACGGCGGTTCGACCGCTCAATGACACGTACAGCCTTCGTCTCTCTGGCATCGAACGCGACCCCAGCGCCAAGCGCGACGTGCGCCGGAGTTTTTCGAAGCTCGCACGATGCCGGAGACTTGCATTTGCCGAACGGGCCGTTTGAAGAGAACAGAACCAGTCGATTTGGTCTCGACCCCGCGTCGCTGTGGGGAGGAGCAACTATGGCAAAGCGGGTGGCTCAGGCGACGAAATCAATCTCGCCCGGCATCTTGCTATTCCGGGCCGCCGCGGCGAGGCAGGCCTCGCCGCTAACCGAAGGAGGATGGATCATGACGATGCACAGGCGCAGTTTTTCGGCCGCCCTGCTTGCCGGTGCCGCCGCTTCGCTGATCGGCGCGCGGGGCAGGGCCGCCGCCGCTGCTCCCCCCAGGGCGCGCAACGTCGTGCTGGTGCACGGGCTGTTCGCCGACGGCTCCTGCTGGTCCGAGGTGATCGCAAGATTGCAGGCGGCTGGCCTCAACGCCACCGCCGTGCAGAACCCGCTGACGACATTGCCCGAGGCGGTCGCTTCGGCCGAGCGGGTGCTGGCGCGGCAGGATGGCCCGACGGTCCTGGTCGGGCATTCCTTCTCCGGCATGATCGTGACCGAGGCCGGTATGCGCCCCAACGTCTCGGCGCTGGTCTATGTGGCGGCGCGCGCGCCGGACGCCGGCGAGGACTACACGGCGCTGGCCAAGACCTATCCGACGCCGCCGGCGACGGCCGGCATCGTCTTTGACGGCGACGAAGGTCGCCTGACCGAGGAGGCGTTCCTGCGCGATTTCGCCGGCGACCTGCCGGAAGCCAAGGCCAGGGTGCTCTATGCGGTCCAGCAGCCGTTCCACAAGGCACTGCTGGCCGGCAAGACCACGCAGGCGGCGTGGCGATCGAAACCGAGCTTCTACGCGGTATCGACCGAAGACCGCACCATCAACCCGGACCTCGAGCGCTTCATGGCCAAGCGGATGGAAGCCACGACCATCGAGGTGAAGGCAAGCCACCTCGCGCTGATCTCGCATCCCGACGAAATCAGCCGGCTGATCCTCGACGCGGCGGGACAGCGGGCCTGACGCCGCCGCCGCGGGCGGCCGGTGCAAGGCAGCCCGCCAATGGCCGCGGATCACAACCCAGCGGGAGAAATTCGCCATCAACGCCCTGGGATGGCCTGGGCCGTGGTTTGACCGCAGTGTCCGGCCGGCTAAGATCTGCCAAGAAGGGAGAGGCGCCATGGACGACATCAAGGTTCGGCGCGCAGCCGAATCGCTGCTCGCCCAACACAAGGCCGGGCTGCACTTCAAGCCGCTTGTTGCGCCGCTCGCGCCGGCGACGATCCGGGAGGCCTACGATATCCAGGAGAAATTTATCGGGCTTCTGCACAGCGAGCACGGCGGCGGCGTCGGCTATAAGGTCGGGCTGACATCGGCTGCGATGCAGGCGTTTTGCGGCATCGACCATCCGATCGCCGGCACCGTGCTCGGAAACCGCCTGCATCAATCGGGAGCGAGCATCCGTCGCTCGGATTTCGGGCGGCTGGGCCTGGAATTCGAGATCGCGGTGCGCATCAAATCGGACGTTCCGGTCACGCCCGTACCGTACACCGCCGAAATGATCCAGCCTCACATCGGCGGGGTCTGCGCCGCCATCGAACTGGTCGACGACCGCAGCGCCGACTATGCCGGCCTCGACGTTCTTTCGCTGGTCGCGGACAACTCCTGGAACGGCGGCATGGTGCTGTCGGAATTCGCAACGACATGGCCCGACCTGGAGAGCGTGCTTGGGCGCGCAACCAAAGACGATGTTGCGATTGGCGAAGGGCACGGCCGCGACATCCTCGGCCATCCCTTCAATTCAGTCGCCTGGCTGGCCACCCAGCTGGCGTCGCGCGGCGCTGGGCTGCAAGCCGGTCAAGTCGTGATGACCGGAAGCGTCATGAAAACCGTGTTTCCGCTGGAAGACGCAACCTATCGTTTTGACCTTCAACCAATCGGTTCTGTCGAGGTGCGGGTTCAGGAGCAACCGGGCGCCGGGGGTGCTTGACGGAAAGCATCGGGTGCCGGCCGCGAGTGCGCGGCAAGCGAGCGATTTCGCCGGGCACTCAAAAAGCTGAAAACCGGGGTTCTTGACGGTTTTTTTGTCATTCTGCCTTATTGAATTATATCGCATCACGATATAATTCAGCGTCGCGCCGGCGGCGATGTCTCCACCGGGAGCAGCGCGATTCCATCCCTCCCGATCTTCCGAAGGATCACCATGTCCGCTTCCACTTCCGGCAATTCCTCGCCACGGCTCGGGGATTTCACGACAGACCGACGGGTACTCATGCTCATTGCGATGGCGGTGCCGGTCGGCGTCGGCGGCGGAGTAGCCGCCTGGGTCCTGCTTCACGCCATCGCGCTGGTGAGCAATCTGGTCTGGCTGCATACCCTGAGCGGACGGACGCTTTCTCTCGCCGGCTTGAAACCGGGCATGTCGATGCTGATTGCGCCTGCCATCGGCGGTCTCGTCGTCGGATTGATGGCCCGTTTCGGATCCGAGAAGATCCGGGGGCACGGCATTCCCGAGGCCATCGAAGCGATCCTGATCGGCGGCAGCCGAATGAAACCGAAAGTCGCGCTGCTCAAACCCCTGTCCTCCGCGATCTCGATCGGTAGCGGCGGCCCGTTTGGTGCCGAAGGCCCCATCATCATGACCGGCGGCGCGATCGGTTCGCTGTTCGCCCAGTGCTTCAGCCTGAGCGCCGCCGAACGCAAGACGCTGCTGGTCGCGGGCGCGGCCGCCGGCATGACGGCGATTTTCGGCACGCCCATCGCAGCCGTGCTGCTCGCGGTCGAATTGCTGCTGTTCGAATGGAAGCCGCGCAGCCTGATCCCCGTGATCGGCGCCTGCGTGGTCTCCTCGGCGTTGCGGCCGCTGCTGATCGGCGGCGGCGCCCTGTTTCCCTTTGCAGGTCACCTGGACCTGCCGTGGTGGGGACCGCTCGCCTTTATCGGTGTCGGCATCATCGCCGGGCTGCAGTCGGGTCTGCTCACCGGCCTGCTTTACAAGGCGGAAGACCTGTTCGGCCTGATCCCGCTGCACTGGATGTGGTGGCCCGCGATCGGTGGTATTGCGGTCGGGCTGGGCGGTCTGATCGAGCCACGCGCACTTGGCGTCGGCTACGACGTCATCGCTGACCTGCTCAAGGGCCACATCGCGGTGTCGACCGTCGTTGCGGTCCTTGTGGTCAAGTCCATCATCTGGATTATCGCCCTCGCCTCCGGAACCTCCGGCGGCGTGCTGGCGCCGCTGCTGATCTTCGGTGGCTGCGCGGGCTGGCTCGAAGGCCAGTTGCTGCCGGGCGAACACGGCGCCTGGGCATTGATCGGAATGGCCGCGATGATGGGCGGCACGATGCGCTCGCCACTCACCGCCATTCTGTTCGCGGTGGAATTGACCGGAGATCTCGCGCTGCTCGGACCGCTGCTGGTGGCGAGCAGCGCCGCCTACGCCTTGACCGTACTGCTGCTCAAACGCTCTATCCTGACGGAGAAGATCGCGCGACGCGGCCAACACGTCGTCCGGGAGTACAGCATCGACCCGTTCGAACTGCTGCGCGTGCGCGAAGTGATGGTACGCGAAGTCGATACTCTGCCTGCGGCCATGCGGGTTGACGAGGCGGTCCAGTTCTTTTCCAGCGAGGTCCGGCGGCATAAATCCTACCCCTTGCTCGACGCGGATGGCGAAGTCGCCGGCATGGTCGGGCGGGCCGATGTCTTGCGGTGGCGCGCGGAAAGCCCGCACGGCGAGGAGACGCTGTTCGACAGGGTCTCGGATCGCTCGCTTGCGGTCGGCTATGCCGACGAGCCGGTTTCCCACCTCGCCGACCGCATGGTGACGGCGGATGTCGGCCGGGTGCCGATCGTGGATCGCGACACCCAGCACCTGCTGGGCCTGGTATCGCGCAAGGACCTGCTGCGGATCCGTGCCGCGGCCAGAACGTCGGAATCCAGCCGCATCGCATTCTTCGGTCCGCGCAGGCCTGCGAAGCAAAACGATGGAGCATCGGCGTCAGGGACGGGCCGAGCCCGATGAATTCTTCAGGCAAGGGCAAGGCGCCGGACAAGACGCGGCCTTCGATCGGAGCGCAAGACGGGGTGCGCGACGTCGACTATCGCGCGCTCGCCCGATTCCGCTACGAAATGCGCAAGTTCATGGCTTTCAGTGAAGCCGCCGCGCATGGCCAGAACCTGACGCCGCAGCAGCATCAGGCGCTGCTGGCCATCAAGGGATTTTCGCAGGACAAGCCGATTTCGGTTGGCGAACTGGCCAAGCTTCTCCTGGTTCGGCACCACACGGCCGTCGAGCTTGTCGATCGCATGACAAAACTCGGTCTGATTGCCCGGGTCATTGATCCCGACGATGGCCGACGGATTCTGCTTCGGCTGACCGCTGAAGGCCAGCGCCGCCTGCGCAAGCTTTCGAAGATCCATGTTCAGGAACTGAGTGCCGTGAGCGGCGCCCTCAGCGAGATACTGAGACACTTCCGTCGTCCCGTGTGATCGATCGCCAGGCGCGGTCCCGCGGCTTCGATCGGGGCGATATAGTTCGGCAGCCTTGCCGCATACCCGGATCGAACGCATCGCGCGCGAAGAAAAGCCCGTTACAGCCGACACCGCGCTGCGGCTCGGCAAATTCTTCAAGACCGGCGCTGCGTTCTGGATGAACATTCAGGCAGGCTTCGATCTCGAAACGGCCGAAGCCATGTTCGCGCCGCAGATCAAGAAGATCGTGTCCTGCGAGGCGGCGTGAGAGCGATGCGAACCGCGTACCGGGTATCTTGCCGCCTGTAGCTTGCTGGCGCTCCCTAGGAGAATCGAACTCCTGTTTTCGCCGTGAGAGGGCGACGTCCTAACCGCTAGACGAAGGGAGCGGACCAGCAGGGAATAGCCTTGAAATCCGCCGTCCGCAAGCCGGGTTTGGCGGCGGGTGCGATGGCTGGGGGCGCTGCGGTCGGGCCCGGCGGCCGGCCGCGGCGGGGGCAGCGTCAGGGCTCGCCGACGAATTTCAGCCGGCCCATCGGCTTCAACGAATGCGCGTCGAAGGTGCGGATTTCGGTGGCGCCGGCGATATCCAGCGTCACCACCAGCCGGTCGCCGGCGACCCCGGTGGCGAGGATGCGGGCGCCCTTCGGCAAGGTGGCCGTGACGTCGGTCACCACGGCGCTTCCCTCGGCGCGGAAAAGACGGTAGCCGATGGCGATGAGGACGGCCGCGACCGCCAGCGCCGTGGTAAGGCCCGCGATCAGCATCAGCCGCCGCACCCGCGCGAACAGCGCAGCCTGTTCCAAGGTGGGTTCCGGCGCAGCAATTTCGGTCATGCAAGGCTCTTTTTGGAAGGCATTTCGTTGCAACAAGGCTCGGCTTCGAATGGCGCGCAACGGCTCGAGGTCACCGTCGCCGGCGACGAGGGATCGGCCCGGCTCGACCGCGTGCTCGCGGTGCGGCTGCACGAGCTGTCGCGCTCGCGGCTGAAGGCGCTGATCCTTGCAGGCTCCGTCACGCTGAAAAACGCTGTCATCCGCGACCCCGCTTATCACGTCACTTCGGGCGATACGATCACAATCGACGTACCGGAGGCGATTGCCGCCGAGCCCGAGGGCGAGGATATCGCGCTCGATATCGTCTATGAGGATGACGACATCATCGTCATCGACAAGCCCAGGGGCCTCGTGGTGCATCCGGCCGCCGGGCACGAAACCGGCACCCTGGTCAATGCGCTGATCGCCCATTGCGGTGCCAGTCTTTCCGGAATCGGCGGGGTGCGAAGGCCGGGCATCGTGCACCGGCTCGACAAGGACACCACCGGGCTGATGGTGGCGGCCAAGAACGACCGGGCGCATGCGTCGCTGACCGCGCAGTTCGCCGACCATGGCCGCACCGGCGCGATGCGGCGCGGCTACATGGCCTTCGTCTGGGACCTGCCGAACCGGCAGCGCGGCACCGTCGATGCGCCGATCGACCGCCATCCCTTTGCCCGGGAGAAAATGGCGGTGCGCCAGTCCGGCCGGCAGGCCATCACCCACTGGCAAATCCAGGAATCCTTTGCCGGCAGCGACGGCAAGCCGGTCGCGGCCCTGCTGGCCTGTCATCTCGAGACCGGCCGCACCCATCAGATCCGGGTGCATCTTGCCCATATCGGCCATCCCCTGCTGGGCGACGCGGTCTACGGCCCGCACTTCAAGACCAAGGCCGGCCATCTCGGCCCCCGTAGCCAGGCGGCGCTCGCCGCCCTCGGGCGCCAAGCGCTGCACGCATACCTTCTTGCCCTGGAACACCCCCGAACCGGGGCGGTTTTGGAGTGGATTTCGGATTTGCCGGAGGACCTGACCCTTCTCCGGGATCTGCTGCGAGCGACGCAATGACGCAGGGCCTTCGAGAAAACACTGTTATGACAACAGGTTATACCAGCCACACGGTGACGTGACCCCCGCGATCCTTCCAAAAGCCTCCGGATTTGGTGTATGTTGCACCTGCGTTGAATATCCAACGCGGAACATCGCAGCGCGATTGGCTTTAACACAGCAGTCGTCTGCCTGGCCCGCCGCTATCGGGGGCCTGAACCACTGGAGGGCGCTAAATGGCCCGTACAGCTACCCTGCCGATTCTCAACGGAGAATCCGGCCTTTCCCGGTACCTCGCCGAGATCCGCAAGTTTCCGATGCTGGAACCCCAGCAGGAATACATGCTCGCCAAACGCTGGCGCGAGCACGACGATCGCGACGCGGCACACCACCTCGTCACCAGCCATCTCCGGCTCGTGGCGAAGATCGCCATGGGCTATCGCGGCTACGGATTGCCGATCTCCGAGGTCGTCTCGGAAGGCAATGTCGGCCTGATGCAGGCGGTGAAGCGGTTCGAACCCGAAAAGGGGTTCCGGCTCGCCACCTACGCCATGTGGTGGATCAAGGCGTCGATTCAAGAGTATATCCTGCGTTCGTGGTCGCTCGTGAAGATGGGCACCACCGCGAACCAGAAGAAGCTGTTCTTCAACCTGCGCAAGGCCAAGAGCAAGATCTCGGCGCTGGACGAGGGTGACCTGCATCCCGACCAGGTCAAGCTGATTGCCAAGCGGCTTGGCGTCACGGCCCAGGACGTCGTCGACATGAACCGCCGCCTCGGCGGCGATGCGTCGCTCAACGCGCCGATCCGTGACGACGGCGAGGCCGGCGAATGGCAGGACTGGCTGGTCGACAATTCGCCCAACCAGGAAGCCATCATGGCCGAGCACGAGGAGTTCGATCATCGCCGCGAGGCGCTGAACGGCGCCATCGGCGTGCTCAACCCCCGGGAGCGCCGCATCTTCGAGGCGCGGCGGCTGGCGGAAGATCCGATGACGCTGGAAGACCTCGCCGCCGAATTCGGCGTGTCGCGCGAACGGGTGCGGCAAATCGAGGTCCGCGCCTTCGAGAAGGTGCAGTCCGCGGTCAAGGGCACCATCGCCCGGCAGGAAGAAGCGACGCTGCACGCCGCGCATTGATTGCCGGCAGCCTCATCTGAGGTGACAAAAGCCGGCGGCAACGCCGGCTTTTTTATTGTCCGGGAGGTTTTTCGGATGCTGCGGACGCCGGCGCCGTTCCGAACGCCGGCGTGAACCTGGCGCCGGCTCCGCCCGACCAATTCTTGAGACCCTCGCCGGCCGGCTGGTCCGCGCGGCAGTGTCACGGGGATCGTCGTGGCCATCACCCTGCAATCAACCGTCGGCGGGTTTTCGTCCGAATTCATGCGCCGGCTGCCGCAGCTCGAACAGGCGATGGTGGCCCATGGCCTGGAGCCGTCGCGATTCCTGATCTCGAAGGACCCCGCCGCGACGGCCACGGTGCCGCTGATCGGGCCGTTTTTCCACGCCTATACGGTGTTCGTCGGCGACGAGCATTTCAGCGTGACCGAGCCGAACGATCTCGAATTCCTCGACTACTTCCATCGGCTCTGCATCGCCGCGGACGAGGCGCCGCAGGCGCAAAGGCGCCCGCGCAACGGCCTGATCAGCCGCATCTTCCGCTGGATGGAGCGGCCGATCTGAGCGGCCCGCTTTCCTAGAAATCCGGCCGCCGGGCCAGGGTTGCGAGCGCGCAGCCCTCGCAATAGCGCGCGTCCTTGTAGTCGATCCAGTCATGGGCATAGACCCGTTCGGCGGCGATGCCGTAACGCGCACGCAGCACCCGCACCAGGATCCGCCATGCCGCGACCTGCGCGTCGGTGGCGCCGCGCGTCACGTCGGGATAATTGCCGGCGAATTCCACCCCGATCGAATTGCTGCCGACCACCTGATGATAGGTCGGGCCGTTGTCGATGAACCTGTTGTCGTTGCGGTTGGCGCCGTCGCCATGGGTCGGAACCAGGGTCTCGGGCACCGCCCAGTACACGGTGCCGTCGGTTTCGACCCAGACGGTGACGCCGCGCCGGGTCGGATTCCTGGCCTGCAGCTCGGCGCCGCCGCGGGCCGAGCCGGCCGGCCCTTCGGTCTGGTGCACGATGATGTTGCGCCAGGGATGGGCTTTCGACACCTCGCCCCACGGCGCCAGCCAGACCATTTTGAGGCCGGGAATTTCCGGGGTGCCCGACATCCGCGCGATCGCCGCGAGATCGGGAGCTTGGGCAAGGGCCGGAGTGACGATTGCGGTGACGCCAAGCGCCAGCGCCAGCAGGCGGAAATTCATCGGATCGATCCCGTGAATTTCCTGAATAGCACGCTTTGCAGCTTTTGCGAGCCGGCGGCCCGGCGCAAGGCGCTTGCCCCGGATCCCCGCGGGAATCCGGCGAAACAAAGTCTAGGCGTGCTTGCGCAGGGGCTTCTGCGGCACCGCTTCATCGCCGGGCACCAGCGGCGGCGCCGGATTGTAGACCGCGTGACGGTTCTTGCCTTCGTTCTTGGCGATGTACAGCGCGTGATCGGCGGCGGCCATCAGCCGGTCGGGGAATGCACCGATCTGCCGGGTCCATTGCGCCACGCCGATCGACAACGCGATCGGGATTTCCTCGCCGGTACAGGCTTCGGCGTCCGCGCGGCAGACATCCAGGATGCGGCGCGCGATCATCGCGCCCTCGCGCAGCGTGCTGGCGGGCAGCACCACGCAGAACTCGTCGCCGCCGGTGCGCGCCAGCATGTCGCCGGGCCGCAGCCGGGTCTGTGTCATCAGGGTGAAATGCTGCAGGCAGGCATCGCCGGCGGCGTGGCCGTAGGTGTCGTTGATGGCCTTGAAGCCGTCGAGATCGATCACCAGCAGCGCGAAGGTCTCGCCGCTGCGTGTCGATCTGGCGCATTCCTCGGTCAGGCGCTGCAACAGCCGCCGCCGGTTGCCGACCCCGGTGAGATCGTCGAGCAGCGCGAGGTCGGCGACCTCGTTGCGCAGCCGGTCCATCGCCATCAGCAGGAAGCCGAAATTCAACGCCATCGACAGGAACATCAGCAGCAGGAACATCACCGCCTGCACCGGGGTGAAATGGGTGAACGAGAACCCGACGCCGACATGCAGGAGATTGCCCGCCACCCGGACGGCATAAATCGTGATGATGGCTACGGTGACGATGGCGGCCAGCCGGGCGCCGGGATGGTCGCGGCCATCCCGCCGCGTCAGCAGCAGTTTCAGCGTCAACGCCAGCGGCAGCGACTGCGCCACCGAATAGATCAGGATCCGCATCGTCACGCTGTCATAGCCGACGATGAAGAAGGCCAGGCCGGCGAGGCTCAATCCGGTCATCAGCGCGGTGCCGCGCCACGACACCGGCTGGCCGTAGAAACGCCTGATGCCCATCGCCGCCAGGCAGGCCGCGAGCACCAGCACGGTGCCGCCGGCCAGCAGCGGCAGCAGCGAATCCGAAACCGCGCGCAGCATCGCCAGCGCCGAGCCGGTGGCCGCCGCGAACGCCGACCCGGTCCAGAACCGCGCCGCCTCGAATTTGGGATAGCTGCGCATCACATAGGCCCACACCAGGCCCAGCGCGAGGAAGTTGACCACGAATACGGTCCACAGCGTCGGAACGCTCAGCATTTCCCGTCCAGGACGCGTTTCTCGCGTCCCCCCCTGTTATCGAACAGCCCGCCCATGACGATCCCCATCATCCGAACGGCAACATGCATCCGTGTCGCTTAATGGACTCTCACCGCGAGCGCGCAATCCACACCGTGGTTTTGAATTGATGAACGGCGCGGCCGCGATGCCGTGCTAATGTTCCGGATCGGAGCAGGATGCGCGGTGTTGCGTCATCGTTAACCCTGATGCGGCGGCGCGCACGAAGCTTTCGCGCCGGCGCGCCCCGCGCAAATCGCGGCGGCCAAGCCATAACAGCTGTGGATAACGCAATGACAGCCGCGTGACAGTGCGGGGCAGCGTGCCGCGAATCTGTTGGGATTGCAGTCGAGGATATTGCGAGGTTGGCCCTCCGCCGAGCATGCCTCGTGTCGCGTTTCCATCCATTAAACCCAGATGAGGATGCTATGGCTAAGAAAGCGAAGAAGGCGAAAAAGGCGAAGAAGGTAAAGAAGGCCAAGAAGTCCAAGAAGTGACTTCCAGCCCGGGTGGGGCCTCGCTCCGCCCGGGCACCCGGCCTCGTCAACGGCGGTTTTGATCAAAATGGCGGGCCGCGGGCCCGCTTCTTGATTCCGGAGGCGACGAGAGCGACATCGTCAGCCCATATCATGACGCAGCAAGACGAGGAAAGCCGCGCCGGCCCGGTTCGCCGCGCTCCCCGACCAGCTCTGGATGTCGAGAGTCGTGGTACAGCCCTGCGGGCCGCCCCGGAATGACGAAGCTCGCTTCACTGCCCGATCAACCGGTCGGCGAAATAGGCGATGGTCTTGCGGTAGATGGTGGCGTGGTTCCACTCGCGCATCGCCTCGAAATTGGCGCTGCCTTCGTCGTAGGGCGCGCCCATCTTGAAGCCGTTGGTGTGCAGGAGGTTGGCGGTGGAGGCGAGCACGTCGGGCACGCTGTGGCGCAGGTCGACGCGGCCATCGCCGTCGAAATCGACGCCGTATTTGATGTAGGACGACGGCAGGAACTGGGTCTGGCCGATTTCGCCGGCATAGGCGCCGATCAGGTCCCTCAGCGGAAGATCGCCGCGCTGCAGGATCTTCAGCGCCGCCAGCAATTCGCCCTGGAACAGTTCGGTGCGGCGGCAATCATGCGCCAGCGTGGTCAGGGTGCGGATCACCGGCAGCTTGCCCATGTCGCCATGGCCGAAATCGGTCTCCAGCCCCCAGATCGCCACCAGGATCTGCCGCGGCACGCCGAATTTCGCCTCGATGCGCGACAACAGCGCCGCGTTCCGCTGCAGCATCGCCCGCCCGGTATTGATGCGGCCCGACCCGACCCGCGTGGAGACATATTGCTCGAAGGTCTTGTTGAAGGTGTAGCGCTGGCGGCGGTCGAAATTCAGCACCGCCGCGTCCTCGGTGACGCCGGCGAAGGCGGAGCTGGTCACGCCCTGCGAAATGCCGGCAGCCTGCGCCTCGGCCGCCATGCTGGCCACGAAGCTGTTGAAGTCGCCGCCGCAGCGGGCGGCGAAGGACGGGGTGGCGAGGGTGACGGCAACGAAAAAAACGGCCGAACCAAGCTTGCGCATGCGAATCCCTTGCTGTTGCCTGGACTCGATGATGCCATGAAAAAGCGGCGCACGCTGGATCGTTTTGGCCTCCTCACTGCCAGGCGGAATTGAACCGGCGAGGCCGGCGTTCGGCTCACCTCTCCCCGGCGGGGTGAGGTCGATTTACGTTCGGCGATGCGAAGCATCGTCGGACGTGAATCGGGCGAGGGGGCGCCGCTCCAACGTGAGATCCTAGCCCCTCACCCGGCGCTGCGCCCGACCTCTCCCGAAGGGAGAGGTGAAACAGGCGTCGCGCGCTAATTATCCAAAAAGCTCCGCAGCTTCCGCGACCGCGACGGATGCTTCAGCTTGCGCAGCGCCTTGGCCTCGATCTGCCGGATGCGTTCGCGCGTCACCGAGAACTGCTGGCCGACTTCTTCCAACGTGTGGTCGGTGTTCATGCCGATGCCGAAGCGCATGCGCAGCACGCGTTCCTCGCGCGGCGTCAGCGACGCCAGCACGCGCGTGGTGGTCTCGCGCAGATTGCTCTGGATCGCGGCATCGATGGGCAGGATCGCGTTCTTGTCCTCGATGAAATCGCCGAGATGCGAATCCTCCTCGTCGCCGACGGGCGTTTCCAGGGACAGCGGCTCCTTGGCGATCTTGAGGACTTTGCGAACTTTCTCCAAGGGCATGCCGAGCTTTTCGGCGAGCTCCTCCGGGGTCGGCTCGCGGCCGATCTCGTTCAGCATCTGGCGCGAGGTGCGCACGATCTTGTTGATGGTCTCGATCATGTGCACGGGAATGCGGATGGTGCGGGCCTGGTCGGCGATCGAGCGGGTGATCGCCTGCCGGATCCACCAGGTGGCATAGGTCGAGAACTTGTAGCCGCGGCGGTATTCGAACTTGTCGACCGCCTTCATCAGCCCGATGTTGCCTTCCTGGATCAGGTCGAGGAACTGCAGGCCGCGGTTGGTGTATTTCTTGGCGATCGAGATCACCAGACGCAGATTGGCCTCGACCATTTCCTTCTTGGCCTGGCGCGCCTCGCGCTCGCCCTTCTGCACGCCGTGCACGATCTTGCGGAATTCGCCGATCTCCAGCCCGGTCAATGCGGCCAGCGACTGGATCTCGTGGCGCAGCTCCTTGATGCGGTCCTTTTCGTGATGGACGAAATTCTTCCAGCCCTTTGCCGAGAGTTTGGAGACGCGGTTGAGCCAGCGCGGATCCAGCTCCGAGCCCTGGTAGTTGCGCAGGAAGTCCTCGCGCGCGACGCCGTGGCTGTCGCCGAGGCGCAGCAGGCGGCCCTCGAACGACACCAGCTTCTTGTTGATGTCGTAGAGCTGCTCGACCAGCGAATCGATGCGGGCCTGGTTGAGCCGCAGCGACTTCACCTCGACGATGATCTCGTCCTTCAGCTTCTTGTATTTGCGCTCCTGCGCCGGCGACAGCGTCTCGTTCTGCAGCTGGTTGGAAATGTCCTGCTCCTGCAGGCGGCGCAGCTTCTTGTAGTTGTCGGCGATCTTGTCGAAGGTCTCGACCACCTTCGGCTTCAGTTCGGCCTCGATGGCGGCGAGCGACATCTGGTTTTCGAATTCGTCGTCGTCCATGTCGCCTTCGGCGGACGCCTCCGAGGTGCTTTCGCCCTCGGCGGCGGCGGCGGGCGCGGCGCGGAACGGGGTCGGCGCCGGCGGCGCCGCCGGCGGCGCGACATGCGCGGGCGCCGACTGCACCGCAGCCGCGCCGTTGCCGTTGGCCGCAGCCTGCGGCTGGCCATCGGCGCCGAGCGGGGCCGCCAGCATGGTCGGGTTCATGTTGTTCTTGGCGTCGGGGCCGGCATAGGTGGCTTCCAGATCGATGATGTCGCGAAGGAAGATCTTGCCCTCGTTCAATTCGTCGCGCCAGATGATGATGGCCTGGAAGGTCAGCGGGCTTTCGCACAGGCCCGCGATCATCGCCTCGCGGCCGGCCTCGATGCGTTTGGCGATCGCGATTTCGCCCTCGCGCGACAGCAGCTCGACGGTGCCCATCTCGCGCAGGTACATCCGCACCGGATCGTCGGTGCGCTCGCCGGGCTCGGATTTCTTGACCTCGGTGACGGCCTTCTGGGTGACCTCGACCAGTTCGTTGTCGGTCTCGTCCTCGGCCTCTTCCTTGTTTTCTTCCTCGCTGTCGGCGTCCTCGGCCTCGGAGACGTTGATGCCCATGTCGGAAAGCATCGACATGATGTCTTCGATCTGTTCCGGCGAGGTGGTGTCGGACGGCAGCACTTCGTTGAGCTGATCGAAGGTCACGAAGCCGCGCTTCTTGGCCTGCTTGATCATCTTCTTGACGGCGGCGTCCGACAGGTCGAGCAACGGCGACGGTGCGTCCGGAGAATCCTTCTCGGGGGCGTCCGCTGCCTTGTCGTCTTTTTCCTTGTCCTTAACCTGCAGCGTCTTTGCCTTGCTGGCCATTCATTGCTCCCGAAACGCGCTCATGCAGGATGCGTCGCCGCACCCGCCCTGAAACTGATGTCACTTACGACGCGGAAAGGGCGGCGCCCAACTGTCGCCACCCCTTGTTCTGTCTCGCCGGTCACGAACTCATAGCCCGCAGGCTGTTAAGCTTTCACTAACCGTGTTTTTGCAGCCAAACCATGGATTTGGCGAGTCATTTCGCGGTTCCGGCCCGGCCCGTCCGCAGCATTTTTCAATCAGACGCTCCGCTGGAACCGGCCCGAGGACTCGCCGAACCCCTCGATCAGGGCCTCGGTGCCGTCGACTTCCTCCAGCCGGCCCTTGACGTCCCGCAGCCATGCCAAATTGGCCTCGCTGGCCTCGTCGCCCAAGGCCAGCTCGGCATCCTTCAATTCCCTAAGTAAGGAGTGCCATTGGCGATGCAAGGAGACCAGCTGGTGCCAGGTGGAAAGAACGTCCTCGCGGGCCGCGCCGGGTTGGGCGCCCCACACCGCCGAGGTCGTGATCGCCAGCTCAACCCTTTGAAGTGATTGTGAAAATCCACGTTCGGCAAGATCCGCGCGCATTTTCTCGGCTTGTTCCGCGGGCTCCGGGCTTTGATGGTGATCGGAAGCGAAGGCGGCGATGATGGCGGCGCGCAATTTGTTGGCTTCCGGATGCGCCATTTCCAGCGCCGCCACTTCCTCGAGGTGGTCGTGCAGCAGCCAGGGATGATTGATCAGCGACTGCAGGATCAGCGCCTCGCGGCGGGAAATCGTCGAGCGCTGGCCGCGCATGATCGGGCTCGCCGCAAGCTGCGGGCTCGCCACCTGGTAGGGCTGGCGATTGATGGTCTGGCTGCCGGCCGAGCCCTGGCCCCGCCCGCCGCGGGGCTCGAACCGGCCCGCCGCCCCGGGCGTGAACGAGCCGCGCGAGCCAAAGCGCCGGCCTGATTCGCCGCCGAATTGGCCCGCCCCGCCGCGGTAATTGCCTCCGCCATAGCCGCCGCGGCCGCCTTCCGGAGCAAAGGCCCGGCGCAGCCGTTCCACCAGATCCTGGCGGTAGTAGCGCCGGATCACCTCGTCGCGAATGCCGTTGGTGAGCTCGTTGATCCGCCTCTCCAGCGCCGCGCGCCGCTCCGGGGTCGTAAAGGAACCGCCCTCGATTTCGCGCGACCAGATCACGTCGGCAAGGCCGCGCGCCGCCGCGATCACCTCCTCGATGGCGCCACGGCCGCCCGAACGGGCGAGATCGTCGGGGTCCTGGCCTTCCGGCAGCAGCGCAAAGCGCAGGCTCTTGCCGGGGACCAGATGCGGCAAGGCCAGTTCGGCGGCGCGCCAGGCCGCCTTCTGGCCGGCCTTGTCGCCATCGAAACACAGGATCGGCTCGTCGGCCATCTTCCACAACAGCGCCAGCTGGTTCTCGGTCAAGGCGGTGCCGAGCGGCGCGACGCTGGCGGCAAAGCCGGCGCCGACCATGGCGATGACGTCGACATAGCCTTCGACCACCACCAATGGCGCACCGTTATGGGTGGCGAGTCGCGCCGGCGCCAGATTGTAGAGATTGTCGCCCTTGTGAAACAACGGGGTTTCCGGCGAATTCAGGTATTTGGCCGGCGCGTCCTTTTCCAGGGCGCGGCCGCCGAACGCGATCACCCGTCCGCGCAGATCGGTGATCGGAAACATCACCCGGTCGCGGAACCGGTCATAGGGCACCGGAATGTCGTCGCCGGCCACCAGCAGCCCTGCCTCCACCATGTCCTCGACCGCGATGCCCTGGGCGCCGAGATGCTCCTTCAGCGCGAAGCGATCGGCCGCGGCATAACCGATGCCGAACTGCAACTGCACCGCGGGCGAAATCGCCCGGTCGGCGAGATAGCCGCGGGCCCTGGCGCCATGGCGGGAGGCCAGGGTGGCGACGAAGAATTTCGCCGCCAGATCCATCACGTCATGGAGCGTCTTGCGGCGCTGCTCGTGACGCGCGGCATCGGGGGTCGCCGCCGGCAGCGGCACGCCGGCCATCGAGGCCAGCCGCTCGACCGCCTCGGTGAAGCCGACGCCCTCGGTTTCCATCAGGAAACTGATGATGTCGCCATGCTTGCCGGAAGAGAAATCGTGATAAAAACCCTTCTGGTCGTTGACCGTGAACGACGGCGACTTCTCCTGCTGGAACGGCGACAGGCCCTTCCACTCCCGCCCCGCTTTCTTCAATTTGACGCGGCGGCCCACGACTTCCGAAACCGGAAGCCGGGCGCGCAGCTCGTCGAGGAATTGGGGCGTAAAGCGCATTGGGGGATTTTCGGTGAGTCGGAGGCCGCTGCCAACCGACCATGGATATAGGGATGGCGAGGTAAAATACGAAGATTGTTGGGATTCTTGCCGCTATTCACAGGACCTGATCGCTTCATTGGCGAAACCCGCGAACCTTGACGATTGAATATTGACGAAGAAGCGGGCTTGACGGCCATCGTGCCCCGGACGCAGCGCACCGCGTCCGGGACACGGGATTACTTCTGCAGAAACCGTCCCGAGGCGATGCGCTGCAGCTGCGCCACCGGCCAGTTATAGAGGTAGGTCCAGGCGTCAGCGACCGCGCCGCCGGCCGACGTCACCGGCAGCATCCGCCTGACATATTCGGTCGGCTCGGCAAAACCCTCGCCGCAGGCCTCGTACATGTCGAATTCGCGCAACAGCGCTTCCGCCGCGCGCAGCCGGTACAATTCGCCGAACACCACCTCGTCGGGGGCTTCCGAAAGCACCAGCCCGGGATAATGCCTGACCAGATAGAGCCGGCCCCGGCACATCGCCTCGCCGACGAAGTCGGCATTGGCCGATAGCAGCTTGGCCATCGGATGGTCGTAGCCGCGCATCAGGGTGCCGTAGACGAACAGAAGTTCGGAGGTCATGCGCTAACTTATCCCGTCATTCCGGGGCGATGCCAATGGGGTCGCGCGAAGCGCGGACCGATGGCGTCGTCAGGCCGCGACAGGCCGGCCCCATTGGTATCGCCCCGAAACGGCGGGATATGTCAGGCCGCCACCACTTCATCGCTGATGACGAGGAATTTGACCAGATCCATCCGTCCGAAGCTGGTGGTCAGCGCCACGTCGGCGGCGTCGCGTCCGGTGGCCATCAGGATGCGGCCGATCCGCGGCTTGTTGTGGCGGGCGTCGAAGGTGTACCAGCGGCCGGACAGGTAGGCCTCGAACCAGCCGGAAAAATCCATCGGCGCCGGATCGAAGGGGATGCCGATGTCGCCCATATAGCCGGTGCAGTAGCGCGCCGGAATCCCCATGCAGCGGCAGAAGGTCAGCGCGAGGTGGGCGAAATCTCGGCACACGCCGGTGCCCTGGTTGTAGACGTCGTGGGCGGACTTCATGTGATGGGCGTGCTGGTAGCCGAACGTGACATGGTTGTGCACGAAGCTGCAGATCGCGGCCACCCGCTGCCAGCCCGGCGGGATGTTGCCGAACAGCGACCACGCCACGTCGGTCAGCTTGTCGGTCTCGCAATAACGGCTCGCCATCAGATACAGCAGGATGTCGTCGGGCAGCTGATCGATCGGAAGCTGCTGGGCCGACGGGTCGACGGCGTCGGGCAATCCGGAATCGCGCACCAGGGCGCTGCCGCGCAAGGTGACGCCGCCGGCCGGCGCCACCAGCCTGCCGCAGATATTGCCGAAGCTGTCGCGGTAGAACCCGATCGGCACATTCGGCTCGGCCATGATGGTTTCGGTGCCGATGATATCGGCGCGGCGCGAGGGATGAATGCTGAGCATGATCACCATCGGCGTCGGCTGCGCCGCGGCGTGGACGATTTCGAAGCCTACCTTGATTTCCATGATCAGACCCCTGGCTGTTCGGCCGAGACGACGTTGATGCTGACCTCCATGCCGACAAAGGCGTCGGCCGAACCGAGATAGGTGCCGTGCAGCGGGATGGCCTGCCGCGGATCGCGCGCCACCGCCACCCGCACCAGGTCACGGGTGCCGACGATGCCGTTGGTGGGATCGAACTCGATCCAGCCGGCGTCCGGCAGGTAGACCTGGACCCAGGCATGGGTCGAGCCACCGCCGCTGTAGCCGTGGGCGCGGTCGCCCGGAATGAACAGATAGCCCGACACGAAGCGCGCGGCGATGCCGAGCCGCCGCAGCGCCTCGATCATGAACATCGCATAATCGCGGCAGGTTCCGGACCTGGTCTGCAGCGTGTCGAGCGGATGCTGGGTGCCGGGTTCGTGGCGCTTGCGGTAGCTGAAGCTCTCGCGGATGCCATGGGTCATGCCGCTCAGGATCTTGAAGGTCGGGGTCGGCCCCTCGGCATCGAGGAAATTCCGAGCCCACGCCGACAGCGCGCCGTCGGGATCGCCATATTGCGGCGTGATGAACTGGACGAGGTCGGGAAACTCCTCGCCATGGTAGAGGAACGGGTAGAAATACGCCGGATCGTCCGCGGTCAGCGCAAATTCATGCGCCGGATTGTGCTCGACCGTCGCGGTGCTGCTGATCGACAACGTCTCGGCGCGCTCGCCGAAGGTCGCGATCGCGACGCTGTTGCCGAACACGTCGTGGATCCAGCGCAGCGACATCGGTTCCGGCACGATGTCGAGACGGCCGGAAATCACGCGCAGGTCATGGCCGTCGCGCGGGCGCAGCATGATCCGATGTTCGCCGAACGCCACCGGGTGGGCGTAGCGATATTCGGTCTTGTGATGGATCGTCAGCAGGGGCATCGTCGGGTTGATCATCGTGACTTTTTGCCAACTAATCCATACCGGTCCCTGCTTATTTCTAAACCGGTATGCCGCCTGGCTAGGCAACGGAGGGGGAAGAAGACTTTGGACAGCGCGGGCGACACATCCTTACTCCTTGACAGCGTCGAGGTTCCGCCGGTTCACGAAGATAATGCCGCGGGCCGCTCGCCATTCCTCCTGGCCTGCGATCATTACGGCCGGCTGCTGCCGCGCCGGCTCGGCGATCTCGGGCTTCCCCCGAGCGAGCTGACGCGGCATATCGCCTGGGATGTCGGGATCGCCGGCGTCGCCGATCGGCTGTCGAAACAGCTCGACGCCCATCTGGTCGCGCAGCGCTATTCGCGGCTGGTGATCGACTGCAATCGTCCGCCGCAAGCGCCAAGTTCGATCCCCCGGATCAGCGAAGCGACCACGATACCGGGCAATCAGGGGCTGGCGCACGCGGCGATGACGACGCGGCGCCGGGCGATCTTCGATCCCTACCATCGCCGGATCGCCGAGATCATCGACCGGCGGCTGCGCGACGGCGTTGCGACGGTGCTGGTGGCGCTGCACAGCTTCACGCCGGTCTATGCCGGCATCGCCAGGCCCTGGCATGTCGGCACGCTCTATCATCGCGACACCAGACTGCCGCCGCTGCTGCTCAAGCACCTGCGCGGCGATCCCGATCTGGTGGTCGGCGACAACGAACCCTATGCGGTGAGCGACGACACCGACTACACCATTCCGGTCCACGGCGAGGCGCGCGGGCTGATGAATTCGGGCATCGAAATCCGCCAGGACCTGCTCGCCGATCCGGCCGGCCAGCAACAATGGGCCGACCGGCTGGCGCGGATTTTTGCCGAGATCGAAGCCACGCTGCGGGCACAGCGGCTGATTTAGTTAAACCAGAACCGCAAGGTCGTCACCGCGCCCGTGTCAGCGCCAGCCAGATGCCGCCGCCGATCATGAAGCCGCCGGAGATTCGCGACAGCGTCCGCGTCCGCCGCGCCGAGAAGAAGCGCCGGGCGCGGCCGGCCAGCACCGCGTAGATGGTGTCGGTGATCGCGCCGGTGATCATGAAGGTGACGCCGAGCAGCGCCACCTGCGAGACATGATCGCGGCTCAAGTCCATGAACTGCGGGATGAAGGCGCCGAAGAACACCAGCACCTTGGGATTGGACAGCAGCACCACAAAACCCTGCAGGAAAAAACCGCCGCGCGGCGGCGGCGGCGGCGCCGTGGCATCGACGCCGGAGACCGGGAAGCGGATCAGCTTGACGCCGAGCCAGACCAGATAGGCCGCCCCGGCAAACCGCACCCAGTCGAACCAGTAGCCCATGGTCGCCATCAGCGAGGTCAGCCCGACCGCGACGATGCCGATCACGATCGCGAGCCCGGCCTGGACGCCGGCGATGTTGGTCAGTGCCGCGCGGGTGCCGTGGCGCAGGCCGTTGGCGATAATCAGCGTGACTACCGGCCCGGGCAACAGCGCCAGCGCAACGCAGGCGGCGACAAAGGCGAGATAAAGCTGCAGCGACATCGGGAGCCGCGTGAACACTCTTGTAACGCCGGTTGATCCCGGCCATTGAAATCCTATCGCAAATTCGCATCGTATAAAAGACGCGTGCCGGCGGCCGGAGAAAATTCGCCTCAACTTCCATCCAGCGCCGAGGCCATCCAGCGCGTCATGTCGCCTGAAGCCAGAAAATCCGAGGCCGCCCGCTCGACGGCGGAAGCCGTGCCGTTGCCCTGCGCCGCCGCCACCATGAGGTCGCAGCGCCGCGACAGCGCAAAGCCCGCGGCGGCGTGCCGCGAGCCGTCGGGCATTTGCAGACCGTAATTCCTCGACCGCCCGGCCATCTCGCCGATCCGGATCGGCTGGCCCACATCGAGCGCCACGAACCGCTCGCTGATCAGGTCGAGGTCGGCGACGCGATCGACCTCGTCGTCATCGGCAACCCCGCTGTCGCAATTGCAGAAGCCGATCTTCGGCCGCACATAGAGCTCGACCTCCCCGCCGCACGCCCCGGCATCGCAATGAAAGGCGCGCCCGGCCGGCCAGCCGTCGCGCGGAAACGGCCAGGCGATTTCGCGCCAGCCCGCATTGCCGGAACGGGCATGCTGATAGGCGGCGGCGCACAGCGTGCAGACCGAGATCGCCAGAGCAGCCAGCAGCCACTTACGCATGTCGCCTCACCGGAGTCACGGCAGGCCGGCGACGGCGCGCGCCGCTCCGGTCAGTTCCAGGATGTGCAGGCCGGTATTGGCGCGATCGACGATGTAGATATAGCCGCGCTCGTCGGTTTCGACATTGTTGGTCTGGATCGCGACCTTGCAGCGCTGCTTGCCCTCGACGGGGACGCAGCGCCTGTCGGTCGCAGCCGTGATCGAGGGGATGAAGTAGCCGACCTCGGTGGGATGATAGGGATCGCGAATGTCGAGCGCCCGCACCCCGGCATTGAAGAAGGCGATGAACGCCATCTTCCTGTAAAACACCGGCGCCATGCTCTCGTTGGCGGAATGCGAACCGAACCGACCGCCGCGCTGGCAGAACGCGCCGCTGGCCTCCGGCACCGTATAGCTCGAGATCATCATCGGGCGGTTCTCGACCGTGACGTCGGCGAACCAGACCATCTGCCGCGGTTCGCCGCATTCGTTGTGAATCGCCTCGTCGACGATCATCACGATGTCGCGGACCTGGCCGTCCTTGTCATGCGCAAATTCGGCGATCGGCATTTTGGGCATCGGAAAGGTGGTGTGGGCGCCGTTGAAGGCGGACATCGGCAGCCGGGAGATTTCCGGGAAACGCAAATTCTCCGGCGTCGGTTCCTTCGGCCCGTTGATCAGCTTGTCGCGATCGACGATCTGCAGCAGTCCGCCCTTGTCGGTGCCGTAGCCGAAATAGACCCGGTTGCCCTGCGGTCCGGTCGAGATCGGCCCGTGCAGTTCGGTCGGCACCGCGCCGCTCGAGCCCGGCTCCTGGCCGGGAAGACCGAAATCCCGGATCTTGACGGGATGCGCGGGATCGCTGAGGTCGTAGACCTGGGTCATGCGCCGGGTGCGCCAGTCGGGTGCGCCCGATACCAGAAAGGCGATGCCGGTGTCGCATTCCCACCAGCTCTTGTGGGTGTCCTTGAGGCCGCCGATCCGGGTGACCAGCACCGGATTGGCGGGATCGGCGACATTCCAGATTTCATGCGCCTCGCTGCCGAAGGTGCGCAGCATGTAGACCGCTCCGGGATCGCCCTTGGGAAGCGCCTTGCCGTCGCAGATCCGCACCATCTGGGCGCCCCCGCTCTCGTATTTTCCTTCCTGCCCGGGAATGTGGCGGAGATATTTCGGCTGCCGGGGATCGGTGACATCGACGATCGAAGTGCCGTTCGGCTCGGCCTTGCCGGTCTGCGGATTGACCGGGTCGGGAATATCGTCGGTACCGCCGTGGTGACCGATATAGGCGATCCAGCGGTCGCCCTGATGATGGATGGTCGGCTGGTAGGCACTGCGCGCCTGCAGGTCGTTATATCCGACCAGCCGCATGTTGGAACTTTCCGGCGGAGCCCCGATCACCTGCTGCTGGGCATCGGCGCTGCCGCCGCACGCTGCCAAAGACATCAAGAGAAACGCTGCCAGTCTGACGCTACGATTCATGCTTTTTCCACCCGGGCTGTTGAAACCAATCTGCGTTGGCTCACCACTCAGGCTAGCACAGCGAAAACGGCGGCCAAAACACGCTCTCGTCATCCAGTTCGATGCGCCGTTGATCGAGCCGCGACGAGATCGCCCGACCCTGGAATCGACGATTTCGAAAAAAAACGCAGGGTCGCGATCCCATGGAGGACGTGTCCCGGACGCGGTGCAGCGCGCTTGCGCTGCGCAGCCTGTCATCGGGCGCGCATTCGCGCGACCCCGCTGGCAGAGCGTGGGCCCTCGATCCGCAACGCACCGCGCCGCAAGCGCGGCGCGTTGCGCTGCATCCGGGGGCACGATGCATTCACCCTACCCCAGCGACGGCAATTCGCGCCGCAATACCTTGCCGGTCGCGGTCATCGACAACGTGTCGGTGAACGGCACGAAGGCGCCAAGTGTTATCCTCCCGCCAGCGCCGCCTTGACCATGGAGCTGGCCTTGCCGAAATCCATCTGCCCGGCATATTTCGCCTTCAGAGCGCCGATCACCTTGCCCATGTCCTTGATCCCGGCGGCGTTGGTCTCGGCAATCACCGCAGCGATCGCCGCGCTGACGTCGGCGTCCGACATCTGCTTCGGCAGGTAGGCGGAGATGATCGCGATCTCCTCGCGCTCCTGCGCGGCCAGTTCGGCGCGACCGCCCTTTTCGTACAGCTCGACCGATTCCTGGCGCTGTTTTATCATTTTCTGGAACACGCCCAACAGATCGGCATCGGAAAGCGGCGGCTTGCCTTCCCCGCGCGCGGCGATGTCGGCATTCTTGATGGTCGAATTGACCATGCGCAGGGTGGAGAGCTTGCGCTCGTCCTTGGCCCGCATCGCATCCTTGACCGCGTTGTTGATGTCGTCGCGCAGCATCTGTTGTCCTCTCAACGCCTCGGGCGCCCGGCTTGACGTGCCTGATCTAGGCTGTTCGCGCCACCGAAACAACTCAGATCCGCAGCCATCCGGCCAGGGCTTCCGCCGTCGCCTGCGGCTGTTCAACCTGCGGAAGGTGGCCGCAATCCGCCAGGATCGTCAGCCTGGCGCCGGGAATTCCCTCCGCCATCTCCACCGAAAGCGAATTCGGGATGGTATTGTCCTGATCGCCGGTCAGGACCAGGGTCGGGCACGCAATCAGCGCCAGCGTCGGCCGCGAATCGGCCCGGCCGATGATGGCGGTCTGCTGGCGCACAAAGGCGGCGGCGCCGATGTCGTCGCCCATGTCCTGCACCAGGCTGCGCAAGGCGGCATCGCCGCGCCGCGACGGATGCACGAAGCCGGCAAACAGCTCGGCGAGCAAGGCGTGATAGCCACCGGCCTGGGCGCGGGCAATCTGGCCGCGGCGGCGTTCGCTGGCCTCCGGCGTGTCCGGCCGGGCCTGGGTGTTGATCAAAGCGAGCCTGGCCACCCGCTCCGGCGCCTGCCGCATGACCTCGAAGGCGATGTAGCCGCCCATCGAATGTCCGGCCAGTGCGAACCGCGGCGGTGCCTCGGCCAGGATCCTTCGCGCGATCGCGCCGATGCTGTCGTCGCGGATGTGGTTGGCCACCGTCACCGGGCCGAACCGCCACAGCGCGGGCAAGACCGGCGCATAGATCCGCGGCGAGCTCGCAAGTCCCGGAACCAGCAGAATCGGCATCGTATCGTCCATGCCCGTCTCCAGATCGGTGAAATCACGGGGAAAATCGCCGGCTTTCGGCAAACCGCCGCAGCAGTCCGGTATCGCCGGTCAGATAGGCCAAAACCGCATGTGAATCCACAGCTTCCGGCTTTGACGCCTGCGCGTGCGACGACTATGTAATGCGCTCATGACATCTTCGAAAAATAGCTCGGCCTGGCCGGATCACACCCCGACCGCGCTCCTCGTGCTTGCCGACGGCACCGTGCTGGAGGGCTACGGCCTCGGCGCGGAGGGCCACGCGGTCGGCGAAGTCTGCTTCAACACCGCGATGACGGGCTATGAGGAGATTCTCACCGATCCCTCCTATGCCGGGCAGCTCATCACCTTCACCTTTCCGCATATCGGCAATGTCGGCACCAACGACGAAGACATCGAGACGGTGAACATGGCGGCGACGCCGGGGGCGCGCGGCGTGATCCTGCGCGCCGCGATCACCGACCCGTCGAACTACCGCGCCACGCGGCATCTCGATTCATGGCTGAAGGCGCGTGGCATCATCGGCCTTTCCGGCATCGATACCCGCGCCCTGACCGCCTTGATCCGCAGCAAGGGCATGCCGAATGCCGTGATTGCGCACGCCGAAGACGGCCAGTTCGACCTGCACGGGCTGAAGGAAGAAGCCCGCGAATGGCCCGGCCTCGAAGGCATGGACCTGGTGCCGATGGTGACTTCGGGCCAGCGCTTCACCTGGGACGAGACGCCATGGGCGTGGGAAAAAGGCTTTGGCCGGCAGGCCGAGCCGGAGTTCAACGTCGTCGCCATCGATTACGGCATCAAGCGCAACATCCTGCGGCTGCTCGCCGGCGAAGGCTGCAGGATCACGGTGGTGCCGGCGACCACCTCGGCCGAAGACATCCTGGCGATGAAGCCCGATGGCGTGTTCCTGTCGAACGGCCCCGGCGATCCCGCCGAGACCGGCAAATATGCGGTGCCGGTGATCCAGCAGGTGATCTCCTCGGGCACGCCGACCTTCGGCATCTGTCTGGGCCATCAGATGCTGGGCCTGGCGGTCGGCGCCAAGACCAGAAAGATGCATCAGGGTCATCACGGCGCCAATCACCCGGTCAAGGACGAGACCACCGGCAAGGTGGAGATCACCTCGATGAACCACGGTTTCGCGGTGGATCAGGCGACCCTGCCGGAGGGCGCGACGCAGACCCATGTCTCGCTGTTCGACGGCTCCAATTGCGGCATCTCGCTCGACGGCCGGCCGGTGTTCTCGGTGCAGTATCACCCCGAGGCGTCGCCCGGCCCGCGCGACTCGCATTATCTGTTCAAGCGGTTCGCCGAACTGATGCGGGCCAACAAGGCCGGGTAGATCCGGGCTCGCGGATGCGGTGCGTCGCCGTCTCCAGCGCCTGGCCAGTCCCCGGGCATCCACGGCCTTGCAGGCTTTCGGTGAGCATCCGGCATGGATGGCCGGGACATAAGCGAGCGGAAGCGGCGCGTCCTTCGGACGGCTACCCCCGGCCACGAGGCCGAAAATGCTGGAGCAAATACTGGCGTCCAGGCCCGCCGGTTAGTATGACGATCGTCATCATAAAATGGAAATGCCGATGCCCGAAACCTCCGCCTCCCCGATCGACTACGGCGTCACCCCGACCGAGATCATGGCCTCGATGCCGGGCATCGATTTCGTCCGCGGCATTTTTGCCGGCAAACTGCCGGAGCCGCCGATCATGCAGGGCATCGAGCCGTTCGACTGCACGGCCGAGCCCGGAATCGTGGTCCTCAACAGCATTCCGGGCTTCCGGCACTACAATCCGATCGGCTCGGTGCATGGCGGCTATGCCGCCACCCTGCTCGATTCCGCGATGGGCCTTGCGGTCCATAGCATGCTGCCGGCCGGCACCGGCTACACCACGCTCGAATTCAAGATCAGCTTCATCCGCGGCATGAGCAAGGACACCGGCCCGGTCCGCAGCGAAGGCCGCACCCTGAATGTCGGCCGCCGCGCCGCCACCGCCGAGGCGCGCATCACCGACGCCGGCGGCCGGCTGCTGGCGCACGCCACCACCACCTGCCTGGTGTTCGAGATTCCGGCCGGCAAATCGCAGGGAACGTGAAGCGGCGCTTTCGGTTGAATCCGCGAAGTCAGGTGCACGGGAGAACGCCATGCCGGTGGTCGGCGCGCAGATCGAGCCGGTTGTGCTCGTATTCGCAGATGACGGCATCGTGCCGAACAATCCGATGCCGCTTCTGGTCTACAGGCAGGCCATCGACCTCGACAACGGCCATCCCGAGAAGACCATCGAGGGACTGTTCGGCGCCAATGGCTGGGGCCAGATGTGGCGCAACGGCGTTTACGACTACCTGCATTACCATGCGACGGTGCATGAAGCGCTGGGGGTCGCCCGGGGCCATGCCCGGGTCCGGTTCGGCGGCGACCGGGGCCGGGAAATCGAGATTTCGGCCGGCGATGTCGCGATCCTGCCCGCCGGCACCGGGCATCAGTGCCTGTCGGCGAGCGGCAATTTCTGCGTGGTCGGCGCCTACCCGCCCGGCCCCAGGATGCAGGTGACGCTGCCGACACCGGAAAATCACGCCGAGGCCTTGAAAACCATACCCGCGGTCAGGCTGCCTGACACCGATCCGGTCACCGGCGCAGATGGAGCGCTGGTAAAATTGTGGAAGCCGGAAATGTAGAAATGGGAGGAAGGAAAAGGGCGTTCCTTCGCAAGCGCGGAGGGAAAAAATCCTCGCCGCGGCGCCTTGTGAATGCGCCCCCTCCCTTGCGGGAGAGGGCGCGGTCACGAGCGGCGCTGTGAAGATTCTCTTCGCCCCGCAAGGAGACTACGCCTCGTTGGCGCCTTCCTGGCGGCTGGCCTCGAACAGGAACCAGGTGCGGCGCTCGGTCTCGTCGATGAAGGTCTCGAGCAGCCCGGCGGTACCGGAATCCTCGTGATCGTCGCAAAGCTTGTGCGCCTTGCGCATCGCCGCGGCGATATGCTTGTTGTCTTCCATCAGTTCCCGCAGCATCTCGCGCGGCGGCACAAAGCTCTCGTTGTTGTCCTGGATGGTCTGCAGCTTGCCGATCTGCCCGATCGAGCGCAGCGTGGTGCCGCCGAGCTTGCGCACCCGCTCAGCCAGCTGGTCGGTAGTGGCGAAGATCGCGTCGGATTGCTGGTCCAGCATCAGATGATAGTCGCGGAAATGCCGGCCGCTGACGTGCCAGTGAAAATTCTTGGTCTTCAGGTAGAGCGCGAAGGCGTCAGCCAGCAGCGTGTTGAGCGACGCCGAGATCTTGTCGACCGCAGCCTTCGGCATGTCGGTCGGCGTATCGAGATCGGAAGTGCTTCTGTCGGACTTGGCTTTGCTCACGATGAACCTTCCTGTTAGGAAATGCGGACATTGGCGGCAGTGGACTCGGCGCGCCGGACCATCTAACGCATCATTCAGCCACCGGTTCCCTCGCCGGAACCCTCTTGTTTTACCGGACCCTGCGCCCGATGGACGACTGGATCGACTATTACGATTCCACCCATACGATCTATGCGAGCCGGCGGCATCGCGACCTGCATTTCCAGCTGATCGCCAAGGACATGATCGGCTACATCTCGACGCCGGATGCGGCGGTACTGGATTATGCCTGTGGTGAAGCCCTCTACGCGGCGCGGGTGGCAGAGGCCTGCGGCAAGCTGATCCTGGCCGAGCCGGCGCCCGGCGTGCGCGGCCGGCTGATCGCACGGTTCGCCCCGAACATGAAAATCCGGGTGCGTTCGCTCGACGACCTGCGGAAAATGGAGGAAAAATCCATCGATCTGGCGGTCATGAATTCGGTGGTGCAGTACATGACGCCGGCCGAACTCGATTCCGCCCTGGCGGTGATCCGGCGGCTGCTCAAACCCGGCGGCCGCCTGGTCCTGGGCGATATCATGCGCCCCGAGGTCGGCATGATCCGGGACGTGATCGCGCTATTGCGGTTTGCGCTGACTTACGGCTTTTTCAAGGATGCGCTGGTCGGACTGGTCAGCACTGCATTGTCGGATTACCGGCAATTGCGCGCCCGCGTCGGCCTGCAGCGCTACAGCGAGGCCGAGATGGTCAAAAAGCTCGCGGCAGCCGGATTTACCGCCTCGCGGGCGCATATCAATATCGGGCACAATCCGTGGCGGATGACCTTCGTCGCGCGGCACGCCTTCTGATGCCGCCGGAGGGTTAGGGTTAACCGGGTTTAACCGGAGCCGGGCATGGCTCATCGCGGCGGGATCGGCGATGATCGGCGTGGCCCGGTGGCGGAATGCGTCGACGCGAGAGCAGTGCATCGCTCTTTATCCTGGTTCAAATCCAGGCCGGGCCTCCAGCCTTCGCCGGCTGCGCCGCTTCGGCCCGGCAGGCCGGGCATGCCGCGGCATCGCTCGAAGAGGAAAAGGCGGGAAAATGCCGGTTGATGGGGCCTGTAAAACCCTTTCGCGGTTGCGGAATCTGGTCTAAAGACCACTCCGCGCGCAAGGGCAACCTGGCGCTGGGGGTCAAGGGGACGCGCGGTATGCGCGCCCTTTTTTTGTGCCCAACTACCCTTCCCGCGAGACTGAATGCCCAAAAGAACCGACATCTCCACCATCCTGATCATCGGCGCCGGTCCCATCGTGATCGGCCAGGCCTGCGAATTCGACTATTCCGGCACCCAGGCGGTCAAGACGCTGAAGGAGGAGGGCTACCGCATCGTTCTGGTCAATTCCAATCCGGCGACGATCATGACCGATCCGGAATTGGCCGATGCGACCTATATCGAGCCGATCACGCCGGAGATCGTCGCCAAGATCATCGAGAAGGAACGTTACGTCGTTCCCGGCGGCTTTGCGCTGTTGCCCACCATGGGCGGCCAGACCGCGCTGAACTGCGCGCTGAGCCTGCGCAAGCAGGGGACACTGGCGAAATTCGACGTCGAGATGATCGGCGCCACCGCCGATGCCATCGACAAGGCCGAGGATCGCGGCCGTTTCCGCGAGGCGATGACGCGCATCGGCCTCGAGACGCCGCGTTCGATCCAGACCAAGAATCTGCCAGATGCGCTGCGTGCGCTGGATTCCATCGGCCTGCCCGCGATCATCAGGCCGTCCTTCACCATGGGCGGCACCGGCGGCGGCATCGCCTATACCAAGGCGGAATTCATCGAGATCGTCGAGCGCGGCATCGACGCCTCCCCTACCGACGAAGTCCTGATCGAGGAATCCGTGCTGGGGTGGAAAGAGTTCGAGATGGAGGTGGTGCGCGACAAGAACGACAATTGCATCATCGTCTGCTCGATCGAGAACCTCGATCCGATGGGCGTGCATACCGGCGATTCCATCACCGTGGCCCCGGCGCTGACGCTGACCGACAAGGAATACCAGATCATGCGCGACGCCTCGCTGGCGGTGCTGCGCGAGATCGGGGTGGAGACCGGCGGCTCCAATGTGCAGTTCGGCGTCAATCCGGCCGACGGCCGCATGGTCGTGATCGAGATGAACCCGCGGGTGTCGCGCTCCTCGGCGCTGGCCTCGAAGGCCACCGGATTTCCCATCGCCAAGGTCGCCGCCAAGCTCGCGGTCGGCTACACCCTCGACGAGATCGCCAACGACATCACCGGCGGCGCGACCCCGGCTTCCTTCGAGCCGACCATCGATTATGTCGTGGTCAAGATACCGCGTTTTGCCTTCGAGAAATTTCCCGGCGCCTCCACCACGCTGACCACCTCGATGAAGTCGGTCGGCGAGGTGATGGCAATCGGCCGCACCTTCCAGGAGAGCCTGCAGAAAGCGCTGCGCGGCCTCGAAACCGGGCTGACCGGGCTCGACGAAATCGAGATCGAAGGCCTCGGCCGCAGCGACGACAAGAACGCGATCCGCGCCGCGCTCGGCACGCCGACGCCGGACCGCCTGCTGCAGGTGGCGCAGGCGATGCGGCTGGGCTGGAGCAATGACGAGATCTTCACCTCCTGCAAGATCGACCCGTGGTTTCTGGCGGAACTGCGCGGCATCGTGGAGATGGAATCCAAGATCAAGGCGTGCGGCCTGCCGGGCAACGCCTTCGGCATGCGCAGCCTGAAGGCCATGGGGTTTTCCGACGCGCGGCTGGCGGTGCTGACCGAAACCAGCGAGGCCGAGGTCACGGCGCAGCGCCGCGCGCTCGGTGTCCGCCCGGTGTTCAAGCGCATCGATACCTGTGCGGCGGAGTTCGCCTCGCCGACCGCCTACATGTATTCGACCTATGAAGCGCCGTTCGCCGGCGCGCTGGCCGATGAAAGCGCGCCTTCGGACAGGAACAAGGTCATCATTCTCGGCGGCGGACCGAACCGGATCGGCCAGGGCATCGAGTTCGACTATTGCTGCTGTCATGCCTGCTTCGCGCTGCACGACGCCGGCTTCGAAACCATCATGATCAACTGCAACCCGGAGACCGTGTCGACCGACTACGACACCGCCGACCGGCTGTATTTCGAGCCGCTGACTTCGGAAGACGTGCTGGAGATCATCGCCACCGAACGCCAGAACGGCACCCTGCACGGCGTCATCGTGCAGTTCGGCGGCCAGACGCCGCTCAAGCTCGCCCGCGCGCTGGAAGCCGCCGACGTGCCGATCCTCGGCACCTCGCCCGACGCCATCGACCTCGCCGAGGACCGCGACCGCTTCAAGCGCGTGCTCGACAAGCTACGGCTGAAGCAGCCGAAGAACGGCATCGCCTATTCGGTCGAGCAGGCGCGGCTGGTGGCGGCCGATCTCGGGCTGCCGCTGGTGGTGCGCCCGTCCTACGTGCTCGGCGGCCGGGCGATGCAGATCATCCGCGAGGAATCCCAGCTCAGCGACTATCTGCTGGGCACGCTGCCCGAACTGGTGCCGGGCGACGTCAAGGCGCGCTATCCCAACGACAAGACCGGCCAGATCAATACCGTGCTCGGCACCAATCCCCTGCTGTTCGATCGCTATCTGTCCGACGCCATCGAGATCGACGTCGACTGCCTGAGCGACGGCAAGGACACCTTCATCGTCGGCATCATGGAGCATATCGAGGAAGCCGGCATTCACTCCGGCGACTCCGCCTGCTCGCTGCCGCCGCACTCGCTCGACGCCCAGATGATCGGCGAACTGGAACGGCAGACCCGCGAACTGGCGCTCGGCCTCGACGTGGTCGGGCTGATGAACGTGCAATACGCCATCAAGGATGGCGACATCTACGTGCTCGAGGTCAATCCGCGGGCGTCGCGCACGGTGCCGTTCGTCGCCAAGGTGATGGGCATGCCGGTGGCGAAGATCGCTGCCAGGATCATGGCCGGCGAGAAGCTCGCCGACTTCAATCTGAGGAAGCGAAGGCTCGGCCATGTCGGGGTCAAGGAATTGGTGTTTCCGTTCGCCCGTTTCCCCGGCGTCGATACCGTGCTCGGCCCGGAGATGCGCTCGACCGGCGAGGTGATGGGCATCGACCGCTCGTTCGAGGTGGCGTTCGCCAAGAGCCAGCTTGGCGGCGGCACGCGGGTGCCGCGCAAGGGCACGGTTTTCGTCTCGGTCCGCGAGATCGACAAGACCCGCATTGTCGACGCGGTGCGGCTGCTGTTCTCGCTTGGCTTCAAGGTGATGGCGACCTCGGGAACACAGCGCTTCCTGACCGATCATGGCGTGCCGACCGAGAAGGTTAACAAGGTGCTGGAGGGACGGCCCCATATCGTCGACGCCATCGTCAATGGCGACGTCCAGCTGGTCTTCAACACCACCGAGGGGCCGCAGGCGCTGGCCGACAGCCGGTCGTTGCGGCGAGCTGCCCTCTTGCATAAAGTGCCATATTACACCACTCTTTCCGGGGCCGTGGCGGCCGCACAGGGCATCCGCGCCTATCTGGGCGGGGACCTTGAGGTCCGCACCCTGCAGAGTTACTTTTCCGAAACCTGATCCTTGAGCCGGGCCGACGGCCCGGCAATTGATCGGCGATGAAGCCCACGTGACTGGAACTCGCCAGCCATGTCGGGGTTCTGTTTCGGCGTTTGTGCGTGCCGCGGAGTGGTCCGCATGAAGTTGAAGGACAAAGACAGATGATGGAAAAGGTACCGATGACCGCTGGCGGCTATGCCGCCCTCGAGGTCGAACTGAAGCAGCGCCAGTCGGTGGACCGTCCCCGGATCATCGAGCACATCGCCGAGGCGCGCTCGCATGGCGACCTTTCGGAGAACGCGGAATACCACGCCGCCAAGGAAGAGCAGTCCCACAATGAAGGCCGCATCGCCGAGCTGGAGGACAAGCTGGCGCGCGCCGACATTATCGACATCAGCAAGCTGTCCGGCGACACCATCAAGTTCGGCGCCACCGTCACCTTGATCGACGAGGACACCGAGAAGAAAGCGGTATGGCAGATCGTCGGCGAGCCCGAAGCCGACGCCAAGAAGGGCCGCATCTCGATCACCTCGCCGCTGGCGCGGGCGCTGATCGGAAAGAAGAAGGGAGCCTCGGTGGAGGTCGTCGCCCCCGGCGGCGCCAAGGCCTACGAGATCACCAAGGTCGAGTGGCGCTAGGGCGGAATTGCAGCCAAGGCCGCGCGCGCGGCCTTTGCCGATGCCCGATCGGTCGCGGCACGGCACCGCCCCGCACTGACGATGTTGTGAGGCGGGGTCGATCGAGCCTGCCATCGCATGATTGCAACGGGTTTGAAGATGCCCGGCCGCCGAGATCCCGATAACCCCGGCACCAACATGCTTTTCCTGGACGCCGCTACACGATAGCGTCGGCGCATCGCAAATTTCCGGGGGACTTGTCATGACTGAAACAATGGCGGCACAGGCGCCGCGCGCCCTGAGCCTGCTGCGCATCATCATGGGGCTGATGATCATCCAGCACGGCATGGCCAAGATCATCGGCTTTCCGGTGGTCGCGAGCCTTGCCAACCTCAATCCGCTGTCGCTGATCGGCGCGGCGGGCTTCATCGAGCTGATCGGCGGCGCGCTGTTGATCCTCGGTCTGCTGACGCGCCCGGTCGCCTTCATCATCTCGGGCGAGATGGCATTCGCCTATTTCATGGCGCACGAGCCAAAAGGCTTCTACCCCCTGCTCAACGGCGGCACGCTGGCGATCATGTTCTGCTTCACCTGTCTCTATCTGTCGACGGCAGGCGCAGGTCCCTGGAGCGTCGACGCCGCGATGAAGCGCGGTTGAGGGGCACACCATGGACAAGATGAACGCAATGTTTGCCCGCTTCGAGCCGCCGGTTCACAGCATCTTCCGGGTCATCACCGGCCTGTTGCTGTTTCAGTTTGGCGTCGCCAAGCTGTTCAAGTTTCCGCCGGTGCCGATGTTCGCGAAAGTGGAGCCGTTTTCACTGTTCTGGTGCGCCGGCTCGATCGAACTGGTCCTTGGCGGACTTCTCATCCTCGGCCTGTTCTCGCGGGTCACGGCTTTCATATTGTGCGGTGAAATGGCGTTCGCCTATTTCATGGAGCACTTTCCGCGCAACTTCATCCCGCTGTTGAATGGCGGCGAGAACGCGATCATGTTCTGCTTCGCCTGCCTCTATCTCGCCTGCGCCGGCGGCGGCCCCTACGGCCTCGACGCCATGCTGGGCAGGAAGGGCTGACAAAATGGCCGTGGTTCCGGCCGCGGCAAAGACGCGGCCTCCGGCGCTTCCGGGCATCGTCCCGGAACGGCGGCGCCGGACGCGGCCTAGCCCGGCAGCTTCAATTCCAGCGGCACCGCGGCCTCGTATTTGGAGTTATGCAGCACCAGCGAGGTCCGGACGTTGCGCACATGAGGGGCCGCGGTCAGGTGGGTGACGAAATCCTGGAACGTCGCCATGTCGGGCGCCACGCATTTCAGGATGAAGTCGACCTCGCCCGACAGCATCCAGCATTCCCGCACCAATGGTTCGGCGCGGACGAACTCTTCGAACGCGCGCAGATCGGCATCGGCCTGGCTGGACAGGTGCACCGACGCGAACACCGTGACGTCGAAACCGAGCCGGCGCGGATCCAGCAATCCACGATAGCCCTGGATGTAGCCGGCCTCCTCCAGCGTCCGCACCCGGCGCAGGCAGGGCGGGGGAGAAATGCCGACGCGCCTGGCCAGCTCGACATTGGTGATTCGGCCGTCGGCCTGGATTTCGCGGAGGATCTTGAGGTCGATGTCGTCGAGATTCTTCGGCACGCGGGTCCAGGTCCTGGGCTTGAAAGGCTGGGAGGCAATATCGGCAACACTCTTAGCGCAGCTGCCGCGCAGTGCGCAATTTTATTGCGCGTGCGCTGCGCCATTTATCGCACTGGAGGGGAAAATTCGCCGATATGGATTGCAATTCTTGCATGGCTCGCCAGATGTCTTAAACTTGGATTTGGCACTTTCGACGCCGTCGCAGTGCCTTTCCGGGCCCTTTCGGCTGAAGCCCTGATCAAATCTCCCTGCAGCGAGGGATCTACTCCATGCCCGCCCCCATCCACGCCAAGGTCGTCATCATCGGTTCCGGCCCGGCGGGCTATACCGCTGCGATCTATGCGGCGCGCGCGATGCTCGAGCCGGTGCTGATCCAGGGCATCCAGCCCGGCGGCCAGCTCACCATCACCACCGACGTGGAAAACTATCCGGGCTTTGCCGACGTCATTCAGGGTCCCTGGCTGATGGAGCAGATGGAGAAGCAGGCCGCCCATGTCGGCACCCGGATCGTCACCGATCTCGTCGTCAAGGCCGAGCTCGGCCAGCGGCCGTTCCGCCTGAGCTGCGACAGCGGCGACGTCTACCTGGCGGAAACGGTGATTGTTGCCACCGGCGCGCAGGCGCGCTGGCTCGGCATGCCGTCGGAAGAGAAATTCAAGGGTTTCGGGGTGTCCGCCTGTGCGACCTGCGACGGCTTCTTCTACCGCGGCAAGCAGGTGGTGGTGGTCGGCGGCGGCAACACCGCGGTCGAGGAAGCGCTGTTCCTCACCAATTTCGCCTCGACCGTCACCATCGTGCATCGCCGCGATCATTTCCGCGCCGAGCGTATCCTGCAGGAAAGGCTGTTCAATCACCCCAAGATCAAGGTGGTCTGGGACAGCGCCATCGACGAGATCTGCGGCACCGAGAACCCGGGCAAGGTCACCCATGTCCGGCTCAGGAACGTCAAGAGCGGCGCGCTGACCGAGCTTGCGGCCGACGGCGTGTTCATCGCGATCGGGCACGCGCCGGCCACCGAGCTGATCGTCGGCCAGATCAAGCTGAAACCGTCGGGCTATGTCGAGGTGGCGCCGAACTCGACCGCGACCTCGGTGCCCGGCGTGTTCGCCGCCGGCGACGTCGCCGACGAAACCTACCGGCAGGCGGTCACCGCCGCAGGCCTCGGCTGCATGGCAGCCCTTGAAGCCGAACGCTTTCTCGCACTGCGCGCCAGCGACCGCGCGGCGGCGGAATAATCATGGCCCGAACGCGCGACGGATTTACCGATATGGACTGGGACAAGCTGAAGGTGTTTCACGCCGCGGCGGAAGCCGGCAGCTTCACCCATGCCGGCGAGCAGCTCGGACTGTCGCAATCGGCGGTCTCCCGCCAGGTCAGCGCGCTGGAGCAGGAGCTTTCGGTCTCGCTGTTCCATCGTCATGCCCGCGGCCTCATCCTCACCGAGCAGGGCGACCTGCTGTTTCGCACCGCCCACGACGTGTTCATGCAGCTGCAGGCGGCGCGCGCCAAGCTGACCGACAGCCGCGAGCGGCCGAGCGGCGACCTCAAGATCACCACCACCCCCGGCGTCGGCATCAACTGGCTGATTCCGCGGCTCGGCGAATTCACCGCCCTTTATCCCGAGATCCGGATTTCGCTGATCGTCACCGACGAGGAACTCGACCTGTCGATGCGCGAAGCCGACGTCGCGATCCGCACCCGCAAGCCGACCCAGCCCGACCTGATCCAGCGCAAGCTGTTCGCGATGGGCTTTCACGCCTATTGCTCGCCGGAATATATCAAGCGCTTCGGCACCCCGCGCACGCTCGACGAGCTCGACGCGCATCGCATCATCACGCTGAGCGACGGCCAGGTCGCGCCGCATCTGCAGAATCGCAACTGGCTGATCGAAGCCGGCCGCAACGGCTCCGGTCCGCGCGAGACCTATTTCAAGGTCAACAACATCCTTGGCCTGGTGCGCGCATGCCAGCAGGGTCTCGGCATCGCCGCACTGCCGGACTATCTGGTCGAGGAAAACAACCGGCTGGTGCAGCTGTTCGGTGAATCCGACTCGATCCAGCTCGATACCTATTTCGTCTATCCCGAGGAACTGAAGACGGTGGCGCGCGTCCAGGTGTTCCGCGACTTCGTGGTCAGCAAGGCGCAGCGCTGGCCGTCCTGATCGACGCGGCGCGGCAGCCCCCGGTCTCCGCATGACTGACATGCGGAGGTTGCGCTTGCTGCACGCCATCGGCGTGGATCATAATCTGTGGGTACTGAGTATTCGTGTCGCGCTTTTGTCCCCCTCCTCCAGCGATGCGGGCGCTCAGTAATCCCTCTTGGAAGGTGATTGTGTCGGCCTCACGTGGCCAATACCTCAAGCCGGGCTCCTTGGAGCCCGGCTTTTTTTTGTGGATGCGGCCCGCGCGATGCCGGTTGACAGTTTTGCCGTCCTTCATCATCATCACCGCATGATCACGAATTCGTGCACGGTCGCGCTGTCGAAAAAATTCCCCGTTCCGGGGCATTGAGATCGACGCGCGCGACAGACTGCTCGCCCACCACCGATCCCAAACCCCGCCGTCTGGACGGGGTTTTTTTGTTGTCCCGTCTCCGGCTCTGATTTTCAAGGAGATGGACCCATGACCGGGCTGCAATCTTCCCTGCGATCCGCCCTGCGTGGCCTGTGGTTGCCGCTGGTGACGCCGTTTCGCGGCGGCCGGCTCGACGAGGCGTCGCTGCGCAGAATGGTACGGCACTACGCGGCGCTGCCGGTCGACGGGCTGGTTCTCGCCGCCACCACCGGCGAGAGCCTGACGCTCGATATGGAAGAAACCGAACGGCTGGTGTTCACGGTCGGCGATGAGATCGGCAACGCCAGCAAGCTTCCGCTCTGCCTCGGCCTGTCCGGCAGCCACACCGCCGCGATGCTGCAGACGCTGGACCGCACCGCGGCCTGGCCGATCGACTTTTATCTGATATCCTGCCCGTATTATTCGCGCCCCTCGCAGCTCGGACTGAAGCTTCACTTCCAGGTGCTGGCCGACCGCGCCGCCCACCCGGTCGCGCTCTACAACATCCCCTACCGCACCGGCGTCAATCTCGGCAACGCGGCGATGCTGCAGCTCGCCGACCATCCCAATATCTGCGGATTGAAGGATTGCAGCGACGACCGCGAGCAGTCGCGCGAGCTGCTGCGCCGGCGTCCGGCCGGCTTTGCCGTGCTCACCGGCGAGGACGCCCGCTATCATGAGGCGCTGGACGACGGCGCCGACGGCGGCATTCTGGCGGCGGCGCATGTCGAAACCGCAACCTTCGCGCTGATCCGCAAGCTGCAGGTCGCGGGCGAGCGCGATGCCGCGCTGTCGCATTGGCGGTCGGTCGCGGATCTCGCCCGGCTGTTGTTCGCCGAGCCGAGCCCGGCGCCGGTCAAGTACTGGCTGTGGCGCAGCGGCCTGATCGACAGCGCCGAGCTGCGGCTGCCGATGACGCCGGTAAGCGCGGAGCTCGGCGCCCGAATAGATCAGGAGATCGGACGGCGTGCTAATCCAGCTTCGTCCGTGCCAGCCGCAGCGCATTGCCGATCACGCTGACCGACGACAGCGCCATCGCCGCGGCGCCGACCATCGGCGACAAAAGGATGCCGAACACCGGATAGAGCACGCCGGCGGCGATCGGTACGCCCGCCAGGTTGTACAGGAACGCGAAGCCGAGGTTCTGGCGGATATTGCGCATGGTCGCCGCCGACAGGCGCCGCGCCCGCACCAGGCCCATGAGGTCGCCGGTCAACAGCGTGATCCCGGCGCTTTCGATCGCGACGTCGGTGCCGCTGCCCATCGCGATGCCGACATCGGCCGCCGCCAGCGCCGGCGCGTCGTTGACGCCGTCGCCGACCATGGCGACGCGGCGGCCGTCCCGGCGCAGCCGCTGCACGACGTCGCTCTTGCGTTCCGGCAGCACGCCGGCCTCGATCTCGTCGATGCCGAGCGTCACCGCGACCGCGCGCGCGGTGGTGAGATTATCCCCGGTCAGCATCACGATGCGCAGCCCGTCGTCCCGCAGCCTGCCGAGGGCGGTTTTCGCCGAAGCCTTGATCGGGTCGGCGATCGCGATCACGCCGGCGGCGCGGCCGCCGACCGCGATGTAGATGGCGGTGGCGCCGTCCAGCCGAGCGGCCTCCGCCGCGCCGTCGATAGCTGGCGTCGCGACCTTCAATTCGCCCATCAGCATCGCATTGCCGAGCGCGACCATCCTGCCGTCGACGGTGCCGGTGGCGCCCTTGCCGGAGCGCGCGGCGAAATCGGCGGCCTCGCCGAGCTTCAATTGGCGCGCGTTGGCGGCATTCAGGATCGCCTGCGCCAGCGGATGTTCGCTGCCGCGCTCGACGCTGGCCGCCAGCCGCAGCAACTCGGGTTCTGAAAAACCGTCGGCCGCCACGATGCGCACGACCTTCGGCTTTCCCTCGGTCAGCGTGCCGGTCTTGTCGATCACGAGCGTGTCGATGCTCTCGAACCGCTCCAGCGCCTGGGCATCGCGGATCAGGATGCCGGCATGGGCGCCGCGGCCGACGCCGACCATGATCGACATCGGGGTGGCCAGGCCGAGCGCGCAGGGACAGGCGATGATCAGCACCGTCACCGCGGCGACCAGCGCAAACGTCAGGCGCGGCTGCGGCCCGAACAGCATCCAGGCCGCGAACGCCAGCAGTGCCGCCGCCATCACCGCCGGCACGAACCAGCCCGCGACCCGGTCGGCCAGCCGCTGGATCGGCGCCCGCGAACGCTGCGCCCGCGCCACCATGTCGACGATCCGCGCCAGCATGGTGTCGCGGCCGATCCGGTCGGCGCGCAGCACCAGCCCGCCGCTCTGGTTGACGGTGCCGCCGATCACCCGGTCGCCTGCCGCCTTCGATACCGGCATCGACTCGCCGGTCACCATCGACTCGTCGACCGACGAACGGCCCTCGGTGACGATGCCATCGACCGGAATCTTCTCGCCGGGACGCACCCGCAAGCTGTCGCCGACGGCGATCGCGTCGATCGCGGTGTCCTCGTCGCCATGATCGGTGATGCGCCGCGCGGTTTTCGGCGCAAGCCCGAGCAGCGCGCGGATCGCGCCCGAGGTGCGGGCGCGCGCCCGCAATTCCAGCACCTGCCCCAGCAAAACCAATACCGTGATGACGGCGGCGGCCTCGAAATACACCGCGACCGCGCCGTCGCTGTCGCGGAAGGCCGGCGGAAACCATTGCGGCGCCAGCGTGCCCACCACGCTGTAGATCCAGGCCACGCCGGTGCCCATCGCGATCAGCGTGAACATGTTGAGGTTCCGCGTCAGGATTGATCGCCAGCCGCGTGCAAGGAACGGCGCGCCCGCCCACAGCACCACCGGCGTCGAAAGCGCCAGGCAAATCCAGTTCGACCATCCCGGCGGCAGCAGATGGATCAGGCCGGGAGGACCGCCCATCTCGATCACGAACACCGGCAGGGTCAGCACCAGCGCGATCCGGAACCTGCGCGTCATGTCGGTCAGTTCGGGATCCGGCGCGTCGTCGAGCGAGACCTGCTCGGGTTCCAGCGCCATGCCGCAGATCGGACAATCGCCGGGACCGACCTGCCGCACTTCCGGATGCATCGGACAGGTGAAGATGCTGCCGGCCGGCGCGGTCGGCTGCGGCTTTTCGGGCTGCAGGAATTTTTCCGGCTCGGCCTCGAAGCGGTCGCGGCAGCGCGCCGAGCAGAAGAAGTGATCCGTCCCGGCATGCGAGAAGCGATGCCTGGCGGTGGCGGGGTCCACCTTCATGCCGCAGACCGGATCGATGGCGGCTGCGGCGGCGGCCTGGCCTGCCCCGTCATGTTTGCCGCCGCAGCAGGCCGGAACCGGCGCCGCGGTGCCGTGGTGATGGTGGCCCGCGGCCGCGCCGGCGCCGTGGGCGTGATCCCGATCCGCTGGCGTCACCGAAACACCCCCTGGCCCCTTGAACCATATACCCTGGGGGGGTATATGACGCGGATGCGCACCGAGATCAAGAGCTCCTGCCTGAAAAGGCTGAAACGGATCGAAGGCCAGATCCGCGGCCTCGCCGCCATGGTGGCGGACGACCGTTACTGCATCGACGTGGTGACGCAGATCGCCGCCGCCAAGGCGGCGCTGCGCCGGGTCGAGGAGGAAATCCTGCGCGACCACGTCGCCCATTGCGTCGAGCATGCGATCTCCTCCGGCGACAAGGCCGATCAGCGCCGCAAGATCGCCGAGCTGATGGACGTGGTCGGCCGCGCCGACCGATAACGCCGGAATTGAACCGCAGATCGGGCGGTCGTGGCCTTGCAAAGCTCTCAGCGGGTCGTCCCTGCGATGCCAGCAGATAAAATTGGTTAAGCGGCGGTAACGCAAAAAATTCAAATCCGCGGCAGCTTGCGGCCGGCCGCTTAGAATTTTTGGCTTATTGGAATCCCACAACAAGAACCGGGGGAAACCATGACCACGCCAGCCATTGCGAGATTCAGCGATCCGAGCAGCGAGTGGACCGAGCGGCTGCAGGATTTTCTGCTGCTGTCGTCATTCGGCCTGTGGGCCGTGCTGCTCGGCCTGTCGCCGGTGCTGGCTTTCCACCTGCTGATGGGAAGCTGACGGCACGGCGCCGCCGTGGTTAATCCTCGCTAGCACCTGTGTTCAAATGCGAGCGATCTTGCGGCCGGCTTTTTAAAAGTCCGGGCGTATCAGGGATCCCGCAACAACCGGAAAACGCGGGGGCGTCGTGACCATGCAGCATCATTCATTCCACAAAGGACAGGGTTTCAGCCGGCAGGACATTCTCTGGGCGCTCGGCATCTGGTCGGTGATCCTGAGCCTGTCGCCGGTGGTCGTGTTCTACGTGCTGATGGTGAATTGAACGGCAGGCCGCTAGCCGCCGCCGGGGCCCCCGGCTCACGCCAAAGCACGCCGGGCGGCGGCTCCGCCACCAGCGCATCGTCGCCGGGCTCTGCCGGCGCGGAATCCATGACTGCCAGGCGCAACGAAAAACGCGCGAAAACCGCGCGTTCTTGGCTGGCCTGACCGGCGACGAAACTAGGCCGCCTGCTTGTGCATCGCGCCGGTCGCCGACGCCGTGCCACGGATCGCCTTCACCGAGCGTTCGATCGCGGCCCACAGCCGGCTGATCTCCGCCGCGGCGCGGCCTTCGGCATAATATTCCCGCACGCCTTCACCCTTGCCGAGCGCCATCAACAGATCGGCACGGTTGGTGATCTGGCCGCCCCACACCGGCGCCTTGAACTTGGCCAGCGCCTCGCGGGCGATGGTGACGATGCGGCTCTCGACGTCGTCCCGGCGGGCCGGCGCGCCGTTGATCACGACCGCGTAGGGCTTGCGCGCCGCGCGGCAGGTCAGGATGGTTTCCTGCACCGCATTGACGTCGAATACCCCCGGCCGGGCCGGAATGATCACCATGGTGGCGTTCTTGATGGCATCCTCGACCACGGCCGACACATTCGGCGGAGTATCGATGAACACCCATTCGATGCCGTCGCGCTTGGCGGCAGCGAGAATCCCGCTGACGGAGTTGACCGCGGTCTTGATCGGCGGCTCATTGGTGCCGCGCAGCTTGTGCCAGAGCGTGAGTGAGCCCTGCGGATCGGCATCGATCATCAGACAGGGCTTTGTTGCCTTATTGACATGTGCAGCGAGATGAGCGGCCAGGGTGCTTTTTCCTGAACCGCCTTTACGCGATGCGAAAACAATGACGTTCATACCTTCGCCTCCAGATTGACCCCAGAAACCAAAAATGAATCAGCGCGCTGATTCGTGAAAGAAAAATTTACAGGCAATCGCAAGGAAGTCCCTGATTTATCTTCGAGTTGGCTTTTGAGTCACACCATGCGGCGCAATACGGCGCAAAAATCGCGAAAATCGAATCCGGATCGGGGTATTTCCGCATCATCCGGGGCCACGGCCCCGTCACTCAACCGCTACGGGCATCCTCGCTGTTGTGACATCGGCCGTCCCGGTGCGAACAAAACGAGTCCGGAGCGGACTCATCGAGGCTGCAACCCGCGGTAAAGCGGTTCGAATGCGTCCCCGGCGTCAGGTCGCGCCCGGCCTGGCCGGCTTCTTCGCCTTGTGCGCGCCGGCATGGACCGGCTTTCGCGCGAGCGCCGGCCGGATGCGAAGCGGTCTGCCGGCTGCGGCCGGCGCGGCCTCGGGCTCGCTCCGGAAGAACACCCGGCAGCCCGGCGAGAGCTGCGTCCTGTTCCGGACCATGCAGAGCGTGACGCGATCGACATCCGGAATCTCGGCATTGCAGAGCCGAAACGCATCGCCGGTGCAGGCTTGCTGCTGCTCGGGGGTATAGGCGCGGCTTGCGGTCGGCCACGTCGCCACCGACAGCACCGCCGCCAGCATCGAGCCGATGCGGAAACTCCTCGACCGCACTGCGGACATGAATGGCCCCTCCCCAAATCCCCCCGGAAGCATTGACCGCGAATTGTGGGTGAAGGATGGGGGCTTGGCAAGGCAGGGGACGGCCTGGCCCATGTTTGCCCGGCGCCGGGACCTCGCGCCCTGCGCTGGCGCGGTATCGATGCGAATGGGAGCGCAGGTCGACGAAGGGGTGGCCTGGCACGAACTCCCGGCGGACGCAGGGACCCATCACCCCTGGCCTCAAAAGGGAAAAAGGCCTCTGCTTCAGTGTGGAACCGAAATTCCTCGGCGTATGGGTCCCTGCGTCCCAGGCACGACTCGCTGAAGCGCAGCGCAAGACTGAAAAAACTCGCAGCCTCTGCTAGCCGGTTTCTTCCCCGCCGGCGCCCACCATTCCGATGGAGCGGCAATAGGCGAAAAACAGCCGATAATTCTCGCGCAGGGTCTTTGCGGTCTCGGCCAGCTCGTCGAGGCTGTATTCGACCTGGTCGTCGTAATCTTCCTGGAAATCCTCGGCTCGCCCGTCGGCTCCGCTATGCACCGGCTTGACGGTCGGCTTGGGCCGCAGGATCCAGTCGGGCTGGATCGAGCTCGACGAGCGGCCCGCGGCCCAGGTCGAATGCAGGATATCGTCCGACAGCGCGCGGAACGTCTCCGGAATCCTCAGATAGCCATAGATCGCGTCGACCTGGTCGTGCGGCACGGTGCGGTGGCGAAGCAGATTGAGCAGGGCAAGGCGCTTCTCGCCCAGCGTCAGGTCCCTGGTCAGCAGCATGACATCGGAGGATTGCGATCCGGTCACATGGGCGATGATGCGCTGGATCAGCACCTCGTAGCGGGCCATCCAGTGAACGATGGTCCCGAACAGCATCAAATGCCCTTCGGTGAGGCAGCCATCCGTGTTGGTGTCCATGTCCGTCTCCCTGGATTGAGGTCGATTCCCGCGATTGTCCGGGGTCGGGGGTTCGTCGCGGGCGATCCGCCGACCTTATCGCGGTTTGCCTCGAACGTGGCGTATCACATGGGGCCTTCCCGGCCTTGGTTTACCCCCAGGGCCTCAGGGTGCATCCGCGAGGCTGCAGGCTGCGCGGCGGCCTCGCTTCCGGCAGCCACCGATTGAACAGGCCCAACGGGCTCGCCCGGCGTGCGATCGGGCTGGCCTGGTCGGCGTGGCCTGATCGGCCTCAGCGTGGCGGGCACGCTGGCCGGCTGTCTGGCGCAGCGGGAGTGCTCTGCGACCTTTGGCCCCGGTGGGCAATATGACCACCGTGCCGCCGCACATCGGGCGCAGACCACCTGATCGCGAAACGGCCCCTGGCCATTTTCGGCGGGCGGGGAGCCGGCAACGCTTCCCGCTTCGGCAGCAAGGCGGCAATCATTGACGGCAAGCCCTGGAATTCAACCCGGTTCACCCGACCGGACCGTCGAGCAGAATCCGAGGCCCTGCAGCAAGTGCGGGGCCAGGATGGTTCTGGCGCGCATCGAGCCTGCGCAGCCCGGCTACGATCTGCGAAGCTTCGAATGCACCGGGTGCAATAACGTCGATCAGTACATCGTCGAATACGGAACGGGCGCCGCCTGGGTGCCGCACGTCCGGGCGTGAGGGTCCAGGATCGCGACTTCGTTGCCGGGTAACGAGAATTGCTTGCCCTTCTCCTCGCCCATCGCAGCAATGTTGCGCTTTTCCCAGTTCTTACCTGTCATGGAGTTCTCCTCTACGGGACGCGCCCATGTGGAAAGAGCCAGAAAAACAAGTCGGAGAAGAGCCAAACATTCGGGGTCGTCAGCTAAGGTCATTGAAAAGCGGTACCGTCGGGGAAGGCTCAACAGGCTGGCAAGGCCTGGCGGCCGACTGGCGATGCCGGCGATTGCAACGCCAGCTCCCGAACCAATCCTCGACTTGCCCCTGCGTTCACATTCTTCTCTGCGATCGCAGCAGATTGTCGATGCCTTCTATTTGCAGATTTGTTTTCGCATTTAAGGGAGCCGCGCTGAGTGCAGCCTGGCCCTGCGGCGACAGGCAAGGCGGCAGATAATTTGCCCAAATCGGCGTGCCGAAGGTTAGCCGCGGCACGTAAGGATCGATAGGATAATTCAAGGTCGGCAAGGCCGTCTTGAGAGCAGGCTTGTTCTGCGCCAGGGACAACGACCCGTCGAATTTCCCGTCCTTCACCTCGCCCTTTACGCTGCCCACCAACGATTGATCCGGAGCTCCCGCGGCCAGCGGAAATGTGGACGGATCCTTTGCCCATATCGCGGGGATGTATTTCTGCCGGATGCAGACGGGTATAACGGTCATCAGCAACGTGTCTTTGGCCTGACGGCTGACGTTTACGAGCCCCGATCCGTTCGCGCCGCCCTCGCTGCTTACGTTCGGGCCCTTGAACGAGGTCAGGGACCAGTTCGGCCCGACGTTGAGATCCGCGTTGACCGTGAAATCGATGGTCGTATCCATTTCGCCGAAAGCGTAGGGAGTAAAGCCGCTCAGGGAAGGAGTCTGCCCGAATATCGTGCCGCCGCTGGTACCCGATGACCTGAGCAGGACAGCCACGTCCTGCATGCGGGCCGCGATGGCCGAGGTGCCGAGAGCTTCCTTGAGTCCCAATCTACCGTGCAAGCCTTGCCCACGTCCGCAGGGCGAGCCGTCCGCTGCACTGGCCAGGTCGTAGGGCGCCCTCGCCCGCTCATATTCCTCCACTCTCGGCGGAATCGGAAATTTCAATTTCCTCAGTTTTTCGTAGATCGGGTTTTCCCTGGATGCCACCAGTCGCTGGAAATCTATCGACTGATAAAGATTGATATTGCGATGGGCCTGCTCACCGAGCTGGCCGCCGACCGCCAACGTGAAGGTGGTCGTCGGAACCGCCAGTGGCTTGATGTAGTTTGCGGACGGATTGAAGGCTCCGTTGTCCTGCACGTCGAGCGTCAGCTTGATTTCCGCGATGTACTCGATCTCCTCGAAAAGATTCCTTAGATTGAACCTTCGCGACGGATCGTCAGCCGGCGGCCTCGGATGTTCTATGCCATCGATCGTGTCAGGATAATATGGAAGCTCGGTTGCGTCGTTTGCGGCTTCCCAGAGTTCGCATTTGATGTTTGCAAGCAGGCTCGCGACATCGGGTCCGGACGGAGAGTTCACGTCCGTCGTGTATTGCTCAAAAAGCAGTGGCGGCAAACCGCATCCGGCAAGGCACAAGATAGCAATAACAGCCAGCAACGGCCGGACACCGAATGACCCCATGACCTGCCCCCAGGCACTCACCTGGGTTATCCTATGCCGGCCCCGTCAATCGCCGCAACATCTATTTGCAACCGAGGGCTGAGCCGAGAAGATCCCCGACCGATCGCTGGTCGCGACCCGACAGCCTGTCCTCTTGGTCGGCCAATCAGGCCCTCGGCGCCGCCTTGTTCGACGAAAACGTCATCGAAGGCCGCACGTGTGGATCGGCATTGCTTTTGACCTCCAATCGGCGCCCAAGGTTGACCCCGCCTAGCGCTCCGTACGTGCCGCAACGTACTTTGGAATTCAATCATTCACTGGGGTCAATGTTGGACGCCGAAAGGGGTCAAAATTCGGAGCCGCGACACACCACAGCTGACAGACTATTTCGCGATCATGCAGGGGCGGGGGCTTCGACGCGCCGCCCTCGGACCTTCCAAACCTCTAGTAAAAGAGAGCGCTTGATGAGCTACTACCAAATCCTGTATCCTTCCTGCATTTCGGGATACTGAATAATTTCAAAGGACACGCGTCATGGATGCTGCGCAGTACGCGAGCTATCTCCAAGGCCTTGGCCGGCAGGACGAGAATAAGCAGCTGCGAGAAGAAACCATTCGACGCTATCGGCCAATCCGAGAGAAGCAAGTTGGACAACAGCTCCCACAAGCAGCGTCCTGGATCGAGAATGATGACGCGCAAACGCGTTATATCAAGGAATTTATCTTCGACCCGATCGTGAAACTTCTTCCCCCGGCTGAACAGGACCTATTGCGCGACGTTCCAGTATTGGTTTTGCCGAACCGAACTGTAAACGGGTGTGTCGCTCGAGCACCGAATGGTGAGCCCCTCATTATTATTGATAGCGGTCTAATGTCGATGGTGAGCTTTTGGTTCGAACGATTTTTCGAGGCTACGTGGATGGCCTTCCAACGGCCGTTCACGGAAGTGGCAAGCTTCAACTTGACTACCTACAAATTCATTATCGATTACTATAGGACAAGGGGCATATTTGCCTTTCCCATGCCTGTCTCTGGGGGAGATCTAGAGCGCATCCAAGCTCCTGCAATGGTAATGACGATGGGAACGGAGATATTTATTCTTCTACACGAAATAGTGCACATTCTTCACGGGCATCTTGATTCATCGCCGGTTGGTCGATTTAAAATGTTCCCCTCTGAGGACACTATTATAGATATCTTTCAGCATCCGTGGGCGGTCGAATACGAGGCGGATGGTATTGCGTACATGGTTTACCAAAAACTCTGGTCATCTCATCAAACGTTCTCAAAGCTCGCTGGATCGTCTAACCCACTATTGCCAAGGGAAGCCCCCCTGCATTTCTTTCAATATTTGGCGTTAATCGAGAGAAATGTTCCCTCGTCCGAGGCCGTGCCAACTCATCCACCGGCTCTCAACAGAGTGAAATTTTTACAGAGTTTGATTGAACAAGCTGGCGACCTGGAAGTTGCGAACCGGGCACGCTTCCTCGTGGGAACCATCGCCGATATGCCGCAAGTAGCTTAAGGAAGAAGCTAATGGCTGATCAACCTCTCTTTCTTATTTCGATGGATACGGAAATTCTTGCGGAAGACAGGTCGACCTTGCTCAGATACATCGAAACTGACGCGCAACTGCTTCAGCAGACTCAAAAACAATTCGGTCCAGGATGGATTGAGTTTATTGCCTTCGCAAAGGATGCAGGAATCTTGGCGGGCGCAACCACAGCAATGATAAAATTGGCAAAAGAGATTATAAACTGGCGTCAAGCACGCCGGGCGGCGACTGGCGTCGTGAACGTCAATATCATATTTCGCCGCACAGGCCGACCACAGCTGAAAATTGCTGAGGCGCAAGAATTCCGAAATTCTTCAATGGTTCAGCGATAAATAAGCGAGCGCGGAGTCCAATTCGGTTTCTGTTTAGGGCCGAGGCGCTGAAGAAGGTTGAAGCGAACGTGCACCTTGCGCGTCGTTAGTCTATACGGCACAAGTCCCGGCGAGTAGCGTTGTGCTCACCGCTGGAATCATCAAGGCCCCACGACGATGGACTTCCCACAATCGAGCATCGCGGAAATCGCGGAAAGCGAATTGCTGATGATCCGCACCGCTGCGCAGCGGTTCGGCAACTACTACACCAATGCGCTTGGGTGTTCGGCGCTCCTTTCAAAGTGCGTCGTATCCGTGGATCACTCCCGATTGAACTTCGCGCGTTTTCACGCAGTGCTAAAGAAGCACCACACGCTCGCGGTCCTGTCGTTCGTCCGGCTGCACAAGGTGCAAGGCATGATGGACCTTCGCCAAGCTCTTGAGGCGGGGTGCGCTGCGGCGTTCGCTATCGCCAACCCTGAAGACGATCATTTTTTCCGGATCGATCGGCATGGACTCGTTAGAAGTTCGCAAAGCCTCTCCGACAAACGCTATCGGTGGTTGGATCAGAACTTCAGATCACGGTCCGACGCCATTAAGGCGAAGAAGAAGCTGATCAATGACAACCACTCCCATGCGAACGTTGTCATGTCGGATAGCATCTTCCGCATTGACGACACCGGCGAGTTGGTCAATGCGCCGTTCTTCGACATAGAAGACGCCTACCACGTGAAGACCGATCTTTGGTTGGCTGCGGGGGTCGCGCTGGAATTGATGGATTGGTTCTATGGCATCAACAAGGGGCGGGACGTGATCGCGTTCGCGCCCGGCTTCGTTGACGACGTGCAAACACTGGCAAAAGCAACCGACGCGCTCCGTGAAGAAATGGTGGCGACGGACCGCTTCAAGGCCGCGATGGCAAAGGAAGCCGCGCGCAAGGCTTGATCACGTATCAAGCATGTCCCATTCGTCCCCCATGACCCATCGGAGGGCCGATAGCTTGCCGTTCATCATGCCCCACTCAAAATCGTTGCTGTAGTATTGGCGAAGCGCCTTCTTGCCACCGTACTTGCGTTCGGTCCGCTTCATGGCCTTGAGCATCCCTTCGTAAATGTCGGATGCGACTGTCTCGGAGCCTTCCTTCAGATTCGCAAGCAACACTAGCTTTCTGTCATACCAAATTCGGTCGGTAAATTCCTCGCTGGCCGCTAGGATTGCGTTGTCGTTGCGCCGGAGAATCATCGGCCATTCTTTGCCCGGGTTTTCATCGTCCGGAACCCACTCAACTTTATCGCCTTCCTTCGTATACGATACATGGTGCCCGTTCGGGCCAACTTCGCCGGGCGCAATCGGGTCGGTAGTCTGAATCGGCGAGCGTCCGGAGCGTCCCTTGCCCAACAAATGTTCTCTAAAATCGGCATACTCTTCCGGCGTGATCTTGTGTTTCTTGTGAGTGACCATCAGTTCCGTGAGCTTCAACGCTTCGTCAATCTTCGGAGTGCGAGCGCTGGGCTTGGATGTCTGCATTTGTCGAAGTTGCGCTAGTAGGTGGCGCGTGATCGTGGCCTTCAGTTCATCGGGCGACGCAAACGATCCAACCAAGGCGTTCGTGTACGTTGCGCGTTGAAATTGCCTCAATCGCTTGTGTTGAACCAAATCGATCTTGTTCGGGTCAATCGGTCGATTGGAAAAATAGAGCAGGACCGGCTTGCCCGCTGCAACAAAGCTATCAATTTCTTCAACGATCCCGGATTCTGCAACGCCAGTGTTGGTGCCTATCTTCGTCCAAAACATTCCGATTAGAATATCGGCTGTGCCAAGCAGTTGCTTGTTGATCGCGTCTTGCGGTCGCACGTCGGAGGCTGGAATCGAATGCGTCTCCCACTGTATCGCCAGCCGGTTATTATGCCTGGCGCTCGCGCCCGGAGAGCCGGCGCTCGACCGCCAATCATCAACTCGTCAGCGACATCAAGCGGGTCTATCGCAACGCCTATGGACGCTATGGCAGCCCACGCATCCATCAAGAGCTGAAGGCCCAGGGCCGCGGGGTAAGCCGTGGCCGTATCGAGCGATTGATGCGCCATCACGGCATCAGGGCCATCATGGCGCGGCCACGCCGGGCACGGACCACCGACAGCCGCCACGATCTGCCGATCGCCCCGAACCTGCTCGAGCGGAACTTCACAGCCTCCAGGCGATCAATGCCCTTTTCGTTCGTGCTGAACAGCTCCACGTACTCTTTCCAGTAGAGATGCAGAAACGCAACTTCGTTGTGAGTATTGCGTGCCCGCCTCCTCACCCATCGCTGCGATATTCCGCTGTTTCAGTTCTTCGCTTGTCACAGAATTTTCCTCAACGAGGCGGAGTGTCTGAGAAGAGCCAGAAAAGAGCCAAAAATTTCGGACGCCGAGCCAAGTGATTGAAAAGTGGTACAGTTGGGTGGGCTCGAACCACCGACCTCCTGTTCCACAGACAGGCGCTCTAACCAACTGAGCTACAACTGCATCCTGGCGGGGCCCCTTCAAAAAGGGGGGTGCCGAACCGGGCGGAAACTAGGTGCAACGCACTGGTTTGGCAAGGCCGGGAGAGGCTTGTCCCGACTTGATCGGGGGCCGGCAGCGGCTGTGCGAAAAGCCTGGTCAGGACGGTCGTCGATCAGCGAGGAATCGCCTGCGGCGGCCCCCACCCCGGCCCTCCTCCGCAAGCGGGAGAGGGAGCATCGAGCTGCTGCCGGATTGATGGGGCTGCCTCTTGCTGCACTGGACGGCAATCTGCCGCCGCACCCCATGCAAAAAGCCCGGGCGCCGGGCCCGGGCTTTTCCTAAAAATCGGCAATGCGCGTGATCGGGCGATCAGGCGGCGGCCGGCTTGAACAGCTTGGAGGCGTTGGCCTTGATCGGCTCGACGGTCTCGGTCACCACCTTCTGGCCCAGTTCGGCGAGCTCCTTGGTATGGGCGGTGAAGGTCTCGAACTGCTTCTTGGCATGCGCGGTCCACAGCTCCATGGCCTCGGAGGGCGACTTCACCCCGATCAGCGCCTGGGCGAAATCGAGATTCGCGGTGGTCGAGGCCTTCATCATTTCCATCAGCTTGGCGGAGTATTCGCTGGCGCCCCTGCTGGCGCTGGTGAACACCGCCTCGATGGTGCCGTTGTGGGTCTCGGCGGCGTCCTTGAACTTGGCGTAGCTGTCGCGGGCGTGGGAAACGCCCTTTTCGGCGAACGCGCGCATCTGCTCGGGAACCTCGAACGGGATAACGGAGGCGGAGAAGGGATCGGTGGAACTAGCCATGACATGCATCCTTCGCGAGTGAATGAGAATGGTGTGAGCCTAGCGAGCGCCTGCAGCCACAGCCCGGGCTGGATCGTCGGACGGATCACCGAGATGCCCTTCGTCGGGCATCCGACAGTAAACCTTCCTATCATGTCAATATTGTGCAACGCAATGCAATTTAAGGTGCAATGCCGCATGGCGAACCCGGACCGGATGCGCGATCCAGCCCGGGTTGCCGCCATAAGAGATTGCAAGATATCAGGTTTTTGGCTTCGCCGCGTCCAGCGCCGCGCGGCTCATCAATTGCCCCATTTCGCTGGCCTGCTCGGCCAGCGAGCGCATTTGCGCCTGCACATATTCACCGTGCAGCCGCATGATCTCGCTCAGGTCCTTGGCGTGCAGCAGCTTTTCGGCATAGTCCAGCGAGGACTGCACGTTCTTCTCGGCGTAGGAAATCGCCTTGGCGCCGATGTCCTTGGCGCCGGCGGCGACCGTGGCGCCGCGCTCCTCGATGCTGCCGGCGGTGTGCTGCGCGCCGGCGAGGAATTTTTCAAAGGTCTTGCGGGCCTGTTCGAGGCTCGCCTCCGCCATCGACCGCATTTCCTTGGGAATCTCGAAACCTTCACGGCCATTTTCGCTCATGGTCCCACTCCTGTTGCCTTGATTGCCGGAGCCGCCCAGCCCCGGTTCCGCGCGCCCCATCCCGAACTCTATCGACAAAGCCGGTCACCGCGATGACGCGGCCGGCGGACGGTTCGCCATCGTGAACCTTCGGCCGCCGTTTTCAACAGTCCAACGCGGCCCTCGCCACAACGGTTGCCGCCGCGGCGGTCCGGAATTTGTTTTTTTAAGGTTATCGCGGCTTTCGCCGGCCCCGCAACGGCCAGGCCGTGGACCTGCCGCCCCGCAAAGGCAATACTAACCTTGCGTTAAGGCTGTCATGGTTTGGCCGCCGAGTTCTGTCGCCATGGCCGGGCAACCAAACCGGGTGCGGTGGATTTGAAATAGCGGCGCGGGCCGCCGGGAAACCGAAATCCCGACGCCGCGCCTTTATCGAACTTCTGGAGTGTTCCCTTGATTCCTGCGTCTGCGTCAGAGGGTACCGCGAGGACACGCGAACTTCGAAAACCGGCACCCTGCCTGGTGATGTCGCTCCGATGAATCATGTGGAATTGCAGTTGCACGGCGTCGGCGATCCGCGACTGGCGGTGCATGCGACCAGCACCTCCCCGGCCTGGCTGTGGTCGATCGACGGCACCCGGGTGCTGTGGGCCAATCCGGTCGGCGCCAGGCTGTTCGGCGCGGCCAACGGCGCAGCGCTGGCGCGGAAGACGTTCGGACCCGCCGATCCCCACCGCCGCCAGGTGGCGCAGCTGGCCGGCAGGCTGCCGCCGGGCGGCGCGACCCGGCTGGAACGGCTGCGCGGCTTCGGCGCAGCCCTCGGCATGCTCGCCACCTGCGGCTGCGCCCGGCTCGATTTCGCCGATGGCAGCCAGGGCATCCTGGTGCTGGCTCCCGCACCGGGCGGCCGCGCGATGCCGCTGGTCGAACGGCTGCAGCGCCTGGTCGAAGGCATCGAGACCCCGATCGCCGCGTTCGCCCGCGACGGCCTGTTCGTCGGCTCCAGCGACGCCGCCCGCCCGCTGCTCGGCTTTCGCAATCTTTCCGAGGCCGGCCTCGACCAGGCGCGCAGCAGCGCGCTGGAGCAGGGCCGCTTCGAGGCGCCGATCGGCATCGGCCACCTGGTGCTGCAGCGCGTCGGCAGCGGCGCCGATGTCGGCCTGGTGGCGCTGGTCGCGCCGCATGCAGCCGCGCCGCCGCAACCGGTGGCCGCGGCCATCGAGCCGGCGCCGGTCCGGCCGATCCCGGATTACGAACAGCCGGCGATGACCGGCGAAGCGCCGGCGGAATTTGCCCTGATCGACGAATTCGCCGAAACGGGCGGGCTCGCCGAAGCGGACGCACACACGGAATCTTCCGCAGCATCCGGCATTGCCGCGCGCTCGACCGAAGCGGCGCCAGGGCCCGATGTCGAACCCCACGAACCTTCGCCCCTGGTCGAAGCCGTTGCCGACGAGCCGCCCGTCGAGACGCCGCCTCGGCACGAAGAAGCCTCCGCAGCCGGGCCGGTCGCCGCGCCGTCGTGGTCGGGCGCGGCCGCGCCGCCGACGGCGGCGACCGATGTCGAAGCAGAACCTGATCCGGCTTCGCCTGCGATCGAGACCGTCGCCGAGGGGCCGCCGCCCGCCGAGGCGCCGCATCGGCTCGAAGACGCCGGAACCTCTCCCTCCGCGACCGAAGCCGCCAGGGCGCCTTCATGGCTCGACGAACCGTCCCCGCATCGGCGCCGGCATCCGCTGCGCTTCATGTGGCAGATGGACGCCGAAGGCCGCTTCTCGCTCGGCTCCGACGAATTCACCCGCCTGATCGGCGTGCGCACCGCCGCGGGCTTCGGCCGGCTGTGGCGCGACATCGCCGAGGCGTTCGGGCTCGATCCCGAGGGCCGCATCCTCAAGGCGGTCGCCACCCACGACACCTGGGGCGGCATCACCCTGAACTGGCCGGTCGACGGCGGCGGCCGGCTGCCGGTGGAGCTGTCGGGCCTGCCGATCTTCGACCGGGCACGTAACTTCGCCGGCTATCGCGGCTTCGGGGTCTGCCGCGACCTCGACGGCCTGGCGCGGCTGGCGGCGCTGCGCCGCTTTGAATTGTTCAGCAATCCCGCCGCGCCGGCGGCGCTTTCCGCCGATGTCGCCGCGGCGGATGCCGCCGAAACCCCCGCCGCCGGCTTGCCGGCGGCGCCGGATGTTGCATCATCCGCGGCACCGGAATCGCCAGCCGCGCATGCCGCCCCGATATCACCTTCAACCGATCTGGAAACCGCCGTGGAAACCCCCAAGAATGTCCTGCCGTTTCGGCCGCTCGGCGAGCCAAAGCCGCTCGCGCTGACCCCGGTGGAAAACAGCGCCTTCAACGAACTCGCCCGGCAATTGTCGGCCCGGCTCGACAGCGAGAACGGCGCGGCGGCGACGCCAAATGGCGCGGCGGCGGACGCTGACGCCGCGCCGGCGACGCAAAATGGCGCGCCGGCGACGCAAAGTGGCGCGCCGGGAACGCCGGGTGCCGCGCCGGAAATGCCGCCGGCCGCTTCCGATGCCGGCGTCGCGCCACCGGCCGCGCCGCAGAGCCTCGAGCCGGCCGCCGCGCCGCCCGACTGGCTGGCGCGTCCCGAGGCGCCGGCCCGCGGCGAGACCCGGCGCGACCGGGCGCTGTTCGATCTTGTCCCGGTCGGCGTGCTGATCTACCGGCTCGACCGGCTGCTCTATGCCAACCCCGCCTTCCTGCAGCGGATGGGCTATCCGAGCCTCGACGTTCTCGAACAGGCCGGCGGCCTCGACGCGCTCTATGTCGAGCCCGGCGTCTCGACCGCCAGCAGCACCTCCGACACCGGCACCCCGGTGACGATTTCCGCCACGCAAGCCTCTTCGGAGCATGCGCCGGCATCGCCGACCGAGGCGCGGCTGTTCACGATTTCATGGGACGGCGAATCGGCGCTGGCGCTGATCTTCTCCGGGGCGGGCACCGACGCCGCCGCGGCCGCGGCCGCGCCGGCTACTGCCGCGGCCGAGCCGTCGGCGGTCGGCCACGCCAACGCCGAGGAACTCGGCGCCATCCTCGACACCATGGCCGAGGGCGTCGTGATGTTCGACGCCGAGGGCCACATCAATTCCTGCAACCGCAGCGCCGAGGCGCTGTTCGGCTATGGCGGCGCCGAATTCGTGCAACGCCAGCTCGCCGAGCTGTTCGCGCCGGAAAGCCAGCCCGCGGTGCTCGACTATCTCGAGGGCATCAAGGGCGCCAACGTCGCCAGCCTGCTCGATCACGGCCGCGACGTGCTCGGCCGCGTGCGCGAGGGCGGCCTGATCCCGCTGTCGATCACCATCGGGCGGACCCAGGCCCAGGGCCCGAATTTCTTCGCCGTGTTCCGTGACCTGTCGCAGCTGCGGCAGAGCGAGAGCGAACTGCAGCAGGCGCGGCGGCTGGCCGATCGCGCGGCCAGTGCCAAGGCCGACATGCTGGCGCGCATCAGCCACGAAGTCCGCACCCCGCTCAATGCCATCATCGGCTTTGCCGAAGTGATGATCGGCGAGCGGTTCGGCGCGCTCGGCAACGAGCGCTATGTCGAATACATGAAGGACATCCGGGCGTCCGGCCAGCGCGTGATCGCGATCATCAACGACCTGCTCGACCTGTCGCGGATCGAGACCGGCAAGCTCGATCTTTCCTTCGCCAGCCAGAACCTCAACGACCTGGTCGAGCAGTGCGTCGGGGTGATGCAGCCGCAGGCCAACCGCGAACGCATCATCATCCGCACCTCGCTGGCCCACCAGCTGCCGCCGGTGGTCGCCGACGCAGGGGCGCTGCGCCAGATCACCCTGAACCTGATCGGCAATTCGATCCATCTGGCCAATGCCGGCGGCCAGGTCATCGTCTCCACCGCGCTGTCGGATTTCGGCGAGGTGGTGCTGCGGGTCCGCGATACCGGCCATGGCCTCAACGACAACGAGCTCGCCGCCGCGATGGAGCCGTTCAGCACCCAGGGCCCGTCGGACCAGGCCTCCGAGGGTTCGGGGGTGAGCCTGTCCCTGACCAAGGCCCTGGTCGAAGCCAACCGCGCGCAATTCCACATCAAGACCGGCCCGCATTCCGGCACCCTGATCGAAGTGGTGTTCGCCCACGCCGCGGCGAGGGCTTAAGAAGCATCGCGGCAACCTTGAGCTCTGCCCGCTCGCCGCAGCGTTACCGCATCTGACCGAATTGAGCCGCCGATTGATGCGGTCGAGGTCGCACACCCGTTCTCAGCGGGTCATCCTGCGCACGCACGGACCCATCACCCCCGGCCTCAAAATTGAAAAAAGCTTCCAGCGCCGAAACGAGATCCCGCGCGGTATGGGCCCCTGCGTGCGTGCGCAGGGACGACTCGCTGAAATGCAATGCAAGACGAGAAAAATTGCCGCGCGGATGGCTTGGAAAATTCCATTTGCGATAGCCCTGCCGCGCGCCGCGACCGCAAGGCAAAGGGATCCCGGCCTCACACCGCGCGGCTGTGCAGCCGCTGCGACTGGTCGAGATGCGCGTCGAAGGCCGCGGCGACGCTGCGGACCAAGAAGCGCGAATCCTCCGCCAGCGCCAGCGCGGCACCGTCGAGGCGGACGATGCCGTCGCAGATCAGGTCGTTCAGCCGCGGCGAGGATTGCAGCATGGTTTCCGGCCGCAATCCGTGCCGGGCGCAGATCGGATCGAGATCGACGGCGAAGTCGCACATGATGCGCTCGATGATCTCGGCGCGCAGCCGGTCGTCGGCGGTCAGGTGGTAGCCCTTGACGGTCGCCAGGCTGCCGCTGGCGATGGCTTCCAGATAGTGGGGCGTCGGCACCGCGTTCTGCACATAGCCCTGCGGCAGCCGGCCGATCGCGCTGGCGCCGAAGCCGAGCAGGATGTTGCTGGCGTCGGTGGTGTAGCCCTGAAAATTCCTGCGCAACGTTCCCTGGCGCTGCGCCACCGCCATGTCGTCGCCGGGCAGCGCGAAGTGATCGAGCCCGATCTGCAGGTATCCGGCCCCTTGCAGCGCCCCGGCGATCGCCTCGGACTGCCGGTGCCGTTGCAGGCTGTCGGGCAGCCACGCCTCGTCGATCCTGCGCTGGTGCTTCTTGAACGACGGCACATGCGCGTAGCCGAACACCGAGAATCGGTCGGGGCGAAGCTCGACGCAGCGGCTCACGGTCTCGAGACAGGATTCCACGGTCTGGTGCGGCAGTCCGTAGATCAGGTCGAAATTGATGCCGCCGACGCCGCCGCGCCGCAGGTCGATGGTCGCGGCCCTGGTCTCGTCGAGGCCCTGCACCCGGTTGATGGCGCGCTGCACCAGCGGGTCGAAGCTCTGCACCCCGAGGCTGGCGCGGTTGACGCCGCTTTCGGCCAGCGCGTCGATCATCCGGGACGTCAGCGTGCGCGGGTCGATCTCGACCGCGACCTCGGCCGAGCCCGCGACATCGAAGCTCTGCCGGATCGATCCGATCAGGTCGGCGAAGGCTTCCGGCGCCATGATGGTGGGCGTGCCCCCGCCAAAATGCACATGGTCGACCCGGATGCGGCGATCGAGCTGCCGCGCCACCAGATCGATCTCGCAGCGCAGCGCCGCCGCATAGACCGCCACCGGGTGTTCGCGGCGTGCGACCGAGGTGTGGCAGCCGCAATACCAGCACATCGCGCGGCAGAACGGGACGTGCAGATACAGCGACGTGCTGGCCTGCGGCGGGATCGCCTTCAGCCATTCGGCATAGCACCCGGGACCGATGGCCGGCGAAAAATGCGGCGCAGTCGGATAGCTCGTATATCTCGGCAAGCGCTCCTGTCCGTAGCCTGCCGCAAGATCTGGCCTCATGTCGCCCGCCGTCCCCGAAGATTGAGCCGCCGCCGGGGTCGCCACCCCGGCCTTGCAGCTTCAATAGGCCAGGCGGCGGTCAGCGGCCTTGCGCTGGCTCAAATCCGGCCGCGGCCTGGATGGGGGACGGGTCTATTTTGAATCGCCCCCTCCGCCTTGCGGGGAGGGCTGGATATGGTCTTTCCATCCCATCCGCGCGCGAAGCTTTCCGATTGTGAATCGCATTTCAGCGAGTCGTCCCTGCGGGCCGCAGGGACGACTCGCTGCGGGTTTGTGCCTGGGCACGGAGCATCGACGCGCGGCGGTTCTGCCGTATGCGAGCCCTGCCGCAAGGGCGAGGGGGAGCGCAAGCGCGCGCCGCATCAACTTGAAGCCATCACGCATCAGGATTCCCGCAGGAAATCCCCGATCGCGGCCAGGAAAACTTCCGGCGCCTGCAGCTGCGGCACGTGGGCGCATCCGGGCAGGATCGCCAGCCGCGCGTTGGGCAACATTGCCGCCAGTTCGCGCGACATCGGCGGCGGCGTCGCCTCGTCCTGCTCGCCGACCAGCACCAGCACGGGCACCTCGAGCCCGCCGAGCTGCGGCCGCAGGTCGAGTTCGGCCAGCGCGCCGCAGGCGGCGCGAAACACCTCGGGATCGGTGCGCAGGAAGGCCTCGCGGCGATCGCGCATCAGGTCGGGATGCCGGGCCTGGAATTCCGGCGCGAACAGCCGGCGCATCGCCACCTCGGTGATCGCCGGCAGGCCCCTGGCGCCGGCCGCCGCCGCCATGGCGCGGAAGGCGTCGCGGCCGGGTTCGGAAAACGCCGCGCCGGCATCGGCCAGCACCAGCCGGGTGGCGATGGCCGGATGGCGCAGCGCCATCTGCAGCGCCACGAAGCCGCCATAGCCGTTGCCGAGCACGATCACCGCCTCGCCGCCGGCGGCATCCTCGACCAGTTCGGCCATCCGGTCGGCTATCGCCGCAAAACCTTCGGCGACCGCGCGGGATCGGCCGAAGCCGGGCAGTTCCGGAACGATCACCCGGAAGGATTGCGCCAGTTTCGGCGCGATCGCATCGAAGCTCGCGCGATCCGACAGCAGCGAGTGAAACAGGAACAGCGGCGGTCCCCGTCCGGTCTCCGCCGCATTGACCGTGCCGTCAGCGAAAAGTCGGTCCATGCGGTCTCTCCTTTGAGGGGATCGGGAAGGGCCGGGTTGTGGCCGGGTGCCCGATTGATAGATCAAAATCCATTGTTTTCAACCCTTATCCCTTGACGTGATATTTCACGGCTGCAAGAATTGAAGCAGCCGCCTGAAGGAAAAGCGATGCTTTTACGGGAAAATGTCTACGAAAGCCTGCGATCTGATATTCTGAGCTGCCGCCTGGCTCCCGGCGATGATATGCGCGAGCAGGAGCTTGCCGAGCGCTACGCGGTCAGCCGCCAGCCGGTGCGCGAGGCGCTGCTGCGGCTCGAGCGCGAACATCTGGTCACTGTGCAGCCGCGCCAGGGCTACCGGGTCAATCCGATCTCGCTGGCGGACGCCCGCGACCTGCTCCGGTTCCGGCTGGCGCTGGAGCCCGCCTGCGTCGCCGAGGCGATCGCGCATGCGCCGGACGAGGTGCTCGGGGCGCTCGACGGGTTCAGGCGCTTTGCCGGCGACCACGAGGAATTCATTACCTACAACCGCGGTTTTCACTGCGCGCTGGCGCAGGCATCGGGCAACCGCCGCATGGCCGCGGCGCTGTGCGACCTGATCGGACAGGCCGACCGGCTGGTGCGGGTCAGCGTCGCCAATGTCAGGGGCCATGACCCGGCGCAGCTGGTGGCCGAGCATGTCGCGCTGATCGAGGCGATGCAGCGGCGCGATGCCCGCACCGCCGCCCGCATCATCAAGGCGCATATTTCACAGACCGAGAAACGCGTGCTGCCGGCACTGCGGCGCCATGCGGTGGTGATCGAAGGGAGAGAGCGATGAACATTTCCACAAAACCCGCCGCCGCCGAGGTCGAGATCCACGGCAATTTCGTCGACGGCCGCGAAATCGAGGCGGGCTCCGGCGCGATGCTCGACGTCCGCAATCCCGCCACCGGCGAGGTGATCGCGCGGATTCCGAATTCGACCGCCGCGGACATCGATCGCGCGATCGCAAGCGCGCGCGCCGCCTTCACGGGGCGGGCCTGGGGCGGCATGGACATCCGCGCCCGCGCCCGGCTGGTCAACCGGCTGGCGGATGCGTTCGAGGCCAATCTCGATCAGCTGTACCGGCTGGAAACCCTCAACAACGGCCGCCCGGTCAACGAGACCCGGGCGCAATTGTCGCGGCTGCCGGACTTCTTTCGCTATTTCGCCGGGCTGGCGCTGGCGCGGCGCGACGCGGTGATCCCGGTCGAGGGCGCCTATCTGAACTATACCCTGCGCACGCCGATCGGCGTCGTCGCCAATTGCACGCCGTTCAACCATCCCTTGATGATCATGTGCAAGTCGCTGGCCGCGGTGCTGGCGAGCGGATGCGTCACGGTGGTGAAACCGTCGGAATATACCCCGCTGACCACGCTGAAACTGGCGCGGATCTTCACCGAGGCCGGATTGCCGCCGGGCGTCTTCAACGTCGTGCTCGGACTTGGCCCGGGCGCCGGCAGGTGGCTCGCCGAGCATCCCGACATCGACAAGCTGGTGCTGACCGGCGGCACCGAAGCCGGCCGCATCGCCGGGGCTGCAGCGGCGAAAGTGTTCGCGCACCAGACCATGGAGCTCGGCGGCAAGACGCCGGTCATGGTGTTCGGCGACTACGATGTCGACCAGGCCGTCAACTATGCCGTCTTCGGCGCCTTCATCGGCGCCGGCCAGACCTGCGTCTGCGCCTCCCGCCACCTGGTGCAGGCCTCGATCTATGACGAGTTCGTCGAAAAGCTCGCGGCGAAAACCCGCAGCATCCGCATCGGCGATCCCTTCGACCCCGCAACCCAGCTCGGGCCGGTGATCTCGGCGCGGCAGCGCGATCGCGTGCTGGGCTATTGCCACTATGGCCGCGAGGACGGCGCCCGGCTGGTCGCCGGCGGCGCCGCGGCCAGAGTGCCCGGCCATGAAGGCGGTTTCTTCGTCGAGCCGACGGTGTTTGCCGACGTGAAATCCGACATGCGGATTTTCCAGGAGGAGGTGTTCGGACCGTTCACCTCGGTGACGCCGTTCACCGACGAAGCCGACGCGCTGCGGCTGGCCAATGATTCGCCATTCGGGCTGGCGGCGGCGATCCGCACCCGCGACGTCGGCCGCGCCCACCGCGTCGCCTCCGCGGTCAAGGCCGGCATCGTCTGGATCAACGACCATCATCGCCTCGATCCGGCCTCGCCCTGGGGCGGCGTCGGGGATTCCGGGATCGGGCGCGAATTCGGCACCGAGAGTTTCGACGATCACTTCAACACCAAGAGCGTGATGGTCGCGACCCACGACCAGCCGTTCGACTGGTACCGCGAGACGGCGGCCCAGCGACGATTGAACTGAAGCAGCCGGCACCGGGCCAGGCTCGCCGGTCCGCAGAAGACCGGCAGCCGCATCGACGAACAAAACGATAAAAGGGAGAATACCATTGGCCATGTCCGTCAACGCCGGCAGCCGTCTCGACCGGCTCCCGATCGGCCCGTTCCACCGCCGCATCATGCTGCTGATCGGCATCGGCATGTTCTTCGACGGCTTCGACATCTACCTCGCCGGCACCGTGCTGGGCGTGACCCTGAAGACCGGGTTCTCGACGCTGCCGCAGAACGCCGTCTTCATTTCCGCGACCTTTGTCGGCATGATGCTGGGCTCGTTCGCCACCGGCTTTCTCGGCGACCGCTACGGTCGGCGCTTCACCTACCAGTTCAACCTTCTGATGTTCGGGCTCGCCTCGCTGGCGGCGGCGGTGGCGCCGAACATGACGATGCTGATCGCCTGCCGCTTCGTGATGGGGGTCGGCCTCGGCGCCGAAAACGTCGTCGGCTATGCCACCATGACCGAATTCGTGCCTGCGCGCTCGCGCGGCAAGTGGCTCGGCTTCACCACGGTCTGCGTCGTCACCGGGCTGCCGGTCGCATTGCTGCTGGCTTCGCTGGTGGTGCCGCAATTCGGCTGGCGCGCGATGTTCGTGCTCGGCGGCATCGGCGCGCTCATCGTCTGGTACCTGCGCAAGAAGCTGCCGGAATCGCCGCGCTGGCTGGAGGCGGTCGGCCGCGGCGCGGAGGCCGAGGCGCTGCTGCAGGCGATCGAGCGCGAGGCGGCGCAGGGCCAGCCATTGCCGGCGCCGTCGGCGATCGCCACCGTCGCCGCCTCAAGCGAGCTTTCCACGCTGTTCACCGCGCCGCTGTTGTCGCGCATGATCGTGGGCTCGGTGTGCCTGATCACCATCAACACCCTGCTCTACGGCTTCGTCACCTGGCTGCCGGTGTTCTTCATCAAGCAGGGGCTGTCGATCGCGACCTCGTTCGGCTATTCGCTGCTGATGGCGCTGGGGGCGCCGGTCGGCTCGGCGATCGGCGCGCTGACCGCCGATCGCTGGGGCCGCAAGCCGACCATCATCGGGGCCTCGCTGCTGACGGTGGTGCTCGGCGCGATCTATCCGGCGATCTCCGATCCGGTGCTGCTGCCGGCGGTCGGATTTGCGCTGACGGTTCCGATCTACGTGCTGGTGGCGCTGTTGTTCGGCATCTACATCCCCGAACTGTTCCCGACCGAGGTGCGGCTGCGCGCCTCCGGCATCGTCAACACGCTCGGCCGCGGCGCCACCATCGTCACGCCGTTCCTGGTGGTGATGCTGTTCGAGGCCCGCGGCGTCGGCGGGGTGATGGCGCTGATGATCGGGCTGTTGCTGGTGCAGATCGTCACGGTCTGGACGCTCGGCATCGAACCGCGGCACCGCAGCCTGGAAGAACTCAAGGGCGACGACGCCGCCCCGGCAGTGCTGCGCGAGGCATCGTGACGGCGAGGCTTTTGCACGTCGATGCGGTAGTGGCCCACGCACCGACTTCAAAACATCCCGCACGCCGGGACGACTCGTTGATACGCCCCGCAGATCCCGCCCGGCCATGCCGTGTTAGATCAGCTCACGCGTTCTTCAGCGCGACCCGGAAATCGGCCTCGGTCTTCGCCCTCACCTCGTCCAGCGTGACGCCGTCGGCGAGTTCGATCAGGGCCATGCCGTCCTGGCCGTGCTTGTCGATGGTGAACACCGCCAGATCGGTGACCACCATGTCGACCACCTTTTCGCCGGTCAGCGGCAGGTTGCACTGCTTCAACAGCTTGGGGCCGTCCTTGGCGGAATGCTCCATCACCACCACCACGCGCTTGACGCCGGCGACGAGGTCCATGGCGCCGCCCATGCCCTTGACCATCTTGCCGGGGATCATCCAGTTGGCGAGATCGCCGTTCTGCGCCACCTGCATGGCGCCGAGGATCGACAGGTCGATATGGCCGCCGCGCACCATGGCGAACGATTCGGCACTGGAAAAATAGCTGGTGGTCGGCAGTTCGGTGACGGTCTGCTTGCCGGCATTGATCAAATCGGGATCTTCCTCGCCCTCGAACGGAAACGGTCCCATCCCGAGCATGCCGTTCTCGCTCTGCAGCTGGACGTCGACGCCTTCGGGAATGTAGTTCGAAACCAGCGTCGGAATGCCGATGCCGAGATTGACGTAGTATCCGTCGCGCAGCTCCTTGGCGGCGCGGGCGGCCATTTGATCGCGGGTCCAGGCCATCAGACTTCCTCTCCGGTTCCGGCGGGGCCGGCGTGGTCGCTGCCGGGACGCTTGCGGGTGGTGCGCTGCTCGATGCGCTTCTTCGACGTGCCGACCTCGATGATGCGTTTGACGAACACGCCGGGGGTGTGGATGTGATCGGGATCGATCTCGCCGGCCGGCACCAGGTGCTCGACCTCGGCGACGGTGATCTTCGCCGCCGTCGCCATCATCGGATTGAAATTGCGCGCGGTCTTGCGGTAGACGAGGTTGCCGGCGGTGTCGCCCTTCCAGGCGTGGACGATGGCGAGGTCGGCGAACAGGCCGCGCTCCATGAGGTATTTCTCGCCGTCGAATTCCTTGATTTCCTTGCCCTCGGCGACCAGGGTGCCGACGCCGGTCCTGGTATAGAAGGCCGGAATTCCGGCGCCGCCGGCGCGGATCCGCTCCGCCAGCGTGCCCTGCGGCGCGAATTCGAGTTCCAGTTCGCCGGCCAGGAACTGCTGGGCGAACAGCTTGTTCTCCCCGACATAGGACGAGATCATCTTCTTGATCTGCCGCGTCTCCAGGAGCCGGCTCAATCCGATGCCGTCCACGCCGGCATTGTTGGAGACCACCGTGAGGTTCTTGACGCCGGACTCGCGCAGCGCGTCCGACAGCGTCTCGGCGATGCCGCACAGGCCGAAACCGCCGGACATGATCATCATGCCGTCCCTCAAAATGCCGTCGAGGGCCGATTTGGCGTCGGGATAGATCTTGTTCATGAAAAGGCGACCTGATCGAGGGAGGCGCGCTGACGGCCCGCACAATTGGCGATTATTAGGCGAAATCTTCGCAGGCCGTCAATGACGGGGCAGGGCCGTCCGCCGAGCCGGCCGAGAACCGCGGGACGGCCTTGAAAGCGTCAAGAAAACCCATCAGGTTGCGAGGGTTGGCGGAGGGACCGGCGGTTGCCGATTTGGGCTGTGATGTTTGCCGGATTCGGATAAACCGGGCGCGGTCGATGCCCTGCCCGGCCCCTTTCAACCGCGACCCCGGGACATCGCCCGACATCGGTTTAACCAGACGTGATCTAGCCAGACCCGATTCAACCAGACTCGATTCAACCCGATTCGATTCAACCAGACCTGGATATGTCATTGACGATGGCCCAAGGAATGAAGCGCCTCGGGATGCCGATTGCGGCATTTTTCGGCGTGGCGCTGATCGGCCTGTTCGCGATGTCCTGGTTTCTCAACCGGGACGCCCTGAGGGAAGCGGTGGAGGCCCAGATCCGGGCCGTGACCGGCCTCGACCTCGTGGTCAACGGCAGCATCGATGTCTCGGTATTTCCCGGCAGCTACGTCTCGTTTCACGACGTCGGGCTGAAGGGCGGCGGCACCAGCGACCCGGCGCTCAGCGTCGACGTGCTGACCGCCAATCTGCGGCTGCTGCCGCTGCTGCTGCGGCGCTTCGAGATCGCCGACGTCATGATGCTGCGTCCGCACATCAACGTGGTGCGCAGCGCCGACGGCGAGAGCAACTGGACGCCGTTCATCAACACCATTGCCCGCACCATGAAGCCCGGCGCCGACAACCAGCTGTCGTTTTCGGAAATCAGGATCCAGGACGGCGTGCTGGCCTATGAGGATGCCGCCAACCACCAGAGCGAGGCGCTGCAGGACATCGACCTTTCGCTGGCCTGGCCGTCGATCTCGCGGTCCTTTGCCGCCACCGGGCAATTCGACTGGCGCGGCGAGCGCGTCGACGGCGCGATCAGCGCCAGCGACTTCGTGGCCGCGCTGTCCGGCGACCGCTCCGGCCTGAAGGCGCGGCTGGCCAGCGCGCCGCTGAAACTGGCCTTCGACGGCACCGTCGCCGACCGCACCAGCATGATGATGGAAGGCACGCTGACCATCGACAGCACGTCGTTGCGCAACGCGCTGCGCTGGACCGGCCAGGCGCCGCCGGGCAGCGGCGGATTCGGCCGCTTTGCGCTCAAGGCCCGCGCCAATGTCGTCGGCGCCTCGGTGGCCCTGACCAATGTCAATGTCGAACTCGACGGCAATGTCGCCGAGGGCGTGATGACCTATACCAATAACGGGCGGCAGACGCTGCAGGCGACGCTGGCCGCGGGCAATCTCGACTTCACGCCCTATATCTCCACCTTCCGGCTGCTGGCGAGCGGCGCGCGCGACTGGAACCGGCAGCTGTTCGACCTGGATTCGCTGTCGTCGACCGATCTCGACATGCGGCTGTCGGCCGCCCAGGTCACGGTCGGATCGTCGAAACTGGGGCGCACCGCGCTCGGCGCCAATCTGCGCGACGGCGCGCTGGCGCTGAGCGTGGGCGAGGCCCAGGTGTTCGGCGGCATCGCCAGGGGCTCGTTCGCCATCGCGCGCACCGACGAGGTCGCCGACGTCAAGGGCCAGTTCCAGTTCACCGATGTCGATCTGCAGTCCTGCGCCAGCGAACTGTTCGGCATCAGCAAGCTGTCCGGCCGCGGCAATCTCAACGTCTCGCTGGTGGCGTCGGGCTCGAGCCCGTTCGGGCTGGCGCAATCGCTCGACGGCACCGCCACGCTGACCGGCCATGATGGTGCGATCAGCGGCTTCAATGCCGAGCAATTGCTGAAGCGGCTGGAGCGGCGGCCGTTGTCCGGCGCCGGCAGTTTTCGCAGCGGCTCGACGCCCTACGACAACCTGACCATCGCGGTGAAATTCAGCGACGGCATCGCCACCGCCGAGGATGTCCGGGTCGAAGGCCCCGCGGCACGCCTGACCCTGACCGGCACCGCCTCGGTGCCGTCGCGCGAATACGACCTCAAGGGCATGGCGAGCCTGGTGGCGCCGCCGGATTCCCCTCCCGGCTTCCAGCTGCCGTTCGTGGTGCAGGGCCCCTGGGAGGATCCCTTGATCTTTCCGGATCCGGAGAGCCTGATCCGGCTGTCGCCGGCATCCGCGCCGCTGCTCGACGCGGTCAAGGACCGCAAGACCCGCGACGCGGTGCGTTCGGTGCTCGAGCGTTTTACCGGCGGCGGCGCCAAACCGGCCGCCGCCCCCGACGCCGCCGCGCCGGCGAGCGCACCGGCGGCGGTCGGCGAAGCGAAGTAGCCTCGGGCCGACGCGGCCCGGCAGGCGCCGAGGAACATGGGTTGCCGGCTTCGGCGACCGTCGGCTGAACCAGTTTTGTTCGGCTGCCCGCGGGCGCATTCAAAAAGGTTCGAACGCCGCCGGTCTGCCCGAGAGCGCGACGGCGGCCATCCTGCCGGGTACGCTGGCCTGCAGCCTCGATGAGGCAGGCGATTTGCCCCGCGCCGGAGCATGGCGCGTTCAACCCGGTGCGGCGCGGGCTGCTGCTCCGCTCCCCGTTGCAGGCCGCAAGGGGGGAGAGGGCGCTGTCACGGCGCCGCAGCCACCATCCTGCCTTTCCCCGAATTGACCGGCGCGGGCGGTATTCGGCTACTTTGCATGGGGTTGTTTTCGATATTTTGCCGGTCGCGCACGGGTGCCGGCTCTGCGGCGCAGCGCGAAGGGCGCCGCGCCGCGTCCGGGACAGGATGGCGTTCCCCGGAAGCGCGCAGCGCGCCGCCCTTGCGGCGTGGTGCGCTGCTGATCCGGGGTCCATGGAAAGCGGCGTGCGGCGCCACGGCCGCATCGACTCGCGGTTCAATTCAGGCCTTGACTTTTTCCGGAAATTTGTTCATGATATGTTCCATGATATCCCCACGATCACGGACGTTTGCGGTGCGCGCCGAGGGGCCGACAAGCCGTCTCGGGCGTCCTTGCGACGCCGATGGCTGTTCGACGGGTGAATCCGCGGCACTCCCCCTGGCGCTGGCGGGGCTACAGCGGCGCGGTGCTGTCGCCGCGGCCGCCCGACAGTTTGGAGGCGAGCGAGGCGGCGACGATCACGAAGGCGATCACGCCGATCACCAGCGCGCAGATCGCGTTGATCTCCGGCTTCACGCCGAGCCGCACCTCCGAATAGATCCGGATCGGCAGCGTCTCCGAACCCGGGCCGGTGGTGAAGCTCGCGATCACCAGATCGTCCAGCGACAGCGTGAAGGCCAGCATCCAGCCGGCGGCGATCGCCGGCAGGATCAGCGGCAGCGTCACGCCGAGGAACGCGCGCAGCGGATCGCAGCCGAGATCCATCGCCGCTTCCTCCAGGCTGCGGTCGAGCGGCGCCAGCCGCGACTGCACCACCACGGCGACGAAGCACATGGTCAGCGTGGTGTGGGCGATGGTCACGGTCCAGAAGCCGCGCTCGGCGTTGAGCGCCACGAACAACAGCAGCAGCGAAAGCCCGGTGATGACTTCGGGCATCACCAGCGGCGCATAGAGCATGCCGGAAAACAGCGTGCGGCCGCTGAACCGCTCGCCGCGCGACAGCGCCACCGCGGCCAGCGTGCCGAGCAGGGTCGCGGCCGTGGCCGACACCGCCGCGACGCGGAAACTCATCAGCGCCGCCTCCAGCATGGCGCGGTCGCTGAAGAACTCGCCGTACCAGCGCAGCGACCAGCCGCCCCACACCGTGACCAGCCGCGAGGCGTTGAACGAATAGATCACCAGCACCACGATCGGCAGATAGAGAAATACCAGCCCGAGCGCCAAGCTGCCGATATTGAACGCGGACGGCCGCCGCGGGGTGCCGGCCATCATCGCGCGGTTTCGAGCTGTCGGCGCTGCAGCCGGTCGTACAGCCAGAGCGGCGCCAGCAGCAGCAGCAACAGCAGCACCGCGGCCGCCGAGGCCACCGGCCAGTCCTTGTTGGTGAAGAATTCCAGCCACAGGGTCTGGCCGATCATCATGGAATCGGAACCCGCCAGAAGGTCCGGAATCACGAATTCGCCGACGATCGGGATGAAGCACAGCAGCACGCCGGCGGCGACGCCGGGCAGCGACAGCGGAAACGTCACCAGCCAGAACGCCCGCCGCGGCGAGGCGCCGAGATCGCCGGCCGCCTCCAGCAATGCCGGCTCCATCCTGGCCAGCGTCGCATAGAGCGGCAGGATCATGAACGGCAGATAGGAGTAGACGATGCCGAGATACATGGCGCTGTCGGTCGACAGCCACACCACCGGGGCTGCCACCAGGTGCAGCGCCAGCAGAATTTGGTTGAGCAGGCCGTCATGCTGCAGGATGTTGATCCAGGCATAGATCCGGATCAGGAACGAGGTCCAGAACGGCACGATCACCAGCATCATCGCGATCGGCTGCAGGCGCTGCGGCAGCCGCGCCATGGCGTAGGCGACGGGGTAGCCGATCACGAGCAGGATCGCTGTCGAGACCGCCGCCACCTCGAGGCTGCGCAGATAGGACAGCACATAGAGGTCGTCGGAAACCAGCAGCCGGAAATTGTCCAGCGACAGCGCCGCCAGCGCCGCCCCGAGCGCCGCCAGGCCCTGGCCCGGATCGAATACCGGCAGATAGGGCGGCTGCGCGATCGCGGTCTGCGACAGGCTGATCTTGAGCACGAAGCCGAATGGCACCAGGAAGAACAGCAGCATCCACAGATAGGGCGCGATCGCGGCAAGCCGTGCCGGGCGGGCGAAGATGCGGCGCCCGCTCATTGCTCCAGCACCACGCAGTCGTCGGGCGCGAACCAGGCCACCACGCGCTGGCTGGCGCTGTAGGCATCGACATCGAGCCGGGCGGTGTTGGCCATCGAGGAACGCAGCACCGCGCCGCTGTCGAGCCTGACCTTGTAGCTGGTCAGGCCGCCGAGATAGCCGACGTCGGTCACCACGCCTTCGAGCCGGTTGATGGCTTGGGCGTTGGCCGCATCCGGCACCGGGCCGCGCCGCGACAGCTTGATCTTTTCGGGGCGGATCGCGACGCAGACGGTGGCGGTGCCGGCCGGCCGGTCCGGCGCGGCGACCACGATGGTCCCGGCTTCGCGGGTCGAGATCGTCAGCCGGTGCGCCTCGTGCTGCTCGACCTGTCCCTCGAAAATATTGACGTCGCCGACGAACTCGGCGATCCAGCGCGAGTGGGGGGCCTCGTACAGCGCCCGCGGCGTCGCGACCTGTTCGAGACGGCCGTTGTCCATCACGCCGATCCGGTCGGCCATGGTCATCGCCTCCTCCTGGTCGTGCGTGACGATGATGAAGGTCATGCCGAGGCGCCGCTGCAGCTCCATCAGTTCGAGCTGGGTGCTTTCGCGCAGCTTCTTGTCGAGCGCGGCCAGCGGTTCGTCGAGCAGCAGCAGCTGCGGGCGGCGCGCCAGCGAACGCGCCAGCGCCACGCGCTGCTTCTGGCCGCCGGAGAGCTGGTCGGGCCGGCGCTTCTCCAGACCCTCGAGCCTGACCAGCGCGACCAGTTCGGCGACCCGGGCCTCGATCGCCGGCCGTGGCATTCGCGCGCGCTTCAGGCCGAAGGCGATATTGTCGCGCACGCTGAGATGGGGAAACAGCGCGTAGTTCTGGAACATCATGTTGACCGGCCGGTCGTGCGGCAACACCTGCGCGATATCCTGGCCATCGAGCAGGATGCGGCCCTGGTCCGGGGTCTCGAAACCGGCCAGCATCCGCAGCAGCGTGGTCTTGCCGCAGCCGCTGGGACCGAGCAGCGCGAAGAACTCGCCGGCCCGGATCTGGAGCGACAGCCGGTCCACCGCGCGCAAGGCGCCGAAATTCTTCACCACCGCCTCGATGCGCAGCAGCGGAACTTCGACCGCGGTCGCTTGCGGTTCGCAGGTTGCCAGTTCCTCAGCCATGATCCTCGCCAGCCCGATCTTGGTGGCACGCTAGCGATGGATCGGCGCCGGCTCAACCGCCTCGCCGCGGATCGCCGTAATAATGTCCGCGCCGATCGCGCCGTTTGCCCGCCAGGAGATCGCCGACAAGGCTGCCGCCGCGGCGATCGCGCCGCCTCAGCGTGCCGTCGCCATGAACGCGGCCAGCGCCTCGCGATCGGCCAGCGGCAGGGTGAGGCCGAGTTTCGAGCGCCGCCACAGAATGTCGTCCGGAAAGCGCGCCCACTCCTTTTCCATCAGATAGCGCACCTCGGCCCCGGTCAGTTCGGGCCCGAAGGCCGGACCGAGCTCGGCGCGGCTGCCGGCGTCGCCGAGCACCATGGCCAGGCGCGTGCCATAGGCCGCGACCAGGCGCTGGGCCTGGCCGTCGTCGAGGAAGCGCCAGCGCGCGCGCGCCAGCTCGACCTGGCGGTCGAACCTCGCCCAGGCAAAATCGCCGCCCGGCAGCGGCGCCGTCGCGGTCCAGCGCGCCGACATCGGATAAAACGGCGTCAGCCGGGAGACCGCCTGCTCGGCGCGGAGCCGCGCGGTCGTGATGTCGCCGCCGAACATGGTCAGCAGCGGCGCCTTGCCGCGGCCCGCTTCGAACGTCGTCGCCCCGTCCCGCGCACCGCGCCCGCCGGCGGCAACCCTGACCGCGTTGGCGCCGGATACCGTCGCAACCACGTCCGACGGATCGACCCGTTCGCGAAAATAACGGTTGGCGGCGTCGCAGAGATAGGCGATGTCGGCGGCCGGCATCGACACGATGGCGGGATCGCCCCTGAAGGCTTGCCGGACCGTGCCGATCAGGGTGAAATCGCGCTGATAGGGGCTCGCGAAAATCAGCTGCCGGTCGATATTCTGGAACACATAGACGGTGTCGGGATCGAACAGCCGCCTGACGACGATCTGGCTGATCCGGGTCGCACTGAGGCCGGGTGGCGGCATGCGCAGCACGGTTTCCGCGACCGACGCGGTCCAGGCGCCGCTGGCATTGGCCAGCGCCCGGCTGCTGATCACCCGGCGGTGGCCGCGATCGATCACCGCCAGCCGCCAGAAGTCGAGCCGGTCGGCGCGAACGCAGCGCGCGCCGCTGCGGATGTCGGCCCCCCGTTCGGCGGCATCGACGGCCGTGAGAACCACCAGCCGCGAATCGTCCACCACGCAATCGGAATATTCGAAGGCGGTGCCGAACGGCCGCTTCAGCGCGTTTCCGATCGGATGATGGGTGACGTCGACCGTCGCCGAGGCCGGCAGCCGCAGCGGCGACGCCAGCCGGTCGTAGAGCAGCAGCCACGACCGCAGCAGCCAGGGCGGACGCTCGTCGGAATGCGCAGGAATCGCAAAGCGCATCGGACGCACCAGATGCGGGGCGATCCGCAGCCAGTTGTCGCGCTCGGCCAGCGCCCTGTGCACGCGAAACAAGGCCCGCCGTTCCAGCGCCGCCAGATCGCCATGAATCAGCCGCGGCGAAGCCTGCGACGCGCCGCCGCCGAGGTCGCCCTGCTCGACCAGGACAACCCGGAGGCCGCGTCCGGCGGCGTCGCGCGCAACGCTGACGCCGTTCAGGCCGCCGCCGATGATCGCCAGATCATAATCCGCCATGCGCAAGCTATAGCGGTTTCGAACGAAGTGGGTACCGGCCGGCGTCAAGAAAACGCGTCAGGCCGAAAAGGCCTAGCCGGTCTTGCGCGCGGGCTCCGCCGCGTCGGCGGCTCGCCCGACCAGCGCGGCATACTGTCCGATCGGCGCGGGTTTGCCGATGAAATAGCCCTGCACCGCGTCGCAGCCCTCCTCGGCAAGGAAGCCGAGCTGTTCCTGGGTTTCCACGCCTTCGGCAACGATGGACATTTCAAGGCCGTGGCCAAGCCCGATCACGGCGCGAACGATCGCCGCCGATTGCGGATTGCGCCCGAGATTCATCACGAAGGCGCGGTCGATCTTGATCTTGTCGAACGGAAACGCCTGCAGATAGCTCAGCGAGGAATAGCCGCTGCCGAAGTCGTCCATCGAAACCCGCACCCCGAGCGCCTTCAGCCGCCGCAGCAGCGCCAGGCCGCGATCGAAATCCTCGATCAGCACGCCCTCGGTGATTTCCAGTTCCAGCCGGCCCGGCGCCAGGCCGGTTTCGAGCAGAATCGAGTGCACGAGGCCGACCAGGTCGCCGTGCATGAACTGCGCCGGCGACAGATTGACCGCGATCTGCAGCGGCTGCCGCCACGACGCGGCCTCGCGGCAGGCTTCGCGCAGGATCCATTCGCCCATCTCGACGATCAGGCCGCTCTCTTCGGCGAGCGGGATGAAATCGCCCGGCGGAACGAAGCCGCGCAGCGGATGCAGCCAGCGCGCCAGGGCCTCGAAGCCGATCACTTCGCTGCTGGCGACGGTTTGCCGCGACTTCGCCTGCGGCTGGTAATACAGCGAGAGTTCGCCGTTCTTGATCGCCAGCGAGAGATCCTGATGCAGCACGCGGCGATCGCGGATCTGCTGGTCCATCTCGGGCTCGAAGATGCCGATCGAGCCGCGCGATTTCGCCTTGGCGCGGAACAAGGCCGCGCCGGCGTTGGCCAGCAGCGAGGCGGCGTCCGAGCCGTTGTGCGGGAACACCGCGATGCCGGTGGTCACCCCGGTGCGGACCGACTTGCCGTCGATCTGGAATTCGTTCGCCAGCGTTTCGGCGAGCCGCTCGGCCAGCGCCATGCCGGCGGCGGGCTGCTTGCCATCGATGATCAGCCCGAACTCGTCGCCGCTGAGCCTGGCGACGACGCCGCCCCGCGCCGCGTCCTGGATGCGCCGCGCCACCTCGATCAGCAGCTTGTCGCCGACCGCATGGCCGAACACGTCGTTGATTTCCTTCAATCCGTCGAGGTCGACCGAAAGCACCGCGAACTCCTCGTCGGAACCCGCGCAGGCCTCGATCATCTGCGCCAGCGCCTGCAGGAAGGCGGCGCGGTTCGGCATGTCGGTCAGGCCGTCGTGATACGCCATGTGCGCCATGCGCGACTCGGTCTGGCGGCGATCGGTGACGTCCTCGTGGGTCTTGATCAGATATTGCGGCGCGCCGGACTCGTCGAGCACGGTCATGCGGCGCGTCAGGAACAGCCGCAGCCCGTCCTTGGTGCTGATCGGGTGTTCCTCGGTGAGCAGCCCGCGCTTTTTGATCGCCGCCTCGTCGCGCGCGATGATCAGCTTGGCCTCTTTCGGATTGAAGATATCCGCAGCCGTCAGTCCGGTGACGTCCTCGCGCCGCCGGTTGAGGATGGTCTCGGCGCTGCGGTTGGCGAGCAGATAGCGGCCGTCGCTGACGCGCTCGACGACCAGCGAGACCGGAATGTTGTCGACCACCAGTTCGAGAAACTTCTTGGTATTTTCCAGCTCTTTGGACAGCGATTTGCGGTCGGTGACGTCGTCGAACAGCGCGATCAGGAATTCGGGCTGGTTCTTGTCGTCGCGCGCGATCACCCGGTTGCTGGCGAGAATGCGCTTCTCGCTGCCGCGCTCCACCGCGAACTCGCTGCGAAACTGGCCGTCGGGCGAATTCACCGCGGCCTGGTCCGCGGCCTCGATGCTGGCCGCGGTTTCGGGCTGGAAGATCTCATCGGCGCGCTTGCCGACGATCTTGTCGCGGGAAAACCGCGAGAAGCGTTCGAACGCACGGTTGGCGAAAATGTAGCGGCCGTCCTCGATGCTCTTGGCAGCCACGCATACCGGCACATTGTCGAGCACCGATTCCAGGAACTGCTTGGTCGATGCAAGTTGTCTGGAAAGCTTGCGCTGCTCGCTGCAGTCCTCGTGGGTGGCCACCGAACCGCCGCCGTTGGGCAGCGCAAAATACTTGACCAGGACCGACCGGCCGCCGGGCAGCTCGGTAATGAGGCCTTCCGGGGCGCCGGCGCTGGCGTAGAAGTCCTCGACACTGACGTCGAGGACCCCGCGCTTGCGGCGCAACTCCAGCAGTTCGGGCCCGGTCATGTTCCTGGGAACATCGGAACGCGCCAGGCCGTAGATTTCCAGATAGCGGTCGTTGCAGAATACGATCCGCGTCTGGCCATCCGTCATCACCACGCCCTGGCTCAGATTGTTGAGGGCGGACCTGACAAACGCATTTCGGCGCAATTGCGAGCGCTTGACCTTGCGCAACGCCGAGAGAACCCAAAGCGCGACGGCAATCAGAAACGAGCAGACGGTGATGCCGCCGATCAGCACTTCCCAGACCATGTGCGCCTCGGCGGAGCCGATATAGCTGACGGGCGCGAGGTCGCCGGATTCGGCCCAGCCGGCACTGATCGGCGCGACGGTGACGATCAGGCACACGGCGGCCTGCGCGGAAATCATAACCCTGCCGCCTGCCTGCCAATTCTTGTCAGCCATCAGTCACCCGCGGATTTCTGGCGCGGAGTGTCTGGCCTCACGGGTTTGGATCAGGTAAACGCGTACCCTTGCAACCGGAAAATGTGGCTTAAATTACGGCAATTACCCTGACATGATTAATGCATCCCTAACGGCAATTCGGCGCGGCAACCGGTTTGAAACGGTCCGGCGCGATGCTGGCAGCGCCATGCCGGTCAACCGGAGCACGCGTGATCGCGTTTGGTCGCTGACGGCGGCCGCCGGCGGCGCTTGTCCCTGGGCGAACAGCCCGCAATCCCGGATCTGAAAAGCCAATGGACAGGGTTGATTGCGTCGTGGTCGGTGCGGGAGTGATCGGCCTCGCCGTGGCGCGACGGCTGGCACAGGCGGGCCGCGAGGTCGTGCTGCTGGAGGCTGCGGAAGGCATCGGCACCGTCACCTCGTCGCGCAACAGCGAGGTGATCCACGCCGGCATCTACTACCCGGCGGCGAGCCTGATGGCGCGCATGTGCGTCAGCGGCCGGCGGGCCCTCTATGCCTACTGCCGCGATCACGGCATTCCGCATCGCAACTGCGGCAAGCTGATCGTGGCAACCCAGCCGAATGAAACCTTGAGGCTGCAATCGATCAAGGCTCACGCCGAGGCCAATGGCGTGCTCGATCTGCAAACCCTCTCCGGCGAAGCCGCGCGCGCCATGGAGCCGGCGCTGAACTGCGATGCAGCCCTGCTGTCGCCTTCCACCGGCATCGTCGACAGCCACGCCTTCATGCTGGCGCTGCGCGGCGACGCCGAAGATGCCGGCGCGGCCTGCGCCTTTCATGCGCCGCTGCTGCGCGCCAGGACCGGGGTGAAGGGAATCGAGCTCGAGGTCGGCGGCGATACGCCGACCGTCCTTGCCTGCGGACTTCTGGTCAATGCCGCGGGACTCGACGCCTCCGCCGTCGCGCGCAGCATCAGCGGCATGCCGATCGAGCTGATACCGCCGGCCTATCTTGCCAAGGGAAACTATTTCAGCTGCAGCGCGCGGGCGCCGTTTTCGCATCTGATCTATCCGGTGCCCGAACCCGGGGGACTCGGCGTCCACCTCACGCTCGATATGGCGGGCCAGGCCCGGTTCGGTCCGGACGTGCAATGGGTCGACCGCGTCGATTACGCGGTCGATCCGGCGCGGGCGGAAAGATTCTATCCGGCGATCCGGCGTTACTGGCCGGCGCTGCCGGACGGGGCGCTGATGCCGAGCTATTCGGGAATTCGACCCAAGATCGTGCCGCCGGCGGTGGCGGTGCAGGATTTCCTGATCCAGGGGCCGCGCGACCATGGCGTGGACGGGCTGATCAATCTGTTCGGGATCGAATCGCCGGGGCTGACCTCTTCGCTGGCGATCGCGGATTATGTCGGCGGGCTGGCGGGGGTGTGAATATCGCCGCTGCAGCGCGGGAGCGGCAGCACAGGAAAATACTGGATGCCCCATCGGCCAACCCGATGTCAGCCGACAGGGGGGCATCCAGGATTGCGAGATGATGAAAACTGCGGTGGCACGCGACCTGAACTCGTCGCAAAAAATCATCCGCTTGCGCCAACCGGCGCTGATGTTGACGAGGCCAGGCCTCTACCAGGCCTTAGTGCAGGGTTTCGCCCGCGGTGCGTCTCAACCGCTCGATCTCGTCCTTGACCATCAATTTCCGGCGCTTCAGTTCGACAATTTGCAGATCGTCCGTGGAAAGATGCACAAGTGCGTCGTGCAATTCATTTTCGAGAATCTTGTGTTTCCGTTCCAGTTCAACGAGATGCGCCTGCATTGCCATACGAAACCTCCTCGGTGGAATTAGACCTCAGATTCGATCCGGACGAAAGAGTGTACACGAGCCGGTTGATCTGTCGATGGATATCGAAAATTGCCTCCTCATTTTTCCGCGCCATATGTAACGAATCGTGAGCACGGAACCGTCCCGCTTGCAGAGCGGGCCGCCAGGGGCGATATTCGTTGCAAGGCTTCCGCAACCTCATCGCGCTTTTCAGCTAACGTACACCATGACAAACGAAGATGAGCGCGAACTCGAATCCGAGCTCGCACGATTGCAGCAGGAACACCGCGATCTCGACGCGGCGATCGACGCCCTGCACCAATCTCCCGCGCCGGATCTGTTGCGGCTGCAACGGCTGAAGAAACGCAAGCTGCAGCTGCGCGACCGTATCGCCTTCATCGAAGACCAGATCACGCCGGATATCATTGCCTAGCCGCCGGGGCCGACGCGGGCCGCCTCGCGCCGCGGCGACCCGGCGCGCGGACGGATCCGCCTGGAGCCCGTGGGCTGTGGAAAGCGGCCGGCGGGCGCTTCGATCGGCTTGACTCCGATAGAACAAAATAGGAACATTGTGACCGCCGCTCCTGGCCATTTCGGGAATTTTGCCATGTCCGAACCCGCCCCCCTGCCCATCGTCAGCCGCTACGAGCAAGCCTGCGACCAGGCCATCGCGATGTGCGACGGAAACCTGCGCAGCGCCATCAAGGCGCTGATCATGGCGAACGAATATCTGGAAGTGGAATTGCAGGAACTGCAGTCGGCGCTGTCGAGCGATGGCGCGGCGCCAAGATCGCCGCGAACGAGCAGCGACGCCGCCTGATCGATCGATCAAACAGGGAGAGCGCCATGGCCGATATCACGTATTACGTCGCGCTGCCGTTCCTGGCGGACGATAGCGGCTCGCCGGTCGCCGGCGCCGCCGAAGAATGCCAGAGCTCGTCGGGAGCCTTGCGGCGGGCGGAAATCCTGTCGCGGCTCCCCGGCAGCATTGGCGCGGTCGCCTTCAGCCGTACCGGCGATCCCATGATGGGCGAATTCGGCGATGCCCAGTTGCTCAGGAGATTCGGCGAGGTGCCGGACGATCTCAGCGGCCTGTAGTCATCGCGCTTCATGCCGCCGTTGCGCCTTGCGCACATACATGGCGCTGTCGGCTTCTTCCAGCGCCCTGCCGGCATCGACGTGGGGAGCGAGAATCGCGACCCCGGCGGACGCACCCGCCGTGACGGCGCGGCCGCGAAACACGAAGCTGAGCCGGTCGACCGCCTGTTCCAGCGACGCCGCCTTGGCCTGGGCATCGGTCTTGCTGAGATTCCACAGCAGCAGCCCAAACTCGTCGCCGCCGAGCCGTCCGATCACGTCGGAGGAGCGCACCTGGCGCTGCAGCACCGCCACGACGGCTTTCAGCACCTGGTCGCCGGCGGCATGACCATAGGCGTCGTTGATCGGCTTGAGGCGATCGACGTCGAGCACAATCAGCGCGCCGCTCGCCTGATAACGCTTGATATAGGCGATCGAGCGGTTCAGCTCGCGCTCGAAGCCGCGCCGGTTTGGGATATCCAGCAAGAAATCGGTGTCGGCCGAAGCCTGCAATTCGTCGATGCGCTTGAGCGCCCGCACCAACTGGACCTTGAGCCGGCGGATCGCCGGTTTGCCATCGCTGGTGCGCACGGCTGGCTGCCGCCGGGGAACCGGGGCAACCGCCTTGGCCTTTCTGGCGCGCAGCGGCGCCGCCTTGCTCGCAGCAAGGCCGCTTTTGCGCCGTTTTGCGGGCCTTGAAGCAGCTGCCGGGGATTTCTTCTTCATGGGCATCCTTGAGAGGAGGCTTGCCGGAATTCACCAAGACAGGATAGTCCATTCCCGCCCCCTTGCCACACCTTGCCGAACCTTGGGCTGATCCTATAATCCGCCCTATGCTTTTGGATTCCCGAAGAGAATTGACCGTATGACCGCCCCTATTGCCATCATCATGGGAAGCCAGTCCGACTGGGACACCATGCGCCACGCCGCCGAAACCCTCGCCGTCCTCGGCGTCGGCAGCGAAAAACACATCATCTCGGCGCATCGCACCCCGGATCGGCTGTTCGCCTTCGCCAAGGGCGCCAGGGCGGCCGGCATCAAGATCATCATCGCCGGCGCCGGCGGCGCGGCGCATCTGCCCGGAATGACCGCATCGCTGACGGAACTGCCGGTATTCGGCGTTCCCATTGAATCGAAGGCGCTGTCCGGCGTCGATTCGCTCTACTCCATCGTCCAGATGCCGGCCGGCGTTCCGGTCGGAACGCTGGCCATCGGCAAGCCCGGCGCCATCAACGCCGCGCTGCTTGCCGCCAGCGTGTTGGCGCTGAACGATCCGGCGCTGTCGGGCAGGCTGGTCGCGTGGCGCCAGCAACAGACCGAGGCGGTGGGCGAGCGCCCGGAGGGATCGGCGTGACCGCCTCGCATCAGGTGAAGCTGAAGCCCGGCGACACCATCGGAATTCTCGGCGGCGGACAACTGGGCCGGATGCTGGCACTGGCGGCGGCGCGGCTGGGCCTGCGGTGCCAGGTGTTTTCACCGGATCCGGATTCGCCGGCGTTCGATGTCGTGATGAATGCGACATGCGCCGAATTTGCCGATGTCGAGGCGCTGGAGCTGTTCGCCAACGACGTCGATGTCATCACCTACGAATTCGAGAACGTGCCCTCGGCCTCGGCGATGCTTCTGGCGGCGCGCCGTCCGGTGCTGCCCGACCGGAAAATCCTGGAAACCACCCAGGACCGCCTTGCCGAGAAGGATTTCGTCAAGCGGCTGGGCATCGGCACCGCCGCTTATGCCGATGTCGACTCGGCGGCCGCCCTGCGGACAGCGATCGAACAAATCGGTCTGCCCGCCGTGATCAAGACGCGCCGTTTCGGCTATGATGGCAAGGGCCAGGCGATCATCCGCGCCGGTGACGATCCGGACCGGATCTGGGAGGACCTCGCCACCAAATCCGCAATCCTTGAGGCCTTCGTTCCCTTCGAGCGCGAGATCTCGGTGATCGCCGCGCGCAGCGCGTCGGGCGAGGTCGAATGCTTCGACGTCACCGAAAACGAACACCGCGACCACATCCTGAAAATCTCGCGCGCGCCAGCCCCGATCCCCGACGCGCTGGCAGCACAGGCGCGCGGCATCGCAGAGCGGATCGCGCACGCCCTGGACTATGTCGGCGTGCTCGCGGTCGAGCTGTTCGTGGTTCAGGGAAGCGGCGGTCCGACGATTTTGGTCAACGAGATTGCGCCGCGGGTCCACAATTCCGGGCACTGGACGCTGGATGGCGCCTCGATTTCGCAGTTCGAACAGCACATCCGCGCCATTGCCGGCTGGCCGCTCGGCAGGCCGGTCCGTCACGGCCACGTGACCATGACCAATTTGATCGGGAACGAAGTCGACGGCTACGAACAATGGCTGACCGTCCCGGGCGCGACCGTCCACCTCTATGGCAAGGGTTCGCCCCGGCCGGGCCGGAAAATGGGACACGTCACCCAGGTCGGGCCCACGCCGCCAAAAACCGCGTGATCGGGACCAAAATCGGCAAGTTTGGCCGCCCCTCGCCTGCGCATGTGCGTCTCGCCGGTGGACATTCCCGCCTTTGTCTGATACATCCACGCGCTTGAGGTTAAGGGCCGGGCCTTTCGCCAGCCTTTTGCTTTATCAGAATTCCAATCCGATCAATTGAAAGAGGATGCCGCGTGCAGGTTCTCGTTCGCGATAACAATGTCGATCAAGCCCTCAAGGCGCTGAAGAAAAAGATGCAGCGCGAGGGTATTTTCCGCGAGATGAAGCTTCGCGGCCATTATGAGAAGCCCTCCGAGAAGAAGGCCCGTGAAAAGGCCGAGGCGGTGCGCCGCGCGCGCAAGCTTGCCCGCAAGAAGCTGCAGCGCGAAGGCCTGCTGCCGATGAAGCCGAAGCCGGTATTCGGCGCCGGACCGGGCGCCGAACGCGGCGGTGCCGGCGGCCGCGGTGGCCCAGGCGCAGGTCCGCGCGGGCCGCGCTGATCAAAAAACTCACAGGTTTGATTGATGGCGCGGGCAGTGGTGCCCGCGTTGTTGTTTTGCGCGAAGCCTGTTCCGGCGCAGGACCTGCGGTTTGCCGCAGGAACTCCCTTGCATCAATAGCCTGCAAATAGCCTGCGCGGATTTGACGACAGGCAGCATCCGCCCTGGAACACCCCCAGCCGCGCCTTTCGCGGCAACCGGCTGATGCAATTTCGGACGCCGCAGGCTACCAATAGGCGTTAGCCGCGCGGGTGTTCTGTATCGATGGCCATTCCGGTTCCCCAGGCGTTGTCCGAAGCTTTGCGGCTTTGTCTGCGCAGGTCGGCACCGGTCGCGCTGACCGCGATCGCGCTGTGCGGCTGTTCGATCAATCTGGGATCCTTGTCGCCGACGGCCGAGCGGGAAGAACCGGCCCAGCTGACGTCGCCCAGCAACATCGCCTCGCTCACCGAAGCCATCAAGAACAATCCCAACGATCCGCAGGCCTACAACATGCGCGGTTCGGTCCTGGCGCAGGCCGGCAAGACCGACGAGGCGCTCGCCGACTTCAACAAGGCGGTCAGCCTCGATCCCAATTATGGTCAGGCGTTTGCCAACCGCGGCTTGATCTATCGCCATAGCAAGCGGCTCGACCTCGCGATGGCCGACTACAACCGCGCGCTGGCGCTCGACGCCAACTACGCGCCCGCCTGGCTCGGCCGTGGCATGGTCTACAAGGCCCAGAAGCAGGCCGCCGAAGCCCTGGAGGATTTCAACAAGGCGATCAGTCTGCGGCCCGACAATGCGGAGGCCTATTACAATCGCGGCCTGCTCTATCAAGCACAGAATCAGCACCAATTTGCAATCGACGACTTCACCGCGGCGAACGGTCTCGTGCCGCAGCAAGCCGAGCCGCTGCTGGCGCGCGCGCTCAGCTATCTCGCGCTGGACAAGGCCAAGGAGGCTGCCGCCGATCTCGACGAGGCGGTGCAGGCCGATCCGCAGAACGGACAGATCTGGATTACCCGGGGGCTTGCCTATGAACGCCTCGGCGACAAGACCAAGGCGGCCGGCTCATACGGACGGGCCATCAACATCCGCCCCAAGGATGAAGCCGCGCGAAGCGGCTTTGCGCGCGTCGGCGGCAAGCCCGGCCAGAGCTACGACACGTTCTGAACTATTGCGGCAGCACCGCGTGAAACACCGATTTCGCGGCCGACAGCACGTCCTGGGCAACCGTGGTGTGTTCCCGCACCGGCGAAAACTCCGTCGCCTCGGCCCGCAGATCCAGCGGCCGCGCGTCAGGAATATCGGCCGGTGGCGTCGGACGGCGCGGATCGTCGATCCGCGCGGCGACCGGATAGGCTTCTCTCGTCGGCGACGATCCTGCCGTCGAATCGAGTGTCACGGCTGCGGGCGTCGAGACCACGATCGGCGGCGGAAGCGGCCGAACCGGCGGCGCCGGTACCGCTCGCGACGGCTCCGCCACGCGAACGGTATCCGGAGCGCGGGCGGCGTCCGGCAGGGCGTGCGGCGAGCCGTCGCTGGAGCTACGCAGGCGCTCGATCGCCGCCCGGGCCAGATCGTTGGCGTCGCGATGCTCCTCCGGGACCAGGGCGGCCTCGGCCGCCGGCGCGGCGACGACCGGCACCACCGCCGGCGCGGCAGGCGGTGCGGGAACCGAAGCGGTTTTGGCGATGGTCTTTTCGCGGGGCGCAGGCTGATGCCGACGCGGGTCAACCGGAATGCTCGCAGTCTCCGCAGGCCCGGATGCCGGTTTCTCGAAGATGGCCTTTTCGGAGATGCCCTTTGCCCTCACTCCCGCCTCCGGGATATTGGCGACGTCGGCGGAGGTCTCGGCGGGCTTCACATCGATCCTGGGGTCGGGCTTCTTCGGATCGGCCGACGATACCGCAGCGGCAACCGGCGCCTCGCCGGCCGGCCGGGTGACGATGTAGTGGTTGACGATGTAGGCCCCGATGATGGTGGCAGCCACCGACGGCAGGATGTCCATCGCAAACTTCGAAACGTATTTCAGCATGACCGCCCACTCCCAGCGCCGGTTTTGATGCGGAAACTTTGAGGCGCATTGAGGGATCAACTGCGACCGATCGGTGGCAATTGGGTAAACGTTCGTAAACTGCGCCTTAAGGTTTCAGTTCGACTTCCAGGAACACGATTTCGGTCGCAGTCTCGTTGAGCACGTCGTGTTCGACGCCGGCCTTGCGGAAATAGGACTTTCCGACCCCGAGCTGCGCCTTGGAGCGATCCCCGTTCGGCGCCACGATGGTCATTTCTCCGGCGGTCACCGGGACAATGACATAGTCCATTTCATGAATGTGACGACCGGTGGCGCTGCCCGGCGCCAGCCGCCACTCGGTGACGCGGACTTCCTCGGTGTCGACTTGAACGTCGGATTTGGCACTCGACATGATCGCTATTCTCCATCCGGTTACGGTACGAACACCAGGAACAAAAACACCGCAAACACCACCACATGAACCAGCCCGAACAGGATGTTGGTGCGGCCGGTGCCAAAGGTGAGCATGCTCAAGATGAACGTCAGCACCAGCAGCACCATGTTTTGGTCATTGAGCCCCAGCACCAGTTGCTTGTCCAGCGCATAGGCGGCGACGGCGACCGCCGGGACCGTCAGTCCGATGGTCGCAAGCGACGAACCGAGCGCCAGGTTAATGCTCTTCTGCAGGTCGTTGTGGCGCGCCGCGGAGATCGCGGCGACGCTTTCCGGCAGCAGGATCAACAGCGCCACCAGAATGCCCGCGAAAGCCGGCGGCGCCCCGATCCGCGCGGTAACCACATCGACCACCAGCGAAAATTTCTTCGACAGCAGCACCACCGCCAGCAGCGAGACCAGCAGCAACACAACGCTCAGGGCCAGCATGCGCTTCGAGATAGCGTCCTCGGCATCGTCCGGCTTCTGCTCGTTGCCGGTGAAATAGCCGCGATGCCGGATGGTCTGGATATAGAGAAACACCCCATAGAGCAGCAGGGTAACGACACTGACGAAGCCGAGCTGGGCGGTCGAGTAGATCGGCCCCGGCGTAGTCAGGGTGTGGTTCGGCAGGATCAGCGTGATGGTCGCGAGCACGAACAGCACACTGAGATAGAGATTGGATCCGGCGACCTGGAATTCCTGCTCGCGATAGCGCAACCCGCCGGCCAGGATGCATGCGCCGACCAGGCCGTTGCAGACGATCATCACTACCGCGAACACGGTATCGCGCGCCAGCGTCGGCACGGCCTTTTCTCCGAGCATGATGGTCGCGATCAGCGCAACCTCGATCACGGTGACCGCCAGCGTCAGCAGCAGCGTGCCGTAGGGCTCGCCGATCCTGTGGGCGATGATCTCGGCATGGTGGACGGCCGCAAATACCGTGCCGAACAGCACCGCAAGCAGCGCCGCCGCAAACAGCAACCCGCCGGGCGACAGCGTGAACGACAGTCCGAGGCCGGTGGCAGCCGCAAACAGCAGGACCGCCAGCGCCGGAAAAATCCACGCCGATCGAGGCGTCGCGACGCGCAAGCTCATATCAATGCATCCCTTTGTCTTTCCTGGCGATGCGCCGAACCGGCGCCTCCCTCAGCCCCTTGAGGCGTTGATGAATCCTCGAACCGTTTCGATCGCACCATGAATGTCCAGATCGTTGTGAGCGCCATCGGCAAACCGCACGAATTGTTTCGGTTGATGGGCAAGCACAAACAATCGCTCGCCCAGAGCGATCGGAATGACGGGGTCGCGTGCGCCATGCATGATGAGCAGGGGAGCCGTGACACGTCCGATGCGCTGGTCGGAGTGAAAGCGGTCTCGCAGCAGCCAGCGCACCGGCGCCATGGCGAACCGCGGGGCGGCAACGTCGGTTATCGACGTATAGGGCGCTTCCAGAACCAGCTTTCCGACCGGTTGATCCGCCGCCAACGCCACCGCGACCCCGCTGCCCAGCGAAAAGCCCCAGAGCACGATTTGATCGGCGCCGTATCGCGCGGCGGCGAAGGCGTAGGCTGCGGCCGCATCCCGCAGCAATCCATCCTCGCTGGGCCGTCCGCTTGAGCCGGCATAGCCCCGATAGGACAGTGCGACGAGCCCGGTGCCGTCAGCGGTGATGCCGCGAAAGCGACTGACGCACCCGGCCAGAACGTCTCCATTGCCCGGGAAATACATCACGACCGGATGTCCTGTGTCCGCAGCAACATGCCAGACGATGACCTGCTCGCCATCCGCCGTCGTCAGGACATGTTCTTCAGCTTCCGGAAATCCGCCGGCTTCGGGAGCCGTCCGCGCCGTTTGCGGTACCGGAAAGACCAGCTTCCGTTGCAGGAAAAAAAGCGCGGCAAGGCCACCGACATAACCGACCAGCAGCAGGGCGATCAGCCATCTCAGGACGCTCATGTTTTCCCGTCAGCGACCTCACAGCGCCTTGACGATGTTCTCGGTCATCTTCTTGGCGTCGCCGAGCAGCATCATGGTGTTGTCGCGGTAGAACAGGGGATTGTCGATGCCGGCATAGCCGGAGGCCAGCGAACGCTTGATGAACATCACGGTGCCGGCCTTCCACACCTGCAGCACCGGCATCCCGTAGATCGGCGATTTCGGATCGTCCTCGGCGGCGGGATTGGTGACGTCGTTGGCGCCGATCACGAAGGCGACGTCGGCCTGGGCGAATTCCGAATTGATGTCTTCCAGTTCGAACACCTCGTCATAGGGCACGTTGGCTTCGGCGAGCAGCACATTCATGTGGCCGGGCATGCGGCCTGCCACCGGGTGAATCGCGTATTTGACCTCGACACCTTCCTTCTTGAGCTGATCGGCCATTTCCCTCAAGGCATGCTGCGCCTGTGCCACCGCCATGCCGTAGCCGGGTACGATGATCACCTTCTGCGCGTTCTTCATGATGAAGGCGGCGTCGTCCGCGGAGCCGAGTTTCACCGGGCGGACTTCGCCGCCGGCGCCCGCGCCCGCCGCGGCGGTTTCGCCGCCAAAACCGCCGAGGATGACCGAGATGAAGGAACGGTTCATCGCATGGCACATGATGTAGGACAGGATCGCGCCGCTCGAGCCGACCAGCGCCCCGGTGATGATCAGCGCCGAATTGCCGAGCGTGAAGCCGATGCCGGCGGCGGCCCAGCCGGAATAGGAGTTCAGCATCGAGATCACGACCGGCATGTCGGCGCCGCCGATCGGGATGATCAGGAGCGCGCCGAGCGCCAGCGCGAGGATCGTGATCAGCCAGAAATCAACCGCGCTGCCGGATACCACCAGGCCGACGATGAAGAACAGCAGCGCCAGCCCGAGAACGATATTGATGATGTGCCGCGCCGGCAGGATGATCGGGGCGCCGCTCATGCGGCCGGACAGCTTGGCGAACGCGATGACCGAGCCGGTGAAGGTCAGCGCGCCGATGGCGACGCCGAGCGACATCTCGACCAGGCTCTGCGGGTGGATGTGGCCGGGCGTGCCGATGTCGAACGCCTCGGGGGCGTAGAACGCCCCGGCCGCCACCAGCACCGCGGCCATGCCGACCAGCGAGTGGAACGCCGCGACCAGTTCCGGCATCGATGTCATCGGCACCCGGCGCGCGATGACCGCGCCGATCGAGCCGCCGATGGCGACACCGAGGATCACCAGCAGCCAGCCGATGCCGTCGGCCGGCGGATGTGCCGCGAGCGTGGTCGCGACCGCGATGCCCATGCCGATCATGCCGAAGAAATTGCCCTGGCGGCTCGACGCCGGGCTCGACAGGCCACGCAGCGACAGGATGAACAGCACCCCGGCGACGAGGTAAAGAACTGCAGCCAGATTGGCGTTCATCGCAAGGCCCCCATTGTCTTCATCGCCGCGAGGTGAGCGCAGCTCACTTGATCTTCTTCTTGTACATCGCCAGCATTCGTTGTGTGACCAGGAAGCCGCCGAAGATGTTCACGCAGGCAAAGATCAGCGCCACGAAACCGAAGCCGCGGGCCCACGGCCCGCCGCTGCCGACCATGGCGACGCCGACCGCGAGCAGCGCGCCGACCACGATCACCGAGGAGATCGCATTGGTCACGGACATCAGCGGCGTGTGCAGCGCCGGCGTCACCGACCACACCACGAAATAGCCGACGAACACGGCGAGCACGAAAATCGACAGCCGGAACACGAAGGGATCGACGGCCTGCGCGATATGTTCCATGGCGGCTTTCCTTATGCTTTGGGCTGGAAATTCGGATGAATGACGGCGCCGTCCTTGGTCAGCGCGGTAGCCTTGACCAGTTCGTCGTCCCACTTCACCGCCAGCGCCTTGGTCGACTTGTCGATCAGCGTCTCGATGAAGGCAAACAGGTTGCGCGCATAGAGGCTTGACGCCGAGGCCGCGACGCGGCCCGCCACATTGGTGTACCCGACAATCTTGATGCCGCCGACATCGGCGACCTCGTCGGCCCTGGCGCCCTCGACATTGCCGCCGCGTTCGACCGCAAGATCGACCAGCACCGAGCCGGGCTTCATCGACTTCACCATCTCCGAGTTGACGAGACGCGGCGCGGGCCGGCCCGGAATCAGCGCGGTGGTGATGATGATGTCCTGTTTCTTGATGTGCTCGGCGGTCAGCGCCGCCTGCTTGGCCTGGTACTCTTTGGACATTTCCTTGGCATAGCCGCCGGCGGTCTCGGCCTGCTTGAATTCCTCATCCTCGACCGCGAGGAATTTGGCCCCCAGGCTTTCGACCTGCTCTTTCACCGCCGGCCGCACGTCGGTTGCGGTGACCACGGCGCCGAGCCGTCGGGCGGTGGCGATCGCCTGCAGGCCGGCAACGCCGACGCCCATCACGAAAACCTTCGCCGCAGGAATGGTCCCCGCCGCGGTCATCATCATCGGAAAGGCGCGACCGAAGGCCTCGGCGGCCTCGATCACCGCGCGATAACCGGCGAGATTGGCCTGGCTCGACAAAACATCCATCACCTGGGCGCGGGTGATGCGCGGCATCAATTCCATCGCGAACGCAGTGATGCCCGCGTCCGCCATCGCCTTGAGCGCCGCATCGTTGCCGTAGGGATCCATGATCGCAATCACCAGCGCGCCGCGCTTGTAGCCGGCGAGCTCGGACGCCTCCGGCCGCTTTACCTTGATGACGATATCGGCGTCCTTGAGCGCATCGGCGCTGACGGTGGCCCCCGCCGCGACGAATTCCGAATCCGGCAGTCCCGATTTGACGCCGGCGCCCGGCTCGACCGCAATATCGACCCCCAGCGCCTTGAATTTTTTTACCGTGTCGGGTGAGGCCGCGACCCGCGGCTCCGACGGATCGATTTCCTTGGCGACGGCAATCTTCATGGAGCCTCCGGCGGCGCGGAATGCCCGCACACGAGCAAACTAACGCCTATTCCAAAGATGGATACCGGTTTTGCACCGGAATGCGTGGATTTCTTTGAAAACCCGCCGCCGGCCGGCGGCGCAAATCGGCGAAGCGTCAGGTCAGGAAAATCGCCATCATGGCAACGATGAAGATGACGGCGGCGCTGCCGTATTTCACCAGCATGATGAAGCCCTCATAGGTCTGCTCATGGGCCGGATAATCGTTGCCGTCGGCCGTCGTGTAGGCCACTTCGTTATGCTCTGCCATCGGTCTCTCCGGTCAAGGTTCGCGTCTGGCGTGGAAATACCGCAATCCCGGCAGCAGGGCAACGGCGACCCGCCATTTGTGCGCACCTGCGGCATGGCCTAGCAGCCGGCCTCGGGCGGCCAATTGTCCCTGATCCAGCGCGCCAGGCTTTGCTCGCTGACTTCGCCGGCCGCGAGGGCGAGGATGATCGAAGTGGCTTGCGCGGGCTCGGGACCGAATGCGACGCCGTTCTTGAGCAGAAACCCCATCATTGCCATGAAGGCGATGCGTTTGTTGCCATCGACAAAGGCGGGATTCTTCGCCAGTCCAAACGCATAGGCTGCTGCCAGCCCAGCCATGTCCGACTGGTCATAACGCCATTTGTCGATCGGACGTTCGAGTGCAGACCGCAACATGCCTTCGTCGCGCAAGCCGGCTGCTCCGCCGAAGCGGCGCAGCTGACGGCTATGGATTGCGGTGGCCTGCCCGTAGCTGATCCAAAGCGGCTGTTCCGGCTCGCTCACGTGGTATTCCGTTTATTTTGCAAGCACGGCGAGCGTGTCCCGGTACTTGTCCATTATCTGGTCTGCGATCTCCATGGTCTTCTCGAAGTCAGGATCGTAGGGCATCGCCTGAAACCCACCTCCGGCCAGTTCAGTGATGTGCAGTTGCTGGCCCCGTTTGAGGTCCAGCCGCTGCATCAATTCGCGAGGTAGCAGGAGGCCATCGGAATTCCCTATCTTCTTGATTTCGATTTTCATGGATGTTGCTCCCACCGGATCAAAACGCAAAAAAGACATGTTATACAGATGTATAACATGTCTTTTGGCCGCGTTTAACATCTGTAATACGACTATTAGCCCATCTCCTCCAGCTCGTCGATCATGCCCGCGATGACCGAGAGCCCGCCGTCCCAGAATTTCGGGTCCCGCGCGTCGAGGCCGAACGGTTTCAATAGTTCGGAATAATGCTTGGTGCCGCCGGCGGCCAGCATCGCCAGATAGCGTTCGGCGAAGCCGGCCTGGGCATTTTCGTAGACCGCATAGAGCGAGTTCACCAGGCAATCGCCGAATGCATAGGCATAGACGTAGAACGGCGAATGGATGAAGTGCGGGATATACATCCAGAAATTCTCATAGCCGGGCCGGATGTCGATCGCCGGACCGAGGCTCTCGCTTTGCACGCTCAGCCAGATTTCGCCGATTCTCTGGGCGGTCAGTTCGCCGCTGCGCCGCTCGGTATGAACCGCGCGCTCGAACGAGTAGAACGCGATCTGGCGCACCACCGTGTTGATCATGTCCTCGACCTTGCCGGCAAGCAGCGCCTGGCGCTGTCTGGCGCTGGTGGTCTGCGCCAGCAGCCGCTTGAAGGTCAGCATCTCGCCAAACACGCTGGCGGTTTCCGCAAGCGTCAGCGGCGTCGGCGCCATCAGTGCGCCGTTCTTCGCAGCCAGCACCTGATGCACGCCATGGCCGAGTTCATGGGCGAGCGTCATCACGTCGCGTGGCTTGCCCTGATAGTTCAACAGCACATAGGGATGCGCCGACGGCGTGGTGGGGTGGGCGAATGCGCCCGGCGCCTTGCCCGGCCGCACCGGCGCATCGATCCAGCGATCGGTGAAGAACCGTTCGGCGATGCTGGCCATTTCGGGCGAGAAGCCGCGATAGGCCGTCAACACCATGTTCCTGGCATCCGGCCAGGCGATCCTGCCGGTGGCGGCAAATGGCAGCGGCGCATTGCGGTCCCAATGCGCGAGTTTCGTCTTTTCGAACCAGCCTGCCTTGAGCTGGTAATAGCGATGCGACAGCCGCGGATAGGCGGCGCGAACCGACCCCACCAGCGCATCGACCACTTCGCGCTCGACGCGATTGGCCAGATGGCGCGAATCCGCGACGTCCTGGAACCCGCGCCAGCGATCGGAAATCTCCTTGTCCTTGGCGAGCGTATTGGTGATCAGCGCAAAGCTGCGCTCGTTGGCCTTGAAGGTTTTCGCCAGCGCCTGCGCCGCCGCCTTGCGCTTTTCCGGCGCGCGGTCCTGCAGCAGGCTGAGCGCCGGCTCGATCGCCAGTTCCCGCCCGGCCACCTTGAAGCGCAGGCCGGAGATGGTCTGATCGAACAATCTGTTCCAGGCGGCATAGCCGCTCTGGGATTTTTCATGAAACAGCTGCTCGACGCGATCCTCGAGCTGGTAGGGCTTGTCCTTGCGCAGATCCTCGATCCACGGCCGATAATGTCCGAGTTCTGGCGTCTGCATCGCGCGATCGATGGCGGCATCGTCGACCCGGTTGAGCTCGAGCGCAAAGAACAACAGGTGCACGGACGCCGCGGTCAGCCGTTCGGAGACGTCGCCGTAGAATTTGGAGATCGCGGGATCGACGCTGTCGCCGGCATGGACCAAGCCGGCATAGGATCCGAGCCGGCCGGCGAGATCGTCGATCGCCTCGTAGCGCTTGACAGCTTCGGCGAGCCACTTGCCGCCGTCCTGCTTGGCCGTCTGTTCTGCGAGCTTGCCCTTGTATTCGGTCTCAAACGCGACGCATTCGGCATCCAACCTGGCAAGGTCGTCCGCCACTTCCGGCGCGCCGATGCCGGAATAGAGATCGGCAAGGTTCCATTCCGGGAGCTTTCCGACAGCTGTCCTGGCTGCGGATTTCCCGCCATTCGGTTTGCGTGATGCGGCCGGCTGGCGGCGCGCGGAGGAGGATCGCGAGGTCATCTGTTTCGGGCCTGTTTATGCATGCAGTATGCGTTTCAACCGGGAACGGCGAGCGAGAACGGGGCGACAACGTTTAAGAGGGCGTTAATCGGCATCAGCCAGAGTGCCCCGATTCGAGACAGATAGTTGTAACGTGCGGGGAAAGCCATGGCTGCGACCATTTTGATTGCCGATGATGACGCGGTGCAGCGCCGCCTGGTCGAGAACATGGTGCAGAAATGCGGCTATGAGACGCTGACCGTCGACAGCGGCGATGCGGCCATCGCCCTGCTGACCGCACCGGACGCGCAGGCAATCGACGCCATGGTGCTCGACCTGGTGATGCCCGGTCTCGACGGCATGGGCGTGTTGGCGAAAATCCGCGAAATCGGGCTCAACGTCCCGGTGATCGTGCAGACCGCGCATGGCGGCATCGACAACGTGGTATCGGCGATGCGCGCCGGCGCCCAGGATTTCGTGGTCAAACCGGCCGGCGTCGAGCGGCTGCAGGTATCGCTGCGCAACGCTCTCAACGCCAGCGCGCTGAAAGGCGAACTGCAGCGCATCCGGCACAGCCGCGAAGGCAGGCTGACCTTTGCCGATGTCGTGACCAGAAGCGAGGCCATGGCGGGCGTGCTGCGCACCGCGCAAAAGGCCGCCGCCTCGACGATTCCGGTGCTGGTCGAAGGAGAATCCGGCGTCGGCAAGGAATTGTTCGCGCGCGCCATCCACGGCAGCGGCGAACGCAAATCAAAGCCGTTCGTCGCCGTCAATTGCGGCGCGATCCCCGACAATCTGGTGGAGTCGATCCTGTTCGGCCATGAGAAGGGCGCCTTTACCGGCGCTACCGAACGCCATATGGGCAAATTCGTCGAGGCCTCCGGCGGCACGCTGTTTCTCGACGAAGTCAGTGAATTGCCGCTCGCCGCGCAGGTGAAACTGCTGCGCGCGCTGCAGGAAGGCGCGGTCGAGGCGGTAGGCGGCCGCAAGCCGGTGAAAGTCGATGTCCGGATCATTTCCGCGACCAACCGCAAACTGCTCGACCGCGTCAAAGGCGGCCAGTTTCGCGAAGACCTGTTCTACCGTCTCCATGTCCTGCCGCTGACGATTCCGCCGCTGCGGATGCGCCGCGAGGACATCCCGCATCTGCTGCGGCACTTCCTGGCGAGGTTTTGCGCCGAAGAAAATCGCCCGATTGCGGGCATCAGTGGCGAGGCGATGGCGCTGCTGTCGCAACTGGAATGGCCCGGCAACATCCGCCAGCTCGAGAACGCGGTCTACCGCGCGGTGGTGATGAGCGAAGGCGACCAGCTTGGGGTCGCGGATTTTCCGCAGGCCGCCGCGCAATCGCTGGCGGTCCCGGAAGGACACGCCTTGCGGTGTGAACCGCTGGTCATCGCGCCGGGCTCGCACTCGACGGTGCCAGCGATGGTTTCGGGTAACGAGATACCTATCGCGCCCCTGCCGACAGCGGGCATGCTGGCAATGCTGTCCCCCCACGGCGAAATCCGGCCGCTCGAAGAGCTGGAAACCGAAATCATCCGTTTCGCCATCTCGCATTACCGGGGACAAATGTCTGAGGTCGCACGCCGGCTGAAGATCGGCCGCTCCACGCTTTACCGCAAGCTCGACGAGGCCGTCGCCGACCATTCAGCCCCCGGCGGCGCGGTGGAAGCGAACTGAGGCAATGCCCGATCACAGCACTTCGCCATACCGAAAAACCGCGCGAAACGTCCGCCATTCCCGGAACATTTGAACCGTTGCCGGCCGGTCACAGACAAAAGCGCGAGGGCGTGGCAAAAGCACATCGGCCGTTGCGAAGCGGCTCCTTCGAAGTCAGTTTGTCGTGAGTTGCGCCGTACGGCGCTGGCTGCATAAGTGGGGCACGTGTATCGTCTGCGGGTGAATCGTTGCGTGCGGGCGTACCAACCTTGAAGATCTGGAACGCCTCATGATGTTGCTGTTTCAGGACCAACCAGGCCGGCGCTTTAGCGAAAGCTGACACGGACGATATCAGAGCTGTCCCATGCCGGGACAGGTTCGCCCAAGGGGTGTGACGATGCGAGACTGTTCGAAGAACCGTGCTGGATTTGACCGCGTACTGATGGCCGTCGCGGCTACGTTCCTCACGGTGTCCGCGACGTCGGCGCTGGCGCAGGCCGATCCGGCGCGAAGCGGCGCCGCCGAGCTCGCGATCGACGCCGCGATTCCGCGCCCCGAACCTGCCAACGTCCCCCCGCCGACCGTCAACGACTTCAAACCGGACGCGTCCGCACCCGCCGATGCCAAGCTGACCGAGAAGGCGCCAGAGACCAAACCTTCCGATGTCGCAACCGCTCCGGCCGCCGACACCAGCAAGGCCGACACCAGCAAGGCCGATACCAGCAGGAACGACACCAAGAACGACGCCAGGACCGACACCGCCAAAAGCGACACCGCGATCGTTACCCCGCTTCCGCCGCCTGCAACGGCCGTCGCGACGCCGGCCGTCGAGCCTGCCAAGGAAGCAACCAAGGCGGCAAGCAACGTGCCGCCGGCCGATCAGCCGGTGGCTGACCGGCTGCGCGAGCTGCTGGGCTCCAAATCGCTGCGTTATTTCGACCGCAAGGCGGAGCACGCCGCGGTGGAGAAGTTTTACACCGCGCGTGATTTTGCGCCGCTGTGGACCCAAGGCGGCGCCCTGACCGCGACCGGCAAAGGCGTCATCGCGCGTCTCAGGGATGCCGATGCCGAGGGCCTGAATGCCGCCGATTATCCGGTGCCGGATTTCGCGGCTGCGACCAGCCCGGACGCGCTGGCGGAAGCTGAGCTGAAGTTGACCGCCAGCATGCTGGATTACGCCCGCCAGGCCCAGAGCGGCCGGATGCACTATTCGCAGGTCAGCGGGGACATTCAATATCCCGAGCATCCGACCGACCCTTCGGAAGTGCTGGCCAATGTCACCACGGCCAAGGACGCGTCCGCGGCGCTCGACGGCTACAATCCGCCGCAGAAGCTCTATCGCGAATTAAGGGCGAAACTCGCGGAGTTGCGCGGCCAGGGCGACGGGGCGGCGATTCAGATCGCAGACGGGCCCGTGCTCAAATTCACGCCGGCGCGCGGCAAGAAGCCGCCCGAGGCGATGGAAGATACGCGGGTGCCGCAATTGCGCGCCAAGCTTGGCATCAGCGAAAACGCCGACGATACCCATTACGATGCCAAGGTCGCCGAGGCCGTGCGCAAGTTCCAGGAAGGCGCCGAACTCAAGCCCACCGGCGTTCTGGATGACAGGACCGTCAAGGCCATCAACAGCCCGAAGCGCGATCGCCAGATCGACACCGTGATCGTCAACATGGAGCGCTGGCGCTGGCTGCCGCGCGACCTCGGCGCGCCTTCGATCGGCGATGCCTATGTCATCCTCAACATTCCGGACTACACGCTGAAGGTCATGCAGCATGGCGCCCAGGTCTGGACCACCAAGGTGGTCACCGGCCAGCCCGGGATCCATGCCACGCCGCTTTTGACCGAGACCATGAAGTTCATCACGGTCAATCCGACCTGGAATGTGCCGCCATCGATCATCTACAAAGAATATCTGCCGGCCCTGGCGCAGGACCCCACGGTGTTGCAGCGGATGGGATTGAAGCTCGACCGCGCCCCCGATGGCAGCATTCACATCTCGCAGCCGCCCGGCGAAGCCAACGCACTGGGACGGATTCGTTTCAATTTCCCGAACAAGTTCCTGGTGTATCAGCACGACACCCCGGACAAGAACCTGTTCGCCAAGGAAGAACGCGCCTTCAGCCACGGCTGCATGCGGGTGCAGAATCCGGATCAATACGCCGCGACCCTGCTCGGCATCACCGACCCGAACGAGCATTACACGGCCGAGAAGATCCGCAGCATGTACGGCCACAGCGAGATCGACATCAAGTTCCCGACCCCGATCCCGGTCAACATCACCTATCAGACGGCATTTGTTGACGACGCGGGCAAGTTGGAATTCCGCAAGGATATCTATGGCCGCGACGCCACCATGCTGGCGCTGCTGCGCAGCCGGAGCAAGGATCTGGAGAACGTGGTGGCGCATTCGCAGCCGAGCTATTCGCATCCGGTTGGCAACCTGCCGCCCGGTGTCAGCTTTGCCAGCAACAGCGTCCCCTCAGGGCCGTCGTTCTTCGAACGGCTTTTCGGGGGCCCTACCCCGGCTCCCGCACCCCCGGTCCGCCGGCCGCAGCGGCGGGTGATCGAGCGCTGATCAATTCGGCCGCTCGACGAACAGCTTGGATTTCATAATAAAATCAAGGGCCTCGCCTGTCTTGGGCGGGGCCCTCTGCATTAACCATTCTCCATCCGGATTTCAGCAGTGGGCTATTTTTCGCCACACTCAACGGGTTAGGTTAAGGCCTGACTTGGGGACAGGGTATAATCTCGGTTAACCCTCCCGCTTTAAGACTGCGTTCATGCTCTTTCGCCGCACGGGGTAGCGGAAGGGTCCCTCGATCGGTCGTCCTCTGGGTGGGCTCATAGTGCTGGCTGGTTTTGCACGCCAATTCAAATCGCTGTCTCTGTCGAGGGCCGGCTGCCATGTCGGCCTGACCTCGCTGCTGCTGCTGGCCGGAGCCGGATCGGTCCACGACGCGGCAGCGCTGAACGAGACCCGCACCCTTTCCTTCCACCACACCCATTCCAACGAAGATCTCACCGTCACCTTCAAGCGTGACGGGCGTTACGACGAAGAGGCCCTGCAGCAGCTCAATCACTATCTCCGCGACTGGCGCAGCCAGGACCAGACCACGATGGATCGGCATCTGTTCGACATCCTCTGGGAAGTCTACCGCGACGTCGATGGCAAGAAGCCGATTCAGATCATCTCGGCCTACCGCTCTCCCGCGACCAATGCCATGCTCCGCCGCCGCTCTTCGGGGGTGGCCCGCTTCAGCCAGCACATGCTCGGCCACGCCATGGATTTTTTCATTCCGGACGTCCCGCTTGAGCAGATCCGTTATGCCGGGCTTCGCCTGCAGCGTGGCGGTGTCGGATTCTACCCGACATCGGGGTCGCCTTTCGTCCATCTCGACACCGGAAACATCCGTCACTGGCCGCGAATGACCCGCGATCAGCTGGTCCGCGTATTCCCGGATGGCCGCACCGTTCATGTTCCGTCCGACGGCAATCCGCTGCCCGGCTATCAGCTCGCGCTGGCCGATATCGAACGGCGCGACGGCGACAATGCCGCGACCACGGCCAAGCCGAGCCTGTTCGCGGCCTTGTTCAAGAGCAAGTCGAACGAGGAGGATGACGAGGCCGCCGAACCGGTTTCCGGCGAAAAGACGGTTCCGGCCGTTCCCGCGGCCACGGCCGGTCCTGGCAAATCAGTCGACGCCGTGCCGATGCCGCGCGCCAAGCCGCAGTTCGCCTCGACCTTCCAGTTGGCCTCGGCCGACGCACAGATCGTGCAGCCGGCAAAATCCAAACCGCCATCCGCTGATGCGGCCGAGCCGAAGCCGCAGACTGCATCCGACATTATCGACGCCCGCGGCTTCTGGGGCGACTCTGCGGCGACGCCGAAACAGGCGACGCCGGCGCAGGTGGCTGCCATCAGGGCTCGGCAGGCGGTTGCCTCGGCCGCCGAGCCGCAATCGACCGCAAGCATTTCCGCCGCGTATCAGGCCCTGGCATACGCGCCTGCCTCAAGTTCGCCGGTCAACCGCTCCAATATCGTTGCAGCCAGCGCGCCGATTCCGCGCAGCCTGCGGCCGGCCTCGGTTGCGCGCAGTTCCATGGCCGTCACGGACGTCACCACGGTGGTAGCCAAGGGACCGCAGCAGCATGGCGACGTGGTTCCGACATCGACGCGAATCGCCGCGTCCAGGGGCAGCGATATCTGGATGCGCGCCATGATCCTGGCGCCGAGCGCGAGCGCCTCAATGTCCTCGACGGTGCTGGGCGACGCCGACTTGACCCTGATGCGCGTCTATTTCGTCAAGCCGCAAGCCGCGGTCGCGATGGGCTTCTCGGACGACCCGCAGATGGGTTTGCTCTGCGACCGGTTTACCGGATCGGCAACCGCGACGCTGGCGACGACATCATTCGTGACCGCTTCGCTGCATTGAGGCGCGCCGGCCTTTCCCGGCAATCCCATTTTTGAAAATCTTCCGGCATATTGACGTCGACGCGGGTCAAGCCCGCGTCTGACGCCTTGGCTTGATGTATCTCACAACATTCCCAGCGCCTGCATATAGGTTTCCAGGATGGTTTCCTGTTCCTGCCGCTCGTTGGCGTCCTGCTTGCGCATCCGCACGATGGTGCGCAGCGCCTTGACGTCGTAGCCGTTGCCCTTGGCCTCCGCATAGACGTCGCGGATATCATCCGAGATGGTCTTCTTTTCCTCCTCCAGCCGCTCGATGCGCTCGACGATGGCCTTGAGCTGGTCTTTTGCGAATGCGGTCGCGGGCTCTTCCTTGACGGCGGCAGCAGAGGTGGCCATCGGATACTCCTGATTGAACTGATGGTGGGAGGTTCTGGGGAAGGCGTCGCACCCTTTACCGCGCGGCGCTTTCCTGAAAGGACCCTCAAGAGTGGCGTGCCCTGCGTCAAGGCAACATCACGCTCATCCACAGCGCACCCACAGGAGAAAAAACGTCGCTGGTCTCGGCCGCGCCCGGGCAACCGCTGGTCCGCGCTTGTGGATGAGGTCTCAGTGCCCGTTATTGGCGTTTTTCATCGCCGCGAGCTGCTCGGGACTGGCTTTCCCCTGATAGGTCGACTTCCAGGTCTCGTAGGGCATGCCGTAAACGGCCTCGCGGCTCTCGTCCTTGCTCATCGCCGCGCCCTTGGCGTCGGCTTCCTCCTTGAGCCAGTTGGAAAGGCAGTTGCGGCAAAAGCCCGCGAGATTCATCAGATCGATGTTTTGGACGTCGCTGCGGGAGCGCAGGTGCTCGACAAGGCGCCGGAAAACGGCAGCTTCGAGTTCCGTTCGGGTTTTGTCGTCAATTGCCATGGCCGCACTCTCGCCGTTTGGTGCAGGATAATGACATTAAGTGGGAGTTGTCACAGATTTTGCCATATCGCAGCGCAAACAATGCCGCTGCGGGAGGAATTTGGCTGCCCTTGGCCTAAAATGGCGCCTAAGCCGTTGACAGACCTGTTCCCTCACGCGAAATCGTCAATGAATTGATATAGCTTCACCGCATGATCCCTGAAAATTCTCAGCTTCCCGTTCGATTCGCGGCGCGCCTCACTGCCGGTTTGATACCGGCGCTGGCGCTCGCGGTGATGTGTCTGTGGAACAGTTCGGCGGCGGCGGACTTTCGTCTCTGCAACAACACCTCAAGCCGGGTCGGCATCGCGCTTGGCTACAAGGATGCCGAGGGCTGGACCACCGAGGGCTGGTGGAACGTGTCCTCGCGGAGCTGCGAGACCCTGCTGCGCGGCACGCTGGTCGCAAGGTTCTATTACATCTATGCGCTCGATTACGACCGCGGCGGCGAGTGGTCAGGACAGGCCTTCATGTGTTCTCGCGACAAGGAATTCACCATCAAGGGCACCGAGAATTGCCTGGCGCGCGGCTTCGACCGCACCGGCTTCTTCGAGGTCGACACCGGCGAGCAGCGCGCCTGGACGGTACAACTGACCGAGTCCAGCGAACAGCCTGCGCAGCGCGTGCCGGGCATCCCGGGCACGATTGGTCCGGCCGGACCCGGCGGACTTCCGGGCATGCCGGGCGCAACGCCCCCGGGCGGGTCTGGTCCACCGCCAGGCGCCGCGCCCGGAAGCAAGCCATGAGACGCCTGCGCCGCATCAAGATTCTTGCAACGCTCGGCCCCGCATCTTCCGACAGCGCCATGATCCGGCGCCTGTTCGAGGCCGGCGCCGACGTTTTCCGCATCAATATGAGCCATACTTCGCATGACAAGATGCGTGAACTGGTCAAGACCATTCGCAATGTCGAGTCGAGCTACGGCCGGCCGATCGGGATCCTGGTCGATCTGCAGGGACCAAAGCTGCGCGTCGGCGCGTTCGCCGAAGGCGCGATCCAGCTCAACAACGGCGAGAGTTTTGTGCTCGATTCCGACAAGACGCCCGGTGACAACACCCGCGTCCAGCTTCCGCATCCGGAGATTCTCGCCGCGCTGAGGCCCGGCCACGCGCTGTTGCTCGATGACGGCAAGGTGCGCCTGATCGTCGAGGAAGCTTCACCCGAGCGCGCCGTCACGCGCGTGGTGATCGGCGGCAGGATGTCGGACCGCAAGGGCGTCAGCCTGCCCGATACCGACCTGCCGGTGTCGGCGATGACGCCGAAGGACCGCGCCGATCTTGAGGCGGCGCTGCTGACCGGGGTCGACTGGATTGCGCTGTCGTTCGTGCAGCGCGCCGAGGACGTCATCGAGGCCAAGAAATTGATCCGCGGCCGCGCCGCGGTGATGTCCAAGATCGAAAAGCCGCAGGCGATCGACCGGCTGCCGGAAATCCTGGAGGCCTCCGACGCCTTGATGGTGGCGCGCGGCGATCTAGGCGTCGAGCTGCCGCTGGAGCGGGTGCCGAGCCTTCAGAAGCAGATGACGCGGCTGGCGCGGCGCGCCGGCAAGCCGGTGGTGGTCGCAACCCAGATGCTGGAATCGATGATCCAGAGCCCGGTGCCGACGCGCGCCGAGGTCTCGGATGTCGCGACGGCGGTCTATGAAGGCGCCGACGCGATCATGCTGTCGGCGGAATCGGCCGCCGGCAAATTTCCGGTCGAAGCGGTCTCGACGATGAACCGCATCGGCGAGGAAGTGGAGCGCGACCCGACCTATCGCGATGTGCTGACCGCCCAGCGGCCCGAGCCCGAGGCGACCGCCGGCGATGCCATCGCCGATGCCGCGCGGCAGATCGCCGAAACGCTCGATCTGTCGGCGATCATCTGCTGGACCAGTTCAGGCTCGACCGCGATCCGCGTGGCGCGGGAGCGGCCGCGGCCGCCGGTGGTGGCGATCACGCCGAACCTCGCCACCGGGCGCAAGCTGTCATTGGTGTGGGGCGTGCATTGCGTGGTCGCAGAAGATGCACAGGACCAGGACGACATGGTGAACCGCGCCGGCCGCATCGCGTTTCGCGACGGTTTTGCCAGGGCCGGACAGCGCGTGATCATCGTCGCCGGCGTGCCGCTCGGCACTCCCGGCGCAACCAACATGGTGCGGATCGCCTATGTCGGCCCGGAGGGCGACGCCGACATCTGAGCGGCAGGCCGGCCGCCATCGGCAATCCGCATCGAGGTGCCAACCTCCTGGTACGATAGCCGGGACCATCGAGATCTCGGGATTGGCGCCGGCGATCGCTCCGGAAGACGCCGACGCCGCGCTCAGAGCAGCTTGGCGTCCAGCGTGATCTTGGTATTCAACAGCTTCGAGACCGGGCATCCGGCTTTTGCCATGCCCGCCAATTCATCGAATTTCGCCTGGTCCGCGCCCGGGATCTTGGCCGTCAGCGCAAGATGCACCGAGGTAATGGCGAAACCGTCGCCCTGCTTCTCGAGCACGACATCGGCCTTGGTCTCCATCTGCTCGGCGGTGAGCTTGGCTTCGCCGAGTATCAGCGACAGCGCCATGGTGAAGCAGGCGGCATGCGCCGCCCCGATCAACTCTTCCGGATTCGAACCCGGCTTGCCCTCGAAACGGCTGGCAAAACCGTAAGGATAATCCTTCAGCGCGCCGCTCTTGGTCGAGATCGCGCCCTTGCCGTCCTTGATGCCGCCTTGCCATTTGGCCGATCCGAATGTCGTGGTCATGGGTTGCTCCTCTCTGCGGGATACCGCCGGTTGGACGGCGATCCGCCCGATATTGGCGGATTGTTGCGTCAAAGCGATGTCCCGGGCCGCATTTTTTTAGGCGCCGACCAGCGTTTTCGCCGGCAGCACCGCCTGCACGACCAGGCCGCGGGCGCGGGCGTCCATGACGCCGACGGCCCGCAGCGCGAGCAGCGTCACGGTCTGCACCGCATCACGCAGTTTCGCCGGGTCGTCGGCATGGTCGGGCGCCAACGGCCCCACCAGCGATTCATGCAGCGCGCCCAAAAGCGCGGTGGCGGCCAGCGCGGTGTCCTGCGCCGGCAGATGCCCGGCCCGGACCGCCGCATCGATCCGCGTCGCGATCTCGCCGGCGATCTCGCGGCGGCTCGCCAACCGCGAGGCGGTGACGTCGACGTCGACCGGCTCGGCAAGGATACCCCAGGCAAGCTTGCGCTGCGACAGCACGTGCACGGCAACCGTGGTGACCGCCGCCGCCAGCGCCGAAGACGGGCCGGGTGCGGCGTCCGCGGCACGCCGGATCGCGGCCAGCTCATCGCGCGAAACCTCCGCGATCAGTTCGGAGATCAGATCCGCCTTGGAAGGGAAATAGCGGTAGACCGTGCCGGCGGCGACATTGGCCCGGATCGCGACCGGTGCGATCTGCACCGCGGCCATGCCGCCGTCGGCGGCGGTATCCCGCGCCGCCGTGAGAATAGCGCTGCGCCGCGCCGCAAGGCGCTTCACCACCTGATGGGTCCGCCGGTAAACCATGGCGCGTTTCTCGTCCCGGCACGCGCGCCGACCGATGGGCTCGGCCAAACCGCGCAGGCTTTTTGAGCGATTGGCTGACAAAATCGCTTTGAAGAAGTGAACAACTATTCAGGCCGTCTGGCAAGGCTCTTTGCCAGCTTTTTCCAGCGGACCGCTCGATGAAGCGCGCGCGCACGATCGCGGCAAGGAAAGCCGGGCTCTACGGCGCCGCCAGGCTCGCCGCCGGTAGCCTCGTACGCCACCGGATCCCGCAGCGGCCCGCGATCAACCCGGCGACGATCAGCGTGGCCGCAAAGCCGGTCGGGGCGCCAACCAGCGGATAGAACATCAGCAGCGCCGCGACCAATCCGAGGGCAGGCAATTCAAGCCGCTGGAAGCCCTGATTGAGTCCGATCCGGACCAGGAAGGCCACGGCGATTGCCAGCACCATCAGATCGTAGAGAAACAGATAGGGCGTGATCAGCAGCGCGCCGGCCGCCAGCGCGGCGGCCTTCAGCGGATAGCTGATGCGGCTGCGCCACATCAGCGCCAACAGGACCGCCACCGTACCGCTCATGATCCACTGGAATATCCAGGCCAGTTGTTCGCTGCCGCCGGCATACCGAACCAGCGCGAAAATGCTTTGCATCTTGCCCCAGGGAGCGCGGCCCTCGGTGAGGAAGGCCTGCGAAAACATCGGCATCCAGTGAAACAACGCCTGCCAGGCGTCGGAGCCGAAGGCGAGCCACGACACCAATACCATCGCGGTCGCGACGATGCCCGCGGTAAGGAACACCGTCCACTGCGAGGCCGCGATCAGCACCAGCGGAAACAGCAGTCCGTATTGCGGCTTGTAGCTCAGCAGCCCGAGGCAAATGCCGGCGAGCACCGGCCGCAGCGGTATCAGATAAAGCACGCCACCGATCAGCGACGCCGTGAGAAAGCCGTTCTGCCCGACCAGCGTGTTGGTGAGCACCACCGGAAACGCCGCCGCCAGCAGCCAGCCGAACGGCCGGCCGACGATCGCCCGCATGACCGCAAGATAGGGCACGAGGCTCGCCGAAACCCAGCCGACAAAGGCGACCGGATAGGGAAGCTGCGCCAGCAACGCTGCGACGAACAGAAACGGCGGCGGGTAATGCCAGGCAAAATGGCCGATGAAGGTTTGGCCGAGCAGTGCGACCTCGACCTGTTTCTGGATATCCCAATCATAGGCCAGCGCCGGATGACCATCCAGCACCAGCCGGCCGGCCGCCCAGACGTTGACGAAATCGGTCGGGATCCCGAGGCCGTTGGGATCGTAAATCCACCAATGCGCGAAGAAGGCCGTCGGGAAGAACGACACGTTGATGACCGACAGCACAAAGCAGACGTTGAACAGCGCCGGCGCTATGGCCCGATGCGGCGTGGCAATGGTCGGGGCGGACGGCGGCGTGGCCATGCGAAGTCCCTTTCGCGCCCTGGCGGAAGCGCGGCGGTCTCACCAATAGGCCGGACAGCCTTGAAGAAATCTTAAGACTTCAAGGATGCCCGGCCGGATTGTGATGGCGAAATGGCCCGATATCGACGACATTCGCGACGCAAAATCCGGCCGCCGGCAGCGGTTGGAAAGCGGCGGAGGATGGATGGCCCGGCACTGGACACGACGATCGGTACTGACCGGCGCGGCGGCCGCGGGATCGGCCGTGATCGTCAGACCCGCGCTGGCCGCCGAGTACAGGTTTTCGCAATATCACAACCAGGCCGCCGGCGGCACGCTGCACCAGAACCTCACCGCGATGTGGGCGGCGGTGGCTGCGGAAACCAACGGCCGGGTCGAGACCACGGTTTATCCCGAGAATAACAGGCTGCCGGGCGGCGATCCCGATGCGCTGAAGATGCTGATCGCGGGCGAGATCCAGTTCTTTACCCTGATGGGCGGCATCATCGGCACCGTGGTGCCGGTTGCCGAAGCCCAGCAATTGCCGTTCGCGTTCACATCGGCGGCGGAGGCGCACAGGGCGATCGACGGCCCGCTTGGCAGATATATCGGCGAGGAGATGGCGGCCAGGGGCATGTACCTGTTTCCGGTGGCGGGGTTCGACAACGGCATGCGCCAGGTCGCATCGATTCCGCGCCCCGTTGCCGCACCGCAGGACTTCGTCGGCATGAAGATCCGCGTGCCGCCCGGACAGATGATGCTCGACACCTTCGGCGCATTTGGCGCGCAGCCGGTGACCACATCGGCCAACCAGATCTACGACGCGCTGAAGACCGGCCGGGTCGATGCCCAGGAAAATCCGCTGGCGATCCTGCAGGGCTTCAGGCTCTATGAACTGGTCAAGTATGTCAGCCTCACCAACCACATGTGGTCGGGTTTCAATGCGATGGCCCACGCCGCCACCTGGAAGGCGCTGCCCGACGACATCAAGGGCGTGATCGAGCGCAACGTCACCAAATATGTTCGCCGGCAGCGCCAGGACCAGGCCGCGCTGAACGCCAGCCTGCGCGACGATTTCGCCAGGCGCGGCCTGGTGTTCAACGAGGTCGACCAGGCCGCGTTCCGCGCCAGGCTTCCCGGCGTCTACGCGACCTGGAAGGAACGGCTCGGCGCAAAATGCTGGTCGCTGCTGGAAGCCGAGGTCGGCAAGCTCGGATAGGTCGGTGCCGTCATGCGGCGGCGCCGCCAGGTGACGGCACTTCGCAGCGCCGGTTGCGCGACAGCGCTCCCACGCGGCGCCGATCAGCCATCCCCCGTCCCTATGTTCTGAATCACGGCGTAGGTGCCGACATTCTAATTCCCGGTCTGCAAATCGCCGAAACGCTCCCAGCTCTTGCCGTTGAAGCGCATGAACTGCATCTGGTCGACCGGAACGTGATCGGCCGGACTGGTGTTGACCTTGATGCCGGGCAGCAGCATTGGCAGTTCCAGATCCCTGATGGCAAAGGCCTGCCTGAGAATGTTCCCGGTCGACAGGTCGTCGCCGCAGGCCCTCAGCACCGCTTCGAGCGTCATCGCGCTGTTGTAGGCGTTGACGTAATTGGTGTCGTGCAGGTCTCCGTCGGGAACGTATTTGGTCATGAATTCGCGCCATTCCCTGACACCGGCATCGTCCTTCCAGGCGGGATCGTCGGGATCCTTGACATAGGCGGTGGACAGGATGCCGACGCCAGCCTCGAGGCCGGCGGGCTGCATCACGCTGGACACCCAGACCGCGACGTTGGAAAGGAATGTCATCGGCCTCCAGCCGATCTCATAGGCCTTGCGGATCGATTGCGCGGCGAATTTCGGCGTCGCCGCGATCACCAGCACATCGGCGCCGGAGGCCTTCAGCTTGACGATCTGCGAATCGATGGTCGGATCCGCTATTTCGTAGGTCGCACCGGTGACCAGGGCGTCGTATTTTTCACCGAGCACGTCCTTCAGTCCCGCGAGATAATCGCGCCCGAAATCGTCATTCTGCGAAATCACGGCGAATTTGGCGTTCGGATTTTTGGCGAGCGCATAGCGCGCATACAGCCGCGCCTCGTAGCGGAACGGCCCCTGCACGCCCAGGGTCGCCTGCGGATACTGGCTGATGTCGGCGAATTTCGAGGCTCCGGACCCGACGAACAATTGCGGGATGTTCTTGCCCTGCAGGTATTTGGCGATCGCGGTATTTTGGGCGGTGCCGATCGAGGAGAAGATCAGCGCGACCTCGTCGCTCTCCACCAGCCGCCGGGTCTGTTCCACGGTTTTCGGTGGCGCGTAGCTGTCGTCCAGCGAAATCAGATCGATCTTGCGGCCATTGATGCCGCCGCGCTCATTGAGCATCTTGAAATAGCCGACCTCGCCCTTGCCGAGCGCGCCGAACGCCGAAACCGGACCGCTATAGGGCATGGTCTGGCCGATCTTGATCTCGTCCGCAGTAACTCCGCGCATTTCGGCTGCCGGCGCCACCGCGGGCCGCGCCAGAACGACAAGCGCGCTGAATGCGGCAAATCCCGTGATGAAACGCATCGTCCCCTCCCCGCTCTGATTTTCCGGCGCCCGGCCGCCAATCCGGCGCGGTTAGCCCGCGCTCGCATCGGTCTGCAAACATGCCACGGCAGCAGGACCATCGCCAACCCAATTCATGATCGGCGAGAGGCGTTGGGGCGTTTGATCCGCTGATCCCCGGGAATCATGAATTTCGACCCGGACCCAGGCGCCGCGGCTTCAAGCACGTGGACCATGTCGAGCACGGTCCTCAGACGGGTCACGACAGTCACCGGCGCCGGCAATTGGCCGATGATGTCGCCACAGGGCGCCGGCGCGCCCGCCGTAAAAATACAAAAGCCCGGCTGGATGCCGAGCTTTTGCACGAGAGATTTGCCGGTAGAGCCCGCCATCCACGCTGTGGCGTCAGGCCTGCGGCTGCGGCTCCAGCCCGGCATCCGGATCGGGACGCGGGCGCGGCTTGCCGGCCGGCGGCACCGCGGAGGTGCGCGGAGCGGTAGGCTCCAGCACGGATTCCCGGTTGGGCTTCTTGCCCTTGAGCAGATCCTCGATCTCGTCGCCGCTCAGGGTTTCGAATTCGAGCAGGCCCTTGGCCAGCGCTTCGAGGTCGGCGCGCTTTTCGGTGAGAATGCGCGTCGCTTCATTGTAGCCCTGTTCCACGAAACGCCGGATCTCGCTGTCGATCTTCTGGACCGTGGCTTCCGACGCATTCTGGGTCCGCGACACCGACATGCCGAGGAAAACCTCATCCTGGTTTTCGCCGTAGGACACGGTGCCGAGTTCTTCCGAGAGACCCCAGCGCGTCACCATCATGCGCGCCAGCCGGGTGGCCTGCTCGATATCCGACGAGGCGCCCGAAGTGACCTTTTCGCGGCCGAACACCAGTTCTTCGGCGACCCGGCCGCCCATCATGATGGCCAGCCGCGAGGTCATCTGCTCGAGCGACATCGACAGCTTGTCGCGCTCGGGCAGCTGCATCACCATGCCGAGCGCACGGCCGCGCGGAATGATGGTCGCCTTGTGAATCGGGTCGGTCGCGATGACGTTGAGTCCCACGATGGCATGGCCGCCCTCGTGATAAGCCGTCAACATCTTCTCTTCCTCGGTCATGACCAGCGACTTGCGCTCGGCGCCCATCATCACCTTGTCCTTGGCTTCCTCGAATTCGGCCTGCGTCACCATGCGCTTGTTGCGCCTTGCCGCCGTCAGCGCCGCCTCGTTGACGAGGTTCATCAGGTCGGCGCCGGAGAAGCCGGGGGTGCCGCGGGCGATGGTCTTGAGGTTGATATCCGGCGCCAGCGGCACCTTGCGGACATGGACCTTGAGGATCTGTTCGCGGCCGACGACATCCGGATTGGGGACCACCACCTGGCGGTCGAACCTGCCGGGGCGCAGCAGCGCCGGATCGAGCACGTCCGGCCGGTTGGTCGCCGCAATCAGGATCACGCCTTCATTGGCCTCGAAGCCGTCCATCTCGACCAGCAACTGGTTCAAGGTCTGTTCGCGCTCGTCATTGCCACCGCCGAGACCGGCGCCGCGATGCCGGCCCACCGCATCGATTTCGTCGATGAAGATGATGCAGGGCGCGTTCTTCTTGGCCTGTTCGAACATGTCGCGGACGCGGCTGGCGCCGACGCCGACGAACATCTCGACGAAGTCGGAGCCCGAGATCGTGAAGAACGGCACGTTGGCTTCGCCGGCCACCGCGCGGGCGATCAGCGTCTTGCCGGTGCCGGGGGGGCCGACCAGCAGCACGCCGCGCGGAATCCGCCCGCCGAGCCGCTGATATTTGCCGGGATCGCGCAGGAATTCGACGATCTCCTGCAGGTCCTGCTTGGCTTCGTCGACGCCGGCGACGTCCTCGAACGTCACCCGGCCATGCGCCTCGGTGAGCATCTTGGCGCGGGATTTGCCGAACCCCATCGCCTTGCCGGCACCGCCCTGCATCTGCCGCGACAGGAATATCCATACCCCGATCAGCGCGATGAACGGCAGCCAGGACACCAGCAGCGAAACGAACCACGGCACGTTGTCGCCGGGCGGCTTGGCGGTGATCGAGACCTTGCCGTTATACAGCCGCGAGACCAGCGTCGGATCGTTCGGCGCGTAGGTCTGGAAGCTGGAGCCGTTGGTGAAGGTGCCGTGGATTTCCGGCCCCTGGATGACGACGTCGCGAACGTGATTCGCATCGACCTCGGTCAACAGCTGCGAGAACGAGATGTCCTGCGAGGAGGCGTGCTGACCAGGATTCTGGAAGAGCGTGAACAGCGCCAACAACAACAGGACAATGATAACCCAGAGGGCGAAATTGCGCAGATTGGCGTTCATCGATCTTCCTTCGTGGTCGCGCGGATCGCGGCCGATGTCCTTGGGTAGGCACGAGGGAAGCCCTCGGTCGACTGCAATACAATCTAGGTGCCGCCCCGGTCGCTGCCAAGGGAACCACTCAGGACTATTTAGCGCATCTTAGCGCGATTCCCGCTCAAATAATGGCATTCGCATGGGTGTTTTGCCGGGTGGTTAAGCCTTGAGGCGGTTTCGGCACGGCCCGCGCCGACGTTCGATCCGGTCTCAATCGGCCGGGCGGCGCCGAGGCGGCGCCGCCTCGACACGAATCCGGTCGCCGGTCAGGCTGACCAGGGCCCCGGCGAGGGTCTGTTTCAGCCGAAGCCGGGGGCTTTCCGTGTTCCGCGCGCCGGCCCGGTCCAGTGCCGACAGCAAGGCCTCCAGTTTGCCGAGTTCCGCCGGCCCCTCGTGGCCGAAACGGTCGATGGCGCGCAGCAGCAGCCGGAGGCGGATTTCCTCCGGCATGGCGGCAAAGGCCTTGGCATCGAAAACCGTCGCGTCAATGGCCTGCGCGTGGAATCCGGCGGGCGCCGCCTTTCGATCGAGCAGCGCCAGATAAAGCTCGGCGCCATCGACCAGAACTTCCACGGCCGCGTTGGCCCGGGCGAGCCTGGATGCCAACCGCGCCAGATTGCGCGTGTCGCCGCCCTCGGCAGCGAGAACCGGCATGATCGCGCGGAGCCGGGGCCGGGTGAAATGCTGATCGCGGTTGGTCGGATCCTCCACGAAGCCGATTTTTGCCTTTTTGAGTGTCGCGACCAGCTGCGATTTCGCGATATCCAGAAACGGGCGCGCCAGGCCGACCCCCTCGCGTTCGGACTGCCGCGCCATCGCCGCCAGCCCGACGATACCGCTGCCCCGCACCAGCCGCATCAGCAGCGTCTCGGCCTGGTCGTCGCGGGTATGTGCGGTGAGGATATGGCTGGCACCATGGGCCCGCGCGGCCTGGACCAGCAAGCGGTATCGCGCTGCCCGCGCCGCGGCCGGCAAACCGGTCTGCGGTTTTGCGCCGGTCCAGCGCATCGTTCGATGCGGCAATGCGAGGCCGCTCGCCAACCGCTTGACCTCGCGCGCCTCGCGCGCGGACTCCGCTCGCAGGCCGTGATCGATCGTGACGGCGACGAGGCGCGGGCCCCGCGCCAAAGCGCGGCGCCAGCGGGCCGCGAGCCACATCAACGCGATCGAATCGGGGCCGCCGGAAACGGCAAGGACGAGGGCCGGAGCGGCCTTCCAGTCCGCGAACAGACTTTTCGCGCTCCGTGCCGAGATCGCCGCATGGTCGTCGTCGGGCATGGTGTATCAGCATCCCGGTTTCGAGGCCGGATCAGGTTGCAAATGCCGGATCGGATGATGTTCTGCGATAGGCATCGCGGACCAACCCAACCGGTTGCCTGAACATTACGGCAAAGGCGGCGGGGCTTGAATACTGCAAATCATAGGCAACCGTCAGCCCGGCGTTCACATTGCCGATCCGCTCCGGACACCCCCGACGATGTGGCCGAGGGTCGAGCCTCGGTCCGAGCTAGCACTTGACGCGCTTTTGCTCACGGTCCACGGCCTGTTTGACCCCGCTCGAGGCGCGGGGATATTTCCGCGTCACCTCGCCGAAAGCGGCGCAGGCGGCCTCCTTCTCCTTCAGGGCGGCCAGCGACTGTCCAAGCCGCAGCAGGGCATCCGGAGCCTTGGTCGATTTGTCGAACTTGGTGGTCACGGCGAGGAAGGACTCGGCGGCATCGCGATAGAGCTGGCGCTGGAAGAAACTCTCGCCGAGCCAGTATTGCGAATCCGCCAGCAGGGGATCGCCGGGATATTTTTGCGCGAAATTGCGCATGGTCTCCTCGGCCAGCGCGTAATCCTTGCGCTGCATATAGCCGATGCCGAGATCGAACTCGTCCCGCGGCGTCTGGGACGGCGGCGCGGTCAAAAGGGCCCCGGTCGCGTTGGTATTGCGCGGCGGCGGCGGCGGCAGCGCCCCGTCCGGATTGCGCGCCCCGGTGGTAGCCAGATCGAGCGGTTCTCCGACACCCCGTCCGCCCGGCGCCGCTTCGGCCGGGATCGGAAGCTGACCGCCGCCCAGCGCTCGCGGCGCGCCCGGGGCGCCCGGGTTCTGCGCGGGGTCGAAGGCATCCCCGCGGCGCCGGCCCGGTGCCGGCGGCACCCCCTCCTGCTCGATCGGCGCCGGTGCCGCAATCTGCGTGTCATAGCCCGGCTGGGGCTGCGGCTGTCGATAGGCCGGGTTCGGCTGCGCCGGCGGCAGCACGGCTACGCTGGGTTGCGGCGCCGCGGGCTGGCCGCCGGGAGCGCCCTGCGCGCCGCCCTGCAGCATCCTCAGGCGGTCTTCAAGCTGCCGGTTGCGGTATTGCAGCTCTTCATTTTGGCCGGTGAGTTGCCGCAGCTGATTTTCAAGCTGCTGAATTCGCAGCTCCGGATCGACATCGTCGGATTGCGCCAATACCTGCGAAGATACGGCCTGCGAGCCGAGCGCCAGCATCGCGGCAATTGCCGCGGCGCGCGAAATTTGATGAAATCTGGATGACATATTGGCCTGACGACGAGAGCGGCGTGACATCGAAAGCGGAATACATTGAGAGAGGGAGTACGCCAAAAATGTGACTGCTACAAACCGGTGACTGAAGGCCGGCCGCAAAACAAAACCGGCGCCCGAAGGCGCCGGCGACAACATTGCGCATCAAACCGCCGCTCAGGAGCTGGCGTTCAGCACGGTAACGGCGCGGCGGTTCTGCGACCAGCACGAGATGTCATTGCAGACCGCGACCGGACGCTCCTTGCCGTAAGAGATCGTCCGCATCCGGCTGGGATCGATGCCGCGCGAGGCAAGGAAGGTGCGAACCGATTGGGCGCGCCGAGCTCCCAGCGCGATGTTGTATTCGCGGGTGCCGCGCTCGTCCGCATGGCCCTCGATGGTGAAGGAATAGCGGTTGTAGCTCTGCAGCCACTGCGCCTGCTTCTCCAGGGTGGCGATTGCCTGCGGCGACAAATCGGTCTGGTCGCTCTCGAAGAATACGCGGTCTCCGACATTGACGACGAAATCCTGCTGGCTGCCCGGGGTCGCCGCGCTGGCCATGGCGCCGTCGGCGCCGAGGTTCTTGTTGGCGCAGGCACCCATCGACAGCGCCACCGCGAGTACCGCAGCCAGCTTCAATCCCTGGAGGATACGCATCTGATGTTTCATTCCGGAGCCTCCACGCTCACGTTTTTCTACTGTCGTCCGGTCTACAGGGCGATGGTTAAGCGAACGTTCCGTCAACCTTGATGGGGGGTTGCCAAACCCGATCAAATGCCAGCCAGCGGCGAAAAGCAACGGCGATGGTTAATGAGGTGTAAATGTGGCGCGAGGGTGAAGGCAAGCGCGGCGGGCCGGGAATCACCGCCTTGGGCGTCCGGCAACAGGGCGGAAGGGCGGTTTGCGCCCGGATTTGGCAGAAACCCGCCTGCCGGCGAACCGCAACGTTGCGGCCGCCTCAGAATTCCGGGACGATCGAGGCCGGCTCGAAACTCGACACCGTGGTCTCCGGGGCGGAGCCACGATCACGCTGGAACAGCATCCGCCGCTCGAAAGCGCTCGAGCGCATGATCGGAAAACGGCTCAGGACCTGTTCCCGCTGGGTCCGGAAATCGGACGCCATCAATGCCATCTTTCGCAAAACGTTCGGAAACTCGCGGGGTTCGGCGATGGTCTCGTGCAGAAAGATCCGGCGATAAAACGCCAGGTGGTCGGCGCGAACGATGGCGAGCCCGGTATCGGCGTTGAAATATTCGCATGCCAGATAGGCCAGTCGCAGCGTCAGATAGGGCAGTTCCGGAAACCGCTGGGCTTTATGGGGGTCGGCAACAAAACGAGCCGGGTCGATGAAGACTTCGCCGCGATCGAGGCGAGGGTGAAGAATGTCGCCGAACAATTCGGTTGAATAGGACGTTCGCCATTCCGACGTCAGGACGTGGAGGCGGAGTGAGCTGCAGAGTTCTCCGTCAACATAGATACCGAAAGTCCAGGAATTGGGCGCATCGTCATAATGGTCGCTGATGCGCTGGGACTCCGACGGCAGGATCAATCCGCCGTGCAGACAGGCCTTGTAACGCATCGAATAGATCCGGTCTTTCTCCTCGGGGGTTTTGACGAGCCGGTAGTCGACGCGATCAAATAGTCCTGATCCCCGCACATAGAGCGAAGTTCGCGCTTCGGCTCCGGACTTCATCTGATACTCTCCGACTTCCAAACAACTTGTGCGAGTAGCAAAAGACTAACAGTCTATTAACGAAATTGCAAAGCTATCGGCAGCTTAGGGTTAACCCCCGCGGGATGCACGCATTCAAACCCACTGGTTGCGCAGGCTCAGGCGATGGATCGTGACGAAACCACCACCAGCGACTCGTCCGGCAGGCGGCGGCCGTGCGACGCGTTCAGCAACTGACGAATCCGCACCGCCGGGACCGGTCGGCTGAACAGATAGCCTTGCGCCTCGGTTACGGTGCCGTCGGCGCTGATCAGTTCGAGCTGCTCGTTGGTCTCGATGCCTTCGACCACCACCGACATGCCGAGATCGGCACTGAGCCGCGCCACGCCGCGCAGCAGCGTCAGGGGGCGGTCGCTGTCGATGCCCTCCAGGAAGGAACGGTCGATCTTGACCTTCTGCAGCGGGAAATTGTGCAGGTAGCTCAGGCTCGAATAGCCGGTGCCGAAATCGTCCAGCGAAATCCGAACCCCGATCGCGCTCAGTTGCGACAGCACGTCATGGGTCAATTGGGTGTTGCGCAACAACGAGGATTCCGTGATCTCGATCTCGAGACGGTGCGCAGGCAAGCCGGAAACCTCGAGCGCGTAGCGCACCTCGCTGAGCACGTCGCGCTGATGGAACTGCTGCGGCGAGAAGTTGACTGCGACGCTGACCGCCTCGGGCCATTTCATGCATTCCATGCAGGCCTTGCGCAGGATCCAGCGCCCAAGATCGACAATCAGGCCCATATCCTCGGCGACCGGGATGATATCGACCGGGGAGACCGTGCCGCGCACCGGATGGTTCCAGCGCAGCAGCGCTTCGCAGGTCGCGATCCGTCCGGACTTGAGATTGACCAGCGGCTGATAGAACAGCTCGAATTCCTCGTGGGCCAGCGCCTTGCGCAGGTCCAGCTCCAGAATGCGGCGGGCCTCGACGGTTTGCGCCATCTCGTCGCGGAAGAAGCAGTAGGTGCCGCGGCCGTCGGCCTTGGCGCGATAGAGCGCCATGTCCGCGTTCTTCAACAGCGTGTCGGCGCTGATGCCGGCCGGCGACGTCATCGCGATGCCGACGCTGGCGCCGATCTCGACCAGATGGTTGTCGATCTTGTAGCGCTCGCTGAGATGGTCGACGATGCGCCGGGCGAGGCCCGCGGCGTCGGCGGTCGATTTGACGTTCTGCTGGAACACCACGAATTCGTCGCCGCCGAACCGCGCCACGAAATCCTCCGGGCGCAGCATTTCGCGCAGCCGGTCGGCCACCGCGCACAGCAGCTGGTCGCCGCACGGATGTCCCAGGGTATCGTTGACCTGCTTGAACTGATCGAGGTCGATGAACAGCAATGCCGACAATTGCTCGGCGTCATGCGGAACCGCCAGCAGGCGTTCGATCTCGTCGCGGAAATTGAGCCGGTTGGGCAGCGCGGTCAGTTCGTCATATCGCGCCAGATGGGTGATCCTGGCCTCGGCACTGCGCCGCTCGGTGATGTCTTCCACCAGTACCACGCTGCCGCCGCCGGCCATCGGCTGAAAGGTCCATGACAGCGACCGGTCTCTGGCGGCGTCCGGATCGGTGGAGACGATGTCCCGGGCCTTTGAATTCTCGATTTCCGACAGGATCATCTTGCCGCTCGCCGCCGAAATCGAGCCGGCGCTGACGCAGGCAGAGACGATGTCGGCCGCGCTCGCGCCGCGGTGCACGAGATCGTCGGACAGGTTCATCATCTCGCTGAAACGATGATTCATGACCGCAAGGTGGCCATTGGCGGCGAACATGCAGAGGCCGTGCGGCATATTGTTCAGTGCCGTGTCGAACTGGCCGGCCAAGGCCGCCTCGCGCTCGCGCGCCACGAGAGCTCGCATGAACAGTTTGTGCAAATTGGCCGAGAGTTGCACGAGCGCCATGATGTAAGCGGCGCTTATGAACGCCATGGCGATGTAATAGGGCGTGCCGCGCCACGCCAGCGCCATCACCGTCGGACCGAAGCAAAGTGCGGCCTGCAGCTGGAATATCCACTGCCGTCCATAGGCCCTGCTCGCACCGCCCGCCACCATCCCGGTGGTGACCGACAGGGAAATCATGTGGGCGACGGCGTCGTCACTGATCAGCAGCGTGGTCGCGCACCAGGTGCCGATCGCCGCGGCCTGGACCATGGCCCCGATCTGGTAGCGATTCTTCCACACCGCGGCTTCGTGGGCAGACAGGGTCGATTTGCGCGCCTGGTAACGCTGCAGGTCGAACGCCCGCACAGCGCCGGCGAGGATCAGAAACGCGACACACGCCCAGATGACCTGCTCGCCGGTCTTCAGCGCGGTCAGGGCCGCCGCCATGGCGACGAAGACGATGCCCGCAAGCAGCGGAGTGGGAGTTTCGAACAGCGAATCAGTCAACGCCGCGCGAATCGACGGCGAAACCTTCTGATCCGAGTCTCGGGTCTGGCTTGCAAGCTGCATGGGGAGCGCGCGCGTCCTTCTCAGGTGGGTACTTTTACCCGTCTCAGATGAAGTCTTCCTGAGGGAACATCGTTACCGGATCGTTGTTTTTGACCCGGCGCCACGAAAATCTGCTCGTTAAATCAGCAAGCTAGGCAAGCCTTGCCGGCCAGACGCGATCCGCGGGGCGGCGCGGCGCCGTGGCGCTCGGGCTGGACCAAAGCCCCGGGCGCCCGCGCCGGTCAGACCGGAGACGTCACGACAGCAGCGGGGACCACGCCGGATCGGACGCGAAGCCCGGGGTCGGCACCCGCTGCTCGTTGCGTCCGGAAATATCGACGGTGAACAGCGACGGTCCGTCATTGCCGCCGGGGTCGCGGAAGAACATCAGGACCCGGCCGTTCGGGGCAAAGGTCGGTCCTTCGTTGTGGAAGCCGGAGGTGAGGATCCGTTCGCCGGAGCCGTCGGGCTTCATGATACCGATCGAGAACTGTGCGCTGCCCTGTTTGGTGAAGGCGATGTAGTCGCCGCGCGGCGACCACACCGGCGTCGAATAACTGCCGTCCCCGAACGAGATCCGCTGCGCCGGTCCGCCCGCGGCCGGCATGATGTAGATCTGCGGCTTGCCGCCACGGTCGGATTCGAAGCACAGGCGGGTTCCGTCGGGGGCATAGGACGGCGAGGTGTCGATCGCCGGCGTATCGGTCAGGCGCGTGGTCGATTTCGAACGCAGATCCATCACGAACAGGTTCGAATTGCCGCCCTGCTGCAGGCTCATGATGACGCGCTGGCCGTCCGGCGAGAACCGCGGCGAGAACGACATCCCCGGAAAATTGCCGACGATCGAGCGCTCCCCGGTCTCGATATTGTACAGATAGACCCGCGGGTCGCCCTGGCCGAATTCCATATAGGTAATTTCCTGGGTCGACGGCGAGAACCGCGGCGTCAGCACCAGGTCGGCGCCGCGGGTCAGATAGCGGACATTGGCGCCATCCTGATCCATCAGCGCCAGCTTCTTGACGCGCCGTTCTGCGGGGCCGCTTTCATCGACGAATACCACCCGGCTGTCGAAATAGCCCTTCTCCCCGGTCAGCCGCTCGTAGATCTGGTCGGAAATGATGTGCGCGATCCGCCGCCAATATTCCGGCGAGGTGAAATATTGCTGGCCGGTCAGTTGCTGGGCGGTGGCGACGTCCCAGAGACGGAATTCCGCCTTCAGGCGTCCGTCGCCCTGCCGGGTCATGCGGCCGGTCACCAGCGCCTGGGCGTTGATGGTCTTCCAGTTCTGGAACTGCGGCGCCGCATCGATGTTGATGATCTTCTCGATATAGGCCGCCTGATCGATCGGCGCGAACAATCCGCTGCGCTTGAGATTGTTGGTGATGACCTGGGTGACGCCGACGGCGACGTCGTTGTCCGAAGGGGTGCCGCCGACGAAATTGGGGATCGCGATCGGCAGCGGGGCGAAATCGCCCTCGGGAACAATGACGCGCTTCGGCGCCTGCCCGAAGGCGGCGCGGCCAAGACCGCCGGTCAGCACGCCGACGGCGGCCATTCCCGAAAGGATCTGCCGGCGGTTCGGGCGGATGGGCAGGTTACGCAATCGATCTTTGTCGGTCATCGCCAGGGGTTTCATTTCATTGCTGCGGTGGCCAGGGGGCGGCCGTTTCAGGTCTTTCGTTCGGTGAACACCGGCGCAAAATATTTCCATTCTTCGAAATAGGCCGCCGGCAGATTATACGGCTGGCATTCGATGATCGCGCGCAGCGCGCTCTCCTGATAGACGCGAAGATAGGGCGTCTCGGGGGTTCCTTCCGGAACCGGCATCCCTTCCAGGGTGCCATCGCGCTTCAGCTTGATATCGAAAACGGCCTGGGGATTCTGGCTCTCGATTCCGCCATAGGGCTTTTTCCAGCAGCGCTCGACCTGGGCCTGGAACATCGCCCCCCAGGTCGCGGAATTGTCCGCGGCCTTGCCCTTGGCGAGACCGAGCGCCGCGTTGGAATTCAGCGTGTCGCCGGTCAGCGCCTGCCGGGTCGGGTCGCGCTTGTCGAGCAAGGCGGCGATCTTGGTCTGATCGAAGGTCCGCTCCTTCGGCTTGGTCGGCTGCGGGGTCGGATTGGCCGCCTCGGCCTGCGGCTTCGGCGGCGGCTTCTTCTCGTCCTTTTTCAGGGCTTCCGCGATCGGATCGACCTTGGGGGGATCGGGCTTCTTCTCGAGCGGCTTCGGCTCTTCCTTGGGCTTGTTCTCGGCGACCGGCTTGGGCGGATCGGGCTTTTTCTCGATCGGCTTCTCCACCGGCTTCGGCTGCGGCGGCGGGGTGGTGTCGGTCACGACAGGCGGCTTCTCGGAGATCTTGCCGACGGCGTCATCGGCCGGCCTGGCATCGGCAATCTTCTCCACCAGCGGCTTCGGATTTTCCTTCTTGCCGGATTTCATGCCGGCGGTAACGTGGGCAAGCTGATCGGCGGAAATGATGTCGACCGGCAGGGATTCTTCCGGCATCGATTCGAATGCCCTGGACGAGAACGACACCAGTCCCCACCCGATCACGAGGACGTGCAGGGCCACAGACGCAACGAGTGTCTTGTCGACCTTCACCCGCTAGGACCCCTGCTCCACTTCGGTGACCAGTGCCAGCCGCTTGAACCCGGCGCCCGACAGCTGGCCCATCACCTTGGCGACGGTTCCGTAATCCGCCTTCTTGTCGGCGCGCATGTAGATACGCTCGTCCATGCCGCCGCGGGCGTCGGTGATCGCCTTCAGCTTCGGGATCAGTTCATTCATGGCGACCTCGGTATCGTTGATGAATACCCGTCCCTTGACGTCGACCGAAAGCTGCAGCGGCGTCTTGTCCTGCTCCAGGCTCTTGGCCTGGGTTTGCGGCAGATCGAGCGGCACGCCGACCGTCAGCAGCGGTGCCGACACCATGAAGATGATCAGCAACACCAGCATTACGTCGACCATCGGGGTGACGTTGATCTCCGCCATCACGGCGCGACGCCGGCCGCGGCGTCCGCCGCGCGGCGAGCCTGCCATGTTCATCGCCATGTTCTGGTGCTCACGATGCGCTCACAATACCGCTCCTCACGCCCGCTCGTCGATCTGGCGCGACAGGATCGCTGAAAATTCATCGGCGAACCCTTCCAGCCGCTGGGCCTGCCGGTTCACCTCGGAAGTGAACTTATTATAGAAAATAGTCGCTGGAATGGCGGCGATAAGGCCGATTGCGGTAGCAAACAGCGCTTCCGCGATGCCAGGGGCCACCACCGCCAGCGAGGTGTTCTTGGAGGCGGCGATCGACTGGAAGCTCGACATGATCCCCCAGACGGTGCCGAACAGGCCGACGAACGGGCCGGCCGAGCCGACCGTCGCCAGCACCAGCAGCCGGCGCTCCAGCCGTTCGATTTCGCGGGCGATGGAGACGTTCATGACCTTCTCTATCCGCATCTGCAGGCCGGCGAAGGACCGGGCCTGACCCTCGAACGACCGTTTCCATTCGCGCATCGCCGCCACGAAACAGGCCGCCATCGATTGCGTCGGCTTGGCCGACAGCGCGCGATAGAGCTCCTCGATCGACTGCCCCGACCAGAACGCCTGCTCGAAACGATCCATGGCGCGCTTGGTGCGCGAATACAGGATTATCTTGTCGATCGCGATCGCCCACACCCAGACGGAACAGCCGAGCAGGCCCAGCATGACCGCTTTCACGATCCAATGGGCCTGCAGGAACAGTGCGATCAGCGATACGTCGGTGGATGCCAGCGGCAAGGCTGACTGAGCCACGTCGGCCGGATTCATGAGCGGTATCCTCTCAACGCCAGTATTCCAGATCCACCGGAAGCAGAGAGCTGCCGGTTCCATAGCCGCGCGCCGGGCGCGGTGAGCGCCAGCGCGGAAGCCTTGAGGTGTCGCATGGGAGGCCCGTCCGAAGCCGAGGCCTGAATCCCCTGCCAACATGTCAAAACGAGGGCTTTCAGCGCGCCTTTACGCCCCTAACCAGACGCTGATCGTGGTTAAGGCCGAGTTACCAAAGGGGATTTTTGCTGCCCAAATGGTCGGCGACAGCTCGATCCAGGCTGGCTGCCGCGGCCGCCGCCGGGGCCCCCGTAAGCGGTGCCGTGCCCGCTGCCGGGCCGCCGCGCGAGAATCGCGAAAACAACCCCATGCAAAGTAGAAGAATACCTCCAGGCGGGCTGCCGCGGCCGCCGCCTGGACCCCCCGGAAGCGGTGCCATGCCGCTGCCGGGCGCGCCCCCGTGAGAATCGTGAAAACAACCCCATGCAAAGTAGAGGAATACCTCCAGGCTGGGTGCCGCGTTCGCTGCCGGGAGCCCCTGCCGGACCGCGCCGATCCCGCGGCCGGGGCGCCAATGCCGGCCCAAAAGCAAAACCGCCCGTCTGCTTGCGCAAACGGGCGGTGCTGTCGCCGGCAGGTTGGTGGGGGCACTACGCCTGCGGCTGAAGCTTCAATTCAGGCCAAGTCAGGTCTGGCGCCGATCAGGCCTGGGGCTGACCGTCCGAAGGCGGCGTCGGACGGGGACGATGCTGCGCCATGAACTGGTCGAACTCTTCCTTGTCCTTGGCGTGACGCAGCCGATCGAGGAAATCCTTGAATTCGGTCTGCTCCTCTTCGAGCCGCTTCAGCGTTTCGACGCGGTATTCGTCGAAGGCGCGGTTGCCGCTCGAGGGCGGACCGAAACCACCGAAGGGAAAGCCGCGGCGCTCCATGCGGTCGCGCATCCGTTCCATCTTGTACTGCATCCGCTCCATCTTGTTCGACCAGCGGTCCTGATGACTCCAGCAACCCATCTTCGTGCTCCTGAGTGTGAAAAAGAGGAAGGCAAGGCCGACCGGCCACCAGAAGAGGAAGCCGAGAATGGTCCCGATCACCATGCCGGGGTGGATATGCATGTGCGGACGGTAGGGCTCACTGTCGGGGCCGCGCCATCGATTGACATCTGCGGTGTAGGCCATTTCCCTCTCCATGACGGCGTCACGCCGTTGTGAATGTAAATAACATTTACATACCTAACCCATGCCGGGCTTTTGTCAAGCCGGCCGCAAGGCAGCCTCGCGAATTTATTTTGGGCTGCCCCAGGGGCCTGCCGGCTGCCCGGCCGGCTTCTGCTCGGCCTGGTCCTTCTGGCCGGCCGGACGGCGATCGGACGGGAACCCGAGACCGCGCAGATAGATCAGAACTTCCGCTTCCAGCAGGTCCTCCGCCGACATCGGCAGCTTGCGGCGGGCGGCGTCGCCGCGCGCGAACAGCGAGGCCACGCCGTGCGACATCGACCAGATATGCAACGCCATCATCAGCGCCGGCGGCCGGGTCACGCCGGCCGGAGCCAATGCGGCAAGCCGCTCGGCGGCGGCCCTGATGACGCCAAAGGCGCGCTCGCTGGCCGCCAGCAAGGCGGGATTGACGTCGACGGGAAGCCCCGATTCGAACATCGCCGAATAGAACGCCGGCTCGGCGCGGGCAAAGGCGAGATAGGCCTTGCCGACCCGCTCGAAGGCGGTGACGGTGTCGGGACGCCCGTCGTCCCAGGCCTGGGTCAGCACCGCCTCGAACTGCTCGAAACCGCGCTGGGCGATGCTGGAAAGCAGTTCGTCGCGATCGCGAAAATGCCGGTAGGGGGCCGCGGGGCTGACGCCGGCCGAACGCGCGGCATCGGCAAAGGTGAACCCCGCCGGGCCCTTCTCCGCGATCAGGCCAAGTGCGGCCTGCAGCAGCGCCTCTTTCAGATTGCCGTGATGGTAGCCGCGCTCGGCGCGGCGATCTTCCTTGCGCCAGCTCATGTTAAAGGCTTTTACATGAGCCGGCGGCAAAGGTCACTAGCCAGAGGCCAGGCGCCCGGATCGGCCCTGCAATTCGCCCAGACCGGCCGCCACCTCCTGGATCTCGGCGGGAAAGTCCGACATTTCCTGCACCTGGCGAATTTCGATGATCTCGTTCTCGGAGGCCGGGCACCGCATCGCCCAGGCGATGGCCTCGTCGCGCGAATTGACGTCGATCATCCAGTAGCCGCCGATGACCTCCTTGGATTCGGTGAACGGACCGTCGGTCACCGCCCGCTTGCCGCCGGCGAACGACACCCGCGCGCCCATCGAGGGCGGATGAAGCCCATCGAGCGTGATCAGCACGCCAGCCTGTTTCAGCGCCTCGTTGTAGGTCATCATGGCGGCGACGGCGTCGACCGGCGGCATGGTGCCGGGATCCGCCGTCTCGTAGCCTCTGGGAATCATCAGCATCATGAATCGCATCGTCGCCTCCGTTTCCTTGACCAGGCCCGTTGCCGACGGCGCCGGACCCAGCCTCGGCAACAAGACGAATGGGGTCTTGCCCGACCGACATATCAAAGGGAATTATCCCGGAGGCAACGGCCATTCACGCACGGGCCGGGATGAGGGAGGACCGGCACGCGGCGGAACCGGGCCGCGCGACTGGCCGTTGGTGCCTGGACAGGGTGATCGCCGCAGATGGGAGCCGCGCATGATGCGGAAGGCGATGGTTACGGCCGCTTGTCTCGCCGCCTTTTTGGGCGCCTTGGTCCCGGTCCCGTCGCGCGCCGAAATTCGCATCCTCGGCAGCCCGGGCGGACAGGTCGGCCCGTTTCTCGATCTGTTCGAGCGTGTGCGCGCCTCGGGCCAGCGCGTCGTGATCGACGGGCCGTGCCTGTCGGCCTGCACCTTGGTGCTGAGCATGGTGCCGGGCGACCGCATCTGCGCCACCCGCCGCGCGGTGCTGGGATTCCACGCCGCGCGCTCGATCGACCGGCGCGGCCGGCTGTATGCCGAGCCGGAAGCGTCCGAGCTGGTGCTGGAGGCCTATCCCGCCGCGGTGCGCGGCTGGATCCTGCGCCATGGCGGACTGACCTCGCGCCTGCTGTTGCTCCGCGGGCGCGAACTGGCGGCGATCTATCCGGTATGCCGCTGAGGCAATCATCTTTCGGGCAAACGCTTGGCGTTTATCCCCCCGGGGATGGAAGCCGAACTCACGTTGTCCCCGGTCGACGCGGTATAAGCTACGTTGCCGCGTCAATCACGAACGGAACGCCCCATGAATCCCTCCCCGCAAAGGGTCGCGCTGGTCACGGGTGCCGCGCGCGGCATCGGGCTTGCGGTGGCAAAACGCTTCCTCGCCGACGGCTGGCGCGTCGCGCTGCTCGACATCGAGCGCGACCTGCTGCACGGCGCGCTGGCGGCGCTGGCGAAGCCGGACGACACCCTCGCCCTGCACTGCGACGTCTCCAATGCCGATGCGGTGGCGGCCGCGATGGCCGAATTGAGCAATGGCTTCGGCCGGCTCGACGCCCTCGTCAACAACGCCGGCATCGCGGTGTTCGCGCCATTGCTGGAAACCTCCGAGCAGGACTGGAACCGGGTGCTATCGGTGAATCTCACCGGGCCGTTCCTCTGCACCAAGGCCGCGGCACCCCTGATGCGCGAAGGCGGCGGCGGCGCGATCGTGAACATCACCTCGATTTCCGCGGTGCGCGCCTCGACATTGCGGTCGGCCTACGGCACCAGCAAGGCGGGTCTGGCGCATCTGACCAAGCAACTCGCCGTCGAGCTCGCCTCGCTTGGCATTCGGGTCAACGGCGTTGCTCCGGGTCCGGTCGAGACCGCGATGGCCAGGCAGGTTCACACCCCGGAAATCCGGGCCGACTATCATGACGCCATCCCGCTCAATCGCTACGGCCTCGAGGAAGAACTGGCAGAGGCCGTATTCTTCCTGTGCAGCGATCGCGCCAGCTACATCACCGGACAGATTCTTGCCGTCGATGGCGGGTTCGACGCCACCGGAATCGGATTGCCGACGCTGCGCGGCGAGAGGCGGAACGGGTAGATTCTTCCTCCCTCCCGCGATCTCGCGGTTTTCCGGCGATTCCCCGCCAGCGCCGCACGACCCCAGGCGATTTCAAACCGCCTGGATGGTGCGGCTCGGCGATGCCGATGATGATCACCCCTCCATCGGGCAGTTGACCATCCAGGGAATCCCGAACGCATCGAGGCACATGCCGAATCCCCTGGAGAAAAACGTCTTTCCGAACGGCATGTTGACCGTGCCGCCCTCCGAAAGAAGCTTGAACTTGTGCTCGGCCTCCAGCGGATCGCCGACCGTGAGCGAAACCGCAAAGCCCTGCGGCTTGTGAAAACGTTCGGGAGGCGCATCGGAGGCCATCAGCGTTCCGCCAGCGATCGACATGCGGGCGTGCATGATCTGGTGTTTTCGCTCCGGCGGCGACGGCATCGATTCCGGAGCCTCGTCGTGTCTCAGCATCATCTCGATCCTGCCGCCGAGCGTCTTCTCATAGAACTTGAACGCCGCCTCGCAATTGCCGTTATAAAACAGATAGGGATTGATCTGCATCGTTTGCTCCTTGGTGAATGATACGACGTCCGGACGACTATTTTTCGGAAAGATTTTTCAGATCGGTGAGCCTGATTTCGAATATCCTTGCCGGTCATTCGGCATTTGTCGCTGATTGGGCGATTCCGCGAAAACCCATCTTATCCAGGCTCTCTGGCCCCATCCCCGGGTAACGGCTTCGCCGTTATCGCCGGGAGTAGCGACAGGATCGGAACCACGAAACGCCAATCCAGGACGAACACGCAACGCGCGATCCGACAGCGGCCGGTCATTTTTTTGAAGATTTCGAGCCGCAGGGCTGGCTGTCGCGCATCAGGCGGTCGAGGTGCATCCGGATATGGGCGGCTTCCGCCGAACTGTTGGCCAGCGCGATGGCGCGGTCGAACGCCACCCGGGCCTCGTCGTTGCGGCCGAGCTGCATCAGGAACGCGCCGCGCACGCCGAAGAAATGAAAATAATTCGACAGCCGCGGCGCCAGCGGTTCGATCATCTCCAGCGCCGCCTGCGGCCCGCGCACCTTGGAGACCGCCACCGCGCGATTCAGCGTCACCACCGGCGACGGCTGCATGGTTTCCAGCGCGCCATAGAGCAGGTCGATCTGCCTCCAGTCGGTGTCCTCGGGCCTCGTGGCGCGGGCATGCAGCGCGGCGATCGCCGCCTGCAGCTGATAGGGGCCGCTGCGGCGATGCCGCACCGCCTTGTCGATCAGCGCCAGGCCCTCGGCGATCATTTTCCGGTTCCACAACGAACGATCCTGGTCGTCGAGCAAGACCAGCGCGCCCTCGGCGTCGAAGCGCGCGGCCGCACGGGCATGCTGCAGCAACAGCAGCGCCGTCAGCCCCATGATCTCCGGCTCGCCCTGGAACAGCCGCAGCAGCAGCCGGGCCAGCCGGATCGCTTCCTCGCACAACGGCGCGCGGGTCGCGGCGGCGTCTCCGCTGGCCGAATAGCCCTCGTTGAAAATCAGGTAAATCATCGCGGCCACGGCGGCGAGCCGCTCGCTGCGCTCGACCGCGCCCGGCGTCTCGAACGGCACATCGGCGCCGGCGACCCGCGCCTTGGCGCGGGTGATGCGCTGCTCCATCGCCGCCTCGGAGACCAGGAAGGCGCGCGCGATCTGCTTCACCGTCAGCCCCGAGACGACGCGCAGCGCCAGCGCGATCTGCTGCGTCGCCGGCAGGTCGGGATGGCAGCAGATGAACAGCAGCCGCAGGATGTCGTCGCGGTAATGCGATCCGTCGAGCCGCTCGGCCAGCGCCTCCTCGGCATCGCCGAGGTCGGAGATGGCCTCGTCCTCGGGCAGCGGCCGCTGCCTGCGGTTGCGGCGCACCTCGTCGATCGCGACGTTGCGCCCGACCAGGATCAGCCACGCCGCCGGATCGCGCGGCGGGCCGTGCCGCGGCCAGTTGTTCAACGCGCGCAGGCAGGCGTTCTGGAAGGCTTCCTCGGCGATGTCCAGATCGCGGAAATAGCGCAGCAGCGCACCGACCGCCTGGGGACGCGCCGCGGTCAGCGCGGCATCGATCCAGGCGGCGTCGGTCACCTCGTGACGCTCCCCGGATTCAGCACGCCGACCGGGCGGATCTCATAGGCGCCGCCGGGATTGGCGGCGCCGAGATCGCGCGCGACATCCAGCGCCTCATCGAGATTGCCGCAGTCGACGACATAGAAGCCGAGCAGCTGCTCCTTGGTCTCGGCATAGGGACCGTCGATCACGACAGGCGGATCGTCCTTGCGCAGCGTGGTCGCCGAGGTCGTCGGCAGCAGCCGCGCCACCGGCCCGAGCCGGCCCTCTCTCGCCAGTTTGTCCTGCACCACCGCGAGCCTGTCCATCACGGCGGCATCCTGTTCCCTGGTCCATGAACCGACGATGTCTTCGTCGTGATAGCAAAGAATGGCGTAGAGCATGCAAGCGGGCTCCTGTTCCTCTCAAGGACGAATGAGTATGCCCGGAGCCGACAGGGCGGTAGAGGAAAAAACGCCGTAACGTTGCCCCGGCACAACGCTGAAATTCACCTCCCCCGCAATGCAGGGCTCCGCATATATATTATGACCAAATAGAGACTTTCGTGGCGACCAAAACGAATCAGGGACGCCCGGCTGTGCCCTCTCCCCTTGCGGGAGAGGGCATGCGAGATGCCAGCAACAAACTCTGCTGGGTGAGGGGTCGTGCTCTGCGTCGACCCCTCACCAGGCTGAGTCTGTTGCTGGCGTCATTGAGCCCTCTCCCGCAAGGGGAGAGGGCACAGTCACGAGCGCCGCGGCTCGTTGCATATGCGATAGCCCTCCCGAGAAAATGGGTTCGGCGGCTCGGCTTTGGCGCGGGCCTTGCCATTTTCTCCCAGCGTGGCGCACGCGCCGTCCGCTGGTGGTCTCCCCCGCAAACGGACGGGCGCAGACCGTGCCGGGGCCGGGCGGCACTGCGCGGCTTTTGCCCCGCGAAGTGGGAGCCGATAAGGTTGCCTGCAATTCCGCCATGGGACCGAAAACCGATGAACAAGGCTGCGCTCGCGCTGATCGTGCATGGCGGGACCGAGAACTGGTCGCCCGCGCGCTGGAAACGCCGGTTCGACGAGGCCTGCCGGGACCGCCGGGTCTGGCTGCTGCCCGATCCGGCGCTGGATCCGGCTGACATCCATTACGCCGCGGTCTGGAAGCCGGGTCAGGGCGAACTGGCGGCTTTTCCGAACCTGCGCGTCATTTTCAACCTCGGCGCGGGCGTCGATGCGCTGATGGCGGATTCCCGTCTGCCGCAGGTGCCGCTCGTTCGCGTCGCGGTCGACGACCTCACCCGGCGCATGACGGAATATGTCGTGCTTCACGTGCTGATGCACCATCGCCAGGAGCTCTACCTGCGGGCCAGCCAGCGCGAGAAGCGCTGGCTGCCGCGATCCCAATGGCCGGCAGCTGCGATTTCAGTCGGCATCCTCGGCCTCGGCACGCTCGGATCGGATGCCGCCGGAGCTCTGGCGCGGCTTGGCTTTCGCGTCTCAGGCTGGAGCCGAAGTCCCAAACAGCACGATGGAATCGAATGCTTTGCCGGCCCCTCCCAGCTCGAACCGTTTCTGCGGCGAACCGATATCCTGGTCTGCCTGCTGCCGCTGACGCCGGAGACGCGGCACATCCTGAACCGGGGGTTGTTCGAAAAACTCCACCGCGACAGCCCGATGGGCGCCCCGGTCCTGATCAATGCCGGGCGTGGCGGCCTGCAGAACGAAGCCGATATCCTGCGATGCCTCGACGACGGCACGCTCGGCGCGGTCTCATTGGACGTGTTCGCGGCCGAGCCCCTGCCGGCGGACAGCCCATTCTGGACCCATCCGAAAGTCGTGCTGACGCCGCACAACGCGGCCGATACCGACGCCGACGCGATATCCGGATATGTGGCGGCGCAGATCGAACGCTTCGAGGCCGGCGCCGCGCTGGAAAACGTCGTCGATCCCGCGCGCGGGTATTAGCGGAGCCTGGGGAGAAAGCCCGTCTTCAAAACGGACTCTCGCCCAGCCCCGGCACATCCGCCGGCCTCGGGCCGGGCGCCGCCCAGCGAAAGCGCCGGTCGGCTTCCGCGATGGCAATATCGTTGATGCTGGCCTCGCGGCGGCGCATCAGGCCGGAATCGTCGAACTCCCATTGCTCGTTGCCGTAGGAGCGGTGCCACTGGCCGGCATCGTCATGCCACTCATATTGAAACCGCACCGCGATGCGGTTGCCGTCGAACGCCCAGAGATCCTTGATCAGGCGATAGTCGAGCTCCCTGCTCCATTTGCGGGTCAGGAAAGCGACGATGGCAGCGCGGCCTTGCAGGAATTCCGAGCGGTTGCGCCAGCGGCTGTCCTCGGTATAGGCCAGCGCGACGCGTTCGGGGTCGCGGGAATTCCAGGCGTCTTCGGCCATGCGGGCCTTCCGGGCGGCGGTCTCTTTCGTGAACGGCGGCAGCGGGGGACGGGACATCGTGGCCTCCGGGTTTGATGGGGCCGCAACTCTATCGCCGCCGTGCGGCGAGTCGATGACAAATTGCCTATCGCCCGATCGCTAGGCCTGATCGGCCTTCAGCAGCGCGCGCAGCGCCTTCGGGATCGGCTGGGCCCGCCCCTCGCTGATAAAGGCGACGCGCACCTCGGCCTTCACCAGCACGACCTCCCCGCGCCGGACCTCCTGCGCCAGCGTGATCGAGGCGCCCTTGACCGCCACCGGCCAGGTCACCACGTCGAGCACGTCATCCATACGCGCGGGCTTGAGATAGTCGATCTGCAGCGAACGCACCACGAAGGCAAAGCCCGGGGTTTCCGCCTGCGCCTCCGCGAACAGCGCGTGCTGCTCGGCGCCCATCAGCCGCAGATGATTGGTCCGCCCGCGCTCCATGAAGCGCAGGTAGTTGGCGTGATAGACGATGCCGGAAAAATCGGTGTCCTCGTAATAGACGCGGACCTGCATGTGATGGCGGCCGTCGCGGATCGTGCCGTCGAGATGAGCTGTTTGCACCTGACACCCTCGGAATAAACTGAGCAGGACTTGGCCCGGCAATCCGCCCGCCGTCAATTCCCGGCGGATCGGCGGCAACGAGACGCCCCGAAAACCTTGATCGAGGTCAACACCGGTGTGTTCCCCAGGGCCTATCCGGGGTCCAAGGGCCACGGCATGCGCTGCGCCGTCGGAACCGAACGGCAAAGTCAGCCCCGTCCCCATCCCAGGAGGCACCGCCATGGCGAACACCGGTCAGTCCGTGCAGCAGCGCGAAACCAGGGCATGGCTGGTCGGCGGCGGCATCGCCTCGCTTGCCAGCGCCGCCTATCTGATCCGCGACGGCGGCCTCAAGGGCGGCAATATCTGCATCTTCGAACAGACCGCGACGCTTGGCGGCAGCCTCGATGGCAGCGGCTCGCCCGACCACGGCTACGTCATCCGCGGCGGCCGCATGTTCACCTACGAGGCCTATACCTGCACCTTCGACCTGCTGTCGTTCATTCCATCGCTGAGCGATCCCGAAAAAACCGTCAGCGACGAGATTCATGAATTCAACGCCAGGCACATTCCGCATTCCAACGCGCGGCTGGTGAAGGGCGGCCAGAAGGTCGACGTCTCGGTGATGGGATTTTCCAACCAGGACCGGCTCGACCTGATCGAGATCATGGCGGTATCCGAGGAAACGCTCGGCGCCCGGCGGATCGAGGATGTGTTCGCCCCGTCGTTCTTCACCACCAATTTCTGGTACATGTGGGTCACGACCTTCGCGTTCCAGCCCTGGCACAGCGCGGTCGAGCTGAAGCGCTACCTGCATCGCTTCATCCAGGAGTTTCCCCGCATCCATACCCTCGGCGGCGTTCGCCGCACGCCCTACAATCAGTACGATTCCATCGTGCTGCCGGTGACCAACTGGCTGAAGGCGCAAGGGGTGCGGTTTCAGACCGGTACCGTGGTCACCGATCTCGATTTCGTCTACGGGCCGGCCGACAAGGGCGTCGAACGGCTGCACTGCCTGCGCGACGGCAAGCCGGAACTCGTCGCGGTCGGCGCCTCCGACCTGGTGTTCGTCACCAACGGATCGATGACCACGGCCTCGAGCCTGGGCTCGATGACCCGGCCGGCGGTGTTGCACGGCAGGGACGGCCATACCGACGGGTCCTGGGCGCTGTGGGAACAGCTCGCCGCCAGGGATGCCGCCTTCGGCAGGCCTGCGGCCTTCAACGGCAAGGTCGACGAATCGAAGTGGCTGTCGTTCACGGTGACGATGCGCGATCCGACCTTCTTCGACCTGATGGAGAAATTCACCGGCAACCAGGCCGGCACCGGCGGCCTCGTGACCTTCGTCGATTCGAACTGGCTGATGTCGGTGGTGCTGGCCGCCCAGCCGCACTTCATCGGCCAGCCCGACGACATCAAGGTGTTCTGGGGCTATGGCCTGTTCGTCGACCAGGTCGGCAACTTCGTGGCCAAGAAGATGTCGGATTGCAGCGGCGAGGAGCTGATGACCGAGCTGCTCGGTCACCTGCGCTTCGAGGCGCAAAAGGACCTGATCCTGAAGACCTCGAACTGCATTCCCTGCATGATGCCGTACATCACCAGCCAGTTCATGCCGCGGATCAAGGGCGACCGGCCGCCGGTCAAGCCTCCCGGCACCAGCAACCTCGCCTTCATCGGGCAGTATTGCGAGATTCCCGACGACGTGGTGTTCACCGTGGAATATTCGGTGCGCTCGGCACAGACCGCCGTGATTGCGCTGCTTGGCCTCGATAAGCAGGTCTCACCGCTGTACAAGGCGCAATACGATCTCGGCGTGCTGCTGGGCGCGGCAAAAACGCTGGTTCATTGAGGGGCTGAGGTTCGGCCGACCGTGCCGGCGTCGGGCGCGCTGCGGCGATCGACACGGCACGGCCGTTGGGGCCGCACAAGGTGGCTTGAGGAACGGCGGCGCCCCGTGGCTATGCCCTCTCCCCTTGCGGGAGAGGGCTCAATGACGCCCGCAACAGACTCAGCCTGGTGAGGGGTCGACGCAGAGCACTACCCCTCACCCGGCAGAGTTTGTTGCTCGCATCTCTCATGCCCTCTCCCGCAAGGGGAGAGGGCACTGTCACGAGCGCCGCGGCTCGTTCCATATGCGCATGTGCGAATTGCCGGCGCGTTGCGCAATCGGGGGCGGCGCGCAAACGAGATCAGGAAGTTTCATCGCCCTCGCCGCCGCCGAACAATCCGAACTGCGCCGGATCGCGGGCCGGCTCGGCGAGGCCGAGATGCCGGAAGGCGTGCGCGGTCAACAGCCGGCCGCGCGGCGTGCGCTGCAGATAGCCGCACTGGATCAGGAACGGCTCGATGATGTCCTCGATCGCATCGCGCGGCTCCGACAGCGCCGCGGCCATGGTTTCCACGCCCACCGGGCCGCCGCCGTAATTCATCGCGATGGTGGTGAGATAGCGCCGGTCCATGGCGTCGAGGCCGGCGGCATCGACCTCCAGCGCGCTCAGCGCGTGATCGGCGATGGCGCGGTCGATCGAGTCGGCATCCGCCGCGGAGGCAAAATCGCGCACCCGCCGCAGCAGCCGGCCGGCGATCCGCGGCGTGCCGCGGGCGCGGCGCGCGATCTCGTTGGCGCCGTCCGGCGTCATGCCGATCTGGAGCACGCGCGCGCCGCGGGTGACGATCTTCTCCAGTTCCTGCTCGGTGTAGAAATTCAGCCGCACCGGAATGCCGAAGCGGTCGCGCAGCGGATTGGTCAACAGCCCGGCGCGGGTGGTGGCGCCGACCAGGGTGAATTTCGCCAGCTCGATCTTGACCGAGCGGGCCGCCGGTCCCTCGCCGATCATCAGGTCAAGCTGAAAATCCTCCATCGCCGGATACAGCACTTCCTCGACCGCGGGGCTGAGGCGGTGGATTTCGTCGATGAACAGCACGTCGCGTTCTTCGAGGTTGGTCAGCAGGGCTGCGAGGTCGCCGGCCTTGGCGATCACGGGCCCGGACGTGGCGCGGAAGCCGACGCCGAGTTCGCGCGCGACGATCTGCGCCAGCGTGGTCTTGCCGAGGCCGGGCGGACCCACGAACAGCACGTGATCGAGCGCTTCCTTGCGCTTGCGGGCGGCCTCGATGAAGATCGCCAGGTTGGCGCGCGCCTGGGCCTGGCCGACGAATTCCGCCAGCAATTGCGGACGCAGCGCGGTGTCGCCGATATCGTCGGCGCGACGCTCGGGGGTGACGATGCGGGAAGGCGTGGTCATGCGGCAGACATCATCCTTGCAGAACGGCTGGCCCGCTCACTTCGCCAATTCCTTCAGCCCGAGCCGGATCAGCTGCGCGGTCTCGGCATTTTCGCCGGCGACGCGCGAGGCGCCGGCGATCGCGGCGGCGGCCTGCGGCTGACCGTAACCGAGATTGACCAGCGCCGAAATCGCGTCGGTGACCGGACGCGGCGCCTGGTCGTGATCGATCGCGCCGGACAGGTGCACCAGCGCCGGATCGACACTGGCGAAGGCCGGCGCCTTGTCCTTCAGTTCGGTGATGATGCGCTCGGCCACCTTCGGGCCGACGCCCGGGGTCCGCGTCACCGCGGCCTTGTCGCGCAGCGCGATGGCATTGGCGAGATCGGCCGGCGGCAGGGTGGAGAGCACCGCCAGCGCCACCTTGGCGCCGACGCCCTGCACGGTCTGCAGCAGCCGAAACCATTCGCGCTCGATGTCGCTGCGAAAGCCGAACAGCCTGATCTGGTCCTCGCGCACATAGGTTTCGATCGACAGTACCGCGGCCGCGCCGGGCGACGGCAGCGCCTGCAGCGTCCGCGCCGAGCAATGCACCTGGTAGCCGACGCCGCCGACGTCGAGGATCACATAGTCCTCGCCATAGCTGTCGATCACGCCTTTCAGCTTGCCGATCATATCCCGGCCACCCTCAGCCGCAGCGCCGCGCTCTGGCGGTGATGGGCATGGGTGATCGCGACCGCCAGCGCGTCGGCAGCGTCCGGGGATCTGGGCTCGGCCTTCGGCAGCAGGATTTTCAGCATCACCATGACCTGGTTCTTGTCGGCGTGGCCGGCGCCGACCACGGTTTTCTTGACCTGGTTGGGGGCGTATTCGGCGACCGATATCCCGAACATCGCCGGCGCCAGCATCGCGACGCCGCGGGCCTGGCCGAGTTTCAGGGTGGCGACGCCGTCCTTGTTGACGAACGTCTGTTCGACCGCGGCTTCGGCGGGGCGGAAATCGCCGAGCACCGCGGCAAGCCCCTCATGGATCCCCAATAGGCGGCTCGCCAGCGGCAGGCCTTCGGGCGGCTCGACCGAGCCGCAAGCGACAAAGATCAGCCGGTTGCCGTCGATCTCGATCACGCCCCAGCCGGTGCGGCGCAGGCCCGGATCGATGCCAAGGATGCGGACGGGGTGGCGAATCGGCGCTGAGGTCATGGGATAGTGATAGCGCCGGAGCCGGACCGGCGAAACAGAAACAGGCCGTCATACCCAGCGAGAGCCGGCTGGATGGCGCCCCGGTGCTGCGGCGCGTCGCCGAAGGGGCGCCGCCCCGCGTCCGGGACATCTCGCTAGCCGCCCATCCTGGCGACCAGCGCGTCGGAGACCTCGAAATTGGCGTAGACGTTCTGCACGTCGTCATGTTCGTTCAGCAGATCGATCAGCTTCAGAAGCTTCTCGCCGGTCTCGTCGTCCACCGGCACGGTGTTCTGCGGCTTCCAGGTCAGCGCCGACTTGCGGGCTTCGCCGAATTTCGCCTCCAGCGCCTTGGCGACGTCGCGGAAGGTTTCCGGCGAGGCATAGATCTCATGCCCGTTCTCGCCGGAAACCACGTCGTCGGCGCCGGCCTCGATCGCCGCCTCCAGCATCGCATCATCGGAGGCGACGCTGGCGTCGTATTCGATGATGCCGGTGCGATCGAACATGAAGGCGACCGAGCCGGTTTCGCCGAGATTGCCGCCGGACTTGGTGAAGTAGGAGCGGATGTCGGAGGCCGCGCGGTTGCGGTTGTCGGTCAGCGCCTCGACGATCACGGCGACGCCGCCCGGGCCGTAGCCCTCGTAGCGGATCTCGTCGTAGTTTTCCGCCTCGCCGCCGATGGCCTTCTTGACCGCGCGTTCGATCGAATCCTTCGACATGTTTTCCTGGCGGGCGGAGATGATCGCGGCGCGCAGCCGGGCGTTCATGCCGGGGTCGGGCTGGCCCATCTTGGCGGCGACGGTGATTTCCCGCGCCAGCTTGCTGAACAGCTTCGACTTCTGGGCATCCTGCCGGCCCTTGCGGTGCATGATGTTCTTGAACTGGGAATGTCCGGCCATGCGGTCTCTCTTGCGGATTCCTCCGCGACGTATTGATGGAAAGCGCGGCGTTATAGGCCGCAGGTTCGGTAAAATCAAAGATTTGGCGAAGATTCCGGTACCAAGGTAGTGGCAGCTGCCCGCGAATGAGGCAATCGTTAACCATGATTTCATGGAGAGCTGCGAGTATGGCGCCCTCATTGCATGTTCCGAGAGTGGATCCATGGCGTTCGGTTTGTTTCGAAAGCGACTGCCGGAACCGGCTGCGCCCGCCGTTGCGCTGCAACCGGCGCCCGCGTCGGCCGAGGCCGATGCGTCCAGCGCGGCGGAGGGCGATTCCGCCAGGGAAATCCTCGAATTGCTCGAGCTCGAACTGGGCGCGATGATCCGGCAGCTCGAGCGCGCGGCCAACTCGGTCGCCGGCGGCGCCGAGGCGACGGCGGCGACGCTCTCCACCATCCGCCAGCGCACCGACGCCCTGACCGGACGCAGCAGCGCCGCGCAGTCGACCGCGGCCGGCTTCTCGCAGGCCGCCGACAAATTCACCCTTTCGGCGCAGGGCATCGGCTCCCAGGTGCGTGATGCCAGCCAACTCGCCGACCTGGCCAGCGCCGCCGCCCGCGAGGCCAGCCTCAATGTCGATCGCCTCCGCGAGTCATCCGCCGCGATCAGCACCGTCGTCAACCTGATCGCGCAGATCGCCCGGCAGACCACGCTGCTGGCGCTCAATTCCACCATCGAGGCGGCGCGGGCCGGCGCCGCCGGCCGCGGCTTCGCCGTGGTCGCTTCCGAGGTCAAGGCGCTCGCGGTGCAGACCCAGACCGCCACCGAGGAAATCAGCAAAAAGATCGATGCGCTGCAGAAGGACGCCGCCGGCTCGGTCGATGCGGTGCACCGGATCTCGCAGGCGATCGAGGCGATCCGGCCGGTATTCGAAGTCGTCAACGGCGCGGTGGCGGAGCAGAACCAGACCACCAGCGAGATGTCGACCAACGCGGCCACCGCTTCGCAGTTCATCGTCTCGGTCGGCGACAGCGCCGCCGAGATCGACAGCGCCACCCGCGAGGCCGAAACGCATGGCGAAAGCGTCGCCAAGGCCGGCAAGGCCGTCACCATGTTCGCGCAAAAGCTCAAGTCGCGCTGCGCGGTGCTGCTGCGCCAGGGCGACCGCGAAGACCGCCGCAAGCGCCAGTCGCTGCCGTGCAATCTCAAAATCGAGATTGGCACCCTGCGCGGTCCCGTCACCGCGGCGGTCTACGAGATATCGATGGAGGGCGTCCTGATCGGCGGCCCCAATGCCGAACGGCTGCCGCAGCACCAGAGCCTCGATGCCACGCTGGAGAGCATCGGCGCCTGCAGGATTCGCATCGGCGAGCGTTCGGCCGCGGGCGCGCAAGCGCGGTTCGAGGCGCCGGGCGCCGCGCTGAGCGAAAAGATCGAAGACAGGCTGTGGTCTCTCCACGACGAGAACACCGAATTCATCACCCGCGCCATGGAAGCGGGCACCGCGCTGACCAGGATTTTCGAGGATGCGGTTGCCAGCGGCGCGATCTCGATCGACGACATGTTCGACACCGACTACGTCGAGATCGCGGGGACCAACCCGCAGCAGTACCGCACCCGGGTCCTGAACTGGGCGGATCGTGCCTTGCCGGCGTTCCAGGAGGCGTTTCTCGCCAGGGACCCGCGGATGGCGTTCTGCGCCATGATCGACCGCAACGGCTACCTGCCGGTGCACAACAGGATCTACTCGCATCCGCAGCGTCCCGGCGATGTCGCCTGGAACACCGCCAACTGCCGCAACCGCCGGATCTTCAACGATGCCGCGGGCCTCGCCGCCGGCCGCAATCTGCGCTCCTATCTGATCCAGAGCTATGCCCGCGACATGGGCAACGGCAACACCGTCATGATGCGCGAGATCGACGTGCCGATCCGGGTCAACGGCCGGCACTGGGGTGGATTCCGTACCGCCTACAAGCTTTGACCCGGACAACAGGTGATATTGCCTTGCCAGATTTGTTGACCCGAAGCAGTACCGCGATGCCGCCGGCGACGCCGGACCGCACCGCTGCGGTGCCGTCCGAGAGCGAGCGTCTGGTCGATCGGCTTGCGGGCCGGATCGGCGTCCTCGGCGTCGAGCTTGCCGACGTGGCCGGCAATCTGCAGGAAGTCGCCGGCCGCGTGTCCGGCCAGTCCGACCGGTTCGGGCAGCTGCAAAAGACCGCGGAGACCATGGTTTCCGCCAATCACAATATCGCAGGCGCGTCGCGGGCGGTGCAGTCGGCCACCACGGCCGCCGTCGGCGAAATCGCGCAATCGCGCGCCGCGGTGGAAACCGCGGTGCAACATATTGCCGAGCTGATCGAGGCGGTGGGCCGCATCGAACAGCGCCTCGGTGCGGTCGGAACGGCGCTGGCGCAGGTCGCCAAGGTCTCCGGGTCGATCGAGGCAATCGCCAAGCAGACCAACCTGCTTGCCCTCAACGCCACCATCGAGGCGGCCCGCGCCGGCGCCGCGGGCAAGGGCTTTGCGGTCGTCGCCGGCGAGGTCAAGAGCCTCGCCGAGGCGACCCGCCGGGCGACGCAGCTGATCGGCGATACCGTTCGCGATCTCGATGGCCAGATCGGCAACCTGATCGGCGCCAGCGGCGACGCCTCGCTGCGGGCCAAGAGCGCCGGCGAAGGCGCCCAGCAGATCCAGGGCATCATCGTTCGCGTGCAGGACGGTTTCACGGCGGTCGGCCGGGAAATCGACGGCGTGGCCAGGGCCGCGACCTCCAACCTCGCCCACTGCGACATGGTGATCGACGAACTCGGCAATCTCGCCAGAGGCGTCGATCTGTCTTCGACCGACCTGAAACTGGCCGATGACAGGGTCGCCAAGCTGCTCGAGCTCTCCGAGGGGTTGATCGAGCTGATCGCCAGCAGCGGGGTGGAGACCTCGGATGCACCGTTGATCCGCATCGTGATCGAGACCGCCAGGCAGATCTCCGAGGCGTTCGAGAGCGCGATCGAGCGCGGCGACATCCGGCTCGATCAATTGATGGACGAGAAATATCGCGAAATTCCCGGCACCGATCCCAAGCAGTACCTCACCGACTATGTCGCGCTCACCGACCGGATCCTGCCGCCGATTCAGGATCCGATCCAGAAGGTCGATCCCCGAATCGTCTTTTGCGTCGCCTGGGCCAAGGGCGGATATCTGCCGACCCACAATCCGAACTACCGGCTACCGCAGGGACCCGATCCGGTCTGGAACAACGCCAATTGCCGCAACCGGCGGCTGTTCGACGATCGCGCGGTGCGCAAGGTGGCGGCCAATACCAAGCCGTTCCTGCTGCAAACCTACCGGCGCGACATGGGCGGCGGCCAGTTCGTCCTGATGAAGGACCTGTCGTCGCCGATTTCATGTCCGCGGCCGCCACTGGGGCGCCTTCCGCATGGGTTTTCGCCAGTCCTGAGCGGTCCTGCTCGCCTTTGCCACCGGGCATGACGCCGGCGCTGCTGACCAATTTTCCGAAAATGAGCCGGTTGCGGGGTCGAATCCCGGCGATGTCGTCGTTTGTTCATTTGGCAACCCTATAAGCGGAAGGCTTCTTGAAGCGAACCGGCCGCCACCGCGCCAGAAAGCGCCCGGGCGCGGGTCAGGATCGGGTCTTACATGGGGGTTTTGCATGAGCGGTGAGCATCCCGAACTGGACGCGTTGCAGGCGGCCTACAAGAGCGCAGTGGAGAGCTGGATATCCGCCATTCGCAAGGAGGAGGCGCTGGCCTCGGTCAATCATTCGGTGGCCGAGATCGACCAGTGGGAGCAGGCGCATTTCGACGAGGACGAGATGCGCAACGCCGTCCTGAAAGCCAAGGCCAAATACGAGGACGCGCTGCGCGCCAGGTTCTTCGGGTTTTAGACAACCCGCCGGGCAAATCACCTGCACATCTGTCCGGCATTGCGAAGCACGGCAACGCGGTTCGCTCGACAACGCTCCAATCAGCCGCCGCTACTCTATCTTGATGCCCGAGGTCTTCACCACCGCGCTCCAGCGCGCGTCTTCGCTTGTCAGGAAGGCGCCGAACTCGGCTGGCCCCAGCGCGCGCGGAATGGCTCCGAGCGCGGTGAACTTCGCGACGATGTCGGGCGACTGCACGATCTGGTTGATGGCGGCGCCCAACTGGTCGATGCGCGCTTTCGGCGTGGCGGCGGCCACCACGATGCCGAGCCAGGCCGACAGGTCGATGTCGGGAAACCCCGCTTCGGCCACCGTCGGGGTATCCGGAAATGCCGCCACCCGCTTCGAATAGGCACTGGCGATCAGCCGCAACTGGCCGGCGCGAATGAACGGCTCGGTGACCGCGACCGTATCCATGGCGACGTCGACCACGCCGGCCATCAGGTCGACCATCGCCGGCACGCTGCCGCGGTAGGGCACGTGCAGGATGCTGACGCCGGCGCGCTGCTTGAAGACTTCCATGCCGAGATGCGACAGCGTGCCGTTGCCGGAAGAGGGATTCGCCAGCTTGTCGGGATGCGCCTTGGCGTAGGCGATCAGTTCGGCCACCGTCTTGACCGGCAGCGCGGGATTGACCACCAGCAACAGCGGCAGGTCGGCGACCAGCGCCACCGGCGCCAGGTCCTTGAAGGTGTCGTAGCCGACGGTCTTGTACAGATGCGGGTTGACGACCAGCGAGGCCAGCGGCGCCAGCACCAAGGTGCGGCCGTCGGGGGGCGACTGCGACAGCGAGGCGAGCGCGATGCTGCCGCCCTGCCCCGGCCGGTTTTCGACGATCACGGACTCGCCAAGCCTGGGGGCGAGACGGTCGGCCAGCAGCCGCGCCACCAGATCGGTCGCCTGACCCGGTGGAAACCCGACCACGATCCGGGTGAACTCCGCGCCATGCGCGTTCGTCATGGCCAGCAGGGCCGCCATCACCGCGATCAACAGGCGCCGCATCGGCATTCTCCGGGTCAGATGATCCCTGCGGCGCGCAACCGTTCGATTTCCTCTGGGCTGAGCCCAAGCGCGCCATAGGCCTCGTCATTGTGCTGGCCGAGCGAGGGCCCGGCCGAGCGCACCGCGACCGCGGTCTCGGAAAAGCGCGGCACCACGCATTGCATGCGAATATCGCCCAATTCGTCGTCGGCGACCGTCACGATGGCCTGGCGCGCGATGAAGTGCGGGTCGGCGAAAATATCCGAGGCGTCGTAGATCGGCGAGAACCCGACCTCATGGGCATGCAGGCGGCTGCGCAGTTCTTCCAGCGTCAGGCGGCCGATCGCCTCGGCCACGATCGCGTCGATCGCCTGCCAGTTCCTCACCCGCGACGGATTGTCGATGAAGCGCGGATCCGTCAGCAGATGCTCGAGCCCAAGCGCCGCGCAGAACCGCTCGAAGATGCTTTGGGTCGAGGCCGCAATCGACGCCCATTTGCCGTCGGCAGTCGCATAGACATTGCCGGGCGCGGCGTACTGGCTGCGGTTGCCGGTCGCGGTGCGGATCGCGCCGTTCTGGTCGTGTTCGATGGCCAGGAATTCGAGGGTGCGCAGCATCGCTTCGGTCACCGAGCAGTCGATCTCCTGTCCGCGGGCGGCGGGTTCGTTCTTCAGCCGATAGAGCTCGGCCAGAATGCCGATGGCGCCGAACAGCCCGCCGATCGGGTCCGAGATCGGATAACCGAGATGCAGCGGCGTGCCGCCCTCCTCGCCGCACATCCGGGTAAACCCGCTCATGGCTTCGAACACCCGCGCAAAGCCGGGATTTTTGCGATAGGGCCCGGTCTGGCCGAAGCCGGTGACCCGCAGAATCGTCAGCCGGGGATTGATGTCCTGCAGCCAGGCCCGGGTGATGCCCCATTCGTCGAGCGTGCCGGTGCGGAAATTCTCCACCAGCACGTCGTATCCGGCGACCAGGCGGCCGAGCAGCGCCTTGCCCTCGGGCTGGCGCAGATCGAGGGTGACGCCCTTCTTGTTGCGGTTGGTCACCTTCCACCACAAGGGAACGCCCTGCTTGTGCGGCGCCAGCCGGCGCAAGGCGTCGCCGGTCACCGGCATCTCGACCTTGAGCACGTCGGCGCCGAGGTCGGCGAGCAGCGTGGAAGCGAACGGCCCGGCGATCACCGTCGAGATGTCGAGGATGCGCAGGCCCGCCAGCGGGCCCTGCGCGGCGGCAGCCGGGGAAGTAGCGGGGGCGGCGGATGTCGTGTTCATGGCGGCATCCTAGGCATGCCGCCGGCCATGCTGTAAGATCACGTCAGATAATTCAGAAATGCCAGATCAGCATATCGGGGCGGAGGGCTTCGGCGCAGCATGGACCTCAGGCTCCTGAAAACCTTCGCGGAGGTCGCGGCCAATGGCAGCTATGCCCGCACCGCCGCCATTGCCGGGCTGGCGCAGTCGGCGCTCAGCCGCCAGGTCGCGGCGCTGGAGCGGATGATCGACGGACGGCTGTTCCACCGCACCGGGCGCGGCGTGGTGCTGACCGAACTCGGCGAACGCATGCTGCCGCGGGCCCGGGCGCTGATCGCCGAGGCCGCGGCGTTCGAGGATGCGGCAAGGAACGAGCGGGCGCAGCCGCAGGGCGAGGTGACGCTCGGCGTGGTGCCGGTCGCCTCGCGCGGCCTGATCGCCGCGATCGCCGGCCAGCTTCGCACCACCCATCCCCGGATCCGCCTGCGCGCGCTGGAAGCCTATAGCGGCCAGGTCGAGGAATGGCTGGCGGCCGGCCGCGTCGAGATCGCGCTCTACAACCGCTATCGCCGCGGCCGGGTCGCCAATGCCGAAGCGCTGGCGCGTTCCGAGATGCACCTGATCGCGCGCGGCGACCATCCGCTGGCGCGTCGCCGCGAGCTCGCGGTGCGCGGCCTTGCCGAGGTCGCGCTGGCGATGCCGGTGCGGCCGAACAGCCTGACCAGCGCCTTGACCGGTCTGGCGGCCGCGCAGCAGTTCGAGCTGAATATCGCCTTCGAGGCCGGCTCGACCCCCTTGATAAAAGAGGTGATCCTGGCCTCCGACCTCGCCACCATCTCGCCCCGGCATGTGTTCGCGCGCGAGATCGCCTCCGGCGAACTCAGCGCCACGCTTCTGGTGCGCCCGGCGATCTTTCAGACCACATGGATGTCGCTGAGCTCGCACCGCCCGGCCACCGACGCCGCCCGCCTGGTCGCCCGCGCCATTTCCGAGCTGGCGGCCAGCCAGCGCAAGGCCAGGTGAAGCCCCATGCAATGACGCCGGCGACCTCTCATCGGCATCGCTTTCAAGACCTGGAAACTTGATGGCGGCTCACGATGCGGCGCGCATGGAGGCTGGCAGCGATGCTATTTCGGCCCGGAGTCATAGACCTTGATCATGGAACGGACATCGGCGCGGACGAGCTCGAGCTTGGTAATGACCGAAGGCCAGAGCAGCCCGCGCTGCTTCTTGGCGCGCTTGATGAGCTTGCGCAGCTTGTGCTCGAACTCGTCTACCGCGGTTTCCGTCATGTTCGATTCAGCCATCTGAGCCGGCCCTCCAGGACGCGTCGCGGACACGCCGCCAGTTTCGACTGTCTAGCTGCTTCGCCGGCGCCGACAAAGTGCTCATTGCGCGGCCGACACGCTTGTCGAGCGATCGGAGCGGGAGCGGTTCCCGATGAAAACGCGAATATTGGCAACTGGATGCGGCAAATCACCGGGTCCAGCCGGTGAAATGCGTGGCGTGGGTCAACTTCGTCTCGCCCGCGGCAATACGATCTTGAACTCGGTGAAGAGTCCGGGTTCGGTCTCCACATCGATGCGGCCGCCGTGTTGTTTGACGATGATGTCGTGGCTCATCGACAGGCCCAGTCCGGTGCCTTCGCCTGAGGGCTTGGTGGTGAAAAACGGATTGAATATTTTCGCCTTGACCTCTTCGGGAATGCCGGTCCCGTTGTCGCGAACACGGATTTCAACCTTGTCTCCGAGGTTCCTGGTCGCGACGGTCAGCATCGGCTCGAAGCCGTCCCCGGCTTCGAGCTTGCGTTTTGCCGTGGCGTAAAACCCGTTCGAGATCAGATTGAGCAGCACCCGCGTGATCTCCTGCGGATAGACGTCAACGATACCGGCGGACGGATCGAAGTCGCGCTGCAGAGCGACGCTGAAGCCGGTCTTTTCCGCCCGGGCACCGTGATAGGCCAGGTTCAGACCTTCCTCCACCATCGCATTGATGTCGGCAGGACGATGCTCGCCGGAGCCTTCGCGCGAGTGCTGCAGCATGTTCTTCACGATGGAATCGGCGCGCTTGCCGTGCTGAACCACTTTTTCGAGGTTGCCCGTCAGCATCCGCGCCAGTTCGCCGAGTTCCTCCCGCGTTGCGGTGTCGAGCGGCGTCTTCGCCAGCACGTCGTTGATCTCCCCGACCAGTTCGGCCGAGAGCGCCGCGAAATTATTGACGAAGTTCAGCGGGTTCTTGATCTCGTGGGCGATGCCGGCGGTGAGCTGGCCGAGCGAAGCCAGCTTTTCGGTCTGGACCAGGCGATCCTGCGCGGTGCGCAGTTCGTCGAGCGACGCGGCAAGCTGTTGGGTGCGCGTCTGCACCTGGTCGAACAGCCGGACGTTCTCTATGGCGATCACGGCCTGGTCGGCAAAAGTCTGCACCAGTTCGATCTGCTTGTCGCCGAACGGCCGGATCTCGCGGCGCGACAGGATGAAGATGCCGATCGCATCTTTGCCGCGCAGCAGCGGGACATACAGCCTGGTCCTCGCCGGATCGGTATCGCCGGAAAAGGGATAGGTTGGGTCAGCCAGCACGTCGTCGATATGCAATGTCTTGCCGGCCGACAGGGCTCGCCCTCCGGGGCCGGTGCTCCCGGGCTCGAACGAGATGCTCTCGAGATATTGTTTTTTTCCCGGCGGCAGCCCCGAGCTCGCGGTCAGGACGAAGCGGCCTTGCCGCGGCTGCCAAATCGTTCCCTCATCCGAATTGCACAATCGCAAGGCCGATTCGACCAGGGTATCCAGCACGGCCTGCAGATCGAATGCCGAGCGGCTGATCACCTTGAGCACGTCGGCGGTCGCGGTCTGCTGTTGCAGGGATTCGCTCAGGTCGTCGGTGCGCTCGCGCAGTTCGTTGAGCAGGCGGGCATTTTCGACGGCAATCACGGCCTGACTGGCGAAGCTCGCCACCAGATCGATCTGCTTGTCGGAAAACGCCTGAACGGCCTGCCGGAAAATCGCGATCACACCGACAAGCCTGTCTTCTTTCAACATCGGCACCAGCAGGATCGTCCTGGCGCCGCCGAGCTGGACGAGTTCCACGATCGACGGGAAACCGGTCAGGTAGGCCGGCTCCTGCCTGACATCGACGACATGAACAAGCCGCCGGGTCGCCACCAGACGCCCCAGCGGGTCGATCGGCGGCGGGTAGATCGCCGGATGCCGTGAAAACGTTTCGGCGAAGGCCGCCGGCAGGTTGAACACCGACGCGCAGCGCAGGCCGCCGTCGTCCTGGAGAACAAACAAGTTGCCGAATTGGGCCTCGCAGATGCCGGTCGCGCTGGCCAGGATCGTCTGGAACACGGGATCGAGCTCACCGCGCGAGCGGCTGATGACCTGCAACACCTCGGAGGTCGCGGTCTGGTGCCGCAGCGATTCCTGCAGGTCGGCGGTCCTGGCCTGGACCTCGTCGAACAGGCGGGCGTTTTCGATCGCAATCATCGCCTGGTCGGCAAAGGTCTGCACCAGGTCGATCTGGCCTTTGCTGAACGGGCCGGGCTCGGGCCGCGTCAGCACCAGCACGCCTTCGACCCTGTTGTCCCTGAGCATCGGCACGCCCAGCGTCGCGCGAATCCTGTTCAATGAATTCGCGGGCATTGTCATGTCCGGATCGTCGAGGACATCGGCAATGACTTCGACCTTTCCGGATCCGATAACCCGCGAAGTGGCAGAACCGCGGCCCGCCCGTGGCGGATTCGCCGCCCAATATTGCAGGAACTCGGGCGTGGTGCTCGACGCCGCCTTCAGCGGAAAGACCTCGCCTTCGCGAAGGAAGATCGAGCCCCGATTGGCACCGCTGAGCTCGACGGCGGACTTGATCAGCGTTTCGAGAACGGCCTGGAGATCGAAGCTCGAGCGGCTGATGACCTTGAGCACGTCGGCGGTCGCGCTCTGCTGCGCAATCGACTCCTCCAGCCTGCGCCGGAGTTCAGCAATGACCTGCTGGGGATCGTGCGCAACACGGTCGGTCACAATGAATATTCCAAACTATCCCGCGAGACGGTCGGGCGCCACCTCGATTGCACTCCTCGGATATCAAAGCATGGCCGCCCGGCCTCAGCTAGGGGGTAGCCGGGCCGCAACCTCGGCGAAAGGCGACGTCATGCAGACGTCCATCAGGCTCTTCTCGTTAGCAGCATTGTCGAAATCATCGCCGGCTGGTTCGCAGGCCGGGTGATGGAAGGCGGCGGCTTCGGATCGACAGGTGATCCGCTCGTCGGTCTGGTCGGCGCCTTCAGCGGCGACCGGCTGTTGCCACGGCCTGGTATCCGCCTCGGGGGGAATCGAACGCGCCGCATTGCCACGGGCGGCGCTCATCCCCCGCAGCGAGAGCGGGATCTCCATTTGCAAAAGCCGATATGTGCAGCCGCCGCGCCCCCATGACTCGAAAATACTGCGTCTTCAAAACAGGAGGGAGACCGAACATGCCTCCGAGCGCTGGCGGCGCTCATATCCTTGATTCCGAATGGAACCGCCGCCGGCACTCGTCATGCGCGCTGCCAAAACGGAAGTATTGAGCCAGATATCATCCGGATCTCGCCTCGGGCGGGCAGCGCTCCAATCCATCAATGACCCTCCCGATGAAGGCATCGCGGGCGGCGCAGCCGAAAGGCTGCAAGGCCGTTGAGTGCCGCGGTCTCGCCGGGCCGATCGACCTGCCGGCATGAAGATGACCTCCGCGCAACATCGGCCGCAGCCGTTCGGGTCGTTTTCGATCGCGCGGCCGCGGCCGCGCACTTGACCAGCCTGCAGACCGTCGATTTATTCCTTGTTGGCAGATTAACGAGATTGCAGCATGTGGGCTTTCTTCGAACGGCTACTCGACTCCTCGATGTTTTCCCCCCATGGCCTCTGCCTGCTCTGGGAACCGGAACTTATCTGGCTGCACGTCACCTCCGACGCATTGATCGCGGCGGCCTATTTTTCAATTCCCGCCGCGCTTTCCATTTTTGTCTCGAAACGGCCCGACGTCGATTTCGGCTGGCTGTTCTGGGCCTTTGCCATTTTCATCATGGCCTGCGGCCTGACCCACGTCCTGTCCATTGTCACCCTGTGGATACCGATCTACGGGATCGAAGGAATGGTGAAGGCGCTCACGGCCGTGGCCTCCATCATCACCGCGGCCATCCTCTGGCCGCTGCTGCCGCAGTTTCTGGCGATACCGTCGCCGGCGCGGCTGCGGCAGGCGGAAGCCGCCCTGGAACAGGAAGGCCGCTACCGGCGTGAGGCGGAAGAGATGCTGCGGCAGTCGCAAAAGATGGAAGCCGTCGGACAACTGACCGGTGGCGTGGCGCACGATTTCAACAACCTTTTGACCATCATCATCGGCAACCTGGAAATTGCCGATCGCACGCTGGGTTCCTGGAATGACGGCGCGCGTGACCGGCTGGCGCGGGTGATCGCCAGCGCTTCAGGTGGAGCGCAGCGGGCCGCGACCCTCACCCACCGGCTGCTGGCCTTTGCCCGGCGTCAACCCCTCGACCCCAAGACGACCAACGTGAACCAGCTGCTGCGCGGAATGTCCGACTTCTTCAGGAGGACGCTGGGAGAAAACATCGATCTTGAAATCGTCGGCGGCGCGGGCATCTGGCTGGTGGAGGTGGACCCCGGCCAGATGGAAGCGGCGATCCTCAATCTTGTGGTCAATGCAAAGGATGCCATGGCCGATGAGGGCAAGCTGACGATCGAAACCAGCAACGCATTCATTGACGAAACCTACTCGCAGCAAAACGCCGGAATTGCCGTCGGCCAGTATGTTCAGGTTGCGGTGACCGACAACGGGCCGGGGATGTCGAAGGACGTACAGCAAAAGGCCTTCGATCCGTTCTTCACGACCAAGGAGCCGGGGCAAGGTACCGGTCTCGGGCTCAGCCAGGTATACGGCTTCGTCAAGCAGTCCGGAGGGCACGTCAAGATCTACAGCGAGGTGGGCGAGGGTACCACGATCAAGCTTTATCTGCCGAGGGCCAGGACCGCTTCCATCGCCGCTGAGGAAACCGACCTCAAGGTGATCGGCAGCCGCGGCAGCGAGACCATCCTCGTTGCCGAGGATGAGCCCGAAGTCAGATCCTATCTGGTGGAGACGCTGCGGGACCTCAACTACGACGTCCATGAAACTCCGGATGCGGCATCGGCGCTCGCCTTGTTCGACAGCAAGCCGTTCCAGATCGATCTGCTTCTCACCGACATCGTGATGCCCGGCATGAACGGCCGTCGGCTGGCCGAGGAACTGCTGGCTCGCCAGCCCTCGATCAGGGTGCTGTATATGACCGGCTATTCCCGCAACGCCATCGTGCATCAGGGCCGGCTGGATCCCGGGGTTTCGCTGCTGCAGAAGCCGATAACCCAGGTGATGCTGGCGCGAAGGGTGCGGGAGCTCTTGGACAAATCGTGATGCGACGATTTATGCCTTGCAACGACCCGATCGGGCCCTGATCGAGGTTCGGCCTGTCTGGCTTTCGACCGGCGCGCTGAATTGGCAGCTTGGTGCCAACCGCCGAGCAAGCTGATCCGGCAACCGCATTGCATCGGCGAGATGCAATGTACCAGATCCCCCCGCCGGCGCGCGGTCTCTTCCGGCGCTGAAAAAGTTGCTGTAGCATCGTTCGGGCAACGCCTGCATGTCGCAGGCCCAATTGAAAATGGTCCGCAGGGGGATGGAAATGTGCCGAAGTGTCCTGTTTTCCCTGGCCGCGGCAACGGTCCTGATCAATTCCGGCGCGCTGGCCGACGACGTTCGCAGGGTCGTGACCGGACTCGATCAAAACAATCATGCGGTGGTTCTGTTCGACAGCCGCATCCCCTTGAAGCAGGATAGTCCGGTGATTTCGTCGACGAACTTCTGGATCACCGACAGCACGCCGCCGAGCCTGTCCAGGGAGGATAGCGCCGATCGGCCGGTCGGCGTGTCGCCACCGGATAACGGGACGAAATTTCGCCTGGTGGAGTTCGCGCCGCTCGATGCCGCGACCGAGGCCGGATTGCCGCCAGGGATGATCATGAAGGGTGTCGCCCACCCTCCGGCAAAGGGCATTGCGGTCAAACATCCGATGATGCATCGCACCCGCACCCTGGACTACGCCGTGATACTCTCCGGCGAGATCGACATGATGCTGGACGACACCTCGGTCCATCTGAAGCAGGGCGACGTGATCGTGCAGCAGGCGACCAACCACGGCTGGGTCAATCACGGCACGCAACCCTGCCGCATCCTGTTCGTGCTGATGGATTCGAAGGAGCCGTGAGCGCCTGGCGCGCTCACGCCGCGGGCGCATCCGCCTCGCCGAGATACACCGCCTTGACCCGGGCATCGCGCGCCACCTCGCCGGGCGGTCCCTCCACGAGCAGCGCCCCGGCCACCAGCACCGAAATCCTGTCCGCAAAGCTGAACACCAGGTCCATGTCATGCTCGATCAGCAGGACCGTGACGTCGCGCGGCAGCGCCGCCACCGCGGCGAGGATATCGTGGCGCTCGCTTTCGGGAACGCCGGCGGCGGGTTCATCGAGCAGCAGCACGCGCGGCCGGGTCGCGATCGCCAGCGCGATTTCCAGCAGCCGCTGCTTGCCGTAGGGCAGCCGCCCGGTCGGCTGGTTCATCACGTCGAGCAGGTGGAATTGCTTGAGGCTTTGCGCGATTTCAGCGTTGATGTCGGCCCGCGTTCCCATCCTGCGCCACCAGTCGCCGCCGTTCCCCATGCGCTCGGAGACCGCAAGCCCGATGGTCTCCAGCGGCGTCAGATCCGGATAGAGCTGATTGATCTGGAAGGTCCGCGACAGCCCGCGCCGGACGCGCTGGTGCGGCGGCAAGCCGGTGATGTCGTTTCCCTCCAGCACGATGCGGCCGGCGCTGGGGCGAAGCACCCCGCTCAAGAGATTGATCACCGTGGTTTTGCCCGCGCCGTTCGGCCCGATCAGGGCATGGCGTGCGCCGGCCTCGATACGCAGCGAAAGATTCCGGGTGACGGCCAGCCCATCGAAGCGCTTTTCAAGTCCGATGGTTTCCAGTGCGATCGTCACGACGGCCTCGCTTGCCCCGGCACCATGTCGCGGTTTCGCACGACCCGCAACCGCCAACAGTGCCTTCACCGCCCGCCTGATGGCACGGCGGCCTGCAGACAGCGCCGCCGCAGCCATTGACCGGGGTTCCTCAGCCTTGCGGCTCCAGCACCATCAACCCCGAGGCGGTATTGGAGATCGGGATGTGGTAGTTGGCGTGCTGCTTGCGCACCCTCTCCGGCAATGTGCCGCGCGCGACCATCCAGTTGAGCAGCTCGACGCCCTGCGTGCCGGAAAGCTCGACCAGTTCGGTGGTCGAGTATCGGGTCGCCCAGGCCGGATTGCCGATCATGCTGTCCATGAATTGCAGATCGAAATCCTTGTTGATGAAGCCCGCTCTTTCGCCGTCGAGCTGGTGCGAGAGGCCGCCGGTGCCCATCACCACCACCCGTTCGTCCCCCGGCCATGACGCGATCGCCCGCCCGATCGCCTGGCCGAGCCGGTAGCAGCGCGCCGCCGAGGGCAATGGTCCCTGCACGGTGTTGACGCAGACCGGAACGGTGCGCACCGGCCACTTCAAGTCGGGCCAGCACAGCGCCATCGGCAATGTGAAGGCGTGGTCGACCACCATCTCCTGGCAGGTCGTGAGATCGAATTCCTCGCCGACCAGCGAATCGATGATGTGCCATGACAGCTCCGGGTCGCCCTGGAACGGCGGCACCGTCGGGATACCCCAGCCCTCGTCGGCATTGCGGTACTCCGGCGCTGCGCCGACCGCAAAAGTCGGCATCTTGTCGAGGAAGAAATTCAAGCCGTGATCGTTGTAGACCACGACGATCACGTCCGGTTTCACGCGGGCGAGCCATTCCCGCACCGGCGGGAAGCCGTCGAAGAACGGCTTCCAATAGGGGTCGCCCTGCAGGCCCTTGGCGATGGCCCCGCCGATGGCGGGGACGTGCGAGGTGGTAATGGTGCCGACGATGGTTGCCATGGCCTATCTCCCCGCCGCCGCCAGCTTGGCCCTGAACTGATCCTTGGTCAGGCCGGTCTGCTGGGCGCCGATGTCCTGCATGTCCAATCCGAAGATGCCGGCGAATTTGGCCAGGTAGTAGGCGTTGCCGCCGGCCCTGATCAGCTGCAGCACGTTGCGGTTGCGGATGGCTTGGCGCTGTTCGGGGTTGAGGCCGTAGCTGGCGCAGTAGGCCTCCTCGTTCTCGACGAAGGCACGGCGATTGGCCGCGTCGTTGAACGAGTAGCACATCTTGTTCAGCGCATATCCCTTGCGGGCCTGCTCGCCGTCGAAAATGGTCGTGCCGGGCACGGGCTGCCGGGCGTTCGGGGTGGGCATGGCGTTCTCCCTGGCGTTTTTGCCGGCGTGCGCGACTTGTTCTGGATCAAGTTCGGCGCCAAGCGATCCGGGCAGTATCCGGCATCGCGCCGCCGGATAAATCCCGGGATCCTGATGCTTGCCATGAGCCAATTCGATCATTTGGACCTCGACGGCCACCTGCTGCAGCTGCTGCTGGCGGTGATCGAGGAAGGCTCGATCACCCGGGCGGCGCAACGGCTGGACGTCACCCAGTCGGCGGTCAGCCACCTGCTCGACAAGCTGCGGGGCATCGTCGGCGACCCGCTGTTCGTGAAGTCGGGGCGCGGCATCGTGCCGACCGCCCACGCCCAGGCGCTGGCCATCCGCGCCCGCGGACTGCTCGACCAGATGCGCAGCTTCTCGGCCGCCGCCGGTTTCGATCCGGCAGGCCTGTCGATGCTGTTCACGATCGCGGCCAACGACCTGCAGCGCGATCTCTTGCTGCCGTCCCTGCTGCGTTACCTCCGCGCGCAGGCCCCGCGCCTGGCGCTGCGTGTGATCCGCTCCGGCGTGCCGACGGTCGAGATGCTGCGCGACGAGCATTGCCAGCTCGTCGTCAGCCCGCGCCCGCCCGAGGGCAGCGACATCCTGCAGAAGCGCCTGTTCGAGGACCGCTATTGCGTGTTCTACGATGCGAGCCAGCGCCAGGCGCCGCGCACCGCGGAGGAATATCTGGCCGCGGAACATGTCACGGTGCTGTACGAGCCGCGCCGCGAACTCGACATCGACGAGGTGCTGGCCGAACGCGGCGTGAAACGCCGCTTTGTCGTCCAGGTGCCGGGTTTCGCCGGCATCGGCCCGTTTCTTCGCGGCAGCTCGTCCATCGCCACGCTGCCGAGTTTGCTGCGCGCGCACATGCTGCGCGGCTTCGACACCGCGCCGGTGCCGGTGGATTGCCCGCCGATGCCGATGTACATGATCTGGCACCTTCGCCACCACGCCGACCCGATGCATCGCTGGCTGCGCCAGCAGCTCGAGATCGTGGTGGCGCCCGCCCTCGCCGCCGCGGCCGCAGCCTGCCGGCCTCAGGCCGGCGGCGTCCCCGGCCATCGCCCGCCGGTAGTCGCGCGGGTTGCGGCCGGTGTGCCGCTTGAAGAACCGGCAGAAATAGGCCGGATCCTCAAAGCCGAGTTCAAAGGCGAGCTTCGAGATCGGCGCCGCGACATAGGTCAGGCGCCGACAGGCCTCGCGCGCCAGCCGCGCATGAACGAGATCGAGCGCGGTCTTGCCGGTCTCGGCCCGGGTCAGCCGGTTGAGCCGTTCCGGCGCCAGCCCCAATTCGTCGGCGTAGCGGGCGACAGGCCAGTGCTCGCGATGGTGCGCCTCGACCAGGACCATGAAGCGGGTAAACAGCGCATGGCCGCCGCCGCGGGCGCGGCGCAGCAGCATCGCGCCCTGCCGCGCCAGCCGCCAGATGATCGCGCGCGCCAGCCACAACGGCACCGGCGAGCCGGTCGCATCCGCCGAGGCGAACTCCTCGGCGAGGTCCTCGAAAAGCGTCCCGATGCGGCGGCTGGCGGCGCCGCCGCTCTCGAAATGCAGCACCCGTGGTCCGGCGAACAGGTCGCGCAGGGCCTGCCCGGTGGCCGGCACATCCCCCTCGACCATGGCGCCCGGGTTGAAGGTGAGCACGCGTCCGTCGGTATCGGGCGAAAAGCGGAAAGCGTGCACCACCCCGGACGGTATGACGATCGCCACCGGTCCCCGGCATTTTTCCCGCGTCTCGTCGAGCGCGATCTCCGCCGGTCCCGACGCCACCCACAGGATCTGGTGCAGGCCGTGATGGGTGTGCGCGTCGATCTCCCAGCTGTAAAGCCGGCTGCGCGCCTGGATCGCCTCGACATGCAGCATGTCGGCGGGCGCCCCGAACGCTTCGCCATACAGCGCGAACGCGGGAATCGATGCTTTCCTGGCAGATCTCGCCATCGCGCCAGCCTGCCCAGAATGTCGGAAAAGTGCAAGTTTGTGCCATGGTTCGTGCATCACGCCTGGCCCGGCCTCCAGCTAGGATGACAAAAAAGACGGAGCCGTCGCAGCCCCGCTCTGTCGCAGGAGAGGAGCCAGCCGATGTTCAGCTTCGACCCGTATTCGCCGGCGATCGATGCCGACCCGTTCCCGTCCTACAAGATATTGCGCGACGAATTGCCCTGCTTCTGGAGCCCGCAGGCGCAGATGTGGGTGCTGTCGCGCTATGCGGACATCGTATCCGCCGGCTCCAAATGGCAGGTCTATTCCTCCGCGCAGGGCAACCTGATGACCGAATTGCCCAACCGCGCCGGCGCGACGCTCGGCACCACCGACCCGCCGCGCCATGACCGGCTGCGGGGCCTGGTCCAGCACGCCTTCATGAAGCGCAACCTCGAGAGCCTGGCCGATCCGATCCGCGACATCGCCCGCGAGCGCGGCCGGGGCGCTGCAGGGCGCAAACGCGGTTCGACTTCATCCGCGACTTTTCGTCCAAGTTCACGGTGCGCGTGCTGTTCGCCGCCCTCGGCCTGCCGCTCGGCGACGAGCAGACCGTGCGCGACAAGGCGGTGCTGATGGTGCAGAGCGATCCGCGCACCCGCGCCAAGGGGCCGGAGCATATCGCCGCCTACAACTGGATGCAGGACTACGCCGCCGGCGATCATCGCCGAGCGCCGCGCACGGCCGATGAACGACCTGATCTCCCACTTCAGCACCGCCGAGATCGACGGCGACCGGCTCGACGAGCGCGAAGTGCTGCTCACCACCACGACGCTGATCATGGCGGGCATCGAGTCGCTCGGCGGCTTCATGAGCATGCTGGCGCTCAATCTGGCCGACCACGGCGATGCGCGCCGCGCCACCGTCGCCAACCCGGCACTGCTGCCGGACGCGGTGGAGGAATCGCTGCGCTTCAATACCTCGGCGCAGCGCTTCCGGCGCTGCATCCGGCAGGACGTGACCCTGCACGGCCAGACCATGCGCGCCGGCGACTTCGTCTGCCTTGCCTATGGCTCCGGCAACCGCGACGAGCGCCAGTACCCCAACGCGGACGTCTACGATATCGGCCGCAAGCCGCGCGGCCATCTCGGCTTCGGCGGCGGCGTCCACGCCTGCCTCGGCAGCGCCATCGCCCGGCTGGCCATCAAAATCGCGTTCGACGAATTCCACAAAATCGTGCCGGAATATCGCCGGGTGCAGGAGCAACTGGCGTGGATGCCGTCCTCGACATTCCGAAGCCCGCTGACCCTGGAACTGACGGTGCACTGAAGGCCGTGGAGTGCAGGCCCGGAATCCATGGCCCCTGCGGTGGTTATGGATTCCGGGGCTCGCTGGTGCCACGCTATCGCGCGTCACCCGCGCCCCGGAACGACAATTGGAACTGATCTTTTCCACGGACCGAAACAATTCGAACTTCAAAATCGCAGGTTCAGGTTTGCAGCTGCTGCTCCAGTTGGTGCAGCACCTGATAGCAGGGCAGCACCTGGGCGACGCTGGCGTTCGGTTCGCGGCCTTCCCGGATCGCCGCGAAGAATTCGCGATCCTGCAGCTCGATCCCGTTCATCGAGACATCGACCCCGGACACGTCGATCTTCTCGTCCTTGCCGTTGAACAGGTCGTCATAGCGCGCGATGAAGGTGCCGTTGTCGCCGATGTAGCGGAAGAACGTGCCGAGCGGGCCGTCATTGTTGAACGACAGGCTGAGCGTGCAGATCGCGCCGCTCGCCGCCTTGAGCTGGATCGACATGTCCATGGCGATGCCGAGCGTCGGATGAATCGGGCCCTGAATCGCGTTCGCCTTCACGATCGGCGAGCGGGCCTGGTAGGCGAACAGGTCCACGGTATGCGCCGCATGATGCCACAACAGGTGGTCGGTCCAGCTGCGCGGCTGCCCGAGCGCGTTGATGTTGGAGCGGCGGAAGAAGAACGTCTGCACGTCCATCTGCTGCAGGTTGAGGTCCCCGGCAACGATCTTGCGATGGACCCATTGATGGCTGGGGTTGAACCGCCGCGTATGGCCGCACATCGCCACCAGACCGGCCGCCTTCTGCAGCTCGACGACGGCCTGCGCGTCGCGCAGCGAATCGGCGAGCGGGATCTCGACCTGCACGTGCTTGCCGGCCTTCAGGCAGGCGATGGATTGCGACGCGTGCATCTGGGTGGGCGTGCACAGGATCACGGCATCGATTTCCCTTATGGCCAGGCTGTCGGCCAGGTCGGTCGAGACATGGGCAATGCCGTATTTGGCCGCGACCTCCCTGGTCGGATCGAGCTGGCGGCCGACCAGCGATATTACTTCGACGCCGTCGATGTTCCTGATGCCGTCGAGATGCTTGATGCCGAAGGCGCCGGCGCCGGCGAGCGCCACTTTGATGGTCTTGGTCACGTCAGTTGATCTCCAGGAGAAGCCGGGTCATGCGCACTGCTCCGGCCAGTACAGCCGCATCGGATTGTCGACCAGCAGGTTGCGTTGCAGTTCGGGCGTGGTGGCGATGTGCGGAATGAAGTCGACCAGCAGCCCGTCGTCGGGCATGTGGTCCTTCAGGTTGGGATGCGGCCAGTCGGTGCCCCACAGCACGCGATCGGGAAACGTCTCGACGATGCGGCGGGCAAACGGAATCACGTCGCGGTAGGCGTGGCGCTCGCCGTGCAGCGCGGGGGGACCGGCGAGCGACAGCCGTTCCGGGCAACTGACCTTGGACCAGACGTTGCGGTGATCGCGCATGAATTTCACGAACAGCCCGAATTCAGGCGCCGTCGACCGGTTTGCCGACGTCGGGGCGGCCCATATGGTCGACCACGATCGCGGTCGGCAGCGAGGTGAAGAAATCCCACAATTCGGGCAGATCCACCGCCTCGAAATAGATCACCACATGCCAGCCCAGTTTGGCGATGCGGCCGGCGATCTCGACCAGCTCCTCCTTGGGAGTGAAATCGACCAGGCGCTTGACGAAGTTGAAGCGCACGGCGCGCACGCCGGCCCGATGCATCGCTTCGAGTTCGGCATCGCTGACGCTGCGCCGCACGGTCGCCACGCCGCGCGCCCTTCCGCCGGAATGGATCAGCGCGTCGACCATGGCGCGATTGTCGGCGCCATGGCAGGTCGCCTGCACCACCACGTTGCGGGCAAAACCGAGATGGTCGCGCAGCGCGTAGAGCTGCTGCCGCGAGGCGTCGCAGGGCGTGTATTTGCGTTCCGGCGCGAACGGAAACTCCGCGCCGGGACCGAACACGTGGCAGTGCGCGTCGACCGCGCCGGCCGGCACCTTGAATTGGGGCCTGGTGGGACCGGCGTACCAGTCCAGCCAGCCGGGCGTCTTGTGGAATTCCGGCATCGCCATCAATCGATATATCTGAGGCCGGCCCTCTCGAGCGGCTCGCGCATCTTGTACATGTCCAGGCCGAGCACGCCGGCCGCCAGCCTGGCCCGCTTTTCGCTCTCGTTGGCCTCGCGGGCTTCCGCCGCATCGGCGACCCGTTGCGCGACGGCTGCGGGAACCACGACGACGCCGTCGGCATCGGCGATCACCGCGTCGCCCGGATTGACCAGCGCGCCGGCGCAGACCACCGGAATGTTCACCGAGCCGAGCGTTGCCTTCACCGTGCCCTTGGCGCTGATCGCCCTGGAAAACACCGGGAATTGCATCTCGGTCAGATCCCTGACGTCACGCACGCCGCCATCGATCACCAGGCCCACCGCCCCGCGGGCGCGGAAGCTGGTCGCGAGCAGATCGCCGAAGAAGCCGTCGGTGTTTTCGGCGGTGCAGGCAGCCACCACGACATCGCCCGGCTGCAGCTGTTCGGCCGCCACATGCATCATCCAGTTGTCGCCCGGCTGCAGCAGCACGGTGACCGCGGTGCCGCAGGCCCGCGCCGCCGGATAGATCGGCCGTATCACCGGATGCATCAGGCCGACCCGGCCCATCGCTTCGTGGATGGTCGCTACCCCGTAGCGCGACAATCTTTTCCACCGCCGCCCTGTCGGCGCGCACGATGTTGCGCTTGACGACGCCGAGGTTGTTGATCGGATCGCTCATCTTACTTCCCCTTCGCCTTCAGCGCCGCGTCCAGCCGCGGGAACACGCGCCGGGCATTGCCTTCGTAAACCCTGTGCTTGTCCTCGGTGCTGAGGATGGCCGAGGCCTCGATGTAGCGCCTGGTGTCGTCATAGGGAAAACCGGTTTCGGGATCGATCCCGCGCACCGCGCCGATCATTTCACTGGCGAACAGGATGTTCTCGACCGGGATGACCTTGGTCAGAAGGTCGATGCCCGGCTGGTGATAGACGCAGGTGTCGAAGAAGATATTCTTCAGCAGATGATCCCTGAGCAGCGGCTTCTTCAGCTCCTGCGCCAGCCCGCGAAAACGGCCCCAGTGATAGGGCACCGCGCCGCCGCCATGCGGTATCAGGAATCTCAGTTTCGGAAAATCCTTGAACAGGTCCGAGGTCAGGCACTGCATGAAGGCCGTGGTGTCGGCGTTCAGATAATGCGCGCCGGTGGTGTGAAAGCAGGCGTTGCAGCTGGTGGAGACGTGGATCATCGCCGGAATGTCGAGTTCCACCATCTTCTCATAGATCGGATACCAGTGCCGGTCCGACAGCGGCGGCGAGGTCCAGTGTCCGCCCGACGGATCGGGATTGAGGTTGATGCCGACGAAGCCGTACTCGCTGACGCACTTCTCGAGCTCCGGCAGACAGCTCCTGGGATCGACGCCCGGCGACTGCGGCAGCATCGCCGCACCGATGAAATGATCGGGAAACAGCCGGCTGACCCGCGCGCAGAGCTCGTTGCAGATCGAGGCCCAGGTCGAGGAAACCTGGAAGTCGCCGATATGGTGCGCCATGAAGCTGGCGCGCGGGCTGAATATCGTGAGGTCGCTGCCGCGTTCCTGCATCTTCTTGAGCTGGTTGTTGACGATGCTTTCGCGCAGTTCGTCGTCGCTGATCTTCAATTCGCTGGCCCGGGGCCTGACCGAGGGATCGTTGATGCCGGCAATCTGCCGGTTGCGCCAATCCTCCAGCGCTTTCGGCGCCGTGGTGTAGTGGCCGTGCACGTCGATGATCAATTGGCTCTCCATGTTATCGAAGGGCGGCGGATTCAATGGCCCGCCATATTGTGCGTCCGGCAGCCTTGGCCGCCGCATCCTGCGGATGGTCGGCCGGCTTCACCAGCAGTGCAAGGGCGGCGACGGCGTCGGGGATCGCCCAGGGGATCGCAGTTTGCACGGCCATGACCTGAATGGGGGATCGATCGCCGCACTCTGGCGGGTTGGCCGCCGCGCCGCCAGCGTTCGCCGCCTATAACAGCTATAGCAATCCGGCATGGCCCTCGGCCAGGCGTCCTGTGCAAAGCAATCAGGCCGGACGCTCGCGGATCAGCGCCGTCAGCAGCTGCAGCGTGTGTCGGGCCAGCGGCGTCGGACGCTTGGAGGCCGGGACGGCCAGGCACAGCACGCTGACCGGGGCCGGATCGACCAGCCTGCGCATCACCAGTTCCTGGGAATGCGCCGATGCCGCCACGCCGCTTCCGGTGAGCACCGCATGACCGTAGCCGGCGCGAACCAGGTCGATGATGGACGGCACGCTCGACACCTCCCAGGCGATGTCGAGCTTGATGCCGGCCAGAGCCGCCTGCGTCTCGAGCAGGCGGCGCATGGCATGGACCCGCTCCGGCACGATCAGGGGGTAGCGCGGCAGCTCTTTCATCGGCAGGGGTGGCGCCGAGCGCCGCCGCTTGCTGCCTTTGGGAGCACGGCTTACGAGACCGAGGGCCTCCTCCAGCAGCGGCGTGATCTCGAGCCCGGGCTGCGCTTCGGGGTTGTAGACCAGACCGATGTCGATCCGACCGCTCATGACCCATTCGACGATGTGGGTCGACAGCCCCTCGACGATGGCCAGCCTGGCCCCGGGAAGCTGCTTCCTGAAGCGGTCGATCAGAGGCAGCGTGAGCTGATGGCCGAAGCTCGGCGGCAGCCCGATGGTCACCTGCCCGACCGGCTTGTCGCGGCTGGCCTCGAGGTCCTCGCGCGCGTGCGTGACGAGCTGCAGCACCGCGACGCCATGGTCGAAAAGCCGCTTGCCGGCTTCGGTGAGCGCGACGCCGCGGCCGTTGCGGAGAAACAGTTGCTGATTGAGCTCGGTCTCCAGGCTGCGCACCTGGCGGCTGAGCGCAGGCTGCGCGATGTCGAGAACGACCGCGGCCCTGCTGAAGCTGCCGAGCTCGGCCACCTGCACGAAATATTCGAGCTGCTTGAGGTTCATGGGCCTGACAACCGCAAAATGATCGGGACTGATGCGAAGCAATGCGCCGGGTGGCGGCTGCGTCCCGGTCCGGAGCCGGAGCGGCCGGCATCCGGCACCTGTTACTGCCTTTCAACGCCCGCCTTTTCGATGACCGCCCGCCACTTGTCGATGTCGGACTTCAGCCTGGCCGATATCTCTTCCGGCGTACTGGCCCTCGCCTCGATGCCGAGATCGAGAAGCCGCGTTTTGGTATCCTGCTCGGCGAGTATTTCCTGAAGCGCCTGATTGAGGATCTTCACTATTTCCGGGGGTGTGCCGGCGCGGGCAAACAGCGCGTTCCAGGACACCACGTCGTAATCGGCCACGCCGCTTTCCCGCAAGGTGGGAACGTCCGGCGTGCTTTCCGAGCGAACCGGACCGGACGAGGCCAAGGCGCGGATCCTGTGGTCCGCCAGATTACCCTTCATCGCCGGATAGCCGTCGATCATGAGTGCGACGTTTCCCTGCAGGGCCGACACCAGGAGTTCCGGCGTGCCCCGGTACGGAACGATGGTGAAGTCGATGTTCGCCGCGGCCTTGAACAGCTCCGCGGACAGGTTTTGCGTGCTTCCGACGTTGATGGTCCCGACATTGAGCGCTCCGGGCCTGGCCTTGGCGGCCGCAACGAACTCTGCCAGCGTCCTGAATTCGGAATCCGCGTTGGTGGCAAGGATGAAGTCGAAGAACCCAAGGCTGGAAATCGCGGCAAAGTCCTTCAGGGGATCGAAAGGCAGATGCTCGAACAACGGCACGCTGATCGCGGTGCCGTTGGAGAGCAGTGCCAGGGTGTACCCGTCGGGCGGCGAGGTGATCACGGTTCGAGCCGCGGCAATGCCGCCGGCGCCGGGCTGGTTTTCAATGTAGAACCGGCTGCCAAGCCGGGCACCGAGTTTTTCCGCGACAATGCGCGCCGTCAGATCGGCAACGCCGCCGGCCGCAAATGGCACGACGATACGCACGGCCTTGGTCGGGTAGATCGGCTCGGCAAGGGCCTGGTGCTGAGTGCCGGCAAATGCCCCCAGCACGAGCGCCATCAGGCAGCTTCGGACCAGGCTGCGGCAAACCGCGAAATCAACAAATGTCATGTCGGCGCTTATTCCCTGCAGGGTCCTTGTTGGACCCATCCGGGGAGCGCTTCTACACCGCAACCGAGTGCCGGCCAAACCGAAAGCGGCCTGCCGGTTTTCGCCACGACGATTCCGGTCGAAGTCTCATTGAACGCCGACGAGGATGCCGCCGTACCAGGCGACATCAAAGACAAGCGCGGCGCTGCCCAATATCACGAGCATCCACCACGCGGTCTCTTTCATCTCGGTCATGCCTTGACTCGCAGCTGGTAGTGACCCGGCGCACATTTGTAGCGCTGCAGCGTCCAGTTCGCATGATAGATCGGATGCTCGGACATCCATTTGGCGATGCCGATCTGGCCCTGGATCATGCAGCTTTGAAAGGTGATGCTGCTTTGATCGCTGTCAGTGACGATTTCTTCGACACAATCTGCGGGGCCTACCGGTGCAGGGCTTCCCGCTGACGGACCGGCCGGCGAAATATGGCAAAAAACGGCAACAAGCGTAACGAACATCAGGCACTCCTATCCAGGGCGATTACAGCATGCAAAACTGATGCCGCAGCGGTCAGGCGGGATGCCGCGGCTTCGATCGATAATCGTGCTGTGGAGTCTCGGTTCCACCCGGCGAGCCAGATGGATCCATCGGACGGCGTGGCGTGGAGGCTGGTTCAGCCGGACCTTGTTGTGCACTGGAAATCGCGCTCGCGCGAGGCCACGGCGGGGGTCGGCCACACGGCTTGCTGCTAGAGGGCAGCAGTGCCGCGACCGATCCCGCGCAGCTTGACGATTGGCTGACGTGGTCTAATTTTCAGCGAAAAATATTTGTTTGCCGGCTCGGCCCCCGACGCGCAGCCTGCATGAACGGATTTCGCTCGCGGCGAAGATCGCGGCAGCGCTGATCACCGAGCGGTGAATTCGATAACATCGACGCGCCGCCGCGGGTCGGCTATTTTTTCAGGCAAGTCGCGCGGGTTTAGATCGCAAAAACCCACACCGCCAGGATCGTCGCCAACGTGGCGAGGCCGCTGACGGTCCAGCCTGCGGCATAGGCCGCCGCGTCTTCGCTGTTGCCGCGCATGTCATCGATCCCGTCGGTCGAATGCCTCCAGTGTTCCGACATTTCCGCCTCCTGATCTCACCGCCAAAACAACCGGCCCGGCGGCGGCCGGTTCCATTGCTTCCAGGGATCTTGCAATCCGCCCCGGTTCGGCTATAGGAAGTTTACCTTGGTAGTTTACCTTCATAAATCCGGGACGCATGCGCCAGCGAAAAACGCCATCCGATGCCGTCGACGCCTCGGCGCTGGCGGCGGAACTCGGTGCGCTGAGCGGCAAGCTCAAGCGGCGGCTGCGCGAGCAGGCGTCGGCGGGAGATCTGACGCCCTCGCAAAGCGCGGTGCTGATGCATCTGGATCGGCACGGGCCGACCACGGTCACCGAGCTTGCCCGGGCCGCGGGGGTCCGCTCGCAATCGATGGGCGCCACGGTGGCTGTGCTCGAAACTGCCGGGCTCGTGCAGGGATCGTCGGATCCGGATGATGGCCGGCAGACGATATTGTCGCTGACGCCGGCCTGCCTGGAGTTGATCAGGACGGGGCGCGCGGCGCGCTACGATTGGCTGCTGCGCAACCTGAAGACCAAATTCACGCCGCAGGAACAGCAGCAGCTTGCCGCCGCGGTGAAGCTGCTCGATCGCCTGGTCGACGGCTGACCCGACCGGCCGTGCCTCGGATCGCAGCGGCACCCGATTTCGCAAACGTGGAGAATGACGCAATGACGATAAGCCTGCTCGATGCGAAGCCCGCTTTGCTGGTCGTCGACCTGCAGAAGGGCATCGTCGGAATGCCGGTGGCGCATCCGATTGCCGCGGTGGTGGACAAGTCCGCCAGACTGGCCGCGGCCTTTCGCAAGCACGACCTGCCGGTCGTGCTGATCAATGTCGACGGCGGGGCGCCAGGACGCACCGAGCAACCGCTGCGTGTCCGCGAATTTCCCGCCGGCTGGACCGATCTCGTCCCCGAACTGAAGCAGCAGCCGAGCGACCACCTCGTCACCAAGCGGACCTGGGGCGCCTTCACCGCCACCGATCTCGAAAGATATCTCAGGCAATGCGGCGTCACCCAGGTCGTGGTGGTCGGCGTCGCCACCACCGCCGGCGTCGAATCCACCGCGCGTCACGCCCACGAACTCGGCTTCAACGTCGCGCTCGCGGTCGATGCCATGACCGACATGAATGCCGACGCCCACCACAACAGCGTTGTCAGGATATTTCCGAGAATGGCCGAGACCGGCACCACACAAGAGATCATCGATCTCCTGGACGCGAGATCGCGGAGCGGAAACCGGAGCGCCTGAACATGCAATGGATTCACTATCTCAGCTATTTCTTCGGCGGCGCCTTTCTCAGCAACGCGGTTCCGCATTTCGTCAGCGGCGTGATGGGACGGCCGTTTCAAAGCCCGTTTGCCAAGCCGCCCGGCGAGGGCCTTTCCTCGTCGACCGTGAACGTGCTGTGGGGCGGCTTCAATCTCGCTTTGGCCTACCTGCTCATCTGCCAGGTCGGCGATTTCGATCTGCGCGCGATCGATCAAGCGATCGCGCTGGGATTGGGCGCCCTGCTGATGGGAATCGTCGCGGCCCGGCTGTTCGGCCGGCTGCATGGCGGCAACTCCCCGCTCCCGGGATGAGCGGCCGCTGGCGCGGCACATTCGGGGCGCTTGAGAGCCGCAATTACCGGATCTGGGCGGCGGGCGCGCTGGTGTCCAATATCGGTTCGTGGATGCAGCGCACCGCGCAGGACTGGATCGTCCTCACCGAACTGACGCCGCACAACGCCACCGCGGTCGGCATCGTGATGGGGCTGCAATTCGGTCCGCAGATCCTGCTGCTGCCGTTCACCGGCTATGCCGCCGATCATCTCGACCGCCGCAAGCTGTTGTTCTGCACCCAGGCCGCGATGGGACTGCTGGCGCTCGGTCTCGGCCTGCTGGTGGTGACCGGCCGGGTCGAGCTCTGGCACGTCTATGTGTTCGCGTTTCTGCTGGGATGTGCGGCCGCGTTCGATTCACCGGCGCGGCAGACCTTTGTCGCCGAACTGGTCGAGCCGCATCACCTGTCGAACGCGGTGGGACTCAACTCGGCCTCGTTCAACGCCGCGCGGATGATCGGCCCGGCGATGGCCGGGGGCCTGATCGCCGCGGTCGGCTCCGGCTGGGTGTTCTTGATCAACGCCGTCTCCTTCCTGGCCGTGCTCGGCGCCCTGGGCCTGCTGCGCCGCGACGAGCTGAAGCCGGGTCCGCGCGCGGTGCGGGCCCGCGGCAGCCTTGTGGAAGGCTTTCGCTATGTCTGGCGGCGGCCGGACCTCAAGACCATCCTGTTCATGCTGTTCCTGGTCGGCACCTTCGGGCTGAATTTTCCGATCTTCATCTCGACCATGTCGGTCACGGTGTTTCACGCCGGCGCCGGCCAGTACGGCCTGCTGACCTCGATGATGGCCGCGGGATCGGTGCTGGGAGCCTTGATGGCCGCGACCCGGACCAAGCCTGGCGTTCCGGTGCTGCTCACGGGGGCTGCGATCTTCGGCACCGGCTGCGCGGTTGCCGCTGTGATGCCGAGCTACCTGACGTTCGGCATCGCCCTCATTTTCATCGGCATGGCGGCGCAGACCGTCACCACCTCGACCAACAGCCTGGTGCAGATCTCGACCGAGCCGGCGATGCGCGGACGCGTGATCGCGATCCTGCTGGCGATTGCGCTGGGCGGCACGCCGGTCGGCGCCCCGATCGTGGGCTGGGTCGCCGACCGGTTCGGCCCGCGCTGGGCGCTCGGCGTCGGCGCCGCCGCCGGCCTGCTCGCGGCCGTCGTTGCCATGATCTATCTGGCGAGGCAGCGGCGCGGCGGAAATCCTGAAGCGGGGTGAAAGTGCCGCGGCTACGGCCGCAGCAGCCGCCGCCGCACCGGAAACAGCGCGATGTTGTAACGCTGCGCGACATACCCCCAGATCCCCCTGGGCGCGAACAGCATGGTGGCGATCGCCAGCGCGCCGAGCAGGATCAGATACCAGGTGCCGAAGTCGGCAAGGTAGCGCTGCAGGGCGTAGAACACGATCACGCCGACGATCGGCCCCTCGATGGTGCCGACCCCGCCGATCACGACGATGAAAATCACATAGGCGCTCCAGTCCAGCACCGAAAACGCCGCGTCCGGCGAGATCCGCGCCTTCTGCAGATAGATCAGCGCGCCGATCATCGCGGTTGCCGCCGCGACCAGTACATAGACGCCGAGCTTGGTGCGAAAGCTGTCGACGCCGGCGCTTTCGGCGGTCGCCTCGGAATCGCGGATCGCGAACAGCGCCAGGCCGTAGCGCGAACGCAGCACCAGATACACCATCAGCGGCGCGCCGGCCGCCAGCACCAGCGCGATCCAGTAGGTGATGATGTCGCGCGCCGCCGGGGAGCGCAGCTCGAACGCCGTCTTGACCCATTCGATGCCGAAAATCCCGCCGGTGGCCGAGGGCGGCAGCGACGTGCCGGTGCCGCCGCCCAGCTGCTTGAACTGCGCGAACACCAGCCGGTACACCTCGGCGACCACCCAGCTTCCGATCGCAAAATAGGGCCCGCGAAGCCGGAACACGACCAGCGCCGTCGGCACCGCCAGCACGGCGGTGATCAGCCCCGACAGCACCAGGGCGGCGAGCGGATCGATGCCGGCACCGATCGTCAGCGCAAACAAGAGATAGCCGCCGAGGCCGACAAACGCCTGCTGCCCGACCGAGACCAGGCCGGCATAGCCGGCCAGCAGATTCCAGCACTGCGCCAGCGCCAGCATGTAGAACACGAAAATCAGGTCCTGGATCAGCCCCCGGCCGGCGAAGGCGGGCAGCACGGCAAGCATCGCGACCACCGCGATGCCGCCGAGCGCCAGCATGGTCGATGCCCGGGTCCCGGTTTCGATGCGATATCGGGGCGGCTCGGCCGGCGGACTGCTGCGCAACTCGGCCATCGGCTCAATCCTCCGCGCGCGGGAACAGCCCGCGCGGCCGCAGCAGCACCACGGCCAGGAACGCAAGGTGTCCCGCCAGGATCTGCCATTCCGGATTGATCTTGGCGCCGACGGTCTGCGCCACGCCGATCACGATGCCGCCCGCCAGCGTGCCCCACAGGCTGCCGAGGCCGCCGATGATCACCGCCTCGAAGGCGTAGATCAGCCGCGCCGGGCCGATGGTCGGATCGAAATTGGCGCCGGCGCCCAGGTAAAGTGCCGCGACCGTCGCCACCAGCATCGCGATCGCCATCGCGATCGCATAGATCCGATGGTGATCGATGCCCATCAGCTGCGCGATCTCCAGATCGTCGGAGGTGGCGCGAAACGCCCGGCCCAGCGCCGTGCGATAGAACAGGAGATTGAGCAAGAGGATCACGGCAATGGCCGAACCGAGCGTGAGCAGTGGCATCACGCCGATCGCCAGGTTGCCGCCGAGCTGGATCGAGGCGGTCTCGATCGCGCCGAGCCGCAGCCGCCGGCTGTCGGCGGTAAAGGCTTCCAGCAGCCCGTTCTGGATGATGATGGACAGGCCGAACGTCACCAGCAGCGGCGGCAGGAGATCGCGGCCCAGCGTCCGATTGAGCAACAGCTGCTGCAGGCCGAAGCCGACGGCGAACATCGCCGGCATCGCCAGCAGGGTCGCGAGCCAGGGATCGATGCCGAACCAGGAGGCCAGCGCCAGGATCGCGAACGCCGCCAGCACGATCAGGTCGCCATGGGCCAGATTGACCAGCCGCATGATGCCGAAGATCAGCGACAGGCCGGCGGCGAACAGCGCATAGAGGCCGCCGAGCAGCACGCCCTGGATGATGGTGCCGATCCAGTCCAGCATGCTCAATGTCCGAAATAGGCGAGGTGGATCTGTTCGCGCGTCAGTTCGGCCGGCCGGCCCGACAGCGAAACCCGGCCTTCCTGGAAGCAATAGACCCGGTCGGCGACCTTCAGCGCCTGTGCCAGGTCCTGCTCGACCAGCACGATGCTGGTGCCGCTCTGCTTGATGCGCGGGATCACCTCGTAGAGGTTGCGGATGACGATCGGCGCGAGGCCGAGGCTGATTTCGTCGCACAACAGCAGCCGCGGATTCGACATCAGGGCGCGCCCGATCGCCGCCATCTGCTGCTCGCCGCCGGACAGCGTGTGGCTCGGCGCGGCGCGGCGCCGCTGCAGCGCCGGGAACAGCGCATAGATGGCATCGAGCGACCACGGCCCGGCGACGTCGCGGGCATAGCTGCCGATCTGCAGGTTTTCCTCGACCGTCAGCGAGGAGAACAGCCGCCGCCCCTCCGGCACCAGCGCGATGCCGAGTTTCAGAATATTGGCGGCGCCCAGCCCGCCGATCGGCCTGCCCTCGAAGCGCACGCTGTCGGGCTCGGTCCGGATCAGCCCGGCGATGGCCTTGAGGTAGGAGGATTTGCCGGCGCCGTTGGCGCCGATGATCGCGACGGTTTCGCCGCTCGCGACCGCGCTGTCGATGCCATACAGCGCCTGGAAATCGCCGTAGCGCGCGTCAAGCCCAGTTGTCTCGAGCAAGGCAGCGCTCACGCCAGCAATCCGAGATAGAATTGCCGGACCTCCGCCGAGGCCATCACCTCATGCGGATCGCCCTCGGCGACTTTCCTGCCGAAATTCAGCACCGCCAGTTTGCCGACCACGGCCAGCAGCGCATGCACGATATGCTCGATCCAGATGATGGTGATGCCGGCGGCATGGACCTGGCGGATGGTCTCGACCAGTTCGAGGCACTCCCCCTCGGTCAATCCCCCGGCAATCTCGTCGAGCAGCAGCAGATGCGGGTTGGTGGCGAGCGCCCGCGCCATCTCCAGGCGCTTGCGCTCGAGCAAGGTCAAGGCGCCGGCCTGGGTGTTGGCGCGTCCGATCAGATGCAGGCGCTCGAGCAGTTCCGCGCAAGGAGCGGCGGCGGCGCGCTCCGTCATGCCGCCGCCGTGGACGGCGGCGACCAGCAGGTTCTCGAACACCGTGAGATTGTCGAAGGGACGCGGAATCTGGTGGGAGCGTCCGATCCCGGCGATGCAGCGCTGGTGCGGCCGGGCCGCGGTGATGTCGCGGCCGTTGAGACGGATTTCGCCGGCGTCGGGGGTAAGGCCGCCGGCGATCAGGCCGAACAGCGTGGTCTTGCCGGAACCGTTCGGACCGATGATGCCGAGCGCCTCGCCCGGCGCGACCGACAGATCGATGTCGTCGGTCGCGATCACCGAACCGAAGCACTTGCGCAGGCCCCTGATCTTCAGCATGCGCTTCGGTTTGGCAACCGGGCAGACCAATCGTCACGAACGCGCGGGCCTGCGCCCGCGACCGCCCGCTGCTGCAGCTTCGCCATCAAGCGATCGGCTCCATCTTGCCGCCGGCCGGAATGTTCGGCGCCGTCCGGTTGTCGGTAATGACGATGTCGTATTTGTTGCCGTCCTTGAGGCGCCACTGGCCACCGACCAAAGGCGTCTTGGCGACGTTCTTGGCGGCGAATGGCGGCAGGTTGGCGCCGCCCCACTGGATCTTGCCGACCACGGTATCGAGATTGGTCGCGGCGATCGCGCTGACCACGGCCTTGGCGTCGCGTTGCGGCGCGCGCTGCAGCACGTCGACCGCCAGTTCGAACAGCGCATGCACGAAGCCGATCGGCTGGGTCCATTGCTTCTTGGTGGCGGCCTCGTAGCTGGAAGCAAGATCCCTGGCGCTGGCCCCGGTGAGCGAGGACTTGAACGGATGGTTCGGCGTCCACCACACTTCCGACGACAGGTTGTTGCCGTCCTTGCCGAGCGCCTCGACCGCGACCGGGAACAGGATCGCCTTGCCGATCGAGGCGACCTTGGGACGAAAGCCCTGCTGCAGCGCCTGCTTCCAGAACGTCGTGAAGTCGGGCGGCAATACCACGCCGGTGACGATCTCGGCATTGGCGCCCTTGAACGCGCTGATCTGGGCCGAGAAATTGTCGGTCAGATTCTGGTAGCGGCCGGGATCGGTGAGCTTGTAGCCTTCCTTCGCAAGCACCGGCGGGAATCCGACCTGCTTGTCGCCCCAGGCATTGCCGTCGCCGTCGTTCGGAAACAGGCCGCCCACCGATTTGTTGGTCGGCAGCTGGCTCCACATGTTGGTAAAGACCGCGATCACGTCTTCCAGCCCCCAGAAGAAGTGGTAGGTGTAGTTGAACGGCTTCCAGGCCGGAGGTCCGCCGGCCGGATCGGCCTGGCGCCCGATGAACCAGGGTTGCCACGGCGCCACGGTCGAGATGCAGGGCACCTCCTCGATCTCGCATTGCGTCGAAACCGGGTTGGTCGTCTCCGGGGTCGAGGCGACCAGCATCAGGTCGATCTTGTCCTGGACGATCAGATCCTTGGCGACCTCGGCAGCGCGGTTGGGATTGGACTGGCTGTCCTTGACGATGACTTCCACCGGGACCGTGGCGTTGCCGAGCTTGATGCCGGCCTTGGTGGCTTGCTTGAAATTCGCGATGATGAAGTTGTCGGCTTCGGCAAAGGCCGCGAGCGGCCCGGTCTGCGGACTGACATAGCCGAGCCTGATCGGCCGTGCCTGCGCGACCGCCGGCATCGCGATGCCGGTGGCAAGCGCGGCGCCTGCCGCGGCTGACGATGCGAGCAATGTTCGCCGGTCGATCCCGGTGCGCACGATCCTGGTCATGTAGCCTCCCTCCCCTGTTTTGAGAACATGGCGGAGCGGGATGGCTTTCGGATGAAGCCTTGACCGCTCCGTCGAAAATGTTCGATATTCGAACTTACGTTCGCTTTTCGATGAGTTTCGATGACCGCCCTGCCGGTGTCAACCGGCTCGGGGCACGGTGCGCATGATGACCGCTTCCGAACCGCCGGCCGACGACGTTCACGACAAGGAGTTCATGACCACGCTGGCCAAGGGGCTCACCGTGCTCAGCGCGTTCGGCAGGCAGCGGCCAACCATGACCCTGTCGGATGCGGCGGGGGTTGCCAACCTGTCGCGCGCCGCCGCGCGCCGTGTGCTGCGCACACTGGCCCAGCTCGGCTATGTCTCGCAGGCCGGCCGCGCCTTCTCCCTGACGCCGCGGGTTCTCGAACTCGGCTTCGCCTATCTGTCGGGGCAGGACTGGATCGATCGCGCGCTGCCGATGATGAAGCAGCTCAGCGAGCAGCTCGGCGAATCCTGCTCCGGCTCGATCCTGCAGGGCATCGAGATCGTCTATGTCGCGCGGTTGCCGGCACGCCGCATCATGTCGACCGCACTGGCGGTGGGCAGCCGGCTGCCGGCCTTTCACACCTCGCTCGGACGCGCCCAGCTCGGCCATCTCGACGCCGCCGAAATCTGGCGGCGGCTGCGCTCGGCGCCGATCCAGGCCTATACGCCCTACACCATCACCGACATGCAGGCGCTGTTCGACCGCGTCTGCGCCGACCGCGAGCAGGGATTTTCGATCGTCGACGAGGAGCTCGAGCGCGGGCTTCGCTCGATCGCGGTCGCGGTCCTCGACCGGACCGGACAGGCGGTCGGCGCCATCAACCTGTCGGCCCACACCACGCGGACCACGCGCAACGAGATGCGCGAAAGATTTCTGCCCGAGCTGAGGCGCATCGCACAGCGGATCTCGCAAGCCCCGGCCCACATCCAGACCAGTCGAGCGATTCCATAACCGGTCGGTCGCAGGCTCTCTGACCTTATCCTGAGGAGAAAGCCGTCGCCCCTGGGGCGACGGCTTGCGTCTCGAAGGATGGCGGCTTGCACGGCCGTCCTCCGCGGCCATCCTTCGAGACGCATCGCTTCTCCTCAGGATGAGGTTTGGTCCGCAGAAGAAATTTTTCTGCGCGCAGGTCGTCTTGTCAGGGCGCGGCGAAGACCGTATCGTTTCGGTTCGCATTCCGCACATAAGTTCGAATATCGAACAAACGCGGAAAATCGCAGCGGTCGAATTCCAGGGGAGGACACGATGGCAAAGGCGACGACAACCAAGGCGGCCATGGCGAAGCCGGTGAAAACCAACGGCGGCGGCGAGCGCGCGGCGGTGGCGCGGCGTTCGGAAAACATCGGCCAGGTGCAGGTGAGCCAGCCGCAGACCGGCGCGGAATATATCGAGTCGTTGCGCGACGGCCGCGAGGTCTTCATCTATGGCGAGCGCGTCAAGGACGTCACCACCCATCCGGCGTTCCGCAACACCGCGCGGATGGTGGCGCGGCTGTTCGACGCGCTGCATGACGACAAGCGCAAGAAAAAGCTGCTGCTGCCGACCGACACCGGCAACGGCGGCATGACGCATGCCTTCTTCAAGGCGCCGAAGACCGTAGCCGACCTGATCGCCGGCCGCGACGCCATCGCCGAATGGGCGCGCATGACCTATGGCTGGATGGGCCGCTCGCCGGATTACAAGGCGGCGTTTCTCGCCACCCTCGGCGCCAATGACGCATTCTACGCTCCCTACCAGGACAACGCCCGGCGCTGGTACAAATTCAGCCAGGAGCGGGTGCCGTTCATCAACCATGCCATCATCCATCCGCCGATCGACCGCGACCGGCCGCCGAACGAGGTCAGCGACGTCTGCTGCCATGTCGAGAAGGAGACCGATGCCGGCCTGATCATCTCCGGCGCCAAGGTGGTCGCCACCGGTTCGGTGCTGACCAACTACACCTTCGTCGCGCATCACGGATTGATCCCGGTGCAGGACAAGAAGTTCGCCGCGGTGTTCATGCTGCCGACCAATTCGCCGGGCGTGAAGTTCATCTGCCGCACCTCCTACGAGATGAGTTCGACGGCGATGGGCAGTCCGTTCGACTATCCGCTGTCGAGTCGTCTCGACGAGAACGACGCGGTCTTCATCATGGACAAGGTGCTGGTGCCCTGGGAGAACGTGTTCGTCTATGGCGACCTCGAGAAGGCCAACAATTTCTTTCCGCGCACCGGCTTCCTGCCGCGCTTCGTCGTGCACGGCTGCACCCGGCTCGCGGTCAAACTCGATTTCATCGCCGGGCTCCTGCTCAAGGCCACCGAGGCCGCGGGCACCAAGGACTATCGCGGCGTGCAGGCCAATGTCGGCGAGGTGATCGCCTGGCGCAACCTGTTCTGGGGACTCTCCGACGCCATGGTGCGCGATCCGAAGCCGTGGATCGGCGATTACGTGCTGCCGAACATGGATCCCGGCAACGCCTATCAGATCGTCGCCACGATGGCCTACACGCGGGTCAAGTACCTGATCGAGCAGACCGTCGCCTCCGGCCTGATCTATCTCAACAGCCACGCCCGCGATTTCAAGAATCCGGAAATCCGGCCCTATCTCGACCAGTATCTGCGCGGCTCCAACGGCTACAAGGCCGAAGAGCGCGTCAAGCTGCTCAAATTGTTGTGGGACTGCCTGGCCAGCGAGTTCGGCGGCCGGCACGAACTCTACGAAATCAACTACGGCGGCTCCACCGAGGAGATCCGGCGCTACTGCCTGTTCGGCGCCCAGGCCTCCGGCAATGCCGACAAGTTCAAGGGTTTCGCCGAGGAATGCATGGCCGAGTACGACCTCGATGGCTGGAAGGTCCCCGACCTCAGCGATCCCGGCGAACTCAGCTATCACGTCATGCGCGGCGCCAAATAGCCGGCACGCAAAGCGGGATCATCGGGCAAGGTTCGGCAAGCTCACGGCAGCACTTCGGGCGCGCTCGTATCCAGGATGTGCTGCGGCGTGCGGCACCACGTCCGGGGCACGATGGGACGCCGACCGGATCCAAAGCCGATCACACATTAGGCACGCCTGGTCGGCCGCCTGCGGCCGACGGCAGCGGCGGCGGTCGCGACCGCGGCCGGCTGCAGCGATGTCACGCGGCTCAGCAGGCTGCGGCAGTATTCAGGGGTCAGTTCGCGGTTGCCGGACAGGATGTGATAGATGATCGGCGCGATCACCTGGTCGATCACCTCGTCGACGTCGAAGGCGGCCTCGCCGCGAGCCCTGGCCCGCTCGGCGATGGTGGTGAGATGGTCGCAGGTGAAATGCGCGCATTGGCCGGCCTGGGCTTCGCCGGAAGAAACCGCGAACACATCCCGGATCAGCGCCCGGCCGACCTCCGACGACATCTCTTCCATGTACTGTTCGATGAACAGCCGCAGGTCGGAGGCCACCGAACCGGTATCTTCGGGATCGGCGATCGGCCGCAACCGCTCGACCGCGACATCGGCGAGCAGCGTAGCGAGGTCGCCCCAGCGCCGGTAGATCGTCGAGGGCGTGACCCCGGCTTCCGCGGCGATCTGCGGCACGGTGAGTTCGTCGCGGCAGCCCGCGGCACTGAGTTTCTTCACCGCCTGATGCACCGCGCTCTGGATCCGCGCGCTGCGTCCGCCGACCCTGATGCGCTCTTTCACCGCCAACACCGCGCTCCCGACAACCCAGCCACCGCGTCATTCCGGCGCGCGCTCTGGCGCGAGCCCGGAATCCCTAACCCCTGCGGGCGATATGGATTCCGGGCCTGCGTTTCACGTCGGCGACCGCCGACTGGAGACGGATGCCCGGAATGACGAACATCTTAACGCAAAGATGTTGCGTTAAGTAGATACCCCGTCTATATCGCTAACGCAATAAGTTAGCTTTAAGGAGACGGGCATGCAAGTCGCCTCGGTCAAAGCCCACGCCGAAAAACGCAGCTTGCCGCCCGGCGCGATGACCGGCTTCGGTGTCGCCGGCGCCATGCTGATCGCCGCCAGCAGCAGCGCAGTGACGCCGCTGTACCGGCTCTATCAGCAATCCCAGCATCTCACCCCGCTGATGATCACCGTGGTGTTTGCCGTCTACGCTGTCAGCCTGCTGGCGGCGCTGCTGACGGTCGGCGGACTGTCCGACTATGTCGGGCGCCGGCCGGTGATCCTGGCGGCGCTGCTGCTCAACGCCGCGGCCATGCTGCTGTTCGCGCACGCCGGCGATGTCGGGCAACTGATCCTGGCCCGGGCGGTGCAGGGCCTGAGCGTCGGCACCGGCATCACCGCCCTGGGCGCCGCGATCCTCGATACCGACCGGCGGCGTGGACCGCTGCTCAACAGCGTCACCGTCTTTCTCGGCATGACCGCCGGCGCGCTCGGCACCGCGGCTGCGCTCACCTTCGCCTCCGATCCGCTGCACCTCGTCTACGACGTGCTGCTCGGCGTCACGGTGCTGATGGCGGCGCTGTTGTTCGCGCTGCCCGAAAGTGCCGCCCGCAAGCCAGGCGCGCTGGCGTCGCTGCGGCCGCGTCTCGGCGTTCCCAGCCAGTCCCGGCCAGTGCTGCTGCGGCTCACTCCGGCCAACATCGCGACCTGGGCGCTCGGCGGATTCTATCTGTCGCTGATGCCGACGGTGGTGGCCTCCACCATGGGCGTGGTCTCGCCCTGGGTCGGCGGCCTTGTGGTGGCGACCCTGATGCTGAGTGCGGCGATCGCGGTGGCGGGATTCCGCGAGTGGCCGGCGCGGCTTCTCGTGGTGCTGGGACCGGTCGCCCTGTCGGTCGGCGTCGCGGTGTCGCTAGCCGGGATCGCGCAGCACCTGGTGGCGCTGCTGCTGGCCGGGACCGTGATCGCCGGATTCGGATTCGGCGCGATCTTCTCGGGCACGATGCGGGCGCTGCTGCCGACCGCCCACCCCGACCAGCGCGCCGGACTGCTGTCGGCCTTCTACCTGCAGTCCTATCTCGCCTTCAGCCTGCCCGCGGTCGCCGCCGGGCTCGCGGTCCCAAGAATCGGGCTCTCCACCACGGCCTATGCCTATGGCGCGGTGATCATCCTGCTGGCGGTGGTCTCGATGCTGGCTTGGCTGTGGAGCAGGCGCTGAGGCGGGATGTTGCGAAAACCGCAAGCTCCCTCCTGTCTCGACTGGATCATCTCGAGGGGGAATGGTGGGCGCGACAGGGATCGAACCTGTGACCCCCTCGATGTCAACGAGGTGCTCTCCCGCTGAGCTACGCGCCCTGAAACCAGCAACCGACGGGTTCGGTCCGTATATCGGCTCCAAAGCGGGCAGGCAAGGACGCTTGGAAGGATGCTCCCCTGGATTTGCCGGCGCGAATCAGGCCGCCAGCATCTTGTTCACTTCGCTGACCAATTCGCGCAGGTGCACCGGTTTCGACAGCACCTTGGCGTTCTTGGGCGCTTCCGAATCGGAGTTGAGGGCGACGGCGGCAAAGCCGGTGATGAACATGATCTTGATGTCGGGATCGAGTTCCGAGGCGCGCCGCGCCAGCTCGATGCCGTCCATTTCGGGCATCACGATATCGGTCAGCAGCATTTCGAACGGCTCCTCGCGCAGCCGCTGGTAGGCCGACAGGCCGTTGTCATGGGAGGAGACCTGAAACCCCGCATTTTCCAGTGCCTTGACCAGGAAGCGGCGCATGTCGTTGTCGTCTTCGGCGAGGAGGATTTTGTGCATGGCGGTTGGTCGTCGAATCCCATTCAGAGGATCAATCCGCTCACTAAGCCCGACAGAGGGTAAATTTCGGGTGAAGGCAAGGAGCGCGGCCGGCAGCGCGGCGGCTATTTCTGGACCGGAACGCGCAGCAAATCAATTCAGCCGGGCGATTTCCGCCACTCGCGACAAGTTCCAGCCGGCAAAAACCTTTTTTCGCTTGGCAGGACGGTTGCGATTACCGACAATGCGCCCATAAAACCTCCGTGTTTCTGGCAGAAATCGGCTTTACCAGTGCAGCGGATTCAGGGACGGCGCCCAGGGATGACCGAGCTTGATGGCGAACTGTCGCCGCCCTTCGTGATCGTGGAGCCGGCCGCATGGCGGGCGCCCATCATCTTCAATTCTCCGCACTCCGGCTCGGTCTATCCGGACGAATTCCTCACCGCCTCGCGGATCGATCTCGGCGCGCTGCGCCGCTCCGAGGATTCGTTCATGGACGAGTTGATCGCGGCGCTGAGCGGTCATGGTTTTCCGACGGTCAGGGTCAATTTTCCGCGCTCCTATGTCGACGTCAACCGCGAGCCCTACGAGCTCGATCCCAGGATGTTCATCGGGCGGCTGCCAAGCTTCGCCAATACACGATCGATGCGCGTGGCCGGCGGTCTCGGCACCATCCCCCGCGTGGTCGGCGACGGACAGGAGATCTATCGCGAGCGCCTCAGCGTCGACGACGCGCTGGGCCGGATCGAGGCGCTCTACAAGCCGTATCACCGGGCGCTGCGGCGGCTGATCAACAAGGCGCACCAGAGTTTCGGCACCGTGGTGGTGGTGGATTGCCACTCGATGCCGTCGGTCGGGGTGTCGCGCGACGAGCCGCGGCGGCCGGACGTGGTGATCGGCGACCGCTACGGCACCAGTTGCGCAGCCCTGCTTGCCGACACGGTCGAGGAGACCATGGGCGCGCTGGGTTATTCGGTCGGGCGCAACAAGCCCTATGCCGGCGGCTTCATCACCGAGCATTACGGCAATCCCGCCAGCGGCCTGCATGCCATCCAGCTCGAACTCAACCGTGCGATCTACATGGACGAAAGGCGGCGCGAACGCGGGCCGAGATTCGCGCAGGTGGCCGCGGACTTCGCCAAGCTGGCCGACGCGCTGGCCATGGTTCCGCTCGGCGATCTCGGACCATTCCAGGCCGCCGCGGAATAGCGCAACAAAGCGCCACGGGCGAAATGAGCGGCAAAAAAAGCGGCAACTACGCCGGGAAAAATACCGAAAAGAAAAAGCGGCAGGAAAAGCGGCAAGAAAAAAGGGCCGCTTGAATGAACAAGCGGCCCAAGTCTAGGGAGGAAACGCCCAAGGAGGGCAGCGATAGCGCAAGGCGCTACCGCACCGCAACAATATGCGACCGCGCTGCACAAAACGCAAGGGCCTTTTAATCATTTCCGGTGCACAAATCCCGCCGCCGGAAAGCCGCCCGCAAAAACCCGCAAGGCGATTTTTTCGCGAGTTTTTTCAATAAGTTAAAAGAATTTCCGGGAGCGAATCAGCGATTACCCCGGTCTGAGGTGAGGATGCTCTCGAATTCGTGATCGACGCCGTGATCCAAAAATGCAGCGTGCGCCGATTGATTCGAAATCCGAATACCGGCTTCCGCAGCGGGCCCTGCCGCATTCGTTAGCCGTGCATGGCTTGCGGGATTGGGCTAGGCAAGTGCCGGCACATTCTCCAGCCCGCAAGGAAGCGCCCGTGACGGTCATCGATTTTACTGCCTTCATCGGCCGGCTTGCGACCTCCTCCGGAGAAACCATCCTGCCGTTCTTCCGAACCTCGCTCAGCATCGACAACAAAAGCACCAGTCACGATTTCGATCCGGTGACCGAGGCCGATCGCGCGGCGGAAGCGGTGATGCGGCGGTTGATCAAGGCGAATTTTCCGCAACATGGCATTGTCGGCGAGGAATTCGGCAGCGAGCGCGAGGACGCAGAATATGTCTGGGTGCTGGATCCGATCGACGGCACCAAGTCCTTCATCGCGGGCTTTCCGATCTGGGGCACGCTGATCGCGCTGCTGCACCAGGGCACGCCGGTGTTCGGGATGATGCACCAGCCCTTCATCGGCGAACGCTTTTCCGGCGACAGCGGATCGGCGCAATACCAGGGACCTTCGGGCGAACGGAAACTGGCGGTGCGGCGCTGCGCATCATTGCAGGAAGCGACCGCGTTCACGACCAGCCCGCTGCTGATGAACAGCGCCGACCGCGCCGCCTTCGGCCGCGTCGAAAACGCGGTGCGGCTGACCCGCTACGGCGGCGACTGCTATTCCTATTGCATGCTGGCGGCCGGACATCTCGATCTCGTGGTCGAGACCGAACTCAAGGCTTACGATATCGCGGCCCTGATTCCGATCATCACCGGGGCCGGCGGCATCGTCACCACCTGGGAAGGCAAGCCCGCGCAGGGCGGCGGCCGCATCATCGCCGCCGGCGATCCGCGCGTGCATGAAGCGGCGCTGAAGCTGCTCAACGGCTAGCGGCGCTGGTTTTGGGTTGATGCAGCGCTCGCTGGTCGGGTACCTGCCTTGCCGTCCAGGAGTTTCAGGTGGGCAGCCGGCATTTGCCCGCGCCAGCGCCTCCCGCTGCGGTCCGCTACACCGCGATCTCGCAGCCGAGATCGAGGTCGCAGGCGGCGCGGCCGCCGCGCAGCCCGACGCTTTGCGCGGACGCGCAGTTCGGCCAGAACGTCCGGCATCCTGGATTACTCCCGCCATCACCGCGCCCGCGGCAACATTCCTTGCTGCAACGATGCGGACAAGCTGGAAATCCCTGAGCCTGGCTTCGCCGGGACCGAAGCCGGCGCCGGTCCGCCATCAGCGCCCCTGAGGCTGGGACTGGCGGTCCCCCGCAAGTGGGAATGGGTCGTTGCAACTCGAACTCATCGCGCAATCGGCTGGCGCCGGGCGGCCGCGGCCCGCAAATGCTCGACCAGTTGCCGGGCCGGGCGCGGCAGCGCCTTGAGGCTGCGCGCGCAGATCGCCAGCTGCCGGTTCGCCCAGGGGTCGCGAAGCCGGACCATCCGGATGTTCATCGATCGCGCGCAGCGCCGGGCGGCGGCCTCCGGCACCACCGCGACGCCGACGCCGGCGGCCGCCATCTGGCAGATGGCGTCGAAATCCCTCATGCGGGCGCGATATCGCAACCGCGCGCCGAGCCGCGCGGCATGGCCGGCCAGATGTCGCTGCAGCGCGCTGCCGGCCGGCAATCCGACAAAATCCCGGCCCACCACCTCGCCGAACTCGACCTGGCGGCGGGTGCCGATGTCGTCATGGCGCGACGTCACCAGCATCAGGCGGTCATCGCAGAAGGCAAACCGCTCGATGCCGTCGGGCAGTGCCGCATCGACGGCGAGCCCGATGTCGGCGGCGCCGCCGGCAATCGCGGCTGCGATGTCGACGCTTTCCCGCTCCTCGACCTCGACGCTGATATTGGGGTTTTCGGCCAGAAAGGCCGCCAGCGCCTTCGGCAGATGTTCGGAAAGGCCGGAGGTGTTGGCGAGCAGATGGACATTGGCCTTCAGGCCGCGCGCATAGGCGGCGAGTTCGCCGCGCATGGCGTCGACCTGGTGGATGATGAGACGGCCATGCTCGAGCAGGCTCGAGCCGGCCGCGGTCAGTTCGACCCCGCGCCTGCCGCGCTTCAACAGCGCGACGCCGACACCTGCTTCGAGGGCCCTGATGCGGGCGCTCGCCGAGGCCAGCGCCAGATGCACCCGCAGCGCGCCGCCGGTGATGCTGCCGGTGTCCGCCACGGCGATAAACAGCTTGAGGTCGACCAGATCGAAATGCATCGCGATCCCCCGCCGCAGGATTCTGCCTTCGGCAGGGCCGAAGGCAGATTCAGCGACCGGCAGATTGTGGGATCGGCGCCGATCGGTCAATCTGTCCCGATGTTCCAACCTCTGTTGATTCTGATCGCCGCGGCGTTCCTGCTCGCCGGCTTCATCAAGGGCGTGATCGGGCTTGGCCTGCCGACGGTGTCGATGGGCCTGCTCGCCGTCACCATGCAGCCCTCGCACGCGCTCGCCATCGTCATCGTGCCCGCCGTCGTCACCAACATCTGGCAGACCTTCGTCGGTCCCTATCTGCGCGGCATCGTGCGGCGGCTGTGGCCGCTGATGGCCGGCACCATCATCGGCATCTGGCTCAACAGCGGCATGCTGACCGGCCCCTATGCGCGCTACGGCACCGTGGTGCTCGGGGCGTTGCTGGTGATCTATGCGATCACAGGCCTGAGCAAATTCTCCTTCCATGTCGCCCGCCGGAACGAAAAATGGATCGGCGGAATCGTCGGCCTGCTCACCGGCATGGTCTCCGCCGCCACCGGCGTGCAGGTGATCCCTTCGATGCCGTACATGCAGGCGATCGGCATGGAGAAGGACGAACTGGTGCAGGCGCTCGGGGTGTTCTTCACGGTGGCGACGCTGGCGCTCGCCTTCAATCTGACCAGCGCCGGACTGCTGACCGCCGCGACCGCGCTGCCGGGCGCCATCGCGATGGTCTGCGCCTTCGCCGGCATGTTCATCGGCCAGTCGGTGCGCGCGCGGCTGCAGCCGGAAGCCTTTCGCCGCTGGTTCCTGATCGCGATGATCCTGCTCGGCATCTATCTTTCGGGCACCGCGCTGTACGACGTCTTGCGCTGACCGGCATGCTGGCGCGGCGTCAGCCGAACAGCGGCGTGCCCGGCACGAAGGCATCGAACGCCGCCCAGAACTGGGCGCGATAGCGGTCCTGCTCCTGCAGGATTTCATGCTTGGCGCCGGCGATCACCAGATGCGAGCCGGCACGCAAGTGATAGGCAAACTCCTCGATCGCCGGCGTCGAGACGATGCTGTCGTTGCTGGCGGCCAGCATCAGGATCGGCTGGCGGATACGCGAGGGGTAGTCGGCGGCGCGGAAGCCGTGCATCGCCTTGAAGGCAGTGTCGGCCCAGGCCACCGTCGGCGAACCGAGGCCGAGCGTCGGGTCTTCGGCAAGGATGGCGGCATTGCGGGCGTAACGCACGGGATCGCTGGTCAAGGGGTTGTTGACGAAGGAATCGCTGCCGGTCAGCGCGTCGCTGCCGCCGGGAATATAGCGGCCGCCCTGGCCGGCCAGCCGCAACAGACGCAGCAGCGCGCGCGCCGGCACTCCGGTGCGGTGGCCGGGAAGATCGATCATCGGCGCCGACAGCACCATGCGGTCGAACCAGCGCTTGCCGGCGTGGGCGACCCGCAGCATGACGGCGCCGCCCATCGAATGCGCCAGCGCGAAATACGGCGGCGGGCAATCCGGCAGCACCACCTGCTGCACGAAAGTTTCGACGTCGACCTCGTAATCGGAGAAATTGTGGACGTAGCCCTTGCGCGGATCGCGCAGCCGCCGCGAGGAATGGCCCTGGCCGCGCCAGTCGATCATCGCCACCGCGAAACCGCGGTCGCGCAGATCGCGCACCGTCTCGAAATATTTTTCAATCTGCTCGCTGCGGCCGGTGAAGACGCAGACCGTCCCCTTGCGGCCCGCCGGCGGCGCCCAGCGTGCGAACCGCAGTTCAGCGCCGTCCGGGGTCTTGATGATGCCGCTGACGACGTCCTCCGGAACCGGATTGGCGGGGATCGAGACGAGCGTCATGGGCAGCGGACCGGCTAGGTGGGACGTGCTGGAAATCAAGGGCGGGAGCGTCAAAAACCGGCATCTTTGCCGCCCTCTTGAACGCCATCGGGTCCCTCCCATATCACCTTCGTGCAGGCCGCTACCAGTGTTTCGGGAAACCGGAGCATCAGGCTGCACGCAAGACGAAAGCCCGGCCCGATGGCGGGCGGGTTCACTTCAACAGTCGCTCAATGGAGGACTATCCCATGCGTAGCTACGATCTCACCCCGTTCTATCGTTCCACCGTCGGTTTCGACCGCTTCTTTTCCCTGCTCGACCAGGCCGCCGCGGACGGCAGCCCCGGCTATCCGCCCTATAATATCGAGCGCACCGGGGACAACACCTATCGCATCAGCGTTGCCGTGTCCGGCTTCTCGCAGGGCGAGCTTTCGATCGTCGCCAAGGAAAATACCCTGACGATCAAGGGCGAAAAATCCGCCAATGAAAACGCCAAGGACAAACCCGAGGTGCTGTATCGCGGCATCGCGGCGCGCGCCTTCGAGCGGGCCTTCCAGCTCGCCGATTTCGTGCTGGTGAAAAACGCCTCGCTGGAAAACGGCCTGCTCCATGTCGATCTGGTCCGCGAGATTCCCGAGGCCAAGAAGCCCCGCAGCATCCCGATCACGACCGCCCATGCGGCCGCTCCGCAGGTGATCGACGGCTCGGCCGAGAAGGTCGCCGCCTGAGGCGGACCTTTTCGCGCAAATCTCCAAATCGCAAAACGCCCCGGAAAACCCGGGGCGTTTTTTGTCTGAACGAACCGGGCGCAGCAAGCGATGACCTCATGCTGAGGAAGCCGCGCGCGGTGTCTCGCTGGATGTGCCGGCCCGCCCTCGTGCTTCGAGACGCCCGCCTGCGGCGGGCTCCTCGGGATGCGGGCCAGGCCAAGCTCAATCCAGCCCCTGCACCTTCGGCATCGGCTGGGTCGGCAGGATCTGCGGCGCGGCGGGCGCCGGCTGGACCGGAGCGGAGGCTGCGGCCGGTGGGGCTGCCGGCGCGGCCTGCACTGCCGCCGATTGCTGCGCCGGCGCCGGAGCGGGCCCGGCGGCCTGCGGCTTCGGCTCGCCGGCATGCGGTGGCGAGGCCTTTGGCAGCGGCACCAACGGCGTTCGGCTTGCCAGCCGCGGCACCGGGGCCGGCGGCCGCGGCACGCCGCCCCGCAGATTGCCGACCGGCGGCAGCGCTGCCGGACCGTAGCCGACCCCACCACCCTCATCGAAATTGCCGCCGATCCGGCCCGCCGGCACGAAGCGGATGATTTGCCCATTGCGGGCGTCGATCACCAGCCGCCCGTCGTCGCCGCCGCGGTCGATCACGGCGATGGTGTAGAACAGGCCCCGCGGCTGCGGAATTCCGAGCGGCGAGAACCCGTTGTCACGGAGCACGGTGTAGACCTCCTGCGGCGGCAGCAGCATCGGCCCGTAGCGCGGCTCGACGGCTTCCGGCGGCATTGCCGCATAGGGTCCATCGATATCGGATGCCAGCAAATAGGCCGGATGCCCGCTAGCCTCGGGCGCCATAAGCTGGGCCTGCGCGGCCCCCACAGACGTCAGCACCAGCCCGGCCGACATCACCCATCCCGTGAACCGCTTCATCGCACGTCCGCTCCTGTATCGCCTGACAGCCAGAGCGTTTTTGCTCTTTTGCCCTGGCTCGCAAGCTCGGCGCTGAATCCGGCGGTCCTTGGGCCGGATCGCGGCGCGTTTGCTTCAAATCCGGGGCGGTGGGCCGCCATCATCGGCATCGGCAACGCATGGGGCGGGCGACTTTCACGCGCTTGTGTGATAGAAAAAAATTTGGCATGGTCGGAGTTAGGACAGCATAGCTGTCTCAATTGCGCTGCAACCCGGCACGGGGATTGCAGCGAAAATTGGGTGCCCCCGGCGCCAGGAAGTAAGAGGCAAGGCCGTTCGTCGGGGACGCTGAACGCCCAGGCCTTAATTCGAAACATCGCGGCTCGCGGAGGACGAGCGGTGGCCCGGTGGGTGCCGCAACGCCCAAGGTGCGCCGACCACCACGGTGAGGCGCTGGCCTTATTGAGAGGACCGAGATGAGCGGGTCGAACTTCGAGCGCGAAAACATCGTCACCGATGCGCTGTCGGCGGTCCCGGATTCCAAACCGGCCGAGGCGCTGCCGCAGGCGCCGGAGCGCGAGCACAGCTGGCGGCCGCCCGCCGAGGGTCTCTACGACCCCAGCCTGGAGAAGGATTCCTGCGGCGTCGGCTTCATCGCCAATATCAGGGGCAAGAAGTCGCATCAGATCGTCTCCGATGCGATCAGCATTCTCTGCAATCTCGAGCATCGCGGCGCGGTCGGCGCCGATCCGCGTGCCGGCGACGGCGCCGGCATCCTGGTGCAGATTCCCCACGCCTTCTTCGTGCGCAAGACCGCCGCCCTCGGCTTTGCGCTGCCCAAGCCCGGCGACTACGCCGTCGGCGCGCTGTTCATGCCGCGCGAAAAAGCCTGGCGCAAGGTCATCGCCAGCATCATCGCCGACCAGATCAAGGCCGAACAGCTGACGCTGCTCGGCTGGCGCGACGTGCCGGTCGACAATTCCTCGCTCGGCCAGACCGTCAAGCCGACCGAGCCCGCCCACATGCAGGTGTTCATCGGCCGCGGCGCGCATATCAAGGACGACGACGAGTTCGAACGCCGGCTCTACATCCTTCGCAAGTCGATTTCGCAGGCGATCTACCAGCGCCGCGACCGCGGCCTGGCAGGCTATTACCCGGTATCGATGTCGTGCCGCACCGTGGTCTACAAGGGCATGTTCCTCGCCGACCAGCTCGGCAGCTACTATCCCGACCTGCATGAACCCGATTTCGAGAGCGCGCTGGCGCTGGTGCACCAGCGGTTCTCGACCAACACCTTCCCGGCCTGGTCGCTGGCGCATCCCTATCGCATGGTGGCGCATAACGGCGAGATCAACACCCTGCGCGGCAACGTCAACTGGATGGCGGCGCGGCAGGCCTCGGTGCATTCGGAACTGTACGGCAAGGACATCAGCCGGCTGTGGCCGATCTCCTATGAGGGTCAGTCCGACACCGCCTGTTTCGACAATGGCCTCGAATTCCTGGTGCAGGGCGGCTACTCGCTGCCGCACGCCGTCATGATGATGATTCCGGAAGCCTGGGCCGGCAATCCCCTGATGGATGAGCAGCGCCGCGCGTTCTACGAATACCATGCCGCCATCATGGAGCCGTGGGACGGACCGGCCGCGATCGCCTTCACCGACGGCCGCCAGATCGGCGCCACGCTCGACCGCAACGGGCTGCGCCCGGCGCGCTATCTGGTCACCAGCGACGACCGCATCGTGATGGCGTCGGAAATGGGCGTGCTGAAAATCCCGGAGGACCAGATCGTCACCAAGTGGCGGCTGCAGCCCGGCAAGATGCTGCTGGTCGATCTCGAGCAGGGCCGGCTGATACCCGACGACGAGATCAAGGCGGCGCTGGCGCGCAGCCATCCCTATCGGGAATGGCTCGACCGCACCCAGATCGTGCTGGAGGAATTGCCGGACGCCCCGACCAAGGGCCTGCGCTCGAACCTGCCGCTGCTCGATCGCCAGCAGGCGTTCGGCTACACCCAGGAAGACATCAGCATCCTGATGACGCCGATGGCCTCGACCGGCGAGGAGGCCAACGGCTCGATGGGCAACGACACGCCGATCTCGGCGCTGTCCGACAAGCCGAAGCCGCTGTTCACCTACTTCAAGCAGAACTTCGCCCAGGTCACCAATCCGCCGATCGATCCGATCCGCGAGGAATTGGTGATGAGCCTGGTCTCGATCATCGGGCCGCGGCCGAACCTGTTCGATCTGCAGGGCGTCGCCGGCACCAAGCGTCTCGAAGTGCGGCAGCCGATCCTGACCGACGCCGACCTGGAAAAGATCCGTTCGATCTCGGAAATCGCCGATACCCATTTCAAGTCGCGCACCCTCGACACCACCTTCCACGCCGGGTTCGGCGCCGCCGGGCTCGAGCAGGTGCTCGACGAATTGTGCGCGCGCGCCGAAGCCGCGGTGCGCGAAGGCATCAACATCGTCATCCTGTCCGACCGCATGGCGGGCTCGGACCGGATTCCGATTCCGTCCCTGCTGGCCTGCGCCGCCGTGCATCATCACCTGATCCGCACCGGCCTGCGCACCTCGGTCGGGCTGGTGGTGGAATCCGGCGAGCCGCGCGAGGTGCATCACTTCGCCTGCCTCGCCGGCTACGGCGCCGAGGCCATCAACCCCTATCTGGCGTTCGAGACCATCATCGCCATGAAGGACCGGCTGCCCGCGGCGCTCGACGATTACGAGATCGTCAAGCGCTACATCAAGTCGATCGGCAAGGGCCTGTTGAAGGTGATGTCGAAGATGGGGATCTCGACCTACCAGTCCTATTGCGGCGCGCAGATCTTCGACGCGGTCGGGCTGAAGGCGGATTTCGTCTCGAAATTCTTTGTCGGCACCCACACCCGCATCGAGGGCGTCGGGCTGACCGAGATCGCCGAGGAAACCGTGCGCCGCCACGCCGACGCGTTCGGCGATGCGCTGGTGTACAAGACCGCGCTCGACATCGGCGGCGAATATGCCTACCGCACCCGCGGCGAGGACCACGCCTGGACCGCCGAATCGGTCTCGACCCTGCAGCATGCCGTGCGCGGCAATTCGCTGGAGCGCTACAAGGCGTTCGCCAAGATCCTCAACGAACAGTCCGAGCGGCTGCTGACCCTGCGCGGCCTGTTCCGGATCAAGAGCGCCGAGGACGAGAAGCGCCGCCCGGTCCCGCTCGACCAGGTCGAGCCGGCCAAGGACATCGTGCGGCGCTTTGCCACCGGCGCGATGTCGTTCGGCTCGATCTCGCGCGAGGCCCACACCACGCTGGCGATCGCGATGAACCGGATCGGCGGCAAGTCCAACACCGGCGAAGGCGGCGAGGAGAGCGATCGCTTCAAGCCGATGCCGAACGGCGATTCGATGCGCTCGGCGATCAAGCAGGTCGCCTCCGGCCGCTTCGGCGTCACCACCGAATATCTGGTCAACGCCGACATGATGCAGATCAAGATGGCGCAGGGCGCCAAGCCCGGCGAAGGCGGACAGTTGCCCGGCCACAAGGTCGACGCCACCATCGCGCGGGTGCGGCATTCGACGCCCGGCGTCGGGCTGATCTCGCCGCCGCCGCATCACGACATCTATTCGATCGAGGACCTGGCGCAGCTGATCTACGACCTCAAGAACGTCAATCCGGACGGGCTGGTGTCGGTCAAGCTGGTGTCCGAAATCGGCGTCGGCACGGTTGCCGCCGGCGTCGCCAAGGCGCGCGCCGACCATGTCACCATCGCCGGCTTCGAGGGCGGCACCGGGGCGTCGCCGCTGACCTCGATCAAGCACGCCGGCAGCCCGTGGGAAATCGGCCTTGCCGAAACCCATCAGACGCTGGTGCGTGAACGGCTGCGCAGCCGCATCGTGGTGCAGGTCGACGGCGGCTTCCGCACCGGGCGCGACGTTGTGATCGGCGCGCTGCTGGGCGCCGACGAATTCGGCTTCGCCACCGCGCCCCTGATAGCGGCCGGCTGCATCATGATGCGCAAATGCCATCTCAACACCTGCCCGGTCGGGGTGGCGACGCAGGATCCGGTGCTGCGCAAGCGCTTCACCGGCCAGCCCGAGCACGTCATCAACTATTTCTTCTTCGTCGCCGAGGAAGTGCGCGAGATCATGGCCGCACTCGGCTACCGCAGCTTCAATGAGATGGTGGGACAGACCCAGATGCTGGACCAGAGCACCCTGGTGGCGCACTGGAAGGCCAAGGGCCTCGACTTCTCCAAGCTGTTCGTCCGCCAGGCCGAACTGCCGGGGCAGAAGATCTACCACGCCCAGAGCCAGAACCACCATCTGGAGGCCGTGCTCGACCGCACCCTGATCGAAAAGGCGCAAGCGGCGATCGACCGGGGCGCGCCGGTCAAGATCGATATCGAGATCAACAACACCAACCGCAGCGCCGGCGCGATGCTGTCCGGCACGGTGGCGAAAATCTACGGCCATGCCGGGCTGCCGCACGACACCATCCAGGTCTCCTTCAAGGGCACCGCGGGGCAGGCGTTCGGCGCCTGGCTGGCGCGCGGCATCACCTTCGATCTGGAAGGCGAAGGCAACGACTATGTCGGCAAGGGCCTGTCCGGCGGCCGCATCATCGTCAAGCCGCCGCACAATTCCGGCATCGTGCCGGAGGAATCCATCATCGTCGGCAATACCGTGATGTACGGCGCAATCGAGGGCGAATGCTATTTCCGCGGCATCGCCGGCGAGCGTTTCGCGGTGCGCAATTCCGGCGCGGTCGCCGTGGTCGAGGGCGCCGGCGATCATTGCTGCGAATACATGACCGGCGGCATCGTCGTGGTGCTCGGCAAGACCGGGCGCAACTTCGCCGCCGGCATGTCGGGCGGCATCGCCTATGTGCTGGACGAGGCCGGCGACTTCCCGAAGCTGTGCAACATGGCGATGGTTGATCTCGAGCCGGTGCTGTCGGAAGAGATGATCAACGAGAACGCCTATCACCAGACCGGCGATCTCGAGGCCCATGGCCGGGTCGATGTGTTCGCCAATCTGCTGGAATCCGACATCGAACGGCTGCACATCCTGATCACCCGCCACGCCAGGCTGACCGGATCGAAGCGCGCCGCCGACATCCTGGCCGACTGGAAAACCTATTTGCCGAAATTCCGCAAGGTGATGCCGGTGGAGTACCGCCGTGCCCTGAAGGAACTGAAGGCGAATGCCGACGCCGAACCGAAGATCGCAATCGGGGCGTAGAAGCTCCTCATGGTGCGGAGGCGCCCTTGCGCCTTCTCGAACCATGAGCCCTAATGCCCTCATCCCTGCGAGACCCGGCCAAGGGGGGCCGCTCCCGGGGGATGAGGACCGGAGACAGGCGTCATTCCGGAACGCGCAAAGCGCGAACCCGGAATCTCGCGAGATAACATCGAGATTCCGGGTCCGGTGCTTCGGACATGCCGGAATGAACGGATAAAGGTTCAGGGACGTCAGGCATAATGGGCAAGATTACAGGCTTTCTGGAGATCGACCGGCGCGACCGCAAATATGCGCCGGTCGCCGAGCGCATCAAAAGCTACCGCGAATTCGTCGTTCCCCTGAACGAGAAGGAAACCCGCGACCAGGCCGCGCGCTGCATGAATTGCGGCATTCCCTATTGCCACGGCACCGGCTCGGTGCAGCCGGGAACGCCGGGCTGCCCGGTCAACAACCAGATCCCGGACTTCAACGACCTGGTCTATGCCGGCAACTGGGAAGAAGCCTCGCGCAACCTGCACTCGACCAACAATTTCCCGGAATTCACCGGGCGGATCTGCCCGGCGCCGTGCGAGGCCTCCTGCACGCTCAACATCGACGACAATCCCGTCACCATCAAGACCATCGAATGCGCCATCGTCGACCGCGCCTGGGACAATGGCTGGGTCAAGCCGGAAATCCCGGCGCACAAGACCGGCAAGAAGGTCGCGGTGATCGGTTCGGGTCCGGCCGGTCTCGCCTGCGCGCAGCAGCTGGCGCGCGCCGGCCATGACGTGCATCTGTTCGAGAAGTTCGCCAAGGCCGGCGGCCTGTTGCGCTACGGCATTCCCGACTTCAAGATGGAAAAGCATGTCATCGACCGCCGCGTGGCGCAGATGCAGGCCGAGGGCGTCACCTTCCATTACGGCGCCCATGTCGGCGGCACGGCGGCGGGCGCGCTCGATCCGCGGGAGATGCTGAACCAGTATGACGCGCTGGCCCTGACCGGCGGCGCGGAGGCCGCGCGCGACCTGCCGATTCCCGGCCGCGAACTTGCCGGCATTCACTTTGCGATGGACTTCCTGCCGCAGCAGAACCGCCGCGTTTCCGCCGAGCCGCTCGGCGGCGCCGCCGAGATTCTCGCCGGCGGCAAGCACGTGGTGGTGATCGGCGGCGGCGATACCGGATCGGACTGCATCGGCACCTCGTTCCGGCAGGGCGCGCTGTCGGTGACGCAGCTCGAGATCATGCCGGCGCCGCCCGAGCATGAGAACAAGGGCCTGACCTGGCCGAACTGGCCGCTGAAGATGCGGACCTCGTCGAGCCAGGCCGAGGGCGCCCGGCGCGAATACGCGGTGCTGACGCAGAGCTTTTCCGGCAGCGACGGCAAGGTGGCAAAGCTGCATTGCGTGCAGGTCGACGACAAGTTCAAGCCCATCCCGGGAACCGAGTTCGAGCTCGAGGCCCAATTGGTGCTGCTGGCGATGGGTTTCGTGCACCCGGTGCATGAGGGGCTGCTGAAGACCCTCGGCGTCGATCTCGACCCGCGCGGCAATGTGCGGGCCAATACCGCCGACTACCAGACCTCGCGGCCGAACGTGTTTTCGGCCGGCGACATGCGCCGCGGCCAGTCGCTGGTGGTGTGGGCGATCCGCGAGGGCCGGCTCTGCGCCCGCGCCATCGACCAGTTCCTGATGGGAACGACGAATTTGCCGAGGTAGAGGCCCAGCCTCATCCTGAGGAGCATCGCGCAAGCGATGCGTCTCGAAGGATGGCCGCCGACAAGGGCCGTGCCAGCCGCCATCCTTCGAGACGCCCAGCTTCGCTGCGCTCTGCTGGGCTCCTCAGGATGAGGTCGGAGATTGCTTCACGCTCTCTCAGGATGAGGTCCGAGAGATTGAACCAACTGGCTTCATGGAATCGAACCCGCTAATTCTGCAGCCGCACCCCGAGCATCACTACCGTCGCGGCGGTCGAGTCGCCGGCGAAATTTGAATTGAGGATGTCGCGGCGCAGCGTGCCCTTGATCCACAGATTGCGGGTCATCTTGTAAACCAGGTCGCCTTCGATCGAGTAGGTCTTGTCGGAGCGTCCGTCGCCCTGATAGTCGAGCGTGCCGTAGGTGAATTTTCCGATCGCGGTCAGCCAGCGGCGGAAATCATGATCGGCCTCGACGGTGTAAAGGTGGGTCAGGACGCCGGAGACGCCGGGCACCACGGTTTCGTCGATCGAGGTGGTGGAATAGAATTTCGCCGTGGTCAGCGGCGTCGCGGTCCAGGTCAGCGAGGCCGCGGTGAGCAGGCCCTGCAGCCGGTCGAGCCGGTTGTCGACATAATCGCGCTCGGCATAGCCGAGCGAGATTTCGCCGGTCAGCAGCCGACTAAATTCGAACGAGGTGCCGGCCTTGGCGTAGCCGCCGGTGGAATCCCGCGCATAGCCGTTGCGGTCGAACTGCAGATCATGGACGCGGCTGTCGCCCTCGACCTCGACGAAAGGCTTCACCGCGGGCGTCAGCTCGTAGCTGACCCGGCCGACGCCGCCATACTGGTTGAAATCGCGGTCGTCATTGCTGGAGATGGAGCCGTCGGTCAGCGTGGAATTCTGGTAGACGGTGCGGTCGACGGTGCCGCCGGCCGATATCTCCAGCCGGTTGAAGTTCTGGTCCAGCCCGAAGGTGCCGCCGAACGTGGCGTAGACCGGATATTTGGCAAGGCCGGCCTGGATGTTCGGGCTGCCGGGATTGTCGGTGGAAACCAGCAGGCGGGCTTCCGAGGTGATGTGGGTGTCCTCGGTGACATCGAGACGGCCGTCGACGTGACCGTTGAAATTCGGCTGGTCGACATTGGTCGGCGCCGAGGAGATCGCGCCGTCGCTGATCGGCGGCAGGGTGCCGCCGTAGCCGGTAAAGGATCCCCTGAGATCGGCGACCAGCGCGTGGCGCTCCCAGTCGGAGACGGCGAGGAATTCCGGTGCCACCACATAGAACGGCAAGCCCTTCGGCACGAAGGTCCGGCCGGGATTGCTGTTGTAGCCGCCACTGAGCTCGACCGCGGATTTGACCAGAAAGCCGCCGGCGTAATCGCCGACCGCGCCGAACGGGTCGTCGTCGACTTTCAGCCGCTTGCGCGGTGGCTGGCCGACCACGGTGCCGGCCATCGCCGGCGGCAGCGGCGGCTTGTTGGCGGAATCCGACGGCGGAATCGACAGCCGAAGTTGTCCGGTGATGGCCGCGGGCGCCGGGCTGCCGGGCCCCGGCGAGGGTTTGGGCCTTGGCTGGCCGGGATAAAACTTCGGCTTCTTGCGGGTGCGGTTGAGCGAATCGTAGCCGGTGTCGGAAGCGCCGTTGGCGGCGGGAAGCCCATATTGCGGAATCTTGCCGATCCGCGACGGCGCCGGCTGGTCCTGGTCGGGGAGCGGTTCAGTACCCATCGGGTCCGCCGGATCTCCGGTGGCGTCGCTGGTCCTGCGCAGCGGTGAATCCTGCGGCAGCACGAAGCCGTCGCGGACCGGTCGCAGCATGTCGGAGGTCAGGGTTTGCGCCTGGGCCCGGCTGTCATCGAACGCGATCAGCGCAAGGCACGGCCATAGCGCGCGAACGATCATCGCGCGCCTGTGGCGGCCCCTTGCTGGACCCGTCATCACGATGAGAATACTCCAACGAATTCATCTGCTTACCGGCGAGGTTCCGTGCGACGCGAAGCGCCTTGCGGAAAAACGTCGTTAATGGAGTTAAAACAATTATGGTTAATGAGCCGTTGAGAACCGGGCGCCGCGTCGCATCGCCGGCCCGGCCGTGCTAGATAGATCCGGGCAAACCCTGCTTGCCCTTGCTTGCTCGGAACCAGACATTTCGGAATCAGACATGGCCAAGCCGAAACCGCTGATGGCGAAAACATCCGCGACCGATCACGCCAACGCCGCCGTCCAGTCGGCCTTGCGCACCCTCGACGCCGAGGCCAGCGGCATCAATGCGATCTCGGCGGCCCTGCAGGGTTCGCTCGGGCCGGCCTTCGCCGCCACCGTCGATCTGATCCGCAACGCCAGGGGCCGCGTGATCGTCACCGGCCTCGGCAAGTCGGGCCATGTGGCGCGCAAGATCGCCGCGACGCTGGCCTCCACCGGCACGCCGGCCTTCTTCGTGCACGCCGCCGAAGCCAGCCATGGCGATCTCGGAATGATCACGCCCGACGATGTCATCGTCGCGCTGTCATGGTCGGGCGAGCAGCCCGAGATGAAGAACCTCGTCAATTATTCCAGCCGCTTCGCCATTCCGATGATCGCCGTGACCGCGAATGCGGCCTCCTCGCTCGGCGAAGCCGCGCGGATCGTGCTGGAGCTGCCGAAGGCGCGCGAAGCCTGCCCGCACAATCTGGCGCCGACCACATCGTCGCTGATGCAGGCCGCCATCGGCGATGCGCTGGCCATCGCGCTGCTCGAAGGCCGCGGTTTCACCGCGCTGGAATTCGCCAATTTTCATCCCGGCGGCAAGCTCGGCGCGATGCTGAAATTCGTCCGCGACATCATGCATACCGGCGAGGCGATCCCGGTGAAGACGCTCGGCGCCAAGATGTCGGATGCGCTGGTGGAGATGTCGACCAAGGGATTCGGCTGCGTCTGCATCGTGGACGAAGACGGCAAGATCGCCGGCATCATCACCGACGGCGATTTGCGCCGTCACATGCGGCCGGACCTGATGACGGCCCGGGTCGATGACGTGATGACGAAGAATCCCAGAACCATTCCCCCCGGCATGCTCGCCACCGAGATGCTGGAGACCCTCAATTCCTCCAAGCCCGCGGTGACGGTGCTGATTGTCGCCGAAGGCAAGAAGCCGGTCGGCATCGTTCACGTCCACGACGTGTTGCGGGCCGGCGTGGCATAGACCGGCAGTCGTCCTTCCGGGGCGAGTCGAAGACACGAACCGGAATCGCGATACCGGGCCTGGTGTTTCGGACCATCCCGGAAATCACGGTGGATGGCTTGCTTCGTCGCTTACGCCCCGCGCAGCGACGGCTCATCCGGTTAACCGCGCCGCGGTCGCTTCCAGCGGCAGATCCAGTGCGTTCGCCAGACGGATACGGTGCGACAGAAGCCGCACAGCAGGATGATCTCGAAGATCTTCGCCTCGTCGTAATGGCCGGCCAACGCCGAGAACTCGGCCTCGCTCAGGGCGTTTTGCGGAGCGCTGGAGCAGCTCAACAGCGGCTCATCAAGCCGCCGCCACCGTCAGGCTGGCGCCATCGGCCTGCACGATCCTGACCCGGCTGCCGGCGGGCACGTCGGGACCGGCCACGCGCCAGACCGTATCGTCGATCCGGACCGTGCCGCAGCCGTCGATGATCGGCTTCTCCAGCGTGAACACCCGTCCGACCAGGGCATCGGCACGCTTGTTGAGAAACGGATTGCTGCTGCTGACGGCGCTGTTGTTGCGTGCGACCCGCCGCCACAGCGGCACCGCCGCGGCGGCAAACACCGCAAACAGCAGGATCTGCGATTGCCAGGACGGATGGATCGCGAACGACATGAGCCCGACCAGCAGCGCGGCAAGTCCGAGCCAGAACAGGAAGACGCCGGGCGCCAAAAGCTCCAGCGCCATCAGGAACAGGCCGAAGATCAGCCAGTTCCAGGTTCCCAGGGTGGAAAACATCTCGGACATCGGGCGGCCTCAATCTCACGGCGAAGGCGACGACGCGCGGGCAGCGTGCCCGATCGGCAGAGGGGCTGGGTTTACGGTCTATCGTCAGCCTTGACCCGTCGCCCGGCGCCTGGCGCCGAACTCTCCCGATGGGAGAGGTGGACCAGGCTCGCACGCCCTGCTTAACGCGTCTCCAGCAAATTCTACACCTGCGGCGGCACGGTCGGAACCACAGCCGAACCGGCGCTCGGCACCGACGACCGGCGCGCCGCTGCCTGCGCCGAGGCCGCGCTTTCGCCGAAGGTGGCCTTGGCGATCTCGCCGATGCCGGCCAGCGACCCGAGAATGCTCATCGCCTCGACCGGCAGCATGATGATCTTCTGGTTCGGCGAGTCCGCCAGCTGCCCGAACGCCTTAATGTACTTGTCGGCGATGAAGTAGTTCAGCGCGGCGACGTCGCCCTTGGCGATGGCGTCGGAAACCATCTGGGTGGCCTTGGCTTCCGCCTCGGCGGAACGCTCGCGCGCCTCGGCGTCGCGGAATGCGGCTTCGCGGCGGCCCTCGGCCTGCAGGATCTGGCCCTGCTTGGCGCCTTCGGCGCGCAGGATTTCCGACTGCCGCTGGCCTTCGGCCTGCAGAATATCGGCGCGCTTGACCCGCTCGGCCTTCATCTGGCGCCCCATCGCCTCGACCAGGTCGGCCGGCGGCACGATGTCCTTGATCTCGATGCGGTTGACCTTCAACCCCCATGGCGAGACCGCGGCGTCGACCACGCGCAGCAGCCGTTCGTTGATTTCGTCGCGATGCGACAGCACCTGGTCGAGGTCCATCGCGCCCATCACCGAGCGGATGTTGGTCATCGTCAGCACGATGATCGCCTGGTTGAGGTCGGACACCTCGTAGCTCGCCTTGGCGGCATCGAACACCTGGAAGAAAGCGACGCCGTCCACCGTCACCGTGGCATTGTCCTTGGTGATCACCTCCTGCTCCGGAATGCTGATCACCTGCTCCATCATGTTCATCTTGCGACCGACACGGTCGAAATAGGGAATGATGATGTTCAGTCCCGGCGACAGCGTGCGGGTGAACTTGCCGAACCGCTCGATGGTCCAGTCATAGCCCTGCGGCACCGTCTTGACGCCGGCAAACAGCGTGAGAACCACCAGCAGCACCAGCGCAATGGCGAAAATATCGAACCCGGTCATCATCCCTCCAAGGCGGGCCAAAACCTGCCCGCACGAAACCCCCGCCAATGCCGTTCGCGGAGGCCGTCTGTTTTGTCGGCGCCGCGGCAGCGCCGGTTCAACCGGTCGTTTTCGCAAACCAGAGTTATGTACGAGTTTGCCGCGTTCCAGATGTACCCGGCCTGAACGCGTCGAGGGCCGGTCGGCTCCAGCGAGCTCCAGCAAGATGCCTGGCTTCGGCAAGGCGAATATTGTTCGATCGCCTCGTTCGCGGTCGCCGGCCGCGCCGGCGAGGTCGCGACGCGAGCGCCCGGGTCGTCGCTACGCCGTCAGATCCAGCCCTGCAGCTCGCGCAGCACCAACTGCCGGATGACGTCCATGCCCGGTTCGCTGTCGTTGAGGCAGGGAATTGCGGCAAACTGCTCGCCGCCCTCATGCTGGAAAATCTCGGCATTTTCCTGCGCGATTTCCTCAAGCGTTTCCAGGCAATCGGCCGAGAAGCCGGGAGTCACGACGGCGATCCGGCGTACGCCGTCCTTGGCCAGCTGTGCGATGGTCTTGTCGGTATAGGGCTGCAGCCACGCATCGAATCCGAAGCGCGACTGAAAGGTCAGCAACAGCTTGGAGGCGTCGAGCCCGAGGCGCTTGCGCAATGCATCCGTCGTGGCGATGCATTGCCGCTGATAGGGGTCGCCCTTGTCGATGTATTTCTGCGGCATGCCGTGGAACGAGGCCACGATCAGTTCGGGCACAAACGGCAGGGTCTTGAGGTGCGCGTTGATGGAGACCGCCAGCGCCTCGATATAGTCCGGATCGTCATAGTAGGGCGGCGTCACCCGCAGGGTCGGCTGCGCCCGCATCTCGGCGAGCACGCGGAACACTTCGTCGCACACGGTGGCCGACGTCGCGGCGGAATATTGCGGATAGAGCGGCACCACCAGCAGCCGGTCGCAGCCTTGCGCCGTCAGGGCGTCGACCCGCGAGCGGATCGACGGATTGCCGTAGCGCATCGCCCAGTCGACCACGACATGGGCATGATCCGCGATCGCCGCGGCGAGCTTGTCGGACTGCGCGCGCGTGATGGTCTTGAGCGGCGATTTGTTTTTCTCGGTGTTCCAGATCTTCAGGTAGTCGCGCGCCTTGCGGCGGGGACGGGTGCGCAGGATGATGCCGTTCAGCGCCAGCTTCCACAGCAGCCCCTGATTCTCGATCACCCGGGGATCGGACAGGAATTCCCTGAGATAGGCCCGCACGCCCGCGGCGTCCGCGCTGTCGGGGGTGCCGAGATTGACCAACAGAACACCGACGCGTTCCGGCCTGACGCCGGTCACCGTCTCTGCGCTTTGGATTGCTGCGACCGCTGCTGTCATGAGGTCCATGGCTTCGCGCGTTGCACCATCCTTGTCAAGATATTGGCTGTTTCGATAGTGTCGCGCCCCAGCCGTTCGATGGAGCATCGTCCGGCGCCGTGTCCGGGGGAAGCCATGACGGCCGCCGAATGGTGTGTTTTCGGAGCGCTGATGCTCTATTTGCTGACGATCGCGCCGGTCAAGTGGATCGGGTTTCGCCGCTTCGACAATGCCAGGCCGCGCGATCCCGCGTTCTATGAAGACCCGATCAGGGCGCGCGCCCTCGGCGCGCACCAGAACGGCATCGAGGCGTTTCCATTCTTCGCCACGGCGGTGTTGCTGGCGGAATTTCGCGGCGGTCCGCAGCGCCTTGTCAACGAATTGGCGGTGCTGTTCCTGATCGTGCGGATTGCCTATGTCCTGACCTATCTCGGTGATCGGCCGACGCTGCGGTCGATCCTGTGGAGCATCGGCTTTGCGATCAATCTCGCGATTTTCTTCATGCCGGCGATCCGGGGCTTTTTGCCGATCTAGCTGTCCTGACCCCGCTGGCGCGCACCTGATGAAAGCCCGACGCAGCTAGAAGCAGGTCACCCGTTCGGCGGCGACATAGCCGGACAACAGGCCGAGGCCGAACAGCAGCACGAGGCCCGCCGCGCCGAACTCGACGCCGCGCATCATCAGTGCGCCGCCGCCTGCGCTGGCCCCGCTCAGGCGCCGTGCCAGGCCCTTGGCGGACACCGCGATGACGGCGATGGCGGCAACCGTGATCGCGGTGCCGAGCCCCATCACGAAGGTTGCCGCGACGCCCGCCCAGAACAATCCCTGCGCCAGCGCGAACACCAGAACCAGGATCGCGCCCGAACAGGGCCGCACGCCGACGGCGAAGATCGCACCGAGCCCGCGTCGCCAGCCACCGGGACCGGCGAGTTCGCTCGGAAGCGGACCATGGGAGTGGCCGCAATGCTCGTCATGGGCATGGCCGGAATCCCGGCCGTTATCGTGGCCGTGCTGACCGGGGCGATCCGCGGGCTGGTGATGCAAGGGCTGAGCGTGTGAATGCAGCCGGTCGTGATGATCATGACGGGGATGCGTCGCCAGCGCCGAGGCAGGCGTCGGCCGCCGCGCCTGCAGCGCGCCAATGAAGCTGCCGCCCTTGGTCCAGACCAGCCGGGCCCCGAACGCCGCGATCAGGGCGTAGCTTGCGATCTCGATTACCGTTTCGGCGCTGCACATGGTTTTTGCGGTGGCATTGAGCAGCCAGGCGCAAATTCCCACAATCACCACCGCGACCAGCGACTGCATCAGCGCGGAGGCCAACGACAGCACGATGCCGCGCCGCGCGGTCTCCTGGTTGGCGACCAGATAGGAGGATATCACGGCCTTGCCGTGCCCGGGCCCTGCGGCGTGAAAGATGCCGTAGGCAAACGAGATCGCGAGCAAGGTCCAGACCGCCGAACCGTCGGACTTGGCGGCGCGGATGGTCGAGGACATCTGGCGATAAAATTCCGATTGTTTGGCGAGCAGCCATCCGACAATGCCACCCAGCTGCGGTTCGGCGCCGCTCGGGCGCGGCCCGCCGAACGGCGTCTGCGCCATCACGGCGCGGTCGAATGCCAGAATGAGAAGCGCCGCGGCGAGGCAGAGCGCCAGACCGATGCAGAGGCGGGATCTGGGCATCAGGGGCAATCCACCAGAATTTTGTTGGCGAACATCGCACCAAAGTTCGAATTGCCGCCGCCGAGGAAGTTCTGCTCGCCGATCTGCTGGGCGTTGCTGCTGCCGTCGCTGGGCCGCTGGAATGTCATCTGACAGGCCGCGGGAGCCCCGACCAGCCGGACCGGATCCTTCTCCGCATAGGTGAAGTCGATGAAGAACTCCGGATCGAACACTTCCAGGGCAAGCTGCCTGGGTTTGACCGGGGTGATCAGCGGCAGGGTGAAATGCAGCGTCAGCGCGGCATCCTTGTATTCGAGGAAATAGTCGACCGGCTCCTGGAATTTAGCCTTCTTGCCGTCGGCCTTGGCGAAGGTGAAGAAGCCGAATTCCTTCAGCGATTCGACGTTGGTCTGCGCCAGCGGCGCCAGTTCCTCGCGGCTGTAGACGCCCTTGGTCCTGGTTTCGAGACCCTGCAAGGCGTAGGTCGAGAACATGTCGTCGAAGGTCCAGGCGTGCCGCACGCCGGTGATCGAGCCGTCGGGCGCGTAGATCAACTCGCTGCTGGCCGTGATCCAGACATGCGGATGCGCCTGCGCCGTACCGGCACCGAAGGCAAGCGCCAAGCCAAGCTGCAGCAGCAAACCGAGCCAGCGGGGCATGCAGCGGTTCACGTCAGGCGGCCTCGGGCGTTTCCAGCAGGCCGCGGCGGCGCAGCAGCGCGTCAGGCTCCGGCTCGCGGCCGCGAAACGCGACATAGGCGTCCTCCGGATCGCGCGAGCCGCCCGACGCATAGATGTCGTCGTGCAGGCGCCTGGCGACCGCGGGATCGAAAATGTCGCCGGCCTCCTCGAAGGCGCCGAACGCGTCGGCGTCCATCACCTCGGACCACATGTAGCTGTAATAGCCGGAGGCATAATGATCGCCGGAGAAGATGTGGCCGAACTGCTGCGGCCGGTGCCGCAGGGCGATTTCCGCGGGCATCCCGATCTTTTCCAGCTCACGGCGTTCGAACGCCCGCACATCCCGGCTCGCCGCCGCCGGCTGGGTATGGAATTCGAGATCGATCAGCGCCGAGGAGACGAATTCCACGGTGGCGAAGCCCTGGTTGAATTTGCGCGCGGCGATGAAGCGCTTCAGCAGATCGTCCGGCAGCGGCTCGCCGGTCTGGTAGTGCCGGGCGAACCGGCGCAGCACCTGCGGCTGCTCCTGCCAGTGCTCGTAGAGCTGCGACGGCAGCTCTACGAAATCGGTGAACACGCTGGTGCCCGACAGCGAAGGATAGGTGACGTCCGAGAGCATGCCGTGCAGGCCGTGGCCGAATTCGTGGAACAGCGTCCGCGCATCGTCCGGCGAGAGCAGCGAAGGCTGGCCGTCGGCACCCTTGGAGAAATTGCAGACATTGATGATCAAGGGTGCGACGTCGCCGTCGAGCTTCTGCTGGTCGCGCAGCGAGGTCATCCACGCCCCCGAGCGTTTCGAGGGCCGGGCGAAGTAGTCGCCATAGAACAGCGCCTTGTGCCGGCCGGCGCGATCCCGGACTTCCCAGACCCGGACGTCCGGATGCCAGACCGGAACATCCCTGCGCTCGGAAAATGAGATGCCGAACAGCCGCGTGGCGCAGTCGAAGGCGGCCTCGATCATGTGGTCGAGCGCCAGATAGGGCTTGATCGCGGCGTCGTCGAAATTGGCCCTGACCTGCCGCAGCTTTTCGGCGTAGTAGCGCCAGTCCCAGGGCGCCAGCGCGAAATTGCCGCCCTCTTCCGCCACCAGCGCCTGCAGGGCATCGCGGTCCGCCAGCGCCCGGGTCCGGGCCGGCTTCCACACCCGCTCCAGCAGGCCTCGCACCGCCTCGGGCGTCTTGGCCATCGAATCCTCGAGCCGGTAGGCGGCGAAGGTTGGAAAGCCCAGCAGCTTCGCGCTCTCCTCGCGCAGGCTCAGGATCTCGACAATCACCGCGTTATTGTCATTGGCGTTGCCGTTGTCGCCGCGCGCGGTAAAGGCCCGGAACACCTTCTCGCGCAGATCGCGCCGGCCGGAGCTCTTGAGGAACGGCTCGACCGACGACCGCGACAGCGTCACGATCGCCTTGCCGGCCATGCCGCGCTCGGTCGCGGCGGACCGGGCGGCGGCGACAAAACTGTCCGGCAGGCCGTCCAGATCGGCCTCGCCGAGTTCCAGGAACCAGTCCTGCTCGTCGCCGAGCAGATGGTGGCTGAACGCGGTGCCGAGATGCGCCAGCCGCTCGTTGATCCCGGCCATTCGCAGCTTTGCCGCCTCATCGAGTCCGGCGCCGGCGCGATGGAAGCGGGTATAGGTGCGCTCCAGCAGCCGCATCTGCTCGGAGGAGAGCCCGAGCGTGGCGCGGTTGTCCCGCAGCATGGCGATCCGGCCGAACAGCACCGCGTTCATCATGATCGGGTTCCAGTGCCGCGCCATCCGCAGCGACACTTCCTTGTCGATCTCCAGCAGCGCCGGACTGGAATGCGCCGACACCAGATCGTAGAACACCGCCGACACCCTGGAGAGCAGCTTGCCGGAGCGCTCCAGCGCCGTGACGGTGTTGGCGAAGTCCGGGGTGGCCGGATCGGCGGCGATCGCGGCGATCTCGGCGGCGTGTTCGGCAAAGGCCCGCTCGAAGGCGGGCAGGAAATGTTCCGGCGCGATCTCCGCAAACGGCGGGGTCTCGAACGGCGTCTGCCAGGGCTGCAGCAGCGGGTTCGCCGCAGCCTGCGAGGTGGCCGACGTTTGCAAGGTTTCTGGCATCACGATTTCCCGTTTGCGCCGCAATTGACGGGGCAAGCTATATCACGCGATGGGGCTTTTTTGGGCCCTTTTGCGCTTGATAGCGGGGACCTTTTCAGAGAGATTGCGGCCCGCAACAGGACCAAGCCCATGAACGCGCAGCCTTCGCCAACCGCAGCCCGCCAGATCGTATGGCCGAGCGTCGTCACCGTCCTCAGCGCCGCGATTCTGATCGGCGCCGAAGTGTTCGGCGCGGCGTTTGCGGGTGGCTGGGCGCTGGCGATCCTGTTCGGGCTCGACGACACCGGCGCGCATATCCTGCAGGCCGTGCTGTTCGCGATCGGCGTCTTCATCATGGCGGCGTTCATCCGCGCCGCGCAGCGGGTCGAGCCGTTTACGCGCCGCTAAGTCGACTGTGCGGCCCAGCGGTTCGCCGCTCGCCCTTTCGCCGGCCTTCCGCCATCCGATCTGAAGCGCCCGATGCGAGCTCGCGACAAATGCCGCCACGGCCTGGCCTCGGCGGCGCCATAAGCTTACGTCTGGTTAAGGAAGCTTAACGTCTGTTCACTTTCGACGCCGCTGACGCACGCCGCGAACGGTGCCGTAAGCACGCGTTAGGGAAAAATGTCCTTAGGCTAAAAAAAATCTTGCGAAGCAAACTCAAAACCCCTATTTCCACTCTTGCCCAATTTCGCACGTGCCTGTGGTCGTGTGTCAGTCGGTAGGTATCCGGACAAGAGGCCGGACAGCCGCCAAGGGACGAAGAACCGAGGGTCGTTCAAGTCATTCTCGACTTGAGAGTCCAGCATCTCTCTCAAGGGATGCCGTTGAAGGTCTCTTTGCTCCTTGCAACCGTGACTGGCAGCCGGAGGCGAACCGGCGCACCTCGTTCTCAACGGGGGACGCGACTTAAAGCAACGACGGATCGGGCTTTTTTGGTCTCTGCCGGCTTTCCACCAGCCGGCGCGAATACCGAAGAGGCTTGTCCTTCATTGCCAGGTGTGCGGGCGGGATCTTCCCAACCAATCCACGGCAGCACAATTCGGTCTGAGCTTTTTGGCCCCCTCGCGCCTCCATCGCGTGACGTGGCTGAAACGCTTTGATCCGAGATCATTTTTGAACGTGACCCGTCGCTGGGCCGTTTGGGAGGGTGCTACTATGACCGAACGTATTCAGGAATTCCTGCGCCATCGCCGCAACGAGGGCCAGGATGTCGAGCCCTGTCTCGTCGTCGACCTCGAAGTCGTCCGCGACAACTATCAGAGCTTCGCCAAGGCGCTGCCCGACAGCCGCGTGTTCTACGCGGTGAAGGCCAACCCGGCGCCGGAAGTGCTGTCGCTGCTGGCCACGATGGGCTCGTGCTTCGACTGCGCGTCGGTGGCCGAGATCCAGATGGCGCTCGCCGCCGGCGCGACCCCGGAACGCGTCTCCTATGGCAACACCATCAAGAAGGAGCGCGACATCGAGCGCGCCTTCGCGCTCGGCATCCGGCTGTTTTCGGTGGATTGCAGCGCCGAGGTCGAGAAGATCGCCCGCGCCGCGCCCGGCGCCAAGGTGTTCTGCCGCATCCTCTACGATTGCGCCGGTGCCGAATGGCCGCTGTCGCGCAAGTTCGGCTGCGATCCGGAGATGGCGGTCGAGGTGCTCGACCTTGCCAAGCGGCTTGGACTCGAGCCCTGCGGCATCTCGTTCCATGTCGGCTCGCAGCAGCGCAAGGTGAAGGCGTGGGATCGCGCATTGGCGATGGCCTCGACGGTGTTCCGCGACTGCGCGGAGCGCGGCATCAACCTGTCGATGGTCAATATGGGTGGCGGATTCCCGACCAAATACCTGAATGACGTTCCTCCGGTCGTGCAGTACGGCCGGTCGATCTTCCGCGCCCTGCGCAAGCATTTCGGCAACCAGATCCCGGAGACCATCATCGAGCCGGGCCGCGGCATGGTCGGCAATGCGGGCATCATCGAGACCGAAGTCGTCCTGATCTCCCGCAAGAGCGACGAGGACGACGTGCGCTGGGTGTATCTCGACATCGGCAAGTTCGGCGGTCTCGCCGAGACCATGGACGAGTCGATCCGCTACGCCATCCGCACGCCGCATGACGGCGCGGAAATGACGCCGTGCGTGCTCGCAGGCCCGACCTGCGATTCCGCCGACGTGATGTACGAGAAGCTGCCGTACCCGCTTCCGGTGACGCTCGAGATCGGCGACAAGCTGCTGATCGAAGGCACCGGCGCGTATACGTCGACCTACTCGTCGGTGGCCTTCAACGGATTTCCGCCGCTGCGGACCTACCACATCTGAAGCCTCTTTGAGGCGCGACTAACCGGGAGCCGGTCCGCCGGCTCCCAACCCTTTCCTTGCGAATTTGCCGACAACGCTCCGATGGCATGCTGCCGCTGGAGCGGGGACTGACGTGCCATGACTGCTTTGCGGAACACCCCCGTTGCCCTCAACTCCGAAGCCGCTCCGTTCGTGATCCGTGCGGAACGCGGCTCGGACGTCGTCGCGCGCGAAGCGCTGCTCGATGCCTGCTTTGGCGCCAGTCGCCATGCACGCACCTGCCAGCGCCTGCGTGACGGACGCGCGCCCGCCGAAGGCCTTGCGCTTTCGGCCTTGCGCGAGGACCGGCTGGTCGGAACCGTGCGGTTGTGGCACGTCAGCCTTGGCGGGGTACCGGCACTGGTGCTCGGGCCGCTGGCAGTCGATCCGTCATGCCAGAAGCTCGGCGTCGGGGCCGCGCTGACGGAGCGTGCGCTGCTGGCTGCAAGGCGGCTCGGCCATGGCGCGGTGATCCTGCTGGGCGATGCGGCCTATTACGCCCGCTTCGGTTTCTCGGCGCTCAAGACCGGCGAGTTGTCGCTGCCCGGGCCGTTCGAGCGCGACCGCCTGCTCGGCCTCGAACTGCGCGGCGGGGCGCTGGATGGCGCCAGCGGAATGATCGCGCCGACCGGTGCACCGGCGGCGGAAGAACCGCGTCGTGGCGCCCGGGCGCCGCGATTGGTGCGGCGCGCGGCCTGATCGCTCATGTCATGGCTGCCAGCCCGCCCACCACGCGCGACGGCCCGAACCCGCGCGCCCGGATCATCACAACGATCCTCCTGATCATGATCGCGGTCATGATCGTCAGGGATATCCTGGTGCGTCGCTGGGGCACGGCCCCATCCCCGGCCGCCGACGTCGCCCAGCGCTCCCGCCGGGTGAGCTAGGGGTTGCGCGCCCCGGCCAAAAGCCCATAAACCGCCAGACTTCCGCAAATCACGCCATTCCTTCGAGGTTCCGATGCCCCGCCGCCTGATCTCCACCGGCTCGCCGTTCGAAAAGACCGCCGGCTACAGCCGTGCCGTCATCGACGGCGATTTTGCCTTCGTTTCCGGTACCACCGGATACGATTACGCCACCATGACCATGCCGGCGGATGTCACGAGCCAGACACGAAACTGCTTCAAGACCATCGAAGCCGCGCTTCAGGACGGCGGCTTGGCGATGGCCGACATCGTCCGCGCCACCTATTACGTGACCGACGCCGGGGATGCGGACGCCGTGTTCGCGGTCTGCGGCGAAAGGCTCGGCGATATCCGGCCGGCCGCCACGCTGCTCGTGGTCGCGGGGCTGTTGAAGCCCGAGATGAAGATCGAGATCGAAGTAACCGCGAAGCGACGCAGCGCCTGATACCCCCGCCCCAGCGCCCCCCATTTTCCGGAGACAGTTTCATGAGCCCGCCCGAGCAGCAGATCCACGCCAAGATTTCCGGCCCCATTGTCATGATCGGCTTCGGTTCGATCGGCAAGGGCACGCTGCCGCTGATCGAACGGCATTTTGCCTATGACAAATCGCGCTTCGTCATCATCGATCCGCACGAAGACGGTGAGCTGGCAAGGCAGCACGGCGTGCGCTTCATCAAGCAGGCCGTCACCAGGGACAATTACCAGGAGGTGCTGGTGCCGCTGCTGACGGCCGGCGGCGGCCAGGGTTTTTGCGTCAACCTGTCGGTCGACACCTCGTCGGTCGATATCATGACCATGTGCCGCGAAATCGGCGCGCTTTACATCGACACCGTGATCGAGCCCTGGCTCGGCTTCTATTTCGATTCCAAGCTCGGGCCGGAAGCGCGCTCCAATTACGCGCTGCGCGAAACCCTGCTCGCGGCCAAGCACAAGAGCCCGGGCGGCCCGACCGCGGTGTCCACCTGCGGCGCCAATCCCGGCATGGTATCCTGGTTCGTCAAGCAGGCGCTGCTCGACATCGCCCGCGACACCAACACGCCGTTCAACGATCCGAAAAGCCGCGAAGGCTGGGGCCAGCTCGCCCACAAGCTCGGCGTCAAGGGCATCCATATCGCCGAACGCGACACCCAGCGCTCGAAAAAACCGAAGCCGATGAACGTTTTCGTCAACACCTGGTCGGTGGAGGGTTTTGTTTCCGAGGGCATGCAGCCGGCCGAGCTCGGCTGGGGCACTCACGAAACATGGATGCCGGACAATGGCCGCACCCACGCCCATGGCTGCGGTGCGGCGATCTATCTGCTGCAGCCCGGCGCCAACACGAGGGTACGTTCCTGGTGCCCGACGCCGGGCGCGCAATACGGCTTTCTCGTCACCCACAATGAATCGATTTCGATTGCGGACTATTTCACCGTGCGCGACGGCCAACGTCTGGTGTATCGCCCGACCTGCCACTACGCCTATCACCCGGCCAACGACGCCGTGCTGTCGCTGCACGAAATGTTCGGCGCCACCGGCAGGATGCAGCCGAAATGGCACATTCTCGACGAGAACGAAATCGAAGACGGCATCGATGAACTCGGCGTGCTGGTCTACGGGCATGCCAAGAACGCCTACTGGTACGGATCGCAGCTTTCGATCGAGGAGACCCGCGAGGTCGCGCCCTACCAGAACGCCACCGGCATGCAGGTGTCATCGGCCGTTCTGGCCGGCATGGTGTGGGCTCTGGAGAACCCGACCGAGGGCATTGTCGAGGCCGATGAAATGGATTTCCGCCGCTGCCTGGAAATCCAGCGGCCCTATCTCGGACCGGTAAAGGGCTATTACACCGACTGGACGCCGCTGAGCGACCGGCCCGGCCTGTTCCCGGAGGATATCGACGCCTCCGACCCCTGGCAGTTCCGCAACGTGCTGGTGCGTTAAATCCCGCCTGCGGGCACAGGCTCGCGCCCTCATTCCACGCCGCCGTCGCACCTGAATGCAGAGACGAGCATCCCGGGATTTCCGGGGTCGCGCAAACGCGCGCTCCGGGATGACCTTGACCGTTTCGTTATTTTTCCCTGATCGGCGGGGCTGTTTTTTCGGCCGGGGCCGGCGGCAGCGCAGAAGCACCGGCCTTTTGGGCGTCGGCGCCGGCTTGCGCCGGTTGGGGTGGGATTTCAGACGGCCGGGACCCCGTTGTCTCGGGCTCCGCGGGCGCGGACGGCTTGGTTTCCGCGCCGGGCGTGGAGTGCAACGGCGGTGTAGCCTGCGCCAGATGCAGATCAGGCTCGGCCAGCCGCGCGAGCGAAAGCCCCGACACGGCGAGACCGCAAGCAACCACGACGGAGGCGAGCAGCAGATCGGTGCTCAAGGCACGTTTCCTGATCGGTTTCATGGCTACACCGCTGATTGTTCAGCGAGGCAACGGAGCCCCGGCGGCATTGTTCCGCGGCCAGCCGGGCTGCCTGAAATGGGCTGCTAAAGTTCCAGCAAGCCCGCCTCGCCGTCCTCGGCGGCAAATGCGAGCATGGCCCCCTTGGCGTTCCACGCCAGGCCCGTGACCGGCGCGGTGCCATTGCGGCGCACCAGAATTTCGGCGCCGTCGTTCAGGCGCACCATCAGGATGGTGCCGTCGCTGTAGCCCGCCGCGAGGATGTCCTGCTTCGGATGGCAGGCAACCATGGAGACCCGCGCCTGCAGCGGCGCCAGCATCGCCGGCTCCTTGCCCATCGGGCCATCCTTGCTGGCGAACGGCCACATGATCACGGTATCGGCGCCCGACGTCGCCAGCGCCTTGCCGCCCGCGCTCCATGACATCGATCTGACCCGTCCGGGATAGCCGGTCATGCGCATGTGCCGGTTGTCGGCCAGTCGCCAGCCATGCAGGGCCGGCTCATGCATCGCGGTGACCAGAAAGCGGTTGTCCGGGCTGAACATGACGCCGAGATGCGAACCCGCCCACTCCAAAAATTCCGGATTGGCGGCCATGTTGGGAAACCACAGGGTAACGCCGTTATAATGCGCGATGGCGAGCCGCAGGCCCTTCGGCGCAAAGGCGAGGCCGCCGACCGTCGACGGCACGGGGAAGGATTTCTCTTCCGTCCTGCCGCTGCGGACAAAGGCGGTCTTGCCGGCCGACCAGGCCACCGCCCCGTCCGGGTGCAGGGCGACATTGTCGATCCAGCGCCGCTTCGGATCGGTCGCGAGCAGCGCCACCTCGCCGTTGGCGGCAAGCGCAACCAGCCTGCCGTCATCGCCACCGGTGACCAGGCGCGCGCCGTCGGAGGCCACGCAAAGGATGCCGCCGCCATGGACGGGAACCTGCCTGATCTCGCCGTCGCCGCTCACCAGCGCGACGTTTTCCTCGGCGCCGACAAAGGCGGCGTGACCGCCCAGGAAATGCACCGCCATCACCGGCATGCCGATCGCCAGCGGACGCACCCGATCGGTAACCGAAACGATAGACGCCGACTTATCGGCGGGATCGAACTCTTTCATCACGGCATGACACAGCGTGCAAAGCCATCGCGGATCATCTGCTCGGGCAATTCGCGGCCGATGAAGACGAGCCGGCTCTGGCGGGCTTCGCCGTCCTTCCAGGCCCTTTGATGATCGCCCTCCAGCATCATGTGCACGCCCTGGAAGACGTAGCGGTCGTCATCGTCGCTGAAGGCGAGAATGCCCTTCGAGCGGAGAATCTTCTGGCCCTCGCTGGCGACCAGATCCTGCAGCCAGGGCATGAATTTGGCGGCGTCGAGCGGCTTGTCGCTGCGCAGCGACAGCGACTGCATGTCCTCGTCATGATAGTGCTTAAGGCCGCCGTGACCATGACCGCCGTGGCCGTGATCGTGGTGATGGTCGTGGCCGTGGTGGTGATCGTGATCATCGCCGGCCTCGAGAAATTCCGGTTCGATCTCCAGGATGCGATCGAGATCGAAGGCGCCGCGCTCCAGCACATCCGCCAGCGCAACCTCGCAGCGCTCGGTGCGGTGCAGCTTTGCATAGGGGTTGATGGCGCGAATCCGCGCCTCGACTTCGGCAAGCTCGGCGCTGGAGACCAGATCGATCTTGTTGAGCACGATGACGTCGGCGAAGGCGATCTGGTTCTTGGCTTCGGGGGCGTCCTTCAGCCGGTCGCTCAGCCATTTCGCGTCGGCCACGGTGACGACCGCGTCGAGCCGGGCGTTCTTCTGCACGTCCTCGTCGACAAAAAAGGTCTGCGCCACCGGCGCCGGATCGGCCAGGCCGGTGGTCTCGACGATGATGGCGTCGAATTTGCCCTTGCGCTTCATCAGGCCCTCGAGAATGCGCACGAGGTCGCCGCGTACGGTACAGCACACGCAGCCATTGTTCATTTCGAAGACTTCTTCGTCGGCCCCGATGATCAGGTCGTTGTCGATGCCGATCTCGCCGAATTCGTTGACGATGACGGCGTATTTCTTGCCGTGGTTTTCCGACAGGATGCGGTTGAGAAGCGTGGTCTTGCCGGCGCCGAGATAGCCGGTCAGCACGGTCACGGGAATTTTCTGGGACGTCAATTCTGGCATGTCGGCTCCGGAGCGGGACTTTGCGGCGCCCCGGCAGCAGGGAGGCCCCTGCCCTAATCCGCCAGCGCGCCCGTCAGTGCCTTTATATTGTGCCTGACCAACTCAATGTAAGTGGGGGCATCGCCCTTTTCGCCGCTCAGGCTGTCCGAAAACAACGTTCCGCCGATCCGGGCGCCGGTCTCGTCGGAGATCCGCCGGATCAGCCTGTCATCGCTGATATTTTCCAGGAAAACGGCCGGAATCTGCTGGGTTTTGATCTGGGTGATGATAGCCGCGATATCGCGCGCACTGGGCTCGGATTCGGTGGAAACGCCCAGCGGGGCGATGAATTCGATGCCATAGGCGGCGGCGAAATAGCCGAAGGCGTCATGGGTCGAAATCACCTTGCGCCGCGCCGGCGGTATCCGCGCCACCGCCGCCCGCACCTCGCCGTCAAGGCCGTCGAGCCTCGCCAGATAGCCTGCCGCATTGGCGCGAAAAACCCCGGCATCCCGGGGGTCGGCGGCAACCAGCGCGTCGCGGATATTGCCGACATAGATCTTGGCGTCGACCACCGACTGCCAGGCATGCGGATCGGCGGCGGAGCCGATCTTCAGCGGCGTGATGCCGGCGGTGGCGGTCACGATCTCGGCCCTGCCGCCGGAGGATTGCACCAGTCGTGGCAGCCAGCCCTCCAGGCCGAGGCCGTTGATGAACACAAGCTTCGCATCGGCAATCTTCCTGGCGTCCGCCGGCGCCGGCGTATAGACGTGCACGTCGCCATCGGGACCGACCAACGTCGTCACGCTGACGCGCTCACCACCGACATTGCGGACCAGATCGCCGAGGATGGAAAAGCTGGCGACGACGTTGAGGCGGTCCTGCGCGCAGGCCGGCGCAGCGGAAGCTGCCAGCGCCAGCCAGACCAGCCCGAGCCGAAAACGCCACATGGTGCCCACCGCTAGGCTTCGAGGTGGCGGCCGGGAAACAGCTGCCTCACCAGACCGCTGACGCTGCCGAACAGCACCGAGACCACGTACAAGGCCGCCGCCACCAGAATCACCGCCGGTCCCGATGGCACCCTGGTCTGAAACGACAGCACCAGTCCGGCATAGCCCGACAGCATCGCGCTCGCCACCGCGATGCAGATCATGCCGGTGAGGTCACGCGACCAGAACCGCGCGATGCCGGCGGGCAGGATCATCAGCCCGACCGCCAGCAGGGTGCCTAGCGCCTGGAAGCCGTTGACCAGGTTGACGACGACCAGCGCCAGAAATGCCAGATGCGCCGGCGTCCCGGCGCGGCTCACGGTGCGCAGGAACGTCGGGTCGACGCATTCGATCACCAGCGGACGGTAGATCAGCGCCAGCACGAACAGTGTCAGCGTAGTATTGAACGCGATCACCAGCAGAGTCGGGTCGTCCATCGCCAGGATATTGCCGAACAGCACGTGCAGCAGATCAATATTGGTGCCCCTGATCGAGACGATGGTGACGCCCAGCGCCAGCGAGGTCAGATAGAAGGTCGCCAGCGAGGCGTCTTCCTTCAGCTCGGTGGTGCGCGCCACCACGCCGGCGAGAATCGCAACCGCAAAGCCCGCGATCAATCCGCCGGCGGTCATCACCAAAAGATTGAGCCCCGACAGCAAAAAGCCGATCGCCGCACCGGGCAGGATGGCGTGCGCCATGGCGTCGCCAACAAGGCTCATGCGCCGCAGCATCAGGAACACGCCGATCGGCGCGCCGCCCAGCGCCAGCGCGATCACCGCCGCCAGCGCCCGGCGCATGAATTCGAATTCGGTGAACGGCGCGATCAGCGCATCATAGATCATCACGGTCAGGCGGCCTGCGAGGGCAGGTCGTCGACCGCGCAGGCGGCGGCGCCTTCGTCGAACGCCTCGCACATCCGCCGCGCCGCCTGCAGGTTCTCCGCGGTCAGCACCGCCGAGGTGGCGCCCCAGGCCACAGGGCCCCGCGCCAGCAGCAGGGTTTCCGGGAAATTGGCGCGCACCAGATCGAGGTCGTGCAGCGCCGCCAGTACGGTGCGCTTTTCGGCATGCCAGCGCCGCACCAGCTCCAGCAGATCGGCCGAGGTCTTGGCATCGATGGCGTTGAAGGGTTCGTCCAGCACGATCACGCGCGCATCCTGCAGCAGCACCCGGGCAAACAGCATGCGCTGCATCTGGCCGCCGGACAGCGTGCCGATGCTGCGGTTCTCGAAACCGCTGAGGCCGACCGCAGCGAGCGCCTGGGCGATGCTGTCGCGCGCCCTTGTACCCATGCCGCCGAAAAATCCGGTGCTGCGCCAAAGCCCGGTGCCGACGAGATCGAACACCGAGATCGGAAAGCTACGGTCGATATCCGCCGTCTGCGGCAGATAGGCGATATCCCTGATATCGAGATCGCCGGTGTCGATCGAACCCGAAAGCGGCCTGAGGATGCCGACGATGCCGCGAAACAGCGTTGATTTGCCGGCGCCATTGGGACCGACGATCGCGAGCAGGGCGCCGGAGGCGACCTCGCCGGTGAGATGATGCACCGCCGGATGCCGGTCGTAGCCCAGCGTGACGTCGCGAAATTGAAGTTGCGCGTTCATGTTCACCTCATCGAAAGCCAGACCACGGCCCACAGCGCGGCGCTGACCGCGGCTGCCGCGCCGAGACGGGCGACCACGGTCATGCGCAGGATCGACCAGGGTGCCGCCTGCGCCGGATGCGGGGATGCCGGCCCGTGAGGGTGGAAATGGCCGTGGCCATGGTCGAGATGGCTGGGGAGGTCGGAGAGGGTCATCGAAAAATGTTATATTATAACATAACGGGAGTCCACCGGGCCTCCCACCGCCTTCCGAACGCCGCCATGCGGAGTTCACCACTCCTGACCGGCATCGGCAAACCGCCTGCCGGCCAGACAAAAGGGCGGCAGCGCGATGCTGCCGCCCCTTTGGCCAGTGGCCTCAACCTGGTTGCCCAGAAACCGTCAGGCCTTCGAGAACAGCTCGTCGACGTATTCCCAGTTCACCAGATGATCGACAAACGCCTTCAGGTAATCCGGACGGCGGTTGCGGTAATCGATGTAATAGGAGTGCTCCCAGACGTCGACGCCGAGGATCGGCGTCGCGCCGTGCACCAGCGGGTTTTCGCCATTGGGGGTCTTGGAGATTTCGAGCTTGCCGTTCTTGACCGACAACCACGCCCAGCCCGAGCCGAACTGGCCGGCGCCGGCGGCGGCGAAATCGGTCTTGAATTTCTCCAGGCCGCCGAGGTCCTCGGTGATCTTCTTTTCCAGGCGGCCGGGCAATTTGCTGCCGCCGCCATTGGGCTTCATCCAGTTCCAGAAATGCAGATGGTTATAGTGCTGGCCGGCATTGTTGAAGAGCGGCGCATTCTTGCCGAACGAGCCCTTGACGATCTCCTCGAGAGACTTGCCCTCGAACTCGGTGCCCTTCAGCAGATTGTTGCCGTTGGTCACGTAGGCCTGGTGATGCTTGTCGTGATGATATTCCAGCGTTTCCTTGGACATATGGGGCGCAAGCGCGTCATAGGCATAGGGAAGGTTGGGGAGCGTGAAGGTCATGGGGTGATGTCCGCAATGATGGGAGAATTGGCTTAACGGGAACCCTTATAGAAGGTTCCAGCGGCCTTAAACACCGCAATTTGCAAGACGCCCGGGTGCCGCGCGGACACACACGGCAGCCGCGAAGTCCCAGCGCCAGTCCACCTTCGACAACGGCTGCAGTGGCCGCCCCCGCACCCCACCCACGGAAAATGCAGCCGCCATGGAGCTAAGCACTATTCGCAGACCTGCTTGCCGCCAAAAGCAAAACATTTGCCGCCCGATCGTCCGGCCTGCGGTGACCTGCGCTCATGGTGGGCGACCACTCTTGGCCGCGGGCGACAGCTTCCGTTCGATCCCGGAATCTGATCGTCGTCGCAGCTGATCTTGACGCAATGATCGCCCTCGGCGCGGAATCCGCGATCGCAATCCAGCGGGCAAACCCGGCCGGTCCTGGCGCGCACCGCATCGAGCGCATCGAGGCTGGCGAGCTTGACGTCGAATCTGGTCCCGGCATGGTCGTTAAATAGCGCCAGCGCGCGGCGGGACGCCGCGCTCCATCCCTCGTCGATTTCGCCGGTCTGGCATCCGACCCGCCGCAGTTCGGATTGCAGCAGCCGAGGGATGTCCGGTGGCGCAGACAGATCGGATCTTGCCGCGTCGGAACCCGCCGTAGCGGACGGCGTCAATAACGCAACCGCCGTACCGGAAGGTGCTTCTGCATTGGCCGCTCCTTCGACCGGCCTGGGCTGTTCGGCTGAAACGGCCTTGGACTCCCCAGGCGGGCTGGTCTTCTCCGCAGCCGCGCGGCCGTCTTCGTCCAGCTTGGCCTGAGCGGCGAGCCTGGCCCGTTCAGCCGCCGCAAGGCTGGCATCCTCGAGCTGTTTTTTCTGTTCGGCCGCCACCCTCGCTTCTTCGGCGGTTTTCGACTCTGCGGCAGCCTTGGCTTGCTCGCTGGCCTTGGCGCCCTCGGCAACCAGCCTTGCCTGCTGCTCGGCGGCGGCGCGGGCCTTTTCGGTCGCGGCGATCCGGGCGGTTTCGGCGGCGAGCTTGTTGCGCTGCGCCCTCGCGAGGTCGGCGTAGAACCCGGTCGGATTGGCCGCCACAAAGGAATCCCAGGCTTCCCTGGTTCCGACGCGTTCGGCCAGTTCGTAATCCCTGCGAATCTCCGCATTGGCATTGCCGGTCGCGGCCGGCGCGGCGGCGGGCGCCGGAACCAGCGCCACGTCATTGCCTCCGAGCGAGCCATAGACAAAGGGCTCTTGGCGATTGCCGGTGGCGTTCATCACGTCATCGCGCACCAGGCGGAACGCCTTGCCGAGTTCGAGGCCGGGCCTGGCCAGATATTTCAGCAAAGCCATGGTGAAGGGACTGTTCTTGCTGTCGCCGTCGGACGCAGTCGATCCGCCCTTTGCCGCAAACGCAATCAAGGTATTTGGCCGCGAGGGCTCGACGCCCGCAAGACCGCGGCCGAGCGCGCGGGACGCTACCGTCCGCTTCATGGTCTTGGCGAACGGATTGTCGCGGCAGGCGTCGAGAATCACCAGCCGCAATTGCCTGGCCGGCTCGATCGCCTGAAGTATCCGGTCGAGCGCGATGGCTTCGTCATAGGCGTCGGTGTCGCGCTCGAGCACGGCATCGACCGGAACCAGGTAGTTGGTGCCGTCCACTTCGAGGCCATGGCCGGCGTAATAGATCACGGCGATATCGGCATCCCGCGCCTTCTCGGTGAAGTCGCGCAACGCTCGCCGCATTTCGGTGTTTTTCAGGTCGCGGCGGGACTCGACCACGTCGAACGCGGCCTTCCTGAACATTTCGGTGATGGCGGCGGCATCGTTGGCGGGATTGGTCAGCGCGGCAACATTCTGATAGTTTGAATTGCCGATGACGAGGGCGACGCGCTTGTCCGCCCACGCGGACCGATCGGCAAGACAGACTGCCAACACAGCAGCTGAGAAGGCGGCCAGCCAGCGCATCGAAGCTCCCTAGTCCGAACCTGAAAGCGTATCATCTGCCAATATCACGGCAAGGCCCGCGCCGGCGGTCTGTGATCCCCGTCACCGACGGACCGGCGCCGGTCGAGCGGCAGTGGACCGTACCCGCGGCCCGGCTGGGGACGCCATGACGCCCGATTCCCTGCAAATCGGTCCGCCACGACACTTGAAGCGGTGACTTGCCCTCGATCCGACGCGTATGAGGGGGGACCGCGGGGAGGCTTGAGCGAGATGAGCATCGAGATCGACGTTTTGAACGGAGACGCATCCTGGCCGACGGCAGAACCGCTGTTCAACGCGGTCTGGCCACCCCACGTCGTCGAAAGGCTGCCCTGGGCCGGCATCATGTTTGCCCATGCCGACCTGCGGGTGCTGGTCCAGTCCGAACCGCAAGGTGTCGTTTGCCATGTCGGCATCTATCGCCGCGAGATCAAATGGAATGGGCGCCCGTTCCGGGCCGGCGGCATCGGCGGCGTCCTGACCCGCGAGGACTGCAGGCGCCGCGGATATGCCAGCATTGCGCTCAATGCCGCCGTTCAAACCTTGAAAGACGAAGGCGCCACGGATTTCGCCCTGCTGTTTTGCGAACCGCACAATGCGCCGTTTTACGCCGCCCGCGGCTGGAAGCCGTTCGACGGCCAGATCTACGCCGAGCAGCCCGGGGGACGCGTTCGGTTCGACGCCATCGCGCCCCATGTCTACGATCTGAGGCGCGGCCCGCGCCAGGGCATCATCGACCTTTGCGGCCTGCCCTGGTGACCGCCTGCAGCCGGGTCAAAGCGGGCGGGCAGCAGACCTGCGAATACGGCGTTGCACAAAGCTGATTTGTTGCTAAGCATTTCTGTCAGGGGAGTGCCATGGCTTGCAGGTTCGGCTTGATTGTTGCGATTTTGGCGGCGTTGCTCGGCGCACCGCCCGCGAGGGCGCAGGCTCGCGGCGAGGTGACAGGTATCTGGCTGACGCAGGCCGGAGATGCAAAAGTGCGCGTCAGCAAATGCGGCGCAGGCATTTGCGGGGTGGTGGTCTGGCTCAAGGATCCCATCGATCCCGCAACCGGAAAACCCCAAATCGACGACAAGAACCCCAACCCGGCCCTGGCCAAACGCCCGATGATCGGACTGGTGCTGTTCAGCGACATGCCGCGGTCCGGTCCGAACAAATGGACCGGCCAGATCTACAATGCCGATGACGGCAAGAGCTACAGCAGCAGCATCGCAGTGAGCGGTCCCGACAGTTTGAAAGTCGAAGGCTGCATCGGCGCGCTATGCGGTGGTGAGACCTGGAGCCGATCCGCGCGCTGACATTCCGATCCGGCGGATCGATTCAGACCTGCGCCGCCTTCAGCGCGGTCGCCGCCGAGGCATAGCCGCCGCGGGCGCCGTCGATGAAATGGACGTGGTCGCTGCGCAGCGCCGAAGGCGTAAAGCAGGTCATCATCGCGGCGTCCTGCCGGTGCAGGCCATAGCGCAGGATCCCGGCGGAAGCCCCCGCGGCAAGCCGCTGGGTCAGCCCGCGCTCCAGTTCCGGGGTGCAGTCGAGGATCATGCGCAAGCCATCGTCATATTTACGGAAATCCGAATTCTCCACCACCTGCTGCACATAGGTTTTCGGAACGAAGCCACCGACGCTGATGCCGAAGCGCATCACCAGATAGGCAAACAGCGTGTTGGCCCATACCAGGACCCGGCGCTTGAGCAGCGATCCGCCGCGGCTGGCGCGGGCCTCGAGATCGGCCCCCGCAGGCGGCCAGCGCAGTGGCGGGCCGCCGGAAGGCACCGGCCGCCCGGCGTCCGGGCTGCGCTCGACCAGCGCGATGACGTCCTCGATCACGTCGCGAAACGCCGCCGCATCGCCGCCGCGCGCGGGGACCACCAGCACTGACAGGATGAGGCCGCGCGCCGAGGGAATTTCCTCGAACCGGCAGGACAGCCCGGTGAGATCGGGCTGGGTGCCGGGTGGCGCCTTCGGCACCGCGAATTCGCCGCGCTTCATCGCTGCTTCGGCCCAGCCGAGCCCGCCGCCTGAAAACATTGCATAGGACAGGTTCGGTGACGGCCCGAACCGGGCGACGCGGACGTCGAGGCCCTGCGCCCGTACCGCGGCGACCGGCACCAGCGCAATCCGCATCACGAGATTCAGACTCTCCTCGACCCAGACGGCGCTGGCAGCCAGCGCATCGCGCGCCGGCGCAAGATCGTCCGGCGATACCGCAAAGCTGGCGCCATCACCGCCGAACACGAAGGGAAACTCGCGCCCGTCCAGCGCATTGGCGACCGCCGCGATGACCGAAGCGCCCGCCATGTTGACCGCCTTGTAGCGCGCTTCGGCAATCGCCTTGGTCGATTCGACGATATCGGCGACGCCGATGCTCCAGTCCGCCGGCAACGGCGCATACAATTTCGGGTCCATCAGGCGGCCAAAACCGCGAAAGACCGGGATGCTGCCGTAGAAGGAGGCGCCGGGCGTGGTCATGATGCGGCATGGTCCGGAATTCGGGAATCGCCTGATGGATATAGCTACGGTTGGTATTGGGCTTCGGGTTCGAATTCCGTCCGCGGACGGCGTCTGGCTGATCCGCTACCCCGTTGTCTGGTGAGCCTCCTTCGATACCCCGCGCAGCACCAGCCGGTTGAGCCGGTTGGCGAATGCGGCAGGATCCTCCGGCAGTTCGCCGTCGAGGATCTGCGCCTGCTCGAGCAGCAGGAACGATACATCCGCGGCGACATCCTTGGTATCGGCAATGGCCGCGACCAGGGGATGGCGCATGTTGATCTCGAGGATCGGCTTGGCACCGGTGCTGCCATGCTGCTGCGCCAGCAACCGCTCAAGCTGTCGATCCCGCCCCGCGCCGCCCGCCACCAGGCATGAAGCACTGCTGGTCAGCCGCTGCGATGCCCGCACATCGGACACCCGGTCACCGAGGATCTCCTTGATCGTCGCGACGGTCGCAGCCTCGTCGGGTCCGGACTCCTCCTTGTTGTCGGCCGCCTCGTCGAGCAGCGGAACCAGCCCGAAATCGACGTCGCCCTGACTCAGCGATTTCAGCGGCTTGCCGCCGAAATCCAGCGGCGCCGAGGTCCAGAACGCATCGACCGGGTCGGTCAGCAGCAATACCTCGATGCCACGGGCTTTGGCCGATTCAAGCTTGGGATTGGATTTCAGCCGTTCGATGCTGTCGCCGATCAGGTAATAGATATCGGTCTGGTTCGGCTTGAGGTTTTCGGCATATTGCTTCAGCGACCGCTTTTCGCCCGCGGTGGTGGCAAAGCGCGACAGCGCCAGCAATTTTTCGCGTCGCTCGAAATCCTCCCAGATTCCTTCCTTGATGACGGGACCGAAGGCGTCCCAGATCTTGGCGAAGGTCTCGGGCTCCTTTTCGCTCAGGCTTTCCAGTTCGCCGATCACGCGGCTCGTCACGGCCTTGCGGATCTGCGCCAGTTGCGGATTGTTCTGCAGCATCTCCCTGGAAATATTGAGCGGCAGATCCTCGCTGTCGATCACGCCGCGGATGAACCGCAGATAGCCGGGCAGCAGATCGGCATCGTCGGCAATGAAAACGCGGCGGACATAGAGCTTGACCCTGCCCTTGCGCGACGGTTCGAACAGATCGAACGGCTTGGTCGATGGCGCGAACAACAGCACGGCGTAGGACTGGCGGCCTTCGGCGCGGTAGTGCAGCGTCATCGCCGGCTCGTCGAAGGCGCCGGCGATCGCCTTGTAGGCCTGGGTGTAATCCTCCGGCTTCAGGTCGGATTTCGGCCGCTGCCACAGCGCGCTCGCCGAATTGATCTGGCGCGGCTCGCCGTCCTCCGGCTTCAGTTCGATCGGAAACTGGATGTTGTCGGAATAGACCCTGACAATGCGCTCGATCTCGTAGGCTTCGAGATATTTGGCGGCGTCCTTTTTCAGATGCAGGACGATTTCGGTGCCCCGCGCCACCCGCTGGCTGGCTTGCTCGTCGGCGGGCGCGATCTCGAAACCGCTGCCGCCCGACGACGACCAGGTCCAGACCTGATCCGACCCGGCGCGGCGACTGGTGACGACGATGCGATCGGCCACCATGAAGGCGGCGTAAAATCCAACGCCGAACTGTCCGATCAGGCCGGCCCCATCCTTGGCCTCGGTCAGGCGGGAAACGAACGACTTGGTGCCGGACCGCGCGATGGTTCCCAGATTGTCGATCAGCTCCTGCCGGTCCATACCGATGCCGCTGTCGATCACGCTGAGGGTGTCGGCCTTCTTGTCGGGCGCGATGATGATCTTGGGCGGCGCTCCGTCGGCGATCAGCTCGGGGGCGGCGATCGCCTCGTAGCGCAGCTTGTCGCAGGCGTCCGACGCATTGGAAATCAATTCGCGGAGAAAAATATCGGTCTCCGAATAGACCGAATGAACCATCAAATTCAGCAGTTCGGCGACCTCCGCCTGGAAGGGCTGCGAGTGCGGCGAGGTATCGGTATCAGTGGTCATGATAGGGCTCGTCGGTAGGGCGGGATGGAAGGTTCGAAACCCCCGATATAGCGCTACCATTTTTGGTAGCAAGCGCGGCGGCGACACGCAGGCGGAAAATCGGCGGGCCGGACCGAAGTTGCGCCTTCGGTTGGACCATCACACCAGTTCCCGCGCGATCCAGTCGGTAATCGAACGATGCCGGGGCACCCAGCCCAGTGCTGCGGCCGCCGTGCCGCGCACGCGGCTGTTGGAGCCGAGCGAGAACGTCGCCTTCTCGCGGCCCCAGGCCTCGATCGCCGCCTCGCACGGCCAGGATTGCGCCATGCCGAGATCGAGCCGTGCCGCGATCGCCTGCGCCACCTCGCCGAGCGCCTGCTCGCCGCTTTCGACATAGACGAAGCTGCCGGCCGGCGCCCTGTCGATGGCCAGCGCATAGAGCGCCGCGACATCGGCGATATGCGCGTTGGACCAGCGGTTGAGGCCGCGGCCGATATAACGCACGACGCCGGAGTTTCTCGCCTGCTGCAGCAGCGCCGGGATCTGCACGCTCTGCGCCGGCGGCCCGAGCGCATGGCCGTAGATCATCGAATTGCACAGCACCACCGAGCGAATGCCGGCCGCCTCGCGCACCAGGCGGTCGATCGCCACCCGGGCAAAGCGTTCGGGCTCGGGCGTGATCGGGGTGGTTTCATCGAAGATCCGGTCGGAGGGCTCGCCAAACGCCTTGTCCGCAACGATGCTGGTGCCGCTGCTATGGATCAAAGGCTTGCCTGAGCCGGCAACGCCCGCGATCAAGGCTTCGACGGCGCCGCGGTGACCGCTGTTGGCGGCGTTGACGACACCCTCGGCGGCCCGTGCTTCGGCCCGCAGCAGCGCCGCATCGTCGAGCGTGCCGATCACCGGCTCGATGCCGTGGGCCGCCACCGCGACCGCCTTGGCACTGTCACGAACCAGGCCGCGAACATGATGGCCGCCGTCGATCAGGGCCCTGGCGACCGCGCCGCCGATAAAGCCGTTGGCGCCGGTGATGAAGATGCGCATGGGAATCGTCCTGCCGCCGCCGCCGGTTATATGGGCAGAATCCTGCGCTGCGAAGCGGAAACCCGCTGTTGCCGGGGTTCGCCATCCTTGTCATCCCGGGAAAGGTTTCCCAAATATTGAAAAGCCGCCACCCGATCCGTTCCAGCCGACACCGATGATGCGTTCCCAGGTTCACTATTTGCCGCTGACACCGGGATTGTTTTCGATCCTGGTGGTGCTGGTCGCGGGGCTGATCATCCTGATTCAGCTCCGCATTCTCAGATACGCCTATATGCGGCTGGGGATCGGTCCAGGTGCTGCGCTGCTTTTGCTGTTCGGCTCGCTGATCGGCAGCTACTTCAATATTCCGATCGCGGTCCTGCCCGGGGCGCCGGTCAGGTCGGGAGAGATCGTCGACTTCTTTGGCATGCAATATGTCGTGCCGCTGGTTTCGTCATGGCCGGGCACCGTGCTGGCCGTCAATGTCGGCGGCGCGGTGATTCCGGCCTTGATGTCGACCTATCTCGTCATTCGATACCAGCTCTGGCTCAAGGCGGCGATTGCCACCGCGGCGATCGCGCTGGTGATCCACGCGATGGCCACCCCGGTGCCGGGAATTGGAATTGCGGTGCCGGTGTTTGCGCCGGTCGTGACCACCGCGATCCTTGCCTTTATCCTGTCCCGCGAATATGCGGCACCGCTGGCCTATATCGGCGGTTCGATGGGCACGCTGGTCGGAGCCGATCTCCTCAACCTCGGCAACATCAGCGGCCTCGGCGCGCCGGTCGCCTCGATCGGCGGCGCCGGAACGTTCGACGGCATTTTTCTCACCGGCATTCTCGCGGTGCTGCTCGCCGGCATCGCATCGCCGTCGCGGCCGCGGCCGGCCTGGTAAGCCGGCGGACCTCGTCGGCCCCGGGGGCTGGCAGGACTGCGGCCGGGCTCGATGCTGCGAGTTGCCACCCTCCCCGACTATCAATAATAAGAAATGAAAACGCACCGCGAGTGGCGATCTCGGATCGGTCGCTCATTCCGCCAAGAAACCAGGGGTAAGGTACCGCCGATGGAAGCTCAGCCAGGCAGCATGTCAGTTTCGGCCAGGCAATGGTCGCCTTCCTCAGACGCCAGCGACATCGTCAAAAGCATTCATGCCATGCTTCATCCGCGCAACATCGTGCTGGTCGGGGCAACCGACAAGCCTGGCAACTATGCCGAGCGGATCTGGAACAATCTGGTCAAATACCACTATCGGGGCGGCCTCTATCCGGTCAACGCCAAGCGCCAGTCGATCTGGGGCGTGCCTTGCTACAAGGATTTCGCCAGCCTGCCGGACAAGCCCGATCACGTGCTGGTGCTGGTGCCGGCGCGATTTGCGGTCCAGGTGATCCGCGACGCCGCCGCGGCCGGCGCGCGCTCGGCGACCATCGTCACCTCGGGCTTCAGCGAGTTGCAGGACGCCGAGAGCCAGAAACTCGCCGGCGAGCTGCAGCAGGCGATCCGGCAGACCGGCCTTGCCGTCACTGGCCCGAACTGTCTCGGCAACCTCAGCGCCGGCGAAAATCTGTTCACCAACATCGACGACCGCATCGTCACGATGACGGCCGGTCCGGTCGCGATCGCCGGTCAATCCGGCGCCATCGTGATGGCGATCCGCCAGGCGCTGGAGGATCGCGGCGTCGGCGTCGGCTACATGGTGACGACCGGCAACGAGGCCGGCCTCGAGACCCCCGACCTGATGGCTTATTTTGCCGCCGACCCCTCGGTCCGCGTCATCGTGGTCTACCTCGAAGGTGTTCGCAACACCAAGGCGTTCCGCAGCGCCTGCAAGGCCGCGCGCGCCGCGGGCAAGCCGGTGATCGCGCTCAAGCTCGGAACGTCCGAGGGCGGACGTGCCGCCGCGATGGCGCACACCGGGGCGCTGGCCGGATCGATCGAGACATTCGACGCCGTCTCGACCCGGGAGGGTGTGATCCGCGTCCGCGGGCTCGACGAACTGATCGAAACCACCGAATGCTTCGTCCATGCCGAAGCCCCGAAGGGCAACCGGCTGGCCGCCGTGACGCTATCGGGCGGCAAGCGCGGACTGCTGATCGATGCGTTCCATTCCGCCGGACTGAACTTCGCCGAGCTCAGCGCAGGCGCCAGCGGCAAGCTGGCAAAAATGCTCGGTCCCGGCAGCATCGTCGGCAATCCGCTCGATGCCGGCTTCGCCGCCGTGGTCGACCCCTCGGTCTACATGCAGTCGATCCAGATCATGATCGACGATCCCGACACCGACATCGTCATCATCGACGCCGAATTGCCGAAGGCACCGCACGAACTGCGCGAGCGGAACTTGCGGATCGTCAACGACATGGCCGGCACCGCCAGCAAGCCGGTGGTCTACATCTCTACGATGTCGATCGGCTTTACCGAATTCACCAAGACCTTGCGCAAATCGCTGCCGCATATCGCGGTGATGCAGGGTCTCGACCGGGCGGTGGGCGCGATCAAGGCGCTGATCGACTATGCCTCGCTGCCCAAGGAAGTGCCGGATGTCGTGTCAGGCTCCAGCGCTTCGGCGCGGGCGACCCTGGAACGCACGCTCAAACATGCCAAGGGTGCCGCGCTCGACGAGGTCGCGTCGAAAAAGCTGCTCAGGGCCTACGGCATTCCGGTATCCAGGGAGGAGATCGCCCAGACCGCGGCCGACGCGGTGAAGATCGCCAAAAAGATCGGCTTTCCCGTCGTCGCCAAGGTGGTCAGCCGCGACATCCTGCACAAATCCGATATCGGCGGCGTGGTGCTGAACCTCACCAGCGCGGCCGAGGTGAGGCAGGCCTTCAACGACATCACCGCACGGGTCAGGAAGCTGAAGAACAAGCCGAAGCTCGAGGGCGTCCTGATCGCGCAGCAGGTCAAGGCGGACCTCGAACTGGTGATCGGGGCGTCTCTCGATGCCGAAATGGGCCCGGTGGTATTGTTCGGCAGCGGCGGCGTCGATATCGAATTGATCAAGGACGTGGCGCTGGCCGGGGCTCCGCTCGATGCGGCCGAGGCCAGACAATTGATCCGCCGCACCAAGGCCGGCGTGAAGCTGAAGGGTTATCGCGGCAAGCCGCCGCTGCACGAGGCCTCCGCCGTGAAGGCCATCGTCGGTCTTTCCAACCTGATGGCGGACGCCGGCACCCGGATCGCCTCGATCGACGTCAATCCGTTCCTGATCAACACCAGGACCGGCGTCGCCGTCGATGGCCTGATCGTCCTCAACAACGCCGCCGCAAGAACCGCTGCGCAGCATTGACGGCGGCGGCGCCGCCGTTGGGTCATCGAGCCGCCTGGATTTAACGGGCGCGCATCCGCGGCAGATCGGATGCGGCCCCCGTGATGGCGGCCCGCCTGTCGACGACCGCGTGGTGAAACTGCTCAAGCACAAGGCCATAGGCGGACAGGTCCGCTTCTTCGATCGCACCGTCATCGAAGCATTCGAGCGTCTCGCGCAGGATGTCGTCCGCGTCGCATTGCAACCGGTCCAATTCCTCGATCGAATCGATTTTGCGCACCAGCGAAATCGCCGCCAGCAGCTTCTCGCGGTGCAGCGTATTCAGCCTTCGCTCATCGCGCTTGATATAATGGCGCAACCAGGCGCTGGCGGATCCGAGCACCGAGAGAATCAGCACGACGCCCCAGATGTAGTCGCTGTATTTGTCCATGAAGGTGCGTTCGGTGCCGTCGATGAAGGCGGCGGCGCCGGGGTGCGCCGGCAGCGCGGCGTCCTTGTCGGTGTCCGGCTTTTCGATTCTGGCCGCACTCGGCATTTCCCTGGCCAGCGAGGGCCGGACCGCAAACAGCTGCCGGACGAAGGCCCCGACGTCGCTTTCGGACAGCGATTTTGGCGCGACGATCAGGTGATCGACGCCGATCGTCTCGATCTTGTCGTCCGGTCTGGATGGCGCCGAACTGAAGGAGCCGCCTGGAATCTCCTCGGATTCATACAACGGGTGCCGCTTGGCGATCGCCTCCGAAACGTCGATCGGCAGAAAGACCGGTTCGCCCCTGACGCGGGCGGTCGTGACGATGGCATTGGCGGTGATGTCGCTGTCGAGCGGGCCGACGGTCATGAAGGCGTCGATCGAGGGATCGCGCACCATTTCGTTGATTTGATCGGTGCCGAACTGGCTGACCGCCACTTTTTCAGGATTGACGCCCGATTCCGTCAGGATGATGCGAAGCAGCGTGACGTTGATCTGGGTGCGGCCGACAACGCCGATGCGATGGCCCGCGAGGTCCTCGATCGCCTTGATCCTCGGTTTGGGTTCGGTCTTGGATCCCTTGCGGGCAACGCCGGAAGGTGCCCAGAGCACCACCACGTTCTTGCGCAGGATCGCCACGGATCCGCTGCCGTCAGGCATTTCCTCGTCGGCGCGGGCGACCGCAAGATCGGTTTCCGCGGCCCGCAGCAGCGCGATGCTGTCAACCGGGCCGGCGGTGGTGATCACGGTAAGCCGGACCGAACTGCCCTCGCGGGCAAATGTCTGCGCCAGCGCCTGAACCAGTTTCTGGTCGTCGCTTCCCGCCGGACCCACGGCAATTCGCAACGTGGTCGGTCGCAGCAATACAAAGGATGCGCCGGCCAGGGCGGCGAAAGCCAGCAGCACGATGGCCAATATCAGGAACGGCGAGCTTTTTCTTTTCCGCCCCCGGACCGACAAGTCTATGACGCTGTTAGAACCGTCAGATGCCGACATTTTGCTGCCAAGCGGCCGAAGCCATTAGTTGCCGCGTTCAGCATAGCACGCTTATCGACAGGAGGCAGGTCAGATACTGGGCCGGCGCTTTGCGCGGTTAACCGGGATCCGCCCCCGGACCATGGCGGAGACAGGACCACGGTTAACTTCGAACCCGAGGCCTAGGCCAAAGGTTGCAGGATTTTGCCGGGTTATGGTTGGCAAAACCAAACCGGAAGCGCTAGGTTCGGGGCCGTCAAGGGCATCGCAGAATGCCCGCCACAAGATACGTCACCTTGTCTGGGAGGACAGCATGGGTAGCTTGGAACGATCCTGGCGGCTCGATCGGCGGACTATTTTGAAGGGCAGCGCGGCCATTGCTGCGGTGCAATTTTCTTCCCCCTACATCATCAAGGCGCGCGGTGAGACGCCGGTGCGGATCGGAATGGTCGATCCGTTGACCGGCGTCTATGCCGCGATCGCGCAGGGCGAGGTGGTGGGCGCGAAATTCGCCGCCGAGGAGATCAACAAGAAGGGCGGCATTCTCGGCCGGCCGGTCGAACTGCTGGTTGAGGATTCGGCAAACGACGTCGGCACCGGAGTGCAGAAGACACGCAAGCTGATCGAGCGCGATCAGGTCAGCTTCATAATCGGCGACGTCAATTCCGGTATTGCGATCGCGATGGCGCAGGTCACCAGCGAGAAGAAGGTGCTCCATATCGTCTCCGGCGGACACACCGACCCGATTACCGGCGCGAGCTGCTCCTGGAACGTGTTCCGAATCTGCAACTCCACCTCGATGGACGCCAACGCCATCGCATCGACCCTGATGGAGAAGTTCGGCAAGAAGTGGTATTTCTTGACGCCGGACTACGCCTATGGCCATTCGGTGCAGGCCGGCTTTGAAAAGCTGCTGAAGGCCGCCGGCGGCACTTCCTCGGCCGCACTGGTGCCGTTGGGCACGGCCGATTATTCGGCCTATTTGATCCAGGCCAAGGCCTATGGCCCGCAGGTGCTGATCAACGTCATGGGCGGCGGCGACCAGGTATCGAGCCTCAAGCAGTTTGTCCAGTTCGGCCTCGACAAGCAGATGGCCGTCGGCGGCACCTTGTTCGAGCTTGAAAGCATCCGCGCGGTGCCCGACGGCGCGCGCGTCGGATGGTGGACCATGGAATGGTGGTGGGATCAGCCGGGCGTGCCGCATGTCGCGGAATTCAATGCCGCCATGAAGAAGATCACCGGGCTTTCGGCCACCGCGCGCAACTGGTTCGGTTATGCCTCGGTGCAGACCCTGGCGGTGATTGCCAACCAGGAAAAGACCCTCGAGGCTCCAAGGCTCGCGCATGCGCTTGCCGGATTCAAGCTGCCGCCGGAGATCGCGCTGCAACCGGGTGCACCCGCGTTCCGCGCCGGCGACCACGAATTGATGAGCACGGTGTTTGTCGGCGAGGCCCACCCGCCCCAGGGCGATCCGGACAATATGTTCTCGGTAAAAAATCTCGTCCCCGGTGAAAAGGCCGCCGGACCGGCCGAGAACACCGGCTGCAAGATCCAGTGGCCGGCCTGACGCAGCACGATCCGACACAAGACGATATCCGCCTGGCGCCTCGACGCACCAGGCGGCCCTAGCTGCAGAAGAAACGCAAATAATCCTTCCAGGGAGAAATCATGATATCGCGGACTTTCGGCTCGAAATTCGATCGTCGTACGCTCATCAAGGGCGCCGCCGCGCTGGGCGGCCTCCAGCTGGCATCGCCCTTCATCATCCAGGCGCGCGGCGAGACGCCGATCCGGATCGGCATGGTCGATCCTCTCACCGGCGTCTACGCCGCGCCGGCCGGCAATGAGGTGATGGGCGCCAAGTTCGCCGTCGAGCAGATCAACGGCAAGGGCGGCATCCTCGGGCGTCAGGCCGAATTGCTGGTGGAGGATTCCGCCAACGACGTCGGCACCGGCGTGCAAAAGGCGCGCAAGCTGATCGAGCGCGATCAGGTCAGCTTCATGATCGGCGACGTCAACTCCGGCATTGCCGCCGCGATCGCCCAGGTCACCGCCGAAAAGAAGATCCTGCATATCGTCTCCGGCGGCCACACCGATTCGATCACCGGCAAGGATTGCAAATGGAATGTTTTCCGCGTCTGCAACACCACGCGGATGGAAGCCAATTCGGTTTGCGGCGTACTATTCAAGAAATACGGCAAGAAGTGGCACTTCATCACGCCCGACTACGCGTTCGGCCACACGCTGTATGATGCCTGCACCGACGACCTCAAGAAGCTCGGCGGCACCGTTACCGGCAACGAGCTTACCCCGCTCGGCACCACCGATTTCTCGGCCTATCTGATCAAGGCGCGGGCGGCCAATCCGGATGTGCTGATCCTCCTGGTGCAGGGCTCCGACATGATCAACTGCCTGAAGCAGGTGGTGCAGTTCGGGCTCGACAAGCAGATCCACGTCGCCGGAACGCAGCAGGAGCTGGAATCGCTGGCCGCGCTGCCGCCGGAAGCACGCATCGGCGTCTGGATGTTCGAATGGTACTGGAAGCAGCCGGGCGTCCCCGGCGTCGAAAGGTTCGTCGCCGATATTCGCAAGGTCAATGCCGGCAATGTCCCGACCGCGCGTCACTGGTTCGGCTATGCCTCGGCCATGAGCTTCGCCCTGATCGCCAACCAGGAAAAAACCATCGACGCGGTCAAGCTGGCGGCGGCGCTGGAGAATTTCGAGTTGCCCGACGAGGTCAAGCTGCAGCCGAACAAGTGCTACTACCGCAAGGGCGATCATCAATTGATGACCTCGGCCTTTGTCGGCGAGGCGCAGTCGAAGGGCAAGGACGATCCGGAAGACCTGTTCCGGGTCGACGAAGTCGTCCCCGGCGACAAGACGGCGCCCGCCGTCAGTGAAACCGGCTGCACCATTCAGTGGCCGGCGTAGGATAGCGTCCGCCATTGCGGGGTCCGGGGGCCGCCGCCCTCGGGTCGAATTGATGTTTTCTCATCCGGTGATTTATGTCGCAACTTATCCTGTTCAACGTCACCAACGGGCTCATCATCGGCGCCTTCTATGTGCTGATGGCGCTGGGTCTTTCGCTGATCCTGAATTTGAGCAACGTCATCAATTTCGCGCATGGCGGATTTCTGGTGATCGGCGGCTACATCGCCTACACCATCACCCCCTATGTCGGCTTCTGGGGCGCGCTGCTGCTGGCGCCGCCCTTGACGGCGGTGATCGGGCTCGCGGTAGAGCGCGTGCTGATCCGCCCGCTCTATGGACGCGATCCGCTCTACAGCCTGCTGCTGACCTTCGGCCTGGCGTTCATGATCGAGGACGGCACCCGCTTCATCTGGGGCGCGCAGGGCAAGCCGGTCACCATTCCGGCGTTCCTGGCACAGCCGCTGAGCAGTGAGCTGTTCTTCATCACCAATTATCGGCTGTTCATGGTGGCCGTGGTGATAGTGGCGGTGACACTGCTGTTCCTGCTGCTGCGCTACACCCGCCTTGGCATTCGCATCCGCGCCGGCACGCTCGACCTCGAGACCGTGGCGGCGCTGGGCATCAATGTGCAGCTGCTGCGCTCGCTGAATTTTGCGGTGGGCATTTTTCTGGCCGGCCTCTCTGGGGTTCTCGCCGCCGGCCAATTGGGGCTTGAACCGACCATGGGCACCGGGCTGCTGATGCCGAGCTTCATTGCCATCATCGTCGGCGGCATCGGCAGCCTGCCGGGAACGCTGATCGGCGGATTGCTGATCGGGGTCGCATCGGGGTTGACCGCGGTGTTCCTGCCGGCGGCCAGCGAGGCGGTGATCTATGTCATGATGGCGGTGGTGCTGCTGATACGGCCGCGCGGATTGTTCGGCGAAGAAGGAATGATGAGTTGAGCGCCGAACAAAACCGCAAGCTGATCGTCCTGGCGGCGATCTGGGCAGTGCTGCTGCTCGCGCCCTACTGGATGGTGCCGCTCGGCGGCTATACCGCGCTTGCCACCCGCGTTCTGGTGCTTGGGCTGGCGGCGATGTCGCTGAATTTCCTGCTGGGATTCACCGGCGTGCTGTCGTTCGGTCATGCCGCCTATTTCGGCCTCGGCGCCTACGGCGCCGGGCTGACCCTGAAGTTCCTGGTGCTGAGCACGCCGCTGGCACTGCTCGCGGGAATGCTGCTGGGCGGCGTTTGCGGCGGCATCCTCGGCACCCTGATCGTGCGCCGGCGCGGCGTCTATTTCGCCATGGTGACGATCGCGTTCGGCCAGGTGTTCTACTACATCGCGTTCCAGTGGAGTTCGCTGACCGGTGGTGACGACGGGCTGCGCGGCTTCTCGCGCCAGCCGCTCGACTTCGGCCTGTTCAGGCTCGACATTCTCTCCAGCGCCAACAATTTCTATTTCTTCGTGCTGTTCTGCTTCGCGCTGGCGGTCGGCGCCATGGGATTCATCCTGCGCTCGCCGTTCGGCCGCACCATGATCGCGATCCGCGAGAACGAGCGCCGCTCCCGCTTCCTCGGCATCCCGGTGGAGCGCCACATCTGGATCGCGTTCACCTTGTCCTGCTTCTTCATGGGATTTGCCGGGGCGCTCTATGCCCTGGTCAACAACTTCGCCGATCCGCGCGGCCTGCATTACAGCCAGTCCGGCGACTTCGTCATGATGGCGGTGATGGGCGGCATGCGCAGCTTCTGGGGCCCGCTGCTTGGCGCTGCGGTGTTCGTGGTGCTGCAGGACTACCTGTCCAGCGTCACCGTCAACTGGATGTCGTTCGTCGGACTGCTGTTCGTCCTGGTGGTGCTGTTTTTCCCGCGCGGGCTGCTTGGCTTTCTGCAAAGGAGCAAGGCATGAACGTTCTCGAAATCCGCAACGTCACCAAGCGATTCGGCAATCTGGTGGCGGTGAGCGACATCTCGCTGAACGTGGCGAAGGGAGAGATGTGCGCGATCATCGGGCCGAATGGCGCGGGCAAGACCACCTTCTTCAACCTGATCAGCGGATTTTTTCCGCCGACCACCGGCACCATCACCTTCGACGGCCGCGACATCACCCGGCTGGCCACCAACCAGCGCGTCACGCTCGGCATGGCCAGGACCTTCCAGATTACCGAGATCTTTCCGGAACTCACCGTCTTCGAGAACGTCCGCATCGCCGCCGAAGTGGCCGGCGGATACCGGCTGCGGCCCTGGATCAACCGTTCGGAAGCCTTGCAGATCCGCCAGCATGTCGAAGCCACCCTCAAGCTGGTGTCGCTGGAAGCCAAGACCGATCGGCTGGTCGGGGAACTTGCCCATGGCGATCAACGCGCTGCCGAGATCGCCATGGCCTTGGCCTTGAAGCCGCATCTGCTGCTGCTCGACGAGCCGACCGCCGGCATGGGCGACCAGGAGACCTACCAGATCACCCAGCTGATCCGCAGGCTGCACCGCGACAGCAACTACACCATCGTGCTGATCGAGCACGACATGCGCGTGGTATTCCATCTGGCCGACCGCATCTGCGTGCTCGACCAGGGCAGGATGCTGGCGCAGGGCACGCCCCAGGAGATCGCCGCCAACGAGGCCGTTCAGGCCGCCTATCTGGGCAATGCCGCATGACCGCAGCCCTGACCGCCGAAGGCCTTCACACCTATTACGGCAAGAGCCACATCCTGCATGGCGTCGGCCTCGAGGTTGCCGAAGGCAAGATCACCGCGCTGCTGGGGCGCAACGGCGCGGGCAAGAGCACGACGCTGCGAAGCCTGATGGGACTTACCCCGGCGCGCCAGGGCAAGATCACCATCTTCGGCGAGGACACCACGCATTGGCCGACCTTCCGGATCGCCGCGCAGGGCGTCGGCTACGTGCCGGAGGGCCGGCGCATTTTCGCCAATCTCAGCGTCGAGGAAAATCTGAAGGTGCCGCTCGAACGGAGCGGGCCCTGGACCATCGAGCGGATCTACCGGCTATTCCCCCGCCTGGAGGAGCGCAAGCTCAACCGCGGCCGCCAGCTTTCCGGCGGCGAACAGGAGATGTTGTCGATCGGCCGGGCGCTGCTGCTGAACCCGAGGCTTCTGATTCTCGACGAGCCATCGCAGGGGCTGGCGCCGCTGATCGTGCGCGAAGTGTTCCGCATCGTCCAGCAGATGAAGGCCGAGGGTATTTCGGTGTTGCTCGTCGAGCAGAATGCGCGGATGAGCCTGGAAATTGCCGACAACGCCTATGTGCTCGATGACGGCATCGTCGTCTATTCCGGGACGGCCCATGAACTTGCCGCCGACGAGGCCCGGGTCCGGGCACTGGCCGGAGCCAGCGCCGAGGAATGGACGCTGACGTAAGCGGATCAGGTGATTTTCACGCGCGGTAGGCGGACTGGCCGGTACCCCGATAGAGCACGCGCACCTGCTCTTCCGATACGATCTTGTGAAATGCCAGCGCCTCGGGTTCCAGGTCGCGCTTCGGCACATGCGCGGGTTGAAAGTGGCCGTAGCTGTCCCTGCCGCGCACCAGCGTGGCCCAGTCCCGCGCGCCGACCGCCTGTTTGAGGTGGGTCGGGATGTAGCGGATGGCCAGCCCGATGCGCCGGTCATCGGAACGGTTCGGCTCCGAGCCGTGGAACAGCAGCACATGATGCAGCGACGCCTGGCCCGGCTGCAACTCGACATGCACGGCCCTTGCCTCGTCGACATCGACCGCGATCTCCTGGCCCCGGGTCAGCAGGTTGTTGTGATCGAAGGTGTCCTCGTGCGGAACCTGACTGCGGTGCGTGCCGGCGACGAACTTCATGCAGCCGGAAGTCCGGTTCGCCGGCGAGATCGCGATCCACGCGGTCGCCACGTCGGACGAGCTCAGGCCCCAATAGGTGGCGTCCTGATGCCAGGACACGAAGCCGGGATCGCCCGCTTCCTTGATGAAGAAACTGGTATTCCAGCACAGGATATCCGGCCCGAGCAGGTCCTCGATGGCATCCAGTATCCTGGGATGACGGACCATCTCGTCGATCCAGGTGAACAGCACGTGGCTGCGATGGCGCATCTCGCCCTTGATCGGGCCGCCGCTCGCGGCTTCATAGTCCTCCAGCCTGCGGCGAAATTCCGTCACTTCGCTCGCGCTCAGGGCATCGATCGGGAAATGATAGCCACGGTCGCGATATAAGGCGACTTCCTCCTCGCTGAGCAATTTGGCCATCGTTTCCTCCAATCCTTGTTTTTTTGCATCCCGCGCAGGCAAGGCCTCGATCAAGGGTGGCGCTGCGGTCTGACGCTGTCAACAACGCCACGCGCTGCGCCGCGCGCATCTGGCGCCTGCCCCCGGGGGGCGTCGGCCTTTCGCCCGGCTGGCTTTGCCCCTACAATCTGGCAGCGGACGACGTGCCCCAGTGCTCTCAAAACCCTGCACCTCGCCGCCGGATACCGGAATGAAAGCGCGGGCCAGCCACCTGATGATCGGATCCTCGGCGCTTGCGGCGATCGCCGTGGCGCTGGTCGGCTTTCTCGGCCTGCAGAAACTCCACAGCACCCGGCAGCGCGGCCCGCTTCGGATCGTTTTTGAAGGTTCGGCGAGCGGTCTCGTCAAGGGCGGCAGCGTGAACTTCGACGGCGTTCAGGTTGGCGAGATCCTGTCGCTGAAGCTGGAAAGCCCGCGCAAGGTCGTCGCCTTTGTCACGCTGGAAAACAGCGCCCCGATCCGCAAGGACACCATTGTCGGCCTGGAATTCCAGGGGCTGACCGGCGTGGCGGCGATATCGTTGACAGGGGGGGCTGCAGCGGCGCCACCGGTGCCGCTCGACGAGGACGGCATTCCGACCCTGACGGCCGACCTGACCGAGACCACGTCGATCCGCGACACCCTGCACAATGTCGACCGGGTGCTGGTCGACAATCAGGATGTCATGAAAGATGCCCTCACGAGTTTCGAGAGCTATACCGCCTCACTGGCGGACAAGGGTGACGCGATCGACAGCGTGTTGCGCCAGGCGGACACCGCCTTCGCCGGTTTCGACGCCGCAATTGCAAAGGTCGACAATATCGTGCCGGGCCTCGCCAACGGCAAGGACGGCGAGCTGTTCCAGAAGGTGAAGTCGATTCGCGAGCTCGCCGAGAGCTTCAACAAGCGCTCGGCCGCCTTCATGGAAGAGGGCCGTCGTACCCTGCTCGATATCAGCGAAGGAGCACACAAGATGGACCGCAAGTTCGAACCGGACGCCGGCGTCGCGCCGGGCGCCGGCCCGAAGCGGCCGTGAGTCGCGCGCCTCAAGGATGGCCCCTGCGGGCAATGGGCTTGTCTCGCCCGGACTGGAATAAATCCGGATCAAGACCGGGATCGAGCGCAAATCCGCGATGCAGATCGCGTCGCGCTCACATGCGTCTCCTTGAAAGATTTATCAACCATTGAGCAACATTTATGCTCCAGACTTCTTCAAACTGAAGCTCGCCGGCCAACTCCTTTGCCACCGGGACCTCGCAGCACGACCCGACATTTTTCTGGTGGCGAAGAGTGACCAAGGCACCGTCCCGGAGCCGGCGTGCGTCGCTCGATCCATGCGAGGCGATTGGTATGCGAAGAATGATCGAATCGGTCTTTGAGGCCGTCGAATCCAATGTCGGCTGTGCGGTGGTCGCGGTGCTGGCTTCGCTGGCGATGACGGGTTGCCTGCATTTGCTCTGCACATGAATGGTTCGGCGTAAGTTCCGCCTCCTCGGGAAAGGGACGAACCCTGCCGGCATGGGCTCTCGAGCGGACCGCTCATCGAAGGCGCGAGCCACACGCCGGGTCCCCGCGCTATTTCCGGCGCATCGATTTCTCGCCTGCTGGCTGCAGGGAGGTTCACCGCCCCCGGGCTGCCCGGGGCCAAATTGCCGGGATACCCCGTCGCCGAGCAGGTATTCCTGATGCCGCTGCGAGGGAAATTGGCGAGCGGCGCAGGCTTGCGCACAATGCCCCTGAGTACGGCGCTAGAAGCGGCAATCTTGCGGCTTCAGCCTGCCCTTACATTAGGCAGAATCAGGCTTCCTCGCTGGCCGCTCGTGGATTGCTCGCTCGCCGCTCCTGGATTGAGGGCTCCAAGCCGGCCATCCATCGGCATTAATCGCTGCAGCCGGCTCTCCTGGGGACTTGGCGCACGGATTGCTTGGCATTGAGGAAAGCAGCGGTTGCCCCTGCCTTCTTGATGGCCAAGGCTGATCGAAAACATGAACCAACCAACAATTGCCGCCGATCCCAAGCCCCGGCTGGTGCTGACCGGGATTACCAAGCGATACCCCAGCGTGGTCGCCAATGATGGCGTCTCCCTGAGCGTGCGGCCGGGTGAAATTCATGCCGTGCTGGGTGAGAACGGTGCCGGCAAGAGCACCCTGATGAAGATCATCTACGGCGTCACCAAGCCGGATGCCGGTACCATCATGTGGAACGGCCAGTATGAGACCATCGCCGCGCCGTCCCAGGCGCGGCGCATGGGCATCGGCATGGTGTTCCAGCATTTCTCGCTGTTCGAGACCCTGACGGTCTGGGAAAATATCGCGCTGGCGCTCGATGAGCCGGTCCCGACAGCCCGGCTGGCGGCGCAGATTACCGAGGTGTCGGAGAAATACGGGCTTCCGATCGACCCCTTCCGGCTGGTTCACAGCATGTCCGTGGGCGAAAGGCAGCGCGTCGAGATCGTGCGTTGCCTGCTTCAGGAGCCGAAGCTTCTGATCATGGACGAACCCACTTCGGTACTGACGCCGCAGGCTGTTTTGATCCTGTTCAAGACGCTCCGGCGGCTGGCGTCGGAAGGCTGCGGCATCCTCTACATCAGCCACAAGCTCGACGAAATCCGCGCGCTCTGCGACACCGCCACGGTGCTTCGCGGCGGACGTGTCAGCGGCACCGCGATTCCCCGCAACGAAACCAACGACAGTCTTGCCCGATTGATGATCGGCGGCGAACTGGCGGAGTGCCATCTCACCCCGCGCGAAGCCAAGGAGGTGCGGCTGGATGTCGAGCATCTGACCCTGGAGACGCCGGATCCCTTCGGCACGTCGCTGAAGGACATCAACATGCAGGTGCGCAGCGGCGAGATTCTGGGAATCGCCGGCGTTTCCGGCAACGGCCAGAAGGAGCTGATGGCGGCGCTGTCGGGCGAGCGTCTGAGCGGCGGATCCATGATCAAGCTGTTCGGACAAGCGGTCGGCGATCTCAATCCGGCCAAGCGCCGCGCGCTCGGCCTGACTTTCGTGCCCGAAGAGCGGCTCGGACGCGGCGCGGTGCCGCCGATGAGTCTCGCCTACAACGCGCTGCTGACCGGCGCCCGCAAGGGCATGGTGCAAAACGGATTGATCCATCCCTCGGTGATGCGGACCTTTTCCAAACACGTCATCGACCGCTTCAAGGTCAAATGCGGCGACGAACACTCGGTCGCCTCCAGCCTGTCGGGCGGCAATCTGCAGAAATTCATCGTTGGACGGGAAACGATGCTGCAGCCCAAAATGATGATCGTGGCGCAACCGACCTGGGGGGTCGACGTCGGCGCGGCGCAGCTGATCCGGCAAGCCCTGATCGATCTGCGCGATCAGGGCGTCGCCCTTCTGGTGATTTCCGAGGAGCTCGACGAGCTTTTCACGATCAGCGACCGGCTCGCGGTGCTGGCCGAGGGACGCCTTTCGCCCTCGGTCAAGCCGGCGGAGACATCGATCGAACAGATCGGGACCTGGATGAGCGGCAACTTCGGCGATCAGGCCAGTCCCGCTGCCGCGGATCCGCGCCTGGAGGCAGCCCATGCTTAGGCTCGAGCGGCGCGCCACCCCTTCTTCCACCATGAGTATCGTTTCGCCCTTGCTGGCGGCGGCCGGCATGCTGGTGACCGGATTTCTGCTGTTCAGCGCCCTGGGCAAGGATCCGCTGGAAGCCTTCTATCTGTTCTTTATCAAGCCGCTGTCCACCACCTATGGCATCGGCGAATTGCTGTTGAAGACCACGCCATTGCTGCTGTGCGGCCTGGGTCTGGCGCTGGGCTTTCGGGCCAACGTCTGGAACATCGGCGCCGAGGGCCAGCTCACCATGGGGGCGATCGCCGGCGGCGGAGTCGCGCTATGGTTCGGCGACAGCGATTCCAGTCTTGCTATGCCGCTGATGCTGCTGGCCGGCGTGCTTGGCGGCATGGCCTGGGCCGCGATCCCCGCCTTCCTGCGCACCCGCTTCAACACCAACGAGATCCTGGTGACCTTGATGCTGGTCTATATCGCCCAGCTGGCGCTGTCCTGGCTGGTGCACGGGCCCTGGCGCGACCCCCAGGGACAGAACTATCCACAGTCGCAGGGCTTCGGCGACGCCGAAACCATGTCGGTGCTGATCAACGGCACGCGGGTAACCTGGGGCATCGTCTACGCCCTGGGGCTGGCGGTCGTCGCCTGGGTATTCTCGCAAAAGACCTTTGCCGGATTTCGCATGCAGGTGGCCGGGCTGGCGCCCGCCGCGGCCGCCTATGCCGGCTTTTCGGAAAAGCGCAATATCTGGATCGCACTGATGCTGTGCGGCGCCACCGCCGGTCTCGCCGGCATCTGCGAGGTGGCCGGCCCGATCGGACGGCTGCAACAGCAGATTTCCCCCGGCTACGGGTTTGCCGCGATCATCGTCGCCTGGATCGGACGCCTGCATCCGATCGGCGTCGTGTTCGGCGCGCTGTTGATGTCGCTGCTTTATCTCGGCGGCGAGTCGGCGCAGATGGGGATGGGCCTGCCGTCGGCGATCACCGGATTGTTCCAGGGCTTGCTGCTGTTCTATCTGCTGGCCGCCGACCTGTTCATCACCTTCCGGCTGAAACGAACCGCCGCGCCCGAGGCCGCTGCCTCGACGCCGAAGCCTGCGACCACGCTGGAGAATGCCTGATGAATCCCCTGGTACCGATGATTGCCAGCACCGTGGTCGCAGCCACGCCGTTGATCTACGCAGCACTCGGCGAAACCGTGGTCGAAAGGTCCGGCGTCCTCAATCTCGGTATCGAAGGCATGATGCTGATCGGCGCAGTGGCCGGCTTTGCCGCCACGCGAGCATCCGGCAGCGATACCGTCGGCTTCATTGCCGCCGCTGGTGCCGGCGTCGCGTTGTCCCTGGTATTCGGCTTTCTCACCATCAACCTGCAGACCAATCAGGTGGCAACCGGATTGGCCCTGACGTTGTTCGGGATCGGCCTGTCGGCCTTCGTCGGCCACAATCTGGCCGGGCTGCCGGTGGCCCGGCTGGCGCCGATCACGATTCCAGGCCTTACCGCCATTCCCGTCGTCGGCGACCTTTTGTTCCACTACGACATCATGGTCTATCTTTCGGTCGCATTGTATCTGGGCGTGCTCTGGTTCCTGACCAGGTCGCGCGCCGGCCTGACGCTGCGCGCGATCGGGGAATCACCCGCCGTCGCCCACGCCATCGGCAAGCCTGTCGTGGGGACCCGCTATCTGGCCGTGATGTTCGGCGGCGCCACCGCCGGCATCGCCGGTGCCTACCTGTCGCTGGTGCAGACGCCGATGTGGGTCGAGGGCATGTCGGCCGGCAAGGGCTGGATTGCACTCGCGCTGGTCGTGTTCGGGACCTGGAAGCCGACGCGCGTCGTGATCGGCGCCTATCTGTTTGGCGGCGTGACCCAGTTCCAGCTGTTCGCGCAAGGCTTCGGCCTGCCGATCCCGACCGAATTCCTGTCGATGTTGCCCTATGCGGCCACGGTCATCGTTCTGGTCATCATCTGCCGCGATCCGAAGACGATTCTGCTCAACCAGCCGGCCTCGCTCGGCCACAGCTTCCATTCGGCCGCGTGAACAGGGGCCTCGCGGCCGGCTACTCCCCCAACCAGTCCAACCAACCCAAAGGTAAGCATCATGCAGCTAAGTAAAACCTGGAAAACGATCAGCCTGTGCCTGGCAACCGGCATCATGGCAACGGCGCCGGCCGTGGCCGAACCGCTCAAGGTCGCCTTCGTCTATCTGGGACCGCGCGGCGATGGCGGCTGGACCCAGCAGCACGATATGGGACGGCTGGGGCTGGAAAAGGCGATGGGCGACAAGATCAAGACCACCTTCGTGGAGAATGTGCCGGAGACCGCGGATTCCGAACGCGTGTTCCGTCAGCTCGCCGCCGACGGCAACAAGCTGATCTTCGCCACCTCGTTCGGCTATATGGAGCCCTTGCAGAAGGTCGCCAAGCTGTTCCCGGACGTCAAATTCGAGCACGTCAACGGCTTCAAGACCGCGGCCAACATCGTCGTCTACGAACCGCGCTTCGAGGAAGGCTTCTATCTGATCGGCACCCTCGCCGGCCAGATGACCAAATCCAACACGCTGGGCTTCATCGGCTCGTTCCCGATTCCCAGCGTCATCCGCAACATCGATTCCATGACGCTCGGCGCCCAGGCCGTAAATCCCAAGGTGCAGACCAAGGCGATCTGGGTCAACACCTGGTACGACCCCGGCAAGGAACGCCAGGCGGCCGATACGCTGATCGCGGAAGGCGCCGACAATGTCGCGCAGAACACCGATTCGCCGGCGTCGATTCAGGCGGCGGAGGAAAAAGGCACCTACGCCTTCAGCATCGACGCCGATATGTCTTCCTTCGGCAAGAAGGCCCAGCTCTCGGGCACCACCGAAGACTGGAGCGGCTACTACATCGCCGAAACCAAGAAAGTGCTGGACGGCAGCTGGACCGGCAACCGGCATACCCGCTGGGGCATCAAGGAAGGCATGGTGGTGATGGCGCCGCTCAATCCCGCGATCCCGCCAGCCGCCGTCAAGGTTTTCGAGGACAAGAAGGCCGCGCTGATCGCCGGCACGCTGAACCCCTTCGCCGGACCGATCAAGGACAATACCGGCAAGGAAATGGTTGCCGCCGGTGCGACGATGCCGGAGGCCACCTTCAACTCGCTCAACTGGTACGTGGCGGGCATCGACGGCAGCGTTCCCAAATGAGCCGCATCTGAAAACCGCGATCGATACCGGCGCCTCGGTGAGAGGCGCCGGTGCATCTGCTTGAGCGCGCTCAAGCTCCCAAGCCACGCTCGAGGTCGCAAATGACGATGATTGGAACGATCGGCGCCATCATGCGCTATCCCGTCAAATCGCTGCTCGGCGAAAATCTGGACGAATGTGCGATATCTCCCGCCGGCCTTCACGGCGACCGCAGCCACGCCCTGATCGACGCATCGACCGGAAAGATCGCCAGCGCCAAGCAACCCAATCTGTGGCGCGACCTCCTGAGGTTCAGCGCGAAAACGGCTTCGGCCGCCAGCCCGCCGTCGATCATGATATCAGACCAGGCCGGCAACGCATTTTGCCACTCGGATGAGGACTTCGATGCGAAGATGTCCGGATTGCTCGGTCGGGACGTCAGGCTGGTCGATGTGAGACCGGCGGGCATCGAACTCAATCGCGCCCGCCCTGATGAAGTCATGACCCACGGGGTCGACGCCAGCGTGACCCAGGATCTGCTGGCGATCGCGGCGGCAGCGCCGACCGGCGGGTTCTTCGACTTTGCCCCGCTTCATCTGATGACTTCTGCCTCGCTTCATGCCGCCCAGGCGGCCGCGCCGCAGGCCTCGATCACCGCGGAGAGATACCGGCCCAACATCCTGATCGACACCCAGCCCTCGGCGGCTTTTGCCGAAAACGACTGGGTCGGGCGGAAAATCCGCATCGGCCCATCCGTCGTCTTCGAGGTGATCGCTCCGACGCCGCGCTGTGCGGTGCCCATGCTGATCCATGGCAGCCTGCCGTTTTGTCGCGAGGCGGTCGCCGTGGTGAATGAGTTGAACCAGGTGGAGTTTCCGATGCTCGGGCCGGGAACATTCCCATGCCTTGGCGCCTACGCGACCGTGCTGGCCGATGGCATGATCCGGCGGGGCGATCAGGTCGTGCTGGAATGAGGCCCGCTCGGGGAAGACCGATCCGGGCCTGAACCGCCCTGCGGTCAGCGCAGCGGGGACGATCTCTCCGGCGAAAACCTCGCCTTGCGCCAACGAAGCGGGACCGCCGGATTCACCGCATCGTACCGCTCACCCAAAGCGCCAAAGCGCGGCGCTCCTCGCCAGTCATCGCCGTGATATTGTTCGGAGGCATGGCGCGGCTGATCACGGCCTGCAGCCGGATCGCGTCGGCCTGACGGGCGATCTCGGCCGGCGTATCGAGCAACACTCCCTTCGGTGCGATCTGGATGCCATCCCAGACCGGCGCCGCGGCATGGCACATCGAGCAACGCGTGGTGACGATCTCGACAATGCCTGATGGCGGCGCCTCGCGCGTTGCGTGCGCGGCCGGCCCGGCGACCGCGGCCGCCAATCCCAGCTGCTCGCGACCGGCTGGCGACGCCGCCATCGCGATCCAGAAGGTCAGCCACAATGCGACCGCCACCGCGGCCCAGGTCCACCAGGGTGACCGGGCGTGGTCGGCGTGGCGGACGTTGTAGAAATGGCGGATCAGCGCGCCGGCGATGGTGATGAGCAGAACGATCGGAGGGATCACCGCGGCATCGGCGTAGAGGACCGGATAGTGGTTGGCCAACATCAGCAGCACCACCGGCAAAGTCAGGTAGTTGTTGTGGGTCGATCGCTGCTTGGCCTGCTCGCCGAGCGCCGGATCGGGAGGCTGCCCGGCCATCAGTGCGGCGACCACCTTGCGCTGGTTCGGAATGATGACCATGGCCACATTGCCGGCCATCCAGGTCGCCATCAACGCGCCGGTATGGATCAGGGCGCCGCGTCCACTGAAAACCTGGGTGAAGCCGAAACTGGCCGCGACGATCAGCACCAGTCCGGCGAGCCCGAGCAGGTTCTCGCTGCTGCCGAGGCGGGATTTGCACAGCTGGTCGTAAGCCAGCCAGCCGAAGCCCAATGCGGCGATACCGAGAGCGGCCGCCTGCGGGGCGTTCAGCTCCATCACAGCCGGGTTGATCAGATAAAGACTGGACTGCGCGTAGTAGATCCAGACCAGAAGAAAGAAACCGGACAGCCAGGTGGTGTAGGATTCCCATTTGTGCCAGGTGAGCTCCGTCGGCATCAAATCCGGGGCCACCAGGTACTTGCGCATCTCGTAGAAACCGCCGCCATGGACCTGCCAACCCGCGCCGCCCTTGCCGGCGGGGATGTCGGCTGTCGTTCTCAGGCTGGCGTCCAGATGCATGAAGAAGAACGACGAGCCGATCCAGGCCATCGCCGCAACGACGTGAAGCCAGCGCAGCAGCAGGTTTCCCCATTCCAAAAGATAAGGGATCATCGCGGCCTCCCCGTTTGAACCCCGATCATCGAGGCCAGCCCACCGGGACTGGCGGTCCGGAGCGGTTCAGAACGGTAGTAGCAAGGAACATGCCGGTCGCGCCATCGACAAACCGGCCGGAGGCGGAAGGCGGCGATGTCAGTGCTGGCTCGGATGGCGCTGCTAGGCGTGAGGGGCTTCGCCTGCAATCGTGGTCCGCTGCAGATATCGAAAGCTCTCGAGGAAGTCCGGCACCGCGCGGTGCATCGAAGACCGGTTGTCCCAGACCACGACCGTGTCGTTTTGCCAGCGCACGCGGCATCCGAACTCCGGACGGGTGGCAACACTGCAGAGATATTCAAGCAGCGGTCTGCTTTCCTCCACTGTCATGCCGTCGAACCGCTGCGTGTAGGTCAGGTTGACGAACAGGTGCTTCCGCCGGGCTTCGTGATGCGAACAGATCACCGGATGAACCGTCTCCTTGTCACCTTGATCGGTCGTCAGGCCTTCGCGAAGCTGCAGCAGCGGTTCCTGCTTCAGCGATTGCTTGCCGAACACCTTGGTGGCGCTGTGCACCGCCTTCATCTGCGAAAGCAGCTCTTTCAGCTTGTCGCTGAGGGCCTCAAACGCCGCATACATGCTGGTAAAGACGGTGTCGCCGCCGAACGCCGGCACGTCCACCGCCCGCATCACCACGGCTTTCGGCGGGCTGGGCAGGAAGGTGCTGTCGGCATGCCAGTTTTCGCCGGGCACGCGGCGGTTGGTGACGTCGGGCTCGCGCCGCACCTGATGCAACAGATCGTAGCCGGGAACGCGCGGAATGTGCGGCAGATCCATGCAGGGTCCGAAAACCGCGCTGAGCGCCATATGCTGGTCCGGCGAAAGCGGCTGGTCGCGCAGCACGATGACCTGGTACCGGTAGAAGGTCGCCAGCAGGGCTTCGCGCACCGGCGGCGCCAGCGGCTCGCGCAGGTCGATGCCGGCGATCTCGGCGCCAATGCTGCCGGTCATCGGCAGCACGTCGAACGGGAGTTTGGAATCCGGCAATGCAGACATGGCTTGAACCTTTCTCAGGGCTTGCTGCCGACGCGACGCAGGTCGTCATCAACGAAGCGGATGGCCAGAAGAATCAGCAGGCCGCCGACGAAACAGCTGCAGGTCGGAATCAGCATCGAATATCGGATCGCGGCTCCAGCGAATTTTGCGGTCAGCCTGTCGGTGGCGATCCCGACCGCCAAGGGACCAAGGCCAACCCCGATCACGGTCGTGAAGACCAGGAACACGGAGACCGAAAAGGCCCGCACACTGACCTTCACCACCGACTGCAGGGTCGCGAACAAGGCCCCATACTGGGCCGCAACCAGGCCGGTGCAGAGTGTCAGGCCCGCGAAAGCCAGCGACAGCGACGGCGCGAACAGAAACAGCAGGAGGGAGGGTGCTGCCAGCAGGCATGAAAAGGCCGGTACAAGCAGCTTCCACTTGAAGGAGTTTCGTCCGAGCAGGTCCGAGCAGAAACCGCCCGACAACGTGCCGACGATGCCGCCGACCCCGGAGATGAGCCCGAGATCGAATCCCAATTCGCGGCCGCCGAGATGGTGTACCCGGCCGAGAAATGCCGGTCCCCAGGCACTCAGGGACGCCATGGTGCAGGCCATCAACACCGCGCCTGCGATCAGCAGGACGTAGGAGCGCTGCGACGACAGAAATCCGAGCGTATTCGACAGGCTCATTGGGCGGCGGTCCGCCTGGATTTCCTCGGATTGGCCGCGTTGCGGCTCGGTCATGGTGAATCGAACGATCACCGCGAGAACAAGCCCCAGCATCCCGACGCAGACGTAAGCGCCGCGCCAGCCGAACGACTGGCTGACCGCACCGGCGATGCTGAAGCCGAACACGGTTGCAAGCGGCGGCCCGGCGCCGAGAACGCCCATGGCGCGGGCGCGGCTGTTTCTCGGATAGTAGTCGGAAATAAGCGCGGTCGCCGCCGGCAAGACGGCGGCTTCGCCGACGGCGAGCCCGATCCGCGCCGTCGCAAGCTGGAACGCGCTCGCGCACGTTCCGGTCAAGGCGGTGATCAGACTATAGGTCGCCAGGCCCAGCGCGACGACTTTCTTGCGGTTGAGACGGTCGGCCAGGCGTGACAGCGGCAGCCCGGCCAAGGCGTAGGTAAATGCGAAGCCGACACTGCCGATCAGCCCGAGCATGGTATCGGAAAACTGGAACTCCAGTTTGATCGGCTGCAGCAACAGGCCGAAGATCGACCTGTCGACGATGCTCAGGCCGTAAACCAGGGTCAGAAGGACCAAGGCCCAGACCGACCCCGCGCGTGCACCGGTGCTTTCGGCAACGAGATCGGGCGCCAGTTCGAGCTTCATCGAAGCTCCTGGGAACGCTCGGCCGCGAGCGAGGCCCTGCCCAGGCCGTCCGCGCGCGACAGCTGGGTGATGTCGTAGGATGCGGCCTGGCCCGGGCGGACCGGGATGCCGCATTCGCCATCGTTGAAATAATTCATTTCGCGTGGCACCGGGCGGAAGCCGGGGCGTCCCTTGAGCCAGAGCCGGAGCAGATGGCGGTGGCGCGCAGGGTCGTCATGCTCCTCGAATCCGGTCCTAGCGTGCAGGACACACAGGTTGTTGACGAGCACGATGTCGCCCTCGCCCAGCGCAAAGGAGACATGGTTGTCAGGATCGCTGGCGATCTCGTCGAACAGATCCAGCGCCGCGACCTGCTGCTGCGTCAGCGGCCGCTGCAGGCTCTTATGTCCCGCCACGATGGTCGAGCGGACGTAGCGGCAGTCCAGCTTGCCGTCGATCAGCGACAACATGGGAACCCGATAGTGCGTGGCCTCGCCATCCTCCGGCCTGCCCTCGCCGAAACGATGCACATGAAAGCCACGGAACAGTTCGTCCAACAGATCCGGCGCACGTTCGCACATGGTGTTGTAGATGGTCGCCGCACTGGCGAGCACGCTGATGCCGCCCTGTTTGGCGGGCGACAGGCAGGCCAGGCCGATCATGTCGGAAACCGGATCGGTATGCAGCGAAAGTTCCCGGTTGGTCCTGAACTGCCGCGGCGAGGCCTCGCCCCTGGTCGTATCCATCACGTCGCAGATATACTGGCCGTCCACGGTCTGAGAGACATGGGATCCCAGGTGCAGCCCCAGCCCCCATACCGCCAATCGCGTCCGCAGCTTGCCCCATGCCGCCACGGGCAGCCCGCGGATCAGGGCAAAACCCCTTCCGTCCTTGAGATCACCGCGGGTCTGTTCGAGCAGAACCTGCCACGTCGTCAGCGGAAAATCCGCAAGGCTCGTCGCCTGAAGGCTTTTCCCCGCCTGCTCGATGGCCATGCAGCACTGTGCAAGGTCGTCGATTTGCAATGCGTTCAGATTCCCTGTGAATGCAGCGGCGCTCGCAAATGAGGCTTTGGACCAGGCCGTCGCGTCCCTGATGGGCTGATACAAGCGCGCCTCCGTTTGCTGGCCTGCTGATCGACCGGCCTGTTGACCTGGTTGGCCAATTTGTTGACCGATCAACAAACTAGCGATCCGCCGGCTTTTCTGTCAAGTGGCTATCGGCGCGGCGGCGGGTCCTGGCCGAGCAGGGTCTGGAGTTTCTTCAAGGCCTTGTACAATTCCGCACGCTCCCTGGCGGAGAAACGCGAAAGCAAGGCGACCTGACGTGCGCGGGCCTGCGGCAGAATTTTGCCGAACACCGCCCGGCCGGCCGCCGTGATATTGACGATCACTCTCTTGCCGTGCCCCGGATCGATCGTCGAACTTGCAAGGCGCTTGTTCTTGAGGCCGGTCACGGCGCGACTGATCAGGGATTTGTCGTAGGTCGACAGGGCGAGCAGTTGACCGAAATTGATCGGCCCGTAGCGGGCCAGCGCCGCGAGGGTGCGCCACTCCGGCACGCTGAGTTCGTAGTTCTCGCCGTAGTGGCGCGACAACTCGGCCTGAACGCCGCTCGCCAGGCGCGTCAGCCTGAAACTGAGGAATTCCTCGAGCGGCAGATGGTCGGCCGCCCATTCGAGATCAGCCCAAGGGATGATTTCGCCGGGAGCGACGGCTTTTTTTGCTGGCCGAACACGACCGCCGGGCGTTTGCAGAATTCGCTTCACTTGATCGAATAGATTTTAATTGCCCGGAGCGGTCAATCGTATTCATAGCGATGTGCACTGTCATCGTAATTCCCCGCAATCCCCAAAGGAGCGCAAACAATTCTAGCATAGGTTGCTCGCTCTATTCCAAGCCAATGTTTCGCGTCTCGGACTCGAATTTTGTCGCCCGCCGTAGCCTTGGCGAGGAGCGCGCTGTTCGGATAGGTGACTATTGCGCTAAGCACTAGGATTGCGATAGATGTCTACACGGCTTGGTTGAATCGCAAAATTGCGCTTGCCGTCCCTTGCGGGTGCAAAATGTTATTTTTTCGAGGTGGACTGCTTTTCCTCGTCGCTGTGGTAGCTTGGATCGCTTTCTATCAAGCTGCCTCGACTTATTTATCTCTAATTGTGATGCCGCGAGCCAAGCGGCGTGGTTTTGCCACCCCCTCGCTGATGCAAGGGCGATGAGCACTGCAGCTGAGCAAAAATTCACCCTAACAAACTCTGGAAAATCCATGCCGAGATCGCAAAGACCCCAGGCGACGGACTCGTCCTCGGGATCGATCTCGGTTAGGAGCCAGGTTGCGGCACCGCAGGGATTGAACAATTTGACGACCGGATAGAGGTCGAGTTCGGCCGGGGTTCCCTTAATGGCCGCCTGACGGCGGCCGTTGTCGAGAAGCTTTTCGCGGAGAGCCTTGGTGAGGAGCTTCATTTCGCGTCCCCTTCGTCCTTGGGCTCGCGCATGACGATGTCGGAGCCGTCGAGGGGCAGGAGGGAAAGCTTGATGCTAAAGCCCTTGCCGTCCTGGTTGGCCCAAGCGACTCCTATCTGGATCCAAACGCTTTTGGAGTTTTCGGTTTTTCGGACCGAGTAAACGCGGTGCGTGGGCTGTCTGCCGGTTTCGTGCTTTGTCATGATGTGACCTTTCGGGCTTTTGCGGTCGCCGGGCTGGCAACCTCGACGCCCGTTCGGTCAGCGGGGCGGATCGAGCGCGCGGTCAAAAGCGCGTTTGCGCCTTGCCGTAATGGAGGGGACCCTCTGGGGAGGCAGCCGTTCGGTTTTGACGGCGTGCGCCGCGCCGCTAGAACTGGGCATCATCGAGAGGTTGCTAGCTTTGGCGCCCCTTCTCGGAAGGCCGCTGACAAAGCCGATATCCCGGCAGATCAACCGGTTAGGAGCCGTAACGCGGGCCTTGAAAAACGGTAACATATGTGTTACCTTCTAGAATGATTGAACTGCGCTATTACCTGTCCGGCGACGGCAAGAGTCCATTCGAGGAATGGTTCTCCAGACTCGATGCGCAAGCAGCGGCAAAGGTGGCCACGGCTCTGGTGCGATTGGAGCAAGGAAATCTATCAAACGCCAAAGGCGTCGGCGCGGGCGTCCTCGAATACCGGATCGATTGGGGACCCGGCTATCGGGTTTATTTCGGGCGCGATGGCGACGTACTGGTGATCTTGCTGACGGGCGGCACGAAGAAGCGGCAGCAGCGCGATATCGAAGAGGCTCAGGGGCTTTGGGCCGATTACAAAAAACGCCGACCACGGCAGAAATGACGGAGACGAAAATGGCAGTCACAAAGAGCTTCAAGGAATTGGTGCAACGGCGCGTCGCAAAAGACGCTGCGTTCGCCGAGAACCTTCTGCGCGAAGGCATCGATACGATGCTGACCGGTGACGTGGAGACCGGCAAGTCGATCCTGCGCGACTACATCAATGCGACTGTCGGCTTTGCAAAGCTCGGCGAAGCCACGGATACTTCCGCGAAGAGCCTCATGCGTATGTTCAGCCCGAGCGGCAATCCGCAAGCACGCAATCTGTTCGGCGTCCTCGGCTACCTTCAAAAACAGGCAGGTATCGAGCTGCATGTGATGCCGCAGCCACGATAACTCATGTCAGATAGCTCATCCCTCAACGAGGCACCCAATCAGGAGTTATCTCCGGCTGGAATAGAATATCACGGCATCGCTGGCGCATCGTTAGACTGCGAACAGGCTGTATTGCGTTTATTGCAAAATGGGCTGATCGAGCATGCGCGCATAATAACATGCGAGCGAGATCACTGCATGCTCCTCGCAAATGAAGTCGGCGATATTGTCGCAATAAAGTCCGGCTTTACATCAGGTTACGGAGGTGTCGGTCCGGCTTGCTTCTCCGCTGTTCTTCAACTGCTCGCCGCACACGGCATCGAGATTGATGAATGGATAACCGATGCAACCTTCATCGAGCGGCTCGATAACTGTTTACTGACTACGTCTGATGTTGACCAGGCTGTGAACTCAAAGCCCGTTCGACCGAGCCGTTGGGCTGACTACATCCGAAAGGAAGAACGAAGCAAAGAGACGAATGGTCAATTGCTGGCCGAGTTTCCATCCATCATGCCCTACTCAATCATCGATCACCGTGTTATCGACCTGGCACGCACTTTCTGGGATGACCCGGATGGTAAATTGAATGCCGGTTACCGCCGATTGGAAGACATTGTAAGGGCGTCGCGTGATGCGCCCCGCGCTATGCTCTGCGTTCCACGGCTGGTGCCAAGGCCTGACGCCCGTTTCCAAGGCTGCAACGATCTGATTGGTGATCTTCTCATAAACATCGGTTCTCATCTTTCTCTCCCAGTTTGCCGGTTGCACATGCAACCGGAACTAGGCGAGCGCCGATGAGCGGGGGTTGGCTGTCACAGGCCGGAAAACGAGCGGGGCTTGGTGCGGGCCGGACGCCGGACACTTGATCCGGCGGACTACACGGCCCGCCGTTTTCCGCCCGCGAAGCGGGTTGCCTTGACGGCCTGGGGGCCGCAGGCCCCAATCTCAGACAAACAAAGTCAGCCGAACGGCTGGCACTGTCTCCAGCCGCGGAGCGGAAAAATGCACCCGCAGGAGGGTCAGCATAGCGCCGACGCGTCTTCGCGGCGGGACCCGGGACCGAGTGCGGCGACGAGACCGGTTAAAAGGGCACCCGGGACAGGGGCAGTGATAGCGACCTGTCAGTCGCTGGCGAATGACAGGGGACCCTGGCCGAGTGCCCCCGGCGAGGCGTTCATTATTTCTTTTGCGCGAAGGATCGTTACCCGCATGGGCCGAGACCCGGATCCCGATTCTTCCGGGATCTGCGGGGCTCGGGGCGCATTGCGCCTAGAGCCTGACCGGTGAAGCCGGACGCGCTATTCGATCAAGAAATATAATCGACTATCAAAGCATCCAATCCATCTACCCGCTTCTTTACGGACTTAAGCCAAAAATCCTTCTCGTCTTTCGGAAGCGCCCGAAGGCTATAGAGGATAGCTCGTCGGCTCCAGGGGTCGGCGTTTTTATAAGCGCCTTTAAGCGTGCTCAACCATGCGCTCGCTTTAGCCATCGCTGCTGCAAGCATAATCTTCCTCTGACACATTGGGGAAGACTGCGCATAAAGTTTTGTCAGACTGTTTACGTGATTTAGGTCTTTTATTCTGCTAAACAGGCTGAGGATAACCACTTGCAGATATTCACTCGCCTGAACCAGGTCCGTGTCGTACAGCTTTATCAAGTCCTCACCAATGTCTTTCCATTTCCCATTAAAATTTGGAGCGGCAGAATTCGAAATATTTTCCTACCTCAGCTATAGCTGGAAGAAACTCATCAAATCTTTTTACAATGAAGCTGACGCCTCCCGGTACGCCAACTTGGGCCAGCCGTCGAATGAACCAACGGAGTTGGATATAATCCACGTCCTCCGCGTCAAGGTAATCCTTTAAAACGCTCTCGATATTCGCCTGGACAATTTAGCGAGATCGGCATTCGACAGCTTAACCATGCGAACCCGCTCGTATGGACTCTTGGTGTGACTGCGAACAGCTTTCAAAACCTCCATGCG
>CAVXYQ010000004.1:0-817893 GCA_963765855.1 uncultured Alphaproteobacteria bacterium | reverse complement strand
TCTCCGCCGCCAGACGGACTGAAAGAAAATCGAGAACCACCCCCGGCTTTCTTGCAAAATTCAATACTTGCTCAGCTCAAATACAGCGGCGCATCAATCGCTTCCGAACTCTTCACGGGCGACGAATGGACTATCTCGCGGGGAGAGCTGACCTGACCACCCGCGCTTCGCAATAGGGATATCAAAAGCCGCGGCTTGGCGGCTCCGGTACAAAACTTTACCAATCCTAGCTAACGATGGTTCGTCCGCCCCGAACGCCCAACAGCGGAAACCGCGCTGGAGGTTTAACGGCTCATTGCGACGTGTCAGATCACTTCAGATACCCGTGTTCGCGAAGGATTCCGGCAAACGCCTCGCGGGAATGCTGCTGCAATTCCGGCAGCCGCGGCAGCGTGAGAGCGGCGAATTCGCTCGTCACTTGCGGCATCTCGCGCAGCACCTTGGCGCCTATCGGCGTGCGATAAAACGCGGTCAGTTGCCGAAGTTCGGCGACGGTGAAATGGCGGGCGTAGATGGCCGGAGCGTCCTTCAGGGCATCGGCCGCAAAAGCAAGCTGAAGGCGCTCGAACTCACCGCGGAGTTTGGCGACCGTGGCGTCATCGATCTTGCCGGCGCTGGCCTGCTGCTGGACCAATGGCCAAAATGCCGTGGTCAATCCCGCGGTGAGCTGCTGCATCATGTCGGGCGAGGTGATCGCGACCAGCTCGCTTGCCGCTTTCAGAGATTCTGGGGAGGAAGCATCCTCGGCGCGCGCCAGTTCGCAAGCGTAACCAAGCAGCAACAGAATGGTCAGGATGCGCAAAGTCCGCATGATCACCCCCTCATATCCGCCGACGGACCGTAACCGGATCGTTTGCGCGTGTCTATTCGTATTACCGACAGCGAAGCTCGCGCTGCCCGCAATTACAATTGAGCCTGGGCGCGGCGCAGCAGACGGCAGCTTTTGCGGGCATCGCCCAGGCTTATGCGGTGGCCGAAAGAACGCCCGAGCCCGGCGAAGGCGTCGTTCACGACGAAGTAAGGCCGAAATGCCGGCTCGCGCTCGCTGAGATGGGCGAGCATCTCGAAGATCAGATCCTCTTTGAGATAATAGCTCTTGCCGTCATAAATTCCGCTCAGGATACCATCGAAAAGCGCCCATGAGCCCGGCTCGAGCGCCATCGACCAGTCCGACCGATCTGCATTTGCCCGCTTGGCCACCCGGTCGATCTCTGCAATCGCGCGCGTGAAGGCGAGTTCCTGCATGTCGTCACGGCTGAGCCTCGGATCCTGCGCGCGCAGCCCGAGCCGCTCCCGGCGCTCGCTATTCTGGCGATCGAGCTGCTGTTCGATCAGTCGCACCGCGTTGGAGTCGGGACCAGCACTGTGTTTGCATCCCAACAGCTCAGCCAATAGTTCCGTCTCGCTGGCTGCAAAATCCGGCCCCGCGGCAAGCTTGCGGTAGATTTGCTTTCGGTTGAGCTCAGTCAGGGCCATACCCAAGCGGGTGTTTGGCTCGAACGAAAGAATCTTGGCGTCGATTTCGATCGAAGTTTCGCGGAAGTGCCGCGGATTGAGGTAGGGGCTCACTGGACTGCCCGGTGGGAAGATCAGGCCTTGATAGACCCCGGTCTTTGCCGCTCCGGCTAAAAACTGCCTGTAGCGCTGCTGTTCCTCCGACCCGATCCTGTCACGGGGGAACGTGTCGAGCACAGAACCGTAAAAACCGGGCCAATGCGGATAGGAGTTCGAAGACTGGTCGTGGATCAGCGCCATGGCAACGCCCGCAGTCCATGGCATCGGGAGGAATTTGAGTGCCGCGACGTTCGGCCGCCGGCAGCAGATAGGATTTTAACGTAAAGGTCGCGGTCTGATCGTCGAATGAAATGCTCTCGAGCAGATCTGCGCCGGCCTTCTGTTCGTCGCCGATGAATGTCAGAACCAGGCGGGCGTCACTCGTGAACAGGATAACGCGCGGATAGCCGGGAGAAATGCTGGAACGGAAGGGGCTGCGGCTATCATAGACGAAAGTAAAATTCTCGCGCAGCTCCGTCGGCAGCAGCGGCACGAGCTCGCGGATGGAGTCGACGGGAAGTCCCGTCGCCGGATTCATCCGCAGCAATTCCTGAAGCTTGGTCTCGCTGAAGGGTACGTCGCCTCCCTTTGCGGACCATGAAGCGAGCGCCAACGGCAAGCAAAGCAGAAAGAAAAGCGAGTGATGGAGACGTCGATTTATCGGTCTTCGCCTCCTTCCCCAATGCCGATCGGGCCACGCGACGCCAGGAACAGACGCGGGCGCTTGTTTCAAGATAACGGTCGTCTGCCGGATTGTTCTGGGGAACAGCATGGCGACCTCACCACACAGACATCGCCACCCAGCTGGAGTCGCATGCGATTTGTTTGTTCGCAGCCGTCCAGCCCGCTTTCCCTTCCCGGCGCCTGACCGCGGTCGCCGCTCCGTCGGCTCTATATGCCGAGCAAAAAACTCTCCGCAGCGGCGACTTAATCTGGGCTTGCGCTATTTCGTTTACTGTACCGGAGGCTTAGGCTTGGTGCCCCGCACCTTCGTCCCCAGTACGCCATGAGGAGGCATTGTCGACCCTCCGGAGCCCCTGGATACGCTATGGTGATTTTGACTTTTTGCGACGGGCGCAATTCCCCTTACACCGGGCGTCACGTGGACTGTCGTTGGCGTCACCTTGACTGCGACCTGCAGCGCGTCAGGATGCGCGACCGCGCGCGGCTGTTGCGGCTCGCCTTGCATGGCACCGGCGCTCGTGACACCCGCGATTACCAAGCAGCCAATCGCCAAAGCTGTCATTAGCCGGGAAGACATGAGGATTCTCCTTCATTTGAATTGTCTTGGGTTGAAGTGTCTTTGGTTGAAGTGTCTTGGGTTGAAGTGTCTTGGGTGAACTGTCTTGAATCTAAGTATCTTGAGTTTAAGTATCTTGAATTGAAGTATCTTGAATTGAAGTATCCTGGATCTAATTGTCTTCTAAAATCGCTTGCGCTTAGCCTTGGATGCTTGTCTAAGATTTTGGATCAAATTCTTGTTTGTCATTCCTGTCAACTGGTCTGGTCCAGTTCAACTTGCTGCGGCCCCCACGCGATATTGCCGCAAGTCCGCTAGGGAGCATTCGCGCCGAATTCCTGTGGTATCGGACGAACGTCCGATGCGGGCGCCGCACAGGTCGGCTAAAAAACATTGCCGCGGATCGTCCTCACCGATGAAACGCGACCACGTGAATCACGGGCGGCCGTATCGTGACATGCCTCACACTCGAACACGTCGGGCACGTGCCACCCCATTGCGCCGGAGCTGCCTGCCCCTGCACGATCGTCGTTGACGGCTGGGGTCCGAAGGTGTCGCCAGAAGTATATCCGACCCCGGTGTTATACCCGGTGACGTAATTTCCGGTCGTCTTGACCTGAGGGGCGGTTGAGGACGACGGCGGAGGCCCGTAATATCCACCTGGTCCACAGTTGGAAAAACACAGCTGGCTTCCACCCGCCATGGCCGTTGCCGCACTACCGGCAGCAATTGATAACGCAAGTACCAGCTTAATGATGTTCTTTTTCATGACCGTCTCCTATCGATTCCATCCACGTAAGCCGGCCGGATTGGCTGCTTCTGCCGTGTCAGTACTCGATAGACGCGATCTCCACCGTTTCGGTTCGAGGCAAGGAGACTTCTATTTTTGCCTTTTCAATAGCGGCGACTTGAACCTTGGACCTGGTCAGCCCGACCACGATGACCTCTTGCCGCACAGAAATGAGCGACCTGACTGGGCATGACGTTCGTCAGCGTTAACAGCCGGAGCAAGCAATGGACAAGCAGAAATTGGGACAGTGGCTGATACCGTTTTTGTTTGGCCTTAGCATCGGATTTGGAATTGCATGGTGGTTGCCAAACCAGCTTTTGCTGCTCGCTGCCCCGATCATTTTACTTATTATGATCGTCCTGAAATATCATTTGAAATACGCTTGGCCTTGGGATCGCGGCGAGCGGACCACCAGTTAGGATCGGTCTTCCCGAACTCACTGCGCCCTTGTTGTCCACGGCCGCTTTCCTCGTTGCCTGCAGCGCAGACGCTTTTCTGGCACCTTCGAGACCAGCCCGGTTGCGCCCAGAGCGATGAAGGAGATCGATCTCAACCGGATCGGTCGCCGGCGGCAGCGGGGCGGCTGTCTGCTACCGGGCATCCGGCGGAGGCGGCAGCGGAGCTCCGCCGACTGAAATGGGGCCGGTGGTTTTTGGCGCCGGCGGTTTCTTTCGGGCAGCGACGACGGGCGGCCGGGCAGCAACAGCCGGCGGCTGCGGCGCCGGCGAGGCTGCGCTTTGCAAGGCGTCGATCCTGGTCGTCAAGGCCGACAACTGATCGGAAAGGCTTTTCAGACCGGCCCTTTGGGCGGCGATGTCCTGGGCTGCCGATTGCAGTGACTCTGCAGTCTGTCGCTGGAACGACTGAAACTCGTCTTGCGTAACGGATTTTCCGGCACCATCGGCGACGGGGGCTTCGGCCGGCCGCGCGATCGAGAAGGCTGCCTGGGCCAGGCGATCATAGTTGAGCCAAAGGTAGCCGCCCGCGCCGGCAATCAGCACCAGACAGGCAACGAGTATGATCAGGGTTGGGCCCCTCCCCCGGCTTTGCCGAAGTACCGGCCGTGGGTCTCGTTGCAGCTGGTGTTCAATCTCGTCGGTCACGGGATTCTCGGTTTCGCGTTTGTTTCTTGCTGCACGATCGCCGCCTGGTAAGCAAGACGCCGCATCGCGCACCGCGTTCCGAACCGGTTCGTTCGCCGATCGAGTCCGCGCGCCGGCTGGTTATCCGCAGCAAATCCACAACTTCACCAGCCAGATTCGCGCTGGTCAAACAATAAGTTGCTGCGCACGAATTCACAGGCTCTGCAACAGGGACCGGAAGCGGTGGACCGCATTGCAGCCGGATCATACCAAAGACGCGTTGCAATAGGGCGGACCTTTCAACGACCATGCGAGTTGAGCCCGAGCGGGGCGATCACGAGCCGGGAACTTTGGCCATGAGCGCGATTCCACTTCACCTCCAACGACGTTTTGAGCAGAGATGGGCGTCGCGTTTCACGCTCCCGGCGTCTGCGAATGCGCCAAAGAACACGGCGATAAAAGCCGCGCCGGCCACGTCGACAGGGCGCCGCAGCGCCAAGCAACGGCCAAAGAAGATTCCGCCGGCGTGAGCCGGCGCAGCGGCGCGTCCGGGCCCTGCACCCGCAGTGAACGTTCGAACGTGTTTTGCCGCCGCAGGGATTTCCGGCGAAATTTTGCGAAGTGTTGCCGAAATGTGGCAACTCCGCCGATCAAAGGTGATAAACCTTGGTCGATATTTCAGGCTGGTGGGGCTCTCATTGAACAGACTTCTAGCGGCAACCGCCGCGTTCATGGCCTTAGGCGCGATGAGCGCTGCCGCGAGCGATCTGCCGCTGAAGGCCCGGCCGAAACCGCTGGCCCCGCCCGGCTGGTGGGTGAGCGGCGGGGCGCTGCTGTGGGCGGTGAAATCCGCGCCGCTGCCGCCGACCCTGACGACCTTCGCCGCCGGCAGCCCCTCGGCAACCACTGGGTTCGGCGGCGCGCTCGGTATTCCCGGCACCACGGTGCTGTCGCCCGATCATCTGGGATATGGCGCGCTTCCCGGCGGCGAGGTCAGCATCGGCCACTGGCTGGCTTCGGACCCAAGATTCGGCCTGGAAGCCAGCGGCTTCCTGCTGGGCAGCCGCAGCGCGGGCTTTTCCGACACTTCCGCTGGTACGCCACCGTTGCGGGTTCCCTTCGTCAATGTGCCGCCCGGCGCCGGTTTCCCGCTCGGTGCGTCCTCTTTCGTCCTTGCCCAACCCGGCTTCGCCGCCGGTGGCCAAGGGATCGCCTCATCGCTGCAGTTCTGGGGCGTCGAGGGCAATGGCATCTATCGCGGCTTCAACACGGCAGGGCTTGATGTTTCGCTTCTGGCCGGCGTTCGTTATCTCGATCTGCGCGAGGGTCTTTCCATCGTCAGCACCGAGAGCCTGCTGACGGGTGCCGGCAATTTCATCGGCACCGACAGCTTTTCGACCCGAAATCAGTTCCTTGGCGGCGAAGTCGGGGTCAAGGTCCAGAAGCAGTTCGACAAGTTCGATGCCTCGCTGCTCGCCAAGGTGGCGCTCGGCGACAACTATCAGACCGTCGTGATCAACGGCAATTCCGCGGTATCCGGCTTCGGCCTGCCCGCCGGCATCAGCCCGGGAGGCATCTTTAGCCAGGCCACCAACATTGGCCAGCAAAGCCGCAACCAATTCGCCGTCGTGCCCGAGGCGCAATTGCAAGCGGGATACCGGGTGAGCAGCGCCGTCCGTATCTTCGCCGGCTACGACTTCCTGTACGTCAGCAATGTCGTCCGTCCCGGCAATCAGATCGACACCACGCTTAATTTCACCGGCAATCCCGCGATTGCCGGAGTATCGCCTGCCATCCTGACAGGCGCGGCGCGGCCGCAGGCGCTGTTCAACGGCTCATCGTTCTGGGCGCAGGGCGTCAAGCTCGGCGCCAGCTACGCGTTCTGAGTCGTGTCCCCAAGCGGATTGGCCTGCTGCGCGAGAGCCGATACTCACCGCGCGCAAACTTCTTAACCCTAGGCCGCTCGTCATTCATCGTTGGCGTCAGTTATTCGGGAGGAGCACCACCCAGACCCGCTCGCAGCACCGTCAAAGGTGCACGAACATATGCAGCTGGGTTTCCTTGGGTACGAATCGCTTCGCCACCGCCAGCGCGCCCCGCTCGTCGTTCTCCAGGGCGATCTTCTGCGCCAGCATGACATCGCCGGGGACCAGATAGGTATTGGGCACAAAACACCAGCCGACGCGCGGATGTCCGGCGGCGTCGATCTCGTGGACGTTCATCGAGGCGCCGTGATGGATCCGGTAGCGCTTTCCGCTGACGCTGCCGGTGACGTCGAAATACCGGCAGGCGTCGTATTGCGCGCGCTGCTCGGGCGAGAGCCATTCGCGCAACAACCTGAGGCCGCGCGCCTCGCAATCATGTTCGCAGCAATTTTCCTGGAACCAGTCACGCAGCGTCAGTTCCCTGCGCCCGATATCCGCCATCAACGGACGCAGAAAATCCTTCGCGCTACGAAGCAACCGCCCGAACATGTCAACCCAGGCTAGCCGGCCACCAGCCGGGGGTAAAACAAGGTTTCTTCGGCCGTCGGATCGAAGGTGCGAGTCACCGACGCCTCTCCGGAGGCGGTGCGGACCGCCGCCGTAAAGCCCACCAAGGTGAGTTCCCTAAAGCGTTCTTCCGCCTTCGACAGCGCCTTGGCATCTTTGGCGTCGAAATAATGCCGCGTGTCGCCGGTGTGATCCATCACGATCTGGGTAGCCATCGCTTAGCACTCCTGAGTTTGCAGCCAGGTTTATTAAAGCAATGTTCGTGCCGCGCCCGGCGATCGGCCTGTGCCCAAAAAGGCATCAAGCAAAGCGGAGCCATCGGTTCGAAAATCCTCGCAAGTCGCTGTCCAACATGGTCATCGCTGAAGCTTTAGATCGGACCGCATCTCAATCCTTCAGCGTGAACTTCTTTCGCAGTTCCGCGGCGATCTTGTCGGCGAGTTCCTGCGCGTTCCTGGTATGCTTGGGCGCGGTCACCACCGTCGGTCGCCAGCCGAGAAGCGGATCTCGACGCACCGATACAAACACGCCGCCGATCACCAAGCGCTGAAGAATCATATCTTCAAGTTCGGCGTCGGTTTTTGGTTCCTTTTCCACCGGGTCCTGTTCTGTCGCAGCTCCATGCTGAGACTGAATTCTGTCGATTCTGCGGAAAGCCGACCGGACCCTCCATTTTATGACGACCGCGCGCGGAGGCCTGCGACGAGCAGCCAATCCATACGTCGTCCAATGACAGCACCACCCTCAGATACCGGCGCCGCCGACCGCCAGCGCCCGCTTGAGGGACACGCCCATTTGAAGCCGTTCCCGGCGGGCCGGAGGCGGTCATTTTTGCGTGACACAATCGCCGTCGGCCGGCGCATTCCGACCCATTGTTAGATGGGAGAGAATCACGAATGATCTTCCGGCTTTGCTGCGTCTGGTTTGATGGGCCGAAGGGATGACAGAGCTGGAAGCTCTCGATCGCGAAATCAGCGGGCTGAAGGAATTGCTGCGGGTGGCGTGGAAAGACCTTGCCAACCCTTCCCTGACGCCGTTCGAGCGCCGCGAGGCGCGCAATCAGATCAACCAGTACAGTACCGAGATGCGGCGTTATCTCAAGGCTCTGGAGGAGAAACGCCGCGGCTCCCGAAAGTCACCGCAGGAGCAACTCGGCGGTCGCAGCATACCCAAATTTCGGCTGCTTTCCGATGGCGCCTGACAAAAAAGGAGCGAAGACCAGAATGGCTCGTAAATCGACAGTTGGCCGCTGGTCAATGAAGAGCGACCGCGAGCTGATAGAGCTGGCCCCTTCGCGGACCTTGGAGGCCATCGCGGTTCGCTTCAAACGCTCGCCGGCCACCATTCTGAAGAAGGCAGCGCGATTGGGCCTCTCGATCAAGCGCAAGAAGACCAAGACGAAATAATTCCGCCCCAAACTCAGACGCCGTGATGGCCAGTCCTGCCAAGTGCGGTGGCGTGGGCGACCGCGGTGCTCACGGCGTCGGGAGCCTCCTGATGCGCGACCTGTCCGCGGGTCAGGACGGCATCCGAGTAGATCTCGCCGGCGATGGTCAGCAACGCCAGCACGAAAATGACGATCACGGTTCTCATGGCCGTAGTGATCGCGTGCAATTGCGGCCAAATCGGTCAGACATCGCGTCGAAAGGCGGAAGGGTTAATGCCCCCTCAACGACGGACGCGTCAGAACAGCCCCTTGTGATCGGCCATCCGACTATGTCGATACCCGGTTGCCTTGCAACGGGGTATCGAACAGCGATCACCGCATCCGAGGCAGCACTGATTCGTCCGGCGTCCCGAAGATGCCGGCGGGCTACGGCTTGGCGAGACAGAGACCGACCGTCGGGCTGGTGCCGCATTTCGGCCCGTCGGCGGCACCGCCGCCCGGACAGAATACCGACACCAGGGTCTCGTTCGCCTCGCAGCTCACCGCTCCATCCGCCTGAACGGCGCGGACGCTCGCTCCATCACCCTTGTCGCCCTTGTCACCCTTGTCGCCTTTTGCACCCTTTTCTCCGGGAGCACCTTGCGGGCCCTGCGGACCCTGTGCCCCGGCCTGCCCTTGAGCGCCTGGAATGCCCTGGATGCCCTGGGCGCCCTGCGGTCCTGCCGGACCTTGCGGGCCCGGATCGCCCTTCGGTCCCGGATCCCTGCCACATCCGGCGAGAGAAAGCGCGATGCCCATGACGAGTATCGGAAAAATCCTCATGCGAAGCCCCCTGCATCGGTCCGACCGTTGATGGCCGAACATCCCGGGCTATCTCGGGATAACCCGCAGGATATTATGCCTTCAAACGCGCGCTGGCTCCAGAGCCGGCGGAGCGACAGAAAGTCTTAGCCGACGCTGCCTGGCGGCAGGCACCTTCGGCGTGCTCACCGCCACGCCAGGTCGTCCGACATCACGTAAATCAGGATGGCGGCCAGACAGAGCAGCACGCCGACCCAGAACATCGGGGAATGGTGGATGCGCCGCCAGTCGCGCCGCGGCGCTTCCGGTTTCATACCGTCTTCTCACGGGCGCGCAGCGATCGGTCTGTCAGCATGGTGGCTCCCGGCGGCTTGGCGCTCTGGATCGGCTCGGCGCTCTCTGGATCAATCGATGGCACCTTGCCAGGCATCAAGCCGGCGCGATTTCCGACGAGGCAGCCTTGATGGGGGCGCCGTATGGTCTTGCGCATCTCATGGCGGCATCGCGCTGCCCACGGCATGCCAGATTTGATCCTTCAGGGCAACCAGCGGCGGCGGCGGCAGGGTCGCCGGCGGCGTCGTCCGCTTGATGCCATTGGCGACCAAACTGGCGACATCGATCTCGCCATCGGTGTAGTAGGGATCGCCGCCGCCATTGCGGCCGAACAGGGTCGGGCCGACGCCTGAAATCTGGAATAGCGCATCGGCCATCCCGGCTTCGCTCAGATCATGCATCAAGAGGTCGCGCTCGGCATCAATGTTCGGACCGATATGATGGGTGACTTGCCCGGTATAGCGGCTCAAGCCTACCCCGCGATCATAGGTCACCGCGCCGAGCCAGACCGGGCGGCCGTCGGTTCCCGCCTCCAGCACCAGCCAGAAGCGGACGTGATGTCGCCGGTCAGCGCTTCGGCCATCCGGCTTCTCGAACGCCAGCCGCTCCTTTTTCCCCTCATAGAACAGCGCGCTGACAGGCGCATCGTGGTAGGGCCGGTCGAGCACCACGCTGCCGACGATCTCGATGCTGGAGCGCAGGGTGACGGGGTCGGCCGGAAACCAGCCCGACGCCTGCATGGCACGCAGCACATCCTGCTCGCTGCCGACCAGCCCGACATTGAGCGCATCGCCGGGTATGCCGGTGCCGGTGCGGGTCACCATCGGCAGCGAAGCCAGCCCGGGCTCACGTTCGTGATGGGTCCACAGCGCGGGCAGTACGACATAGGCCAGCAGGATATAGGCGATGGCAATGGCCTCGATCACCAGGAGCCAGTGTCGCCTGATCTGGGATAGCTGCATTCAAATCGCCAGCACTGCGGTTGCAAAAGGGCCTGTTCGAGATCTCGGTCCACGCGATAGCGATGCCACGCACGAATTGGCGGCAGGCTTTCGACGTCGCAGCAAGACCGGCAAGACCAGTACCGGGTCGGCCATCAGGCGGCGCGGATCTCAGCCAAAAATCCATCGACCTCGCCGCGCAGCGTGTCGGCGGTGTGGCCGAGCGCCCTGGCCAGCTGCAGGACATTCGAGGCCGCGGCGCCGGTCTCGCCGACCGCCTGTTTGATGCCGCCGATATTGGTCGAGACGTCGCGCGTGCCCTGGGCGACCTCGTGGGTATTGCGGGTGATCTCCTGGGTGGTCTTGTCCTGCTCCTCGACCGCCGCCGCGATGGCGCCGGTGATCTCCTCTATGCGCGCGATGGTCTCGTCGATTCCCTTGATCGATTCAACCGCTTCCCGGGTCGCACCCTGAATGCTGCCGATCTGCGAGGATATTTCCTCCGTCGCCTTGGCGGTCTGGGCGGCGAGGCTCTTGACCTCGCTGGCCACCACGGCGAAGCCGCGGCCGGCCTCGCCGGCACGGGCCGCCTCGATGGTGGCATTGAGAGCGAGGAGATTGGTCTGACTGGCGATGTTCTGGATCAGCTGCACCACGTCGCCGATCTTCTGTGCGGCCGCCGAAAGCCCTTGCATGGTAACGGTGGTCCGCGCGGCGGCCTGTACGGCCGAATGGGCGATGTCCTTCGAATGCGTCACCTGGCGGGCAATCTCGGCGATCGAGCTGCCCATTTCCTCGGTCGCGGCCGCCATGGTGCCGACCCGGGCGGAGGCCTGTTCGGAGGCCGCCGCCACCGTCACGGTCTGCCGGCTGGTCTGCTCGGCCGTGCCCGACATGGTCTGGGCCGAAGCATGCATCGTGCTCGCGGCCGAGGACAGCTCGTTGACTATTCCCTTGACCTTGGCTTCCAGCCGGTCGGCAAGCCCGGTCACGGTTGCCCGCTTGGCCGACTCGGCCTGCTGTTCGGCCAATTGCCGGTCGCGCCGCAGCCGCTCGGTCTCGCTCATGCTGGCGCGAAAGACGTCGAGCGCGCGGGCAAGCCGGCCCATCTCATGCTTGTCGTCGAGCAGCGGGACATCGACGGCGAGGTTACCGCCGGCGAGATCGCCCATTCGCCCGGTGATCAAGGCGAGCGGGCGGCTGATGCTGCGGGCGACGAGATAGACCATGAAACAGGCGATCAGCATCAGAATGGCGGCGCAGCCGGCGAATTGCTTCATGATGCGATAATAGATGGCATCGACATCGTCGAGATAAACGCCGGTGCCGATCGCCCATTGCCACGGCTCGAAACTGCCGGTGTAGACGAGCTTCGGCAAAACGTTCGGACCATCGGTGACCGCGGTGCCGCCGGCGCGCGAGACCCGGAAGTTGACGAAGCCACCGCCCCGCTTTGCCGCCTCGATCTCGCTGAACACCGTGCGAACGCCGTCGGGATCAACGGCGTCGATGCGATTCTTGCCTTCAAGCGAGCGGTCGGCCTGCAGCACGGTCACACCGTCATAATTCTGGGCAAAGAAGTAATTGTTGTCGGCATAGCGCAGCTGCGACAATTCTTCGACCGCGCCGGCCTGCGCCGCGGCGCGGCCGAGCGCGCCGGATTTCTCCTTGGCGTACCAGACATCGAGAACGTGGCCAGCGACTTGCACCAGGTTCTTGATAGCCTCCTTGCGATCGCCGATCAGGCTCTGCCGCAACTCGCTCAACCCGAGCCAGACGGTCATGACCAGCGTGATCAGCAGCACCGGTATCAGCAGCAGCAGGCGGTTGGAAATCCGCATCCGTCCGAACATTGGGAACTCCGGTCCGCGCAAGCTCGCGGAAATCGTCACACGCCGATGAACCGCGGTCACCCGACGATTCGCAAAGCGCTCCCCTGTCTGCCTGCCAAACCATTGCAACGGCCTTAAGCCTTCCGGCAAAATGCTGATCGGCTCCCGACGTCGGGCCGCAACCGGGCTGCGGGGCTTCCGCTGCAGCTCGCCAAGCACGGCGCCGCCGGCCTGCAGCGGCCGGGAACCAGGACCGGCGTCCGCGGCAGCGACCGGACGCGATTCGAGGTTCGGTGAACCTCGCCGGGAGGCCGCCGGGCGTCACCTTTCCTGCCACGGAGCGCCCTGACCGCAGATTAATGGATGGCTTCCCGCCGCGCGCGGCGGTAAAAGCCGCTGCCGGTCGTGGCAGGCGCGGACAGGGTTGCGCCGACCCGACCGGAGATCGAACGTCTCGCGACAAGCCTCGTCGCATGACCAAACACGTCTCACACCCCAGCAATGAAAGCGACAAGGCTCGATCAAATGAGTGGATTCAAGGAACCCAGCTTCGCAGACCGGCAGAAGGCGGCTCAGGAAGCCAGGAAGAACATCCTGAACAAGTTTCGCGCCAAGCCGGGCCTTGACGATCCTGCCGTCATGCAGCGACAGGCCGAGCGCGAAGCGCAGGCCGCCGAGCGGGCGAAAGCCAAGCTGGCGCGCGAGGCCGCCAAGGCCGAGCAGAAGCGTCTCGAGGCCGAGGCTATTGCGCAGGCGGCAGCCCAGCTGGCGCGCGAAAAGGAAGAAGCCGCCGCCCGCGAAGTGGCGCTCGAGGCCGAGCGCAAGGCAGCGCGCGACGCCCGATATGCCGCCCGCAAGAAGCGCAAATAACCGGTGACGGCGCGCGGCCCTTGGCCGCAACGCTGCAGGCCCGCCCCCGGCGAGGCGAGCCTGCGTAAGGGCCGGACGGCGTCAGTTACTTCTTCATTTCGTCCTTCTTCATGCCATCGTCCTTCTTCATGCTGTCTTTCGACATCGCGTCCTTGGACATCGAGTCCTTTTTCATGCTGTCCTTTGACATGCTGTCCTTCGACATGCTGTCTTTCTTCATGGCGTCGTCCTTGCCCATCTTGTCCTGGGCGAAGGCGGCCGGGGCGAGCGCCAGGCTGAGCGAAACAGCGGCGGCCGAAACTGCGAGCGCGATGCGGGTGCGAGTGGTCATTGGCTGGTGATCCCTTTCGATTCTAAGGGCGACTGATGCCGCCATGATCAGGACGCTCCCGCGATCCCGTTTGTTACCAGCGGCCGGAAATATTTTCCCCGATCGCGGGCTTTTGAAGCAGCTTCAGCGGTTGAACAAGCATGGCCGCCGGTCTTGTTTCCGCCTGCAGCCGAATGTGCGTCGCAGCAATATGGGGGTTCGCGCGCCGCCTCGAATTTTTCGCCTAGAGCAAATTCCGGAACACGGCTAACAATGCCGCCGGCGCCAGTCCGGCCAATCAAATCAAAAACATCCCAGGGAGACAGCCATGCTCACACGCCGTCACATCCTCGCATCTGCCGTTGTGGCGCCCGCCATCCTGCGCTTCGGCACCGGAACGGCACGGGCTGCGACGACGCTGAAGATATCGCATCAGTTTCCTGGCGGCAGCATCGACAAGGGTGATTTCCGCGATCGCCTGACACGGGTGTTCGCCGCCGAAGTGGCAAAGCGCAGCGGCGGCGAGATCTCGGCCGAAATCTACCCGAACTCGTCGCTGATCAAGACCAACGCGCAATTCTCGGCGATGCGCAAAGGCGCGCTCGATATCAGCCTGTATCCGCTGCCCTATGCCGGCGGCGAATTGCCGGAAACCAATATCGGCCTGATGCCAGGCCTGGTCTCGACCTATGACCAGGGAATGCGCTGGAAGAGCGAGCAGGTTGGCAAGGCGCTGACCGATTTCCTGGCCGACAAGGGCATCGTCATCCTCACCTGGGTCTGGCAGGCCGGCGGCGTCGCCAGCCGTTCGCGCCCGCTGGTCGCCCCGGAAGACGCCAAGGGGCTCAAGGTTCGCGGCGGCTCGCGCGAGATGGACATGGTGCTGCAGACCGCGGGCGCGGCAGTGCTGTCGGTACCGTCCAACGAACTCTATGCGTCGATGCAGACCGGCGCCTGCGACGCCGGCATCACCTCGTCCACCAGCCTGATTTCGTTCCGGCTCGAGGAAATCGCCAAATCCCTGACCTCGGGCGCCGGGGCTTCCTACTGGTTCATGCTGGAGCCGCTGTTGATGTCGAAGTCGATTTTCGACGCGCTGCCGAAAAACCAGCAGGATATCATTGTCGCGGTCGGCGCGGAGATGGAAGCGTTCGGCCGAAAAGGCGCCCAGGACGACGATATCGAGGTGGCGAAGGTCTACGAGAAGGCCGGCGCCAAGGTCAGCGCGCTTGACGCCGCCACGGTGGCGAAATGGCGGGACATCGCCCGCGATACCGCCTGGAAGGACTACAGCGCCAAGACCGCCACCGCGGCCACGCTGCTGAAGCTCGCCACCGACGTCTCCGCATGATGCATGGTCCGCGACCGGATCAGAACGAGTGCTCGAACGCCGCCGGCCATGGCCTGGTCGCGGCGTTGGCGCGCGGGCTTGCGTTCTGCGACACCATCATCGTGGTGCTGGCGGCGCTGGCGCTGATCGCAGCCTGCGGGATCCTCAGCTACAGCGTGGTTGGCCGCGCCCTGTTCCACAGCGCGAATTACTGGCAGGACGAAGCGGCGGTGTTTCTGCTGGTCGGCGCCACCTTCATGACCGCCGCCTATGTGCAGGGCCAGCGCGGCCACATTGGCATCGAGGCGTTCGTCGGCCTGCTGTCGCCGCGGGCCAACCGCATCCGGCTCTGGCTGGTCGACCTCGCCAGCCTGCTGTTCTGTGCGTTCTTCGCCTGGAAATCCTGGACGCTGGCGCACGAAGCCTGGACCGACGGCCAGGTCTCGAATTCGATGTGGTCGCCGCCGCTGGCACTGCCCTACGGCCTGATGGCCTCCGGCATGACGCTGCTGTGCGTGCGGATCCTGCTGCAGCTGATCGCTCCCTTCAGCGCCACGGTGCGCCGATGAGCGTGCTCGGAATCGGAATCAGCTACGGGGTGGCGACGCTGGTCGCGATGTTTTCGGGAATGCCGATCGCGTTCGCGCTCGGCGCGGTCGCCGTGGTGTTCATGGGCATCTACATGCCGGCCGCCTCGCTCGATACCGTGACCCAGAATGTCTACGAGGAAATGGCCTCGATCACCCTGCTGTCGATTCCACTGTTCATTCTCAAAGGTGCGGCGATCGGCAAGTCGCGGGCCGGCCAGGATCTCTATTCGGCGCTGCACGCCTGGCTGCATCGCGTGCCCGGCGGGCTCGGGGTCGCCAACGTGTTTGCCTGCGCGCTGTTCGCTGCGATGGCCGGATCGTCGCCCGCCACCTGCTCTGCAATTGGCTCGGCCGGCATCCCGGAAATGCGCAAACGCGGCTACTCCGGCGGCTTCGCCGCCGGCATCATCGCCGCCGGCGGCACGCTCGGCATCCTGCTGCCGCCCTCGATCACCATGATCCTGTTCGCGGTGGCGGCGGAAAAATCATTGGGCCGGCTATTCCTCGCCGGCATCGGCCCCGGCCTGCTGCTGGTGACCCTGTTCGGCAGCTACGCGGTATTCCGCTTCCGCAGGGAATATGCCGCGGCCAGCGCTGTCTACGCCGCCTCCGGCGCGACGTCGGCGATCCTGACCCACGACGAATTCACCTTTGCCGAGCGATTCAGCGCGCTGCCGCGGGTACTGCCCTTCGTGCTGCTGCTGACCGGAGTGATGATTGCGCTGTATGGCGGCTATGCCACGCCTTCGGAGACCGCCGGGCTCGGCGGATTGCTGGCGCTGCTGCTGATCGCGCTGATCTACGGGGTATGGCGGCCGATCGACCTGGCTCCGATCCTCAAATCGACAATCCGGGAATCCACCATGCTGATGATGATCATCGGCATGTCGCTGCTGTATTCCTATGTCATGAGCTACCTGCACATCTCGCAATCGGTCGCCGAATCCATCGTCGCCATGAACCTGCCGCGCTGGGAATTGCTGGCGGCGATTCTGGTCATGGTGGTGATGCTGGGTTTTTTCCTGCCGCCGGTCTCGATCATCCTGATGACCGCGCCGATCGTGCTGCCGCCGCTGCGCGCCGCGAATTTCGACATCATCTGGTTCGGCATCGTCATGACCATCGTGATGGAGATGGGACTGATCCACCCGCCGGTGGGCCTCAATCTGTTCGTGATCCGCAATGTCGCGCCGGACATTCCGCTCGGCGAGGTGATCTGGGGCACCCTTCCGTTCGTGCTGTTGATGATGGCGGCGGTGGTGCTGCTGTGCCTGGTGCCGGAAATTTCCACCGCGCTGCCAGATCTGGTGATGGGCGCGGACGGCGGGCGATAGTGGCGAGTAGCGAATGGCGAGTAGCGAATAGAGTTGCTCCTCACGCCTCACTATTCGCCCAAATAATATTTACCGCTCGCGATCAGACCGCGCACGGCAACGAGGCGATCATCGAGATCAGCACGACCGGGGACGGTTCGTCGATGGGCAACGCCAAGTTCCCGATTGCCGCGAAGATAAGTGGCGAATGCCGGATGGAATCTCTGCTCGCTATTCGCCATTCGCCACTTCCTACTCGCCATCTTCCGCCACCATCTCGGCGAGTTCGACGCCCTCCTGCACGATATCGCCGACCTTGCATTTGATCGCCTTCAGCACGCCGGCGAAGGGCGCGCGCAGGGTCTGCTCCATCTTCATGACTTCGAGCGTGAGAATCGGCGCGCCCTTTTCCAGCACGGCGCCCTGCTCGGCCAGCAGCGCCACCACGGTGCCCGGCAACGGCGCCACAATCCTGTCCTCGCCGACCTGCTCCTCGTCGTCGCCGCCGAACGGATCAACCCAATGCAGGTCGAAGCGGCCATTACGCGTCCGCAGGTACAGCTCGTGGCCTTCGATGACGGAGAAAACATGCGATTTCATGCCATCGAGCGTGAGATCGAAACCACCATCGGCGGTAGTGGTGGAGAACGTGAATGCAAATTCGCGCCCCCCAACCGACCATTTCGCCGAACCGTTGCCGTAGTGCTGGCGTATTTCGTGGATGGCTCCCTGGCCATCGCGGAACGTGAACAACCGCTGCCGCCGTCCCACCGGCATCCATCCCGCGACACGCCACGGAGAATGCGCCTCGGCGAGTGCCGCGGGGAATTCCTTAAGCAGGATCGCCGTCGCGGCCGCGCAAAGCTCCAGGTCGCCGGGCGACGCGGGCGCCGGCGTCAGGTTCTTCAGTTCGCGTTCGATGAACCCGGTGTCGATGGCGTTGGCGCGCACGCTTTTGTGCGTCACCAGCGCCGAAAGGAATCCGAGGTTGGTGACAATGCCGCGAATGTCGGTGTCCTCGAGCCCGCGGTTGAGCCGCTCGATTGCAGCCTCCCGGGTCGGCGCCCAGGCGATGACCTTGGCCAGCATGGCGTCGTAGTGCGGCGACACCTCGTCGCCCTCGCGGTACCCGGCATCGATGCGCAGACCGTTCGACGGCGCCGGCAGGCGCCAGGTCCTGATGCGGCCGACCGACGGCATGAAATTCCGGTGCGGATTTTCCGCATAGACCCGCGCCTCGATGGCATGTCCGTTGAGCCTGATCTCGCTTTGCGTCAGCGGCAGCTTTTCGCCGAACGCCACCAGCAACTGCCATTCAACGAGATCGATGCCTGATATCAGTTCCGTGACGGGATGCTCGACCTGCAGGCGGGTGTTCATCTCGATGAAGAACACGTCCTTGCCGTCGGAGACGAATTCGATGGTGCCGGCGCCGACATAATCGACCGCCGAGGCCGCCTTGCGGGCGGCGGCGCACACCGCCTCGCGCTGCGCCGGATCGAGGGTCGGCGACGGCGCCTCTTCGATCACCTTCTGGTGTCGGCGCTGCAGGGTGCATTCGCGCTCGAACAGCGACAACAGGTTGCCGTGGCTGTCGCCTATGATCTGCACCTCGATGTGGCGCGGGTTGTCGACGAATTTCTCGATCAGCATCCGATCGTCGCCGAACGCCGCCTTGGCCTCGCGCTTGGCGCTGACGACGGCGGCGGCAAGCTCGCCGGCCGCCCGCACGATCCGCATGCCGCGGCCGCCGCCGCCGGCCGACGCCTTGACCAGCACCGGAAAGCCGACCTTGTCGGCGGCCTTGGCCAGCGTCGCCTCGTCCTGGGCCTCGCCGTGATAGCCGGGCACCAGCGGCACGCCGGCCCGTTGCATCAGCATCTTCGAACCCGACTTCGAGCCCATCGCCGTCATCATCGCGGCCGTCGGACCGACGAACACCAGTCCCGCATCGGCACAGGCCTGCGCAAATTCGGCATTTTCCGACAGGAAGCCGTAACCCGGGTGCACGGCCTCGGCACCGCTCTGGCGCGCCGCCCCGATCACGCGCTCGATATTGAGATAGCTGTCGCGCGCCCGCGCCGGCCCGAGCAGGACGGCCTCGTCGGCCAGAGCGACATGCATGGCGTCGCGGTCGGCCTCGGAATAGACCGCGACCGTGCGCAGTCCCATCGCCCTGGCGGTGCGAATCACGCGGACCGCGATCTCGCCGCGATTGGCGATCAGCAGGGTGCGAAACCGCCGGTACTGGGCTGACGATTTCATCATCACATCCTGAACAGGCCGAATTTCGTCGGTTCGATCGGCGCATTGCTTGCGGCGGAAAGGCCTAGGCCCAGCACCAGCCTGGTATCGGCGGGATCGATCACGCCGTCGTCCCAGAGCCGGGCGGTGGCGTAATAGGGATTGCCCTGGGTTTCGAACTGGGCCCGGGTCGGTGCCCGGAACGCGTTCTCCTCTTCGACCGACCAGCTGCCGCCCTTGGCCTCGATATTGTCGCGGCGCAACTGGCTCAGCACCATCGCCGCCTGCTCGCCGCCCATCACCGAGATCCGGGCATTCGGCCACATCCAGAGGAACCGCGGGCCATAGGCGCGGCCGCACATGCCGTAATTGCCGGCGCCGTAGGAGCCGCCGATTACCACGGTGAATTTCGGCACGCTTGCGGTCGCCACCGCCGTCACCAGCTTGGCGCCGTCGCGCGCGATGCCGCCAGCCTCGTATTTCTTGCCAACCATGAAGCCGGTGATGTTCTGCAGGAAAACCAGCGGGATGTTGCGCTGGCAGCACAGCTCGATGAAATGCGCCCCCTTCAGCGAACTCTCGCTGAACAGGATGCCGTTATTGGCGATGATGCCGACCGGATAGCCCCAGACATGGGCGAAGCCGCAGATCAGGGTCTGGCCGTAGAGCTTCTTGAATTCGTCGAACTCCGAACCGTCGACCAGGCGCGCAATGATGTCGCGCACGTCGAACGGCTTGCGCGCGTCGGCGGGTACCACGCCGTAGATCTGCTCCGGCGCGAACAACGGCTCGCGGGGGGGGCGCATCTCCAGGGCGGTGCGCTGCGGCGGCTTCAGCGTGGCGACGATGCGCCGGGCGATCCCGATCGCATGGCTGTCGTTCTGCGCATAATGGTCGGTAACGCCGGATTGCCGGGAATGCACGTCGGCGCCGCCGAGTTCTTCGGCGGTCACCACTTCGCCGGTTGCCGCCTTAACCAGTGGCGGTCCGCCGAGAAAGATCGTGCCCTGGTTGCGCACGATGATGCTTTCGTCCGACATCGCCGGAACATAGGCGCCGCCGGCGGTGCAGGACCCCATCACGATGGCGATCTGCGGAATGCCGACCGCGGACATCTGCGCCTGGTTGTAGAAGATGCGGCCGAAATGCCGCTCGTCCGGGAAGATCTCGTCCTGCTGCGGCAGGAAGGCGCCGCCGGAATCGACCATGTAGACGCAAGGAAGGTTGTTCTGCCGGGCGATATCCTGGGCGCGAAGATGCTTCTTCACCGTCAACGGATAGTAGGTGCCGCCCTTGATGGTCGCGTCATTGGCGACGATCATGCATTCGCGGCCCGAGATCCGTCCGACCCCGGTGACGATGCTGGCCGAATGCACGTCGCCGCCATAGAGGCCGTAGGCTGCCAGCGGCGACAGTTCGAGAAATGCCGTTCGCGGGTCGATCAGCAGATCGACCCGCTGGCGCGCCAGCATCTTGCCGCGCGAGGTATGCCTGGCGCGCGAAGCTTCGCCGCCGCCGCCGGCCACCTGATCGAGCTTTTGCCGGAGTTCGGCGACCAGCCCGCGCATGGCTTCGGCGTTGCGGGCAAAATCGGACGAGGTGGGATCGATGCTGGAATGAAGCGGCATGGCCTTCGGCGGTTATGGTGCGCCGCAATCCGGCATGGCGGCTCGCGGCATGGTGTCACTGCGCCGCCGCCTTAGGCAACCCAGAACTTTTCAGGCCCCGGCATGCCAGGCGGTGCTGGCGCAACACCACGGCGGCGGGTTCAATGGGTCCAGGGTTCGGCGCGCCGGAACGCAAAATTGTCGGCATAGGCAGCCTGCCGGGGCACCTGCGGCTTCGGCTCGAAGACCTGGTAGGGAATGCCCTCGCGCTCGCAATAGGCCACGGCCTCTTCCTTGCTGTCGAAGCGCAGGCTGAGCTGCTGCTTCATGTCGCCCGAACTGGTCCATCCCATCAACGGCTCGATCACGCGCGGCTGCTCAGGCTCATAATCGAGCTGCCATTCCCGGGTCTTGGCGGTCCCGGATTGCATCGCGTTTTTGGCGGGCTTGAAGATGCGTGCGGTCATGGAAGATCTGTCCCCAGGAATACGGCATGGAAGCGCGTGGCGGAAACGACAGGGATAGTATAGGGACACCTTTCAGAAATTTGAATCGGTGATTCCCAGTCATGGATGGTACATTTTCCGGACCGGTATAGTCATTATGGTAGGCTATGACAATCTTGGCCGGACGCGCGGCGGGCGCCTGTCCGACCGCCCGACCTCTTCGAAGGCATCACTTTCAAAACGGCACCCATGAAAATCAACGCAACCCTGCCCCCCAAAGGCCGCGATCTCCGGCTCGACCTGTTTCGCGGCATCGCCAATTGGGCGATTTTCCTGGATCACATTCCTGACAATGTCGTGAACTGGATCACCACGCGAAACTATGGTTTCAGCGATGCCGCGGATCTGTTCGTTTTCATCTCGGGGTATACCGCTTCCTTCGTCTACGCCCGGATGATGCTGGAGCGCGGCTTCATCGTCGGCGCAACGCGGCTGACCAAGCGGGTCTGGCAACTCTACGTCGCCCATGTCATCCTGTTCGTGATCTACATTGTTGCGATCGGCTATGTCGCGCTGCGCTACAGTGACCCTGAGATCATCAACGAATTCAACGTCGCGGGTCTGGTCGACAATCCGATCGAGACCCTGCGGCAGGGACTGCTGCTGAAATTCAAGCCGGTCAACCTCGACGTGCTTCCGCTCTACATCGTGCTGATGGGGTTTTTTCCGCCGGTGCTGTGGATGATGCTGCGCCGTCCCGATTTGACGATGCTGGCGTCGATCGCGCTGTGGCTGTCGGCACGGCATTTCGGCTGGAACCTGCCGGCCTACCCTGCCGGCTCCTGGTACTTCAACCCGTATTGCTGGCAGGTGCTGTTCGTGTTCGGCTCGTGGTGCGCGCTCGGCGGGGCGGTGAAGTCGCGTGCCATCATCGATGCCAAGCCCACGCTGTATTTCTGCATCGCCTATCTGATCTTTGCGATGGTGATGACAATGGCCGGCAAATTTCCGGATTTCGGAGCGCTGTTCCCGCACTGGCTCTATGACACCTTCAATCCGAACGACAAGACCAACCTGGCGCCCTATCGCTTCATCCATTTCGCCGTCATCGTCATCATGGTGATCCGATTCGTGCCGAAGGACTGGTCGGGACTGGAATGGCGGGCGTTCGATCCACTGATCGTCTGCGGCCAGCAGTCGCTCGCGGTATTCTGCGTCGGCGTCTTCCTGTCCTTTGTCGGACATTTCGAACTGATGATGAGTTCGGGCTCGCTGTTCGCGCAGATCTTCGTCAGCGTGACGGGAATAGCGATCATGACCCTGGTCGCCTATTATATTTCCTGGTCGAAAAGACAGGACAAGGCGCCTCCCAAGCCGGCGTCGTCGCCGGCGCCCGCCAGGGCCGGCTGAGCGTTTCGATCCTTGCCCACCTCATTCTGAGGAGCATCGCCAACGGGTCGCGCCGGCGCGCGCCCGATGCGAGGCTCCAGCAATACGTCTCCAAGGATGGCGGCGGACGACGGCCTTGCCAGGCGGCAATCCTTCGAGAAGCCAGCTTCGGCTCCTCCAGCAATAACGGCGCCGCCGTCACGCGGGGATGAGGTCCGACAGTTTGAACCGGCGGGTTTCAAGGAGCCGCAATTCGACTTTCATCCCTTGCCCCGCGACCCCGTGATCAATCTGCCGTGCGATGAAATTCCGCCCCAGGAACTGGACCACGCGACTTCCGGGCCGGCGGCCTGCCCGCTGCGCTCCGGGCTGCGCTGACCCTGCAGCGCGAACACAGCGCCCTGGGGGTCGGCGCAGCGGGCGATCCAGCTGCCGTCCGGCAATTCCAGCGGTCCCTCGAACACCTCACCGCCGCCGCGCTTGACGCGCTCGGCGGCCGCGTCGATGTCGGCGACATCGAAGTAGTAAAGCCAGAACGGGACCGGCTCGGTCGGGCGCTTGGCGAACATGCCGCCGATGGTTTGGCCGCCGGCGGCGAACAATTGATAGGCCTCGGTTGCGCCAGCTTCCGCTTCGGCATCGGCCTTGCTCCAGCCGAACAGCTCGCCATAGAAGGCAAGCGCCCGCGGCGCATCGGCGGCGAGCAGTTCACGCCAGCCGACGCTCCCCGCTCCGGTCGGCTCGATCGGCAGCGGCGCGCCGGTATTCAACCCCTCGACCAGCGCCAGCGTCGCCGACTGCGGGTCTGCGATCACCGCAATGCGGCCGATATTGCTGTCGGTCGGCGGAACCAGCACGGCGCCGCCGAGACGCCGGATTTGCGCGGCGGCCGCGTCGGCGTCATCGACGGCGACATACCCCATCCAGCGCGGCGTCGCGCCCATCTTGCGCGCGTTCTCCGGCAGCTCCATCAGGCCGCCGACCGGGGCGGTATCGGCGATGAAAAGGGCGTAAGCCAGATCCGGCGTCGAGACGTCGCGCGCGCCCCAGCCCGCCACCGCGGCGTAGAACGCCCGGGCGGCCGCCAGATCCGTCGTCATCAGTTCGTACCAGGCGAAACGTCCATGGCGAAAGACCAAGCCGGCTCTCCGTTGCAGTCTTCAGGCCACCGCCAACAATCGCGGGCGCCGCTTTGAACCGGATGGGCTTCGGTTCCGACCTATGCTGGCGCAGGCTGCCCCGGCCTGAGTAACGGCGAGACATCGCCAATGCAAGCACGCGCCCCGCTGCTGATGCACCGCAAACGCGGCGCACCACCAGGGACACGGCGATTTTGAAGCATGGGGTCGCTGCCGGCCTGCGCGTTGAGGTTGTCGGCAGCGGCGCCGATCATGGATACGGGATCATTGGTGAGATGCGGTCAGCGCCGACGTCGGAGTCAACGATCACTTCATTCATCAAGCCGTCGTCGTCGTTCATCAAGATGAAGATTTCGTTCATCAAGATGAAGCAGCAAAATTCAAAATGTGGCCGTGATTAGAATGTCTAACCACACTTGCACGGTAGATTAGCAGAGGCTACTATCGTTGCGCTGGACTCGAAACATTTTTTTACAGGTATGGAGGATGCGACTATGCCACGGGTGAAACAAGCTTCGAAGCGAAAGCAAATGACCAAGGCCGTACCGGTGCTGGGAGCCGCCGGATTGACTTTTTCGCTGGTGGGCGGCGCATCCGCTGCGGTCGCACCGGTCAACGATACGCCGCGGACACCCCTCATGGCGCCGGGCCACGAAGTCACGCTCGGTGAAGAGGAAATCTCGGATGTCAGCCTGGCGACGTTCTATGTCTTCGACAAGGAGAACACGGCTGCCGCCAAGAGCGGCGTGCAGGTAGCCTGGCGCGGCTGCGGCGGCTGCCGCGGATGCCGTGGCTGCAGAGGTTGCCGTGGCTGCCGTGGCTGCGGCGTCGGCGGCTGCTGTGCGTCCTGGGGCGCCTGCCGCTGGTGCTAGGCCAGAGCGCTTTCCGATTACGCTGACGTCAGCCGATATAAACGCCAGATATGATGGCCGGGTTCGACAAGGTCGACCCGGCCAATCCATGTTATATTTACCGTGCCGGCCGCGTACATTCGTGGGCAGGTTCGCGCCAGCTGATCGGACGTATCCGACGCCTGATCGGGAACCGCTCCTGCGCGCGCTCGACAAGGAAATTGCCGTGCTCCAACGATATCGCTTGTTCCGGCGAACCGCGGGGGCCCGCAAGCTGCGCGTGCCGACCTCATGACAAGCAATCGCAAAGCCGGCTCGTCGCGGCCCGGCAGCAAGGACTTCCTGCAGTTTGCGCCGAATTTCACGGCCTATGTGCTGCCGCCCGATGTCGTCTGCCTGTATTCCGAGGACCGGAAATTCTTTCTTCATGGCGCTCTCTATTGCGCCATCGCCACCACTATCGGACAGAGCGGCAGCAGCGCGCAGGCGCTGGTCGCCGAGCTCGAACAGACATTCCCCTCCGACAAGATCGGCGAAGCCCTCCGTCGCCTGGTCGAGCGCCGCTATGTGATTGCCGCGCCGCGCGCGTCGCTGGGCACGCTGGCCGGCTACTGGGCGAGCCTCGGCCTGCCGCCGGGAATCGCCGAACAGAATCTGCGGAACTTTCGCGTGCGGGTTGAAGCGATCGACGTGCAGGGCGCCGCCGAATTCGGCGCCGCCTTGGGCGAACTCGGCGTTCGCGTCGTCAAGCGGTCGGCGGACCTCACGGTCACCCTGGTCAACGACTATCTCGAACGGCGGCTGGCCGAGCTGAACCGGCAGCGGGTGTCGGCCCATGCGCCCTGGCTCCTGGTGCAACCTTCCGGCGCCTTTCCGCTGGTCGGGCCGCTGTTCCGCCCGGGTGACGGCCCCTGCTGGACCTGCCTGTTCGATCGCATGATCCGCAACCGGGAGGTCAAGGGATTTCTCGATCGCGGACCTGCGCGCGCGGTCGCGCTTTCCCCGCTCGCCCGCAACACCCTCGGACAGGGTGCGATCCAGTTTGCCGCCCTCGAAGTCGCCAAGGCGATCGCGACCGGCTTTCGCACAGAATTGAACCACCACATCATCAGCCAGGATCTGCTGGGCGCCACGACCGTGAAGCATTACGTGGCGACCCGCCCGCAATGCCCGACCTGCGGCCGCAAGAAGCTGCGCGACCCGCGTCGGGCGCCGCAGCCGATCGAGCTTGGCGCCGGCGCCAGGCTGGTCATGACCAGCGGCGGATACCGCACGGTGTCATCGCGGGCCACGGTAGCCCGCTTCCGTAAGCATGTGAGCCCCCTCACCGGCGTGGTCACGCGGCTGGAACGGATCGAAGCCGATCTGCCGCTGAACACCAACTATTATGCCGCGCACAATTTTTCCGCGCCGGCCCACAGCGTCGATCAGCTCAGAGCGGGACTGACCGGCGGCAGCTTCGGCAAGGGCAGCACCGCCGAGCAGGCCGAAGCCAGCGCGCTGATGGAGGCGATCGAGCGCTATTCGGGAATTTTCCAGGGCGACGAAATCCGCGTGACGCGAAGGTTCACCGATTTTGCGCCGGGCGAGGCGATTCTACCCAACGACGTACTGCTGTTCAGCGACGCGCAATCCCGGGCAGACCCGGCGCTGACGGACGATGCGGGCGAGCAGCAGGTCGCGCCGGCGCCGTTCGATCCATCGGCCAGGATCGAGTGGTCGCCGGTCTGGTCCTTGCGCGACGGACGCTTCAAATACCTTCCGACCAGCCTGTTGTATTTCTTCTATAGCGGTCCGGCCGCATTCCAGGCCGACTCCAACGGCTGCGCCGCCGGCAACACCCTGGAAGAAGCCATCGTCCAGGGCTTTCTCGAACTAGTCGAGCGCGATGCCTATGCGATCTGGTGGTACAACCGGTCGCAACGGGCGGAAGTGGACCTCGGCGCGATCAACAATTCCTATGTTCGCGACCTGCAGACCCAATTGGGCGAAACCGGCCGCAAGCTCTGGGTGCTCGACGTCACCAGCGACCTCGGCGTTCCCACCTATGTGGCGATCCTGCACTGGATGCAGAACGGACATGAGAACATCGAATTCGGATCCGGCGCGCATTTCGACAGGCGGATCGCCGTGCTGCGCACCTTGACCGAGCTGAACCAGTTCCTGTCGATCGGCCTGATGGGCGGCGGCACCGGCGAGAAACCGAGCCTTGACGGCGTTACGCCGCTGCGCCTGGCGGACCACCCGTTCCTGACGCCAAGACCCGAATTCCGCGCCGCAGCCGGACGCCACCAGCTTCGGCCCGCTCGACAACACCCGCAACCAGGTGCTCGCCTGCGTCGAGATCGCCCGCCGCGCGGGCCTCGATTTCCTGGTCCTCAACCAGACCCGGCCCGATGTCGAGGTTCCCGTGGTCCGGGTAATCGTTCCCGGGCTGCGGCATTTCTATCGACGCTTCGCGCCGGGCCGGCTGTATGATGTTCCGTTGAAACTCGGACTGCGGGATGTGCCCCTGCCGGAAACCGAACTCACCCCGTTCCTTCCCCATAGCTGAAGGATCAGCTTGCGCGCTCCCGGAAAAAAACCACGGCCGCGGCCCATGGCGCCAGCCCTTTCCGTCCGCCTGAGCGAGTTCGTCACGCTGGAAGACCAGCCGGACGGCAATCTGTTCGCCTGCTTCGATGGCGCTCCGGTAGACGACCTCGGAAAATACGGTGCCGGCGCGGTCGATCGCAGGCTACGGCACCATGAGGGCCTGCCGCTGCGGGCATTGGCGCCGGTGGCGAAACAGGAAACCAATCGCCTGGTGCGCCGATTGGCAAGGCGCGGTCTGCTGGAGTACCGGCTCGGGCGTTCGGGTACGGACCCCAACGCTACCTTCATCGAACCGCAAACTCCTGATTACTGGCCGCAGGTTGCCAAACTTCGCGAGACCGATACCATCGTGCTGTCGCGGTTTGCCTATCTGCGGCGCCGCGGCGATGAAATGGTGCTGGAGTCACCGCGCGCCGGGGCCTTGTTCCGGATCGGCGATCCGCATGTCGCCGCCGCCCTCACCCGGCTTGCCAGGCCGCAGCAGATCAGGGAATTCCGCCGCCAGCCCGACTTTCCGGGGGTCGAACTGCTGGCCTTGCTGGTGGACTGCCGGATCCTGTTCCGGATCGAGAAGACCGGCGGCGAGGGCCTGCGCTCGGACGAAGGCGACGACAGCCTCGTGCTGTGGGATTTTCACGATCTGTTGTTTCATACCCGCACCACCCAAGGCCGCCAGGCCAATCCGCTCGGCAGCCTCTATCCCTATGCCGGCATGATCGCGCCCCTGCCGGCGGTGCGGCCCCACTGGCCCGGCCCCTCGATCGATCTGCGCGAGCTGTCGGACGCGGCGGCGCCCTCCCCATTCGCAAGCCTCTTGCGCCGGCGCCATTCGACGCGCAGCTTTGAGGCGCGCGCTCCGATCGCCCTGGCCGAGCTGGCGCGGTTGCTCGATGGCGCAGCCAGGGTACAGTCGACATGGATGACGCGGATCGAGGAGCTCGGCGACGACGGTCCGGAAATCGGCTACGCGCCGCGGCCCTATCCGTCGGCCGGCAGCGCCTACGAACTCGAGCTATATCTGGCAGTCGCCAACTGCGCGGGCCTTGCACGCGGCTTTTATCATTACGATGCCGATCGCCACGCGCTGGTCCCGATCGAGGTCCGCGCGGTGGAACTCGACGCGCAACTGGCCGGGGCGCAATTTGCCATGGACGCGCCGGACAGCCCGCAGATCCTGATCACCATCGCCGCCCGCTTCGGCCGGGTGTCCTGGAAATACTCCTCGCTCGCCTATTCGCTGATTCTCAGGGATGTCGGCGTGCTGACCCAGACGCTCTATCTGATGGCCGACGAAATGGGCCTCGGCGGATGCGCGATCGGCAGCGGCAATATCGATCTGTTCGCGCGGATGACCGGAATCGAATTCCATGTCGAAGGCCCTGTCGGTCACTTTGCCATCGGCCGCGGCGACCCCGCGGAAGCCGAAGGCTGGCCAACTGCACCCGCAACATAGGCTCTGGAATGAATGATCCCGAACACGGCGGCAACAGGCGGCCCGCGATCGCCGGATTGGCCATCGCGGTGGTGCTGCTGGTGGTCGGGCTATGGCTCGCCCATGAGCTGACGGCGGCCAGCAAGATGCAGGATTGCCTGATGTCGGGTCGCACCAACTGCGCCGTGATTCCGGCGCAATGAGCCGCAGCAGCTTGACCGCTGCGGCGGTCGCTCAGCTGCAGGGGTGGCGTCGGCCGTCCTGGCCGCGGTAGTTGGCGGTCGACTGCGCGCAGATCCGGCTGAATCCGTCATAGATGCCGTAGGGCCTGCCCGTCACCGGGAAGACGACACGATCGGGCGGCACATCGGTCCCCGGATAAAAGTCGGGCGGGCCGTAATTGTGCAGATAGATATCGTTGGCGCCGACGTGCCGGTGACCGTGGTGCCGGACCGACATGTCGGCGGCCCATGACGGTGCCGAGACCGACAGCAACACCACGGCGGCAGCCAAAATCCTGATTCTCATCGTCTGTCCTCGGTCTGTCCTGGTTCGACCATCCTGGCCTCGCCACAGGCTTCGCGCCAAGCTCTACACCGCCCGGCCGGCGCCGCCAACCCGGATCCGTCGCGCGGCGTTACCGTCAGTGCCGAGAGCTTCCGAGAATTTTTGCGATGGTGCTCGCGGTCATGGCCTTGCGGTCGGCGGCGCGCTGCGCCTCCAGCCGCTCCTTCGCCCGCTCCTTGACCAGCACATCGATCAGCGCCAGCCGCCTCGTCTCGTCGACCGCTTCCGCCAGCAATTTCCGGTAACGATCGACGTCAAATCGGCCGTCCTGCATGTTGAGCCCCCACACGGCTATATTGGCGTTCAGTGTTTCCCAAGCCGTGGCCGGGCGCAATCGGAAAAAGCGTAGGCAGCTTTGGCAGGTAGGACGGCTTGGAACTCCTCTCCGGGAACCAGGACGGCTGCGTCGCGTTTACCGAAGTTGATCCCGGGGCATTTCAGGGGGTGAAGAGGTGCCTGACGAAAGCGTATCCGCCGGCACCGTGGGGTCGTTCCCTGCCGGCGGCGGCGAACTTGGCGAACTGATCAGGAATTTCGATTGGGCAGCCACCAGCCTCGGGCCGCTCCATGCGTGGCCGCAAAGCCTGCGGACCGCTACCGACCTGCTGCTGCGCTCGCCGGTCCCCATCGTGCTTCTGTGGGGCGAAGACGGCGTCATGATCTACAACGACGCCTATTCCGGCTTTGCCGGCGGGAGGCATCCGCGGCTGCTGGGCTCGAAGGTGCGCGACGGCTGGGCAGAGGTCGCCGATTTCAACGACCACGTGATGAAGGTCGGGCTCGGCGGCGGCACGCTGGCCTATGCCGACCAGGAGCTCACGCTGTACCGGCATGGCCGCCCCGAGCAGGTCTGGATGAATCTGGACTACTCGCCGGTACTGGACGAGGCCGGCAGGCCGGCGGGCGTGATCGCCATCGTGGTCGAGACGACGCAGCGGGTGATGGCCGAACGCCGGGTGCGCGAAAGCGAAGCGCGCTTTCGCGCCCTCGTCAACGCCACCTCCGACGTGGTCTACCGGATGAGCCCCAACCTGACCGAGATGCAGCAGCTGGGCGGTCGCGGCGTCACGGCTGGCGCTGACGTTCCCGGGATTGCCTGGATGGATGAATATCTGCTGCCGGAAGACCGGCCCGCGATCTCCGATGCGGTCCAGAGAGCCATCGCGACGCGCGGCGTGTTCCAGCTCGAACACCGGGTGAAACGGCTCGACGGCTCGATCGGCTGGATCTCCTCTCGGGCGATACCGCTGACCGACGATCAGGGGCGGATCGTCGAGTGGTTTGGCGCGGCCAGCGATATCACCGAGCGCCGCAACTCGGAGGAAATACTTCGCGCCAATCGCGACGAACTGCGCCGGGTCAATGAAATCCTCTCCGAATCCGAACGCACCCTGCGGGATCGCGAGAGCGATCTGGCCCGGGTCCAGAAAATCGCCAGGGTCGCCGGCGTCAACGTCGATTTGAGGAACGGCTTCGACAGCGGGCGCCGGTCGCCCGAATACCTCGATATCCACGGCCTGCGCCCCGGTGCCGTCGACACCCACGACGACTGGGTGCGCCGGCTCCATCCCGAGGACCGCGACCAGGCGGTGCAGCATTTTCTGGCGACGGTGAATGGCGCCGATCTGCACTATTCCTCCGAATACCGCATCGTCAGGCCGAACGACGGCCAGGTGCGATGGATCGCCTGCGAGGCGCAGATAGAACGCGATGAACAGGGCCAGCCGCTGCGCCTGATCGGCGCCCATATGGACATCACCGACCGCACACTGGCCAGGCAACTGCTGCGCGAGAGCGAGGCGCGCTTCCGGCTGATCGCCAACAGTGCGCCAGTGCCGATGTGGGTCAGCAAGCTCGACGGCACCCGCAGCTTCGCCAACCAGGCCTATCTGGATTTTCTCGGGCTGGAATATCAGCAGGCGCTGGTTTTCGACTGGCGCGAGATCCTGCATCCCGACGATCAATCGCGGATCGTGAAGGAGAGCGTCGCCGGCGAAGCCTCGCTGCGGCCCTTTGTGCTGGAAGCCCGTTATCGGCGCAGCGACGGCGCCTGGCGGTGGATGCGCTCGGAGTCGCAGCCGCGCTGGGACCCGGCGGGAAACCACATCGGCTTCATCGGCGTGGCGCACGACGTCACCGCGGCCAAGCAGGCCGAAGCCGACCTGCGTCGGCTCAATGAAACGCTGGAGCAGCGAATCGGCGAGCGCACCGCCCAGCTCGAGACCAACGAAGCGCAGCTGCGCTCGATCTTCGAAACCAGCAACCAGTACCAGGCGCTGCTGGACCTAGCGGGCAACATCATCTACGCCAACCGGACCGCGCTCGAGGGAATCAAGGCCGCCGCGGCCGAGATCGTCGGCAAACCGTTCAGGGATTCGCCGTGGTTTGCTGCAACCGCGGGCGCGCGCGAGGCGGTCGGCGCCGGCTTTGCCGAAGTCGCGGGCGGCGCCAGCGTGCGAACCGAAATGCGCCTGCAGCTGCCGATCGGCGAACGCTATTTCGACTTTGCCATGCGCCCGGTGGTCGACCGGCGCGGCGCGGTGGCCGGCGTGCTGGCGGAGGCGATCGACGTCACCGAACGACGCCAGGCCGAGGAAGCGCTGCGGCAATCCCAGAAAATGGAGGCGGTCGGCCAGCTCACCGGCGGCGTGGCGCATGATTTCAACAATCTTCTGACCATCGTCCGTTCGGCGACCGATTTCCTGCGCCGCCGCGACCTCAGCGAGGAACGCCGCCGCCGCTACATCGACGCAATCTCCGATACGGTTGACCGCGCGTCGAAGCTGACCGGACAGCTGCTGGCATTTGCGCGGCGCCAACCGCTGGCGCCGCAGGTTTTCGACGTCGGCCTGCAGGTCGAGTCCATTGCCCGGCTGATCCGGCCGCTGGTCGGCAGCCGAATCCAGATCGGGCTCGAAATCCGCGACCCCGAATGTTTTGCGGTGGCCGACGTCGCGCAATTCGAAACTTCGCTGATCAACCTCGCCGTCAACGGCCGCGACGCCATGAACGGCGAGGGCCAGATTTCGATCAGTGTCGGCAAGACGCAAGCGATCCCGTCGTCGGCCACCAGTGCGGCGCGCAGCGGCCAATTCATCGCGATTTCCGTCCGCGATACGGGCAGCGGCATTCCGCCCGACAGGCTGACGGCGATTTTCGAGCCGTTCTACACCACCAAGGAGGTCGGCAAAGGCACCGGCCTCGGCCTCAGCCAGACGCTCGGATTCGCCAAGCAGTCCGGCGGCGAGATTGTCGTCGCAAGCCTGCCGGGCGAAGGCGCGACCTTCACCATCTACCTGCCCCAGGCCGAAGCCCCCGCAGCCGACGGCGCAGATGCCGCGGCGGGCCATCGCGAGACGGCCACCGGCGGGCGCGGCCATCGCATCCTCGTCGTCGAGGACAACGAGGACGTCGGGCGGTTTTCCACCGAGCTGCTTCAGGACATGGGCTACGCCACCAGGCGGGTCGACAATGCCAGGCAGGCGCTGGCGCTGATCGCCGCCGACCCGTCATCGTTCGATCTGGTGTTTTCCGATGTCATCATGCCCGGCATGAACGGCGTCGAACTGGCCGGCATCATCCGCGAACAATATCCCGGCCTGCCGGTGGTGCTGACCAGCGGCTACAGCAGCGTGCTGGCGGACAACGCCCATCAGGGTTTTGACCTCATCCAGAAACCCTACTCGGTCGAAGCGCTGTCGCGCACGCTGCGCAAGGCGATCTGGGAGGCCCGCCCCCGCTGGCCCGAGGCGGCGCCGGCGAGCTCGCTGCCCTGAGCCGTCATCTCCCGCGCCGGTCTCCGTCGAGCGGGGATCAGCCGATGACCGTACTGCCTGCCAATCGCGCCCCCGAGCCGCGCGTTAACCATTGGCTAACCTTATTTATCGAAATTACGAATCGGCGAGTGCTTGGCTACCCTTTGACACTGCGGACATTTCGCCGCGTTCCGCTTCTCGCCTCGATGCATTCTTTCTGTTGCGGAAATTCTCCAGGTAGGGTGATGCAGCCATCTCAGTTTCCCCTGTCAAGGGCACTCCATGCCATCGGCTCGTTACCACTACTGGCATTTTTCGGAGCGATGCTTTTCGCAACGATTTTGACGGTTTCAGAGGCCGGCGCGCAGTGCACGCCGGCGGCAAGCGCAGGACCGCCGATTGCACCGGTCGCGGGCACCACGGTTACCTGCGCGGGGGCGACGATCGACCAGAACGGCAATAATGGCTATGGAACCGGCGACCAGAGCGGCCTGACCATCAACGTTTTGACGAACGCAACGGTCACGGGAATCGGTGCCGCCGGCATCTCGCTGAACGACGCCAATACCATCAACAATTCGGGCAGCATTTCCGGCTTCAGCACAGGTGTTGACGCCGCCGGCGGCCTCAGCATCGTCAATGCAAGCTCCGGCACCATCTTCGGAAACACGTACGGCATCCTGGCCGGCACAGGAATCACGCTGAACAACGCCGGCTCGGTCACCAGCAACACGACGGGCATTTTTGCGACGACGGTCAATATCACCAATTCGGGGACGATCAGCGGCCCCTCCGCGGCCATTGTCGCAACGGGCAGCGGCGCGATCTACAATTCCGGAAACATCAACGCGTCGATTGCGGCAATCGACATCGGGACCGACGCTCAGGTTACCAATACCGCGGCCGGAACGATTTTCAGCAATTCGACCGCGCTCGCCGCCGGCGCCAGCCTCACCTTGAACAATGCCGGGTCGCTTACCAGCACGAGCACAGCCGTCAGTGCCGGAACCACGGCATCAATAACCAACAGCGGGACGATTTCCGGTGCCAATAACTTCGGCATCAGCGCATCCGGAAACGTCAACCTGACGAATTCGGGCAGCATCTCAGGCCTGATTTTCGCGATCGGCTCCGGCGCAAACGTCACGATTGCCAACAGCGCATCCGGAACGATTTTCGGCAACCAGGCCGGTGTATTCGCAGCCGGAACCATCAATGTCGGCAACGCCGGTTCGATCACCAGCGACATCAATGGTATCATTGCCGGCGCCAGTGCAACCGTGACCAATTCAGGTACGATCTCCGGAGACCAAAGCGCCATCTCTGCCGCAACCAGTGCGACAATCGTCAATTCCGGAACTGTCCAGTCCTTGACCTACGGCATCGATGTCGGCACCAACGCCACGGTCACAAATACCGCTACCGGGACGATATTTGGAGACTCCGCGGGCATCATTACCGGGATAACCCTGAGCTTGAACAACGCCGGTTCGATCACCGGCATTAGCAACGCCCTCAATGCCAATTCCGGCGATATCACCAACACCGGCGTTCTTTCGGCTGCCCTCGCAGTGCGCTTCAACAGTGGGGCATCCACCATCTTCAACGCGGGCCAGATCACCGGCACCGGTGGCACGGCCATTGAATTCGCGGGCACCGGCAACACCCTGACGCTCGGACCTGGCTTTGCGATCACCGGCAATGTCCTGGGCACTGGCGCCGATACTTTCCAGCTTGGCGGGAGCGGTACCGGCACTTTCAACGCCACCCTGCTCGGCACCCAGTACACCGGCTTCTCGACCTTCAACAAGGTCGGCATGTCGACCTTCGCTCTGACCGGCACGGGCACGCAGGACTGGGCGGTGCAGGGCGGTACGTTGCTTGCGGACGGCAATTTCAGCGGGACCTTCACCGTAACCGGCGGCGTGCTGGGGGGCACCGGCACCGTCGGCAACGCCTCGATCAATAACGGCACACTGGCGCCGGGCAACAACGCCACTGGCACGCTGAACGTCAGCGGCAATCTCGTGTTCACGACGGCGGCGCAATACCTGGTTCAGTTGACGCAGGCCACCGCGAGCTTGACCAGTGTTGCAGGTACCGCCACGCTCGCCGGCGTTGTCCAGGTAGTTTCGCCGACGAACTCCTTCGCCTTCAACCAGTCCTACACGATCCTGACCGCCAGAGGCGGCCTCGGCGGCACCCAGTTCAATTCGCTGAGCCTGCCGAATTTCATCACGGGCGCACTGAGCTATACGCCGGACGACGTGTATTTGACGCTGTCGCTGGCATTCGAACAGGCAGCCGGGCTCAACGCCAACCAGAGGGCTGTGGCCTCCAGCATCGACCGTGTCGGCAACGCCAATGGCGCGCTGCCGGCCGGTTTCAGCGCGCTGTTGAATCTTCCCGCTTCGGCTCTCCCGGGCGCGCTGACGCAATTGTCGGGTGAGACGGCGACCGGTTCGCAGCAGACCACCTTCGATGCAATGAACCAGTTCATGGGCCTCCTGACAGACCCGTTCACCGGCGGACGCGGTGACGGCGCCGCCACGGGCACTGCCGCGCCGGGGTACGCCGAACAACAGGGTTACGACGCCAGCGCCTATGCGCCCAGGGACGGCTCGCAACGCGCGCGCGACGCCTATGCCGCGATCTATCGCAAGGCCCCGGCGCTGGCCCCGCAGTTCGTTCCAGGCTGGAGCGTGTGGGCGGCCGGCTTTGGCGGTTCGCAGACCACCGACGGCAATGCCGCGCTCGGCTCCAACACCGCGACCTCGAGCATCGCTGGCACTGCGGTGGGCGCCGACTATCGCCTGTCGCCTACCACGCTGGCAGGTTTTGCGCTCGCCGGCGGCGGCACCAGTTTTGGCATCGTCGGTGGCGGCAGTGGACGTTCCGATCTGTTCCAGGCCGGCGCCTTCATCCGCAATAATGCCGGGCCCGCTTATGTCTCAGCGGCGCTGGCCTATGGCTGGCAGGACATCACCACCAATCGCACCGTTAGCGTGGCCGGCAGCGACCAGTTGCGCGCGGAATTCAACGCCAATGCCTATTCGGGCCGCCTCGAAGGCGGCTACCGCCTGGTTTCGCCATGGCTCGGCGGAATCAGTGTCACGCCCTATGCCGGCGCGCAGTTCACCACCTTCGACCTGCCTGGCTATGCCGAGCAGGCGACCGCGGGCTCCAATGCGTTCGCGCTCGCCTATGGCGCCAGGGACGTCACCGATGCGCGCAGCGAACTCGGTATCCGCACTGATAAATCCTGGGCGCTGCAGGGCGCGATCCTGACGCTGCGCAGTCGATTTGCCTGGGCAAATGATTTCGATCCGGATCGCTCGATCGCGGCGACCTTCCAGACGCTGCCGGGTGCCAGCTTTGTCGTCAACGGCGCGGCGCAGGCACACGATTCCGCGCTGACCACAGCATCGGTCGAGATGAAATGGATCAACGGCTGGTCCGCCGCCGCGACGTTTGAAGGCGAGTTCTCCAGCGTCACCAGCAGTTACGCCGGCAAGGGTGTGGTGCGATACGTCTGGTGACCTCGTTGCGGTCGGCCTTTCACTTTCTATGATCGCAGGGCCGCGTGCGGCGCTGACCCCGGCAGGCTCGATCCGCCACCCCGACTGACTTGAGACGCCCGGCCGTTGGGCTTGACGCCTGCGGTCAAGCCGCCCAAGCACGCTCCCCACAGAGCCCGGTTTCCACGAGGAGACTTGGACGAGCCCATACCGTCGCCGGGTTCGGCGGGCCCGAGGGGATGGCATTGCTCCGCACGCACCCTATCCTTGGGTAGGTCCAGATGACTTTCAAGCAAAGGAGAAGCCGGGATGCGCTTGTTTTTGATTTCCTTGATCTTCATTGTTTCGCTGGCCGAGGGCCATGCTGAACAACCGGCCGGCGCCAGGGCCAAGGCCGATGACAACTGCCACTATACCGTCTCCGGCGAGCAATCGGTCGAAGTGCCGGTCGGCGCCAGCGTCTGTTTCCGCGCGCCGCCGCCCTATACCGACTATTACTCGATACTCCACTGCTTCCCGCCACTTCAGGAAATCGACCAGGTCAAGCGCGGCGACCCCCGCTGCGAGGGCAGATACGAGGAACGCGAGCGGGCGAGATAAAAGATGATTCGTGTTTTGCGGGGCGGATCGCTACCGATCATGGGTCAGCGACGAGCGGATCATGACCGACGCGGTTCTTGCCGCGTTGACCGAAATCCGCCGCGCCCATGAAACGCCTGCGGATGCCATCGCGCTGTCGCTGTCCTGCGAGTTTCTCGCCCGTGCCGCCTTCGACAGGTCCGAACTTGTCCGCACGCTCGGTTTGATCAGTCCGACAGGGTTCGAAGGCTGGGCGCGGGATCATGAGGGAGGAACGAGGGGCCAGAAATGGCTGCACCGGACGCTAAGCTTTCGCCTCTGGAGCCGCGGTCTGTTCAGGCTGCTGACGACAAGGGCAGTCATTCGAAAATTCCTGAAAAAGACCTGGGGATCGAAACGATCGATGCGCCGCTTCTGCACTACGCATCGCGCCACCCATCTACGAGGTGTCACCGCAATCGACCGGCGATCTCGGTGCCCATCCACCGGGGACATTCGCAAACGTCACGAACGCGGGATGGGCTGCGGTGGACGTGAAGGGTACTCCTGACGAGGGTATCTCTTTGCGGACGACAAAAGGTGTAGTCCCGAAACTCTCGGAGCCGGTTTCAAGTCGACGGGTTCTCTAACGTCGATGACGGTGTCAACAGGCCGATCGCACAAGAGCACGCCATAAGTCGTAAACCACTGTTTGCTGGAACGCCGGGTGAATCCGGTGCCCCTCCTCTCGTGCGCGTCTCTCTTCATTGCGCGCGAGACCAGGGTGCATCGAGCACCCGGCGTTCCCGCGCGCCCTGAGTTTCAAAAGGGCGCCAACCAACCGCAAGGCTCGGACGCCAGGCGCCGCGAGGCCGATAAGCCATGTCTGGCCGCGGCTGCGAGTGCGGCCGCCATTGCGAGGAGCCAACGGGCCGCGCGAAGGGCGCCAGATGACAGGCTCCGCGACCAAGCAATCCATCCTTGCTTGCGGCATTGGATTGCTTGGCGGCGCTCGCAATGACGGACCTGGCTGTTCGACAAGTAAATCAGTTCTTGAAAGAAGCGCCACACCCCCGGCCGTCGTCGTCCGGCTCTTGACCGGGCGACCCAGTAATCCCTGCCGTTCGCGTTCCGGTCGAACGGCCGCGGCCTGCTGGATACCCCGTCTCGATCGAACTCGCCGCAGGCGAGACCGTCTTGCGGGGCATGTCGGTTTTATGGAGCGGCGCGGCGCCTCCCCTGCCACACTCGCGGCGCCTGCCCTCTGCAACGCGACGCCTCAATGCACCCCGCGGATCATGTCGGCGGCCTTCTCGCCGATCATGATTGAGGGCGCGTTGGTGTTGCCGCCGATCAGGGTCGGCATGATGGAAGCGTCCACCACCCGCAGTCCCTCGACCCCGATCACGCGCAGTTGCGGATCGACCACCGCCATGGCGTCGTTGCCCATGCGGGCGGTGCCGACCGGATGATAGACGGTATCGGAGCGGTCCTTCAGGGCGCGGCGGATGTCGTCGTCAGAGCTGACGGTCGCGGTAAACATGTCCGAGGTGCGCCATTTCGCCAGCGGCTCCGCATCCATGATGCGGCGGGTGATCTTGAACGCCTTCACCATGGTCTCGAGATCGTCGAGACAATCGTAGAATTTGGGATCGATCCGCGGCGGCTGCGCGGGATCGGCGCTGGCCAGAGTCACGCTGCCGCGGCTCTTGGGACGCAGCAGGCAGACATGACAGCCAAAACCGTGGCCGAGATGCCGGCTGCGGCCGTGATTGTCGGCCATGCCGACACTGAAATGGAGCTGGATGTCGGGCACCGCGAGATTGGGATCGGTCTTGAGAAAGCCGCCGCATTCGGCGACGTTCGAGGTAATCATGCCGACGCCGCCACGCCGGTAACGGCCGATCTCGCGCCATAATTTTCGCAGACCCGCCAAGCTGATGCCGAAATTGTCGAGGCTGTCGGAGCGGTAGCTGAAGGCGAAGTCGATGTGATCCTGCAGGTTCTGGCCGACGCCGGGCGAATGCTGCTTCACCTCGATGCCGAGGCGCTGTAGGTCCGGCGCATTGCCGATGCCCGACAGCATCAGCAATTGCGGCGACTGCAGCGCACCGCTCGAGACGATGACTTCGCGCCGGGCGCGCACGGCTTCCGGCTTGCCGTCGCGGCGGAATTCGACGCCGCCGGCACGCTTGCCGTCCAACAGCAGCCTGCCGGCCAGGGCCGCGGTGATGATTTTCAGATTGGGCCGCGACAGGTTCGGCTCAAGATAAGCGCGCGCCGCGCTCCAGCGTTCGCCGTTCTTCTGGGTGACCTGATAGACGCCGAGGCCGAATTGCTGCGCGCCGTTGAAGTCGGCGTTGATGGGGATCTGCAGTTGGCGGCCAGCTTCCAGAAAATAATCCTGGAAAGGATTGCCGGTCCTCAAGCTGGCGACGTTCAGCGGGCCGCCGCTGCCGTGAAACGCGTCATGCACGACCTCGTTGTTTTCCGACTTCTTGAAATAGGGCAGCACGTCGTCGTAGCCCCAGCCGGCATTGCCGAGCGCCGCCCAGCCGTCATAGTCGGAACGATGGCCGCGAATATAGACCATGGCGTTGATCGCGCTCGAGCCGCCCAGCGCCTTGCCGCGCGGCTGATAGCCGACCCGGCCGTTGAGGCCCGGCTGCGGCACGGTCTCGAAGGCCCAGTTGTTTTTCTTGGATGGCACCTGGATCGCAATGCCGAGCGGTGCCTTCACCACCCAATTGTTGCCCATTCCACCCGCCTCGAGCAGGCAGACGGAGACTTTTGGATCCTCGCTGAGGCGGCTTGCCACCACGCAACCGGCCGATCCGCCGCCGACCACAACATAGTCGAACTCTTCCACGTGTACTCTCCCTGATGGCCGATTATTTTTCTTACAGGCCGGTCGGACCGGACTTTGGCACGGATGCGCGCCCTGTTCCATTGTCCGTTGCGGCCGGTCGAGTCAATGTCGAGATCGTCGACCTGATGGCTCATCCCGGGGCGCAGAGGTGATCCGGGATCAATCGGGCCGCCGCAAGATCTCGATCCCGTCGGTGGTCTGCGCCAGCGCGTACGAGGCGAGGAGTGCCGCCAGTTCAGGATCGGAGCGCGCCCACGCCCCCCAGTCGTCGCGCAGATCATCAATCAGGACCACATCGGGCGGCTGCCGCTTGAAATCTTCGATCAGGCCAGCCTTCTCCCGGGCGAGGTAAGCGTCCAGCCTGGCATCGGTCTGCGGGTCGATCGGTCTATTGTCGCGGGCAAGCCGGACGCACTCGCGCACCCACAGGCTTTCCTGCCGGGAGACCCACACCCCGTGAACGTTTCGCACCAGCGGGTGGCCGATCGCCGCCTCCCCGCTCAGCATCAGGATTTTCGGATGTGGGCCGAGTGCCGCGACCGCCGCGTCAAGCGGCGCAATGGCGACGGTGGCGTTGAACCACAGGCTGCCGCCGGCAAAGGTTGCGATCAGGACCAGCCAGCCCGCAACACGACGGCGACGCGGCATCGCCGCCGCGTCCGCCGCAATCGCATATCCCGCCGCCAGCATCGCAAGGGCGAGCATCGGATAGGACTGATAGGCCCAGCCTCTGCGCTGCAGAAAAAACGCCGCGGCAAATCCAAGCGATGCCGACAGCGTCACCGCAAGCACCGCATCCAGTCCCCGCTCGCGGCGCAGGTAGAAGACGCAGATGGCGGCGCCGAGCCACAGCAGCGTGGCGGAACTGGCCAGCATTGTCGAAGCGGGCGCCGACCAGGACAGATAGGTGTCGCGAACCAACGGGTAGATGAGCGTGAAATATTCGGGGTACATCACATAGGTGCAGACGCCGTAGCCCGCCACCAGCCCGCCGGCGATGATGTTCTCGGGCGCGAACAGGGCGCGCCACGAACCCGCGCGCAGCGCCGCGGCGACGGCGCAGAGCAGGACCGCGAAGGCAAAGAAGGGCTTGAACATCAGGGTGATGCCGGCGCCCATTCCGGCCACCAGGATCGCCCAGAGCGGCAGCGGTTGCCGGTCGCAGCGGACCGCGCAGGCCGCCAGCGCCGGCAGAAAGGCCAGCGTCGCAATATGCTCGCGCTGGCCGAACACATTCATCGGCAGGATCATCAGGACCGCCGCCGTCCAGATCGCCATGAAGGCCGGACTGACAGGGTCAAGCGCCGAACGCCGCAAGATCCGCGATGCTGCAGCCAGCGACGCCAGGCCAAGCAGCAGGACCAGAATATCGGTGACGAACCTGGGATCGAGGCCAAGCGCGCGCGCCAGCGCAATGCCGGGCAGATAGGCGAACACCGCCATCGGCGGATTTATCTCGACGATGTCGACATAGAGCCGCTGGCCGTCCAGCACGCGCTGGCCGACGATCAGCAGCCAGCTCACATCGGTGTTCTCAGCCGCAACCTGGCGCAGCAGCATCGCAGCTGCGAACATGATGGCGACCAGCAGCCACGGCAGGCGGGAGGTGTGTGCGCTCACGACCGGAACGCCGGGCGCAAAGCGGGATATGGCGTCGATGTTCATGACCATGGCGGCATCCCGCGGTGAGGCGAGCAAGGCTAGGGGATCAGCGTTAACAGCCTGTTTTCGAGCCGAAGGGGCCGGAATCGCATCCGAGGCAAGCTTCCCGCTCCGGGCGGATTCCAGCCTCCCGGCGCCCCGGCGTCAGTCGCCTGCCGCGGGCAATTGATTTATGGAAAAATTGGTCGGGGCAGCTGGATTCGAACCAACGACCTGCAGTACCCAAAACTGCCGCGCTACCAGGCTGCGCTATACCCCGACGCTCCGAGCAGGAGACGACGTCGATACACGCTTAAGACGGGGCCAGCAAGGCTGCCCCGCCGGCTCAGTGGCTGTTGAACAGCGGATGCGCGACGCGATCGCCGGGCTGGATCCCGTATTTTTGCGCGGTACCGGCGACCACCTCGAGCACGCCCTTGGCGAGCCCTCCCGATGGAATTATCCTGGTGGACATCGGTTCGGTATTCTCGGCAATGCGCAGGATCCGGCCGTCGGCGCGAATGAAGATCATGTCGAGCGAGATGTAGGTATTTTTCATCCACATCGAGACCTGCTGCTCCGGGGTGAAGTCAAACAGCATGCCCTTTCCGTCCGCCAGTTCCTTGCGGTACATCAGCCCGGTGGTCTTTTCCTCCTCGGTGGTCGCCATCTCGACCGAAAAAACCTTTACCCCGGATTTGGTGGCGATCTCCAGGGTCTGGAAAGTCGCCGCCCGGGCGCCGAAGCCCGTGCAGGCGGCGAGCACCATCATGGCGACTACCGGCAGCCAAAGACACGCCCGGCGCCGATCCATCTTTCGATCAAAATTCATTGATGACTTGCTCCAGCCGCGCCGCAGGTTTCGTCCGACCTATAGCCTGACGATCATGGCAAATACCAGACCATCGGCATCGCCGCGCGGATTTTGGGCAGGCTGGATTACGGCAGCGGAGGCCGGGATTGGCGCAGTTAATGCGACGACAGTCCGGGCGCGCCGTTTTCCGGCTGGATTTCCGCCGCCATCATTCCCTTGGAGCCGGGTCCGAACCGCACCAGCACATACTGGCCGGGACGCAGCTCGGTCATTCCGAAGCGGCGCAGGGTTTCCATGTGTACGAATATGTCCGGCGTGCCCTCGCCACAGGTCAGGAAGCCGAATCCCCGCAGGCGGTTGAACCACTTGACCTGGGCCCGCTCCAGGCCGCTGGTCGGGGTAACGCTGACATGGGTCCGCGGCGGCAGCATCTGCGCCGGATGGATCGCGGTCGATTCATCCATCGAGATAATGCGGAACGCCTGATAGCCCTTGGCGCGCTGTACGCATTCGCAGACCAGCCGCGCGCCTTCATAGGCGGTCTGATAACCGTCGCGCCTGAGCACGGTGACATGCAGAAGCACATCGGGCCAGCCATTGTCCGGCACGATGAAGCCGTAGCCCTTTGATGCATCGAACCATTTGATCACGCCGCTGATCTCGACGAGGTTGGCCGCGGCCTCGCCGAGGCCGCTCAGGGCGTCGACCGCCGCATCGCGCTCGGCGCCGGCTGAAAATTCCCCTGGCGCAAAGCGGTTCGATGCGGTCCCGCCTAACGGCGGGCTCCCGAGCTTCTTGGACTCAAATCCGTCCGACCCCATGACTCCGGACCCCACACATTATCGGCGGCCCGTCATCACCACGACGGCGCCGGCACGCGCGCCCACCGATGACAATTCATGATGACACCGCGCGAATCTCTCGAATCAAAGATAACACTCCCGCCTGCCGCGCATAGCTAAAAAACAAATCCGAAGGGAACTATGAACAGCCTTGCGCGGCTGCGAATCAATTGGGCATCAGTTACCGACGAACGGCCCCAGGGTGTCCCCGATATCATAGCGGATCACCAGATCGGCAATGTCATCCTGTTCGGTCGGCTCGTTGTTGATGATCACCAATCTGGCGCCGGAATTCTTGGCCAGCAGCGGAAAGCCGGCGGCGGGCCATACTACCAGCGACGATCCGATCGCCAGGAACAGGTCGCATTGCCGCGCCAGTTCACCGGCCCGGCGCATCGCCTCTTCCGGCATCGCCTGCCCGAACGAAACGGTGGCGGTCTTGACCGGCTCCTGGCACTCGTTGCAGTCGGGCGCCGCACCGTGGGCCTCGAAGCGCTCCCTGACCCAGGCCAAGGCGTAAGCTCGTCCGCAGCCGATGCAGCTTGCATAGGTGGTGTTGCCGTGCAGCTCGACGACGTCGTCGGCCGCGAAGCCGGAGAGCTGGTGCAGATTGTCGATGTTCTGGGTGATGATGGCGGGAACCTTGCCGGCCCTGTAGAGCGCCGCTAGTGCGCGGTGGCCGCGGCCCGGCCGCGCTGCGGCGAAAGTCGGTTCCATCGCAAAGCGCCGCCGCCATGCCTCGTCGCGGGCATCCGGGCTGGCGACGAACTCGTCAAAGGGTATCGGACGATTGCGGGTCCACAATCCTCCGGGCGAACGAAAATCCGGAATGCCGGATTCGGTGGAAATGCCGGCGCCGGTGAAGGGCACGATGCTGGACGCCGCGGCGATCATGTCGCCGAGCTGTTCCACGCCGCTGTGAAGATCCGCTGCAATCACGCTGCACGATCCGAAATCTGTCCGCGCCAAATTATCGCACGCCCGCTTCGATGGCCATAGCGATAGGGCAGCGCGCGATGCCGCCGCCAGCCTGCTCAGGCCGCCTTGGCGACCGGCTCCTTGGCCTCGTCGCTCTTCTTCTCGTCGTGCTTCTTCACCTTGGCGACCGGTGCCGCTGCGGCTGATTTCCTTGCGGGTTTGCCGTACTGCGACAGCTTTTCCAGTTCAGCTTCGAGCTCGGCCTGCCGCGCCGCCACCTTTTCCGCCAGCTTGTCGGTGGCGTTGTCGCGCAGGCTTGCGAGTTCTTCGATGCTCAATGAATCCAGATCGATCTTTGCCATGAAAGCCTCCCGTTTTCCCGTGGCTACCGGGAAGGCGCGCATGCCACAAGCACGGCGCCTGTCTTATCCACTGCGAAGCTCATTCGCGGCGCGCACGCGGGCCATCACAATCCCGCAACACGCCTTCCCCATTCGCGCCCCATTTGCGCACGCCAATGGCCGCGGGACACGACTCAGCAGGATGGGCCAGCGATGGGAACGACCGAACCAAAAGACAGTCTGGCGCGGGAGCGGGAAGAAATCGAAGGGCGCATCGCCAGCTTCAAGGCCACCCAGGCAAGATTCCAGCGCGAGCGGGAGGAGTTTTTCGTCGCTACGCTGCAGAACGCCCGCGGCGGATACGACGCCAGATCGGTCTGGTCGTAGCGCCAGCTGCGCCGCTGGCAGCGATCGACTTCGCATCATGCCGTGAGCATTTGCGCCGGTTGCCTGTTCGGCGCACGGCTGACGCGGGCGGTCATCGTTTGCGCTTCTTGGCGGGTTTTTTCGCAAAAATTGCGTTCCAGTTATCCTTATAGGCCTGCGATACCGGCTTCTGGCCCTCGCCCATGCCCTGGCGCTTCGGTGCCGCCTCGGCCTTGGCGCTTTCAGCCTCACCGGCTTCAGCCTTCCCGGTCTCGGTCTTGCCGGTTTCGGCTTTAGCCGTTTCGGCCTTCGAGCTTTCGCTGTTGCCGACTTGCAGCCTTGACGCCTCGGCGGTCTTGCTCTGGGCGGCCGGTGCCTTGGTGGTCTTGGTGTCCTGCGCAGCCATTCTCTTTTTATCTTCCTGATCCAGGTTTTCGCCGTTCGGCTTACCTCCTTATACATGGCTGACAGGAAAAAGCCCGGACGCGATGTCCGGGCTTCCTTTCTTGCTACCAGTAGCGATAGCGGTAAGGTCCGCCGTAATAGGCGTAGGGCCCGGCACCGTAATAGGCCGGCCCGTAGGCGTAGTAGCGCGGGCCATAATATCCGTAGCCGGGCCCGTAATAATACGGCCCGTAGGCGCCCAGCGCGCCGGCGGCGATGGCGCCTGCTGCCAGGCCGAACCCCAATCCGGGACCGTATCCGCGGCCGCCCCATCCGTGACCGAATCCACGTGCCTCCGCCGGCGCGCTTACCGCGGTGGCGCCGACGACGGCAACGGTTGCCAGAATGGCCAATGCTTTTCTCATGCGTATCTCCTCCATTGAGAACCCGCACGATAACGCCGAGGGCATTTCTTGGTTGCACCGGAACTGCGGTTCCGAAAGCGGATCGGCTGCGCGGACGATTGCCCGATCGCAGCGATCTGCAAATCGAACGACAATGCCGACCGCGGGCGGCAACGCCTGAAACCGCCACCCGGCATTGAACCATTGGCGTTCTGGGGCGACATATCATGACTGGGGGATTGCAATTTCCAGTTTTAGGCAGCGCCGCCTGGCATCATTGAGCCCGGCGGCGCTGTTGCTTTGCAATTGCCGGCCGGCGCGCTCGGCGCCGCTCTGCAATTGCGGCAGGACACCGGCGCCGCCGCGCCCCTGCCCTCGCCGGCGTTTTGCTGCTATTCGTTGCCGCGAGCTGCCTGACCTGCAGAGATTTTCAAGGGAGTAAAGACATGCGTTACCTCCACACCATGCTGCGCGTGCGCAATCTCGATGCCGCGCTGAAGTTCTATTCCGACGCGCTCGGCCTGAAGGAAGTCCGCCGCATCGACAACGACAAGGCGAAATTCACCCTGGTGTTCCTGTGCGCGGCCGAAGACATGGAACTGCTGAAGGCGTCCAAGGGGCGCGGCGCGCCGCTGGTCGAACTCACCTATAATTGGGACGAGGAAAAATACGGCGAGGATCGGTATTTCGGACACCTCGCCTATGAGGTCGACGACATCTACGCGACCTGCGACCGCCTGATGAAGCTCGGGATCACCATCAATCGTCCACCGCGCGACGGCCAAATGGCCTTCGTCCGCTCGCCGGACCTGCACTCGATCGAACTGCTGCAGAGAGGCGATGCCAAGACGCCGGCGGAGCCGTGGAGCTCGATGCCGAACACCGGACATTGGTGAGCGGTTTCCGTTCCGCCTGGGGAACCCGGGCATGTCGCTGGCGTTGTCGATCCATGAGGAATTAATTCATGGAGGCGAAGATGGGAAACGGACTTCTGCTCTGGCTGGTCGGCGTGCCGATCCCGGTGATCATTCTGTTGTGGTTGTTGTTCGGCCGCTGACCAGGGCGGCGCGGTTTTGACAGATCAGGCTCCGCCATCCCGGCGGGGTCTTTTTTGTCGCCGGACGCGGGATGAAATTTTGTGCCTGCGGCCACGCCTTTTTGCGATAATTCGGTTATCACCGGCACGATCGCATCATCAGGAGTGAAAATCGTGTCGAACGACCAGCTGGGGCCATTGACGATCTGGGGCCGGGCCAATTCGGTCAATGTGCAAAAAGTATTGTGGTGCCTGTGCGAACTCGATCTCGCCTACCGGCGCATCGATGCCGGCATGGCGTTCGGCCGCAACCGCGAGGCCGACTATCTCGCAATGAATCCGAACGGGCGGGTACCAACGCTGGTCGACGGCGATTTCGTGCTTTGGGAATCCAATTCGATCATGCGCTATCTGGTGCTTGCTTACGCCCCGGCATCGCCGCTGTATCCGCAGGCCGCAAGGCGGCGCGCCGGCGTCGACCGCTGGCTGGACTGGACGCTGTCGACATTGCAGCCGGTCGATCGTCCGGTGTTCTGGGGGTTGGTGCGGACGCCGGTCGAGCAGCGCGACATGGCGGCCATTCAGAACGATGCCGACGTCGAAGCGGCGCAATGGAAGATCGTTGAGACCGAGCTGGCAACGCGGCGCTTCATCGAGGGCGATGATTTCACCCTGGCCGATATCGCGCTCGGCGCCTATGCCAGGCGCTGGTTCGGGGTCGAGGGCGTGCGCAAGCCGCCGCTGCCGCATCTCGAGCGCTGGTTCGCGCAATTTAGAAGCCGTCCGGGCTTTGTGCAATTCGTCGCACCGCCGATGTCCTGACGGCGATCATCGCGCTGCGGTCCTGCTGAGGGCCGCGGGCGGCCTGGCGCGATTCGTAGGCTCAGCGCGAACCGCTGGCGCCACCGGCCCCGATGCTCAGCTGTCCGCCGACCTTGATGCAGGTGTCGGTGCCGTCGATCTTGACGAAACCCGGCCCCATCGCCGCGCAGGTATTGCCGGTTCCGGGGCTCTTAAGCGGCAGCACCTTGCCCGACGACGAAGCGCTAGGCGGGTCCAGCTTCAGGTTGCCGAGCGGCTCCGCCGCCGCTGCCGCGGCCGGCAGCATGGCCATTCCGATCAGACTGTTTCGGATCGTGCTTCCGAGGCGATTTCGCATCCCGGCGTTCTATCGGGTGGGAGCTATTTTGGCTACTGCACGAACTTGACGCCGAGCACTCTTCCGCGGCGCCAGACCACCTCGCAGTTCCGTCCGGTCCTGGCATCGCGCGTGAAAGCCAGCCGCAGCCGGGCCGGCAGCACGTTGGAATCGTCTATGGTGATCTTCGCGCCCGAACTCGACATGTCGTGGACCACGCATTGGCGGGCCGCGAAACCGCCTTCCAGGGTGATCCAGCCGGGCTGCTGCAGCGATTTGCGCACTTCCCGCTTCTTGGTCACCGCCATGTCGTTCGCTCCAGCGCACGTTCCGTCCAAATTCACCCCTGGACATGATCCCGGGGCCTGCCCTCCAAGCCGAGGGGACACTTATTCTGCGGTCGGAACACGCGCAAAACAATGAATTAGCGCATGGTCCAGCGCGAATCGAGCCGCCCTTGTCGGAAAATGCTCCGATTTCATCCCTACCCGAGCGGGCTTTAGAAATCGTTGCGGCACGGCGCAAAACATCGTCCCGGCGCGGCGAAAGGAGGTTCGATGCGCCGGCAAAAGCGCCGTTCCGACGACTTGCCGGGCCGGCCAAACGCCACTATACGTTCGCCCGCCGCCCTGACCGCCTTACCGCGGGTCCGGGTTCGGCACGGCCCCATCGCAACTTCAACGCGCTGCTGGCCGGTCTGCTTGTCTATGACGAGCGAGACGGCAGCGCCGCGTCCTAAAGGTCGCGGCGCCGAAGTGTTCGCTCCCTTCGTCTATCGGTTAGGACGCCACCCTTTCACGGTGGAGAGAGCGGTTCGATTCCGCTAGGGAGCGCCATTCATTCGATTGATCGTTGATTGCGCGTCGTTCCGTCGCCTGGGCCATCAGCGTTCAACCGTGATCACGCTCGCCTGTCGCGGGTCCGCTTGGGCATCCGCCGCGTCCGGATCGCTGGCGGCGGTCTTTTCGGGAGCGGGCGCCGTGGCGAATTGAGGTTCGACGCGGCCCGGTCCGGTCGGCTCCGGCTTGGCCGGATCACGGCTGGGCTGGAATCGCTGCATCAACAAGACGGCGACAAGAACCACGATCGGCGCAAAGAGGAAGAAGAAAGCAACCATGGCGTCGCACTGGCGTTAGGGAGTGATGCAGCCGCAAGACACGGGCCGCCGCCGCCTGACCATCGCAAGGAACTGCATCATGAAGAAGGCAGCCCTGGATGTCATTGTCGCGTCGTGACATCTCCAGCCGCGGCGGCAACCTCGCCCGACCCAAATTCGCTTCCCGCTGCCGAATGCGCAGTTGACCAAGGGTGCAAGCAGTGACCGGCTCCGAATTCAAACAGCTTCGCCTCGATCTGGCCGATGCCATCGGCAGACCGCTGTCCGCAGCCGACATGGCGAAACTCTGTGGCCTCGCACCCGGCGATGGTGCCGACACCGTCCGTCGCTGGGAAGTCACCGGCCCTCCGCAGCCGGTTGCCAAACTGCTTGGCGTGCTGGCAATGGCCAGTGACCGTCACCCGATCCTCGACCATTTCGACGTCTTCGACCGCTTCAATATCGACGAAAAACAACGGCCGGCCCGCCGGGAGGAATTCCGCGAAAAGATGCGGGACGATGTCCGCCGCCGCCTCGCCTGAGCGTCAGCCTGCCGTGGAGCCCAAGCGCCGATAGGCCGCAAGGCGCCATGACGATGCTCAGCGCTGGGCGCGCTGGAGCCGGCGGTTTCGGCCGAACCTGCTAGTTGACGTGGACTACCAATTTTTCCTCGTCGAGAAGCTGCAGCGCACCGTAGCCTTCGGTATCGACGAGGTACCTGAAGTGGCCGTCAACCGTCGGAAACACCGCGATCACGGTTCCGCCCTCATGATCGTCGGCTGCCTTGTCGACCTTTTCGCCAATTGCAAACTTCGACATCGGGAACTCCTTCTGGAATTGCAGATGCCAGTATCTCCACGAATTGGTTAATGCTTCTTAAGCATGTGCAATCTTCGCCTCGGCCTCGCCAGCCTGGTCTTCACCAGTTGCGGAAGCAATGCCGTCCAAAAGGTCCGGAATGCCAGCCGGGCGGACAATTATAAAGCGGGCGACAACCGCCATAGGGGCCGCGATGCCAGCCGGGACCGCAGCCCCCGAACACCTGGATGATCGACCCATCCTGGTCATACGGAATCGGTGCGATCGGCATTGCCTGCGCTTCGCCGAAGCCGGTGAGAACGACACTTGCAAAAAAAGCAGCGGCCAAGAATTGCTTCATTATGCTTCTCCGGTTTCACAGCCCGTAAAACTATCGGCGGGGCCTCTTTTTCAGATAAGGATCCGCGCCAGTTCGCCCGCCGCCGTGCGGGGCGATCAGGTCCGGCGGAGGCTACCCATGGGTGTCCCCCCGGCCCCGGTGGTTCACGGCATCACGCCTCTGTGAACCACCGATTTTATTTAGCGACCGCCTCGGAGCGTTCGATCTCAGCGGCGGCCCCAGCGGACGGCCGCCCAGATCCGTTCGTGAAGGTAATACCAGGCAATCTTGGTGATGACCTCAAGGCCGGCGATCGATCCGGCCATTTCAATCTTGCCGGTAAAAAACCAGCTGATCGCGAAGGTATCCAGCGTTCCCATGGTCCGCCAACTGATCGCCTTGAGGACCGACCTCGTGTGTGTCTCTGCTCCGCGCAACAAAACCACCCGCTATGCCTCCCATGGCTCGACAATGGCTGAACTTACCATGCGGCAATGTCCGGCGCGTCGCCGGATGGTCCGCGCCGGATGCCAAAATCGGAAAAACCGTCCATGGATAAGCGTCTATTTTGCACGAAGAAACCAGGAAAACTCTCTGATAAAACTTGACAATCGCGACCGCCGGGGATCGCCTGCCGATCCTGGCCAGTTTCGTTGGTCGCCGAGCTCCGCCTATCGCGTGCTGCCCTTGAGCGGCAGAAATCATGGCGTATCTCTACGATACTGGTTCGATTTTAAGCGCTACCGTGGCTCGTCGCGGCCGGCCTCCGACCGCCAATACCATTTCAGACCACGAATCCCGGCAGGGATCCGAAGTAGGCAGCCAAATTTGAAAACCGGCAGTATCAAAAAAGGCACAGATGTGCACCCAATGCGGAATTCGCCCGGGTGGGTGAGGTTTAGGAGTGCTCGTTCTTTCCCATGAATCTCGTTGATTCCCTACCGACCGTGATCGGCAGCGCCGCCGTCGCCCCCGCCTTGCTGATCTTGTGGCTGGTGGTCGCCGCTGACGAGCGCCCCGGGCCGCCCGGAAGGGTCTGGACCGCCTTTGTGCTCGGGGCGGCCAGCATTTTGCTGCTGGGGGCGGCACGCGCACCGTTTGCGTCCATCCTCGCAGCCCCCGAAAACGCCTGGGCGGCGCAAGCCCTGCATTCGATCTTCGGGGTCGCATTACCGGAGGAAACCGTCAAAATTCTGGTCATCGTCGCGGTCTCGGCGCGGCGGCGGCCGTTCGCGGATCCGATGGATACCGTGGTCTATGGTGCCGCCGCCGGGCTCGGGTTTGCCGCCTACGAAAATCTCGCTTACCTGGTCCAGCATGCCGACATGTGGCGATCGCTGGCGGCGTTGCGCAGCGTGCTGACGGTGCCGTTTCATGGCGCGCTGGGCATCATTGCCGGGGCATATCTCGCGATCGCACGATCCGGCACCGCGCTTGGCGCGCACCGGCACCACCGCGACTGGGCCCGCATTTCAAGCCGGGCTCTGGTGCTGTTTGCGCCGCTCGCCCTGCACGCCGCCTTCGATTTTCCGCTGCTCACGCTGCAGCAAAATCCGGACATCTCCCCCTCGACCCGGCTGCTGCTGGGATCGGTGAGCGTGCTGATCGGGTTCAGTTCGATCGCATTTGCCATCCGTCTGGTCCGCCGGGTGGGCCGCCACCACGCCCCGCGCACCGAACTCGCCCGCGAGCGGCTCGGACAGCTACGGCGAATGTGGGCGTTATTGGTGCTTGGTGGCGGTGCCGGGTTCGCCGGCCTCGCCTTCCTGCTGTCATCGATCCACCACTACTGGCTGGCCAATCCCGAGCGGCACGCGTCGCTGGTTCTGATCCCGGTCGGCCTGATATCGATCCTGACCGGAATGGGGCTGCTGGTGGTCACCACGGCAATCTATGTCCTGGGCCGCAACCGGATGCGGGAGACCTCACAGGGCTTTTCCTCCGCACCGGGCCAGGGTTAGCCGGCGCAGATCCGGCGGAGTTCGACGGCCTCAGGCTCGTGCTCTATCGTCTTGTCGAGCATGACCTTTCGAAAGCCGGTTTTTCCGCTTTTGCCGATCATGCTCTGCAGCCTGGAAACCGGCTCGCGGCAGGCATCCTGCCGCAGCGACCGGACTGCGTCCTTGACCTCGCGCAAGCGGTTTCGACAAAGAAGGTTGACCCTGCGTCACAAGTGCAAGCTATAGTAAAGCTGCTTGGTTCAGTACCGGCAACGGAGATTCTCAATGACCCTTCCCCAGGACATCACCAATCTGCAATCCAAAATGAATGCTGCGGTTCGCGAGCATTGGAAGGCTTTTCTGTTTGAAGGCATCCTGCTCGTGATCCTGGGTCTCGCCGCGATGATCGTGCCGCCGCTGGCGAGCCTTGCGGTCACGATTTTTCTGGGCTGGTTGTTTCTGATCAGCGGCGTCGCGGGCCTTGCACTGACGTTCTGGGCCCGGCAGATGCCGGGGTTCTGGTGGTCGCTGGTTTCAGCGGTGCTGGCAATTGGCGTCGGCGTTATCCTGCTGGCGCGGCCGGTGCAGGGCATCCTCACCCTTACCATCGTGGTGGGCGCCTATTTTCTGGCCGAAGGTGTCGCCTCGATCATGTACGCGCTCGAGCATCGCCGCGAAATGTCGGAGAGGTGGAGCTGGATGCTGTTCGCCGGCGTGCTGGACATCCTGATTGCCGCCATGATCATCGCCGGGCTTCCGGGATCGGCGGAGTGGGCCATCGGCCTCCTGGTCGGGATCAACCTGCTGTTCGGCGGCGCATCGCTGATCGGAATGGCGCTCGCCGCCAGGAAGGGGTGATCAGCAGCCGCGGCAGATGCTCTTGATCTTGCGGTCGAGCGCTTCGTCTTCGCGGTTGGCCGCATCGTTGGGATCGCTGAGGTTCTTCTCCGAGGGCAACTGATCGGGGCGCGGCTGGCGGTGACCAACCGGGGCCTCAGGGAGGGGCCGGTGCGAATTCGCCGGCGACGACCCCTGGCCTGCCGTCTGCGCCATTGCCGCCGAGCTGAGCATCAGGAACGCCGCCGCCGTGATCAAGCTTCGCATTTGAACTCTCCACCACCAGACCAAAACACCGACGGACCACCGACCGGGAAGCTGGATCGTTGCCCGACGACGCTGCCCCGCTCTCGCTCGCCCATCTCCGCCATCATGGCTTCGGCGGGTAAAGGTGAACGTCACCGCAATAATCGACGATACGATAGCGCGATTCCGGATAGGGATCACCTTGCCCTGGAAAAGAATCTTCAGGCGACAGGTAGTTCGGGCCGATCGGCGCCTTGCCGTGGCCGCCGGGAATATCGAGCACGTATTCCGGCTGGCATAGTCCGGACACCCGGCCACGCAACGCCCGCATCAATTGCTGCCCCTGCGCCAGCGTCGTCCGCAGGTGGCCGGTGCCAGGCGCCAGATCGCCCTGGTGCAGATAATAGGGTTTGATCCGGCATTCGACGAAGCCGCGCATCAAGGCTTCGAGTGCCGCCGCATTGTCGTTGACGCCGCGCAGCAGTACCGACTGGCTCACCATCGGAATGCCGGCGTCGATCAGCCCCGCGCAGGCGGCGCGGGCCTCGGCGGTCAATTCGCGGACATGATTGGCATGCAGCGCCACCCAGGTCGTCGCGCCCGCGGCCTTCAGCGCGGCGATCATCTCGCCACTGACGCGCCCGGGGGCGGCGACCGGTACGCGAGTATGAATGCGGATGATCCTGACGTGCTCGATGTTGGCGATCTCCGCCATGATTTCAGCCAGCCGCCGGGGCGAGAGCATCAGCGGATCGCCGCCGGTCAGGATGACTTCCCAGATTTCGCCGTGCGCGCGGATATAATCCACCGCGTCGCGGTAGGCGGCCGGCGAGAGCGCGGTCGCCTTGCCCGGACCGACCATTTCGCGGCGAAAGCAAAACCGGCAATACACCGCGCAGACATGGACCAGCTTGAACAGCACCCGGTCAGGATAGCGATGCACGATGCCGGCGACCGGCGAATGGGCCTGATCGCCGATCGGATCGGGGCTCTCGCCGGGCTGGACCAGCAACTCTTCGGCGCTTGGAATGAATTGCCGTGCGATCGGATCGTCGGGATCGCTGCGGTCGATCAGCGCAGCGATGTCCGCCGTCACCGCCACCGCATAGCGCGCCGCGACGTCTTCCAGCTCGGCAAGCTCGGCCGGCGGCGCGAGACCATGGCCGACCAGTTCGGCAGGCGCGCGCAAGGTTGTGGCAACGCCGGATTCTGCGCCGCTCATGCCTCACCCGCCGGCCTGGTCCACACAACCTGGTCGATCCTGACGGCGCCGCTGGCCAGCATCACCAGCCGATCGAAGCCGAGCGCGACGCCGCTGGCCTCCGGCATCTGCGCCACCGCCTCAAGGAACTCCGGATCGAGAGGATAACGCTCGCCGTAGCGGCGCTGTTTTTCGTCCATCGCCGACGTGAACCGTCGGCGCTGCTCCACCGCGTCGGTCAATTCGCCGAACCCGTTGGCTAGTTCGACGCCGCAGGCATAGACCTCGAAGCGTTCGGCGACGCGCGGATCGGATGGTTTGGCCCGCGCCAATGCAGCTTCGGGCACCGGATATTCGAACAGCACCGTGAGTCGCCCCCGCCCCAGATGCGGCTCGACGTGCTCGACCAGAATTTTGCTGAAAATGTCCGACCAGGTGTCGTCGTCGGTGACCCGGACCTTCCGGCTTGCCGCCGCTGCAAGGCGAGCGCGATCGCCCTGGCCGTCGGCGATAGTGGCCAAAAGGTCGATGCCGGCAAAGCGGTCGAAAGCTGCCGCTACCGTCAGCAGTTCCGGCTCGGCAAACGGATCGGCGGTACGACCGCGAAACGAAAAGCCGCCGATTCCGGTCGCCTGCGCGGCATGGGCGACGACGACGACGCTGTCGGCCATCACCGTGTCATAGCTCGCCTCGGCGCGGTACCATTCCAGCATGGTGAATTCGGGAAGATGCAACGGGCCACGCTCGCGGTCGCGAAACACCCGCGCAAACTCGAAAATCCGCCGCTCGCCGGCGGCCAGCAATTTCTTGCAGGCGAATTCCGGCGAGGTCCGCAAATACCGGGTCGCCCGCCCGCCATCGGCGAGGGTAATCTCGGTGCGCGGCGCATGCAGATGGACCTCGTTGCCGGGGGAGACCTGCAGGATGGCGGTTTCGACCTCGCAAAACTCCTGCTCCTCGAACCAGGCCCGTATGGCCCTGGTTATGGCGCCGCGCGCGGTCAAAAACGGCCTGACATCGGCGTACCGCGCCGCGGACCACCACGGCGCGGGCGGATGATTATCTGACATCAGCCAGCCCCCTGATCCGCCGGCAAAATGCGCTCCAAGGGCTTTCCGGAGCTACCCACCCAGGACCGGCCCGCGGGCCACAAATCGGGAACGCGAGGGGGCACTGGCAACTCCATGTTTCCGGTGGAGGTTTTCGATCCGGCATACCGGCAGCGCTGGCGGCCGGCGGTGCGGCAACCCGGAATCGGCGGCACTAGCATCGACCGGCAAAATGAGTATGTTGCAGCCCGAAACCGCTTCGCTGGCCCCGGGACACCATGTCCTGATCGGTCCCGGGCCAGATTATCAGGAAAAACAGCTTTGAAAGTCATCGCCAGTTCTATTCGCAAGGGCAACGTCATCGAGCAAGACGGCAAGCTTTACGTGGTTCTGACCGCCGAGAACATCCACCCCGGCAAGGGAACACCGGTAAGCCAGATCGAAATGCGCCGAATCAGCGACGGGGTGAAGATTTCCGAGCGCTACAAGACCACCGACCAGGTGGAGAAGGCGACCATCGAGGACCAGAATTTCAACTACCTCTACAAGGACGCCGACGGCTTCCACTTCATGAATACCGAAAACTACGATCAGGTGCAGGTGCCCGAGGATGTCGTCGGGAGCGCCGCGCCCTATCTGCAGGAAAACATGACCGTCAAGCTCTCGTTGCACGGTGTCATTCCGGTGGCGATACAGATGCCGCAGCGCGCGACGCTGGAAGTCGTTGAAACCGAACCGGTCACCAAGGGTCAGACCGCGTCGTCCTCCTACAAGCCTGCCATCCTCTCCAACGGCGTGCGCACGCTGGTGCCGCCACATATCGGCACCGGAACCCGGATCGTGATCATGACCGAGGATGGCTCCTACGTCGAGCGCGCCAAGGATTAGCGATCGTCTGACAGCGCAGGGGGCGAAGCGGTGAGAACGGCAGCGCAAACGGCACAAGCGGAGCCCGGCCTTGCAGGAGCCGGCCTCTGCCCTGTCCAGCGGTCGGGCGCTGAATAGCAGATGAGCGCATGACCGCTTCGCCCGACCGCTCCTGCCCTGGCAGACCCAGCGCGAAGCGTCGTTGGTGGCTTCAATTCCGGTTGACCTTGCATTGGCTGGCCTGGTCGATCCCGCTGATCGCCGGCACCTGCGCTGCATCCGCCGACGAGTTCAGGACGCCGGCGGTTTCAATGGTTCGTGTCGATTGGCGCGCCGCGCTCGATCAGCTGCGATCCGAGATCGGCACCCAGCCGGCGCTGGCATCCGACTTCACGTTTTCGGGGCAGCGCCGGCTGCCGCCGTTCGATCCGCGCTCGCGGCCGGCGCTGGTGCAGCTGAATGCGGTGACCTCGCAGATCTTCACCGGAATCGGGCGCAGTCCCATACCGGTGCTGCTGCCATTCGACACCGCAGCATTCCTGGACGGCCGGCTGCACGGCGCGCCGGCCAGCCTTTCGGTGTCGCGTTATCAGGCCGACTTCCGTCCGGCCGAGCTGTTCGACGCCGGTCCGGCCGGCTACGACGCGATGTTTGCGCTCGAGCCCGGGGCCGGCGATGGCATGCCGCAACGCAGTTTTGCCAAGCCGGTCGAAGTGCAGATCACCGGCTCGATTCTGACTTATGAGATCAGCGACCCTCTCGGCGGCAGGGGCGAGCCGGTCAAGGCGTTGGCTGCGCAATTTCCCGACCTGCGCCGCTTTATCCGCGAGGGCTATTTGCGCTACGCTTTCACGCGCTTCGGCGTTCCCTATGTGGTGTCGGTCCAGTGCCTCGACAGCGCTGCCAATCCGCGGCGGCTCGCCTGCCGCGAGGCCTACCCGGTCGCCGAGCGTTTCCTGAAAGCCTTGCGTGTCGCCGGCGGCGAACCGTCGCGACCCCGCCCCGAGATCGCCTCCGGGATTGCCGAGCGGCCGACCGAGCGGTCGGCCGACTTCACCTACCGCCCCAGCGGCGACATCATCGCCAACAGCGGCTTGCGCCGACAGGGCGGCCACGCCGACGACACCGTCTACGCACAAATCAGGTTTCCGCTGCAGCGAGCCCCGGCCTTTGCCCATTCGCAATCCTTCGGCAATCGACGATCGGACGAACAGGCCGGCGGCAATACCAGCTACCCCTGGCAGGACAATTTTTGCGAGGCCCGCAGTTTCGGGGTCGGACAATGCGCCAGCGGTTTTGGCCATCAGGGTCAGGACATCCGGCCCGGGCCGTGTCCGCCGCCCGGCGAGGGCGCCGATCGCTGCTATCCCAGGGAGCAGGCCGTCGTCGCGGTACGCGATGGCGTGCTGATCCGCTCATGGAAGCAGCAGGCGGCGACGCTGCAGGTCAACACCGGCACCGAACACATCCGCTTTCGCTACATGCACATGAATCCGGCGAGCATGGATGCCGACGGCGTGCTGAACGGACGACGCGTCGAAGAGGGCGAAAAAATCGGCGTGGTTTCCAATTACCTCGACCACCCTAACGGCACCACCCGCCACCTGCATTTCGACGTCCAGGCGTTCACGCGCGACGGCTGGCTCTGGGTCAATCCCTACGTCACGCTGGTCTCGGCCTATGAGCGCCTGATCCGTGGGCACGGGCGCGAGATCGGCCCGGAGACAGCGGCGGCACCGGCGATGGCGCATGCGCTGCCGGAGCCGCCGCTGCAGTCGGGCGTCCGGGAAGGCAGCGAGAACTGACGCTCACGAAGCCGCCACCTCTGCGGCCTTTGGCCGGGCCGGCGGAGTCCAGCGGTAGGCGACGCCGAGCCTGTTCCAGACATTGATCGAAGCCACCGCGGAACTGAGATAGGCCAGTTCGGTCTCGGAGAATTCCGCCCTCGCCGCCGCATAGACCTCGTCGCTGACGCCATCGGAAAGCCGGGTCAGCGCTTCGGTCCAAGCCAGCGCGGCGCGCTCCCGCGCAGAAAACTGCGGCGCCTCGCGCCAGACCACGAGCAGGTTGAGTTTGTCGACGGCGATGCCGAGGCACTCGCTCTGCAGGATGTGATACTGAACGCAGAAAGCGCAGCCATTGACCTGCGACGCACGCAGCTTGATCAATTCCAGCAATTGCCTGTCGATGCCGGCCCTGGCGGCGGCCTGCCCCAGCGCCACCACCATGTCACTGGCATCGGGCGCCAAGCTCCTGAAATCCTTCTGTTCACTTCGTGCATGCGGCATCATCGTTCACCTTTTTATGAATTTACTTATATAAGTGCTCTTATATTGTATAAGAGCAGTTATATGAAGCGCAACATCAGAACCGTGACCGAAACCCGGGCGCTCCGGAAAACGCCGAAACGGCGAAAATCGCCCGCGCTCCAAAAATCCGCGGCGAAGGATTTCCCGACAAATCGCGGCCTCGCCGGCGTTCGACCGCCACCGCCGGGGCGAGGCAAACGCGGCGAAAAAGGGCATCTTGCCTATCTGCTGCGGCAGGCGCAGGGCGCGACCCGGCTGACGCTGGAACGGGCGCTGGCCGATCTTGGGGTAACCCCGCCGCAATTCGCCGTCCTCACCATGCTGCGGGCCTCTCCAGGTCTGTCCGGCGCCGACCTCGCCCGGGTGGCGCTGCTGACGCCGCAGACCGTCGGGGTCATCATCCGCAATCTGGAGCGCGACGGCGCCATCCGAAAAACGCCGCATCCGGTGCACGGCCGGCTGCTGCAATGGCGGCTGACCCGCCGCGGTAACGCCCTGCTCGACAAATGCCGGCGTCCGGTCAAATCCCTGGAACGGCGGCTGGTCGCCGGGCTTGGCGCCAGGGCGCAAGCGACAGTGCGGCGCTGGCTGTCCAGAATTGCCGCAGACCTTCAGCAGGATGATTAGGTTCCGGTAGCAATGACTTTTCGCGGCGCTCTGGACGCCGTTAGACTGTGCCGATGAAACGGTCTGATTCCCTGAACGCGACCACCCGCCGCGCCTTGCTGCGGGCGACGCTCGGCGCCGGCGCCCTGCTCGTGCGCCCGCTTGCGGCGCTGGCCGCGCCGCCCGGCTTCGATCAATGGCGCGACGGCTTTCGCGCCCGTGCACTGGCGAAGGGCATCTCGGAAGCGACTTATGGCGGCGTGATGGGCCGCGTCGAGCCGGATATGACCGTGTTCGGCGAGATGCAGTCGCAGCCGGAGTTCAAGGAGGAGCTTTGGCAATACATCAACCGCCGTGTTTCGGACTGGCGCATCATCGCCGGCAAGCAGGCGCTGCACAACAACGCGGCGCTGCTGGCGCGGATCGAACATGATTTCGGCGTCGAGCGCGGCACTCTTCTGGCGCTGTGGGGCGTCGAATCCGCCTATGGCGATCCCCAGGTGCAGCGGAACCACATGCGTCCGGTATTTCCGGCGCTGGCAGCGTTGGCCTGGAACGCGCCGCGCCGCCGCGCCTATTGGGAGGCCGAACTGATCAATGCGCTGAAGATCGTCGATCGCGGCTGGAGCACGCCTGATGAGATGCGAGGATCCTGGGCCGGCGCGATGGGCCACACCCAGTGGATGCCCGAAGTCTGGCTCAATGTAGGGATGGATTACGACGGCGACGGCCGGGTTTCGCCGTTCGGCAAGCCCGACGATGCGCTCGGTTCCACCGCGCGCTTCCTGGTCGATCGCGGCAAGTATCACCGCGGCGAACATTGGGGCTATGAAGTGCGCGCGCCAGGCGCCGTCTCGCGCCGCCGCAGCCGGAGCTATGCGGCGTGGGCGAGCGCAGGCGTCGCGCGAGCCGACGGCCGGCCGTTCTCGCAACCCAAGGCCAGTGCGCAGATGTGGGTGCCGGTGCCGGGTGGTCCGGCGTTTCTGCTCGGTCCGAATTTCTACGCGGTACGCAGCTACAATCCTTCGATGAATTATGCGCTAGCGATCTGCCATCTCGGCGACCGCATCCTGGGCGCGCCGCCCTTCATCCAGCCATTCCCCGGCTCGGAGCGCGCGCTGTCGCTCGCCGAAGTGCAGGAAATGCAGGTGCGCCTGACCAGGGCCGGCTTCGATACCGGCGGTACCGATGGCCGCATCGGCAACGAAACCATGAAGGCGGTGATGGACTATCAGGTCAAAACCGGGCTGTCGCCAGCCGACGGTTACGGGGGCTTGCAAGTGCTGGCGCGGTTGCGCCAGGGCGGATAGAGCGATTTTCCAGCCGCGGCACCGACCCGATGGACGATTATGCCCTGCGAACGGCGCCGCCGGCATTCATGCCGCCGTCGATCACCAGTTCGGTGCCGGTGACGTAACGCGAGGCGTCGGACGCCAGATACAGCACGCCGCTGGCAATTTCGGACGCCTGGCCGGCCCGACCGAGCGGCGCTGCCAGTCTGGCGCGTTCTTCCGGATCGATTGGCGCGTTGCTCCGGCTGCCGGCCGCTTCGGTCGGAATCTTGCCCCAGATCGGCGTGTCGATGATACCGGGATGCACCGAGTTGACCCGGATTCCGTCGCCTGCGGACGCACACTCCATGGCGATCGCCTTGGCGAACAGCCGTACCCCGCCCTTGGTCGCGCAGTAACCGGAAAGGCCCGCCGCGCCGCGCAGGCCCGCAAGCGACGACATCATGATGATCGAACCTCCGCCACCGCTCCGCCGCATGGCGGGCAGGCCATGCTTCACCGACAAAAATACCCCGTCGAGGTTGATCGCGGTCTGCCGGCGCCAGTCGGCCAGCGTCATGTCGACGATCGACGGCACCGCAATCCCGATGCCGGCATTGGATACCAGGATGTCCAGTCGGCCGAAGCGTTGCTCGACTTCGGCGACGACCTCGATCCAGCGCTCCTCGCTGGTCACGTCCTGCTGCAGAAACTGCGCTTGGTAGCCGGCTTCGCCGATGCCGGCGACGAGTTCCGGGCCCCTGAGCTCGTCGATGTCGGTGACTGCCACCTGAGCGCCCTCGCGCGCCAGCAATTCGGCCACCGCGGCACCAATCCCGGAGGCGCCCCCAGTCACCAGCGCGACCTTGCCCTGAACCTGCCCCGTCATTTCCGCTCCCCAACCGTTATTGAAGGCTTTCGCGTCGAATATCTATCGGATCACCGCCGGCCCCGAATCCGGCACCGCGACATCGAGCACGCGCAACTGCACCCGCTCACTGCCCTGCCAGCGGTCGACCGCGAGCGATCCTGCCACATGCAGCGGCTGGCCGCGATGCTGGGTCAATGCGTTGCCGAGCTTCTGGCCGATCGAGCGGAACGCGATGCCGTTGACGATAGCGCCGTCGCCGGATTTAAACCGCACCCGCAGATGCGCCTGCCCGACTTCGTCGGCGTATACCAGCTGGTGCGACGGCAGCGCCAGCACCGGTTCCGGATTGCCACTGCCGAACGGTCCGGCCCGGTTCAGTGTTGCCACCAGTTGTGGCGTCACCGCCCGCGCGCTGACCGCGCCATCGATGAACAGCTCGTTTTCATGCCGCGAATTGACCACATCCTGCGCCAGCGCGCTTTCCATGAAGGCGCGGAATTCCGCCAGTCTCTCCTTGCGCAGCGTCACCCCCGCCGCCATGGCGTGGCCGCCGCCCTTGATCAGCAGCCGGTCTTTCACCGCCTGACGCACCGCCTTGCCGAGATCGACCCCGGAAATCGAGCGACCGGAACCTGTGCCGATGCCGCCCGGTTCCAGCGCGATGGCGAAGGCGGGACGCGAGAACTTCTCCTTCAGCCGCGACGCCACCAGGCCGACCACGCCGGGATGCCAGCCCTCCGACGCCGTGACAATCACTGCGCCCTTGTCTTCAAGTCCGAGCGACGCCAGCGCTTCGGCTTCCGCCTGCGCTTCGGCCATCTGCTCGATGACGCGGCGTTCGGTGTTCAACCGGTCGAGCTCGGCGGCGATCCGTGCCGCTTCGGAGATATCGCCCTCAAGCAACAGCCGCACGCCGAGATCGGCACGCCCGATCCGGCCGCCGGCGTTGATGCGCGGCCCGAGCATGAAGCCGAGATGCCAGGCCTCCGGCGGACCGTTAAGCCGCGACACATCCATCAGCGCGGTATGGCCGACATGGTCACGGCGGCGCATCGCAATCAGGCCCTTGGCGACGAACGCGCGGTTGAGCCCGATCAAGGGGGCCACATCGGCCACCGTGCCGAGCGCCACATGATGCAGCATGCCCATGAGATCCGGCTCCGGCATCCCGCTGCTCCAGAATCCGCGCTTCCGCAGCTCGCGGTTGACCGCAACAAGCGTCACCAGCACCAGGCCGACCGCGGCGAGATGACCGAGACCCGAAAGGTCGTCGGGCCGGTTCGGATTCACCAAGGCGTCGACCTCGGGCAATTCGTCGCCGCATTGATGGTGGTCGATCACGACCACCGACAACCCCAGCGCCCGCGCTTCGGCCAGCGGCTCGAGGCTGGTGGTGCCGCAATCCACCGTCACCAGCAGGCTGGCTCCCCTGCCCGCGAGCATGCGGATGGCTTCGACATTGGGCCCGTAGCCTTCGAAAATCCGGTCGGGAATGTGAATCAGGGGATCAAGCCCGCAATGGCGCAGATGCCATGCCAGCAGCGCCGCCGAGGTCGCGCCGTCGACATCGTAGTCGCCGAAGATCGCGACCTGTTCGTGCCGCATGGCCGCATCCGCGATGCGCTTCGCCGCCGCTTCCATCTGCGTCACGGTGCAGGGATCGGGCATCAATTTGCGGATGGTCGGGTCGAGGAAGTCCTCGACCGCGTCGATCTCGACGCCTCGCCCGGCCAGCACCCGCGCCAGCATTTCCGGCAGCTGATGGCGTTGCGCGATCGCCAGCGCCCGCGCCGCACCGCGGGCATCGAGCCGGTCGCGCCACAGCTTGCCGGTCGCCGAATGCGACACGCCAAGAAAGGCCGGCGGCGCCTCGACCGGCAAGGCAGATAGGCTAAGCGTCATGATGCCTGCAGCAGATAGGCAAGCGAGCCCGCAGCGCAATGATTCGCGTCCCACCGATGCGACTTATACCCATCATCCCCCGGGAATTGCGGCTAGCACCCCATCCGGTCGGCGATCCCGCCAAAATCCCTGGCAACGATGTCCCAATCGCCCTTGGCCTCGAAATCGTATTTCTGCAACGGGCCATACTCAGTCGGACGGGCCACGAAGGCGGTCTTCAGGCCGAGTTTCTGCGCGGCCTTCAAATCATGGTTGTGGGCGGCCACCATCATGACCTGTTCGGGCGGCAGGCACAGCAGCCGCGCGGCGCCGAGATAGGTTTCGGGGTCGGGTTTGTAGTGCTCAAACAGTTCCGCCGACATCACGAGATCCCAGGGCAGGCCGGCGAATTTGGCCATGTTGGTCAACAGCGCGACATTGCCGTTCGACAGCGGGCTGATGATGTATTTCGTCTTCAGCCGGGTCAGCCCGGCCACGCTGTCCGGCCAGGCGTGAAGCCGATGCCAGCCTTTGGTAAGGTAATCGAGATCGGCATCGTTCAGTCCCGCGATCGAAAGCTGCCCGACCAGCTTTTCCAGCGACCGCCGATGCAGCGTGTCCAGGATCACATAGCCCTGCTCCGGATGCTTTCTCACCTCGTCCATCGAGGCGGCATAGACCGCCCGCCAGCCATCGACCAGCGCGGTCCAGTCCGCCCTGATGCCACGCTGCTCGCCCCATATGGTGAAATCGTTGATCAGGCTGGTGCGCCAGTCGACCACGGTGCCGAATACGTCGAACACCAGTGCCTTCACCGCCGAAATATCAGACATGCTCACTCCCGCTGTTGTTCTTGCATCGCCCCAGCTCGGCAATTTCCGGCTCCGCCATCGAATCGGCGCTCCGCAACGACAATCTGTTGGTTCAAAGCAGCTTGCGGTACTGCATAAAACCCGAATCCTCCGCGACCTGATCGTAGAGCATGCGGGCCTGGGCATTGCCGGTTTGCGTCAGCCAATGCACCCGGCTGGCGCCGGCTTCCCTGGCCTTGTCATAGACGGATTCGATCAGCGCCCGCGCGAGCCCGAGGCCGCGCGCAGTCTCGGCGACAAACAGATCCTGCAGGTAGCAGTAATTGCCTGGCGTCCAGCTTGAGCGATGAAACAGGTACTGCACGATGCCGGTCAACTTGCCGTCGACATAGGCGCCGAGCAGGAACATCGGCTCGTCCGGATCGTGAAACCGCTGCCAGGCGACATCGCTGGCGCCGGGCGTCAGCGTCGCCTGGTAAAAAGCGAGATAGCCCTCCCACAATGGCTGCCATGCCGCGCGCTCATCGCTGCCGACCGGCCGGATGACGACATTGCCAGCCATCTCACAAGCCCCTCAATCGAGGTGGAATTTTTCCAGTTGCCGATGCTCGGCCTTGATGTAGCGCACGGTGCCGGTGACCGAGCGCATCACCACGGTTTCGGTCTGGATGACATTCTTGCGGAACTTGACACCGGACAGCAGCGAGCCGTCGGTGACGCCGGTTGCCGCGAACAGGCAGTCGCCCTTGGCCATGTCCTCGATGCCGTAGATGAAGTGAGGGTCGGTGACGCCCATCTTGCGGGCGCGCTCCCGCTTCTCGTCGGTGTCGAGAATCAGCCGGCACTGCATCTGGCCGCCGATGCAACGCAGCGCCACTGCCGCCAGCACCCCTTCGGGAGCGCCGCCGGTGCCGATATACATATCGACCCCGGTATTGTCGGGATCGGCGCAATGGATCACGCCTGCGACGTCGCCATCGGTGATGAGGCGTACCGCGGCCCCGGTGCCGCGCACGCCGTTGATGATATCGGCGTGACGCGGCCGGTCCAGCACCAGCACCGTGATCGCGGAGGTATCCACCCCCTTGGCCTTGGCCAGGCGGCGAACATTGTCAGCGGGCGACGCATCGAGCTCGACCACGCCCTTGGCGTAGCCGGGACCAACCGCGATCTTCTGCATATACACATCGGGAGCATGCAACAGCGTGCCGCCGTCCGCCATCGCCATGGTCGCAATCGAGCCCGGCATGTTCTTGGCGCACAGCGTGGTGCCCTCCAGCGGATCGACGGCAATATCGACCTGCGGGCCGGCATTGATCCCGACCTTCTCGCCGATGAACAGCATCGGCGCCTCGTCGCGTTCGCCCTCGCCGATCACGACCGTGCCCTCGATCGGCAGCTTGTTGAGTTCGCGGCGCATCGCGTCGACCGCGGCCTGGTCGGCGGCCTTCTCGTTGCCGTGGCCGCGCAGCCTGGCCGCCGACACCGCCGCGCGTTCCGTCACCCGCACGATCTCAAGGGTGAGAATGCGCTCCAGCAAGAGCTGCGGCGGCACGGAGATATGGGTCGACATCGGCTTACTCCTTAAGAGTTTTGCGGCGGCGATTGCGGCCCGCCTTCAATAGTTTCGCGCATCGTTCGTTCGGACCGCGCGTCAGTTTTTTTCAATTCGTATCACCTGCGGCCGGCCGCGGATCACCTTGTCGCGCTGCACTGCCTGCAACGCCCGATATACCGCATCCTCGCTGGTTGCATAAGTGATCAGAATGACCGGCACCGGCAAAGCTTTGCCGTTCGCCCCGGCTGCGTCAACGCCGTCGCGATGGCGCTGCACAATCGATTCGATGGAGATCTTCTGCTCCGCCAGCCGGGTGGCGATGGTTGCGGCAGTGCCTGCCAGATCGCGCGCCATCAGGCGGATGTAGTAGCCGCCTTCATGGCGCTCCATCGGCGCCTGCCTGGTCGCGCGCAACCGCGCCACCGGGCGCCCAAACGGCATCGCGCGGATGCCGCGCGCGACATCGGCAATGTCCGCGAGCACGGCCGACGCCGTCGCCGCGCCCCCCGCGCCCGGACCGACCAGCGTGATCGGAGGGATGCCCTCGCCGTCGATGGTTACGGCATTGGTGACGCCCATCACCTGCGCGATCGAGGATGATTTCGGCACCATGGTCGGATGCACCCGCTGTTCCACGCCCTTGGCGGTCCGCACCGCTACCCCCAGGAGCTTGACGCGATAACCGAGTTCCGCCGCCGCGCGCAGGTCTTCGGGTGCGATCGAGGAGATGCCTTCGACGTAGACCGCGCTCTGCGCGACCTTGGTGCCGAAGGCGAGGCTGGCAAGAATCGCAAGCTTTTGCGCGGTGTCGTGGCCGTCGACGTCGAACGACGGGTTGGCCTCGGCATAGCCAAGGCGCTGCGCATCCTTCAGGCACTCGGTAAACGACAGGCCTTCCTGCTCCATCCGGGTCAGGATGTAATTGCAGGTGCCGTTGAGGATACCGTAGACCCGATTGATGCCGGTACCGGCAAGACCCTCGCGCAACGTCTTGATGACCGGGATCGCCGCGCCTACCGCCGCCTCGAAATTTAGCGCGCCGCCATGCTTCTCGGCCGCCCTCGCCAACCGCAATCCGTGTTTGGCGATCAGCGCCTTGTTGGCGGTGACCACCGACTTGCCGGATTTCAGCGCCGCCTCGATCGCCGACAGCGCCGGGTCGCCGGAGCCGCCCATCAATTCGACAAAGCAATCGATGCCGGGGTCGTTGGCGAGATCCATCGCGTTTCTGGCCCAGGTGATGCCGTGCAGATCCAGACCGCGCTTCTTCACCTTCGAACGCGCGGTAACGGCGACGACCCGCACGCTGCGGCCGCAGCGCACCGACAACGTCCGGCCCTGGCTCTCGATGAGGCGGACGACGGCGGCGCCAACGGTGCCGAGCCCCGCAATACCCACTTTCAGGGGTGCGACCATGACGCAAAAACCTGCCGGAGAGCGTTAGAACTAGGCACGATCTGACCCGAAAACCGCCGCCATCGACCAGCCGAAGCCGGCGGATCCGCCATTCGGAATCATGCCTATCGCCGGTTGGCGAGAGGAACCACGTTGTGCAACGTTTCAATGCCGCTTTCAAGGAAGCGGCGCACGCCGCGGGCGGCCTGGCGGATCCGTTGCTCGTTTTCCACCATGGCAATACGGACATAACCCTCGCCATGCTCGCCGAAAGCGACCCCGGGCGACACCACGACGCCGGATTTCTCGACCATCAGGGTGGCGAACTGCATGCTGCCGACGCCGCGGAAGGCCTCCGGCAGAGGCGCCCAGGCAAACATCGACGCCGCCGGCGGCGGAATCTCCCATCCCGCCCGCCCGAACGACTCCACCAGCGCATCCCGGCGCTTGCGGTAGGTATCCCGCATTTCGCGGATGCAATCCTCCGGGCCGTTCAGCGCGGCGGTCGCAGCCACCTGGATCGGCGTGAACGCGCCGTAGTCGAGATAGGATTTGACCCGCGCCAGAGCGGCGATGATCCGCTCGTTGCCGACGGCAAATCCCATGCGCCAGCCGGCCATCGAAAACGTCTTCGACATCGAGGTGAATTCCACCGTCACGTCGATTGCGCCGGGCACCTGCAGCACCGAGGGCGGCGGCTGGTCGTCGTCGAAATAGACCTCGGCATAAGCCAGATCCGACAGAATGAAGATCTCGTGCTTCTTGGCGAACGCCACCAGATCCCGGTAGAAATCCAGGCTCGCGACATAGGCGGTCGGATTGGAGGGATAGCAGACCACGATGGCCAGCGGCTTCGGGATCGAATGGATGATCGCGCGCTCGACCGCCTCGAAGAACTGCGGGGTCGGCTCTGACGGTACCGAGCGGATCACCCCGCCGGCCATCAGAAACCCGAAGGCATGAATCGGGTAGCTCGGATTGGGACAGAGCACCACGTCGCCAGGCGCCGTGATGGCCTGGGCCACATTGGCAAACCCCTCCTTCGAGCCGAGCGTCGCAACGATCTGGGTATCCGGGTTGAGTTTGACGCCGAACCGCCGGCCGTAGTAGGCCGCCTGCGCCTTGCGCAACCCGGTAATTCCGCGTGAGGCGGAGTAGCGGTCGGTGCGCGGTTTGCCCAGCGTTTCCTTGAGTTTTTCGATGACATGGGGCGGCGTCGGCAGATCCGGATTGCCCATGCCGAGATCGATGATATCGGCGCCGGCATTGCGTGCTGCCGCCTTGGCCCGGTTGACCTGCTCGAAGACGTAAGGTGGCAGACGACGAATGCGGTAAAACTCTTCCATGGATCCTTGCTCCGGCTACCGGTCAGGGCAGATTCGACGACGGCCTGGGCGCGCGAAGCGCGGTGCTTCGTGCAAAAATCGCGCTCAATCAAGTGGTTAGAGCGAATTCACGCGCGCATTCGAGGTCGCCGTCCCGACACAGCGGTTGAATTGTAGTTCTTTTACCATGGACGTCCTGCCGCGCCAGTGTCCGCCGTCGGCTCACTTCGTGGTCTGGTCCTGGGCGGCCCGGTCTTTGGCGGCCTGGTCCTTGGCCGCCGCCGCTGACGCCTGACGGTCGCGGGCGGCCAGCAGTTCGGCCTTGATCTTGGCGCGCTCGTCCGGCGTTATGACGGCGTCATCGCGGTTCGGCGGCAGATCCTCTACCGGAAGGTAGCCATCAGCTTGCTTTGGACGCCCTGGCGCGTCCGCCGGCGTGCCGATCAGGGGCAATTCCGCGATCGAGGTCGCGCAGCCGCCAAGCGCAAGCGCCGACATCAGCAGCGCCCCGCAAGCAAGTGCCCGCTTTTTTCGATCCACCGACATGCGTTCCGCGGTCCCCTTTCCATCATGAACTTCGCAGCCAGCCGACGCTTATCTCATCCGCCACGATGCGGCGCCAAAGCATTGGAGCCGGAAACGATTAAAACCGGAACAATAAATTCGACCGGTCAGGCTTCAATATGACAGGACCAGGAATTTATCGCAGTGCAACACGCCCAATATCAGGATTAACTTCCCCGCGCCATCTTCGATCGAGCGCGGTGACGAAACCGGAATGAACCTATAGTGTCGGACCATGAGCGACGTAACGACCGAGACCCAGCCTTCAAAGAAGTTCGACCCCGAAGCCTTCGCGATGAACCTCGCGCGGGCCATGGAGAACAGCGGCCAGGCGCTGGCCGCCTATCTCAAGCCACGCGACAATGGTGAGCTCAAGGACAAGCCGCCGAACGAACTCGCCGAGGTGATCAAGACTTTGACCACCGTAGCAGAATATTGGCTGTCGGACAAAGAACGGGCGGCACAATTGCAGGTCACGCTGGGCAAGGCCTATCTCGATCTGTGGAGCTCGTCGATGCGCCGTCTGGCCGGCGAACCGGCGGAACCGGCGATCGCGCCCTCGCCGCGCGACAGACGATTCAGCGACCCCGAGTGGAAATCCAATCAGTTCTTTGAGTTCCTGATGCAGGCCTATCTGCTCACGACGAAATGGGCCCATGATCTGGTGCGCAACGCCGACGGCCTCGATCCGCACACCCGCAAGAAGGCCGAGTTCTACGTGCAGCAGATCAGCAATGCGCTGGCGCCGTCGAATTTCGTGCTTACCAACCCGGAAGTGTTGCGCGAGACGCTGATGTCCAACGGCGACAACCTGGTGCGCGGCATGAAGATGCTGGCCGAGGATATCGAGGCCGGACGCGGCACCCTGCGCATCCGGCAATCCGACCCCTCGAATCTCGATGTCGGCGTCAACATGGCGACGACCCCGGGCAAGGTGATCTTCCAGAACGAGCTGATGCAGCTGATCCAGTACGCGCCGGCGACCGAAACCGTGCTGCGCACGCCGCTATTGATCGTGCCGCCATGGATCAACAAATTCTACATTCTCGACCTCAAGCCTGAAAAGTCCTTCATCAAGTGGTGCGTCGATCAGGGCCTTACCGTATTCGTGATTTCCTGGGTCAATCCCGATAGGAGTCTCGGCGGCAAGACCTTCGAAGACTACATGAAGGAGGGACCGCTGGCAGCGATGGACGCCATCGAACGGGCCACCGGCGAGTTGAAGGTCCACACCATGGGCTACTGCGTCGGCGGCACCCTGCTTGCCTCGACGCTGGCCTGGCTGGCAGAGAAACGGCGCGTGCGCGTGACCTCGGCGACCTTCCTGGCGGCGCAGGTCGATTTCAGTCATGCCGGAGATCTACTGGTGTTCGTCGACGAGGGCCAGATATCGGCGCTGGAGCGCGACATGCAGGCATCGGGCGTGCTCGAAGGCAGTAAGATGGCGATGGCCTTCAACATGCTGCGCTCGAACGATCTGATCTGGTCCTATGTCGTCAGCAATTACCTGAAGGGACAACCGCCCTCATCGTTCGACCTGCTGCACTGGAATTCGGACGCGACCCGGATGCCGGCGGCCAACCATTCCTATTACCTGCGCAACTGCTATCTGGAGAACCGGCTTTCCGCCGGCACCATGGTGCTGGACAACACCCTGCTCGACCTTTCGAAGGTGAAGGTGCCGATCTACAATCTGGCCACCCGCGAGGATCACATCGCGCCGGCGGATTCGGTGCTTTACGGCTCGCAATTTTTCGGCGGCCCGGTGAGATACGTGTTGTCCGGGTCCGGACATATCGCCGGCGTGGTCAACCCGCCGGCATCAGGCAAATATCAGTTCTGGACCAACGACGATATCCGCGACGTGACCCTCGAGGATTGGCTCAGGGGTGCCCGGGAACACAAGGGATCGTGGTGGCCCGACTGGCGCGCCTGGCTTGGCGGCATCGACGCCGAAGAAGTGCCGGCGCGCCCGGTCGGCACCGAGGCGATGCCTGCCATCGAAGACGCGCCCGGCAGCTACGTCCGGGTTCGCGCGTAGCGCGGCGATCGGCATTTGAATATAACGGGCAGTCCCGCGGGGACGCGATTCGACATTGAATTAGGGGGAGTGCCGATGACGCGCGAATTGTTCTGGCTTTCGCTGACGGTCATCCTGACCGGCCTGTTGTGGATACCGTATGTGCTCAACCGCTGTCAGGTGCGCGGCCTCGGCGGCGCGATGGCCAATCCGTCACGCGGCGACAAGCCGCATGCGGAATGGGCCACCCGCCTGATGTTCGCGCACGACAATGCGGTCGAGAACCTCGTCATCTTCGCTCCGTTGGTGCTGATCCTCAACGCCATCGACTATTCGAGCAAATGGACCGTGCTGGCCTGTGCGGTGTATTTCTGGGCCCGCGTCGCGCATCTGATCGTCTATACGCTCGGCCTGCCCGTGTTCAGGACGCTGGCCTTCACCGTCGGCTTCCTCGCCCAGGCGGTACTGGCGCTGGCGATTTTCGGGATCGTTTGAGCAGGGCGCGCGCGGCTCATCCCCTCGCCGCGATGCGCCGCGAGATTCGGCGGTGAAACCGAAGTCTTCTAAAATAGGTGCTTTGCCAGCTGCTGAAACATGAACCTGTTGCCGGCCGCCGAATAGTGGTCGTCGCCGACAATGAAAAGATGCTCATACCAGTGGCTGTCGGCTTCCGCCGCGGCAAAGAACGCTGGAAACAGGTTGATGAAGGCCTTGCAGCGCTCCCGGCAAAACTCGCGCCACAGCGCAACCTGCCGGCTGTCACGGTCTCCCTGCGCGATCTGCTGCGACCAGGGATAGACCACGATGCTCAGCGGAATATGTCGGCTAGCCAACAGATCGGCCAGCGCCCGCATGTTGTACAGCGATCTGGCGATGCCACCCTCCACTCCCAGCGGTTGGTAGGAATCGCCGACCTCCAGTCCGGGCACCGTCCAGCCGATGCGGTCGTGATCGGTATTGAGCCTCCTGCGCTGGTTACCGAGAAAAACCTGGATCAGCCGCTTGAGGTAGATCTGCAGCCGGCTCGTCACCACGAAATGCTCGACCAGGAAATCCCCTCGCCTCGGCGGCGATGCCGCCGTTTGCTGCGAGCCCTCGGCAGCCGTGCAATGCGCCCGGTAATCCGGATTGTCGTCGATGCAGAAATAGGAGGTGGCTTCGTCCATCACGTCGGAGCTGTCCGAAAACACCACGACTTCATCGAACTGCAGTCCGCGATCGAGAAGATACTGGATCTTCCGGTAGTAGATGGTCGGAGAGTATGAGGCCACTCCGGCATTGAGAAACTCGATCCTTTCGCGACGTTCCTGCCCGGCGCGAAAGAGCATGCCGGCGAACGAGTTCATCGAAACCCATCCCGATCCCCTCGGTGAAGAAATCGCCGATCAGCAGAATTCGCCGCGATATCGGCTTCATTGTCACGTCGCGAACCGAAGCGTCCTTAAATCCAAGGCTGTCGGTGACCAGCCGGTACCGTACCCCGCCCCAGCTGTCATAACCGTCGAATTTCGCGGCCAGCCCATGGTCATAGACGGCGTTGGCAATCCGCGCCGAGCGCTGCTTTTCCACGCCGCCGGTAAAAAACGAATAGGCGAAATCGAAAGCCAGAAAAAGTGCCAGGCAATAGACAAACAGGCCGGCGCCCAGCAAAATTCTTCGCAGGGTGAGATAATCGAACATTTTTCCTGATCTTGACGAAAGGTTGAATGAACGCGGCTTTGAGGAAAACTGAGGTGGCAGCGGTGTTTTTCCGGCTTTCCATCAAAGACTGCAAAGCTTAAAAGCTAGCGAGTATACTAAAACGTGCGATTTCCTCTTCGGTGTAGCCTCAATGGCACGCCCGGATGGTTGTTGGCCGCGGCTCAATCATGAAACAGTCGACCCACGAGGTTTTCCTTCGAGACGAAAAGGTCGCGCCCGGTTCCGATCGCACGTTCGGCTTGGTGATGGCGGCTGCGATGGCGCTTCTGAGCTTGTCGAATGCATGGCATTCGGGCCGGGCCTGGCCATGGACAGCCGCGGCGGCGGCAGTTCTGCTGGCTGCGGCGCTGCTTCGCCCTGCAATCCTCAATCCGCTCAACCAGCTGTGGCTAAGGTTCGGATTGCTGCTGCACCGACTGCTCAGCCCGATCGTGATGGCCCTGCTGTTCTACGGCGCCGTTCTTCCGACCGGTCTGGTAATGCGGATGCGGGGGAAAGATCTTTTGCGGCTCAAGCGGCAGCCCGACGTCGACAGCTACTGGATGGTGCGGCAACCTCCCGGACCCTCGCCGGAGACCATGAAAGACCAGTTCTAGGGCAATGTTTCAGGGCAAGACATATCAGGTTAACCCATGGATTTTTTAGCTGAGCTTTGGCGCTTTATGCGGGTGCGGAAGAAATTCTGGTTGTTGCCGATGATGGCGATGATGGTGATCTTTGGCGGGCTCGTTGTACTGACCAAAGGTTCGGTGATAGCCCCGTTCATCTACACTCTGTTCTGAACGGCGCGATGCGAATCCTGGGCATTTCGGCCTTCTACCACGACAGCGCCGCGGCGCTGATCGACCGCGAGGCGAAATCCTCGCCGCCGCGCAGGAAGAGCGCTTTACGCGCACGAAGCACGACGCCTCGCTTTCCCGCACCATGCCATCGCCTATTGTCTCGAGGAAGCCGGCGTCAGCCTCGACGCAGATCGATCATGTCGTCTTCTACGACAAGCCGTTCCTCAAATTCGAGCGTCTGCTCGAGACCTATCTCGCGTTCGCGCCGCGCGGCTTCCGCGTCGTTCCGGATGGCGATGCCGCTCTGGATGCGGCGAAAAGCTGTTTCAGAAGAACCTGCTGCGCGATGAACTGAAGCAGATTGCTCCGGCGCATTGTCGACAAGAGCCGGCTCCTGTTCTCGCGAGCACCATATGAGCCACGCGGCCTCGGCGTTTTATCCCTCGCCGTTCGCAGAGCGCGGCTGGTGCTGACCATGGACGGCGTCGGCGAATGGGCGACCACCTCGGCGGCCGTCGGCGACGGCAACCGCCTCGAAATCTTCCAAGGAAATCCATTTTCCGCATTCGCTCGGCCTGCTCTATTCGGCGCTTACCTATTACACCGGCTTCAAGGTCAACTCGGGCGAATACAAGGTGATGGGCCTAGCGCCCTACGGCGAGCCGAGATTTCGCCGACTTGATCCTCGATCACCTGATCGACCTCAAGCCGGACGGCTCGTTCCGGCTCGAACATGCGATTATTTCGACTACTGCACCGGTTTCACCATGACCAACGCGCGCTTCGACGCGCTGTTCGGCGGGCCGCGCGCGCAAGCCCGGAGCAGCTGCTGACCCAGCTGTCACATGGATCTCGCCGCCTCGATCCAGGCGGTGCTGGAGGAGGTGGTGCTGCGGCTTGACGCGCGGCGCTCGCCGACGAGACCGGCACGCGCAATCTCTGCCTCGCCGGCGGCGTCGCGCTCAATTGCGTCGCCAATGGCAAGATCCTGCGCGACGGGCGCTTCGACGACATCTGGATTCAGCCGGCCGCGGGCGACGCCGGCGGCGCCCTTGGCGCGGCGCTCGCGGCCTATCACATGATGCAAGGATCAGCCGCGCGCGGTCAGCGCGCGCAGGCGATGCCATGCACGGCTCCTTTCTCGGGCCGGGCTATCGCGCAAGCCGATATCGAGCGGCGGCTGACGGCCGCGGGCGCGAGCTTCGCCGTCGTCGACGACGAGCGACCTGATCGAAAACACCGCCGAGGCGCTCGCGGACGGCAAGGCGGTCGGCTGGTTCCAGGGCCGCATGGAGTTCGGCCCGCGCGCGCTTGGGCGCGCGCTCGATCCTTGGCGATCCGCGCTCGCCCGACCATGCAGAAGACCCTCAATCTCAAGGTGAAATACCGCGAGAGCTTCCGCCCCTTCGCGCCCGTCGGTGCTGCGCGAAGACGTCGCGGAATGGTTCGATCTCGACTGCCGACAGCCCCTATATGCTGCTCGTCGCCGATGTCGTCGACGTCGACAGCGATCGCCGCATGACGCGCGGAGGAACAGGCGCTGTTCGGCATCGACAAGCTCAATGTGCCGCGCTCGCGAGATTCCGGCCGTGACCCATGTCGATTATTCCGCCCGCATCCAGACCGTGCATGGCGACACCAATCCGCTGTTTTACGCGCTGCTCAGCCGGTTCAAGGCGCGGACCGGCTGTCCGGTGCTTGTCAACACCAGCTTCAATGTTCGCGGCGAACCGATCGTCTGCACGCCTGAAGACGCCTTCCGTTGCTTCATGGGCAACGAACTCGACATGCTCGTGGTCGGCAACTGCGTGCTGGAGAAGGCCGGCCAGGATCCCGGCCTCAAGAACGATTACAGCCTGTCGTTGGATGCGGATTGACGGCTAGGCATCAGCAAAGCCCAGCATCAGACGCATGTTCTGTATTGCAGCGCCTGAGGCGCCTTTGCCCAGATTGTCGAGACGCGCGACCAGAACCGCCTGAGGGTATTGGTGGCTCGCAAACACATAAAGTTCAAGCATGTTGGTCTGGTTGAGCGCCTCGGGTTCGATGCGACCGTTCCTTGCAGCCGCGTTGTCGAGCGGCTGCACCGAGACATAGGTGCTGCCGGCATAACGCTTGGCCAACGCGGCATGCAGGTCGGCGCCATCGGGCTTGCCCGGAAGCGTGTCGAGATGCAGAGGGACCGAGACCAGCATGCCCTGCCGGTAGTTGCCGACCGACGGTACAAAGATCGGCCGGCGCACGAGATTCGAGTAAAGCTGCGTTTCCGGCAAATGCTTGTGCTCGAAGCCAAGGCCATACAGTTCGAAGGCTGGCGCCGTGCCGGCTTCGAAACTTGCGATCAAGGACTTGCCGCCTCCGGAATAGCCGCTCACCGCATTGATGGTGATCGGGTAGTCCGGCGGCACTATTCCGGCGTCCACCAGCGGTCGCAGCAGCGACACCGCGCCGGTCGGATAGCAGCCGGGGTTTGAGACTTTCCGTGCCGCCCGGATCTTGTTCGCCTGATCCGGCGCCAGTTCCGGGAAACCGTAGGTCCAGTCGGCGGCGACGCGAAACGCCGTCGAGGCGTCAAGCACCTTGGGCGCTGCGGCACCGATGCTGTCAATCAGCGCGACGGTTTCACGCGCGGCTTCATCCGGCAAGCAAAGGATGACGATATCCACTTCCTCCATCAACGCGCGCTTGGCCCCTGCATCCTTGCGACTTTCCTCGGCAATGCTCCTGAGCGCGACGTCGTTCTGCGAGTTGAGGCGCTCGCGAATTTCGAGACCGGTCGTTCCCGCCGCACCGTCAACAAACACCGTGGGCCGGACGGAGGCGCCGGCGGTAAGGGATTGGCCTTTCGGCTGCCTGGTGTCGGAGAGGGTCATGGCGCGTTCCTTCTATCGCTGGATATAAGCACGGCTTCCGATGATCTGTAGTCCAACTGCGGCCGCAGCGCGACCATCCGCTTTCCAATCGTTTGCGCGGCTTCGTCATCCTGCTGCAACATTGCGGCGGCGATCGCCGCGTAGTCGGCGTCGGATTTGTGCTGGTTCAGCTTGAGGCTGCCCTCGACGTCCTCAACCGTCATCACCAGACCTACAATCGCTTGCTTCATCGCTTCCAGTCGCCCTGCCGTCATCTTTGACGACAGCCAGGGTGGTTTCGGCGCCAGCCAGTTCTCGAATTTGGCGCTGAGCGCATCGAGATGCGGACCGATTTCGCTGTCGGACAATCTGCGCACGGGGCCGGTGAGATGCACTGCCTGATAAAGCCAGGTCGGCACCTGGTCCGCCGATGCGTACCAGTCGGGAGAAACATAGGCATCGGCGCCGCTCACCGTCATCAGCCAGCAGGACTTGCCGTCCGCTAGTCCGGCCAGCGCATTGCCGCGGGCGACGTGAAATGCCGCCTGCGGGGTCCCGTCATCGGCATAGCCGAGACAAAATGGCAGCGACGAAGCGATCGGCCGGGCGCCATCCCAGGCGCAGACCGTGCCGAATCCGCGTGCCTGCGCGAAGCCGAGGCTCGCGGCGCGATCGGTCTTGAACATCGGAGGCGTATACATTTCAAACTCCCGCTTGGCATAGGAGCCGTCGTATCGGATCGCGCTGCAGGGAAAGGAAGATGCCGCGGGACCGGATCCGGCGGCAGAGGCGACGACCTTTAAACGCCGAGTTCCGCCCGCACCGCTGAGGTACGGCGGCGGCGAACAAAGACAATGGTCGCGGCGTTGATCATGGACGCGGCTATAGGGCCGCGCCCGGTTTTCGTCAAGATTCTAGATCGCCGGATTCCAGGGCGCCGGTATCACCCGGTAGCCGCTGCCGTCCTTTTCGACGTGGCCGAGACCCGGGAACGGATAGTGGAAGCCCTGCACCTGAAGCTTCTCGGCCACCACCATGTCGTAGACCCTGCGGCGTGTCTTCTCGGCGACGTCGCCGTCCTGATCGAAGAACGCATGCCAGCCAGGATTGGTCGCGAACGGATTCGGATTATTGGTCACGTCCGACTGGATGAACACCTTGCCCGATCCCGACGACAGCACATAGGAGGTGTGGCCCGGCGTATGGCCGACGGATTCGACCGCGAGCAGTCCCGGCGCCACCTCCCTCCCCCACTCGTAGGGCGTGACCTTCTTCTTGAGACCGGCCTCGAAGATGTTGCGGTTGTTCTTGAACAGGCTCTGCATGCGGCCGGCCGGGGCGCGGCTCATCTCGCCGTCGTCCATCCAGAATTTCCATTCGGTGGCGGGCACCAGCACCTCGGCGTTCGGAAATGCAGGACTGCCGTCGGCCGCGAGCAGGCCGTTGACGTGATCGGTATGGAAGTGCGAGATCACCACCATGTCGACCGCCTTGGGATCGAGGCCGGCGGCAGCCATGTTGGCGGTGAACTGGCCGTTGGCCCCCTTGCTGTTGACGTTGGCCACCGCGCCGTTGCCGGTGTCGACCACGACGAGCTTGCCGCCGGTATTGATCACCAGCGGCGCGAAATAGATCGTGAACATGTCGCGCGGCAGGAAAGCCTTCTCCAAAGCGGCATTGACCTCTTCCTTTTTGGCATTGGTGATGAAGGAGTCTTCCAGCGGGAAGGTAAATCGGCCGTCGGAGACCACGGTGACCTGGATGTCACCGACCTTGTAGCGGTAGAAGCCCGGGGCCTGCTTGTCGGCAACCGGTGCGGCCGCCCCCGCCGGCATCGACGGCAGGAACGGTGTGGCCGAGATCGCGGCGGCCCCGGCGAGCGCATGACGTCGTGTCAGTTTCATGCTGGTATCCTCCAATGAGATGCGTTTTGCGGGCGTTGCGCGCCCCGCTTCTGCGGCTTCTTGTGCGGCCACTGTTACCAGCGTTTTTGTCACTTCGAAATAACAAGGATGCGATTGCGGCGCCGCCTCGAGCAGGCCACCCCGCTTCGACGGCTTATTGCAGACCGGCCGGTCAGACCGTGCGCCAAAGCCATTCGGCGAACAGGCCGATCACGTCGCCGAACAGCAGAAGCGCAGCCGACCAGACCAGGGCGGAGACGAAATTGGCGACCTGGAAGCGCCAATAGTGCATCTCGAAGATTCCGGCGGCGAGCGGTACCGAGGCCCGCAATGGACCGAAAAATCGGCCGATGAATATGCTGGGAACACCCCAGTTTTTCACGAAGGCCTCGCCGCGCGGCAGGATTTCCGGATAACGCGACAGCGGCCACATCTGCGCGACGTGTTCCTTGTATTTAAAGCCGAACCAGTAGGAGATCCAGTCGCCGAGGGCTGCCCCGATCCCGCCGGCGATCCAGACCGGCCAGAAGCTGATGCCGCTGGCTCCGATCAGTGCGCCGATTGCGACCAGCGCGCCCCAGGCCGGGATCAGCAGCGAGATGAAGGCGAGCGATTCCCCGAACGCCAGCAGCAACACGATCGGAGCCGCCCAGGCCCCGTGGTCGCGCACGAAGTCGGCCAGCGCGCGCGCAAAATCTTCCATACCCGATCGCCCTTCCGCGGCCCCCTTCGAGGCTTCGAATCTTGTCATGTTCGTTCCGGCGAGAGGTAAGCCAGCCGCTTCCGTGACATCAAGTCACAAAGCCGGGGATGCTGCGTGAGGCTATCCCCACATCATCGGCGGTCTGCTGCCGTCACATTTGCAGCCCAACCATGGCATAGTCAGGAAAACGATTCGTGGCGCCGCGCCGCGCGAACACATAAAGAACCATGCCCAAGCCATTGAAATCAAATACTAAACCAAAGGCAACGAGCGACCTGTTCGGGGTCAACGAGCCGAAGGCCCGCGCCTCGCTCAAGGTCGCATCGCGCGCCCTGAGCGCCGAGGCCGGCTACACCGCCGCCGACATCGAGGTGCTCGAGGGCCTCGAGCCGGTGCGCCGCCGGCCCGGCATGTATATCGGGGGCACCGACGAAAAGGCGCTGCATCATCTGTTCGCCGAAGTCATCGACAATGCCATGGACGAGGCCCTGGCGGGACACGCCTCCTTCATCGAAGTCGAACTCGGCGCCGACGGCTTCCTCACCGTTACCGATAACGGCCGCGGCATTCCGGTCGATCCGCACCCGAAGTTTCCGAAAAAATCCGCGCTGGAAGTCATCATGTGCACGCTGCATTCCGGCGGCAAATTCGACTCCAAGGTCTACGAGACGTCGGGCGGCCTGCACGGCGTCGGCGTGTCGGTGGTCAACGCGCTGTCCTCGCGGCTCGAGGTCGAAGTCGCCCGCAGCCAGAAACTCTATCGCATGACTTTCGAGCGCGGCCACCCCAAGGGCAAGCTCGAGGACCTCGGCAAGGTCAACAACCGCCGCGGCACCAGGATCCGCTTTCGGCCCGACACTGAGATTTTCGGCGCCAAGGCCGCCTTCAAGCCGCAGCGGCTGTTCAAGATGGCCCGCTCCAAGGCCTACCTGTTCGGCGGCGTCGAGATCCGCTGGCGCTGCGATCCGGAATTGCTGAAGGGTCTTGACGATGTGCCGGCCGAGGACACCTTTCACTTCGCCGGTGGATTGAAGGACTATCTCGCCGCCGCCGTTCATGCCGACACCCTGGTGCATCCGGATATATTTTCCGGCAGATCCGGCCGTGTCGGCGCCCACGGCGCCTGCGAATGGGCGGTGGCCTGGACCGCGGACGCCGACGGGTTTCTGTCCTCCTATTGCAACACGGTGCCGACCGCCGACGGCGGCACCCACGAATCCGGCATGCGCAGCGCTCTGCTGCGCGGACTGAAGGATCACGCCGAACGCGTCGGACAGGGCAAGCGTGCCGCCAGCATCGTCTCCGAAGACGTGATGGTAGGCGCCGCGGTCATGCTGTCGGTGTTCGTGCGCGAACCGGAATTCCAGGGCCAGACCAAGGATCGCCTGGCCACCGCGGAAGCGCAGCGCATTGTCGAGCAGGCCATCAAGGACCCGTTCGACCACTGGCTGTCCGGCAATCCGGTCCAGGCCAACAAGCTGCTGGAATTCGTGGTCGAGCGCGCCGACGAGCGGCTGCGCCGCCGCCAGGAAAAGGAAATCTCGCGCAAGACCGCGGTGCGCAAGCTGCGCCTGCCCGGCAAGCTCGCCGACTGCACCAACACCGCGTCCGAAGGCTCGGAGCTGTTCATCGTCGAGGGCGACAGCGCCGGCGGCAGCGCCAAGCAGGCGCGCGACCGCAAGACCCAGGCCATCCTGCCGCTGCGCGGCAAGATCCTCAACGTCGCCTCTGCGACCAAGGACAAGCTCACCGCCAACGCCCAACTCGCCGACCTGATGCAGGCGATCGGCTGCGGCATCGGTCCCCATTATCGCGAAGAGGATCTGCGCTACTCGCGCATCATCATCATGACCGACGCCGACGTCGACGGCGCCCATATCGCCTCGCTGCTGATCACGTTCTTCTACCGGCAGACGCCGCGGCTGATCGACGAGGGCCATCTCTATCTGGCGGTGCCGCCGCTCTACCGCCTCACCCACGGCAGCAAGACGGTCTACGCCCGCGACGAGGCCCACAAGAACGAACTGCTGAAGAGCGAATTCAACGCCAACGCCAAGGTCGATGTCGGCCGCTTCAAGGGTCTCGGTGAAATGATGCCGGCGCAGTTGAAGGAAACCACCATGGACCCGGCCAAGCGCACCATGCTGCGCGTGGTGCTGTTGGCCGACGACCGCGAGGGCACCGCCGATTCTGTCGAGCGGTTGATGGGTACCAAGGCCGAAGCGCGGTTTGCATTCATTTCCGACAAGGCCGAGTTCGCCCGCGACGATTTGCTCGACGTATAGGCTCGGCGCCGTGGCTTCCGGCAGCGGCCGCCGGGGCCTTGCCGGCTCCGCATTGCTGAGTCGGCCGCAAAATAGCCGTCTACGGGCCACACGTCGGCAAAACCTGCTCCAGGCTAGGGGATGATCGCGGTTCTATGAACTGGACCAAGCTGCCCGCATCGCATCCAAGTCATTGAAACTATTATATTTAAACTCTGTCCCACGCTCGCCCTCGGGCCACATCGGTAAATTCGAGGTACAACCGTTTTCCGCTAGGTGTGCCTACCCGGCAACAGCATTTTGCGCAGAAGCGGGTATAAATGTGGCCAGTGGTTTCGAGATTCGGGTCGCCCTGTCCCTTATCTCCGTGATGCGATCGGGCGCGAACGCCCAACGAGGAATTGAAGATGAAAAAATTATTGCTCGCCCTGACCGCGGTCGCAGCCTTCACCGGATCGGCCGTCGCGGCGGATCTTCCGGCCCGCACCTACACCAAGGCCCCTGCCATGGTCCCGACACCGAGCTGGACCGGCTTCTACCTCTTTGGCGGTGGCGGCTACGGCTTGTGGGACGCCAACAACGCCTCGGTAGTCGTGCCCACCGGATTTGGCCTTTCCAACACTCAGAAGATGGGCGGTGACGGCTACTTCGGGACGGTCGGCGGCGGTTACGATTGGCAATTCAACGCGCCGGTATTCAATGCGGCCGCGGTTTTCGGCGTTTTCGCCGATGGGCAGTTCGGCAGCATCAGGGGAACCATCCAGGATCAGGCCTTCCTGCTTTCCGGCCGCGAAAGCGACCGCACCAATTGGGCCGTCGGCGCTCGCGTTGGTCTATTGGTCGCCCCGACTGTGCTCTCCTATGTCAATGGCGGCTACAGCGGCGCGAATTTCTCCGGTGCGACCTTGGCTAACAACTTCACCGGCACGGCGTTCTCGACCACCCCGTCTTTCACCCGAAACGGCTGGTTCGCTGGCGGCGGCGTCGAAAATCAGCTCAATCTGTTTGGTTCGAGCCCCGGCTGGTTCATGAAAACCGAATATCGTGTCGCCGAATACGGCAAGGCCACTCTGGCGGAATCGACCTTGGGTGGCGTGGTAACGCCGTTCGGGGTGACCTTCAGCCCGATCGTCCAGACGGTCAGCACCTCGCTGGTCTACCGCTTCAACTGGACCGGACCGGTGGTCGCGAAGTACTGATCTCCGCTTCCAGCTGTTAAGTTTACATAGCCCCGGCATCGCCGGGGCTTTTTCGTGTCCTATTTTGCCGGAGCCGCGTAGTTTCGTCATGGCAGCTGTTGCCCTCGCTGAGTTCACGCCCCACTCTGGCCATCGTGGCACGCCTTGGCCGATAGCCGCCGGGGCATTGGCGAACGCCGGAGCATTGGCGGAGGCAAAATCATGCGCAAATGGCTTCTGATCGCGGGATCGCTCGCCATCGCCCTCGGGCTGCTCTGGATCGGCCAAGGCACCGGCGTGATCGCCTGGCCGCAGTCGAGCTTCATGATCAGCCAGATACAATGGGCCTGGTACGGCGCCGCGCTGGCCGCTTGCGGCCTGGTCCTGGTCTGGCAGGGCAAGCGCTGATCGGGCAGGCTCCAGCTCAATCTCCTGCGTCCGGATGACAGCAACGACAGCGCAACCGATAGCCTTTCGTCAAAGTCCGCCAAGCCTCCGCCCCGGAATTTTCCCGTGGCTTCTCTGTCGGGCTAATTCGGCCCGCCGGCAGACGCAGGCGACTGCACATGTTCAGGACGCACGCCAAGCGCGACGAAGCGCGCGGTGATGCCCTGCAGCCATGGCAGCGCATTGATGACGCGCGCCAGCAGCGGAACCCGGAGCGGTCTGTCGCCCGGCTTGAGCGCGGCGCTGACGACATTATTCTGAACCAGGACCTGCACAGCCTGCGTCATTCGCACCGGAAATTCCCGGCGGCGCCGAACCGCATCGAGCTGCCGTTCGGGCGGACAGCCATCGGCCAGCCTGGCCGCCAGTAAGTTGGCGGTGGCGACCGCATCCTGCACCGCCAGGTTGACGCCGACGCCGCCGATCGGCGACATCGCGTGCGCGGCGTCGCCGATACAGAGCAGCCCGGGCAGCGTCCAGCGCCGCAACCGGTTGATCGCCACCGTGAGCAGCTTCACATCGTCCCACGTCTTCACATCGGAGATCCCGGATTTCAGGATCGGCGCCATGCCGACGACATCGTCGCGGAACGCATCCAGCCCGCGCACCTTCACCGCATCGTATTTTCCCTTGCCGATCACATAGGCGCATTGCCAGTAATCGCCGCGATCGAACGTCACCAGCATCTTGCCGGCCTCTAGGCGGGCAAACAGGTTTTCGGTCTCGTCCGGATGTCGGCCGGCGCGAAACCACAGCACGTCCATCGGCGCGCCGATTTCCTCGACCGCGAGATCGGCGCGCTGGCGCACCAGCGAATGCCGGCCGTCACAGCCGACAGTCAGATCAGCGCGGATTTCGACCGGTCCCTGCGGCGTATCGGTCCGCACGCCCGCCACCGCATCGCCCGACCAGATCAGATCAGTCGCTTCCGCATTCATCATGACCTTGAGCGACGCAAACCCGGCGGCGCTGTCGCGCAGGAAATTGAGAAAATCCCATTGCGGCATGAAGGCAATGAACGGGTATTTTGCCTTGAGCCGGCTGAGGTCCGCGATACGGATCGACGTGCCGCCGAATTCGCCGTCCATCTTCTGCAAGCGCTGGTGCGGAATCTTCAGAAACCCGTCGATCAGGCCGAGTTCGTCCATCACCTGCAGCGTCGAGGGATGCACGGTATCGCCGCGAAAATCCCGAAAAAAGTCGGCGTGCTTCTCCAGTACCACTGTCTCGATGCCGGCCCGGCCCAGCAGATAGCCCAGCATCATGCCGGCCGGACCGCCGCCGACGATGCAGCATCGCGTATCGATCCGGCGCTGCGACGGCCGTTCTGGAGTAAAACCCGCGTCCATGATCTGGCTCCTTTTATCGGCCGCCCAGCGCCGGAAAATCCCGATCTCCAGTCGACGATGCAAGATTCATAAGACTACACGCCATCGGCAATGGCGCTGGGGCCCTGAGATCAGGGTAGCATTTTCAAGACCGCCGTCCGGAACCGCGCTTTCGATGCGCACCTGCCGGATCCGAACGACCGCCAATGGATCATCGTGATTTTCCTGTGCCATTCCCCGCCTTGCATGCGCCATCGACCGACGCTCATGCGCTGGCTCCTGCCGTCGGCGGCACCGCCACGCCGCCGGTTCAATGCTGCGCCATCTGCCGTAGTTCCAGTTCCGGCTCGGGGGAGCAGCTTCAGCAGTATCGCATATGGCGCCAGCGGCGAGTTGCCGGGCGGCCAGCGTAACGACCGGCGCCAGCGGAGGACAAAAATCGTCAGTCGGCGCAGGAATCACCGCTGCTTGCCGACGCCGGCACCTAGCTTCCGTCCATGGATTGTGGGCCGCGGTCGCCTGCCGGCGGTCGCGGCCCGGGGCAAGCCGAAGGCAACAGCCCGCATCATCAGGACGATTTGCAAAAACATTAAGCTTTTTCGGTGCTTCCGGGACCTGCTCCATTGACTTCCGCCAATTCGCCCCTATGTTCCGCCTCGACGCGGCCCGGTATCGAAACGCGATACCTTGGTAAGCCGCCTGTCTGCGTATCCGAAAATCCCGTGCAAATCTGCGTGCCGTTCCGGGGTTGAGCGCGACAGCTTTTTCTGAGATTCCAAGCGGCGGTATCTACCAGAGGCTCAATGTCTTTTTCCCATCTCGGTTTGTCCGACAAGGTGCTCGCCGCCGTTGCGGCCACCGGCTACACCACCCCTACTCCCATCCAGGAACAGGCGATTCCCCATGTTCTGGCCCGCCGAGACGTTCTCGGCATCGCCCAGACCGGCACCGGCAAGACCGCGGCCTTCGTCCTTCCCATGCTGACCATGCTGGAAAAGGGCCGCGCCCGAGCCCGCATGCCGCGCACCCTGATCCTCGAGCCGACGCGCGAACTCGCCGCCCAGGTCAAGGAAAGCTTCGACAAATACGGCGCCGGCCAGAAACTCAACGTCGCGCTCCTGATTGGCGGGGTCTCTTTCGGCGACCAGGACACCAAACTGACGCGCGGCGTCGACGTGCTGATTGCGACGCCTGGCCGGTTGCTCGACCATACCGAGCGCGGCGGGCTGTTGCTCACCGGGGTTGAGCTTCTGGTGATCGATGAAGCCGACCGCATGCTCGACATGGGTTTCATTCCGGATATTGAGCGCATCTGCAAGATGATCCCCTTCACCCGGCAAACGCTGTTCTTCACCGCGACGATGCCGGCCGAAATCCGCCGCATCACCGAAACCTTCCTGCACAATCCCGAGAAGATCGAGGTTTCCAGGCCCGCGACGACAGCGGTGGGGGTATCCCAGTTTCAGGTCGCGGTCGGCCGCGAACCGCATGAGAAGCGCGAGACGCTGCGCCGGCTGCTGCACGATGCCAAGGATCTGCAGAATGCGATCATCTTCTGCAACCGCAAGCGCGAAGTGGCGCTACTCTACAAATCGCTGCAGAAGCACGGCTTCAGCGTCGGCGCCCTGCACGGCGACATGGACCAGTCGGCCCGCACGGCCGCGCTTGATCAATTCCGCAAGGGCGAGATTCCGCTGCTGGTGGCTTCCGACGTCGCCGCCCGCGGCCTCGACATTCCCGCCACCAGCCATGTCTTCAATTTCGATGTACCGCATCATGCCGACGACTATGTCCACAGGATCGGTCGCACCGGCCGCGCCGGCCGCGCCGGCACCGCGATCTCGATCGTCACGCCGCTCGATCAGAAATCGATGGTCGCGATCGAAAAGCTGATCGGGCAAACCATTCCCCGCATCGACAGCGGTGTCGAGCCGCGAACGGTCGACGGCGCCGCGGCGCCGTCCAGCGGCGAACCCGAGGCGTCGCGCCATTCGCGCGGCCGCGAAGCCAGCAGGGAAAGCACACGGGAAGGTTCCCACGAGGGCCGCAAGCCGCGCCGAGAGCGCGGCCCGCGGCGCGGAGGTGGTGGCGGTCGCGCTCCCGAGCCGCAGGCGCCTGTGGCTGCCTTCACGCCGCCGGTTCCCGCTCCGGCCTCGCGCACGCCTTCGATTGGGCGCGCCGAAGCGCCGCAGGCTCCCCGCGATCCGGCTTCCGAGCCCGCCGATCACTCGCATCTGCCGGCGTTCCTGTTGCGACCTGTTCGCGCCAGGGTCTGACTTCACCGGTGCCGAAATATCACGGCGCCGGTCCGGCAGGTTGGCGCGGACCCCCCGTTTACCGGTCGTTCATTCTCCTCCATTAACTTGATCGCGATATTTTTAAGTATTGCGGTTGAGACGACGGGCAGGATGCCCGCGAGTCTGGGGACATGATCAGTGATCAAGTTGCTCGATGAACATGAACGCACGATGGCGTTCGCCGAGGTAGCGCTTGGCCAGATCAAATCGCTCCGGCAAACCGCTGTCCCCCGCAATTATGAAATCTGGTACGTCTATGCGACCGGCTACAACTCGCCGCTCAACAAGATCATCAACGAAACACTGGCACGCAACGGCAGGCTGACCGAGGCCGATCTCGAGCAGATCTACGAAACCTATCTTTCGCAGATCAAGACCACCGACCGCATCGACAAGGTCGGCGCGCGCGTGATCGGGGAAATCGACGACGTCATGACCCTGATCAGCGACGCCCTTGGCATGTCGGCGAGCTACGACGACAGCCTGTCGGGCGCCAGCAAGAAACTCTCGGCCGCGCGAAACCGGGATCAGGTCAAGGCGATCGTCGAGGGCCTGGTCAAGTCGACCCGAGAGATGCGCGAAACCAACAAGGCGCTCGAAGACCGGCTCACGCTGTCGAAATCGGAGATCAGCAATCTGCAGCAGAGCCTGGAGGCAATCAGGGCCGAAAGCCTGACCGATCCCCTCACCGGCCTCGGCAACCGCAAATATTTCGATCGTTCGATCGATGCAGCGGTGCAGAATGCCCTCGCGAACGGCGATCCGCTCTCGCTCCTGATGTTCGACATCGATCACTTCAAGTCATTCAACGACTCCTACGGCCACCTCACCGGCGACCAGGTGCTGCGGCTGGTAGGCATGTCGCTCAAGCAGACCATCAAGGGCCAGGACATCACTGCGCGCTACGGCGGCGAGGAATTCGCGGTGGTGCTGCCCAACACCGCACTGCGCCAGGCGCTGACGGTCGCCGATCACATCCGCCGCGCGGTCATGGCCAAGGAATTGAAGAAAAAATCCACCGGCGAAATTCTCGGCCGGGTTACGATCTCGGTCGGCGTTTCCATGCTCAAGCCTGGCGACGATACCGACTCGCTGATCGAACGCGCCGACGCCTGCCTTTATGCGGCCAAGCGAAACGGCCGCAACCGCGTCATCTGCGAGGTAGACCCGGAATACGCCGCCGAGACCCACAGCCAGGTGGCGTGAAGCGCAACGCAGCTACACCGGCGAGCGTCTGGCGACGACGACCCGTGGCTTGGCTTTGCTGGTTGTCTTCTTCGCCCTTGGTGCCTCTTTGGCTTTTTTGGCCCGCGCCGCCTTGGCCTCGGCAGGCTTGACCTTGGAACGCTTGGGGGCCTTCGAGGGCTTGCGCAGCGCCGCGCGCTGCGCCGCCGCCAGTGCCGCCCTCGCCCAGCCGGCCAACTCCTCCGGATCGTCAAACAGCCGCGCCGGCAATTGCCAGTAGGAGCCAACCGTGACGGTCTTGTCCCGGGTCTGGTACTGAAACGGTTTTGAGCCTTCCGCCTCGAACTGCGGAATGCTTTGCTCGTCGGCGCGGAAATAAAGTCCGGCGCTCAGCGCCATGGCGAAGTTGGTGCCGTCAGCGGAAATCCCGAAGCCCGAAAACATCGGGCGGATCGTCACCGGGCCGAAATCGGAAAACAGGTCGATCAGGAAATCGCGGTCCATGGCGGCGGCGAGAAATGCGGTTGTTGCGGTGAAACCGTTGCCCCGGATGCCAGGCTCTGCGGCGTGTTACGGGGCGGGGCCGGGGCACCTTTGTATTCCGTCGGCCCTGGCGGTACGGCGTGCAGCACGCTGCGCCGGGTCCCGGGCACGATACTAACCGTCGATCTTGGCAGCGGTCAGCTGCACCGATTCGCCGCAACCGCAGGCACCGGTCTGGTTCGGATTGTTGAAGATGAACTGGGCCGACATCTTGTCGGCCTTGTAGTCCATCTCGGTGCCAAGCAGGAACAGCACGGCCTTGGGATCGACCAAGATCTTCACCCCCTTGTCCTCGACGACTTCGTCGGTGGGGCGGACATCGTGGGCATATTCGACCGTATAGGATTGGCCGGCGCAGCCGCCATTCTTGATCCCGACCCGCAAGCCGACGATTTCGGAATCGGCACGTTTTGTGAGTTCGGCAATCCGCAGCGCCGCGGCTTCGGTCAGTTTCATGACCTGCGGGCGGGGTCGCGGCTTCGGCTTCGAAGCCGGCATCGGAGAGGCAGATGTCATATCCGTCATGTGGTCAATCCCCGCGGCAAATCAATGCCGGCCAATTTCCGTGAGCAAGTTAAGTCCCAATCCACTAACGCATCACCACATATTCAGTACGAGGCGCGCCTCGTCGGTCATCCGGTCCGGCGTCCACGCCGGATCCCAGACCAGATTGACATTGACCACGCCGACGCCGGGAACGCTGGCGACCGCGTTCTCGACCATGGTGGGCAATTCCCCGGCCGCCGGACAGTTCGGCGTCGTCAGCGTCATCTCGACGTCGACGGTGCGGTCGTCCTTGATGTCGACCTTGTAGATCAGGCCGAGCTCATAGATATCGGCGGGGATTTCCGGATCGAATACCGTCTTCAGCGCGGCGACAATCTCGGTCCCCAACCGCTCGGTTTCCTCCGGCGGCAGCGCCGAATGGGTTTGCATGTTGCTGGTCTTGGCTTCGATGGTATCGGTCATGAGAATAATTCCCGCGCCTTGATCAGCGCCTGCACCAGATGGTCGACTTCGTCCCTGGTATTATACATCGCGAACGAGGCCCGGCAGGTGGCCGTCACATTGAACCGCTCTAAAAGCGGCATCACGCAATGGGTACCGGCGCGCACCGCGATGCCCTGGCGGTCGATCACGGTGGCGACATCGTGGGGATGCGCGCCCTTCATCTCGAAGGAGATCACCGGTCCCTTGGCTTTCGCATTGCCGATCAGGCGCAGCGAATTGATTTCGCGCAAGCGTGCCTCGGCATAGTTCAACAGGTCATGCTCGTGTGCGGCGATACGCTGCTTGCCGATCGAATTGACGTAATCGATCGCAGCCCCCAGCCCCACCGCCTCGACGATCGCCGGCGTCCCCGCTTCGAATTTGTGCGGGGGATCGCCATAGGTGACCCAGTCCCGCGCGACCTCGCGGATCATCTCGCCGCCGCCATTGTATGGCCGCATCGCCACCAGATGCGCGTGCTTGGCGTAAAGCACGCCGATGCCGGTAGGCCCATACAGTTTGTGGCCGGTGAAGACGTAGAAATCGCAGTCGATATCCCTGACATCGATCGCCAGATGGACGGCGGCCTGGCTGCCGTCGACCAGCACCGGGATGCCGCGGGCATGCGCGAGCCTCACCACGTCCTTGACCGGCACCAAAGTGCCGAGCGCATTCGACATCTGCGTGATCGCGACCAGTTTGGTGCGATCGGTCAGCAGCTTTTCGAATTCGTCGATCAGGAAGTTGCCGTCGTCGTCGACATCGGCCCATTTGATGACGGCCCCGTGCCGCTCCCTGAGGAAATGCCAGGGCACGATATTGGAATGGTGCTCCATGATCGAGAGCACGATTTCGTCGCCGGCCTTGATGTTCGGCTCGCCCCAGGACGATGCCACAAGGTTGATCGCCTCGGTGGCGTTGCGGGTGAAGATGATTTCTTCAGTGCGCCCGGCGTTGAGAAATGCCGCAACCTTGGCGCGGCCCCCTTCATAGGCTTCGGTCGCCGCATTGGCGAGGTAATGCAGCCCGCGATGCACGTTGGCGTATTCGCTCCTGTAGGCCTCGGTCATTCGATCGAGCACGGCATTCGGCTTTTGCGCCGACGCGGCGTTATCGAGATAGACCAGTGGCTTGCCATAGACCTTGAGCGCCAGGGCGGGAAAATCTTCCCGCACCCTGGCGACGTCGTAGGAGCCGTTCAGAACTGCCGGATGCATGGTCATCCCCGTGCCGCCAGCCAGCGCTCGGCGGCGGATATTGCCAGTTCGCGCAACGCGTCGCTGGCGATCTGCTCGATCGCCTCGCCGACGAACGCCTGGATCAAAAGCGCCTGGGCCTGCTTTTCGGACAGGCCGCGCGCCCGCAGATAGAACAACAGGCTGTCGTCGAGCGCGCCGGTGGTCGCGCCATGGCCGCAGGTGACGTCGTCGGCGAAAATCTCCAGTTCCGGCTTGTTGTCGGCCTCGGCCTCATCAGACAACAGCAGCGCCCGCGTCATCATCTTGGCATCGGTCTTTTGCGCCTTGGGCCTGACGATGATGCGGCCCTGAAACACCGAATGTCCGCGGTCGTCGACGACAGCGCGAAAAATTTCCCGGCTAGCGCAGTTGGGCACCGCATGATCGAGAAACAGCGTGCTGTCGGCGTGCTGGCGGCCGTTGAGCAGATTGACGCCATTGGTCTCGACCCGGGAGTCCTCTCCGGCGAATGCAATGACCGCCTGATAGCGGCTGACATGCGACCCACTGGTCATCCCGAACGTATTGAAATGGGCCTTGGCGCCCAGCCTCACGACCGAGGAGGAAATGTTGAAGGCCTCGCGGCCGTCTTCGACCAGTCGCACATGGTCGAGCCGCGCGCCGTCGCCGATGCCAAGCAGCAGCGAATCATGGACCTGATAGGCCTTGGCGCCCTCGGCCGCGATATAGCTCTCGACCAGCGTCGCGCTGGCAGCGTCGCCCAGCCGCAGCATCGAGCGGGTGAACATCGCCGCGGGCGTTGCACCGCCGGCAATATGGACGACGTGCAGGGGCCGGGTGAGTGCGGCACCGTCGGCAACCTCGATCACCAGACCATCGGTCATCATCGCGCTGTTGAGTGCCACCATGGCGTCCGAGTTGTCCGGCACCGGCAATTGGACATGGAGCGCGGCATCGCCTGTTTCCAGCACCTCGCGCAGTGTGCGGATGCCAAGCCCCTGTTCCGGATCAGCCAGCTCGGACAGCGTCGGCGCAAATACCCCGTCGACCAGCACCAGCCGGCGCGCGCCCTCGATGGCATGGAGTTTCAAGGCCGCGCCGGCGCGCGCCAGCGCCGTGGCATCGGGCGCTGCCGCCAGCGGCAGCACCTCGCGCATCAGCATGCGCAGATCGGTGTATTTCCAGTCCTCCATCCGCCGGTGCGGCAGTCCGGCGCGCTGGTAGGCGTCGAACGCCTGCTGACGCGCGGCCGCGACCTCAGCGGTACCCGGCAGCCTGGCACGTGCCACCGCGAAGGCGTCGCTCGGCGCGTGCCCGGTCTCGGACTTGGCTTCGGCTCTGGTCAGGGCAACGTTCATTGCAAAATCCGTCTTGCGGCTCACGCCGCGTCTTCGAACTGGGCATAGCCGGAAGCCTCGAGCTCCAGCGCCAGTTCCTTGCCGCCGCTTTTGACCACCCGCCCTTTCGACATCACATGTACGACGTCGGGCACGATGTAGTTCAATAGCCGCTGATAATGCGTGATCACCACCATCGCCCGGTCCGGCGAGCGCAGCGCATTGACGCCGTCAGCGGCAACCCGCAGCGCATCAATGTCGAGACCGGAATCCATCTCGTCGAGGATGCACAGGCTCGGCTCGAACAGCGCCATCTGCAGAATCTCGTTGCGCTTCTTCTCGCCGCCGGAAAATCCGACATTGACGCCGCGGCGCAGCATGTCCTGGGGAATGTTGAGGGAGGCGGCGACACTGCGCACCTTCTTGAGAAAGTCCGGCGTCGAGAACTCGCTCTCGCCGCGCGCCTTGCGCTGCGCGTTCAGCGCAGTGCGCAGGAATGTCATGGTCGCAACTCCGGGGATCTCGACCGGATACTGAAACGCCAGGAACACGCCCTTGGCGGAACGCTGATCCGGCGCCATTGCGAGCAGGTCCTCGCCATTGAACAGGATCTCGCCGCCTGTGACTTCATAGCCCGGTTTGCCGGCGATGACATGGCTCAGCGTCGATTTGCCGGAGCCGTTAGGACCCATGATCGCGTGCACTTCGCCCTTGTTCACGGTCAGCGAAAGCCCGTGGAGAATCTCACGTTCCTCGACCCTAACCTGCAGATCTTTGACTTGGAGCAATGCGGTCATTCGTTTTCCCGATAATCTCAATAATGGGCTCTTCAGCCCCATGCACCGTCAGTTTTCCAAGCGCATACAAACAGAAAGACGATCGTCGAAACGGCAACGACAACCATCGGCGGCGGAAAGATCGATGAGGTTTTCTCCCGCCGTATCATTGCCAAAACGCAGATCAAAACCACCGAAGCAAACAGGGCAACGAGTGTGTATCCTTCCCAGGTGCTCGGTGTTGCGCCGTATCCTTTCAGTTTGGGTCTGAACCAGAATTCATCCACGACCGATCAACCGACTGATCCTTCCAGCGAGATCGAGATCAGCTTCTGGGCTTCGACCGCGAATTCCATCGGCAATTGCTGCAGCACGTCCTTGACAAAGCCGTTTACCACCAGTCCGACGGCCTCCTCCTGGCTCAGGCCGCGCTGCACGCAGTAGAACAGCACGTCCTCGGAAATCTTCGACGTCGTTGCCTCGTGCTCGAACAGGGCGGAAGAATTCTTGGCCTCGATATAGGGCACGGTGTGGGCGCCGCAGCGGTCGCCGATCAGAAGCGAATCGCAGGCGGTGAAGTTGCGGGCGCCGCTCGCCTTGCGATGCGCGGTGACGAGGCCGCGGTAGGTGTTCTGCGAAACGCCGGCGGCGATGCCCTTGGAGATGATCCGGCTCGTGGTGTTCTTGCCGAGATGGATCATCTTGGTTCCGGAATCGACCTGCTGGTGGCCGTTCGAGATCGCGATCGAGTAAAATTCACCGCGCGAATTGTCGCCGCGCAGGATGCAGCTCGGATATTTCCAGGTGATCGCCGATCCGGTCTCGACCTGGGTCCAGGAAATCTTCGAATTGTTGCCGCGGCAATCGCCTCGCTTGGTGACAAAATTGTAGATGCCGCCGACCCCTTCGGAATTGCCGGGGTACCAGTTCTGCACCGTCGAATACTTTATTTCGGCGTCGTCCAGCGTGACCAGTTCGACAACGGCGGCATGCAGCTGGTTCTCGTCGCGCTGCGGCGCGGTGCAGCCTTCAAGGTAGCTGACATAGGCGCCCTTGTCGGCGATGATCAAGGTGCGCTCGAACTGGCCGGTGTTACGCTCGTTGATGCGGAAATAGGTCGACAGTTCCATCGGGCAGCGCACGCCCGGCGGCACATAGACGAACGATCCGTCGGAGAAAACAGCGGAATTCAGGGTGGCAAAGTAATTGTCGGAGGTAGGCACCACGGTGCCGAGATATTTCCTCACCAGTTCGGGATGCTCGCGGATCGCCTCCGAGATCGGCATGAAGATCACGCCGGCCTGCTTCAGCTCCTTCTGGAAGGTGGTGGCCACCGAAACCGAGTCGAATACCGCATCGACCGCGATCCGCCGCTCGCCTTCCGGGCGCACCACCCCTTCCAGCATCTCGACTTCGCGCAGCGGAATGCCGAGTTTTTCGTAGGTCTTGAGGATCTCGGGATCAATCTCGTCGAGCGAGGACACCGACTTCTTGGGTTTCGGGGCCGAATAGTAATAGAGATCCTGATAATCGATGCTGGGATAGTCGACCCTGGCCCATTTCGGCTCGGTCATGGTCAGCCAGCGGCGATAGGCCTCCAGCCGCCACTCCAGCATCCAGGCCGGTTCGTTCTTTTTCGCGGAGATGAATCGGACGATGTCTTCCGACAGCCCCCTGGGGGCCTTGTCGGACTCGATAACGGTCTCGAATCCATAACGATATTGGTCGACGTCGATCCGGCGAACCCGATCGACAGTCTCTTGTACGGCCGACATTCCATCCTCCGCTCGCGGTTTCAAGGACCGCGGTGGATCAATCACAAAACTCTATTACGATGTTTCAGCGGCGAAATCACCTGCTTAGAACCGTTCAAGCCGTGTTTCGTCGCAATTCCTTAAGTAGGGTACCGGCAAGCTTTCGCCAAGCCTCAAGACAGCGATCGATGTCTGCCGGCGAGGTAGACCAGCCCAGACTGAGCCGCACCGCTCCTTGCGCGATTTCCGGGCCGAATCCCATGGCTTCCAGCACATGGGAAGGCTGTACCTTCCCGGACGAGCAGGCGGCACCTGAGGATACCGAGATACCTTCGAGATCGAATCCAATGACGGCGGTCTCCGCTTTCAGGCCGGGAACCGTAAACAGCGTAGTATTCGGCAACCGCGGCACATCCCCGGAGAAAACGAAGATTCCAGGGGTCTGCCGCAGGCCGTTCTCCAGCCGCCTGCGCAGGCCTTCCAGGCGGGCGGCATCTTCCGCCAGCGCGCCGATGGCGGCCGTGACGGCAGCGCCGAAGCCTGCAATGCCTGCCACATTCTCGGTCCCGGCCCGCCGCCCGAATTCCTGGCCGCCGCCCCGCAACAGCGGTTCGAACCCGCCCAACCCATCGGCCAGAACCAGCGCGCCTGTTCCCTTGGGGCCGCCGATCTTGTGCCCCGAAAGAGTTGCCAGATCTGCCTTCAACACATTGATATCTATTGGTATTTTACCAAACGCCTGGATCGCGTCGACATGCAGCAGGCCGCCCGCGGAATGCACCAGGTCCGCTGCCTCGGCCACCTGCTGCAGCGCGCCGGTTTCGTTATTGGCCAGCATGATCGAGACCAGTGCCGGAGGGCCATCGGCAAGCGTCGCCCGCAAGAGATCCAGGTCGACGAGCCCTGCGCCGGTGACCCCGATCCTGCCGACCGCCTCGGACTGAAACCTGCCGCCGGAGAGCACCGACGCGTGCTCGATGGCCGAGATCAGCAGCCTGTCGGCGGGAAGCCCGGAACCGCGCTTCAATCCCGGCGTCAGCGCCAACGCGTTGGCCTCGGTTCCTCCGGAGACAAAGATGACGTTACGGGGCAGCGCGCCGACAGCGCCCGCGATTGCAGCCCTGGCGTCTTCGACCAGTCGGCGGGCCTGGCGGCCTTCGGCATGAACCGACGAGGGATTGCCGTTCAGATCCGCTGCCGCGGCCGCTGCCGCCCGCGCCTCAGGGCGAAGCGGCGCGGTCGCATTCCAGTCGAGATAGACCCGATGGGGCATGATCAATTCCAGGTTTCAGTCCAAACAGCGGGCGGAGAAGGCTGACCCGTCGCACCATCTCGTAGGCGACGGCACAGCTGGCGAGCGTGCCCAAGATGACAATGGTCGCCTCGACCGGCGCCGACAGGCCGAGACCCCTGAGTTGGTGCGCAATCAGGATAATCGCAGTCTGGTGTACGATATAGTACGGAAATACCGCGTCGGTCAGGTAGCGCCGCGCCGGCCCGTCCCGCTTCAGCCAGAGCCGGGCAAACCCGAGCGCGGCTATGATGCAAAACCACTGATAGCAGCCATAGGCGATCCCGGCATAGAGCTGCAACGCCAGCGGCGGGGGCTGGACGCGGCCGTAAACCGAGCGCAGCACGAGGCCGGACCCAAAGATCGCGATGGCCGTCGCCAGCGCCGGCCAGCGAAACCGGGTGATCGCCGACCAGACGCTGTCGGCCCGCGCCACCAGGAAGCCGAACAGGAAGACGCTGGCGTAGAGCGCATGATTGTACCAGTCTCCGGACAGGGCATTGGTCTGCGGGAAGCGCGGTAGCAACAACAGCCGGTAGGCCGCCAGCAGGGCCGGCGGCAGCACCAGCAGCCAGGCCCCTGACATTGCCGGCGCGACCACCTGCGCGGTCCGCCCGGCCAAGGTCGGCATAACCAGAAGAACGCCGCCCAGCACCATCGTGTAAACCCAGAGATAGGCCACGAACCAGAGGTGATTCCAGGTCGGCAGCAGCAGACAAGGACCGGGGTCGCAGAACGCGTAGCCGAAGGCGAGATAGCGCGTCACGTAGAAATCGAAAAAGCCGCCGCTATAGCCGACGCTTTCCAGGACCTGATCATAGGCCTGCGGCGGCACGATCACCAGCACCCCGAAGATCAGCGGCGGCAACAGCCGCGCGGTACGGGATCGCAGCAAGCCTGCCGACGAGACTTGGCGGAGCATGAATTGGGTCGCGGCGCCCGAAACCAGAAACAATAACGCCAGCCGCCACGGATTGAGCACCAGCATCAAAGGTTCCAGCGCGGCAATCCGGTGCTCGCTCTTGATGTGAAAGCCCCAGGAAACATAGAGCATGCCGACATGGTACAGGATCAGCAGACCGAACGCCGCGATCCGCACCCAATCGAGATCGATTCGCCGTCCGCCCCCAGGACCCGGCTGTGGTAGACTGTGCTGCAACATGGGCTGACCCGCTCCGTCATGAATTTCCTCAGACGCCGTATCCAAGCGACCGACCGCTTCGCCGTCGAGACGGAGCGGGACAGGAATGATCCGGGGCGGGACGAAACGCAGCGCGCTGGGACCGGCGGCGGCGATCGCGTGATGAGCGGCACGAGCTGGAAGATTTACGCGATCATTGCCGTGGTGGTGGTGGTGTTCGGATGGGTAAACGCCCTCTCGGCGGCCCATGACACAGTACGTCGCGGGGGCATCTACGATCTCAGCCTGCCCTTGCTGTGGGAGCTGACGAGCGCGGTCATGATCGTGGCCCTGGTGCCGCTGATCGATTTTGGCGTTCGGCATGCCAGCGGGCAACCGAACTGGCCGCTGCGGGCATTGTGGGCGATCAGCACGACCCTGGCGTTCTCCGCCCTGCACATCTTCGGCATGGTCGTCCTGCGCAAGCTGGCACTCGCCGCAGTGGGAGGATCGTACAGCTTCGGCCTCTCGCTTTCCGAATTCGTCTATGAGCTACGCAAGGATGTCGTCACCTGCGCCATGATCGGTGCCGGGCTGTGGCTTGGAATCAGGCGCCGCGAGGCGTTCGGAGAAAAGGCTGCGGAAAGCATCAGGTCCGCACCGAAATCACCCTCCGTGCTGTGGCTGAGGGACGGGACGGCCCGGATCCGGGTCGAACCGCGCGAGATCTTGTGGGTCAGTTCCGCCGGAAACTACATCGAATACGCCATACTCGGCGGGCGCACCCACCTCGTCCGGGGAACCCTCGCCGGCGAGGAAGCGCGGCTGGGCCGGTTCGGCATCATCCGCGTCCACCGCACCCGGCTGGTCAATCTCGCCAGGGTCATTGGACTCAAGACAGGCCAGAATGGAGACTTCGAGTTGACGCTCGATACCGGTCAGGCGATTTCGGGCAGCCGCCGATACCGCCGCGCCGTCGCCTCGATTGCGGGACTGGCCGCGGATCCCGCCCCGGTTCCGAACGATATTGGCCCCGATCGCTGATAAAGGCTGCCTCCGGCCGCCCTCCGCTCCACCGCCGAAGGCAAATTTAGCAGGCAGTGCAGGCCCTTATTCCGGTACAGCGGCCGGTATCCAGGGCCACTTCGACGCACAAAACCCTTGCTTTTTGCCCCTTGCCTCATGCTAGAACGCGGCCTCAAGTTCACCGAGCGCCGTTCGCTTAAGCCAAACGACGCCTGATCCGCCCCTTAATATCTGCTGGTCTTTGTCTGCGAACCGACAGATGAAACCCGCACCAAGGTGGTCGATTTGCCGAGGGATCACCAATGCCTGAAGTCATTTTCACCGGCCCCGCGGGCCGCCTCGAAGGCCGTTACCATCCGGCCAAGCAGAAGAACGCGCCGATTGCGATGGTGCTGCATCCGCACCCGCAGTTTCACGGCACCATGAACCATCAGATCATCTACCAGTGCTATTATGCGTTTGCGCATCGCGGGTTTTCAGTGCTGCGCTTCAATTTTCGCGGCGTCGGCCGCAGCCAGGGTTCGTTCGACCACGGCACCGGCGAGCTTTCCGACGCCGCTTCGGCGCTCGATTGGGCGCAGACCATCAATCCCGAAGCGCGCGCCTGTTGGGTCGCCGGCTTCTCGTTCGGCGCCTGGATCGGCATGCAGCTTCTGATGCGCCGCCCTGAAGTAGAAGGTTTCATCTCGATCGCACCGCCCGCCAATCTCTACGACTTCTCATTTCTGGCCCCCTGCCCGTCCTCGGGCCTGATCGTGCATGGCGAAAAAGATGCCGTGGTGCCCCCCAAGGACGTCAACACGCTGGTCGAGAAGCTCAAAACCCAAAAGGGTATCGTGATCGACCAGCAGATCATCCCGGGCGCCAATCACTTCTTCGACGGTAAGCTGCAGCCGCTGATGGAAACGGTGACCGGCTATCTCGACATGCGGCTCGCCAACGTTCGCTGAGCGAGTGGCCCGTCCCGGTTATCACGGGCGGACGATCACCCCGCCGGTCATCGGGATCGGCACGCCCGTGGTCGCGGGATAGCTGAGCGGCAGGCCCTTCAGGCCGCGCGCCGCCAGAAACCCGAAGGCCTGCGCCTCGATGGCGTCGGCCGACCAGCCCAGCGCATCGGCGCATTCGACGGTGGCCGGCTGAAGCCGCTCGCGCAGCATCCGGACCATGGTCAGATTGCGGGCACCGCCGCCGGCGACAATCCAGCTCCGGGGCGGCTTGGGCAGCAGCGGAGCGATCCGGGCGATGGCCGCCGAGGTGAAGGCGGTCAGGGTCGCCGCGCCGTCGGCGGGCGACATCTCGCGCAGCGCCAACGCGGCAAAATCGTTCCGGTCCAGCGATTTCGGCGGCGGCAGCGCAAAGAACGGATGCTGCAGGGCGCTGATGACCCAGGCCTCGTCGATGGTGCCCTGCGCCGCCAAGCGGCCTTCGCAATCAAAGCGCTGCCCAGTGGTACGGAACATGAAATCGTCGAGCAGCGCATTGCCGGGCCCGGTATCGCAGGCGACCAGGGTGTCCGCCCCATCGATATAGGTGACGTTGGAGACGCCACCGATATTGACCACCGCCATCGGCCCCTCGCGCTCCAGCGACTGGGCGAGCGCGCGGTGATAGACGGGGACGAACGGCGCGCCCTGGCCGCCGGCGGCGACGTCGGCGGCGCGGAAATCATGCATCACCGGGATATGGATCGCCTTGGCCAGCGCGGCGGCATCGCCGATCTGCACCGTCATCTTCTGGGCCGGGCGGTGCAGCACGGTCTGACCGTGAAAACCGACGATGTCGATGTCCTCGCGGGAGATCCGGTGCTGCGCGGTAAAGGCGGCCACCGCCTCGGCATGGGCTGTCGTGACGGCGCGCTCGGCCTCGCGCAGGATGCCGGGCCGGGCATCACGCTGCGGCAGGTGTATCGCCTCGGTCAGGGCCTGGCGCAGCAGGCTGCGTTCGTGGTCGGTGTAGGGCCGGTATCCAGAGGGGCCAAACGACTTGACCCGCTTACCGTCGGTCTCGATCAAGGCGACATCGACCCCGTCGAGCGAGGTGCCGCTCATCAGACCGATTGCCGTCATCATCATCGCCATGGTGCCTTCCGGGGCGCCCTGCTCTCGACGCCCCGCCTTGTGTCGAACCAGCACATCTTATAATGCCACAACGCGCACCCCGGCGGCAGCATAATCCATCCGGGTTCCGCAACTTGTCACAAATACCGTGAAATAAGAATGATCAGGGTCGCAGAGCAATGACCGCCTTTAAATCTGATTTTCTCAATATATTGCAGGAACGTGGTTTCATCCACCAGTGTTCCGATTTCGACGGCCTCGACGCGCTTGCAGCGAAAGGCCAGGCTACGGCCTATGTCGGCTATGACTGCACCGCCAAGTCGCTGCACATCGGCAACTACCTCACCATGATGATGCTGTACTGGCTGCAGCAGAGCGGCAACAAGCCGATCACGCTGATGGGCGGCGGCACCACCATGGTCGGCGATCCCTCCGGCAAGGACGAATCGCGCGCGCTGCGAAGCGTCGAGGAAATCGAAGCCAACAAGGCCAGCATCCGGGGCGTGTTCGCCAAGGTGCTGCGCTATGGATCCGGCGCCGGTGACGCGATCATGCTCGACAATGCCGAATGGCTGACAAAGCTCAACTGGATCGCGATGCTGCGCGATATCGGCCGGCATTTCTCGGTCAACCGCATGCTGACCATGGACTCGGTGCGGCTGCGTCTGGAACGCGAGCAGGAAATGAGTTTCGTCGAGTTCAACTACATGGTCTGCCAGGCCTACGATTTCGTCGAGCTGTCTCGCCGGGTCGGCTGCAGGGTGCAGATGGGCGGCTCGGATCAGTGGGGCAACATCGTCAATGGCGTCGATCTCGGCCGCCGGATGGGAACCCCGCAGCTGTTTGCGCTGACGACCCCCCTGCTCACGACGGCGTCGGGCGCCAAGATGGGCAAGACCGCGCAGGGCGCCATCTGGCTCAACGCAGACCAGTGCAGCCCCTACGATTTCTGGCAATATTGGCGTAATGTCGAAGATGCCGACGTCGTCAAGTTTCTCAAGCTGTTCACGATCCTGCCGATCGGCGAGATCGCGCGGCTCGAAAAGCTGCAAGGCGCCGAGATCAACGAAGCCAAGAAGGTGCTTGCGGATGCAGCGACCACGCTGCTGCATGGCGCCGAGGCCGCGAAAATTGCCGCGGAAACCGCGCGGCAGACCTTCGTGGAAGGCGCGATCGACCAAAACCTTCCGACCGTCGAGATCGCCCGCGCCGAAATCGAAGCCGGCGCAGGCGTGCTGGTGCTGTTCGTCAAGGCGGGACTGGTGGCCTCGAATGGCGAGGCGCGGCGCCAGATCAAGGGCGGCGGCCTGCGGGTCAACGATGTCGCCGTCGCCGACGAGAAGATGGTGCTGACGCCAGCCGACCTCACGGCGGAGGGCGTGATCAAACTGTCGCTTGGCAGAAAACGCCACGTCCTGCTCAGACCTGCATAGGCGCATTCGCTCTACACCCTTGCTCGTTGCGGCGGAAACGCGCTCCTTGGTACTCATGGATCAGGACGCGCCTAGCCCGCACATGACCACGACGCCGCTGAAATCGGCGCGCGTAGCGCTCAGCGTGCTGGCGGTTTGCTTTGCACTGTCGGTGCTCGGCCGCGGTCTCGGCGAAAGTTTTACCGTGTTCCTGAAGCCGATCTCGGAGAGTTTTGGCTGGGACCGCGCCGAGGTGGTCTCGGTCTACTCGCTGGCGGCGCTGGCGGGCGGTCTGGCCTCGCCGCTGATCGGCCGGCTGTTCGACCGCTCCGGGCCGCGCATCGTCTATGCGCTCGGACTGGTGCTGCTGGGCGGCGCGTTCCTGGTCGCCGCCCATGCCCGGCAGCTCTGGCAGTTCCAGCTCAGCCTCGGCCTTTGCGTCGGTTTCGGCATTGCCCTGATCGGCAACGTGCCGAATTCGATCCTGCTCGGCCGCTGGTTCGGCCCGCGGCTGTCGACCGCGATGGCCGTCGTCTATTCGGCGACCGGCGCCGGCGTTTTGCTGCTGCTACCGGCATCGCAAGTCCTGATCGATCATTTCGGCTGGCGCGGCGCCTATCAGATCTTCGGCGCCGCCGCGCTGTCGATGCTGGTGCCACTATTGCTGCTGCCATGGCGGCTGTTCACCAGCGGATCGCCGCACATCGCAAGAAGCGCCGCCACCGACCTCGCCGACGAAGGTTGGACCTTGCTGAGCGCGATGCGCCACCACGCGTTCTGGGCGCTGTTCTCGACCTTCTTCTTTACCGCGATCGGGATGTACGCGATCTCGGCGCAGGTCGTCGCCTATCTGATCGATGCCGGGTTCCCGCCATTGCAGGCGGCGACCGCCTGGGGGTTCAGCGGCGTCGTGTTGCTGTTCGGAATGCTGGGGGTGAGCTGGCTCGATGGCATCATCGGCCGCAGGCCTTCGGTGCTGTTCAGCTATGCGCTGTCGATCATCGGGATCGTGATGCTATGGCTGCTGCAGTGGTATCCGAACATCTGGATGCTGACCGGATTCGTCGTCTGCTTCGGCAGCATGATCGGCTCGCGCGGCCCGCTGCTCACCGCGACCGCCATGAAGATCTTCCGCGGCGAGCGGGTCGGAACGATCTATGGCAGCATTTCGATCGGCAGCGGCCTCGGATCGGCGTTCGGCTCCTGGAGCGGAGGGCTGATCCACGATCTCACCCACAGCTATAATCCACTGATCGCGTTTGCCCTGATCAGCGTGCTCCTGGGAATGATTCCGTTCCTCGTCGTGCCGGCACTGCGCCGCTAGACTCGCAGGGCTGTCATGCAGGGCCAAGCGTTCATTATTGGTAAAATGCTTGCTGATATCGCCTCTGCCGACAGTTCTCAGCCGGAGGTCGACATGAACCTGCTCAGCCGATTGCGGATCCGCACCAAACTGGCCAGCATGGTTGCGCTGTCGGCACTGACCGTGTGCGCGATCATTGCGCTGTCGGCCTCGCTGAGCGAGCGCCGCATGCTGCAGGACCGGGTGGTTCAGCTGCGCACCGCGGTGGATCTGCTGGTCGGCATGGCCCAGTCCCTTCAGGACGACGTCGCCGCAGGAAAGCTCAGCCTGGCTGAAGCCCAAGCGCAGTTTCGGCAGCGTGGCCGGGCCATGAATTTCGATAATGGGCAAGGCTACGCGGTGGTCTACAATCCCGATACATCGCTGATGGTGAACGGCGCCAACCCCCAACTCGAAGGCAAAATCACCGGGGCGGTCGATTCCAACGGTGTCGTGATCGCCAACGCCCAGATCGCCGCCGCGGACCAGAGCCCCGAAGGCGGCATCGCGAGCTACCTCTACCACCGGCCTGGGCAAACCGTTCCGGTCCAGAAAATGATGTTCGTTCGCAGGTTTGCGCCCTGGAACGTGATCATGAGCTACGGCCTGTATGTCGACGATGTCGAGGCCGACGTGAATGCGCTGCTGCTGCGCCTGGGCACCATCGGCGCCGGCGTGATGGCGCTGATGGCACTGTTGTCATGGCTGATCGCCCGGGACGTGCTGGGCGCCCTGGATCGGCAGCGCCGCCGGATGCAAAGCATCGCCGCCGGCTCGATCGACCGTGCGGTCGAAGAAACCGAACGCGGCGACGAGATCGGGCGGATGGCGGAAACCCTTGAAATCCTCCGGCAAACCGCGATGACGGCGCGCACCCTCGCCGCCGAGCAGATCGAGATCAAGCAGCAAGGCGAAAACGACAAGCGTGAAGCGCTGATTGCGCTGGCCGATCGATTTGATGCCTCGGTCGGCCGGCTGGTCGGACTGATGGCGTCGGGATCGACCGATCTGGAGGCGACCGCGCAATCGATGTCGGGCACGGCGGAGCGTACCAATAACCAGGCGACGGTGGTCAGTTCGGCGGCCGCCGAGGCCAGCGCGCGGGTGCAGACGGTTGCCGCGGCGGCGGAAGAATTGTCGTCGTCGATCGGCGAAATCAGCCGCCAGGTCGCACAATCCGCCGGCATCACCGTCCGCGCCGTCGATAGCGCGCGCCGCACCGACACCATCGTGCGCGCGCTTGCCGCCGGGGCCCAGCAGATCGAACACGTGGCAAAACTGATTTCGGACATCGCCGCCCAGACCAACCTGCTCGCGCTCAACGCCACCATCGAGGCCGCCCGCGCCGGCGAGGCCGGCAGGGGGTTTGCGGTGGTAGCGGTCGAGGTCAAGAGTCTCCGCCAGCCAGACCGCCGAAGCCACCAAGGAGATCGGCACCCGCATTGCGCAGATCCAGGGCGCAACCCGGGAGGCCGTCGACGCCATCCAGGGCATCACCGCCACGATCGAGGAAGTCAGCGCGATTGCAACCACGATCGGCTCGGCGATCGAGGAACAGGGTGCGGCCACGGCCGAGATCGCACGCAACGTCAGCCAGACGGCGCAGGCGACGCAGGCGGTGACGACAAACATCGGCGGCGTCAGCACCGCGGCCAATGAAACCGGTGGCGCCGCCGGCCTGCTGCTCACCGCCGCCTCCAATCTGTCCAAGCAGGCCGAACAGCTGGCCGGCGAGGTCAACATCTTCCTGGCCGGGGTGCGCGCGGCCTAGGGATGGCAGGGTGAGGTGTTGGGCGCGGGAAATTCGGTCTGGTTGTTTTGCTTGCCGGTGTTGAACTCAAAGATTTTTCTGAGCACCCCCGGAGCCATCGCGGAAATCGGATTGACGCGAAGCACCGGCTGGCCAAGTGTGCCCACGACCTCATAGGTCACGCCGATCAACCCCTCATTGCTGCCGCCCCCGAGGAACAGGCCGAGAATCGGAACCTGGCCGAACATGTTGTTCAGCCCATACATCGGCACGAACGTGCCGCTCATTCGCACCTGGTTTAGCGAATCGATGCTGCCTCCGATGGTGCCGCCGATCAACGGACCTTTCAGCACGCCGTCGCAGATGGTGAGCTGACCGTTCTGCCGGGTAAATTCGGCCCGCACCCGCGAGAAGGAAACACCGTTCTCCCCAGCCCCCTGTCCATTGGCGGCCAGCCGATCGAGCGCGGCCTCGCCCTTGACGGAGAAATCCTTGACGTTGATCAAACCCTCCTTGGCGCTGGGTTCAGCCGTCGGAGGGTCCATCGCCAGGGCAAGCTGGCCGCCATTCATCTTGGCGTAGGTATCGGTGAAGCGGAAGAAGGCCCCGGCGTCATTGGTCTCGAGATAGATCACTTCACGGCCCTGCGCAGGGCCGCGCAAATCCGCGGTCAGCGGCGTGTCCCGCCCGAGCTTGCCGCTCAGCGTAAAACTCCGGACTGTCCCGCTGCGCCGCGACATCTTGGCATCGACGCTGCGCAGCGCCTCGCCATTATAGCCGGCCACCAAGCCCAGCTTGACGTCGATATCCATGTCGAGGCTCTTGGTCTTGCCCCTGACGTCCGCCTCCTTGCCCGAAATCGCTGATTTGAGAAAGCCGCGACCGTCGAACACGTCGCCGCGCATGATCACTTTCAGCACGCCGTCGGGGCCGCGATCGGCCTTCAGCGAGGCCTTATCGCCTTCGGACGGCGAATAGGTCGGGAAGTTCGCGCTCATCGGGTCGTTGTTCTGATCGACCTCGATCGAGCCCTTGATCGACGCGCCGCCGCCGTCGATGACGATGTCTTCGAAGCGGGTCGATTGCGGCTTCTGCACGACGTTGAAAACCGCCCGGCTCGCCTTGCCCGGCAATTTGCTCCAGCCCGGCAGGATATTGTCGAGCTTCAGCGCGGTCAGATCCGCCTCGACACCGACGCGGCTGTCGGAGCCGAGTTTGCCGGTCACCTTGATCGGTAGCGCGCCGCTGAGCGACGGACCGAGATCGAGCCCGAGGCGGGCGCGGCTCGCATCATCCAGCGTCGCCAGCAATTTGATGTCGGCATCGCCATCGGTCGGCTTGCGGTAGTCCAGCGTCGCCGCCTGCCCGTTGATCTTGACGTCGCCCTTGACCTGATATCCCGCGTTGTTGGCGACGACTTTCAGGCTGTTGGCTTCGAGCTTCTGGCCCATCACCAGATGATCGGCGGCAAATCCGCTCAGGTCGGCGGTGAGGGTATAGGAAGTGTCGGCCTTGGTCAGTTCGCGCTTGATCGGCAGGCCGAGCGTGACCAGCGCGGAAACCGTCCCCTTGCTCGAATTGGGATCGATCAGGGTGCCGGCAAATTCGCTGAGGCGGTCGGAGGCGAGAATCTCCGCCGCCGCCGGCACCGGACCATCGATCCTGAACTTGACCCGGGCCGGGGCCGGCTTGGGCGCCATGTCCGGCACTTCGAATACGATGTCCGAAAGAGTGAGCTTGCGGCCCGCCGGGGTATCGGCGATCCCCTGCCCGATGGTCACGGTCGCGGTGCGCCCCGTGACATGGGCCCTCAAATCGGCGTCGCGTATCGCCGGCATTTCGTCGACCGGATGCAGGGTCACGCCGCTGGCTAAGATGTTGACGGCAAGACCGTCATCCGGAATCGGCGGCCCGCGCCGCGAAAGGTTGTGAACCGGTGAGTTGACGCCAATCTCGATGCGCTGCAGCGAGCCGCGCTCGATCCGCTCGATCACCCATTCACGCACCTCCGGGACCACGAGGGTCGGCCACATCCGCTTCAGCGCCGAGGCCGACATCGGCGTTCCCGCAAAACCGAGCGTCAGGCGCGGCTCGGCCGAGTAGTCGATGCTGGCAGTTCCGGCGACGCCAATCTCGCCATTGCTGATGTCGGCCTGGGTCAGCAGCACGCGGCGCTTTTCGGTGTCGAACCGCAGGGCGATGGCGATCCGATTGAAAATCAGTGGTGGTTCGTTGTCGATCCCGGCCAGCACAATGGTGCCGCCGCTAAAACCCATCTGCCAATCCGGGATGTTGTCGTTGGGCGGCTCGAGATGGGCCAGCAGCGTGATCCGGTTGGCACCGGAAATGATCTTGAAGGGGGCCACCAGCACCCGCCGTCCGGCATCCCATTCGACGTCGACTTCCGCCGAATCGATCGCCATCGGATAATCCGGCGTGTCGCTGTCGATGATGTTGCCGGCACCGGCGGCGATCTTGCCGCGGAAAAAGGTCGGCAGGCCGTCGCGGCCCAATTCGCCCCTGAGTTCGCCAGTCAACAGCAAATCCGCGCTGTAGGTCAGGTCCTTCAGCCGCAGCGCCAGCAGGATATTCGACGTGGAGACCTTGTCGGCCCGAATATCGACCGATCGCACGCCGTTGGCGGGAGCCCCGACCGCGACGCGAAGCGACCACGCCTGGTTGCCCTCTTCGCCGACGCTCAGCGCCACCCCGCCGCCGCTCGGCCGGCGCAGGCTGAGCGTGATGTTCTGGAAATTCCACTTGTTACCGCGCTGCTGATCGTCGACGATCAGGTTTCCATTCTTCAAACCGATTTCGTTGAGATTTTGTCCGTCGAGGCCGGTGAGACTCAGGCTGTCGATCCAATCGAGGCCGGCCAGCAGCCCGGTCTGCATGTCGCGACTATCCGAAGCCGGCGCGGTAGTGGCCGAGGGAGCGCCCGGTGGCGCAGCCGCGGACAGTGGCGCCGCGCTTTGCGGCAGATTTGCTCCCGCCAGTCGCTTGGAAGCGACTCCGGTCGCCAGCGGCCGCGCATTGTCGCCGGTGGAAACCGTGACATAGCCGTCCCGCGTGATGCGCACCGAAAGCTCGGCATCCACCAGGTTGAGGCTCTCGGCGCGGAGCCGGCCCATCAGCAATGCCGTGCCCGACAGCCTCACTTCGGCTTTCGGTGCGCTCGCCACGATGGCATGATCGCGATCCCTAACCACGATATCGCGGATGCGCACGGCGATGCGAATTCTGCCGGCGCGTTCGATCTGGGTGCCGCCGACCTCGACGGTATTGCCGTTCCCGATATTTTCGGCAATCGCCGCCGCCAGCCATGGCGTTGCCATTTCGAGGTTGATCGGACCAGCGCCAAGCCGCCACCACAAGGCGCCGAAACAGCCGGCGAAGATCACCAGCAATGCCGCGATCACGACGGCGAGGCGTTTGATCCAGCGCTCGCCGGCGACCCATCGGCGCAGCGTCCCGATGTAATCGCCAAACCGGTGGAAGCCGGAGTTCGATCTCGACAACAGCCGGCGTGCGCGATGGCCGGCGGCCTCGTCATGGTCATGGTGCCAATCGGCATCATCCAACGGCAGGGGCTGGAGATCGGCATGCGGATTCGGCCCCTGGGGCGACGTGTTGCTTGCCATTGCCTCTCGGTGCCGGCGCTGATGGTAAGACTGATCGCCGCCAAGGCCGCGCCCGTCGACAGCTAACGGGCTCTCCTGTGTCGGCATCGCTGCCAATCCTCGATTGATACTTTACCGCGACGCGTCATCCGGCCCAAGCAACACATTCAAACCGCAGGCCGGCGGGACGTCGAATTCCTTGTAACCATACTCGGACGCCTTCAGATATGCCCAGCGGTCCGCTCGATTCGAACTTGCCTGGACAGCCCGCAATACCCCAATGATTGAACCGCCGAAAGCGACGAAAGGAAGGCGTATGTCCAAGATAACGCGCAAGAAATCCTCCAACCCCCCCGCCGGGAAGGCGATCCGCGCCCAATCCAGGACTGCGGCCAAAAGCCCGGCCGCAAAGGCCCGATCGGGCCCCGCAGACAAGCCCGTCAAGAAGGCCGCCAAGAAAGCCGTCACCAAAACCAGCGAGAAGGCCCGGAGCGCTGCCCCGCACGCACCGCGCAAGCCTGCCTCGAGGCCGTCCAAATCGCCCGGCGCCGCAGCGCCGCTGGCCGCCGCATCCAAGGCCGCCGCCACCCCCGAGGCTGGGATCGCGCCGGCGCGGAAGCCGTTGCAGCCCAGGGCCGCTGCCTCGGCAGCCGTCAGATCCGCGCTGGCCGAGGGAGCCAAGGCACCCGCCTTCCACCTGCCGCGCGACGGCGGCGAGACCGTTTCCCTGGCCGACTTTTCGGGCAGAAGGCTGGTGCTGTTTTTCTATCCCCGGGCGGACACCCCGGGCTGCACCAAAGAGGCCATCGATTTCACCCGCTTGGCCGGTGCCTTTGCTGAAAGCCAGACCGCCGTCCTCGGCGTCTCGGCGGACCCTCCGAAAGTCCAGGAAGCCTTTCGAAACAAGCACCAACTTGCCACTCCTCTAATGTCGGATGAGATGCATGGGATGCTGGAGGCTTACGGAGCCTGGGGCGAAAAATCCATGTATGGCAGGACGTTCCAGGGAGTTCTTCGAACCACGGTTCTGATCGGCGCAGACAGCCGCATTGTCCGGATATGGCGTCATGTGAAGGTCGACGGCCATGCCGACGAAGTGCTGGCGGCGGTGCGCGCGCTTTAATTTAAGCGGTCACCTTGTCAAAAAATTAACCATGACAAGGTCAAATCGCCCGCGTCAATTTAGCCGTACGGAACTCATCTCCGACCGGCGCGGGAGTGCCGATGTCGTACCGTTCCGGTCATCATTCCGAGTATCATCAGCACCATCCACATGACCACGGCAGGACATCCTCGCGTCGTGCCGCGGCCAGCCATGCGCCTGCCCCGCCGGCGCACGGTCAGGAAGGCTACACCCTGGTCCATGCCGGCAAACAGGTCCGGTTCGGTCCGGTGGTGTTCTGGATCGTTGTCGGAACGGTCACCGTGCTGGGCATGTGGTCGGCGGCGACAGCGACCTATTTCGCGTTTCGCGACGATGTTCTCACCCGGCTGATCGCACGCCAGGCGGAAATGCAATACGCCTACGAAGACCGCATTGCCGATCTGCGCGCCAAGGTCGACCGCACCACCAGCCGGCAATTGCTCGACCAGGAACAATTCGACCAGAAACTCGACCAGATCATGCGTCGACAGACCACGCTGGAAGCCCGCGCCACCGCCTTGGGAGCGATACCCGACGCCGCCGTCACCGGATCGATCCGGGCACCTTCGCGAGCCGCCGAAGGCGCCGTTTCGGCGACGCCAAAACCCTCGCCGATCAGCGACACCGTGATTTTCGTGGCGCCTCCGGATCGGGAAGCGCGGCTGGAATCGCGGGCGCCGCTCAACGTCAATCCGCAATCCCGGCAGTTCGCCAAGGTCCAGGGCGTCGATAATGTGATCGTGCGCCTGCAAGCCTCCCTCGATCAGGTCGAGAATCGCCAGATCGCGGCGCTCAACTCGGTCGAGGACGGCATGGAATCGCGGGTCCGCCGCATGCGCGGCGTCTTCACAGATCTTGGCCTCGACATGGCGCAGATGGAAGCCGCGACGCCGCGGGTCGGCATGGGCGGCCCCTATATTCCGGTAAAGCTTGCTGCCAATGCCGGCGCCTTCGAGCGCGAGCTCTACCAGATCAACATCACCCGCGCCCAGGTCGACCGCCTCAACCGCACCCTGGCGCTGGTGCCGTATCGCAAGCCGGTGGTCGGCGAGGTCGAATTCACTTCTGGCTTTGGGGTTCGCACCGATCCGTTCCTCGGCCGCCCCGCGATGCACACCGGGCTCGATTTTCGCGCCGCGATGGGCGACCCGGTGCGGGCCACGGCCAATGGAAAAGTGGTTTCGTCGGGATGGGCCGGCGGCTATGGCCGGATGGTGGAGATCGATCACGGCAACGGCCTGTCGACCCGCTACGGCCATCTGTCCGAGATCGACGTCAAGGTCGGCGACCCGATCAAGATCGGCCAGGTGATCGGCGCGGTAGGCTCGACCGGCAGGTCGACAGGTCCGCACCTGCATTATGAAACCAGGATCGACGGCGAAGCGGTCGACCCGCAGAAATTCCTCCGCGCCGGCGTGCGCCTGAGCGCCGGCTGATCAGGCGCAACATGGCCGGCTTCAATGGCCGGCATCGTGGCCGATCTCACCGGTGATGATGTCGCCGAACAGCTCCCACACCTGGCCGTTGAACCTCATCAGCTGCATCTGCTCGATCGGGAAGTAGTCGTCGGGCGAGGTGTTGATCGTGATCCCCGGCAGCAGCATCTCGCTCCTGAAATTCTTCAGGCTGGCGGCCTGCTTCATGACGTTCTCGCGGGTCAGATTGTCGCCGCACTGCCTGAGGACCTGCACCATCGCTTCCGCCTCCACATAGGCATACGCGTTGTTGGCGTTGGTCTTGTCGCCGTCGGGATAGTATTTGTCCATGAAAGCCGTCCACTTCTTCACCCCGGGATCGTCTTTCCAGGTCGGGTCGGTCGGATCCTTGACGTAAGCCGTCGAGATGATCCCCCTGGAATATTCCAGGCCGGCGGGTTTCAAAACAGAGGCGATCGTGGTCGCGGTATTGGCGAGGAAGAATTTCGGTTTCCAGCCGAGCTCGCCGACCTTGCGTATCGCCTGGGCCGAGCCTTTCGGCGTCGCCCAGGAGAAGAAGATATCGGCGCCGGAATCGTGCAGCGCAACGATCTGGGAATCGATGCTGGGGTCGCTCACTTCAAAGGATTTGTCCGCGATGATCATGCCGGCCTTGTCGCCGAGGCCGTCCTTCAGTCCCTTGAACTGATCCTTGCCGGCATCGTCGTCCTGCCAGAACACCGCGATCTTGCTGTTGGGATAATGCTCCCGGATGTATTTGGCGTAGATGTGACCTTCGCTCTGGTAGTTGGGCTGAAAGCCCATGGTCCAGGGAAAGTTCTTGGGATCGCCGAATTTGGTGGCGCCGGAGGCGACGAACAGCTGCGGCACCTTCTTGACGTTCATGTATTTTTCAATGGCTGAATTGGACGGCGTGCCGAGCGACTGGAAGATCAGCAGCACTTCGTCGCCTTCCACGAGCTTGCGCGCCTGTTCGATCGCCTTGGGCGGGCTGTAGGCGTCGTCGTAGGAGATGAAATTGATCCTGCGGCCGTTGATACCACCTTCGGCGTTGATCATATTGAAGTAGGCGGCTTCGGCCTTGCCGATCACGCCATAGGAGGAAGCCGGACCGCTATAGGGCATGATATTGCCGATTTTGATCTCGCTATCGCTGGCTCCCGGATCATATTTCTTCTCGGCTTTTGCCGCACTGGCGGTCATCACGGCAGCAATGGCGAGCGCCGCCAGCGCACATAGCATCGTGAAACGAGACGGCATCGTTCTCTCCCTCCTGGAATGATTTTTTTCAAGTGTCGCAACCCTTGCGCAGCCATGCAAGCCCGTTTCGCGAGCGGCTGCTCGTTGCGCCGGGGCGAAACCGCATTGTCGCCCCCGGGCAATTATGATTGATGCAGGACTTGAACTGGACCGCCATTGACGAGGCCGGCCGATTGGAACCGAACAGACGAATTGGCCCGCGACATCGAAGGCTCGGCGCCGCCGGATTTCGCGCCGCGAGATGGCTCGCCGCGCGGTTGATGGCGGCGGCCGGTTTTCATCAGCTCGGCTCGGATTTCGCCGACCGGCGGATCGCGGCCGTCCGCGAAAAACTCAAGCGCGGCGAGACGGTTTATCTCGCCGGGTTGGGGCCGCCCGGTACCCACAATTCAGGCGTGGCGCTGGTCGAGGTGACGCAGGCCAACGGCCCGCGCCTGATCGTCAACAACGAGGAAGAGCGCTTCTCCGGCAACAAGCACACCACGGAATATCCGCAGGCCTCGATCGATGCTATGGTCCAGACGCTGCGCGGCATCGGCCGCGATGTCGAAGACATCGACGCCTGGCTCACCAGCTGGGATTACCCGACCCTGGCGGGGACGCTGGCACGCGCGGTGCTGGAGGAATTGCCGCAAAGCCTGAAGCTGCTGCGCACCACCGAAGCCGCCGGCTTCGACCGCCGCCGCCTCGATCAGATGACCCGCACGCCGAAGATCCTCGGCAGGCAGCTCGGGCTTTCCGAGCGCGTACCGCTGATTTGCCTGCCGCACCACGACAATCATGCCTGGTTTTCCTTTGCTGCCTCGCCTTTCGCCGATGACGGAGAAGCCGTCGCCATCGCCGTGCTCGACGGCACCGGCGATGCCGGATCACTCTCGCTCTACGTCGCCGCGCACGGCACGATGCGCCGGCTCCATTGCAATGACAGCGTGTTCGACTCGCTGGGAGCCTTCTACAGCGTGATTTCATCGACCCAAGGCGGCTGGACCTGGCTGTCCAGCGAGGGCCGCTACATGGGCGCCGCGGCATGGGGCGACATGGACCGCGCCAGCAATCCGTACTACGCCGGGCTGAAGGCCGTGCTGGATTTCGGCCGCGACGGCGAAGTCCGGCTCAATCGCGCCATCGCCAACTGGTATTGCGATCCGTTCGATCATCCCTACAAGCGCGCGCTGATCGATATCCTCGGCGAACCGCTGCGTCCGGATCAATTGTGGAATCCCGACGCGGTACTGCGGGTCGAGGACATCGACCACCGCCCCGACACATCCGATCGCCTCGACAAGGCCGCCGCAACCCAGCTGGTGTTCGAGGATGCCATGATCCACGTGGTCGATCATCTGCTGCGCTCAACCGGCGCCCACCGCTTGGTGCTGTCGGGCGGCGTGGCCCTGAACGCCGTCGGCAACATGCGGCTGCTCGAGCACTTCGACCATGCGTGGTTCGCCGGGGTCCAGCACCGGCAAGCCTGCCTGCATCTGTGGGTACCGCCGACGCCGGGCGATCCCGGCGTCACCATCGGCGCGGCATGGCTGTTCGCCCACTTGGCAGGCGCGCCGCGCGGCGCGGCGATGAGCCACGCGTTTTATTGCGGATCGTCGCCGACGCCGCAGGAAATCGTGGCCGCGCTCGGCTCCGCCGACATCGGCTCGGCGGTGATCGGCGACATCTCGACCCCGGACGGCTGCGGCGCCGTCGCCGACCTGATGGCGTTCGTGGTGGCGCAGGGCGGCATCATCGCGCTCTATCAGGGCGCCGCCGAGACCGGTCCGCGTGCGCTGGGGCATCGCTCGATCCTGGCCAACCCTTGCGATCCCGGCAGCCGCGAACGGCTGAACGAGCGGGTCAAATACCGCGAGGCGATCCGGCCGCTGGCGCCGATGGCGACGCTGCAGGCGGCGCAGGATTATTTCGAGCTGCGCGAGGGCGCCGCCGACGCCGATTACAACGCCTATAATTTCATGGTGCTCACCGCCCGCGCCAAGCCGCAGGCACATGCGAAAATTCCGGCGGTGATTCACGCCGATGGCACCGGACGGATCCAGATCGTGCGCGCAGTGGACGATCCCCTCACCCACGCCTATCTGAAAGCGCTCGGCCGCCGCATCGGCGTCGAGATCTCGGTCAATACCTCCTTCAATGTCGCAGGTCCCATTGCGCAAACTCCGCAGCAGGCGATCGATACGCTGCGCCGATCCAGGGGTCTCGATGCCGTGATACTGGTGGCCAGCGACGGCGCGGTGCACGCGGCATGGCATGGCGGCGCACGCGACAGCGGCCGGTTCACGGGGTGGCTTTCCGAGTGGAAGAGCACGCGCGCGGTGCCACACTCTTGAAAACAGTACGCCGCAAACGGGTGCACGCCCTCCTTGTTGCCGCAATCTTGCCGTGTCGTTGCTTTCGCCGCAAACAGATGGAGGACGATGCCGTGAAATTGAGCAAAGCCGTCACGCCGACACACTGCGCCTCCGGCACAGGGCTGGTCTCAGGCCTGGTGCTGGGAGGTTTTTTGCTGATCGCGCCTGCAGCCAACGGCGCTGAATCGACATGCTCGGTCCAGAAACTTCAGGGCCGCTACGTCTTTACCGGCCAAGGCATCAACCTGCATTATGGCGCGTTCGACTTTGACGGCGCGGGAAAATTCTTGGGCAAGCAGACCTCGCTACGCCACGGCGTCGCGCGACGCGAAAATCTGAGCGGCACCTACACGGTGGATGCCGGGTGCACGGGCACCATGACCCTCGAGGGGCAACCGGGCGGCACCGCGCATTGGGATGTCTTCCTGACCGACGACGGCAAGAAGGGCCGCATGATCCGCAGCGATCCGGGCGCGTCCGGCGTGCGCAGTTTTGAACAATAATGGAGTAGCTGCGCCCTGCGTCAATCCACGTCTTCGATGGAGGCGGGCGGCGCGCCGAAGGCGCGCTGGGCCAGCGTCGCCGCCATGAATTCGTCGAGGTCGCCGTCAAGCACGCCCGAAGTATCCGAGGTCTGCACCCCGGTGCGCAGGTCCTTCACCATCTGATACGGCTGCAGCACATAGGAACGGATCTGATGGCCCCAGCCGATATCGGTCTTGGCGGCCTGGTCGGCGGCGGCCTGCTGCTCGCGCTTCTTCAATTCGATTTCGTAGAGCCGCGCGCGCAGCATGTCCCAGGCCTGCGCCTTGTTCTTGTGCTGCGAGCGCCCGGCCTGACACACCACCGCGACGCCGGTCGGGATATGGGTCAGCCTTACGGCGGATTCGGTCTTGTTGACGTGCTGGCCGCCGGCGCCGCCCGAGCGCATGGTATCGACACGAACGTCGGATTCCTTGATGTCGATCTTGATGCTGTCGTCGACCACCGGAAAAATCGCGACGCTGGAGAACGAGGTATGCCGGCGTGCGTTGGAATTGAACGGCGATATCCGCACCAGTCGATGCACGCCCGCCTCGGTCTTGAGCCAGCCATAGGCGTTGTGGCCGCTGATCTGGATGGTGGCGGATTTGATGCCGGCCTCCTCGCCCTGGGTCTCTTCCAGATATTCGACCTTGAAGCCGTGCTTCTCGGCCCAGCGCGTATACATGCGCAGTAGCATCGCGGCCCAGTCCTGGCTCTCGGTGCCGCCGGCGCCGGCATGGACCTCGAGATAGGAGTCGAACCGGTCGGCCTCGCCGCCCAGCAACGCCTCGAGCTCGCGGCGCGCGACTTCCTTTTTCAAGGTCTTGAGGGCGGCCTCGGCTTCCGTCACCACGCCCTCGTCGTTCTCGGCTTCGCCGAGTTCGATCATGCCGATATTGTCCTCGAGCTCGCGCTCGACCTTGCCGATGCCGTCCAGCGAATCCTCCAGCGAGGTCCGCTCCTGCATCAGCTTCTGAGCCTTCTGGGGATCGTTCCAGAGGTTGGGGTCTTCCGCGAGCTTGTTCAGCTCAGCAAGGCGTGCCGTGGATGCATCGACGTCAAAGATGCCTCCTCAGCAGCCCGACTGACTGCTTGATCTCTTCAACGAGGCGTTCGACTTCGGCGCGCATGGGGTCTCTGATCTGCGGCTGGTGCCGCCACTTGCGGGGCTGCGAGGGATGTAGCGGCGGGCGGCGCAAAGCGCAATCGGCGCGTATACCGTTCGGCTGTTTTCTTCGCGCCAACCGGCGCCGGAAGCTGTTTGGCAGCCGAATCAGCGCCCGCGGCGAAGAGCCGCTAATAAAGCCCGCCGGTGCCGGAGCGCAGGATGGTGCGGTCGGCATCCGGCGACACCGTGAGTGGACGGCCGTCGGCGTCGGCAACCCCGATCACCGAATAATTATCCGGCGGTGCGGTGCCCGGCTTGAAGGCCTCGAGGATAGTGTTGCCGCTGCCCGGGCTGGCCCGCATTCCGGTCAGCATATCGACGCTGATCAGCTTGATCCCCGCCGGCACCCGGAACGGAATCGCCGGCTTGTCGGCAAGCGCGAGCTTGAGGAAATCCCGCGCGATCGGTGCTGCCAGGACGCCGCCGGTGGCCTTGGCGCCAAGATTCCGCGGCTTGTCATAGCCGATGTAGATGCCGACCACGATATCCGGCGAAAAGCCGATGAACCAGGCGTCCTTTTCATCGTTGGTGGTGCCGGTCTTGCCGGCTATCGGCTTGCCGACCTCCTTCAGGGCGATCGCGGTGCCACGCTGCACCACGCCTTCCATCATCGAGGTGATCTGATAGGCCGTCATCGGATCCAGTACCTGCTCGCGATGATCGATCAGCAGCGGCTCAGGCTGGTTTTTCCAACCTTCCGGCGCATCGCAGCCGCGGCATTCGCGCTGATCATGCTTGAAGATGGTGTGACCGTAGCGATCCTGGATGCGGTCGATCAGCGTCGGCTTCACCCGCCTTCCGCCATTGTCCAGCATCGAATAGGCGGTAACCATACGCATTACCGTGGTCTCGCCGGCACCGAGCGCATAGGAGAGATAATTCGGCAGTTCGTCATAGACCCCGAAGCGTTTGGCATATTCGCCGATCAGCGGCATGCCGATATCCTGCGCCAGCCGCACCGTCACCGTGTTCAGCGACCATCGCAGCGCATTACGCAGCGTGGTGGGGCCGTGATATTTTCCGACCGAATAGTTCTCCGGCCGCCAGACCCCGGCGCCTTGCCCCTGGTCGATCTCGATCGGCGCATCGATAACCTGGGTCGAGGGCGTATAGCCATTGTCGAGCGCGGAGGAATACACGATCGGCTTGAACGACGAGCCCGGCTGCCGGTAGGCCTGGGTGGCGCGGTTGAACTGGCTCTGGTCGAACGAGAATCCGCCGACCATCGCCAGCACCCGGCCGGTCCAGGGATCCATTACCACCATCGCGCCGGAGACCTCCGGCAATTGGCGGAGCTGGTACTGGCCCTCCACGACCGTTCCATCCTTGGAAATCATGGGGTCGGCATAGATCACGTCGCCGGGACTGAGCACCTGCGACACCGCGGTCGGGGTCTTGCCCCGCCCCGGGCCGGCGGCTGGCTTGGCCCATTTCACGCCCTCGAGCGTGATGATGCCGGTTTGCCGCTCCTTGGCGACCGCGCCGCCGAGCTCGCGGCTCGGCTGAAATCCGATGCGGGCGGATTGTTCGCTGGTCTCCAGCACCACCGCCATTCGCCACGGCGAGATGTCCGACAGCGATTTGACGTCGGCCAGCTTGACGCCCCAGTCGCCCGAGATATCGAGCTTGCTGACGGCGCCGCGCCAGCCTTGCGCCACGTCGTATTTGACGAGGCCCGCGGCCATGGTCTTGCGCGCCATCACCTGCAGCTTCGGGTCCAGCGTGGTCCGCACCGACAGCCCGCCCTCGTAGAGTTTCTTCTCGCCGTAGCGCTCGAACACGTCGCGGCGGACTTCCTCGGCGAAATATTCGCCGGCGAAAACATGCGCGCCGTTGGTCCGGTTGGTCACGACCAGCGGATCCTTGCGGGCGGTGTCGGCGTCGGCCTGCTTGATCCAGCCGTTCTCCAGCAGCCGGTCGATCACGTAGTTGCGCCGCTCGATCGCCCGGTCATGGTTGCGCACCGGGTGCAATGCCGCCGGCGCTTTCGGCAACGCCGCCAGATAGGCGGCCTCCGCCACCGTCAGTTCGTTGACCGATTTGTCGAAATACACCAGCGATGCCGCGGCGATGCCGTAGGCACCGAGGCCGAGATAGATCTCGTTGAGATAGAGTTCGAGGATCTTGTCCTTGGAATAGGCCCGCTCAATCCGCATCGCGAGCAGGGCTTCCTTGATCTTGCGGGTGAACGACACCTCGTTGGTCAGGAGAAAGTTCTTTGCGACCTGCTGGGTGATGGTGGAAGCGCCCTGCGGCCGTCGGTTGGAGCCGTAATTTTCCGCATACAGCATGGCGGCGCGCGCCATGCCCGAAAAATCGATGCCGCCATGCTCGTAGAAATTCTTGTCCTCGGCGGCGAGGAACGCGTTGATGACCAGCTTGGGAACCGCCTGGATCGGCAAGTACAACCGCCGCTCCTTGGAATATTCGCCGAGCAGCGCGCCGTCCGAAGCGTGGACCCGGGTCATGACCGGCGGTTCATAATCTTGAAGCTGCGAATAGTCGGGCAAATCCTTGGAAAAATGCCAGATCAGCCCCGCGACGGCGGCAACGCCCACCAGGAACAACACGGTTCCAGCGGCGAACAGGAATCCCAAGAAACGTACCAGCAGGCGCATTATCGAATATCCGTTCCAGCAGTTACGCGGCAACAGCCGGCGTGCTCCTCCTCGGCGCGACATCCGCAGCGGAATGATTGGCTGCTCCGCGCACGCGCATCATACATCGGCCAGGCGCGAATTTTGGTCGATTCCGAGGACCTCAAGACGGGTTTTTTATAGGGCTGCGGCTGTGGCCAAACTAGGGCTTCCATCATCGGATGGCTGCCCTTCAGTTGGCCGGTGCGGCGGTCGCCAGGCGTTTGGCAAAGAAGGCGTCGATGGCCTGCGCCATGGCCCCGACGGTCCGGGAGCGCCAGTTCTCCGAAACCAGGTTTTCGAGGTCACCCTTGTTGGAGACATAGCCAAGTTCGATCAGCACCGACGGCACATCGGGAGCCTTCAAGACCTTGAAGCCGGCGGATTTCAGCGGATGCTTGTACATCCGCGCAGTGCTCTTCATTTCACCCACCAGCAGACGGGCGAACCGGTTCGAGAAGGTGCGGGTTTCGCGCTGGGCGAGGTCGATCAGAATGTCGGCGACCTCGGTCGGCTCCTCGGTCAGGTTGACCCCGCCGATGGCGTCCGCCTTGTTTTCGGCTTCCGCCAGCCTGCCCGCCTCGGCGTCGGAAGCGCGGTCGGACAGCGTGTAAATGGTGGCGCCCTGGGCGTCGCCCTCGCGGCGCGGCAGCGCGTCGGCATGGATCGACACAAACAGCGCCGCGGACTGGTTGCGGGCGATCCTGACACGCTCGGCAAGCGGGATGAAGGTATCGTCGGTGCGGGTCATGACGACGCGGTATTTGCCGCTCTTCTCGATGCGGTCACGCAAGGCCAGCCCGAATCCGAGCACCAGGTTCTTTTCGCTTTCGCTGCCCGACTGGGTGCCGTTGTCGATGCCGCCATGGCCGGGGTCGATCACCACCACCGGGCGCGAATCCGCCGGCTCCGGCCGCGCCGTAACGGCCGCCTCCGCCGCCGCCGGGACGCTTGCCGCAACAGCGATCGCCGGTACGGCTTCGGCGATTGCCGGCCGCAATTCGGGCCGGCTTTCGGCCCCGAGCGATTGCACGAAGCTCGTGCGGTCGACTTCCTCCAGTTCGAGCACCAGCCGCGCCGGCTGGCCATTGGCGGCCTCGAGCACCTGGCAGTTGGCAATCCTGGCCGGGCCACTCAGATCGAACACGATTCTTGACCCGCCCGGCATCACCAGGCCGTAGCGGAATGCCTTGATCAGGCCCCGCCCTGCGGTGCCGGCGCCGTCTGCCAGCGCAAAATTGACCTGCGGGATATCCACCACCACCCGATACGGATCGGCCAGCGTAAAGGCGCGAAACCGGATCGTGCGGTCGAGATCGAGCACGAAGCGGGTCTGCTTGGCATCGCCGGCAAGGCGGGCATCAGAAGCGGTCGGAAAAACCGGTGGAGCGGCTAGGTTTGCCGGCTGACTTTCTGCGGCTCCGGTCAGCGTCGCATCGGAACAAAGCAATGCCGCAGCGCACAAAAGCGCCCATCGCAGCAAAACCACTTGATTTCCGCGGCTGGCCAATGATTCGGTGCCTCCGAGCAGCCCTTTTACCGGAATAGAACCACAGGGTTAACCGCCGCTTAAGGGCATGGCGGCGAATCAGGCGAAGTGTTGCCGCGCTGCGACGCTTCCCTTGCACGCGGCGACCAATCAACGTATGTACAGGGGGCTGACGGTTAAATTCCCGGTTGTGTCGCGTTCAGCCTCCCGGTGCAGCGCAGGAACTTTCGAAATTCGGAGCTTCCAGCGTCTTTCCGATCCCTCCACAGCCAGCGCAGCGCGCGGCTGACAAGGAGCGGCGGTTTCGAGCCCGAGCGGCGTCCGGTCCCAGGTTACCATCTTGTTCCAGGGACGGCTTCAGACACGGCATGACCGATTATCCGGGCCGCAAGGCACGATATGCGATGACCGGCGAGCGCTTCGGCGCCGCGCCGGGCTTTCAGCGACAGACAAGGCGGCTCTTTTGCCGCCAATGTGTTTAGACGGGCCGACGCTTGATGCGCCAGACTGTATTGCCGACCATGATCCAGGGAAGAACCGCGCCGACGCGGAGCGAAAGCTCCGCACGTCGTTTTGCTCCGCCGGGATTGCGATCGGCCAGGTGCCCCGGGTTGCGTTTTGGCCTTCCCCTCACCCCCGAATCAGGTGGACCGTCGCGTCACCCGGCCGCGCCATACGTGCGCACCGCGATACGCGCCCGCCGCCGTCAAGAGTCCCAAAATGCCCAACAAAATGTTGATCGATGCCACCCATCCGGAAGAGACCCGGGTCGTCGTGGTCCGCGGCAATCGAGTCGAAGAGTTTGATTTCGAGACCGCCCAACGCAAGCAACTGCGCGGAAACATCTATCTCGCCAAGGTCACGCGCGTCGAGCCATCGCTGCAGGCCGCCTTCATCGAGTATGGCGGCAACCGCCACGGTTTTCTGGCCTTCAGCGAAATCCACCCGGATTATTACCAGATCCCGGTCGCCGACCGCCAGGCGCTGATCGAGGCCGACGAACGCGCCCATCGCGAGGCCGAGGAGGAGACCGAGAATCGCTCCAACCGCCGCCGCCCGCGCCACCGCAACTCGCGCCGCCGCGGCAACGGCGAACGCGTGCAGAGCGGCGTGGTCGAGGGCAGCCCGACGGATCTCGCCCAGGCCGAGCAACCGCATGACCATGACGGTGATCACGCCCCGCACGACCATGGCGAAGATGGCCACGGCTTCGGCGACCACAGCCATGCCGGCGATCACGACCATGAGGGTCACGAGCCTTCGCACCAGCATGACCACGACCCTGCCCATGATGATGATCACGGCCATGTTCATGCCGGCGAGGCTGCCGCCGAATTCCGGCCCGACCTGCCGGACACCGCAGCCGTCGGGGCGGCCGATGCCGCGCCGGATGCGCCGGCCGGCACCGAAAGCCATGAAGAACACGCCCAGCACGGTCACGACGAACACGGTCACGACGAACACGGGCACGACGAGCATAGTCACGCCGAGCACGCGCTCGAAAACGCTGCCCATGCCGACGACGCGCGGCACGCCGAAGGCGCCGATGGCGAGTTCCGCCGCTTCGGATCACGCCGAACCGGCCGCCGCGGCGCATGGCGACGAGCAACATGACGAAGACGAAGACGATGGCGACGAGGCCGAGGAAGAGGTGGTCGAATCCGTCGGCGGCGATGATGTCATGGAAGAGGTGCCAGAACGCGCCTTCCGTCCGCGGCGTCAGTACAAGATCCAGGAAGTCATCAAGCGCCGTCAGGTGATGCTGGTGCAGGTGGTCAAGGAAGAGCGCGGCAACAAGGGCGCCGCGCTGACGACCTACCTGTCGCTGGCCGGCCGCTATGCCGTGCTGATGCCCAATACCGCGCGCGGCGGCGGCATCAGCCGCAAGATCACCTCGGCGCAGGATCGCTCGCGGCTCAAGGAAGTGGTGCAGGATCTCGACGTGCCCGAGGGCATGGGCATCATCCTGCGCACCGCGGGCGCTTCGCGCACCAAGCCCGAAATCAAGCGCGATTTCGAATATCTGATCCGGATGTGGGAAACCGTCCGCGACATGACGCTGAAGTCGCAGGCGCCGACCCTGGTCTACGAGGAAGGCTCGCTGATCAAGCGTTCGCTGCGCGATCTCTACAACAAAGAGATCGACGAAATCCAGGTCGCCGGCGAAGCCGGCTATCAGGAAGCCCGCGATTTCATGAAGATGCTGATGCCGTCGAATGTGCGCGCGGTACGGCAATATCGCGACGGCCAGCCGCTGTTTTCGCGGATGGGCGTCGAGAGCCAGCTCGATGCGATGTTCTCGCCGACCGTGCAGTTGCGATCCGGCGGCTACATCGTGATCAACCAGACCGAAGCGCTGGTTTCGATCGACGTCAATTCCGGCCGCTCGACCCGCGAACACCACATCGAGGATACCGCTCTCAAGACCAATCTGGAGGCCTCCGAGGAAGTCGCAAGGCAATTGCGGTTGCGCGACCTCGCCGGCCTGATCGTGATCGACTTCATCGACATGGACGAGAAGCGCAACAACCGCTCGGTGGAACGCAAGCTCAGCGATTGTCTGCGTCAGGACCGCGCCCGAATCCAGGTCGGGCGCATTTCGCATTTCGGCCTGCTCGAGATGTCGCGCCAGCGCATCCGCGCCAGCGTGCTGGAGAGTTCGACCGAGCCCTGCCCGCAATGCGGCGGTAGCGGCCATGTCCGTTCGGTGTCCTCGGTGGCGCTGCAGCTGCTGCGCGGTCTCGAGGAAATCCTGATGAAGGGCGCCACCCACAATCTGGTGGTACGCACACGGACCGACGTTGCGCTTTATGTCCTCAATCACAAGCGCGGCCATCTGCGCGACCTCGAAAACGGCTTCAAGGTGTCGCTCTCGGTGATCGCCGATCCGACCGTGAGCGGCCAGCAGTCCTTCGTCATCGACCGTGGCGAACAGGTGCACACCCTGGAGGCGGCCAAGGCGCTGCTGGCAGCGCAGGTTGCGGCATTCCCGCCGCAGACCGAAGAAGCATATGATGAAGAAGAACCGTTCGACCTCGAAGTCGAAGCCGAAGTGGAAACCGACGAGACCGAGGGCCTCGCCGAGGACGCGGTGGCGAGCGAGGAAAGCCCCGGCGAAACCGACGCCGAAGGTCACAAGCGCAAGCGGCGCCGCCGCCGCCGAGGCCGTCCCGGCGAACCGCGTGAAGGCGGGCCTGCGCGCGACGAAGGCGACGTCGCACGCGTCGCCGCGATCCCGGCCGTGGTCGCCGGCGCGATTGCCGATGACAGCGAATCCGACGATGACGAAGCGGACGATCAGCCCGGCCTTCCTCGCGCCGACCAGGCGCCCGGTGGCGAGCGGCGGCCGCGTCGTCGCGGACGCCGCGGCGGCCGCCGCCGGCGCGGCGGACCCGAGGATGGTCTGGCCGGATCGATTTCCGATGAATTGGGGCCGACCTCGGCCTCGGAAGCGGCCGCGGCGGTAGCCGATCTCGATGGCGTTGCATCCGAACCTGCCCTGCCGGAGGTTCACCCCGAATCAATCGCGCCACACCACGAGCCACAGCCCGCGGATTATGGTCAGCCCGAGCCGGTGCGGGCGCCGGCTCCGACGCCGGCACCGGAGGAAACCGCTCAGGAGGCCGAGCGGGCGGCCCGGCGCCGTTCGACGGTCCGTGAAAAGGTCAGCTTCCTGGTCGATACCCAGCCTGCCGCAGCCGCCCCGGTGGATCACGGGGCGTCCGAGCCGACCGTGGCCCCCACCCCGGCCGAACCCGCTCCGGCACCGGCCGACGAGGCCCAGCCGCGTCGCGCCGGATGGTGGTCGCGGCGCTTCGGCAACGGCGAGTAGACCACGCGAACAAAGCGTCCGATTTGCGAAGAAACCGCCCGGCAAAACCGGGCGGTTTCTGCCTGATTGCCGATCAATCCGCGCGACGGTCCGGCGGCGGACCGCAGGCGGGTTTTCTTTGCTGCCCCCAATATTGAAAAATTCGAACGCTTCGCCCGCGACCGGGCCGAGCTTTCTGGCCAGCGAATAAATTTCCAGGATGTAATTTCGATCACAGGAACGGCGCCGGCTGCCGCCTATGTTCGCCGCACAGCGAAAGGAGCGGCAATCATGACCGGCACCTTCTCGACCCGCAAGGGGCTAGCTTTTGCCGTCGCAATCATCGTGATCGGCTGCGCGGCGGCCATTGCGGCGGATTCGTCGGCCGGTCCGACCGCATTCACAACCCCGATCGGGATGGCCGAATGGCAATGCAGCACGACCTTCGGCATTCTGACGGTCTGCACCAGGAAGCCTCGAGCCAGACCGGCGGCCAATTGTCCGCAGCCAAGCCAGGCGCGCTTGCGGCCGGCCTGAGCGGTGCGGCTGGCAGCGAAAGCCCACATCGCGCGGCGCTTGCAAACCTCCCGTGGTAAAACCTCGGGGTGGCCGGATCGATGCGGCTCGGGGGGTCGGCGCGCTGGCAGCGACCGCCGGCTAACCGGTGGTGACGGCGGTTTCAAGATCCGACGGATCGATGTTGCGGCTGAGGCTGGCGCGCAGCTGTTCGTGATCGAGTTCGCCCTCCCACCACGACACGAAAACCGTGGCAACGCCGTTGCCGGTGATATTGGTGAGCGCACGAACCTCGCTCATGAATTTGTCCACCGAGAACACGATCGCCATGCCCGGCACCAGCGCCGGATTGACCACCGTGAGCGTGGCCGCCAGCGTAATGAAGCCGGCGCCGGTGACGCCGCTGGCGCCCTTCGACGTCAGCATCGCCACCACCAGGATGGTGAGCTGCTGGCTGAACGACAGCTCCACGCCGAGCGCCTGCGCGATGAACAGCGTGGCCAGCGTCATGTAGATGTTGGTGCCGTCGAGGTTGAACGAATAGCCGGTCGGCACCACCAGACCCACCACCGATTTCGAACAGCCCAGCCGTTCCAGCTTCTCCATCAGTTGCGGCAGCGCGCTTTCCGACGAACTGGTGCCGAGCACGATCAGAAGCTCGTCCTTGATATAGCCGATGAACCTGAAAATATTGAAGCCGACGAGGCGGGCAATCGCGCCGAGCACGACCACCACGAACAGCGCCGCGGTCATGTAGAACACCGCGATCAGTCCGATCAGGTTGCCTAGTGCCGCGGGCCCGAATTTTCCGATGGTATAGGCCATCGCGCCGAACGCACCGAGCGGTGCCGCCTTCATGACGATGGCAATCACGCCGAATACCGCATGCGAGGTATCGTCGATGATGTCGCGCAGCCGGTGACCGCGCTCGCCGAGCGCCATCAGCGCAAAGCCGAACAGGATGGCGAATAGCAGCACCTGCAGGATATCGCCGCGCGCCAGCGCACCGACCACGCTGTCCGGGATGATGTTGAGGACGAAATCCACCGACTTCTGTGCTTCGGCCTGCTTGACGTAGCTGGCAACCGCGGCCGCATCCGGCCTTGCCGCCAGCCCGCGCCCGACCGGAACCAGATTGCCGATGAACAGACCGATCATCAGCGCGAACGACGATACCACCTCGAAATAGACCAGCGCCTTGACGCCGACCCGGCCGACCTTCCTGGCATCCTGGATATGCGAAATGCCCGACACCACCGTGCAAAAGATGATCGGCGCGATCACCATCCGGATCAGCTTGATGAAGCCGTCGCCGAGCGCTTTGATCCAGTCATTGGTGGCAACAACGGGCGAGAGCCAGCCGACCACGACACCCAGCAGGATGGCGATAAGAACCTGAACGTACAGGATCCTGTACCAGGGCCTGGTCGCGCTAACCGGCGCTGCGGTTGCGATCACTGCCGCCATGACATTTCACTCCCCGATTGGAATCCATCTGTCCGTCGCGCGGGCGCGGACGATCAGCTTGCCGGATACAGCCAAAATCAATTGCGGCACCCGAGTCAATGCCAGCGGCGGTTTTTCCCGGGGGGCGATGCTGGCCTCGGGCCGCAGCCGCGCGTACGCGCGGCAGTGTTTTATGGGAGGCGTTTTCTTTCCGCGAACCGGCGTTACCCGCCCGAAAACACTTCAGCCCAGCCACCGCGCGATGCGGGCGACGGCTTCGTGTATTTCCTCGGCCGAACGCGCATAGGAAAAACGGATGAAGCGGCGGCCGTGGACCGGATCGAAATCGACGCCCGGCGTCGTCGCCACCCGGGCCTGTTCCAGCATCTGCTTGGCAAACTCGAAGCTGTCCGAGGTGAATTCCGACACGTCGGCGTAGAGGTAGAACGCCCCGTCGGCCGGCAGGAAGTGTCTGAGGCCGGCCTGCGGCAGACCGGTACTCAGGATGCGGCGGTTCTCCCGGTAGCCGAACTTCACCGCTTCCATCTCCTGGCGGCCATCGAATGCCGCCTCGGCGGCGATCTGCGACAGCGTCGGCACCGAGATCGACAAATTCTGCTGCAGCCGTTCGATCGGCCGCACCAGCGGCTCGGGCACCACCATCCAGCCGACCCGCCAGCCGGTCATGCAGAAATATTTCGAAAATGAGTTGATCACCAGCGCCTGCGGAGAAAGCTCCGCCGCCGTTACCGCCGCAAACGCATAATCGAGGCCATGATAGATCTCGTCGGAAATGAACCGGATGCCGGCGCCTTCCGCCGCTGCGATCAGGCCGGTGAGCGCCTCCCTCGACATCATGGTGCCGGTGGGATTGGCCGGACTCCCGACCAGTACGCCCTTCAGCGGCGTGCGGCGGTGGGCCGCGAGCAGCGCTTCCCCGGTCAGCGCGTGACGGGTCTCGCTGGAGGTCTCGATCAGCACCGGCTCGCAGCCGAGCGCGCTGAGGATATGGCGATAGGGCGGATAGCCGGGCACCGTGACCGCCACGCGATCGCCCGGCTCGAACATGGCCAGAAAGGCCAGGATGAAAGCGCCCGAGGAGCCGGTGGTGACCACGATCCGGTCGGGATCCACCGCACAGCCGTAACTCTCGCGGTAATGCCGCGCGATGCGCTGGCGCAGCGAGGCCATGCCCAGCGCGGAAGTATAGTCGATCCGCCCGCCGTCGAGCGCGGCGCGGGCGGCCGCGATCGCCGTTTTCGGCGCCGGCGCGGCCGGTTGTCCGACTTCCATGTGAACGACGTGGCCGCCGGCCGCCTCGATGCGCGCCGCCGCGGCCATCACGTCCATCACCATGAACGGCGGAACGTCGCTTCGCGCCGATGGCGCCAGCAACTGCCTCGTCAGGTCTCCCAATGTCGCTTCGGGCATCGATATCTGCTATCTGGTCTGGCGCCGCCGGTTTCAGGTTCAGGCCGGGATACCGCAAAACTCCCCGCCGATGGTGGCGCATCCGGCACGAACCGCGGAAACCGGCCGCCGGTGCCCCAGACTAGCCGCATTCCACGGTTTGTTAGGGCATATAACGTATCCGATCCGCCGCCAACGGTTAAAGAACCGCTCCATGTCGCTGCGCCTCACGCCGGGCAAAACACTGCCGAAACTGGCCGCTCTCGCCGCGGCGGTCGCGCTCGCCATCTCGCCGGTGCTGGCGCAGGAGCAGCAGGCCAAGGGCCCGCCGGTGCTGCGCGATACCGAGACCGAGCAACTGCTGCGCGACTACACCCGGCCGATCCTGCGGGTGGCGGGCCTGGAAAAGCAGAACATCCAGGTGGTCATCATCAACGACAAGGTCTTCAACGCCTTTGTCGCCGACGGCCGCCGCATTTTCGTGAATTATGGCGCGCTGATGCAGTCGGAGACCCCGAACCAGATCATCGGGGTGCTGGCGCACGAAACCGGCCATCTCGCCGGCGGCCATCTCGCCAAGCTTCACGAACAGCTGGCGCAGGCGCAGACCCAGATGATCATCGCCATGCTGCTCGGTGCCGGCGCGCTGGCGGCCGGTGCCAGAAGCGGCAACAGCAATGGCGGCCTGACCAATGCCGGCGCTGCCGTGATGACCGCACCGCAGGAAGTGATCCGCCGCAGCCTGTTGTCCTATCAGCGACAGCAGGAGGAAAATGCCGATCGCGCCGGGGTTAAATTTCTGACCGCCACCGGTCAATCCGCCAAGGGCATGTACGATACCTTCAAGCGGTTCACCAATGACTCGCTGTTCGCCGGGCACGATGCTGATCCTTACGTACAGTCGCATCCGATGCCTGCAGAGCGGGTCGCCGCGCTGGAGGAACTGGCGCGTTCCAGCCCGTATTGGGACAAGAAGGACGACCCGGCCCTGCAAATGCGCCACGACATGATGCGCGCCAAGATCTCGGCCTTCATGGAGCGGCAGGATACGGTCTATCGGCGCTATCCACTGTCCGACAACAGCCTTCCCGCGCGCTACGCCCACGCCATCTCGACCTATCTGCATGGCGATCTGCACAACGCGCTCGCCCAGATCGACGGCCTTATTCAGCTGCAGCCGGCCAACCCGTATTTTTACGAACTCCGCGGCCAGGCGCTGCTGGAAGGCGGCAGACCCGTCGAGGCGATCGCGCCGTTGCGAAAGGCCGTGCAACTGTCGAATAATGCGCCGCTCATCGAGATGTTACTTGGGCAGGCGCTGGTAGCGACCGATAATAAGGCCTATGCGGAGGAAGCAATTGCGATTCTGCGAGCGGCGGTGGCACGAGAGACCGAAGCGCCGCTCGGTTTTACCCAGCTCGCAATGGCATATGGCCGAAAGGGAGATTACGCGGAGGCCGATCTTGCCTCGGCGCAGGCGGCCTATCTCCGCGGCGACAACAAGACCGCGCGCGATCTCGCCTCCCGCGCCAAAACCCGTTTCGCCGTCGGCACGCCCGGATGGGTCAAGGCCGACGACATCGTCGCCGCCAAGCCGCTGCCGGGCCAGAAGAACAACTAGGCCAAACCAACCAACACATCGACTTCGTGCCGGCCATCAAGGGTTTTCGAAAGCCGGTTTCACCAAAGAGGATTTGCCAATGCCTTCATTCCGTTTGCTCGCCCCCGCCCTGTTCGCACTGGCACTTGTCGGCATGCCGCCGGCAGCTTCGGCACAGAGTTTTTCCGACAGCCAGCGCAGCGACATCGAGACCATCATCAGAACCTATCTGGTCGCGCATCCCGAGGTGCTGGAAGAGGCGATGACGGAACTCAACAAACGCCAGGCCGCCGCCGAGGCCGAGAAACATGAGGCCAGCGTCGCCGAGAACGCCACCGCGATCTTCAATTCCCCTCGCGGCGTCGTGCTCGGCAACAAGGATGGCGATGTCACCTTCGTCGAATTCTTTGATTACAATTGCGGCTACTGCAAGCGCGCCATGGCCGACATGCTTGACCTGATGAAATCAGATCCGAAGTTGAAAGTGGTGCTGAAGGAATTCCCGGTGCTGAGCCCGGGTTCGGTGGAGGCCGCCCAGGTCGCGGTTGCCGTCCGCATGCAGGATCCCGGCGGCAAGAAATATCTTGATTTCCACCAGAAGCTGCTCGGTGGCCGCGGTCCGGCAGACAAGGCGCATGCGCTGGCTGCCGCCAAGGATGCCGGCCTCGACATGGCGAGACTCGAAAAGGATCTGTCCAGCCCCGAAGTGAAGGCCACGATCGAGGAAAACTTCAAGCTCGCCGAAGCCATGGGCATGAACGGCACACCGAGCTACGTGATCGGCAAGCAGGTGGTTGTCGGCGCCATCGGCCTCGACGGCCTCAAGGAAAAGATCGGTCTCGCCCGCTGCGGCAAGGCAACCTGCTGAGCGACGCCGCAACCGTCGAGTTTCAGAACCAGCGGCCGGCGGCATACCCGCCGGCCCTCTTTTTTATGCACTTCGAAACGCAAAACGGTTCATCGCGCGTTCACAAAACAAAGTCCGATGTCGCGGAACTCGCACATCTCCCTCCTCGTTGTCGGCCCGGGCAACATTTGAGGAGATTTTCCATGATTAATCGTTTGATGCTGTCGGTCGCGGTGACCGCGCTGATCGCCGGAACCGGTTTCGCCAACGCGCAGGGAACCATGGGGCGCGAAGCGCCGTCGGCAGGTTCCACCGCGCAGCCAAGCGCGCCCTCGTCGGACCGCGGCGGCTCTTCGGCTGCGACCATGAATCGCAACGAAGCCTCGGACAGTGCTGCACCGGCTGAAAAATCAGCCCAGTCCGACGAAAAGATGCAGCCCCCGGGTGGCAAGAACCAGCATGCTCAAGACATGAAGGCTGGCCCGAAGGGCGAAAAGTCAGCCCAGAGCAAGGACGAGATGAAGGGCGAGAAGTCCAGGAACATGAGTTCGGAAAACAATGAAAAGGGTTCGGCCGGCAAGGAGATGAAAGCCGACTCGAAGAGCGCCGCGGACAGCAGGGCCGGCTCGACCAATACGGAAAACAGGACGACGGGCAATGCAGCCACCTCGGCGACCGCCGCTCCGCCTGCCGAGAAGCGGACGCAGATCGCCTCGGCGATCAAGCAGCAAAAGGTCGAAGAGGTCAGCAACGTGAATTTCAACATTTCCGTCGGCACTGCCGTTCCGGCCACGGTCCATTTCTATCCGCTTCCGGCGGAAGTCGTCGAAATCTACCCGGAATGGCGCGGCTATGACTTCATCCTGGTGCATGGCGAATACATCATCATCCGCCCGCAGACCCGCGAGATCGTCTACATCATCGAGAGCTGATCGCTTCCAACTTAAACGCAGGGCGGGCAGAAATGCCCGCCCTTTTCGATGCCGCCACCCTCGCCGATTCGGCCGCCGACGCTCTGTGGGATCAGGCGTCCAGCTACGATTGGCAGCGTTGGTTAACGAGCGGTTTCCAAGGGTTCCATGCGCCTTTTTACCAACCGGCTGAGGTGTTTGGGAGGCCCAGAGGTGGCCTAAAGGCTTCCCCTTGGGCCTGTTGTTACCTATAACCGCGCCACCTACCGTCACATTGCCGGGATTTGGATGGCCAATACAGCTGCCGAGACGATTTACGTGCTCAACGGCCCGAACCTCAATCTGCTGGGGACCCGCGAGCCCGAGACCTACGGCCATGCGACGCTAGCCGACGTCGAGAAGCTTTGCGCGGATACATCCGCGCAGTTTGGGCTTAAGGCCGATTGCAGGCAGTCCAATCGTGAAGGCGAGCTGATCGATTTCATTCACGAGGCGTTTGCCAACAAGGCGGTCGGAATCATCATCAATGCCGGCGGCTATTCGCACACCTCGATCGCGTTGCATGATGCTCTGGTGGCGGTGAGAATTCCGGCCGTCGAGGTTCACATCAGCAATATTCACGCGCGCGAGACTTTCCGTCATCATTCCTTCACCGCCAAGGCTGCCGTCGCAACGCTTTCCGGTTTCGGCATCGACGGTTACCGGCTCGCGATAACAGGCCTTGCCGCCAGGATCGGCGTCAAGACCAAATCCTGACGCCCTTCACCCCACAGAGAGTTTCGGATCAAGATCATGGCGCGCCAGCCTGACGACACAACAGCCGCAAAATTCACCCGCGACGACAGTGCGCTGATTTGCGAACTGGCGTTGCTGCTCGACGAAACCAGTCTCAGCGAAATCGAGATCGAACGCGCCGGCTTGCGGGTTCGGGTGGCGCGCAACATCAGCGTCGCCGCGGCGATGCCGGCAAATCTTCAACCCGCCGCTGCCGCGCCGGCGGCCACGGCGCCGGCCGATGCCGCCGATGTCGCAAAGCACCCGGGCGTGGTGCCCTCGCCGATGGTCGGCACCGCGTATTGGGCATCCGAGCCTGGCGCCAAGCCGTTTATAGAGGTCGGCAGCAAGGTCTCGGTCGGGCAAACGCTGCTGATCATCGAGGCAATGAAGACGATGAACCAGATCCCGTCGCCGCGCGCGGGCACGGTGACCCAGATTCTGGTAGAAGACGGCCAGCCGGTCGAGTTCGGCGAGCCGCTGGTGATCATAGAGTAGAGTAGAGTAGCGAATAGCGAGTAGCGAAGATCGGGCGACCCTCGAGGCGTCCTTCCACTCACTATTCGCCATTCGCTACTCGCCAATTCGCCCGTTAGGAAAACATGTTCGACAAGATCCTGATAGCCAATCGCGGCGAAATCGCATTGCGGGTTCTGCGCGCGTGCAAGGAACTGGGCATCGCTACGGTGGCGGTGCATTCCACCGCCGACGCCGATGCCATGCATGTGCGGCTCGCCGACGAAAGCGTCTGCATCGGGCCGCCGCCATCCAAGGACAGCTATCTCAACGTACCGGCGCTGCTGGCGGCCTGCGAGATCACCGGCGCGGACGCGGTCCACCCCGGCTACGGATTTCTGTCGGAAAACGCCCGCTTTGCCGAAATACTAGCCGATCATAATCTGCATTTCATCGGGCCGAAGGCCGAACATATCCGCCTGATGGGCGACAAGATCGAGGCCAAGAAAACCGCCAAGAGGCTTGGCATTCCCGTGGTGCCCGGTTCCGACGGCGGCGTCGGTCCCGACGACGACGCCATGGCGATCGCGCAGGCCATCGGCTTTCCGGTGCTGGTCAAGGCGGCTTCCGGCGGCGGCGGGCGCGGCATGAAGGTCGCCCAGACCGCCGACGATTTGATGCTGGCGCTTTCCACCGCCTCCAATGAAGCCAGGTCGGCGTTCGGCGATGCCTCGGTCTATCTGGAGAAATATCTGCAGAAGCCGCGCCACATCGAAATCCAGGTGCTGGGCGACGGCCGCGGCGGCGCCATCCATCTCGGCGAGCGCGATTGCTCGCTGCAGCGCCGCCACCAGAAGATCTGGGAGGAAGGCCCCTCGCCGGCGCTCGACGCTGCGGCCCGCGCCAGGATCGGTGCGACCTGCGCCAAGGCCATGCAGCAGATGAAGTATCTGGGCGTCGGCACGGTGGAGTTCCTCTACGAGGAAGGCGAATTCTACTTCATCGAGATGAATACCCGGATCCAGGTGGAACATCCCGTCACCGAGATGATCACCGACATTGACCTCGTGCTGGAGCAGATCCGAATCGCCGCCGGCGGCGATCTGCCCGTCACGCAGCAGGAGGTCGTCATCAACGGCCATTCCATCGAATGCCGCATCAATGCCGAGAACCCGGTGACCTTCCGGCCCTCGCCCGGCAAAATTCTGCAATACCACCCGCCGGGCGGCCTTGGCGTTCGAATCGATTCGGCCGTTTACCAAGGCTACGTCATCCCGCCCTATTATGATTCGCTGGTCGGAAAGCTGATCGTGCACGGCAAGACCCGTGCCGAATGCCTGATGCGGCTGCGCCGGGCGCTAGACGAAATGGTGGTGGAAGGCATCGAGACCACGCTACCGCTGTTCAGAGCGTTGGTCCGCGAACCCGGCATCATCGATGGCGACTACCACATTCACTGGCTTGAACAGTATCTGGCGGGCAAAACGGCCGCCTGAGGCGGCCGCTTCATAAATATTGGCGGCTGGGGGAACCCATAAGGGAACTTTTTGCTCCGCAGGAGGTTGTGCCCGGGGTGGAGTCGCCCGCGGGGGACTATCGAATTTCGCTGCGCAAAAATCTTTTGACGCTGGACGCCACGCGGCGGCGCGCGATGGGTCAGATCCTGCTGCTTGCAGCGGGTTTCTTGGTGCTGGTCGCGATCAGCACCTCTTCCGTGCTGCTGGTGAATAAATCCCGCGAGGACAGCGGCTGGGTGGTCCACACCGTGGAAGTAGAGAACCAGATTTCCACCCTTCTGCTGGAAATCCGCCGCGCCGAAAGCGCCGAGCGCGGCTATCTGTTGACCACCGAGCCGCGTTTTCTGGCGGAGCACGAGGCTGCGGTGGCGGCGGTTCGAACCGATCTCGACAAATTCACGGCCCTGACCGGCGACAATCCGGTTCAGACCGACAACATCAGCCGGCTGCGCGCGCCGATCGAGGGGCGGCTGCAGGAATTCACCAAGGCGATGGACCTTGCCAAACAAAACGACCTCGCCGGCGGCATCGCCGTGCTGCGCGAAGCCGATGCCGATGACTCGGTTCGGCGCATCAGCGACATTGCCGCCGCCATGCGCGCGGAAGAGAACCGGCTGTTTGCCTTGCGCACCGCGACGGCCGACCGCACCCAGCGGCTCGCCTCGGCGGTAACCGTCGCAGGCTCCGGCCTGGTAATCGCGTTGGCGGGGATATCCATCTTCCTCGTGCGACGCTCTGCACGGGCGCGCGACGAGGCCGAGGCCCAGCTGCGCGACAACAACCTCAATCTGGAGGCGACCGTCGACGAGCGCACCTCCGATCTGCGCGAGGCCAATAACGAAATCCAGCGCTTCGCCTATATCGTCAGCCATGACCTGCGCTCGCCGCTGGTCAACATCATGGGTTTCACCAGCGAACTCGAGGAATTGCGCGGCGACATCTTCCGGCGCATCGCTGCACTTTCCCGCGCGGCGGCGGCTTCGCCGCCGCCGGCGGTGGCCGGCGAAAGCGAGCCGCGGCTCGAGGGCGAAGACGCGCAGTTGTCGCAGGATTTCACCGAGGCGCTGGGGTTCATCAAATCGTCGATCGCCAAGATGGATCGCCTGATCACCGCCATCCTCAACCTCACCCGCGAAGGGCGGCGCGAGTTCGAGCCGGTGCCCATCGACACCCGCGAACTGATCGAAGCCATCGTCACCACCGTCGCGCATCAGGCCGCCGAGGCCAGGGCCCAGATTCGGATCGAGCCGTTGCCGAACATCATCAGCGACCGGCTGGCACTGGAACAGATTTTTTCCAATCTGATCGACAACGCGCTCAAATACCTCAAGCCAGGCGTTCCCGGCGATATCACGGTCCGCGGCCGGACCAAGCTCGGTTTCGCGATTTTCGAGGTCGCCGACAACGGACGCGGCATCGATCCCAGGGATCACCAGCGGATTTTCGACTTGTTCCGCCGCGCCGGCGCCCAGGACAAGCCCGGACAGGGCATCGGACTGGCCCATGTCCGCGCTCTGGTGCGGCGGCTCGGCGGCACCATGTCGGTATCATCGGAACTTCACAACGGCAGCACATTCACGATAACACTGCCAGTCGCCTGGACAGCCAGCAACCGGAACAGGGATTCATGACCAAGCCAGTCACCATCATCATGATCGAGGACGACGAGGGGCACGCCCGACTGATCGAGCGCAACATCCGCCGCTCCGGCGTCAACAACGAGATCGTGCCGTTCACCAACGGTACGGCCGCGGTAGACTATCTTTTCGGCAGCGACGGCAGCGGCCTCAATCACAAGGGCCAGGCGTTGCTGATCCTGCTCGATCTCAATCTGCCCGACATGACCGGCATCGATATCCTGCGAAAGGTCAAGGAAAACAAATATCTGAAATGCGCACCGGTCGTGGTGCTTACCACCACCGACGATTCCCAGGAAATCAAGCGCTGCTACGAACTCGGCTGCAACGTCTACATCACCAAGCCGGTGAACTATGAAAGCTTCGCCACCGCGATACGGCAGCTCGGGCTGTTCTTCTCCGTGATCCAGGTTCCTCAATCCACCACATGACCGCCGCCATGCCCACGCTGCTGTACATCGACGATGACATGGCGCTGGCCCGGCTGGTCAGCCGCGGCCTGACCCGCCTCGGCTTCGACGTGGTGCATGCGGCGAGCGGCAAGCTCGGCCTGGAACGGCTGCAGCAGGGCGGCATCGATGTCGTGGCCCTCGATCAATACATGCCGGGCCTCGACGGCCTCGAAACCCTGGAACAGATCCTGGCGATCCCGAATCCGCCGCCGGTGGTGTTCGTCACGGCTTCGCAGGACTCCGCGATCGCCGTCACCGCCCTGAAGGCCGGCGCCGCCGACTATCTGGTAAAGGACGTCCAGGGCGATTTCATCCCGCTGCTTCAGGTCGCCGTCAACGGCGCGCTGCGCCAGGCGCAGATCCAGAAAGCCCGCGACGACGCCGAGGCCGAGGTCCACGCCTCGCGCGACCGCTATGCCGCGCTTGCCGCCGAACGCGAAGTGCTGCTGCGCGAGGTCAACCATCGCGTCGGCAACAGTCTGCAGATCATCGCTTCGCTACTGCATCTGCAGGCCAGCTCAAGCACCCAGGCCGACGTCAAGGTGGCGCTGACCAATGCGATGGGGCGGGTTGCTGCCGTGGCTCAGGTCCATCGCCGGCTTTACACCTCGCACGACCTCAAGAGCGTGCTGTTGAACCAGTATCTCGAGGCCCTGCTGGAGGATCTGCGGAGATCGGCCGAAGGCAACCGAATGTCGCGGCTGACGTTGAAGGCCGAACAGGTCGAGATCGACCCCGACCGCGCGGTGGCAATCGGCATCATCGTCAACGAGTTGGTGATGAACGCCGTCAAATACGCCTATCCCGACGGCGCCGGTCCGATCTATGTCGACCTCAAGGCCCAGGACGACGATCTCGTGCTGGCGATTGCCGACGACGGCGTCGGCCTCAACGTCAAGCTCGACCCGCGTTCCACCGGCATGGGACAACGGATCGTCACCGCGATGGCAACCAAACTGGAAGCCAGCGTGGAGCGCGACCCGGCCCATCCCGGCACCCGCATCGTGTTGCGGTTTCGACGGGTCACCGCGCCCACATCCAGGCCGGCCAGCGCCGCCGCGCACTGACCGCCGGAGATGGCGTGTTTTTTCGCACCCGCAGGCGGCTCCGGCTACTTCAGGCGCGACCGCTCTGCATGGTCGCTTGGCTGCCCCCAGCCTGCTATCCTGAAGCCATGACCTCGCGCGATTCCGCCGCTTCCGAAATCACGCCCGAAGTGCTGCTGCGCGCCTATGCCTGCGGTATCTTTCCGATGGCCGAAAGCGCCGACGATCCCACCCTGTTCTGGGTCGAACCGGAACGGCGCGGCGTGATTCCGCTCCACGGCTTTCGCATCTCGTCACGGCTGGCGCGCACGGTACGCTCCGACGCCTTCACCGTGACCGTGGATACCGCCTTCAAGGCCGTGATCGCCGGCTGTGCCGCGCCGCAGCCCGGCCGCGACGATACCTGGATCAACAAGCGGATTCGCGATCTCTATGTCGGGCTCTATGAGCTCGGACATGGCCACAGCGTCGAGGTCTGGGAAAATGACCAACTGGTCGGCGGACTTTACGGTGTCAGCCTCGGCCGCGCCTTCTTCGGCGAGAGCATGTTTCACCTGGCCCGCGACGCCTCCAAGGTCGCCCTGGTGCACCTGGTGGCGCGGCTGATCGTGGGCGGCTTCGAACTGCTCGACACCCAATATGTCACCGAGCATTTGCGCAGCTTTGGCGCGGTGGAGATCTCGCGGCGGCGCTACGCGGCGCTGCTCGAAAAAGCCATCGCCGCCGACGCGGATTTCCGTAGGCTGCCGCTCGATCGTCCGGTCAGCGGCGCGGAAGCACTCCGGATCATCGCGGCACAGCCGTAGCCGGCATTGAGATCCCAGGCCGGTACCGCCGTGCGGCGGCGCCGATGCTATTGCTGCCTGAAAATGCCCCCGAACAGGCCGCCGGGCTGCGGCGGCGGCGGCGCCGCCTGTGGCGGCAGCTGCTGCTGCGTCTGCTGCTGCGGCAATGGTGGCAGCGGACGGGGAGCCTGCTTCGGCGCCGCGCGTTTTGTCGCGGGGGGCGGCGGTGGCGCCGCCGGTTTCGGCGCATCCGGCTGCGCGCTGACGACGGTGGTGTCGGGCATTTTGCAGTCGGTCAGCCAGATGTCGTAGATCGGATGCTCGACGCCGTGCAGGCCGGGGCTGGCGGCGAACATCCAGCCCGAAAAGATCCGCTTCACCTCGCCCTGCAACGTGATCTCATCGACCTCGACAAAGGCGTCGGTATTGGCCGCCTCGGTGGCCGGACGGGTGTAGCAGGCATCGGTCTTCACCCGGAGAGCGCCGAACTGCACGGTTTCGCCGATGTCCTCGTCGAAATTGATGATGCGTCCGGTGATCTTGTCGAGGCCGGAAAAACTCGCCTTCTTGTTGACGATCTTCTGCGCCGGCGGCTCGGTCACGACCTCGTCACCGGGCTGCAGCGTGGCCGGCGACGGCGGCGCGCCCTTGGGCTGGCGCTGCCCGGGGGGCGCCGGCTGCGGATTGGCGGCCGGCGGCGCCACCGCGATGGCGGGTGGCGTGTTTTGCGGAATCACGGTGGTGCCGGGCGGCGGCGCCAGCGGCTGCGACTGCACCGATCCGGGGGGCGGCACGCCCTGCCCTGGCAGCGGTCGATTGGGCGCCGGCAGCAGCCGGCCCTGCGGCAGTTCCGGCACCTCTTCTTCGTCGTCGGGCTGCGGGCCGCCACGGGGAATGGCGCCGGGCGGACGCGGCGCGGGATCGGAAAAAATATTGCCGATCTGCGCGCGCGCCGGCGGCGCAAGCGCGATCGTCAAGGCGGCGAGCAGGGCCGCAAAACCGGTCAGGGCAATGGTTCGAAGCATCTCGCGCGGCTTTAAGGGACGAATCGGGCTGAGGCCATTGTACAATCCATGAGCCGCCCACGGGCCAATCGGTTAACACGCCGAATACGGCGGGGAAAGGGCGACCCCTGCTCCGGCCGGGACGAGAACCGGACTGTCGCGGCCCGGCCTGTACCGTCGACGGCGGCCGCACGGCAGGCTAAACGATTTCACCGCGCCAATTCATAACCGACATCGACAGGTGCCGCCGCCATGCCCGTGACCCTCGATCCCGACGCCGCCGCCGTGTTCAAGGCCTTTCAGGAAGCCGGCCGGCCACCCTATGAGACGGTTTCACCGGCGGAAGCGCGCGAGCTCTACCTGAAGGGCCGCTTCGCAAGCAATCCCGAGCCGCCCGAGCTTGAATTGGTCAAGCCACTGGCAATCCCTTCGCCGGCCGGATCGATTCCGGCGCGGATCTACGCGCCGGTCAAATCGCGGAACGTCAACGGTCTCGCCCCGGCCCTGGTGTTCTTTCACGGCGGCGGCTGGGTGATCGGCGACCTCGATTCCCATGACGTGGTGTGCCGCAAGCTCGCCCATGAAGGCGAACTGATCGTCATCTCGGTCGACTACCGGCTGGCGCCCGAGCACAAGTTTCCCGCCGCAGTGGAGGACGCCATCGCCGCGACGCAGTGGATCGCCGGCCATGCGACCGAGCTTGGCATCGACGCCACGCGGCTCGCGGTGGGGGGCGACAGCGCCGGCGGCAATCTCGCCGCGGTGGTTGCGATCTCGGCCCGCGACGGCAACGGACCTGCGATCGCGGGCCAGGTGCTGATCTATCCGGCGATCGATTTTGCGATGACGCATCCCTCGCACCGCGAGCCCGAGACCAGCATCCTGCTCACCCATTCGGTGATAAAATGGTTTCGCGATCATTATCTGAGCAGCGCCGCCGACGTGCATGACTGGCGCGCATCGCCGGCGCGCGCCGAGACGCTGGTAGGATTGCCGCCGGCCTATGTGCTGACCGCGGGCGCCGATCCGCTGCGCGACGAAGGCGACGAATATGCCAGGCGCCTGAAGGAGGCCGGCGTCGCCGTGACCACAAGGAGCTTTCCCGGCCAGTTCCACGGCTTCTTCACCATGGGCAAATTGCTGCAGCAGGCCAATGTCGCCGCCGAAGAGATCGGGGTCTGGCTAAAGGCGCTGAACTGACGCGGGCCTAACGACTCCGGCCACCTCGCCGGGTTGCACCATTTCGCACCTGCCAATATGGTCGGCAGCGACGCATGGCGGCAAGCAGCCAACAGGACTCCCCGATGCCGAACGTGGGCTTGGCCCCTCTGGACGAGACCATCTCGATCGAGCAGCTGACGCGCGATCCCTATCCGATCTACCTGCGGCTGCGGCGCGAGGCGCCGGTTCTGCGCGTCAAGTCCGTCGGCCGCACCTTCCTCACCAAGGCCGCCGACACCAAATCCGTCAAGGACAACGCGGCGCTGTTCAGTTCCGACGATCCGAACACGCCCATGAAGCGCGCCTTTCTTGCCTCAACGCTGATGCGCAAGGACCACGACGAGCATCGCGCCGAACGCATGGCGATGATGCCGGCCCTGATGCCCAAGACCATCGAAGCCGTCTGGGTGCCACTGTACGAGAAACTGGCGGGAGCCTATCTCGACCGGCTGCCGCGCGGCGAGGTGGTCGATCTCTTTCCCGCTCTCGCCGGCCCGCTTGCGGCGCGGATTCTGGCGCATGCGATGGGCGTTCCGGACGCCAGCGACCAGGACATGCAGCGATGGTCGCAAACGCTGATCGACGGCGCCGGGAATTTCGGCTGGACGCCGGGGCCGTTCGAGGCGACCGACATCGCCAATGCCGAGATGGACGAATGCATCCGCGCCAACGCCAAACGCGTGCGGGCGGAGCCGGATTCATCGGCGCTCTCCTTCATGGTGAACGCCAAAAATCCGATTGCGGAAAGCCAGATGATCGCCAATGTGAAGATAGCGATCGGCGGCGGTATCAACGAGCCACGCGACGCGCTGCTGACTATCGTCTACGGCCTGCTGACCCATCCGGACCAGCTTGAAGCCGTGCGCGCCGCCGGCAAATGGCGCTCCGCCTTCGAGGAGGGCGTGCGCTGGGTTGCGCCGATCCAGGCGAGTTCGCGGCTGGTGATGGAGGACACGGAAATTCGCGGCTGCCTGATCCCGAAGGGCGATACCGTGATGACGATCCAGGCGTCGGCCAACCGCGACGAGGACGTCTTCGAGGACGGCGAGAACTTCAACGCGCTGCGCGAGCCGAATCCCCATCAGGCCTTCGGCAACGGCCCGCATCATTGCGCCGGCGCGCAGCTGTCGCGGCGCACCGTCGGCGCCATCCTGCTGCCGATGCTGTTCGAGCGCTTCCCCGACATGACCCTGCCCGATCCCGCGAGCGTCCGCTGGCACGGATTTGGTTTCCGCGGCCCGCTCAATCTGCCGCTTCGCCTGCAATAGCCCCATTGGAAACCTCGGCTTCCATCGAGATCGCCCGGCATACGCTGTTGTCGTGCGGCATCATTCTGGCGATCGGCACCGTCGCGGCGCTCCTGGCGCAGAAGATCAGGATTCCCGATGTCGCGTTGTTTCTCCTGGTCGGGATCGCGATCGGCCCGATGGCGCTGGGGCTGATCGACATCAAGACAAATTCGGCGCTGAACCAGATCATCCTGCTGTTCGGCGCCAGCTACATTCTGTTCGACGGCGGCGCCGCGCTGCGGATCGAGGTGCTGAAGCAGGTCTGGATCACCATCGTCGTCATCGCCACGCTCGGCGTTGCCGTCACCGCGGTCATCACCGGCATTGCCGCCCATTACATCCTTGGTCTGTCCCCGGTGGTGGCGCTGCTGTTGGGCGCGACCATCGCCTCGACCGACCCGGCCGCGCTGGGGCCGATTTTTCGCCAGGTCCGGATTCGCGACCGCGTGGCGCAGACCGTGATCAGCGAGTCCGCGTTCAACGACCCGATGGCCGCAATCATGACCTTCAGCGTGCTGGCGGTGGCGACGGGATCGGGCGATTTCACGCTGATCGGCTCGCTGGTCGATCTGCTCAAGCAATCCGTGATCGGACTCGTGGCCGGCATCGCGCTCGGCTACCTCGCCGCCCTGCTGATCGCCCACGAGAAATGGTCGTTCCTCGCCGAATATGCGCCGGTGGTGACGCTGGTCGCGGTGATTGGCGCCTATTTCGCCGCCGAAGGCCTGCAGGCCAGCGGCTTCATGGCGGTGTTCGTGTTCGGCATCCTGCTTGGAAACAAGGAAGCGCTGGGCTTTCAGATGCAGGCTGGCGAAGCGCAGCGGCTCGACGAATTCATCCTGACCACCGCGTTCATCATGCGCCTGTTCATCTTCATCCTGCTCGGCGCCCAGGTCGATTTCACGCTGCTCGGCCGCTACGGGTTCGGCGGCGTCGCCGTCGTCGGCATTCTGATGCTGGTGGCGCGGCCGGTGGCGGTGCTGCTGTGCGCCTGGCCGGACCGCCGCGCGCGCTGGAGTTTTGCAGAGATGCTGTTCATGTGCTGGACCCGCGAGACCGGCGTCATTCCGGCCGCAGTGGCCGGCCTGTTGCTGAGCCTGAAGGCTCCCGGCGCGCAGGTCATCGCCTCCACCACGTTCATCGCCATTCTCATGACGATCCTGATCCAGGCGCCGTCCACCGAATGGCTGGGACGAAGGCTTGGGCTTCTGGAAGAGCGCTAGTGCGGGATGGCTCAAAGCTGCAATGGGGTGCTTGAGCGCTGATGCCGCCACCCCGCGCGCCGGAGCAATCAGTAGGGCTGCTTGCCGCGCCAGATCCCCCATGCCACGAAGCCTGCCACGATCGCCGTCACCCACACCATCCAGTACTGGATGGCGAGGCCTTCGATCGTGAAGTGGTGAACCAAACCCTCCATGATCGCCTCCCGGCCGGAGCGGTTGCTTGCTGTCCGCGCAAAGCTACCCTCCGTCGCCAAAGAAATATTGTTAATTGTGTTGTGCGCTGCGGCGTCACTCCGCCTTGGAAGCCGCGGCGCAGCCGGGTCCCGCACTCCTGGCGTGCGAGCCGCGAGGTTTGCCACATCGGGTTGGTGGCGCCGACCGTCCGCGCCGGCCGGCCGCGGGATCGCCTGGACAGCTTCAGGCTGATCTAATTAGCTCGGCCCGCGGATCCCGCCCTTGCGGCGCGGCGCAGCGATTGCGGCGGCTGGCCGAAGGCGCGGATGAAGGCGCGGCGCATCCGCTCCGGATCGCGAAAGCCGGTGGAATGCGCGACGCGCTCGATCGCCTCGCTGGAGGATTGCACGCGCTGCCGCGCCACTTCGATCCGCAGGCGTTCCACCGCCTTCGACGGCGTGGTGCCGGTCTCGGCGATGAAGGCGCGGGCGAAATGCCGCGAACTCATGCCGGCCTGCTCGGCCAGGTCCTCCACCGTCAGCGGCGCATCGAGATGCTCGCGCGCCCAGCTCAGCAGCGCGCCGAAGCGCCCCGCCGGCGCCTTTAGTTCCAGCAACGACGAGAATTGCGACTGGCCGCCGCTGCGGCGATGATAGAGCACGAGCTGGCGCGCGGTCTTCTGCGCGACCTCGTCGCCGAAATCCTCCGCCGCCAGCGCCAGCGCCAGGTCGATGCCGGCGCTGATCCCGGCCGAACTCCAGATATTGCCGTCGCGGACGAAAATCCGGTCCGGCTCCAGCTTGACCTTGGGATAGGCGGCAAGAAAATGCCGGGTGCGCTGCCAATGCGTGGTGGCGCGGCGGCCATCGAGCAGGCCGGCCTCCGCCAACAGATAGGCGCCGGAGCAGACGCTGGCAACGCGGGCGCCGCGCTTGGCGACCGTGCGCACCAGTCCAAGCATCCTGTCGGATTTGCTCGCGGCCTCCACCCCCTCGCCTCCGGCGACGATCAGGGTGGAGAGCGCGCCGGCCGGCCGCAGCCCGCGCGCCACCAGTTCGACGCCCGAGGAACTGCGAACCGGACCCGGTGTTTCCGCCAACACCCGGATCGGCAAATCCAGGCCGGCATAACGGCTCGCGATTTCGAACGCCGAGATCGGGCCGGCGGCGTCGAGCAGCTGGAAACCCGGAAAAACAAGGACGCCGATCATGGTCAATGTTTCCAATGTCTGATAATGAGGGAAATTAGCCATTCCAGACAAGAACCGATCATGCCAGGATGGCGTCGTCAAGCCAGCGGAGAGGATTTTGCGATGGCGGCGCCGCTTCAAATCGGACTTCTGGTGTTTCCGAAAGTGACCCAGCTCGACCTCACCGGGCCGCTTCAGGTGTTTTCCAGCCTGCCGGGCGCCGAAGTGCATCTGGTCTGGAAACGGATCGAACCGGTACCCACCGATACCGTGCTGGTGCTGACGCCGACCATGAGTTTTGCCGACTGTCCGCAGCTCGATGTGATCTGCGTCCCCGGCGGCGCCGGCACCGACGACATGGTCAATGACGCGGAGATGCTGGATTTCCTGCGCAGGCAATCGACGGCGGCAAAATACGTCACCTCGGTCTGCACGGGATCGCTGGTGCTGGGCGCGGCCGGCCTGCTGCAAGGCTATCGCGCGACCACGCACTGGACGGCGATCGACCTGCTGGCGCCGTTCGGCGCCACGCCGGTCGACACCCGGGTCTGCATCGACCGCAACCGCGTCACCGGCGGCGGCGTCACCGCCGGAATCGATTTCGCGCTGACCCTGGTGTCGATCCTGGTCGACCGGGCGACCGCCGAGATGATTCAGCTCCGGCTCGAATACAATCCGGCGCCGCCGTTCAATGCCGGCTCGCCCGACACCGCGCCGCCTGAAATTCTCGCCCACATGAAGGAGAGAATCGCGCCGTCCAGGCAGCGCCGCAGCGAGGCCATGCAGCGCGCCGCGGCGCGGCTCGTCGAAGCCTGAGGGATCCGCGGCAGACACCTCGACGAAAAAGAAAAAGACCGCCCGGTTTCCCGGACGGCCTTTCCTTTCTTACGGCGGCCCCACATTGGCGGGCGATCTCAGGACATCTGCACCGGGGGCCTATCTCCCGGCAGGATCCTGATCGGGTGCCGCTGCATTTCGGGGCAGTCGCGAACTGTTGCCCGAACCGGCGCGATGGTCTCCCATCTCCGTAAGATGTCTCATTGGGCCATGACCGCATCGGTTGCGCAACGTCGCGGTCGGCGGCGCGCAGCAGGTTTCCCCACTGTCCCCGCTGTTCACAGCCGCTCGCCCATCTCCGGCCGGCGGCCTCGGTTGGCGGCGAAGTCCTTTTTTAACCCGGGGCGCGATAGCGTTCTGGCCGCGGCCGGCAGATCAGCAAAAAGCGCCTGCCATCGAACAACCCGCCGCCGCAGCGCCGAAACCGGCGATCCGGGAATCGTCCAATCCATGATCACGCGCAGAAATTCCGAAATCGCGGCGGTGATCCTGGGCTCGCTTCTGGCCGGTGCGCTTTACACCTGGTACGCCGGCGAAGACATCAACTGGGATTGGCGGAACTATCACGAATACGGCGCCTTCGCGCTGCTGAACGGGCGTTTCGACATCGACGTCGCCCCTGGCGGCCTGCAGACCTTCCTCAATCCATTGGCCTATCTGCCGGCCTATCTACTGCGCCATCACGTCGGCGCGCCGTTCTGGGGCATGATCCTGGGCGCCCTTGACGGCCTTGCCCTGGCCTTGATCTGGTGGATTTCGCGCCTGGTGCTGGGCCAGGCCGCCAGCGCCTGGACGATCGCGGCAGCCGTGGTTATCGCGGCCTTCGGTCCGATGACGCTCTCCGAAGTCGGAACCAGCTTTGCCGACATCCTGACGGCGCTGCCCGTCATCGCCGGCCTCGGCTTCATGCTGTCCGCCGGGGCCACGGATCGTTTGCGCCATGGGGTCGCCGGAATCCTGATCGGTGCCGCTGTCGGCTTGAAGCTGACCAACATGGCTTTTTTCATCGGCGCCGGCGTATCGCTGTTGTTTGCGGCACGTCCGCTGCTGGCGATGGGCTGGTTTGCGCTGGGCGGAATTTTGGGCGCGCTCGGTACCGGCGGCGCCTGGGGCTGGATGCTATGGCAGGAGTTCGGCAGCCCGGTATTCCCATTCTACAACAATGTGTTTCGCTCTCCGGAAGCGCCGCTCGCTTCGATCGTCGACATGCGCTTCATGCCGCACACCTTGTGGGAGGCGGCCGCCTATCCGTTCGACTGGATGGTCGGCGATACCAGCGCCTCCTCCGAGGTGCCGTTCCGGGATCCGCGCTTTGCCACCGTGTTCCTGCTGTGGGCGGCCAATGCGGTCGCAAGCCTGACGCGTAAAATGCGCCTGTTCAGGCGGCGGGACAAGCAGTTGCTGCTTTTCTTCGCGATCGCCTACGGCCTGTGGCTGTTTACGTTTTCAATCCATCGCTATTCGGTGGTGCTGGAATTGCTCGCCGCACCGCTCATCGTGCTGCTGCTGGCGCGTCTGCTGCGCGCGCTGCAACGGCGCGCGCCAGGCCTGCCGCCGCCGCGCCTGTCACGCCGGAGCAATGTCGCGATTGTCGGCCTTGCCCTCGCCATCGCCCTGGACTCGCAGGCGGCGGACTGGTCACGCCGTCCATGGTCGGATCCGTATCGGCCCGAACTGCCGCCGCCGCTTGGCAAGGCTGCGATCTATCTGCTGATCGAGAAACCATTGGGCTATCTGGTGCCGCAGCTCGGGGCCGGCTCGCGGACCTACCAGCTCGCCGACATCCTGCTGCCGATTGCGCCCGGAGGCCTGCTCGACCACCGGATTCGGTCCGGCCTCGCCGATCCGCTGCCGGGCGGCGTGTGGGCGCTGCATCTTCGCGGCAGTCCGCCGCGGCAATGTCTGCTCGACCACTATGGCCTGCAGTTCGACGGCTCGCGGGCCTGCGCGATCATTCGCGGCGCCGACAACGCCGAGATCGAGGCCTGCCCGCTGCGCCCATCGCCGCAGGCAGCCGCGCTGTCCGGCAGCTGTTGATGACAGACGGCTAGTGGCCGGGCGTCCAGGGCTGATAGTCGCCGGTCGCCTTCGGTCGGCGGCCGCTGGCCAGGGTCGAGCCCGGCGGCCGGTAGGCTGCCGGCGTCCCCGTCATGTTGGGAACATGCGGCTTTTCCCATTCACGCGGCGTGTAGCTTTCTTCGGTCGGCGCGACATCTACGGTGTGATGCAGCCAGCCATGCCATGACGGTGGCACCCGCGTCGCCTCGGCATAGCCGTTGTACACCACCCAGCGGCGCTCGAAGCCGAGCGAGGGATCAATCTTGCGGCCCCTGGTGCGGAAATAGCGGTTGCCCTGCTCGTCCTCGCCGACCAGTTCGCCGAACCGCCAAGTCCACAATTGGGTGCCGAAGGTCTGGCCGCTCCACCATGTGAAAAATTTGAGAAAGAACAGTTTCATGAGCGCGGCCGGTTCGAGAAAGGCTTGCGTCCTGATGCCATCGGCAGGCCAAATTGTCCAGTTCATCCCGCTCACATCGGCGCAACCGGCGGTGGCCCGCGCGGGCCGCCTTGCGGCAAATGCCGCCGCGGAATCGGCGCAATCCATTCATGCCGGATACAGCTCCTTGCTGGCAGTCTCGGTCGTGCGCACAATGGGTGCGCGGCTCGGGAACGTCCATCCGTCGAAACGGTTGGGTTTGGTCCCGCAACAGGAGCCGATGATGACCAGTTTGAGAATTTTGAGTACCGCAGCGATATTGGCGCTGGCTTTGCCGATGGCGGCACCGACCGCGAGTTTTGCACAGCATCCGCCTGGTCGCGGCGGAGCTCCCCGCGGCGCCCCCCATCCCGGCGGCGGAATCCATCCCGGCGGCGGCGCGCCAGGAGCCCGTTTTGGCGGCGGAGGCGGCTATCGCGGCGGCTACGGCGGAGGTTATCATGGCGGTGGCGGCGGCTTCATCCCCGGCGCTGTAGCCGGAGCCGTGATCGGCGGCGCCCTCGCCACCGGCGCCTACGGCTATTACGGCGGCGGACCGGGCTACTATGGCCCGGGCTATTATGACGACCAGTATTACGACGACGGCGGGACGGTCGCGGTGGCACCAGCTCCGGCGCCGGGCGGCGACGCGGTGGCCTATTGCATGCAGACCTACCGTTCCTACGATCCGCAGAGCGGGACCTATCTCGGCTTCGACGGCTACCGGCATCCCTGCCCGTAGCCGCGAGCTGTCGGCAATCATGCCGGTCTGGTGTCCCGGCCTGGAATCGGGTCCCTTCGGGGCTGCCCGGTGGGGCTGGGACAAAAATCGCGAAAACAACCCCATGCAAAGTAGCGTGGGGCCCGGCGCGCGGCGTCCTGCTGCGCCGCATGGGCGGAAAAACGCCCCAACCCGATCTCATCCCGGTCGAGGCCCTGCCCTCGATCCTCTCTCAAGACCTTGCCGCCAGCGCCACGCCCGCCAGGGTAAAGATCAGGGCGGCAATCTGGCCGGGGCCGAGCGGCTCGTGCAGCGCCAGGGCCGAGGCCGCCACGCCGATCACCGGCACCGCCATGGTGCCGATCGCGGCCACCGAGGCCGGCAGCCGCGCCAGCGCGGCGAACCAGCTGAGATAGGCGATACAGAACTGCACCACGGTCGAATAGAACAACAGGCTCCAGCCGAGCCCGGACAGGCCGGCAAAATCGCTGTTTTCCACGGCAAGCCCGACCAGCGCGATCGGAAGGCAGCCGATCCCGATCTGCCAGGCGGCGGCGCTGAGCGGCGGCAGGTTCAGCGGCAGCTTCTTGGCCAGCACGGTGCCGACCGCAAATCCGATCGCGCCGCCCAGCGCCATGACGATGCCCGGCAGCTTGGCGGCGCTCGCCGCCAGTCCGTCGCCGCCCATGATGGCGGCAAGCCCCGCGAACGCCATGACCAGTGAGATGATCCGCAGCAGATTGGGCCGCTCGCCGAGGATGGGCCAGGCCAGGATCGAGGCCCAGATCGGCATGGTGTAGGCGATCAGGGCGGCTTCGCTGGCCGGAAGCCACAGCAGCGCGAGACCCATCAGCACCATCCAGCAGCCGACGTTGAGGATCGCCGCCAGCACGAGCCGCGGCCACAGATGGCGGGGAACGCGCAGGCTCTGGCCGCGCAGCAGCGCCAACAGCGCCAGCAGCACCGCGCCGACCACGCCGGTCGAGCCGCGCAGGGTCAGCGGCGGCAGTTCGCCGAGCAGGTATTTGGTGACCGGCCAGTTGAAACCCCAGCCGACCGAGGTGATGGCGAGGAACGCCAAGCCCGCGGGCGTGATTCGGACCCGCGCGCCGGCCGGTTTTGCATCTGTCATGGGCTCAACTACCGCCTGGAATCGGCGGCAGCATGCCGGTTATCGGAGCCGGTGGCCATCGACCGCCGGGCATGCCTGCCCGGACCTCCGTAGGCTCACGTGAGTCTTGCCCGTGCAACCCCTCGGCCACAATAAATACTTGCCCTGTGAACAACGGGACGAAGCCCCGATCGCGCGTTTGAAAAGATTTTTTTAGCTTGGGAATCCTCTTGGACTCACTGATACTTGGCGGCAGCAGAGGCGCTTGGCGACCCCTGTTTTTCCCAGATTTCCACCACATTTAGTATTTGATTCAGGAACTCGTACTAATCCTTGACGGGCGCGATGGAGTCGTCCTAGCTTCGATCCTGTTCGGCGCGAGTGTGTTTGGGTCCCGCCGGTCGCTCCCTGAAGGGTTCCAGAATGACCACTCCGCCTGCCGGTCGAGGCAGCGGGTGCGGGCTTGTGTGCCCTCCATTCGAAGGACTTTCGGAGCGCCAGAAACGAGCCAAAATGGCTCCGGCTGCGAGTTGAGGCGTTGAATGCATGGCCCTTGAATGGGCGGCCCTGGAGACCGGAACCGGCGTTCCGCCAGGGCGCGTGCCGCGACGGAACCGATGTCCGCATCGATTCCGCGCCGAGAGAAACTGGGCCGGGTCCACCGGCTGAACTGCGAAGCTTCGGGAATCACGGCGGCAAGCCGCAGCCTCGGGGTTCGCTCAAGGAAACTATACCCGGCGCCGTGTGCAAACGGTCCGGTCAAAGCAAAACGGGGCACGAGCATGCGAATCGAACGGCGTAACACCACTGACGGCCAGTCACCTTATGCTGGCATTGATTTCAGATTGACGACATCGGAGATCCGCAATCCCGATGGCTCGGTGGTGTTCCGGCTCGAAAATGTCGAGGTGCCCGAATTCTGGTCGCAGGTCGCCTCCGACGTGCTGGCGCAGAAATACTTCCGCAAGGCCGGCGTCGCCGCCCGCCTGAAGAAGGTCGAGGAAGAGACCGTGCCATCCTGGCTGTGGCGCTCGGTGCCGGACACCGCGGCGCTGGCGGACATGCCGGAAGCCGAACGCTATGTCAGCGAACTGTCGGCCCGGCAGGTGTTCGACCGCCTTGCCGGCTGCTGGACCTATTGGGGCTGGAAGGGCGGCTACTTCACCACGGAAGCCGACGCCCGCGCCTTCAACGACGAACTGCGCTACATGCTGGCCAAACAGATGGTGGCGCCGAATTCGCCGCAATGGTTCAACACCGGCCTGCACTGGGCCTATGGCGTCGATGGACCCGGCCAGGGCCACTATTACGTCGATCCCTTCACCGGCAAACTGACCAAATCGAAATCCTCCTACGAGCATCCGCAGCCGCATGCCTGCTTCATCCAGGGCGTCAATGACGACCTCGTCAACGAGGGCGGCATCATGGACCTCTGGGTGCGCGAGGCGCGCCTGTTCAAATACGGCTCCGGCACCGGCTCGAACTTCTCCCGGCTGCGCGGCGAAGGCGAAAAGCTTTCCGGTGGCGGCCGCTCGTCCGGCCTGATGAGCTTTCTCAAGATCGGCGACCGCGCCGCCGGCGCGATCAAGTCCGGCGGCACCACCCGTCGCGCCGCCAAGATGGTGGTGGTCGACGTCGACCATCCCGACATCGAGACCTATATCGACTGGAAGGTGAAGGAGGAGCAGAAGGTCGCCGCCCTGGTCACCGGCTCCAAGATCAACCAGAAGCACCTCAAGGCGGTGCTGAAGGCCTGCGTCAATTGCGAGGGGTCCGGCGACGACTGCTTCGATCCGGAAAAGAACCCGGCGCTGCGCCGCGAGATAAAACTGGCGCGCCGTTCGATGGTGTCCGACAACGTCATCAAGCGGGTGATCCAGTTCGCCAGGCAGGGCTACAAGGAGATCGATTTCCCGGTTTACGACACCGACTGGGATTCGGAGGCCTATCTCACCGTCTCCGGCCAGAACTCCAACAATTCGGTATCGCTGAAGGACGATTTCCTGCGCGCGGTCGAGACCGACGGCGACTGGAACCTGATCGGCCGCACCAGCAGGAAAGTGACGAAGACCCTGAAGGCGCGCGAGCTCTGGGAAAAGATCGGCCACGCCGCCTGGGCCTCGGCCGATCCCGGCCTGCACTTCAACACCACCATGAACGACTGGCACACCTGCAAGGCGTCGGGCGACATCCGCGCCTCCAATCCGTGCTCGGAATACATGTTCCTGGACGATACCGCCTGCAACCTGGCCTCGGCCAACCTGATCACCTTCTACAACACCACCACCAAGCGTTTCGACGTGGAGGCCTACGAGCATCTGTGCCGGCTGTGGACCGTCGTGCTCGAGATCTCGGTGATGATGGCGCAGTTTCCCTCCCGGGCGATCGCGGAGCTCTCTTACGAATTCCGCACCCTGGGGCTCGGCTTTGCCAATATTGGCGGGCTGTTGATGACCATGGGCCTGTCCTATGACTCCCGGGAAGGCCGCGCGCTGTGCGGCGCGCTGTCCGCGATCATGACCGGCACCAGCTACGCCACCTCCGCCGAGATGGCCAAAGAGCTCGGCCCCTTCCCCGGCTACAAGAAGAACGCCGCGCATATGCTGCGGGTGATCCGCAACCATCGCCGCGCCGCCCACGGCGAGAGCCGCGGCTATGAGGCGCTGGCGGTCAATCCGGTGCCGCTGGATTATGCCAGCGTGCCGCAGACCGACATCATCGAGCATGCCAAGGCGGCCTGGGACCAGGCGCTGGAGCTCGGCGAGCTGCATGGCTACCGCAACGCCCAGACCACGGTGGTGGCGCCGACCGGCACCATCGGCCTCGTCATGGATTGCGACACCACCGGCATCGAGCCGGATTTCGCATTAGTGAAATTCAAGAAGCTCGCCGGTGGCGGCTACTGGAAGATCATCAACCGCGCCGTGCCCGAGGCGCTGCGCGCGCTCGGCTACCGCGAGAGCGAGATCGCGGAGATCGAGGCCTATGCGGTCGGCCATGGCTCGCTTTCCAACGCGCCCGCGATCAACGTCTCCACGCTGAAGGCCAAGGGCTTCACCGACGAGGCGCTGAAGAAGGTCGAGGCCGCGCTGCCGACCGCGTTCGACATCAAGTTCGCCTTCAACAAGTGGACCTTTGGGGAAGACTTCCTGCGCGACACCCTCAAGATCGCGCCGGAAGCCATCGCCGCGCCCAGTTTCGACCTGCTCGCCGCGGTCGGATTCTCCAAGCGCGAGATCGAGGCCGCCAATGTCCACATCTGCGGTGCCATGACGGTGGAAGGCGCGCCGCACCTGAAGGCCGAGCATTACAGCGTGTTCGACTGCGCCAATCCCTGCGGCAAGATCGGCAAGCGCTATCTTTCCGTGGAAAGCCACATCCGCATGATGGCGGCCTCGCAGCCCTTCATTTCGGGCGCGATCAGCAAAACCATCAACATGCCCAACGACGCCACGGTGGAGGATTGCAAATCCGCCTATCTGTTGTCCTGGAAGCTGGCGCTGAAGGCCAACGCGCTCTACCGCGACGGCTCGAAGCTGTCGCAGCCGCTCAACTCGCAGCTGATCAGCGACGACGACGAGGAAGACGATGCGGTCGACGCGTTCTACGACAAGCCCATGGCGGCACGCACCGCGCAATTGTCGGAAAAGGTGGTGGAGCGGCTGGTCGAGCGCATCGTGGTGATGCGCGAGCGCGAGAAGATGCCGGACCGCCGCAAGGGCTACACCCAGAAGGCGGTGGTCGGCGGCCACAAGGTCTATTTGCGGACCGGCGAATATGACGACGGCCGGATCGGCGAGATCTTCATCGACATGCACAAGGAAGGTGCCGCGCTACGCTCCTTCATCAACAATTTCGCCATCGCGGTGTCGCTCGGCCTGCAATATGGCGTGCCGCTGGAGGAATATGTCGACGCCTTCACCTTCACCCGCTTCGAGCCGGCGGGGCCCGTGCAGGGCAACGACTCGATAAAATACGCGACCTCGATCCTGGACTATGTGTTCCGCGAACTTGCGGTCAGCTACATGAGCCGCTTCGACCTCGCCCATGTCGACCCCTCCGAGTCCAATTTCGATGCCATGGGCAAGGGCGTCGAGGAAGGCCGCGCGCCGGAGCAGCCCAACAACAAGTATTTGTCAAAGGGCCTGACCCGCTCGCGCACCGACAATCTGGTGGTGATGCGCGGCACGGCTGTTGCCTCCCCGGAGAGTCCGGGAGCCGGGTCCAACGTCACCTCGCTGTCCTCCCACGGCGCCACCTCACGCGCCGCCGACGCCACCGAAGGCGCGGTCGCGCTGAAGCAGGAAGCCCAGCACGACCTGTCGCCGACCGAAAAGCTGGAAGCGCTGCAGTGGAGCAAGGCCGGCGCCGCCCAGCAGGCCGCACCGTCCAAGGCCGAGCGCCGCATGGAAGCCAAGGCCAAAGGCTATGAAGGCGAGATGTGCGGCGAATGCGGCAACTTCACGCTGGTGCGCAACGGCACCTGCATGAAGTGTGAGACGTGCGGCAGCACGACGGGATGTTCGTGAGGGTTAGCCGGCTGAACCGCACTATGGAATCCGCTTTTTGGGAATCCGCCGTACGGTAAGATGGTAAGGACAAGGAACGATCGCACCGCAATAAAGTTAATGACTCGGAAACCAGCCATGGCTACGATTGAATTCGGGGCGCGAATATGTCGTTTGTCATAGTCATGGCCCACGAGGCGCGGTCGTGATGACTGATCATCTTGACAGGACCCGGAGCGCGATCCAGCACTCGATCGATCATCATCGATTGAGATTGCCGACCGACAAGCCGATCTTGCGCGTGGCATTCGATCACGAGCCGACATGGGAGTTGCTGCCGCTGGTCGAAGCCTTCGACCACGATGCCTTCTATGTATTTGGACAAGCGCTCAACATCACCGATGCATATTACGGATGTTTCGAGGCGGATTTCGAGCCATCGGACAAGAGTGAAAAGCGGCTTGGCTACATTTCGCAGAAGGTAACGACGATATCCGATTTTGACGACCTGATCGAAAAGTATCGCATCATGTCGGTGCGTCTTTTCAATTTTCCCAATTTGACGGCGTCGGAATTGCTGGTCAATTTCACGGCCGCAACATAAGCGGCTCGGCCGAGGACGCCATGTCCTGTCCCGCTCGCCTGCTAAACTCCAGCTTGTGATCTTCCGACCGCTCGCCTAGCATGTCGAGATGTTGCCTGACGAGCATGGCGGGACTCGTTTCAGTTATGACACTCGAGGTTATTTCAAGATCCGTCGAGCCGACCAAACCCGGTACGTTTGTCCCCGTTCTGATCCTGTCGATAACCCTCGATCCCGAATATCGGTCGGTCGAGGATCTTCTTCCTGATTTCGCCAAAAAGCATCCCCGATCGGAAACCGACAGGTTGCTCGAAATCGATCGATGGAGCCTGATACGCGATGATCGAAAAACAATGGAGATTGCCACCGGTTACATCAATGGCATGGGAAACGTGCGAACCGTTCTCGAGACGTCGATCTACCTGGAGCGGGTGTCGCCCCGCTATGTTTTTCTTTGCGGCATTGCGGGATCTCTGGCGCCCGATCACATCGGGCTCGGAGACGTCGTGATCGGCAAGACGGTGGATTGGTGGAATCTCAACAAGGTTCAACCCGACCAGGCCTGCAAGAACAATCCTCGCTACCTGCAAATCGGCGACAGCTATTTCCGCAAGGACATCACCAGCTTCGGCGAGCATTCGAGCGGCTGGCACAGAAGGCTCGGCCGCTTCCAGAACTCCAACAAGGAGCGGCTGCCCTCGAATGAAGGCGCACTGCTCGATCTGAAATCAGCGATAACCAATTCTCCAAATTCTCGCGGTAACCTGACCCATTACGGCAAGATCATCTCATGGGAATATGTCTTGAGCCATGGCCACCTGCGGGATCAACTGCGAAGGCTTACGGTCGATGGCCTCGCAATCGAGATGGAGGCAGCCGGCTTTTGCTCGAGCATCAAACGAAGAAACGAAGAACTCGAAATTCAGCAGAAGCAGACCAATCGCGCCATGGGAACGAAGGTGGAGGGATTCATCTTCCGCGGCATTTCCGATCTATCACACAAAAAAGGGACCGAGGCAGAAGAGTGGCGGAAAATTGCGATGTCCAACGCCGCGTCAGCTCTGGTGAAGTTCGCTCGGACCTTCACCGATACCGATTTCAAGAACTGATCCATTCACGCGCCGTCAGAGACGGAGCGCAGCGCCATCCGGGCTAAACTCGATCCCATGACCATTTCGGCAACAAGCGTCCGCTTTGACGAACGCACGATGTCGGTCGAACTGACCGACGGGTGGTCGCTCGGCGTAAGCCTCGCACGGTTTCCGGGGCAGCTGCGCCCAACCGCCTGTGGAACGCGCGCAGGTCGAGTTCAGCCGCGGTGGGCTGCATTGGGAGATCCTCGACGAGGACGCCTCTATCGCGGGATTGCTTGCTGGTCGCGCCGGCATGACGCATGAACAGACTAGCCGCTGAAGAAGCTCTTGCCGCGCACCGCGCCGGTCGCTCGCGATGCGAGACGGACGCCGTCCGGCCGAAGCTGCGCTAGCCGTGGTTTTCAAGCCCGCAGGATGGCTGCGCGAAGCCCTTCCCATCAATTCATGGGCCGACGGGTCTCGCGAAAGAGCGAAAGGCTTATGTGCAAACGGCTCGCCCACAGCACGCATCGCCAGAAACACGCAAGGCATAAGAACCTCAGGGGTGTATTGGCGGGGAATGCCTACGGCGACGTTGCACGGTCCCGCGCCCATCGGGGAAAATTCCCCGACGCCGATCGCGCGCCGCCCGGATGCATTGCGAGGTGAATTTGATCTCGCTGCTGGGATTGGATGAACCGTTCGGCTCGCCGCTTATGGCAAGTAAGCGTCGGGGCTAATCTTTCACGTTCGCAAACCGTCCACGAAGGTGCCCACGCCTCACAACTCTTCGGAGCTTCGCAACCTGTTGACCGAAGCCTCGGCCGACCAGCCGCGGGGCTCTCCGAAGTTCGAGGAGCTGTGCCATCGCATCATGTTCGCACTGGCGGGCGAGCAGTTCGAAGACGCCGCCGCCAAACTTGCGCGGTCGGACGGAAAGATCGATGCCGATAGGCTGGACGCCGATCAGATGGTGCTGGAGCCGCGCGGTCCGGCGGCAGCCTGATCCGCCATGCTTGTCGCTCCGGACGTCAACCTCCCGGTTTCGAAACTGAACACCGACAGCGCGGGCCGCCGCCCGCACAGGGTATTGGCCATGGCGCGCAAATGTCATATATCCGCCATGCCACCGCCGAAGACATCGAAAAAGCCGTCGAGCAGCTTGCCCCGCGCGAGCTTGCGCGGTTTCGCGCCTGGTTCGAGGTATTCGATGCGGCGCATTCGACGCCGCCATAGAGCGGGACGCCCGCGCCGGCAAGCTCGATGCCCATGCCGATGAGGCGCTCGCCACGCATCTCGCGGGGCGCTCGCGCGAGCTGTGAGGCATTTTGCTTCACCGAGATTCTGGACCGCCTATGAGGCGCTGCCACTTTCGGTTCGAAAAGCTGGCCGATGCCAACTAGGCGCTGCTGAGACGCGATCCGCGTCATCCGTCGTTACAGTTCAAGAAAGTCGGAAGCTACTGGTCCGTCCGTGTCGGCTTGCGTTGTCGCGCACCGGCCGTCTTGAGGAGGATGGCTGCTGGCCGTCGTTCGAATAGACGCGGGCGCGCCTTCCGATCGCACTGCCGGGATCGCGCGACGCGCAATCCAGCAGCACGCATGCGCGCAGCCTGATCCGCCGTTGCCACTTCAACCAGGATGACGGATGACGCCTTGGGCTACTCCGCCCCGCGGTCCTGGATAGCGATGGCGCCGAGGTCTCCGTGCGGGGCATCCGGCGGCCGGGACCCTTGACGCGCGCCGCCAGCGAAAATGTCGTGAACCAGCCCGAGTTTGCCAAGTCCCAGAATTATCAGGCCATTGATGTCGATCTCGTACCAGGCATGCGAAAGGTAGGCGTCGCGCGGAAACCGATGATGGTTATTGTGCAGCCCTTCACCGAAAGTGAGGAGCGTGGTCACCAGCTCGTTGGTGGTGCCGTCATTGGTCTCGTAGCGGCGGTACCCGTAGCGACCGTCGCTATGGCACACCGAGTTGACCAGCGAGGTGGCCATGGTCATGAGGTAGCTGCGCAACACGCCGGAGACCAGCACGCAGCCGATCATGGTGTGGATGCCGCCGAACGCGTAGCCGATGGCGCCCGGGATCAAGATCGCCGATGACGCGGCCCAGTACCAGCGCGTCCTGGTAAAGAACATGGCGATCGGGTCGGCCAGGATATCCTTGGCGTAGTATTCGGCATCGGTGGTCGCGTGGTCCCACACCCAGCCGCCTTGCGCGTGCACCATTCCCTTCAAGAAGCTGACGTGGCGGTTGCCGACGCCGTCATAGTAAGGGCTGTGGACATCGCCGGGCTTGTCGGGATGAAGATGGTGCCGGCGATGGTTGGAGACCCATTTGAGCACCGAGCCCTGCACCGCCATCGTGGCGATCGCACAGAAGAACGCCCTCATGACCGGACCGCAGCTGAAGCTGCGGTGCACGAGCAGGCGATGCATGGCCACGCCGATCCCGACCGTACTCATCGCAAACATGCCGACGAAGACCGAAATCTCCACCGGGCCGATGCCTTGCGTGAAGGCCCAGACCAGCGCCGCGATCGAACCGGGGATCATGATGCCGAACGAGATGTAGGAATCGCGGAGCTTGGCGTCCACCACCGGACCTTCGACCAGTACTCCCGGCGGCATTTTCCGGTCCGCAGCTTCCGCCGACATCACACCCTGAATTGCGGTCATTTCAGCCGATCCATTCATGGAAAATTAACTCTTCTGAGGCGCACCGTACAGACGCGGGCTATTTCTAGCAAGGACCCTATCGACTGCCGGGCGCGGAGACATGGCCGGTACCGCATTGATAGAACGAGCATAACGGGCGCGTTAACTATAGGCACGTAGCGCGCAGGATCGGCGGAGCCAACGTTCGCGCGAACGCGGGTCCGATGACAGGCTCCGCGGTAGCCAACCATTCATGTGGGCGATCGGCTTCGCGAACAGCTCCCGCTTTCTGCGCCGTTACCCAATTCAGCCAAGATGGCGAGTTACCGTTCGCTGCTCCGTCCCACGGCCCTGATACATACGACACGCCGGACCGGGGGCGACGGCGACGGTAAACCCTCGACAGCGTGGCTCGCGTGCGCCTTCACGACTTCCTTGATATCCGGCATCGCGCCGTCGCTCGGTTTCGCCGCTGGCGGCGCAGCGCAGGGCGGGCGCGAGCCAGGCTTGCGAGAGTACCGCGGATGGTCCGGATCGCGGGCGGCGTGGCCATCCTGATGGCGACCGCAACGCTGACCAACCTGCTCTATCACGTGGTCCGCAAGCCGACCGAACTGCTGTTCTTTGTCGGCAACCGGCTCGACAAGGAACCGGCCGAGACGTGGCGGCAATACGGGCCGCTGTTCCGCACCTATTCGACCCATTCCATCCCGCCCGAATTGCTGGCCGCACTGGCGCAGGTCGAGAGCTCCGGCAATCCGGTGGCGCGCACCTACTGGCGCTGGCGATTGAGCCTGAACCCGCTTGCGATCTACCAGCCCGCCTCCAGCGCGGTCGGCCTCTACCAGACCACCGATCCGGCCTACGCCGAGGCCGCGCGGTTCTGTATCCGGGACAATTTGGTCACCGATTCCGGCTGCGGCTTCAGCGGCCTGTATTTCCGCGCGCTCCCGAGCCATGCCATCGAGCTTGCGTCGGTGTATCTCGACCGCCATGTGGCCGATGTTCTCGCCCTCGCGGGCGATGCGAAACCGAACCCGCAGCAGAGGCAGGATCTGGCTGCCATTGTCCATCTCTGCGGCGCCGGTCCGGCCACCGCCTACGCCCGCCGTCACTTCCAGATGATGGCCGGCGAACGCTGCGGCGATCATATCGTCGCGGCCTATGTCGCCAGGGTCAACGCGATGAAGCGGCAGTTCCTGCGGCTCGCGGCCGATGCCGGCGACTAGCCCTCAGTGCAGTTTGGCGCAGCTTAATCCGCCATTGCGCGTTTTTCGAAAGTGGCGGATGACGCCTTCGGCCAATCCGCCCTACGCGTGACCTATGAAATCGGGCCAGCAGTTCAGCCGTCAGCAAGGTCGTGGACAGCAGGTCGCAGGCCGTCGGCTGTGACGTCGAGAGTCGCAAGCGTAATCGGCAAGCTGAAGCGACGTCGGCCAGCGCTTCCTGGATTCAAATAGAGCACGCCGCCCACCGTATCGATCTTCGGTATGTGGGAATGTCCGGAGACGACGACGTCGATGCCGCGCGCGGCGGGATCGATCCGCAGGGTCTTGAGATCGTGCACGACGAAGATGGATCGGCCGGCGAGTTGAATGCGTTCGGTCTCGGGGTACTGCTTCGCCCAGTCGCCCGTGTCCACGTTGCCTCTGATGGCGGTGACCGGCGCAATCCGACGAAGTATGGCGATGATGTCGGGATCTCCGATATCGCCGCCGTGAATGATATGGTCGACGCCCTCCAGGCGCCGTTCGGCCTCCGGCCGCAAAAGTCCGTGCGTGTCAGAGATGATACCTATCCTGAAGGTCATCGGTCGAAGCTCGCGTCTATTTCTCGCGCCCCGCCAACAGCCCGGAGGATTGGCGGAGCGTAATCCGCCATTGCGCGTTTTTCAAAGTGGCGGATGACGCCTTCGGCTCATCCGTCCTATGCTTGCTCCGAAGATGCCAAAATTGTCTTCAGCAGTTTCGGAAAGCGCGCATTGATGTCCGCCTCGCGCACGACATTGCGATGCTCGACGCCCTTTTTCGTGGTCCGGATCAAGCCGGCTTCGCGCAGAATGCGAAAATGGTTCGACAGGGTCGATTTGGCCATCTCGGGACACGGCGCCGCCGCCGTGCAGGACTTGCAATCCTTGTCTTCCAGCAGGCTCTTGACGATGCGCAACCTCATCGGGTCCGCCAGCGCCGCCAGCACTCCGGCCAATGTGATGTCATCACGCTGCGGGTGAACGAACTGGACCATGCCCAAAGATATAGCGCTCCCCTTGAACGCATTCAATAGTTCCTTATTACTGAACTATCGAATAATTGGCGCGTCGGCGCCAACATGGAGAGCAGCATGACCAGGAGACTTGAAGGCAAAGTGGCGCTGGTGACCGGCGCCTCGAAGGGCATCGGCGCCGAGATCGCGGCGCGCCTCGCCGCCGAGGGCGCGGCGGTCGCCGTCAACTACAGCGCCAGCAAGCAGGCGGCCGCGAAAGTGGTGGCAGCGATCACCGGCAAGGGCGGCAAGGCCGTGGCCGTGCACGGCAATCTCACCGACGCCGTCGATGTGAAGTCGGTGGTGGCCCAGACCGTGAAGGCCTTCGGCCCGATCGACATCCTCGTCAACAATGCCGGGCTCTACGAGTTCGCGCCGCTCGACGGCATCACCGCCGAGCACTTCCACAGGCATTTCGACCTCAACGTGCTTGGCCTGCTGCTGGTTTCGCAAGAGGCCGCGCGGCACTTCAACGCGGCCGGCGGCAGCATCATCAACATCAGTTCCGGCGTATCGACGATCGCGCCGCCGAACTCCGCCGTCTACACCGCGACCAAGGCGTCGGTGGACGCCATCTCCTCGGTGCTGTCAAAGGAACTGGCGCCGCGAAAGATCCGCGTCAACACCGTCAACCCCGGCATGATCGCCACCGAAGGGGCCGTTTCCGCGGGCCTTGCCGAAGGCGACATGCGCAAATGGATCGAATCCAGCACGCCGCTCGGGCGGATCGGCAAGGTCGAGGAGATCGCGGCGGCGGTGGCGTTCTTCGCTTCCGATGACGCTTCGTACATCACCGGCGAGACCTTGCACGTGACGGGTGGCCTGCACTGAGAGCGGGGTAGATTCGCCAACAGGATCCATCGGGGCTGCGCCGCCTGGCGCAGCCCCGCGATCCACACGCCCTCCTCGCGGCCGCCGGCACCATTGCTGGCGCCACAGGGCCTCCCCATCTCTGCACGGCAACCCACTCCATTCAGGAAAACTTCATGGCCAAGCTCGACGGCAAGATCGCTCTCATCAGCGGCGGCACCAGCGGTATCGGTGCGGAGACCGCCAAACTGTTTCAATCCGAAGGCGCGACGGTAATCGTCACCGGCTCCAGCGAGCGCTCGGTGGCGGCCGCCAAGGCGGAGCTGCCCGGCATCGAGGTGCTGCTTTCCGATGCCGCCAACGTGGCGGCGACCAAGGTCCTGGTCGACGAGGTCAAGGCCAGGCACGGCCGCATCGACGTGCTGTTCGTCAACGCCGGCATCGCCAGGTTCGCGCCGATCGCAGCGATCGACGAGGCCTTTTTCGACAGCCATTTCAACGTCAACGTCAAGGGCGCCTTCTTCCTGATCAAGCACGCCATCCCGGCCATTCCCGACGGCGGCGCCATCATCCTCACCGCTTCGGTGGCCGGCGCCAACGGCGGTCTCGGCGGCGCCACCGTTTATGGTTCGACCAAGGCGGCGCTGCGTTCGTTCGGCCGCAGCATCGCCAAGGAGCTGACGCCGCGCGGCATTCGGGTCAACACCATCAGTCCCGGGCCGATCATCACCCCGATCCTCGACAAGGGCGGCCTCACGGCGGCCCAGAAGGACAGCTTCATCGAGGGAGCCAAGACCCGCATTCCGCTCGGCCGCACCGGCACCGCCGCCGAAGTCGCCGCCGCGGCGCTCTACCTCGCCGCCGATGCGACCTATACCACCGGCGCCGAATTGTTCGTCGACGGCGGCCTCATCGACCTCTAGCGCGAGGGACGGGAATGTTTTGAATCGCTGCGGCGATGGTCTTCTGCCCTCCCCTTGCGAGGAGGCCATCGCATATGGAATTTTCCATGCCATCCGCGCGGGAATTTTTCCGATCATGCGTTGCGTTTCAACGAGCCGTCCCTGCGCACGTGTTCAGGGACGACTCGTCGAGAGCTGGTGCGCAACTCGAGCGCATCAATCTGCGGCTGAATTCAGTCATCGGCTGCGGACTTGGATGACCGGCACAAGGGCATGACGCCTGGTTCGCGATCCGGGGACGGCTAACTATCCCGATGCCCATCCCCACCGCGATGGATGCCTTGTCACCCCAAAAGCTGCCGAACCCCGCCCGCTGGCCGGCTCCGCGATATCCATCCGACTTCCATGCCCGGGCCGATCCCGCCTTCGGTGGGGGACGACCGGCGATGGAGAAGTATCCGGCGCCAAGCTGAACTTTGCCAGCCATGCGGCGTTGACCCGGAATCGAAGGGCCGACCCGAACGGGAACCGGCACGCGGAAAAGTGCTGCCGAAGGCTCAACAGTGCATGACGCCACAGATCAAGGCAGCGGTCCCCAGCATGGCAGGCGTCACAGGCGCGACCTCTCGGCACAGGCCGATGCCCTCAGGATGAGCATCAAATTGAGAAACGCCCAGTCGCTCGAAGACGTCGCCGGCCTGGTCGGCGCCTGCGCCGTCACGGTGCTGGCCGGCATCATCGTTGCCGCGCTATACGTCGGACGGGAAATTTTCGTGCCCGTGGCGCTCGCCATCCTCCTGAGTTTCGTGCTCGCAGCCCCCGTCAATCTTCTGCAGAGCCTTCGCGTCCCCCGGGTGCTGGCGGCGGTCGCCACCGTGCTGCTGGCCTTTGTCGTGATCTTCGCCCTGGGCAGCCTGATCGCCACCCAGCTGACTCGGCTTGCCGGCGATCTGCCGCAGTACCAATCGACGATCCAGTCGAAGATTACCTCGCTGCGCGGCGTGACCGGTGGTTCGTCGACCCTGGAACGCGCCGAGGGAATGCTGCAGGACCTCGGCAAGGAACTGAACAAGCCGAAGGGCAGCGCGGCGACGTCGCTGGTGAACGGGCCGTCTTCCGGAGCTACGCCCTCACGAACGCCCGTACCCGTCGAGGTCCTGCAGCCCGATCCCGGTGCGCTGGCGAACCTGCGGTCGCTGATCGCGCCGCTGGTCTCGCCGCTGGCAACCACGGGCATCATCATCATTTTCGTCATTTTCATTCTTCTGCAGCGCGAAGACCTTCGCAATCGCCTGATCCGGCTGGCGGGCACCCGCGACCTGCAACGGACCACGGCCGCGCTCGACGATGCGGCCGGCCGCCTGAGCCGGCTTTTCCTCAATCAGCTCCTGATCAATTCGGGCTTCGGCATCCTGATCGGTATCGGGCTGGCGATCATCGGCGTCCCCAGCCCGGCATTGTGGGGGATCCTTGCCGCTGCCCTGCGCTTCGTGCCCTATATCGGTTCGTTCATCGCCGCGGCGTTTCCATTGACCCTGGCGGTCGCGGTCGACCCCGGCTGGTCGATGCTGATCTGGACGGCGGTCCTGTTTTTCATGATCGAGCCGATCATCGGACAGGTGGTCGAGCCGATGGTCTATGGGCGCAGCACCGGACTTTCGCCGGTGGCGGTGGTGGTCTCCGCCACGTTCTGGACGGCGCTTTGGGGGCCGATCGGCCTGGTCTTGGCCACGCCGCTCACGGTCTGTCTGGTCGTGCTCGGACGCCATGTCGAACGCCTGGCATTCCTCGACGTGATGTTCGGCGACCGGCCGGCACTGTCCCCGTCGGAAATCTTCTATCAGCGCATGCTGGCCGGCGATCCGACCGAGGCCGCCGAAAAGGCCGAGCAGTTCTTGAAGGAGCGGTCGCTGTCATCCTATTACGACGACGTCGCGCTCCGCGGCTTGCAGCTTGCCCAGATGGATCTTGATCGCGACGTGCTGGATGCCGCACGGCTGCTCAGGATCAGGGATATGGTGCTCGAATTCACCGAAGACCTGTCGGATCAGACCGACCATGAGCCGATCGACGGCCAGCCCACCAGTGACGCCGAGGCCGCCGCCGCGGTCGAGCAGGTTGCAACCGAGCCTGCATTCTCCGATCTTCCCGTGCTTCGGCCCGAAGACCTCAGGCCGGAATGGGCCAGCGACCATCCGATCCTGTGCATCGCCGGCCGCACCCCGCTGGACGAGGCGGCCGCGGTGATGATGTCGCATCTGTGCCGGGTCCATGGGCTGTCGGCGCAGGTCAGGGGATCCGACGCGCTCTCCACGGCGAACATTTTTGGTCTGGATGTGACCGGCGTCGCGCTGGTATGCCTGTCCTATCTCAACTCGGCCAATCCGGCGCACATGCGCTACGCCGTCCGCCGTCTCCGCCGCAAGGTGCCGAAGGCAAGGATCGTGCTCGCGGTCTGGATGAGCGACGATCAGGCTGCCGTCATCCAGGAATTGGCCAAGGCCGACGCCGTTGCGGTGACGCTGCGCGATGCCGTCCGTCTCTGCATCGACGAGGCCCGCGTCCCGGATGCGATCCCCGGCGAAGTGCCCGCCCCCACCGTCGCGCTGATTTCCGGCTGAGCCGTTAGGGCGCTCCTGGCTAACGCCGTGTCCCGGCTCTGCAGCGCAGCGTGAAGGACACCGCACTCCGTCCTGGGGAACGCAGGCGGTCGAGATCCCTGCGCGCTACGGACTGGATGCGGTCGGCGACTCATACCCTGGATGCCCGCCCGACGGCTTCCCGTTCAGCGCTCCGCGACGTCAGCCGCCTCCATCGATCTGCCGGCCCATCAGTGCGATAGCCTTTTGATAGACCGGGGCGGCGTTCCAGGCCTCGATGGCGGCAAAATTCGGTTCGCCGGGCTGGTAGCCGGCGCCGGCGCGCCAACCATGCGCCCGCAGCAGGTTTGCCGTCGCACTCAGCGCATTGGCGGCGACGTCGAGATTGCCGCTGCCGTAGGCCAGGATGTTCTTGGGCATGAACTGGGTCTGGCCGACCTCGCCGTGCATGGATCCGCGCGTACTGGCCGACAGCGCGCCGCGCTCGATCAACTTCAGCGCCGCGTAGAGCTGCTCGGTGAAGAACTCGGAACGGCGGCAATCATAGGCCAGGGTGGCGATCGACGACAGCATGTTCTGGTTGCCGCGCTGGCTTCCGAAGCCGGTCTCCATTCCCCAGATCGCGATCAGCGGCCCCGGCGGCACGCCGGTGCGCTGCTGGATCGATGCGAACAGGGCCGCCTGGGACCGCTTGAGAGCGCGTCCGCGGGCGACGATGGTCGAAGCGCCGCGCTTGGCGAGAAACTGATCGAGCGACAGCCCGAAACTGCGCTGGCTGCGGTCGGCCGCAATGGTCGCGCTGGCGTAACCGGTCTGCATCAGGGCGGCCACCGCATTGCCGCCGACGCCCTTGGCCGCCGCCTCGGCCGCGAATTGGCGCTTCCAGTTCTCGAAACCGGCCGCCGTGCTGCCGCATTGCGCGGCCTCCGCCGTGGCGCCCAGCAACACAAGCGCGGCCAATGCCGCGAAAAGCCCCACCAGCCGCCCGACCCCGGTCATGCCCAACTCCTCCATGCCCTCCTTGCCATCCTAGTCCGGCAGCTTCACCTTGAAAATCGTAAACGGCCCGGAGCGCGGCAGATCGTTCTTGAAGGCGATTTCCCACAGATGGGAATCGGCGATGTAGAGATAGCCGCCGCTGATCGCAAAGCCGTCGGCCCAGGAAAGTTTCGCGGGGTCGCTGACAAAGACTTTCGAGCCGAGCCTGTGGTCCGGCAGCATTGTCAGCGCCACCACGGTGCGGTGTTCGAGATCGCCGCCATACAATGTGCCGGCCGCATCCATGATCAGCCCGCCGCTCAGCGCGGCACTGCCGAGATACTCGACCTTGCCGGAAAGCTCCGAGGGCGACAGCGTGGCGTCGCGCAAGGCCGAGGTCGGCACCCGCCAGTAATTATGGTCGGTCAGCGGCCGGTAATACAGAAACTGTGTATCCGGCGACAGCGCGATGCCGTCGGCCTGGATCGCCACCACCGAGCCGTCCGGCCGCAGCGCGATCTGGCTGCCGATCATCAGATGCTGGCTGGGATCGGCAAAGGTGGAGCGGTCGCCGACCAGCACCTGGCGGGCTTCCCCGGTCTTCAGATCGAGCACCACCAGGCTGCCCTTGTTGCCGGCATTGGTGAGGTAGGCGTAACCGTGCGCGCTATCGACCCGCACATCGTTCAGCGAATCCTTGGCCGAGACCACGCCGTTGAAATCATATCGCCGGATCACCCGGTTGGTCGACAGATCGAACTCGACCAGTTTCGGCGGCAGCCGTGCCTGATCGAGCCTGGGCAGCGAGGAGTCGAGCGCCCAGAGATGATCCGAATTGTCGACCCACAGCGCCTGGACCGAGATCCATTGCGATCTTCCATCGCCCTGCTCGCTGAAATTGTTCCAGGCGGCATTGGGATAGGGCGTGACCGCGCCGGTTTTCGGATCGACCTCGACCATGCTGAAGCGCGAACGCACCTGGGAGGACGGGGCGGTCGCGAAAACCCTGCCCTCGGCGGAAACACCGATGCCGACCAGCCGGAAATCATCGCCGAACGCTTTCACGGTCTCGAGCGGCGGACCGATCGTGCCAGCCTCCTGCGCCGCCGCCGGCGCGGCCGCGAGCATGCCAGCCGCCAGAACGATGCCGAGCCGCACAGGGGCCTGCGTGATCGCCCTCGTCATGGATTTGTCCCACCGTCAAAATGAAACCCGCCTTGCAAACCGTCACGGGCCATTGGTGTTCCCGCAGACCATCCAAAAACCAGGTTGAAACCTCATGGGGCTGCCAGCATCGGATGGTGTCGCCCGACCGCAATTCGCGCGGTCCACGCTCGGCAGCCGCGCCGCGGCCGTCTAGCGCTGCGGGCCGGAAAGCGAAATCTGCTGTTCGGCGCGGAAGACGTTGCCGTACAGGGTCGCGATCCACTGCCGTCCGCTCGAGGTCATGTTGAGATAGCGGATTTCGGTCTGGATATGCGGCGCCACGCTGTTCCAGTAGAATTGCGGGTAGCGGTTGACGATGTCGGCGGGTGACTCATAGCCAAGCTGGCGATTGATGCCGACTTCCTCGAATTCATGGAACAGCGCGTTGGCCTTCCTGATGTAGTTGGGATCGCCGAGCTGGCCGATGAAATCCGCCGCGCGGACGATCGACGCCTCCTCGCCGAATTCCTGGCCCTCATAGGCCGGAAACCTCGTGCCTTCGATGGCATCGGCAATGCGCTGCTGGTCGAGCGGGGCAATGCTTTCGATCCGCTGCATCACGTAGAGCTTGGAGCGGTCGACGTGGTGCGGCATCAGGCCGGCGTCCGATGAACCGCGCGGCAGGGTCACGCGGCTGCCTCTCGAATCGATCACGAAGCCCTCGACCTCGTCGTCTTCCTTGAACAGGCCCCGCACATAACCGATGTCGTGGGCGAGGCAGGCAATGATGACATGCGCGTAATCGTCGGCGTCCATCTTGCTGTGCAGCGCGCGGCCGCGCAGGATGTCGTGTCCGGCCAGCGTGACCAGCAGCGTATGCTCGATATTGTGGTAGAGCGCGTCGCTGTTGGCGATGCATTCCAGCGCGACGCGGGCGGCCCCCGGCACGATCTCCACGAGCGGGGCCTGCGAGGCGCCGAACCGGCGGCGCATGTAGGAGCCGAGAAACTCTTCCAGGGCGTCTGCCGCCAGCTCCGGTATGGTCATCATGAATGCTGCCCCGCTTCGGTTGCCTTCCTGCGACGATTCCTGTCTCTCAAGCGTTGACGTAGACGGCCGGCATGGTCCCATCTCCGGTCGAGCCAAATGGCTGCGATCGCATCCGGCAGAAAAACCAACATCGCCCACAGGATGGCTTGGTCGCGAATGCATGCCCGACGGCAGGCTCAGCCTATTCCCTCTTTCCGCCTGCCTGCAACCGAACTTTACCGCTTGGCGGCCGGTGCTCACGCACGCTTGCCCGGCGGTGGAGCAGCGCGGGCGCAATGCTTGGTTTCCCGGACGCGGCGCAGCGCGCTTTCGTGCTGCGCCGCCGCGCGACCCCACGCACGCAAACCGGGACCCATTATGGGCCCACGATCAGCAGCCATCCCGGGCAGCCCGGGCCGTCGCGGCCGAATTCAACTTGACGCTGCAGCGGTAAGTCATCACACTCTCATTTTGTTCTTACGTCCTGATTTTAGAAAACACCGGTTTGAACAAAGCCGGAAGCTGGACATGCTGACGCGATCGGTCGGTTTCACTCTCACGTCATCCAGCGCCCGCATCCGCAAGGCTTCCCGCTTTTGTGGGAGTTTTTGATGCCCAAGAAGATTGTCGTATTTGCCGACGGCACAGGCAACGCCTTTTCGACACAGGAGTCGAACGTCTGGCGGCTCTACGATGCGCTGGACCAGACATTCCCCGGTCAGATCGCCCACTACATCAAGGGAGTCGGCACGTCGGGCTTCAAGCCGTTCGCGATTCTCGATGGCGCGACCGGCATCGGGGTCCCCTCGAACGTGCGCAAGCTCTACCGCTTCATCAGCCGGAACTGGGAGCCGGGCGCTGAGATCTATATGTTCGGATTCAGCCGCGGCGCCTTTACGATCCGCACCTTGATCGGCATGATCCACAGCGAAGGCCTGATACCCGTCGAAACCGATGGGGAGCCGACGTCGCATGCCGAGATGCGCCGCAATTCCATGGCAGCCTGGCGCGCCTATCGATCCAAGACCACGTCATGGAAGGATACGCTCTTCACCATCACGATCACCCGCTTGATCCGCGATATCCTGTTGGGACTTCTCCATCTGGCGGGATGGCTGTTTTTCGGACACCGCTTCTATCGCACCGTCGCCGGCGAGACGTTGAGACAGGCGCGCAACAATGTGCCGATCACATTCGTCGGATTGTTCGACACCGTCGAGGCCTTCGGCGTGCCTATCGAGGAATTTCGGCGCGCCATCGATTGGGCGATCTGGCCGATCTCCTTTCGGAACAAGATATTGAACGACAAGGTCGCATGCGCCCGCCACGCCCTTTCGCTGGACGACGAGCGCGAGACGTTCCATCCGCTCCGCTTCGACCTCGAGAAGTCGCCGCATCCGGAGCGGATCAAGGAAGTCTGGTTTGCCGGCGTCCATTCCGATGTCGGCGGCGGTTATCCGGAAGACGGTTCGGCTCACGTGCCGCTGGCATGGATGATGGACGAGATCGGCGACGGGTTGCGCTACCTGCCCGGAGCGAGGCAAACCCTGGCGGACAAGGCCTCGGCCTATGCGCCGGTGCACGATTCCCGCAGCGGGCTGGCGGTATTCTACCGCTACTCTCCGAGGCTGGTCGGCTACAACGGCGGGCCGCCTGTCATTCACCATTCGGTGGCCGAGAAGATCGCGTTCGGCGCCGAACGCTATGCACCGGTGACGCTTCCCGATACCGCGCGGGTGCTGATGCCCGACGGCTCGATGGAGACCATCAAGGGCTTCGACAGGGAAAGATTTGCGGCAAAACGGGCGGTCGGGCGGCCGGCCGACGACATCGCTTCGCATGCCGTTCATTCGCTCAGGGATCCCAGTCCCGCCATCGTTTCTTTGACGCTCGACGAAATCTGGAAGCGGCGTGTCGCCTATTACTGCCTGCTGTTCGCGGCGTTCGCGGTAGCCTCGCTACCCTGGATGGTCAAGCCCGTGGTCGAACAATTCCGTTACTGGATGCAGCACCTCGCTTATGGGATAAGCGCGAGCGTCGGGCAGCATTGGGACAGCCTATGGGATTGGCTGGCCGGCAACGACCAGGGAAGTTCGGCTTTTCTCGCCAGCGTCCTGCAGTATATCGGCAGCGCTCTTCCCGGCTACGCCAAGCCGTGGTCGGATGCGCTGATCGACAGGCCATGGGCTTGCGGCATCGTGATCGCAATCACGCTCTATCTGTACCTGAAAAACTCCGGCTTGCGCGATTCCATCGCCGATCTCGCGCGTCAGGCCTGGATGCCGCTGGCGAGGACCAGGCGCCTGACCGCACAGGCCAACGCGCCCAAGGGGACCGCGACGTTCGCGCGCTGGATGCGTACCTCGGCGATCACCGGCGCGGTTTCCTGCCTTACCAGCCGATATATCCTCCCCGGTGCGGGCCTGCTGTTGATTTTCGCGGCGATCGGCATTTCGATCAGCAGATCCACCGTCACCTTCCGCGACGGCAGCGGGGCGCTCTGTTCAACTCCGTCCTCCGCTTCGATCGAAGCTCCCCAGCCGGGAAACAGCCTCTCGCGGGACGGATTCAGCACGGACCAGATCTGCTGGGCGAGCGGCCTCCGGTTGCAGAAGGGGCGGCATTACGAACTGACCATGGAGATGACCGAGCCTTACTTTGACCAAACGCTGATGACCGGCATCTTGGGCTTCAAGGATGTCAGATCGTGGCGGCACCTTTCTGGGCAGTTGATCCTGCGCTGGTGGACCGCGGACTGGTTCCAGCCGATCGCCAAGGTCGGACGAACCGGCAGCGACGCATGGCCATTGATCTCGGCCGATGGCGACACCGCGCTTCCGATCGGAAGCGACAGTTCCGGCAACAAGATTCCGGAAAATTTCTACCAGGACCCGAGCTACCAGGACCGGCTAGCCGAACTGAGCCGCGGCCCGGCCAAGGACGATCCGATCCGGCTCCGTTATTCCAGCAAGATTCCGCCGTCCGAACTTGCCGCGGCCAACGCCATCGAGTCAAAATACAGCCTTCCCAGGAAATTCATTTCGCATTTCACCGCGCCGGCTGACGGCGAACTGTTGCTTTACGTCAACGACGCCATCGCGGCCATTCCCCTGGTCAGGACCATGGGTGGTTTCTACGCCAACAACAGCGGGCGCGCGAAGGTCACGCTGAAGCTGCTTTCGGCGCTTGCGCCGTCCGATGCTTCGCCATGATGCCGATCCCGGGATAGGCGCATCCACCGCCCGATCCTTCGCGAAAGACGCTGATTCACCGGCTGCCGTGCGCAGGCCGGGCCGGCTTGAAAAAAGTCTGCGGCGCCGCGGCATCTCCGCGTCATCCGGGCCGGCCCGCGCGAGCAACTCCGCCCGCTTGACTCCAAGACAACTTTTGGTAGCCTGCACCCATTGACACACTATTATTTTCGAGCCTCGCCGCCGGCGATCGTATGAGAGCGGGGGGATCTGATGGGTATTTTGCGGCTGCGCCCGAGGAAGCGTCTCCGCCTGTTTTCTGCGCCAACAGCTGCTGGGAAATCCCGCGCCGCCGGTCAACTCGACTGACAAAACGCGTCGACTGACGAGCACCGATGTCAAAACCTCCGAGGAAGCGGCGTGCCGCCTCTGGCGCCCGCCCGGGAGACATTTCAGGGAGGAGCATCACCATGCCGGCGGATCTTACACCCTGGCTCACAACCATGGGCACCCTCGACGGTACCAAATGGGCGCCGGGCGACGGCAAGCCCAACCCGGCAATTCAGGGCTGGCTGCGTGACATCGGCGCCGCCTATCCGAACATGGCGACGTACTGCAACGCGGTCATCAACGACAACTATTTCTCATGGTGCGGACTGACGGTGGCCTATTGCATGGCCAAGAACAACATCGCGCCGGTTTTCGGCACAACCGACATCACCCAATTCCTGTATGCCGCGGCGTGGCTTGGATTTGGCACCACGGTGACGACTCCGCCCCAGCAAGGCGATGTCCTGGTCTTCAATTTCGGCGGCGGCGACCACCATGTAACGCTGTTCGAAAAGGACAATGGCGACGGCACCTATAGCTGCCATGGCGGCAATCAGTCCCATACCGTCAATCTGACGAATTTTCCCAAGAACTGCCTGATGGGGGTGCGTCGGCCGGGCGGCGCGGCTGCCGCGCCGGAAATCGTTGCCGGTGCGCTCTCCTCGGGCGCGCAGGGCCGTGTGGTGACGGCGCTGCAGTCGGCGCTGGCGGCAAGGGGATTCGACCCCGGCGGAATCGACGGGGAGTTCGGCCCGCTCACCAGCGCAGCGGTTTCGAGTTTCCAGCGCGCGCGCAATCTGCCGGTCACCGGAAGCGCCGATCCGGCAACGCTTCAGGCGCTCGGAGTTTCCACCGATAGCGGCCCACAGCCCTCCGTTGCAGCACAGGAGCCGACGATGCAGTTGCCAGATCTCCTCAACACCGTGATTGGCGCCTTGATCAAGCAAAAGGCCACACCGGCCGCCACGACAACGACGGCGACGGCCCAGGGACAGGTCGACATCACCCAGGTGCTGCAGATGGCGATTGCGGCGCTTGCGGGACAAACGCCGGTGCCACCTGCTTCCGGCGCCGGATCCGGAACGACCGCGGGGGCCGCGACGGGGACCGCCACCACGCCACCGGTGCTCTCCATCATCGACCAGATCTTCGGCGGGCAGGCGCTGGCCGGCAAGAAGACGATGCTGGCGGTGATCGCCTATGTCATCCTCGCCATTCTGCAAGCAACCGGCGTGGCCGGCACCGCGACCGGCGATACCGCAACACCGACCGGCGATATCCTCACCACCCTGATCGGCGCCTTCGGCGCGCTCGGCGGACTGGCCAAGGTCGATCGCCTGACCCAGACGCTTGGCCAGGTCGCAAGCCAGGCCGCGCCGCCGCAGAAATAGATCGCAGACTGGAGCGCGCGCCATGCCGAACTACCGAAGCCTGGTACCTGGCGGCTTTTTTTCAGCCACGCCGATGGACAAATCCAGCGGGCCCGTGACGGTGCGCTGCAACAATCCCGGCGCCATCAACGGTGCGAAGTGGGAGACGAGCTATCCCGGCTACGTCGATACGGTCGAGACCACGCCCGGCAATCGCTCGACCATCTTCGAGGCGCCGGAATACGGCGTCGGCGCCTGGTGGGACCTGCTGCGGCAGTATAAGGCCGGCAACGCCGGCACCGTCAGCGCCATCATTACAAAATACGGCGGAGGCCAGGACTATTCGGCCTACCTGCAGTTCGTGCTGAAGCAGACCGGGTTCGGCGCCGACACCGTTATCGATCTCGACAACGATCAGCAGGTGCTGCAGTTCGGCCGCGCCATGTTCCGCTACGAAGCCGGTCGCCCGCTGCCATGGAGCGACGACCAGATTCTCTACGGCATCAGGGGCGGCCGCACCTATGCCAGTACCAAGGCCTGGCCAGCTTCGCCGACGGCCGCCCCCGCGCCGCCGGCCCCGGCGCCGGCAACACCGTCCGCACAACTCAGCGACAACGATGTGCTGGCGCTGCTGATGCAGTTGCTGCCGGCGCTGGCGGCCAAGCCTGCCAATCCGCCGGTCACCGGCACGCCAGGCAGCCCAGCTGCTCCGGCGGCGACAACCAGCACCGCCCCCTCGGCTGTCGTGCTTTCGCCGATCGACAAGCTGTTCGGCGGCCAGGCCCTGGTCGGCAGCAAGACCATGCTCGGCGTGCTCGCCTATGCGATAATCGCGATCCTGAAGGCGGTCGGCGTCCTCGGCGTCGCCACACCGCCGGGCCAGATCCTCACCGCGCTGTCGATTGCCTTCACCGTGCTGGGCGGCCTCGCCAAGGTCGACCGCATGACGCAGTCGCTTGGCACCATCGCGGCCAACCCGAAATGAACGCGCGGAGGGTATCTCGAATTGACCCCTATTCGGTTCGGCCGAACTCGCAGCCCTGCCTGGCATAGGAGGCGCGGCGAACGCCGTATTCGTCGGCGCGGAATGTCGGCCGGCAGAACGCTTCCCATTTCGCGTCTTCCTTCTGGCGCGCGATCGCCTCCAGCCGCTCCTGCTCGACATTGCGAACCGGATCCGGAAGATCGGTCCAGGTTGTCCTGCAGTCGCTGTAGCCGTAATACCGCGAATGCCTGCAATTCCACGCCGACACGGACGATCCGGCAAGCGCGGGCGACGCGCAGGCCACCAGCGCGGCCGTCAAGATCAGCTTCTTCGCCGTCATTCCCGCTGCCGGCTTCTGCATTGGGTTGTCGCGAAATCGGACAACCGGGACAGTCCGGCTGCGCTGAAAGGACAAGACGCCCGGGGCGCTGGCGTCGCTCGCGGTAAAATCACCCTGAAAATCGCTTCGCATTGTTATATGCCCGGTTGTTTTGGCTTAAAATCGAGGACTCGGGGCCCTAATAGCAATATCCGGTCCAGCCGCCGCCGGGCCGGGATCGGCGCTCGCGATCAATCGAAAGCCGCGGCGTACTGGATCCCAGGCTGCGCTGGGGAGGACGGCTCGTTGCGGAGCCGCACGGCACGCCTCACTCCCCGCCGCCAGCATCCGCGAACGCGGATGATCCGGTAATCCCCGGCATTCGCGATCCAAGCGAAGGCCGCTGCCTACCCGCCGATACCCCCTTGTGAATGATATCCCGTGGCTTCCGGCCTTAGCGCGGGCGCCCCGGGCATTTTCCAAACGTTAAGCACGGTCGCAACGCCCGACGCGGGCGGCAAAAAATCACCACAATTCTTGCAAAGAAATCACCGGCCTTCGACAAGGAGACCCATGATGCGTAGAGCAGGCGCAATCCTGATCGGCTCGTTGGCCGCCCTCGCCGTCCTGACCGCACCGGTGCTGGCCAAGAATCCCGCAACCCCGCCAACCGAAGACAAACCGGCCGGGCCGGCCTGCCATTCCTATGAACAGGATGCCAATGGCGAATGGCAGCCCGTGCCGTGCCAGGAGGGGCCGGCGGGCGCGGCCCAGCGCAGGCCGCAGCCTGCCGGCGCCGTCAACGCCACTCGCTGAATAAGTCCGCAGCGCTGCCCGGTTGGAGCCCGATCAGGCGACCGCGCGTTTTGGCTCGGGCGCGGCACCGTCGAGCAATCCGAGCAGCCGCTCCCTGATCAGGCGCTCGGCATCCTGCATGATCCGGTCGATCAGCTGCTTGACGCTCGGAATGTCGTTGATCAGACCGGCCACCATGCCGCAGCTCCACGCCCCCGCATCCATGTCGCCGTCGATCATCACCCTGGGATAGATGCCGGCGACCTCGTCGAGAATATCGGCGATCACCAGGCTCGCGCCCTTCTCGCGCTCGATCTCGATCAGGCGCTCGACGCCGGCGTTGTTCAGCACGCGCTCGGTGTTGCGCAGGGCGCGCATCACGAGGCGGGTGTCGAGCTCAGATGCCCTGACGATGGCGTCCTTGACGTTCTGGTGCACCGGCGCCTCCTTTGTGGCGATGAACCGCGTGCCCATGTTGATCCCCGCCGCCCCCAGCGCCAGGGCGGCGACCAGGCTCCGGGCGTCGGCCATGCCGCCGGACGCCACGAAGGGGATTTTCAATTCCTCGGCGGCGCGCGGCAGCAGGATCATGTTCGGCATGTCGTCCTCGCCGGGATGTCCGCCGCACTCGAAACCGTCGACGCTGACGGCATCGCAGCCGATCTGTTCGGCCTTCAGCGAATGCCGCACCGAGGTGCATTTGTGGATCACCTTGATGCCGGCGGCCTTCAATGCCGGCATGTATGGCTCCGGACTGCGCCCGGCGGTCTCGACCACGGTGATGCCGCCTTCCCTGATGGCGGCGATGTATTCCGGATAGGGCGGCGCGCTGAAGCTCGGCAGGAAGGTCAGGTTGACGCCGAACGGCTTGTCGGTGAGATCGCGGCAGCGCGCGATTTCGCCGGCCAGCAGTTCCGGCGTCTTCTGGGTCAGGCCGGTGATGATGCCAAGGCCGCCGGCGTTGGAAACCGCCGCCGCCAGCTCTGCAAATCCGACATAATGCATGCCGCCCTGGATGATCGGATGTTCGATCCCGAACAATTCGGTAATGGCGGTCCGCATGTGATGCTCCAGAGGGTGATGAATTTCCGATCGCGACGAGGTATAACGACGAGCCCTCGGCTGCGCTACTGCTACCACTTCTCCCCGAACGGGCGGATTTCCTGCTCGAAGGTCCACGCGTCGCGCGGCTGCTGGTACAATTGCCAATAGGTTTCGGCGACCGCGGCCGGGCGCATCAGGCGGTTGGGATCGAGATTCTCGATCGCCTTGGCGCCCTCGCGGCTGACGATCAGTTGCCGCACCCATTCGGTATCGACGCTGGAGTTGATCACCAGATGTGCCACGTGAATGTTCTGCGGCCCGAGCTCGCGGGCCATCGACTGCGCCACCGCGCGCAGGCCGAATTTGGCGCTGGCGAAGGCGGCAAATCCCTTGCCGCCGCGCAGGCTGGCGGTAGCGCCCGTGAAGAAGATGTTGCCCTTGCCGCGCGCCAGCATCAGGCGTGCGGCCTCGCGGCCGGCCAGGAAGCCGGAATAGCACGCCATCTCCCACACCTTGCGGAACACCCGCTCGGTGGTCTCGACGATCGGGAAGTTGACGTTGGCGCCGATGTTGAAGACGCAGACCTCCAGCGGCGCATGCGCGTCGGCGTCGGCCAGAAACTTGACCATCTGGTCTTCCTTGCGGGCGTCGAGCGAGCGGGCGAACACCGTGCCGCCGGCCGCCTCGATTTCCGCAACCAGCGGCTTGAGCTTGTCGCCCTGGCGGCGGCCGACAAACACGTCAAAACCTTCCGCGGCGAATTTCTTGGCGATCTCGCCGCCGATAAAATCGCCGGCGCCAACCACCGCGACCGTTGCATTGCGCTTTTCCATCCGAATTCTCCCAGCGAGCTGTTTTTTACCGATGTCGTCGTGATGAAGCGGTGGTCATGCACCGCGCAGCGATTCCGCGAGCCTGTGTTTGAGGATCTTGCCGGTCGAGGTCGCCGGCAGCACCGGCAGCACGATGATTTCGGACGGGCGCTTGTAGGAGGTCAGCTGCGGTGCAACATGTGCCATCAATTCCTCGACACTGGTGTTGGTGCCCTGCAGCAGCTGGACGAACGCCACCACTTCCTCATTGCCTTCGACCGCCCGGCCGACCACCGCGCATTGTACCACCGAAGCATGCGAGCTCAGCACCGCCTCGATTTCCGCCGGATAGACGTTGAATCCGGAGCGGATGATCATCTCCTTGGTGCGGCCGACAATGAACAGTGCGTCGCCCTCGAAGCGGGCGAGATCGCCGGTGTTGAACCAGCCGTCGGCGTCGATCGCCCCGGCGGTAAGCTCCGGCGCGCGGTAATAGCCCCGCATCACATTGCGGCCGCGCACGTGCAGTTCGCCGACCGCGCCGGCAGGCACGGGCCCGCCGCCGGAACCGATGATCCTGGCTTCGACGCCCGGCAACAGCGGGCCGACGGCCTGGTCGGTTCGCGGCGCATCCATCCTGACGCCGGACAGGCCGGGCGAGCATTCGGTGATGCCGTAGCCGTTCAAAAGCGGCAGGCCGAATTCCTGCTCGACCCGCGATTTGAGGTCGAGGTCGAGCGGCGCGCCGGCCACCGCGATCAGCCGCAGCGAGCCCCGCTGCAGCGCCTCCAGGCCCGCCACAGCCTTGTATTCCAGCAGCCGCTGATAGGTCGCCGGGACGCCGTTGAGAAGGGTGACGCCCTCCTGCGCGATTGCGCGCGCGAGCGCCGCCGGATCGTATTTGCCGGCGAGCCTTGCCGTGGCGCCGCTCATCAGCGTCATGATCAAAAGCGATATTCCGACAATGTGCGAAATCGGCAGCACGATGTACTGCTTGTCCGCCGCCGCCATGCGACGGATGTCGGCGGTGGTCCTGGCGCTGAACAGCAGGTTTTCGTGGCTCAGCATGACGCCTTTCGGCGTGCCCGTGGTGCCGGACGTGTAGATCAGCACCGCGACCTGGCCGGCGGCGGCGGCTCGACCGGCTCCGGCATGGTGTCGGCATTCACCGGCGTCACGCCGATGTCGCGCAACGGACCCATCGCATCGATGCTGGCGCCGCAGCGCGTGGCGTGGGCCTCCGCTTCCCTGGACAGGCCGGCGGTGAAGAACACCCGCCGCGCCCCGCTATGGTCGCGGATCTGATCCAATTCGCGCGGCGACAGCCTGGGATTGACCACGATCGCCCAGGCGTCGATCCGGCTGGCGGCCAGCAACAGCGCCGCAAGCGCGATGCCGTTCTCGCTCACGATCATGACGCGGTCGCCGGGCCGCACCCCGAGCGCCAGCAGCGCGTCGGCGGTTGCGCCGATGGCGGCCTGCAGTTGCCGGTAGGTCCAGCTGGTGCCGTCGTCGATCAGCGCCACCCGGTCGGGCGATTGCAGCGCCGGCGGATCGACGACCCGGTGGATCCGCGACGGCAGCGTCCGCAGGATGGCGGCGGCGCGGTCGACATTTTCTGCTTCGGCCAAAGGCTCGCCTCCGGTGCGCTCGGTCGCCCCTGTGCGAGGCCGAGCGCGAATGCGCGATACAACGTTCTTTTTTAGAACTTGTCAATCCGGCTTTGCCGGTTTGGCCGTTCAGCGGCCGCCTCCGCCATCGCACGGTTGCACTGCAACCGACCGATCGACGCAATTTCGAGTTTACAACCCGCCCTGGCGGCGATATGACTTACTCAAGTACTAAATTAGAACTATAGGGGAGAAGGCCGATGGCCGGCGACAGCGGCGTGGCGTTACTGGTCGGTGCCGGCGATGCGATCGGCGCGGCGGTGGCGCGCCGCTTCGCCAGGGGCGGTTACGCCGTATGCATCGCGCGGCGCGATGCCGCCAAATCCGAAGGCCTGGTCGCCGAGCTGCGGGCCGAGGGCTGCGACGTGCATGCCTTCAGCGTTGATGCGCGACAAGAGGCCGAAGTCGAGGCGCTGTTCGCCCGTGTCGAGGAAACCGTCGGTCCGGTCGAGGTCTGCCTGTTCAACGCCGGCTCCAATGTCAGCAAGCCGTTGCTGGAGACCAGCGAAAAACTGTTCTTCAAGGCGTGGGAGCTCGCCTGCTATGCCGGATTTCTGGTCGGCCGCGAGGCCGCGCGCCACATGCTCAAGCGCGGCCGCGGCACCATTCTGTTCACCGGCGCTACCGCCAGCATCCGCGGCAGCAAGGGATTTGCCGCCTTCGCCTCGGCAAAATTCGCGTTGCGCGCGGTCGCGCAGTCGATGGCGCGCGAGCTTGGTCCGCACAATATTCACGTCGTGCATCTCCTGATCGATGCCGGCGTCGACAGTGAGGCGATCCACAAGCGCATGAAAGCCGCAAGCGGAATTGACGCCGCGGAAATTCCCCCCGACAGCCTGACCAGGACCGGTTCGATCGCCGAGGCCTACTGGTTCGCGCATCAGCAGACCAGGGACGGCTGGACCCACGAACTCGATCTGCGTCCCAGTGTGGAGAAATGGTAAGATGGCCGCCGCACCGCAATTGACTCTTTGGGGCGTCGGCACCAGCCGCACGGTGCGCGCGCACTGGGCGATGCATGAGCTCGGACTCGCCTATGAGACGATGGCGATCGGCCCGCGCACCGGCGAAACCAAGACCGCGGAATATACCGCGCTCAATCCGCGCCAGAAGGTTCCGCTGCTGCAGGACGGGGACTTCTGCATCGGCGAAAGTGCGGCGATCGTCGCCTATCTGTCGCGCACCTATTCGACGCCGGAGCGTGCGCTGATCCCGGAAACCCAGCGCGACTTTGCCGCCTGGCTGGAGTGGTGCTTCTTCATCGTCACCGAGCTCGATTTCGACCAGCCTCTATGTGATGCGGCGGCACAGCGCCAACGCGCTCGGTCCAATCTACGGCGTCGCCCCCGATGTCGTCGCCAAGGCCGGCGAATATTTCCGCGAGCAGTTGCGTCATGTCGAGGTCGCGCTGGCCGACGGGCGGGACTTCCTGATGGGCGAGCGATTTCAGCAGCGCCGACATCCTGCTCACGACTTGCCTCGAATGGGCGATCGCCTATGGCGTCGGGATTTGCGACATCGCCCATCCCTATCTCGACCGCATCAAGGACCGTCCGGCCTATCGACGCGGCAGTGCGGCCAATGCGCCGCCTGCCGCCAACGAACCGATCCGGCGGCCGGCCCGCCAGCAAGGCTGAGCCGCCGGTCCGCCTGGCACGAAGCGGCCTGCGGACGATGGAGGAACATGGCCATGCAACTGCCAGCCCGCGGCATCGACACCGGCTCCGGCGAATTGCTGTGCGAGATCGCCGAGCGGGTCGCCACCATCACGCTGAACCGCCCGCAGGCGAAAAATTCGCTGTCCGACGATCTGACCCCGGCGCTGCGCCGCATGATCCGGCAATGCGGCGACGACGCCGACGTCGGCGCATTGCTGATCACCGGCGCCGGTGACGCGTTCTGCGCCGGCGGCAACGTCAAGGGCATGGCCGTGGGCACACCCAAGTCCGAAGTCACCCTGCAGGAGCGGATCGCGGAGTTGAGCCGGCGCCAGCGCACCCTGACCGGTGCGCTGGTCGCGGTCCGCAAGCCGACCCTCGCCGCGCTGCCCGGGCCGGCGGCCGGCGCCGGAATGGCGCTGGCATTGGCCTGCGACATCAGGATCGCGGGCGAATCCGCGATCATGACCACGGGCTACGCCCGGATCGGCCTGTCCGGCGATTACGGCATCGCCTGGCTGCTGACCCGGCTGGTCGGCACTTCGCGGGCGCGCGAGCTGATGTTTCTGTCGGAGCGGATCGACGCGAGGCGTTGCGAGATGCTCGGCCTGATCAACCGGGTCGTGCCGGATTCCGAATTGCGCTCCGCGGCCTTCGCGCTGGCCAGGACGCTGGCGGAGGGTCCCTCGATTGCCTTCGGATACATGAAGGACAATCTCGATCACGCCATCACGTCGGATCTGCCGGCCTCGCTCGATCAGGAGGCGGACCGCATGGTGCGCGCGGCGCGGACCTCCGATCACCGCGACGCGGTCGCCGCCTTCGTCGCCAAGCGCAAGCCGGTATTTCTGGGCCGGTAGCGCATCAGGAAGCGATCCGGACGGCGCGATCGCCGACCATCCCCTCGATCTCGCTATCGGTGTAGCCGAGTTCGAGCAGTACTTCGCGGCTATGCTGGCCGACGCCGGGCGCCGGTCCTCCAATGACGGCTTCGTTGACCTCGAACCGCGCCGCCGGTTTCGGCTGACGGACCCGCCCGACCGAGGGCTGATCGAATTCAGTGATCAGGCCGCGGGCCACCACCTGTTCGTTGTTGATGATTTCGCCGCGCCGCAGGATCGGCGCGCAGGGAACGTCGGCGGCATCCAGTCGCTCCAGCCATTCGGCCGTGCTGTGCCGGGCGATGTATTCGGCCATCTTGTTGATCCGCGCCGTTGCGTTAGCGGTACGGGCGCCCGGGGTTGCGAACCGTTCATCCCTGGCCAGTTCGGGATCGCCGGAGGCCTTGCAGAAGCCCTGCCATTCGGAATCCGATATCGTGCCGGCGGTGATGTAGCCGTCGCTGGTCTGGAACACCAGGTCCGGCCGGTCCTTGGGATCGGCGGCGGTCGCTTCGGCGCCCACCACCGTGTACTGCATCATCCCTTCGGGCCACAGATAGGAGATCATGACGTCGAGCATGGCGACCTGGATGTGATCGCCCTGCCCGGTCCTCTCGCGGGCATACAATGCCGAGGAGACCGCCTGCGCGGTGAACACCGCGGTGGTCTTGTCGCAGACGATGGTTCGGATCATCTGCGGACGGTTGGTGACCGGCTGGGACTGAATGTCGGCGAAACCCGACAATCCCTGGATGATCGGATCATAGACCCGCTTCTTGACGTAAGGCCCGGTGTCGCCGACGCCGCTGATCGATACATAGATCAGGCGCGGATGACGCTGCCGCAACTCGTCGGCGCCAAGGCCGAGCCGTTCCATGGTGCCCGGCCGGAAATTCTGCACCAGCACGTCGGCCTGCCCGACCAGCCTGGCCAGCACGTCGCGGCCGGCATCGCTCTTGATATCGATCGACAGCGAGCGCTTGCCACGGTTCGACGAAATGAAGAGCGCGGAGAACTCGCCGGCCTTGTCGATGCTGGCGCGGCTGCGCCGGGTGATGTCGCCGCCGATCGGTTCGATCTTGAGCACGTCGGCGCCCTGGTCGGCCAGAAACATGGTCGCGAACGGACCGGAAACCACGCCGGTCAGATCCAGAACACGAACGCCGTTGAGTGGCCCTGGCATGAAATTCCTCCGTGATGATCTCTTTGAGATTTTGCCCGGCGCGGCTGCCGCCGGTTCGATACCTCGTCGCCGTCGAGAGACCGACGGCGTCTGGATTCAGGCCCGCCTGGCCGCATCTTGATGGGTCTGCTCCATGATCGACTCTTCGACGTCGCGCAGCTGATCCTTGCCAAAGAACATCTCGTCGCCGACGAAGAAGGTCGGCGATCCGAAGGCACCGCGCGCGACGGCGTCATTGGTGTCGGCGATCAGCTGCTTCTTGACGTCATCCTGCTGCGCGCGGGCAATCAGCCGGTCGATGTCGATGCCGGACGAGGTGAAGGCGGCGCGAAAGGTCTCTGGATCGTCCATCTTCTTCGGCTCTTCCCACATGTGATGGTAGGCCGCGCGGAAATAGGGTTCGAACAGACCTTCGAATCTTGCCGCCACGGCGCCTCGCATCAGCATCAGGGTGTTGACCGGAAAGAACGGATTCGGCCGGAATTTCGTGATGTTGTGGCGGCGCATGAACCGCGCGGTCTCGAGCGCCTGGAATTCCGGCTTGTTCCTGATGCCGCGCAGCGACTCGAAGGGCGACATGTTGTTGGTCGCCTTAAAGATGCCGCCGAGCAGTACCGGAACGTAATTGAACTTCACGCCGGTGCGCCCCTCTATGCCGGGAAGGACGAGTTCCGCCAGGTAGGCGTTCGGGCTTCCGAAATCGAACTGGAATTCGACATTCAAGGAACTGGCCACTGCGTTTCCTCCCGAAAAGCGGTCGGCTCGCGACCGACCTTCAGTAGATTAAGATCGTTAAAGTTCTAAAATAGAACTGTCAAGTCGAAAACAACTCTTTTGAGCCCTTTCGTCGCCACCGAGGGAAAATAGATGATTGTTTTCAGATTAGTACCTATTTAGAATGCAGACGTGGCCGGTTCGACGAAGCACTTGCTCCGGGCCGGAATGCGGTTTGGAGTGAAGCCATGAAATGGGACGCGCTGGAAGAGGAACCGTGCTCGCTGGCTCGCACGGTGGCCGTGATCGGCGACCGCTGGAGTTTGCTGATTCTGCGCGAATGCTTCCTGCGCAAGCGCCGCTTCGAGGCGTTCCAGTCGTCACTGGGCATTACCCGCCATCTCTTGGCCGAGCGGCTCAAGAAGCTGGTTCGGCTCGGCGTGTTGCGGCGCATCCCCTATCAGGAGTCGCCCAAGCGCTACGAATATATTCTGACCCAGAAGGGTCTCGATCTCTACCCGGTCATCATGTCGATCGTTCATTGGGGCGATACCCACATGGTCGATGCGCGCGGCCGACCGATGCTTCATGAACACAAGAAGTGCGGCAAGATGTTCGATCCGGTGATGGTGTGCTCCTGCTGCGGCGAGCCTTTGATGGCCAAGGAAGTCCATGTCCACGCCGGGCCCGGAGCGCGGCAGAAACCGCATGCCGGGGAAAAAGCTCCCAAGGCCTAGCCGACCGGGCCGCCCGTCTTACGCTGCGCCGCGTTCGAAAGCCGGTTCCGTCCGCGCTATTCGGAATTGGCGTCGAGAACCTCGCCGAACTGCTGCCAGTTGGTTCCGTCCCAGCGCTGGAGCTGCATCTGCGTCCACAGCTGGTTGACGGCGAGGCTGGTATTGATCCAAATACCCGGCAGAGCGACCGGCACTTCGACATTTTTCAGGTTTTTGGCCTGCCTGATGATGTTTTCGCGGGAAAGGTCATCGCCGCACTGCCGCAGCAACTGTTCGAGCACCACACCCTGGCTGAAGCCGGTCAGATAATTGTTCTCGCCGATGTCGGATCCGGCCAGATATTTGGCGAAGAACGCACGGTAGACCTTCATGCCCTCGTCATTGTCCCACCTCGTATCCGTCGGATCCTTGTTGAACGTTCCGACGATGACGCCGACTGCCTTGTCGAGTCCCGCCGGCTTCAACGTGGCCGATACCGAGCTCGATGGAAAGTTGACGATCAAGGTCGGCTTCCAGCCGATTTCAGCTACCTTGCGGATGGCCTGCGCTGCAAATTTCGGTGTGCCTGCGACCAGCAGCGCCGCGGCGCCGGAGCTTCTGAGATTGACGATCTGCGACTCGATGGTGGGGTCGCTGATCTCATAAGGCGCCGTGACCACCTTGTTGTCGAAGTCGCCCTTCAGGAACGACTTGAAGGCGTTGACATAGTCTTTGCCGAGATCGTCGTTCTGATAGAGAATCGCGTATTTGGCGTTCGGCAGCGCGGACAAGAGATATTTCGCATAAATCCGGCCTTCGGTATCGAAGCTCACCAGCGATGTCGTGGTCAGAGGGTAGGCCTTGACGTCGGTGAACTTGTTGGAGCCGCTCATGATCGCGATAGCGGGAACACCCTTCAAGGCCAGGTATTTCGCCGTCGCTGAATTCCCAGGCGTTCCGAGCTGGCCGAACATGAAGGCGACTTCGTCACTTTCCACCAGCCTGCGGACGTGTTCGACGGCTTTGGGGGGGCTGTAGGCGTCGTCGAGCGCAATATAGTTGATTTTGCGGCCGTTGATGCCGCCGCGGTCGTTGATCGACTGCACATAGGCCAGAATGCCCTTGCCGACCAGCCCGATGGCCGAAGCCGGGCCGCTGAACGGGAACACCCCTCCGATCCTGATCTCGGTCGCCGTAACTCCCGGCGCGTCGGCTGCGAAAACCGGAGTGGAAAGCGTCAAGGCCAAGGCCAAGGCAAACCGAAGCCTGTTACCCATTTTTCCCCCTATGGAGCCGCCATGCTGCCATCGACTGGCACCGGGTCACGCTCAATTACGCGGATTCGGGACCGCACCCCCTCCTTCCATACAGTTCCTTTTTAGAACTCGTCAAGCCTTCCCTGCCGCGATATCCGGCCGCCTGCCCGTCGCTATTGTCCGGAAGGGGCCTTTTCATTGTTATCCATAGGGCCAGGAGGCACTTTTCCAGCCAATGAGTGTCAACACCCGATCTCGTTGCTCGACCGACAGTAAGTTCTTTTATAGCCCTTGGAGAAATGTCCGAGACTTCATACCCCCTCGGCTTGCAACCCGGCGATCGCGTTTTTCCCGAGGCACGGTGCTGGCCGGCCGAACTAGCATCGGAGCGCTTGATGCCGATCAATATCGTTGCCGCACCGGCATGAGAGCTTGCGTACAGCGAGGCCAACTGCCCAATCCCGGAGACTGGAAATGCTGATGCACCTGCCGATTGTTATTCTTGCTGCGCTTCCCATCAGCAAAGTCGCGGACACTGTACCGAAATTCGATATTGGCAGGGAGTGCCAGTCCGAAGGCGGCTCGAAAGCCATGCTCGATCGATGCGCCGCGGATGAAGCCGCGGCGCGCGATCAACTTCAGCCGCAATGGGTCCAGTTCAGCGCCCACGACAAGACCGTTTGCATCCGCGAAACCAGCATGGACGGCACGCCCAGTTATGTCGAATTGCTGACCTGCCTGGAAATGGCGCGGGATGCCAAGAAATCGTCGAACTGATCCTCCCGCTGCAAGCTGCCCTGCAGAGCATTTTCAAGCCGTCAAAAGAACGGGTGAATTAGTGACGCTTGAAATACTGCACGGCGCGCTCATGCTTTTCCGCGGCGGCCCGCGACTTGAAGGTGCCCAGGTTGCGCCGCTTGCCCGTCTTCGGATTGACCTTGCGGGAATAGAGCCGGTATTCGCCTGACTGCAGTTTGCGGATCATGGGACTTAGGCCTAGCCTGTTGAAATCTCCGATATCAATCGCGGTGGCCGGCAGTCGGTTCCCCTGCGGTCTGGCGCCATGGCCCGTGCTGCAGGCGTGAGGCGGCTTCAAGCTTCGAGCCCGGCCTCGCGCAGCACCGGGGCCACCGCGGGCGAGGTCAGATAGCGCAAAACGCCGTCGGATCGAACCACACGGCTTGATGCCGTCAGGCGTCCGGCCGAGAACACCATCGGGCTCTGCAGCTGACGGGGGATCGCTCCGACAATCGCTGTGCCCGGCACCAGCTTCAACTCGCTGAGCTGTTGCACAGCCAATTCGGCTTCGCCATTGGCCAGCAATTCGGCGGTAAGGCCCGAGGGGATGATCCGAGCGCGGGCGTTGACTTCCGAAGCAATGCCGAGCCGCTCGATCAGTTGAGCGAAGAAAATGCCGCTGGCGCCAATGCGCGAATAGGCCACCGAACGGGCGCCGAGCAACGTTGCGCGGAGCGCGGCTTCTGTGACGATGTCCGGATGAACAGCGCCGGCCCTTACTGCAATTCCGACCAGAGAACGCGCCAGATCTACCCGGCTGTCCGCAACCACGATTCCCGCAGCGCTGAGCTCATCGAGCGCCTGCCGCGTCACAATGATGATGTCAGCCTCCTCGCCGCCGCGCAGACGATCCAGCAGCGCCACGGTCGGAGCAAAATCGGCATCGATGTGGGTACCGACCTCCGCCTCGCATGGTCCGGCAAGAGTGCGAACCGCGCCCATCAAGGCCAGGGTCGAGAGCACCCGAACGACATTTTCCATCAGTGCTTCTTCAATCAGCGACCATCCTGCGGCAATCTAGCGCGGTTCGCCTGTTCCGGAAATGACCTGCAGCGCAGGCAAGATGCCCGGATCGGTTCTGCCGGACGGCACCTGGCCCGCGCCCGGAGCTGAGCAGCCAAAAAAGACCAGCCTGAGCGGGGCTAGAACCGCCCGCCGGCTGGTCACAGGTTGCGCTGGAGGAGAAGTCGCAAAAAGCCTGCACGGGCCCGAGTCACGGCCCGGACCGAGGTCCAGGCCGTGAGCGAAACCGTCAGGCGGCGGCCGCTTTGGCGGAGGTCGGAACAGATGCAATCGTCTTCAGGATCTGGGAAGCGATCTGGTAGGGGTCGCCTTGCGAGTTCGGGCGCCGGTCTTCGAGATAGCCCTTGTAGCCATTATTGACGAAGCTGTGCGGCACCCGGATCGATGCTCCGCGGTCCGCGACACCATAGCTGAACTCATTGATCGAAGCCGTTTCATGCTTGCCTGTCAGCCGCAGATGGTTGTCCGGGCCATAGACCGCGATGTGGTCCGCGCGTGCCGCCTCAAAGGCCTTCATCAGGTTTTCGAAATATTCCTTGCCGCCGACTTCGCGCATATAGGTGGTGGAGAAGTTGGCGTGCATGCCGGAGCCGTTCCAGTCGGTGTCGCCGAGCGGCTTGCAGTGATATTCGATATCGATGCCGTATTTCTCGGTCAGCCGCTGCATCAGATAGCGGGCCATCCACATTTCATCAGCGGCCTTCTTGGAGCCCTTGCCGAAGATCTGGAATTCCCACTGCCCCTTCGCCACCTCGGCGTTGATGCCTTCGTGGTTGATCCCGGCGGCGAGGCAGAGATCGAGATGTTTCTCGACGATCTCACGTGCCACCGCGCCGACGTTGGAATAGCCGACGCCGGTATAATACGGGCCCTGCGGCGCCGGGTAACCTGTGGTGGGAAATCCGAGCGGGCGGCCATCCTTGTAGAAGAAGTACTCCTGCTCGAAGCCGAACCACGCGCCGGCGTCATCGAGAATGGTCGCGCGCTTGTTCGTTGGGTGTGGCGTCTTGCCGTCGGGCATCATCACTTCGCACATCACCAGCGCGCCGTTGGTCCGCGCGGCGTCCGGGAAAACCGCGACCGGCTTCAAAACGCAGTCCGAACTCTTTCCTTCCGCCTGCATCGTCGAGCTTCCGTCGAAGCCCCACAGCGGCAGCTGCTCGAGCGCCGGAAACGCATCGAATTCCTTGATCTGGGTTTTTCCGCGCAAATTCGGCGTCGGCGTATACCCGTCGAGCCAGATATACTCGAGCTTATACTTTGTCATTGAGCTCTCTCTTGAGTTGATGATGCGAAACGTGAAAACCGAGGCTGCTGGTCTCCACAGATGTGCCCGGCCACCATCGGCCTCATTCAACCAAGCACGTAATGTGCCAATTGGTGCAGTGCGAAAGAGCCGCTCTTGAGCGGCTCCATCCCGACGTGCTCGCTTGCCGGCGGATTTTCCGGGTGCGGCAAAGCCGCGCGGGTTTCGCCGCCGCAACCGGCGAAGCGCTCGCAAAATCGGCCTGATTACCAAGCAGTCAGCGGCACTGATCGCGCTTGCGATTAAAACTGCGGCATTCGCTGGCAATATTCATTCGGAAAACCGGCCATTTCCGCAACCTTGGCGGCGGCTCACGCGTTGGTTGGCGGGTGCCTGCTTCTACCGGGGCAAAGGCCAAACTGCCTACAATTTATACATCGAATGATTTTGTTTTGATCATGTTGCACGAGAGGAGTGCACGACCGATATCGGTTTCAGTAACCACTCACGAACGAGTTCGGGCGCAGCATGAACCCATGTGCTGCAATACGAGGAGATACGAGAATGAACACGAGTTTGAATCACGGATCTGCAAAGGTCTACCAATTCCCGGCCGGGGGCCGTTCGGCCGTCGGCGGACGTCGCTACGAACAGAACAAGACCAGCGCCGATCTTGCTTCGTCAAGCGTCAGCGAAATCGCCTTTGGCGGCAGCTGGTACCACGAAGCGGCGATCCGGGAATCCGAATTGGAGCGCGAGCGTTGATATCGGGCGATGGTTCGATGCCGATACGTCGCCCGAGCCCGGCGCTTCATCAATTGCAAAAGGTCGGAACCAAGGTTTCGGCCTTTTTCAGTTCAGCTCGCATATCGTCGTCGGGCGGTGGGCGTGCTTGAGCGTGACGCCTGACTTTGAGAATTTCAAGGTGATGCCGCGGCCCGAATAGCGCGAGCCGGACAAGGCGAGGCCCCTGGCCAATGTCACCGCGCCGCCGTCAATCTGCAGATAGGCGCGAGAATCGTAATTGAAGAATCCGACAATGAACGGCGTTCCGTCCGCGCAGCGATAGGTCTGGAACGTCTGCGCCACCGCCGGCCCAGGCCTCAACGCAATTGCCGCAACCGACAATGCCGCCCCGAAAACAATCTTTGCCCCGCCCCGGTTCATATTCGCCCCCTTCGACTACAGCGGCGAGTATAGACCGGATTGCGGCGAACGATACCCACACCGTCATTTCTCCGCCGCGGTTGATGACATAAGCTGAGGCCATGCCAGATTCCCCTGCCCGTTACTTCGGACTCGCCGGCGCCAGCAACTTCCGCGACCTCGGCGGCTACCGCGCCCGGGACGGTCGTACCGTCCGCTGGCGGCAGATCTTCCGCTCCAACCATCTCGGCCATCTGACTGCGGCCGATATCGGGGTGCTGCGCCACCTTGGCCTGAAGAGCGCCTTCGATTTTCGCGGCTCCGAGGAGCGCGCGGCCGCGATCTGCGGCCTCGACGAGATCGCAGTCCATTCCCTGCCCATCGAGCCGACCGTCGTCGCGGCACTGCGTGCGCGGCTCGCCGCCGGCATCTCGCTGGCATCCGCCGAGGCCGTGGAGATCATGCGGGATTCCTACCGCCACTATGTCGAACACAACACGCCACGCTTTCGCGCGCTGTTCGCCCATCTGCTCGAGGACCGCGCACCGCTGGTGATTTACTGCACCGCGGGCAAGGATCGCACCGGTTTTGCCTGCGCGCTGATCCTGCATGCGCTCGGCGTGCCGGACGATCTGATCATTGAAGATTACCTGTTGACCAACCGGTTCTACCGTCGCGACCCTGGTGGCGGAACCGACCTGCCCGAGGACGTCAGGCAGGTGCTGGCGTCGGTGCAGACGTCGTTTCTCGCCGCGGCGTTCGACGCCATCGGCGCCGGGTACGGCGATCTCGAAGGCTATTTCAGTATCGGGCTGGGACTCGACATAGGCGCCCGCCGCCACCTGCAGGCGCGCTATCTGGAGCCCTGATCGCCTTTCCCGCCCCTATCGGGCGGCGGAACGACCGGCTTACGCCGCCGCTTCCATTTCAGCGTCCAGGTCAGAAATGACGTCCTCGAAGGCCGAGATAGCCTGCTGGACCGCGGCAATCTGCATCAGTTCCCAGCTGCTGACCGGGCCATTGCGATTTTGCAGCGCGACGATCAGGTCCCGCCGCTGCTCCTTGAGCTGAATAAGCGGCAAACCGTGGTCCGGCAGATAGCTCATGATCATGTTCCCCAGCGCTTCGAAAAGACGATACCGAAGCATGGCGGGTCCGCTCTGCGATCCGATTACAAAACTCCGGCAAATTTTAGCGATCTGCGCCGCGCCGTCTGCTCCCGTTTGCCAAAGCCTATGTTGAAGGGGCATTAAGGGTCTTCGAGCATCGCGATTGAGTTTGGCTTAGCCATGCCTTGGCGATAAAGTGAGCTGCATCATCGCGTGCCCGGAGACCCATCATGGAAGCAAAGATCGTCGTGGTGACCGGCGCCTCGGGCGCGCTCGGCAAGGTCGTGGCCGAGATGGCATTGGGGCGCGGCGCACGGGTGGCGGGAGTCGATCACGCGGCCTCGCAGATCGAGACAACAGCGAACCGGATCGAACTCGGCGGCGTCGATCTGACGGACGCGGCGCAAGCCAAGAAGGCCATCGACGCTGCGGCGGCACATTTTGGCAGGCTCGACGCGCTGATCAATATCGCCGGCGGTTTTGCGTTCGAGGCGGTCGCCGAAGGCGATCCGAAAACCTGGCAGCGCATGTATGCGCTCAACGTCCTCACCGCGCTGAACGCGTCGCAAGCGGCGATCCCGCATCTGGCCGGCTCCGTCGCCCCCAGAATCATCAATGTCGGCGCGATGGGCGCGCTGCAGGCGGGCGCCGGCATGGGCGCCTACGCCGCATCCAAAGCGGCCGTGCATCGCCTTACCGAGGCGCTCGCCGCCGAATGGAAGGGCAAGATCACCGTCAATGCCGTGCTGCCGTCAACCATCGACACCCCGGCCAATCGCGCCAGCATGCCCAAGGCGGATTTCAAGAAATGGGTCACCCCGCAGGAGCTGGCGGAGGTGATGCTGTTTCTTCTGAGCGATGCCGCCAGCGCCGTCACCGGCGCATTGCTGCCGGTGAACGGACGGGTATAGCTTGCCGCTGCTCCGTTTGAAGCTCTTGCACATGCCGGCCCTGCCGCCGGTTGTTCTGGTCTCGCCACCCTTGCTGGCACGGTTTGAGCAAAGGCTTTGCCGCAAATCGGGCTAGACTCCGGCATTGAGTCGCACTCACGACAACCGGAGCCAGCTTGGAAACCGCGCTTTATCTGCCCGTCAAACGCTTCCTCGAAAAGCTCGGCTTCACAGTCAAGGGCGAGGTCGGCGGCTGCGACCTGGTGGCACTGAGCGCCGACGATCCGCCCATCGTGGTGATCGGCGAATTAAAGCTGTCCTTCAATCTTGAACTGGTGCTGCAGGCGGTCGAACGCGCCGGCGCCTGCGACGAGGTCTGGCTGGCGGCCAGAATGTCGGCGCGCGGCAAGGGCCGCGAGAGCGACGCGCGCTATCGCAATCTCTGCCGCCGGCTCGGCTTTGGCATGCTCGCGGTCACCAGCACCGGCGATGTCGAGGTGATTGTCGAGCCGCCGACCACCAGTCCGCGCCGCAATCCGAAAAAGCGCTCGCGACTTGTCTCCGAACATCGGCGCCGCAAGGGCGACCCGGCGCTCGGAGGAAGCACGCGCGCCCCGATCATGACGGCGTATCGCCAGCAGGCACTGGCCTGCGCCTCGGCGCTGTTGCAGGGGCCGCGCCGGGTGCGGGATCTGCGGCCGGAGATTCCGGACGCCCCGAAAATTCTGCAGCACAACGTCTATGGCTGGTTTGACCGCGCCGAGCGCGGCATTTATGTCCTGACCGATGCCGGCCACGCCGCGCTGAAACGCTGGCCGCAGCAGCCGATCGACCTTGCCGGCGCCGCTGATTCAATGCCGTGACGCCGACGTGAACTAACCCGGTTATTCCAGCGCAGGTGGCGTCGTTGAGCTCGATGATTGGAGCGGCGTCGAAAATCTCTGAAATCAGCCGGTGCATGGCTGGATTGCCATATCAATTTCATATTGCAATGCAACATGAGGGCCATTAGGTATCCGGGATCAGACGAGGGGCACCATGAGCGAAGACTGGAATACCAAATATGGATCCCGGCGCGTCCGGCGCGATCCACCGACGTTGGACGAGGCTATCTTCGCCGCGATCGGCATTACCGACGATCAGGGAGCCCAGGCCGAAATTGCCGCAGCGCTGATGGGACTGCCGATCGAAGCGGTGCAGGCCGAGGTCAAGAAAGCCGGCCGCGCTGCAGCCCGCTCGACAACGCGTGTGATCGCGGGCGAACAGGGCGCGCAGCGCTCGATCGTGGTCGAACGCCGGGTTATCCGGAAATTCGGTAACGACAAACGCACCGGGACCTGACGCCCCGGCGCGCGCTGGCTGCGCCGCGTTCAGGCGGTGCGGCCCCAGCCATACATTCGCAGCACCATTTTCCAGTACGCGCGATTGAAGTTCAGCATCGCGCGGGCGGCGTCGATCGGCGTCGCCGTCGATGGTCTTGCTGGTTCGGGCTGCGGTTGCCGCGTCAGATCGAGGTTGCCGCTGGATTCGCCGTGGCGGAAACTCAGGCGCGCACCGAACTTGCTGGCGAGCGCCCGCATCGGTTGGTTCTGCGCGCCGGTGGTGATGCGCAGGCTGCGATAGCCTTTCGATCTCGCTTCCGCGATCAGCTTTTGGAACAGGATGCTGCCGACGCCCTGACGTCGCACGCTCGCTTCGACGCTGAAGGCAATCTCAGGCATGGAACCCGGCGATTGATCGGGCGGGTGAAGCTCCGCCGCGCCGCGGACCACGCCGCCCTCGATATAGGCGATAATGGTGGTACCGTCGGCCGCGCATTTCGCGGCATAGCGCGCGATGAAATCATCATCGATGAAGCCGCAGAAGCGATCATGACGGCTTTCCGGATCGAGCCTCAGAAGATGATCGCGCAGCAGTGGCAATTCTTCCTGCTGACGCAAGGTCCGAACGCTGCCTCTGGACGGCGTCGGTCTGGTAACGTTTTCGTGGCGCAAGTCATCACTCCTCTGGATGGCCCTCGAGGAGGCGTCGAATCCCTAGTCCGTCAATATTGTGCATTGCACCATAAAATTCAAGTCCGCCGCCGCCTCAATTAACGGCAAACAATCCATAGCATTAACGCCGCGTTGCTTGCCGCCGGTGCGGCCGGCAAGTGATTTTCTCCTACTGGATTCGAGGCCGGCTTTGGCCCACACTCGGGCGGGTCACAGGAGATCCATCGTGGCTGTCGTGCTCGACACCAGTTCTTCGGTTCCGGATCGACGACTTGCAGCGTGGCAGGACATCGTCTGCGATACCTTTGTCGGTCTCGATTGCCGATCGGACCTGCGCGACTCGTTTTGGGGATCGGTTTCACAATCGGCGATCGGCCCGGTGAGCTGCACGCGGGTCAGTTCCTGCGCCCAGCAGGTGCTTCGCACCCCCTCCCGGATCGCACGCGCCAGCGAGGATTTCGTGCTGGTGGGCTTGGCAAACAGCGGCGTGAACGGCGTGTTTCAGGACGGCCGCGAAGCCGTGATATCGACGGGACAGTTCGTTCTCTACGACACCACCCGCCCGTACGAGCTGCGTTTCGACGACAGCTTTTCGCAGACGATATTTCAGATACCGCGGAAGCTTTTGCAACAGCGCATCGGCTCGTTCGACACGCTGACCGCGACGGCTTTCTCCAGCGACCGTCCGCTCGAACGACTGGCCTATGAGTTCCTGCTCAGCGTCAGCCAGACCATCGACCATGTCGATACCGACACCGCCGAACGGCTGCTGGACCAGGCGATGGATCTGCTCGCCATGGCCCTGGCGGACCGGCTGCATCAGCGCACGCCGGAACAGTCGTTTCATCGGTCCGCGCTGCTGTATCGTCTCAAGAACCATGTCCTGACGCATCTGCGCGACCCCGAATTGTCGATGCCGCGCGCGGCGGCGGCGATCGGAATCTCGCCACGCTACGCCAGCGATTTGATGGCGGCCGAACGGATCTCCTTCCGCAGCTATGTCCAGATGCAACGTCTGGAGCGTTGCAAGCGCGATCTGGCGGACCCCGCCCAGACAGCTCGGCACATCAGCGACATCGCATTCGCATGGGGCTTCAACGACCTTGCCCATTTCAGCCGGATCTTCAAGCAGAGGTTTGGCGCCTCACCGCGCGAATGGCGCGAGCACCCGACACCGTAGCCGGTCTCCCGGTCGCACTTCTTGCTGCCGCAGCATCACTACGATTTGCGTGCGGCGCAGCGTCCAAAACCGGCCTTTTGCCAATTAAGACAAGTTTTCGTTCTTTTGCGGACAAGCAGCGGGGCCGCCATGGCTGTAGCCTTGGGCGTTGATTGTCGATCCGGCAATTCGAAAGGAAGACGTCGATGGGTCTCGTTCATCAGGCATATAAGGTGGCAGTGGTTCAGGCAGCGCCGGTCTTTCTCGATCTCGACGCAACGGTCGACAAGACCATCGCCCTGATCGAGCAGGCTGCCGCGCGGGGCGCGAAGCTGATCGCGTTTCCCGAGACCTTCATTCCCGGATATCCGTGGCAGATCTGGCTTGGTGCTCCGGCCTGGGCGATCGGACGCGGCTTCGTGCAGCGCTATTTCGACAACTCGCTGTCATATGACAGCCCGCAGGCCGAAAAAATTCGCAACGCCGTGAAGCTCGCCAAGCTGACCGCTGTGATCGGGGTGTCCGAACGCGACGGCGGAAGCCTCTATATAGGACAATGGCTGATCGGTCCTGACGGAGAGACCATCGCCAGGCGCCGCAAGCTGAGGCCGACCCATGCCGAACGCACCGTGTTCGGCGAGGGCGATGGCAGCGACCTCGCCGTCCACGATCGGGCCGACGTGGGACGGCTCGGTGCATTGTGTTGCTGGGAACATCTGCAACCGCTGTCGAAATATGCCATGTACGCCCAGAACGAACAGGTTCACGTCGGCGCCTGGCCGAGCTTTTCGCTGTACGACCCCTTCGCGCATGCGCTCGGCTGGGAAGTCAACAACGCTGCAAGCAAGGTGTACGCGGTCGAAGGCTCATGCTTCGTCCTCGGCCCCTGCGCGGTCGTATCGCAGGCCATGATCGACGAGCTCTGCGACTCGCCCGAGAAACATGCGTTCCTGCATGCCGGCGGCGGTCATGCGGTGATCTACGGACCGGACGGCAGCTCGCTTGCCGAGAAGCTTCCGCCCGAACAGGAGGGCATCCTTTATGCCGATATCGACCTCGGCATGATCGGCGTGGCCAAGAACGCGGCCGATCCAGCAGGTCACTATTCCAGGCCCGACGTCACCCGCCTGCTGCTCAACCGCTCCCGTGCCAACCGGGTGGAGCACTTCAGCCTGCCAGTCGATGCAGATGTCATGAGTGAAATCAGGCTGCAGGCCTGATCCAAACCCACAAGGAAGGCTGCAACGGGATCCGCGGTGCCGGCGCTGCTCGGCACCGCCGATAGCCGCGATCGGCGAATGCCCGACGAGCATCGCCGGCAGAGTTTTCCGGCGATGCCGCGCCGTGAAGTGCCTATAGCACCATCTGCGTCTGGGTGACGACCGCCACAAGGCGGCCCTCCTCGGTTTCCAGCCGCGTCTGCCAGACCTGGGTGCGGCGGCCGCGATGCACCGGCGTCGCGGTCGCGATTACCGTCATCCCCTCCTTCGCGCCGCCGATGAAATTGGTCTTGCTCTCGATCGTGGTGGTGCCGTTGGCGTCATCGGGCAAATTGATCACGGTCGCGGCGGCGCCGACCGAATCCGCAAACGCCATGATCGCGCCGCCGTGAATGGTACGGTTGAGGGTGCAGAGGTCGGGTCGCACCAGCATCCTGGCCACCACACGGTCTTTTGCCGCTTCGGTGAAGGTCACGCCCTTCAACTCGGCAAACGGCATTTTCATCGAATTGACCCTTTCAAGCGGCGTCATCGCGCATTCCCTGTCAGGCTGAAGCCTCGATCCGCAATTGTTTGATGAACTGGACCGCGCTGACAAGCATTTTGTTAGTATCAGGGCATGCGCCAGTTCCCTCCCTGCAGGATCGTGTGCACGCTGACCTAAATTGCCTCCACGCCGCACCATTCGGCGATGAACAGCGCAGTGGCCTTGGTCGATTTCCGCAAGGAATCGAGATCGACATATTCGTTGAAGCCGTGCATGGCCGCCCCGCCAGCGCCGAAGCACAGGCTCGGAATGTTGTATTCCAGCCCATAAAACCGCGTATCGGTGAGCGCGGTGAACACAAGGTCCGCCACCGCGCCGCCATAGACCGCTTCGTAGGCCTTGGCAAAGGCGGCCTCCGGTTCTGCGGCCCCCTTCAGTTCATAGCCCTCCGACAAGAACCCTGACCATTCCACATCGGGCGGATTGTTGGAAAGGAAACGATGATCGCGCGCGGCGCCCGAGACACAGGCGAGAATCTCGGCCTGGCAGTCGGCGACCGACCAGCCGGGCAGGATCGCGATCCGGCAATCAACGTCGCACCATGCCGGTACGCTGGAGGCCCAGTCGCCGCCCTTGATGATACCGGGGTTGAAATTGATCGGATGGGCCACCGCCTTGAAATGGAGATCGCCCTTGGCGCGCTCGTTCCATTCCGCTTCGAGCTTTTGCAGCGAATGAATGAGATGGAATGCCGCCGTGATCGCGTTGGACCCGGAACCCGCCTCGAACACATGCACGGGAAAGCCGCGCACCTTCAGCCGGAACCAGATCACCCCCACTTGCGAGCGCACCATCTTGCCGGAGGTCGGCTCGGGAATGAAACAGCAATCGGCGCGATAGCCGCGCTGCAGGGTCGAAAGCGCGCCGACGCCGGTGCTTTCCTCCTCGATGACGGACTGAAAGTGTATCCGCGCGGTCGGCCTGAGGCCGGCGTCCCGGATGGCATCGAGTGCGTAGAGCGCGCCGATGGTGCCAGACTTCATGTCGCAGGCACCGCGGCCGTACATCTTGCCGTCCTTGACGACGGGCGAGAACGGCGGTGTCTGCCACATCTCGAGTGGTCCGGTCGGAACCACGTCACAATGTCCCTGCAGGATCAGGGATTTTCCGGCGTTGGTTGCAGGCCGGTAGGTTCCGACCACGGTGCGGGCCTTGGAAAAATCGTGCTCGATCGGGCCGAAACCGCGCAAATCCTTCAAGTCGTCGACCTCGATATGCCAGTCGTCGACCTCGTAGCCGCGCTGGCGCAGCAGATCGCCGATCATGTCCTGGCACGGTCCTTCCGCGCCGCGGGTTGACGGGATCGCAACAAAATCGCGCGTGGTGGCAAGTTGCGCGTCGAAATTGCTGTCGACAGCGTCGAGAATTTTTCGCCTGGCGTCGGTGGCGTTCATGGTGTCGCTTTTCCCATTGTCTGATCCGGCCCGACCGATCAAACCATACTTTGCCGGACTTTGCAGGGCGCAATCAGATCGCTGTCAGAATCGCCCCCGCGCCCCTACACTCCACGATGAGCGTTCGCGACCCACGGAGCTACCGCATGCCCGGCAACCGCAATATCCTGTTTCTCGTCATCGGCGCGCTGATCGTGGTGGTCGGCGTGCTCGGCTACAATCTCTACCAGACCAAAAAGCAACCGGAAGGGCTGCAGATCAATCTCGGCCCGAACGGGCTCAAGATACAGAACAAGTGAGCGCGCCCGCAATGATCAAGATACCTCCTAAGCTTGTTTCGAACCTGGTGCTTGGCGGCCTGGCATTGTTCGCGCTCGCGGCCGCGGCCATGGCCCAACAGGTTTCGCGGGAGCAGGACATCGTCAATTTGCGACTGGGTCAACGCATCCGCGTCGACGACGGGTCGTGCCCCGCTGGCCAGGTCAAGGAAATCTCCGGCGCCAAGATGACGCCGGCGGGAGTTCTCGCCCACCGAAAATGCATTCCGCGTTTAAGCATCAAGAAGAAATAGGCGCGGGTTCGCTGGGCGGCACCGGCGACCCCTTGCGGCCCGCCGTCGCACCGCCATCGATCGGCAGCGTAACACCGGTAATCCAGCGCGACTTGTCGCTGGCGAGAAACAACGCGCCGTAACCGATATCCCAGCCGGTGCCCTCGGTGCCTAGCAGGGTGCTTTCGCTGCGCGCCATGCGCATCTCCGGCGTCATGCCGCGCGAGGCCACCATCGGGGTATAGACGGTGCCCGGCGCAATACAGTTGACGCGAATGCCGTCGCGGCCGTGATGCGCCGCCATCGCACGGGTCAAGCTCACGATGGCGCCTTTCGAGGTCGGATAAAGCAGGCTCGGATGGCCGCCCAGCAAGCCTGCAACCGAGCTGAGATTGATGATCGAACCGCCGCCGCTCCTGATCATTTCCGGAATCGCGTATTTCGCCATCAACATCATCGAGGCGACGTTGATGCGCATCGCGGTGTCCCAGGCCTCGATGTCGACCTCGACCGCGTTACCGCGCGGACCGGTGATGCCGACGTTGTTGACCAGGATATCGAGCCTGCCCCAGGCTTCGATGCTGCGCGCCACGATAGCCTGGCAGGATGCGGCAGCGCTGACGTCACCCTCGACGATCTGCGCGGTGCCGCCTTCCGCATCGATCAGGCGCTTGGTCTCTTCGGCCCATTGCGCAACGCTGTCGACCAGCGTCACGCGCGCACCATGCCGCGCCAGTATGATGGCAGTGGCGCGGCCATTTCCGATTCCCTCGCCGCGCGAGCCCGCCCCGGTGACGATTGCGGCCTTGCCCTTGAGGCGGTCGTCCTTGCGGGTTGCAGACACGGTGCCCTCCGGGGCGGTTGCCGAAAAAGGGGGCGGTAAAAAAAGGTCGATCGCCGCACCAGACGATAGCGGCGATACCATCGGGGGGCCAGCGGGCTACTGGCATTCGCCCAGGCTGGTCCATGAGAGCGAGGGAGGCGGGCGTCCGACCTCGGAGGCGTCATCACGCTGCGGGCAAACAGCCAACCGATTCGAACACTGTCCCGTGTGCCGCCCTTCTCGGCGCCCTCCCGGGGGGAGGGCCGCCGAGAAGGACCCGCCGCCGCGACAAATTCCTGGCTCGTTGAGCCGGATCAGCCTCAACGCACCGCGACGCGGACCGGCTGCGGGTCCGCGTCGACGATCGGTGAGCCGTTATAGGCGAAGGTACCGACACCCGGCAGACCGCCCTCCGACACGCCAGCCACAGAGGGCCCGGCCAACAGAAAAGCGGTGGCGAGAATCAGGCTGATGGTTCGCATTTGACCGTCTCCGGTAGTGGCTGTCGGCGCGGTCCGCCGTTTCGTTGTCGAATTGATAACCATCTGCCGCTTCAGGAGTTCTGCGCGAACAGTGAAAAATGGCTTCGTCGCGCCTCTGAATTGTGTCGTCGCTGCGGCCGGACGAAACAGTCGATCGAACTCTCGGCGATTTCGCCGTCGATGGACGGAATGCCAGCAAAAGCGGTCGGTGGCCCACCCGACAAACCAGGCGAAATCACCGCGCTGCCGCTACCAGCCTCGGACCCGCCGGTTCGAAGCGGGCGACTTCTTAACCTTTCTCTGCTGGAGAAGCGGCTCGGCAGCCCGAACAACATGCAACCTTTTTGAGCAATCGCGCGTTGTCTTGGAAACCAACAGAGGATGGCAGGCGTGGGCAGTGGCAGCATCGATGTTGGCGAGCAAACCTCGGTTCGTTCGAGCGGCCAGCCGGTAGAGCGGATCGGCGGTCACCTGGGGCCGCAGACGCGCCCCCATGATGCTGGGGAAACCGAACCGCCCAGGGTCAGTGGCGCGATGACCCAACAGTGTGGCGATGGCGGGCGTGGAAACCAGTCCGCCCCGCAAAAGCTGGTGCATCTGGTGGGCTGCCGTGACCGCAATGCCCGGCCCAAGCCCTGGGTCCGCCCGAATCCGACGAAGCGGTAACGCCGCGATTGCCTTGTTATTGAATGAAGTCTCCGCATTTCTGGACCACGGCATCAGCGGCGCCCCAGGGCATGATAGGCACGGAGGAGGTCGAATTCTTCGGCGAACCTTCGATCAGCTTATCGGAATAGACCATATAAACCAGCACGTTCCGCTTGGCATCGCAGCCGCGGACAATTTGCATTTTCTTGAAGAACAGCGAGCGCCGCTGTTTGAACATATCGTCGCCCTGCCCCATTTTGTCCTTGAAATGGATCGGGCCGATCTGCCGGCAGGCCAGCGAAATATCCGAGACCTGCTCGGCGACCCCGAGCCAACCCTTGAAACCGCCCCTCTTCGGCACGGTGAAATGGCAGGCCACGCCCTCGATCTCCGGATCATCGACGCCATAGGTCGCGAGCTTGTCGTTGGGGCTGAGCAGCTTGAAGACGGTCGAGCGCTGGAAGATCAGGTCCGGCTCGTCGGCCGCGTTGGCCGGCGACTCCCACAACGCCAATGTCAGCGCGACCAAAATCCACCGCCTCCATTTTGTCCTGTCATACTGGCTTGGGGGGTTGGATGTCATGGAACTCTCCGTGGGCGGGGGCCGCCGCCTATGTGGGGCGGCGAAGCCTTTCCGTAAGGCCGGCCACCCAACAGGGTCACCCCTTTAATGGAATGTGAGGCTTTTTTGCTACGCTTGCAGCGAAAGTCGCAGAACCGGGAGCCTTGTGCTGGTGAATGCGTACCGCGTCTGCAACACTGATATCAAATTTTGGGATTCGAAGATGAACCGCGCAAGCGAGCAAGAGGCTTCTGTCGCGATTGGGCTGCGCCAGCCAGCTGGTTTCAAGCGAAAACTATCGACCTCCGCGGCCTTCTCAAACCGGTTTTGGCGAATGACCGTTCTGGCAGCGGCTGGCGCCATAGGCATGGCTTGCCCGGCGGAAGCCGCGATCTATTGGTCGGATTCCGATACCGGTTTTTCACACCCGGGGCCGCCCCCTCCGCAACGGGGCCAACAGGCTCGCCGCCATCAGGCAAAGAAGACCGAGGTACCGGGAAAACAAGCCGCCAAGCCGCAGGGACCGCTGATCATTGCGATCTCGATTCATAACCAGAACCTCAGGATTTACGACGCCAACGGATTTTTCGCGGAAACGCCGATCTCGACAGGCATGGCCGGCCATCCAACGCCGATGGGCGTTTTCAGCGTGATCCAAAAACAAAAGCTGCACCATTCCAACATCTATAGCGGCGCGCCGATGCCGTACATGCAACGCATCACCTGGTCGGGCATCGCCATCCACGCCGGCGTGCTGCCGGGCTATCCGGCATCACATGGCTGCATCCGCATGCCGATGGCCTTTGCCGTGAAGATGTGGGGCTGGACCAAAATGGGCGCGCGGGTTGTCATTGCCCCCGGTGAGCTCAGCCCCGCCAGTTTTTCTCACCCCCTGCTGGCCGCCCAGAAGCTGTCGCCACAGCCGGTCGCCGCAGCGGAGCCAAAGGCGGACGTGCTACCCGTCGTCAAATCCGGCGCAACGCCGGATGCCGACGGGACGACCCGGATCGCGACGTCAGAGCCGGGCCTCGAACTGAGATCGACGGTCGGGCATGAAGATGGCGGAAAGCCCGCCATCGACGACCCGGCGGCCACCGCACCGCTGCGCGAGCAGACCCATACCGCGGACGCCGGCGAACTATCGGCAGCAAAAGCCCCGGTCACGATGTCCGATGCCACCTCGCCCCGCGACGACTTGCCGGCTGCGGCCGAGCCGGACGCCGGCGCGGCGCACCTCGCGGTGAATTCCGCCAAGGCCGGCGATGCACCAAACCCCGACACCAGTTCCGACGTTGCTGCGTCGCGGGCCGATCCGACCACCCCCGGGCGCACCGAAGCCGCGTCACCCGAGCCCAGGGCAGCTGCGGGCAAATCGCCCGAAGCAGCGGTGCCCGAAATCCGCTCCGCCGGCGCCGACGCTGCGGACCCAACCAACAAAAGGCCGGATGGGGTCCAGGCGCCGGCCGACGGCGCGGCTGCGATCAGCAAGGCTATAGCAAGCGACAGCCGGAAGGCCGACGACGCGTCCAAATCGGCCGAAAAGTCGAACGAAAAGCCCACCCCGGGCGTGAAGGCGGCGATCGATTCCCGTGTCACCGTTGGCGATGAGAAAAAAGATCAGACCCGCCTGCCCGACACCGAGAAGGCGGCCGGCGCCAAGCCCGACCCGGCGATGGCCGCGGGGCCAAAGCGCAGCGGTCAGATTTCGGTGTTCGTCAGCCGCAAGGATTCAAAACTCTACGTGCGGCAAAATTTCGCGCCGCTGTTCGACGTGCCGATAACGATCGCGCCAAGCGACCGGCCCCTGGGAACCCACGTGTTCACGGCCCAAGTCGACCCGGAGGATGCCAACCGGCTGCATTGGTCGGTGATTTCGCTCCCGGCGCCGGCCCGCCGCGACGAAGACGAGCGCGCCTCGCGCCGCCGCCGAATAGCGGGCGCCGCCGAGATCAAGCCGCTGCCGCAACCGGACAGCCCCGCCGAGGCGCTGGATCGCCTCGCCATTCCCGCAGATGCCATGGCGCGAATTACCGACGCGCTCTCCACCGGCGCCTCGATCATCGTTTCCGACCAGGGCATCGCCGCGGGCGAAACCGGCGAAGGCACCGACTTCATCGTTTCGCTGCGCTAGACGGCCTGAAGGCCGCCTGGCGGTTCGGCCCGCTCGCTTTGGCCCGGCGACTGGGCTAAAGGACCGCCGGCATGCTCCGCTTCGCTACCCCGGCCCCGACAGCCAAGCCGAATTCCGACGCCGCGAAGGATGCCTTCGAACGGCTGACCTTCCTTGGTTGGCGATGGGGATTGGCGGCGATCGCCATCGGCCTTGCGCTGTCGTTTTTCCTGTTCGGCTACGCCGTCATCTACTGGCGCAACGCCGATATGGATTTCATGGTGATCTACAATGCCTTCTTGCTCAACGATGGCGAGCCGCAGCTGTTCTTCGATCATACCGCCTACCTGACGATCCTGGCGCTGAAGTTCTGGTTTCAACTGCTGCATGCGCTCGGCCTGCTCGACGCCTATTCGCTGTCCACGATGCCCCCGGCATCCGATGCGCCGGCATTCAACGCCGCCATGACCAGCGCGGTTCGCGCCGGCCGGATTCTCGCCTGGCTGATCGCAACCGGCTGCGTCCTGATCTTTGCTGGCCTGGTTCGGCGCGTGGTGCGCGACTGGCGTGTCGCCATGCTCGCAACCTTCGCCTTCGCCTTTTCCGGCGGCATCGCGGTACATTCGCGCATCCTGCGCAGCGAACTTGTCGCGGCCTGTCCCGTCATCTTTGCGCTGCTGATCCTGATCGCGGCCGGACGTCGGGCCGGCAACGCGCGTCCGCTCGGGTTGGCGGCGGCGGCGGGATTGTGCGTGCTCGGGCTTGAAAACAAGGTACAGGCAATTTTGCTGATCGGCGCGCTGCCGCTGCTGGTCTTGCCATTTGGATCCGCCGGCAGCGCCAGTGTCGGGCTCTGGCGCACCCCGCAATCGGCCTGGCCGGCAACGGCCGTCGCGGCCATTGCGGCAATCTTGACGGCATCGGCGGCGTGGCCGCTGATCGATGCCGGGTTCGACCACACCGCGCTCGACGCCGCGCACCTTCATCCGCTGCTGCTCGGCCGCTTCGGGATCTGGCAGGCGGCGTTGCTGGTCCTGATCTTCGGCTGCATGATCGCCTTCGCCGCGATCTGGCGCGTCAGCGCCAGCGAAACGCTGGCCTCGATGTTCGCAATTGCCGCCGGGGCGTTTGCGGCGCTGCTCGCGCTCAACATCGATTATAACGCCGGCAATGTGATTGCCGTGATCAATCCGCTGGAAAAGATGTTGACCTTTGCGGATGCCAATGCCGCCCACGTCGCCAGCGGCTCGCAGCTTTGGGGGATCCTGTCGCTGCTGCTTGACGGGGCCGGATCGGTGTTGGCCCGCTACAGTTTCGTACTGCATTCCTCGCCGCGCCCCACGGTGTTCCTGGTCTGGCTGATCGTGCCCGGCATCATCCTGGCCTGGCGCCGCGGCGAACGGCAGGCCGCCATCCAGGCGCTCATGCTGCTGCTGGCGGCGATCGGGATCGACGCGCTTGGCGTGAGGCGCGGATTGAAATCCGAATATTTCATTTTCACCGACCCGCTGATCATCCTCGCCGGCGCGGTGCTGCTCGATACCTTGAGCGACCTGCGTCTGCATAAATGGGCCTATCCCATCGCCGCCGTGCTGTTCGGACTGCATATCGCGGTAGGCCAGGCCGAGCCGATCAAATACGCCCTCAAGCGCAGCGGTCCGGAACCGATATGCGAATGGAACCGGTATTATCTTCCGCTGATGCCGCTGCCCTGGTGTGGCCTGGCTGCGGTCCGGCCGTAACTGTTTCGCGCGCGGACCCATGATACCGCCGCCTGCGGTCGAATTAACGGTTCGGCCGACAAATCGGCCCGCACGGGCAATTGCCGTTGCCGTGGCGGCACCGCTCCAGCTAGGCTATCATGCCTCGGGGCGAGGAATGGCTCGGACGAAGGCAGAATGCCAAGGCCGAATACGGGATCAGCGTAAGGGGAATGAGATGCGTATTGCGGCAGGTTTGATCATTGCAGGCGCGGTTTGGCTGGGTCTGTCGGGTACGGCATGGTCGCAGACCACAGCCACCACCGCCGCGGCGACACCGCAAGCGGTGGCACCGGCTCCTGCAGCGGCGCCGGCTCCTGCCGCGGCCCCGGCTCCCGCCAAAGCCGCCTGCGCCAATCCCGACGCCCTCGGCATCGCCCGCACCGTTGAAATCGACACCACGGGCGGCCCCGGATTCGGTTTCGAGCACTTCAAGCAACTGGATTTCCTGCGCGACAAGGAAGTGGTGCTGACCTTCGATGACGGGCCCTGGCCGGTCAACACGCCTTCGGTGCTCAAGACGCTGGCGGACGAGTGCACGACCGGTATTTTCTTCTCGATCGGCAAGCACGCCACCTACTACCCGGAGATCCTCAGGCAGGTTCTCGCGGCCGGCCATACCGTGGGAAGCCACACCTGGTCGCATGCCACCCTGACCAACAAGAAACTGACCGAGGATCAGCGCAAGGACGAGATCGAGAAAGGCTTCAGCGCCGTGAAATGGGCGCTCGGCGGGGTTTCGCCGGCGCCCTTCTTCCGTTTTCCGGCGTTGCAGCATCCGCCGGAAATGGTGACCTATCTCGGCACCCGAAATATCGCGATGTTCTCCTGCGACCTCGACTCCTTCGACTTCAAGGCGCGCAACGCCCAGCAGGTCATCGACGTCACGATGAAGAAGCTCGACAAGCTCGGCAAGGGCATCATCCTGCTTCACGACTTCCACAAGCATACCGCGGAGGCCCTGCCCGCCTTGCTGCGCAGGCTGAAGGCCGGCGGCTACAAGGTGGTCAAGATGATACCCAAGGCCCCGGTGCAGACGCTGGCGCAATATGACGAGGAGATTCTGAAGGACGCCAAGCTGCCCACGGTCAGCGACCGGCCGGTGTCCAGCGTGGTGCAGACGATCTCGGAATAGACCGGCCCGCCCGACAACCCCGTGCCAGCGCAGCGCATCGAAGGCTATGTCATCGTGTCGGCTGAGGGCATGCTGGCGAATGCCGACCATGTCATGCCGGACGCATTGAAATTCGAGGGCGACCAGCAGTTCTTCACGGCCGCGCTCGACCGCGCCGACCTGATCGTCCACGGCAGGCATTCCCATGAAGAGCAGCCGAACTCGTCGCGGCGAAAACGGCTGATCCTGACCCGGAGCATCGCTGCGATCGCCCCCGACCCATCCAATCCCAAGGGCACCTTGTGGAACCCGGCGGGCGCGTCCTTCGAAGCCGCCTGCGATCTTGCCGCCGCCGGCGCCGGCACGATCGCGATCATCGGCGGACCGCAGGTGTTCGCGATGTTCATGGATCGCTACGATACCTTCTGGCTCTCGCAGGCGCCGCGGGTGCGGCTGCCGGGGGGCCAGCCCTGCTTCCCCGGCGTGCCCGCCCAATCGCCGCAGGATATCCTGGCGGGGCATGGCTTGCGCGCGGGCAAGCCGCAAATCCTCGACGCGGCCGCCGCGGTCAGCGTCACGCCCTGGCGGCGTGTCGCTCAGACATCGACATAGGCAGGGTCAGCCGCCCGCGACATCCGGCCATAGCCTGCGATCATGAACAGCGCGCCGATGATCGACAGGTTCTTCAGGGCATCGATCAGCGATTTGGCATTTTCCGGCGCCGGCTGGTTCCAGAAGTCGTGGAAATAGAATGTCGCCGCGGCGACAAAGAAAATCAAAAGAATGGCAAAGAACCGCGCCCCGAAATTCAGCGCGATCATCAGGCCGCTGACGATCTCGAAGACCCCGACCGCGACGGCCAGCAGTTGTGGCGTCGTCATGCCCGTCATGGTCTCCAGCTGCGAGGTGTAGGGAACGAACAGCGCGGGAATCGCGACCTTGGCGGCGATGAAATCCGCCGTGGCCTGAATCCCGAACAGCTTGGTCGCTCCCGAATAGATGAACAGCACGGCGAACAGGACTCGCCCGAAGGTAACAAACGCTGGCATGGTCGCCTCACTGATGCTGCAAATGCGAAAGTCGTCGTAATGGCGGAGCGATTATGGGCGTTCCGCCTGATGTTTTCAAACCTCAAATCGGATCGACGCGCTCCCGCTTCAGGCAAACAGGCTCGGTTGCTGGCGGCCGGCCCGCTCCTGGGCCTCGACCGCGGCCACCGCGGTCATGTTGAGAACGCCGCGTGCGGTCACCGACGGCGTCAGAATATGCGCCGGCCGCGAGGGGCCGATCAGGATCGGCCCGACCGGAAGCGCCCCGGCCAACGACTTGATCATCTGATAGGCGACGTTGGCGGTATCGAGATTCGGCATGATCAGGATATTGGCCACGCCCTCCAGCTTCGAATGCGGCAGGATCAGCGCACGCGCGGCTTCCGAAAGCGCGGTGTCGCCCTGCATTTCGCCGTCCGCCTCGATCTCCGGATGGTTTTGTTTCAGGAGCGCGGTGGCGCGGCGCATCTTGCGGGAGGATTCCGTATCATAACTGCCGAAGTCGGAATGTGACACGAACGCGATTTTGGGCTTGAGATTGAAACGCTGGACATGGATCGCCGCCAGCGCCGCCATTTCCGCCAGCTCCTCAGCGCTCGGATTAGGCCGCACCTGGGTATCGGCGATGAAATAGGCCCCCTTGCTGGTTATCATCAGCGCCAGCGCGGCGAAATCGCTCACCCCCGGCAGAAAGCCGACGATCTCGCGGACATGGCGCAGATGGCTCATATAGCGGCCCTCGACGCCGCAGATCATGGCGTCGGCTTCGCCGCGCATCACCGCCAGCGCCGCAATGACGGTCGCATTGGTGCGCACCACCGTGCGTGCCGCATCGGGCGTCACGCCATGGCGGCCGGCGACGTCGATATAGGACTGGACATAGGATCGATAGCGCGGATCGTCCTCGGGATTGATCAGGTCGAAATCCTGGCCGGCCTTGATGGCCAGGCCGAAGCGCTTGATCCGGGCTTCGACCACCGAGGGCCGCCCGACCAGGATGGGCCGCGCCAGCTTCTCCTCGAGAACCACCTGGGTCGCGTGCAGCACGCGCTCATCCTCGCCTTCGGCATAGATCACGCGGACCGGCTGGGTCTTGGCCTTGGCAAATACCGGCTTCATGACCAGGCCGGAGCGGAACGCGAAACGCTCCAGTTGCGCGGTGTAGTCGTCGAAGTCGGCGATCGGACGGGAGGCGACGCCCGACGCCATGGCGGCCTTCGCCACCGCCGGCGCGATGCGCAGGATCAGCCGCGGATCGAACGGGCTCGGGATCAGCGATCCCGGGCCAAACCCCTGGGCTTCGCCGCTGTCGAAACCGGGCGCGATGGCATCCGAGGGCGGGTCGCGCGCCAGCTGCGCGATCGCCTCGACCGCGGCGTGCTTCATATCCTCGTTGATGGCGGTGGCGCCGACGTCGAGCGCGCCGCGAAAGATGAACGGAAAGCACAGGACATTGTTGACCTGATTCGGAAAATCCGAGCGTCCGGTGCAGATCATGGCGTCGGGCCGCGCCTTGCGGGCTTCATCCGGCATGATTTCCGGCGTCGGATTGGCCAGCGCCATCACCAGCGGCTTGTCGGCCATCTGCTTGACCATGTCCGGCGTCAGCACGTTAGCGGCCGAAAGACCCAGGAAGATATCGGCGCCGCCGATCACCTCGGCCAGCACGCGCTTGTCGGTCTTTTGCGCGTAGACCGACTTCCAGCGGTCCATCAGGGTGTTGCGGCCCTCATGCACCACGCCGTCGATATCGCAGACCCAGATGTTCTTGCGCTGGGCGCCGAGCGAAACCAGAAGATTGAGGCAGGCGATCGCCGCCGCCCCGGCGCCGGATGCGACGATCTTGACATCGGCCAGCTTCTTGCCGTTGAGCAGCAACGCATTGGTGATCGCGGCGCCGACGATGATGGCGGTGCCATGCTGGTCGTCATGAAACACCGGAATCTTCATTCGCGCCTTGAGCTGCGCCTCGATCTCGAAACACTCCGGGCCCTTGATGTCCTCGAGATTGATGCCGCCGAAGGTCGGCTCCAGCGCCGCCACGGTTTCCACCACGCGCTCGACGGTATCGGCGGCGATTTCGATGTCGAACACGTCGATGCCGGCGAACTTCTTGAACAGAACCGCCTTGCCCTCCATCACCGGTTTCGATGCCAGCGGGCCGATATTGCCGAGGCCGAGCACCGCTGTGCCGTTGGTCACCACCGCCACCAAATTGGCGCGAATGGTCAGCGTCGCCGCCTCCGCCGGGTCGGCGGCAATCGCCAGGCACGCGGCCGCCACGCCCGGCGAATAGGCCAGCGCAAGATCGCGCTGGTTGGCAAGCGGCTTGATCGCCTGGATCTCGAGCTTGCCGGGCTGCGGCAGCCGGTGATAGGCGAGCGCCGCGGAATGGAGATCTTCAGAATAGGACGCCATGCATTCCCCCCGAGGCTTGAGCGACCCCGAATTCAGATTTCGGTGACTGGTTCATGAGAGATCAGTTCTGCGGCAAATCGAGCCGGATAGGAAGCTCACAGGAGAGCATGGACCCAATGCCCGAAAATTCTGCGGATGTTGCCGAATCCAGGGTCACACTCCCTTACCATCGCGCGCGACAATATGGCATTTTACTGGCATCCGGCAAACGGAGTTGGCCAAAAGGTGCTGATCGGCCTGGTCGCGGCCGTCCTGCTAGCGACAGCCGGTTTCTTCGGCACCCGGCCGCGCAGGCACTGTGGCTCCGCACGGTGGCGACTTCGCCTATTCCCACTTGGCGATGCAGGGCATCAAGGACGGCAAGATCGACGTCGTGAAGGTCGACGGGATCGTTTTCAGTGTCGATACGCAGCAGGCGGGCAATGCCGACAGGATCACCGGCAATCCCGCCAAGTCGTTTCCTGCGACCTCGATCTCAACCCGCCGCGTCCATGTTTGATCCGCAGACCGCCCGCGACGAGCAGCATCACCGGGCGTACCGGCAGATCTCGGCCGGTCCCTATGTCCTCGCCTCCGGGCGCGGCCTGAACATGCGGATCGAGGGCATGACGATCGACGATGTCGGGCTCAGGCCGTCACGGCTGCAACTGCCGGCGCTGCTGGCGATGATCCCGCCGGCCGGAGCCGCGCCGCCGACGCCCGTGCAGGCGCGCGAACTGATCGAGACGGCGGCCGGGCTGTATCAGGACATCCGCATTGGAAATGCCGAGATGCGGGGGCTCTCCTTCGAGGCGGCACGGGCCCCGCTAAACTCTCGGCCATGCGGTTGAACCTCGACAACGGCAAGATCGGCGAACGCGCCTTTGAAGGCCCGGACACCCCATGGCGCGTTTGCGGTCGCGGACCGCGGTCATGTCGATGCCAGGCGCCGGGACTTAATTCCGAGGTCCTACCCACCACGAGAGCGTCGAACTTCTCGACGGGTTTCACCGATCAATTTTGAACTCCTTGCCCGTCACGAACCTGAGCTCTTCAGAACCCCGTCGAAGCGGGTATCACGTGACCCTTGCGCATCCGAACCAAAGGTTAGCCGCCCCGGCGTCGGCTTTCTACAGTTGCGCAAGCGGACGGCCCCTTCGCCCGTTCTGCGGGAAATGCCGGCCGTTTCGGCTGAAGGCAGGAATTTGTCACTTCAACGGACAAGATTTCGCTTGGCACCCAAGCAAAACTCGCTGGGCTCCAGCCCGCTGCGCGGGAGCAAGTGCCGAGGAAGCCAACCCAGAGGACGGCGCTGGCGGGTTTGACGGCCCCGTCGTGAGATCGAGGTGTGGTCAAGCTCACTCAGGGTTGAGTTCCATGAGCGGAACTAGCTGCGTCTGCGTATGATCGAGGACATGGCTGCGCGCATTCAACTAACAAATATGCCGCGGCACCACCCAACCACCTGATGGGCCACCGGTCGAGGTTCCCGCGCCGCTCGGCAACGGCGCCGCCGGCCAGTGCCGCCGCGTGCCATCCAACAAACAGAGTGGAACTAAATTATTATCGCGCGCGTGTGACCACGACGCCACAGTCAAAGAGCAAATAAGTGGATAAGCTCGGTGGCAAGCGGATCGGACAGCGTCCTGATCGAAATCGGAGAACAGGGGGCATCGGAGCCGAAGCCGCTGGAATGGCGTAGTCCGGATACGAACGACATTCGGAGCAAACGTTTCATGCGATCGTCCCGCAGCCGCCCGAAACGGCGGAGACTTGATCGTGAAGTTTTTCGGCAGCGTGGCGAACTGCGGCGTGAAGGGATTCCGGTGGGCAGCGCCGCCAATACTTACCCGCTTGAGTGCCCTTAGAAACGCAGGCGGACCGGGCGCGCGGGCTTCGCTATCCAGACACGCGACAAGAACACGAACAACAGGCTTGCCAGCCGCCGCCCGTCGGAAAACGCAGGCTGGCACGACTGGACTTTTTGTCGCCGCTAGGGAAATCGGTGCGCCATCGTGCGGGCGGACTTTGGGCGACCGCTTTCGCGCGATCACGCTGGCCATCTGCACAATCGGCACGCTCGTCGTTTCTCTGCCCCGCGACGCCGCGGCACAAGCTACCTGCGGAAGCGGCGCCGCCTCGCAGTCTACCGATTTCGCCTGCGGGCCAGGCGCCACCGCCAATGGGCCTGGCGCGACGGCAGTCGGAAATGGCGCGTATGCCGTTGGGTCAAACTCAACAACCCTGGGATTCTTTGCCGGCGATGTTTCAGCCACCCCCGGGGTGATTTCCATAGGCGCCGGCGCCAACTCGCTGAGTAGTCCTGAGGGCAGTTACAGCACCGCTATCGGCTCCGGACCACTAACCACCGCAATTGGAGCCATCTCGTTCGGCAACTTCAGCATCGCTTTAGGCGGCGGGGATGGTGTCACCGCAAATGCAGCGGTCGCATATGGCACCGGGTCGATCGCGCTGGGCAGCGGCAGTTCGACAAACAATAACAATGCGGTCTCCATTGGATACTTTGCCACGACCCAGTTCAGCGGAGTCGCGCTGGGATCGAACACCCAGGCAAATGCCAGCAATGCAATCGCCATCGGCGGCAATACATCCAGCGGCCCGGGCAATGCGGCTTACGTCAATGGTTCCTCAGTGAACGGGATTGCCATCGGCAACGGCGCCAGCGTCGGCGGTACGATAGCAGGTTCTACCAGCGCTATCGCCCTGGGCAACAGTGCCGCGGCCAACGGCATCAACGCCATCGCCATCGGCAATGGCGCCGTATCGGCGGCCGGCTCGACGGTGATGGGACCGGGCGCGACCGACAACGGCAACACCAATGCGTCGGTCTATGGCGTGAGCGCTTCGGTCGGCTCGACCGGCAATGTCGCCATCGGCAACACCGCGAATGCATCCGGAACCACCTCGATTGCAATCGGCGAGAACAGTACCGCGTCGGGCACCGCATCCACTGTGATCGGCCAGGGAGCAACGGCAAGCAACACCAATGCGTCGGCCTTCGGACAGGGAGCGAGCGCGACGCTGGCGAATTCGGTGGCGCTCGGCCAAGGCTCGATCGCGACCGGCGCAAGCTCGATTGCCGGCAACGCCGCCAACGGCATCACCTACAACGCCGGCGCGGTCGCCACCGGCTCCGGCAATGTCGTATCGGTCGGCACCACCACCGCCGCGCGCCAGATCCAGAACGTCGCCGCCGGCGCCGTAACCTCGACCTCGACCGATGCCGTCAACGGCAGCCAGCTCTACAGTGTCGCCAGCGTCGCGGCGGCCAACACCACCAACGTCGCCTCGCTCGGCACCACCACCGCGTCCGCGCTTGGCGGTGGCGCGACTTATTCGGCGGCCACCGGCATCACCGGCCCGAGCTACACGCTTAACGGCTCGACGGCGACCTACACCAACGTCGTCGCCGGCGAACAGGCCATCGCCAATGGCGCTGCCGGTCCGCTGCAATATGCCACCGCGGGTACGCCCTCGAACGCGCTCAATCTGGTTGGGACGGGGGGCGCGGTGACGCTCGGCAACGTCGCGGCCGGCGTCATCTCCGCGACCTCCACGCAGGCGGTCAACGGCAGTCAGCTCTACAGCCTCGCGGCGAGCTTTGCCGCCGTTCCCGTGAGCGCCAACAACACCTCCGGTTATGCAGCCCCGAGTTCTACCGGCACCGATGCGCTCGCCGTCGGTTATGGCGCCAATGCTGGCGGCAACGCCAGTACCGCGACCGGCGAGAACAGCGCCGCGGCCGGCGCCAATTCCGCAGCCTACGGCAACAGCGCGTCGGCGGCGGCGACCGGCGCCTCAGCCTTCGGCCAGGGCGCGAGCGCCAGCGTCGGCGGCGCTACCGCGGTCGGGCAAGGCGCCACCGCCAATGCGATCGTCGCCTCCGCCTTCGGCCAATTGAGCGCCGCCACGGGCGCCAACAGCACCGCGCTCGGATCAAGCGCGATCGCCGCCAATGCGTCGAGCACCGCCGTCGGCTCCAATGCGCAGGCGAGCGGCGCCAACGCCATCGCCATCGGCGGCAACAGCGCAACCGGCGCCGGCAACGCCGCCTATGCCAGCGCCACCAATGCCATCGCCATCGGCAACGGCGCGCAAGCGACCAACACCAATGCGATCGCGCAAGGTTATGGCTCGATGGCCACCGGCGTCAGCTCGATTGCCATCGGCACCGGCGCCCTCGCCACCGGCTCGGTGGCCATCGGCAACACCGCCTCGGCGTCGAACGGGGGTGCCGCCTATGGCGATTTCTCCACCACGACATGCCCGGGTTGCGTAGCGAACGTCTCATCCGCCACCGCGATCGGCAATTCCGCCAGTGCCACGACGGCGAATGCCGTGGCCGTCGGCCAGAGCGCCGTGGTGCAGGCGACGAACGGCACCGCCGTCGGCGCAGGCGCCACGGTAAGGGCGGCCGCCACCAACTCGGTCGCAATCGGCCAGGGTTCGGTGGCGACCGCCCCCAACACCGTATCGTTCGGCACGCCAGGTAACTTGCGAACCCTTACCAATGTCGCCGCGGGCATCGGGCCAACCGACGCCGTGAACGTTTCGCAGCTCAGCAGTATCGCCGCCGGTATTTCCTCGCAGATCGGCGGTCTGCAGACGCAAATCAACCAGGCCAACTCCGGTATCGCGATGGCGATGGCGATGGGCGGCGGCTTTCTGCCCGACAACAAGACGTTTGCCGTAGCCGCCAACTATGGAGGATTCGCGGGTCAAAACGCGCTCGGACTGACGGGGCTGGCACGGCTGACCGACAATCTGGTTCTGTCCGGCTCCCTGGGCTATACCGTCGTCAATGAGACAACCCAGCTCGGCGGCCGCGTCGGGGTTCAGCTGGCGTGGTAACCTATCGGCAAGTTACGGGGACCACGCTTTGTCGTCGCAAGGATGCGAGCGGGAGATATTGCATGCGGGTCGTTCTACTGTCCGCGATTTCCGTCGTCTTTGGCTTTCCGCTTGCCGCCGTCGCACAGCAACCCCAGCAACAATCGACCGACTGGGCAAAGCTGCCGCGCATGACGCTTGAGCGGCAATTCGCCGGCCCGCTGCAGGACACCATCGTGCAGCGCTGGCGCGACCCGGTCGACGGCATGATCTGTTACATCTACCTGCCGATCACCGCCGCGCACTCGCCGCCGACGCAGTCCGGTTTCGTGCAGTACGGCCCCAATACCATCGGCTCGATCAGCTGCCTGCAGGAGGCGCGGAGCCAGGTGACAGAGAAATCAACCCGCCCTGCCGCCACGCCGCGCTGATCGCGCTCCGTCAAAGCCCGCAGAGCGGATCGGAGCCGACCGTTCCCGTGGCCTCCACGGCGAACGCGGGAAGCGTCATCCGCCATCTCGCCCCGACACACGAGCAGTGAAGCCCTTCTTCCTTCGGCCCAGAGCGGCGGATAACGCCCACCGGGCGCGCGTCGCGGACCCGGCGTGCTCCAATCCGCCCTGCGGGCTGCGCCACGAACTATTCCGGCAGATTGAGCCGGATATGCAGCTCGCGCAGCTGCTTGGTCGTCACGTCCGAAGGCGCGCCCATCATGAGGTCCTCGGCTCGCTGGTTCATCGGGAACAACGAGATTTCACGCAGATTCGTCGTGCCGCAGAGCAGCATGACAATGCGGTCGACGCCGGCCGCCATGCCGCCATGCGGCGGGGCGCCATACTGGAAGGCGCGGTACATGCCGCCGAAACGCTCGACGACATCCTTTTCGCCATAGCCCGCGATCTCGAACGCCTTGACCATCGCTTCGGGCCGGTGATTGCGGATGCCGCCGGAGGCGATCTCGTAGCCGTTGCAGGTGATGTCGTACTGGAACGCCTTGATGGTCAGCGGGTCCTGGGTCTGCAGGGCCTCCAGACCGCCCTGCGGCATCGAAAACGGGTTGTGCGAAAAGTCGATCTTCTTCTCGGTCTCGTCGTATTCGTACATCGGGAAGTCGATGATCCAGGCGAGCTCGAAGCGCTCCTTGTCGATCAGGTTCAACTCCTCGCCCAGCCTGGTGCGGGCCAGCCCGGCAAATTTCCAGAATTTTTCCGGATCGCCGGCGACGAAGAACGCCGCGTCGCCCTCCTTCAGGCCGAGCGCCATTCGAATGGCCTCGGTCCTTTCGGGACCGATGTTGTTGGCGAGCGGACCCGCGCCCTTGACGGCATCGCTTGCTTCGCCGGCTTTGCCTGCATCCGGCGATTTTTGTTGGTCGGCCTTGGACGTGTCCAAGACACCCTCCGCTCCCCGCCACATGATATAGCCGAGCCCGGGCTGGCCCTCGCCTTGCGCCCAGGAGTTCATCCGGTCGCAGAACGCGCGTGAGCCGCCGCCGATCCCGGGGATCGCCCAGACCTGGTTCTTCGGGTCTTCCAGCATGCGGGCGAACACCTTGAAGCCGGAGCCGCGGAAGTGTTCGGAGACATCCCGCATCTCAATCGGATTGCGCAGATCCGGCTTGTCGCTGCCGTACTTGCGCAAGGCTTCCGCGAACGGGATCCGCGGCCAGCCCCGGGTCACGGGCTTGCCCTTGGCAAAATCCTCGAACACGCCGGTGATGACCGGCTCCATCGCTGCAAAGACATCGTCTTGCGTGACAAAGCTCATCTCGACGTCGAGCTGGTAGAACTCGCCCGGCAGACGATCGGCGCGCGGATCCTCGTCGCGGAAACAGGGCGCGATCTGGAAATAGCGGTCGAAGCCGGACATCATCAGCAGTTGCTTGTACTGCTGGGGCGCCTGCGGCAGCGCGTAGAACTTGCCCGGGTGAATCCGCGACGGCACCAGGAAGTCGCGCGCGCCTTCCGGCGAGGACGCCGTCAGGATCGGGGTCTGGAATTCGAAGAAACCCTGTTCCTTCATCCGCTTGCGCATGGAATCGACGATCGCGCCGCGGGTCATGATGTTCTGGTGCAGTTTCTCGCGGCGCAGGTCGAGGAAACGGTACTTAAGCCTTATGTCTTCAGGATATTCCTGCTCGCCGAACACCGGCAGCGGCAATTCGCCGGCCGGCCCCAGCACCTCGATCTCGCTGACATAGATCTCGACCATGCCGGTCGGCAGATCGGGATTGTCGGTGCCGGCGGGGCGACGGCGCACCTTGCCGTCGATCCGCACCACCCATTCTGAGCGCAGCTTTTCGGCGTCCCGGAAAGCCGCCGAATCCGGATCGACCACGCATTGCGTCAGGCCGTAATGGTCCCGCAGATCGATGAACAGCAGGCCGCCATGGTCGCGAATGCGATGGCACCAGCCGGACAGGCGGACGGTCTGGTCGATTTCGCTCTCACGGAGCGCGCCACAGGTATGGGACCGGTATCGATGCATGGATCTTCCAAAACGGCTGTCGGAGGGTCGAATCGGGGGGCTCAGGGCCTGCCCGGCAAAGCGGGTCAGGGTTTAGCCGACGCTGCCGGGCGCGGCAACCGAATGCGGCCGCACCGGAGCGCCCGAAAAAGCGTCGCAAACCGGAAAGTGACGGAAAAACAACGCACCCGCCGGTGCCCTGCGGCCGCAAACCGATTGTCTAATTCCGCCGCATGCCTATCTTGCTGGCCATGACGGTCCATTTTCCCTTCCAGAACACCTATGCGGCGCTGCCGGCGAATTTTTTCGCGCGGGTGGCGCCGACCCCGGTGGCCGCACCCCGGCTGATCAAATTGAACCGGCCGCTGGCGCTGCAGCTCGGCCTCGATCCGGACCGGCTCGACAGCCCCGATGGCGCCGAGATCCTGGCCGGCAAGCGCGTCCCCGACGGCGCCGACCCGATCGCGATGGCCTATGCCGGCCATCAGTTCGGTCATTTCGTTCCGCAGCTCGGCGACGGCCGCGCCATCCTGCTCGGCGAGGTGATCGACTCCGACGGTGTGCGCCGCGACATCCAGCTCAAGGGCTCGGGACCCACGCCGTTTTCGCGGCGCGGCGACGGCCGCGCGGCGCTCGGTCCGGTGCTGCGCGAATACATCGTCAGCGAGGCGATGGCGGCACTGGGCATCCCGACCACGCGATCGCTCGCCGCGGTGGTCACCGGCGAGAGCGTGAGGCGCGAAACCCTGTTGCCGGGGGCTGTCCTCACCCGTGTCGCGGCCAGCCACATCCGGGTCGGGACCTTCCAGTATTTCGCCGCGCGCGGCGATACCGAAGCGGTGCGGCGGCTGGCGGATCACGTCATCGGCCGGCACTACCCGGATGCGGCCAATGCCGACCGGCCCTATTACGCGCTGCTGGAAGGCGTGATCGCGCGGCAGGCCGAGCTGGTCGCGCGCTGGCTGCTGGTCGGCTTCATCCACGGCGTCATGAACACCGACAACAGCTCGATATCGGGCGAGACCATCGATTACGGTCCATGCGCCTTCATGGATCATTACGATCCGGCGACGGTTTTCAGCTCGATCGACGAACAGGGCCGCTACGCCTACGCCAACCAGCCGCGAATTGCGCTCTGGAACCTGACCCGGCTTGCCGAATGCCTGCTGCCGCTGATTTCCGAGCAGCAGGACCAGGCCATCGCCGAGGCGCAGTCGGCGCTCGGCGATTTCCCCGAAAAATTCGACGCCGCCTACCAGGCCGGCCTGCGGCGCAAGCTTGGCCTGTTCACGGCCCGCGACGAGGATGCCGCGCTGGCCCAGGATCTGCTGGTCGCGATGTCGAACAACCACGCCGACTTCACGCTGACATTCAGGCGCCTGAGCGACGCCGCGGCCGATCCTGCCGCCGACAGCGAAGTCCGGCAATTGTTCGAGGATCCGGCGGCCTATGACGACTGGGCGAGCCGCTGGCGGCAGCGGACCGGCGAGGAACCGCAGGATCCGGCCGACCGGCGGATCGCGATGCGGGCGGCCAATCCAGCCTTCATCGCGCGCAATCACCGCGTGGAAGCCGTCATCGAAGCCGCCGTGAACCGCGACGACTTCGCCCCGTTCGAGGAACTGCTGGCGGTGCTGTCGGAGCCCTACCGGGACCAGCCGGCATTTTCAGGCTACGCCGATCCGCCGCAGCCGCACCAGCGCGTCTTGCAGACGTTTTGCGGGACGTGAATTGTTAACCTTCGCGGCGAGTTCTGCCGGATCGGCCGGCTCCTGCCGCGCGGAATTAACAAACGGTCAATCGCTTCCCTACAAATCTACCGGCCGGGTTTTGGGGGAACTGCCGTGTTTGATGCCTTTGTATTCGAGTTCATGGGATTGGCGCTGCTGGCGCTCTGCGTCGTCGTTTTGGCGGTGCCTTCGGGCCGGCGGCCTGCCCGGCCCGCCCGCGACTACTGATCGATCCTGATTCGGCAAGCCCATGGGCGTGACCGGGGCCGAGACTGGCCGGCTCCCGGGCGGGCAAAGCCCTGAACCCTGCCGAAAAGCCGCGCCGGGCGCAAATGCAGGGCTCGAATTCGCCTCAAGACCCTTGACATATCAGCCCTTTCGGCAGAACGCGGTCTGGCAAGCGTCATGGACCGTTCATGGATCTGATTACCACCACTGCCGACCTCGCCGCCGTGTGCGGCCGCCTCGCCAAGCACCCGGTCATCACCGTCGATACCGAATTCCTGCGGGAGACCACCTATTATCCGCTGCTCTGCGTGGTGCAGATGGCGAGCGCCGAGGAAGCGGTCGTGGTCGACACCCTGGCCGAGGGCATCGACCTCAAGCCGTTCTTCGCGCTGATGGCCGACGAGAAGGTGCTCAAGGTTTTCCACGCCGCCCGTCAGGACATCGAAATCGTCTGGCACCAGGCGGGGATCGTTCCGCACCCGATCTTCGACACCCAGGTCGCGGCCATGGTGCTCGGCTATGGCGATTCCATCGCCTACGACCAGCTGGTCGAGCGCATCACCGGCCACCGGCCGGACAAGACCCACCGCTTTACCGACTGGTCGCGCCGGCCGCTGACCGAAGAGCAGATGCACTACGCGGTCTCCGACGTCACCCATCTGCGCGACGTCTACGCGGCGCTGGACGCCGACCTCAAGAAGCGCGACCGCAGCGACTGGGTCAGTGAGGAAATGAATGTTCTGACCTCGCCAAAGACCTACGACTTTCATCCCGAACGCGCCTGGGAACGGCTGAAGACGCGGGTGCGCAAGCCCAGGGAACTCGCGGTGCTGATGGAGGTGGCGGCCTGGCGCGAACAGGAAGCGCAGAGCCGCGACGTACCGCGCAGCCGCGTGCTCAAGGACGATGCGGTCGGCGACATCGCCACCCACGCGCCGACCAGCCTGGACAAGCTGGCCAATTTGCGCTCGCTGCCGAAGGGCTTTGAGCGGTCGAAATGGGGCACCGAAATCGTTGCCGCGGTGCAGCGCGGCATCGCGCGCGATCCCGCAACATTGCCGAAGATCGAAAAGCCGCGCGGCAATTCCAACGGCACGGCCATCGTCGAGCTCCTGAAGGTCCTGCTGCGGATGACATCGGAGCGCCACGCCGTCGCCAGCAAGGTAATCGCGACCGTCGACGATCTCGAGCAGATCGCGGCCGACGACAATGCCGATGTCGAGGCGCTGCGCGGTTGGCGCCGCAAGCTGTTCGGCGAAGCCGCATTGTCGCTGAAACACGGCAAGCTGGCGCTCGCCATCGAAAAGGGCCGCGTGATCTGGGTCGATCGAAACTGACCGATACCGTCTCGCCGGCGACGGCTTTGACCGCAGGGATCGCGGCGCGGAAACCCTGGGCAGGTTATCGCATGTGGAACGGGTGCGCGGGTCCGGGCATGGCGGCGCTAGCCGCGAAGAGCGTCACGCAGCCGGTCCGGGGTGCATGACAAGGAGATGCGGCATCCGCTCGTTCCACATGCGATAGCCCCGCCTACTCCCTCGTGGCATCCTCGCTGTCCTCGCCGGCTGCCTTGGTCGCCTGCAATACCTCCACCAGGGCCATGGACAGAATATAGACGCTGGTGGGCAGCTTGAGCTCGCGGGCCTGGGCGATGGCCGTCGAGAGATTGTTCGCCAGTTCGTCAAGATCGTCCTTGCGGGTCAGCATCTGTCACTCGCTGCGGGAGCCTTTGAGCGCGGCCAATTCCGGCCACTTGGCGCCAGGTTTTGCTGGGGCCGCTTCAGGGTCATCAGATCGATCCCGGCGTCGTCGAGGGGTTGCGCCGGTCATTGCATTTCAAAAAATCAATCGTCCGACCGATCGATGCGTCCTGGTCGAACTTGCCGAACGATTGCAAAGTGACCGCACGCGCCATGGGCGGGGCTCGATCTCTATTCATACTGCGAGCTTGTCGCTTGCCTCGATCACGTCGGAACTCTCCTGGATACCGGCGTAATTGCCGATCACGTTGAGCAGCGCCAGTTTATAGGAGGCGGCATCGCCGACGCCGGGACGCCGGCAGGCCACCGCATCGCTGACCACCGTATAGCGGTGGCTGCGGTGAAAGCCGTCGACCACGGTCGACAGGATGGTTTCGTCGAGGGAAAATCCGGACAGCACGCAGCGAATATTCCTCATGTTCGACATGTATTCGGCGAACCGGGTCGAACTGTAGGCCGACGGCAGCGGATGCTCGAAAGTGAGCTCTCCCGGCCTAGGCTTCAGTTCCGCGATCCAGTCCGTCAGGTTCGAGGCCGGATTGAACCAGGCGGCCTGCGCGATCCGCTTCAGGTGGATGACCGGCCAGAGGTTGTTGCGCCAGAGTGTCATCAATCCGAGGCAGCCCGACTTGACCGCGTCGGCGTCCGATATCACGTGGCTGCGGCCTTCGGTGAGATACTCGGTCTGCAGATCGGCGCAGACCAGGATCGGCGGATCGTCGTCGATGGAAGCCATCATTTTGCGATTGGAAATCATGTTTCGGCCAAGGCTATGGTGCGAAGCGGAGATGTCGCGGCGCGGCCCGAGGAAATGTCCAGAACACCGGGCCGGTCCCAGTCGCCCTCCGGCCGGATGATCACATAGGGATCGCTGTCGAGTGTGATGGCGTCTGCGCCCGGCTCGAGGTCGAGGACCATTTCGGTATAGGAGAAATCGGAAAAGGTGATCTTGCGGTCGTGGCCGAGCGGCTTGGCGCCGAAATGCGCCCAGAAATTGACCAGCCGTCCTGCGCCTGGCCATAGACCTTCCTGAATCCCTTGCGCCTGATGTAGTCGAAGCTCGCCTGCACCAGCTTGAACGAAACCCGCGATCGCCGGTACTGATGGCGGACGGCGAGACGTTCGACCTTGGCGAACTCGCCGAAAAATCGCACCCGAAGGCAGCCCGCCGGTTCCTTCCCGACAAATCCGATGAAGTGGGCCGCCACCAGGTCGTTGCCGTCGAACTCCTCCTCGATCGGACAATCCTGCTCGGCCAGATAGACGGCCGCGCGAATGGCGGTGACCAGCATCAGATCGTTGGGATCGCGCGCGATCCGGATCGAAATCGCCCGCGAGCCCGGCCTGGCCGGCGGTGGGGGTCTAGTGCCGTGCATCTGCAAAACTCCTGGTTGGGAAATCGGATGCCGGCATATGCGGTGAGAGGCGATTCCAGGGCCGCTGGTAGCGCCACAGCTCGCGTTGATGGCTGGCGATTGGCTCGAAGCTGAGCGCGACCATCAGATTACGCCCGTCAGCGCTTGAAGGCTGAGCATAAAGATCGGCTTGAGCAAGTCGCCCTTCGGAAAGATGGTCCGATACATTGCCTAATCCAGCCATCGCCCTGCCCTGGCCGACGATCGCCCAGACGTAAATGGCCGACACTTCACCGGAGCAACCGGCGAGTAGCCTGAAATCGGGATGCGTCAGGCTCATGTCATCAAGAATGAGGGCTTCATGACCTCGCCTGTTGAGATAGAGAAACGCCACGGCTCCGAGTAATTTTCTCTTTCGGGTGAATGTAAGAATGCACCTCGGATCGAGGGCGAAATACCTCTCAAGCTCCGGTTCCGCAATCTGAACTCCCGGGACCAGCCGGTTCGCCATATCAGCGAGGGCCGAAAGCTCGGAGTAGCCGCGCCGGCCGGACTTCGATTTCCGCACTTCTGGGTAGCAGGTCGAAATCGTGCCTTGCGGCCAAACAGGCCCTTTCCTTCACCGGATCATGCATCTATCGTCGCTCCTGCCTTTAGGGAGGCAACATACCGGGCAGGGATTTGGGGTATGCAGCAACTATTGCACCGGGGTGCTGCGCTGACGCAGCACCGGAACGATGAGGTTCTGAGTGCGTCCTGGGATGATCTGAGATCATTTCTGGCTTGCGCAAAATGCAAGAGTTTTCGAAATGCCGCGGAAGTGCTCGGCCTGACCAGCACGACGCTGATGCGCAGGATAGACCGCCTCGAAGAGTCCATCGGCTGCAAGTTGTTTCTGCGCGATCAGAGCGGTCTGACGCTGAGCGAAGAAGGGCTTGCGATGATCGCAGACGTGACAGAGATGGAACGTCACGCCTTCAATATTTTTCGTCTCGCGGCCCAATCGTCCAATGAAACCGCAGGCACGGTGCGCGTCGCGGTGACCGAGGGGCCTGGCAATTTCTGGATACTTCCAAGGCTGATCGACTTCCAGAAAACCTACCGAAAGATCACGGTCGATCTTCGCTGCGCGATGGAGCAGGCCGACGTCGCGAGGCTCGAAGCCGACATTGCCATCCAGCTCGAACGTCCGACCAATCCGGACCTCATTGTCGTGAGGCTTGGAAGACTTCACATATCTGCCTTCGTATCAGAAGGATACCGCAAGCTCTACGGTATTCCCTCCCTTCCGGAGATCAGGAATCACAGACTGGTGATTCAACATGCGCCTCAGGTCGACGATTCCGCCTATGCCAGGGTTTTGGGATTGAAGTCACTAGAAGGCATTGTTGGAATCAAGACGAACTCCAGCATTGGAGTTCTGTATGCGATTGAACGAGGAGCAGGAATGGGTTTTCTACCAACATCGTTGGTGGCGTTGGGAGCAGATCTGGTTGCCGTCGACTTAGGCGTTCACCACCATGCTGATCTTTGGCTCGCGTATCATAAGGAGTTTCGTAGTTCCGACCGGCATAAGATCGTTATCGATTGGATCAAAAAGATATTTGACCCAAAAACCTATCCTTGTTTCAGGGACGAGTTCATTCATCCCAACGATCTCGTGCCGCTAATGGTAGGATCACGGGAGAATTTCGGACTGGACGGGTATCTGGCCGCCAATCCGTTCTGACCCTTGAACGAACCGCCTGATCGGGCGCGCCGCCGCTACCACTTCAGCTCGACGCCGAGCGTGCCCTGGTGCGACTGGGTCGCGGCGCGGAACTTGCCGTCATAGTTGAGATAGAGGCGCGCCGTGTTGCTCAGGCTGAGCGAAGCCGAGGCGCCGGCATCGGCGCCATACTGGCTTTCGCCGATGCCCTGCACCGTGATGCTCTCGGCGCCGAGACTGACGATGCTCGAACCGAAATCCTGCGCGACATTGTCGACGAATTTGCCGTAGGCGGACAGATCGAGAATCTTCCGATCGAATATCCAGTAGTGCCCGATCTCGGCCCCCAGCAGGATCCGCGAGCGCTCCAGGGTGGTCCCGCTCGCGGCCACCGGGTCGAGGCCGCCGGCCTCCTGCAGCGATCCGGTCGAGGCGCGTACATATTCGAGGGCGGCCTTCGGCACGATGCGGCTCTGGTCGATGGTCCAATAGTAGCTGAGCTCGGTCAGGGCGCCGAAGATATGGGCGTCATAGCCGGCGGTGGCGAGGCCGAAGCCGGTGTCCCGGCTCGAATTGATGTTGCCGAAACCGTCGACCAGCGCGACGGCCCAGGTCCACGGCCCCTGGTCGACCGAGGCGTTGAAGCCGAGCTGGGTGAGATCGAGCGCTGCCGACTGCAGCGCAAGCGGAACGTCGATGGCGGTGCGGCTCTGGTCAACCGAAAACCCGACATTGACGCCCGGCGCGACCCGCAGGCCGAAGCCGGCCACGCCGCCCCAGGTCTGGCGCCGGTCGGCGGCGAATTCGCCTTGCGCGCTGGTGGTGGCCGAGATGCCATAGGCCTCCCCCCAGGTCCGGAAACGCGGCGCGTCGGTGGATTCGGAGGCGCCGCCGCCGCCCGGATTGTTTCGCAACGCGGTGCCGAAGCCGGAGCTTGCCTGGTCTCCGAGTCGCTCCAGGAAGCTGCTGCCGAGATTGCCCACGGCTGTGCCGGCCGCCATCCCGGAAGTGATCACCGTTGGCATCGGAACGGGGGTCGGCGAGGGTGACGGCGAAGGTGTCGGCGTGGGGCTGGGGCTCGGGCTGGGCGACTGAGCCAGCGCGGGCGAAGACGCCATCGCCACGGCGAGCGCGAAAGCGATCGCCACCGCCCTCGCAAGTCGGATGGCTCCGGCCCATGTTGATCGTGAAAGCCACGATGCGCAGCGCATGAAATGCCAATCCTGAAAAGCGGCGCCGGCTCAATAAAATTGCAAAATCCGTATCGGCCTGCCGATTTGCCGCCAGTTCCGAGCAAGCGTCAATCGGTCATGGTCCCCGGTTGCGCCCGATTGCCGGGCAATGTTGTTCCGCTGCCACAGTGCGCAGCGACGCTCGGATCGCCTGGGTTGATTTCCCGAGCGGCGCCAGAGGCTTGCTAACGCGCAAATTTCGTGTTGCAATATTCGGCACAATCGGATCTAGGCCGTTCGACTGTGCGTTTCGCGACTAAGAAATTGAGCAGACATCCGGAAGCCCGCTTGTGGCGTGGCACGCGAACAGCGTGGCCGCGTCTTTTTTATGTCTAGACCAGGAGACAGGCGATGCAAAAAGGCACCGTCAAGTGGTTCAACCCGACCAAGGGTTATGGGTTCATCAAGCCGATGGCCGGCGATAAGGACGTGTTCGTCCATATCTCGGCGGTCGAGCGTGCCGGACTCTCCACCCTCAACGAAAATCAGGTCGTCGAATATGACCTTGTGGAAAATCGCGGCAAGAACTCCGCGGAAAACCTCAAGGTCTCCTGAACTTCGTCACGATCAGCGCCAGCCTTCGTGACGCACCCCCGGCTCCCGCCGGGGGATTATTTTTTTCCGCGAACCTTGGCCGCGACGACGATGCGGCGCATCGCGCGACCTTTCCTCCTCCGCCCGGCAGGGCGATCGCATCCGACGGATTGAACCGCGACACGCCCAAGGCCTCGCTCCTCGTTGAAATGCAGCGCGAGATCGCAAACGGTCGCCCGTGGATGGCGTGGAAAACTCCCTCGGCGATAGCCGGTCGGGCGAACGCGGGCGGAGCTGCAAGCGGGCTTCGAGCCCGGCCTGCCGCAAAATATCGAAAACAACCCCATGCAAAGTAGCCGAATACCGCCGGCCGCGATGCTTTCCCGGCGAAAAACATTTTGACACGTCGGGCAAATCAGTGGCACTTGTCGATCATCCCGCGATCCTCAAAAGCTGACCCCTGCCTGACGGCGGGCGCCTGGCGTGATCGCAGGCCCACTCCTATCCTGGAAAGTTGCAACCGCCCGCCGCAGCGAGGCATCGCCTTACGCGTGGCCGAACCCTCGCGCAAGAATGCCGGGCTAACAAACTTCAATTCTCACACGGCATACGCATTCATGGGCGGGACGGCCGAGGCACGGGCAGTCTTGTCTCAGAATTGTCCGTCAGTGGGTCCTACCTGCGGCCCTTACAGTTCGATGACAACCGCCAACTGGCCGATCAACGATGCGACCTCTTCGAGCTGCGCTTCATCGTGCTCATGGACGGCATGCGCCAGCAGCGCGACACATTCATCGTAGGAGCGGGACGCTTCGGTGTGGAGAGATGTTTGCGAAGTCGCTTGCATTGGACTCACTCCGGTTTGCGGCTTGCAAGCTAACGCTGATGGAGCGTCGGCACATCTTACGCTTTCGTCATCTATGCCGCCTGCGGAAGATAATATTCAGCAACAAAGTCAGTTCCTGGCGTCGTGCTTCCTGGGTGCCCGATGGATCCTTTGCTTCCTTCGAAGCAGCCGCAAGTGAACGCGCCTCATGTGCAGGAAGTTACGGTCCGCGCAGCGATACCGCGACCATGACATGATCTTCATTGGACTCTCCCTTCGGTTGAACATTGGTGGCGAGCAGCGTCGTCGGGGTTCGATGCGCGGGCATTACAAAACGGAAAGCAGACGGCCATTCGGCAGTTGCAGCGCTCTGGTTCGTTGGCGCGGCGACCTACAAAGGGCGCGCGGATCGGATGCAGTGATGTCAAAGTGAAAATAACCCCTGCGAGTACCGATCGGATTCGAACAGGCAGCGGCCAATCTGAATCCACCCAGGAAAACACCCAGGAAAACACCCAGGAACGGCAGACGTCCGGGGCTCTTGAGCATCGTCGTCCCCCGGCGATCACTGCTCGAAGTTTCGGACGCTCATCATTTGATCATCGGTGCGGATCATGCGCCCTTTCTTGCCGTCTGACGTCACAAATACGTCCCAGTGCGCTGGACCGCCCCGCTGGACTTCCATAACCAGCGATCCCGTACAGTCCGCTCCCATCGTGTAGGTGCCGCGCAGGTCTTGACGTTGAAAATCGTGCGTGACGCGGGGCGAGGTTTGCCTGGCCGAGAAATTTCCTGCGCCATCAAAATCGAATGGGGCATGCAGATTCGCCTGGCGGCCAATAGGCGAGCCTTGGCCGGTGAAAACGTATCGGCCGCTAAGCTTTGCGACCGGGCACGCCTCCTGAGCGGCATTTGCTTTATGGGGAAGCAGGAAAAATGCTCCCGAGGCCAGGCCTGTGCCGATGACGCAAAATGCCGGTGCGGCGGTTCTGCTCAATTTCACGAGAGTCTGCCCTGTCCGTTGCGGAGCTGACAGGGCAAAACAGAAATGAGGCTGAAACAAGGGGGTTATTTGTTCGCCGCGTCATTTCGCTGCGACACAGAATTTGGTCCGCGGCTTGCTGATGCTCGGGATGATAGGAGCGGCTGACCATTGCCATGGATTGAGCAGGGCAACACCGGAAATCGCCGGGCGCAGGGAGATTCGCAATTTGTTGGGTGAAGCGCGGAAGTGAAAGCAGCGGTCAGGGCCGTCGCATTCTGCCACTTTCGGCGCGAGAATACTTCGGATTTCGCGTTGCGGCCCGGAATCCATCTCCCCTGCAGGGTTTGTGGAATCCGAACTCGCGCACCCGCGCGCGCGGGACACCGCGGGACACCTTCGCAACGTGGTGTCTGATTCGAACTCGGGAAATCGCGGTCCTAGTTCACCGGGCTCAGACTCGAAACGTTCTGCAGCGCTCTCGCAGGTGCGCCCATTTTCAGCGGCGATGGCTGCGAACTGGCGTCGCTGCCGGGCACCGGGAATGCGTATCCGAGAATTGCCTTGAGGGTGAAGCGATCCGATCCCGGCGTGAAGCCGTAGCCGGCGCCAAGTTCGACGTCGATCGTGCTGACCTTGAAATCCGTCACCGCGAACAACTGCTGGCTCTGCTGCTGCAGCGGCAGGAAGCTGCCGATCTTGCCGTAATCCGCGTAATATTCGACGCCGATGAAGCGATCCTCCCCGAGATTGCGGGCCAGCCGAACCGCCGGCGCGAAATCGGCCTCCCCGCCGGCCCCGAAGCTCAGGTCGACGATCGGATTGACGATGAATTCCCACTGCGCGTTGCGCACGCCGATGATCGGCCTGATTTCGAGCCCCCACGGGGTCGACGAGAATCGCGGCAGTTCGTAGCCGAGCTCGAAGTTGACGCCATAGAAGAAAGTTCGCTTGCCGGCATCCGGAACCACGAACAGGCTGCGGATCTTGGCGCCGTCCGACAGGAACTGGTCGCCACTGTTGACGGCGAAAGGCAGGTAAAAGCCGGCTTCCCACCAGTCGGTCAGGCCATAGGCAAATTCCGGCGTGCCCTGCAGGGCATGATTAGACGAGAAGCCGCCCGGCACCTCCGGCTGGCTTTGCCCGATCGCGGCGTAGTTCAGATGCTGCTCATAGGTCCATTGTCCGATCGCCGCGATCTCGGCGTTGTAGACCTGGATCTCGTCATGCACCTGGTCGGCGCCGAACGCGGCGCGGGCGCTGATCAACATCGCGGCGACGGCAACCGAAATCCAGCTGCCAATCCGTGAACGGCGCCTCGATAGCGGCATCGTAAACCTGCTTCGCGCAGACTGCGCGGTTTTTCGCGCAATCGACCGCTGCTCCCGCCTTCCCCGACTCGGAAAGGCTCACAACCTGGTTCGTCACAATGTCCTCGGCATCCGCACCGATTGCAACCTTCCAATCCGACATCGCCGTCACATGGCATTGGTATTGCGACCTGCGTCACCGATCGCGATTTCGCGGTTCGACTTCCCGACCGTGCCGGCGACAAGTCCAGACGTTTCCATGAAACCTAGGTTTCCGCGCCCTGTGACCTCATCCTGAGGAGCAAGCCTTCGCCCTTGGGGTGACGGCTTGCATCTCGAAGGATGGCAGCTTGCACGGTCGTCGCCCGCGGCCATCCTTGGGGACGCGTCGCTGCGCAACGCTCCTCAGGATGAGGTTCGTGGAGGAGGCCCAGCTAGCTGGCGGCGGGCGAGATCAGGGCGCCGTCACCGCCGGCGCGGCCTGCGGTCCTGCAGAGCTCCCCCTCCAGCCGGACTGTTCCGCTGGCGAGCAGCCGCAGCGCCGCGGGATAGATCCGGTGCTCGATGCCGAGGATCCGCGCCGCGAGCGTATCCGGCGTATCGTCGTCGTGAACCGCCACCGCGCCCTGCATCAGGATCGGCCCGGCGTCGGTTTCCGGGGTCACGAAATGGACCGTTGCGCCGGAGATCTTCACGCCGGCGGCGAGCGCCTGGCCATGGGGGTCGAGACCCGGAAACGCCGGCAGCAGCGAGGGGTGAATGTTGAGCATCCGTCCGGACCAGCGCTGCACGAATTCGGCGGTCAACAGCCGCATGAAGCCGCCGAGGCAAATCAGCTCGATTCCGTGCCGGTCGAGCGCCGACTGCAGCACCGTCTCGAAGCCTGCCCGATCCGCGCCGAAGGGGCGGGAGTCGATGGTGACGGTCGCGACACCGCTTTCCCCGGCCTTTGCCAGGCCGGCGGCATCCGGCCGGTTGGAAATCACGACAGCGATCTCGGCCGGGAAATCGGCGGCCCTGGCCGCCTCGATCAGCGCGGCCATGTTGGAGCCGCGGCCGGAAATCAGGATTGCGACGCGGCGTTTCATCGCCGCTACCATGCGAGATCGAGATGGCCGTTATAGACCACGCGGTGTTCGCCCTCGGCGGGGATGACTTCGCCCAGTACGGCGACGCTCTCGCCGCTCTCGGTGAGAATATCGGTCACCGCCTCGATCGCGTCGGGCTTGACGATGGCGATCATGCCGATGCCGCAGTTGAAGGTGCGCAGCAGTTCGAGCTCGGCGATGCCGCCCTGCTCGGCCAGCCACTTGAACACCGGCAGCACCGGAAGCCGCGCCAGATCGATCCCGACGCCGAGATGCCGGGGCAGCACGCGCGGAATATTGTCGGTAAAGCCGCCGCCGGTGATGTGGGCAAGACCCTTGATCGCGCCGGTTTGCCGGATCGCGCGCAGGCAGGAGCGCACATAGAGACGCGTCGGCAGAAGCAGCGCGCCGCCCAGCGTCATGACCGGCAGGAACGGCGCCTGCGCCTCGAAGCCGAGGCCGGAGGCCGCGACGATCCTGCGCACCAGGGAAAACCCGTTGGAATGAACCCCCGACGAAGCGAGCCCGATCACCGCGTCGCCGGCGGCGATATCGGGCCGCGGCAGCAGCGTGCCGCGTTCGGCCGCTCCGACGGCGAAGCCGGCCAGGTCGTAGTCGCCGTCCCGGTACAGGCCGGGCATTTCGGCGGTCTCGCCGCCGATCAGCGCACAGCCGGATTCCCGGCAGCCTTCCGCAATGCCGGCGACGATGGCGGCGACGGCCTCCGGATCGAGCTTGCCGCAGGCAAAATAGTCCAGAAAGAACAGCGGCTCGGCGCCCTGCACCACGAGGTCGTTGACCGACATGGCCACCAGGTCGATCCCGATGTCGCCGTGCAGGCCGGTCTCGATCGCGATCTTGACCTTGGTGCCGACGCCGTCGGTGGCCGCGACCAGAACCGGGTCCTTGAAGCCCGCCGCCTTCAGGTCGAACAATCCGCCGAACCCGCCGATTTCGGCGTCGGCGCCGGCACGGGCGGTGGCCCGAACCATCGGCTTGATCAGGTCGACCAGGCGATTGCCGGCATCGATGTCGACGCCCGAATCCGCGTAAGTGAGCCCTTTTTTGCGGTCAATCATGCCTGATTCCAGATGATGGCGGCTGGTTACGTCGGAATCCGCTGATGCGCAATGGCTCGCAAGCGGCCCGCGCATATACTATGTAGACAGGAACCGGCTCAGGCCGCAAAGAGCCGGGTTTTTGGTAGATCAGGCCGGGTGGCCGGGAAGCGCCGTGAGTATTCCGAACATCATTACACTGGGCCGCATCCTGCTGGTGCCGGTCATCGTCTGGGCAATTGCTTCCAACCAGATGGAGATCGCGTTTGCGACCTTTATCGTCGCAGGCGTCAGCGATGCGGTCGACGGTTTTCTCGCCAAGCGCTTCAACATGGCCAGCGAACTGGGCGCGCTGCTCGATCCCTTGGCCGACAAGGCGCTGCTGGTCTCGATCTATGTGGCGCTCGGGATCTGGGGCGCGGTACCGCGCTGGATCGTCATCCTGGTGGTCTCGCGCGACATCATGATCGTCGGCGCCGTCATGGTGTCATGGTTGTTCGGCAAGCCGATCCCTATGAAGCCGCTGATGGTATCGAAGCTCAACACGGTGGCGCAGGTGGCGTTCGCGGCCCTGGTGCTTGCCGCGCTCGGTTTCGGCTTCAAATCGGCGCCATATGACCAGATCCTGATGGGTTTTGTAACGGTCTTTACACTGGTTTCGGTATCCCTCTATCTCGTGGAGTGGGTGCGGCACATGAGCACGATCGAAGCGAGCTAGCGCCGCTCGAACCCGGAATGGAGTGACTGCGTGACAGGCCGCGTTCAACCCCGTCAGCTTGCCTTGGCGCTGCCGCACGCCGAGAGCCTTACCCGCGACGATTTCCTCGAGGGGCCGGCCAATGCCGCGGGGCTGGCGCTGGTCGAGAGCTGGCCGGACTGGCCGAACCGGACCATGCTGCTGGTGGGACCCGAAGGCTCCGGCAAGAGCCACCTCGCCGCCATCTGGGCCGAGCGGGCCGGCGCGCGCTCGACCGCCGCGCACGCGCTGACCGCCGCAGGCGTGCCGGGCGCGCTGGCGACCGGCGCGCTGGTGGTCGAGGATCTGCGGCCGTCCGACTTCGATGAACGGGCGCTGTTCCACCTTTTGAACCTGGCGCGGGAAGACGAGGCGTCGGTCCTGATCACCGCGCGGCTGCCGCCGTCCGCGTTTGAAGTCGAGCTGCGCGACCTGCGGTCGCGGCTGCGCGCCATACCGACGGTGTCGCTGCTGCCCCCCGACGATCAGCTGTTTCGGGCGCTGCTGGTCAAACTCTGCGCCGACCGCCAGTTGAACGTCGATGAGAGCGTGGTGAGCTATCTCGCAACCCGCATCGAGCGGTCATTCGCCGCCGCGCGGCAGGCGGTCGAACTGCTGGACAGCGAAGCCCTGCGGCGCGGCCGCCCGGTCACCCGGGCGCTGGCAGCCGAATTGCTGCGCGATGCCTGATCCGTGCCCACGTTCGTTCGGGCGGGTTGACGGCGAAGCCGCAACCCGCCAATTCCGAGACCGACCGGCCACGCTTTTGCGGCCGACCACATCCTAAGGCGCACGAATGGGGCGAGCCATCAGGGTTGCATCCCTTTGTTAAACAACTCTTCGTCGGTGCGAGATTGAAGACGCGATGTCGGCAACGGGGCAATCTCGACCGGATTGGGGCTGTGCGTACCGGCCGGTTTAACCCGGATGGCGACCGAACAGCGGACATCGCCGATGATCCGGTTCGTGCCCGCAACGGAAGTCACCTCGCCTGCCCTGCGAAGGCAGTGGTCACTGTGAGGATCTCGACACCTCGCTCCAGAGAGCAGCGAGAAGCGTTGCGCGACGCCCCACCAGAAGCTGAATCTCGTCAAGCGAGAGCCGTGGGCGCAAGCGTCGCGCTTCGCGTAGCGCCATGACTGCCTCTTCCCTCCTGCCAAGGCCCGCCGCTGTGAGCGCCAGAACGACACGAGCGACATAGAACTGGGGATCCCGACGGCAAGCTGCCCTGACTTCCTCGTGAGCCTCCGTCAGCCGACGATGCCTTGCCAAAGCCAGCGCGTAGAAAGTTCCCCAGAATCCCAACCGATGATCGCGCGGGCTGAGCCGCATCCCATGCTGCAGTTTCTCCAGTCCCGTGGGATCCATTTTCTGGAGAAAGCAGAGCGAAGTCCCGAGCGCGACCCATGCCTGTGCATTGCTCGGATCGTTCTCGATCGCTCGCTCCAATATCTCGGCGCCCCTTTGCGCATCGCCGAGCTCCGCCAGGGCACAGCCGGCATAACCCAAGACCTCGGAAGCGTCGTGGTCGATTGCCACCGCGCGTTCGGCTTCCGTGCGCGCTTCTGTCACGGCCGCAGCGCCGTCTGCGACGAGGCCAAGCCGTGCGCCCAACGACAAGAAAAGCGCAAGCTGGGCCCGCGCGAGTGCAAAGTCAGGATCCAACGCCGTTGCCTGCCGCAACAGTGCGGTAGCCTGTGTCAGCGTTTCTTCGCTCCAACCTTTGAGGCTGATCAGTCCGGCTCCCTGACGGAAGCAGGACCAGGCGTTCGGGTTGGCGTCGCGCCGACGCCGGATCAAGGCAACTTCGGCACGAACGAGTTCCGGTTCGATCCGGCTCGCGATCGCGCGCACGATTTGATCCTGCAGTTCAAGGAGATCTTCAGCCTGGCCGTCAAATCGGTCGGCCCAGAGCTGTGCCCCGGTCGTCGCGTCGATCAGCTGGGTGCCAACGCGAAGCTGCTGGCCGACAGGCCTCACACTGCCCTCGACGATATAGCGGACCCCAAGCTCACGCCCGATCTGGCGGCTATCGACCGAGCGCCCCTGGTAGGCAAAGGCGGATTGCCGGGCGATTACCACGAAACCGGGAATTCGAGCCAATATCGTGATCAAATCCTCGCTCAATGCCTCCGTCAGAAATTTGAACTCGCGCTCCTCGGAAAAACAGGTGAAAGGCAGCACGGCAATGGAGGGGTTTTCAGTGATCGCGGCAGGCCGGACAGTATCGACGGACGATTTCGTCGGCGCCGCCGCAGATGCCTTCGCGTTGATTTGGCAACGCCACGCCCGCATCGGCTCGGCAATGTTCTTCAAGACCTGCGGTCCCATGTCATCGAAAACGATATCGACCTTGCCGCGTATTTGCCGCTGCGCGTCGTCGGAGATGCAAACGCCTCCGGGTTCCGCGATCCCTTCGAGCCGCGCGGCGATGTTGACGCCATCGCCAAATATGTCGTTGTCGTCGAAAATGATGTCGCCGACGTGAATGCCAATCCGGAGTTCGATCCGTTCGTCCTGCGGCACGGAGGCATTCCGTTCGGCCATGCCGCGCTGGACTTCAACAGCACCGCGCACCGCATCCACGGCGCTGGCAAACTCGATCAGCATGCCGTCGCCGGTGGTCTTCACGATCCGGCCGCGGTGGGAGGCGATCGTGGGGTCGACGAGGGCCTTTCTGACCGCTTTGAGCCGAGCCAGCGTGCCTTCCTCATCGGCTCCCATGAGCCGGCTGTACCCGGCGACATCCGCCGCCAGCACCGCTGCCAGTCGTCTTTCCATGTCCTTGCCGGTCAGGGAATGTCCCTGAGATTGTGAGTTCCTGCCCCATGCATCAAAGCATACCGGACCGCCGCCGGACTAGGGCCGACTTCGGGTTCGGGTCGAACTCGAAAGTGGCTCCCCGGTCGCCGAGAACCCGTCCCCACCCCGGACAGCGGACATCCTATCGGCGCTTGATTGGCCTAGCGCATGCCGCATGATTGGCGGCACGCGGCCCCACCGCGCGGCTTCAGGGGTTGGGCAGTGCACACTGGACCGGAGCGTCCCCCGGAATGGTGAGCGTCCCGGCAGCGTCCGATCTGACGTAGCCGCGAGCCGCCAGGCAGGCGTTGAACGGACGGCATATCGGGTCATTTGCGCTGTTGGGTTTGATCTTTGTCTGATCAACGCCCGCAGCGGACAATTGTCGCTGTGTCTCGATGTAGCAGGTGGCGCGGTCATTCAGCCATTGCTCCTGGGTGGCCTGATTATTACTTGTCCAGCGCATGGGAGCTGGCGGTGGCGGAGCAACATGTTTCGGTGAGGTGGCGCAACCACTGACGAATGCTGCGCCAAAGGCAGCCACGCACACATGCAGAGGTCGAAACATCCCCAACCCTCTTCGCTGGATTTCCCCGTTCGAGGCCAGAGCGCCGAAGCGGCTGTCGTGCAACAGTCGCTCACGCACCGCGAGCGGCCATGCGGCCGTTGGAGCGCGGCTAGCGCGGCTGCAGCCCGCAACATCGGCAGCGAGGACGGCAGCCAGTCGCCGTTCGATGCGCGCCCCGCTCACAAGACCGACCCGATCCACCGTGGCTCAAGCAAAGTCTAGGCGAGGGAACAGCGTGTGTCTATCGCCCGGCAACGTCCGGGGGCTCAGTCAAAAGCGCCGGTTCAACCCCCTGGCAGTCCCTTCCGGTCTGACCCGATCAACGGACATTCTTGGTGCTGTCTTCACTCGGGCTCCATTGCGGCCTTACCGGTCCACTTTGCTATGAAAGGTGCCGCAAGATTCAGGGCAAGCACCCAGAGGGCGTGCCGAGGCTCAAAGAAACTCACCAAGACCATAACCAGCGAAGTCGCCATCAGGATCGCGAGCGATATCTGGCGGTCATGCAACTCAGCGCCCTGTTCCAGATTGGGGGTATGAGCCAACATGAGAAAGGAAACGACAGCGATTAACGCGGTGTTGCCGGCATAGACCCAGATGGCCGGCGCCAGATTGCTGAAACGGCCAACGATAATCGTCGACAAGGGTACGCAGGTGATGAGCAGGAGATAAAGCAGCCACCAGCCGGTAAAGTCCTTCCCAACCGCATCTGTCCGCGAGCGTACTTGAATGTTCGAGAGCCAGCGGAGACCGAGTACGAGAAAGCTCAGCACATATGGGATAAATTTCGAGGTCAGCCCCAGCAGCCCTTCGACCAGGTCGTGGACGTCCTTGGGGTGGAATTCGTCCGGCAGCCGCACATCCAGCACCAACAGCGTCATCGCCACACCGAAAATGCCATCGGTCAATGCGTCAAGCCGGGCTCGCGGGTACATACCGACCTCCATCGTTTTTGCCTGCAAAGGGCGGCACGACGTCCAATGCGAAGCCAGACCAAGCAAAACAGTACGGAGTGTAGCTGCCCCGTCTCGACGCCTGGAAGGCTCAAAGGGTGCTTTCAGTGAAATATGTTGGGGGCGACGAGGTCTGCTCCGGGTCCAATCGCGTCACTTAGACCGGGTGTCGCACCGCAATAATGGGCGCGACACTGCGAGGCTAAGGACCATCGGAGTTGGTATCGACTGAAACAGGATGACGCGCCAGGCGGCGTTCGCTCTCCCCCGGATAACGACCGGTCAGCGGACATCGCGGGCTGGTTCGGTTCGAGCCAGCAGCGGCCGCATGGCGTAAATGCTGAGCTGTTTACCCCGCCTGCATTGAACCTGGCCGGTCTCCGGAAGCACAAAAGGGCCGTGGATCCCGAAGAAACCCGGGGAAGGAATGCGCGATGAAGGCCCTGAAGGCATCGATCCGGGTTGCGGTGACCGCGCTCGCCCTGAGCCTGTCGCTGGGCGCGCCATCGTCCGCGGAAGAGGATGAGGCGAGCACTCTCAGCCAGCAGATGAAAGAACTTTATCGGGCTGGGAAGTACGCGGAAGCGCTGCCACTGGCTCAGAAGTCCCTGGCCCTTCGCGAGAAGCAGTTTGGTCCCGATGATGCGAACGTCGCGATGCCGCTCAATGACCTCGGCACGATCCACTACAATCTCGGTCAATACCCCGTCGCCGAAACGCTGTACAAGCGCTCCCTGGCGATCAGGGAGGAGACGCTCGGTCCGGATCATGCGGAAGTCGCAACCGTGCTCAACAATCTCGGCGAACTCTACCGCGCGGAAGCGCGTTACGCGGAAGCCGAGCCGCTGCTCAAGCGGTCGATCGCCATTCGCGAAAAGCTCGGTCCCGACGATCCGTCCATCGTGCTGGCGTTGAGCAACCTCGCCGCGGTCTACAGCAATCAGGGGCGGTACGACCAGGCCGAGCCGCTGTTCAGGCGGGGGCTCGCCGTCCTCGAGAAGGCGCACGGCCCCGATGATCCCGAAGCCACGGTGCTGATGAGCAACCTGGCCGATGCCTGCATCCATCGGCATCATTACGCCGACGCCGAGCGGCTGCTCAAGCGATCGATGGCGGTGACCGAGAAGGCGTTCGGACCCGACCATCCCGACGTCGCGCAGGCGCTGAACAATTTGGCCGCGCTTTACGCGCGCCAAGGCCGCAACGCCGATGCCGAGCGGCTCTTCAAGCAGTCGGTGGCCACTTTCGAGAAGACGCTCGGCCCGAACCATCCGGATCTCGCGGATGTTCTGGAGAACCTGGCCGGTCTCTACAAGGATCAGCGTCGCTATGCCGACGCCGAACCATTGTTCAAGCGCGCGATGGCGATTCGGGCAAAAGCAGGGTCGGGACCGATCTGATCGATTTGGACGTAGCGACAGCCGGACAGGTCTTGACCAGAAAGAAAAGTCCGGATGCGGAGATCGCGCGGGGGGAGTTTGCCGCCGACGGCGCTCGACTGCATCGCGGCGTAACCCCAGGGCGCAAACCATGTGCGCAAGCGGATTCCGACTCTTTGTCCCGTCCGGTAAAAGCCGTCCCGCATCTTGACGGCGGCTGCGGCAGGAACATCATGTCATTGAAAAGTCATCGCGATCACACATGCTTGGGGCTTGCGGGCGCCGAACCGGCGAGGTGGTCCGAATTGGATGGATTTAAACTTGATGGATACCTCCCAAGTCGTTGTAATCAAAGAAAAAGAAACCGATGCCGAGGCCGGCCCGGCGATCGCGACCAGCCCCGAACGCTTCATCAATCGCGAGCTGTCCTGGCTGCACTTCAATCGCCGGGTGCTGGAGGAGTCGGTCAATCCGGGCCATCCCGCGCTGGAGCGGGTTCGATTCCTGTCGATTTCCGCCAATAACCTTGACGAGTTCTTCATGGTCCGCGTCGCCGGCCTCAAGGCCCAGGTGCGCGAAGGCATTGCCGAGCGCAGCCCCGACGGCCTGACGCCCTCGGAGCAGCTGGTCCTCATCAACGAGACCGTCTCGAAGCTCGCCACCGACCAGCAGGCCATCTGGCGCGACCTGCGCGGCATCCTGGCCGACGTCGGCATCGTGCTGGTCGACGGCCGCGATGTCACCAAGACCGAGCGGGCCTGGATCGAGGATCACTTCCTGCACAACATTTTCCCGCTGCTGACGCCGCTCGCGATCGATCCGGCGCATCCGTTTCCGTTCATCCCCAGCCTCGGCTTCACCGTCGCCCTGCATCTGGCGCGGGTCTCCGACGGCAAGCCGATGAACGCGCTGATCCGCATGCCCGGCCGCATTGACCGCTTCATCCGGATGCCGGCGGGCAAGGATGGCGCGGTACGGCTGATCACGCTGGAGCAGGCCACCGGCCTGTTCATCGGCCGGCTGTTCCCCGGCTATACCGTCAAGGGCCAGGGCGCCTTTCGCATCATCCGGGATTCCGAGCTCGAGATCGAGGAAGAAGCCGAGGACCTGGTCCGGCTGTTCGAAACCGCGCTGAAACGGCGACGGCGGGGATCGGTGATCCGGCTCGAGATCGAAGCCAAGATGCCGGAAGAACTGCGCGCCTTCGTGCAGCGCGCGCTTTCCGCAGCCGACGACGAAGTGCTGCTGGTCGACGGCGTGCTGGCCATGAACGAGCTGTCGCAACTGACAAGGCTCGACCGGCCCGACCTGGAGTTCGTGCCCTACGTTCCGCGCCACCCCGAGCGCGTTCGCGATCATGGCGGCGACATCTTCGCGGCGATCCGGCAAAAGGATCTGATCGTCCATCATCCTTACGAATCGTTCGATGTCGTGGTGCAGTTCCTGCAGCAGGCCGCGCGCGATCCCGACGTCGTCGCCATCAAGCAGACGCTCTATCGCACCTCGAACAACTCGCCGATCGTGCGGGCGCTGGCCGAGGCCGCCGAGGCCGGAAAGTCGGTGACCGCGCTGATCGAACTCAAGGCGCGGTTCGACGAGGAGGCCAATATCCGCTGGGCGCGCGATCTCGAACGCGCCGGCGTGCAGGTCGTGTACGGATTTATCGAACTGAAGACCCATGCCAAGCTGTCGCTGGTGGTCCGCCGCGAGGGCGGCAGCCTCACCACCTACGTCCACACCGGCACCGGCAACTACCATCCGGTGACCGCCCGCATCTACACCGACCTGTCCTACTTCACGTCCGATCCGATCATCGGGCGCGACGCCGCACGGGTGTTCAACTACATCACCGGCTATGCCGAGCCGAGCGACATCGAGAAGATGGCGGTATCGCCGCTCACCCTGCGCAAGCGGATGATCGAGCACATTCAGGGCGAGACCGGCTATGCCCGCCACGGCAAGCCGGCGGCGATCTGGATGAAGATGAACTCGCTGGTAGATCCCGACATCATCGACGCCCTGTACGAGGCGTCGCAGGCCGGCGTACCGATCGAACTGGTGGTGCGCGGAATCTGTTGCCTGCGTCCCGGCATCGCCGGGCTTTCGGAGAACATCCGCGTCAAATCCATCATCGGCCGCTTCCTCGAACACGGCCGGATCTACTGCTTCGGGATGGGACACGGCCTGCCCGGCGCCAAAGCAGCTGTGTATATCTCGTCCGCCGACATGATGCCGCGCAACCTCGATCGTCGTGTCGAAATCCTCTGCCCGCTGCAAAATCCCACGGTGCATCAGCAGGTTCTCGAGCAGATCATGGTTGCGAATCTGAAGGATAATGAGCAGAGCTGGCAGTTGTTGCCGGACGGCTCTTCAACGCGTATGAAGCCCGCGAACGGCGAAGAGCCCTTCAATCTGCACAATTACTTCATGACCAATCCGAGTTTGTCAGGCCGTGGAAAATCGCTCAAGGAATCCTCGCCGCGCCGCCTCACCCGCCGGACCGAGCGTCAGCAATCGTCGTAAGGGATCTTCACAGTGAAGCGGCCGCGCAAGCGCGCTATGAGCGTCGCGGTCATCGACATCGGCTCGAATTCGGTGCGTCTCGTCGTCTATCAATCGATGGCGCGGAATCTGGTCTCGATATTCAACGAGAAAACCCTTTGCGGGCTCGGGCGGGAGGTCCAGACCACCGGCCTGCTGGCGCCGGATGCGGTCGCCAAGGCCTTGACGTCGCTGCGGCGGTTTCGTGCGCTGTGCGGCGTGATGAAGGTCGGCCGCGTCCACGCCATCGCGACCGCGGCGTGCCGCGACGCCAGCAACGGCCCCGACTTCATCGCCAAGGCCGAGCGCATCTGCGGTGTGTCGATCGAAATCCTGTCGGGGCCGCGCGAAGCCAAACTGTCCGCGCTCGGCGTGGTTTCCGGCATCCACAGGCCGGACGGCATCGTCGGCGATCTCGGCGGCGGTTCGCTGGAACTGATCGACGTGCGCGGCAGCCGCTTGCGCCGGGGCGTGACGCTGCCGCTCGGAAGCCTGGCACTGGAGGACGCATCGCATAAATCGCTGAAGCGCGCCGAACGCATCGTCAAGACCGACCTTTCCGGGGTCGCCCAGCTCAGGGCCGGCCGCGGTCGCGCGTTCTATGCCGTCGGAGGCACCTGGCGGGCATTGGCGCGCATCCACATCATCCAGAGCGGTTATCCGCTGCGGGTGATGCACGGCTATTCGATACCGGCGGCGGAAGCGCTCGACTTCGCCCAGCGGCTGCGCCGTCTGGCGTCGGCGAACATGCTGGCCGATATCGAGGTGGTCGCCGATGCCAGGCGGCCGTTGCTGACCTACGCGGCGCTGGTGCTCGAATACATCATCCTGGTCGCCAAGCCGAAGACCATCGTGTTTTCGACCTTCGGGGTGCGCGAAGGCCTGCTTTATTCGATGCTGCCGCAGCCCGAACGTTCCAAGGACGGACTGATCTGCGGCGCGCAAACCCTCAACGTGCTGCTGTCGCGCTCGGCCCGCCATGCCGAAGAACTGATCGGATGGACCGATCGCCTGGTCAGGATCGTCAGATTGAGGGAAACCGGCGAAGACCGCCGGCTGCGCCACGCCGCATGCCTGTTGTCGGACATCGGATGGCGCGTCCATCCCGACTACCGCGGCGAGCAGACCCTCAATCTCATCACCAACGGAAATTTCGGCGCGGTCAGCCATCAAGGCAGGGCCTTCATCGCGCTGTCGGTGTTCTACCGCTATGCTGGCCTCAGCCTGGAAAACGAACCACCGCCGCTGATTCGCGAGCTGCTGACTCCCGCCATGGTGGAGCGGGCGCGGCTGCTCGGGGCGGCGTTTCGCGTCGCCCATCTGATATCGGCAGCCCGGCCCGGTGTGTTGCCGGCAACCCATTTTCGCAGCGCGGGCCGCAAGTTGATGCTGGTGTTCGAACACCGGCTGGTGGATCTGGTGGCGGATCGCGTCGGCAGCCGCTTCAAGCAGCTGGCACGGCTGGTCGGCCGCTCCGGGACCATCGTGCGGCGCTGAGATCGCGTTCCCGGCGCGACGCGATGCCAGGCGAACGCGGCCGGTGAAGTCTCGCGGATATCACCGATCGAACGGTTGTGCCGCCGCGCCGGCCGCCGGCTGCGGTGCCCGTTCGCTGCGATGCAGCCGGCTTCTGCGCCACAGCGATCCCGCCACCAATACCACGGCCGCCCCCAGCACCGAGGCGATGTATTCGATCAGATCTCCGTCCAGCCTGAGGTGCGGCGACGCCCCGAAGACCAGCGAGGTCCCGTCGAGCTGCAGCGCGATCCGGCCGTCGAGAAGCCGCTGCAGCCAGGGATGAACCGCAGGATCGGTCGTGATCACGTCGCCCGCGATCCAGCCCAGCAAGGTCGCCCCCAGCCACACCAGGATCGGAAACCGGTCGAGCACCGCCATGATCAGCGCAGCGCCTGCGATGATGACCGGAATGCTGATGGCAAGGCCGAGGATCAACAGCGACAGCTGCCCGTTGGCGGCGGCCGCGACCGCGATGACGTTGTCCAGACTCATGACAATGTCGGCGATCACGACAATCCGGACGGCGTGCCAGAGGCTGGTGCCGGCGGTAACGTCGTCGCCTTCATCCTCGGGGACCAGAAGCCGGGTGGCGACGACGAGCAGCGCGAGGCCGCCAGCCAGTTTCAGATAGGGCAGCACCATCAGCGTCGCGACGATGCCGGTAAACACGATCAGCAGCACCACCGCGATGCCGGCACCGATCACCATGCCCCACAGCCGCTGCCGCGGCTGCAGACCGCGGCAGGCCATCGCGATGACCAGCGCATTGTCGCCGGACAACAGCACGTTGATCCAGATGATCTTGCCGACCGCGAGCCAGAACGCCGGTTGTTGCAGGTCGGTCTGAAATTGCGCAAACACCGCGGCGAGACTGGCGGGATCCAAGACCTGCGATAGAAAGTTCAACGCCCACCCCTATCGGCCCAACGGCCGCCGTTGGCGACCGGATTGCCCGCCAACGTCCGCGTCTGTCAGCCGACGATTTCGTTGCCCGAAAAAAACTGGGCAATTTCGATGGCCGCGGTCTCGACCGCATCGGAACCGTGCACCGAGTTCTCGCCGATCGACCTGGCATGCAGCTTGCGGATCGTCCCCTCGGCGGCTTTGGAAGGATCGGTGGCGCCCATGACGTCGCGGTGCTTGAGCACGGCGTTTTCGCCCTCGAGAACCTGAACGACGACGGGGCCGGAAATCATGAAATTCACCAATTCGCCGAAGAACGGCCGCGCCTTGTGGACCGCATAAAAGGTCTCGGCCTGTTCGCGGGTCATGCGAATGCGCTTCTGGGCGACAATTCGCAGTCCGGCTTTTTCGATCAGCGCATTGATCGCGCCGGTCAGATTGCGCTCGGTCGCGTCCGGCTTGATAATCGAAAAGGTGCGTTCAATCGCCATGATCTCGTCCTTGGAAAGCGCTGATGGGAGTGCGGCGCTTATATCGGCGCCGCCGCGGATCGGCAAGCGATCCGGCAAGGCGCCGCCCGCAGCCCCCGCCGGCACCGCGGCCATCCCGAAAATTACAGCGATTTCATCAACATGAACCCTTTCTGAAACGATCGTCCCGGGTCTGTTCAGTTTCGCCGGGATAGGCTGCCATCGACCGCGCGGCAGCTGCGTCGACGAGCCGCGAGGGACGTCAAATTCACCGATGGCGCCATCGCGCCGAACCTGAGGAGACGACTATGTTACGCAAACTCTCGCTTGTTGCCGTTGCCGCGGCTTCGCTGGGTATGGCCGCACTGGCACCGACCTCCGCCTCTGCCTTTGGCGGACATGGCGGTTGGGGCGGCCACGGCGGTTGGCATGGCGGCTGGCACGGCGGCGGCTGGGGATGGGGTGGCCCGCGCTTCTACGTCGGTGGACCGGCCTATTATTACGGCTACGGCTACGGCGGCTGCTACGTGCGGCGATTGGTCCCAACGCCGTGGGGGCCCCGTTGGCGCCTGGTCAATCGCTGCTATTGATCGCAATCGCCCGATATGGACCGCAAAGAGCCCCGGCGCGGTGGCGACCGGGGCTTTTATCCGGTTCCGGTCAGCCGGAACCGCTGCGACCTTCATCCGCTGTTGACGAGGACACAACCAATCCGGGTATGACGGGAAACAATTTGCCGGCCGCTGACTTGGTTAAGCGAGACTCCCAGCCATGAACAAGAAGCGGAAAAGTCATGAACAGCCGATTCACCGACAATAGCGAAGGGATCGATGGCAAGACCAGCCGGTCGATCTGCGATGCCGTGGGGGAACGGCTGCAGCAGAACCTGCGCCCCTCTTCCGGGCTGTCGCCGCACCTGCAGAAGCTGATGGATGAACTGCGCGACCGCGAGAAAAGCCGGAGATCACCGCGCATCTTTTGAGCATCCGCCGGTCTGCGGGGATGATATTTCCCTCACAAACGGGTTGCGTTTGGCGGCGGCTCCGGTGACAACCCCGCATGCTTTCAATCACCGACATCTCGATCCGGATCGCCGGACGGCTTCTGATCGACCACGGCTCCGCGCAGATCGTGCCCGGCGCCCGCGTCGGCTTCGTCGGCCGCAACGGCGTCGGTAAATCGACGCTGTTCAGCGCGATCCGCGGCGAACTGCCGACCGAGGCCGGCACCATCACCATCCCTCCGCGCTGGCGTGTCGGCAGTCTCGCCCAGGAAGCGCCGGACGGTCCGGAAAGCCTCGTCGCGGTGGTGCTGAAGGCCGATCTGGAGCGGCAAGCGCTGCTGCATGAAGCCGAGACGGCACACGATCCGTCTCGGATCGCCGACATCCAGACCCGGCTGGTCGATATCGACGCGCATTCGGCCCCTGCCCGCGCCGCCGCGATTCTCAGCGGCCTCGGATTCTCCACCGCCGACCAGGCCCGGTCCTGTTCGGAGTTTTCCGGCGGCTGGCGGATGCGCGTGGCGCTCGCCGCGACGCTGTTCGCGGCGCCCGATCTTCTGCTGCTCGACGAGCCGACCAACTATCTCGATCTCGAAGGCACGCTGTGGCTGGAAGATCATCTGGCGAACTATCCTCGCACCGTGATCGTGATCAGCCATGATCGCGATCTGCTCGACACCTCGGTGGACCAGATCCTGCACCTCGATCGCGGCAAGCTGACGCTCTACAAGGGAACCTATTCGTCGTTCGAGGAGCAGCGGGCGACGCGCGAAATGCTCGATGCCAAGCATGCCAGGCGGCAGGCCGACGAGCGCAAGCGGCTGCAGGCCTTCGTCGACCGCTTCAAGGCCAAGGCGTCGAAGGCCCGTCAGGCCCAGTCCCGCGTCAAGATGCTGGAAAGAATGAAGCCGGTTACCGCGCTGGTGACGCAGGATGTGCGCGAGATTTCATTCCCGGTCCCAGACAAGATGCTGTCGCCGCCGATCATCGCCGTCGACGACGTCTCGGTCGGCTACGATCCGAAAAAGCCGGTGCTCAACCGCGTCACCCTGCGCATCGACACCGACGATCGCATCGCCCTGCTCGGTTCCAACGGCAACGGCAAGTCGACGCTGGTCAAGCTGCTGGCCGGCAAGCTGATGCCGTTCTCCGGCCATGTCACCCGCGCCGAAAAGCTCTCGGTCGGCTATTTCGCGCAGCACCAGGTCGATGAACTCAATCTCGACGGCTCGCCCTACGATCACGTCCGCAAGCTGATGCCGGACGCGCCCGAGACCAAGGTGCGCGCGCGTACCGGCGCGATCGGGTTCTCGGGCAAGGCCGGCGACACCACCGTCAAGAGTCTGTCGGGCGGCGAAAAGGCCCGGCTGCTGCTGGGACTTGCGACGTTCTTCGGTCCCAACATGATCATTCTCGACGAGCCGACCAACCATCTGGACATCGACAGCCGCGCAGCGCTTGCGGAAGCGATCAACGAGTTTCCCGGCGCGGTCATCATGGTGTCCCATGACCGCTATCTGATCGAGGCCTGCGCCGACCAGCTGTGGGTGGTGGCCGATCATGCCGTCACGACCTATGACGGCGACCTCGACGATTACCGCCGCATGGTATTGTCGGCGCGCGGCATGCGCAGCAGTTCGCGCGATCGCGGCGCCAATGGCCGCGACAAGCCGCAGCGCAGCAAGGCCGAAAAACGGGTGCCGCTGAAGCAGCAGATTTCCGACGCCGAGGCCGAAATCGCCCGCATCAACGGCATCATCGCCAAGCTCGACGTGGCGCTGGCGCTGCCCGACCTGTTCAAGCGCGATCCCAAACAGGCCGCGCAGCTCGGCAAGGCGCGCGCCGCGGCGGCGAACGCGTTGCTGCGCGCCGAGGAAGCCTGGCTGGCGGCGAGTTCGCAATATGACGAAGCGGCGGGCTGAGACGGTTTACAATGGCCCGAAGCCGTGCCGGGCGGCGATCAGGTCGGCGCCGGCGCCGGCTTCCTTTTCGCCTTTGGCTTTGCCGGCTTCGCCGGCTCCGCCACCTCGGGACCGCGCTCGATCGATGTCAGGCGTCCGGCCGTGAAGGTATAAATTCCGGCGCGCTGTCCGCGCGAATAGTTGATCACCGCGACCCGGTCGCCGCGCGGATTGTTGGACAGGTTGACGCTGTCGGGTACGCCGATGCCGCGCACCACGTCGCATTCGGTATGACCGAGCGCCACCGTGCCGGTCGTCGTCGGGGGTGGCGCGGCGGCGGCGCCGTCGGTCAGGGCATTGGCCTCCGTTGGACCGCCGGGAGGCGTCATTCCCGGGCAAAACCCTTCGGCGCTGACCAGATCCTCGGGCACGATCGGCTTGTTGGGGGTCAGGGGCGGCGTCTCAATCGAGACGTTCTTGATGAACAGCCTGCCGGAGCGGGAAAACCAATCCGCATCCTTCGACAGCAGATCGGACGAAAACATGTCGCTCGAGCAGCCCGCCACGATCGGCGCCAGCAGCAGCAACGCCAGCAGCGGTGTTCGATGAGAGGTTTTGTTTCGCACGATGAAAGAGGTTCCCACTGCGGCCCTAAGCCGTTGTCCCACCATCACTTTGCGGCACGACCGTGGCTTTGTCCAAGCGCCGGGTGCAAAACCGCATATTATCATTAATTGCCGGGAACCGCTATTCGCGCCGTTGCCAGCGGCCGCGCTCGTCGGCCTGCCAGTAGGTGACCTCGAACCCCCGCGTCCGGCAATCGGTCCAGGCGCCCCTTGCTGCGGCGAGCGCATCGTCATCGTCGCCGTTGAAAACCAGCACCAGACGCTCGTAGGCGTCCAAATCCGCCGGCAAAGCCGCGTTGTCGATCAAAAACCTGACATTGGCCCGATTAGGGTTCCCCTCCTCCACCGCCAGCACGACCGGCTGATCCGCCGCATCGCCGGCGCGCCAGGTGGCATGCGGCAGGAACGAATCGTCGCGATAGGTCCACAGATGGGTGTCCAGCGCATCGGCGCGTTCCTGCGAGGTCGACTGCACCACCACCCGCCAGCCGCGTTCCAGCGATTTCTCGAGCAAGGGCGGCAAGACGCTCTCGATCGTCATGTTCTGCAGATGGTAGAATAAAACTTCCGTCATCGGATCCGGCTATTTCTCAGCTATTTCCCGGCTTCGTAATATTCCGCGACCAGCCGCTCCAGCAGCCGGACGCCGAAACCCGAACCCCAGCTGCGGTTGATGTCGGTCTTGGGGGCGCCCATCGCGGTTCCCGCGATATCGAGATGCGCCCACGGCGTATCGTCGACAAACCGCTGCAGGAATTGCGCGGCGGTGATCGAACCGCCGTTGCGGGTGCCGGTGTTCTTCATGTCGGCGAACTGCGAATCGATCTGCTTGTCGTATTCCGGACCGAGCGGCATCCGCCAGACCCGCTCCCCGGTCTCGGTGCCGACCTTCATCAGCCGTTCGGCCAGTTCGTCGTTGTTGGAGAACAGGCCGGCATATTCGGTGCCGAGCGCCACCATGATCGCGCCGGTCAGGGTCGCGAGATCGACCATGAATTTCGGCTTGAACTTCTTTGCCACGTACCAGAGCACGTCAGCCAGCACCAGCCGGCCTTCGGCGTCGGTGTTGATGATCTCGATGGTCTGCCCCGACATCGATGTAACGATGTCGCCGGGACGCTGCGCGTTGCCGTCGGGCATGTTCTCGACCAGGCCGATGGCGCCGACCACATTGAGCTTGGCCTTGCGCGCGGCCAATGCATGCATCAGTCCGACCACGCAGGCCGCGCCGCCCATGTCGCCCTTCATGTCCTCCATGCTGGCGGCCCCCTTGATGGAAATGCCGCCGGTGTCGAAGCAGACGCCCTTGCCGACAAAGGCCACCGGTTGTTCGCCGCGCTTGCCGCCGTTCCAGCGCATGATCACGGTGCGGCCGGGCTGCGTGGAGCCCTGGGCGACGCCGAGCAGCGCCCCCATTCCCAGCTTGGTCATGGCCTTGACGTCGAGAATCTCGACATCGACGCCGAGCTTGCGCAACTGGGCGGCGCGGCGGGCGAATTCCACCGGGAACAGCACGTTGGGGGGCTCGTTGACGAGGTCGCGCGCGGTGATGACGCCGTCGACGATGTGGGCGTCCGGCGCGAAAGCCTTTCGCGCCGCCGCCACGTCGGCCACCGCAAGCCAAACGTCGGCGCGCAAGGCGGCGTCCTCGCCATCCTTCTTCCTGGTCTTGTAGCGGTCGAACGTATAGGCCCCCAGCCGCAGGCCCGCTGCGACCGCCGCCGCCCGGTCGGGCTTCATGGCGCCATCGGGCAATTCCGCGATGATCGTCACGGTGTTGGCGTCATCGCCGGCGCGCAGCTTGCCGGCGACCACACCGCCGAGCTTGAGATAATCCTTGTCCTTGATCGCCGACGGCTTGCCGGCGCCGACCACGATCAGCCGCGAGGCCTTGAGGCCCTCCGGCGCCAGGATATCGAGGGTCGAGCCGCTTTTTCCCTTGAACCGGCCGGTGGCCGCGGCACGCCCCACCATGGCGGCGGCGTTTCCCAGCGCTTTGCTGGTCGCAGCGCCGAATTTCAGCGAGTCGTCGCAAAATGCCACCAGGATGCTGCGCGGGGCGGCGGAAAACGGAACGAAGCCGACCTTGACGGCGTCGGGCATGGGCAAATCCTCCAGGAATCGGGCTGTAGCCGGGTCGGGAACCCGCCGGGCGGTGGCATCAATGCTCTCTTCGGCGGTGATGCCTGCCGTCAAGAGCGTGGTCTGGCCCACTATGAGCCCTCAACCACGGCACTGCCAAGCTTCGCCGTGGCCATAAGGCCACATCGCGCCAATTATTAACCATATAATAAGGGCGCCATGGCCCAGCCATTTTGTTGACGGATCAAAGGGATGCTAGTGAGACAGTGAGCCGGCGGAAGTCATGGCGGCGCGACCACGGGGAATCCTGATGTCAGGGTTGGTCGAAAGCAGCAGTTCCGGGGGCGGGATGGGGATCGTGCGATAGCGATGGGGTCGATCGACAAGTATATTTTTCGCACGACGCTCGCGTCGTTTGCGCTGGTTCTGGTCAGCCTGACGGGGGTGATCTGGATCACGCAGGCGTTGCGCCAGATCGATCTGATGACCAGCGAGGGCCAGACCATCGTCACCTTTCTCGGCTTCTCCAGCCTGGTGATTCCGGCGCTGGTGCTGATCATCGCGCCGATCGCCCTGATGATCGCGATCTCGCATACCCTCACCAAGCTCGCCACCGACTCCGAGATCATCGTGATGAACGCCGCCGGCCTGTCGCCGTTCCGGCTGTTCCTCCCCTTCGTCTATGCAACCATCGCGGTGGCGGTCCTGGTTGCCTTCATCGCCGCCTATCTGGCACCCGACGGCATGCGCCGCCTGAAGCAGTGGGACGCCGACATCACCGCCGACGTCATGGCCAACATCCTGCAGCCGGGGCACTTCGCCCAGCTCGACCAGAACCTGACCATCCGGATTCGCGAGCGGCAGCCCGGCGGCCTGCTGGTCGGCATCTTCATCGACGACCGGCGCGATCCCAAGGAGCGCGTCAGCATCGTGGCGGACCATGGCACCATCGTGAAGAACGACGGCGGATCGTTCCTGGTCCTCGAGGACGGCAATCTCGAACGCTTCGAAATCGGCAAACGCGATCCCGCGCTGGTGGCGTTCGGCCGCTATGCCTTCGACATGTCGAAGTTTTCCAATCAGGGCCACGACGTCGCGCTGGGCATTCGCGAACGCTACCTCTGGGAATTGCTGTCGCCGCAGCAGGACGATCCGGTCTACAAGCAGTTGCCCGGGCAGTTCCGCGCCGAACTGCATGACCGTTTCATGTCGCCGATCTATCCCTTCGCGTTTGCCGCCCTCACCTTTGCCTTTCTCGGCGCGCCGCGGACCACGCGTCAGAGCCGCAACTTTTCGATCGGCAGTTCCATCCTCGCCGTGTTCGCGCTGCGCATGGCGGGATTCGCCTGCTCCGTCATGGCGGTGAAATCGCCGTTCGCCCCGCTCGTTCAGTATCTGATGCTGGCGGCGGCGATCGGCGTCAGCCTCTGGATCATCATCGGCGGCATCGTGATCGAACCGCCCGCGGCCCTGCTGGAGGCGATTGGCAGGTCGAACGCGCGCCTGGCGCGGCTGTTTCGGCGCCCGGCCACGGCATGAGCATGTTGACCAACACGCTCGGGCGATATTTCGCCGGCCGCTTCGTGATCGCGGCGCTCGGCGTGTTCGCCAGCATCTTCATGCTGCTGGTGCTCGTCGATTACATCGAAATGGTGCGAAAGACATCGGGGCTGGTTTCGGCATCCGCCATCATGGTGGCGGAGACATCGTTGTTTCGCGTCCCGCAATTGCTCGAAAAGATGATGCCGTTTTGCATCCTGATCGGGGCGATGTCCTGCTACCTGGCGCTGTCGCGGCGCCTGGAGCTGGTGGTGGCGCGCGCCGCCGGGGTTTCGGCATGGCAGTTCATTTCGCCGGCGCTGGCGAGTGCGATCGTGCTCGGCGTCCTGGCCACCACCGCCTACAATCCGATGTCCGCCAATCTGCGCGAGATCTCCAAGCAGATGGAGGCTGAGCTGTTCGGCGGCACGCCGGGCGGCGGCGTCCAGGATGCCGCCGGCTTCTGGATCAATCAGGTCAACAGCGATGGCCAGGCCATCATCAACGCCGCCCGCAGCGAACAGCAAGGGGTGCGGCTGACCGGGCTGACGGTGTTCCGATTCGATACCAACTTCCAGTTCAAGGACAGGATCGAAGCGCGCGAGGCCACGCTCGAGGACGGACACTGGCTGTTCAAATCGGTCCGGCGCTATTCCCTCGACGGACCGCCAGTCGACCAGGACAGTTTCGTGCTCGCCACCAGCCTGACGCCGGCCCAGGTGCGCAACAGTTTCTCCACGCCGGAGACTGTGTCCTTTTGGCAACTTCCGAGTTATATCCGGTCCTCCGAAAGCTCCGGCTTCGCGACGGCCGGGTACCGGTTGCAGTACCATAAGCTTCTCGCACAACCGTTTCTGCTCGCCGCAATGGTCATGGTGGCGGCAGCCGTCAGCCTGCGGTTCTTCCGCTTCGGCGGCGTGCAAAAGATGGTTTTGAGTGGCGTGGGAGCAGGCTTTCTGCTCTACGTTCTGCAGAAAGTAACTGAGGATTTGAGCAAGGCTGAGTTGATGCATCCGATCGCTTCGGCGTGGTTGCCCGTGTGCGTGGGCGGCCTCACCGGATTTTTGGCCTTGCTGTACCAGGAGGACGGGTAGTGGCTGTTGGCGCCGCCCTCCAGAGAAGCACGCCCGCGTTCGGGCGGCGCAGCATCGTGCGCCGTTGCTGGGGCTGCCTGGCCGCCGCCAGCGGACCGGTCCTTGGCCTCGTTCTCGGCCTGATTTTTGCCGACCTGCTCGCCATCGCCTGGACGACCCCCGCCTCGGCGCAAGGCTTCACCTTCAATCCGATTCCGCCGCGGCCAAAGCCCCCGCGCGTTCCCAGCGACGGGCAGATGCTGGTCCAGGCGGTGGAGGTCGATTACGACTACAACAATTCGCGGGTGTCGGCGGTCGGCAACGTGCAGATGTTCTATAATGGGACAAGCGTCGAGGCCGACAAGGTCATCTACGACCAGAAGACCAAGCGGCTTCATGCCGAAGGCAACATCCGCATGACCGATGCGGACGGCAAGATCACCTACGCCGACATCATGGACCTGAGCGACGACTACCGCGACGGTTTCGTCGATTCGCTGCGGGTCGACACCGCCGACCAGACCCGGATGGCGGCAACCCGCGCGGACCGCACCAGCGGCAACTACACCGTGTTCGAGAACGGCGTCTATACCGCCTGCGCCCCCTGCCGGGACGATCCCAAGAAGCCGCCCTTGTGGCAGGTCAAGGGCGCGCGCATCGTTCACGACCAGATCGACAAGATGCTGTACTTCGAGAACGCCCAGCTCGAATTCTTCGGCGTTCCGATGGCCTATCTGCCGTATTTCTCCACGCCGGACCCGACTGTCAAACGCAAGTCGGGATTCCTGATGCCGAGCTTCACCGAAACGTCGGGCTATGGCTACGGCGTTGAAGTCCCGTATTACTGGTCGATCGCGCCCGACTACGACATGACCTTCAATCCGCGTTTCACCAGCCAGCAGGGCGTGCTGCTGCAGGCCGAATTCCGCCAGCGGCTGATGGATGGTTCGTACCAGATCCGCGCCTACGGCATCGACCAGCAGGATCCGGCGGCGTTCGCCGGTGCGCCCGGAGACCGCCAGTTCCGCGGCGGCGTCGAGAGCAAGGGCCAGTTCGCGCTCAACGACATGTGGGTCTGGGGTTGGGAAGGCGTCGCGCTCACCGACTACATGATGATGCAGGACTACCAGCTGTCGCTCTACAAGGACCCGCTGGCCGCATTCCTCAGCCTGCCGACCGAGGCGGTTTCGCAGCTCTATCTGACCGGCGTCGGCAACCGCAGCTACTTCGATGCACGCACGATCTATTATCTCAGCCTTTCCGGCAACCAGTCCCAGGTGCCGGTGGTCGCGCCGGTGATCGACTATTCCAACGTGGTCAACCACTCGGTGCTCGGCGGCGAGTTCAGCTACAAGGGCAACTTCACCAGCCTGACCCGCGACACCGCGGCGTTCGACCCGATCACCGCCGCGGCCCTTGCCAACGGCAGCTGTCTGCCGACCTCGGCCGATCCGGCCGCGACCATCACCAAGGCGAACTGCCTGCTGCGCGGCATGCCGGGCACCTATACGCGGGCGACGGGCGAGGCGGATTGGCGCAAATCCTATACCGATGCCGCCGGCGAGATCTGGACGCCGTTCGCCAGCGTCCGCGCCGACGCCATCGACGCTTCGGTCGCCAATCAGCCCGGCGTCTCGAACTTCCTGCCGACCGGCGAGACCCAGGCGCTGAAGGTCATGCCCACGGTCGGGCTGGAATACCGCTACCCCTTCATCAACGTGCAGCCCTGGGGCACCACGACCGTCGAACCGATCGTGCAAGTGATCGCCCGTCCCAACGAACCCGATGCCGGCAAGCTTCCCAACGAAGACGCCCAGAGCATGACCTTCGACACCAGCAACCTGTTCAGCGTCGACAAGTTCTCCGGCTATGACCGCGAGGAAGGCGGCGGCCGCGCCAATGTCGGCGTGCAGGCGACCACCCAATTCGACCGCGGCGGCTCGGTCACCGCGGTGTTCGGGCAGTCCTACCAGCTGTTCGGCCTGAACTCTTTCGCGGTCGCCGACGTGACCAATACCGCGGTCGATTCCGGCCTGCAGAACACGGTATCGGATTACGTCGCCAGCCTCAGCTATTCGCCGAACCGGACCTACACCTTCAGCACCCGCGCCCGGCTCGACCAGGCCACCGGGAGCGTCCAGCGCTTCGAGGCCGAGGGCCGCGCCAACTTCGACCGCTGGTCGTTCAGCCTGATGTATGGCGACTATGCGCCGCAGCCGGACCTCGGATATCTGACCCGACGGGAAGGAATCCTCACCAGCGCTTCGTTCAAGGTGGCCGCCAACTGGGTGGTGACCGGGTCTGCCCGATACGATCTGGTCGCCAACCAGATCAACTCATATGTCGTGGGCGCCGGCTATGTGGACGACTGCTTCGTGCTGGCGGCCAACTACGTCACCTCCTACACCTACGCCACCCCCACCGTGCCGTCACAGCTCAGCCACGCTTTTATGCTGCAGCTGGGCCTGCGGACCCTCGCCTCCACGACGGGGTCAGCGACCGGAGCCGGCATCCAGTAGACCCGGCGCCGGCGCGATGCCGCCGCACGGGTCGCGGACGCGGATTCACTTCGATCGGTCGAGATAGCGAACATGATCATGACGACCAAATGTTTTCGGTACCCTTCACCTCTCATCCTGGGATGTGTCGCCATCCTGGCCCTGCTGGGCTGCGGAACACCGTCTCACGCCCAAACCGTCGCCGTCATGGTCAACGGCGAGCCCATCACCAATTACGACATCGAACAGCGCAGCAAGCTGGACTTCCTGACCTCCCACAAACCCGCCGTCCGGCAGGACGTCATCAACGAGCTGATCGACGAGAAGGTCAAGATCAAGGAAGCCAAGCAATTTGGCGTCGACCCGACCTCATCCGATATCGACTCCTCGTTCGCCGCGATGAGTCAACGAATGCGCTTGAGCCCGGAACAACTCACCAAATCGCTGGAGAGCCAGGGCATTCGACCCGACACGCTGAAGCAACGCATCAAGGCCGAGATGGTCTGGGGCAGCCTGGTTCGCGGACGCTTCAAGGAAAGCCTGCAGGTCGGCGAGAAGGAGGTTGCGGCCGCCGTCGAGGTCAAAGGCGAGGAGAAGGACGAGAAGCCGCAGACCGAAAGTTTCGAATACAAGATGCAGCCGATCATCCTGGTGGTCCCGCACGGCTCCCCGCCGGCCGTGATCGAGGCTAGACGCAAGGAAGCCGAGGTGCTGCGCGATCGCGTGCTGAGCTGCGATCAGGCCAACGCTTTCTTCAAGACCATGCCCAATGCCGCGATCCGCGAGGCGGTGACGAAAACCTCGGCCGATATACCGGCTGCCGTGCGCGAGGGCCTCGACAAGACCCCGATCGGCCACCTGACCGAGCCCGAGGTCACCAAACAGGGCATCGAGATGGTCGCGCTCTGCGACAGGAAGCCGACCACCGTGGATACGCCGCTGAAGAAGGAAATCCGCGACAAGATGTTTGCGCAGAAATTCGAAGCGAAGTCGAAAGCCTACCTGCAGCAGATCCGCAAGGCCGCCATGATCGAATATCGTTGATGCCGGCAAAACCCCTCGCGCTGACATCCGGCGAACCCGCGGGTATCGGGCCCGACATCACCATCAAGGCGTGGCTGCGCCGGGATGAACTGAGGCTGCCGGCATTCTACCTGCTCGGCGATCGCGACTTGATCGGCCAAAGGGCGAAAGCTCTCGGACTCAAGGTGGAGCTCGCCGAGGTCCGGGCCGAGGATGCAGTGGGTGCGTTCGCCGACGCCCTGCCGGTGGTGGCGACCGGCCGGGTCGCGACGGCGCGGCCGGGCCAGCCGGATGACAGCAGCGCGGACGCCGCCATGGCCTCGATTCGCCAGGCGGTCGGCGATGTCCTGGCCGGACGGGCCAGCGCGGTCGTCACCAATCCGATCGCCAAGAGCGTGCTCTACCGCGCCGGCTTCCGGCATCCCGGCCACACCGAATTTCTCGCCGAACTCGCGGCAGAAGGTGGACTTGAGCCGCAGCCGGTGATGCTGCTGTGGTCCCCTGCCCTCGCCGTGGTGCCGGTGACGGTGCATCTTCCGCTGCGCGAGGCCATTGCCCGGCTGTCGAGCGACCTGATCGTCACCACGGTCCGTATCGTGGCCGCGGCCTTGCAGGCGCGCTTCGGGCTGGCCACGCCGCGCCTGGCGGTGTCCGGGCTCAACCCCCACGCCGGCGAAGACGGCTCGCTCGGCACCGAGGAGCGCAGCATCATCGCCCCCGCGGTCGAAATCCTGCGCGGCGACGGCATCGACATCAGGGGACCGCTGCCCGCAGACACCATGTTCCATGACGCCGCGCGCAAAACCTATGACTGCGCGATCTGCATGTACCACGATCAGGCGCTGATCCCGGTCAAGACGCTGGCGTTCGAGGACGCCGTCAACGTCACGCTGGGATTGCCGTTCATCCGCACCTCGCCGGACCACGGCACCGCCTTCGACATCGCCGGCACCGGGCAGGCCAATCCGTCGAGCCTGATCGCCGCATTGCGGCTCGCCGCCCGCATGGCGGCGGCGCAACCGGCATGAGCGCGCTCGACGACCTGCCGCCGCTCCGCGAGGTGATTCGCCGGCACGCGTTGTCGGCCCGCAAGTCGCTCGGACAGAATTTCCTGCTGGACCTCAACCTCACCGCACGGATCGCGCGCGCCGCCGGGCCGCTGGAAGATGCGACCATCGTCGAGATCGGCCCGGGTCCCGGCGGGCTGACGCGCGCCTTGCTGGCGTTGGGCGCGCGGCGCGTCATTGCCGTGGAGCGCGACCAGCGCGCGCTGGCGGCGCTGGAGGATATTTCAAGGCACTATCCGGGGCGGCTGCAGATCATCTGTGCCGACGCGCAGCATTTCGATCCGCGGCCGCTGCTCGGCGGCACCCCCGCCAAGATCGTCGCCAACCTGCCCTACAACATTGCGACCGCGCTGCTGGTCGACTGGCTGTCGATCGAGCCGTGGCCGCCCTGGTACGACATGATGGTGCTGATGTTCCAGCGCGAAGTGGCAGAGCGCATCGTCGCGCGCGAGAACGACGAAGCCTATGGACGGCTGGGCGTGCTGGCGAATTGGCGCGCCGAGACCAAGATCCTGTTCGACATTTCTCCCGCCGCGTTCGTGCCGCAGCCCAAGGTTACCTCCTCCGTGGTGCGACTGGTGCCGCGCATCGCGCCGGAGCCGTGCGACCGCCGGGCGCTCGAACTGGTGGCGGCGGCGGCGTTCGGGCAGCGGCGGAAAATGCTGCGGCAAAGCCTGAAGTCGCTGGCGGTCGATCCGGCCCGGCTGGCGACCGCGGCGCAGGTCGAATGGACGCGGCGCGCCGAGACCGTACCGGTCAGCGGCTTTGTTGCCATGGCCCGTGAATTGACCGATATACGAAACGAGAAATCGCCCGTTCCCTGAGGAGAAACCCCATGACGCTCATGCGTCGCCAGTCGCTGGTCAAGTTCGCCGCCCCCTTGTGTGAAACCATCGTCGAGACGCCGAAGCCGCAAGGCAGCGAGGTCCTGGTCCGCATCGAGCGTTGCGGGCTGTGTCATTCCGACCTGCATATCCAGGACGGCTACGCCGACCTCGGCGGCGGCAAGAAGCTCGATACCACCCGCGGCATGACGCTGCCGTTCACGCTGGGGCACGAGATCGCCGGGGTGGTCGAGGAGGTCGGCCCGGATGTCGCCAAGCAGCTGATCGGCACCCGCAAGGCGGTGTTTCCCTGGATCGGCTGCGGCCAATGCCGCGACTGCCGCAACGGCGACGAGAATCTCTGCGCCAAACAGCGTTTTCTCGGCGTCGCCATCGACGGCGGTTTCGCCAGCCATGTGCTGGTCCCCGATGCCAAATACCTGCTGGATTACGATCCCTTGCCGGTCAACCAGGCCGCGACCCTGATGTGCTCCGGGGTCACCGCCTATGGCGCCTTGAAGCGCCTGGTCGACCGGCCGCGGCAGCGCAACCTGCTGCTGATCGGCCTTGGCGGCGTCGGCATGATGGGACTGGCTTTTGCCCAAGCCATGTTCAAGCAGAAGATCTCGGTCGCGGATCTCAGCACCGCGGCGCGCGAGGCGGCGCTGCAGAACGGCGCCGACGTCGCCTACGATCCCGCCGAGCCCGACGTGGTCAAGCGCATGATCCGGGAGACCGAAGGCGGCTTCGACTCGGTGGTCGACTTTGCCGGCAACGAAAAGTCGATGGCCTTCGCGGTCGCCGCGGTCGCGCGTGGCGGCAAGATCGTGGTCTCCGGACTGATGGGCGGCAACTTCAGCCTGCCGATGGTGCAATGGATCTACAAGCGCATGACGATCGAGGGCTTCATGGTCGGAACGCTGGCCGAGGCGCATGAACTGATGGCGCTGGCGCGCTCCGGCAAGATCAAGCCGACGCCGATGAAGGAGGAGCCGATGGGCGAGGTTCAGAAATGGATCGACGCGTTGCGGGCCGGACAGGTGGTCGGGCGGATCGTGCTGAAGAACTGAGGCAGGGACGTCCGAATTGGCGGCGCAGGGTTTCGATGCAGCACGCCGCCGTTTGAATGCCCGGCGTGCGCGCAAGCGGGCGCCGCGCACACCGCGGCCCGGCCGTTCTCTGATCAGGATTCGACTGCGGCCCTCGCCGCTTGTGCGCGAGCGTGGGCCTTAATTTGCCCCATGCTGTCCGGAATTGCGGCGCATTGCGACCCAAGTCTTTGCCGAGATTGGGCTTGCGAAGTGTTCCGTAATCGCCGGAGATGCCCATGTCGAACCGAACCGCGAAATTCGCGTCAGCCCTTTTCGCCAGCCTGGTTGCCGGCGCCCCGCTTGCAACCACATCGCAGGGCGCAACATCCGCGGCGGACGCCTGCCTTGCCGGACCGAACGACGTCGCGCCGCAAGGCAGCCATTGGTACTACCGCCTCGATCATGCCACCAAACGTCATTGCTGGTATTTGAAGGGCGAGCGCGACAAGGTTTCGCAGCTCGCTCCGTCGAATTCTTCGCCACCCGCAAAGCCGGTCTTGCCGCAAGCCGATGCTGCGATGCCACGTTCGGTCGCGAATGCCCGTGCCGAACTCACCGGACCTCAGCCGCCCGTCGCGCCGGATATCAACCTCGCCACGCGGCCGGCCGGTGCGAATGCGGCAGCCACGCTCGATAACCCGACTGCCAGCGCAGCGGACGCCAACCCGCAACGATCGGTCGTCGCCTGGCGCTGGCCCGATCGGTCGGGCGTCAACTCGTCCGCGGCGGCACCGACCGAAACTGCGGCAACTCAGGGGTCAACCGCTCCGGCGGCGGCGGGGCAGCCCGATCCCGGCGAGGTTGCCATGGCCGCAGCCGACTCCTCCGAAACTCCGCTCGGCTCGATCCGGACGCTGCTGATGGTCCTGATCGGCGCGCTGACGCTGGCCGGCATCCTGGCAGGCACGATTTCCAGGTTCGTCAACACCCGCCGGCGCGGCCAGCATGGAATGCGCGGCGACCGGCGCGCGATCTGGGATTCGGCCGACAGCGGCCGTCCATCGTCATTGGGCTACCCGCACGCCGGCCGGCGGACGCACGTCGCCAACGCTCCCCGCGAGCCGCGCGCGGCGGAGGATCCGGACGACAGGATCGCGGAAATGCTGGCGCGGCTGGCGCGAAGCCCGGCCAGCTGAGCGTCGCGCTACTTCTCGAGCTGGCGCTGCAACTGCCGCACGAAGGTCGTCAGGCCGGTGCGGCGTTCGCGCTTCAGCCGCTCGGCCTTCAGGATCGACTGCACCTCGGCAAACGCCTCATCGATATCGTGATTGATCACGATGTAGTCGTATTCCGCCCAGTGGCTCAATTCGTGGGTCGCCCGGCTCATCCGGCCGCGGATCACCGCGTCCGAATCCTGCGCACGGGTATGCAGCCGCTTCTCGAGGTCGGCCGCCGACGGCGGCAGGATGAACACGCTGACGACGTCGGCCCGGGCTTTTTCCCGCAATTGCTGGGTACCCTGCCAGTCGATGTCGAACAGCACGTCCTGGCCGGCCGACAACGCGGCTTCGACCGGCGCGCGCGGGGTGCCGTAGCGATTGTCGAACACGGTGGCCCATTCAAGCAGTTCTTCCCGCGCCGCCATCGCCTCGAATGTCGATTTGTCGACGAACAGATAATCGCGGCCATCGACCTCGCCCGGCCGCATCGGCCGCGTCGTCGCCGACACCGACATCTTCAGGCCGGGCATCCGGTCGATCAGCAGCCGCGACAGCGTGGTCTTTCCCGCGCCCGACGGCGACGACAGCACGAACATCAGTCCGCGTCGCTCAACCCCGTCGATGCCGTGGTGGCCGGTCGTCATGCGTCACTCCAGATTCTGAACCTGTTCGCGGAATTGCTCGACCACGTTCTTCATCTCGAGACCGGTGTTGGTCAGTTCGATGTCGTTGGACTTGGAGCAGCAGGTATTGACCTCGCGGTTGAATTCCTGCGCCAGGAAATCGAGCCGCCGTCCGACCGGGCCGCCCTTGCCGATCATCTCGCGGGCCTGCGCGATGTGCGAGGCGATGCGGTCGAGTTCTTCGCGAATGTCGGCCTTGGCGGCGATCATGATGGCTTCCTGGTTGAGCCGGTCGGGATCGAAGCGCTCGGAAGAATCCAGCAGGGCCGCGATCTGCTCGGCAAGCCGCGCCTTGATCGCTTCGGGCTTGCGGCCGGGGGCGGCTTCGGCCCTTCTCGCCAGTTGCTCGATCTCATCCATTCTTTGCGAAAGCACTTGACCGAGCGTGGTCCCCTCGCGCCGACGCATCGCGACGAGGTCGGCGAGCGCCTGTTCGAACGAGGCGGCGGCCGCGGCCTTCGCAGCCTTGTCTTCCGTCTCATCGCTCTCCGGCTCGACCACCTCGATGACGCCCTTGATCGCCAACAGCCCGTCGATGCTCGGCGCCACCGCGTCGATCTTGCCGGCGAGCACGCCGGCAACCTTCACGATCGAGGCCAGCACCTCTTCGTTGATGCGGATCGACGAGACCGCGCCGGCGCGCTTGACGTTCAAATTGGCATAGACCGTGCCCCGCGACAGCAGCTCCCCGGCGCGCTTCTTGACCGCCAGTTCAAGGTCGTCCCAGCCAGGCGGCAGCCGCATGCGCAGGTCAAAGCCCTTGGCGTTGACCGACTTCAGTTCCCACTCGAACGTATACGGTCCGCTGGCACCGTGGCTTCGGGCAAAGCCGGTCATGCTCGACAGCGCCATTGAATGAAATTCTCCTGATCATGGCGGCGTGAGATTCGCCGAACACCGCGCGACCTTAAGCCGTTTTGGCGCAAAGTGGAATTCGGTTGCGGCTTGCGGCCGCCGGCAACGCGTTATTGCTGGACCACCCGCGGCGCCGCCGTCGATTGCGCCGCGCCCTGCCGGGCCGGAGCGCTGCGAGCCGGCCTTTTCGGTGCGGGCGGCTTGGCCGTGGTCGCTGCGGTGGGGGTGGCGTCGGCCGGCGCGGCGGCCGGCGGCGGATCGTCAGGCGGCTCGACCGTATCGTTCTGAATCTGCTTTTCCATCGCGCGCAGTCTGGCGACGTTCTTCTGGTGCTGGTCGTAGGTCTCGGTAAAGGCATGGCCGCCGGTGCCGTCCGCGACGAAGAACAGGTCGCGGGTGCGGGCCGGATTGGCCGCGGCTTCCAGCGAGGCGCGCCCTGGATTGGCGATCGGTCCAGGCGGGAGGCCGTCGACCACATAGGTGTTGTAGGGCGATGGCTGGAGGATTTCGCTGCGCTTGATCGGCCGCCCAAGCGTTCCCTTGCCGCCGACCAGCCCGTAGATGATGGTCGGATCCGATTGCAGCTTTATCTTCTGCCGCAGCCGGTTGACGAATACCGCAGCTACCCGGCTGCGCTCGTCCGCTTTGCCGGTTTCCTTTTCCACGATCGAGGCCAGCGTCACCAGCTGTTCCGGCGTCTTGACCGGAATGTCGGGATTGCGGCGTTCCCAGATTTCCGCCAGCACGCGCTTCTGGGTCTGCTGCATGCGCGCGATCACCTGGTCGCGGGAAGTGCCGCGGGGAAATTTGTAGGTTTCCGGAAGCAAGGTACCCTCGCGCGGTATCTCGCGGACGGTGCCGGAAAGGATATCGTTGTCGGAAAGCCGGGCCACGATCTGCTCGGAGGTCAGGCCTTCCGGAATCGTGATGGCATGCTGCACCACCTTGCCATCGACCATGGTGCCGATGACATCGCGCAGACTGGCATTCTTCTGGAACAGATATTCGCCGGGCTTGAGTTCGGAGCGCGCCTTCAGCGCAAACACGCTGCCGATGAATGCCCAGCGATTATTGTCGATCACGCCTTCGCGCTGCAGGATATCGGCAATGTCGGTCATTCCCGCGCGCGCCGGGATGTTGACGACCTTGTCCTCCTGCAACGGGCCCGGCGCCTCGATCTTCTGTTTGCCGTAGAAATATCCGCCGCCGACGGCGATCATCAACACCAGCACGATGGTAATGACGGCATTGCCGACCACCACGAATGGATTGCGGGCCCGCTCCGAGCGCTTGGGCGGCGGCGGGACCTGCTCGGGCTCCAGCGCGGCGCGCGGACTCCGTGGCGAAATGGGCGGCCTTTCACTCATCGATGCAACCTGAATCCTGTCGGTTCAATCGTGGCCCGGCGGAAGGTCCCGCATCGGCCAGTAGTCTACGCCCAAAGCTAGGATTTATCACCGAATGCGGCGAAACGGTGGACTCTTCCCGGTACGCCGCCTCAGTTGGCGACGCGCTGCATGATCACGGACGCGTTGGTCCCCCCGAACCCGAACGAATTCGACAGCGCGATATTGATCTCGCGCCTGCGCGGCGTCAGCGGCACCAGATCGATCGAGGTCTGCACCGAGGGGTTTTCGAGGTTGATGGTCGGCGGCGCGACATTGTCCCGAATCGCAAGGATGCTGAAGATCGTCTCGACCGCGCCGGCCGCCCCGAGCAGGTGTCCGGTCGACGATTTGGTCGAAGACATCGATACCTTGGAAGCAGCGTTGCCGAGCAGCCGTTCCACCGCGCCGAGTTCGATTTCGTCACCGATCTGCGTCGAGGTTCCGTGGGCATTGATGTAGTCGATGTCGGAAGACGAGATTCCCGCGCGTTTCATCGCCGCACTCATGCTGCGGAAGGCGCCGTCACCGTCCGGCGACGGAGACGTGATGTGATAGGCATCGCCGGACAAGCCGTAGCCGATCACCTCCGCATAGATCCGCGCGCCGCGACTTTTCGCATGCTCGTATTCCTCGAGCACCACGATGCCGGCGCCTTCTCCCATCACGAAGCCGTCGCGGTCGCGGTCATAAGGCCGCGATGCCTTTTCCGGGGTATCGTTGAACCCCGTCGACAGCGCGCGCGACGCGCAAAACCCCGCCATCGACAGCCGGCAGATCGGGGACTCGGTCCCGCCCGCCACCATCACATCGGCATCGCCAAGCGCGATCAGGCGGCTCGCATCGCCGATCGCGTGGGCGCCGGTCGAACATGCCGTCACCACGGAATGGTTGGGCCCCTTGAGGCCGTGCTCGATCGACACGTAGCCCGAGGCAAGATTGATCAGGCGGCCTGGAATGAAAAAGGGCGAGACCTTGCGCGGTCCGCGTTCCTTGAGAAGCAGCGCGGTGTCGGCAATGCCGGACAGGCCGCCGATCCCCGAGCCGATCATGGTCCCGGTGGCGCAACGGTCCGGTTCGCTGGACGGGTGCCAATCGGCGTCGTCAAGCGCCTGGCGTGCCGCGCACATCGCGAAAATGATGAAGTCGTCGACCTTGCGCTGATCCTTCGGTTCCATCCACTGGTCGGGGTTGAAGGTGCCGTCGCTGCCGTCGCCCCGCGGAATCACGCAGGCGATCCGGCTGGTCAGATCCGAGACGTCGAACGTATCGATCTTCCTGGCGCCGCTCTCGCTGTTGAGGATGCGTTTCCAGGTCGGTTCGACGCCACAGCCGAGTGGCGAAACCATGCCGAGGCCCGTGACCACAACCCGCCTCATATCCAGCACTCCAGCCCAGGATTCGCGGCCCACAACAAGAAGCCGGTGGACCGCGCGACCACGGCCCGTCCGGCTTCGTCAGCGCCGCGTGCGGGCGTCAGCTTTTCGCGTTCTTTTCGAGAAATTTTGTGGCATCGCCGACGGTCAAGATCGTCTCCGCGGCATCGTCGGGAATTTCGCAACCGAACTCCTCTTCGAACGCCATCACCAGCTCGACGGTATCGAGGCTGTCGGCGCCGAGGTCGTCAATGAAGCTCGCGTTGTCGACAACCTTTTCGGGCTCGACACCGAGGTGTTCGACCACGATCTTCTTAACCCGCTCGCCAATCTCACTCATCGTTCAACCTCGTGCTTGTTCCATTGGACCCGACCCCAGACAATACGAGCCATCGTGGTCGTTAAGTTTTCTTCGCAGTCGTGCATCGTCTTGATTTGGCCCCGTCCTAGCCGACCAGGGCCCGGCGAACGACGGCAGGCTCCGCACCGCCAATATACAGGGTTTCAAAATCCTGCAATGGCGTTCTTTGCCCATCCGTTGCTGGTTCGGTTATCATACTTCCCAAGCCTTGACTACAAGCCTCGACCGGCCATCGCAAACTGTCCCGTGCCTCGCCGAAGCGGCCGGCCAACCGGCTCAAATCATGGCCATCCCGCCGTTGACATGTATCGTCTGCCCGGTGACATACGCAGCCTCGTTGGAGCTGAGATAGACCGCCGCCGCCGCGATATCCTCCGGCGTGCCAAGCCGGGCCGCAGGAACCTTCGAAAGGATGGTTTCGCGCTGCTTGTCGTTGAGTGCCGCAGTCATTGGCGTGGCAATGAACCCGGGGGCGATGCAGTTGGCGGTGACGTTGCGCTTGGCGTACTCCGCGCCGAGCGTCTTGATCATGCCGATCAGCCCCGCCTTCGCTGCGGTGTAGTTGCCCTGGCCGGGATTGCCGGTGACGCCGACCACCGAGGTGATCGCGATGATGCGGCCGAAGCGCTTGCGCATCATCAGCCGGGTGGCGGCCCGGGCCAGACGGAAAGTCGCCGTCAGATTGACCTTGATGACATCGTCCCAGTCTTCGTCGCGCAATTGCACGAAAAGGTTGTCCCGGGTGATGCCGGCGTTGGCGACCAGAATATCGACCTGGCCCATGGCCTTTTCGGCGGACGGCACCAGCGCCTCGACCTCGGCGGTGTCGGAGAGGTTACAGGGCAGTACATAAGTCCGCTCGCCGAGCTTGCCGGCCAGCGTCTGCAGCGCCTCGAGCCTGGTTCCGGAAATGGCCACCGTCGCGCCCTGGGCGTGCAGCGCCTGCGCGATCGCGCCGCCGATCCCGCCGGTCGCGCCGGTGACGAGCGCCGTTCTGCCAGTCAGATCGAACATCATGACTCCCCCTCGCTCAGGCCGCTCGCGCGGCGGCGAGCCCGTCTTTTGCAGCCGCAAGGTCATTCGGGCCGCTGACGGAAATACCAACGGCACCGTCGGCAATGCGCTTGACCAATCCGCTCAGCACCTTGCCGGCGCCGATTTCGAAAAACCGCGTCACACCCCGGCTTGCCATGTAGGCCACCGATTCGCGCCAGCGCACCGTTCCCGTCACCTGCTCGACCAGCCGGCGGCGGATCTCCTCCGGATCGGTAATCGGTGCCGCCAGCACATTGGACACCAGCGGCGAAACCGGGCTGCGGATGCTGACATCCGCCAGCGCCCTGGCCATCGCGTCGGCCGCGGGCTGCATCAGCCGGCAATGGAATGGCGCCGATACCGGCAGCAGCATGGCGCGCTTGGCGCCCCTGAGCTTGGCAATTTCGAGCGCTCGCTCGACCGCAGCCCGGTCGCCGGAAACCACGACCTGACCGCCGCCATTGTCATTGGCGGCCTCGCAGACTTCGCCCTGCGCGGCTTCGCTCGCCACGGCCGCCGCCGCCTCGTAATCGAGACCCAGCAAGGCCGCCATGGCCCCGACCCCCACCGGCACGGCTTTCTGCATCGCAACGCCGCGGACGCGCAGCAGGCGCGCGGTGTCGGCGATGCCGAGGCTGCCGGCGGCCGCCAGCGCGGAATATTCTCCCAGCGAATGCCCGGCAACGAAGGCCGCGTCGCGTCCGACCGAGAAGCCGGCTTCGCTCTCCAGCACGCGCAGGGTCGCGAGCGAGACCGCCATCAATGCCGGCTGGGCGTTTTCGGTAAGCTGCAGGATCTCGGCCGGGCCCTCCCAGATGATGGCGGTCAGCTTTTCGCCGAGCGCCGCATCCACCTCGTCGAATACCGCGCGGGCAGCCGGAAAGGCCTCTGCCAATGCCTTGCCCATGCCGACGGCCTGGGAACCCTGCCCTGGAAAAGTAAATGCTGCCGTCATGGCGCCCCTGAACTCGCTGGAAATCCCCTGAAGTTGGGCCGAAAGACACGCAGGGGCCTGTCGTGTCAAGCCGCCGCCGGTTCGCGGGCGGGCTCCGTGGCGCGGGTCCGGTCGCTTTCCCTTGCCATCACGGCCAAAATCCGTATAAACCGCGCCATCCGTGGATCCCGGCCGGGAGCTGAACGGACGGTCTCAGCAATTTCACCTTTTGGGCGATGTTGATGTGGCAGGGCCAGTCGGCCCGTCGTCCCGTGCTTCCGCCTTCTGAGCATGTCGAGTCCTTTCCGAAGGGTTCGAAGGGCTTGCCGCCGGGAACCGCGCCAACCTTGGAAAGGACAGCCATGCCTCTTTACGAGCATGTATTTCTCGCGCGCCAGGATGCGAGCACCCAGCAGGTCGAAGAATTGACCACCCAGATGACCGGAATCGTCGAGCAGCTCGGCGGCAAGGTCGTGAAGATGGAAAACTGGGGCGTGCGTTCCCTCACCTATCGCATGAACAAGAATCGCAAGGCGCATTTCGTGCTGCTGAATATCGATGCCCCTTCGGCGGCGGTCGCCGAGATCGAGCGGCAGGAGCGGATCAGCGAAGACGTGATTCGCTATCTCAGCGTTCGCGTCGATGAACATGAGGAAGGCCCCTCGGCGATGATGCGCAAGGCCGACCGCGACCGCGACCGCGATGACCGTGGCGGCGGTTTCCGTGGCGACCGCGACGGCGGATTCCGCGGCGATCGCGAAGGTGGCGGCTACCGCGGCGACCGCGGTCCTCCGCGCCGCCCGCGCGATGATGCCGAAGCAGCGACTGAGGAGTAAGAATCATGGCTGAAGCTGGTGCACGCCGTCCGTTTTTCCGCCGCCGCAAGACCTGCCCGTTCACGGGTCCGAATGCGCCGAAGATCGACTACAAGGATTCCAAGCTGCTGATGCGCTATGTGTCCGAGCGCGGCAAGATCGTGCCGAGCCGGATCACCGCGGTGTCCGCCAAGAAGCAGCGTGAACTCGCGCGCGCCATCAAGCGCTCGCGTTTCCTCGGTCTCTTGCCCTACGTCATTCGCTAAAGGCTTCCCGATCCGCGGCGCCGGCGGCCCGCGGATCGAACATTTCATAAGGCTCCCGGGTCGTCCGGCTGCCGATGGTTGGGGTTCTCAAGGGAACCTCTAACCGCTCGAAAGGAGCGGGACAGCTGATGATCGCGCTTGTTCTCATCGCCATGGCGGCCGGCGCTGCGTCGGCGCTGATGTTCGCCTCGATCGTATCGGGCGCGCCGATCTCGTTGCTGCTGTTTTACCTGGCGCCGCTGCCGCTGATGGTGGCGGCCCTCGGATGGGGAGCGCTGAGCGCCACCCTCGGCGGCATCGCCGCAGCCACCGCGCTCGGCGCGATCTTCGGCCTGCCCTATTGCATCGCCTTTGCGGTCACGGTCGCGCTGCCTGCCTGGTGGCTCGGTCATCTCGCCCTGCTGGGGCGGCCGATGACCGGCGCCGGCGCGCCGGGCAACGGCGCCGAGCCTGTCGCGCCGGCGCTGGAATGGTATCCGGTCGGCCGCATCCTGCTTTGGGTCGCAGGCTTTGCCGCACTCACCACGACGACGGCCCTGCTCACCCTTGGCAGCGACGCGGCCGACCATCACCGGCGCATTGCAGCGATTCCTGGAGCGGATTTTCGAATCCCAGGACGCCGCGTCAAGCGGCGAGATCGAACCGCTGATCGACGCCCTGGTGACGATCGCCCCGGCGGCGGCCGAGGTCGTCGCCATGATGACGCTGACCCTCAACCTCTGGCTCGCCGCAAAAATCACCGCGACCTCCGGACGATTGCACCGTCCCTGGCCCGACCTGAAGAGCACGGCGCTGCCGCCGATGACGCTCGCGGCATTGTCGGTCGCCATCGCGCTGTGCTTCACCGGCGGGCTGCTTGCGATCCTGGCGCAGATCGTCGCCGCTGCCTTGACGGTGGCCTACGCGCTCACCGGATTCGCAGTGCTGCACACGTTGACCCTGGCATTGAAACGCCGCGCGCTCTGGCTCAGCGGCACCTACGCCATCGTGGCGGTGGTCGGCTGGCCCGTTCTCGCCATCGCGGTTCTCGGCGTTGCCGATGCCATTTTCGGATTTCGCCAGCGCTATCTGCAAGGGAGGCCGCCGCCGATCGCCGCCTCCTGAATTCACCTCTTCGACTGTAAGCCGATAGATCCCCATCACACCTCAAAAGGAGAACGAATATGGAAGTCATCTTGCTGGAACGCGTCGCCAAGCTTGGCCAGATGGGCGAAGTCGTCCGCGTCAAGGACGGATTTGCCCGCAACTTTCTATTGAAGCGCGGCAAGGCGCTGCGCGCCACCGCCGACAATCGCGCCAAGTTCGACGGCATGAAGTCCGAACTCGAAGCGCGCAACCTGCAGGCCAAGGGCGAAGCGACCAAAGTCGCCGAAAAGATCGATGGCCGCAACGTCGTGGTGCTGCGTCAGGCCTCCGAAACCGGCCAGTTGTTCGGATCGGTCACCGTTCGCGACATCATCGCGTCGTTCGAGAGCGACGGCGTCACGATTGCCCGCAGCCAGGTGATGCTGGACGCGCCGATCAAGACCATCGGCAAGCACAAGATCGCCATCGCCGTGCATCCGGAAGTCGAGGTCGGCGTCAGCGTCACGGTCGCGCGAAGCGCCGATGAGGCCGAGCGCATCAACCGCGGCGAGGACATCAGCACCCGTCAGGAAGATCAGGATGCGGCCGCCGAGGCGCTCGCCGCGGCCGGCGAATTCTTCGACCCGGAAGCGCGCCGCGACGACGGCGAGCCGCAGCAGGATTCGGCTTCCGACGCGTAACGCGGCCGTTCCGCATCGAAGGCGGCCTGCCCGGGCCCGGCCATCAGGCCGGGCCTGGGATCCTATTGAGAGATCGGCGGCGCCGGCGTTCCGGCGGCGGCGACCGGCGGAGTTGGCGGCGCTGAAGCCTGCGAGGCAGGGGGCGGCGCCGGCACCGCGGCAGGCGGCGCCGCGGCCGGACTCCGCTCCGGTATCGCGGTGGAAACCGCCGCGGAGGCGGCCGGAGCGGCTGCCGGCGCCGGCGTGACCGCGGGAACGGGATCGGTCCGGGTTTCACCGCCTCCGGTCTGCTTCGGTGCATCGACCCTGGCGGCTTCCGACTTGGCCTCGCCCGGCGGTTTGTCGGCCTCGGGCTTGCTCACGGAGTCCTTGGCCGTTTCGCTGGCGGGCTTGTCTTCCCTGACGGCCTCGCTGCTTGACGGCTCGTCCTTGGCGGCATCGGATTTGGCGGTGTCCGGCTTGGCTGCTTCCGATTTGGCGGCGTCCGTTCTCGGCGACTCCTCGGCGCCAGGCCTGCCCCGCTTGCTCAAACGCTGCTTGGCCGCCGATTTGCGGCCATCGGGGCCGCGCTCGCTCGCCGCCTGGGCCGGCGCCCCGGCGTCCGACGGCCTGGCGAGGTCCGGCGCCTCCCCGGGGCGCGCCAGCCGCCTGGCGGCTCGGCCCCTGTGTCCGGGCTCGGCCTGCTCCGGCATCACCCCATCGGCATCGGGCTTTGCCGCCTGTTGCGGCTCCGCACCGGGCCTGGCCGGCTCCGACGACGGCAACGCGGTGCGCAGCCTGCGACCCTGGCGTTCGGCTTGCTCGGCCGCAGCAGGGGGCCTGGCCTCCGGCTTGGCTTCCTTGTCCGGCTTGGCCTGGTAGCGCGTATCGGCAGCCCCGTTGGACACCAGGAAGGCACTGAGCAGCGAGGCCATGTCGCTGCTGGTGGTATAATGCTGGCGCAGAAAGCCCGTAAGCGAGCCGGCGGGCACGGTCTTCAATAGACCCCGCGGGCTCTTGTGGCAGGCCGTGCAAGTGCCGGCAAAAATCTGGGACGGGCTCTTGCCGGCCTCGAGATTTTGCGCCTGCGCATGCGCCTGGGTCGCCGCAAAACAGCCGATCAGAAGCATCACCGTCGCTGAACTGAGCGCTCGGCTCAACATTCTTATTCTCCAGATGCGGAAACCGCCTCCTGCGTCCTGATCTCGACACTTATCGCGGCGGTCACCTTTTAGCCGATTATGCCGCGAATGGAAGCGCACATATGGCGCCACGGGCCGGACCCGACGTTTGCGGATATCCGCTTTGTCTACCAGACACTAGCGCGCACCGACCATCATGATTATGATCTCTTCAAGGCGCCCGGGAACCGGAAGCGGTCTTTCCCGGAAGATCTTTTGCTCGGCGGGCGCCCACGGGCTGATCGTAGTTGCTGCTCCGGGATCGCTTTTCTGGTGGTTTCGATGGACCGCTTGTTGCGTTATTTCCTGAACCAGTTCATCCGCCGCGGCGCGATGACGTTCACGACCGCGAGCGGAGCAAAATTCAGCTGTGGCGACGGAACCGGCGAACCGGTTGCCGTGCGATTTCTGACCTCCGAGGCCGAACGCCGGATCCTGCTCAACCCCGAGCTTGGGTTGGGCGAAATCTACATGGATGGCAGCTTCGTGGTCGAGCGCGGCTCGATCGCCGACGTGCTGGCAATCCTGCTGGATCAACCCGAAATATTGCCGCGCTGGGCCAAGCTGCAGTGGTGGGTGCGTTACCTGGTCAGGCATGCCCAGCAGTTCAATCCGCGGGGCCGCTCGAAGCACAATGTGGCGCATCATTACGACCTCGACGGCCGGCTCTACTCGCTGTTCCTCGACGCCGACAAGCAATACAGCTGCGCTTATTTCGAGACGCCGGAGGCGACGCTCGACGACGCCCAGCTCGCCAAGAAACGGCATCTTGCCGCGAAGCTCTTGATCGACCCCGGCAGCCGCGTGCTCGATATCGGCTCGGGCTGGGGCGGCCTTGGCCTGTACCTGGCCGAAATGACCGGCGCCGCCGTCACCGGGGTCACGCTGTCGACCGAACAATTGCAGGTCTCGAACGCCCGCGCGGCGGAGAAAAATCTGGCCCGGTCGGCAAAGTTCTTCCTCGAGGATTATCGCGACATCTCAGGCCCGTTCGACCGCATCGTGTCGGTCGGCATGTTCGAGCATGTCGGCGTCGACTTCTACGAGACCTATTTCAGGCGCTGCGCCGAGCTTCTCACCGAAGACGGCGTCATGATGCTGCATTCGATTGGCCGTTCCGACGGACCCGACGCCACCAATCCCTGGATCGCCAAATACATCTTTCCCGGCGGCTACATCCCGGCGCTTTCCGAGGTCATGCCCGCCATCGAGCGGGCCGGGCTTTTGGTATGCGATATCGAGATCCTGCGGCTGCATTATGCCGAAACCCTGAAAGCGTGGCGGGAGCGGTTCATGGCGCGGCGCGAGGAAGCCGTGCAGCTCTATGACCAGCGCTTCGCGCGGATGTGGGAATTCTACCTGGCATGCTCGGAAATGTCGTTCCGCAAGCAGAACCTGATGAATTTCCAGATCCAGCTGACCAAGCGCCAGGGCGTGGTGCCGATGACGCGGGACTACATCGCCCGTGAAGAGGCCAAACTGCGCGGGATCGAGCGCGGCAACCGCCCGCGGCTGCAGATCGCCGGTGAATAGGACGGTCTAGTTTCGCAGTGAACGGCGAGAGAGCCTGATGGCACGGCGCCGCCGGCCCCGCCAGCTGCCGGCGCAAGGCGGCCAAGCGGTCATTCGGTACCGCCGTGGCTTGGCGGCGCAAGCCCCTCTCGACCATGCCTTTTTCGAGGGAAATGGCTTCCATCGTATCGACCAGCATCGACAACCACAGGCTTTCGCCGGATCCCGAGCGCCGTGACTGGATTTGCTGGGCCATCGCCTGTTCCTTGCCGGTCCAAGAAACCGGGCTGTGATCAATCCGCAGATCGTCGACCGGTTCCCCTGACCATCCCGTAAAGAAAACCCCTCAGATGTGACCTGCTTCACAGAAGGTCCGGCCGGCCGGTCCTAGCCTCGCGTCATGGCCGAGAAAACCCGCCAACCATCGTTCGATCCGCGCGACGGCATCGGCACCGACTACGCCCTGATCGCCGCCGGCGTCGGGGCCGCGCTGATTGCGCTGATCTACCTGCTTCTGATCTGATCAGCGCCAGGACCTGCGGGCTTTCGGGGCCGTCGCCACCTTGTGAGGTGGGTGTGCCCGGCGCGGCGAAAGGTTCACGCCCCGCGATGGGCTTTTGCGGGTTTTGCCTCGGCTCCTCGGCCGGCCGCCCCGGCGCCCTGCCCGAAACCCGTCAAGCATCGCGCAGGACGGGGCTGCCAATCATCCACATTTTAATGAACGGTGCATAAGCACCGAGCTTTCGCTTTCGCTTTCGACGGCAGAAGCGCTTTATTCGCGCCCCGCATCCCGCAATCCCAAGAACGACACGATTCCGAGAACACTCAAAAACCATGGCCCCATTTGATTCGAACGTTCTCAAGCTCGCGCCCGATCCGGGAACTCCGGCCTATCGGAGCGCACCGCACAATATCGAGGCCGAACAAAGCCTGCTGGGCGCCATCCTGGTCAACAACGACGCCTTTTACCGGGTATCGGATTTTCTGGAGCCGAAACACTTCTTCGAGCCGATCCACCAGACCATCTTCGAGACCGCCGGCAGCCTGATCCGGATGGGCAAGGTCGCGACCCCGGTCACGCTGAAGACCTTCGTGCCGGCCGACACCGACATCGGCGGCATGACGGTCGGGCAATACCTCGCCCGGCTCGCCGCCGAAGCGACCACCATCATCAATGCCCAGGACTACGGGCGAACCATCTACGAACTGGCGCTGCGCCGCGACCTGATCCGGATCGGCGAGGACATGGTCAATGTCGCCTTCGACGCGCCGGTGGATTTCGCGCCGCGGGCGCAGATCGAGGACGCCGAGCGCCGGCTGTACGAACTGGCCGAATCCGGCCGCTATGACGGCGGCTTCCAGCGCTTCGCCCAGGCCCTCACCATCGCCGTCGACATGGCGGCCAAGGCCTTTCAGCGCGACGGCAAGCTGTCCGGCATTGCCACCGGCCTGCGCGATCTCGACAACAAGATGGGCGGCCTGCAGCCCTCCGATCTGATCATCGTCGCCGGCCGTCCCGGCATGGGCAAGACCGCGCTCGCCACCAACATCGCCTACAATGTGGCCAAGGCGCATCGTGCCGAAGTTCAGGCCGACGGCACCATGAAGTCGGTCAATGGCGGCATCGTCGGCTTCTTCTCCTGCGAAATGTCCGCCGAACAGCTCGCCACCCGTATTCTCGCCGAGCAGACCAGCATCGCCTCGAGCACCATCCGCCGCGGCGGCATCAGCGAGCTCGACTTCGAGAAGATCCGCGATTATTCCATCGAATTGCAGTCGCTGCCGCTCTATGTCGACGAAACCGGCGGCCTGTCGATCTCGCAACTGACCGCGCGCGCCCGCAGGCTGAAGCGGCAGAAAGGCCTCGACCTGATCGTGGTCGACTACATCCAGCTGCTGCAGGGCTCCGGCAAGCGCGGCAACGACAACCGCGTCCAGGAGGTCACCGAGATCACCACCAGCCTGAAGGCGCTGGCCAAGGAACTGAACGTGCCGATCATCGCGCTGTCGCAGCTGTCGCGGCAGGTCGAAAGCCGCGACGACAAGCGCCCGCAATTGTCGGACCTGCGCGAATCCGGCTCGATCGAGCAGGACGCCGACGTCGTGATGTTCGTGTTTCGCGAGGAATATTACCTCGCCAACAAGGAACCCCGCGTCGGCACCCCGGAATACGAAAAATGGCAGCTCGACATGTCGCTGGTGCACGGCAAGGCCGAAGTCATCATCGGCAAGCAGCGCCATGGCCCGACCGGCACCGTCGAGCTGCAGTTCGAGGGCCAGTTCACCCGGTTCAGCGACCTGGCGCAGGACGGCCATCTGCCGGACCGGCTCTGACCCCGGCCGCGGCACGGTTGAACCGCCGCCGCCGCGCGCGTAAAACCGCCGCATGAACATCGTCTCCGAGGCAAAACCTGTTCCGGCCGGCTCCCTGCTCTCGCCGGAAGCCAACGCGGCTGCGGCATTCGCCGCGGCGACCGCCGCCGCGACCGGGGTGCTCACCGTCGATCTCGACGCCATCGTCGCCAACTGGCGCAAGCTCGAGAAAGCGGCGGTACCCGCCGAATGCGCCGGCGTGATCAAGGCCGACGCCTATGGCTGCGGGCTCGAGCCGGTCGCCCGGGCGCTGGCCGGCGCCGGGTGCAAGACCTTCTTCGTGGCCACGCTGGACGAAGCCGGTGCCGCCCGCGCCGCGGTGCCGTCCGCGGCGATCTATGTGCTCGACGGTTTTTTCCAGAATTGCGGCGATGCTTTTGCCAGGATCGACGCCCGGCCCGTGATCGGCGATCTCAACGAACTCGCCGAATGGGACGTGTTCTGCCGGCGTTCCGGCTGGAGCGGCGGCGTCGCCATCCACATCGACACCGGCATGAACCGGCTCGGACTGAGCGTGGTGGAGGCGCAGGGCATCATTCCGAGGATCAATGCCGGCGACCATGGCGTCACCCTGGTCATGAGCCACCTCGCCTGCGCCGAAACCCTCAATCATCCGCTCAATGCCAGGCAGCTTGCAACCTTCCGCGAGATCGCCAGCCTGTTTTCCGGCGTGCCGGCCTCGCTGTCGAACTCCTCCGGCGTTTTCCTCGGCGCCCCCTTCCAGTTCGATCTGGTGCGGCCTGGGGCGGCGCTCTACGGCATCAATCCGACGCCGGAAGCCGACAATCCGATGCAGCCGGTCATCGAACTGAAGGCCCGCATCGCGCAGATCCGCAATGTCGAGAAGGGCGAAAGCGTCGGCTATGGCGGGACCTGGACCGCGCGCCGGCCGACCCGGCTGGCGATCGTAACGGCCGGCTATGCCGACGGATATTTTCGCGCCGGCAGCAGCAACGACGGCACCCGCGGCGCCGAGGTCGTGGTCGCCGGCAGGCGCTGCCCGGTGGCGGGGCGGATCTCGATGGACCTGATGGCGGTCGACATCACCGACCTCGAGAACAACGCCGCGCGGCGCGGCCATCTGGTGACGCTGATTGGCGAGGGTATCACCGTCGACGAACTCGCCCATCATTTCGGCACCATCGGCTATGAGGTGCTGACCAGCCTCGGCCCGCGCTATGCGCGGATCTACAAGGGCGGCGCCGAGCCGGCCACCGACCGCGGTGCCGCGGCCGGCTAGCGGCCCGCTATTTTGCCTGGGCGGCGTCGACCACCTTGCGGCAGGCGGCGCTGATCTGGTCACCCTGCTTGTTCAGACAGGCGATGATGCGGCCGCCGCCGGGGATGGTGCCCTTGCAGTACTTCTGGTAGTCCGCCTTGCATGCCGCCTGCTGCTCGGCGGTCAGGGTCTGTGCATGGGCGGTGGTGGAAAATCCAAGCGCCAGTGCGACAATGGCGAGACCTGATCTGGGCATTTGACCTCCGGTTGTTTTGTCGAGCGACGAACTCACTCTGCCCATGAAGATCGCCACCTTCAACATCAACAATGTCAACCGGCGCCTGCCCAACCTGCTGGACTGGCTGCGGCAGGCCAGGCCCGATGTGGTCTGCCTGCAGGAGTTGAAGGCGCCCGATGCCGATTTCCCGCAGGCCGCGATCGGCCGGGCCGGCTACGGCGCGGTCTGGCGCGGACAAAAAAGCTGGAACGGCGTTGCCATCCTGGCGCGCAAGGCCGATCCGGTGCTGATCAGGACGGCGTTGCCGGGCGACCCCGGCGATCGCGAGGCGCGTTATATCGAAGCCGCCGTCCGCGGCATCGTGATCGCCAGCCTTTATGCGCCGAACGGCAATCCGCAGCCGGGCCCGAAATTCGACAGCAAGCTGCAGTGGCTCAGGCGGCTGCGGGCGCATGCCAAAAAATTGCTTAATCAGGACGTGCCGGTGGTGCTGGCGGGCGACTACAATGTCGCGCCGACCGCGCTGGATATCTATCCGACGCGATCATGGGACCGCGATGCGCTGATCCAGCCTGAAAGCCGCGCCGCCTTCGGCGCGCTGCTGGCGCAAGGCTGGAGCGATGCGATCCGGACCTTGCATCCGGCCAAGCCGATGTTCACGTTCTGGGACTACAAGCGAAACCGCTGGCCGCGCGACGCCGGCCTGCGGCTCGATCACCTGTTGCTGAGCCCGGCGCTGGCGCCGCGCCTGACCAGGGCCGGGGTCGACCGCAAGGCCCGGTCCGAGGATGGCGCCAGCGACCATGCCCCAGCCTGGATCATGCTGCGCTGATTCTAACGGGCCGAAAGCCGCCTGGTGTTGGCGGCGACATGTTCGCGATAGCGGCCGATCACGGTGGCCGCCGAGGCGCCCGCCATCAGGCTCGCGCCCGCCTCGAACATCGCATCGACCTTCTCGCTCACCATCAGGCGGGCTTCCTCGTCGGCAGCATCGTCACCGGTAGAAAGCATTGCCAGCCGAAGCCGGATCACTTCAAGGGATTCGAAAGCCAGCATGGCGCCGGCAAACCAGGGAAAGCCGAAACCGAGTTCGAACAAGCCGCGCGGCTGCGCGATCGCCGCAGCCTGCCCGCAGGCAGCCGCAACCGGAATCAATTCTCGATGTTTCATCGCGCCATCCAATCTTTTTTGTATTCGATATGATTTGAATACGCGTCAAATTTGAAGGACTCGGCCGCGACACCGGCTTCATTTCGCCTGTCGCGGCTACCACGGATTAACCAAGCCGCCGCGACCGGCCGGTATCGGGTATGCCGCGGCCGTTCGATTGAATCACCAGCGCCAGAGATTGCTGGTTCGTCCGGCCAGGCCGGACGACGACGGCACAGCCACGACAGATTTAACCATCCGCGCAGGCCGTCACAGCAGCAGCGGCGTCGCCGGCCAGCCCGACGAAAACGACGGTTCGACCGCGGCCGGGCCCGCGCTCACCATCAGGTTCGCAGGCTTCGGCGCCGCGGCGACGATGCGCTTGACGCCCTGCTGGTCAAGGACGAACAGCGGGTCGAACGCGGCGATATCGGCGTCCCGCCGGATTTCCAGGGTACGGTTGTCGAGAATGAGCCAGCGGCCGTCGTAGCGAACCGCCGCCACGGCGTGATACTCGTTGCTGTCGCGATCATGCACCACGACCAGCCTGAGGTCCTCGTCGGCTATTCCGACTTCCTGCAGGGCGACATATTTGGCGATGGCGTAATCCTCGCAATCTCCCGCGTTTGACGCGAACGTCATCAGCGGCGTCGCCCACAGGTCGGCGACGCCATATTGCGTCATGTCATCCACCGGCCTGATGTCGAGGTTGATCGCGCGGTTGATTTCCGCGATGCGGCCCCGGCCTTGCTGCAGCATCGCCCGGTCCAGGACGGCGAGAAAGCGTTGCGCCGCCGGCGGGCAGCCCTCGGCATTGGCGCGGCATCGCATCAGGGTTCTGCGCTGACGCGGCAACTTTTTCTTCACCATGCTCCACTTGTGCTGCAGCCCGCCCGTCAGGGGCGTGGAGCTTGCTGCGCCGAACGGCTCCGGGGAAGAATCGCCTGAGGGCAGGCTTTCGAAGGGCATCAAGGCCGCGAGCGCGAGACCTTGCATCGCGGAGGGTTCATAAGAAGCCGCATCGCGTTCGCCAGCGTGGCAACTTTGCGCGCCGGACAGCAGGCCGAGACCGAACAGGATCGCGGACAACGCCGGTCTCCACGGCGCGGAATGGAATTTCAACATCTGACGCCCCCGCAGCGGGGCGCCTGGCGGTCTTGAACGACCGATCTTCGTCCCCGTGCTGCGGGGTCTGGATTAAGTCGGCGGCATTTCGCGGCGCGTTAACTTGGCATCGTCCGCCCGACAGATTTCCGCACCTTGGCATACAACCGCACAAGCGATTTGCTAAGATTGGATCGATCGATCAACCATTCGCTAATGGTCAACGAATCCTTGCCGCCGGTCGAGCCTCAATATTGCAGCAGCAGGCCGGCGAAAATCCGGTCGCCATTCAATGCGGCCTCGTTGGTGGTGCGATGGCTCCACTCGACGAAGGCGTAGCTGCTGGGCACGCTGGTCAGCCAGGCCGGAAGGTTGAAGCGGGAGCCGATGCCGTAGTTCTGGGCATGCACGTCGCCAACCTCGAGCACAGTGGGATCTTCCAGGATGCGTTCGCCATAGGCCGCGAAGACGTAGGGCGTGATGGTCAGCGTGGCCGACTGGATCGGAACCGCGAACGGCCGGCCAAGTTCTCCGCGCACCACCCAGTCGGTGTCGCCGGGAAGCGAGCCCGCGGTAAATCCAGACAACAGCTTGGCCCCGTCGATGTCGTACATCTCCGATGTCAGCATGGCCCGGCCGAAGGAATCCTGTCCGGCGGCCGAGACCGTGGCGACGAAGTCCTGCGGCAGGTTCTGGTCGATCTCGATGTGGCCATTGACCTTGTCGAACACCGCATCGGCACCCTGGCGGGAAAGCGGCAGCAGCACCGTGGCCTCCGCCGCGGTCCGCGCGCCGAGCGCGTCCAGCCCGTGCGAATAGTCGCCGCCGAATATCACCGTGGTGCCGCTCTCGCGCAGCCGCCAGACGCCGTCGATGCCGCTGCGCAGCGCCCGCACCCGGTCCGAACTCAGCGCCGCCGCCGGCGAGACCAGCAGCGTCTCGATTTCTTCGTTGGCCGCATCGAGCCGTTCGTTCAATGTCAGTTCGAAATCGCGCGCCTTGACCGCCTCGTAGGAGATCTTGGCGTAGCCCTCGTTGTACAGGCCCTTGGTCGCCACGCTCGGATCGACACGCGGCGTGGTGATGCCGTCGGTGCCGCCGAATTCCAATTTCCAGCCGTCGATTCCGAGCGGGACGAATCCCGAACCGCTCAGGTAGCGTCGGGTGGGAAATTCCGTGATGAAGTCACTGTCGGGCAGGCCTGCGGCCGATAGCGTGAACTGTTCGCCGAGCCCGAGCAGGCTGTTGAAGCTGACGGTGCCGACGGCCTGCCCGGTGCCGAACACGACGGGCATGTCATTGTCGATATAGAGGCTGGCCGAAACCGCACGATAGCGACCGGTCAATACCAGCACCGAGCCGCCGACTTCCTTGCCGGCCGCGAACGTCGCATTGAGCACCAGGCCCGGCGCCTCGCCGGCGATCAGCAGCCGCCGTTCCAGTTCGGCCTGCTTCAGATGGGTCTTGCGCTGCAGCGGCGCCAGCACCGCCGCGACGCGTCCGCGCACCGGAGCGGCGAGCGCATCCAGATCCAGGCGCTCGACGAAACCGTCGATGACGCGCAGCTTGATGCGGGCGCTGCCTTCGAATTCCTGCGACGGGATGACGACGCGCACCAGGGGATAGCCGGCATTGACGTAGATCTGCTGCAGCTTGTCGGCGATCACGAAGATATCGGCGACCGTTACGCGCCGGCCGACCAGCGGCGCGGCGATCGCCTTGAATGGCGCTGCGAGTTCCTCGAACTCGCCCTGGATGTCGAAGCCGAGCAATTTGAAGGTGAGCTTTTTGGCCTGTTCGGGAACCTGCGCCCCGGCCGGCACCTGCGGGATGGCGATGTGACCGCCGCCGCTCGGCGGCGCGATCACCGGCGGCGCCACCTGGCTCGGCGCCGGCACCGTCTGGGCCCAGGCCGACGCACCGAGCGACAGCCACAGCGCCGCGCACAGGCCGAATGATCTCCAACACCGATCCACTGACAACTCGCCCCAGTCCCGGAGAATCAAGTCTGAAATGCCCCCGCCCGGCCTAACATATCCGCCGGCACTCTATATCCCCAGATGTCGCGGTTTGCGCCAATGTCGCGCCGGGCTGCGAAATCTTCGGCGAGTGTGGTCGAAATAGCGCACCCTTTTAGCGAAACCGCGGGTTCCCGCCAGTCATCGGATGCGAGGCAACGTCGCTTCATGCCATGGAAGCGATGGCTGCGAGCCGGCGACGGGGTCGAATTGAACAAAAGGCTGTCGGAGGCCGGCCGAGTGGTGTAGCGAACTGCGGCGACAAGACTTGAAATCGGAAGGGCAATGGAATGCAGTTTGCAACCCTGACAGGAATGCTTCGCACGGCGTACCGCTGCAAGTTGAAGCCGGACGTGCGCGGCAGCGCGACCGGATCCGCCTCGCGGCGAGGCGATGCCGCGCGTTTCAATGTCGCGCTGGCGTTCGGCGCGGCCATCCTGCTGGCTGTTTCGGGCGCCGCCGCGTCGGCGCAGGGCCTGCCGAAATACGAGGTAAACGGCTTTCGCGAGGCGCATTTCGGCATGACCGAGCAGGAAGTGCGCGCCGTTGCCGGCAAGACGCTCGGCGTCAAGCCGGCGGACATCAGCAGCGCCGTCAACGCCGTCGAAGGCACTACCGTGCTGACCGTGCACGTCGCCTCGCTGGATCCCGGGCCGGGACCGGCCGTGATCGCCTACATCTTCGGCTACGCCTCCAAGAAGCTGATCCAGGTCAACGTGATCTGGGGCGAAGATGCCCCCAATGACAAGACCGACCCCAACGCGATGATCGCGGCCGGGACGCGGCTCGAGCGCTACTTCGCCGGCTTCAGCTGGAACAAGGACACCACACGCGCCGGCATTCCGGTCGGCCCCAACACCGTGGTGCTGTTCTCCGGCGAGGATGACAAGAAGGGCGCGGTCCGTCTGGTCCTCGACGGCGTCAAATACCAGATGCAGCACGAAGGCAAGGAGACCACCTCGCCGGAGCCGAAGGGGCCGCCGAAGCTGCTGATCAACTATATCGCCGATCGCGACTCTCCCGACGTCGCCAAGATCGATAAGGGAAAGTTCTGACCGCGTTCGGTGGACGGCCGCTGCATTCAACCGCGCCGTTTTTTCGCGAATACTGAACGGCTCCGGTCATTGACCGGAGCCAAGGCGAATGCGCCAACGACGACGCGCCACGACTTGGCCTGCCGCCATGAAATCGGCCGCCCTGCCCGTGCCGTCGACCCCGTTCGCCGCCGTTTTCGGTGCCCCTGAATCTCCGGATATCGCAGCGCGCGCCATGGCGTGGCTGACGAACTGATCGCGGATGATCGGCGGTCGAACACGTGGCGCCGGTTCCCGAAAGGGAACCGTTTCGGCTATCGACCCGCGTCGCAGCCGGAAGCGGCCTTAACGAGCGACATCGCTCAACCGATTGCCGGAGACGTTCGAAATTTCAATCCAAAGTTGCTGCCGGGGCCGCGAAATTATCGAACTATGCCTAATCCGAACCCCGGAAAACTCCTTTTAAATCAGCAATTACAACCGGCCGTTGCAGCGTGCACGTGGTTATTTTTTGTTTAAAAAGCTGCATAAACCTCTAAAAGAAAATTTGTCTCCGGCTGCGGCCGCTCAGACCAGCCGAGTGCCGATCAACGGCGCCGGCCGTGAAAGACAGGGCGATGGGTATCGTACAGAGTGAGCCGGCATGTCGAGCCGGGAATTGAGTGTATGGCGTTCGAGCCGTTACGCCCTGCAGCTTGGCAGGGCGGCGGCGGTCGTGGCACTGGTTGGCGCCGGCACGCCGGCCTGGTCGCAGAAGCTTCCCACTGCGGGGACGGTGACCGCGGGCAGCGCCACCATCGTGCAGCCCAATTCCACCACCCTCAACATCAACCAGTCGACCGGCCAGGCCATCATCAACTGGAATTCGTTTTCGGTCGGCCGCGGCGACACCGTCAATTTCAATCAGCCGAACTCCTCGTCGGCGACGCTGAACCGCGTCACCGGCGCGACGCCGTCGTGGATCGCCGGCACCATCAATGCGCCCGGCACGGTGCTGCTGGTCAATCCGAACGGCATCGAGATTTCAAAGAGCGGCGTCGTCAATGCCGGCTCGTTCGCAGCCTCCACGCTGAACATCAAGGATTCCGACTTCCTGTCGGGCCATTACAGTTTCAATGGCAATGGCGGCTCGGCCGGAATCATCAACAATGGCCGCATCAACGTCTCGGACGGCGGCTTTGCCGCCCTGCTCGGCGGCCAGGTCGCCAACAACGGCATCATCTCGGCGCGGCTCGGCTTCGTGGCGCTCGGCGCCGGCGAACAGGCGACGCTCGATCTGTCCGGCGACGGATTTCTCTCGGTCGCGGTGCCGTCGAGCCAGCTCGGCAACCTCGTAAACGGCAACGGCGCGCTGGTCAGCAACAAGGGCAGCATCAACGCCAACGGCGGCACGGTATTCTTGAGCGCGGCGACGGCGCAGAACATCCTGCGCAACGCCATCAACATCCCCGGCGCGATCCGCACCAACAGCGTCGCCAGCCATAACGGTCGCATCGTGATCAACGGCGGCGCCGGCGGCAGTGTCAGGGTCAGCGGCCGGCTCGCCGCCAACGGCGGCAGGAAGCACAATGGCGGCAGCGTTTCGGTCAGCGGCGCCGATGTCAGCGTCTCCGGCAAGCTCACCGCCAACGGCAAGAACGGCGGCGGCGTCAGTGTCGCCAGCAGCGGCAATCTCTGGGTTTCCGGCACCGTTGCGGTAAAGGGCCTCGCCGGCAGCGGCGGCCTGGTCGATCTCGCCGGCAGCAATATCACGCTGGCCGGCGCCGCGATCGATGCGTCGGGCGGCGCGGGCGGCGGCGCGATCAACATCGGCGGCGGTCCGCATGCGACCGTCGCACTCGCCGACGCGCAATCGGTCTCGGTCGATTGGCGACGGTGATCCGCGCCGATGCCACCGGCAAAGGCAATGGCGGGCACATCGTGATCTGGTCGGAGGGTCAAACCACGGTCGCCGGAACGCTCAGCGCGATGGGCGGCCCGAACGGCGGCAATGGCGGCTCGATCGAAACCTCGGGCGAGACGCTCGACACCGCCGGCATCGCCGTCAATGCGTCGGCGGCACATGGTGCAGCCGGCACCTGGCTGCTCGATCCGACCGACCTCCAGATCGACGCCACGCTCGCCAGCGAGATCGACGCCACGCTCAACGGCGGTACCGGCGTCACGCTGCTGACCTCGGCCTCTGGCAATCCCGCCACGCCCTACTCTCTCACGCCAGCCGAGATCAACACCTCCGGCACCGGCAGCATCGACGTCAATTCGGCGATCGTCTGGAACACAGGCGCGGCTCTGACGCTGTCGGCTTATGACAACGTCGTCGTTGGCGCGAGCATCACCAGCACCGGCGGCGGCGCGGTGACGCTCTACGCCGACAATACCGGCACCGGAACCGGCACGGTCTCGTTCACCGGCGGCGCAACGGTGGCAACATCCGGCGGGACCGGACCAAAAACCGTCGCGATCTATTACAATCCGACCGGCAGCAGCACCACGGTCAACACGACAAAATACACATCGGCCTCGCAGACCAGCTATACGAGCAATGTCAGCAAGGGAACGCTGACGTCCTACATGCTGGTGAACTCAGTCTACGACCTGCAAAACATGCAGAATTACCTCTCCGGCAATTACGCACTCGGCACCAACATCAATGCCGGCGTCACGTCGGGCTGGAACGGTGGCGCGGGCTTCGTCCCCGTCGGCAACGGCACGACCGCCTTCTCCGGCCTGTTCAACGGCCAGGGCTACGTCATCAGCAACCTGACCATCGATCGACCCTATTCGCCGTCGTGCTCGGCCTGCGAGTACGTCGGCCTGTTCGCAATGACGTCGGGGACGATCGAGAACGTCGGGCTCACCAACGTCAGCATCCTCGGAGCCGAGTATGTGGGCGGCCTGGTCGGCTACCAGAGCTCGGGCACGATCGAGAACGTCTACACGACCGGTGCCGTAGCCGGCGATCCCACCATTAACAGTGAGTATATCGGCGGCCTGATCGGGCTTGTCAGTGCCGGGACAGTCGGCTGCACGAGCAATTGCACCGGCATCGCGACTTATTCTTCAGCGACGGTGAGCGGCGGCTACGCCTATCTCGGCGGTCTCGCCGGCTACAACAACGGCACCATCGTCGATGCTTATGCGACCGGCGCTGTCACAGCCAACAACAGCTATGCCAGCAGCGAATGGGTCGGCGGGCTCGTCGGCCAGAATTACGGCGCTATCGGCTGCAGCAGCAGCTGCAGCGGCATCGCCACCTATGCGACGGGGGCGGTGAGCGGTAACAAGTATGTTGGCGGGCTTGTCGGAAGCAATCAGGTCAGCACCGCCGGCAGCATCAACGAGACTTATGCAACGGGCACGGTGACCGGAACCGGGACCCATCCGGAATATATCGGCGGTCTGATCGGAGACGCCGTTAACGGTACGGTTTCGCAATCCTATGCCACCGGCAACGTGAGCGGCTACCAGTATGTCGGAGGACTTATCGGATATCTGGGCTCTACATCAAATGGCGCAACGAGCGTAAGCAACGCTTACGCGCTGGGCTCGGTAACCGTCACAAATCAAGATGGCGGCGGTCTCATCGGCGAGATTTAAAGCGGCAGCGGCGCCAACACCACGACGGTGACCGACACCTACTCGGCCGGCACGGTGACTGGCGGCTCGATTATCGGCGGTCTGATCGGCATCAACTCCGGCAGCAAGACCACAGTGTCGAGCTCATATTGGGACACGACGACCAATTCCAGTCTCTCCCCGACGACGGGCGGCATCGGATCGGGCAGCAATTCGAGCATCGTGATTACGGGTGCTTCGACCACCGCACTCGAGCAGACGCTGCCGAACGGTTTCAGCAACACGATCTGGTCGAACGGCGCGGGCACCGCTTTCCCGTATTTCCTGTGGACCCCCGCGGCGTTCAGCATTTCGGGAACGGTTTACACGACCTATGGCGGCGTGGCCGTCGGCTCCGGGGTCAGCGTCTTTGACCTCGTCAACGGCAGCGCGCTGGTCTCCAGCGTGCAGACCAACGCCAACGGTCAATACAGCTTTGCGCTGAGTTCCGGGCTCGCTGCGGGCAGCCAGCTCATTGTTTACGTGGGCAGCGGCGCGAGCGGCGGCATCGTGTTCCAGGAAGGCGCCAGCGGATCGGTAGCCGGCCTCAATATCTACGAGACCTATGTCGCGCAGAATGCAGCATCGTCATCGACCCAGCTCTCGACGGTAACAAGCGATTTCGCGACGGCGCGGGGAACCAGTACGATTCCAACACCGGCCAACATGCTGGTCAATATCACGTCGCCGACCTTCACCCTCAATCAGGCGATCAACACCGGCAGCCTCGTTCTGTCCTCCGCCGGCACGGTGACGCAGTCGGCGGCGATCACGGCCACGACCGGCCTCGACCTGCTCGGCAGCGGCGCCGTCTATACGCTGACCGGTTCGAATAGCGTTGGCACGCTGGCGGCGAACGTCGGCGCCGGCACCGTAAATTACACCGACGGCGGGTCTGCGCTGACGATTGGTACCGTCGCCGGCACCAACGGCGTGACCGCAGCCACGCTTGCACTCACCGATACCGGCACGGTTACCCAAAGCCAGGCGATCAGCGTCACCATTCTCGACCTGCTCGGTTCAGGCGCCACCTACACGTTGACCGGCCCCACGACCGGATCGAACAGCGTTGGCACGCTGGCAGCGAATACCGGCAGCGTCAGCCTTACCGACGCAACCGCGCTGACCATCGGAACCGTCAGCAGCAACGGCGTCACGACGAACGGCGTCACGACGAGCGGGGCGCTGACCCTCAACGTCAGCGGCAGCGGCGGGAGCTGCAGCGGCGGCAGCGGTTGCATCAGCGATCCGGCATATAATGTGAGCGTCGGCAGCTTTATCCTCAACGGTGGAAACTGGTTACAGACCGGCACCCTGGCGTCGTTCGCCGACAGCGGCGACTTCGAGCTCAATAACGGCGCAACCTTCCTGCGCGCGAGCGGTGGAGCGGGAACGTCCGGTTCGCCCTATCAGATCACCGACGTGTATGGCCTGCAGGGGATGGCGGGCTTCCTCGGCAGCAGCTTTGTGCTTGCCAACAATATCAACGCCAGCAGCACGAGCACCTGGAATCCGCAGGGCGGCGGCGTGTATGCCGGCTTCATGCCGATCGGCAGTCTGACAAGCTATTTCACCGGAACGTTCAATGGAAACGGCTCCACGATTTCTGGACTTTTCATCAATCAGCCGTCGAGCGGCAACCCGGTCGGTCTGTTCGGAGCGGTCGATTACACCGGCTCAGGAAATGTATTCGAAAACCTGACCCTGACCGGGCTCAATATTACCGGCAACCAGCAAGTCGGCGGCCTGGTCGGCTATCTTCTCAACGGCACTGTTTCGTCGGTTTCCACCGCGGGTTCGGTTAACGGCGTGGCGTCTGTTGGCGGCCTGGTCGGCGACGGCGGCTACTTGGAGCCAGGCTCCCCGTGGAACGCCTATGTCAGCAATTCGTCGTCGAGCGCCACCGTTACCGGCAGCGTTTCGGGCGGCTCTGTTGGCGGATTGATCGGGTACCTCGAGTTGGGCGGGATCTCGAATTCCTACGCCACCGGAAATGTCACCGGCGGAGGTGCCGTTGGCGGCCTGGTCGGCACCGGCGGTTTTGGAACGGTCTACCAGTCTTATGCGACCGGACAGGTCACCGAGACCAACGATCAAGTGTTCGGCGATGCTGGCGGTCTTGTCGGTGACAGCAGCCTTAACGTGAGCCAATCCTTCGCGACCGGTGCCGTATCCAGCTATAATCAAGGGTCGGCCGGCGGTCTTGTCGGCAGCAACTCCGGCGCTATCACCGACAGTTACGCGACCGGTGCCGTCACGCTGACAAACGATGGCAATAGTCCCGGCGGCATAGGCAGTGCGGGTGGCCTGGTCGGTTTCGAAGACGGCAGCATCACCAACAGTTACGCGACCGGCCTGGTTACCGCCAGCAGCTCCGCAGGTTTGAACAACCAGGCCACTGGCAGCATCAGTGTCGGCGGCCTGGTCGGCACCGATTTCGGATCGCAGAATTCGATCACGAATGCCTACTTCGATTACCAGGCAACAAACCAGTCGGTTGGCCTCGGCATCTCGTTCTACAACAGCTCGAACGTGACTGCTGAGACGACCGCGAGCTTGCAGGCCGCGCTGCCGGCCGGCTTCAACACCACCGTCAACGGCGGCTGCGCCTCCTGCTGGGGCATCGTTCCGCACCAGACCTACCCGTTGCTGCTGTGGCAGCCGGGGGTGGTTTCCGGCGAGGTGTTCAACACCTATGGCGGCTCCGCGGTGGGTGGCGTTACCGTGTCCGATGTCGTCAACGGCACCATAGAGTCCTCGACGACCACCACGGCGACCGGCAATTACCTGTTCTATTTTGGCCCCGGTGGTGTACCGTCGGGCACCCAGCTGGTGGTCTACACGAGCAGCGGCCTGAGCTATCAGCAAAACGCTTCCGGTACGGTCGCCGGCCTCAACATCTATGGCGGCTACCAAAGCGAGACCACGGCGGGCTCGAGCTTTTCCAGCCTCGCCAGCGGAGAGAGAAACGCGATCAACGGCGGGGTCAATACGGCTTTATATACCGAGTGGGCAGGCTTGACGGGCCGGTTTCTCAATTTGACCGGACCCAGTTTCACGATCGACACCTCCCTCGGCGTTCCCACAAGCGACACGCTGATCATCTCCAGCTCCGGCAGTGTGGGCCAATCGGCGGCGATCGCCGCATCCCAGGGTAACGTGCTCCTCATCGGTACCGGCGCGACCTACACGTTCACCCTGCCTCCCAAGACTTCAACAACTACTTCGGCACGCTGGCGGTGAATGACCCCGCCGGCACGGCAAATATTGCCGCCAGCGGCAATGTTTCGATCGGCAGCGTCGCCGGCATCAATGGCGTCACCGTCGGCACGCTCAATCTGAGCTTTGCCACGGGCATGGGTGTCTCGCAGTCGCAGCCCCTGATCGCCGGCAATGTTTCGATTTCGAGCGGTGGCACCAACACCCAAACGCTGAACAATGCCTCGAACAGCATCGGTACGTTTGCTGCCAGTGTCGGCGCCAGCGGAACGGTCAATCTTTACGACAGCACGGCCCTCGCCATCGGCTCCGTGAACTCGATTTATGGTGTCACCGCCGGAACGCTCAATCTCGGCTTTGCCGGCGGAATTGGCGTCACCCAGACGCAAGCAATCAAGACGGCGGCCAACCTGTCGCTGTCCGGCTGGCGGCACCTAACACTGACCAATACCTCCAACAATATCGCCACGTTCGCCGCCAGCGTCGGGGCGAGCGACACGATCAGCCTGTACGATAGCGCCCCTCTCGCGATCGGCACGGTCAACGCCATCAATGGCGTGACCGCAGGAACGCTCAACCTGAGCTTTGCCGCCGGCAAGGGCGCGACCCAATCACAGGCCATCAGCGTCGGCGATCTGTCGGTGTCGGGCAGCGGCGGCACCTATACGCTGACCAATGGCTCCAACAGCATCGGCGCGGTTGCGGCGAGCGACGCCACCGGAACGCTCAGTTCTTCATGACACCGGCACCGTGACGCAATCGGCGGCGATCTCGTTGGCGAATCTCGCGCTCCTGGGTTCGAGCGCGACTTACACCTTGACCGGCTCGTCCAACAGCGTCGGGACGCTGGCGGCGAATGCCGGCAGCGTCAGCTTCACCGATTCCACCGCGCTGACGATCGGCACGATCGGCACCACCAGCGGAATCACGGCGACCGGCGCGGTGACGCTGACCACGACCGGCGGCAGCAGCAACGTCACGATTACCGGCGCGATCAGCGACAGCACCGGCGCCTTCACGATCGCCGGCGGCAACAACATTTCCGACACGTCCTCGGTGAATGTCGGCAGTTTCACCCTCGCGGGCGGGAACTGGTTGCAGAATTATGCCACCCTCACGGCTGCCGACAGTTCCGTATTCTCGGCGACGAATTTTGTGATCAGCGGTGGGACGTTCCTGCGCACGGTCGGCAGCGGTGAAAACGGCACGACCGTTCCCTATCAACTTTTCGACGTCTACGGCCTGCAGGGCATCGCCACGGAACTGGCCACCAACTTCGTGCTGGCCGAAACCATCAACGCCGGCGGCACGGTGAACTGGAACGGCGGCGCCGGCTTTGCGCCGATCGGCAATTACCAGGGCACGCTGAACGGTCAGGGATATTCGATCACCAATCTCGTCATCGATCAGCCGTCCGCCTATTCCGTCGGAATGTTCATTTTCAATTCCGGGACCATCGAGAACATCAGCCTGACGGCCTGGAGAGTATCACCGCGCAGGGAAATGTCGGCGGCCTCGTGGGTGAGAATTTCGGCACGATCAGCAACGTTTCGACATCCGGCAGCGTCAGCGGCGCAGGCGGCGATTATATCGGCGGCCTGGTCGGGACGAACTACGGCGCGATCAGCAACTCGTCGTCGAGCGCGACGGTCGCCGGCACCATTGTCGGCGGCCTTGTCGGCGACAACGAGAACTCGATCACCGGCTCATCGGCATCCGGCAGCGTCAGCGGCTCGGTTTATTTGGGCGGCCTTGTCGGACTAAACGATACCAACGCCACCATCACGTCGTCGCAGGCTTCAGGCACGGTGACGGATCCGGCCAATGCCGGCGGCGGTAGTCCTGCCGGCGGGCTCGTGGGAATCAACTACGGCACGATTAGCGGTTCGAGCGCCAGCGGCGACGTGGTGGGCTCGACGCTCGATGCCGACCAGAACAATGATATCGGCGGCCTGGTTGGCAGCAATCAATCGTCGGGCGCGGTGGCAAGCTCCTTCGCAACGGGAACGGTCAGCGGGCTGAACTATATCGGCGGGCTCATCGGCATCAATTATGGGTCGGCGACATCGTCCTACGCGACCGGCCGGTCAACGGGCCAAGTCCAAGCACGCAGGACCTCAGCAGCGGCTCGATCGGCGGTCTGGTCGGATTCCAAGCCGGCGGCAGCTCACCGGCGCTACAGCCGGACCGGTGAGCGGCACCACCAATGTCGGCGGCCTGGTCGGCAGCGCCGCAGGCGGCACCGGCATCAGCAACAGCTATTCGACGTCGACCGTCAGCGGTTATTTCCAGGTCGGCGGCCTGGTCGGGCAAGCCTATGGCGGTATTCCGATTTACAACTCATTTGCCGGCGGCAGCGTTACCGGCGCGCTGGAGGTCGGCGGATTTGCCGGCGTCTCCTCGACCGCTCTGCATGAGATTTTGCTACCGGCAATGTCGTCAGCACCGGCGGCTACGCGACTGTCGGCGGATTCATCGGCCAGAATACCGGAACGATCGTCAACGCCTATGCAAGCGGATCGGTCACCGCCGCGGCGAACTGCGCATGCTACGTCGGCGGCTTTGCCGGCGACAATGACGGGAGCCTGGCCAGCGTTTACGCCGTCGGCCCGGTGTCCGCTCCCGGCTCCGCCGCCGTCGGCGCGCTGATCGGCGGCGACGGTTCCTTACGACCTTCCGCGTCACCTAACCACCGGCTACTGGATACGTTATCATGGGCCTGCCGGCAGCGGCGGATTGCCGGGCATCGGCTATAACCCGCAACCTTCCAGTCACGATCCAGGACATGAACACGGCGGCGCCGCAAGCCACATGCCGACGGGCTTCAGCACCAGCTATTGGGGCATCATCCCGAACGAGAGCTATCCGTATCTGCTGTGGCAGCCGACGATCTCCGGCACGGTCTACGCGACATATGGCGGCACGACGCTCGCCGGCGTGACGGTCAGCGACGTGATCCTCGACGGATCGCCGGATCATCATACGGTCACCTCCGGCGCCAACGGCACCTACACGTTTTTGCTGAATGGCTCGCTGCCCTCCGGCAGCAACGTGGTGGCTTACGTTTTTGGGTCGACGAATGGCGTCAGCTACCAGCAGGGCGCCGCGGGGACTGTCGGCGGCCTCAACATCTATGGCACCTATCTCAGCGAAACGACGGCGGGAACGACGGCGAGCGGTCTGGCAAGCGGGCTTGCAACCGCGATCGGCGGCTATCCGGCGCTGCAGGCCGAGGTCGCCGGCCTGCCGAATCTGGCGATCAATGCCACCGGCGCGAATTTCACCATCGACCAGACGCTCAACGCCGGCACGCTGGTCCTCTCCAGCGCCGGCGCGGTCGGCCGACTCGGCCGCCCTCACGGCAGCGAATCTGGCGCTCGGAGGGTCAGGGACGTCTTACACGCTGACCAACGCCTCCAATGCGATCGGCACACTGGCAGCCAGGTCGGCACCGCGACCGTCAGCCTCGCCGACACCGTCAACCTGGGTATCGGCAGCGTCACCGGTGCCAGCGGCGTCACCGGAGCAACCCTCAATCTGAGCTTTGCCAGCGGCCAAGGCGTGACCCAGTCGCAGCCGATCGCCGTGAGCAGCCTGTCGCTGTCGGGCAGCGGTGGCACTTATACGCTGACCAACAGTTCCAACAGCATCGGCGCACTTGCGGCGAGCGACGCCACCGGAACGCTCAGTCTCTATGACACCGGCGCCGTGACGCAATCGGCGGCAATATTCGTTGGCGAATCTCGCGCTCCTGGGTTCTGGCGCGACTTACACGTTGAACAACGCGTCCAACAACGTCGGTACGCTGGCGGCGAATGCCGGCAGCGTCAGCTTCACCGATTCCACCGCCCTTACGATCGGAACGATCGGAACCACCAGCGGAATCACGGCGACCGGCGCGGTGGCGGTGACCACGACCGGCGCCAGCAGCACTATTGCCATCACCGGACCAATCAGTGACACGACTGGCACGAGCTCAACAGTGCCGATAGCAGTCTCGGTTCGATCACCGACACCGCCTCCGTCAATGTAGCTGGCTTCATCCTGGCGGGTGGCGGCTGGTCGCAGAATTCGGCTTCGCTGCCGGCTTTCTCAGCGTCCAATAATTTCGAGATCACCGGCGGCACGTTCCTGCGTGTGACGGGCGGGACCGGAACGAACACCGCGGCGGCCTATCAAATCGTCGACATCTACGGACTGCAGGGCATGGGAGGCTTCCTGACAAAGGACTTCCAGCTTCAGAACAGTATCAACGCCGGTGGAACCACGAGTTGGAATGCCGGCGCCGGCTTCGCGCCGATCGGGAACAATTCGACGATGTATTCGGCCACGTTCAACGGCCAGAACTTCGTCGTCAACAATCTCTACATCAACCAGCCGAACGGCAATTATGTTGGCCTGTTCGGTGCAGTCGGATCGGGCGGAACGGTAAGAATATCGGACTCACCAACGTCAACGTGACCGGCAGTTTCGATGTTGGGGGTCTTGCAGGCGAAAACGAACTTGGCACCGTCACCGGCGCCTACGTCACTGGCGCCGTGAATGGCGGCAGCGGTGGCGAACAGGTCGGCGGTCTCGTCGGCGGCAACGTCGATGGCACGATCAATACATCATATGCGACCGCGACGGTTCAGGGTAATCTGTACGTCGGCGGCCTCGTCGGCATGAATCAGGGCAGTTCGACGCAAGGCCAGATCAGCCAGAGCTACGCGACCGCCGTGGTGAGCGGCATCGGCAGCAATTCGCAGGACATAGGCGGTCTTGTCGGCTACCAGCAGAGCGGGACCATCAGCACCTCGTAGCAGCCGGCGCTGTACCGGTGCAAATGATGTTGCGGCCTTGTTGGCGAAAATCTCTCTACCACCACCAATTCGGTTTATCAGTCCTACGCAACGGGGGCCGTTCGGCGACGGGCTTGACCGACAGCACTGCCGGCGGCCTTATCGGCTACAACAGCGGGCCGGTCAGCCAGGTCTATGCCACCGGCGCGGTCAACGGCTATAACGACGGCGCGTTCGGCGGCCTGATCGGCCAGAACGCCGGGGAACTGACGAACGTCTCGCGACAGGTTCCGTTACCGCCACCTACGTCGGCGGCGGCGGGAACGGAACGTCGTCGGTCGGCGGGCTGATCGGTTACAGTCAAGCCTCGATCACCAATGCGTACGCGATAGGGATGGTGACCGGCGATCCATTGGTGCAAGGCGGTTCCAACGTCGGCGGCTTTATCGGCACCAAGAGCGGCGGCACGATCAAGGCGGGCTTCTGGGATTCTTCCACCAATATATCGACCATGGCAGGCGTCGGAGGCGGCGGCTCCACAAGCGGCATCACCCACGATCCCACCTCGACGCTGCAATCCCTGGCCATCGGAACCGGCGGATATGGATTTACCACCAGTTCCAATTGCTCCTGCTGGGCCATCGTAACCAACCAGTCGTTCCCGTATTTTACATGGCAGTTTGCCACAGCGCCGCAGGTTGTCTCCGGCATCGCCTACGGGAATTTGGGCACCACCCCGCTTGCCGGCGGCACCGTCACCGAACTGGTGAACGGCAACGGCGGCCTGACCAGTTCGACTGGCTTCAACGGCGCCTATTATTTCCTGCTGCCCGCCGGCACGATCTCGTCGGCCGGCAGCCAGGTGCTCGCCTATACAAGCGGGGCAAATGCCGGCGTCGCCTATCAGCAAAACGCAACCGGATCGGTCACCGGCCTCAACATCAATGGCGCCTATCTCACCGAATACACCCCGGTCGCCGCCTATTCCGCGGGGTCGGGCCTGTCGCAGGCGATCGGCGGCAATGCCACCGTGCAAACGCTGGTGAACGGGCTGAACAATCTGGGATCAATCCGACGGCTCGAGCTTTGGCATCGATCAGGCGATCAGCACCGGCACGCTCGTCCTCGATACCACCGGCACGGTGACCCAATCGGCCGCGATCACGGCCGCAACCGGCCTCGATCTGCTCGGCAGCGGCGCTACCTACGCGCTGACCAATGCGGCCAATAGCGTCGGCACGCTGGCGGCGAGCGTCGGAACCGGCACCGTGAACTACGCCGACGGCGGTTCCTCTCTGGCGATCGGTAGGGTCGCTGGCACCACCGGGGTCGCCGCAAGCACGTTGATGCTCAGCGATACCGGCACAGTCACACAGAGCCAGGGCATCGCCGTGACCGGTCTCGCGTTGCTCGGCGCGGGCGGCAGCTACACGCTCACCGGCTCGAACTCGGTCGGTACGCTGGCGGCGACCACCGGCAATGTCAGCTTCACCGACAACAGCGCGTTTGCGGTGGGTTCGGTTACGGCCGGCTCCACGACGACGAACGGGATCACGACGACCGGGAACGTTAAGCTCAGCACCAGCGGCACCATCAGCGATCCGACGGCTCCTGTCAGCGTCAGCGGCATCTTTACCCTCGCCGGCGGCAGCTGGTCGCAGAACCTGAGCACGCTGCCGTCGTTCACGGCCTATGATTTCCGCATCAGCAGTGGCACGTTCCTGCGCGCGCTTGGCGGCACCGGCAGCTCCGGCAGTCCCTATCAACTCACCGACGTCTACGGCCTGCAGGGCGTCGGCACCATGCTGGGAAGCAATTTCGTCCTCGCCAATAATATCGATGCCAGCGGCACCGCCGGAGGCACGACCAACACGGCAAATTGGAATTCGGGCGCCGGCTTCGTCCCGATCGGCGAATCCCAGAATTTCACCGGATCGCTGAACGGCCAGAGCTATTCGATTTCCAATCTCTACATCAATGCACCGAGCAGCGACGGCTATGCCGGGCTGTTCGGCTCCGTCAGCGGCGCGATCAGCAATCTCAATCTGGCCAACGTCACCGTGCTCGCGAGCTCGGCAACCCGCGCGACGGGAGGCCTGGTCGGGGAAAACACCGGCACCATCAGCAATGTGACGATATCGGGCACGGTCACCTCGGGGGGCAGCGACGTCGGCGGACTCATCGGTTTCAACAGCGGCTCGGTAGCGGTTCCTCGGCGAGCGACACGGTCGAGGGCTATGCCGATGTCGGCGGCCTGATCGGTTCCAACACCACCGCGATCAGCAATGTTTTCGCCACCGGCAAGGTGACCGGCGGCACGGGTGCCAATGCCTATGATATTGCGGGCCTGATCGGATTGAATTCGGGATCAATTACTGGCGCCTATGCGACCGGAGCCGTGACCGGCGATACGAGCAACTCCGACAACAACTATTATGTCGGCGGCCTGATCGGCAACAACAGCGCGGCGCTGTCGCAGACCTATGCGACCGGCCAGGTCACCGGTCTCAACGATGTCGGGGGCCTCGTCGGCTATCAGGATGGCGGCAGCATCTCGCAATCGTTCGCGACCGGGGCCGTCTATGGCCATAATTCGGTCGGCGGCCTGATCGGAAATCTGGGCACGAACGGCGCGGCCACAACTGTGACCAACGCCTATGCGCCAGGGGGCGGTGACCCTCCTAAGCGGCCCATCTTTCGCCGGCGGTCTGATCGGCGTCCTCACAGGATCCAGTTCGAGCATCACCGTGACGAATACCTATGCCACCGGCGCCGTGAGCGGCGGCAACACGCTCGGAGGGCTGATCGGCATCGTCTATGCCGGCCAAAACTCCGTCGTCGATTCGTACTGGGACACCACCGTCAATTCGACGCTCGGCGCCATCGGATATGGAAGCATTTCAGGCAGCACCATCCAGGGCGACAGCACGGCGACGCTGCAGAACATGGCGATCGGTTCCGGCGGCTATGGCTGGCAGAGCTGCAACTGCTGGACTATCCAGCCGGGGAACACCTTCCCCTACTTCTCCTGGTACGCGCTACCCTCGACCATCTCCGGCACGGTTTACGCGACCTACGGCGGCGCCGAGGCCGGATCCGGAATAACCGTTTACGATCTCATCAACGGCGTTGCGCAATATCTGAGCGTGACGACGAATTCGAACGGCCAGTACACGTTCAACCTGAGTTCTCCGCTCAGCGCCGGAACCAAGCTGATTGTCTATACCAGCACCGGCGCGACATTCGACGAGAGCGTCAGCGGGTCGGTCTTCGGCCTGAATATCTACCAGACCTTCCTGACCCAGAACACGGCGGCAACATCGGCCACCCTGTCGACGGTTGCGGCTGACTTTACGACGGCGAAGGGCTCCGCGACGATCCCGGCGCTCTCCAATCAGCTGTTCAACATCGCCGCGCCGAGCTTCTCCATCGACCAGCCGATCAATACCGGCACGCTGGTGCTCAACAGCACCGGCACCGTGACCCAATCGGCGGCGATCACGACAACGACCGGGCTCGATCTGCTCGGCGGCGGCTCGACCTACACGCTGACCAATGCGTCCAACAGCGCCGGCACGCTGGCGGCGAGCGTCGGCACCGGTACGGTGAACTACGCCGATGGCGGTTCCGCTCTCGCCATCGGTGCCGTCGCCGGCACCAACGGCGTCACCGCGGGCACGTTCATGTTCACCGATACCGGCACGGTCACCCAGAGCCAGGGCATCGCCGTGACCGATCTCGCGTTGCTCGGCGCTGGCGGCAGCTTCACGCTCGGCGATGCAGCGAACAGCTTCGGCACGCTGGCGGCCGACACCGGCAGCATCAGCCTGACCTACCCGGCCGCGCTCATCATCGGGTCGGTGACGGTCGGCTCCGTCACCACGAACGGCATCACGACCAGTGGCGCGCTGACGCTGAAGTCAGCGGCTCGATGGCGACACCGCCGCCCCGGTGAGTGTCGGCACGTTCACCCTCGCCGGCGGCAACTGGACGCAGAACGAATCCAACCTGCCGACCTTTGTCGCGACAAATTTCATCCTCAACGGCGGCAGTTTCCTGCGCGTGACCGGCGGCAACGGCTCGACCTCGCCGTGGCTGATCGACGACGTCTACGGCCTGCAGGGCATGCTGAACTTCCAGGGCGGCAACTCCCAGTTCGCCCAGAACATCGAAGCCAGCGGCACGGCAGGCTGGAGCGGCACGGCGGGTGGAGCGGCGGCAGCTTCCAGCCGGTCGGGCAGTTCGGCGGCACCGGGTTCTCCGGTACTTTCAATGGCGACGGCTATACCATCAACAATCTCTACATCTCCCACCCCACCAACAACGATGTCGGCATGTTCGGCTACGTCACCGGCGGGACCATCGAGAACGTCACGCTTGCCAATGAAAACGTCACCGCGCAGTCCTACGCGGGCGGCCTTGTCGGACGGCTCGCCTCGGGAACGATCTCCGGCGTCGCGGTCAGCGGAACGGTGCAGGGCCAGTCCGAAGTCGGAGGGCTGGTCGGCTATGCGAATCTCGGCACGATTGAATATTCGCTCTCAACGGCGAACGTGATCGGAAGCGCCTCCGATATCGGCGGCCTCGTCGGGCTGGATGGCGCGGCGATCTCGCAGTCCGCGGCGACCGGGACGATCATTGGTCAGCAAGATGTCGGTGGACTTGTCGGTGAACTGTTCCAGGGTGGGCCAGGCAGCATCACCGACAGCTATGCGACGGGCGCGGTCGGCGGCAGTACCGCGACGGAAGTCGGAGGGCTGGTCGGCGGCGCCGACACGGGCACCAGCATCAGCACCTCCTACTCGGTCGGGCACGTGACCGGCGGCAGCTTTATTGGCGGCCTGGTCGGTATCGTCTACGTTCCGTCGCAAGGTTCTCCAGCCGCCTCGGCGGTCATCAAAAACTCGTACTACAACACGACCACAACCGGCCTCTCGCCGACCGGATACGGCAGCAGCGCCGGCATCACCGGGCTGACCACGCTGCAGATGCAGGATCTGTCGTCCTACCTGGCGAATTACGCGGGCTTCAACTTCTCGAGCATCTGGATCCCCCCGAACCAGGCCGGCCAGGGTGGCCTGAGCACGGCGAATTATCCGCAGCTTTACGCGCTTTCGCCGGTGGTCGTGGTCGATGCCAGCAGTGCGGCACGCAGCTATGGCCAGCAAAACAATGCCCTGGTCATCGACAGCATCATCCCCGGCAACTATCTGCTCGGACCGGCCGGCGACGCCCTCAACACCAGCAGCATTACGGCGGGCACGCTGAGCACGCTGGCGACGCAGACCTCCAACGTCGGTACTTACGCCATCACCGACGGCATCACGACGCTGACGAGCAGGGATGGCGTGGTGTACCGCGTCGTGACGTCCGGCACGCTGGAGGTCGACCCGGCGGCGCTGACCATCTCGGCGGTGACCCAGACCAAGGTCTATGACGGCACCACCGTGTCCTCGCTGACGCCGACCTATGGCGGGCTGCAGACCGGCGACACCCTGAGCAACCTGTCGCAGGCCTTTGCCTCCAAGAACGTGCTGGGCAGCAACGGCTCGACGCTCAACGTCACCGGCTACACCGTCAATGACGGCAATGGCGGCAACAACTACACGGTGACGCTGAATTCCGCCCTGGGCACCATCACCCCGGCGGCGCTGACCATCTCGGCGGTGACCCAGAGCAAGGTCTATGACGGCACCACCGTGTCCTTGCTGACGCCGACCTATGGCGGGCTGCAGACCGGCGACACCCTGAGCAACCTGTCGCAGGCCTTTGCTTCCAAGAACGTGCTGGGCGCCAACGGCTCGACGCTCAACGTCACCGGCTACACCGTCAATGACGGCAATGGCGGCAACAACTACGCGGTGACGCTGAATTCCGCCCTGGGCACCATCACCCCGGCGGCGCTGACCATCTCGGCGGTGACCCAGAGCAAGGTCTATGACGGCACCACCGTGTCCTTGCTGACGCCGACCTATGGCGGGCTGCAGACCGGCGACACCCTGAGCAACCTGTCGCAGGCCTTTGCCTCCAAGGACGTGCTGGGCAGCAACGGCTCGACGCTCAACGTCACCGGCTACACCGTCAATGACGGCAATGGCGGCAACAACTACACGGTGACGCTGAATTCCGCCCTGGGCACCATCACCCCGGCGGCGCTGACCATCTCCGCGGTGACCCAGAGCAAGGTCTATGACGGCACCACCGTGTCCTTGCTGACGCCGACCTATGGCGGGCTGCAGACCGGCGACACCCTGAGCAACCTGTCGCAGGCCTTTGCCTCCAAGAACGTGCTGGGCGGCAACGGCTCGACGCTCAACGTCACCGGCTACACCGTCAATGACGGCAATGGCGGCAACAACTACACGGTGACGCTGAATTCCGCCCTGGGCACCATCACCCCGGCGGCGCTGACCATCTCGGCGGTGACCCAGAGCAAGGTCTATGACGGCACCACTGTGTCCTTGCTGACGCCGACCTATGGCGGGCTGCAGACCGGCGACACCCTGAGCAACCTGTCGCAGGCCTTTGCCTCGAAGAACGTGCTGGGCGCCAACGGCTCGACGTTCAACGTCACCGGCTACACCGTCAATGACGGCAATGGCGGCAACAACTACGCGGTGACGCTGAATTCCGCCCTGGGCACCATCACCCCGGCGGCGCTGACCATCTCGGCGGTGACCCAGAGCAAGGTCTATGACGGCACCACCGTGTCCTTGCTGACGCCGACCTATGGCGGGCTGCAGACCGGCGACACCCTGAGCAACCTGTCGCAGGCCTTTGCCTCCAAGAACGTGCTGGGCAGCAACGGCTCGACGTTGAACGTCACCGGCTACACCGTCAATGACGGCAATGGCGGCAACAACTACACGGTGACGCTGAATTCCGCCCTGGGCACCATCACCCCGGCGGCGCTGACCATCTCGGCGGTGACCCAGACCAAGGTCTATGACGGCACCACCGTGTCGCTGCTGACGCCGACCTATGGCGGGCTGCAGACCGGCGACACCCTGAGCAACCTGTCGCAGGCCTTTGCCTCCAAGAACGTGCTGGGCAGCAACGGCTCGACGCTCAACGTCACCGGCTACACCGTCAATGACGGCAATGGCGGCAACAACTACGCGGTGACGCTGAATTCCGCCCTGGGCACCATCACCCCGGCAACGCTGACCTACCTGGCCAATGCCAGCAGCATGACCGTCGGCGGCAGCGTGCCGAGCCTGAGCGGCACCGTGACCGGCTTCGTCAACGGCGAGTCGCTGGGATCGGCGACCACGGGGATGCTGGCGTTCAACACCCCGGCGACCAGCGTGTCGCCGCCCGGCAGCTACGCCATCATTGGCTCGGGGCTGACCGCGAACCACGGCAATTACGTCTTCGTGCAGGCCGCCGGCAACGCCACCGCCCTGACCATCGACAGCCTCTCGGCGAGCGCGACCAGCCAGTTCGTCGCCACCGTCAACGGCACCACGCCGAACAATACCGCCAACCTTAATTTCCAGGTCCCGAGCAACGGAACGCCGACGCCGGTGCGGATCTCGTTCACCCCCGTTCTGGCGGCAACGGAAAAGCCCACCAGCGAGGTCACTCCGGCCGCGCTGCCGCCGGGAGCCGCGTTCTTCCGCAGCCAGGGCCTGGATTTCCAGCCGATCAGCCAGTACGACGCCAACCAGTATTCGCAGTTCAAGCTGCCCGATTACGACGACAGGGATGCTCAGGCCACGCTCTTCACCATCATCGCCCGCGCCGTCGCGCATGATCATGCCGCCGACTTCATGATCGACGGCTTCTGGAACGGCACCGCCAACGACTGGCACGGCGCCAGCGGCACCAACCCGCTCGCCGCCAAGGTCACCTACTCCGACGGCGCCGGCCATGACGTGCTGCCGGCCGAGGCCGATGCGTTCCCGATCGTCGCCGGCAAGACCGACCTCGCGCAGTTGCTGAAGGCCGGCCCGGTGATGCTCGGCGGCGTCCCCGGCCAGAGCCCGGCGGAATGGCTGCTGGCGCTCAACCTGGCGCCCGACGGCAAGGGCATCGTGTGCGACGATCCGATCACCGGCAAACTGGTCGAGATCGCCTACGACCAGACCACCGAAACCCTCGGCGGCATCACCGGAATCTTCGATCCCAGGACCAAGGGGTTTGTCGCGCTGGCCGACGCCAGCGGCGAGATTCCCGCCACCGCCGCCGCCCACATCGCCGCCGTCCAAAACTTCGTGCCGTCGACCTTCTTCGCCGTGACCATCCACTGAGCCGGATGGTGAATCAGGCAAGCCGGCGAAACGGCTTGTCGTTTGCGGTCCCGGCACGTTAATTAGGAGTTGCTGCCCAAGGGCTGCATTTCCGAGGAGCGGAACAGGCGAGGCAATGATGAAGCGTTTCGTGGTCGCGGCTTTGTTCCTTTTTCCCGGGATCGCCCAGGCGGAATATTTCGACACCGGCAACGACCTGTGGAACGTCTGCACGGACAACGTGGCCGGACACAATTATCTCTGCATCGGGATGTCGGCCGCCTATTTCGACATGATGCTGGCAACCGGCTATCGATGCGCCACGCCGGTCACCGACCGGGGACAGGTGCGCGATGTCGTTCTCAAACAGCTGTCGGACAACCCGGCGATGCGGAGCATGCCGGCGTCGGAACTGGCCGTCACCTCACTGACGGCGGCCTTTCAATGCGCCAGGCCGGCTCCCGCCCCGCCCCTTCCGCCGCGATCCGGCAAAGCCAAGGCCATCGGCGGCCCGGTCCTGCTCACCCCGAACCACTGACTGAAGAACTCGGCGCGCGGCTTCCTGCAGAATATCCTTTGCCGGTGTGCCGCTTAGACCCGCAGACCGGACGCGGACAGTGACGCGGTGTGATGGCCGCCCAACGCGTCGGCCGCCAGACAAATCGTCTCGGAAATCTGCAGCAGCTGTCTGGCCAGAGGGCTTGTGTTGCGCCAGACCATGCCGATGGTTCGCGAGGGTTGCGGGTCCTTGAAACGCGCGACGGACACCGGCGCCGAGCGCGTCTCCACCGCCACGGCCATTTCCGGGATCAAGGTCACGCCGATGCCGGCGCTGACCATCTGAACCAGCGTCGACAGCGAGCTTGCATCCAGCACCTCCCGTGGCGGCGAGGCCTGCATTTTGCAGAACGACAGCGCCTGGTCGCGAAAACAGTGCCCCTCCTCCAGAAGGAGCAGCCGCATTTCGCGCAGCGTTTCGCCGGTCGGCACCGGCGTTCCCTCATCCCTGCCCGGCCGGACCAGCAGAAAATTTTCCGCAAACAAGGCGACTTCGGTCAGCGACGGTTCGGACACCGGCAGGGCCACGATCGCAGTGTCGAGCCGGCCCTCCGCCAGTTCCTGGATCAGCCGCGGCGTCAGCGTCTCGCGGACGTGAATGTCGAGTTCGGGATGCAATCGGGTCAGGTTGCCGATCACCGCCGGCAGCAGATAGGGCGCAATGGTCGGGATCATGCCGAGGCGCAGCCGGCCCACCAACCGTCCCTGCGATGCCCGCGCGAAGTCTCCGAGTTCATCGACCGAGCGCAGGATGTCGCGGACGCGCTGGGCGATCTCCTCTCCGAACCGGGTTAGCCAGACATGCCGCGCGCCCCTGTCGAGCAGCACGCCGCCCAGGTTTTCCTCCAGTTCCTTGATCTGCATCGACAACGCCGGCTGCGAGATCGCGCAGGCTTCGGCCGCTCGCCCGAAGTGACAATGGCGGGCCAGCGCATCGAAATAGCGAAGCTGCTTGAGCGTGGCGTTTTTCATCAGTATAGCTTATCGCAGCGATCACCAAAGTCAATTTCACCTTATAGCTTGCGTTGCGTAGAAACACGGAACAGGGTGGGAACGCATGCAGACCACGACAGCGACAGGAGGCAAACATGGCTGATGATAGCAAGTGCCCGGTTTCGGGCGGGCGACGCGCACGGAGCAACCGTGACTGGTGGCCGAAGCAAATCGATCTGGGGATCCTCCACCAGCAGTCAGAGCTCTCCGACCCGATGGGCGCGGAGTTCGATTACGCCAAGGAATTCAAGAGCCTCGACCTCGATGCCGTGATCAAGGACCTGCATGCCGTGATGACGGATTCGCAGGATTGGTGGCCGGCCGATTTCGGTCATTACGGGCCGCTGTTCATCCGCATGGCCTGGCACAGTGCGGGCACCTATCGGATCGGCGACGGCCGCGGCGGCGCCGGCGCCGGACAGCAGCGCTTCGCGCCGCTCAACAGCTGGCCGGACAACGCCAATCTCGACAAGGCGCGCCGGCTGCTGTGGCCGGTCAAGCAGAAATACGGCCGGAAACTGTCCTGGGCCGATCTGATGATTCTGGCCGGCAACGTCGCGCTGGAATCGATGGGATTCAAGACCTTCGGCTTCGCCGGCGGCCGCGCCGACGTCTGGGAACCCGAGCAGGATGTCGACTGGGGTCCCGAAGCCAAGTGGCTGGGGGACGAGCGCTATTCCGGCGACCGCGAACTGGCGGGTCCTCTCGGCGCGGTGCAGATGGGCCTGATCTACGTCAATCCGGAAGGCCCGAACGGCAAGCCGGATCCGCTCGCGGCAGCCCGCGACATCCGCGAGACCTTCGCGCGCATGGCGATGAACGACGAGGAAACGGTGGCGCTGATCGCCGGCGGCCACACCTTCGGCAAGACCCACGGCGCCGGCGATGCGAGCCTGGTGGGCCCCGAGCCGGAAGCCGCGGAGATCGAGGCGCAGGGCCTCGGCTGGTCGAGCAAATACGCCACCGGCATCGCCGGTGACGCGATCACCAGCGGCATCGAGGTGATCTGGACCACGACGCCGACCAGGTGGAGCAACAACTTCTTCGACAACCTGTTCAATTACGACTGGGAACTGACCAAGAGCCCGGCGGGCGCCCATCAGTGGACCCCGAAGAATGGCGCCGGCGCAGGCACGGTGCCGGACGCGCACGATCCGTCAAAGCATCACGCGCCGTCGATGCTGACCACCGACCTCGCCTTGCGGTTCGATCCCGTGTACGAAAAGATCTCGCGACGCTTCCACCAGCATCCGGATCAGTTCGCCGACGCCTTTGCCCGCGCCTGGTTCAAGCTGACCCACCGCGACATGGGCCCGATCGTCCGCTATCTCGGCCCGCTGGTTCCGAAGGAGGAACTGCTGTGGCAGGATCCGATTCCCGCGATCGACCATGAACTCGTCAGCGAGCAGGACATCGCGGCGCTGAAGGCCAAGATCCTGGGCTCCGGCCTCTCCGTCTCCGAGCTGGTCTCGACCGCGTGGGCATCGGCATCGACGTTCCGCGGCTCCGACAAGCGCGGCGGCGCCAACGGCGGGCGCATCCGGCTCGCGCCGCAAAAGGACTGGGAGGTCAACCAGCCGGCCGAACTCGCCAAGGTGCTTGCGAAACTCGAAGCCATCCAGAAGGAGTTCAACGCGGCGCAGAAAGGCGGCAAGAAGGTCTCGCTCGCCGACCTGATCGTTCTCGGCGGCTCCGCGGCAGTCGAGAAGGCCGCCAAGGATACGGGGTCCGACGTCAAGGTACCCTTTACACCGGGCCGCATGGACGCCTCGCAGGAGCAGACCGATGTCCATTCGTTTGCTCCGCTGGAGCCGACCGTCGACGGCTTCCGCAACTACATCCGCGGCAAGCATCCGATGTCGGCCGAGGAACTGCTGGTCGATCGCGCGCAATTGCTGACTCTGACCGCGCCGGAAATGACGGTTCTGGTCGGCGGCCTGCGGGTGCTCGGGGCCAATGCCGGCAAGTTCGCGCACGGCGTCTTCACCAGCAAGCCGGGCACGCTGACCAACGACTTCTTCGTCAACCTGCTCGACATGAGCACGCAGTGGCATCCATCCGCGGGCGCCGACGGCGTGTACGAGGCGCGCGACCGCAAGACCAACGCGGTCAAGTGGACCGGCACCCGCGTCGACCTGATCTTCGGTTCGCACGCGCAGTTGCGGGCGCTGACGGAAGTCTATGCAAGCGCCGACGCCAAGCAGAAGTTCGCCAGCGACTTCGCGGCGGCGTGGACCAAGGTGATGAACCTCGATCGCTTCGATCTGGCCTGATCATTGCGGCGGGGTTTTCGAGACCCCGCCGCAAGCCGAAACCAGAACGGAGGCAAGTTGCCTCCGTTTTTGTTTTGGCGGCCTGCAAGCAAACGGCGCGATTGACCCGAAGCGAACTATCTCTAATCTGGCGGCACTTCGATGGATGATCTCGCGCTGCAAACGCAGGAAGGACGCCCATGCCAGGCTCGCTCGATGACCAACTCGGCTTTGCGCCCGACCATGATTCCCCGATCCCCTATATGCACCGGACCCGCGACTATTATGCCGCGATCGGCTACACCACGCCGTACCGCTGGGCGCATTATGTCGAGGCGCCGTTCCAGCCGCTGAAGAAGCCGCTGGCGCAGTCGCGCGTGACCATCATCACCACCGCCGCGCCCTATGATCCGGCCAAGGGCGACCAGGGTCCCGGCGCAGCCTATAATGGCGGCGCCAAGTTCTACACGGTCTATGACGGCGATACCTCGAAGCCGCACGATCTGCGCATCTCCCACATCGGCTACGACCGCAAGCATACCACCGCGACCGACAGCGGCAGCTGGTTCCCCCTTCCCCAACTGCTCAAGGCCGCCCGCGCGGGGCGGATCGGCGCGGTCGCGCCGCGCTTCTTCGGCGCGCCGACCAACCGCAGCCACCGCGTCACCGTCGAGGTCGACGCCCCCGAAATCCTCGCCCGCTGCCGCGCCGACCAGGTCGACGTCGCGGTGCTGGTGCCGAACTGCCCGGTGTGCCACCAGACCTGCGCCCTGGTGGCCCGCCATCTCGAAGCGGAGGGAATTGCGACCGTGGTGATGGGATGCGCCAAGGACATCGTCGAGCACACCGCGGTGCCGCGCTTTCTGTTCAGCGATTTTCCGCTGGGCAATTCCGCCGGCAGGCCACACGATATCGTGTCGCAGGCAAAGACCCTGGAGCTCGCGCTCGACCTTCTGGAGCAGGCTCCGGGCGCGCGCACCACCATGCAGTCGCCGCTGCGCTGGAGCGAGGATGCCTCATGGAAGCTCGACTACAACAACATCTCCCGGATGAGCCCGGAAGAACTGGCGCGGCGCCGCGCCGAATTCGACAGGCAGAAGGAAATCGCGCGCGGCAACCGCGCCGCCTGACCGCGGCGGCGCCGTCAAGGACGCGAATAACCGCCAGGGAGAACGCTTGAGGTGGCCCGACCGTTCGAAGGGGTGAAGATTCTCGACTTCACGCAGGTGCTGGCCGGGCCCTATGCAAGCTACCAGCTCGCGCTGCTCGGCGCCGACGTCATCAAGCTGGAGCGGCGCGAAGGCGAGGACATGCGCCGCACCCCGCTCAGCCGCGAATGGGCCGATCGCGGTCTCGCGCCGGGCTGGCAGGCGATCAACGGCAACAAGCGCAGTCTGACCATCGACCTGCAGCAGCCGGAGGCGATCGGCATCGTCAGGCAGCTCGCCGCCGAGGCCGACGTGGTGATGGAGAATTTCCGTCCCGGCGTGATGGACAGACTTGGCATCGGCTACGCCGCGCTCTCGGTCATCAATCCCCGGCTGATCTATTGCGCGATCTCGGGCTTTGGCCAGACCGGCCCGGAACGATCGGGCGCCGGCTATGACGGCAAGATCCAGGCGATGTCGGGCATCATGGCGATCACCGGACATGCCGAGAGCGGGCCGACCCGTGCCGGCTTTGCAGTGTGCGACGTGCTGTCAGGCGCCACCGCGGCGTTCGGCATCTCGAGCGCGCTGTTCCAGCGCACCCACACCGGCAAGGGACAGCTGGTCGACGTCTCCATGCTGGAGGCGACGCTGGCGTTCCTGTCGGGACAGGTCGCCGACTATACCGTCGCCGGCCATCGCCAGCAGCCCAGCGGCAACCAGGCGGTGAGCCGCCGGCCGACCGCCAATCTGTTCAAGGCCGGCGAAGGCTACCTCTTGCTCGCGGTCAACAGCGAGAAACAATATCGCGCGCTGATGACCGCGCTCGGCCGCGCCGACACGCTCGACGACCCGCGCTTTTCCGACTGGTTTCTGCGACAGCAGAACGAGCCGGCACTGCGCGCGATCATCGAGCAGGCGCTGGCGAGCAAGCATCCGCGCCAATGGGAAAAAATCCTCGAGGCGGCCGGCGCGCCCTGCGCCAGCATCTGGAAAATCGAGGAGGTGATCGATCACCCGCAGATCGTGGCGCGCCAGGCGCTCCAGGAGATCGAGACACCCTATGGGCGGCTGCGCTTCGCCGGCAGCGGCTTCCAGCTCGGCCATGGCGGCGGCAGGCTCGACACCATGGCGCCCGAACTTGGCGCCCACACCGACGAGGTGCTGGGCTCGCTCGGCTACGATGCCGATGCGATCGCGGACCTGCGCGCCCGCCATATCGTCTGAACGGCGCCGGCTCTCAGCCGGCAGGCTGGCGCAAACGAAGGTCCTCGTCGCGACCGCAGGCGCGGTCACCGGGTTTCAAGGCCCTGAAACGATGTTGCCGCTCGCAAAGCCCAAATCCGAGCCGTGATGCTTGCCGCCTTGAGCTGGATCAAGGTCGCAAGGCCCGAGAGGAACAGTATGAACAGTACAGCAGAATTTACGCTCGCGGGGATCGACGGAATGCTATGGCAATAGCCCGGCGACTTTCTGATGGTCGCGAACGCGAGCAAGATCATGCTGAAATGGTGTTCTTACTGTCAGGACTTTATCGGTGAAGTACCCGACTATGAGAATCTCGATATTTCGCACGGAATTTGCTGGGAATGCAGGCCCAAGACACCGTCGTTCTCCACGACAGACTTTGAACGCGCGCGGCTGTTGAAGGGCATACAACGCAAGCTGTTCGTCGCCGGCCAACGAAACGACCTGAATGCCGCAGAGGCAATTATTGCGGATGCTGCCGAAGCAGGCATCAAGCCGGTGAACGTGTTGATCGGAATCGTTGCGCCGCTGCTCTATCGGGTTGGAGAGGACTGGAAGAGAGGCACCCTCAGTGTCGAGGAGGAGCACCGATTTACGGCATTCTGCGAACGCACCTACTATCTGGTAGCTGAAAACGCGGAATTCGGCACGTCGATGAATTCATTGCGCGCCAGCGATGCACAGGATACGGAGTTTCTCTTGCTGAATGCGCCCGGCAACAGGCATACGCTGGCGATCCGCATTCTGGCGCTGGCTCTGGCGAGCCGGGGCATGCGGGCGCGGATCGCCGACGGACCTGTCGATCCCGACGAGCTGGTCGCCACGATCGACGCATTACGGCCCGGCGCGCTTCTGGTTTCCATGGCTCTGGCCGAACAAAGCAGCGGCGTCGTGACGATCACGCAGCGCGTCGAGAGTCTGCCGAAGGCCATGCGGCCGAAGATCATCGTCGGCGGATACGCGGTGAAGCTTGGCCTGGTATCGCATATACCGGGCGCGGTTCTGATGCCGGATATCAGCGCCTTGTTCGCCATGCCCTAGACGATTTTCAACTTGATGTGTCTTGGGGGCGTTCCGCCCGGCAAAGCCGCGGTCCGCGCTTGCCTGTCATCCCAAACCATCGCAGCTTGGCCCTGGACCCGGCGGCCATAGGGAGAATGCCGGCATACTCAAGGCCGCCGGAATGAACATGCCACTGCAGGATGACAGGACCGCGCACGAACAGTCCGGCTTCGACGGCCTGTCGTCGGCCCAGGCCGCTTCCCTTCGCGCGCAATTCGGTCCGAACGCCGTCATCGAGCAACCGATCCATCCTCTCCGGCGATTCGCCAGCCATTTCTGGTCGCCGGTGCCGTGGATGCTCGAGGCGATCGTCGTCCTGCAACTGTTCCTCCGCGAATGGCTCACCGCGGCGATGATCGCAGCGCTGCTGCTCCTCAACGTCCTGCTCGCCGCCTTTCAGGAAAGTCGCGCCAATGCGGCGCTGGCGCTTCTCAAGCGCAGCCTGACCTTGACGTCGCGGGTCAGGCGCGACGGCGGCTGGATCGACGGCCCGGCCGCCGATCTCGTGCCCGGGGACATCGTCCAGCTGTCGCTCGGCGACGTCGTTCCCGCCGACGTCGTCATCGTCGACGGCTCGCTGTTGCTCGATCAATCCCTGCTGACCGGCGAGTCGGTCCCGATCGAAACCGAGACGGGCAAGACCGCCTTCGCCGGCGGGCTGGTTCGCCGCGGCGGCGCGATCGCGCGGGTGACGGCGACGGGAACGCGCACCTATTTCGGGCGGACGGCGGAGCTGGTCAGCGTCGCTCATGTCGAGAGCGCCGAGCAGAAGGCCGTGCTCGGGGTCGTCCGCAATCTCACGGTGATCAATTTCGTCATCGTCGCCGCCCTGGTGGCTTATGCATTCGCGATCAAGGTCAGCGTCGAGCAGATCCTGTTGCTGGTGCTGACGGCATTGCTGTCGGCGGTGCCGGTCGCGCTGCCGGCGACATTCACGCTCGCCGCAGCCCTGGGCGCAAGGACCCTCGCGCTGAAGGGCGTGCTGCTGACCCGGCTGTCTTCGCTGAACGAAGCGGCCATGGTCGACGTGATCTGCTGCGACAAGACCGGCACGCTGACCCGCAACGAACTGGTGGTGAGCGCGATACGTCCGGTGAAGCCGGGCTTCGACGATTCGGACGTTCTCGGCTTTGCTGCGCTGGCCAGTTCGCCGGAGGGCCAGGATCCGATCGATTCCGTGATCCGCACCATGGCGGCCAGGGGCCGTGGCCGCGCCCCGCCAGCCGCGCTGCGCTTCACGCCGTTCGACCCGGCGGTCAAAATGGCCGAGGCGGTTGCCGTCGAGGGCGGGCACGAGATTCGCGTGGTCAAGGGCGCGCCCGCCGTGGTGGCCGCGGTGGCACCGATGAGCCCCTCGTCCGAGAAGGCGCTCGAGGCGCTCAACTCCGCCGGCTATCGGACGATCGCCGTGGCGGCCGGGCGCAACGGCGCGCTGGAGCTGCTCGGCTTCATCGCGTTGAGCGATCCCCCGCGCGCCGATTCGGCGGCGTTGCTGACCGAACTGCGTTCGCTCGGGGTGCTGCCGGTCATGATAACAGGCGATGCCGCCGCCACCGCGGCGACCGTCGCGCACGCGATCGGGCTCAGCGGGCCGGTTTGTCCGCCGGGCGAGGTGCATGCGAGCGCCGAGCCGAAGGATTTTGCGATCTACGCCGGCATTTTCCCGGAGCAGAAGTTTGAACTGGTCAAGGCGTTCCAGCACCAGGGCCATGCGGTCGGCATGTGCGGCGACGGCGCCAATGATGCGCCGGCGTTGCGCCAGGCGCAGATGGGTATCGCGGTTTCGACCGCGACCGATGTCGCCAAAGCCGCAGCAGGCGTCGTGCTGACCGAACCGGGCCTTGGCGGAATCGTCGCCTGCATCAAGGAAGGTCGCTCCGCGTTCCAGCGCATTCTGACCTACACGCTGACCATGCTTGTCAACAAATGGGTGACGCTCATCGTGCTCGGCGCCGGCCTGATCATCACCGGCCACGCGGTCCTGACACCGCTGCTGCAGGCGCTTTCGATGCTCACCAATGACTTCGTGACCATGGCGCGCGCGGCGGACCGGGCGCGGCCCTCGCCCTATCCGAATGCCTGGCGCGTGAAAAACCTGACCATCGCCGCGCTCCCGCTCGGCTGCTTCAGGCTGCTCTATCTGGTGGCGGTGCTCAGCGTGGGCTGGTACGGGCTGCGGCTCAGTCCCGGCCAGATGCAGACGCTGACCTACGCGATGCTGGTGTTCGCCGGTCAGGGCAACCTCTATGTGCTGCGCGAGCACGGTCGTCTCTGGAATTCGCGCCCGGCGCCGGTCCTGCTGGCGGCCTCGCTCGGCGATGTCCTGCTGGTCGCCTGTCTCGCCGCCGGCGGCGTGCTGATGAACCCGCTTCCGGTCACCGTGATAGCCGCGCTCGCGGCGACCACGATCGCCTTCACCCTTGCAATGGACTCCATCAAGCTCGCGGTGTATGCGCGGCTGCGGATCGATTGACCCGAGCCGCAGCTCCTGCTCGATCCTGGGCCCCGGATCGCGACAGCCAGCCCTATTTGATGACTTCCCGGAAAATCCCGACTTCGGCCACGAATGCCAGAGTGAACAGGATGGTTCGAAGCCAGGGAAGCCCGGTCCAGTAGATGACGGCGTGGGCCAGCCTCAGATAGAAGAAACTCGCCGACCACAGCGCGGTCATCTCGTTCGCCTTGCCGGTCAAATGGGCGACCACGACGAGGGCCGCGAACGGCGCGAACACCTCGATGGCGTTCAGATAGGCCCGATGCGCGCGCTGGCCCCATGCCGGCACCGGCCGCGGCAGAGCGGGGTCGAGATAGTTCTTTGGCTGCAACGGGCCGTTGGTGATCACCTGGCAGACGATGTAGGGAATCCACAATGCGGCGGTCAGCATCGCCATATAGGCGAGATATCTGAGGTCGGTCGTCACCTTGGCCTCCTGCGTTCTGGGATGCCGCAGGTCGCGGTTGCGACCCGATCGGCCTCCAGAGACGATCGAGCCGGGGCGATAGCGACACTGGCGAAGGATTTCTTTCTGGAGGGGCCAGGAGATCGGGACCGCCTGCGCGGCGACAAAGGGCGGCCGCACGGCGCACATCGATCCTCGATGCAGGCCCTGATGGTTCAAATGACTGGAATCGGTTGGCTATTTGATGGGTGGCCTCGGCAGCAGCGTCTCGCCCGGCTCCATGACATAGGTGTAGTCGAGCGAGTACCAGGGGACCGATGCCGTCGACCCCAAGGGATGTGGCCGGTCGTGGCGCACAAAATCGCCCATCAGCGCCCGGGTCACGCCGAACTGCACGTCATCGTCGATATGCGGATCGTCGGGATCGTAGACCTGCGAGATCAGAACCTTGTAGCCGGCTTTGACGACCAGCGCGTGCAGGTGCGCCGGACGCATCGGGTGCCGCTGCTGGGCGCCGAGCAGTCTTCCAACGACCCCATCGGTCGGAATCGGGTATCCGACCATCTTCACGGTTTGAAGCCAGAAACGTCCGTCGCCGTCGGTCGTGAACTTGCCGCGCAAATTCATGTCCGCCTGCCCGGGGTCCTGGTTCTCGTAAAGTCCGACCGGCGAGGCGTGCCAGATGTCGACCTCGGCGCCGGCGACCGGTCGACCTGCGGGATCGACGACGCGGCCGGTGATGAACAGCGGATCCCCCGGGGTGTCCGAGCGCACGATGCTGCCGCCGTTTTCCACGCGCGGAGAGTTCAGCCGCCAGAACGGGCCGAGCAGGGAGTGCGACGTTTCGCTGTTGCCGTCGTCGCCGTTGTTGAGCAGGCAGACCAGCGACGAAACCCCGAGCGATCCGGCCATCAGCATGGTCTCGTTGTGGCTGTCGCCGGACAGTTTCCCCATTTCGTTTAGAAGGCCGACGGCCTCGCGAAATTCGGGTTCGGTCAAGCGCACGTCGCGAACGAAACCGTGCAGGTGCTTGACCAGCGAAATCATGATGGTGCGCAGACGCGGATCGGTGGTCCGCCCCATCACCGCCAGCGCGTCCCGGGTCACGTCGTCGTGGTTCCTGATGATCATAAGCCCTCGCCATGGCGGCAATAGCAAAAAAAGGCCCGCAAGTCATTTGCGGCGGGGCCGAAAGGTCCTGGCGACCTGACTGTAAGAATTTACCCCGAAGGCGTCCGGGCCCTCAGCGGCTGTGTTTTTTCTGCAACCTTTTCCCAAATTCGGATTGCATCCGCGACCGCGCCGGTGCGCGGCCCTGCGTTTTGTTATACTAAAGCATGATGGGATTAAGTTCGATAGCCTGAATTTTTGAGGTAGTTTGCGCACTCCTCTGGGCTGAAGGCATCGAGTGCGTGGCCGATTGCGGCGCATATTGCGTCGACAGTTCGCGCGGAAGCTTTGCGCAGCAGGTGCTTGAGCTTGGCAAACACCTGCTCGATCGGGTTCAGGTCGGGCGAGTATTTTGGCAGGAAGAACAGCTTGGCGCCCACCGAGCGGATGAGCTGGCGCACGGCTTTGCTTCTGTGGCTGCCGAGATTGTCCAGGACGACGATATCACCGGGCCTGAGAGTGGGCAGAAGGACCTTCTCGACGTAGGTCCGAAAACTTACGCCATCGATCGGCCCCTCGATGAACCATGGCGCATCAATCCGGTCGTGGCGTAGCGCCGCCAGGAAGGTCATGGTCTTCCAGCGTCCGTGGGGGACCTTGGCGTGAAGTCTGTCGCCGCGCGGCGCCCATCCCCGCAGGGGCGCCATATCGGTCCTGGTCCAGGTTTCGTCGATGAAGACGAGCCGCTCAGGATCGACGCGGCCTTGATATTTCTTCCACTGGACCCGCCGCCGCGCGACCTCTGGTCGATCGCGTTCGCCAGCCGCCATGCTTTTTTTTGAAGCTGAGCTTCTCGGCATGAACGAAGTTCCACACCGAGTGGTAGTCGACCTTCAAGCCGCGATCGGCAAGCTCGGCAACGAGACCGCGTATGGTGAAATCGCCGGCCTTGAGCCGTTGCGACAGCCAAAGCGCGTGCTCGCCCGAAATCGCCTTGGGCTTGTAGCCGCCTATCTGGCTGGGCTCAACGCTACCGGTCTTCTCGACCCGATGCATCCATCCGATCGCCGTGCTGATCGCGACCCCAAACTGCTTGGCGGCCCGATTGCGTGACATTCCGCCCTCAATCGCGGCCACGACACGGTTACGCAGATCCAGAGAATAAGGCTTGCCCATCCATGCTGGCCTCCAGCCCAGCCAGCATGGTAAATCAGAAATGCACTGATTTGGGAATCCCAAATCAATTCAGGCTAATGACATCCCGCTTTAATTTAGCGATTCATGTTCCGCTTTCCTCCGCGTTCAATTTCAGCGCATTTACGAGGCCAGCCATGAAAATTTCAAAGTTAGCCGTTGCGTCTGCGGCGATCACCACGAGCTTGTTGATCGTGGCCGGGAGTGCGTCGGCGGCGGATTTGCCGGCGCGCACCTACACCAAGGCACCGGTGGCCGTTGCGGCGCCCGTCTACAACTGGACCGGCTGCTATATCGGGGCCGAAGGCGGCGGGGTTTGGGGTCATAGCCAGCACTACGCAGCTGATCCAGCGGATGCGGCAATTGGCGTATTTGGCTCCCCCCAGACCGGCGGCATCAGCCCGACAGGCGGCCTCGCCGGCGGCACGGTCGGCTGCAACTATCAGTTCGGCAACGTCGTCATCGGAATCGAGGGCGACGATTCCTGGACCAATATTGGTGGCAGTGCCAATCTCGTCGCTCCGTTCAGAACGACCGATGTGGTGGCGACCAATCAGGGCTGGATCGCCACCTACCGCGGGCGGATCGGCTATGCTTGGGATCGCGTGCTGGTCTATGCAACCGGAGGCGGAGCCACCACCAATATCGGCGTAAACCTTTGCGACCCGACCTTTGGATGCGTCAATAGTTCCCAGACCGTGACCGGCTGGGCCGCCGGCGCCGGGATCGAATACGCGTTCTGGCAAAATCTTTCCGTCAAGCTCGAATACCTCCACCTCGATTTCGGGACGACCTATTTTGGACGATTGGTTCCGAGCCCCGGATTTACTTTTTTGGCGCGCAATGTGTCGTTGTCGGATGATATCGTCCGCGTCGGCCTGAACTATAAATTCAACTGGACCGGTCCGGTCGTCGCAAAATACTGATCGGGTGAATTCCGATCGAAGTGGAGGTCCGCGCGCCTCGCGCGATCATGTTTGATGTGCGCACGATGACATGCTGATCGCGGCTATCATCCGATCCTGCCAAGGCTGAAATCAGCCCTGGGATCGTCAGGAGGATCGACCTTCTCCCGATGAATCTCGCAGCCCGATTCGTCGATGACGGCTATTGAGCCAATCGGATCCTTGCGCCGGGGATCATGGCTGAACCGCCGCGCCAGCATCCTGCTGTGCTCAATGGCATCTGCGCCCGTACGAAACTGCAATCCGGTCCGGTCCCTGATCGGAATTCCGTCTTTCATGTCGAAATAATATGTTCGCATCAATCACCAAGCCGGCATCGGGACGATAGGCGGGTGCCGGGCGTTTGAACCCATGGGCACCCGCGAACTGGAGTTCGAGGAAAGAAGCTCCGATCCCGTCAGCCGCGACCTTCCCCGACCCAAATCAGGAAAGCATGGCTTTGCGGACCCCGATTTGTTCTGGATCAATCCCAGGAAGGTGACCCCCGGGATGAAATGGGTGATCGCCGAATCGCTTCGTGCGTCCGGAGGAGGCGCCAATGGCCGTTGGTAGCCGGTACCTGCTCAAGCCGCTGCGAACGCTTCGCGAGGCCTGCGCAGAGATCAGGAGCGCCCATCCGGAATTGATGGCGGAAGGCTGCGCCGGTTGCCCCCATGGCAGGCTGTGCGAAATTTATGAACGGCTCGAACGGCTCCACCGCGCGCAGGTCGAGAATGTGAAAGCCAAACCGCCCCGCAAGCAGGCCGCCCGCCGATCGCGTTGACGTGAGCGAGACGGCCCGGTCCGGTTCCGTTTGCCTTTCCCAACGCCCCTGGCGATCGACGCGTTCGCGCCCCGGTGGGAGTGCCGCCTTCCCGCGCCGCTGAACCAGTGCAATTGCGCAATTGGGCCGACGCACTTTGGGTCATACTGATCGCCCCCGGGTCCGCGGGACCCCGATTCGCAGGAGACGCCAGGCTTGGGATTCGTCTTCGTCCTCGTTGTCGGGCTGATCGCCGGTACCATCAGCGGCATCGTCGGCACCGGCTCGTCGATCATGCTGATGCCGGTGCTGGTCTATCAATACGGTCCGAAACAGGCGGTGCCGATCATGGCGATCGCCGCCGTGATGGCCAACCTGTCGCGGATTCTTGCCTGGTGGCGCGAGGTTGACTGGCGCGCCTGCGCCGCCTACTCGATTCCGGGGATTCCGGCCGCGGCGCTCGGCGCCCGCACGCTGCTGGCGCTGCCCTCGCATGCGGTCGATTTCTCGATCGGCCTGTTCCTGATCGCGATGGTGCCGGCGCGGCACTGGCTCGCCCGCCACCAGCTGAAACTGTCGCTGTGGCACCTCGCGGTCGGCGGTGCCGCGATCGGCTACCTCACCGGCATCGTGGTGTCGACCGGGCCGTTGAGCGTGCCGCTGTTCCTGTTCTTCGGCCTCTCCAAGGGCGCGTTTCTCGCCACCGAGGCAGCCAGTTCGCTCGGCCTCTATGTCAGCAAGTCCGTCACCTTCCAGCGCTTCGGCGCGCTGACGCCGGATGTCGCGCTGAAAGGCGTGATCGCCGGCTCCTCGCTGATGTCGGGCGCCTTCATCGCCAAGCGCTTCGTGCTGCGGCTCGATGCCGACATGTTCCGGCTCGTGATGGACGGGATCATGCTCGCGGCGGGGCTTTCCATGCTATGGAATGCGACGCATTGACCAAATCCTGCAACAGACGGCGGGATGCCTTGAACCAGTGGCAGTGCATCAAAATCAAATTTGACAAATCCATCCTTTTAGGGTGGCAATGTGTATGCACCCCTTAGTTGCACAGCTGCAGCGGCGGGAGATTGACGGCCAGTCAATCGTCGGCAACCGGTTGCGGATTGTTTAGTTCAGAGCTTATGCTCCCTAGGTGGTTTATTCGAACACTCGCCGAGGACCTAACGAACGCCGCCGGCGTCCTGCTTTAAGATTGTAGAGGCGGCTAATGCCCATAGATCATGAGTTCGGCGACCAACACACCGAGCTCAAGTTATCGATCGTTGAGAAATACTTGAAATTCTTTACCACCGCGCTCAGGGGAAAATTCAGGGAGCTCTGGTACATAGACGCCTTTGCAGGGACTGGCTCTCGTACTGTTCGACACGAAGAACGTGCGGCCGGTCTTTTGGACCCAGGCGAACCGGAGAGGATCGAGCGTCGGCGTGGCTCCGCGAGAATTGCGATCGATGTAAAGCCGCCGTTCGATTTCATTGTCTTTATAGAAAGTAAGCCAGCATACGCAGCCGCATTGCAGGAACTGGCAGCGATTTATCCGAATCGACGAATTACCGTCGTCCGAAATGATGCTAACGAAGCGCTCAAATCTCTCATTTCTGCCAACAGTTGGCGATCTACGCGAGCCGTACTCTTTCTTGATCCCTACGGTATGGAATTAGAATGGTCTACGCTTGAGAAGGTTGCAGAAACCAAGGCTATCGACGTTTGGTTCCTATTCCCCTTGGCGGGTCTCTACCGACAGGCCACGCGGCACCTTGCTGATATTGATGTGCATAAGCGCGCTGCCCTTACCAGAATGTTTGGATCCGATGATTGGGAAAAAGAGCTTTATCCCAAGACTACCCGTGAAGATTTATTTGAAGGAATCTCAGAAGAACCGCGGCGTCGTTCAGCAAACGTAGCCGGTTTGGAGGCTTATGCGAAATATCGACTCGAGACAATTTTCGCGGCAGTCCTTAAGCCCTTGCCTTTACCTTCACATAAAAGGCCTCAACGATTTTCGCTCTTTTTTTGCATATCTAATGATGACCCGAAGGCTATCGGATTGGCCACGAAGATCGGGAATCACATACTCAAAGCCGGTAGTTCATCATAGGTGCGACCGCGCAGAAGGCGCCCCGCAGCCTTCTTGTTTTTACCGCCCCACTGCTTGAAGAAGAACGCTGTCCCTGATCGCCGACACATAGCTTCTATCTCGTCGACCCACTCGGGCTTCATTTCGCGGGCGCGCGGGCCGCTTTCTCCGCCGACGATCGCCCAGTTGATGCCGGTCAGATCGCCTTCGGCGACAGACCCGATGAGGGGCTCAAGTGAAACAAACCTGACAGCGGCAGGCACCCGCCGAATTGCATCCAAACGATCCAGCACGCGACGATCTTCGACGCTCGCACCAAGCCATACGTTCGGAAGTATTTCGAACGGAAGTTGAGCTAAAACTTGAGCCATGCGCTCCGGGCGCTTCGTGAGGATTTGATACGTGTGCCGGGGCGTATCCTTCATCACTTCCCAGACCCGAGCGACGAACTCGATAGGCACATCAATATGAAAAAGATCGGACATCGAGTTGACAAAAACCTTGCGCGGCTTCGACCATTTTTTCGGCACATGGAGCGATGCGAGATCCAATCGTATTTTGCCGGTCCAGACCGCCCGCCCTCCACTTTTCCGGGTCAGGCCGCCGTACTTTTCTGTGCCCATCGCCTCAAGCCGAGCCGCCATCCGCATGGCGTAGCAATTCGTGCAGCCTGCAGTGAGGACGGTGCACCCGGCTACCGGATTCCAGGTAGCGTCAGTCCATTCGATCGATGTTTCCGCCATGGAACCCTCTCAAGTACCTATAGAATCTCAAGAAAGTGGTTAGATTTAGTTACTCGATATGTAGTCATGGCTTGAGGCCAGTTTTCTATCGCGAACCGACCATTAATACATTATAGAACAAAGTAAGAACAATCGAATCCGGCGCCCTTACCTCCCATGGCCAAATCCGTCCTCTCCTTTGTCTGCCAGAACTGCGGCGCGGCCTACAACCGCTGGCAGGGCAAGTGCGAATCCTGCGGCGAGTGGAATACGCTGGTCGAGGAAGACACCTCAGGCGCCACCACCATGCCGGTCTCGATCCGCTCGCGGCGCAAGGGCCGGCTGTTCACGCTGGAAACCCTGACCGGCAAGAGCCAGGAGGCGCCTCGCCTGCCCTCCGGCATGGCCGAGCTCGACCGCGTCACCGGCGGCGGCTTTGTCCGGGGCTCGGTGCTGCTGGTCGGCGGCGATCCCGGCATTGGCAAATCGACGCTGTTGACCCAGGCCACCTCGCTGTTGGCGCGGGCCGGCCATCGCGCGGTCTACATCTCCGGCGAGGAAGCGGTGGCGCAGGTGCGGCTGCGCGCCGAGCGCCTTGGCCTTGCCGACGCGCCGGTGCAGCTCGCCGCCGAAACCTCGGTCGAGGACATCGTTTCCACCCTGTCGGAGGGCGCGGTGCCGCGCCTGATCGTGATCAATTCGATCCAGACCATGTGGACCGACACCGTGGAATCGGCGCCCGGCACGGTGACCCAGGTGCGCGCCTCGGCGCAGGCGCTGATCCGCTTCGCCAAGAAATCCGGCGCCGCGATCATCCTGGTCGGCCATGTGACCAAGGACGGCCAGATCGCCGGTCCGCGCGTGGTCGAGCACATGGTGGACGCCGTGCTGTCGTTCGAGGGCGAAGGCTCGCAGCAGTTCCGCATTTTGCGCGCGGTCAAGAACCGCTTCGGCCCGACCGACGAGATCGGCGTGTTCGAGATGACGGGCCTCGGCCTGCGCGAGGTCTCCAACCCCTCCGAGCTGTTTTTGTCCGAGCGCGACCTCGGCAGTCCGGGCACCGCGGTATTCGCCGGGATCGAGGGCACCCGCCCGGTGCTGGTGGAATTGCAGGCGCTGGTGGTGCCGACGACGCTGGGGACGCCCCGCCGCGCGGTGGTGGGCTGGGATCCGAGCCGGCTGTCGATGGTGCTGGCGGTGCTGGAAGCCCATTGCGGCGTCAAGCTGTCCGGACATGACGTTTATTTGAACGTGGCCGGCGGCCTGCGAATCCAGGAACCGGCCGCCGACCTCGCCGCCGCCGCCGCCCTGGTGTCGTCGCTGGTCAATGCGCCGCTGCCGACCGACGCGGTGTATTTCGGCGAAATCTCGCTGTCGGGCGCGATCCGGCCGGTGGCGCAGACCTCGGCGCGGCTGAAGGAGGCCGCGAAACTCGGATTTGGCCGTGCCGTACTGCCGGAGCCGGCGCGCGGCGAGGTCGGCGGCGACGCCGGCCTGACCCTCAACACCGTGGCCGGGCTGACCAGCCTGGTGGCGGATATCGCCGCCACGGGAACGCCCAGGCGCAGCGAGGGCCGTCGCGAGGATCCGCCCGAGAAAAATGCCACACCCGCGAGATTCCGGCGCCAGGACGGCTAGCCGGGCGTGACCTGACCCACCCCCGCCGCTATACCACCCGCGGCGCGGCCGGGATGACCGCATTTCCGGCCTTGCGGGACGCGCCATATGCCAGTCACTTAGGGCGGCACCGACACGCCGATTCGCGATTTCGAACTTACGAGCGGACCTGACCAGCCGATGCCGATAACAATTCTCGATCTCGTCCTGCTCGCGGTGATGCTGATCTCCGGCCTGCTCGCGATGGTACGCGGCTTCATGCGCGAGATCCTGTCGATTGCGGCCTGGGGCGCCGCGGCGCTGGTGACGCTCTATGCGTTCGGCAAGCTGCTGCCGACCGCAAAGACCTATTTCAACAACGATACCGTCGCCAGCGTTGTCGTGGTCGCGGGCGTGTTCGTCGGCACCCTGATCGTGGTTTCCATCATCACGGTGCGGATCTCCGACATGATCCTGGATTCCCGGATCGGCGCGCTCGATCGCACCCTCGGGTTCCTGTTCGGGCTGGCGCGGGGCCTCCTGATCGTGGTGGTCGCCTTCCTGTTCTTCAGCTGGCTGGTTCCGGACAAGCAGCGCCCGGATTGGGTGACCGGGGCCAAGTCCCGGGTGGTGCTGCAGGGAACCGGCGATTGGCTGATGTCGCTCTTGCCGGACGACCCCGAGAACACCATCTTGAAGAGATTCAAGAAGAATAAACCAGACGATGAGCAGACTGACACCGACCCGGCGGCGCCGGCCGCCGGTGAGGGCTACAGCAAGCCTGCGCGCGACAGCCTCAAAAAGCTGATCGAGAAACCCGCAGCGCATTGATACCAGGCCAAGAGAGGCGCGATGGACGGTCTAGAGAGTTCTTCCGATGACGCCACGCGATCCGATCCGGACCAGATGGATCCCGGATCGGCCGTTTTCGACCTGCAGGATGACGATCTGGAAGGCGATACGCTGCGTGAGGAATGCGGCGTATTCGGCATCTTCGGCCATCCCGAGGCCGCCGCCATCACCGCGCTCGGACTGCATGCCTTGCAGCACCGCGGCCAGGAGGCCGCGGGCATCGTCTCGTTCGACGGCGCGCGGTTTCACAGCGAACGCCGGCTCGGCCTGGTCGGCGACACCTTCTCCCGCCGCGAGGTGATCGAGCGGCTGCCCGGCAACGCCGCGGTCGGCCATGTGCGCTATTCGACCACCGGCGCGACCATCCTGCGCAACGTGCAACCGCTGTTCGCCGAGCTCAATGCCGGCGGATTCGCGGTCGGCCACAATGGCAATCTCACCAACGGGCTGACCTTGCGCCGCGAACTGGTGCGCAACGGTGCCATGATGCAGTCCACTACCGACACCGAAGTGATCCTGCACCTGGTGGCGCAGTCGAGGCGCGGCCGCTTCATCGACCGCTTCATCGAAGCCTTGCGCGCCATCGAGGGCGCCTATTCGCTGGTCTCGCTGACCAACAAGAAGCTGATCGGCGCCCGCGATCCGCTCGGCATCCGCCCCCTGGTGCTGGGCGAACTCGACGGCTGTCCGATTCTCGCCTCGGAGACCTGCGCGCTCGACATCATCGGCGCCAAATATGTCCGCGACATCAATCCCGGCGAAGTCGTGGTGTTCGACGAGCAGGGCAGCCAGAGCCACAAGCCGTTTCCGCCGATGCCGCCGCGGCCCTGCATTTTCGAGTACATCTATTTCTCGCGTCCGGATTCGATCGTCGGCGGCCGCTCGGTCTACGACGTGCGCAAGGCGATGGGCGCCGAACTCGCCCGCGAGAGCCATGTCGAGGCCGACGTGGTGGTGCCGGTGCCGGATTCCGGAGTGCCCGCCGCACTCGGCTATAGCAGGGAATCCGGCGTGCCGTTCGAGCTCGGCATCATCCGCAACCACTATGTCGGCCGCACCTTCATCCAGCCGACCCAGAGCGTGCGCGAGCTCGGAGTGCGCATGAAGCATTCCGCCAATCGCGCGGCGGTCGAGGGCAAGCGGATCGTGCTGATCGACGATTCGCTGGTGCGCGGCACCACCTCGAAGAAGATCGTCAAGATGATGCGCGACGCCGGCGCCCTCGAGGTGCATTTCCGGATCGCCTCGCCGCCGATCACCCACCCGGATTATTACGGCATCGATACCCCGGATCGCGCCGGGCTGCTGGCGGCGACGCACAGCCTCGAAGAGATGCGCCAGCTGATCGGCGCCGACACTCTGGCCTTCCTTTCGGTCGACGGCATCTATCGCGCCATGGGCGAGCCCCGCCGCGACCCCGCGCACCCGAAATTCACCGACCACTGTTTTACCGGCGACTATCCCACCCCGCTCACCGACCTGACCCAGGCCGAGCCGCAGCCGCGGCAGCTGTCGCTGCTGGCGGAAGCCAGCTGACGCCAGGCATCATTCGGTGGCACGCTGAAAGCGCGCACCGGAATCCCGGCAAGCAGCGACGGCCTCGCCCGACAGCCGGGTGGCATGACCAAGAGAACGACTTCCCATGACGCTCCCCCTCGCCTCCCGTATCGCCCTGGTCACCGGCGCCTCGCGCGGCATCGGCTATGCCGCCGCCCGCGCGCTGGCCAGGGCCGGCGCCCATATCGTCGCCGTCGCCCGCACCCAGGGCGGGCTGGAGGAGCTCGATGACGAGATCCGCCAGGACGGCGGCAGCGCCACCCTGGTGCCGCTGAACCTCACCGATTTCGACGGCATCGCCCGGCTCGGCGCGGCATTGCACGAACGCCACGGCAAGCTCGACATTCTCGTCGGCAATGCCGGCGTGGCCGGGCCGTCCTCGCCGCTCGGCCATATCGAGCTGAAGCCGTGGACCGATGTGATGGCCATCAACGTCACTGCGAACTTTCAGCTGATCCGCTGCATGGAGCCGCTGTTGAAGCGATCCGACGCCGGCCGCGCCGTGTTCATCACGTCCGGCGCGGCCAGCAAGGCGCTCGCCTATATGGGCCCCTACGCGGCCTCCAAGGCCGCGCTCGAGACGCTGGTGCGGGTCTGGGCCAACGAAACCGCCTCGACGCCGCTGCGCATCAACCTGTTCAGCCCCGGCCCGATCCGGACCCGGATGCGCGCGCAGGTGTTTCCCGGCGAGGATCCGATGACGCTGGATACCCCGGAACAGGCGGCCGAATTCATCGTGCCGATGTGCGCGCCGGAGTGGACCGAGACCGGCAAGCTGTACGACTACAAGGCCCGCACCCTCCAGGGTTTCCGCGCACCGGCGTGATGGCCAGCGCTGCGTGTCGCGGACTCGGTCCAGCGCCCTGTTGGCGATGCTCCGCAGCCGCGACCGGTCACAACCGCATCGCTTGGAGCGTGGGCTCCGGATCTGCGGCGCACTACGCCGCAAGAGCGGCGCACTGCGCAGCATCCGGGGCACGTGCCTCACGCAATTGACTCCTCACCCCCGCCGCGATTGACTGCGCGCCAGGCGGGAGCAACCCGCGGCAAGAAAGCGGGAGGATGCCATGACGCCGACGCCCCATCGCGCCGATCCGGTCGGCGCCGCGGCAAGGCTTTGCCGAACCGTTGCGGTCCTGATTGCGGCCGCCGGGCTGATCGGTGCGCCGGCGTTTTCGCGTGCCGCGCAGGGCGGCGAGATCCCGACTTTCGCGGTCGACGCGTCCTGGCCAAAGCCGCTGCCGAACAACTGGATTCTCGGCCAGGTCGGCGGCATCACCGTCGATGGGCAGGGCCATATCTGGCTGATTCACCGGCCGCGCTCGCTGACCGACGACGAGAAAGGCGCCGCATTGACGCCGCCGCGCTCGAAATGCTGCATCGCCGCGCCGCCAGTGCTGGAATTCGACAGCGACGGCAACCTGCTGCGCGCCTGGGGCGGCCCCGGCGAAGGCTATCAATGGGTCGGGCGCGAACACGGCATCGAAGTCGACGACCGGGGTTTCGTCTGGATCGGCGGCAATGCCGACAACGACAACGCCATCCTGAAGTTCACCCTCGACGGCAAATTCGTGATGCAGATCGGCCAGATCGCGCCGAGCAAGGGCAGCAGCGACACCACCCAGCTCGGCAAGCCCGCCGAGACTGCGATCGACAAGGCGGCCGACGAGATCTACGTCGCCGACGGCTACGGCAACCACCGTGTCATCGTGTTCGACGCCACCACCGGCGCCTACAAGCGGCATTGGGGCGCCTATGGCCATCCGCCCGACGACGACAAGCAGCCGCCCTACGACCCCAAGGCGCCGGTGTCGCAGCAGTTCGGCAATCCCGTGCATTGCGTCAAGATCGCCAATGACGGCTTGGTCTATGTCTGCGACCGCATCAACGACCGCATCCAGGTGTTCCGCAAGGACGGCAGCTTCGTCAGGGAATGGTTCTACGAGAAAAACACGCTGGGCAACGGCGCGGTGTGGGACCTGGCGATCTGGCCCGATCCCAGGCAGAGCTATCTGTTGAGCGCCGACGGCGAAAACAACGAAATCCGGGTGCTGAACCGCCAGGACGGCACCGTGGTCGGAGCTTTCGGCCGAGGCGGCCGCAACGCCGGGCAGTTTCACTGGGTCCATGCCATCGCGGTCGACGCCAAGGGCAACGTCTATACCGCCGAGGTCGATACCGGCAAGCGCGTGCAGAAATTCAAATTGACCTCGGACGCGCTGCGATAGCGTTGCCAGGCACGGCGAGAACGATTATCGCAGGAGCGTCGATCGGCTGGTCGATCGAATTCAGGTCGGGCTCCGGGAAGAGAGCCAGCCGTCAACATCTGGAGGGACAATAATGAGAACACCGCTCGCGCTGCGTTATGCCGCACTTCTCGCCTGCGCCGGACTGGGCTTTGCCACCGCCGCGGCGGCCCAGGACAAAACGGTCAAGATCGGCGTTTTGAACGACATGTCGAGCCTCTATGCCGACATCGGCGGCCCCAATTCGATCGTCGCGGTCAAGATGGCGGTCGAGGATTCCGGGCTCACCAAGAAGGGCTGGAAGATCGACGTCGTGAGCGGCGACCACCAGAACAAGCCGGATGTCGGTGTCAACATCACACGGCAGTGGATCGACACCGACAAGGTCGACGCGATCGCCGATACGCCCAATTCCGGGGTGGCGCTGGCCGTCAGCAACATCGTCAAGGAAAAGAACGCGGTGCTGCTCAACTCCGGCGCCGCGACCGCCGACCTCACCGGCAAGGCCTGCACCCCGAACACCGTGTCGTTCACCTACGACACCTACATGCTGGCCAACGGCACCGGCAAGGCGCTGACCAAGGCCGGCGGCAACACCTGGTTCTTCCTGGCCGCCGATTATGCCTTCGGCGCCGCGCTCGAGCGCGACACCACCGCGGTGATCATCGCCAATGGCGGCAAGGTGCTCGGCGACGTCAAGCATCCGATCAACACCTCCGACTTCTCGTCGTTCCTGCTGCAGGCGCAGGCATCCAAGGCCAAGGTCGTCGGCCTTGCCAATGCCGGAGGCGACACCGACAACGCGATCAAGCAGGCGTCCGAATTCGGCATCGTCGCCGGCGGCCAGAAGCTCGCGGCGCTGCTGCTCTTCATCAACGACGTGCACTCGCTCGGCCTGAAAACCGCGCAGGGCCTCACCTTCACCGCTTCCTTCTATTGGGACATGAACGACCAGACCCGCGCCTGGTCGAAGCGGTTCTCCGCGTTGGCGAACAAGAACGCGATGCCGTCGATGACCCAGGCCGGCAACTACGCCGCCGTGCTGCACTACCTCAAGGCGATGGAAGCGCTCGGCGGCAATCCGCATGACGGCGCCAAGGTGGTCGCCAAGATGAAGGAACTGCCGACCGACGATCCGCTGTTCGGCAAGGGGCCGCTGCGGGCCGATGGCCGCCGCCTGATTCCGGCCTATCTGTTCGAGGTGAAGAAGCCCGAGGAATCGAAATACCCCTGGGATTACTTCAAGACCGTCGCCACCATCGCGCCGGAAGATGCCGCGCGGCCGCTCAGCCAGAGCGAGTGCCCGCTGGTCAAGAAGTAGCGCGGCCTGTCGGCTCCCCTCGCCCTTGCGGGCAGGGGAGTTCACGCTACGCGGTGCGCCTTGGGCAGCGTGCGCGCCGCGATCACCAGCGCCAGCAACAGCAGCGCCGCCGCCAGCAGGAACGGCGCGCCGGGCAATTTCAGCGGCGCAGAATCGCCGATGAACCAGGCGAAGGTCAGCGTGAACAGAAACGGTCCCAGCAGCTGGGACACGCTTTGCACGCTCGATGTGGCGCCCTGCAGGCGGCCCTGCTGTTCCGGCGTGACCGACTGCGTCATCAGCGCCTGGGTGGCCGCACCGGCGACGCCCCACAGGGCCATCACCGGAATGCCGAGCCAGAACAGCGCGCCGGTTGGCGCCAGTCCAAAAATCAAAAAACCGGCGGCGCCCGAGCCAAGCCCGAGCAGCAGCGCCCGGCGCTCGCCGAAACGCCGCACGATCGGACCGATCGCCGCACCCTGCACCGCCATCGCGCAGATCCCGACCATCGCCAGCGTCAGCCCGACGGTGGCCGCATCCCAGCCATAGCGGTAGCCGGCATAGAGCACGAAGGTCGAGGGCAGCACCACATGCGCCAGCTGGGCGAAGAACGTCACCACCGACAGTCCGGTGAGAACGGGCGCGGAGCGCAGCAGATGCAGCGCGCCGATCGGATTGGCGTTTTTCCAGCGGAACCGCGAGCGGCGTTCCGCCGGCAACGATTCCGGCAGGATCAAAAGCCCATAAAGCGTATTGGCGAAGCTAAGCCCGGCCGCGACCCAGAACGGCAACCGCGGATCCGTGCCGCCGAGCAGGCCGCCGATCGCCGGCCCGAGAATGAAGCCGGCACCGAAGGCGACGCCGATCTTGCCGAACACCGCCGCCCGCCGGTCCGGCGGCGTGATATCCGCGATGTAGGCGAAGGCGGTGGAGACGCTGGCCGAGGTGATGCCCGAAATCACCCGGCCGACGAACAGCCAGGTCAGCGACGGCGCCAGCGCCATCAGCACATAATCGAGCGCCAGCCCCAGATTCGACAACAGCACCACCGGCCGCCGGCCGAACCGGTCGGAAAGCCCACCGAGGATCGGCGAGAAGAAGAACTGCATCAGCGCCCATGCGGTGCCGAACAGGCCGAAGATCCGGGCCGCGCTCGCGGTGTCGTCGGCGACGAAGCTTTCCACCAGTCTGGGCAGGATCGGCATGATCATGCCGAGCGCGAACATGTCCAGCAGGATGGTGACGAAGATGAAGGCCACCGCGCCGCCACGCACCACGGGGGCTGCCCCGATGTTTTCGGAAGCGGCCTGTTCGCTCACGACGGCCGCTTGCGCTTGTGGGCGAACGGGTTGGCCTTTTCGCGCAGCGCGATTCTTGACCGGGGTGCCCGGCAGCTCGAAGAACTGCCGCAGGCTGTTGACGAGATAGCGCAAATAGGATTGCGGCACGGCGTCGGCGCGCGAACAGAACAGCACGAAGCTCGGCGGCCGCGCCTTGGCCTGGGTGATGTAATTCAATTTAAGCCGGCGGCCCGACACCGCCGGCGGCGGGTTGGCGTCCACCGCCTGCTCGAACCAGCGATTGAGCGAAGCGGTCGGCACCCGCCGGTTCCATACCGCGTAAGCCTCCTCGATCGCGCTCATCAACCGGTCGATGCCCTCGCCCATCAGGCCCGACACCGCCACGATCGGCATGCCCTTGACCTGCGGCAACAGGTGGTCGGCGTCGGTGCGCAGCGCCGCGATCAGGCTGGACTGGCGTCCCATCAGATCCCATTTGTTGACCGCGATCACCAGCGCGCGGCCCTCGCGCTCGATCAGGTCGGCGATGCGCAGATCCTGTTCCTCGAACTTGTTCTGCGCATCCATCATCAGCACCACGACTTCGGCGAAGCGGACCGCGCGCAGCGCATCGGCCACCGAGAGCTTTTCCAGCTTCTCCTCGATCCGCGAGCGCCGCCGCAATCCCGCGGTGTCGAACACGCGGAAATCGCGGCCCTGCCAGTGGATCTCGACTGAAATGGAATCGCGGGTGGTGCCGGCCTCGGCGCTGGTCAGCAGTCGCTCCTCGCCGAGCAGATGATTGATCAGTGTCGACTTGCCGGCATTGGGACGGCCGACGATCGCCACCCGGATCGGGCGCTTGGAGATGTCTTCGTCGGGATCGATGACATCGTCGTCTTCGAACTCTTCCCGCTCGGGGACAGGCTCGGGCATCAGCGCGCGCAGCGCGTCGTAAAGGTCGCTGAGGCCCTCGCCATGCTCGGCCGAAATCTGGATCGGTTCGCCGAGTCCCAGCGCATAGGATTCCATCGCGCCGGCGTCGCCCTGCTTGCCCTCGCTCTTGTTGGCGACCAGCACTACCGGCTTGTTGGCGCGGCGGGCGAAATCGGCAAAGGCGCGATCGTTCGGCGTCAGCCCGGCGCGCGCATCGATCACGAACATCAGGGCGTCGGCAAGCGCGATCGCAGTCTCGGTCTGCTCCTGCATCCGCGCCGTCAGCGAGCCCCTGGCGCCCTCGTCGAGGCCCGCGGTGTCGATGACGGTGAATTCGAGATCGCCGAGGTGACCCTCGCCCTCGCGGCGGTCGCGGGTGACGCCGGGCTCGTCATCGACCAGCGCGAGCTTCTGCCCGACCAGCCGGTTGAACAGCGTCGATTTTCCGACATTGGGCCGGCCGATGATGGCGATCGTGAACGACATGAGCAATTCCTGCGCCTTGGGGCGCGCGTATTCCGCAGCGGGGCCTGGCGGTCTTGCCGCCCCTTCAAGCCTGCGCAGATGACGTACACCGATCCGCAGCAGATTACGCGCGGATTGTCGAGTATCGGGGCATCTCGACCGGAGGCAAGACCGACATCAACGCGTGAAGGTGCCACCGGGTAATGGCGCCGGGAATGGCGCAGCCGACTGTTGCGACGGTTGCGCGGATTGCGGGGCGGAAGCCGCGGGCTGCGCCGATGGCGCGGCCTGCGCCGGCGCCGCCTGCTGGTCCGGTGGCGGCGCGGTGGTGCGGTGGTGAGCGATTTTCTTGGGCTTCGGAGCCGGCGGCGCCGCGGCAGTGCTGCCGTCTTCCTGGGCCGCGGCGTCGGCGTCCGGCTTGACCTTGCTCCTGGATTTCGCCGCCGGCTTGGGTTTTGCCGGCTCGGGCGGCGGAGCCGCGGCGGCAGCCGCCTGCGTGTTCTGCTGGTCGAGTTGCTGCTGCTCGACCGCGCCCTTGTACAATTCCTTCGGCACGCCCTGATCGAGGCCGGGCACGCCGTCGGGGAAAACCGGCTTGCGTTCGCCTGGCAGCTTTTTCTTGGTATCGAGCCAGTCGAGCATGTCCGTGGGATCCCAGTTCGACAGCCCACCGCTACAGCCGGCCAGGGCGCCCGACAACGCGATCAGGACGGCCGCGGCAATCAGGCGTTGCGAGAGGCGCATGTTCGGTTTCCCACCCAGCACTATTTCGCCGTCAGCTTTTCGCGACCGGCGGAAGCAGGGCCTGCAGCGCTTCGGCGCGTGAGCGCAGCCCCGCCGGCGTTTCGCCGTCGTTGGCAATCACGTCCAGCCACCGACGCGCCGCCGTCACGTCGTTGGCGTGCCAGGCCGACAAAGCGAGCAATTCGCGCGCGGTATGGCGGAAGGTGGCCTCCGGCGAGGTGGCAGGCTCGAGGCGCGCCAGCATGTCGGGATAGCTCGTGGTCTCCAACAGCAATCCGGCGGCTCGAAATCGTGGCAAGGTCGCGCTCCAGCGCGCCGACGCTGCGATCGGCCGAAATCTCGTCGTACAATTTCGCCGCCGCCTTCGGATCATGGCTGGCGACTTCCGCCGCCGCGCGCAGCCGCGCCAGCATCCGATAGCCCCTCGGCGCGCTCGCAGCCAGGGTGTTGAAGGCCGCCTCGGCCTCGGCATGCTTGTTCTGCTCGGAGAGCTCGACGGCCGCGTCGAATGCCGCGCCGGCCTCGGCTGCCTTCTTGGCTTCCAGATACTGATAGCCACGCCAGCCGCCCACCGAGGCAATGATCAGCAGCGCGCCGGCGATGATATAGATCGAATACCGCTCCCACAGCCTCTTGAGCTGGTCGCGACGTACGTCTTCGTCGACTTCGTCAAATAATTCAGTCACTTAGAGCTATCCCATCCCCGCCGAGCCGCGCCAGGCCAATAAGCCGCGCGATGGGCTCGATCCCTGCGTGGCGGCGGCGATACATTAGCGATATGGCGGGGGCAAGGCAAAGCCGGCCGGATCCAGATAGGTCGTTAATTCAAGGCGATGCGGGGCCGCTCCGACCCCGGCCCTGGACGCCCGATGCAGCGCCGCTCGGCGACCGACGGCCGGCGGTCGGACGACGTCGCTGCGGACGACAGCGATGCGGCCGAGGCGCCGACAATGCCGCGGCCGGCAGCCGCCACGGCGCCGCCGTCAACCCGCGGCAAAGAGCGCCGAATTCAACTCACACGCCGCCGGGCTGCACATAGCAGAACACGTAGCCGCCGCGGGAAAGGAAGATGATTCCGTGGCCGGTCGGATTCGATTTGTCCCATTTGAGTTTGTTGTCCGGAATTTCGATTTCCGTTCCGACGCTGATATGCGGGCGCCGGCGCGGCTCGTCGGGCCGGTCGTCGGTGATGGTCGCATAGGTCTTGCCATTCTTGACGTGAACCTCGTCGGCCCAATAAGCGTCGGCTTCGCCGCAACACGACGCGTTGGGAACGTCGGGCTGCATCAGGGCCTGATACCATTCGCGGACTGCCGGATCTCCCGCGTCCCATTGGCCGAGGTCGCGGGCATTGACGACACCCATCACGCAACCGAACGCCAGAGCGAGGACGATGCGCTTCATTTCGCACTCCTGTTATCCCAGCCGGTTTCTTGCAAAGCAATGTTCGTGCCGCGAATCAGCTAAGCTGCGCGAACCGAGGTTTTTACGGGCGTCTGCACGCTTGATGGATTTGTGCGCCCCGGCCCCCGGCAAATGATCCGGCGCCGGCCTTCTTCCGAAACAGAAGGCGTTGGTGGCCTGAGTGATAACTGTCCTGTCAGCTAAAGTTCCGTAGCGCGGAAAAAATCCTGGCTAAATGCGCGCCGTGAGTGCGGCGCTTATTGCGCCATCGCCGACGCTTCGCGCAGCTGCCTCTTCATCACCTTGCCGTTGGCGTTGCGCGGCAGCGGCTCGGTGGTCAGCGTCATCGTCTCCGGCACCTTGTAGTCCGACAGCCGCTCGGCGCACCATTGGCGCAAGGCCTCGCCGCTGACATCGCTGTCGCGGGTCACTATCACCGCGTGCACCCGCTCGCCCAGCACCGGGCACGGCTTTGCGATGATGGCGCTCTCGACCACACCGGGATGACCCGCCAGCACCGATTCGACTTCGGCGGAATAGATCTTGAGGCCGCCGCGGTTGATCATGTCCTTCTGGCGGTCGAACACCCGGACGAAATTTTCCGCGTCGATCGAACCGAGATCGCCGGAGTGCCAGAAACCGCCGGTGAAATTCTCGGCCGTCGCCCTGGCATTGTTCCAGTAGCCCTTGATGACAGAGCCGCCGTGAATCCAGATCTCGCCGATCTCGCCGCGCGGCAGTTCGCGGCCGCCCGTGTCCACCACGATGAGATGCGCGCCGGGACACGCCAGGCCGACGCTGTCGATGTGACGCGCGGTCAGTTCCGGGGGCATGATGGTGGCAGGCGAGGAAGTCTCGGTCGCACCATAGGCATTGATCAGCTTCAGGCCCGGAACCTTGCGCGCCAGTTTTTCGATGGTCGCGACCGGCATCGGCGCGCCGCCAAATCCGCCGATCCGCCAGGCGTTCAGATCATAGTCGTCGAAGTCGGCCTGCAGCAGGCACAGATTGTACATCGCCGGCACCATCACCGTCTGGGTGGCGCGTTCGCGCGCGGCGATCTTCAGGTACTCCGCGGCCTTGAACTCGGCGACGATGATCAGCGTGCCGGCGCAGCGGGCCATGCTCATGATGTTGGCGACCACGCCGGTGACGTGGGCAAGCGGCACCACGGCGATCGAGCGATCCGCCGACGTCAGTTCCATGCAGGCCTGATAGACCATCGCCGAATGGATCACGTTGCAATGCGCCAGCATGGCGCCCTTGGGCCGCCCTGTGGTGCCGGAAGTGTAGAGGATCATCGCGGTGTCCTCTTCGCCGACATCGGCATCTTCCCCGGCATATTCCCGGGCAGGCTGCCGCGGCGCCTGTCCGGCGAGATCGAAAAACGCGCCGCCGCCGTCATCGACGGCGATGCAATGCCTGAGCGCGGGAACGTCGCGCGGGTCGGGCAGCCGGCCGGCCAGCGTGGCCTCGTGGACGATCAGGCTCGCGCCGCTGTCGTTGAGCATGTAGGCAATCTCGGGCTTCTGCAGCCGGGTGCTGAGCAACACCGTGACGATGCCGAGACGCGCCGCGCCGAACATCGCCAGCACGAATTCGATGCGATTGCCGAGCAGCAGCGCGACGCGATCGCCGCCTTGCAGGCCCAGCCCGCGCAGCCCCGCCGCCACGGCGGCGGATTGCTGCGCGACCTCTCGCCAGTTCAGCCGCCGCTCGCCGCACACCAGGGCTTCGCCGTGCGGATTGGCCAGCGCCGCGGCTTCGACCATCGCCCAGATGTTTTTCGGCCGCTCGCAAAACACCGGCACCACGCGATCGCCGAACCGCGCCTGAAGCTGCATGGCTGCGACCGGATATTGCGACCATGACGCCATCTTCCGCCTCAGCCCTTGGCCTTCATGCCGTAGACATGCTCCGGTCCCGGGAAGGCCCGGGAGCGCACGTCCCTCGCATAGCCCTCGATCGCGGCCTCGATCATCGGGCCGAGATTGCCGTAGCGGCGGACGAATTTCGGGGTCCGCGACGACAGCCCCAGCATGTCCTCCAGCACCAGCACCTGGCCGTCGCAGGCTGCGCTGGCGCCGATGCCGATGGTGGGAATGGCGATGGTTTCCGTGATCTTGCGCGCCAGCGGTTCGGCGACCGCCTCGATCACGACGGAGAAGGCGCCGGCCTGCGCGATCGCGATGGCGTCGTTCTCGATCGGCTCCCAGCTGCCCTCTTCGCGTCCCTGGGCGCGAAAGCTGCCAAGCGTGTTGATCGACTGCGGCGTCAGCCCGATATGGCCCATCACCGGAATGCCGCGCTCGGAAAGAAACGCGACGGTCTCCGCCATCCGCGCCCCGCCCTCGAGCTTTATCGCGCCGCAATGGGTCTCTTTCAGGATTCTCACCGCGGAATGAAACGCCTGCTCCCTGGAGGCTTCATACGAGCCGAACGGCATGTCGACGACGACCAGCGCGTGCTGCGAGCCGCGCATCACGGCATGTCCCTGCAGGATCATCATGTCGAGGGTCACCGGCACCGTGGTCTCGAAACCGTGCATCACATTGCCGAGGGAATCGCCGACCAGGATGACGTCGCAATAGCGATCCACCAGGGCGGCGGTATGGGCATGATACGAGGTCAGCATCACGATCGGCTGGCCGTTCTTGCGGGCGCGAATGTCAGGTGCGGTCTTGCGCTTGATGGCGGATTGGACGGACATGTCAGACTCCGAAGACGGGAACGCCGATCACGACCGGATGGAAGACGAATCCCAGCGCCAGATAGGCGACGATCCCGACCGCCACCGCGATCAGGTCGTTGCCGAAGCCGCCGACCGGGATCGGCGGCGCGCCGGCATCGGTGCGATGCTTGAGCGAGATCCGGTCGAAAACCGCCCAGCCGAGGAACGATCCGAACAGGATGATCGAGCCGAGATCGCCATTGGCGAGCAGATGGGCCAACGCCCATAATTTGACGCCGGCCAGCATGGGATGTTTCACCGCCGTATAGATGCGGCCGCGGATATAGGCCGCCACCACCAGGATGACCGCCGGCAGCATCAGCGCCACGGTGACGTGCTTGATCCATTTCGGCGGATACCAGACGTCGATCCAGCCGGTCGCGCGATAATCGGCAAAACCCCAGACGATCAAGGCGAGGCCCAGCAGCGCCACCAGCGCGTAGCCGGCCTTGTAGCCGCCCTCGCCCCAGGATGCGATCAGGCGGGCGCGCAGGCCCCGCTGGGTGGTCACGATATGAACCCCGAGGAACAGTACCAGCCCCAGGATCATCACCAGCAGTCCCATGAAGCCCTCCGTTGCCGCCCGCGTTTCCCGGTCCCGGGTATCACTTTAGGGGATCGGGCCGCAATGCGCCAAATGCGCGGGGCTTGCCCTTGACTCGACGGGGTCCCGGACGCTGCCAGCCGGCGCGGGCTTGAACCGCATATCCATGGTCCCTGCCGACGCCGGCACTTGCCGGATGCAGACCTCGGCGCCGCGGATTCGCGGGCCTCACGGCCGGCAGGCCCGACGCGAATGGCCGTCGCCTTACAGACATTTCACGCGATGATCCGGTTGAAACCAACCATTCCCGGTCCATCTAGCGGGCATGAAGTTAGCCGATATTTTCCGTGACAATGCCGAGGACTGCGCCTTCCTTGCCGACCGCTCCGAAGACGATGAAACGAAATCGACCTTCAGGCGGATGGAGATGGCGTGGCGCACGCTGGCAAACCAGCAGGAACGATTGGACAGCATGCCGCGGACGGCAAGGAAGCCGCCGGAGTAAGGCGGCTGTTTGCGAAATGCGATTGAGTTCGATCGTTCGTCAACCTGCTGGCCGGCGCATCGACCCTTTTCATTCGGCGCGATGCGTGCAGCGTGCGGCCGCACGGCGACAATCGCGACGCCGATCATCCGGACGGCTGACGCATCACGCGCGCGTCCTCGCGGCGAGCCGGGTGACGCCGGCCGCCGCCGGTCGGCTCGCTCGCCCCGGCGCCATCGTCCCGAGCCGGCTCCAATCGCGCCGGAATCGGGCCGCGCCCCGCCTTGATCCAGATCAAGGAACGTCAAGATGGATTGATGTCAATCTTACTTGACAACTTGAGGGCCGTCGCATGCGCATTTTGCTGTTGCACCCCAATTATCATTCCGGCGGGGCCGAAATCGCCGGCAACTGGCCCCCGGCATGGGCGGCCTATCTCGCGGGCGCCGTCCGCAAGGCCGGTTTCGACGATCTTCGCTTTGTCGACGCCATGACGAACGATCTTTCGGAAGAACAGGTTCGCCAGATCCTGATCGATGAGAAGCCCGACGTGGTCGGAGCGACCGCGATCACGCCCTCGATCTACAAGGCCGAGCGCCTCCTGCAACTGGCCAAGGAAATCCATCCCGCCGCCCTGACGGTACTGGGCGGCATCCACGCCACTTTCATGTACCAGCAGGTTCTGACCGAGGCGCCCTGGATCGACGCCATTGTGCGCGGCGAGGGCGAAGAAATCTTCGTGAACCTGCTGCGGGCGCTGGCGGGCGGCGATTGGAGCACGGCCAGGCACGGCGTCAGGGGCCTTGCCTTCCGCGAGGCCGACAAGGTCGTCGCCACGCCGGCAGCGCCGACCGTCAGGGATCTCGACGCGATCACGCCGGACTGGGGCGTGCTGGAGTGGAGCAAGTATATCTACATCCCGATGGGAAAGCGGGTCGCCATACCCAACATGGCGCGCGGCTGCCCCTTCACCTGCAGCTTCTGTTCGCAATGGAAGTTCTGGCGCGATTACCGGATCCGGGACCCGAAGCGCGTGGTCGACGAGATCGAAGGCCTGATACGCGACCACGACGTTGGATTTTTCATACTGGCGGACGAGGAACCGACCATCAACAGGAAGAAGTTCGTCGCGTTTTGCGAGGAACTGATCCGCCGCGACCTGAACATTCTCTGGGGCATCAACACCCGGGTGACCGACATCCTGCGCGACGAGGCGCTGCTGCCGCTTTATCGGAAGGCGGGCCTGATCCATGTCTCGCTCGGCACCGAGGCCGCCGCGCAATTGAAGCTCGACCGGTTCAACAAGGAGACGACAATTGCCCAGAACAAGAAGGCGGTGGCGCTATTGCGCAACGCGGGCATCGTCGTCGAAGCGCAGTTCATCGTCGGGCTGGAAAACGAAACCAGGGAGACGCTGGAAGAAACCTACCGGATGGCGAGGGACTGGAAGCCCGATCTCGCCAACTGGGCCATGTACACGCCATGGCCGTTTTCCGACCTGTTTCGCGAGCTCGGCGACAAGGTCGAGGTCTTCGACTACGAGAAATACAATTTCGTCACCCCGATCATGAAGCCGGACGCGATGGATCGAGCCGAATTGCTCGACCGCGTCATGCACAATTATCGGCGGTTCTATATCAACAAGGCCCTGTTCTCCTATCCCTGGGCCGGCACCGGGGAACGCCGGCGCTACCTTTTGGGCTGTCTGAAGGCGTTCCTGCGGTCGGGCTTCGAGCGGAAATTCTACGATCTCGGTCGCGTCAATTATTGGGGACCGCAATCCAGGGGGAAGGTCGATTTCGGGTTCGACGCGTCGCGCAAGCGCGCCGACACCAGCGGGGTGGAATGGAAGACCAGCCATAACCGCAAGCTGAGCGGACCGCGCCAGGCGGAGATCATGGCGTGCGGCGGCGGGACCGAGCAGGTCGAGGATGTCGCCGCTACGCCATCGTAATCGCCGGAACGATCGGGAGCGATCCAACGATGGCCACCGCGACAATCGACAACGCCGGCCCCGCCATCGGCCTGATCGGGCCGAATGCGATTACCCGCATCATCGAAGCGCTCGACGAGGTGGAAACTCCCCAATCGGTCCGGCGGATCTTCCAGGCTTGCAGACTTGAAGCGTATTTGTCCGAGCCTCCGACGGAAATGGTCGATGAAGATGAGGTCACGCGGCTTCATCAGGTGCTTCACCACGACCTCGGCGACGCCCGGGCCCGTGCCGTCGGCCGGATCGCCGGCCAGCTCACCGCGGAATATCTGCTGCGACACCGCATTCCGCGGCCGGCCCGGATCGCGTTGCGTTGCAGTCCGGCCGGCATCGCCAGCCGCCTGCTCGCCAGGGCGATCGCAAGCAACGCCTGGACGTTCGTGGGCACCGGCACGTTTTTGGCGCGGCACGGCCGTCCCACGATATTCACGATCCGCAACGGCCCGATCTGCCGGGGACAGCGCTCCGCCGAGCCCTGTTGCGACTTCTACGCGGCCACTTTCGAGCGCCTGTATTCCCGCCTGGTCCATCGACACGCGCGCGCAACCGAGATCGGCTGCCAGGCGATGGGAGCGCCGGCCTGTGCGTTCGGGATCGCCTGGTAGCCGTCATGCAAGGGAGGACCCGATGGAGTCCGTCGAACAGGCACTGGTCAGACGTCACGCTGCGTCGCTTCCAAGATATACCAGCTATCCGACCGCCAACCATTTCGATGGCTCGGTCGGGGCTGCCGACTACAAGCGCTGGCTCGCCGATATTGGCGGCGATACCGCGTTGTCGGTCTACCTGCACATACCGTTCTGCGAAGCGCTGTGCTGGTATTGCGCGTGCAGTACCAAAGCCACGCGCCGTTACGGCCCGATCAGGCAGTATCTCGAAGCGGTCGAAGCCGAGATGCTGACGGTTTGCCAGCTCCTTCGGCGCCGGCACCGGCTCACGCATCTGCATTGGGGCGGCGGCTCGCCCGACATCCTGTCGGCCGAGGATATTCGGCGGTTGGGACGATTGCTCGACAACTGTTTCGAAATCCCCCCTGGGACCGAATTTGCAGTCGAGATCGATCCGCGCCTGATGACGCCGGAAAAGGCAGACAGCCTGGTGGAGAGCGGCGTCAATCGAATCTCTGTCGGGGTTCAGGACTTCGATCCGATGGTTCAGAAGGCGATCGGACGTGAGCAAATCTACGAGGCCTCCAGGAAGGCGATCGACATGTTTTGCGACCGGGGCATCCGTTCGGTGAATGTGGACCTGGTCTACGGATTGCCCCATCAGACCGAAAGCACTCTCGAACGCACCATCGGCCAGGTCGTCGCATTGTCGCCGCATCGCATCGCGGTGTTCGGCTACGCGCACCTGCCGCAGCGGGCGCCCAACCAGAAACTGATCGATGCGGCCGCGCTGCCGGGGCCAGCACAGCGGTATTCGATGGCGCGCCGGTTGACGGCGTTGCTCGAGCAGGCCGGTTACAGGCAACTCGGGCTCGATCATTTCGCCCGGCCCGGCGACAGCTTGGCCACGCAGCAATTGAACCGCAATTTTCAGGGCTACACCACGGACCGCGCCGACGTCCTGATCGGGCTTGGTGCCTCCGCCATCGGACGATTGCCGCGGGGATTCGTCCAGAATGCCGTCAGCGCTTCGGACTATGCGCGGCGGGTGCAGCAGGAGGGCCTTGCCACGGTGCGCGGTTGGGCGCTGACGGCGGATGACAGGCTGCGCGGCTTTGTCATCGAGCGCCTGATGTGTGACTTCAGCTTCTCCTCCAGGACGCTGGCCGAACATTTCGGCGGCGCAGCGTCCGATCTACGGCGCGAGGCCGATGCCATCATTGCCGAGGATATCGACGGATTGGTCGAGCGGACCGCGGATGGTTTCCGCCTGACACCCGCAGGCCGCCCCTTCGTCAGGAACTTCTGCGCCCGGTTCGACGCCCATCTGAACCGGCTCGCCGCGGCCTCGCAGCACTCGATCTCCGTCTAGCATCCGCCGGCAGCGCCCATTGACGCTGGAAATGACGCGGCGCGGCTACTGGATGAAGGTCTTCTCGGCGGCCGAGAGGATGCTGTCGTCGGGCTGCTTGGAGCAGTATTGCGCCAGCGCCTTGGTCCGTACGGTGAAATTCTCCGGGTCCAGGATCGGCGAGTTTTTCTGGTGGCCAAAATAGCCGCTCAGCCAGAACAGGAATGGGCCCCTGTCTTCCGGGGAAGTACCGTTCCAGAACTGTCCGCAAGTCATGGTCGAGAAGTCGACCGCCGGCAGCGCTCTGGGCACCGCCTTGGCGCCATGGAACGAGCAGACCAACAGGACGAAGCACAAGGCGGTTACCGATTTCATGACGTTTCCTCCGAGTATTCCGGGTCATTGCCGCAGCCCGATCCGGGTTGTCTACCAGCATTTTGCCCGCCTGGCCAATCCCGGCCAGGTGTCCTGGATTGCCGGATCACGCACCTCATGGCGTGTCCTTGGGCCTGTCGAGCTCGCGGTTGTCGACATAGCGGATCGCGATCGGCCGGCCGGCGATCGCGCCGCCCAGTCCGCCGGAGAATTTCAGCGGCACGCAGGCGTCGAGCGAGCTATTGATGGCCTTGAGGTAGGTGGCGCGGGTATCGGCGGAAAGGCCCGAGGTGGCAAAGGTCATGCGCGGCGGCCCGATCATGTCGCCGTCGCGCTTGAAACTGAAGCGCACCGTCATCTGCGTGCCGGCCTGCGCGGCGTCCGGCGGCGGCGGCGACCAGCAGGAGCGCAATTCCGCGAACAGATCGCCGATGCTGTTGAGATCGTGGTCGGGCTTCTGGTACTTGGCGGCGTCTTGCTGCGACGGCACGGTTTCGATGGTGAGCTGCAAATTCTCGCCATAGGGATAATCGATGTCGGGAATGCAGGGCCCGTGATTGAACACGCTGCAGAAGGAGGGCGTGCACGGCCGCCCCGCCAGCACGTTGCAGGGCGAGTGGGAAAACGGTACGGGATTGATCTGGCGCCGGTGCCAGGCATTGGCCGAACCGGCAACTGCAAATCCCGCGATGGCGACGATGACAGCGATAACGATGCGCCGGAGCATGCAAGCAGCCTCAAAGGCAACACCGGTAGAATGTGGTGCCCCGCGAGCGGTATCAAGCGTGCATCATTCACATCTGCGGGTTCATGCCCGACGCCTCGCGAGGCCGCGCCTCAGCCCTTCTTCTTCACATCCTTGATGCTGGAGAAGGTGATGCCCTCGGCCCGTTCCCTTGTATAGCCGAGATAGAATTCGTTCTTGGCCAGGAACACCGGATCGCCATCGACATCGTCGGCGACGCCGGAGCCGTTGGCGGCGATGAAGGCCTCCAGCTTCTTGCGGTCGTCCGACGAAATCCACCGCGCCAATTGAAACTCGCTGACCTCGAATTCGACCGGCAGCGAATATTCGGCATCGAGCCGCGCCTTCAGCACGTCGAGCTGCAACGGGCCGACCACGCCGACCAGCGCCGGGGCGCCGTCGCGCGGCCGGAACACCTGCACCACGCCCTCCTCCGACATCTGCTGCAGGGCTTCCTTGAGCTTCTTGGCCTTCATCGCATCGGTCAGCCGCACCCTGCGGACGATTTCCGGCGCGAAGCTCGGCACGCCGACAAAGGAGAGATCCTCGCCTTCGGTCAGGGTGTCGCCGATCCGCAGCGTGCCGTGGTTGGGAATGCCGACCACGTCGCCGGCAAAGGCCTCGTCGGCCAGCGCGCGGTCCTGCGCGAAAAAGAACTGCGGGCTGGACAGCGACATGTTCTTGCCGGTGCGCACCAGCCTGGCCTTCATGCCGCGGGTGAGCTTGCCCGAGCACAGCCGCGCGAACGCGATGCGGTCGCGGTGGTTGGGATCCATGTTGGCCTGGATCTTGAACACGAAGGCGCTCATGCGCGGCTCCGACGCCTCGACCTTGCGCAGGTTGGAGTCCTGCGCGCGCGGCGGCGGCGCGAAGCGGCCGAGGCCCTGCAGCAGGTCGCCGACGCCGAAATTGCGCAGCGCGCTGCCGAAATACACCGGCGTCAGGTGGCCCTCGCGGAACGCCTCGAGCTCGAACGGCTTGCAAGCCTCCGACACCAGCGCCAGTTCGTCCTTGATCGCGGCGACGTCGAGATTGGCATTGCGGCCGGCAAGTTCGGAAATGTCGATCTTGAGCGCCGCGCCGGTCTTGGCGCCGCCGCCCTCGAGCAGCCGCACCCCGCCGGTCTCGACGTCATAGGTGCCGAGGAAATCGCGGCCGCGGCCGACCGGCCAGGTCATCGGCGTGGTGTCGAGCGCCAGCGTCTTCTCGATCTCGTCCAGCAGATCGAAGGTGTCGCGGCTGTCGCGGTCCATCTTGTTGATGAAGGTGATGATCGGGATGTCGCGGAGCCGGCACACCTCGAACAGCTTGCGGGTCCGCGCCTCGATGCCCTTGGCGGCGTCGATCACCATCACCGCGGAGTCGACCGCGGTCAGCGTGCGGTAGGTGTCCTCGGAAAAGTCCTCGTGGCCCGGGGTGTCAAGCAGGTTGAACACCAGGCCCTCGAATTCGAAGGTCATCACCGAGGTGACCACCGAGATGCCGCGCTCACGCTCGATCTTCATCCAGTCGGAGCGGGTGTTGCGGCGTTCGCCCTTGGCCTTGACCTGGCCGGCCAGATTGATGGCGCCGCCGAACAGCAGCAGCTTTTCGGTCAGCGTGGTCTTGCCGGCGTCGGGATGCGAGATGATCGCAAACGTCCGCCGCCGCGCCACCTCGGCGGCGAGCGGCGAACTGGACGGCGATTCGGCGGCAACGGCAAGGTCGGACATCAGCGAGCCTGTGGCAGGGAAACCGGGCCGGATCAAGCAGGATCGGCAAACGGCATCGGGAACTGGCATATAGGAATGGCGCGACCTAACTCCAGCCGCCGGCCGGAGCGCCTAGCGCAGCAGCAGGACCGACCAGTAGGCCAACGCCGCGACCATGGCCGCGGCCGGGATGGTAATGACCCAGGCATAGACGATCGAACTGGCCACGTTCCAGCGCACCGCCGAGACCCGCCGGGCCGAACCGACCCCGACAATCGCGCCGGTGATGGTGTGGGTGGTGGACACGGGGACCCCGAGCCAGGTGGCGATGAACAGGGTCGCCGCCCCGCCGGTCTCGGCGCAAAATCCCTGCATCGGCGTCAGCTTGGTGATTCTCAGCCCCATGGTGCGGACGATGCGCCAGCCGCCCATCAGGGTGCCCATCGCCATCGACGCCTGGCAGGCCAGCACCACCCAGAACGGCACCGAGAAATGCTCCCCGAGATGGCCCTGCGAGTAGAGCAGCACGGCGATGATGCCCATGGTCTTCTGCGCATCGTTGCCGCCATGCCCCAGCGAATACAGCGACGCGGAAGCGAACTGCAGGATGCGGAAGGCGCGGTCGACCGCAAACGGCGTCGACCGCACCGACGCCCAGGACACGATCGCGACCAGCACCAGCGCCAGCAGGAACCCGAGCAGCGGCGACAGCACGATGGCCAGCAGGGTTTTCGACAACCCGCCCCAGACCGCGGCCGACAGCCCCGCCTTGGCCATTCCGCCGCCGACCAGGCCGCCGATCAGGGCATGCGAACTGCTCGAGGGGATGCCGAGGCCCCAGGTGATCAGGTTCCAGACGATCGCGCCCGTCAGGGCGGCGAAGATCACCTGCGCGTCGATCACGCTGGGCTCGATGATCCCGACGCCGATGGTCTGGGCGACGTTCAGCCCGAACACGCCGAAGGCGACGAAATTGAAGAACCCCGCCCACAGCACCGCATAATGCGGCCGCAGCACCCGGGTCGAGACGATGGTCGCGATCGAATTGGCCGCGTCATGCAGCCCGTTGAGGAAGTCGAACAGCAGCGCGACTGCGATTAATCCGACCAGGATCGGAAGACCAAGCGTGGCGTCCACTGCGCGGCCCCTGCCCTATACCTGTTCGATGACGATGCTGTTGATCTCATTGGCAACGTCGTCGAACCGGTCGGCGACCTTCTCGAGATGGTCGTAGATTTCGGCGCCGACGATGAAATCCATGGCGTTGGCGTTGCGGTGCTTGAGGAACAATTCCTTCAGCCCGATATCGTGCAGGTCGTCGACCCGGCCTTCCAGCTTGGTCAGTTCCTCGGTGATCGCGGTCAGCATCGCGACATTTTCGCCGATCGACTGCATCAGCGGCAGCGCGCGGCCAACCAGGTTGGCACATTCCACCAGCAGCGTTCCGATCTCGCGCATCGGCGGCTCGAAGCTGCGCACCTCGAACAGCACCACCGCCTTGGCGGTCTGCTGCATCTGGTCGATCGCGTCATCCATCGAGGTGATGAGATTCTTGATATCGACGCGGTCGAACGGGGTGATGAAGGTGCGGCGCACCGCGGTCAGCACCTCGCGGGTGATGTTGTCGGCGTCGTTCTCGAACTGATTGACGCGCTGGCAGAATACCGGGGTTTCCTCGCCGCCGCGCAGCATGTCCTGCAGCGCCAGCGCGCCCTGCACCACGGTGCGGGAATGCCGGGCAAACAGTTCGAAAAACCGCTCCTCCCTGGGCAGAAAGGCACGAAACCAACGCAGCATCCGAATGTCCAAGGTTCGCGGAAATGCCCCGGCCAGGGCGCCTGTCACAGTACCGTCATAAACCATTTACCCGGCATCGCGCCAAGCCGGCCAGGCGCGGGAACGCGGTCATCCACCGCTTTGTCGCGTTCCCGGCTCTGCGGCGCAGCGTGAAGAACGCCGCACCGCGTCCGGGACACCGGATCTAAAGCGGGATGTCATTAGCCTGAATCGATTTGGGATTCCCAAATCAGTGCATTTCTGATTCACCATGCTGGCTGGGTTGGAGGCCAGCATGGATGGGCAAGCCTTATTCTCTGGATCTGCGTAAGCGTGTCGTGGCCGCGATTGAGGGCGGAATGTCACGCAATCGGGCCGCCAAGCAGTTTGGGGTCGCGATCAGCACGGCGATCGGATGGATGCATCGGGTCGAGAAGACCGGTAGCGTTGAGCCCAGCCAGATAGGTGGCTACAAGCCCAAGGCGATTTCGGGCGAGCACGCGCTTTGGCTGTCGCAACGGCTCAAGGCCGGCGATTTCACCATACGCGGTCTCGTTGCCGAGCTTGCCGATCGCGGCTTGAAGGTCGACTACCACTCGGTGTGGAACTTCGTTCACGCCGAGAAGCTCAGCTTCAAAAAAAAGCATGGCGGCTGGCGAACGCGATCGACCAGAGGTCGCGCGGCGGCGGGTCCAGTGGAAGAAATATCAAGGCCGCGTCGATCCTGAGCGGCTCGTCTTCATCGACGAAACCTGGACCAGGACCGATATGGCGCCCCTGCGGGGATGGGCGCCGCGCGGCGACAGACTTCACGCCAAGGTCCCCCACGGACGCTGGAAGACCATGACCTTCCTGGCGGCGCTACGCCACGACCGGATTGATGCGCCATGGTTCATCGAGGGGCCGATCGATGGCGTAAGTTTTCGGACCTACGTCGAGAAGGTCCTTCTGCCCACTCTCAGGCCCGGTGATATCGTCGTCCTGGACAATCTCGGCAGCCACAGAAGCAAAGCCGTGCGCCAGCTCATCCGCTCGGTGGGCGCCAAGCTGTTCTTCCTGCCAAAATACTCGCCCGACCTGAACCCGATCGAGCAGGTGTTTGCCAAGCTCAAGCACCTGCTGCGCAAAGCTTCCGCGCGAACTGTCGACGCCGTATGCGCCGCAATCGGCCACGCACTCGATGCCTTCAGCCCAGAGGAGTGCGCAAACTACCTCAAAAATTCAGGTTATCGAACTTAATCCCATCATGCTTTAGAGCGATCGCCGGAAATAATGCGCGATTTCGCCGATCACGCCGCGGCGGAAGGTCAGCACGCAGACCACGAAGATCACGCCCTGGATCACCGTGACCCATTGCCCGAAGCCGGCCAGATATTGCTGCATGGCGATGATGACGAAGGCCCCGACCACCGGACCGAACACGGTGCCGAGACCGCCCACCAGGGTCATCAGCACGATTTCGCCCGACATGCTCCAGTGCACGTCGGTGAGCGAAGCGTTCTGGGCGACAAACACCTTCAGCGCGCCGGCAAAGCCGGCCAGCGTTCCCGACAGGATGAAGGCCAGCAGCTTGTAGTGGTCGGTCTTGTAGCCGAGCGAGATCGCGCGCTGCTCGTTTTCCCGGATCGATTTCAGCACCTCGCCGAAGGGCGAGTTGATGGTGCGAAAGATCAGCAGAAAGCCGATCAGGAAGCCGGCCAGGATGACGTAATAAAGCACCGTCGGGTTGGTCAGGTTGAAGATGCCGAACAGATAGCCCTGCGGAATGCCCTGGATGCCGTCCTCGCCGTGGGTGAACGGCGTCTGCAGATAGATGAAATACAGCAGTTGCGACAGCGCCAGCGTGATCATCGCGAAATAGATGCCCTGGCGCCGGATCGCGATCAGGCCGGTGACGACGCCAAGTCCGGCGGCCGCGGCGGTGCCGACCAGGATTCCGAGTTCGGGGGTAAGGCCCCAGACCTTCAGCGCATGCGCGGTGACGTAGCCCGCGGTGCCCAGAAACATGGCGTGGCCGAACGACAGCAGCCCGCCATAGCCGATCAGCAGGTTGAAGGCGCAGGCCAGCAGCGCAAAGCACAGCGCCTGCATCACGAAGAACGGGTAGACCCCGGTCAGCGGCACGATCAGCAGCAGCGCCGTCATGAGGCCGAACGCGATCATCTCGTCGCGCACGGCGCGCGGGGTCGCCGGCAAGGTATCGTCGGTCGTGACCGTCATGTCAGTTCGCCCGTCCCGTCAATCCCGAAGGCTTTACCAGCAGCACCAGCACCATCAGCACGAATACCACGGTGTTGGAGGCCTCCGGATAGAAGTATTTGGTCAAGCCCTCGATCACGCCGAGCGCAAAGCCGGTGACGATCGATCCCATGATCGACCCCATGCCGCCGATCACCACCACCGCGAACACCACGATGATCAGGTCGGCGCCCATCAGCGGCCGCACCTGGTTGATCGGCGCCGACAGCACCCCGGCCAGCGCCGCGAGGCCGACGCCGAGCCCGTAGGTCAGGGTGATCATCCGCGGCACGTTGATGCCGAAGGCGCGCACCAGCGTCGGGTTTTCGGTGGCGGCGCGCAGATTGGCGCCGAGCCGGGTCCGCTCGATCAGGAACCAGGTCAGCAGGCACACCACCAGCGAGAACACCACCACCCAGCCGCGATAGATCGGCAGGTACATGAAACCGAGATTCATGCCGCCCTTGAGCTCATCGGGGATCGAATAGGGCAGCCCGGACGAGCCGAAGAAGTTCTGGAACACGCCCTGGATGATCAGCGCCAGGCCGAAGGTCAGCAGCAGCCCGTAGAGATGGTCGAGGCCTGACAGCCATTGCAGCATGGTCCGTTCCAGGATCATGCCGAAAATGCCGACTGCGATCGGAGCGATGATCAGCGCCGGCCAGTATCCGATATTGGCGGCGTTGAGCAGGAAGTAGGCGCAGAACGCCCCCATCATGTAGAGCGCGCCATGGGCGAAATTGATGATGTTGAGCATTCCGAAGATCACCGCGAGGCCGAGACTGAGCAGCGCGTAGAACGAGCCGTTGATCAGTCCGACCAGCAGTTGGGCGTAAAGGGCCTGCATGAATCTTTCTCGCGCTCAACGTCAAAAGGACCGGCGCTCCGGCGGCACCATGCCGCCGGAGCGCAGCGATTACTTCTTCAGCAATGGACAGGTGCTCTTGTCCAGCGGCGTGAAGGCTTCGTTCGCCGGGATGGTGGCGACCAGCTTGTAGTAGTCCCACGGGGCTTTCGACTCCGAGGGCTTCTTGACCTCGAACAGATAGGCCGGATGGATGGTGCGGCCGTTCGGCTCGATGCTGCCCTTGCCGAACAAGGCATCGTCGGTCGGCATTTCCTTCATCTTGGCGACCACCTTGGCGCCGTCATGCGGATTGCCGCCGAGCGCTTCCAGCGCCTTGAAGTAATGCAGCAGGCTGGAATACACCCCCGCATGCACCATGGTCGGCATGCTGTGGTTCTTCATGCGCTCCTGGAAGCGCTTGGCGAAGGCGCGGTCCTGGTCGTTCAGGTCCCAGTAGAAGGTCTCGGTGAAGTTGAGGCCCTGCGCGGTGGCCAGACCGAGCGAATTGACGTCGGTGATGAACAGCAGCAACGCAGCGAGCTTCTGGCCGCCGGCGGTGATGCCGAACTCGGCGGCCTGCTTGATCGCGGTGGTGGTATCGGCGCCGGCATTGGCCAGGCCGATGACCTTGGCCTTGGAGGCCTGGGCCTGCAGCAGGAAGGACGAGAAGTCCGAGGTGCCGAGCGGATGCTTGACGCCGCCGAGCACCTTGCCGCCCGCCGCCTGCACCGCCGCGGTGGTATCGCGTTCGAGGGCGGCGCCGAAGGCATAATCCGCGGTGAGGAAGAACCAGGTATCGCCGCCGCTCTTGGCCAGCGCCGAGCCGGTGCCGTGCGCCAGCGTATAGGTGTCGTAGGTCCAGTGGATGGTGTTCGGCGTGCACTGCGCGTTGGTCAGGTCGGAGCTGCCGGCGCCGGAATCCAGCAGGACGCCGTTCTTTTCCTTCACCAGGTTGCTGACCGCGAGCGCCACGCCGGAATTCGGAACGTCGACGATGACGTCGACCTTCTCGACGTCGAACCATTGCCGCGCGATATTGACGCCGACGTCGGGCTTGTTGAGGTGGTCGCCGGAAATGATGTCGATCTTCCAGCCCTTGGCCGTCATTCCGGAATCCTCGACCGCCATCTGCGCGGCCAGCGTCGAGCCGGGACCGCCGAGGTCGGCGTAGAGCCCGGACTGATCGCTCAGCGCGCCGATCTTCACGGTCTTGTCCTGCGCCAGGGCCAGGTTGCCGCCGGCAAGCGCCAGCGCCGTCCCGAGCAGCAGCGTGGAAATCATGTTCTTGTTCTTGTTCTTCATGTCGTCTTCCCTTTTGATCGTTTCGTTTTGTTTTCAGACGCCGAGATAGGTGTGAAGCTTGTCCATGTTGGCCGACAGCTCCGCATTGGCAAAACCATCGATGATCTTGCCGTGCTCGACGATGAAAAAACGGTCGGCGACGGTGGCGGCAAAGCGGAAATTCTGCTCGACCAGGAGGATGGTGAAGCCCTCCGACTTGAGCCGGGCGATGGTGTGGCCGATCTGCTGGATGATGACCGGCGCGAGGCCTTCGGTCGGCTCGTCCAGCATCAGGAACCGGGCGCCGGTACGCAGGATCCGCGCGATCGCCAGCATCTGCTGCTCGCCGCCGGACAATTTGGTGCCCTGGCTGTTGAGCCGCTCCTTGAGGTTGGGAAACAGCTCGAAGATCTGATCCAGCGACAGCCCGCCCGGGCGCACGATCGGCGGCAGCATCAGATTCTCGCGCACGTCGAGGCTGGCGAAAATGCCGCGCTCCTCCGGACAGAAGGCGACGCCCATGCGGGCGATCCTGTCCGACGAGGTCCGGATGATCTCGGAATCGTTGAAGCGGATCGAGCCGGTGCGCTTGCCGATGATCCCCATCACCGATTTCAGCGTCGTGGTCTTGCCGGCGCCGTTGCGTCCGAGCAGCGTCACGACCTCGCCGGCATTGACGTCGAAATCGACGCCGTGAAGGATGTGCGACTCGCCGTACCAGGCCTGCAGATCCCTGACCGTCAGCACCGGTTTGCCGGGCGGCAGCGTGGCCGCGGTCTTGGCTGCGGCTTCGGCTTTCACGTCAGCCATGCCCGGCTCCCAGATAGGCTTCCTTGACGCGCTCGTCCCTGGACAGGTCGGCATAATTGCCTTCCGCCAGCACGTGACCGCGGGTCAGCACGGTGATGATATCGGACAGGTTGGCCACCACGCTCAGATTGTGTTCGACCATCAGGATGGTGTATTTCGAGGAGATCCGCTTGATCAGCGCGGCGATCTTGTCGATGTCCTCATGGCCCATCCCGGCCATCGGCTCGTCGAGCAGCATCATTTCCGGATCGAGCGCCAGCGTGGTCGCGATTTCCAGCGCGCGTTTGCGCCCATAGGGCATCTCGACCGCCGGCGTGGTTGCAAATTCGCTGAGGCCGACATCGTCGAGCAGTTCATGGGCGCGGCCGTTGAAGCGGTCGAGCACGGTCTTGGAGCGCCAGAAGTCGAACGAGTGTCCGTGCTGGCGCTGCAGGGCCACCCGCACGTTCTCGAGCGCCGTCAGATGCGGGAACACGGCCGAGATCTGGAACGAGCGGACCAGCCCGAGGCGCGCCACGTCGGCCGGCGCCAGCGCGGTAATATCCTGTCCCTTATACAGAATCTTGCCCGCGGACGGCTTCAGGAATTTGGTCAGAAGGTTGAAGCACGTGGTCTTGCCGGCCCCGTTCGGACCGATCAATGCGTGAATGCTGCCACGGCGAACCCTCAGACCGACATCGCGAACGGCAAAAAAGCCCGCGAATTCCTTGGTCAATCCATGGGTTTCGAGAATGAACTCATCGGCCAATCAAGTTTCCCCCATCGGCCATCGTCGCGAAGCCCCCCTCGCGCGCGGCCAATTTTCCCTTGCCGGCAGGTTCCCTGGACGCCTTGGAATTCCGCCCGGGCCGGCCGCCTCCGGCCGGTATATGCCTTCAACGGCCGGGGTTGCGCAAGGCGGAAAGCTGGGCATCCGCCACAGCGAACAGCGGCCCGGTCGCGCCATCGGTCCGATGGCCCGGGGCGGCCGGGGCTCGGGCCGGCGGGTTTTCGGCGGCTGCCGTCGAGCTAAACCGAAAGTCTCCATTAAGGCTATTTCGACGCATTTTAGCTTCTTCATCAAAAATTTGCGCCCGCCCCCGATGGTGACGTGTTTTTGCAGCGACGGCGGTGCAGCCTTGGAATTCCAGAGCGCCAACCTCACGATCGTCAAATCGATCAAGCAGCGGGACCTGCTGAACACCTGGCTGCGGCTCTATGCCCGCGAGCAGCAATTGCCGCGCGTCGAGGAATTTCAGCCCTCGCGGCTCGACGAAGAACTTCCGGACCTGGTTTATTATACCGTCGAGAACACCCGATCGCCGCCGCTGCTGATGATCCAGAGCGACGGCACGCGGATGTCGAGCGCCTATGGTCACACCGGCAAGGGCCGCTATCTCGACGAATTTCTCGGCGCCCGCCTCGTCCCCGTGGTGATGCCGGTCTACCATGAATGCCTGAAGCGCGCGCTTCCGGTCTACACCATCTCGGACATCGACGACAGCTACGGGCGGATCGTCGCCTATGAGCGGCTGCTGATGCCGTTCGCCGAGGGCGGCGCGGTCACCCACGTGATCGCCTCGCTCAAGACCATCAGCGAAGACGGCGGTTTTGAAATCAGGAATCTGATGCGGGGCAACCAGACGCTGCCGACCGCGAAGCTGCGCTGCGTGATCGATCGCGACCTGTTCCACCGCTCCCCCGGCCGGATCGCGGCCGGCGACGTCATCGAATTCAGTTAGCCCTGGAATGCAATTCGAGAGCGCCGACCCCTCGGTGGTACGAGCCATCAAACAGCGTGTTCTGCTCGACGCCTGGCTGCGTGCGCTCGGCAAATCGCGTGCCCTGCCCGTCCTCAGGGACTACCAGCCCTCCGCCATCGAGGAAGAATTGCCGGAAATGATGCGGTTCGATGTCGGCGGCGAGGCCGCCGGTGCTCGGTTTCTGATCAACCAGGAAGGCTCGCGGCTCGCCGCCACTTACGGCAACGAACATATCGATCCCGCGCAGCGTACCAACCGCTATCTCGACGACGCCATCGGGCCGGAATTATACGCCCGCGTGGCCCCGTGTTACCGCGCTTGCCTGGCGCGCAAGCGGCCGGTCTATTCGATCTCGACGGTGCACGACGCCGACGGCAGGGATGTCTCCTACGAGCGGCTGCTGCTGCCGTTCGGGAGCGCGGAAGCCGTCGAGCAGATCGTCGGCTCGTACAAGGCGATCAGCATCGACGGCGGCTTCAAGCTTACCAACCTGATGGGCGTCAGGCCCCAGGCAACGCCGGTCATCGTCGTCAGGGCCGTCATCGACCGGGCTTTCGTCCGCGGTGCCGCCAGCCACCGCGCGTCGAGCGAGGTCATCGAGCTGAACTAGACCTTTCGCGACGCGACCCGCCCGGGCGCGCCACTTCACCGGCGTAGACCTCCGGCTTGAAACCCGCGAGCAATTTGCCATCGAGATCGAGCACCGGCCGCTTGATCATCGAGGGCTGCGCCAGCATCAGCGCGATGGCCTTGCGTTCGTTGAGGCCTTCCTTGTCGCCGTCGGGCAACTTGCGGAACGTGGTGCCGGCGCGGTTGAGCAGGGTTTCCCAGCCGAGTTCATCGCACCAGTGCTTCAGCTTGTCCTTGGCGATGCCCTCGGTCTTGTAGTCATGGAAGCGGTAAGGAACACCATGGCCGTCGAGCCAGGCGCGCGCCTTCTTCATGGTGTCGCAGTTCTTGATGCCGTAGAGGGTGATGGTCATGTCGGTTGCTTCCGGGAATTTGGTTGCGTGGCCTAGCTGGGCGCGCCGTCGTCGAGACTGACGATCACGGCGGCGTTGGCAATGATGATGGCATCGCCGCCATGCTCCGCCGGAATCTCGAGCCCGCCCCTGACCGCCGTGACGGTGACCGTTCCGTAGGGCAGTTCAGTGGCGACCGCTGAGGTGTCGACCGCGCCGGGGTCGGGTACGCCGATGGTGACATCGACGAACATATCGTTGGCGGTCTTGCCCAGCATCCGGAAGAATCCGACGCTGGAGTGGCGGATGGCGTCGGAGACCGCGCGCCTCGCCGCCTTGGTGGCGTCGCGGCCGTGGACGTCGACGCCCATGCCCATTTCGGTGATACAGCGCACGCGTGCCATCGGGGGCCTGCCTTGGTTGAGGGTGCGAGGGGACCGGTCTCTTGGGAGCTGCCTCATGCCGCACAGATCGTCCGCGGCGGCTTCCCGTCAAGTCATAGACCACGCGGTCGACGGGTTGAAGCGCGATTTTGGCGACGTTTGGTCAGGCGGGCATCAAGGTCGCGAAAGGATCGAGGACGACGACAATGGCTCGAAATGCCTGAGCTTACGTGTCAGGATCGTCGCCCGTGATGCCGCGCGCGAGCGGCGACGATGGGTGTCGGCGAGTCCGGGTGCCTGACCTTGCCCCCGCGCCCGATCCGCCGGGCGGGAAGCGGGGAAAAGCCGCGGGAAGCGAGGATAATCACTCGCCGATCGGCGAAGGCATTTTTGCAACACCGCGGCAGCGATCAGGGCGCAGCGCCCTCGCCCGCGGCCTTCCCGTCCGGCGCCAGCACGAGTTGCGCGTCGTCGACGATGTAGCGGACGTAGCGGTAGTCGCGGATGAAACTGATGCGGCCGTCGCGCCACTCGAGCCACATCACGTAACTCGGCTTCGGGTCGCCTCGGTCGACGAACACAGCGATCACTTCCCGGCCCTCGAGCCAGGCCGGGGCGAGCCAGACGCCATCAAATGTGGCGTAAATGCCGAAGAACATGCCGACATCCGCCGCGCCGGCGCGAAGCGGATAGGTCGACTGATGCAGCTTGACATCGTCGGCCAGGAGCGCCCGCAGGCCGTCCCAGTCACGCCGGTTGAACAAGGCGACGTAGTGCGCCACGGCCGGTGACGACGGGTGCGGCGCCGGCTGCGCCGGCGCCGCGGCGTTGATGGCCTTGAGCCGGTCCCGCCCGCGGGCGAGGTGGGCCTTCACGGCGTTGACCGTGAGGTCGAGCAGCCCGGCAATGTCCTCGAGCGACTCGTCGAGGACGTCCTTCAGGATGACGACGCTGCGCTGCGTGGCGGGCAGCTCCGCAAACCGCGACACCGCGGTCTTGACCGCTTCCTGGCGCATCAGCATCTCCACGGGGTCGGGGCTGGCCGGGTCGGCGACCTCGTGGGCCGCCTCGATCGGCGCGGCCGCGCGGATCGCGCGGCTGCGCAACAGATCCATCGCGCGGTTGTGGGCGATCCGGAACAGCCAGGCGCGCAGCGGCGCGTCTTCCTGCAGTTCGTCCAGCGCGACCAGTGCGCGGGCGAAACTGTCCTGCACCACGTCCTCGCCCTCAATCACCGATCCCATCAGCCGCGCACAATAACGGTGCAATTCGGGTCGCAGCGCATCGGCCAGAGCGAGCAGCTCCGCCCGGCGTTCGCCGTTCGGCGGCGACCGTGCCGCACTCAAGCCGAAGCTCTCTCGATCATGGTGACTCCGCTGTCGCCCTGAGCCGGAAGGGGGAAGGTTCAGCATATTTCGGATCCTCAAGCTCGGAAACGACATTCTCGCCGAACCGGCGCCGTCCTGCTGCCCTTTCTCGGCCAGGGGCCGATTGAGGTTGGGAAGAACAGCCACGCCCGGCTCGGCTTGCGTCGTCACGATTTTATTCCCAGCTGTCGAGCTTGATTTCGTTCGGCCAGGGAGCGCCCTTGCCGGTCTCCAGCAGCGCCTTCAAGCTGAGCAGGAACACCGCCCATTTGGTGCTGCAATGGTGCATGAACTCCACCGGCTGCTTCCAGCCCTGATGCTTGAACAGGACGATGGTCCAGTTGCCTTCCTGTCTGAGATCGAAACTTATCCGGGTGCCGATCCATTCCGCGGGCCCGTCGATCACCTGCCACAGCACGTGGCTGTCGGGGACGAGTTCGAGAACCTTCATGTCGAAACCGCCGGCGCCAAAGCGGAATTGCAGCACGCCGCCGACCTTGGTTTCGCCCTGGGTGTCGCTCGTCCACCAGCCGGAAAGGCCATCGAGCGTGGTCAACGCCCGATAGGTGGCCGCCAGCGACGACGATTCGATTCCGACCTTGTGTAAAATATCAACCATCCGGGTTTCCTCCTGCTGCAGGGTCCAACTGCAGGTTAAGACGATCGAGGCATGGAAAAGGAGTCAGCGCCGCCGCCGGGCCGCGGCTGAAGCGCTGGGCAAGGCGCGGCATGCGCCCGCAACCGGATCGGCGCCGAGGCCGGTGGCCGAACGCCGTCGCAGCCGCCTGGCTCCAGCCGCCGCGTGCGACGCCTTGCTGATCAGCCGTCCCGCGCGCCTGAAATTCCAAGAACGCGGTCGACCATCGGGCCGCACAGGCCGAGGTAGTTCGCGGGATCGCAGTGACGCCTGATCGCGTCCTTGCCGCCGAGGGCTTCGGCGATCTCCGGCAAGCCGGCGAGAATGTCGGCGAGCTGACCGCCGCCTTCGATGGCGTTGCGGCAGGCCTCGTAGACGACGTCGTGGGCCTTTTGCCGCCCGAGTTTCGGTGCGGCCGCCATCATCACGGCCTCCGCGACGATGAGGCCCCGGGTCAGATCGAGATTTTCCCGCATCCGCGGCGCGTGGACGACGAGGCCGGCGAGCATGAACCTGGCGTTGGCCAGGGACGCGGCCGTCAGCAGGAAGCTTTCCGGCAGCGCCACCCATTCCAGATGCCAAGGCCCGGTGGCCCGCTCGAAATCGTGGATCATGCCGTCCAGCATCGCGGCGACATGCTGGCGCACGGCTTTCGCCGCGGCGAGCATCAGTTCGCTGGAAATCGGATTGCGCTTCTGCGGCATGGTCGAGGAGGCGCCGCGCCCCGGCACGAACGGCTCGGAGACTTCGCCGAATTCCGTCGCCGACATCAGCATCACGTCGGTCGCGATCTTGCCCAGGGTGCCGGTGATGAGCCCGAGCAAGGTCACCGACTCGGCAATGCCGTCCCGGGCGACGTGCCAGCTGATCGACGGCTGATACAGCCCGAGTTCCTCGCAGAACAGTTTCTGCATTTCGAGGCCGCGGTCGCCGACGGAGGCAAGCGTGCCGGCGGCGCCTGAGAATTCACCGAGCAGGATCCGCGGCAGCGCCTGATCGACCCGCTCGATATGCCGGTCGATGGACGACAGCCAGACCGCGGCCTTGTAGCCGAACGTCACCGGAAGGGCCTGCTGCAGATGGGTTCGCCCGGCCATCGGCGTGTCGCGGTATTTGCGGGCCATCGTCACGAGGATGTCACGGACCTCGCGCAGGTCGCGCCCGACGATTTGCATCGCGGCGCGGATCTGCAGCACATTGGCCGTGTCCATGATGTCCTGGGTGGTCGCGCCCCAATGCACGTAACCGCCGGCGTCGCCGGCGGCTTCCGCAAGCTGATGCACCAGCGGCAGGATCGGGTAGCCGACAATCTCGGTCTCGCGGCGCAGCTTTTCGACGTCGATCCTGATCGAGCGCGCCGCGGCGCCGATGGCATCGGCGGCGGATTGGGGCACCACGCCCAATCTTGCCTGCGCCCGGGCAAGCGCCACTTCGGCTTCGATATAGCGCCCGATGAGCGCGTCGTCGGCAAACACCGCGCGCATTTCGGCCGTCCCGAACATGTCGCGAAACAAGACCGAATCGAAAACCGTGCTTCCCATTGCGTCACCTCGCCGAAACTACCGTATTCGTCGCGGCGACGCGGCCAGGATCGGTTTCATTGCGTCCCCGCGGCGCGCGGCCGAGCTACGGGTGCATGCCCCAGACTCCGTCCTGCCCGCGCGAATGGCTGGAATGGGCGTGGTAGACTATGCCGTGCTGGCGCACAAACGCGCTCTGAGCCGGGCAGCCAGTCATTGCCCGCGGCAAACCCCCGGATGCCGCATCGCTTGCCTCCTGTCTGCCGAGAGGCCGTTGCCTTTATCGTCCTGGCGCCGGCTTCCGATCCGATCAGGTTTTCGACGCTCGCTGCTGCCACGATTCCATGGAATCCTGCTCCGAGGCGATGCTGTCGAGGGTGCGGACAACCTTCTTCCAGCCCTGGCTCATGTTCCTGAAGGCCGTGTCGTTGGTCGGAAGCACGAAGCCGGAATGCACCAGGCGAAGCCGCGTGCCGTTCTCGACCCGGGAAAGGATGAAGCTGACGACCGTGTCCAGCCGGGAGCCATAGCCGACATTTGCCTCGTGCCCGCCCTTCCAGGCATAGACCAGACGCTGGTTCGGGATCACCTCCAGCACCTGGCAGTGAATGATGCCGTCCCACGCCCCGGCCGGCGTCGTCTGATAGGTGAAGCGCTTGCCCGCCTCCGGCTCGAAACCGGTCGCCGGCATCTTCAGCCAGCGCGCGATCAGTTCGCCTGTCGTCAGCGTTTTCCAGATCGTCTCCGGCGCATGCGGAAAAATCTCCTCGACCACGATATCCTGCGTGTCCGATTTCAGCGCGGCATCATTCATGGATCGATCTCCTTCAACAGGATTCTGAGGTTGGCAAAGCGGTCGCGCCAGAACAGGCCGTAATGGCTCATCCAGTCGACCAGCGGCGCGAGGCCCTGCGGCTCGGCGCGATAATAGACGTGGCGGCCCTCGGGACGCTCGGCGACCAGGCCGGCCTGCTTCAATGACCTGAGGTGCTGGGAGACCGCGCCCTGCGTCACCCCACTGCCCCGCGTCAGCTCGGCCACGGTGATCTCGTCGGAATTCACGATGCGCTCGAACACCGCCCGCCGGGTAGGGTCGGCAAGGGTGCGCATCACGGCATCGACTGTGGCTGCTGGCATCATGCCAACACATTAGCTATTGCTAATGCATTAGTCAATACTAATTTATTGTGGCCGGCTTCACGCCGGCACCGGTACCGGCTGGCTGCCGCCCCGGGCAAACGGCCTGAACGTCAATGCGATCAGGAACGCGCCAATTCCGACCGCCCAGGACCCGATATAGAGCCACGCGTAGCTGGCAAAGCTGTCGTAGATCAGGCCGCCGGCAACCGGGCCCGTCGCCATGCCGAGACTGCCGGCCATCGCCGTGCCGCCGATCACGGTGCCCATCATCCGCAGCGGAAAATTCTCGCGCATCAACACCGCATAGAGCGGCATGGTCCCGGCATAGATGAAGCCGAACAGCGCCGCCACGGCGTAGAACGCGGCGAGTTCGCGCACGAAGACGTAACCGAGCGCGCCGAACGCCTGGGCGAGCAGGCCGCAGACCAGCACGCGCCTGGCGCCGAAGCGGTCGCCGAGCAGGCCGAAGGCGATCCGGCCGCCCATTCCGGCCAGTCCCTCGACGCTGTAGATCGTGACCGCCGACATCAACGGAATGCCGCAGGTCACCGCATAGCTCACGGTGTGGATGATCGGTCCCGAATGCGTGGCGCAACACAAAAAATTGGTCGCAAGCAGGATGATGAATTGCGGCGAACGCAGCGCCTGCGCGCGCGACATCTCGGAAGGCGCGCCATCGCCGGCAATTGCGGGGCCCCCGCTCGCGGCCGCCGGCGGGCGACGCACCAGCAGCGAGACCGGGATCATGATCGCTGCGACGACGGCGGCCAGCACCTGCATCGAGGTTCGCCAGTCATGGCTGGAGACCAGCCAGGCGGCGAGCGGCGACATGATCAGCGGCGCCATCCCCATGCCCGCCGAAACCAGCGAGACCGCGAGGCTGCGATGGGTGTCGAACCATCCGGTGACGCAGGCCATCATCGGCGCGAAGATCGCGGCGGTCGAGCCGCCGACCATCAGGCCGAACATGATCTGGAATGCCAGCAACGACGGCGCCCGGCTGGCCAGCGCCAGGCTTGCCGCCAGCACGATCGACCCGGTCAGCACCACCGGCAGCGGTCCGAAGCGGTCCGACAGGGTGCCCCAGATCATGCTGGTGAACGCCATCGCAAGAAAGCCGACCGTCATGGCGCCGGACACCCCGGTTACCGACCAGCCGGTCTCCCGCGCGATCGGCTGCAGGAACACCGGCAGCGAAAACATGCCGCCGATCGCGACGCAGCCCAGCAGGCCTCCGGCCGCGACGATCACCCAGCGATAGCGGGAATGGCTCATTGCTGATCTCCGATGCAGACATCTCCGCGTGGAAGACGAATGGGACGGGGCCGAACCGACAGCTTGACGGGTTTGGGTGATCTTTTTCGGGCGCAGTTCGGACCCGACGTTAGCGCATTTCACCGGTCAACCGCGCGGAAGACCGCCACGCTATTCCACCCGCGCTCGGGCACGGCACGGTGCCAGCCGGCACATCGTCGACGTGGTCGCTTGCTTGCGGACCGATCCGTGGCGCGGAAAAGTTGCAAGGGGCTTTGGCGCCAACAAATCGGCGGGTCGTTTGTCGACCCGCCACTCATTTGGCGTTGCTGGAAACCGCTTCGGCTCAGCAATACCGGCAGCCGCCCCACGACAGGCAGCAGCCTCCATAGCCGCAGCCGCCCCAAGCGCCCCAGCCGCCGCAACCGCCGCAGCCGCAGCCTCTGCAGCCACAGCCGCGACATCCACCGCCGCCACCGCAGCCGCGACACCCTCCGCCGCCACCCCGACATCCACCACAGCCGCCGCAGCCGCGCGCGACCTGCATGAGGCCGCCGCTGCCGCTTTCCTTGTCGAAGACGTAGAATGTCGCCAGACTGACGTCCGCGATTTCCTCTTCGCTGAGAACGAAGCGTTGATTGGGCGAGGTGTTCAGAGATTGCGGAATGTTCGCGGTCGCAACCGTGGATGCGGAGGCGCTTGCCCCCAGCGAAAGACCCAGTCCGGCGGCGCCGAGGGCCGGCACAGCCGCGGCTTTGGTCAAACGCTTCCGCTTCGAAGCTTGCTTCACCCGGGACATGCAGCACTCCTCCATGCCAGTGTTCAGGACGGAAAGATTTTACCTGTGTTCGGCTTGCAACGGGGAGATTTTACGTTTGGCTCATGCACCCTGCAAGCTGGAACGAGTTCACAACTGGTTGCTTCATCCTCGGGTTCCGTTCATGTCGATGAGTTTGCATCCATGGCGGCCGCCGATCCACCGCCATATCGGGCACCGCCGGAGTTGTCTGAATGGTTGATCAATCCGCCGTATTCGCCTGGTACGAGCTGCTGACGACCGACCTGTCGGCCGCGCAGTCCTTTTACGGCAACGTGTTGGGATGGGACGTGCAGGACGCATCGACCCCCGCCTTTGCCTACCGGCTTTTTGCAACCGGCGGGGTCCCTGTCGCGGGGCTTATGGAGCTGCCGCTCGACGGGCGGAAGAAGGGAGCGACGCCCCGATGGATGGGCTATGTCGTGGTCGAGGATCTGGACGGGGTCGTCGATCGGCTCAGGCGTCTCGGCGGAACGGTCTACGTGCCGCCGATGGACAGCAATCTCGGCCGGCTCGCGGTGGTCGCCGATCCGCAGACCGCGTCGCTCGCTTTGATCGAGGGATTGAAATACGGCGACCCCGCTGCCGAGCCGGGCGGGCCTGGCCGCGTCGGCTGGCATGAACTGTTCGCCGCCGACGCAGAGGCGGCATTCGCGTTCTATGCGAGCCTGCTCGGTTGGCAGAAGGCCGAGCCCTTGGCGACGCCGATAGAGTCCTATCGGCTGTTCGGCGCGGGCGAACGGACGATGGGCGGCATGTTCAACAAGATCGCGAGCGCGCCGCTTCCGTTCTGGCTCTACTATTTTGAAGTCGCCGATCTCGACCGCGCCATGGATCGGGTGGGCGTGGAGGGCGGGCAGATTACGCGAGGGCCGATAGAATTATGGGCCGACATCTGGATTGCCCATTGCATCGACCCGCAAGGCGCCGTGTTTGCGTTACAGGGCAAGCGGACCAGGACCGGCCACGCCGATGGTCCGCAATCTGCTCCGCAGCTAGGCTGGTCGGCCAGGTGGGGCGACATCTCCACGCGCGGCCGGCTGCTCGGGATCAAGCCCAAAGGCAGCAGCGGCCGTTGAAACCCGTGCACCGGCCAAGGGGCCGCCCGGAAAAAGTTATGGCCTCGCCGCGAGGTCGGGCTTTAGAGTGACCCGCTCATCTGGAGGTTCGAACATGGCACGGCAGCTTTTCATCGCGATCGCCCTCATCGGCATCGGAGGGTTTTTCCATTCATCGGCAGAAGCAGGGACAGGCGCGTGGCAATGTGAGGATCAAGCTTCAAATTGCGTGGGCAGATGTGCCAACCCCGGTGCTGGAACCAATGACAACAGATGCATCAACCACTGCGACCGCCAGGTGACGAAATGCTTGATACGCGCGCATGACGCGCGCCGGCGGTGGTAGGCGACGACGACAGAGATCAGCTATCGCGCGCACGACCGGCCATGCCGATCCGTCCGATCATCCGCTACCCCGACGCCCGGCTTGCGCTGCCGGCGCAGCCCGTGACCGTGTTCGACGCCACGCTGCGCGACCTTGCCAGCGACCTGCTGGAGACCATGCACGCTGCACCGGGGATCGGGATCACCGCGCCGCACATCGGTATCTTGCTGCGGATCGTGGTGCTCGACCTCGATCCCATCGAAGGCGCGCGGACTTACGTCAATCCGCAGATCGCGTGGGCGTCGCCCGAAATGATGTTGCACCGGGAAGGCAGCGTCTCGATGCCCGGCGTCCATGACGAGATCCAGCGTCATGCCCGGATCCGGATCAGCTATCGCGACGTTGCGGGGGACATCCAGACCGAGGAATCGGAAGGCCTGCGCGCGGTCTGCCACCAGCACGAGATCGATCAGCTCGACGGCCTGTTCTGGATCACGCGGCTGTCCCGCCTCAGGCGCGAGCGGCTGGTCAAGCGTTTTGCGAAGCTGTCGCGGTGACCGAAGAGGGGCAGTGAAAACTGACCGCCATCACAATACGTTTCCACAAATGGATGTGTTGGCCTTCGCCTCCGGCTGATCCTGCTGCGGATCATGAAAGCCGCCCCTTCACAGGCCGCGATTCACGCCGGCGCCCCGGTCGGCTCTGACATCGCCACCCGGTCTCTTACGCTGGGACGCTCCAGCATCCCCCTGTACCAGGCCTGAAGTGCCTCGCACTCCGCCGGCACCGGCAGCTTCACGAGCCCCGCAAAGATCAAGCCGCCGATGACCGTGATGTCGGCCATCGAGAAGCCCTCCCCGGCGACGAACGGCTGCGTTTTCAGAATGCCATCGAAGTAGTGCATCCCCCTCACCGCCTTGTCGCGCTGATGAAATCCCCATTCGGCGTTCTGGTAGATCTCGACGTCGGGTCCAAGGCCCGGCGTGGCTTGGTGGAAATAGACACTGATGGCATCGAGCAACTCCAGTTCGGCGCGCTTGCTCATCATGTGGATCAAGCCCTTTTCGCGCGGCGTCCTGCCGGTCAGCGTGGGAGCGCCATCCAGCGCGTCGAGGTATTCGGTAATGGCGGTGCATTCGGCAAGGAAGGTGCCGTCGTCGAGCTCGAGCACAGGCAGCGTGCCCGAATAGTTCTTGGCAAGAAATTCGGGTTTCTTGTGCTCGCCCCGGCGAAGATCGACCGTCACGAAGCGGACCCGCGATTGCAGGTTCTTCTCGGCCAGGGCGATCCGGACGCGAGCTGGATAGGGGCCGGTCGGCCAATCATGGATTTTCATCATCGCTTCCCGATAATCTACCTGCCACATGGTAGAATATCACATAGATGCCGTGGTTGCGCAGTCAATCCCTATCTGTCACTTGGTAGGTTATTCATCGCAAAACCGTGTGAGGCCGAAAATGAGTTCAGGCTCCAGGGAAGCCATCCTGGCCGCCGCCCGGCGCAGCGCCCAGGCGCACGGCTATGGCGGCCTGAATTTTCGCGATCTTGCCGAAGAGGTCGGCATCAAGGCCGCCAGCCTCTACCATCATTTCCCGAGCAAGGCCGATCTCGGGGCCGCGGTCGCGCGGCGCTATTGGCAGGACACCGCGGCTCACCTCGAGGCCATGTTGGCCGAAACCCCGGATCCGGCGCAGTGCCTGCGGCGATATCCCGAGGTGTTTCGCAAGGCTCTCGAGAACGATAATCGCATGTGCCTCTGCAGCTTCATGGCCGCCGAGCATGACGACCTGCCGGAAGCGGTCAAGCAGGAGGTAAAGAGCTTTGCCGATGTCAATGTGGCGTGGCTGAGCAGGCTGCTCACCGCTGCGCGCCTGGTGCATTCCGGGGAGAGCGAAAGTCGGGCTCGCGCAATCTTCGCCGCCGTTGCGGGCGCGCAGCTGATGGCAAGGAGTCGCCGTGATATTTCGCTCTACGACTCGTTGATCGAAAGCTATCGCGCGGCGGGTCTGCTGCCGGCGTAGAGTTCGCGACCCGGCGCCTTGCAGCCTACCTGTCCGGCTGGTGACTGCCGAAGAAATCGACCAGGCTTTGCGGCGCGTTGTCGTCGAAGCACAGCTTGAAGATTCCTTCCGCCTCCGCGGGCGGCGGACGCGCTGCGGACGCGCGCCTGGCAGAAGACGGCCCGGATGCGTCACGCGTCCGTGCGGCTGTCAGCCAGACGATCTACGGTGAGCCGCCAAGGAAAGGCGGCATCCTTGGCTGCGCTGCGCCGCTCTCTCCTTGTGGGCGCGGATCTCGATCTGGCCCGCCCCCGCGAGAAAGGGCGTAAAGTTCGGATTTGATGCGCTACCTGCTCGACACCGACATCATCAGCGACATCGCGAAGCCGGCTCCCTCGGCATCACTGCTGGCTTGGATGAGCGAACAAGACGACGAGGACCTTTTCATTGCCTCGCTGACGGTTGGCGAAATCCGCCGAGGGATCCTTGAGAAGCCAGCCGGCAAGCGCCGCGATCAGCTTGAGGCCTGGTTCTCCGCGCCGGAGGCCCGCAGGCACTGTTCGCTGGCCGCGTACTGTCCTTCGACGAGAACGCCGGCCTGGTCTGGGCGCGCTCATGGCGGACGGCAAGGCACAAGGCCGCCCGCGCAGCGCGCTTGATGCGATCGTCGCCGCGGTGGCCGAGGCTCACGGCTGCACCGTCGTGACCGATAACGAAAAGGATTTTTCCGGCATCCGGGTCATCAATCCGCTGCGCGGAGCCGTGCGATGACCAATATTCGCGCCGTGCACATCAAGCCGGACCATCCAGGGCGGATCGGAGCCGTAATCCGCTGTCGTGACCTTGAAAAGGCGGGTTACGGCTGCGTCTACAACCCGCCCTTGTAGTAGCGAAACCAATTATAATCAGTTTGTTCCGTGAGGAATGGCCTGCCGCGGCGTGCATTCCGCGGCAGGCCGCTGGCGATCGGATCGTACCCGCCCTGAGCCGCTTTTGGCTGCTTCGTGGCGTGATCGCGTCAGCACCTTCATCGGACCGGGACGGTTGCCGGAACAATTTGGTTAGCTCTACAAGGCAGGGGCGAAGAAGATGACCCAGACTAGCATGACGACGGCTGGAATCGATCGTCGACGCGCTGATTTTGCGGATTATGCTGCGGCGCTGGCCGAGCCGATGAGGACCTTGTGACGGACGATGAAACGGCTGCGGCGGAATTGTCTTCCCCTGCCTCGGGGGCGGCGCGGCAGCGCGTCGGTGTGCTCGGGGCCACCGGCACCATCGGCCGCGCCACCGTCGGCGCGCTGCTGCGGCGCGGACATCAGGTGGTCTGCTTCGTCCGGGCCCGCGCCGGCGTCGGCGGATCGCTGACGCCGGCGGACAGCGCCAGGCTGTTCGACGGCGCCACGGTCCGGGTGGTGGATCCCGCCGATCCGACCTCGCTGCTCCACGACGGCTTTGCCGGCGAGCGGTTCGACGCCGTGGTGTCCTGCATGGCCTCGCGCACCGGCACGCCGGGGGATGCCTGGGCCATCGACCATCGCGCCCAGCTGAATGCGCTGGACGCGGCGCGGCAGGCGGGCGTCGGCCACTTCGTGCTGCTGTCCGCGATCTGCGTTCAGAAGCCGCTATTGGCCTTTCAACAGGCCAAGCTCGCCTTCGAGGCGGCGCTGACCGCGTCCGGCCTGCGCTATTCGATCGTGCGGCCGACCGCCTTCTTCAAGTCGCTGTCGGGCCAGATCGAGCGGGTGCGGCGCGGCCGGCCCTTCCTGGTGTTCGGCGACGGCACCCTGACCGCCTGCAAGCCGATCGGCGACGACGACCTGGCCGATTACATCGCCGGCTGCCTGGAGGACGCCGGCCGATGGAACCGGATCCTGCCGATCGGCGGCCCCGGCGAAGCGATCACGCCGCGCCAGCAGGGCGAGGCGCTGTTCGCGCTGCTGGGCCGCCCGCCCCGGTTTCGCTCCGCGCCGGTGGCCCTGCTCGACGTCATTGTCGCCGGCCTCGGCGCGCTGGGCCACATCGCGCCGAAGCTTTCGGACAAGGCCGAACTCGCCCGCATCGGCCGCTATTACGCCACCGAATCCATGCTGGTGCTGGACCCGCAAACGGGCCGATACGACGCGGCTGCCACGCCCTCGACGGGAACCCAGACCCTGTTCGACTTCTACCGTGCGGTGCTGGCCGGCGCAAAAGCGCCCGAGCGCGGCGATCACGCGGTGTTCTGAGACGGCGGCGCGACCCGCGGGTTGCCGGCGAACCGAATGCCGCGTCGATCGGCTATCCGAGAACTTTTCCGAACACGATCTTCTTGAACTCGAGCAGAGGCGCGTCGCTCTTCTCGACCCGCATGCGCAACAGCGCCCCCTCCCAGCTGTTGAAGATGAAGCCAGCCAGCAACGCCGCGGGAAATTGATCGCTGATCGCCCCCTGCTCCTGGGCTTCCGCAAGACAGGCCTCGAACAGAGCGCTCCAGTCCCTGAACTGTTTGGCCAGATGTTCACGGATCAGCGCGCTGTGGTCTGCGGCCTCCGCAGAGAAATTGCCGAGCAGGCAGCCGCGCGCAAAGTGGGAAGCTCTGAACGCCCCGATCCGGTCGTCGAAATAGGCCTCCAACCGGGCCAGCGGCGCGAGGTCGGGATTTTTCAGGAAATCGCGCAGCCTGGCCTGGCCGCGCTCGGAATAGAGGTCGATCACCTCGGCTCCGAACGCCTCCTTGCTCGCGAAATAGGTGTAGAACGAGCCCTTGGGCACATCCGCCCGTTCGACGATGCCCTGGATCCCGCTGGCGGAATAGCCGTCGGCGTGAATCATCTGCAGGCCCGCCTGGACCAGATTGCTCCTTGTGTCCGGCTTCGGCTTCGGGCCGCGCCGGGCGGCTTTGCGCAAATTCATCTCAGACCCTCTTGACTAATTAAAGACGACCGGTCATCTTGCATTTATCGCAGCTCGATGCCGCCGTGTCAAGAAGGCGAGGGAATCCGACCATGACCCCATCCGACGCGACGACCAAAGCCCTGCAATGGGACGTGCTCACCATCAAACGCCCTGGCCTCAGCCGGGATCTGCCGCCTGGCAAGGAAAGCCTGATGTGGGTGGCGAATTCCTCGACGCTGATCTCTGGCGAGCGCGACGCGGTGCTGGTGGACACCTTTCTGACCACGGCGCAATCGCAGATCCTGCTGGATTGGGTGGTCGCCAGCGGCAAGAACCTCACCGCGATCTATGTCACGCACGGACATGGCGATCATTTCTTTGGCCTGGCCTCGCTGATCGAACGTTTCCCGCAGGCCAGGGCGTTCGCGACCCCCGATGTCGTCGAGGCCATGCATCAGCAGCTCTCGCCTGCCTGGATCGACAACTTCTGGCGACGGCTTTTCCCAGGCGAAATTCCGCAGCGCCTGTCGGTTGCCGAGCCGCTGGCCAACCATGAACTGGAGCTGGAGGGGCACAAGCTTGTCGTCGTCGATACCGGGCGGACCGATACGGCTCATTCCACCGGCCTGCACGTCCCGTCGATCGGACTGATCGTCGGAGGCGATGCCGTCTATAACGGGATTCATCCCTATCTCGGCGAGACCGACACCGAGAGCCGGATCGAGTGGATCGCCGCACTTGACCGGCTGGAAGCCCTGAAACCGGAAGCCGTGGTGGCCGGGCACAAGGTGCCGGAAAACCGCGACGATCCCCGCATCATCGCCGAGACCCGGCAATATCTCCGCGATTTCAATCGCCTGAACGCGGCAACCACCACCGCGCGCGAGCTCTATGACGCGATGCTCGAACTCCATCCGGACCGCGTCAATCCCGGCTCGCTGTGGGGCGCGGCGAACACCGCCAAGAAACCCGCCTAGGCCCAATCACACCGGGAAATAATCGTGAACCGCACAAGGAAATATCTCATGCGCAAAGCACTTCTTGTCACGGCCGCCCTGGCGGTCGTTGCTGCCGGATCCGCCACGGCCGCGGCTGCCGCCGAAAGCGACCCGCTCGACGCTGCAACCCTGACGACGATCGGCGCGCAGTTCGGCCAGTTGATGGATCTGGCCAACCGCCACGATCTCACGGCGCTGCACGCGATGTTCTGGCAATCGCCCTCGGCCCTCCTGGTCGCCAAGAGCGCGGTGCCGGCCGAGGGCAACTGGTCAGGTTACTGGGGCAACGCGGCGATCGATCGGAAGCTGCACGATATCGCCGGATCCGGACCGGTCGTCCTGCAGCCGGACCTTTCCAGGCTCAGGGTCGTCGGCCTGACCCACGAGGTCGCGGAATCCTATGCGCCGGTGACGATCACGGTCTCCTATGCGGGGCAGGACGGAACACCGAAGCCCTTTCTCATGATCATCGACTGGATCAAGGTCGGCACCGACTGGAAGGTCGCCTCCGAGATTATCCTGCCGGTGCCGCCGGCGCCGGCTGCCAGGGGTTGAAGACGGCTCGGCCGCCGGGCATTTGATTTGCTGCAGTGGGCAGCTTGGCAGAGCTCACGCACCCCTAGTAATTGATCTCCATCCGCAGTCCGCGGCTGTCGATTTCGTCGCCGCCAAAACGCGACGTGCTGTCGCGCGCCGCGACCGCGCAGGCACAGGCATCGATCAAATCGTCGCGTCCGATTCCCGTGCCGTGGCGCAGCGTCAGCCATTTTGAGAGCTTGCCAAAACCCCGATCGGCCAACATCCCTATGCGCTGCTGGCGGCCCGCCTCCGAGGTCTTCCGTTGCAGGCGAACATGATGGTTGAGCCTGAAGAAGATCACCTCCGGATGCGCCTCGCCGATGGTGGCCTGACGCTCGGGCGTAATGAAATCGTCGACCTCCCTGATCTTGTCCCTGATATTCCAGAGCTGGCAGGAGACGCCCATTCGGGGACCTTCCTGCCGCCAGTAATAGTGGTTGGCGGAAGCCTGATCCGGAAATTCCCAGAGGTTTCGGCGCGCGCCGAGGAAGACGGAAGCGCCGACCAGTGCGCGGGCGCCGATGTCGCATTTTCTGTGGCCGGACATCATCAGGCCGATCGGCATGTCGATCATCGCCCGGCGGTGCGGCAGCGAAAGCAGCCGGCTCAAGCCCGATGAATAGTCGAATCCGTGCTCGCCCCGATCGTCGATCCAGGCCGCGACCCAGCCTCCGCGAAATCCGTCCAGCCCAAGATAGCGGGCCATCCCCTGCTCCAACTTGATGATTTCGACAGGCATCGCCGCTGCAGCGATATGGCACTTTTCGTAGTCTGCTATCGCGACGTTGAAGAGGCGGGTTACGGCTTCGCCTACAACCCGCCTACGCACTTCTGTCGCCGTAATGCCCGGCGCTTCGATACAAGACTCGGCATCTCATCGCTTGAAGCAGTGCTCGCGGTGCCATTCCAAGAAATGCGGATGCGGACGATCTGGCATGCGTCGCGGCGAAAGCGCACGACCGGATTTATTGAGTATCGATCGCACACCGTCCGGGTCGTTTGTCTGTCGAGAGATCAATATCTCCAGGTCGTCAGTCAAACTAATAAGACCACGATCAAACATCCAATGTGCCGTACCCGAAAGGGCGATACCGTTACTGACGATATCCGGCCCGCTCGCTTCGACTGGCCGAATGTGCGCCGCCGCGACTTCAGCCCGCCCGCTTCCATTGATGAGCTTCAAACCGGTGATAGCGCAGCGCTCATCATAGGCGCGCAGGACAATACGACGAAAGATGCGATCGCGTAAAACCCTCGATACCGTGACGGTGATCCGATCACGCTGCTGGTCGAATTGAAAAGGTGTCTGCTGCTGGCTAAAGCCAAACAATGCCTCGTCGCCGTCGCGCCGAGGCAACAAGGGCGCCTTCTCCTCGAAACCGAGTTCAATTATTGCCTTGAAATCGGCCGACGAGATTGGGCGGACCGCAGATTGAGCGCGACCGGAAATCCGTCCGTGATCGTTGAGAACGCCTTGCTCTACCGGTCCCGTCGCTCCGTTGAAAGGCACCGGATTGGCAAAATCGAGATAACTTCCGGGCTCGATCAAAGCCAGGTACATCCCGGACGTGCCAGGATCGGAAATGACTTCGCGAACCTTTGCAATCGCAAAATAGCCTCGCGTTTCAGCGACCTTGCGCGGCTCATAGTAAACGATCCAATCGCCGATACAGGCCTCAACCCGACGCAAATACTGGCTGGGAAATTGATATCGCTCGGCTGGACTATCGTCGTAAATCGAGTCCGAGCGATGAATGAATACCCCAAATCCCATGAAGTTTGCCGCGTGGCCTTTCTGGCAATCTATTCTGATCCTTGGGAAAACTCCCCAAAAATATTACTTTGAGCCGCCATACTCCCCTCACTCCCACTCGATCGTCCCCGGCGGCTTCGACGTGATGTCGTACACCACCCGGTTGACGCCCTTGACCTCGTTGATGATCCGGGTCGCGGTTTCGCCCAGGAACTTCATGTCGAACGAATAAAAATCCGCGGTCATGCCGTCGGTCGAGGTCACCGCGCGCAGGCCGACGACGTATTCGTAGGTGCGCCCGTCGCCCATCACGCCGACGGTTTTTACGGGCAACAGCACGGCAAAAGCCTGCCAGATCTGGTCGTAGAGGCCGGCTTTTCGAATTTGATCGATATAGACGGCGTCGGCGTTGCGCAGGATCTCGAGTTTTTCGGGGGTGATCTCGCCGGGACAGCGGATCGCGAGGCCGGGTCCCGGAAACGGATGCCGGCCGACAAAGATTTCGGGCAGCCCGAGTTCGCGGCCGAGCACCCGCACCTCGTCCTTGAACAGTTCGCGCAGCGGCTCGACCAGCTTCATGTTCATGCGCGCCGGAAGCCCGCCGACATTGTGGTGCGATTTGATCGTCACCGAGGGGCCGCCGGTGAAGGAGACGCTCTCGATCACGTCGGGATAGAGCGTGCCCTGCGCCAGGAAGTCCGCGCCGCCGATCTTTTTGGCCTCCGCATCGAACACGTCGATGAACAGGCGCCCGATGGTCTTGCGCTTCTGTTCGGGGTCGCTGACCCCGGCGAGTTCGCCGAGGAACAGCTTTGCGGCGTCCACATGCACCAGCGGGATATTGTAGTGGTGGCGAAACAGGTCGACCACGGTCTTGCCCTCGTCCTTGCGCAGCAGGCCGTGATCGACGAACACGCAGGTGAGCTGGTCGCCGATCGCCTCGTGGATCAGCACCGCGGCGACCGCGGAATCGACGCCGCCGGACAGGCCGCAGATCACCCTGCCCTTGCCGACCTGGCTGCGGATCTTCTCGATCGCCTCCTCGCGGAAGGCGCGCATGGTCCAGTCGCCGGTCAGGCCGGCGACCTTCCGCACGAAGTTGCGGATCAGTCTGGCGCCGTCGGGCGTATGCACCACTTCGGGATGGAACATCAGCCCGTAATATTTTCGCGCCTCGTCCTGGATCACCGCGAACGGCGCATTCGGCGAAACCCCGGCGACGACAAAGCCCGGCGGCATTTTGGTGATGCGGTCGCCATGGCTCATCCAGACCGGATGCCGCTCGCCGATCGCCCAGGTCGTGTCGAACAACCGGCTTTCGGCCTTGACCTCGACATCGGCGCGGCCGAATTCCCTGGCGTGGCCGCCCTCGACATCGCCGCCGAGCTGGGCCGCCATGGTCATCTGGCCATAGCAGATGCCGAGCACGGGCACGCCGGAATCGAAGATCGCCTGCGGCGCGCGCGGCGAGCCGGCCTCGTGCACCGATTCCGGGCCGCCGGAGAGGATCACCGCCTTCGGCTTCATCTGAAGAAACGCCGCTTCCGCCTTCTGGAACGGCACGATTTCCGAATAGACGCCCTCCTCGCGCACCCGGCGCGCGATCAGCTGCGTCACCTGGCTGCCGAAATCGACGATCAGAATCTTGTCATGCGCCGAGGCCACCGAGGGCGCCGACGGGGGGGCTGGCTGGGCTGTTGTCATGGCTAGCAAGTAAACGACGGGCGGCGGCCCCGCAACCCCAAGAAGGCGTCATCGCCGGGCCTGCCCCGGCCATCCACGGTTTTGCGGCAAGGAACGTGTCCCGCTGGCACCAAGTGTCATCCCCCGACGCGCCAATTGGCGCGTCTGGGGGCGCGCTCTTGCGGGAGCCCGGAATCCATAACTCCTGCACGGGATATGGATTCCGGGCCTGCACTCCTCAGCTCGCGCCGGCCAGAGCGCATCCCGGAATGACAAAAGATGGAGCACTCCCCGTGGGATCGGCTTAATGGAAACCTTCCAGCGCCTACGCCGCCGGATTCCTCTTCAGGATCGACACGAAAAACCCGTCGGTGCCGGTGCGGCGCGGGGTCATCAGCAGGCCTTCGGCGGATGGCAGCGTGGCGGCGGCGAATTCCTCCGCCTTGTCCCACAGCACGCTGACCACCTGGGACGGCGGCACGACCGAGAATTCCGCATGGCGGGCGACGAAGTGGCGGACCTGGTCGCCGTTTTCCGGCGGCAGCACCGAGCAGGTGATATAGGCGATGCGGCCGCCCGGTTTTGTCAGGGCCGCGGCGCGGTCGAGCACGGTGGCCTGGTCCTTGAGCCGGACCTCGAGCGCGCCCGGGCGCATCCGCCATTTGGCGTCGGGATTGCGCCGCCAGGTGCCCGTACCGGTGCAGGGCGCGTCGATCAGCACGAGGTCGGCGGAGGCGTGGATGTCGGAAAGGGTATCGTCCGGTCCCTTCGGGGTCCGCACGTCGCAATTATGCACGCCGGCGCGTGACAGCCGCTCGTAGATCGGGGCGAGCTGGCGCTTGTCGTGGTCGGTGGCGATCAGCCGGCCCTTGCCCTGCATCATCGCCGCCAGCGCCAGGGTCTTGCCGCCGGCGCCGGCGCAGAGGTCGATCACCTGCTCGCCGGGTTTTGCCGCCGACAGCAAAGCGGCGAGCTGCGAGCCCTCGTCCTGCACCTCGATGGCGCCCTTGATGAAATCCTCCTCGGCATGGATGCCGGGATTGCGCGCGTCGGCGCCGAGCTCGATGCGCAGGCCGACCGGCGACCACGGCGTCGGCGTGGTGCCGAGATGCGCGGTCGAGGCCAGCACCTTTTCGCGCTTGGCCTTCAGGGTGTTGACCCGCAGGTCGAGCGGCGCCCGGCTCGCCATCGCGGTCGCTTCCGCGACGCGGTCGTCGCCGAACACCTGCGCGAGATAGCCGTCGAGCCATTCCGGATAGTCGCCGGCGACCGGCGCCGGGGCCCCTGCAAGCGTTCGCGACGCCAGCGCGGCGCGCTCGGCGGCGGTCAGGGGCTGCGGCGCAAAGCGCTCGCCGTCGCACAGCGCGGCAATGGCATCGACGTCGAGCCTGCGCTCGAGCCGGAGCATGCCGAGCAGGCGCGCCCGCGGCGTATCGGCGTCCATGATCCAGGCGCTGGAGGCGCGCCGGCGCAGCACGTCCCAGATCAGGCCGGAGATCGCGGCGCGATCACCGGAGCCGGCATAGCGGTGCGCGGTGCCCCACTCCTTCAGCGCCTTGGCCGCCGGGACGCGCTGGGCGTCGATGGTCTCGATCAGTTCGATGGCCGCGGAGAGCCGGGCAGCGGGGGTCATTCAAGGACTTTCGGTTGCAGGAAGGCTTCAGATCAACAGCAGGATTTTCAGCGCGAAATACAGCCACATCGCCAGCAGCACCAGCACGCCCGCGAACCAGGCCAGCGAGCGCGCCTTGAGGTCGTTGGAGGTGACGAAAACCCCGGCGTGCACCAGCCGCGTCACCACGAACACCCAGGACAACAGCACGATCACCAGGTCGGCATGGCGCAGCGGCAGCGCCAGCGCGATCAGGATATAGAACAGCAGCGGCAGCTCGAACTGGTTGCTGAAGCAATTGCCGATCTGGGTGGCGCGCGGCGGCCAGTTCGGCTGCCCCAGCACGATGTCCCTGATCTTGGTGGTGCCGCCGACCAGCGCCTGCCGGCGCAGCCCGCCCATCCATAACAGCAGTACGAAGGTCAGTCCGACCAGCACGAAGACCGGCAACAACACGCTTTGTAGCGACATGGCATTCCCCCCGATGGCAGCGAACCCCCGCTATAGCGACCGCCTCCGCCGCTGACAATAAATCCCGGACGGCCCGGTTGAACCAAAACCGCCGGCGCGGAGACTAAACCGAGCCGGTTCCAGTGATTCAGTCTGAAATCGGGCCAGAAACGCTTCCCACGAGACGCCGCGATGAACCTGACATCCTCATTGCCCACCGGCGCTGCCGAGACCGCCTGGCTGCCCGCCGATTCCGTCAGCTCGTTTCTCAAGATGCTCGCCGACGGCAGCGCGGTCCTGGCCGACGACGGCTCGGACCGCTGGTCCGGCCTGATGATGTCAGGCGTCGCCGGCAGCGCCGCGGCGCTGGCGGTCGCCATCCTGGTGGCGGTGTATTTTCGCAGCGGCTACCGCAGCGGGCGCGACATTGTCAGGCACGGCCTCGCCGCCGCCGTGGCGCTTGGACTGCTCGGCTTCGTGGCCTACGACATGCGCCACGCCGCGCTGGCCTATCTCGGGCTCAACCCCTCCAGGCCGGAAGTCGAGATCCACCGCGCCAGCCCCGCGCCCTCCGCGGTGGCGGACAGCAGCGCTGCTGCAGGGCGCGGCCTTACCGTCTGATCACGCGCGCCGCAATAGCGGTCGACGCGTCTTCATCAATCCGACGTCCGGCCCATATATCATTCCGGCCGGAGGGAACGATCCATGTCCGAATTCCGCCTGACCCAGATTTCCGACACCCACCTCGCCCGCCGCCTGCCCAGGCTGACCGGCAATTTCGAGCGGGTCAGCGACTACATCGACGCGACCCGCCCCGATCTCGTCGTCAACAGCGGCGACCTCGGATTCGACGGCCCGACCCAGCGCGACGACCTCGAATTCGCCCGCTCGCTGCACGACGCGCTTCCGGTGTCCTGCCGCTACCTGCCCGGCAATCACGATGTCGGCGACAACCCGACCCTGTCGGGTCCGGCGCCGTCGCAACCGGTCGCCGAACCGGGCCTGCAGGCCTACCGCGCGATCTTCGGCGACGACCGCTGGCGTTTCGATGCCGCCGGCTGGAGTTTCATCGGCCTCAATTCCTTGCTCCTCAACAGCGGCCTTCCGGGCGAGGCCGAACAGTTCGACTGGCTCGCCGAAGAGCTTGCGAGCACAGGTGCGAGGCCGGTGGCGCTGTTTCTGCACAAGCCGCTTTATCTGAACTCGCCCGACGATCCCGAACTGGCGGCGACCTCGTTCCGCTACGCGCCGATGCCGGCACGCAGCCGCCTGGTCGCGATGTTCGGCACGGTCGATCTGCGACTGGTCGCCAGCGGCCATGTCCACCAGCGCCGGGATTTTACCCTGGGCCATGTCCGGCACGTCTGGGCGCCCTCCGCCGCCTTCATCATTTCCGATGCCAGGCAGCAGGCGATCGGCCTCAAGCAGGTCGGGCTGGTCGAGTATCGCTTCCAGCCCGACGGTTTCGAGGTCCGTCACGTCAGCGCGCCGGGCCAGCACGACATCGACCTGGATTCGCTGTTCGCCGAGGTGCCGAAAGGCTAGACCACCCCCAACACAATCGTCATTCCGGGGCGCGCTCTTGCGCGAGCCCGGAATGACGAACCAGGGCTCACGCCTTGTCAGGCCCGACCCGCACCAGCTGCTTGCCGAAATTGGCGCCCTTCAGCAGGCCCATGAACGCGGCAGGCGCGCTGTCCAGCCCCTCGGTGACGAATTCGCGATGCTTGACCTTGCCCTCGCGCAGCCATTGCGACATGTCGCGCAGGAAGTCGCCGTGACGCGCGGCAAAGTCGCTGACAATGAAGCCGCGGATGTTGAGCCGCTTGGTCAGCACGTTGCGCATCATCGACGCCGCCCATTTCGGCACCGTCGGTTCGGTGTCGTTGTATTGCGCGATCAGGCCGCAGACCGGAACCCGCGCAAAGGCATTGAGCAGCGGAAAGACCGCCTCGAAGACGGCGCCGCCGACGTTCTCGAAATAGACGTCGATGCCCTTCGGGCAGGCATCCCTGAGTTTTGCCGCGAGATCCGGATCGCGGTGATCGAGGCAGTCGTCGAAGCCGAGCTCGCGCTTGACGTAATCGCATTTGTCCTTGCCGCCGGCGATGCCGACCGCGCGCGCCCCCTTGATCCGCGCGATCTGGCCGACCGCGGATCCGACCGCGCCGGAGGCCGCCGCCACCACCACGGTTTCGCCCGCCTGCGGCTTGCCGATATCGAGCAGCCCGGTATAGGCGGTCATGCCGGGCATGCCGAGCACGCCCAGGAAGGCCGAGACCGGCCCGAGCTTCGGATCGATCCTGGAAAGTCCCTTGCCGTCGGACAGCGCGTGGGTCTGCCAGCCGGCGCGCGCCAGCACGATGTCGCCCTTGGCAAAGCCCGGATTTTTGGAAGCGATCACCTCGCACACCGTGCCGCCCTCCATCACGCCGCCGATCGGTACCGGCGCCGCATAGGACGGCCCATCGCTCATCCGCCCGCGCATATAGGGATCGAGCGACAGCCAGATGGTGCGCAGCAGCACCTCGCCTTCGCCGGGCGAAGGCTGCGGACAGGGCTCGACACGAAAGTCCGACGCCTTGGGCTCGCCGACGGGACGGGAAACCAGAACGACGCGTTTGGCCTGATCAGACATGGTTGTTTTCTCCGGTGTTTATGTTCGTCATCGCGAGCGCAGCGAAGCAATCCATCGTCGCTCCGGAAAGAAAGATGGATTGCTTCGCTTCGCTCGCAATGGCGGCCTATGAACGATGACAGCCTATGAACCGTGACGGCATAGGCCATGACGGCTTGTGAATAATCCTACGCCGTGATTTTCGCCAGCGCGGCGTCGAACGCCGCCGCGGCACTCGGCAGGTCCTTGAAGGCGAGCCCGCTGTCGGCCGACTGCTTCTGCGCTTCCGTCGCGGTGGGACGAATCTCCGCCACCGGCTTGGCCCCGTCGAGCAGCGCCCTGGGAGCGATCACCTGAAACTCATGGGCTTCGACCGGCTGGTCCTTGAGCAGGAACACGCTCAGGGAGACGATATCCTTGCCGCGCCGATAGGAAATATAGCGGTCGACCGCGACCGAGCCGTCGCGCTGCATGCCGCCAAGCTTGGCATAGCCCTTGGCATCCAGCAAACGGTGTGCCTTGAAGCCCTTGATGCCGGCCGAATTTGCCTTCGCGGTCGTCTCCGACAGGTCGTATTTCTCGGCCATCTCCTTGCCGATGGTGGCGAGCTGGCCGGACATCTCGTGCTCGAATTCCTTGACCTCGGTACGCGGCTTCGCCGCCTTGCGGGGTTTGGCGGCGTTGCGCTTTTCGATCTCGGCCTGGCATTGCGCGATCACTTCGCTGACGGATTTGCGCTCCGCATTGACCAGCAGGTTCTTCAGGTCCTGATCCGAGAGCGCTGCAATCCTGTCGTCCGACCAATCGACCATAATGTCCAACTTCTGAAAGGGTGTTGAGATGATTCTGTGCAGTACTGCAGCCTGGTTGCGACGCCGGACGATGCGGCGGCTCCGCGACCCCGGCGGCGACAATACAAGGTTTCGCAGGCCCGGGTGTGGTCAATTCAGGCCTTGGCGAATTCAGGCCCCGCCGGGGTAGTTTGGGCTTTCGCGGGTGATGGTGACGTCGTGGACGTGGCTCTCGCGCAGGCCGGCGCCGGTGATGCGGATGAATTGCGCCTTGTCGTGGAACTCGGCCAGATTCCTGGCGCCGACATAACCCATCGCCGCGCGCAGGCCGCCGGCGAGCTGGTGCATGACATTGCCGACCGGACCCTTGTAGGGCACCTGGCCCTCGATGCCCTCCGGCACCAGCTTGAGCGTGTCCTTGATATCCTGCTGGAAGTAGCGGTCGGCGGAGCCGCGCGCCATCGCGCTCACCGAGCCCATGCCGCGATAGGCCTTGTAGGAACGGCCCTGCCACAGAAACACCTCGCCCGGCGTCTCGTCGGTGCCGGCCAGCAGGGAGCCGACCATGGCGATGTCGGCGCCGGCGGCCAGCGCCTTGGCGAGATCGCCGGAATACTTGATGCCGCCATCGGCGATCACCGGCACGCTGGCCTTCTTGGCCGCCTCGACCGCATCCATGATCGCGGTCAGCTGCGGCACGCCGACGCCGGCGACGATCCGGGTGGTGCAGATCGAACCCGGCCCGATGCCGACCTTGATGGCATCCGCGCCGGCATCGATCAGCGCCTGGGCGCCCTCCTGGGTGGCGATGTTGCCGGCGATCACCTGCACGGCGTTGGAAAGCCGCTTGATGCGGTTGACGGCCTCCAGCACCCGCGAGGAATGGCCGTGCGCGGTGTCGACCACGATCAGGTCGACGCCGGCGTCGATCAGCCGCTCGGTGCGCTCGAACCCGCCCTCGCCGACCGTGGTGGCGGCAGCGACCCGCAGCCGGCCTTGCGCGTCCTTGCAGGCCAGGGGATGCGCGACCGCCTTTTCCATGTCCTTCACGGTGATCAGTCCGACGCAGCGGTACTGGTCGTCGACCACCAGCAATTTCTCGATGCGGTGCTGGTGCAGCATCCGCTTCGCCTCGTCCTGGCTGACGCCCTCGCGCACCGTCACCAGGTTTTCATGGGTCATCAATTCGCTGATCTTCTGCCGCGGATCGGTGGCGAACCGGACGTCGCGGTTGGTGAGAATGCCGACCAGCTTGCCCGGCACGCCCTTGGCCGCGCCGGTGACCACCGGAATCCCTGAAAAGCCGTGATCCCGCATCAAGGCCATCGCGTCCGACAGCATCGCGTCGGGCTCGATGGTCAGGGGATTGACTACCATTCCGGATTCGAACTTCTTGACCTGGCGGACCTGCGCGGCCTGGCCCTCGACGTCAAAATTGCGGTGGATAACGCCGATGCCGCCGGCCTGCGCCATCGCGATCGCCATCCGCGCCTCGGTGACGGTGTCCATCGCCGAAGCGATGATCGGAATATTGAGCGGGATGGCGCGGGTCACGTAGGAGCGGATATCGGCCTCCGAGGGCAGGATATCCGACAGCCCCGGCTTCAGAAGCACGTCGTCGAACGTATAGGCTTCGCGGATCGCGTGAAGTCCCTGCAATTGCGCCATTACCAACTCCGTTAGGCGGCCCGTTCGCCGCGATAAAACCAGGATGAACAGATCCTGCGGCGAGGCTTTGGCATCACCGTCGAATCGAAGCCCATCGGTAGGGTTGGCGGTGGTCGATAGCATGCCCCCATGACGAATTAAAGGGGCCGCGGCCTCAATTCAGTGTCAGCGCGGATAACCCGGCGGCATGCCGTGCCGCTCTCGGACCTCATCCCCGCGTAACGGCTTCGCCGTTATCGCTGGAGGAGCCCAGCGAAGCTGGGCGTCTCGAAGGATGGCAGCCTGGCACCGCCGTCATCCGTGGCCATCCTTCGACGCATCGCCAGCGCGATGCTCCTCAGGATGATGACTTCGGAAACAAGGATCTAGGTGTTTTCCGGGGTTCCGCAATAGCCTGCGCGGCACGGGAATGGTACAGCCCCTGCTCCCGCTACTTTTCCGTCTCCCGCCAGCCTCAAATCGCGATGAACAAAGAACGACTGATTCCGCTGATCGTGGCCACCGCCCTGTTCATGGAGAACATGGATTTCGACCGTGATCGCGACCTCGCTGCCGGCGATCGCGGTGGATATCGGCACCAGCCCGCTGACGCTCAAGCTCGCCATCACCTCGTATCTGCTGTCGCTGGCGGTGTTCATCCCGGCGAGCGGCTGGACCGCCGACCGGTTCGGCGCGCGCGCGGTGTTCTCGATCGCCATCGCCGTGTTCATGATCGGCTCGATCGGCTGCGCGCTGTCGTCCTCGGTCACCGACTTCGTGATCGCGCGCATCCTGCAGGGCGCCGGCGGCGCGATGATGACGCCGGTCGGGCGGCTGGTGCTGCTGCGCTCGATCGACAAGAGCGCGCTGGTCAACGCGATGGCCTGGGTCACCGTGCCGGCGCTGATCGGGCCGGTGATCGGTCCGCCGCTCGGCGGCTTCATCACCACCTATCTGACCTGGCACTGGATCTTCCTGATCAACATCCCGATCGGGCTGCTCGGGATTTTCATGGCGCTGCGCTACATCGACCCGATCCGCAGCGAGGACCCCGAGCGCTTCGATCTCTACGGTCTGGTGCTGGCCGGGATCGGGCTTGGCGGCATCGCGTTCGGGCTGTCGATCGCGGGTCTCAACCTCCTGCCATGGACCGTGGTCATCGCGCTGGTCGCGATCGGCACCATTGCCATGACGCTCTACGTGATCCACGCCAGGAGGACTTCCTCGCCGGTGCTGGATTTCGCGCTGCTGCGGCTGCCGACGATGCGCGCCAGCATCATCGGCGGCTTCATGTTCCGGCTCGGGATCGGCGCGCTGCCGTTCCTGCTGCCGCTGCTGATGCAGGTCGGGTTCGGCCTGTCGCCGTTCCATTCGGGCCTGGTGACCTTTGCCTCGGCGGCCGGCGCCATGGGCATGAAGACGCTGGCGGCCCGCATCATCCGCACCTTCGGCTTCCGCAACATCATGAGCATCAATGCGGTGGTGAGCTCGGTGTTTTTGGCGTCCTGCGCGCTGTTCACGATCACCACGCCGCTGCTGTTGATCATGATCCTGCTGGTGGTCGGCGGCTTCTTCCGTTCGCTGCAGTTCACCGCCATCAACACCCTGGCCTATGCCGAGGTCGAGCCGGCGCAGATGAGCCGGGCCACCACCCTGGTCAGCGTCAACCAGCAATTGGCGGTGTCCGCCGGCGTCGCGGTCGGCGCGTTCTCGGTGGAGTCCACCATGTGGGTGCATCACGTCACCGAGCTCAGCGCCGCCGATTTCGCGCCCGGCTTCATCGTGGTGTCGATCATCTCGACGCTGTCTGCGTATTTCTTCTTCCAGATGCCGCTCGATGCCGGCCACCAGGTCTCCGGCCGCGGCGTGGTCGTGGTCACGCCTCCGGAACGCGACGCGGAGCCGGAAGAAACCGCCGCCACCGAGACTGCCGACGTCAGGGACCAGCGGCTGGGGTAGGCGTTCGTCCTTGCGGCGAGCACCCTTGTCCGCCTAAGCCCACCTCGGGCGAAGATGCGACGAAGCAAGCCACTCTTCTTTGCTGCATCGATCGCTTCGCTTGGCCCGACAACACCCGCTCAGTCCTGCGGCCTGTCCTGCACGCCGCGAAATCCCGTCGCCAGCACGTAGCGTTCGGAGGAATCCTTGCGGCTCGAGGCGGGCTTGACGTGGCGCACGCTGGCAAAGTCGCGCTTCAGCTGCGCCAGCAGCGCGGAATCGGCCCCGCTCTGGAACACCTTGGCGACGAAGGTGCCGCCGGGACTGAGCACGTCGCTGGCGAAAGCGGCGGCGCCTTCGACGAGACCGAGGATGCGCAATTGATCGGTCTTGCGATGGCCCGTGGTGTTGGCCGCCATGTCGGACAGCACCACGTCGGCGCGGCCGCCCAGCATCGCGATCAGCTTTCCCGGCGCGTCGTCGGCGAGAAAATCGAGCTGCGCAAACGTGACGCCGGCAACCTCCGGCATTTCCAGCAGGTCGATCGCGACCACCTTGCCCCTGCCGTCGGCGGCGCCGACCCGGCGCGCGGCGATCTGGCTCCAGCCGCCGGGCGCCGCACCGAGATCGACCACCGTGATGCCGGATTTGAGGAAATGGTACTTGTCGTCGATTTCGATGAGCTTGTAGGCGGCGCGCGAGCGCAGGCCGTCGCGCTTGGCCTGCGCCACATAGGGATCGTTGAGCTGCCGTTCCAGCCAAAGCTTCGATGACAGCTTGAGCCGGCCGCCACTCTTGACGGTGACCCGCAGCCGTCCGGTGCTGTCTTTTGCCATATCGCTCTGCTTGCCCTGGAACCTTGAGGCGTTCCCCGCGCGCTTTAGCACGAAGCAGGCTGATGCGGCTATCGTGATCCGCCGAGCGCGCCGTCCTCGCGCATCATCTCGACCAGCATGCCCTCGCGCAGGCCGCGGTCGGCGACGCGCAGCCGCGGCAGCGGAAACGCCTGGCGGATGGCGTCGAGGATGGCGCAGCCCGCCAGCACCAGGTCGGCACGCTCGACGCTGATGCAGTTGTTGCTGGCGCGCTCCTGGTAGCTCATGGCGAGCAGGCGGGCGATGGTGGCGGTGAGATCGGCCTCGCTCATCCAGACCCCGTCGATGCGGCGGCGGTCGTAGCGCGCCAGATTGAGATGGATGCCGGCCAGCGTGGTGACGGTGCCGGAGGTGCCGAGCAGATGCATGGCGCCGAGGTCAACGCCGTGCTCGGCCGCGAACGGCGCGACGTGCTGGGCGACCTCCTGCACCATGCGGGCATAGGATTGCGCAGTGACGTCCCTGCCGCCGAAATGCTCGGCCAGGGTCACCACGCCGAGCGGGATCGACATCCAGGCCTTGATGCGCGGCGCGGCGTCGGGCTCTGCGGGATCGCGCTCGATCCGGACCAGTTCGGTGGAGCCGCCGCCGATGTCGAACAGGATGGCGCCGCGGCCGTCCGGATCGAGCAGCGGCGAGCAGCCGAGCACCGCCAGCGCCGCCTCGGTCTCGCGATCGATCACCTCCAGCCGGATGCCGGTCTCCGCCGCCACCCGGTCGCGAAAGCCCTCGGCGTTCGACGCCGCGCGGCAGGCCTCGGTCGCGATCAGCCGCAGCCGCCTCGCCTTCCTCGACCGGATCTTGTCGCGGCAGATGCTCAGCGCGGCGATGGCGCGCTCGATCGCGGCCTCGCTGATGCTGCCGGTCGCCGCGATGCCCTCGCCGAGCCGGATGATCCGCGAGAACGAATCCACCACACGGAACCCGTCGCCGGATGGACAGGCGATCAGGAGCCGGCAATTGTTGGTGCCGAGGTCGAGCGCGGCATAGACGGCCGAGCCCGATGTCAGCGCCAGCGCGTCCTGATCCGCCGCAGCCGGTCCTTGCGGGCTTCCGCGCGGCGTGGGGCCGTCGCAAAGCCGCGTTTCGTGGTTCATCCAATGTCTTTCCGCGGCCCGTCGGGGCCGCCGAGGAATTTCCGTTCACGGAAACTTTAGCAGCGCGCCGGAGCGGCGCAACAGGCGATGGCGGGCCAACACGCCCAATTCGGCGCCGTGGCTCGGTTATCGCCACTCAATTTCGCGAGGAAACAGCGAAATCGGGCGAAAATCGGCACTTCATAACAAGCCGTCATCGTCCGGCTTGACCGGACGATCCAGTATTCCAAGGCTCTGGTGATCAAACCGAGCGACCGCAGCGTACTGGCTACTCCGCTTTCGCGGAGTATGGCGGCCGAATATGGAACTGCGCCGGGCGCCATTGCGATCCCTACGCGGCTGCCTGCTCGCGCGGCTGGTAGATCGCGATGTGCTGGCAATGCGCCACCGGGGTGTGGCCGCCGGCGACCACCAGCGCGTCGAGCTCCACGAAGCGATGGCCCTTCTTCTCATAATTGCCGGTCACCCTGGCGCGGGCGGTCAGCTCGTCGTCGCGGCCGAACGGCGACAGCAGCTGCATCTTGCTGCCGACATGAATCCAGGGCCCGAGAATGGCGTTGTCGACCAGCACCTTGTTCATGACCCGCTGCACCAGCCCGGGATGGCCCAGCCCCTCGCGGGCGTAGATCGCATCGGTTTCGCGCACATCGGCCAGATATTCGCTCGCCGCATTGCCCGCCCAGGCGCGCGGCACCGTGCCGAGCCAGCTTCCGGGCCGGTACGACATCGCATCCACCGGTCGACGCTCCGCCACCGGCGCGGTCGCGCTGAAATCTGCGAGAGAAAGCGCCGGCACCGAGGCGGGCAGCCACGCGGTGCCGGTGGCGCAGAGCTCGCCGCGGCTTTCCACCTCGATCGCCAGCACGCCATTGCCGTCTTCGCCGCTGACGATGGCGGTCTCGCCGTCATAGACCGGCTTGACGAAACGCGCCTCGATCATGCCGCGTTCGAGAAACGCGCGGCCCCATTGGGCCACCGGCAGGTGCATCATATAGGCCATCACGTCGACCCCCGGCACCAGCCCGCCGCTGAATCCGAACCGGCGCGCCACGCTGTCGTCGTGCATCTTGTTTTCGGACAGTTTGGCGGTGTTGTAGGCCTCGACGCGGTAGGCTTCGATGCGGCTTGGCATGGGCCTGTTCCCCTGATTTCGCTGGTCTTTTCATCGTTCATGTTAAGCCGGGAAATTGCCGTGGCAAGCCGGTTCCCGCAGGTGTTTTGCTCGCATTTGCGGCGCCGATGCGGTACCACGCGCAGCTTGAGGGCGCCCGCCGGCGTTTATCAGGCCAAACTCCCAACCGATGACGCCAATCTTGAATACCACCCGCATCTATGTCGACGCCGACGCCTGCCCGGTCAAAGACGAAATCTACCGCGTCGCCGCCCGCCACCGGCTGCCGGTCAGCGTGGTCGCCGGCAATTTCATCCGGGTGCCGCAGGATCCGCTGATCGAGCGGATCGCGGCCGGTTCCGGGATGGACGCCGCCGACGACTGGATCGCCGAGCGCGCCACCAAAGGCGACATCGTCATCACCTCCGATATCCCGCTGGCGAGCCGCTGCGTGAAGGCCGGCTGCGACGTGATCGCGCCGAACGGCAAACCGTTTTCCGAACAATCGATCGGCATGACGCTTGCGGTCCGCAACCTGATGACCGATCTGCGTTCCCAGGGCGAGGTCACCGGCGGCCCGAGATCCTTCGCGCCGCGCGACCGCTCGGCATTCCTGTCGGCGCTCGACCAGACCATTCGCCGCATCCAGCGCGAGCGGGCCAACCGGCCCGCGCAGCAACAGAATTGATTGAAGAGCCATGGCGCCTCCCCTGATCCAGTTGAAAGACATCAAGCTGACCTTCGGCGGCACGCCGCTGTTGTCCGGCGTCGAACTGTCGGTATCGGCCGGCGAGCGCGTTTGCCTGATCGGCCGCAACGGCTCCGGCAAGTCGACGCTGCTGAAAATCGCCGCCGGACTGGTCGAGCCCGACAGCGGCAGCCGCTTCCTGCAGCCCGGCGCCACCATCCGCTACCTGCCGCAGGAGCCGGATTTTACCGGTTTTGCCTCGACGCTGGCCTATGTCGAGGCCGGGCTCAATCCGGGCGACGATCAGTACCAGGCGCGCTATGTGCTGGAGCAGCTCGGGCTTGCCGGCGACGAAGATCCCGCGCATGTGTCCGGCGGCGAAGCCCGCCGCACCGCGCTGGCGCGGGTGCTGGCGCCGTCGCCCGACATCCTGCTTCTGGACGAGCCGACCAACCATCTCGATCTCACCACCATCGAATGGCTGGAAGGCGAGCTCGGCAGCCGCCGCAGCGCGCTGGTCATCATCAGCCATGACCGCCGCTTCCTGTCCAACCTGTCGCGCTCCACCGCCTGGCTCGACCGCGGCCAGATCAAGCAGATCGACCGCGGCTTCTCTGCCTTCGAGGCCTGGCGCGACGAGGTGCTGGCGGAGGAAGAGCGCGACCAGCACAAGCTCGACCGCAAGATCGTCAACGAGGAACACTGGCTGCGCTACGGCGTTTCCGGCCGCCGCAAGCGCAACGTCAAGCGGCTCGGCAATCTCCACGCGCTGCGCGACCAGCGCCGCGACTATCGCGGCGCGACCGGCAATGCCAATCTGGCCGCCGCCGAAGCCGACAAGTCCGGCAAGCTGATCATCGAGGCCAAGAACATCAGCCGGGTCTACGGCGATCGCCGCATCGTCGACGACTTCTCGATCCGGGTGCAGCGCGGCGACCGCATCGGCATCGTCGGGCCGAACGGCGCCGGCAAGACCACGCTGATCGACATGCTGACCGGGGCCAAGCCGCCGGACGGCGGCAGCATCCGGTTCGGCGCCAATATCGAGATGGCCACCCTCGACCAGCACCGCGAGAGCCTCGATCCCAAATCCACTTTGGCCGAAGCCCTGACCGGCGGACGCAGCGACAGCGTGATGGTCGGCGGCAAGCCGAAGCACGTGGTCGCCTATATGAAGGACTTCCTGTTCGGGCAGGAGCAGATGCGCACGCCGCTCGAAGTGCTGTCCGGCGGCGAGCGCGGCCGGCTGATGCTGGCCCGCGCGCTGGCAAAGCCGTCCAACCTGCTGGTGCTGGACGAGCCGACCAACGACCTCGACCTGGAAACCCTCGACGTGCTGGAGGAGATGCTCGGCGACTACGAGGGCACCGTGATCCTGATCAGCCATGACCGCGATTTTCTCGATCGCGTCGTGACCTCGGTGATCGCGCCGGAGGGCGATGGCCGCTGGGTCGAATATGCCGGCGGCTATACCGACATGCTGGCGCAGCGCGGCGCCGACCTGAAGCGCGAGGCGGTCAAGGCCAACGCCGCCGAACCCGGCAAGACCGGCAAGGGCAGCGCGCCCTCGGCAGCCGCTAGACGCCGGCTCAATTTCAACGAGAAGCACGCGCTGGAGACCCTGCCGAAAACCATCGCCAGGCTGCAGGCCGAAATCGCCAAGCAGCAGCGCCATCTCGACGATCCCAATCTCTACAAGAAGGACCGCAAGAAATTCGACACCGCCTCGGCCGCGCTGTCGCTGGCACAGAAGGAGCTGGCCGCCGCCGAGGACAAATGGCTGGAGCTCGAAGTGCTGCGCGAAGAGATCGAGCAGGCGTGAGGAGGAATGGGGCCAATGGCGAGTAGCGAATAGCGAGTAGGGAAGAAGATTCCTGCTACTCCTACTCGTTATTCGCTATTCGCTATTCGCCACTCACTGCTCGCCTCTCTCGAGCCACCGCAACACGCCCCTGCCCGCCGCGGCGCCGGTCGCGAACGCGGCCTGCAGCAGATAGCCGCCGGTCGGCGCTTCCCAGTCCAGCATCTCTCCGGCGGCGAAGATGCCGGGCAAGCGGCGGATCATGAAATCGGCGTCGATTTCATCGAACGATATCCCGCCTGCGGTGGAAATCGCGCGCGCGATCGGCGCCACGCCATCGAGCACGACCGGCACGGCGTTGATCAATCCGGCCAGACCCGCGGCCGATAGCGATGACAGCGACGCTCCGGAAGCCATCGCGGCTTCCTGCAACAGGCCGATGGCCACCGGCGGCAGGTGGACGGCCTTGCGCAGAAAATTGGAAAACGATTGCTTGCCGCGCGGCGCGGTCAGCCGGGCCAGGAGATCGCCGATGTCGAGATCGGGCCGCAGCGCGATGTGAAGCATCGCCCGCCCTGAGCTCAGAATGGCTTCGCGCAAGTCTGCCGACAACGCATAGACCGCGCCGCCTTCGATGCCGGTGCGGGTCACGACCGCTTCGCCGCGCACGCGCTCTGCGCCGAACGACAGCGCCACGCCCTTGAGCGGCTGGCCCTCGAAACGGTCGCGGAAGATCTTTGACCAGGCGACAGTGAAGCCGCAATTGGCCGGCCGCAGCTGCGACAGGGTCACGCCCCTGGCGGCGAGTATCGCCACCCACGCCGCGTCGGAGCCGAGCCGCGGCCAGCTCGCGCCGCCGAGCGCCAGCACGGTCGCCGCGGCCTCCACTGCGCACGGACCCTCCGGCGCCTGAAACCTCAGCCGCCCGGCCTGATCCCAGCCGGTCCAGCGCCGCCGCAGCGAAAATTTCACGCCGAGGCTATCGAGCCGCCGCAGCCACGCCCGCAGCAGCGGCGAGGCCTTGAATCCTTCCGGAAATACCCGGCCGCTGGAGCCGACAAAGGTCGGCTGCCCCAGCGCCTCGCTCCATTGCCGCAACGCCTGCGGCGGCAGCGCCTCGATCGCCGGCGCCAGACGCGGCGTCGCCGCGCCGTAGCGCGAAAGAAACGCCGGCAAGGCTTCGCTGTGGGTGAGATTGAGGCCGCCCCGTCCGGCCAGCAGCAATTTGCGCCCCGCCGACGGCATCGCATCATAGACCGTGACGGCCGCGCCCGCCTGCGCCAGCACCTCGGCCGCCATCAGCCCGGCAGGGCCGGCACCGATGACGGCGACTGGGTTTTGCGAAAAGGATGACATGACCCGATCTACGTCATTCCGGGACACGCGTCTTGGCGCGGACCCGGAATCCTGAGATTCCCGGTTTGATGCTTTGCATCGCCCCGGAATGACGACTTTGAGCCTGTCCTATAGCTTGATCCCGGCTCTCGCCGCGGCCTGCGCGACATACTTCTGGGTCTGCTGGAACGCGCCTTCCAGCGCCTTGGCCTGCGCCATGTCGCTGATCTCGGCGAAATGCGCCGCTACCGCGTCGGGGGTCCAGTCGGACGGCGGCAGGTTGATGCCCTCGCTCTCCAGGATCCGGATTACCGCGAAGGAACCGGCGCCGGCTCCCATGATGGTGCGGGTCGGCGCGTTCTCGCTGAGCAGATAAAGCACCGCCGGCGTGATCGCTTCCGGCTTCATCAGGGCCAGCGCCTGCGGCGGCAGCAATTCCTCGGTCATTCGCGTCGCCGCGGTCGGCGAAATCGTGTTGACGCGGATGTCGGTCTTGCGGCCTTCCTCGGCCAGCACGTTCATCAATCCGACCATGCCGGTTTTCGCCGCGCCATAATTGGCCTGGCCGAAATTGCCGTAGAGGCCCGACGACGAGGTGGTGACGACGATGCGACCGTAGTTGCGGGCCCGCATGCCGTCCCACACCGCCTTGCAGCAGTAAAAGGTGCCGGTGAGATGGACGTCGAGCACCTTGGCGAAATCGGCAAGTTCCATCTTGGCGAACGACTTGTCGCGCAGGATCCCGGCATTGGCGCAGAGCAGATCGACGCTGCCCCACTCGGCCGTGGCGCGGTCGACCATGGCCTTGACCTGTTCGAAATTGGAGACGTCGGCGCCGTCGGCCATCGCCACGCCGCCCGCGGCGCGGATTTCCTCGACCACCGCCTGCGCCGGGGTGAGCGATCCGCCGCTGCCGTCGCGCGCACCGCCGAAATCATTGACCACGACCTTGGCGCCGCGGCTCGCCAACCCCAGCGCATGCGCGCGCCCGAGACCATTGCCCGCGCCGGTGACGATGGCGACGCGTCCGTCAAACCTGATTGTCATGAGAACAATTTCCTGGATCTGGGTTTTTTCGTCATGCCCGGCCTTGTGCCGGGCATCCACGCCTTTTTCTTTGGGTGCTGGACATCAAACAAGACGTGAATGGCCGGGACAAGCCCGGCCAAGACTGTTGATGTCAAGCAAAATAGATCAGGCCGAGCCAGTCGGCCACCAGCGCGGGTTTGTCCTCGCCTTCGATTTCTACCGTCACGCTGGTGCGCGACAAAAGTTCGCTCGGCTTGCGCAGCCTGGCCTCGTTCAGGACGAAGCGGCCGCGGACCCGCGATCCCGAGCGCACCGGCGAGATGAAGCGCAGCTTGTCGAAGCCGTAATTGACTCCCATGGTGGTGCCCTCGATCACCGGCATCACCTCATACGACATGATGCTCATCAGCGACATCGTCAGGAAGCCGTGCGCCACCGTGCTGCCGAACGCGGTCTCGCGCCGGGCCCGCTCCGGATCGACATGGATGAACTGGTGATCCTCGATCACATCGGCATAGACGTCGATGCGGTTCTGGTCGACCAGGTGCCATGACGAAACCCCGACCTCGTGGCCGACCATGTCCTGATAGGCGGCAAGCGGGATCGGCGGCTTCTTCCAGACTTCATTCATTCATCCGTTCTCCGTTGATCCGGCCGCACGCACCGACTGCAATTCCGGAAACTCCTCTTCGCGGTATTCCTGGCCGCGCAGCGCGTCGTCGCGATCGTTGTCATGCTCGAGGCGGCGCAACTGCACGCGGCGGATTTTTCCGGAAATCGTCTTGGGCAGTTCGGTCACCAGTTCGATGCGCCGGATCCGCTTGAACGGCGCCAGCCGGGTGTGCAGGTGCTGGAAGATCGACAGCGCGGTGGCCGGCGAGCGCGCCACGCCCGACACCAGCAGCACATAGGCCTTGGGGATGGCCAGCCGGATCGGATCGGGGCTGGGAACCACGGCGGCCTCGGCGACCGCCTCATGCTCCAGCAGGATGCTTTCGAGCTCGAACGGGCTGATCCGGTAGTCGGAGGATTTGAAGACGTCGTCGGAGCGGCCGACAAAGGTCAGGTAGCCCTCGTCGTCGGCGAACACCACGTCGCCGCTGCGATAGAGATCGCCGTCGGCGCCGCTCAATTTTCCGTCGTCGCCCTGATAGCCCTGCATCAGCCCCGCCGGCCGGTCGGCGCCGAGCAGCAGGCTGACCTCGCCCTCTTTTGTAACATGCCCGTCGCTGTCGGTGATGCGGACGCGGTAGCCGGGCAGCGGGCGGCCCATCGAGCCGATCTTGACCTTCTGCCCCGGCGAATTTCCCGCGAGCGCCGTGGTTTCGGTCTGGCCGTAGCCGTCGCGGATGGTCAGCCCCCAGGCCGTGCGCACCTGGTCGATCACTTCGGGATTGAGCGGCTCGCCGGCGCCGCAGACCTCGCGCAGCGACACCTTGAAGCTCGCAAGCTTCTCCTGGATGAACAGCCGCCACACCGTCGGCGGCGCGCACAGCGTGGTGACGCCGCAGCGGCCGATGGTCGCGAGCAATCCCTTGGCGTCGAAGCGCGGCTGGTTGACCACGAACACCGTGGCACCGGCATTCCAGGGCGCAAAAAAGCAGCTCCAGGCATGCTTGGCCCAGCCCGGCGAGGAAATGTTCAGATGGATATCGCCGGGCTGCAGCCCGAGCCAGTACATCGTCGACAGGCCGCCGACCGGATAGCTGCGCTGGCTGTGCCGCACCAGTTTCGGCTTTGCCGTGGTGCCGGAGGTGAAGTACAGCAGCATCGGATCTTCGGGGCCGGTCGGTCCATCCGGCGCGAAGCTTTCCGGAAACGCCGCGGCCTGCTCGTAAGCCAGCCAGCCGTCCTGCGCCGACGACGCATTGACCACGATGCGAATGAGATTGTCGCCGCCGAGGCCGGCAAATTTCGCGACCTGGTCCTGCGAGGCCACCACCACCCTGGCGCGGCCGCGCTCGAGCCGGTCGCGCAGTTCGTCCGGCGTCAACAGCGTGGTGGCGGGGATCACCACCACGCCGAGCTTCATGGCCGCCAGCATGGTCTCCCATAGCGGAATCACGTTGCCGAGCAGCAGCAGCAGATGATCGCCGCGCCCGAGCCCCTGTGCGCGCAGGAAATTCGCCACCTGGCCGGAGCGGCGCGACAGCGCCTCGAACGACAGTTTGGTCTCGCGGTTGCTGCCGGCGTCGACGATCCACAGCGCCGCACGATCCCTGCTTTGCGGATCGCGCGCCAGTTCGGCGTCGAACCAGTCCAGCGCCCAGTTGAACGGCACCGGATCCGGCCAGCGGAAGCCTTTGACCGCGGCGTCATAGTCGGTGCGATGCTGGAGCAGAAACGACCGGGCGTTCTGGAATGTTGTCATCGATGCTCAGCCCTTTGCCGCAAGGCCCCGGACATGCTGGATGATTCCGGAAAAATCCACCCCGCCATGGCCTGCCGAATCGAACGACTTGTAGATCTCCTGGGCGTGCTTGCCCAGCGGCGTCGCAGCCCCGGCCGCGCTGGCCGCGTCCTGCGCCAGGGTCAGATCCTTCAGCATCAGGGCGGTGGCAAAGCCCGGCTTGTAGTCATTGTTCGCCGGCGAGGCCGGCACCGGACCCGGCACCGGACAATATGTCGTCAGCGACCAGCATTGGCCGGACGAGGTCGAGGCGACGTCGAACAGCGCCTGGTGCGACAGGCCGAGCTTTTCGGCCAGCGCAAAGGCCTCGCTGACCGCGATCATGGAAACCCCGAGGATCATGTTGTTGCAGATTTTTGCCGCCTGGCCGGCGCCCGCGCCGCCGCAATGCACGATCTTCTTGCCCATCCTTTCCAGCACCGGCCTGGCAGCCGCGAACGCCTCTTCCTCGCCGCCGCACATGAAGGTCAGCGTCGCGCCCTTGGCACCGCCGGTGCCGCCGGACACCGGCGCATCGACCGAGGCGATGCCATGTTTCGCCGCCAGCGCATGGGCCTGCTTGGCGCTCTCGACATCGATGGTCGAGCAATCGATGATCAGTGCACCTTTTGCCATGGATGCAACAACATCGGCCCAGACCGACAGCACATGCTTGCCGGCCGGCAGCATCGTGATCACGACGTCGGCGCCCTTCACCGCGGCCGCGGCGCTGTCGGCGACCTCTGCGCCGTCGGCCTTGGCCTGGTTGCGCGAGGCTTCCACCAGATCGAACGCGATCACCTTGCGGCCGGCCTTGACCAGATTGGCGGCCATCGGGCCGCCCATGTTGCCGAGACCGATGAATGCGATGTTGGCCATGTAAAATTCCCTCCGCGTGGGACGTTTCTAGTTTGTCTTGTCGAACACCAGTTCGTCGGCGCCGATTTCCGCAAAGTAAGGCGCCACCATCTCCGGCGTCACATCATCGATCGCCGGCGGCGACCAGCGCGGCTGCCGGTCCTTGTCGATGACGGCCGCGCGAACGCCCTCGCGAAAATCGTCGCTTCGAAACACTTCCAGCGCGGCACGATATTCCCGCACCAGGCATTGCTCCAGCGAGGACGAATCGCGCGCCAGCCGCAGCAGTTTAAGGGCCACCACCATGCCGCGCGGCGACTTCTCGTTCAATGCCTTTAAGGTCGCCTGGGCCAGCTCCGAGCCGTCCTGCTGCAGCGACGCAAAGATATCCTGCATCCGGCCATGGGCGAACCAGCGGTCGATCTGCGGCTGGATCGCCGCGACCGGTCCAGCCGTCTCGCCGGTCGCAAAACCATCGATCGCGGCTTTCACGTCGGCCGAACTCGCCCCGGCGCGCAGATTGACGAGGGTCTCGCGCAAGGCGGCAAGCTTTGCGGCAGGTACCACCGCATCGGCGAATTTGGCGTAGACGGCGTCGGGGCCGTTCATGGTCTGGCCGGTCAACCCAAAATAGCTGCCGATCTCGCCAGGCGCGCGCGACAGCAGAAAGGTGCCGCCGACATCGGGAAAGAACCCCAGACCGACCTCCGGCATCGCCAGTCTTGTCCGCTCGGTCACCACGCGATGGCTTCCATGCGCCGACAGCCCGACGCCGCCGCCCATCACCAGGCCATCCATGAACGCGACATAAGGCTTTGGGAATTTGGCGATGCGCGCATTCATGATGTATTCCTGGCGCCAGAACACCTTGCCGAGATCGCCGTTGGCCCGGGAGCTTTCATAGAGCCCGCGGATATCGCCGCCGGCGCACAACCCGCGCTCGCCTGCACCTTCCAGCAACACCAGCGCGACCGCGGGATCGGCCTCGAACCGGTCCAGCGCCGCATCGATCCCGAGCGACATTTCCAGGGTCATGGCATTGATCGTCTTCGGCCGGTTGAGCCGGACCACGCCAACGCCCCCTTCGCGGCGCACGATCAGGTCGGGCTCGGCACCCGCCAAGGCCGCCGCCGGCGTCGTCATCGCGCGCCTTCGATCAGCTTGCGCGCCACGATCAGCCGCATGATTTCGTTGGTGCCCTCGAGTATCTGGTGCACGCGCAGGTCGCGCACGATTTTTTCGATGCCGTATTCGCTCAAATAGCCGTAGCCGCCATGCAGCTGCAAAGCCTGGTTGGCGACCTCGAAGCCGACGTCGGTGCCGAACCGTTTGGCCATCGCACACAGCATGGTGGCGTCGGCGTCCTTGCGGTCGAGCGCGGCCGCGGCGCGCCAGACGAAGGTCCGCGCCGCCTCCAGTTCGGTCGCCATGTCGGCCAGCCGAAACTGCAGCGCCTGGAATTCGTCGAGACGCTTGCCGAACGCCTTGCGCTCGCGCATATAGGCCAGCGACTTGTCGAGCGCGGATTGCGCCCCGCCGAGCGAACAGGCCGCGATATTGATGCGTCCGCCGTCGAGCCCGGCCATCGCGATCTTGAAGCCGATGCCTTCGTCGCCGAGCCGGTTGGCGACCGGGACGCGCGCATTCTCGAAGATCACCGCCCGCGTCGGTTGCGCGTTCCAGCCCATCTTGCGCTCATTGGCGCCGAACGAAAGGCCCGGGGTGTCGCCCTCGATCACCAGGGTCGAGATCCCGCCGGGTCCGTCGCCGCCGGTGCGCACCATCACCACATAGAGATCGCCCTTGCCGGCGCCGGAGATGAACTGCTTCTGGCCGTTGAGCACGTAATGGTCGCCGTCGCGAACCGCGCGGGTGCGCAGCGCCGCGGCGTCCGATCCGGAGCCCGGCTCGGTCAGGCAGTAGCTCGCCAGCAGCTCCATGGTGCAGAGTTTCGGCAGCCACTGCTTGCGCTGCGCGTCGTTGCCATAGGCGTCGATCATCCACGACGCCATGTTGTGGATCGAGATGAAGGCCGACACCGTCGGACAGCCCTGCGCCAGCGCCTCGAAGATCAGCGCCGCATCGAACCGGGTCAGCGCCGAGCCGCCGACGTCGTCGCTGATATAGATCCCGCCAATGCCGAGCGCAGCCGCCTCGCGCATCACATCGACGGGAAAATGCTTTTCCTCGTCCCAGCGAAGCGCATGCGGCGCGATCTTTTCCGCGGCGAAATTCCGCGCCATCTCGCGAACCGCAATCTGGTCCTCGTTGAGAGCGAAATGCATCTGCGATCAGTACCTGTCTGCTCCAGCGTTTCCAAACTTCGCATCATCGGCATTTACCGCCGTCATCCCGAGGAGCGTCGCGGCAGCGATGCGTCTCGAAGGATGGCCACAGGCGGCGACCGCGCAAGCCGCCATCCCTCGAGACGCGCGCCGACGCGCGCTTCCTCAGGATGCGGTCTGTAAGTGGAATTAATCCACCCGAGACCATAGGCGGATCAATTCATCGTCGGAATCGAGAACTCCGCGCCCTCCTTGACGCCGGAGGGCCAGCGCGCGGTCACGGTCTTGGTCTTGGTGTAGAAGCGGATCGAATCCGGGCCGTGCTGGTTGAGATCGCCGAACCCGGATTTCTTCCAGCCGCCGAAGGTGTAATAGGCGATCGGCACCGGGATCGGCACGTTGATGCCGACCATGCCGACATTCACCTTGGCGGCGAAATCGCGCGCCGCGTCGCCGTCGCGGGTGAAGATCGCAACCCCGTTGCCGTAGTCGTGGTCCGACGGCAACGCCAGCGCTTCCTGGTAGTCGTGGGCCCGCACCACCGAAAGCACGGGACCAAAGATCTCTTCCTTGTAGATCCGCATGTCCTTTGTCACGTTGTCGAACAGGCAGCCGCCCATGTAGAAGCCGTTCTCGTAGCCCTGCATCTTGAAGCCGCGGCCGTCGACCGCGAGCTTGGCGCCTTCCTGGATGCCGATCTCGACATAGTTCTTCACGCGGTCGAGCGCCGCCCGCGTCACCAGCGGGCCGTAATCCGCCGACGGGTCGATCGAGGTGCCGATCTTCAGGGATTCGACCCGCGGGATCAGTTTTTCCATCAATCGGTCGGCGGTGGTCTTGCCGACGGGCACCGCGACCGAGATCGCCATGCAGCGTTCGCCGGCAGAGCCGTAGCCGGCGCCGATCAGGGCATCGACGGTCTGGTCGAGGTCGGCGTCCGGCATCACGATGGCGTGGTTCTTGGCGCCGCCGAAACATTGCGCGCGCTTGCCGGTGGCGGCCGCCCGCTCATAGATATATTGCGCGATCGGCGACGAGCCGACAAAGCCGACGGCGCGGATATCGGGATCGTCGAGGATGGCGTCGACCGCTTCCTTGTCGCCATTGACGACATTGAGAATGCCGGGCGGCAGGCCGGCCTCGATCATCAGGGCGGCCAGCGCCATCGGCACCCCGGGATCGCGCTCCGACGGTTTTAAAATGAAGGCATTGCCGCAGGCGATCGCGGGGGCGAATTTCCACATCGGGATCATGGCCGGGAAATTGAACGGGGTGATGCCGGCGACCACGCCGAGCGGCTGGCGCATCGAATAGATGTCGATGCCGGGCCCGGCGCCTTCGGTGTATTCGCCCTTCATCAGATGCGGAATGCCGCAGGCGAATTCCACTACCTCGAGCCCGCGCTGAATGTCGCCCCTGGCATCGGGAACGGTCTTGCCATGCTCGCGCGCCAAAAGCTCGGCAAGCTCGTCGTAATCGCGCTGCGCCAGTTCCAGGAACTTCATCATCACCCGGGCGCGGCGCTGCGGGTTGGTGGCGCCCCATTCCGGCTGCGCGGCCCTGGCGTTTTCGACCGCGGCGCGCAGCTCGGCCTTGGAGGCCAAAGCCACCTGGGCCTGGACGTCGCCGGTCATCGGCTCGAAAACGTCCGCGAACCGCCCCGAAGTGCCCTTGACCTCGCGGCCGCCGATAAAATGTCCGATTGTGCGCATGGGTTCCTCCGGGGAGTGGCAGGTGCCGGTTTTGCCGGCATCTTGCAGTCTTTCCCGGCTTTGGAAAGGGGTCCTGCGCGCAGCGCATTTGCAAAAAAGCCGGCTTGGACGGTATTATGGCGCAAACCCACAAGATATTTTCCAGCCGCCTCCCATCCAGCCATACGCGAGAGATCGCAGCCCCAGCCCATGCGGCGCAGCTAGGTCGAATACGCCCACTTGAAGCAGGGGTGGAGCATCTGAAAGAGCGGGGATGCTGTGGGATTGCCGCCTATTCGGCCTCTTGATGAAGAACCATCTGGCCCACGCCGAACCACCGCATTGCCTTTGCCCGCATTGGCTTTGCGCGGTGGAGGAAAGCTTTATGAAGCGCAGGGCACAAAGGCGTCACAGCAGCGTATGCTTGCGCTCGGCGCAAAGGAGAGATTTGCGCGAACGCCCTGCCAAAATGACTTTGGCTGAACGGAGCCAGCTCCTGGGAATTTCTCCCCATTCTCGCCTCTTGAGGTGTCTGGCCCATTTCACACGGCGCGGGCGGTATCATGCCCCAGCGCCGAAAGATCTTTTCAAGCCGCCGCCGCCAGCCTGGCAGGCTGCAACGGGGAACGTTTTCAGCCATGTTCCTTCTGACCTGCATTCCGGTCCTAAGCTGGCACAGGTCGCGCGGCACGAGATTAAACGCTGCATGGACAATGCTCAAAAGCGAGGGGCGTCGTCGATCGGGCCCGCTTGTCTGCCATTTGCTGCGCCGTTGAGTTGGTCTGCCGTGCAAGACCAGTCTCTGCGCCTGACACAGCCAGAACACAATAGGCAGCCTTTTTCGGCACCACGCCATCGACTGCAAAAACGAAGGGCCCCAACCGGAGTTGGAGCCCTCCACCATCGCCCTGCCACGAGCGATGAATTATTTTAGCGATGTGTTGATGGTGGTGAACTTGGTATTGAGCGACGAACCGATGCCATTCACAACGGTAATGATGCCGAGACTGATACCTGCCGCGATCAGCCCATATTCGATAGCGGTCGCGCCTGACCTGTCCGCTAAGAACCTTAGAAACAGTGCCTTCAAGATTACCTCCTGGTGCCGGTACGCCGGGCTCCTCCCGGATTCCATGGAGATAATGTTGAACAAAATCATAAATAAATTGCGAACAAATCAATCCGATCGCCGGCCTCCCAGGTACGCACTCCGCGGATGATTTATCATACCCTGAATAGTGATTGTCTAGACCGAAGCCGGCATTTCCGCGAAGTCAAACATCTTCGGAGAACGGAAATCTTTCCGATCGTGCATCCTGTGTCGCTCATTCACCGACAGGTTCTTTGGCTTCGGGAGTCGCGACGATGAGCTTGAGGCTTGGTTGTCCCGCAACCAGGTAGGTTGTCTGATGAAATTTCAGCAAGCCAAAGTCCGGGTGGTTGTAGGCCTTATCACTTCCATTTCGAAACAGAACGCGCTGATCGGACCACATCGACCGGAACACGTCTGACCCCTCGGTTAGCCCGCCCACCAACCCCAGCATCTTGGGATCGTCGACGGCGTTGCCGAAGTCGAGCCTGAATTGCGCGACAAGCTGCCCAGCACGAAGTTCCCAGTCAACGACGAAAGCTCTTGCTTTCGGATCCAGGAACATATGGCGCAGCAGGTTTATTTCCGGACCTTCCAGCCAAATCGCAAATAGCCTCGCAGCCTCACCATTCCAAAGCAATGGCGTCCAATATTTGTCCAGCAAATAGGCAGGCGATGAAATGCCGAGAACGAAGCTCTCGATCGCGCTGAGAACCGATTTGTCCTCCAGATCCGCGACATAATTCAAGTCGATCCGACCGCTCAAATGAAACAGGTAGGCTCGCTCGGGGGCGGTCAGTCGCAGAACTGTGGCGATACGATCCAGCGCGGCGGCCGATGGGGCCGCAGTCTCTTCAGCCTGTTCGAGCCGTGCGTACCAGCTGGTGCTGATACCTGCCAACCCGGCCACCTCTTCGCGGCGCAGGCCGGGTGTTCTTCGGCGCCTTCGAAACGATTGCTGATGCGCCTCGGGCGCCATGCGCTCTCTATGTTTTCGCAAAAACTGTCCAAGCGCCAGCCGCCGGGAATAGGAATCCATCATAGAGATTTTTATCCTGCCATTTTTTTAGATCACGCTAAATTATGCGTGTCCGATTAGCCATGGCAATCCGTATAGCCCCCCGCAATCCGGCCATTGGTATGACCCAGGGTATGACCCAATGCCAACCCGCAGCTACTAAGGAAGATTAAGCTCACAGCGAGATTTCACCAACGCCGGTTGCGAAACATCCGCAATGCCCCGCGCACTGCCACGACCCGACGCGGAATTCCGTGGATGGAAACGAAGCGAGCACGCTTCAAATCATCCACCTAAAATATCCTATCACAAATTATGCACCGCTAATCTTGCGATTGTTCCGCCTGCTCGTTTTAACGAATGGGCAACGCAGCACTATTGACCATAAATCCCGTCACACACGACCTTGAACGTCGATGAAATCGATCCGCCGATGCAGAAGCGCTCGACAAGCCTTTTCAAAACAACCCGCGGCAATGTCGTAGTCACGTCTGTGCTGAGACCCACTCTGCAAGCCACGTCGGGCGGCGCATTCGGCGAAGCACCCTCTGACAATTTTTGACATCACGTAGATGCGCCAGCCGCCTGCCTTGGACGCCGATCACGCTCGGCGGCGTTGCGCAGCTTCGAGTCGTGGCTTCGCCCGATCCGCAATTTTCGCGCCAGCCGCAGCGGCTCCAGTGCGGTCGAATTTGCAATCGTCGCGGCGCCATTTTTGGCCATCCTCCTGGAAACGCTCAAGCTGGCGCTGATTTTCATCGTGGATATCGGCCTCAACGGCGCGACCGGGTCATTGGCCACGCCAGATCCGCACCGGCCAGGAGCAAGCTCCAGGGATGGCCGCCACCACATCCAGCGGCGTGGAACTGGACCTCGCCGACCGCGCTCTGCAACCAGATCCAGATCGTTTCCCCCGCGACCTGCATCCAACAATTGCAGGTTGACGTCCGGCTTCTCGCCTCATTTGACACGAGCGCCGTGGCGGCCGTCGAATTCGCCATGATCGTTTCGGTGGGCCGGGAGATGAGGAAATTATTCCCTGGCCCATCGCGACATACTGCGTTGCCATCGGAACAGAGCGGCAAAGCAGACGTAGTCTTCTTAGCATCACGCTGCCGGATTTATGGATACACGGCCTGAAAAACGGTCGCGCCAGGTTGATGCGCGATCCGGTCAGGGCCGCACCGGTGCCGCAGCCTTGCGCGGCGCGGTGCTGCGGCCCGGAGATTTCTTGGCCGGCGGACTTGACGACCGGCCGCTGCCAAGCACGGCATCGCGCCCGGCCTGCAAAATCTCCTCGGAAAAATCGCCGTTGCCCGCCACCCGGGCCATGACCATGGTTCCCATCATGGTCGCGATCGCGGCCGTCGCCTGCTTGCGCGCGGCCTTGCGGGGAACATCGGGCAGCTGTGCGGCGAGCACCTCGATCATCTGCTCCAGCTTGGCGGCGAAGGCCTTGCGGGTCCGCGGGCTTTCGCGGGCGATTTCCGCGCCCAGCGTTGGAATGGCGCAGCCATGGCCGGGATTATCGCGATGCAGCGCCGTCAGATAGGAATCCACGATTGTCGCGAAACGCCGGTCTGGCGTCGTCGCCTCGCCGAGCTTGCGCCAGCGCTCGGTCGAGCGGTCCATCGCGTCGGCAAAGGCCTCGATGACCAGGGCTTCCCGGGAATCGAAATGGGCGTAGAACCCGCCATGGGTCAGGCCGGCCTCCTTCATCAGGTCGGCGACGCCGATGCCATGGGCGCCCTTCTCGCGCAGCCGCACCGAGGCCTTGCGGACGATCCGGGCATGGGTCTCGAGCTTGTGTTCCCTGGAATAGCGCATCGTGCGGTCCCATAAAATGTTTGTAATCATATAATAACGGCCGCGGCGGCAAAAAGCCCGCTTTATTTCACCTCCGGCGCGGCCGCCGCGGGCGAAGCCGCCATGCCCGACCGTCAAGCGGCGCGCCCCGCCGGCCCTTGACAAGGCGGCGCATTGCCCGGGAAGTGGGACCGATCCGCGCTGATGCAGCGCAGCCAAAGCGAGACCGCCGATGCACATGCTCAATCCCCATTGCGGCATCGACCGCGACCCGCGCGGCGTCGTCCGCCTGACCATCTGCGATGCCGGCCCGCTCAACATCCTCGGCTCGGCGGTCATCCACGGGGTCCGCGAAGGCCTCGAGGCGCTGGCGACCGAACGCCGGATTCGCGTGCTGGTGCTCGCCGGCCAGAGCGAGAAGAGCATGATCGGGGGCGCTGACATCAAGGAAATGGCCGGGCTAGACCAGGCCTCGGCGGAGAAGTTCATCACCGGCCTGCGCGACCTCTGCGAGGCGGTGCGGAGCTTTCCGGCGCCGGTGATCGCGCGGATGCCGGGCTGGTGCCTTGGCGGCGGGCTCGAAGTGGCCGCCTGCTGCGACTTCCGGATTGCCGCCCCGGATGCCAAATTCGGCATGCCCGAGGTCAGGGTCGGAATTCCCTCGGTGATCCATGCGGCGCTGCTGCCGCGCTTGATCGGCTGGGGCCGCGCCCGCTGGCTGCTGATGACCGCCGCCAATATCGACGCCGCCACCGCGCTGTCCTGGGGGCTGGTCGACGCCGTCGCGCCGGAAGGCGGCCTCGACGCCGCGGTCGAGGCCACGGTGGCGGCACTTCTGCAATGCGCGCCGGAGGCGCTGCGGGCGCAAAAGGCGCTGATCCGGCAATGGGAAGAGCTGCCGCTGAAGGAATCCGTCAACCTGAGCGTCGGCGTGTTCGGCAAATCCTTCCTGACCGGCGAGCCGCAGCAACTGATGCAGGGGTTTCTGGACCGCAAGCGGTCGTGAACCGGTGACCCGCGGACAAGCGAAGTTGTGAATATGCGCGAGGCATCCCCGGGGTCGCGTCAGCCCATGCTGTCCAGCACGGCGCGGGCCTGAATCAGGTCCACCGTCTCGTGGCCGCTGGTGAACCAGCCATAAACAGGCGCCAGCAGTGCGCGCGCGCTTTCGACCCTTTCGATATCCAGCCAGGCCTTTGCCAGGCTGGTCGCGGTGCGCAGTTCGAACAGGCGTGCATGCTGCGCCCGCGCCGTTGCCAATCCGCGTTGGAACAGCGCCTCGACCTCGGCAAGCGGCGCGCCCTGAGACAGTCTTGCGCAGGCGCGGACGCGAAACCCCTCCGCTGCGCTGTAGTGCTGCCCGGTCGCATCAGCCTCGGCGGCCGCCCGGTCCAGCAAGGCGATGGCCTCGTCGCTTCGCTGGTTCTGCAACAGGATTTCGGCCTCGCTGATCCGGAAAAACGGACTCCAGATCCTGGTCTGCATCCTGTCGCGGATTTCCCAGCTGCGCTGCAGCCGCGCCAGGCCGGGCTCGACCGACCCCGTTCGGGCCGCAGCCCAGCCGAGCAGCGCTTCGGTGAAGCATTCCCAATAGAACACGTGATGGCGATTGACGATCTCGACGAGTTCCTCGGTGATCGAGAAAACGCCGGCCGGATCCTGCGCGACCATTGCCTTCATCGCGCAAACCGACATGACGTAACAGCTGGTGAGGTGGTGGCCGCTTTCACGGGTTTCGCGCAGACTGCGCGCGCAGAGTTCGTCGGCCTCGTCCAGCAGACCGAGCTGTTGCGCGGCGAACGAACATTGCGCCAGGGTGGTCGGGCGCGGAATCGTCAGATAGTCGCCGAGCGTAGCCGCCGTGCCCTCGCGCTCGAATGCCTCGATCACTTCCAGGAGACGGTCGCGCGCGACTACCAGCTCACCCTTCGCATTGGCGATCACGGCGCTGATCCGGATTCCCTGCGCGACCGATGTCGCGTCGCCGGCCTGGCGCGCCAGTTCGAGGAAACTCCCGACATATTCGTTGGCGCGCGGGAAATCGCAGCGCACCAGCACTCCGCCGGCCCGGCCCCACAGGATACGGAGCAATTGCCGGGTTTCTCCGAGCTCCCGGCCGAGCTCGAGCAGCCGGGCGTAGTTGTTTTCGACCTCGGTCCCCGAATAGCCGTGGGTCGCATAGAGCGGCTCGATCAGGGCGACCCGGAGTTCGAATTCCCGGCGCCGGGTCGATAAATCATCCGCAAGCTGCGTCAGCAGCGCCAGGGCCCGGTTGAACTGGCTCACGGCTTCGACGTTGTTGTAGCGGGTCGCCGAGCGCAAGGCTGCCCGCTCCCACCAATCGATCGCCTGGGCGGTGAGCCCGGCTTCGGCGAAGTGATGCGCCAGCAGTTCCGGCTGCACCTCCGCGATCTGGGCAAACTTGCCCTGCAACGTCTCCGCAATGCGTTTGTGCAGCGTCTGGCGACGGCTGATCAGCAACGTCGAATAGGCGGCCTCCTGCACCAGGGCGTGCTTGAAAGTATAGGTCACCTGCGGCGGATTGCCCCGCGCCGTGATCAGGTCGGCGGCCTCCAGCAGCGCCAGCGCGGCTTCGAGTTCCCTGGGCTTGGAAGGTACCACCGCGGCCAGCAACTCGAAGGAAAACTCCCGCCCGATCGCCGCGCCGATCTGGGCAACGGCCTTGCTCTCGGTCAGCCGGTCGAGACGGGCAAGCAGTGAATCCTGCAGCGTCACCGGTATCATCGAATCACCGGATCCGCGCTTTTCGTCATAGGGATTGGCGCTCGCCTCAAACGAGCTGGAATCGATGATGACCTTGGTCAGTTCCTCGATGAACAGCGGCATCCCGTCCGTCTTGGCAACGATCTGGTCAACGAGCGCGTCGGGCAGATTGTTTCGCGCAACCTGCCTGACCAGCTCGTACGACTGCCGCCGGCTCAGTCGGCTGAGGCTGATCGACCCCACCTGGCTGCCGCCGATCCATGGCGGCCGATATTCCGGCCGGTGCGTGACGACGGCGAGGATCCGGGCCCGATCACGCCGGCCGAGGCCGCGGGTGATCAACTCGACCGTGGTCGGATCGATCCAGTGCGCATCCTCCAGTATCCACAGCATCGGCTTTTGCCGCGACAGGTTCACCAGCCAGTCGTCGATGGCATCGAGCGTCAGGCTTTTCATCTGGTCGGGCGGCGCTTCGTGCCGCGGCAACCGATCGCCAACCGGTATCGAAAGCAGCGCGGCAAAAAGCGCAATGGTCTCCGGCGGCACATTGCCGGACTTCTGCACCTCCGCGGCCACCCGGTCGAGTTTCTCCTCGTGCGCCATGTCGAGCGTCAGTCCCGCCAGGCGTTCGAAATGGCTGATGATCGGATGCAGCGCGCTATGGGTATGGAAGGGCGAACATTGCAGGCGAAAGTTGAAATGGCTCTCCGCTGCTACGCGGCTGGCCAGGGCCATGCATATTCTCGACTTCCCGATCCCTGCTTCCCCCGCCAGCAGGACCATCAGACGATCACCCTCGCAGGCGGTCTGCCACCGCCCGAGCAACAGCGAAATCTCATTCTCGCGGCCGACCACTTCCATCAGATCGGCATCGTGGGTCGCGGCGAAGCGGCTTTCGGTCGCCGCGACCCGGAGCACGCGCCAGACCGGCCTTGTGCCGGGCAGACCTTTCACGTCGGACATGCCGAGCAATTCAAGCTCGAATACGCCCTCGATCAGCCGGCGCGTGCTGCCGGCAATGGCTACCCCGTCGGGCGGCGCAAGGGTCTGCAGCCGCGCCGCCAGCGCCGGGGTTTCCCCGACAACGGCTTCTTCCCTGGCCGCGCCTTCGCCCAAGAGGTCGCCAACGACCACAAGACCTGTCGCGATGCCGGTGCGCACATGCAGCGTGACGTTGGGCAGCGGGGCCAGACTGGGTATGATCCGGCTGAGTTCCAGGCCCGCGCGCACAGCCCTTTCCGCGGCATCTTCCAGCGCGGCCGGATAGCCAAAATAGGCGACGATCCCGTCTCCGGTGTATTTGGCCACGAAACCGCCGAACGAAGTGACGGCGGTCGCGCACGCATCGAGATAGACACCCATGACCTTGCGCAGTTCTTCGGGGTCGAGTCTGGCTGCAAGGGCCGTCGATTCGACCATGTCGCAGATCAGCACGGTCAACTGTCTGCGCTCGGCGTCCGGCCGGGTTCGCACGATCTTGAACGCCTGCTCGGCGGTGTCGCGCCCGAGAAGATCGTCGATGGCCTTCAGCAGCTTCTTGCGATGGCCGAGCGGCAGGCCAAGACGCTCCAGATCCGCGTCGGTGAGATCGGGCAGCACGTCGCCGTCGATCGCCTGCTCGGAGAACAGGCTCCGGTATTGGCCAAGCCCTATCTGTTCAAGCCAAGCGCCAACATCCAGACCTTGCATGCGATCGCGTCCCCAATACCGGTACCGAACCGCACTTGCCGCGCTGGTCCCAGCGACGTCCCACCCTTGCGCCATCCGGTAGCGTGAGTCCAGGGATGCACGTGCCAAGTGCCTCCAGGCTCCTGCTTTCCGTTTTCAATATACAACAAAATCGCCGGCTAGTAGCGGCTCAACTGGCGGGTTCGCTCGATCAGCGCGAGCAGCGGCTCGGGACTGGAAGCAAAGGATTGCGCCTCGGTTCGCCCCTCCTGGGCGATCTTGTCCAGATAGGCCTCCGCTTCCGGCAGCTTGGCGACGAAGTATGCGCCCAGTTCGGCCAGATTGCCGGCCTGCGGATCGCAGAATATCCTGGCCGCCGCGGGATCGCGGATCGCCAGCGCCGCGGGCAGCGTAAGGATGCCATCGCGCAGGTCCTCCTCGCCGCCGCCGCCGAGCGCGGCCAGCCCCTTCACATCGCCGACATCGTCGCAGCCATGGTAGAGCAGGCCAAGCAGGCCGCCGAACTTTCGCAGCCGTCCCGAGCGATCGCCAAGGCAGGCGCATATCTCGAACATCGAGCCGGTGTCCTCTCCGGCGATCCTGCGCCAGTCCTCGATTCCCAGCGGCTGACGGCGAAGCCGCCACTGCATGCATTCAGCCACGCCAAGTCGCTTCAGCAGTTCGGAAAACAGGGCGATGCCGGCCAGATCCTGCTTCAGCTGCAGATAGCCCTCGGCGACGATGTAGCCCGAAGCCATCAGGGCCGACAGTTCGCCGAACCTGGTATGCATGGTCGCCCGGCCGCGGCGCGTCGGAGAGCGATCGACAATGTCGTCGACGATCAGGGAGACGTTGTGAAACAGCTCGATCACCAGAGCCGACTGCATGATCTGCTCGGGGATCGGCCCCCGATGCATCGCCCGATAACAGGAGAAGATGGTCAGCGGACGAAAGTATTTCGATCCGGTCAGGAACTGCCATTCCAGCGCTTCGCGCATTTCTCCGTCGCAATCGTCGATCCAGCGCGCAATGCGCTCGCGCAACTGCGCCATCTCCGACTCGAAACCAAGTCCTGAGATAACGGATTGCGTCGATTTTTCTGTCATGTCGGAAACAAACCGCCCTAGATCTTGCTGCGCCAGCGCCTGTGGTAGGAATTGGCAAGGTCCGGTTGTTGAAAGTTCTGCGCGATGCTCTCGTCCAAGCTGCCCAACTCGTTCTGCAGGAGGCGCGCCTCCCTTGTGGCCAGGTCTGCTACCTCGCGGAGCAATGCGCGCAATTCATCCGCCGCAACGAGGCGTTCCGACCCCGCTTTGCCCGGCTCGGTCGCCGCCTCCAGGCCGACGGCCTGAGCCAGCCCCGCTTGATGGCTTTCGAATATTCGCGCCAGCCCGAGCCAGTAGCTGATCGACCTGTTGGCGGCGATCGTCATCGCGTGGCCGATCGGAAGCAGAAAATCGGCAGCGGCGGCGGCATCGCTCGCACCGGGTGATGCCGCCCGGGCCGCCGGCCCGGCGCCTGGCTGGTCAAAACGCTGGCGATTGGCGGCGGCGAAATCGGCCATCTTGCCAAGCGCACCGATCATCGGCGCCAGCAAACTCGCCGCGGGGGACGCGGCGCCGGGATGGCCGCCTGCCGTCGATGGTGCAGTCAGGTTTTCGCCGAGGGCCGCTCCCGCCAGCCATGCGTCTCGCAGTGCAACGAAAAAGCCGGTGACCGGGTCTTGCGCCGACCGGCCGGATCCAGAGCCAAACGTGCCTTCCGGGTCTGACATTCTCACCAAATCCATGCGTCGCGCTGTTCGGCCCTGCCTCGTGATTGGTGGCATGGGCAACCGGGGAAGGCAACCGGCAGCTTAGTTCCCGGCTTTTGCACCCTTGTCAGTCCCGAACCACGCGGCGCCTTCCACGCAACTTGTCATATTTCGAAAGGAATACCATCGCTGACGTTCGCGGCATGCCGGCGAATTCGCGCGCGAGCTCTGCGGCGCTCGGCGCAGAGGTGATCTCGGACGTGCCGCCTGGATGCGCCGGCCCGCCGTTGGCCGGAATTTCGTCTGCAAGCGCTATAAGTGCCTGCTGATATCCCTGGCTGGCGCGCAGCGCGCAGCGCGCAGCGACGTCGGCAAAAGCACCCACGGCAGCCGAATGGGCCAGCAGCATTTCGGTGAAAATTGCGCGATAGTTGGCCTGCATCCAGGAGGAATCCATTGATTTGCAAACAGCGTCGGGAGACAATCGGTTTATTCGTATTATTGCCGGGCTAATTATCAAGTAAAATTCGAGGGCAACATGCCTGAAGTCATTATTGTCGGCGCCGGCCTGGCCGGCATGTCCGCGGCCAGCCGGCTCATGGAGCAGGGCTTCGATATCACGCTCTACGAGCAGAACGACTTTCTCGGCGGCAAGCTCGGCGCTCACCGCGCAGACGGCAAGCCCGAACTGCACGAGCACAGCTACCACATGTACCTGAACTGGTACAATAATTTCTGGCAGCTTATGCGGGAAATCGGCGCGCTCGACAAATTCATCCCCAACCCCGTGATCGGCTACCGTCGGCCCGGCGACAAGCAGACCCGGCAGGGTCTCACCAATGCCGGATCGGCGACGACGATCCTGACCAACATGTTCAACGGCGTCGCGCCGCCGGCGGACCAGTTCATCTCGGCGTATTCCCTGCTCGACCTGATCGGCACTCAGGCGTTTTCGGCAAAGGTACTGGAGCAGACATCGGTCAACAATTTTTTACGCAGCAGGGGCTACTGTACCAATGCGTCGATCGATGTCTCCACGCGCACGCTGGCGGAGGCCTTCGCGTCGCCGAGCTATCTTTCGTCGGCGCGCAGCTATCAGAGCCTGATAAAGTACGGCTATCGCCACCCTACCCCGTCGATGTGGCTGCTGACGCAGAACACCAATGACGCGATTTTCGAACCCTGGGAGCAGCACCTGAAGGTGCGTGCGAAGCAGCTCGGCCGTCGCTTCGAAATCCAGCGGCGGACGCGGGTCGAACAGCTTCATCTCGGCGATGGCAAGGTGCAGGAATTGACTGTCGGCACGATGCCGGGCAATCCGACCACCGAGCGGGGCGTCTGGGTAAAGGCGACCCATCTGCGGAAGGTCAAGGTCGGCAGCGATCTTTTGCTTGCGGTACCGCCCCGCGCGCTCGGACGCCTCGTCAGTCCGGAGGTCGCGGCCCTTTCACCCAAGCTTGAAACCGTCCGCCTGCTGCGGCTGGAGCCGATGATTTCGCTCGATGTGTATTTCAAGCGAAAGATCCCGGGGCTGACCAACAGCATCACGGTGCTGATGGAGTCCAAGTATACGCTCAGCCTGCTCGATCTCTCGCTGGTCTGGAATGACCAGCCCTCGGGCAACACCGTTCTCAACGTCACATCTTCGAACGCCGATCTGATTGTCGACTATCCGAACGAGGTGATCGTCGACCTCATGCTGACGGAATTGCAGCGCTTCCTCGAGTTCAGATTCGGTCCGACCAACGTTGAGCCGAGCTTGCGCGACGATGACGTCGACTATGAGCGCTGCCATATCCAGACCAATGTCGGCGAGGAGCTGTTCGTCAACCAGGTCGGCAGCTGGGACTCTCGCCCCACGGCAACCTGCGACATTCCCAACCTGTTCCTGGCCGGCGACTTCTGCCAGACCTGCGTCGACGTCGTCACCGTCGAGGGAGCGGTGGTCAGCGGCCTGCTCGCGGCCGAGGCCTTGCGGCGGCGGTGCGGGATCGGCACCGCGATCGATATCGTCGAGCCGGACAGCTATCCGGCCATTCTCCCGATGATGCTCGCGGCGGCGATGCGACCGGCGGCCTTTGCCGCCAAGGCTGTCTCGATGGCGGATTCGATGATGCGCGGACAATTCTCCCGGATCTATCCCAACGGCTGAGCCTCGCGCACTTCTGCGCGTCAGGGCAGCTGCAATAACCGGGGCGCCCCGAAGGTGGCGGTTTGCCGCTCGGTCCAGCCGTTCGCCGCCGGCAGGCTTTCGGCAATGTCGAAACTGCGCAGCGTCTCGCACAGACAGGCCGACTTGCCGTCGCTGCACAGGCACAGGCCGTCTGCCGGCACACCCAGTTCCAGCAGCACCGAACCGCCGATCTGGGTCCCCTCCCCGCTGCCGCTCTTCGTCGTCATCGCCCAATAGGTCCGGCGTTCCGCAGCTTCGCCCCGCTGCGAGACCGAGAAGGTGGGCATGTCGGAGGAATGTCCGTTGCCAAAACGCGGAAATCGGATCGACAGCGCCTTGAAGCTCCCGTCGGACAGTCCGAAGCGCACATGGTCCGCGGCATAACCGGTCGTCAGCCCGGGGGCGACGATCTTCTCCAGACCCCAGACGATTTTGGCCGCCTCTGCGGTAAATTCCTGCGTCACGACAATCGCGAGATAATGGGCGAACAGCTGCGCTGCGGGATCGCCCTTGGCGGTCACCGTCAGGGCAACGACGAATTCCGGATAAACGCCGAAGTCGCTGTTGCGATAATCCACACCGATGATTGTGAGCGGTGTCCGGCCGCCTCCGGCATCGAACGCCGAGAGGATATCGCCGGCCGTGCCGAGCGCGCGGTTGGCCGCCTCGGTCGGCACGAAATACATCGCCCAACCCTGCGAAGCATCCAGAACCCGCGCCGGCATCGCGAACGGTTTGCCGGCGACCTCGAAATAATCGCCCACCGTCGCCGGCGCCGTATCGCCGCCGCCGCTGCGGGACTCCGGGTCGCGCTGCGACCCCTGCGCAAACTCCATCGCAGCCTTCTCGGCGGCCGACGGCGCAATCGCCGCAAGCTCGCCCAGCCAGTTCAGATAGCCGCCGGCCACGCCGTCCAATAGCGCCGACGGCGGCGCCGACGTCTTGGCGCCGTGCACCAGGCGCGTGACCTCGCGCCGCAGATTGCGGCCGGTGATGGCCCACCATTGACCGCAGGCCTCTGCGCCGAACAGCAGTACGCTCTCGCCCATGCGCAGCAGATCATCGTTGCGCGACGGTCGGGGTCCTGAACCAGGGGGGATGGGCGGCATGGCGGGGATGTTCCTGGCCTGCGCGATGAAATGCGGGAGCGGCTGACAGGGCGGAAAAACCAGTAAAATATCGCAGTGCCTTATTTGGTAGACTTCGGCAGCTTTGCTTTCAAGAGACTTTCAGCGGCTCGCCGCAGTATTCGATCGTCGAGAGAAACTGTCGGTTTGCTGCGGCAACAACGCGACCATCGCCGATGCTGTCCGTTGGCCGCGTCGCTCGCGGTAGCTACCTACCGCGCGAGTGCCGACTCCCTGCATCAACTTATTCGGCGGCCGGGCTCGACTCAAACAAACCATTAACCCCCGGGTGCAAAGATGCCGGTCCGCACGGAAGGGATGGACCCTTGAACTTTGAGAATGGAACGATTTACAGCGTTCGCTCGGCCAGCCAGCGTGCCTTGGCGGCATCGTGGGCGCGGCTCGGCAAGCAAGGCTTGCCGTCGTTCGAACAGTTCGATCCCGAGCCGGGGATTCATGATCCGAAACAGCTGGTGGTATGGAAAGTCGAGGTGAATGACGGCCGACTGGATTTTCGGGCGCTGTATCGTGGAAGCTCGCTGGATGAAGCCTTCAACGAAGGCTGGGCCGGAAAGACGCTCCGGGAAGTATCACCGCCATCATTGCAACCCGCCATCTTCGCCACATCGGAGCATTGCGTCAGTACCGGCTGTGCCATTTACACGGTTCTTCGAACCTACGATGGCGCCGGATTTCCTGTGGAATTGGAGCGTCTTCTGCTGCCCTTCGGCAAAAGCGGCCGCGTCAAGATCATCGTCGCATCGCTGCAGCTCACCAGTCCCGAAGGAACCGTGGAACGCCGCACCATCGCGAGGGACTTTGAGGCGCATACCGAGGCCGTGGTGTCGATCAGAATATCGGCGGCAAGCATCAATAAATCCAGCCTGAAACCCATGGCCGCCAGCGCCGAACCCGCCCGACCGGCTGCCCAACGACCGTGATGGGCCGATAAGCTGACGGGGTTGCCTTCCCGTAGCAGCAGCATCGATTGGCGTTTGCGCGAAAGGCTATTTTTGCAGCCGCGCGCCGCGCCCGAAGCCTCCATCTCGGGGCGCCGGTCCCCGACTCGATCCGGATGTCGCGTCGCAGCGACGATCGCAGTGCCAATCGGCATGATGGCTCAAAATGAGGGAAATTCGCCATTTCGGACGGCATCCCGCGATGCCAGGATGGCGCTGCCGGAGCGGCCGATCCGCTTCCGACAATTTATCGCAGGCCTGCCGTTGCAAATCTTGCGGCGCATCATATGATGCACATCATACAAACGGCATCGTCGTCGCACGCGGCCAGCAATCGAGGAGCACCTCCCATGTCAGCAGGTTCCGATCCGGTCGTCATCGTTTCCGCCGCGCGCACCCCGCTGGGCCGGTTCATGGGCGACCTATCCTCCTTCAGCGCCCACAAGCTCGGCGCCCATGTGATCGGCGCCGCGGTCGAGCGCGCCGGACTGGCGCCGGAACGGATCGACGAAGTGGTGATGGGCTGCGTACTGCCGGCCGGACAGGGGCAGGCGCCGGCGCGGCAGGCCGCCCGCGGCGCCAGGCTGCCGGACGCGACCGGCGCCACCACCGTCAACAAGGTGTGCGGCTCCGGCATGAAGGCCACCATGCTGGCGCACGACCTGATCGTGGCGGGCTCCGCCGCAATCGTCGTGTCCGGCGGCATGGAAAGCATGACCAATGCGCCCTATCTGCTGGCCAAGGCGCGCGGCGGCTATCGCGCCGGGCATGACCGAATCATCGACCACATGTTCATGGACGGGCTGGAAGACGCCTATGAGGCCGGCCGCTCGATGGGGGATTTCGGCGAAGCCACCGCCGAGGCCTACCAGTTCACCCGCGGCGACCAGGATGGCTATGCGATGGAGACGCTGTCGCGTGCCCGCAAGGCGGTGGAAGGCGGCGCGTTCAAGGCCGAAATCGTGCCGCTCACCGTGGCGGAAAAAGCCGGTCCGCGGGTGATCGGCAATGACGAGATTCCGCTGAAGGTCGATCCCGCCAAGATTCCCGGACTGAAGCCGGCGTTCCGCGCCAACGGCACCATCACCCCGGCAGCCTCCTCCGCCAATGCCGACGGCGCTGCCGCGCTGGTGCTGACCCGGCGCTCCCAAGCCGATCGCGACGGCCTGCCGGTTTTGGCCGAGATCAGGGGCCATGCCACCCACAGCCAGGAGCCGCAATGGTTCACCACGGCGCCGATCCCGGCGATTCGCAAACTGCTCGACAAGGTTGGCTGGAGCGTCGGCGATGTCGACCTGTTCGAGATCAACGAGGCCTTCGCGGTGGTGGCGATGGCGGCGCGCCGCGATCTCGGCATTCCCGCCGACCGACTGAACATCAACGGCGGCGCCTGCGCGCTCGGCCACCCGATCGGCGCCACCGGCGCCCGCCTGATCGTCACGCTCTTGCATGCGCTCGAGGCGCATGGTCTGAAACGCGGCGTCGCAGCGCTCTGCATCGGCGGCGGCGAAGCCACCGCCATCGCCGTCGAGCGTGTCATTCACTGACATCTGCAAGCCTGCACTCCCTCACCTCTTCTCTCACGTGATCCGGATTTCCGGACAGGAAGCGCCATGATCTCGAACTGGCTGTCAGCCGCCCTCGCCCGCCGCAACATCCATTACGCCTGGGTGATGGTCGGCGTGACGTTTCTCACCGCGCTGATCAGTGCCGGCGCGGTCGGCGCGCCCGGCGTGTTCATCGTGCCGCTGCAGACCGAATTCGGCTGGACCACCGCGGAGATCTCCTCGGCGCTGTCGATCCGTTTCATCCTGTTCGGATTGATGGCGCCGTTCGCCGCGGCGTTGTTGAACCGCTACGGCCTGCGCAACGTGACGCTGTCGGCGCTGCTCACCGTGGTCTCGGCGCTGGCGATCTCGCTGGCCATGACCAAGGTCTGGCAATTGGTGCTGCTGTGGGGCGTCGTGGTCGGCATCGGCACCGGCATGACGGCGCTGGTGCTGGGCGCCACCGTCGCGGCGCGCTGGTTTGCCGCACGGCGCGGGCTGGTGATCGGAATCATGACCGCCAGTGCGGCGACCGGCCAATTGGTCTTCCTGCCGCTGCTCGCCAGCCTGACCGAGCGGATGGGCTGGCGGATAGGACTCGGGCTGATGTGCGGCTTGCTCGGGCTCGCCGCACTGGCGGTGCTCCTGATGATGCGCGACCGCCCCAGCGATGTCGGGTTGCGGCCGTTCGGCGATCCCGGCGCCGAGCCGCTGCCGGCGCCGCCGCCCAACACCGCCCCGATCATGGCGGCGGCGCTCGGCACCTTGCGCGACTCGGCCAAGACGCGGGTGTTCTGGATCCTGTTCGCGACCTTCTTCATCTGCGGCGCCAGCACCAACGGCCTGGTCCAGGTACATCTGATTCCGATGTGCCTCGATTTCGGCATCCCGCAGGTTCAGGCCGCCAGCCTGCTCGCCGCGATGGGAGTGTTCGATTTCGTCGGCACCATCGCCTCGGGCTGGCTATCGGATCGCTACGACAACCGCTATCTGTTGTTCTGGTATTACGGTCTGCGCGGATTGTCGCTGGTGCTGCTGCCGTTCAGCAATTTCTCGTTCTACGGCCTGTCGCTGTTCGCGATGTTCTATGGCCTCGACTGGATCGCCACGGTGCCGCCGACGGTGCGCCTCACCGCGCAGCGGTTCGGGCCGGAGCGCGCCAATCTGGTGTTCGGCTGGATTTTTGCCGGTCATCAGCTCGGTGCTGCCACTGCGGCCTTCGGCGCCGGCCTGTCGCGGACCCTGCTGCTCAGCTACCTGCCGGCATTCTTCACCGCCGGCGCGCTGTGCATCGTCGCCGCGCTGATCACGCTGGCGATCTCGCGGGCGCCAAAGCCTGCGGTGGCGTGAGGATAGTGAGTAGTTGACTGGAAAAAAGCGAATAGCGCGTAGCCAATAGGGAAGCAGGCCTTCGCTTCTCCATTCACTATTCTATTCACTATTCACTACTCGCCTCTCAAGGCCTGATCATCATATTCGTCACCGGCCCCGGCGTGCGCAGCGGTTCGGCCAGCCGGGCGAATTCGCACAGCAGCGATCGGGTCTTTCGGGGATCGATGATCTCCTCGACCCAGAACCGTTCGGCGGAGCGGAACGGCGAGCGCAGCTTGTTGAGGCGGTCCTCGATCTCCTGCAGCTTGGCTTTCGGATCGTCAGCGGCGTCGATGTCGGCGCGGTAGGCCGCCTCGATGCCGCCTTCCAGCGGCAATGAACCCCAATAGGCCGACGGCCAGGCATAGCGCAGCGAGAAGCGGTCCGCCGGCTGGTGCACCACGCCGGCGACACCGAAGGAATTGCGCACGATGATGGTGCACCAGGGAACCGTGGTCTGGTTGACGGCGGCCATCGCCCGCACGCCGTGACGGATGGTGGCCGCCTTCTCGGCATCGAGCCCGATCATGAAGCCCGGACAATCCATCAGATAGACCACCGGCAGATGGAAGGTTTCGGCGAGATCGACGAACCGCACCACCTTCTGGCAGGCTTCCGCGGTCCACGATCCGCCGTAGTGAAAGGGATCGCTGGCCAGCAGCAGCACGGCACGGCCTTCCAGCCGCGCAAAGCCGGTGATGACGGGGCGGCCGAAATTGGCGGCCATCTCGAAGAACGAGCCCTTGTCGACCACCGCCTCGATGATCGGGCGCATCTTGTAGACCTGGCGGCGGTTGCGCGGCACCGCCTTCATCAGCGATTCCTCGGCGCGCTCCGGATCGTCGGAACAGGCAAGCGTCGGCGGCAGCTCGTAGACCGAGGACGGCAGGTAGGACAGAAAGCGCCTGGCGCAGGCGAACGCCTCCTCCTCGGTATCGACGGCATGATCGACGCCGCCGGCGCGGGTCTGGATATCGGCGCCGCCGAGCTCCTGCTTGGTCAGATCCTGGCCGAGGCGTTTGACGACCGGCGGACCTGCGACGAACATCGCCGAATTCTTGGTCATGACCGAATAATGGCTGGCCGCCAGCCGCGCCGCGCCGAGGCCCGCGACCGAGCCCAGTCCGAGCCCGACCACCGGCACCCGGGCCATGTTCGCGGTCGTGTACCAGTACCATCTGGTGCCGCCGATGCCGCCGGGCAGATTGGCGGCCCCCTTGGTCTCGATGGTCTTCACCGAGCCGCCGCCGCCGGAGCCCTCGATGATCCGGATGATCGGCAGCCGGAAGTCGTGCGCCATCTCCTCGGCCATCAGCGGCTTGGCCGAGATCGAGGCATCCGCCGAGCCGCCGCGCACGGTGAAATCGTCGCCGACCACGACCACGGTGCGGCCGTCGACCTTGCCGCGGCCGAACACGCAATTGGCCGGCGTGAGATTGATCAGCTCGCCGTTCGCGTCATATTCGGCCGTGCCGGAAATCGCGCCGATTTCGTGAAAGCTGCCCGGGTCGACCAGTCCGTCGATGCGCTCGCGGACGGTGAGCCGGCCCTGGTCGCGCTGCCGCTTGACCTTGTCAACGCCTCCCATCTCGCGTGCGAAGGCTTCGCGCCGCGCGAGGTCGTCGAGTTCCGGCTTCCAGGTCATGCGCGTCCTCCGTCTTGTTGATCTTGTTGTTATGCGTTGGCTCAGGAGCGGGATTGCTCGGCATCCGGCTGCTGAAGATGTCGCCGTCCCCGCCCTCGAGCATGTCGCCGATCACGGCGCCCAATTCCAGCAGCCGCGGCGCGACCTCCTGGTGCAACCGCTTCTCATCATACATCGCCGACAACAGACCGATCGTCACCACCACGAAGGTCTGGTATTGCGGCGACCACAGCGGAACCGCGAGACCGTTGATATGCGGACTCCATAAACCGCAGGCAACGACGTAGCCGTGTTCGCGCAGGAACCGGCGGTTGGCCTCGATCCGGGGCCGCAGCAGCCTGGCGTCTTCGGGAATTTCGCGTTCCATTTCCGATAGCAGGGCGTCCCCGGCTTCGGCATCGAGCGCCGCGGTATAGGCATGGCCGGCCGCGGTGCTCGCCATCGCGATGCGGCTGCCGGTGCTTTCATGCAGGCCCAGCGCGTTGGCCGCCCGCGCGAACTGCAGATAGACGAGATGGAAACGATCCGGAATCACGAAACCGACGGTTCCCGGCAATTGTTCGGCGACGTCCTGCAGCCGCTGCCGGATCAGCGTGCGCAGCTTGAGGCCCCGCATCATCGACGCGCTCATCGCCACCGCGCTTGGGCCGATGCGGTATTTCTGGTCGCCCGGCAGGTAGACCAGCTGGCCCATCCGGGTCAGGGTGTGGGTCAACCGCGATACCGTCGATCGCGGCAGGCCGCAGCGATTGGATATTTCCAGGTTGCCGAGCCGCGCCTCGTGGCCCTCGAAGCAGCGCAGCACGTCGAACGCGCGCGACACCACCTGAATCACGTCGGCCTCCCCGGCCAGGTCGCTGGCACGCATTCCCTGCTTGCTGAGCCGCTCCGAGCGTCGTCCCATGCGCTGCCCCATCATTCCGTTTTACGGAATAAAATTCCACTTGCAGAACAGGCTACCTCAGGCAATCTGCGGCCACAACACCAGGCCGAGGGCGCCCGCCCTGATGCTGCGCATCCATGCGGTGGCGATGACGCGCGGCGGCTGCCCCGGAGAATCAAATGCCAGACATCAAGATCGTGACCGAGGTGGCGGGGCGCGTCTGCGCGCTTCCGGTTGAAGTCGGGGTCAGCGTCGGCGATGGCGATGACATCGCCTTTGTCGAAGCCATGAAGATGGAAATCCCGGTGGCGTCACCGGGCGCCGGCAGGCTCAAGGCGGTCCTCGTCAAGCTCGACGACGTGGTCTCCGAAGGCCAGGTGCTCGCCATTCTCGAGACCTGAGGGCGTTGCCGCCCGCCGCCTGCCACATTAACAACGGCGGCGAGGTTTAAGCCACTGCCGATGCGGCGTAACATGGGCGGCGCGAGCAGTCTTGCACCGCAGGACCTGGGATGAACATCTTGCAACCGGCCGGAATCCGCAAAGCCAATGGCTGGGCCGCCTCACAGCCGCCCTTGCTGCGGTTTCTCGCCGCCTGTCACGGCGATTTTTCCGCGGAAACCGGCGGCCGCGTCGCCGATTATATTCCCGAACTCGGCAAGGCCGACCCGGATCATTTCGGCGTCAGCCTCGCCACCATCGATGGACACGTCTACGAAGTCGGGGATACCGGCATTGCCTTCACCATCCAGTCGATGTCGAAACCGTTCGTGTTCGCGCTGGCGCTGGATACGCTCGGCGCGGCCCGCGTCGAAAGCGCGATCGGCGTCGAACCGTCGGGCGATCCCTTCAATTCGATCCGCCTCAATGCCGCGAACCACCCCTTCAATCCGATGGTCAATGCCGGCGCCATCGCCTGCTCCGGCCTGATCCGCGAGGCCAAGGGCGACGGCGCCTTCGAATTTATCCGCACCGCGCTCGGCCGCTTTGCCGGGCGCGAGCTCGGCGTCGACGAGGCCGTGTACGCCTCCGAAACCCTGACCGGCGACCGCAACCGCGCGATCGGCTATCTCTTGCGCAACTCCGACGTCATCCAGGACGACGTCGGCGGTGTGCTGGACGTCTATTTCAGGCAGTGCTCCATCCTGGTCACGGCGCGCGATATCGCGATCATGGCGGCGACGCTCGCCAATCGGGGCATCAATCCGGTGACCGGCGAGCAGGTCGTGACGCCCTACGCCATCTCGCGGACGCTTTCGGTGATGACCTCTTCCGGCATGTACGACTATGCCGGCGAATGGATCTATCGCGTCGGCATTCCCGCCAAGAGCGGTGTCGGCGGCGGCATTCTGGCGGCGCTGCCGGCGCGGCTCGGGCTCGGCAGCTACTCGCCGCGGCTCGACAGCCACGGCAACAGCGTGCGCGGCATCAAGGTCTGCGAGGCGCTGTCGTCGCATTACGACCTGCACATGCTCAACCGCAGCGACGACGCGCGCAACAGCATCATCGCCGACTACGATATCGGCACCAGCCGTTCGCGGCGCAGCCGGCGGCCGCATGAGCAGAAGCTTCTCGCCAGCCATCACCAGGATGTTCGCATCATCGAGCTGGTGGGCACGCTGACATTTTCCAATGTCGACTACGTCTCGCGGCAGCTGCTGGCCAAGCCGCGTCCGCATTTCGTCATTTTCGACCTGCGCCGGGTCGCGGCGATGACGCGGGCCGGCGCCCGTCTGCTCACCGAGGGTTTTCGCGAACTGGCGGCGCTGCGCGTCACCGCGATCCTCACAGGCATCGAACGCTCCTCGCCGGATTGGAAGGCGATCGGGGAATGGGCGGACGGCCTGTCGAATCTGCGCAACTACCATCTGCTCGACGACGCCATCGAATGGGCCGAGGACCAGTTGATCTATCGCCACGGCGGCGACATCGACCAGGTTGAAATCACCGAGCTTTCCGAACAGGCGCTGCTGGCGGGACTGACGGCGGAGGAACTCGCGGCGATCTCGGCCCTCGGCAGCGTCAGGAGCTATCCGCCCGGCGAGCGGATCCTCGCGGCTTCGGATCCGGCGGTATCGCTGTTCTTCCTGCGAAGCGGCGTCGTCCATGTCAGGCTGCCCGGCGGCATCCGGCTCGCCACCATCACCGCGGGCATGGCGTTCGGGGAAATGGCGCTGTTGGAAACCCACCGCTCCGCCGACGTGCTGGCCGACAAATCGGTCACCGCGCTGGAAGTGCCGCTGGCCGATTTCCAGCGCTTTCGCGAGCAGCGCCCGCGCGCCGGCGAACGCATCATGCGCAACCTCGCGCAGTTGCTGGCCGATCGCCTGATCGTGGCCAACACCAGGGTGAACCTGCTGACGGCGAACTAGCGCGGCGAGGTGAACCGAACTGCCGCGCGCCGTTTCAACCTAAAGCCCCAATGCGCTAGGCGTTGAAATTGAACAGCTTTGCCGCCGTGCGGCCGAGAATGTCGGCCTTCTCGTCGTCGCCAAGCGAAGTCGAGGCGAAAATATGATCGACCGGATGCAGCTGCCAGGGATAGGGATAGTCGCTGCCGAGCACGATCTGGCCGGCACCGACCTGGGCCACCAGATGGCGGATCGCCTCCGGTGAGAAGATCAGGGAATCGAAATAGATCTGCTTGAGATATTCGGTCGGCTGCTTGGCCAGCTTCACGTCGGGATTGCAGCCCTTGGGGCCCACCAGGCAGGCGTGATCGGAACGATCGGCGTAGGAAGGCAGGAAGCCGCCGCCATGGGCGGCGATCACTTTCAGCCCGGGAAAGCGATCCAGCGTGCCCTCGTAGATCAGGTGCGAGAGCGCAATCGTCGTCTCCAGCGGATTGCCGATGGTGTTGCCGAGCCAGCCGTTGCCGGCAAAACGCTTGTTGAGTTCGGGCACGCCCTGCGGATGGATGAACAAGGGCACGCCGAGTTCCTCCGCCTTGGCCCAGACCGGATGGAATTTCGGATCGGAGAATTCCAGCGCGCCCACGACGCCGCCGATCGCCGCCCCCTTCAGGCCCTGCTTCTTCACCGCGGTTTCCAGTTCCTGCACCGCAAGATCGGGCGCCTGCAGGGTGAGCGAGGCGAAGGCCGCGAACCGGTCGGGTTTCGAGGCGCAAAGCTCGGCGAGCTTTTCGTTCTGGATCTTGACGATCGCGGCGGCCAGATCGCGCTCGCGATTGTACCAGAACGGGTTGATCGACAGCACCTCGAGGTCGATGGCCTGGGCATCCATCACGGCGAGCCGCTTGTCGATCTCGATGAAGGCCTCGGCCGCGCCGTTGACCGGCGGCAGCTGGATCGCGGCCGCATCGGCGCCGAGCAGCGCGCCAGCCTCGCGAAAGTGGCAATGGGCGTGCACGTCGATGGTCTTGACCCGCTTGCCGCCGACCGTGACCGGCAGCTTCTGGCGTTCCGGCTGCTCGGCATGCGCATGCCTTGGCAGGCCGCAGCCGCAGAACACGATGCCGGTGGCAATGGCGGCGCTGCCGGCCTTGAGAAAATTGCGGCGCGTGGTCATGACAATTCCTCCGTGTTTGCCGGCGCGGTCCGCAACGGCCAAGCCGTGCTGGCTTCTGGTTTGAGTTTTTCTGCGATCGGCAGTTCAGACTACTTCCGTCACCGGCTGCATGTCGATGCCGAAGGTTTCCAGGAATTTCGACGTCATGATGTAGAACCCGACCGAAAGCTGCAGTTCGACCAGCGCCGCCGGCGTCAGCCTTGCCGCGATGGCGTCGAAGGTGGCGTCGGTCGGGCGGCGCAGCCCGACGATTTCATCGGTGAAGGCCAGCGCCGCGCGCTGCAACTCGTCGAAGCAGGTCGCGGATTTCCAGTCCTCCAGCGCCGCATTCTGCTCGTCGGTGACGCCGACATTCTTTCCGATGCGCTTGTGTGCGACCACTTCATAGGGCGCCTCGCAGAGGATCCCGGTGCGCGTGATCGCGAGTTCTCGCACCACCGGATCGAGTTCGCCCTTGTGGCGGATCGCGCCGCCGAGCCGGCAGTATTGTTCGAGGTAGCTCGGCGAATGCGCCATCATCCGGAAAATGTTGGCATTGCGGTTCTTGCCGAGGATCTCGCGGGTGCGTTCGCTGGCGCTGGCGGGATCGCTGTAGTCGATGCGGGCCATGGGTTTCCCTGGACGTTTAGGATTCGCTGCCTTGTCGACTGGCAGGTTTCACCGGCAGGCTAGCCCGCGGCCGGGGCGTGATCAACAGCGCAGGATTCTCCGTTCCGCGCGGGCGCCCTTCAGCCGGCTCATGACGGTGGTGTCCTTGCAAAATGCGGAACGAGGCGGCCGGCGAAGCGGACAAACCGCACCGTTACCTTGTCGCCGATTGCAAGATCGTTGTCGCCATGGGCCATCATGCGAAAGCCTTCGGGCAGGTCGACCAGGACGATGTTGTAGGGCACGTGCGCGCGCGCCTCCGGTGTCGCGGCGCGACACACCAGCGAGGTGGCATAGACGATGCCTTCGCCGCTGGCGCGCCGCTCGCCCGGGTCAGGCGCGCCGCAGGCCGCGCAGAAGCTGCGCTGGAAATACTGCACGTGGCCGCAGGCCGCACAGCCTTGATAAACGATGGCCTCCTCGCCGACGGTCCAGCCCGTCGGCGCCGTCCGGTTGCCGCTCATCGCACCCGCTCCAGAAACAGGCTGACATGGGACGACAGCACGCCGCCGTCGCCGTGCAGCAGCGCCATCGAGGCGTCGCGCACCTGGCGATTGCCGGCGCGTCCGGTCATCTGCAGGTGGGTTTCGACCAGATGCGCCATGGCGCCGCCGACGCCGCAATGGCCGTAGCTCAGGAGGCCGCCATGGGTGTTGAGCGGCATCGCGCCGTCGCCGTTGAAATGTCCCGCCCGCACCCGCTCTGCCGCCTCGCCGCGCCCGGCCAGGCCGAGATCCTCCAGCAGCATCGCCAGCGTGATGGTGAAGCTGTCATAGACAGCGGCATAGCGCACGTCGGAGATCGCGACGCCGGCGGCGGCCCGGGCGCGCGCGATCGCGATCTCGGCGCCGAGTTCGCTCAAGGCCGGCGCCGCCGTGACATGCTGGTGGGTATGGGCCTGCGCGCAACCGCGAACCCGCACGGCGGTCGCGCCGGTCGGTTCACGGCTGACGACGAATGCCGCACCGCCATCCGACACCGGACAGCAATCCAGAAGTTTCAGCGGCAGCGCCACCGGTTTCGATGCCATCACGTCGGCGACGCTGATGGCCTCGTGAAATTGCGCACCGGGATGGCCCAGCGCGTGCCGGCGCATCAGCACCGCGAATTCGGCGAGGTCCTGCTCGGTCACGCCGTATTCATGCATGTAGCGCGATGCCACCAGCCCGTAATAGGCCGGGATCGTCGGTCCCAGCGGTACCTCGTAATCGGGATGCCCGACCTGCGCCAGCGCCAGGATCGAGGCATCGCGGCTTTGCCCGGTCAGCCTGTTCTCGCCGCCGACCACCAGCACATGCCTGATAACGCCGGCGTCCACCAGGTGATGCGCCAGCATGGTCATCGCCAGACCGGTGGCGCCGCCGACCTGCACGGCATGGGCATAGGCCGGGCGAATGCCGAAATGCTCGGCAAACACGGTGGCGAGCATGATGTGCGGCGCCACCGTCGAATAGCCGCACAGGATGCCGTCGATGTCGGCCCGTTTCAAACCGGCATCGGCGATGGCCAGTTCCGCAGCCCGGCTCATCAGGTCGAGCGACGAGGCGCCCTCGTGCCTGCCGAACGCCGTCAGTCCGACGCCGGTGACGTAACTCATGGCGTAGCTCTCCTCCGCCCTGGTAACGGCAGGGCACAGCCAGGATCAAGGCTTGCTCGGCTATGGGCGCAGGCGTCAGGGGGCATTTGGCGAGAGAAAGGTGGGCACGGCGCAGGCGCGCCTGTTGCCCACCTTGCGAATTCTACGCGTTACCACCTACTTCACGGGCTCCAGCACCGAGACGTAGTTGGCCACCGCCGCGCCGCCCATGTTGAAGATGCCGCCGAGTTTTGCGTTCTTGATCTGCATGCCTTCCGGAGCCTGCCCCAGCAGCTGCATCGCACTCATCACATGCATGGAGACGCCGGTGGCGCCGATCGGATGGCCTTTCGCCTTCAACCCGCCGGACGGATTGACCGGCAGCTTGCCGTCCTTCTGGGTCCAGCCCTCCTTGATGGCGCGCGCGCCCTGCCCCCGCGGGGTCAGCCCCATCGCCTCGTATTCGATCAGTTCGGCGACCGTGAAGCAGTCGTGGGTCTCGACAAAGGAAAGATCGGAAAGCTGCACGCCCGCCGACTGCAGCGCGCGCTGCCAGGCCACGCTGCAGCCTTCGAACAGCAGGATGTCGCGTTTGGACATCGGCAGGAAATCCTGGGCATGGGCGGTGGCCCTGATGCTGACGGCCTTGGCCATCGATCTGGCGGTTTCCGGATCCGCCAGCACCAGCGCGGCCGCGCCATCCGACACCAGCGAACAGTCGGTCCGCTTCAGCGGCCCGGCCACGAACGGATTTTTTTCGCTTTCGGAGCGGCAGAATTCATAGCCGAAATCCTTGCGCATCTGCGCATAGGGATTGGCGACGCCGTTCTTGTGGTTCTTGGCAGCGATCATCGCCAAGGCATCGGACTGGTCGCCGTGCCTCTGGAAATAGGCCTGGGCGATCTTGCCGAACACGCCGGCGAACCCGCCGGGGGTATCGCCGTCCTCCGGCAGGTACGACGCGCGCAGCAGGTTGCGGCCGATCTCGGCCGCAGGCGTCCGCGTCATCTGCTCGACGCCGACCACCAGCACGATCTTGGCCGCGCCCGCGGCAATCGCCCTGATGCCCTGGTGCACCGCTGCCGAGCCGGTGGCGCAGGCGTTCTCGACCCGGGTTGCCGGCTTGAACCGCAGCTGCGGATCGGCCTGCAGCACCAGCGAGGCGGTAAAGTCCTGCGGCGAGAAGCCGCCATTGAAATGCCCGAGCACGATCTCGTCGACATCGGCGGCGGAGATGCCGGCGTCGGCGAGCGCGTCGGTCGCGGCCCGGACCACGAGACTTTCGACGGTCTCGGTATCGAACTTGCCGAACGGCGTATGCGCCCATCCGACGATGCTGGCTGTCATGGTTGTCTCCCTCAGGCTCGGTCAGCGGATCAGGCGAACTTACCACCCAATTCGTCTTCGATGTGAATCCGGATGATGTCGTCAAAGCTGTTTTCGACGGTGGTGAAACCGAGCTCGCGCGCCCGCCTGGCCTCGAAGCTGCGCGGCCATCCCGCGACAATTCCCATGATGAACGGATCCGGCTCGCGCCTGATCCGGGCCGCGACCTTGTCGCCGGCGACCCGCCGCAAGGCGGCGATCTGTTCGCCGACGGTGGCGGTCAGGCCGGGCATGGTGAGGTTGCGGCGGGAGCCGGCAGCTGCGGTATCCATGGTCGCGGCGTGGAGCAGGAAACCGACCGTCGAGCGCGGCGAGGCATGCCAGTGCTGGACATCCTCCGACACCGGCAGCACCGCTTCCTTGCCGGCCAGCGGTTCGCGCAGGATATTGGAAAAGAATCCGGATGCCGCCTTGTTGGCAAGACCGGGACGGACGCAGACGGTGGGCAGCCTGATACCGATGCCGTCCAGGAAACCGCGTCGCGAATAGTCCGACAGCAGCAATTCGCCGATCGCCTTCTGGGTGCCGTAGCTCAGCAGCGGGGTGTGAAAGAACTCGTCGCCGATGACGTCGGGAAACGGCGCGCCGAACACCGCGATCGACGAGGTGAACACCAGCCGGGGCTTGTAGCCACCGCCGGCGAGCCGGACCGCATCGAGCAGCATCCGGGTGCCGTCGAGATTGATCCGGTAGCCCTTGTCGAACTCGAGTTCGGCCTCGCCGGAGACGATCGCCGCCAGATGGAAAATCACGTCGGGACGGTCCGCGACCAGCTTTTCGGCAGCCCCCGGCACCGCGAAATCGCAGGTCACGGTGTCGACCGCAAATCCGGGGTTGGCGGGTTGTTCCGGCGCCACCACATCCTGCAGCGTCAGCCGCGCGATGTCGCGGGAGCCGAGGCGCCCGTCACGCAACAGCCGCTCGGTCAGCTTGCGGCCGACCATGCCGGCCGCGCCCAGAACCAGAATATGCAAGAGCCAACTCCTTTTTGTTCTTGAATTCAGCCGTCGGCCCGCGCGCTCACTCTTTCACGGCTCCGGTCATCGCCGATACGTAATGCTCGACAAAGAACGCGTAAAGTATGACCAGCGGCAGCGAACCGACCAGCGCGCCCGCCATCAGCGAACCCCATTTGTAGATATCGCCGTCGACGAACTCGTTCACGATCGCCACCGGCACCGTCTTGTTCGGGGTCGACTGCAGGAAGGTCAACGCGTAGATGAACTCGTTCCAGCACAGCGTAAAGGAAAAGATGAAGGCCGAAATCAGCCCGGGAACAGCCAGCGGAATCACGATCTTGACGAGGATCTGCCAGCGCGACGCGCCGTCGATCAGGGCACACTCTTCCAGTTCGTAGGGAATGGTCTTGAAGTATCCCATCAGCAGCCAGGTCGAGAACGGAATCAGCAGCGTCGGATAGACCAGGATCAGCGACAGCGGCGAATCGAACAGCCCATACGCCTGGATCACCGACGCCAGCGGAATGAACAGAATCGACGGCGGCACCAGATAGGCAAAGAAGATCAGCACGCCCACCGCTTCGGCGCCCCTGAACCGCAGCCTCACGATGGCGTACGCCGCCAGCACGCTGGCGATGATCGACAGCGTGGTCGCGCCCACCGCCACATACATCGTGTTCCAGAGCCATCTCGGATACTGGGTCTCGAACAACAGCTTGCTGATGTGCTTGAAGGTCGGATGAACCACCCAGAACGGGTTGTACTTGTCCATGTCGATCAACTGCTCGTCCGGCTTGATCGACGTCAACGCCATCCAATAGAACGGAAACAACAGCACGACCAGGATCACGAACAGCGGCAGATAGAGCGTCACCACGCGGCGCGGCAGCGACTCCAGAAAGCTCATGCCCTCGCTGTCGTCACTCTGGGCGGCGGCCGGCGCCTTCGACGGCAACGCGGAATCAGTCATTGTTCGATCCTTGCTGCCATTTCCGACGCTGCATGCCGAACCAGGAAATCGCGATCGCCGCCGCCAGGAACGGGATCATGGCGGTCGCAATCGCGGCCCCTTCGCCGAGCCGGCCGCTGATGATGCCGCGCTGATAGCTCAGGGTGGCCATCAAATGCGTGGCATTGACCGGGCCGCCCCGCGTCAAGGCCCAGACCAGCTGGAAGTCGGTGAAGGTGAACAACACCGAGAAGGTCATGACGACGGCGATGATCGGCGTCAGCAGCGGATAGGTGATGAAACGGAAGCGCTGCCAGTTGGTGGCTCCGTCCAGCGTCGCCGCCTCGTACAGCGAGGGCGACACCGTCTGCAGGCCGGCCAGCAGCGTGATCGCGACAAAGGGAACGCCGCGCCAGATGTTGGCGAAGATCACGCTGCCCCGCGCCATGTTGCCGTCGCCGAGGAAATCGATGTTGTGGTCGATCACGCCGAGCCTGATCAGCGACCACGAGATGATCGAAAACTGCGCGTCGTAGATCCACCAGAACGCGATCGCCGAAAGCACGGTCGGCACGATGAACGGGATCAGCACCACGGAGCGGATCAGGGCCTTGAACGGCATATGCCGGTTCAGCAGCAGCGCCAGATAGAGGCCGACCGCGAATTTGATGGCGCTGGCGACGATGGTATAGAGCAGCGTATTGAACACCGCGAGCCAGAAGATCGAGTCATCCCACAGCCACTGGTAGTTCTCCAGCCCGACGAAAACGCCGGTGCGCCCGATGCGTTCGTCGGTGAAGCTCATCCAGACGCCGAGGAACAGCGGATAGGCCAGAAAAAGGATCAGGAAGGCCGCCGCGGGCAGCATGAACCAAAGCGCGATCCAGTTGCGGTTGGTGCGCAGCCGCATCCATAGCGACGGCGTATCTGCGACCGCGGCCGGCACCGGCATCGATGTCTGGACGGTAGACATTCCGCTGCAACTCCAAATCCAACTGGCAAGACGGTCGCCCGGTCGCCTGCTTATCTTACGCCGGGCCCGACCTGGATTTCCAAACAAAAACGCGCCGGCGCGGCAGGCCGCGCCGGCGCTTTGGCCTATCGGAAGATGCGCTTGGCGGAACGTTCCGCCGAAGCCATCGCCGTCTTGACGTCCTCGTGTCCGGTGCAATAGTTCGCGAACATGTCGACGACGACAAAGTCGGCAATTGCGGCCGCCGCGTTTTCGTCCATCTTGCCGATACCCGCCGGGGTTTGCGCGGTCTCGGCCACGTCGCGATATGGCGTGTTTTTCGGGTCCGCGGTCCAGATCGGGTTCTTCTTGAAGCCGAGCAGGAACGGCGAAAGGTAGCCTTGCGCCGCCTCGACCCAGGGATCGAACTGCGCCGGTTCCATCAGGAAGGCGGTGAAGGCCTTGCAGGCCTGGGGGTATTTGGTGAAGCTGAAGACCAGGATCGGGAAGCCGAGATGCAGTTCCCTGGTCTTGCCGTCGACGCCCGCCGGCAGGTGGGCGTGGTTCATGTCTTCGGCGATCTGCGGGTTTTCCTTCTTGGCGGTGACATAGATCGAAATGCCATTGACGGTCAGGTGGAGCTGGCCGGCCAGGAACGCCTTGTTGTTGGAACTGTCGTTCCAGGACGCGGTGCCCGGCACGAAATCGTCATAGAGGCCCTTGACGTATTCCAGCGCCTTCGCCGTCTCCGGCGAGTTCACGACAACCTTGTTGTCCTTGTCGATCAGATTGCCGCCATGGGCCCAGAGCGCCCAATGCAGCCAGCCGTTGGCATCGCCCGAGGCGTGCCCGAGAGCCATGCCGGCTGGCGTGCCGTTCTTGTTCAGGCCCTTCACCAGATCGGCAAAGCCGCCGAGGTCGTTCGGGAATACCTTGTGTCCGGCCTTTTCGGCGGCGGCAACGCGGTAGTTCACCAGACCGCCGGTGGCCGCGACCGGAACGCCGATCCACTTGCTGCCCAGTTTGCCGTAGGCCTCGCCCGACGGAGCCCAGCCGCCGCATTTCTTGCCGAGATAATCGGCGACATCGGTCATGTCTGTGCATTTGCTCGGGAACAGGAACGGCAGCGAGTAGAGTCCCCAGACCATGTCGAGACCCTGCCCGGTATTGGCGGCGACCGACGCCTTGGGCTGGATGTCGTCATAGGATTCGTTGGAAACGTTGATGGTCACGCCGGTCGCCTTCTGGAAGGCATCGACGATCTTCATGAATGCGACATCTTCGGCTTCGACAAAGCGCTTCCAGCGCAGCAGATTGATCTTGGCGCCCGCTTCCGGCTTCCACTGCGCGGTCTGCGCCCAGGCCTTGGCATAGCCCAGCAATTGCTCGCTCGACATCGTTGCCGCGGCTGCCAGCAAGGTGGCGCCGCCCTTCATCAAGGACCGCCGATCCGGTGTAAAGCTAGTCATCTCAGTCACTCTCCCTGTTTATTGGCTCTTGTTTGGTGGCTTGATTGGCGCCTTGATCGACCCGCTGACGATTTACAGCCGCTTGCCGTTGGTCGCATCGAACAGATGGACCAGGGACGGGTCCGGCTTCAGCCGGACCTTGTCGCCTGGATTGAATTGATGACGCTCGCGGAACACGGCGACGACTTGCTGGCCGCCGAGCTTGGCAAAGACCTGGGTTTCCGAACCGGTCGGCTCGACCACCACGATCTCGGCTTCGGCGCCATCGTCCGCAATCGTGAAATGCTCCGGCCGCACCCCGTAGACCGCAGGCCGGCCGTCGGAATTGGCGGGGGCCGACGCCAGCGGCAGCTTCACCCCGTTGGGGCCCTCGAAAGCGAGGCTGCCATTGGCCTTGATCGTTCCGTTCAGGAAATTCATCGCCGGCGATCCGATGAAGCTGGCGACGAATCGATTGTCCGGCCGGTCGTACAGGTCGAGGGGGGAGCCGATCTGCTCCACGATGCCGTCATGCATCACCACGATCTTGTCGGCCATGGTCATGGCCTCGATCTGGTCGTGGGTCACATAAACGGTGGTGGTCTTCAGCCGCTGATGCAGTTCCTTGATTTCGGTACGCATCGCCACGCGCAATTTGGCGTCGAGGTTGGACAAGGGTTCGTCGAACAGGAACACCTGGGGGTCCCGCACGATGGCCCGCCCCATCGCCACGCGCTGGCGCTGGCCGCCGGACAACTGCCGGGGATAGCGATCGAGCAGCGCCGTCAGGTCGAGAATTTCCGCCGCGCGCTTGACCCCGCTGCTGATTTCGGCGGCACTTGCGCCCCGCAGCTTGAGCGAAAATCCCATATTGTCGGCGACCGTCATATGCGGATACAGCGCATAATTCTGGAACACCATGGCGATGTCGCGTTCCTTGGGCTGGACGTTGTTGACGACGCGGTCGCCGATCGAGATCGTCCCGGAGGTGATGTTTTCGAGCCCCGCGAGCATCCGAAGCAAGGTCGATTTGCCACAGCCGGAGGGGCCGACCAGAACCACGAAGGCGCCGTCCTCGATCGGGATCGATACGCCGTGCAGAACCTCGAAGCCGCCAAACGATTTCCGCACGTCGCGAATCTGCACCGACGACATACAAAACCTCCCCGAAACGCATGAGTCCGGCGGCCGAAGCGCCGGTCATCCCTTGTTTGACCGCGGTCTTACCAGACTTTTCCGGCGATGTCGTTGGATCAAAGTCGCATTGATTTCCGGCCGGCGCCGACGTTGCGGACAAGGCGGTGACATGCAAACATCGGCAGCCACCATGAACATTTCGCACAAAAATAAGGCGTGTGCGCTGCGGGAGAAACCATGAACAAGCCGCTTACCGGGACCACCCGACGCAAACTCCGTTCCAGCGAGTGGTTCAACGACCCTCACAACCCGGCGATGACCGCGCTGTATCTCGAGCGCTACCTCAATTACGGGCTGACCCGGCATGAGCTGCAATCCGGCAAGCCGATCATCGGCATCGCGCAGACCGGCAACGACCTGTCGCCATGCAACCGGCATCACCTCGAATTGGCCCATCGGGTCCGGGAGGGAATCCGCGCCGCCGGCGGCATCGCCATGGAATTCCCGATGCATCCGATCCAGGAGACCGGCAAGCGCCCGACGGCGGCGCTGGATCGCAACCTCGCCTATCTTGGACTGGTCGAGATCCTGTTCAGCTATCCGCTGGACGGCGTGGTTCTGACCACGGGCTGCGACAAGACCACGCCGGCCTGCCTGATGGCGGCGGCGACCGTCAATCTGCCGGCCATCGTGCTGTCCGGCGGGCCGATGCTGAACGGATGGTTCAACGGCGAGCGCTCGGGCTCGGGCACCGTGGTGTGGAAATCCCGCGAGCGCCTTGCCGCGGGCGAGATCGACTACGAGGAGTTCATGAACATCGTGGCCTCGTCGGCGCCGTCGGTCGGCCACTGCAACACCATGGGTACCGCCTCCACCATGAATTCGCTGGCCGAAGCCCTGGGCATGTCGCTGCCGGGCTGCGCCGCGATCCCGGCGCCCTATCGCGAGCGCGGCCAGATCGCCTATGAGACCGGCACCCGCATTGTCGGCATGGTCTGGGAGGACCTCAAGCCGTCCGACATCCTGACCCGACAGGCCTTTGAAAACTGCATCGTGGTCAATTCGGCGATCGGCGGCTCGACCAATGCCCCGATCCATATCAATGCGCTGGCCCGCCATGTCGGCGTCGAACTGTCGATCGACGACTGGCAGACCTACGGCCATGCCATTCCGCTCCTGGTGAACATGCAGCCGGCCGGCTTCTACCTCGGCGAGGAATATCATCGCGCCGGCGGCGTGCCGGCCGTGGTGCGCGAGTTGATGCAGGCCAGGCGCATTCATGAGGACGCCATGACCGTCAACGGCCACACCATGGGCGAGAACTGCCGCAACGCCTCCAAACCCGACGGCGACGTGATCTGGAGTTACGACAAGCCGCTGCTGAAGGACGCCGGCTTCCTGGTGTTGCGCGGCAACCTGTTCGATTCCGCGATCATGAAGACCAGCGTGATCTCGAAGGAATTCCGCGACCGCTATTTGGTCAACCCCGGGGATCCGAATGCCTTCGAGGGACGCGCCATCGTGTTCGAGGGCCCGGAGGACTATCACGACCGGATCGACGATCCCGCGCTCGAGATCGACGAGCACTGCATTTTGTTCGTGCGCGGCACCGGCCCGATCGGCTATCCCGGCGGCGCCGAGGTCGTCAACATGCAGCCGCCGGCCGCACTGATCAAGCGCGGCATCCTGTCCCTGCCCTGTATCGGCGACGGCCGCCAGTCCGGCACCTCGGGCTCGCCGTCGATCCTGAACGCGACGCCGGAAGCCGCCGCCGACGGCGGCCTTGCCATCCTCAAGACCGGCGACCGGGTCCGCATCGATCTCAACAAGGGCAGCGCCGACATCCTGATCTCCGACGAGGAGCTGAAGCGGCGCCGCGCCGAACTGAAGGCCAAGGGCGGCTTCCCCTATCCGGCCAACCAGACGCCCTGGCAGGAGCTCTATCGCTCCACCGTCGGCCAGCAGGCCACCGGGGCCTGCATGGAGTTCGCGACCCGCTATCACGACATCGCCGGCCGCGTCGGCACCGCGCGGCATAATCATTAGTGGAGCGATGCCATGAAATCGATCTTATGGGAAGAAGCGATCCATCTTTCGGCATTCCGGGATGTGTTCGGGCCGGCCATAGCCGGCCGGAGTGCGGGCCCGGAGTCCATAGCCCCTGCAGTGGTTTTGGATTCCGGGCGCGCTCGCGCCGCGCTTCGCGCGTTACGCGCGCCCCGGAATGACGAAATGATTCGAACTTCGAAATCACTGCACTAGGTTGATCCGAACCGTCATTGCCGGGGTCGGCCCGGCGATCCATCCTTCCTCAAAGAAGATAGCACGCAGGTCGAGCCCGCGTTTGGCCGAAAAAATTCCGACGATCAATTGACCGGAGAGAACCACATGTCAGACCGCCTCAAGGGCAAGCGCGCATTCGTAACCGCGGCCGCCGTGGGAATCGGCCGCGCCTGCGCCGTGGCATTCGCGCGCGAGGGCGCCAGCGTGTTTGCCACCGACATCGACGAGAACGGCCTGGCGCTGCTCGCAAGGGACGGCGTCACCGAGGTGGCGCGGCTCGATGTGCGCGACAGTTCCGCGGTGGCGGCGATGGCCAGGCGGGTCGGCAGGGTCGACATCCTGCTCAACGCCGCCGGCTTCGTGCATCACGGCACCGTGCTGGAATGCTCCGACGAGGAGTGGGATTTTTCGTTCGACCTCAACGTCAAGTCGATGCACCGGACGATCAGGGGATTTCTACCGGACATGCTGGAGGCCGGCCGCGGCTCGATCGTCAACATCTCCTCGGCAGCCGGCGTCTTCAAGGCCGCCCCCAACCGCTATGTCTATGGCGCGACCAAGGCGGCGGTCGCCGCCCTGACCCGCGCGGTCGCCACCGACTTCATCACCAGGGGCATCCGCTGCAACTGCATCTGTCCGGGCACCATCGAAACCCCGTCGATGCTGAACCGCGCCGCGGCGGCCGGTCCGGGCGGCCGCGAGATGTTCGTCAGCCGGCAGCCGATGGGACGCCTGGGGACCGCCGAGGAGATCGCCTCGCTTGCCGTCTATCTCGCCAGCGACGAAAGCTCGTTCACGACCGGCGTCGCCCACATCATCGATGGCGGCTGGACGCTGTAAGGCATCAAGCAACAGCTTCCTCATTCAGGGGCGCGAGCCTGCGGATCCGGTCTCTGGCCGGCCCGACGACGGGCTCCGCGAGTGAACCCGGAAGTTCGAGAATCCCCGATCTGCAATTGCACATCCGCGGTCTGGTCCTTCGGCCCATCCCGTACTGACGAATGAAAAATCGTTCCAAACCGGATTATAGGAGTTTGCCATGAACAAGATCGATCTGAACGGCCGCTGCGCCGTCGTCACCGGCGGCGCCCAGGGGTTCGGCCGCGCGATCACCGAGCGCTTCGTGGCCTCCGGCGCCAGGGTCGCGATCTGGGACCACGACCAGCCATTCGCCGAAAAAACCGCCAGGGAAATCGGCGAAGGCGTCACCGCGTTCAAGGTCGACGTCTCGGACCTGGCGGCGGTCGAAACGACCAGGGACGCCACGCTGAAGGCATTCGGCAAGATCGACATTCTGGTCAACAATGCCGGCATCGCCGGCATCAACAAGACGGTATGGGACACCGACCTCGAGGAATGGCGCAAGGTGCTGCGCATCAACCTCGACGGCCCCTTCATCTGCTGCAAGGCGATCGTGCCGGCCATGATCGGTCAGAACTATGGACGCATCGTCAACATCGCCTCGATCGCCGGCAAGGAAGGCAATCCCAATGCGGCTCATTATTCCGCCTCCAAGGCCGGCCTGATCGCGCTGACCAAATCGCTCGGCAAGGAACTCGCGAGCTATGAGATCGCCGTCAACGCCGTGACCCCCGCCGCGGCCAGAACCGCGATCTTCGACCAGATGACGCAGCAGCACATCGACTTCATGCTGTCCAAAATTCCGAAAGGACGTTTTGTCCTGGTGGAAGAGCTCGCCGCGATGGTGGCGTGGCTGGCTTCGGAGGATTGCGCATTCTCCACCGGGGCGGTGTTCGACATATCCGGTGGCCGTGCGACCTATTGAACGGGCGCCAGAACCGCGCGATCGAGTGTCGGCGGGAACATATGGTCCGGGAAGGCGTATTGGTCGGAAGCCGCGGGCGAGCGATCGATGCCCGCACGGGTCGGCTCCCGCAAGGCCGGCCATGCCTCAACCAATCCGTGCTAGCGTCATCCACCAATGAAAACCCAAAGGGGATCCCCGGTTGCCCGCAAATACCACCCTCTACGACGTATCGGTCTGGGTCCTGCCGCTGGTCATCGCCATCACCTTCCATGAGGCCGCCCACGGTTTCGTGGCACACCATTTCGGCGACAACACCGCCTGGGAACGCGGTCGCGTCAGCTTCAATCCCCTCAAGCACATCGATCCATTCGGAACCCTGATCTTGCCGGCGATGCTGCTCTTGTCGCATTCGCCGTTCCTGTTCGGCTATGCCAAGCCGGTGCCGGTGAATTTCCGCGCCTTGCGGCAACCGCGGATCGACATGGTCTGGGTGGCGCTGGCCGGGCCTGCCACCAATATCGCCCTGGCGCTGGTGGCGGCGGCGGCTTTCCACCTCGTCAATTACCTGCCCGACAACGCCGCTTCGTGGGTCGCCGACAACCTCAAAAACGCCCTCTTGATCAACGTCGTGCTGGCGATCTTCAACATGCTTCCGATCCCGCCACTGGATGGCGGGCGGGTCGCGGTGGGCTTGCTGCCCAACGTGCTGGCTATGCCGCTGTCCCGGCTGGAACCCTATGGGATGCTGATCCTGATCGGAATCCTGATTCTTCTGCCTGTTGTCGGCAGCCAGTTCGGTCTAAATCTTGATGTTATTTCGGCGATACTGCGGGCGGCGACCGGCTATGTGATCCGGCTACTACTCGTGGTGACCGGCAACGTGTAGGGTTGACCGCCGAGAAGAGCTGAGGCCACCTTGATCAGAGCTGCTGACATGTTGATCGCGCGACGGGCCGACACCAAGGCCCGCGCCGATTTTGCGACATGGAAAATGATGGCCAAGCTCAATGGCGCCTCGACCCTGCCCGCCGAAGCCCAGACCTTCCTCGCCAGCTACCAGGCGCTGCTCAAGCAGATGCCCGAGGCCGCGGCCACCGACGCCACCATCCAACTGATCTACCGAAGCTATTATGGCGAGATGGGCGGCGCGGGCACGGCGCCCGATGTCAAAGCCCAAGCCAGCGACCCCATTAGCGACAATGTCACCGCCTTCAAGCGGCCGCCTCCGCGGCGCCAGACCCCGGGTGGGCCACCGGCAAAACCCCGGTTGCCGGTTGCCCTGATATTCGCCTGCCTGGTCGTGGTCTATGTCGGTATTCGCTATATTTGGCGCTGATGGTCGCTTGCGATCGCCGCCAGCTTCGACGGCCTGGCGCAAGCGCTTGAGCCGGTTCCTGCCGAATCGAGGGCTGCGGCCTCACCGCATGCGAGAGCGCCAATCCGTCAGCTCTTGCCCTTCTGAAACACCACGTCGACGGTGAAGCTCAGTCCCTCGTCCGCCACCACCGGCGGCGGCCGCGGCAGCGGATCGGATCGGCGGACCATGGACAGCGCGGCCTCGTCATAGGCGGTATCGCCGGATCCCTGCACGACGTTGACGGAGACGACGTGACCCAGCCGGTCGAGCACGAAGTTGACCTTGACCTTTGCCGCCCTCGGGTTTTTCACCTCGGGATATCGCTTGTGAAGATTGAGATAGGCGCTGAGCTGATGGCTCCATTTCTCTGTCAGCTTGCCGGTATCCTTGCCGATGCCCTGCTGGGGAGCCGCCGCGGTCTGGCTTTCGCGGGAGTTTTCCAGGTTCTGCCGCGCCGTCGCCTCCTGCGCCACCGACTCCATCGACGCGCTGGTCTGCACCTTGGCCTGCTCGGGATCGTCTTGCTTGGGTTGCTTCGGCTCGTTGGTGGTCACGACCCGGTCCGGATCCTCGGTCTCGGTCGGCTTCTCCTTGGGTAATTCGGTATCCTTGACCACGGCCTTCTGTTCGGCCAGTGCCGGGGTCGCCACCGACGCATCGGCGTCGGGTCCGGCCGGCAGATCGCTGTCCTCGACGCGCGGCGACGTCATCTCGATCGCAATTTCGGTGCCGGCGGCGCCCAGGGATTCGTCGGAATCGGCGATCCGCAGATGCGCCAGCGCCAGCGCGGCGCCGCCGAGGTGCAGCGCCAGCGCGGCTACCGCTGCCAGGATCCACAGCCGCCGGGACGGCTTCTGCTCGCTGTCGAGGTCGGGCATCGCGCGATTGCCGCCGCTCAAGGTTTCGGGGTTTCGGGCACCGGCGGCGACTGGGCCGCATCGGCAACGCCTTCGAGCGCCACCAGTTTGATCTTGGTGTAGCCGCCGACGCGCAGGATTTCCAGCACGTCCATCATTTCGCCGTAGGGCACGGTGCGGTCGGCGCGCAGAAAGATATAGCGGTCCTTGCTGGCGTCGGCCATGGCGTCCAGCGAACGCACCAGATCGACCCGCTTGACCGGGGTTTCTCCGATCGCCAGCGCGAGGTCCGGCTTGATGCTGACATAGGTCGGCTTGTCCGGCTTCTTCTGCGGGGTGGCGGTCGACGACGGCAGGTCGATCGGAAGATCGACGGTCGACAGCGGCGCCGCCACCATGAAGATGATCAGGAGAACCAGGATGACGTCGATGAACGGGGTGACGTTGATCTCGTGCGTTTCGGAAAAATCGCCGTCGTCGTCGAGGTCGCTGTCCGCGATTGATGCGCCCATCGCCTATTCCGCCGCGCGCGAATGCGTGCTGACATGGCTGCGGTCCAGATCGCGCGACAGCAGCCGCGCTGCAGCGCCCGACGACCGGCCGACCAGTTCGAGGTATCCCTTGGTGACGCGGGCGAAATGATTGTAGATGATCACCGCCGGGATCGCCGCCACCAGGCCGAGGGCGGTGGCGAGCAGTGCCTCGGCGATGCCCGGCGCGACCACCGCCAGGTTGGTGGTCTGCGATTTCGAGATGCCGATGAAGCTGTTCATGATGCCCCACACCGTGCCGAACAGCCCGACGAATGGCGAGGTCGCCCCGATGGTGGCGAGCAGTCCCATGCCGAGCCGGACCCGACGCGCTTCGGCGCGCACGATCTCGGCGAAGCTCGACGCCGCCCGCTCCTTGATGCCGGCATCGCCGGAAATTCCCGCCGACAGCCGCGCCTCGCGCATCGCCGCCGCCAGCAATGCCGACAGCACGCTGTCCTTTGCGCCCAGCGCGAACTGGGCCTCCGCCAGCGACCGGGCATCGCCGATCTTGCGCAGCGCCGCGCGCAGCCGGCGCTGCACCAGCGACAGCTCGAATATCTTGGCGATGAAGATGGTCCATGTCACCAGCGAGGCGAACGCCAGCCCGATCATCACGGCCTTGACCAGCACATCCGCCGACATGAACATCGACCAGGGCGACAGTTCATGCATCGCAACGGCGGTCGATTTCAGTGGCCTGGCGGCAGCATCCGCGGCTGCGTCGGCCGAAGTCGGCGGTGTCGGAGCGGACACGGCGGGGGCCGATGCCGCCGGTGCGGCCTGAGCCTGGGCTGCAGGCACAGCCGCCGCGTTCTGTTGCGCCCGCGAAGGCGCCGATGGCGACAGCAGTGCCAGCGCCAGGATTGCAGCAGATGTCGCCCGAAAAATTCTCATGTTCATACTTGAGCCCAGGTGCGGATCAGATTGTGATAGATACCGGTCAATTTGACCGTTTCAGGGTCATCTCGCCCAAGGCGCTGCACCAGCGCCTGAATTGCGGTGTCGAGGTCGAAAACCAGGCTGCGGGCGTGGGCATCTCGTATCATGCTCTGCAGCCAGAAAAAAGACGCAACCCGCAGGCCTCGCGTGACCGGGGTGACCATATGCAAACTAGACGCAGGATAAAGTACGAGATCGCCGGCCGGCAGCTTGATTTCATGGGAACCGTAGCTGTCCTCGACCACCAGTTCGCCACCCTCATATTCGTCGGGTTCGGATAGGAACAGCGTGACCGACAAATCGGTCCGGATCCGCAGCCCGGTCAGGTGATCGCCGCGCACGGCGTTGTCGACGTGAATGCCGAAATGGTGCCCGTCGGCGGCGGCATAGCGGTTGAACAGCGGCGGAAAGATCTGCAGCGGCACCGCGGCCGAGATGAACCTCGGATTGGCGGTCAGCGCCGAGACGACGCGGTGGCCGAGCTGGCGCGCCGTTTCGCTGTCCGGCGGCAATTGCTGGTTTTTTTTCACCAGAGCCGATTGCGCCCCGGCGGTGGAACGGCCGTCTTCCCAGGCGCAACGGTCCATGATGCGGCGGAACTGCGCCACATCGTCCTTGCTCAGCACGTCGGGAACGCAGATCAACATCGCGCCAGTTCCTTCGATCAGTACCTCGCTGAAAGAACCACCGCCACGGTGCGGCCAGGGGCTTCCAGCGTGAACGGCGCCGCACTTTGATAAAACGCGGTGTAATAGAGCTTGTTGAAGATGTTGTTGACGAACAGCTTCGCCGTCCAGTTCTTGTCGATCTTGGCCTCCGCGAAGCTGTCGAAACGCCAGAAGCTCGGCAGCGAGGTGCCCTGGTTTGCCGCAAGCAAGGTGCCGCCGTACATCGCCGAACGATAGACCGCCTGTCCGCCAACCTCCCACCGGTCGTCGATCTGGTATTTGCTGAGCAGGCTGAACGACTGATTGGCGATGTTGGCCAGCGGCAGGCCTACGTTTGTCGTGTACAAAGCGGGGTCGGCCGGGGGAACCAGCGACTTCGTCACCTCCGACTTCATCAGCACCAGGCCGCCGAACACGCTCCATTTGTCGGTGATCTTGCCGGTAACTTCCAGATCGATGCCGCGGATCTGATAGGCTGCGCCGGCGCTGATGCAGGGCTGCGTGCCGCCTATCGAAACATTATAGGGGCAAGCCGCCGTCTGGTTCGCTTTCGAGGTGACGTTCACCGACTCACGCGCATTGGTGACATCGGTCTGGAACAGTGCGCCGGACACCAGCAGATGGCGATCGAACAGTTCCCATTTGTTGCCGACCTCGATCGCCGAGTTCTTCATCGGCCCGAAAATCTGGTTCGAGCCACCGTTGATGTTCGGCGCAAGCCCGCCATACGCCGCGCTGGTGCCGTCGAACTCGGAGCCTACCGGGTCCGACGACGTCGCATAGGCCACATAGACGCTGGTAATCGGCAGCGGCTTCAGCGTGAGCCCCAGATTGAAGTTCGGCATGTCAAACTGCGCGGCCTGCGAACCAAATACGCCCGCGACCGAGCCCGATGTGCCGAAGCCACTGGCTTTGATGCCATAGTCGTCCAGGCGAACGCCGCCGTTGAGGATGACCAGGTCGCGGTAATTGGCGGAATCCAGCAGATATCCGCTTGTGGTATCGATCGCGATTTGCGTCGGCTTCCCCGTCAGCGCGGGCGTGGTCGAGAACGGCGCGAACGTGTATTGCGGGTTGGTGATGCTGACGTTGGTTGGCGCCCCGCTGCTGTTGAACGCGGCACCGGATGCTTCCGAGGTGAGCCCGGTATATGTATCGATACTGGAAGTTTCGCGCGAGACCTCGACGCCGGCGACCGCCGTGTGATGCCAGTCACCGGCATCGAACTTGTAGGTGAACTCGCTCTGGTTGGCGACGACGTCCGTTGGCTGATAGCGGCTCAGCGTGTTGGCGGTCAGCGTGTTCGCCACAACGTTGGATGACTCCGGAATCGTGCCGATGTAATTCAGCAACGACTCCGAGCCTCGAACCTTGTCGCTAAATGTCAGGTCGGGAGTGATCTTTACTTCGGTGTTGACCGTGGCGATATCCTGATGGACCTCGAAGAAATCGCGATTGACGAAGCCGTAGAAATTATCGCGATTGACGCCAAACTCCGGGGCCGGGCCGCCGGCGGTGGTGGTGTACTGGCCGAGGGCGTTGGTGGGTCCCGTCCGCAGGTACGGCACGCCAAAGTCCGGCAATCCGTGAATGTCGGTGTGAACGTAGTCCGCGGTCACCTTCACCGCGTCAACCGGCTTCCAGGTCAACGCCGCAAAGCCGCCGCCGCGATCGTCGGTGGTAAAGCTCCGGCCTTCAACGCCTGCATCCTGGAAAAGGCCGCCGGCGCGAATCGCCAATGTCGGGCTGATCACCTGGTTGACGTCGAGCGTGACGCGCTTGGTGTTGTCGCTCGCGTACGTCGTGTCCATGTTGTAGAATGATTTATCGGTGGTCGCCTGCTTGGTGACGATATTGATCGCACCCCCCGTGGTGCCGCGCCCGGCGAACGACGAGCCGGGTCCGCGCAGGATCTCGATCTGCTCGGTGAAGAAATTCTCGCGGACGCTGACGCCGAAGTCGCGGACGCCGTCGATAAAGACGTCGTTGCGGGTGTCGAAGCCGCGGACGAAAAACCGGTCACCGAAGGCGTTGCCGCCCTCGCCGGTGCCGAGTGTCACGCCGGCGGTGTTCAGCACCGCCTGCTTCAGCGACGTGGCGTTTTCGTCTGCCAGCACTTCCTTGCTGAGCACGGTGACGGTCTTCGGCGTATTCAACAGCGGCTCCGGGAATTTGCCTGAGGCCTGCAGGTGATCGACCTTGTAGGGCGCCGCTGCATCCGCATAGGGGTTGCGGTCGGCGCCGAGCCCGCCGGCGTTGGGAAACGGCACCGCCGCGACCGGCGCGGGCTGCGAACGGCGCGCGGCGCGGCGCAGCGCATCGCGCGCCTTGATCTGATCCGGAGAAGGTTTGGTTGCAGCAGGACGCGGGCGGGCGGCCGGGGCATCGACCGTCACCGGCGGCAGGTTCGATTGCTGCGCTTCGGCGCCGGATAACGTCGCGACCGCCATCATGCCGGCGACGGCGGAGACCTTTCGGCCGCAATAGCCGTCGAAGGTTTCGCCGACCGAGTTGATCGCCGCGCCCGCACGCAGCGACCTCGGTGTCCTTGACTGATTCATTACGCGCGCCCCTTAGCCGAATTTCAATTGCCTCACGCAGTTGTGTCTGCGTCGAGACATTGATGGCTTGGTATCGAGCGCGAGAATCCGGGTCAATGCGATGACGGCTTCGGGATGCTTGAATCCATCCAGATCAAAACGATTCTAAATCGATGGCTTGAAATCGTTTTAGAACACAGACTGTAAGCGTTCTAAACTGGCGCACAAAACCGCTGCCGGACAAGGCTTATCGGCACGCTCCGGCCGGCATCGATCAATCGACGCTGGGCGGCTTCATCAGCGAAAACAGCTCATCGACGGTTTGCTGCGCCGTCGACCGCACGCGATCGGTGTCTTGTGTTCCGGCGATGTTGACGCCCTTCACAACGGCTTTGATCTCGTCGCGAAAGTCGGTGAGAAATCGCAGCGGATCCGGCGAATTGCTGGCGACGCGCGCGATCAGGCCGGCGACCAGGAGCTGGCAGGCGATCATGCGTCCGTTCAGTTCGTCCATTGTGCAGTCCTGACTGGTTGGGCGCGGCAGCAGGGCCGCAAGCATGGTTCGCGCCGCCATATGAACCGCGCCCACCGCGGTTACAACCAAGGCGTATCGGGTTTAGATCGATAAAAAATGAGCGCGGCACGAGCCGGCGCGCGGCGAGGCTGGGTCATGCGACCCGAACGATGGCCTATTTGGCGGCGATGTGGCCGGGCTCGGCAAGGAGCTTGATGCGATCCTTGATGTCCCGGAGCGTTTCGAGACTGGTCTGGATCGAGGCCGACGGAACGTCGTGCAGCACCTCGGCGGCAATGGAATCGCGCAGACCGTCGAGATCGTCGACCAGACGGCGGCCGCTGGCGGTGAGGAACAGCCGGTTGGCACGCCGGTCCCTGGGATCGTGCCGCCGCTCCAGCAGGCCGTGTTCGACCAGCCGGTCGAGCAGCCGCACCAGCGAGATCGGCTGCAATTCGAGCACATCGGCCAGGTCGACCTGGGACAATCCCTCCTGCTCTCGCAGGCGGAAAAGCACAATCCACTGCGCGCGGGTCGAGCCGTGACCCTTGGCGCGGTGATCGATATAATTGCGCAACAGCCGCGAACTTTCGACAAGTTGTGCAATCAGCTGGCGTTGCAGGTCCAGGGTCATTGACAGTAGCGGTTCCCGAAGCTTTCCAATAGTTTAGAATTCTCAATTGATAGTGTGTTTACACATAAAGTGCATGCATATTATATCTGCAAGCCCGGGAACCCATTTTAACGTCCCGCACGTCGTTTTGCGCTTAGCCTGCCCTGCATCGCCGCGAGCTCACGAGTCCAAATGACCAAATCTCGAATCATCCGCTGGATTGTGCTGATCGCGGCCCTCGGGGTGGGGGGATTTTACGGCTGGCAGCGATTCCACGGCGACAACAGGGCGACGGCGGCCAACCCGGCGCAAAAGTCGGCCCGCAACGCCGTCCGCGTCACCACCGCGCCGGTCGAGAAGGCCGACTTTCCGGTCTATCTGACCGGGCTTGGAACCGTGCAGGGCTTCTACACCGTATTGGTACGGACCCGAGTCGACGGCCAGATCGACAAGATCGCCTTCAAGGAAGGCCAGATGGTCAAGCAGGGCGACCTGCTGGTCGAGATCGATCCGCGGCCCTACCAGGCGGCGCTCGATCAGGCGGTGGCCAAGAAGGCGCAGGACGAGGCCAATCTGGCCAACGCCAACCTGGATCTGCAGCGCTACACCCAGCTCGGCGAGTTCGCGACCAGGCAGCAGCTCGATACCCAGCACTCGACCGTGCAGCAATTGACGGCGCAGATCGCGGCCGACGAGGCCGCCATCTTCAACGCCCGGACCCAGCTCGACTACACCGCCATCAAGTCGCCGATCCCAGGCGTCGCCGGGCTTCGCCAGGTCGACCTCGGCAACATCGTCAACGCCGCGACCCAGACCGGCATCGTGACGGTCGCCCAGGTCGAGCCGATTGCCGTGATTTTCACCGCGCCGGAAGAGCAACTGCCCTATATCGCCGAGGCCCAGGCGGTTCAGCCGGCCAAGGTGATCGCGATCACCACCGACGGCAAGAAGCCGCTGGCGGAAGGCACCCTGTCGGTGGTCAACAACCAGGTCGACACTTCGAGCGGCACCATCCGGCTGAAGGCGCTGTTCGAAAACAAGAACCACGCCTTGTGGCCGGGCCAGTCGGTCTCGACGCGGCTTCTGCTGAAGACGCTGAAGGATGCCACGGTCGTTCCGGACGATGCGATCCAGCACTCGACGGACGGCCTCTATGCCTATGTCGTCAACCAGGACAACAAGGCCGAACTGCACAAGATCAAGGTCAGCCAATCGATCGACGGACGTTCGGTGGTCGATGACGGCCTGTCACCGGGGCAGCAGGTGATCACGGCGGGCCAGTACAAGGTCCAGCCCGGAACCCTTGTCAGCACGGCGGTGGCGAGCACGGATCCGGCCCAGCCGAAGGTCCGTCAGGAATGAGCGACGGGATCTCGGCGCCCTTTATCCGCTACCCCATCGGCACCTCGCTGCTGATGGCCGGCATTCTGTTCGTCGGCCTGGTCGCCTACCCCCTGCTGCCGGTGGCGCCGTTGCCGCAGGTCGACTTCCCGACCATCCAGATCACCGCGACATTGCCGGGCGGCAGTCCGGAAACCATGGCCTCCTCGGTGGCGCAGCCGCTGGAGCGGCAGTTCGCCCAGATTCCCGGCATCGCCCAGATGACTTCGACGAGCTATCTCGGCACGGCCGCGGTCACCATCCAGTTCGACCTCAACCGCAGCATCGATGGCGCAGCCAACGACGTGCAGGGCGCCATCAACGCCGCCAGCGGCCAGCTGCCGAAAAACCTGCCTTCGCCGCCAACCTACCGCAAGGTCAACCCGGCCGACTTGCCGATCCTGCTGCTGTCGGCGTCGTCGGACTCGCTGCCGCTGACGACGGTGAGCGACGCGGTCGATGCTCAGCTCGCCCAGCAGATCAGCCAGATTTCCGGCGTCGCCCAGGTCACGATCGGCGGCCAGCAGAAGCCGTCGGTCCGGGTCCAGGTCGATCCGGCCAAGCTGGTCGCCAAGGGCCTGTCGCTGGAGGACGTCCGCAACGTCATCTCCATCGCCACGGTCGATGCGCCGAAGGGCAATATCGACGGCGATACCCGCGCCTATACCATCTACGCCAACGACCAGATGCTGGATTCCAAGGACTGGAACGACGTCATCGTCGCCTACCGCAATGGCGGCCCGTTGCGGATCCGCGATATCGGCAAGGCCGTCACCGGCCCTGAGGACGCCAAGCAGGCGGCCTGGGCCAACGGCAAGCGCGGCGTGTTCCTGGTGGTCTACAAGCAGCCCGGCGCCAACGTCATCGACACCGTGGACAAGATCAAGGCGACCTTGCCGCGGCTGGTGGCGGCGATTCCGCCGGCGATCAAGATCGAAGTGATCAGCGACCGCACCCAGACCATTCGCGCCGCGGTCGCCGACGTCCAGTTTACGCTGCTCATTACCATCGCGCTGGTCGTCATGGTGATCTTCATCTTCCTGCGCAGTTTCTGGGCCACGGTGATTCCGGCCGTCACCGTGCCGCTGGCCCTGCTCGGCGCCTGCGCGCTGATGTGGGTGTTCGGCTATACCCTGGACAACCTGTCGCTGATGGCGCTGACCATCGCCGTCGGCTTCGTGGTCGACGATGCCATCGTGATGCTGGAAAACATCACCCGCTACATCGAGGAAGGCGAAAGACCGCTGGCCGCGGCCTACAAGGGCGCCAGCGAGATCGGCTTCACCATCGTGTCGATCAGCATTTCGCTGGTCGCGGTGCTGATTCCGCTGCTGTTGATGGGCGGCATCATCGGACGGCTGTTCCGCGAATTCGCGGTGGTGCTGGCGATGACCATCTTCGTGTCGATGGTGGTGTCGCTGTCGCTGACGCCGATGATGGCGTCGCGCTTCCTGCGCGTCCACAGCGAAACCCGGCACGGCCGGTTCTATCAGTGGAGCGAGCGCGGCTTCGACGCGATGCTGCGCGGCTATGAGCGCGGCCTCGACCTGGCGATGCGCTGGCGCCTGACCACGCTGGTGATCTTCTTCGCCACCCTGGCATTGTCGGTCTACCTGTTCGTCATCATTCCCAAGGGCTTCTTTCCGCAGCAGGACGTCGGCCTGATCACCGCCACTTCGGAGGCCGGACAGGACGTTTCCTTTGTCGAGATGAAGCGCCGGCAGGAGGCTCTCGGCCAGATCGTGCAGGCCGACCCCGACGTCGCCAGCGTGGCGATGGCGATCGGCGGCAGCGGCAGGGCCGGCAACAACGGCAACCTGTTCATCACCCTGAAGCCGCGCGACGAGCGCGACGCCAGCGCCCAGCAGATCATCGCCCGGCTGCGCCCCAAGCTCGACAAGGTCGAGGGCGCCCGGCTGTTCATGCAGGCCGCCCAGGACGTCCGGCTCGGCGGCCGGCCGACCCGCACCCAGTTCGAATACACGCTGCAGGATGCCAACCTCGACGAGTTGACCGAGTGGGCGCCAAAGATCCTGAACACCATGAAGACCCTGCCCGAGTTGCGCGACGTCGCGACCGACCAGCAGTCGCAAGGCACCACGCTGGAGCTGAAGATCAACCGCGACACTGCCTCGCGCTACGGCATCCAGCCGCAATTGATCGACGACACGCTGTACGACGCGTTCGGCCAGCGCCAGGTCACCCAGTATTTCACCCAGCTCAACAGCTACCACGTGATCCTGGAGATCCTGCCCGAACTGCAGGGCAACCTCGACACCCTCAACAAGCTCTACATCAAGTCGCCGCTGACCGGCGAGGAGGTGCCGCTGGCGACGTTCGCGACCTGGACCAGCGTGCCGGTGCGTTCGCTCTCGATCAGCCACCAGGGCCAGTTTCCGGCGATCACCATCAGCTTCAACCTCGCCCAGGGCGTCGCGCTCGGGCAGGCGACCGCGGCGATCCAGCACGCCGTGGTCGAACTCGGCGCCCCCGCCACGGTCAATTCGAGCTTCCAGGGCACCGCGCAGGCGTTCCAGCAGTCGCTCGGCACCGTGCCGCTATTGATCCTGGCCGCGCTGGTGGTGGTCTACCTGATCCTCGGCATCCTCTACGAGAGCTACATTCATCCGCTCACCATCCTGTCGACACTGCCCTCGGCCGGCGTCGGCGCGCTCGCGATCCTGATGCTGTTCGGATACGATTTCAGCCTGATCGCCCTGATTGGCATCATTCTTCTGATCGGCATCGTCAAGAAGAACGGCATCATGATGGTCGATTTCGCGATCTCGGCCGAGCGCGACGAGCACATGACGCCGGAGCAGTCAATCCGGCAGGCGGCGTTGCTGCGGTTTCGCCCGATCATGATGACCACGATGGCCGCCATGCTCGGCGGCGTGCCGCTGATGCTGGGCACCGGCACCGGATCGGAAATCCGCCAGCCGCTGGGCTATGCCATGGTCGGCGGCCTGATCGTCAGCCAGGCGCTGACCCTGTTCACCACGCCGGTGATCTATCTCTATCTCGACCGGCTCTCGATCGCGTTCGCAGGCTGGGGACGATCTCCCAATGCCGATCAGGACATGCCCGAGGGCGGGCATGGCGCGATCAAGCAGGCCGCCGAATAGCTTGACTTTGACGGCGCGCCGTCACATCCGGGAGGCCCCTCATCCCGGAGCCGCATCGGTGAAATTCTCCCTCAAGTCCGCGTTCACGGCCATCACGGTTTTCGCTTTGCTTGGCGCCGGCCACGCCCAGCCGCCGGCAAAACCCAAACCCGCGCCGCATGCGGCACAGGCGACGCCGGCAGCGCCGGCGGCCGACCCCGCGGCCGCGGCCGCCGCCGCTCCCCCGCCCGGCTGGGCCGCGCGATGCTCCAGCGCCAGCCGCGAGGCGCCGCTGGAATGCGCGATCGAGCAGACCGCGATCCTCAGCAAGACCGGACAATTGATCGTGCTGGTCAACATTCGCGTGCCGAGCGACACCCACGCGCCGGTCGCCATGGTGCAGCTGCCGCTCGGGCTCAATCTTCCCGGCGGCGCGAAATTGCAGGTCGATGACGGCAAGACCGCCGACTTGCAGATCCAGACCTGCGAGAACCGCGGCTGCTACGCCGCCGTTGCGATCCCGCCCGACCTTTTGGCCGCGCTCCGATCGGGCAAGCAGCTGAAGGTGTCGTTCCAGAACCTCACCAAGGAAACCATCACCATTCCGATGCCGCTGACGGACTTCGCCGCCGCCTATGACAAGATAAAATGACGCGCGCCGTGAGCGCCGATTGGCCGAGGCCGTCGGCGCGAGCGCCTGCGCAGCCGGGCAAGGGATGGATCGCTTCGTCGCTTCTACCTTCGCCCGAAGCCGGGCTTCGGCTGACAACGACGCTCCTCGCAAGGACGGCAAGCTTTTGAGATGGCGGTGTCACGTTCCATCGTCTCACTGCCTGGCCATCGCGGCATCGCCCATGCCGTCGCCGTCGAGCTTCTGGTCGTCGTGCATGGCGACCGTGACCCGCAGCAACCGCCCGGTGAATTCGAACGGCGCCGCGTAATGCGACACCGGGCTGCCGCGGTCGCGGCCGATGTCGAGGCCCGACCACGAGATCAGGTTGTGGAATCCGAATTCGGTTTGCAGCGATCCTGAGGGCTCGCCGTCGATCAAGAGCGTATAGGCGCTGACCCCGGTGCGCGCTCCCTTGGCCGGCGGCGCCTCGCGCAGCAGCCGTTCGACGCGGACGCCCAGCCGATGCGCGCCTGCGGGAATCCTGGACCCGGAGCTGACGATCTGATGGCCGCCCCCGACATTGAGGTCGTGAACCAGATGGCCGTCCTTGACATAGAGGCTGTAGCCCGAGGTGGCGTCGCCATGGGCAATCAGGACCCCCTCGGCGCCGGCATCGCCGATCTCGACATCCGCCTCGATGGTATAGCTGCGGCTGCGCACGTCCGGCGCGACGTCGGTCGGCACGTGCCCCATGCCGGCGTGGAACACGAAATGGTTGCGTTCGCCCTGGAACCGGGCGGCGTTCTCGGCAAAGCGCTGGGCAAAGCGGTCGTCGAGCGGCAGCACCTTGTGCGCTTCGGCCTGTTGCCACCACAGCTTGATCATGGCGGCGAGCCGCTCGGGTTCTTTTGTCGCGAGGTCGTCGACCTCGGAGAAATCCCGGTCGAGATGAAACAGCTCCCATTTGTCGTTTTCGAACGGCGTGCCCGGCGGATGATAGGCCACCGCCTTCCAGCCGGCCTGCCAAATGCCGCGATGTCCGAACATCTCGAAATATTGCGGCGAGGATTTTGAAGGTGCTGTGGCATCGCCGACCGAGCCGGCAAAGCTTTCGCCCTCGATCGGCATCTGCGCACAGCCCGCGATCTCCGGCGGCGCCGTGACGCCGATCAGGTCGAGCAGGGTCGGCACCAGGTCGCTGGCGTGAACGAACTGGTGGCGCAGTTCGCCGCGCGCCGCGACCCGCTGCGGCCACGACAGCACGAAGGGATCGCGGATGCCGCCGCCATGGGTATTCTGCTTGTAGCGGCGCAGCGGCGTGTTGGACGCCATCGCCCAGCCATGCGGAAAATTGGTGTGCGAATCGGGACCGCCGATGTCCTCGATGCGCCGCAGCTTTTCCGGCATCGGTTCCGGCCGGAAATTGTACGGCCCCATCGCATTGACGAAGCCGAGCGGGCCGCCCTCCTGGCTGGCGCCGTTGTCCGAGAGCACCAGGATCAGCGTGTTGTCGCGGATTCCGGCCTTCTCAAGGAACGCGATCAGCCGCGCCAGATGCCGGTCGGCGTGGTCGAGCATGCCGGCATAGGCGGCCTGCAGCCGCGTGAACAGCCGCTTCTCGTCATCGCTGTGCTCGTCCCAGGCTTTGACGCCGTCATTGCGCGCCGGCATCCTGGTTTCCGGCGGCACGATTCCCAGCGCCTTCTGGCGCGCCAGCCGTTGTTCGCGCTCGACGTCCCAGCCGTGTGCGAACACCTCGTCGTATGGCTTGATGATGTCGGCGGGGGCCTGGTGCGGCGCATGGCAGGCGCCGAGCGCGACCCAGGTCAGCCAGGGCAGATCGGGCCGGTCGGCGATGTGATCGGCGATGAAGCGGATCGACTGGTCGATCAGGTCCGCCGTCAAATGATAGCCACTGGCATAGCTGCCGGGCGGATCGATGTGGGTGTTGTCCGACACCAGCTCCGGCGCGTACTGGTCGGTCTCGGCGTCGAGAAAGCCGTAGAAGCGGTCGAAGCCGCGGCCCAGCGGCCAGCCGTCGAACGGCCCGGTGGCGCCGCTTTCGGTCAGCGGCGTCACATGCCATTTGCCGACCATGTAGTTGCGATAGGCATGCGCCCTCAGCATTTCGGCGAGCGTTCCGGCCTCGCGGGCGATCTTGCCGCGATAGCCGGGATAGCCGCTGTCGAAATTCGCAAGGCAGCCGACGCCGACGGAATGGTGGTTGCGCCCGGTCAATAGCGCCGCGCGCGTGGTCGAGCACATCGCGGTGGTGTGGAAGCCGCTGTAGCGCAGCCCCTGCGCCGCCAGCCGGTCGATGACAGGCGTCTTGATGGGCGAGCCGTAGCAGCCGAAATCCGAAAACCCGACATCGTCGAACAGCACCACCAGGATGTTGGGCGCGCTGGCGGGCGGCTGCGGCGCCGGCGGCCACCACGGTTTGGAATCGGCGATGGTGCGGCCGATGCTGCCGCCAAACCGTGCCGCGCTGTTGTCGCTCATGCGTCCTCTCCCTGGCTTGCGACCGCCGTTGACCCTGGGGTTCGCCGCGTGCGGCAAAACGAGCCAGTGGCCAGCCTTGCCCAATAAGATAATCCGAATTATCATTATGATTAATTCGCCTCCAGAGCAACCTCCGATGCCGCAGCCCCGATCCGGAGATTTCGACCTTCCGGGCGTCACCCGCTCGCGGCAGAAGCGCAGCCGCGAAATGACCCTGGCGCTGCTGCAGGCCGGCGCCGAGATGCTGCGAACCCGCAGCCTTGCCGAATTGTCGATCGAAGCCCTTTGCAGCGAGGTCGGCGCCACCGTCGGCGCCTTCTACAGCCGGTTCGAAAGCAAGGAGGCCTATTTCAACGCCCTGATCGAACTCGCTGCGCGCGACGGCGAGGGCCGGCTGACGCGGCTGTCGCCAAAGCGGCCGTTGCCGGACCACGATCTTGCCGGGCTCAGCCGGCTGTTCGTGCACGGGCTGATCGCCTGGAGCCGTAGCCATGAAGGCGTATTGCGCGCGGCCCTGCAGCACGAGGATACCAGGCCGAACCGCTGGACTACCTTCAAGCGTCTGGCGGGCGCGGCCGTGGCCGAGATCACCCCTGCCCTGCTCCGGGCCATGGACAGCACGGCAAAGGCCGCGAACACGCGCGCCATCGCCTTTGGCTGTCAGGTGGTGCTGGGAACCCTGGTCAACGCCATCCTCAACGATCCCGGACCGCTGTCGATCCACGATCAGGAGATGGAAGACCGCCTGAGCGGCTGCCTGTTGCTGCTGCTGCAGGCGGAGGCGAAGACGACTTGACGCTCAAGCTTTTTGACCGGCCGCGCCAACGAGGTTGGCGGCAGGACCATTCGGCGATTGCTTGCGGACAGAGCGGGATAGTCTTGGTGGCTTGATCGAAGTGCAGAGCGCTCAGGCTCTGACCTTTTCCAGCCGTTCACCGGCTTTCTTCTCTTTTGAAGTCATCCGCTTTCAGTCGTTTGAGCACTTAAGTCGCCAATTCGTTGGCGGTTGCAGCGAAAGGAAAGCTAAAGCGTTTTCGACCTCCATCGCAACAAACCTTCAGCGCGAGCTCGACGGACTGCTCGGCTGCGCGGGGTGACCGTCATCGGCACGGCGAGCGCGCGAAACCATGACTATCTGCGCGGGCTCGGCGCCATCCCGACGACCTACGGACCGGGCCTGGCGGACCGCGTCAGGGCGCTCGCGCCGGAGGGCTTGGACGCAGCCCTCGATCTCGCCGGCTCGGGAATCATCCCGGAATTGATCGACATCGTCGACGATCCCCTGCGCGTTCTTTCCGTCGCCGATTTTTCGGCCGAGCAGTACGGCGCGAAATTTTCTCATGGACCTCCGAAACACCCCGAGCGGCTGCTTGCCGATGTGGCTCGGCTTTGTTCCGAGGGCCTGTTCCGTTTGCGCGTGGAACGGACCTTTGCGCTCGAGCAAACGGCGGAGGCGCAGGCAGTCAGCGCCACGGGGCACGTGACCGGCAAGCTCGTGATCACGATCTCCTGATGTCCCAAGGGAAGCGGCAGCTTGTCGAAAGGGTTCGAGCGATGCGTGCAACGGCATGCCAAATGCCTGTCTCCCCCTGGGAATGCCGGCAGCGTCTTGATGGCGCCAGATCGTCAAGGCTTCCATCCAGCGAGAGGGGCCCTTCCGATCTTATCGGCTACCGTTGCCTTGCGGGAAGTGGCTACATGTGCGCGAACGCAGCGGCCGCCAAGGCCGGCCGCTGCGGGGTTGTTGCACCGATATGTCGGATTTTGCCATTCGGACGTCCTTGATCACCAAGCAACAGGTGTTGCATCCATGAAACATGTTCTCGCCACCGCCATGCTCGCGGCGACCGCGGCTGTCTTGTCAGCCGCGGGCGGCGCCCGCGCGCAAACGGTTCCATCGATCTCGTCGACGACGACCTACCATACGGTCATCGTCGACGGGCTGAAGATCTTCTACCGCGAGGCCGGCCCGAAAGATGCGCCGACCATCCTGCTGCTGCACGGATACCCTTCGTCGTCGCGGATGTTCGCGACGCTGATTCCGCTGCTGGCCGATCGCTACCATCTGGTCGCGCCGGATTATCCGGGCTTCGGCGAAAGCGATGCCCCGCCCGCAACCGCGTTCCACTACACCTTCGATCATTTGGCAGGGATCGTGGATGATTTCACCCAGCAACTCGGATTGCGCAGTTACGTGCTGTACCATCAGGATTACGGCGGGCCGATCGGCATGCGCCTGGCCCTCGCCCATCCCGAGCGCGTGAAGGCGATCATCGTCCAGAACGCGGTGGCTCACGAGGAAGGACTGGGACCGGCCTGGGATATCCGCAAGGCCTTCTGGAAGGATCGGGCGGCTTACGAGGACAGGGTGATCCCCGGCTTCGTCTCGCTGGAAGGAGCGAAGGCCAGACATGTCGGATCGTCGCCGCACCCGGATCGCTACGACCCGGAGACCTGGCAATGGGAAGGGGCGCATCTGGCGCAGCCCGGCCAGCGCCAGATCCAGTCCGACCTGTTTTACGACTATCAGACCAACGTCGCGAGCTATCCGTCCTGGCAGGACTGGTTGAAGCGCCACCATCCGCCCTTGCTGGTCCTGTGGGGCAAATACGACCCCTCCTTCGCGCTGCCCGGGGCGCAGGCTTACAAGCGCGACGTGCCGGATGCGGAGGTGCATATCCTTGACGCCGGGCATTTCGCCCTCGACGAAAAGGTTGACGAGGCCGCGACCCTGATTTCGCGCTTCCTGGCCAAACAAAAGCTGTAGACCGCGGAACCTGGCCGGTCTGCGGATCTCAGACGCTGCCGAGATAGACCTTCTGCACCTGCGGATCACGGGCGAGCTGCGCGGCCGTGCCGGACAACACGCTTCTGCCGACCTGCAGCACGGTGGCGAAATCGGCGGCCTCGAGCGCGAGCTCGATCGATTGCTCGGCGAGCAGGATGGTCAAGCCCTCGCGGTGCAGCCGCCCGAAGGTTTCGTACATCGATTCGACGATGGCCGGCGCCAGGCCGAGCGACGGCTCGTCCAGCATCAGGAGTTTGGGATCGCTCATCAGCGCGCGGCCGACCGCCAGCATCTGGCGTTCGCCGCCGGACATGGTGCCGGCGCGCTGGCTGCGCCGCTCGGCCAGTTTCGGGAAGATCGCGTAGACGCGGTCGAGCCCGCGCGCGATGCCGGCGCGATTCCGCAGCGGCGTGGCCCCGAGCAAAAGGTTGTTCTCGACGCTCTGCTGCACGAACAGCCGCCAGCCTTCCGGCGACAGCGCGAGGCCCTTGCGCACGATCGAGAACGCCGGCTGGCCGCCGATCTCCTCGCCACGAAACAGAATTGATCCCGAATGCACCGGGATCAGGCCGGCGATCGCGTTGAGCACCGTGGTCTTGCCGCCGCCGTTGGAGCCGAGCAGCGCCACCACGCTGCCCTCGGGCACGTCGAGCGAGACGTCGGACACTCCGATCAGGTCGCCGTAGCGGACTTCGAGATGCGCGATCCTGAGCAACGGCGCGGTCATGTCGCCGGTCCGCCCATCAGCTCGACCGGGGTGTGGCCGGCGGCGGCCCTTGCCGCGCGCTTGCCGAGATAGGCTTCGATCACCGCCGGGTGGCCGGTGACCTCGCGGGGGCTGCCGCGCGCGATCTCGCGGCCCTGGTGAAACACCACCACCCGGGTCGCCAGCGACATGATGACTTCCATGATGTGCTCGACGATCACCAGGGTAATGCCGGACCGGTGGATGTCGCGCACCAGCTCGATGGCGAGTTGCACCTCGCGCGGCGTCAGCCCGGCCATGGCCTCGTCGAGCAGCAGCACCCGAGGCTCGGTCGCCAGTGCGCGGGCGATTTCCAGCCGCTTGCGGCCGGGCGTGCCGAGCGAACGCGCCGGCGCATCGGCAAGCCCGCTCATGCCGACGCGCGCCAGCACTTGGCGCGCGCGGGCCTCGGCCTCGGCGCGATGCGCGGTGCGCAGGAAGGCGCCGATCATCACGTTCTCCAGCACCGACAGGCCCTCGAAGGTCTGCGGCACCTGGAAGGTGCGGGCAAGGCCGAGGCCGGCGCGGGCTTCCGGCGCGAGACGGGTGATGTCCCGGCCTGCGAACAGCACCTTTCCGGAGCTCGGCAGCAGGTCGCCGGTCAGGCAGTTGAACAGCGTGGACTTGCCGGCGCCGTTCGGCCCGATCAGGCCGAGAATGTCGCCCTGCTCCAGCGTGACCGAGGCCGCATCGACCGCCTTGAAGCTGCCGAAGGCTTTTGTCAGCTGGCGCGCTTCAAGGAGCATGGCTGGCTCCCGCCACCGCCGCCGGCTGCGCCGGCCTGCCGCGCCTCGCCCAGACCCGCTTGATCAGGGTCAGGATGCCGCCGGGCTGAAACCGCGCGATCAGCACGATGATGGCGCCGTAGACCACGAAGGTCAGGCCGGCGCCCTTGCCGCCGAGCAGATTGTTGGAGATTTCCTCCAGCGGCACCAGGATCGCGGCGCCGACCAGCGGCCCGAACAACAGGCCGGCGCCGCCCAGCGCCGCCATGATCAGCATCTTCACCGAGATCAGGATGCCGAGCCCGGATTCCGGATCGACGAATCCGAACATGGTGGCATAGAGCGCGCCGGCCACGCTGGTGAGCCCGGCGCTGAGCATGAAGGCGTAGAGTTTAATCCGGCTCGCGGGGGCGCCCAGCGAACGCGCCGCCCGCTCGGAATCCCGGATCGCGCGCAGATAGAATCCCATCCGGCTGCCGGCCATCCACCAGGTGATGCCCAGCGTCGCCAGCAGCACCGCCAGGAACAGGTAATAATAGGGCAGCGCCGAAATGAAGGAGAGATCGAACAGGTTGCGCGGCACCGTCGGCCCGCTGAGACCGACGCCGGCGCCGAGATAGTCGGTATTGGTGACGATCAGCCGCACCAGCTCGGCGACGGCGATGGTGGCCATGCTGAAATAATGCCCGGACAGCCGCAGCGTCGGCACTCCGACCACGGCCGATATGGCGACGCTGGCAACGATGCCGACGGGAATGCCGACCAGCGGCGACAGCGCGAAATGGGCATAGACCCCCATCGCCGCATAGGCGCCGCAGCCGAAGAATACCACATGCCCGACCGACACCTGGCCGGCATAGCCGCCGACGATGTTCCAGGCCGACGCGGCAATCGCATAGAGCAGCACCAGCGCGCCGAGCCGCTGCTGGAACGGCGTCGAAAACAACAGCGGATAGGCGATCGCCAGCGCCAGCGCCACCGACGACCACAAAAGGCGCCGCATCACACCTTCCCCATCAGGACTTCCCCATCAAACCCTGCGGCCGAAACCACAGGAAGCAGAGGAACAGCGAATACACCACGATGTCCTTGTAGACCGCGCCGATCCAGTACGCCGACAGCGATTCGATCACGCCGATCAACAGCCCCGCCACCAGTGCGCCCGGCACGCTGCCGAAGCCGCCCAGCGATACCGTGACAAAGGCGACGATGCCGAGGGTCTCGCCGACCGTCGGCACGATGTAGAAGAAGGTCGCGATCAGCGCGCCGGCGATGCCGGTGACGCCGGCCGCGATCGCCCAGGCGATCGCCTGCATGGTGTCCGGCCGGATTCCCATCAATTGCGCGGCCGCCGGATCCTCCGCCACTGCGAGCATCTTCGAGCCCAATTGGGTCCGCGTCAGCAGCAGGTGCAGCCCGCCGGTCACCAGCAGCGCGACCGCCCCGGCCAATAGCCGCGAGGCCTGGATTCGAATGCCCCAGACGTCGAAAGTGCCGCCGACGATATTTTCCGGCAGCGACAGGAAGTTGGCGCCGAACCACCAGAACGCCGCATAGCGCAGCAGCAGCGCCAGCCCGAAGGTGCCGAGAATCTGCGCCAGCATCGGCCCCTTCATGATGCTGCGGACCAGCGCGAAATAGACCACGATGCCGAGCGTCGCCAGCACCAGGGCGGCGATCGGCATCGCCAGCACGGGACCGACGCCGAACAGCGTCCACACCACGAAGGCGACATACATGCCGAGCATGACGAAATCGCCATGGGCGAAGTTGACGATGTTCATCATGCCCCAGATCAAGGTCAGGCCCGACGAAAACAGCGCATAGACCGCCCCAAGCAACAATCCGCCGACGATCACCTGAACCAGGATGGGGGACATCAAGCGGCGGATCTTTTCGGGTGACCATCCTCGCCAAGCCTCATCCTGACGAGCATCGCGCAAGCGACGCTTCTCGAAGGATGGCCTCGGACGACGGCCATGCCAGGCTGCCATCCTTCGAGACGCCCAGCTTCGCTGTGCTCTGCTGGGCTCCTCCGGATGAGGTCAGAGAGTTTGAACCGGTCGGTTTCATGAAATCGCTTCATCTGCGACCGCCCTGCCCCGTCACCAGCCCTTATACGGCATCGCCGGGGGCTTCACGGCGCTCGCCTTGGGCCACACCGCGACGTAGTTCTCGCCGTCCTGCAGCTGGATGATCAGGCCCGAGGCCAGCACGTTCTGGCCCTTGTCGTCGAACCTGACGCCCTTGTAGCCCATCATCAGCTGGTCGGGCTTGAGGTCGGTAGCCCTGAGCGCCGCCTGGATTTTTGCCGGCTCGGTCGAGCCGGCACGGTCGATGGCGTCGCACAGCACGAAGAAGCCCTGCATCTGCCGCGCCGCGGTGTCGTCCATCTCGTCGCCGCTCTTCTTCTTGTACATCTCGGCGATCAGCGCGGTCGGCGAGCCCGCCGGCCCGACGCTCCAGGACGAGCGGTTGAACACCCCTTGCGAGATCTTGCCGACCGACTTGATGAAGGACGGATCGGAATAGCCGGAATCGTCGGCGATCATCATCGGCGGCTTGTAGTCCAGCGCCTGCATGGTCTTGGCGTAGAGGATGGCGTCCGAGGCGTAGGCGATCATGATGACGACGTCGGGCTGCTTCTCCTTGAGCTGCAGCACCTGGCTCTGCACGTCGGTGGCATTGACGGCGTAGGCGATGTCGAGCGCGATGGCCTGGCCGTTCTCCTTGAACACGCTGGTGATGACGGAGGAGACCGAGGTGCCGTATTCGGTGTTGTCGTGGACCAGCGCCACGTTGTCGGTCCTGGCGCCGGCCGCCTTCATGTCGCGCAGAAACTCGTGATAGATCTTGGCGAAGTCGGAGGCCACCGGCGTCACCCGGAAAAACCATTTGAAGCCGCGTTCGGTGAGGTTGGCGGCCACCGACTCGCCGTTGACGAAGGGAATGCCGTATTTTTCCGCGATCGCGCTCGCCGTCAGGGTGATGCCGGACTGGTAGGCGCCGGTCAGCGCCACCACCTTCTCCTCGGTGATCAGGCGCAAGGTCTGGTTCTGTCCGGTGGCGGGGCTGCCCTGGTTGTCGGCGAACACCACGTCGACCTTGGCGCCACCGAGCCCGGCCAGCCCGGCGTTCTTGGCCAGCGGAAAATTGCCGAGTTCGGGATGGGCGTTGTTGATGATGTCCATGGCGACTTCGAGGGCTGCCTTGGCATGGACGCCGGCGCTGGCGGCATTGCCGCTCATCGGAAACACCGCGCCGATCTTGACGGTTTTTTCCTGCGCCGAGGCCGCAGCCGACAGCGCGACAGCAACCAGGGCTGCGCCAAACAGCCCGAGGACATGCCTGGATTTCATGGGGGTTTTACTCCGTAAGCGTTCCCTGCGATGGCCGGACGTCGGGGCCGCGACGCGCTGTTGCGCGCCGTGCTGCCTGCGTTGTTGTTTCCCGGCGGGGCCAGCATCGCATGCCGGTTTGGCAGGAGCAAGTTGGCCGGATTCTGGGCCGTTCAACCGGCCGAGGGCGATGGCAAGACGACCGCGGCACCGCGCGGACCAGCCTTGACCGCGACATAGACCGTGTTGCTGGCCTCGCGCTGCCCCTCCCAATTGTCGAACCTTACGACATGCGCCGCGGCAGTTGCGAACACTGCGGCCAGCACGGCGCTGAACGCCTCTTCCGGCGGATCATTCGACCAGAGTGCAAACACGCCGCCGGGCGCAAGATGCGCGGCGAGGTGTTCCAGCCCTGCTCTGCGGTACAGCGCGGCATGGCGCGGATGCAGCAGGTTCTGCGGCGAGTGGTCGATATCCACCAGCACCGCATCGAAGCGGCGGCGTGGTGCGAGCGGATCGAATCCTTCCGCCGAATCCGACATCGCGAAGAAATCGCCGTGGACCAGCCGGCAGCGCGGATCGCCGGTCAGTTGCCGCCCCAGCGGGATCAGGCCCTGCGCATGCCATTCGATCACCTCGGCCAGCGCATCGACCACCACCAGCGACCGCACATCAGGGTTTTGCAGCACCGCCTGCGCGGTGTAGCCGAGCCCGAGGCCGCCGACCACGACATCAAGCTCCGCGCCCGGCCGCGCGGCGAGCCCAAGCCGCGCCAGCTCGATCTCGGCTGCGGTGAACTGGCTCGACATCAGGAATTCGTCGCCGAGCTTGATTTCGAAGATGTCGGCCCCGGTGGAAAGCGAGCGGCGCCTTCGCAGGCTGAGCACGCCGATCGCCGTCGGGCGGTAATCCAGCTCCTCGAAATACAGGCTCATGCGCGCGACCGCCCTGTTCCGCGAACGCCCAAGGCGCCGCCCATGGCTGCGGCCTCTGCCGCACCCCCTCGCAACAAGCCTGTTTCCCCCGCGCTTGCCAAGGCCCGGACCGAACGGGTAGAACGGCGCACGCTTCGGCCGGGATCCGCCACGACCCGGCCGCGCGCAATTGCCGGGTTTTCGCGTTAAGCTATTGAACCTGCTGAGCAATTCTTGGGGAATGGTGTAACGGTAGCACAACAGACTCTGACTCTGTTTGTCTAGGTTCGAATCCTAGTTCCCCAGCCAGCGTCAAATCATCGACTACGCCAGGCTATTTGCGCCAGATTGCATTGAACTATCAATGCCTCACTCGTGCTTGGCCTGTGGTGTCATTCGGTCAAGATATCCATGCCCGCGACACCGGGCTACTTTGCATGGGGTTGTTTTCGATATTTTCGATTTTGGCCGCTGCCGAGCCGTAGCTTCTTCCGAAGTGCACCGGCACTGTTGATGCCTGCCGGTGCTGACTTGCCCGAGGCGCCACAATACTCCGGTGGGATCGACGGTCACAAAGTCAGGACGGCGGTTCCGACCAAGGTGCTTGCGTCCTCGACCATCGACCGACCGACGAGCGCCCTTGGCTGCGACAGGAGCGGCCCGGCCGGGATCCGCCGGCGGGAGTTCCGCCGGACCAAGCGCTTGCGCGCGGGGCGCCGGCCTCGCCCCGCCGTCGTGATCGCCGGTCTCGCAATCGGCCTCAGCGCAGCAGCTGAAGCACGCTCTGCTGCGAGGTGTTGGCGAGCGCCAGCGCGGACACCGCGATCGACTGGCGGGTGGACAGCGCCTGGCTGTCCGCCGCCAATGAGTTGGTATCGGCCAGCGTCAGGCTGGACGCGCCGGTCTGCAGCACGTTGATCAGGTTCTTGGAAAAGTCCTGGCGGATTTCCACGATCGAGAGGTTTGAACCGAGGCTCGAAGCTTCCGAGCGCAGCGTGCTGCTGGCCGCGTTCAGGCTGGACAACACGCTGTTGGTGGAGGAGTTGTCGATGAAGTCGGTGCCCGTCACCAGGTTCGACAGGCCGAGGCCCGCGGCGTTGTAGGTGACACCGGTGATGTTGAGGGTCGACTTGCCGGTCTCGTCGAACACCAGCTTGAGCTGGTCGCCGTTCAACAGGTTGACGCCGTTGAACGAGGAGTCCTGCGAGGTGGTGTCGATCTGCTGCAGGATGTTGTTGTACTGGGTGACGAGGCTGGCGCGGGTTGCCTGGGCGTTGACGTCGGCGACCGGCGCCGAAGCGGTCGAGAAGCTCAGCGAGTTCGGCAGCGTGCCGCCGATGACGCCGCCGGCCGCGGCCGAACCGAGCGTCGAGGAGGCATAGTCGTTGGCCGCCGAGATCGTCAGACCGCCATTGGCGTCGAGGGTGGCGCCGAGATTGTCGGCCTGCAGCGCGGTGTTGAGGTCGCTGAGGGTCTTGACCTGCCCGGTGCCCGCACCAAAGGTGATACTGACCGGGGTGCCGCCGTTGAAGGAGGAGAAGGTCAGGGTCTTGCCGGAGATGCCGCCGACGCCGGCGGTGCGGGCGGCGGTAAAGGCGGTGCCGGTGCCGGTGTTGCCGGCGAGACCGAGCGCAGACAGGGCGTTGCCGGTGCCGGAGATCGCCAGATCGGCGTTGACGCCGGTCGAGATCTTCAGCGCGCCGGCGGCGCTGATCGAGGAGTCGGTCTGGCCGGCCGTGGTGGTCAGGGTGGCGGTGCCGCCGGAATTGCTGGCGGTCTGCACGCCGGTCGCCAGATCGATCGCCTTCAGCACGTCGGCAGTGGTGCCGCCCTGCAGATAGACGGTGGAGTTGCCGTTGCCGTCGGTGACGATGTTGCCGGACTCGCCTGAACCGGTGGCGACATCAGCGGTAGCGGGCTTCACGGCGTCGGCAAAGGTGATGACATGGCCGTCGACATTCAGGGTCGAGCCGGTCTGGATCAGCGAGCCGAGGCTGCCGCTGCCGGTGGCGCGGAACGCCTGCACGGTGGCATTGCCGGAGCCGGTCGCGGTGGTCAGCCCGAGTGCTGCCAGGTCGTCGGCCTTGCCGGTGATGGTGAGGTCCTGACCGGTGGTGCTGTGCAGCGAGATCGCACCGCCGCCCGAGATCGAGGAAACGGTCTGGCCGGTCGCGGTGGTCACGGTGGCCGTACCGGCGCTGTTTGCAGCCACCTGCACGCCGCTGGCGAGGTCGAAGGCCTTCAGCACGTCGCCGACGGTGGTGCCGGCGTTGAGGTAGACGGTGGAATTGCCGGCGCCGTCGGTCACCACGTTGCCGGTCACGCCGGCACCGTTGGTGAGGCTGGACGCGGCCGGAGTGGAGGCGGCCTTGATGGTGACGGTCTTGCCGTTGACGGTGAAGACGTCGCCGTCGGCGAACTTGGTGGTGGCCGCCGTGGTCAGCGCGCCGGTTGCGCCTTCGAGCAGGGTACCGGAGGAGATCGCCACCGCGGTGGCCGAATCGTCCAGCACCGCTGTGCCGGTCGAGACGCCGGAGGTGCCGCCGAGCGTCGAGCTCGAGGTCGCCGCGGTCGCGCCGCCGGCGGCGCCGCTATAGAGGATGTTGCTGCTGGCGACGGTGCCGGTGAAGTTGGTGGTGCCGAGCAGGTTCGAGGCGGTAGCGCCGGCAATGGTGGTGGAGACGTTCGACAGGGTCGAGTAGCCGACCGTGGTCTGCAGCGCCTGGTTGGCGATCGACTGCGCGCTGGAGACCAGCGACTGCAGCGAGGTGATGCCGGTGTTGGCCGCCTGCAGGACCTGCACGCCGTTGCCGATGCCGTCGAGAAGATTGCTGATGTCGCTGGCGCGATTGTTCAAGGACTGCGCGGTGAAATAGCTGGTCGGATTGTCGAGCGCCGAGTTGACCTTGTTGCCGGTCGAAAGATCGTTCTGCGTGGTTGAAAGCAACGCAGCCGTCGACTGCAGCGAGAGAAGATTCTGTCGGACCGATGCCGAGAGAACGATGCCGGTCATATCGAATAGCCTTTCGGATTCTGCACGATTGCAAGTTGCCGAACCTCTGGTCCGGGGCGATATCAAACTCGGCGATCGATCCTGCGTTATGGTTAATTTGCGGGTCCGTACAAATACCTACAAATGCGAACGCCCCCGCAATCGGCGCAGCGCAGACCCGAAACGCTTTCGATTTGCGATCGCACCGACAAAGGATTTTTTTGCGCGCAGCTTCTCTGCCGGGCGCGCCCCGACCAACGCCGACTTCCAGGCCACGGCGTCAGCCGTTTCGACGGATCACCATCATAATCCGCATCGGGCGCAGTTTTCCCGGTCCCGTAAAAATCATGGGCAGCAGCCGCCGACACGAAGGCTCACGCAAATACATCCACCTCGTTTCACCCCGGGCATCCGGTTTGCGAGCGCCGACGACCGCCGGTCCTGGCGGGAAGGCGACGGGGGAAGTGTCGATGAGAGTCCTGGTTAACCATGAATCTTCACAACCCAGGCGCTCGCTCTTCCTTGCCCGGATCATGCAAGCGCGCCGCGTTAGTCAGCGATAGCAGGACAATCGACGGCGCTCGCGGTGAGCAGAATCACGGTTTCCGCTCGCTGCCGCCGGGGTCCGACTTGTCAGGCGCGCATCATCGACCCGGGATTTTCCTGCTGCACGACGGCGACGTGATGGATGCCGCAAAGCGATCCTGGAAGCGCGCGTATCATGTCCGGACAGCCGAAGCGATGGAGCTCATGAGTTTGCGCGCGACCTTCTGCTTGACCTGCTCCATGGTGCATTGGCGAGGCTTCTTATCGGGCCGCCACCTCAGGATGGACGTGCCGTGCCGGAAACGTCCTCCGGCAAAATGATCGTAAGACACTTCGACCACATATTTCGGTTTCACCGGCTGCCACTCGGACGACCGCTTCGTCGACCATCGGCTGGGGCCGCCGGGAGCATTTCCGGTAAAGCTTCGATCCTGCGTGACGGCCTCGAGCCTGTCGGTCAGGGCCGGCTTGTCGCCGGCCTTGATGCCCGACGAAAACCCCACATGATGCAGCAGGCCGTCGGCATCATAAAGTCCAAGCAGCAGCGATCCGACGACCTTGCGGCCCGCTTGACGATTCTCCCCGTAGCGAAAGCCGCCGACGACGCAGTCCGCGCTGCGGTACCGCTTTATCTTTTGCATGCCGTCCCGGTTGCCGGCCTGATAGGGCAGGTCGAGGCGTTTGGCCATGACGCCGTCGCTCCCGCCGCCCGACGACGCCAGCCAACGTTGGGCGTCCTTCAGCTTCGGGCTCGCCGGAGAAAGCCGGAACAGGGGGGCGCCCGGAAATTGGCGCGCGGCAAAGTCCTCGAGCTGCGGGCGCCGGCTTGCCAGTGGCGCGGACGCAAGTTCCGACCTGCCTTTCTTCAGCAGGTCGAACGCGAGAAACAACGCGGGCGTTTCCGCAGCCAGTCTTTTCACGCGGCTGGCGGCGGGATGAATGCGTTGCAGAAGGTCGTCGAAGGAAAACCGGCCGGCGACCGGAACCACGATTTCGCCATCCAGCACGAAGGTTTTCTCGCGCAGGCTCAGGGCGGCAGCAACGACTTCCGGAAAATACCGGGCCAGATCCTGGCCCGACTTCGAAACCATCGCCACCGCCTCGCCATCGCGGGCCAGGAGACAACGAAAGCCGTCCCATTTGGGCTCGTACTGCCATCCGCTTCCATCCGGAATGGCTTCGACCGAGCGCGCCTCCATCGCCTCGATGGCGGCTGGAATTTTTCCCACGCCGCTGTGCGAATGTGGCTTCGGTGCGCCGGCGCGGCCGCGAGCACGTGACGCCATTCGATCCTCCATGACGGCCCAACGAAGCCGGGAACTTTCAGTTCCGGGCTCGCCCTTTTCAGGAGGTCAAAGGTTCCGGCTCTCCGGTGTCGATCGAATGCCCGCCGGCTTGCGACGACCTCCATGTGCAGGGCTGACGGACACGCCGCGCGATCCCGGCGAGCCGCTGCACCTTGCCGCAGCGACGCGGGAACCTGACCCGATGATCCACGTTTGCCCCAAAATGGAGGCTCAACATGGGTTTGGCAGCTTACGCGATTGTCGGCAGCGCCGGTGAATGGCGGGTACGGCACGATGGCAGCGAAGACAATGTCTACCAGACGAAGGAAGCGGCATTCGAGGCGGCGGTCGCAGCGGCCTCGTTGGCGCTCCGGCAAGGTCACGAGATCCGGATCAGCGCACCCGCCAGCGCGACGGCGACGGGAGCCGCCAATGCGGGTTAGCGGCAAGCCGGGGGCCCGATAGTGCGATCCGGTCGAACAATGAGGCTGGTCGCGGCACCCGCTGCCGCCATCGCCGCAATTGTCGTGCGTCCGCGGTCGGCACCGTCTTGAGGTTGTCAAACATCATCGCTGCTTCGGGAACGCTGCGGTGATGGCGATGGAAGCCAACGTCCCGATCAGGATTTCGAGCACGCGCTGCAGCGGACGGACAAAGCGGGTGCCCGCCGTGGAGGGCACCAGAACCACGATCACAAGTGTGATGCAGCAAAGCCGCAGATTGGGCTTGATGGCGGTCAGGATGGCGAGGGGAAGCAGCGCTATCCAGAACAGCACGAGCGATGAAAACCCCAGTTCTCCCCCGCCGAGGACCGCCAGGCCAGCCAGCGCCCCGATCACGGTACCCAGCACCCGGTCTCGTCCCGCAGCAAGGGTGCTATCCAGTGCGGGCTGCGTGACCACGACCGCGGTGACCAAAGCCCAATATCCTTCCTGCAATCCGATAAGCCTGGATGCACCATAGGAAACCGCGCAAGCGGCGAGAATGCGGACTGCCTGCCAGAGATATTCGGATCTAAGCATGCAGCAAGCTTCTCACATCGGTGTGTCGGCCGCGAGCGCTCCGACGATGCTCCGTCCGCCGCGCCAGCTGCGGCCTCACTTGCCGGCGTCGCCCGCCGCTTTCGCCGGCGCCAGATCCTTTTCCCATCCGAACACGGAGCGGCCATCCAGCAGCGGCGACGTGGCGCGCTCGGTTGCGATGAAGGATTCCAGCGACGGCCCCTGCACTGCACGTTCGAGCCTGCGCGCCTGGTCGTCGAGACGCCTGAGGGCCTGCATTTCCTCGTCCCGTCCAAGCCTGGCGCTGCGGACCGCCGACTTCATGACCCGGATGGTCTCGTCATAGACCTTGATGGGAACCGGATAGGGATGGCGGTCCTTGCCGCCGTGCGCCAGCGAGAAGCGGGCCGGATCCTGGAAACGGTAGGGCGCCCCGTGGACGACCTCGGCGACCATCGCCAGCGAAAGGACCGTCCGCGCGCCGAGGCCGGGCGTCAGCAACAGATCGGGAAAGTCGACCGGGCCGCGCTCGGCCGCCGCGGCCAGCGTGGCGTGCAGCCGCCGCGTGAAGACGTCGCTCGACCGCACGTCGTGATGCGCCGGCATGACAAGGTGGGGCAGCAGCGCCTGCGCCGGCGCCGCATCCGTCAGCGCGGCCAGTTCGGCCACGATGCGATCCGGACCGAAATCCGCCAGCAGCTCGAGTTGCGACGCGCGGGAGACGTCAGCCCGCTTGTCCGCCAGATTGACGATTTCGTCCTGCCCCGGTCCGTCGATCGCGCTGTGCGGTTCATCGACGAAGTCTTTGAGATTTTCCGAATGCCAGTGGTAGCGTCGCGCCTGCCTGCTGTCGCCGTTCATGCCCTGCTGCACCACCGTCCACTTGCCGTCGTCGGTGACGAAAAAACCGTGCAGGTACAGGTCGAAGCCGTCCTGCACGGCGGCGCTGTCGACCTTGGCGACCAGACGGCTCGCCCGTATCAGCCTGGCGCCATCGAAACCGATCCGCTCGCCGAGCAGGCGCAACTCTTCAGGCGTCCTGCGCGAGTGCCTGCCGCGGCCGCCGCAGACGTGGATTCCGAGTTCGTCCGACAGCGGTGCGAGGCCGCGCTTGAGGGCGCCGATGACGCTGGTGGTGATCCCCGATGAATGCCAGTCCATTCCCATCACGGCGCCGAACGACTGGAACCAGAACGGCTGCGACAGCCTCCGCAGGAATTCGTCGCGGCCGTAATGCTGCACGATCGCCTGGGCGATGATGGCGCCGAGAGACGACATCCGCGTTGCCAGCCACGGCGGGACACGCCCGCCATGCAGGGGTAGATCGGCGCTGCCGGTCCGCCTTGCCATTCGCCGCTGCGACTCCAGATCGATTGTTCAGGATAGTACCAGAGATCCGGCGCCAACCGCCAGAATTCAAAGGCCATGCATTGTTGCGGAAGGTGATCGAGTGCGTCGCGCCTCGACCGCGGGTGCTGCGTTCCCATACCGGCGATGGCCCTGCCATCATGCGGATCGAACGTGGCCGGGCCTTCGGCGTGAAGCGTTCCAACCCGGTTCGCAGATCTTCCGAAATGGAACTTGCCGGAGGCCGAGCACCCTGTACGAAGGCGGCTGGTCGCAGTGCCATCCAATGCCGGCCCCGCCTCATATTCCGCTAACGGTTGGCGAGGATCACCATGTCGACGCAGCACGGTCAGGACGGAGGGTTGTCAATCGCGTCCTGATTTTGGCTTTGACGTGGTTGGTTCGGTGCTGCTCACCGGGTCGGAAGCCGGAAACGTGCCTTCGAGGCCCTTCTCGAGCTTGTCGTGAGCCTTCTGGTCAGCGCGTACGGCCTGCTTTGGATCGGCGGCGTGCTTGTCGACGGCTGCTGGATCAAACTTCTCTGACACCATGTCCTCCTCTTGCTGAACCATTTCCGCGGCAACACATCATTCAACTCATCGGAACGAACGGGCTGGCGGCTAAAGAAACGCCCGCGCACGACGCCGCGGGCCGCGTTGCCGCTCACCCGATAAACCCGATCAGATCGGCATTGAGCTTGTCGGGGGCGGTTGCCAACAGGCCGTGCGGTTCGCCTTCATATTCGAGCAATCTCGCCCCGGAAATGCCCTTGGCGGCGGCACGGCCGGCGGCCTCGATCGGCACCGTTTTATCCGAGGTGCCGTGGATGACCAGGGTCGGAACCGTGAACGATGCGAGATCCCGGCGGAAGTCGCTCTTGCCGAACGCATCGACACAGTCGATCGTCGCCTTCGGACTGGCCATGACGGCGAGGATGAAGGTCCAGTCCAGCAGGGCTTCGCTGACCGGGCGGCTCACCAGGCCGACGCCGTAGAACATCTTGCCGAACGCCTGCAGAAACGCAAAACGGTCCTTGCGGATCTGCTTCTTCATGTCCTCGAACACGGATTCATCGACGCCATCGGGATTGCTGTCGTCCTTGAGCAGGTACGGCACAACCGAACTGATCAGCACGGTCTTGGCAACCCGCCTGGCGCCATGCCGCGAGAGATAGCGCGCCACTTCACCGCCGCCCATGGAAAACCCGACCAGGGTCGCACCCTGGACATCGAGCGCCTCGAGAATGGCGGCAAGGTCGTCGGCCAGCGTGTCGTAATCGTAGCCCTCCGCAGGATGGCTGGATTGTCCAAATCCGCGGCGGTCATAGCTGATGACCCGGTATCCGGCCTCGAGCAGCGCCAGGCTCTGATACTCGAACATGTCGCCGCTGAGCGGCCACCCATGGATCAGAACGACCGGCCGGCCCGTTCCGCTGTCCTTGACGTGAAGCTGCACGCCATCCTTTGCCGCAATGAAAGCCACGTCTGGCGTCCTTTCGTTTCAATCAGTTCCGCCAAATGCGCTGCGGGATCGGTTACCGATGCCGCGCGCCGAACACAAAGCGGGTAGCGGAAAAGAAGTTCCCCGCGTGACGATAAAGTCTCCCGCGGGCGGAATTGTTTTTCGTCGTGGCGATCATGCGCTGTAGCGCGGCATCAATGCTTCGCTGCGGCCGTGGTGGCAATCGGAGCACGATAAATCGCGTAACCCCCTTCATCCCTTACGCAGATGTGATTGCCCGGACGCACCATCTGCGGCTTCTCGGTGCCGATGCGGTGGGCGATGAACCGGCCATGCTCCCGGGCTTCCTCAGCGTTGGCGCAGTCATGCCCGATCGGGTCGCTTGCTGCGACATCGCCAACCAGATCGAAATAGAATTTTTCCATCAAGGGGCCGGGTCCTGTCACCGAGGTGAAACCGCCAAAAACCTCTTCTGTTCCGGAACCGTATCGGAACAATGTGCGGCGCTCCCGTGTTTTCATAAACCCAACCAGTGTGGCGGCAGACAAGGGACAACCCACGGCAGCGCAGCAAGCCGAGGGCCATCGCCAGGACGAGCGACCAGGGATGCTAAACCGGTGAGCAGAGGGTCTCACTTCACGAGCAGGTACGTCATGAGCAAGGAAAAGCCGAACGACGATCCCCGGCAGCGGACCGACTGGGGCTCGGCCAAGCAGACCGAGGAGCCCTGGAAAGGTCCTCCGGAAAAGGAACAGAAGCCCTCGGACACCGAGATCGATCTCGAAAACTGGGCCAGGTCGGACACGCATTAGCGCGGTCGCCCGCCCCGGCCTCAGCCGAACCGGCACCAGTCCGCAAAGGTGGTGCCGGTCATCGCGACATTGGCGATGCCGAGCAAGAGGATGGCCACGCCCATGATGCCCTGCAGGGTCGCGGATTTGACCCGGTGCCGGAGCGTCGCGAGACCCATGCCGGCGGCAACCAGCGCCGGCAGCGTGCCGATGCCGAAGCCCAGCATCACCAGCGCGCCGCGCAGCCATGAACCGGTAAACATGGCATAGAACAACGTCGCATAGACCATGGCACAGGGCAGGAAGCCCCAGACAATGCCGCTGATCAACAGTCCAGCCGAAGCCGGCAGCCGAACCGCCCCGGCCAGCCTGCCGATGGAATCGCTGACCCACAGCCCCATGCGATAGAACATCGCGGGCAGCGGCAGGAAGCCCAGCATCGAAAGACCGATCCAGCCCAGCGACACCGCGCCTGCCCATCGCAGCACGGCGTTCATCAGCGAGCGATCGAGCCAGGCAAAGACGCTGGAGCCGAGTTCGCCGACCAGTGCTCCGGCGATGACATAGCCGGTCACGCGCCCCGAATTGATCAGCATGGCGGTGGACAGCTGGCTGGCGGATGCGCCGGGCCTGGCCGATGTGGCGAAATGCAGGCTTGCCGCGATGCCCGAGCACATCCCGAAACAATGCAGGCTCGACGAAAACCCGAGCAACAGCCCGGCCAGGAGCAGGGGTTGGTTGAAGTCGAACATCGCACCGCCAGCTGGAACGCCGGCGCCTTATCCGACGCCGGCGGCCGGGGTTCCTTGCGCTACATCAATGTGGACGCGCGTGACATCCGGAAAATATATGAAGGCCGACCTCGGAATTGACGCTACGCCGCCGCTCCGGGACGGCCATCCGTGCCGGGGCGGTTGACCGCTATGATCATATCCCCGTCGAAACCAGACATGGCCGCCTCGCACCCGGATGGCCGCCTTTCGCGGAACGAGACTTTTCGCGCGGCGGAGACGCCGGCAATTTCTGCCTCGCAGCCGCGTCCGGGCGCAAAACAATGCCGTCATCGAGGACGACCGACGGAGAATGAGGTTGTTATTTTGCTCCGGTGATTGACTCACCTCTCCCGCGTGGCCGTGATTGCCGCATCTGGCGCTGCGCACCCAGCGGGCGAGCCCGCGAGATGCCGCCGCCACCACCCGGAGGATCCGAAACATGACCACCAAGACGCTCCATCCCGAAACCCTCGCGCTGCATGCCGGCTGGCGGGCCGATCCGGCGACCGGGGCCGTCGCGGTCCCGATCTTCCAGACCACATCCTACCAATTTCGCGACAGCGAGCATGCGGCGAACCTGTTCGCCCTGAAGGAGCTCGGCAACATCTATACCCGCATCGGCAATCCGACCACCGACGTGCTGGAACAGCGCGTGGCGGCGCTGGAGGGCGGCGTTGCCGCGCTGGCAGTGGCCTCCGGGCAAGCCGCCTCGGCCTTCGCGATTCAAAACCTCGCCCGTGTCGGCGACAACATTGTCAGCTCCACCGATCTTTACGGCGGCACCTGGAACCTGTTCGCCAACACGTTGAAGGACCAGGGCATCGAAGTCCGCTTCGTCGACCCGTCGGACCCCGACAATTTCGCCAGGGCGACCGACGAGCGGACGCGGGCCTATTACGCCGAGACGCTGCCCAATCCGAAGCTCGCGGTATTCCCGATCAGCGAGGTCGCCGGGATCGGACGGAAACTGGGCATTCCCCTGATCGTCGACAATACCGCAGTGCCGGTGCTGGTCCGGCCGTTCGATCATGGTGCCGCGATCGTGGTGTATTCGGCGACAAAATATCTCGGCGGCCACGGCACCTCGATCGGCGGCATCATCGTCGACGGCGGCAATTTCGACTGGGAAGCCCATCCGAAACGCCAGCCAGCGCTCAATACGCCGGACCCCAGCTATCACGGCGCGGTGTGGGTCGAAGCGGTCAAGCCGCTCGGGCCAATCGCCTATATCATCAAGGCGCGCACCACCTTGCTGCGGGACATCGGCTCGGCGCTGTCGCCGTTCAATGCCTTCCAGATCATTCAGGGCCTCGAGACGCTGCCGCTGCGGATCGAACGCCATGTCCAGAATGCGCAGTCGGTAGCCGATTTTCTCGGCAAGCGGCCCGAGGTGGTCCGCGTGATCCATCCGTCCCGGCAGAGCGGGATCCAGCGCGAGCGCGCCGACAAGTATCTCAAGGGCAGGTATGGCGGGCTGGTCGGCTTCGAACTGTCCGGCGGCCGCGAAGCCGGACGCCGGTTGATCGACGCGCTGCAGCTGTTCTATCACGTCGCCAATATCGGCGACGCCCGCAGCCTGGCGATCCATCCGGCAACCACCACCCATTCGCAGCTGTCGATTGAAGACCAGTTGGCCACCGGCGTGTCAGATGGCTATGTCCGGCTCTCCGTCGGCATCGAGCACATCGACGACATCATCGCCGATCTCGAACACGGCCTTGCCGCGGCAGGACGCCTCGCCTCGGCGGCCTGAACCGCTTCTCGCCGGGCAGACCGCTGGTACCGGACCGGCAGACATCGGGGCGGATGCTTTCGATTGCCCGACGGTCTGCGCCTGCCCTGCTGCGTCGATACCAACGCGGTTGCGGATCACGTGACCGCGTGTTTCCTGAGAAAATCGACGGCATCGCCGACGGTCAGGACGGATTCCACGGCATCGTCGGAAATTTCGAAGCCGAACTCACGTTCGAATTTGATCACCAGTTCGACCAAATCCAGACTATCGGCCCCGAGGTCATCGATGAAGCTCGCGCTGTCCACCACCTCGTCGGGATCGACAAACAGTTGCTGAACCACGATCGTCCTGGCGCGTTCGGCAATGTCGAGCATCGTGCAATGCCTCCAAGATCGATCGTCACATCATCGCAAGAACGCCCTGCTCTAGTCCCCAACCGGCAGACGGCGCATGGTGAACTCGATCCGCCCGTCGGGAAGCTGCCGCCAGCATTCGACGATTTCCCGGTAGCCGCGCTGCGCAATATCGGTGATGATGTCACGGACCTTTAGACGCGCGGCCTCCAGCGGCAACGTGAATGTTTCAGGGACAATTGCATCATTTTCGATGTTGCTATCATAGCGTCGACGCTCGCGCTGCAGGCTAGCCCGATCCGCCACGTGTCGCGGCCGAACCGTCAATGCCTCGCGCGGCTGCATCGCGACCGCAGGGGCTCGCCGCCGTTTCACTTCCCTGGTCACGTCATTGGCCATTGCCGCTCACCGCGAAGAGGCGACCGTCACACTATCGCCTCACGCAAAATCTTCCATTTCGTTTTTGTCGCCGCGGAGAGAAGGCTTTTCTCCCCGCCCGAGGTGGAAAACCCGGCCGCCATCCGCCGCGGACCAAGAACCCCTGCGCTGCGACGCGGCGATTCAGGAACTGGGTGTCCATTTCCAGACGATATCGGAGACGTCGACCGGCATCGGGATCAGGCCGAGCCGCGCAAACCGGCCGGCGACCGCCTGCAGACTCCGGATCACTCGTCGCCGACCGGGACGACGCGCTGGCGGGCGCCAGCATCTCGCCGTTCCCGGCGGTAACGACTTCGTCGCTCAAATCGCTCTCGGCGCATGCAACCGCGCGGCTGAACGCACGGCTCCGGCAGGTGACGACCTTCAGCTCCGCGGCGATGACCGATGCCCGCCCCGAATCCCCGTTCAAGCTCGGCGCGATGGAATATCGGTCCAAGTGACGGCGCGAACCCGGCGCGATGGTCTCGGATTCCGGCGCCATCGCGCCCGAGGTCCTTGCGCGAGCATGATCCTTCAGGAGGGCCGTTCGGGTTCGCCCGGAGCGAGGCGGCGCGCTACTTAACTTCCCGCCACATCGGGGATTTCGGGCCGCCATAGTAGCGCATGGCGCCGGTCCGCGCCGGCGCGGCCATCTCCGCGTGGCTTTCCAGCATCGCGCTGCGGGCGCGCAAGCCGCCGCTGTGCGTCGTCGCGGCGGCATCGCCACACAGTCCGGCGGAGAGCATCGCGGCGGCCAGGGCGATCCGCGTCGTTCCAGCAGTCATGCACGTCATCATTTCAGCCTCCAGTTGTTAGCTTCCACGGAAAATTTTTCGGTCGGTCGGCTCACCTGCTGCGACCGCAAGCCGGCAGCGGCGCGCGTCAATACTTCGCGACCACGGGGCCTCCGAACTTGTAGTCGAGGCCCACGGTGACGATCGAATAGGTGCTCTCGGTGGTGTAGGGCAGCTGGCCGTTCGACGTGAGACCGGTCGCGCCCACCGCGGGGCGGTTGTAGCCGTTGAAATTGTAGTAACTGTATTCGATCTTGCCGATCAGGTTGTTGGTCAGCGCGTAGGCGATGCCGCCGCCGGCGACCAGGCCGTTGGCGTGAACCGTGAACTGGTCCACCACAGGCAGGCCAGCGACCGGAGGGAGCGCGGTATTGGTGTGCTGGATATCGCCGAAGGCCCAGCCGCCGGTGAAGAACAACATCAAGCGATCGACGGTGACGCCGCCTCGCGCCCGGAGCGTGCCGCCCCAGCGAAGGTTGTCGGCGTCGACCGCGGTGACGTTCGGAAAAAGACCCTGGCCGACCGCGACGGCATCGTTGCCGCTGAGGTTGGACCAGAACCCGGTGGCCTCGATCCCGACCACCACGCTGCCGCTTTGAAGGTTGTATCCCGCCTCGCCGCCGCCGAGGCCGCCCTGCGAGGGATAATTGGCGCTGTAGTTGGCGAACGGTGTATTGGGCCCCGCCGAGTTGTTGACGTTCTGGTTGCCCCAGCCGCCACCACCGAACACGCCGACATAAAAGCCCGACCAGTCATAGGTCGGCGACACCAGCGCCGGAGCCTTGCCATAGGGCGCAAGATCGGCACCGAACGCCGGTGATGCCAGGCCCAGCACACCGAGCGAGACGGTGGTGATAAGAAATCGCTTCATTGTTATCCCCTGTCGAATTGTTGCGACGAAATGTCGGACGGCTTGAGCCGCCACAAACTTCCACGCATCAGAAGTGAAGAATGATGTCCGCCGAGCCGATCAGGGCCGTGCTCCTGGTCGGCGCAATTCCGAGATTCGAATTGCCGTTGAAGGCCATGCCATACAGCGACTTGTAGAACGAAAACTCGGGGCGGATCTCGATCTGGGGCGAGAACCAGTGCTGCCAGCCAATACCGCTCTCGATGTAGGTGGTCTTGGTGCCGGTGCGCTGCCCCTGCGCATCGTCGAACGCTTCGAGGCGGAACGAGATGTTGTCCAGCGGCTCCGGCGAGTAGTTCAGATACATCACGCCCGTGTAGACATCTGCCGTGCACGAGAACAAGGCGGCGTTGCCGCATTGGGCGAGGCCCGGGGCATTGAACGGCATGTATTGCGGCGAGAACGGCGTACCGCCGGCATTGAACGCGGCAAGAGCGGCAGGATTGTTCGCGTCGAGGACATTATTCTGGTGCTCCCAGTAACCTTCCGTCGCGATATGCCAGTGTTCGTTGAAGATGTGATAATAGGTGAAGCCGTACCACTGCAGGTTGTTGTATCCCCACTGGCCGCCATTGATGCCGTCGGCAACGAGATTCATGTCGTCCTTGCCGTCGCTGGCGGTCCAGCGAAGACCGACGGTGATGGTTGGAACCGCGCCGGGATCCTTCGGCATGGTGGTCCCCGGATAAAGCGGGTTCGGGGCTGGATTGGCGATCAACTGGCCGACATGCCAGGGCAGCGCCTCGGTCCCGACAACAAGACCCAACTGGAACATCCAGTTCTTGTTAGCCGCCAGGGTCATCTCAAGTCCGGTATTGGTGTAGTTGTCGAAGGTGTAGGTCATCGAGTGCGTGTACATGTAATTGTTCGGCGCCAGCTGCGCCTCGATGTCCGGAATCGAGATGTAGCGTCCGAGCCGGAACATCAGGCCATCCATCACCTGCGGAACGAACAGCTCGGCATAGGCCATCGGGATGTCGAAGCCGTTGTTGAGGTTCTGGTTCAACAGCTGGCTGCTGAACAGGCCGTAGGCCGTGGTGTAGCGATAGTTCTCGCCGTAGATCGGCGCGACGCGGAAGCCCCAGTCGACGTGATCCTTCTGCACCGTGTCGGGAAGCCGTTCGAAATAGATCACCGCCTGGTCGAGCTGCACCGTGTTCGGATTGTAGTCGTAGGCCGCCGGCGAGTTGCCGCCCTTCACACTGTTGCTGCTCAGATTGCCGCCGGCATTGAGCCAGCCGTAAATCTGGATGTGATTGTCGTTGAGCTCCTGGCCGAACGTGGTATTGCCGAGCGCCGCCATCAGCGGGCTGTCGATCGAGCTCGGCCGCGTCACGCCGAGGTTGGTGGAGCCGCCATAGGGCCACTCCGCGAACGGCATCGGCGGCGTGGTCTGCGGCGTCGGCGGCACCTCGCTCTCGGGACGGCGCGACGGCGGCGCTTTCGGGTCTGCCGGGGCCGTCGCGTGTCCCCACTCCAGCCGGTAATAGTTTATCAGCCGGCTCATGAAATCGGTGCCGAGATAAGGGTCGAGGCAGGCATAATTCTTGTAGGGGTCGCCGCCATAGGGACATTTGGCCGCGTCTGCCGCCTGTGCCGCATTGATCAGACCGAAGGCCGCCAACGAGACGCCGGCCATGAGAATTCTTTTCATAGTTTTGCCCCAAGCTGTGGTTACAGACATCTTCGGTCGCTGGCGCGGCCGTTGACGCTGCTAACCTGGGCATCTTTCACAGCGGCTCGGAAAAGATCGATTGGTCTGCGCGCGGCTTTTCATTGAGATAAAATATGATAACTGCGCTTTAGCGCCCGGATGCACAACGTCGCGCCAGTTTCACGGCGCGGTGCCGAAATTTTCGCCGAAAAACATCGTGCATCCGCAATTTTACGAAGTGCACTGCAAGAGTTTTCCGTAACATGTGTCATTTTCGTCATACTGGCGCCATCGCGGGGATTTTTTCTTATTTTTTTCTTACGAAGAGGCCCGCGGATTCATACGACAAACATGTACTGCGAAACCCAGAGCTCGGCGCCTGCGCGAGATCTGTTCAATTCGATGCCGTCAATTCCCGGCTCGCAAGGCAGGACAAAGGCGCGGGAGAATCGATATCTCGAAAGCCGATCCATCCGGCCGCGGCCATCTCGTCACTTCAAATGACAGCCGGCATTGCATCGGCCTGAACGCGGCCGATCCGGAGGCGAGATCGCCGGCTTACACGGGCCTGAGGTGGCGCCATGTCCGCCCATGCCCGAGGCGACTGCCACGGGATTTATATTTCCTGGGCGCCCGATCGACATTGATTATTTATGTAAGATGACGCACGCTCGCGCTACCCGGTGGTTTCGACGATGGGCGAGGCTCGGGGGTAATAGCGGAATAGCGTTCCTTCCGGGAATTGCAGCGCCGATCCGGGGACTTGAGTTCCCGCGCCGTTTTCGCAATGGTCAACAAAGTAGGTGCCCTGACGCGGGTTTTTCTGCGGATGGTTGCGCGCCCTGGCAGCGGTCGTCTGATGTCTTTTTTCCAAGAAAGCAAACCGTCGGGACCCCGTTTTTCAATGTTGCAGAGGCTCGCCCTGGCGGGCAGGAATTTCGCCCGCGGCGGGGCGGGCCGCGCCTCGCCAACCGACCGGCGGCCGTCTCGGCCGCTCGCCCGGCGCGGTTTGGTTTTTCGCCATGCGCTGCCACTGATGCTGTCGCTGCTTTGGGTCGGCCTGGCAACGGCCTGCCTTTTCCTGATCGACCATCTGCTTCCGCTCAATCTCGTTCCGATCGTGTACTTGATACCTGTGGTGATCGCCGCCACCAGGTGGGGTACCTGGCCTGCCATCGCCGCGGCGATCGCCGGCGCCGCGGCAGCGGATTTTTTCTTCTTTCCGCCGTTCTACAGTTTCAGAATCGACGACCCGCAGGAAGTCATCGATCTCCTGCTGTTCCTGTTTGTCGCGTTCGTCAGCGGCGACCTTGCCTCGCGTTTGCGGCAGGAAACCGAGGCCTTGCGTCAGCGCGAGCAGGAGCTTCAATCCCTGATCGAATTCTCACGACGGCTGGCGGTCTGCTTCACCGTGCCGGACCTGATCTCGGCCACCCAGCAGTACCTCGGCGATGCGCTCGGAGAACACACCGTATTCTTCTTTGCAAATCTCGATCGGGATTTCGTGCCCGGCCGCAGCGGTGCGATTCCCGACACGGTGCGGCGCGGCGCCGCCGCCATGATCGGCAAGACCGGGTTTCGCGCCGAGACCGTCATCGACGCGCCGAGCAGGGACGTCTGGCTGTTGCGGGCGGTCGCTTCGGAAGATGCAACGCACGGCGTGATCGCCGCCAATGTCGGCAGCGGCGCGCGCGAAGTCGTCGATGCCAGGACGCGCCGCGTCGAGGCGATTCTGGCGGAAGCCTCGCTGACGCTGCAGCGTCTGGAGATCGGAAAGGCGATGGAGGAAGCGGAACTGCGCCTGAAGGCCCAGTTCCTGCGCGATGCGTTCTACGGCAACCTGTCGCATGAACTGCGCTCGCCGCTGGCCGCGATCCGCGGGTCGGCGAGCGTTCTGGAAACGGTACCGGCGATCCGGGACGACCATCGCAGTCGTTCGCTGGTCGAGGCCATCGCCGAAGAAGCGGAGCGGCTGGACGGCTTCACCCGCAACCTGCTCAATGCCACCCGCGTCGGCGCCAACGACGTCCGTCCGCATCTGGAATATGCCGACCCCCGGGATATCGTCAACGCGGCGATTCGGCGAAGATCCCGGCAACTCCAGGCCCACGACGTCAAGGTCAGGTTTGCCGACGACCTGCCGATGGTCAACGTCGATTCCGCTCTGGTCGAGGAAGCCTGCGGCCAGTTGCTGGAAAACGCGGCCAAATACTCCGCGTCCGGCTCGACCATCTCGATCCGCACCTGGTCCGAACAGGGCCAGGTGATGTGGTCGGTTTCCGATCAAGGCGTCGGGATCACGCCGGAGGAGCAGCAGCAGCTTGGCCGCAGGTCTTTCCGGGGCCCGCGGCATCAGGCGACGATCCCCGGCTCCGGGCTGGGCTTCTGGATCGCTTCCACGTTCATCAGGGCAAACGGTGGTACCATCGGCATCTCGAGTCGGGGACCTGGACACGGAACCACCGCCTCCATCACCCTGCCCGGCTCTCACACCAGCGCCTCGGAGTTGGCGGCCTTGGCAGATGAATAAACCGACCAACATTGTGCTCGTGATCGACGACGAGCCGAAGATACGGCGCTTCCTCCGCGCCGGCTTCGAGCTTCACGGCGGCTTTACCGTCCACGAAGCCGAGACGGCCGCCGCCGGACTGAAGGCGGCGACCTTCAGCGCGCCGGATCTCATCATCCTGGACCTGGGGTTGCCGGACCTTGCCGGAGCCGAGGTCCTCGAAACCATCCGCTCGTGGTCCAATGTCCCGATCATCGTGCTCTCGGTTCAATCGGACGAGGAGGAGAAAGTCCGCCTGCTCGAACTCGGGGCCGACGACTATGTGGTCAAGCCGTTCGGGATCGCCGAACTGATCGCGCGCAGCCACGCCGCGCTGCGGCGGTATTTCAAGAGCGCCACCGAAAGCCCGATCGTCACCGCCGGTCCGCTGTCGATCGACCTCGTCAACCGCACCGTCCTGCTCAACAACAGCCAGATCAAATTGACCCGGAAACAGTACCGGCTTCTGCATGTGCTTGCGACCCATGTCGGGCTGGTGGTCACCCACGACCAGTTGCTCAAGGAAATCTGGAGCGGCGCGGTGCGAAGGGACATCCAGTATCTGCGAATTCTGGTGCGCAACCTCAGGCAGATCATCGAACCCGACGTGGACAGCCCCCAGCTCATCGTCACCGAGTCCGGGGTCGGCTATCGCCTGCAATCCCGGTTCGAGGATGGTTCAGCGGCACGACCGGATGCGACGATCGGCAAATTGCCGGACCGGCTGTCCTGAGACCAACCGTTCCGGCCATCGCTGGAGCGGCGGACGCCGGATCCTGCGACGGCGTCCAGGCAGGTTGGCCTTGATTTCGGGCTGCCATCCACGCAGACTCGGTCGATCCCTGCCGGGCTCCCGATGGATGGAAAACGACATGATGCGAACCGCTATCGCCCTGACATTGCTGCTCGGCACCCTGCCGGGGGCACAGGCGTCTCCCGGCAACCCCGGAACGGTATGCGTGGCCAGAGTGCTGCTCTCCGAGGAATTACCCTATGCGCCGATGGGCTACTGGCTCGTCAGGGTGACCTTGCAGATCACCCCGCCCGGCGGTCCGGCGTATCAGACGACGTTGCACGATACCATGCCGTGGCAGGGCCCTCCCCCGCGCCAGGGCCAGGTCTTCCGGGTGCTGTGCGACCCGGCCAATCCGGGCGACCTGCATCTGCTTTAGCGGGAACGGCAAAAGCGCCGGCGGTCTACAGCGGCCTGATTTCGACCTTGCGAAACTTGACCACGCCGCGGTCGTTGGGCACGCCCTTGTCGTCCTTGACGCCCAATCCGTGCTGCAGCGCGATCGCGCCGGAGGCGAACTTTGTATCGTGCGCGCCGTCGACGGTGGTCTGGCCGTTCAGCCGCACGGTGAAGGTCGAGCCCTTGGCCGTGATCTCGTAGACATTCCATTTGCCGGCGGCCCTGGGCATCGGATCGACCTTGCCGACATCGACGATCGCGCCGGTGCCGTAGCTGGGATCGGGACGGGTATCCCAGATGTTGACCTCATACGCCGTGGCGCCGCTGATTTTCGCAGGGTCGGTGCAGCGAATGAAGATGCCGCTGTTGGCGTCGCTGTCGATCCAGAATTCGGCCCGGAGCTGGTAGTCGGTATAGGCGTTCTTGGTGACCAGGAAGCCGTTGCCCTTGTCGGCCACCACGGCGCCGTCCTCCAGCCGCCAATTGGCGTCGCCGACCCGGTTGAAATTTTCGAGGTTGCTGCCGTCGAACAGCGTGACCCACCCGCTCTCGGTCTGGGCCGAGGTTTCGTGCGCGCCGGAGAAGGCGGCGAAGCCGGCGACAAGCAAAGCGAGGCCGATGACTGACCGGCGTTTCATGATGAACTCCTCCCGAATTGAACCGTGTTTTTGACGCGAGGCTCGTTGCAGTCCCGCATGGGTTTCGATCGCCGGGCACGATAGCAGGCGACGGATGGCCGGGGAAGCCGCGGCAAGCCGATCCCGGGTGATCGGCGCTATTGCGGCGCCGGCCGCCGGCACACCAGGTCGATTTCGATCAGGGCATCGTAGGCGAGATCGGTCACCCCGATGCAGGTCCGCGCCGGCAGCCGGCCCGGCGCGAAATAGCGCGCATAGGTTTCGTTCATGGCCGCATAGTCCTGCCGGAATCGCGCCAGATAGATTCGCGCCATCACGATGTGTTCGAAATCAAGCGCGAGCCCTGCCAGCACCCGCCGTAAATTCGCCATCACGGCGCAGGTCTGCGCCTCGATGCCGTCGGGCAATTGGCCGGGCGCCTCGGGGGTGTCCGGCATCTGTCCGGTGACAAAGACAAAACCGTCGGTCTCGACGGCGTGGCTGAACGGCGCGACCGGTTTCGGACCGCCGGCGATCATGTGAAACTGCAATGCTCGTGCCTCAATGGTCAGGATCGCGGGACATGTTCGAACAGGCGCTTGCTGAGGATGGCGTGCACGCCCCAATTGCCATCCACCACCTGGGTGACGCCGAAATCCACCGCGGCCGACATCAGCGCGATGGCCTCGTCCTCGCTCAGTCCCTTGATGTGCATCAGGAAGCGCCGCATCTTGCGGAAGGCGTCCTTCATCGCCAGGTCGAGCGACGAGGTCGCGTAGACCTCGCTCTGGCCCTTGGCGCCGAACTCGGCGAGATAGTTGGGATGGCTGAAGCCGGTCAGCACCCAGTCGGTCGCGGTTTCGATCAGGGGATAGGTCAGGTCGGCGAAAACCCGCCCGGCGAGGTCGGCCTTCTTGTGCAGCACGAGCTGGAAGGTTCCGGTCATCGAGCACTCGATCGCGGTACCGCCCAGTTCGCCGTCGCCCTGGGTGGCATGGGGATCGCCGACCGAGAGCAGCGCGCCCGGCACCGACACCGGCAAATAGACGGTCGAGCCCTTGCCCAGCCGCCAATTGTCGAGATTGCCGCCGAAATAGGACGGCGGAATCGAATCGACGAAATCCACCTCGCGCGGCGCCACCGCGATCACCCCGAAATGCGGGCGCAGCGGAATCCGAATGCCGTCGAGCACGTTGTGCCTTCGCTTGACCGAGCCCGCAGCGACCGGCACGCCGGGATAATCATAGGTGCGGTGAACGACGCCGAACGGATCGCGTTGCGGCTGCCAGCGATAGGAATAGAGCGCGCGCGCATAGGGCGCGTCGTCGTCGACGATCTCGTAGATGGTCACCGCCTCGCGCGGTTTGGGCTCGGCCACCAGCTCGTTGTAGTGATATCCCCACCAGGCCGCGACGCTGCTGCCGAACACCTGGCCCGCGAAGGCCGGGTTCCGGCAGGGGCGCGGCACCACGTCGAGGATGCGGACCTCGAGCACATCGCCGGGCTGGGCGTGCTTCACCGCCACCGGCCCGGTGCAGATGTGAACGCCAAACCCCTCGCCGGCGCCGCGGCCGTAGACCGACGCATCCATCGGGCCGGCGCCGCGGCGGTCGACGTTCTTGGCGTCGCGGGTCCAGCCGAACACGCTTTCGGCGCCGGGATCGCCCGCGATCATCCGCTCCGGATCGTCCGAGGCATGCTGGGTCAGGGTTTCGATGGTGATGGTGTCGCCGGAATTGATCTCGATCTGCGGCTGCAGCGACTTGCTGAAATAGCCCCAATGCACCCGCGCGGCCTCCACCGAAAGGTGGTGGTGACCATGCTCGCATTCGGCGCCCGGGCAAACCATCCCGGGCTGCGCGGGCACAGCCCCGGCGCGGGCGGGCGGCATCGGGTGATGGCCGTGCAGCTGCGCCAGCGCCTGCTGCGGCCAGCCGCGCTGACCGGTCGCGGCGGCCGCGACCGTGGTGCGCTCGATTTCCTGCTGGCGAAATTCGCGCGGCGAAAGCCCGAAGCGATGGCGGAACGCCCGGCTGAAATGCGCCGAATCGCTGAAGCCGTTGCGGTAGGCGATTTCCGAGATCGAATGGTGCGCCTCGTCCGGGTTCGACAGCTCCGCCGAGGTCCGCTGCAGCCGGCGCTCGCGCAAATAATGCGTAAAACTGCTGCCCGAGCCCTCGAACAGCTTTTGCAGATAGCGTTCGGAAATGCCCTCGATCGCCGCCACCCTCGCCGGCGTGAGGTCGGGGTCGTCAAGCTTGCGTTCGATGGTCTGGCAGAGCCGATGCAGGATCGCCGCCTGGGTCGCGGTGCCTCCGGCTTCCGGGGTCGGCGCCAGCAGCTGCCGCACGAAGGTCGGCAGCAGCTCGGCGAGGGTCTGGGCAACCGCGATCCATTCGGCGTCGGACAGCGCCTCGAGATTTCGCGCCGCCGATTCCAGCGTGCGCGAAACGACCTCGGCGAAGCCGCCGGGCGCCAGCACCCGGACCTCCGACAATACCGGCTTGCCGACCCTGCGGCCATGAAAGGCCTCCGATGTCACCGAAAGAACCACGGCGCGCATCTCGCGCTGGAACGACACGCTCCAGTCGCCCTTGCGCGGCAGCAGCAGCAGATGGCCAACCGAGACGATCTGATGGCCGGTGGAAGTCCGCAAGGTGACCCCGTCCTCGAGCGGCAACAGCACGATCGGAACATCGTCGGCGAGATCGGGCCGCGGCGAGACGATTTGCGACCCCGCCGCCAGCCGGGCCAGCACGACGCCCTCGGCGTTGCGGCGCGACGCCGTGGCGTGACCGGTCGAGGCCGCCTGGGACTGCAGACCGACGGCGCCGAGAACGTCCCGCCATGCCTCCAGCCGGTCGTCTTCGGAATAGGATTCGCTGGTGAACGGGCGGAAGCTCATACGTCGACCCCAATCGGCGGAATCGAAGCAACCTCCATGCCAAGCACGCAGGGCGGCCTGCGGCGGCCTGACCCAGCTTCCGCAGTTGGAGAGTGCGGCAGGACCGCCCCCCGACGGCTGACCGGGTTCGGCCGCTGGCAGCGTCAGTCGCACCGGAAGACGTTCTTCCGGATGGTGCCATGGACGCCCCAGTTGGCGTCGACCACCTGGGTGACGCCGAAATCGGCAGCCACCGACAGCAGCGAAATCGCCTCATCCTCGCTCAATCCATGCACCGTCATCAGGAACCGGCGCAGCTTGCGGAACGCGTCCCGCATCGCGCGGTCGAGGCTGGAATGGTTGGCGATCTCGGTCTGCGCATCGGCGCCGAGTTCGGCGAGGTAGTTCGGATAGGTGAAACCGTACACCGACCAGGCGCTGTCGGTCTCCAGCATCGGATGGGCAAGCCCCTCCAGCGGCGTCCCGCCGAGATCGCGGTGCTTGTGCAGCACGAATTCGAAATCGCCGGTCAGGGAGGTTTCGATGGCGGTGCCGCCGAGTTCGCTGTCGCCCTGGGCGGCGTGCGGATCGCCGACCGAGAAAAACGCCCCGGGCACCGCCACCGGATAATACATCCGTGACCCCTTGCCGATCCGCCAGTCGTCGATGTTGCCGCCGGTGTAGCTCGGCGGAATCGAGCTGACGAAATCCGACTCCGAAGGCGCCAGCCCCATGGTGCCGAAATGCAGCCGGGCCGGCACCCTGACATCCCTGAGGATATTCTCGCGCTTGCGCACCGTGGCGTGATCGACCCGGACCCCCGGATAATCGATGGTGGAATGCACGATGCCGTCCGGATCGGTCTGCGGCGTCCACACGTAATTGTAGACGGCCCTGGCAAACGGCTCGCCGGTGGTATCGAGCTCGAAGATGGTGACGACCTCGCGCGGCTTCGGTTCCTCGATCAGGTCGTGATAGTGGAAACCCCAGTTCGCCGCGACGTTGGATCCAAAGCAGCGGCCGGCGTGGCAGGCGTGGCAGCTGGGACGCGGCCGGACGTCGAGGATACGGACTTCCAGCACGTCGCCGGGCTCCGCGTTCTCGATCGCAACCGGGCCGGTGAGCAGATGGACGCCGACGCCTTCGCCGGAACCTCGGATGAACGGGCCCGCGGTCGGGCCGGCACCGCGGCGGACCACCGCCTTGCGCTCGCGGGTCCAGTGGAACACGCTCTCGGCGCCGGGGTCGCCCGCGATCATGCGCTCGTAGTCGTCGTTGGCGTGGTGGGTCAATGTCTCGATGGTGGCGCGGTCCCCCGAGCGCAGCGTCAGGGCCGGCGTCACCTTCTTGCTGAAATAGCCCCAGTGGACGGTGTCCGGCGAGACCGGGAGCGTATAGTGCTTCATGGGCGTGCCTCTTGAAAAAGCCTTCGAAAGTCGATCGGACAGCAACCGACACGGGTCGGCCCGATGGTTCCGGATGCTGCCGGCGGGGTTGCAGGCCGGCCGGTCATGCGGCGCCCTCCGGCGCCTTGTCGGCTTCCATCGCGCTCAGGAAGCGCGCCATGACCGGGTTGCGGGGATTGCTGAGGATGTCGTGGGCCGGCCCCTCCTCCAGGATGGACCCGCCGGAAAGGAACGCGACGCGATCGGCGACTTCGTCGGCGAAGCGGATCTGATGGGTCGAAATCACCATGGTCAGCCCGTCATCGATCGCCAGCCGGCGGATCACCTCCAGCACTTCATTGACGAGTTCCGGATCGAGCGCGGAGGTCGGCTCGTCCAGCAGCAGCACGCTCGGATTGGGCGCCAGCGCGCGGGCGATCGCCACCCGCTGCTGCTGGCCGCCGGAGAGATGGCGCGGCAGCGCGTCGGCGCGATCGCCGAGACCGACGCGTTCGAGCAATTCGCAGGCGCGCCGGTCGGCATCGATGCGGGTCATGCCGTGGACCCAGCGCAGCGGGCCCGCGACATTCTCCCTCGCCGTCAGGTGACCGAACAGGTTGAACTGCTGGAACACCATGCCGACACCGACGCTGGCGCGCTCATTGGCGATCGCGCGCGGCGACAGCCGCCGGCCGTCGTCGCGATGGCCGAGACGTCGGCCGCCTACACGCACCATGCCGGAATCCCAGTCCTCCAGATGGTTGATGCAGCGCAGAAGCGTGCTCTTGCCCGATCCGGAGGGCCCCAGCAGCGCCACCACCTCGCCCACCCGCACCGTCAGATCGAGCCCATTGAGGACGGTCTGGCCGCCGTAACTCTTGCGCAGGCCGGTGACCTCGACGGCCACGTTGTTGCGCTGGACCATGGCGGCGTGTTTTGCCCGGTCGCTCCTAGAGGCCGCGCGCGGCAGCGGCGCCGGCACGTCCAGCGGCGGGCTGTGCGCCAGATCGGCAGCGGACGAGGCCTGTTCCGCCAGTTTCAGCTTGCTGGCCAGATCGACGCGGCGCCAGGGAAGGAAGATGGCAAGACGCGCCTGCCGCGGGGTGCGATCGAGATCGAGCGCCCGCTCGACCAGCAGCTGGACGACGCTGACCCCGCTCGTGAGCACCAGATAGATCAGGCCGGACGCAAAGAAGATCGAGAAGAAATCGAACGTCGAGGAAGCCAGCTGCATGCTTCGCAGTGTCAGCTCCTGCACCGAGATGACGCTGGCGAGCGACGAATTCTTCAGCGCGCTGACGGTTTCATTGCCGAAGGCCGGAATCATGGTGCGGATCGCCTGCGGCGCGATGATGCGCCGCATCAGCAGGGCCGGCGTCATCCCCAGCGCCTGCCCGGCCAGGATCTGTCCCCGATCGATCCCCAGCACCCCGGCGCGCAGCATCTCCGCGATGAACGGCGCCTCGTTGGCGGCCAGCGCCAGGCCGGCGGCGCCGACCGCGCTGAGCTTGAGGCCGATCTGCGGCAGGGCGTCGTAGGCGAACACCATCTGCAGGATCAGCGGCGTGCCGCGAAAGATTACGGTGTAGCCGCGGGCGAACGCCGCCAGCACCCAGAAGCGGCTGAGCTGCATCGCGGCGAGCACCACACCGAGGATCAGCCCGCCGGCCAGCCCGAGGGCGGTCACCATGACGGTAAACCAGATGCCCTCGAGCAGGTACGGCAGGCTGAGATAGTGCGCAAACAGTGACATCAGTCGGCCGAGAGAATATCGGGTTCCTTGAAGTTGTTCGGATCGAGCTCCCACTTCTTCAGCAGTTCCTTGTGAATGCCCGCCTTCTGGATCTCGATCAGCGCGGCCAGCACCGCATCGCGGAATTCAGGCTTGTCCTTCGGCACGGCGATGCCGACCGAATAGGGGATCGTCACCGCGATGGCCTTTTCCAGCTTGTCCGGATTGGCCTTCACCGCCTGGTCCACGGTATTGACGTCGTTGACATAGGTATCGGCGCGGCCGGCCAGGATCGCCTGGATGCAGTTGGCATTGTTGTCGTAGAGCTGCAGCGTCGGCTCCGGCTTGCCTTCCGCCTTGCATTTCGGAACAAGGTCCTGGACCAGCGGAACCTCCACAAAGCCGGTATTCTCCGCCGCGGCGGCGCCGCACATCGAGGTGTTGATGCCGTTGATCTTCTTCGGATTGCCCTTGGCGACCAGCACGCCGTCGAACACCTTCGAATAGGTGATGAAGTCGGCCGCCTTGGCACGCTCCTTGGTGGCGTAGATGTCGGAAATGACGATGTCCGCCTGTCCGCTCGACAAGGTCGTCAGCAACGCCGCGAAGGTCACGGCCTTGTAGGTCAGCTTGAAGCCGAGGCAATCGCCGATCTGCTCGCCGAGATCGATGTCGAAACCGACATATTTGTCCGGATCCTTCGGATCGATCGCTTCATAACCCGGCGTGTGGGGATTGATCGCGTTGACCAGCGTCTTGCCTTTCCAGGCAGGATATTTGGCCTGCAACGCGGCGCAGCCGGCAGGCGCCGCGCTGGCAGAGATCGGCGCGCAAATTCCGGCCAGGAACAGCGCAGCCAGCGCGGCATTGCGTATGCCAGAAATCGCGGCGGATGGCAGCCGCCGCATCCCGGTCTTGGTGGAAAACCGCTCACGCATCTGATTTCTCCTTCGACATTGTCATGGCGATGCCATGTTCCAAGTTCGCAAGGAGTCTACGGTCACTCGAAGCTGCAATGCTTGTCCCGGGGCGTACAAAAAGTTGGATCAGGCGATCCCAGGATTTAGGCAGAGCTGCGCAAATTGTGGGCAGCCGCCAACGGCAACCGTTCATCGCGATCCATCCATCGCGTGGTCAGCCGCCTCGCCGCGCCGGCCCGTCAAGCCTTGGTATTGTCGACCGGCGGGGTGCCATGGGTGTGAAAGGACTCGATGGTCTTCAGTCCCCACGCCTGGCCCTTCTTGCGCTCCTGCTCGCTCCACACGATCGGCTTCCAGTCCGGCGCCAGGATCAGGCGGGCGCCGGCATTTGCGACCTCGACCCGGTTGCCGCCGGGCTCGTAGACATAGAGGAAGAAGGTCTGCTGGATGGCGTGCTTGTGCGGACCGGTCTCGATATAGACGCCGTTCTCCAGAAAAATGTCGGCCGCCCGCAGCACGTCCTCGCGGCTGTCGAGCGCGTAAGTGACGTGATGGAAACGGCCCCTGGTGTTGGAATGATCGCGCGAATAGGCAAAATCATAGCTCTTGTTCGACATCGTCATCCACATCGCGGCTTCGCTGCCGTCGTCGAGCACGATCTGCTCGGTCAGCCGGCAGCCCAGATAGGTCTCGAAGAAGATCCGGTTGGCGCGGATGTCGACCGCGAGGCAATTGAGGTGGTCGAGGCGGCGGACATTGACGCCGCGCGCCGGATAGCGCTGCGCCTGATTTTTCAAGGCCGGCTTGAGTTCGGGCGGCGCCTCGTACCATTCGGTCTCGTAATAGAGTTCGACGATATGGCCGTCGGGATCGCGACAGCGGAACGCCGGGCCGTGACCGATGTCGCCATCGGTCCAGCCGATGGCGAATTCGGATCCCTTCAGCGCCGCGACCCGCCGCTCCAGCGCCTGCGGGCTTCGCGCCCGCAGCGCCATGTGCTCCATGCCTGAGGTTTTCGAGGCGGTCAGCTTCAGCGAGTAGCGCTCATAGTCGTCCCAGCCGCGCAGATAGACCGATTCCCCCTGGCGGCCGCTGATGGTCATGCCCATCACGTCGACGAAGAATTTCAGGCTGTCGTCGGGCTTCGGCGTCAGCAATTCCAGATGCCCGAGATGGGCGAGATCGAAAATCGGCTCCGGCTTCATGGGCGTTTCCATCTGCCGCTAGCGCAGCGTTCGGGTCAGATCGTCGAACATCTCGTCGACCGCGAAGGCACGGGGGATCAGGCCCTGCTGCGCGGCGTAGTGGCTGATCATGGCCAGCGAGCGGCTCATCGCCTCGGGGCTGAACGACGTCAACGGCGCTTCAGCGGCTTCGGCCTCGGCGCGCGCCGCGCTCTGCTGCAGCAGGCGGAACACCTCCCGCACCGTTTCGGGCTGGCTCCTCGACAGGGTTTCGCTGACCACCACCATGTGGTTGATCGGCACCACCTGGTGCCTGGCAAACCATGATTTTTCTTCCGCTTTCGCGTCGGCAAACAAGGGCTGCAGGCCCGGGCCTTCCGCCTTCTCGCCGAGCACCGCATCGAGTTCGCCGTCGAGCAGCATCCGGATGATCTGCTTGTCCGGCGGCGCCCGCAACGTGGTGTCGTGGAATTCGGCGACATGGGCGTCCTCGAATGTCACCCAGTGGATCGAGTCGAGGTCGACGCCATAATCGTTGGCCAGAATGCCGCGCAGCCACGCGCCGGTGGTGGTGGTGAAGGAGCGGATGCCGACCCGCTTGCCGTTCAGGCCGGCCGGCGTCGGCGGCCCCAGCCCGGCACGGGTGAGCGCGTAGGCATGCTGGAACCGGGCCACCACCACGCTCGGCAGCAGCACCATCGGCTTGCCGACGGACTTCGCCATCAGATAGGTGACGATGGCCATCTCCGAGACATCGAACGCCGCGTCGCGGACCATCGGCTTGAAGCCCTTGTTGGTCGGCGAATAGTCGACGAAATCGAGCGTGACGCTGTCGGACTTCAGCGCGCCACGCTTCAGCGCCGCGGTGCAGGGATGGTCGCCCAGCAGGGTGCGCAAGCGCATCGTCATCTTCCGGCGTGCGGCGAGATGGCGCTGCCGGCATTCCGGACGAAGCCGTCCGGATGCGCCGAATCCAGCGGGCCGGCCTTGGGGTCGGACATCGGATGACTTCCCGTCTGCATCAATGGGGGCTTTCCATCGCCGCCATATTTCGCGAATGCCGGTTGTCGCGCAAGTGGGACAAAGCGGCTTTTTCGACATCGTAATCGTAAAGCGATTTGCGGAACGCGGCTGAACTGGCGATTTCGCGATCCCGCTGTTCGAGGCTTTCGTACCTTGAATCGTAGCGCAGGCCATTTTGCCGGGCCTCGGCCTGAATCATGTCGGTGCGGGGCCGGCGCAATTGCTCGTATTGCCGCAGAACATCGGGTATTTCGCGCGCCGTCCGTCCCTCCAGCAGGATCGCCATGGCGACGCCATCCTCGATCGCCTGGTTGGCCCCCTGGCCGAGATGCGGGAGCATCGCATGCGCGGCATCGCCGAGCAGAACCAGGCGTCCTTTCGTCCAGGTCGACAGCGGTCTGCGATCGTACAGGCCCCACCAGAAACAGCTGTCGACCTTCTCGAGCAGGGCGGTGACGCGCGGGTCCCATCCCTCGAAGGACGCCGCAAGTTCGTCGCGATCGCCGATTGCCGACCAGGATTCGATCGTCTGGTTTTCGGTCGGAACGAAGCCGACATAGTTCAGAAGCCGCCCGCCCCTGACCGGGAATACCATGAAATGTTTGCCGTCGCCCATCCACACCTGGTGCGCCTCGTCGCGCCAATCGGTCAGCTTGTCGCGTGCGACAAGACCACGGTAGGCACGCGAGCCCGAATATTCGGGCGGCTTTGATTCAGCGATATATTGCTGCAGGGCCGAATGGATCCCGTCGGCGGCGATGACGACATCCGCCTCGGCGGTCCGGCCATCGGCGAATTTCAGCTGCACCACGGCGGAACTCTGTTCGATCCCGATGCAGCGGTGGGCGGTGCGGATCGTGCCCGCCGGCAGGGCCGCGGCCAGCGCATTCAACAGGTCGGCCCGGTGCATCCCGTACATGCCATTCCAGCCGCTCGAGTTGGTGGTGAGGATTGGCCCGACCACGGTTCCATCCATGCGATAGTACTGCGAACCAGCGCCGACCTTCGCTCCGACCGCAGCCAGGGCTTCGCCGAGGCCCATCCGTTCGAGCTGCCGCAGACTGTTGGGATAGATGAACAGGCCGGCACCGACTTCGTCGAGTGTGAGAGCCCGTTCGAACACGGTGACGTCAATGCCTCTTCGGTGCAGGGCGTTCGCCGCGGAAAGTCCGCCAATGCCGCCCCCGACGATTGCGGCGCGAATGGCCGTGGTCGGCATACCCGTCTGTTTCATCTGGCTCCCTCGCTCATGGTCGATGGCGCATGCAGAGCGCCGGTTGGCCGGCGCTGGTGGCGGCGCGGCGGATAGCGGTACGGGCCGAGGCTGAGCAGGAAGAGGATGGCGGCCGATAGCGCCATCCCCAGCCCGATCAGCCCGGCCGAGTAGACACCAAATGCATCGAACGCATGGGCCATGATCCATGGACCGAGACCGGAGCCGACCGTGAAGAAGGCAAGCACGCAGCCGTAGATCACGCCGTAATGCGCCATGCCGAAATAGCGGCTGGTCAGATAGGCCATGATGTCGCCCTCGGCGCCGATGCCAAGGCCGAGCAGGACCGCGGCCAGAACCGCAACCGGTCCGGTCGCCCCAAGGCCAAGCATCGCCATTCCGATCAGCGGTATGACAAAAAAGCCGGCCGCCACGTAGGGTCCATAGAACCGGTCGAGCGCCAGCCCTGAAAGCACGCGCCCGACAATGAGCGACAGTCCTGATGCCGTGATGGCGCTCGTCGCAATGCCTGCAGAAATGCCGCGATCCGAAAGAATCGGCACGATGTGCGCGATCGTCCCGTTGATCGCCGCCGCCGCCAGCAATATCGAGAGTGCCGTGACCCAAAACCGGTAACCGCGGAGCGCCTCCTTCAAGGTCAGGCCATCGAGATCTGCGCCTTCCGAGAGGACCTGCCGCGGGCGGTCCCTGACGAACAGCGCCACCGAGGGAAAGCCGAGCAGAAACAGCAGCGCACCAAGGGCAAAATAGGCCTCACGCCAGCCGTAGCTGGCAACGAAATATTCCGTGTATTTTGGAATCAGCGCCGCACCGATGCCGATGCCCGCGAGAGTAATGCCAAGCGCCAGACCTCGGCGTGCGTCGAACCAGGTAGACACCGCGCGCCCATAGGTCAGCGTCGAATGTCCGGAACCGACCAGGCCGAGAAAGGCGTAGAGCAGGACGAACGCCATCGGGCTGGCGCCCAGCAATCCCGCGCAAGCCGTCGCCAGCGCAAACAGGGTGATGGCAGGAAGCGTTACCCGTTTGACGCCGAACCGATCCACCAAGCTGCCGACAAACGGCATCATCACGGCACCTGAGATGTGCGACACCACCAATGCCGTCGCCAGCACGCTTCGCTGCCAGCCGAATTCAGCGCTGATCGGCTGCAGCAAGACGCCGAAGCTGAAGAGGATGATGGGGCCATTGCCCACGATCAGGGCAAGCGTTGAACCGAGGACGACAAGCCAGCCCGCATTGACGTGCTCGCGGCCAAGCGGCGGCGCGATGCGTTCTCCAACGGCGGAGTTGGTCATTCATCCTCCCAACGCGCCGTTTTCCAGGAAGTCACCCCCGAGCGCTCAAATTTGTTCACTACTCATTTTCATCCTAGGGCGCGGCGATTTAGTTGACAATTTGGCTTTAACTGATCAAGTGATATGAAATCCTTATCAATGCCGCGAGCGCGACCAGATCGATATGAGCATCACCCTCCGGCAGCTCGAGGCCTTGATCGCGGTCGCCGAGACCCAAAACTTCACCCGCGCATCCGAGAAGCTGCGGATCGCGCAACCGATGGTCTCCAGCCTGATCCGTGATCTCGAGACCGAGCTTGGCTTTCGCCTGTTCGATCGCACCACGCGCCGGGTAGAGCTCACCGAAGCGGCGGAGGAGTTTCTGCTCGACGCGCAGCGGCTAACCGACGATCTCCGCGGCGCCGTGCATCGGGCCCGCGACGTGGGCGCGCGCCGACGTGGTCACATCAGCGTCGGCGCCCCGCCGCTCCTCGCCGCCGCGCTGCTGCCGCAGGTCATCAGCGCCTTTGCGCAATCATCGCCGGGAATTGCGGTGACGCTCGTCGATCGTTCGGTCTCGGTCATTTATGATTTACTGCGAGACGGCGAGATCAATCTCGCGGTCGGTACTTTCCGACGCAATGAAGACGGCATCGCCCGAATCCCGCTGATCTCCTATCTTTTCGCGCTGCTGTGCAGGGCGGACCACGCGCTCGCCGCCAACATGCGTCCGCGCTGGAATGATCTTGCAGGCCTGCCGCTGATCGCGCTGCGCCGCGGCAACGGCATCCGTGAGCAGGTCGAACGCGGCTACGCTGCAGCAGGGCTCGATGCGGAGCCGGCATTCGAACTTGACCAGTTGACGACCATCGTATCCATGGTCGAGGCGGGCTTCGGCATCACGGTGCTGCCGCTCTACGCACTTACGGTGCTGCCCAAACAGTCGCTGGTCGCACGCCCTCTCATCGACCCGCCGGTGATGCGCGAAATCGAAGTGGCCCACCGAAATGACCGTTCGCTTTCTCCGGCGGCTGCCGATTTCGTCCGGCTTTTGAAATTGGGCGCAACTCAACTGCAATCGCAGAGCGAAAGGCTTCTCGAGATCGAGAAATCTCGTTCCGGCAACGGCTGACCGCCACGCCAGGCCGCGGGATTTGCCGGCTCACTTCTGCGGCATGCCGGCAGGGATGATGGTGCGGACGATGGAGGCATCGAGCGCTTCGTAGTCGTGAAGCCCGATGGAGGCGTAAAGTTCGGCGCGGGTCTGCATCTGATCGAGCAGCCGGTGGGTGCCGCCGTCCCGCTTGATGGCGGCATAGAGAAGCTGCTGGGCCCGGTTCGCCACCCGCAGCGACGACACCGGCCAGATTACCATCCGATAGCCCATCGCCTCGAATTCCGATGCCGTGAAGAACGGCGTTTGGCCGAACTCCGTCATATTCGCCAGCAGCGGTACGCCGGGAACACGGTCGGCAAACTCGCGGAACATGTCGCGCGACACCATGGCTTCCGGAAAAATCGCATCGGCGCCGGCTTCGAGGTAAAGCTTTGCGCGGGCCACCGCGCCGTCGATGCCTTCGCTGGCCGCCGCGTCGGTTCGTGCGATCAGATAGAGATGCCGGCGCGCTCTGGCCGCGGCGGCGACCTTGGCGGCCATGTCATGCGCGTCAGCCAGCTTCTTGTCGTTGAGATGGCCGCATTTCTTCGGCAACAGCTGGTCCTCGATGTGAACGGCGGCAGCACCGGCGTCTTCGAAACTCCGCACCATGTTCATGACATTGAGCACTTCGCCGTAACCGGTATCGCCGTCGACCAGCACCGGCAGGCCGCTGGCCCGCGCCAGCTGGCGGATGAAGAAGGCGACCTCGTCGATGGTGATGATGCCGAGATCCGGCAGGCCCATTGACGCGGTCACGGCGGCGCCCGACAGATACAACGCATCGAATCCGGCGTCCCGCGCCTGCAGCGCCGCCATGCCGTTGTGGGTGCCCGGCATCTGCAGGATGCCCGGTCGGTTCAGAAGATCCCGAAAGCGCACTCCGGCGGGCTGATCAGCCAGGCTCGCCCCGACGAGATAGGTCATCGCAAATTCCCTTTGGGCTGCACGGGTTTCGTGGCGACGTTACCACGCTGGTCCAGGACTATGCATCGGTGTGCCAGTCAAAAATTCCATGCAGGGAATTGTCGCCGAGCTGCCTTGGATCGACGGTGAAGGTGAGTTGATCCAACTCCGCCGCCTTCAGCGCGGGCAATCGCTCGACCGCCACGATGAAACGATCCTGTTCAACCGGCGCGATCACGCCTTCCGCCAGATGGCGGAATTTTTCGATGTAATCCGGCCGGCGGAACGGACGCGCGCCCAGCGGATGGGCGTCCGCGACCGCGATCTCGTCCATCATCACCGCGCCGCCCTTCAGGGTCACCACCACGCGTCCGCCAAAGGCCTTTTCCCTGGGGTCGTGGCTGTGATAGCGCCGGGTCCATTCGGGATCCTCGACCGTGCTGATCTTGCGCCACAGCGCGACCGTGCTTTCACGGCTGGCGCGCATCCGCGCATAGGATCGTTCATGGTGCCAGCCGCCGTCTTCGAGTGCGACTGCGAAAATATACATGATGGAGTGGTCGAGGGTTTCGCGGCTCGCGTTGGGGTCCATCTTCTGCGGATCGTTGGCGCCGGTGCCGATCACATGATGGGTGTGGTGGCTGGTGTGGATGACGATGCTCTCGATGCTGGACAGATCGCCGATCTTCGGCCCCAGCCGGCGCGCCAGGTCGATCAGGGCCTGGCTCTGATATTCGGCCGAATAGGCCTTGGTGTAGGTGTCGAGGATGGCGCGCCTCGGCTCGCCTGTTTCCGGCAGCGGCACGACATATTCCGCCTGCGGCCCTCCCAGCAGCCAGGCGATAAAACCGTCTTCGCCTTCGTAGCCCGGCGACGGCGCCCCCTCGCCGCGCATGGCCCGGTCGACGGCTTCGATCGCCATCTTGCCGGCGAAGGCCGGGGCGTAGGCTTTCCAGCTGGAAATTTCGCCCTTGCGCGACTGCCGCGTCGTGGTGGTGACGTGAAGCGCCTGCTGCACGGCCTGATAGATCGTCGCGGTCGAAAGCCCCAGCAGTGCGCCGATGCCGGCCGCGGCCGACGGACCAAGATGCGCGATATGGTCGATTCGGTGCGCGTGAAGGCAAATCCCCTTCACCAGATCGACCTGGATCTCGTAGGCGGCGGCCACTCCGCGGACGAGGTCACCGCCGGACCGTCCGCAGTGCTGAGCCACTGCCAGCAGCGGCGGAATATTGTCGCCGGGATGCGAATAGTCGGCGGCAAGGAAGGTGTCGTGGAAATCGAGTTCGCGGACCGCCACGCCATTGGCCCAGCCCGCCCATTCCGGCGAAACCCGCTGCATGCGGCCCAGCCCGAACACCGTCGCACCCGGCTGCAACGGATGGGCGACGGCCTGGGCGCGGGCGCTCGCCGCCGCGCGCCGCGCCAAGGAGGCCGCGGCGACGGCGGCGTTGTCGATGATGCGGTTGCCGATCATATCGGCGACATCGGCCTCGACTGCCACGGCATCGGCGGCGACCTCGGCGATCTTCCAGGCCAGCTGATCGGCTCGGGACAAAACCTCGGCGGATTTGAACGTTCGCACACGGTGCAGCTTCAAGGCATCGCTTCCTGTTCGCTTTGCAGTTCTCCCGTGCCCTGGGGCCGTTGTCCACCGGGAAACAACCGGGTCAGCCGGCGCGGCCGCCGTCGCCAGGTGCTCGAATGGTCCGGCAAGCCCGGCGGATCAGGCCGCGGACGCGGCGCCATCGCGGCGCGGGTGCAGCAGAGCCCGGATCTCCGCGGCCGGGACGGCCGGGCTGAACAGATATCCCTGCATCTCGGTACACCCGAGTTCGCGCAGCAATCGCATTTGCGGTTCGGTTTCCACCCCCTCCGCGGTCGTCGTCATCCGGCTGGCGGTCGCGATGTTCACGACGGCCTGGACGATGCATGAAGATCCCTCCGGACCCGCAATGTTTTTGACAAAGCAGCGGTCGATCTTGATCTTGTCGAATGGAAAACGCTGCAGGTAGCTGAGCGAGGAATAGCCGGTGCCAAAATCGTCGAGCGCGATCCGAACGCCCAGCTCCCGCAGCTGGTGCAGCACGCCGAGGGCTGCTTCATCATCACGAATCAGGACCGCCTCGGTGATCTCGAGCTCCAGCCTGCCTGCCGCAAGGCCCGAGGCGGCCAGCGCCGTCGCCACATTCAGCGCCAGCGTGCGGCTCTTGAACTGAACCGGCGAGACGTTGACGGCGACACGAATGTGATCCGGCCAGCCCGCGGCCTCCGCGCAGGCGGTGTTGAGCACCCAGTCCCCGAGTTGGTTGATCAGACCGCTGTCCTCGGCAATCGGGATGAATTCCGCCGGCGATATCAAGCCACGCTCGGGGTGGCGCCAGCGCAGCAGCGCTTCGCAGCCGCTGATCTCGTTGTCGCGAAGATTGACCACCGGCTGATAGTGAACCTCGAAACCGCCATGCTTGATCGCCAGACGCAGCTCCAGTTCGAGGGCGCGCCGCGCCTTGACCCGCTCATCCATCCCCGCTTCGAAGAATCGATAGGTGCGGCGCCCGTCGGCCTTGGCGCCATACATCGCCATGTCGGCGTTCTTCAGCAGCTGGTCCAGATCCGCAGCTTTTTCCCGGGCCAGAGCAATGCCGATACTGGCATCGGTGGTGATCAGGTGACCGCCGCACTCATAGGGTTCCCGGATCGCTTGATAGATTCTTTCCACCAGATGCGTGGTAACGCAGGGGCGCTTCACCGCCGTCTGAATGATTGCGAACTCGTCACCGCCCAGCCGGGCCGCGACGTCGGTGTCGCCGAGACAGCCGCGCAGGCGGCCGGCCACCGCCTTCAAGAGTTCGTCGCCGATCGAATGCCCCAGCGCGTCGTTGACGCTCTTGAATTCGTCGATGTCGATGTAGAGCACCGCCAAATGTTCGCCGGGCTGGATCCTGCCGAGCGCGTCTTGGAGCTGCTCGCGGAACAGGACGCGGTTGGGCAGCTCGGTGAGCGCGTCGTAATGCGCAAGATGGGCGATTTGCTGGTCCGAACGTCGGCGCTCGGTGACATCTTCGATCGTCGCCACCCACCCGTCCGCATCCAGCGGCTGGTTGATGATCTGGATCGACCTGCCGTGCGCGGCCTCCGCGATCTGGTGCGTGACCTTGCCGAGCGCCACATTGCGGATGATGGCGGCGCAAAACTCCTCGACATCGCCGTCAAAGGATCCGGTTTGCTTCCGATGCGAGATCAGCTCCTGCATGGTGCAGCCGGGCTTGGCCACGTCCGGCGACAGTCCGAACATTTCGACATATCGCCGATTGCAGACGGTAACCCGCGCCGATGCGTCGTAGAGCACGAGGCCCTGCGGAATATTGTCGACCGCGATGCTGAGCTGCCGCCTTTCCATCGCCAGCCTTCGCCAGGACAAGTGAAGCTGCTTCGAGCGCCAACCAGCCGCCGAGATCGCAGCGAAGGCGACCACAAGCAGGCCGGCTGCGATGCCGCCGACCGGCAGTTTGATCGGCTGCCAGCCCCCCGCCAACATCCATGTTGCGGCGTTGGTCGCGATGATCGAAACCAGAATGAGCCCGCAGACCGTCAACCGCCGGATGGCCCCGGCGTTTCCGGCGTCCGCCAATGCGATGGGCTGGTCCCCGCGCCGATCGGACTCGCCGCGCGGCGATCGTACTGATTTGTTCATGCCTTCCCCCGGTAGCGGCATCGTTGCCCAGCACAGATGGAAGCGAGGTTAGGAGTCGCGGTTAGCAGTCGGTTAAGGCAGGCCGGTGGCCCGCGGACCAATCGACCGCGCCGCCTCGGCGGGTCTTGGCGGGCGCCGCAGGCTCTGCTTTGCGGACGAAGCAGGCAGGCAAAACAGAGGCAGTGCTCGGCAGCCATCATCCGGAAATGGTAAACCGCGGGTGAAGCGGAACCGGCGGCGGGACCGCGGGGTAGTGCCAAAACCCTCGGTTTTCCAGCACGATCCGCCGACCGGGCGATCCGCTCCGAGAACAGTCGAAGGAGACGCGGCGGATTTGGCCAACAAGGAACCGGGCCGGCTTAACCGTTTCTCCAACGACTGCCGCCATAGTCGAGCCGACCGAATGCGCAACGCCCGCGAACTCTTGACATGCTAGGTTTATCCACCGTGACATCCTTTGGACGTGTGATTTCAGTGCGCGGATCGCTGGCCCGGGTCGGACTGCTGGCGGCAAACCAGTTGTCGGTGTCGGCGGTCAGGGCGACGGTTGGCCGCTTCATCAGCATCCGCTGCGCCAATTCCACCATCGTCGCCATGATCACCGAAGTGTCCTGCGAGGATTTGCCAAGCTCCGACCTTTACATCGCCAGCGCCTCGGTCGACCTGCTCGGGGAAATCCTCGGCGTGCCGGACCGCCCCAAATTCCAGCGCGGCGTCACCAACTATCCGACCATCGGCGATGCCGTCGAGCTGATCACCAATCAGGAACTGCGTACGGTTTATGCCCCGACCGGATCGGATCAGATCAATGTCGGCACCCTGCAGCAGGATTCATCGGTCATCGCCTATGTCGATGTCGAGGAGATGCTGTCCAAGCACTTCGCGGTACTTGGCTCTACCGGCGTCGGCAAGTCGAGCGGCGTGTCGCTGCTGCTCAATGAAATTCTGAAGTCGCGGCCAAACCTGCGGATCTTCCTGCTCGACGTCCACAACGAGTACGGCCGTTGTTTCGGCGATCGCGCGCTGGTTCTCAATCCGCGCAATCTGAAGCTGCCGTTCTGGCTGTTCAATTTCGAGGAAATCGTCGATGTGCTGTTCGCCGGCCGGCCCGGCGTGCCCGAGGAACTCGATATCCTCGCCGAGGTCATTCCGATCGCGAAGGGGATCTATACCCAGTACCAGAACGCCGACCGGGTCGGACTGAAGCGGATCGACCCCAAGGCCAACGGCTACACCGTCGATACGCCGGTCCCCTACCGGCTGGTCGATCTGATTTCGCTGATCGACGAACGCATGGGCAAGCTGGAGAACCGCTCGTCGCGCATCATCTACCACAAGCTGATTTCGCGGATCGAAACCGTCCGTAACGATCCGCGCTACGCCTTCATGTTCGATAACGCCAATGTCGGCGGCGACACGATGGCGGAAGTCATCAGCCATTTGTTCCGGCTGCCGGCCAATGGCAGGCCGATGACCATCATGCAGCTTGCCGGTTTCCCGGCCGAAGTGGTCGATTCCGTGGTGTCGGTGCTGTGCCGCATGGCGTTCGACTTCGGACTCTGGAGCGACGGCGTTTCGCCGCTCTTGTTCGTCTGCGAGGAGGCCCATCGCTACGCCTCGGCCGACCGCAACATCGGCTTCGGCCCGACCCGCAAGGCGGTCTCGCGCATCGCCAAGGAAGGCCGCAAATACGGGGTGTATCTCGGGCTCGTCACCCAGCGGCCCGCCGAACTCGATGCCACCATCATTTCCCAGTGCAGTACCCTGTTCGCCATGCGCCTTGCCAACGACCGCGACCAGGCGCTGCTGCGTTCGGCGGTCTCCGATGCCGCGGCGAACCTGCTGTCGTTCGTGCCCTCGCTCGGCACCCGCGAAGTGCTGGCATTCGGCGAAGGGGTCGCGCTTCCGACCCGGCTGCGCTTCAAGGAAGTGCCGCTGCATCAGTTGCCGCGCAGCGAGGCCACCATATCGACGGTGCCCTCGGCCGCCGCCGGCCACGACATGCATTTCGTCGGCGCCGTGCTCGAGCGCTGGCGCGGCGCCACCTCGCATCGCGACGTTCCCAACGACCCGACCATAAACGAACGGCCGGCCGCGCGCACGGTCGAGGCGCCGATGCTGCAACCCTCGCTCGGTCTCGATCCCGACCGTTTTTCGCTGCTGAAAAAGCCGCTGCGCTGACGTCTGGCTGCCGCACAGCCTTTTTCCGGACCCGCTTTCCGCGGTGGCGGCCATCGACTATGGTCGGCGGCGGCCCCTTCACCCGGCCCGACCCGGAACCCCGCCATGACGCCGATCGCCAAACGCTTTCCAACGCCCGCCATCGACCAGTTGCCGGAAGATATCCGCACCCGACTGCTCGCGGTGCAGGAGAAATCCGGCTTCGTTCCGAACGTGTTCCTGACACTGGCCTATCGGCCGGACGAATTCCGGGCGTTCTTCGCCTATCACGATGCGCTGATGGACAAGGACGGCGGCCTCACCAAGGCCGAGCGCGAGATGATCGTGGTGGCCACCAGCAGCGCCAACCAGTGCCACTATTGCGTGATCGCGCACGGTGCGATCCTGCGGATTCGGGCCAAGAATCCGCAGATCGCCGACCAGATCGCCGTCAACTACCGCAAGGCGGATATCACGCCGCGCCAGCGCGCGATGCTCGACTTCGCGATGAAGGTGAGCACTGCGGCGCAGAGCATTTCCGAACAGGATTTTGCCGCGGTCGCCGGCCACGGCTTCAGCGACGACGACATCTGGGATATCGCGGCGATCGCCGCGTTCTTTGCGCTGTCGAACCGGATGGCCAACGTCACCGCGATGCGCCCGAACGATGAATTCTACCTGATGGGACGGCTGCCGAAGTAGGCTGGCGAGGAGTGAATGGCGAATAGCGAATAGCAAGACAGGGAAGTTCCGCCCCACCACCCTCAATTCCTTTCCCTATTCGCCACTCCCTACTCGCTGCTCGCTTCGCCACTGTCCTATTCATCCGACGCCGGGCCGCACCAGCCGGGCAGATAGACCGCCTCCTTGCCCTTGGCCAGCGCCAGCGCCTTCTCGATCGCCTTCTCGAAATTGGTTTCCACGCTCTTGCGCGACATTTTCCGGCGCAGGAAATCCGCCCACAGGAATTCGCTGAACGGCGTGGTGTCCTTGGCGTAGCCGCCGACCCGCCGCAATTCGCCGGCGAGGCTGCGGAACGGATCGTCCTTCAACTCGTCGACCGTCTTTGGAACGTCGCTGAAGGGCCGGCGTTCGCCCTTGGCGTCGTAGGGATAGACCCATCTTTTATTGTCGAGCACGCCCCAGAACGCCGCCGGTTCGACCATCGAGAGGTCGCCGATGATGGTGACCAGAACGTCCTTGACGCCTTCCTCGTGAAGCGCGCGCGCCAGATGATGATGGTCGACGACATAGTGGCGCCGGTCGGGTCCGAGCACCACCGGGATCATGTGCTGGCCGAGCAGCTCGGCCTGCTTCTTCTTCGATTTGTGTTCGCGCCAGCGCTTGCGCTTTTCCTTGACCTCCCGCATCCCGACCGTCATCTGGGTCGGGTGCAGCGAGAGAATGGGAACCGGCTGAAGGATCGGTTCGCGCGTATTGGCCATGACGTCAAACCCCATATATCCGAACGGCAAAAATCCCGCTGAAAATCCGCCCGACTATGCCATGATGCCGGGGGTGATCAAATGCCCTTGCAGACGATGCTTGAAGAGTTTCGGATTGATGGACAATAGCACGAGCGAGCGAGCATCGAAGGCCAGGGTGGTCCGGCTCGGCGGCCGCGAGGTCATCGTCGCGGAGGGACTGCATCTCAGTTTCTGGGCCGACATCAGCCATCGCTGCATGACGGCGTCCTGGCCGGTTTTCATTGCCGGCGCCGCGCTGGTGTTTGTCGCCTTCAACGCGGTGTTCGCGCTAATCTACTGGATCGGAAACCAGCCGATCGCGAACGTGCCCGGCGGGGCCTATATCGACTATCTCTATTTCAGCATCGAGACGCTCTCGACCGCCGGTTACGGCGACATGCACCCGGATACCCATTACGGACATTTCGTCGCGACCGTGGAGCTCTTCACCGGTATCTTCTCGATGTCGCTGATGACCGGCCTGATCTTTGCCCGGTTCGCGCGGCCGAACGCCCGGCTGCTGTTCGCCGACCACCCGGTGATCTCGAACAACGAGGGCAAGCCGACCCTGATGATTCGCCTCGCCAACGAGCGCCACAACGTCATCGGCAATGCCACCGCCAGGCTGTGGCTGCTGCGAAACGAAGTGAGCCTGGAGGGCCAGTCTTTTCGCAGGTTTTACGAGCTGGCGCTGGTGCGAAGCGAACACCCCGCGCTGGCGTTGAGCTGGACGCTCTACCACGTTCTCGACGAGCAGAGCCCGCTTTACGGGCTCGATGCCGACGACCTCGACGCCGCCCAGGTGTCGCTGGTGGTGGTGGTGTCCGGATATGACGTTGTTGCAGCGCAAACCGTCCATGCCCGCAGGTCCTACGATCATCCCGACATTCGCTTCGGCCACCGCTACGCCGATATCCTCGATACCTCGGACGACGGCCGGCTCAGGATCGACTACGGCAAGTTCCATGACACCCTGCAGGGCTAGCCTGTCGCAGTCGTGCCATGTCAACATTTTCTGTGAGATGGGCCCCGAGCGTGCTAAATAACATCAAGCATGTCCCGGAGCTGGCAGCATTTGAAAACCCAGCAGCCCATCAGGTCGGATGAAGAGCACCGCGTGCTGCAGTTCCGGCCGCGCGCCAACCCTGCGGCCCGCTGGGCGAACCCCGGCAAGCCGGTCGCGCCGGAAGACCACCGGCCCGAGCCCTATGATCTTTCGCGCTATGAGCAGCCCCGTGACGAGCCGGACGACTTCCGGCATCGCATGCTGGCGAACATTGCCGGCTTCGCCTTTACCATCGCGCTGACGGCGATCGGAATATGGCTGGTCTTCAGCATTGCCAATCTGCGCCGGACCCAGGATTGCGTCCTGATGGGCCGGCATGATTGCGTGCAGATTTCTCCTCCGCATTGACTGCCATTTCGGAGCCGGCGGGTCGATTCGGCCCTGCGGGCGATCCGACGGGTTCCGTCGGCCTCCATTGAACTCGGGGCGGCGCTCCGATATACGGGCACTCGGCACCGGCTGGCGGATCGGGCATTCCGGGGCGCTGCACCCGCCCGCCATCGCATTCCGGGATTTACCTTCAATATATCAAAGGCTTAATGATGTCTTCCACATTCGATCAGGTCGCCACGATTATCGCTGAAACCTGCGACATACCGCGCGACACGATCACGCCGGAAAGCCACGCCATCGACGATCTGGGGATCGACAGCCTGGATTTTCTCGACATTGCCTTCGCGATCGACAAGGCGTTCGGGATCAAGCTGCCACTGGAAAAATGGACCCAGGAAGTCAACGACGGCAAGGCCACCACCGAGCAGTATTTCGTCCTGAAAAACCTCAGCGCCCGCATCGACGAATTGGTCGCGGCCAAGGGCGCGTAACCGCGCACCATGCAGCTCGAATATTTCCATCTGATTGACCGCATCACCGACCTCGACATCGGCGAGCGCACCATCACGGTCGAAGCGCAGGTTCCCCAGCACAATACCATCTTCGAAGGCCACTTTCCGGGCCATCCGATCATGCCGGGCGTGCTTCTGATCGAGGCGATGGCGCAGACATCGGGCTGGCTGCTGATCGCCCTGACCAAGTTCGAGCGCATGCCGTTCCTGGCCGCGGTCAAGGAAGCCAAGATGCGGAATTTTGTCAGTCCCGGCGAGTTGCTCAGGGTCGAGGCCGGCATCGTTCACGAAGGTTCGGGCTACGCGATCACGGAAGCCAAGATCCGCGTTGGCGGCGAATTGAGATGCAACGCCACGATCACCTTCGGAATTGTCCCCTTCCCGAATCCGGAACTGCGCGTGTACATGGACGCGATGGCCAAACGCATCGGCTTTCCGCAACAGGCCATTGCCCATGACTGAGATCAAGACTGCAGGCGCGGCACCGGCGGAAGTCTGGATCACCGGCATCGGCCTGGCGACCTCGCTTGGCGAGGGGCTGGATGCGAACTGGGATGCACTCAACCAGCGACGCATCAACGTCGATGAAAAGAGCTTTGCGCCATATATTGTCCACCCCTGGGCCCAGGTGAATCTCGACGCCCAGATTCCCAAGAAAGGCGACCAGCGCCAGATGGAAGCCTGGCAGCGCATCGGCACCTATGCCGCCGGGCTGGCGCTGGAGTCCGCCGGGGTCAAGGGCAACAAGGATATCCTGGGCCGCATGGACATGGTCATCGCCGCCGGCGGCGGCGAGCGCGATCTGGCGGTGGACTGCAACATTCTCAGTCTGGAAGCGAAGGGCAATTCGGCTCCCGGCTTCCTCAATGAGCGGCTGATGAACGATCTGCGCCCGACCCTGTTCCTGGCGCAGCTCTCGAACCTTCTGGCCGGCAACATCGCCATCGTGCACGGGGTTTCCGGAACATCGCGCACCTTCATGGGCGAGGAGGCCGCCAGCATCGACGCGGCGCGGATTGCGCTGGCGCGCATCGCCGGAGGCCAGAGCGACATCGCCCTGATCGGCGGCTCGCACAATGGCGAGCGCAAGGATCTGCTGGTGCTCTACGAATTCGGCGGCTTCAACCTCAAGGACAGGTTTGCCCCGGTATGGGCGCGCCGCGAGCACAGCGGCTTTGCGCTGGGATCGGCGGGCGCGTTCCTGGTCATCGAGTCACGGGCGCACGCGGAAGCGCGCGGCGCCAAGCCCTATGCGCGGCTGACCAATGTGGTCGCCGACATGGCGCGCCGCAAGCAGCCCGGCGAGGTGACGGCAACATTGCAGGCGCTGTGGGCGAAGCTTGGCGGGCTCGCAGGCAACGGTGCCATCATCACTGGCGCCACCGGCGCCGAGCCGGTCACCTCGGAGGAACGCGCGTTTCTCTGCCAGCATCCGGATTTTGCGGTGCGGGCCACCGGCACCAGTTTCGGCCACACCATGGAGACGCAATTTCCGCTGGGGCTGGCGCTGGCGGCGCTTTCGATCTCGCGCGGCGCGCTGTTTCCGCCCAACGATCCCACCGCGCTGGAGGTTGAAATGGCGTCCGCTCCGACCCAGATTGTGGTGATCGGGGCCGGTCACTGGCGGGGCGAAGGCATGGCCCTGGTCGAGGCGATCAAGTGAACGCGGCGCGACCTGCGGGGGACACATGACAGCTACGCACGACAAATTCGGCCGGCCGATCGTCGTCGTCACCGGCATGGGCATCGTGACATCGCTCGGCGCCGGCAAGACCGACAACTGGAAGAAACTCACCGCGGGCGAATCCGGTATTCGCACCATCACGCGCTTCCCCACCGATGGCTTGAAGACCACCATGGCCGGAACCATCGATTTCGTGCCGGTCGAGCCGTTTTCCTCCACCGACCTTTCCGAGCGGCTTGCCGATATCGCCACCGAAGAAGCCATTGGCCAATCGGCGATCGGCAGCAGGGGCGATTTCCCCGGACCGCTGTTTCTCGCGGTCTCCCCGGTCGAGGTCGAATGGCCGCAGCGGCTGGAACTGGGACGCGCCACCGGACAGACCGAGATCGATTATGACGCGCTGCTGCGTGCCAGCAGCGGCGAGCGATTCAGGCCCTATCACCGGCGCTTCCTGTTCGGTTCGGTTGCGGATTTCCTGGCCGAGAAATTCGGCACCAAGGGTTCGCCGATTTCGCTTTCGACGGCCTGCGCGTCCGGCGCCACCGCCATCCAGCTCGGCGTCGAAGCGATTCGTCGCGGCGAGGCCGAAGCCGCGCTGTGCGTCGCCACCGAGGGCTCGGTCAACCCGGAAGCCCTGGTGCGGTTCTCGCTGCTGTCGGCGCTCTCGACCCACAACGAACCGCCTCAGGCGGCATCGAAACCATTCTCGAAGAACCGTGACGGCTTCGTCATGGCGGAAGGCGCCGGAGCCCTCGTGCTCGAGAGCTACCAGGCCGCCGTGGCGCGCGGCGCGCCGATCCTCGGCGTCATTGCCGGCTGCGGCGAGCTCACCGACTCGTTCCACCGCACCCGCTCCAGCCCGGACGGCAAACCGATCATCGGCTGCGTGCGCAAGACCCTGGCCGATGCCGGCATGACATCCGAGCAGGTCGACTACATCAACGCCCACGGCACCGCCACGCCGGAGAACGACAAGATGGAATATCTCGGCATCTCCACCGTGTTCGGCGAACGCGCCAAGCAGATTCCGGTATCCTCGAACAAATCGATGGTCGGCCATACCATCTCGGCGGCGGGCGCGGTGGAGGCGATCTTCTCGCTGCTGACGCTGGAGCACCAGCGCATCCCGCCGACCATCAATTACGACGTTCCGGATCCCACCATTCCCTTCGACGTGGTCCCCAACAAGGCGCGCGACGCCCGTGTCACCGCGGTGATGTCGAACTCGTTCGGCTTCGGCGGCCAGAACGCCTCGCTGATCCTGACGCGCGAGCCGGTGTGACCGGCGCCAGCCCCGCGGGCGGCGCCGCCGGTTGACGCCCCCGCGCCAACCGGCGATACGCAACCCAGCCACCCAGCCATTTTTTCCTGCGGAGACACCGCGCCATGCGTGCGCTCACCCTTGTTGCCGATCGCCAGCTGGTGATTGCGGACCTGCCGCCGCCGCCGCCGCCGGCCGCCGGCGAGGTGCAGATCCGAATCAAGGCGGTCGCGCTCAACCACATCGACGTCTGGGGCTATCGCGGCATGGCGTTCGCCAGGCGCAAGCTGCCGCTGGTGGTCGGCGCCGAAGCCTCCGGCGAAATCGCCGCGGTGGGTGAAGCGGTGACGCGTTTTTCCCCGGGCCAGCAGGTGGTGATGTACGGCGCGCTGACCTGCGGGGGTTGTCCCGCCTGCGCGCAGGGCCGCGACAATCTCTGCGAAAAACCGGCCGGCGTGATGGGCTTCCATGTCGACGGCTTCGCCCGCGAGTTCATGAACCTGCCGGAGAGGCTGGTCATTGCGGTGCCTGGCGGCGTCAGCCAACGCGACGCGGCCTGTGCGCCGGTGGCCTTCTCAACCGTCCAGCACATGCTGTTCGACAATGCGCGGCTGCAGCCCGGCGAATCCGTGCTGGTGCATGCCGGAGGCTCCGGCATCGGAACGGTGGCGATCATGATGGCCAAGGCGATCGGCTGCACGGTCATCACCACCGTCGGCGACGACAGCAAGATCGCAGGCGTCAGGGCGCTCGGCGCCGACCACGTCATCAACTATCGCAAGGACCGCTTCGAGCACGAGACCCGCAAGATCACCGGCAAGAAGGGCGTCGACGTGGTGTTCGAGCACGTCGGGGCCGACACCTTCAACGGCTCGTTGCTGACGCTGAAGCGCGGCGGTAGGCTGGTGACCTGCGGTTCGACCTCGGGCCCGACCACCACCATCAACCTGATGCAACTGTTCCAGCAGCAATACCGCATCTTCGGATCATTCGGCGCGACCATGCGCAACATTGCGGAGAGCCTCGACAAGATGGCAAGCGGCATGCTGCCGGTGATCGACACCGAAGTCCCGATCGACGATGTCGCCACCGCGCTCAAGCGCATGGAAGGCCGGCAGGTGTTCGGTAAGATCGTCGTGTATCTGTGATGCGCCGGCTCCTGCTCCGCATCAAGGCCCGGTTTCGCGACGCCACCAAGCCGCTCGGCGAGGCCGCGGTGGGCGCATTGACCATCGGGCTGCTGCGTACCACCCGCTATTTCGATCCGATCAAGACCGCCAACCTGTTCGGCCGCATCGCCCGCCTGATCGGTCCCTTGACGCGCGAGCAGAGAATAGGCCGCGCCAACCTCAAGGCCGCCTTTCCGGAAAAATCCCCGGCGGAGATCGAGCAGATTCTCGCCGGCGTCTGGGACAATCTCGGGCGCCTCGGCGCGGAATTCGCCCATATCGACCACATCTGGGAGCACGATCCGGCACATCCCGAGGACAGCCGCATCGAGATCCAGCCGCGCACCCACGAGCTGTTCGCGCAGCTTCGGCTCGACGGCAAGCCCGCGCTGATCTTTGCCAGCCATCTCGGCAACTGGGAACTGCCGGCCCTGGCCGCGGTCGCCCACGGGCTGGACGCCGCCACGCTCTACCGCCGGCCCAACAGCGCCTCCGCCAACCGCATCATCGAAGAGCTGCGCGCGGTGAAGATGGGAACGCTGATCCCGGCCGGCCGCGACGCCCCTCTGAAGATGGCGGAAGCCCTGAAAAACGGTCAGCACGTCGCCATGCTGGTCGACCAGTATTTCACCAATGGCGTCGAGGTGACGTTCTTCGGCCGCAAGACCACCGCCAATCCGACGCTGGCCCGGCTGCTGCGCCAGATCGAGTGTCCGATTCACGGCGTGCGCATCATCCGCCTGCCCGGCCACCGCTTCCGCGCCGAACTGTCCGAAGAGATAGCGCCGGTACGCGACGCCGCCGGACAAATCGACGTTCAGGGCACGATGCAGGCGATCACCTCGGTCATCGAAGGCTGGATCCGCGAATATCCCGACCAGTGGCTCTGGCTGCACCGCCGCTGGCGATGATGGCGCTGGGCGGCGATGCCTGGATCGGCTCGCCGAACGCCGGATCCGGTGACGGATCATGACGGCTGAAAAACGTGACGCTGCGCCACGACGAGCCGTCATGGCCTGACTTGATCGGGCGATCCAGCCTGCCGCGACCTTTCGACTGATCACGAACACCAGGAAGGACCGGGCCGCCCGGTCAGAAGCCGGCCCATGACGGCCGGGGGCGCGGCGCGTCGTCACACAACGGATTCACCTGTCAAACAGCCCAGGTTCGTCCTTGCGCGCTTGGCGAAGCAATCCTTGCTGCAACCAAAGACTGGCTTGCTTCGTCGCTCACGCCCGCAATGACGGCCAAAAACCTACCTGACGTTCCCGCCACCGCACCGTCGCCCAAGTTATCGACACCAGTGGATGGGACCACTTAGAACAAACCATGAACATGTTCGAGCAAGGAGTCAATCCCTTTTTTCTGGAACGCGGACGATCCTCGGGCGCTGGCTGATGGCTCTCGGCCCGACCCGCACCCTGCTCCCCGCCTGTCGACCAAAATATCGAAAAACAACCCCATGCAAAGTAGCGCAATACCGCCCGGCGGGAGGCTGGACCGATCCTGTGAGGCATTCTGATACCTTCGGCAAATCAGACCGGTGGGGCAGCGCGCGGCAGCGCCGCGGCCGTTTTACCCAGGTGAAAAACAGCCGCCTGTTCTGCCTGGCGGCTATCGGCCGGTCTTCACCCGGGTCCAGAGCCGGTTGATGACGCGCTGCGTCGCCGGATCGCGGGCGGTGATCACGAACAGTTTCGCCATCGTTGCCGCGTCGGGATAGATGGTCCTGTCGTTGAGGATCTTCGGATCGATCAGTTTCTGGCTAACCAGGTTGCCGTTGGCATAGGACAGGAAATTGGTGTTTTTCGCCGCGACCTCGGGCCGGTAGAGATAGTTGATCAGCTCATAGGCCTCGGCGACGTTGCCGGCATCGGCCGGGATCGCCAGATTGTCGAAGAACATCTGCGCGCCCTCTTTCGGGATGGCGTAGCCGATCTCGATGCCGTTGTTGGCTTCCGCCGCACGGCTTCGCGCCTGCATGATGTCGCCGGACCAGCCCACCACCAGGCAGATTTCGCCGGTGGCCAGCGCGCTGAGATACTCCGAGGAATGGAATTTGCGGACGTAGGGCCTGATGCTGGCGACGAGATCGGCGGCCCTGGCGAGGTCGGGCGCTTGCGTCGAATTCGGGTCGAGCCCGAGATAGCTCAACGCCGCAGGTAGAATGTCATCGGCGGAATCCAGCATCTCGACGCCGCACTCCCTGAACTTGGCGAGGTTCTCCGGCTTGAAGATGATGTCCCAGCTGTCGATCGCAGCATCGGCGCCGAGAATTTTTTGCACCGCCTTGACGTTGTAGCCGATGCCGGTGGTGCCCCACATGTAGTTGGCGCCATAAAGGTTGCCGGGATCGTAGACGGCGAGCCGGCTGGTCACTTCCGGCCAGGCATTGGCGAGATTCGGCAGCCGCGACTTGTCCAGCTTCTGGAAAACATGCGCGGTGATCTGGCGCTGCAGGAAATAGGCGGTGGGAACCACGACGTCGTAGCCGGATTTTCCCGCCAGCAACCTCGTCTCCAGCGTCTCGTTGGCATCAAAAGTGTCGTAGACCACCTTGATGCCGGTCTCGCGGGTGAAGTCCTCCAGTACGCCGGGCGCGATGTAGTTCGACCAGTTGTAGAAATTGACGGTGCGCTGCTGCGCCGCCGCCTGCTGCGCAAACCACATCAGGATCGCGGCGGTCGCCGCGGCGACGGCGATGGCAAGGCTGTTGCGGCCGCGCATCACCCGCCCCTTCATCGGCGGTGCACCGCGTCCGACAGGCGCTCCAGCGCGGTGTCGAGGGTTGCATCCTTCTTGGCAAAGCAGAACCGCACCACCGAGGTCACCGCATCCTTTTCATAGAACGCCGATACCGGAATCGCCGCCACCTTGTAGTCGGTCACGATGCGCCTGCAGAACGCCTCGTCGGTCTCGTTGAGGCCGAGCGGCGAAAGGTCGACGGTGAGGAAATAGGTGCCTTGCGAGCGCAGCACCGGAAACCCGATGCGTTCCAGCCCCGCGGTCAGCCGGTCGCGGCTTCGCGCCAGCTGCTGGCGCATCTGCAGGAAATAATCCGCCGGCTTGCCGAGCCCATAGGCGACGGCGACCTGCAGATTGGGCGCGGTGGTGAAGGTGAGGAACTGATGCACCTTCGCCGCGACCCGCAACAGCGGCGGGGCGGCGCAGACGAAGCCGATCTTCCAGCCGGTCAGCGAGAAGATCTTGCCGGCGGAGCCGACCTTGATGGTGCGGTCGCGCATTCCCGCAATCGTGATCAGCGGAATATGCTCGCGGCCGTCGAACACCACATGCTCCCAGACCTCGTCGCAGATCGCGACCGCGTCGAACTCCCCGCAGAACCGCGCCAGCAGTTCGAGATCCTCGCGCGGATAGACCACCGCGGCGGGATTGAGCGGATTGTTGAACAGCACCGCCTTGGTCTTGCGGGTGAAGACCCCGCGCAGCGCCTCCTCGGTCAGCCGCCAGTGCGGCGGCTCGAGGCGCACCAGGCGCGGTATGCCGCCGGCCTGGCGGATGATCGGAAGGTAGGAATCGTAGACCGGCTGGAAAACCACCACCTCATCGCCGGGCTCGACCACGGCCAGGATGGCCGAGGTCAGCGCCTCGGTGCCGCCCGACGTCACCATCACCTCCGTCATCGGATCGAGCGCAAGGCCGTGCCAGCGGCCGTAATGCGCCGCGATCGCCTGCCGCAGTTCCGGCAGGCCCATCATCGACGGGTACTGGTTGTAGCCGTCCATCACCGCGTCCGCCGCGGCGCGGCGAATGTCCGTAGGTCCCGGGTCGTCCGGAAAACCCTGGCCGAGATTGATGGCGTCGTTGTCGCGCGCCAGCTGCGACATCGCCTCGAAGATCGTAACGGGCAGATCCGCAAAAACCTTGTTCATGGAAATCATGGAACGGGTCAGCCGCCGGCCGTCGTCGGCAATCCCGCCGCCTTCCACGCCAGCATTCCGCCGGCGAGATGCTTGTCATGAGCGAGGCCGGCGGCCTGCGCCGCCAGCGACGCCGTCACCGATCGTTTGCCCGAGCGGCAGGCAAACACCACCTGCTTGTCGCCGGGATCGGGAATATCCTGCGGATCGAAACGCGACAGCGGCACCACGACGGCGCCGGGATAGGCTTCGACGGCGACTTCGTTCGGCTCGCGAACATCGACCAGGAGATAGCGTCCCTCCGCCATCCCCCGCGAGACATCTTCCGGCGTCAAATCGTGCACCCGATGACCCTGATCCGCCACGCCAATCCTCCCGACAATGACCTTGTTGCGAACGCGTCCGGCAGCGCCGGATGCGGCAATGCTCGCCGTTCGGCAAGGTCGCCCCTGGCGCGGCGAAAATCAAGCATCAGAAAGGTTCACTTAAACCAAATAAGCGATTCCGAAAAACGATGCCACGGAAGCGATCCATCATTTGTCATTCCGGGATGTGCTCTGGCCGGCGACAGCCGGGCGGAGTGCAGGCCCGGAATGACAAATTGTCGTGGTGGGCTACACCGTGACCTGCGTTCCCACCTCGACCACCCGGCCGGTGGGAATCTGGAAATAATCGGTGGCGTCGTTGGCGGTGCGGCTGAGCGCGATGAACAGGTGATCCTGCCAGCGCGGCATCCCGGAATGCGCCGCCGGCTTGAGCGCCCGCCGCGACAGGAAGAACGAGGTCGACATGATGTCGAAATGCCAGCCCAGCTTGCGCGCAATCGCCAGCGTTTTCGGGACGTTGGGCGATTCCATGAATCCGAACCGCAAGGTCACCTTGGAGAAGGTCGCGCTGACCTGCTCCATCCGCACCCGCTCCGACGGGTCGATTCGCGGCGTCGGCGCGGTTTCGATGGTGAGAATGACATTCTTCTCATGCAGCACTTTGTAGTGTTTCAGACTGTGCAACAGCGCGGTCGGCGCGCTGGCCGGATCGCTGGTCAGGAACACCGCGGTGCCGGAAACCCGCTGCGGCGGCCGCTTTTCCAGCATCGCCACCAGGTCGACCAGCGGAAACTCCAGCTTGCGCGATTTCTCGAACAGCAGCCGGCTGCCGCGCCGCCAGGTGTACATCAGGAGCATCACCACCGAGCCCAGCGCCAGCGGCACCCAGCCGCCCTCGAGCACCTTCAGAAGGTTCGCGGCGAGGAAGGTGAGGTCGAGAAACAGGAACGGCGCAATCAGCGCCGCGGCCGCGAACGGCGACCATTTCCAGACCCGCCAGATCACGACGAACCCCATCATCGCCGTCACCACCATGGTTCCGGTCACCGAGATGCCGTAGGCCGAGGCCAGCGCGCTCGACGAGCGGAACATCAATACCAGCAGCATCACGCTGACCAGCAGCAGCATGTTGATGCGCGGGATGTAGATCTGGCCGGAATGCGCCTCGGAGGTGTGGCGGATTTCAAAGCGCGGCAACAGGCCGAGCTGAATGGCCTGGCGCGTCAGCGAATAGGCGCCGGTGATCACGGCCTGGCTCGCGATCACCGTCGCCGCGGTGGCAAGACAGACCATCGGCAGCAGCGCCCAGTCCGGAAACATCAGGAAGAACGGGTTCTCGACCGCCTTGGGGTCGCCGATCACCAGCGCGCCCTGCCCCAGATAGTTCAGCGCCAGCGACGGCAGCACGATGAACAGCCAGGCGGTCTGGATCGGCCGCTTGCCGAAATGGCCGAGATCGGCATACAGCGCCTCGGCGCCGGTGACGGCGAGAAACACCGCTCCCAGCGTGACGAAGCCGATCACGCCATGACTGAGCATGAACCCCACCGCGTGGAGCGGGTTCAACGCAAACAGCACTTCGGGATGGCGCATGATCGGCGCAATCGCGGCGATCGCGAGGACCGCGAACCAGACGCACATCACCGGTCCGAAGAAGGCGGCCACCCGCGCGGTGCCGCGCGACTGAACCGCAAACAGCGCCAGCAGAATGACCACCGTCAGCGGCACCACATAGGGATCGAACGCCGCGGTGACGAGCTTGATGCCTTCGATCGCCGAAAGCACCGACAATGCCGGGGTGATCACCGCGTCGCCGTAAAACAGCGCCCCGCTGATGATCCCCAACAGGACGATGGTGCTGGCGCCGTATTTGACCGCGCGTTGCGCCAGCGCCATCAGGGCCAAGGTGCCGCCCTCGCCGTGGTTGTCGGCGCGCAGCAGGATCAGCACGTATTTCAGCGTCACCACCACGATCAGCGCCCACAGGATCAGGGAGAGAACCCCGAGCACGGCCTGCGGGTTGACGACGCCCGACGGTCCGCTGGCGGCAATCACGGCCTCGCGCAGCGCATAGAGCGGGCTGGTGCCGATGTCGCCATAGACCACCCCGACGCTGCCGAGCAGCAGCGCCTTGAAGCCGGCGGTGGAATGGGCGCTGCCACGACCATGAGCCGCCGTCGTTTCCGCGGCGGGTACTACAACATCGCTGGGCATGGGCGTGGAGGCCTCAAAATGCTTCACTGCACAATAGCAAAGCGAGGCGGCATATAGCCTTGCGCTTAAATCATAACCTATCCTGATTTTGGGCCCGGGTCATGCAAAAATGCATAAGCCGTTTGGCTGGCAAGCCGGGGGCGACGTCCGACTGCCGGCCGCGGATGTCGTTCGCGAGTTCCGGGTTTTTGAGCAGCAAGGTAACCAGGTAGCGCGCCCGGTCAGGGCTTCAGGTCGGGTGGCAGCGCCGGATCCTCGCGCATCAGCGTGATGGTGACGCGCCGGTTGGCCGAGAGCGAGGGATCGTCGGGGAACAGCGGCTGGCCATCGGCCTTGCCGGACACCGCGAAGATGTGGGCCGGCGGCAACCCTTCCCGCTCCAGAATCTGCCGCACCGCATTGGCACGATCGGCCGAAAGGTCGAACGCATCGTAGTCGCTCTGGGTCGGCACAAAGCCCGCCGCGGTGTGACCGACGATCGAGATGCGCAGCGGCGTCGCCTTGAGCGGACCGGCGAGTTTTTCGATCAGCAGGCGGGTTCGCTCATACGGCACCTTGGAGCCGTCGGCGAACATCGAGCGGCCGTCCTGATCGACGATTTCCAGATTGAGGCCCTGGGTGGTTTCCTCGAACAGGATGTGTTTGGAGATTTCGGTCAGTTCCGGCATGTCCTGCAGCGCCTGCCGCAGCGACGCCGAGGCCAGCGCGAATTCACGGTCGACCTTGAGCCGGGCGCCGGCATCGCGGCCATCGTCCGATATGTCCGGGGTCGGCGTATTGGAGGAGTCTTCGGGACGGATATGGGCGGTATTCTTCAACCTTGGCCGGGTCGGCAGGCCATCGGCCTCGATGATTCCGGAATAGCGCTTGTCGGACTGCACGCCGAACGCATCCTTCATCGATCCGGCAACGACCTTGAGCTTGTTGAGGTCCATGGTGGAGAACGAGACGAGCATGACGAAGAAGCTCATCATCAGGCCCATCAGGTCGGCAAAGGTCACGAACCAGCCGTGCCCGCCGCCATGTGCATCGCGTTTCTTCTTGGCCATTGTCGACTTTCCAGACCGCTATCCGCCTTCTATGCCGGGACCGGTTCGCTCTCTTCGTGGCGGTGTTTTTCCGGCAGGTAGGCCAGCAGCATTTCGCGCACCAGCGTCGGGCTCTTGGAATCCCGGATCATCAGGATGCCGTCGATGATCAGGGTGCGGTTGGTCTCTTCGTCGAGCAGCTTGCCATGCAGCTTGTCGGCGAGCGGCAGGCAGAACAGGTTGGCGACCAGCGCGCCGTACAGCGTGGCCAGCAGCGCGGTGGCCATGAACGGGCCGAGCTTCGAGGGGTCGGTCATGTTGGCGAACATCTGCACCATGCCGATCAGGGTGCCGATCATGCCGAATGCCGGCGCGCAGTCGCCGATGGCGCGGTAGATCTTGCCGCCTTCGTCGAGATGCATCAGGAAGTTGTCGCGGTCGCGCTCGAGATTGTCGCGGATGAATTCGAGGTCGTAGCCGTCGGCGACGTAGCGGATGCCCTTGGCCAGGAACGGTTCGTCGGTTTCGACCTTTTCCAGCCCGACCGGCCCCTGCTTGCGGGCGATTTCCGCGATGCGGGCCAGTTCGTCGACCAGGTCGCGCGCCGCGAGCCGGCTCATGGTGAAGGCGAACTTGGCGCCGAGCGGCAGGCCGTGCAGGATCGCGCTGAGCGGAAACCTGATCATGGTCGCGGCGATCGAGCCGCCGAAGATGATGATGACCGCGTGCTCGCTCCAGAACATTTCCAGGCTGCCGCCCAACAGCATGATGACGGTGATGACGGCAAAGCCGCACAACAGCCCAACACACGTCATGATATCCATGGAATGCTCCAACGCGTACGCGAACCACCGGCCATCCTGGACGGTGACAGGCCCATACTGGACCGTGCAAAGCCGACCCTACGTAGCCGCCATTAAAGACGCGTTACCGAATTTGGTAGGCATAACAGTTGGTTAATAAAGAGCTAGAGCCAGACACTGGCCTGGCAGTCGGGGCACCCACTCGCCACGCACTACCCACTACTCACTACTCACTATTCGCCTTCGCCCTGACACGATCCCGGCATTCTGCTAACGATGGGCCCCTGTCCGCAGCCTGAAATCTTCATGCCGTGCCGCATCGCCAGAATTCCGCTCCTTGTCCTGATCGCGCTGCTGGCGGGCTGCGGCGGCAACGAGCGTCCTGGATTCGACGGCGGTTCGAGCGCGCCGGCCGGCGCTGCATCGGCCGGCAATCCGGTGGCGCCGCCCACCAGCCTTGCCGGACGATGGACGCTGTCGTCCACCGGCAGCGGTTCGTGCGCGATGACGTTCGGGGCCGTCGCGGACGCCGCCGAGGGCAGCATCGCGCCCGCCGGCGGCTGCCCGTTCAACTTCTTCACCAGCCGGAAGTGGACCTACACCGACGCCGGACTCGCGATCCGCGACCACAACGCGCAAACCCTGGCCCAGCTGGCCCCGGCCGGCCCCAACCGTTTCGAGGGCAAGACCATCGCCGGCCAGGAAGTGGTGCTGTCGCGTTAGGGGCCGTTTGCCCGGACGCAACGCAACGTCTTCCCGGCGATGCGAAGCATCGTCCGGCCAGGTTGCGTTGCCGATCCGGGGTCCCCCTTGGGCCGGCACTGGGCCGGGCTCGGCGGCGCAGCGTCAGGAACGCTGCACCGCGTCCGGGACACGGGCCAGGTGATCCGATGCATGAGCGCGACGATTCTTCGCAAACCAACCCACGATTTCCAATGAATCGTGTGGTCCATAGCGACGATGAACAAAACGTGTCATTCCCGATGTGGAATTGCACATCCGAGGAAGCGCCTCAAGTCGGCCATCGCCGGCTGAGGGCGCATCCCGGAATGACGAACGATGGATCGCAAGCGTTCGTGCAAATGCCGGTCTTGGCGCGAAGACGACGCGCCGACAAAACCCTCAGTGAATCTCGGCCGACCTCGCCAGCGCCTCTTTGAGCTTTTCAAGCGTGAAGGACGGGCTGCGCGCGATCTCGAGAATCGGCGTCTCGCGGCGGCCGCAGAGTTCGGCGGCGTCCGGCAGCCTTGCGGCGACATCGAGCGGAATCACCACCGCGCCGTGACGGTCGGCGTGAATGAGGTCGCCGGAGCGCACCGTCATGCCGGCAACCCTAACCTCGCCGCCAAAGCTTTCAGCGTGGACATGAGCATGCGACGGGCCGATCGAGCCGGCCAGCGCCTGAAAGCCCGGCGCCCATTGCGCGATGTCGCGGATCGATCCGTCGGTGATCACGCCGATGCAGCCCAGCGCCTTGTGCACGGCGCTCTGCACCTCGCCCCAGAACGCGCCGAAGCCGGCGTCGGCGCCGTCGATGTCCTGGATCACATTGATGCGCGGCCCCTGCCCGGTGCCGACATATTCGTAATAGGCGAGCCGGCGCGCCTGCTGTTCGGCGGTCGCAAGGCCGGAGGCCGCGACCGAGCGGATCGTGGTGGTGCGCGCATAGCCGACGATCGGCGGCAGATCGGGGAACGGGCACAGCAGCGGCCTGGTGGTGTAGCCGATCAGGCGGCGTTCGGGCGCCACGATTTCCAGCGCGTTGCAGATCGTCGGCGTGTCATGGCGCGCCAGGGCCTCGAGCAACGAGGCCGGCAGCGGCGCGGAGGCGGATGTCGTCACGGCGTCTCTCCTGATTTCAATGGGTCAGCCATATAGCCGGGATCGGCTGCGAACCCAACTCGACGATCGCCAATGGCAGGCAGTTCAGGGACGAAGTGGCCGACGGCGGGCCCGCCGCTCAGTTCAGCCGCGCCGGCCGGTCGCCCGGTGCCGGCTCGGTCACGGTCGGAACGTAGGGCGATGCCGGATCTGGCGAAGCCACATCGGCCGGCGGAGCGGCGGTCGCGGCCGCCTTGCGTTGCTGGTCGCGATAGGATTTCCATCCGGCCGGCAGGCTGAACAGATAAAGCACCGAACAGACCGAGAGAATGTACCAGGGATAGCCGATCAGCAGCGCGATCAGGAAAACCACCGAGACGAACACCGGCAGCACCATCTCCGGCGGCACCCGCATGCGCACGGTCTTGCCCGAAAAGACCGGCAGCCGCGACACCATCAGGAACGCGATCGCCAGCGTGTAGAACGCGGTCAGCATGGCCGGCGGCCGCGGCACGCCAAGGAATGCCAGATAGATCGGCAGCAGCACGGTGATGGCGCCGGCCGGCGCCGGAACGCCGGTGAAGTAGTTGGCCGCGAACGCCGGCTTGTTCGGATCGTCCATGGTGGCGTTGAAGCGTGCCAGCCGCAACCCGCCGCTGATGGCGAAAACCATCGCGGCGATCCAGCCGCCATTGTTGAGCTGATGCAGCTGCCAGAAATACAGGATGAGGCCGGGTGCCACGCCGAAATTGACGAAATCGGCCAGGCTGTCGAGCTCGGCGCCGAATTTCGATTGGCCCTTGATCATGCGCGCGACGCGGCCGTCGAGGAAATCGAGCACGGCGGCGAACACGATCGCGCCCACCGCCAGTTCCATGCGGCCCTCGGTGGACAGCCGGATCGCGGTCAAACCTGCGCAGATCGCCAGCAGGGTGATGACGTTGGGCACCAGCATCCGCACCGGGATCGGGCGGAACCGGCGGCGGCGCATTTCGGGGTTTTTTGGATCGAACGGCATCAGCATGGCTCGCCCTCTATAGCAAGCGCCGCTCCGCTCCGCCATCGCGGCGGACAGCCCGCCGGATCGACGGCCCGGATGGTTAATCGGCCCGGTAGGTCCGGCCGCCGTCGCCGAGCCTGAAATCCGCCAGCACGGTCTCCCCGGCCACCGCGGTCTGGCCCTCGGCGACCAGCGCCTTGGTGCCCTCCGGCAGGTAGACGTCGAGACGCGAGCCGAACCGGATCAGCCCGAACCGCTCGCCGGCGCCGATCGACTGGCCTTCGCGCACGAAGCAGACGATCCGGCGCGCCACCAGGCCCGCGATCTGGATCACGCCGATGCGGCCGTCGGCGCTGGAGATCACCAGCGAATTGCGCTCATTGTCCTCGCTCGCCTTGTCGAGTTCGGCATTGATGAAGATGCCCGGCCGGTACGCGATCCGGTCGATCCGCCCGGTGACCGGACTGCGGTTGACGTGGCAGTTGAACACGCTCATGAAGATCGAAATGCGCGGCAGCGGACGGTCGCCGAGACCGAGTTCGGCCGGCGGCATGACCTGCGTCACCATCGAGACCCGCCCGTCGGCCGGCGCCACCACGATGCCTTCGCGCAGTGGCGTGACCCGCACGGGATCGCGAAAGAACAGCGCGCACCACACCGTCAGCACGGTGCCGATCCAGCCCAGCGGGCTCCAGATCCAGAACAGCACCAGGCTCGCCAGCGCAAAGCCGCCGATGAACGGATAGCCTTCGCGATGGATCGGCGGAATTTGCGCGCGGATGGATTGGACGACAGACATCGAATTTCACTGATCTATTTTTCCCCTCCCCCGTTGTGGGCGAGGGTGGCGCGCCGCGAAGCGGCGGGCCGGGGAGCTCATCACGCAAGGCCCCTGGAGCGGCCGGGACAGCGAGGACCGCGCCGGTGCGGTTCAGCGACTTCCTTATTCCAGAACCGCAGCCCGCGAAACCCCCGATCTTCGCGCCACCGGCTTCGTCAGCGCAGGCGTCCCGGCCGAAAACCCGACCGGCCGGCGATTCAATGATCGCCGACGTCGACATCGATGTCGGCGGCCCGCAGCGAGTCGATGATCGAGGAAAGATGCGCCCGATCCTTGGTCTCGATCACGACCTCGAGCACCACCGCCTTGGCCGGCAGGTCGGTGAAGATGCGCTGATGCGATACCTCGACGATGTTGGCGCCGGTCCGGCTCAGCACCGCGACGACATTGGCGAGCTGGCCCGGCCGGTCGACGATGTCGAACCGCAATTGCGACAGGCGGCCCTCGCGCGCCAGCTGGCGGGTGAGCACGCCTGATAAAAGTCGCGTATCGATATTGCCGCCGCTCAGCACCAGCCCGAGGCTGCGGCCCCTGAAGCGTTGCTGGTTGGCGAGCACCGCCGCCAGGCCGGCGGCGCCGGCGCCTTCCGTCACGGTCTTCTCGATGGTGATCAACAGGCTCAGCGCCTGCTCGATTTCCGGCTCGCTCACCAGCACGACGTCGTCGACCAGCGCGCGCACGATCTCTGAGGTGATGCGGCCGGGCGCCTTGACCGCGATGCCCTCCGCCAGCGTGTCGCCGCGCATCGCAAGATGCTGTCCCTTGATCAAATTGTACATCGACGGATAGAGCGCGGCCTGCACGCCGATGATCTCGATGCCGGGCTTCAGCGTCTTGGCGGCGACCGCGATGCCGGAGATCAGGCCGCCGCCGCCGATCGGCACCAGCAGCACGTCGAGGTCGGGCACCGAGGCCAGCATCTCCAGCGCGATGGTGCCCTGGCCCGCGATGATCAGGCGATCGTCATAGGGATGGATGAAGGTCAGCCGGTGGGCGCGGCCATGATCGGTGGCGAGCTTGGCGGCTTCCTCGAGGGTGGCGCCGGCTTCGATCACCGTGGCGCCGTGGCGGCGGGTGTTCTCGATCTTCATGGTCGGCGTGCCCAGCGGCACGAAGATGGTGGCCGGGATCGCCAGCCGGGCGGCGTGATAGGCGACGCCCTGGGCGTGGTTGCCGGCGGACGCCGCGATCACGCCGCGCTGCCGCTCCTCCGCCGACAAGGCCTGCAGCCGGTTGAGCGCGCCGCGCTCCTTGAAGGTCGCGGTGAACTGCAGGTTTTCGAATTTGAGCCAGACGCTGGCGCCGGTGATGTCGGACAGCGTGCGGCTGCGGTCGAACGTCGTGCGCTTGACAAAGCCGGCGAGCACGCCCGCCGCCGCCTCGACGTCGCGCAGGCTGACCGGAAGGCGGGCAAGGGAGGCTGTCAGCGTGTCGGACATGGGCGGTGGATCTCTGATGGCGCGTGGCGACGAATTTCTCGTGGCGAATCTCCGACGTCAATCCTTACGCCGGCGCAGCGCCATCCTCGAATTCGCAGAACCCGCGCCGCATCACTTCGCCCTGTCGATGATCACCCACCATGCCAGATATGGCCCCGCCGGCCGTTTCTGCAACGCAAAGCCGCCGATCATTTCCGCTCCGATGGGAGACACCCTGATATGGCTTGCGTCACCGGCGCCGGCCGGTCAGGTTGGATTGATGATCATCCCTGCGCGATCGGCTATCTTCGGTCGCAGCATTCCCGCCGCCCGCCGCCGTCTCACCCAGGCCAGATGCGATGACCGATGCATGAGACCGAGAATGTGCCCGAAAATATCGGCGCCCTGATCGTATCTCCCAAGGCCTATGCGCGGCAGACCCGGCTGATGGCCGGCTTCCGCTGGCTTCGCCAACACAACCCGGTCGGGCGCGTCGAAGCCGAGGGCTTCGATCCGTTCTGGGCGGTGACCCGGCACGCCGATATCGTCGAGGTCAGCCGCCGGCACGAGCTGTTCCGCAATGGCGACCGCGCCAGCACGCTGGTGCCGCGGGCGGCCGATCAGCTGGCGCGCGCGCTGACCGGCGGCAGCCCGCATCTGATGCGGACGCTGCTGCAGATGGATGCGCCGGAGCATGCGCAATACCGGCAGCTCACCCAGGCCTGGTTCTCCCGGCAAAGCGTGGCCGGCCTCGAACACCGCATCCGGCCGCTGGCCCGCCGCGCAATCGAGCGCATGGCCGCCGGCCGCGAAGCCTGTGATTTCGTCCGCGACGTCGCGCTGCCCTATCCGCTGCACGTCATCATGGCGATCCTCGGATTGCCCGAAGACGGCGAGCCGCTGCTACTCGAACTGATCCGAAATCTGTTCCGCAGCCAGGACGAAGCGCCGGACGGCGATGCCAGAGCGAGCCGGGATCCGGCGCGGCACGCCCGGCGGCTGCGCGAGGCGTTCGGCGGCTTCGAGAGGTATTTTGCGCCGTTGCTGCAGGAGCGTCGCAAGCGACCGCGCGACGATCTCGCCAGCCTGATCGGCAATGCCGCGATCGACGGCAAGCCGATCCAGCCGTTCGAAGCCATCAGCTATTGCATGGTGATCGCGACTGCCGGCCATCACACCGCGGCAGCGGCGCTGTCGGGCGCGGTATGGGCGATGAGCGAGAATGCCGGCGAGTTCGACAAGGTGAAATCCGACCGCACCCTGGTGCCGCAGCTGGTCGAGGAAGCGGTACGCTGGACCACGCCGGCGCAGCACGTGATGCGCAGCGCGGGCGAGGACACCGTGCTGCAGGGACGTCGCATCGCCAAGGGCGACTGGCTGATGTTGTGCTACCTGTCCGGCAACCGCGACGAGCAGGCCTTCAGCGAACCGGAAAGCTTCCGTGTCGGCACCGGTTCGCGTCGCAACCTGGCGTTCGGCTACGGCGCGCACGCCTGTCTCGGCCAGCATCTGGCGCGGCTGGAGATGCGGATCTTCTTCGAAGAGCTGCTTGCGCGGCTGGTGCGGATCGAAATCGCGGGCGTGCCCCGCCGCTCCGCCTCGGTGTTTGTCGGCGGCCCCAAGACTCTGCCGGTCAGGTTCGCTATGCTGTGACGGCGGAAAGGATCGGTCCGGACGCGGACTTGAGGAGCCGGCCGCAAACTGCGATCGAGCCGAGACGGAGCAAAGCCTTGAAAATCCACAGCTCAGGACTGGGACCCGGTTTCGAGAAAGTCGTCGAGAGCGCGATCGCGGAGCTGCAGCCGGTTGCGGATTCCGGCATCGCGCTTGCCGTCATCAAGGACGGCGCGCTGTGCTTCGCGGGCGGCTTCGGCTTGCGCGACCGCAGCGCCGGCAAGGAGGTCAACGCCGAGACCTGCTTTGCCGTCGGCTCGGCGACCAAGGCGTTCACCAGCATGGCGATTTCGATGCAGGTCGCGGAGGGCAAGCTCGCGTTCGACGTGCCGATCCGGCAGTATCTTCCGGACTTCAAGATGAAGGACCCCCAGGCCGCCGCCGAGGCGACCTTGAAGGATGCGCTGTGCCACCGCACCGGCCTGCCGCGGCATGATGCGCTCTGGTATCTCAACCCTTTCAACCGGTCCGAGCTGTTCTATCGGCTGCCATATCTGGACCCGATCCCGGGCGCGTTCCGCAAGACGTTCATCTACAACAACCTGGTTTACATGGTCGCCGGCAACCTGCTGGAAAACCTGTTCGGCACCAGCTGGGAAGCCGTCATCAAGGCGCGCATCCTCGATCCCCTGGGCATGGCGGCCAGCAGCCTTTCGCTGGCCGATCTCGTCGGTCAACCCGATTATGCCAAGGGTTATGAGAAGGCCGCAGAGATTCCGCTGAAGAATTTCAACAACATCGGTCCCGCCGCGGAGATCAACTCCACGGTTCTCGACATGGCGAAATGGATTCGGTTGTTCCTCGACCGGGGCGTCGCCCCCGGCGGCAAGGCGATCATCAGTGAGGCCGCGCTCCAGGCGATGTACACCGCCCTGATTGGCGTCGGCAACGGGGTCAGTTACGGGCTTGGATGGTTCGTAGGCGCCACCGAGGGCAAGCGGCTGATCTTCCATGATGGCGATGCCGACGGCAATTCCGCCTATGTCTCGTTCATGCCGGATGACGGACTCGGGGTGATTGCGCTCAGCAACCAGCATTGCACCCCCGACCTGGTGGGCGTTTGGCCGGACAAGGTGGTGGCGCGAATTTACGAATACCTGCTCGAAGGCAAGGTCGCCGGCCGGCTCAGCCTGCCGCCGCGGCTGGCTCCGGTCGGCGCCGCCGTCGCAACGGACCCCGTCCCGGCCGCGGCGCCGGGCGCGCCGGCGCCCGGCGGCTACACCGGCATGTTCAGCCATCCCGCCTATGGCGACATCTCGGTCAGTCCCGCGGGAAGCCATCTGAGAATCAACTACTACAATTCGAGCTGGCCGCTCGAGCAATTGTCGGCCACCAGCTTTTATTTTGCGCTTCAGGCCTTCGGCGCCAACCGCAAGGTGCCGGTCACCTTCCATCTCGACGGCAGCGGGACCGTCGATGCGCTGGCGATTCCGCTGGAACCGACGGTCGCGCCCATCCAGTTCGTCAAGCGATGAACCGACGCGCCGACACGGCAACCCGCGCGCACCGAACCGGATGTGCTCCCATCTTAACCGTAGAAACCCGGTCGATCCGGCGCTAGGCTAATTGCAGCCATTATGGGCTGCCCAAGGTCTCGCGGATGCATTGCCGGTACTGCGACAGCGACAACAGTGCGACCAATGCGTTCTGCGAAGCCTGCGGCAAGCCGCTGGAGCCCGCCTGCGCGGCCTGCGGACACGTCAACCGGCCCAACAGCCAGTTTTGCGGCCGGTGCAGCGCGCCGCTAACCTCCGCCGCCGCCACCCGGCCGTCGGCCGAAGGCATGCTGCGGGCGCTCAGCGCCAGCGGCGGAGAGCGCAAGCACCTGACCGTATTGTTCGCCGACATCTACAATTCGACCGGGCTGATCGATCGTTTCGACCCCGAGGATGCGATGGGCCGCATGCAGCCGGCGATCGACGCGATGAAGCGCGCCGTCGACAGCTACGACGGGGTCGTCAACAAGGTGCAGGGCGACGGCATCATGGCGCTGTTTGGCGCCCCGCGGCCCCATGAGGATCATGCGGTGCGCGCCTGCGCGGCGGCGCTGGCCATGCAGGCCTCGATCGCCAAGCTCGGCGATCCCGACCTCAAGATCCGGGTCGGGATCCACACCGGCCTGGTCGTGGTCCAGGCGGTCGAGAACACGCTCTACCAGACCTACGACGTGGCGGGCTCGACCGCCCATCTCGCGGCGCGCATGGAACAGATGGCCGAAGCAGGCGACATCCTGCTGACCGGCGATACCGCTGCGGCCACACGGCAATTTATCGAAGCCACAACGCTTGGCCGGCAGACGATCCGCGGCCTGTCGGAGCCGGTCGAGGTGTTCAGGCTGCTGCGCGTCCGACACGCGCCGGCCAGCGTCATTTTTCGCAGCCAGCCGCGCCTGAGCGCGCTCACCGGTCGGGCCGCGCAGCTGGAGGTGCTCGAAGCCGAGCTTAAGAATGCCGCCGACGGCGACGCCCGCGTGGTCGGCGTGGTCGGAGAAGCCGGATCCGGCAAGAGCCGGCTTTGTTTCGAATTCGCCGAAAGCTGCCGGAAAGCCGGTATCCGCGTCTACGAGGCCCGCGTCATGGCGCACGGGCATGCCACGCCCTACCAGCCGGTCCTCGAATTGCTGCGCGACTATCTCGGCATCAAGCCGGCGCAGCGCCCGGACGAGGCGCGGCGCCAGGTGTCGGAGGCGATTGCCGCCCTGCCCGGCGCCAAGGATACGTTGCCGCTGCTCCTGGATTTCCTTGGCGTGGCCGACCCGGCTCACCCTGCGCCCAGGCTCGATCCCGCGGTACGCAAGCTGCGGCTGATCGAACTCGTGCGCAATATCGTGCGCTCCCGCCGCGGCCAGCAACCGGCCGTGGTTCTGGTCGAGGATCTGCATTGGATCGACACCGCCAGCGGCGAGTTCATCGAAGCCATGGCCGACGCGGTGATCGGCACCACGACCCTGCTGCTGTTCAATTTCCGGCACGATTACGCCGCGCCCTGGATGCAGCGCACCCACTACCGGCAGATCAGCCTGTCCGCGCTCAATCGCAGCGAAACGGACCAGATGCTGGCCGGCTTGCTCGGCAAGGATTCCTCGCTGGCGCTGGTCTCGCGGCATATCGCCGAACGCGCCCAGGGCAACCCGTTCTTCATCGAAGAGCTGGTCCACTCGCTGATCGAGCGCGGCGATTTCGAAGGCGAACGCGGCGCCTATCGCCTGGCCGGCGGGATCGACGCCATCCCGCTGCCGGCCACGATCGAAGCCCTGCTGGCGGCCCGCATCGACCATCTCGACGAACCGGCACGGCAGGTGCTGCAATGCGCCGCGGTGGTCGGCCGCGAGGTCCCGAGCGCGATCCTGCAGAAGGTGACGGGGCTGCCGGCGACCGACCTTTCCGAAGCGCTGTGGCGGCTGCGGCGGGCCGAGCTGCTGCGCGAGCTGCCGCTGGCCGAGCCGGGGCTTCACGCCTTCGGCCATCCGCTGATCCAGGAGGTCTGCTACCGCTCGCTGCTGCGCGAACGCCGCCGCAAGATTCACGCCGACGTCGCAGGCGCGATCAAGCTGCATTTTACCGACCGCCAGGAAGAGCGCGCCAGCCTGCTGGCCTACCACCTCGAGGAGGCGGGCGAGCCGATGCAAGCGGCGCAGGCCACGATGCGCGCCGCGCTCTGGATCGGCGGCCACGACGCCAGCCAGGCGCTGCGCAGCTGGAAGAAGGTCCACGCACTCCTCGCCACGCAACCGGCTTCGGAATCGACCGACTTCCTTCGCATGCAGGCCTGCGTGCAGATCATGACGTTCGGCTGGCGTGAGGGAATGCCGGCCGGGGAGGCGCAACGCTGGTTCGAGGAAGCCAGGGAATTGGCGCTGGCGGCCGGCAATGTGCGGGCGAACGCCTGGATACATGCTGCCTTCGGCAGAAACCTGGCGGTGCGCGGATCGGCCGACGACTATGTGACGCGGGTGCGCGAGGCGCTTGCCCTCGCCGCCGAAGCCAACGACGCCAGCGTGGAGTTGATGCTGAAGGCCGTGCTGTCGCAGGCGATCCGGCTCGCCGGCCACATGGAGCAGGCCCTGGAGGCAAACATCGAGGCCGCCAGCCGGATCGATGAGATCAGCGAGTTCGATCGTCAGTTGTTCGGTTTCGACGTCGAGCGATGGTTGACGGTGATGCGCGGACAGATTCTCGTGATGCTTGGACGGTTCGACGAGGCAAGGCCCTATCTCGACCGCATGCTGCAGACCGACATCGACCCCAACGATCTCACCCTGCATCTCGTCAGCATCGCCTATGTCGACCTGGCCTGGGGCGAGAATGACAAGGATCTCGCCGAGCGTCATGCCGAGCGCGCGCTCGCCATGGCCGCCGAGAGCGGCAGCCCCTATGTGCGCGTCAACGCCCTTGCCTGCCGCGGCGTCTCTCATCTGGTCGCCGGCCGGTTCGGTACGGCCGCCGAGGATCTGGAAAAGGCATTGTCGTTTGCGCGGTCGCGCAAGACCGGACTGGAATCCGAGGCCCGGATTCTCGCCGACCTTGCCAATGCCTATCGGCTGCACGGCGACCTCGAACAGGCCAGGCGCACTGCCGCCGAGGCGATCCTGGTCGCGGGCGCCCGGGGCGCCCGCGTCCCGGAGTGCCTTGCCCGTATCGTCCAGGCGGAAGTATTCCTGCAGGCCGGCGACTCCGAACAGGCCGCGCTTGCGCTGCCGAAGATCCGGGCCTTGATGGCGGAGACCGGGGCGGCGCTCTATCAGCCGCTGCTGCACGATCTAGTCGCCAGACTTGAACCCGGCGCCGGGCGCAACACCGGATCCGATGCGTTGCGCGCCAAGCTCAAGAACGGCGGCGGCTGCGCCTGACGGCAGCGCGATGGCTGTGGACGCGTCATCGCAGCTGCGTATATACCTTAATGGATTGCACCCTGACGTTATTTCGATTTCAGACTTTTTCACGCGACTATCAAAGCGGAGATGATCGATGCCCCAGCTTCAGACAGTACTCGGCCAGCTCAATACGGCATTCGCCCGGGACAACATCAAGAAACTCGCAGACCAGCGCGAGGCGTTCGCGCCGGGAAAGCCACTGGCCGCCGGCGTCGTCGTGAAGGCCAAGATGGCACTGCACGACAAATGGAACGAGTATCTCAAGCAGATTCCCCAGAGCATGCAGGAGGCCCTGCGTTCCACCATCTATCACGCGCTGTCGACCACCCCGCCGACCCAGATCACCTTTGCCTGGGCGCCGGGTTACGATTTCGAGCTGACCATGTGGCATGCGCCGGACACCCGCACCACCAAGGGCGGCATCACGGTGCTGATCAAGAGCCGCTATCCGGATGACGCGCATCCGCTGCAGGACGAACCTGCCCACGGCACCTGAAGACCGCGGCGCGGCGGCGAAAGTTTCGATGCGACTGCCGGGATGGCTAGCCTGCGCCGGGGTCGCCTGTCTCGGCAAGCTCGCCGCAGCGCGGCTGCACCCAGCGCAGATAGTCGGCGGATCGCTCGATCACCTCGGCCCGCGACAGGCCGAACTGCTCCAGCGTATAGCTGTGCCGGACCCGCGCCGTGGCGCGGTCGTTCTCGACGTGACGGGTCAGGTCCTGCTCGAACGCCGCGCCGTAGCGATAGCCAAAGTCCGCATAGATGCGGCGGACCTGCGCAACCGGATCGGCGACCAGGTCCCGGTAGCGGATGTCGATGCCATGCGCCGGCCCGCCCTGCGGCGCCCCGGCCATCAACCGCGCCATGCCGTCGACGAACATGTCGAGGATGGTTGCACCGATCTCGCGATGGTCGATGCGTTGGGTGAACAGCCTGCGGTAGCCGGCGACCAGGCTGCACAGCGAGGGCACCGCCTCGCAGGGATGCCGATGCAGCCTGACCAGGTTGGCATCGGCGAACACGTCGAACAGCACCGGCATGAAATGCAGATGCGTCGAGGACTTGCTGAGCCAATGTCCGCGGCGGTCGAATAGCTGCAGATGCTGCACCTGCAGCCGGTAATGCGAATAGAGCTCGCCGAGCTCGCCGTCGCCGAGCCCTTTCAGCCACGCCCAGTATTCCGGGGCCTGGTAGAGCATCGCCGTCAGCGGCGTATGCAGCATCATCCAGTGGCACTCGTCGGGCGCGTGCGCCTGCATCGGATGGATCTGGCGGATCAGCGGGTCGGCCGCGGTGAACCGGTCGAGCCGGCGTTGCGCGATCGCGATCCGGGGGTCGCTGCCGGACGTCTCGGGACGCGGCGGCGGCGACGGTGTCCACAGCTCCCACAACAGCGGCGCCCGCGCCTGTCGGTCCAGCGCCAGCAGATTGTGCAGCAGGGTGCTGCCGGTGCGGCCGAACCCCGTCACCAGCAGCGGCCGCGGCACCGGAACATCAAGGATGCCGGGATAGGCGATCAGATCGTTGGAAAAACTCAGGTGAGCCAGGATCCGGGAAAATATCTCCCGCTGCAGCAGGCGCAAGGCGCCGGCATCGTAACGGCCCTCGCTCTGCAACGCCGCGGCCAGGCGGCGCAGGCCCTCGACGTGAAGATCGCGCGGCGGCGACGGCGGGGCCTGCAATTTCCTTGCGGCGACGCGCCAGAGGCCGTCGATATCGATCGCGTGATCCATGCGACTGGCCAGCTCCCGGTCCCCGCACCGGCAACCGCGCGCCCGGGCACGCGGGAGCCGATGGCCATCCCCTCATTCGGCGGCGGCCGGCGTCACCAGCGCGTCGTCGAGCGGCGGCGGCGCCCGGTTCGGCGCATCGTTCTCGTCGGCGATCCGCGCCAGCCTCTCGCGGGCTTCCTGCGCCTCGCGCTGCCGGTTCCACATGCTGGCATAGAGCCCGCCGGAGGCCAGCAGCTGTGAGTGGGTGCCGCGCTCGGCGATGCGGCCCTGGTCCAGCACGATGATCTCGTCGGCGCCGACGATGGTGGAGAGCCGGTGCGCGATCACCAGCGAGGTACGGTTGCGCGACACCCGTTCCAGCGCATCCTGGATTTCCTGCTCGGTGTGGCTGTCGAGCGCCGAGGTCGCCTCGTCGAGCAGCAGGATCGGCGGCGCCTTGAGCACCGTGCGCGCGATCGCCACCCGCTGCTTTTCGCCGCCCGACAGTTTCAGGCCGCGCTCGCCGACCTGGGTCTCATAGCCCTTCGGCGACATCCGGATGAAGCCGTCGATCTGGGCGAGCTGGGCGGCCTGTTCGACCTCGGCATCGCTGGCGTCCCAGCGGCCGTAGCGGATGTTGTAGCGGATGGTGTCGTTGAACAGCACGGTGTCCTGCGGCACCATGCCGATCGAGGCCCGCAGCGACGCCTGGGTGACGTTCCGGATGTCCTGGCCGTCGATCAGGATCCTGCCGGCGGAGACGTCATAGAGCCGGAACAACAGCCGCGAGATGGTCGATTTGCCGGCGCCGGACGGTCCGACGATGGCCACCGTCTTGCCGGCCGGCACCTCGAAACTGAGACCCTTCAGGATCGGGCGTTCGGGATCGTAGGAGAAGCGGACATCCTCGAAGCGCACATGGCCCGACGTCACGACCAGCGGCCTGGCGCCCGGGACATCCTTGACCTCCGGGTTGCGCGCCAGCACGCCGAACATCTTCTCGATGTCGATCACCGCCTGCTTGATCTCGCGATACACCATGCCCATGAAATTCAGCGGCTGGTAGAGCTGGATCATCATGGCGTTGACCATGACGAAATCGCCGACGGTATTCTTGCCGCTGCGCACCCCGATCGCGCACATCAGCATGGTCGCGGTCAGGCCGGCGGTGAAAATGATCGCCTGCCCGGTGTTGAGCACCGCCAGCGAGGTATAGGTCTTCACGCTGGCGCGTTCGTAGCGCTCCATCGACTGGTCGTAGCGGTCGGCTTCGCGCTGCTCGGAACTGAAATATTTCACCGTCTCGTAGTTCAGCAGCGAGTCGATCGCCTTGGTGTTGGCCTCGGTGTCGGAGTCGTTCATCTTGCGGCGAATCTCGATCCGCCATTCGGTCGCGATGTAGGTGTAATACATGAACAGCACGACCGTGATCAGGGTGACCAGCACATAGCGCCAGTCGAACTGCCACAGCAGCACGCCCATCAGCAGCGAGACCTCGACGATGGTCGGCGCCAGCTGCAGGATCACCATCCGCACGATCACCTCGATGCCGAGACGGCCGCGCTCCAGCACCCGGGTCAAGCCGCCGGTCTTGCGCTCGAGATGGAAGCGCAGCGACAGCTCGTGCATGTGGACGAAGGTGAGGTAAGCGAGCTTGCGTACCGCATGCATCGCCACCCGCGCGAAGATTCCGTCGCGCCATTGGGTCAGCACCGCCATCAGCACGCGCATGGCGCCGTAGCTCGCCGTCATGATCAGCGGCGAGGCGATCAGCCACAGCCTCCAGTTCGAGGATTGCAGCGGCGCGGTATCGGCGCCGGTCAGCGCGTCGATCGCCCATTTGAAGGTGAACGGCACCGCCAGCGTGGTCAGCTTGGCGATCAGCAGCAGCACTACCGACCACACCACGCGCATCTTGAGATCGACGCGGTCGCTGGGCCAGATATAGGGCCACAGATGCAGCAGCGTCCCGATCAGGGTCGCCCGCTCGAGGGACTTGTCGGGCGGCGGCGCGTGGCCGGCGCCCCCTGCCGAATCGGTGTGAGCCATCTAATCGGGAACCTGGAGCGAATCGGGGCCCCGGTTCGCCATTGTGGAGGTGGTTGCGTGGATCAGCATTCTGTTCGCCATATAGAACGTTTAAACGCCGCGCGCACCCTCGGGGAAGGCAATTCTTTCGCGATATCGGGCATTTGCGCTCGGATTGGGCTGCCGTGCCGGCGCCGGCAGACTTGACGCCTTTACGTTGCAGTGCCACATGGCTTGTGATGAGCAAGATCAAAACCGTCTGTGTCTATTGCGGCTCCGGCCCCGGCACAAACCCCCGCTTTGTCGAAGCCGCCATCGCGCTCGGAAAGGCGCTCGCCGAAAACGGCATCCGTCTGGTCTATGGCGGCGGCTCGATCGGGTTGATGGGCGCCGTGGCCACCTCGGTGCTGGATCACGGCGGCGCGGTGACCGGCATCATCCCCGACTTTCTCACCAGCCGCGAAAACGCCCTCACCCGGGTGCAGGAGCTGATCGTCACGCCCGACATGCACGAGCGCAAGCGGCTGATGTTCGAGCGTTCCGACGCCTTCGTGGCGTTGCCCGGCGGCATCGGCACGCTGGAGGAACTGGTGGAGCAGCTGACCTGGCAGCAGCTCGGCCGCCACGCCAAGCCGATCCTGCTCGCCAATATCGACGGCTTCTGGGAGCCGCTGCTGGCGCTGCTGGCGCACATGCGCGCCACCGCCTTCATTCGCCCGACCCTGACCGTCGATATTCTCAAGGCCGAACGGGTCGAGGATATCCTGCCGCGGCTGCGCGCCGCCGCCGCACTGGCCTCCGAACAGTCCAAGCAGATGGCGCCGGAAGTCGCGCGCCGGCTGTAATTTCCGTCTACCCGGTGGCGCCGGCCCCGGCGGACGGAAACGTCACGGCCTCGATGCGGTTGCCGTCGGGATCGATCACGAACGCCGCGTAATAGCGCACCCGGTCGTGCGGGCGCAGCCCCGGCGCGCCGTCGCTTTCGCCTCCGGCCTGCAGTGCGGCCGCATGGAACGCGTCGACCTCGCCGGTGGATCTGGCGCGAAGGCAGATGTGAACGCCGCCGCCTTGCGGCACCGGCGCCATTGCGGCGCGAAGATTGATCCAGAATTCGGGATAGCTCTTGCCAAAACCGACCGTTGCCGGACGCGTGACCAGGCACGACAGCCCGAGCGGCGCCAGAACCTGATGATAGAACTGCGCGGCGCGGTCGAGGTCGCGCACGCCCACCGAAACATGATCGATCATGACTGGCACCCCGTGACTGTTGCGGTCTTTCCACATCAAGGTCGCGATGCGCTCAGGTCGATGCAGCGGCGAGCGTCCACGGCTCCCTCGCCCAAACTCATCGCCCTCCACTCAGGCCGGCGCGCCCGACTTCACCAGCTTGTAGATCACCGAATCCATCAGCGCCTGGAACGACGCGTCGATGATGTTGGGCGATACCCCGATCGTGGTCCAGCGCTCGCCCTCCTCGTCCTCGCTCTCGATCAATACCCGCGTGACCGCTTCGGTGCCGCCATTGAGGATCCGCACGCGGTAGTCGATCAGCTTGAGGCCTTCGATGTATTTCTGGTACTTGCCGAGATCCTTGCGCAGCGCCACGTCGAGCGCGTTGACCGGACCATTGCCCTCCGCCGCCGAGATCAGCCGCTCGCCGGCGACATCGACCTTCACCACCGCCAGCGCCACCGTGACGCGCGCGCCGTTGGCGTTGTAGCGCTGCTCGACATTGACGTCGAATTGCTCGACCCGGAAATATTCCGGCACCCGGCCGAGCGTGCGCCGCGCCAGCAGGTCGAACGAGGCGTTGGCGGATTCGTAGGCGTAGCCTGCGGCCTCGCGCTCCTTCAGTTCCTCGACCAGCCGCGCCAGCTTCGGGTCGTTCCGGTCGTAGGCGATGCCGGCCCGCTCCAGTTCGGCGATCACGTTGGAGCGGCCGGCCTGGTCGGATACCAGCACCTTGCGGTGATTGCCGACCGCCTCGGGCGATACATGCTCGTAGGTTTGCGGATCCTTGAGCACGGCGGAGGCATGGATGCCGGTCTTGGTGACGAACGCGCTCTCGCCGACATAGGGGGCGTGGCGATCCGAGGCGCGATTGAGCATGTCGTCCAGCGTCCGCGAGACCTTCAGCAGGGTCGCCATCCGCTCCGCCGACACGCCGATCTCGAAGCGATCGGAAAATTCCGGCTTCAGCCGCAGGGTCGGGATCAGCGAGCACAGATTGGCATTGCCGCAACGCTCGCCGAGGCCGTTCAGGGTGCCCTGGATCTGCCGGGCGCCGGCGCGCACCGCGGCCAGCGAATTGGCGACCGCCTGTTCGGTGTCGTTATGGGCGTGGATGCCGACATGATCGCCCGGCACATGCTTCACCACCGCGGCGACGATGCGCTCGATCTCGTGCGGCATGGTGCCGCCGTTGGTGTCGCACAACACCACCCAGCGCGCGCCGCAGTCATGGGCGGCGCGGGCGCAGGCCAGCGCGAATTCGGGGTTTTCCTTGTAGCCGTCGAAGAAATGCTCGCAGTCCAGCAGGACTTCGCGGCCCGCCGCCTTCGCCGCCGTCACGCTGTCGCGGATCGAGGCCAGGTTTTCCTCGTTGGTGGTCTGAAGCGCGACCCGCACCTGATAGGCCGACGATTTGGCGACGAAACAGATCGCATCGGCCTTGGCCTCCAGCAGCGCCGCGAGCCCCGGATCGTTCGAGGCCGAGCGGCCGGGTCGCCGCGTCATGCCGAACGCGGTGAAGCGGGCGTGATCGATCCTGGGCCTGTGCGCAAAGAACTCGGTGTCGGTCGGATTGGCTCCGGGATAGCCGCCCTCGACATAATCGATCCCGAGTTCGTCGAGCATCCGCGCGATCCGCTGCTTGTCCTGCAGCGTGAAATCGACGCCGTTGGTCTGCGCCCCGTCGCGCAGCGTGGTGTCGAACAGATAGAGCCGTTCCCTGCTCATGTCGGATCCCCCGGTGCGGCGAGCGACTTCTCCATCGTGGTGTTGGCGAGCCATTCGCCATTGACGGTCACGGTGTTGCGCTGCTTGCCGACATAGCCGCGCCTGGCAAAAAAGCCCTCGGCGGTGTCGCTGGCATCGACCGTGAGGGTTTTGGCGCCGCGGCCGGCGGCGAGTTTTTCCAGCGCCTCGCACAGCAGCGACGCCACGCCCTGCCCGACCGCGCCCGGATGCACATAGAGCATGTCGATGTGATCCTTGCCCTTCAGCGCGGCAAAACCGACCGGCGAATTCTGCAGCGTGGCGATCAGCGTCAGTTCGCCGGCAAGCCGTTTGCCGAACTCGTCCTCGTCGTCGGCGGCGCCGGCCCAGGCCTGCTGCTGGGCCTCGCTGTAATCATCGCCGGTCAATTGCTCGATCGCGGCCGCGAAGATCGCCGCCAGCACCGGCGTATCCGCGGCGAGGAATGGCCGCAAGGCAGGTTTGGGAAGCGCCTGTCCCATGGCTAGCCGGCCTTTTTGTTTGCCTCTCCCGCAAGGGGAGAGGGATTTGCCTGTTGCGGGTTCATCGGGCGATCTCCCATGTCGTCGTGGGCTGCCCCGTCGCCGGATCCTTGCCGTCCTTCAGCACAACCCCCATCGCGGCCAGTTGGTCGCGGATGCGGTCGGATTCGGCAAAATCCTTTCGGGCGCGGGCGGCGGCGCGATCCAGGATCAGACCATCGATCTGCCCGGCGTCGACGCCGCTGGCCTGCTGTTTCCTGCCGCGCCATGCCGCGGCGGTTTCCGCCAGGAAACCGAGCAGCCGCAGCGAGGCGGCAAACCTGCCGCGGTCTGCCTCGTTTCCGGCAGCCGCGCTGTTTCGCAGGCCATGCAGGGCGGCGATCATCTGCGGCGTATTCAGGTCGTCGCTCAGCGCCTCGATCACGGCGCCGGCAGGCTGTCCGCCGGCCACGTCGGCGGCGACCCAATACCAGTCGTCGAGCGTCTTCGCGCTTTCCTCGAGGCCCTTCAAGGTCCAGTCGATCGGCGATCGGTAATGCGTCTTCAGCATGTTCAGGCGCAGCACCTCGCCCGGCCAATCCTCGAGCGCCTCCCTGATGGTGACAAAATTGCCGAGGCTCTTCGACATCTTGTCGCCCTCGACCTGCAGGAAGCCGTTGTGCATCCAGTAATTGGCCATCGCTTGCGTGCCGTGGGCGCAGCGCGACTGCGCGATCTCGTTTTCATGGTGCGGGAAGATCAGGTCGAGGCCGCCGCCATGGATATCGAATACGTCGCCGAGATAGGCATCGCTCATCGCCGAGCACTCGATGTGCCAGCCCGGCCGGCCCCGGCCCCACGGGCTGTCCCAGCCGGGCTCGTCGGCGGCCGACTGTTTCCAGAGCACGAAGTCGGTCGGATGGCGCTTGTGGGCGTCGACCGCGACGCGGGCGCCGGCCTGCTGCTCGTCGAGCCTGCGGCCGGACAGCGCGCCATAGTCGGGCATCGACTGGGTGTCGAACAGCACTTCGCCGCCAGCTTGATAGGCATGGCCGCGGCCGATCAATTGCCGGATCATCGTCACCATGTCGGTCTTGCCGTCGGCGCGCGGCAGCACGAAGTCGGTGGCGCGCGGCTCGAAGGTCGGCGGCAGCGCGCCCAGCGCCGCCACGTCGGCGTGAAACTGGCCGGCCGTGGTCTCGGTGACCTTGCGGATCGCCGCGTTCAGCGGCAGCCCGGGAAAATCCCGCGCCGCGCGCTCGTTGATCTTGTCGTCGACGTCGGTGATGTTGCGGACATAGGTGACGTGACCGGCGCCGTAGATGTGACGCAGCAAACGGAACAGCACGTCGAACACGATCACCGGGCGCGCATTGCCGATATGGGCGAAGTCATAGACCGTCGGCCCGCAGACATACATGCGCACATTGCCGGGATCGAGCGGCACGAAGCCGCGCTTTTCCCTGGTCATGGTATCGTAGAGGCGCAAGTCCATGGGTATCCCGTCCGTTGCGGCCGGGCGTCCAGTGATCTCGGGTGAGAAAAGACGGCCTCAGCCAGCGAATCGCTAGCTCATAATCTCGCGGCAAATGCCACAGATGGCGAGGAAACCGTTCATGGGAACCACCATGGGCCAGCCCGGGGGACCGCGTCAAGAGCCTGGGGAGGGCCTATTTCGGCCATCAAACCGCCCCGACCGCCATGGTTAAGCATTATTTACGGCTTTCGGTTTATCACATGAGGGCGGTCCTCTGATTCCCTGGTGCAGCATGCGGTCCCTATCAGCGCTATTGGCGTGCCTCTCCCTGCTCGCCGCTTCGGCGGCGGCGGCCGACAGCCGCGTTTTCATCGTCGAAAACCAGGCCGATGGTTACGGCGTCGACCAGTGCCTCGCCAACGGCGAGACATGCGGCGCGCACGCCGCCCGTTCCTACTGCCAGTCACGTGACTTCGCCCAGGCCTCGTCCTACCGGCGCGTCGACCCCGACGAAATAACCGGCTCGGTTCCCAAGGCGGGCGAGAACTGCAAGCACGCCGGTTGCGGCGAATACGTCGCCATCACCTGCCAGCGCTGAGCGCGTTTTCGCGATAAAAATCAAGGCAAAAATACCGGGGCGTCCTGCCACACCGGCGCCCCGGAAACGACGTGACGCTGCCCTGAGAAGCGGCTATGTGAAGCCGCGTTGGCCCCGCCTCTGGCATCCAGGCCGCGCGGAGTCGTTCAAATGGCCGGATATGCCTGAAACGCTGATTGTCCCCTTCTTCCGATCGATGCTGGCCTGCGCCGCGCTGCTCGCCGTGCTCGCGCCCGGCGTTGACGCGCTTGCGCAAACCAGCCCGGGAGCGCCGCCGCCGCAGGGCGCGCCGCTCAATCCGATGTGCCCGCGGCTGGAAGCGCAACTCGCGACCATCGACCATGGCGGCGGCAGCGGCGACCCGGCGAGAGACGACCAGATCCGCCGTTACCAGGATGCCGCGACCAAGCAGCAGGCTGAACTCGATCGCGTCACCTCGCAGGCCAAGCGCATGGGCTGCGACAGTTCCGGGTTTTTCTCGCTGTTCAGCGGCCAGTCGGCGCAGTGCGGTCCGGTCAACAACCAGATTCAGCAGATGCGCGCCAACCTCGATCAGATCACCACCAGCCTCGAGCGGTTGCGCGGCGGCGGCTTCGGCAGCCCCGACCGCGACAATCAGCGCCGCTCGGTGCTGACCGCGCTGGCGCAGAACAATTGCGGACCGCAATATGTCAATGCCGCGCCGGCCCCTGGCGGTTTTCTCAACAATCTGTTCGGCAACAACAACCCTGGCCCGGGCGCCCCCGGCGCCGATCTCGGTCCGCAGTCGGGAACCTATCGCACCGTCTGCGTCCGCAGTTGCGACGGATTCTATTTTCCGATCTCGTTCGCCACCGTGCCCGCCAAGTTTCCCGAGGACGAAAAGACCTGCAAGGCGCTCTGCCCGGCGACCGACGCCAGCCTGTTCAGCTATCGCAACCCCGGCGAGGACATCAACCAGGCGGTGTCGATCAACGGCCAGCCCTATTCGTCGTCGCCGAATGCCTTCCGCTACCGCCAGGAGTTCAATCCCTCCTGTTCCTGCAAGGCCGCCGGCCAGACCTGGTCCGACGCGTTGAAGTCGATCGACGACAAGGCCGCCGCCGAAGGCCAAGGCGACATCATCGTCACCGAAGAGAGCGCGAAGAAGATGTCGCGGCCGCCGCCGAAGGCGGCTCCGGTGGCGGCCAGGAAAGGCGCCGCCGCGGCAGGCACGAGCAACGCCGCGGCCCCCGACGCGCCGGCCGCTGACGCTTCGACGTCCGGCACCGCAGCGGACAACAAGCCGATCCGTTCGGTCGGCCCGACCTTCATCCCGGCCCGGTAGTCAGGGCATCATCCGCCAGCCTGCCGGCTATCCGTCGAACGCTTCCGCCGATCCGCGGCTGCCGCGCGACACCAGCCGGTCATCGGGTTCGGGCAGCGGCTGGCCGCTGTCGCGAAACCGGTTGGTGATGGGATAGCGGCGGTCGCGCCCGAAATTCCGGCGCGTCACCTTGACGCCGGGGGCGGCCTGGCGCCGCTTGTACTCGGCAATATTGAGCAGGCGATCGACCCGCGCCACGATCTCGCGATCGAACCCCGCGGCGACGATCGTCGCCAGCGGCTGTTCTTGTTCGACCAGCCGTTCCAGGATCGCGTCCAGCATGTCGTAAGGCGGCAGCGAATCCTGGTCGGTCTGGTTTTCGCGCAGCTCCGCGGTCGGCGGCCGGGTGATGATGTTGACCGGAATGACCTCGCCCGACGGACCGAGCGCGCCCTCCGGCTTCCAGGAATTGCGCAGGCTGCAAAGCCGGAACACCTCGGTCTTGTAGAGATCCTTGATCGGATTGAAGCCGCCATTCATGTCGCCATAGAGCGTGGCGTAGCCGACCGACATTTCCGACTTGTTGCCGGTGGTGACCACCATCGCGCCCGATTTGTTGGAGATCGCCATCAGCAGCGTGCCGCGGGTACGGGCCTGCAGATTCTCCTCGGTGATGTCGCGCGGCAGGCCGGCGAAGGTGCCGGACAGGATCTCTTCAAAGCCGTTCACCGCCGGTGCGATCGGCAGCACCTCGTAACGGATGCCGAGCGCCTGGGCGAGCCTGGCCGCGTCGTCGAGCGAGACCTGCGCGGTAAAGCGGAACGGCAGCATCACGCCGCGGACGCGCCCGGCCCCCAGCGCGTCGACCGCCATCGCCGCGCACAGCGCCGAATCGATGCCGCCGGACACCCCGAGCAGCACGCCGGGAAATCCGTTCTTGCCGACATAGTCGCGCAGCCCGAGCACGCAGGCGGCATAGTCGCCGCGGTCGCCATCGAGCACGGGCGCCACCGGCCCGGCGCAGCGCCAGCCCGCCTCGGTCCTGCTCCACCGCAACGTCGTGATATTTTCCTGGAATGCCGGCAGCTGCGCCGCCACCGAGAGATCGGCGTTCAACGCAAACGAGGCGCCGTCGAATACCAGTTCGTCCTGGCCGCCGACCTGGTTGAGGTAGATCAGCGGCAGGCCGCTCTCGGTCACCCGGGCGACGGCAATCGACAGCCGCAGATCGTTCTTGTCGCGCGCATAGGGCGAGCCGTTCGGCACGATCACGATTTCCGCGCCGGTCTCGGCGAGACATTCGACCACGTTCTCGTAATCCTCGGATTCCTCCAGCCAGATGTCCTCGCAGATGGGAACGCCGACCCTTATGCCGCGAATGGTCACCGGCCCGGCGGCGGGGCCGCGCGCGAACAGCCGCTTCTCATCGAACACGCCGTAATTCGGCAGGTTGGCCTTGAAACGAAGCGCCGCGATCCGGCCGCCGTCCAAAAGGGCGCAGGCGTTGTAAAGCTTGCCGTCCTCGACCCAGGGACTGCCGATCAGCACCGCCGGGCCGCCATCGGCGGTGTCGCGCGCCAGCTGCTCGATGGCGGCACGGCAAGCCGACTGAAACGCCGGTTTCAGGACCAGATCTTCCGGCGGATAGCCGGCGATGAACAGTTCGGGGAAGACCACGAGCTCGGCGCCGTCGGCGCGCGCCTGCGCGCGCGCGGCGCGGGCCTTGGCGGCGTTGCCGGCGACGTCGCCCACCGTGGGGTTGAGCTGGGCGAGCGTGATGGAAAACTGGGCGGCAGGTTCGGTCATCGGGCGATGGTGCCTTGCGCGGCCGCAAACTGCAATTGCATGCTTCAGATCGCGCCCATGCGCTCGGCGATGGCGAACACCCAGAACAGGCCTGCCATCACCAGCGCGACGCCCACGGCTGCCGAGCCCATGTCCTTGACCCGGCCGATCTGCGGATCATGATCGGTGGTCAGCCGGTCGGCGAGCTTCTCGATCGCGGTATTGAGCAGCTCGACCACCAGCACCATCGCCACCACGGCGATCAGCTCGACCCGGCGCATCATGGTGATGCCGGTCAGCCATGCCAGCGGCAACGCCAGCGCCAGGGCAATCAGCTCTTCGCGAACGGCCTGTTCCGAGCGGATCGCAAAAGCCAGACCGTTGCGCGTATTGATCGTCGCCCGCCAGAACCGCAGCAATTCAAAGTCCCGCCGCGACCGGTAGCGGTTGGGCCTTGTTGCCGCGGTCCTGCTTCAGCAATTCGGCGATCAGGAAAGCCATGTCGATCGACTGTTCGGCGTTGAGGCGGGGATCGCAGACGGTGTGGTAGCGATCGTTGAGATCCTCGTCGGTGATGGCGCGCGCGCCGCCGATGCATTCGGTGACGTCCTGGCCGGTCATTTCCAGATGGACGCCGCCGGCATGAGTGCCCTCCGCCGCGTGGATGGTGAAGAACGACTTCACCTCCGACAGGATGCGGTCGAACGGGCGGGTCTTGTAACCCGACGTCGAGGTGATGGTATTGCCGTGCATCGGATCGCATGACCAGACCACCACCCGGCCCTCGCGCTGCACCGCGCGGAGCAGCGGCGGCAGATAGTCGGCGATCTTGTCCGAACCGAAGCGGCTGATCAGCGTCAGGCGGCCTGGCTCGTTGTCCGGATTGAGCACGTCGACCAGCCGCAACAGATCGTCCGGCTTGAGCGACGGGCCGCATTTCAGTCCGATCGGATTTTTGATGCCACGGAAATATTCCACGTGGCCATGATCGAGCTGGCGGGTGCGGTCGCCGATCCAGATCATGTGGCCCGAAGTCGCATACCAGTCGCCGGTCGTCGAATCGACCCGGGTGAACGCCTGCTCATAGCCGAGCAGCAGCGCCTCGTGGCTGGTGTAGATATCGGTGGCGCGCAATTCGGGGTGGCTTTCGAGATCGAGACCGCAGGCGCGCATGAAATTCAGCGCGTCGGAGATTCGATCCGCCAGCTCCTTGTAGCGGCGCGACTGCTGGGAATCCTTGAGGAAACCCAGCATCCACTGGTGCACGCTGCCGAGATTGGCGAAACCGCCGGTGGCGAAGGCGCGCAGCAGATTGAGGGTCGCCGCCGACTGCCGATACGCCATCAGCTGGCGCTGCGGATCGGGGGTGCGCGATTGCGCCGTGAACGCGATATCGTTGACGATGTCGCCGCGATAGCTCGGCAGTTCGACGCCGTCGATCTTCTCCATCGGCGACGAGCGCGGCTTGGCGAACTGGCCGGCGATCCGGCCGACCTTCACCACCGGCAGCGCGCCGGCATAGGTCAGCACCACCGCCATCTGCAGCAGCACGCGGAAGAAATCCCTGATATTGTTGGCGCCGTGCTCGGCAAAGCTCTCCGAGCAGTCGCCGCCCTGGAGCAGGAACGCCTCGCCGGCGGCGACGCGTCCGAGCGCCTTTTTCAGGTTGCGCGCCTCACCTGCAAAAACCAGCGGCGGAAACGTTGCAAGCTGCGCCTCGACGTCCGCCAATGCCTTCGCATCGGGGTAATCGGGTATTTGCAGCACCGGCTTGGCGCGCCAGCTGTCGGGTGTCCACCGCTCGGACATGAGGTCAACTCCTGAACAATAACCGCTACTTATCGCAAGGCAGCGGAGGGCCGGGTTATACACAGGCTGCGGACGGACCGCCAGTTGGTTTTCTGGCCGGCGAGACAAGCCCTTGCGGCAAAAGCCGAATTCGCATTTGCTGAGCCAATCGCGAAGGGAGGGGGAAATCGCGGTGGCAGAGGCTGCGCTGGACGACGTATTCATCGACGACATCACCCTTCCCGCCACCGATGGGTATTTGCTGGGGGCGACCCTGTTTTTGCCCCGCGGCGCCAAGCGCCATGCCGTCCTGATCAATTCGGCCGCGGCGGTGCCGCGCAAGGTCTACCGGGGTTTCGCCGGCTATCTGGCGCGCCGCGGCTGTGCGGTCCTGACCTATGACTACCGCGGCACCGGCGACTCCCGGCAGAGGGCGGTGGTCGGCTACAACCAGCCGAAATCGCTGGTTGGCTTCAAGGCCTCGATGTCGGACTGGGCCGCGCTCGACGTCACCGCGGCGGTGGCCTGGATGCGCGAACGCTACAAGAGCCTGCCGCTGAATTATGTCGGCCATTCGTTCGGCGGCCAGGCGCTCGGACTTGTCGCCAACAATAGCGAGGTCTCGCGCGCGCTGCTGGTCGCGGCCCAGGCCGGATCCTGGAGGCTGATGGCCTCGCCGGAGCGCTACCGCGTCTACGCGATGTTGAACTTCGTCGGCATTCCCCTCACCCGGCTGCTGGGCTATGCGCCCGGCTGGAGCGGGTTGGGCGAGGATTTGCCGCAGGGCGTGTTCCAGCAATGGGTCGGCTGGGTCATGAGCCCGCGCTATCTGTTCGACGATCCCGGCCTCAAGGCGCTGGCGAATTTTCCGCAGTATAGCGGCGCGCTGCGGGCGCTGTGCTTTTCCGACGATCCGTGGGCGACCAGGCCGGCGGTCGAACTGCTTTGTTCGGGGTTCGTCTCGACCAAGCCGGAAATCCTGACCGTGACACCCGCCAACGCCGGCACGGCCAGGATCGGCCATCTCGGATTCTTTCGCGCCGAGCATCGCGACACGCTGTGGCGAGGTGCGGCGGAATGGATGCAGGCAGCGGAATAGGGGATTCGCAATCCAAAAAAGCGGGCTTATTCCGCCGCTTCCCGCACATGGCGCGCGGTCGGCGTCCGCATGGTCACGAGCTCTTCCGCCGCGGTCGGGTGCAGCGCCATGGTGGCGTCGAAATCGGCCTTGGTCGCCTTCATCTTGACCGCGATGGCCAGGACCTGCGCCATTTCGGCGGCGCCGTCGCCGACGATATGGCATCCGACCACGCGGTCGCTGCCGCCATCGACCACCAGCTTCATCAGAACGCGGGTATCGCGGCCCGACATCGTCGACTTGATCGGCCTGAAATCGGTCTTGTAGATATCGACGTGACTGAACTGCGCGCGGGCCTGCGCCTCGGTCAATCCCACCGTCCCGACTTCGGGCTGCGAGAACACCGCGGTCGGAATGTCGGCGTGATCGACCTGCACCGGGCGCTTGCCGAACACGGTGTCGGCAAAGGCATGGCCCTCGCGGATCGCCACCGGCGTCAGATTGAGGCGATGGGTGACGTCGCCGATGGCGTAGATGTTCGGCACCGAGGTCCGCGAGAAACCGTCGACGGCGATGCCGCCATTGCTCGGATTGATGGCGACGCCGGCCTTCTCGAGCCCGAGACCTCCGACATTGGGATGCCGTCCGATCGCGAACATCACCTGATCGGAGGCGATGCTCGAGCCGTTCGACAGGTGCGAGGTGAATTCCTTGCCGTGCCGGTCGACCTTGTTGACCGTGCAGCCGGTGAGAATGGTGATCCCGTGCTTTTCCATCTCGCTGCGGACATGGCTGCGGACGTCCTCGTCGAAGCCGCGCAATACATTGTCGCCGCGGTAGACCACGGTCACGTCGCAGCCGAAGCCGGCAAAGATGCCGGCGAATTCCAGCGCGATGTAGCCGCCGCCCTGGATCACGATGCGCTTCGGCAGTTCGGGCAGATGAAACACTTCGTTCGACGAAATCACGTGCTCGATGCCGGGAATCGCCGCTCCATGATTGGGCGCGCCGCCGGTCGCGATCAGCACATATCTGGCGGTCACGGCCTCGCCATTCGCAAGGCGAAGCGTGTGGGCATCTTCCAGCACCGCCCGGGTCTTGACGACGCGGGCGCCGGACTTCTCGACATTTGCGGTGTAGATGCCCTCGAGCCGGGCGATCTCCTTGTCCTTGTTGGCGATCAGCGTCGGCCAGTCGAACGTCGCCGAAGGGATGGTCCAGCCGAAGCCCCCGGCGTCGGCGATCTCCTGTTGGATGTGGGATCCGAGCACCAGCAGCTTTTTCGGAACGCAGCCGCGTATCACGCAGGTGCCGCCCATCCGGTATTCTTCGGCGACCACCACCCGCGCGCCATGGCCGGCGGCGATCCGGGCGGCGCGCACCCCGCCCGAACCACCCCCGATGACAAACAGATCGACGTCGAACTCAGCCATATCCGCCTCGACCGAACCGGGTTGCCGTCAGATTTCCTTGCCGCGCTTGCGCATTTCGGCGCGGAATTCCGCATTGACCGTCTCGGCAAAAGTCTGCGCCCATTTGTTCATGTAGGACATGCTCATCTGAATTGCGATGGGCTCGGTGGTCAGCAGTTTCTGGCCCAACGGGGACTTGTAGAACGCGACGATGTCCTTCAACTCCTGCTCGGTAAACTCGTTGGCGTAGATCTGCGCCATGCCGTCGCCGATCTCCTTGGTGCGGCCGGCCAGATTCTGGGCGACGATGGGCGCGACCTCGTTGAGATCCTTCTGGTAGTTGAGGTTGTTCTGCAGCAGAACGTCCTTGGTTTTCTGCACGATGCTGGGGACGGCGTTCTGGTACATCTGGTTGGCATGCTTCATGTTCAGGATCTCGGTGGCCGCCGCGATGGCGGCCGGCGAAGCCGGCTTGAGCGGAGCTGCCGGCGTCTGCGCCGCGGCAGGGTGCCCGCCCAGAGCCAGCCCTAGCGCCAGGCCGGCGGCCGACAAAATCCTCGAAAGGTTGTTCATTCCGATTCTCCTCAATTGCGGCCTCAGGGCCGTTCAAAAACGCGAATTCCCTCAGGCCCTGCCAGCATCGCCAGGCTGGCAAGACCGACAAACAACCCATGTTCGACGACGCCCGGTATGGCGGTCAGCAACCCTGCCAGGCGCGGAGCATCGACGATCCGGCCGAGATGGGCGTCGACAATCCAGTGGCCGCCATCGGTGACAAAAACGTGGCCGTCCCTGCTTTTTCGGACCACCATTCGGCCGGAAACGCCGGTTTGCGCAAATGCCCCGGCCATGGCGCGCTGCGTCGCCGCGAGGCCGAACGGAACGACTTCGATCGGCAGCGGAAAGCGGCCAAGCGCTTCGACGCATTTGGATTCGTCCGCGATCACGATCATGCGGTCCGATGCCGCGGCAACGATCTTTTCACGCAGCAATGCGCCGCCGCCGCCCTTGATGAGATTGAGCGCGGGATCGATCTCGTCGGCGCCGTCGACCGTCAGATCGAGCCGGTCAATGTCGTCGAGGGTGGTCAGCGCGATGCCGCAGCGCAGCGCGTCGGCGCGGGTGGTTTCCGACGTCGGCACGCCGATGACATTCAGCCCGGCGCGTACGCGCTCGCCGAGAAGTTCGACGAAATGTTTGGCGGTTGAGCCGGTGCCGAGCCCAAGCTTCATGCCGTCGCGCACGAAGTCGAGCGCGCGCGCCGCCGCCTGCCGTTTCAATTGGTCCATGTCCACTTTCAAATGAACTCCCAATAAGCTGCCCGAAGCGCGGGCACATCCCGCGTCTCTAGCGTCGTTTTGGCGTCAGGAACAGCGCTATCCGCGCCGGAGGGACACGACTTTGGTTAATCCGCCACCTTGTCCATCGCCGCCTGGATAGCGGCAAAGCGCGGGTCTACCTCATCACGCATGTTCGGGTGCGTGAACACGTAAAGTTCATCGTTCCTGACGGCGTCGAGAACGCGCCGGGCGACCGCATCAGGCTCCAGTCCGGCCTGCAGGCGCTTGGCGATCTCGGCGACCATCGCGGCCGCCGGAGCGGCCGGATCCAGCGCTTGGGTCGGACCATAGCGCTGCGGCCGGTTGCGGCCGCTTTCGCCGATGCCGGTGCGCACGAAGCTCGGACACAGCACGCTGACCCCGATTCCGAGCGGCCTGGTCTGCGCCGCCAGCCCTTCCGAGATCCCGACCACCGCGAACTTGCTGGCCGCGTAAGGGCTGAAACCCAAGCCGTTGACCATCCCGGCCATCGATGCGGTGTTGACGATGTGGCCGCCCTCGCCGTGGCTGCGGAGGTGCGGAAGGAAGCTCCTGATGCCGTGAAGCACTCCCATCAGGTTGACGTCGAGCACCCATCGCCAATTGTCGAGCGAGATGTTGTCGATACCGCCGCCGGCGGCGACGCCGGCATTGTTGCAAACCACGTGAACATTTCCAAACGCGGCAAACGTCGCCGTCGCGGCGCGTTCCAGGCTTGCCGGGTCGGCGACGTCGCAGACGACGCTGCGGATCTCGGGGCCGGAATTTTTCAGGCTCCTGGCCGCGGCCGCCAACGCGTCGGTCTCGATATCGGCGAGCATGACCTTCATGCCGGCTTGCGCGAAGGCCCGGCCGAGCGCCAGCCCGATGCCACCGGCTCCGCCCGTCACGAAGGCCGTCTTGCCGCCGAGCTCCCGCATGATCCCCCCTTTGCCGGAATTTTTTGCCGGACGGCTGCCGCTCCCTCCTTGCATGATTGGACGCGGACCGGTAGCGATTTCCGGATGACCTCGGTTCGCACTGTCGTATTCGATCTTGACGGCACGCTGGTGGATACGGCGCCCGACCTGATCAACGCGCTCAACTTCATCCTCGACCGCGAGGGCATGCCCCCGGTCCCGCTCCATGCCGCGCGCAACATGATCGGCGCCGGCGCCCGCCGGCTGCTCGAACGCGGCCTCGAACTGGAGGGCCGCCTTGCCAGCGTGGCCGACATCACCCGCCTGACCGATGATTTCATCGACTATTACGCGGCCCACATCGCCGACGCATCGCGGCCGTTCGACGGGCTGGAAGGCGCGCTCGATGAGCTGCAGGCGCAGGGATACCGCCTTGCCGTCTGCACCAACAAACTGGAATGGCTGTCGAAGCTGCTGCTCGATCGGCTGGGATTGAGCCGGCGATTTTCCGCGATTTGCGGCGCCGACACGTTCGGCATTTCGAAGCCCGACCCGGCCATCCTGCAGCAGACGGTGGCGCGCGCGGGCGGACAGCTGTCGTCGGCGATCATGGTCGGAGATGCCGGACCGGATATCGGCGTGGCCCGGCGTGCGGGCATTCCGGTGATCGGCGTCGAATTCGGATATACCGAGGTTCCGATCGCCGATCTCAAGCCCGATCGCCTGATCGGCCACATGAACCAGTTGCCGGCCGCCGTGGAGAGCCTGAAGCAGCAGCGCGATACCGCATAACTAGCTGATTTTGTTTCTATACTTTTCCGAGCGGGTTTCCTGCGTTAACCAACAATTAACGATGAGGGTCCGCATGGTTGCGCCGTCGCGCTGACACTCCTATGGTCGAGCCGGGGATTGTGGCAGTTAGCCGCAGTAGAAGTGACGGATTGGTCATGCGTCGTGTCATCGTGATTGCCGCAATGGGATTGAGCCTGGCCGGCTGCTCCTCGTTCTCGTTGGACGTCTTCAAGCCCACGCCGCCTACGGTGCAGCTGCAGCTCCAATCGACGCCGCCGGGCGCCGATGCCCGCACCTCGCTGGGACCGGGCTGCAAGACCCCCTGTACCGTGGCAGTGACGGTACCCGACAACGGATTTTCGGTCACCTACACGATGATCAAGTTCCAGACCGCCACCATTCCGGTGCAGGTCATCCATAACCCCGGCGAGTTCTTCTCATCTTCGTCGACGACGCTGGATCCCAATCCCGTGGTCGCGGAACTTCAGCCGCTCGGGCCGCCGCCGAAGCCGGAACGCAAGATGATGCGGCCGAAAAAGCCCAGAAAACCCAAGGCCGCCGCTCCGCCAGCTGACGCGGCTTCGCCGTTCCCCGAGCCCGGGCAAGCGCCGCCGGCAGCAGCTCCGCCGCCCGCACCCAGCCGCTGATTGCTTGCACTGCACCAAAAAGCCGCGGATTGTGCGTCGCCTGCAACGTGCCTAGATTGTCAGCGCGGGGCGTGGTTTCCCGCGCTGCCGGCTTTCAGCCGGATTGCGGTTGTCACGCCGGAAAAAGGCACATTGAATGAACGCACCCCTGCTTGGCGCTCCGGGATCGCTGTCCGATCCGATGACCGATCCGTTCGGCCGGACCATCAGCTATCTCAGGGTATCGGTGACCGATCGCTGCGACCTGCGCTGCTTCTATTGCATGTCCGAGGACATGACGTTTCTGCCCAAGGCCGACCTGCTCACGCTCGAGGAGCTTGACCGGCTTTGTTCAGCCTTCATTGCCAAGGGAGTGCGAAAATTGCGGCTCACCGGCGGGGAACCTCTGGTCCGGCGCAATGTGATGTCGCTGGTGCGCTCGCTCTCGCGCCATCTCGGCAGCGGTGCGCTGAAGGAACTGACGCTGACCACCAACGGCTCGCAGCTGGCGCGGTTCGCCGGTGAGTTGCGCGACTGCGGCGTGCGCCGCGTCAACGTATCGCTGGACACGCTCGATGCGGCGAAATTCCGCGCCATCACCCGCTGGGGCGATCTCGACAAGGTTCTGGCCGGCATCGAGGCGGCGCGATCCGCCGGTCTTTCGGTCAAGATCAATGCCGTCGCGCTGAAGAACATGAACGAGGACGAAATCCCCGCGCTGATGCAGTGGGCGCACGGCAAGGACATGGCGCTGACGCTGATCGAGGTGATGCCGATGGGCGACATCGGCGAAGGACGCATCGACCAGTATGTGCCGCTGTCGCTGCTGCGCGCGCGACTTTCCAAGCAATACACATTGACCGATCTCGACGACGACAGCGGCGGCCCCGCGCGCTACGTGCGCGTGCGCGAGACCGGCGGCAAGCTCGGCTTCATCACGCCGATGACCCATAATTTCTGCGAATCCTGCAACCGGGTGCGGATCACCTGCACCGGCACGCTGCATACCTGCCTCGGCCACGAGGATGCCTCGGACTTACGCAGGCCGCTGCGGGCGTCGGCCGACAACGACCTCCTCGCCGCGGCGATCGATCGCGCCATCGGACTGAAGCCGAAGGGCCACGACTTCATCATCGATCGCCGGCACAACCGCCCGAGCGTCAGCCGCCACATGAGCGTGACCGGCGGCTGAACGCCCGCGGCGGGTTCAGCGGAGCCCGCAACCGTTTGATTCCGCGTCAATTTGCCGATTTTCCAATTGACGCCGCGACGACGCGCTGAAATGGTGCGGCGGCTTCGATGCCTGCCCGCTGCACGGGCCGCTGCGCCCCATCGGCGCGGCCAGGATGGCAGAGGCGCAATGGGGGAGGACAACGTTGCAATCGCTCCAGCAGATGAGCCGTGGCTGCGCGCATCCGCCGCGTGACGGCGAAGCGCTTGCGTTTGCGACGATCGGCGTGGTCTGACGCCAGCGCCGGGGAGAACATGATGCGACCATTTTTGGCGATCAGCCAGGCCATCGATCTCGTCAATGAGAAGATCGGCCATGTCTGCAATCTGCTGGTGCTGGCGGCCTGCCTGGTCAGCGCCGGCAACGCCATGATCCGCTATGCGTTCGGCTACAGCTCGAATGGCTGGCTCGAACTGCAGTGGTACATGTTCGCCATCCTGGTGATGTTCGGCGCTTCCTACACCTTCAAGCGCAACGAGCATGTCCGGGTCGAGATCTTCTACCTGTTCCTTTCCGAGCGCGGCCAGCTCTGGCTCGATCTGATCGGCACGCTGTTCTTCCTGATCCCGTCCTGCCTGCTGCTCAGCTATCTGTCCTGGCCGTTCTTCCACCAGGCCTACGCGGTCGGCGAAATGTCGGGTAATGCCGGCGGCCTGGTCCGCTGGCCGATCAAATTCGTCATCCCGTCCGGCTTCGTGATGCTGGCGCTGCAGGGCGTCTCCGAGGTGATCAAGCGGATCGCCGCGCTGCGGGGCGAGGTGACGATCGATGCGAAATACGAGAGGCCGACGCAATGATTTCGCTGGAAATGATGCCGCCGCTGATGTTCGGCGGCCTGGTTCTGGCGATGCTGATCGGCTTTCCGGTGGCCTTTACGCTCGCCGCGGTCGGACTCTCGTTCGGCTTCCTGGCCATCGATCTCGGTTTTTTCGACCTGAACTTCCTGCAGGCGATTCCGGGCCGGGTGTTCGGCAGCGTGCTTTCCAACGAGCTGTTGCTGGCGATTCCGTTCTTCACCTTCATGGGAGCGATCCTCGAAAGATGCGGCCTGGCCGAAGACATGCTGGATTCGATGGGCCAGCTGTTCGGCCCGATCCGCGGCGGCCTCGGCTATTCGGTGATCCTGGTCGGCTTCATCCTCGGCGCGATCACCGGCACGGTGGCGGCACAGGTCATCGCCATGGCGCTGATCTCGATGCCGATCATGATCCGCTACGGCTACAACATCCGCTACATCACCGGCGTGCTGGCGGCGTCGGGCACCATCACCCAGCTGGTGCCGCCGTCGCTGGTGCTGATCGTGCTGGCCGACCAGCTCGGCAAGTCGGTCGGCGACATGTATCTCGGCGCCTGGGGGCCGTCGGTTTTCCAGATCTTCCTGTTTGCCGGCTACACCTTCCTGCTCGGCGTCTTCAAGCCCGATCACGTGCCGGCGGTGCCGAAGACCGCGTTGACGCTGACCGGGTGGCCGCTGTGGCGCAAATGCCTGCTCGGCATCATTCCGTCGGCGGTACTGATCTTTGTCGTGCTCGGCACCATGATGATGGGGCTGGCCACTCCGACCGAAGCCGGCGCGATGGGCGCGGTCGGCGCCATCGTGCTGGCGGCGATCCACAGCAAGGCCTTCAGCACCATGGGCCGCAAGGTGCTGATTGCAGGCGTGATCGCCGGCGGCATCGGCACCATCATCGGCATCTTCATGACCGAGGGAATCATCTTCAAGACCGCCTTTGCCGTGACTTATCTGGCGGTGGTGTGGATCTGCCTCGAGGCGGTCCGGATTCCGGAGCTGCGGGATCTGATCAAGCAGGGCTATGAGACCACCATGCGCATCACCACCATGGTGGTGTTCATCCTGATCGGCTCGACCTGCTTCTCGGTGGTGTTTCTGGGCGTCTCCGGCGGCGTCTGGCTGGAACATCTTCTGACCTCCCTGCCCGGCGGCGTCTGGGGCTTCCTGATCTTCATCAACCTGTTCATCTTCTTCCTGGCGTTCTTCCTGGATTTCTTCGAAATCGCGTTCATCATCCTGCCGATGATCGCGCCGATCGCGCAGAAGATCCTGGCGCCGGTGGTGGGAGCGGATGCCGCCCTGATCTGGTTCGGCGTCATGCTCTGCGTCAACATGCAGACCTCGTTCATGCATCCGCCGTTCGGGTTCGCGCTGTTCTATCTGCGCGGCGTGGCGCCAAAGGAAGTCAAGAGTTCCGACATCTATTGGGGCGCGCTGCCGTGGGTGGGCCTGCAGGTCATCATGGTGGTGCTGGTGATCGCGTTCCCGATCACGGTCACCGGCCTGCTCGACAAGCCGGTCAACGTCGATCTCAATTCGATCAAGATCGACGTGCCGCAAATCGATCTGCCGCCGCTGGATTTCGGCCCGCCGGCAAAACCATAGCCAAGCGCAAAAACCCCGGAGCCATTGCCCCCGGGTTTTACATGTCGATCGCCTGACGCTGCGATCAGCTCTGCGCGTGACGCGCCATGAAGTTGTCGAAACCGACTTCCGCGACCTGGAACCACTGATAGCCGGTGCTCGTGAAGCTCGACACCGATTCATAGATCTTCTTGAAGTTGGCGTTGGTCGCGGCAACTTCGCTGTTGAGATCCTTGGTGGCCCTGTAGCTGGCCTCCATGATGGCCGGCGAGAATGCGTGCAGCTTGGTGCCGCCGGCGAGCAGCTTCTTGAGCGCCAGCGGATTGACGGCGTCGTATTTCGACATCATCCAGTTGTTGGCGTAATGACCGGCCTGCTCGAGAACGCTCTGGTAATATTTCGGCAGCGCGTTCCACTTGTCCAGGTTGATCATGGCGATCAGCATCGGGCCGCCCTCCCACCATCCGGGATAATAATAGTGCGGCGCGACCTTGTAGAGGCCGAGCTTCTCGTCGTCATAGGGGCCGACCCACTCGGCCGCGTCGATGGTGCCTTTCTCGAGCGCGGGATAGATGTCGCCGCCGGCCAGCTGCTGCGGCACGCAGCCGAGCTTCTGCATGACGCGCCCGGCGTAGCCGCCGATGCGGAATTTCAGCCCTTGCAGATCCTCGACGGTATTGATCTCCCTGCGAAACCAGCCGCCCATCTGACAACCGGTGTTGCCGGCGAGCAGCGAGGTGACGTTATAGCCCTTGTAAAACTCGTTCAGAAGATCCTTGCCGCCGCCCTGCATGTACCAGGCCTGGCTGAGCCGGGCGTTGGGTCCAAACGGAATGCAGGAGCCGAAGGTGAAGGTCGGATCCTTGCCGAAATAGTAATAGGACGCGGTATGTCCCATTTCGACGGTGCCGTTCTGCACGGCGTCGAGCACCTGCAGGCCGGGCACGATTTCGCCGGCGGCGAAGGTCTGGATCTGAAATTTGTTGTCGGTGGCTTCGCCGACCGCCTTGGCCATCTCGATGGCGCCGCCGTGCAGCGTATCGAGCGATTTCGGCCAGCTCGTCGTCATCCGCCATTTGATCTCGGGCATCGACTGCGCGATTGCCGGCGCGGACATCGTTGCGGCGCCCGCCACGCCCAGTCCGGTGACCTTGATGAAGTCTCTGCGTTTCATGGTGTTTCTTCCCCTGATGATGTGCCGTCGCCTTCGTTTCGAGGCCTTGTGCGCAGCATGGAACATCCGGTCCGGGATTTCCATGGCGAACTGGCCTACCGCAATGCAAAAGGCCCGGCCTCCTTTCGGAGACCGGGCCTTCTGTCTGCGCGGAATGTGGTCAGCCGCGGGTGCGGGAGCGGATCATGAAGCTGTCGAAGGTGTATTCGGCGACCTGCCACCACAGATACTGGTCGGAGCGGTAGGCCTGCATGGCGTCGATCGATTTCTTGAAATCGGCGTTCTTGGCGGAGATTTCGCCCCACAATTCGTTGGTCGCCTTCAGGCAGGCTTCCAGTACCTCGTTGGTGAACGGACGAAGCTGGGTGCCGCCGGCCACCAGACGCTTCAGCGCCGCCGGGTTCTCCATATCGTAGCGCGCCGCCATCCAGGTGTTGGCATTGGCGGTCGCGTTGTTGATGATCGCCTGGTAGCTCTTGGGCAGCGAATTCCACTTCTCCAGGTTGCAGAAGGCGTGCACCATCGGCCCGCCTTCCCAGAAGCCGGGATAATAATAGTATTTGGCGACCTTCTGAAAACCGAGCTTCTCGTCGTCGTAGGGGCCGACCCATTCGGCGGCGTCGATGGTGCCCTTTTCAAGCGCGGGGTAGATGTCGCCGCCGGCGAGCTGCTGCGGCACCACGCCGACCTTCTGCAACACCTGGCCGGCGATGCCCCCGATCCGGAATTTCAGCCCGGACAGGTCGGCCACGGTCTTGATCTCCTTGCGGAACCAGCCGCCCATCTGGGTGCCGGTGTTGCCGCAGGCGAAGCCGATCACGCCGAATTTCTTGAAGAACTCGTTGCCGAGCTCCTGGCCGCCGCCCTGGTACCACCAGGAGTTCTGCATCCGCGCATTGAGGCCGAACGGCACCGAGGCGTAGATCGCGAAGGTCGGATCCTTGCCGACGTAATAATACGAGACGGTGTGGCTCATCTCGATGGTGCCGTTGGAAGTCGCGTCCAGCGCCTGCAGGCCCGGCACGATCTCGCCCGCGGAAAACACCTGGATCTGGAACTTGTTGTCGGTCATTTCGGCGACATATTTCGAAAATTCGACGGCGCCGCCGTAGATGGTGTCGAGCGACTTCGGGAAACTCGACGTCATGCGCCATTTGATTTCGGGCGAGGACTGCGCGATCGCGGGCGAAGCCACCGCGGCCACCGCAGCCCCGGTTGCCGACACTTTCAAAAAATCACGACGCTTCATTCAGGCCTCTCCTTCTTGGGTGTTTCCCGGGTTTTGCCGGAGCATCTGTTGCGGCGGAAGCGATTTCCACATCGGCCGCGGGCGCTCTGGCCGGGGGCTTTAACACGGAAGTTCGGCCGCGAAAACGCAACAAAGGCATGACAGCAGCGATTAAACGAAAGTCGCATACCGCGACGAATTGTCCCGGTCAGAACCCGGGTGATGCCCTGCGGCCGAAGCGCCGGCTCAGGCCGCGGCGATGACTTCCTGCAACTGGTCGCGCACCTTGGCCCCGATCGCCCGGTAGATGGCCGCGTAGGGGCCGTCGGGATCGCTGTCCACGACGGGCGTGCCCGAATCCGACGTGGCGCGAATCGACATGTGCAGCGGAATTTCGCCCAGAAACGGCACTCCGAGCCGCTCGGCCTCATGGCGCGCGCCGCCGTGACCGAAGATGTCCGACCGCGTGCCGCAATGCGGGCACTGGAAATAGCTCATGTTCTCCACGATCCCGAGCACCGGGACGTTGACCTTCCTGAACATCGCGAGCCCGCGCCGCGCATCGATCAGCGACAGGTCCTGCGGCGTCGAAATGATGACCGCGCCCTTCAGCGGTACATTCTGCGCCAGCGTCAGCTGCGCGTCGCCGGTGCCCGGAGGCATATCGACCACGAGAATATCGAGGGTGCCCCACGCGACATCGCGCAGCATCTGGGTGATCGCCGACATCACCATCGGCCCGCGCCAGATCATCGCGGTATCCTCCTCGACCAAAAAGCCGATCGACATGATCGCAAGGCCGAAACGCATGATCGGAATCATCTTCTTGGCGTCGTCGAGCTGCGGCTTCTCGCGAATGCCGGTAAGCCTCGGCACCGACGGCCCGTAGATGTCGGCGTCGAGCAGGCCGACGCGCAGACCGAGATCGCGCAGGCCGAGCGCCAGGTTGAGCGCCGTGGTCGATTTTCCGACCCCGCCCTTGCCCGAGGCCACCGCGATGACGGCGGAAATGCCGGGAATTTCCGCCTGTTTCGACATCGGCGACGCCGGACTTTGCGGCGGCCGATGCGACGACACCGGCGCCACGCCCGCGGCGTGGCGGTGCGGCGGCGGCGCGGAACCCGGCTTGCGCTCGGCGGTGAGCGCGATCATGGCGACGGTGACGCCGGGGATGGCGCGCACCGCGGCTTCGGCCTCGGCGCGAACGCCCTCCCAGGCGCGGGCCTCGGCGGCATCGACATTGATCGAGAAGAACACCTTGCCGTCGTTGACCGCTATCGCCGACAACACGCCGGCCTGGGTCAAAGCGACGCCGCGCGGCGACATCACCCTGGCCAGACCGTCAAGAACCTGCTGCTGCGTCACGCTCAAGGCACATCTCCTCATGGGGTGGTTCGGAATTCGCCGCGTGTCGGCCTGGGCGTTGGTTAGGAGAACTTCCGGCCCAAATCCACCCCGGAATCATGCATGACCGGTGCCCTTGGGAACCGTCCGCTGCCCTGGTCTTGAAATCCTGCCCGGCCTGATCCTAGCATGAAACCCGGTCGGCCCGCCAAACGGCGCCGTTGCCCTTCGGGCGGCAGGGTTTATGGTGCCGGGCTCCACCTCCGCAGCGCGGCCTGTTTCGAGCACCGGACCAGCCCGTCTCCATTTCGGCATCATGTCCGGCCCCGTTTGAGAACGCCGGCGAAACTCCAGGGTTGCAAACATGGCTAAAGTCGCTTTTCTCGGTCTCGGCGTGATGGGTTTCCCGATGGCAGGACATCTGGCGGCGAAAGGCGGCCACGAGGTCACGGTGTTCAACCGCACGGCGTCCAAGGCCAAACAATGGGCCGACAAATTCGGCGGCCGCACGGCGGCGACGCCGCAAGCCGCCGCCGAGGGTCAGGATTTCGTGATGGCCTGCGTCGGCAACGACAATGACCTGCGGGCCATCACCACCGGCGCCGATGGCGCGTTCGCCGGAATGCGCAAGGGCGCGATCTTCGTCGATCACACCACCGCTTCCGCCGAGGTCGCCCGCGAACTCGACGCCGAAGCCACCAAGCGCGGTTTTGGCTTTGTCGATGCCCCGGTGTCGGGCGGCCAGGCCGGCGCGGAAAACGGCGTCCTGACGGTCATGTGCGGCGGCAGCCAGGACGCCTATGCCCGCGCCGAGCCGGTGATCGCGGCCTATGCGCGGATGTGCAAGCTGCTCGGACCCGCGGGTTCCGGCCAGCTGACAAAAATGGTCAATCAGATCTGCATTGCCGGGCTGGTGGAAGGCCTGTCCGAGGCCATCCACTTCGCCAAGAAATCCGGGCTCGACGTCGAAGCGGTGATCGCCACCATCTCGAAAGGCGCGGCCCAGTCCTGGCAGATGGAGAACCGCTACAAGACCATGAACGAGGGCAAGTTCGATTTCGGCTTCGCGGTGGAATGGATGCGCAAGGATCTGTCGATCTGCCTTGCCGAGGCGCGGCGCAACGGCGCCAGCCTGCCGGTGACCGCGCTGGTCGATGCGTTCTATTCCGAGGTCGAGAAGATGGGCGGCAAGCGCTGGGACACCTCCAGCCTGCTGGCGCGGCTGGAGCGCTGAACGCGAAACCGCGGGCCGGCCGAACAGGTTAATTTAACCTCTCGTTAACCCGATTCTCTTGGCCTTTAAGGTCGCTCTTAAGGATTTGGCGCCAGAGATAGACGATGCAAAAAGCCCGCGCGGTTGCGGGCAGGATTTGTGTTGTTTGATGAGTAAACCCGCCGATAAGCCCGAAGTCGTCCAGCTTCCCGCCGAGACGCCGGTCGCAGTGCCGGCCAGCACCCGCCGTGCCGCCGCGCAGCGGGTCCGCGAGGCCCGCGACCGGTTAACGTCGACCAGTGGAACCCGCCCCGCCTTCGATCGCGAACTGTTGCGGCAGTATGCCCAGACCCGGCTGTCGGCATCCTATGTCGTGATGCTGCTGGTGGTGGCCACCGGCCTGTTGTTCGGCCTCTGGATGCAGCCGGTGTCGGCGGCCTCGTGGACCGTCGGCATGCTCTGCATTCATGCCGCCATCATCCGCAATTGCGGCCGGTTCCTCGCCGAGCCGGCCTCGCTGACCGCGACCCGCAAGTGGCGCACCCGGTTCGTGCTGCTCGACCTGCTCTACGGCCTGTGCTGGACCGCGATCCTGATCCATCCCGCCGGCCTCGACGTGGTCTCCAACACGCTGATGATGTTCCTGATGCTGCTGGTGATCGCGGTATCGAGCATGCTGGCCGCCAGCCTGCCGATCGCGGCGCTGGCGGCGACCGCACCGGTGACCGCGGCGATTGCCGTTAATTTCGTGCTCGGCGGCAGCTTCGACGATTACGTGCTGGCGCTGCTCGCGCTCGCCGCCGAGGGCTATTTCGCCCTGCTCGCCCATCGCCTGCATTCCACCACGCTGGCGACGCTGGAGGCGCGCGCCGAAAAGGATGCGCTGATCGGCGAGCTCGAGCAGGCCAAGTCGATCTCCGACGAGGCGCGCCACCGCGCCGAATCCGCCAACGTCGCCAAGTCGCGGTTTCTGGCGCAGATGAGCCACGAGCTGCGAACGCCGCTCAATGCGATCCTCGGATTTTCCGAGGTGATGAAGAGCGAAATCTTCGGCGCGCACGCGGTGGCGGTCTACAAGGAGTATTCCGCCGACATTCACAATTCCGGCGTGCACCTGTTGAACCTGATCAACGAAATTCTCGATCTGTCGCGGATCGAGGCCGGCAGGTACGAGCTCAACGAAGAGGCGGTATCCCTGGTCCACGTCGTCGCCGACTGCCATCATCTGTTGAAGCTGCGCGCCTCCAGCCGCGGCATCACCATTCACGAGGTGTTCGAGCAGGGCATGCCGCGAATCTGGGGCGACGAACGCGCCACCCGCCAGATCGTGCTCAATTTGTTGTCGAACTCGATCAAGTTCACGCCGCAGGGCGGCGAGATCTGGCTGAAGGCGGGATGGACGGCCTCGGGCGGCCAATATCTCAGCGTCAAGGATACCGGCTCCGGCATCGCCGAGGATGAAATCCCGATCGTGCTGGCCTCGTTCGGCCAGGGCTCCAATTCGATCAAGTCCGCCGAACAGGGCGCCGGTCTCGGACTGCCGATCGCCAAGAGCCTGATCGACATGCATGGCGGCACCTTCACGCTGAAATCGAAATTGCGGATCGGCACCGAAGTCATCGTCACCTTCCCGCCGGAGCGGGTGATGTCGGCGCTGGCGCCGATGGCCGAGCAGGCGCCGCCGCTGCAGCCGGAGACCGCGGCGGCCGCGACCGCCGAGGAGCGGCGGCGGGTTCGCACCAAGCCGATCATGAGCGCCGGCACCGGCCTGTGACGGGAGCGCTTGCGCAAACCACCGAAACCACTTCACTGTCCGCAAATGAGCAAAGAAACGCCGTGTATCGCAGTCTGCATGATCGATCCCAAAACCAGTCTCTGTCTCGGCTGCGGACGTACGCTGCCGGAGATCGCGCGCTGGCACCGCATGACGGGCCCGGAGCGGCATGCGGTGATGGCGCTGCTGCCGGCGCGGATGCAAGCGGCAGGACTGCCCGCGATGGCCGAAGGCGGCAAGCCCGACTGAGGCCGGCTGGCGGGCGAGGCCTGCGATGAGCCGGGTGCTGCTCGTCCTGCTGGTGCTGGCCGCCACCGCCGGCGCCGTGGTCGCCTATGGCGATCCCGACCGGATCGCGAAAGCCGGCGACACCGTCTCCGAGATGCTGCACCGGCGCGCGACGCCGCCGGCGCGCGCGGTGCAGATCGCGCGCGGCCAGAGCGGCGAGTTCGCGCTGCAGGCCAAAGTCAACGGCGTCAGCGCGCCGATGGTGATCGACACCGGCGCCACCTCGGTCGTGCTGACCTATGAGACGGCCAGGGCCGCGGGCCTGCCGCTGGAACTGCTCGACTATGACGTCGATGTCGAGACCGCCGGCGGACACACCCGGGCGGCCCGGCTGACCCTCGACCGCCTGGCGATCGGCAGGCTGGAGGAACGTTCGGTGCCGGCGCTGGTGGTGCCGCGCGGCCAGATGAAGACCAATCTGCTCGGCATGAGTTTTCTCGACCGGCTGGAAAGCTGGGAAGTGCGCGCCGACAGCCTGGTGCTGCACGGCTATCCCTGAGCGGGTTGGACGACGGAAAGCCGCGCGGGCACGCTCGACAAATATCGAAAACAACCCCATGCACAGTAGCCAAGTGCTTGAAAGCATTGAGGTTCTGTTGGGAAAAAGAAAGCAGGGCGCCGAAGCGGGATGGAGGAAAATCCTGAAGGAAAATCAGTGGCTTATCAGGGCAACCCGTGAATGGAAGCCGCTCCCCGCTCCAACCTGGGCGTGGGCCGGGAACTGCGGCTTGATCTTGACCACGGCAGGCGACTGGCAGGACATCGGGTGAACATAGACGTCCAGCACGCCCGGAGATCCCGCAGGAACTCGAAGCAGGAATTATCGGGCACGTGCAACATGGGGCTTATTTGATTGCGCCCGGCCAGGATAATTTTCCGGGCGGCTTTGCAGCAACCATGCCAAAGTAAAAAATGTTTCATTTTACAAGACTTTGGTCATTTCCCGAAACTCTGCTCAATTAACAACCGCATTGGCGAAAATATTGAGCAGCACCGCCATCATCCGCATCCGTCACCGCGTAACATGAAACATTTTTCGTGCGTGACTTTGGCATGGTGCTTGCTAAGATCGGTCCGCGGCACGCGATGCCGTTGGAGGCCGGACTTGGACACCTTCGCCAATATCGCTCCCGGGTGCTCGATTTCGCCGCAACCGATGTGTCTGCCGTTCTGTTTCATCGGCGTGGCGCCTGGTGCGATCGTCGGCATCCTGCCGGGGCTGGGGTCGGCGGCGACCATCGCGCTGCTGCTGCCGATCACCTATTTTCTGGATACCGCGACGGCGATCATCATGCTCTCGGGCATCTGGTACGGCTCGATGTACGACGGCTCGATCACATCGATCCTGCTGCGGGCGAATCCACTGCCCGAGAACGCCGTGATGGCGCTGACGCCCGGCGCCTTCATGGGGCACGGGGTGACGCCGGGTCCCACGCCTATGATCCAGCATCCCGAGATGTTCTGGGCGATCGTCACCAGCATGTTCGTCGGCAACTGCAGGTACGCTCGATCGGGATAGTTTGCCTGCAAAGTGCAGGCCGCTCCTCCTCCCCTCCTTCCACGAACGACAAGGCCGCAAGATGAATGCCATTCCCGACAAGGTCCTCACCACCTGTCCGCGCGATTGCTACGACGCTTGCGGCATCGTCGTCGAACGGCGCGACGGCAAGATCGCGCGCGTGCTCGGCGACCCGAACCACCTTGTCAGCAAGGGCGCACTGTGCGGAAAATGCGCTGTCGCCTACAATGCGGGGTTCATCAAGCCGGAGTCCCGGCTGCTGCACCCGATGCGGCGTATCGGCAACAAGGGCGAGGGCAAGTGGCAAACCATCAGTTGGAACCAGGCGATCGACGCCATCGCCGAGAAGCTAAGGCCGCATATTGCGTCGGGAGCCGCCGCGAAGGTCATTCAAGCGCATTACACCGGCACGGTCGCGCTGCTCGCAGGCAACTTCCCGCTGCGCTTCTTCAACGCGATAGGCGCGACCGAAGTCGATCCTGACACCGTTTGCAACAAGGCGGGACATGCGGCCCTGCAATTGATCTTCGGCGACAGTCTCAGCGGCTTCGATCCGCGAACGGCCGGGCACGCCGAATGCATCATGGTATGGGGCGCCAACCCGTCGACGTCCGCGCCTCATGTCGACCGTCATTGGCTGAAGGCCAGCAAGGCGAAGCGGATCGTCATCGACCCGATCAGGCACAAGACGGCGCAGGAAGCCGATCTCTATCTGCAGCCGCGTCCCGGCAGCGACGCATCGCTCGCGTTTGCCATGCTGCATGTGATCCGGCGGCTCAATCTGCTCGACCGACGCTTCATCGAAAGTCATGTAATCGGGTGGTCCGCGGTTGAATCGCAGCTCGACGCCTGCAGCCCGGAATGGGGCGAAGCCGTGACCGGTGTCCCGGCCGACCTGATCCGTCAGGCCGCCGAACTATATGCCAAGGGGCCGTCTCTGCTGTGGCTCGGACAGGGACTTCAACGTCAGCCGTTCGGCGGCAACGTGTTCCGCGCCTGCACGCTGTTGCCGGTGGCGACCGGAAACATGCTCAAGCCCGGCACCGGCGTTCTCTACATGAACGGCTTCCAGTTTCGCGGCGTCGATATGGACTGGGTGACCGGCGCCAAGCTCGAGCCCGGCAATTCGCCGGCGATCAGCCATATGGATTTGCATGAGGCCTTGGCCGACCCCGAGCGGTCGTCGGTATTCTTTACCTGGAATTGCAATCCTGCGGCGTCGAGCCCCAACCAGAAGAAGCTCGTCGAAGCGCTGAAGCGAGAGGACCTTTTCCATGTCGCGATCGACATCTTTCCGACCGACACGGTTGATCTGGCCGACATCGTGTTGCCGGCGGCAACCTTCCTGGAGTTCGACGATTTGGTGATGTCGTATTTCGATTGGACCGTTTCGGCGCAGACCAAGGCCGGCGAACCGCTCGGCGAGGCTCGCTCGAACATGGCGATCTTCCGGGATATCGGCGCGGCCTGCGGCCTCAAAGAGCCCGCGATATTCGAGGCCGACGGCGTCATCATTGGCAAGCTGCTCGATCAGAGCGGTATCGACCTCAGCTTTGCAGAGCTCTCGGCGCGCGGCACCGTGGCCTGGCGGAACGAAACGGGGATAGCTTTCGAACACGGACGGTTTCCAACTGCATCCGGCAAGATCGAGCTCGCGGGGCCGGCCTTCGTCAAGGCGGGGCTGCCCGACGCGCCGATGCCGCATGCCGACGCGCCGCCGCCGATCGACACCTGGCGCGTGCTGTCGCCTGCGAGCAGCTGGCTGATGAACAGCAGCTACGGTGGCGAAGAACGCATTCGCAGGCAGATCGGTGCGCAGACTGGCTTTGTCAATCCAGCAATGGCGTCGGCCGCCGGCCTGAACGAAGGCGACACGGTCATCCTGTTCAACGATACCGGCGAGCTGCCGATGCGTGTTGGCTTTGATCCCGGCGTGCCGCCCTCGACGATCCTGCTTCACAAGGGACGCTGGCCGAAATTCGAATTGGCGGGCGCCAACGTCAATATCCTCAATCCAGGCCGCAAGACCGATATTGCGGAGAGTTCCTGCGTGCACGGCGTCGAAGTGAAAATCCGTCGGGCTTTCAACGAGGCTGCGGAATGATCAGGCGTTGCGTCGTGATTGAACATCTTGCGGTCGAGCATTCCGGCACGCTCAAGCCTGCGTTGGAATCCGCCGGATATGAGGTCAGCCCGCTGCCGGCGGCATCGCTCAAGGCATCACGCCGCAAGGCGGAAGATGCCGATCTGCTGATCGTGATGGGCGGCCCGATCGGAGTTTATGATGCGCCGGAATATCCTTTCCTGGACGGGGAGATGGCGATCATCCGCGAACGGCTGGCTGCCGGTCGGGCAGTGCTCGGCATTTGCCTGGGATCGCAGCTGATGGCGGCCGCGCTTGGCGCCAGGGTCTATCCCGGGACCGCCGGTTTCGAGTTGGGCTGGGCGCCGGTTTCGCTGACCGAACACGGTCGCAGACATCCCCTGGCGCGCGTGGCCGGTAATGACGCGGCCGTGCTGCATTGGCACGGCGACACTTTCGATCTGCCGGTTGGGGCAACGTTGCTTGCATCGACGTCGCGCTATCCGAATCAGGCCTTTGCAGTCGGCAATCATGGCCTGGCCCTGCAGTTTCACGTCGAGACTGACGAAGCCGAGCTCGAACAGTGGTTTGTGGCTTTCGCCGGCGACATTAAACGCATGGGCCCGGATACCTTGGCGACGCTGCGCGCCGATACCGCCGGACATGCGCGGGGCCTGGCGGATCGCAACAAGCAATTCATTCTGGAATGGGTTGCCTCGCTGTGAGCGCGGCGCAGACAAACGCTATTCCCTGCCCCGAACAGGGTCATTAGATGGCTGTCGTTGTAACCGATAATTGCTCGGGATGCCGCTACACGGAGTGCGTCGCCGTGTGCCCGGTTGCCTGCTTTCACCAGGACGATCTCATGGTCTATGTCGACCCGATCGAATGCATCGCTTGCCGCGCATGTCTGGTCGCGTGCCCCGTCAATGCCATCTACGATGTGGAAGACCTGCCCGAAGACAAGGCGCATTGGATCGAAATCAATGCGCAACGGTCGGCCATCCTGCCGGCGATTGTCGACAAGCAGCCATCGTTGCCCGACGCGGATGCGAGGAAGGCGAGCTACGGATTCTGATGTCGACAGGTCCCGAGATTGCAATCGTTGGAAGCGGACCAAGCGGCTTCTTCGCGGCGGAAGCGATCCTGAAGTCGGACGCCCGCCCCCGGGTGCACATGTTCGAGCGGCTGCCGACCCCGTTCGGTTTGGTCAGGTCGGGCGTGGCGCCCGATCACCAGCAGATCAAGCAGGTCGCCAAGGTTTTCGACAAGATCTCCGAGCACGTCGACTTTTCCTTCTTCGGCAATGTCGAAATCGGCCGCGACATCACGCTCGCGGCGTTGCGCGCCCGATATGATGCGGTGGTGCTTGCCTATGGCGCGTCGTGGGGGGCCCCGCTCGCCATCCCCGGCGCAAATCTGCCCCAGAGCCTGACCGCAACGGCCTTCATCGGGTGGTACAACGGTCACCCCGACTTCGCCGGACTAACGCCCAGCTTCGATCATGAGACGGCTATCGTTGTCGGCCACGGCAATGTCGCGATCGATATTGCACGCATCTTGCTCAGCGGCCATGCGCGGCTGGCCAAAACCGATATCGCCGATCACGCGCTCGAGGCCTTGCGTCACAGCCGGATTCGCAACGTGCGGCTGGTCGGCCGTCGCGGCCCCGCGCAGGCTGCATTTACCAGTGCCGAATTGCGCGAGTTGCTCGCAATGCCCGACGTGCGGGTCGTCATCGATCCGGCCGCGCTGCAGTTCGACGCCGCGGAAAGCGCATTCCTGGATCTGCCGGCCAATGCCGCGGTCAAGCGCAACGTCGCGCTCCTGCAGGACGCGCTTGCGCGCCCTGCCGGCGACACATCGAAGGATTTGCACGTCGATTTCCTGGCTAGCCCGCTGGCCATCGAAGGGTCAGCTCGCGTCGACGCCGTCCGTTTCGCGCGCAATCGGCTGCAGGGCCCGCCCGGCGGCAAGACATGCGTCCCGAGCGGCGACGAATTCAGCATACCCGCCGGCCTCTCGATCGCCAGCATCGGCTTTCGGGGACGCCCGCTCGACGGCGTTCCTTTCGACGGCCGACGCGGGATCGTTCCCAACTTCGAAGGCCGCGTCGACGGCAAAGTAGCTGTTGGCGTTGCGCCTCTCTACGTGGCCGGCTGGATCAAGCGCGGAGCCAACGGCGTGATCGGCACCAACCGCGCCGATGCGGCAGAAACGGCCCGAAGTTTGATGGCCGATTTGCAGGCCGGGCTCTGGCCGGTCAAGACCGACGCTGAACGGGTTGCGCTGTCAATGAAACAAGATCGCATCGACTTCGCAGGGTGGAAGCTGATTGATGAGGCGGAGTGTCGCGCCGGCTGCGAGGCAGGCCGGCCGCGCCGCAAGATGGTTGATATCAAGGCAATGCTCGAGACCGCGGGCGGCACGGATTTCGCCGGAAAACGAGTGACCACGGGTTGATGCGCACGGCTCATCATATTGATAGATCGAGTCAAAGTTTGGGAATGCACCGCAGTTGCACCTTGAGGGTAGATCGATTCGCAGCTAGAAGTGGAGGCCTGAAATGAAGCATGGATGCCGGCATGGCACGCAAGTTGAAGCGGTCGAATCTGAGCGAGGACGCTTATACCGTCGTGCGCGACATGCTGCTCAATGGCAGCCGGTTCAACCCCGGCGACAAGGTCAGCGTTGAGGAGCTCAGCCGCGAGCTCGGTGTCAGCCGCACGCCGTTGTGGGCGGCGATCAATCGTCTCGAAGCCGAACACGTCGTCGAGGTCGTGCCACGGCAAGGCGTTTACCTGGTCGACTATGATCCCGGCCGCGCGCTGGAGATGTATGTCGCGCGCGAGGCGCTGGAGGGAATGGCCGCGCGCTTGGCGGCGATCAGCATCACCGACCGCCAGCTGGCGATCCTGCAGCGCAGCATCGACGAACAGCGGGATTGCCTGAGCGCCGGCGATTCCGACGGCTACTACACCCGGGCGATTGAATTCCACGAGGAAATCGTTCGCGCCGCCAACAACGTGACGCTGGAACGGCTGCTGAAGTCGGTATTCGCGCAAATGCGCGCGATGCGTATCCAGCGCAATTCGATCCCGACGCACCTGCCGCAATCGTGCACCGACCACGAAAAGATATTGTCGGCGATCCGCAAGCGCGATCCGGATCTGGCCGAAAGCGAGGCCCGCGGCCATATCAAGGATCTCGCGATGGCGATCCGCCAGGAACGCGTTCCGGCTCATCCACCCGCTCCCGCGCGGGGCCGCCTTTCCACGCTGGCGCGCTAGGCCGACCTGGATTTTCACGATTAATTTCACGGCACATGCTCGCCGATCATCCTCCGGCGAGCCCGCGCGCCCGACACGCCAAGCCAGATAGCGCGCCAATTTCCCTAGTAATCTCAGTGCCTTGACAGGATCCACAAAATCCGGCGGCCTTGGCATGCCACTTGCTTATTTGTGAAATGAAACACGAATACTTTGCAGGCACGCATGCTGGCTCAGCAAATCGTCAACGGGTTGCTCCTCGGCGGGATTTACGCGCTCGTCGCGCTGGCGTTCTCGCTCACGATCGGGATCCTCAACTTTCTCAATTTCAGCATTCCCGCGCTGTTCATGCTGGGCGGTGTCGTGTCGTGCGCCGTTCTGGCAAAGGGCTACCCCATCGCGGTCGCCGTTGCCGCGGCGCTCGCCGTGACCGCATCGACCTCGTTGATTATCGAGCGCTTCACGTTCCGCTGGCTCAAGCGTTCCGACAGCCACATCCCGCTCGTGAGCTCGCTGGGCTTCCTGATATTGCTCGAAAATCTCGTGGTGATCTATTTCGGATCGGATGCGGTCGGCTATCCCAGCCCATTCGGCGCAGCCAGCGTCCGCATCGCGGGCGTGCTTGTCAGCCTTCCGCAACTGGCAAGCTTCGCGCTCTCGCTGGTGATGATCGCCGCCTGTTACCTGATCGTGACGCGCACCAAGCTTGGCCGCGGGCTGCGCTCGATTGCCGAGAGTCCGGCGGTTTCCGAAATGCTCGGCGTCGACGTCGGACGCACCGTGTCGGGCATGTACCTGATCTCGGGTTTGCTCGCGGGCATGGGCGGCGCGCTGTTTGGCATCAGCTATCTGCAGGTGTCCTGGGACATGGGGTCGGAGGTGGCGCTGAAGGGCATTTGCGCCATGGTTCTCGGCGGCATGGGCAACATCTGGGGGGCACTGCTCGGCGCACTGATCATCGCGATCATTGAGGTCCTGACGATCTCGTACCTGAGTTCGGATGCGGTGAACGTCGTCGTCTATAGCGTATTGCTGGCATTGATCCTGCTGATGCCGAACGGGCTGCTCGGCGATCGCGCCCTGCTGGTGGAGCGCATGTGATGAGCGGATACGCCCTGCAGATCACCGCCATCCTGATCGTCAATGTCGTTGCCGCCTATGCGGCCTACATGCCGTTGGCATGCGGCCAGTTGAACCTTGGCGTCGCCGGCTTCATGGCGATCGGCGCCTATACCGCCGCCGTAGTCAGCAGCGCCGGATGGTCCATGTTCGTTTCCATTGCAGGCGGCGCGGCCGCCGCGACGCTTGCCGGCCTGCTCATCTCCATTCCCGTACTGCGGGCGCGGGGCATCTATCTGACGATCGCGACGCTCGCGTTCTCCGAAATCATCACCGCCATCATCCTGAATCTGCCCGCGGTCGGCGGGGCGAGCGGCTTCGTCGTGCCCGATCACATCACCGTCGCGCCGATGCTCGCGACCATGGCTGTCGTCGCTGTCGTTGCGATTTGGCTGAGCACCACGCGGTTCGGCCTGTGCATGACGGCGGTGCGGAACGACAGTCGCGGTACCGCGGTGTTCGGCGTCGGCACCCGCCGGCTCGAAGTCACGGCCCTGACGATCGGCGCCGGTTTTGCCGGCGTCGCCGGGGCTCTCTATGCGCATCACTTCAATTACATCGAGGCTCAGCACTTCAACGTCCTGCTAAGCACCTATGCAGTGCTGTTCGCGTTGCTTGGTGGATTGCAGACACCGCTCGGACCGCCGATCGGGGCGGTCGTGTTCACGTTGCTGCCGGAACTGCTCCGCAGCACCGACCAATGGCGCTATGTGGGCTTCGGCATCTGCGTCATTCTCTTGATGCTGTTGCGGCCGGAAGGCCTGCTCACACGGCGGCTGATCCGCCGCACGGTGCTCAGGAGGGCCTACACATGAAGCCGATGCTGTTCCTGCACGGCGTCACCCTCGCTTTCGGCGGCTTGTCGGTCGTCGACAACCTCGACATCCAGGTCATGCGAGGCTCGCGCTGCGGGCTGATCGGCCCCAACGGCGCCGGCAAGACCACGATCTTCAATCTGTTGAGCGGGATTTATCGCGTGACAGCAGGAGAAATCCTGCTCGACGACCGGCCAATCGACGACGTCCCGCTCGATCAGCGCATCCATCTCGGCATCGGCCGCACATTTCAGAACATGCGCCTCATGAAGCACCTCACCGTGCTCGAGAACATTATGCTCGGCCAGCATCGTCTGGTCGCGCCATGGCGTCGTATCCTGGCCCCGCTTGGTTCCCCGCTCAACAGGGCCTATCGGGACCAAGCCACGGAAACTGCCCTGTCGCTGGGGCTCGGCGATCACATGCAGCGGCTTGCCGAGGGGCTGTCCTATGGCGTGCAGAAGCGCATCGAAGTGGCCCGCGCGCTGGTCGCAAAGCCGCGTTTGCTGTTGCTCGACGAGCCTGCGGCGGGATTGAATTCGACCGAACGGGCCGAACTCTGCAACATCCTTTCAAGTTCGCTCCCGCCGGACATGACGGTCCTGGTCGTCGAGCACGACACCGAGTTCGTGAAATCGCTCTGCAACCATGCGGTCGCTCTCAATTTCGGCAGGAAGATAGCCGAGGGCGATCCGGCCGAGGTTTGCCGGGATCCGATCGTCGTCGAGGCCTATCTCGGCATGGATGAACCCGTTCACCCCGCGGCGCTGAATGCGAATCGGAGGCGAGGCAGCAATGCTGCTTGAGGTGCAAAATCTCGGCGTGTCGTATGGCAACGTCGTCGCGGTAAACGACGTGAGCCTTCGTATCGAAGAGGGCCGAATCGTCACCGTGCTTGGCGCCAATGGCGCAGGCAAGACGTCGCTGCTCAATGCGATCATGGGCCTGACGCGAGCCCGCGGCAGCATCCGCCTTGACGGCAAGACTGTTTCTGGATTGTCGGCCGGCCGTCGCGTCGCCAGCGGCATCGCGCTGGTTCCGGAGGGCCGCCGGATTCTGCTGTCGCTGACGGTCGAAGAGAACTTGCAGATGGGCGCATACCAGCGCCGCGACAGCGCGATCGCTGTCGATATCGACCGCATGTATGGGCTGTTTCCCAACCTCGCGCGCCGGCGCCACCAGCCCGGATCGGTGCTGTCGGGAGGCGAGCAGCAGATGCTGGCGATCGGTCGCGCATTGATGGCGCGCCCCCGCCTGCTGTTGCTCGACGAGCCCTCATTGGGTCTCAGTCCGCTGTTTGTGAGCGAGATCTTCAACTTGATCCGAAGTCTCAACAGCACCGGCCTGGCCGTCCTGCTTGTCGAGCAAAACACCCGGATGGCGTTGAAGACTGCAGGTTATGGATACGTCCTGAGGCTCGGCCGCCTGCTGACTGAGGCCACGACCGCCGAACTGATGAAGTCGGGCGAGTTGACCAAGGCTTATCTCGGCGGGGACACCGCCGGGATATCAAGCGTTCCCGCGCAATGCGTCGACAAGGAGATGAAATGAAACGGTTCAACATCGTCGCGTCCCTGCTTCTGGCCGGGCTGGCATCCGCCCATGCGAACGACCTCACGATCGGGTATCTCGCGGCCAATACCGGACCGTTCTCGGCACTGGCGAAGCGAAACGCGGTGGCTGTCGAAATAGCAATCGACGACATCAATGCGCAGGGCGGAGTGAACGGCAACAAACTCGCACTATCGATCTTCGATACCGGCGGCAAGCCGGACCAGGCGGCGGCGGGCGTTACGCATTTCGCGCAGGACGAGCCGGTTCTCGCGATTGTCGGTCCATTCAGCACCAGTGAATGCCGGGTGTCATTCCCGACCGGCGAGCGCCTGGGCATCCCGCAGATGTCGATGGCCTCGTCGGCGCCGAAAGTGGCCGCGTCATTCACCTATGCTTTCCGCAACACCACCGACGAAGCCTACACCTATGAGCGCCTGTTCAGGACCATCAAGGCCAAGGGCTACGCGGACAAGTCGGTGTCGATCGTATACGCGACCGATGACGCGGTATCCGAATCGCTTGGAACAAAAGTTCTGCCGGCGGCGATTCAACAGGCGGGCCTGCCGCTCGAAGAGACCGTTTCGCTCCGCGTCGCCGCCTTCGATCTCGCGCCGCAGGTTTCTCAACTCATGCAGAAGCCGACCGATCTGATCGCGGTGGGAACGCCGCCCGAGCCCATGCTCAAGCTCGCGGCGGAACTTCGGCGTCAAGGTCACAAGGGGCGGATGCTCGGGGGGTCGACGGTCGCCGATGCCGAACTGCCGGCCCGCATGGGTCCGAACGGCGAGGGAACGCTGATCACGGCGACGTTCTTCAGCGGCCTCGACGACGAGCGGACCCGGGACTTCGTCGCCAAGTTCCAGGCCAAGCTCAAGGAGAAAGGCGAGACGGTGGTCGAGCCCAATCAATTCGATGCCGCCAGCTATGACATCGTGTCGATGTACGCTTACGCGATGAAGCAGGCCGGAGTGACGGGCGACAAGGACAAGGTCGCAGCAGAGCGCACCGCCATTCGCGATCAAATTCGCAAGCTCAGCAAATTCCCGGCGCTGGTCGGACCGCTGACGATCAACGCCGATGGCGATGCAATCAAGGTGGTCTACGTCCTGGAAGCCAAGGGCGGCAAATGGACGTTGGTGGATCGCCATTACAATTGAGCGGGAGTAGCCGGGCGGACTGAAAGGCCCGGCTTGACACCGGGGGGCCGCCCCTATACTGAAATGAAACACGAATAATATAATGGCGCATCTGGCAGAAAAATCGATTGTTCCGGACGACTTCTCGATGGCGGAACGGCTCTACAGGCCGGTTCCACAGGCCGGATGGGAACAGCGTCTGCGTGAGCTCGAGATGCGGATCCAGGCCGACCTGGAGATGCTCCGCTACCCGGCCGAGCCGCTGCCATACCGCCCGCGGGACGGCATGCTGGAGGTCGCGGTCATCGGAGCCGGGCAGACCGGCAAAGCGGTCGCATTCGGGCTCGCGCATTATGGCTTCCGCAATGTCCGGGTGTTCGATCGCAGGCCGCGGGGGATGCAGGGACCGTGGCGGACCTATGCGCGCAACCATCTGCTGCGAACCCGCAAATCCGAGACCGGCGGGCTGCACTGGGGAATGCCCAACCTGCACTTCCAGCGCTGGTGCGACCTTAAGTTCGGCGAAGACTATTTTCGCAGCATCAAGAAGATACCGCGTCTCATTTGGGCCGACTATCTCGACTGGTTCGGCGACACCGTAAAACTGCCGATAGACTACGACGTCAATGTCTCCGACATCGTCTGGGTGGCCGATCGGGGTTGCTTCGAACTCGACACGTCGCAGGGCACCGTGCGGGCTCAGTTCGTCGTGCTGTGTACCGGCATCGAGAGCGCGGGGCTGCAGCGCTTTCCCGACAGGGTGCAGGAAACCCTGCCGACATCGGCTTATTGCCATACCATGAGCGATCTTCCGGCCGATCGCTTGGTCGGTCGGGACATCGTGGTGATCGGCGGCGGTGCGAGCGCGTTCGATACCGCCAACGCCGCGCTGGAAGCCGGCGCGCGCTCCGTCGACCTTCTGGTCAGGCGCCGGGGACTGCCGCCGATACACCGTGTCTGTCTCGCCAGCCGCTGGCATGGCTATCACCGCCACTACGTCGAACTACCGGACACCATGAAGTGGGCTTATTCGCTTGCGGATCTCGATCTTGGAGTGCCGCCGCCGCGCGATACCTACTACGAAGCAATCCGTGACGATCGTTTCAACATCTATGGCGGCGCCGGCATCGAATCATTGCGGTTCGAAGGCGGCAAGATCGTCGGCCAGTATGGCGGCCAGGAAATGCGCCATGACTTCATGATCTGCGGCACCGGGAGCCGCAACTCGCTGGCGGACCAGGACGAGCTCAAATCGATGCTGCCGTCGATCCGGCTCTGGAAGGACGGATACATTCCCAACGGGATGGCTACCCATCCGGAGCTCGAGAACAGCCCCTATCTGGGTCCATCCCTGCAATTCGTGCCGCTGCGCGACAGCGACCAGTTCGTCAGCCGCGTCTATTATCTCTGCTCTGGCGTCGCGCATCTCAGCGGCTTCCGCTGCAATCTATCCGGCCTGCAATATGCAGCACAGCGCGTTTGTCACGACATCTCCCGCACGCTGTTCGTCGAAAACCAACAGCAGATCAAGGCGGCCTTCGACCGGCATACCGGATGGGAATAGTTGCAAAGCGAAAGGGTCAAGCATGAACGTCGTTGCACCGATTACCAAAAATCCCAAGTGGAGTCCTGAGGAAACCAAGCTCCGGATCGAGCTCGCCGCGGCCTATCGTCTGACCGCGATGCTCGGCATGGACGACTTGATCTACACCCACCTTTCCGCGCGGGTCCCGGGTCCCGATCTGCATTTCCTTCTCAATCCCTACGGCATGCTTTTCAGCGAAATTACCGCGTCATCGCTGATCAAGGTCGACCAGAACGGCGAAATGGTCGATCCATCCGAGAACGGGTGGGTGCATAATCCGACGGGATTCGTGCTGCACAGCGCCATCCATCGTTCCGGCGACGACCGCGTTTGCGTGTTCCACGGCCATCCGATCAATGCGATGGCGGTATCCTGCCTCCAAGGCGGACTGCTGCCTCTGACGGTCTGGTCTCATCAGTTTTACAATCGGATTTCCTATCACCCGTATGAGGGGCCGCCGGTTCGTCTCGACGAGCGCGACCGTGTGCTTGCCAACATGGGCAAGACCCAGGCGATGCTGATGCAAAATCACGGCGTACTGACGACGGGTCGCACCGTCGCCGAGGCATTCATTCTGATGTATTACCTGGAAAAGTCCTGCGAGGTGCAGATCAAGGTGTTGTCCGCGGGGCAGAAGCTGATCCTGCCCTCGGACGAGGTCTGCGAATACTCCGCCAGGCTTCGCTATTCCGACGAACAGCTTACTGCCGACGCCGGCGCCCTGGAGTGGCAGGCGCTGGTGCGGAAGCTCGACAGCATCGATCCCTCCTACCGCAGTTGATATCGCTACGCGAGTAGCCTGAAGACGCAGAGTACTGGAAAAACAATGGCGCGCCCGACCACGATGTCAATGAACGGGATGGTGACGACACCTCACTATCTCGCCTCGCAATCTGGATTGCGGATCCTGCGCGACGGCGGCAACGCCGTCGAGGCCGCGATCGCCGCGGCGGCAACCGCGGCGGTCGCCTATCCGCAAGGCAACAGCATAGGCGGCGACAATTTCTGGCTGATTTCGCGCGACGGTTCGGCGGTGCCACGGGCGTTGAACGCATCGGGCCGTTCCGGCAGCAAGGCGACGCTTGAGCACTATGCGGAACAGGGCGTATCGACGATTCCCGCGCGCGGCTATCTTGCCGCGAACACGATTCCGGGCGCGGTTTCGGGCTGGGAAGCCGCGTATCAGCACAGCGTGAGATCGCTGGGCGGCAGGATCCCCTGGCGGGAGCTTTTGTCCGATGCGATCGGTTACGCCCGCGACGGCATGCCGGTGTCGTCGCATCAGGACCTTCGCGGCCTCGTCGATTTCGACGCGTCGGACAAATCGTTCGGAAATCTGCAGCGCTTTGCGGAAATGCGGAAGCATTTCTGCAAGCCGGACGGAACTCCGCTGCGCGCCGGCGACGTGATGCGGCAATCGAATCTGGCAAGCACGCTGCAGCAGATTGCGACCGAAGGCGCCGTGGCATTGTACAAGGGCGACGTCGCCAAGGCGATCAGCACCGAGTTGCTGGCAAATGGCGGCGTGCTGACACGGGAAGACTTCGCCAATCACCTCGCCGACTGGGTCGATCCGATTTCGGTGCCGTACCGTGGCTATACCGCGTTCAACCTGCCGCCGAACACCCAGGGCATGGCCGCGCTCAGCATACTCAACATCCTGAACAATTTCGATTTATCGCGCATCGAGGACGGCTCCGCCAAATTCTATCATCTGATGGCGGAGGCCGTGAAAGCGGCGTTCGCGGATCGGGATGAATGGCTCACCGACCCGGCATTCCTCGAGATTCCGCTCGCGCGGCTGTTGTCGGCGAGCCACGGCAAGGCACAGGCCGACAGGATCAGAAAGTCGCTTTGCGCGGCGCCGAGTTCGTCGGTGGTGCGCGGTGGTGATACCGTGTGGATCGGCGTGGTCGACAAGCAGGGCAACGCAGTGTCGCTGATCCAGAGCATTTGCGACGGCTTCGGCTCGGGTATCATGCCGGTTGGAACCGGCGTCCATCTGCAGAACCGCGGAAAATACTTCGTGCTCGACAGGACTTCCGCAAACCGGCTCGAGCCGGGCAAGCGCTGCTTTCATACGCTGATTGCCGGAATGTTGTTCAAGGATGGCGCGCCGGAACTGGTCTATGGAACGATGGGCGGCGAAGGCCAGCCGCAGACACAAGCAGCCCTGGTCGCGCGCATTATCGATTACGGCATGTCGCCGCAGGACGCGATCGAGGCGCCGCGCTGGCTGCAGGGGCGCATGCTCGATTTGTCGCAGCCCGGCACGCTGCTGAATCTCGAGGGCCGCGTCCGCGACGACGTCATTCTCGAGCTCAGGCGGCTCGGCCATCGCATCAACCTGACGCCGGATTATTCCGACATCATGGGGCATGCCGGAGCGATCACCATCGATCGGTCGACCGGCGTGCTGAGAGGCGGTGCGGATCCGCGCGGCGACGGCGCGGCGGTGGGATTTTAGCCAAATGGCCGGTGCGCTGTCGATGCAGCCATGCAGCCGGCGCCCTCCGGATGGCAAGCAAATTGCTTCGACCGGAGTGGCCCTGCGTTACGCCCGCCTGGCCGCAGAATGAAGGGATAAGCTGTATGACCACCCCGGTTCGCATGGTCTCGGAAAGCACCGTTCCCGACGCCGCCCTGCTCAATGATTGGCACGTGGTGGCCTTCACCAAGGATGTTCCGGCAGGCAAGATCATTCCGGCCACGTTGCTCGGCGAGGACCTGATCCTGTGGCGCGACGCATCGGGACAGGTTCATGCCTGGAAGGATTTATGCATCCATCGCGGCGCCCGGCTCTCGAAGGGCTGGATCGCCAACGATACGGTGGTGTGTCCCTATCACGGCTGGCGCTATGACGGATCGGCAAAATGCGTGCTGGTGCCGGCGGCGCCCGATCAACCTCCACCGCTGAAGGCACGCGCCTTTCCGCACCCGGCGGAAGAACGCTATGGCATGGTGTGGGTATCGCTGGGTGAGCCGAAACATGCGGTGCCGCATTTCCCCGAATGGGACGATGGGAGTTTTCGCAAGTTCAACACCGGTCCATATTTCTTCAAGGCCAACGGATTCCGCTCGGTCGAGAATTTCATTGACGCGACGCATTTCCCGTTCGTCCATGGCGGCCTCAATGGGCTCGAGGATGCGCCGGACAAGGTCGAGGACTACAAGGTGTTCGAGGATGAATCCGGCATCAGCACCAGCGGCATCCGGGTTTTCCAGCCGTACGGGGACCACCGACAGGTGCCGGTCAACGCCACCTACACCTACCGCGTGTTCCGTCCGCTGGTGGCGTATTTCTCCAAGCAGGTCGAGATCGCCGATTCCGAAAGAAAGCATCTCGGTAATCCCGACGACCGCTTCTGCACCTTCCTCACCGCGCAACCGGTCGACGAAGTCACCTGCATCATTCGCCTGTGCGTCGCAATCAATTTCGGCGAGAACCTGACCGAGGACGACATCCTGCGCCGCCAGGACAAGGTGTTTTCCCAGGACAAGGATATCGTCGAAACACAGCGGCCAGAGCGCATTCCTGTCGATCTGCGCGCCGAGATCCATCATCGCACCGACAAGTTCGGCCTGTTGTACCGTAAATGGCTGGGTTCGCTCGGCCTCACTTACGGCATCGCCTGAGCACCATGGCCGTCGTCGTTACCGACAAGTGCAGGGACTGCCGATACACCGAATGTGTCACGGTCTGTCCGGTCGTGTGTTTCCACGGCGACGATCGCATGCTGTATATCGATCCGGTTTCGTGCATCCTGTGTCAGGCCTGCATTCCGGTTTGCCCGGTCCAGGCGATCTATGACGAGGTCGATCTCCCGCCCGCGATGACGCGCTGGGTCGAAATCAACGCGGAACGCGCCGCCGCGCTGCCCCTGATCGAGGACAAGCAAACGCCGTTGAAGACGATGACATGAAAGCTGGCGGTTCGCCGCGCGCGTCGGGCTAGCTGCCTACATCGATAAACAACGAGAAAAAGCCAGGAAGGAATCCGACCAGTTGAGCGTCACGTGACCGCGTTCGCGGCATGGTGTAATGAGCGAGCGCCGCACTTTCAAACAGCACCCTTCATCGCTCTTCCTTCCGGTACACCAACTGCCATTGCATGGCGAAACCGCCGGCCTGTGAATTACTGTTATTTCCAGGTCTTTCCGCCGCCGTAGGTCCCATCCATCAAGGCAAATGCAAATCATGCGCTAACATGTTGATTCTGTTAGCACTCTAATCAATAATCCATCTACCCAGTTTTGGGCCGACATGGTGGTTTGTCCGATCAGTTGAAAGTCGCCAGCCGTTCAAGCGCAAGGTCGACGAGTTGGTCCTCAAACAGCTTCAACTTTCGCTCTGCTGATTTTTCGCCGCCTGTCCATGTCTTAAGAGCTGTCTTAATCGAGTTCCTCGATCTGCCGCGACGCCGTCGTTTTTTACAAGCCAGTCGATCGTAGCAAGAAGTTCCATGCCCAATGGAGATTTCGAACCCGTCGATCAGCTCCGCAGTCGCTTCGAGCGCTGGAAGGAACACCTTCGCTTCACCCGATCCCAGATAGACGGCAACCTTGTCCCGCTTTGCGTCCTCGAACCAGACCACATCGAATGGATTGGCGTCGCCGATGCGCTTGCCGCAATGCAGATAGCTGCCGTCGAGCCCATCAAGGAGGTGCGTTAGTCGAGGGGCGTACGGACCATATTTGTCGGCCTGGAAGCGCAGATCGAGAGGATTGCTCAATCCCAGCTTCTCGATGCTGCGCTCTAGAAAGTAGGCGAGCTTCTGGATTTCGAGTAAGGAGCATTCGATGCCGAGTATCCAGTATCTGCGAACCAATTCGGCGACGAGCGCGCGGGCCGGCGTCAGTTTCTCGACACCTGCGCGTTTCGACACATTCTGGTACTGGTCCGTCGGCTCATAGACAATAACGCTGACGTCATTCAGCGCCCGCATCGCGGCCTCGATCTTCGGTCGCACATCAAGCCAGTTGAGACCCCCGTTTCCGCTCCCGAGCGGCGGAATGGCAATCGACCGAATCTTCTTTTTCAGCAATGATGCGCTTCAGATCTTCGAGGCCAGCTTCAATCCACTTCATCTTGGAGTTGCCGCGCCAATGCTCCTTAGTCGGGAAATTGATGATCCATTTCGGACCAATCAATGCCTGGCGTTCCGTGACGAACATGCGGCCGACCTTGACCTCCTTCTTTTTGCAGGCCGCCTCGTATGCCTTGAAATTCTCCGGATACGCTTCCTTGAACATCAAGGCGACGCCTTTCCCCATTACGCCGACAGTATTGACGGTATTGACCAAAGCCTCAGCTTTGGAATCGAGAAGATTGCCGCGCGTAAATTCGATCATCAGAAATACCAATCCGGCTTCTTGACCACTTTTATGGCCAGCTTGCGTTCCGCCAATACCGCATTCAGGGGCTTGAGCACATCATCGCTGTGGCAGACGAGGCCCGACAGGGCGTCGACGGGGAGATGTTTGTGGACAAGAGCTTCCGCCTGATATCGTTCCTTCTTCGACGGATCGTCGGGGTCGTTGCGGAAGTCCCGACGCTGAAGCATGTCCCAATCGATCTGATCCAATCGCGCAAGATCTGAGTAGAACTGCGCGGCTGCAAGGTACGCATGCCGATCCGTGAATAGGAACGGAATCTTGTTGGTCTGTAGCGTTCGTAGCGACGAAACCATGATGACGATTTCGTCATTTTTGCGTTGGCGAATACCGCCCCATCCGGTTTTGATATTATACATCATCGGCGAAAACGGCGTGAAATAGAACGGTATGTAGTCGCTCAGCGTTCCGGATGGCGGTGGCACGACGGGATGCTTGTCGCGCTTACTGATCAAATCGTGATTTCCGATCTCCACGAACTTGGGATCTAGCACCTTCGAGTTCTTGCAATGCAGGCCGTTGTCCAGAATCCACGGGACATTGTCCCGGTGGACAATCCGGAAAATGAGAGCCTTTTCTAGCGTAAGGTCTTTGGACACAGCGACTCGGGCGTTTTACATCGCCCCACCGTATGCAAAGCGCTTAGCCAAGCAACTTAGATATATAGAACAAACAAAGAACAAAATCAAGGCCTGTTATCCTGTTCTGCGGTTTCCGCTGGGGCTCAGGGCCTGCAACCAGCTGTTGACATCTCAGCGGGGTTGCAGGCGATGGAACACCCGGCAATGCCGGCCGGTCCGGTCCATCATCGCGGCAAATGCACAAGCCAGGATCCAACATATCGTTTTGGTTCGATAGAGCGGGAACGCCGCATATCGGGCCAAGGCGCGAATATTTTCTGCGAAGTTGACAGCCGATCAGAGCCATAGCGATCGAACCCAAATACGATGCGGCCGCCGAGTACAGTATGAAGCCGGCTATCATTTGCCAGGCGCGCTCATCGGGAAAGCGGTACTGCGGTTGGTTCTGCACGATTTTAGGCGACCGCGGTTGCCCCGGCACCACGCAGCCGATCGAACAGCCGGTCCGGTTCGCGCGGTACATCGTCACCGCGCCAGGCGATGTGGGAGTCCGGCCGCACGATCAGCATCTTCTCCGGAAAACCAAAGCCGGTTTTGCCCGGATCCACATCGACCAGCTTGAGCGGAACGCCGCAGCGCGCGGCGGCTTCGACCATCGGCGCGGTATCGAGCGCGGCGTCGAAGCACAGCAGCGTGTAGCCCGGCCCGAGTTCGTCGAGCAACGAGCGGCCGCCGGACAGCCAGAGATGCGGCACCCGCGCGCCCGGCACGGTCGAGGCGGTGAAGCCGCCCATGCTGTAGGATGGCGGCGTCTCGCCGTCATAGGCGATGATCGGCGAACGATCGTAATAATATCCGAAGTTCAGCCCGGCACAGCAATATTGCTGGACGTTCAGCTCGTAGGCCGCCTTGCCGACATGGCTGCGCAGCGCGTCGCCGGCGGGACCTTCGGCCTCGATTTCGGCGGGCACCGCCTTTCGCTGGCTCATGACCGCGAGCGCATGGTTCATCGCAAAATGCGACACCTGCTCGGTGATCGGCTGCCGTTCCGCCTCGTAGGCATTGAGCAGCGCCGGGCTTGCCCAGCCCTGCAGCACCGCCGCCATGATCCAGCCGAGGTCGACGGCGTCGGCGATCCCGGCATTCATCCCGTAGCCGGCATAGGGTATCCACAGATGCGCCGCATCGCCGCAGATGAAGGCGCGGCGGTCGCGAAAGCGATCGGCCACCAGCCGGCGGCCGATCCAGTCCTCCTTGCTGATGATGTCATAGCGAAAGCGGTCGTCGACGCCGAGAATGGTGCGGAGCGCCCAGTCCCGATCGACGCTGTCGAATTCGGTTTCCTCCGAACCAAGATGGTTGTGGATCAGCCAGTTGTCGCGGCCATCGATCGAGACGGTGGTGCCGCAGCGGCGCGCATTGAGCGACATCGTCATCCAGGCCGGCTTCTGGCTGATCAGATCCTTCAGGGCCGGGGCATGAATATAGGTGGATTGCACCCGCTGCACGACCTCGGTGCCGGTCAGCTGCGAACCGATCAGCTTGCGCACCGCGGACCGGCCGCCGTCGCAGCCGATCAGATAGTCGGCGGCAACGGTGAATTGCCGGCCGCTGTCGAGGTCGCAGGCGGTCGCCAGCACGCCCGCCGGCGTCTGCTCGAACGTCTCGATGCGGACCCGATTGAGCAGTTTGATCCGCGGCCGCTCCTGCGCGCAGGCAAACAGGATCGGTTCGAGATAGATCTGGTTGATCCGGTGCGGCGGTTCGGGCGTCGGCCAGTCGGTATCGGGCCCTTCGGTCGCCGTGTAGCGATCGGCCCGGCAGGGAATCGGAATGCGGCTGAGCTCGCGGCCGACGACGGCGGTGCGATAGGCGCAGTCGTTGGGAAAATCGGCCGGCAAGCCGCCTTCCCTCACCCGGCGCACGATGCCGAGGCGGCGAAACACTTCCATCGAGCGCGCCGACACGTGGTTGCACTTGACGCTTGGCGGCTCGCCCGCCCGACGGATTTCGGCCACCACGACGTCGATGCCGCGCGAGGCCAGATCCAGCGCCGCCGTCAATCCGACCGGGCCTCCGCCAACCACCAGAACCTGAGTTTCCAACCGCTGCATCTTGCTTTCCATTTCCTGTTCAGGCGCGTTCGGGGACCGAATGCGAGCCGGCTGGCGCGCCATCCGATGTCGTGGGGCGCCGGCGCATGCTGAACAGCGCCAGCGCGAGGATCACCAGCGCCGAGCAGAGCTGCGGCACGGCGCTGGCCTGGAACAGCGAGGGTATCGCCCATTGCGCGGCCAGCATCATGCCGCCGATGGTCACGCCCAGGATCGACCCCAGGCGTCCGACCCCAAGCGCCCAGCCGATGCCGGTGGCGCGGATATAGGTCGGATAGACCCGCGCCGCATAGGCGTTGCAGCCGATCTGGCCGCCGATCACGGCGACACCCGAGACAAAGGCCGCCGGCCCCAGCACCGGCAGGAAGTTTCCGGCGGCGGCGATCGCCATGATCGAGGCGAAGCCGGCCAGATAGGTGAGGAACAGGACCCGGTGGAAGCCGAGCCGCTGGATCAGGAAGCCGAGGCCGACGGTACCCAGCATTCCGCCGAGCTGAAAGGCAATGCCGATCGCGATCGCCGCCTGGACGTCGAGCCCGACGCCATGCGCCAGCGTCGGCAGCCAGCTGTTGAGGAAGTAGATGTCGAGCATGTTCATGAAGAACATGATCCACAACAGCAGCGTCGGCAGCAGCCGGTCGTTGACAAACAGCTGGGGCAGCAGGAAGCCGCTGCCGCTCTCCTCGACGATGGTGTAGCGGGCATCCGAAGCAAAGCCGGCCGTGCCATCGATCCTGGAAAGCAGCTTGCGCACCCGGTCGTTGTTGCGCGGATCGAGCGCCATCAGGGTGAGCGATTCCGGAAGCCAGACCATCAGCACCGGGCAGAGCATCAGCGGCAGGATGCCGCCGACCAGGAACACGCTCTGCCAGCCATGGACCGGCACCAGCTCGGCCGCGAGCAGGCCGCCGAGCGCCGCGCCCAAGGTCGTCGCCATGAACATCAGCATGATCATCAGGGTCCGGCGGCGCAGTGGCGCGTATTCGCCGGTCAGCGCGATGGTATTCGGCAGCACGCCGCCCAGTCCAAGCCCGGTTGCAAAGCGCAGCATCGTCAGCTCGGACAGGCCGGTGGCCCGGCAGGTCGCCAGCGTTCCCAGCGCGAACACCAGCACGCCCGCAATCACCAGCCATTTGCGGCCGAAATAATCCGCCAGGGCGCCAAACACCAGCGAGCCGACCATGATGCCGAACAGCGAGGCGCCGAACACCGGCCCCAGCGCCCCGCGCGCCAGCTGCCAATCCCTGCCGAGCGACGGCGCGACGAAACCGAGCGCCTGGGCATCGAAGCCGTCCAGGGCGGTGACCAGCGCGCAGAGCACGATGGTGCGGATCTGGAACGCCGACAGCGGACGATCGTCGATATAGCGACCGATATTGACCAGCTGCGCCAAATTCCCCTCCCGGGATGCTGTTTTGATTCGTTGCCCGGAACATCCGCCTGCGGCGATGGCCAGCCGGAATTATCTTGCAGATTATCATTCATTCGATTAGCCACAAAATTCTGATACATTCATTAGGTGACCTGATGCTTCCGACGATCCGGCAACTCGAGGCGCTGGTTCTGGTCTATCGCCACGGCAGCCTGACCAAGGCCGCCGCCGAACTCGGCGTCACCCAGCCGGCGATCAGCCTGCTGATCCGCCAGATCGAGGAGAACTTTCGGCTCAAGCTGTTCGATCGCACGACCCGCGCATTGCACCCGACCTCGGCATGCCGGGACACGGTGTCGATTGCCGAGCGGATCCTGGCCGACGCCCGCGGCTTTTCGCGGCAGATGCGCGATCTGGTCGACGTCAAGAGCGGCCGCATCAGCCTGGCGATTTCCGCCGGTGTCGCCTCGGCGGTGCTGCCCCGCCTTCTGGCGCGCTACAGATCGAGCCATCCCGAAGTGAAAATCGACCTGTTCGATATCGCCCCGGACGAGTTGCTGCCGTTCGTCATGGCGGGCAATGCCGAGTTCGGCATTGGAAGCATCGAGGACGAGGGCGCGCCGGAGGTCAGGATCGAGAGCCTGATGCGGAGTCCGTTGTCTGCGATCGGGCTGAAGGACGGCCGCTTCGAAAAGCGCCGGCGCCTGACCTGGGCCGATCTGGAAGATAAAAAATTGATCGCCATGCGGCGCGGCACGCGCATCCGCGCTCAGATCGACGCGGCCCTGGCCGGGACCGGACGCGCGCTGAAACCGGCACTCGAAGTTTCGCTGATCACGACGGCGCTCGCCCTGACCGCCGAGGGCGGCGGGATCAGCATCCTGCCGGCGCACATGCTTCCCCGGGCGCAATTCCCGTCGCTTGCGGCGGTCGCGCTCTCCCGGCCGACCATCCTGCGCCACGTCTCGTTGCTGAGCTGCGCCGGCCTGGCGCTGTCGCCGGCGGCGCAGCGGTTCGTGGCGATTGCCAGGCGCACCCTGTCAAGCCATGGTGCCGCTTGACGCCAAAGACCAAACCGACGCCAGGAAACGGCAGTGCTGATCTCGCCTGCGCTCCCTTGCAGCCGCAGCGCGCTGACCTTTCCCCGCCTTCCCGATGTGCAGCTTTGCCTCTCCGCCTCCCGCAAGCGGAGAGGCATGGGGCTCACGCGGCGATCGGCGCCGCGCGGGGCTCGACCAGCGCGATCGCGTCGCGCAGCACCTCGACGCCGGCATCGGGCCTGACGCCGTTCTCGGCGAGGTGGCGGCGGAACGCGCGCGCGCCGGGCACGCCGTGAAACGCGCCGACGAAATGCCTGGCGATCGAATGCAGGCGAACGCCCTGCGCGAGCTGGGCTTCGATATAGGGCATCATGGCCTCGAACACGCCCCTCATGGTGGCATGCGGCGCCGGCTCGCCGAACAGCTCGGGATCGGCCGAAAGCAGCCGCCACGGCTCCTGGTAGGCGGCCCGCCCCAGCATCACGCCATCGACCCGGTCGAGATGCGCCCTCGCCTCGCCGACGCCGGCGATGCCGCCATTGATGATGACGGGAATATCCGGCAACGCGGCCTTCAGCCGATAGACGCGGTCGTAATCGAGCGGCGGGATGTCGCGGTTCTGCTTCGGCGACAACCCGTTGAGCCAGGCCTTGCGGGCGTGGACCACCAGCGCATCGGCGCCGGCGGCGACGACGCTGCGGGCCAGCGCATCCAGCGCGATTTCCGGATCCTGGTCGTCGATGCCGATCCGGCACTTGACCGTGACCGCGACGCCGACGGCGCGCTTCATCGCGGCGACGCAGGACGCGACCAGCGCCGGCTCCGCCATCAGGCAGGCGCCGAAGCGGCCGTCCTTGACCCGGTCCGACGGGCAGCCGACATTGAGATTGATCTCGTCGTAGCCGAAATCCTCGCCGATTTTCGCAGCGGTCGCGAGATCGAGCGGATCGGAGCCGCCGAGCTGCAGCGCCACCGGATGCTCGCTGGCGTCGAAGCCGAGCAGCCGCCGGCGGTCGCCATGCAGGATGGCGCCGGTGGTCAGCATCTCCGTATAGAGCCGGGTCCGCCGGGTCATCAGGCGATGGAACACCCGGCAATGCCGGTCGGTCCAGTCCATCATCGGGGCGACCGAGAAGCGCCATTCCGCGTCTCTCGTGATTCCTATCGATTTATCATGCATTTAGGCTGGATTTCGTCACTCTGCCCGGGAACATTTACCGCTCGCAAGCGCAAGGACGGAGCCCGTCGGCTGTCCCGCGCAATTCCTCATAAAGCGTAACAGCAAGGTCGTCCACCGTGAGGCGCTGGCGTTCGACCGACGCCACGCGGCGAGCGGCTGGCTCAAGCGTCGCGAGACCGAACCAGGCTGGAGCGGCGCAATCAGGAACTGTTCTTCCGATGAGCGTCTTTGCCCGGTATCAGGGCCGCAAATCCATATCGATCCGGATGAAGTCTCCGCGATAGGTGACTTCGCCGAGATAGATCACCGTGCGATCGGCGGAATTGAAAACACGCCGGACTTCGGCCACCGGGGAGTTCAATGGAATTTGCAGCAACTTCGCCGCTTCCAGGTCGGCGGTGCCTATGGTCAGCGTCTGCCGCGCGCTGCTGATGGCGGGATCGCGCATATCCTTCAGGATCGGAATCACCGTCTCCTTGCGGAAGCGCTTTGGATGCTTCCGGAATATTTTTTCGTCCAGATAGATCGAAATCACGCAATAGGGCCGCTTGTCGCGGGAATGCACACGACGCATGAAGACGTATTGAGCAGCAGCCTTTCCATCCCCGGGAAGCAAGGGGGCATCGGTGCGACTTTCCGAAATGTTGATGATCTCCGGCGAGGTGTCGCGATACACCTCGGCGAGGTCGGATAACGTCGTCTCGACCTTGAGCCAGCGATCCTGTTTCAGCATCCCGGTGACAAAGGTCCCCCGGCCTTGCCGGGCTTCGATGATTCCGTCGCGCGCCAACAGATCGACCGCTTGCCGAATGGTGACGCGGGAGACGCCAAACTCGGTAGCGAGCAGTTCATTCGCAGGCAGCCGCAGTCCCTGCGCCCATATTCCGCGGGCAATTCGCTGACGAAAAATATCAGCAATCTGAGCGTATTTCGGCACATGGCTATCGGAAATCAGATCCATCTCGGCACTTGCGTCCTCGCTTTCGATGCCAGCAAAATGCCGACACCGCTAAATTGACGACATCACCAGGGCCGCGCCCCGTTCTCCAATCATCAGGCTGCTCGCATTGGTATTCGCCGACGTGATCTGCGGCATCACCGATGCGTCGATCACGCGCAGCTTTTCAACGCCGCGGACCCGCAAAGCCGGGTCAAGCACCGATTGCTCATCGCTTCCCATCCGGCACGTGCCGACGCAATGAAATACCGTCCCGCCGGTGGTCCGCGCGAAGTCCCACAGGCCGGCCGGGCTCTTGACCGCCTCGCCCGGGATCATCTCGATATCCCAGAGCTCCCCCAACGATTTCTGCCGGTATATGTCGCGCAGCATCTGAAGTCCCGCGACCATCGTCTTGCGGTCGATTTCCTCCGCGAAGTAGTTCGGCTCGATGCGCGGCTGATCGAACGGATCGACGGACCTGATCGCGAGATGTCCACGGGATTCCCCGTGGCATTGCCAGACCGACGCGGTGAATCCCGAATAACGGTGCAGCGGATCGCCAGGCTTATCGACCGAAAGCGGCATCACATTGAACTGAACGTCGGGGCGCCCGCCGACCGCGTATTGGGTGCAGGCAGCACCACCGACCTGCCCCGCACCGGCCGTCAATGGACCGCTGCCTGCGAGCATCCACTGCAAGCCCATCTTGGCGAGCCCAAAGGGATTTCGTACCTGATCGTTGAGCGATATCCGTTGTTTTAGCCGGACGATCATCCGAGCCTGATAGTGATCCTGCAGGTTCAGGCCGACCTGCGGTGCGTCGGCTACGACAGGAATACCGAGTCCGCGCAGCAAATCCGCAGGTCCGACGCCGGACAGTTGCAGTATTTGCGGCGACTGGAGCGCGCCGGCGGACAGGATGACCTCGCGATCGGCCACCGCGTTGAACACCTGGCTGTTCTGGACCCACTCGACGCCGATCGCGGCGCGGCCCGCAAAGACGACCCTGCTGACTTGCGCCCCCGTCATGATGGTGAGGTTCGGGCGATGTTCGACAGGTCGCAGAAAAGCCGATGCCGAGCTGCTGCGCCAGTGCCTCCCGATGCCAAGCTGATAGGCGCCGACGCCCAGTGTCGTGGCTCCGTTGAAGTCGGAATTGCGCGGAAGTCCGTACTCCACGCCGGCCTCCACCCATGCCGCGGAGGCACGATTGCCGGTGCGAAGTTCGGAAACCTCGAACTCGCCGAGGCCGCCGTGGTACTGGCTTTCGCCGCCCCGATAGCGTTCGTAGCGCCGGAAGTATGGCAGCAGTTGGCGATACCCCCAGCCCGTCGCGCCAAGGCGCTCCCAGTCGTCAAAGTCCTCATGCTGACCGCGAATGAAGATCAGGCCATTGATAGACGACGATCCGCCGACCACGCGGCCGCGCGGCCAGACGATTGTGCGGCCGCCGGTGGTTTCACTCGGTTCGGTCTTGAATAGTCGTGAAAAGCGCTCATTGTAGATCGTCCGGTAGTAACCGACCGGCAGCTTGAGCCAGAAATTCCGGTCTGATCCTCCGGCCTCCAGCAGCAATACGCGGCAGGAAGGATCGGCGGACAGCCGGTTCGCGACCACGCAGCCGGCCGATCCCGCGCCAACGATAATGTAGTCATATCCCCGAGCCGCCATGCAGTGCTTTCCACCGGATCAGGCTGTCCGGTACTTTTCAATCGAGGACAGATCCGGCTCGATCCCGAGGCCCGGATCGTCGGTCAGCGTCACCATGCCGTCCGAGATGTTCACGACGGGACCGCAGAAGCGATCACGCAACGGATTGTCGTTCGAATCGACTTCCAGCAATCCGCCGCCGCCCACTCCCGCCAGCAAATGCGCCGACGCCAGCAAGCCGATCCCGCCGCCGAGATAATGCGGGCAGAACATCTTGCCCGACGCGAGGATGTCACGCGCAATGTCGGAGCAGACGCTCAACCCGCCCCATTTGGCGATATCGGGCTGCACGACGCGCAACACGTCATCGCCAAGTGCTTGCCGGAAACCCGCGCGGCTTGCGATATTTTCGCCTGCCGCGAGCGGCACGTCGATGCTGTTGCGCAACGCCTGCCATTGCTGCCATGGACAGTCGGCACGCATCGGCTCTTCGAGCCAAGCGAGATTGAACTCGCGGAGTTGTGGTGCCACTTCGATCGCTCGCTCCACCGACCAGGCCTGGTTGGCGTCCGCGGCCAGCATGCCATCACCGACAAGTTCGCGAAGCGCCGCAAGATTTGCGCGGTCGGCCTTGAGGTCGAAGCCAATTTTGAGCTTCAGCGCCCGATGACCTCGGCTTAGAGCCCTGTCGGCCATTTGCCGCGACCCGGTCGGATTGATACCACTGGCATAGACGGAGATTTTGCCACCCGCACCGCCGAGCAACTTCCAAAGTGCGACGCCGCGACGCCGCGCATGGAGATCCCAGACCGCCAAATCGATTCCAGCGATCGTTTGCGCGAAAGGACCCGGCTCGCCCGATTGCAAGGCAAGCACAGCGGTTGCCTGCGTCAGTTTTTCGAAGACCTCCGAAGGCTCGGTCGCCGCAAATCCTGTTATCGCGGGCGCCAAAATCTCGTTGACGATGCGTGCCCGGTGCTCCGCACCGGTCGACGGGAAATTCGCCCAGACCTCGCCCCAGCCGACATAGCCATCATCATCTTCCAAGCGGACAAATACCGCCGGCCGGTCCCCCATCCTCCCAAAGGAAGTGACGACCGGCGTCGACAGAGGATAGCGGAAGCAAAACGCCTGGACGCTGCGGATGGCGAATTTCTGCGATGTCATTCCTGCAATCCGAAGGCGAAAAGGGAAATGCCGGCCATGGTCTTGTATGGTCATCCTATTTATAATATGAGTTGGTCGAGATCAACTGCGATTGCAGCCGGAACCGGACGAATGAACGGAAATGTCGCGAGACGTTTTTTGCTCGGGCTCACGCCCTGGGTTGGCGCGGTGGCGCTGTGGTATGGCGTACGCTGGAGCGGATTCGTCAACCAGTCCTTGATTCCGGCGCCACATCAGGTCGCCGCCAGGTTTGTCGAACTTTTGCTGCATGAAGGTCTGCTGTTCGATATCTACGTTTCCACCCGGCGGGTTTTTCTTGGCGTCGCCATGGGCATTCTCGTCGCGATTCCGGTCGGCTTTCTGCTGGGTTGGTATCGGCAGGCGCGCATCTTTGCCGATCCGATGATCAATTTTTTCCGCGCGTTGCCGCCGATTGCGTTGATCCCGCTGGTTATCGTTTATTTCGGGGTCGATGAAGTTGCCAAGCTCGTCATCCTGTTTTACGCCTCCTTCTTCTCGGGCGTGATCGTGATGTACGAGGGCGTATCGCAAATCACCCCGCTCTACATCCGGGTTGCGCAAACGCTCGGCGCCGGCGAGTTCGAAATTTTCCGCAAGGTCATCATCCCCCTCACTGTCCCGCATATCCTGACCGCGCTGCGTGTGGCACTGGGAGTCGCCTGGGCGACCCTTGTCGCATCCGAGCTGATCGCGGCTCAGCGCGGGTTGGGCGCAATGATTCAAAATGCCTCGACCTATTTTCTGCTCGACGTCATCTATGTCGGCATTATCTGCATCGGCTGTATCGCGCTGATCATGGACCTCATTCTGCGCCGGATCAGCACAAGATTGCTGGCTTGGCAGGAAAGAGCCACGGCATGAGTGCTGCGACCGGCATCAAGCGTGCCCAATTCGATCACGTCTCGCTCGCCTTCACGACCTCCAAGGGCGCGCTCAGGGTTGTCGAGGATGTGAGCTACGATATCAACGATGGCGACTTCATCGCCGTGATCGGCCCGTCCGGCTGCGGCAAGACCACGATGATGAGCATGCTGGCCGGCTTCCAGAAGCCGACCACGGGCAAGGTCCTGTTCGACGGTCAGCCTGTGAAGGGCCCCGGCCCCGAGCGCGGTGTCATCTTTCAGGAATACGGCGTTTTCCCGTGGCTGACGGTCAAGGAAAACATCGCGTTCGGCCTGAAGCTCAAGGCAAACCATGCGCTGGCTTCGGGGCGGGACCAGATTTGCGAGCACTACCTCGACCTCATGGGACTTTCGGATTTCGCAAATTCCTACCCGAAGCATCTGTCCGGCGGAATGCGGCAGCGATTGGCAATCGCGCGGGCCTACGCCGTGAAACCGCAATTCCTGCTGATGGACGAGCCCTTCGGCGCGCTCGATGCGCAAACCCGGGCAAACATGCAAAATCTGCTGTTGCAGGTGCTTGCGGCCGAAGGCAAGACCGTCATGCTCATCACCCATTCGGTAGAAGAAGCCATCTACCTCGCCTCACGCATCGTGGTGGTGACGGCGCGCCCTGCCCGGATCAAGGAAATCATCGAGGTGCCGTTCGCCTATCCGCGCGACGAGTCGCTGCAGGGACGGTCGGAATTCGTCGAATTGAGAAGCTACATCCGCGAGCTCGTCATGAGCGAGTACCGTGCGCAGCAGGCGCAAATGCGGCCGGCTTCATTTTCAGAATAATCGAGAAAACAAACGGAGGAGAATGCAATGGATCGACGGCAGCTTCTGACGACGGCAGCAGGCATCGCGCTGGGTGGCTTCGCAACTTCCGCGCCGGCGATCGCGCAGGCAAAAACAAAGGTTCGTGTCGGCTATCTGCATACGGTCGCCGTCGATGGGCAGATCTGGACCGCAATGGATCGGGGCACGTTCGACAAGCAGGGACTCGATCTGGAATTGCGCCAGTTCAACACCGGTCTTGAAATCTTTCAGGCGCTGATCGGGGGCAGCCTTGACGTGCTGGCGACCGGTGCCGTGCTTTCGAACTTCCCCGCGCGCGGACAGGGCAAAGCCTTCCTGATCAACGACATCGAGGTGGCGACCGCCCAGCTATGGGTGCGCTCCGACCAAGGCATAAAGTCGTTTGGAGATCTAAAGGGCAAGCGGATCGCAACGGCGACCGGCACCACGGCGCACGTTTTCCTCGACAAGGCGCTGCGCGCCAACAAGATTGATCCCAGGGATGTCGAACTTCTCAACCAGAGCATGCCAGCCGCGGTGACGTCGTTCATCTCGGGCGCTGTGCCTGCAGTCGCGCTTTGGGTTCCGTTCAATGTAACCGTGCGCGACAAGGTACCCGGTGCGATCAAACTCGCCGACGCTTCCGCCTATTATCCGCAGGCGGCCATCATTGGCGGCTGGGCCGCCAGCAACGACTATTACGACGCCAACAAGGAGACGCTTGTCAAGCTCATCAAGGGTTGGGCTGAAGCCAATGACTACATCATCGCCAACAGCAGTGCGGCAATGGAATCGCTGCAAAAGGCTCACTATAGCCAGACGCCGCTGAGCGACATCAACGAGCAGTTCAAGGCCCAGAAGATGTTTACGTCGCACGACTGGAAGCGACTGTACTCGGACGGCTCCGTCACCAACTGGCTGCAGCAATCGACCGATTTCTTCATGGCCAACGCCAACATCAAGGACTTCACGCCGGCGAGCAAATATTTCGATCCGAGCCTTTATCTCAGGACGATTGGGTGATGCGACGCCAGAAGGCTGAAGTCTCAGCAGGCGGAAGCCGGCTTTCCGAGCCTCAAACAAAAGACCGACGCCGGAGTTAATTCAACATAGCCGAATCGACCCTGGCGGCAGTTGACCCGATAAAAGCACCCAGGGAATCAGGCGTTCCCTGCAAATCTTGCCGATGGCCTCGAACTCGCGTTGCGGCGAAGTTCCAATTCCCCTCACCCGCGAGATCGAGCGGATCGGAGCCGCCGGAGGTGCAGCGCCACCGGATGCTCGCTGGCGTCGAAGCCGAGCAGCCGCCGGCGGTCGCCATGCAGGATGGCGCCGGTGGTCAGCATCTCCGTATAGAGCCGGGTCCGCCGGGTCATCAGGCGATGGAACACCCGGCAATGCCGGTCGGTCCAGTCCATCATCGGGGCGACCGAGAAGCGCCAATCTAACATTTTGTTTTTGTTCAATTTTCTACCAAAATCTCGCGCGGGCTGTTGCGGACCAGGGATGCCCGTCGCGCGCCCAACTAAATATCAAAAACAACCCCATGCAAAGACGTTCGCCGGCAGGGATGGTTTTGGCGACCCTGCGGAAGCGTTCGACATCTCGGGCAAATCACCGGCAGCCCTTCCCGTCGCGCGGGGGCCAATCCTGTCAGCAATGCCATGGCCGGCGTTCCGGGCCATACGTTCGCCATCGAGCGAGACCGGGCGCTTCATTTTCCAGCGGCGGATCAGGCGATCCGAACAGCGGCTGCGGATCATCTCCCGACGGGCTTGCCGACGATGCTCTCGACACGCCATCAGCCTTGGCGGCTATCCGAGGTTCTTCCACGATCAAAACCGCTTGATCATTAGGCTTAATACCACTCTAATCCCGCAATATGCACCCGATTCTTGCCGTCGGCACGGTGCCGATCTATTTAGTTAGTTCAGGCGTTTAGTATTCGCGCCCCCCGTAAACAGTTGCGTTCGTTTGGTAGCTACCTCCATGGCAAACATCAATTCAGGCCTCGGGTTCTATGAAGACGTTCGCGCTCTCGGCAGCACTCGCGATGCTTGCGCTTTCGCAAACCGCCACTCGGGTCCATGCGCAGGCCGCCGGCGGCGCGGCTCCGATGCTTAACACGAACCCGGTGCCATTTCCCGATATCGGCGGTCTGGCAAAACCGTCGGCTGCGCCGGCGCCCGTCGGACCTTATGGCGACTTCACGGTCGCAGGAACGGGTCTCGCCGTGACCGGCGGGTACTCCAACCGTTTCGTCGCCGAAGAGGCGGCCAACGTGTATTATGGAAATTGGGGTCTGCATTTCGATACCTCGCACGATTGGCGCGAAGAAAACGCCGATTATGTCGTCGGCGGCGTCTCCTATGCGGTCACGCCGTACATTCGACCCAAATTACTTTTCGGCACCAGCAGCGAGAATCTGGGCATTCAGCCGCTGGAATATTTCCGCGGCGAAGTAGAACTTCAATCGCCGGGCTCTGCCGGATCGACTGGAATCGTGGCGATCCCTTCGATCACGTATCGCCAATACCGCAACGGCGTCCAGGAAACCGTGCCGGAAATGGACATCGCGTTCTATCTTCCGGAGTTTTCCAATCACGACTACCTGGTAATGGAAGCCAAGGGCCTGGCCACCTTTGTGGAAGGGGTCTCCGGGGTTGGATACGAGTTCAGCGGCAGCACCACTTATGTGATGCCGAAATGGGGCACGTTCGGCGCGGAGATTTTCGGCGGCCGCATGGTTTACGACAATACGCTCTGCCTCACCGCGTGTTCGGTGAACAACAATTTCGTCGGCATTCGCCCGCTGGTCAGCATCTATCTCAATCACACCGACAAGTATGAGCTGTTCATCCGCGGCGAGATCGTGGCGACCGACTACTACAACATCTACGGCGGCACGGTTGGCCTGAAGACGAGATTCTAGCTTTGGTTTGAAGACGAGATTGCGGTTTTAGTTCGTGTATGCGTGTTCGAGTTCGAGAGTAGCGTCATGGCCGAGTATCTGGCAGCGGTGCCGTTTTTCGTCATTTTCGGCGTGACCACCCTGCTGACGACCATCTTCCTGATTCGCCAGATCGGGCTCTCGCTATATATCCGGTTCACGCGGCGAACGAGCAAGTTTGCCGACCTTGTGCTTCATCGCTGGCCGACGGTTACCGTTCTCATCCCGGCGCATAACGAAGAGCTTGTCATCGGCGGCTGTCTCGACGCGATGCGCGATCTCGACTATCCGCCGGACAGCCTCTCGATCGTGGTCATCAACGATCGCTCGACCGACCGCACCGGCGAAATCGCGCAAGGCAGGGCAGCGACCGATCCGCGGCTGCGAGTTCACAACCGCAGCGCCCTGGCCAAGCCCGGCAAACCTGCGGCGATCGGCGAAGTGATCCGGCAGATCGACAGCGAAGTGGTGGTCTTCTTTGACGCCGATTATCTTCCCACGCCGCCGCTGCTCAAGCTGCTGATGGCGCCATTCGTCGATCCCGAAGTCGGCGCCACCATGGGTCGGGTGGTTCCCTACAATACCAACGCCAATCTACTGACCAAGCTGATCGATCTGGAGCGGCGCGCAGGCTATGCCGTCGATCAGCAGGCGCGCGCGCTTCTCAACATGCTCCCGCAATTCGGCGGCACCGTCGGCGGCGTTCGGCTGTCGGCGCTGCGCGCGATCGGCGGTTGGCGCGAAAACATTCTCGCTGAAGACACCGACCTGACCTACCGTCTTTTCATCGCCGGCTGGACGGTCGAGTACCTCGAGCACGCGATGTGCTACGAGGAATCGCCGGAAACATGGCAGGTCAGGTTCCGGCAGGTTTGCCGCTGGGCCTATGGCCACAACGAGTGCGCGCTAAGGTATTTGCTGCCGATTCTCAGGGTTCGGCGGCTGAGCCTGCTTCGCCGCATCGACGCCATCGTGGTGTTGCTGTTTTACGTGTATCCCGTGATGACGCTGTTGTGCCTGTTTGCCTCGTTGACCTATCCGCTGTTGTACGAATACCCGCCGTTCAACTTCGCAGCGCTTTCGGTGCTCTCGTTCTTCGTCGGTTTCGGGAATTTTGCTCCCTATTTCCAGATTGCCGTGGCTCTTCAACGCGACCGTCAGGAGCAGGCCGCCGCCCTGATGCCGCTGATCTTCGTGTCCTCGGTGATCAGCATGCTGGCGTCGTCCTATGCGTTCGTCCTGCTGATCAAGAATCGCCTGATAGGCAATCAGTTCGGCTGGAGCAAAACGCGGCGCTTTCGGGTGGGTGCGACATGACCGGGTGGCTCACCTGCTTTGGAGGCGTGGCTTTTCTCGGCGCCCTGATCGCGCTGCACTGGAGCTATTTTCAGGCAAATTTCTCCGGCGACGGACGCCTCGCGATCCGGCTGCCGCTGACGCTCGACACCGGCGCCAAACGTCTGCTGCTTCGTCCGGCGGCGCGGACCGGCTTCAATCTCGAACCGTTTCCGGCCGTTTCCGGCGCAGCCGAAGGCGCGAAACACGCAGTTTCCGACGATCGCGCGGCCGCGAAACCGGCAAGCATCGATCCGATGTCTGCCGTACAATCGGAGCCGGACAAGCTATTCATCGCACCGTCAATTTCGTTCGCCTCATCGATGCTTCCATTGGCGCTTCCGCTGTCCCCGCTGGAATCTCCGGCGCCGATAGCTCCGATGACAGACAGAAATTCGCTCGATCGGCTGATCGTCAACGACAGTCACCTCCTGCTCGACGGTATCGTGACGGCGGCCGAGCTCGTTTGCTGGGGAGATGTCGAGGTCGGAGCGGGGTCCGTAATCGGGGCCTGCATGAAGGTGCGCGGCAATATGCACGTCGGCGCCAATGTCACGTTTCTGGGGTCGGTGGTGGTGAACGGAAACATCAGCACGGGCGAGAACTGCGTTTTTCTGTTCGACGTGGTGTCCAAGGGCGAGATCTCCTTCGGCAGAGGCACGCGGTTGGGAAGTTCGACCGACGAGCTTGTGACACCGACCGTGCAGAGGCGCCTCGCCGATCAGCCGGATCCTGCGGCGGGAACCCTCCCCGGCTCGCAATACGAAATGCGCTATGGATAAAGCCGGCGTGCTTGCGAAAATAACGGCCCTGGTTCTGGTGAACCTGGCAGCGGCTGTGCTCAGCATCGTGCCCTTCATTTATATGATCGGGGCGCTGAGGCTCGGCAATTGTGTTTCATCCTATGCGACATTGTCATGCGATCTCGTGCGAGAGCCGGTCTTTCTATGGCCGCCCTACATCATATTGCTGGTTGCCGCATTGGCGGCGCTTGCCGCAACATCGATATTGCTCTTCCGGTTTTCGACCGCGCCATTTTTCTTCTTCATGATCGCCACGCTGCTGTTCTGCCTGGTCTTCGACATGATCCTTCAGCTTCCGGTCAGGAACTTCTCGCGCCTGTTCAGCAGCACGTTCAATCTGACAACCGTGGTGATGTTCTTCAGCTTCCTTTTCATGATGGTGATCACGCGCTTCGAAATACGTCTCGGATGGCGATTCTTCGCAGCGATGATGCAATCCTATCTGATGCGTGACGCCGCGTTTGCCTTCTATGCTTCCGTGCAGGGCCTTTATGCCGGGATGACCGCGCTCTATCTGTTGTTCGTGGCGTTTGCCTTCGGGGCATTCACGATTTACATCATGTCGATCGCGGGGATCTGGCGCCGCAGCGCGGAATTGCGCGACGACGGCGCGATCGTCTAGCGATGGTGTCATCCGTGCCCAAAATACTTGCGGTGTTTGGAACCCGGCCGGAAGCCATCAAGATGGCGCCTTTGGTCAACGCCCTGCGCGAATCCCGGCAATTTACCACAGCCGTCTGCGTTTCCGGTCAGCATCGCCAAATTCTGGATCCGGTGCTGAAGCTGTTCGATATCGTTCCCGACTTCGATCTCGGCGTCATGCGACCCAATCAAAGCCTGGGCGGGCTGCTGGTCGATATAGCCGCCGGGCTTGGAGGCGTGCTGGAAGAGATCAAGCCGTCGCTGGTGCTGGTGCATGGCGACACCACGACAGCCATGGTCGCGGCCATCGCTGCGTTCTACCGGAATATTCCGGTCGGACATGTCGAGGCAGGGCTGAGGTCCGGCTCCATGACGGCGCCCTGGCCGGAGGAATTCAATCGCCGCGTCGCCGCGCTTGCGACCCGGTTTCATTTCGCGCCGACCGAGCAAGCGCGCGCAAACCTTGTGGCGGAAGGCTTTCCGCTGGATCACATCCACGTAACGGGAAATACCGTGGTAGATGCGCTGCGCTGGGTAACGGCCCGGATTGCAGCCTCTCCGGAAAGCACCCGGTCGTTCGAGAGGCAGTTCAGCTATCTCGACCCCGCTCGCCGTCTCATCCTTGTTACCGGTCACCGGCGCGAGAATTTCGGCGAGGGAGTGCTCAATATCTGTCGGGCGATCCGCAGACTTGCTTCTCGTCCGGACATCCAGATCGTCTATCCCGTCCATCCAAACCCCAATGTGCGAGGCGTGGTCGAAGCGGAACTTGCGGGAGTCGAGGGGGTGTTTCTGATCGAACCGGTCGACTATGAGCCGTTCGTCTTTCTCATGAACCGCTCCTGCATCCTGCTGACGGATTCCGGAGGCATCCAGGAGGAAGGCGCATCGCTCGGCAAGCCGGTGTTGGTCATGCGCGACACGACCGAAAGACCCGAAGGCCTGCGCGCCGGAGCCATCCGGTTGATCGGATCCGGCGCCGACCGTATTGCCGGCGAAGTCGAACGGGTACTCGATGACAAAGTCGCCTATGACGCCATGGCTCGGTGCTCCGACGCCTACGGCGACGGCATGGCGTGCGGGCGAATTCGGGCCGTGCTGGAACAGGCCATTTGACGGATTTCACCCGTGGCGGTCGCCGGCCGTCAGGCGTCGTCAGTCGGCCGGCTTGATTTCCGTTCTGGGACCCGATGCATTGCCGGCGCCGGAGCCGAGATCGACCACCAGTTTCTTGCCGCCGGTCGCCTTGATCGACCAGTCGGAGCCGTCGCGGGCGATTTCCGCGGCGCCTTCGACGAGGTGCGGTTCGCGATAGCGATCGCTCGATACCAGCCACGTCATGTCCTGCAGCGAATCCGGACTTTCTGCCTCCAGACGCGCATCATCGCCGCGGCGCGCGATGCTCCACTGCGTGGCTTCCCGGCGATCGAGAAAGCGCGACAATTCCGCCATGGTGTACCAGCGGAAACGCCCATGCAGCGTCTCTGCTTCCGCAATCAGTGCCATCAGCGAAGGTTCAAAGAGATAGACGCCGGTAGGGTGAAAATAGAACAATCTCACTTCGTGCTCGTCGGCGGTAAAGTGCGTCAGATCCTTCAGCCACGGCGTCACCTGGGCGTGTGCGCTGAGCTTGGCCCACGACATTTCCTCGAAGGAGGCGGACTCGCCGTAGATCATGATCGGAAACGACCAGATGCCGACATCGTCGAGTGCGCCGCCGCGATATCCGCGGGTCGGGGCCGAGCCGTTATTGGCCGTCGTGTAATAAGCGATAAAATCATGCTGGCGCAGCCATTTGGTGACCCATGCGGGATGCTGGCCGCCCGGAGCGGAATAGACGCGGATCGGCTCCTGCGTTGCGGCGGCAAGAGCATTTATATTCAAGTCGAGCAGATGCGCGTCCCGGGCAGCGCTTCCTTCATTTACCTGCGTCGCCCAGTAATTGTGAATCCATCCACCATGGCTGCCGACTTCATGGCCCTGCAAGACCAGGTTTCGCAATATGGTTTGTATCGGCTTGTTGTGCGGGACATCGATGCCGCCCTTGTCGCCCTCCTTGTCGACATCGGGGCCGGCGGTCATGTGAACGGAAAACGGGCCATGGCTGAAGAAGCCGGTCGCAACCATTTTCTCAAGCGGCACGATCGCGGAGCGGGCATCGACGTGAATGTTCAATACCATGCCGCCGATGGCGCCGGGCGTCATGGCCAGCACCGGCACTCCGCTTTCGATAGCGAGCAGGCGTAAAAACCGGTGCAGCGCCCAGCCATTGGTGCCGTTGAGTTTCAGGTCGCCGATCGGGAGATTGGCGAAGATGACGCGGCCTTTCGCCTGGCTGCGGATCCCGGCAACGATCTGTCCGTCGGGTCCGACAAGCAGAGGCTCGCCGTCATAATGGCCTTCGGTCACCAGCGAGGCCGTTGTCCATTCCGGATAGCCGTAGGTCCTCAGCCGCAGATTGAAAGGCGCCTGTGCCGCGGCTTTCGGATCCTCGATCGCAAGCCCCGGGGGGAGGCCGAGCACTTTCGCGCTCGCGCGGGACGCGAATACCGGACCTTGCCGGAACATTCCGTTACCCAGCCGTTCAGACATGGCGTAATTGACGCCAACCAGGCCGGAGAGAACCGAGCGGTCCAAGGCGTACAGTCCCTCGGAATCCAGAAGCGCGGCGTCGAAAACCACGAGCAGTCGGCCGCCATTGTCGACGTATTGCTGGAGCCCCGCGACGAATTCCGGCGGAGCTTTTTGAGCGAGCCCGTCGGGCAGCACGAGGCCGGCAAAGCGGCGGCCCTGATCACGCCAGTCGGACATCACCTCATCGGCGGTGACGATGCGCCCCGGCAGGCCCTGCTCGCGGGCTGCCCTCAACCACATCCCGGCCGCCACCGAATTCTGCTCGGCGGCAGCGACGACGATGCCAATTTCGATCGGCAGATCTGGCTTGTCGGCGGAGGATCGGGACGGGCTCGGCGCGAGCGTCATGGCGGCCAGGGCAAGCGCCAGAGCCGCCATGCGAATGAGAAAATTCATGGCTTGCCGTGCCAGCGAGCCCGGGGAACGAACCGGTGGACGAAAGCCCCCGGCCTGGCGCGACGGTTGCCGCTTTCGGGCAAGTCACCGGCTCGACCGCCATTCAACCGAACTTTGCGCATGATCCCCCGCCAGAACTCTTGGTACTTATTTTGTCGTCTGCGGCGCCGGTTGTACAGGCACAGGCGGGTGGCCGACATCCGCCGCCAACAGCGCCAACAGCCGATCCCGTTAAACTGATCGGCTGCAGCACAACGCACCGCGCGCGCCCCATGTCGCAAAGCCGCGTTAAAAACTATATAATTATTTCAATATCTTATGGCGACACTGGGAACCTGGATTGCCAGCCGTCCGGCGCCACCGCCGGCGTCAGGCAGGTCGCGGCGCCGCGAGACCAGAGAGCCTGCAGCGCGGCGGAGAATGGATTCACTGCCGACTTCGCAGGGTCGTGGAACGCGCGTCGTCAAATGGCGCGAGTCATCGAGCGCTGGAATTAAGCGTCGCGCGATCGAACCCGCGGTACCCGGCGCTCTCGATCAGCACGATGATCCTTCCCTGCAGGTTGAAGTCGCCCCAAGCGCGGCAAGCCCGAGCAGCAGATTGGAGAACTTCGCCGCGGCGCCGTCCGTCAGGACTAAATCATGATCGAGCTGCGGAGCGGCAACCGAGAGATTGATCCGGTCGAACTATCGATCGGGAGCGCGACAGCAGGCAGATGCCATCCCCCAGCGCAGCCCGCCGACGTGCGGGCCGACGGCAGTTCTGTCGCTTCGATGGGTCTCCGGCTCGCCCGGAGTGATAGACGTCATGGCAGGACGCCCGCTATCCCGGATCTGGAAGCGGCAAACCACCTGCCGCCGGCGGCGCATCACCAGACACCAGCCCGATGTTGACCCTCTGAATTCGTTGCGCCGGGCCTGCGACAATCCTGATGCCGATGCTGCCATCGGACGGATAGCCGAAGCTTTGAGCATAACTGCTGTTGGCGTGAGATCGTGCCACGTGGGCGCATACGGCGCCGCAGAGGCCAAGAGCCACCGCGGCGAAAATTGCTGTAACCTTGTTTGCCATGGTGATTTCAAATCGAAATGCGCATCATTGTTCCTGGTCGATGCGGGGGCCCTCCGAAAGGAGGAGAACAAACACAGCCCTGAGCACGGGTTACATCGGCGTCCGCGGTGCGCCCGCCGCGGCCGTCGGCTTCACCGCCGGGACCGCTGATACACTGCTGCATTTTCACTCACCAGGATGAGGCCGTTGATCAAAGCAAGATGCGAGAAAGGCCTGCGGAATTTTCCAGGTCGCGCCGTCCGGAGGCATCGTATTGCTCGGCTGGACTGCCGCGCTTCGATGCGGGCGTGCCACCTTTCACCGCGGTTTGGATTTTGGCGATGTTGCGACGTCAGGCGCCGCCTATTTGTGATGATCTCGTGCGAGATCCCCGACCTGCCAGTAAGGCGCGATGTCGAAATGTGCATAGAGGTCCGCAAGATCCTGCTTGCGAACGTACCGGACCAGATTCTGCCTGTCTGCAGGGACGGTAGGGACGTTTCGAAGGAGCCGCTCGCTCACGGTCAAACGCTCATCGCCGGATTCGTGGCGCGCCCACGTCAGCACCTCGACCGGCACGGCGATCGACTTGGGATGCCCGAGAAACTTCTCTCGCCGCACCAGAAGATACGCGATGTCGCCGCGCGCGGTATCGATGACGACCTGGTCGACGTAACCGATCACGCTGCCGTTCTCGGTGTAGATTTCGGCCGACTTCAATCCGGATGCCGACGCGGTCCAGGGCGACCTCAACGCCGAGACGATCGCATCTTGATTCACGGTCAAGCTGCCGGCAGCGACGTCACCTCGATTCCGGGACTGCTGGTCGGTTCCCGTCTGAGCGCCGGTGGCGGAGGTGCCTTGTACGCCGCTTTCATCGGGCGAGCCTGACGGCTCCTGCCGCGCGTCCGGATACTTCCCGGTCGCGATGGCGGCCTGCGGGAGTTTCGGCCCTGGCGCCTGGTCCTGCGCGTGATGGGCCTCGCTGAACAAGGGTTGCCGATCGTTCGAACCCGGTTCTGCGGGTCCACGATCTGGCCCCGCGGCACCTGCGGCATCCGGTTGCGGAAGACCCAGCTGATTGGGATCACCGGGGCCGAGATAGCCGTAGCCGTAGGGATCCATCCCGCGCGGATAGCCCCAATAACCATAAATCCTGGTTTGCCAGTTCGGCGCGACCAGCTGATAGACGAGGCTGCGGTCGATCAGCGGCGCGTGCCGCAGTTCGTCACCTGTCACCCTGACACTGATAATTCTTGCGCCAGGTCCCAGATCGATCAGCGACCAGGGCACGGCAACCAGGTGACCGCCCAGATCGAAGTTTGGGCTTCCCTCGATCAGGACATATTGGATTTTTCCGCTTCGGTCGTCGATGATGAGTGACTCGATACGGCCTGCGTCATTTCCGCTTCTATCAATGATGAACCTTCCGACGATGTTCATGGCGGGAACCACGGCTATCTCATCCTCTTGGCCGGCATACCCGCCGTCCCCGTTCGAGCTGTCAGGCTGCCTCGCGTTGATGATCGACGGAGCCAGCGCGACAGATAAGACGCCCACTATTGCCGCCGACATCACGATCCTTCTCATAACCGTCTCCATCTCCACCCAACGAAAATCGAAGATGACAGCCTGGCAGCGGACCCGACTGCCCGGCACCCGCGACGCCCAGGTTTTCGCTGCAGCCGCAACAAGCCGGGTTCAACAGCTGTTACAGTTCCCAGACGCTGCATGGGGGCACCCCCCAAAGACGCAACGATGCCGGGAAACACGAGCGCGAAAACCGGTGCGGGGAGCGACTCGATGCCACTGAGTCCGCAGGCTCGCCTGAAAGGCTGGCCGACCTGGGCACGGATCAGCCAGGCCGGCCGGCTTTTCTGCGATGTCGTCGTGTCCACACGACTGATCACAAATCGGAGGCCGGATTTCCGTTCCAAACCATTTCCCGATCCGCTGGCGGGCGACCGTTCCGCTCGCAGGTCGTCGCGCACACCGGCAATTCCCCGCTCCGGTCATGCAATTTTGTTCGACACAAATTATTAAACTCGCTTTTTCAGTCGGGGCCCGAACAGACAATCCCCGGGTGGTGATGAAATTGTTCGATCCGTGTGCCGGGGGGAAGGCCGGCGCCCGGCTGCAGCCAGGGAGTATCTGGATGAGAAGAGTTCCGCGCCCGGCGACATATTTGAGCATCGATGAACTGCGCCAGATCGCCGCCTCGCAATTTGCGGAAGCGGCCAATCTTCCACCGGGGCCGACACGACAGCAACTCCTCAAGAAAGCCCACAGCTTCCAGACGCTCGCCGATATGAAGGCATGGCTATCCAGTGACTTGCGGCCGCCGAGCTAGAAATGGGTGCCGGGCAAGTCGGCGCATCGGCGCGCCATCCAGTGGACCGATGGCCTCATGAACCATAGTAGAAGAGCCCGCTGCATTCGCCTGCGAACCCCACCGGTGAACGCAACAAGGCCCTGATGAGGCCTGTATTCGCTCGGCATGCCTGAAGTCGTATTGGGGCGTTCGATGGCCGGGTACCGGCTGCGCGTTGCCGGGCTGCGGGGCGTTACTCGCCGGCCGTCGTGGAGGCTGCCTTCGACGACGTGCTGGATGGATGGGCGGGTTCGGCGCCGCCCACCGCGGGACCGTTCGGCTCCGGAAGATTTTCAGCGCGCTGCAGGTGTTTCTGCAGAATGGCAACGCTCGATCGCGCCATAGCTTTCAGATCGGGATTTGAACCGCTCTGTGCGAAATTCTCGAACAGCGTGATCGCGGCCTCGTGGCCCTCGATCTGGCCGGCCCGGAAGTTTCGTTCGAAGCCGGCACCTTGCTCCGACTTCAGCTGCTGAAGCTTCTCCCGGTGGAGTGCGTCCAGGCTGGTCGGCAGCTGAACGTTCTGCATCGTGGCGACCTCCGACTTCAGGTCGTTGTTCATTCTGGTATGATCCGTGACGATCATCTTGGCGTAATTCCTGTAAGATCCATCGGCAGCCTTCTCCTCGGCGAGCTTCCCGGCATCGATTTCATATAGGTTCGTCATGGCAGCCTGCTTGACAAACTCCTGAACCGACGGACTTGCGGTAAGGGCCGCACCTGGCGCCGGATTTTGCGCGGAGGCCGGAACAGCGGCGACGGCAAGCGCTGCCGCCGCCATGGCGAGATATCTCATGATGTACTCCTCTCTTCGCGTTTCGCGGATCGTCCAGCCGGCTTCGCCCATAATGGCGATCCCTTCATTCCGTTCCTTGCACGGAGCTCTCCCGCAACACCACTTGCGCGGCGAATTGACGCCAGGTCTCGGATCCGTTGCGCTGTCGCCATTCGGCTTCCGAGGTCGGCACGCGCTGCGTCGGTGTCGCTCGGGGGGCAGCACAAGCCCTTCTCGCCAGCGGCGCAACGAAGCCTTGAAATCAAGCACCTTGAAAAGAAACCCGGCGCCGCGACGACCGCAGCGCGGCGGAGGCGGAGAACGGATGCTAACCTCGCAGGGCCATGGAACCCGCGGCGTCAAGCACCAGCTCGTTCAGATCTCCGTGGCGCTGCGGCCTGACAGAGACAATCCGGCAGACCGCCCGATCGGGCGAAGACGGACTTTCGACCAGCATGGTTTGGTATCCGACGGCATTCCTATCGATGTTTTTGATGTCGACGGAACCCAGCCTCAGCTGTTTGGCATTTCGGAAGAATCGGCATCGGATCCTGGCGCTGCGGATCGGAAGCAGGCCATGGTTGCGGATGCCCAGGGCCTGACTGATGGTGCCGTCCCGATAGCCGAGCCACCCGACCATCAGCTCTGCCCTTTGCTGCGCTGCCGCAGCACTGCCGGCAACCGCGAGCAGTTCGACGACGATGGTTGCAACCGCAATTGTCTTCATCGCGAACCCTGCCCGGCTTGAACCTGCGCGGATCGCACGAGCATGCCTCGAAACTCTCATTGATTTTGTCGCGCAGGACGGTCGGGCGAGGGAAGCAAGGCGTCCCTCGCCTCGACTGCGGGCCTATTTGCTGTTTTGCGTGCTCGATTTTGAACTCGAGGTCGACGAGCCGGTCGTGGAACCCGATCCGGAGGTGCTTCCGTTCATCGCTTCGAACACCGACATGCCGTGCGGGCCGATCGTCATCAGCACGGGATCGCCATCTTTTGACTTGGCTTGCACGACAAATGACTCGGCGACGATCTTCACGTCGGTGAACCCGGCCGATTGCAAGTCCTGCTGGATCTTCTGGGCGGCCATCAGATTGCGCCCGGAACCTGAGCTGGACTGCGCGGTCGTCTGATTTTGGGTGCTTGAGGATTGTGCAAAAGCCGAAGTGGTGAGAAGTGCGAGGACCGCGGCTCCCGCGAGAAAGCTCTTCATTGATTTTCTCCTTGTGTGAGGGATGGGCGCACGACCGCAACCCTTCCGGGGTGAAAACACTCGTGCGGATCACGCTGACATGCGCAACCGGGAGGGCAATAAGAACTGCCGGGCGCGGTTCCCGGAAAAGCCCGGCCGACCGAGATATTTTTCCTCCGGCGCCGCTGATGATTTGCGCGCGATGAAAGTCTTGAAATATGGCCGTCGTTCCGACGTCACACGGTTGCGGAGACGCCTGCGCCCCGCCCGGTTCCGTGAATTGCTCGGAACAGCGGCCCGGGATCTCGAGCACGGGTTGCGGTTGGAGCCGGCGCCTGTCGCGCCGCGGTCCGTCCGTCGAGCGCGGCGTCGGTGGCAGGATTCCTGACCCGCGGGTTTCGCCTTGCTGGAAACTTCACTTGCTTCCGAACGCAGGCGCCTCAGCCCGCCAGCACTTTGTCGATGGTGATCGGAAAATCGCGGACGCGCTTGCCGGTGGCGTGGAAGATGGCGTTGCCGACGGCGGCCGCCGTACCCACGATGCCGATCTCACCGAGTCCCTTGACGCCGAGCGGGCTGATCTTCTCGTCCTGCTCCTCGACGAAAATGACCTCGATGTCCTCGATGTCGGCGTGGGCGGGGACATGATATTCCGCGAAATTATGGTTCATGATCTTGCCCAGCCGATGATCCGTCATGGCTTCCTCATGCAGCGCCATGCCGATACCCATGACGACGCCGCCGAGAATCTGGCTGCGCGCCGTCTTGGGATTGAGAATGCGGCCCGCCGCCGCCGCGCAGACGACGCGCGTCACCCTGATCACGCCGAGTTCCTCGTCGACACGGACCTCGGCAAAAACCGCCGAATGGGTGTAGCTGACATATTTCATCATCTGCATCAGGTCCGGGCTGACCTTGCCATCCTCGACGATTTCCGTCAGGTCGGCCGCATGCATGACTTCCGTGATCGAAAGGCTGCGCCCGGGATCGTCCCGCAGCGCAATCCTGCCGTCTCTCAATTCGATATCCTCGAAATTCGAATCCGCCAGCGGCGAGTTGGTCATGCGCCTGGCATGCTTGAACAGGGTCTTCCTGACGGCTTCGCAGGCGGCCTGCACCGCGGAGCCGTTCGAGGCCGCCGTCCAGGAACCACCCTCCACCGGAGACGCCGGCAGCGACGATTCACCGATGCTGGCGGTAACGGCTTCGAGCGGCAGGCCGAGGGCATCGGCGCCGATCTGGGTCAGGATGGTCCATGTGCCGGTCCCGATGTCGGAGGCCGCCGTCGAGACTTCGAGCCTGCCGTCGGCGGTGAGCCGGGCGCGCGCCTCGGCTTTCTGCAGGAAGGCGTCCCACACGCCGGTCGAAATTCCCCATCCGATCAGATCGTGGCCTTCGCGCATGGATCGCGGCTCGGCGCTGCGCCGGTCCCAGCCAAAGGCGGCGGCGCCTTCGCGGTAACAGGATTCCAGCGCCTTCGAGGTGAACTGCTTGCCGGTGTTTTCATCCCTGTCGGCGAAGTTGACCCGCCGAAGCTGCAGCGGATCGATGCCGAGTTCATAGGAAAGCTCGTCCATGGCGGATTCGAGCGCGGTGACGCCGATCGCGGCGCCGGGCGCCCGCATGTCGCACGGCGTCGCCGTATCGATCTTGGCGAGCTGGTACGACAGCTTGACGTTGTCGCAGTGGTAGACCAGGCCCGACCAGTTCACGACGGCTTCCTGATAGTCTTCATAGTGCGAGGTCGCGGAAACGACGTCGTGCATCACCGACAGCAGATGGCCCTGCCGGTCCGCCGCCAGCGACACCGCATGAACGGTATCCGGCCGGTAACCGATATGGAACATCTGGCTGCGGGTCAGCGACACCCGCACCGACCGCTTCAGCGCCAGGCTAGCCATCACCGCAAAGAACAATTGGTGCTGCGGACGCAATCCCGAACCGAAGGCGCCGCCGACATAGTGGTTGATCAAGCGGACATTCGCCGGCTTGAGCCCGAACACCGACGTGACATAGCCATGCGCGTTCTGGGAGCCCTGCGTCTTGTCGTAGATCGTCAGCTTGCCGTCGCTCTCGAACACGCAGGTCGAGCCGAACATTTCCATCGGATTGTGATGCTCGGCCTTGACGCGATAGTCACGGCTGATCCTGACCGGCGCCTGCGAGAAGGCCTGCTCGGCGTCGCCGCGGGGATCGGGCGGCGGAGGGATGCCGCTGCGCTTTTCCGGGGGCACGTAGGCCTGCGCAAGCCTGCTTTCCAGTTCGGTGCAATGCGGCGCGACGGCGTAATCGACCCGGACCAGGGATGCCGCATCGCGCGCGGCCTCAAAACTGTCGGCTACCACCAGCGCGATGGGCTGGCCGTCGAACAGGATGCGCTCGGAATGAAGCGGCCGGAACGGATGGCCGGGAGGAGCCACTTCGTCGCGCCAGCTTCGATCGAGCCACGCCGCCTTGCCGCGGTTTTCATGGGTGAAAATCTCGACCACGCCGGGCATCGCACGGGCCGCCTCGGTGTGAATGGCGCTGATCCGTCCGACCGCAATGGTGCTGTTGACGATATAGCCGTAGAGCAGGCCGGCGGACGGATATTCCGCGGCATAGGGCGCCCGTCCGGTCACCTTGAGGCGGCCGTCGACCCGGCTCACCGGCCGCCCGACCTGAAGCAGTTCGGCGTTCGACATCGTGGCTCCTACCTGACGGACTTGTCGGATTGCCGCTGCGGGGTCGCGGCGGCGGCCTGGCGCAAGGCCCGGGCGATGGTGCGCCGGGCCAGTTCGATCTTGAAGTCGTTGCCGCCCTGCCCCCTGGCCTGCCGCAGCACCTGATCGGCGAATCCGGCAAATGCCGCGGCGTCGGGCTTCTGCCCCTTCAAGCCCTGCTCGGCTTCACGGTCGCGCCACGGTCTGTGCGCGACGCCGCCCAGGGCAACACGGGCCTCGCTGATCCGGCCGCCGTCGAGTTTCAGCGCGGCGGCGACGGATACCAGCGCGAAGGCATAGGACAACCGATCTCGCACCTTGAGATAGCTGTAGTGCGATCCGAAACCGGGCGGCGGAAGGAAGACCGAAACGACCAGTTCGCCGCGACGCAGGGTGTTGTCATGCTGCGGTTCGTTGCCCGGCAGCCGGTGAAACGCTTCAAACGGAATGCTGCGCTCGCCGTCGGGGCCCTGCACATTGACCACCGCGTCCAAAACCGCCAATGCCACGCACATGTCCGAGGGATGGACCGCGATGCAGGCGTCGCTGGCGCCGAGGATGGCGTGAATGCGGTTGACGCCGCCGATCGCCGGGCATCCGCTGCCGGGCTCGCGCTTGTTGCAGGGCGTGGAAGGATCATAGAAATAATAGCAGCGGGTGCGCTGGAGCAGGTTGCCCCCGGTGGTGGCCGCGTTGCGCAACTGCGGCGAAGCCCCGGCCAGGATCGCGCTCGCCAGCAAGGGATAGCCTTCTGCGATGCGCGGATCCCATGCCAGCCCGGAATTCGTCACCAGGGCACCGATGGTCAGCCCTCCATCCGCAGACGGCTCGATCTCCTTGAGCGGCAACCGGTTGATATCGACGACACGCGCAGGCTTGGCGACATCGTATTTCATCAGGTCGACAAGATTGGTTCCGCCGGCAAGCGCCCGCGCGCCAGGGGCGGCCAGTGCCCCTACGGCATCGGCGATGCTGTCCGCACGGACATATTCAAACCGGTTCATTCGGCGGCCTCCCGCACCGAAGCGCCCTGCTTCAGCACGTCCTCGATGGCGTCGGCAATGTTGGTATAGGCGCCGCAGCGGCAGAGATTTCCGCTCATATGCTCGCGGATTTCGGCCCGGCTGTGCGTATGTCCTTCGGCAAGCAGGCCGGCCGCCGAGCAGATCTGTCCCGGCGTGCAGTAACCGCACTGGAACGCATCCCGCTCGATAAAGGCGGCCTGCAGTGGATGCAGGTCGGCTCCCCGCGCCAGACCCTCGATGGTCGTGATCTCGGCTCCATCCCGCGATATCGCCAGCACGAGGCAGGAGTTGATCCGCACACCGTCGATCAGCACGGTGCACGCCCCGCACTGTCCGTGATCACAGCCCTTCTTTGTTCCGGTCAATTGCAGGCGTTCGCGCAGCAGGTCCAGCAAGGTGACCCACGGTGCCACGGTCAATTCGTGACGATCCCCGTTGATGACGAACGAAACCGGAAAGCCGGCGGTTGCTGCTGGTCGGTCCACGGGGCCCTCGCAATTGATTTCGAAAAAAACCAGCTCAGGCGGCAAGAGTTCCAAGCAAAACGCTCGCTCGGCAAGCATTCGCGATCCAGGCCCTTCGCGCCATCCTCGCAGTCGGCGACGGACGGGCGCATTGCGTCGGGCCGAACGTGAGATGCAGCAGGTTGCGCGGACTTCGAGAGCCGCCAGGTCGACAAAGCAATTGAAAACGCAGGCGCGCCCCCTCCTCGGTCATGAGAACGTTCCAGCATCGGTCCATCACCGACGCCGCAAGCGGCTCGCGCTGCCGCAAGGCGCGCTTCGGCGCCTCCGTTACGCATTTCGTTTCGTTGGAATGCCACGCGGTGCCGGAAAACATCCGCGCATAGCCGCCGCCAGCGGCAGATCGACCGGAGCGGACGGCATCACCAGCGATCGCCGGCGGCGAGATCCGCGCCTCACGCGAACGTGTAGATCACCGGAACCGATAACGGCCGTTCGGGTGTTTCCAGCAGAGGGCAGTTCGCAGAACAGATCTTTGGAGGAAATTCCATGACAAGCACGAAGCGGGCGTGCCTCTCGGCACGGCGGATAGTTTGTGGCGGCGCCGCATTCGCTGCGTTGTCCTTGGTCGGATCGCCGGGATCGGCGCAGGCGGCCGAACCGATCAAGATCGGCGTGATCGGCGAAGAGTCTTCGGTCGCCGGGGCCTCCATCACCAAGGCGGCCCAGATGGCAGCAGACGACATCAATGCGCATGGCGGCGTCAACGGGCGCAAAATCGAGATCATTACCTATGACGACCATTCATCGGCCGCGGACGCGGTGCGGGCATTCCAGCGGGCCGCCACCGAAGACAAGGTTGCGGCGGTGATCGGCAGTTACATCAGCGAGGTCGCACTGGCGATCGAGCCCTGGTCGGCCCGGCTGCACATGCCCTACATCACGCCCGGGGCGGCATCCACCGACATTTCCAAGCATGTCCACGATGACTATGCCCACTACAAATACACCTTCCACGGCTGGTTGACGTCCGCCTTCATCGCGCAGTCGATCTGCGATTTTGACAAGGATACGCTGATCAAGGACTACGATATAAAATCGACCGTGATCATGAGCGAAGATGCGGCATGGACCACGCCGCTCGACCAGCGTTATCTCGAATGTCTTCCCAAAGCCGGGCTGAAGGTTCTTGACCATATCCGCTTCAATCCCGACACCACCGACTTCACGCCGATCTTCAACAAGATCGAAGGCGAACATCCCGACGTCATAACGACCGGCCTCAGTCACGTCGGCGTCCAGCCCACGGTGCAGTGGCACGAGCAACAGGTGCCGATCCCGCTTACCGGGCAAAGCTCGCAGGCCACCACCAGTTCGTTCTGGAAGGACACCAATGGCGCCGCGGAGGGCGTGATTACCGCGACCGCCGCATCCCCCGGGGTGGCCCTGACGCCCCAGACGATTCCGTTCACCGACGAATACACCAAACGTTATGGCGTCTCGCCGGCCTATGACGGCTACTCGTCCTATGACGACGTTCATATCATCGCCAACGCGATCGCCGCCGCCGGCTCGACGGACCCGGACAAATTGGTGACCGCGCTGGAAAAAACCGACTACGTCGGCACGGTCGGCCGCGTTCAGTTTTACGGCCGCAACGACCAGTATACCCACGCGCTCAAATATGGCGAAGGACTTGTCACCGGCGTCGATATCCAGTGGCAGAACGGCAAGCAAATGACGGTCTGGCCGCGCGACAAAGCGAACGCGAAGATCGAATTCCCGTCGTTCGTCAAGCTGCCCAAACAGGCGGCAAACACAAAATAACCCGGAGTTGATCGCATCGGACCTTGGCTCTCCAAACACGGGGTCCGATGCCTTCGCTGCCGAGTTCTGCCGGCGCACCCTGATCACGTTGACGGATAAAGCTGAATTCCATGCAAGGCCTGCAGATTTTAATAGACGGATTCACAATCAGTTCTCTTTACGCCCTTGGCGCAATTGGATTCACGCTGATTTTCGGGGTGTCGGGCGTACTGAACCTCTCGCACGGCGCCATCATGGTGGTCGCGGCGCTGGTCGGCTGGTACGCAGCGGGTGATCTCGGCCTCGGAACATATTTCGGATCGGTCGCAGGCGTAGCTTCCGCCGTAGCGCTGGCCTATCTCACCTATTTCATCGTGGTGAGGCCGATCCAGCGGTCACGGACCATCTCGAAAGAAGAAACCGAGATCTTCGTCCTGACCGGCACCCTGCTGTGGGGCATCATGATACAGGTCGGGATGGCCTATCTCTTTTCCGACAACCCCGTGACCATGCGTCCCCTCATCGCGGGCGTTACCGATATCCTCGGGGTGCGCACGCCGTCCAATGAGATGCTCATTGCCCTGGTCTGCTGGCTGGCGATCGCCCTGCTGTGGCTTTTCGTAAACCGTACCGGCGCCGGCAAGGCCCTGCTCGCCGCCTCCATCAATCCTCGCGGACTGACGCTCCTCGGATACGAGCTTTCCCATATCTACTGGCTGGTATGGGGGATCTACGGCGTGCTTGCCGGCATTGCCGGCGTTCTGCTCGCCTCCTTCCTCGGGGTCAGCACCGGCAATGCCGGACAACTGACCGCAAGCGCATTTTCCATTGTCGTCCTCGGCGGCCTTGGCAGCGTGTCGGGCTCGCTGATCGCAGCCTATGTGGTCGGATATCTCGAGACCGCCACCGCGTACCTGATCGCACCGACCCTGCGGCCAATTCCGGCGTTGATCCTGCTCGTGATGGTGGTTTATGCACGTCCGCAGGGCCTGTTGGGACGGAGATAGGCGCGATGCACTCCCTTGTGAGATCGCGCCTGTTCTGGATATCGATCGGCGCCGCCGTAGTGGCGTCGCTGCTGCCGTTGTGGCTGTCCGCCTACCTTCTGAGCGTCCTGACCGGCGCCTATTACTTCGGCGTCTTTGCGATGAGCTGGGACCTGCTGTTCGGGTTCGCCGGCGAGGTCAATTTTGGCCCGACCTTCCTGATCGGGCTCGGAGCTTATTCGGCGGCCATCCTGAACAATCAATATCACTTGCCGATACCGCTGTGCCTGGTAGCCGCGGCGTGCACGGCCCTGTTCGGCGGCGTTCTGCTTGCGGTACCGGCGCTGCGACTGCGCGGACCTTATTTCGGACTGGTGACCCTGGTGGCCGTCCTCCTGCTGCAGAATGCCATCGTCATCTTTGCCAAATTCACCGGCGGCGAAATCGGCATGACCGTCTTTGACGTCCTGTCGATCGACGCCACGACGAACTACTACTATGCGCTTGGCTTTCTGGTCGTTTCCGCGGTCCTTTTGACCCGGATTGCGAATTCAGCGATCGGATTGATCCTGCAGGCCAGCGGCCAGGATCCTGTTGAAGCGGCGGTGCTCGGCTTCAACGTCACCAAGCACAAGGTGGCGGCGTTCTGCATCAGCGCGTTGTTGTCCGGCCTGGCGGGCGCGATGCTGATTTTCTACATGGGGGCGGCCTCGGTCGATACCGTGATCGATATTTCGATCGGGGTCCAGATCATCATTGCCGCCATTCTCGGCGGCCGAAGGACCATCGTAGGCGCGGCGATCGGCGCGGTGTTCTTGATCGTGGCCACCGAATTCCTGCGCCCGCTCGGCCAGCTCAACACCTTTGTCGTCTCCGCCGTCGCGCTCGCCGTCATCCTGCTGCTCCCGGACGGCATCCTGGGCTTCGCCCTGCGGGCGGGGACACGCGAATGAGCTCGCGCCCGGTTCTCGAGGTACGCGACCTGCGCAAACGGTTCGGCGGTCTGGTCGCGGTCAACGGTATGAGCTTCGATCTTCATGCCGGCGAAATTCTCGGGCTGATCGGACCCAACGGGTCCGGCAAATCCACCGCCATGAAGCTGATCATGGGGGTGGAACGACCGAGCGGCGGCACGATCAGGCTCAATGGCGAGGATCTCGCGGGTCTGCCGCCGCACCGCATTGCCCGGGCCGGCATAACGATCATGTTTCAGCATTCGCGTCCGCTGCACCGGCAAACCGTGCTGGAGAACATAAAGCTTGCGCTGCTTCCCGATTCCTTGCTGCGGCTCGCGACGGGTCCGGAAGTCGACAGGAATGCGCGTTCGATCGCCAAACGTGTGGGACTCGGCCACGCGATCGACCGCCGCCCCGGGACTCTTCCCTTTGCGGACCTGCGTCGAATGGAGCTGGCAAAGGTAATCGCCCGCGACCCTAAAGTCGTCCTGATCGACGAGCCCTTCGCCGGGCTGACGCTGACGGAAATCGCCGCATTTTCAGAGCTGATCCGTGCACTCGGTGACGAGGGTCGCGCCGTGTTGCTGGTCGACCACAGCGTCCGCAGCATTGCGGCGCTCGCCGACCGTGTGCTCGCCATGTATCTCGGCGAGCCCATTGCGCGAGGCAACGCCGAAGAGGTGATGTCCAACGAGACGGTTCGCCGCGTCTACCTGGGCGGAGAACTGCAGCCGATTGGTCAAAATTCGAGAGTTACAGCCGATGCGCCGTCCCTGCTGCAAATCGAGCAAGTCCGGGTGCTGTACGGCAAGGCGCAAGCGCTTGATAAAATCGGGCTTTTCGTGAGGCAGGGTGAGTGCGTTTCGATCGTCGGATTGAACGGCGCCGGCAAGACCACATTGTTCAACACCGTGTCCGGCCCGGTACCTTATTCCGGCACAATTCGCTTTCGCGATGATGACCTGCGCAATAAGTCGGCCGGCGAGATTGCGCGCGCCGGCGTGGTCCAGTGCCCGGAATCGCGCGAGTTGTTCGGAACCATGAGCGTGCGCGAGAACCTCGACCTCGGCGGTCACCTTCTGCCGGCGAATGCGCGGGCCAGGCAACTTGAAATGCTGTTCGGGCTGTTTCCGATCCTGGCTTCGCGGCAAAGCCAGGCCGCCCGTACCCTTTCGGGCGGCGAACAGCAGATGTTGGCGATCGCCAGGGCCCTGATGATGAACCCCGCGCTGCTGATCCTCGATGAGCCGACGCTGGGGCTGGCGCCGGTCGTCATCGAGCAGCTTTCAAAAGCCCTGGGTGAATTGCGCAAGACCACGCCAATCACGCTTTTGCTCGGAGAGCAGAACGTCACCTTCGCATTGCCCCATGCCGATCGCGTCTACGTTCTGGACCACGGACGTTTGACCTGGGAGGGAGGGCCTGCGAAATTTGCGGAGGAGATGGGACAGGGGTATTTATAAACTGCCGCGACCGCCGGGCGGTCGGCCGCGAGGCGCGGCCAATGACCCCACATGCTGCATGCTTTTTTGCCGAATTGGATTTGACCGACATGCTGCCGCGCGCGCCGGGAACCTCAGCCGCCGCCGGAGCCGGCACCGCGGAAGGCGGCAGAGCCTTTCCAATCAGGCCTTGTGCTCGTAGAGCAATCGCGCCCGGATGGTGCCTTCCAGCGACCGGATGTCGGCCAGAACCAGCTGGCTATCCGCCGCCGAGGCGTCCGCGTCCAGCACCACATAGCCGACGTCGGCATGGGTCTCGTAGTATTGCGCGGCGATATTGACGGCGTGGCGCGCGAGCACTTCGTTGAGCCGGCCGAGCATGCCGGGAACGTTGCGCTGAACCTGGATAAAGCGCGTGCCGGACGGTCGCGGCGGCAATTGCACCAGGGGAAAATTGACCGCGCCCATGGTCGATCCGGTGTCGCTGTAGTCGACCAGCTTGCGCGCGACCTCGGCGCCGATGCGTTCCTGCGCCTCCTCGGTCGAACCGCCGACATGCGGCGTCAGGATGACATTGTCCAGTCCCTGCAGCGGCGACTCGAAGCGTTCCTTGTTCGAACCCGGCTCGACCGGAAAGACATCGACCGCGGCGCCGCGCAGCCTGCCCTCGCGCAGCGCATCGGCGAGCGCGTCGAGGTCGGCGACGCTGCCGCGGCTGTTGTTGATGAAATAGGCGCCCGGCTTCATCGCCTGGATCTCGGCGCGCCCGATCATTCCCTGCGTCGCCGCGGTTTCCGGCACATGCATGCTGACGACGTCGCTCTGCGCCAATAGCTCATGCAGCGTGGCGGTCGGCTCGGTGTTGCCGTGGCGAAGCTTGTCGGTATGGTCGTAGAACACCACCCGCATGCCCATGGCTTCGGCAAGATAGGAAAGCTGCGAGCCGATGTTGCCGTAACCGACGATGCCGAGCGTCTTTCCCCTGACCTCGTGGCTGTCGGTCGCGGACTTGTCCCAGCGGCCCTCATGGGCGGCGTTGGACCGCGAAACGACCCGGCGCAGCAGGAAGACGATCTCGCCGATCACCAGTTCCGCCACGCTTCGCGTATTGGAGAAAGGCGCATTGAAGACCGGCACCCCGTTGCGGCGGGCGGCGTCGACATCCACCTGGTTGGTGCCGACGCTGAAGCAGCCGATCGCGATCAGCCGGTCCGCGGCCTCCAGGATGTCGGCGGTGATCTGGCTGCGCGACCGGATGCCGAGCAGGTGCACGCCCTTGATGGCTTCCTTCAGCGCTTCGCCATCGAGCGCCTTCGACAGCCGCGTCACGCTGCAATAGCCGGCGGTGGTCAGCGTGTGCAGCGCGCTGTCGTTGACGCCCTCGAGCAGCAGAACCCGGATCTTGTCCTTGGAGAGCGAGAATTGTCGTTGAGATTGAATGTCGGTCACGGGTAGCGCCGTCCTGTCGGGATGAGCGGGCTGACAGCTGGCGACCCCGAGAGGGAGCGCCGGGTTCAGCTCGAAGCTGGGTATGCTGGTTCAAGGTTCTGCCGGATCTCCGGGTATCAGACGCACGTCCACCGCGTTATGACCGGGTTGGACGACTCTGGCCGGCGTGGGTCATCTAGTTGCACAACATGGCCACCACGGCCACGCCTAAATGCCGATCGCATTCACTTTTCAGCCATCGTCCAGTCTCTCACGGGAGCCGTGCTGTCAGGATGGCGCCGCCGCTCCCTCACAAACACCATGCAGAGCGAGCCACGCCAGGTGATCAACGAAGCTGATCACATCCAGGCGACGAGCAGGATGATCCATCGATAGCTCGCCGGCGCAACGATGAGATTCGGCTCCGCGGCATGGTGGCTTTTTGCGATAGCTCCATCGCCATCCTGCGGATCATTCCGGGTTGATGGCCTTCCGGAGGGCTTGTCGCCGATTTAATGATCGTATCGTCATGTTCGGACCCGCCGCCGGCAGCGAGTTCAGCTTCTCGGCCGGGCTATTTTCTTCTTTGCCGCATCCGTTGCGGCCTCCCGCAGCGGCGCCCGGCTGAGTTCGTTGCTCGCCGCGATGGTCTTGCGCAAAAGCCGCAGGAATTGGTCGGCCTCGTCCGCGTTCAGGCCCCGCAGCATGACCCGCTGCGCGGCCTCGACCGCCGGCTCGATTCCGCTCAGGATCCGCCGTCCCTCGTCGGTGACCTGCAACTCGCGGATCCGCCTGTCGCGGCTGTTGGCCTGGCGCAGCAGCAAGCCTTTCAGCACCAGCCGATCCACCACCCCGGTAATGGTGGTGCGGTCGTAGGCGATCAGACCGGCAAGTGTCGCCTGATCGATTCCGGGATGTGCCGTGATTGTGGCGAGCGCGGCATACTGCACGGGCGTGAGGTCGAAGCCGGCCTCCTCGACCTCGGCATGAAAGATCGCCACCGCGATCTGCTGGAAGCGCCGCGCCAGGTGCCCGGGCTTGTCAAGATTGTCGGTCAATGCATTCTCCTGCCGGCCGCACACTTGACAAGCATACTGATAATCAGCATGCTGATCAAGTGCCCCGGCGATTTGGCGCCGTGCTTCGACGCATTGCGCCCCGCCCGGAAGGCCCGTCAGAGAGGGGAGATTTCGTGCAATTTCACCTGAACGGATTCCAACCCGGCGACCCAGAGATTTCGGACCCGGCGCAGCGCCATCCGGCGCCGGGAAGCCCCGGCCCTGTGCCGCAGGAGGTCGACGTCCTGATCGTCGGCTGCGGGCCCGCCGGGCTGACGCTGGCCGCGCAACTCGCCGCCTTTTCCGACATCAAGACCTGCATCGTCGAACAGAAGCCGGGCCCGCTGCTCCGCGGCCAGGCCGACGGCGTCGCCTGCCGCACCATGGAGATGTTCGAGGCCTTTGGCTTCAGCGAGCGCGTGCTGAAGGAAGCCTGCTGGATCAACGAGACGACATTCTGGAAACCTGACGGCACGCAGCGCGAGAACATCGTCCGCAGCGGACGGGTGCAGGACACCGAAGACGGGCTGTCGGAGTTTCCGCATGTCGTTCTGAACCAGGCGCGGGTGCATGATTTCTACCTTGACGTCATGCGCAAATCGCCGGCACGGCTGGAGCCGCATTACGCCCGGCGCCTCACCGATCTCGAGCTCGACGCGGCGGCCGCCGGCGCCGATGACGATCCGCACCGGGTGACCGCCAGGCTCGAGCGCCTCGATGCGGCGCACCAGGGGCAGGTCGAGACGATCAAGGCCCGCTACGTGGTGGGCTGCGACGGCGCGCGCAGCGCGGTCCGCAAGTGCATCGGGCGCGCGCTGCACGGCGACTCCGCCAATCACGCATGGGGCGTGATGGACGTGCTGGCCGTCACCGACTTTCCCGATGTCCGCTTCAAATCCCTGATCCAGTCCGCGCAAGACGGCAGCATCCTGATCATTCCCCGCGAGGGCGGCTATCTGTTTCGGCTGTATGTCGAGATGGGCCAGCTCGATGTCGGCGAACGTGTGTCAGATCGCAATATCACCTCCGACGATCTGGTGGCGGCGGCGCGGCGGATTCTCAGGCCGCATACCATCGAGGTGAAGGAGGTGGCCTGGTGGTCGGTCTACGAGATCGGCCAGCGCCTGTGCGACAAGTTCGATGACGTGCCCGAACAGGACAGCGAACGCCTGCCCCGCGTGTTCATTGCCGGCGACGCCTGCCACACCCACAGCCCGAAAGCCGGCCAGGGCATGAACGTCTCCATGCAGGACGGCTTCAATCTCGGCTGGAAGCTGGCTGCGGTGCTGCGCAAGCGCTGCACGCCTCGCCTGCTGCACACCTATTCGGCCGAACGCCAGGCCGTCGCCAAGGAATTGATCGACTTCGATCGCGAGTGGGCCGAGGTGCTCGGTTCCGCCTCGAAATCGACGGCGGCCGGGGACGGCAAGGCGTTCGATCCGGTCGAGACCCAGCGCTATTTCGTCAGGCATGGCCGCTACACGGCCGGGACCGCGACCCATTATCGTCGCTCGATGCTGTCAGGGGAGCCGGCCTGCCAGCAGCTGGCCGAAGGTCTCACGATCGGCACGCGCTTTCATTCCGCGCCGGTCATTCGCCTCGCGGACGCCAGGCCGATCCATCTTGGTCACGCCGTCAAGGCGGATGGCCGCTGGCGCATCTTTGCCTTTTCCGGGGCGGAGGATCCCACGGCGCCCAACTCCGGTATCCGCGCCCTCTGCGAATTTCTTGCCGAAGCAGAGGCCTCGCCGGTCAGGAAGTACACTTTGCCGAGCGAAGATATCGACTCGGTGATTGATGTCCGGGCGATCTTCCAGCAAGGTCATCGCGAGCTCGCGATCGGCGTCATGCCGTCGCTGCTTCTGCCGCGAAAGGGCCGTTACGGTCTTTGCGATTATGAAAAGATGTTCTGCCCCGACCTCAGGAGCGGCCATGACATCTTCACCATGCGTGGCATCGATCGCCGGCGCGGCTGCATGGTGGTGGTGCGACCCGACCAGTACGTCGCCCACGTTCTTCCGCTCGACGGATATGCGCAGCTTGCGGCCTTCTTCGATGGCTTCATGACGCAACCGGACTGATCAGCCTCCCGCAACTTGCACTTCCACATCGGGTCCCCAGATGAAAACGCTTTCCCTATTCGCGGCGCTCGTCGCCATGCTCACGACCTCGGCGGCTCAGGCGCAGACCTGGCCGGCGCGCGCGGTCCGCTGCATCGTGCCGTTTGCGGCGGGGTCGACGCCCGACACCCTCGCCCGCATCCTCGCCGACCGGTTGCAGGCAAAGCTCGGCGCTGCCTTCATCGTGGAGAACAAGCCCGGCGCCAGCGGCAATACCGGTACCGACGCCATCGCCAAATCGCAAGCGGACGGCTACACGATCGGCCTGTCGATCGTGGGGCCGCTCGCACTCAACACGTTGCTGTTCAGGCAGCTGCCCTACGATCCTGCCAGGGATCTCGCCTTCATCACCATCGTGGCCACCCAGCCCAGCGTGCTGGTGGTAAGCAATGAGCTGGGCGTGAAGGATTTTGCATCCTTTGCCAGGGTGCTGAAAACGGATTCCGCGAAACTGAATTATGGATCGATCGGCTATGGATCGCTTTCGCATCTGGCGATGGCGGCGATAGCCGCGCATAGCGACGCCCATCCGGAACATATCGCCTACGCCGGATCGCCAAACGTGGTGACCGCGCTGACCCGAAACGACGTTCAGATGTCCGTGCTTCCTGCGGCGTCGGTGGCGCCGCAGGCGCAGGCCGGCCTGTTGAAGATGCTGGCGGTGACCAGCGCGACGCGTTCGGCATTGCTGCCCGATCTGCCGACCCTGCGGGAGAGCGGCGTCGATGGCGTTGAAGCCGGGGCCTGGGTGGGCCTGGTTGCGCCGGCAAATACCCCCGCGGCGATCCAGCAGAAACTCCGCGCCGCCGTGGTCGAGATCGTGGCCGAGCCGGCGGTTCGTGAGAAACTGGCAGCGCTCTACATGGAGCCGGTCGCCGACACGTCCGATGAATTCCGCGCGGTCATCAAACAGGAACTCGATCGCTGGGGACCGGTGATCGAAAAGAACAACATTCGGGTTCAGTGAGTCCGGGCGGCTGTTCGCCAATGCCGCCTCTCGCACGCGCCCAGACTACCTGGAGAACCCGCATGCCTGAACAGCCCGAACGTTACGATGTCATCGTCGTCGGCGGCGGAAGCGCCGGCGTGGCGGCTGCCGTCGGTGCCGGCCGGACCGGTGCGCGGACGCTGCTGATCGAGAGCGCAGGCTGCCTCGGCGGAGCATCGACGATGCGCAACGTTCTCACCTATTGCGGTCTCTACACGCTGGGGCAGCGCCCGCGACAAGCCGTGTTCGGCGTGGCCGAAGAGGTCGTCGGCAAGTTGCGGCGCCTCGGCGGCATCAGCAGCCCTCGCCGTCACCGCGGCGTGTTCGTGGTGATCGATCCCGAGGCGACCAAACGCGCGCTCGACGAGGTCTGCCGGGAAAGCCATGTCGACGTGCTGCTTCACGCCTTTGTCGGCAGCGCCGAACGCGACGGCGGCCGCATCGCCGCGGTGACCTATCACGATCACGGTGGCGCCCATCGGCTGTACGGCAAGGCGTTCGTCGATGCCACCGGCGACTGCGACCTCGCCTGCTTCGCCGGAGCATCGACACGCTACGGCAATCACGGCGCGGTCAATCTCGGTACGCTCGGCACCCGGTTTGGCGGCATCGCATCCGGTGTCGAGGTCTCCGCCGAGGCGATATCGCGCGCGGTTCAGGCCGCACGGACCCGCGGCGTCGGCCCGATGACCAAGGAGCGGAGCGTTGTCGCCCGCCTGCCCGGCTCCGGCGACGTCGTATGCTATCTGGCCTCCGCCGACTATGATCCCAGGGACGGCGCCAGCCTGACCCGCGCCGAGATGTCCGGGCGCGAGCAGGCCTGGGCCTATCTCGATGCCATCCGCACGATTCCAGGCTGCGAGAGCGCCTATCTGGTATCCACCGGTCCCGACTTCGGAACGCGGGAGTCTCGTCATATCGATTCGGTGCGACAACTCATGTGGAAGGACGTCGAGAATGACGTCCGGCACGACGACACCATTGCGCTCGGCGCCTGGGGAGTCGAATGGCACGATCGCAAGACGTTCGAGAGCACCATGCAATTGCCGCCGGACGGCGGAGCCTACGACATACCCTTGCGGTGTCTGATGAGCGTTGACACGCCGAACCTGTTCGCGGCCGGACGTACCGCGGATGGCGATCGCCAGGCCGGAGCCTCGATCCGCGTCATGGGAACCGCTTTTGCCACCGGGCAGGCTGCGGGCGTGGCCGCCGCCGCCCTTGCGCAGAGCGGCGCGATCGATCCGGCCGCCATACGCGACACGCTACTCGGTCAGAATGCCCTGATCGACCGCAACGCAATGCCGGCTCCGATCGATATCCCCTGAACCGCCGGGCGGCAAGGCCGCGCCGGCTCTGCCCGGGTGCGGCGCGTGATGCTGCGATCGCGGTCAAACCAACGACGCGAAGATGGCAGACGGATCGATGCTAAGGGCTGCAGGCACCAGCCGCGGCGAGCGCCGCCGGGGCTGATGCCTGCGCTGGGCCGGCCCGCTCAGGCCGCCTTGGCCTTGGACTTCGCCACATGGGTGGCGATCGCATCCATCAGCGGCGGCGACAGACAGTCATAGGGCTCGAGCCCGAGTTCCTTGAGACGCGACCTGATCCCGCCCATCTCGGCAGGATCGACGCCGGATTCGATCACCGAAGATACGAATGCCGCAAATCCCGGAGCCGCCCAGCCGCCGCCTTCGGCGAACAGTTCGGGATGGATGAAGTCGAGGCCATAGAACGGGTGGTTCTTGTTCTCGATGCGGCCGTACATATGCGTGCCGCAGACCTTGCAGGCGTGCCGCTGGATCGCCGCCGAGGCGTCGACCACATGAAGCTTGTCGCCGTTCTCAAGAACCGTGACGTTGTCGCGCGGAACCACCGCGACCACCGAAAAGGCGGCACCCTCCGGCTTCCAGCACTTGGTGCAGCCGCAGGCGTGATTGTGGGCGACGTCGCCCTTGATGCCGACCTTGACCGGCCTGTCCTTGCATTTGCAGACCAGGGTGCCGCCGGCAAAGCTGCCCGAACCTTTCTTTACGCCGCTGTCTACCGATGGGTGGATATGAACAGTCATTGGCCTATCCTCCTTGTGTGTGACGTTTTTGATTTGCAACGCGCTTTTAGAACACGACGACCGAGCGGATCGACTTGCCTTCGTGCATCAGATCGAAGCCCTTGTTGATCTCCTCGAGCTTGAGGACATGGGTAATCATCGGGTCGATCTCGATCTTGCCGTTCATGTACCAATCGACGATTTTCGGCACGTCGGTGCGGCCGCGCGCGCCGCCGAACGCGGTGCCCTTCCAGACCCGGCCGGTGACGAGCTGGAACGGCCGTGTGGCGATTTCCTTGCCGGCTTCCGCCACCCCGATCACGACGGATACGCCCCAGCCGCGGTGACAGGCTTCCAGCGCCTGCCGCATCACGGTGGTATTGCCGGTGCAGTCGAAGGTGAAGTCGGCGCCGCCGTCGGTCAGTTGGACCAGGTGCTGGACGATATCGCCGTCGACCTTTTTCGGGTTGACGAAATGCGTCATGCCGAAGCGGCGGCCCCATTCCTCCTTGGCATCGTTGAGATCGACGCCGATGATCTTGTCGGCGCCGACCATCCGCGCGCCCTGGATGACATTGAGCCCGATGCCGCCGAGGCCGAACACGACCACGTTGGCGCCCGGCGTCACCTTGGCGGTATTGACCACCGCGCCGACGCCGGTGGTCACGCCGCAGCCGATGTAGCAGCTCTTGTCGAACGGCGCGTCGGGGCGGATCCGGGCGACCGCAATCTCCGGCAGCACGGTAAAATTGGAAAACGTCGAGCAGCCCATGTAGTGGAAGATGGTCTTGCCCTTGTGGCTGAAGCGCGAGGTGCCGTCGGGCATCAGCCCCTTGCCCTGGGTGGCGCGGATCGCGGTGCACAGATTGGTCTTCTGGCTCAGGCAGCTTTTGCACTGGCGGCATTCCGGCGTGTAGAGCGGGATCACGTGGTCGCCCGGCTTCACCGAGGCGACGCCCGGCCCCACCTCGCGGACGATGCCGGCACCTTCATGGCCGAGGATCGAGGGGAAAATTCCCTCGCTGTCGAGGCCGTCGAGCGTATAGGCGTCGGTGTGGCAAATGCCCGTCGCCTTGATCTCGACCAGGACCTCGCCCGCTTTGGGGCCCTCCAGATCGAGTTCGACGATTTCGAGCGGCTTGTTCGCCTCGAACGCGACTGCGGCGCGTGTCTTCATGCTATCCTCCTGCGCTCTTCAACATCGAAAAAATATCTTCATCCGCGCGACGCCCGCCAACGAATTTCCCACCCCGTCATTTGATCCCCGTGCAGCTTTCCTCGGCCTGCTTGGCCGCTTCTGGCTTGTCCTCGTGCGAGGGCGGACGGCCCCCCGGAATGGCGTCGTTGGCGCGGGCGCGCAGATACACATAGATGTCGTCGAGATAGCACATCACGTTGACGTTGGACGCGAACGACGGCATCACCTTGTCATTGGCGGCGTCGACGTTCTTGCGGCCGTTGGTGACGACGTTGACGAAGTCGGCATAGCTCATGGTCTTCAGCGAGTTGGCCAGCGCCGGCGCATAGCTCGATCCCTCGCCGTTGGGGCCATGGCAGACGTGGCAGTCGGAATGATAGCGGCGGAAGCCGGAGAAGGTGTACCAGTCGACGGTCCCGTCCGGACTTATCCTGTAGGTCGGATTGCCATCCTTGTCGGCATATTTGCCGTTGTCGGATGAGGCGACGGCCGGATCGCCCGATCCATCGGCGCAAGCGGTCCCGCCGGCCAGCACACCCGCCACAACGACGAGTGCGAATTTCCAGTCACTGATACTCACGTCAAACATCCCCGGGCAGCATTTGAAAAAACATCGGCGCGCAGCGAGACAGCGGCGCGCCGATTTATCGTCACTCAACCGCGGCGTCGCCCCTATTCGGTCGGCAGCGCAAACACGGTCAACGTCCCGCCCAGAGACGTGTAGGACGCCAGGCCCGCATAGCCGCCGACCGCACCGAGGCCCGCGGTATCCACCGTCTTTTCCTTGGACGGCAGCTTGCCCTGGTCGACCGCGCCATGCCAGGCGGCGGCGTTTTCGGGCTGCAGCAGGCCGGCCGCCAGACCGATGCCGGCCCAGCCGCCGACGCCGGAAAGCACCGCGACGTACTGCTTGCCGCCATGTTCGTAGGTCATGACGTTGCCGATGATGCCCGACGGGGTCTTGAACTTGTAGAGCTCCTTGCCCGTCTTGGCGTCGACCGCCTTCAGATAGCCCTCCAGCGTGCCGTAGAACACCACGTTGCCGGCCGTGGCCAGGGCGCCGCCCCAGGCCGAGAACTGCTCCTTGTCCGACCACACGATCTTGCCGGCCTTGCCGTCCCAGGCGATGAAGTTGCCCATATTGCTGTCGCCCTTGGGCGGATACATCGCCACGGCGGCACCGACATAGGCCTGACCGGCCGTATAGGCCACCTTGTAGGGCTCATAGTCCATGCAGACATGGTTGGTCGGGACATAGAACAGCTGCGTCTCCGGGCTGTAGGCCGCGGGTTGCTCGTCCTTGGTGCCGAGCGCCGCCGGGCAGATGCCCTTGGAGTTGTGGTCCTCGCCGCCATGCTGGGTCGAATAGGCATCCACCACCAGCGGACGGCCATAGGTCTTCGACGACTTGTCCATGTCGACCTTGGTCGCCCAGTTCACCACCGGATCGAATTTTTCCGCAACCAGCAATTCGCCGGTGGCGCGATCAAGCGTGTAGCCGAAGCCGTTGCGGTCGAAATGGGTCAGCAGCTTGCGCGGCTGGCCGCCGATGCTCTGGTCGGTCAGGATCATTTCGTTGACCCCGTCATAGTCCCACTCGTCGTGCGGCGTCATCTGGTAGATCCATTTGACCTTGCCGGTGTCGAGGTCGCGCGCCCAGATCGACATCGACCACCTGTTGTCGCCGGGACGCTGCACCGGGTTCCAGGTCGAGGGATTGCCGGAGCCGTAATAGACCAGGTTCAGTTCGGGATCGTAGGAATACCAGCCCCAGGTGGCGCCGCCGCCGATCTTCCACTGGTCGCCCTGCCAGGTCGAGGTCGAGGAATCCGGCCCCACCGGCTTGCCGAGCGACGTGGTCTTGACCGGATCGATCAGCGTGTCGGAGTCCGGACCTTCCGAATAGCCGCGCCAGGCCAGCTTGCCGTCCTTGATGTTGTAGGCGCTGACCCAGCCGCGAACGCCGAATTCGCCGCCGGACACGCCCACCAGGACCTTGTCCTTGTAGACGAACGGCGCATCGGTGCCGGACTGGCCCTTGCCGGCCTCGCCGTCCATCACCGACCAGATCTTGGCGCCGGTCTTGGCGTCGAGCGCGACCAGCGTGGTGTCGGCCTGGTGCAGGAACACCTTGCCGTCGGCATAGGCCACGCCGCGATTGACGGTGTCGCAGCACATGATCGGAATCACGTTCGGATCCTGCCGCGGCTCGTATTTCCAGAGGATCTTGCCCTCGTTGTTCAGGTCGAGCGCATAGACCGTGTTCGGGAACGGGGTATGGACGTACATCACGTCGCCGACCACCAGCGGACCGCCCTCGTGCCCGCGCAGCACGCCGGTCGAGAACGTCCAGGCCACCTGCAGCTTCTTGACGTTGGACGCGTTGATCTGATTGAGCTTCGAGAAACGCGTATTGGCGTCGTCACCCTGCTGCATGACCCATTGCTTGGGATCCTTGGCCAGCTTCTCCAACGCCTCGTCGGCACGCGAAGCCGACCCATGCATGGCCATCAGGCCAACACTCGTAGCGAGTACCACCTTGCGCATTGTGAATCCTCCCAGTTGTGAGCGAAGGGTTCCGTAAAAACGGCCCACTTTTCCGATTTTCTTCGTTGGTATCCCTACCCGGTCCGGAGCCGGCAAACTTGCCCAAGAGCGAAATGCCCTTGCGCGAAAGCGAAACACGACGCTTTTTTTAACCGGCATCGATGATTTCCCCGGGCGGCCGCCTCGATGCTGCAATGCGTCAGCCGTTCTGGCCCACCGCTGGACGATAACGCGACCCACGGTTGAGGTCCCCCTTGACGGCGCCGAAACTAAGTCGGAGGATTATCAAAGGGATGTCAGGAAGCTCGGTGCGCAAATCCCTACGACCGCCTTAAATTGAGTTAAACTCGCTGCTATCATGACTGGATGCCTCTTGCGGCAGGCGGTCATGTTTCTGATCTCGAATTGGTGGCTGGATAATGTCCGACGTCCGCTCACTCAACACCTCCGGATTGGTGCCGAAGAAGCAGATCCAATGTTGGTCAGATGCGCTGACCGATCTTTGCGGCCATTTTGACATCGACCCGCTGCAGGCTTCTTCGTTCGAGGGCCGGATCAACTACACCACGGTTTCGAAGCTGAAGCTGTGCCAGATCGAGGCGAGTCAGCATCGGCTTGCGCACACCGCCGGCCGCGCAAAGCTGGGCGGTCACCCGTTCGTCAAGATTTATTTTCAGACTTACGGAATCTCGCATTTCGAGCAGGGTGGCCGCCGCATCGAGCTGGTTCCCGGCGACTGTCTCGCCTACGACGTATCCTGTCCGCACACGATCGTCAGCCCGATGCTGACGCGACATGAGGTCGTCATCGTGCCGAAGGAGCTGCTGCAGGAACGCGGCTTCCGCCTCGCCAGGATGGCCGCATGCAAGCTCTCGGCGCGCACCGGCACCGGCCGGATCGCCTATGACTTCGTCCATGCCGCGTTCGGCGAAGCCACCAAGCTGTCGCCGAACAATGCGATCGGGGTGGCCGACTCGCTGATCGACCTGCTGCTGCTGCCGCTGCGCGAACCCGACGCGATGTTCGACCGTGTCGGGCCCGAGGCGATGTATGTCCGGGCGCAGTACTTCATCCGCGAGCATCTGCGCGACCCGGATCTCTCCATCGACCAGATCTCGGCGGCGCTGAACTGCACCAAGCGCTATCTGCACATGCTGTTCAGCAACCGCGGCACCACCATCAGCGACTATATCCAGCACGCGAGGTTGCAGCATTGCCGCGAGGAGCTCGAGACCCAGGCCGGAAAAACCATCACCGACGTGGCATTTTCGTGGGGCTTTTCCAGCTCGTCGCACTTCAGCCGCGTATTCCGCAGGTATTTCGGCGTGGTTCCGTCCGCCATCCACAAGGCGCAGCACGGCAGCATGTCCACGGACATTGCTTGCGAGTAGAACTTCCGGTTCGGCGCGACCGGCGGATATCAGCCTGCCATGCCGGCCGGCGTGCGTTCTTCCCGATCAAGCTCCGGGCGCGCGAATCTCAGGGTAAGGTTGCGAAAGCTGACGGCGCGGTACCGGGACTTCGGATACCCGCCCATGGGCCCGGTTGGATTCGCCTGGCCGTCCGAAGGGCAATTTGACGTCGGTGAAATTCGCTGACGTCGTCGGCAGCACGCCTGCCACGGCTCGATGCAAGGAATGCCGATCGAGCCGGGCCGGTCGTTTCGACGCGGTCTACTTGCGCGCCGCGCAGGCGTACATGTTGATTTCCATGCCCACCGGCACTTCGACGATTTTGGGAGTCTTCCAGGTCATTGCATCCTCCAAGGAGTTTTGGCGCGAACGCCGCACCGGGGTCGAACCTATGACCACGCCCGACATCGCGCAAGTGGCGGAACACCGCGCCTGAGACGCTTGCGGGCCAGACCCGACCGCGATATTTCGCTCCCGGACAAGGCGATTTCCCTGTTGGACAACAGCCCGCAGCCGCCGGTCAATCGGCAGAGAGGCAGAGAGGCAGAGAGCAAGAAACCGGCTTGGACTTCCACTTTTCAACCGCTGACCGTTGAGCGGGGGCGGCGATGCGGCTGAAGCCGGGAAACCAATTGCTCCTTCGGAATGGATAATGCTGCGGCCCTGCGATCGCGATCCACCTGAAGTCGGTGAATTCGTTGATCACGGCTTTGCCGCCAAAGCGGCCGTAAACGCCGGCCTTCATGCCGCCGAGCGGGATTTGCGCGTCGTCGGCGACGGTTGCATCGTTGATATGGCAAATTCCGCGCTGAATCCGCCTGGCAACGGCCCGCGCGCTGGTGATCTCCCGCCCGGACACGGCCGCAGCCGATCCATGGTCAGTGTCGTCTGCTATCCGCACGGCCTCATCGACGCCATTGGCGCGAATGATCGATCGTACCAGACCCAACGGCTGCTCGCGGTAGATCTTCATCTCCGCCTTGACGTGGAGACCAATCCAGACGCCTCGCTCAAGGCTGCGTTGCAAAGAATAATAGCCAAGCGACGACCTTTTTCCCTGGCAGTGCGCAAGCGGCTGCGTTACACAAGCTCCTCGCGGATCACGCCATACCGCCGGAGACACCGAGCGCCGCTATTGCCTGGATCGGAGCTATGCAAACCGTGCTTCGGCCCGCGCATTTGAAAGCCATATGTCATCCGTCGCCATGTTGAAGCCTTCGCAAATTCAGCAATACTCCGCATCGCGCGGTTACCACAACGGCGACTCGCAAGAGCACCACCATCAGCGAATTGCATAACTTCCTTGGGATCGTCGCACTTTCGATCAGCGTCAGCTTGGCGGCGACGGCCGCCGCTACTGCCATAAGCTTGCCCATCGGAACCGCCCTTGCGATCTTCCGGTTTCCAGGGCGCCGACTGGTAGTCGTTTTGATCAACGCGTTCTTCGGATTGCCGCCAGTCGTCGTCGGCCTCGTGCTGTATCTCGTCCTTTCGCGTTCCGGGCCTTTGGGCTCGCTCGCCCTGCTCTTCACCCCGACCGCCATGGTGATCGCGCAAACGATCCTTGCAATCCCGATTATCATGGCGCTCGTGCATCGCGCCAGCGAGAGGGCCTGGGCGCGCTACGGCGACGAACTTATCACGGATGGTGCGACACCACTGCAGGCCGTTCCGCAAATTTTGATGATCATCCGCGCCGATCTCGTGACAGCCGTCTTGGCGGGATTTGGTCGCACGGTTTCGGAAGTCGGCGCGGTGATCCTTGTCGGCGGCAACATTCGCGGCTTGACGAGAACGATGACCACGGCCATTGCGCTGCAAACCAGCCAGGGCGACCTGTCCTTGGCTTTGGCTCTTGGCGCGGTACTGGTAGGAATCAGCATTTCGATCAGCGCGACGGTCTTTGCATTGGCGGGGCCGGCACGAACGGCGGGGGGCGACGAGATATGATCAGGTTTCGACACGTCCTGGCGCTGGCCGCGACCCTGGCCGTCCCGTGTGCGGGTTCCGCCGCCGAGCAATCCATCGTATTGGCCTCGACCACTTCGGTCGAAGCCTCCGGGCTGCTGGCGAATATCGTTCCGCAATTTACGGCCAAAACCGGTATTACCGTCAACGTCGTCGCGCAGGGCACTGGCAAGGCCCTGGACACGGCGCGGCGGGGCGACGCCGACCTCTTGCTGGTTCACGATCCAGAGGCCGAACAGCAGTTCATGGATGAAGGCCACGGCACTAACCAGCGCCAAATCGCGTGGAACGACTTTATCATCGTCGGGCCGTCCGCCGATCCGGCTCATGTGAAGGGCGGTAGCGACAGCGTCGCGGCATTGAAGGCGATTGCCGCCTTGCCGGCACCGTTCGTGTCTCGCGGCGACAAGAGCGGTACGAACGCGGCTGAGCTGAGGCTTTGGAAACTCGCCGGCCAGACGCCGGATCGGCTCAACACAGCAAAGTGGTATCGAGATATCGGCGGCGGCATGGGTCAAGCCCTCAACGCCGCGAGCGCCATGGACGCCTACACGCTATCGGATCGTGGCACGTGGCTCAGCTTTAACAACAAGGGATCGCTGATCGTCGCAGTCGAAGGCGACCCACGTCTGCTCAATCGATACGACGTGATCGAATTAAATCGCCAGAAACACGCGGGTGCAAAGCTGGCCGCCGCAAAGGTGTTCGCAGACTGGCTGATTTCGTCCGAGGGGCAGCAAGCAATCGGAGCGTATCGAGTGAACGGCAAGCAATTGTTCAATCCGTCCGCCGGGTCGCCGAAATGACCGCTTCCAGTTCTGGGGCAGGCAATCATTCACCCGCACAGCCAAACCGACTGCTCTTCAGACCTGACCTGGTTCGGCGCGGGACTTGCGGCTCGCGCCAAACTGCTTCGCCGCCGAAGCAAAATCCTCAGGATTACGACGGGAGCTCCTTCGCGCCATCCTCGAAGCGTTACTGCAGCCTCAGCTCTGCAGCCCCGGCGTTGCCTCCTGCTGTCGCGCCAGCCCCTCTTGCCTGCGTCCGAGCCACAAGCCGTTGACCAGCCAAACCGCCGAGATCGCCGCCGCGACGAACGAAACTCTTGTCAGCCCGAGACCCAATCCGGCGAGAAGAGCAAAGGACCAGGCCCCGATCTGATCGCCCAGCCGATAGACGGCGGTATCGATAAAGCTCTTCGCCTTGTAGCGGTCCTCGCGCGGAAGCACGGTGAACAACACTTCGCGTGTCGGCCGTGCGATCGCAAAATTGCCGGCGCGCCTGAACAGCTGGAACCCGACGACGGACGACAGCGTGGGCAGCGCGGCGACGGTCCCGAAGCCCAGCATGCTGAAGACCGGCAGCAGGGAGAGCGTCGTCGCGACCCCGAACCGCCTGAGGATGCGCCCGGTCAGGAAAAGCTGCACGCCCAGCGTCAGCAGGTTGACGCCGAGGTCGACGGTTGCGAAAAACGCGGTCTGCGCCGCGCGGTTCTGGAAGCTTTGGCCGACCACGGCCGCCTGCTGGAAATACAGGAATGTCGACGTCACCGCGTAGAGCAAAAGGAACAGGCTGACATTCAGCAGATAGCTCGAGGACAGCGCATCGCGGAAGCCGGCGAGCAATGTTCCGCCGATCGGCATCTCCGGTCGATCGTTCCGTGGCCGTGACGCGAGGGCGTCCGACAAAGCCGACAGACGGCGCACGCAGAACACCGCGACCTCCAGCATCAGCGCCGCGCCGGTCATGAGATAGCCTGGCGCCATGTGCTCGACCGTCGACACGGTAAAGACCGAGCCCGAGATTGCCCCCAGCGTGGCGCCTGCGGCGATAAAGCCGAACAGCCGCTTGCCCTGCTCGGAGGTGAAGATATCGACGATCATCTGCCAGAAGATCGAAACCACGAACAAATTGAAGATCGAGGTCCAGATGAAGAAGATCCGCCCGACCCAGACCGTCTGTTCCGGCGTCGCGGCGTACAACGCCAGCACGAACAACAGGATGTTGGCGCTGAAGAACCGGTATGAGATCGAGATGAATTTCGCGCGCGGGTAGGTCTTGACCAGATAGGAAAACGGAATGTTCAGCAGCAGCATTCCGATCAGGGTGCCGGTGAACAGCCATTGCAGGTTATTGACGCCGCCCGCGACCCCCATCTGGTCGCGAATCGGACGCATGATGTAATAGGACGAAAGAACCGAGAAAATATAGAGCCAGGACCATCCCAGCGCCGGCACTTCGCTGGGCCTGACGTCGATCATCCTGTTCAAGAGACGATGCAGGGCGGACCCGGAGGCTGGCGGCGCGTCGGCAAAGGCCATCAGTCCGATACCTTCACTTCATCGCTTCGAGGCGCTTGCCCAATTCCTGCGCGGTCAGTTGCAGGCCGTAGAGCGGACCGCCCTGCGCGAATTCCTTGGCGCTGGAAAGCGGCCCGACGACGACGGGATCGAAACCGGCGTCACGGACCAGCGTCGAAGCGATGGCGAGCGCCTCCTTGTCGTCGCCTGCCAGCGGAATCGCCATGCGCTCGCCGGCCCTGTTCGCTTCCGAGACGAAGAACTTGTAGCTCATGCTGTTGAACGCGCGGACGATGCGGGCGCCGGGAAGGTACTTGGCCGATACGAGGCCGATGCCCTCCTCGTTCACCTCGTTGGTGATATCTCCGTCGCGCCGGGCGACGGCATTGCCGGCATCAAGCACCACCTTGCCCGACAGCAGGCTTCCGTAATCCTTGCCGATCTGCGGATAGGCGCCATACGGCACGGCCAGGAAAACCACGTCGCCAAACGCGATCGCATCCGCAACCGCGCCGCTCCTGGCCAGCGCCCCGAGTTCCTGCACCAGGGGCGTGAGCTCTTCGGGATGGCGGGAGGAGAACATCACGGGATGGCCAGCCTTTACCCAGAGCGTGCCCAGCGTGCTGCCGATATGGCCGGATCCGATGATCCCGATTTTCAGCGGCGGCGCGGCACTCTGGCCGGAAGCCCCCCGCGAAACAGCCAGCGCGGCAATACCGAGCCCCGCGACTGAGCCGAGCTGCAAAAGCCCGCGGCGGCTGAAACCGCCGCCTTCGGAATGGCGCATGTCCTGCTCTCCAGAGACTTTCATGAAACCTGATCGTCCGCTATCCGGCCCTTTGTTCGATGTTTCAGCCAAGCATGGCAAAACCGCGGGGCCAAATAACGATCCTGTAATCCCGCCATCAAAGCCCATCGAAGAATTTGATCATCGCCTCGCGTTGCCCGGCATCGGGAAAACGTCCGCGGCCGGCGCTGATGTCGTCGGCCAGGTGGGCCGGATTGGTGGTGCCGGGAATGACCGCGGTCACCGCCGCGTGGCCCAGCAGGAATTTCAGGAAGAATTGCGGCCAGGTCGTCGCATCGAAATCTTCAGCCCATTCCGGGACACTCCTGCCGCGGACGGCGGCGAATACGGAGCTGCGCCCGAACGGCAGCGCCGTCAGGACGGCGGCGCCGACCTCTGCCGCGGCGGGAAGCAGCCGCTTTTCCGCCCCCCGGTCGCCGAGCGAATAGTCCACCTCGAAGAAGTCGGGTTTTTCCCTGCGCAGGACGGCTTCGGCGGCGGCATAATCCTGTTTGAACGTGGTGGTGATGCCGATATAGCGGCAAAGGCCTTGGGCCTTCCAGTCGCGAAAGGCCGCCAGACTCTGGTTGGGATCCTGCACGTTGTGCAACTGCAACAGGTCGACCGACGGAACGCGCAGCCGCTCGAGCGAACGCTTGAACTCGATCGTGCCGGCTTTCTCGCCGTCGTTCTCCAGCTTGGTGGCCAGGAATATCCTGGCGCGATCCTGATCGGACAAGAGATCTCCCAGCACGCTCTCGGCCGCGCCGTAGGACGAGGCGGTATCGATCAGCTTGCAGCCCTGCGCCAGCAGGTCATCGACGACTTTCCTGAGGTTGGCTTTGGCTTCGCCCTGCGGCGCCACCTGGAATTCGTTCGCGGTGCCAAGACCGATCACCGGGATCCGCTCGCCCGAATGCGGGATCGCGCGCGTGGCAACAGGCGAGCCGGCTTGAGCGCGTGCGGGCGATACGCGGCTTGCCAGCGACGCCATCGCGGCGCCGAGGCCGGCATAAAGGACGGCTCGACGCGACGGCGCCTGCGCGAACGGATTTGAGGCCATGGATGGATCCTCGCAACAAGGAAAGCCCAGAGCGGGCACCGCTGTTGCGCCCGCGCCGATTGCGACCAACCGCCTGTCGGGCGTCGCCCGCAAGATAGACAAGTTGCCGGCGCGCGATCAATGCTTGCAAGCCCGCGGACCGATCACGGTTTGGAAAGAAACCTGTTCCACCGCGATGAGGGATGTCAGGACTTGGCTGAATCCGGATCCGGACGCTTCAAAACCCCGATATGCCGTGCGGCACGTAGGGGCGTTCCAGCGCGGCAATCTCGTCGGACCCGAGGTTCAGCGACAACGCGGCAACCGCGTCCTTCAAGTGCTCCGGGTTCGACGCGCCGACGATCGGGGATGTCACCCCCTTCTTCTGCACCAGCCAGGCCAGCGCGACCTGGGCGCGCGGCACGCCCCTGGCGGTCGCGATTGCCCCCACCTGGTCGACGACAAGCCGGTCGGAGTCCGGAAACTGCGTGTAGAGCTTCTTGCCGAACTCGTCGGTTTCCTGCCGCGAACTGGTTTCGTTCCAGGCCCTTGTCAGCCGGCCCCGCGCCAGCGGGCTCCACGGCATCACCGCGATGCCCTGGTCGGCACAGAGCGGCAGCATTTCGCGCTCCTCCTCCCGGTTCAGCAGGTTGATGTGGTTTTGCATGCTGACGAATTCGGTCCAGCCGCGCAGGCGGCAGGTGTAGAGCGCCTTGGAAAACTGCCACGCATACATGCTCGAAGCCCCGATATAGCGGACCTTTCCGGCCTTGACGGCGTCGTGAAGCGCTTCCATGGTTTCCTCGATCGGGACCGTCGGATCCCACCGATGAATTTGATAGAGATCGACGAAATCGGTTCCGAGGCGCCGCAGGCTGTCGTCCAATTCGCCAATGATCGCCTTGCGCGACAATCCCGCGCCATTGGGCCCGGGCCGCATGCGGCCATGGACCTTGGTCGCGATCACGACGTCTTGGCGGCGCGTGAACTCCTTGAGCGCGCGGCCCAGGATTTCCTCCGACGTGCCGTCCGAATAGACATTGGCGGTATCGAAGAAATTGATGCCGAGCTCGATGGCCTGCCTGATGAGCGGCCGGCTTTTCTCCTCATCGAGCGTCCACGGGTGGCCACCCCGATCGGGGATGCCGTAGGTCATGCAGCCGATGCACAGCCGCGAGACGCCGAGGCCGGTTTTGCCGAATTTCACATAGTCCATGCTGGCACTCCTCAGTTCCCTGTTTGCCGTCGCCGCGATCTAGTTTGGCTGCGCGGTTGGCCGTATCAGGATCTCGTTGACGTCGACATTGCCGGGTTGCCCAATGGCGTAGGCCATCGCGGCCGCGATCGCCTCCGCCGGGATGGCCATCTTGCGATAGTCCTGGATCCGTTGCTTGACGTCCGGATTGGATATGGTTTCGGCAAGCTCGGATTCGACCGCACCGGGAGAGATGATCGTTACCCTGATCCTGTCGCCGGCCTCCTGCCGCAGCCCTTCGGAAAGCGCGCGCACCGCGAACTTGGTTGCGGAATACACCGCGCCGTTCGGCCCGACCCGATGGCCCGCCACCGACGAGACGTTGATGAAATGACCGCTGCCCTGCTTGCGGAACACCGGAAGTGCCGCGGCTATTCCGTAAAGCACGCCCTTGATATTGACGTCGATCATGCGGTCCCACTCGTCGACCCTGAGATCGTCGAGCGGAGACAGCGGCATCAAGCCGGCATTGCTGATCAATACGTCGAGCCGGCCGAACCGATCCTGCGCCCTGGTCACCAGCAGCGCCAGGTCCGCGCGCCTGCTGACGTCGATCGCCAGAACATCGGCCTCGCCGTTTTTCCGGCGGATGTCATCGGCGATGAGCGCGAGCCGGTCGGCACGCCGTGCACCGAGCATGACCCTGGCGCCCGATGCCGCCAGCAACCGCGCCGCCGCTTCGCCGATGCCGCTGGAAGCTCCGGTGATCGCGACTACTTTTCCCTTCACGTCGGACATCTTCCACCCTCGTGCTGCGGCGCCTCGGAGCTCGATCGCCATATGGCGATGATGCCGTGCCTTTGCCATTCACCGAATGTCGAGCAACCGACCGTTTCGGCTGCCATCGGACGACGAAGCGAGGACCGCCAGCGTTGCCCGTCGGCGCGGCAGTCTTCCCTGCTTTCAGCCAAAGCGCAATGCCGGCACCGTGACGTGGCGGAATGCCACCCATCCCGAGCCAGCGTTTGACTCGCTATATTCCAATGAATATAGCGTTGCCAACGATGGCCGCCGGCCGCCGGGTTTGAATTTTGCGGCAGTTGGCGGGCGAGGTCGTGCGCCGGACGGCAAACCTCCCTGGCTGCTCCTCCAGCGACGCCGGCACGAGGACGATTCCTGGGTCGGGCGCATGGCGAGCCGGCGCCAAACCTGCCGCGGCTGTGTCGGCGGCTGCAACGGAGGCAGCGACGTTGCAAAAGCGGTCATCGTCCGATCGGCAGATATTTGCAGTGAAACACGAACGGCTTTGGCGCGATCGCGCGCCTAAGGCCGAGACGGCGCCCGTAGCTTCGCAACAGCTCGGTCAGATCCACCGCCTTTTCAATCTCGAACAGCCGGTCCTTGTGCGGCTGCGCCCAGTCGCCGATCTGCGCCAGCGCCTGCTTTTTCGCGGTGGCCGGATCGGCCGCGACGATCAGCACGTTCTCGTGCAACTCGGAAAACTGCTGCGGGTCGTAGCCGCCGAGATTGACGAAAAAAAGCCTTAACGGCGTATCGCCGGCGGGTTCGGCTGTCAGCGTTACATCGTATCCGTCGGCCTGTTCGATCGCCCCCCAGCAATCCAGGTGCAGGCTTTTCGGCTCGCCCCACCATTGCCGACGCAAATCCTCGTAGCAATCCTCCGGCGTATTCCCGATCGAGAATCGGACATCATGCAATTCGATGTTCGAATTGGCGCAGTCGCCTCCGACGTAAAACATGAACAGCTTCATGGCGGCTTCCGGAGATGGCCAGGCCTGGCGGAGAAACATGCACCGGGGGATAAAGCGCAGGCGCGGCTTCTCTCACGGGCAAAGGGCTGACGCAAGTCCGCAGTCCATGTCACGCGCGTTGCCAATGGATCACCGCTGCCGCGGCTCCCCGCTGCGCGGTCGGCCGCGCCGGATCGACCAGCGCTCATGATTGTTGCGCATCACCTCGTTGAGCACCGCGCGCGCGTTCAGCCGTCTTTCCGGCAGGCATGCGATGACGGCATTGCGGTCTTCGATGCCCTGCTCATCGACGATCCATACCCGCATGCGGTCGCCGGCCAGCCGCGCCGCGATTCGATCGGGGGTGGGATCGATATCGTTCATGACCGTGACATTCATCACGATGCGACCGCCGGGTGCCAGGCGGTCGCGGAGGGCGTGGCAGGTTTCGGCATCGAACTCGTCATTGAACTGAAAGCCCGGCCCCCCGACATCGATGGCGATGCCGTCATAGAGCGCCGTGTCCTGGTAGATGAAGCTGCGGAAATCGGACACCATGCACGGTATCTGCTCCGGCAGTTCGAAAAACTTCTGGGCGATCACAAAACTGATCGGATTGTTGTCGACGATCGTCAGGTCTTTGCCAAGACGGGCCAGCCTGGTGGCGAGGTTTCCGCCGCCGCATCCCAGCACGAGGACACTGGCCGAGCGGTGCAAGAACTCGTCCATCAGCTTGACATAGGTGAATACGCTCTCGCCGTTGGGCGTGGCCTGACTCTGCCGCACGCCCTCTTCGAAATAAATCCGGGTTCCGTCCCACGAACATTCGACGATTTCGATCTCGCCGTTCCTGCCCTGATAACGCCCCAGCAATCGCACCGCCGATGCCCCCGCTCTGGATGATGCATTAAATCCGATGCATTATGCATCTCTTATCATGCAGGCAAATCCGATGCCAAACGCTCGCCTTGCCGGCACGGCACTTGGCCGCTGGCCGAGGTTTGCCCCACCTGACCGGTCCGGCGCGGGCGCCGCCGGCGGGGCGACCGCCACCGCGATCCGCTGCCCGCGCCGCCGCCTTGTTGATATGCTATGCTTGTAAATTGATGCTTCAAGCGGTATTTTATGCGATGCAGGCATGGCCGGGGAGAGACGACGTTCATGATCACCGCCAATCAGCTCAGGGCCGCTCGCGCCCTCCTGAATATCGATCAGCGGCAGACCGCCGATCTGGCGGACCTGTCGGTTCCGACCATCCAGCGCATGGAAGCCAGCGACGGCGTCATCCGCGCCAACGTCGATTCCCTCATGAAGCTGGTTTCCGCGCTCGAGCAGGCCGGGATCGAGCTGATCAATCCGGGCGTGTCCAGTCTGGCCGGCGGCCGGGGCGTGCGCCTCAAGGAGCACGTCGCAAAGCCAAAGGCCCGGACGATGCGGCAACCAAAGTCCGCTTCCTCCCGGCCGGTAGCGCGGGCACGATAGTCCATGGTGCCGCGCGGCGTCGCCCGCGCCTGCAACCATCGCAGCATCGAAGCAGTCTCTAGGGCGTCACCGCGCCCAGTTCGGCCTGTTCCAGCAGCGCCAGAAGGCCTTTCAGCATCACCGTCGGTGCGGGAGGACAGCCCGGGATGTGCAGGTCGACGGGAATGACTTCGGCGACACCGCCCACGACCGCATAGCTGCCGGCGAAACAGCCGCCGTCACGGGCGCAGTCTCCGGTCGCGACCACCCATTTCGGATTCGGCATGGCGTCATAGCTGCGCTGCAGCGCTTCGCGCATGTTCCGCGTCACCGGGCCGGTTACCAGCAAAACATCGGCATGGCGCGGCGAGGCCACGAACCGGATGCCGAAGCGCTCGAGGTCGTAATAGGCATTGTTCAGGGCGTGGATCTCCAGTTCGCATCCGTTGCAGGAGCCGGCATCGACCTCGCGAATCGAGAGACTCCGCCCGAGCCGCCGCCGTGACGCGCGGCCGACGGCGGTTGCGAGTTCGGTCACTGCGGCGGCATCCGAAGACGGCGCCTGCTCGGTGACCGGCCGGCGGAACAGGCTTTGAAAAAGCAGCTTGCGCATCCCGTGCTGTCCTTGTTGTTCGACGTGTTTTGCTCACGCGAACCGCTACCCACCTGGCGCTAGAGATCGTGACCCGAATAGGAGCAGTTGAAAGACTTGTTGCAGAGCGGAAAGTCCGCCACGATGTTGTTCTCGATGATTGCCTCGAGCAGTGGCCACTGGAACCACGACGGATCGCGCAAGTGGCAGCGTTCGACAAGGCCGTTGCGCAGGCGGAGCCAGACCAGGACATCGCCGCGAAATCCCTCGACCATCGCCAAGGCTTCCCGCGGCTCCGGCTGCAGCCCCGGATCCGTTGCCGCCGGGCCTTTCGGCAGGCGCTGCAGGATCTGGTCGATCAATGAAAGTGTCTGCTCGACCTCGCGCACGCGGATCCAGACCCGGGCGTTGACGTCGCCCTCATTCAGCGCCGGGACCTCAAAGCGCAGTTCGTCGTAGGGCGGATAGGCAAGGTTCCGGCGGGTATCGAAGGATCGACCGGAGGCGCGGCCGATATAGCCTCCCGCCGCATATTGCCTGGCCAGGGCGGGCTTCAGCACACCGGTATCGACGGTGCGATCCTGCAGCGATGCGGTGTTGTCGTATAATTCGACGAGGGCGGGAAAGCGCAGCCGGATCTCGGCCAGCGTCGCCTGGATGACTTCCGTGCCATCAGGATCGAGGTCGCGGCGCACGCCACCGGGTACGATGATATCCCGCATCAACCGATGGCCGAATGCGCTGTCGCAGGCGCGCAGCACGCTCTCGCGCAATATGCTGCAATGGGCGTGCATCAGCGCAAAGGACGCATCGTTGCAGATCGCTCCGACGTCGCCGAGATGGTTGGCAAGCCGCTCGAGTTCGGCAAGCAGGGCCCGCAGCCAGACTGCGCGAGGCGGCACGACAAGCCCCAGCGCCGCCTCGGCCGCCCGCGAAAATGCAAAGGCATAGGCCACCGTGCTGTCGCCCGACACCCGTCCGGCCAGTTCCGCGGCGCGCGCGAGACCGGCGCCGGTCATCAGCCCCTCGATACCCTTGTGGGTGTATCCCAGCCGCTGCTCCAGCCGGACCACGGTCTCCCCGCTTGCGGTAAAACGAAAATGCCCGGGTTCGATGATGCCGGCATGCACCGGGCCGACCGCGATCTGATGCAGGCCGTCGCCTTGCGCCGGCAGGAAGCGATAAAGCGGCGCCTTCGACGGCGTCTCGATGCGGTCTCCCAGCGGGAAGCGCACGCCCCATTGATCGTGATCGAGCCAGGGGCGGCGATCGGGCGAGCCGTCCGCGGCCAATCCGAACAGATCATTGACGGCGCGTTCCAGTCGAACGGCCGGCGGGTGGCGCAGGCCGACCGAAGGATAGCTGTGATCGGGACAATCCAGGCTGAGAACGGCGATTTCCGCCGTCTGTTCATCCATCACCGCCATGTGCACCGTCGCGGGTTCGCCCCACAGGCCGAGCAGGTTCCAGCGTCCCCGCGCCAGCTCGGTCGCTGCAAAATTCCACGCCCGGGTGTCGACCACCGATCGCGGCCAGGGCGCGTGGTGCCGAACCTGGCGGCCCTCCAGCGCAAGATCGATCAGAGATGGCATCTGCTGTAATCCTCGAGACTATCCAAGAAGGCGAGCCACGTGCTGGAACCAGACCACGAGCGGCGCGGGCAGATAGATGCCCGCGATCAGGACCAGCGAGAGATGGGCAAACATCGGCACATAGGAAGCCTCGACCGGCGCCGTGCTGCCGCGCGGGTTGCCGAACGCGACGCTGGTCAGCCGCAAGGTCAGCGCGCCGAAGGCCAGCAGGATGCCCAACACAAGGACGATCGCGAGCAAGGGCTGCCGGGCAAAGGTGGAGCTGACCACCAGGAATTCGCTCATGAAGATGCCGAGCGGCGGCAGCCCGGCAATCGCGACCACGCCCACCACCAGACCCCAGCCAAGCACCGGATGGGTCACCGTCAAGCCCCGGAGCTTGACGATCCTCTGGGTGCCCTTGACCTGCGAGATATGACCGACGGCATAGAAGATCGCCGATTTCGTCAGGCTGTGCATCACCATGTGCAGTAGGCCGGCGAAGTTGGCAAGCGGGCCGCCCATGCCGAACGCGAACACGATGATGCCCATGTGCTCGATCGAGGAATAGGCAAACAGGCGCTTGATGTCGCGGCGGCGGTACAGCATGAAGGCCGCGAACACCAGCGAGATCAGGCCTATCGTCACCATCAGCGGCCCCGGCGCAATCGCGTTCGGGCTGGCGGCGAGCAATATCTTGAAGCGCAGCAGCGCATAGAGCGCGACATTCAGCAGCAGGCCCGACAGCACGGCCGATATCGGAGTCGGACCCTCGGCATGCGCGTCGGGCAGCCAGGCGTGCAACGGCGCCAGGCCGACCTTGGTTCCGTAGCCGAGAAACAGGAATATGAAGGCGACGTTGAGCAGCGCGGGATCGAACCGCGCGGCATGTTCGATCAGCAGCGTCCAGACCATGGCGTCCTGGCCCTCGCCGATCACCGGGCGCGCCGCCATGTAGACCAGGATGGTGCCGAACAGCGCCAGCGCTATCCCGACGCTGCCCAGGATGAAATATTTCCACGCCGCTTCCAGCGCGGCGTGGGTACGATAGATGCCGACCATCAGCACCGTGCTCAGGGTGGCGATTTCCACCGCGACCCACATCAAACCGATATTGTTCGACACGAAAGCGAGGTTCATGCCGAACATCATGATCTGGTACATGGCATGGTAGAAACGCAGGTAGGCGGGCGTCAACCGGCCGGTTTCGAGCTCATGGGCGATATAGCTGGCGCTGAAGATGCTGGTGGTGAATCCGACGAAGGTATTGAGCACGATGAAGACGATGTTGAGGTCGTCGACCAGCACGTAGGGCGTCGGCTGCGGGCGCTGGATCAGCAACAGCGAGATCGCCGAAAGAAAGGTCAAAAGGCTCGCCACCACGTTCAGGCGCGCGGTCAGCCGATAGCCCGGCAGCAGCGCCAGCAACGCCGCCGCGCCGATCGGGATCAGCAGCACGGCCGCCACCGGATTGAAGGAAGACATGTTCATCGCCGCTCGCCCCGGAAATCGTCGAGCGCGGAGACATCCACCGAATCGAAGCGTTCGCGGATCCGGAACAGGAAGATGCCGATCACGATGAAGGCGATCAGGATCGAGAACGCGACGCTGATCTCGACCACCAGCGGCATGCCCTTGGCGCCGGTCGCCGCCAGCACCAGCCCGTTCTCGAGCGACATGAATCCCACCACCTGGCTGACGGCGTTGCGGCGGGTCACCATCACCAGAAGTCCGAGCAGCACGACCGACAGCGCAAAGGCCAGATCCTCGCGCGCCAGCGGGTCGGCATCCGCGGTGACCCGCAGCATCAGCACCATCGAGAGCGCGACCAGCCCCATCCCGGCCAGCATGGTCGGGCCGATGCCCACGGCCGACTCGATGTCGCGGTGAATCCCGAGCTGCTTGACGATGCGGTGCAGCGCCACCGGAATGATGATCGCCTTGAACCCCAGGGCGATGGCCGCGGTGACGTAAAGATGCGGCGCGTTCTGGATCAGGGCCTGCCAGGCGACGGAAAGCGCCAGCACCAGAGCGTGCAGCGCGAAGACGTTGAGCAGCGAATAGAGCCGGTCCTGGTACAGCATCATGAAGCTGATCAGCACCAGCCCGCCGGCCAGCGTATGGGAGACGTCGAAGGACAGGCTGTGCATCTGCATCAGAAGCTCCTCGACACGAACAGCAGCAGGGTGCCGAGCAGGCCCAGCATCAGCGCCGCGCCGAGAAACTGCGGAATGCGAAACACCCGCATCTTCGCCGTCGCCGTCTCGAACAGCGCGAGGAAGAAGCCGGCCACCGCCAGCTTGACGACGTAGGCGCCGGCGCCCACCGCATAGGCCAGCGGGCCGGTCCCGGACACCGCGATCTTCCAGGGCAGAAACACGCAGGCGATCAGCGAGATATAGAGCAGCAGCTTGAGAAAGGCGCCGAACTCGATCATCGCGAGGTGGCGCCCCGAATATTCGAGAACCATCGCCTCATGCACCATGGTGAGCTCGAGATGGGTGGCCGGATTGTCGACCGGGATTCGCCCGTTCTCCGCCAGCGCCACCATGATCAGGGCGATCACCGCCATTCCCAGCGATACCCGCAAGCCGACATAGGACGAGGCCATGAAGTTCGCCACGGTGGAAAGCTCGGTCGAGCCGGCAACCAGCGCCATGCAGAACACGATCAGCAGCATCGCGGGCTCCGCCAGCGCCGCGATCATGACCTCGCGGCTGGCGCCGATGCCGCCGAAACTGGTGCCGATGTCCATCCCGGCCAGCGCCAGAAAGAAGCGCGCGGTCCCCAGCAGGGCAACGATGGCAATCAGATCCGCCGTCCAGTTGAACAGCAGGCCCGTGGCAAAGGTCGGCACCAGCGCGGCGGCAACCCAGATCGCGGCGAAGGTCACATAGGGCGTCACCCGGAACAGCCACGACGCGTTGTCGGCCAGCACCACTTCCTTGCGCAGCAACCGCAACAGGTCGCGGTAGGGCTGAAACACCGAAGCGCCCTGGCGACGGGTCAGCCGCGCCTTGATCTTGCGCACAAAGCCGGTCAGCAGCGGCGCCAGCAGCAGCACCAGCGCCATCTGGACGCCCTGCACCAGGAGGTCGGAAATCATGACCATATCGCCAGCACCAGCAGCAGCGTGACGAGGGTGCCAAAAACCAGGCTGAGATATTGCCGGATGGTGAGGAACTGCAGCCGATTGAGTTGATCGGCGGCCAGTCCAACCGCGGCCGCCAGCGGCTGATACAGCCCCTCCCAGATCAGATCATGCAGTTCGATCCGAAGCCGCGCCGGCGCGGTATCTCCGGGGGCCGGCATCTCGACGTGATCGCGGGCGTGGAAACCGAGCGTACCGAAGACGCGCCGGATCGGCTGGGCGAAGCTGACCGCGGAATACTGGGCCGCGGGGGTCGGATCGGAAAAGCCGCAGCCCCAGGCCGGCGCCCGTCGCAGCGCGCGCGAGGCGAAACGATGAATGAAATAGACCGCCGCTGACGCCGACACCGTAATGAAGACCATCACCAGCAATCCGTTGTAGGAGCTGCGGCTTTCCGCAATCGGCGCGATCGAAAGCCAGGACTCCCGGGCCTGTATCGGCATGCGGCCGCCGAGCAGCTGCAGCGTGATCGGTGACAGCGCATCGATCACCAGTCCCGGCAGGATTCCTGCCAGCAGGCAGAGCGCGGCGAGGATGAACATCGCCGCAAGCGAGCAGCGGTCGACCTCATGGGCGGTCTCGGCCGCCGCGCCGCGCGGACGCCCCAGGAAAGTCACGCCGAATGCCTTGACGAAACACGCCGCCGCCAGCGCCGCGGCCAGCGCCAGCATGGCTCCGACCGCGGGCACCATGATCTTCACGCCCCATTGCGGCAACTCCGGGCTTTGCAGCACGGCCTGGAACATCAGCCATTCCGAGACGAAGCCGTTGAAGGGCGGAAGCGCCGAGATCGCGACGCAGCCGATCAGAAAGGCAAAGCTGGTGAACGGCATGCGGTGAATCAGTCCGCCCAGCCTGTCCATGTCGCGCTCGCCGGTCGCCGTCAGCACGGCGCCGGCCCCGAAGAACAGCAGGCTTTTGAAGAACGAGTGGTTGAGGACGTGGAACAGCGCCGCCGTGAACGCCAGCGCCGCCGCCAGTTTCTGGCCGTTGGCCTGGAACGCCAGCGCAAGGCCGAGGCCGACGAAGATGATGCCGATGTTTTCAATCGTGCTGTAGGCGAGCAGGCGCTTGAGGTCCTTTTCCATCATGGCGTAGAGAATTCCCATCACCGCGGTGATGCCGCCGAGGAAAAGCACGATCACGCTTGCCGACCAGCTCGGCTGTCCCAGCAGATCGAACACGACGCGGATGAAGCCGTAGACCGCAACCTTGGTCATGACGCCGCTCATCAGCGCCGAGACGTGGCTGGGGGCGGCCGGATGCGCGAGCGGCAGCCAGACATGCAGCGGCACCAGGCCGGCCTTTGAACCGGCTCCGAGCAGCATCAGGATCAGCACCAGGGTTGCCGCATAGGGTGTGTGTGGCGCGGTGCGAATGGCGGCGAATCCGTAATCTCCGGCCGGTCCCGCCAACAGGCCAAAGGCCAGCAGCAGTGCCAGCGTGCCGAAGCTTGCCATCACCAGATAGACGTACCCTGCCCTCGCATTGCCGGCTTCCCGGTGGTGCGCCATGACCAGCGCCCAGGAAGCCAGCGACATGAATTCCCAGCACAGCAGATAGGAAAACGCGTCGTCCGCCAGCACCACGAGATTCATCCCGGCGAGAAAGGCGGGAAAGAAGGCAAGCACGCGCTGGGGAGCCTGTTCGTGCCGGCCATAACCCAGGCCATAAAGGCTTGCTGCGGCTCCCCCGAGATTGACCACAATGAGGAAAAACGCCGCCAGCGCGTCGAGCCGGAAATGCGCGCCAAGCCACGGCAATCCGATCGGCAAGCTCGCGAGCGAAGCCGTCGACGCGCCATCGACCAGCCGGCGCAGCGAGCCGGCCAGGGCGACCGCAGAGACCGCCAGGGTCGCGCCGTAGACGATGCCGGTGGCGCCCCTCGATCGGCTCAGCGCGATCGCCAGCACGGCAATTGCCAACAGCGCTGCGGCGCAGGAGAGTTGCAAAATGACGGCAGAAATCATGTCCGCGCCCTGGCTGCGCCCGATGCCTTGTTCGGCGATCGGGCGCCCGGCTCGGCCTTGCCGGACCCCCGCGGCAATCTCAGCCGCACCCCGCGTCCGCGCGAATCGCTGACGGCGCCTTCGTCGATCATCTCGATGCCGGCGAGGTCGAATGCTGCGATCAGCCTGACCAGTGAATTGACGTTGCCCCGGACCATCGTCTCACTCGCCTCCATGCGCTGGATGGTCGGCACGGAAAGCCCGGACAGTTCGGCGAGCCGGCGCTGATCGATGCCGAGAAGCACCCTGGCAGCCCGCAATTGAGCCGCTGTGATCATCGATCCGCCTCGCTTTCGGGGCCCCCGGCGCCGCCGTCCATCAGGGTTGCATCCTAATTAATCATGTTAAAATGTCAATAAGTGATATCTCATATATCTATTCTAAGGGATATAGCCGATGAGGTCAGGCCGCCGCCCGGCGGTCGGCGGCTTGCTCGACACCCCCTGTGGTTCAGCCCTACAATTGCCGGGATTCGGATCGCGGCGCTGAAACACATGATCATCCTGCACCACGGCCGGCGTTCGAGCGCTTCGCGCCGGGTGCGGCTATGCCTCGAGGAGAAGGGCCTCGCCTATCAGGGCCATGTCGTCGACATGGCGAAGATGGAGCACCATTCGCCGGAATATCTGGCGATCAATCCGCTCGGCGTGATCCCGACGCTGATTCACGACGGCCGGCCGCTGCACGAGAGCGGCACGATCTGCGAATATCTCGACGAGAGCTTTCCCGACCCGCCGCTGCGGCCGGATGCGCCCTATCAACGCGCCCTGATGCGCAACTGGATCAGGCATATCGACGGCCTGATCCACAACCTCATCATCTTCAACTGGCGGCATCACCTGCAGAAAACCGCCTCGCAATGGACGGACCAGGAACTCGCGGAAAAACTCAAGAACATCCCGAGCCGGGAACGCCAGGAGGCGTGGCTGCGGGTGGCACGCAAGCCCTACACCGAGGAGGAACGCGACGCCGCGCGCGCCAGGCTGGTCGGGCTTCTGGACAGGATGGAAGACGCGCTGACGCCGCTCGGCTGGCTGGTCGGCAACGCCTATTCGATCGCCGACATCGCGGCGGCGCCTTTCGTCAAGCGAATCGAAGAGGAAATCGCCCCCGATGAGGTGACTGCGGACCGGCATCCACGGGTCCACGCATGGTGGCGCCAACTGCAGGCCCGCCCGGCCTTCGGCCGTGCCGATTTCGGTCCCTTCGTCACCTCCTGAACAGGCCGCCGCACGGCGTTGCAGGACGACGCCTTCCGGCCGGGCAGCGGCGATGCTAGGCTATGGCGTGGTGTCGCAGCCGCAGGCGTCTTACCGTCGACCAAACAGGCCGGCCCGAGATCATCCAACCCGTCGCGATCATCCCACCCAGGGCGACCTTCATGCAAACTCCCGTCAAGCCGTCCGCCGATGCCGGCGCGCAAGCCCAATCCCGGCTGCCGCTGTCGCGGTTCAAGGTGATCGACCTGACGCTGGCGCGTGCCGGACCGTCCTGCGTGCGAACCCTGGCGGACTGGGGCGCCGATGTGATCCGTGTCGAGCCGCCTCCCGGCGGAGCCGAGTCGAGCGAAATACTCGGCAACCGCGACGGCTCGGATTTCCAGAACCTGCACCGCAACAAGCGCGCCATCGCGCTGAACCTGAAAACCGACGAGGGCCGCGAAGTCCTGATGCGCCTCGCCGAGCAGGCCGACGTCATCGTCGAGAACATGCGGCCCGGCGTCACCGCAAGGCTCGGGGTCGATTTCGAGCAGGTCAGGAAGCGCAACCCGCGCATCATCTACGGCAGCATTTCCGGCTTCGGCCAATACGGCCCCTATGCCGGGCGGCCGTCGATCGATCAGGTAGCGCAGGGCATGAGCGGGATCATGTCGGTGACGGGCATTGCCGGCCAGGGTCCGCTCCGGGTCGGCGTCGCCGTCACCGACGTCATGGCGGGCGCGTTCCTGGCGCAGGGCATCCTGATCGCCCTGCTCGACCGCGAAGTCAGCGGGCAAGGCCGCTGGGTGCAGACCTCGCTGATCGAATCCGGCATCGCGCTGCTCGATTTCCAGGCCGCGCGCTGGACCATGGACGGACAAGTCCCGACGCAGCAGGGCAACTTTCATCCCACCGTCACGCCGATGGGACTGTATCCGACCGCCGACGGATTCCTCAATCTCGCCGCGACCAGCGACACCAATTTCCGGAAGTTTTGCCGGCTGATCGAACGCGAGGACATCGCTGCCGATCCGCGCTTCGCCTCGACCGCGCTGCGCGGCCGCAACAGGCAGGCGCTCAATGAACTGATCGCCGACGCCCTGCGCGCGAAAACCAGCCGCGCATGGTTCGAGATCATGGTCGCCGAGGGCATTCCCTGCGGTCCGGTCTACGATATCGGCGAAGTCTTCGCCGATCCGCAGGTCGAACAATTGAGGATCAGGCGATCCGTCGCCCATCCGCGGCTCGGCGACATCGACCTGATCGCGCAGCCCTGCGAGATCACCGGCTTCGATCGCGCCATCCGCACCGCGACGCCCGACCCTGGCGAACACACCGACGAGGTTCTGCGGTCGCTGGGCTACGACTCCGTCGCGATCGAAAAGCTGCGGGCGGCGCGAGCGATATGACGGCGGGGTCGGCTGCGGCCGGCCAAAGCCCGCTCAATTCTCGTCGCCGAACAGGAACGGGAGATATCGCGGCCCGCGCACGGTGCCTTCCGACCACTTCACCTTCCCGGCCGGATCCAGCCTGAAATCCGGAATCCGCTTCAGCCATTCCTCGATCGCCACCGTCATCTCCATGCGCGCGAGGTTGGAGCCGACGCAGCGGTGAATGCCGAGGCCGAAGGCGACGTGCCGGTTCTCCTTGCGGTCGATCACCACCTTGTCAGCGTCAGGGAACACAGCCGGGTCGCGGTTGGCGGCGGGAAACGACAGCAGCACCATGTTGCCGGGCTTTACCGGGCAGCCGCTGACGGTGGTTTCCCCGATCACTTCGCGCGCCATCGTCACCGGCGAATAGGCGCGCAGGAACTCCTCGATCGCCACCGGCATCAGTCCCGGCTCCGCGATCAGGCGCGCGCGGTCGGACGGCGTCCTGGCCAGATGCCACAAGGAGGCGCCGATCGCGCTCCAGGTGGTGTCGATGCCGGCGACCAGCAGAAGCCGCAGCGAGCCCAGCACATGGGCGTCCTCCAACGGCTGGCCGTCCTTGTCCCTGGCGTTCATCAGCGTCGAGATCAGGTCGTCGGTCGGATGCTGCTTGCGCCGTTCGATGTGGTCGGCGAAATAGGCGGTCATCTCCTGGACCGCCTGGATCAGTATGCTCTCGTCCTTGATGCCCAGTTCGAGGATCTGGTGGATCCAGGTGATGAAGCGATCGCTGTCGGCTTCCGGGATGCCGAGCATGTGGGCGATCGCGCGCACCGGAATGTACTTGGTGTATTGCGCCGCGGCATCGCATTTTCCGTCGGCGAGGAATCCGTCGATCAGTTCGTTGCAGATCGCGCGAACCCGCGGTTCCAGCTTCTTCATCGCGTCCGGCGTGAATGGCGGCAGCAGCAACTGCTTGGCGGGCTTGTGCTCCGGAGGATCGGAAGTGATCGGCGGAGCGGCGTTGCGCTTCACCTCCGGCCGCTCGTCGCGGACCAGGACGCGGCGCGAGGAGAAATGTTCGGTGTCGTAGGCGATCTCCTTCACCGCCTGATAGGTGGTCGGCAAATAGCAGCCGAGAAAACGCTCAGTGTGAACCACCGGACTTTGCGCGCGCAATTCATCCCAGATCGGAAACGGATTCTCGGTCCAGCGCGGATCGGTATGGTCGAAATCGTGGAGCCAGTCGGTTACCGGGGGGTGCCCGGGCATGGTGCTGACGGGATCGGACATCAAAACATTTCCTCTGCTTGGCTCGCGCGCATCAATCTTCGCGGCTTGAATGCGGTTGCGAGGACCGGTTCATTGTTCGGTGATCTCGATGGCAATTTCCGGACAGTTGGATCGCGCCAGCCAGGCCTTGTCCTCCAGCCCCGCCGGCACCGCGCCATCCCCGATTTCATGCGCGTTGCCGAATTCGTCGAGCTCGAACAGTTCCGGCGCCAGCGATTTGCAGCGCGCGTGTCCCTGGCACTTGTCCTGGTCGACGCGGATGGTCAGCTTTCCCGGCATGATGCGTGTGCTCCCTGTCGCGCGGTTCGCCGCGGGTCTTGTGCTCCCGGCGCCGATCGGCCGGGGCGGCAAGTTATATCATATTACATTCCGATCGCGATTGTGCTGTCAAGCGAAATGTTATAGATCATTACACCAGATGCCGCCCCGACCCGCCCGCAAGCCGCTCAATGCCTATCACCACGGGGATCTCCGGGATGCCCTGGTGCAGGCTGCGCTGCAGGACGTCGAGCTTGGCGGCCCGGAAGCCGTCAGCATCAGCGCGCTGGCCAAGAAGCTCGGCGTCTCGCAACCGGCTCCCTACCGGCACTTTGCCGACCGCGACGCGCTGCTCGCGGCGGCAACCGCCGAGGCCTTCCGCCAGTTCAGCGCCATGCTGCGGGAAGCGATCGGAAAGCCGTCGAAACTTTCCAAGCTGTCGCGGCTGGCGCAGGCTACCCTGGCCTTCGGCCTGCGCCGCAACGGGATCTACCGCCTGATGTTCGCGTCGCGGATTGTCGCCTGTGCGCCCAGGGATGGCGAGCTGCATGCCGCGACCCTGGAAACCTTCGCGCTGGTACTGGAGGCTCTCGAAGCTCCAGCGGTCGGATTCTTGCGCGAACGGCACGCCTTGAAAATCTGGGCCGCGCTGCACGGCGTGGTGATGCTGGCCGAGCAAGGCCTGCTCACCGGGCAGCTGGCCCACATCACCCGCGAACAACTGGTCGACGACATCGTCGAGCAGACCCGGCTCAGCCTGTCGCTCGCCATCAAGGCGGCCCGCCGGAAAGGCCGACAGGCTGCCAAGGGCGATTGACGACCCGGCGGCATCGCCGCGTCAACGCGGTGCGCGCCAACTTCCGATCACGATGATTCCGCCATCGCGATCGGGCCGCACCACCACGCCGGCGCGACTGCCGATGTGCTGTCCGCGCCCGAAATTTTGCGGCGGCGCGGCGCCGGTGGGAAAATCGCGCAGCGATTCCAGCGCGGCGACCAGCCCGGCGCGGCTGGCATGGCCGCCCATCCGCTTCAGCCCCTCGACGAGCACGGCGGCGGCCGCCGCCGCAAGCGGTGGCAGCGCCGTGGCGGCCGAGGCATCGCGGCCGCCGGGGCCTGTCGGCCATACCGGAAGCACCAGCCGCAACCGCGGGTCGGTCGCCACGCCCGGCGTCACCGCTTGGGCCGGTCCCGCCAGCAGAAGATCTTCGCGCCGGCTGGCCAACTGCGCGGCCAGTCCGTCAAGAGCGGCCCCCGGCAGCGCCAGCACGGCGTCGGGCGCGGGTTCGATCGCGGGCGGAAGCACCGCGGCGAGATCTGCGGCCGTGATGCGGCCGACCACCATTGCCCCGTCGCGTGCCGCCTGATCGGCCACCGCATCGGCCAGGCTGCCTTGCGGTCCGACGATGGCGAGCCGAAGCGGATGCGGCGTCTCGCCTGCGAGTTCATCCACCAGCAACCGCATCTGGTCCTCGACCGGCGCCAGCAGATGGAATCGATTGGGCAAAGGCTGCGCCGGGGTCGGCGCCAGCGGCCCGATTACCGGCACCTCCCCGGCACCCTCGGCGTCGGGAGGCAACAGCGTGGCGAGCAACGCAAAGACCTGGTCGCCGGCCGCAAGCCGATCAAACGCCGCGGCAGCATCATCACCGGCATCGGCGGCGACCAGGCGCAACCGGCGACCGTAGATGGATCCCGCCGCGGCCAGCGCGTTCTCCAACCCCCTGCGCATCGCCTGCCCCGACGCTGCCTGCGCGCCGGACAGCGGCAGCACGGCGCCGAGGCGAATTTCGTCTGCGGTGACACCCGGATCGAGATCGCGCTCGGTCCCGACCACGCCGAGATAATCGGATAGCGCGGTGAGCTGTGTCGGCGTCAGCTGGTAGCGCGGCATCCCCGGAGCGAGCCGGCGTCCGGCCGGATCGATCCCCTCGGCCAGCGCGCGCGCAAGCGTGGCCCCGACATAGCCTGGCCGGGCCGGCCGTCCCGGCGACGGCGCACGCGGCGCCGCCAAAGCCCTCCAGGTGATCGCCGGAATCTCGACCCCGCCTTCACGGCCTCCGGCGCCGTCCGGCCCGTGACAGCCGGCGCAACGCCGCACCGCCGGCGGAAGCGCTGCACGGGTTCCGGAAAAGCTTGCGAACACTTCATCGCGACCGCCGCCGCGCGCAAAAATGCGCCGGCCGGCTGCCGTGTCATTGTCGGCGCCCGACTCCGCCGGCGGCATTGCTGCCACAAGCGCGAAGACGACCATCGCCAGCGCGCGGGCGCATCGCCTCATTCGGTCGATTGCAGCGCCAGCACCGCGCGGGCGATGGCGGCGGGCTCCGCCATTCCGAACATCTTGGTCCAGGCTCCGGTTTCGACATTGCCGAGGATCAGGGCGGTGCTGTGGTCGAGCGGATCGGTGGTGTAGCCGGCAAGCCGGTGCAGCAAGGGGTCGATCTCCGGCGGCGCGCCGGTCAGAAAGTACCAGCCGGGCCTGACGTTGAAATTGCCGGCGAACTTCTTCAGTTCGGCCGGCTGGTCGCGCTGCGGATCGACCGTCAGCGAGATCATGTTGATGGAGCGGCCGACCTTGTCGCCCAGCAGGCTCTGGACGCGCGCCAGATTGGCCGTCACCATCGGGCAGGTGTCCTGGCAATTCGTCAGCATGAAGTTGATCAGCACGATCTTGCCGGCCAAGAGATCGTCGAAGAAATGCACCGGCTGGCCGTCCTGGGTCAGCAGCAGCGGATTCTGCATGTAGTTCCGTGCGGCCTCGGTCGCGTCGGCCCTGGCGGCAGGACCTGCGGCATCGACCAGCGCGTCGCGAACCGCCTTGGGATCGTTGCCGTCGACATGGGTCCAGCCACCGACCCTGTCGTTGTGGATCAGCACCAAGGGGGTGTGGTCGTCGGGGTTGCCAAGCGGCTGGCCGAGCTTGTCGAGCAGCTTGGCGATGTCGGGCCGGGCGCCGGTGACGAACGTCCAGCCGGGTCCCGGCTCGAACTGGGCGCTGAATTCCCGGAGCTTCGCCGGCGTGTCGTTGACCGGATCGATCGAGATGGAAATCAGCTCGATGTCCTTGCCGATCCGCGCGCCGAGTTCCTGCTGAACCGTGCGGAAGTTCGCGGTCAGCATCGGGCAGAAGGTCGGGCACGAGGTATAGATCAGATCGATCGCGACGGTCCGTCCGCGCACCAGATCGCTGTAGAAGTGGAGGTGCTTGCCGTCCTGGTCGAGCACCGGCACGTCCGGCACCACGGCCGCCGGCTGCAGGTTCGGCGGTGGCGTGGCCTGGTGCTGCATGTGGGCCATGTCATGGGCCCGGCCGGGCGCCGTCGCCAGCAACAGCATTGCCATTCCGGCAGCGATTTCGTTTCTCATGCCACGCTCCTCTGTGTTGTACCCGGTTGCTGCCTCGCGCGGCCACCTCGCCGCCGCCAGAACGGCGCATCGGGCCAGCGCCGTTCCATGTCGTAATATTGGTCGCGCTGCCCGAGATAGCCGCGCCAGCCGGTCTCGCGCCGCGCCGCCGCCGCGGCCAGCGCATCGCGGTCGCCGCGCAGCGCCTGCGCGGCCGCCGCCGCGGCGTCGAGACCGCTTTGCATCGCGACCAGGATTCCTTCCGACGACAGCGGATCCTGGCTGGCCGCGGCATCGCCGATCGCCAGCCAGTCGGTATCGCCGAACCGCTCCAGCCGGCTACTCGCCGCCGCGACGATCCTCGGCGGCCCGGCCAGGCCCGCGCCGTAACGCAACGCGCGCGCCGCGGTATGTTGCGCCGCCGCCAGCCGGTCGAGCCAGCTTTGGGTAGCGGCGCCGGCGACACGGGCGATGTCGCTGTCGGTCATGAAGACGGTGACGAGACGGTGTTGCGGCAGCGGCGCCGAGTACCACCACCCCTCCTCGGTCGCCTCGACCAGGGTCGCGGCCGGTTCGGTGTCGGCGTCGGCGCGGCGCACCACATGGCCGACCAGCGCGACCATGCGGTCGAGCGCGCGGCGCCTAACGCCGCGCTGGCGCGCGAAAGCCGCGCTGCGCCCGCTGGCATCGAGCACGATCGGCGCGGTGATTTCTTCGCCATCGGCCAGGCCGATGCGATAGCCGCCCCCGGCAAGCTCGGCCGACGCGGTCACCGCAGCGCCGACCAAAAGCCGCGCACCGGCTGCGCGCGCGGCCTGGCGCAGCAGCGCGTCGAAGCGGCGGCGGTCGAGATGCCAGCCATGGCCGAAACGGTTGAACAGGAAGTCGCGGCCCCAGGGCTCCGCGCTCCCCCAGGCCGACCAGCTGCCGGTCGACCTCAGATGACCTTCCGCTTCCAGCGCGGCCCGCAGCCCCAACCGGTCGAGCACGGCCCGGCTTGCCGGCGGCAAGGTTTCCCCGACAGCCGGATAGCGGTTTCCGGCGTCGAGCAGCGCAACGGCGACACCCGATCGCGCCAGCGTCAGCGCCGCGACGGCGCCAGCCGGCCCGCCGCCGATGACCACGACCTCCGCGTCAGCGCGCCGACCTGGAAACGGTTGCATGTTGCGTGCCTCACTCAATGCGGCGTGCCCATGCCCCAGATCTTGCCGTCCTTGCGCCGATAGATCCGGTGCCGCACGGCGGCCGCCGCCTGCGGCGGGCGCGCCAGCATCAGTGCCGGTTTCTTCGCCTCCTCCTCGAGCTGGCAGCCGCCGTCGATCCATTGCGCCAGCACGTTGCCGCAGGTCAGGCCGCCGGTATCGGGCACGATCGAGCGGAAGTCGCTCGCCATGTCGCCATTGCCGGCGAGCAGGCTCGACGTGATCGGGCTCGCGATCGAATCGAACGGCACGATCCAGCCGTTTTCCGGATTGGCCAAAGCGGCCATCAGCGCCCGATTGCCCTTGTCGAACCACCAGTGCACCGACGCGGTGCGCTTGGCGCCCTTCTTGTCGGGGTCCGGCCCGGTGATGCGGACGTTGTGTCCGGTCTGGCCGACCTGGCGCTGGCGCAACGTGTCGATGACGTAGTCCATGGCTTCGAGCACGGTCTTCTTCGGCGGGTCGGCGTAGGCCAGCGAGAAGCACCAGTCGCGCAGCAGCTGTTCCTCGTCCGGCATGAACACGTGATACATCGGTCCGGTGAAGCTGAGCAGCTGGAAGAACGGGCTGATCTCCGGCCGTCCCGGAACGATGAGGCCCGACTTCTGCAGTTCGTTCATGAAGCCGGGCGGATCCAGGAACCAGTCGTTGATCGCGGCATTGCCCAGCGTTTTCTCGCCATGGGTCTGGCTGGCGAAGGGCGCCTTGCGGGTGATCAGCGCCTGCACCCGGCTGGCGAGGCTCTGGCCGCTCAGTTGCTGCTGGATGGCGTTGCCGAGATCGCCCAGAGTTCCGAAGGTGACGTAGCCGGTCCAGATCCGCTGCCAGATTTTCTGCATCACCTCGGGGCCTTCGCTCGCCCTGATCTGGTCGAGGTAGATCCCGATGGCGCGCTTGGCCAGCGCGCCATGGCCGGCGGCGGCATTGTCGATGCCGACATGCAGCGAATAATACAAAGGGTTGATGTCGAACGCCTCGAGGGTGTTCACGGTCGAAACGAGGCCGATCGACGACCACTCCAGATAAAGCGTCATGCCGAGTATCTCCGGCAGGAATTCGTCGTCGAACTGCGAGATCGCCAGCAGGAAGCACGGCTGGGTGAAGGCCTCGTCGAGCAGGCGCGGGTCGTCGGCGTAGGCGCGGGTGTGCAGATCCGGCAGGTAGAAGTTCAGGCTCTTGAGCAGATCGGTGTAGACGTTGGCGTGGTTTTGCGCCGTCACGCCGTCACCGAGTTCGTCCTGGCGAATATGCGCGAGCAGTTCGCCGACATCGTCGACCGGCCCGTCGGGAACGATCCGGCGCAGCCAGGCGCCGTCGAGCTGGTTGAACGGTCCCATCTGCAGCAGCTGATAGGCCTGCCGGGCGCGGTTAGAGGTGCTGAGATAGTTTGGCGCGGAGAAATCGCGGCTGGCCAGCAGCGCCGGATTGGCCGTGGTGGCGTTGTCGCGGACGTAATTGGCGTAGATCAGCTCCATCCGGGCGTCGAATGCGGTCTGGCTGAAAGGGAAGTAGCTCCAGACTTCGTCCGGATCGGCCTCCTGCATGTTGCGGCGCCCTTGCGCCAGATAATGATGCACCAATTGGTGCGCCCGCTCCACGAAGTCCGGATAGGCATCGATGTTCATCAGATAGTAGAAGAAGTCGCGCTCGCTGCTGCCGAAATAGGGCGAGCGCTCGGTCTCGACATAGACGCTCTGGCCCTTGCCGACCTCCCGCTTCACCACGAAGCCGAAATGCGACCAGGCCTTGACCATCGCGTTGTCGAGCGCCGGCGACACCGAGGGGATGCCGCGCGCCCACGGCAGCCGCACCGACAGCGCGCGGGCCAGATGGCCTTCGTCGGTCTCGTTGTAGGTGCCGAGCACCTTGTCGAGCTCGTCTTCGGAGACGACATCGTCCGGACGCGCCGTCGGCCACCAGTTGGTGTTGCACTCGCTGAAGTCGGCCTGCCACGGCAGCGCCATGTGGCGGGTGATCCCGCCGGGCGGCATTGCATTGGCGTCGATCCGGCAAGGTCCGGACCACAACGCCGGATCGGTCGCGATATAGGTGATCTCGATTCCCGGATAGAACGGCGCGCCGATGCAGGGCTCGAGCGCCGCGCGGTCGAGCGCTTCCGGCTGCGCCGCGGCCGGCAGGCTTTCGAGCGGCACCGGCTGCGGCGGACCGCTCCAATCGTCGTCGAACTCGCCGGCGGCCCACAGCGCCATGTTGGCGTATTGGCGATCCGACAGCGTCAGCCAGGTGACGTAGCAGCCGCCGGGAATCGGCAGCGCCGGCGCGGTCACCGGCCATTCCTCGCCGGTGGCGCAATCGAACACCTTGTCGTCGATGGTGCCGGGCGGATCTTCCGGCGTGTTCGGCTCGCCGCCATCGCCGGACATCTGCGGCATGAAACGGTAATTGGCAAACCCCTTGCTCTCCGGCGTGTCCGCCGCCTCGGGGGTCGCCGCCACCAGGCCGGGCTTGCGCAGCCGCTCGAACAGATGCTGGCGCGCCGCGGTCGCCTCGACCTGCTGCGGCTTCTGCTGGCTGTGCAGAAGCTCGAACAGCGGGCCGTAGATATCGCCGAAGTCGTTATTGGTATTGCCGCCATGATGCTGATAGGCGGTGTGATTGAGCCAGGTGATGCCGTCGAGGCGCGACAGGATCGGGTAGATGTCGCGCGTAAACGACACCCGCCGCTCCGGCAGCTTGCCGCCGTTCTGCTTCTTCTCCCAGGTTTCCATCGCGGTGTCGTAGAGCGTGGTGATCATGTGCGCGTCGGGTGCGAATTTGGGCGGCGTGACCAGCACCCAGGCGCGATCCCTGACCTCGACCGGCTTGCCGCCGATCCGCAGTTCCGCCGAAACCGGTCCGTCGGACGTATCGTCGAACCAGTAGTCGTTGTTGGCGTAGTAGTTGTTGTCCATCAGCCGGCCGATCGGATTGTCCGGAATGAGGCTGTCGCTGTGTCCATGGCCGCCGAGCACCAGCAGCCGGCCGCTCTCGTCGACCTGCAGCGTGCCGAGCGGCACGGTCTGCTTGGCGGACATCTTGATCGGCCCGGGCAGGCGATCCTTGGTCGGGCAATTCCACCAGCCGTCGCGCGAACCCGCCAGCGGATCGGAGCCGGCCGCCGGCACCGGAATGTCGGAATAGGGCAGCGGTCCGATGCTGCCGGTGTCGAACTCCACCGGCTCCTCGCCGGGCTTGATCGAGCGTGGACCGGGATCGATCACCAGAAGCTTGCTGCGCTGCTCCGGATCCATGATCTCCTGGTTGCGCAGCGGCGTTTCATCGGGATTGTACTTGTAGAAATTCGGATACTGGCTTTGCCAGAAACGGCCGAGGAAGGTGTTGAAGCTCGGCTTGGCGTTGGCCAGATGTACCGTCCAGGTGATGTCGATCTGCTCGCCGGCGGTGACCTCGCCGAGGCAGGCATTGTCCTTGTCGAAGGCGTACAGACGAAAGCGCGCGGCCTGCCGCTTGATCCGCCCGCCCTTGTCCTTGAAGCCGCCGACCGGCGCGGCCGACTGGCCCGGCGTCTCCGGACCGATGAAGAACTCGGTCGGGCTGTTGCCGATGCGGGCGATGCCAACTCCGGGGTAGATCCTGCAATAGGCGATGCTGGCGCTGTCGATCTCAGGCATGACGTCCCCTCTTCCGCTGTGCAAATTTCCGCGTCACGGCGCCACCGCGACGATCCGGCCTGCCGCCGGCGCCAGCGCGACCGACGGCGCCTCGACGAAAACATAATAATTGCCCGCTTCCGGCACGGTCATCTCGGCGCGATAGCCACCGTCACCGAGCGACAGCGCCTGGCTGCGCGCGGCGCTGCGGCCGGGAATCGCATAGCTGAGCACGCGCGCGTCGCGCACGCCGCTGATCGGCGCGCCGGTCAGCGGATCGACCAGCCGGAATTGCAGGGCCAGCGGCGAGCCGGCGCGCGGGCTGCCGCTCAACACCAGGTCGGTCACCAGCGGTGTCGCGGCGGCAGCCTCGCCGCCGGCGGAATCGCGGTCGATGCGGAGCTCGAAGCACTGCTCGATCCTCGGCGCATCGAGATAGAGCACGACGTCGTAGCTTCCCGCCCGCGGCAATGCGGCCGTGGCGCGATAGACGCCGGGTTCGACTTCGCGCAGGCGGCGGTCGAGAATCCTGACCGCACGCGGCTCCCGGCCATAGGTGGAGAAGCTGCCCGAGGGCACCGCCATGCCCTCGTGATAATAGTAGATGGCGCGCTCGCCGGGGCTCGCGATCACCATGCCGTCGCCGTCCGGCACCGGCGCCATGACGTCGGCGCGTGCAGCCGAACTGACGGCGCCCAGCGCCAATTGTCCCACCCCGACGCTGATCGCGCTCGGCGTGCGGCCCTCGCTGCCGATCTGGTCGAGCGGAAAGATCTCGACGAACTCGCTGGCGCGATGGCGGATATAGACGACGTGATCGGAGAAGCCGATGGCATCGGGCTCGCCGGTCAGCGCGATATGCTGCACGATGCGATCGGTCGCGGTATCCAGCACGACGAGCTGGCCGGCCTGCGGACTTGCCGCGAGCAGGAAGCGGCCGCCCGGCGCCAACCGCAATGCGGTCGTCCCGCGCGGTCCGGCGATGGTGGCAAGTGGCGCCGAAGAATCGGCGCCGACCACCGTGATGCTGCCGTCTTCCGCCGCCACGTAGGCGCGCCGGGCCAGCGCCGAATAGGCCAGCGCCACCGGCCGATGCCCGGTCGGCACGGTGCGCACGATGCGCGCGGCCGCCAGATCGATCACGCTGACGGTGTCGGCTCCCGCATTGGTCGCGAAGCCGAGCCGGCCTTCGGCATCGACGACGATGTCGTGCGGGCCGGCGCCGGTGGCGATCAGCAACGGCGCCTGGGCCGCAGCGGCAAGATCGACAAGGGCAATCCCGCTCTCCGCGTCGCGGTCGGCCGAAGCGGCGCGGTAGGAGGCGAGCAACAGCCCGTCGCGCGCGAGGCTCAATCGCTCGGCTCCCGCCACCGCGATCCTGCGCTTGATGCTCCAGTCCCCGGTATCGATCAGCGCGACCTGGCCGATCGACGGTTCTGCCACCGCGAGCACGGCCTGGTCCGGCGTCAGCGCCCAGTCGGTGGCGTTGGCCTCGAGGGTAGCCAGTCCGATCAGACGCGATCCGCCAAAGCCGATCCGCGGATCGATGACCGAAACGCTGGCGTCGCCGCCGAGCGTCAGGATGTAAAAGGTGTTGAGGTCGACCGCCGGCGCGGCCAGGCTGGTGCCGCGCACCAGCGCCGCCGCGACGCGCCGGCATTGCCGCTGGTCGAGACCGGCGCCGGGCGGGTGCGGCACCAGCCAGGCTGCGGGCTTGGCGCCGCGCAGCGGCGCATCGTTCGCGGTGGTGAGCGTGAAGGCGAAGCCGGCATCCCGGCCTGCGGCCGGCGCCGCCTGCGACGGCACCCCCGACAGCGCAAAGCCGATCCGAATGCCGGAAGCCTCGGCCTGCTCGGCCCGCGCTGCGACGACGTCGATGGCCGCGGCAAGCTGCAGCAGCGCAAACGCCGCAACCAGCGACGCGCCATTCCGCCGCTCCGCCCGATGACTCACCGCACCGGTCCGACGTGACGCCGGTTTTGCAGTTTGGGGCGGGACGGCAGCAGCAGCGCCGCCGCCGGTGCGGCCTTCGTTACCGCCAATTCGGCCTTCAGCAGCGGGGCCTCGCGCTGCCATTGCGCCACGCCGCCCCTGGGCGAGGTCACCTCGATGCGCGCCGGCTGCTTGTCCAGAACCACCGTCCATCGCCCGTCGGCCCCGACCTGGGCCGTCATCGCGGTGCCGTCGACCCGAAGCTGAAGTTGCGAGACATGGACCCGCTCCGGCGCCGACCGCGCGGCGGCCACGGTGACGTAGCCCGACGCCGTGAACGTGCCGTCGGCCGCGGGACCGGTAACGCCGGTGACGGCGACGGTGTCGGGGAAACCGCCGGCAGTGGGTCCCGTGGTGGGCGCGACCCGGAACAAGCCCCAGAATCCGACCTGGAACTGGTCCGCGGTCCATGAGCGATAGACGTAATCGCCCGCCACCCCGGCGGCGCCGCCGGCCGATGGAATCACCACATCGAAATGCGAGCTCACGCCATATCCGCTGGTCACGCCGATCACCGGCGAGGCCTTGTTGTCGCCGATCGCCGTGGAATCATTGACATAGGGCTCGGCCTGCCAGGAATGACCGCTCAGTTCGAACACCTGCTGATTGTCACCGTTGCCGCCGGCATGCAGCAGGCGGAAGCGGGCCGGCATGCCGGCAGGCGCGCGGAAGATCGGCGTTTCCGGATCGCCCCCGACCAGGGAATTGGCGATGTAATTGCCGGTACCGACGTTGGCCCAATTGACGCCCGCCAAGGTCACGAGATCGCCGCTCGGAGGGCCTGAGGAAGGAAGATTGAGCGTCAGGTTTTTCCAGTCCGGGATCGCGGCGCTCAACGCATTGGGGAAATCCGCAAGCAATTGGCCGAAGCGATAGATCGCCGGTTCGCTCCGGTAGTTCACCGCCGACAGCGCGTTGCCGGCGGCATAGTTCGACTTGCCGTTGAGCAGGATGTCGGCATCGTCCTGGCCGATCATCACGAAGTCGCGGAACGACGAGGTGTCGGCGAGAAACACCGTCGCCGACAGATGGCTGTCGGGATCCTCGACCCAGCTCGCGCCGGCCGGCTCGACCACGAGACCGCCGAACAGGCCGCGATAGGGGTGATTGAGCGGATCCGCCGGCATCAGGTTGAGCGCGCCGAACTCGACCGGCACGGCCCTCGCGGCGCCGCCCGGACCGGCTTCGATTCGGCCGGCGTACCACCTGTAGGTACGGGTTTCGCCCGGCGCCACGGTGCTGGCCTGGTTGTCGCCGAGATTGATGCCGTTGTCGGTATTGACGTCGAATGCCAGCAATTGCGGATGCAGCCCGATATTGGTCGACGGCAAAAGATTGATCGCGGCATAGGGGTTGGTGTACGGCATGCCGTTTCGCGCGCCCGAGATCGCGGTCGTGAAGGTCGGCGCATTGACGTCGACGGCGTTGTGCAGGGTGACCTCGACGACGTCACCGGCCGCGACGCGCAGCAGCAGCGGTTCGACCTTGACGCCGCGCTTCAGCACGCCGCCCGGCACGCACGCCGCCGACAGCGGCGCGCACAGATCCTCGTTGCGCACATAAATGATGGCGTTGGGATCGTTGAGCACTTCGTTGGCCGCGAAGCCTTGGACAAGTTTCAGGCCGCGGCCGTTATAGGTGAGTGCGCCGCCCTGCCCGAGCAATTGACCGACGGTCAGCGCGGTCACGGCGAACTGGCGCCGGCACGGCGTGCCGCCGCCGCATGGCGCGGACAGCGCGGGCGGCGTGAACGGCAGGCTGGCCGGCGCCGGATTCGACGGCAGCGGCTTGAGGTCCGATTGCGCCGTGCCGTGGGTGCGCAGCAGGCCCCACAGACCGTTGCTCATACCCTCATAGGAGGCGCCGGTGCTGTAGAGATAGTCGCCGGCGCGCGGCACCGTGAAGTGCAGCTCGAAATGTTCGCTCAACAGCGTGAGCTGGCTCTCGCGCCAGCCGGAATTCGCAACATAGGGCTCGAACTTCCATGGCAGCCCGTGGGTGATGACGTCATGCATGGTGGTGAAGCCGCCTGCCAGCAGCCTGATCTGCACCGGGTCCTGCGGATAGGCGCGCAGCAACGGGGTGTAGGGATCCTCGTTCTTCATCCCGCCGCCGATCGGCAATTGAGGGAAGATGAAGCAGGACGTGTCGGCGCAGGCCGGATTGATCTTGCCGCCCGGCTCCGGCTGCCTGGCGAAGGCGGGGTTGCGGCCGGCGATCGACGCATAGGACCACGCCGCGTCACCGGCGCGCGGATCGGCCGGACTGTTCAGGCGCAGCGGCAGCGGCTCGTTGCGATAGTTCATCGAGAAGGTGCCCGAGCCGAAATCGGCGATCACCAGCGGCTGGGCCGCACCGGTCAGGTTCGACGTGGCCGGATTGACGGCGTTGGCGGTATCGGCCCAGCCGGTATATTGCTGGGCCGGCGCGAGCGGAACGCAGCCGGGCGCCGTCGCGCCGGTCGGATAACAATCGGGCCGGCTCTTGCTCACATTATTATAGACGAGCTGGGTATCGGCCCAGGCCAGCGCGAATTCGCGGTAGCCGCGCTCCGCGCTGCCGGCCGGCGGCAGGATGTTGGCGGCATAGCCGGTGGGCCCGCCGTCATCGCGCCCCTGCCCGAGCGGTGCGCCGCCCGGCGTGGCCCAGGTCGAACCGGTGGGCTCGATCAGCACGCCGCCGTAGAGACCCGCCTCCTGGTGCGTCGACGGCGAGAAATGATCATGCGTGAACACGGTCATGTAACTGCGCTCGCGCGCCAGATCCTTCAGCGGATCGACATACCAGAGCCGCACGGTAGCCTGGGCGCCCTTCCAGTCCTGACTGTCCTTGGTCGGCCCGTCGCCCAGCGCCGGGATCGACTTGGCGGTCTTGATCACCCGCGGCGCGCCGGCCGGACAGGCCGGCGGCGTATCGATCAGGCCGGGCGGCGGTTCGCACAGCCCGCCGAAATCGTCGATCGCCTTGATGCGGTCGCGCACCTCCTGCGGACTGAAGGTGCCGTCCTCGTAATTGAAACCGTTGGCGGCGCCGTCGGCCGCCAGCACGTCGAACTTCACCAGATGGATGTGCTGGCCGATGATGTCGGTCGGCGTGCGGACCTGGTAGTCGTCGAGTTCGTAATAGGACGGCACCAGATTGCTCTGCCAGTATTCGACGATTTCGCCGTTGTTGGCGCGGACGAACAGCGGCTCCGGCGGCTTGACGCCGTTGACCAGCGGCTTGACGTCGTCCCACAGCGCCATCATGCGCTGCTGCGGATAGTGCCAGCCGGCCTTGTTGAACACCGCATCGATCTGCACGTCGGCGCCCTTGTAGAGCCGCCTCGGCACGTCCTTGATGTCCTGCGGCGTCGGGTTGGCGAACGGCGCGCCGGAGGCACGCGGCGCCCCGGTTTCGCGGAAGCTCGCCAGCACCCCCTCCGGGGTGATGCCGGGATGAAGCCGCTGCTCATGGGCCTTCATGGCAAGCTGCTCGACCACCGTGCCCTGCTCCGGCAGCCGCAGCGCATCGATCAGGCTGAGGTCCTTGGTGTAGTCGGTCTGGCTGTGCACGTCGGTCGACACGTGGCCGGCGAGCACCAGATGGCGCGGCAGTCCGCCGTCGAGCGTGTCGCCCTTGTCCTGCGCGAAGGCCAGCGGCGGATGCGGCGGACGATGTCCGGCAAGCCCCGGCACGAAGAACGGATAGCCCGGATTGGTATCCGGGTTTTTCGCGAAGTGCACCTGGCCGTTGACGATCTCGACCGCCGCCGGCACCGGCGCCATCGCAATGGTCGGCAGCGGCACCACCGCCGGCGTGGGCGTGCCGGTCGCGATCTCGGGATCGGGCAGCGCGCGGCTGCCCGGCTTGGGCCGGCCGCCGGCGTCGAGTTCGGTGCCCAGTTCGAGGGTATCGTGCACGCGGAACAGCGCCCACATCCCGGAGGCGAAATGCGGATAGAAGTGGCAGTGGAAAATCGAATCGCCGGCGGTCAGGTTCTGGTTGCCGGCGCCGTAATAGACCAGCTCCATCGAGAACGCCGAGCCCGGGCCGATCGCCTGGCTGTCGAGATAGTTGCTGCCCGGCTGGTCCGGCGAGAACAGCCACTGATGGGCGTGATGGTGGTGCACGTGGTGCACCGACGCGCCGGCGTGCAGCACGCGGAAGGTGACGTGGTCGCCGAGATAGCTGTGATAGACGTTCGACGGATCGTCCGGATAGAACGCCTTGGTCGGCTTCAGGCGCGGCAGTTCGGCATTCCTGCAGCTTGTGGTGCCCCAGGCCGGCGCCGTCGTGGTCGGCGGGCTGGCCCCTGGGGTCGCCGCCGACACGCCGATATTGGAGAGCCAGTTGTCGGCGCAGTTCAGGTTTGCCGGCACGTCAACCACGATGCCGGGATCGCCGCCCGGCCATGAGCTCAGGAAGAATTCCTCGAACTTGCATTCCGGACAGTCGGCGGCCGGCCCGATCTTGAGCCGGTTGGCGAGGATCTCGTTGACGATGCCCGACGCGCCGTAGTTGATGGCAAAACCGTCGCCGCCGCCGCTGACCGCGAGATTGGTGCCGGGCGTGGTGTAATAGTCGGGAAATGCCTGAACGAGATCGAGCGATTCCGAATAGATCGCGGTGATCTCGCGGAACGGCGTCTCGCGATCGGGCAGCAGGGTCGGATTGGCGGTCGGCCGGCTGCCCTGGGCGAAGCGGCCGTGGTGCGGCCCGGTGATCAGCGCCGTCAGGTCCGAGGCGACGATCTCGTCGCCGTCGGTGATGCGCAGCACCGGCTGTCCCCGGCGCGGGCCATCGCGAAAGCGCGCCTCGTAGTCGACCAGCGGCTGCCCGTTCGGCGAGGTCCGCGTCGCCTGCATCATGTCCGCATTGGAGACCTGGCTGCGGTACCATTCGGCGTCCCTGGGCTCGACATTCACCGCGCCGAACAACCCCGCCATCTGCTGGGTGGTGTTGAAGCCGTTGAAGTCGCCGGCCGGGCTGTACATCAGGAAAGTGCCTTCGGCGGCGGCATACAGCGTGTAGGTGCGCTGGCCGCCCGGGGCCACCTGGCCGTCCGGATTGGCGCCGGCATTGAAGCCGTCGTCGGTGATCGCGGTGGCCGGTTCGAGCCCGGTGACGTGGATCGAGGCCGCGCGGGTGACCGGCTGCTGCGGGCTCGCCGGGATCGCGGTCAGGAAGTTCTGGAAGTCGATCTTCAGGCAGTCGCCGACGTTGACGCGCAGCACCAGCGGGCGCGGCCGCTTGTCGGCCCGCAGCTGCACATTGCCGGACCCGATCGGCCGCGTCGCGTCGATCGCCACCACATCGCCCAGCAGCGCGTACATCATGCCCTGCGGCCGGTTGGTGCCCAGCCGGTTGATCATCATCGGCTGGTCCAGGGCGACGACATTGGCATGCACCGTGCGATGCTGGCCGTCGTTGCACGCGACCGCTGCCGCCGATGCCGAGCTGGACGCCGCGACAGCGCCAAGCACCGCCGCGACACCCAGCTTTCGCACCAGGCTCGGCGTCCGGAAAAGCTTCAGCTTCTGGAAATCACGCTTTGACGAAGATGCAACCATCCCTGACATGGTTCCCCCGTGCTCCCGGGGGATGCCGCCGCATGACAGAACGACCGCGGTTACGCCATTCCCCCGCACAACTATAGGTTAACATGCGCGGTAGAACAAGCTCGACAACACAACCCATCCCCGGACGGGCAAAAAAGTCGTCAATCCATCGTGCGCTCGTGCAGTATGACGCCTTCGAGCGGATCAAATTCGCCAAGCCAGGGCTTTTGCTCCAGCATCTGGCGGGTGTGCTCGAAGCCGGCCTCCCAGCGATGCCGGATTCCGGCGCGGCTGAAATCGATGTCCTTGGCATGGGTTTCGCGGTCGAACCGCGGCGCCAGCAACTGCACGACATGCATCGTGGTGGTGCAGCCGAACGCGGCGAGCTGCTTGACGGCGTCGCTGTTGCGATCCTCGTCGGAAAGCCTTGCGGCGAGCTGGCTGATCACGTGGCGGAGGCGATGGGTCTGCTGCTGCCGGACCACCTGGCTTGAAATCCTGCTGGAATATTGAATGTCCTTGTGGCGGTGCAGCACCTCGGCGATCGACCCCGGCTCGGGACCGGCCGGATTCCACATATGCGCGGCGAAGATCACCGCGTCGCGGCGCGGGAAATCGTCGAACACGATCTCGGTCGGCGTGTTGGAAAGCACGCCGCCGTCCCAATAGAGCTCGCCATCGATGCGGATCGCCGGAAATGCCGGCGGCAAGGCCCCCGAAGCCAGCACGTGCCGCACCGAAATCTGCGAGGTCCGGCTGTCGAAATAGCGCATCTCGCTGGTCCGCACGTTCGCGGCCCCGACCGTCAGCCGCGGGCCTGCACCGTTGATGCGGCCGAAATCCACCAGCTCGGTCAGCGTCTTTTCGAGCGGTGTGGTCGAATAATAGCCGGCCCGATCGGCGCCGAGCGGCAAATGCATTCCGAGATGCGCCAGCGGATTGGGTTCGAAGAATGATGGAATGCCGCCCAGCATGGTCGACCAGTTCGACAGCGCATCGGAAATTCCCGATGCCAGGCCGCCAAAATCCCACGGGTGCGATTCGACCCGCTTCCAGAATTCCTCGAGCCTGGCCATGCGGTCGCCGCGTCGATTGCCGGCGATCAGGCCGGCATTGATCGCGCCGATCGAAGTGCCGATCACCCAGTCGGGCTCGATCGAAGCCTCGTGCAGCGCCTGGTAGACGCCGGCCTGATAGGAACCCAGCGCGCCGCCGCCCTGGAACACCAGCACCACCTGGCCGGGCAAGTGATGTTGCGGCGCTGTTTCCGCAACGAAGTCGTGGTTCGATCCCACCTGCAATCTCCTGCCGTCTGGCCAAACCGCGTGCTACCTGGGCGGCAGCGGATCGACCGGTGCGGTGCTGCGCTTCTGCAGCTCCGGCACGTTGATCTTGATCCCATTGCCCATGATGATGTCGCCCGGCTTCTGGTCGGGCGCGCAAGGACCGAGCCATCTGGCATCCATCGTCATCACCATCTTGCCGCCCGGAAGATCGTCGCCTTGCGATGTCACGGTCATCTTGTAGGCGCTGTCGAAGCTGCCGGTAACGGCCGCGTGCGCCGTCGCCGGCTTGCCACCGATCGCGCAGCTGGAGTTGATCGTGAACGAATCCGCCGAGCGCTGCACATCGCGCTTGGGACATACCGCCGGGGCAAAGGGACCCGCGCTCGATTGCAGCATCTGGTCGGTCGATGCGTCAATGCATTGCTGGATCACCCGTACCGGGGCGCTGCTGTTCCCGATGCTGGTCTTGACCTCCCACAGGCCCGGCTTGCGCGACGGCAGTTCGGCCGCGCGCGCCGGCATCGCGCAAATCACGACCAGAAGCAGAACCGTCCCGACAAGTCGCATCAAAATCCCCTGCGTTGGCCAGGCCGCGAGGTCGGACGCTGGCCGGACCACCGTGCATCGCGGACCGATAACACAAGAATCCGCCGGCAGGTGCAGATTGCCAGGTTCTTTGCGCCAGTCCTCCCCACCAGCCGGCGAGTTGGTTGAAGCCTGCACCGGAAAATGCAAAGACTGCGTACGCGCTGCCGCTATCGAGGGTGTTCAATAGCCACCGGACGGCTGCATCGCCGGCCAGAAGCCGTGGACCGAGACCGGTTGGCCTTTCCGTGCTCCGAAGGCAACGCGCCCAGGTTCGAAGCGTGTTTGGATACACAATGAAATCAACAGGTTATGACTTTTATCGGTTCGGCATGGATGCGGTCGGCCAACACATCGACATGATCCTGGTGCAGGCAGGTTGGCCGACGCCCGCGAACCGGACCGGCGCCTCGACGCTGGCAGCGTCGTGAACGTCAAGGCGCTAACGGGCAGCAAGCGCCGATCTCCACTCTAGCGACGCAGCCGGGACACTGCATGAACTCGACGACGGGAAAGCAGTCTGCGATCTCGCGGCTCCTCGGCCTGCTGAGCCAGCCGCGGCACGATTACCGGCCCAGCACGCAGATCTTCCTCGACCTGAATGTCGACCGCATTACCGACGAAATGCAGCTGCTGGAACAGGGAACCAGCCGGGGCGCCGAAAACCGTCCGGCCGCCGACGCCCAGACCTTTGACGATATTGAGCATAAGATCATCGAGCGAATTGAGGCTCACAAGCAGGATGCGCATTCGGTGCATCTCGAACATCTCCATACCTATGACGACCGGCTGATCGGGCTCAATTTCGAAGAGCGATTCGCCGTCATCCAGCAGGCAGCGCCGGAGGCGGTCGGCGATTTCAGGGCCGAGGCCGCCCTCGGCCGCGACGAATTGTTCTCGCTGCGGCGGCGGCTCTACGATTCCGAAAGGGAACGCGAGCTGTTTCGCAAGCGCCACAAGATCGCCCGCCCCGCGCGGCTATCGACGCCCGGCAAGACGCTGCTCAAGGTCGGCGTGCTGGCGGTGCTGTTCGTGATCGAGGTGGTGATCAACGGCAGCTTCCTGGCAAAATCCAACGAGCAGGGACTGCTGGGCGGCGCGGTGCAGGCGGTCAGCTTCGCGGCATTGAACATCCTGGCCAGCTTTCTCTGGGGATTGATCCCGATTCGCCTTCTCAACCGACGACTTGGGCTTCTCAAATTGCTCGGGCTGATTGGCCTGGCCGGCTATTTCGCCTTCGCCATCGTGCTCAATCTCACGCTGGCCCATCTGCGCGAGATTCCGCCCACCCTGACCGGCGACGTCGGACACGCCGTGCTCGAGAGGCTGCTGCACGCGCCCCTGATCCTGAACGACGTCAATACCTGGGTGTTTTTCGGGATCGGCTTCATTTTCTCGATCGTGGCCATGGCCGACGGGCTGCTCTTCAGCGATCCGCATATCGGCTATGCGCCGCTGGAGCGCCGGTGGATCGAGGCGCGCACGGATTACACCGACGCCAAGGCCGAGCTGATCGAGAAGCTTCGCGAAATCCGCAATGTCGCGACCGAGGCCATGAATGCCAACTTCAGGGACCTGTCGGTCAGGCGCGGCGAATTCGATGCCATTCTGCAGGCCCGCAGCCGGCTGACGCAGCGCTTCACCGAACACCAGAACCACATCGAGCGGACCTGCAACGCGCTGCTGGCGGTGTATCGCGAAGCCAACTGCAAGGTTCGGACCCTGCCCGCCCCGGAATACTTCTCGCGGCCCTACAAGCTGGAACGCATCGTCTATGTCGGCAGCGACCTCGACGAGCAGGCGCGAAACGAGCTGCGGCAATCGATCCTGCTGACGCAGGACGTGCTGCGCCACCAGACCCAGGGTATCCACGACACTTTCGAACAGGCGGTCCGCTCCTATCTTGAAATCGATGACCTCATCCCGGAGACCAGGATTGGCCCAGCGGCAGGCAAGGCAGCGTAACCGGCCCGGCGGCGGCGGCGCCGCGATGGCGGGTATCGCCCTGATTTGTCTTGCGGTCGCGGGGCTTGGGTCGCTGGCGTTCTTCTATTTTTCGGTTCGGGGAACTCCGAAACTGGATGCGGTTTCGTTGTGCCCGGTATCGGGGCCGCAGGGCATCACGGTGGTCCTGGTGGACACCTCGGACGATCTGCCGGAGATCGCGCAGCGCCAGGTGCTGGGTATTCTGGACGACCAGATCACCGGGCTCCCCCCCTACTATAAGCTCGACATCCGCGTTCTCGACGTCCCCGGCGGCCGCAGCCGCTCCTTGTTCGCCAAGTGCAATCCCGGCGACGGCAACGGCCTGAGCGAGTGGACCAGCAATCCCCGCCTGGCCCGCATGCGCTGGATCGAAAGCTTCAGGACGCCGGCCTTGGAGGCGGTCAAACACAGTGTCGTGACCGCGCAGGCCACCAGTTCGCCGATCATGGGGGCGCTGCAGGATATCGCGGTCGACGAGTTCTCCAGTTCGGCGGCGCAGCAGGTTCCCAAGAACCTGATCATCGTCTCCGACATGCTCGAAAACACCCGGGACTACAACCAGTATCAGACCCCCACCGACCTCTCCTACCAGCGCTTCCGGCAATCGCAGGCCTACCTGAAATACCGCACCGACCTGCACGGCGCGCGGGTCACCATCGAATATGTGCAGCGAATCCTGCCGAAGGCGATAGATACGGTCCGGCACATCGAATTCTGGAAGCAGTGGATCACCGACAACCGGGGCACCTTCGAGATTGCCCGACGCCTGCAGGGGGCCGGCTGATGCCGCCGACCGATAGCTATCGTGACGCCAACCCCGGCCTGTTCAACGGCCTGTTGTACTTCGGCCTGGTGCTGTTCGGCTGCGGGTTCATCGTCTTTTCCAAGCTGCACGGCTTCGGCGCGTTCTATGTCACGTCGATCCCGGTCGTCGTGATGATCGGCTACGCGCTGCTGCTGGCCTTCGCACGCCTGCTGCGGCTGCGCGACGACCAGTCCGGCGACAATCTCTACTACATGGGCTTTCTGTTCACGCTGACCAGCCTTGCGGTTTCGCTCTACCAGTTCTCGGCGACCGGATCGGCCGAACAGATCGTGCAGAATTTTGGCGTCGCCATCGCGTCGACGATTTCCGGTATCGCGCTGCGGATATTCTTCAACCAGATGCGGCAAGACCCGATCGAGGTCGAGCACGCCACCCGGCTGGAGCTCGCCGAAGCGTCGCGGCGGGTGAAACGGGAGCTGGAGAGCACGGTGCTCGAGTTCAGCTATTTCCGCCGGGCCACCCAGCAATCGATATCGGATGCCCTCGACGAGGTGAACGATATGCTGGCGCAGGCCAAGGACCGCTTTGTCGGACAGCTCGACGATTTTGCCGCAACCTCCAGCAAGCCGCTCGAGCAGGCCTCGAAGCGGTCCGGCGAAACCATCGAGGATGTCACCGCGCGCCTGTCGCAGACGCTCGGAGCCGCCGCGGAGCACATCGCCGGGGAGACCGGGGAGCTTTCCAGCAGTCTTGCCGCGATCGTGCAGTCGATCGACGGCGTGGCGGCCAGGCTCGCCGCGTTGCAAATGCCGGACGAAATCATCGAGACCAGGTTGGCTCCCATGATCGAGGGGCTGACGCGCGCGGTCGCGGCCTTCGGCAGCAGCGCCGAAGCGCAGGCCATGGCGGTCGACGCCAACCTTGAGCAGATGCGGCTTCTGTCAAACGCCATCGCGATGCTGCTGACCGAGATCAGGAACACGGAACCCCGGCGCGCCGGGCCATCCTCCGCTGTCGATGCCCGCAATACCAGGTCGCGCAGCGGCAGTCGCGCTCCCGAGCCGGGCATTCAGCCATCGCTGTGGAACGACGCCGACGAGAGCCGCGAAGGCTAGAGGCCGCCGCAGCGCGGCGACAGGACACAAGGTGGGTTGATCATGGACGGCCAGATCCTTCGACAATCGTCCTCCTATCGCCAGGGCCTGGTTCTCGGGCTCACGATGGCGGAAATCATGATCCTGCTGGTGTTCTGCCTGTTGATCGCGATGGCGGTGTTCCTGCGGGTAGAACAGGACAAGCGGGAACTGGCGGAGAAGGAACTCCGCCAGGAGCGGGTCGAGCGCAATTCGGAGCGCGCGCTGGTGACCAGGGTGAAGCAGAATCTCGCGATTCTGGATCGCATCCAGGACGCGGTCGGTTCCGACGATCCGGGCACGGTCGACCAGTATTGGCGCGAGCTGGTGGAGAGCCACGACATCGTCGCCAGGCTCACCACCAGCGGAACGCCGGCTTCCCAGCTCACCGACAGGGTCGCGGAGGCGGCGGCACTCAAAGCCAGGGGCATCGATGCCGGGACCGCGCTTCGCGACGAGGATATCGTCGCCAGCATTGAAAAAGCCCTGCCCAACGTCAGGGATCGCGCGACCGGTTCCAGCGAGATCACGGATATTGTCGCGCGAGGGCTGCAGTCGCGCAGCAGCTCCGGGCATCAATGGCCGCCGATCATCAAGCTGAGCGAAGCGGCCGGCTATCACTTCAACAGCGGCAGCGCCGAGCTGTCGCCGCGGTTTCGCAGCGACCTGGCCGGACCCATTCCGGCGCAGATCCTGGACCTGATCAAGCAATATGACGTCGACGTCATCGAGGTGGTCGGCCACACCGACGAGCAGCCGGTCGGCACCCGGGAGTCCAACCTTGATCGCGAGCTGCTGCCGGTGCTGAGGAATTCGGCCAACATCGCCAGCGTGGTGCCGGCCGACAACGCCGGGCTGGGGCTGGCGAGAGCGGTTTCCGTGGTCAGCGTTCTGCTGCAGAACAAGGCCCTTTCGGGTTACAAATTGCTGCCGCTGTCCGGCGCCCAGCTGATCAACAATGACGAGACCCTGGCGATTTCCGGGACGGCCGGCGATGTTCTCGAACGGCGCCGGATCGAGATCCGGCTGCGAAAATCCACGCCGTCCGATGCGGCGGTGACGTCGCCCGGGCCGCCAGATCCGGATCCGATGCTGCAGCGCTTTCGGCCAAAATCCGCCCTGCCGATTGCGAGGCCGCTGAGTATCATGCGCAATGACTAGGCCGATTGTGCTGGCGAAGGATCCGCAAAGGCGTAAAATTGTTTACAATCATGGCGGCTCGTCGAGCTGACGAGGCTTTGCCGGGCCGGCCCAACGGGAAGAGCGTTCCCCATGCACAGCGCCATCGTGGTGATCAACATGCCGCAAAAGCATGAATTGGAAGGCCACCACCCCAAATGGCTGGCCTTCCTGGCGGATCTCTGTCGCGCGTCCGAACCGATGGTCTGCTCGCTGGAGGATCAGGCCGGTGTTCTGAGACTCAGCGAGAATGTCTGGCAGGTCAATTTCCACGACAATCCCGGCGCGTTCGCCCGGCTGGTGTCGTGCGCGATGCACCATAAACTGAGCTACGGAATTCTGCAGCTCAAGGACGCGCCGGTCTGGCATCCGGCCGCCTTTCGTCCCGAGCCGCGATGAGCGACGGCCGGGACGGCCCTCGCCGCACAAATTCCTCGACACGGCGCAATCGTTTACAATAGAGATCGCAAATCGGTTGCAGGACCATCAGGATCGGATCCCGACGTGAACATGAACCCGCCCGCCCCCCGGCAAAACAGCATCATTGAGCATGAGGCCGAGGTTACCGATGTCGTGCTGGCGGCCATGGCGCAGGCCCCCTCCGACCGGCTCCGCGAAGTCGCCGCCGCCTTCGTCCGGCACATCCATGCCTTCGCCCGCGAGGTGAAATTGACCGAGGCCGAATATGACATCGGCATCGATTTTCTGAACCGGATCGGGCAAGCGACCAACGACCGGCACAATGAGGGCATCCTGTTTGCCGATGCCGTCGGCTTCTCGACCCTGGTGTGCCTGCTCAACAACGGCAATGCCGGCGCCACCGAAACGGCGGCGGCGCTGCTCGGTCCGTTCTGGCGGCTGAATTCGCCGCGGACCGCCAATGGCGGCTCGATCGTTCGTTCGCCGACCCCCGGGCCGCAATTGTTCGCGTCATGCACAATCCTGGATACAAGCGGCAAGCCGATCGAGGGCGTCGAGGTCGATGTCTGGCATTCCTCGCCGGTTGGCCTCTATGAAAACCAGGACGACAGCCAGGCCGACATGAACCTGCGCGGCAAGTTCACCACCGATGCGCAGGGCCATTTCGGCTTCCGGTCGGTCAAGCCGGCCGGATATCCGGTGCCGACCGACGGCCCGGTGGGCGACCTGCTGCGCGCCCAGCGGCGTCATCCCTACCGGCCCGCGCATCTGCACTTTCTCGCCTTCAAGCCCGGCTTCAAGACGCTGATCACCCAGGTCTTCGTCGATGACGACGAATATCTGGGCAGCGACGTGGTGTTCGGGGTGACCCGCGCGCTGATCGGCAACTACCGGCGCCACGACGCCGGGACACCGCCGGCGCCGGACGTGAAGCCGCCGTGGTACACGCTCGACTACAGATTCGTCATGGAAGCCGGCGAAGCCAAGCTTCCCAAGCCTCCGATCGCCTGAACGCGGTACCCGCGGCGGATCCCGGCTTTTCGACCGGCAAGGCCCTGGCGCTGCGCACACTGACGCCGATTTTTTTGAGAGACACCGAACATGCGTGAACCCCGCGACAAGATTTTCATCACCTGCGCCGTCACCGGCAACCTCACCACGCCGGATCAGACGCCGCATTTGCCGATCACCCCCGAGGAGATCGCCAACGCCTGTCTTGGTGCCGCGGAAGCCGGTGCCGCCATCGTCCACATTCACGTGCGCGAGCCTGGAAGCGGCAAGCCTTCGATGGAGCTTGGCTATTATCGCGACGTCGTCGAACGCATCCGCAGCAGAAATACCCAGCTGATCCTCAATATCACCACCGGGCCGGGCGGCCGCTTCGTGCCGTCGCCCGAGGAGCCGCGGATCGCGGCCCCCGGCACCACGCTGATGGTGCCGGAGAAACGCGTCGAACATATCGCCGTGCTTCGGCCGGAAATCTGCACCATCGATCTCAACACCATGAATTCCGGCAAGGAAGTGGTGATCAACACGCCGGCCAATGTCCGCCGCATGGCCAAGGTGATGACGGAGGCCGGCGTCAAGCCCGAGGTCGAACTGTTCGATTCCGGCGATATCGGGCTGATGCACGATCTGCGCAGGGACGGCACCCTGCCGGGCCCGACGCTGTGCTCTTTCGTGATGGGCGTCCGCTACGGCTTTCAGCCGAGCCCGGAAACCGTGATCTATGCCCGCAACATGCTGCCGGCGGACGCTGAATTCACCGCCATCGGCATCGGCAAGGCGGCGTTCACGGCGGTGGCGCAATCCTACCTGGCCGGCGGCCATGTGCGGGTCGGACTGGAAGACGCCGTCTATCTGTCGCGCGGCGAGCTCGCGCCCTCCAACGCCGCGATGGTGGAAAAGGCCCGCCGCATCGTCGAAGACCTCGGCGGCCAGATCGCGACGCCGCGCGAAGCACGGGACATCATCGGATTGCCGAGCCGGCTCTCCGGCAGCGCCCGGGTGGCCTGAGGAAGCGGATCCGGCGGCTATCCCGGCCAGCCGGTCTTCCTCGCTACCGGCAGCAGGCGTCGCCGGTGCGATCGTCGACGCTGTTCAGGTTGCGTTCGACCGGCAGGTCGAGCGCCGGATTGGCGTCGAAGAAGCCGTTCGGCTTCAGCATGAAGCCGGCATATTCGACCGGCATCACCGGGAAATCCTCCGGCTTGCAGACGTGGGTATGGCCAAAGCTGTGCCAGACCACGATGTCGGTATTCTCGATATCGCGGTTCTGCTTGACATAGCGCGGCAGCCCGTCGCCGCCGGCATGGACGTTGGGATAGTCGCCGCTGGCATATTTTTCGGCCGGGTCGTAGCGCGTCACCCAGATATGCTTGGTGGCAAACCCGCCGCGCTGCCGAACGAAGCTGCCTTCCTGGGCCAGCATCAAGGGGGCGTGCTGCACGATCAGCTTGTAGCCGGTCGGATTGCCGACGCTGTTCCTGACGTTGGGATTGATGATCTTCCAATAGCGGCCGCTGCGGCCGCAGGCCTCCGCCACGCCGTCGAGCTCGCGGCTCATGGTCCGGCTCCTGGTGTCGAACACATTGCCATGAAGGTTGTCCGTGCCCCAGGGCCGCGGCGCGAATTCGTGCTCGGTCACGCTGTTGCCGCCGCCGTCGAGATCCATGTGCAGGCGGACATTGAAGAAATGCTGGTGGGTGGGACCGCCGAGGCCTTCGTCGACCATGCCGCCCCACGGATACAGCGCGCCGGGCGCCACCGCGGTGGTCTGGATGATCCCGGTCAGCTTGGCCTCGAGCTGGATGGTGCCGTCCTGATAGAGATACCAGTAGAAGCCGTAGTCGTAATTCCCGACCGTGGCAAAGAAGCTGATCACCAGCCGCCGCGAGCGCCTGACCTCGAAGGTGTCGCTGCGGAATTCGTAGTGCTTCCAGAGGATTCCGTAATCCTCCTCGTGCATGCAGACGGCATTCTTCATCACGAAGCTGTTGCCGAGGTCGTCGGCCGCCGGAATGTCGAAATAATGGATGTGGCCGAGGCAGTCGCAGCCGAGTTCGAGGGCGTTGGCAAGCTTGCCGAGACCGTATTCGCCGGCGTCGAACGCGCTCTTCCAGTAATTGTTCACGGTCGGATCGGCATAGGGCACCACCATCTCGGTGACGCTGGCGCGATGGATGATCGGGCGCTGCCGCCCCCTGTCGTTATAGCCGAGCTGATGCAGCACGAGGCCCTCGCGCGGCGTGAAGCCGACGCGAAAATTCCAGTTCTGCCAGGACACCTGCCAGCCGTCGACGGTGAAGCTCGGCCCTTCCGGCTGCACGATATTCAAGGGCTTCAGGTCGGTCCGCGTCCGGCTGATGGATTCGCGGTTGTAGTTCCGCGGCTTCATCGGGATCGGAACCACCGCGTCGTCGATCAGGTCGACCACCCGCTCATGGATCAGGTCGACCACGGCCACGACGCCCTCGATCGGATGGGCGTAGGCGTTGTCCTTGGGGTCGGCGCGGTAATAGCTGATGGCGCGGACGATGCGCCGGCCGCGTTCGAAGTCGCGGTCGAAGAACCCGGAGGAGAACGGATCGATCTGCGCCAGCGCCATGTCGGCGTCGGTCAGTCCGCGCCGCCGCATCGCCGCCTGCCAGCCGGCATCCGCCTTGACGATGGCGTCGCAGCGGAAAAACTCCTCCAGCATGACCGGCGGCTGACCGTAGGGCGCCTCGTGGTTCGGCAGCAGCTTCCAGTCCGTCACCGCCATTGCCGTGAGATCGACGATCGCCTCGTGCGACTGCCCCGAGCTGCGGTCGAGAACCACGATGAAGGCGCGCCGCGGAATGGCGGCTTCCGACCGCAACTCCGCCTTGGTCGGCTCGACGGCATGGACCATGGCAAAGCGATGGCTTGCGCCGAGCTGTCTATCGCGCTTGAGGATGTCGCAGGCGGCGCCGATCTCCTGCTCGGAAAGCACGTCCAGCGGATGGCTGGGGCCGTGGCGGCGTGGTATCCGCGCGGGTTCGGCGATTTCCGTCATCGACATCTGCTTCACATCCCCTCAAGAATAGACGCCAGGCCCAAGGAAGCTTCGCTGACAGGTTCGCGCCGCTCCGGCTATCAGACCTCCGATCGCGCTCCCCGCTCGCCGCAGCACGTCGGCATGGTGGTCGTTCCGGCAGGCCAGATGAGGCCTGCCGCGCAGCGGCGCAATCAACCTTACGGCTGATGGCGGCGCGTGGCACCGCCTGATATCCGGCGGCAGGCCTGAGCAGGCACGGGAAGAAAATGCGGCGGCAGCGGCAATGGCGGTCTTCAAGGTCGCCCCTGGAGGCAACCGCGATGTCAACGCCTGAGATCGAGGGCCACGGCCGCGGCGCGCGTCTCCACGCCGAGCTTCTCGAAGATGTGGGCCAGATGGGTCTTGACGGTGGCGAGGCTGACGTCGAGACATTCGCTGATGTCGCGGTTGGTCCTGCCGCAGCACAGGAGATCGAGCACTTCGCGCTCCCGCGGCGTCAGGGCGTAGCGCAAGCCGCGGTGCTTCGCCGGTTCGGCGCCGATCTGGCTGAGCAGGTTGAACTCGATATAGTCGTGCATCTTTTCGGCAAGCCCGATCACGTTTTCAGGGATCAGCCGGGCGTCGTCCCAGGCGAGGTTGAGGCCGGCGAACACCCGCCCGTTGCGCCGGAAGAAGAACTCGATGCTTTCAGCGATGCCAAACTGCGCGCAGAACGACTGGAACGTCGCCACCTCCGCCGACGCGGGCCGCACGAACTCGTCGCCAAGCCGCGCCACCGGCCGGCCGCGCGCGTGGCGGGCGTGAAGCGGGTCGCAATCGCACATCCCGGCGACATACTGCCGGAAGAAATCGGCAGGCACGCCTGCCAGCAGAAATCCGGTCAGGCTGAGATCCTCATCGACCCGGTAGAACGCCGAACGGCTCGCGGACAGGGCTTCGCGGGCGAACATCGCGGCTCTTTCCGCAGCAGGGTTGACCCCCTCGCGCATCGTCAGCATCCTCGATCCTCGCCAGGCCTGGATGGCCGATATGGAGAATCCGCCGCCGCCAGCACGAGCCGCAGACCCATGCCGATGGTAGCAACTTTCATGCCGTGCAGCCAGCGTTGCGCCGCAACCCAACGCGCCCGGGAGCCCCGATGCCAGCCGATCTGATCTTCACCAACGGCGCGGTCTACACGGTCGACCGCAACAGGAGCTGGGCGACCGGGCTCGCCATCAAGGACGGTAAGTTGGTAGCGGTCGGCACCGACCTGCAGATGGACTCCTTCAGGGGGCCGTCGACCCGCGCCGTCGATCTGGGCGGCCGCATGGTCATGCCCGGGATCATCGACGTCCACAATCATCATACCCGTGGCGGCCAGGCCGATCTGTACGAGACCAACATTCTGCCGACACTCTCCTTTGAAGGGGTGCTCGACGTGGTCCGCCGCCGTGCCGCCGCCACCGCACCCGGCGAGTGGATCTCGGGCGGAATCTGGGGCAGCAACATCGTCGGCCGCCTCTATACGGCGGCGGCGCGCGATGCGCTCGACGCCGCATGCCCCGACCATCCGGTGATGCTGCGCGACGACAGCCAGCACAGCCGCTGGGTCAATTCCCGCGCGCTTGCGCTCATGGGCGTCGATGCGGCGACAGCCAACCCGGCGAACGGCGAGATCGTCCGCGATCCCGACAACGGCCAAGCCACCGGGCTGTTGCTGGAGCGGGCATCGACCCTGGCCGAGACCGCGCTCGCCCGCACCGTCAAGGACGCCGCCGGCAGGAACATTTCCTCGACCCGGCGTGCCGTGCAGATCCTGAATTCCTTCGGCGTGACGGCCTATCAGGATGCCAATACCATGCTGCCCTATCTGCAGGCGCTGGCGGCGCTCGACGCCGAGGGCGGCCTCACCGCATGGTGCGTCGCGTCGCTGCCGGCGCATCAGCCGTTGATGGGAACCGATATATTCGGCGACGAGCTGATCGCGCTGCGCGAGGATTTCCGGTCGCGCCACGTCCGGCCGGATTTCGTCAAGCTCTTCATGGACGGCGTGCCGACGACGCGCACCGCCGCGATGATCGAGCCCTATATCCCCGACCGGCTCTATGGCTGCTGCTACCGCGGCGAGGCGCTGGTCTCGGTTCCGGAGCTGGCGCGCTGGATCGCCAAATGCGAGAAGCAGGGGCTGTCGACCAAGATCCATTGCGCCGGCGACGGCGCCGTGCGCGACACGCTGGATGCGATCGACGTCGTGCGCTCGTTCAACGGTCCGGGCCGGATGCACCAGATCGCGCATGCCGGCTTCATCGATCCCGCCGACATCCCGCGTTTTGCAGGCCTCAATGTCGTCGCCGACCTGTCGCCGATCATCTGGTATCCCGGCCCGATCATCGAGGCCATCCGGGCGGCGGTACCGGAACCGCGGTCCGGCAGGTATTGGCCCAACCGCGACCTGCTGGAAGCCGGCGCGCTGATGGCGGCGGGTTCGGACTGGCCGGTGGTCTCCAATCCCGATCCATGGCTCGGGATCGAAGGCATGGTGACACGCCGCAATCCGAAAGGCGGGTTCGAGGGCGCCCTGTGGCCGGAACAGGCGCTCGATCTGGCGACCGTGCTGGAGATCTACACAGCCAATGCCGCCCGGGCCATGGGACTGGACGCACTGACCGGCTCGCTCGAACCCGGCAAGTCGGCCGACCTGATCGTGCTGGACCGGCATCTGTTCGAGATTCCCTCCGGGGAACTCGCCGATGCCAGGGTGCTCTCGACCTATTTCGAGGGCGAGCTCGTCTTCGAGAGGGACTGAGGATGCGCCCCGGCGATACCATACCCGTCACGGTGCTCACGGGATTTCTCGGCAGCGGCAAAACGACGGTGCTCAACCACCTGCTGGCGAGCGCCGAATTGAGCGACACCGCCGTGATCATCAACGAGTTCGGGGAAATCGCCCTCGACCATCTCCTGGTGCAGGGTTCGACGGAAAATCTGATCGTCTTGAACAATGGCTGTCTCTGCTGCACGGTGCGCGGGGATCTGGTCGAGACATCGGCGGATCTCGAGGCGCGGGTATTGCGCGGCGAGATTTCCCCGTTCCGGCGCATCGTCATCGAGACCACCGGGCTGGCCGATCCGGCGCCGATTCTCCATACCATCATGGCGGACCCGGCGGTATCCCGCCGATGGCGGCTGGAAGGCGTGATCACCACGGTCGATGCCGTCAATGGCGCGCGAACGCTGCAGGCGCATCGGGAAGCGTTGAAGCAGTCCGCGGTCGCCGACCGCATCCTGCTCACCAAATCGGATATCGCCGCGGCGGACGATCTCGCCGCGGTGCGCGCGCAGCTGCACCGCTTGAGCCCTGGAACACCGGTCATCGAGGTCGCCGGCGGACGGGTCGATCCGGCCGAAATCCTCAATGTCGGGCTTTTTGAGCCCGGGGGAAAAATCGCCGATGTCGGCCGCTGGCTGGCGGAGCACGCCGCCAACGCCAACCACGGTCACGACCATCATGGGCACGGCGGGACTGACCGCCATCGCCACGACCTCAACCGTCATGACGACCGCATCAAGGCGCATTGCATCATCCTCGACGAACCGGTCGCCTGGAACGCGTTCTCATACTGGCTCGAGCTTTTGGCGGCATTGCGCGGCGAGGAGATGTTGCGCGTCAAGGGCATCGTCGCGGTTTCCGACCATCCCGAACGGCCATTCGTGATCCATGGCGTTCAGCACGTCTTCCATCCCCCGATCCAGCTCGGGTGCTGGCCGTCGGACGATCGCCGCACCCGGATCGTGTTCATTACCCGCGACCTGGAAATCGGCGATCTGCTGCGAACGATGCGGAAATTCGCCGGCGTAGCCGGCCCCGCCAATGTCGCGGCCGCCGCCGCGCCTTGACCGCCGGGCGGTGCCGCCCGCGATCAAGCGGCGCGAATGGTGGCGACGAAGCGGTCGACGTCGGCGCGCAGCGCCGCGGCCTGGCCGCTGAGTTGCTCCGCCGAGCCCAGCACCTTGCTGGCGGCGGCCCCGGTCTTGTCGGCCGCCTGATTGACGCCGATGATGTTGCTCGAAACCTGGCCGGTGCCTTGCGCGGCTTCCTGGACGTTGCGGGCGATCTCCGTGGTCGCCGAGCCCTGCTGCTCGACGGCCAGCGCGATCGCCGAGGTGATCTCGTTGATGGCGCCGATGGTCCTGCCGATGCTCTCGATCGCCTGGACCGCCTCCGCGGTGGCGCCCTGCATGGCCCCGACCTGGGCCGAGATTTCATCGGTGGCTTTCGCGGTCTGGCTGGCGAGCGACTTGACCTCGTTGGCGACGACGGCAAACCCCCTGCCGGCTTCGCCGGCACGGGCGGCCTCGATCGTTGCGTTCAAGGCCAGAAGATTGGTCTGGCTGGCGATATCGCTGATGAGTTTGACGACATCGCCGATTTTCTGCGCCGCCGCCGACAGGCCCTGCACCGTGAGGTTGGTGCGGTTGGCCTCGGCGACCGCCTGACCCGCGATCTCCGTGGATTGCGTGACCTGACGTCCAATTTCCGAAACCGATGACGACAATTGCTCGGTCGCGGCCGCGACCGTCTGCACATTGGCCGATGCCTGCTCGGCCACCACGGCTACCGCCGTCGCCTGCTGGCTGGCCGCCTCCGCGGTCGTCGACATGCTCTTCGACGTGTTCTGCATCTGGGTGGCGGCGCCGGTCAGGGTATCGAGCGAGCCCCGGACACCGCTCTCGAAATCATCGGCCATTCTGTTCAGGAAGAGTTTCCTTTCAGCGTCCGCCTCGAGCTTCAAGGCGTCCTGCTCGCCGCGCAGGCGGACGGCCTCGATCATGTTGTCCTTGAAGACCTGCACCGACTGCGCCATGGCGCCGACCTCGTCGCGGCGCTCCTGGGCCGGGATCGCCGTCGAGGTTTCGCCATCCGCTATCCTTCGCATCGCCGCGGTCATGGCGTTGATCGGGTTGACGATGCTGCGACCGAGCATGAGAAAAACGCCGGCGACCAGCAACAATGCCAGGCCGACCAGCATGCCGATCTGGCGCAGCTGGCTCCAGAAGATCACGTTGATGTCGTCGATGTAGATACCGCCGCCGATCACCCAGCCATAGGGCTTGAATTCGAGCGCGTAGCCGATCTTGGGCAACGGCACGTCGCCTCCCATGCGCGGAAAGCGGAATGCCACGAAGTCACTGTCCGCACGCTTGGCGGCCTTTTCAATCTGCTCGCGTACAAAGAAAACGCCGTCGGAATCCGGCGTGTCGTACAGATTCTTGCCTTCCATCTTGGGGCTGGGATGGGCCTGGATCACGCCTTGCATATTGAGGGCATAGAAGTACTCGTCGTTGCCGAAGCGAAAGGCGCGGATCAGCGGCTTGCTGCGCTCGGCGGCTTCGGCGTCGGAAAGCCCCGCCTGGTGCGAGGCCTGATAGTTGAGCTCGACCGCCTGCCGCGCCAGGTGAACGACATCGTGGAGTTTGTTCTTGCGATCCTCCAGCAGGTTGTTCCACAGCGCCGAGAGACCGACGGCGCCGACGGCAGCGATGCCGAGCATCGAAAGACCGATCATAATCAACAGCTTGGAGGATATTCGCAGATTGCCGAGCACTGGGCACCCTACCGCTTCGATGCCGCCGCCGGAATGGCGGCTGGAACCCTGCTGAATAGCTCAAATTGATGAAACAGCCCCTAATGCGGCCAGGATCGGTTAACCATGTCGGCAAGGCCGGCCGGTCCGATGTCCCGCGAGGGCGCGAAAGCCCGATCATTGGTTGCCGGCGGCGTGGCCGCCGCCCGGACCAGATCGCATCGAGCAAGGGCGTGCTGCCGGATCCGAGCTGGAATGCCGGCCAGTCAGGCGACAGGCCGCCTTTCCGATATCAGCCCACCCGGGCCGCCGTCTTCGCGGGCCCTTGTTTGAGGGTCTAACTCGGTTCAAGGCTAGCCTTGACTTTCGTTCAATGGATGGGGCGCCGCCGATGCGGTTGTTGGTCGTGGAGGACAATGCGGAACTCGCCGAGCTGGTGGCAAAGGGCCTGCGGTCGGCGGGCTACGATGCCGATATCCTGTCGAGCGCCGATGAGGCGGCCAACGTGCTTCGCACCACCTTCTACGCCGCGCTGATCCTGGACCTCGGATTGCCAGACGGCGACGGCCTGGAACTGCTGCGCGAGCTGCGGCACCGCAACAATCCGATCCCGGTCCTGGTCTTGACCGCACGCGGCGGCCTACGCGACCGCGTCCTTGGCCTGCGCAGCGGCGCCGACGACTATCTGGTCAAGCCGTTCGCGCTGGAAGAACTGGTGGCGCGGCTGGAAGCGCAATTGCGGCGGCCCGGCCAGCTGCTTGGCAGTTCGCTGCGCATCGCCAATCTCGAATTCGACACCATCAACCGGCAGGCGTCGATCGACGAGCAGCCGCAAATGCTGTCGGCGCGTGAAACCGCGGTGCTCGAGCTATTGATGCGCGGCAAGGGGCGCGTGGTTTCCAAGAAGCAGGTTGAGGATCACATCTTCGGCCATTCCGGAGAGGTCGCATCGAACGCGGTCGAGGTGTACGTTCACCGCTTGCGCAAGCAGCTCGCGGAGCGCGGCGCCAGGGTCCAGGTTCACACCATTCGGGGAGTCGGATACCTCATCGCCGAGGAGAAGTAGCGTGATCAGGTTCAAGTCGATCATTTCACGTATCGTGATTCTCCATGTCGTGGCCGTCGTGATCACCTCGATCTTCATGTCGCTGGCGCTGTCCTGGCTGTTGAATTATGCGACCGACAACATTCACGACAAGGCGATGCAGGAGCAGGCGGTTTCGGTCGGCGAACATCTCAGCGCACGGAGTGACGGCAGTCTCGAACTGGACCTTCCTCTCGACCTGCTCGGGCTCTATTCGCAGGCCTATGGCCGATATTCCTATGCGGTGGTCGACGACCGCGGCCATGTGCTGTTTTCCTCGCTCAAGGATCACGCGGCCTTGTTTACGGCCGACACGCGATCCGCTGCGGTCGAGTTCCTGCAGCAGCGGCGCGGCGACGCCACGGTGTCCGGCGCCAGCGTGCGCAAGACCATCGGCAACCAGGTGGTGTGGATCCAGGCCGGCGAAGACCTCGCCAACCGCGATGTGCTGATCGACGACATCGTGGCCGATTTCTACAGGAATGTCGGATGGATCACGCTGCCGATCCTGCTGGTGCTGCTGATCGCGGACATTGCGATATTTCGCCGGGCGCTGCGGCCGCTGCGGCAGGCCTCGGAGATCGCCAGCGACATCGGACCGACGCGTACCGACCTTCGCCTGCCGACCGATGAGATTCCGCGCGAGGTGCGTCCGCTGGTGTCGGCGATCAACCTGGCGCTGGACCGGCTCGAAGAGGGCTTTCGGATTCAGCGCGATTTCACCGCCGATGCCGCCCACGAATTGCGCACGCCGCTCAGCATCCTGCGAACCCGGCTGGATACCTTGGGAGACGAGGGGATCGCCCGGGCCCTGCGCAAGGATGTCGACGGAATGGCGCACATCATCAGTCAGTTGCTCGACATTGCCGAACTGGATTCGTTCGTGGTCGATCCACGCGAAAAGGCCGATCTTCGCGCGGTGGCCGCCGAGGTCGCGGAGTTCGTTGCGCCGCTGGCGCTGGCGCAGGGCAAGGATATCGCCTTGCTGGGCACCACGGAGCCGGTATGGGTGACAGGCAATCCGGAGATGCTGAGCCGCGCCATCCGCAACCTCGCGGAAAACGCCATCAACCACACCGCTCCGGGAACCACCGTGGAGTTCATCGTCGACGACGACGGCACGGTGAGCGTGCTGGACCGCGGGCCCGGCGTCGCCGAGGACGAACGCAATCTTATTTTTCAACGCTTCTGGCGACGCGACCGCCGCAAGGCGGGCAGCACGGGGCTTGGACTTTCCATCGTCCAACGCATCGCCGAACTGCACTCGGCGACCATCACGCTCACCAATCGCCATCCCAATGGCGCGGGTTTTTCGGTCAAGTTCTTGCCGTCGGGATCATAGCGACACCGCCGTCGGCCCGGTACCGCCGCTGCCGGAGGCGGGCCGCGTCGTTCAGGACGGAAAGTCGGCTTCCCTGACCTGGATTCGGTCGGCACGCAGCGACCAGTGGCCAAGCTCCTGGGATTGGCAGAATTTTCGCTTCGCCAGTTCCGCAGCCTGGCCCTGATTGGCAGCGTCAACTTCCAGATGATGCTGGCAGATTTCCGCCTGCCGGCCATTTTCGCCAAGCACGTCCTTCATGAAGCGAACGACAAATCGCGACATAAACCCTCCCCTTTGCTTTCGCCGGACAAGCCATGCTTATCCCGCCGTGCGGCGCCAACCTTGACCCGGATCAAGGCGGCGCGGATCCGGCGGTTGTCGGCGGCGAGCGCGCGGCGCCCTGAACCGAGCGCTATGCCGGGGCAAATCCGAAGCTGCGCGCAAAACGCTCGGCGTAGCGCGGCCAAACCTCGGGGTTGACGATCCGCGGCGGCCGCTTGCCGTCGAGCGCATCGAGGATCTGCTCGGCGGCGATCCGGCCCATATTGGCGCGCGCTTCCCGCGTTACTCCGGCGGTGTGCGGACTGGCCAGAACATTGTCGAATTGCAGCAGCGGATGATCCGGCGGCGGCGGCTCCTTGGCCCAGACGTCGAGACCGGCGCCCGCGATCGCGCGGTTGCGCAGCGCCTCGACCAGGGCGCTTTCATCGTGAATAAAACCCCTCGCCGTGGTGATGAAGTAGGCATGCGGCTGCATCAGCGCGAATTGGCGGGCCCCGATCATGCCGCGATTGTCCGGGGTCAGCGGACAGGAGACCGACACGTAATCGGAGCGCCGCAACAACTCGTCGAGCTCGACCTTCTCGCCGCCGCGTGCCGCGATCTCGGCGGCGTCGAGAAAGGGATCGTAGGCCAGCACCTGCATGCCGAGCAGGCCGTCGCACAGCGCCGCGACGCGGCGGCCGACATTGCCGATCCCGACGATCCCGATGGTCTTGCCCTGCGCCTCGGTCCCGATCAGCGCGTTGCGGTTGACATTGGGGTCACGCCGCAGCGCGCGGTCCGCCTCGACAATGCGCTTCGACAGCGTGAGCAGCATCCCCAGCACATGTTCGGCCACCGAATGGGCATTGCCGCCCGACTGATTGACCACCAGCACGCCGGCCGCCGTGCAGGCCTCGACATCGACCGGGTCGAAACCGGCGCCGTTGCTGGAGACGATCAGGAGATTCGGCGCCCGCGCCAACAACGCGCGATCGACGTGGAAATGACCGGCGATTTCGTCGCGGGCCGCGCCGATCTGATAGGCATGCGCCGCGGCCAGGACCGGCGCGGCGACCTGGTCGACGGTTTCGTTCTCGAGCCGGTCGAGCCGCACGTCGGGCCGTGACCGCAGGATTTCGGCGTAAATCTCGTGCGCCAGATATTTGACGTAGAACACGCGCTTGTTGTTGACGGACATGATTTCGTAACCTTCAGGCCGGGGCTGATCCGGCGGCCAGCGTTGAAGAAGATCGAACGGACGCGGGGCGTCGCAGCGGCACATCCGGCGGCGTGTCGCTGCGATCGTCGGCGTGGGGAAACAGCACAGCCGGCCCGGACAGATGGGCATGAGTATCCCAGCCGTCGGGCGGCGCCGGCAGCTTCGCAGGGCTGGCCTCGCGCGGCGCCAGGCAGGCGGGAATCGCGGGCATCATTCGGCCTTGATGCCGGCGGCCGCTATGATCGGCCCCCATTTGTCGTAGTCGGCACGGATCCGGGCCTCGAACTGCTGCGGCGAGCTTCCGATCGGCGAGGCGCCAAGCTTGGCCAGGCGCTGCCTGACGTCATCCATATTCAGGGCCGCAACAAAATCCCGCGCCAGTTTTGCAACCAGGTCGGCCGGCATGCCGGCCGGTCCGAGCAGCCCCCACCATACCTCGGTGTCGTAGCCCGGAACGGTCTCCGCCATGCTCGGCACATCGGGCAGAAACGGCGCGCGCGACGCGGTGGTGACGGCGAGCGCACGCAGCGTGCCGGCCGCAAGCTGTCCGAGCGATTCCGGCGCGTTGTTGAACGACATCGGGATCTGCCCGCCCAGCAGGTCGTTGATCGCAGGCGCGCCGCCCTTGTAGGAAATCGCGCTGATGTCGATGTGGGCGAGCTTCTTCAGAAGCTCCCCGGCAAGGTCCGTCGAGGTTCCGGTGCCGGCATGGCCGAAGGCCAGCACGCCCGGCTTCGCCTTCGCCTGCGCGATCATGTCGGCCAGCGTCAGATACGGGGAATCGGCGCGCACCAGCAGGATGTTGGGCGACGAGGCCAACAGCGAAATCGGCGTGAAGTCCTTGAAGGTATCGTAGGGCAGCTTGGGGAACAGAAACGAGTTGGTGGCATGGCCGCTCGCCACCAAGATCAGGGTATAGCCATCCGGCGGCGACGTCACCAGCGCCTGCGACGCGACCACCCCGCCCGCGCCCGGCCGGTTTTCGACCACCACCGATTGCCCCCATTGCCGGGAGACGGCATCCCCGAGCGTGCGGGCCAGGATGTCGACGCCGCCGCCGGCCGCATAGGGCACGAAAATATGCACGGGCCTGGACGGAAATGCCGGCTGGGCCGAGGCCATGGCACCGGCGCCGACCATCGCCGCCGCGATCACAGCGATCCGGAACCAGCTGCCCATGCCTCTCTCCCGTAGACTGATCAGTCTTCTTTTATGCTTTATGGCACACCCGCCTGTCGACGGCATCGCCGCGACGCGCAGAGCATGGCAACGATCAGGACATGTTGACAATCCCCGGGATCGCGTCAAGTTTCGCCACCTCGACAGTCCGCTGGCGGCAATGTCGCGAAACGAAACATCGTCGCAAGGCCAGGGAGAAATTTGATGGCAGTTGCCGAGGGACACGCCTCGCCCCAAGCCTTGTCCGCATCACCTTCAGACGCCTCGCGGGAAAGAGCCTGGCACGAGGTGGTGCTGCAAACCCTCAAGCGCAACGATATCAGGCTGGTGCCCTACGTTCCCGACCGCGTGCTGACCACGCTGATCCGCAACATTCACGCCGACCCGTTCTTCACCGCGTTCCCGACCGCCCGCGAGGAGGAAGCCGTCGGCATCGTCTCCGGCGCCTGGATGGGCGGCATGCGCGGCGCGGTACTGATGCAGACCAGCGGTTTCGCGACGCTGGCCAACGTGCTGGCCTCGCTCGCCATCCCCTATCAAATTCCGCTGATCATGCTGGTGTCCGAGCGCGGCACGCTCGGCGAATTCAACTACGGGCAGTCGCTGGTTTGCCGCACCATGCGGCCGGTGCTCGACTCGCTGGCGATGGAGCATCACACCGCGACCCGGCTCGACGAATTCGAATTCATCGTCGATCGATCGATCAAGCAGGCGATCACCACCCAGGCGCCGGTGGCGCTGATTCTGTCGCCGCTGTTGACCGGCGGCAAGGTCTTCGAGAAATGAGCGATCGCATGAGCCCGCAGGCAAGGACCGCCGCCCGCAACACCAAGGTGATGAACCGGTTCGACCTTACCTCGCGGCTGGTGGCACGGCTGAAGCACGAGGAAGCCGTGATCGGCGGCATCGGCAACACCAATTTCGATCTGTGGGCCGCCGGCCATCGCCCGCAGAATTTCTACATGCTGGGCAGCATGGGCCTCGCCTTCCCGATCGCGCTCGGCGTCGCGCTGGCGCAGCCCAAGCGCCGCATTTTCGCGCTGGAGGGCGACGGCTCGCTGCTGATGCAGCTGGGATGCCTGTCGACGATCGCGGCCCTCAAGCCCGCCAACCTCAGCATGATCGTGATGGACAACGGCGTCTACCAGATCACCGGCGCGCAACCGACGCCTGCCGCGGCGGTCTCGGATATCGTCGCGATTGCGCTCGGCTGCGGCCTCGCCAACAGCGCCTGGGCGGCCGACGAGGAGGATTTCGAGCGGCTGGTCGATCAGGCGCTGTCGGCGACCTCGCCGACCTTGATCGGGGTGCGGATCGACGACAAGCCCGGCGTCGGCGCCACCCGGCGCGACCCCGTGCAGATCAGGGAGCGCTTCATGCTCGGCCTTGGCGTCCGGGAAGCATTGTGACAATTCCAGGACGGATGATGTACCGCGGTCGGGCCGCAACAACCGGCGGCCATGCAGGCGGGAACCACGGCCGCAGGCTTCGTTAACCACACGGCGTCGCAAGTTCGCGTGAGCGCGATATCCCGGCCGGAAACCGTGTTATCCCGTCGCGATGACCACCCTCCTCAGAATCGTCGCCTGGCTTTTGGCCGCCGCCGTCACCTTCGCGACGCTGGGTCCGCCCGGGCTGCGGCCGCATTCCAACCTCGGTCAGGATGGCGAGCATGCCCTCGCCTTCGTTCTGGTCGGACTGGCATTCGGCCTGGCCTACCGGGAGCACCGGCTGCTCACCGCCGGAATCTCGGTCGTCATGATTGGCGCGATCGAGATCCTGCAGTTCTGGGCGCCTGGAAGGCATGCGCGGCTGGAGGATTTTGCGGTCGATGCGCTGACGGCCTGCGTCGGCCTCGCCGTCGTTGCCGCTGCCGACTGGGCGACGCAGCGCCGCCGCGCGGCGAAAGCCGGCGCGGCGTGATCGGCCGACGCGCCGCGGTTGCCGACCCCAGGGCGCGTCGCGGAATGCAAATGCCCGCTTGACCGGCCCGGCTTACAGCAGGCCGGCGCCACGCGCCCATTTGTACTTGGCGCCGAGCACGGCAACCGGTATTTCGGTCGAATAGGCGTAAGCCACGATGCCGTTCTGGTAGAGATAATCGGCGGCTTCCTCGACCTCGATGTCGCCGGCCAGTGACGCCACGATCGGCTTTTCGATTCCCTTGGCCTTCATCGCATTCTTCACCTCGACCATGTTGCGCGCAAACACCATCGGCGGCGTCACGATGGTGTGCCAGTAGCCGAGGATCAAGGCGTGGATGCGCGGATCTTCCAGCCCGAGCTTGACGGTGTTGACATAGGTGATCGGCGGCTCGCCGCCGGTGATGTCGACCGGATTGCCGGCGGCGCCGAACGGCGGAATGAACTTGCGGAACGCGGCGTCGAGATCCGGCGGGATCGTCATCAGGGAAAGCTTGTTGTCGACGCAGGCGTCCGACAGCAGCACGCCGGATCCCCCGGCGCCGGTGATGATGACGACGTTCTCGCCCTTCGGCGTCGGCAGCACCGGAATGCCGCGGGCGAATTCCAGCATGTCGCGCAGCGAGCGGGCGCGGATCACCCCGGACTGGTTGAACACGTCCTCATAGATCTTGTCGTCGCCGGCCAGCGCGCCGGTATGCGAACTGGCGGCCTTGGCGCCGGCCGAGGTGCGGCCGGCCTTCAGCACCACGATCGGCTTTTTCTTCGACACCCGCCTGGCGACCTCCGCGAAGGCGCGGCCGTCCTTCAGGTCCTCGCAATGCTGCGCGATGATCTGGGTGTTGTCGTCCTGCTCGAAGAACGTCAAAAGATCGTCCTCGTCGATGTCGGATTTGTTGCCCAGCCCGACGATCGCCGAGACCCCCATCTTGGCGGAGCGCGAAAAGCCGATGATCGCCATGCCGATGCCGCCGGATTGCGACGACAGCGCCGCCGAGCCCTTGACGTCGTAGGCGGTGCAGAACGTCGCGCACAGATTGGCCGGAGTGTAATAGAAGCCGTAGATGTTCGGCCCCATCAGGCGAATGCCGTATTTCTGGCCGATCGCCTGCAGTTCTTCCTGGCCCTTGATGTTGCCGGTTTCGGCGTAGCCCGACGGGATCAGGATCGCGCCGACCACTTTCTTCTCGCCGCATTCGATCAGCGCCGATGCCACCAGGCTGGCCGGAATCGCGAACACCGCAATGTCGATCTCGCCCGGGACGTCCTTGACCGACTTGTAGACCTTCTTGCCCATGATCTCGTCGGCCTTGGGGTGGATCGGATAGATCTCGCCGGGGTAGCCGCCGTTGATGAGATTCTTCATCACCGAATTGCCGATCTTGCCGGCTTCGGCGGACGCGCCGATCACCGCAACCGCCTTCGGCTTCATGATCCGGTTCATCTGGCGCACGATGTCGTCGTGCCGGGGCCGCGGACGCGGCGGCTTTGGCGCGAAATCGACCACGATGCGGACGTCGGCGGCGATCGCAGCATCCTTGGTCGCGAATACCGGGTTGAGATCCATCTCGGCGATCTCCGGAAAATCGGTGATCAGCCGGGAGACGTTGACGATGATGTCGGCGATGGCGTCGCGATTGGCCGGATCGCTGCCGCGGACGCCTTTGAGCATTTCATGGGCCTGGATGCCGTCCAGCATCGACAGCGCGTCCTGCCGGCTGGCCGGCGCCAGCCGGAAGGTGATGTCCTTGAGAACTTCGACCAGCACGCCGCCCAGGCCGAACGCGACCAGCTTGCCGAACGATCCGTCGGTGACCGCGCCGACAATGACCTCCTGGCCTCCGAGCAGCATCTGCTGGACCTGGATGCCTTCGATCCTGGCATCGGCCTTGTATTTCCGGGCATTGGCCAAAATGGCCGCGTAACCGGTTTCGACGTCGGCGGCGGTGTTCACGCCCACCATCACGCCGCCGGCTTCGGTCTTGTGAAGAATATCCGGCGAGACGATCTTCATGACCACCGGAAAGCCCATCGCGGTGGCAATCTTGGCGGCTTCGGCAGCGGAGTTGGCCACGCCTTCTCGCGGAACCGGAATGCCGTAGGCATCGCATACCAGCTTGCCTTCCGGCGCCGTCAGGCTGGTACGTTTATCCGCCTTGACGGAATCGAGTATCTGGCGGACCGCATCCTTGGCATTCGACATTGGCTTCCTCCTTGACGTCATTTTCTTATTCGGCGGTGCCGCGTGGGCTTCGAGGCCGCGAGTGGCGTTCATCCGTGTCTGACCAGGCGCCGGGCCGGATCGAGCAAATGCCGATCGCGCCCGGCCGTCGAACTCGTCTCATTATGGCATTTGGTATGCCAGAAACGAAGTTGTCAAGGGAGTGGCTGGAATGGAAGTGCTGAAAATACGGCTAACTTGACATTCTGGCATTTGGTATGCCAAAAATAATGGGACATTGTTCTGTTAAAAGGCATCTCCCACCAGGAGATCAGTCGTGCCCGAACGGAAACCAACCAAGGCGCCGTCCACCATGGCCGAGGCAGATATCGCGATCGTCCGAATCGTGCCGGAGACCAGCTTCAAGAACAAGGCCTACGAGGCCTTGAAGGAAGCCATTCTCAAGATGGACATCTACGCGACACCCGAGCAGGTCATGCTCGACGAGCGTGCGCTGTCGGAGCGCCTCGGTGTCAGCCGGACCCCGATCCGTGAAGCCATCGCGATGCTCGAACAGGACGGCTTCGTCAAGACCGTGCCGCGCCGCGGCATTGTCGTGGTCCGCCGCACCAAGACCGAGATCGTCGACATGATAAGGGCCTGGGCCGCGCTCGAAAGCATGGCGGCGCGGCTGATCACCACCACCGCCCGCAAGAAAGACATTTCGTCACTGCGCGACTTCTTCAAGAATTTCGGCAAGGATCGCCTGCCGCAGGATCACGTCGAGGAATATTCCAAGGCCAACATCGCCTTTCACCAGGCACTGATCTCGCTCAGCGAGTCGCCGGTGCTGGTGGACATGACCAACGACATCCTGCTGCATGTGCGCGGCTACCGCCAGCTGACCATCGGCCGCGTCGACCGCACCGCGACCTCGCTGCCCGAACATTTGGCGATCATCGAGGCGCTGGAAGAGCGCAACACCGAGCTTGCGGAAAAACGCGCCCGCGATCACACGCTCGGGCTTGCCGCCTATGTCGAAGCGCACGGCCAAGAGCTTTTTTGACAACAGCCGTTTGACAAGAGCTGTTTTGACCCACACCACGGTCCTGCATCTTGGATCACGGCCTAACAGGACGACGCGCGTCGCTAACAAGAAACGATTCAGGGAGACGGCGGAATGTCCGCGATAGTACAGAGCATGGAAGCCAATTCGGCCGAAGCCGAGCGTGAGCTGACGGACGGCTTTCATCTCGTCATCGATGCGCTCAAGCTCAACGGCCTCACCACGATCTATGGCGTGCCGGGGATTCCGATCACCGATTTTGGCCGCATGGCGCAGGCCGAGGGCATTCGCGTGATCTCGTTCCGGCACGAACAGAACGCCGGCAACGCCGCGGCGATCGCCGGCTTCCTGACCAGGAAACCCGGCATCTGCCTTACGGTGTCGGCGCCCGGCTTTCTCAACGGCCTGACGGCGCTCGCCAATGCCACCACCAACTGCTTTCCGATGATCCTGATCTCCGGATCGTCGGAGCGCGAGATCGTCGACCTGCAGCAGGGCGACTATGAGGAGATGGACCAGCTCGCGATCGCCAAGCCGCTGTGCAAGGCGGCGTTCCGGGTGCTGCATGCCGCCGACATCGGCATCGGTCTGGCGCGGGCGATCCGCGCCGCGGTCTCGGGACGTCCGGGCGGCGTCTATCTCGATCTGCCGGCGAAACTGTTCGGCCAGTTGATGGATGCGGAGGCCGGGCGGAAGTCGCTGGTGAAGGTGATCGACGCCGCGCCGGCCCAGATTCCGGCGCCAGCGGCGGTCAAGCGCGCGCTCGATGTGCTGAGGGGCGCCCGGCGCCCGCTGATCATTCTCGGCAAGGGAGCGGCCTATGCGCAGGCCGACGACGCGATCCGCGCCCTGGTCGAAAAAAGCGGCATTCCCTTCCTGCCGATGAGCATGGCCAAGGGCCTGCTGCCGGACACCCATCCGCAATGCGCGGGCGCGGCGCGTTCGACGGTGCTGAAGGACGCCGATGTGGTGATGCTGATCGGCGCACGGCTCAACTGGCTGTTGTCGCACGGCAAGGGCAAGAGCTGGGGGGACGCGCCCAAGCAGTTCATCCAGATCGACATCGAGCCCAGGGAAATGGACTCCAACGTCGAGATCACCGCCCCCCTGGTCGGCGATATCGGCTCCTGCGTGTCGGCGCTGCTGGAAGGGATCGACGGCAAGTGGCAGGTGCCGCCGGCCGACTGGACCAGCGCGGTGCGCAGCAAGAAGGAGGACAATATCGCCAAGATGGCGCCGCGGCTGATGAACAACAACTCGCCGATGGACTATCACGGCGCGCTGGGCGCGTTGCGCGGCATCATCAAAGAACGGCCGGATGCCATCCTGGTCAACGAAGGCGCCAACACGCTCGACCTCGCGCGCGGCATCATCGACATGTACCAGCCGCGCAAGCGGCTCGACGTCGGCACCTGGGGCGTCATGGGGATCGGCATGGGCTATGCCATCGCGGCGGCGATCGAGACCGGCAAGCCGGTGCTCGCGGTCGAAGGCGACAGCGCGTTCGGCTTCTCCGGCATGGAGGTCGAAACCATCTGCCGCTACAATTTGCCGGTCTGCGTCGTCGTCTTCAACAATGACGGCATCTATCGCGGCACCGACGTCAATCCGTCGGGCGGCGCGGACGTGGCGCCGACCGTGTTCGTCAAGGGTGCGCGCTACGACAGGATGATGGAGGCGTTCGGCGGCGTCGGCGTCAATGCGACGACGCCCGACGAGCTCAAGCGCGCCGTCAACGAGGCCATGGACTCCGGCCGGCCGACCCTGATCAACGCGGTGCTCGACCCCGCAGCCGGCAGCGAAAGCGGCCGCATCGGCAATCTCAACCCGCAAAGCAAGCTGAAGAAGAAATGAATGGCCGTCACCGGCCGCGCAGCCGGCAACCCGGCGACCCCCTGAGGATCGTGAGACCAGACGCCGTGCCCGACCTGAACCGAATTTGATCATTGAAGCCCGCCACCGCGGGCATGACGACAACGTTTCTGTTGCTATGGAGAGAAATATGACAAAGGCGCTGAAGGGCGTTCGCATTCTCGATTTCACCCACGTCCAGTCCGGACCGACCTGCACCCAGTTGCTGGCCTGGTTCGGCGCCGACGTGATCAAGGTCGAGCGCCCCGGCGTCGGCGACATCACCCGCGGCCAGCTGCAGGACGTGCCCAATGTCGACAGCCTGTACTTCACCATGCTCAACCACAACAAGCGCTCGATCACGCTCGACACCAAGAATCCGAAGGGCAAGGAAGTGCTTACCGCTCTGATCAGGAGCTGCGACGTGCTGGTGGAGAATTTCGGTCCCGGCGTGCTCGACCGGATGGGTTTTTCCTGGGAGAAGATCCAGAGCATCAATCCGAAGATGATCGTGGCCTCGATCAAGGGCTTCGGTCCCGGGCCCTACGAGGATTGCAAGGTCTATGAGAACGTCGCGCAATGCACCGGCGGCGCGGCATCGACCACCGGGTTTCGCGACGGCCTGCCGCTGGTCACCGGCGCGCAGATCGGCGACAGCGGCACCGGGCTGCACCTGGCGCTGGGCATCGTCACCGCGCTCTACCAGCGCACCGTCACCGGCAAGGGCCAGAAGGTCACCGCCGCGATGCAGGACGGCGTGCTGAACCTCGCCCGCGTCAAGCTGCGCGACCAGCAGCGTCTCGCCCACGGCCCGCTCAAGGAATACAGCCAGTTCGGCGAGGGCATTCCATTTGGCGACGCGGTGCCACGCGCCGGCAATGATTCCGGCGGCGGCCAGCCCGGCCGCATCCTCAAGTGCAAGGGCTGGGAGACCGATCCCAACGCCTACATCTACTTCATCACCCAGGCGCCGGTGTGGGAGAAAATCTGCGACGTGATCGGCGAACCCGGCTGGAAGACCCATCCCGACTACGCCAAGCCGGCGGCCCGGCTGTCGCGCCTCAACGAGATCTTCGCGCGCATCGAACTCTGGACCATGACCAAGACCAAGTTCGAGGCGATGGAGATCCTCAACAAGGACGACATCCCCTGCGGCCCGATCCTGTCGATGAAGGAGCTGGCGGAGGACCAGTCGCTGCGCGCCACCGGCACCGTGGTCGAGGTCGATCATCCCGAGCGCGGCAAGTACCTGTCGGTCGGCAACCCGATCAAGCTGTCGGACAGCCCGACCGAGGTGACGCGCTCGCCGCTGCTCGGCGAACATACCGACGAAATCCTGCGCCAGGTGCTCGGCTTCAGCGACCACCAGGTCGCCGAGATCCACGCTTCCGGCGCGCTCGATCCGCCGCGCAAGGTCGCCGCGGAATAGGCTTCGGGCAGCTCGATGTGAAAGTGGAAACCGGCGCCGCGCGCTTGCGGCGCGCGCGGGCACTTGAAACGGCCCCGGCTCCCCGAGCCGGGGCCGCGCCATTTTTGGAAGAGAACCATGGCTCGCGGAACCCGCCATGCTGCATTGCAATAGCCAATATGCTGCTATGCAAACAAATGAATTGCTGCTGGCATCTGGTATGCCTAGGTTACGGTTCAGTCGATATCCCAGCGCTTCGCTGGCCCGCGACCAGGGGATAGCATGTCCAAGACCGCCACTTTCGGCCTCGCGCCGCCCGCCACGTTTTTTGGCCGCCTGATGGCCACCGTCGACCGACTGCTGATGGCAAGCGCCCGCATTGCCATCCGAAACTGCGATCTTCCCTATTTTGGCCTTTAAACGGCGCCGCGGCGGAACGTCCCCCGCCGGCGCCGCTTTCCCCCTTCGTGCAAACCTCCCCGACTGGCCCCGGTTTTCCGGGGCGTTTTTTTGCCTGCGATCCGGCTGTGGAGGTCCGAAAGCCCCTCGGGGCCGCTGCGGCATATTGGGCAAGTCGATCGGAGGCGCAAAGAATGACTTGCGCTCTGGCATATCACATACCAAAATGCCCCACCGGCAACGCTCATCCGTGAAATAGAAGCGTGCCTCGGGGAAGAAACCATGACCGCTACCACACCACCGTCAGCAGCTATCCCCGAAGGTAGGCATTTCCGCTGGCTGCAACTTGCGATGGGCATCGTCTGCATGGCGATGATCGCCAATCTGCAATATGGCTGGACGCTGTTCGTCGATCCGATCGACGCCAAATTTCACTGGGGCCGGGCAGCGATCCAGCTCGCCTTCACGCTGTTCGTGGTGACGGAGACCTGGCTGGTTCCGATCGAAGCCTGGTTCGTCGACAAATACGGCCCGCGCATCGTGGTCATGTTCGGCGGCGTGATGATCACGGCAGCCTGGGTGCTGAATTCCTATGCCAACTCGCTGGTGCTGCTTTATTTCGCCGCGATCCTCGCCGGAATCGGCGCCGGCTCGGTCTACGGCACCTGCGTCGGCAACGCCTTGAAGTGGTTTCCGGACCGGCGCGGCCTTGCCGCCGGCGCCACCGCCGCCGGCTTCGGCGCCGGCGCCGCCATCACCGTGGTGCCGATCGCCAACATGATTGCATCGAGCGGCTACCAGTCCGCGTTCCTGATGTTCGGCATCGGACAGGGGGTGATCGTCTTCGTCCTTGCGTTCTTTCTCCGCCGGCCGTCGCAGGCGATGCCGGCGAAAAGGAAGCAGCTCAACCTGCCCCAGACCAAGATCGACTTCACCCCGCCAGAGGTGCTGCGCACCCCGATCTTCTGGGTGATGTACCTGGTATTCGTGATGGTCGCCGCCGGCGGCCTGATGGCGGCGGCGCAGATCGCGCCGATCGCGCATGACTTCAAGATCGCCAACGAACCCGTCGGTCTGTTCGGCTTCCAGATGGCCGCCCTCACCTTCGCGATCTCGCTGGACCGGATCTTCGACGGTTTCGGCCGGCCGTTCTTCGGCTGGGTCTCCGACTTGATCGGCCGCGAGCACACCATGTTCATCGCGTTTGGAACGGCGGCCCTGATGCTGCTGACGCTGTCGATGTACGGCCACATCCCGATCGTTTTCGTGCTGGCGACCGCGGTCTATTTCGGCGTGTTCGGCGAAATCTACAGCCTGTTTCCCGCCACCAGCGGCGACACCTTCGGCGTCAAGTTCGCGACCACCAACAACGGCATGCTGTACACGGCAAAGGGCACCGCCTCCTTGCTGGTGCCGCTGGCGAGCATCGTCGCGGCCAGATATGGCTGGCAGGCGGTGTTCGTGATCGCCGTCGCGCTCAACGCCACCGCCGCGCTGCTGGCGCTCCTGGTGATCAAGCCGATGCGGCGCGCCTTTATCCTCGGCAACGAAGCCGCGGTCGGCGCCAGGGCGCGCGACGCCAGGGTCGCCTGACCGGCGCTGGCGCTCCCCGACCCATCCAGGCCGACCTCGGTGCGGCTCGGCCCAGGCCGTGCTTTTCTTGGGATAAGCCTGAATACAAAATGCCAGAGGTTTTCGGGCCTTGCTGGCAATACCCGGTAGCAGAACGCGCTTCCGGCCCCGAACGCCCGAAACGTCAATATTACTGCCCATTTCTTGCCTTCACCGGCATCTGATATGCTGCGCTCTTGGATTGACAATTGGTATAATGTATACCAATCTTGTCGACGGCCAAGCGGTCCTGTGGCTGCCCTGAAGGAGGTTGCGATGAAAGTCGGAGACATCCTGCGCAAGAAAACTGCCCGCGTTGCGACGATTCGAATGAACGAGACTGTCGGCATTGCCGCCCAATTGATGCGCGCCAGCAATATCAGCGCGCTGGTGGTCAAGGATGTGGTCCGCACCGAGGGCAACACCGCGGCCGGCATGTTTACCGAGCGCGATGTCGTGCGCGCCATCGCCGAACATGGTGCCGCCGGCGTCAATCTGAAGGTGTCGCAGCTGATCTCGGTGCAGCAGCTGGTGAGCTGCAGTTCGACCGACACGCTCGAAGCGGCGCGCCATCTCATGAACAAGAACCACATCCGCCATCTGCCGGTGATCGACGATCACACCCTGATCGGCGTCATCAGCATCCGCGATATTTCCGCCGCGTTCGATAATCAGGCGACCGCCGAAGCGCGCTCCGTTCCGGCCTGACGGCCCGCGCGTTCAGGCTCGATCTTCGCGCACCTGCCGGGCCCGTTGCGGCCCGGGGTGGGGTGGCGCAGCGCGCCCGCGGCCTGCGGCGCAGCGACGCCAAATATCCGGTTTTGCATGATCGCGCCGGCGGGCCGACCGCCCTGCCCGGTGGACATTTGCCACACGCGACGGCATCCTGATCCCGAAATTCAAAAAGCCGAACACGCGCGGGGAACCGGCGCCGGGGAAGCAATAATCAGGGGTCAGGAATGATAAAAACACGCTTCACCGAACTGGTCGGCGTCGAACACCCGATCGTGCAGGGTGGCATGCAATGGGTGGGACGCGCCGAACTGGTGGCGGCGGTCGCCAATGCCGGCGCGCTCGGCTTCATCACCGCGCTGACGCAGCCGACGCCGGATGACCTCACCAGGGAGATCGCGCGCTGCCGCGATCTCACTGACAAGCCGTTCGGCGTCAACCTGACCATCTTGCCGTCGATCAAGCCGCCGCCTTATGCGGAATACCGCCGGGCCATCATCGAAAGCGGCGTCAAGGTGGTCGAGACCGCCGGCAACAAGCCGCAGGAGCACGTCACCGAATTCAAGCAGCACGGCGTCGTCGTGGTGCACAAATGCACCAGCGTGCGCCACGCGCTGTCGGCCGAGCGCATGGGGGTCGATGCCATCTCGATCGACGGCTTCGAGTGTGCCGGCCACCCCGGCGAAGACGACACGCCGGGCCTCATTTTGATTCCTATCGCCGCCGACAAGGTCAGGATTCCGATGATCGCCTCCGGCGGTTTCGGCGACGGCCGCGGCCTGGTCGCAGCCCTCGCGCTCGGCGCCGAGGGCATCAACATGGGCACCCGCTTCATGTGCACCAGGGAAAGCCCGATCCATCAGTCGATCAAGGAAAGGATCGTCGCCAATGACGAGCGCGAGACCGACCTGATTTTTCGCACCATGCGCAACACCTCGCGCGTCGCCAGGAACGCGGTGAGCCGGCAGGTCGTGGCGCTCGAAAAGGAGGGAGCGACCTTCGAACAGGTCCGCGAGCTGGTGGCCGGCGCGCGCGGCAAGATGGTCTACGCCACCGGCGAGGCCGACCACGGCATCTGGTCCGCCGGCCAGGTGCAGGGACTGATCCACGACATTCCCACTTGCGCCGAACTGGTGTCGCGCATCATCCGTGACGCCGAAGCCATCATCCAGCGCCGGCTCGACGCCATGATGTCCGGCACGAGCCGCCAGGCCGCGGAATAGCGGCGCGCCCCCCCCAACCAGCAGAGAGTGAGTTGATGAAGGCCTATGTCTACGGCGCCAAGGGCGCCGAAATCACCGACGTCGCCAGGCCCGTCCCGAAGGGCACCCAGGTGCTGGTTCGCGTCCATGCCTGCGGCCTCAACCGCGCCGACCTCGGCATGACCAAGGGCCATGCCCATGGCAGCGCCGGCGGCGTCGGCACCGTGCTGGGGATGGAATGGGCCGGCGAGGTCGCCGAACTCGGCCCCGATGCCACCGGCGTCAAGGTCGGCGACAAGGTGATGGGATCCGGCGCCGCCGCCTTTGCCGAATATGCCCTGGCCGATCATGGCCGGCTGTTTCGCATCCCCTCCAACATGAATCACGCCGACGCCGCCACCCTGCCGGTGGCGCTGGCCACCATGCACAATGCGGTGGTGACCAACGGCGCCCTGCAGCCCGGCCAGTCCGTGCTGATTCAGGGCGCGAGCTCCGGCGTCGGGCTGATGGCGCTGCAGATTGCCAAGCTCAAGGGCGCCAAACTCGTGATCGGCTCCTCCACCAACGCCGAACGGCGCGGGCGGCTGAAGGAATTCGGCGCCGATCTGGCGGTGGATTCCAGCGATCCCGGCTGGGTCGACCAGGTGCTGGCGGCCACCGGCGGCGAAGGCGTCGACCTGATCGTCGACCAGGTCTCGGGCAAGGTCGCGAGCCAAAATCTCGCCGCCACCAGGATCAAGGGCCGCATCGTCAATGTCGGCCGGCTCGGCGGCACCCACGCCGATTTCAACTTCGACCTCCATGCCGCGCGCCGCATCGCCTATATCGGCGTCACCTTCCGCACCCGCTCGATCGAGGAAATCCGCGAGATCTTTGCCGAAGTCCGCCGCGACCTGTGGCCGGCGGTGGAATCCCGCCAGCTGCAATTGCCGATCGACCAGGTGTTCGCCTTCGACGATATCGGCAAGGCGTTCGAGCGCATGGAGGCCAACCGGCACCTCGGCAAGATCGTGGTGACGCTGTAGTTTTTTCGGCGTCCCGGACGCGGCCGGTCGATGATGCATCGCGTGGGCATTCACATGGGTTACATGTGCCCGAACTCAACCGGCCTTGCGGTGGGTCTCGTAATAACGGCGCAAAATCGTATTGATGCGGGTCTGATAGCCTTTGCCCTGTGACTTGAACCACCCAAGGACATCATTGTCCAGCTTCAGACCGACAGGCACTTTCTGCGGATGAACAACCTCGGCCCCGACCCACTCCTCATCAGGCATCGGCGGCCCATCTCGATCCTTCAAGGCAATCAACCCGGTCTGGGCAGAGGTCTGCCGGCCGGGACGCTTCCATTCGGTCCTGCCCTTGAGAGGCACCAAGCTGCCGTCCGCCTTCTTCTGGTAGGACTTGCCGTCGACCAGGACGACGCGCACTTTTGCTCTAGCCATAGCGCCGCTGCTCCCGTTTGTTTGCCTTGCGTGCGGAGATGATCCAGGTGATCTCGCCGCGCCCGGTGTAGGTGACGTGAAAAACCCGGCCCAAGACTGTGGCTAAAGACTCTGGCTAGCATCAAGACTGTGGCTAGCATGTTGTAGCGGGCTTCGCCGTAGTCCTTCCGCGTGTCCTTGACCACTTTCCTCGCGGGGTCCGCAAAACCCACCACCACGTCGGCGAAGTCGATACCGCGTTCGGCGACGTTCTTCGCGCATCTGGCCGGCTCCAGCCAAACTTCGTGTTCCAATATGCCCGCGTCTAGACTTTTATCAAGTCTTTTGTCTAGATAAACGCCTACACGGCCTGCAACTGAGCCAGCTTTCCGGATTGCGCGACAGTCCTGGCAATGCTGACGCGTAACTCGTTGTGACGGGGCAGAGGCCCATTCAAAATCATAACAATTCGTAACCACGTTGCTGCAATTCAACAGCACCGCCGCCGCCGCTCGGCGCTTTAATGTTGCCGGACGGGCTGCTACACCCCCGGCCATGGGCCAGCCCGTTCACGCCGTCAAATCCCGCGTCGCCGCGATCTCGATCCTTGCCAGCGCCGCCATGGCCGCCGCCAAGTTCGCGGTCGGCATCGCCATCGGCAGCCTGGCCCTGATCTCCGAGGCCCTGCACTCTTCGGTCGACCTGGTCGCGACCGTCATGACCTGGATGGTGGTGCGGGTTTCCGACCGCCCCGCCGACGCGCAGCATCATTACGGCCACGGCAAGTTCGAAAGCCTGTCGGCGCTGGTCGTGATCGCGATGCTCTATGTGCTGGCGGGCGGCATCCTGGTCGAAGCCTACGGCCGGCTGCGCCAGGGCGCGCCGCCGGTGGCGCTGTCGGCGATCCCGTTTCTGGTGCTGCTGGTCGACATCGCCGTCAACTTCTGGCGCGCCCGGGCGCTGCATCGCGCCGCGCGCGACACCAGGAGCCAGGCGCTGGCCGCCGATGCCCTGCATTTTGCCTCCGACGTGCTCGGCTCGGTCGCCGTCATCCTCGGGCTTGCGCTGGCCGGGCTGGGCCATGCCTGGGGCGACGCCGCGGCGGCGATCGGCGTGGCGGTGGTGATCGCGCTGCTCGGCCTGCGGCTGGCGCGCTCCACGGTCGAAACCCTGCTCGACCAGGCGCCCGAGGGCGTGTCGGAGAAAGCCGCCACCGCGATCCGGGCGCTGCCCGGCGTGGTCGATATCGAGCGGCTGCGGGTCCGCATGGTCGGTCCCACCCATTTCATCGACGCCATCGTCCAGGTGCCGCGCACCTATCCGATCGACCGCATCGACCAGATCAAGCGCAGGGCGCAGGACGCGGTGACCGCGGCGCTCGGCGACGCCGACCTGACCTTCACCGCGGTGCCGGTGGCGCGCGACAACGAGAGCGTGCGGGAGCGCATCATGGTGATCGCCCGCAATGCGGGCGTCGCGGTCCACCATGTCACCGTGCACGATCTCGGCGGCAAATTGACCGTCAGCATCGATCTCGAGGTCGACGGCGAAATGACGCTCGACGCCGCCCACGACATCGCCCATGAGCTGGAGCGCAACATCCGCGACGAATTCGGCGAGGACGTCGAGGTCGACACCCATATCGAGCCGCTGGAACCCGAATTGCCGTTCGGAACCGATGCCGCGCCCGACCGCGTCGAAATCATCAGGAGCGCGCTGTCGCGCTTCGCCGCCGACGACGGCGCGATCCACGACATCCACAGCGTGCGGGTGCGCAACACCGAGGCCGGCGAAATCGTCAACTTCCATTGCCGCGCCGCGCCCTCGATGAGCGTGATCAAGGTTCACGACAATGTCGATGCGATCGAGCGCGCGCTGCGCCGGGCGTTTCCGACCGTGAAGCGGGTGATCAGCCACGCCGAGCCGCCGGACGCCTAGCACCTTTGGCTTTAAGTTGAAACGGCGTCCGCGCCACCCTCTCCCGCAAGCGGAGAGGAAAATACTCGCGACGCCGCGCATCAACCATCGCGCATCGCGCACTGACGGAATCTCTGACCTCGCTTGCGCGTTCCTGTTTCGGACTCGCTGCGCAGGTATTTTTGCGGGGCTTTCCGACTCCGATTCCGCGTTGGACAAGATTTATTTCGATTAACGAATCGTTGACTCTCGACAGCCCGGCAAAACTGGATTCAAATCGCTGTGATTCGGAAGGGACCGGGGGTTCTTTCGAGCGGGCTGCAACAGGTAATTCCGAGGGGGCTAAAGGCATGGCGCGCGCACACGCGGCGAGCGCGTGCGTCCAATCCGATTCGATCAAGGGATTGGCGCAATCGATCGCAAAACCGGCCTATCACCGGCTGTTGATAGCGGAGCCTGCGCTTCGCCGTGCCGTGCCTACCCTGATCATCGCCTTCCTGATCACCATCTGTCTCGGCGCGTTCGTGCAGGTGGTCGACCAGAACCGGCAAACCCGCGCGGCCGTCAAGCGCGACCTCGCCGCCGTCGCCGATCTGCTCGCCGAGCGTCTCGACCGCGTCGGCTCCATCCGGCAGGATCGCGCGGCCACCATCGCTCATCTGCAAGGCCTGCTGCCCGGGCTGGTTCCGGCCTGGGGCCTCGCCGCCGGCCGCCACGTCATCGTCACCGGCGCCGACCAGCGCGTGCTGGCCCGCGTCCCGATCGAATCGCTGCTCGGCGATACCGACCGGCTGCTCGACGTCATCGGCGCGGCGCTGCCGCTCGCCGCGGCGGGGCGCGAGACCGGCGTGACCGACATCACCCTGCCCAACGGCAATGGCGCGCTGGCGATCGCGCATGTCATCCGGTCGCTGCCCGGCCAGGTCGTCATCATCCAGGAAAGGCTCGACACGCTGTGGCAGTCGGACGCGGCCCTGTCGGTGACGCTTTCGGCCACGACAGGCTTTGTGGTGCTGATCCTGGGCTTCGCGTTCCACTGGCAATCGACCCGCGCCCGCGAGGGCGACCTCATCAACGACGCCGTGCGCGGCCGCATCGACACCGCGCTCAACCGCGGCCGCTGCGGATTGTGGGACTGGGACCTGTCGCGCGGCCGGATCTTCTGGTCGCAATCGATGTTCACCATGCTCGGACTGGACACCCGCAGCGATCTCTTGACCTTCGGCGAGGTCAATGCGCTGGTGAAATCCGACGACATCGACCTGTTCGCGATCGCCGACCAGCTGATTTCGTCGAAAATCGACCACATCGACCAGACCTTCCGCATGCAGCACACCGACGGCCACTGGATCTGGCTGCGGGTCCGCTGCGAGCTCAGCCAGGCCGCCGGCGACGCCGGCCTGCATCTGATCGGCATCGCCGTCGACATCACCGAGCAGAAGAGCCTCGCCGAGCGCACCGTGGAAGCCGACCTGCGGCTGCGCGACGCGATCGAGACCATTCCCGAAGCCTTCGTGCTGTGGGACGCCGAGGACCGCCTGGTGCTGTGCAACTCGCATTTCCAGCGCCTGCACAAGCTGCCGGATTCGGCGGTGGCGCCGGGCACTTCCTATGAAACCGTGATCGAGGTCGGCAGCATGCCGGAGGTGCGCTCGAGGCTGCAGGAATCCTCCGGCCAGGCGCCGGGCGCGCGCACCTTCGAGGCCCAGATCGAGGACGGCAGCTGGCTGCACATCAGCGAGCGCCGCACCAAGGATGGCGGCTATGTTTCGGTCGGGACCGACATCACCCGGATCAAGGAGCACGAACAGAAGCTGGTGGACAACGATCTGCGGCTGCGCGCCACCGTGATCGACCTGAAACGCTCGCAGACCGCGCTGGAACGGCAGGCGCTCGAACTGGCCGATCTCGCCGAAAAATATTCCGAGGAAAAGACCCGCGCCGAGGAAGCCAACCAGACCAAATCCAAATTCCTCGCCAATATGAGCCACGAGCTGCGCACCCCGCTGAACGCCATCATCGGCTTTTCCGAAATCATGGGAAGCGGCATGTTCGGAACGCTCGGCTCGGAAAAATACCAGGAATACTGCCACGACATCCTGACCAGCGGCCACTACCTGCTGGAAGTGATCAACGACATCCTGGACATGTCGAAGATCGAGGCCGGCCGGATGAAGCTCGACATGGAACCGCTCGACCTGTCGAAGACGCTGGCGGAATCGCTGCGCGTGGTCTCCGGGCGCGCCGACGACAAGCATCTGCAGCTCGACGCCGATATCGACGGCAGCTTTTCGGTGGTGGCGGATCGCCGCGCCGTCAAGCAGATCATCGTCAACCTGCTGTCCAACGCGGTCAAATTCACCCCCGACGGCGGCAAGGTGACGGTGCGCAGCCGGCTGCTCGGCGATTCCATCGTGCTGATGATCGCCGACACCGGCATCGGGATCGCGCCGCAGTCGCTGCTGCGTCTGGGCCGCCCGTTCGAGCAGGTCGAGAGCCAGCTGACCAAGACCTATCACGGCTCCGGCCTTGGCCTTGCGATCGCGCGCTCGCTGACCAACCTGCACGGCGGCTCGATGCGGCTGCGCTCGAAACTCGGCACCGGCACCGTGGTCTGCGTGTCGCTGCCGCGCGACGCCCGCAACGCCAAGGCAAGGGTCTCCGCGGCGGCGTAAAGCGAGCGAGGCTAAGTTGATGCGCAGCGGCGATTGTCCGTCGCAAGAGCCTCCCTAAGGGACTTTCCCCGTGCTGAAACACTATCGGCCATTCTGTTTCAGCCGAGGTTTCGATGCAGACCCATGCAGCGTCGAGCCTTTATAGTTCTTCCGGCGGGCGCAAATATCTGAACGCCGCCGAGCGGCGACAATTTGCCAAAGCTGCCCGATCCAGCGTCAACGAGGTCCGCCTGTTCTGCCTGATCCTTTCTTTCAGCGGCGCGCGCATCTCCGAAATTCTTGCCCTCACGCCCGACGCCATCGATCTGGCTAGTTGCGTCGCGACCATCCACACGCTGAAGCGCCGCAAGCCGGGCGCCGTCCGGCAGGTACCTTTACCGCGCGACCTGATCGACGAGCTAAACCGCGCTTTTCGCATTCGCCCACGTCAGCGCGATCCCACGAGGCGCCTGTGGCGCTGGAGCCGCACCACCGCTTGGCGCCGGGCCAAGGAAGTGATGGCGAAGGCGCAGGTTTGCGGAACGGCGGCCATGCCGAAAGGGCTGCGCCATGGCTTCGGTGTAAGCGCCTCGACCAATCTTGTGCCCCAGCACCTGATCCAGCGATGGCTTGGGCATGCGTCTGCTCGCACGACCGCAATCTCTTGCGATGTCTGCGGGCCGGAAGAGCGCCGTTTTGCCGCGCGCATGTGGCGCGGGCAAAAACGGCGGATCTGGTATTGGGCATCTCCTCCATGCCGACCTCGTCTTTTTTTCCACTATCACATTGAAATAGCTAGATTATTATTCATTCGTTTTTGTCATGACATTGTCGGGCAATTCTGCTATTATCATATGAACAGACATAGAGAGGGGCTAGATGAATACCCGTACCAACCGGACCGAGAAGCTGGACTTGCGGCTCACCCGCACGGCCAAACGCACCTTGCAGAATGCAGCCGAAGCCAGCCACAAGACGCTGAGCGACTTCGTCCTGGAGAGCGCTCTCTCGCGTGCCGATAGCGTTCTGGCGGATCGCCGGATTTTTCCGCTCGACGATGCTCGCTGGAATGCCTTTCTGGCTGCTCTGGATGCACCGGCCAAGCCGCGTCCGCGCCTTCAACGTTTGCTCAGCGAGCCGGGTGTTTTCGATTGAGTTCCAGCTCGTCCAAACCGCACATCGTCAAGTTCGACAGGAGCCATGCCACCGAGACGTTCGACTGCGGTTCGGGGCCGCTGAATGGCTATCTCCAACGCTTCGCCCTTTCAAATCAAAGCGCGGGTGGCGCCCAAACATATGTTGCAGTGCTCGAAGGGCGTGTTGTGGGTTACTATAGCCTGAGCACCGCGAGCGTCGAATATGACGAGGCCACGGAGCGGATGAAAAAAGGCCTCGCGCGTTATCCAATCCCGGCACTTCTGCTCGCACGCCTCGCCATCGATCGGGGATCGCAGGGTAAAGGCCTTGGCGCCGGCCTGTTGCTCGACGCCCTGCGCCGCGTCGTTTCGGCCGCCGATATCGTCGGCGTCCGCGCCGTTCTGGTTCATGCCAAAGACGATGCGGCGCGTCGTTTTTACGAGCATTTCGATTTCGATCCGTCGCCCGTCGATCCGCTTCACTTGTTTCTTCTGGTAAAAGAGATCAAACGACTAATCGAAGCTCCGTAACTCCACGCCTGACAAGACCGCGACATTTGTTCGGGCAAGTGGCCAACTAGAAGAGGCCCTTCACGCGCCGCCGTAGCCGGCGGCAATGGAGCCCAAGGCACCAATATAGCGGCAGGCCCTTCGTCAGCCGGTTCTGGTGCAAGCGCCGCAGGTACATGGGGTCAGCCCGGCTTCGGCGGCGCTGGTAATACTGCCGGCGCCAACGGATCGCAAGGCACACCAGCGGGCGGCGCAGGTGGCGCATCCGGGCATATCCTCCCGCCATATCGAACTGTTCCTTGCTTTCACGTCGCGTACCCGGCGCCAGTTAGCGAACATGCTGCGAGGGGAACATGCATTAGGCGACGGCTTTGCGTACCGTTACACTTCGTTGCGCGAATTTCCGCTTGAGGGCAGGACGAAATAGCATGCCCGCTCCCAACCCTTTTGTTCTGGCGCATAACGAATGGGCTCTATTACAGCCTCAAGGACACGCCCGGTTTCCCTACCGCCTTCGGCAAATCATTTCAGCGCTTTGTTGGCGACGTACTTTCGGAGCGGATCAACAACGCGGAAATGTCGATACTGGAACAGCGCGAATTTCAGGTTGGAAAAAACCGCAAGGATAGCGTGGATTGGATTGTCCTACAGGGCGAGCAAGCTGCCCTGTTCCTTGAATGCAAGGCCAAGCGACTGACATGGGCTTCGAAGGTCGGCCTCTCCAACCTTGCGGCGCTCGAACAGGATATCAGAAAGCTCGCTGGCGCGGTTGTTCAGGTCTACAAAACAATCCGGGATTACCGGGAAGGCCGATATCCTCATCTGGCCTACGTCGAAGCCATCAAGGTCTATCCAGCGATCGCTACCCTAGAGGACTGGTATCTGTTCGGTCACGATCTGCCCAACGCGCCGGCGCGGAGAATATCGCCGACCAGATCTTGCCGTTGCTGCTCTTGCCCAGATTCCCCCTATAACTTGATCACCACGATCGTTGCAATGATGGATCGGCCCCTCACGACTCCAGCGTCGGCGCCACCTCGCGCGCGGTGTGCACCAGGGCTGCGATCAGCGGCGTCATCGGGTCGCGCTGCGGCACCACCAGGCCTATGCTGTAATTGACGACGGGATCGACGATCGGAATGCTGCGGATGGTGTCGGACAGTCCCAGCGTCTCGGCGAGCTTGGCCGGCATCACGCTGGCCCAGCGCCCGGTCTTGACATGGGTATAGAGCACCAGCAGCGAGTTGGAGGTCAGCGTCGGCGTCGCCTCGGCGCCGACCGATTTCAGCGCGCGGTCGATGATGCGGCGGTTCTGCATGTCCGGCGTCAACAGGCACAGCGGCACCTGCCCGACCTCCTGCCAGGTCACCTCGTCGCGATCGCCGAACATCGCATCCGGCGCGGTCAGCAATCGATAGCTCTCATTGTAGAGCGGAATGGTGCGAACCTTGCCGAGCGGTTCGTTCTCGATATAGGTCAGGCCGGCATCGACCTCCAGATTTTCCAACAGCCCGAGCACGTCGGCCGACGTGCAGGACACCACGCGGAACCTGACGTCGGGATGGCGGGCGCGGAACGGCGTGGTCAGCGACGCCACCATGCCGAGCACGGTGGGGATCGCCGCGATCCGGATCTCGCCGGTGAGCTTGTCCTTCAGTCCGTTGATCTCCTGGCGCATCGCGCGGGCGTCGCCGACGATGCGCCGCGCCCAGTCCAGCGCGCGCTCCCCTTCGGGCGTAAAACCCTGGAACCGGGAGCCGCGCTGCACCAGCATGACGCCGAGGATCTCCTCGAGCTGCTTCAGGCTGGTCGACATCGTCGGCTGGGTGACGCCGCAGGCCTCGGCGGCGCGTCCGAAGTGACGCTCCTTGGCCAGCGCGAGCAGCAGTTCAAGTTTGTCGATCAAACACCAAACCTCTCGATACGCCTTCCGCAACGAATATCACGATGACCGCCGCGACCCTACGCAAAAAGCCGCGCCTGAGGGCGCCGCAGCTTGCGCTCGGAAGCCGGGAAGGAATCATTCTGTTTTCGTATGACTTGATTGGATTTCCCCATCGATCTCGTTTCCGTATCGCCGCATGGGACGGCTTTATTGATCTTTGGATCGATTCCAACTCTGATCAGATCGGCATTAAGCCTCTGACAGGGAACGCCGATGACGCCGGTCTACGAACCATGGGATGCTGCGCGCGGCGGCGAAATCATCGCCGGGCACAGCCACCTCGAAGGCGCGACCCTGGTGATCCTGCACGCGCTGCAGGAGGCCTTCGGCTACGTGCCGGAGCCGGCGATTCCGATGATCGCATCCACGCTCAACCTGTCGCGGGCCGAGGTCCATGGCGTGTTCAGCTTCTATCCTGATTTCCGCCGCGCACCCGCCGGCCGGCACGTGCTCAAGCTGTGCCGCGCCGAGGCCTGCCAGGCCGCCGGCGGCGACGCCCTCGCCGCACGCGCGGAATCCAGGCTCGGCATTGCCGTCGGCAGCACCACCGCCGACGACCTGACGACGCTGGAGGCGGTCTACTGCCTCGGCCTGTGCGCGACGGCGCCCTCGGCGATGCTGGACGGCCGCCCGGTCGGACGGCTGGACCCGGCGCGGATCGACGCGCTGGTCGCGGAGGCGCAGCGATGACGTTGCGCATTTTCGTCCCCCGCGATGCCGCCGCGGTTGCGGTAGGCGCCGACGACGTGGCCTTCGGGCTGGGGCTGGCTGCGGCCAGGCGCGGCGTCGACATCGAGATCGTCCGGACCGGCTCGCGCGGATTGTACTGGCTGGAGCCGATGATCGAAGTCGCTACCCCAGATGGCCGCGTCGCATTCGGTCCGGTGACCGCGTCCGAGGCCGGTTCGGTGCTCGATGCGATGGTGTCCGATGGCGCGCATCCGCTGCGGCTTGGGCTGACCGGCGATATTGACTGGCTCAGGCGGCAGACCCGGCTGAGCTTCGCCCGCTGCGGCGTGATCGACCCGCGCTCGGTCGAGGATTACACCGGCCATGACGGCTACAAGGGCCTGGCGCGGGCGCTCGAGCTCGGCAGCGAGGCGATCCTGGCCGAGGTCACGGCGTCGGGCCTGCGCGGCCGCGGCGGCGCCGGCTTCCCGACCGGCATCAAATGGAAGACCGTGGCGCAGGCCGCCGCGGACCGCAAATACATCGTCTGCAATGCCGATGAGGGCGACAGCGGCACCTTCGCCGACCGCATGATCATGGAAGGCGATCCCCTTGTCGTGATCGAGGGCATGACCATCGCGGGCATCGCGGTCGGCGCCAGCAAGGGGTATATCTATATCCGCTCCGAATACCCCCATGCCGTCGCGGCGATGAACGCGGCGATATCGGCGGCACGGCGGGCCGGCTATCTCGGGCCGCGCATTGGCGGATCCTCGCACGATTTCGATCTCGAGGTCCGGGTCGGCGCCGGGGCCTATGTCTGCGGCGAGGAGACCTCGCTTCTGGAGAGCCTCGAAGGCCGCCGCGGCATCGTCCGCGCCAAGCCGCCGCTGCCGGCGCACAGGGGCCTGTTCGGCAAGCCCACCGCGATCAACAACGTGCTGTCGTTCGCCGCGATCCCCTTCATCCTGGCCGGCGGCGCCAGGGCCTACGCCGATTTCGGCACCGGCCGCTCGCGCGGCACCATGCCGATCCAGCTCGCCGGCAATGTCAGGCATGGCGGCCTGTTCGAGGTCGCCTTCGGCATCACGCTCGGTGAACTGGTCGACGATATCGGCGGCGGCACGCTGACCGGGCGCCCGGTGCGCGCCGTGCAGGTCGGCGGCCCCCTCGGCGCCTACTTCCCGCGCGCGCTGTTCGACACGCCGTTCGACTACGAAGCCTTTGCCGCGCGCGACGGGCTGATCGGCCATGGCGGCATCGTGGTGTTCGACGACAGCGTCGATATGTCCAGGCAGGCGCGCTTCGCGATGGAATTCTGCGCCATCGAATCCTGCGGCAAGTGCACGCCGTGCCGGATCGGCTCGACCCGCGGCGTCGAGACCATCGACAGGATCCGCGCCGGCGAGCGGGTGGCGGAAAACATCGCTGTGGTCGAGGACCTCTGCAACACCATGAAGTTCGGCTCGCTGTGCGCGCTCGGCGGTTTCACGCCCTACCCCGTGATGAGCGCGCTGAAACATTTCCGGGAGGATTTCGGCCCGGCGCCGACGCGCCTGCAGGCCGCGGAATAAGGGAAGATTCGCCATGTCGCTGATCGAGGAAATCGATTTCGGAACACCGCGTTCGCCATCCACAGTCCTGGTGACGCTGACCATCGACGGCCGCAGCGTCACGGTGCCCGAGGGCACCTCGATCATGCGCGCGGCGATGCAGGCCGGGACGCAGATCCCGAAGCTCTGCGCCACCGACATGGTGGAGGCATTCGGCTCCTGCCGGCTGTGCCTGGTCGAGATCGAGGGCCGCGCCGGCACGCCGGCGTCCTGCACCACGCCGGCCGCGCCGGGCCTCGTGGTCCACACCCAGAGCGAACGCCTGAAGAAGCTGCGCAAGGGCGTGATGGAGCTCTACATTTCCGACCATCCGCTGGACTGCCTGACCTGTGCCGCCAATGGCGACTGCGAATTGCAGGACATGGCCGGCGCGGTCGGCCTGCGCGACGTGCGCTACGGCTATTCCGGCGAGAACCACGTCTTCGCCGCGGCGGATGGCGCGCCCAACGCGGCCTGGATGCCGAAGGACGAGTCCAATCCCTATTTCACCTACGACCCGTCGAAATGCATCGTCTGCTCGCGCTGCGTGCGCGCCTGCGAGGAAGTGCAGGGCACCTTCGCGCTGACCATTTCCGGACGCGGCTTCGACAGCCGGGTGTCGCCCGGCATGAACGAGAGTTTTCTCGGATCCGAATGCGTCTCCTGCGGCGCCTGCGTGCAGGCCTGCCCGACCGCGACGCTGACCGAAAAATCCGTCATCGAGATCGGCCAGCCCGAGCATTCGGTGGTGACCACCTGCGCCTATTGCGGCGTCGGCTGCGCCTTCAAGGCGGAAATGCGCGGCGAGGAAGTCGTGCGCATGGTGCCGTACAAGGACGGCAAGGCCAACCGCGGCCACTCCTGCGTCAAGGGCCGTTTCGCCTGGGGCTACACCACCCACAAGGAGCGCATCCTCAAGCCGATGATCCGCGAACGGATCAGCGATCCCTGGCGCGAAGTGCCCTGGGACGAAGCGTTCTCCTTCGCCGCCGCCAGGTTCAAGGGCATCCAGGCCAGATACGGCCGCGACGCCATCGGCGGCATCACCTCGTCGCGCTGCACCAACGAAGAAACCTATCTGGTGCAGAAGCTGATCCGCGCCGGCTTCGGCAACAACAATGTCGATACCTGCGCCCGGGTCTGCCATTCGCCGACCGGCTACGGGCTCTCGACCACGTTCGGCACCTCGGCCGGAACCCAGGATTTCGATTCGGTCGAACACAGCGACGTGGTCATGATCATCGGCGCCAATCCGGCGGCGGCGCATCCGGTGTTCGCCTCGCGCCTGAAAAAGCGCCTGCGCCAGGGCGCCAGGCTGATCGTGATCGATCCGCGCCGCACCGAAATGGTGGAATCCCCTCACCTCAAGGCGCTGCACCTGCCGCTGCTGCCCGGCACCAATGTCGCCGTGCTCACCGCGCTCGCCCATGTCATCGTCACCGCAGGCCTGGTCGACGAAGCCTTCGTGCGCGAACGGTGCGACTGGAGCGAGTTCGAGGAATGGGCCGCCTTCGTCGCCCTGCCGCACAACAGCCCGGAATTGACCGCGATCATGACCGGCGTCGATCCCGGGGAATTGCGCGCCGCGGCACGGCTGTTCGCCACCGGCGGCAACGGGGCGATCTATTACGGGCTCGGCGTCACCGAGCACAGCCAGGGCTCGACCACGGTGATCGCGATCGCCAATCTGGCGATGGCGACCGGCAATATCGGCCGTCCCGGCGTCGGCGTGAACCCGCTGCGCGGCCAGAACAACGTGCAGGGCTCCTGCGACATGGGCTCGTTCCCGCACGAATTGCCGGGCTATCGCCACATCTCCGGCGACGCGGTGCGCGAGCAGTTCGAAGCGATGTGGAACGTCAAGCTCGACAGGGAGCCGGGGCTTCGCATTCCCAACATGTTCGACGCCGCCATCGAGGGCAGCTTCATGGGGCTCTATGTGCAGGGCGAAGACATCCTGCAGTCCGATCCCAACACCCGCCATGTGGTGGCGGCGCTGTCGGCGATGGAATGCCTCGTCGTCCATGACCTGTTCCTGAACGAAACCGCGAACTACGCCCACGTCTTCCTGCCCGGCTCGACCTTCCTGGAAAAGGACGGCACCTTCACCAATGCCGAGCGCCGGATCCAGCGCGTGCGCAAGGTGATGACGCCACGCAATGGCCTGGCGGACTGGGAAGTCACCATCGGCCTCGCCAGGGCGATGGGTTTCGAGATGCATTACGACCACCCCTCGCAGATCATGGACGAGATCGCGGCGCTGACGCCGACCTTCGCCGGGGTGTCCTATGCCAGGCTCGATGAGCTCGGCTCGGTGCAATGGCCCTGCAACGAGAAGGCGCCCGAGGGCACGCCGGTCATGCATATCGGCGGCTTCGTGCGCGGCAGGGGCAAGTTCGTCATCACCGAATATGTTCCGACCGACGAGCGCACCGGACCGCGCTATCCGCTGCTGCTGACCACGGGGCGGATCCTCAGCCAGTACAATGTCGGCGCCCAGACCCGGCGCACCGAAAACGTCGTCTGGCACCACGAGGACCGGCTCGAGATCCACCCGCATGATGCCGAGCAGCGCGGCGTGCGCGACGGCGACTGGGTCCGGCTCGCCAGCCGCGCCGGCGAGACCACCTTGCGCGCGCTGATCACCGACCGCGTCGCGCCCGGCGTCGTCTACACCACCTTCCATCACCCGGACACCCAGGCCAACGTCATCACCACCGACTATTCCGACTGGGCGACCAACTGTCCGGAATACAAGGTCACGGCGGTGCAGATATCGCCGTCCAACGGTCCGTCGGAATGGCAGAAGGCCTATGATGCGCAGGCCCGGCATAGCCGGCGCATCGCACCGCCAGTGGAAGCGGCGGAATAGAAGGATGCACGAGCCGGTCCGCAATGTTGACCGTCTGGCCTGGCGCGACAGCGGCTTTCGCGAGGGCAGCCGCGCGATTCCGGAAGAGACCGCGCTGGCGCTGAGCTACAATGGCGGCACCCATGCCGTGATGATGGGCACGCCGCGCGATCTCGGCGACTTCGCCACCGGCTTCAGCCTCAGCGAGGGCATCATTCAGTCGGTCGCCGATATCGCCTCGCTGGAGATCGTGGAGCTCGACGACGGCATCGAGCTGCGGATGTGGCTGGCGCAGGCCAGGGCGGAGCGGCTGAACCAGCGGCGGCGACATATCGCAGGTCCCACCGGATGCGGCATCTGCGGAGTCGATTCGATCGCGCAAGCGGTGCGTCCGGCCGCCATCGTGGCGCCGGGCCGCTCGTTCTCGCCGCGCCAGATCGCGGCGGCGATGCAGTGCATCCCGTCGCTGCAGCGGATCAATATCGAAACCCGCGCCGTGCATGCCGCGGCGTTCTGGACGCCTTCGCGCGGCATCGTCGCCTTGCGCGAAGACGTCGGCCGCCACAACGCGCTCGACAAGCTGGCCGGCGCGCTGGCGCTGCAGAAGATTTCCGCCGCCGACGGCATGGTGCTGCTGACAAGCCGGGTCTCGGTCGAAATGGTGCAGAAGACCGCGGCGATGGGCGCGCCGCTGCTGGTGGCGGTCTCCGCACCGACCGCGCTGGCGGTGCGGATGGCGGAAGCCTCGGGCATCACGCTGGCCGCCATCGCCCGCGCCGACGGGTTCGAGATCTTCACTCATCCGGCACGAATTTCTGCCGATGCCGCCGCCGAAGGAGCCTTCGATGTCGCCTGACCGGCTGATCTACATGGCCAACCAGATCGGCACCTTCTTCAGGAGCCAGGGCCGCGACAAGGCAGTTCCCGGCATCGCCGACCACGTCCGCAAGTTCTGGGATCCCAGGATGCGCAGGGCCATCCTGGCGCATCTCGATGCCGGCGGCGCCGGTCTCGATCCGGAGGTGCGGGACGCGCTGGCGGCGCTGAGGCAGAGCTAGCTCGCACTTCGGATCATTCTCGCCCGACATCGCGATGGATCAGAGCTCGTCAGGCGGGCGCAACGGCAAGGATTTGTCCGCCTTCCCCGGCGGCGCAACCAGCCGAAGCACAAAGCGGTCACCGCTCCAAAGCTCGATATCGTGGCTATCGACCAGGCCCCTGGCCTTCTCGATCGCTTCTGCATCGTCGGCGCAGACCAGCGGCCGTGATGCCACGAAATGCCCGTCGAGCCCGACCGTATAGGCCCGGTACTCTGCCATCCCTTCGCCCCTTTGCCATCGGTACGCGGGATACCGATGCCCATGAGGGATACCGTTCATGGACCTGTGGTCTTGTCTGTGCAGCACCGGACAAGGACGGGTCGAAACCGTGTTCAGCCGGCCGGAAGGGAACGACGGAAAACGTCACTCCGCTGTATTCCATCTGCCGATGCTTCGCTTCGCACGGCCATTGCGAAGTCCATGGTCCTCCAATCATGGTTTCGCACCCCTCGATGGCCCTGTATGTTCACTTGTGAACTCAACGATCCGATTTTTCGGTCGGCGCCATTACCCGATCTTCGGCTGCCGGATCGCCGGGCTGTCCGTTGGTGGCCGTACAACGGAGAAAGCCGCCGCCGGGGCTGAGAATCCCGACGACGGCTTGTTACGCGGGCATGGTACGCAGCCCGCCGCCAATCTGCCCCGGGATGCTGAATAAAAGGTTAGCCTGAAGTGCCTGACGGATCGCTTCGCGGTGCGCTCATGGCGCACGCATTTGCGCGACCCGGCACGCCACCTGCGATGAAGCCCACCGCGTTTGCGTGCAGCATGCAGGCGGCGGAGCATCCTAGCGGCCGCCGCCGACCAGCGCCGAAAATACCCGGCGCACCTCGGCCTGGGTCTCGCGCACCCTTGCCTCCAGCGCGGAAAAGTCCGGCGCGTCGCCGGCCCGCGCCAGCACCCGCAACAGGTCTTCGCCCGATGTTTCCGGCCTGAATTTATCGCTGACGCAGAGCCGCAGGATCTGCGTCAGGTCGTGATAGAGCCGCGTCGCCGGGCGCAGGATCTCGGCGGCCGCCGGCTGCAGAACGCCGAGCCGCGCGGCGTTGTCGAGCACCTGCTGGGTGGCGACGTTGAGAATATCCGGGGTATCGGCGGCATGAACCAGCTGGAGATACTGCGCGATGAAATCGATATCGACCATGCCGCCGGCGGCATATTTCAGGTCCCAGACGTCGTGCTCGCCCTTCTCCAGCGCAATCGCCCGCCGCATCTCCGCGACGTCGACGGCGACGCCGGCGGGATCGCGCCGCCGCGTCAGCACCTGGCGGATGATACGCTCGATCCTGTCGCGAAAATCCGCCGGGCCCGAGATCACCCGGGCGCGGGTCAGCGCCATGTGTTCCCAGGTCCAGGCCTCCCGGTCCTGGTATTCGGCGAACGAGTCAACGCGCGAGGCCAGCGGGCCGGCGCGGCCGGAGGGGCGCAGCCGCATGTCGACGTCATAGAGCACGCCATAATTGGTCCGCGTCGTGAAGGCGCTGATCAGCCGCTGGGTGAAGCGCGCGAAATAATGCGCGCCGTGCAGCGGCCGCGCGCCGTCGGAATCCGGATAGTCGTGGTCGAAGTCATAGAGCAGGATCAGGTCGAGATCGGACGAGGCGGTCATCTCGCGGCTGCCGAGCCGGCCCATCGCGACGATGGCGGTCTGCTGGCCCTTGATGCGGCCGTGCTGATCGGCGAACCGGTCGGTCGCCAGGCCGTGCACGGTATCGACAATGCCTTCGGCCACGTCGGCGAAAGCGACGCCGGCATGGGCGGCGGACACCGTGCCCGACAGGATCCTGGTGCCGACCAGGAACAGGCATTCCTGGCCGAACAGGCGCAGCCGGTCGAGAAACTCCTCGTAGGAATAGGCCTCGCTCAGGGTGGCGGCGAGACGCGCCGACAATTCACGGCGGTCCGGCATAGCGCCGAAGAAGCGCGGATCGATCAGGCCATCCATCAGCTGCGGCTGTCGCGCCAGCATGTCGGCGAGCCGGGGGGCGGCGCCGAGGACCAGCGCCACCAGGGCGACGAGGTCGCGGTTCTGGCTGAGCAGGGAAATCAGCCGGCCGCCACGCTGCAGCGCCTGCAGAAAGCGGTCGAAGGCCATCACGGCGCTGTCGGGCTGTTCGGCATCCGCCAGCCCCGCGAGCAGCGCCGGAACGAAATCGACAAAGGCGTTGCGCGTGGTTTCGATCCTGAACGCGCGATAGTCGCCGACCATCCACTGCCGCAGGGTATCCGCCACCGCGATCGGCTTCTTGAAGCCGAGCGTGGCCAGATGCTCGAGCAGGCGCGGATCGTCCGGACCGGCGCCATAATCCACCGCCGGCAGCTTCGCGGTGCCGGTCGGATCGCCCTCGAACAGCCTGCCGTAGTGCCGCTGCACCACGTTGAGATGCCCGAGCAGGTCGCGGGCGAATGCGGCGCGGCTCGGATAGCCGAAGAAACCGGCAAACCGCTCCATCGCCGCGCTGTCGTCCGGCAGCGTATGGGTCTGCTCGTCGGCGACCATCTGGAGCCGGTGCTCGACCCGCCGCAGGAACCGGTAGGCCTCCGAAAGCTCGTCCCGCGCCTCGGCGGTGATCCAGTGGCTCGACGCCAGCACGTCCAGCGCCTGCAGCGTCGGCCGCACCCGCAATTCGGGATGCCGGCCGCCGGCGATCAGCTGCTGGGTCTGCGCGAAGAATTCGATCTCGCGGATGCCGCCGCGGCCGATCTTGACATTGTGGCCCTCGACCGCGATGTCGGTCTGGCCGCGAAACACCTGCATCTGCCGCTTCATGTCGTGCACGTCGGCGAGGGCGGCAAAATCCAGATGCTTGCGCCAGACGAACGGTGCGATTTCCGCCACCAGGACCTCGCCGGCCCTGGCGTCGCCGGCGCAGGGGCGCGCCTTGATCATCGCGGCCCGCTCCCAGGTCCGCCCTTCCCGCTCGTAATAATGAAGCGCCGAGGCGATCGAAATCGCCACCGGCGTCGAGGCGGGATCCGGCCGCAGCCGCAGGTCGACGCGGAACACGTAACCGTCGCCGCTGCGCTGCTGCAGGATCCGCGACAGGCCCTGGGTGACGCGCACGAAAAACGGCTGCGGTTCGATATCGGGCGCCAGCGTCGGTGCCGCGGGATCGAAGAACACGATCAGATCGATGTCGCTGGAAAAGTTCAGTTCGCCGGCGCCCATCTTGCCCATCGCCAGCACCACCAGGCCGCTATCCTGTTCGGGAAACTCGGGGTTGGAGGGCGACAGCCGCCCGCGCGCGGCTTCCTGCCGCAACAGATAGCGCAGCGCCGATCGCACCGAGGCTTCCGCAAGGTCGGTCAACGCGGCGGTCACCTGCATCACCGGCCAGACGCCGCCGATGTCGCACAGCGCGATCAGCAGCGCGGCTTCCGATTTCATGCGGCGGAGCGATTGCATGACGCGGGCTTCGTCCGCCGCCGCCGCTACCTCGTCGCAGGTGGTGGCGATCAATTGCGCCAGATGCCGCTCCGGCTCGCAGCCGAGCAGCCGGATCAGGCGCCCGACATCGGCCCGCATCAGGTCGAACAGATAGGGCGACGCCGCCGCGATGCCCTGCAGGATGGCATTGGCGCGCGGAAAATGCCCGGCCATCTGCCGGAGCGCAGCCGCCCGCGGCGGCTCCAGATCGGCAAGCCAGCCTGCCAGAATTTGTTCGGCATTTGCAGCGGCGGACACATGCGGCCCGTCCACGAAGCGCGCGGCCAGGCGATGTTGGTCCGCGTCGCCCTGCGCGGATGAAATCATGCCGCCTTCTGTGGCACATCCGGCGTTTGAGCCGCAAGCCTGTCGCCGGCGCCGGGCAGCGCCGGGATCGCCAGCGTCGCCTGCAATCCGGGATGAGCGTCGCCGAGCCGCAGCTCGCCGCCATGCAGGGTCGCTACCGCCGAGGCGAGGCTCAATCCCAGCCCGGAGCCGGGCTGGGTGCGGCTTGCTTCCAGCCGCACGAACCGTTCCACCGCATGCTTTCGATCGGACGGCGGAATTCCCGGCCCGTGATCGCTGACGCTGAGCAGCACCTGATCGCCGTCGCGGCGGGCCTCGATCAGGATCGCCCTGGCATCGCCGCCGGCCACCGCGTCGGCGCCGAGCGGCTGGGCGACCGCAACCGGCTTGCCGTATTTGATCGCGTTCTCGACCAGGTTGGCCAGTGCCTGGCTGATCAATTCGCGGTTGCCGTGCAGCGGCGCCGGCACCGTCTTGACGTGCAGGCTCATGCCGTCGTCCTCCGCCAGCGGCTCGTAGAGTTCCTGGATGCCCTGGGCGACGTCGGCGGCGTCAAAGTCGTCCATATTGTCGCGCGCCTGCCCCGACTCGGCGCGCGCGATCATCAACAGCGCATTGAAGGTCCGGATCAGGCCGTCGGATTCCTCGATGGTGCGTTCCAGCGCGGTGCGATATTCGGCCTCGTTGCCGGACTTCGCCAGCGCCTCCTCGGCGCGGTTGCGCAGCCGCGTCAGCGGCGTCTTCAGGTCGTGGGCGATGTTGTCGGACACTTCCTTGAGGCCCATCATCAGCGCTTCGATCCGCTCCAGCATGGCATTGAGGTTTTCCGCCAGGCGGTCGAGCTCGTCGCCGCTGCGGCCGACCGGCAGCCGTCCGCTGAGATCGCCGGCCATGATGCGCTGGGTGGTGCCGGTCATGGCGTCGATCCGGCGCAACACCCGGCGCGCCACGAACACGCCGCCGCCGAGGCCGAGCACGACGACGATCAGCACCGACCATTGCGCGGCCTGGGCGACGATGCCGAACAGCCGCCGGCGTTCCTCCAGATCGCGCCCGATCAGCAGCCGAAAGCCGCTGGGCAGTTCGGTGACGCGCACCAGCGCGCGGTGGTCGGTATCGTCCTGCTCGTCGAGCCGGCGATAGGCGGTCTCCGACCAGCCCGTGGTCGCCATCACGCCCGGCGCCAGCGCGCCGACATTGCCGGCGACCGCCTGCCCGGTCGGCGTGGTCACGAGGTAGAGATTGGCGCCGGGCCGCAGCGCCCGGTTCTCGATGGTGAGAACCAGGCCGTGCAGGCCGCGGCGCCCGTAGATGTCGCTGATCTCGCCGGTTTCCGCGTTCACCGTGGTGGTGATCTGTTCGGTGATCAGCCGGCGCGTGTTCCAGGCGAAATAGCCCAGCAGCGATGCGGCGAACAGCGCAAACAGCAGCAAATAGACCAGCGTCAGGCGGAACGCCGTGGTGCGGACCAGTTTACCGAATGCCGTCACGGATCATGTATCCCGCGCCGCGAATGGTGTGGAGCAGCGGCCGCTCAAAACCCTTGTCGATCTTGGAGCGCAGCCGTGAAATATGCACGTCGATGACATTGGTCTGCGGATCGAAATGATAATCCCAGACGTTTTCCAGCAGCATGGTCCGCGTCACCACCTGACCGGCGTGCTTCATCAGGTATTCCAGCAGCCGGAACTCGCGCGGCTGCAGCGTCAGCTCGTCCTTGCCGCGCGCCACCCGGTGCGAAAGCCGGTCGAGCTCGAGATCGCCGACCCGATAGGTGGTTTCCTCGGCGGGACCGCCATGGCGCCGCGACAACACCTCGACCCGCGCCAGCAATTCGGCGAAGGCATAGGGCTTTGGCAGGTAATCGTCGCCGCCGGCGCGCAGGCCCTTGATGCGGTCGTCGACCTGGCCGAGCGCCGAGAGGATCAGCGCCGGGGTGCGATTGCCCTTCTCGCGCAAGGTGCCGATCAGCGACAGGCCGTCGCGCTTCGGCAGCATGCGGTCGATCACCAGCACGTCGTAGTCACCGCTGTCGGCCAGCGCCAGCCCCTCCTCGCCGTCGCTGGCAAGGTCGGCGACGTAGCCGACTTCGCGGAACGCCTTGACCAGATAGTCGGCGGACTCGCGGTCGTCTTCGATGATCAGGAGGCGCATATGGGGGTCGGTTGCGGTCAAGAGGGCCAGCTTTCTGTCACCATGGCGCGCTCGGCATTCTCATGCAAGGCGACCGGACACCCCGCGATGGAGCAAAAAGCGGGCGGTGAGGCTGGGGGGACCTCACCGCCCTTTTGACCTTCCGACGGAGGGGGGCGTATTCCACCGGAAGGAACTGGTGGGAGCGGGCTTTTGACCCGCCCCCCGGAAAGAGCCGTCGGCGGGGGCGACTGATGCCGGCGACACCCTCCATCTCTTGAGAACGCGCGTTGCGTCAGCCCTTGGCCAGGGGCACCGCACGGAACTGCACCGTCCCCCCGCTCTTGACGCGCATCAGAACGCTGTTCTTGTTGTCGCTGCTGGCGGCCTTGATGGCTTCGCGCACATCCGCGGCATTTGTGACGCTCTTGCCAGCGACTTCGAGAATCACGTCGCCCTCCTTGAAACCGCGCTCGGCGGCCGCACTTTTCGGGTCGACGTCGGTGACCACGACGCCATCCTTGCCGGCACCTGCGACGCTGTTGGCGGGCGCAACCGTCAGGCCGAGCTTCGGCACGTCGATACCGCGGCTGGCGTGGCCGTGGTCGTCATTGTCGGTGTCGGCCTTGGCTTCCAGGGTGTTCGGCAGCTGGCCGAGGGTGAGGTTCACGACCTTGTCCTCGCCCTTGTGCAATACGTTGAGTTTTACCGCGTTGCCCGGCGCGAGACCGCCGATGGTGCGCGCGAGTTCGCGGGCATCCTTGACCGTCTCACCATTCACCGCGGTGATCACATCACCGGACTCGATGCCGGCCTTGGCGGCCGGACCGTTGGCCTGGGGTTCCGCAACCAGGGCGCCTTCGGCCTTCTTGAGGCCGAGGCTGTCGGCGATGTCAGGCGTTACCGGCTGAATCTGCACACCGATCCAGCCGCGGCTGACCGTGCCCTTGTCCTTGAGCTGGGCAATCACGCTCTTCACGGTCGAGGCCGGGATCGAGAAGGCGATGCCGACGCTGCCGCCGGACGGCGAATAGATCGCGGTGTTGACACCCATCACTTCGCCTTCGGTGTTGAACGCCGGACCGCCGGAGTTGCCCTTGTTCACCGGCGCGTCGATCTGGATGAAGTCGTCATACGGGCCATTGCCGATGTCGCGGCCGCTGGCCGAGACGATGCCGGCGGTCACCGTGCCGCCGAGGCCGAACGGATTGCCGACCGCGAGCACCCAGTCACCGATCCGCGGCTTGCCGTCGGAAAGCTTGGCAAACGGGAAATTCGAACCGCCCTCGACCTTGATCAGGGCGAGATCGGTGCGCGCGTCGGTGCCGATCACCTTGGCGCTGTAGGTCTTGCCGTCGTCGGTGGTGACCTCGACCTTGTCGGCGCCGTCGACCACGTGATTGTTGGTGACCGCGTAACCATCGGCCGAAATGAAGAAGCCGGAGCCCTGCCCGGTTATCGCGCCATGCCCGCGCGGCCCGCCGCGCAGGCCGGGCGGCAACCCATCGGGTCCGCCGAAGCGGCGGAAGAACCTCTCCATCGGCGAGCCCGGCTGGAACGGCGAGTCCTCGTTGCTGCCGCTATCGTCCTTGGCGACCTTCTCGTTGATGTTGACCTTGACCGAAATCACCGACGGCTTCACGCGCTCCACGATGTCGGCAAAGCCGACCGGCTGCGCGACCTTGCGGACTTCATTGTTGACCTGCGCCTGTGCTGGGCTGCTGAAGATATCGAACCTATCATGCGTCGGGCCAAAGCCGTAGGCGGCGACCCCGAGACCGGCAACGACCGAGGCCATCAGTGCGAATTTGCGTGCGGAGAACAACGAACGGCGGGGCTTCTGATAGGACGGAAGCGATGAGAGATCGGTGGGGCGGTCGGTCATTTAGCAAGTCTCCAGAGCCTGAATCGACGGTGCGGGGGCAAGCACCTTGCAGAGCTGAACATGGGGATTTGCGCCTTACAGCGCGCTGGCGGGGGAATTAAACTTTTGTAATGAGGCGCCGAACCGATGCGGCAGTTTACCGCAGGCCCGTTCCAGCCGGACGCGCGGCTAGACCGGTTGCTGCGGCGGAGATTCCGCGGCGCCGAGCCGTTCGAGCCGCGCGGTCTCCTCCGCGGTCAACTCGAATGCGGGCTGGTCTTCCGCTGCCGCGGATCGCGCGCGCCGCCGGCCCTGGCTCCACAGCGCCAACCCGCCCCCGGCCAGCGCCAGCGGCGGCAACAGCCACAGCAGGAGGGTGTGAGGTTCGAACCGGGGTTTCAGCAGCACGAACTCGCCATAGCGCGCCACCAGGAAATCGAGCACCTGGGCGTCGCTATCGCCGGCCGCAATGCGCTCGCGCACCAACAGCCGCAGATCGCGCGCCAGCGGCGCCTCGGAATCATCGATCGACTGGTTCTGGCAGACCATGCAGCGCAGTTCGCGCGACAGATCCCGCGCCCGGGCCTCCTTGGCCGGGTCCGCCATGATCTCGTCGGGCTGCACCGCGTAAGCGGCAGAGCATCCCGCCATCACGGCGACGGCAAACAGGCAGGCAAGGATCTGTTTCAATCGAATCACTCCGCCGGCTGCAATCCGGGCGGCGCCCGCGCCGGCTTCGGCGCGCCGACGCGCAGCCTGCGGTCGGACAGCGACAGCATGCCGCCGAACGCCATCAGCACCGGTCCGAACCAGATCAAAAGCACCATCGGCTTGTGGTAGATGCGCACCGCAATGGCGCCGTCGGCTGCGGTGTCGCCGAGCGAGATATAAAGCTGGCTGGCGCCGCGGGTCATTAGCGCCGCTTCGGTGGTGGTCGAACCGCGGGTGGTGAAATTGCGCTTCGAGGGCGTCATGACGCCAAGCCGCCGGCCGTCGAGACTGACCGTGAACTGCGCCACCATTTCGCGATAATTCGGTCCCTGTCGCTGCGTCGCGCCATCAAGCTTCAGCGCATACCCGGCGATGACGGCGACATCATTGGGCTTCATCGACCCGATATATTCGCTGTTCCAGGTGGTTTCGCAGACAATTCCGATCAGGGCGACACCGACGCCGGCGTGGGCGAACACCGTCCCCCAGCTGGAGCGCGGCAATCCGCGCGCGCGCCGCAGCGCGATCGGCAGCGGCGCGCGGAACAACCCGGTACGCTCGGCGAGGTCGGTCAGCGCGCCGGCAATGACGAAGACCGCGAGCCCGATCGCGAGCGGCGCGAAAGCGCTGCCGCCGCGCGTCCACGCCCAAAGCACCGCGATCGCGATCAGTGCCGCGACGCCAGCGGCCACCAGCCGCTGTGCGGCGCCAAGCAGATCGCCGCGCTTCCACGCCAACAGCGGCCCGAACGGCACCGCGACCATCAACGGCAGGAACAAGGGCGCGAAGGTCAAATTGAAAAACGGCGCGCCCACCGAAATCTTGTCGCCGGTCAGCACTTCCAGCGCCAGCGGATAGAGCGTCCCGATGAACACCGTGGCGCAGGCGGTTGTGAGAAGCAGATTGTTGAGTACCAGCGCGCCCTCGCGCGAGATCGGCGCGAACAGGCCGCCCTGCTTCAGCGCCGAGGCGCGCCACGCGAACAGGGTCAGGCTGCCGCCGATGAAGACGCTGAGGATAAGGAGGATAAAGACGCCCCGGGTCGGATCGGTCGCGAAAGCGTGCACCGACGTCAGCACGCCCGAGCGCACCAGGAAGGTGCCGAGCAGCGACAGCGAGAAAGTCAGGATCGCGAGCAGGATGGTCCAGACCTTGAGCGCATTGCGCTTTTCCATCACCACCGCGGAATGCAATAGCGCGGTGCCCGCCAGCCACGGCATCAGCGAGGCATTCTCGACCGGATCCCAAAACCACCAGCCGCCCCAGCCGAGCTCGTAATAGGCCCAGTAGGAGCCCATCGCGATGCCAAGCGTCAGGAAGATCCACGCCAGCAGGGTCCAAGGCCGCACCCAGCGCGCCCACGCCGCATCGATCCGCCCTTCGATCAGCGCGGCCACCGCGAACGAAAACGAGATAGAGAATCCGACATAGCCGAGATAGAGCATCGGCGGATGCACGGCCAGGCCGATGTCCTGCAGCACCGGATTGAGGTCACGGCCCTCGAGCGGCGGATCGGCGATGCGCAGGAACGGATTCGACGTGATCAGGATGAACAGATAGAACGCGCTGGCGATCCAGCCCTGCACCGCCAGCACATGGGCGCGCAGCGACAGCGGCAGGTTGTTGCCGAATGCGGCGACCAGCCCGCCGAACAGCGCCAGGATCGACACCCACAACAGCATCGAGCCTTCGTGATTGCCCCAAACGCCGGTGATCTTGTAGATCATCGGTTTCAGCGAATGCGAATTCTCGAATACGTTGACCACCGAAAAATCGGACGTGACATGCAGGGTGACCAGCGCGGCGAACGATGCCGCGACAAACAACAGCTGGGCGAGCGCGGTCGAGCGCGCGACGTTCATCAAGGCGGGATCGCGCCATCGCGCGCCGAGCATCGGCACGGTGGACTGGATCAGCGCCAGCGCCAGCGCCAGCACCAGCGCGTAATGTCCGGCTTCCGCGATCACTGGGCGGCACCCTGCAGGTTCCTGGACGCGCCCGGCGCGGCCAGCGGCGATTGCTGGGCCGCCGCGGTTTTCGCCCGATCGGCCGGCTTCATGGCTTGGTCGCCTTTCCAGAGACCCTGCTTCTTCAGCGCGTCCGCGACATCCTTCGGCATGTAGGTCTCGTCATGCTTGGCCAGCACGGTGTCGGCCCTGAACACGCCGGAGGCATCGAGCGCGCCTTCGGCGATCACGCCCTGCCCTTCGCGAAACAGGTCGGGCAGAATTCCCTGATAGGAGACCGGCAGCGTGGCGCTGCCGTCGCCGATCTGGAACTTGACCGCCAGATTGTCACCGCGCACCAGCGAGCCTGGCTGCACCAGGCCGCCGAGCCGGAAACGCTTGCCGGCGGGAATATGTTTCTCCGCCACCGCCGCCGGCGTCGAAAAAAACACGATCGAGTCGCGCATCGCGTTCAGCACCAGCGCCGCCGCCACCGCCAGCACCGCGAGCGAGCCTCCGATCAGTGTCAGTCGCCGCTGCCTGCGCGTCATGCCTGTCCTTTGATCCTGGGCATGACGTTATCCGGAAACCGCTTCGCACGTTTCGGCATCATGCTCACCCATCCAGCCCGAGATTTTTCAGGCCCTCGTTCAGTTGTCGCAGCCGCTCGGCGTCGTTGGCGACGGCCTGGCGGGCCTCGGTCAGCGCGCTCCTGGCCTTGTCGCGTTCGCCCATCACCATATAGGCCCGAACCAGCCGCAGCCAGCCCTCGACGTCGTCGCCGTTCTGCTTCAACCGGCTGGCGAGGCGGTCCACCATGCCATGGATCATGGCCCCACGTTCGGCCTCATTCATGTCCTTGGCGGCGGCAACTGCATTGTCCGGCAGCGCCGGGACGGCGGAACCGCCGACCCGGGCCAATGCCGACTGGACCAGCGGCCGCCATGGCGCGTCGGCCGGCGCTTTTGCCAGCATCGCCTGCCAGATCGACGCCGCCTCGGCGCCGTGGCCGTCCTGCTCGGCGGCAAGGCCGAGAAAGTAGCTCGCCTTGACCTCGTCCGCGTCCAACGCGACGGCACGTTCGAATTCGGCCTTGGCCTCGGCAGTGACGACGCCGCCCGCCGCACCGGTAATAGCTTCGCCGAGATCGGCCCGGCGCGCGGCACTGTCGCCGGCATAAGTGATCGAATTATGATAGGCCCGCACCGCTTCGTCGTAGCGGCCCAGCCGTGCCAGCACCGGCGCCAGCACGCTCCAGCCGCGGCCATCGGTCGGATTTTTCTCCAGGTGCTGCTCGACCTGCGCCACCAGATTGTCGAGCGGCTGGTTGGCGCCGGGCGCGCGGCTGCGTTGCGCCAGCGGAAAATCGCCGAGGCGCGGCGACCCAAGCGGAAGGTAGAACGCCACCGATACGATCGGCAGCCCGACCAGGGCTATGATCGCGGCGCAACGACGCAATCGAACATTCGATGCGGTTGGCGGATCGCGCCGCTGGTCGACCGCTGCCAGCAGCCGGCGGCTGATTTCGACACGCGCCGCCGCCGCCTCAGGGCCGCCGATCAGGCCTGCGGCAACGTCGCGCTCGATCTCGGCGAGCTGATCCTTGTAGACGGCCGCCTCGCTGCCGTCATTCGGCGGCCGTCCGCTGCGGCTCAAAGGCCAGAGCACCGCAAAGACCGCCGCAGCCGTCATCAGCGCGAACACAAACCACAGGGTCATCAGGCAGTTCCGGTAGAGCGGCGCGGACACGGATTGACCGCTGCGCCGCTTTACACCACCGGCGGCAAGCCGGGCAATTGACAATTGTCAAATCGTCCGTGCGCGCTTGCGGGCAAGTGGCCAAGCCCCGCCAAAATGCCTCAGTTGATGTAAAACTCGTCACTTTGCGCAGCAGCCTCGCCATGCCCGTTCAGCGCTTTCAGATAGTAGGCACCCGATTTGACGGAGTCCGGCAGCCTGATCCTCAGCGATCCGTTGGGGGCGGGAGACGCAATCGTGGTAACCGGGTCGGCCAACTGCTGGCCGCTGACCCGCTCGACGAGAACCACCTTCGCCTTGACCATCAGGTTTCGGTAGGTCGCCGAGATGATGCGGTTGTCGAGTTCGACGAAACTGATGGTTGAGTTCATCGCAAAAAGATAGGCCGCGCACCGATCTGCGTCAACCGCAAATTGCATTGGCAATTTTCCGCTATCTTGTTAGCCGGCGCGCGAGGGCTTGCGTTCGCCGGCCACCGCGTTCTCGGCCGCCCGGCTCATCAACGACGCATAGTCGCGGCCGAACAGCACTTCGCAGAACCGGATGGCGGCCTGGACCTGCATCTGCCGGTAGGCGCGCGTGCGGGCGTCGCCGGCGCGCAGCGATTGCACCAGCGCCTCGGTCGCCTGTTCGACATAATGCTGCAGGTCGGAATAGGTCCGCAGCGTAACTTCGTTGATCGCAAGTTCGCTGGCATAGTTGCGGCACACCGCGACGAAATCGATCAAGGCGGCGGCTTCATCGACCTCGCTGGCGTCGACCTTGGCGCCAACGGAGATATCCTTGTCGGCGCGCTGGCGCAGCAGGCGCCGGACCCGACCGGGCACGCTGTCGATTTCCGACTGCAAGGCGTTGGAAATTTCGGCCCGGATCGACGTCAGTTGCTTGCCCCACGAGGATTCGTTGCGAAGATCGAGTTCGGTCCGCAGGCCACGCACGCCGTCATGCAGCGTCTTGAGATGCTCGGCGACGTTGTCGAAATGACCTCGCTTGATGTCGGTCCTCAGCCGGGCCGCCAGGAAGGACAGGTCATGCAGCGCTATGGACACGGCAACCCGATAGGGCGTGGCGGCGACGCGGATTTCGTCATCGGACCCGGCCATCTTGATGGCGAGGCGGACGATTTGCCAGGGCGCGGTCAGCCGCAGCATCACCAGCGACAGCGCGAACGGCAGCACCTGCGGGGTCTGCAGGGCGGGAACATTGAGCGAGGCTGTCACCGATGCGATCTGCGCGTCGACAAAAACCCGGAAATTGCTCGGAAGGCGCCCGTTGAGGCTGTCCAGCGCTTCGCGGGCCTGCAGAACCGAGCCGATCGGCAGCAGGTCCTCGATCACGTCGGGCGGGCCGACCCGGGCCAGCGCCCGCTTGTCGCCGCCGCTCCCGGGCGTGGCGATCTTGCCGATCGCATCCGCCGCGGCGAGCTGGAATTTTCGGACCGCGGCTTCGAGATCGGACGCCGTCGCCGTGTCCCGGACCCGGGCCAGCACGGCCTCGAATTCGCGCGCCTGGTCGGGGGCGCCGTCGCGGATCAGCCATTGCCACACCGGCAGCAGCGAGGCCCGGCGGACCTGGCCCGGCCGCACCGGAAAATTGCTTTCGACGAGAAACGGTTCCAGCGGACGGAACAGCAGCCGCGCCGGGTCGTCGGTGCGCGGCCGCACCTCTTCGTCGCTTCCGCGCACGACCTTGCGCAATTGTTCGAGCACGAAGGTGGCGACCGTGGTGTCTTCGCCGCGTTCCAGGGCGCGCTCGAACTCGCGCATCAGCAGCGCCTGCGACTGAGGCGGTAGCTGCACGAGATAATCCCTCAGCCGCTCGATCGATGTCTGGCTCATGCGCCCGGTATACGCTTGCGTCGCGCGGACGGCAAAACCCGTCCTCCGTCATCATAAAAGTGTCGGCGTTAAGAAGTCGTTAGGAATGCTGATCCGCGCCCGGTCGCCGGCAGCCGGTCCGCCACCGTTGCGGTTCATACCCCCGGCAGTACCAGTTCCGCCCGCAGCCCCCCGATCGGCGCATCGGCGAGGGAAAGGCTGCCGCCATACAAGGCCGCAAGGTCGACCACGATCGACAGGCCCAGCCCTGAACCCGGCGTGGATTCGTCCAGCCGCTGACCGCGGCGCGAGACCTGCGCGCGTTCGGCAGCCGACAGTCCACGCCCGTCGTCGTCGACAATGACCCGCAGGACCGGGCCGGCGCCGGATTCCAGCGGCGGTTCCACCAGCACCTCGATCAACACCTGCGACGCTGCCCATTTGCAGGCGTTGTCGACCAGGTTGCCGGCCATCTCCTCGAAGTCCTGCCGCTCGCCGCGAAACCTTGCCTGCGGGTCAGCCGCGACCTCGATGGCAATATGGCGACCGCGATGGATCTTCTCCATGGTCCGGCGCAACGCCTCGATCGCGGGCGCGACTTCGGTCACCGTGCCGATGATGGTGAGGCGCGCGGCGATCCGAGCGCGCTCCAGGTGACGTGCCACCTGGTCGCGCATCACGTCGGCCTGCTCCAGAACCTTGCTCGCAAAGGGATCGGCGGCATGCGCGGAAGCCTCGTTGACGATCACCGACAACGGAGTCTTGATGGCGTGCGCGAGATTGCCGACATGGGTCCTGGCGCGCTCGACGATTTCGCGATTGGCGTCGATCAGCGCGTTGGTCTCGCGCGCCAGCGGTGCGATCTCGACGGGAAATTCACCTTCCAGCCGTTCGGCGCGGCCGGAACGGATATCGGCGATCGCGTCGGAAATGCGCTTCAGCGGCGCCAGCCCGAAGCGAACCTGGAAGATCGTGGTCAGCAGCAGCACGATTCCCAGCGCGGCGAAGGTCCCGCCGAGGTAGTAGTCGAAGTTGCGGGTTTCGTCGAATATCTCGGTGGCGTCGCCGGCGACGCTGACCAGAAACTTGCCGTCGGCGCCGAGATCGACCGGCCGCTCCACCATCCGCAGCTTCTGGCCCTCCGGACCGTCGACATAGCCGAGGCGAATGCCGGCCGCGGTCAGGTCGCCGCCCTGCTCTTCGAGCTTGGGCAGTTTCTTGTCCCACAGCGAACGCGATGCGCGGGTCTCGGCCTTTTCCGAGTCGGTACGGGTGATCTGCCAGTACCAGCCGGACAGCGGCAGTTCGAACAGCGGCTCGCCGAGCGACTGGAACTGATGGTCGGGCGGCTCGTCGGGGGTCGCAACTTCGGCGATCAGGGTACGCAGATAGAGGTTGAGACGGCGGTCGAAGGCGCGCTCGGTGGCGTCGCGATATACCGACGACAGCACGAAGCCGGTGATGACCAGGATCACCACTACCCATGCGGTCGCGGACAGGAACAGCCGGGTGGCGAGCGAGCTACCGCGCATCGGAGCAGGATCCCGAACAATAGCTGCCCGGACCAGCGCCGATCGGGGAACACAGGTTTGCCGACAACATCATGCTCGACCAAAAGGAAAGGCCTATGGGCCGATCAACGCGCAGATCACGGATCAACAGCGTTGATCGGGGATCAACAGCGTTGATCGGGGATCAACAGCGTTGATCGGGGATCAACAGGGTTGATCAGGGATCAACAGCCTCGATCATACACCAGGCGATGGCGGCGTCAGCAAATAGCCGAGCCCCCGCACGGTCTGGATGATATCGACATCCAGCTTCTTGCGGATGCGGCCGACAAAAACCTCGATGGTGTTGGAGTCGCGGTCGAAATCCTGATCGTAGAGATGCTCGACCAGTTCGGTGCGCGAAACCACCCGCCCGGTATGGTGCATCAGATAGGCCAGCAGCCGGTATTCGTGCGAGGTCATCTTGATCGGATTGCCGGACACGCTGACCCGGCCGGTGCGGGTGTCCAGCGAAACCGGGCCGCAGGTCAGCTCGGACTGGGCGTGGCCCGTGGAGCGGCGGAGCAGCGCGCGAATCCGGGCCAGGACTTCCTCCAGGTGGAAGGGCTTGGCAACATAATCGTCGGCGCCGGCATCGAAACCCTGCACCTTGTCGCTCCAGCGGTCGCGCGCGGTGAGAATCAGCACCGGCATCGCACGCCCGTTGCGGCGCCATGCCTCAAGCACCGAGATGCCGTCCATCTTGGGCAGGCCGATATCGAGCACTACGGCGTCGTAGGGTTCGCTGTCGCCGAGGAAGTGGCCTTCCTCGCCGTCGAACGCGCGATCGACCACGTAACCGGCATCGGTCAGCGCCGTCGTCAACTGCCGATTGAGATCGGGATCATCTTCAACGACGAGCAGGCGCACGCTGGTCTCCGAATGTGAACTGCACAATATCCGTCATCAACATGAGCCCCGCGGGGGTGAACGGGCTATGAACAGAGCACAGGTCGCCAGGTTACTTTTTCTTCACAACAGTTTCGCCGGTGCGCTGAAATTTCAATCGCACCGCGTCGGCCCGAGGGCGGCGCCGGCAACTTCGCGGGGTGTACCTGACATAGACGCCTAACACGCCTTGTCGAAAGCCCCAATAGGCGCTGCCGCGGCGTGGCCATGCCGCCCGGAAAGGCGAAGCGGGCGCTGCCAGCCTCGGGAATCGAGGGGGAGTGGTCGCGCCGCGCGCACGTGTTTTCTTGCACCACTGTGTGGCGTAGTCGACCGACCGACCGCGCGACGTTGTGCAATGCTTGGGCTTGGCGACCGAGGGAAGGGCCTGCGATGTCGAGACCACGCCGTCCGAAGCCCACGCCGGGCGTCTCCTCCCTGACTGCCCGGTGGCCACGCGGCTGCCGGGCCTGTTGCCGTTCGAAATGTCGCAGGATCAAACGCCTCTTGGGCGGCCAACGGCATCACGGGTGGATGAGATTGAAGGCGGCGGTGCCGGGTCGCGTTTATCAAGACAGCCGGACGGTGGCCGCGCTCGGCTAGTTGGTAATTCCCTCGTAGCGTACCGGCTCGGCGCGTGAGGATTTGTTGTCCGTGACGTAGAGACGTATCGCGACAAAGGCGGCATTGAGCGCCAGCCATGCCGCAAGCAAGATAACGACGGTCGCCATGCCCTCTCCCCCGAATCGGCAATGCCTGACACAAAATAGGACGAAGTGCCTTGCCTGGCCTCTTATTTCGATGCGGCATCGCACCATGATCCGGCGGATCGCACCGCCGGACCAAGGCTCTGCCCAATCTGAAAGCGCCTACCCAGTTTGGCTTCGTTCTGCCAAATCTCCGGCGTTCCGGGTCATTCTACCATAACGCAATTAAAATAAAACATACCCTCTCAGGATGAATATCTGGCGGGACTGGCGGATTTTATTCCTAGTCGCGGATCGCAAGGTGAGGTTGCTCCGCTCCAATCCGCACCAGCAATCCATCCCTACGCTGGAGAATGGCGCGGCGATCGAGACCGCGAATATCGGCCGGCAAGGCGCGTTCGGCCTGTTCGCGGCCATGTACAGCCGCGTCTCGTTCAATCGGTGTATCGTTCAACTCGGGGGCCATACGGTGCGGCGTCCCATCCAGCTGTTGCAGTATGAATTCAGGAACAGCGAGCACGTGCGCGACCTGTTCGTAAGCTACTCGGAAACGCTGCTTTCCCAGGTCCAGCAGACTGTTGCATGTAATTCAATGCATACCACCGAAGAAAGAATGTGCCGGTGGCTGCTGATGATGCACGACCGGGCCGGAGGGGAAGCACTCCCGTATACGCATGAATTTCTTTCGCACAGACTTGGCGCCAATCGGAAATCCGTGACGCTTGCGGCGCAGTCGATGCAGACCGCGGGCCTCATCAGCTATCGTCGGGGAACGATTCAGGTACTGGATCGTCCCGGCCTGGAGAAGACGTCATGCGAATGCTACGCGATCGTGAAAGAGCGTTTCGACGCGTTCCTCAGGCCGCCGTCCACCGCAATCCCTGGCCACAACAAAAGCCGAAGCGACCAGGCCGGCGAGAATTGAGTGTTCCACCGCTGTCGGGCGAACCCGTTCGCCGCAGCGTCCTAAAGCCTCGACAATTACGCCCGCCGCGACACAGTAGCGCCGTATAGAGCGCTTAGGGTCGATCGATCCTAACAATTTGACTTGCCAGCGTTCACAAAGGAACAATCGATGCGCAATGGGTCGCGGACAAAGCCTGCAACGGAACAAGGACAGCAGACCGTGCTTTTCGAGATCGCAAACGGAAATGCGCGCCAAGCCTGCAGTCTGAAGACGAAATTTCCTACCCAGCATCAGGCTTCGCGCTATCTCCGTCAGAACTGGAGCAGGATCGAACGGATGGCGCGGGATTGTCTGGCGACAGGATGCTTCGAAGACGGTCGCGTCAACCTCGTGATGATCTGAGCCGGCTCCCCGTCACGCGACATCTCGATCCCCGCGGTCCTTGCCTCGAGCGGCCGGCCGCCAAAAGCGCCATCATGGCGCGAAGGTTTCCATGAACCAATTTGTCCTCATCATCAGCGTCCTGTCGCTTTCCATTTCCGGTGCCGCCATGGCGCAACACGGGGGAACCGAACAGGAGCAGCGCGCCTGCGCCGGCAACGTTCAGAGGTACTGCCGCCCGGTACTGGATCAGGGCGATTTCGCCGTGCTGTCCTGCCTTCAGCAAAACCGCGAAAAACTCACCGTGTCCTGCAAAAAGGTTCTGACGGATCATGGTCAGTAATCGGGCGATTGGAACGGCGCGCTGCCGCGGAACGATCCCCATCATCGCCGGTTCACTTGCCGCTGCAACATTTCTCAGGATGATCCGGATTTCGTGCACGCGCCTTCTCGAGTGCCATCCATGACCTCAGCCCGCCCTGTTCGACGCCTGCGTTCCGTCCTCCCAGTCCGACGCCGCGACGCAAAGGCGTCTTCCTTCGTCGTGGCGTCGGCGGTCGCTGTTGGAACGCTGGTCGCGATGGCGCTGGTCAATCGCCATCTTGCGAAGAAAGCGGAGCGTGACAATCCGGCCGCCGGCCGTTTCCTCGACGTCGACGGCGTTCGGCTCCACTACGTCGAGCGGGGCTCGGGCGAACCGCTGGTTCTTCTTCACGGCAATGGCAGCATGATCGAGGATTTTGAATCCAGCGGTCTGATCGATCTGGCCGCCAGAAATTACCGTGTCATCGTTTTCGACCGTCCCGGCTTCGGCCACAGCGATCGCCCGCGCAACGTGATGTGGACGCCGATTGCCCAGGCCGAACTCATCAAGCACGCCCTCGAGCGGCTTGAGGTTTCGCGCGCCACCGTTCTCGGACATTCATGGGGCGCGTCGGTTGCCGTGGCGCTGGCCCTGAAATATCCCGGCCTGGTCCGCGGACTCGTTCTCGCCTCGGGGTACTACTACCCGACGGCAACGTCCGACGTCATCGCGACGGGCGCACCGGCCTTGCCGCTCATCGGCGACATCCTCGGCCATACCTTGTTGCCGCTGATCAGCCGCGCGATATGGCCGCTAATGATGGCGAAAATCTTCGGCCCCCGGTCCGTGCCGGAGAAATTCGGGGCGTTTCCGAAGGAGATGGCGCTGCGTCCTTCACAGATCCGGGCATCGGCGTCCGAATCGGCGCTGATGATTCCGGCCGCCTTCAGGCTGCGCAACCGGTATGCGGATTTGAGGATGCCCGTCGTCATCATCGCGGGCGAGCAGGACCAGTTGATCGACATCGACGCGCAGTCGGCCCGGCTGCATTCCGAGATTATGCAGAGCAGATTTCACCGGGTGGCCGGAAACGGCCACATGATCCAGCAGACGGCAACAGATCAGGTGATCTCGGCCATACGCGAGGTGGCCGCCGACCGAGCGGAAATTGACAGCGCCGCGGCGGAATAATCAAATGAAGGCGCGCGCTCCGGACGATTCCGGCCGTCCAGCTTCTACGCCAATCGCGAAGTCCAGCGACGCTTGATCCCGTCCAACAGGTGCAGCTGTAATCTCGATTTCATCCGTGGCGCCTCACCCTCCTCCGCTGCCAGCGAGACGTCGAACACAGACGGTTAGAAACCGGCAATCGCCAGGGATAGCTGGCACCGGTCGTCGGCCAGCCGCTCGATGTTGTACGGGGGATAGGTTTCCTCGGTGGCCCGCTGGGCCGTTTCGGCGAGGTCGAACAGACGATCGAAAAAGATGGTCGATCGGAACAGGGGAGAGAAGTCCTAAGTGCGCATAGCCAAATCCTCCAAAGAGCAAGATGGGTATGAAGAACCGGACACGACCGGTGCCCGTCTCAGTTCCCGAGGCCCCAGAGGCACCCCGGCAACCAGCTTCAAGGTGGCGACAAATGAATTAGCAAAACCGGCTTTTTCAAGAGGAGGCGCAAAATCTTGGGGCCGATCGTGCGGCTGATCAGGCCGTGCCGGTCAATTGCCGCAGCGCCGCTATAATCTGGGCGCCACCGTAGGGCTTTGGCAGGAATACGCTGCCGGCCGGCAGATCGTCATCTTCGACCGGCACCAGGCCCGACGTCGCGGCAATCTTGATCGGCGGCCAGCGGTCCCGAACGAATCGGGCGAGCTTCAGCCCGTCCATGGAACCCGGCATCTGTATATCGGTAAAGACGACGTGAATATCAGGTCTGGCTGTCAGGATTGCGATTGCTTCGTCGGCATTGGCTGCCTGGACGACTTCAAAGCCGGCGCTCTCGATCGTCTCGGCGGAATCCAGCCTTATCAGTAAGTCGTCTTCGACTATCAGGATTACCGGTGCCAAACGCGCCATCGCAAAGTGCTTCCATCCGGGCCAAGCGGATGGGAGACGTTTCGTTCCGTTTTCTTAGCCCCTGCCTGGGATTCCGCCTCAACGAGCTCACGGAAGTTCATCGCGACGTGCGAGCATCGTAAAGACGAACCGGGTTTCATCCGGCGTGGAAGTCACTTCGATCCTTCCGCCATGCGCTTGTGCGATCTGCGAGGCGATATGGAGTCCCAGACCGAGACCCTGGCGGCTGTCGCGGACGTTGCCGCGAAAGAACGGTTCGAACAGCTTTTCCATCGCCGCCGCCGGAATGGGGTCGCCTGCATTCGCGACCCAGAGCTTGAATTGACCGGCCTCCGTCTTTGCCCCGACGCGCACCGGCTCGTCGCGCGCTCCATGGGTGAGGGCATTGCCGATTAAATTCGACGCCAGTTGTCCGATCCGCGTGCGGTCGCAGTCGACCGGATCGATTATCTCGAAGCTGGTCTCGATCACGCGCTGCGGGGACGCCGTTCGCAATTCGTCGACCACCTGCTCGAGCACAGGCCCCAGCGGCCGGTCGGCGTCGCGGTTCAACGTGATGCCGCCGCCCAGCCGTCCACGCGCGAAATCCAGGATGTTGTCGATCAGGTCCGACATGCGTGTGACGGTCGAATTAATCATGTCGAGGACGCGGAGCTCCTTTTGCTGCTGCAGCGCCCCCGACCGTTGCAGGATCCTGGCTCCGGCGCTGATCGCCGCAAGCGGATTGCGGAGGTCATGACCGAGCACGGCGATGAACTGCTCCCGCAGTTCGCCGGTCTCCCGCTCGGTGGCAAGTCCTCTCTGGAGCTCCGACCTCGAATCCACCAGTTGGCGTTCGTAGCGCCGTCGGTCGGCCGCCTTGATGACCACCAGGGCCGTGAACAGCGGCGTGCCGTCTGGGTCGCGGCGTTCGGCCGCATTGGCGATCACCGGCAGCCTGTCGCCGGCGGCGGTCTCGAAGTCCAGCGCGAACTCGTTGAAGAATCCCTGCATCCGCAGCAGGGGCGCGATGTGGGTTTCGTAGTAGATGCGACCCGCCATGTTCAGGAACTGATGAAGACGCCGGCCGACGAACTTGTCAGCTTCAAAACCTGTCCAAGCCGTCAGGGTGGCGTTGACCTTGGTTATGCGTCCGTCGGATCCGATGGTGAGATAACCGCAAGGGGCGTTCTCGAACAGGTCCTTGTACTCATCGATCGGGCCGAACTCAGACATATGCCCGGATGGCCGAGACCACCTCTGCCGGCGCGCTGAGGTTCGGGCAGTGCCCGGTGGCTTTGAGGAACACGATCTCGCTGCCCGGGATCCGGCTTCGCACGAACTTGCCCACCTCCTCCGAGGCGATGATGTCCTCGCTGCATTGAAGGATCACGGTAGGAACCTTGACCTTGGGCAGGTCGGCCCTGTTGTCGGACGTAAAGGTAACGCGCGCGAAGGCCTTGGCGATCTCCGGATCGGTCCGGCAGAAGCTGTTGGTCAATTCCTCGCCCAGTTCCGGGCGATCCGGATTGCCCATGATGGAGGGCGCCATCGCGGCGGACCAACCCATGTGGTTGTCTTCGAGAAATTCGAGAAGTTCCGCGATCTGTTTCGCGCTGAAGCCGCCGACGTAGTCGCCGTCGTCGATGTACCTGGCCGACGGTCCAACCAGGACCATACGCCCGAACAGGTTTGGAGCCTTCAATGAAGCCAGGAGACCGATCATCGCGCTGACCGAATGGCCTACGAAAACGGCGTCCTTCAGCCCCAGATCGCGGCCGATCTCCACCACGTCGTCGGCGTAGCCGTGGAGCGTGGAATACTTGGCCTTATCGTAGGCCGAAAGATCCGATCCGCCGGCGCCGATGTGATCGAACAGTACCACCTTGAAGTCGTTCTCGAACTCGGGCGCCACGAAACGCCACATGTTCTGATCGCAGCCGAAGCCGTGAGCGAACACCATGGCCCGATCACCCCGCCCACTCACGTGGACGTTGTTTCTCGTCAAGATATCCATGTTTGATCCCTGATGCGGTACGATCGAGGAAGTATTTCACCGCGTTTGCGATGCAGCAAATCTGATCGGGCAACCCTTAGGACCAAGCGCTGTGGACGTCGTTTGTTCCGTCCCGGGACAGGGCGGCGCGGCGCCGCAGCGGCAACATGCATCGTCGCCGGGCCGAGATGTTCTCGCAGAGGCCCGACGGCCGTTGTCGGCAGGGGGGGTCACAGGTCCTCCCGCAAGCCTCGGAAGAACGGACGCCGGAGCTTTCCCTCGGCAGACTTTGCCCGGCAATCGATTTCGGCCAGTAGCTTCGGCTCGACCCAGATGCCGTGTGCGCGATCCGCTTCGCGAACGCCTGCGTCTTCCGGACCAGCGGCTCCAGTCGCTTGCGAAGGTCGGCGGCCGAAACCTTGTCGTAGCCGTGATCGACCTTAACCGACGTGGATAAAGGTCCAGCCCTTGCGCCGGGCGACGTAGAGAGCCCATCCCACTTGCTGCCGTCGAGAGCGAAACCGCCGATGGTCAGCTTCTCGCGCTGCGCGCAGGTCTTCTTGACCCAGTCGTTGCTGCGTCCTGCGGGATAGACACTGTCGCGGACCTTGGACACGACGCCCTCGTACGCCACGGTGAACTCCACGCAACAAGCTGATTCAAAGTGGCGCAGACGAATTTCGTTTCGGAACCCGTGAATCCGGCTACCACAAACGGCGCTCCGTTTGACAAAAATTCGGTTTGACAAAGATTCGGTTCCTCGTTTCGGGTTCCTGGGAACTCATGCGAACGATGTTCCTAACACCGGGGATCCGCGAGCTTCCTTTTGTTTTTACTCAGGGAATTTGGCAGCGGCGCGGAACGATGTAGCAGCCAGTTTATTCCTCTTAGACACGCTTATGTACGCTTCCCGACTAGGAATATGGTGGAGGACGTGCGCGAGGTCGCGGGTCCTTGAGCACCAAGCGCAAAATCCTAAGAGGTTGAGACAATGCAGCGTCTGGCGAGCAGCAGACCGGTCGTGCTCATCGTCGAGGACGAGCCACTGCTCAGATGGCAGGCCACCGAGATCGTAGAGGATGCCGGGTTCGACGTGGTTGAGGCGGCCACCGCCGATGAGGCGATTGTTGTGCTCGAAACGCGAAATGACATCCGGTTGATTTTCACAGACATCCAGATGCCGGGCTCAATCGATGGCCTGCGACTTGCTCATCTGGTCAAATCGCGTTGGCCGCCAGTCCAGATCATTGCCACATCCGGCCGCCTGAAGCTTCGCGACGATGATCTCCCCAAGGGCGGACGCTATTTATCCAAGCCTTACGCTGGCACCGAGCTAACTCGAGCGCTCAAAGAACTGCTTCCAGAGTGAGCGCGATCTTGCCGCTACCAATTTTGCCTTAGCACGGTGCCGCCAGGTTCGGCACTGGCCGGCCAATGGCGCGTCCAATGATAATCGCAGCAGCTCATCCAAGCGCGCCCGATGCGCGGTCACCCGGTTTGATCAGACGGCCCGTCGCGCGGATGAAATTTCGTGCGAAGGGTGCGGGATCTCCACGGCGGCCGAGAGCGCGACCAATTTCAGCAGTGCCGGGTTTCGCTCTCCCTTCGCGGCACTTGCGAGGATTTGGGACGCCATCGCAGCCTTCATCGCCGAGGTGCACTTGGCTTCCGGAAGCGATGCCGCAGCATCCTCCAATACTGCTTTCATCAATTCTATCAGCTCCGGTTGAAAAACAGACCCTCTAGGATTCACGGTTGCCTCCTCAAGAGTGAACCCTGCCCAACATCATTTAAATCTGCCATTTTCCGAAGTGCAATCCTCTCGCTGCGCGCCGATTGCAATTTCGCCCTTTCGGTGCGGTGCGGTATGGTGACTGAATACCAAGCGAAGGACCATCGCATGCTTCCCCTAGGAAAGTTCGCTGACGCGTCGCCGGTACTCAGAGCGAGCGGTACCGTTTGACGAAATCAACGCTGCGGTTCGCGGGACCGTGCAACCTCTGCCCCGACTCTGTGATGTAGCCGGGCAGCGGCTGCTGCACTTCGTTAACAAGACGACGGGCAAGACGTGGACGAAACGAACAGGCCGAACAATCGGTCCACTAATAAGGATCGACAAAGCTAATAGTCGAGAGACAGCGGACGCTCATATTTGACCGTGGGCCTAATCGAGCGCGCGACGAATGATTCTTGCGAGGTCTGCCCTCCGGAATGGTTTGCTGATCAGCAATATACCGGCATCAAGACGGCCGTGATGGATAATGGCGTTTTCGGTATAACCCGACATGAAGACGACCTTCAGTTCGGGAAGCAATGCCTTCGCTTCTTCCGCCAATCGTCTACCGTTCGTTGAACCGGACATCACGACATCTGTAAGCAGAACGTCAACTCCTTGGTACTCCTTGAGATAACCGAGAGCGTCTTCCGCGTTCGCCACTGCCTGGACCTCGTAACCCAACCACTTTAATTGCCGTTTCGTCGTTTCTCTCACCAATTCGTCGTCCTCGACTACGAGCACTCGTTCGTCCGCGCCGCGAACGATTTCGACTTCCGTTATCGAAAACGACTGAGCGTCGCGATCAGCCTGAGGCAAATAGATCTTGATAGTAGTCCCGACGTTTAGTTCGCTGTAGATTTTGATGTGGCCCTGCGATTGCTTGACGAAGCCATACACCATGCTAAGTCCCAGGCCGGTACCCTTGCCTACGTCTTTGGTCGTAAAAAACGGATCGAAGACCTTTTCCTTTAACTGTTCAGGGATGCCGCAGCCATTGTCGCTGACCGCAATCATCAAACGTCGGCCAGGCTGGGCTTCCGGATTTTGCGCGATGTAGTCTTCGTCGAAACTTGCGTCGCTTGTTTCGATCGTAAGTTTTCCGCCATCCTGCATGGCGTCCCGGGAGTTAACGGCCAAATTCAGAAGCGCTGTCACCAATTGATCCGGATCCACCATGGCGGGCGCCATATGGGGTTTTAAATCTACGACCAATTCGATATTTTCGGGGACTGTGTGCTTCAGAAGGCCGACAGTCTGCTGAAGCAGCATATTCACATCTACCGCGAGGGGTGACAACGGTTGCTTGCGCGCAAAAGCAAGAAGGCGAGCAGTGAGTTCGGCCCCGCGGGTTGCTGCCGCATCTATCATATTGACGACGGCGCGAAGATCGGGACGGTCGCCCACTTCGTCGCCGATGATTTCGATGGTTCCCATTATCACAGCCAGAATATTATTGAAGTCGTGGGCCACGCCTCCCGTTAGTTGCCCGACCACCTCCATTTTTTGAGCCTGACGCAATACCCGGTCATTTTCCTTTTGCCTTGTGATGTCGCGAACGATCTTGGCCGCGCCAATCAGTTCGCCCGCGCTTTCGCTGGTCGGCTTCGTGCTGCGGCCGACCGGAGCGTGGCCTTGCGGGAAAGCCTTCTCAGGCACGCCCATTCTGTCTTCGTACAGGCGCAACAAATGGCGGCCTGCAACGCCTCTCATGCCGTGGAGGCTCGGCTTGCGCGGTGGCTACTGCGTGTCCGCGATCTGGTCGGCAGCGATCATTTCACCTTGACTCAAGAGCGGATGGCGCAACTCATGGGCGCTCGGCGCAACAGCGTTTCGATCGTAGCCCACACGTTGATGCAGAAAAATTGCATCCGGTACAGCCGGGGCAAAATCGAGATAATCGATCTGATCGGCCTCGGCCAGGTTGCTTGTGAATGCTATGCCGCGATGAGCGCGCAAAACGAACGCCTTCACCTTCCCGATCCAGTCTTCCTCGAGCAAGGGCTGTTTGGACAGGATATTCTTTAGTCGTCGGCGGGCCGCGCTTCCACCCGAGTGCAACCTGCATCGGCGGCCGTCGTTGATTGCTTGGGAAAACTTGCGCTTGTCGTGATCCTTGGCTGCGTCGCGGCGCTGCTGGCGGTAGTTCATCGTTGTAGCGCCGACCGACGTTAAACGGCTATGTTATTCAAAAGGACGTGGTGCTACGGTCCTGACTTGTCCAAACAGCCGTTCTAGAGAATTATGCTCCACGGATAAGGTTCAGCCTGACCGGCTTAAACGAGAACGGGTCTGCCGTGTCTCATTTCATTTTACAGATCAGTGGCGGCAAATACGCAGGCTTTTCGGAATTCGAAAACGCCGAGACCGCGATGCTGCTTGGGCAGAAATGATTGCAATCTGTAGTGATCTCGTTCGGGATGTTACAGACGATCTCAAGCCAAACAGCGAATGGCGGATGGAGCTATTGGACGCATCAAAAAAACCTGTGTTAAATCCGATTGGTGGCCGAGATATTGGTTGGACTAGGATTTGAGCCGCGCCAAGGAGCCGTCGAACCAGAACGAGAATGCATTCCTGACCTTCTGACCGAAAAACTGCAGGATGTCTCCGATCCCGCTTAAGTCAGGCGCCAGACACTCCCGGTTCAACATTGTGGTTTGCTGTTCTCGTCGTTCAAGCGTTGCTAGACCTTCACCCGACCCTTGCCGTGACGCCAATTGCAGCGCGGCGGATAATCTTGCGTCCCGGCCGGGCCGGCTGCGTAACCCTTTGGAATCCAGTACCGGCGCAAGCGGAGCATTTGACTTCCCTCGATGCGTCCTTTGGCTTGACATTTTTCATAGTGGTCACTTCTTCGACACCAACCCGACACAGGCCATGTCATTGTGACAGTACGGATTGCTCGCCGCGGTTGTCCCACTTGAGCGTGACACCGGACCAGTTCGTTTCGGTGACGGTACCTTGCTCGCTTCTATCGTCGCGCCAGCAAACGCGGGCGCCGACGCTCAGCATTCTCAACTCGGATCCAGTCATTCGTTGACAGCCCGGTTGCGGACGTGCGGATCCCCATGCTATCTACCCGCTGCCGCGATTGCCATGTTGTTTTATGGTCGCTTATCCCCCGCCTGAGTTCCGTTCCACGGCCGCCAATGCGTAGGGCGGACGGCAATGCTTTCGGCGGTTTTCGCCTTGGCCCAGCCGCCCAGGGCCCGACGGCAAGGAAATACGAGCGCGTGCGGACCATCGTGATCGGTAACCGCGATCTCGATGTCGAAGGGTGCGGTGTCGATGCGTTGCCACATGGTCGGTATATGTAGCCGGCCAGTGGACAACCGATTTGATCTAGCTCAGGCCGAAAAACCGAGGCCGGGACCCAACCGTTTTCGCCCCTGCGTTTACAGAGTAGTCTGACCATTCGCGGGAGCGATCACCGATGGACAAGACCGTCGCCGAACTGAACATCGAGCATTATCCGAAGCTCCTGGCGTCCGCTAACCTGGACGAGACCAAGCGAAGAACCATCGAGAGCCTGCTCGTCGCCGAGGAAGCCATGCTGGCGCAGATTAAGGCCGAGCGCGCAGCCGCCAGGATCCCCTCCAAACGGAAGTGACTTTGACGGTAATTTCGCACCAGCCGGGAGCTGTCGGCCTACGTTCGAGGCGCTGTCGCGTTGTCCGGCACCGAACATTTGAGCCGCCGCCCGACATCCGCATAACGACTGAGCTCGGGAACGAAATCCCGCACGCAGCTTTATAGCCTTCATCGTTCCAAGACGGGAGACACGGTTATGTCGGCGGCAAAAGACCTTTTCTTAGTGGGGTTACGCAACGCCTATGCAATGGAAAACCAGGCGCGCGAAATGTTGGAGCGCCAGGAGGGGCGCCTAGAAAAATATCCTGAAATCAAGCAAATGGTCACCCTTCATTTGAAGGAGACCAATCGGCAGATCGAGCGGCTGGATCAATGCCTGAAGTCGTTCGACGAGACCCCATCGACAATGAAGAATGTCACCCAATCTGTGGTCGGCAATCTTGCGGCGCTGGCCCATACCATGGCCGAAGATGAGATACTCAAGAATACCTTCGCCAACAATGCCTTCGAGAACTTCGAGATCGCGGCCTATCGATCGCTGATTGCGCTGTGTGATCCCGCTGGCGCCAGCACTTGCAAGCCGCTTTTGACCGAAAGCTTGCGCGAAGAAGAGAAGATGGCGGCCTGGGTAGTTTCAAATGTCGAAAATGCCACCATGGCCTTTCTTGAGCGAGAAAAGAAAGCGGCTTGATGGGCCGTCCGGGGACGTCGACAGTTCCTCTCTGGCACATGCGGGCTCATCGGTAGGAGGTCGCATGTGCTTGAATGTTCAGGATTTCCGCAGTCGACAGCAGCGGGCAGGAGCAAGTCGATCAAGAGTGCAATCTGTTAAAGCGCCCAACCGCGCGCGACAACGCACCAGACAAGATTTGGCCCGGTCTGTTCAGATCCTGAATGGCGAAAGGGCCCGGCCGAGAAGCAATTCAAAGTTCCAGCCGCTCCAGCGGGATTGTGATATTCAGCTTAACGCCCTCCGGCCGCCATTCAAACGCGATGGTCCCCCCAAGCTGACCAGAGATGGTGCGCTCGGCCAGGGTACTTCCAAAGCCGCGAGACTGTGGAGGTCGAATAATGGCGGGCCCGCCGTTCTCCTCCCAGCGGAGCCAAAGTTTTTCTTCTTCCGTACCCCATCCGATGCGTATCGAACCACCTGGGTTTGACAGTGCACCGTGCTTGGCAGCATTCGTGGCGCTTTCGTGAAGTACCAAAGCTAGACTTGTCACCGCCTTCGCGCCAACCGGCACGTCCGGCCCTTTTGCAATAACGTGTTCGTAACCTTCACTCTCGTCGGCATAAGGGAGCAGCACCTTCTCTACGAGTGCTGCTATCGTCGTCCGCTCGCTCAGTAATGCCTCACTGCCCGTAACCCGCGGCCTTACCAGGTCGTTCGCGCGGCTGAGGGCATCCAGACGGCCGCGCAGGGATTGGGACATTTCCTGCGGCGTCCGAGCGGACCGGGCGCTCAAAGCAGTCATGCTGCTCACGATTGCAAACAAATTCTTCACGCGATGGTCCATTTCGCGCAGCAGGACCTCCTGAAGTTCCTCCGATTTTTTCGCGCGCTCAATGTCGAGTACCGTGCCGATGTAGCGTACGGCTTTGCCGTTTTCGAAATAACATTTTCCTTTAGCGGCAATCCACCGTGTGATGCCGTCATCCAGACCCACCGTGCGGTACTCAATGTCGTACTCGCCGCTGCCTGTTGGATCGATCGCTCTTTGATTGGCGGCATGTGTGACGTCACGGTCGTCCGGATGCAGGCCCGCCAGGAACACATCGTAGCTGACCGGAGCATCCTGGGAGAGGCCGAACAGCGCCCGCGTCCGTTCATCCCAGCGCAGGGTGTTCGTTGTGAGGTCGTAATCCCAAATCCCAACTTGTGCGGACGCAGACGCCATACGAAGCCGTTCCTCACTCTCGCGCAACGCCTGCTCAGCCAGCTTGCGTTCGGTGACGTCGGCCACAATACTGACCAGGCGGTGAGCTTTCCCATCGGGTGTGCGAGCTACAACCCGGCCGTTGCCCCTCAGCCACAGAGATGTGCCATCCGGCCGAACTACCCGGTACTCAGAGGTAAATGAATTCTGGTTGTCTGCAAGTTCGTGGAATTTCTCCACCAGATGGCGGTCATCGGGGTGTAACGCCGACCAATATTCGTCTTGGGCGCCTCCCACCTGACCGCGCCCATTCGGAAGGTTGATGCCGAACAGTGCCATGCCTTCCGGTGTCCAGAGTCTGGTCTTGGCGACCAGGTCGGTTTCCCAGGTGCCCAGTCGGCCGGCCGCAAGGGCGGATCGGTAAAGGGCTTGTCCATCCTGGAGTTGCTGAAGGGTCTCGGATAGTTCTCGGGTTTTGAGCTCAAGCGCCTTTTCGATCCTCAGCCGCTCAGTCGTTTCCACGGCTGTTATGAGCACGCCACCTATCCCCGTTGGCGATGAAGGATCAGGTATTGGACTGTAACTGACGTTGAAATGCGCCGTCTCCCAACTCTTGCCGCGGCGACGAATTGTAAAAGGCCGGTCTTCGGAGTAAACGCCGGGACTCTTGCCGGCGAGAATTGCTTCGTGCAGAGGGATTAGTTCTGAAACGACTTCCGGCCAGACATCGCGAAATGGCAACCCGAGTGCCCAGGGGTGCTTGTCCGCCAAAATGGACCTGTATCCATCATTGTAGATCAGGACTAATTCCGGTCCCCAACGCACGGCCATCGGGAAGCCTGACGCCGTGATGAGGCCGACGATGAGCTTAAGGTTGGGAGACCAATTAATACGGTCGCCTAACGCTGTGGTTGACCAGTCCTTGCTGGCGATTAGACCAGCCATTTCATTTGCCGTGGAGCCGATACGGCGCTCATCGGCTTCATCGCTTTCTGGTCGACCAAGCGGCTCCTGAGCTGAGACCTGACGCTCTTCGGTCATGCCGACACTCCGGCTGTTCGGCTCGCGGGGCGTAATAGCAACGCACGACCAATCGTTGCGCTGCCGTGTAAGAGCGTGACTGTGCCGAGTCGTCACATCCATGAATTCCTTCGGCCCGCAGCTATCCAGACAATAGCTGCACATTGAGATCATGCGTCGACCCCGAAGACTTCGCGTGACGCGAGCCTCATAGTCCTGGAAGTCGTCCCATTGGTTGCCGCCGAGCCAACCGATGTTTCCCTGGGTCCGAAAGCCGTTGTAACCATCAGCCCGAGCCTGCTCCTCGCTGGCCAGCAACCCTGCGACAATTTTCTCGCCGTTGATGATACTGTCGCTATTGTACCAGGCGCGAACGTCGTGGATTTCGATCTGCTTCCGCCGCTCACGCCGGTCGAAATCTCCCACCGACGCCCGCAGCGCGGACCGGGCATCTTCGGAGGTGAACGGCTCCATAGCGACCAACAGGCATCGCTCGTTGTTCTCTAAACCGGCTTTGAAATAAGGAATGAGCGTGTCCCGCAGATCGCAACCGTGAGCAAAAAATTGGCAAATGTGCGATCCCCAGGGCAGCTCACCCAGGCTTTGCAAACCAGTCGAAGCGTAGGCGGACATTTTCCCCCGCGCGGCTAAGCCAAAACTCGAACATACTCGGCTGGAAGCGAAGCGCTAGACCTTTTCTGTTCCGGTCCGCGTAAAATTTTCAAACGAAGCCAAAAGGCGATCTGTGACGGATTTGAGCGCCCGACAACGGCCAATCCAAGAAGTAATTGAACAAAAAATAATCGCTGCGATCCATGGGTCACATGGCACAGGGGGAAACCCCGCCAACCAACTCCGCGCAAACTAAACAGCCGGCTAAAATTGGCACAGCTGGATGCGTTCCGGAACCGGTGAGTCCTTGGCGTTGCTTCGGCACGATCGATCAAACAGGGAGAAGCTTCCGATGGCGAAGAAAGCGGCAAAAAAGACGGCGCGCGGGCGAGCCCAGGACCGGGCCAAGGTGGCGGGCGGTCAAAAATACGAAGTAAGCTATGAGGCGAAGAAGACCAGCCGTTCGGCTTCGGCCGTAAAGAAGGCGGTCAAGAAGGTCGGAAATTCACGCAAGAGCGTCGAGAAGCGCTGGGGGACGCTGAGGGTCGGTAAATTCGTCCGAGTCCATTTGGCTGCGCCTACGCAGCCGCTCTGCTTTTCATCAGCGCGACGAAAGCAAACGCCGATCAAACTCCGCACTCGAGCAGGTCGGCCAGTCCGCTTTATGGGTCCGCCAAATGCTCGAGCGGTTGGGGCGTGCGAAAGAGCCAGTGACGAGGTCGGAACGTACTGCGTCCTGATTGGTTGGCTTGCCGATCCCTCACAATCGGAGAACGCACATGAGATGGGTTTTGGCGGCGGCTTGCGCAGCCGCGGTTTCTTTCGCTCTCGCGCCCGCCGCGGACGCCAAGGGCTGCATCAAGGGGGCCATCGTCGGCGGTGTCGCCGGCCACATGGCGGGCCACGGCAAGCTTGGAGCCGCGGCCGGCTGCGTCGTCGGCCACCATGAAGCGAACAAGGCCGACAAGGCGAACGCCCAGGCACCGTCGGGTCAGAAGTGATCCGGATCGGGGTTGGCGGCCAGCCGCGCCGCCGGGCACCGCCGATCAAACCCGACCACTGTCAGGATCGCCGGAATAGCGGACCTGCCGGCATCAGGCTCTTTTTCCCGAGTTACATCTTCGTCGCCCTCGTCCTGGTATCCGTGACACGCCCCGCGTTCGGCGCCGAAATGAGCGCAGCAGCGATCAACTCAGCCGAACCCTCCAAAAAGACCCTGTCTGACACCAAGCCGACCCCGGCAGGTGTCAGGCTGGAGGTGCTGCTCGACCGGGCGCACTTCTCGCCGGGCGAGATCGACGGCAAATTCGGAGAGAATGCGAAGAAGGCGCTGCGGGCTTATGAAGAGGCGCAGCAACTGGCGAGGTCCGACGATGTCGGCGCCGACGTTTGGACCAAGCTTGCATCGGACGACCGTCCGGTGATGACGAGCTATACCACCTCGAAGACCGACGTAGCAGGGCCGTTCCTGCGCAAGCTCCCGACCAAGATGGAAGCCATGAAGGACCTTCCGAAGCTGGCCTACACCAGCGCGCGCGAGGGCTTGGCCGAGAAGTTTCACATGAGCGAGGAACTGCTGTCGGCCTTGAACCCTGGAAAGCATTTGGATCGCGCCGGGGAAACCATTGCCGTGATCGAAGCCGGTACCGACCAAAACCCTGAGAAGGCGGCCAAGGTCGAGGTCGACAAGGACCGGCAGACGGTGCAACTGTTCGACAAGTCGAACGCGCTGATCGGATTCTATCCCGCGACGGTCGGCAGCGCGGAGAAGCCGTCCCCCGTCGGCACCTTGAAGGTGACGGAAATCGACCCCAATCCGACCTACCGGTATAACCCGGCCTACCACTTCAAGGGCGTCCATTCACGCAAGCCGTTCATCATCAGGCCGGGCCCGAACAATCCTGTCGGCACGATGTGGATCAATCTTTCCGATGAAGGCTATGGCATCCACGGCACCCCATTCCCCGGGCGGGTGTCCAAATCGGAATCGCACGGCTGCGTTCGTCTGACGAACTGGGACGCCGAGCGCGTCGCCGAACGGGTATCCAAGGGTACGCCGGTGACGTTCGTCGACCACTCCAGGTAGCGCCTGGAATTATCAGCCAGTTCACATCAACCCTGGACAGGTCGTCAGAATCCGATCAGCGCCAGCGCAATCCAGGCGACGACGCTGAGTGGAAAACCGACGACTGCGACGAGCGTCGCAATGAGCGCAATCCTGAAGCTGGCTCTGAGCATGGCTGTCCCCCGAAATGACCGGCGAAATCAATGGCGGCGACCAAGAAGCTTCGCAAGCTGGATCGCGGTTTAACCTGACCGCTCAACCTTACCGGGCGCGGATACCAGGCTGGGCAGATTCTGGCGCGTGGCCGCTCGACAAGCAGCCGCAACGGCCGCGCCGCGGGCAGCGACCCAGGCGGCGGACCGAAATTTCCGCGACGGGTTTTGAAGGCTCGAATCTATTGGCCGGCCTCGAGCCTTTTCCGATCGAGCTCATCGAGCCTGTCCAGATATCGGCTGTGGCGCCTGCCGGCGACAACGACCATTGCGCAGGCCAACAGCCCGGCTAATCCCCACATCATGACCCTCTCCCCAAACAATCGATAGCTTCAGGCGCTCCCGGTGTCGGCGCCGAAAATTGCACCGATGTAGCGGCCGCGAGACCAGATCACCCGGCAGTTCCGCACGTTCCTGAAATTGTCCAATGTCAGCCTGAAGTCCGGCGCAATAAAATCCCCGTCGTTCAGCCGCAACCCGACGCCGCTGTCGCTGATGTCACGCAGGGTGCAGGAGAAGATGCCGCGCTGCCGGTCGGAATAGACCAGCGCCCCGCTCGTTGTCTTGAGCCTGTCAGCCTGACGTCGCTCGGCCATCGGTGATCCCGCTCCTCGCGGTCGAAATACTTCTCGCCGGGCACAGCATAACGGCGCGCGGATTTTCTTCAACGAAAGCTCGCCATTAAGCTGAAGCGTCAAGCTTAACGCGGACGCGCGGGGCTGGCGGAGCTCGACGTGCGCGGCAACGATCGATGTTACGTGCATGCGACCTTGCGACAGCCGCGAGCTTGAGCTTGCCGGCTTGTGTCCAGCGGGCATCCCGTCAGCGCGTTAGCGCGGCGCTTACCAAGGATTGCCATGGACTATCCAGCTTACGAAAAGTTCATTCGCGGCGATCATGCTCGATTTGAACAGGGGTGTCCGCGATGCCGCGATTTCTCAGCCGTGCCTTACTGGCCTTCCTGCTGTTGTTTACCCTGGTCGATAACCCGGCCATGGCGACGCAGAACTGCTTGAAAGGCATGAAGCCCTATAAAATGGCAGACGATACCGTACAGTGGTCCATGACCATCAAACCGGGAGCGGATTGCATCCAGGGGCTGCGGTGGTCGACCATGCAGATCTTCAATGTGTCCGTCGTCGAAGGCCCGGCGCACGGAAAAATCGTCCTCGTCGGCCCGGGCTTCCGTTATTTTGCCAATCCGGATTTTGACGGGACCGACAAGTTTACCCTCAGGGTTGACGGACAAAACCGCTTCGACAAGGGCAGATCGACCATCGAGGTCGCGGTGTCGAAACCGGACGGTCTTGTGCTGGTCAGTTCGGCGGCCACACCGGATTGATGCGGCGCGCGCGCCGGGGCCTTATTGCTGCCGGCTGATCCCGAGTTCCCTTTGAAGTTGCGGCGTCATGCCAAAGGCGCCTTCGGAGCGACCCTGGCCGGTTGCCGCGGGATTTCGCGAAGGGCTGCCGGACGAAGGGGTGGCCGAACCCTGCGAAGCCGGGTTGGGCGAACTGGTGCTGCCATATCCGCCGCGACCGGCGCTTGGCTGCGAGGTGCCCTGGGCGAACGCGCAACACGGCGTGCAGACGAGAATGGCTATCAACAATCCCCGTCGCCTGACCCGCATTGGACGCATTCCCGATTTTGGCTGCCCGCCATTGTGGATCAACCATGAACGAGAGTCGATACGCGCTCAAGGAGAGCAGGCCCGCAGCGCCTTCCAACCATGACGCGCCGTACCTGACCCGGGGAACTCAGGCGCGCCAGCAGCCCTTGACCGACACCATCCCGGTCAGCACGTCATCGGTATAGAACTGGCAGGCGGCATCGGGGGCTTCGACGGCGCCGATCTGGATGGCGGCCTTCAGATTGAGCGGCATTCCGATCAGGTTGGCGTTCGCGGACGAAAAGCCGATGCACAGCGCCACCGACGCGGCCATCAGGGCAATCAGATTCGATTTCATTGGTATTCTCCCGGTTATCCCTGAGCAGGAGGCTAGCGCGAACCGATTTTGATTTTGTCCTGGTTTCGGATCAAATGCCGCTGTTACGCCATCCGATCCGTTAACCATCCCTCGCGCGGGTTGCCGGCGCCGCTCGCCGCGTGCCGGTCGCGGCGAAGGCCGCTGCCGCCGAACGGACAGGCGTCGATGCCTGCAAGCGAGGCTGGTTTAACGAAATACCGGCTGTTAGGATCAGACCGGTCGCGGATCATGCCGAAATGAAGCTGACAATGGCGAGTCTGGCGGTTTTTCTCGGGCTGCTTGCCGGCCCGGGAGCGTTCGCCGCCGAGATCGAATATCCGCAGCTGATCAAGCTGCGCTACGAGGCCGTCGATCCCAAGGCCGGCGGCAGTTTTGTCATCTTTTCCGAGCGCGAGAAGATCTTTTACGGGCTCGACGCCAAGCTGTTCCCGGGTGCGGCTTTCGTCCAGGTCACGCAGATCACCCCGATGGCGGGATCGACCACGCTGACCTTCGTCGAGATCAGGACCGTCGCCAGCGCCACGTCGGACTATATTCATCTGACCGGCAATGTCCGGTTCCGGATCAGCGGGATGGCGCTCAAATCGAGCAATTTTCCGCCGGGCTCCGGCATGACGCCGTAACGGGAGCAGCCAGCGTGAAGACGGCCATCGCGTTTGCAGTGCTGCTGATCGGCGGGTCGATGGCATCGGCCGCGCAGGCGGCGCCGAGCGCGGAAACCGCCAAGCGCTGCATGCACTATTCCTACCTGCTCTATCCCTACAAGCGCCCGGGCTCGGTGCGCGGCAGCGGCGAGCGCGGCGCCTATTTCAGGGACTGCATGGCCAGGGATGGCAACGTGCCCGAACCGGCCGCCGCAAAGCCCTAGCGCGGCGCGCGGGCGGCGGCTTGGCGCGCGAGGGACGATTCCTCACTTGGCCGGCTTGGCATCGTCCTCATCGACCTTGCCGCCATTGGCCACGCACTGGTTGAAATACTGCTGCTGGTTTCGTCCCGATCCCTTGACGCTGCCGGCGGCGGGGTTGCCGGGTTCGCGCGGCGGAAAGGCCTTGGAGGTCAGCGCCTCGCATTTCCGGGCGACCTCGACGGTCACCGCGCGCGCGCTCTGCGGGACCGCGCCCAACGCGGCGCCAATCAGCGCGACAAATACCCATCCCGAGCTCCGTCCGGTGAACATCCGTGATCCCCTGGCTTGCCGCGGGGCCGTCCAAACGCCGCGCCCTGCGCTTGCCAGCCTATCCGATTTTTGCCGCTCGAGCACCAGGCGTCACCGGCAGCTCGCGTGGTTCGCCTCCGGCATGTTCGACGCCGTCAAACTGGTCTAGACTATGTCTGCTATTCGCCCCACCGAGATCACGGAGAGCGCTATCCCGATGCCTTCGGGCGACTTGATTCCAGGCGAACGCGACCTGTCGGAACCGGCTTCCAGCGAAGTCCAGTTCGCGCTGGTGATTGCCCGCATGATCGATACGGTGAAAAACAGCCCCGAGGACATGCGCCAGGCGGTCTACGATCTCGCCCGCTACAAATTGCAGGAACAGTTCACCTACGCCGACGCCCCGGACGTCAGGCGCACCGAGCAGGCGCTGGAAACCGCCATTCGCGGGGTCGAGGCCTTTTCCAGGCAGCAGGGCCGCCTGCCCGCCCCGCCGCCGCCGGCGTCCCCCGGCGAGCCCGCCCTCGCCCCGGCCCCCGCAACCCGGAGGCTGGCGGCTCCCGAACCGGTCCCGCAGCCACGACCCCGCCCCGGTCCGGACATCGATCCGGCGCCAACCAGCCGCGCTTCGGCGACCGTGCGTGCGCCCCGCGCCCCTGGCGCCGCTGCGCCCTGGCCCTATGTCCGGCGCACCGCGATGCTGGTCGCCATTCTCGTCGTCGCTCTGGTGGCGGTTCGCGAGCGCGGGCGCCTCGCCGACGCGATCCATCGCCTGCCCCGGCTCGAATGGCAGAACGCCGCCGCGCCGCCGCCCATGCCGGTCGCCGCCGCCCCTGCGCCGCCGCTGCCGGCAAAACCAGCGCCGCTGCGGCCGAAGGATTACGGCGTCTATGCGGTCGGCCCGGACTCCCTGACCGAGCTGGAGCTGCTGCCCGGCCGGCCGCCCGACATCCGGGTCGCGGTGTCCGCCGCGATCAAGACGCCGAGCCGGACATCGCTGCCGAACGGCCACCCGAAATTCCTCATCTTCCGCCGCGACGTCGTGGCCAGCATTTCCGACCGCGCCGACGTCCGGATCATCGCCCGGGTCGCCCGCGAATTTTCCCCGGAAGCCGCCGGCAGGACGCCGGAGGGCGACGACACCTGGGTGATCCGCAATGTCGCCTTCCCGTTTCGCGCCTCCCCGCTTGCCGACGATCCCGACATGGTCGAGCTGCACAGCGAGGACCCCGACCTGGACCTGACCCCCGGCCGCTACGCCCTGGTGCTGAAGAACCAGTCCTATGATTTTACCGTGGAAGGCAGGATCACCGACCCCCGGCAATGCATCGAGCGGATCGTCAGCGCCAACGGCACCTATTATTCGGATTGCAGGCAGCCCTGAGCCCGGGATCGCCGGGAACCGGCGTCGAAATGCGGACTTGTCCTGGAGAATCCTTTCAACCGTCAGACGGAGAGCCGAACATGTCGCCGCTCAAACTGTTGCTCGTCATTCCGCTGATGGTTGCAATGCCGGCCCTTGCCCAGCAGAAGGGCGGAACCGGGACCACCACCACCACCACCCAGTCGCAGCGCACCGTCGGCGGCTCGCGCGGCGCGGTCGCGATCCAGCCGCCCACCAACAACCCGTTTCAGAATCCGATCGGCCAGGGTGTCGCGCCCGCCGCCAACGCCAACAGCAACCGCAACAGCAACGTGATCACCACCACGCCGACGCGCTGAGCAGCATCGGCGCCGTCGGCGCGTGAATTTTCTTAAACGCGGTGTTTCCACGCGCCGTGCCTGCGAACGCCGGCGGGACGACTGTCCTGCGAGGCCGCGCCTCGGCTAGAACAAAAGCCAGCTCACCGCGGCCCAAAGGCCCTCGCCCAGCAGATAGAGCCATCCGGCCATCGCAACCGCGGCCGCCGCCAGGAACACCACGGCGGTGGATCGCGCGCCCAGCCGGTGCCAGGGCCGTGGCGGATTCGGCGCGGCGCCGGTGTCGATCTCTTCGTGGGCGGGCGACACTGACAAGGTAATCTCCGAAGGCATGACAGCGAGCGGGATCGTCCGCATCATGCCCCGCGCCTTGTTACAGCGTTATGTCGCCTCGCCCTGTGAACTGGCTCACATCGCAAGCCGAACCGGCACGATTTTGTTCGGCACCGGTCTATCAGCTCCGCGGCGCGCGAAATCACCCGAACGGGTCAATCGACGGCGACCTCGACCTCGATCGACGAGGTTCCCTTCTGGCGCAGCGAGCTGCCGGAGATCGATATCCTGAAGGAATCGGTGCCATGCGCGCCGGGATTGGAAAAATACCGGAACGACGGCCCTTCCAGCAGCAATCGTCCCATCTTCGGCGCCTCGTCGATGGAAATGCTGTCGATCATGATGGTCGACCAGCGCAGGCCCTGGATGCATTCGGCGCCGGAATGGATCTTGATGGTCCAGTGAAGGGTGTCGGACTGCAGCCGGAAGGCATCGGGATGCAGCATGCAGGTGCCGCCGGCGCGGGCCGCCGTTGCCGGCAGCGCGAGAGCCAGAGCCTCAGGCACAGGAGCGCTGCGGGCACCCGCTTGTTCCAGGAGTTTTTCATTCCAGTCCCCGCTGAAGTTGGAAGTCCGTCATCGGTCCGCTGAGCCGTCATATCAAACTTCATCCGGCCCCTCATCTTGACAGATGGCGAACGCCAAACTTGCCGGGCGCTTCATCGGCCCGTTGGTTGGCATGTTGAGTCCCGCCTCGACGCCAAAGAAGAATACGCGTGCAGCCGGGCTGTCGCGAATGGAAACGAACGCCGTCACGCTCAATTTCCCGGCAGAGCTGCCAGGCAACCGCGTTGGCTTGAGTGATTTCTGTCGGGGGATGACGAAAAGAAATCATCATGGATCGGCGCATGGCGTGGGCTTTCCATCAAAAACGCACCGTATCGGACCGCGGCTTCATTTTAACTAGTTTCGGCCGGGCGCTCGCCGTGTTTGCCGATTGGGCAGATCGAGCTTTTTGATGAGCGTCAAGGCCTTGTCATTCGCGCTATGAAGACGGCTGGCTGGATGTACCACACCCGACAGTCAATCAAAAACATGCTGTTGCCTATCCGCATCAAACCGGGATTATATGGACCGGTCCTGAACGCTCTCGGTTTTTGATGACATATCGTTATCTGGTCACAGGCGGCGCGGGTTTTATCGGATCGGCGGTGGTGCGCAAGCTGATCGCAACCACCGCAAACCACGTCCTGGTGGTCGACAAGCTGACCTATGCCGGCAACCTGGAGTCGCTGGCGCCGGTGGCGGGCGATCCGCGCTTCGGCTTCGAGCGGGCGGACATCGTCGATGGCGCCGCGATGCGCCGCATCTTCAGGGAATTCGCGCCCGACGTGGTGATGCATCTGGCGGCCGAGAGTCACGTCGACCGTTCCATCGACGGCCCCGGCGAGTTCATCCAGACCAATATCGTCGGCACCTTCTGCCTGCTGCAGGCCGCCCTCGACTACTGGCGCGCGCTTCCCCTCGCCCGCAAGGATAAATTCCGCTTCCATCACATCTCGACCGACGAGGTGTTCGGCTCGCTCGGGGCGACCGGCTATTTCTGCGAGGACACCCCCTACCAGCCCAATTCGCCCTATTCGGCCTCGAAGGCGGCCTCCGACCATCTGGTGCGCGCCTGGCACCACACCTACGGCCTGCCGGTGGTGATGACCAATTGCTCCAACAATTACGGTCCCTATCATTTTCCGGAAAAGCTGATTCCGCTGACCATCATCAACGCGCTGCAGGGCAAGCCGCTGCCGGTCTACGGCGCCGGCGAGAACGTGCGCGACTGGCTGCATGTCGAGGATCACGCCGAGGCGCTGCTGCAGGTGGCCGAGCGCGGGGTCGACGGCCACGGCTACAACATCGGCGGCAACAACGAATATTCCAACATCGCGGTGGTGCGGGCGATCTGCAGGCTGGTCGACGAGCTGGCGCCGAGTGCGGCGATCGGGCCGCGCGAGCGGCTGATCAGCTTTGTCGCCGACCGGCCCGGCCATGACGCCCGCTACGCGATCGACGCCGCGAAAATCGCCCGCGAGCTCGGCTGGAAGCCGCGTTACAGTTTCGAGAGCGGATTGCGCCAGACCGTGCAGTGGTATCTCGACAACAGCGTCTGGTGGGAGCGCGTGCGATCCGGCGTCTATCGCGGCGAACGGCTCGGCATCGCGGTCTGAACCTCCAGAGCATCGGGAATTTGTCATGTTAACGGTTGCCCCGGCTTCGATCGAAGCGGTCAAGATCATCACGCCGAAATCCTTTGCCGATCCGCGCGGCGTGTTCTGCGAGACCTATAACCGCAAGCGGTTCTTCGAGCACGGCATCGCCCTGGAATTCGTCCAGGACAACCAGTCGACCTCGGCCGAGGCCGGCACCATCCGCGGCCTGCATTTCCAGAGCAGCCCCGCCGCCCAGCACAAGCTGGTCCGGGTGATCCGCGGCAGCATCTTCGACGTCGCGGTCGACCTGCGGCGGTCCTCGCCCACTTACGGCCAATGGGTCGCCGAAAAACTCTCGGCGGTCGACGGCCGCCAGCTTTTGGTGCCGGTCGGCTTTGCCCACGGCTTCTGCACCCTGGAGCCGGACACCCACGTGCTCTACAAGGTCACCGATTATTACGCGCCGGCCAACGATCACGGCATTGCCTGGGACGATCCGGATCTGGCGATCGACTGGCCGGTTCTGCCCGGAAAGGCCGTGCTGTCGGACAAGGACACGCGGCATCCCCGCTTTGATTCCCTCCCAGCCTATTTCGAATAGCCCATGCGGATCGCCGTCACCGGCCGCCACGGCCAGATCGCCCGGTCGCTGCTGGAACGGGCGCCAGCGTCCGGGATCGACATCGTCACCGTCGCGCGTCCGGACGTGGATCTGGCGCGCCCCGACAGCGTCGAGGCCGGCCTGCGGGATCTGGCGCCCGACGCCGTGGTCAGCGCCGCCGCCTATACCGCGGTGGATCTCGCCGAAAGCGAGCCGGCGCTGGCCCACGCCATCAACGCCGCGGGCGCCGGCGCGGTGGCGCGGGCGGCGGCCCGGCGCGGCATTCCCGTGGTGCACCTGTCGACCGACTACGTCTTCGACGGCAGCCTGCCGCGGCCCTACCGCGAGGACGACCCCACCGGGCCGCTCGGGGTCTATGGCGCGAGCAAGCTCGAAGGCGAACGCGCGGTGGCCGCGGCAAATCCCGATCACGCCATCCTGCGCACCGCCTGGGTCTACAGCCCGTTCGGCAAGAACTTTGCGCGAACCATGCTGGCGCTGGCAGGCTCGCGCGACGAGATTTCCGTGGTCAGCGACCAGAAGGGCACCCCGAGCAATGCGCTGGATATTGCCGACGGAATCATCGCGGTGGTCCGCAACCTGCTCGAGCGGCCCGCGGCGCCCGAGCTGCGCGGCATCTTCCACATGACCGGCGGCGGCGAGACCGACTGGGCGGAGTTTGCCGCGGCGATCTTCGCCGCCTCCGCGGCGGCCGGCGGCCCCTCCGCCCGCGTGGTGGCGATCCCGACCTCGGCCTATCCGACCAAGGCCCGGCGGCCGGCCAATTCCCGGCTCGACAACAGCCGGCTTGCGGCCGTCCATGGCGTTCGCCTGCCGCCCTGGCGGCAATCCCTGCCCGGCTGCATCGGCCGCCTCGTCACCGGCGATTTCCTGGGGAAAGATACCACATGAGCGCGATCACCCGGGGCATCATCCTGGCCGGCGGCAGCGGCACCCGGCTGCACCCGATGACCATTTCGGCCTCCAAGCAGCTGCTGCCGATCTACGACAAGCCGCTGGTCTATTATCCGCTGTCGACCCTGATGATGTCGGGCATCCGCGACATCCTGGTGATTTCCACGCCGGTGGACCTGCCGAAATTCCAGCATCTGCTCGGCGACGGCTCGAAATGGGGCATGTCCTTCAGCTACGCCGAGCAGCCGAGCCCGGACGGGCTGGCGCAGGCCTACATCATCGGCGCGGATTTCGTCGCCGGCCAGTCGTCCGCGCTGGTGCTGGGGGACAATTTGTTCTACGGCCACGACCTCATTCCGCTGCTGCAGAACGCCGGCCGGCAGGCCGCCGGCGCCACCGTGTTCGCCTACCATGTCAGCGACCCCCAGAGCTATGGCGTGGTCGAGTTCGACGACGACAGCCTGGTGCTCTCGATCGAGGAAAAGCCGCTGAAGCCGCGCTCCAACTGGGCCGTGACGGGGCTTTATTTCTACGATTCCCAGGTGGTCGACATCGCCGCCAATTTAAAACCCTCGGCGCGCGGCGAGCTGGAAATCACCGACGTCAACCGCGCCTATCTCGAGCGCCGGCAGCTGCATGTCGAGAAGATGGGCCGCGGATTTGCCTGGCTCGACACCGGCACGCCCGACAACCTCCTGGAGGCCGCCGAATTCGTCCGCGTGCTGGAAAAGCGCCAGGGCTTCAAGATCTGCTGCCCGGAGGAAATCGCCTTCCACCTCGGCTGGATTAGCGCCGGCGAGCTGGAGGCGCTGGGCAAGCCGATCGCCAAGAGCGCCTACGGGCAGTATCTGCTGCGGGTGGCGCAGGGATGAGTTGCTAAAGGCCAGCGGCCATGAACCGTTAACCCTGTTCCGGCCCACCGCGCCGCCGCCCGCGCCATAGCGTCATCAGACGGCTCACGACCGTCGCTGCGGCGATGCCGAGCGCGCCGCCGGCGACCTTGGCGAGCAGGTCGATCAGCCGCGCATCGCGATCGGGCCGCAAGAATTGCATCGCCTCCAGCACCGCCGCGCCGCCGATGACCAGGACCGAAATGAGAAGCAGATGGCGCGGATAGGCGATGCCCAGCAGCAGGCCGAGCACCGCGTAGCCGGCGGCCCGGTCGAGCCCGGTCGAGTGGAAAACATGCGGCCGGAAATGGGCCGGGCCGAGCGTGAGAAAGCCGATCAGGGCAAAGCAGGCCCACGCCGCCACCATCAGCACCGCCGAGCTCGCCGGCGCCGGCGGGCTGGCGCCGGGAGACGCGCCCACGGCCTGCCGGCCTACTCGTCTTGCCATTCGGACATGCAGTGATGCAGCAGCGCATAGCTGCCGAAGACGAACGCCGCGGCCAGCAGGAAGGCTGTGGAAGTCAGGTAGAGCAGGGTCATGAAACCGGTCCGGTTGCGCGGGTAAAATCACGGTACCGGGCCAAGATTTCCCGATGCTTAAGATGACCTCAGGATATCGGCTGCGCAGGAAGCATGCATGGCCGACGATCGTCGCCGGGAAAAACCCAGTCCCATCATGGCTATCAAACGCTTATGGTGCGCGGGGTGGTTCGCCTGCTGCTGGCTCCCCGGAAGCCGCGCCTCCGAGGCGTCTCGCGGTCCGGAAGGGGGCGGCCAGCGGCGCCTCACTACCGGCGTTATGCCGGCCTGCGCGCCAATGAGCCATTAACCGTTTTCAGACCGGCCGCAGTCCAAACCCGACGCTCGTGTCGAATTGGGTTCGTTCTGCCAAACTGGCCGAATTTGGCTTCGTTCTGCCAAATTGAGCGACCGATGGCGGCGTTCCACTGACACGACGGCAGGAAAAATGCCCAACACTCCATTCCTTCCCGATCAGCAACACATCGAGCTCTGCTTCCGAGCGCAGGCACTTAGACGGCGTCCCCCTTGATTTTCGAGGCGGGTTTGCGGTGGGCAAAAATACGGCGTTCATAGCGATCCAGTGCTGCCACTCGCCGGAGCGCTGCCAAAGGTGCCAAACCGGCTTGCTGATCGGTAAAAATTTTGACGCGCTCACGCTGGATGCGGTGCAGCATTGAGTGGGCCGCAACTTCGTGGTGGTCGTCGACAGTCCCGCTGTCGGTTTCTTTTCCCCCCTTCCCCGCCAAGATCCCATCGTATGCCAAGGGCACTGACAAGCCATGGCGGAACGAGTTCATCCGCGACCGTGCCTTGCCGTCGAGCGTGCGCGGGCCGGTGCTTTTGGCGGCGTTCCGTTTGTTCGCCGATATCTGCTTTTCAGAAGCCAACTTTAATCCTCCGTTGTCTTTGCTTGCAAAATCCTTCCTTAGTCCACCACCAGCTTGGCGGCGCGGCTTGCCATACGCTTCTCGATCTCTTTCATGGCCGCGCTGAAGCGCTTTTCGGATGCCCCGAGCAGACGCTCGATCGTGGCAAGCGCGGGGAGAGATAACAGAAATGCCTGGCCGTCCGGCATGTATCCACACGTTTCGAAGTCGTAATACGCTTCTTCGCGATAGGCAGCATCGGTGAAACACTTCATCGCATTCTTACGCGCTTCGGCGCTCAGCGAGTGCTTGGCGAATTTACCGAAACCTGTCTTGCCGGTCTGTTCAAACAACGATGCGAGCCCGGCCTGCTGCTGATTGGTCGTAACCGCTATGGCCATGGAACGGTAGCGGTGGCTCTCCCAATTGCTGACCGTGGCCGTGTAAACCAAGTGATAGTCGATGATGGTTTCGGGTTTTGCGTAGTCCAGGAAGCTTTCAAACAGCGCAAAAAACGGCTCCTCGGCTTCGTAGGGGAGCACGGGCGGATCAGAGAGAAGGTCCTGAATTGTCTTGGGAACGCCCTTCCAGCTCGACCGGACCTCGGCTGTTGCTTTGGTATCTTGAAGCTTCGGGCATGTCTCGCCGACCGCGGCGCCGTCGGCGATGATTTCGTCAGTCATGGTAGGTCTCCTTTGGGGGTTGGAAAAGTCGTTCGCAACCAAAGGAGGTTTCCTCGCCGTGATTACCAGCACGGGGTTATGGGTGAAATTGGGTGGTTTATGGGGGAAATTGGGTAGGGAGGAGATCTTCTTGCGAGGCACCGATGTGAAGGCCGGCGGCGCCGGTGATGGTCTGGATGACAGCGTCGTCGGTTTAGCTGTTAGCTGCGGATCCTCGCGCAATTCGCCGTTTGCGTACAACCTGTGCGGCAGAAACGGGCTTGGCCTCATAAGACTGCGGCAGGCTCGCGAAAAATTCGTTGAGGGAAGCGATCACGGTTTCGCAAAATTCGAAATAGGGCCCCGCCTCGGTTTGCGCAACTTCGCCGTCGCTCGCTATCGAATGCCTTGTTGCGACATCATTGCGGCGCAAGAAAAGATCGCGAAGTTTCTCGCCGAGAAGGTCTAGAAGAATTTTCTTCGGCCGGCCCTTGGTCGCTTCGGTCTGCAACTCAATAATTGCCTGCACCGCTGCGAGACGGACCTGTTGAAGGTCGAGTTCATGCGCACCCTCATCTTGATAAATGTCGAACCCAAACTTGCCGGGCGCTTCATCGGCCCGTTGATACTGGCTGGCGATCGTGCCTAAAGCTTCGGGTTCGACGTTGCCGGTAGTGATGATGGACGGATCCTTTGCGACAGCTTCGAGCGTTGCAACAATCTTGTTGGTTGCCTTAAAGCCACCGTCCATCTGCACTGCAGCCGCCCAACACAAGATGCCGCAGATATCTTCGATAAACGAAACGAGGGCCGCTTGATCTTCCCTAAATTCGGCCTCGGGCAAAATCAGGTCTTTCCGCGACATCAAGCCCTGACGAATGAGCTGCGCATCCTTGGTCCAATCGAATCCAACATGGTCAAGTTGAGCCTTGTATTTGGTTGGCATGTGATTCCCCCTCGCGCCAAAGAAAATACCTGTAGTCGGCTGTCCGCGTCGGGCCCGGACCTGCATCCGGGCTGCTTGCCAACGGCGGCATCTCGCTGTATATACATCGTATCTACACAAAGGAGAAGCTGCGATGATCGTCGAATTTCGCAAGTGGGGCAACAGCCTCGCCGTGCGTATTCCGAAGGCGCTTGCCGATGCGATCAAGCTCAGCGACGGCAGGCGCGCCGAAATAATGCTCGAGAATGGAGCCCTGGTATTGCGCCCCGTTGTCAGGCCGGCACGCAAGCCCAGCTACACGCTCGATCAATTGCTGAGCGGCATGACGCGGGAAGACGTTCCCGACGAGGTCGATTGGGGCCCTGGGCGCGACGGTGAGGCGTGGTGAGGTGGCGGCCTATTGCCCCGACACGGGCGACATCATCTGGCTGGATTTCATGCAATCCGTTGCCAACGAGCAAGCCGGACGCAGACCTGCGCTGGTGCTTTCGCCGCTTGCCTTCAACCGGCTGACCGGCCGCTGCATGGCCTGTCCAATAACCCGGCGGGATCGTGAATGGAACTTCCACGTCCCGCTGCCGGACAGCGAGGAGATCAGTGGCGTTGTCCAGACCGACCAATTGCGAAGCGTCTCGTGGGAGCAGCGAGGGTCACGCTTCATCAGCAAGGCCTCGGCAGGCGTGCTTGACGAAGTACGGGCCAGGCTGAAACCGTTGCTCTTGCTCTCAATTTAGACGAGGTTGCACTTTTTCGTCATGGACGGGTTGTCCCAGCCGTCCACGTCTTGTTTCTGGTGTGCTGGGAGCAAGGCGTGGATACCCGGGGACATAGGCGAATGGAAACGAACGCCGTCGTATGCCGCACGAATTGGCGGGGCCCCGTCCCTGTCGGTCATCAGACCAGCCCAAGCAGCAGCTCACGGCCAACGGGCGCGCTGGAGGGTTTGATGATGTGAATGCGATCTACCCGGGAGCGGCTGGTGTACATGCGCTCTCCGAGAGCCGCTCTGTCCTGCCCTGACGCCCAATTTCCCAGCAGAGCTTCCAGGCAACCGCGCGCGTCACCGCCTGGGTCTTCGCGGCTTGGTGGATACGGTATTCACTCAGGAAAGTGTCGATGAGGGCTCCTTTTTATAATGCCTTCTCCTCGATTCCAAAGATGTACCGTGTAAAGCAGAGTTCTCAGCCAACGCTCAGATGAAGCTATTGCGTTCGTTTGAGTAATTTGTGATCTCATGATCTATTAGGGATTAAATGAACGAAAAGAAATCATATGCGGGTAAAGATATCAGGGGCGCGCAGATTAGGGCCGCTCGGGCCCTGCTCTGTTGGAGCGCAAACGACTTGGCAGGGAAAGCCAACCTCGGCGTGTCCACGATCCGTCGCGCGGAAGCCACGGACGGCCCGCTACAGATGACTGCTTCGAACTTGGCGGCCGTTCGCCGCACTCTAAGGGCCGCCGGCGTTGATTTCATCTTCGATGCAGAGGGTGGGCTGGGCGTTAGTCTTCGAAAGATCCATTCGTAGGGCACTGACGCTGACGCTCAATGAATCGACGCACCGGGTCTCATAAAATCGAGATCGAGTGCGATTCGTTGCTTTGTCCAGACCGATAAATTGAAAAGCGCCTCTTGGGAGCGAGGATCACGTAATCTGCAACGCCCCGGCAGCTGTGCTTGACAAGTACGGTCCAGGCTGAAACCGTTTCGCTCACTCTGAAATCGAGCCCCGGTAGACCGTGTAGGACTGGCGTTCTATCTCATCGAACGCTCCGGTCAGTGGATTCACTGCACCCCATGACGCCTGGCGCGGAGCGCATCCTTCGCATCGGTTCATCGCCTTTCGTGAAAGTTAGATGGCGCTGTCACCTCGGCGTGGAGCATCGCTCTCATGGGATACCCCTGGTCGAAACCCAGAGCAATCTTGACGTCGCCATGGGGTCGATAGCCCGCCTCTCCCACCAGGAGATTTCGTCGCCGGAGTTATGATTGTCGCGGTGATGAGTTCCTGCACAACGGCACGGTGAACTCATCGCTGACCTTGCGTCCCAATGCGCGAGGCTGGGTGAAACGCAGGTGATGAGCGTCGGCGGGGCTTCTCCCGCAGACCAGGCACGGTTGCGATGCCACGAATTTGAGATGAGCCTTGTCGCGCTGCCGGCGCGGCTCGCTGATCGCGAGTTCGCTTTTTTGGATTTTGGCGGAGACGGCACCGGCTTGACCATCCCCCGAAGGCGGCGGGCTCTCGTCGGCAGCTGGTGTTGCCGGCGCGGTGGGCGCGGCCGGTGGCTCGAGGGCGGCCACGACCTTTCTTGGACGTCCCCTTGGCCGTTTGGCAGGTACGGTTGGGGCCGCGGGCGGTTGCGGCAAGGACAGGATGTTTTGCGCCGATGTCGCTCCATCCGCCGTCAGGACATCTTGAGCGGCGTCAGCATGGCCCATCCTGGCCGCGAACGCCTCCTCGACCAGCCTGGCATCATCCGCTGATAGGCGGTTCTTGGCCTTCAGGATCGCGATCGCGCGGGATTGCAGGTCATCCTCCGGCAGGGTTTCGATCTCGCGGATGAGCTGTGCCCTGGCCGCGGCAGAATCGTCGGCTGAGAGCTTTTCCGGGACGGGCGGGATGCTGGGGCTGCCTGACCCGGAGGGGCTCCGGCGGGCCAGCGTAGGCGCGACGTTCGGTAAGGGAACGCGGCCGGCTTCGACTGCCCAGTGCCCATTCGCGGGCTCGCCGTCGGCGTCGGGCGGCGCGTCCAGGTCGTCCTCTCCGGCGATCCCGACCATCGTAAACAGGGCGTAGCGCCGGGCATAGGTCAGCGCCGCACCCATCCGGCGGGGCGCCGCCGTTTCGGTCAGCTGGCAGACCGGCCAGTCCGAGGATATCCACTCCCCCGAGGTGTGCAGCAGCAGCGTGATCAGGTTGACGGTGCCGTTGGCCCGATCGATGTCGGTCGTCTGGGCAATCGCGATCTGGTGGCCGCCTAATGTCTTGCGCACGATCTCCAGACCGCTCGACAGCGAGGCGTAGCGAAAGCTCTGTGGGCTGTCTGATCTGTTATTGTAGACCGTCCCGATCATCGCTTTCTCGGGATTGCAGAGCTCGATCTGGGCTTTTGCCAGGGCGGTTGCGATGGCGGCGACGCTTTCACTGGACCGATGCATGGGAAACCTCCATCTCGACCAGATCAAAGCTGACCGCGCCTGATTTTGACCGTTTCGCCCGGATGCCGTGGCCCATGGCCTCCTTGGCGTCCTCCGGCATCAGGGATTTGAGCTCGCTCTTGGCGCGCTCGTGGTCGGCGTGGGCTTGCTGGGTGTCGCAAAATAGCCCGGCGAATTCCGCCCAGGAGTTTGAGGCGTTCATATCGACCACCCTCACCGCTTCGATCCGCGGCTTCGGAGGCTCGCAATCGAACAGAACCGGCGTTTCGCCGGTCTTGACCGCCCGCCAGAAGGCCTTCTCGGCGGCGATCAGGATGGTCTGGTAGATCGGGTCGGCTTCGATCGACAGCTCAATCCACTTGCCGCCGCCGTTGATGATCGAGAGCACGGATTTCCTGGTGCCTGCGACCAGCATGTTGTGCTGGAGCTGGGCCATGTGCTTTTCGGCAGCCGCTTCTTCCGAGAAGGACCACGGCAGCATGAACTTAGCCTCGAAGACGGCGCCGGTTTCCTTGACCAATCCGTCCAACGTGGCGGCCATGTATGGGATGGTCCGATGAACCGCGTGGCGCTGGACGTCAGAGATCCGGTGGCCGGAGTTGAGTTCGTACCAGCGGCGGTTGAGGTCTTCGGTGACGAGCCCGAGCTGGACGATTAGGACGGCCGACAGGTCGAGGGCGGCCGTTTCTCCGCGCTTCTCCTTCCAGAGCCGCAAGAGGGCCTTCTCGTCCTTTCCCATGATTACCCGGGCGTCAGAGCCACCGATGAAGTGACGGCGATCGTGTTTGGTTATGGAGGTGCTGCCGAATTTGGACATAGCTCCGCCGTTCACCGAATTGGTGCTGTTGGTCATTGTGGTTCCTCATTTGTCTTGGCTGATTACATAATTGATGTAATGCTACACGAAACGAGAGTCAACCTAAAAAATGTAAGGTTACATTTAAAATGTCAATCAGCCCCGCGCAATGCCGTGGTGCTCGCGGCCTCCTTGGGTGGTCTCAATCGGATCTTTCACAGGCAAGCAAGACGGCCACTAAGACGGTTGCGGACTTCGAACGCGGCGCAAGGGAGCCGTATCCGCGCACGCTTGAAGATGTGCGGCGCGCGCTCGAAAACGCTGGAATAGAATTCATCGACGAAAATGGTGGAGGCGCGGGAGTCCGTTTGCGAAAAGCGCAGCGCTAAAGCGGGATGTCATTAGCCTGAATCGATTTGGGATTCCCAAATCAGTGCATTTCTGATTCACCATGCTGGCTGGGCTGGAGGCCAGCATGGATGGGCAAGCCTTATTCTCTGGATCTGCGTAAGCGTGTCGTGGCCGCGATTGAGGGCGGAATGTCACGCAATCGGGCCGCCAAGCAGTTTGGGGTCGCGATCAGCACGGCGATCGGATGGATGCATCGGGTCGAGAAGACCGGTAGCGTTGAGCCCAGCCAGATAGGCGGCTACAAGCCCAAGGCGATTTCGGGCGAGCACGCGCTTTGGCTGTCGCAACGGCTCAAGGCCGGCGATTTCACCATACGCGGTCTCGTTGCCGAGCTTGCCGATCGCGGCTTGAAGGTCGACTACCACTCGGTGTGGAACTTCGTTCATGCCGAGAAGCTCAGCTTCAAAAAAAAGCATGGCGGCTGGCGAACGCGATCGACCAGAGGTCGCGCGGCGGCGGGTCCAGTGGAAGAAATATCAAGGCCGCGTCGATCCTGAGCGGCTCGTCTTCATCGACGAAACCTGGACCAGGACCGATATGGCGCCCCTGCGGGGATGGGCGCCGCGCGGCGACAGACTTCACGCCAAGGTCCCCCACGGACGCTGGAAGACCATGACCTTCCTGGCGGCGCTACGCCACGACCGGATTGATGCGCCATGGTTCATCGAGGGGCCGATCGATGGCGTAAGTTTTCGGACCTACGTCGAGAAGGTCCTTCTGCCCACTCTCAGGCCCGGTGATATCGTCGTCCTGGACAATCTCGGCAGCCACAGAAGCAAAGCCGTGCGCCAGCTCATCCGCTCGGTGGGCGCCAAGCTGTTCTTCCTGCCAAAATACTCGCCCGACCTGAACCCGATCGAGCAGGTGTTTGCCAAGCTCAAGCACCTGCTGCGCAAAGCTTCCGCGCGAACTGTCGACGCCGTATGCGCCGCAATCGGCTACGCACTCGATGCCTTCAGCCCAGAGGAGTGCGCAAACTACCTCAAAAATTCAGGCTATCGAACTTAATCCCATCATGCTTTAGTGCCATTCTTCCCATGATGAGCAGTGGCCGGCAACAAGCGAACGTTGGCCAGAGCCTGGGACTATGCGTCCACGCCTTCGTGGTGCTCGGCGAGATACGCCCGATAAGCGAGATTGATCCCCTCCTCTAGCGAGGTGCTCGCGCGCCAGCCCAGCTTTGCGAGCCGGCCGACGTCGAGCAGCTTGCGCGGCGTGCCGTCGGGGCGCGAGGGGTCGAAGCCGAGCGCGCCGGTGTAGCCGACGGTTTTCGCCACCACGCGGGCGAATTCGGCGATGGTGATGTCCTCGCCGGTGCCAATGTTGACCAGCTCGTCGCTGGAGTAGGTCTTCATCAGGTGCACGCAGGCATCCGCCATGTCGTCGACATAGAGGAATTCCCGCCGCGGCGTGCCGGTGCCCCACACCACCACCTCGGAAACGCCGGTGGCCTTGGCCTCGTGGAACCGGCGAATCAGGGCGGCGACGACGTGGCTGTATTCGGGATGATAATTGTCGCCGGGGCCGTAGAGATTGGTCGGCATCACGTTGATGAAGTCGCTTCCGTACTGGCTGCGATAGGCTTCCGCCATCTTGATGCCGGCGATCTTGGCGATCGCATAGGGCTCGTTGGTCGGCTCCAGCGGCCCGGTCAGCATCGAATCCTCGCGCAGCGGCTGCGCCGCCAGCTTCGGATAGATGCAGGACGAGCCGAGGAACATCAGTTTTTCGGCGCCGCTGACATGGGCGGCATGGATCACGTTGGTGGCGATGATCAGATTGTCGTAGATGAATTCGGCGCGCAGCGTGTTGTTGGCGACGATGCCGCCGACCTTCGCCGCGGCCAGGAATACCACCTGCGGACGCTTCGCCGCGAACCAGCGGGCGACCGCGGCCTGGTCACACAAATCGACCTCGCTCCGGCCGACCGTCAGGAGTTCGACATCCTCCCGCGCCAGCCGGCGCAGCAGTGCTGCGCCCACCATGCCGCGATGGCCGGCGACGTAGACCGTCTTGCCCTTCAGCTCAAACGGGGTGCTTGCCATTAGCGACCTCCCGCCGCGCGATCGCAAGATCGCCCGCTACCATTTCCTTGACGAGCTCCGCGAAGCTTGTCTTCGGCCGCCAGCCGAGCTTTTGGCGTGCCTTGCTGGCATCGCCGATCAGCAGGTCGACTTCGGTCGGACGGAAATAGGTCGGGTCGATGCGGACGACGGTCTTGCCTGATTTGCGGTCGATCCCGGCTTCCTCGACGCCCTTTCCACGCCACTCGATGCTGCGGCCGATTTCCGCAAAAGCGATCTCAACGAATTCGCGCACTGAACGGGTCTCTCCAGTCGCCAACACGAAATCGTCCGGCTCGTCCGCTTGCAGGATCCGGTGCATGCCCTCGACATAATCGCGAGCGTGGCCCCAGTCACGTTTCGCCTCAAGGTTTCCGAGAAAAAGAGTTTCTTCGAGACCTGTCTCGATGCGGGCGATACTCCGGGTGATCTTGCGCGTCACGAAGGTCTCGCCGCGGATCGGGCTTTCATGGTTGAACAGGATGCCATTGGAGGCGAACATGCCGTAGGCCTCGCGGTAGTTCACCGTGATCCAGTAGCCGTACAGTTTTGCGACGCCATAGGGCGAGCGCGGGTAGAACGGCGTGGTCTCCTTCTGCGGGACTTCCTGGACCAGGCCGTACAGCTCCGAGGTCGAGGCCTGATAGAACCGCGTCTCCTTCTCCATCCCGAGGATGCGAATGGCCTCCAATAGCCGGAGCACGCCGATTCCGTCGGCATTGGCGGTATATTCCGGGCTCTCGAAACTGACGCCGACATGGCTCTGGGCGGCGAGGTTGTAGATCTCGCTGGGCCGAATCTGCTGCATCAGCCGGATCAAATTGGTGGAATCCGTCATGTCGCCATAGTGCAGCAGGAACGGCACGTCGCCGGAATGCGGGTCCTGGTACAGATGGTCGATGCGCGCGGTGTTGAACGAGGAGGAACGCCGCTTGACCCCATGGACGGTGTAGCCGAGGCCCAGCAGATATTCGGCAAGATAGGCGCCGTCCTGCCCGGTGACGCCAGTGAGGAGAGCAACTCGCCTTTGATTTTGAGTATTCATATTTCCCCACGAGGTAAATATGCCTGCAACATTACAAGCGACAATGAACAAACAGATAGCATGACCCACAGCTCAACAAAAATAGCTGGGAGTTTGCTTTACCTCGAATAGCTCTTTTCCAAGCCGAGAAACCTAGCAATAATGATGCCAAGGTAAATAGCCGAAGGTTGCAGCCCGCCTTACCTCAGCCGTTCGTTTAAAGATCCGCGCTGACACACTGGTTAACCAGGATCAGAGCTGATATATAAAAGGTCTTTCCTGCCTTCGGCTTCAAAATGAAACTGCTCGTTGCGACTTTGGCATTTCTTATAGCAATGACCATGGGGACAAGTGTCCCCGCTGTCGCCGTTGAACTTGAATACCCCCAAATAATCAAAACACGCTATGAGGCCGTCGATCAGAAAACAGGTGGCAGTTTCATCATATTTTCCGAACGAGAGAAAATCTTCTACGGCTTGGACCCAAAACTGTTCCCGGGAGCGCGTTTTGTCGAGATCACGCAAATCACTCCCACGGTCGGATCGACTACTTTGACGTTTGTGGAAATCAGGACTGTTGCAAGCTCCACGTCGGACTATATTCATCTAACGGGCAACGTCCGTTTCCGCATCACCGGCATGTTGCTAAAATCCAGCAATTTCCCGCCAGGGTCTGGCATGACACCGTGAGCCAGAAAAATTGCTTGAGTAATGCGCTGATGTTTCGGCACGTCTCAAAAGCAATCGATGTTTAGGTCCCGAGTTGAATAGGCAGAGGCTTCGCATTATTCGAATTCTTGTGAAGACGAATACGACCGCCAGTCTTTCAATGCGTCTCTCAAGTCGAAGCGACGGACAAATCCTAGAACTCTCTAGCTTCTTCGGAACGATATTTGTCGAGTTAAATAACTTCAATACGCGCGCGCGATTTATTGACGTTTTCACTCCGATTCTGCTCAAGATTTCGAAGAATAATCCCGCCGCCAAGATTAGACTGATCGGCAAGACCCTCCGGGGTATAGAATATTTTGCAACGTCGCAGAAAGCAGCGCAAATCTTCTCGGTGGTGAGTTGTTCATTGAAAGCAAAATTGTAGACCAATATTTTTTCACTACTCTGGCGCGAAAATTCAAGAGAGCCAATGAGATCCCTCACATATCCGCAAGCCTTAATTGCGTCTTTTCTGCCAGGATAGATGAACGTACGTCGCGCGAGCGACTTTGCGAGACGAGTAAAATTTCCGCGTTCTTGATAACCAAACACAACTGCTGGCCGAACGATTACAAGGCGCCGGCTTTCACAATCCTCTCTTTGCCAGGCCTGATGAATTCTCTCTGACAGAAGTTTCGATTTTCCATAAGAGCTTTCGGGCTGAAGGGCGGACTCTTCCGATATTGCTGCTTCCGACGGCCCATAAACAGAAATTGAACTTGTAAAGAAGATTGTTTTCACGCCGACCGACTTTGCATAATCTGTAACGTTTAAGGCTCCGGCTGTATTGGTCCAATAGTACTCCCAGTCCTCGTGACCCGGCGTGGTGTGTATGGCCGCCAGGTTGAAAATCTCAGTGACCCCCAGCACGAATTCGCTCGCAATTGTCAACCTGACATCGCAATAAAGATATTCTACCCCTTTAGTGTAAAACCGAGGCGTCGGCACTATGTCAGCGCTCACGACTCTCGTATATCTGCCAGACGCCACGAGTTCTCGCGCTAAGTGCGAGCCTATAAAGCCATGGCCACCAAAGATAACTGCAATCATATCGCCCCACGCCGTAAAAACTGAAAAGCGGACCTATTCCCCAACGATGACTTCGTAATACTGCTGCATAATCTTATCCTTATTCATATTAGCGTCTATGTAGGACCGGCCATTTTGGCCTTTCACCCTCAACTCGTGTTCATTCTGAACAAGTGAGACAACTGCATCAAATAACAACTGATCCTCGTGAGGCGCTATGCAAATTCCAGCGCCTGACTGTTTCGTCAACTCGTCTAGCGGGCTGCCCTCCTCGGCAATGCAGACATAAGGCCTACCCACTGACATGATCGAAAAAATTTTTGAAGGTACAGCATAATTCGCAACGTTAAGTGCTTGTGGCACCAAATGCACGGTCGCGGCCTGAAGGCTCGAAACTAGCGAAGCTGCAGGTACTAGAGGCAGAAACTCGGCATTAGAAATTCCGGCCTGCACAAAGAGGCCCTCAATTCTTTTTTTCTCCGATCCATCTCCTTGCATAATAACTTTTATCGAATTCTTCTCTGCCGAAAGCCTTCTGATAAGGGGTATTAGCTGATCGAGATTTTGCTTTTTCCCGAAATTACCTGAATACATTAGAGTTGAAAATTCACCGGATTTAATTGGCGCTGCCGGCGGCAATGACGCCCATATCGAAATCACCGAAATAGGACGACAGCACCCCATTTGCTCAAGCTCATTGCGCATACCTTCCGTCAACACAATAACGTGGTCCGAGCGATTCAGTGCAAATTTTTCCAAGCGGCGCATTAGTGCTAGCACCCAACCGCTCGTCACAAGGTTTAAAGATTGCGCAAGTCCGCTTTCAATGTCGTGAACGATCGTTACAATCTTCGCTCCGGCCGTCAGCTTAACAACCAGAGCACCGAAAACCGTCAGAATGCTCGGAACATATGCAATCACTACGTCGGTCTTATCGAAACGCCCGGTCAGAGCTTTTCGCCAGACGGCCAGAAGAAACCGAATGTCATTCTTGATACGCTCCTTGAATCCACCCGCTCCCCGTTCAGATACAGGTACGCGCGAAATCCCAATCCCAGCATACGTTTCCTCGTCATGTGCGCCATCGCGCCAAGCAGCAAAGCCGTCCATACTAGGATAATGCGGGCGAAACGCCACAGCGCGCACACCGTGTCCCTGTTGTTTCAGCCAAACAGCAAGTTCCGTCGAGTAGGGGGCCGACCCAATTTCCTCAGGCCAGAAATAAGGTGAGAGATAAAGAATACTCTTGGGCACAATGCTCTATCCTGTGACTTCAAAATTGCCGGGATGAGGCACTCTTACAAAGCAGCCTGCTGGCACCGCCGCGCGACGCTGGCATGACTAATGCAACTTCGCCCGCTAGCTCTTCGATCATTGAGCCAAACAAGGTTGTGTAGCCGCGACACCCCCGCGCATGAGGTCGCAATTGGAGAGCAGCATCGTCGGATGCGCACCAACGACTGTGCGAACGTAGAGCGACATCAAAACGCGTCCCAACGCCTAGGCCAATCAGTCCGGAAGTCAGTGGACTTTTTGGTAACATAATCTTCAGTGGGAAGGCAGCCAGCAAACCGCGCCAATACCATTTATGATGAACGCTCACGATTTGTGCAGCACAAAAAGCCACCGTAATTTTCGGCGGGCTATACCAAATTATCTTAAATGAGAATGTGAAGTTAATTCGTAACCGTCGGCTAATAAGCCCGTCTAAGAACAGGACCACCCGCATAATCGCAGATGCGTTCCCAATACCATCCACCATAAGATGTCTCGACGCGCACACGTCGGCAACGGTGCCAACCTGAATAACGGTATGGATATGGCTGCGCCCAGAAAGTTACGTGCTCTACGTAATCCTGCCCGGCCATTACGACTGCTGCGGGCGGCACCGGCATGGCGGCGTCAGCTCCGCGCGGCGCGACCGCGGCAAACAAACTCAGCGAAAAGACTAGCGTCAACAATGTCCTCAGCATCTTAGCTCCCCAGTCCACCAAGACCGACTTGGCGCATCCATCACCGACACACCCAGTGATCGAGCAAAATAAGCCATAGCTTCTCGAAAACCAAGAGTTAATCCTAGCATCGGCCCCGGCAAATGCAACCGGCTGGTCGAGACGATGCTCGTCGACTTCATGGCTGCGCTAAGGAGCCCGTCGCTCATTTGTGCCGTTCCAGTCACCTGCCCCGCCCGCGTCAGGCGAGCGCCGGTAGATGTCGCGAACGAACGCGTAGCTGACCGCGGAAGACAGGCCGGTCCTTTCCTCGCCGAGTTTGGCAAACAGCAGTATGTCCCGCAGCGTGCGCCACCGGCTCTCGTCATAGTCGCCAATCCTGGTGTCGGTAGGGCGCACCAGGTCCCGCTGTTGCTGCAGGGTGAATTGGATGCCCGAGGACGTCAATCTCGCAGGATCGAACCCCACGATCAGAGGCACGCTCACCCCGTAGTCCGCGTAAACCGTCTGCCAGCCCTGAATGATCCCACGCAGGGTCTGCTCAATCACCGATGGGTGGTCCCGGACCAGATCCGCGCTAGCGAAATAAACGAGACCGGGGACGTGAATGGCATAATCCCGGGGTTTTATGACATTTAATTCTAGAAAACCGGGATCGTCGGGCGCCGGTTGCTCGCCGATGCCGGCGATCACGGCATCGACGTCTCCGGCTTGCAACGCGCGAAAGCCGTCTTGCGTCGGAACTTTCTGGATCTGGCTGCGCGGCAGTCCGAGCTGTGCCATCATGGCATCGAAAATGACCTCTCCCTCGTCGCCCGGACGAAAAGCGATGCGCTTTCCGACCAGATCGCCCGGATGCTCGAGCCTGGAGCGCACCAGGGTAAAGATCGCCGTGGGGGTGTCGAGCAAGCTCGCGCCGAACGCGACCACGGGAACTCCGCGCCACGCCGCCAGCAGGAACTTCTGGGCCGTTGTCACGCCAATTGCATGTTCGCGTGCGACGTTTTCGGCAAAATCCGCAGTATCGGGTTGGGGATGCAAATAGATCGTCTGCCCGTTTTGGGAAAAATAGCCCTGCTTTTGAGCTATCATTTCGCCGGCGAAACGCGGACCGTAAGCGCCGTCCAGATAAATCATGACCGGCGTGTCCAGAGCCGGGCGCGATCTGGGCGCGGGGAGATCTTCCCGGAACAGGACCGCGGCAGCTGCGAGACAAACGGTGCCGACCAGCAAGACGATGCCGAGGCTCCGGTAGCGGCTCTTCTTATGGTTATGGCGGCTCTTATGGTGGTTTTGACGGCGGCGGGACGATGCTCGGGGCACGAAAAGATCCTGTTTGCGTTGAAAACCGGCTCAATCCTGAGGCAGGTGCGGAGGCAAAATGGCGCGACAGAAGGCTCTGCCGCGGGTAAGGTTACCATTTCTTGCGCCTTGTTATTCAAAGCATTTTTCGTCAATATCGCACTGTTAACAGCCTATTAATTTGCAGCGGAAATCGCCTCGCATGAGCCTCTTTTCAGCCCCGCCGCAGGGCCGCCCCGGCGACGAGCCGCGGATCATTGCTCAGGACGAATTGCCGGCCGTTTTTTCGGGCTTCTGGCAGGGCTGGCTGCGTCCCGCCGTGTTCGAGCGGCTAATGATCGTGGCGGACTTTCTGCTCATCATCGCGTTCGGGCTGGCGAGCTCTGTCGGTTACCATTTGATAGCGTCGGGGAGCCTTGGGAATGTCGACGTCTACGCCGCCGCCAGCACCCTGATCGCGGTCAACTTCATGCTGCTGGTTTCGGTGCAGCATGGCTATGACCTCAAGAACATCACCAACCTGTTCCGCCAGATCCGGATCACCTTGGCGATCTGGACCGCGGTATTCGCGGCCCTCTTGGCGATCGCGTTCACAATGAAGGTCAGCGGCGAGTTTTCCCGCGGCGCCACCATCCTGTTTTACGTCAGCGGCATGGCAGCGCTGTCTGCTTGGAAAGCCGTCGCGGCGGTTTGGACGGCGCGCGCGCTGCGCACCGGTGCCTTCACCAATAGCCGAGTGGTGGTGATCGCCGAACAGGGACTGCCGGCCTCCTCCACGCCGATGCAGGAACTGCGGCAGCACGGTTACCGGCTTATGCGGATTTTGGAAATTCCGGAGAAGGAGCTCGCCTCGCCGCTGCTGATGTCGTCGATCGGCGGCCGGTTCAACGAACTGATCTTCTATGCCAAGGAAAACCGAATTGAGCACGTGTTCCTGCTGATGAGCTGGGGACGTCAGCACGCGATCGACAGCATTCTCGACGCGCTGAAGGTCCTGCCTATCCCCGTGCATCTCGTTCCCGATGCCAATGTCGCACGCTTCCTCAGATATCCCGTGGTGAGCGCGAGCGGAACGTGGACCGCGGAATTGCGCCGCGCGCCGCTGAGCTGGAAGGAGCGCGCGGTCAAGCGCGCCCTCGACCTCGTTGGCGCGACCGTGGCGCTATTGGTTTTCGCACCTGTGATGCTGATCGCCGCGCTGATGATCAAATGCACCTCGCGCGGCCCACTACTGTTTCGCCAGAAACGCAATGGTTTCAACGACCGCGTCTTCCGGATTTACAAATTCAGGACTATGCGGGTGCTGGAGGACGGCCCGACCATCGTGCAGGCCAGCCGGAACGATCCGCGCGTGACCTGGATCGGCCGCTGGCTGCGCAAGACCAGCATCGACGAACTGCCGCAACTTTTCAACGTTCTCTCCGGCGAAATGTCGCTGGTCGGCCCCCGCCCCCACGCCGCCGCCCACAATTCGCAATATGAGCAGCTCATCGGCAACTACGCTTTCCGCCACCACGTCAAGCCCGGCATCACCGGCTGGGCACAAGTTAATGGTTACCGCGGGGAAACCTGGGCGGTTGGGATGATGGAGAAGCGAGTTGAATTCGATATCTGGTACATCAACAATTGGAGCATCATGCAGGATTTAAAGATCCTTTTTCTAACTGCTCTTATGAGTTTACGCAATCCGAATGCGTATTGAGCGTCAAGAATGCCCTGATGAAATGACGAATGGCATTTTTTGGACTTTGCTGGTTCCGGAATGGTCGGCATTCATCCGCTACATCCGTTGCGGCAGGTTGAATTAGAGAACACTGTCGGCATTGACTAGGGAGCGCCCAGTGCGACAATATTCCATTGGCCAAAACTCTCATGCTAACAATCGATTGGGAAGGCCTGCTGATTGTTGCTCGCGGAATCACGAGAGACAAAATGTCCATAGAGCCCCAAATTAAGCTTCTCACAGTCGCGACCCATTTGTTGCCCGCGAGAGGCTGGGGTGGTGTAGCTGTTACGGCGCGCGCATTTTTCGAGCTCCTAGCCGCCAACCCCCGGACTAAATTGAGCATCGTCGTGAGCGATGCTTGTCGGGAAAAAGGGCACATCGGTCGCAGCGACGTTGACTTCGTCCATCGGGTTTCGCTGTATTCTTCTGATGCCAAGGGCAAGAACGGCTTTGGCTGGGCAGCAATACCACTGATCATTCGACGTATCCATCAGTCTGACTTCGTCTACAGCGCCGGCATTATGACTTGGCCTACGACGCTAGCGGCCATCTGGTCCGTCCTACTTCGTCGCCCTTTTGCCTTCCATGCTCACGGAGGTCTGCTTGAAGACCGCCTCGCCGAACTCAAGACCAAGCGCCTGAAGTGGCTACTGTTCCAGCACGTTATCCTACCGTTCTTAACCCGTGCGTGTTTCTTGAACTGCTCGTCAGAGTTCGAAGCCGAGAACGTTCAAAAACTTTTCAAAGGTCCCGTCATAATCACACCCAACTATCAGAACATTTCGTCAATTCCTTACGAAGAATTTATTCCATCGCGCCGCGAAACTCTTTGTCTGACCTTCGTCGGCCGATTACATCAGGACAAGGGCATTCGCCGTTTCAGTACAATCTGGCGATCTTTTGCCCGCGATGGTGACGTTTTGCAGATCATTGGTGGCCACGACGATGACTATGGTCGCAAGCTAGTTGCCGAGTTTAGTGATGATCCGCGCTTTGTCTTTCTCGGTGAGTGCAGCCGGACCGAGGTTTTTCGATTAGTCGCCAGTTCGGACGCTCTTGTCCTGCCCTCCGGCTTGGAAGGAACGCTGAGGGAGAATTTCGGCAACGTCGTCCCAGAGGCTCTCGCCGTCGGCCGACCCATCATCATAAGTGCAAGGCTCGCTTGGCGCGATATTGAAGACAGAGGCGTCGGTTTCTTCCTTCCCAGTCGCGATGTTGAGATAAAAGCGCTGCTTGAGAAATTGCGGAACGCGCCGAAACCACTGGCCGATCCAAGGAAATGCCGCGACTACGCGATGAGATTCGACGCTACATCGGCCTCTTCGGAAATTATCCGGTTTGTCCACCTTGTGGAGAAGCACGCGATAAAGGCGTGACCATTTCTGCGGGGGCAAGTATGCGTAGCACAACGATCGCAAGACGCACAAACCTAACTAGGACGGCGTTGCAGGCTCGCACCCGGCATATGCAAGGACAATAAGATGGACGACATTTCAATCGCTATTGGGATTCTCACAAAAAACGAACAAGAGAACATTGGTAGGTGCATCAAACACCACCAACAATATGGCGATGTCTTTCTGTTCGATTCCGGCAGCACCGATGATACTCTTCGGATCGCCAAATCTCTTGGAACGCCGGTGCTTTCTAGAGACTGGACCGGATTTGCCGATCAACGCAACTTCGCGATCGAGTTGTTGAAGAATGACTACGAGTGGTTGGTTTTCATAGATGCTGACGAGATCTTTGATTCCGGCGTCTTTAATTTCATAAAAACTAATATCAAAGAGTTCTGATTTCGATATCATCTATGTTTCGCAGAGAATCTATCTGAGAGAAAAGCCTCTACGCCGCGCGCCGGGTTACCCGATCTACCATCCAAGAATCGCAAGGACGTCGCGGGCTCGCTTCGTTCAGAACCAATCTGGACATGGAGAAACCATCGACGGCACAAGAGACTTGAAGATATACTATCTGGACATCCCGTACAAACATTACATTACAAGCCATGGCATCGAGCGGTGGCTACTCAAGCATATCGGTCTGGCGAAGCTTGAATCGAATCAATTGAAGAAGGTCGATGGGACGACAACCAAGCGTATGCGGCTGAGCCTACTCATCCCAGACAATCTCCTCCGGCCACTTCTTCGCTTCACCTATCATTATGTCATACGTGGCGGTTTTCGCGATGGCCGTGATGGCCTGATGTTTTCTGTAATGTACGCTTGGTTCGAACTATCAAAGTGGATAATTCGCAACGAACGCTAGCTACCTTCTTTATGTACGTCCCTTGGCAGCTGCTTTTCCTCGAAGCCTTTGCAATATCGCGCCAACGCAGAAACGTTAGCTACCTCCATGAAACTCACAATCTGGCATAACATTCTGTGGTCTCGATATAAGGCAGTGGTCCTCTCTGCTGTTTGGAGAGAAGCTCAAGCAGGAGGAGTGACTGTTACTTTCTACCAGGTGGCAGAAACAGATTTAAATCGGATGGCTCTTTCCCCTGTTGATCGATCCTGGCATCAATATCCGTTCAAGCTTCTATTCACTGGACCATATTCCGAGGTTTCCAAGCTCCGCCTATATGGTAGTCTTGCCAAAGCAGCTTGGATCGATGAATCTGACGTTACTATCTTGTGTGGATACGACCGGCCGGAAGTATGGCTGCAAGCGCTAATTCTGAAATTGAGGGGAAAGCGCTTTGGTTTATTTTGCGACTCCACGATCTACGACCGCCCCCAACAACTTTTGAAGGGCATCGCCAAACGGATCATCTTCAATTGGGCCGACGGGATATTTTGCTATGGCGTCAGGGCAATGGAATACGTCAGTTACTATGGTGTGCCGAGCAGCAAGAGCTTCGATCGCTGCCAAGCGGCAGCGCTGCCGAGGGGATATTCAGCTGAGCAAGCGCTGCGACAACGCTTGCAGAACGCTCCAGCGGACGGCGCACCTCCCCGGTATCTCTATGTCGGGCGCCTTTCTCCCGAAAAATCGCTCGATCACTTGCTGGCTGCCTTCCATAAACTTTTGGCTTCCAGGGCGGGGGCTCGGCTTGTACTGGTCGGAAAAGGTCCATCTGAGCAACGCCTGCACACCCTCGCTACCCAATTTGGGATCCAAGCGGATGTCATCTTTGCTGGAGCTAAATACGACTCAGAACTCTTTGAGGAGTATTCAAAGGCGACTTGCCTCATCCTACCAAGCCACAGCGAACCGTGGGGGTTGGTGGTGAATGAATCTCTTAGCTACGGCTGTCCAGTAATAGTCAGCTCTCGCTGCGGCTGCGTTCCTGAACTTGTTAGCGAAGCAAAGACCGGGTTCGTGTTCGAATGGGGGGATATTGAGCAATTGGCGACGCAAATGAGCGCTGCGCCGCAAGTGTTTTCGGATATCACTGCCACAGCTAGGGCATGTCTTGAGCAGATAGCTCAATATAGTCCTGAGTCCGCTGCAAGCTCAATTCTCCTTGGATGCAAGACGATATACGGCAAGGGTTGACCTTGCGGCACAGCGACGGGGCTTGCGCTAATAAATTCAGATTTTGGTTCCAGTATGACACTTCGCCCATCGCACGGCCCGAACGGGTCAACACTATCTGACACTACGGCAAAACGTATCTTTCGTGGCTTCAGCGCCGCGGGGTTTCACCAACTCGTCAACATAGCTCTACAGCTAGGGCTGGTGCCAATTTTCGCGTCGAGATGGGGCGCGAATTGTTACGGTATTTGGCTCATGCTCTTCACAATTCCGAGCTTCTTGGCTCTAAGTGACTTCGGATTCGGGACCGCTGCGGGAACTGAAATGACAATCAGAGTCGCACGAGGTCACTTTAAAGAGGCGGGTCGAACATTTCAGAGTGCGTGGGCAATAATCTTGACGTTCTCGGCCTCTCTTTGCATCCTCATCATTGGCGCCATCTGGATAGTTCCGCAAAGCTTACTTCCAGCGCAGGAATTAATCCAACCCACTCTATTCCGTCTGACCTCATCCGCCATGGTTTTATATGGCTGGAATTGCATTCAAGCAGGTATCTTTCTAGGGGTTCTCCGCGCTGAAGGACGATTTGCTCTTAGCACGTACATATCAGCGTTTACTTATCTATTCGAGGGTACGTTGGCTGGGGCGGCAGTCCTATGTGGCGGATCATTCTTTCTGGTTGCAGGCGCGTATTTGGTTGGGAGGCTATGCGGCGTATCGTATCTAATAGTATCAGCAGGATACCACGCCCCGTGGATGCGGTTGGGCTTTTCCCGCTCGACAGTTCTGGACATCAAGAGATTGCTCCCGCTTGCAATGGCGAGCATGACTATTCCAATCTCGTTGTCCTTCCTTCTGCAAGGCACCGCCCTCGCGATAGGCGCCGCTGCGAACCCTGTCGAAGTGGCAATATTTAGCAGTGTGAGAACATTATCGAGGGCCGGTGTTCAGTTTGGAGGCTTGGTTAGTCAATCAGCCGTTCCGGAGTTCTCCGCGTCATACGCACGTTCTGACCGTCAAAAACTCGCAAGGCTCTATGTCTTCACAATAGTATCTGCCAGCTTGGTCCTTGCGCCCGCATTCTTGATTCTTAGCACTTTTGGTCAAGATTTCGTAGAGATTTGGACTCATGGCTCCATTCATTGTTCATCGCCTTTAATGCTCCTCATGAGTTCATCCATGGTCCTCAATGGGCTTTGGGTTCCGACATCCAACTTGCTGCAAGCGATGAATTGGCAAAGCATGTACGCATATCTATATTTTGGGCTTTCCCTTGCGGCGATCCCGTCCACTTACTTCCTCTCGCTGCAACTTGGTGCGTTGGGAGGCGCAATCTCCGTCGTCACGCTCGACCTGGTGATGTTCCTATTTATTCAGGTCCTCGCCACACGTTTTATCGCTAAACCGCGGGAGATCATTTTTCTGGTCGCATGGCTTTATCATCAGCTACTTAGCTTAAAGCTAAGGCGCTGAAGAAAACTGGGAGCGGGACCTTGAAGACGACGATACCAAATCTTCTTCCGGAAGGAAGATGGATTCTATATCCAGCCTCCTCGACTTAAGTGTCTATGAACCTCTCCTATGGTTTGATCGTAGGAGACGCTCGGTTCACGAAGGTTGCCCCTGTGCACTCAAGTTCGGAGGCACGCGTATCGTGAGGACACCATGGCTCCTTCTGCCGATCGTGATGACGTTTATCGCACCCCCAGGGCTTGCCTCCTCTGAGAAATCTTTGCCGATCGAAGTAATTCTAGAGGGATTCTCACACGTTTTGTTTGAAGATGAATTTAATGAAATTAGAATAGATAACACGGATGCGCGCCCTCACGCGTGGTATAATGGGCTATGGTACGAGACACCTAACCCTCTGAGTCAAATAGGGGTCGAAGACGGGATCCTCACGCTTGAGACCCCTCCCGGAAGGCGCAGCACCAGTATTACGACAGTTGCAAGGAGTGGAACCGCGGGCGTGGTATTTCGGCATGGATTTTTTGAAGCGCGCATGCGATTTGGTAACAGCGAAAATGATTGGGCGGCGTTTTGGCTGTTCAGTCGGCCTCACTCACTCGGCACGGACGGCGATCACTGGTGCGAAATAGATATTTTTGAGCACTTCGGAGCCAACGCCTTTGTCGGAACGGTACACGACTGGACCAAGCAAAATCACCTGACGAATTCTGGCGCTTATCACCGATTGCTGGGTTCCCATGTAGATTTTTCCGAGTGGCACAGATACGGATTGCTATGGACTTCACAGAAATTGATTTGGTTCCTGGACGGAGAGCGGATAATTGAAACCACTCCACCAGTAATCTGCGAAAGTCAGGATATGTTTTTGATATTTGGATCTCAAAAGCATAAAGACGGGCCGCTCGAACGATTACAAGTTGACTGGGTTCGCGTCCTGTCTCGATAGCTTCCGAGAGCAGCTAGCGGGAAAGTAAATGACAAACCAAATGCGCCGTACAGGGACCTCTCTAAGCGGCAACGCTTCCTCGATACAATCGGACCGTTCGCGCATAGGCTTTATAGCCGGGATGCTAGATGGACTGGTATTCCTGTCTTACCTGTTTGAAATCGATCAGACCGTCTATTATAGCATTACCATTTTTGTTAAGCTCATTCTACTTTTTGCGCGCGGCTCCGGTTTGTCACCGGCGTCACGGTCATCGTTCACGTTCCTGTATGCGCTGGCAATCGTAGAGATTATTTCGAATGTCGCTAACGACGTCGAGATCCTTTCTAGTATTCGGATCTTCGTCTTCTGTATTAACTTGGTCGTCACCCTCTGCTTCGTGGGAACAAGTTACTGGCGAGGGCTTGTACTCATTAGCACGGTGGATGCTGCAGTTTATCTCATCCTACTCCAAACTGGCCGCATTTCGGAAGTGTTTGGCAGATACACGTTCTTCGCAAATTCACACCCGAATCTTGGATCAGAGATATTCTTCGGTGCGGCCTTTGCCTGTTTATTTTCGAAGACGCCGCGCCTCTCAATCCCATTGGTCGCACTCTTCTTCACGCCCACGTTCCTAATGCAAGGTAGAGCAGCCGAACTTGGTATATTGTGCGTAGCCTGCATTCTATCGTGGAACCTGTCCGTGAAATTAACCCAGCTGGGCCGGCTAGCACTTTTCATCGGAATCGCAGTGGTCAGCGCAACGATCGCGTTCAACATCGATGTTTCTGGCGTGGCTGACAAGGTATTGCTACTCGACAGCGAATATCGTGGGGGAACCACGAATGCTTCCGGGCGAGGTCTATATTGGGCCTCAGCCTTCGCAGCTTGGTCCAGCAGTCCCCTCTTCGGAGCAGGATCAGATTACTTCACGCGCTTGGGAATGCTACAGCCACACAATTTTTTTCTCTATCCGCTCGCATGTTACGGCCTTATGGGATTCGTTGTATTATTTATCTTCTTGAAGAAATTGGTAGACCTAATTTTCTTTGGAAGACTGGTATATATATTGCCGTTTATACCAATGCTCGCCTTTAACGATCGGTTCGTCAATTTGAACACTTATCCGACAGTGATGTTCCTCTTCATCTTTCATGAGTTGGCCAAGATCATACGCAGCCGAAGGAGCAAGGATCCGTCGCCTCTTTCGGGCCGATCGGCAGCGATCTCAAAATCAAAACTTTAGCATTCAGTTCTGAGACTCCCGACTGATATCGGGCAATAATTTGGAACTGTGCGAGCAACCATGTGCCAAGCACCAAAAGCCGCATGGCACGACGAACAACCTCAGTCGATTCAACAGTTTTAAATTTTTGTGAACTTAACCAACAGACTTCCACCCATGTTTGGCAGCCGCGCGGCTCTTCGCCAGACGTTTACACGGCGGGGGGCCCCCAATGCTGCGACGAACGCGCCAAGCATCTTGCCATAGCGTTTCGAACGTAGAGCGCGTGACTTGTTCTCCATGGTTCCGACTTGTTGACTACGCCGAAGATAGGAATAGATAATATCTTGCTTTGCGAAGGTGCCAAGCGAGAATGGCTCAACCTCATGCCACTCGAGTTTGAGTCCGTGTCTAGACCCAATAATTTGAAAAGCCTCCGCAGACCACCCACCTATGTGGTTTGGCGGCATATCAAGCAGACCTCCATATTTCTCATTGAAAGCTGTAAGCCTTGCATTCGGCACCGCAATGAACAGCAGACCATTGTTGCGTAGCAGTTGAGCGAAACGTGCGAAGAGGCCATCAAGATTATTCATGTGCTCAACAACTTGATATAGGAAGATAGCGTCAAATGGTTTTTCAAAACTACCGCTACGAATGTCCTGCTGAAGCGTGAAATATCCCTTCGAGCGAAGTGTTCTGACCGCACTGTCGCTGAATTCAAGGGCGGTAATGCCTGACCTGGTCACATAAGCTTCAACGATTTTATCGAGAAAAAAACCGAACCCTGCACCTGCTTCCAATACACGCTCTGCGCTAAAGTTCGATCGCTTTAAATCTCTGACGGTACGCTCAAATTCCCATTTGTCGCTCGGATAACCAGAGCGCTCGTAGGCGAGATTGTAGAAGACAGCGTCGCCGGCAGCAAATGGATCGGCGAAACGGAAGCCACAGGCATTGCATTGCAGAATGGAACATTCTTCGCTGCCCCAGAGAGTGCTAATATGAAGTGCAAGCTCGCGGTTTCTTTTTGGATTGCCCTCCAGTTGAACAAAGTGCTGCGCGGCTTCCACTGCTGTTAAACTGAAAGTCGCTTTTGCAGCTGAGTCATAGCAGACTGGGCAATTGCTCATCGGGTTCTTTCCTTCGGAGAGAAAAGGTATTGATCAAATGATCAATTTAAATCTGCTGGAACTTGATCCAGACGCGCCCCGCGCATATCGGTTTCTAAATCAACCAAAATGATGGAGCATGCCGCGCCCGCAGGGACAATTGTTGCTACCGAATAGCCTAAGCCGCCAATCCAGTTCACTTCTGAAAAAGCGAATACCTAAATCTACCAACCTTTGTCATCGTACCCAAGATTATATCGACGCGATCATAAGCACGAATATCAAACTCTTTACAACGCTCCGTTTGAAAGTAGCAGACCTTCACCATGATCGTTCGAGAACACCTATTCTTAACACTGACGACATGATCAATCACGTCGGGGTTCACAACGTGTGCTCGACTGATCGCCTCAACATCAAGGCATGGGCGATTTAGGCTATCGCGGATGACTGCCGATCCTAGTTGCTCTGGCGATCCTTGGAGTATGAATCGTGGCTGGGTTGGGTCACTTGTCTGACCAGGCGCCACTAAAGGAAGCTGCAGTATCAAAGCAAGGCCGAACGTAAGAATAGGATTGCTTCGCCGTCTTGGGTTAGAGAGGATCATCGCCACAACCTTTCATGAATCTCGGCACAGAACACGATCACGTTGCTCCAAGCGTTATCAGCGCTCACGTGGCATAGGATCGGGCGAGATAACCGATACTCTCGGCATCGAACTCCTCGTCCCTCGTAGAGCCTAATAAGATACCAATCCGCGCGTAGGCCTTTCATTCCACGTGGAATGAAGTAGTCGGAATGGAAATGCCACACTTTGCCTTTACCATCCGCGAGTAATTCTTCTTGAGACCACCCGCATCGATCATTCGGGAGTGGGCCCTGTGCGCAGGAGCCCTGTATAGCTCCGGCGGGCCCCGCATCGTGAATTTTTGGGGAGTGTCTGAGCCACTGCCTATCGCCAAATCGCGACAGCCAACCGATGCAACAGTAGACGATTTGTTCAACGACTTATTTTCTCTATCTGAACCAGGGCCGCACGTCCGCCTCGACACCAGGAATCGATACTTGCATCCCGTCGCTTAATAGACGCTTCAATAAGTAGTACTTCTGCTGAGCGTCCACCCGAGCAAGGGATGCAAGCAGGCGATCCCGATGCGTCCAGCCGATTCCGGTCAAGTTGAATTTGGCGTCGTCGATAAAGCCCGAATCTACCATCGCCGCGAATTCGGCGACGACGGAATTCTGGGTGCCGGCATCCAGCGAGGGAAACACCGCAAGCGCCAGCCGGTTGCGGCGAAGCGAAATCCAGCCCTCCAGCGGCCCTGTGGCGTAGGATTCTCTCAGAAAATCGAGGTTCGACGGGGCGAAGCCGTTGCGGTCGTTTTCGAGCGCGAACAGCATCAGCCACAGGAAGGAATCTGCCGGCGTTAAGCCCCAGCGAGGTTCGCACCGCGTCATAGGCCTGCGTCGTCCTGCGGTCGGCATTGGCGACATCGCCGCGGTCGAGCGCTTCCTCGCTGTCGCGAAGCATCAGGATCGCCCTGGCGCGCTGCAGGCCGGATGGCGCCAGGCCGCGCACGGGATGGCGCGTCGACGCCGAACAGCAGCTCCGTCAGGGCGCCAGCCCTGAATCGATCGTCGGACAGGATGCGCTCCGCCACCGCCGCGGCCGAGGTCTGGGTCACCAGGGGCGGGAATACGATGACGCCCCACGCCAGCGCCGCGCAGCCCGACAGCGCGAAGGCCGCGCGCAAGCACAGCTCGCGCAGGCGCCTGAGCCTTTTCCGTTTCGATCGAATCGAAGCGGGGCTCCAGATTCTTGTTTTGACGCGTTTTCTTGACGCGAACCGGTTTCCACTTCGCTCGAAAACGCTATGCTGCCCTGCCCGTCAGTCGACATACCCGTACCGGGCATAATACTTCTGGTAATAATACCGGCCATGATAGGATTCATAGCGGGCCAACAGGCGCGTGTCCGCCTTGTTGAGGACGACGCCGAGCAGTCGGTCGTGGATCTCAGGCGCGCCCTTGAGGTTGTGCCTGACCACGTCGATGTTGGTCTTGCCCCATTCGACGACGAAGACATAGGAATCGACGAACGACGAGGTGACGCGGACGTCGACCACCGGCGCCATCGGCGGCATGTCCATGATGATGTAATCGAATTTCGATTTCAGCGAGGTGATCAGTTCGTGCATCGCCTTGGAGGCCAGGATCTCGTTGGTGTGAAGCAGCTTGGAGGTGCTGCCCGCCCCCAGGATCGACAATTTCGTGGCGGGATCGACCACGATGACGTCCTCCAGCCGGGCCCGTTTGGCGACGACGTCGACCAAGCCCGCCTCCGCCGAGGGCACCAGCGCGCGCGACAACGAGGGATTGCGCAGGTCGGAATCGATGAGGATGACGCGCGCCCCGCTATGGGCGATCAGTTGCGCCAGATTGGTCGACAGCGTGCTCTTGCCCTCGTTCGGCAGGGTCGAGGTGATAGCGAGCACGCGGTTTTCCCGGACGATCGAATTGAGGTCGATGGCGACCTTGAGGGAACGGACCGCCTCGGAGAAGCGCGACAGCGGATGGTCGATGACATAGCGCAGGAGGTCGTTGGTGCGGGTCTGCTGCTTCTTCGGCACCACCTTGCCCAGGGCGGAGGTCGCCGCGGCGCCGCTTCCCGGCAGCACCGGCAGGATGGCGATGCAGTTGGTCTGCAGCAGCTCTTCCACCTGCTGGGTGGTCCGGAACACCTTGTCGGTGAATTCGCGCGCCATCGCCACGCCGAGGCTCAGCATCAGCCCGCCCAGCAGACTGGCCGCCAGCACGATCAGGCTCTTCGGCGAGCTCTTGGTCAGCGGCCGCGACGCCGCGCTGATCACCCGCGCCTCGGTGATCGGGAAGGATTGCTGCTGCACCGATTCCATGTAGCGCTGCAGGAAATTGTCGTACATCGCCTGGTAGGATTGCGCGTTGCTGTCGAGCTCGCGCAGCTGGATCTGCGCCTGGTTGGTCAGTTGCGATTCCGAGACGACGTTGGCGAGGCTCGACTTGATGCTCTCCTCGCGCGTCATCGCAATGTCGTAGTCGCTCTTGTAGGATTCCTGGATCCGCTTCAGTTCGTCGGTGATGTTCTTCTTGATCTCCGCCATCTGGGTGCGCAGATTGACCGCGGCGAGATGGTCGCGGCCGTATTTGGCCGACCAGATCGCCTCCTTGGAGGCCATGTCGACATATTGGCCGCGCAGCTTGACGATGGTGTCGTTCTTCAGTGCGTCGGTGACGTTGGCGTCCGGGATGTCCTGCTTGACGATGTCGTTCATGCGGTCCAGCCGGGCCTTGGCCTCGGCGGTGGACGCGCGCGCCAGGATCAGCTGGCTATTGACCTCGGCGAGCTGCTGCTCGTTCATCAGCCGGCCGCCGGTGTCGACGATGTTGTTGGCCTGCTTGAAATCGACCACCGCCCGCTGCGCCGCGGTGGCCTGCGTGCGCAGCTCCTTGATGCGGTCCTGCAACCAGACGCTGGCGCGGCGGGTCGCCTGATATTTCGCCTCCAGTTGGTCGACGATATAGGCGTCGGCGATCGCATTGGCGATTTGCGCCGCCTTAGCCGGGTCGATCGAGGTGAAACCGATCTCCATCACGTAGGTCAGACCGAGCCGCTTGATGGTCCGGTTGCTCTCGAAGCGGCCGAGCGCCTTTCGCGTCAGAGCGAATTCCGAAGCGGGCTGGCCGCTGGAAAACAATCCGGAGACGAAGCCGAACACCGCGCCGAGCGCGCCTCCGCCGCTCGCCAGTGAATTCGGGGTCGTCAATCAGGTGCAGGTCCTTGATGACCGCGAGGCTGATGTTTTCCGATTTCAGGATTTCGACCTGGGTTTCGACCGTGGCCGAATCCACCGCGATGTCGCCGAGCACGGATTGCTGCTGGAACAGCTGCACCTTGCGCGTGTCGATCACCATCGACGCCGTCGAGGTGTACAATGACGCCGCCGTGAACAGATACAGCACGGCGACGATCATGCACGCGGCCAGGATCGTCAGCATCGTCGGGAATTGCCGGCGAACGATGTCCAGATAGGAAGCGAGCGATCTGCGACGGAGGGCTGTCGAAATCAACAATTTCGCGGTTGATTTCCGAAGTCGGCTTGTTCACCTGCAACATGTCGCCAAATTCCCAAGATCGCAACGGCGCCAGGCCGGCCGCATCGCCCAACAATTCGGAAAACCCCTTTTTCATAGGAAGAGCGCCGTGCCGGACTTTAGCACGGCGCAACCATCAGATGAACCGGCTACTTCGCAATCGTCCGTTCAAAATCCGTTCAGAGCGCATTTATGGCTAACGCCGGAACGCTGAAACACCGACCCGCAAATCGACAACACGGTCCCGAACTCGCAGGCGTTCGCTCCTTGCCGGGCCGATTGAACACGCGGGCCTTTAGTGCGTGCTGACGCTGCCGGAAACGGTCGAGCCGCCAACACTCCCACCGCCGTTTACGCCAGACCCCGTTGTCGTGTAATGCAAACCGCCGAACGAAGACAATCCGCCACCGGGACCGCCGAAAGCTCCACCCGTTCCGGTCGGCCCGCCGCCGCCCGAGCCGCCGCCGCCTGCACCGCCGCCGCCGGTGGCCGCAATCGCCACATCACCTGTCGCAGCCTGATAGGCAGCCACAACGGTAGGGTTATTCGTTCCGGCAACCGCCCGCTGGATTTCGTCGGCGTAAGCCTGATCGGTCCTCGACGCCAGGCGAGCGACCTGCGCGAGCCCTGCCACAATCGCCCTGAGCTGATCAGGCGTGACCGCGGTGCTGGTCAGAAGAGCAACCAGATTAGGGAGCGTCGAGGGGTCGGAGGCCGCGAGATCGCGGACCCGCGAAATCAACGGTGCGCCGGCCTGAGGAAACTGCTGAAGCAGACCGGTCGGAGCCTTGTTGAAGTCGCTGATCACCTGCTGGGGAAGCTGTTGGCGGGGCGGATAGACCGCCGCACTCGCCGTCGTTACCGTCGCCGCGACAGCTGCTGCCGCAGCAAGACGAAGCGCAAACTTCCACATGCTCATGGCCTAATCTCCTAAAAAAGAAATGGTACGCGCACTTACGACGAGAAATGATATTTGCAGTGCAAGATTAGCCAACTGGGGCGCGGCTGTCCATTAAATCTAAAAACTATCTTAATGCTGGCCCGCGCATTAGAATTTAGGCAACTTGTTGATTAACAGGCCATTTTCGGATCACTTCTGTGACCGTTCCCCTGTTCGGACCGCCCTTGGGCGTCTGGAACGCCGGAGATCCGCAGCTTATCGCCTCCGTCGGCATCTGGCGACCGAAACGACTGCGCCAAACCAGCACCGAACAGGGCAAAAAAAGGCAGGGAATATCCGGGAATCTGGAGGGTGAAATCCAGCAGGGAGTGCAAAAGCGACAGGCCCGCGGCACCCGCCGCCGCGAGCGGTATGACGACATCCCGGTGACGTCCGAGAATTCCTCTCGCCAGCAGACAGAACATGACCAGCCAGCCCAACGCAACTAGCCCCGCCAATGGCAGTCCTACTTCGGAAGCGAGTTCGAGCGGGGTCGAATGAGCGATATCCCAAACACCCCGAATCGAAATATTCGGGCTGCGGTAAGGCGGAAAGCTCCAAGGAAAGGTGCCCATTCCGGTTCCGAACCACGGGTTGTCGGCAATAATGCGCAGTGTCGATTTCCAGGCTTCGATACGTCCCTCGTCGACCAGGCCCTGAGAATCAAATCGGCTACTCACCTGGCCGCCGAGAAGTTCCAGGAGACCAAGGGCCACGACGACACCCGCCCCGAGGGAGATCCAGATCCCGGTCCTCGCCGGCAGATCCTTGCGCAGGAACACCGTAAAAGCGACGATCATCGCCAGCAGCGACAGTCCGACGCCGGCGCGCGAGACGGTCATGAACATGGCCATCAGGCAGACGAACAATCCGCCCGCCGACAAGAGGGCCCGCCCCGATAACCGTTCCCTAACCTGCTGGAGAACCCGTTTCCAGGCAATCCGACGATCCCGGATGCCGCGACGAATCTCCTCGAGCAGCAGCAACATCCAGATCAAACCGCAAGATCCGAAATAGGCCGCCGCGGTATTGCGATTGATGAACGTGCCCGTGACACTGCCGACATAAGCGGTCTTGTCGCGCCACAACAGCATCGTGGGCTCGATCAGGAAGGAAGCGACGCCATAGATCGCATAGAGCGCCCCCGAGCAGGCGACGACGAAGAGAATGCGACGCGCGCGATCACGTTCGGCTCCGATGATCAAGCCTAGCAACAACGCCAATATATTGCCCATGGGAGCGCCGAGGGCAAAGAATGCCTCGTTTTTCACGATCGAGGCGGACGGCGCGAGCGGACGCCAAGTAAATCCGACGCCTTTTTCCAAATCGGCTGAAACGGCGCGAACCACGGCTGATCCGAAAGCTGCTCGTGCAAAACCACGGCATATCCCGCCACAATTACGAATAGGCCGCCGATGATCCAGAAGATGCTCGCGTCGCAAACCGCGCGGAGATGTGAGAATGAGAGCCACGCCCAGGCACATGCACCAGAATGCGATGGCGACGCTGTTGCTTGATCCGAACGGAAACGGCGCGCCGGCCACCACAAACAACAAAATACAAGTGGGCAACAGGTTGCGCGACCAACGAAGCTGCAGCCCACCGATGCGCATCATGTCCTGCGGCGTGAGCGGCTGAGGCAGCCGGCGCTGTTCAAAAGAAGCATTCGAACGGATAGATCTTCAGATCGACGTTCAAGCGGCTGTCCCTGGTCTGAGCGCGCAGCGCGTAGAATGAGCCGATCTCGTCCACGCCGGCGGGCAATTTTATTCCGGGGGTCAATTCGTCATAGGGGACCAGCAGGCCGATATGGCGCACCACCGCTGATATGTCGATCCGGCTGTCGCCCTCGCCGAAGGAGGCCTTGACCTGGGTCACCGTGACCTTGGGCAGCCCGCGTCGCTGATGGCACCTGTCTTCCTCCCAGATTTTGGTCTGCGCCACCAGGATGGCATCTTTTTCAGGCACCAGAATATCGGAAAACGACGGCGTGACCATGCCGAAAAAACGCATTTGGGTCGAATTCGCCGACAGCCGCACCACAAACGAAAGCGTGCCCCTGGCGCCACGATGCTTCTGCAGCAGCGGCGAATTCGGCTCGAGGCTGACGACGGCGTCGATGCGGTGGCGCACCCCCAGCGTCTGCTCCGGCCCCGCCGCCCACGCCGGCGACCCCAGCGCCAGCGCTCCCAGCAATCCAGGCATAAGCAGGTTCTTCAGTCGCATCGATGGCACCAGATGACGGGAAACCAGCATGGCTGATCCTGATACAGCGATTCGAAACAACAATTGTCATTCCGGGGCGCGCCCCTGCGCGAGCCCGGAATCCATAATCCCCGCAGGGGCTATGGATTCCGGACCTGCACTTCGCCCGGCTATCGCCGGCCGGAGCGCATTCCGGAATGACGAACGATGGATCATAGGAGCGGTTTCATGCAGTCGCTCTATCTGGCGCGCCAACAGGATGCCGTTCATATCGAGGCAACGAAAAGGCACCGAAACCTGCTGTGGTTTCGGTGCCCCGGCGATGGCCGCGCGCTTCGCTACGGAGCAACCGCGCCGTTGAGCGGCAGGTTGACGATGTTATCCCGCAGGATAATCCCGTTGCTGCCGAGGTTCACGGCATCATTGCCGGTCGCCATGATCAGCCGCATGAAGGTCAGCAGCTTGGAGACCTCGACGGTCCGCGAGTTGGAGACGTAGATGATGTCCTGGTTCTTCATCATGACCTTGGTGGCCAGGAAGAAGCCGCCGGGATCGCGGAAGTCGACGCTGAAGATCACCGGAATGGTGTCGGACTGGTAGCGCGTCACGTCGATGCCGAGCTGGGCGGCGACCTCGCGCGGCTCGCGGCGATACAGGAACACGGCGGCGGGATCGGCCTGGGCATCGAGCAACCCGCCCGCCTTGCCGACCGCCTCGCCGAGATTGATGCGCCAGGCGTCGAAGTTGAATTCGCCGCTCTGGCCCGAGGCGCCGAACGCCATGAACTTCTGCTGCTCGCGGTAGACGTAGATGCTGTCATCCGGCCGGACATAGATGTTGTTGGCCGGATCCATCACGAGATTCTCGAACGGCACGGTGGCGCGCCTGCCCCTGCGCTCCAGCATCACCCAGGTTTCGAAGCCCTGCCCCTTGATGCCGCCGGCGCGGGTGATGGCGTCGAGCACGCGGTCCTTGGCGCCCGCGGCGCTGGCCGGATAACGCGCCGGCGAATTGACTTCGCCGAGCACAGAGATCAGCGAGGTGCGCTGCTGCGACATGGCGACGACCGCCTGTGGCTCGATGGCGCGGTTGCCGATCCGGTCGATGATCTCGCGCTGGATGGCGATCGAGGTGAGGCCGGCGGCCTTGACCTGTCCGGCATAGGGCACGGTGATGAAGCCGTCATTGTCGACCGACTGGTCGGGCAGCGTCACATAGTTGCCCGGTCGGACGCCGGCTTCCGCCGGGATGAACAGGCCGCCTGCGGCGGCTTCGAAGATGGTGACGCTGACCACGTCGCCGATGCCGAACACGATGCTGGCCGGCGGGCGCTTGTCGGTGAAGGCTCCGGCGAGGCCCTTGGGCTCCCAGCTGTGCAGGATCTTGACCGTGTCGGCATTGATCCTGACGAGCTCGAATGGGGGGCCATTCTTGGTGGCGCCCGACAACACATCGTCGGTCAGCGGCCCTGCCCCCGGGTTGATCGAACATCCGCCCAAGGCCACCGCCCCCGCCAGCAGGGCGTTACGAAATGCAGCGCGCGGAAAAAAATTGGTCATAATTGGCCCCAAATGCGCCCAATTTGGTAATAGCTACGTCAATTGGGGGCAGTGCGGCAAGAACGGAGGGCCTAATCCATGGTTAACGCCCGCCGAAAGTTCCGGGTTGTTGCAATAGCGCAACTCACGCACCGTTTTTCCGAGAATTTGAACAATATGTTACCCGCCGGACCTTCATTTTGAGCAGCCAGCCGATGATTAAACGCGCAAACCGCCTTGCCACCTTGACGGTCACGGTGCTCGCGCTGTCGATTCCCGCCCATTCGGCGCCGATTCTTGTTCCCGCAGGCGCGCCCTGCGCCGCGGCATCCAATTCGCCGGGGGCTGCCCGCTCCGTCCCGTCGCACTGGAAGCCTCGAAGTGGAAACTGGCGCGGGCCACGGGCCGCGGCAACGGCGAGACCTATGTCTCGATCATGCGAACCGCCGATACGATGCGGTCCGATCCGGACTTCGCCGGGCTGATGATCCGCTGCGCCCCCAAAGGCAAGATCGATGTCCTGATCGCGCTGATCCAGCCGTTTCCGCCGCAAAGCCATCCCCAGGTCACGGTCAGTTCGGGGAGCAGTTCGCAGGTATTCGAAGGCGCCATGACGGCCGCGGGGGCCGCGGTGGTATTGCCCGACGAGGCGGCGAGGCTTGCCCAGGGGCCGTGGCAGGAGGTTTCGTCACTGGCGGTGTCGGTCAAGCAAGACAAGAGTGAAATCAAGGGAGTGGTCGTTCTGGACGGATTGCGGGAGGCCTATCATCTGCTCACCGGCAGCTGCGCGCAGTAGCGACAGCGGCGAGCGGTGCGGCCCACCTTGAGCCGTCGTCGCCCGACGCGACCGGGCGACCCCAATCGCTGGCGTCGGTGGCCGATCGCCAACGTCGGCATCTATCGGATCCCCCGGTCAAGCCGGGGGACGACAGCCGAGGACGGTGCGACGTATCGACCAATAAAGCGCTGCCGCAATACCGGCAGCCCGTCCCGGTTAAGGCTTTTTTAAAGGTGTGGGGCCGAAAGTCCGGGCACGCGGGAGTGCTTCGGATGGTGCAACTGGCAATTTCGAGCCTGCTTTTCGGCGCGGTTTTCGGACTGCGTTTCCGGGTGCTCGTGCTGCTGCCGCTGAGCTTTGCCAGCGGTCTGGTCGCCGTGGTCTTTGGCTTGTTGACCCGACAGACCCCTGGCGAATGCCTCGCGACCATCGCGGCCTGCACGCTCGCCCTGCAAGGCGGTTACGTTTTCGGATCGATGGCGCGCTTCACGCTGGCCGCGGCGCGGTCGCCGCGCCTGCCCGCACGCCAGTTCACGGCCGCCCCGGAAATCCACAGCCGGTAGGCCGCGGCCAATGCTCCGGCGGTACAAAGCCCTTTCTTGCAAGGCCGACAGCCGGCTATATGGATGCGCTAACCCACCGGGCGCGCGGATTTGTCGGTCGCATATTACTCCCTGATTTTCCTGATCGCAGCCGCGCTGATCCTTCCGCTTGCGGGCGGTGAGTTCGGCACGACGCTGCAGATCGCCGTGATCGCCGTCGGCCTGGTGGCGACGGCGCTTTCGGTAGGCAATGCCGATGTGCAGCATTTCTCGCGGGGCACGGGGCGGCTGCGCTGGATCTTCCTGCTGGTGCCGTTGGCAATCGCGGCGCAGATGGTGCCGTTGCCGCTGTGGCTCGGGCATCCGATCTGGGCCAGCACCAACGAGGCGCTGCAGACCCCGCCGTACGGGCACATCAGCGCCGACCTCGGCGCGACCCTGAACGCGATCTGCTCGGCGATCGCCGCGATCGCGATCGTCTGCGTGACCATCGTTGTCACCCGGGAGCGAAGGCGCGCCGAGCTCGTGCTGTTTCTCCTGAGCGCGATCGCAGCGCTGCATGCGCTGTTCGTGCTGGCGCGCGACGTCCTGCCGGCGACGATCAGCCGGGTCGGCTTTGCCGGCGATGTGTCGCCCGATCTCGATGCCCTCGGCCTGGTGCTCAACCTGGCGGTGATCCAGCTTGCGGTCGAGCGCCGCGAGACCCGCCACGTCACCTCGCGCGCGATCGTCATCGGCCTGGCCGGCCTGATCGGCGCCGGCATCAACGCCGCGGCGCTGTACCAGTCGGGCAGTGTTGGAACCGGTGCGGCGATCGGATTCGCTCTCGCCGCGTTCGCCCTGATCCTGGTCATTCGCCGCCTCGACCTCGCGCCGCTGTCAAGCCTGGCGCTGGTTGGCGCCAGTTTCGCAGGCGTGGTGATCGTGGTGACCTGGCTGTTCGAAAATGGACCCTCCGGCCCGGCCCTGCTGCGGCTGGTGCCGGCGATCCCCCCGGAGGCCCGAGCCACCCTGGAGCGGATGATCGCGGACGGCCGCTGGTTCGGGGCTGGCGCCGGAACGTTCGCCGCCATCGGCCGGATCTATCAAAACCCGGAAGCATCCGGTGTGCTGGTCGCGCCCTCCACGGCGGTCGCACTGCTGGTCGACATCGGATGGATCGGGCTGAGCGGCGCGATGGTGGCCTGGCTCGCCCTGCTGGTTCGCCTGTTTCGCGGCGCGCTCGAGCGCGGCCGCGATTCGTTTTTCCCCGCCGCGGCGGCGGCCTGCCTCACCTTTGCGTTCGGCGAGGCGTTTGTCGGCGCCGGCTCCTTGCAGCCTTCCGTACTCAGCGTGCTTGCCGTGATCGCCGGACTTGGACTTTCGCAGAGCGTCAGTCAGACCGCACGGCCGTAAGGTTGGCTACGGTCTGACGTGGCTCCGATCAGACATTGCGTCCGGCAAGTGAAGCCCAGTAATTGGGATTCTTCGGCATCTGGATGCGCACCCACTGGTAGGGCTTTTTCGACCAAGGAACGATATTGGCCGCGAGGTTATCGAGCACCAGATCGCCGCTGAAGGTGCGGACCACGACCACCAGATGATGCTCGCCCCAGGTGGTGACGACCTCGCTGAGCAGTACGGCGCGTGACGGCCAGCCGCGCGCCAGCAGGTCGTGCCGCTTGGTGACCGCATAATCGTTGCAGTCACCGCTGGAGGGATGCAGCAGCCACTTTTCGGCGGCGAGGCCCTCGGTGTTCGGTTCCGGCCTGATCTCGGCGTTGACCTGGCGGTTGACCTCCCGCAACTCGGCCCAGCGCTGCTCGGTGAGTTTCAGCCGGCCGCCCCTGAAGACCATATGGTGCGGCCTGCACTCGCCGGCGTAGCGCAGGCAGAACTGCGTGAAGGCCATGGGCGGCAAGGTCGGCGAATCGAACTTGATGCGTTCGATGACCCCGCGCAGCGCCTGCGGCGCGCCGATGAACCCGGCCATGGCGCTCTGCTGAACGCCGAACGAGACAATGGCAGCCGCGGCTACCAACAATTTTGCAACTTTGCGCATCTGCGCTCCCCCGTGTTCTGTTACGGAGGAAGCTACGAAACAGGCCTTGAATTCCCGCTCAAAACAGCAACGGCTATTGATTCAAAACCGAACCATGCCGGTCGCAGACAATTAACGATACCGGCCGCGGCGGGATTGGGATAAAATGCGAGGCGCTTCAATATCGGGGTGCCGGCACGCGAATCGGCGACGAAATGGGTCTCTACAGGCGGTTACGCAAGAAGGAAAAGCCCAGGCTTCCAGACGGTGTTCGGATCTACGCCATCAGCGACATCCACGGACGTGCCGATTTGCTTCAGTCGTTGTTTACCGTGATCGACGCCGATCTCGAGCGGTCCGGTCCGGAGCGGGCGATCCAGGTGTTTCTCGGCGACTATGTCGACCGCGGACCGGGTTCCCGGGACGTTCTCGACATGTTGATCCGGCGCAGCCAGACCCACGAAACGGTATGCCTGAAAGGCAACCACGAAGCGTTCCTGATGGAGGTGCTGGACGAGCCAACCAAGCTGGAGGATTGGCGGCATTATGGCGGTCTGCTCACCCTGATGTCCTACGGCGTGAACCCGACCATGAACCCGACGACCGAGCAACAGGTCGAGTTGATCGAAGCGCTGGCGCGGGCGGTTCCAGCGGAGCATCGGGAGTTCCTGCGCAGACTGGAAACCTCCTTCACCTGCGGCGACTTCTACTTCGTGCATGCCGGCGTCAAGCCGGGCGTTGCGCTGGCCAAGCAGCAGGAACAGGACCAGCTCTGGATCAGGGAAGAATTCCTCAATTCGGACGAAAGGTTCGAAAAATACATCGTGCACGGGCACACGCCCGTGAGTGCGCCGGATATCCGACCCAATCGCATCAATATCGATACCGGCGCCTACGCCACCGGCAACCTGACCCTGCTGACGATCCAGGGCGACAGCCTGATGGCGCTTTAGCGTTGGTGGAATTGCGGATGGCAGAACGATTTGCGAAGCTGACGCAAGATCGTTCGAAAGGGGATGGCAGGCCATGACCAGTGTCGTGCTGTTTCGCAGCATCTGTTTCGCAACCGGCGTCGTTCTTGCCATCTATGCCGGCGCCAGTTCGTATGCGGAAACCACGCGACCGGGGCTGCGCGCCGCCGACTTCTACGGCAACGGTCCGCGTTCGGCCCCGCTGGACAACCCGCTCACGGAGGTTGCCGCTCGGATATCGCTGAATGGCGAGGTTCTCGCCGATTACGCCGCCGTGAAGGCAGAGCAGGCTACGCTCGCCGCCCACCCGGCGGACCAGGCGGCGGCCAACCAGGCGGCGGAGCGCGCGCTGGTATCGGCACTTACGGTCTCGCCCATCAGGTCGACGACATGGCTGATGCTTGGCACTCTCAAGAGCAAGATGAACCAACCCGCGGCTGGCCCCTTGAAGATGTCCTATCTTACCGGGCCTGTGCCATTGGATGCCGCTTTTTCGAGAATTCAAACGGTAACGACGACGTCCGCGGCCACCGACGAAGACATTCGGCTGCTGGCGCAATCCGATGTTCGCAGCTTTTTGACGCGACAGCCGCGCTTCGACTCAGGACTGGTGGCGATCTACGTGCAGGCCACCCCTGCGGGAAAGACTTTCCTATTGGATGCGACGCAGGCGATAGATCCCAAGTTCAGCGCGGTTCTGCGGCGGTATTGAGGGCAGGCCCCAAGCGAAACGGCGCCGCCGGAAGCGCTCGAACCTTTATCGGCGGTGAAAGTGGATCGCCCTGGCGGATCCGTAGCTGCGCCGCACACCCAGCGGCAGCGCAGTCGATTTCGGCGGTATATTGCGAACGGCAGTCGGAGGCGCAGGCTGCTCCGGCGGGTTCACAATCACCACGTGGTTAGGCGTCGAGGGATCATTGACGCCCTGGGCGCGGAGCGGGGTCGCCAGCGAAGCGGCGACTGCGAACAAGACCAGGTATTTCATGGCGTGTTTCATGGCGTGTCTCCTCGGTCGATAACGCCTGGGCCCGCAAACGGTTCAGCCTGCAGCCCCGGCTACTGGATGATCGTGATCATCTTCCCATCCCGATAGACACGCTGCACCCTGGCACCTGGCGGCAGGGCGGCCGTCGGGATATTCCTAACTGCGGTGGGGCGCCCGGGCGTGGCGATCGTTTGCATTTGCGGCGCGGTGAACTTTCCGTAATTCGGCGGATCCTTGACGCCCTGGGCGAGCGCCGGGCTGGCCGGCAAAGCCACGGCTGCGAGCAATAGGAGGACGATGCGCATTTCAAAATCCCGCCTGAGACAGTTATCGGCATAATTTGCAGGTTTTTCGGCCAAAGCAAGCATTTCATGGTGTCTCGCCGCGACGACAGATGACAGCTTGTCGATTCCGCCGCCCGGCTGCAATATGTTGAAGATAGCCTCAAAAACGGCCTTGCCGGCCCGCAGGATGACACATCACACCCATCATGACTGCTGTCATTTGACATGACCGGCGCCGACGTAACGCCGGATCAAGGTTTTTCAAAAAAGCCGCCGACGCGGGGCGAATTTGCGCGGCTGCTGTCGAGGCGGATCGAATCCGCAATCGCCAATCCAAAGGAGCTGCGGCAAGCTGTTTACGAGGTTGCGCGTATCAAGCTGCTGGAGCAGTTCGGCAGGGAGGACACGGCAGAAGTGCGTCCGGCCCTGCAAGCGCTCGAAGCCGCCATCCAGGAAGTCGAGAGGACCTACGACCAAAAGCCAAGGGAGCCGATCGCGCCGCCGAGGGGCCAATTGGCGTCCCCTATACCCGACAGGATCAACGCGATCCCGCCCGCGCCGGCAAAGCCCGCGCGCCCTGCTCCACCCTCCGTCCCGGAGAGGTCGCCGGAAAGGCGCCCGCGCACGATGCGGACATTCGCATCGATCGCACGCCTTGGCCTGGTTTTGCTGGCCGCTCTAGGGTGCTGGGGAGCCGTGCTGTATTGGCCGCAATTACAGCCTAGCCTCCGGCGAATTCTAACAAACTCTCCCTTTCAGCGGGAAAACAGGCCAACGACGATGCTCAGCGACGGCACCGGCCCGGAGCAAAATACACCGGCCGATCAGGCGCCAAAAAGCCAGCCTTCGCCGGCACCCGAGGTTCCGGCTCAGGCCGCAGGTGTCCCGTCGCTGCCGCTTCCCTCGGCATTCGGCACCTATGCCCTCAGCGACGGTCAGTTGCTGGAATTGAGGCCGCTGCCCGGCAAGGTCCCCGATCGGCGGGTGGGCGTTTCGGCACCCATCAGCACCCCGAGCCAGACCACCATCCCCAATGGCGACGTCAAATTCATCGTGTTCCGCAACGATCCCGAAATGAAAGCCACCGATTCCACGGAAGTCCGGGTCGTCGCAAAGGTTTCCCGCGCCATGGCAGTGAACAGCTCCGGCAAGGCGACGATCGCTCCGACCGGCAATTCCTGGGTGATCCGTGGCGTTTCGCTGCCATTCAAGATCGGCCCGATCGAGAACCAGCCCCAGATGCTGCTGGCCCAGGCCGAAACCGCCGGCCTCGTTCTGGAACCGGGACGATATGTCTTTGTCATCAAAGGTCTTGGTTTTGACTTTACGGTGGCCGGCGAAATTACCAGCCCTGACCAGTGTCTCGAGCGAGTGGACGCCGCGAATGGCGCGTTCTACTCGCCTTGCCCGGGCCGGCAACCGCCCGGCAATGGCCCCGGCCGTGCGAAAGGGCCGTAAATGGTCTAACATTGAGACCCGAAGCGGCCATATTTGGCGTCGATATTAAATCCGGCGGAGCATGTAGTTGGAAAGCAGAACGATTAGGATCCTGGTGCGCTGTTTTGCGATTGCGGCAACCGCTATGATTGTCCTGCTGACGGTCGTACCTGCAGCCGACCGGCCGGAAACAGGGATTGAGCATCACCTCGAACATTTCGGAGCTTTTCTGCTGCCCGGCGTCCTGCTGGCGATCGGCTTCGACATCAGAACGCGACTTATGCTTCTGATGTCGCTCGTATTTGCAGCCATCATCGAATGCATGCAGATCCCGTTGTCGACAAGACACGCGCGATTGGCAGACTTTGTCGTCGATGCCGTCGGAATGTGCGCAGGTATTTTGCTCGCACGCTTTGCGCAAGCCTACTTCCAGCGCGGTCGATCGCCCCAGGCCGCGCCGGCAGAATAGCCGGGTAACGCTGGTTCATTTCGACTTCGTGTCCTTGGCGGGTTCGCTGTCCATCTTGCCGCCGTTGGCCACACATTTTTCAAAAAAAGCGCGCTGGTCCTGGGCGGTGCCTTTCGCGCTGCCGGCCGCCGGATTTCCGACTTCGCGCGGCGGAAACGACTTTGCAACAAGCGCATCGCAGGCATGCGCGACTTCAGCCGTAATTGCCGATGCGCTCGGCGGCATCGCGCAAAGGCAGATCAACGTGATCCCGGCGCCGGCAAAGTTGAGTTTGATGGACACGGTAAGCTCCTATTTTTCCCGAAGTAGGTCACAGCAGAAGCAAAGTAGCTGACCCGCATCCCTACCGCATGTTGACAGCGATACGCTGGAAACGCGGGTTCTTGATGAAATCATTGCAGATAATCCGCCAATCGGAAACCTGTGTGACGCAACTTGGTATCCACTTCCTCGGGTGGGTCGTGCATCAAGTGGCTGGTGCAACCGGCAAAATGCTGCTATGCACAAATAATGGCGAGAGCATTGGCATCGTTTCTATTGGGTCTCCTGGCTTGGACCTGCATCAGTTCCGCAGCCGTCGCGGCTTCCGTGCCGTGCAAAGACTGTAGCGCCGAGACCGGTCTCACGATCAGAGAAGAGATCAAAGCCGCCCGAGCGCGTGACGTCGAACGCATGGCCAAAGAGTCCACCGGCCGTCCCTGGGACGGCAAGGACTTTGGCCAGGGCACGCGCCCTCTCCCCGAGCCGGCGGTTCGCTGAGCCAGGGAGCCGTGAAAATCCATGCGCGCTTCGAGAGGCAGAATTTTCCGGAGTAGGTTTCGGATATCGGCCTTGACCTTCCGGTTCACCCGTCATTTCGATCGGCTTGGCAGTTCCTTGCTGAGGTTGCATTTCACATGCGAATAACGATGGTCGGGACAGGTTATGTTGGCCTTGTCTCCGGGGCATGCTTTGCCGACTTCGGACATCAGGTTACCTGCGTCGACAAGGATGCCGACAAGATTGCCGCCCTTCAGCGCGGTGAAATTCCCATCTTCGAGCCGGATCTCGACCGCCTGGTGGAAGTCAATGTGCGCGCCGGAAGACTTGATTTCACAACCGATCTTGCGGTGCCCGTGGCCAACTCAGACGCGGTGTTCATCGCGGTCGGGACACCGTCGCGCCGTGGCGACGGTCACGCCGATCTGAGCTATGTTTACGCGGCGTCGCGTGAAATCGCCCGCGCGATCGGCGGCTTCACCGTTGTCATCACCAAATCGACCGTGCCTGTCGGCACCGGCGATGAAGTAGAGAGGCTGATTCACGAAACGAACTCATCGGCCGACGTCGCGGTCGCCTCAAATCCGGAGTTCCTGCGCGAAGGGGCGGCGATCCGCGACTTCAAGCACCCCGATCGAATTGTCGTCGGAACCAGTGACGAGCGTGCGAAAAAGACCATCGCGGAGATCTACCGGCCGCTGTATCTGAACCAGGCTCCGATCATGTTCACGGACCGCCGCACCGCCGAACTTATCAAATATGCGGCCAATGCGTTTCTCGCCACCAAGATAACCTTCATCAACGAAATCGCCGATCTGGCCGAAAAGGTCGGTGCAGATGTTCAGGAAATCGCCCGCGGTATCGGGCTGGACAATCGGATCGGTTCGAAATTTCTCCACGCCGGACCGGGCTTCGGAGGGTCGTGTTTTCCAAAAGATACCCGCGCACTCATCAAGACTGCGCAAGATTACCAGGCCCCGATGCGTATTGTCGAAGCGGTGCTGGCGGTCAATGAAAGCCGCAAGCGCGCCATGGCCCGGAAGGTGGCTGCAGCGTTGGGCGGCAGCCTGCGCGGCAAGACCATCAGTATCCTGGGCCTCACCTTCAAACCGAATACCGATGACATGCGGGAGTCGCCCTCGATCCCCCTGATTACGGCGCTTCAGGACCTGGGCGCCAGGATACGCGCATATGATCCGGAAGGCATGGAGCAGGCCAAGACCGAGCTATCGGAAGTCTCTTATTGCGACGGGCCCTACAGCTGCGCCGAAGGGGCCGATGCGCTCGTCATCGTAACCGAGTGGGAACAGTTCCGCGCGCTCGACCTGGCCCGGTTGAAGCGTGAAATGGCCTGCCCCGTGATCATCGATCTTCGCAACATCTATCGACCTGACGAAGTTACCGCACAGGGATTTCGTTACGAAAGCGTTGGGCGTGCTCCAGGCAACGGGCAAGTCGACAGTTAGGCTGCTTCGGGGAAATCCTAGCAAACGGCGGCGATGTTCCCTGATGAAACTAACTAACGCGCCACCGAACGACTGGGGGCATTTCGAGCCAACTCGCCGTGGACTTCCCATAGCTCGAGAATGGCGCGGTCGAGATCAGCGTTGGGGCCGCGTATCCTTGCAAAAAACAGCGCCATGCAGTGCGGATCCAGTTTCACGCGGGTGAAACCGTCGCGACTTTTCTTCCGGTCCAGAGACCGCGCCGCGGCATGGGCGCGCGCCTGGCTTTCGTCGCAGCCGAGCAGGCCTGCAATCTCGCCATATGTCATCCAAATCTGCGGCATGCTGGCAAGCCATCAGGTAATGTCCATCCCAAGCCATGTTGGCAGGAATTGGTAAATGCGTCGTTCGTGATGAGGGATAGCCCATTCCAAGCTGGCGCCCCCGGCAGTATCCGGCTAGACTGCAACTCATGGTCAATGTCCCACTGCTGGCCGGCGCGGTTCTCATCGCAACTGTTTCCATCAGTGCAAGAGCATACGCGGAGCAGATCCCCTGCAGGGACTGCAACAGCGATACGGGATTGACCGTAAGAGAACAAATCAAGGCCGATCGGGCGCGAGAGGTCGATCGGCTTGCCAAAGAGTCCCCGGATCGGCCTTGGGACGGCAAGGATTATGGCCGAGCCAAGCCAACGCCGGCCGCACCGGCCATTCGCTAACTTCGATCAAGGCCCGCCTGGCGGACCACGAAGCGCTTGCTTTCCGCGACGGGGCTCGCCCTGCTGCGATCCAGCGCCGTCGCGATGGCCTGTTGAAGAATGGAACGACGAATATTGGGTCGACTTTCGGATAAATCGCCCTACTCGCTAGGCGCGGATGGCTTGTAATCCGGAAACCTGCTCAGCAACGCCGCTTTCAAGAACTTGAAATGCGTGATCGTTATGGCGAGTTCCTTGAGGCGCCGTTGCCCGTTGGAAATCTCGGCACCGAACAGGTCCTGATGGTGGCTGTCGAGCGGCTCCCGCTCCAGGTATTCGTCGGTGCCATTGCCGATGGTCACGGCGGCGCGGGCCAGCACATCTTCCACCCGACCGTTAAGCCCCAACTGTTCCAGCTCTGCTGCATGCAGCGCGTCTTCAATTGCGGCCAGGATGGCGCCGACGCGCGACCGGTCGGTTTCGGCATCGCGCTCCGCTGAACGGGCCTTAAAACCCCGATAGTTCGGCTCGGCCTTAAACAGGCCGTGGGCGCGGGCCCGCAAAAATAGCTGAAACATCTATCTATGTCCGGTCCAAAGCCATGGTCGTGGAGCGCAAGACACTTCAAATCACTCTATCTTGGTTAACAAAGGCTAAACTGTTGCGGCGGTCGGCGTAGGCTTCGACCATCCACTGTCTCCAGCCGTCGTCATGCTTGCTGTAAAGCTCGAGCCAGCGCTTTTCCCGCGTGGTGGTCGGGATGCCGTTATCGTCCCAGGCCACGTGATTTCCACTGTCGTCAAGCGCCGGCAAGTTATCGAGCGTCTCGAATTCAAGAGTCTCCTCAACTGTCAACCCGATCAGAACGCGCCGCCCCTGACTGTCGACGAAATACCGTCGCGGTGAATGGTCCTTGGGGTCAGTCATGCCGTGACGTTTCGTTGGAGATCCAGGGCCCCGTCAGAACATCGAGGCGCCGACGGTAGGCCCAGGCAACGACGGGAATCCCGACAACAATAAAAACCAGAACTGCAAACCAGCCCATCAGACTGCTCCGAAACAATATTGTTGCCTAAGACCAGAACGAGACAATAATTCAACGCGGTCCCTAAAAACACCGCGTACGCCAATCTCTTGATATCATAGAGCGGGATCTCAACCCTGCAACGTAAAGCGTGATTTATCCTAAACCGGTTGAACTGGATGCAGGTCGCTAGCCCCGACATGGAAAAATGAAGGGAGCCGGGCGGCCACTGGCGAAGCTACTCCTTGGCTTCTGTAAATATGTTAGCTGTCCAGGCTGCCTAAAATCAAGGCTATCAGGCCTTAAAAACGGCAACCAAAACCGTCGAGCAATAAATCCCCGTACGTCAGGTCACGCCCAGTGAAATCCCAGGCTGGCTGCGCGGGCTCAAGTCAAGCTCGACCGAGGGTTGCTGCGGCGTGTCGCAGAAAGTCAAAAAGCCCTGCGAGCACGACCTAATGTCGCGGCCGGTGATTTCGAATTATACGGTGCGTACATCCTATGCCGCATCCGGCGCTTCTGCGACAGACGGGCGCGCGTCGCGAACCCAGAACAAAAGCCCATGACAAATACAAACAGCAAAACCAGGACGGGAAACATACAAGGTCCCTTCAATCGCCTCCTGCCCTGCTTTTTCACTCCTCAGTTGTGACGACATCATGATCTCAAACGCCGATATTTTTACCATTCGCCGAAAAATTTGTGCAGCTTGATGCGGCCGGCGAGGTCACTTTAGGCCGCCGGCAGCCAGCGCCATTGGCTGAAGAGCCTCGCGGCAATCAAGCTTGAGTTAGTTTGACCTGCCACTGAACTTTCAACCGGCGGCGATTAGAGTTCCGGGGGATTTTACGCCTTGCGGCGTGGGTGAAGCAACGGACGATCGGCGGAGCTGGTCAGGGTTGCGCAGCCGATCGTCCGTTGCGGTGAATGTGGCGGCGTAGGCCGCCGGCGTCTGGTATTGCAGCGAGGAGTGCGGTCGCTCGCCGTTGTAATCGGCGACCCAGGCGGCGATCCGGGTCCGAGCATCGTCGAGGTCGAAGAACAGCGTCTCGTTCAAGAACTCGTCGCGCATCCGGCCGTTGAAGCTCTCGACGAAAGCGTTCTGAATCGGCTTGCCTGGCGCGATGAAGTGCCAGTCGATACCGGTCTCCTTGCTCCAGGCCAGCATAGCGTTGCAGGTAAACTCGGTGCCGTTATCGGAGACCATCGAGTCCGGCTTGCCGCGCCGCGCAACGATCGCCGTGAGCTCCCGCGCCACCCGTCGGCCGGAGATCGAGGTGTCAGGAATTGCGCCCAGACATTCCTTGGTGACACCGTCGACGATGTTCAGGACACGGAAGCGCCGTCCATTGGCGAACTGGTCATAAACGAAATCGAGCGACCAGCGCGCATTTGGTCTTGCTTCCACCAGGATCGGCACCCGAGTGCCCACAGCCTTGCGGCGCGCGCGCCGCTTGCGGACCGCGAGCCCTTCCTCCCGATAAAGCCGGTGGATGCGATTGATTCCTGACGGCTCGCCCTTCCGCCGCAGCAGGATGAACAGCCGGCGATAGCCGAACCGGCGGCGTTCATTGGCAAGCTCGCGCAGCCTGCCACGAAGCTCCGTGTCCGGCGGCCGGCGGGAGCGGTAACGGATCATGGTCCGGTCCGCGCTGATGATCGAGCAGGCCCGCCGTTCCGACAGGCCCATCGTGTCCTGCAGGTGCGCCACTGCGGCGCGTTTGGCGGCGGGCCCTACCATTTTTTTGAGAGGAGCTCCCGGAGCGCGGCAGCATCCAGCATCTGCTCGGCCAGAAGCTTCTTCAGCTTCGCGTTCTCCTCCTCGAGCGCCTTAAGACGCCTGGCCTCAGAGACGTCCATTCCACCGTACTTGGCCTTCCAGTTGTACAGCGTCGCCTCGGAGATGCCGTGCTTCCGGGCAAGGTCAGCCGTCTTGGCCCCAGCCTCGTGCTCCTTCAGCACCGCAATGATCTGCTCTTCCGTAAACCTTGCTCGCTTCATCAGTCCGTCCTTCGTCAGGGCCGGACTCTAACTCCATCTGGTGGAAAAATTCAGTGGCAGGTCAAGTTCGCATTATTCGTTCCGCAATTTGACCAGACGAAACACGCGCGCCGGCTGGTTGGTATATCGCGGCCCCGATGTTAGGCCGGGCGACGTTTGGCTGGGGCTTGGCGCTTGGGACGAGTGATCAGAAAATCATTCGCCTTCTTGCCTGCGTTGATCGCCGCTACCAGCCACCGCGGCTGTTTGCCCCTTCCAGCCCACGTTTCCGACGGGTTCCCAGGGTTACGGAATTTAGGCAGCACCGGCGGGTATTTGCGGCGCTCGCGAACCTTCAGGGAAGCGCGCGTAGGCAGCGCTTTTGCGGTCGGTCCGGTGTTGAGGCGCGCGAGACGCTCCTCGAGTGCGCGTTTTTCTACCTTAATCTTGTCGGACAACGTCGTCCCGACTTCTTCATGAAGCGACCACAACTCATCAATGGACAGCGATTTCAGGTCCAATTTGCCCAACTTCATTCGCTTTTTCATGGTGCGGGATTCATTCACTTATCCGAGTCCATTGCGTCGTGTAACCATGTTGGGGCCGCGCCGCTACATATTAACGATTGCTGCTGACACTTTGATCCATCAATGAGCGAAATTAATGGAACGATTGCGCTGCCCGTGAATAAGGCCTTCGCCGATAAGGCTAAACCCCGCACTCCTCAGCCGAATCGAAAGATTGGTGCGGCGCTAACGGCAATGGTCAGGGAAGACATTTTGTTTGTCCCAAGGCGCAAGATCGCCCAATCTAACCGTCGGAATATATCTCCTGCGCACCGACGCTTGACGAAATAAACTGTATTCCGCGACTTGGACAGCGAGCTGAACGCGGTCCTTCCTGATTTTCGAAAGCAACAAGTCGAATCTGCGATTTGTCTCTTCAATCCGCGAGCGCTCATCGCGCTGAGCCGAAAAACGGCAACTCATTTGCACCCCTTATTCTCGGCAGAATCTTGGTGATAGAAACTGAAAAATGCGACGAACGTGCTACGCCGCCTGATCCAAAAATGTCATGCGGTACAAATCAGGCAACTAATTTCCCGACTTCTGATGTTTGGTTCCCGACCCAAAAAGCGTCATGATGTCGATAGGCAAGAGCAGAATCTGTGCCAAGATCGATTGGCGTTTCTTATTAAATGCCTCAAGTCCGGAAGAAAACGAACCAGACGACACCAAGTACCAGAATCGCAAGCCCGGTCGATACCGTGAGCAGGGCAAGCACCGACGGCCCAGGCTCGCCCTGGCGTGCCTCGGTGGGGGTTTCGACGATCCGGCGCTCCTGTTTTGTTGCCATGGTGGCCTCGATTCCTGAATGGCGAGAATGCCTTGCGGCGCGAAATATCAGGGCCAACGCATCAATTCGGCTGATGTTCCAGGCTTTGGGGCCGCGCTGAGGTGTGTCGGAATCAGGCCCGCCCCCAGGTTGCCACCCGCCGGCACGGTTAAGGCCGTTGAGAGATTCCCGGCCCGATCAGCTTGAATCCCGGCTCCCTGGTGCTATCGTCGGCGATCGCGCGTTGCGTTCCGGAGTATGCCATGGCCCCCCGTGCCAACTGGAAGGGTTTTTTGCGCCTTTCGCTCGTGACCTGCCCGGTCGCGCTGTATCCGGCGGCGTCGGATACCGAAAAAGTCAGCTTCAACCAGATCAACCGCAAGACCGGACATCGCATCAAATATGCAAAAATCGACGCCGAGACCGGCGAGGAAGTTCCCGCCGACGACATCATGAAGGGTTATAAGGTCGATACTGACAACTATATCGAGGTCTCGAAGGACGAGCTCGACGACATCGCGCTGGAATCGACCCACACCATCGAGATCGACGAGTTCGTGCCCAAAACCGACATCGACAACCGCTATCTGATCCGCCCCTATTATCTCGTGCCCGACGGCAAGGTCGGCCATGACGCTTTCGCGGTGATCCGCGAAACCATCCGCAGCATGAACAAGGTGGCGATCGGCCGCGTGGTGCTGACCAACCGCGAGCACATCATCGCGCTGGAACCGCTCGGCAAGGGCCTGATGGGAACCCTGCTGCGCTACCCCTATGAGGTGCGCAGCGAGAAGGAGTATTTCGACGACATCCAGAATGTAAAGGTGACCAAGGACATGCTGGATCTGGCCAAGCACATCGTCGAGAAGAAATCCGGATCGTTCGAGCCCGGCCGGTTTGAGGACCGCTACGAATCCGCGCTGATCGATCTCATCAATCGGAAACGACAGGGCGCGCAGATCACAGCGAAAGCCGCGCCAAGATCCGGCGGCAACGTCATCAACCTGATGGACGCGCTTAAGCGCAGCCTCGCCAACGAGAAGCAACCTGCAGCTGCCGCCCCGACCAGGGGCAAAAAACCGCGCAAGGCCGCCCCCGGCCAGCGCGAGTTGCTGCTGCCGATCAGCGGCAAGCGCAACGCCAAGGAAGAAACGAAAATGCCGGAACCGAAAAAGGCGGAAAAGGCCGCCCGCCCGGCCGCCCGATCGAAGAAGGCGGGATAGTGCGACTGCCGTCGCGGCGGCGCGCAATCATTTCCGTGGACGCCGGACGGGCCGGTAGCCCGCGCCTAGTCTGCTGTCTGGCCTAAGATGCCATGGTCGACGCCGTTCGATGCACCAATCGCTTTGCGCGGCGGTGGCGAGCTCGCGACCCTGCAGAGCGCCGCCGACCATGTCATGAAGCTGTCACATGACCTTCAGCAGCAGGAGCGTTGGCAGGTCGCGATCGAGAACTTGATCAAGGCCGCGGAATCCGGCGGCGGCTGGCTGATGTTCGCGCGCATCGGCATGATGCGGGCGCTGAACCACGGTCAACGGAAAATTTGAACGGGCGATCCGTCGGCCGGCCGCAGGCCCCGTCTCACTTCAGCGAGCTGTTGACCGATGTGAATTTGGCGCTGAGCTGGGGGCCGATGCCCTGCACCGTGGCGATGATCGCAAACGCGATCCCGCAGGCGATCAGACAGTATTCGATCGCGGTGGCACCGGATTTGTCGCTGAGGAAGTTTGCAACCAGCCGGCGCATTTGACAACTCCTGTCGACGCGTCACGGGATTCTTCCGTGCCGGGCTCGGGCTGAACCTAGGCCGCCACTGGTTGCCAGCGTGTTGACGAACACGCTCAACGATCGGTTAAAGCCGGAATTTGTTTTTGCCCGATACCACATTGGCGACAGCAGCGGCGCCTCATATTCGAAAAAATCGCTGCGCCGGATTTGGTATTAATGCCAACCGATACATTAACTCCGGCTTCGCGTCGGCCACGCATCATGATCGGATCGGTGCCTCCTTTTTGGTGAGCAGACATGTCGGCGCAGGAGGGACGATTGAGGCCAAACTTCATCGCCGTGCTGGGCGACCAGGCCGAACAGCAGCGCGCCCTTGAATCACTGGAGAACCCCGTCCGCTCCGTAAGTGACTATCTGCTCGGTCTGATGGCCGCTGTACTGGCCCGCCGCGGCCGCCCGCGATAGCCCGCCCGAACATCGCCCCCGGGATGGAGCGGCGCAATCGCCGTCGTTTCGGGGGCGCTGACCCAACGGGAGCAAGCGTCGGCCAACCGGCCGCGGAACACCGGCGCGCTTTACGGATCGATGGTTTCCTGTTCCAACTACCCCTGATAGGCCGAACCCAATATCGGCTTCATGCTCGGGAGGTCTCGCCATGAAACTCGGCGCCGCCATTGCGGAAATCATGAGGCGCGAGGGAATCGAAATTCTCTGCGGTTATCCGGTCAACCATCTCATTGAATACGCAGCCAAGGCCGATATCCGCCCGGTGATGGTGCGGCAGGAACGCATCGGGCTCCACATGGCGGATGCGATTTCCCGGGTCAGCTCCGGGCGCAGCATCGGCGCCTTCTGCATGCAGCACGGTCCCGGTGCGGAAAATGCCATGGGCGGTGTGGCGCAATGCTACGGTGAGTCGGTGCCGGTGTTGGTGCTGCCGATGGGCTATGCACGGCGGCTCGCCAATATCGAGCCGAACTTCAATTCGAGCCAGACCATGAAGGCCTTTGCCAAGTCGGCCGAGCCGATCAACAACGCCGCTGAGGTCGGCAACATTTTCCGCCGCGCCTTTACCAAGCTGAAAAACGGCCGCGGCGGACCGGTGATCGTGGAGATCCCGGCCGACATGTGGAACGAGGAGGTGCCGGAACCGCTGAACTATACCCCGGTGTTGCGCACCCGATACGGCGCCGACCCCGCGCATGTCAGGGAAGCGGCGGCAAAGTTGATCGCCGCCGAGCAGCCGGTGATCTACGCCGGACAGGGCGTGCACTATGCCAGGGCCTGGCCGCAGCTGCGGCGACTGGCCGAAAGGCTCGCCATCCCGGTCACCACAAGCCTCGGCGGCAAGTCGTCGTTTCCGGAAACGCACCCGCTTTCGCTCGGCTCGGGCGGTCTGGCGGTGCCGCGCGCGGTGCCGAAATTCCTGGCCCAGGCCGACGTCATTTTCGGCATCGGCTGCTCGTTCACGGAAACGTCGTTCGGCGTCGCCATGCCCAAGGGCAAGACCATCATCCATTCGACGCTGGATCCCGCGCATCTCAACAAGGATGTCGAGGCCCAGATCGGGCTGGTCGGCGATGCCGGACTGGTGCTCGACGCTCTCTTGGAAGAGATTGGCAGGACCGTCACATCCGACCGCGATGCGTCCAGCGTCGCCGCCGAGATCGCGGCATCGCATGCCGAATGGCTCGCCAAATGGATGCCGAAGCTGACCAACAATGACGCGCCGCTGAACCCCTATCGGGTGTTGTGGGATTTGCAGCACACGGTCGACATCAGCAATACCATCATCACCCATGATGCCGGCAGCCCGCGCGATCAGCTGTCGCCGTTCTGGAAGTCGGTCGAGCCATTGTCCTATCTAGGCTGGGGCAAGACCACCCAGCTCGGCTATGGGCTGGGGCTTGCGATGGGCGCCAAGCTGGCGCGGCCGGACAAGCTCTGCATCAATGTCTGGGGCGACGCCGCAATTGGCTTCACCGGGATGGATTTCGAAACCGCGGTGCGCGAGCGCATTCCGATCATGTCGGTGCTGCTGAACAATTTCAGCATGGCGATCGAATTGAAGGTGATGCCAATCTCGACCGAAAAATACCGTTCGACCGATATCTCCGGCGATTATGCCGCCATGGCGCGGGCCTTCGGCGGCTATGGCGAGCGCGTCTCACGACCGGAAGACATTGTTGCTGCAATCCGGCGCGGCATCCAGAAAACCAGGGAAGGCGTGCCCGTGCTGCTGGAGTTCATCACTTCCAAGGAAACCGAGGTGTCGAGGCCGGGACCCTGACCGCCTCGTCCGGCGAAGCCAGCATACAACAGACCGGATCGCCGGTCACCGAGCTCAAACAGTCGAGCAGCATGACAAGGGCGCCGGCTCGAGCGTAAAAATATGCTGCTGCATTCGCGCGAAGCTTCGGACGAGCATCGGCCGAAGCCGTCAACGCGCTCGCTGGCTCACGGCTTGAAGAACGCCGGATCGTTCAGCGCCTTGATCATGGTGTCGACCATGTCGGCGGCGCTATGGTCCTCACGCTCCTCCAACAGTTCCCACATCTTGCGCAGATTGGCACGCATCGGCGCCTTGAGCGAGGGATCGCGCTCGATCAGGGTCCGTGCGATGCAGAAGGCGATGGCCTCGGTTCCCATCCGGGTCTGCTCGATGGTGGGTTTGCTCATGGCCGGCTCCTGTCGGATGTCGATGTCAGATTTGCTGGCCGCTGTTAGATCAAATCGGGGCGCATGGATAGCTTTCGAGGCATCCGGACGGACCGGCGGCGCCCGTCCTGAGCGGCCGGCCGCCCTACTCCGCCATCTCCACCGGCGTTGCCGGACCGGCCAGCGGCTTTTCCTCCATCAGGATCATGCAAAGTGCCGCGCAGGCGAGTAGCGCGGCGGCAGCGCCAAATACGTATCGGAAGGCCATGATCATATCGGCGACCGGAATCGAATTCACCGGACCGTGATGCTCGCCGCCGAGCGAGATATCGGCGCCGAGAGCCATCAGCAGGATGGCGCTGAACGCCGCCACCATGAACGAGGCCATCAGCGCGCGGAAGAAGTTCATCGCGCCGGTCACGGTGCCGACCTGCGAGCGCGCCACCGAATTCTGCAACGCAACCACGCTGACCGGAAACACTGTTCCGAGGCCGAGCGCGAATACCGACAGCAACAGCAATAGCCCCCACAGCGGCAGTGTCGTCAGCGCCAGCGCGCCTCCCAGCAATGTCGCGCACGATGTGCCGATGATGGCGACCAGCTTATAGTGTCTCGAGCGCGCCATGGTCCGACCGGCGATCGCGGCTCCACCGGTAGAAACCGCAGCCAACGGTATCAGCGCCAGTCCAGCCTCGCTGGCGCTGAGGTGGTAGACGACCTCGTAATACAGCGGCAGATGCACGGTCAGCCCCAGCATCGCGCCGAACGCGCAGCCGCCGCCCGCCAATGCGTAGGGAGCGACCGTTCCGCCCATCAGCGACAGCGGCAGGAAAGGCTCCTTGGCGGTGCCGGCATGCCGGACAAAAGCAAGCGTCAGAGCAACGGACGCACCGAGCATCGCCATTATGGTCGGCGACAGCCAGCGATAGCGGTTGCCACCCCAGGTGAGCACCAGCATGAACACCACCGCGGAGGCCATCAGCAAGACGCCGCCGAGCCAGTCGACCTTGCGCCTGCGATGAAACACCGGAATCTTGCCCATTTTGGGCAGCAGCATCGCCAGCGAGACCAGCCCCAACGGCAGGTTGATCCAGAAGATCATCGACCAGTGCAGGTCTTCGGCGAACACGCCGCCGAGCACCGGGCCGCCGATTCCCGCAGCCATCCATACGGCGCTGAAATAGGCCTGGTACTGGCCGCGCTCGCGCGGCGTCACCACGTCAGAAATCACCGTCTGCACGATCGGCATGATTCCGCCGCCGCCAAGCCCCTGCAGGCCGCGCGCCAGAATCAGTACGGTCATGTTCGGCGCCAGTGCGCACAGCACCGAACCCGCGATAAACAGGCCCAGGGCTGCGATGATCATGCCGCGGCGGCCGTAGATGTCGCTGAGCGTGCCAAACACCGGGGCTACCGCGGTCGAGGCCAGCAGATAGGCGGTGATGACCCATGAAAGGTTGGAAACGTCCTGGAATTGCCGGCCGATGGTCGGCAGCGCGGTCGCCACGATGGTCTGGTCGAGCGCCGCCAGAAACATCGTCAGCAGCAGGCTCATCAGGATGGTGCGGACTTCGCTCCGTGTCAGCGGCGGCTTCGGCGCGATCGGCGGTGCATCGCTGAGCGCGATAACCCCATCCGGCAGCGACGGCAGTTCGCGCGCGATCGCTTCCGGCAATGTTTGCTGGTCAGCCGGGTCTCGGCTCTGCCGCTCGAACTTGTTCATGGGGCGGGGGGTCTTGCGCGCGTCAGGCCGTGGCGGGAAATTGCGGTTCGCTGGTGATTTAGCGGGTAAAGCCACGTCGCGGGAGCGGGTTGCGCGCATGGGTGCGTCCCGCCAAGGTGCCATCGCAATCGCGTGATCGCTGGCCCGTCTCGAATAAGGTGCGGGCAGTCCCGGGGCAGCAGCTCCGACGGTTCAGGATTGTGGCCGCTTTTTGAGGCGGGCGCGCTTCGGCAACAGCCCCGGCCATTGAACGATGTGATCCTCAAGATCGGCGTCGGCGATCTCATTCTCGGTTCCCTGCACCCGACCGCGCACCGAGACGCCGGCTTGGTGCACCGTGTCCGGATCACCGGAAACCAGCGGGTGCCACCAATAGAGATCCCGGCCCTCGGCCACCAGCTTGTAGCCGCAGCTCGGCGGCAGCCAGTTCAGGGTGCGGACGTTGGCGGGCGTCAGCCTGACGCAGTCAGGAACCAGATCGGAGCGGTTCGCATAATCCTTGCAGGCGCACAGCCCGGCATCCAGCAGCTTGCACGAAACATGGGTGAAATGGATCTTGCCGGTATCCTCGTCCTCGAGCTTTTCCAGGCAGCAGCGCGCGCAGCCATCGCACAGGCTTTCCCATTCGGCGCTGGACATCTCCTCCAACGTCTTGGTTTTCCAGAAGAAACCCTCTTGATCCGAGGGGGGTGGGGAGCGTCCGGTCATGGGTCCCTGGGGTTTCCGGGCGGAAGTGCGCGAAAGCCCTTCTAGGGGCTGCGACGGGCGGGGTGCAAGCGGCAAGCGTCGGCGGTCGCGGAAATGCCCCCGGCAGCGTTAGCCCTGCCGCCGGAAATCGCAGCCGCACCATTGGTTTATGGGCCCCGCTCGGTTAGATAGTCACCGAGTCCCCCCAGGCGCTCCAAAGCGCCTTGGGTTTGCCGCAACATTCCAGCATGACGTCCTGACGGTGCCCAGCCGGGTGCTTGAGCGCGATCGAACAAACCAAGGGCCCAGGTGCGCAAGATAATCCCAGACCATTGGAAAAGACGGATCAATCATTTCCGCCTCGATCTGGACGCGCGCTTCGATTCCACGTTGTTCTCGACCTATGTCGGCGCGCGCGAACTCTATGAGCGCTACTCGACGTTCATGGACCGCTTCTATGTCGGCCGCTGGAAGCGCTGGGTATTCATCGAACCGCTGTCGGAAGCGGCCACGATCGGGCTCGCCGGCCTGATCCTGATGCTGGCGCTCGCGGTGCCGGCGTTTCGCGAAACCGCCGACGACGACTGGCTGAAGAAATCCGATCTCGCCGTGACATTTCTCGATCGCTACGGCAACCCGATCGGCAGCCGTGGCATCAAGCACAATGATTCGATTCCGCTGGAGGATTTTCCGGACAATCTGATCAAGGCGACGCTCGCAACCGAGGACCGCCGCTTCTACGACCATTTCGGCATCGACGTTGCCGGCACCTTCCGCGCGCTGCTGACCAATGCGCAGGCCGGTGGCGTTCGCCAGGGCGGTTCGTCGATCACCCAGCAACTGGCGAAGAACCTGTTTTTGAGCAACGAGCGCACCATCGAGCGCAAGGTCAACGAAGCATTTCTCGCGATCTGGCTGGAAACGCGGCTATCCAAGAATGAAATTCTCAAACTCTATCTCGACCGCGCCTATATGGGCGGCGGCACCTTCGGCGTCGACGGTGCCGCGCATTTCTATTTCAACAAGTCGGTGCGCGACGTCAATCTCGCGGAAGCCGCCATGCTCGCCGGGCTGTTCAAGGCGCCCACCAAATACGCACCGCACATCAACCTGCCCGCCGCCCGCGCCCGCGCCAATGTGGTGCTGGACAACCTGGTCGACGCCGGCTTCATGACCGAAGGCCAGGTGTTCGGCGCGCGGCGCAATCCAGCGACCGCGGTCGATCGCCGTGACGAGAATTCGCCGAACTACTATCTCGACTGGGCGTTCGACGAAATGCGCAAGCTGGTCGACACCTTTCCGAAATCCTATTCGGAGCGCGTGTTCGTGGTCCGCACCGCGATCGACATGAACGTGCAGCGCGCGGCCGAACAGGCGATCGAAAACCAGCTGCGCCAGTTCGGCCGCGACTACCACGCGACCCAGGCCGCCACCGTGGTCGCCGATCTCGACGGCGGCGTGCGCGCAATGGTCGGCGGCCGCGACTACGGCGCCAGCCAGTTCAACCGCGCCGTCGACGCGTACCGGCAACCCGGATCGTCGTTCAAACCATATGTCTACTCGACCGCGCTGATGAACGGCTTCACGCCGAACTCGATCGTGGTTGACGGTCCGGTCTGCCTGGGCAACTGGTGTCCACAAAATTATGGCCACTCCTACTCCGGTTCGGTCACGCTGACGCAGGCGATTACCCGCTCGATCAACGTGGTGCCGATAAAGCTGTCGATCGCAATCGGTCTTAAGGAACATCCGAAAAACCCGTGGGAGGCGGCCAAGAGAGGCCGCGCCAAGATTGTCGAGGTGGCGCGCCGCTTCGGCATCACGGCACCGCTGCCGGATACACCGTCGCTGCCGATCGGCGCCGACGAAGTCACGGTGCTCGAGCATGCGGTGGCCTATGCGACCTTCCCCAACAAGGGCAAATCGGTCACGCCGCACGCGGTGCTGGAGGTTCGCACCGGCGCCGGCGACCTGGTCTGGCGGTTCGACCGCGACGGCAAGAAGCCGCTGCAGGCGATTCCGGCATCGGTCGCCTCCGACATGGTGGGCATGATGAGCCATGTCGTCAGCGAAGGCACCGCGCGGCGCGCGGCGCTCGACGGCATTCCGACCGCCGGCAAGACCGGCACCACCAACGCCTATCGGGACGCCTGGTTTGTCGGCTATACCGGCAACTTCACCTGCGCGGTCTGGTACGGCAATGACGATTACTCGCCGACCAACCGGATGACCGGTGGCGCGCTGCCGGCGCAGACCTGGCACGACATCATGACCGCAGCCCATCAGGGCGTCGAGATCAAGGATATCGCCGGGTATCCGGGGAGCCCGAAACCGGCTGCCCCGGCGGCCACGACGGTCGCGGCCAGCGGCGCGGCGAAGCCGCCGGAGATCAAGCCGGGACCGCCGCCGGTGCTGACCAGACGCGGCGCGGATATTCTGGTCCAGGTGGAAAAAATGCTCGACGATGCCGCCAAGACCGCGGGAAACGCCGCGTCGAACGATCCGCTTGCCCCCGGCAAGCCGGTATCGTCGAGCGCGATCGCCTTCCCGGATAGCTTTGCGGCGGCGGTGCCAGGCGGCGCGGCTGCGCCTTTGCCGCGCAAGAACTGACCCCCGTGCGGCTGATCTTCATCACCTTGCTGGCTCTGATTCTGGCTACCGTCGTAGGCCTCGGCGCGACCTGGATGACGGCGACGCGGGGCACCGATCTCGGCACCCTGACCATCGGCGCCTGGACCGCCCGGCCGAAGACCGGCACCGCCGATGTCGATCCCTATTCCCGCGCCTCGATCGCCCGCAGCGGTGAATTACCGGTCGGCGCCGGCGACGGCGTGGCGTTCTCGGCGACGACGGACGACCGCAAGCGGCCGCTCGATGGACGCTGCGACGTGGTCGTCAGCGGCGTGACGCCCCCCGCCCGATTCTGGACGCTGACGCTGTACGATGCCAAAGGGCATCTGGTTGCGAATTCGCTGCAGCGATACGGCTTCACCAGCCAGGAAATCATCCGCGGCGCGGACGGCGCGTTCGAGGTGCGGGTTGCGTCGCGATCGCGCGCTGGAAACTGGCTCCCAACCGGCGGGATCGAGCGCTATGCTCTGATGCTGCGGCTTTACGATACGCCGGTCGGGGTGGCGACGCGGACGCAGCGTGACGCGCCGATGCCTTCCATTGCGACCGTGGGGTGCCCGTGATCCGCTGGTTGTTCACCATCATCGCGGGCGTGCTGCTGGGCGGCGTCGTGCATCTGGTCAGCGTGCTGGCGTTGCCGCGGATTGCGACCCAGGACGCCTATTCGCGTCTGACCGCGATCACCAGGCTCAACGCCGTCACTGCGCTGCCGCCAGCAGATCCCGGCAATGTCCTGATGCCCTTCATGGACCCGGCATTCGCGATGGCGATCTGCCGGTACGATCTGTCCGGCGGACCGATCAAACTCACAGTTCCCGTGAGCCAGGCCTATACGTCGGTGTCGTTCTACACCCGTAACGAGGTCGCCTATTACGCCATCAATGACCGCTCCGCCGGACGCAAGGTGATCGAACTCGATCTCATGACCGAGCCGCAACACGCCGAATTGCCGGAAGACGAGGACGTGACCGCGGCCGACCGGCTGATTATCGATTCGCCGACCGCAACCGGGCTGATCGTGTTGAAGGCGCTGGCGCCGGAGCCCGGCCTGATGCCGCAGGCGCAGGCGTCGCTGGCAGCCTCGAGCTGCAAGGTGCAGACCGAACCGGCGCCCAAGCGATAGTTATTTGCATCGGCTTGCCGTCAGACGCGATATCTGCCGTGCCACTTTCTCGGTCGGCCGGCAAGCGCGTGGCATCGGGCTCAGCCGCGGACGCTGAGCGCCGGGGCGATCGCCGGCCGCGCCGCGACCGGAGGATTTGCGGTCCGCGCGGCGAGTTCGCCGATCAACCGGTCGGCGTCCGCTGCCATGCCGTCCGGCGCCTGGATCACCAGCCGTTCCAGCGCCCAGCGGTAGGACGAGATCCTGCGCTCCAGGCACTGCTGCACCCAACGCACGATCAGGCTGTTCTCTTCCATGCGGGCGACGGCATCGGCGCGCTCGCGCGGCGACAGCTCCGAGACGTGCGCAAGACTGGCATCGCGCTTGCGGTCAAGGTCAATCACACGCGTGGCAGCGGCGAAGAATGGCTCGAACCGGGTGATGTCGTCGCGCACATCGTCGACCAGTTGCGAATAACGCGACGAATCCGAGCGGTGCGGCTCGTCGATCAGCTGCCGCCCATAAGCGGTGCGGTCAAACGCAGGCGCCTGCCGCCAGGGCGAGGCAATCGCCTTGTAATCTCCAAACACGCTCTTCCAGGCCGGCCGCGAATGCGGCGGCTCGATCAGCGGATAGGCGAGATCGCGCAGCAGCCGTTCATTGTCGGTGAGCTGGAATTGCGATGCATGCAGGCCAACGCTGCCGGTGGCCTCGGCGCCGACCCAGCTATGCATGTCGTCGTTGCGCAGATCCTGGCGGCTGCGGCCGAAATCGCCGCCGCTGCAGCCGCCGAGTGTCATGCCGATGAGAACGAGGCTCAGCATCGATGGCGGGAACGGCGACTGCCATCTGGACCGGATCGGAAAACACGTCTCCGGCATGGCAAAAATATCCAATTCCGATTTTCAGGTACGGCGGCGACGGCGGCGGCCCGGAGCCGTTCCCTCCTGAGGTCCGCTGCCACCTTTGGTTTCGTCGGTGTCGCGCTCGATCCGGACGACGGGAAGTATCAGGATGGTACCCATGCCCTCGCGGGGGGGAGCGCCATCCACAGTTGAGCCCGGCCGCCGCGAAGCCGCATCCGCCGGAAATTCAATGATGGTGCCCATGTTAAGCTCTCTCTGGTTGCCGCTCCGACATGATTTGGTCGGCGACAGGCCATCATTAAGAACAGGACGTGGTTAACGGCATCTTAATTTAAAGCGCAGAACCGCCTCGACGCCCTGCAAAACCGGGCCCGCGACCAAGCCACGAAAACCCGGAAATCCGGTGAGCGCGTTCACGGACTGTTTTCCTTAACGCGGTATTAAAGCAACCGAACTAGGCTGCCGCGAGGATTACTCAGTTGCGTACCGGACATGACCACAGCTCCAGCATTTCCAGGCTTCGACGGCTTGATGACGCTCTCCCGTCGCGAAGGCGTCGATATCAGACCCACTTTGCTGCGGGTCCTGACCGACCTCTATGTTCACGCCAGCGCGCACAGCGACGATGAAGCGCGGCAGTTCGTCGAACTGACCTCCCGCCTGATAGATCAGGTCGACGACGCGACACGCGCCGCCGTTCGGGCGCGGCTTGCGGTCTATCCAGCCACACCATCAGCGATATTGAAGAAACTCGGGCTAGAACCCCAAGGGTCCGATCGACACCTTGCGGCCGCCGATCAAATCGCGGCGCCGTCCGTCGCCGCGCCGCCGTTCAAGGCGCCGACCGAGGCGCAATTGCGGATGGCATCGACGCTATCGCTGCAGCCGAAGGACGCCGCCGAGATCAACGACATGTTTTTCGGGGCCAGCGCCAGCGAACGCGCTTTGATCCTGCACAATCTCGCCGATACGCCGTTGCGGGCCTCGCCGCGAATTCCCGCGGCGCGCGCCGCCCGCGCCATCGAGACACTGGAGATGGCCGCGTTCGCCGCCGACATCGAAAATTTCACGCTGGAACTCGGCGAAGCGCTGATATTACCGGCGCGAGTCGCCGCGCAGCTTGTCAACGATCCCGGCGGCGAGCCGCTGGCTTGTGCAGCCAGGGCACTGAACATGCCCAGCGCGATCTTCCAGCGGATCCTGCTGTTCCTCAATCCGGCCATCGGATCTTCCGTCAACACCGTCTACCGGCTTTCACGGCTGTACGACAGGTTGAGCGAACGATCCGCCCTGATCATGCTGGCGGCCTGGCGCGGTTCGACCACGGCGGTGACCCGCGCCAAATACCGGCCCGGGCTGTATGACGACGAGCGCCATCGCGTGCGCTCGGCGCCCGGCCAGCCCCACCCCGGAGCGGCGCCGGAGACCGGTATCGTCCCGCGCAGCGGTTCGCGGGGTTCGGGGCGATAGTCTTTACCTCGACGCGTTTTGTTGACGCGAACCGGTATCCACGAAATCCGCCATCGGCGCGCATTAACGGTTGGCTGAAACACGCTAGGCCCGCGCAAGATCAAGAAAATGCCGTCCTGCCCGGTCCTCGGTCTCGACAATCCAGAGGTCCGGATCGAAACGGATCTCCCTGGCGAGTTGCTGTTCCACAACGGCTTCCGGCACCGGCCCGGGCGACGTGGCCGCGAAAATCCGCTCGATCGGCCTGCTGTCGTCATAGACCGTCTGCGGCGCCGGCGCGTACAGGATGGCATTGCCATCCAGCGTTGCGACCTTGACGAACACCGCGCCGGCCTCTTCGGCACCGCGCCGGCGGACCGCGCCGAAGATGCCCTCGGTTTGGCAGCGGCGCAGATAGGCCGCCACCCATAGGCTGGATTTAAGACGCATAAGATGACGATAGGCCGGCGTCGGAGCCAAGGCCAGTGCGGATTGGATCCGCTGCGTCGGCGGAGCAAGGCGAAGGGCGAACCGCGCTGACCAGCCCACGCACCAGGAAAGTGTGCGCGGCTAGGCCGGCGCCAGCATGGCTTCGGCCGCGGTCTCCTCCGGAAACAGCCGGTCGTGGTTTGGCTGATATTGCCGCTCGCCGGCATGCAGCCTGGCGTTGTTGGCTTCGCGCCTTGCGGCGTCTTCCTCGCCGTAGAGGAACGCCAGGAAGGCATAGCGGCGACCGCGGGTGACCGGAGTCACCTGGTGCAGCGCGCCGCAGGAGAACACCAGCGCGCCGCCCTCCGGCGGCCGGTAGACCTTGCGGCCGAATTCCGGAAACATCAGCTCGCAGCCGTCGAAATCATTGTTGAGATTGATGGAGACCGCAAACCGCCGGTGCTGCGCGCCGGCATTGACGTTGTCGCGATGGCGATGGAAGTGGCCGCCGACCTCGCTGTCGTAGCAGGCGACGATGTAGCGGTCCATTCGCGTGGCCTTGAACTGGAAAAACCGTTCGATCTCCGGAAGCAGCCGCCGCACGATCTGGCTGCGGATCAGATCGCGCGCCTCCGGCGCCGACACGACGACGTCGCTGCGGCGCTTCAGTCTCCAATTCGACAGCGTGGTGGTCTTGCCGTCAATGTCGAATTGAAAGCCGGAATCCACGCCGCCCTGGTCGTTGTAGAACTGGGTGAGAAAATCGCAGAGCTCGAAACTGAAGACCCGCGGCACGATCAGCGCCGGCGCGAACATCGGAACCCCCGCGGAGTCGTCTACCGCCGGAAGGTTGCGCAGCACGCCGCGCACGGTTTCGGCGTGCCCGCCGGCGAAATCCCAGGCGATATCGGCGACCGCCCGCAACATCGGGTCCAGCACGATGGTGCGCGGCATCGCGAGCGCCCCGAACGAGCGGCTGATGGCGCCGTCATAATCGGCGAGGAAGAACAGCCCGTTGCTGCCCAGCCCGGCATATTTAGCGACGTCATCGGGCCGCCCGGTGAAGACGCAGCCGACCACCATGTGGTCGTCGCCGAACAGCTCGGTCTGGCTCAAGAGGCCGGCGAGTTCGGCCTGCGCCCGCGGATCCGCCGGCGATCCCAGGAAACTCAGCACCACCCAGCGGCCGGCGCTGACATGCAGGTCGAACGAGCCGCCGGTGACCAGAGGCGCACTGAACCGCGGCACCGGATCGCCCAGAATGATCCGGTTTTCGACTGTCGTCGTTTCTGTCATCCTGAACTCGCAAGCTGAAGCCGCGCCTGCGTCCGAATAGACAAAAATATGGTTAACACTTCTCTAACGCTTGCCGACGGCTGCGTGACGCGTCAATGGCCCGATTTGTACGCCATCGTCGGGCGATGAAAGGTGCAGTACCTTAGGCCGCCGCGGCGATCGCGCGCGGACTGACCACGTGCTCCCTGAGCACCTTGTCGGCAGCGTCGACCTCGACCAGCGATACATCATAGCTCCAGAGATTGGCGAGGTGCTGCAGCACGCGCCTGGCGTCCGCCTCGTTGAGCTGCGCACCCTTGACGACGGCATGGCGCAACATCAGGCGGCGATCGCCGGCGAGGTCGACGTCGACGACTTCGATATTGGGGTCGATGTACCCAACGTCATACTGCCGCGCCAGTTCACGACGCACGCGACGATAGCCGCGTTCATCGTGGATGGCATCGACCCTGACCCCGGCACGCTCCTCCGGATCGTCATGCAGGTGAAACATCCGCAAGCGCCGCATCAGCCGCGGGCTGAGGAACTGGCTGATGAAGCTTTCATCGCGATAGTTGGCCCAGATATCGCGCAGCACCGCCATCACGTCACCGGTCCCGGCGATATCCGGAAACCAGTCGCGGTCCTCTTGGTCAGGATTGGTGACGATGCGCTCGATGTCCTGCATCATGGCAAAGCCCAGCGCGTAGGGATTAAATCCGGAAAAGCGAGGATCGTCGAAGTCGGGCTGGAACACCACATTGGTGTGCGACTGCAGGAACTCAAGGAAATTACCGTCGCTGATACGGCCCTGCTGGTGCAGCCGGGTCATGATGCGGTAATGCACGTAGGTCGCAGTACCCTCGTTCATGACCTTGGTCTGGCTCTGGGGATAGAAATACTGGGCGATGTGCCGTACGATCCGCAGCAATTCGCGCTGCCAGGACTGCATGCGCGGCGCCGTCTTTTCGAGGAAATACAGCAGATTTTCCTGCGGCAGTCCCAGCAGCTTGCGGCGCCGTTCGGTGCTCAGCAGGGCTTCGCTCTTGACCGGGCCGACCGGAACGGTGCGCCACAGGTCGTTGAACGCCGTCTCCTCGTGCAGGCGCCGGTCCCCGGCGCGCTTTTCCTCGGCGCGAAGATCGAGCTTCTTCTTGCCCGGATAGCGGTCGATTCCATGCGACATCAGGGCGTGCGCGGCATCCAGCGTCTGTTCGACGGCGAGCCGGCCGTGGCGCTCCTCGCAATGCGCCACGTAGCTCTTGGCGAAATCGAGATAATCGAGGATTCCCTCGGCGTCCGTCCATTGCTTGAACAGATAATTGTTCTTGAAGAAGTGATTGTGGCCGAACGCCGCATGGGCGATCACCAGCGTCTGCATGGTCGCGGTATTTTCCTCCATCAGATAGGAGATGCACGGCGAGCTGTTGATCACGATCTCATAGGCAAGGCCCATGAGACCCTTGCGGTAGAACGCTTCGTGATGGGCAAAGTGCTTGCCGAACGACCAATGCTTGTAGAACAGCGGCATGCCGACCGATGAATAGGCGTCCAGCATCTGCTCGGCGGTTATGACCTCGATCTGGTTCGGATAGACGTCGAGCCCCAGTTCAGATCGCGCAATCTCCTCGCAAGCATCGTGGATGCGCTGCAGCTTCTGGAAGTCCCAGTCCGCCCCCTCAAACAGGCGCTCGGCGGTCGCGGTCATGGCGCAGCCTTCTCCTGCTTGCTCCGACGGTGAAACAGATCCTGGAACACCGGAAATATTTCGCTGCGGTTGCTGACCTTGCGCATTGACAGCGGCGCTCCATCGGCGCGGAGCCGCTGGTACAGGGTCCAGAGCGATGAATCCGGCATATCGAACGTGCTGCCACCGGTCTCGCCGACCTCCAGGTAGGCAAAGAACTGGCTGACCGGCAAAATCATTTCCGTCAGCAGCCGGCTGGCGACCGCTGCATCGGAGTGGGAATTGTCGCCGTCGGAGGCCTGGGCGGCGTAGATGTTCCAGTCCGCCGGACGAAACCGCGACCTGACGATGTCGTGCATCGCCTGCAGCGCGCTCGACACCAGGGTGCCGCCCGAAGCCGGGCCGTGAAAGAACGTATCTTCGTCGACCTCTTCCGCGCGGTCGGTATGGCGAATGAAGACAATTTCGACATGACGATAGCGCCGCTTCAGAAACACGTAGAGCAGCATATAGAAACGCTTGGCCAGATCCTTCATGTGCTCGGTCATCGAGCCGGAGACATCCATCAGACAGAACATCACGGCCTGGGCTACCGGCTTCGGTATGGTCTCGAAGCGGCGATAGCGGATGTCGATCGGATCGATGAACGGAATCCGGCGAACCTTTGCCTTCATGGCCTCGAGTTGCGCCAGCAATTCGGCGCGGCGTGCCTCGTCGCACTCGGCGATTTCCGCCTCGAGTTCCGCAATCGCCTCCGGCCGCGGGCGTCGCAACGCCACCCGCCGCGCCATCGCCAGCCGCACGGTGCGGCTCACCGAAATATTGGCCGGCGATCCGGAGGTCGCGTAGCCGGCACGATGCAGCCCCTGGTTTTCCGCCTCGGCGAGCTTGCGCTTGGCGAGGTCCGGCAATTCGAGATCGTCGAGGAACAGATCGACGAATTCATCCCGGCTCAAAACGAATCGGAACGCATCTTCGCCGTCGCCCTCGCCCGGCTCCGACGATCTTCCGCTGCCCTCGCCCGAACGCGGAAGCACGTCGCCTTCGATGAATTTCTTGTTCCCCGGAAGCACCATGTCGCGGGTGCCACCCTCGCGGCGAAAGCGCGGCTCATTCAATCCATCGACCGGAATGCTGACCTCGCCGCCTTCCAGGACATCCCTGATGTCGCGGTCCTGCGACGATTTTTTGACGGCACCCTGCACCAGCGCCTTGGCACGGCGCAAAAACCGCTGGCGGTTCTCGAGACTCTTGCTGCCCGGGTTCAGCCGCCGGTCGATAATGTGCATGGCCACCGTTGCATCCGCCTCAGCCGGCTTGTTTTACGCGCATGTACCACTCGACGAGCCGGCGAACCTGACGCTCGGTATAACCTCGCGCCACCATCCGTTCGACGAATTCGCCGTGCTTCTTTTCGGTATCCCCGTCCTTCTTCGAACCAAACGAGATTACCGGAAGCAGGTCCTCGACCTGCGAGAATATCCGCTTTTCGATCACTTCGCGGATTTTTTCGTAAGAGGTCCAGGACGGGTTTTTACCGCCGTTCTGGGCCCGCGAACGCAGCGAGAACTTGACGACCTCGTTGCGGAAGTCCTTCGGATTGGCGATGCCTGCGGGTTTCTCGATCTTGGTCAGTTCCTGGTTGAGCAACTCGCGGTTGAGCAATTGGCCGGTATCCGGATCCTTGAAGTCCTGATCCTCGATCCAGGCATCGGCATAATCGACGTAGCGATCGAACAGGTTCTGACCGTAGTCAGAATAGGATTCCAGATAAGCCTTCTGAATCTCGTGGCCGATGAACTCGGCATAGCGCGGCACCAGCTCTGCCTTGATGAATTCAAGGTAGCGCTTTTCCACTTCCTCGGGAAGCTGCTCGCGCCGGATCGCCTGCTCAAGCGCATACATCAGATGCACGGCATCCGCGCCAAGCTCGGAAGTATCATGGTTGTAGGTCGCGGCCAGAACCTTGAAGGCAAAGCGCGTGGAGACCCCGTCCATGCCTTCGTCGACGCCGGCAGCATCCTTGTATTCCTGGACGCTGCGCGCCTTCGGGTCGGATTCTTTAAGGCTTTCGCCGTCATAGACCCGCATTTTTGCAAACAGGGTCGAGTTCTCATGCTTGCGCAGGCGTGACATCACCGAGAAGCGCGCGAGCGTCTCCAGGGTCGCCGGCGCGCACGGCGCGGCGGCGAGTTCGGATCCCTGGATCAGCTTTTCATAGATCTTCTGCTCCTCGGTCACCCGCAGGCAGTAAGGTACCTTGATGACGCAGATGCGGTCGATGAAGGCTTCGTTGTTCTTGTTGGTCTTGAAGCTTTGCCATTCGGATTCATTGGAATGCGCGAGAATGATTCCGGTAAACGGGATCGCACCGATATTCTCGGTACCGATATAGTTGCCTTCCTGGGTTGCCGTCAGCAGCGGGTGCAGCATCTTGATCGGCGCCTTGAACATCTCGACGAATTCGAGGACGCCCTGGTTGGCGCGGTTCAAGCCGCCGGAATAGCTATAGGCGTCAGGGTCGTTCTGCGCGAACACCTCGAGCTTGCGAATGTCGACCTTGCCGACCAGCGAGGAGATGTCCTGGTTGTTCTCATCGCCGGGCTCGGTTTTCGCGATTGCGATCTGCCGCAACCGCGAAGGCTGGATCTTCGCGACGCGGAACCGGGAGATATCGCCGCCGAAAGCCTCAAGCCGCTTGTAGCACCACGGGCTCATCAGTCCGTTGAGACGGCGGCGCGGAATGCCATACTTTTCCTCGATCATCGGCCCCAGCGACTCCGGATCGAACAGGCTGAGCGGGCTCTCGAACACCGGACTGAGCTCGTCGCCAGCCTTCAGCACATATATTGGATGGACCTCCATCAAGGACTTCAGCCGCTCCGCCAGCGAGGATTTTCCACCGCCCACCGGTCCGAGCAGATACAGAATCTGCTTGCGCTCTTCGAGGCCTTGCGCCGCGTGCCGGAAGAACCCGACAATGCGCTCAATGGTTTCCTCCATGCCGTAGAATCCGGCGAAGGCCGGATAAGCCCGCATGGTGCGATTCAAAAAGATACGGCCAAGGCGAGGGTCCTTGGCCGTGTCAATCATTTGGGGTTCGCCGATCGCAGCCAGCAGCCGCTCGGCCGCATTGGCATACCGCATGGGATCGCCTCGACACGATTCCAGATATTCGGCCATCGACATGTCGGTTTCGCTGCGAGCCTCGAAGGATCGCGCGAAAGCATTGAACAGAGAATCGTTGTACATGACCTCTCTCCTCATCCGGTTGGCTGCACTACTGGAACGCGCCGCAAATTTCTACGTTCCGGAGCGCCACCTGCCTCCGGTTGCGAATCAGCATCAGCACATAAGCCGATTGGACACTCGGCGGTCTCCACCGCGCAATGCACAACGGAGGCAGCGGCTGAGTCATAAACAGGCATTGTGCCGATTTGTTGGGCGAAGGCAGCCATCATTGCCGAAACGGCAGATGAATTCCGGGCAATGTAGCCGGGCCGCAACATTCCGGCAGGTTCCAAAATGCGCCCTGTTGCAAGTTTATCAGGCTGCTTCCGCTGGATCCCACAGTGAGGACCGCTCTTGGTTCCGCCAGCGACCCATCGAAACCGCTCCCGAGGGCGATTTCAGCCATGGAGGCGGGGTCCAATGGGTTCCGCCTGATCAGGGTCGGGCAGCGCCCCGACGCGGTGATCTCGCTTGCGCCGACTGAGCCAGGAGCAACCGTTTTCCGGCCAACCCGCCGATCGCCCCAGCCCGCTCGATGGCTAATCGATGGGGTGGCCGATCACTGCGGCCAATTCGCGCACCAGGCGATCCGACATCTGACCGGTCACCGGAATCCTTCGCTCGCGCTCGAATCTCTGGATCGCAGCCTGGGTGTCGGAACCGATGGTTCCAGTCGGCTTCAGCTGACCATAGCCATATTCGGTCAGCGCGCGCTGCACCGCGGCCACGCGGTGCGATCCCAGCATCGGATTGGCGATCGTCTCGTTGCGGGAACCTGCCGGGATCGGCGCCGGCGGTCGCGGCACGCTGGAGGATAGTGCGGGCGGCGCGGCGGTGGCCTTGAGAAGATTGGCCAACGGGTCCACCGGCTTCGGCTCGGCGGGCTTCGATTCGACAGGCGCAACCTCCGCCGATCTGCCCGCGGCTTCGACCGGCCGCGGCCGCGGCAACGGGCTCGCAGGGGGAGATTCCGCCACCGGCATTGCGACAACCACACCGAACATCGGCGACGGATGACGTCCGGCCTGCAGGAACAGGGCATTGGCGATAATGGCGCTGACCGCGGCAAATGCCAGCGCGCCCGCAACCATGTCCTTCGGACTATGAAGTAGAACGCGCATCACGAGGCCGCGCTGCGGTTCTGCCTCGATTGCAGCCGCAGCGCTGCCACGGCGGCGGCGCGGCTGGTCATTCCGGGCGGTTTGTCTAGGCACTTTTCTTCACCTGATGATCCTGATGAGCCTGGTCTTGGGGGCCGGATCGCAGCCCCGGGGTAAGTTTTGCAATGTTGCTCGATGGCTGCTGCACCGGCGGCTTAAATGCCAGCGGCAGCGCGACCGTCACGGTGGTCCCTTCGTCGACCTTGCTCTGCACAGTTATCTCGCCCGCATGCAATCCGACCAGGCTTTTCACGATCGACAGCCCCAGGCCGGTGCCTTCATGCCGCCGCTGATAGGTCTTGCCGGCCTGGAAGAACGGATCGCCGACCCGCTTGAGGTCCTCGGCCGCGATGCCGACGCCGGTGTCGGTGACACGAAGCACCAGCCGCGATCCCTCGACACTTGCCGAAACCGTCACCCTGCCGCCGCGTTCGGTGAACTTGATGGCATTGGAGACCAGGTTCAAGATGATCTGCTTGAACGCGCGCGGATCGCCGGTCATGACCTGCAAATCCTCCGGTGCGCGGGCCACCAGGTCGATGCCGTTTTCCCGCGCCTTCAAGGCAAGCAGATTGCAGCAATTGAGCAGCGCCGCGCGCGGCTCGAACGGCTCCGGCGAAATCTCGAAATTGCCGGACTCCATCTTCGACATGTCGAGAATGCCGTTGACCACCGATAGCAGATGCTGGCCTGAATCGTTGATCAGCTGGGCATATTCCCGGCGCCGCGCCGCATCCAGCATCAGCGCGTCTTCCTGAACGATCATTTCGGAAAAGCCGATGATGGCGTTGAGCGGCGTGCGCAGTTCATGGCTCATGGTGGCGAGAAAGCGGCTCTTCGACGCATCGGCCTGCTCGGCGGCGGTGCGCGCCAGGTCGAGCGCCTGTTCCTGGATCTTGCGGTCGGTGACGTCGCGCATCACGGCGACAACCTCGGCTTCCGGCGGGGTCGCGGCCAGCGAGGCCTGGTCGAGCGGCCGGCACCGCATTTCGACCCAGATGAAATCGGCCGGATTGTTGTGAGCCGGCTCGCCGCCCCGCGGCGCCTCTCGCCTCAGACGAAATTCCACGCTGCGGGCCTCGCCGTCGCGCGCCGCGTCGGAGAGGGCCGTGAGATAGGCCGGCCGGTCGGCGACATGGACGCGGTCGAACAGCCCGTGCCCGAGCAGCCGTGATACCGGCGCCCCCAGCATTGTCTCCGCGGCGGGCGAAATGAACTGGACCGCGCCGTTGCGACGGTGGCGCGAAATCACGTCGCTCATGTTGCGCGCCAGCAGGCGATAGCGATCCTCCTCGACGTAGAGCAGCGAGACGCTGGTACGCGCCAGCGATTCCGCGCCGAAGGCCAGCCCGGCGGCATAAAGCGTCGCCGATACCACCCCGAACGCCATGAAGATGCCGCGCAAGACCGCGCCCAAATCCGAGGCGGGCAACATGTCAAAATAGCCAAGCACGATCAGCGAGGCGGTGCATACCAGCGCCAGCGCCGAAGCGAACGCGACCACGCGGCGCGATGCGGAGAGCGCGGCTTCGAGCGGAACCAGAACCAGCCAGATCGCGGCAAAGGATTCGATGCCGCCGGTCTTGATCGCCACCGTCATGACGAGACCGGCCAGCGCCAGCGACGACAGCACATGCGCGCCCTCATAGCGGCCGGTGCGCGACAGAAACCAGGACAGCAGGATCGGCGCGATCAGCCAGGCGAACGCCGCGACCTCGAGCGCGGTGGGCGCACCTCGCATCGCCAGATAGACCGGAAATGCCGCGAACGCCGCCAGGCTCCCGAGCAGCCGCGGCGCGATGAACGCGCGATGACGCGCGCGCGTCAGCGCGTCGTAGCGCGCCGACGGATGCAGCAGCGCATCGAGACAATCTCGGATGATATTCAAAGCGGTCACGGCTTTCGCGCTTCGGCGTGCTCGTCTCGATCGACGCACCGGAACGCCCCCTTT
>CAVXYQ010000003.1:0-430052 GCA_963765855.1 uncultured Alphaproteobacteria bacterium | reverse complement strand
TAAGCAATGCTATTTGCTGCCCACGTTTCTGTTACTGCTCAATATTCCCGCCTTTTCACAAGGCGGCCTCGCCACAATCAGCGGAGTAGTCACAGACCCGCAAGGCGCTGTCATTGCCAACGCCACCGTCACGGTCAACCAGATCTCGACGGGGGAACACTCCTCCGTCGTAACTAATACCTCGGGCTTCTTACTCCATTCCGAATCTCGACATGTCGGCGAATACACCGTCACTATTGAACAAACTGGTTTCAAGCGATACCTCCGTTCCAATATTGTTCTTACAACCGGGCAGGTGCTCGGGCTTGACGCGCAGTTGGAATTAGGCACCGCCGCCGAAACGATGACAGTGACTGCAGAAGCGCCGCTCATCGAAACCCGTACTTCCGATCAAGGCCAGTTTATTGAGTCTAAGAGTATCTCGGTATTTCCGTTGGGCGACCACCGGACGATGAATGTGGTTGAACTGACTGCAGGCTCCGTTTACGTCGGCTATAACTCTGGCCAGAAGCCCAACTTCTCGCTCGCCGGCGGACGCACCCAGAGCCAAATGATCTGGATCGACGGCGTCACAGACGCGAAGCGGTCCCATCCGTAAGAACAAGACTTTTTTCTTCTTTGCTTTGCTGAGCGGATACTGGCCGCTGCCGATCTGGCTACGTCGGCCAACCGCACGCCACCAAGCACTTAGAAGCCGCTATGCAGGACTCCGATTCCGGTGTGCGCTATTAGGGGCATTATGGGGCTTTGACCCACGGTTACAGAAGAGGTCAGCAAGACTCATGCTTCGCTACAGCGGGCGCTGGCCGACGAATCGCCGCATGTGCGCATTGCCGCTGCCGAGAATTTCTGGGCCGCTATGGTTCCGAAAAAGATTTAAAACCTTCGCTCGATCTGCTGATCGAACTCGCTAATTGTGAGAAGACGAATAGCTACGTCGCTATCTATGCATTGAATGCGATTGACGCGCTTGGCAAGAAAGCTGCGCCGCTGAAGGGTCAAATCGCCGCGCTTCCGTTGCATGATCCGAAGTCTCCCGCCCGCGTCAGCCAGGAATACACCACGAAATTGGTGAAGTGGCTGAACACGACGCTCGCGGATTCGACTGGCTGAGATGCGCCTATCGCGCCAATGCCACTTTCAACACGACCGCCTCGTAATCGTCTAATTTATCTTTGAAGAAGTGGTCTTGCGCCTCAACCCACTCCAACTGCTTCGGCTCGCTCACAGATTCATAAAATTTCTCGAACTCCGGCTTCGGCCCAAAATTATCATTCGTACTCTGGATAAAGACCTTGGGCACCGTCACCAGGTTCACAAACCCCAAATCGCCCGACGTCGGAAATCCTACCGGCATCACCCGCCGAATCACCTTTTCTTGCGGCGTGAGTCTTAAGGCAATTCGCGACCCAAAGGAAAACCCCGCTACCATGACCGGCAAATACGGATAGCGCCCCTGCAATTCCCGCAGCGCCGTCCGCGCGTCTTCTATCTCCCCAAACCCATGCGCATACTCGCCTTCACTCAAATTCACCCCGCGGTAATTAAACCGCAGCACCACACACCCCGATTTCCGCAGCCCGCGCGCCAAGCGATACACGACTTTGTTGTGCATGGTGCCGCCATGCTGCGGATGGGGATGGCAGACCACGGCCGCCTCCGCTGGTTCCGTATCTTCCGGCTCTTCGAGCAGCGCTTCCAATCGCCCCCGCCGGCCCCGTCAAAAACAGCGACTCAATGCGCCGCGCCATCAGTTCGACCGGAAGTTTGTAAACTGCATGTCAATGCCGAAATCTTTCTGCTTTAACAGCGCAATCACCTGCTGCAGCGTGTCCCGGTCTTTGCCGGCCACTCGCACCAAATCGCCCTGGATGCTCGCCTGAACTTTCAGCTTGCTGTCTTTGATCAGCTTGACGATGTCCTTCGCCTTCTCGATCGGAATGCCTGATTGCAGCGCGATCTCCTGCCGCACACTTCCGGCCGAAGCAGTCTGCAGCGGCCCGTAGGTAAGCCCCTTTAGCGGCACATTCCGCTTTACAAGCTTCTGACCCAGAATTTCCGTCACCGCTTTGAGCTTGTACTCGTCCGAGCTCGCCAACAGTAGCTTGTGGTCCTTCTCATTCAGTTCCACCGAAGACTTACTGTCCTTCAGATCGTACCGTGTCAAGAGCTCTTTGGAGGTTTGCTGAACTGCATTCATAACCTCCGTCATATCAATCTTGGATGCAATGTCAAACGTATTGTCAGGCATGTTCTTGCTGAATAAATTACACCATAAGTCGTGGGTGGGGTCCTAGGTGTTCGCTCTTAACTCAAGCGGCCGAAACCGCTGCCCGAGCGCTGTTGGCTTTTGTCGTCCTTCTTAACGTCGCCGCCGAGACCAAGGTAATCAGCAGCCCAACCGGAAACGGCTCCATGAAAGTCATCGCCGAATTCACCAGCGGATTCTCATACGACTCCTTAGCTTTCCTCATTTCCTCCACTTTCGCCTGTACCGCCGCCGCACTCGCCCCTGAAGCCCTCAGCTTCTCCACCATGTAGGCGCCATATTTATCCATAAAGTCATGCATGAAATTGAAATAAATCACTTCCCATGTCACCACGTAAAAAACACACGAAATTAGCGTGATCAAAATTCCAACGACGAACGCTCTCGCAAATGTGATCTTCCCGTGCCCTACATTGTCCCGGTACGACCGAATCCCGAAAAACACCATTAGAAACGAAAGGACGATCACCGTATAGCCGAGGTATAAACCCCGGTCAAATCCAATCTTGTCCGCGAAGGCCGTCGTCGCGGTCATCATTACCGAACTCGCCAAGCCCGAAATCAACCCGAAGGTCACTACCGTTTTTTTCATGTCAGTCTCCTGTGTGACCTAAATTAGCGCGACTAGCGGCTTTTTGTCGTCATTCTTTCGGGTGATTTTGGTCACCCGTTCAGTGCAGCAGCCCAAATTCCTTACCCAACTGCACCGCCTGCGTCCGTCTCTTCGCCCCCAACTTGCCAGAGGGCTCGAATGCGTTTTTACCGTATTCTCACTTACAAAAAGCTTCTCTGCGATCTCCCGGTTGCTCATCCCCTGCGCAATCAAGCCCAAGATCTCCAGTTCCCGCGGCGTAACCCCCAACTCCTCGCGCTTTTTCTCGTCCCATACCGCCGGTTCCTTCGGCTGTCCAACCTGCTGTCGAGCCCTCAGCCGCAGCCCCAACCAGATTCCCAACACAGCAAACGTTGCCGCTGTCAACCCGCCGTAGATTTCGAGCGAATGCTCGACTACCAAAAACCGATACTCCGTCCACTTGAGCAAAGCGATCAGCCCCCCGCCTATCAACCCAAAAACCACCACGTGCCTCGTCATCACCCCATTTTCGCCCGACCTGTGAGGGGGCCGAGACAGAGGCTGGCATAGAAAAGTTTTTTGGATTCGATTTACGACCGCAGGCGCGGACGTAGCTTACTTATTTGTGCGACAGGGCCAGAATGACACGTTCCGTCAATTCTTCAATCATCATCGGCATCGCCGCATCCAGCGCCAACGTGACCGCCGCCCGAATTGTCGTTTTATCCAAGCCTTTGCGGTGTTGCAGCACCAGCGGAATTCTGTCTAGCCTGCGCTCTCTTCGCAATCAACGTTTGCACTGCATCGAGCAAGCTCGAGCCTCAAACGGCTTTCGGAGGATCGAATCGGCCCCGGCATTGCGGGCGTCCTGTTCATCGAACACATCGGCGGCGCAGCTGCGAACACAATGGGAATGTCGCGGAAGGCTTATTCGCTCGCATGAACCGCGCCAGCTCGAAACCGTTCTTGGTGGGCAGGTAAACGTCGGTTATGAGCAGATCCGGGTTGAACGTCGGCTCAATCGACGCATGCGACTGCGCCATCGGTGACGCTAACCACTTCGCAGTCCCTGGCCGCTCAGGATCTGTTCAGCGAGGCGCAACGCTTGCGGACTATCGTCCGCAAGCAGAATGCGGCTCATGGTTGCGATGCGGCGAAGCAGAAGAGTAGTCGCAGCGGCGGTGTCGTCCAACGGCCGGCGTGGTGGCTGCCGGCGTAGTGGCGAGGAGAAGCTGGAGCGGCCTGATCTGGCTGCGTTTTTTTTGCGCTTTCTTTGCTGCCTTGTCTTGAGCTTCTTCTGTTGTGCCTTCATCACCGCTATCTCTTTGTCGCGATTGGTGGGAAGGGTGCTGTGCTTCCACGCCGTCTTCTCTTTTCGTACCGTGCCTGTACCGCGTTGGAGTGTCGGCAGTGATTTCCGTCCTTTGGTCGGAACCGCTCGCACCATTGGCCGCGGCCGCATCACCCGCCGGAGTATTGACAATCGGAATGCTCGCCGGCATGGTCTTCTTCGGGATCGGTCATGGTGGGCCGACCGGAATGCGCTGCGTGGCTTAGATCGGGAGAGCTTTTGACTACATCATGAGAGTTCGAGTCATCATGTTGGGTTTTTTGTAATTTTCCTGTTCCCACTTAGCGCGTTCTAGCGCTGCTTGGATCGGTGCCGGCACAGGCAATTCCATCTCCTGCAATCGTTTCGTGGCCTCCTTCGCCGATGCGCTGAGCGGATAATCGCGGACCATACGCGTAAACATTTCACCAGCCTGTTTGCGGAATCGCGGACCCATCTTTGAATACGAATCCCCCGCTTCATAAAGCGCTATCCTGCGTTGCTGTATAAAGGCCACTGATCCGCCAGGGCATTCAGACGATTTGCCGCTGCCGGGTTCATCTGGCGTTTATGGTAATAGTCGCCGACTGCAAATTCGTGCGCTGCCAGCGATTCCTGCATTTCGCGCAACTTCTGGGTCGCTTCTGGCACGAACTTGCTGTTCGGATACTGCGTGATCAGATCCTTGCATTCGGTTTCGGCGCGCAGTGTCTGAATCATGTCTCGGTCGCTCTTATCCATCTGCTTGTAGTGGATGTCGCAAATGCGCTTTTGCGCCTGGGCCGATTCTTCCATTTGCGGATAGAACAGCTGGAATCTTTGTACTCGGCTTCGGCTTGGCCGAGCCGTTAGAGCCGCCTTCGCGGAACCAGCTATCGGCAATCGCCAGTTTGGCCTTGGCCAGATACTCGCTCGATTCGTAAGTATTCATCAGCGTTTGCAGCGAAATACGGGCTACTTCGTAGCGGCCGTGTTCAATATCGTGCATAGCGGAATCAAACAGGATTTTGTCGGGCTGCTGGGTGTTCTTGGCAATGGGCGTTTCGTACTTCTTGTGAATACAAGAGGTGAAGAGAGCGCGATGGCGAAAACCGCGAGCGTTGCGCGATTCGGCATGGAAATAGATGAAAGCATATGAGAGCTATACCTTTACTACGACGCCTCTTCGGCGGTTTTGAGCATATCGCGAATCGCCTGCGCCGGATCGGGTGCGTGAAAGACCGAAGTCCCCACCACTGCCCAATCTACGCCCGCTCTGGCTATTTGCGCAATATTCTCTGGTCCTACCCCGCCATCGATTTCGATGGCAAACCCCAGGTTCCGCTCAGCGCGCATGCGCGCCAAGTTCGCGGACCTTATTTAATGTATTCGGAATCAGTTTCTGTCCGCCGTACCCCGGGTTCACGCTCATCACCAGCACGTAATCGACTATGTCCAGCACGTTTTCCAGCAATCCTATCGGAGTGGCCGGATTCACCACGACCCCCGCTTTTGCGCCATGCTCCTGAATCATATGCAACGTCCGGTCCAGATTGCGGCAAGCTTCATAGTGAACGCTCACGCAATCCGCCCCAGCTTTAATGAAGACAGGCGCGTAGGTGTCCGGATCTTCGATCATAAGATGATGATCAAGTTTGACGTTAGTAGAACGCTTTAAGGATTCAGTAATCGGCGTACCAAACGTAAAATTTGGAACAAAGTGCCCGTCCATGATATCCACGTGGAGCATTTGGATGCCGGCAGCTTCTACACGGCGAACTTCTTCACCCAGACGTGAGAGATCAGCGGCGAAAATAGATGGAAGAATTTGAAGCACGCGCAGCCGCAAACTTGCGACCCGATCAAGGCCTGTTGACAACATGGGCCTTTATTTGCCGCAAGTTCCAGGCACTTTGTCATGTTAACACGCGCTGATACTTATTGGATTACATCTCTACCCTGCCGGAGACTACTTCTAATGGGATCTTGCTGGTTACCAGCCGCGTTAAAAAGTGACAATGTCCTGGGTCTTCGCGACCGCCGAAGCACCGGTCGCGGCTAAACCGCTGATTTTAAGAGCCGTGGCGTCTCGGCTGGCGATGGTGAGCGGTTTACCGCAAACGTAACGGCAGTAATGACCGATCGAGCTTTTGGCCTACGATGGTACCCTCATCCGCGCCCACCACGATTCGCTCTTTGAACTTGGGACCGGTACTTTCTTCGGTCGCGGCGCTGCGGACGAGGGTGTGCCGGATACGGCAGAGCAGGCACCGCAGGCATGGTCACTGCAGGCTCGGCCTTTGCGAATGACGAGACCGTTCCGGCTCTTTGACCATATCGAGGGGCACCTTCAGCGAGCTTCAACGATCCATCGTCTGGCGTCGGTGCTGATGGGCTGCAGGCACAGCTGGTTGGGTGGGCAGGCGGGATCGGCATTGCGCGCAGGCCAGATGATTTTCGTTTGGTTGAGGTCATGGCCGTACACCAGATAGGTTGCGGTGGTTTGATCGTGACCGAGGAGGACCAGCTTGTTCGGGCACATGGCTCTGCGGGAATAGCGTGAACGTGCGGTTGGCCGCCGAGCGGAGTTTGCAGACCATCTTCGTCGAGCATCAGCGCCTTTACCGAGATCAGTGGGACTCGACGATCAACAGCGCCTTGGGCAGTGCGACCGAAAGCACGCAAGTTCCGGCGGCGGGATTGCATTTGCGATCGATGGGCGCGTCGGAGTAACCGATAAACTTTTCCGCCGATTAGCAACACCGGAGGGATGTCTTGCGATGCAATGAAGTTGGTGATGGGCACTCTCAAGCAGCGACCGTGGCATCGTCAAGCTGGCGTGACTCTTACGTGCGCCTGATCCACCCTGAATTGTTTATCGCACCCGGCTTGATTCTTGAGCGGATATTTCTGTTCCGTCGCGCGAGATGATGAACGTCTCGAGCGTGGCAAGGTCGGCAATGTTAGCCACAGAAGCGCGTGGTTTTGAATCGGACGGCACACGCCTGCGCCGGGTTGAATGATGTTCGAACCCTACACGCAAATAGGTGCCGGGCAGCAAACGCCCTTCGAGTTTGATCAGCATCTTGCCCGACCGCCTAGGTCTTCCATAGTCAGTGGGATTGAAGCTAGCCACGGCGCCCCATTTCTGGTGCATGTCGTAGTTCAAGATCGGGCTCGCCGTTGTCGCCTCGTGCCAGCGAACCCCGCACGATCCCGTCGCAGCACACCGGTTTTGCGGTCGATTTTGCGCCAGTAAGTTCGGATGCGCACGGTACCGAACGATTTCACGCCGAGCGACCGCGGCCCGGGAAACGCCAGTTGCACGAATACTTGCCGCGACACCGGCCTGCACATAATTGACGTCCCAGCACGGGACGAAACTGCCAGGCGAAGGCGCGTAACCGCTGCTTGTCGATCGGCTTGCGATCTGGCAGCGATCAGCGCAGTTCCGGATCCGTGGTTCGAATTGCATCAGCCAGCGTGTCTTGATCTTTCACGATGAAGTACTGTTTGTGGCCCCAAAGAAGCTGCGCAGCCGCACCGGCCATCGCCGTGGCGAAGCCGGCGCCGAGGACGCGCTTCTGTCCGAGATCGCCGCTACGTTATAAGTTTTCTCCTGCGGCAGCAGAGCCGTGATCGAAGGCGGTTCTCCATTCCGGCTGGCGTCGTTCTGGCTTTTCGTTTCCACCAGTACTTCCACAATCGCCACCGCATTCTTATAGCGCTTCTCTGGCGAAATGATCACGAGGAAAGCCCAGCGTCACGCGCGGCTTGGCGAACGTTTCATCGGCCCGACCATGATCTGATCGGACAGCGAGCCTTCGAGCAGCAGCCGCAAGTTTGCGATCTCGGACGTGAGCTGCACTTGCTCATCCAGAATGTCGGACGCCGAAGGTGCAGCGAGCTGGGCAGAGTTGTGGTGGTCCCGGTGCTGCCGCGCTTGGCGCCGGAAAAGGCGACGTATATTGCCCCAAAAGACGTTTGCTGAACTGGTGGCTGCATGCCTCCCGAAATACCAAAACTTGCAATCTGCTGATTCGCTCCCGTCACCCCTCCGATGGCTCTGGTCAAGCTCCCTTGATCGAAGCCTTGCAGCGCCGCCAAGTGGCTTTGTGCCGACGCCAGCATTTGCTGGAGCAGCGAATCGTCATATACCTTCGGCTGATCGACGTAGATGCCGTTGTGGGTGCTCGTCCGCTGATTGATCAGCTGCTCGGCAGACATATCTTGGTGGCCGGCGAGCGCATGTTGCTGGCCCGCCGATCGCGCGCGCTTGGCATCTTCTTCCAGTTGTGCCGCATATTGCAAAAGCTTTTGTGCCTGAGCGGGTGGCTCCTCCACCGGTGTGGGCGTTTGCGCCTGACTCCGAAACGATTGTTGCACAAGCAGTAAAACGACTGGGATTCGCAATGACTGTCTCACTTTTTCGAACGGCTCCTCGCCGACTTCTTACTTTGTTGTGGCGGCGGCGGTGCCGCTGCGGGCGTCGAGCACTCGGTGTAGGTGCAGGCGCCAGCGGCACGCACTGGCCGTGGACTAATCCGCAGGCTCACTGCCCATTGAATGCTGGTCACGAACAAGCACCGGAGCATTATCAACCGTGCCCGACGTCCCAGTTACTGTCACCGGCTGTGTTTCTCCCCATTTCGCGATAGCTGCGCAACAGCCGTGGCGCAAGGATGTCGGACTTTCGAACACGGCCAAGAACCGTGCCGTCGTCCATCGCAACTTGACAGTCATCCGAAATTTAGTCTGCCAGTATGTGTCTCTGTCGCCATGTTTCCCCCAGAGATTCAATTTATAAGAGACCTTCCGACAGAGGCGAGCGATCTAATCACCCTGATACGATGCTGACGAGATGAAGAGACGCGAATTCCTGGCAATAGGAGCAGCTATACCGGCAGGCTGCTATGGCGATATTCATAAATACGAAAACGCGAAAATAGGCATCGATCTATTTAGCCTGCGGGCTCAAAATGGACGCCCCTTGAGGCTCTCGATTACTGCGCCGCCCGCAAAGTGCAGGTCGTGCATTTTTCCGAGATCCGCTTTATCGGTAACCTTGGAACCCGATCATTTGCGCAAAGTGCGCGCCCAAGCCAGCGAACTTGGGCTCGAAATAGAGATCGGCATGAGATCGATCTGCCCCACTTCCAGAATGTTCGAGACCGAAAGAAGGTACTGCGGAAGAGCAATTAGGGCGGATGATCGATTCGGCCGATATCGTGGGTTCTAAGATTGTGCGCTGCGTCTTGGGCAGTGGCGAAGACCGTATTAAACCTGGTCCCATTGAAGCTCGCATTGACGATACCGCTAAGGTTTTGAAGAATGTTCGGTCGAAAGCAATCGACAAGAACATTAAGATTGCAATCGAGAACCACGCGGGTGACATGCAGGCCCGGGAGCTGAAAATGTTGATTGAAACGGTCGGCAGAGACTTTGTTGGAGTTTGTCTGGATTCTGGCAATCCTTTGTGGACCATCGAAGATCCGCACCTGACCTTAGAAGTTTGCATCCTTATGTCTTGACCAGCCATTAAGCGATAGCGCGGTGTGGACGTTCCGCAAGGTGCGTCGGTGACTTGGGTAGAGATGGGGCGGGGCAATGTAGACATCGAAGCTATGTGAAGAAATATATCGAGCTTTGTCCAGGGCCGCGCCTTTCTTTAGAATCGATCATTTTGGTCCACGAACATTGCCTTTTAAAGAAGCGAAATTCTGGGATTGCTTCCGCAAAACTCCCGCATGGGAATTTGAGAGATTTCTGGAAATCGCGGAGCGCGGGAAGCCTTATCAAGAGGAGCCATGGGAAAAAGGAGATGAGCCCAAGGCGAGAGCGCGAGGCGCTGGATGCGAGTCTCGGCTATTTGAAAAAGCTGCTCGGGCGCGCTTGATATGAAGCGCTTGCTTGTCTCGCTTCTTCTGGCCGCTGCTGCCTGCGCCGCAGGCCCGCTGCCGCAGATCGTTTCATCCGGCGGCAAATTCTCGCTGCTGGTGGACGGCAAGCCGTTCATCATGCTCGGGGCTCAGGTCCGGAACTCCAGCGGCTGGCCATCTCAGTTTGAACAATTGCTGCCCGCCGCCCAAGCCCTGCATCTCAACACCATTGAAGTTCCGGTGTACTGGGAGAACGTCGAACCGCAAGAAGGCGATTTTCATTTCGACACCTTCGACAACATTCTTCGCTTCGCCCGCGAGCGTAATTTTCGCTTAGTCTTGCTCTGGTTCGGCACCTGGAAAAACGGCACGATGGACTACGCGCCCGCCTGGGTGAAAACCAACATGCAACGTTTTCCACGCATGATCGATAGCGGAGGCCACCCCGTCCGCGTGCTCACACCTTTGAACGAAAAAACCTGAATGCGGACGCCCATGCCTTCCGCGAACTCTATGAAGCACATCTTAAACATTTGGATGGCGACCTGCATACCGTCATTCTCGTGCAAGTAGAAAACGAAACCGGCTCACTCTTTACCGATCGGACTACTCGCCCGAAGCCAATAAACGTTTGCGGGCACCGTGCCTGCCAGCCTGACCGCAGGCTTTGCAAAAGAAGCCCGGGACCTGGACGTGAGTCTTTGGCACGAAGCCGACGAAGCGTTCGCGGCCTATTACGTCGCGCGTTACGTGAATGCTGTGGCCGAGGCAGGGAAGCGCGAATATCCGTTGCCGTTCTATGCCAACGTCTGGCTGCGCGAACAAAAGAATTTCATGCGCCCGGGCGAAGCGTACCCTAGCGGCGGCGGCACTCTTAATATGCTGGATATTTGGAAAGCGTTGACGCCCTCATTAGATGCTGTTGCGCCCGATAACTATGTTCTCGATTACGTGAACTACCAACCGTCTTGCATGGCTACCGGCGAAAAGACGCTCTTTTGGTGCCGGAGACCGGCGGCCCGCGCTTCGCTTCGAACATTTTCTATGCATTGGGCGAATACGACTCTCTGGGCTATGCGTTTTTTCGGGCTCGATCTGGCGGCGGATGGCGCGAAGATCAAGGATCTGGCCCAGCCGTTCGCGGACGATTGCGCTTTGCTTGGTCCCGCCGTTCCATTCATAGCCGAGTGGCAAGGTACGGGAAAGTTGCACGCGGCCGTAGAAGAAGAGAACTTGACCGAACGCCTAATCTCTTCTTCCGCCTTTGATGTGCTCGTCCAGTTCGGTAATGCCCATCCCGAGTATGGCGGCACTTTTGGCACCCAGACGCCCAAGAAAAGCGGGCGCGTTCTGGTTGCAGAATTGGCGCCTGATGAACTCGTGGCTATCGGTTTTGACGCGCGCGTGGATTTCCGGCCCGCCCGCGGCCGTTCGGAAACCAATGCTCAATTCTTACGAGCTGAGGAGGGTACGTTTGTGGATGGCGTCTGGAAAACGACTCATGTGCTGAATGGCGATGAGACATTTTTCGGCATTCGTTTGCCAGCCAGAGGGCGCCATGTTGAGGGTGAAATTGATGGCGTACTAGCGGGCGCGCTTAGGCCTGCACCGGATGAGCGTGAACAGGCTGCGGACAGAGGCGTTGAATCTCTTGCCGCAGCATTTGTCTACGCGTATAGGCTTTGAAGCGTAACCATCCATGCCTGCTGCCAGGCAACGATCCCGGTCTCCCGCCATGGCATGCGCGGTGAGAGCAATGATGGGAATATGTTTGCCGGTCACTTTCTCTTTTTCTCACGAATCGCGCGGGTTGCTTCCATGCCGTCCATTTCGGGCGTTTGCACGTCCATGAGAATCAGATCGAAGTCCTGCTGCTCCAGAATCTCTAAGGCGATTTTGCCGGAACTAGCAACGGTGACCGAATGCCCTTGCTTTTGTAGGACCCGCTTCGCGACCTCTCTGATTTTACCGTGTTATCTTCTGCCAGCAGAATATTTAATCCCGCAGTCGTCAAGCCTTGCGCTTCTTGAGCAGCCACATGGTCCGCGTCCAGTTTCGCGGCTACTACTTGAGCCTGAATGGTGAAATGAAAGCAACTGCCTTTGCCCGGTTCGCTTTGCACCCACAGCCTGCCCGAGCATTTTGACCAGTTTGCTCGAAATCGTCAGTCCCAGACCCGTTCCCGCCGAACTTTCGAGTTGTCGATGCGTCTGCCTGCGAAAATGCCTCGAAAATGGATTTCTGTTTATGCGCCGGAATCCCGATGCCTGTGTCGCGGACCGCGAAATGCACTGCGTTTCGCCGGCTAATTCGTCGAGATTTACCTTCAGTTCGACCTCTCCTGCCACGGTGAACTTGATGGCGTTGCCAAGTAAATTTGTGATCACTTGCGACACCGTCCCGAATCGCTAACGATTGTATCCGGCACGCTGGAATCGACATTGAAGAGTAACTTCAAACCCTTCACAGCCGCGGCTTTGCTATGAATCTTTAACCGGTTGGCCAGCGCCTTCCGGAGCGGGAAAGGAAGCAGATCTAATTGTAATTTGCCAGCTTCGATCTTAGAAAAGTCCAGAATGTCGTTGATGATCGTGAGCAGGGACTCGGCCGAAGAGCGCGTTGTCTCAATGAGATCCCGCTGTTCGGAGCTCAGCGGTGTTTCGAGAGCCGCGTCTGTCATCCCCAAGATCCCGTTCATGGGCGTGCGAATTTCGTGGCTCATGTTGGCCAGGAATTCACCTTTTGCTTGACTGGCTTGCTCTGCCAGTTGGCGCGCTTGTTCGGCTCTCTGGTTAGCCTCTAGTAACTGTTGCGTACGCGCCTTCACCCGGTCCGCAATGCTAAACCCAGAAAAATGCTCTCAACGCTAATACAATGGCCGCTAACGAAACGCGTCCCCAAGAGATCCGTTCTGTGATCGGCCGGTGGGCGACGATCTGGATGTTTTCGAGTGATGCGCATTCAAAGCGAACCTCGGAATTGGTTGTCTCGGGGTTTACGTATTCTCGAGCGATTCCGGTAACCTTAACCCGGTCTCCGATCTCTGGTAGCGTTTCTGGGGAAACGCCGTTCGCGAGTGGAACGTCGGCCGTCAATGTCGTCGTTCCAGTTCTTAATCCAAAAGATGCTCGTTGCGGTGAGATCTCGCGCGTCAGAATGACGGCTTCTGCGCTTACCATCGAGCCGGAAAAGACCGGTTCGTCGAAATCGTCCGGTTTGAGCAGCCACGTTTCAGCCTGTTCTGCAACGTGAGTACGACGTAGGCGCGCCGCGACCACTCGCCGCAAGCCTTCCTCGTCTTGAACGATTCGACCTAAGACTTCGAGGCTTTGCCCGATTTCGGTTCGATTTCCCCGCCAATCGGTTCGACAAGAATTCCATTACCCCTTTTGGATGAAGAACTGATCTGGTGATGTTATAAAAGTCATCACCCCGCTATATGGACCAAGTCGTCAATCTTTGTTCCGGAATGATAGGTCAAAAGACGGTTGATATCCACAAGGGGTAAGACCAGTTCTCGTGCGCCGGAATCTTTACCTCGATATCCTGGCACCCCGCGACGTACATCGCGTTCGCTTGGCTGTTTTCTGCCCCGGCTGACAAGGTGCCCAAGATGCCGCGAATCGACACGACTGCATCCACCAGGGCCGCGCGATTGCAGCCGCCGTCCGAGCCCAACAGGATCTTCATTCTTCCAAAGGATTGGAACCCCAAATCGAAATCTAACGCGCTACCGTCCGCGCGCTTTTCTAACATTGACCGAAGGATGCGGCCCTGGACGGTCGCCCAGATGTTGACAGCTTCGGGGGCTGGATGACTTGCGTCGCCCACCGTGAACGGAGTTGGCAACGGTCCGTGACCTACAACCTTCACCTTACTTAGGCTCAGGACCGGCGCGAACCCACCCCGTGCCGTTACACCCTCGGCCTCAATCCAATCCCCTGATTTAAAAACGAATGGACCTTTTAGGCGGGAGCACATAAATGCCATTCGGCCCCTCTTGGAGAAAGAGCCAGTATGACCTTTCATCAGCGAGGGTCACTTGAGCGCGAAGGTGAAAAGGGTAGGCGCGGCCTGCTTCGTCGTTTGTGAGGCTGAGGACGTCGGCCACACTCATTAGTTGCGGCGGCTTTGCTGTGTTTTCGGCGCGTACGATGTGACAGCCGAGCAGGGCCAACAGCGGTATGAGACTAAGGCGAACCGACTCCACTAACGGAATATCGGCAACTCCTAAGGCACGCTTTAGGTGAGAAGACCCTTCACGCGGGTTTCAAGTGTTTTTGTCATCCCACCGCCTAACAGCTTTTCAAGCAAGCCCAAGTCGGCGTCAATCGTCACATCGTGATCGCTCACGGCCACTGTGCCCTTGATCGGCGCGCTCAACAGGCCCATCGTGGCGTTGAAGGAAAAGACCAGAGTGCTCCCCTGCCATTCGCGCTTTTCATTTGCGACCTGGATAGGTATCAAGGGCGAACCCTTGAAAAGGTCGTCAAAAGAACGGTCGACAGCCTTAACGATCTGCTCTTTCGATTTATTGTGTGAGACCGTGATCCGCATATCTGTACGATACCTAATCAGCTGCCAACGTGCCGCGTTTGTTAATCTTGATATATCGCGTTAATCCGTGGCTGAAGGCCTCAAAACTATGAAAAAATCCGCCCTTATCACTGGAGTTACCGGACAAGACGGCTCGTATTTGGCCGAATTTCTGTTGGCCAAGGACTATACGGTTCACGGCATTATTCGCCGTTCGTCGAGCTTCAATACCGCCCGCATCGACCACATCTATCAGGACCCCCATCTCGCCGGCCGCCGCCTCAACCTCCACTACGGCGATCTCACCGACGCCACTGGCCTCCGCCGCATCCTCGAAATTGCCGAGCCCGATGAAGTCTACAATCTCGGCGCCCAGTCCCACGTCAAGGTGTCTTTCGAAAACCCCGAATATACTGCCGATTCCGTCGCTGTCGGCACCCTCCGTCTCCTCGATTCCATCCGCGATTACATGGCCCATTCCACTCGCCAGGTCCGGTTCTATCAAGCCGGTTCTTCCGAAATGTTCGGTGCCGCCAAGCCCCCGCAGAGCGAAGCGACGCCCTTTTATCCCGCGCAGCCCATACGCGGTCGCCAAAGTCGCCGCCCATTGGTGGGCCTTCAATTATCGCGAAGCTTATAACCTGTTTATTTGTAACGGGATACTCTTTAATCACGAATCCCCGCGCCGGGGCGAAACCTTCGTCACCCGCAAGATCACACGCGCCCTCGGCCGCATCAAAGCTGGCCTACAGAAGAAGCTTTATCTGGGTAATCTCGATGCGCGCCGCGACTGGGGTTTCGCCGGCGATTACGTTGAAGCCATGTGGATGATGCTGCAGCAGCAAGAACCCGGCGATTTCGTCGTCGCCACGGGCGAAGCCTATTCCGTCCGCGAATTCCTAAATATTGCCTTCAATATCTGCAATTCGATTGGGAACAGTATGTTGAAATCGACCCCCAATATTTCCGCCCCACCGAAGTCGATTACCTTCTTGGCGATCCCTCTAAAGCCCGAAACATTCGGCTGGAAGCCCAAGACTTCGTTCCAGCAGCTTGTCCACATGATGGTCGATGCGGATGTTCTGCTGGCTCAAGCCGAATTGGCTTCCCCCAAGACTTCACCTGCCTTCATAAGCGACAAACGCTAATCGACTGACTCTTTTCTAAAGAAGCAGGCCAATTCCGCCGATTATTCCTGTGATCGCTGTTGCGATCCGGAGAATGATTATGAAAGCTTCTAGGCTAGTTGGCCTCGCCGTTGCGCTCCTCTGTTCAGCCAGTGCAATTCACGCTCAGAGTATGTTCACGAGCCCTGCGCCGAGTTCAAAAGTGACAATTGCTAATGTTGTCGAAACGCCGCACGAACAGCATATGCGTCGGATTTGGATCGCCAGTATCGCCGCGATGACGGCAGGAACAGCCGCGGATGCCTACAGTTCGTGGCATAAGCGGGAAAGCAACAGCCTTCTGGCTTCCGCAGATGGAACCTTTGGCGCCAAAGGCGTTGCCATCAAAGCCGGGATAGCCTCGGGCGTCTTGGTGCCGCAGATTTTATTCCGTAAACACCGCGATTGGCACCTCGCCTTCGCTGCGAGCAATTTCGCCGAGGCAGGGATCTTCGCCGCCGCTACCGCGCACAACGTTGCGATTAAATAGACGTCGGCGACGGTTCGCTAGTCCCAAAGTAGCTTCGCTGAGCGCAAAAAAAGAGGGTGCGTCTGGTCTCGACGCGCCCTCTTTTTGATTTGTCTAAAAGGAAACGAGCTAGTTTTTCCGAACCAAAGTCGCTTGTCCTGATGTAAGCTGCTGGCCGTTGTGCTTGCCGGTATCCTTCCATTCAAGCCGCATCATATCCGTTTCCAGATCAACGATCATCAACCAGCCATGTGCCCCATTGGGGGCAGTCCAAATGTATTTCATGGCCGTTGGGTCGGTCGCTTTGACTACGAAATTCACGTCTGGCGATACCGGCTTGTCCACTAGATAATGGGCGCTGTATTCTCCATGCATCCCGTTCGGGTCCTTCACCAGCTTGAGCTGGATGAACTGCGGCGGAAAGAATCCAGGTTTCCGTTTTTTCGGGCTCTGTGGGCGCGTACACCCATTCTCCTTCTAACGGATCGTGGTTATTGCGGTAATTCGTTGCCACAGCGGGTGTGGGCGTAGAAGTAGCTTTGGGAATATCCGGCGGGGACGTCTCCCTAGCGGGCGACGATCCAACAGCGGTCGCGGGTGGGTTTGCGGTCGCTATGACTACGGGTTCCTTAGGCTGGGTTGGCACGGGAGGTGTCGGGGGAGGTGTCGAGACGATCGGACCTTTCTCCTCTCTGGGGGCAACGGCAACCGTAGTAGGCGGCGACGGTGGAGTGGTCACCGGTGCTTTATACGGAGGTGGCTGATGTGTGGCCACGGGCGGCTTTAGCTGCGCAGACGTCTGCCTTGGCGTTGCTATGACCGGCGGCTTCTGCCGGTGCCACAGCTAGCTTCTTAACGGTTTCCTTAACAACCGGCGGTGGTAACGGTCTGATCACTGGTTCCGGCGGTTTGGTTGCCTTGGCCAGTTCTGGAGTCTTAACCACTGGTGCAGGCTTTGGTGGCTCCGGTTTCGGCGGTTCAGGCTTTGCCGGTTCTGGTTTCTTTTCTTCAGACTTCGTCGTATTCGGCACTTGCTGAGGCGTTGGCACCGGAACTGTGGTGACTTCATCCGGTGGTTTCACCGAGGGTGTCTGTGCTGGCACCGGTACCGGTACTGTCACGGTGCTTGTGGTGTAGTTCGGCGCGATATTTGCGACGTCCGGCGGTGGGTTTCTTGGGGGGGTGCGCGTCGAGCCCATGCGATCTGCAAAAAACTAAACAGTACCGACCGTCAGTACAATTGCCCCTAAAGTGCTCGCAATCCACCACGGCACCGAACGCCATGTACTCTGGTGCGGCGCCGGTTCGACGGTTCGCCACCGCGCAGTTGTTCATCGTACTCGCGCCGCTCTTCAGGGTCGAGCAAGGTTGCGACGATGGAGTTCAAGCGGCGCATCTGTGTTTCGGCAAGCTGCTTCAAACCCGCGTCCCGATGTTGGTCGGGATGCATGAGTTTTACCAGCCGTCGATGCGCCTTGCGGATTTCCTCTTCGTCCGCATCAGATCTTATTCCGAGTTCCTCGTAATAGTTCATCGCAATTCTTCTGTTTGATCATCATAATCGATTTCGATATAATCGGAAAGTTGTAACCCTGAAAGGCCGACTACCTAGCGATTCCGATAATGACGCTAAATAAATTCCCAAGCTCCTCGTGGTTGCGGCAGTTACGATTTCATACGTGATTGCTGCGTCACCGGCTATCGGCGTAGCATCGGCCGTCGGAACATTTATGCTTAACAGTTCCGAAGTTGAAGGCAACGCCAATTTGTTCGATGGTTCGCGCATACGGACCGATAAGGCCTCTAGTAAAGTGTATCTGATGAGCGGGGCGGCTCTCGTACTGGGAGTTGACTCCGCTGGTACTATCTTTCGAGACCATTTTACGCTGAACCAGGGAGCGACCAAGGTTGATAACCTTACGGGCTACTCTGTTCATGCTGACGGGTACGATATACGTCAGGGTAAGCCGTCTTCTCAAGCCATTGTGAGAATCAATGAGGGCGCGTTGAAATTGCGGCCTGTCGGGCTCGCTCAACGTTTTTGACGAAAAGGCGGTTTGTTCACCCGAATTAGCGCGGGAACGGCGTCTGTCCTTCCAAACGGCCTTAGCACCTTGCCGTCTGGCGCCAGCGTCGATAACAACAACCACAAACGCCGGCTGGCTTACCTTTATGCTGACCGGCTCGGCCCTGACTGGCCTGGGTTTGGCCACCGATGCCATCTTGCAGCCGTCGTCTACCAGTCCGTAAGGTCTTTTAGCGGGGTCGGTACCTCCTCTTTAAAGAAAAATTAGGCAGTCGACGCACAAGTCAACTTTTTTTGTGGCGTTTTGGCCGGATTTTTCTCCTGGTTTCGGTTCTGATACTTTGAGACTCAGAAGAAATTGATTTCTGCCCAAGGAGCCGATTAAATTGCGCCGAGCTTATCTTGCCTGTTCAGCATGTCTCCCGGCCCCAGCGGCTCTCGGCGTTGATTTCCAGCGCCAAGTTCGCCCAATCCTGTCCGATAACTGCTTTCTCTGCCATGGGCCCGACAAAGGCACCCGCATGGCCGATCTACGAATTAGATATAAAAGACGGGGCATTAGCGGCTCGCAAGAATGGCGCGCCGATTGTTCCAGGCAAGCCTGACGAGAGTCTGCTTATCAAACGGATTTTTTCGGAAGACGCCTCTTTCGCATGCCGCCGGCCATGGCGCATAAGACATTAACGGCGGAACAGAAGGATACGCTTCGTAAATGGATTGAAGAGGGAGCACAGTGGAAAGAGCATTGGTCTTTTATCCCGCCTGTGAAGCAGAATCCGCCTGCCGTGAAAGACGCGGCCTGGGTCCGGACGCCGATTGACCACTTCCTGTTGGCGCGGATGGAAGCTGAAGGTCTCAAACCGAATGCGGAAGCCCGATCGCCGGACGCTCATTCGGACGCGTAACGCTCGATTTGACTGGTCTACCTCCAACGCCGGAGGAAGTGGAGGCGTTCGTCAACGACAATCGCCGAAAGCGTATGAGAAAGTAGTCGACCGTTTGTTGGCCTCGCCGCATTATGGCGAACATCGGGCGCGTTATTGGCTGGATGCGGCGCGCTATGCCGATAGCCAAGGACTACATATCGATAACTACCGCGAAATGTGGCCGTATCGCGAGTGGGTCATTCGGGCGTTCAACAACAACATGCCGTTCGACCAATTTACTATTGAGCAATTGGCTGGCGATTTGCTGCCAAATGCGACGCTTGAATCAGAAAATTGCCTCCGGTTTCATCGCTGCAATGTGACCACAAACGAAGGCGGCTCGATTCCGCGGAAGTGGAGGCAATGTACGCAAAAGACCGCGCGGACACGACTGGGATCGTCTGGCTGGGGCTTACGGTGGGTTGTGCGACGTGCCACAACCACAAGTTCGATCCGATTGCGCAGAAAGAATACTATTCGCTGACTGCGTTCTTCCGCAACACAACGCAATTGGCGTTGGATGGCAACATTCCGGACACACCGCCGACCGTGTGGTGCCGAGGCAAGAAGATTGGAAGCGTTGGACTGATTTGAGTGTGGAACGAGCCAATCTACGTGCGGCGATTGCCAAGAGAGAAGCAGGCGAACGTCGGCGCGACGGGAAGTTTGAGGTTTACTCGGCTCAATCGGTGACGGCGGAGTCGAAGATGGATGTCGAATGCCAAAAGGCGTAACACTGGTGGATGGGCCAGCCCTCTTCAGTAAAGCTTTGCATTTTGAGAAGGACGCGTCCCTGGAATTGCCTAGCGTTCCGGCGGAAGTCGATAAACCGTTCACGATTGAGGCTTGGGTTTATGTGCCAAAGGATAAGGGCGGATTTGCGATTGCGAGTCAAAAAGAGTCGCCCAAAGACGGAAAGCGCCATGGTTGGACATTGAGCGTTAATGGGGGCTCAGTTAGGTGTGAGTGGTCGCGCTCCTGAACTGACTCTCGAAGCGAACGGAAAATACCTCACGGCGCGGCCGGCGGCAGACTACGAGTTGAAAGCAGACACTTGGTGCCACTTGCAGTTCACCTATGACGGCAGCCGCAGCCGGAAAGGACTAGCGCTGTATGTGAACGGGCTTTTGTTCCGACGTATGGTGACGGCCTCGACAATAATCCTCTAGCGGATCCGATTGCGGCGCCCGCGAAGGTGAAATTTCCGGCGCCCAGATTGCGGGATTCAAGATGTTCAATTTCCACGCCGACGAAGTACAGGCGGAACTGCTGTACGCAGCGGAAAGGTCGGCGCGGGGGCGAGCGAAGCTGTATACCTATCTGGCAGACCCCGGGGCCCGCAAGATGGTGGCGCGGTTGCACCAGGTGGATGCGGAGCGCGACGAAATCGCGCGACGGGGTGCGGTGACGTTTGTGATGCAGGAACGGACTGACACGCAGCCGGTGGCGCATGTGTTGTACCGAGGGCAGTACGATCAGATGCGCGACGAGGTGCATCCAGGAGTGCCTGCAGTGCTGCCGCCGATGGCGCAGTCACTGCCGCGGAATCGCCTGGGTTTAGCGAAATGGATTGTCGATCCCATCGAACCCGTTCACGGCACGGGTCACGGTCAATCGCTTCTGGCAGGAATTGTTTGGCACGGGCATCGTCAAGACGGCCGAAGATTTTGGGGCGCAAGGCGAGCCGCCTCGCATCCGTGGGGACTGACAAGGTGGGGTGACGCCCCGATAGGCCCAGCGATCCCGAAAAGGGTAGGGTCTGCCCGCCAGCTTCTCAAACAACGGAGTGATCCGATGGCACTGCAACCGCAGTGTGAGGAGCCGCGTGCGGCCTCACACAATACTGACCTACTCGACCTTAAGGAAGTCTGCCGTCTCTTCGGCGGCCTCGACCCCTCAACCATCTATCGCGGCATTGCCGCTAAACGCTACCCGGCCCCAATCAAGGTCGGCCCTAACACCTCGCGATGGCTTCGCAGTGAATGCGAGGCGGCTTTGCAGGCAATGATCGCCGGGAGGGCGGAGCAATGAGCGAGCTTGTTAAGCGCCTCCTATCGATTGGTGCGTCGGAGGCCGCAGCCCCTACATCAAAAGGCGAACTCGTTGTGATATCGACCGTCGAGAACCGGGTCGCCAACATTCGTCGGGCGCACCAAGAGTGCTTGGAAGCTCTTACCGATAGCCTCCGCGCAGCAATCGCGGCTGGTAAAGAGCTAATCGCGCTGAAGGCTGATCTCAAGAAAAGCCACAAGGACGTGCTCTGGCAAGACTATGTCCCGGTGGAGTGCGGCCTATCTCTCAGGACCGCACAAAACTACATGCACCTTGCCAAGCACGAACCTGCTCTAGCTCCTTTCCTTTCCGGCAAAACGAAGAGCTCTGCGTTTTCTCAGGCGCAGGCGCTGAAGTTTCTTGGCGATAAACGGAAGAAACGGGAAGCCGCGCAAGATCGCGAACTAACATCAACCAACACTCGACGATTAAGGGCGCTGGGGCATTCCGCTTCAGCGCCCTTTTCTTTTCGGCACCACGCATTGAAGGCCGCGCGAAGAAAGCCATGAGCGTTTACTTCTGCCAGCAGTGACTCAAGACTTAGATCAGAATGAAAAGAGGTGTGTCACGATGAAGAATTGCAATCAATGCGGCGAACCGTTCGCTGCCGCGTGAGGAGAAGCAGCGCTTTTGCTGCCGGACTTGCTCGGATGCCTGGTTCGCGAACGAACGGCGCGAAGCCGTGAGGCGATATCGCCAAACAGAGCAGAGCGACAATGCCAGCGTCGATTGATTGGGACCGCTCTGGCGTCTCGCTCCAATCAACAAGGGTCAATCTCGGTCCTTCGATCGGGTGGGTGGACGTGGCTGGCGGGTCGCTCTCCATAACCGCAGCGATGGCCCTAGCGCTTCCGTTCGGCGTTGCGATGGTCAAGGTCAACGTCGCTGCTGGCGCTGTGGTGCTGACGCTGCCCCGGGCCAAGGGCGTGCTCGGGGTACCGCCGTCCCTCGCCATCGTACCCGTAACCATCGTTGACGAAGGCGGGCATGCCCAAGCCAACCCGATCACTATCAACGCACAGCCGGGCGAGACAATCAGCGGCGTGCCCTCAATTTCAATCGCCACCAATTTCGCCACTGTCACCCTTCGATCAAATCCCACCGACGGAACGTGGTCGGTACCGCAATAGCAAAGGAGACTCGCCCCATGAAACATCCCCGCGCCAAAGAAATCCTAGCAACCGTTGGCCGCGCTTACGCATCGCTTGATCCAAAGATCGTCGCCGATTTCAAAGCCCGGATGAATTCGTCTGGCCTCGGCGATGACCCCGCAGTGATTGAAGTGGTTCACGGGCTCGCTCAACGGGCCAACGCGAACTCCGCACCCGCACCGATCAACGCGGCTAAAGCACTTTTTCCAAACCTCAAATAGCAAGGAGAAATCGAGATGACCGATACCGGAACGCAGCATAGTGACTACGCTAGCCGCGCCTTCGACAACGACGCCACGATGGACGAAAAGCGAGCGGTGCTCCGCAATGAGCAGCGGCTGCGGGAAGCGCCAGAGCCGACGACTTACTTTGAGATGGCAAACGCCAAGGCGGCCACCGATGCCGATGCTGCCGGGGGGCGGTTCGGTGCAGTCACTCACGCCGCCCCGCCGCTGGATCAATCGATGCTAGTCGGTCCCGCATGGGCGGCTGATCCCACTGGCCCCGAACCGCCCCTTGGCATTCGGGTGGATGACTTGCCCAATCTTCTCACGGCTAACAACGAGTGGCCTGAGCCCGAAGCGGGGGAGCAAACCGATGAAGCGTGAACCCGACCGTTGCGGGCTTTGGCCCGAGTGCATCTGCGGTGACAAATGGCGATTTTATCAAGATGCACCGCTTGAAGCATACGACTGCCCCGGCGCAGAGCCGATTATCGAAGCGACGCTGGCTTGCGTTAGCGCGCATTGCCCAGATCGCCGCTTTCGCGCGCAAGCGACCATCCAGCTTATGAAAATCCAATCAACTACCAACCACAGTGAAAGGAGATCGATCCAATGACAAAAGCTAAATCAGGCGGCGGAATCACCTCGAATAAAAATGTTCGGCCTCCAGTGAACACCGGATCACCACGCGCCAACAAAATCAACCCGGGCGCCGTGTCCCGCGTTGGCAACGCCGTGGTCATGCGAACCAGGATGGCATCGGCCTTGCGAAGGGCACCATGAAACAGGAACCCCTCGGCAACGCGATCGCTCTGCCGCAGGAAAGGTGCCCGGGCGCTGGTCGAACCGTTCACAAGGCCGGATCACAATCGCAACCCCTTCGGCTTCACCGATCACCAGCCCGAGGGTTGGCCGTGGAAAGGAAACTAATCATGTCGAAGAATGATGAAGAATTGAAACGGCCCCTGGTTCCGATGGCTTCGCTCCGCCCGCTGAGCGGCGCGTTGACGCGCCACGGCAAGCGTGGACGCGCGATGCGCGGCGCGCCGTGCCCGACGACCTGATGCAATCGATCGTCCGCGATAACCGCCGCACCCGCGAACGCAGCGGCATCATTCCGCAGGCCAATGCGTCCTCTTCGGCGGCCCAGGTCGGGCCGCGCTCACAGAACGGCTGGGTTGATCCGGCAGCCGATGGTGTCCGGCAAGAACCGCTACGTCGAAGCCCAGCTAGACGCACAGGCCGCACAGGACCGCGCGGAACTTGAACGCAAGCTGGGGAGGCAGCGATGACCCCAGAGCGCAAAGCCGAAGTCGAGGCGCTATTGGATTCTATCTTGGGTCCTGATCCGAAGCCACCTCCGCCGAAGCCGCCAAAGCCCAAGGTGGTCGTCCGCGACAATGAAGTGGTCCGCGATGCCGACGTGATTGTGTCGCCCGCCGATCGTAACGCGCAGCGGCGTGGCGGAACCCACATCGCGGTGCGGCGGCCCGAACCCGTGTTGCCGCCGCTGCGGCCGGGCGAAGTTCGGATTGATATCGCTGCGGCTCAGCGGCATTGGGAAATGGACCAGCAATTTCGCAGGGCCGATCGGGAGCACCGTCGCCAGCTTGACCCGTTTGGGTTCGGTCACTGGGGAGCCTTCGACGATGAATGAGACCGCAACGGCGAAATTGTGGGTGTTGGATGTTGAACGGGTTGTGCACGCGATTGGCGAAGCCGGGCTGGAGGAACAGAAGCTAGCGCTGGATCGGCTGGGGAAGCGCTACGGGAACGAGGCACGCGCGGAGGCGGAGGCCAAGCTAGCGCCTAAGCCTATGGTGCCGCCCCCCGAGCCCAAGCCCGAACCGAAGGCGCGGCCGATCGACACAAGCCCTGTGCTTAATCCCGGCGCACCTTACGATAACGCGAGCGAGTTTATTCACTCCACCGCAATGCTTGATGGCCGGGGCACACTATGGTTCTGGCAGGATCAATTCTATCGCTGGAGCGGCCGGGTATATGAAGCGGTCCCGCATGAAGTGATGCGCCAACAGGTTTACCGCTTCCTCGATGGCTCCCGAAAGCGGTCGGGAGAACAGTTGATCCGGTTTCAGCCGACGCCGCGCCATGTGAACGAAACGATTGATGCGCTCAAGAGCCAACTGGCGTTGGGGCTCGAATGCCAGCCGCCCATCTGGCTAGAAGCCCGCAAGAGCGCAAAGGATTGGGTGGTGTTTCAGAATGGCATTGGTGAACATGTTGACCGAAGAAGTTCGGCCGCTGACGCCAGACCTTTGGGTCCACAATGCGCTAGGGTTTGATTGGGACCCAGACGCCGAATGCCCAACGTGGGAAGCATTCTTGTTCGACGTTTTCAAGGGCGATGTCGAGAGTGTCGATTTCGTCGAACAATGGATGGGGTGTTGCATGACCGATGAAACTCGCTTCCAGAAAGGGGCGATGTTCATCGGTGAGAAGCGTAGCGGCAAGGGCACCATCGCTCACGTCATGGAGCATCTTGTGGGTGGTGCAAGCTATGCCGGGCTTAGCTTCGCCAATTGGAATTGGGGCGAGAATTCCCAGCAATCATTGATCGGCAAGCGAGTGGGCGTGTTCCCGGACGTTCGATTGCCGAAGGGCCGCGCGTTCGGCAAGAGCTATGATCCGGGCGGGATTAGTCACGCCAGCGCCGAGCTATTGCTGAATATCATCGGCGAGGACACCATCACGATCGGCCGGAAGTATCTGGGACCGTGGCAGGGCCAACTTCGGATCAAGCTCACGCTAATCAGCAATGAGGTCCCCAACCTCAACGATCCGGGCGGTGTGCTTCCGTCGCGGTTCATCAAGCTGCACTTCCCGGTGAGTTTCTACGGCCGTGAGGACCCAGACTTGCGGGCGAAGCTCCGAGCCGAGCTATCGGGCATCGCGGTCCGCTGTGTTCGCGCATATGGCGATCTTTGCCGCAATGGCCGCTTCATCCAGCCCAGCGCCAGCCGGGTGCTTGAGCTAGACCTACTCGCCGCGAGTGACCCCTTCACCGCGTTCGTGTTGGAAACCTTCGAGGTCGATCACTCGGGAATGGTGGTGAAGTCGAAAGCCTATACGCTGTTCGAAAGCTGGAGCGCTCGGAATGATCGCCAAGATGTCCTCCGCAGCGTGAGCGATAAGAAATTCGGCGAGCGGCTCAAGGGTGTCGATGGCTTCGGTCACGTCACCGGCTGGCGACAGACCGGCTCTAGCCCACGCGTATGGCTCGGCATTCGGGTCAAACCGAAAAAGAAAGATGAGGACTGACCATGATGTTCCACCTTTTCCACCGAATTCCACCTTTTGAGTGGCACTGGCCAACAACCCTCCGGTGATAGGTAATCATAGGAGAAGAGTTATTATTTTGATGGAAAAGCTGGAACAGATGGAAGTAAATGGAAAAGGTGGAACGAGATATGTCGAATGTTGGTGATGATGACCCTGATCCGGGGCATCGGTTTAGGTTTAGGCCTCTGTTGGATCGGCCTGCGGTTGAGGTGATGGAAGCGGAGGCATCGCCTGCGTTGCTCGAAGCCGACGCGAAGGAAGTCCTAATGCGTGCGGTGCGTGGTGACCCATCAATCACCGGGAAGCAGATGCGGGCAGCAATTGCGCTGTTGCCGTTCCTGTATCCGAAGTTGGCAGTTGCCGATCACAGCTATGGCCGTAAGCAGGATGGCTTCGCGGGCAACCTTGAAGCCGCGCGCTCTCGCTCCGCCCGCGCGCTACCATTCCGAAATGTTGAGGTTTTGAAAGAAACGGATTGACCTTGTTCTGTCGATGAATTAATATTCCGAAAGTCTTACTTTCAAAAAGGAGCCTTTCAATGCGGTACGGCTACGCGCGGGTAAGCTCTAAGAGCCAGGACTACACCGGACAGATTGAAGCCCTGAAAGGGGCGGGGTGCGAGCGGATATTCAGCGAGAAGGCGTCCGGCAAATCGACAACGGGCCGCAAGGAGTTCGACAAGCTCAAGCGTGCGCTGCTCCCGGGCGACACCATAGTCGTCACCAAGCTAGATCGCCTCGCCCGATCGTCGCGCGACCTGCACAACATCCTAGGCGACCTCGCCTCTGCTGGGTGCGGCTTCACCTCGCTGGGCGAAGCATGGTGCGACACCACCACCGACATTGGCCGGCTGATGCTCACCATCATGGGCGGCATTGCCGAGTTCGAACGGGGCCTGATCCGCAAGCGCTGCGAGGAAGGCATTGCCCGCGCCAAGCGCAAGGGCACTAAGTTCGGCCGACCTTCCGCCCTTGACCCCAGCCAGCGCCGCACCATCGCCACGCGCTACGCCGCCGGGGAGACCATGGCCGAACTTGCCCGCGAGTACGAGTGCGGTGAAGCCACCATCTGGCGCGCGCTGCAATAGGCCGGGGCGATCTCACCGGAGGGGTGGGGCCGACCTCACCCCCGGCCCCAAAATTCGCGCGCTTGGCTTGGGCAGTGACCCCTCCGGCACGAAGTGGAAAATTCCGGAATTTGGCTAGCTGGTTCGTTTCGTATTTCCGTTCAAGCGCTTGATGATTTCTTTATCTACAAGGCCGTCGACAAGATTCTCTATGCTTCCGCACACTCGAATTTGATCCTGAAGTTGAACTAGCCTCTCAATCATTCCGTCCCCGGTCCCATACCCAAAACACCGTCCCAGCTCCGCCGGATCGATCCCACCTTCTTGGTAGTATGACGCTGGGAGCTTGGCCTTTTGATCGGCGCTAAGCTTGGCATCATCGAGGCGGGGCCAGTTGTTTATATGCTTGCCATACAGCCACCCAGTCCTCAAATATTTATTAGCGACGAAGTCAGGCCGACGCGATAAATCCTCTGCCACCTTCAATCTAAGCTGATCTAAGTCCGTTCGGATGGATGTCTTTGCAATGGGTCGGTTCGGCGAGCGAGCGAACCCTTGCACGACCCAGAGAACTATTTTCAAAAGGATCGGGAGGCCTACGGGGACAAATAATAAAAGTAGGATAGACCTCGGTAAATTTTGTCGCGTGCTCGCCCAATAGCTCGGCTGATTTGCGTAGTAAGCCACCTGATATCCGAACCACACCACCCACGGCAGCGACAGGGCGATGTACAAACGGAACAGGCCTTTGCGGAGGTTGCTAGGCAACTCCGGCCAATGAGGTGCAACGAAGTGTTTCCAAATCGCGTTCATAATCAACCGCTACATTAATCGAGGCCGCAATGTCGGAGGACTATGTAAGCGAAGATCAATGTGCGCTTTGCTCACGCATCTGGCCCAGCGAGCGCCCAGCCTTTCGCGCCCATCTCGACGAAATACCACTAAACGAGACCGTCTGTAACGCGTGCTTGATGGCGTGGGCGCGCAACGTCGGCTTTCCTGTGCGCCACGACAGCACTGAGCATTAGGTGGAACGTACCTATAGCGTACCTAACCGTATTTCAACAAAATAGGATTTGACCTAAGTATTTGAAAATGCTGGTGCCGCAAACAGGACTCGAACCTGTGACCCCGTCATTACGAATGACGTGCTCTACCAACTGAGCTATTGCGGCGGACCATGCGGCGCGTTCAGAAAAGCAGGCCTGAAAACGCCTGCCCCTGATATCGGGCAGCGCCCTGCTTGGCAAGAAAAACGGGGCTGTCGCCCATCGCCGAATTTGCCGCGCGTTGATGCGCCCGTGGCCTCGCACAAGCTCTCGGCGAGTCGTCGCTGCCAACGCAGGGGCGACTCGTTGAAACACAACGCAAAATCGGAAAAATTGGCGGGCGGCGCGCGTCAGTTGCCCCAGCGGGACAGAAAGCCGCGCCAGCCGCCGGCCTGGGCCGGAACCGGGCTGGCCGGCTCGGTGAATTCGTCGCCCAAGGCCTCGTCGTCGATGCCGGGATCGTCGGGCGCCCGGACGATCGGAATCACCGGGGGAATGGCCGGCGCGGCGCTGCGGCCGGCCTCCCTGACGGTGTCCCTGGGGAGATCCTGGCGGGCGCGGAACGGGGCCGCTGCCGGAGTGGCGGCGGTTTCGGCGGGCGGCGCTGCGGCGGCGTTGGCCGCGGGAGCATTGTCCTGCGCCGGCGGGCGGCCAGGCTCGTTGCCTGCGTCGCCGGGCGGCGGGGCCGGCGGTTCGGGGCGGCGCGGCGCCAGCATCGCCTGCTCGAACGGGGAGGCTTCGATGGTGGTGTTGCCCTGGGAGGGCAGCGCCGCCAGCGGCATCTGCCACTGGAAGGCGTCAAGTCGGCCCGACACCGGCGACACCGGCCGCCAGACCGCGGAAACATAGCCGTCCGCGGTCCATACCGGGTCGGGCAGCGCCCGCACCGCGCGCAGGGTCCAGGCCCGCGCCCTTCCGCTGTCGCCATGCTCGGTGCGCTCGATGTCCGCCATCAGCAGCGCCACCCGCTGGGTCGGCGCTGCTATGAATGGCGCCAGCGCCTCGCGGGCGCGGGAAAATTCCGACGCGTCGATGGCGGCGCGCGCCACCGCCAGCGCCCCCTCGATATGGCCGGGCGCCTTGGCCGCCAGGGTCTCCACCCGCACCAGCCGCTGCCGCGCGGAATCGCCGAGCTTCACATGGGCATAGGCGTCGGCGAGATCGGGATGCGGATGCGCCAGCCAGGCGGCTTCCACGATCCGCATCGAGCGGCGCACCTGATGCGCCTCGCTCTGGTATTTGCTGGCCAGCACCGCCGCGGGCACCAGGGTCGGCGCCAGCTTGATCGCTTCCATCACGCTGTCGCGCGAGCGGTCGCGGTCGATCTTTTCGAGCTCCAGTGCCCGCGCCGTCAGCAGCACGCCGCGCTGCCTGCGCCAAACCGCCTTGTCGATCAGCCCGGAGGCGAGATTGTTGTCGAGGATGGCCAGCGCCCCGCTCCAGTCGCCCCTGGCGCAGCGGAATCCAAGCACGGCCTGCGACGCCCAGGTCGATGCCGGCGCCAGCTGCAGCGCCTGTTCGGCGATGCTGACGGCGGCGGCGGGATCGTCGGCGCGCTGGGCCTCGATGAACAATCCGCGCAGGCCCAGAAGCCGGGTGTCGTCGCGCTCGGTCATGGCGTGGAACGCGGCGCGCGCGCCGGCGCGGTCGCCGTCGAGCTGCGCGGATTGCGCATGCAGCAACAGCGCCAGCGGATCCTGCGCGGCATGGCGGCGCGCCACCTCGGCATGGCCGCGGGCCGCCGTGGCATCGCCGTGGCCGATCGCAAGCAGGCCCTGGGTGATGGCGTGACGGCCGCGGGCGTGACGGCGTTCATGGCGGCGGCGCCGGATCTTTTCCGGCGTCCGCCACAACGCGCGCAGGATCGTCCAGGCCACCACCGCGGCGACGATGGCTATGCCGAGCGCCAGCGCGAAGACCGGCAGCGTGGTCTCGATCCGCCAGCCGCTCCAGGACAGCACGACCTCGCCGCTCTGATCGGCAACCCAGGCCGCGCCCGCGGCCGCGAGCGCAATCAACACCAGAAACAGCACGATCCGGAACATTGGAATCCTATGGCGCCGGTTTGGCGAGCGCGGCCATGGCCTCGGCCGCGAATTGACGGGATGCGGCCAGCGCGGCGTCGCGCGCATCGGCCTTGTCGATCCAGGCCTGCGCCGCGGCGCGATCGGCGGGCGACAGCGTGTTGAGTTCGCGCCGCGCCTCGTTGGAATCGTTGCGCAGCGCCGCGGCCGTGATCCGGGCCACCACGGCGCCGCGATCGGTGCCGGCGGCGTCGGTCCGCTCGATGCGGACCAGCCGCGCCGCGCCGGCTTCCAGCCGGTCGATCACGCCGCCGGAAGCCGCGGTGGCGGCATTGTCCGGGGCCGGCGGCTGCAGTTTTGGCACCAGCGTCAGCAGCTCGCGGCTCAAGCCGGCGGGGGTCGGCACGCCCGTAGCAGCGAATTCATCGAGCGGCTTCAGGACTTGCGGGTCCGGCGCCAGCGCCTTTGCCGCCGCCAGCGCCGCCGGATAGGGGTCGCCGATGCGGACCAGCACGTCGAGCAAGGCGGCGGCCACGATCCGGCGCAGCGCGACGTCGTCGACCGGTTTTGCATTGTCCTGCGCGATTTCGGCGGTCTGGGCGCGGTCGGTGCGCTCGAGCTGGGCCAGGCGGTCATTGATCGCGGAAAGATCCGGGACTGCCGCCGCCGGCGGCGGCGCCGCTTTCAGCGCGGTGACCTCGGCGGCGAGCTTTTCGGAGTTTTCCCGCGCCTGTGTCACTTCACCGCGCAACGCGCCGACCGATTGCTCCAGCGCATCGAGGCGGGAAGATAGCGCCGGATCGGGTACGGCGGCCGGACTGGCGGTTTGCTTGCTCGCTTCCTTGGCCTCGAGTTCAGCGACCCGGGATGCCAGCGCGTCGACCCCGGCGGAACTGGCCTGCGGCGGCGGCGCCGTCACACTCGTCTCGGCCGGCCAGCCGAGATACCAGCTCAGCGCGATCACCGCGGCGGCGCTGACGCCACCCGACACCATGGCCACGATCCACGCCGCCATCGCGCCGGCCGAGGTTTTTTTGGGGGATGGCCCGGGTTCCGCGCCGGAGCCGGCATTTTGCGTCCCGCCGGACACCTCGGTGGCTTCGAGATCGATGGTGGGGCCTTCGCGCCTGGCGCGGCCGGAATCCGGCGGCGGCGCGGGTTCGGGACTGTCATCGGCCATCGCGACGGTTCCTTGGTTGCTGCAGGGCTGACGCTACCAGATTCGGACCGTCCTTTAGCGCGATCCCGGGCGCAACGCACGGTCCAGCAGCTCGAACACGGCATTTTCATCCGGGCTGCGCGCGGCCGCGACCTGTGAGGCCCCGGCGTCGCGGACCACCGCGGCGACGCCGTCGGAAATGCAGATTTGCGGGATCGAAAGCGCCGAGATTTCGACGCCGGCCGCCCGCGCCGCCTCCAGGAAGGCCCGCGCGCTGCGCCGCGAATAATGCAGCACCGCCTCGATCCGGTTGGCTGCGAAGGCCTCGGAAACCTCGCGCGGCAGGCCGCTCACCGGGTTCATCCGGTAGGTGGTGTGGGTGACGACGCTGAAACCGCGTTCGCCGAGCTCGCCGGCCAGGTCGCGCGCCAGATCCGCGCCGGCCAGATACAACAGCGTGCTGGCCTTCTTCAGCTCCTTGTTCCGCACGCTGGCGAGCACCAGTTCGCGCAAGGCCGCGGCATCGCCCCCGGCCGGGATCACCCTGGCGAAGCCGGCGCGGCGCGCCGCCGCCGCGGTATGCTCTCCGACCGCGAACAGCGGCAATTGCAGCAGCCGACTGCCGGCCAGATGCGGCGCGATGCCGCGCAGTGCATTGGCGCTGGTGACGATGACCGCGCCGTAGCTTGCATCGGTGTCGTCGTGGAACGCCACCGGCTCGAACCGCAGCATCGGCGCCAGCAGCGCCTCGAACCCCCTGCCGCGCAGGGCGGCCGCGGTGGCCTCGTCGTCGGGCTGCGGTCGGGTGACAAGAACGGCCATGCTCGAAAACTCTTCGGACTTTCGACTCGGGACGGCAATCGCAACGGCGATTGCACTCTGCAACCCCGCAATGCTACCCGAAATACCGAAACGCTGCTTCGGCCGACAGCGCAAGGGCTCCCATTGGGTAACGAGACGCGGATGCGGCAACCTGTACTGGTTCTCGGGATCGAAACCACCTGCGATGAAACCGCCGCCGCCGTGGTCGAGCGCCAGGCCGACGGCTCGGGCCGGATCCTGTCCAATATCGTACGCTCGCAGACCGAGGAACACGCCAGGTTCGGCGGCGTGGTGCCGGAGATTGCCGCGCGCGCCCATGTCGATGTGCTCGACGGCATCGTCGCCGGCGCGATGCGGGAGGCCGGGCTCGGCTTTGCGCAGCTTTCGGCAGTCGCCGCCGCCGCCGGGCCCGGTCTGATCGGCGGCGTCATCGTCGGCCTGACCACGGCCAAGGCGATCGCGATGGTGCACGACACGCCGCTGATCGCGGTCAACCATCTGGAGGCCCACGCGCTGACGCCGCGGCTGTGCTGCGCGCTGGCATTTCCCTATTGCCTGTTCCTGGCCTCCGGCGGCCACACCCAGATCGTCGCCGTGGTCGGCGTCGGCCAGTATGTCCGGCTCGGCACCACCGTCGACGACGCCATGGGAGAAGCCTTCGACAAGGTGGCGAAAATGCTCGGGCTGCCCTATCCGGGCGGGCCGGAGGTCGAGCGTGCCGCGCGCGGCGGCGACGCCAGGCGCTTTGCGCTGCCGCGGCCGATGCTGGGGCGCGCCGACGCCAATTTCTCGCTGTCGGGACTGAAGACCGCGGTGCGCAACGAGGCGAGCCGGCTCGGCGCGTTGCAGCCGCAGGACATCAGCGACCTCTGCGCCGGCTTCCAGGCCGCGGTGCTGGAATCCACCGCCGACCGGCTCGGCGTCGGGCTCCGATTGTTTCACGAACGGTTCGGCCCGCCGCGCGCGCTGGTCGCCGCCGGCGGCGTCGCCGCCAACCAGGCGATCCGCGGCGCACTGCAGGATGTCGCGGCGAAAGCCCAGACCACGCTGATCATCCCGCCGCCGGCGTTGTGCACCGACAACGGCGCCATGATCGCCTGGGCCGGGGCCGAGCGGCTGGCGCTCGGCCTGGTCGACGACATGGACGCCGCGCCCCGCGCGCGCTGGCTGCTCGACGAAACCGCCCGCGCCCCCGAAGGCTTCGCCAACACCCGCGCCGGATTTTAGGGACGCCGATGGAGATGCAATTGCGCCGCGCGCGCCGCACCAAGCGCCCCCACCCCAACCCTGCCCCGCAAGCGGGAGAGGCAGCGCGCCTCGTTGGGGGATGGGCGGCGCCCGGAACAGAAATCCGGGTTACCTCTTTGCGCAAGAGTTCGGCAACGACAGGACGGCAAGCACTGAGGACCCCCTCTCCCGCTTGCGCGGGATGGTTGGGGTGGGGGAAAGCCGCGGCCGCGGACTCGGCCACCCGGCCATTACAGGGATAGCCCAGGATGCCGTCCTTCAACTCGGTCGCGGTGATCGGCGCCGGCGCCTGGGGGACAGCGCTGGCCAGTGTCGCGGCGCGGGCCGGACGCGAGGTCGTGCTGTTTGCGCGCAGCCCGGACAATGCGGCGCGGATCGCGGCAAGCCGCCAAAATCCGAAACTGCCCGGCGTGTCGCTGGATGCAAATGTCAGGCTGACCGGCGATATCGCGCTGGCCGCCGGCGCCGACGTCATCCTGGTCGCGACGCCGGCGCAGAATTTGCGCCAGGCTGTCGCCGCGCTGATGCCGCATCTGGCCGGCGCCACGCCGGTGATCGCCTGCGCCAAGGGCATCGAGCGCGGCAGCCACCGCTTCATGACCGAGGTGATCACGGAAGCCGCGCCGGCTGCGATCCCGGCGATCCTGTCCGGGCCAAGCTTTGCCGACGACGTGGCGCGCGGCCTGCCGACCGCGGTGACGCTGGCGGCGCGCGATGAAGCGTTGGCGGCGGCGCTGGTGCATGCGCTCGGCTCGGCGACCTTCAGGCCCTATCACAGCTGCGATGTCCGCGGCGTCGAGATCGGCGGGGCGGCGAAGAACGTGCTGGCGATCGCCGCCGGCATCGTGGTCGGAAAAAAACTCGGCGCCTCGGCACAGGCCGCGCTGACCACGCGCGGCTTCAGCGAACTGGTCCGGCTTGGGCGCGCCCTGGGCGCGGATCCCGAGACCATGACGGGACTGTCGGGGCTCGGCGACCTGATCCTGACCTGCTCCAGCCCGCAATCACGCAATTTCGCGCTCGGCGTGGCGCTGGGGCGCGGCGAGCCGGCGCCGCCCGGAAAACTCGCCGAGGGCGAATTCACCGCCCCGGTATTGATGGAACTGGCGGCTTCGCAACAGGTCGATATGCCGGTATCACAAGCGGTCGCGGCGATCCTGAGCGGGGCCGTCACCATCGATGCGGCGATCGAAAGCCTGCTGACGCGACCCTTCAAGGCGGAGCAATGACCATGGCCTACTGGCTGGTGAAATCGGAACCTTCGACCTGGTCGTGGGACCAGCAGGTGGCAAAAGGCGCCAAGGGCGAGGCCTGGACCGGCGTGCGCAATTTCACCGCGCGGCAGAATCTGGTGAAGATGAAGAAGGGCGACCGCGCCTTCTTCTATCATTCCAACGAGGGCAAGGAGATCGTCGGCATCGCCGAGGTCATCAAGGAGGCCTATCCGGATCCGAGCGACAAGACCGGCAAGTTCGTCTGCGTCGACATCAAGGCCGAGAAACCGTTGCCGAAGCCGGTGACCATGGCCGCCATCAAGGCCGACAAGCGCCTCGGCGAGATGGCGCTGGTGAAATATTCAAGGCTGTCGGTGCAGCCGGTGACGGCGGAGGAATGGAAGATCGTCTGCAAGATGGCCGGGGTTTAACGCTCACTTCCCTTCTCCCCTTGTGGGAGAAGGAAGAAGTCTTAAGCCGCCGCGGCGGTCGCAACCACTTGCGCCAAGAGCTGTTCGCGTTTCGACTGCGAACGGTAGCCCTTCATGGTGGCGGCAAAGCGCTCCAGGATGCCGTCCTCGAACGCGGTGACGATGGTATCGTGAACGTAGCTCTTGCGGCAGATCGCCGGCGTGTTGGACAGTTCGTCGGCGGCGGCGCGGACCGCGTCCAGCACCTGCTTGCGGCGGCCGCGGGCGCTGGCCGCCGGCGAAATCCGCGACAGCGATTCCAGCACCACGGCGGACGCCATCAGGGTGCGAAAATCCTTCAGCGAGATCTTGATGCCGGCGATCTCGCGCAGGAACGCGTTGACCGAAGTTGTGGAGACGCCGCGCACATTGCCGGAATTGTCGCGGTACTGGAACATCCGCTTGCCCGGCACGCCGCGCAGGATGCCGATGGCGCGCACCAGCTTGGCGGCGTCGCATTCCTTGCGCACCGCCTTGCCGCCCTTGGCCTTGAAGGTCAGCACCACGCAGTCGTCTTCCAGCACCACATTGGATTTCAGCAGCGTGGTGGCGCCGCGGGTGCCGTTGAGGCGGGCATAGGATTTGTTGCCCGGCCGGATCGCGGTGCGCGCGATCAGTTCGATCACCGCCGACAGCGCGAATTCGCGGGTCGGGGCGTCGCCGGACAGGTGCAGCGAGACGTGGCGGCGGATCTTCGGCAGCGCCGCCACCAGCCGCGCCAGCCGGTGCGCCTTGCGGTGCTCGCGGACCTTTTCCCAATCCGAATGATAGCGGTATTGCAGCCGGCCCGCGGCATCGCGGCCGACCGCCTGCAGGTGCGAGGTGGGATCGGGGGCGTAGCGGACCTCGGCATAGGCCGGCGGCACCGCCATCGAATGCAGGCGCTTGAGGGTGCCGCTATGGCGGATCGCGGTGCCGTTGGCGCGCACGAAGGAATAGCTCTTGCCGCGCTTGATGCGGCGGATGGTCAGCTCGTTCTGGTCGCCGAGCTTCAGGCCGAGCCCACGGGCCAGGCTCTCGACGCTATGGGATCCGGAGCCGACAACCGTGGGATCGGCGGCTTCGGGCCGCGCAGCCTCGAAATTCTGCTGATCCATCATGGTGTTGGACGTCCTGCCTCTGAACTCACCGGGTTTCGTCTTGGCAATGCGGGCAATCGAGGTTTGGTTCCGGCCTCGCCGTCCGCCTTCGAGGGGGCCATTTAGGGCGTAATCACTTCCAGCGCCAGCCCGCCGTCCGGAAGATGTGGTTTCTGGTTACCGTCCAATCGCCGGACGGCTGCTCCTGGCCAGGATTCAGCGCCGGAAAAACGCGAACGTGATGGCCGAGGACCGCCCCCGGCCGCGCCGCTGGCTGATTTCGCCGGCGGCTTGATCCCGCGCAAGGCGGCGGCCCGCCGGATCGCTCCTATTTGCTGGCTTGTCGGCGCCCGGCGGGCCGACGCATACTCATGGCAACAACGAAGACGGCTTGCAGTGCTCGCGTTCACTGGCCGCATGGTGGAGGGTTGAGAGATGTCCGAGAAGATCTATGACGTACCTGCCGAATGGGCCAAGCGCGCCTTTGTCGACCACGCCAAATATACCGAGATGTATGCGCGCTCGGTCAGCGACCCCGCCGGATTCTGGGCCGAGCAGGCCAAGCGCATCGACTGGATAAAACCCTTCAGCAAGGTCGACGACACCTCGTTCGCGCCCGGCAGGATCTCGATCAAATGGTTCGAGGATGGTGTCCTCAACGTCGCCTGGAACTGCATCGACCGGCACCTGCACAGCCGCGGCGACCAGACCGCCATCATCTGGGAGGGCGACAGCCCCTCGGAGTCCAGGCACATCACCTATCGGCAGCTGCATGACGAGGTCTGCAAGTTCGCCAACATCCTGCGCACCCGCAATGTCGGCAAGGGCGACCGCGTCACCATCTATCTTCCGATGATCCCGGAAGCGGCCTATGCGATGCTGGCCTGCGCGCGGATCGGCGCCATCCATTCGGTGGTGTTCGCCGGCTTCTCGCCCGACAGCCTTGCCCAGCGCATCACCGACTGCCAGTCCAAGGTGGTGATCACCGCCGACGAGGGCCTGCGCGGCGGCAAGAAGGTGCCGCTCAAGGCCAATGTCGATGCCGCCATCGCCAAATGCGGCGGGGTCGACTGGGTGGTGGTGGTCAAGCGCACCGGCGGCGCCGTCAACATGGATCCGGTGCGCGACTTCTGGCACCACGAGGCCGCCGAGATGGTGACCACGGAATGCCCGTGCGAGCATATGAATGCCGAGGATCCGCTGTTCATCCTCTACACCTCGGGCTCCACCGGGCAGCCCAAGGGCGTGCTGCACACCAGCGCCGGCTACCTGGTGTTCGCGTCGATGACGCACCAATATGTATTCGACTATCACGACGGCGACATCTACTGGTGCACCGCCGATGTCGGCTGGGTCACCGGCCACAGCTACATTCTGTATGGCCCGCTGGCCAATGGCGCGACCACGCTGATGTTCGAGGGCGTGCCGAACTATCCGGACAATTCGCGGTTCTGGAACGTCATCGACAAGCACAAGGTCAACATCTTCTACACCGCGCCGACCGCGATCCGGGCGCTGATGCAGGGCGGCGACGAGCCGGTCAGGAAGACCTCGCGCAAGAGCCTGCGGCTGCTCGGCAGCGTCGGCGAGCCGATCAATCCGGAAGCCTGGGAATGGTATTACCGGGTGGTCGGTGAAGAGCGTTGCCCGATCGTCGACACCTGGTGGCAGACCGAGACCGGCGGCATCCTGATCACGCCGCTGCCCGGCGCCACCAAACTGAAGCCCGGGTCGGCGACCACGCCGTTCTTCGGCGTGGTGCCCGAGATCGTCGACGCCGACGGCAAGGTGCTGACGGGCGAATGCCAGGGCAATCTGTGCATTGCAAAGTCATGGCCTGGGCAGATGCGCACGGTCTATGGCGACCACGCCCGCTTCGAGCAGACCTATTTCTCGACCTATCCGGGCAAATATTTTACCGGCGACGGCTGCCGCCGCGACGCCGACGGCTATTACTGGATCACCGGGCGGGTCGATGACGTCATCAACGTCTCCGGCCACCGCATGGGCACCGCCGAGGTCGAAAGTTCGCTGGTGGCGCATGCCAAGGTGTCGGAAGCCGCCGTGGTCGGCTATCCCCACGACATCAAGGGCCAGGGCATCTATGCCTATGTGACGCTGATGACCGGCACCGAGCCCAGCGAGGAACTGCGCAAGGAGCTGGTGGCGTGGGTGCGCAAGGACATCGGTCCGATCGCCTCCCCCGACCAGATCCAGTTCGCGCCGGGGCTGCCGAAGACCCGCTCCGGCAAGATCATGCGCCGCATCCTGCGCAAGATCGCCGAGGACGAACCGGGCAGCCTCGGCGACACCTCGACCCTGGCGGATCCCGCCGTGGTCGACGATCTGGTGCAGCACCGCCAGAACAAGAAGGGGCCGACCGCTTAGCCCCCAAATCCAGCCCCGTCCCCCGGACGAAGCGCAGCGCGCCGCGCTGGCGGCGTGATGCGCTTCTGATCCGGGGTCCATGGCAGAGGCGAGACACGCCTCACAAATCCAGCAGCGGGCCGGCCGGCACGATGCCGCTGGGGTTCAGGTGACGATGGCTTTCGTAATAATGATGCTTGATGTGAAACAGGTTCACGGTCTCCTTGATCAACGGCCGCCGGTAGAGCTCCTTCAGGTAGCGTGACAGATGCCGGTAGTCGGCGATGCGCCGGATGTTGCATTTGAAGTGCCCGACATAGACGGTGTCGAACCGGACCAGGGTGGTGAACAGCCGCCAGTCGGCTTCGGTCAGCCGTTCGCCCAGCAACCAGCGCCGGCCGGACAGCATCTCCTCGAGCCAGTCGAGCGACGCGAACAGGGCGGTGACGGCTTCGTCATAGGCTGACTGGCTGCGCGCAAATCCGGCGCGGTAGACGCCGTTGTTGACGGTCTCGTAGATCCGCGCATTGAGCGCATCGATGTCGTGGCGCAGGTCGGCCGGATAGAAATCGCCGGGCAAGGCGCCGACGCGGTCGAAGGCCGAGTTCAGCATCCGGATGATCTCGGAGGATTCGTTGTTGACGATCTGCGCGGTCTTGCGATCCCACAGCACCGGGACGGTGACGCGCCCGGTATAGGACGGATCGCCGGCGGCGTAGACCTGGTGCAGCAGCTGCGCATGGTGGATCGGGTCGGCGATGACCCCCGGACCCGGCGCGAAAGTCCAGCCGTCGGCGCCCATGAACCAATGCACCACCGACAGGCCGATGGCATCTTCCAGGCCCTTCAGGGCGCGGAAGATCAGGGTGCGGTGCGCCCACGGGCAGGCCAGCGACACGTAGAGATGATAGCGGCCGGGCTCGGCGGCAAAACCGCCGCGGCCGCTCGGCCCCGGCGAACCATCCGTTGTGACCCAGTTGCGCAGCGGCGAGGCCGGGCGGGTGAAATGCCCGGCGGTGTCGGCCGGAAAGCCGTCTTCCTGGCGCCAGATGCCATCGACCATGACGCCCATCAGAAATCTCCGCCGCGGGGATCCGCACGCCCGCGATGGATATAGGCCGCCGCGCCGCTCACGCAATTATCCGCGCTGCCGCGGCCCATGCGGCAGTCCCGTTCCCCGGACCAAGCGCAGCACGCCGCCCTGGCGGCGCGGTCCGCTGCAGATCCGGGGCCCTTGTTGCACGGACGGTATGTCGTCTTGGTCCCGGCTCAGCGGAGCCGCGCCGATAGCGCGGCACCGCGTCCGGGACACGAATTCTCAAAGCCTGCCCGCTCACGCAATCGTCAGGGACAAGTCGGCCGCGGCGCACGTTTCCTGCCGGGTGTTGTTTTCAAGTCATTTACTTTGTTTGCAACATTTCCTTTGTTTCGCGCAGTGAGCGGGCCTGGAGCCCGGCGTGGAAACCACCTGGTTAATGCACGCGGTTAAAAATGCGTGGGCAAGGCCCGGCGATTTGCCGGGCTGGCGCGGAATTCAGGCGCCCGCAAAGCGGACACCGAACGAATGTGGAGAATGTGATGTCGTTGAAGATTGCGGTGGCGCTGGCCGCCACCTTCGGGGCTGGGATGTTGATGTCGTCGGTGGCCGAGGCGCGGCCCGACATGGTCGGATTCCGGGGCGACTATTCGCCGGGCACCATTGTCGTGAAGACCAACGAGCGCCGGCTCTATCTGGTGCTCGACCCCGGCCACGCCGTCCGCTATCCGGTCGGCGTCGGCAAATCCGGCAAGCAATGGGCCGGCGTCACCCGGATCGACGGCAAGTACCGCAATCCGGCCTGGTCGCCGCCGGCCGAGGTCAAGCACGACAAGCCGTCGATGCCGGACGTGATTCCCGGCGGCTCGCCGCACAATCCGATGGGCGTCGCGGCGATGACCCTGGCGGGCGGCGAATACGCCATCCACGGCACCAACATGCCGGGATCGGTCGGCGGCTTCGTCTCCTATGGATGCATCCGGATGCTGAACGACGACATTACCGACCTCTATCAGCGCGTCTCGGTCGGCACCACGGTGGTGGTCGCGCGCTGAACCGATCCGTCGCATTTGCGATCCGAAAAGCCGCGCCGCGAGCGCGGCTTTTGTTTGCGCTTGTCATTGCGGGATGCGTCCCCTGGCGCAGGCCCGGAATGACGCGGAGCTGGTAGCCACCAGCGCCCCTTCAAAAATCCGAGGCGATGCCCTTGTTCTCCCAATCCCCGAAACGGGTCGGTTCCGGGCCCTTCGGGCCTTGGAATTCCTTGGCCGCCGGCCGGGCATTGACCGCGGCTGCACGCCTTCGCGCCTCGGCCTCGGCCAGCGCGCGCTGTGCCGCCGGCGGCAGCGTCTTGCGTTCCGGGGCCGATGCGGCGGCCGCGGTCGAGGAATCGGTGGAATCGTCGGTCATCTCAGCAGCTTCCTGTCGCGGCGGTCGCCCGCTCCGACCGCAAAATCACACCCCAATCGTGAAATCATCAAGGCGATTCTTATATTTGGCATATTCGCATGCCAGAGGTGTTTTTCCATCCGCTGGCAGGCGCCTAAACCGCCGCACCGCCATCGCTTTTCCCGAGATGTTCCCGCTCCATGCCTCCTCAACGATTCGCTCTGCCGTCCGAAGTGCCTGGTCTCGCGGCGCGGCGGATCGCAGCCGATATTCTTGACGGCGTGCTGCACAAGCACCGGACGCTCGACGAGCAGCTCGACGGCGGCGCCGCCCATCCCGGGCTGAAGACATTGTCGGACCGCGACCGCGCCCTGATGCGGCGCCTGGTGGCGACGATTCTGCGCCGGCTCGGCACGCTCGGCCATGTGCTGTCGCGGCTGCTCGATCGCGGCATCCCGACCGACGCGCCGCGCGCGCAGAGCGCGCTGCTGATCGGCGCCGCGCAGATTCTGTGGATGGAGGTCCCCGACCATGCCGCGGTCGACCTCTCGGTGCGGCTGGTGCAATCCGACCGGCGGGCCGCGAAATATGCCGGGCTGGTCAATGCGGTGCTGCGCCGCTGCGCGCGCGAGGGCCAGCCGCTGATCGACGAGATCAAGTCGCAGACGCTGGACGTCCCGCCCTGGCTGTTGGCGCGCTGGATCGCCCATTACGGCGAGGCGACGGCGCACGACATCGCCGTCGCGCTCGGCCACGAACCGTCGCTCGATATCACCGTGAAGTCCGATGCGGCGCAGTGGGCGACGCGGCTGCACGGCGAAATCCTGCCGACCGGCTCGGTGCGCACGCTGCTGCAGGGCTCGGTGACCATGCTGCCGGGCTTCGCCGAAGGCCAATGGTGGGTGCAGGACGCCGCCGCCGCGCTGCCGGCGCGGCTGTTCGGCGACGTCGCCGGCAAGACCATCGCCGATCTCTGCGCCGCGCCCGGCGGCAAGACCGCGCAACTGGTGCAGGCCGGCGCGCAGGTCACCGCGGTCGACCGCTCGCCGGGCCGCATGACCCGGCTGCGCGACAATCTGGCGCGGCTGGCGCTGCAGGCCGGGACGGTGGTGGCCGACGCCGCCGAATGGCCGGGCGGCGAAGCCGGCGGCGGCTTCGACGGCATCCTGGTCGATGCCCCCTGTTCCTCGACCGGCACCATCCGGCGCCACCCCGACGTCGCCTGGCTGCGGCAGGAGGCCGATATCGGCGCCCTGACCGCGCTGCAGAAGCGGCTGCTGCAAAGAGCGGTGGCGCTGCTCAGGCCGGGCGGCACGCTGGTCTATTGCACCTGCTCGCTGGAGCCGGAAGAAGGCGAGCAGGCCGTCGCGGCCCTGCTCGCCGCCGAATCCGGCGTGCGGCGGGTGCCGATCGACCCGGCCGAGGTCGCCGGCCTCGGCGAGATCGTGACCGCGGACGGCGACCTGCGCACCCTGCCCTGCCATCTGCCTCACGCCGACCCCCGGCTCGCCGGGCTCGACGGGTTTTACGCCGCGCGGCTGGTTAAATCCTGATTTTGCACCGCATTTTCGCTCCGCCCCATTGATTCGCGGGGTTTCAAGATGGTGTCTTGACGGCGTTTCCGGATTAAAAGGATTCGCAGCAGGATCCTCCCAATCAAGGCAAGGCGTGTCGGTCGCTCAGCGCAGACGCATTTCGACACTGATCATGGGCCGCTTCGCGCGGAACATGATGTCGCGCGCCAGCGGCGGCTCGGTGGCGCTGTCGCGGCTGTGGCCGGGCCGCACCGACCGGCTGATCATCGCCCCGCACGACCTGCGCACCGCCGACGCCACCCGCGCCGCCGAAATCTATGCCGGCCGCTTCGTGTTCGCCGGCAAGATCGTGACCTGCCACGGCCGCTCGATCTTCGATCTGGAGCCGCCGTCGGAAGACTGGGAAGTGGCGCTGCTCGGTTTCGGCTGGCTGCGGCATCTGCGCGCGGCCGATACCGCGCTGACCCGCGCCAACGCCCGCTCGCTGGTCGACGACTGGCTGTCGAATCAGGCGCAGAAGCGCACCGTCGGCCGCCGCGCCGACGTGCTGGCGCGCCGCGTCATCTCGCTGTTGTCGCAGGCGCCGCTGGTGCTCGGCGACACCGACGGCAAATTCTATCGGCGTTATCTGCGCGGTCTGACCCGCGAGATCCGCTATCTGCGCTACACCATGCTCGACATTCCCGACGGCGTGCCGCGCCTGCAGGTGCTGATCGCGCTGTGCTACGCCTCGCTGTGCCTGGCCAACCAGGCGCGCCACATCCGCACCGCCACCCGCAGATTGTCCGACGAATTGCAGCGCCAGATCCTGCCCGATGGCGGTCACATCTCGCGCAATCCGGGCGCGCTGATCGAGCTGTTGATCGACCTGTTGCCGCTGCGGCAGACCTTTGCCGCGCGCAACATCGCGCCGCCGCCGGCGCTGTTGAACGCGATCGACCGCATGATGCCGATGCTGCGCTTCTTCCGCCACGGCGACGGCAGCTTTGCGCTGTTCAACGGCATGAGCAGCGCGCCGTCCGACCTGCTGGCGACCCTGCTCGCCTATGACGACACCCGCGGCGCGCCGATGGCCAACATGCCGCACACCGGCTACCAGCGGCTCGATGCCGGCGCCATGACGGTGATCATGGACACCGGCCCGCCGCCGCCGGCCAATGTCAGCCACGACGCCCATGCCGGCTGTCTTTCGTTCGAATTGTCGTCCGGGCCGAGCCGGATCGTGATCAATTGCGGCATGCCGACCACCGGCCGCGACAACTGGCGCAGCTTTGCGCGCGGCACGCCGGCGCATTCGACCCTGACCTATCACGAGACCTCGTCGTGCCAGTTCGTCGAGCTGTCGGCGATGAAGCGGCTGCTGCAGGGCGCGCCCGTGGTCAGCGGCCCGAGCAATGTGGAGTAGCTACCGCGAGTCGGTCGGCAATGGCGAGCTTTTGACCACCTCGCATGACGGCTATCTGCCGCGCTTCGGCGTGGTGCATCGCCGGGTGCTGATGGCCGCGCATGACGGATCGCGGCTCGACGGCGAAGACACCCTGTCGGCGGCGCCCGGCGCGCGGATCAAGGGCTCGGAGACCGACTATGCGCTGCGGTTTCATCTGCACCCCTCGGTCAAGGCTAGCCGTCTCAGCGACGCCCGCGGCGTGATGCTGGTGCTGCCCAACCGCGACGTCTGGACCTTCGAGGCGCTCGACGACAAGGTCGAGCTGGAGGACAGCGTGTTCCTGGCCGGAAATGACGGCGCCCGCCGCACCGCCCAGATCGTGATCCGGCAGGATTCCCGCCAGGTTTCCAGCATCCGCTGGAGCTTCGTGCGTTCCACCACCACGGCCTCGGCGACCACGGCGCGGCGCAATGCGCGCCGCGAGCCGGAATTGCCGCTGTAGAAAGCGTCGCACAAGATGGGGGGCAGCCGCAGCCGGCCGTTGTGAGGGGCGCCGAAAGCTGCTAGCTGTCGGTCACCCGCGCGACTGGCGACCTTGGATGGAGCACCATCGGGAAGCGCGGGCGTTTCTGCCGCGCGCCTGGGCAAAAAGCACCCTTTTAACTGAGGATCTTGCCCATGACCGACCATCCGCGCCGCGTGACCCGCGCATTGTTGTCCGTATCGGACAAATCCGGCCTGATCGAATTTGCCCGCGCGCTGGCCGGGCACGGCATCCACCTGGTCTCCACCGGCGGCACCGCCAAGACGCTCGCCGCCGCCGGATTGAAGGTGTCCGACGTCTCGGAACTCACTGGTTTTCCGGAAATGATGGACGGCCGGGTCAAGACCCTGCACCCCAAGGTGCATGGCGGGCTGCTCGCGATCCGTGACAACGCCGAGCATGCGGCCGCCATGAAACAACACGGCATCGCGCCGATCGATCTCTTGGTGGTCAATCTCTATCCGTTCGAGGCGACGGTAGAGAAGGGCGCCGATTTCGCCGAATGCGTCGAGAACATCGACATCGGCGGTCCCGCGATGATCCGCGCCGCGGCGAAGAATCACGACGATGTCGCGGTCGTGGTCGAAGCGCAGGATTATCAGGCCGTGCTCGACGAACTGGCCGCCAACAAGGGCGCGACCACGCTGGCGTTGCGCCGCCGGCTGGCGGCCAAGGCCTATGCCCGCACCGCGGCCTATGACGCGGCGATCTCGAACTGGTTCGCGGCCGAGCTCGACACCACGGCGCCGGATTTCCGCGCCTTCGGCGGACGGCTGATCCAGGCGCTGCGCTATGGCGAGAACCCGCACCAGCATGCCGCGTTCTATCGCACGCCCGATCGGCGTCCGGGCGTTGCCTCCACGCGACAGCTGCAGGGCAAGGAACTGTCCTACAACAACATCAACGACACCGACGCGGCCTATGAATGCCTCGCCGAATTCGATTCCAAGCGCACCGCGGCCTGCGTCATCGTCAAGCACGCCAATCCCTGCGGCGTCGCCGAGGGCGCCGATCTGGTCGGCGCCTATCGCCGGGCGCTGGCCTGCGATTCCACCTCCGCCTTCGGCGGCATCGTCGCGCTCAACCGGATACTGGATGCGGAGGCCGCGCGCGCCATCACCGAGATCTTCACCGAGGTGATCATCGCGCCCGATGCCACCGACGAGGCCATCGCCATCGTCGCCGCCAAGAAAAATCTGCGGCTGTTGCTGGCGGGCAGCCTGCCCGACCCCCGCAGCCCGGGCCTGACCGCGAAAACCGTGGCCGGCGGACTCCTCGTGCAAAGCCGCGACAACGCCGTGGTCGACGACATGAAGCTGATGGTCGCGACCAAGCGCGCGCCCACCGACGCCGAGATGCGCGATCTCAAATTCGCGTTCCGCGTTGCCAAGCACGTCAAGTCCAATACCATCGTCTATGCCAGGGATCTTGCCACCGTCGGGATCGGCGCCGGCCAGATGAGCCGGGTGGATTCGGCGCGTATCGCCGCGCGCAAGGCGCAGGACGCGGCCTCCGATGCCAGGCTGGCGCAGCCGATGACCATGGGTTCGGTGGTGGCCTCCGATGCGTTCTTTCCGTTCGCCGACGGCCTTCTGGTCGCGATCGAAGCCGGCGCCACCGCGGTGATCCAGCCCGGCGGATCGATCCGCGACGACGAAGTGATCAAGGCCGCCGACGACGCCGGCATCGCCATGGTGTTGACCGGCGTGCGGCACTTCAGGCACTGACGACGCACCGTCATGGCCCGGCATCCGTCCGAAGGTTATGACGCCGAACGCATGTTTGCCTTAAGTCGCCGCGGCACCCGCATCGTGCCCCGGCTCTGCGGAGCAGCGGGAAGGACCCGGCACCGCATCCGGGACACGGGCCGGGCTGGACTAATCCTTCACCCGTGCCAGCAATACCAGTCCGGCCACGAAGAACGCCACCAGCACCGCCATGCCGGCCTTCTGGCTTTCGGTCAGCGCCGTGATCAGGCCGATCAGCAGCGGCCCGACGAACGAGGTGACCTTGCCGGTCAGCGCGAACAGTCCGAAATATTGCGCGATGCGGTCCTTCGGCGCCATCCGGATCAGCAGCGTGCGCGACGCCGCCTGCAGCGGGCCGCCGGCCGCGCCGATCAGGCACCCCAGCACCAGATAGGCGCGCTCGGCCGCGCTCGCGAACAGCGCGCCGCCCGGCACCGGCGCCGCCACCCTGACGAACAGGACCCGATCCTTGTCGACCAGCAGAATGGCGATGATCGCAACCAGCAGGATCGTCATGCTGCCGGCAATCACGCGCCTGGGTCCGAGCGTATCGTCGAGCCGGCCGCCGAGCCAGGCGCCGAAGGTGCCGGCGATCGCCAGCAGGATGCCGAAGCTGCCGATCTGGATGGTCTGCCAGCCGAACGTGCCGGCGGCGTAGATGCCGCCGAACGCGAACAGCGACACCAGCCCGTCGGTGTAGATCATGTTGGCGAGCAGAAACGCCGCCATCGATTTCCGCTTCGGCAATTCGCCGAGCGTCTGCTTCAATTCGCGCAAGCCCTGGCGCAGCGCCTCGCGCCATTTTCGTTTGGCCGGATAATCCGGCGTCAGCAGGAACATCGGCAGCACGAAGATGACGAACCAGATGCCGGTCAGGGGGCCGGTGAGGCGGTCGCCCTGATGCATCACGGGATCGAGGCCGAACAGCGGCCGGTAGCCGAACAGCGTGCGTCCGGTGTCTGGATTGGCGGCGAGAAAGCCAAGCACCAGGATCAGGCTCAGGATGCCGCCGACATAGCCGGTGGCCCAGCCGGTGCCGGACAGCCGCCCGATGCGGTCCGGCGGCACCAGGGTCGGCATCATCGCATTGTTGAACACGGTGGCGAATTCGACGCCGACGGTGGCGATGCCGTAAGCCAGCAGCAGCGGCACAATCACGCTGCTGTCGCCGGGCCTGCCGAACCACATCAGGCAGGAGCCGATCACCAGCAGCGCGCCGAACGCCGCGATCCACGGCTTGCGGCGGCCGCTGGCATCGGCGATGGCGCCCAGCACCGGCGACAGCAGCGCGATCAACAGCCCCGCCGCCGCAGTGGCGAATCCCCACAGCGATTGACCGCTGGCGGGATCGGAAGCCACATGGGTGGCGAAATAGGGCGCGAACACGAAGGTCGTGATCAGGGTGAAATAAGGCTGCGCCGCCCAGTCGAACATGATCCAGCTGACGACCGCGGAGCGTGGCGGATAATGCTGCACATCCGCCATGCGCGCGCCCGAAGCCGTTATCGCCATGCCCAGAATGCCCCGACCCATCACGCGGAGGCGTTTTGCCTGCCACGCCGCAAAACCCTATAGCATCGGAAAAGGCGAAGGCGCGTGACGTTTTCGCGACCTTGATTGGCTCCAACCCACGGCGGAATCCCGATGAATTTTCCTGCAGCGCGACGGCGCCCCCTGTTTGCCGCAATCCTGCTGGTGAGCGCCTGCTGGCTGCCCGCCGCGGCCCAGGAGCCGGGCCGCGGCGTCTACACGCCGCCGGCACCCGGCGCGATTCATGCCGTCGCAGCCGATCACGGCATGGTGGTGGCGCAGGAAAAGATCGCGGCCCGGATCGGCGCCGACGTGCTCAAGCGCGGAGGCAATGCGGTGGATGCCGCGGTCGCCACCGGCTTCGCGATGGCGGTGACCTATCCGCGCGCGGGAAATATCGGCGGCGGCGGTTTCATGATCATCCATCTGGCAGAGCGCCATCAGGACGTCGCGATCGATTATCGCGAGACCGCGCCGGCTTCGACCACGCCGGGGATATTCCTGGGCCCCGACGGCAAACCGGACAATGCGCGGTCGCGCGATTCCGCGCTCGGCATCGGCGTGCCCGGCACGCCGGCGGGCCTGGCGCTGGCACTGGCGCAATATGGCTCGGGCAGGTTCACGCTGGCGGACCTGATGCGGCCGGCGATCGATCTCGCGCGTGACGGCATCGTGCTGGCCGACGACATGGCCGACACGCTGCCGGACGCGCATGACCGGCTGGCGCGCTGGCCGGCTTCGGCGGCGATTTTTTCCCGCGCCGATGGCAGCTCGCTGCGCGAAGGCGACCGCCTGGTGCAGACCGACCTGGCGGCCACGCTGCAGGCGATCGCCGAACAGGGACCGCGCGGATTTTACCAGGGACCGACCGCGGCAAGGCTGGTGAAGGCGATCGACGATGCCGGCGGCATCATGACGCTGGACGATCTCAAATCCTATGCGCCCGCGATCCGCGAGCCGGTGCGCGGCAGCTATCGCGGCTATGACGTCGTCTCGATGCCGCTGCCCTCGTCCGGCGGCGTGGTCCTGCTGGAGATGCTCAACATCCTGGAAGGCTTTGCGATGCCCGGGCTGAAGCAGGGCTCGGCGGCCTCGCTGCATCTGATGATCGAAGCGATGAAGCGCGCCTATGCCGATCGCGCGCACTATCTCGGCGATCCGGCCTTCGTCAACGCCCCGATTGCCACCCTGATCGCCAAGGACTATGCGGCGAGGCAGCGCGCCAGCATCGATCCCGATCGCGCCACCCCGGCAGCCGAGGTGTTCTCGCCGCGGCCGCCGCCGCGCGAAGGCAGCAACACCACGCATTTTTCGGTGGTCGATGGTTCCGGCAACGCGGTCAGCAACACCTACACGCTGAATTTTCCCTACGGCGTCGGCATGGTCGCGGCCGGCACCGGCGTGCTGCTCAACAACGAACTCGACGATTTCACCGCCGCGCCCGGCGCGGCCAACGCCTTCGGCCTGGTCGGCTTCGAGCCTAACCTGCCCGGTCCCGGCAAACGGCCGCTGTCGTCGATGACGCCGACCATCGTGCTGAAGGACAATCAACCGGTGCTGGTGACCGGCTCGCCGGGCGGCAGCCGCATCATCTCGGCGGTGCTCCAGGTGATCGTCAACGTGATCGACTATCGGATGGATGTCGCGACGGCGGTGGCGGCGCCGCGGCTGCACAATCAATGGCTGCCGGACGAGGTCCGGGTCGAGCGCGGCTTTTCCGGCGAGACGCTGGCGGCGCTGCGCGCCAGGGGCGATCGCGTGATCGAGCAGCTCGGCCAGACCTCGGCCAATTCAATCGCGGTGACCGGGAATGGATTGCAGGGCGCCCCCGATCCGCGTACCCGTGGAGCCGAAGCCGCCGGCGAATAGACGACGCGGCTTTGCCTGATGACAGCATCAGGGATCGGCGTAGGATTTGCCAAAACCCCGTGCAAGCCGGCGGCGGGGAGCAGGCACGGGCCGGTCAGAAATCTACCGGGGGGACTAACCGTCATGAGCAGCCTAGTCGAACCGTCGGCGCCGATCGAGGTCGCGCCGATCGAGGATTCCAGCCTTCTGGCCTTCTATCGCGACATGAACCTGCCGGAGCGGCGGACATTCTGGGCCTGCGCGTCCGGCTGGGCGCTCGACGGCATGGACTTCATGATCTATCCGCTGGTGATCGGCACCATCATCGCGCTGTGGAAGGTCGATCCCGGCACCGCCGGCCTCGCCGGCACCGTGACCTTGCTGGCTTCGGCGGTCGGCGGCTGGCTCGGCGGTTATCTCGCCGACCGCATCGGCCGCGTCAAAACCCTGCAGCTGACCATCCTGTGGTTCTCGGTGTTCTCGCTGCTTTGCGCCTTCGTGCAGAATTTCGACCAGTTGTTGATCGCCCGCGCGCTGCTGGGCCTCGGCTTCGGCGGCGAATGGGCCGCCGGCGCGGTGCTGATGGGCGAATCGATCCGCGCGCAATATCGCGGTCGCGCGGTCGGCTCGGTGCAGTCCGGCTGGGCGGTCGGCTGGGGCCTTGCGGTGCTGTCGCAGGCCGTGCTGTTTTCCTGGCTGCCGCCGGAACTGGCGTGGCGCTGGATGTTCGCGGTCGGCGCGGTGCCGGCGCTGCTGGTGTTCTTTCTGCGGCGCTATGTCGAGGAGCCGGCGATTGCCGCCGCGACGCTCGCCAGGCAGAATGCCAGCGGCGAACGGCCGGGAATCGGCGAGATTTTTGCCCGGCCGATTCTCAAGACCACCATCCTGGCCTCGCTGGCGGTGACCGGTTGTCAGGGCGGCTATTACGCGATCACCTTCTGGGTGCCGCGGTTTCTGACCACCGAGCGCAAGCTGTCGATCGTCAGTTCCACCGGCTATCTGGCGGCGCTGATCATCGGTTCGTTCGTCGGCTATCTGGTCGGGGCATGGCTCGCCGACAAGATCGGGCGCCGCAAGCTGTTCCTGTATTTCTCGCTCGGCGCCATCGCCATCATCATCGCCTATACGCAATTGCCGCTGACCAACGAAGTGATGTGGGTGCTGGGCTTCCCGCTCGGCTTTTTCGCCTCGGCGTATTTCTCGGGGATCGGCGCCTTCCTCACCGAGCTCTATCCGACCCGGCTGCGCGGGTCGGGCCAGGGCTTCTGCTATAATTTCGGCCGCGGCATCGGGGCGCTGTTTCCGTTCCTGGTCGGCGCATTGTCCACCGAAACCTCGCTCGGCAACGCCATCGCGGTGTTCGCGGTGCTGGCCTACGGCTTGTTCTTCCTGGCGGCGTTCGCCCTGCCGGAAACCCGCGGCAGGATCCTGCACGCCGATGCGTAGCGGAGCGGGCGCGCAACCGAGATGAATCGGACAAACCAACAGGAGCTCCACCCGATGACGTCCCTCAAGGGCAAGACCATGTTCCTGTCCGGCGGCAGCCGCGGCATCGGGCTCGCGATCGCGTTGCGCGCCGCGCGTGACGGCGCCAATATCGCGATCGCCGCCAAGACCGCGGAGCCGCACCCGAAACTCAAGGGCACCATCTACACCGCCGCCGACGAGGTCCGCGCCGCCGGCGGCCGGGCGCTGCCGATCCTCTGCGATATCCGCGACGAGGCCCAGGTGATGGCGGCGGTGGACCAGACCGTCGCCGAATTCGGCGGCATCGATATCTGCGTCAACAATGCCAGCGCCATCAGCCTGACCGATTCGCAAGCCACCGACATGAAGCGGTTCGACCTGATGATGGGCATCAATACCCGCGGCACCTTCATGGTCTCGAAATACTGCATCCCGCAGCTGAAGAAGGCCGCCAATCCGCACATCCTGATGCTGTCGCCGCCACTCGACATGAAGCCGAAATGGTTCGCGCATTCCACCGCCTACACCATGGCGAAGTTCGGCATGAGCATGTGCGTGCTGGGTCTTTCGGCCGAACTGAAGGCCGCGGGCGTTGCGGTCAACGCGCTGTGGCCGCGCACCACCATTGCCACCGCCGCGGTCGGCAACCTGCTGGGCGGCGACGCCATGATGCGCGCCAGCCGCACCCCGGAGATACTGGGCGACGCGGCCTATGTGATTTTTACGAAACCGTCGCGCGAATTCACCGGACAGTTCTGCATCGACGACAAGCTGCTCTATGCCAGCGGGGTGCGCGATTTCGAGCGCTACCGGGTCGATCCGTCGGTTGCCCTGATGTCGGATTTCTTCGTGCCCGACGACGATTTGCCGCCGCCGGGTGTCACGGTGACGGCGCTGCCCTCGGTCGGCGATGCCGGCAAGCGGGGCTAGCGACACGCCTGGTATAAGCGCGGGGTGACATCGGTGCGATTGCGAAAACCCTTAGCCGGAGGATTGGTCGCGGCCGCGGTGCTGGTGGCGGTGATGATTTTCCGCCCCGAACGTGTGATGGGCGTCGTCACCGGATATGTGGCCCACAATATCTGTTCCAAGACCTTCGTCTCCGGGCTCGACCCGCAACGGGTGTTTGCGGAAACCACCGACCGTGCCGGTATTCGGCGGTTCAAATCGCTGCTCCGGTACACTGTCGACCGCAGTGACCGAACCGTCGATGCGTCGCTGGCCGGATGGTTCGGCAGCCGCGCGGAGTTTCATGACGGGCTGGGCTGCGTCCTGCTGCATGGCGCCAGGCAGCCCTACCTGCTCACGGGCGACATCGCCGCGCTGAAGGCGCCGAAAGCTGCTCCGCTGCTGGCCGGGATTGCCGACGCCGCCGTGGTCGAGCCCGCCGACGCCGGATTGAAGGCCGCGCTCGATCATGCCTTCGAGGAGCCCGCCGCACCGCCGTTCCGCAGGACCAAGGCAGTCGTGGCGGTGCATCATGGCAGCGTGATTGCCGAGCGCTATGCCGACGGCATCGGGGTCGATACGCCGCTCCTCGGTTTTTCCATGACCAAGTCCGTGGTCAACGCCCTGGTCGGGATTCTCGCCCGCCAGGGCCGCCTTTCCCTATCGCAGCCCGCGCCGGTTCCGGAATGGCGCACGGCGGACGACCCGCGCGGCGCGATCGCCATCGAGCATCTCCTGCGCATGACCTCGGGTCTGGCGCTCGATGAAACCAATTCCGGCTTCGATGCTGCCAGCCAGATGATTTACCTGCACGACGACATGGCCGGATTCGCCGCAAAGGCCGCCGTCACCGCGCCGCCGGGAACGCGCTGGGCCTACAGCAGTCCCACCACCCAGCTGTTGGCGCGGATCGTCCGCGACAGCGTCGGCGGCCCCGAACAGACGCTGGCATTTGCCTGGCAGGAGCTGTTCGGTCCGCTGGGAATGCGCACCGTCACGCTGGAATTCGATGGCGCCGGCACGCTGCAGGGATCGACCTACATGCTGGCAAGCGCCAGGGACTGGGCGCGGTTCGGCTTGCTCTATCTGCATGACGGCATGATCGGCGATCGCCGCATCCTGCCGGATGGATGGGTGGATTTCTCGGCCCGCGCCACGCTCGATTCCGACTACGGCGCCGGCTTCTGGACCAATCGCAGCGAACACGAATATGCCAGGGGGCGGGTCAGGATCGGAATTCCCCGTGACGCGTTTTTTGCCTCCGGCGATCTCGGGCAGCGCATCGTCGTGCTGCCCTCGCAGGACCTGGTTATCGTCCGGCTCGGCGACTCCGTCGATCCCACCGGCGACATCAGGGGCCTCGGACGGCTGGTCAGCGAGGTGATCGCCGCGACGCGGCGGTGACCGTCATGGCGCGCCAGGCTAGCGTCCCACCGTATAAGGCCCGCCCTTTTCCAGCGCGCGGGCGTAGGCCGGGCGGGCGTGAATGCGGTCCAGGAACGCCATCGCCTTGGGGTGACCCTGGTCGAGCCCGGCGCGCGCCGCGGCCGCTTCCAGCGGAAAACTCATCTGGATGTCGGCGGCGGTAAATTCACCGCCGGCAAACCACTCGCTGTTGCCGAGTTCGTCCTCCCAGAACGCCATGTGCTGCTTGAGCTGCGGATTGACCAGCGTGGTCAGCGCCTGATTGCAGACCTTGCGCACCAAGGGACGCAGCAGCGCCGGGGCGCGCTTCGGCATCAGCCCGAACAGCAATTTCAGCAGCAGCGGCGGCATCGCCGAGCCTTCCGCATAGTGCAGCCAATAGACATAGCGCAGCCGCTCCGGCGTGCGCGGCGGCGGTATCAGGCGGCCCTCGCCATAACGGTCGATGATGTATTCGATGATCGCGCCGGATTCCGCGATGGTGTTGCCGCCGTCGGTGATGACGGGCGATTTTCCGAGCGGATGAATCGCCCGCAGGCTGGCCGGCGCACGCATGTCCGGCTGCCGCTGATAGCGGATGATCTCGTAAGCAATTCCAAGTTCCTCCAGCAGCCAGAGCACGCGCTGGGAGCGGGAATTGTTGAGATGGTGGACCGTGAGCATGGCAATCCCCGGGGTTGACCGGCTCATCTCGTAGCAGCGGACGACAGACTTGGCGATTGGCCGGCCTGCGCGCCGAGCGATCGCGGCGGGAGGACCGTCCGCTTATTACCCGGACGATATTGACACTCTAATTTATCCGGGTAAATTTGGCGGGCAATCGGGATCGGGTTATCGGATGGTCAAGGCCAATCACCCCTCATTCACTGCTTTTGCCGGCAAGCGATGGCTGGCTTCTGGCCCGCTGGCCGAGGTTGCGATGGCCGTGCTCAAGGCGTCCAGAAGCGGCGCCGCCGAGCCCATCCTGATATTCGACGATTCGACCGGCCACGCCGTCGATGTCGATCTGCGCGGCACCGCGCAGGACGTCGCGGCGCGGCTGCCGCAGCCCGATCCCGATTCGGCGAGCCCGGCAGCCGGACCCGCCGCGCCGGAGGCGCGCGGACGCGGGCGGCCCAGGCTTGGGGTCGTGGCCCGCGAGGTGACGCTTTTGCCGCGGCACTGGGAATGGCTCGGCAGCCAGCCCGGCGGCGCATCGGTGGCGCTGCGCAAGCTGGTGGAAGAGGCGCGCCGCGCCGGCGCGGATCGCGACCGCAGCCGCGCCGCCAGGGACGCGGCCTATCATTTCATGTCGACCATGGCCGGCAACCTGCCGGGCTTCGAGGAAGCCTCACGAGCCCTGTTCGCCGACGACCGGCGGCGGTTTGCCGGCCTGGTCGCTGGATGGCCGGCCGACATCCGCACCCACGTCGTCAGGCTCGCCTTCGGCGATCGGGTCGAATTCACGGCGTGATGGCGGGCCGCCACCGTCGTCGCCGACGCCGCGCCGCGCAGGCTTTGATTGGCTTCCGCGCAGACATGATGCTGCGCGATGTCTTTGGCATCGCCAGTTCGGCACCCCGACAATTCCGTCACCTTCAATTCACAATATTACGGTCATCATAGAACGGTGGACGCGCCGGCCGCGCTGCGCCACAATGCGCCGGCCCATGGCATCAGGAGGCGGCATTGACCCGGACCAGCCCGCAATTCATGTTCGATTTCGGCAGCCCCAATGCGTTCCTCAGTCACGAGGCGATCCCGGCCATCGAACGACGCACCGGCGTCAAGTTCGAATATATTCCGGTGCTGCTCGGCGGCATCTTCAAGGCCACCAATAACCGGTCTCCGGCCGAAACCCTCGCCGGCGTCAAGAACAAGCCCGCGTTTCTGGCGCTGGAGACCGAGCGGTTTGTCACGCGATTCGGGGTCAGGCCCTATCACTGGAACCCGTTCTTCCCGGTCAACACCCTCAACCTGATGCGCGCCGCCGTTGCCGCCCAGCTCGAGGGCGTGTTCGAGCGCTATATCGACGCCGCATTTCATCACATGTGGGTCGAGCCGAAGAAAATGGACGATCCCGAAGTGGCGACCGAGGCCTTGACGGCCTCCGGCCTCGACGCGGCCAGGTTGTTGGCTCGCGCCCAGCAGCCCGAGGTCAAGGCGAGGCTGATCGAGAACACGCAAATGGCGGTCGAGCGCGGCGCGTTCGGCTCGCCTACCTTCTTTGTCGGTAACGAAATGTTTTTCGGCAAGGAGCAGCTGCGCGAGGTAGAGGAGATGGTGGCGAATAGCGAATAGCGAATAGAGGAAATTTCCCCGCTTCCCAGCTTACTTTCACTACTCACTATTCGTTATTCGCCATTCGCCATTCGCCACTTCCCAAACCAAACAACAAGGAATCCAGCAATGCGCATGCTCGTGGTCGGCGCCGGTGCGATCGGCGGATATTTCGGCGGCAGGATGCTCCAGGCCGGCCGCGATGTGACCTTTCTGGTCCGCCCGCGGCGCGCAGCCGAACTGGCCGGCGCGGGGCTGGTGATCAAAAGCCCCAATGGCGACGTCACACTGAAGAACCCGCCGACGGTGCAGGCCGACACTCTCGGCGAAACGTTCGACGTCGTGCTGTTGAGCTGCAAGGCGTTCGATCTTGCCGACGCGATCAAATCGTTTGCGCCGGCGGTGGGACCGCAGACCGCGATCATCCCGCTGCTCAACGGCATGCTGCATCTGGACGAGCTCGACAGGCAATTCGGCGCCGAGCGGGTGCTCGGCGGCCTCTGCGCGATCGCGGTGACGCTCAATGAAGCCCGCGAGGTGGTCCACCTCGCGCCGATGCAGTCGCTCAATTTCGGCGAACGCGACGGCCGCATGACGGACCGGGTTCGCGCCATCGCGGAGACCATGGCAAGCGGCAGGTTCGGCTCGGTGGCGAGTGAACATATTGTGCAGGAGATGTGGGAGAAATGGGTGTTCCTGGCCTCGCTCGCGGCCTCCACCTGCCTGATGCGCACATCGGTCGGCAATATCCTGGCGGCCCCGGGCGGCAAGGACTTCATTCTCGGCATGCTCGACGAATGCAGCGCGGTGGCCGCTGCCGAAGGCCACGCGCCGCGCGCGCCGTTCCTGGAACGCACGCACGGGATGCTGACCGCGGAAGGCTCGCCGATGACGGCGTCGATGTTCCGCGACATCAAGGCCGGCGCAGCGGTCGAGGCCGATCACGTGATCGGCGATCTGGTCCGGCGCGGCGATGCCGGCAAGGTGCCGGTTCCAAGGCTGCGTACGGCCTATACCCATCTCAAGGCCTATGAGAAGCAGCGCGCCGCCCCTTGAGCCGGACGCCGCTGGCGCGCGGTTGCCCGAGCTGACGGCGCCACGCTGATTCGATTTCGTGCCGAAGAAAGGCCGCCTCCGAGCTCGCGGATATCCTGGACCAGCCGTTGACCGGCGGCGGCTATCGGATTGCCGCCGATCTCACCGCCGAGATCGAGCTTCCCTCGCCCGCTTCCTGGAGATGCGGCGTTTCCCGGCCAAAAAGGGTTTTTGGGAGCTTAATCAGCGTCGATCTCGACCAGATAGGCCAACACCATATCGTCGGGCGAGGGTTCGCCCGCGGCTTCGAGAAAAACCGACCTTTCGGCTTCGGTGGCATACCTGCTCTTCAGGTGCGCCTTGCCGTCCCATAGCGGAATGCCGCCGGATTTGAGCCGCGCGATGTCATCGCGCAACCACTCCTCGTGACACAGCTGCCAGGATTCGCGCAAGTTCCTGGCCTCGAAGCTCAGGGTCGGCTTTCCGCCGACGTCGATGGTGAAAACCGCAGATATCATCAGCCAGCCTCGGCTAAAATCCGGATAACGAAAAATGCTCCGACCGTCACCACCGCGGCGATGACACAGGCCATCCCGATTCCCATCCCGATCCGGACGAGGTCGAGGTCAAGCGGGCGGTCGGACATTGTGAGCTAAACGTTTGATCTCTTTTGATTGGAGCGGGTCGGTGGCGAGCCGCGTTTCGATGAATCTGCATTTCGGACACTCGAAGATCCGCTTCTCGCAGTGATCGGGGCGAGGCGTGATGCTCGTCAGATTCATGGCGGTTCGACATCTGGCGCAACGCGGTCGCTCGACGGGCGAAAGCAGGACATCGGTCAGGGACAAGGGCATGGTGTCGGCCTCATCTTCTGCACACCATTCGTCAGGACGGCTGTGCATGCTCCATAGCCATCCCGCGAAATATTGTAGCCAAAAAATAACCATCAAACTGTCCGGTCGCCGACTCTCTCGGCGGGGAATATTATTTTGAATGGCTGGAACAAATCGCGCCGTCGGATTCCCGTTGTGGCGGACCATTCTCACCGATCTGCGCGATCCGGTGAAGGGCGGCAGATGAACTGCAGCCGTCGAACCGGCAATGTCATACCGCAAGGCCAGGCGGGAACCGGAGTTTGGCGACAGGCGGCCTATGGCGCGCGCCCGGAGCAGGCGGATCGCGATGGAACGAAAGTTTGGCGTGGCTGTTTTTGGGAAATGGCTGACGAAATCGACATCCTTGAAAAGCCGATCGAGCGCATAAAACAGACATGCGCCATGATGGGTGTCGAGGAGAAATTCAATAGGGCGCTGCCCGACCTCGAGAATTTCCTCGAGGCCGAGGTCGCGGATGGCAAGACCAGCGAGGCTCGCCTGACCTACGACGGATTGTGCTTTCTGAACGACCGGTTCCGGTAGCCCCGACGCGGCGACCAGCGGTTGCCCGCGACAGTCCGCCACCGTCAATCCAGGACCGCCATCCCTGCCGGCGTGAGAACCGGGGTATCGTTTCGTATTTCGACCAGGCCCAGTTCGATCAGCAGGTTCAGGTCCGCGGCAGAGACAGGGCTCAGCTTGAGACGGTTTGCGCTGATATCGCGCAGAGTCCAGCGCAATGCGATGGCCTTGACGAGATCGAATGCTGCAAATGGATTGGCTCCGTCCGTCGTCACGCCTTTATCCGTCCCCACGGCAGGCTACCCTCGGACTGGTACTCATCGATCCCTGGAGCCAGTTCCGGCGGCGCAAAATCGGACGGCCAGGGTCCGTCCCCTGCAGCATCGGTCGTCCCCCGACGGCCGCGGCCTTGAGAATGCCAGACCGCAGGGGGACATCGATTCCGAAGCAAAGCATTCAGGCCACGAAGGGAATGCCGTAATAGTCATTCACGGACCGCGTCCTGGAGGCGTCGGACCAGTTCCAGGCATTGTCGTTGCCGTATCTGGGAGCGCCCTCGAGCTGTTTGAGCGTGATGCCGGTGATGTAGCCGCCGAGGCTGGTGTCGTATTTCAGGGACTGCCAGGGAAGCGGATAATGGTCGTCGCCGATCCCAAGGAATCCGCCGAAGCTGAGAACCGCGTAAGACACTTTGCCGCTTATCTTGTCGATCATGACTCGTTCGATGGAACCGATCTTCTGACTGTCGGCGCCATAGACCGCGGTGCCTTCAACCTTGTCGCTTCCGATCAGGTTGCCTGTCTCTCTCTCTTCCGTCGCCATTGGTCGTCTCCGATGTTGTGAATCGGAAAAACGGACGATTCCGAAGTTTGTTCCGGCCGTTCTCGCTGGCTGCCCCTTATCGAAAGCCGGACGCAAGTCCGGGAACCTCTCCATCATGCGCAGGTTAGCTGCAGCAGGGAGCTCGCTTGCCGCATGGCTGTCGCACAACCATCGTCGCCGCGCGGCGCGCCGGTCAAAACCGATATTCCAGCCCGGCTTGACCGCCTGCCATGGAGCCGGTTTCACCTGCTGATCGTTGTCGGCCTCGGCGTCACCTGGATCCTCGATGGACTCGAAGTCACCATTGTCGGCGCGCTCGGGCCCGCGCTGCAGAGCGCCCAGACGCTGCATCTGTCGGCTGCAAATCTGGGGGCGGTGGCCTCGTGCTATGTCATCGGAGCGGTGGCAGGCGCGCTTTTTTCGGGTTGGGTAACCGACCGTTTCGGCCGCCGCCTGGTGTTCTACGCCACCCTGATCGTTTATCTCGCCGGCGTGCTGTTGAGCGCGCTGGCCTGGGATTTCCTGAGCTTTGCCTGTTTTCGGATGCTGACCGGCATGGGCATCGGAGGCGAATACGCCGCCGTCAATTCGGCCATCGACGAACTCATCCCGGCAAAATATCGTGGCCGCATCGATCTCATCGTCAACGGCAGTTTCTGGGTCGGGGCGGCGGCCGGGGCCGCGGTGACGCCGCTTTTGCTCGATCAAAGCCTGTTCGCGGTCGACGTCGGCTGGCGGCTGGGCTTCGGCATCGGCGGCGTGCTCGGACTTTCGATTCTGCTGCTGCGGCGCTTCGTTCCGGAAAGCCCGAGATGGCTGGTGACCCATTGCAGGGCCGCAGAGGCCGAGCAGACGGTCCGCGAAATAGAACGGAATGTCGAGGCTTCCACCGGTCAAAGGCTCACGGCGGCGAACGGCAGTCTCACCGTTCACCCCCGAAAATCGTTCGGGCTCGGCATGATCTTCGGGTCGATGCTGGGAAAGAACCGCGGCCGAAGCGTGTTGGCGCTGACGCTGATGGTGGCGCAGGCATTCCTCTACAATTCGGTGTTTTTCAGCTACGGGCTCATTCTGTCGCATTTTTATCATGTGCCGGAACAGAATATCGGCTTCTATCTGCTGCCGCTGGCGCTCGGCAATTTTTGCGGCCCGCTGCTTCTCGGCACGCTGTTCGATACCGTCGGCCGCCGCAAGATGATCGCAGGCACGTTCGCCATCAGCGGCGCGCTTCTGGCATTCACCGCGTTGTTGTTCGGCGCGGGATTGCTCAGCGAAGTCACCCAGACCGCCGCCTGGCTGATGATCTTCTTTTTCGCCTCGGCGGCGGCGAGCTCGGCCTATCTCACCGCCAGCGAGATATTCCCGCTGGAAACGCGCGCCCTGGCGATCGCCTGCTTTTACGCGCTGGGAACCGCGATCGGCGGCAGTCTTTCGCCGCTGCTGTTCGGCTGGCTGATCGGATCCGGGTCGAGCTGGCGGGTCAGCGCCGGCTACGCGCTGTCCGCCCTGCTGCTGCTGGTCGCGGGTGGGACGGAATGGAAGCTCGGGATCGACGCCGAGGGAAAATCGCTGGAAGATATCGCCAGCCCGCTTTCCAGCGAACGGTAGGCCGCGGAGGGCACCGCGGTGATGCGGCGCCCATCCGACAAAGCCTCCTGAAAAGCCAGGGGATCTCAGGCGGCGCTGCGCCTGCTGTGTCTGCCTTCGGCGACCTCTTCGATGATCTTGGCACTGAAGGCTTCGAGGTCGCCCGGGTTGCGGGACGTGATGACCCCGTTGTCGACCACGACTTCGGAATCCTCCCACTTGGCGCCGGCGTTGGCGACGTCGGTCTTGATCGACTTGTAGGAGGTCATCTTCCGGCCTTTGGCGATGCCGGTTTCGATCAGCAGCCAGGGCGCATGACAAACCGCGGCGACGACCTTCTTCTGGTTGAAGATGTCCTTGATGAAGGAGAGCGCCTTGGGTTCCACCCGCAGCAGGTCGGGGTTGATCTGGCCGCCCGGCAGCACCACCGCGTCATAGTCGTCGGCTGAAACGTCGCTCAAGGTCCTGTCGACCTTGACCGATCGTCCCCAATCCTTCTTGTCCCATCCCTTGATTTCACCGGCTTCGATCGAAACGACGTGGACCAAAGCTCCCGCCGCTTTCAGTTTGTCGCGTGGAACCTCGAGTTCGGCCTGTTCGAAGCCGTTGGTGGCGAGGATTGCTATCTTCTTGTTATCGAGCTGCATGGGTCTTCTCCAGGACTGACGCCCCCGCCCCGGCAATGGCGCAAGCCGCCGATCGTTCCTCGTTGATTCAACCTTTGCGCGGATAGCCCTCTGCCGGCAGCCCCTGAATCGCGTGCGGAATTCCGGCGGGAAAATACCAGAGATCGCCAGGACCGACGTCGGCGATGAAGTTGTGGCCGTCATTGTCGACCGCGGTGATCCGGGCGCGGCCCGCCAGCATGAACGACCATTCGGCCTGCTTGTGCCAGTGCATTTCCCGCACGCCGCCGGACGTCAGGCGCATGTTGACGCCGGCCATGCTGGTGGAGACCGCAAGCTCGCGTTGCGTAACCTCGCGCGACCATCCGCCCTGGCGCAGCTTGACATGCGCGTCCGCGAAGGAGAACCGCAAATTGGGCATCGAGCCATGGTCGGTGGCCGGAGGGCGCAGCAGGTCCGGATTCTGAAGCGCGCGTGGCTCGTTGCGCGGGCCCAGGATCGAGGCCCCCTTGTCGCCGACAATAGGCTGGCTTGCATCCTTGGCCGCCGCAGCGCTTGCGCCCATCGCGGCGGCGGCGGCGAGAAGCGTTCTTCGGTTGGGAGTGATCATGCGATCCTCGGGGCTGGATGTCTTGCGAACCCGGCAATGGCCTTTAGGTTCCCGCGGCTGTTGACCGGAACAGCAACAGCCGCTGCCCGAGCCAAGACCTCGGGCGGCAGGTCAGCCGTCGAGGCCGGCGTGGCGATCCGCCGGGCGATCAAGCGCCGCATGTAGCTCGCCTGGCGGGCCGCCTTTGCCGGATCGCGCCCTCAAAGATGCGAAAGATAGTGCGCGAGCGCGGTGATCTCCTCGTCGCTCAGGGGGTAGGCGACATCCGACATCGCGGCACCGGCGCCGCCGGATCGGACCCCCGACTTGTAGTCGTGCAGCGCCTTGACCAGATACTCCTCGCGCTGCCCGGCGATGCGGGCGACGGCCTTGGTGCCGGCAAACGTATCGGTGTGGCACGAGGCGCAGCGCCGTCCCGCGGCAGCCTGCGCACCCTTGCTGGAAAGATCCGGATTGTCGTCCGGCGTCGAAGCCTTGGGCGGGGTCAGCGACGCGAAATAGGCGCCGAGATTGCGGATATCCTCATTGTTGATCTGCTCGACGATCGGCTGCATCAGCGCGTTCTTGCGCGCCCCGCTGCGGAAGAAAACCAGCTGCCACTGAATGAACTGGTCGGGCTCGCCCGCCAGCGAAGGAATGTTCTCGGTCTGCGAGATGCCGTTCTCGCCGTGGCAGCCGGCGCATAGTTCGGCCTTTTGCTTGCCTGCGGCGAGGTCGGCGGCCTGCGCCAGCGATGCGCCGGCGATGGCGGCCGACAATATCCCGATCAACGCACTCCGCATCACCGCTCCTGTTGCTGTCATTGCCGGCATGATAATCCGCTTCGCGCAGACGAGGTGAGCCTGTCTGCGCTTGAAGCCATCCATTATTTACAAGAAGTTTTGATTTTGGCGGGTTCGCTGCCGAGCGAACGGCATTGCCCGCATCGATCCGGTTCCGAACGCCGCAGCAAAAAGCTGCGGCCACCCGTTGCCGGGCAGCCGCAGCCTCTGATCAGTCGGTCGTTACTTCTTGTAGCTGATGCGGTAGATCGCACCGGCCCAGTCGTCGGCGACGAGGATCGAACCGTCCTTGTCGAGGATGATGTCGTCGGGACGGCCGAGATAGCCCTGGTCGCCTTCGATCCAGCCGGAAGCGAACACTTCCTGCTTCGGGTTCTTGCCGTCGGGGCCGACGATCACGCGCACGATCCGGCCGCCCTGGTATTTATGCCGGTTCCAGGAGCCATGTTCGGCGATCAGGATGTTGTCCTTATAGTCGGCGGGGAACTGATTGCCGGTATAGAACTTCATGCCGAGCGGAGCCACATGCGCGCCGAGATTGAGAACCGGCGGCACGAATTCCGAACATTTGTGACCCATCGCGAACTTCGGATCCGGCAGGTCGCCCTGGTGGCAGTGCGGATAGCCGAAATTATCACCGATTTTGGTGATCATGTTCAGCTTGTCGCTCGGCAGGTCGTCGCTCAACCAGTCGCGGGCGTTTTCGGTGAACCAGTATCTGCCGCTGCGCGGATCGACATCGCCGCCGACGCTGTTGCGGACGCCGAGGGCGACGATTTCGGCATTGCCGGTCTTGGGATCGACGCGGCGGATCTGCGACACGCTGGTCGGAGGAATCCCGATGTTGAAGGGAGGTCCGAACGGAATGTAGAACCAGCCATCCTTGTCGGCGACCAGGTACTTCCAGCCGTGGGCGGCGTAGGACGGCATGTCGTCATAGACCACCTTGCCGTCGCCGAGCTTGTCGAGATTGGCTTCGGCGTTGTCATACCTGAGCAGCTGGTTGACTGCGATGACGTAGAGCGCGCCATCCTTGAAGGCGATGCCGGTCGGCATGTTGAGGCCCTTGAGAACGGTCTTGACCTCCTTCTTGCCGTCCTTGTCGGTGATGGCATAGACGTTGCCGAGGCCGAACGAGCCGACGAACAGGGTGCCCTTGTCACCCCAGGCCATCTGCCGCGCGGCCAGCACGCCCGATGCGTAGACGTCGATCTTGAAGCCCGGCGGCAGCTTGATTTTCTTGATCGTCGAAGCCAGTTCGGCGTCAGAAGCGCCGGTCGGCGGACCCGACGGCGGTGCCAGGCCCTTCTGGGCCTCGGTCTCGTCGCCGAGGAACCAGTCGTCCGGCGGATGGGTCCAGAATTCCTTGTTGCCGGACTGGTAGCTCTTGAGCGGCTTTTGCTGGGCGCTGACCTGGCCCGCGCCCGCGACAACCAGCACGGCTGCAAGCGCAAGAACGGATCGATTGAAGGCCGATTTCATCGAATGACTCCCCTGTGCAGCCAGTGCGGCCGCGTCTGTTATTTATTTTGAACGTTTCGAGAGAACGAACTTTTGGTCTGGTGAGATGGATCAGACCGCAAAAGGCTATCACATCCGCGGCAGGAGAGAAGGGGGGCCGCATTGCGCGGCCATGCGAAAATAAAATGAGAAGGAATTTCTTCCGACAGCTCGCGCTGGAGATGATTTTCCGCGCCACGGCGCTGCAATGCAGTATTTGCCGACGCCGCTACTCGTCGAATTTCAGCGCGAGCCAAAGGTCCTCGCCGAAACGTCGCGACAGATTGCGCTCCGGCGCCCGCGTGCATCATGCACTTATCGCAACCGAGCGCTGATGCATGGCCGACAGTTCCGCCGCGGCTCGAGGGCGTCGCAGCCGCGGCTTAGCGCAAAACAAAAGGCCCGCTGTGTCAGCGGGCCTTTGTCAAAATCTGCCAATCGAAAAATCTTGGAGCGGGCGAAGGGATTCGAACCCTCGACCCCGACCTTGGCAAGGTCGTGCTCTACCACTGAGCTACACCCGCATCCGAGCGACCGACGGCAACCGCGCGCCGGCAACGGGCAGAGCTATGCCAAATGCCGCCCTCGAATGCAACAGCCGGGCGGCGGTCAGACCGGCAGAGCCGGGCGGGGCCACCCCGGGGCGCCCCGAGGGTTGGCCCCGGGCGCCCGGGCAAAATCGGCCCAAATCCGGCCCGACCGGGTTCCACCGATTGCAAATTGGGCCTTCAAGCGCCAATTAAGGGCTCGGGCCGTGCTAGAACAGCCTCAATCCGGCAAGACATCAGGCGAGGATACCGTGACGATAATTGAGCAGGGTAGCGGAGCGGCGCCGCAGGCGGCTGCCGATCTGATCAAGGAAACGACCACCCAGAGCTTCGTGAAGGACGTCATCGAGGAATCGAAGCGCCAGCCGGTGCTGATCGACTTCTGGGCGCCGTGGTGCGGCCCCTGCCGCCAGCTCACGCCGATCCTCGAAAAGGCGGTGCGCGCCGCCAAGGGCAAGGTCAGGCTGGTCAAGATGAACATCGACGAGCATCCGGCGATTCCCGGCCAGATGGGGATCCAGTCGATTCCGGCGGTGATCGCCTTCGTCAACGGCCAGCCCGCCGACGGCTTCATGGGCGCGGTGCCGGAAAGCCAGGTCACGGCCTTCATCGACAAGCTGACCGCCGGCATGCCGGGGGCGGGCGAGCCCAATATCGCCGAAATCCTGGCCGAGGCCGAAGCGGTGCTGACCGAGGGCGATCCCGCCACCGCGGCTTCGATCTATGCCGAGGTATTGGCGGCGGACGCCACCAATATCGCCGCGCTGGCCGGGCTCGCGAAATGCTACATGACGACCGGCGCCATCGAGCAGGCCCGGCAAACCCTGGCCCTGGTGCCCGAATCAAAGCGCAGCGACCCGGCGGTCAAGGCGGTGCAGGCCTCGATCGATCTCGCCGAACAGGCCAAGGCGCTCGGCCCGGTGACCGAGCTGGAACAGAAAGTCGCCGCAAACCCGCTCGATCATCAGGCCCGATTCGATCTGGCGACCGCGCTCAATGCCAGCGGCAAGCGCAGCGAGGCCACCCATCAGCTGCTCGAGATCGTCAAACGCGACCGCAAATGGAACGAGGACGGCGCGCGCAAGCAGCTGGTGCAGTTCTTCGAGGCGTGGGGACCGACCGATGAAGCCACCGTCGATGGCCGCAAGCGGCTGTCGACCATCTTGTTTTCGTAGCGTTTTGTTCTCGCGGCGTTCGGATTCGGCGACCATCGGCGCCGGTTTTGCGTGGCCATCGGGCTCACGCGTGGATTGATCTACGCTCGCAGGCGCACCGCCGGATGCGCCTGAGGCCAACACCGGGACCAGCAATGCCGATCAACGCCGATTATCGCGGGCCCGCCGACCTTCCCGAGGTGATTCCGGTGTTTCCGCTGCCCGGCGCGCTGCTGCTGCCGCGCGGCCAGATGCCGCTCAACATTTTCGAGCCGCGCTATCTGGCGATGGTGGACGATGCGCTGCGCGACGGCCATCGGCTGATCGGGATGATCCAGCCGGACGTTTCGCATTCGCATGACGCGGCGAGGCCGGAGCTGTTTCGGGTCGGTTGCGTCGGGCGCATCACCCAGCTCGCCGAGGCCGGCGACGGCCGCTATATCCTCGAGCTCACCGGCATCGCGCGCTTCAAGGTGATCGAGGAAGTAGTCGTGCTGACACCCTACCGGCAATGCAGGGTGGACTATTTCCCCTATGTCGACGATTTCACGGCGCGCAAGGGCGAGGAGGCGGTCGATCGCGAGGCGCTGCTCGCGGTGCTGACCGATTTTCTCAAGGCCAATAATCTCAAGGTCGACTGGGAGGGCGTCGAGAGCGCGCCCAACGAGGCGCTGGTCAATGCGCTGGCGATGATGTCGCCCTATGGCCCGCCCGAGAAACAGGCGATGCTCGAGGCGCCCGATCTCAAGACCCGCGCCGAGATCCTGATCGCGGTCACCGAAATGGATCTCGCCAAAAAGCGCACCAGCGGCGACCCGCCGCTGCAGTGACGGCGAATCGCGGTCGCGCGCCGGCTGGCCGATCCCGTTCTGCTCGACCAACAGCTCGCGGATCGACACCCCATGACGACCGCCCGGCGACAGCTTTGCATCGAATATGCTACAGCGTCGCAGGACCCAGCCGGAGACCAAGCATGACAATCCCGTCCGAACGCATTGAAGGCACCGTCGATCCAAAACTTCTGGAAATCCTGGTCTGTCCGATGACCAAGGGACCGCTGGAATTCGATTCGGCGCGACAGGAGCTGATTTCGCGGTCGGCGAAACTCGCTTATCCGATCCGCGACGGCATCCCGATCATGCTGCCGGAAGAAGCCCGGAAGATCGACTGACCGATGGGTATTGCCGCGATCCTGCGTGCGCTCGCCGTGCTCGCCCTCGCTTCCGCCACGACCGCGAGCGCCCGCGCCGATGAAACCATGATTCGCGTCGGCGCCATCGACGCCGTGCTGACGGTGCCGGCCGGTGTCGAACGGCCGCCGGTGGCGCTGCTGATCGCCGGATCGGGATCGACCGACCATGACGGCAATGGTCCGCAGGCCAAGCCCGCGACCTTGAAGAAACTCTCCGAGCAGCTGGTGGCGCGCAACATCGCGACGCTGCGCTACGACAAGCGCGGCGCCGGCGGATGGAAGCCGGAATTCGGACGGCCGGAGGATTTCCGCTTCAGGGATTACGTCGGCGATGCGACGGCGCTGGTGAATTACCTGCGCAGCAGCGGGAAATTCTCCAAGGTAGACCTGGTCGGGCACAGCGAGGGCGGCCTGGTCGCGATTCTGACGGCGCGGCAGGTTCCGATCGACCGCCTGGTGCTGTTGGTCACCGCCGCGCGCCGGCAGGGTGACCTGCTGAAGGCCCAGCTCGAAAAGAAGCAGATCCCTCCCGACATATTGCAGCCGATCGTCAAGGCGATCGACGCGATCATGGCTGGACAGATCGTCGATCCGCCGCCGCAGGGGCTGGCGATTCCACCCTCGATGCAGCCGGGCATCGCCTCGGCTTTCACCGAAGACCCGGTCGATCCCCTGAAACTGATCGAACAGCCGACCCTGATCGTCGGCGGCGGCCGCGACCGCCAGGTGGCGCGGGTCGATTTCGCCGCGCTCTCCGCCGCGTCACAGGTCGCAAAGACGCTTTGGCTTCCCGACATGAATCATGTCCTGGTCGATGTCTCCGACGACGCCGACGATCTGCAGGCCTACAGCCAGTCGGATCGGCCGCTCGACCCTGCGATGGTCGATGCGGTCGCGGCTTTCATCCTGGCCGGCGCCCGTTGAATCCTTTGCGCGACGCGCAAGCCGGGTGAAAAAAGCGGCCGCTACAGCGCTTCGCCGCGCAGCAGCCGCGGCATCTCGCCGGCAAGCCCGGCCGCCTGGCGGATGAACAGGCTCTTCAGCGGCGGCGCCCGGTCGACCAGGCCGAGCCCGATATCGCGCACCGTGCGCAGCAGCGTCGACCGGTTCGAGAACAGCAGGTTGAGCGAATTGGTGGCGAGCCCCATCGCCATGGTGTCGAACCGCCGCCAGCGCTGGTAGCGATCGAGCACGTCGGCCTGGCCGAGGTCGATGCCGAGCCGCGCCGCATCGACGATCACCTCGGCCAGGGCCGCGACGTCCTTGAGCCCCATGTTGAGGCCCTGGCCAGCGATCGGGTGAATCACATGCGCGGCGTCGCCGACCAGCGCCAGTCGCTCGCCGATGAACGAGCGGGCGACGAAATAGCCGAGCGGAAAGCTGCGCGGCTGGTCCAGCGCGGTGATCTCGCCGAGATGCAGTCCAAAGCGCTGTTCGAGTTCGCGGTGAAATTGGTCGGCGCCGAGTGCGGCGATGCGCGCGGCCTCGGCGCGCTTCTCGGTCCACACCAGCGACGAGCGCAGGCCGGTCAGCGGCAGGATCGCGAACGGGCCGGCGGGCAGGAAATGTTCCTCGGCGCGGCCGTGATGATCGCGCTGATGGCCGACCGTGACCACGATGGCGGACTGATCGTAATCCCAGCCATGGGTGGCAATGCCGGCACGCTCGCGCAATTTCGAGCGCGCGCCATCGGCCGCCACCAGCACGCTCGCCGCGATGACGCGGCCGTCGCTCAGCGTCACATCGACGCCATCGGAGCGCGCGGCGAAATCCGTCACCGAGGCGGCGCTGAGGCCGATGCCGCCGGCTTCCGCCCGCGCAACCAGCGCATCGATCAGATAGCGGTTTTCGATCATATGGGCGAACGGCTCGCCCGGCTCGACCTGGCCGGCGAAAGTCAGGAACACCGGACGGGTGGCGTCTTCCAGCCTGGAATTGGTGACGACCATGTCGAGGATCGGCTGCGCCCGGGTGGCGACCTCCTGCCATACCCCGAGGGCATCGAACAGCCGGCGACAGGCCGCGACGATGGCGGTGGCGCGCGAATTGCGGCTTGGCCGCGTCGCCAGCGCCGGGTCGGCGACAACCACGGGAATGTCGGCGCCGAGGCCCTGGCGCAGCGCCAGCGCCAGCGCCAGTCCGGTAACCGCGCCGCCGCCGATGACGATGCTTCGCTGTGCCGACATTCGCTACCTTACTCACTCAGGACATGTATGCTTGATACCTGATATGCTCGATACCTGGCTATAGCTGGGCCAAGCGGATGGCGAAACAAGGGCCTGTGCCACAGGCCTGACCCGTTGCTCGCGCCCTCGGCTGCGCCCAGGGGCGCAGCCGGGAATCACCAAGCAATTCAAATTGAAGGCGTTGCCATGTCCAAAGGCCTGATTGACCTGATTTCGGTGCTCGATCTCGAGCCGCTCGAGGTAAACCTGTTTCGCGGCAACAGCCCGAAGACGAGTTGGCAGCGGGTGTTCGGCGGGCAGGTGATCGGGCAGGCGATGGTGGCGGCATGCCGCACCGTCGAAGGCCGGCTGCCGCATTCGCTGCATTGCTATTTCATCCTGCCCGGCGATCCGCAGATTCCGATCATTTACGAGGTCGAGCGGCTGCGCGACGGCAAGAGCTATTCGACCCGGCGGGTCACCGCGATCCAGCACGGCAACGCCATCTTCTCCATCATGGTGTCGTTTCATGTCGAGGAGGCCGGCGCCTTCGACCACCAGGACAAGATGCCGGACGTGCCGCCGCCGGAGAAGCTTACCGCCGAGGAAGTCGCCAAGCAGCCGATGTTCCGCGAGATGCCGGAATTCATCCGCCGCTACTACGAATCCGACCGCCCGATCGAGTTGCGCCCGGTCGAACTCGGCCGTTACTTCGGCCAGAAGATCGACGACGGCCGCATCCATGTCTGGATCCGCACCGCGGCGAAGCTGCCGGACGATCCGGCCCTGCATATGTGCGCGCTGGCCTATGCGTCGGACTTCTCGCTGCTCGATGCGGCGATGGCGCGCTACGGCCGCACCTTGTTCGACAAGCGCATGATGCCGGCAAGCCTCGACCATGCGATGTGGTTTCACCGGCCGTTCCGGGCCGACGAATGGCTTCTATATGCCCAGGACTCGCCGAGCGCGCAGGGCGGCCGCGGCCTGACCCGCGGCATGATCTTCAAGCAGGACGGCACGCTGGTCGCCTCGGTGGCCCAGGAAGGCTCGCTTCGCGAGCGCAAATAGCGGCGGCGAGGCCGATGGAGCTTCCAAGGCCTTGTCTGCCCGCGGCGACCCATGGCGGCAAACCGGCTCTTGGCGGATGATCGGCACTGCTGTACCGGAAAGCCGCCGGCCCGGGGACCGAATCTATTTTTCGGGCCAGACTTGCGAGGTTTTCCCAAAGTTTTTGTGCCATTCGCCCAGAAAGATGCCAGACTTGCGCGGGACGCAAATCAAGGCGTCATCGACCTTCGGAATGCGGAACATAAGGCCTTACCATGAAGCTCGTCGTTGCCATTATCAAACCCTTCAAGCTTGACGAGGTGCGCCAGGCGCTCACCGCGATCGGGGTCACCGGCATGACCGTGACCGAGGTCAAGGGTTACGGCCGCCAGAAGGGCCACACCGAAATCTATCGCGGCGCCGAATATGTCGTCAATTTTCTGCCCAAGCTGCGGATCGAAATCGCGGTCGCGTCCAGCCTCGCCGACCAGGCGGTCGAAGTCATCACCTCCAGCGCCCGCACCGGCCAGATCGGCGACGGCAAGATCTTCGTGACGCCGATCGATCACGCCCTGCGGATCCGGACCGGCGAAACCGACAGCGACGCGCTCTGAACTTCCGCGACTTGTCGCGCCCGGCAGCGAAGCCTGGAGCGCGACCGATAAAATCATAACGGGCTGGGGAAATACCATGGAGGCACTCTCGCGTCGTGCCGTGCGGCTGGCTGCGCCGGTCGGACTGGCGACGACCTTGTCGTTCGCGACACCGGCGTTTGCGCAAGCCTCGACCATCAGCGGAGCCGACACCGCGTGGATGATCGTGGCGACGGCGCTGGTGCTGATGATGACGATACCGGGCCTGGCGTTGTTCTATTCCGGCATGGTGCGCAAGAAGAACGTGCTGGCGACCATGGCGCAAAGCCTCACGGCCGTGGCCGTTATTTCCATTCTCTGGGTGGCGTTCGGGTATTCGCTGGCGTTCGTCGGCGACGGGCCGTGGCTGGGGACGCTGGATCGCGGATTCCTGGCCGGCATGACCATGGACAGCGTCAATCCGGCAGCGAAGACGATTCCGGAAGCCCTGTTCATGCTCTACCAGATGACGTTTGCGGTGATCACCGTGGCGCTGGTGGCCGGCTCGGTCGCCGAGCGGATGCGATTCTCGGCCTATCTGGTGTTCTCGATCGGCTGGTTCATGTTCGTCTACGTTCCGCTCGCCCATTGGGTCTGGGGCGGCGGCCTGCTTGCGACCGTCGGGGTGATCGATTTTGCCGGCGGCCTGGTGGTGCATCTCAGCGCCGGAATAGGCGGCCTGGTCGCGGCCAAGGTGATGGGCCGCCGCCTCGGCTATGGCACCGAGAATCTGTCGCCGTTCGACCTGTCGCTGGCCATGATCGGCACCGGGCTGCTGTGGGTCGGCTGGTTCGGCTTCAACGGCGGATCGGCGCTGGGAGCGAATTCCCGCGCGGTGATGGCCATCGTCGCCACCCATCTCGCGGCCTGTGCCGGCGCGCTGACCTGGGGCGCGATGGAATGGACGATCCGGCGCAAGCCGTCGGTGCTGGGGATGATTTCCGGCGCCGTCGCCGGCCTTGGCACGATCACGCCGGCCTCCGGCTTCGTCGCGCCGTGGCACGGCATCGTCATCGGGGTGATCGCGGGCCTGGTGTGCTTCTGGGCCTGTACCTGGCTGAAGCACCGTTTCGACTATGACGATTCGCTCGATGTGTTCGGGGTCCACGGCGTCGGCGGACTGACCGGAACCCTGCTCGCCGGGGTGTTCGCGACCGCCTCGATTGGCGGAATCTCGGGCCTGATCGAGGGCAATCCGCAACAATTCCTGATCCAGTTCTACGGTGTCGCCGTCACCCTGGCATGGTCAGGTGGCGTGACCTTCATCCTGCTCAGGCTGGTGAGCCTGTTCGTGCCGCTGCGGGTATCCCGGGAGCGCGAGCTGGAAGGCCTCGATATTTCGCAACACGGCGAGGCATTGCAGTAAAACGTCATCCCGATACCGTTTTTCTGCCCGTCATGTGAGCAGAATTATGTCAGGAGTCTGGCGTGCCTACTTTTCGGACCGATCTGGCTATATTTTGTGCGGAGCGGCAAAGCATCACCCGGGACGAAACCGGCAAACCCCGAAAACACCCGCGTTCATAGTCCGTTAGGCATTGCCGCCGTTCTGGCACGGCATTTGATTCTATCTGCGCTGGCTGTGCCCGCGTAGTGAACTTCTCCGCGTGGTGAACCTCAGTCGAGAACGCCCGGTCGAGTCTGGACCGAGCCCAAGCGGGGATAGGACCCATGAAAATTGTTATGGCGATCATCAAGCCATTCAAGCTGGAAGAAGTGCGTGACGCCCTGACCGCCATCGGCGTTCACGGTCTGACCGTGACGGAAGTCAAGGGATACGGCCGGCAGAAAGGCCATACGGAAATCTATCGCGGGGCTGAATATGCGGTGAGCTTCCTGCCCAAGATCAAGATCGAGGTCGCTGTCGCCTCCGACCAGGTCGACAAGACCATCGAAGCCATCACGTCTGCGGCCAAGACCGGACAGATCGGCGACGGCAAGATCTTTGTCATCAATCTCGACCATGCGGTTCGCATCCGCACCGGCGAGGCTGATGCGGCGGCCCTCTGATTTCGCGCTCAACCCTACTTTTCCAATCAGGAGTACAACGAAATGACGTTCAAACGTCCCTATAGCGCGGGACTGGCGGCCCTCGCAGTCGGCCTGTTCGCTGCGACCGCGGCTTACGCCGAGCCAACCGTCAACAAGGGCGACAATGCCTGGATGCTGACGTCGACGGTGCTGGTGCTGTTGATGACGATCCCCGGCCTTGCGCTGTTCTACGGCGGCCTGGTCCGTTCCAAGAACATGCTCTCGGTGCTGATGCAGGTGTTCTACACCGTTTGCGTCGTCACCATTCTCTGGGCGCTATACGGTTACAGCCTGGCCTTTACCGGCGGATCCGACTTCATCGGCGGCTTCTCGAAAGCCTTCCTGATGGGCGTGACGCCGGATTCCAAGGCCGCGACATTCAGTGTCGACGCCAACATCTCGGAACTGGTCTATGTCTGCTTCCAGATGACCTTCGCGGCGATCACCCCCGCGCTCATCGTCGGCGCGTTCGCCGAGCGCATGAAGTTTGCCGCGGTGGCGCTGTTCATCCCGCTCTGGGTCACGCTGATCTATTTCCCGATCGCGCACATGGTTTGGTACTGGGCCGGACCGGACGCGATTTCGGATGCGGTCAAGGCGCTGGCGGCGGCGGGTGACGCGGCGGCCAAGACGGCGGCGCAGGCCAAGCTCGATGAGGTCAACGCCGACGCCGGCTGGGTCTTCAAGAAGGGTGCGATCGACTTCGCGGGCGGCACCGTGGTGCACATCAACGCCGGCATCGCCGGCCTGGTCGGTGCGCTGATCATCGGCAAGCGGACCGGCTACGGCAAGGATCTGATGGCCCCGCATTCGCTGACCATGACCATGATCGGCGCCTCGCTGCTCTGGGTCGGCTGGTTCGGCTTCAACGCCGGATCGAACCTCGAAGCCAATGGCGGCGCGGCGCTCGCCATGACCAACTCGTTCGTCGCGACGGCGGCGGCGGCGCTGTCATGGATGTTCGCCGAATGGATCGTCAAGGGCCATCCCTCGGTGCTCGGCGCATTGTCGGGCGCGGTGGCGGGACTGGTGGCGGTCACGCCCGCGGCCGGTTACGCCGGTCCGATGGGGGCGATCGTGCTCGGCCTGGTGGTCGGCGTGGTCTGCCTGTTCATGGTGACGGTGGTCAAGAACGCGCTCGGCTACGACGACTCGCTCGACGTGTTCGGCGTCCACTGCATCGGCGGCATCGTCGGCGCGCTCGGCACCGGCATCCTGGTCAATCCGGCGCTCGGCGGCGCCGGCATCATGGACTACACCACCGGCAAGATCGCCGACTACGACTTCTCGGCGCAGATGATCTCGCAGATCTGGGGCGTCTGCACCACGCTGGTGTGGTCGGGCATCGGTTCGGCGATCCTCTACAAGGTCGTCGATGTCATCGTCGGCCTGCGCGCCAGCGTTGAAGTGGAGCGCGAAGGCCTCGACGTCACCGAGCACACCGAGCGCGCCTACAACATGTAAGGCTCTCCCGGGGCGCGATCGCACGCGATCGCGCCCAGAACTACGGTCAGGGCACATACCCGGCAATGCTCCGACCGTTGAGGGGCTCCAGCGCAAGCTGGGGCCCCTTTCTTTTTGCAGGAAACCCCGGCGATCGGCGCGGCTACCGGATTTCAATCTGGCAAAACCGGCCGGGATCTCCAGAGCGGCCGATGGTTAATCGCGTCTTAACCTCGCCGTATCTATGGTGATTGGATCGATTTCCGGCTGGTTTCGTGGTGCGATCGGCCACTCCAACAGTGCTGGCGCTTCAACTATGGCTATGACCGCTTCATCCCGCGCCCCGCTCGGCGCCGGCAGTCAGGAAAGCGAACGCTCGCCCTTTGCCCGGCTGGCCGAGCTTTTGGCCCCCTACCAGCCGGGTAAGCCGTTGATTACGCTATCGTTGGGCGAACCGCAGCATCCGGTGCCCGGCTTTGTCGGCCCGGTTCTGGCCCAGCACATCGCCGAATTCGGCCGCTATCCCATCGCCAAGGGCATCGAGCCGTTCCGCCGGGCCGCGGCGAGCTGGCTCTCCACCCGGTTCGAGCTGCCGCGGGCCATCGATCCCGAGACCGAGCTTCTGGTCCTCAACGGCAGCCGCGAAGGCCTGTTTTTTGCGGCCATCACCGCGGTCCGCCATGTCGGCGAGCGGCAGGGTCGGCCGGCGATCCTGGTGCCCAATCCGTTCTATCCGGCCTATGGCGCCGGCGCACGCGCCGCAGGCTGCGAGACCATCTTTCTGCCGGCCACGCGCGGCAACGGATTCCTGCCGGACCTCGATGCGCTCGACGACGCCACGCTCGCCCGCACGGTCGCGATCTACCTCGCCTCGCCCGCCAATCCGCAAGGCGCGGTGGCCTCGCGGGATTATTTCAGCCGCCTGAAAAAACTCGCCGACCGTTTCGGCTTCATGATCCTGAGCGACGAGTGCTATTCGGAAATCTACACCCAGCGGGCGCCCGGCAGCATGCTGGAATGCGCCGGGCCCGATTTCACCAACGTGGTCGCATTCCAGTCGCTGTCGAAACGCTCGAACCTGCCGGGCATGCGGGTCGGCTTTGCCGCCGGCGACCGCAACTTTCTCAGCCTGTTTCACGAACTGCGCAATGTCGCCGCTCCGCAGGTGCCGGTGCCGCTGCAGCATGTCGCGATATCGGCCTATGGCGACGAGGCCCATGTCGAGGAGAACCGCCGGCTCTACCGGCTCAAATTCGATCTCGCCGACCGGATTCTCGGCAACCGCTATGGCTATGTCAGGCCCGCCGGCGGCTTCTGCGTCTGGCTCGACGTCTCGGCCCATGGCGGCGACGAAGCGGCGACGGTCAAGCTCTACAGGGACGGCGGCGTGCGCGTGGTGCCCGGAAGCTATCTGGCGCGTCCGCAACCCGACGGCAGCAATCCCGGCGCCGGCTATATCCGTCTGGCGCTGGTGCAGGACAGTGAAACAACCGCCGAGGCGTTGCACCGGCTGGTAAACATTCTGGATTAGGGTCGGCTTGATGGATCGGCTAGCGGTGCGCGGCACAAATTTCCAATCTTTCCCGGAGAGAAAGCGCGCGCGTTCGCCGCGGCGGCTTGGGCCGGTCGCTCCCGGCTTCGCCCGCGGGGCGCCATGAGCATGGCAACGCTCGAGCGCGTCATTCCCCTGGTCGGCCAATTGCCGGCGTCGATCCGCGAGGCGCTGGCGCGGCGGCTGCGCGAACTCGCCGGACTGAGCATGATCGCGCTGTCCGGCGTGGCGGCGGCGGCGCTGATGACCTGGTCGGTGCAGGATCCAAGCTACAGCCACGCCACCTCGCGCGCGATCCGCAACATCCTGGGCTATCCTGGAGCGATCACCGCCGACCTGTTGATGCAGATTCTCGGCCTCGGCGCCATCATGCTGGTGCTGCCTTTGGCGGTGTGGGGCTGGCGCATGCTGACCCATCGCAACTTCGACCGCGAGGCGCTGCGGATCGCCTGCTGGCTGCTGTGCACGGTCATCTCGGCCGGTTTTGCAAGCTGCTGGCCGCATGGCGGAGCTTGGCCGTTGCCGACCGGGCTCGGCGGCGTGGTCGGCGACGCACTGGTGCGCGCCCCCGCCATGCTGTTCGGGCCGCCTGGAATCATCGATCGGCTGGTGCTCGGTATCGTCCTTGGCGCCGCGATGGCGGCGAGCTTCCTGATCGCGAGCGGAATCGGTTCGCGGCCGCCGCAGGATGAGCTGGCGCCCGACGACGACGCGCCGTTCGTGGAAGAGGATGATCGCGGTTCGGTCTCGCTCGGCTGGGCGTTCCACGCCGCGATGAGCGCCAAGGCGCGACTGTGGCGATGGCTGACCTCGGCCTATCGCTGGCTGGTCGCCAGCGGGCCTGCGCCGCGCGGCCCCTTGTTTGAACGCCAGGAGCCCAGCCTGGGCGGCGGCGTCAGCCCGGCGCTGGCGCCGCAGGGCGAGGACCAGGACGAGGACGAGGACGAGGACGTCCACGAGACCGAAGCCGACGAGGCGGAAGTTCCGGCCGCCCGCGTGCCGCGCAAGAAGGCGGCGCCGCGGGCACCGCAGCGCAAATCATCCGACAAGTTCGAGCTGCCGCCGGTTTCCGTGCTTACCGCGCCGAAGGCGACCGATCGCCAGCCGCTCAGCAAATCGGACCTCGACACCAACTCGCGCGCGCTCGAAGGGGTGCTCAGCGACTTCGGCGTCCGTGGTGAAATCGTCAAGGCCCATCCCGGCCCGGTGGTGACGCTGTACGAACTGGAGCCCGCACCCGGCATCAAATCGTCGCGCGTGATCGGCCTCGCCGACGACATCGCGCGTTCGATGAGCGCGCTGTCGGCGCGCGTCGCCGTGGTCCCCGGCCGCAACGCGATCGGCATCGAATTGCCGAACCCGCATCGCGAAAAGGTTTATTTGCGCGAATTGCTCGCGGTCAAGGACGGCAACGAATCGGTGGCAAAGCTTCCGCTTTGCCTCGGCAAGAATATCGGCGGCGAATCCATCATCGTCGATCTGGCGCGGATGCCGCATCTCTTGATCGCCGGCACCACCGGCTCCGGCAAATCGGTCGCCATCAACACCATGATCCTCAGCCTGCTGTATCGGCTGCGCCCGGATCAATGCCGGCTGATCATGGTCGATCCCAAGATGCTCGAACTCTCGGTCTATGACGGCATCCCGCATCTGCTGACGCCGGTGGTGACCGATCCGAAGAAGGCCGTGGTCGCGCTGAAATGGGCGGTGCGCGAGATGGAAGAGCGCTACAAGAAAATGTCCAAGCTCGGCGTGCGCAACATCGACGGCTACAATTCGCGCCTGGTGGAAGCCAGATCGAAGGGCGAGGAACTGACCCGCACGGTGCATACCGGCTTCGACAAGGAGACCGGCAAGGCGATCTACGAAAACGAAAAGCTCGACCTCGAGCCGTTGCCCTACATCGTCATCATCGTCGACGAGATGGCGGACCTGATGATGGTGGCGGGCAAGGACATCGAAGGCGCGGTGCAGCGCCTGGCGCAGATGGCGCGCGCCGCCGGCCTGCATGTGATCCTGGCCACCCAGCGGCCGTCGGTCGATGTCATCACCGGCACCATCAAGGCGAACTTCCCGACCCGCATTTCGTTTCAGGTCACCTCGAAGATCGACAGCCGCACCATCCTCGGCGAAATGGGCGCCGAGCAGCTGCTCGGACAGGGCGACATGCTGTACATGGCCGGCGGCGGACGCATCAGCCGCGTGCACGGGCCGTTCGTCTCGGACGAGGAAGTCGAGAAAGTGGTGCGCCATCTGAAGTCGCAGGGCCAGCCGGAATATCTCGAAGCGGTCACCGCGGAAGAGCCGACCGACGAAGACGGCGCGGTGTTCGATTCCACCGGCATGGGCGGCGGCGAGGGCGTCGACCTGTTTGCCCAGGCGGTGCAGATCGTCAAGCGCGACCGCAAGGCCTCCACCAGCTACATCCAGCGCAGGCTGCAGATCGGCTACAACCGCGCCGCCTCGCTGATGGAGCGAATGGAACTCGAAGGCATCGTCGGACAGCCGAATCACGCCGGCAAGCGCGAAATCCTGGTGGAAGAAGAGGAACAAGGCCGGTTCTGATCGCGACCGGACAAGGAACTGCCGGAATTGAAATTTTATTTTCACGGAAAAACGATACCTCCTTTGACGGAAAGCGCGATAAAATGGCGGAAACAGGCAGGGCGACTCGTTGAATAGAAATCCGAAATTTCCAGCGGCGGCCCGCCGCCGCGGGTGGAGCGGGCTGCTCGCGGTCGCCGCGATCTGCCTCGCGACGCCGTCTGACGCCCAGAGCGTCCCGATCCCCAAACCCGCGCCAAAAGCCCGTGGCATGCAGCTAGTGCGTCGGGCCCGATGACCACAGGAACCACGCCGGCGCCGCGCCGGATCCGGTGATACCGGATCCGCGCCGCAATCTGCCCGTCAATATTTTCTCGACTTTCGACGCCAACCAGAAGGCCGAAGCCGCCAGGGTGAGTACTTATCTGTCGTCGCTGCAGACGCTGGTGGGAAACTTCGTCCAGGTCGGACCCGACGGCAGCAAGACCAAGGGCGATTTTTACATCCAGAAGCCGGGCAAGGTGCGGTTCGAATATGACGATCCGAGCACCATCGCGATCGTCTCGGACGGATCGTCGCTGGTGGTGCGCGACCGCAAGCTTGCGACCCAGGACGTCTATCCGCTGTCGCAGACACCGCTGCGCTACCTGCTGTCCGACCGCATCGACCTCATGAAGGACACCAACGTCGTCAGCGTGACGGCCGATGACCTGTTCATCAGCGTCACCATCGAGGAAAAGCAGGCGCTGATCGGCACCAGCCGCCTGATGCTGATGATCGGCGCCAAGGACGGCCAGCTCAAGCAGTGGACGGTGACCGATCCGCAGGGCTATGACACCACGGTTGCGGTCTACAATCTGGATTCTTCCAAGAAGCTCGACCCCAATCTGTTCAAGATCGACCTGACCAAATATCCGGGCGCGGCGCCGGGCTAGGCCGCGGCCGGCCGGCATGGTCGCGGCTCGGGATGGGGGCTGTCATTCCGCCGCCGCGCTGATACAGCATGGCGATGCGTTTTTCCCTGACCACCTGGAACATCAATTCGGTGCGGCTGCGCATCGATCTCGTCGCCAAATTCCTGAAATCGGCCAGGCCGGACGTGCTGTGCCTGCAGGAAACCAAATGCATCGATGACGCCTTTCCGCTCAAGCGTTTCCGGCGGCTCGGCTACGAGCACGTCGCGCTGAACGGCCAGAAGGGCTATCACGGCGTCGCGGTGATCTCGAAGCTGCCGTTCGAGACCACCGACATCCGCACCTTCTGCGACAAGATCGATTCCCGCCACATCTCGGTAGCGTTCGGCGCCGCCGCGCAGCTGTCAAAGCCGCTGGTGCTGCATAATTTCTACGTTCCGGCCGGCGGCGATATTCCGGATCCCGCGCTCAATCCGAAGTTCGAGCACAAGCTGCGATTTCTCGACGAGATGAAGGCCTGCGAGCCGCTGCATCCGCGCGGCGACGACCGCCACATCCTGGTCGGCGACCTCAACGTGGCGCCGCATGAGAACGATGTGTGGTCGCACAGGCAGCTGCTCAAGGTGGTGTCGCATACGCCGATCGAATGCGAGAAGCTGCTGGCGGCGCAAACCCACGGCGAATGGTTCGACGTCGCGCGCGAACGCATCCCGCTCTCGGAAAAGGTCTATACTTGGTGGAGCTACCGCGCCGCCGACTGGACGCTGGCCGACCGCGGCCGCCGGCTCGACCACATCTGGGTGTCGCGCGCCCTGAAAGACGGTGTCACTGATTTCCGCATCGCCCGCGACGCGCGCGGCTGGGAGCGGCCCTCCGACCACGTCCCGGTCACGGTGACGCTCGACGTGTAGACCAGCCGATCCGGCCGGGCGAGCCGGGCCCGTCAACAACAGTCGGCTCAGCTGCTCAGCTTGGCGCCGGCCATCAGTATATCGCTGGCAATCTGGCTGCTGCGGTTGGCGAATTCGTCGCGCAGCCGGCGCGCCGCGGCGGGATCGCTTTCCAGCACCCTTTGAAACAGGCTGCGCGCGACCCGGATCACCGAGGAATGTTCCAGCGCGGTTGCGGTGGACGGCCGCGGCATCGCCACCACCAGCGCCAGCTCCCCGATCAATGCGCCCGGGCCAGCGATCATTTCGGCGCCGCCGTCGTCCTCGATCCGGAACGCCCCGCGCTGCACGATAAATCCGGCGTCGGCATCGTCGCCCGCGGTGAAAAGCCGATCGCCGCGCGCGAAATCGCGCTGTTCGGAGCCGATCGCCAGCATGCGCAAGGCCGTCGTTCCCAACAGGCGCAGTGTCGGGACGCGCTCGAGCAGGGCGACATCATCTTCGATCGACATGGAAAAACCGGCTGCGCCATCACGAATCGTTGAGCGAATCGTATCACGGCACCAGCTTGTAGCCACCGGCTTCCGTCACCAGGATCTCGGGATTGGCGGCGTCTTTCTCGATCTTCTGGCGCAGCCGGTAGATATGGGTTTCCAGGGTGTGGGTGGTGACGCCGGAATTGTAGCCCCAGACTTCCTGCAGCAGCGTTTCGCGCGACACCGGCAGCTGGCCGGCCCGGTAAAGAAACCGCAGGATGGCGGTTTCCTTTTCGGTCAGGCGCACTTTCCGGGCATTGGCGCCGGTCAGCATCTTGGAGCCGGGCCTGAAACTATAAGGGCCGACCGAAAACACCGCGTCTTCGCTGGCCTCATGCTGGCGCAGCTGAGCCCGGATCCGCGCCAGCAGGACCGCGAAGCGGAACGGCTTGGCGACATAGTCATTGGCGCCGGATTCCAGTCCGAGGATGGTATCCGAATCGGTGTCATGTCCGGTCAGCATGATGATCGGCGCCTTGAAGCCGCCCTTGCGCAGGCTGCGCACGACTTCGCGGCCGTCGGTGTCCGGCAGCCCCACATCCATCAGGACCAGGTCGGGAGCATTGGCCTTGGCGGCGCTGGCGCCCTTGGCGCCGGTGTCGACCGCGGAGGCCTCAAACTCGTCGTGCAGCGACAACTGCTCCACCAACGTGTCGCGCAGATCGGTGTCGTCATCCACGATCAGGATCTTGCGGGCATTGGCCATGCGTACAATCCTCTGGGGACCGGGCGAAGCGGAAGCGGCTTCAGCCAGGTGATGGTTGGGTAAGGTAATGGTTCGTCTTGAGGTAGGCCGGCGTTACGAATTCACAAGCCGCGACGCAGTCTACTCCAGAATTCAAGGGGTTTTAGATGAATGTCCTGTAATGCCGCCAAATCAGGCATTTTGGCTGCAGCGGACGCCGAAGGAGGCTGCGATTAATAACGAAAGCTACGCCATTTCAACGGCTTGTATCACAAAACCGCAGCACCGGCCGGCGTCGGCGGTGTGGATTCGCCCGGCCGCCGGCGATCCGCGCCGCGGCTGGCTGACCGTCGGCGGACAAACCGTCGCGGTCGCGCTGGGGCGTGGCGGCATCAAGGCCAACAAGCGGGAAGGCGACGGCGGCACCCCGCGAGGCACCTTCCGGCCGCGCCAATTATGGTGGCGCGCCGACCGCCACCCGAGGCCGCGCACATTGCTGCCGGCGCGTGCGATCCGGCCGGAAGACGCCTGGTGCGAGGATCCGCATGACCGCCACTACAACCGGCCGATGCGGCTCGACCCGGATCGCGGCGGCGATCGGCTCACCCGCGACGACGCGCTGTATGACTTTGTTGTCGAGATCGATCACAACTGCTCGCCGCGCATCGCCGGCCGCGGCAGCGCGGTATTCCTGCATCTGGCGCGGCCGGGTTTTTTACCGACTGCCGGCTGCGTGTCGATGACCAGGCCGGCGATGCTGCGATTGCTGGCGCGGCTCGGGCCGCAGACCAGGATCGTGATCGGCTGAGGCGGCGGTTTTCCGGAGCCTGGCATCGGCCCCGCGGGGCCGCGTGTCCGCGGCATCGAAGACGCTTCAGCGATGCCCGAAGATTGCCGAGCCGACACGCACATGGGTGGCGCCGAACTGGATGGCGAGCGCGAAGTCGGCGCTCATGCCCATCGACAAGTTCTTCAGACCGTTGCGCGCGGCGATCTTGGCGGTCAGCGCGAAATGCGGCGCCGGGGCGTCCTCAAGCGGCGGAATGCACATCAGGCCGGAAATCGACAAGCCATATTTTTCGCGACAGCCGGCGATGAAGGCGTCGGCTTCGGCCGGAGCGACGCCCGCCTTCTGCGGCTCCTCGCCGGTATTGAGCTGCACGAACAATTCGGGCCGCCGTTCTTGAGAAGCGATTTCCTTGGCTAACGCTTCGCAAATGCTCGGGCGGTCGACCGAATGAATGGCGTCGAACAGCGCCACGGCTTCCCTGGCCTTGTTGGATTGCAGCGGCCCGATCAGATGCAGCGCCATGCCCGGATGGGCCGACATCAGCGCCGGCCATTTTGCCTTGGCCTCCTGCACGCGATTTTCGCCGAACACGCGCTGTCCGGCCGCGATCACCGGCAGAATCGCGGCGGCGTCGAAGGTCTTGGACACCGCGATCAGCGTCACCGAGCCGCGCGCGCGGCCCGCCTGTTGGCAGGCGCGCAAGATCTCCTGCTCCACCGCCGCGAGCGCGTTTGGTAAAGACCGGGTTACCGGCGAGGTATTTTCGGGCGCCATATCGTCCGTGAGTCGCAAAACTACGCGAGTAGTTCCAATTTTACCGAGTTCGGGAAAGGCTTCTTGAACCCTGCCCGCTATCTTGCCTGCCGGGGCAGGGGATCAAGATGTCGTTCTTCACATTCAACCGCAACCGGGTCAAACTCAAAAAGCTTCTCGGGATCCGCGCCCGGCTGGCATTGCTGGCGCTGATTCTGGTGGCGCCGTTGATGCTCGACCGCACCCGGTCGCTCGAGGACGCCCGCGCCAGGCAGATCGCGCAGGCCTCCGAGGAATTCTCCAATCTTGCCCAGCACAGCGCCGACACCCAGCGCGAAGTCATCTCGTCGGTCGAAACCATGCTGAAGGCGGCAGCCTATATCAGGGCATCGGCCGGAGGCGTCGGCCGCAGTTGCGACATGATGCGCGCCAGCCTGCCGGCCAATCTGCCCTGGATCAACGTCCTGATGATGGTCGCCAGGGATGGACACGTCCAATGCGCCACCCGCAACACGCTGGTCGGCCTCGATCTCAGCGGGCGGACCTATCTGAAGAAGGCGCGGCAAACCCGCGGCTTTGTGGTCAGCGATTTTCTGTTCGCGCTCGACACCGACAGGCCGATCCTGATGGCGGCCTATCCGGTTTCCGCCATCGATGACGAGGCCGACTCCGTCGTCGTCGCCGGCGTCAGTCTCGACTGGATGTCGAAAATCATGGGCAATCTCGGCGGCCGGCCGGGCATTACCGCGGTCCTGATCGATAGCGCCGGAACCGTGCTGGCAGCGCCGCCGGATCAGGCCAGCCTGGTTGGCCGGGCGCTGGATACCATCCCGCTGTTGTCGGCGATCGCCAACCAGGCGATCGGATCGAGCCAGCCGGAGGGATCGCTTTCATTCACCGCCGCCGACGGCTCGAATCGCGTCGTGCACTTTGCGCGCATCCCCGGCACCGAATCGCGGCTGATCATCAGTGTCGATGAAACCCGGGTGTCGGCGGCCATCAATCGCGACATTCGCACCGCCTATCTGCAGCTCGGGTTCGTCTGCCTGTTCGTGCTGCTCGGCGCCCTGGTCGCGGCGGAGAAACTGATCATCAAGCCGATCGAGACCATGGCGGCGATGGCGAAGCGCTTTGGCCAGGGCGACTGGTCGGTGCGCGCGGCGCGGCGCCGCCTGCCGGCGGAGTTCGTGCCGCTGGCCCGCGCCTTCAACACCATGGCCGCGCAGCTGATCGAGCGCGAGCGCGAACTGGTCGCCACCAACGACCGGCTCACCGTGATCGCATCGATCGACATGCTGTCCGGCCTCGCCAACCGGCGCGGGTTCCAGAGCCGACTCGACTTCGAATGGATGAAGGCCCAGCAATATGACAGCGAGCTGTCGCTGCTGATGATCGACGTCGATCACTTCAAGCTGTTCAACGACACCTATGGCCATCCCGAGGGCGACGCCTGCCTCAGCCGGCTCGGCGAAACGCTGGCTGGAATTGCGGCCGAGACCATGGGCTTTGCGGGACGCTATGGCGGCGAGGAATTCTGCCTGCTGCTGCCCAACACCAACCCGGAACGGGCGCGGCAGATCGGCGAGATGGTTCGTGCCGCGGTGCAGGACCTTGCGACGCCCCACGCCACCTCCAGCCATCAAATCGTCACCGTCAGCGTCGGGGTGGCCTGCACCAAGCCGAACCAGGCGCAGCGGCCGGGCGACCTGATCGAGGCCGCCGACGCCGCGCTCTATGCCGCCAAACATCGCGGCCGCAACGCCGTGGTCGAGCATGGGGTGGTGCGGATCACCGACGGCGGCGGCAGCCTGGCGCTGGCGAGCTGAGCGTTCGGCTGTGCCCGGTTGCGGGAGTTAGAGCCCGAACGCGGTTCGCCCGCCCTGCCCGACCCGTTGACCGGCCTGCCGCTTGTGTGGCCTAGTCCGCCGTCCTTTTGGCCGGCCCGAGACCCACGAAAAGCCCAGCGATACCATGACCTCCGAACGTTACAACGCACGCGAATCCGAGCCGCGCTGGCAACGCCAGTGGGACGAAAAGGCGATCTTCGCCTCCCGCAACGACGACGTCAGGCCGAAATATTACGTGCTGGAGATGTTCCCCTATCCGTCCGGGCGCATCCATATCGGCCATGTCCGCAACTACACGCTCGGCGACGTGATCGCGCGCTATATGCGGGCCAAGGGCTTCAACGTGCTGCACCCGATGGGCTGGGACGCATTCGGCCTGCCGGCGGAAAATGCCGCGATCGAGCGCAAGGTCGCGCCCAAGGCCTGGACCTACGACAACATCGCGGCGATGAAGAAGCAGCTGCAGGCGATCGGGCTGTCGCTGGACTGGAGCCGCGAATTCGCGACCTGCGACCCCGGCTATTACAAGCACCAGCAGAAGATGTTCCTCGATTTTCTGCGCGCCGGCCTCGCCGAGCGCGAAAAGCGCAAGATCAACTGGGATCCGGTCGACATGACCGTGCTGGCCAACGAGCAGGTGATCGACGGCCGCGGCTGGCGTTCCGGCGCCGTCGTCGAACTGCGCGAGATGAACCAATGGGTGTTCAAGATCACCCGGTATTCGCAGGAACTGCTCGACGCGCTCGACAGCCTCGACCGCTGGCCCGACAAGGTGCGCACCATGCAGCGCAACTGGATCGGCCGCTCCGAAGGCATGCTGGTGCGCTTTGCTCTGGATTCCTCGACCTCGCCGGCCGGCGAGACCGAGCTGAAGATCTTCACCACCCGGCATGACACCCTGTTCGGCGCCAAGTTCATGGCGATCGCGCCGGATCATCCGCTGGCGCAGGCGGCCGCCGCCAGGGACCCCCGGCTTGCCGAATTCATCGCCGAAGCCAAGCGTCACGGCACCGCGCAGGAGATCATCGATACCGCCGAGAAAATGGGTTTCGATACCGGGATCCGGGCGATCCACCCCTTCGATCCGAGCTGGAAGCTGCCGGTCTATGTCGCCAATTTCGTGCTGATGGAATACGGCACCGGCGCCATCTTCGGCTGCCCCGCGCACGACCAGCGCGACCTCGATTTCGTCAATAAATACGGGCTGGGAAATACTCCCGTGGTCTGTCCCGAGGGCCAGGATCCGAAGACCTTCGTGATCACGGATACCGCCTATGACGGCGACGGCCGCATGATCAATTCGCGCTTCCTCGACGGCATGACCATCGAGCAGGCCAAGCAGGAGGTCGCAAAACGGCTGGAGGGCGAGGTCCGCGGCAACATGCCGGTCGGCGAGCGCAAGGTGAACTTCCGGCTGCGCGACTGGGGCATTTCGCGCCAGCGTTACTGGGGCTGCCCGATTCCGGTGATCCACTGCCCGACATGCGATGTGGTGCCGGTGCCCGACAGCGAGCTGCCGGTGGTGTTGCCGGAAGACGTCTCCTTCGACAAGCCCGGCAACGCGCTCGACCATCATCCGACCTGGAAGCACGTCGCCTGCCCGCAATGCGGGGGCAAGGCCGTGCGCGAAACCGACACCATGGACACCTTCGTCGATTCGTCGTGGTATTTCGCGCGCTTCACCGATCCGTGGAACGAAAAGGCGCCGACCACCCCGGCCGTGGTGGACCGGCTGATGCCGGTCGACCAATATATCGGCGGCGTCGAGCACGCGATCTTGCATCTGCTGTACAGCCGCTTCTTCACCCGGGCGATGAAGGTCACCGGCCATATCGGCATCGAAGAGCCGTTCGCCGGCATGTTCACCCAGGGGATGGTGGTCCACGAGACCTACCGCAAGGCCGACGGCAGCTACGCCATGCCGGCCGAGGTCAGCATCGAGACCGGCGCCAATGGCCGCCGCGCCGTCCTGCTGTCATCGGGCGAGGACGTCGCGATCGGTCCGATCGAGAAGATGTCGAAGTCGAAGCGCAACACCGTCGATCCCGACGACATCATCGCGACCTACGGCGCCGACGTGGCGCGCTGGTTCATGCTGTCGGATTCGCCGCCGGACCGCGACGTGATCTGGAGCGACGAACGCGTGCAGGGCGCCTCGCGCTTCCTGCAGCGGCTGTGGCGGCTGGTCAACGAATCCGTCGCGATCGCCAAAGCCGCGCCCGCTGCGCGGCCGGCGACATTCGGTGCCGACGCGCTGGCGCTGCGCAAGGCCGCCCATGGTGCGCTGGACAAGGTGTCCGCCGGGATCGAAAAACTGCATTTCAACGTCTGTCTGGCCCATATCAGGGAATTCTCCAACGCGCTCGGCGACGTGCTGGCGCGGCAGGATGCGCCGCCGGCCGATCTGGCCTGGGCGGTCGGCGAGGCCGCCGCCATTCTGGTGCAGCTGTTCGCGCCGATGATGCCGCATCTGGCGGAAGAGTGCTGGGCCGTGCTGGGGCAGCCGGGGCTGGTTTCGGAGGCCAATTGGCCCAAAATCGAACGCGATTTGCTGGTTGAAGACACCGTGACCTTGGTGGTCCAGGTCAATGGCAAGAAGCGCGGCGAGGTCACGGTGCCCAGCAATGCCCAGGATCCGGAAATTGAGGCTGCCGTTTTGGCCCTCGATGCGGTAAAACAGGCCCTCGGCGGCAAGGCCGTCCGCAAGGTGATCGTTGTTCCCAAGAGGATCGTGAATGTCGTTGGCTAGGACCCGCATCGCCGCTCGATTTCTGGCGGTGGCCGCATTGGCGGCGCTGACGGCCGGCTGCTTCCAGCCGATGTATGCCGAGCACACCGACGGCACGCCAAGCCTGCGGGACAAGCTGTTGACGGTGGAAGTTCCGCCGGTCGACAAGCCCAAGGCGTCGCAGGAGGCGCGGATCCAGGTGGAAATCCGCAATGCGCTGGCCTTCAAGATGTACGGCGATGCCGTGGGCGCGCCGCCGCTCTATCGGCTGGTGCTCAAATTCACCTCCAGCCGCTCCTCGCTGATGGTCGATCCCACCACCGGCCTGCCGACCAGCGAAAATTACGGCATCGACGCCCAGTTCAACCTGATCGAGATCGCGACCAACAAATCGGTGATGACCGGCACGACGTTCTCGCGGGTGTCCTACGACATCCCCGGCAGCTATCAGCGTTTCGCCCGCGCCCGCGCCATCCGCGACGCCGAGGATCGCGCCGCCCAGGAAATCGCCGAACATATCCAGACCCGGCTGGCCTCGTTCTTCTACGCCGGCACCTGATGACGTCAGTGCTTCCGCGGCGCCGTTGCGCGAATCCATTGACCCCGGTCGATGCTGCGCCGGGGCTTCTTCCTGATCGCCGGGGCTAGTCCGGCCGATGGTCGCGCTGCGTGGTAGAGACATCGACGTTTTCCTGGCCCGGCCCGATGCCGGCCGTCCCATCATCCTGCTCTACGGTCCCGACGCCGGACTGGTGCGCGAACGCGCCGACGCGCTCCTGGCCTCCGCGGTCGACGATCCCAACGATCCGTTTTCGCTGGTCCGGCTCGACGGCGACGAACTTTCCGCCGAGCCCTCGCGGCTGGTCGATGAAGCCATGACGGTGCCGCTGTTCGGCGGCCGCCGCGCCATCCGGGTCCGCGCCGGCTCGCGCAGTTTTGCCAGCGGCATCGATGCGCTGGCCGATTCGCCGCTGAAGGATTGCCGCATCGTCATCGAGGCCGGCGAGCTGCGGCCGGAATCGCCGCTGCGCAAGGCCTGCGAGCGCGCCAAGACCGCGGTCGCGATCGGCTGCTATCCCGACGGCGAGCGCGACCTGGCAAGACTGATCGACGATGAATTGAAGGTCTCGGCGCTGCGCATCGCGCCGGACGCGCGCGCGGCGCTGATGGCGCTGCTCGGCGGCGACCGCCAGGCCTCGCGCAACGAGCTGCGCAAGCTGGCGCTCTACGCCCACGGCGAAGCCGAGGTCACGCTCGAGGATGTCATGGCGGTGGTCGCCGACGCTTCCGAGCTGAAGATCGATCCGATCGTGGACGGCGCGTTCGCCGGAAGGCCGGACCTGGTCGAAACCGAATTCGCCAAGGCCATGGTCGCCGGCACCTATCCCGGCATGATCATTTCCGCCGCGCAGCGCCAGGCGGCATGGCTGCACAAATCCGCCCTCGCGGTCGCCGAGGGAACGGCGGTCGCGACCTTGCTCGACAGCGGATTTCCGCGGCTGCATTTTTCCCGCAAGCCCAATGTCGAAACCGCGCTGCGCAACTTCAGCGCGGCACGGCTGCTGGCGGTCATCGAGCAGCTCGCGGTCGCGGCGCTGGAGATGCGCAAGCAGACGCCGCTGGCGGCGGCGATCGCACAGCGCGCGCTGCTGTCGATCGCGGTCAATGCGAAGCGGCGCGGGTAGCGCGAAAGTTTGAACACGCTGTCGTTATGCGGCGCGAGCGAGACGGGCAGGCCCGGATGACAACTTAGCCGGTGCTGTCCAGCCGCCGCAGAATCTCGTCGAGCTGTTCGAGGTCGCGGTAGCGGATGTGGACGGTGCCGCCGGGATCGCGGTGATCGACGTTGACCGCCATGCCGAGCGCGTCGCTGACCCTTTTCTCCAGCGCCACCGTATCGGGATCCTTCCCCTTGCCGCCGCGCGCCTTCTGCGGCTTGCGAACCGGCACTCCCTCGACATGCGCCAGCGCCTCGGCCTGACGCACATTGAGCCCTTCGTCGACAATGCGCTGGGCGGCAAGCAGCGGATCGGGCACGCCGATCAGGGCCCGCGCATGGCCTGCCGACAGCTGGCCCGAGGCGATGTAGGCCTGCACCTCGGCCGGCAGCTTGGTCAGCCGCATCATGTTGGCGACGTGGCTGCGGCTCTTGCCGACGATCTTGGCGATCTCGTCCTGGCTGCGTTTGAACTCGCCTGCGAGCGCGTGATAGCCCTGCGCCTCTTCCAGCGCGTTGAGGTCCTCGCGCTGCACGTTTTCGATGATCGCGATCTCCAGCGCATCGCTGTCGCTGACATCGACCGGCACGATCGGCACCTCGTGCAGGCCGGCGATCTGCGAGGCGCGCCAGCGGCGTTCGCCGGCGATGATCTCGAAGCGGTCCTGCACGCCGCGCACCGGCCGCACCACGATCGGCTGGATCACGCCGTGCTGCCGGATCGAGTTCGGCGAGTTCGCCGAGTTCGGCATCGGAAAACGCCCGGCGCGGATTGCGCGGATTGGGCTTGAGGAATTCGATCGGCACCTTGCGCTGGGTGCGCGGCCGTTCCAGATGCGCGGCCTCGCCGCCGACATCTCCGATCAGACTTGCAAGACCGCGGCCCAGTCGCGAACGCGCTTCGTCGGCCATCGCCAGCTCCCTTGGACTCACTCGCATCACTCCGGAAATTCGAATCCTGATGTTTCGGTGCAGAGCAAATGCGCGCCGTGCGCCAGCTCAAGGATACCCGTTCAATGCGTGCGCAGCTCGCGCTCGCGCTGGATCACTTCGGTGGCAAGCTTGAGATAGGCTTCGCTGCCGACGCATTTGAGATCGTACACCAGCACCGGCTTGCCGTAGGACGGCGCCTCGGAGATGCGCACATTGCGCGGGATCATGGTGTTGTAGACCTTGCTGCCCATGAACTGCCTGACATCGGCCACCACCTGGTTCGACAAATTGTTGCGCGAGTCGAACATGGTCAGCACGATGCCGTGGATCGACAGATTGGGATTGAGGGTCGAGCGCACCTGCTCCACCGTCTGCAGCAATTGCGACAGGCCCTCCAGCGCGAAGAATTCGCACTGCAGCGGCACCAGGATCGCGTCGGACGCCGCCATGGCGTTGACGGTGAGAAGGTTGAGCGACGGCGGGCAATCGATCAGCACATAGGTGTAGTCGGACGGCGGCGCGGCGTTGGTGTTGAGCGCGGCGATGGCGTCGCGCAGCCGGTAGGCCCGATCGCGGGTCGATCCCAGTTCGAGCTCGAGGCCGGAAAGATCCATGGTCGAGGCCGCGATGTGCAGGCGCGGCACCGCGGTCGGCACCACCGCATCGCGCAGCGGCGCCTCGCCGATCAGCACGTCATAGGTCGAGCAGTTGCGGCTGCGGCGGTCGATGCCGAGACCGGTAGAGGCGTTGCCCTGCGGATCGAGATCGACGATCAGCACACGTTCTCCGATCGCCGCCAGCGCGGTGCCGAGATTGATCGCGGTGGTGGTCTTGCCGACCCCGCCCTTCTGGTTGGCGAGCGCCAGAATGCGCGGCTGCTCGGCCAGGACGGGCGCCTTATCCTCTTGATATATCTGATCAATTACGGTCATACGCGGGTGCCATCGGCTGGGGCGGAGCGATCGCGCCGCTCGATCCGATCGAGCTCGACGATCCAGCCGTGTCCGCCGGTGCGGCTGGAATGCAGATGCGGTTGGATATTCCAGTATTTAGTGGCTTCGGTCAATTCAGCCTCTACATCTTGGCCTTTGAGAAACAGGGCCTTGGCGCCTCGTTTCACCAGCAGCTCTGCGAAGCCGATCAGCTGGTGTAGCGGAGCAACGGCGCGGGCAGTGACGCAATCTAGCGCGGACGGCATTCTATCCACACTATCCCCGATGTCGGCCAGATGAACCATGCCCGGGGCTTGGGTAACCCGCAGCGCCTCGCGCAGAAAGGCGGCCTTCTTGGCCTGACGTTCGACCAGATGAACCATGGCGCCCGGCACATCCGCCAGGGCGCAGGCCAGGACGATGCCGGGAAACCCGCCGCCGCTGCCGAGGTCGGCCCAGAGCCTTGCGGTCGGCGCCAGGTCCAGGAGCTGCAGCGAATCGGAAACATGCCGGGTCCAGAGATGGCCCAGCGTCGAGGCCGCCACCAGATTGGTCTTGGCCTGCCACTGCAGCAACAGATCGACATAGCGATCGAGCCGCGCCAGCGTTTCACGGGAAACCGGCGTCAGCGCAAGCGCTGCGGCCTTGTCGGAGGCAAGGAGGGGAAGCGGGGCGTGCGATGGCGAGCGTTGCGGCATGAGATGTTGGCGCCAGGATCAGGGAGAGCCGGCGGGGTCCGGGCTGCCGGTCGGGATTGACGTGTAGCGCCGGCCCGGCCGGGTATCCATCGATTTCGTCGGCAGCAAGAGCCGTCCCCTGGCCCTCCCGCGAAAGAGCGGACAGCCTCCGCAGCCAAGCCACCCAGGCTGTAGTCAGCCAGCCTCGGCGAGCCCCGGATTGCCTTCTGGTGGGCCCTAACGCCCGCCAGCGATGCGAGCTTCCTCTCCGTCTCGCAGAGGACCGCCGGGGGCGCTGACGGCAGCGCTCGCGAGCCCCTGTTTCACGTGAAACAGGCCTACGCCGATGTGACCGTCTTCCGCCGCGCCTCACGCCGCAGATAGGCCGCCAGAATGCCCAGCGCGGCCGGGGTGAGGCCGTCGAGCCGGCCCGCCTGCCCCACCGTCCAGGGACGCGCGGCCTCGAGTCGCGCGCGGGCCTCGTTGGAAAGCCCGGGGACCAGGCGGTAATCCACATCGCTGAGGATCAGGCCTTCGTCGCGCCGGAAGGCATCGACATCGGCGGTCTGGCGCTCCAGGTAGACATCGTATTTGGCATCGATCTCCAGGTGAACGGCAATCGCCGGGTCGATGGCCGACAATTCCGGCCAGATTTTTTCCAACTCGCGCCAGCCGATCTCCGGATAGGCCAGGAGCTCGAAAGCCGAGCGGCGCTGGCCGTCCTTGTTGAGCGAAAGCCCATATCTGCCGGCTTCGTTCGGCGTCACGGTGAGCGACTTCGCCTGCAGCCTGGCGGCCGTCAGGGCCGCCATTTTCGCGCCATGGCGCCGCGAACGGGCGGCTCCGACACAGCCCAGCGCAATGCCGCGGTCGGTCAGGCGCTGATCGGCGTTGTCGGCCCGCAGGGTCAGGCGGTATTCGGCACGCGAGGTGAACATCCGGTACGGCTCGGTGATGCCCCGGGTCACCAGATCGTCGATCATCACCCCGAGATAGCCGTCGGCACGGTCGAAGACGATGCCGTCGGCGCCGCCGGCGGCCAGCGCCGCGTTCAGCCCGGCCACCAGCCCCTGGGCCGCCGCCTCCTCATAACCGGTGGTGCCATTGATTTGCCCGGCCAGGAACAGGCCGCGCAGACGCCTGGCCTGCAGGGTCGGATCGAGTTCGCGGGGATCGACATGGTCATATTCGATGGCATAGCCCGGACGGACCATGCGGACCCGCTCCAGGCCCGGAATCGTCGCCACGATCGCCAGCTGCACTTCTTCCGGCAGCGAGGTCGAAATGCCGTTGGGATACACCGTGCTGTCGTCGAGACCTTCCGGCTCCAGGAAGATCTGATGCCCGTCGCGGTCGCCGAAGCGCACGATCTTGTCCTCGATCGACGGGCAATAGCGCGGGCCGCTGCTCTTGATCTGGCCGGAATACATCGGCGAGCGATGCACGTTGGCCCGGATCACGTCGTGGGTGGCCGCCGTGGTCCGGGTGATGCCGCACTGAATCTGTCTGGTGGTGATCCGGTCCGTCATCACCGAAAACGGCTCCGGCGGATCGTCGCCCGGCTGCATCTCCACCGCCGACCAGTCGATGGTGGTGCCGTCGAGCCGTGGCGGGGTTCCGGTCTTGAGCCGCCCCAGCGTGAAGCCGGCGCGTTCGAACGAGGCCGAAAGCCCGAGCGCAGGCGCCTCCCCGACCCGGCCCGCCGGCCAGTTGCGCTCGCCGAGATGGATCAGCCCGCGCAGGAAGGTCCCGGTGGTGATGACGACCGCCGCGGCCGTCAGCTCGCGACCATCGCCCAGCCGAATCCCGGCCACCCGGCCGCTCACCACCGTCAGCTCATCCGCCTCGCCCTCGATCACCCGCAGGCCCGATGTCCCGGCAATGGCGGCCTGCATGGCCGCCGCATAGAGCTTACGGTCGGCCTGGGCGCGGGGCCCGCGCACGGCCGGTCCCTTGCGCCGGTTCAGCATCCGGAACTGAATTCCCGCGGCATCCGCGACCCGACCCATCAGACCATCGACGGCGTCGACCTCGCGGACCAGGTGGCCTTTGCCGAGCCCTCCGATCGCAGGGTTGCAGGACATCGCGCCAATGGTCGCGAAGCGGTGGGTGACCAGCGCGGTGCGGGCACCCATGCGCGCCGCGGCCGCCGCGGCTTCACAGCCGGCATGGCCGCCGCCGATGACGATGACGTCGAAGGATGTTTGCGGGCTGCTCACGGCGCGACTTCTATCGCGGGACTCCGGCAGCCGGAAGCCGGTAATTTCAACCGGTCTGGCATTTTTCGTAAAACAACCCCATGCAAAGTAGCCGATTACCTATCTGGAGTTTGTGTTTCACGTGAAACAACCCGGCGGTAAAACGCGTGAAACTGCCGCGTATAAAAATGAATAAAGAAATATTACTTCCCTATACAAAACTCCCTGAAGATTACGTCCAGCACGTCTTCGACGTCGATCCGGCCGAGCAGCCGCCCCAGGGCATGCGCCGCGATCCGCAGTTCCTCTGCCATCAGCTCCTCCCCGTCAGCGGCGGCCTTTATGCTGCGCTGCAGCGAAGAAACCGTCTGCTGCAGCAATTGTCGCTGCCGCGCGCGCCCGATCAAGCCGCCGGAATCCGAACCCAGGGTCTTCGCCGCAAACGCGACCAGCGCCGCGATCAGTTGCGGCAGGCCATCGCCCCGGCTGGCCGAGATGGCAAAACCGGCGCCCTCCCCCGCATCGACCCGACCGGCGGCGAGATCGCCGAGATCGATCTTGTTGCGCACCCGCCAATGCGGCGCGGCGCCCAGCTCCGGCTCGCCGTCGTCCGCCGCCTCGACCAGCCACAACACCAGGTCGGCTTCCGCCGCCCGCGCCCGCGCCCGCCGCACCCCTTCCTGCTCCACCGGATCGTCGGTCGGCCGGATGCCGGCGGTATCGATCACCGTCACCGGATAGCCGTCGAGATCGAGCTCGATCTCGATCACGTCCCGCGTGGTGCCGGCATGCGGCGAGACGATCGCGACCTCGCGCCGCGCCAGCGCATTCATCAGCGTCGACTTGCCGACATTCGGCGGACCTGCGATCGCAACCACCAGGCCGTCGCGCAATCGTTCACTTTGGCCCTGCGCGCCAAGCACTTCCTCGATTTCCCCGAGCAGCCTGCCGACCCCTGCCAGCGCCGGCGCGATCAGTTCGGCCGGCACGTCGGCCTCGTCGGAAAAATCGATCGCGGCCTCGATCAGCGCCGAGGCCTCGATGATCTGCGCACGCCAGCCGCGCGCCTTGTCGCCGAGCCCTCCCTTCAACTGCCGCAGCGCCTGGCGGCGCTGCCGGTCGGTATCGGCATGAATGAGATCGTCGAGGCCTTCCGCCTCGGTGAGGTCGAGCTTGCCGTTTTCGAACGCCCGGCGGGTGAATTCCCCGGGCTCCGCCGCGCGCATCCCGGCGACAGCCGACAGCGCCTCGAACAGCGCCGCCAGCACCGCGCGGCCACCATGGACGTTAAATTCGGCGACATCCTCGCCGGTGGCGCTTGCCGGACCCGGAAACCACAGCACCACCGCGTCGTCCAGCGGCTGCCCTCCGGTGTCGCGCAGCAACGCCCGCACGGCGGTTCGCGGCGCTGGAACCCGGCCCGCCAGCGCCACCAGCGCCGCATTGGCCTGCGGCCCGGACACCCGCACCACGGCGATCGCGCTGGGGGGGCGGCCCGATGACAGCGCGAAAATCGTCTGTTGCCGCGGATGCATCCCCTATTTGTCTCCGAGAGCCTTGTAAAGGCAACGAAATTCAGCCTGCCCCGCGGATCCCGCAACCTCGCGGCCAGCGCCGATGCTGCGCCCAATGCTGCGGCATTTACCGCAGCATTCATGCTGCAGAAAACACCCTCGCCACCCCTGCGAAGCCATAGCGGCGTGAATTATATATATTTTTCAATGACTTATGTCCAAGGTCTCCAGGAGACCGCAATTTTCAATGCTGCACTCATGCTGCAGCAGACCCTGCAGCATGAATCCCGGCTGCCAGTCACGAAAAAGGGGGCGCCCACCGCTGGAACGCCCCCTCCAAGACCGCCAAACCGGCTCAGGTATTCATCGATTCGAAGAATTCCGAGTTGTTCTTGGTGTTGCGCAGCTTGTCGAGCAGGAAGTCGATCGCATCCATGGTGCCCATCGGATTGAGGATCCGGCGCAGCACGTACATTTTCTTCAACAGCTGCGGATCGGTGATCAATTCCTCCTTGCGGGTACCGGAGCGCGAGATGTCGATCGCCGGGAAGGTGCGCTTGTCGGAAACCTTGCGATCGAGAATCAGTTCGGAATTGCCGGTGCCCTTGAACTCTTCGAAAATCACCTCGTCCATGCGGCTGCCGGTATCGACCAGGGCGGTGGCGATGATGGTGAGCGAGCCGCCCTCCTCGATGTTGCGCGCGGCACCGAAGAAGCGCTTCGGCCGCTGCAGCGCATTGGCGTCGACGCCGCCGGTCAGCACCTTGCCGGACGACGGCACCACGGTGTTGTAGGCGCGCCCCAGCCGCGTAATCGAGTCCAGCAGGATCACCACGTCGCGGCCGTGCTCGACCAGCCGCTTGGCCTTCTCGATCACCATCTCGGCGACCTGGACGTGACGCACCGCCGGTTCGTCGAAGGTCGAGGAAACCACCTCGCCCTTCACCGAACGCTGCATGTCGGTGACTTCCTCCGGCCGCTCGTCGATCAGCAGCACGATCAGATAGCACTCCGGATGATTGGCCGTGATGGAATGCGCGATGTTCTGCATCAGGACGGTCTTGCCGGTCCGCGGCGGCGCCACGATCAGGGCGCGCTGGCCCTTGCCGATCGGGGCGACGATGTCGATCACCCTTGCAGAAAGGTCCTTTCTGGTGGGGTCCTCGAGCTCGAGGCGGAACCGCTGATCGGGAAACAGCGGCGTCAGATTGTCGAAATTGACCTTGTGCTTGGATTTCTCCGGATCCTCGAAATTCAGCGTGTTGACCTTGAGCAGGGCGAAATAGCGTTCGCCTTCCTTCGGGCTGCGGATGTGGCCCTCGATGGTGTCGCCGGTGCGCAGTCCGAAGCGGCGGATCTGCGAGGGCGAGACATAGATGTCATCGGGTCCGGGCAGGTAATTGGCATCCGGGGAGCGCAGGAATCCGAATCCGTCGGAGAGAACCTCGACGACGCCTTCGCCGATAATATCGGTCTCCTGGATCGCAAGCTGCTTGAGAATGGCAAACATCAGCTCCTGCTTGCGCATCGTGCTGGCGTTTTCGACCCCCTTCTCTTCGGCGAACGAGACGAGCTCGGCCGGCGTCTGAGCCTTGAGGTCTTGAAGTTTCATTTCCCGCATTGGGATGGTCCTGTGGAATAACGGGGGAGGGGTTGCGAGGTGGCTTTGAGAAAATGCGGACGCGAGATCAGGAATGGTCCGCAGGTCTGAGCAAGGAAAGGGGCCGGAGAGGCTTCAAACCTGATGCGGCGGCCGGTTCAACGAGGAAGCCGGGACGCGACCACATCCGCCTGCGTGGGGTGGGATTAAGGTAATATATAAAATCGGCAGGCTTTCCGCAAGCAGGGGGCTGCCCGCCAGCTCGGGGACAATATCGGTCAAAACGGCTTCACGACCACCAGGATCACCGCCCCGATCATCAAAACCGTCGGCACCTCATTGATAATACGATAGAATTTCTGACTTCGCCGGTTTCGGTCGGCGCCGAAGTCCTTGACGCAGCGGGAAAAAAAACCGTGCACGCCGGACATCAGCAGCACCAGCAGGAGCTTGCCATGCAGCCAGCCCGCCGCGAACCAATGCCCGGCCCAGGCCAGATACAGCCCTGCCAGCCAGGTCACGATCATCGCCGGATTGATGATTGCCTTCAGCAACCGCCGTTCCATCAGCTTGAAGGTTTCGGATTGCTGCGATCCGATGGCGGACTCGCAATGATAGACAAACAGCCGCGGCAGATACAGCATCCCGGCCATCCAGGCGATGACGGCTATCACATGCAGCGCCTTGATCCACTCGTACATCGGAACGCCGTCTCACCGGTTGGCGAATATTTTTGCTTCGCGCGCTGCAACGTTGCGGCCGATCCCGCGTTGAAAACCACGCTGGTCTTGGCCTGGACGCAAGACATATCCGCAAGCGGCCCTTTTCTAAAACAATAATATTAGAATCTTAGGTTTGAGTCTAAGTAGCGGTGAATAGCGCCCGCGCAAAACTGTTCCGCAGTTCTCCGGGCTTGTGCACATTCGTCCACAATCCGCGCCGTGATCCGCATTATCCGGAATTGGTCACTGGCCGCAGCAGCTTGCGCCATCTTATGGCCAGCTTATGCAGCGACAAATCCACATAACCTCACTATCCTTGCGGCCGACCGGCAGAGTTATCCTTTTGCGGGCCCTGTGAAGAAAAAGCCGGGTTATACCCGGACCATCGAGCCGCGGCCGATTCTCTCAGGTAAGGTCCACAGGGATTCACAGGATACACAGGGGTTCTGGTGCCCACGACCGGCAATTATTTTCACCTTCATCTGGTCTCCGATTCGACCGGCGAGACGCTGATCACGGTGGCGCGCGCGGTGGCCGCGCAATACGCCAATGTGACGCCGGTCGAGCACGTCTATCCCCTGGTGCGCAGCCAGAAACAACTCGACCGGGTGCTCGACGAAATCGAGGAGGCGCCCGGCATCGTGCTGTTCACGCTGCTGGAGAAGGACCTGGTCGGCCGGCTGGAAGCCAAGTGCCAGCAGATCAACATCCCGAGCCTGTCGATCATCGGCCCGGTGATGCAGTTGTTTCAGGCCTATCTTGGCGCGGCCACGACCGGACGGGTCGGCGCGCAGCACACGCTGAACGCGGAATATTTCAAGCGTATCGACGCGCTGAACTATTCCATGATGCATGACGACGGCCAGCATGTCGAAGGCCTCGAAGACGCCGATGTCGTGCTGGTCGGGGTATCGCGCACCTCCAAGACACCGACCTCGATCTATCTCGCCAACCGCGGCATCCGCACCGCCAATGTCCCCCTGGTGCCCGGCATCGCCATTCCGCACCAGCTGGAGACGCTGAAAAAGCCGCTGGTGGTCAGCCTGCACGCCACGCCGGAGCGGCTGATCCAGGTCCGGCAGAACCGGCTTCTGAGCATGGGCGCCGGTACCGGCAATGACGATTATATCGATCGGCAGGCGGTGGCGGACGAAGTCGCCTTTGCGCGCCGGTTGAGCGCCAAGTTCAACTGGGCGCTGCTCGACGTTACCCGGCGGTCGATCGAGGAAACCGCCGCCGCGGTGCTGAAACTGGTCGCCGACCGCCAGCGGCAACGGCCTCCGGAATGACCGTCTGGCGCGGCCAAGAGAAATTGATCCTCGCCTCGCAAAGCCGCGCGCGGCAGAGCTTGCTGGCCAATGCCGGCATCGGTTTCGAAGCAGCGCCGGCCGACATCGACGAGCGCGCCGTCGAGAAGGCCTCGGGACTTTCGGAACCCGGCGACATCGCCGCGCTGCTGTCGCGGCACAAGGCGGTTTCGGTATCGGCCGGCCGGCCCGGCCGTTTCGTGGTCGGGGCCGATCAGGTCCTGGCGCAGGGCGAGATGCGTTTCAGCAAGCCGGCCGGCCGCAGCGAGGCGGCAGCGCAATTGCGCGCGCTGGCCGGGCGCCATCACGAACTGCACTGCGCCGTTGCGGTCGCCCGCGACGGCACGATCCTGTTCGAAGCGGCCGCAATGGCGCGGATGACCATGCGGCCGCTTGGCGAGGCCGATATCGAGGCCTATCTGGACGAGGCCGGAGCGGCGGTCACGACCAGTGTCGGCGCCTACCAGCTCGAAGGGCTCGGGGTACATTTGTTCGAGCGCATCGAAGGCGATTATTTTACCATCCTCGGCCTGCCGCTGCTGCCGCTGCTGGCATTCCTGCGCAGCCAGCGGCAGCTCGCACTGTGAAGCATGCCCGCGCGGCCCCTTGTCATGGCCTTGCGGATGGTGATGGTTGAACCGGCAAATCGGATGCAGCGGCGGATGGCGCGACCTGGATGTTGATTCTTGGGCTGACCGGCTCGATCGGGATGGGGAAATCGACCACCGCAAAACTGTTCGCCGAAGCGGGCGTCCCGGTCTACGATGCCGATGCCACCGTGCACCGGATCTATCAGGGCGAGGCGGTAGCCGCGGTCGAGGCGGCGTTTCCCGGCACCACCGCCGACGGCAAGGTCGATCGCGGCAAGCTTTCGGCGCGGGTGGTGCACGATCCCGCCGCGATGCAGCGCCTCGAGCAGATCGTTCATCCGATGCTGCGCGCCTACCACGAGAAATTCCTGCACGACGCCGAGGCCGCCGGCGCCGCGGTCGCGGTGGTGGACGTGCCGCTGTTGTTCGAGACCGGCGGCGAGAAACGTGTCGACGCCGTGGTGGTGGTGACCACGACCCCGGAAATCCAGCGCCAGCGCGTGCTGGCGCGCGCCAACATGACCGGCGAGCTGCTCGACACCGTCCTCGCCCGGCAATTGCCGGACGCCGAAAAGCGCCGGCGCGCGGATTTCGTGGTGGATACCTCGCACGGTCTCGATCCGGTGCGGGCGCGGATCCGCGACATCCTGGACCAGGCTGTTAAGATGCCGCGGCGGCGACCCTGATTCGCCAAACCTGCGGTCTGTGGTTCATGCGCGAAATCATTCTGGACACCGAAACCACCGGGCTCGACCCGCTGCGCGGCGATCGGCTGGTGGAAATCGGCTGCGTCGAGATCTTCAACCGGATGCCGACCGGCCAGACCTTCCACCGGCATATCAATCCGGAACGCGACATGCCGGCCGAGGCCTTTGCGGTGCACGGTCTTTCCAGCGAGTTCCTCGCCGACAAGCCGGTGTTTTCGCAAGTGGTCGGGGACTTCCTGGAGTTCATCGCCGATTCGCCGCTGGTGATCCACAACGCATCGTTCGATATCGGTTTCATCAATGCCGAGCTCGAGCGCATCAAGCGGGCGCCGATAGCGCGCGACCGGCTGGTCGATACCCTGCTGCTGGCGCGGCGCAAGCATCCCGGCGTGTCGAACCGGCTCGACGATCTCTGCTCGCGCTATGCGATCGACAATTCCCGCCGCACCAAGCACGGCGCCCTGCTCGACGCCGAGCTATTGGCCGAGGTCTATATCGACCTGATCGGCGCCCGGCAGTCGCAATTGATCCTGGCCGCCGAAACCCGCGACAGCCGGGCCGGCGGATACGGCGAAATGCCGCGCCGGCAACGTCCGGAACCGCTGGCGCCGCGAATCAGCGAAGCCGACCGCGCCGCGCATCGGGCGTTTATCGCCACGCTCGGCGACAAGCCGGTGTGGAGCGATTTTCTCGGCGCCTGAGCGGCGCCCCGCGGCTGGGCTCAGCTCGGCTTTACCTGGGTCGCCTGCGCCATCGCGGCCTGCCGCTCCATGTTCTGGCGGTACAGTCCGACGAAATCGACCGGATCGAGCATCAGCGGCGGGAACCCGCCATCGCGCACCGCGGTGGCGATGATCTCGCGCGCAAACGGGAACAACAGCCGCGGGCATTCGATCATCACCAGCGGGTGCAGGTTTTCCTTCGGGACGTTCATGATCCGGAACACCCCGGCATAGGCGAGATCGAAGCTGAACATCACCTTGCCGGCGTTTTCCGCCTTGCCTTCGACCATCAAGGTCACTTCGAAGTCGTTTTCGGCGACATTGTTGGCGGTGACGTTGATCTGGATGTTGATCGCGGGCTGCTGCGCCTGCGGTCCCAGCGAAGATGGTGCGTTCGGATTCTCGAACGACAGGTCCTTGGTATATTGCGCCAGCACGTTCAACTGGGGAGGAAGGGCTGCCTCGGGGGGCGCGCCGTTGCCGTTGGTCATGGAAATCTCTCCTGGAGCGTTTTCAAGCGAGCAGCCACCGGTTTTGCGTCTGAATTCGCTCGCGAGGTGCGAAAAGGCCTCTGTCGGGGCGAGTGGCTATCATAGCCCCGCCTCGTTCCACAAGGACGACCATCGCGGCGGACCTGCCGGCGCACCGGCCGGCCTTTCGGGCACCGGCGCGGGGCTTGGAAAGGCGATCCCGGGGAGCCCCAAGGCTGCCCCCTAAATTGTTGAATATGCGCGATTTCCGGGCATCATCGGGTTTCCCCTGAGGGCGAAAACGCGCTACCATTGCTTGTGGTCGACGGCGGGAGCATCGGCTCGGCCCGTCCACCGGCATGGCTTTTCATGTCAAGGCGCGCCATTGGTCAGGCAAAGTTTCGTGCCTACATATTGCAGACCCATCCATGAGGTAATCTCTGCCCGTCCTCTCAAGGGACGCTCTATCGCCGGAGCCATTGCCGGCGCAGACCAGAAAGCGAACGCGACGTGGATATTTACACCATCATCTTCCTGGCGCTGGCGGTCTTCATCTTCCTGCGCCTGCGCAACGTGCTCGGCCAGCGCACCGGAAACGAACGGCCGCCCTACGATCGCACGGCGCGCAATGTGGTGCAGGGGGCGCCGGACACCAACGTGGTGCCGATGCCCGGCGCGGTGATCGATCAGGCGCCGCTGGCGCCGGCCGCCGACGTGGCGCCGCCCTCCGATCGCTGGAAAGGCCTGGCAGAGGCCGGCACGCGGCTCGCCCAGGGACTTGACGCCATCGCGGCGCAGGATTCGTCGTTCGACCCCCGGCATTTCCTCAGCGGCGCCCGCAGCGCCTATGAGATGATCGTGATGGCCTTTGCCAATGGCGATCGCCGGGCACTGAAGGACCTGTTGTCGTCCGAGGTCTATGACAGCTTCGAGGCTGCGATCAAGGAGCGCGAGAAGCAGGAGCGCAAGACCGAAACCCGTTTCGTTTCGGTCGACAAGGCCGAACTGGTCGGTGCGGAAGCGCGCGACCGGACGGCGCAACTGACCGTCCGCTTCGTGTCGCAGATGGTTTCGGTCACCCGCGACAAGACCGGCGCCATCGTCGACGGCAATCCCGACAAGGTCGCCGACATTACCGATGTCTGGACCTTTGCCCGCGACATCACCTCACGCGATCCGAACTGGAAGCTGGTTGGCACGGGAAGCGCTCACTAACGCCGGTGGCTTCGCCCGATTTGCCGCCGCGGCTTGCCTGATCGCCGCCGCCTTGCTCTCTCCGGCGGCCGCGCCAGCCGCGCGCCGGCATCTGCCCTATCCTTCGCTGCCGATGCCGCTGCAGATCAGCGGCAGCCAATATGCCCCGGTGGCGTGGGGCGATATCGAGGGCTGGAGCGAGGACGACCATCTGCTGGCCTTCAAGACCTTCCGCGCCAGCTGCCGGACGATATCCGCGCAGGCCACGCCGGCCGACGATTCTCGGGCCCTGGGCGCATCGCTGCGCGACCCCTGCCGCGCCGCCCGGGCCGCCGAGATTTCCGACGGCGCCGGGGCGCGGGCGTTTTTCGAGCGGAATTTTTCGCCTTTGCGGATTTCCCGGCTGGGCGAGGATGCGGGCTTCGTCACCGGCTATTACGAGCCGGTGATCGACGGTTCGCGGACGCGCACCGACGTCTATACGGTGCCGGTCTATCGCCGGCCGTCGAACCTGTTCGTCCGAGGCTTCAGCCAGGACTCGGTCGGCCTGCCCAACAAGGGCGAGGTGTTTCGCAAGATCGGCCGCCGCAAGCTGGTGCCCTATTACGATCGCGGCGAAATCGAGGATGGCGCGATCGCCGGCCGCGGTCTGGAAATCTGCTGGCTCAAGGATCCGACCGATCTGCTGTTCGCGCAGATCCAGGGCTCGGCGCGGGTCCATCTCGAGGACGGCTCGACCATCCGCATCAATTACGACGCGCATAATGGCTATCCCTATACGGCGGTCGGCCGCCTCCTGATCGAGCGCGGCATCATCCCGAGGGACCAGATGTCGATGCAGAAGATCAGGGAATGGATGGAGCAGAATCCCGATGGCGCCAGGGAGTTGCGCCGGCAAAACCGCTCCTATGTGTTCTTTCGCGAGGTGCAGCTCTCCGACAAGGACGAGCCGGTGGGCGCCCAGGGCGTGCCGCTAACGCCCGGCCGCTCGATCGCCGTCGACAAGGCCCTGCACGTCTACGGCACGCCGTTCTTCATCGAAGGCGAACTGCCGATCGAGTCGGCGCAGTCGCGGACGCCGTTTCGCCGGCTGATGATCGCGCAGGACACCGGCTCGGCGATCACCGGGCCGGCCCGCGCCGATCTCTATTTCGGCGCCGGCGCCGATGCCGGACGGGTGTCCGGCCGGCTCCGCCACCCCATGCGCTTTGTCATCCTGGTCCCCAAGAGCCTCGATCCGGTGCAGCGCGGCCGGGCGATGCCGCTGCCGGATCCGCGGCCGTCGCGCAGGATCGCCAGGCTGTTTCCGCAGACCGCCCCGGCCGCGGCGGCACCACCCGCCGCCACGGCGCCGGCCTCGGCGGCAGCTGCCGCGACGGCGGTGCCGCTGCCGCAGGACCGTCCCGCCGTCGAACCGCGCCGCGAGCGGCGGCGCCTCCATCGCCTTCGTCACCTGCGCCGCGCCCGATGAAGCGTCCGCCCGCCAATCCCTTTCCCGAGATGACGCCACCGCGCCGCCGGCGCGCGCTCAGCGAGGAAGAGCGGGCGCTGTGGGAGAGTGTCGCCGGGCAGACCCGGCCGTTGCGGAAAAAGCCCCGCGCCGCCAAGCCGCAGCTGGTTCCGGCGGATGCGGAAATGCCGGCCGCAGCCGGACCTGCCGTGCCCCCGCGGGCGGCGCCGTCCGCCCGGGCGCCGCGCGCGCCAAAACCGCCATCGCCACCGGCGCCGCCGCCACTGGCGCCGCTGGGACGCCGCGAACGCTCGCAGCTGTCGCGCGGCCGCAAGCAGATCGATGCCAGGCTCGACCTGCACGGCATGACCCAGACCCGCGCCCACCTTGCGCTGTCGGGCTTCCTGGAACGCGCCCATCGCGACGGCCTGAGCTTCGTGCTGGTCATCACCGGCAAGGGCCGCAAGGGGCCGGAGTCAGAGCCCGGCGTGCTGCGCCGCCAGGTGCCGCAATGGCTGAGCCTGCCGGAATTCCGCACCCTGGTGATCGGCTTCGAGGAAGCCCATGTCGGCCATGGCGGTGAGGGCGCGCTTTACGTGCGCATCCGCCGATCGAAAATCTGACGGCGGCATCGCCCCCGCGCTATGCGATCCGTTCGGCGATCTGATCGGTGCCGTTCTGATGCAGGATCAGGCGGGCGGCGCGGCCGTCCGCGCCGGGCTCGAACGTCACCTGCGCGCCGACGCATTTGTAGAAAAACTGCCATTCCGAGACGGCAAACGCCTGCAGCGCCGGCTGGTCGGCGAGCCGGACATAGAGCCGGCCAGCGGTCGACGTCACGTCGAACACCCAGTTCGGACGCAGTTGGTAGCGGCCCAGCAGCCGCGCAAAGCAGGCCGGGTCGACCGCCACTTCCTTGCGGAACCAGATCAGGCCGCAGCGCGGGTCGAGCACATGGACCCCCAAATCGACCACCGCATCGATGCCGGCGTTGCTGAGCACCGCCACCCCGCGCTTCCATTCCGGAATGCATCTGACAAAGGTGCGGAATCCACCGGTCCCGCCAGAATGCGACAGCGCGACGCCGCCATCGGGGTGCGGTGCCCCCAATTCCAGTCCGCCCTGGTCGCGCGGGGTCACCAGCGGGCCGATCATGGCCGAGATCGGCGAATCCCGATCGTACATCGCGTCCATGAAGGCCAACAGATCTGACAGGTTGGAGCGGAACGCGCCCGCTCCCGCCAACACGTCGAAATTCCAGTCCGGCACCGGATCGAGGCTGTCGTCGTGGCCGGTCGCGACGTCGGCCGTCAGCCGGCCAGGGATCGCAATCACCGTATCGTCCATCCGCAGCGGATCGAGAATCCGGGCGCGGACCAGGCTCTCATAATCGCCGGCGCCGGAGCGCAGCACCAGGGCGTGCCCGAGCAGTCCCGCGCCGAGATTGGAATATTCGAAGCTGTCGCCCGGCGTCCGGATCAGTTCGTGGCCGGCGAGAAACTGGTAGAGCTTTTCCGCGGTGTAGCCGGCATAGGGATCGCCGGGATGATCTTCCCGGTTGAGATTGGCCGGCACTCGCGGCAGGCCTGAATAATGCGAGGCGAGATCGCGCAGCGTGATGGCTCTGCCGTTGCGGAGCGGGACGCGCGTTCCCGCCGGCAGCAGCTCCGCCACCGGCTCATCCAGCCCGACCTCGCCGCGGTTGGCCATGTCGGACAACACCAGGGCAGTGAACAGCTTGGTGATCGAGCCGATCTCGAAAATGGTTTTTTCGTTCACCGCCAATGCGCTACGCGTCTCGCGGCAGCCATGGCCGACGAAACGATGGCTGCCCGCTTCGGTCAGGCCGACCGCCATGCCGACGCTCAGGCGGTGCCCGTCCACGCGATCCGCGACCAGCCGCCTGATCGCGTCGTCGGACAAGGCAGGCGGCGGCGCGGCGATCTCGGGCATGATCATCACTCCGGCGCGACCCGACCACGCCGCGCGGCTTGCAAAAATTACCGGTTGGCGGCCCCATCGTCCATCGGTTTGGCGCACGCCGGCGCCTAAAACGGCCTGACGATCCCGACCCGGGGAATCAGGGTGATGATCCAGCCGAGCACGGAGGCCTTGCGGTCATCGGTGGCGACGGCCGGCACCGGCTCCGCGCCGGGCAGGGTTTTGACCGCATGCAGGATCAGGAACATGCAGACCGCCCAGTTCGAAACCCAGCGCGAATAGTCGAACACGATCGCGAACATCACGAGGTAACCGAGGCTCACCGCCGCGATCCCGGTGATGACGATGCGGCGGTGCAGCGGGCGTGCGAGTGACCGGATCAGTCCGGCAAAATATCGCCACAGCGGGATATGCAGCCAGATCAGCACGGCGAACACGGGAACGCCGAGCAGATTCGACGGCATCCGCGCCCAGGTGTCGTGGATCTCCGTCGGCAGCTGCTGATACCAGATGTAGCTGAAACTCAGCAGGTCGGCCCGCGACGGGTCGGCCATGCGGCCCTGCAGATAGCGCACGAATTCGTTCTGCGGGACCGCGATCGATCCGTAGAACTGCGCCGCAAGGAACAGAACGCCGATGGCGGCGAGCGCCGCGATCCCGACCGCGACGTTCAGGCGGCCAAAATCGCGCACCAGATAATGGCGCAGCACCACGATCACCGCGATGGTCGGCACATACATCAGAACATGGATGTGGTGGATCAGGACCAGGATCAACGCGGCGATCGCCGCCGCGATCACGAACCAGAGCGAACGCGCCGGGATCAGCAGCAGGCAGATCGCCAGCGCACAGCCATAGATGTCGAAATGCCCCAGCGTGTGCATGAAATTTTTAAGAAAGAACGGCGAGCCGGCCATGAACACGAACAGCGGCAGCTGCGCATCGTCAAAACCGAAGGTGCGCCGGAACAGCCGCACGAACAGCGCCAATGTCAAAAGCCAGACCGCGCCGCCGAGCGCGAACACCAGCCAGACCGGCACCTGCGTGAAAAACAGCGATGCCATGGCGCCGACCAGCGCCCGCTTGGTGAAGCCGAAATGATAATCGACCAGAAGATGGATGTAGGGGACGTAGGGCGGCAGCGTGATTTTGTGGAGAAAAACCCCGATCATCACGGCGGCATTGACGGCAAGCATCAGGCGCCAGGGGTTCTTCCAGACACGCGGATTCATTTGGCCCCCCGACCGGCACCCAACCAGCCGATATCTATCACACGACGGGTGCCCGGCGGGCAATGCGCTGTCCCGGCCAGCTGAAGCGCGAGCCGTGACCTTGGTGCAGTCGGCAGCGCGACCAACCATCGGTCGAGAATATAATCTACAGAATGAAGCGGCTGAGGTCGGCGTTCTTGGCGAGATCGCCGACATGCTTCTGCACATAGGCGGCGTCGATCTGGATGGTCTCGCCATGGCGGTCGGGTGCTGCGAATGAAATCTCGTCGAGCACGCGTTCCATCACGGTCTGCAGCCGTCTGGCGCCGATATTCTCGACCGAGGAATTGACCGCCACCGCGACGTCGGCCAGCGCGTCGATGGCGTCGTCGGTGATGTCCAGCGTCACGCCTTCGGTCTGCATCAGGGCGACATATTGCTTGATCAGCGAGGCTTCCGGCTCGGTCAGGATGCGGCGCATGTCGTCGCGGGTCAGCGCGTCCAGTTCGACCCGGATCGGCAGCCGGCCCTGCAATTCCGGCAGCAGGTCGGACGGCTTGGCGATGTGAAAGGCGCCGGAGGCGATGAACAGGATATGGTCGGTCTTCACCGCGCCGTGCTTGGTCGATACCGTGGTGCCTTCGATCAGCGGCAGCAGGTCGCGCTGCACGCCCTCGCGCGAGACGTCGCCGCCGCTGCGGCCGTCGCGCACGCAGATCTTGTCGATCTCGTCGAGAAACACGATGCCGTTGTTCTCCACCGCATGGATCGATTCCTGCACCAGTTGGTCGGTATCCAGCAGCTTGTCGGATTCCTCGTTGACCAGGAGCTCGTGGGAGCCCTCCACGGTGAGGCGGCGGGTCTTGGTGCGGCCGCCCAATTTGCCGAAGATGTCGCCGATCGAGATCGCGCCCATCTGCGCTCCCGGCATGCCCGGAATTTCGAACATCGGCATGCCGCCGGAGGATTGCGTCTCGATCTCGATTTCCTTGTCGTTGAGTTCGCCGGCGCGCAGCTTCCGGCGAAACGAATCCCGCGTCGCGGCGCTGGAATTGGCGCCGACCAGGGCATCGAGCACGCGGTCCTCGGCGGCGAGCTGGGCGCGCGCCTGCACGTCCTTGCGCTTGCGCTCCCGCACCTGGGCGATGGCGACCTCGACCAGGTCGCGGATGATCTGCTCGACGTCGCGGCCGACATAGCCGACCTCGGTGAATTTGGTGGCCTCGACCTTGATGAAGGGGGCGCCGGCGAGCTTGGCCAGCCGGCGGGCGATCTCGGTCTTGCCGACGCCGGTCGGCCCGATCATCAGGATGTTTTTCGGCAGCACCTCCTCGCGCAAGGAGCCGGTGAGCTGCAGCCGCCGCCAGCGATTGCGCAGCGCGATCGAGACCGCGCGCTTGGCGTCGGTCTGGCCGACGATGAAGCGATCGAGTTCGGAGACGATTTCACGGGGGGACAGCTCGGTCATTGGCCTAATCGGGTTGGATGGTCGGGCTCGGCGGCGGAGATCGGGCGAAGGGGCAGGTGCCGCTAGCCCGCCGTCAGCGTCTCGATGGTCACGTTGCGGTTGGTATAGACACAGATGTCGGCGGCGATATCCAGCGCGCGGCGCACGATGGCCTCGGCATCCCAGGCGGAATCGACCAGGGCGCGCGCGGCCGCCAGGGCGTAGTTGCCGCCGGAACCGATCGCCATCACCCCGGCCTCGGGCTCCAGCACGTCGCCGGTGCCGGTCAGCACCAGCGAAACCTCCTTGTCGGCGACGATCATCATGGCTTCCAGCCGGCGCAGATAGCGGTCGGTGCGCCAGTCCTTGGCGAGTTCGACCGCGGCACGGGTCAATTGCCCCGGATATTGCTCGAGCTTGCTTTCCAGCCGCTCGAACAGCGTGAAGGCGTCGGCGGTGGCGCCGGCAAATCCGCCGATCACGTCGCCCTTGCCGAGCCTGCGGACCTTTTTGGCGTTGGATTTGATCACGGTCTGACCGATCGAGACCTGCCCGTCGCCGCCGATCACCACCCGGCCGCCCTTGCGGACCGTCAGAATGGTGGTGCCGTGCCAGACCGGCGATTCGGAAGGTGATGCTTGCATGGAGGACCTCGGTTTCGGCCAGATCTAGGGATTGCCGCGCAGGGATGCAATCTTCAGCCCTCCGGCGCCGGATTCCGGTCACCATAGGCGCAAGTTCGGTCGCAAGCAGGCCATACCGCAGTAGCGAAGGCGGCATCGGCCTGTTAAAAGGGCGCGTTTTCGGGACGGGAAAGCCATTTTCATGCGGGTCGCGACCATCAAGCGCAAGACCAAGGAGACCGACATCGAGGTCAGCGTGAACCTCGACGGGTCCGGCGTGTCCGAGGTCGCGACCGGGATCGGCTTTTTCGACCACATGCTCGATCTGCTGGCGCGGCATTCGCGCATCGACCTCACCGTCAAGGCGGTGGGCGACCTCCACATCGATCACCACCACACCACGGAAGATGTCGGCATCGCGCTGGGCCAGGCGGTCAAGCAGGCGCTCGGCAGCATGGCCGGCATCACCCGCTATGCCGGCGTCCACATGCCGATGGACGAGACGCTGACGCGGGTCGTGATCGACATTTCGGGCCGGCCGGTGCTGGTGTTCAAGGTGGATTTTCCGCGCGACAAGGTCGGCAGCTTCGACACCGAGCTGGTGCGCGAATGGTTCAACGCCTTTGCGATCAATGCCGGCGTGACTTTGCACGTCGAGACCCTATATGGCGAAAACAGCCATCACATCGCCGAATCCTGCTTCAAGGGTCTGGCGCGGGCGTTGCGGGCGGCGGTCGCGATCGATCCGCGCGCCGCCGGCGAAGTGCCATCCACCAAGGGTCAGCTCGGCGGCTGATTCCCCCGTGCTCGGCGGAGAGTGACGATGCCGGTCTACACAGTTCATGCTCCAGTGACCCGGGACGCGGGGATAAGCGCCGCCGACCGCTTCGCTTTCGTTCGCGACGGCTTTCACGTCTGGGCCGCGCTGGCGGCCCCGCTGTGGCTCGCCTGGCACCGGCTGTGGCTGGCGCTGGTCGGCTGGTTCGTGGTGCTGGCCGCGATCGATGTCGGACTGGCGCGGCTCGGCGCCGGCGCAACCGCGGTCGTCCTGGCCAATGGGCTGCTGGCGCTGCTGACGGGATTCGAGGCCGCCAGCCTGCGGCGCGCGACCCTGTCGCGGCGCAACTGGCGCCAGCTCGACATCGTGGTGGCCGATGACGAGGAATCCGCCGAGCGGCGGTTTTTCGACCGCTGGACCGCCAGCCAGCGCGCGCTGGCCAACGATCAATCGGCGGTCGATCGCGGCGCGCCGCCGCCGACCCGGGATATTCCGGGCCAGCCGTTCTCGCGGCCGCCGGCGGCGCCGCACGGCGAGATCATCGGACTGTTTCCGGAACCGGGAGCCTCGCGTTGAGCGTTGCCATCATCGATTACGGCTCCGGCAACCTGCACTCGGCGGCGAAAGCCTTCGAGCGCGCCGCACGGGCGATGGAAATCCCGGAGAAGATCGTGGTCACCCGCGATCCCGAGACGGTGTTTCGCGCCGATCGCATCGTGCTGCCCGGGGTCGGCGCGTTCGCCGATTGCCGCCGCGGCCTCGACGCGCTCGACGGCATGATCGAGGCGATGACCGAGGCGGTGCGCCGGAAGGCACGGCCGTTCTTCGGCATCTGCGTCGGCATGCAGCTGATGGCGACCCGCGGCAAGGAGCATGTCACCACCGACGGCTTCGACTGGATCGCCGGCGACGTCGAGAAGATCGCGCCCAAAAGCGAGGGTCTGAAGATCCCCCATATGGGCTGGAACACCCTCGACATGGTGCGCGAACATCCGGTGCTGGAGCGCCTGGCGCTCGGCCCGAAGGGCCGCCACGCCTATTTCGTCCACTCCTATCACCTGCAGGCGACCCATGAGGCCGACGTGCTGGCGCGCGCCGATTACGGCGGCCCGGTGACGGCCATCGTCGGCAAGGACACCATGATCGGCACCCAGTTTCACCCGGAAAAGAGCCAGCGTTTCGGGCTGGCGCTGATCTCGAATTTCCTGAAATGGAAGCCGTGAGCATCTCGCCTCCGGGATCCCGCGCCGGCGCAGCAGGTAACGCAACGTGATTCTGTTTCCCGCCATCGACCTCAAGAACGGCCAGTGCGTTCGCCTCGAACAGGGCGACATGGCGCGCGCCACCGTGTTCAGCCTCGATCCGGCGGCGCAGGCGGCCGCCTTTGCCGCGCAGGGTTTTGAATATCTGCATGTCGTCGACCTCGACGGCGCGTTTGCCGGCAAGCCGGTCAATGCAGCCGCCGTCGAGGCGATGCTGCGCAGCGTCACCATCCCGGTGCAGCTCGGCGGCGGCATCCGCGATCTCAAGACCATCGAAGCCTGGCTCGACAAGGGCATCGCGCGGGTGATCATCGGTACCGCCGCGGTGCGCGATCCCGCGCTGGTCAAGGCGGCGGCGAAAAAATACCCCGGCCGCGTCGCGGTCGGCCTCGACGCCCGCGACGGCAAGGTCGCGGTCGAAGGCTGGGCGGAAACCTCGGAAGTCACCGCCTTCGAGATCGCCGCGCGCTTCGCGGATGCCGGCGTTGCCGCGATTGTGTTTACCGATATCGCGCGCGACGGCCTGCTCAAGGGCCTCAATCTCGACGCCACGGTTGCGCTGGCCGAACGGATCGCGATTCCCGTGATCGCCTCCGGCGGCTTTGCCTCGATCGACGACGTTCGGGCGCTGCTGGCGCCGGAAGCCAAAAAGCTCGCCGGCGCGATCGCCGGCCGCGCGCTCTATGACGGCCGCCTCGATGCCGCGGCGGCGCTTGCCATGATCCGTCACGCCCGCGCCGCGGCCTAGGAGTTTCCATCATGTTCAAGGTCCGCGTGATCCCCTGCCTCGACGTCAAGGACGGCCGCGTCGTCAAGGGCGTCAACTTCGTCGATCTGCGCGACGCCGGCGATCCGGTGGAAGCCGCCATCGCCTATGACGCCGCCGGCGCCGACGAATTGTGCTTTCTCGACATCACCGCGACCCACGAAAATCGCGGCATCATGCTGGAGGTGGTGCGGCGCACCGCCGAGGCCTGCTTCATGCCGCTGACCGTCGGCGGCGGCGTGCGCAGCGTCGACGATATCCGCACCCTGCTGCGCTCCGGCGCCGACAAGGTGTCGATCAACAGTGCCGCGGTCAGCCGCCGCGAATTCGTCAAACAGGCCGCGGAAAAATTCGGCGACCAGTGCATCGTGGTGGCGATCGACGCCAAGCGCGTCAAGCGTGGCGGCGGTTCGGAACGCTGGGAGATCTTCACCCATGGCGGCCGAAACTCGACCGGCATCGACGCCATCGAATACGCCCAGGAGGTGGTCTCGCTCGGCGCCGGCGAAATCCTGCTGACCTCGATGGACCGCGACGGCACCAGGCAGGGTTTCGACCTGCCGCTGACCCGGGCGGTGGCCGACAGCGTCGCCGTCCCGGTGATCGCCTCGGGGGGCGTCGGCCATCTCGATCACCTGGTCGACGGCATCCGCGAGGGCCACGCCACCGCGGTGCTGGCGGCGTCGATCTTCCATTTCGGCGAATTCACCATACGTGAAGCCAAGGACCATATGGTGCGGGCCGGGCTGCCGATGCGGCTCGACCCCTAGCCCGAAATCTGGCAGCAACGGCTGCCGCCCCTGTCAGAAAGCGCCTCGATGGCTCGCTTTACCCTGCACGATCTCGCCGCCACCATCGATGCCCGCGCGGCGTCCGGCGGCGAGGCCTCCTACACCCGCAAGCTGCTGGACAGGGGGGCGGCGCATTGCGCCAGGAAATTCGGCGAGGAGGCGGTGGAAGCGGTGATCGCCGCGGTCGAGAACGACCGCAGCCATCTGATCGCCGAGAGCGCCGACGTGCTGTTCCATTTGCTGGTGCTGCTGAAGTCGCGCGGCGTCAGCCTCGCGGAGGTCGAGGCCGCACTGGCGCAGCGCACCACGATGTCCGGACTCGACGAGAAGGCCGCGCGCAAGCGCGATTAGAAGCGTTGATGCCCCACCAACCGGGCTTGGCCCATAGCTAAAGGCGGCTTCATGGATATTCGGGCGGCGGACCAGCAGTACAATCCCTACCGGGTGTTCTCCAGGGAACAATGGGCCCGGCTGCGCGACGACACGCCGATGACGCTGGATGCCGGCGAGATCGCGGCGCTGCGCTCGATGCATGACCGGCTCGATCTCAAGGAGGTCGAGGAGATCTACCTGCCGCTGTCGCGGCTGTTGTCGATCTATGTCGACGCCATGCAGCGGCTGTATTTCGCGCAGCGGCGCTTTCTCGGCATCGAAGACCGCAAGATGCCCTACATCATCGGCGTCGCCGGCTCGGTGGCGGTCGGCAAATCGACCACCGCGCGCGTGCTGCAGGCGCTGCTGGCGCGCTGGTCGCCGCGGCCCAAGGTCGATCTGGTGACCACCGACGGTTTCCTGTTTCCCAACGCCGTTCTCGAGCGGCAGGGCATGATGCAGAAGAAGGGCTTTCCCGAAAGCTACGACCTGCCGACGCTGCTGTCGTTCCTGAGCGACATCAAGGCCGGGCGGCGTCAGGTGCGGGCGCCGGTCTATTCGCATCTGACCTACGACATCATTCCGAACGAATGGATCGAGATCGACCGGCCGGACATCCTGATCGTCGAGGGCGTCAACGTGCTGCAGACCGGCCGGCTGCCGCGCGACGGCAAGGCGGTGGCGGTGGTCTCCGACTTTTTCGATTTCTCCTGCTATATCGATGCCGAGGAAGCGGTGCTGCGCGCCTGGTATGTCCGCCGCTTCCTGGCGCTGCGCGACACCGCGTTTCACGATCCGCGATCCTATTTCCATCGCTATGCGCTGTTGTCCGACGAGGAAGCGACCGCGACCGCGCTGGCGATCTGGGAGCGCACCAACCTTGCCAATCTCGAGGACAACATCCTGCCGACCCGGCCGCGCGCGACGCTGATCCTGAAAAAGGGCGCCGACCACGTGGTCGAGACCGTGGCGCTGCGCCGGCTGTAGCGGAGCGGTTTCGAGGTTCGAATCATTTCGGGTTCGAAACAACGATCAGCGACAATCGTCATTCCGGGCCTGCACCGCGCCCGGCCATCGCCGGCGGCAGCAGATCCCGGATGACAGGCAATGGATCACTTTCCGTCGGATCGGTTTCATGGCATCGCGCCGGATCAACGCAGCGCCAGCGGGTCCTGCTCGTCGAGGAAACCGATGATCTCGCGGAAGAACTGCATGCGGTTCTTTTCCAGCATCACCGAATGGGTGCCTTCGCCGATTTCGACCAGCCGCTTGTAGGGCACGTTCGTCAGGGCGGCGAAATAGTCGATCGCCTGGTAGCTCGGCAGGTCGAAATCCCATTCGGCGTGAATGAGGAAGGTCGGCACCGTGATGCGGCCGGGATCGTAATGGGCGCGGCCGGCGGCCCAGCTTGCCAGCACATCGGCGATGACGCCGTTCGGCGCGCGCAGCATCGGCGGCTGATGGCCGGCGGCTTGCGGATCGGTGGCCCAGGTCGCCTCGATCCAGGCCTCGAACACCCCGGGCGGAATGAGGTCGCTCTTCTTGTGTTCCGGAACGCCCTCCAGCCAGCGGGCCTTTGCCACTTCCTTGGAGACCAGCCGGTAGGCGCCGAGCGGGGCGGGCGCGGCTGTGGAAACCTCGGGAGCCGGCGCAATCACGGCGCCCTTGCGGAAGATGTAGAGCGGCGCAAACAGCACCAGCCGGTGCACCTTCGCGTTGTTCTCGCTGGTGTACTGGCCTGCGATCGCGGTGCCCCACGACCAGCCCATCAGGTTGATGCGCCCGACGCCGCGCCGCCTGAGAACGTGATCCACCGCGCTGCCGAAGTCGCGCACCGCCGTTTCGGTCGTGACGACCGGAGCGTTGGCCTGCGGCGGCTGGTTCATTTCCGGCGGCCGCGTCGAGCCGCCATAGCCCCTGACGTCGACCAGATAGACGTCGTAGCCGCGCGCCGCGATCAGGTCCATCATCGAGGCGCCTGCGATCGGCAGGTCGAACGCGGTCTCGGAAGGATAGGTCGCGCCATGCACATAGAGCAGGATCTTTTCGGCGGAAAAATCCGCGATGTCGGCGCGGCGCTTGTTGCGGATGTAAAGTTCGATGCCCGGATCCGCCGACGGGATCAGGTAGCTTTCGCAGGTCAGTCCGGGGCGCGTGAGGCGGTCGTTCATGGCGCCGGATGCTGGTTTCGTTCGACCGCAGCGTCAAGGGCAGAGAATGCGGACCGCCAGCCGGGCAGGGCCGCGCCGCCTCAGGCGGCCAGATGCCGCGAGGCCGCCAGCCCGGCCAGCGCCTCGGCGAGCTTCTCGCGGTCCAGCGGCTTGATCAGGAAGCCGTCCATGCCGGCCTCGAAGCAGGCGTAGCGGTCCTCCACCAGGGTGTTGGCGGTCAGCGCCAGGATTGGCGTCCGGCGGCCGGGCTGGCCGGCCTCGCGGGCGCGGATCCGCCGCGTGGTCTCGATGCCGTCGAGCTGCGGCATCTGGATGTCCATCAGGACGAGGTCGTAGGGCGTGCCGGCGGAGCGGGCCGACAGCCAGGATTCCAGCGCCTGCTCGCCATTGGTGGTGATGACGGCATGGTGTCCGAGCCGGGTCAGCAGCGAGCGCATCAGCAGCGCGTTGATCTCGTTGTCCTCCGCGACCAGGATCGCAAGGCCGCGCGCCGGCGCGATGGCAGGCGTCTCCGGCTGTTCGGGGGCATCGATCAGGGCATCGGCGGCAACGCCGGGCGCGTCGACTTCCGGCGCCGTGGTCAGCCGCGCCGCCAGCGACGCCGCCCGCAGCGGCTTGACCAGGTATCCGGTGAATGCCGAAGCGAGCGCGGAAGCCCGCGAAAGCTGCAGTTCGTGCCGCGCCGCCGGCGTGAACATCAGGATGCGCTGGGTGGCATGCGGGCGCGCCGCCTCGCCCAGCAAGGCGACCGCGTCGGCGCCGAGGCCGTGATCGAGCAGGACGGCGTGCCAGGTCCGCTCCGGCAACAGCGCCTGCGCCACCGCGATATCCGAGACCATGCAGGTCTGGCCGCCCCAGCGCTGCAGCCGCCGGGCCACCAGCGAGGCCTCGATGGTCTGCGGCGCCACCAGCAGGATCGATTGACCGGTCAGGTCCGCCGCCGCCAGGCCGCGCTGTTGGCGGCCGTCGCCTTCGGCGGCCGCCAGCGGGATCGACACCTCGAAGGTCGAGCCTTTGCCGGGTTCGCTCTGCAGCGTGATGCGGCCGCCCATGCGCTTGACGATGCGCTCGCTGATGCTCAGGCCGAGCCCGGTGCCGCCATAGCTGCGGGCGATGGCCTCGTCGGCCTGTTCGAACTCGCGAAAAATCCGCTGCTGCGCCTCCGGCGCGATGCCGATGCCGGTGTCGCGCACCAGGAAGCTGAGCTCGTTGGGCCAGATCCCCGGCTCGACGATCAGCGCGACGCCGCCGGTCGAAGTGAACTTGATCGCATTGCCGGCGAGGTTGAGCAGCACCTGGCGCAATCGCGCGGAATCGCCGACCACCTCGACCGGCAGCCGCTCGTCGACATAGGAGGCGATTTCGAGCTTGCGGGCCTGCGCCCGCGGCGCCAGCAGTTCGGTGATGTCCTCGATCAGGCCGGCCAGCGCGAACGGGCGGCGTTCGAGGTCGATCTTGCCGGCCTCGATCTTGGAATAATCCAGCAGCTCCTCGATCAGCGCCAGCAGCGCATCGCCGGAGGTTTTCACCGCCCGGGCATAGGTCATCTGCTCCGGTGTCAGCGGCGTATCCAGCAACAGCCCGCTCATGCCGAGGATGCCGTTGAGGGGGGTGCGGATTTCGTGGCTGGCCATCGCCAGGAAGCGCGACTTGGCGCGGTTGGCGGCATCGGCCTGGTCGCGGGCCTCGCCGAGCGCGCGTTCGGTCTCGGTGCGGTCGGTGACGTCGCGGCCGACGCTCTGCATTTCCGCGGGCGCGCCGGCATCGGAGCGCACCAGGCCTTCGCGCCAGGCGATCCATCGCGGCCCGAGCGCGGTGGCGATCTTCTGGTCGTGAACCCGTGTGCCGCTGCTCTCCAGCGCGCTGTCGCCCTGCTCCAGCACGGCGAGCGAGAAGCGGCTGCCGATCAGCGCGGCGCGCGGCTGCTGCGCCAGTTCGCAATAGGCGTCGTTGACGAAGCTGATGCGGCCGTCGGCGTCGCGCAGCACGATCAGGTCGCCCTGGGCCTCGAACAGGCTGCGGGCGCGCTGTTCGGCCTCCTGCAGTTCCCAGTTGCGGTCGGCCAGCGCCTCATTGTGCAGGGCCAGTTTTGCAAGCCGCCTGTGCACGAAGCGCAGCCGCATGCTCAGGGTGGCGAGCGCGACGCAGGCCGCCGCGAACAGGAAGCTGGCGCCGATCGCAAAGGCGTGCGGCTCGTAGCCGGAACCTTCCGAGCGGCTGCCGGCGATGAAGCCATAGGCGCCGCCGAACGCCGCGGAGAACATCGTGAACGAGCGAATCGCGAAACTGAGCCACGGATGCCGCCGCGTAAACAGGCGCAGCCGTGTCCTGATCCGGAAAACCTGCGCCATCGCCAATGATCCTGAACTTGCCTTGCCGCCGCGCTTTTCGCCCGGCGTGAGCGGCAGTTGGGACTGCCGCAGCCCGCGAGCCCGGTGTCGGGCTACGATGCGGCGGCGACCTTGCAAAGTGCTTGCGGCCGGGGCCGCGCCGGGGCGGGCAATGCGAACAGGGTTAATGCGAGGTTACGGCCGCGGTCAGAGCGACGCGGCGGCGAGGTTCGGGTGCCCGCCGCTGGCCCCGACGATCAAGGCGGCGGCCTCGCGCGCCGAAAAGCTGTTCGATTGCACGAAGATCCGGTAGTCGGCGGGGCCGTCCGGCGACAGATAGATCACCGGCGCCGAGCCCGACGGACCGTCCGAGATGGCGACCGACTGGGTCGCCGGGTTGGCCTCGCAGGCGCCGCCCTCCGCGCTGTCGACGTCGTCGACCACGGCGAAATCGGCCTCTTCGGCGTTATCCGTGATCTGGACCCGCACGGTGGCGGAAGCGGGATCGTCGGTGAAGGAGACGTGAAGGTCGGCATGCCAGGGCGCGGAGGAGATCTGCACCGAGGTGTCGCCGACCGCGATGCAGGGACGCGGTCCGGCGGACAGCCCGCCGCGCGCGAACACGGCGGCCACCAGCAAGGGAACGGCCGAAGCCAGGATCTTGAAACGCAGCATGATACGCACCCGCTCGAACGACAAGCCGCGCAACCCGCGGCGGCTTATGGTTGGCAGAGCGTAAACAAAACTCGTTACCGCCGGGTTGACGAAGGGGCGACGGCGGCGGCGCCAGGATCGATTTTTAAGCCGCGCGCCTGAGATCTTCGGCGAGCGCGTGGTACGACAGCGCTTCGGCCAGATGCAGCCGGCCGATGCCGTCGGCGCCGTCGAGGTCGGCCAAGGTGCGGGCGACGCGCAGCACGCGATGATAGCCGCGCGCCGACAGCCGTAGGGTGTCGGCAGCGTCGCGCAGCAGTTTTCATCCGGCGCGTCCGCAGAACTGTTCGCGGCCGCCCGCGTCGCCGACGATTAACAACCCTGGCCTCCCGCCAATCGACACTGTTCGAAGGGATTACGGCCTCAAACGAGGGTATAAGTTCTGGAGCGTGTTCACCATGGTACGGTTTGGCAACTGTCGCAGTAGAAAACGGCAGCTTGGAGTTCGCTAAGAGCCGACGCTGAGGTAGGTGTGGTTTGGAGACGCCGACATGCTGGACCTTGATCAGGCAGTTAGAGTGCGGCATTCGACCCGAATGTTTGTGTCACGGCCGGTGCCACGCGAGTTGTTGGACGAATCTCTGGCCTTGGCGCAACAGGCTCCGTCGAACTCCAACACCCAGCCATGGCATGTCGTATTTTCATCGGGTGCGCGGCGTGATCGTCTCGTTGCTGCGTTGCTTGATGCGGCTAAGCACGGCCCACCCGACGTTCCGCCTTTGCCCAAGGAGTTTCAGCACTATCGCCGCGAACTCGGAAGGCAAGTCTACGGGGCGATGGGGATTCCGATCACCGACAAGGCGGACCATCAAGCCGCTGTTTTACGCAACTGGCAGTTTTTCCGCGCCCCAGTCGCGGCCGTCGTTTGCATGCACCGCGACCTTGGCCCAGTGGACGCTGTTGGTGTGGGAATGTTCTTGCAGACGTTGTTGCTAGCCCTGACCGAGCGGGGTCTTGGCAGCTGTGTCGAGGTCTCCATCGCGGGTTACCCCGAGATTGTCCGCGCACAGCTGTCAATCCCGTCTGAACTATCGATATTGTGCGGTCTCGCCGTGGGTTACCCAGACCCAGATTTTCCTGCCAACCGGATCGACGTCGCCCGCGAACCGGTCAAAGAGAATGTGGTCTTCCTCGACAACTGATCAACTCCCGGTGCGAAAAGTCGTTAGGCGGAATCCAATCAAACAAGGGTGCGATAATTTGCGACATGCGCGCCCGGGTCTTGCGCAAAATCATGGAATGGGTTCACGCCGCGCGCCTGAGATCCTCGGCGAGCGCGCGGTACGACAGCGCTTCGGCCAGATGCAGCCGGCCGATGCTGTCGGCGCCGTCGAGATCGGCCAAGGTGCGGGCGACGCGCAGCACGCGGTGATAGCCGCGCGCCGACAGCCGCATGGTGTCGGCAGCGTCGCGCAGCAGTTTTAGTCCCGGCGCGTCCGGCTGGGCGACCGCTTCCAGCACCGCGGCCGGCGCCTCGGCATTGGTGCGGACCTGCGGCAGGCCGGCGGCGGCATAACGCGCGCGCTGGATCGCGCGTGCCGCGGCGACACGTGCGGCGACTTCGGCGGAGCCTTCCGCCGGCGGCGGCAGGATCAGGTCGGCGGCCGATACCGCCGGTACCTCGATGCGCAGATCGATGCGGTCCATCAGCGGCCCCGAAATGCGGGTCTGGTAATCGCCGGTGCAGCGGTCGGTGCGGCCGCGCTTGCAGGCAAAACCGGGTTCGTAGGCCTGGCCGCAGCGGCAGGGATTCATCGCCGCCACCAGCATGAAGCGCGCCGGATAAGTGACGCGATGATTGGCGCGCGACACCGAGACCTCGCCGTTCTCCAGGGGCTGGCGCAGCGAATCCAGCACCCTTGGATCGAACTCCGGCAATTCGTCGAGAAACAGCACGCCCTGATGCGCCAGCGAGATCTCGCCGGGTTTGGCCCTGATGCCGCCGCCGGTCAATGCGGCCATGCTGGCGGAATGATGCGGGCTGCGGAACGGCCGCCGCGCGGTCAGCGCGCCGCCCTGGATCTCGCCGGCAACGGAGGCGATCATCGATATTTCCAGCAGCTCCGGCGGCGACAGCGGCGGCAGGATCGAGGGCAGCCGTGCCGCCAGCATCGACTTGCCGGCGCCGGGCGCGCCGATCATCAGCAGATGGTGCCCGCCGGCCGCGGCAATTTCCAATGCGCGCTTGGCGCTTTCCTGGCCCTTGATGTCGCGCAGGTCGAGCAGGTGGCTGCTCGCTTCCTGCACCTTCGGCTGCGGCCGCGACAGCACCTGCGTGCCCTTGAAGTGGTTGGCGATCTGGATCAGCGAAGACGCCGCCACGATCTCCAGATCGGGGCTCGCCCAGGCGGCCTCCGCGCCGCAGGCGGCCGGGCAGATCAGGCCCTCGTCGCGCGCATTGGCGCCGATCGCGGCCGGCAGCACCCCGGCGACCGGGGCGATCGACCCGTCGAGCCCGAGTTCGCCGAGCACGGTAAAGCCGCTCAGGGCATCCGGCGGGATGGCGCCGATCGCCGCCATCAGCCCGAGCGCGATCGGCAGGTCGTAATGGCTGCCTTCCTTGGGCAGGTCGGCGGGCGCCAGATTGACGGTGATCCGCCGCGCGGGGAGCGCCAGCCCGGAGGCGATCAGCGCCGAGCGCACCCGCTCGCGCGCCTCCGACACCGCCTTGTCCGGCAATCCGACGATGGCGAAGGCCGGCAATCCCGGCGCGACCTGCACCTGCACGTCGACGCCGCGGGCCTCGATCCCCTCAAAGGCTACGGTGGAAACCCGCTGGACCATGCCGCCCTCTCCCGGCAGCGGAGGCTAACGGAAAGCGGTGCCGGGAGCAAGAACATTAAGGGAACGATCGGGACTGGGTCGTGCCGTTGGCTTCGATGGCGTCCGATACCCGGCTGGCCGCAGTGGCCAGATCGTGCGAATGTCTGCAAAGGTTCCCAGGCTTCCGGACCTTCTTTGGGTGCAGGGAGTTCTTCATATGCGCCACCTTCAGGGAGCAGCCGTATCACCGTTGGATTCCAGCAGGGCGGGGGGGCGGATCGGCGCTCGGATATAGCCCGACTGGTAAAGGCGGGGCTCGGATATTCGGTAGATCCGAAAATCTGCGAGGAATTGCTTGAGCTGCAAACGAAGCTTCAGGCGCGCCAGCTAGAATTAGCTCGATTGCTCCTTACCAAGGAAATAGACAGAGAAAAATACATTTCGGAGCTAAGCGAAGCCATGAAAATGGCTTCCACAATTGGCGAGAAACTTCTTGGGTTTGAGGCATTCCACAAGGTTTTTGGAGAATTCAGAGTTCAAAATTTGGGGGATGTGACCAGATTTGTATCCGGCCATTCGCAGCTGGATAAATCCTACTGATCTTGAGATGGCTTCTTCTTGGCCATTCTTATCAACCACGCGGTCGACAGCATCGCTATAACTCCGATAAGTGTCGGTGCAAGTGCTTCTCCTTGCCATGCCGATAGACGCCGCGCATGCCGCGTTTGAAAACCATATAGCACCCTCAACCGTGTTCGTGTGGACGGGGCACCGCCCCTCAATTCAGCTTGGAGGCCGCCACCGGATTGGCCTGCGGCTGCTCCAGCATCTTGAGCGCGGCATCGAGGCCGTTGCGCAGATTGGCGGCGGCGGTGGCGCTGCAGCGCAGCCGTCCGGACGACAGGAACTTGACCTCGATGGCGCCGTCCGGCTTCGGCACCAGGATGCGGGTCGCAAGCTCGATCTCGACGGCGCCATGCATGGTGCCATAGGCCGCGACGATGTCGAAATAGACCAGCTGGGCCGTGCCTCCGGTGTCCTCGTAGATGATCGCAGCGGGCGGTTTGTCGGTGTCTCGCTCGGCCAAGCGGGCCTCCCTCGTGATTCGATCCCGATCACATGGCGCGCTCGCCGATTCCGGCGCAAGTGCCTCCCGGCGGCGCCGTGCGCCGACCCGCTGGATCGACGCCGCTTCAGCCCCGCTTCTTCTCGATCACGTCCCAGATCTTCGCGGCGATGTCGGGGCCGCCGAGCCGGGCAATGGCGCGGATCCCGGTCGGCGAGGTGACGTTGATCTCGGTGAGATAGCCGTCGATGACGTCGATGCCGACGAACAATAATCCGCGCTCGCGCAACGCCGGGCCGAGCCGGGTGCAGATCTCGCGCTCGCGCGGGGAAAGCTCGGTGGCCTGGGCGGCGCCGCCGCGCACCATGTTGGAGCGCAGATCGTCCGGCGCCGGCACCCTGTTGACCGCGCCGGCGAATTCACCGTCGACCAGGATAATGCGCTTGTCGCCGTGCTTGACCTCGGCAATGAAGCGCTGGATCACCCAGGGCTCGCGGAAGGTCACCGAGAACATGTCGAACAGCGAGCCGAAATTCATGTCCTGCGGCATGATGCGGAACACCGCCGCGCCGCCATGGCCGTGCAGCGGCTTCATCACCACGGCGCCGTGGGTGTCGCGGAACGCGTTGATTTCGTCGAGATCGCGCGAGATCAGGGTCGGCGGCATCAGGTCCGGAAAATCCATCACGAAGATCTTTTCCGGCGCGTTGCGCACGCTGGCCGGATTGTTGACCACCAGCGTCCTGGGGTGAAGCCGCTCGAGAAAATGCGTCGAGGTGATGTAGGCGAGATCGAACGGCGGATCCTGCCGCAGCAGGATGACGTCGAAATTGGCCAGCGGATGGCGCTGGGCCTCGCCGAGGGTGAAATGATCGCCGGCCTCGTCGCGCACGCTCAGGGTCTGGACCGGGGCCACCAGCTCCTCGCCGCGCAGCGAGAGCTTGTCCGGCGTGTAATAGGACAGCCCGTGGCCGCGCTTCTGCGCCTCCAGGAGCAGCGCGAAGGTGGAATCGCCGCGGATGTTGATCTGCGCGATGGGATCCATCTGGACGGCGACATTCAGTTTCATGGGGCGGGTCCGGAACGGTTGCGGGAAAACGGGTTTTCAGGTCGAGGCGTCGAACGCCGCCAACAGATGGCGTGGCAGCCGCCGCGGCGCAATCAGCACGACGTCGAAACGCAGCTCGAATTCGGCATGTTCGGGATGCGCCATCAGCCAGCCCTGCGCGGCATCGATGATGCGGCGCTGCTGGCGCGGCGTCACCGCATAGGCGGCCTCGTCGAGGTCGGCGCGGGCCTTGACCTCGACAAAGGCCACCAGGTTGCGGCGGCGCGCCACCAGGTCGATCTCGCCATGGGGGGTGCGGAACCGCCGCGCCAGGATGCGATAGCCCTTGGCCATCAGCAGCGCGGCGGCGCGGCTTTCGGCCGAGATGCCCGTGCGAAACGCCGCGATCCGCTCAGGCGCTTTCGCCGGCTCCGGCGAAGCTTCGGGACGGGCGCCGTCACTCCGTGCCATCTTCGCCTTCCGGACCGGCGGTGAGATCGCTGTTCCTGCCGAGTTCGAGCGCGCGGGCATAGATCTCGCGGCGCGGCCGGCCCGACAGTTCGACCGCATGCGCCACCGCATCCTTGACGCTGAGGTGATTCAGCTGCCCGCGCAGCAGATCGTCGAGCGCCTCTGCGCTCATCACCTGCGCATCGGCCGGCGGCGGGCCGATCACCAGCACGAACTCGCCGCGGCTCTCCAGCGTGGCCGCTTCCTGCGCCAGCGCCGCCAGTTTGGCGCGGCGGATCTCCTCGTGCAGCTTGGTCATTTCGCGGCATACCGCCGCATCGCGCGCGCCCATGATGGCGGCGAGATCGGCCAGCGTGTCCTGCACCCGGTTGCCGGATTCGAACATCACCAGCGTGGCGTCGATCCGCGAAAGCTCGGTCAGCCGCGCCCGCCGCGCGGTCGCCTTCGACGGCAGGAATCCCTCGAAGAAAAACCGGTCGGTCGGCAGCGCCGCCACCGCAAGGGCCGCCAGCACCGATGACGGCCCCGGCAGCGCGATCACCGCATGGCCCAGGGCGCAGGCCTCGCGCACCAGCTTGAAGCCGGGATCGGAAATCAGCGGCGTGCCGGCATCCGACACCAGCGCGATGGAGGCGCCCTGCGCCAGCCTTTCCAGGATTTTCGGCCGCGCCAGCGCGGCGTTGTGCTCGTGATAGGGTTTGAGCAGGGCGGAGATCGCGTAGCGCTCGGTCAGCCGGCGCGAGATCCGCGTATCCTCGCAGGCGATGATGTCGACGCCGGCCAGCGTTTCCAGCGCCCGCAGGGTGATGTCGCCGAGATTGCCGATCGGCGTCGCCACCAGATGCAGGCCCGGAACCGCCCTCGGCGCGGTCAGGACATGGCCGGCCACGCAGAACGTCCGCGCCGCGGGCGCGGTCAGGTCGTCAGATGGTTTTGCGGAAGCCGCTTTTGCGCGCATAGTGGCAATCTAGAGGGGACAGGGCGCGGACGCCACCGGGCTGCGCGCAACGGCGGGCCCGCTTTGGCTCCGCGCCGCGGTGTCGAAAACCGGGCGCTGCAACCAAAGGCCGCGTCGAAAGGCCACAATCCTTTTGTTTTGGTTAACTATTCGCCGACAATATGCCTGAATCCAGCCGCCTGATCGTCAGGCGGTTGATGGCCGCGCCGGGCTCGGCCGGTCCAAACAAGAGAACAGATGGTGGGGCCGCTCGATCCAAAGTCTCAGCCTTCCCCGGCCGTCAGGCCCCCGGCCGCCCGGCCGCGGGCCACCCGGCGGACGGCGGTCGGCCTGATTCTCGGCGCTCCCTTGCTCGGGGCCTGCGCCGGGGTGCAGCAGAGCCTCAGCTCGTTTTCCAATCCCTTCAGCAGTTCGCCGCCGCCCGGCCCTGCTCCCGGCGGGCCGACCCAGCAGCCGCTCGCGGTCGGCAACGGCCAGGTCAAGGTCGGCTTGATCCTGCCGATGTCGGCCCAGGGCAATGCCGGCATCGCCGCGCAGTCGATGAAGAACGCCGCCGAGATGGCGCTGGCGGAATTCCAGAATCCCAACCTGCAGCTCCTGATCAAGGATGACGGCGGCAGCCCGCAGGGCGCCCAGCAGGGCACCCAGCAGGCGCTCGACGAGGGCGCCGAGATCATCCTGGGACCGCTGTTTGCGCTGTCGGTTCCGGCCACCGCCCAGCTCGCCCGCGCCCGCGGCATCTCGGTGATCGCGTTCTCGACCGATTCCAGCGTGGCCGGCCGCGGCGTCTATCTGCTGAGCTTCCTGCCGGAGTCCGACGTCAACCGCATCATCGACTACTCGGCCAGCATCGGAAAAAAATCCTTCGCCGCCCTGTTGCCCGAAAACGCCTATGGCAATGTGGTCGAGGCCACCTTTAAGCAGGCCGTCAGCCGCAAGGGCGGCCGCATCGTCGGATTCGAAAAATATGGCGCCGACCGCGCCGCCGCGGCGCGCACCGTGGCGCAGGCGCTGGGCTCGGCGGATGCGCTGTTTCTCGCCGACGACGGCGATTCGGTGGTGGCGGTGGCCGACGCGCTGACGGCGGCCGGGGCCAACCTGAAGAACATCCAGCTGCTCGGCACCGGGCTGTGGGACAATCCGCGGGTGTTCGCCAGCCCGGCCTTGCAGGGCGGCCTCTATGCCGCGCCGGATCCGGCCGGTTTCCGCGCCTTCGCGGGCCGCTACCGCGCCAAATACGGCGCCGAACCGGTGCGCACCGCGACGCTGGCCTATGATGCGGTCGCGCTGGTCGCCGCCCTGGCGCGGACCCAGGGCGCGCAGCGGTTTTCGCCGGAAGTGCTGACCAATCCATCCGGTTTTTCCGGCATCGACGGATTGTTTCGATTCCGCGCCGACGGCACCAACGAACGCGGCCTGGCGGTGATGCGGGTCGGATCGGGCGGCGGCGTGCCGGTCGCCGGTTCGCCGAAGAGCTTTGGCGCCTGACCCCGCGCGGTCAGGCTGCGAGGTCGGCCACCACGGCGTCGAGCACCGGAAATCCGGCCTGGGTGACCTTCAGCCGGCCGCTGTCGTCGACCATGATGGCGCCTTCCTCGCGCAGCACCGCGATCCGGTCCGGGTCGAGCGTGCGGCCCGCCAGCGCCGCGTAGCGCAGCGGATCGATGCCCTCATTGAGCCGCAGCCCCATCAGGAGGAATTCGTCGGCGCGCTCCTCGCTGTTCAGGCGATCGTCGGTGATGACGCCTTGGCCGTCGGCCTCGACCCGCATCAGCCACGCCTCGGGCCGCTTCTCGGTCGCGATCGCATGCCGCACACCGTCGATATCGAGCCGGCCATGCGCGCCGGGACCGATGCCGGCATATTCGTCGCCGCGCCAATAGACCAGATTGTGCCGGCATTCCGCGCCCGGCCGGGCGTGATTGGAGATCTCGTAGGACGGCAGGCCGTGAACCGCACAGACCTCCTGGGTGACATCGTACAGCGCGCGCGCGGTCGCCTCGTCCGGGGTCTTCAATCTGCCGGCGGCATGCAGGCCGAAGAACGGCGTGTCCGGTTCGATGGTCAACTGATAGAGCGACAGATGCTCGGCGGCTTCCGAAATCGCCAGCTTCAGCTCGTCGGCCCACATCTGCGGGGTCTGGTCGGGGCGGGCGTAGATCAGGTCGAACGAACTGCGCTCGAAGGTCGACCGCGCGATGGCCACCGCGTCCAGCGCCTCGCGCGCGCTATGCAGGCGTCCGAGCGCCTTCAGCGAGGCGTCGTCCAATGCCTGCACCCCGAGCGACACCCGGTTGACGCCGGCTGCGCGGTAGCCGCGAAAGCGCGTGGCCTCGACGCTGGTGGGATTGGCTTCCAGGGTGACCTCGACGTCCGGCGCGACCCGCCAATGCCTGCCGATCGCATCGAGGATCGCGCCCACGGTTTGCGGCCGCATCAGCGACGGCGTGCCGCCGCCGAGAAAGATCGACGACACTTGCCGTCCCGGCGCGCGCGCCGCGGTGGTTTCGATCTCGCGGGCGAAGGCGCGGGAAAACCGCTCCTCATCGACCGCGGCATGGCGGACATGGCTGTTGAAATCGCAATAGGGACATTTCGACAGGCAGAACGGCCAGTGCACATAGACGCCGAAGGCAGGCGTGAGGCCGCTCAAAGGCAGATCTCCGCCAGTTTGACGAAGGCGCGGGCGCGGTGCGACAGCCCAAGCCCGAGCGGCGGCAGGCCGTGCTTTTCCTGGCTGGTCATCTCGCCGAAGGTGCGGCTGTGGCCCTCGGGCAGAAAGGCCGGATCATAGCCGAAGCCGGCGCTGCCGCGCGGCGGCCAGACCATTGTGCCGTCGGCACGCGCCTCGACTTCCTCGACATGGCCGTCCGGCCAGGCGACGCATAGCGCGGACACGAAATGCGCGGCCCGCTGACTGGGCGCAGCGGCGCCGCGCTCCTGCAGCAGGCGTTCGATCCGGGTCATCGCGGCGGCAAAATCCTTGGCCGGACCGGCCCAGCGCGCCGACAGGATCCCGGGCGCGCCGTCCAGCGCATCGACCACCAGGCCGGAATCGTCGGCGAAGGCGGCAGTCTGCGCGGCTTTGGCCGCGGCGAGGGCCTTGATCCTGGCATTGGCGGCAAAACTGTCGCCGGTCTCCTCGGGCTCGGGGAGGCCGAGTTCGCCCGCCGATACCGCCTCGATGCCGTAGGGCGCCAGCAATTCGCGCATCTCGGAAAGCTTGCCGGGATTGTGGGTCGCGATCACAAGCCTGCCGGTGATTCGACGATGCATGTCGTTCAGTCTACGCCAGATGATGCGCCGCCGGCAAAATCGCGGCGGCACGGCATCCGATCATGCCACGGCCATTTTCTGCAGGTCCACCAGCCGCGCCACGCCCTTGCGCGCCAGCGCCATCAGCGCCAGGAATTCGTCCTGCGAGAACGGGGTCTTTTCCGCGGTGCCCTGCACCTCGACGATGCGGCCGTCGCCGGTCATGACGAAATTGGCGTCGGTATCGGCCTCGGAATCCTCGGCGTAATCGAGATCGAGCACCGGCGTGCCGTTGTAGATGCCGCAGGAGATCGCCGCGACGTTGTCGCGCAGTACCTTGCCCTTGACCATGTTGCGGGCCTTCATCCAGCCGATGCAGTCGGCCAGCGCCACCCAGGCGCCGGTGATCGAGGCGGTGCGGGTGCCGCCGTCGGCCTGCAGCACGTCGCAGTCCACCGTGATCTGGCGCTCGCCGAGCGCTTCGAGATCGATCGTGGCGCGCAGCGAGCGGCCGATCAGGCGCTGGATTTCGACGGTTCTCCCGTTCTGCTTGCCGGCGCTGGCCTCGCGCCTTGTGCGCTCCAGGGTCGCCCGCGGCAGCATGCCATATTCGGCCGTGACCCAGCCGCGGCCCTGGCCCTTGAGCCAGGGCGGCAGCCGTTCTTCCAGCGTCGCCGTGACCAGCACATGGGTGTCGCCGAATTTGACCATGCAGGAACCCTCGGCGTATTTGACCACGCCGCGCTCCAGCGACACGGCGCGCAGTTCATCCGGCGCACGGCGGCTTGGCCGCATGGCAATTCTCCAAATTCTGGCAAAAGGTACGATTCTCGCGTGCTTGTAGGAGGGGGAGGCGGCAGCGGCAAGGCCCTTGCCGCCGCACAAGGCGCCAATGCGCGCTTGTAACCGGCGCCCGGGATGGACAAATTGGGGTCTGTGCAGGGCCCGATCGGCCAGAATGCCGTCCGGTTTTGGCCCGGTCGCCGCTTCCTGCACGAACAGAAGCATGATTTTACCGCCAAACCGCCGAAACCGGGGGGCATTTGACCCCCGAGAGGGCAGGTTCGGCGGATCAGGTGCCGGGAGAAGCCAGTGGCCCACCACGATCCGATTGGCCTGATCGCGCCCAATAGCGGGCTTGCCCAGCTCAACGAGCGCTCGCGGGACATCTTTCGCCAGATCGTGGAGAGCTATCTGGCCACCGGCGAGCCGGTCGGTTCGCGCAACATTTCGCGCCTCATCGCGGTGCCGCTGTCGCCGGCCTCGGTCCGCAACGTGATGGCCGATCTCGAGCAGCTCGGCCTGATCTATGCGCCGCATACCTCGGCCGGCCGGCTGCCGACCGAACTGGGCCTGCGGTTTTTCGTCGATGCCCTGATGCAGGTCGGCGATCTCACCGAGCCGGAGCGGCAGTCGATCCAGACCCAGCTGGCATCGGTCGGCAAGGCGCAATCGGTCGAAGCCGCGCTTGGCGAGGCCCTGACCCGGCTGTCCGGCCTGACCCGGGCCGCCGCGGTGGTGCTCACCGCCAAGTCCAATTCGCGGCTCAAGCACATCGAATTCGTGCGGCTGGAGCCGGAACGGGCGCTGGTGGTGCTGGTCGGCGAGGACGGCCAGGTCGAGAACCGCGTGCTGACGCTGCCGCCCGGCGTGCCCTCCTCGGCGCTGACCGAGGCCACCAATTTTCTCAATGCCCGGATTCGCGGCCGCACCCTGGCCGAGGCCCGTCTCGAGCTCGAAACTGCCCTGACGCAAAACCGCTCCGAACTCGACCAGCTGACCCAGAAGGTGATCGCGGCCGGAATCGCGAGCTGGTCCGGCGGCGAAAACGACGACCGCCAGCTGATCGTGCGCGGCCATGCCAATCTACTGGAAGACCTGCACGCGCTGGAGGATCTGGAGCGGGTCAGGCTGTTGTTCGACGATCTCGAAACCAAGCGCGGCGTGATCGACCTGCTGGGACGCGCGGAGCGCGCCGAGGGCGTGCGGATTTTCATCGGATCGGAAAACAAGCTGTTTTCGCTGTCCGGTTCTTCCACCATCATCGCGCCCTACAGCGATGCCGCGGGCCACATTGTCGGCGTGCTCGGCGTGATCGGGCCGACGCGGCTGAATTATGCGCGGGTGATTCCGACGGTGGACTATGCCGCGCGCATCGTCAGCCGGATGCTGGGCAATTGATCCGCCGGCGCGGCGCGGGTTGCGCTTGATTTTCTGCGGCCAAAGCACGATATCCGGGCCAGCTCTCCCGCATTGATCTCCGGACGATTTTCAAGAAGGCAATCCATGACCGATCCCAACCTGCAGAAAGATGATCCGGTCAGCCCGGCGCAGGCCGCCGAGCCGGTGGTGTCCAAGCCCTACATCATGCCCGACGATCCGGAAACCGGATCGGTCGAGGCCTTGGCCAAGGAAGCCGCCGAATCGCGCGACAAGATGCTGCGCACGCTGGCGGAAATGGAAAACCTGCGCAAGCGCACGGCGCGCGAGGTGGCCGACGCCCGCGCCTACGGCATCACCGCCTTCGCACGCGACGTGCTCGATATCGCCGACAATCTGCAGCGCGCGCTCGACGCGGTTCCGGCCGATACCAGGGCCGCCGCCGATCCGGTGCTGAAGGCGCTGATCGAAGGCGTCGAACTGACCGAGCGATCGCTGCACAACACCCTGGAGAAAAACGGCGTCAAGAAATTCGATCCGTCGGGCGAGAAGTTCGATCCGAATTTCCAGCAGGCGATGTACGAGGTTCCGGACGCGTCGGTGCCGGCGGGAACGGTGATCCAGGTGGTGCAGGCCGGCTACACCATCGGCGAGCGGGTGCTGCGGCCGGCGCTGGTCGCCGTGTCCAAGGGCGGCGCCAAGGCCGGCGCCGCGACCAACGGCACCCAGCCCGACAGCGCCGCCTGAGCCGCCAGATTTCCGGCGGCAGGCGGCCGTATAAAATTCCAGCGAATATCCTGCGATCAGCGCGGATGGATTCCGTCACGCACGGCGCGGAAGCGGGTGAATGCCGCCGGCCAGACGTCGCGCGGGGCGCTGGCGATGATCCGCAGCACGGCGGGGCCGCCGAAGCGTAGCCATTGCACCACGGTGACCTTGGTATTGTCCTTGCCGCTGGTTGCATCGAGGCGGGTCTCATAGCCGGCCATGCCGTCGATCCTGATCGGCTCCGATACCGTCAGCCGCGCCTCGCGGATTCCGGGAATCGAGGTGGCGGCCTCCTGGGCAAAGCGGTCGCGATCCTGCGGCTGCGCCGGCGCATTGCCCATCACGCTGATCACCATATAGGGGGCGGCCTCGAACCCGCTGGCTTCGTCGCCGTCGGCGAGAATCAGCGCCGCGCCCGGCGCCAGGGTGCGGACGTTCTTGAAACCGGCGAGGTCGCCGATCTGGAACGGCATCAGGGCCAGCTGCTCCTCGACCGGAACCTGCTTGCGGATCACCGCCGAGGCAAACATCTGCCGGACCGCATCGTCGGTATAGATCTTGGCGGCGTTCTCGGGAACCTGCACGGCGATATAGCCGGAGAAGGTGCCGCCCGGCAGGATCATCGAATAGCGCCGCACCGTGCCGGCACCGCTGCCGGCGTTTTCCGTGGTGTAATAGGCAAGGCCGGCTGCGGTCTCGATGGTTTCGGGCCTGATGCCGTTGGCGCCGGCCGGACTGGCCTTGAAGGCGTTCACGACCTCGCCATAGGCCTCGGCCGGGAGCTCCGCCACCAGCACCTTGACGCTCTGGTCCTCGGTTTCGAATCCGACGAAGTTCTTGGCCGGGACAAGGCCGACCAGCGGCGTCATCCCGACCCGAATCCCCGGCGGGTAAACCGCATCCGCGGCAAGGGCCGGACAGACGGCGGCGACGAGCAGGGCAACTGCGGACCATAGTCGAATGTGCATCATGAAAAATCTACTGGGTTCGCATTGAGGCCGTTCGATGGTCGGCCGGGTTCAGCCCCGGTGCCGGGGGGCCACGTTTCCGGCCGGTCCGCTTTAGCGCTTTTGCCGGCCCGGCGACAGACCGGGCTGGCGATTCCGTTGCCGGCAGCGGCCCCTCCGGGGTCCGGCGCGGATGGCGACATCGGGCGCCGGCGCGTCGGGCCGGCGCTGCGGCGCCCGGCGCGGATACTATCTTTCAAAGGTTGCGGGTTTTCGAGCCTCAAGGTTGCGTCCCGGTCCTTGCAGGCCTGCCCCCCCCTCCTATATGAGGCTCACCGTCGCAATATCGCGAGCATTTGAACGTTGGGGGTTTGGATTGGTGCGCCGTCAGGGCCCAGCCAACCTGCCGCAAAAACAAGGATATGAGGACCATGGGAAAGGTCATTGGGATCGATCTCGGCACCACGAATTCGTGCGTCGCCGTAATGGATGGCAAGACAGCGAAAGTCATCGAGAACGCGGAGGGCATGCGCACCACCCCGTCGATCGTCGCCTTCAGCGATGACGGCGAGCGCCTCGTCGGCCAGCCCGCCAAGCGCCAGGCGGTGACCAATCCCGAGCGCACCTTCTTTGCGGTCAAGCGCCTCGTCGGCCGCCGCTATGACGACCCGATGGTGGAAAAGGACAAGAAGCTTGTCCCCTACAAGATCGTCAAGGCGTCCAACGGCGATGCCTGGGTCGAAGCCGACGGCAAGACCTATTCGCCCTCGCAGGTCTCGGCCTTCATTCTGCAGAAGATGAAGGAGACCGCCGAAGCCCATCTTGGCCAGAAGGTCGAGCAGGCCGTCATCACCGTTCCCGCCTATTTCAACGACGCGCAACGTCAGGCCACCAAGGACGCCGGCAAGATCGCCGGGCTGGAAGTGCTGCGCATCATCAACGAGCCGACCGCGGCCGCACTCGCCTACGGTCTCGACAAGTCGAAGTCCGGCACCATCGCGGTGTACGATCTCGGCGGCGGCACCTTCGACGTCTCGGTGCTCGAGATCGGCGACGGCGTGTTCGAGGTGAAGTCGACCAACGGTGACACGTTCCTGGGCGGCGAAGACTTCGACATGCGGCTGGTCAGCTACCTGGCCGACGAATTCCAGAAGGAGCAGGGCATCAACCTGCGCAACGACAAGCTTGCCTTGCAGCGCCTGAAAGAGGCCGCCGAAAAGGCCAAGATCGAACTGTCTTCGACCACCCAGACCGAAATCAACCTGCCCTTCATCACGGCGGACGCCTCCGGGCCGAAGCATCTGACCATGAAACTCACCCGCGCCAAGTTCGAGGCGCTGGTCGATGACCTGATCCAGAAGACCATCGAGCCGTGCCGCAAGGCGCTGAAGGATGCCGGCCTCACCGCCGGCGAGATCGGCGAAGTGGTGCTGGTCGGCGGCATGACCCGCATGCCCAAGGTCCAGGAAGTGGTCAAGCAGCTGTTCGGCAAGGAGCCGCACAAGGGCGTCAATCCGGACGAAGTCGTCGCCATCGGCGCGGCGATCCAGGCCGGCGTGCTGCAGGGCGACGTCAAGGACGTGCTGCTGCTCGACGTCACGCCGCTGTCGCTCGGCATCGAGACGCTGGGCGGCGTGTTCACCCGCATCATCGACCGCAACACCACGATCCCGACCAAGAAGAGCCAGGTGTTCTCGACCGCCGAGGACAACCAGAACGCGGTTACCATCCGCGTCTTCCAGGGCGAGCGCGAAATGGCGGCCGACAACAAGGTGCTCGGCCAGTTCGACCTGATGGGCATTCCGCCGTCGCCGCGCGGCATGCCGCAGATCGAGGTGACCTTCGACATCGACGCCAACGGCATCGTCAACGTGTCGGCGAGGGACAAGGCGACCGGCAAGGAACAGCAGATCCGGATCCAGGCGTCCGGCGGGCTGTCCGAAGCCGACATCCAGAAGATGGTCAAGGACGCCGAGGCCAACGCCGCCGAGGACAAGAAGCGCCGCGAGGCGGTCGACGCCAAGAACCATGCCGACAGCCTGGTGCATTCGACCGAGAAGGCCCTGGCCGAACACGGCGCCAAGGTCGAGGAGAGCGAGCGCCGCGCCATCGAGGACGCCGTCAGCGATCTGAAGGAAGCGCTGAAGGGCGACGATGCCGAGGCCATCAAGGCCAAGACCAACACCCTGGCGCAGGCTTCGATGAAGCTCGGCGAGGCGATGTACAAGCAGCAGGCCGAGAGCGACGCGGCCAAGGATGCCGCCAAGGACGATGTGGTCGACGCGGAATTCACCGAGGTCGACGACGACAAGAACAACAAGAAATCTGCTTAAGCGGCGGGTGAAACATGGCCCCCATTCCCCAGAGCGCGAGCGCCGCGTCTCGAAGGATGGGGGTCATTTTTTGTTAAGCCGGGGGCTGCATGCTGGCAAGGCGCAGGCCTTCGCATTTCGGGCGGATTTGACTGATGTCCACCAAGCGCTGCTACTACGAAACCCTTGAAGTCGATCGGACCGCGGACGAGCCCCGTCTCAAGGCAGCCTTCCGCAAGCTGGCGATGAAATGGCATCCCGACAAGAATCCGGGCGATGCCACCAGCGAGATGCGATTCAAGGAAATCAACGAAGCCTATGAAGTGCTGAAGGACGGCGAAAAGCGCGCCGCCTATGACCGGTTCGGTCATGCCGCCTTCGAACAGGGCGGCGGCGGCGGTCCGGGATTCGGCGCCGGCTTTGCCTCGTCATTCTCCGACATTTTCGAAGACCTGTTCGGCATGGCCGGGCAGCGCGGCCGCGGCGGCGGCCGCGAGCGCGGCGCCGACCTGCGCTACAACATGGAAATCACCCTGGAAGAGGCCTTCCTCGGCAAGACCGCCCAGATCGAGATTCCGGTTTCGGTGACCTGCGAATCCTGCTCCGGCACCGGCGCCAAGGCCGGCACCAAGCCGAAGACCTGCTCGATGTGCGGCGGGCAGGGGCGGGTGCGCCAGGCGCAGGGATTCTTCACCCTGGAGCGAACCTGCCCCGGCTGCCAGGGCCGCGGCCAGATGATCGAAGACCCCTGTCCCTCCTGCGCCGGCTCGGGGCGGGTGACGCGGGAGCGGACCTTGTCGGTCAATATCCCGCAGGGCGTCGAAGACGGCACCCGCATCCGGCTTTCCGGTGAAGGCGAGGCCGGCGCCCATGGCGGGCCTCCGGGCGATCTCTACATTTTCCTGTCGCTGGCGTCGCATCAGTTCTTTCAGCGCGACGGCGCCGATCTGCATTGCCGCGTGCCGATCTCGATGGTGACTGCAGCGCTGGGCGGCGAGTTCGAAGTGCCGACCATCGACAAGGGCCAGACCAAGGTGAAGGTGCCTTCCGGAACCCAGTCGGGCCGGCGCTTTCGCATCGCATCAAAAGGCATGCCGGTGCTGCGCTCGCGGCAGTCCGGAGACATGTATGTCCAGGTGGTGGTCGAAACCCCGCAGAATCTGACCAAGAAGCAGCAGGAGTTGCTCGCCGAGTTTGAAAAGCTGTCGTCCGGCGCAACGCAGCCGGAGGCGGCGGGTTTCTTCACCAAGGTCAAGGACTTCTTTGGTACCCGCGGCAACGCTTGAGAGCGCTCGGCGGGCCGTGCGCAGGACCATTCGGCTTGACCGTATCGGCCGCTACCTATACGTCTTTATGACTATTTTCTGACACTGCCGCCATCTTGCGGTCCCGCCTGGAAGCGACATGCCTTTGCAATCGTCCGTGCGTGCGTTGAAAAAACCGCTTCGTCTCGACGACGAGGTTCGTTTTCTCCGTTCCTGGATCGAGAAGCCGCTGCACATGGGCGCGGTGATGCCGTCGGGACGGGTGCTCGCCCGCACCATGGCGCAATATGTCGATATCAATTCATCGGGCCCGGTGGTCGAGCTTGGGCCGGGCACCGGTGCGATCACCAGCGCGCTGATCGAGCATGGCGTCGATCAGAAGCGCCTCGTGCTGGTCGAATATAATCCGGGCTTCTGCGCGCTGCTGCGCGACCGCTATCCGCACGCCAAGGTGGTGCAGGGCGATGCCTATGCGTTGCGCGATTCGCTCTGGAACGTGTTGAGCGCCCCGGCCTCCGCGGTGGTGTCCGGCCTGCCGCTGGTCACCAAGCCGATGCTGACGCGGCTGAAGCTGATCCGCGACGCCTTCCTGGCGCTGGCGCCCGGCGCGCCCTTCGTGCAGTTCACCTATTCGGTGGCGCCGCCGATTCCCAAATCGCTGCCCGGCGTGACCACCGAAGCCTCCGAGCGGATCTGGATGAACCTTCCGCCGGCCCGCGTCTGGGTGTATCGCAAGCGCTGACTGCGGCGCTGCCGATTTTCGAAACAGGCATGCCGTCGGCGGGTCGGCTGGCAACGCGATTTTAGATCATGTCCGCGCTGAAAATCCTGGTGATCCCCGGCTCGCTTCGCACCGGCTCGCACAATGCCAGGCTGTCGGCGGCGGCGGCGTACGCACTGGCGCAGGCCGGCGCCGAAGTGACCCGGATTTCGCTCGGGGATTTTCCGCTGCCGATCTATGACGGCGACCTGCAGACCAGATCCGGCGTGCCGAAGCATGCGATCAACCTCAAGCGCATGATCGCCGCCCATCACGGCGTGCTGATGGTGACGCCGGAATATAATTCGTCGGTGCCGGCGCTGCTCAAGAACGCCATCGACTGGGTGAGCCGGGTGCAGGATCCGCACGAGACCCGCGGCGAGGTGTTTCGCCAGCGCGTTTTCGCGATCGCGGCAGCGTCAGAAAGCCGGCTCGGCGGCACCCGCGCGCTGGCGGCGCTGCGGCTGATCCTCACCGCCTGCCACGCCATCGTGATTCCGAACCAGCTGGCGCTGGGTTTTGCGGATCAGGCCTATGATGATATGGACCGCTTGAAACATCCCGCCGACATCGAGGCGCTCGCCGCCCTGGTGAGGCAGTTGATCGACGTTTCCCAGCGCCAGATGTGAGGTAGCATGCAGCCGAGCGTGATCGTTCCCAGCGACCGGTTGATCGTGGCGCTCGACCTGCCGGATCTCGCCGCCGCGCAAGCGATGATATCGGCCCTCGGCGACAGCGTGACGTTTTACAAGATCGGCTATCAGCTCGCCTATGCCGGGGGATTGCCGTTTGCGCGTCAGCTCGCCGATGCCGGCAAGAAGGTGTTCCTCGATCTCAAGCTGCACGATATCGGCAATACCGTCGGGCGCGGTGTCGAGAGCATTGCCGCGCTTGGTGCGACCTTCCTGACCGTGCACGCCTATCCGCAGACCATGAAGGCGGCGGTCGAGGCGCGCGCCGGATCCAGGCTGAGGATCCTGGCCGTCACCGTGCTGACCTCCTATGATGACGCCGACCTTCACGCCGCGGGTTATCGCCTTGGCGTTGCCGAATTGGCCGAAGCCCGCGCCCGCCAGGCCAGGGAAATCGGCGTCGACGGCCTGGTCTGCTCGCCGGAGGAAGCAGCCAACCTGCGCAAGATCGTGGGTCGCGGGCTCGATCTGGTGACGCCCGGCATTCGCCCCGCCGGCTCGGCCGCGGGCGACCAGAAGCGCATCATGACGCCGGGTCTCGCCATCGCCAATGGCGCCGACTATCTGGTAGTCGGCCGGCCGATCCTGCAGGCCGCCGAACCCAGGGCGGCGGCGGAATCGGTCCAGGCGGAAATCAGGCAGGCGTTGGGCTAGCAGCGGAAGGAACCAGGCATGGCGAAAGGCTATTGGATCGGGCGCGTCGACGTCCACAACGAGGACGGCTACAAGGCCTATGCGGCCGGCAATCCGGCGATCTTCAGGAAATTCGGCGGCCGCTATGTCGTGCGTGGCGGCAGGTTCACCGGCGTGGAGGGCGAAAGCCGCGCGCGCAATGTGGTGATCGAATTTCCCGACTACGAAACCGCGCTGGCCTGCTACCGCTCGCCGGAATATCAGGAAAACATCAAGGTGCGGCAGCCGCATTCGATCGCCGATCTCATCGTCATCGAAGGCTTTGACGGGCCGCAGCCTTAGCTGCCAATTGGCCAAAGCGTCATCGTGTCCCGGACGCGGTGACGCGCACTTGCGTTGCGGAGCCCGTCATCGGTCGCGCATTCGCGCGACCCGTTGGCAGATCCGGGCCCAGGAAACCGGGATCACCGGGCTTCTGACATGGGCGCCGGATCAGCAGCGCACCACGCCGCGAGAGCGGCGTATTGCGCTGCATCCGGGGAACGCAGCCGCACCTGACCTCTGTTCGGTTGCCGGGACGGCTTGCCCCGGCTATACGGCGAGGACGCCATGAGGGTCGAAACATGTCCGACATGCGCTTGATCGTTGCCGGGGCCGGCGGCCGGATGGGCCGCGCCCTCACCCGCGTCATCGCCGAAACCCCGGGCGCCATCCTCGCCGGCGCGCTGGAGGCGCCCGGCTCGGAACTGCTGGGCAAGGATGCCGGCGTGCTGGCGGGCCTGCCGGCCAACGGCGTGCTGCTGTCCGCCGATCTCTGGACGATGACGGCGGAGGCGGACGGCATCCTCGACTTCACCGTGCCGGGGGCGACCATCGCCAATGTCGCGATCGCCGCCCAGCGCGGCCTGGTGCATGTCATCGGCACCACCGGCCTGACGGCGTCGGACAACGCCGTGATCAAGAGCGTCACCTCGCGCGCCACCGTGGTGCAGTCCGGCAATATGAGCCTCGGCGTTAACCTGCTGGCGGCGCTGGTGAAGCGGGTGGCGCAATCGCTCGATACCGGCTTCGACATCGAAATCCTGGAGATGCATCACCGCGCCAAGATCGACGCGCCCTCGGGCACCGCGCTGATGCTCGGCGAGGCCGCCGCCGCGGGCCGCAACATCGCGCTCGATCAGCATTCGGCGCGCGGACGCGACGGCATCACCGGCGCAAGGCGGAGCGGCGACATCGGCTTTGCGTCGCTGCGCGGCGGCACCGTCACCGGCGATCACAGCGTGATCTTTGCAGGCCCGATGGAGCGCATCGAGCTGACGCACCGCGCCGAGGACCGCGCCATGTTCGCGCAGGGCGCGATCAAGGCCGCGTTGTGGGCGCATGGCAGGCCCCCGGGGCTGTATTCGATGGCCGACGTGCTCGGCCTCGGCGACATCTAGCGCGATGGGCATGATGTTTTCGGAAAACCGCTGTCCAGCCATTGGGGCGTGGACCGAGGGCATGCCTTTCCGGATCATGCGCCGGAAGACGGCGACACCTGCAACCGAAATGGAATCACTGCCATGAGCGACCGTCTTCTCGTGCTGCTGCGTCACGGCCAGAGCGAATGGAATCTGAAGAACCTGTTCACCGGCTGGAAGGATCCCGACCTGACCGAGACCGGGATCGCCGAGGCCAGGGCCGCCGGCGCCAAGCTGAAGGCGCAGGGACTTGCCTTCGATGTCGCCTTTACCTCGGTGCTGATACGCGCCCAGCACACCCTGGACCTGGCGCTGGCCGAGATCGGCCAGAGCGGACTTCCGACCAAAAAAAATCTGGCGCTCAACGAGCGCGATTATGGCGACCTGTCGGGCCTCAACAAGGACGACGCCCGCAAGAAATGGGGCGAGGAGCAGGTCCATGTCTGGCGGCGGTCCTATGACGTGCCGCCGCCCGGCGGCGAAAGCCTGAAGGATACCCTGGCGCGCACGCTGCCCTATTACGTCCAGGAGATCCTGCCCTGCGTGCTGCGCGGCGAGCGTACTTTGGTGGTGGCGCATGGCAACTCGCTGCGCGCGCTGATCATGGTGCTGGAGAAGCTGACGCCGGAAGGCATCCTGGCGCGCGAACTGGCCACCGGCGCGCCGATCGTCTACCGCCTCAATGCCGACTCCACCGTCGCCTCGAAGCTCGATCTGGCGTGAGCCGCGGCGGCCGACATTGCCGTAATCGAGGCGCCGCAAGCGCAGATTCGGCCGCGCCAAGCCATCACCGACCTGACGATCGCCGGCATTGATCTCACCCGCGATACGCGGGACGGTAGACGCGGCTTCGGATCAGCGCGCCGATATCGTCCGGCCGCTCAACCCCCGCCAGCCGCTGGTCGAAGATGGAGGTTGCGATCCGTTCGGCGACATGGAGCGAGGCTTCGAGGATGTGGCTCTGTGGCGGGTAGATCAGCCCGATCGAACGGTTCTCCTCGGTGACCTGCTCGGCGACGGCGTGCGCAGCGACCAGGAACATCTCCTCGGTCACCCGCGTCGCTTCGGTGGCGAACACCGCCATGCCCATGGCGGGAAAGATGTACACGTTGTTGCCCTGACCCGGCACGAAACGCCTGCCGGAGATCTCGACCGGCGGGAACGGACTGCCGCTCGCAAAAATCGCCCGCCCATCGGACCAGCGGTAGGCTTCTTCGGCCGTGCATTCGGAGCGGGAGGTCGGGTTCGAATACGGGAAGATGATCGGGCGCTGGTTGATCCGCGCCATCGCGGCGATCACCTCACGGGTGAATAGTTTCGGCACGGCACTAACGCCGATGATGCCGGTTGGCCGCAACGCCTCGACCGCCTCGACAAAGGTGGACACCGCCGCCCGGTCCTGGACGAACGGTTTTTGAAACCCGGCAAGATCGGTGCGCGAAGTCACCAGCAGGCCGTTGACGTCAAATAACGCGTTGCGGCGCCGCGCCTCGGCGAGGTCCATGCCCTCCCGCGCCATCGCCAGGCTGATCAACTCGGCGATGCCGGTCGCGGCCGACCCTGCACCGAGGAACAGGAACCGCTGCTCGGTGAGCTTTTTCCCCGTGAGGGGCGAGGCGGCGAGGATGCCCGCCAATGCGACCGCGGCGGTACCCTGGATATCGTCATTGAAGGTGCAAATGCTGTCGCGGTAGCGCGCGAGAATCGGCACCGCATTGACGTTGGCGAAATCCTCCCACTGGATGCAGCATTTCGGGTAGAGCTGCTGCACGGCGGTGACGAACTCGTCGACAAAGGTCAGATAGGCTTCGCCGCGTTCGCGGTCCTGGCGCAGCCCGAGATAGAGCGGGTCTTCGAGCAGCGCCTGATTGTTGGTGCCGACATCGAGAACGACCGGCAGACAGCCTTGCGGCGGCACCCCGGCGCAGGCGGTATAGAGCGCAAGCTTGCCGATCGGAATGCCCATGCCGCCGGCGCCGAGATCGCCGAGCCCGAGGATGCGCTCGCCGTCGGTGACGACGATGAAGCGCACGTCCTTCTCCGGCCAGTTGGAAAGCAATTCCTTGACGCGACCGCGCGCCTTGATCGGCAGATAGATACCGCGCGGCGCTCGGAAGATATGGCCGAATTTCTGGCACGCCTCACCGACGGTCGGCGTATAGACGAGCGGCATGTAGGTGGCGGGGTCGGACATCAGAACCGCGTAGTAAAGCGTCTCGTTGCGTGCCTGCAGATCGGACAGCACGAGGTATTTCTGAAGATCATCTTCGAGCCCGGCGATTTCGGCGTGCCGGCGCGCCACCTGCAGTTCGATCGTGGTGATCGCGGGCGGCAGCAGCCCTTCGAGGCCCCATTTACGGCGCTCGGCCTCGGTGAAGGCAGTTCCCTTGTTGAGGCGCGGATTCCGCAGCATGTCGTAGCCGGTTGCGTGGTCCGCCGTTGCTGGGGTGTTTTCGATAGGCCGCTCCATCTTGTGATTACTCCGTGCGATCTTCACGCGCGCCGCTGGCGATTATACAAAGCCGTTGGCACTGCCCCGCCATTCAACCCTTGGAGGAAGCCGATCATATCAAGGTATGAGCGGCTATTCTCGAAAGCCGACATCGCCGGATATGGTCGCGACGTCCACTTCGATCGGGGGCCGGTTGCTTCCGGCCTGCTCCGATCAGCGGACATCATCGGACCGGCCCGACTGATGCGTTGGTGCCATAGGCGACATCAGTCCGGAGTGAATGCAGCGCTCTGGGAGCCGCATTTCCTGCACCATCCGGGCTGATGCGCACCGTGGCTCCGATTGGTCAGGAACGCACTTCGAAGATCATGTTGAACGGCGTCTCGGTCGCGCGGCGGAAGCGCCTTGCCTCCGAACTCGGACATTGCTTCACGCGGTCGGCACTCATGGGAGGATTGTCGGCACGGTGCAGGTTTGCATCGATGTCCGACATGCGTCGCGACGCTTTGACCGGGTACCCGTTATTTCCGGTCTGCCCGATCAGTCCGGGTGGGCAAAGGCGCATCTGGCGCCGTGCCCAGCATCGATCAACGGAATTCTCTGATGTTGAAAAAGGTGGGCACGCTTCGCTTTGCCCGCCCGATCTACTGCATCCCCACTTGGCCGGCTTCCCAGCCCAGCATCGCCTGCTTGCGGGTGACGCCCCAGTGATAGCCGGTCAGCGCGCCGCCCTTGCCGAGCGCGCGATGGCAGGGGACCACGAACGACAGCGGATTTTTTCCGACCGCGGCACCGACCGCGCGCGAGGCCTTGGGGCGGTTGATGTTGCAGGCGATGTCGGAATAGCACACCGCCCGGCCCATCGGGATCTTCAACAGCGTCTCCCAGACCCGGACCTCGAAATCGGTGCCGATCAGGACGACGCGCAACGGCTGGTCGGGCCGCCACATCCGGGTGTCGAACACCCGCTGCGCCAGCGCCGCGGTGCCCTGGACGTCCTCGACATAGCGCGCTTGCGGCCAGCGCCGCTGCATGTCGGCCAACGCGGCGGCCTCCTCGCCGGCATCGGCGAAGGCCAGCCCGGCGAGCCCCCGGCCGCTGGCGATCACGATCGCGGCGCCGAATGGCGAGGCATGAAATCCGTAGGCCAGCGTCATGCCGGCGCCGCCGTTCTTCCATTCGCCCGGCGACATCGCCTCATGGGTGACGAACAGATCGTGCAGCCGGCCCGGACCTGACAGCCCCGACTCCAGCGCGGCGTCGAGCACGCTGGCGGAATCGCGCAGCAGGCCCTTGGCGTGATCCAGGGTCAGCGCCTGCATGAAGGCCTTCGGCGTCAGCCCGGCCCAGCGGCGAAACAGATGGTGCAGCTCGTCGGGCGTCACGCTCGCCGCCTCCGCCATCGATTCGATGGTCGGCTGCGCGCGCCAGTGCTCCGAGATGAAGGCGATGGCGCGACGTACCGAATCATAGTCGCGCAGCGCCGCGTTCTGCGGGCCGGGCTTGGCGAGGCGATGGTCATGGATGGCAAGGTTCATCATGGCCCAGATGTAGGCCAGCGGGCTTCTGCAGGCCACCCGATTCCCGACGAGCCCGCTAGGCCAGCGGATGATAGCTCGGGCCGCGCCGTGCGGCCTGCAGCGCTGCCGTCAAGGCTTTGGCAAAACTTGCCTTTTCGTCTGCGCCGAGAAAGCTCGCGATCGCCAGGCTGCGGCCCCTGGACACCAGATAGAGCTTTTCGATGCCGAATTCGGCGTGGATCTTCTGCTCGATCCGCACCCACAGCGGATTGAGCACCCATTCGGCTACCTGGCCGCGGTGACTTACCCGGCGCACCCGCAATTCGAACGGCGTCACCGAAATCTCCTCGGTGGCGGTGGCGCGGCGGAAGTTGACGCGAAACGCCCAATAGATCGCCAGCACGTCGAGGCCGAAGAAGCCGAATACCGGCCATGCCCCCATCAGCAGGAACGCCAGGCCGGCGCCGAAACTGACCACGCTGAGAAACGCCATCAGCACCAAAAAGCCGGTACGGTGCAGCGAGCGATGCGGCGTCAGCAGTGCCGAAAACAGTTCGGGCTGCGGCAGTGCCGGATCAAAATCGTTGCCTGTGTCCATCGCGCCTCAGTATACCCGGATCATGCCGAAAATCACCCGCAAAGCCCCGATCGAATCCAAACCCAAGACCACAACCCCCGAGGCGGCAAGAAAGTTCGTCAAAAAAGCTGCCAATAAAACCGCCAATGCAAAACCGCCAGGAAAACCGCCGGGAAAACCGCCAAGCCCGCAAAACCCTGGACCAGGGCCGAGGTCGTCGAGGCGTTCAGCCGCTTTCGCAAGGCCAACCCCGAGCCCAAGGGCGAGCTCGAACATCTCAATCCGTTCACCCTGCTGGTCGCCGTGGTGCTGTCGGCGCAGGCCACCGATGCCGGCGTCAACCGGGCGACCGCGGCCCTGTTCGCGGTGGCCGACACGCCGCAGAAGATGGTTGCGCTCGGCGAGGAACGGGTGCGCGACTACATCAAGACCATCGGGCTCTACCGCAACAAGGCCCGGAACGTGATCGCGCTGTCGGAAAAACTGATCGCCGAGTTCAACGGCGAAGTGCCGCGCAGCCGCGCCGAGCTCGAATCATTGCCCGGCGCCGGCCGCAAGACCGCCAACGTCGTGCTCAACATGGCGTTCGGCCAGCCGACCATGGCGGTGGACACCCATGTGTTTCGCGTCGGCAACCGCACGGGCCTGGCGCCCGGCAAGACACCGCTGGAGGTCGAGCTCGGGCTCGAGCGGGCCATCCCCGCCGAATTCATGCTGCACGCGCATCACTGGCTGATCCTGCATGGCCGCTACACCTGCCTGGCGCGCCGGCCGCGCTGCGAGGTATGCCTGATCAACGATCTCTGCCGCTGGCCGGAAAAGACGGTCTGAGGCATGATCCCGACCGGTCGGCTGCGCCCCGCGGCCGGCAACGCTTTGGGCTTGCGGGAACTCGGTCGGAGGGGGACACCCTTGACTCAGCAGGATCAAATCGGCCCTGCAGCGGCGGTGGCGGCCCAGGCCGGGCCTCCCTTGCCGACGCCGGCCGTGCCGGCCGCAGCCGATGCGCCGGCGGCGCCGTCACCGGGCTGGCGCCGTTCGCTTGGCCGCCTGGCGATTCCGTTACTGGCCGTGCTGGCGGCGTTTGGCTTCGTCGCGCTGGCAACCCTGAACTGGGATGCCTGGGTCGGCCGTGCCGTGGTCCAGACCACCGACGACGCCTATATCAAGGCCGAGACGACACGGCTGAGCAGCCGGGTGGCCGGCGCGGTGCTGACCGTCGCCGTCACCGATTTTCAGCGCGTCAAGGCCGGCGATCTGCTGGTGCAGATCGATCCCGCCGACTACCAGGCGGTGGTCGACCAGGCCGAAGCCGGCGTCGCCGCAGCACAGGCCGCCTTCGACAATCTCGCCAACCAGATCGAGCTGCAATACGCCACCATTGCGCAAGGCGAGGCGCAGCAAGTCTCTGCGGTCGCCCAGGAGGTCGAAACCCGCCAGGAGCAGGAGCGGCAGCAGTCTCTGGCACAGACCGACGCCGGCACCCGGCAAAAGCTCGAACAGGCCACCGCCGCCTATGCCCGCGCCCAGGCCGATGTCCGCGCAAGCCGGGCGGTGATCGCCGCGCAACGCCACCAGCTCGAAGTGCTGGCGGGTAACAAGAAGGAGCGCGCGGCGGACATCGCAGCCGCCAGGGCGACGCTGGCTGCGGCCCGGCTCAAGCTCGGCTACACCCGGGTGGTCGCGCCGTTCGACGGCGTCGTCAGCGAACGCCAGGTGCAGCCCAACGACTACGTCAATATCGGAACCAATCTGATCGACGTCGTGCCGCTGCCGGATGTCTATATCATCGCCAACTACAAGGAGACCCAGCTGACCCGGGTGAGGCCGGGCCAGCCGGTCGACGTCAGCGTCGACAGCTTCCCGGGCGAGCGGCTGTCTGGCCGCGTCGAGCGGATCGCGCCCGCCAGCGGATCGCAGTTCGCGCTGTTGCCGCCCGATAACGCCACCGGCAATTTCACCAAGGTCGTGCAGCGCATTCCGGTCCGGATCGCGCTCGATCGGGGCCAGCCCTTGCTGCAGCGACTGCTGCCGGGGATGTCGGTCGTCACCCGCATCCACACCGACCAGGCGGGGGCGGATGGCGGAAGATGACGACGCCGGCCACGGGCCGCTGTCGCAGGGCGGCATCGCGCCGCAACCGCTGTTCGCGGTCGGCGCCGTGCTGCTCGGCTCCTTTCTCGCCAATTTCGACAGCCGGCTGACCTCGATCGGACTGCCCGACCTGCGCGGCGGATTTTCGCTGGGCTTCGACGAGGGCGCCTGGCTCTCGACCGCGGCGATCGGTTCGCAGATCTTCATCGCGCCGGCGGTGGCGTGGCTCGCCACCGCGTTCGGCCTGCGCCGCGTGCTCGGCATTCCCAGCCTGATCTACGCGGTGATCTCGCTGCTGATCCCGATCGTGCGCCAATACCCTGCGCTGCTGGCGCTCAGCATCGCGCATGGCCTGCTGCTCGGCACCTTCGTGCCCGCCACCCTGCTGATCATCTTTCGCAACCTGCCGATCCGGTGGTGGCTGCCGGCGGTCTCGATCTATGCGATCCGGATCGGGTTCGCGCTGGATACCGGCCCCGCGGCGGTCGGCTTCTACGTCGACCATCTGGGATGGCAGTGGCTGTACTGGCAGGGCGCGGTGATCGCGCCGCTGATGGGTTTGATGGTCTATCTTGGAACCCCGCCCGAGCCGGTCAACCGCGCGCTGGTGCGGGACGCCGACTGGGGCGGCATGCTGCTGCTGGGCACCGGCGTCTCGATGGTCTATGCCGGGCTCGACCAGGGCAATCGGCTCGACTGGCTGGAATCCGGCACGGTGACCGCGCTGCTGGTCGGCGGCGGCCTGTTGTGCGCGGCCTTTCTCGTCAACGAAGCCCTGGTCCGCCGGCCCTGGGCCCATGTCCGCGTGCTGTTCTCGCGCAATGTCGGGCTCGCGCTGCTCGTCATCCTTCTGTTCACGCTGACAAGCCTGTCCAATTCGTCTCTGGTGCCGAATTTTCTCGCCACTGTCGACCTGCTGCGGCCCGAACAGACCGGCGCGCTGCTGCTGACCTATGGCGCGCTGCCGATGCTGGTGACGTGGCCGCTGTCGATCCTGCTGCTGCGCCATCTCGATCCGCGCGGCGTGCTGGTGATCGGGCTGTCCGCCTTTGCCGCCGCCAACCTGCTCGGGACCCAATTGACGCATGACTGGGCGCGGGAAAATTTCGTCGCCATCGTCATCCTGCAATCGATCGGACAGGCCTTCACCTTCCTGCCGGCCATCCTGATCATGGTGGCCTCCTCCGATCCGAGCCGGGCGACGGCGTTCGCCGCCTATGTCCAGGTGGTGCGGCTCGGCGGGGCGGAGATCGGCGTCGCCTTGATGGGCACCTGGCTGCGGATCCGCGAGCAGATCCATTCGAATTTTCTCGGACAGCATGTCGAGAACGGCAGCGCGGACGTCGGCCGCGTCTTGCGGCAGCTCACCGAGGGTTTTGCCGGGCACGGCACCGCGACCGCCTCGGCGCGGGCCATGGCCTCGCTTGCCGTGCTGGTGCGGCGCGAGGCCAACGTGCTGGCCTATATCGACGGCTTCTGGCTGACGTTCTGGCTCGCGATCCTGACGCTGCTGGTCGTGGTTCCGATGGGCCGGGCGCCGCCGGGACCGTTCACCCCCGCGCCATTGGGCGCGGTGCAGGCCGTGCTGCGGCGGCTCGGATGGTCGCGCAGTTAAAAAGCGCAAACCAAGCTGACCCAGCTTTCCCGGGCAGGGCTGTCGCATATGGAACGAGCCGCGCGCCGCTGAAGTTTCTACGTCCCGGCCCTGCCAACGGGTCGCGCCAATGTTGAAGTGCCGGCGTGCGATTGCGTCTCAGACAAAAAGCGTTTCGTCCCAAACGCTTCAATCGCCTTCGGATTTCTGTTGGCGATCGAAAGGATTCGGCCTAATTCCGAGATCGCGGTTGGCGATGACCTGCGTAGCCGCGGAACCGGCCGGGTCGGCGAAGTCGATACAATATCAGGACGGTGCAGCCCTTGGGGATCCGCCGTTTGTTCGTTCCATGCAATGATCGGAGCTATTGTGTTCAACAGGCAAGCAACGCGACTGAAGAAAATGCTTTTCCGCCCCAACGCGGGTTTGGGGCCGAAACGTCGTGATGGCGGGATGTCCGACGTCGCCGAGTTGCCTGACGATCTTCTCGACCATGTCGCGGGTGGCGGCGATCAGCCGACCAACACCGCTCAGCAGACGGGATCGCCGAAGTCTGCCTCGACCCTGAACAATACCTAGGATGAAACAGGTTTTGGCCGTGTCACTGCCCGCAGGCACCGACGCCTGAGCGCTTCGGCGACGCCAGGCATCTTGCATGAAGCTCGTGACGCTGCCGAACCCGACCCAGCGTGGTTGCGCCGTTCACCTGACGTTCCCCGCCTACCGGCCGCTCCTGGCGGCGGCCAGTGGCAATGTGTCCGCGCTGATGATTGCCGACGGGGATGCGGTGGCCGCCCTGGCGCTCTGGCGATGTTCCGCAGATCGAACGCGTGCGCGGCTGTTGTCGCTGATGGTGGATCCAGGGCACCGCCGGCAAGGTCTCGCCCGGCGCCTGCTCGAGGCTTCGCCGCGGTGCCTCGGATACGGAGGCGCAGCAGTGTACTGGTCATCGCGTCTGCCGGCGGCTGCGGCTTTCGAAGCCGCGCTGCTCGGCTGCGGCTGGAGCGGCAAGCGGCTCGATCAGCGCCGCGTTTCCGGCACCGCGGCAAGCGCGAGGGCCTGGGCGGGACGGCGCGGCATGGACCGCATGCTGGTGCGCCGCGGCCTCCACTTCGACAGTTTTGCCGATCTGGACGAAGCGCAACGGCGCGACATCACGGCGCAGGCCGCCCAAGCCGGCATCGCCGAGACTTGGCGGCCGTTCGCGCCGCTGGCCGGTGAGCGGGTGGTTCCCGAACTGTCCCTGATCATGAGCTGGCACGGGCGGCTCGCCGGCTGGTTGACGACGACCGAAACGGCGCCCGGCCAGATCTGGTACTATCGCCTCGTTGGTGTCGCGGCTCCGCAAAGCTCCGGCGCGATGATGCCGCTGATCGTCGAGGTCAACCGGCGTCATTTCCTGCGCGACGGCCCGGAGGCGCGCTGGCGCTGGAATACGGCTTCCGACCAGCCGCAGATGCTGGCTTTTCTCGATCGCCATGCCGCCGAGTTCTGCGATTTCTTCGACGATCACTGGGTCTCGGAGATCGAGGTGTCACCCTCGGGGCACTGAGACGACGACGGCAGGCGGAGGATGCGATCGGCGTAGCCGAGCAGCGCCGGCTTGTGGGTCGAGAACACCACCGCCGCGCCGCGACGGCGCGCGGCATCGAGAATCCGGCGCGCAACGGCCGGATCGAGACCGGTGAGGGTCTCGTCGAACACGAGCATGTCCGCGTTGGCGGCCAGGCTGCGGGCAATCATCAGCCGGTGGCAGAAACTCAGGGGAAACGCACCGGCAATCACCAGCGTCTGCAGTCCCATCGGCAGCGCAAGGACGTCGTCCAGCAGTCCGACGTCGGCCAGGGCTGCTTCGGCGTCGGGCATTGAAACTCCCGTTCGGCCTGCGCAGACCGCGTTGCGCACGGTGGCGAAGCCGAAATCCTCGTTCTGAAAAACACAGGCAATGCGCGCGCGGAACGACGCCGCCTGCGCCGCGCGCAGCCGCCGCCCATTGACGAAGACCTCGCCCGACGAAGGATCGACCAGTCCCATGACGATGCGCAGCAGCGTCGACTTGCCGGCGCCGGACGAGCCCGACAAGGCTATGACCTCGCCGCGACGCAGCGTGAGATTGACATCGGTGAGAACTTCGGGCCCGGCATTGTGACGATAGGTCACGGCGTTCAGGGACACCGTCTGAATATCGTTGCAGGCGCCGCCGTCGGGATCGAGATCGACACCGAGCAGGTCGTCGATGGCGGCAATCGAGCGAACCAGTTCCGCGCGCTGGCCGAAAGCGGAGGCCAGATCCGCCGTTGCGACCGCCGCCACCGGCATCAGCAGCAGCGCCGCCACGATTTCCCGCGTCGTCATGCCGGCGTCAAGCCACGGGATCGACACCAGGACAGCGATGGCGCTGACGGCCATACCGAGGCGCCGCACCGCGTCGCCGGCCTGCCTGGCGTGCTGCACCTCATCCGCAGCGTCATTGGTTGCTGCGGCGAGGTCGTCGAGCTGCAGCTTGCGCGCTTGCGCCACGCCAAGGTCGCGCAGCCGCGGCAGGTACCGGGCGGCAAATCCGACATCGCGACGGAACCCGGCCGCCGCCATGGCGGTACGCCGCGTGGCGCCGACCTGCCGGCCGCTCAGCCACCAGATTGTCGCGGCAAAGACCGCAAGAGCAGGGGCCGCGACGCCCACCATGGTCGGCGATATCCAGCCCAGCACGATACCGGCCGTGCCCAGAGCTAGGGCGGGCGCCGTCATGACGCGGCGCAGCCGCGCCAGTTGCAGCGCGCCCGCGATGGCCTGATCGACGTCCACCGCGAGGCGGGTGGGCGGCCGGGCGTACAGCGAAGACGGCAATGCGAGGAGCCGGTCCCACAGCCGGCCGTGGACAGCGATATTATCGGAGCGGTCGCCGTCGCATTCGTTCAATCGCGCCGCATGGCGCAGCAGCAAGCCTGACAGGCCCAGCCCGCCCGCCAGCAAAATGCCGGATGCCGTGGTTCCCGCAAGCGCCAGCATGGCCGGTGCAAACCACGGCAGCATCGCGGCGGAATCGGCCAGCGCCAGCACGCCGTGTTTGGCCGGGGACGGGTCCAGACGCCAGGTCGCGATCCAGGCGCGCGGCGTCAACGCGCCGGGCGGAGCCGCCGGATAAGGCATGGCGATGCCGGCGTCGGGGACGCCGGGATCGTCGGGTGCCGCGGCGTAGCGCCGCCAGCCGAAGTCGATCCAGCGCCGCAGGCCGTTCGGGGCAACCACGGAGAGCGGACCGGCGTCATCCCGCGGCCAGCCGGCGCGCGGCATCCGCAACGGCCGCCAGCGAAAACGGTTCGGCGCGCGGCTTGGCGGCGTCATGCGGCAACCGGAGCCGCTGCCGTCAGGTCGATGGTTCCGTCGGCCAGAGCCAGTGTTTCGGCGCGGGCGGAGGTGAGCACCAACACGATGCCGCGCGCGGTGATCCGACCGGCGATCGCGGCGGCGAGATCGGCTTCCACGGCGTCGAGCACGCCGTCCAGCACCAGCACGGCGGGCCGCCGGCACAAGGCGCGGGCGATGGCAAGCCGGCAGAGTTCGCCGCCGCTGAGCGCCGGACGCTCGCGGGCGATCCACAGCTCCAGGCCGCCGCGTGCGGCCACCGTGGCGGTGAGGCCGACGTCGCGCAGCGCTTCGCACAGCGTGTCATCGTCGATCGGGTGTCCGTATCGGAGATTGTCGCGCAGGCTCGCGGAGTCCAGCGGCACGTCGGCGTCGACGAAAATGCAGGTGCCTTCCGCAAGCTGCGTCAGCGGCACACCGCCCAGCAAGACTTCGCCGCTGCTTGGCGCCAGCCATCCGGCCGCCAGTCGGGCGACCGTCGACAGGCCACTGCCCGGCGGCCCCTTGATGGCGAGGATGGTTCCGGGCGAGGCGCTGGCGCTGAGGCCGTTGACGACCGCCGGCCGTAGCCGAGCCGGCCGCCAGGAAACATTGGACAGCGACAACCGGCCGGTTGCCGCGCCGGACCTGATGGCCGCGACCGCGGCGACCGGCGAGGCATCGATGCCGCCATGCAAGGCGCCGACGACAGGCGCGAGATGCAGGCCTTCGCCGATGCGAATCAGCGCAAGGCTGCCGGCCGCCGCGAGCAGCAAGAGCGTCAGCGCGGCCTGGTTCGCGGTCGCCGTTGTCGCCGTGAGCAGCAGGCCGACACAGGCCATTGCCTTGCCGAGATCAATCGCCCGCAACAATGTGTCGAGCGAGGCACCGTCGGCCGCCGCACGAAGCGCTTCCGCGGCGCCCAGCGCATGCAGGCCTGCCGTCCGGCCAAACAGCACGTCGCTGCTGCCACCCATCCGCCAGGTATCGGGACTGGCATAGGCGCCAACGGCAAAGCCGGCGACAGGCAGGCGGCCTTCGCCGTGACGGGAGATGGCACCTCCGCGGCGCCACGACATTGCGAGCAGCAAGGTCAGCTGCACCAGGCTGGCGAACGCGACAAGCCCGCCAAAAACCGGCGCCACCAGCGGGCAGGCGAGCGTCAGCGCCAGAAACGACATCGCGTTGAGCGCGGCAACGACCGGGCGGGGATCGCGCAACGCCAGCAGGGTCGACAGGAAGCGGCTTGTCTGCTGTGGCCCGCGCGACAGAATCTCCGAGGTGGGCGAGGCGAATACCGCCTCGGTCGCCCTCTGCTGCTCCTCGATTGCCGCTTCGGAGACCGCGCATGCCGCATGGCGGCAAGCGATGCCGTCGAGGATCAATGCGCATGCGATCAAGGCCACGCCTGAGCAAAGGTCGCGCAAGTCGCTCGCCGGCGCGGCAGGCGAAACAGCTGCTGTGGCGAGGTGAGCCGCGGCGGAGCGCGCCAGCAGCCACAGCCCGGCAGGCATCATGACAGCCGCAACCAAGGCTGCGGTGGCCGCGACGGCGAGGCGCAGGGCGCATGGCGCGAGCACTCGCCGGTAGCGCCGCCAGACCGGGATGTAGCGGCCGCAGGCGGCCAGCCCGGCCGGCCGCTCCAACCGCAGCACGACGCCCGTGAAATCATCGGCGAACTCCTCGAACGGCACCCTGCGAGGTCCGCCGGAGGGATCGTTGATCCCTACCCAATCCGCGGACACCCGCTCGACGACGACGAAATGGATGAAGCGATAATGTGCGATCAGCGGCAGGCCGAGCGCCGCCAGCCTGTCCGGCTCGACGCGGTGCGCGGAGGCTCGAAAGCCGCGCAGGCGCGCGAGATTGCGCAACGACAACACGGTGGATCCGAGCAGGGTGGAGCCCGCCTCTTGGCGCAGATCCGCGAGCGAAACCTGCACGCCGTGATATCCCATCAGGATGGCGAGTGCGGCCAGACCGCATTCGGCATGCTCGCCCTGCCGATATTGTGGCGTGCGCGGATGCCGCGGGAGTCGTCGCCATAAGGTCATTGCGAGATGCCCAAGTCGGACCATGCTTACCGTGCTGGATGGACGCTCAGTGCCTCACCGCAAGGCTTTCCATCCATCCCTGCAGCCAATTCCGCTCGCGCGCGAGGTGTGGAAAAGCGTCGCGCTTGTGGACTTCCGCGTTCATGATGGCTTCGCGCGGATTGACGCCGAAGCGCTGACGAAACGCCCGCGCGAACGCCGTATCGCTGGGAAAGCCACACAGCAATGCCAGCCGGGCCACGGCGCCGCGTCCGGTGCCGATGGAAGCCAGGTGCAGATTGGCGCGATCGAGCCGCCGGTCCCTGATGTAGTTCGCAATGCCGCCCAAAGGTTCGAACAGCCGGTACAGCGCCGACCGTGACATGGCGAAGTGGCGACAGACCATTTCGGGCGACAGTTTGAGATGGCTGAGATTGCGGTCGATGTAGGCGCGTATCGCCTGCAGGTTCATCGGCAATATGACGTTCGGATCCTCGAGCCGGCGGGTGCTTGCCACCGACAGGCCCACCGTGACCAGTGTCGATGCGAGGGTCGTGGCCAGCGGAAGGTCGGTGCCGGACAATCGCGGCGTGGCGTCATGTAGCGCGACCAGTTGCTGGCCGAGCAGCGCCGCCATCGGCGAGTTGCCGTCGATCACGGTGCCATGCGCGGCATCGAGGGTCCGTTGGGGTAATTGCACCAGCGCCCGCGGCACGACGAGGCTCAGGACATGGAGGTCGCTGGCCCAGGAAGTCATGCGGCGCGACAAGTCGAAACACACGAGATCGCCGGTCTTGAGCTTGCTTTCCCGCCCCTCGGTGTCGATCTCGCCTATGCCCGAACAATAAAGCTGGAAAAGGAAGTGATCGACGCCCACCGCGGAGACCAGCGACTCGTTGCGGCGAAACTTCAGGGGCGACGCAGATGACGATCCAATCAGGAAATTGCCGGCATTGTGGGTCTTCAGGCTGGCGCTGAAGCTGGATCTGAAATCGGGTTCCGCCGGCGAAACATCGAAGATGCTGGCAACGGCAGCGCGCCAGTGCTCGAAATTGTCGACAGGCTGCAACCCTGCTGCGGCGACTTCAACGGAGGTGACGACCGTTTCGGTCATGGCAGCAACGACTCCGTGTGAACCCGTGTCATCGATGACATGGCGAGCCGACTAATGCAATTGGCAGCAACTCGCGTAGACCTCCTTGCTTTCCAGCGCGATCGGGGCGAGCCGTCGTCGGCCGAGTGCGATCATGCGCGGCGTTGCGGTCCGGAAGCTCGCCAGGGAACTCGGACCGAAGACCCTGGCCTGGCGCGTCAACGCGTGCCAGAAGCCGCCAACCAGAACGCCGCGCCTCGCCAGCGAGGGCTCGACGTAGCCGCTGGTGTAGGTGATTGCCGTGACGCCGCTGCGTGCCGGAACGGCGGATGCCGAGCGTCGTCCGACCACCCAGCCGACAGCCGCGCCGGCGCGGCGGACGATGACGCTGATTTCCGGCTCCATTCCGTCGAATTGGAAAAAGCGGCGACTGCCGCCGTTGACGCCGGCCTGCGCGAGGTGGAGGTCCAGAGCGGCGACATCTTGCGCCTGCAACGAGTTCCATCGGTCGAAGGTGACGGCTTCACCCTGGAGCAGTCCGCGCACGGCATTCAATTGGCCACCTCGCTCCGCCATCGCGCCGGCGAAACCAGTGATCTTGAGTTCCACACATTGCAGTGCGGGCCAGCCGAGCCCGGTCAACGCGCGGCCGAGCGCCAATCTGGAAGGATTGCCGCCTCCAATCCGTGCCGTCAGCCGTTGCGCGCCCTTTTCCCGCAGAACTTGCATCATCTCCGCGACCAATCGTTTGCCCACGCCGCGACACCGCGTATCGGATTCCACCAGCAGCGACGTAAGTTCGGCGTCGCCTGCGGTGCCAGCCCGGCCCAGCGCCAGGCCGATCGGCTGTTGACCGTGCCATGCCCCGATGGCGATCCACGGCCATGGCAGCCGGCTGAGTTCACCCGCAAGCCTTGGATAGGTCAGGCCGGCAAAGTCGGCTGTTTCGTCGGAGCTCAGCGCAGCGATGCGGAGCGCACCGGGCTGTCGTTGCAAGATGGGCGATGTCTGCATGCTCGAGCCTTGCTGAGGGAGTCCGAAGCGGCCTCCCAACAAGGTGCGCCGCAGCGGGCCGGACTCGCCGTCGGCGTTAACTAGAACGCCGGGTTCGGCTTGGACAGTGTCATTCCGTCTCTGATTGGGCAGCCTGCGTCCCAACGCGCTTGGCGCCTTGCGGAAACGCTCAAACGAATGTTATCCACATTGCACGGAACGCGATATTTTCGCTTCTCTCTCGCCCGCGCTGCCGCAGAGCACGGCGATGATGATCCACAGCCAGGAGAACCGACATCATGAACAAAGCAGCCATCCTGGAGTTCCGGAACCTGGTGGATCGGAACCCCGATTTGCACTCCAGGTTTTTTCAAGCCTGCTGGCAGAATCCCGCCGCGCTGGCGGCGCTGGCGCAGGAAACCGGCTTCGACATCTCGGAGCAGGACGTGATCGCTGCGGTCAACGAGGCAAGGGCGTCGGGCGATCTGACCGATGTCGAACTGGAACTCGTGTCCGGTGGCGGACAGAACGGCTGCCAGGTCGGCGATCCGATCACCGACCCGCCGCGCGATAGTTCCATGACCACTCCTAAATGAGAATCTCCGGCAGTTTTAGCCGGCGGCCCTGTCACCCATTGCTTCCCGATGCCGGATAGCGCGGCGTCCCGGCTGGACACTTGATCCAGACGAGCGTGCGCAGGGTGCCGTCGATCACGAGCGATGATGGTCCGAGGCAGGAGACCATCATGAACAGAGCCGCCATCCTGGAATTCCGGCGACTGGTCGATAGGAGCCCCGAGTTGCATTCCAGGTTTATTGAAGCTTATCGGAAGAATCCAGACGCGCTGACTGCGCTGGCGAGGGAATCCGGCTTCGGCAACGGAAATGGCCCGGCCTCAGCCCGGCTGAAGCGTTTTGGCGACCTCCCGGATTTCTTCCATCGATAACGCCATTGAAGCGAATCGGCGACGGGTCAGTGCCATCTGGCCCGGAAAATCGGTGAAGTAGGTGGCGATGCTGTCATTGCCATAGGTCTCGCCCTGGCGGGAAAAGGCGTGATAGTAGCCGGCAATCAGCGCCGCCGATCGCCACAGGGATTCGTCGACATAGGCACTTCGATAATGGCGGCCGATGCGATTGCCGTAACGGGCGACCATCGCGCCCTGGAACGGCGTTGCCGCGATCCAGCCCAGCAACGCGCCGGAACGGCGGATGTGCAGGCTGCAGGCCGGATCTATCGCCGCGGCAAATCCGGTGAACTCCAGATAGCTGCGAAATGCGGATTGCGCACGAAGCCGGGCCATCGCCTCTTCGTCGGCAACCGTCAGGGGCCGCCAGGGTTCGAAGGTGAACTCTCCCGGATCGGATAGCCAGGTCTTGACGCCCGGCCATTCGCCGCCGCTCTGCGCCATCAAACCGGCCTCCCCCGTGAGGTTCAACGACACGGTCCTTGGTCGCTCCCATTTCAGATGGCTTGTCAGGCTGACGAATGCTTCCGCCAGCTTCATCGTTGGCACGAAGCGCGCCGCGATGCGGCTGACCTTGCGCGCCCGCGCCTCGGTTTCGAGTTCCTGCAGCAAGTGCCGGCCGATGCCGCGACGGCGAAAGCTCGGGGCAACGGAGACAGACTTGAGCAACATATCCGCGGCGGTGACACCCGGTCCCGCCATCATCAGTCCAGCCGGTTCATCGTCCACCCAGGCGCCGATCAGAAACCACGGCGGCGCGATCTGCTCGATGCGCGCACCGAGGCGGGGGAAGGTCAGATGGCGGAAACGAGCGGCGCGATCGCCGAAAATTCGTTCAGTGCTGATCGGGGACCGGAGGGCTGGAGGGGCGCGCATGATCGCTGATGACTGCCCTTCGAACCGGCGGTTGAAAGCCGAGGCATACAGCAATGACGGCGCGCGCGCCATCAGCAATGCCGGCATTCGGCGTGGTGCGCGCGCCGGACGGCTTCCCTGATGCCGCATGGCGCAAAGTTCCGATTGGAAAGGCATGATTCCGTCTCACAATGCGCCGCCTATGTCCCATCCGGGCCTTGGACGCTGGACAGCGATCGAGAACTCAGCTCTTTCGGATCACTCGCTGCAACGAAGTTCGAACAGTCGTGGTGGCAGCACAAACAGGAGAGTTTTACGATGAGCGCAACTACCATGACTGCGGCGGATCTCTACACCCGCATTGCCGGCGCCTTCGTCGCCGACCCGGCGTTTGAGCAGGCGTTGCTTGCCGACTTCGACGCCGCGGTTGCCGAGCGCTTCAAGATCAAGTTGCCGAAACCGGCCAGGCTGGATCGCGTCGGCTCGGGCTTCCGTCTCAGTTACGACGGTCAGGATTATGACCTCGGCGATCCCCGCAAGGCCGCCAAGGGCGAATTGAATGACGCCGAACTCGAACTCGTTTCCGCCGGCGGCTCCGGGGATTGTCCAACCCAACCGGCGGGTGAGCAGAAAACCTCGCAGGATGCCGCGCAGGCCTACAGCTAGGATCGCCGCGCGGTCCGTGATGCCGCCTCCAAGTCAGCACCCGACAATAAAGGGGGAACGAAAATGACAGTCCAGCCCGCCATCTCCGCCACCGATCTCTACAAGACGATCGTCGATGCCGTCTCCAGCGATCCGGCTCTGGAAGCGTTGCTGCTCGATGATTTCGACGGCACCGTCGCGCGCCGGTTTGGCGTGGCGATTCCCAAGCCGGGCAGGCTGGTTCGCGCCGGCTCCGGCTTCCGGCTCAGCTTCGACGGCAAGGACTACGATCTGGGCGACCCGCGCCAGGTCGCAAAGGGCGAACTCAACGACATGGAGCTCGAACTGGTTTCGGCCGGTAGCGACTATAACTGTCCGATATCGCAGCCGGGCGGTTCTGTGGGTCAGCCCTATCCGACCAAATCAACCCATGAGTAGGCGCTTCGTCAGCGAGGCTGCCGCACGCCTGATGGCGGTCGCCAGACCTTTCGTGCCCGGTCAAAATCTTCATGTGATTTCTGGAAGTCAAAATGCCACCGCTTGAAGGGACTGCCATCTCTCCTGCCGACCTCTATGTCCGGGTGGCCGGCGCCGTCGTCGCCGACCCCTCGATGGTCACGGCACTGCTGGAGGATTTCGAAGGCACCGTCAATGACAGGATCGGCGTGGTGCTGCCGAAACCGGCCAGTCTCGTCCGCCTCGGCTCCGGCTTTCGTCTGACCTATGACGGAAAGGATTACGACCTTGGCGATCCCCGCAGCACCCTCAAGGGCGAGCTCAACGATGCCGAACTCGAGCTGGTTTCCGCCGGCGCGGATGACTGTCCGACTTCCGGTGTGGTTGCAAAGGAACTCAGTCTGAGCCCAAAGACCTAACCTAAAGAATGATCTATCGATCTTCACATCCACCAAGGGAGACAGCTACATGACCATGACAGCATCGGATCTTTACACCCGCATCGCCGACACCTTCGTTGCGGATCCAAGCCTGGAGAGCGCCCTGCTCGAAAACTTCGAAGCCACGGTGGCGGAGCGCTTCGGCATCGCGTTGCCGAAGCCCGCACGACTGGCGCGCACCGAATCCGGCTTCCGTCTGAGCTATGACGGCAAGGATTACGATCTTGGCGATCCTCGCCACGCGACCAAGGGCGAACTCAATGATGCCGAACTGGAACTGGTGTCAGCCGGTTCGGACAACGAATGCGCGACAACCGGTCATTCTAACGGGTCGTCGCCTGATGGGAACTTCCCGAGTGTCCCGATGCCGACCCTGCCGCCGCGGTAGACGCGGACGTCAGTTTCAGCCATAGCATTATCCTTCGCGTGAGTATTGTGCGAATGACATGCGCCAGGTTGCTAAGTATCAGGAACCTGGCGCGATCGTTGTCGGCGGCGTCGCTTTCGCTTGCCTTGGGCGGCTGCCTGCAGACCGCGGTGGATGTGCAGGGGACGCAGAATGTGCCGGAACGTTTCGCTTCATCGGCCAGCGCGAACTTTCCGGAACTGGCCTCGTCCGCCGATTTCTGGGCCGGGTTCCGGTCGCCGGAACTGGTAGCGCTGGTTCGCCGCGCCGAGATCGGCAGTCTGGATATCGCGGTTGCCATCGCCCGCATCGGGGAGGCTGGCGCGCTCCGCGATCAGGCCGTGGCCGGGTTGCTGCCGGCGGGCGGCGGCAACGCCAGCTATACCGCGGAGCGTGTGTCGGCGGCGGCGACGGCGACGGGACTGCCCCCGGCATACACCTTTCCACCGAACGAATTGTACCAGCTGGGCCTCTCGGCCACTTACGAGATCGATTTCTGGGGCAAGAATGCCGCGCTGCTGCGGGCCGCCGACAACCAGTTGCGTGCCAGCCGGTTCGATGAGGAGACCGTCCGCCTGACGGTGACCGCCCGCGTCGCCACACTCTTCATGTCCGCTGTCGCGTTCAACGATCAGATCGCCATCGCCCGGCGCAACATCAAGCTGACCGAAAAGATCGCCGACGCCATCCGCCAGCGTGTCGACGCCGGCTCGGCGACGACGACGGACCGAGCCCGCCAGGACACGCTGGTGCTGCAGCAGCGCGCGGTCGTGCCGCAGCTGCAACGGTCGCTCGAGGAGACCGAGGTCCAGATCGCGATCCTGCTCGGCGACCCGCCGGGCCGTCTGACGATCCGCGGCGGCAGCCTCGACGGTCTGGCCCTGCCGGTGGTGGGCCCCGGGATCCCGACCGATCTGCTGCGGCGCAGGCCGGACATCGCCGCCGCGGAGGCGCGGCTGCTGGCCGCGGCCGATAACGTCACCGCCGCGCGGGGGGCGATGCTGCCAAGCCTGACCTTCGCCGGCACGATCGGGCCGCAGTCGCTGCAGAGCGGGACGCTGTTTTCGCCATCGGCGCTGGCGTACCAGACCATCTCGGGACTGACGGTTCCGATCTTCGACCAGGTGCGACTCGCAGCGCAGCTGCGCGGCACCCAGGCGATGCAGGATGAGCTGATCGCGACCTATCGCGAAGCCATCGTGTCCGGCATCGGCGACGTCGAAGCGGCGTTGGCCGATCTGCGCACGATTCGCCGCCAGGAATCGCTGCTGTCGGCGGCCGCCACCCGGGCGCAGCAGGCTTACGCCATGAGCAGCGAGCAGCTGGACGCCGGGCAGATCGACCTGACCTCCGTGCTGCTCACCCAGACGACCTACTTCCAGGCGCTTGGCGATCTCAAATCGATCCAGCTCGCGCGCTACCAGGCGGCCGTGGCGTTGTTCAAGGCGCTCGGCGGGGGCTGGTCGGTTCGCGACCTCGAAGCGGCCAAGCTCGCCGCGACGAGCTGCGTGTCGCTCGCGTCATGCAGTTGAGCTGTTTGGATCCCAACGGCGAGGCGCACATCCCGGCCACGGTCGAAGCGCGAAAGGATTTGCCATGTCCCAGAGCATAGCCGCCCGGGTCTTTCGTCAGTCGGCGCTGGACCGGCTGTCGTCGCCGGAACAACTCGACCGGCTGATCACGCTGACCAAGCCGCGCGACTGGCTCGCCGCGGTCGCCCTGGTCGCGGTGATTGCGCTCGGCATCGCCTGGAGCGTTCTGGGCGCGGTGCCGGTGCAGGTGGTCGGCCATGGCATCATGATCGCAACCGGAGGCCGCTTGCTGGATGCGACTTCCGCCGGTGACGGCACGCTGACCTCGATCTCGGCGCTGGTCGGCGCGGTCGTCACCAAGGGCCAGGTCGTGGCGCTGGTCGACAATCGCGATCTCAGCCAGGCGCTGGCCAGTGCGGAAGCCGTTGTCAAGGAGCGCATGGCTCAACATGAAACGCTTGCCGTGCAGGTCCAGGCCGATGCCACGGCTCGCGCCGCCAGCCTTGAAGCGCGGCGCAAGGCGCTGGAATCGCGCGCCAGCGACGCCGATGCGCGTGTTGCGATTCTCGACACCGAGGTCGACAAGGAGGCCGAGCTGTATGAACGCCACCTGATCACATGGCAGGTCCTCAACGGCTCGAAGCAGGCGCTGGCCACGGCGCGGCAGGAAGCCACCGAGGCCCGCAGCCAGATTGTCCAGCTCGACGGCGACGATATCGGCGCCCGCAACGTCCGCGAGCAGCAATTGCGCGGGGCGCAGAATTCCATTGCCGAGGCGCGCCGCCAGGCCAGCTCGCTCGCACTGCAACTGGAACAGCGCCAGGCCGTGCTGGCGCCGATCGACGGCCGCGTCACCGAGTGGAAGGCCGCGCCGGGCAGCCGCGTTTCGGGTGGACAGCCGATCGTGAGCATCGAGGGCGGCGTCACCGGGACTGAGTTGATCCTGTATCTGCCGCCTGACCAGGGCAAGCAGGTCGGGGTCGGCATGAACGTCTGGGTATCGCCGTCGACGGTCAAGCGCGAGGAATTCGGCACCCTCGTCGGCACCGTTGCCGCGGTTTCCGACTTTCCCTCGACGCCGCAGGCCATGATGGCGGTGCTGCAGAACGACCGGCTGGTTCAAAGCTTCGCGCCGACCGGAGCGCCGTTCGCATCGCGCGTCGTGCTCAAGCGCGATGCGACGACCCCGAGCGGCTATGCCTGGTCCAACGGCAAGGGACCGGCATTGACGCTGAGCAGCGGCACGGTGGCGGAAGGCGACGTCACCGTCGAGACCCGCCGGCCGATCAGCTACGTCATCCCGTGGCTGAAGAAAATCACGGCGCTTGGGGGCTGACGCAGCGTGAACCTGGCCCTCCCCCAATTCCTGTCCGGCCTGCGGCGCCCGCGGCGCCGGGCCGTGCCGCCGATCCTGCAGATGGAAGCCGTCGAGTGCGGCGCCGCGTCGCTGGCGATGGTGCTGGCGCATTTCGGCGCTTGGGTTCCGCTGGAGCAGTTGCGCGGCCTGTGCGGTGTCTCCCGCGACGGTTCGAAGGCGAGCAACCTGGTGAAGGCGGCGCGCAGCCTCGGGCTCAATGCCAAGGGCTACCAGAAGGAGCCAAAGGACCTTGTCGACCTGCCCTGGCCGCTGATCATCCACTGGAACTTCAACCACTACGTGGTTTTCGAGGGCATGGACGGCCGCAACGCCTTCATCTGCGATCCCGCGAGCGGCCCGCGTTCGGTGTCGCTGCAGGAACTGAACGACTCCTTTACGGGCGTCGCGCTTGCCTTCGAAAAGACGGTGGCGCTGCAACGAACGCAAAAACCCTCGGGATTGCTCGCGGCGTTGCGCGCGCGCACCTCGAATTCGCGCCTGGCGGTGCTGCTGATCCTGCTGCTCAGCGTCGTCATCATCATTCCGGGCATCGTGATGCCCGTGTTCAGCAAGCTGTTCGTGGACGGCATCGTCATTCGCCAGCAGGAACACTGGGTTATCCCCCTGCTGCTGCTGTACGCCCTCACCGCGCTGCTGCGGGCGCTGCTGACGGCGCTGCGGCAGAGCTTGATGCTGCGGCTCGAGGGCAAACTGGTTGTTGTCGGCGCCGGCAAGTTCATGTGGCACATCATGCATCTGCCGGTCGGCTTCTTCCTGCAACGCCAGGCCGGCGAGATCGCGACCCGGGTCGATGCCGGCGGCCGGGTCGCCAAGGCGATCGCCAGCGATCTCGCCAATTCGGTGATCGATGCGGCGAGCGCCGCCGCCTTCGCGCTGATCCTGCTCGGCTACGACCTGCCGCTCGGCCTCACCGCGATTACGCTGACGCTGCCGAATTTCCTGGTGGTCGGCTATCTGCGCAAGCGCCAGCGCGCGGCGTCCTACAAGCAGAGCGCCAATGTCGGCAAGCTCGGCGGCTCCACCGTCGGCATCATCGCCAACATCGAAAGCATCAAGGCCTCGGGCCTGGAGAACAGTTCATTCGCGCAATGGTCGGGATTTCACGCCAAGACGCTCAACTCGGCACGTGAACTCGGCGCCTCCGGCATGGCGCTGTCGATCGCGCCCTCCGTTTTCGGCGGCCTCACCGAAGTCGCCGTTCTCGGATTCGGCGCCTATCGCATGATGCATGGTATCCTGACCGTGGGCGATCTGGTGGCGATCCAGATTCTGGTGCGCAGCTTCAGCGCGCCGCTCGGCCGCGTGTTCGGTCTGAGCACGACCATGAGCAGCATCGAGGCCGATCTCAATCGCGTCGATGATGCCTTCCGCAATCCGGTCGATCCGATGACGCAGACCGCGGGCGCAGGCGAAATGCCGCTGGCGCTGCGAGGCGCGGTGCGGGTGCAGGCGCTGAGCTACGGTTATAATCCGCTGGCGCCGCCACTGCTGGATGCGATCGACTTCAGCATCCGGCCGGGGCAGCGCGTCGCGCTGGTCGGCCGCTCCGGCTGCGGCAAGTCGACGCTCGGACGCATCATTTGCGGGCTGCTCCGCGCCGGGAAAGGCGGCGTCAGCATCGACGGGATTCCGCTCGACGATCTGACGCAGCTGCAGCGCGCCGGCAACATCGCCTATGTCGACCAGGACATCTTCCTGTTCGAGGGCACCGTGCGCGACAACCTGACCTTGTGGAAGAAGGACATTCCCGACGCCGTGCTGACCCAGGCGCTGCGCGACGCGGCCATGCTCGACGACATCGTGGCGCGAAACGGCGAGCTCGACACGGTCGTCGAAGAGGGCGGGCGCAATTTTTCCGGGGGCCAGCGGCAACGGTTGGAAATCGCCCGCGCGCTGGTCGGCAATCCGTCCATTCTGGTTCTCGACGAGGCGACCGCCGCGCTGGATCCGGAGACCGAGAAGCTGATCGACGAAAATCTCCGCCGCCGCGGCTGCACCTGCATCATCATCGCGCATCGCCTCAGCACCGTGCGCGACTGTTCGGAGATCATCGTGATGCAACAGGGCCGCATCATCGAACGCGGCACGCACGAGACGTTGATGGCGCAAGGCGGCGAATATGCCAGCCTGGCGCATTCCGGTTGAGCACGATGAAGCCCGCGCTGTCCTCGCCCGAAAGTCCTCCGGCCCCGACCGTTCTGGCCGGCGGCAGCAACCATCCGATCCTGCTCGACGATCCCTCACGAAGCTACCGGGTCCGCGAGGGGGCTTTCGACGTCTTCGCGGTGGACGAACTCGTCAATCGACAGCCGCCGGCATTACCTGTTTCAGCTGACCAAGGGCGACGTGGCGTTCGGAATCGCGGCGTTGCCGACGCGCCACGTCGGGCTGCTGCTGGTCGGCTCGCTGGATTCCAGGATCGAGGTTATCGATGAGGGCGGATATCTGGCGGCCTCGTCGTGCGAAGACTGGATCCGGTCGCTGTCCGGCGCCATCAGCGAGGCGCCATTGCGGGGCGACGCGCTGACGGTTGTCCCGACGCTGGATGGCGCGGCGGCCGGGGAATGCCTCAAGGGCGATTCCAAGACGATCTTCTGGATCGAGGTGATCCGGGGAAAGGCGTCGCTGTCGGATGGCGATCTGATCGTGCCGGAGCGGGTGTGGCTGCCGCTGGCAGGCGCGCTGCGGCTGAAAGCCGAAACCGATATCGCGATCTCCGTGAGGCAGGTCGCCACCCATCGCGCCAGTGACCTTACGTTCTTCAACGCGGCGTGCCAGCATGCGTTGCTGACGCGCTTCCAGAGCGGAACATCGGAACAATCCGCGCCGCGGCGGCGCGCCGATCCCCTGGATGCGTCGCTGCGCACGCTGGCCGGGTCCTCGGGTCGCAGGGCTCCGTTCCGCGCCGGCGCGAGCACGGAGCCGCTGCATTCGGCGCTCGGTCACCTGTTCGAGGCGCTGGCGGTGGATCCGGCGGCGAAGGCGTTCGAGCGCGATCTGAAAACCGATTTACCGGAGCCGGAACGGCTGACGGCTATCCTGTCGCACCACCGGCTGCTCAGCCGCTCGGTGCTGCTGCGGGCGGGGTGGGAAGATCTCGACGGGCCGCCACTGCTCGCCTATCTCGACGAAAAGCGCGTGCCGGTCGCACTGGTGTTCAAGCTTCGCGGCTGGGTCATGCTGCACGGTGACGCAATGGTCGCCGTCGATGACGGCGTCCTGGGCCGGCTGGCCGACGATGCCGTGCAGATCTACCCGACCTTGCCGGTGGCGCCGTTCCACTTTTCAAGACTGTTCAGCTTCGGCCTGATCGGCGGCGGCAACGACCTCACGCGCATCGGTCTTTGCCTGATCGCCGGAGCGGTGTTCGCCGCCTTGGTGCCGGTTGCGTCGCGATTTCTGATCGACGATGCGTTGCCCCATGGCGATCTCAACACGGCCGGGCTGATCGTTCTGGGGCTTTTCATCTCGGTGCTCGCACGTACCGTGTTCGAGAGCGTCAAGAGCGTAGCCATGCTGCGCTCCGAGTTGCGGCTGGAGAGCCGTCTGCAGCCGGCGATGATCGCCCGCATGATCAATCTGCCGACATCGTTCTACCGATCCTATTCGGTCGGCGACATCATGGACCGCGTGCTGGGCATCCAGCGGGCTCGCCAGTTGCTTTCGCAGCATAGCGCGGGCGCGATCATCGGCGCGGTGTTCAGCCTGGTCAGCCTGGTTCCGATCTTCTTCATCGACGCGCGGCTGGCCTTCGTGGTGCTGGGACTGGCCGTGCTGCTCGGTCTGACGTCGGCCGCCATCACGATCGGCGAATTGCGTCACGAGCGGCGACGGATCCTGCACAAGGGCAAACTCGACGGCTTCGTCTTGCAGGTGCTGATGGGCATGACGAAGTTGCGGGCCTCGGCGGCCGAGCCGATGGCGTTCGAGCGTTGGACCGGATATTTCGGCACCACGCTGCGTCACATGCTGGCGGCCGAACGCTGGGCCAACCTGCAGAAATGCGCGCAGGCGCTGCTTCCGGAACTGGCCACCATCGCGATCTATGCGGTCATCGTCTACTTCATGAAATCCGATGCCGAGAAGGCGATCGCCGCGCCAGGCAAGGACGTCGCCGCCGTGGCATTTTCCGCCGGCGCGTTCGTGGCGCTGTCGGCGGCGGTGGCCCAGGTGCTGGGCGCGGTCACCGGGCTCGCCGACGCCCTGACCCAGGGGCTGGGCGTGGTGCCGTTGATCGAGCGGGCGCAACCGATCATCGCTTCCGAACTGGACATGCCGCTCGCCGACCCGGAGCGGCTCGACCTCAACGGCGACATCGACATCCGCAACGTGTCGTTTCGCTATTCCGACAAGAGTCCATTGGCGCTGGATGGCCTCGACCTGCAGATCGCAAAGGGCGAGTTCGTCGCCATCGTCGGCGCCTCCGGCAGCGGCAAGTCGACCCTGTTGCGGCTGCTGCTGGGCTTTGAGAGGCCGGAGCAGGGCGACATTTTTTACGACGGCTGTTCGATCCGGCGGCTGGCGGTGGCGGACCTGCGCCGGCAGATGGGCGTGGTGCTTCAGCACGGCAAGCTGTTCTCGGGCAGCATTCACGGCAACATCGTCGGCCAGAGCGGGCTCGGCATGAACGAGGCGATGGCGGCGGCGCGGCTGGTCGGGCTCGATCGCGACATCGAGGCGATGCCGATGGGCATGCACACCGTGTTGCTCGACGGTGCGCAGGCATTGTCCGGCGGCCAGCGTCAGCGCATCCTGATTGCCCGCGCGCTGGTTGGAAAGCCGGCGATCCTGCTGCTCGACGAGGCGACCAGCGCGCTCGACAACCGGACGCAAGCCGTGGTGACCGAGACCCTGACGCGGCTGGCGGTGACGCGCATCGTGATCGCGCACCGGCTCAGCACCATCGAGGCCGCCGACCGCATCGTCGTGCTCGAGAAGGGGAAAGTCGCCGAAAGCGGCAATTTCGAATCCCTGATGGCAAGGAATGGCCGCTTCGCCGCGCATGCGCGGCGGCAGCTCGTCTGAGCACCCGCATCGAGGTCACAAACGTAATCCGCCCGCAAGGACGAGCGGTTTTTTGAAGGACGAATTGCATGCGTAAAGTGCTTTTTATCATGGGTCAGTTGAATGATCGCGACATCGAATGGATGGCGCTGATCGGGCGCCAGCGGGTCTTCGCCAGCGGCGACACGCTGATTCAGGAGGGCCAGGAAAGTCCCGCGCTGTTCATCGTCCTGGAGGGAGAGGTGGCGGTGGAGGTGGCGGGCATCGGCCGCGTTGCCACCCTTGGCAGTGGCGAGATCATCGGTGAAATGTCGTTCGTCGACAAGGCGCCGCCGTCGGCGACCGTTGTGGCGCTTTCCGGTGCCAAGGTGCTCGTCCTGCAGAAGTCCCAGGTCGAGGATCACTTGGCGGAGGATCCGGCTTTTGCCGCCCGGTTCTACCGGGCGCTTGCTATTTTCCTGGCGGACCGCCTGCGCGGGACGGTGCAGCGGAACAAGGCCGGAGCGCCGGTGACCGGCACGGCGATCGAGGAGGATGAACTCGATGACAGCGTTCTCGACAACGTCTCCGTCGCGGGACTACGTTTTCAGCAGATGCTCAAGACGCTCGCCGGGGTAAATGGCTAGCCTGGACCGGCGGCCGGCATCCGCGTGCCGTATTGACGAATGCGGTGCATTAACGGGCCACGATGGCCCAGGCCAGCGAGGTCGCGACGAGCACGAGCAGCCCGGCCAACGCGGTGCCGGCGGCCGATTGCGGCAAGATTATCGGGGCATCGAAATGATCCGGCGAATTCAGCCGGTCCAGCGCTTGCTGCCGGTAGATCTCTCTGCGGGCGTCGTCACGCGTTTTCATAAATCAGGTCAGTGACTCGGACATGAATTCGGGCCGTGCGGCCCATATATGCAGCATGTTTCTATCCTGAATCTCGACTGCCGTAAAAGCGTTTGTGCAGATCAGCCGCGCGACCGAATAGTTCGCCCGTGGCGATCGCCAATGGCGGCGACGGCCAGCAGTGTCCCGCCCAGGCGTGGCGCTTGGCTGCGGCGTCCGCTTGTGCCCGAGTGCGGCGCGCTCTGACCCGATTTGCGGGCCAGACTTATGGTCCTGTGGGCGTCGTATGCGTCACACTCCGGTTCCCCGCGCCCAAATTGAATCAATGACGGCCATGGGATATTCAGGGATGCCTGGAGGTCGTCGATGCGATGGCGATGATCGGGCATCCGCTTCGCACCGTCTCCGGCGTGGGCAAAAATGATCAGCGACAGCCACACGATTCGCAGCAACGGGATTTCGGCGACCGTCAAGGCAGCGGGCGCAGAACTATGCTCCCTGAAGAATATCCGGGGGCTCGAACTGCTTTGGCAGGCCGGGCCGGAATGGCCGCGCCACGCACCGCTGCTGTTTCCGATCGTCGGGCGGCTGAAGAACGATCGGCTATGGCATCGCGGAAAGGCCTTTCCGATGACGCAGCATGGTTTTGCACGCGACCTTCGTTTCGACTGGCTGGAGCGTGGGGAAGATTCCTGCAAGCTGGTGCTTGCCGACAGCGCGGAAAGCCGCGCCCGTTATCCCTTCGCGTTTCGGCTGACGGTGACTTATGCGCTGAGGGAGGCCTGCCTCGACCTTGGCATTGAAGTCGCCAACACCGGCGAAGAGATGCTGCCGGCGTCGATCGGTCTGCATCCCGCCTTCAATTGGCCGTTGCTTGCCGGACTGGGCAAGGAGGCGTACCGGCTTGTGTTCTCCAGCGAGGAGCCCGCGCCGATCCGCCGGCTGAAGGACGGCCTGCTGCGGCCGGTGCCCGAGCCTACTCCCATTGTCGGGAAAGTCCTCGCCCTGTCGGAACGGCTGTTTGACGAGGATGCGGTGATTCTCGACCGGCCCGCGAGCCGGTCGGTTCGCTACGCGGCCGACCAGGGTCCTGCGGTCGAAGTTTCCTGGAATGGTTTTCGGGAACTGGGGATCTGGTCGAAGCCTGGCGGCGCGCCGTTTGTCTGCATCGAGCCCTGGCACGGCTTCGCGAGCCCTGCGGATTTCGACGGCGAATTCGAAGGCAAGCCGGGCCTGATGCAAATCGCTCCGGCTGCGACACGATCCCTCGATTGCCATATCCGCATCGAATAGGCCGAAGGTCACGTGTTGCACGGACCCTCGACCGGAAGCGCCATGCCGGGGTATCAGGCCGGCGGGACGAAAACCCTTTCCGGGAACGCCTTCTGAACGGCGTCGAGGAAAGCGCGTGTCTTGGCGCCGACCAGGCGGCGCGAGTGCGAGGGCGCCGCCGCCACCGCCGACGACGTCGCGCAGTTCACCGTGCTGGTCGGCCGTGCACCGCGGTCCTATCGCGCCTTCGCAAAGGATGCCGCCACCCCGTGGGCGAACCACTAATTTAGCCGCGAGCGACTTTACCCGGGACATCATCTTCACCCTCGCATCATGAATGGAATAGCCCATGACACGCATCCTCTTTGTCGGCCAGCATCCCGAAACCGTCGACTTCTCCGATCCCGCCTTGCCGCCCGGCTTCGACGCGGCCAGGATCCACGCCGGCATCGCGGTGGCGGTGGCGAAAATCGCCGAGCGGGGATGGCAGGGCGATCTCCTGTTGATCCCGCCCGATGAGACCGCCGCTCCCCTGCTCGAGAAGCAGCTGCGCAGCGCGTCCTATGATTGCGTGGTGATCGGTGGCGGGCTGAGGCTTCCGCCGAAGAGCCTGGCGCTTTTCGAGAGGCTGGTGAACACCGTCCATCGCGCCGCGCCAAATGCTGCGATCGCGTTCAACACCCGGCCGGAGGACACCGCCGAGGCTGCCGCGCGACAGTTGCCGGCGGATTGATCGCTGCAAGGGAATGGATTGCGAAAGTCGCGCTTCCGCCGCGAAGCGGCCTTCCGATGGGGATTGATGCCTGTTAGGAGACAGCCATGCGCAGAATTGCCGCCGCCTCCGACGGCGAACCTTGCAGGTCCCGATCGTGCACCTGATGGACGAGGACAACCCGGGCGACGAGATTTCACGGATCGAAGCCCAGCTCGATGAGCTTGCCGGGGTCTCCGAGCGGTGCCGAAAAATCATCGTCGTTTCCAAGGCGGCGATCGCCGGCGGCACCGCGGTGCTGCTCGCTGCGGTGCTCGGCCTGTTCGGATCAAATCCGGTCACGGCCCTCGGATCGATCGCGGTGGTGATCGGCGCAATCGTGTCGCTCGGATCCAACGTCAGTACATTGCGCGAGACGATGGCCGCGATCAGCGCCGCCGAGATCCGTCGTTCGGATCTGATCGGCAGGATAGACCTTCGATTGGTCGGCGACGGGACCGTGAAACGGCCCTGATGTCGCGCGGGACATGTGCCTGCCGCCATTCATGCGTGGGCGGATTGGAGCCGAAGGGGCAATCCGCCATTTTGTCCGGCAGGACGGCGGATCACGATCCCGCCCCACCGACCGCGCTGCCTCGGAGGACGCGAGGTCATTTCCTGAGGTCCACTTGATAACGGGATGCGACGGCTCCATAATGGGCACCAACCCATGGTGAACATCATCACATATTCCAGCGCCAAGGCACGAATGCGCCGCCCAGCCTCCGGAGAGGGATTGGGTTGACCTGACGCGCCCTGTGAATGCGTGCAGCGATCGGACCAGGCCCTCGTTTCGGGGGCTTTTTTATTGCCGATTTCCCGCCGCACCAATTCCAGGAACACGACCATGACCGACAACAGGAAGACGCTGATCACCAGCGCGCTGCCCTACATCAATGGCATCAAGCACCTCGGCAACCTGGCCGGATCGCTGCTGCCCGCCGACATTCATGCCCGCTACCGGCGCCAGACCGGTGACGACGTGCTGTTCATCTGCGCCACCGACGAGCATGGGACGCCGGCGGAGCTTGCGGCCGCGGAAGCCGGTGTTCCCGTCGCCGATTATTGCGCGCACCAGCACGAACTCCAGGCCGACATCTACCGCCGGCTTCACCTTTCGTTCGACCATTTCGGGCGCTCGTCATCACCGCAAAACCGCAGACTGACCCAGCATTTCTTCGAGCGCCTGGACCAGCGCGGCTTCATCGAGGAGCGCACGCTGAACCAGGTCTATTCGCTGGACGACCGGCGTTTCCTTCCGGACCGCTATGTCGTCGGCACCTGCCCGCACTGCCGGTTTGACCGCGCGCGCGGCGACCAGTGCGAGAACTGCGCGCGGCTGCTGGAGCCGACCGACCTGATCCGGCCGCGGTCCGCGGTCTCCGGCGGCACCAACCTCGAAGTGCGTCCGACCAGGCATCTTTTCCTGCGCCAGCAGGCATTGGTCGGCGCGCTGGAGACATGGCTCGCATCGCGGAAGGGCTGGCCACGTCTGGTGACGTCGATCGCCCGCAAATGGCTTGGCGAGGGCATCCAGGACCGCTGCATCACCCGCGACCTCGCCTGGGGCGTCCCGGTGCCGCGGGCAGGCTTCGAAGGCAAGGTGTTCTACGTCTGGTTCGACGCTCCGATCGAATACATCGCGGCCACGCAGGAATGGGCCGACGCCGACCCGCAGAACCGCGACTGGAAGAAGTGGTGGTGGGAGGCGGACGATGTCGAGTACCTGCAGTTCCTGGGCAAGGACAACGTGCCGTTTCATGCGGTTTCGTTTCCATGCACGCTGTTGGGAGCGGGCGAGCCGTGGAAGACCGTCGACATCATCAAGGGGGTTTCATGGCTCACTTATGAGGGTCGGAAATTCTCCACCAGCCAGCACCGCGGCGTGTTTCTCGACCAGGCGCTCGATCTGCTGCCGGCGGACTATTGGCGCTGGTGGCTGGCCGCAAATGCGCCCGAGGGCGGCGATGCGGCGTTCTCCTTTGAGCGGTTCGCCGCCGGCGTGAACAACGATCTCGCCGACACGTTCGGCAATCTCGTCAACCGCGTGCTGGCGTTCGTCACCGCGAAATACGGCGGCGTCGTGCCGGCAGCGGGAGAGGCGGGTGAACTCGAGCAGGGTCTCACCATCGAACTGACCCATCACCTCGCCAACCTGAAGTCACACCAGGAGGAACGCTCGCTTCGCAAGGCAGCGGACGAGGTCCGCGCTATCTGGCGTGTCGCCAACGCCTATCTGGTGTCGGGCGCGCCATGGTCGCATGTCATCAACGAGCCCGACCGGGCTGCCGTCGTGGTCCGCACCAGCGTGAACCTGCTGGCGTTGGCGGCGACGGTCGCATGGCCGTTCATCCCGGCTACCGCTGACCGGGTGCTGGGGGCGTTGGGCTGCGATGCCGGACCGTCATGGCCGTCGTCGGCAGCCGAGGCATTGGCCCGGATCGAAGGAGGACGAAAGATTGCGGTTCTGCCTATCCTGTTCGAAAAGCTCGGGGCGGAATGGGTTGAGGCCAACAGGGCGAAGTTTGCCGGAGTGGAAGACCTGGCAGCGAGCACCCTGCCGGTCGCGTCAAGGGAGACGCGTTAGGTTATGGGGGTTGTCATTTACCCGGCGGAAAAGCCGACATGGTTCGGGCGCTTCGACGGCGCCAAAGTCGGATCATCGACCCGCTGATAAGCGGCAGCTGAAAAGCCCCGCCCGTGCGGGCAAAGCCTCAGAGGATGATGCTGGGGTTGCGGATGCATTGATCGCAGTTGATCAGGTTGATCTGCTTGGCTGAAATCATCCAGCCGGCCGCTGCGAAACGCATCCTGTATCCTGTCCAGCCGGTCAGGATCCTGGTTTCGTCGTCCCGGAATTCGCTGATCAGAAAGTTGCAGCGAACCATTCGGAGGTCCGCCGACCTGCCCGTGAACACCTCGACGTTGGAAATCATCCGGGTCGTTCGGGACGCCGGTGCCTGGGACCAAGCATTGCCCGTACGCAGCCGGAAAACGCGGTCTTCCAGCCGCCGCCGGTCGTCGAACATCACCGCGATCTCTGACCGGGGGTCGCCTTGATTTCGGGTGGAGGGAACCCAATAGGCGCAGTCGGGCACAAAGAGACCCAGCCACTCTTCGAAAAGCAGCCGGTCGAGAAGCCTCGCTTCCTTTTCCAGAATCGAACGGAACTGGTCCCGTTCCGCCGTATCGCCGACGACGCGGTCGTCGGTTTGCCAGTCGGAAAAATCCGAAATCATCTCGCAATAAAACGCGTCCGTCATGTAATAGGAGAAGCGCGACGGATCCTGATTGGCGTGGACGCTCATTTTAGATCTCTCGGCGAATGCTGTTGTTCGGTGTATCGGTCATCAGTCGCTTCCATTCGCGAATGTACTCGCGCATGAAGAGCTCGTCGGTGGACGGTCCCTTGATCGTGCCATCGGGGAGCGTTGCGAAGCGATCGGGAATGCCCAGGCCTCGGTTCATGTAGATCCATTCGTCTTCGATGCATGCGAGGCCGCGTTGGATCTGCTCGAAGTTGGTCAAATCGTCGACCTCGCCGAAATTCGGAAAACCCTCCTGCGTGCGCATGCGGAGGGTATTGATGTCGTTCAGGACCTCGCCGCCCAGGCTCCCGTCGACGTCTTCAATCCTGGTGCCGTACCAGACGGAATCCGTTTCACCGACGCTGACAGGCTGGAAGACCTGGATGTGATTTCCGAGCAACGAAAGGTTTGGAAACACGTTGATATTCACCGGCTCGGAGCCGGCCAGATCGAGGATCGCCTCAGCGCGTTCGCCGAACCGGCCGCGCAGTTTCTCGGCGACATGCTCCATCCCGGGATGCAACGACTCGATCGCCCAGAGGCCTCCGGGACGTTTTTCCAGCGCCGGCCGCTTGTCCTTGAAATGGTGGCCGTTTCCCATGTACTGGATGTACATCGGCAGCTTGTCCGGCTCGTTCTTGTAATACGACATTCCCTTTTCGGTTTGCTCGTCCTTGAACCGGTTCTCTGTTTCGATCAGCGACTGGTGCGAGTAGATGACATGGTAGCCGTCGCCGGAATTGTCGTAGGCCAGTTTCCAGTTTCCCTTGTACTTGAACCGGTTGGCTTCGCAGACGACGACCTTGCCGCCGGGATTGCGATCGAGCCATTCGTCGATCGGCTTGCGGATCGGGCCGAGATGCTGTTCGATCGGGGCGGCATCGATATTCAGCGTGCCGAAGATGAATCCGCGGTATGATTCGACCCGGGGCACCTGAGCCAAGTTGAATTCCGGATTCTTTACCAGCTGCTCGGCGTAGCCGTCCGGCCACGGAACCCCGCGAAGCTTGCCGGTATTGGCGAAATTCCACCCGTGATACGGACATTGGAACGATCGCGCGTTTCCCTTGTCCCAGCGACAAAGGGTCGTGCCGCGATGAGAGCACCGGTTGTAAAGCGCGCGAAGCCTGCCATCGCTGCTGCGCGTAATGATGAGAGGCCGCAGCCCGAGCTTTCCGGTCACGTAGTCATTCACGTTCGGGATCTGGCTTTCGTGCGCCAGGTAGACCCAGGTCCCGCCGAAAATGTGGATCATCTCGGCGTCGAAAATCGCCGGGTCGGTGTAGATATTACGATGGACGCGATGTTCCTGGACCAGGCGGTCCCAGTCGAATTGCGGACCATCGTTTGCCCGATTGGCAACACGGGTCGGCTCAGGTGCAACCATGCTGGATGTCCTCCGATTGACGGCTTCCCGCCTAGAAGAAGTCGAGATACTCGTTCTGTTCCCATTCAGTCGTCGCTTCGCTGTCGGGATCGATGCCGTGTTCCCTTACGAACGACTCGAACCTTGCAAGTTCGGTGCGCTTGAGCCGCGTGTAGTAGTCCACGAAAACCTGCCCAAGTCCGTTGCGGAACAGCGGATCTTTTTCAAAGAGCCGCAGCGCGTCGGACAGCGACCGTGGCAGCATCGTGTGCTGGGTGTCGTAGGGGTTCGTATCGGGCGGCCCTGGATCGAGTTTGCTGTCGATGCCATCGAGACCGGCAATCAGCTGCGAGGCAATATAGAGATAGGGATTTGCCGAAGGCTCTCCGACGCGGTTTTCGATCCTGCTGGCGGGATCGTTCATGGCCCCCAGGACGCGGAGCATCACACCGCGATGGTCGGTGCCCCACGCGGCGCGGTCGGGGGCGAGCGAATTGGCCTTGAAGCGGCGATAGGCGTTGATCGTCGGGTTGGAAAGCAGCGTTGCCGCAGGGGCATGGTGGAGTAGACCGGCCAGATAGCTCATGCCGATCGGCGAAAGGACGGCGCTCTCCGTGGTAGGCGCGAAAAGATTTTGCCGGGATTTCGCATCCACCAGGGATTGATGAAGATGCCATCCGCTGGAATAGAAGCCCTTCAGGGCCGGCCTGGACATGAACGTTGCCAGAAAGCCCAGCCGACGGCAGACCTGACGCGTTGCGGAACGGAACAGGACCAGGTTGTCGGCGGCCTCGAGCGCATCGCGAGGGGCGAAGGTGCACTCGATCTGACCGGGCCCCCATTCCTTTTCGATGGACCGCAAGGGCAACCCAAGGGCTTGCAGCGATTTGGCAATCGCTGCAACGGGAGCGTGAATGGCGTCCATATTGGTTTCGGAATGGAACGAATAGCCCGGCTCGACCGGATAGGTGCGGGGGGCGCGTGACTTGACGCCCGGCGCGCCGATATCCTCGTGCGAAAGATGATCTTCCGCCAGTCCGAGCAGATACCATTCGACTTCCAGCCCGATCACGCAGCGCATGCCGCGTGCGTTCAGCCTGTCCAGCTGGTCGCGGAGCAGGCGCCTGGGAGAGAAGTGGAAACCTTTGCCCGAGGTGAAATATTCGTCGCCAAGTATCCAGGCAACGCCGGGTTCCCAAGGTAAAATGCGGAATGTCGACGGATCCGGCACGACGATCAGATTGGGCGAGCCAGTCATTTCCGGCAGATTCATTCCGCCCCCTTGCGTAAACGATGCAAAGGTTCTCGCGCCGGAAGCGTCGAGCGTCATCGTGGCGACGTTGATGTTGTAGCCGTCCTCGAGAGCGCCCAAAAACGCCGGGAGGGTGACCGTTTTGGCGCGAGAAGCGCCATGGGGATCCGCCCAGGCGATCCTGAATAACTCGATATTGTCCTTTTCAACCTGGGCCTTGATTTCCTCGGCGCGTCGCTTCTGGTCCGCTGACCAGAGATTATGCCGCGCGATGAACCCCAAGCCGTGCGCCATGCTCTCGCCCCCGAAACAACGCCGTATGTCCGCGTTGCAGGTTATGGCCTAACTCCGGGATTATCGATAGACGCCGGTCAAAAAGTTCCTTGGTGGGGCCGTGGCCTCGGACAAACGGGCCCCTACTTCCGTGCGCGACACTGCGCGCCGCTGCGAGGAGCGCAACCGCGCTCACGCTCGGGCGCCCTGCTTAGGTCGCAGCGACGCCTCGTTCGACCAACGCGCAAAATCGCAGGATTCACGCGCGGACAGTGCCCGCCGCTGACCAAGGACCCCGACCCCCCCATCACCGCGCCGAAATTTCCTGCCGTGGCTGCGGCTCGATCAGTTCGCGCCGCGGACCGGACAGCCGCTTGTGCAAGTGGACCATGAACGCCATGCCGAACAGCGGCGTCGCCAGGTTGACCACCGGGATCGACACGAAGGCCGCGATCACCAGCCCGGCGGTGAAAATCGTCGCCGCATTCTGCCTGCGCATCGCCTTGGCTTCCGAAGGGGTGCGAAACCGCATCGCCGCCAGTTCGAAATATTCCCGGCCGAGCAGCCAGGCGGTGGCGATGAAGAAGGCGAGGAAGCCGGCGCCGGCCACGAACACGAACGGCAGCGCGATCAGATAGACCAGGATGGTCAACAGCGCGGTCTTGACGCCCTCGGTGATGGCAAGGCCGAGCGGCAGCGCCACGCCGGGCCGCTCCGCCGGATAATATTCGCGCTCGACATGGTCGGCGACCTCGTCGACGAACACGCTCGCCACCAGCGAGGTGATCGCGGGCATCAGGAACACCGCGCCGAACACCACGCCGAGGCCAGCGGCGATCGACACGATCCAGAACAGAACATGCAGCGGGGTGTGGAAGCCCGGGCTGAGCGTGGCGTCGGCCCAGCCTTCGCCATAGACCGCAAGCCAGCTCAACAGCCGCTGCAGGCCGATCGCCAGCACCGCGATCAGTGCCAGCGCCAACCCGATCGATCGCCACAGGATGGATCGCATCGGCGGGGAGAGGATTTGCGAAAGCGCCTTGACGGCGGCGTCGAGCATGATAGTGCGATCCCTGTGTTGCGACGGCGCATTTGTTACCGCAGCGCTGCCGCGGCGCGAAGGCTCTCGACCTTCGCCTTCACCTGTTCGGCGGCCGCCTGTTTGACCGGACCGTATCCGCGTATCTCCATCGGCAGCGCGGCGATCTCGACCAGGCGGTCGAGCGTTGCGGCCCGCAGCAGCGGCAGCAGGCCCTTCACCAGTTGCTCATACCACGGGATCAGGTCCCGTTCCATCCGCCGCTCGGCCGCATAACCGAAGATGTCGAACGGCGTGGCGCGCAGCGTCTTCAGCCGCGCCAGCAGGGCAAACACCGGCTCGATCCACGGCCCGAACTGCCGCTTCAGCGGCCGGCCCCGCGCATCCTTGCCCACCGGCAACAGCGGCGGCGCCAGGTGATAGTTGATGCTGAAATCGCCCTCGAATTCGCGCTGCAATCGCTCCCGCAGCCCGGTCGCGGTGTGCAGCCGCGCCACCTCATACTCGTCCTTGTAGGACATCAGCTTGAACAGCGACCGGGCGACCGCTGACGTCAAGGCTTGCGAACCGGGGACCAGGCGCTGTTCGGCGGCGGCCACGCCGGCGACAAAGTCGCGGTAGCGCTCGGCATAGGCGCGGTCCTGATAGGCGGTGAGGAAGTCGGCGCGGCGCCCGATCAGCTGGTCCAGGCTTTCCTCGACCGACGCCGGTGCGAGCTGGGCCGCAATGAAAGCCGCATCGGCGACGGCGAGGCGCCCGCAGGCAAAGGCCTGCTTGTTCTGCTCGACGGCGACACCGTTGAGCGCGATCGCCCGCAGCAAGGCTGCTTCCGAGACTGGAACCAGGCCCTGCTGCCAGGCGGCGCCTAGCATGATCACATTGGCGTAGACGGTGTCGCCGAACAGCGCGTCGGAAATCCGGTTGGCGTCGAAACTGCTGATATTTTCAGCCCCGATGCGATCGGCGATGGCCTGCAGCCTCCCGGCAGCGGCAAGATCCGCGTCGCGATGGCGCACGATGTCGCCGGTCGGCATCTCCGCGAGGTTGATGACGGCGCGCATCGCCGGACCGTAGGTTGCCGAGGCCTTGGCCGAGGAACTGACGACGATGTCGCAGCCGATCAGGGCGTCGGCGGCGCCCCGATCGATCCGAACCTGGTGAATGTCGTCGGGACGTTCGGCCAGCCGGATAAAGCTCATCACGGGGCCGAATTTCTGCGCGAAGCCGGTGAAATCGAGCACCGAGGCGCCCTTGCCTTCGAGATGCGCGGCCATCGTCACCAGCGCGCCGACAGTGATCACCCCGGTGCCGCCGACGCCGGTGACCAGCAGGTTGAAGGGCGCCTTGAGCTCGACCGGCACCGGTTCGGCAAGGGATTTTGCCCGTGCCACGAGGTCGATGTCTGCAGCCGATTTCTTGCGGCGGGTCGCGCCCTCGACCGTGACAAAACTCGGGCAGAACCCGTTGAGGCAGGAAAAATCCTTGTTGCAGGAGGACAGGTTGATCTGGCGCTTGCGGCCGAACGGGGTTTCCCTGGGCTCGACGCTCAGGCAGTTGGATTCCACCGAGCAGTCGCCGCAGCCCTCGCACACCAGATCGTTGATATAGGCGAATCTGGGCGGATCGGCCAATTGGCCGCGCTTGCGCCGGCGACGTTTCTCGGTGGCGCATTCCTGCTCGTAGATCAGGACGGTGACGCCGGCAATGTCGCGCAATTCGCGCTGCACGGCGTCGAGATCGGCGCGCGCATGAAACGTTGTCCCCTTGGGAAAATCGCCGGGCTCGAATTTCTCCGGCTGGTCCGACACCACGGCGATCCGCGCCACGCCATTGGCGCGGACTTCGTGGGCGATGCCGTCGACGCTGATCGGTCCGTCGACCGGCTGGCCGCCGGTCATGGCGACGGCGTCGTTGAACAGGATCTTGTAGGTGATGTTGGTGCGGGCGGCCACCGCCTGGCGGATCGCCATCGAGCCCGAATGAAAATAGGTGCCTTCGCCGAGATTCTGGAACACGTGGTTGCGGCCGGTGAAGCGCGAGGAGGCGGCCCAGTTGACGCCTTCGCCGCCCATCTGGATCAGCGAGGAGGTGTCGCGATCCATCCAGCTTGCCATGAAATGGCAGCCGATGCCGGCCAGCGCCTGCGAGCCCTCCGGCACCCTGGTGGAGGTGTTGTGCGGGCAGCCGGAGCAGAAATAGGGCGTCCGCGTCGCGCCTGAAATATCGATCGGCGCGGAATGCTGCGGCGCGAGCCTTGCGGTCCGCGCCCGCAGATCGAGGCCGGGAAAGATCGCATCCAGCCGCCCCGCGACGATGGGCGCCAGCAGCCGCGGCGAGAGTTCGCCGACCCAGGGCACCAGCGGCGCGTTGTTCTCGTCGTTCTTGCCGACCATCCGCTCCGGCTTGTGGCCGGGATAGTCGTAGAAATATTCCTTGAACTGGCTTTCGATGATGCCGCGCTTTTCCTCGATCACGAGGATCTCGCGCTTCTCGCGGACGAATTCCAGCGCGCCGCGATGGGCTAGCGGCCACACCATGCCGACCTTGTAGATATCGATGCCGAGCCGACGGCATTCGGCCTCGGTAAGCCCGAGCAGTTGCAGGGCTTCCATCAGATCGAGATGACCCTTGCCGGTCGTGACGATGCCGTAGCTCGCCTCGGCAATGTCGTAGATCCTGCGGTCGATCGGGTTGGCCGCCGCGAAGGCCAGCACCGCATTCTTCTTGAACTCCAGCCGCGTCTCGATCTGCGGACCGGGCAGGTCCGGCCAGCGATAATGCAGCCCGCCCGGCGGCAGCGCGATGTCTGGCCTGACGAAATGCCGGCGCGCCGCCAGTTCGACCGAGGCGCAGGATTCCACGGTTTCCGAAATTGCCTTGAAGCCGACCCACATCCCGGAAAACCGGCTCAGCGCATAGCCGTATTCGCCGAAGGCAAGGTATTCGGCGACGCTGGCCGGATTGAGCGTCGGCATGAACCAGGCCATGAAGGCGACATCGGACTGGTGCGGCATCGAGGACGAAACGCAGCCATGGTCGTCGCCGGCCACCACCAGCACGCCGCCGTTCGGCGAGGAACCGTAGGCATTGCCGTGCTTCAGGGCGTCGCCGGAGCGATCGACGCCGGGTCCCTTGCCGTACCAGAGCCCGAACACGCCGCCGACCTCGCGGTTCGGATTGGTCTCGACCTGCTGCGATCCCAAAACCGCGGTCGCCGCCAGGTCTTCGTTGATGGCGGGAAGAAACTCGATGCGCCGATCTTTCAGCGCCTGCTGCGCCCGCCACAGTTCCAGGTCGACGCCGCCCAGCGGCGAGCCGCGATAGCCGGACACGAAGCCTGCGCTGTCGATGCCGTCGGCGATGTCGCGGTCGCGCTGATCGATCAGGATGCGCACCAGCGCCTGGGTGCCGGTCAGGAACACCCGCCCCGACGCCTTGGTGTAGCGGTCGCCGAGCGAATAGCGGTCGAGGATCGCGGGCGCTGCGTCGGATGTTTCTGACATGTGGGTGTTCCTAATTCTTTTCCTTCGAGGTCAGGATCATCTCGGCATCCCCGCCAACTCCATCCTGAGGGGGTGGTGAAGCAATCACCGGCCTCATCCTGAGGAGCTCGCCCTTCGCGCGCGTCTCGAAGGATGGGCCGCGGGCGACGGCCGTGCCAGGCTGCCATCCTTCGAGATGCCCAGCTTCGCTGGGCTCCTCAGGATGAGGTCCGAGAGTTTGAACCGATGCGTTTCATGGAATCGCTCCACCCGGCAAAGTATCTGTCGGTTCAGGCGGTCAGAATATCCATATTTCCCGCAAAATATCCGTTTTCGGGTAGAATCATCCGCGCTATGACTATTGTTCGGATAAAATATCCAAAACGGGAAACCGGCGGCATGATCGACGAACTGGACGGAAAGGTGTTGGCGCAGCTGCAGAAAGACAGCCGGCAGAGCAACCAGCAACTGGCGGATCGCGTCGGCATGTCCGCCTCGGCCTGCTGGCGCCGGGTCGATGCGCTGGAGACCACGGGAATCGTCGCCCGCTACACCGCGCTGGTCGACCGCGAGAAGGCCGGGTTCTCGATGTCGGCCATCCTGCATGTTTCGCTCGACCGCCATGACGAGAAGTTCGTCACGCAATTCGTGTCGCGGGTGCGGCGGCGGCCGGAGGTGCTGGAATGTTTCGCGACCACCGGCGATGCCGACTATCACCTGCGGGTCGTGGTCAGCGACATGGCCGCCTACAACCGATTCCTCGACGACTTCATGTTCAAGATCCCCGGCCTTCGCCATGTCAGGACCAATGTCATCCTGAAGGAGATCAAATACGACGTCGCGCTGCCGTTCTGACGGCACGGGCGCGGTGGTGGTGCTCCGCGAGGGCGGAATCTTGACAGAGCGGCGCCCGTGACGCGCGCCACGGCTCCTTCCCCGTGCGACAGGTTTGCCGCCGCGCGCTTGCGTTCTAACAGCGGCGTCGTAAATTCAGCTTCCGCCAGCGCTCGGGAACCTCGAAGGCCTCGTTCGAGGGACTGTGTTCAACCGGTAGCGCCCGGAAGCCTGATTTGTTCTACGGAAGTCCAGAAAATCCCCGGAGATGCCGATGACCGCGCCAGACCTGCCGTTGACCGGGGTGCGGGTGGTCGAGATGACCCATATGGTGATGGGTCCGGCCTGCGGCATGATCCTGGCGCAGCTCGGCGCCGAGGTGATCAAGGTCGAGCCGCCCGCCGGCGACAAGACCCGCAGCCTGGGCGGCATGGGAACTTCGTTCTTTCCGCTGTTCAACCGCGGCAAGCGCAGCGTGGTGCTGGATTTTGCCAACGCCGACGACCGCGAAACCATGCATCGGCTTTTGGCCAGCGCCGACGTGTTCCTGGAGAATTTCCGCGACGGGCAATTGGAAAGGCAGGGGCTCGGCAGCGAGGCGCTGCGCGCGCGGCATCCGCATCTGATCGTCGCCGGCCACAAGGGTTTTCTGTCCGGTCCCTATGAGCACCGTCCGGCCCTGGACGAGGTGGTGCAGATGATGTCGGGGCTTGCCGCCATGACCGGAACGGTGGACCGGCCGCAGCGGGTCGGCTCCTCGGCCAACGACATCATGGGCGGCATGTTCGGGGTCATCGCGATTCTGGCGGCCCTCTATCAGAAGCGCGGCGGCGGTGCCGGCGCCCCCGGCGCCGACATCCGCATCGGGCTGTTCGAGAACTGCCTGTTCCTGGTGGCGCAGCACATGGTCGAGTTCGAGATGACCGGGGTCAAGCCGCGCTCGATGCCGGAGCGCGAACACGCCTGGCCGATCTACGATATTTTCGAGACCGCGGGCGGCGAGCGGATTTTCATCGGCGTCGTCACCGAAGGCCATTGGCAGAGCTTCTGCCGCGAATTCGGCCTGGTCGAATTGCTCGAAGATCCCGCATTGGCCTCCACCACCGACCGGATCCTGGCTCGCGGCAGGATCATTCCGCGCGTCGCCGAGGTGATGAAAGGCCGCCGCGCGGCGGAGCTGTCCGCCACCCTCGACCGGCTCAACATCTGCTTCTCGCCGATCAATCGTCCCGAGGATCTGCTGAGCGATCCGCATGTGCTGCGGCCGGGCGGCCTGGTCGGCGCCACCAACAGCAACGGCGCCGCGTTCCGCGTTCCCGCACTTCCGGTGGAGTGGAACGGCGCCAGCATCGGCGACGGCCTCGGGGTGCCGGCGCTCGGTGCCGATACCGAGGCGGTCCGCGCCGAACTTGCCGCGCAGCCATCCTCCCAGGGATCTTCAGGGCAATCGTCACAGCAATTTCCTGCAACCGGCAAAACCGCAGCGAGGCTCGCATGACCCATGTTCAAGACGTTTACCCCGATCGCCGGGTGAGTTTGCGCGAGGTAGGCTTGCGGGACGGCCTGCAACTGGTCAGGAAGTTTCCCTCGACGGCGGCCAAGCAGCGCTGGATCCGCGAGGAATATGGCGCCGGGGTGCGGCATTTCGAGGTCGGCTCGTTCCTGCCCGCCAAAACCTTCCCGCAATTCGTCGATGTGCGCGAGATCATCGGAACGGTGGCGGCGCTGCCGGGCGCCCACGGCATCGCGCTGGTGCTCAACGAGCGCGGCGTCAACGAGGCGCTGGCCTCAGGCGTCGCCGAGATTGCGACGGTGGTGTCGGCCACCGAGGAGCACAGCCAGGCCAACGCCAACCGGTCGCGCGAGCAGGCCATCGCCAATGTCAGGCGGCTGTGCGACTTGCGCGATGCAAGCGCACACAAGCCGATCGTCAATGCCGCGATCTCGATGGCGCTGGGCTGTTCGATCACGGGGCCGGTCGATCCGCGCGAAGTGATAAAACTGGCGGAAAAATGCTTCGAGGCCGGCGCCGATTTCGTCGCCATCGCCGATACCGTCGGCTATGCCGGCCCGCGGCAGGTCGGCGAATTGACCAAAGCCGTGGTTGCAATCGCGGGATCGCGGCCGGTCTGCGTCCATCTGCACGACACCAGGGGCATGGGCATCGCCAATGCCTCGGCGGCGCTCGATGCCGGCGCGCGCATTCTCGACGGCTCGCTGGGCGGTCTCGGCGGCTGCCCGTTCGCGCCCGGCGCCACCGGCAATGTGGTGTTCGAGGATCTGGCGTTCCTGTGCGAGAGCAAGGGCTTTGCCACCGGCATCGACATCGAGCGACTGGTCGCGGTGCGCGGCATCCTGCGCTCGGAAATGCCCGGCGAGACGCTCTATGGCGGCCTTGCCCGCGCCGGGCTGCCGCGCGGCAGCTCCGGCTCCCGTGCCGCGTGACGAACGCCGATCATCACGACTTCCTCGGCGGTCACTTCGTAAAAGATCGAACAGGGTCATGGCGGCGTCACGATCCGGCGCAAGCCGCTTTGCTCGCGAGCTGACCGGACAGGGGATATTGCGCAAAGGAGCAGTGATCGCCTGTATGCGCGCTTGAACGTTGCGCGCGCCTTGCGCGAGCGCTCGGCTATGTATGCGAGAATGCCGGCCAGCTCGGCCAGTGCCTTCGGGCTGTAGCGTAAATTCAAAGGCCGTGGTTCGCCCAGGCGGCACGCACCTGGTCGTCGGTCGCGAACTCACGGCGCGAAGCCTGGGCGCGGGATTCCGCGAAGCAAGCCACTTCTTCGGGCGTAAGCTGAATGGCGGGCTGCTCACCGCAGGATGACAAGCTGACATACTGCGTCCGTCGCTACGCCGCCAGCACCTTCCCGCCGGGATCGGCGGCGCGCTGCGCCGCGTCGTCAGGCACGGGTTCGACCACTACAAAATGCCCTGCAATCGCCATGCGCTCGACCAGGACGGCCGGCATGACAGTCCCGGCTACTTCTTCAGCTTGAAGCGGCGCCGCTTCGTCAATCGTTTCAGGAACAAGCGCCGGCGATTCGATCGCAGCTGGAAACGGGCCGAATTCGCCCGCTACCTCCCGGAGCGGCTTCTGCTTATCGGCCCAGTGCAGCGCGGTGTAGTCGAAACCCTGCACGATGGTGGGCTTGACGATTTCGAAATAGGGCGAGATGTCGAAATCGCGCGGCATGTACAGGGATGAATCGCGGATGTGCAGGATCTCGCGCCGGGCTTGCCGGGAGCCGGCGCGGGTGATCTTGGGCAGGATCGGGTAGCGCACGGCGTCGAACGCCTGCGCGATCAGCGCCGAACAGATGATCTTGGTCGGGTCGCCGGAGCCGAACGCGATCATGCGCCGCCGCCAGCGCTGCGGGATCGGCAGCGGGATCAGATAGCGCATCAGATCGAGGATGTTCTTGGTGTCGTAGCCGAAGCCGATCCGGTTGATGGCGTAGCGGCACACCGTGTAGCGGTCCTCGTAGGTCAGGCCGACCGGCCGGCACAGCCGGGTGTGATAGGGAAAATATTTCGACAGCGGCGCCGAGGTCACGCCTTCGCCGATATTGGCCTCGATCAGGACATGCGGCTCGCCGTCGGGCTCGGCCGCGCCGTCGATCGGGCCGACGAAGAGCGCGGCATGCGACCAGGTCGACTGGGTGAGGTATTTGATGATGCCGGAAACGCGGTTGTTGCCCTCGACCAGCATGACGTCGCCGGGCTCGATGATGCCGCGCAGATGCTCGGGGTCGCTCGGGGTGAACGGCTCGTAGCCCGGCACCTCCTTCTGAAGGTAGCCCGCAATCAGCTTGCCGACGGTATCCAGCACGACGCCCATGACATTCGCCCCCGGCCTTATCCGGCCGCCTTTTTATGTTCCTTATCATGGTCGAAAGCCGTTGCAATTTAGTTCATGCCACGGGCTTATCAATCATGCTTGATAAACCATGACGGTTGCCGCGCCGGCCCGGATGCGGCAAGTTCACCAGCTGTTCTCCCATTTCTAAAAGCTCCGGAAACCATGTCATGACAATCACGCGCCGCGATTTCCTGTCGGCGTCCGCCGCATTGGCGATGGCGCCGGCGCTCGGCACGGCGGCCGGCGCGGCGCCCTTGCCGCGCGAGGCTGACATTGTCGTGATCGGCGCCGGCGCCGCCGGCATTGCCGCGGCGCGGCGCATCATGGCCGCGAACCGCAAGGTGATCGTGGTCGAGGCGGCCGGCCAGATCGGCGGCCGCTGCCTGACCGACGCCACCAGCTTCGATGTGCCGTTCGACCGCGGCGCGCGGTGGCTGCACAATCCCGACAGCAACCCGCTGATCAGGCTGGCGCGCAATGCCGGGCTCGACATCCTTGCGGCGCCGCTCGGCCAGAAGATCCGGATCGGCCGCCGCAACGCCCGGGCCGGCGAAACCGAGGAATTTCTCGCCGCTTTGGTCCGCGCCAACCGCGCCATCGACGATGCGTCGCGCGGCAAGGCCGACCTCGCCTGCGCCGCGGTGCTGCCAAAGGACCTCGGCGACTGGGCGGGGACCGCGGAATTCGTGCTCGGCGCCAACGCCACCGGCAAGGATCTCAGGGATCTCTCGGTCATGGACAAGGCAAAGGGCCAGGACCGCAGCGCCGCGATCGCCTGCCGCCAGGGCCTGGGCACACTGATCGGCAGGCTCGGCGAGGAGATCCCGCTGGCGCTCTCGACCCCCGCCAGCCGCGTCAGCTGGAGCGGCCGCGACGTCACCGTGGAAACGCCGGCGGGACGGATCGCCGCGCGCGCCGCCATCGTCACGGTATCGAGCAACGTGCTGGCCGCCGGCCAGATCAAGTTCACGCCGGACCTGCCCAAGCGCCAGCTCGATGCCGCGGAAAAACTGAGCCTCGGCAGCTACGACCGCATCGCGCTGCAGCTCCCGGGCAATCCGCTCGGGCTGTCGCGCGACGACGTCATCATCGAGCAGAGCAATTCCACCCGCACCGCGCTGCTGTTCGCCAATATCGGTTCGTCTTCGCTGTGCACGATCGATGTCGCAGGCTCGTTCGGCCGCGATCTGTCCAGCCAGGGCGAACCGGCGATGGTGGCCTTCGCGGTGGAATGGCTCTCCCGATTGTTCGGCAGCGAGGTGGCTTCCGCGGTCAAGAAATCCAGCGCGACCCGCTGGAACGCCGCGCCGTTCGCGCTCGGCGCGATGTCGGCGGCCATGCCGGGCGGGCAGCCCTCGCGCAGGATCCTGACCGAGCCGGTCGGCTGCATGTTCCTTGCCGGCGAGGCCACCCACGAGACGCTGTGGGGAACGGTCGACGGCGCCTGGGAAAGCGGCGAGCGCGCGGCCGAGGCGGCGCTGCGCCGGATCGGCGCGCTGCGCGACAGCGAACCGGCGGCGCCGGCGCCGGTGGCAAGACGCAGGCGCCGCACGGCACCGGCCAGATCCGCGCTGCCGGGAGCGCCGATCAACTGACGCCGCCGTGGTCGGGCGGTTGGCAACAGCGCCTTCCCGCTCGATGCCTGGCGCGATCTGACGACGGCATATTGGCCGGAATATCGCGAACTGCGGTACTCTGGAATGAAGCCGATTGTCTTCACCGCCACCAGCACGCGCCGATGGACCAGGCTCTTGTCCGATGTGCGCCGTCGCATCGACGCAAGCCTAACGAAGTTTGCAACGACCGGGCATGGCGATGTGAAGCGCCTTAAAGGACGCGATGGGTCGCGGCTTCGCGTCGATGATTGGCGAGTGATCTTCTTCGAGGATCAAGGAACAATCGTTGTGGCCGCGGTGGGACATCGGCGAGAGATAGGTGACTGAGAGGATGCCATGAGTGTTCGATTTCAGAAAACGCCACGTGGCGAAGTCGCGATTCTTCCGCGCAAAGACTATGAGGCGTTAATCGCAAAGGCATCGGAGGCCGATGAAGATGCAGGTACCGTGCGGCTGGTCGCCAGAGCGCGGCACGAGATTGCCGACGGTGATCCGTTGCTCCCGAAAGACCTTGTGAATCGGTTGGCCAATGGCGAGCATCCCGTTCGAGTCCTGCGGGAATGGCGCGACATCACGCAGATGTATCTCTCCTTCGAGACAAATCTGAGCCAAAGCCATATTTCGGATATTGAAAACGGCAGGCGCACGGGTACCGCGGCGGCCCTTCGACTCATCGCCAATGTGCTGAAGGTGCCGCTCGATCTGCTCGTACCCGACAATTGACCGGTCGGCCGGATCCTACACCGGCAGCGCCAGTTGCATCAGGTCCTTGGCGACGATGATGCGGCCGGAATAATGCTTTTTGACGCCCTCGGTCCAGTCATCGTCGGTCACCTGCGGATCGTCGCCCGGCACGAAATGGCTGAGCGCCAGCACCTTGACGCCGGCAGCCGCGGCGATGCGGCCGACGTCCTCGGTGGTGGTGTGGCTCGCCAGCAGATGCTTCTTCAGCGTCGCGCCGTTCTTGGTCTTGAGCACCAGGCGGTCGACCGCGGGCAGATACAGGCATTCGTGCACCAGCACGTCGGCGCCGGCGGCGAATTCCGCCAGTTTTGGATTATAGGCGGTGTCGCTGGAGAACACGATGGTGCCGTCCGGCGTCTCGAACTTATAGGCGAAATTATCCGTGATCGGCGGGTGCGGGGTGCGGAACGCCGTCACCTTGACGTCCGCGGTCTGCAGCACCACGCCGTCTCCGGGGATGTCGCGGGCGATCAGCAGCGGACGCGGATCGGGGCGGCCCTCATCCTCGATCCGGGTCTCGACATCGAACTTGTTCAGCTCCCAATAGGCCCTCGTCATCGCCTCGAGGCCGACGGGGCCGAACGAATGCACCGGCGTCGACAGGCCGGCGGCCCAGGCGTTGTAGAACAGGTTGCCGTATTCCAGATTGTGATCGGAATGGTGATGGCTGATGAAGATGTATTTCACCGACGGCAGCGGCACGCCGGCGGCGAGCAATTGGCGGCTGACCCCGGCGCCGCAATCGATCACGAACGGGGTGTCGTTGACGACGACGAGGTTGGCGGGATTGGCGGCGGTGAGGGCGATCCGCGGTCCGCCCTTGGTGCCGAGAAACACGATCTTGCTGCGCGGCTGTTCCGCGGCCCGCGCCAGCACCGCCGGCGCGGCCAGCGCGGCGGCGCTGCCGAGCGCGAGTTTGAGGATATCACGGCGTTCGATCATGGAGCCTTCTCCCTCGGTTTTGTTCGTTGTGTGCTGCTAGCGCAGCACGCCGTCCAGTGCCGGCAGGCCGATAATGGCGGCGGCTGCGATCAGCACATAGCAGATGCCGCGGAACAGCGCCTCGCCGGCGCGGCCGAAGCAGGCGGCGCCGAGCCAGACGCCGATGCCATAGACCGGGCCGACCAGAAGCGAAAACCGGATTGCATCCGACGTGATCAGTCCGCTCGCGGCATAGCTCACGACCGAAAAGAAATCGGACGCCGCAAAAAACAACAGGATGTTGGCGCGCGCGATCGCCGGGGCGACCGGACGGCCGAGCCAGTAGCCCACGATCGGCGGCCCGCCGGTCTGGGCGAGGCCGCTGCAGAAGCCGGACACGCCGCCGATGCCGATCGCAATCGCGGCATGGTCCTTGCCGCGGTAGCGCCAGCCCGACAGCAGCAGCGCCAGCAGGGCGAGCACGAAGCCGGAGATGATCCAGCGCGTCGTCACCGGCTCGAGCCGGCTGAGGAAGTAGGTCCCGCAGGGCACCCCGACCAGCGCGCCCGCCACCATGACCGCGGTGGCGCGGCGGTCGGCGTGCTTCCAGGCATTGCGGGCGAGCGGCGCCGCCCCGACGAAATCGATGATCAGCAGCAAGGCTGCGACCAGGCGCGGCGCCGCCAGGCTGCTGGCCAGCGGCATGAAAATCAGGGCCGAGCCGAACCCGGAGAAGCCGCGCGCGGTGCCCGACACCAGGGCGATGCCGAGAATCGCGAGGGCGGTGCCGATGCCGACCTCGGCCGGAACCAGATCGAGCGGGTTCATGCCCGCAGCACGCCGCCGGTCTTCCTGGTCACCTCGGCCACGATCTTGCCGGACACCGCGTCGATCTCCTGGTCGGTCAGGGTCTTCTCGCGCGGCTGCATCGTCACCGCGATGGCGACGGACTTCTTGCCGTCCTCGATGCCCTTGCCTTCGTAGACGTCGAACACCGTGACGTCTGAGATCAGCTTCCTGTCGACACCCTGCGCCGCGCGCACGATGTCGCCGGCCTTGACGGCACGATCGACGATGAAGGCAAAGTCGCGCGACACCGGCTGGAACGGCGACAGTTGAAGCACCGGCTTGGCGCGGGTCGGCTTCCGCTTGGCATCGGGAATCCGATCGAGGATCACCTCGAAGGCGATCATCGGGCCGTCGGCACCAAGCGCTTCCAGCGCGCGCGGATGCAGCTCGCCGAAATAGCCGAGCACATTCTGAGGGCCGATCTGGATGGTGCCGGAACGTCCCGGATGCAGCCAGGCCGGGCCGCCGGGGACGACCTGCAGCGCCTGGGTGGGCGCGCCGGCGGCCGCCAGCACCGCCAGGGCATCGGCCTTGGCGTCGAGCGCCTGCGCCATTGCCGAGCCGGACCAGTGCCGTCCCAGGCCCTGCGACGACGCAAAGCCGTGGCGAACGCCCGAAGCCGCGACCAGTTGGTCCTGCGGCCGGTCGCCGCTGAATACCTGGCCGACTTCGAACAGCGCCAGATCGGAAAGGCCGCGATCGATATTGGCTTGCGCCGCGGCCGCCAGGCCGGGCAGCAGGCTCGGCCGCATGTCGGACATGTCGGCCGCGATCGGATTGGCCAGCGACAGCTCGGGCTGGCCGCCGCCGAACAATTCGGCATGCGGCCTTGAGATGAACGACCATGTCACCGCCTCGACCATGCCGCGCGCAGCAAGCGCGCGCTTGGCGCGGCGGGTGCGCAGCTGCAGCGCGCTCAGCACCGGCTGGCGCGAGGCGTCGCCGCGCTCGAACGGCGTCATCGGCACCTTGTCGACGCCGACAATGCGCATGATCTCCTCGACCAGATCGGCCTTGCCATGCACGTCCGGCCGCCACGACGGCACCGCGACCTTCACCACCGGGCCGGGGCCGGCCATCATGAAGCCGAGATGGCCGAGGATGCGTTTCACCTCCTGCGGCGATGCGTCGATGCCGGCCAGCCGCTTGACCTCGGTGAGCGGGAAATCGATCACGCGGTCGTCGCCGAAGGCCTTGCCGACCACGACATTTTCCGACGGCGAGCCGCCGCACAGTTCCAGCACCAGCCGGGTTGCCATCTCCAGGCCCGGCAGCATGAAGGCCGGATCGACGCCGCGCTCGAAGCGATAGCGCGCGTCCGAATTGATGCCGAGCTTGCGGCCGGTCTGGGCGATGTTGATCTCGTTCCACAGCGCCGATTCGATCAGGACGTCGGTGGTGGCCTCCGAACATCCGGAGGCCTCGCCGCCCATGATGCCGGCGAGCGATTCGACGCCATGGTCGTCCGCGATCACGCACACATTGTCGTCGAGCGTGTAGGTTCGGCCGTCCAGCGCCAGCAGGGTTTCGCCGGCGCGGGCGCGGCGCACGCTGAGATTTCCCCGCACCTTCGCCGCGTCGAACACATGCAGCGGCCGGGCGCGGTCGTAGGTCATGAAATTGGTGATGTCGACCAGCGCGTTGATCGGCCGCAGCCCGATCGAGGTCAGGCGCTTCTGCAGCCATTCCGGAGAGGGGCCGTTGCGGACGCCGCGCACCAGGCGCAGCGCAAAGCCGGGGCACAGCGCGGCGTCCTCGATTCCGACCTGGACCGGGCAGGGGAATTCGCCCTTGATCGGCCGGATCGCCGGATCCTTGAACTTGCCCATGTCGGCGGCGGAAAGGTCGCGCGCGATGCCGTGCACGCCGGTGCAGTCCGGCCGGTTCGGCGTCAGGTTGATTTCGAGCACGGGATCGCCGAGCCCGGCCCACTGCGCATAGGCCGCGCCGATCGGCGCGTCGGCCGGCAGTTCCATGATGCCGTCATGGTCTTCCGAGATTTGCAATTCCGCCGCCGAACACAGCATGCCGCGGCTCTCGACGCCGCGGATGGTGCCGACGCCGAGCGTGAGATTCTTGCCGGGGATGAAGGTGCCGGGCGGGGAGAACACGCTGACCAGGCCGCTGCGCGCATTCGGCGCGCCGCAGACGACCTGCACCGGTGCGGCGCCGTCGCCGGTATCGACCATGCAGACCCGCAACCGGTCCGCATTGGGATGCTGCTCGGCCGAGATCACCCGCGCGATGACGAAAGGCTTGAGCGCCCTGGCCTTGTCTTCGATGTGCTCGACCTCGAGCCCGATCATGGTGAGCTTGTCGGCGAGCGCTTCCAGCGGCTCGTCGGTGTCGAGATGTTCCTTCAGCCAGGACAGCGTGAACTTCATGACGATCGCTTCCCCGCAGGCACGTCGTGATCCTTCTCGCTGTTCACGCGCTCAATCCTCCCGCCAGGGTCGGGATCTCCAGCGGCTTGAAGCCGTAATGGCTGAGCCAGCGCACGTCGTTCTCGAACAATTGCCGCAGGTCGGACATGCCGTATTTCAGCATGGCGATGCGGTCGATGCCCATGCCCCAGGCAAAGCCCTGGTAGACGTCGGGATCGATGCCGCAGGCGCGCAGCACGTTCGGATGCACCATGCCGCAGCCCAGAATCTCCAGCCAGTCGTCGCCCTCGCCGAACCGGATTTCGCCGTTTTCGCGGCGGCACTGGATGTCGACCTCGAGCGACGGCTCGGTGAACGGAAAGAACGACGGCCGGAACCGCATGTTGATGTGGTCGACCTCGAAGAACGCCTTGCAGAATTCGTGCAGGATCCATTTGAGGTGGCCGAGATGCGAGCCCTTGTCGATGACGAGGCCCTCGACCTGGTGAAACTGCGGCGTGTGGGTGGCATCCGAATCGATCCGATAGGTACGGCCCGGACAGACGATGCGGATCGGCGGCTGCTGCGTCAGCATGGTGCGCACCTGCACCGGCGAGGTATGGGTGCGCAGCAGCATGCGCGATCCGTCCGGCTTCGGATTGAAGAAGAACGTGTCGTGCATTTCCCGCGCCGGATGGCCTTCGGGAAAATTCAGTCGCGTGAAATTGTAATCGTCGGTCTCGATGTCGGGGCCTTCGGCGATGGCAAATCCCATGTCGGCGAAGATCGCGGTCAGTTCATCCATCACCTGGCTGAGCGGGTGAATCCGGCCCTGCTCGGCCGGCGCTTCGCGCAGCGGCAGCGTGACGTCGATGGTCTCGGAGGCAAGCCTTGCGTCGAGCGCCGCGGATTTCAGCAGGTCGCGGCGCGCGGTCAGTGCCTGGCTGACCGCGTCCTTGGCCAGGTTGATCGCCGCCCCCCGGGTCTTGCGCTCGTCCGGGGACATCTTGCCGAGCGTCGCCAATAGCGCGGAGATCGAGCCCTTCTTGCCGAGCGCCGACACCCGTACCGCTTCGAGCGCGGCCTCGTCGGCGGCGGCGGCGATCTGGCCGAGAATCTGCGATTCGAGTTGAGCAAGATCGGTCATGGCGACGCCCCGTGCTCCCACCTCCCCCTGGAGGGGGGCGGTCGGTTCGCAACGCGAACCGGGTGGGGATGAATGAAATGCAGGGCGTCGCAAGTCGGCAGGACACCCCACCCCGACGCCACCGGCGGCGCCAGGCGCCGCCCGTTGCGTCGACCCTCCCCCTCCAGGGGAGGGTAACAAGAACCTAGGCCGCCAGCGCGGCCTTGGCCTTTTCGGCGATCGCCTGGAATGCCGCCGGCTCGTGGATGGCGAGATCCGACAGCACCTTGCGATCGACCGTGATGCCCGACTTGGCGAGGCCGTTGATGAACACGCTGTAGGTCATGCCGAGCGGACGCACCGCGGCATTGAGGCGCTGGATCCACAACGCGCGGAAGGTGCGCTTCTTGCGCTTGCGGTCGCGGAAGGCATATTGCCCGGCCTTCTCCACCGCGGCCTTGGCGGCGCGGATGGTGTTCTTGCGGCGGCCATAGAAACCCTTGGCGGCCTTGTAGACTTTCTTGTGCTTGGCGTGAGAGGTCACACCGCGTTTGACGCGAGACATGACGGATCTCCTTCATGGAAATGGGTGACGGATCGCCGCGCGGACGCGGCTCGGTTCAAATCGGATCGCGCGCGCGATCAGGCGTTCGGCAAGAAATACTTCTTGATGTTGTCGCCGTCGGTTTTGAACAGCACGCGGGTGCCGCGAAGCTGACGAATCTGCTTCTTGGTCCGCTTGATCATGCCGTGGCGTTTGCCGCGCTGGGCGGCCATGACTTTGCCGGTGGCAGTCACCTTGAAGCGCTTTTTAGCGCCTGACTTGGTCTTCAGCTTGGGCATTTGGCTCTCCTGTTGCCGCAACACGAAAGCGCCCGCGAGGGCGTCCGGTCGGCTGAAATGCTCGTTAGAGCGTTGAAAGTGCTCAATTATTGCGTAAATGCGACAATCGGCACGGCATCGACACGGCAGCCCTTGATCAGCCGGGCGATGAAGTCAGCGCTTATGGCAGAGCCGGCCCGGCTTGGCAACGATGAACCGCGCAACCGGATCATCCGACCTATCGGCGGGCGCCGGTGGTGGCGTCGCCAAAAACGAGGAAAAAATCATGATTTCAGCCCGGCCGAGGGCCATTTTTGCGGATTTCAGCGTCGCTCGCTGCGCGGGCCGGACGCTGGCCGCCGCCGCGCTCGCCACCCTTGCCGCCTCCGGTCCGGCGGATGCCGGCAGGGCGCGAATGGGCGGCGGCCGCTATGACGGGGTCTGGAATGTGATCTTCGTCACCCAAGCGGGCAATTGCAGCCCGACCAACAGCGCTCCCTTCGCGGTATCGGGCAGTCGCGTCTCCTCGGCCGGCGGCGGCAAGGTTACCGGCGGCATCAGCCGCGGCGGCATGGTGTCGGTCCGGATATCGGTTGGCCTGTCGGTGGCCAGCGGCACCGGCCGGCTGGCCGGCAGTTCCGGCATGGGCAGGTGGAGCGGGGTGATTTCCGGAGACCGTTGCAGCGGCAGCTGGCAGGCCACGCGCGGCTAAAGGAAAAAGCCCGCCGGATCATCCGGCGGGCCTTTTGCAGACTAAATTGACTAATTCGATGGGGTTTTGCGGATCAGCGCGGCGCCAGAACCATCACGACCTGACGGCCTTCGAAGCGAGCGTCCTGCTCGACCTTGGCGATTTCCGCAACGTCGCTCTTGACCTTGTCGAGCAGCTTGGTGCCGATTTCCTGATGCGCCATTTCGCGGCCGCGATAGCGCAAGGTGACCTTGACCTTGTCGCCTTCCTCGAAAAACCGCTGCATCGCGCGCATCTTCACTTCGTAATCGTGATCGTCGATCATCGGCCGCAGCTTGATCTCCTTGATCTCGACGACCTTCTGTTTCTTGCGCGCTTCCGCGGCCTTTTTCTGCGCCGAATATTTGAACTTCCCGTAGTCCATGATCTTGCAGACGGGAGGATTCGTATTGGGCGAAATCTCCACCAGATCCATGCCGGCCTCCATCGCCATCTTGATGGCGGCGATCGTTTCGACATTGCCGTGGTTCAGGCCTGTCTGGTCGATCAGCTGGATCTCGTGATTGCGGATTTCATCGTTGGTGCGCGGCCCGTCTTTGGTAGCGGCGGGCGGGGCTCTGTTGGGACGGCGAATGGGTAGCTCTCCAAGGTTGTGAACGAGGGGGATAGTGTGAAGGAATAAGGTCCAACGGGCAAGCAAACTAGCACAGCCGCGCGCCGAAACCATCAAATGCGAGGCTTTTTGGTCACGCCCCGACAACGCCGACCGCTACCGATGGTTCAGACCAGCCCAGATAAAGGGCAGGGCTTCGTTGCGCAAGCGTCGCGGTCGCCCCTGGGCAGCGGTATCCACGTCCGTTGACGGATCATCCGCGCTCGACCAAAACTCAAGCCAAAGGCGAATGATCCATGACCGACCCCGTGCTGCACGCATCCGATCAGGATCCGGCCTTCCTCGAGGTCGGCGAGCCCGGCGTCCGGCGGCGCATCGCGGTGCGCGCCCGCGCCGGCGGCTCGCCCGGACTGTTCTGGCTGAGTGGCTTCAACTCCGACATGCGGGGCACCAAGGCGGTCGCGCTGGACGGCTGGGCTGCCGAGCAGCACCGCGCGTGCGTCCGGTTCGATTATTCCGGCCATGGCGAATCCGGCGGCGCGTTCATCGACGGCACCATCGGCCGCTGGCTGGAGGAGAGCATTGCGGTATTCGGGCGTTTCTGCAGCGGCCCGCAGGTCGTGATCGGCTCCTCGATGGGCGGCTGGATGGCGCTGCTGCTGGCGCGCGAGATCGCCCGCCGTCCGGCCGGGCCTGCCACGCTGGCCGGGCTGGTGCTGATCGCGCCGGCCCCGGATTTCACCGAAGAGCTGATGTGGAAAGGTTTTTCGCCGCAGATCCGGCATGAGATCGAGACCAAGGGCGTCTGGCTGCGGCCGTCGCCCTACGGCGCGCCCTACCCGATTACGCGCGCGCTGATCGAGGAGGGCCGCAACCATCTGCTGCTCGGCAGCGCCATCGAGCTCGGATGCCCGGTTCGCATCCTGCAGGGCGCGCAGGATCCGGACGTGCCCTGGCAGCATGCGTTCGCGCTGGCGCATCGGCTGCCGGCCGACGATGTGGTGCTGACCATGATCCAGGACGGCGATCACCGCTTGTCGCGGCCGCAGGACATCGCGCGGATGATCGCGGCGGTGGCGGAGATTTCCACGCCCTGAGACGGCAGCAGACCGCCGCGTCGCCGCCTCACGTCGAAGGCGGCCTGGGCATCGGCTTGCGTTGCGCCAGCGCCGCGACCGTCGAGGTCCCGATCGGGCCCTGCTGGTCGTACAGAACACATTCGCCGATCGCGACGCCGTCGGTGGCGTGATGGTTCACCACCTCGAATCCGATCCACTCCCTTTCCGGCAGCCGGTGCAGGTACAGCGTGACATCGCTGTTGATGTAGCCGAGCCCGCGGTCGCCGGCATTGGCGAAAGGGCTGGCGAAATCCGCCGCCACCGCGACCCGCACGAACGGCGTCAATGCCGCGCCCTCGACGAGATCGCGGACTTCACTCATCCACAGCCGCCGCGGGCCGAGGCTGCCCATGGCGCCGACGATCGGGCGGGTGGCCCATTTGCCGTTCATGCCGAGGCGCGGATCGGTCGGGACCGCAATGTCCGCAGGGAGCGGCACCTGCCAGTTCGGCGGCGACCAGACCTGGCCTTCGGGATTTTGCGTCTTGCGCAGCAGCTGGCAGGACGCCCGCGCCATGCTGACGCCGGCGCTGAAAAATTCAGCTTCGACCACCCTGATGCGCAGGCCGTCGCGGATCAGCCGGGTGGTGATCTCGATCGGCGCCAGGCCGGGCAGGCGGAACATGTCCACCGTCAGCCGCGCCGGGACGAAGCCTTCGGCGCCGTGACGCTGCTCGATCACGAAGGCCAGCAGGCCGATGATGACGCGGCCGTGCAGCGATTTCGGGTCCCACGGTCCCCGCGCGGCGTCGGTGGGCAGGAAAGCGTCGCTCTCCCGGGTGAAAAAAGGCTGGTTGGTCATGGCGCGGGACCATGACGGATTCGGCGGCGTCAAATCAAGGGTCGGATCTGCCGTCGTCCCCGGCGAGCCGCCATTCGGCGCGCACGGATTCGTCGGGCTCGGCCGGGGCACGTGATGCCAGCGCCGCAAAGCGCTGCCGTTGCATCAATTGCGACAGCGCCCACACCGCCGCGCCCCGAACCAGCGGGCTTGGGTCGTCGAGCAAAGGCCCGGCGGCGGCCGCCAGCGCCGGCATGCCGGAATTGCCGATCGCGATCAGCACATTGCGGATGAAGCGATCGCGGCCGATGCGCTTGACCGGGGATTTGGCAAACAGGGTGCGAAATGCCGCATCGTCGAGCCGTGCCAGCCCGGCCAGATCCGGCGCCCGCAGGGCATCGCGCGCGGCCAGCCGGGTTTCGTGGCCCTGTTGCGCGAACTTGTTCCAGGGGCAGACCGCAAGGCAATCGTCGCAGCCATAGATCCGGTTGCCGATCGCCTTGCGGAATTGATGCGGGATCGGCTGTTTGCTTTCGATGGTGAGATAGGAAATGCAGCGCCTGGCATCGAGCCGGTAGGGCGCGGGAAACGCCGCGGTCGGGCAGATCTCGAGGCAGGCCCGGCAGGAGCCGCAATGGTCGATGTCGGCCGCGTCGCGCGGCAGATCCAGCGTGGTGAAGATGGCGCCGAGAAACAGCCATGAGCCGAATTCGCGCGAAACGAGGTTGGTGTGCTTGCCCTGCCAGCCCAGCCCCGCCGCCTGCGCCAGCGGCTTTTCCATCACCGCGGCGGTGTCGACGAACACCTTGACCTCGGCGCCGGACCGGGCGACCAGCCATCGCGCCAGCGCCTTCAGCCGCGGCTTGATCAGATCGTGATAATCGTCGCCCTGCGCATAGACCGAGATCGCGCCGCTTGCGCGCTGCTGCAGGATCGCCAGCGGATCCTGTTCGGGACCGTAATTGACGCCGAGCATGATCACCGAGCGCACCTCGGGCCACAGCACGCGCGGATCGGCGCGGCGTTCCGGGCGGGCGGCGAGCCAGTCCATCTCGCCATGCGCGCCGGCCTCGAGGAAGGCCTGGAAATGCCGGCCCGCCGCGGCGATCGCCGCCGGATCGGTGACGCCGATGCAATCGAAACCGAGCGCGCGTGCTTCACTGGCCAGCGCTTCCTTGAGCGAGGGCATCACTGACATGTCCCGGACGCGGAGCGGCGTTCTCCCGGCGATGCGAAGCATCGTCCGGCACGCCGCTCCGCAGAGCCGGGACCCATGACGTGCTGGCGCATCCGGGACGCGATGCCGGTTGTGTTCAGAAGTCGAGATCCACATAGGTCCGCGACGCCGGCACGCCGGCCAGCCATTCGCTGAGCAGCGGCCGGAACGACGGGCGGGATTTCACCCGCGCGTACCACGCCTTCGCCGCGTCGTCCTCGATCCATGGCACGTCGCCCAGATAATCGATCGCCGAAAGATGCGCCGCGGCGGCGAGGTCCGCATAGCTCAACTGGTCGCCGGCGAGATAATTCCGTCGCTGCGCCAGCCAGCCGATATACGCCAGATGGTAGCGCACATTGACCTTGGCCGCGCGGATGACCTCGGCCGCCGGGGCGCCGCCGCCGTCCTCTTCGTTCATGAAGCGCTTGTAGATGCGCTCGGTGACCAGCGGATTGGAGGCCTCCTCGAAGAACTTGTCGTTGAACCACGACATCAGCCGGCGAACCTCGATGCGCTCGCCCGGGGAGGCCGGCAGCAAGCGGCGCTCCTGCATCGCCGCGCCATGGGTCTCGTCAAGATATTCGGCGATGATCGCGGCGCCCGGAATCGCCGGCACGCCTTCCGAGATCAATACCGGCGTGGTGCCGGCGGGGTTCAGCGCCAGGAACGCCTCGCGCCGCTCCCAGGCCCGTTCTTCCACCAGCCGCAGATCGAGGCCGAGTTCGCCCAGCGCGAGGCGGACGAAGCGCGAATGCGGACAGAACGGATGATGAAACAGCGTGAACATGAAGTCCTATAATTTTGCAGTGCTTAAGAAATCCTCACCGCCCGGGGCGGGGGCCAAATTACCGTAGCGCGCGCGCGAGGCAACCTGTGTTTTCGCGCTTTTTGCGATTGCGGCACGCAAGCGAATAAGCGAGAAGAGCCCGGCTTTTTCGGTTCAATTCGATCACAACGGACCCAACTCATGATGTCTGACACATTGAGGGCGGTGATTCTCGGCATCATCGAGGGCGTGACGGAATTCCTTCCGGTGTCCTCGACCGGCCACCTGCTGCTGGCGGAACGATTCTTCAATCTCGGCGAAGGCAGCTTCTGGAACAGTTTCTCCATTCTGATCCAGCTTGGCGCCATTCTCGCGATCGTGGTGCTCTATTTCGGCAAACTGTGGCGCGTGGCGTTCGGCATGTTCAGCAATGCCGAGGATCGCCGCTTTGCCATCGGCCTGCTGGTGGCGTTTCTGCCCGCGGCGGTGATCGGGGCCGCCGCCGGCGGCTACATCAAGGCCTATCTGTTCAATCCCTGGGTGGTGTGCTTTTCGCTGATCGTCGGCGGCGCCATCCTGTTGTGGGTCGACCAGCTCGACCACGATCCGCATGAGCACGACGCCACCAAGTTTCCGCTGCCGATGTACCTGTCGATCGGTTTCGCGCAGTGCCTTGCGATGATTCCCGGCGTGTCGCGTTCCGGCGCCAGCATCGTGGCCGCGATGCTGTTCGGCGCCGACAAGCATGCGGCGGCGGAGTTTTCCTTCTTCCTGGCGATTCCGACCATGGTCGGCGCGTTCGCCTACGAATCCTACAAGAACCGCGCCGACCTGAGCCTCGATCATGCCGGCATCATCGCGATCGGATTTGTCGTCTCGTTCGTCACCGCGATGATCGTGGTGAAGTCGTTCCTGAGCTACGTCACCCGCCACGGATTCGTGCTGTTCGCGTGGTGGCGGGTCATCGTCGGCACGCTTGGCCTGATCGCGCTGGCGATGGGAAGATAATTCGCAGCCGGCCGGCTCCGCCGGGAGGGTATTTCAGGCGCTCTTTCTCTGGAACTGGCCGGCGGCGCGGAAGCGCCAGAGATATTGCGGCGCGATCGCTTCCAGCGAATCGGCGGATATGCCGAGTCCCTCCAGGGTCAGGCCGGCCGCCTTGGCCGCGTCCGACACCACATTGTCGGTTTGCAGCAGCGCCACCTGGTCCGGGGTCAGCTTCAGCGGACCCGGCGCGAATTGCAGCAGCAGCGCCTGCAGCCTGGCGAGGCCGAACGGCAGCGAGACCAGCATGCGGCTGGCGGTCGATCGTCGCCAGGATGATTTCCATGATCTCGCGCATGGTCAGCACTTCAGGCCCGCCGAGCTCGTAGGTGGCGCCGGCCCTGGTCTTGCCGTCGACGGCATCGGCGACCGCGGTGGCGACATCGCCGACATAGACCGGCTGCAACCGGGTGAGGCCGCCGCCGATCAGCGGCAGCACCGGCGACATCCGGGCCAGCGCCGCGAATCGGTTGGTGAACTGGTCCTCGGGGCCGAACACCACCGAAGGCCGCAGGATCGTCGCGGCCGGGACGGCGGCCAGCACCGCGGCTTCGCCCGCCGCCTTGGCGCGGGCATAGCGCGACGGCGAATTGGCATCGGCGCCGATCGCCGAGACATGCACCATCCGCGCGCCGACGGCGGCCGCCGCCCGGGCCACCGCGCCGGCGCCGCCGGCCTGCACGGCGTCGAAGGTCTGCGCGCCGGCCTCGGTCAGAATGCCGACCAGGTTGATGGCGACATGGCAATCGCGCATCGCGGCGGCGACCGAAGCCGGGTAGCGCAGATTGGCCTGCACGGCGTGGATCTGGCCGACCTTGCCGAGCGGCTGCAGATGCCCGGTCAGTTCCGGCCGCCGCACCGCCACCCGGATCCGGTAGTCGCGCTTGCAGAGCGCACGGACCACGCTGCGCCCCAGAAAGCCCGAGCCGCCGAAAACCGTGACCAGCGTGTCCTGATTCGATGCCATCGGGGTCCATTCCTGCCAGTCGAATGCGATGTATTGCGGGGCTTTCCCGGCATTTCGCGATACGCCATCGGCCCGGCGCTGTACAGCCTATTTGGAAATCGGCTCGCCAATTTGACAAGCGTGCGACCGATCCGTACTAACCGGCCCGGGCCCAGGTGGCGGAATTGGTAGACGCGCTGGCTTCAGGTGCCAGTGGCTTAACGGCCGTGAAGGTTCGAGTCCTTTCCTGGGCACCACTCTTGCCCAAGCCCATAACTTGCCTGCAACGCGGGCTTAGCGTCTCCGGACATGCAAGACCGTGTCAGGGCATTCATGCCCCCCAACCGGCGAGCGATTTCCGGCCGTGACTTTACCGCGCCACTGAAAACGTTCTCCAGGGGCGGATCATCGGCCCGACACCAGGCGCCCGTTGCGGCAAGCAATGTTCATGGTTTGGCCTCGGCAAGAGAACGTCCGGTCGCCACAAGGGTCAAGCCCCCCTGGCTTTAGCAAGAAGGCCGCCAAGACAGCAAGAAGGCCGCCAAGACAGCAAGAAGGCCGCCAGGACGGCGCGTACGGGTCGCCCGAGGATGGATGATCTTCCTTCCGGTGCCGACGGTTTGTTTCTCCGAGGTTGCGCCATGGAGCCAGCGCGGCTGTTGCCCGCCTCCGCCCTTCAGGAATTCCGGGACGGTCCCGCCAGCGGCCCCGGATCCGTCGGCAGAATCCAGTGACGCCATCGAGGCAGGCCTATCGGTGCGCCGCGCCATTCAAGCGATCGCCTTGCGGACCGTGGACCAGGATCGGCAAGCCGGCGCCGCAAGGCGCCCATCGAAGAAGCGCTTGCGCATGGGCCGCGCGAGCCCATCCGGGTGCTTTCGGTGCATCCCATTCGCAGCCGGCTTGTCGCCGCAAATAGCCTTTTGCCCCGCCGCTTTCGGGAACCAAAGGGAACTCGATGCATTGCTTCGCAGCATCGAGAAAGTCTTCAGGTTTTCGAGATTTCGATAGAGCCATGAGCGTCTCCCCCAAGCGCAGAACCGGCGTCGATATCCTCGTTCTGGCGGGGGCGGCGGCCCTGGGCATCTCGATTTTCAATTATTTCCGGACCGACAACGGAATCCACGGCAGCGCGGGCGCGCTTCTCGTAATCATCTCGTCGTTTCTCATGGTCATCTCGGCGGCTGCGTTGGCGTTGGCCGCCGCAATGAACCCCGCCCTGCGCGGCGCGCTGGTGGTCCTCATTCTGCTCGACATTCTCGGCACCGGGCTGGCGGCCTATATGCTGGAGGAAAATTGGCTGGTCGGGGCCATGGCGGTAGCTCTCATGGGCTGGGTTGTCCGTCTCGTGTCCAACAGGACGCCCGGCGATGCCCGGGTGCGAGGCGCCATATGAACCGCCCGATCCTGTCCGCGTTGACGGCCTCCTGGTTCACGCTCGCCGGGTCAAGCCATGGGTGGTCGCAAGCGGCTGTGCCGCAGCCGCCGCCGACGGATGCCCCCCCGTCGATCGTCGGAGCAGCCCATTACGACGGCTGGTACACCTTCAACGGCAATCTGGAGAACCAGAAATATTCGCAAGCCGATCAGATCACGCCGCAAAATGTCGCCAAGCTGCAAAAAGCATGGGAAGTGCATACCGGCGACGTCTCGGATGGCAGCGGCAAGATACCGCTGACCGATTGGTCCGCGACGCCGCTTTTCGTCAACGACACCGTTTACGTCTCGACGCCGTTCTATCGTATCTTCGCGATTGCGCCGGATACCGGCAAGGTGAAGTGGACCTATGACACCCATTCCGTCCTGCAGGCCGTTACCCAACCGGATCTGAAGACCCGCGGCGTCGCCTATTGGCAGGCGGCCGCGCCGCAGCCCGGCATCCCGTGCCAGAAGATCGTCTATGTCGGCACCATGGACGCCAAATTGCATGCGGTCGATGCCGACACCGGAAAGAAATGCGAAGGCTTTGCCGATGGCGGCGTACTCGACGTCAATCGGTGGAACACCACCAACAACAAATGGCCGCTCTCCCTTCTGCAGCCGCCGACCGTCTACAAGGACACGCTTTTCATCGGCTGGGCCGGCAAGGACTGGGCTGACGCGGAAGCGCCTCCCGGCACGGTATTCGCGGTCAATGCCCAGACCGGAAAGCTGAAATGGACGTTCAACGCCTTGCCTGCGGACATCGCCAGCAAGACCGGCACCTCGAACGTCTGGGCGAGCATGTCGATCGACCAGGAACACGGCATTCTCTATCTGCCGGTCTCCTCGCCGAGCCCTAATTTCTTCGGCGGCAATCGCAAGCAGGAGATTCCGCTCGCCACTTCCGTGACGGCGCTTGACGCCCAGACCGGCAAGCTGCTGTGGAGCCGGCAGATCGTGCATCACGATATCTGGGATTACGACACCAACTCGCCGCCTGTTCTGGTGGACATCCACAAGGACGGCAAAACCATTCCGGCTTTGGTGCAGTCGAGCAAGATGGGGATCTTCTTCGTGCTCAACCGGCTCACCGGCGAGCCGATCTACCCGATCGAGGAAAGACAGGTGCCGCAATCGGACGTCCCCGGCGAGCAGTCGGCGCCCACCCAGCCCTATGCCGCGATCCCGGAGCCGACCGTGCCCGACCGTTTCCCCGGCGTTTCAAGGCTCGCCGACATCGCCAGTCTTGGCGAGTGCAGCCGAACCCTGAAGCAGCTGCGCTATGACGGACGCTACACGCCGCCGAGCCTGCAGGGCAGCGTGGCCTACCCGTCAACCGCCGGCGGCGTCGAATGGGGCGGCGGCGCGGTCGATCCGCGCAGCGCGGTCTACGTCGTCAACAGCTCCTACGTTGCGCAGATCTACAGGCTGATCGAACGCAAGGATTACGCGGAGCAGGCCAGGCACGGATCGAAGGACGAATATTATCCGCAGACCGGCGCGCCCTATGGATTCTACCTGCGCAATTTCGTCAATTTCCTCGGCATGCCCTGCTGGAATCCTCCCTATGGCACGCTGTCGGCCTACGATCTCAACAGCGGGCGATTGTTGTGGAAGAAGCCCTTTGGGGAGGTCCAGAAATGGGGGTTCTACATGCCGGAATCCTGGGGCTCGGTAACGATAGGTGCGCCGCTTGTCACCAGGTCCGGCCTGATCTTCATCGGCGCTTCGATGGATGCGCGGGCTCGCGCGGTCGATCTGAAATCGGGGGATGTGTTGTGGCAGGCACAGCTCGATGCCCCAGCCGTCGCCAACCCCGCGACCTACATCTACAAGGGCACCCAGTACGTCGTCTTCGTCGCAGGCGGCAATGCCATCCTCAAGCCGCAAGCCTCCGACCAGGTCGCCGCCTTCGCGCTGAAATGACGCGCGGCGCGAGCCCGGCCGGCCCCGCCCGCCGCTGGGATGTTCCCGGGCGCCGAGCAGGCGCACGCTTCACATCATCCGTTCGCGCAGGTTGAAAAGGATCACCAGGGTCCCCGACACCATCAGCGCGACGATCAGCGCCGAGAACAGGACAAGCTGAAGATCATCGCGCGACGAACGGCTCAGGCTGATATGCAGGAAGAAGCGGAAGTGCACGATCATCTGCAGGAGTGCGAGCCCGAAGACAATCGCCAGCGTCGTATCCGCCGCGAAGGTCGGCCAGCGCACGGCCGCGAAAGCGAGGCAGGTGAGGCCAAGGGCGAGGACGTATCCGATCGCGTAAGATCGGATCTCGCGACCCTTGCCTGCATTGGGCCCGCTCATCGGATGAGCCCCTGCAGATAGACCACCGAAAAGATCGCAATCCAGACAATATCGAGGAAGTGCCAGAACAGGCCCAGGCGCAGGATGTTGATCTTGACCCGCGCATCCAGCCCGAAAACCAGTACCTGCAGCATCATCACGATAATCCAGATACCCCCGAAGAACACATGCAGGCCGTGCAACGGCACCAGCGCAAAGAACGCGGAAAGAAAGCCGCTGCGCGTCGGGTAAGCGCCGTCGCCGAACATCGTTGCGAAATCGTGCAGCTCCATGCCCAGGAAGGCAGCGCCGAACATCAACGTTACCGCCATCCATCCGAGCAGCTGCCGGCGCCCGGTTCCCTGTTTCATGGCGACCGAAGCCATGCCGAAGGTGAAGCTGCTGGTTAGCAGCAGGAGCGTTTCAACGAAGGCGGGCCCGATCTTGTATTCCGCTGCCGGGGTCGGGCCGCCCGCCGTCGCGGACAGCATCACGCCGTAGGTTGCAAAGAGCAGCGCGAAGATCACCGCGTCGCTCATCAGGAACACCCAGAAGCCGAACACGTCATTGCCCGCCTGTCGGTGGGTCGCAGCGTCGGTGGCGCCGAGATTGAGGCCGATGTGGCGAAGTTCGCTGGTGCTCATGCGGCCACCTTGGCAAGGCCTCGATTTACCGAGGTGGTTTCGATCTCGCGGGGGATCGAGGTGGCGTCGGAAACAGCGCGCAGCCAGCCTGTTTCGGTACGTTCGACCTCGGCGGCCGGTATAATGCGGTGGACATCGCGGGCAAAGCTGCGCGCGATGACGGTGCCGACGATCGCCGCTATGCCGAACGCCGCCAGCCACCAGATGTGCCAGACCAATCCGAACGCCGTCACGGCACCGACGATGCCGATAACAGGTCCGGTCATCGAATTCTTCGGCATCTCGATGTCTTCGTAATGCGCAGGCCGGGCGTAGGGATCGCCTGTGCGCTTGGCGTTGTAGAACGGATCGCGATCGTGAACGTGGGGAATTATCGCAAAATTGTATTCCGGAGGCGGCGCCGAAGTGGACCATTCGAGGCCGCGCCCGTCCCAGGGATCGCCCGCGGTGACGCGGTTATCGTCGCGCGCGCGGATGCTCACCCACAGCTGGACAAACAGCGCGGCGAGCGCGAACAGCAGCACGAGTGCGCCGAGGCCGGCGATGTAAAGCCACGGACGGAACGCCGTCTCGAATACCTCCTGGGTCCGCCGCGCCATCCCTGACGCACCGAGGACGTAGAGCGGCATGAAAGCCAGATAGAAGCCGGTCACCCAGCTGCCGAACGCGATTCGGCCCCACCTTTCGTTGAGACGAAAGCCGAATGCCTTGGGAAACCAGTAATGGTAACCCGCCAGCATCCCGTAAAGCAGCCCCGGGATCAGCATGTTGTGGAAATGCGCGACCAGAAACAGGGTGTTGTGAACGAGAAAGTCGAGCGGCGGCATCGCGAGCATGATGCCGGTACAGCCACCGATCACGAACGTCATCATGAAGGCCAGCGAGTATAGCATGGGAACCGTGAAGCGCACCTGGCCGCGGAACATGGTCCAGATCCAGTCGTAGATCTTGACGCCGGTCGGAACCGCGATCGTCATCGTCGCGATGCCGAATACCGCGTTGATATCGGCATCCTGGCCCATCGTGAAGAAGTGATGCACCCAGACCGTGAACGACAGGACGGCAATCGCCATCGTCGCAATGGTCAGCGATGTGTAGCCGTAAAGCTCCTTTGAGGAAAACGTCGATACGACCTCCGAATAGATGCCGAACGCGGGCAGGATCAGGATGTAGACCTCTGGATGGCCGAACAGCCAGAACAGATTGGCGTAGTTCATCATGTTGCCGCCGAGGTCGTTGGTGAAGAAGTGGAAACCGAGATAGCGGTCGAGCGCGAGCAACGCCGTCGCCACCGTCAGCGGGGGCATCGCGAAGATCATGAGAATCGACGTGCAGAGGGCGGTCCAGACGAACAGCGGCATCCGCATCAAATGCATGCCAGGAGCGCGCATCTTGTAGATGGTCGTCGCAAAATTGAGCCCGGTGAGCGTCGAGCCGATCGATCCCAGCGTCACCGCCCAGATCCAGTAATCGGGTCCCACGTCCGGACTGAATGCAAGCTCGGTATAGGGCGGATAGCCGCTCCAGCCCCCTGTCGAGAAGCGGCCGATGACCAGCGAAGCCATCATCAGCCCCGCCGCCCCCCCGGTGAGCCAGAGGCTGATCGAATTCAGAAGCGGGAACGCCACGTCACGCGCCCCGATCTGGAGCGGCGCCACGTAGTTGATCAGGCCTGTCAGGAATGGCATCGCCATGAAGAATATCATGATGCTGCCATGGGTGCTGAACAGCTGCGCAAAATGATCGGGAGCGATGAAGCCCGGCGAATTGATCGCATCTGCCTGCTGCATACGCATCAACACCCCCTCAATGAGCGCGCGCGTCAGCATCACGAAGGCAAGCACCACATACATGATGCCGATCTTCTTGTGATCGAGGCTGGTGAGCCACTCGCTCCACAGGTATTTCCATTTGCCATACCGCGTGACGATCGCAATCGTGAACAGGGCCCCGATGACGACCATCGAGGCCGCCGCTGCCCCGACGATCTCGCTCGCGGTCGGATTGTCCCACGCGCGCACGAAGGGCAGCGCCTGCCAGTCGAAGCGGCCAAGCACCGCCGGCCAAACTGCCTGGCTCATTTTGTCGTCTCCGCAGCGCCCGCGCGCGATTGGGCCATGATGGTCTGGAAGAGCCCCGCAGGCACCGACGAATAGAACACCGGGCTCGCCGCAACCGACCTGCGGAACAATTGCGCATAGGCGGCGGCATCGAGCGGCCGCGAGGATTGGCGCACCCGTTCCAGCCACTGCGCATAATCGCCGGGTGACATCGCCAGGACGTCAAACTTCTGCCGCTGAAAGCCGTCGCCGTTGAACTGGGTATTTTCGCCCTCGAACGTTCCAGGGCTGTCCGCGGCGAGGTTGAGCTCGGTCATCATTCCAGCCATCGCATAGATCTGTCCGGCGAGCCGCGGCACCAGCATCGACTGCATCACGGTCCCGCTCGTCAGCATGATGCGCACGGAGTGGCCGACGGGAATCGCAAGCTGGTTGACGGTCGCAACGCCGGCGTCGGGATAGATAAATAGCCATTTCCAGTCCAACCCGACCGCCTGCACCTCGATCGCGGGCTGCTCGCCTGCGATTGGCGCATACGGATCATACGCGTGGGTATCCGGCCAAAGCAGAAAGGCGAGCCCGACCACGATGCCGGCAGGGGGGATCCAGATCAGCCCTTCAAGGGGCCAGGAGAAATCCCAATCGGGCCTGTAGGCGCTCTTGCTGTTCGAGAGCCGGTAGTGCCAGGCGATGATCGGCGTCAACAGCAGCACCGGTCCCGCAACGAAGATGCACACCGCCAGAACGACCATGAAGAGGTGGCGTTCCCCGCCGGCCACGGGGCCGGCGGCATTGAGAAAGCCGAGCCGCAGCGCGCTGCAACCGCCAAGCGTCAGCAGCGGCGCCATCGCGATGAGCCGGCGAAGCCTTCGCAAGCGCGTCATCCGCCACCTCGCTGCAGCACCGAGCCCGAGAGAAACAAAGCGGTGTTGACGACCGCCAGATGGGTCAGCGCCTGCGGAATATTGCCGACAAGGCTTCTGCTCGGAACATGATATTCTTCGCTGAGCAGTCCGACGTCGTTTGACAGGCCGATTATCCGCTCCAGCATCGCGGCGGCTTCGTCATCGCGACCCTGCATCTTGTAGCAATCCGCGAGCCAGCACGAACAGGCCAAAAAGGCGCCTTCCTCGGGCCGGTCGTCTGTCGGTGCCTTGCGCCGCACGAGCCCGCCATCCATCAATTGCCGTTCGACCGCCGCGATGGTGTCGGCTATCCTGGGGTCATCGACCGGCAGGAAGCCCACCAGCGGAAGCAGCAGAAGCGACGCGTCGAGGATTTCATTTTCAAAATGCTGCACGAAATGACGGCGGTCGCTCGAATAGCCTCGCTCGCATATCGTGTGATGAACCGTTGCTTCCAAGGCCTTGAGTTGTCCGATCAGCGCAGGATCGATATCCCTGCTTTCCCCATGGGCCTTGAGGAAGCGATCAAATCCCACCCAGGCCATCACCAGCGAATACGTGTAGAGCCTGGGCTCGCCCCGGCTTTCCCAGATGTCCGCGCTGGGCCGGTTCCAGACTTTCTCCAGATGTCGCACGATCGCTATCTCGACCTCGACAACGCGCGGCGTTCGCGCGATCCCCGCCTTGGCCAGCACGTCGAAGCTGTCCATCAACTCGCCGAAGACGTCGAGCTGGGTCTGGCCGGATGCGGCGTTGCCGATCCTTACCGGCGTCGCGCCCTGATAGCCCGGCAATCCATCGATTTCCTGCTCGGCCAGCCGTCTTCCGCCGTCCATTCGATAGACGATTTGCATCGAATCAGGATCGCCGCCAATGGCGCGCAGGATCCAGTCTCGCCAGCGCAAGGCTTCCTGGTGCAGGCCGGCGTTGAGCAGGGCGGTCAGCGTGAAGGTCGAATCGCGCAGCCAGCAGTAGCGATAGTCCCAGTTCATTGAGCCGCCGGGAATTTCGGGCAACCCCAGCGTCGCCGCGGCCACGATCCCGCCGCTGTTCCGGTCCGTCAGCGTGCGGAGCGTCAGCAGCGACCGCTTGACGGCGTCGGACCAATGACAGGGTGCCTTGAATTGGCCTATCCATTCGGCCCAGCTCTTTTCGGTGGTTTCGAGCAGCGGATCGACCGGAAGCCGACGCGGCAGCCGACTCGTGGACGGGCTGTAGGACAGCACGAAGGCGACGCGTTCGCCCTTCTCCAGCACAAAGGCGGCGGCAGCCGTGTCGCGATCGATCGTCAGATCGAGCGGGCTGTCCAGCATGACGCGGTCAGGCCCCATCTGGGCGATCAAGCCGCGTTTATGCGTCTGTATCCACGGTGAGATCTGGCCATAGCCGAAGCGCAGTCGCAACGACAGCTCCATCGGCACGCTGCCTTTCAACCCCTCGGCGATGCGAATGAGCGCCGACGGTCCGACGTGCCATGGCATGAAATCCGTTATCCGCACCCTTCCGGCTTCGGTGTCGTACTCGGTCTCGAGAATCACCGTGTCGTCGCGGTAGCGACGTTTGGTGGCCGCGACGTAGCCTGCGGGCTCCAATCGCCAATAGCCGTGGCGCTCGTCGCCCAGCAATGCGGCGAAGCAGGCGTCGCTGTCGAATCTGGGCCAGCAGAAGAAATCAATGGAACCGGTAGGTGCCACCAATGCACAAGTTTGCCCGTCGCCTATGACGGCATAATCGGATAACGCCCTGGTCATGGGAGCGACGCCTTGACGGTGCTCCACACCGCCTCCCGGATGCGGAGGACCGCCGCACAGGTTCTTGCGAGGCCCAGTTTCATATCGAACGCTAATATTGAGGCATGAGTGGCCCGAGGATTTCCCGACATTCCAAATTGCCGGCGATCATTGGAACAGAGTGCTTGGAAGTAAGTTCCCTGGGAACGCAACACGAAATACGGCCATGCCAGGGTCGCGCTCCGCGAGGGGACGCGAGATCATCGCGTTCGACTGGGCGACTGGGAGGGCCCCTTGCCCGGTCGACCATTTTGCGTGCCAGCCCCGGCCCGGAGGGATTCAAAATCCCCGATGGCGCCGCAGTGACCGGTCAACCGACAAAGAGCGCCGGCCGCACGCCTCACGCGGTTCGATGCGCGCTCCGCTCCGCCAACGATTTCTGAATGAGATACATTGCCGTCAGCGAAGCCAGCGACGTCCCCACCACGATGTATCCGAGCCAGTCGAAGTGCCTGAGCGAGCCGTCGGCATTCTGCGCGATGATCGCGCCGGCCAGAACCGAGCCGAGGCCGCCGGAGAGCTGCTGCAGGGACGCGCTGACCGCGCTGAACGAGCCGCGCTGGCCGGGTTCGGGGATCGCCGAAATCATGGCTTGCGACGGAATCATGCGGGAAAAGATGCCGACGAACATCAACACGTTGACCACGATCGCCGTGGCCAGGGTGACATGGCCGAGATGGGTGTAGATCAGCACCATGACGACGGAAAGCGCGCTGCCGAACACGAAGGTCGGAAACTTGCCGAAACTGTCGCTCGCCCTGCCGACCAGCGGGCCGGTGAAGATGCTGAACAGGCCGGAGATCAGGTAGATCGTCGGCAGATGCACAATATCGATGCCCAGATTGTGCACGGTGAAGACGCTGCCGAACGGCATCAGCATGAAACCGCCGGTCGACAGCAGGGTGGTCACCGCGAACGCCAGCGTGTAGCGCTTCTGTCCCAGGGTCGCGACCAGATGCCGAAAGGCATTGTTGTCCTGCTTGAGCCGCAGATGGCCGTCGACCGGCTTCATCACCAGCCACACGGCGACGATCGCCGCGGACGACAGGCCGACCAGCGCGCCGAACGCGGCGTGCCAGTTCCAGTGGTTGGAAAGAAACAGGCCGGCCGGGATGCCGAGCACCTGGCTCGCCGCGAACGCGGTCTGCACGAAGCCCATCACCCGGCCGCGCAGCTGCAGCGGAAACAGGTCGGTGATGATGGCCAGCACCACCGCTCCGATCACGCCGCCGAACAGTCCGGTCACGATCCTGCCGAGCAGCAGCAGATGATAGCTCGGTGCCAGGGCGCAGAGCAGCGTGCCAAGGATGAACCCGCCGTAGAAGAACAGCAGCAGCCGCTTGCGGTCGAAACGGTCGGCGAAGCCGGCGGCCAGGATGCCGGAGATTCCTGCGCTGAAGGCATAGGCCGAGACCGCGACCCCGAACTGGGTCGCCGTGATGTTCAGTGCCGGCATGATGAAGGCGCCGAGCGGCGACATGATCATGAAGTCGAGGATGATCGTGAATTGGACAAAGGCCAGCAGCGCAACAAGGAGTGACTGGTAATTCGAAAAGCCTCGGCCGAGCGTGTGCGGCTCGTCCATCGGCGCGGTCAGGGTCTGTTCGGTCATGACGCTCGTTTTTGGAAACGTGAAAGGCGGTTGGCAATTGGCGAAAGGGAAGTTGCCGCGTGCCGGCAACGCTTCCGCCGGCGGAAGATGCGAATTATCTGGCGTGATTCCGCGATGCTGGCACGAAGCGGAATGATCGAGTGGCTGCCTCCAGGGGCCAAAAACAGGCGGCAACGTGTCGGGCCTGCGCGGCGCAAAATAAAATCATTTTATCTTGATGGTTGCGCCCTGCGTCCCGACGCCTGCCTCGCGCGGCCGAGGTCGCGAGCATCGGACGGCGGCTCGATGCGACCTTCAACACTCATGGCGAGGTTCTGGCGCCATTCCAGGTCAGCCGCCGCTCCCGGGCCCAGGATAAAGCCTCAGCGGGCTCGAGGCACTCGCTTCGGCCATCGCCGTTCCGTGAAGCAGGGTGTTCGCGAAGCGGCGACCGGCAAATGTCCCGCTAAAAGCACGTCCTTGCGGCCGGAAATACCGAATTCGGCGCCGATCGAACGGCCCGGGCAAATAGTCCTTGCTTAAATGTATGTTTATGCCAACAATCCAACATTGGCGGGTGATCAATGTCCGAGCTACCCAGTTTCACATCTCAGGATCTGCAGCTTGCGGAGGCCGACTGGGCCAATCCACCCCTGGATCGCAAGTCGCCGCTGCCCCTTTATGCCCAGATCAAGCAACGCTTGATGGGGATGATCCTGCGCTGGAATAAGGCCGATCGGCGCTTTTATTCCGACGAGCAGCTCTGCGAATGCTTCTGCGTCAGTCGCGACACCGTCCGCCAGGCGGTCGCCGAGTTGGTCAATGAGGGGTTTCTCACCCGCAGCCGCGGGCTCGGGACGTTCATTTCGGCGAGCAAGCTCGAAGAGCGCTTCGGGCCCGGCATGGATTTCCAGAAGCAGTGGGCCGCGCACGGGACGCCCACCCAATCGACGCTGCTGATTTTCGAACGTCGGCCCGCCAGCGAGGAAGTCGCCGCGGCCTTGCAGCTCGCGGAGGGTGCGCCGATCCTTTTCATCAAGCGCGTTCGCGCCGCCGCCAACGTGCCGGTGGCGATCGATTACCGTTTCCTGCCGGCCGAGCGCGTCACCGACTGGAACAAGGAGTCGGTGCGCGGATCGCCGCTGCACCTGCTTTGGCAGACCGTCGATCTGGACAGCGGTGAATTCGCGATCGAGGCCGGCGTCGCCGGCCCGGAGGAAGTCGAATATCTGCATCTGGCGCCGGGTGCGCCGGTCCTGATTCGCACGCTGCGTTACCGCGAGCGCGCCGGCCGTCTGGTCATGGCGGGGCACACGGTGCATCGCGGCGACCTCGTCCGTTATTCGCTGAACGTCCCGCTGGTCCGCAGCGCATCTGTGATCGAAGGCAGCGGAGTTCACGACGACTGACTGGATGTAGCCGCCAGCCCGCTGGCTGCGTTATCGAAGGGGGTTAAACCGTGCATTCTACCCGACGTCGTTTCTTGCAGCTGATGCCGGCCACCGCGCTGGCCCTGTCCAATGTCCGGAGCGCGTGGGCGTCGGACGAACCTCTGCGTGTCGGATCGATCCTCTCGGTCACCGGCCCGGCCGCGTTCCTCGGCGAGGACATGAAGGCCGGCCTGCAACTCGCGGTCGATGAAATCAACGCCGGCGGGGGGATCGACGGCCGCAAGGTGGTCTGGACCTTCTACGACGCCGAAAGCCAGACCCAGAAGGCGATTACCGAGACCCGGAGGCTGATCAGCCAGGATCGCGTCGAGATCATCGTCAGCGGCGGCAACATGAGCGGCATCGCGCTGGCGATGGCGCCGATCGTCGAAGCCGCCAAAGTACCTTTCATATCCAGCGAAGGCGCCCTCGCCATCGTTTCCCCGGTCGACCAGCGGCGCTGGGTCTTCAAAAGCACCGTCGACGACGAAGACGTGCTCGAGCGCATCGCCGATTATCTCGACAAGAAGAAGATCAGGAAGGTCGCTCTGCTGGCCGACTCCAGTGGGTTCGGCCAGGGCGCCGAAGCCCAGATGCGCAAGGTCGGGCCGCGGCGCAATCTCGAGGTGGTGTACGAATCCTTCGGACCCGCCGACACCGACATGATGCCGCAGCTGACCCGCATCCGCGACAGCGACGTCGGCGCCGTGGTCTGCTGGACCGTCACGCCCGCCGGCGTGACCTTTCTGAAGCAGGCCCAGCAACTCGGGCTCGACAACCGGACATTGATCCACAGTTACGGCTTTGTCTCGCCGCATTACATGGAGCTCGCCGGCGACGCCGCCAGGCCGCTGCTGCTTGCAAGCCTGAAGCTGCCGGTAGGAGACCAGCTGCCCGACAGCGACCCGCTGAAGACCGGCATCCTCAAGCTGTTCAAGGACTATCAGGCGCGCTTCAACCGTCCGGCCAGCCTCTATGCCGCCGAATCCTACGATGCGGCGATGCTGGCGAAACTTGCGCTGGCCAAGGTCGGCGGCGATCCGGCCAGGCTGCCGGAGGGTCTGGAAAAGATCCAGGGCTACGCCGGCATCAGCGGCGTCTTCAACTTCTCGGCGGAGCGGCATTCCGGCCTCTCCAAGCAGGATGTCGTTCTCGTCAACTGGCGCGACGGTCGCTTCAATCTGGTCGACTACGTCTAAGCCACCGCCGGCCCCTGTCGAAAGGAAATGACCATGGCGCTCTCCCGTGAAATGTCGAACGAGCAGGCATTCGAGCTGGTGCAGACCCTGCTCGACGGGCCTGAAAACAGGTTTCCGCTGACCTTCAACTCCGACCTGCCGCGAATTCGCGAGTTATTCCATGCCGCGACCCGCAATCAGTGGGATCCGAAGACGGACGTTGCGTGGGATCAGCTCGATCCCGAACGCTACACCGACGAGCAGCGCTATGCCGCGCGGCTCTACTGGAGCAGGCGGGCCTGGAGCGAATATGGTGCGATCTCGGAAAGCCCGGCGCTGCAGGTTCGCTTCGGGGTCGAGCAGCGTCCCTCCGACATGCAGTTGTTCTTCACCATTCGCTCGCAGGAAGAAGCCCGGCATGCCGAAGTCTGCCACGCGATGGCCGAACGGCTCGGCGGCTACATCGACAAGCCGGTGCAAAATCTGTTTCAGGGCTCGGTGGCGACGCATGGCGTCCGCCGCGCGGCACTGAATGCGGAGATCCCGCTCGAAGGCATCATCGCGGCCCTGGTCTGCACCGCCGAGGAAATCGCATTCGACGTATTCCGTCATCTCGACGACGTCACGCGCGATCCGGTCGCCAGGCAGATCGTCCGGTTCATCATGCGCGACGAATCGCGGCATTGCGCCTTCGGATGGTACTTTCTCGAAGCGATCTGCGAGACGCTGACGCCCGAACAGAAAAAAATGATCGAGCAGTCCGTCGTCACGATGGTCGAGAAGGTCGAATTGAACGGCTATCACAGCTCATGGCTGGCGCCGGAAAATCCGGCCTCCCGCGCCGAAGTCGAGGCCGACCGCGTCACCTATGAGGCCGGACTCGGCTCGACCATCGAGGAGGCTGAAAAACCGATCTTCATCGCGACGCTGCAGCGCATCCGCCAGCAGATGAAGGCGCTCGGCATCGACCTTCCGATGTTCAGTCATGCCAAGCTCGGGACGGTCTGAGGATGCAAAGCGCGAACGGCCAGATCTCGCCGCCGCCGCTGAGCCTCTTGGTGGAGCGACGTTTCCCGCTGGAAATGAACGTCACGCTGCCGCAGATCAGGGAGCTCTATGACAGCGGCAAGGCCGGGCGCTGGAACCCGGACCGCGATATCGACTGGAGCGGGCTCGCGGCGGACGGCTACGATGACGCCGTGCGGCAGGCGGCCAGGCGGACCTGGAGCCGGCTGCTGTGGATCGAAGCCACCGGCCTTACGGAAACCCCGGCGCTGATCGTGCGATTTTGCATGGAGACCGGCCGGGAAATTGATCCAAAATTCTTCCTCACCGTCCGCAATACCGAGGAAGCGTGGCACATCGAATGCTTCGATCGCATCGCCCAGGCGTTCGGCGGTCGCATCGCCCGGCCGGCCGATCGGGGATACGAAAGCGTCTTTAACCGCGGTCTCTATCGGCGCGTGCTGGATTCGAACCAGAGCCTCGACAGCTATGTCGCCGTGCATGCGGCGTTCGAGGATGGACTCGAACTGGAGCTGTGCCGGACCTGGCGCAGCCACGCCACCAATCCAACCATCGCCGCCGTGCTGGACCGGGTAATCGCCGACAAGGAGCGGCATGCCGCTTTCGGTTGGCTGTATCTCGCCTCGCGGGCGCCGCATTGGACCGCGGCGGAACGTCAACTGATCGCAACGGAGCTGGCCGCGCATATCCACGGCACGGAGTTGAAGGGCTACCACTGCCCGTGGCTGGCGCCGGAACACGCGGCCGCCGAGGCCGACGCCGACGCCGTCACCGCGATGGCCGGGCTCGGTGCCGCCAGCCGCAGCGCCGAAGAGGATACGCTGGCCGACTATGTCGGCAATGCGCGCCGCCGGCTGGCCGAATTCGGGGTAACGTTGCCTGGATTCGAAACCAATCGCATGCGGGCGTTTTGAGGCGCGATGTCGACAACAATCCTGCAGCTCCTGGCTTCCGGAATAGGAACGGGAAGCATTTACGCGCTGATTGCGCTCGGTTTCAACGTGGTCTTCAAGAGCACCGGCGCGATGAACTTCGCGCAGGGCGAATGGGTGGTGATGGGAGGCATGATTGCCGCGCTGCTGGCGCACGGCTTTTCCAGCATCGCGGTGAGCTGCCTGGTCGCGGTGCTTCTGGTCACGATTTTCGGCATGCTGTCGGAGCGTCTCGTGATCTTTCCGCTGCGCCGACCCAATGCGTTGCTGATCACCCTCGTCAGCATCGGCCTGGCCATCTGCACCCGCAGCCTCGTCATGTTGCTGCTCGGAAAGCAGCCGGTCGGATATCCGGGTTTCTCGAAGGCGACGACGTTCTGGATCAGCGGGGTCAGCATCCAGACCCAGACGTTGTGGATCATCGGCATCACGCTCGCCTTCCTTGTCGTCATGCACCTGTTCTTCGAACGGACCATCCTCGGCAAGGCGCTGCGGGCGGCGGCGGCCGACCGCGAGGCCGCCGCGATCGTGGGCGTCAAGGTGGAGACCATGGTGCTGCTGTCGTTCGGCATCGCGGCCTTTGCCGGCGCCCTGGCCGGCGCCATCATCACGCCGCTGACGCTGGCCTCCTACGACCAGGGGGCGATGTTCAGCTTCAAGGGCTTCAGCGCCGCCATGCTCGGCGGGGTCGGCAGCCTGCCCGGCGCCGTGATTGGCGGGCTGGCGCTCGGGCTGCTGGAATCGCTCGGCAGCTTCTACATCTCTTCGGATTTCAAGGACGCCATTGCCTTCGCGGTCCTGCTCGGCATCCTGTTTGCGCGACCCTCCGGTTTGCTCGGCCGCGCCGACATCGTCAAAGTCTAGGCCATGACGATGCCATCCCAGAAAGCGGTCCCAATGCCACGGCCGGCTGCCGCAGGGTCGCAAGCGCCGGCCGGCAATGTCATCGAGCCCGCCGCGCCGGACAAAAACGCCATCGGAACGCGCCTGGCCGGTGATTGGCCCGTGATCCTGGCGTGGCTCGTGTTGCTGCCGTTACCGCTCGTGGCGTCGAACGATTATTTGGTCTCGCTCGCCAACGCCGCGCTGATCAACCTGATCCTGATAGCCAGCCTGAACCTGCTGATGGGCTTTGGCGGCCAGATCTCTCTCGGCCATGCCGGCTTCTTCGGGCTCGGCGCCTATGCGAGCGGCATCCTCAATGCGCGATGGGGGATCTCCGCCTGGTTGGGGCTGCCCTTCGGCGTCATCGTCGCCAGTCTGGCGGCGCTGCTGATCGGGATTCCGGCACTGCGGCTGCGCGGGCTCTATCTTTCGATGGCGACCCTGGGCTTCAATTCCATACTCTTCGTCCTGTTCAATCGCCTGGTCGGCTTGACCGGCGGACCGAACGGGCTGCTCGGGGTCCAGCCGTTCAGCCTGTTCGGTTGGCCGCTCGATAACGAGGTCAAGGCATTTCCATTGATCTGGTTGCTGTCGTTGCTGGTCATGCTGTCGATCCGGCATCTGCTGCAGTCGCGCAATGGCCGCGCGCTACGTGCCGTCGCCACCAACGAAATGGGCGCCGACGCCGTCGGCATCAACAGCTTCCGCACCAAGCTGTTGTTCTTCGTGCTCGCGGCCGCAATGGCCGGCGTGGCGGGAAGCCTCTATGTCCATACCAATCAATATGCTTCGCCCGAGACGTTCGACATTTCCAACTCGATCCTGCTGGTGGTGATGGTCGCGCTCGGCGGTTCCGGCACCTATTGGGGCCCGGTGGCGGGGGCGCTGATCCTGACGGTCGTGCCGCAGTTGCTGCTCGACTATGAAGATGCCGAGCTGATGCTGTTCGGCCTCGGCATGCTGATCGTGCTGATTGCGTTTCCGGCAGGCCTGGCCGGCGTGCCTGAAGCCGTCATGCAGCGTTTGAAGTCGAGGCGCCGGTGACCAGCGTATTGCTCAAGGTGGAGGATCTGGTCTGCCGCTTCGGCGGCCTGACCGCAATTGCCAACCTGACGTTTGACGTGATGCCCGGGCAGATCAAGGCGGTGATCGGCCCGAACGGCGCCGGCAAGAGCACCTTGTTCAACGTGATCGCCGGCGTCACGCGGCCGAGCGAGGGGCGGATCTGGTTCGACGGCGAGCGTCTCGACGGACTGGCGCCGTTTCAGCGCGCCGGACGTGGCATCGCCCGCACCTTCCAGAATCTGCAGATTTTCCGCGAGTTGAGCGTGCTGGAAAATGTCATGGTCGGGCGGCATTTGCACGGAAGCGTCGGTCTCTGTCAGACGATATTGCGCGGCGCGGCGCTGCGGAGCGAAGAGCGGGCGATCGCCGCGGCCGCCATGGAGCTGCTCGAAAACTTCGGTCTTGCGGGCCTGGCGCAGCTCCAGGCGGGCAAGCTCAGCTTCGGCCAAATGAAAATGCTGGAGCTGGCGCGCGCGCTCGCCGGCGAGCCGCGCCTGCTGCTGCTCGACGAGCCCGCCGCCGGACTGCCGCCGGCCGAAGCCGACAGGATGGCTGAAATCATCACGTCGCTCAACCGGCGCGGCATGACCGTTCTGCTGGTCGAGCACAATATGCGCATGGTGATGTCGCTGGCCCACGAAATTCTGGTGCTCAACAATGGCGCGCGGATCGCCGAGGGCACCGCAGAGCAGGTGCGCCGCCAACCCGAGGTCATCGCTGCCTATCTAGGGGAGGCCGCCGATGCTTGAAGTCGACGGGCTGAGCGCCGGTTACGGCAATATTCAGGTGCTGCACCGGGTCTCGCTGCGCGTCGCCGCCGGACAGTCGGTTTGCCTGATCGGCGCCAACGGGGTCGGAAAAACGACGCTGCTGCGTTCGATCGCGGGACTGCTGCGCCCGACGGCCGGGCGCATCGTGATCGATGGCGCGGATATCACCGCTCGATCCGCGGCGGCCCGGCTTGGCTTCGGCGTCAGCCTGGTGCCGGAAGGCCGGCGGGTCTTCGGACCGATGACGGTCCGGGAAAATCTCGAAATGGGGGCGTTTCGACGGCTTTGGCCGCGCCGCCGCGAAGGCGTGGGCAGCGACATGGAGATGGTGTTCGAGCTGTTTCCGCGGCTGCGCGAGCGCCAGGGCCAGTTTGCCGGACTGCTCTCGGGCGGCGAGCAGCAGATGCTGGCCATCGGGCGCGCCCTGATGTCGCGGCCGCGGCTGTTGCTGCTGGACGAGCCCTCGATGGGACTTGCGCCTCGCGTCGTGCAGGAAATCTTCGCCACCATCCGCCGGCTCAATGCCGACGGAATCTCCATCCTGCTGGCCGAGCAGAACGCAAACATGGCGCTGCACAGCGCGACATGGGGCTATGTGCTCGCGGAAGGGGAGATCGTCCGCTCCGCGGCAACCGCCGAGCTGTCGCGCGACCCCGCGGTCGAGGCAGCCTATCTTGGTCTTTAGCCGGCAGTCGGGAATGATATCTTGAAAAACATCGACGACACCCTTGAGGCCGAATTTGCGCTGCGCCGGCGGCATCCGGAACGTGAACAAATCTATGACGGCCACAAACGCCGCAGCGCGGCGCTACGGGAGCGCGGACCAAGCCTGCTGGATGTCCGCTACGGCAACGACCCGCGCTGCCTGCTCGACATATTTCCCGCGGGCGATGGCGCGCCGGTGCTGTTCTTCATCCACGGCGGCTATTGGCGGGCGCTGGACAAATCTTACGTGTCGTTCGTCGCCGAACAATACCAGCTATCCGGAATAACAGTCGTGATGCCGAGCTACGGCTTGGCGCCGGGCGTTCGCATCGGGCAGATCGTTGACCAGATCAGGGCGGCGTTTTGCTTTGCCGTCGATCAATTGATGCCGTCCAGAGTGGTTGTGGCCGGACATTCGGCCGGCGGTCAGCTGGCGGCCATGCTGGCGCTGGACCAAGCCGAGAACGGCGCCGGGCCGATTGCAGCGCTGGTGGGGATCAGCGGAGCCTTTGATCTGCGGCCGCTGCTGCAAACGTCGATCAATGACGATCTCGGCATGACGGCAAAGGAGGCTGAACACGGCAGTCCGCAGCTTCGTCTTCTGTCGCTTCCTGCCGATGCCCCGCTGGTGCCGCTGATCGGCATCGCGGGCGGCGAGGAAACACAGGGGTTCAAGCAATGGACGGCGGACTTTGTTGCGGCCTGGCGGTCGCGCGGGGCAACCGCCTCGTCTTTCGAAATCGCGGGCCGCAACCACTTCAACATTCTGGATTTCGTGGCGGAGCCGGATAACGAGATTTTCGCGGCGATATGTCAGGCCGCAAAGGGGCAAGCCAGGCGAGACGGAGCACCGTAGCAACCCATCGATGTCCAGGATCGAGCATCCTGGGCGCGATACGTCAACCGACCGTTTTCGGTGCGCCGGGACGCTGGAGGCCCGGACGATCCGGCCCGATCAGAAGTCGCCCATGCAAAAAGCCCCGGACGCTGCCGGGGCTTTGGTTTGGCGAGCCAGTGAAAAGGTCAGTATTTCGCGGCCACCGGGCCGCCGAACTTGTAGTTCAGGCGCAACGTGACCAGGTCGACGTTCTGACGGATCGAATCCGTGGCAAACAATCCGGCAGCTCCGTTCAGATTGTCGGTGCCGCTGCCCATGAACAGGTGATCATATTCGACGGCGGCCGACCAATTCGGCGCGAAGCCATATTCAAGGCCTGCGCCAACCACACCACCCCAGCGGGTGTCGCTGCTCGAGCCGACCACCGTGCCGGTCCCGGTGATCAGGTCGGTATAGCGGGTGTCGGTGACCGCGGCGCCGCCCTTGGCGTACAGCAGGACGTTGTTCCAGGCATAGCCGACCTGGCCGGTGAACAGGCCGTAGGCGTCGAGATTGCTGCGGTTGTCGATGCCGGCGTTGAGCGCGGCCAGGCTGGTATTTCTGCCGGTGAGATGGGCCCAATCGCCCTGGGCTTCGACGCCGAACACCATCGGGCCGGTCTGCCAGCGATATCCGACCTGGCCGCCCACGGTTCCACCATTGGCATTGGTGTGGCCTTCGGGGAACGGCCCGCCCGGCGCCAGCAGGCCCCAGGAATTTCGCGCGCCGCCCCAGCCGCCGTTGGCGCCGACATAGAAACCGCTCCAATCATAAACCGCGGCAATGTAAGCCGGCGGCGCCTTGGTGTAGGTCCGCGCCGGGAGGTCGGCGGCCAAAGCCGCGCCGGAGATCGCCACGGCAGCCAATCCAACCACGCCAGAAACAAGAATCTTCATTGCAAGCCTCATGTTGGGAATTCGATCGCGGCCACGCTCGGCAAATATTTTGACTGATTGACGGCAATGATGTGTCCGGGCGGAAACATGGCGGTGCTAAATTTTTGCGGGCGTGCTGAATTTTCGGTAACCTTTCGGCGAAGGCTGGCGCAACGTCGACCCCATCCGATTCCTGGGCAGGTCCGCAACCTGTCCCGCCCTGATTGAGCAGGCATGGCGGTTCCGTTGCGCGCCGGATGACCCAGCGCCGAGGATTGGCCCATGACCGCGATCATCTATTTTGGCGAAATGCTGGTGGCCTGCCTGTTCGCAACAATGCTGGTTGCAAGCTCGGCGTCCGGCGCGATGGCCGTTGCAGCGCAGCTCGTCGCCGGCGCGATCCTCTGGACGCTGGCCGAATATGTCGTGCACCGCTTTGTGCTGCACCATTACGCGCCGACGGCGCACGGCCTGCATCATGCCAATCCCGACCAGCCGGTGCAGGCGATATTCTGGCAGATCTGGCTTTGCTTCGGGCTGGTCTACTGGTTCGGCGGCGGCGCGTTGCTGGCGGGCGCGCTGATCGCCTATGCCTGGTATCTTCTGGTGCATCACCGCGCGCATCAGGGGGCCGGCAACCGGCGGTTCGCGCTGCTGCGGCATCATCAGACCCACCATCGGTTCGCCAACCGCAACTTCGGTGTCAGCACCAGGTTTTGGGATCACGTGTTCGGAACCGTCGGCGCCGAGATTGGCGCACCGGCGGGCGATTTCACCTCGGGCCGTGGCGCGCTGCGCGAATGACGCTCAGGCGCCGAAAGCGGTTGCCGCCTCAAGCCGCATCATCTTACGGCGCCTTGGCCTTGGCCTTGGCGTTGCCGCCGGCAGGCTTGGCGCGGATACGCAAATGGCCGCCTTCGATTTTATCGTAATCGAACGCGCCGGACTGGCGCACGAGGTCGCTCAGCTTCCTGAAACCGAAGGTGCGAACGTCGAAATCCGACGCCAGGTTCGACAGCTGCGATCCGACGAAATCGAGCCTGACCCAGCCGTCCTCGCTTTCGATCTGGGAAATGGCCTTTTCCAGGATCGGGATGGCGGCACTGGGCGGCTGCAGCGATTTTGGCTTCGGCCCGACCCCCGCCCCGGTAGCCGCCGGCGGCTGCGGCAACAGGTTCTCGGTGTAGATGAAGCGGCGGCAGGCCTGGCGAAAGCTCTCCGGCGTTTGCTGCGTACCGAAGCCATAGACGTCGGCGCCCTGCTCGCGCAGCCGCGAAGCCAGCCGGGTAAAATCGCTGTCGGACGACACCAGGCAAAACCCGTCGAAGCGGCCGCTGTGCAACAGATCCATGGCGTCGATGACAAGGGCAATGTCGGAGGCGTTCTTGCCCTTGGTGTAGGCAAATTGCTGGTAGGGATCGATGGCGTGCTTCTGCAGAATATCGGCCCATGATTTCAGCTGCCCGCTGGAAAAATCACCGTAGATGCGCCGCACGCTGGCCTCGCCGAATTTTGCAACTTCCTCGAACAGGCCGCCCGCGATCTGCGGGGAGGTGTTGTCGGCGTCAATCAGCACCGCAAAGCGGGGCGGTCGTTGCTGTTCGGCAATCATGGAAGTCTCGTTGGGACAGTCGAGCCCTTGGCCGGCACATTTTGGCCGATTCGCAGACAAACCGCGCCGAAAAAGCGCGCGGCCAAAGCCTGCCGCGGCTGCGCTGACAAGCTATTATGTTTCAGTTACTTACAGGACAGACGGCGGCCTGCTTCGCCGGCGGCGGCCGGACGGCGCATCCCCGGCCGGCGGGCCAGAGGGTGCCCGCCCCTCGTTTGTTGCGGATTTCAAGGCTAGTTTGGGCCGCACCGATTCGACGAGGTTTCAAAAATATCATGACCGTACGCCTGCATCGCGGCGATCTGCCCGATCTCACCCGCTACACCAGCTCGGTGGCGATCGATACCGAGACCATGGGGTTGCATCCGCATCGCGACCGGCTCTGCGTGGTGCAGATGTCGAACGGCGACGGCAGCGCCGATGTGGTGCAGATCCCGAAGGATCACGCCGACGCCCCGAATTTGAAGACGCTCTTGGCCAATCCGAAGATCACCAAGATCTTCCACTTCGCCCGCTTCGATCTCGCCGCGCTCTACAATGCTTTCGCCGTGATGCCGCAACCGGTGTACTGCACCAAGATCGCCTCGCGGCTGAGCCGCACCTACACCGATCGCCATGGCCTGAAGGACCTGGTGCGCGAGGTGCTCAATATCGACCTGTCGAAGCAGCAGCAGTCCAGCGACTGGGGCTCGCAGACCCTGAGCGAGGCGCAACTGGCCTACGCCGCATCCGACGTGCTGCATCTGCATGCCTTGCGCGAACGCCTCGATTCCATGCTGGCGCGCGAGGGCCGCAGCGATCTCGCGCAGGCCTGTTTCGAATTTCTGCCGACCCGGGCCAGGCTCGATCTGCAGGGCTGGGAAACCGAGGACATCTTCGCGCATTCGTAAGCCGGAAAACGGCTTTGCGCCGGCCGCCGCCCTGTTTCGGTCACACTCATAGCCCGAGGTCCGTCGGGCGTGATCCGGCGATCCCGGATGGAATGGTCGGCGTCGCCAACGCCTTGGAGCAGCGGTGAATTCGGTTCAGAGCCCAGCTTATCAAGCGGGAATGGACGCGCGCTTTGCCGTTGCGGCGCGACACAGCCGCATCGTGCGGATACTGCGCGTCGCGGTCCCGGCGGCCGTGATCCTGTCGCTGGCCGCGATCCTGGCGGTGTCGATCTTCAATCCATTCCGGATGCTGCTGCCCAAGCTGCCGGTCGACATGGACAACCTGGTCGTCTCCGGCACCAAGATCACGATGGAATCCCCGCACATGTCCGGTTATACGACCGATCAGCGGCCGTACGAGGTCTGGGCGAAAACCGCGACCCAGGACGTCACCGATCCCGATCATCTCGATCTCAAGACCTTGCGCGCCAAGATGCTGATGGAGGACCAGTCGACCATCACGCTGGATGCGCGCAACGGCCTGATGGACACCAAGGAGCAGTTGCTGGACCTGCGCAACGACATCTTCCTGCAGACCTCGACGGGCTACGAAGCGCGGCTGTCGCAGGCGTTCGTCGACATGGGCAAGGGCACGGTGTCGTCGGATGAGCACGTCGATGTCAAACTGACGAACGGAACGCTGACTTCCGACCGGCTGAGAATTACCGGAGGCGGCGAGGTGATCAGGTTCGAAGGCAATGTGGTGATGCATCTGGATCATCTGGATGCCACGGCCGGTCCCGCCCCCTCCGCCAATGTATCGGCCGCGGCCGCGGAGCCTGAGCCGGCTCCGCCAGCGGCGCACCATCCCGGCAAGACCCGTTCTTCGTCTGGCAAGCCGGCCAACCCGAAATGACGCCGATGACAATGTTTTCGCTGCGCAGCACACCGCTTCGACCGATCGCGAGCCGCGCCTTGACCGTGGCAGTGGCCCTTGGGATGGCCGCCGCCGGGAATGCCGCTGCGCAGAGCGTGGTACAGGGTGTGCCCAACGCCATGCAGGGCTTCTCGCAGAATCGTGACCAGCCGATTCAGATCGAGGCCGCCACGCTGGAGATGCGCGACAAGAAAAAGGAAGCCACCTTCTCCGGCAATGTGAAGGTGGTGCAAGGCGATACCACCATGACCTCCAAGGTGCTGGTGGTGTTCTACGATTCGGCCGCGGCGCCGGCCGCCGCCCCGGCGGCGGATGCCAATGCCGGTACCAAGGCCGCGGCGAAATCGGCGCCGATGCAGTCCGCCACCCCCGGTCCCGGCGGCAGTTCGTCGATCCGAAGGCTGGAGGCCAAGGGCAATGTGGTCGTCACCCAGAAGGACCAGGTGGTGACCGGCGAAACCGCGGTTTTCGACACCAAGACCAATCTTGTCACCATGCTCGGCGGCGTGATTCTGACCCAGGGCAAGAACGTGCTGCGCGGCGACCGGCTGATGGTCGACATGACCACAGGCGTGTCGCGGGTGGAATCCGACAGCGGGCGGGTGCAGGGGCTGTTTCAATCGTCCGGCCAAAACGGGTCGATGCTGCCGGGAGCCGTGCCGGCTACACCCGCGGCGGGTTCGGGCGGTTCAAACCGGTCGAAATAACGTCACTCGTTATGATGTCTTCGCCGCGCAGCACGCGAGCCAGGTCGAGGACGCATTGGGCCGGTGCTGGCGCTCTTGCATTGGGGGTGATCGCGTGCGGCGACGCCGGCGAACAGGGCACGGAGTGCCCAATGCGACGCAGGGCTTCTGGCAGAATCACGACCGGCCGATTCAGGATCGAGGCCGCTGCGCCGGAGATGGAAAGACCCAGGCCCTTTTTGACCAGTCGGGACGGGGCTGCGGGCCGCGACCGCCTCCACCGGATCCCCGCGCCTCAAATAAACCGAAATGATATCAATTGGTTGTCAGCTGGCCGGGGGCAATGAGGTTGAAGCCAGCCACGCCAGCCTGTATCTAGCCTGATCTATCCCTGACCCGGCGGCACGACCGGCTTATCAAATCCGGAGTGTTTGGCTGGGCAACCGACATCCATTCCTTCATGTTGCGCGAGCGGATCGAATCGCCGCGGCGGCGGAAACACCGCGAAAGGCTGAGCGAAGCAGGAATGGTGGATTTACTCGGCATGTTCCGTCGACGGCCGGCCAAACGCGGTCCGCCCGGATTTGCGCGCTCGCGGGCGGATATCACCGTACTCGGCGAGAGCATGGGCGACATGCTGTCGAACCCGGTGCGCGAGGCGCCTCCGATCGCCCGTGATGCGCCCCCGATCGCGCGCGAGCTGCCGCCGCAGAAGCTGGACGCGCCGCGGGTGGAAAAGCCCCGGCCGCGCGGCAAGACCAACGGTGCCGCGGCCGCGCCGCGGCTGGCGCAACGCGCCGGCTATCTGGCTGTGCATAGCGTGGAAAAGAGTTTCGGCACCCGCCAGGTGGTGCGCGGCGTCAGCATCTATGTGCGCCGCGGCGAGGCGGTCGGTCTGCTCGGTCCCAACGGCGCCGGCAAGACCACGGTGTTTTACATGATCACCGGCCTGATCCCCGCCGACCGCGGCACCATCGAGCTCGACGGCCACGACGTCACCAAGCTGCCGATGTATCAGCGCGCAAGGCTCGGGATCGGCTACCTGCCGCAGGAAGCTTCGATCTTTCGCGGTCTCTCGGTGGAGCAGAATATCCGCGCGGTGCTCGAGGTCGTCGAACCTTCGAAGAAAAAGCGCGAGGCCGAACTCGACGCCCTGCTCGACGAATTCAATATTGCGCGACTGCGCAAAACGCCGTCGATCGCGCTGTCCGGCGGCGAGCGGCGGCGCGTCGAGATCGCGCGCGCGCTGGCGACCCGTCCCAATTACATGCTGCTGGACGAACCCTTCGCCGGCATCGATCCGATCGCCGTCGGTGACATTCAGGATCTGGTTCGCCATCTCACCAATCGCGGCATCGGGGTGCTGATCACCGATCACAACGTGCGGGAAACGCTGGGACTGACCGACCGCGCCTACATCGTCTATGCCGGCGAGATTTTGACAGAGGGCTCTCCGGATGAGATCGTCAACAACCCGGATGTAAGGCGCCTGTACCTCGGCGAGGAATTCCGCCTCTAGTCCATTTTTACAATTCGTCAAGCCGTGTACATCGGCCTTGGACTAGTTTAAGCAAGAATCGGACCAAGTTTTTCAGGATCGGTTCGTGCCACCATGGCGTTGACGCAGAGACTAGAATTCCGCCAGTCCCAATCCCTGGTGATGACGCCGCAGCTGATGCAGGCGATCAAGCTGCTGCAGCTGTCGAACCTCGACCTGTCGGCCTTTGTCGAGGAGGAACTGGAGCGCAATCCGCTGCTGGAGCGTGCCAATGACGGCAGCGAACCGCCGGTGGCCGGCGAAGCCGTCGCCGAGCCGGCCGAATTGTCGGATTCCGACCATTTTGGCTCCATGTCCGGCGACGAAGGCGGCTCCGAGCGTTCCGAGACGGCCAATGGTTCGGCCGGCGAGGGTTTTGAGCCGGCGCAGGAAGACTGGATGAATCGCGACCTCGGCAGCCGCGCCGAGATCGAGCAGACGCTCGACACCGGGCTCGACAACGTGTTTTCCGAGGAGCCCGCCGAAGCCGCGGCGCGGACCGCGCAGGACGCGGCGCCGACCGCCTACACCGAATGGGGCGGCGGCGCCTCCAATGATGACAGCTACAATCTGGAAGCCTTCGTCGCCGCCGAGGTCACGCTGGGCAGCCATCTCGCCGAACAGCTGGCGGTGGCCTTCCCGGCGCCGGTGCAGCGCATGATCGGGCAATATCTGATCGATCTGGTCGATGAGGCGGGTTACCTGCCGCCGGATCTGGGCCAGGCCGCCGAGCGGCTCGGGGCGTCGCAACGCGAGGTGGACGAGGTTCTCGCGGTGCTGCAGAAATTCGATCCGCCCGGCGTCTGCGCCCGGAGTCTCAGCGAATGCCTTGCGATCCAGCTGCGTGAGCTCAATCGCTATGATCCTGCGATGCAGGCCCTGGTCGAGCATCTGGATCTGCTGGCCAAACGCGACATTGCCGGCTTGCGAAAACATTGCGGCGTCGATGATGAGGATATCACCGACATGATCGGCGAAATCCGCCGCCTCGATCCCAAGCCCGGCTTGAAATTCGGCGCGGCGCGGACCCAGACCATGGTGCCCGACGTCTATGTGCGGCCAGGGCCCGATGGCGGCTGGCATGTCGAGCTCAACAGCGACACCCTGCCGAGGGTGCTGGTCAACCAAGTCTACTATACCGAGCTGTCGAAGACGATCCGCAAGGATGGCGACAAGTCCTATTTCACCGATTGCCTGCAGAACGCGACCTGGCTGGTGCGTGCGCTCGATCAGCGCGCCCGCACCATCCTCAAGGTCGCCACCGAGATCGTGCGCCAGCAGGACGGCTTCTTCACCCATGGCGTGGCGCATCTGCGGCCGCTCAACCTCAAGGCGGTGGCGGACGCGATCCAGATGCACGAATCGACGGTGTCGCGGGTCACCGCCAACAAATACATGGCGACCAACCGCGGCAGTTTCGAACTAAAATACTTTTTCACGGCCTCGATCGCCTCGGCCGACGGCGGCGAAGCGCATTCGGCCGAGGCGGTCCGCCACCACATCAAGCAGCTGATCGATGCGGAAAATCCCGCGGTGATCCTCTCGGACGATACCATCGTGGAACGATTGCGCGAATCCGGCATTGATATCGCCCGCCGCACCGTCGCGAAATATCGCGAGGCGATGCGAATCCCATCCTCGGTGCAGCGCCGCCGCGATAAACAAAGCATGCTCGGCAATGCCCTTTCGGCGCCCGCCGCATCCGCCGACCGGACCCGCGACACCGCCGCGGTCTGATTGCGTTGCCGCCAAATCGGGATAGTGTCGGTTCCGTTCCAGGCCAAACGAGGCATCAACATGACTCTCCGGATCTCGGGAAAAAGCATCAATGTCGGCGACGCGCTGCGCGGACGCGTCAGCGAGCGCACCGATGAAGTGCTGCGCAAGTATTTCGACGGCAATTATTCCGGCCACATCACGCTGAGCAAGGACGGCTTCGGCTTCCGCACCGACTGCGCGCTGCATCTGGATTCCGGGATAACGCTGGAGGCCGACTCCAACGCGGCCGACGCCTATGCCAGCGCCGACCAGGCGCTGATCATGATCGAAAAGCGGCTGCGCCGCTACAAGAGCCGGCTCAAGGATCGTTCCGCCCGCAAGGCCCACGCCGCTTCCGCGGCGCTGGCGGAGATGACTGCGCCGACCCTGGATGCGCCAAGCTACGTCATCGAGGCGCCGGCCTCGGAGATCGAAGACGAGATCAACGGTTACAATGCAGTGATCATCGCCGAGGCGACCACGTCGCTGAAGCGGCTGTCGGTCAGCGAGGCCGTGATGGAACTGGACCTGACCGGCGCCGCCTGCCTCGTGTTCCAGCATGGCGGAAGCGGCCGGGTGAACATCATTTATCGGCGGCCGGATGGCAATGTCGGTTGGGTCGACCCCCCGGTGGTTAATCCCGGTGGGTAGTCGCCAACCGGCATTGACGCCCCGGGGCCCCCTCCCTATGGTCCGCCGCCCCAAAGGGAGGGCTGGAAACTGCTTCGCGGAGGGTGTTGGCACCGCTCTTGCGTTGGAGTAGAAGCCCCCCAACTGGACCCGGGCGTGAGCCTGCATCCCGCCTTCTTGACGCCACCCCGCTAAAGCCTATTTCGCAACCTGACGGTTAAATTCACCTCGGAACGCCCCATGACGATTACCGATCTGGTCGCACCCGAGGCGATTCTCCCGGCACTGAAGGTCAACACCAAGAAGCAGGCGCTGCAGGAACTGGCAGCGCGGGCCGCGATGCTGACCGGGCAGAATGAACGCGCGATTTTCGAGGTCCTGCTGCAGCGGGAGAAGCTCGGGACCACCGCGGTCGGCTATGGTGTCGCCATCCCGCACGGCAAGCTGCCCAAACTGGAAAAGCTGTTCGGGTTTTTTGCCCGCCTCGAGCGCCCGATCGATTTCGAGGCGATGGATGGCCAGCCGGTCGACCTGGTGTTCCTGTTGCTGGCTCCGGAAGGCGCAGGCGCCGACCATCTGAAGGCCCTGGCGCGGATCGCGCGGCTGTTGCGGGATCAGGACGTCGCCAAGAAGCTGCGCGCCTCGCGCGATGCGCAGGCGATCTATTCGGTGCTGGCATTGCCGCCGGCCAGCGCGGCATAACGCACCGAGGCGCCGAGGCACAGACCGGTCGGCCGGCCGCCCCGATTGGTGCAGCCGAAGGCCCGGGCTGGCTCACCCACGGGGCGCATGACCCCTCGATGTCATCTGGAAGGGGCGGCTTGCGATGGATCGATCGCTATGCCGGTAAAGGCCTGGGATCAGCCATCATTAAGCGGATCTCACGGCGTCGGGCGCACCGGCAAGCGCCGGCCGCCGGGGACGCCGTCAGGCAGGATCAGTGCACGCTGACGGCCTGCAGTTCGTTGCTCCATGCATTGGCGATCGCGGCTTCCCGGCTGTCGGTCAGCATGATCGGGGTGCCGTCGGCGGCATGCAGCGCAAACAGCTTCAGTCCCGGCGCGATCTTCGGCGCCTGGGGGAAGAGCCCCGGCACGTCTTCGGAGCGGATCTGCTTCACATAGGCGATATGTCCCTCGCCCAGGGTCGCCAGCGCCTCGGTGGAGACGCCTGCGGTTTCAAACACACTTTCAGCTTCAGTCATGGTCTCGACTCCTCTGTCAGACTAAGCGGTCGAGTCCGCTACTCGTTCCATTATTCATGTTCATTGATAGCGATTGTCTTAACGACCTTTTCCGGCTCGGGCCGGGCGAGGTCGATCGACAAAAGCCCGTTTTTCAGGTCCGCGCCCAACACCTCCATCCCCTCCGCCAGCACGAAAGTGCGCTGGAAGTGGCGCGCGGCGATGCCGCGATGGATGTACTGCCGGGCCTTGTCGTCCTGCTGCCGGCCCCGGATCAGGAGCTGGTTTTCCTCAATGGTTATATCGAGTTGGTCGCGGGTAAAACCTGCCACCGCAAGCGTGATGCGCAGCCGCTCGGGCTGCCCGCTGCTGCGGTCGCAGCGCTCGATATTGTAGGGAGGATAGCCGTCGGCGCCCTTGACGACGCGATCGAGCGCACGCTCGATTTCGTCGAATCCCAGCAGGAACGGACTCGATAGCGAAGGAACACGAGACATATTTTGCAAAGTCCTCTCGAAGCGACTTTGAAGTGCAGGGCCCTTGCGGCGCCCTTTGGCGACCGGCTGGCGGATTGCCGTCCGGTCAACAGGCAATATGGGCATGATTTGCAAGGGGTTCAAGCGGCTGCGGGAACCCCTGACAGGCCGTCAACAGCCCTAGAAATCGACCCGCTTGCGGCCGTCGGCGCTGAACAGATGCAGCTTCTCGCGCGCCGCCGTTACCCTGATGCGCTCGCCGATGGCCGGCGCGATGGCGCCGGGAATCCGCACGATGACCTCGCCCGGCGGCAATTCCCCGGGATTTGCGGCGACGCCCTGCCGCTCCTGCCGGCGGGCGCCGTAAAGGAAGGTTTCGGCCCCGACGCGCTCGATCGCCTCGATGGCGAGGTCGAGCGCGACGCCGCCGGCGATGTCGCCGCCTGCAACCACGAAGTCCTCAGGCCGGATACCCAGGATCCCGGCGCTGCCGGTGTGGCCAATGCCGGGGAATTGCGAGCCTGTCTGGTCGGCCCGCAGCGGCAGCAGGTTCATCGGCGGCGCGCCGATGAAGGAGGCCACGAAGGTGGTCGCGGGCTTCTGATAGATCTCGAGCGGATTGCCGATCTGCTCGACCATGCCGCCATTCATCACCACCAGAATGTCGGCCAGCGTCATCGCCTCGAGCTGGTCGTGGGTGACGTAGATCGACGTCGTCCCGAGCCGGCGCTGCAGTTTGCGGATCTCGACCCGCATCGCGATCCGCAGCTTGGCGTCGAGATTCGACAACGGCTCGTCGAACAGGAACACCTTCGGCTGCCGCACGATCGCCCGGCCCATGGCGACCCGCTGGCGCTGGCCGCCGGACAATTGTCCCGGCTTGCGGTCGAGCATGGCGCCGAGCTCGAGAATCCGGGCGGCCTCCTGCACCCGGGTGTCGATCTCCGGCTTCGCCATGCCGCGGTTGCGCAGCCCGTAGGCCATGTTGTTGTAGACGGTCATATGCGGATAGAGCGCGTAATTCTGGAACACCATGGCGATGTCGCGCTCGGCCGGTTCGATCTGGTTGACGATGCGGCCGCCGATATCGATCTCGCCGCCGCTGACCGTCTCCAGCCCCGCGACCATCCGCAACAGCGTCGACTTGCCGCAGCCGGAGGGGCCGACCAGCACGCAGAACTGGCCGTCGGCAACCTCCAGGCCGATGCCCTTGATCGCCTCGAAGCCGCCCGGATAGGTCTTGCTGACGTTGCGAAGCGTGACGTTAGCCATGGGGGTTGCACCTGCGCGAATGGCGAATAGCGAACGGCGAACAGCGAATAGGATGAGATGCGAACATGCGGGCATTGCCCGATCTCCGATTCGCCATTCGCCATTCGCTATTCGCCATCTTACTTCTCCGTTTCGATCAGGCCCTTGACGAACAGGCGCTGCATCAACACCACCACCGCAACCGGCGGCAGCATCGCCAGCACGGCGGTCGCCATCGCCACCTGCCATTCCGTCAGGGCGTCGTGCACGTCGATGATCTTCTTGATGCCGATGACGATGGTCTGCATGTCGTCGCGGGTGGTGATCAGCAGCGGCCAGAGATACTGGTTCCAGCCGTAGATGAACAGGATCACGAACAGGGCGGCGATATTGGTCACCGACAGCGGCAGCAGGGTATCGAAGAAAAACCTGACCGGGCCGGCGCCGTCGATTTTCGAGGCTTCCACCAGTTCCTTGGGCACCGTCATGAAGAACTGGCGGAACAGCAGGGTCGCGGTGGCCGAAGCGATCAGCGGCAGGATCAGCCCGGCGTAGGAATCCAGCAGGTGCAGGTCGCTGGTGATCTTGTAGGTCGGAAAGATGCGCACCTCGACCGGCAGCATCAGCGTGATGAAGATGGTCCAGAACGCCGTCATCCTGAACGGGAACGCGAAGAACACGATGGCATAGGCCGAGATGATCGAGATCGCGATTTTCCCGACCGCGATGCCGAGCGCCATGATCAGGCTGTTCAGCATCATGCCGCCGACCGGTTCGCGCGTGGTCTTGCCGGTGCCGGAGACCAGGGTGTTCCAGTAGGTCTCGATCGCGTGGGAGCCGGGCGTCAGCGGCATCTGGCCGTTGGCGATCACCGCGTTGTCGTGGGTCGAGGCGATGATGGCCAGATAGACCGGAAACGCGACGATGGCGACGCCGGCCAGCAGGACGATGTGGGGCAGCAGGTTTCCAAATCGGCGGTGTTCGACCATGGCGCTCAGTAATGAACCTTCTTCTCGACGTAGCGAAACTGGAACGCCGTCAGCGCGACCACGATCACCATCAGGATCACCGACTGCGCGGCCGAGCCGCCGAGGTCGGAGCCGGCCTTGCCGTCCTGAAACACCTTATAGACCAGGGTTTGCGTGGCTCCGTTGGGGCCACCGCCGGTCGCGGTATCGATGATGCCGAGGGTGTTGAAGAAGACATAGGTGATGTTGACGATGATCAGGAAGAACGTCGTCGGCGACAGCAGCGGGAATACGATGGTCCAGAACCGCCGCATCGGCCTGGCGCCGTCGATCGCCGCTGCCTCGATGACGCTTTTCGGGATCGCCTGCAGGCCGGCGAGAAAGAACAGGAAATTGTAGCTGATCTGGTTCCAGACCGCGACGATCACGACCAGGATCATCGCATGGGTCCCGTTCAGCACCGGATTCCAGTCGATGCCGGCGCGCTGCATTGCGCGCGCGATCATGCCGAGGCCGGGCTGGAACATGAAGATGAACAGCACGCTGGCGACGGCGGGCGCCACCGCATAGGGCACGATCAGAAACGTGCGGTAGATCTGGATGCCGCGGATGTTGCGATTGGCCATCACCGCGAGCAGCAGCCCGAGGCTGAGCGAGAAGAACACCACCAGCGCCGAAAACACGAAGGTGACGCCGATCGCCTGGTAGTATTCGGGGCGCTGCAACAGCTCGACATAGTTCTCGAACCAGACGAACTGGGTCGAGAGCCCGAAGGCGTCCTGCACCAGAAACGACTGCTGCAGGGCCTGCAGCGCCGGCCAGTAGAAAAACACCACAGAAACCGCGAGTTGCGGCAGGATCAGAAGGCAGGGCAGCAGCCTGCCTGAGAAGATCGCCCGGGGTTCCATCACATGTCTCGCTTGAGGGATCGTGCCGGCAACAGCCGGACACGATCCTTGCGGCCCTCGCTCACTTGACGGCGGTGCGCTCGAACTGCCGGAGCATCTGGTTGCCGCGCGCCACCGCCGCGTCGAGCGCGTCCTTCGCCGACTTCTTGCCGGCGAGCGCCGCCTCGATCTCTTCGGCCCAGACATCACGCATCTGCACCATGCCGCCGAAGCGCAGGCCGCGCGAATTCTCGGTCGGCGGCTTGTTGGTGAGCTCCTTCAGCGGCACCTCGAGAATCGGGTTCTTGTCGTAGAAGCCCGACGCCTTGGTCTTTTCGTAAGCCGCCTTGGTGATCGGCAGATATCCGGAAACTTCGTGCAGATAAACCTGGCGATCGGTGTCCGACAGGAAAGTGAAGAACTTGGCGATACCCTTGTATTCCGCCGACGTCTTGCCGCCCATGACCCAAAGCGAGGCGCCGCCGATGATGGAGTTCTGCGGCGCGCCGGCCACCTCCGGGAAATACGGCATCGCGACCGCGGTGAAGTCGAACTTGGCATTGGCCTTGGCGCTCGGATAAAACGCCGAGGACGTCATGAACATCGGACACTCCCCCGAGGTGAAGCGCCCTTCGCCGGTGTTGGTTCGTCCCGAATAGTCGTAGCTCTTGTCCTTTTGCAGCTCGACCAGGTCCTCCAACAGCTTGGTTTCCAGCGGGGTATTGAATTCGAGCACGGTGTCGAAGCCATCGAGGCCGTTGGCCTTGGTGCCGATCGGGACATTGTGCCAGGCGGAAAACTGTTCGATCAGGCCCCAGGTGATCCAGGCCGACGAGAAGCCGCAGGTCGGATTGGTCGCATGCAATTTCCGGGCGTCGGCGAACAGCTCCGGCCAGGTCTTCGGCGGGGCGGCGATATCGGCCTTCTTCAGCGCATCGAGATTGATCCAGAGCACCATGCTCGACGAATTGAACGGAAACGACAGCATGTCGTCGTTCGAGGTCGAGTAGTAGCCGGTGATCGCCGGCAAATAGGCCTTGGGATCGAACGACTCGCCCTGCTCTTTCATCAGCTCGGAAACCGGCTTGATGGCGCCCTTGGCCGCCATCATCGTCGCCGTTCCGACCTCGAAAACCTGCATGATGCCCGGCGCATTGCCGGCCCTAAAGGCCGCGATCCCGGCATTGAGCGTATCGGCGTAGCTGCCCTTGAAGCTCGGCACCACCTTGTAATCGCCTTGCGAAGCATTGAAATCGTTGGCGAGCTTGACCACGACGTCGTTATTCGGGCCGGTCATCGCATGCCACCATTGAATTTCGGTGACCGCGTGGGCGGGGGTTGCGATTCCCAGCGCGACGGCAACAGCCGCGCCGAATTGTCGAAGGGCCATCAATTTCCTCCCGGTTGAGCCGTCATCATCGATATCGCGCGGTAGCAGCGCCGGATGACGTGCAAATGACCGTATAAGCGAGCCGATGGTAGGGGGGAAGCGCCGGCCAAGGGAAGCGGTAAAATGGCGGCGGCGGCCCGAAGGCACGCGTCGCCGAGCCGGGGTCCTCAAGATTGGGACCGTCGCCGCGACGGCCCCTGCCCTGCATTGCAGGGTCCACATCGCCGACCTGCAGCGAAACCTACCGCTTGCGTTCCGGGCCGCAGACCACGCCGCTGGCGACCAGGGCCTCGATCTCGCCGCTGCAATAGCCGAATTCCGCCAGCACCGCGCTGGCGTGCTCGCTGAACTTCGGCGGCACGTTGCGCAGGCTGGGCTTGCTGCGTTCAAGGCGGATCGGGGAGGCCACGCCCCTGTACCAATCCTTCTCGATGACGTCGCCGCGATGCACGGTATGGGCGCTGGTCAGCGCCTGGTCGATCGACTGCACCGGTCCGGCCGGCAATCCGGCGGCGAGCAGGCGATCGCACAGCGGTCCGGCGTCGTGCTGGCTGAACACCGCGGCGAGCTCGGCGCGCAGCGCCTCGCGGTTGGCGACGCGGTCCTTGTTGCGCGCAAAGCGCGGGTCGGCGCCGAGCTCCGGCCGGCCGATCTCCCTGGCCAGCTTGCGGAAGGTGCCGTCATTGCCGACGCCGATGAAGATGTCGTCGGTCCGGGTCGGGAAAATTGCGTACGGCACCAGGTTGGGGTGCTCGTTGCCGGTGAGCTGCGGCGGCTTGCCGTGCATGAAATAATTCGCCGCGTGCGGATGCATGATGGCCAGGCCGGTCTCGTACAGCGTGGTTTCGAGAAACTGCCCGACCCCGGATCTTTGCCGCTCCGACAGCGCCATCAGGATGCCGATCGCGGCATAGAGCCCGGTGCTGATATCCACCAGCGGCACGCCGATGCGCATCGGCCCGCTCTGCGGCGAGCCGGTCGCGGCGATCATTCCGGTCATGGCCTGGATGATGGCGTCATAGCCGGGATTGCCGCCGCGCGGACCGTCGGCGCCGAAGCCGGAAATCCGGCAGTGCACCAGGCTGGGAAATTTCGCGCGCAGCACGTCGTTGCCGATGCCCCATTTGTCGAGCGTGCCCGGCTTGAAATTCTCGATCAGGACGTCGGCGCGCTCCAGCATCTTCATCAGCACGGCGCGGCCGCCCTCCGACGCGAGGTCGATGCCGATCGAGCGCTTGTTGCGGTTGATGCCGACGAAATAGGCCGCGTCCTCGTCGTGGAACGGCGGTCCCCAGTCGCGCACCTCGTCGCCGGCGGGCGGTTCGACCTTGATCACGTCGGCGCCGTGATCGGCGAGGATCTGGGTGCAATAGGGGCCGCCAAGCACCCGGGTAAGGTCGATCACGCGCAGGCCGGTCATCGCGCCGGGAGCGGCTGGGGGGCTCATGGAAACAACCTTCGCTCAAAAGGGGTGAATCGGAACAAGGGATGAGCGTTCGGTTCCCAGAGCTAGCGAGGTTTGGGCGCGGCGGCAATGCCTGCGCGCGCCCAACGCGCAGGTCCGGACGGTCGCCGAGTCAGATCTCGCCGGCCGCCCGGTATTTTTCGCGCCGAATCGCCCGCCGATGGCTGCGGGCGTGCAGCGGCCGCTAAACGACCTTCAGCCGAACATCGATATTGCCGCGGGTGGCGTTGGAATAGGGGCAGACCTGGTGGGCCTTCTCCACCAGAGCCTCCGCGTCGGCACGCGCAAGCCCGGGCAGGGAGACGTCGAGCTCGATATCCAGCCCAAAGCCGCCGGCCGAGCGCGGTCCGATGCCGACCGTCGAGGTCACCGCCGCATCGGCGGGCACTTTCGGGCCGCCCTGCGAGGCGACGAACTTCATCGCGCCGATGAAGCAGGCGGCATATCCGGCAGCGAACAGCTGCTCTGGATTGTTGCCTGCGCCGCCGCCGCCGCCGAGCTCCTTCGGCGTGGCAAGTTTGACGTTCAGCGTTCCATCAAGCGTGGCGGCCTGGCCGTCACGGCCGCCGGTAGCCTTGGCGCTGGTCTTGTAGAGCACATTTACCGACATGGTGGTCTCCCTGGGCTGGTTTCAACGCAAATTGTATTGCACACAATTTATTTGTACGCAATACAAAAGATGAAGTGCACGCAACTCAATTGGCTGCAATTGATTGCCGCAGGCAGCTGCCCCACAATGAGCCGCCAAGCCCCGTGATCAGACGAGATGGTGAATGGCCAACAAACACGCATCCGACCTGCCGCTGATGCTCGGCAACCAGCTTTGCTTTGCGATCTACTCCACCGCGCACGCCTTCAACCGGGTCTACAAGCCGCTGCTGGCCAGGCTCGGGCTCACCTATCCGCAATATCTGGTGATGCTGGTGCTGTGGGAGGGCGATGGCCTGCCCGTCCGGGACATCGGCGAACGGCTGTATCTGGATTCCGGCACGCTGACCCCGCTGCTCAAGCGGCTGGAGGCGGCGGGCCTCCTCAAACGCACCCGCAGCACCGAAGATGAGCGGCAGGTGCTGATCGCGCTCACTCCCCGGGGCGAGGCACTCCGGGAAAAAGCCAAGGCGGTGCCTCAGTCCATTCTCGCCGCCTCGGCGTGCACCGTCGGCGAGCTGGGGGCGATGAAAGACCAGATTACCGCGCTGCGCGACCGGCTGAATGCCGCGCTCGGGGAATAGGAGGGCGAGGCGGCCTCGCGATTCGGAGGCGTTTCCTGGCAAACGCCCGGCCGGAACCAGACTTCAGCTATTTTTCGAATGCGAGGGCCTGCTTTTCACGCTGAACGCCACATAGGTCTTCAGCCGCCAAGGCCGGTATTTCGTCGTGCGTGCGACCTCGCCGGCATTGTGCTTCGCCAATCGCGCGCGCAACTCGTCCGTAATACCGATATGGAAATGCTCCGAATCCAGACTTTCCAGGATGCAGACATATTTCATGGCCGGCCTGTCTTCGCCGACGCGGTTACAATGCCAGACCTTCGCTGAGGGAGGGCTCGCCGAGGCCCGTCTTCGCCCAAACGGGCTACGACCCGGCAGCCTTCGCCATGGATAGGGCTTGCCAAGCCGAAGCTGGCGGAGCCAGCGAAGGCTGGTGGAGCCAGGCGGGATCGAACCGCCGACCTCTTGCATGCCATGCAAGCGCTCTCCCAGCTGAGCTATGGCCCCGGACCGGCCGCGCGCCGTGGGCGACGCGCGGGGTAAAACCCTGAACACAGTTCAGGGCTGATCTCAAGTCTCCTCGTCGCCGCCGACGTCGCCAATGATGTCGGTGACGTCCTCGTCGCCCTCTTCCTCGTCGGCGATGAAGGTGGAATCGTCGTCATCGTCGTCTTCGATGGTCTCGTCGATTTCGATGTCGTCTTCCGACTCGGGAACCACGGCCTTGACCTTGCCGGAGTTTTCCTCGGCATCGGCTTCCTCGAGCGGCACCAATTCTTCCGCCTCGATCGGCTCCGGCGTCGCTTCGGCCGAGGCCGCGGCGGCAGCGGCGCTGGCGCGCGCCGCAGCGTCGGCGCGGGTCCGCGGCGGCGGAATCGGCGCAATCGGCACCACCTCGCCGGTGTAGGGCGAGATCACCGGGTTCTTGTTGAGGTCGTAGAATTTCTTGCCTGTCGTCGGGCAAATACGCTTGGTGCCGAGATCGGATTTGGCCACGTGTGGAATCCTGGGAATTTTCGAAAAACGGTGCTTCACTTGGCTAGTTGCCACGCTGCTGTCAATAGCGCTTTGCGGGAGCCGGACCGCTGCGTGACGCGGCGCGGCCGATATGTTAACTGCCGCCCGCGCAGAGGAACACAATCTTGACTCATTCCGACAGTCTTGCCGATCACCGGACGCCGCTCGAAGCCCGTTCGAGCGGCCCCCTGACCGGCAAGGTCCGCGTTCCCGGCGACAAGTCGATTTCGCACCGTGCCTTGATCTTGGGCGCGCTGGCGGTGGGCGAGACCAGAATTTCGGGCCTGCTGGAAGGCGACGACGTGCTCAATACCGCCAAAGCGATGCGGGCGCTGGGCGCAAAAGTCGAGAGAATCGGTGACGTCGCCTGGTCGTTGCGCGGGGTCGGCGTGGCCGGTTTCGCGCCGCCGCAGGTTCCGCTCGATTTCGGCAATTCCGGTACCGGTTGCCGGCTGGTGATGGGCGCGGTGGCCGGCTGCCCGATCGAGGCGGTGTTTGACGGCGACGCGTCGTTGCGCAGCCGGCCGATGCGGCGGGTGCTCGACCCCCTGGAATTGATGGGCGCGCGGGTCGGCGCCAGCGCCGAAGGTGGCCGCCTGCCGCTGACGCTGCACGGCGCGCGCGATCCGCTGCCGATCCTTTATCGTACCCCGGTGGCGTCGGCGCAGATCAAGTCCGCGGTGCTGCTGGCGGGGCTGGCGGCCCCCGGCATCACCACCGTGATCGAAACCGAGGCCAGCCGCGATCATACCGAACGCATGCTGGCGCATTTTGGCGCCGAGATCGAATCGAGCCAGGAAGGCCGCCATGGCCGTAAAATTGCGCTCACCGGGCAGCCCGAATTGCACGGCGCCGAGGTCGTGGTGCCGGCCGATCCGTCCTCGGCGGCGTTTCCGGTGGTCGCGGCACTGATCGTCGAAGGTTCCGACCTCGTTCTGTCGGACGTCATGACCAACCCGCTGCGCACCGGGCTGTTCACGACGCTGCGCGAGATGGGCGGCTCGATCGAGGAAAGCCACCTGCGCGGCGAGGCCGGCGAGCCGATGGCCCAGTTCCGGGTGCGCGCCTCCAGACTGCGGGGCGTCGAGGTGCCCCCGGAGCGCGCGCCCTCGATGATCGACGAATATCTGGTGCTGGCGGTGGCCGCGGCGTTCGCCGAAGGCCCCACCATCATGCGCGGCCTGAAGGAATTGCGGGTCAAGGAATCCGACCGGCTGGAGGCCACCGCCGCGATGCTGCGGGTCAACGGCGTCACGGTCGAAATCTCGGGCGACGACATGCTGGTCGAGGGCAAGGGTCATGTGGCGGGCGGCGGGCTGGTCGCCACCCACATGGATCACCGCATCGCGATGTCGGCGCTGGTGATGGGGCTGGCCTCCGACAAGCCGGTCAGGGTCGACGACACCGCCTTCATCGCCACCAGCTTTCCGGATTTCATTCCCATGATGCGCGCGCTCGGGGCGGAGTTTTCATGATCATCGCCATCGACGGACCGGCCGCCTCGGGAAAGGGCACGCTCGGCAAGAGGCTCGCCAAGCATTACGGCTATCGTCATCTCGATACCGGCGTGATCTACCGCGCGGTCGCCAAGGCCATGCTGGATGCCGGCGCGGATCTCACCGACGAGATGCTCGCGGTTTCCGCGGCGCTGGAGCTCGACCCCGAAAAGTTCGGGAATCCGGCGCTGAAGACCCAGGTCGTCGGCGAGGCCGCCTCGGTGGTCTCGGCGATCCCGCAGGTGCGCGAGGTGCTGCTCAATTTTCAGCGCCAATTCGCCGCCGATCCGCCCGGTGCGGTGCTCGACGGCCGCGACATCGGGACCGTGATCTGCCCGGACGCCGATGTGAAGATCTTCGTGGTGGCCGACCCCAAGGTGCGCGCCCGCCGCCGCACCCTGGAGGCGCGTGCCCGCGGCGAGGACGCCGACGAGGCGGCGGTGCTGGCGGACATCCTCAAGCGCGACGCCCGCGACCAGAACCGGCCCATCGCCCCCCTGAAGCCGGCGCCGGATGCTCACTTGCTCGATAACTCGGATTTGGATATAGAAGGCGGCGTCCGGGCCGCCATCGACATTGTCGAGGCCGTCCGAGCGGGCCGGCAACGGGTTTGAGCCCCTGCCGTCATTGGAGGAAAGCCCGCTCCAGGCCTTGAACGCGGCGTCTTGAATTTGATGTCTTGCATCGTGAAGTCTTGAACGTCGGGATCTCGAATCCCTATCTTCCTGACATAGACAAGCTCAAAGCCCGGATCAGATCAACGTATCGAATGCGCAGGCATGCTGCCGGCCCGCGGTTGCGATTTTCGCAGAAGCGGTCGTTAGGGGTTGCGGACCTCTAGCCCTGTGCGCCCGATACGCCCCTTAACCCGAATGGCCGGCGATACCCGCATCTGGAGAACAAATGGCTTCGACTGCTACCTATAATCCTTCCCGCGACGATTTTGCCGCGATGCTCGACGAGTCCTTTGCCGGTGGCAACCTGCAGGAAAGCTCGGTCATCAAGGGCATCGTGGTTGCGATCGAAAAGGACATGGCCGTCATCGACGTCGGCCTCAAGACCGAAGGCCGCGTGGCGCTGCGCGAATTCGCCGGGCCCGGCCGCGAAAGCGAACTCAAGGTCGGCGACGAGGTCGAGGTGTTCCTCGACCGCATCGAGAATGCGCTCGGCGAGGCCGTGCTGTCGCGCGACAAGGCGCGCCGCGAGGAAAGCTGGGGCAAGCTCGAGAAGGCCTTCAACAACAACGAGAAGGTGCACGGCGTCATCTTCAACCAGGTCAAGGGCGGCTTCACCGTCGACCTCGACGGCGCGGTCGCCTTCCTGCCGCGCTCGCAGGTCGACATCCGTCCGATCCGCGACGTCGCCCCGCTGATGAACAATTCGCAGCCGTTCCAGATCCTCAAGATGGATCGCCGCCGCGGCAACATCGTGGTGTCGCGCCGCACCGTGCTGGAAGAGACCCGCGCCGAGCAGCGCCAGGAACTGGTGCAGAATCTCGAAGAGGGCCAGGTCATCGACGGCGTCGTCAAGAACATCACCGATTATGGTGCGTTCGTCGACCTCGGCGGCATCGACGGCCTGCTGCATGTCACCGACATCGCCTGGCGCCGGGTCAATCACCCGACCGAGGTCCTGACCATCGGCCAGACCGTCAAGGTCAAGATCATCAAGATCAACCACGAGACCCACCGCATCTCGCTCGGCATGAAGCAGCTGCTGGACGATCCGTGGCAGGGCATCGAGGCGAAATATCCGCTCAACGCCCGCTTCACCGGCCGCGTCACCAACATCACCGACTACGGCGCGTTCGTCGAGCTGGAGCCGGGCATCGAAGGCCTGATCCACGTCTCGGAAATGTCGTGGACCAAGAAGAACATGCATCCCGGCAAGATCGTTTCGACCTCGCAGGAAGTCGAAGTGCAGGTTCTGGAGGTCGATTCGGTCAAGCGCCGGATTTCGCTCGGCCTCAAGCAGACCATGCGCAATCCCTGGGAAGTGTTCATCGAGAAATTCCCGGTCGGATCGACCGTCGAGGGCGAGGTCAAGAACAAGACCGAGTTCGGCCTGTTCCTCGGGCTCGAGGGCGATGTCGACGGCATGGTCCATCTGTCCGACCTCGACTGGAAGCTTCCGGGCGAGCAGGTGATCGACAACTTCAAGAAGGGCGACATGGTCAAGGCCGTGGTGCTCGATGTCGATGTCGAGAAGGAGCGCATCTCGCTTGGCGTCAAGCAGCTCGAGGGCGATCCGTTCGCCGAACCGGGCGACGTCAAGAAGGGCGCGGTGGTGACCTGCGAAGTGCTCGAGGTGAAGGAAAGCGGCATCGAGGTCAGGATCGCCGGCACCGAGTTCACCACCTTCATCAAGCGCTCCGAACTGGCGCGCGAGCGCTCCGATCAGCGCGCCGAGCGTTTCGCCGTCGGCGAAAAGGTCGACGCGCGGGTGATCCAGTTCGACAAGAAGGCCCGCAAGGTGCAGGTCTCGATCAAGGCGCTGGAAGTGGCCGAAGAGAAGGAAGCCATCGCGCAGTACGGCTCCTCCAATTCGGGGGCGACACTGGGCGACATCCTGGGCACCGCGCTCAAGCAGCGCGGCGACAAGTAGGCCGTTCGGCTTTCTCGTCCGCATCGATCGGGCCCCGGTTTCGACCGGGGCCCTTTTTGTATCCCGATCAATGAACTTTCATTCGTCATGCCCGGCGATGACGGCTGAAAGTCAGGCGCCTGGGCCTTGTTTTCTTCATATTGCACCGCAATTGATGTAATTGAGATACGACAAATTAGTGCTGTGCAGATGTTGCCGTGCGATCCCTTCAAGACCGTTTCCGGGAGAATTTTCGATGTCGCTTGATTCAGACGTGATCGTCGATCGCCGGAGGATTCGCCGCAAGCTGACGTTCTGGCGTGTGGCCGCGGCCATCGTCGCCATCGCCGCGATCGCAGCCATTGGCGTGATCGCGTCACCGGGCGGCCGCGGCGCGTTTTCGCAATCGGGCTCGATTGCCCGCATCACCATCGAGGGCCTGATCCGCAGCGATCAGGATCGCGTCGAGGCGCTGGAACGGTTGGCCAATTCCAGGGCGGCAGCGGTCATCGTGCACATCAATTCGCCCGGCGGCACCACCGCGGGCTCCGAGCAGCTCTACGACGCGCTGGTGCAGTTGAAAGCCAAGAAGCCGCTGGTCGTGGTGGTCGAGGGCCTCGCCGCATCGGGCGGCTACATCACGGCGATCGCGGCCGATCACATCGTCGCCCAGCAGACCTCGCTGGTCGGCTCGATCGGCGTGCTGTTCCAGTTTCCGAATTTTACCGACCTTCTGAAAACCGTCGGCGTCAAGGTCGAGGAAGTGAAGTCGTCACCGCTGAAAGCCGCGCCCAACGGTTTTGAGCCGACCAGTCCGGAAGCGCGCGCGGCGCTCGAACTCGCTGGTGAAGGATTCCTATGCATGGTTTCGCGGGCTGGTGAAACAGCGCCGCGGCATGGATGACGCTCTGCTCGAGAAAGTCGCCGACGGCCGGGTCTTTACCGGCCATCAGGCGGTCGATCTGAAGCTGATCGACGAACTCGGCGACGAAAAAACCGCGGTAGCGTGGCTGGTGGCGCAGAAGGGCGTCAAGAGCGATCTGCCGGTGCACGATTTCAAGCTGGCGCCGCGGTTCGGCGACCTGACCTTTCTGCGAACGGCGGCTTCCATCACGCTGGACGCGCTCGGCCTCGGCGCGGTCGCGCGGCAAGTCGAGCAGGCCGGCGTGGTGCAGGCGGTCGATCGGCTCGGCCTCGATGGGATGCTGGCGCTGTGGCATCCCGGCGGGACCAATTGAACCGGGCGAGCCCGGTTCTGGTCTCCTCCTCCCGCATTGCGGGTATTGTCACAATCCCCTATCCGGTGGTTTGTCACGTGTTTTCGCGCCGCCCAATTTTGATTTAGCGTCTTGACAGTTCACGGCATTTTCACGGAAATGGAAGCCGCACCTTTCCGGGTCCCAGTCTCGATGATCAAATCAGAACTCGTTCAGCGTATCGCCGAGCACAACCCGCATCTCTATCAGCGGGATGTGGAGAACATAGTGAATGCGATCCTCGACGAGATCGTCGCGGCTCTGGCCCGTGGCGACCGCGTTGAGTTGCGCGGTTTCGGCGCATTTTCGGTCAAGCATCGCCCGGCCCGTGCCGGCCGCAATCCGCGCACCGGCGCGCACGTGCCGGTCGATCAGAAGAGCGTGCCGTTCTTCAAGACCGGCAAGGAAATGCGTGAACGGCTGAACCGGGGCTTTCCCGACGCCGGCGCTTGAGGCGGGGAAGCGGCCGGCAATCTGCCGCAGCTTCAGGTCCGCGCAATTTGAGCAAGTCCGCGCAATTTGAGTTAAACTGGATGCGGCGCTGAACCGCCAGCCATCCTCGCACCGTTCCGAGGACAGGCCTGTGCGGCATACGCGCCCGCCGATCTGCGCCAACCCGAGAGATGGTCATGCGAAAGTTCTTCACGGCGCTGCTGCTGATTCCGCTGGGGCTGGTCTTCATCGTCTTTGCGGTCGCCAACCGCCATTTGGTGACGGTGTCGTTCGATCCGTTCAATTCGGTCAATCCGTCGGTCGCGGTGACGATGCCGCTGTTTGCCGTGATCATCGCAGTGGCGATCGCGGGCGTAATGGTCGGCGGCTGCGCGACCTGGTTGCGGCAGCGCCACTGGCGGCGCGCGGCGCGCCAGCACGAAGCCGATGCGCGGCAGGCGCGGGCGCAGCTGGCGGAACTGCGCACCGGACCTGCGGTCTTGCGCGCCAATTCGCAGCGCCCTGCCGCGCTGACACAGGGTGGCGGCTATGGGGTCTCCGGGCGAGACAAGCAGGGTGCGACGTTGTAGAACCCCGTCCGTCCGCGCTTTTCCGCAAGCTGTCGTTGCCGCCCAACCCGTGCCTTGAACCATGTCCCTTCTCGTCAAAATTTGTGGCCTGTCGACGCCCGAGACGCTCGATGCTGCGCTGCAGGCCGGCGCGGACATGGTCGGATTCGTGTTCTTTGCGGCCTCGCCGCGCCATATCAGCCTGCAAAGCGCCCGCGAACTGGGCGGCCAGGCCAGGGGCCGCGCCGCCAAGGTGGCGCTCACGGTCGATGCCGACGACGCCACGCTCGCCAATATCGTCGAGTCGCTGCAGCCCGATATGCTGCAATTGCACGGCAGGGAAACCGTGGCGCGGCTGCGCGACATCAGGCAGCGCTTCGGATTGCCGGTCATGAAGGCGATCGCGGTCGAGACGGCGGCCGATCTCGCCGCACTGCCCGGCTACGCCGCTGTCTGCGACCGGATCCTGTTCGATGCCCGCGCCCCTCGGGAAGCCACCCGTCCCGGCGGCCTTGGCGCGGTATTCGACTGGCATGTGCTGGAAAATTTGAACCTCGAACCGCCGTTCCTGGTCTCCGGCGGCCTCACCGCGGCCAATGTCGCAACCGCCGTCCGCGTCAGCCGCGCCGCAGGCGTCGATGTCTCGTCGGGCGTCGAGTCCGCGCCGGGCGTCAAGGATCCCGCAAGGATTGAAAGCTTCATTGCGGCGGCGCGCGCCATCGATCCTGGCTGGCCGCCTGGGGACCACGCCGCGCGGGGCGCGGCGGCCGGGGCGCTGCCATGACACGACACGAAGAATCGGTGATTTGATGAATTCAGTGCGACCCAATTCCTTCCGCAGCGGTCCTGACGAGCGCGGGCATTTCGGCATTTTCGGCGGACGCTTCGTCGCCGAGACGCTGATGCCGCTGATCCTCGACCTCGAACAGGCCTATGCCGACGCCAAGGCCGATCCAGCCTTCCAGGCCGAGATGAACGGCTACCTCAAGGACTATGTCGGCCGGCCGTCGCCGCTATATTTCGCCGAGCGCCTGACCGACCATCTCGGCGGTGCCAAAATCTATTTCAAGCGCGAGGAGCTCAACCACACCGGCTCGCACAAGGTCAACAACGTGCTCGGCCAGATCATGGTGGCGCGGCGGATGGGCAAGCGGCGCATCATCGCCGAGACCGGCGCCGGCCAGCATGGCGTCGCCACCGCGACGCTGTGCGCGCGGTTCGGGCTCGATTGCTTCGTCTATATGGGCGCCGTCGACGTCGAGCGGCAGCAGCCCAACGTGATCCGGATGGAGATGCTGGGCGCCAAGGTGATTCCGGTGCAGTCCGGCTCGCGCACCCTGAAGGATGCCATGAACGACGCGCTGCGCGACTGGGTGACCAACGTGCATGACACGTTCTACTGCATCGGCACGGTGGCGGGGCCGCATCCCTATCCGATGATGGTGCGCGACTTCCAGTCGGTGATCGGGGTCGAGACCCGCGCCCAGATGCAGGCCGCCGAGGGCCGCCTGCCGGATTCGCTGGTCGCCTGCATCGGCGGCGGCTCCAACGCGATGGGGCTGTTTCATCCGTTCCTCGACGATCCCGCGATCGAGATCTTCGGCGTCGAGGCGGCGGGCCACGGGCTGACGCAATTGCACGCCGCCTCGATTGCCGGCGGCCGGCCCGGCGTGCTGCACGGCAACCGCACCTACCTGCTGATGGACGATGACGGCCAGATCCAGGACGCCCATTCGATTTCGGCGGGGCTGGACTATCCGGGCATCGGGCCGGAACATTCCTGGCTGCATGAAACCGGCCGGGTGAGCTATCTGTCGGCGACCGACGACGAGGCGCTGGCGGCGTTCCAGCTGCTGTCGCGCCTGGAAGGCATCATTCCGGCGCTGGAGCCGGCGCACGCCATCGCCAAGGTGCTGGAACTGGCGCCGCAGCGGCCGAAAGACCACCTGATGGTGGTCAATCTCTCCGGCCGCGGCGACAAGGACATTCCGCAGGTCGCCGATATCCTGCGGGGCAAGAAGTCATGACCACCCGCATCGATGCACGCTTCGCGGAGTTGAAGCGTGAGGGCCGCGCCGCCTTCGTCACCTTCCTGATGGCCGGCGATCCGGATCCCGCGACCTCGCTCGAGATCATCAAGGCGCTGCCCCGGGCCGGCGCCGACATCATCGAGATCGGCATGCCCTTCACCGATCCGATGGCGGACGGTCCGGCGATCCAGGCGGCGGGATTGCGCGCGCTTCATGCCGGCATGAGCCTGAAGAAAACCCTGGCGCTGGTGCGCGCGTTTCGCGCCGGCGACGCCGCCACGCCACTGGTGCTGATGGGCTACTACAATCCGATCTATCGCTACGGCGTCGAGCGGTTTCTCTCCGATGCGAAATCCGCCGGCGTCGACGGGCTGATCATCGTCGACCTGCCGCCGGAGGAAGACAGCGAATTGTGCCTGCCGGCGCTGCAGGCCGGGCTGAATTTCATCCGGCTGGCAACCCCGACCACCGACGACAGGCGGTTGCCCGCGGTGCTCGCCAACACTTCCGGCTTTGTCTATTACGTCTCCATCACCGGCATCACCGGCAGCGCCGGCGCCGACAGCAGCGTGGTCGGCGAGGCCGTCGCCCGCATCAAGCGGCATACCGATCTGCCGGTCTGTGTCGGCTTCGGCATTCGGACGCCGCAAGCCGCGGGGGCCATCGCGCTGAAGGCGGACGGCGCGGTGGTCGGCACCGCGCTGGTCGATGCCCTGCAGGGCAGCCTCGATGCCGAGGGCCGCGCCACCGACGGAACCGTCGCGGCGGTCGCGGATCTGGTGGCCGCGCTGGCGCAGGGCGTGCGGGGCGCCAGGCAGGCCGCGGAATAAGCCACAATTGCGGTGGAGACAGGCGGCCGGCGGCGGCTTGCCCGGCACCGGCCCGCTCGCCATATATCGCGCATTCTGCCTTCGGAGCGAAACATGAATTGGCTCACCAACGTCGTCCGGCCGAAAATCCGCAGCATCCTGCGCCGCGAGACCCCGGAGAACCTGTGGATCAAGTGCCCCGATTCGGGGCAGCTGGTGTTCTACAAGGACGTCGAGGCCAACCAGTTCGTGATTCCCGGCTCGAACTATCACATGCGGATGGGCGCGGTAGCGCGCCTGAAATCGATCTTCGACAACGAGACCTGGTTCGACGTGGCGCTGCCCGAGGTGACCGCCGACCCGTTGAAATTCCGCGACGAACGCCGCTATGCCGACCGCATCAAGGATGCCCGGGCGCGCACCGGACAGAACGACGCCATCAAGGTGGGCTACGGCAAGCTCGAGGGCGCCGCCGTCGTGGTCGCGGTGCAGGATTTCGATTTCATGGGCGGCTCGCTCGGCATGGCGGCCGGGGAAGCGATCGTGCGCGGGCTTGAACTTGCGATCGAGAAAAAATCTCCGTTCATCGTTTTCGCGGCTTCCGGCGGCGCCCGCATGCAGGAAGGCATTCTGTCGCTGATGCAGATGCCGCGCACCACCGTCGGCGTGCAGATGCTGCGCGAGGCGAAGCTGCCCTATATCGTGGTGCTGACCAATCCGACCACCGGCGGCGTCACCGCCTCCTATGCCATGCTCGGCGACGTGCAGATCGCCGAGCCCGGCGCGCTGATCGGCTTTGCCGGCGCGCGGGTGATCGAGCAGACCATCCGCGAGAAATTGCCGGAAGGGTTCCAGCGCGCCGAATACCTCAGGGATCACGGCATGGTCGACATGGTGGTGCATCGCCATGACCTGCGCGCGACGCTGGCGCGGCTGTGCCGGCTCCTGACCAGGTCGCCGGCGGTGGAAACGTCGCCAAAGCAGCACCATCAGCCTGCCCTTCCGGCTCCCACCATGGCGGGCGCGGAACTGGCGCCGGCAGCGCCCCCGGCGTGAACGCGCCTGCGGCCAGCCCAGCACCGCTCGGCGACCTGATTGCGCGGCTGTCCGGCCTGCATCCGAAGCGCATCGATCTCGATCTGGCGCGGATGCGGCAGCTGCTGCAGCGGCTCGGCCATCCCGAACGCCGGCTGCCGCCTGTGATCCATGTCGCCGGCACCAATGGCAAGGGTTCGACCATCGCCTATCTGCGGGCGATTCTGGAGGCGGCGGGGCTGCGCGTCCACGTCTATACCTCGCCCTATCTGGTGCGGATCAACGAATGCTTTCGGCTCGGCCGGATCGGTGGCGGTGTTCTGGTCGGCGATGACGAACTGCGCGCCGTGCTCGAACACTGCGAGCGCGTCAACGCCGGCGCGCCGATCACGATTTTCGAGATCGAGACCGTGGCGGCGTTCTGCCTGTTCGCGCGCCACGAGGCCGACGTGGTGCTGCTGGAAGTCGGGCTTGGCGGCCGGCTCGACGCCACCAATGTGATCGATGCGCCGCTGGCGGTGGTGATCGCGCCGGTCAGCATGGACCACATCGAATTCCTCGGGCAGACCCTGACGGCGATCGCCGGCGAGAAGGCCGCGATCATCAAACCCAACGTGCCGGTGATCTGCGCCGAGCAGGCCCCCGAGGCGATGGCCGTGATCGAGGCAGAGGCCAGGCGCCTGCGCGCGCCGCTGCTGGCGGCCGGACAGCAATGGCATGTCAATGTCGAGCGCGGCCGCCTCGTCTATCAGGACGATCGCGGCTTGATGGATCTGGCGGCGCCGCGGCTGTTCGGCCGGCATCAGTTCGACAATGCCGGCCTCGCCATTGCGACGCTGCGTGGCCAGGAGGCGCTTCGGATCGAGCCGGCTGCGTTCGAGGCCGGTATCCTCGGCGCCGAATGGCCGGCGCGAATGCAGCGCCTGGGGCCCGGCGCACTGGTGGAGCGGGCGCCGCCGGGCAGCGAAGTATGGCTCGATGGCGGACACAATGCCGACGGCGGGCGCGTCGTCGCCGCCGCCCTGGGCGACCTCGAGGAGCGGGTATCGCGACCGCTGGTGGTCATCGTCGGCATGATGGGCAACAAGGATGCCGCGGGGTTTCTTGCCAATTTTGCCGGGCTGACGCGTCACATCATCGCGGTGCCGATCCCGGATCGCGGCGACGCAATGCCGCCGGACCGGCTGGTGGACGCCGGGCGCCAGCTCGGCATGCGGGTGGAAATCTCGGCCGGTGTCGAGGCCGCGCTGGCGGCGCTGGCGCGGCTTGCCTATGAGACGCCGCCGCGCATACTGATCACCGGATCGCTGTATCTCGCCGGCCATGTGCTTGCCGCCAATGGCACGCCGCCGGGATAGCGGCTCCGGCCGGCGCGGCGTCAGGTGATGCCGGGCCGTGCCGATTGAACCGGGAATACCGATGCGTTTTGCCGCGATCGCCGATGTGCACGGAAACTATCTGGCGTTGGAGGCGGTGGTTGGCGACATCCGCGCAGCAGGCATCGACCACATCGTCAATCTCGGCGACATGGCAAGCGGACCGCTCGATGCGCGGCGGACCATGGACGCGCTGATGGCGCTCGACGCGGTTCACGTGCTCGGCAACCACGACCGTTATCTGATCGACCGCCCGCCGGAGCAGATGGGGTCATGGGACCGCCCTGCGCATGCGCAGCTCGATGCGGATCATCTCGCCTGGCTGCGCACGGTGCCGCCGACCCTGGTGTATCGCGATTCCGTTTTCCTCTGCCATGCGACGCCCGCGAGCGACCAGGTCTATTGGCTGGAAACGGTCCTCGCCGACGGCACCGTACGGATGTCCTCGCTCGCGGCGATCGAAGCCGCCGCCGGCGGAATCGAACAGCGGCTCATCCTCTGCGGCCACAGCCATATTGCGCGCGCGGTCCGGCTCGCCGACGGCCGCCTGATCGTCAATCCCGGCAGCGTGGGCTCGCCCGGCTATCGCGACAGCCATCCGTACGACCATGTCATCGAAGCCGGCACGCCGGACGCCCGCTACGCGATCCTGGAATTCGCGGGCGGCTGCTGGCGCACCACGTTCCGGCATGTGCCCTATGATCACCAGGCGATGGCGGCATTGGCGCGCCGCAACGGCCAGCCCGAACTGGCCTCCGCGCTGGCGACCGGATGGATCCGCTGATCAGGCGCCGCAAAACGCAAACGGCCGGCTGATCGCCGGCCGCACGCTGGTTATTGGTCGAGACGCGGTCAGACCGCGGCAGTAATCCACTGCTGCAGCTTCTGCTTCGGCGCCGCGCCGACCTGGCGCGAGGCCATCTCGCCGCCCTTGAAGATCATCAGGGTCGGGATCGACATCACGCCGTATTTCGAAGCCGTCTTCGGGCTCTCGTCGACGTTCAGCTTGACGATCTTGACCTTGTCGCCCATCGCGCCGGAAATCTCGTCGAGCGCAGGCGCGATCATGCGGCAGGGGCCGCACCATTCAGCCCAGAAATCAACCACGACCGGGCCGGTCGCATTGAGCACTTCGGCTTCGAAATCGGCGTCAGAAACCTTGCCAACGGCCATCGGATACCTCGTTCAGTTTTGCAGGAAGGATGCGGGAATCGCCGCCTCGGATCATGCATTCAACCTATGAACGCGGGGTTGCCGGGTCAAGCTTGCTCGAGCCCGGTCCGGGCGAATGCCAGTGCGGCGTCCAGCGCGGGGGCGGAAATCTCCATCAATTCAGGCGTTTCGGTCCAAAGCAGGGCGGCACGGATCGGCCGCTCGCGATAGAGCTTCTGGAGCACGGCGCGGTACAGAGCGAGCTGGCGGAGATAGGCGGCCGGCGCCTCCGCCACCGTGGCCGGCGGGGCCTGGTTGGTCTTGAAATCGACGATCAGGACCTCGCCCGGCGTCACCACCAGCCGGTCGATCTGCCCCGACACCAGCGCCGGCGGCCGTCCCGGCCGCGACAGCCGCCCGACGATCGGGACCTCGGCGCGGCTGCCCGGCGCAAATACCGGCGAAAAGCGCGGATCCGCGATCAGGTCCAGGACCCCCGCCGCAAGCGCCTCGCGGTCGGCTTCGGCCCAGTCTGCCGCGTTGCGCGCGAGGTATCGCAGCGCGGCGTCGCGGCGGCGGCCGGCGTCGATATCGGGCAGCGATTGCAGCAGCCGGTGCGCCAGGCTGCCGCGCCGCAAGGCGCGCGCCCGCGCCGCGGTCGATTCGCCGGTCCTGACAGGGAAACCTTCATTCGCGGCAGAATCGGAAGGGCGCAGCAGGTCATTGGCGAAAGCTTCCGGCGGTGCCGGTGCCAATAGCCATGGCGGCAGCGCGGCCCGGGCGGCCGGGCCGGCAGTCGCGGCGGCGCCGGCCCTGGCGGCAACGTCCCCGGGCCGCGCGTAGCGCCTCACCGGGCCGTCGGCGGTCTCGATCTGCTGGATCTGCAAGCCCGAATTGCCGAGCCCTTTGACGATCAGGTCGTACCAGGAGAATTTGCGCACCGTGTTCATGTTGCCGGGCATGCAGCCGCCGACGATCAGGCGATCGGCGGCGCGGGTCATCGCCACATAGAGCAGGCGGCGATATTCGTCCTCGGTCTCGCCCAGCATCGCCGTGCGTGCCGCCGCGACCGCGGCGGGGTCGTCGGCCTTGCGGCCGGCCCAGACCACGACCTCGGTTGCGCCACCTGCCGCATCGGGCTGCGGCAGGTGGATGAGTTTCAATCGCTGGGTATCCGAAGGCGAGGAGGTGGTGTCGATGAGGAACACAACCGAGGCTTCCAGTCCCTTGGCGCCGTGCACCGTCATGACGCGGACTTCGTCGCGTGAAATCTCCATGTCGCGCTTCACTTCGGTGTCGGCCGCGCGCAGCCAGGCCATGAAACCCTGCAGCGAGGCCGGCGCCTTGCGCTCATGGCCCAGCGCAAGCTCGAGAAATTCGTCGAGCGCGTCGTTGGCCTCATGCCCGAGCCGCTTCTGGATCCGCGCCCGGCCGCCGTCGCCGCCCAGCAGCCAGGCGTAGAACGCAAACGGAGTGTCCCTCGCGGCGCGCGCCTCGCAGGCCTGCAGCCGCTGCAGCGCCGCCTGCAGTTTGCGGTCGGCCGCGGCGTGATGGTCCAACGCCTGCCGCAGCGATCCCCGGCGCTGCCATGCGAGCTTGAACAGGTCGTCCTCGTTCAGGCCGAACAGCGGGCTCTTCAGCGCCACCGCCAGCGCCAGATCGTCCTGCGGCAGCAACAGCGCGTCGGCGAGATGCATCAGGTCGATGATCGCGATATGCTCGGTCAGCTTGAGCCGGTCGGCGCCGGCGACCGGAATGCCGGCATGCTTCAGGGCCTGGATCACCGCGTCGAACAGGTTGCCGCGCCGCCGCACCAGCACCAGCATGTCGCCATAGCGCAAGGCCCGGCGGTCGCCGGTCGCCCCGGTCATGGTGCCGCCTTCGACCAGCGCCCTGATCTCGGCCTGGATGCGCCGGGCGAGCCGCACCTCGGGGCTGGTGGCGGAGACCGCGTCGAACGGCGCGCGCCAGCCCTCGATGTCCTGCTTTCCCTCCGGCAGCTGCAATTCCCAGAGATCGATCAGGCTCGGCCCCGCGTCAGCCAATGTCTCGTGCACCGGATAGGCATTCGCCGCATGAATGCTGCGGTAGATGGCCTCGTCGCGAAACACATGATCGACCGATTGCAGGATCGCAGGTCCCGAACGGAACGAGTAGGTGAACGACAGAGGATCGAATTTCAGCCCGGCATCCCGAAACTTCTTCTCCAGGGTCCTGCGGCGGGTGTCGAATTCGCGGGGCGCCGCACCCTGGAATGAAAAGATCGACTGTTTCTCGTCGCCCACCGCGAATACCGTGCGGGTGACGCCGTCGCGCGCGCCCTCGCCCGAGGTGAATTCGGAAATCAGATGGGCGACGATGTCCCATTGCCGGGGGCTGGTGTCCTGCGCCTCGTCGATCAGCACGTGATCGACGCCGCGGTCGAGCTTGTAATGCACCCAGCCGGAAGACACGCGATCGAGCATCTCCAGCGTCTTGTCGATCAGGTCGTCATAATCGAGCAGGCCGCGCTCCTGCTTCTCGCGCCGGTAGTTCGCCGCCACAGCGGTCGCGATCTGCAGCAGCGCAATGGTGCGGTCGCGCACCGTCACCGCGCGGCGGCGTTCGAGCAGGCGCTCGAGACGGCCGCTTTCGCGATCGAACAGCGGCGCGATCGCCGGATTTTTTTCGCAAAACTTCTTTGTCAGCACCGTCCTGCGCGGGCTGAGCTCGTCGGTAAGGAATACGCCGAGATAACCGTCCACTTGCGCGGCGCCGCTGAAGACCAGCGCCTCGCGCAGCCGTTCCGCCTGTTCGATGTCGGATTTGCTGCCGGTATCGAGAACCAGCGCGATCTCCTGCCAGCGCGATCGCGGCAAATGCGGCCCGTCGACGATTTCGCGCTCGACGTCCTCGATGCGGTCGCCGGCGGCGACGCCGAGCGCGTCGGACATCTGCGCGGCGGCGGCGTCGGCGCTGCCGGCGGCGTCGGTCCAGGCCATGAAGTGATCGCGGCTGAGGCAGGCCTCGCGCACCACATCCTTGAAGGTGACGTCGGCGGCGCTCGCCATCGCGACCTGGAGTGCACGACCCGTGGCGCTGTCGGGGTCGCGGGAGGCCTCCAGCAGCACCTTGAGATTGGCGCGCTCCATCATCTCGTTGCGGTCGCGGTCGTCGAGCACCGCGAAGCGCGCCGGCACATTGGCTTCGAACGGAAATTGCTGCAACAGCCGCGTGCAAAGCGCGTGGATGGTCTGCACCTTCAGCCCGCCCGGCGTCTCCAGCGCGCAGGCGAACAGTTCGCGGGCACGCATTCGAAGTTTTGCGTCGGGCCGCTCGATTCCCGCCTCGACGATGGCGGCATCGAGCGCCCTGTCGTCGAGCGCAACCCAATGGCCGAGGGTGGAGAACACCCGTTCCGCCATATTGGCGGCCGCGGCCTTGGTGAAGGTGATGCAAAGGATTTTTTCCGGCGGCACGCCGGCGAGCAGCAGCCGGACCACCCGCTGCACCAGCACATGGGTCTTGCCCGAACCGGCATTGGCGGAGACGAATGCGGAAGACGAAGGATCCGAGGCGCGGGCCTGCGTGGTTCGGACGGCGGGCGGAATCGGACGCGGCGCGACTACCATTCCTCGATCCCCAGCCCGCCGGCCGCCGACCATTCCTTGATGCGGGCGAGGTCGTCGTAACTGCCGTAGCGGTTCGACCACATCGACAGATTGAGCGAGGTGTAGGCCTGGTCCTCGTTTTCGAAGCTTACGATCAACTGTTCCAGCTTGCGCCGCGCCTCGTCGGCGGCGTCGTCCGGCAGCTGCGCCGTATCGCTCTGCCTGACCTTCAGTTCCAGCGGCTTTTGCTCGCCCGGCGGATTGTTGCCGGAAAGCCTGACATAACCGATCTCGCTGACCGAACTGCCCGCCGGAATATCGGCAAAGCCGCCTTCGCGCAGGATCGCCGCCTCCAGCGTGAGCTGTGGCGACAGCCCCATCCGCACCTGTTTTCCGGTCGGCGGTTGTCCGGTCTTGTAGTCGAGAATGGCATAGCTGCCGTCGCTGCGGCGCTCGATCCGGTCGGCGCGCGCCGAAAGGATGAAGGTGCGCGCATTATCGAGGCGGATCGGAATTTCGCCGCGGATCTCGGCGTCGATCGCGCTGACATCGCTGCGTCGGGCCCTTTCCCAGTCGGCAAACCACGCGGCGATGCGCAGGAAGCGCGGCCACCACAGTGCCCGAGCCTCCGGCCGCTGCATCAGCGGCGCGAAATGTTTCTCGCCGATACGGCGCAAGGCGCGCGCGGGATCGTCGGGAAGCCTTTCGGTGAAGATCTGGGTAAACTCGCCGAGCGCACCGTGGATCGCCGAACCGCGGTCGGCGGCCGACAGCGGCATGTCGACTGGATCGAGCGGCGCCAGTTTCAGGATATATTTGGCATAGACGGTATAGGGATCGCGCAGCCAGTCCTCGATCGCGGTGACCGATAATCTTAGCGGCCGCGTGGCACGCGGCGGCGTCGGCGCCGGTTGCGGGATTGGCTCGACCTTGTCGGGCCTGTCAAGCCGATTGGCGAAGCCGACATATTTCTCGCCGGCTGCGACCGCAGCTTTCCAGCGCGCTTCGCCCGCGACCGCCTCCAGCCGGTGCAGGAAGCGCGATGCCACCGCGGGCGCGCCGCCGACTTTCGCGGCGTGGCTGAGAATGACGTCGTCGGCGCCGAGCAATTGCGCGAAGTCGTGCGCCGAGAGGCCGATCCGCCGCTCCGGCAGATCGAGGCCGAGCTCGTGCCGCATCGGCCGGCTCAGCCAGGGGTCGATCCGCGGCGCCGGCGGCCAGACGCCTTCGACCAGTCCGCCGATGATGACGCGGTCGGATTGCGTCAGCCGCGCCTCCAGCGGTCCATAAATTCGCAACGACGCATTGGCCATCTCCGGGCGCCGCACCATGCGGTCGGCAAAGGCAGTCTGGAACACTTCCGGGTAGTCGCCAAGTTCGACCGACAGGCCGCTCGGCGCCTGGCTGTCGAGCAGATCCTCGAACGCAGAAGTCAGCGCCGATCCCTGCGGGCCCTCGAATGCCAAAGCGACGCCATGCGGGTCGCGCGACAACGCCCCCAGCACGCTGCGATGGCGCAGGGCGAGTTCGGCAAAATCGTATGGCCGCGCGGCAGCGAGATTTTCCAGCGGCGAAAGTGCGGCCTGCAGTTCGGCGATCAGCGCCTGGACCTGATCGAGCTGCAGATCGTCGAGCCGCGTCCTCGGCTCGGAGCCGTGCAGCGAACAGGTCTGGCCGGCCCGCAAAAGGGCGAGCTCATCGCGAAAGCGCGCAAAGTCGCTCGCCAGGCCGCCGGTTCCCGGCTGCGGACGAGTGCCGCGCAGCAGCGCCAGTTCGAGCCATTCGACGGCGCCGGCGAACGCGCCGGGCGCGCCGCCGAGCCGGCACAGCGGATGCTTCAGCAGCGCCAGCAAGGTCGGCGGCTCGATCTGGCGGGCCGCCGCCTCGGCGGCGAGGCGGGCGAAAATTCCCGCCGGCGTATCGGTCAGCGCGTCGCCGCCGGAATCGTCGAAGCTCAGGTTCCAGCGGCCGAGCGCCGCCATCACCCGCCGCGCCAGCGCGCGATCCGGCGTCACCAGTGCCGCCGATTTGCCCAGATGCCGCGCCTCGCGCATCGCCACCGCAATCGCCAGTGCTTCGATTTCGGGGTTGTCGGCCGCAATCACGGCGAGATCGGTCATGCCGCCCGAAATGCCCTGGACGATCTCCGGCTCCGCCAGCCGCCGATGCCATTGCGCGGTGGCGTTGGACGGCCGCATCGTCTCCGAGGCCAGCACGTCACGTCCATGCGCCGGCCTGCTGCCGAGGCTTTCGACATCGCCGCGCTTGATGCCGAGGCGCTGCAGCAGCGCATGCATGGCGAACTGCGGATGATTCGACGAGGGCGGCGTGGTGAATTTGCCTTGCGCGTTGCGGACGCCTCCGATCAGTTGCCAGGCCTCGTCGTCGAGATCAGTGTCGAGGCCGGGCAGCACCACCGCGCCTCGCGGCAGGGCGGCCACGGCGTGGAGGAATTTCGCCGTCGCCGGCATCGAGCCGGTCGAGCCGGCCGCGATCACCGGACCGTCGTGATGGGCGGTAAGGCGGGCCGCCTCCGCCTCGATCAGCCGGTCGCGCCGCGCCGCCGGCTCGATCTTCTGAATTTCCTCGAGGTGAGCCGGCCATGCCTGGCGCGCGATCTGTAGGAATTCGAGCGAGTGCTGCCAATATTTGTCCAGCAGGTCCGGCACCAGGCCGTCGAGCGCCTCCCAGCCGACGCCGCGGGTGACCATGTCGTCCATCAGCCGCGCCAGATCACCGGCCAGCGCCAGGGTCGAGGCCGGGCCGCCGACCACCAGCGGGGCCGATACCGGGCTTTTTGCCCAGGCTGCAACCAGTCTGGCCAGCGTCAGCCGGCGGTCGATCTCCCGCAGTTTCGGCGCCAGTTCCAGCGCCGCCGCGCCGCCGAACGGCTCGGCCTCTTCCGCGAAAGCCAGTTCGTCTTCGTCGATGTCGCCGAGCGCGACGATGCGCGGCAGCAGCGCGGCGTCGGCCTGCAATTCATCCAGAAAGACTTCCCGCGCCATCCGTCCGGCGCGCCGGGTCGGCAGATACAGCGTGGCCTGCGCCAGCCGCGCCGGATCGGCGCGCAGGTCTGGGCCTTCGGTCAATTTGCCGTCGAGCAGCGCCGCAATGACGGTGCGCAGAAACGGCACGGAGACGGGAACGCTGAAAACGCGCATGGGATTCCTGATTCGCGATCAGGTCGTATCATGGCATGCGCGGTGGCGGGAGGGAGTCGGCTATTGCGGCTCAGTCATGCCGGGCCGCGTCCAGGCCGCGAACACGGAATCTCGGGATTCAGCGATGTGCAATTGCGCATCGGTGAATCATTTTTCGGATGCCCCGGAATCACCGCGAAATCACGCGACGCTGGCGAGAAAAGCCTCTTCCGCGGCCTGAACCGCCTCGGGGGTGCCGACATGCATCCAGACGCCGTCCAGCCGCAGCCCGAACAGCCGCTCCCGCTCGTTGGCGGCATCGAACATCCGGGTCAGCGGGAATTCACCCCTTGGCGCATCGGCGAACAGCGACGGCGAGATGATCGCGGCGCCGGCATAGACGAAGGGGACGACCTGGTGTTCCCGGCGCTTGCGCAGCGCGCCGTCCGGCAGCATGGCGTAATCGCCGCGCCCGCCATAGCCGATGCTGCTGGTGGTCGGCGCCATCAGCAGCAGGACGTCCATCCGCGCCGGGTCGAAGGTTTCGGCCAGCCGCGCCAGATTGGGCCGCACGCCGTCGATCCACAGGGTGTCGGCATTGACATGAAAGAACGGCGCATCGCCCAGCATGGGCAGCGCCTTGACGACGCCGCCGCCGGTGCCGAGCACCTGGTCGCGCTCATCCGAGATGATGACGCGGGGCCGCGTGCGCGACGTCACGTGATCGATGATCTGGTCGGGCAGGTAATGCACATTGACGACGGCTTCGGCGACGCCGGCGTCGGCGAGCTTGTCGAGCACATGATCGAGCAGCGCGCGGCCGGCGACCTGTACCAGCGGCTTGGGCATCCGGTCGGTCAGGGGACGCATGCGCACGCCAAGGCCGGCGGCAAGGACCATGGCTTTGGTGGGGGTGACGGACATGTCGGAAATTCTCGGATGGTTGTGGCGGCGGTTTATTGCGCTCAGGCTCGCGCCGATTGCTTGGAATCATCTGCGGTGGAGTACGCGCCAACTGGCCAAATCAGGACGGATCGTAGCACGGCGATCAGCGTCGCGCATCGATCGTTTCGACTTAACCGTCCGATATGACGATTGTACGACCCGCGCCGCGTTGCAGAGCTCCGCCGGCATTTTCGGAAGGCGGGTCCTGCAACAAGGGTTCTGTTCAGACTTCCGCGTCCTCCGGCGAACCGCGCCGTGCCGACTTCTTTTTCTTGTCGCCCTGCTTGAGGAAACTGACGCCGATCTGGTCGCCATTGACCCAGGACAGTTCGCAGCGGCGATAGGCGAGGCCGGTGGAGGACAGCAGCAGAAAGAATTCCTTCAGATGCAGCCCCTCGACGGAGCCTTCGACCGTGAGCTTCGCGCCGATCTCCGAGACATCTTCCATGGTGCAATTTCGCCGCCAGGTGCCGTCGATGCCCATCATGTGAGCGGCAATGCCGCGCTCGAAAATGACGCGCTCGCCCTTGCGTCGCTCGGCCACCATGGTTGACTCCGCCCTCAAGCAGTCGCCCCCGCACGCGAAGGCGAGGTCCGGCGCAGATTAGACGGCGGCTGGCTAACAAGAGGTAAACCGGGGGACCGGCGCGGGAACCTTGCCGGCATACCATTGCCGAAGTGGCGCCAGCCCCGGGTGCGCCAGCGAACGGTTGAGATAGGTCCAGATTCGCGGCTGATGGCGCAGGTATTGCGGCTTGCCGTCGCGGCGGTTGAGCCTGGCAAAGGTACCGAGCAGCCTGGTATTGCGCTGCGCCGACATGATGGCATAGAGCTCGGCGAATTCGACCGCATCGAAGCTGTCGTCGTCGGCGCGCCGCGCCTTGATGTAGCGCGTCAGCAGCGCCAGCTCGAGCTGCTCGGGAACGTCGATCCGCGCATCCTGCAGGAGCGACACCAGATCATAGGCGGCCGGGCCGAGCACGGCGTCCTGGAAATCGATGATGCCCACTTTCGCCGTGCCGGGCCGCGCATCGAGCCAGATCAGATTGGGCGAGTGAAAATCGCGCAGCACCCAGGTCCTGGCGGCGGCGGCGGGCTTGCGCAGCAAATCGCGCCACATGGCGACGAATTCGACGCGCTGGCTGTCGGTCGGCTCGATGCCGCGGTCCGGCAGATACCATTCGAGCATCAATCCGACCTCGACCAGCAATGCGTCGGTGTCGAAGGCGGGCACGGTGTAGCTGGTCTGCGCCGTCAGCGGCAGAACCTTCGGCAGCGGCTCGCGGTGCAGCGCCGCCAGCATGTCGGTCGCCGCCTGGTAGCGTTCCGCGATCGGCCGCGGCGGATCGCCTTCGACGAAGCCGGCGTTGCCGAAATCCTCGGTGATCAGGAACCCGGCATCGAGGTCCGCATGATGAATGACGGGTGCGGAAAATCCACGCTGGCGCAGGCCGTTGGCGATCGCGACAAACGGCCTGACGTCTTCGGCCAGATGCACCGCGGCACTGTAGGACTTGCCGTCATAGATCGGCGGCCCGTCGGGGCGCCGCGGCGAGTTCATCAGGATGACGATCCCGTCGTCGCGCCCAAGCCGCGCATAGGATCGCGTCGAGGCGTCGCCGGCCATGCGCCGCCGGCTGGCGTCGGCATAGCCGGTGGCGGTGAGAAACTGCCGAAGGGCCTGCAGCCGCGCGACTTGCGCGGCGGCCTTGCCATGCCCGGTGATGACGGCGGCGCGGGCGGTCGATCCCAGTTCCGGACGATGCTCCAGCGCGATGTCGATGCGGTCGGCCGGCAGCGCGCCGGCGGCGCGCTCCGGCCATTCGATCAGCGCCACGGTGCCCTCGGGCAACGGCGACAGGCCGATTTCCTCCAGTTCGGAGGCGTCGCCGATGCGGTAAAGATCGGCGTGAAGCAGCGGAAATGCCGGCAGGTCGTAGGTTTGCGCCAGGGTGAAGGTGGGGCTGGGAACTTCGAGCGCGTCGTCGCCGGCGAGATAGCGGATCATGGCCCGGGCGGCGGCCGTCTTGCCGGCGCCGAGCTCGCCGGAAAGGGTGATGAGGTCGCCGGGGCCGATCAGCAGCGCCAGGTCGGCCATCAGCTGCGCGGTGGCCGTCTCGTCGGATAGCGTCAGCGAGAATGTCGTGGGATCGGTCATTCCGCGGCGTTGCGATGCGCGGCCTGATCGATCGGGAAGTCGCAGGTCACGGTCGTGCCCCTGCCGACGATCGAATCGACGCGCACCTTGCCTCCGTGCAGTTCGACAAAGGAGCGCACCAGCGACAGGCCGAGGCCGGCTCCGCGGTGCCGCGATCCGTTGGAATGGCTCTCGAACCAGTCGAACACCTTGTCCTTGACGTCGGGCGGAATGCCCGGACCGGAATCGGTGACGCTGAAAATCACGCTGTGGTCGGTTCGCCTGGCGCTCAGGCCGATGCTGGCGTCCTGCGGCGAAAATCCGACGGCATTGGCCAGCAGGTTGTACAAAACCTGCACCACGCGCCGCTCATCGCCGACGAAACTGCCGATATTGGCGTCGACGTCGATCTTGAGGTCGATGCGGTCGGTCGCCAGCCGGTCCTGGATGCCCTCGGCCGCGGCCTCGATGGTCTTGCGGATGTCGATCGAGCCGAGATTGAGCGACATCGCGCCGGCGTCGATGGTGGCGAGATCGAGGATGTTGTTGATGATGGCGAGCAGCGCGTTGGTCGAGGCGGTGATGTAGCCGAGATATTCGGCCTGCTTCGGCATCAGGGGACCGGTGACCGGGTCGCTCAGGAAGTGCGCAAAGCCGATGATGGTGGTCAGCGGCGAGCGCAGTTCGTAGGACACGTGGTGGACGAAATCGACCTTCATCTGGTCGGCGGTCTCCAGCGCCTCGTTGCGCTCGCGCAGCGCCCGTTCGACGTTTTCGGTATCGGTGATGTCCTGGAACGTCAGCATGGTGGCGCCGTCGGGCAGCGGCATGGTCATGCAGTCGAGCACGCTGCCGTCCTTGCGCTCCAGCTTCAGCGGCACCTCGACCCGGTTCTCGATCGCGGTAATGGCCTCGCGCAGCGTCCGCCAGACGGCTGAATCATCGAACAGCGGACGGCACCAGGCTTCCACGGTCTCGATATGCGGCTGCTCCTGCAGCGCCGCCGGCGACAGCTTCCACATCCTGGCGAACGCCGGATTGAACAATTGCGCGCGGCCGTTGCTGCCGAACACCGCGACGGCTTCGCCGAGATTGTCGAGTGTCTCGCGCTGCACCCGGATCAGGCCGTCGAAGCGCCGCGCCAGCTCGAGGCTCTCGGTCACGTCGTCGAACAGATAGGTGACGCCGCCTTCCGGATTCGGCGTGGTGACCACGCTCACGGCGCGGCCGTCGGGCAGATACCAGGTGTCCTTTTCGGGTTCGACCGCGCGATAGGCCTCGTGCAGCCTCGCCTTCCAGGCCCGGAAGTCCGGCTGCTCGGGCAGTTTGCGCGCGGCGCGCAGCCGGTCGAGCACGCTGGAATCGTCGGGATTGTTGTCGAGAAACGCGCGGTCGAGGTCCCACAGCCGGCGATAGGAATCGTTGTAGAAGGCCAGCCGCCGCTGGCCGTCGAACACCGCGACACCGGAGGACAGCTGATCGAGGGTGCGGCGATGCGCCTCGGCCATCCGCACCAGCGCGGCGCCCAGCGCCGCGGCCTCGCTGGCGTCGATGGCGATGCCGGTGCTGCCGCCGCCGACATTGCGTGCATAAACGTCGTAGATGCGCCGCTCGCCGCCGACCACGATCGGCAGCCGCGCGGTAAAGGCCGCCTGCTCCTTCAGGGCGCGTTCCATGTCGCTGCGGCTGCCGCTGTCGAGCAGCCCAAGGTCGCGATCGATCGCGTCGGCGACGCTGGCCGCCTCGGTCGCCCGCGCATAGGCGGCGTTGGCATAGCTGAGGCCGCCCTTGCCGCGCCTGGCCCAGATCGGCCAGGGCGCCGCGGCGGCGAAGCCGCGCAGCATCTCGGTTTCCTCCAGCAGCGCCTGATGCCGGAGGTTGGTTTCAGCGAGTTCGCGGCGCAACCCGCTGAGTTCGCGGATCCGCACGATGGCCTGGCCGCCGATGGCGCGGCCCATGGCCTCGAAGGCGTGTCCGTTCGAGGTGGTGAGATTGAGCAGGAAGCCCTCGCCGGCCTCGCGCAGGGCATCGACCGCGTGATCCATCTGCAGCGCCGGTTCCGGCGGCAGCCAGCTGCCGAAGGCCAGGATGCGCTGGGGCGAATGATGCTGGGAATCCTGCGACATCAAGAGCGAGATGTCGCCGCTGATCTGCGGTCGATCGTCGCCTGCCGCCCAGGATATCAGGATCTGCGGCTCGGCGAACAGCAGGGCGCGGAAACGGTCGGCCTCGAATTGCAGGCCTTGAATGTCGGAACGCAGCCGCGCCTCGTTTCGCACCGCGCGCAGCCGGGTGCGCATCAACAGGATCGCCGCCACCACCGAAAAGCCGAGCAGCGCCAATGCGGTCGCCAGCACGGCGATTTCCTGGCGGTTGAGGTCGAGGAAGCTCGATATGGCATCGAACAGAGCCGGCTCGCCGGCCTGCGCCGGTGTGCTCGACAGGGTCGCGGCGATGCCGAAAGCCGTCAGGCCGTCGCGCGCCAGGGAGGTGCACGACAGCAGAGTCCGACGCATCGACGCGATCACGCCCGACATGGTTTGCCCCAAACCGCACGACTTTACGCCCGGCGACTGGCGCTTGATTTGCCAAAGTGACAGCGGTCCGACGCTAACTGTCATACGCCCTTTGAACAATTTCAGAGCGCGCGGACACGGAACCGGGTTTCACTTTGCGGATCACGCTCCAGACGGCCGTTCGCGAATCGAGTGACAATATCCCCAACCGGAGTCGGCCGGTAAGAGTCCGAACCGTGAACGCAAACCGCATCGCGAAAAAATGCGGTATTAAACTTGATCGGCATGATTTTCGCGAAAATGAATCCGCAGTCGATGCGAATTAGCGCCCGGTCGAACCGAAACCGCCGCTGCCGCGATCGGTCTCGGACAGCGATGCGGCGGCAACGAGTTCCGCCCGCACCACCGCGGCGATCACCAGCTGTGCGATGCGCTCTCCGCGCCGGATCGGGAACGGCACCGCGCCGTGGTTGATCAGCAGCACGCCGATCTCGCCGCGATAATCCGCGTCCACCGTGCCCGGGGCGTTCAGCACGGTGACGCCGTGCTTGAAGGCGAGGCCGGAGCGCGGGCGGACCTGCGCCTCATGGCCGGGAGGCAGCGCGATGGTCAGCCCGGTGGGCACCAGCGTGTACTGTCCGGGCGCCAGGATCACGGGCGATTCCTGCGGGACCGCGGCCAGCAGGTCCAGTCCCGCGGCGTGCGCGCTCTGGTACGCCGGCAACGCCAGGCCCTCGCCATGCGGCAATTGCCGGATCTCGACCGTGATGATGGCGCTCAAGATGGCTTCTCCCCCGCCTGTCGATCAGGACTGTTGGATGCAGATCTTGGCGATGCGCGCCACCAGCGCGCCGGCGACCTGCTCTTTGCTCATCGCCGGCCAGGATTCGATATGGATATCTGCGTCAGGCGTATCCGCATCCCTGGTCAGCAGGTGGACCGTGTTGCGGTCGCCGCCCATCACCCCTGACGCCGCCGAGACGTCATTGGCGACGATCCAGTCGCAGCCCTTGCGCACAAGCTTGGCCCTGGCATTGTCGATCAGGTGTTCGGTTTCGGCGGCGAATCCGATCACGAGTTTCGGCCGCCGGTCCTGCAATCGTGCGATCGTGGCCAGGATGTCGGGATTTTCGGTCAGCTGCAGGGGCGGCATGCCGGCGGCGGTCTTTTTCAGCTTCTGCTCGCCCTGATGGGCGACCCGCCAGTCGGCGACGGCGGCGGCGAAGATCGCGACATCGGCCGGCAACGCGGCTTCCACCCGGTGCAGCATCTCGCGCGCGGATTGCACCTGCTTCACCGTCACCCCGGGGGGCGCCGCGAGTTCGACCGGGCCCGAAACCAGGACGACCTCGGCGCCGGCGGCCTGCGCCGCCGCGGCGATGGCATAGCCCTGTTTGCCGGAAGACCGGTTGGCGATGTAGCGCACCGGGTCGATCGGCTCATGGGTCGGGCCGGCGGTAATCAACACCCGCTTGCCGGCCAGCGGGCGCGGTTGCGGTGGACGCAGAATGCGCTCCGCCGCAGTGGCTATTTCCAGCGGCTCCGCCATCCGGCCGATGCCGGCCTCGCCGGCTTCGGCCATCTCGCCGGCATTGGGCCCGATCATGGCGACGCCGTCGCGCTCGAGCTGGGCGACGTTGCGCCGGGTCGCGGCATGGCTCCACATCAGCGGGTTCATCGCCGGCGCCAGCAGCACCGGCCGGCTGGCCGCGAGCAGGATGGCGGTCGCAAGATCGTCGGCATGGCCGTGCGCCAGCTTTGCCATCAGGTCCGCGGTCGCGGGCGCCACCACGATCAGGTCGCAGTCGCGCGCCAGGCGGATGTGGCCGGCATCGAATTCGCTCTCCGGATCGAACAGATCGGTATAGCAGCGCTGGTTGGACAGCGCGCTGGCGGTCAGCGCGGTGACGAACTGCTGCGCTGCCTCGGTCAGCACGCAGCGGACCTCAATATGGCGTTCCCTGAGACGCCGGATCAGGTCCAGCGCCTTGTAGGCGGCAATGCCGCCGCCGATGATCAGGGTGACGCGGGGCAGGCCGATGCCGGCGTCATGCGCGGCGGCGGGCGCTGCTGGGGCCAAAGCGAGGCCTCCAGCGGCAGCGTAGGGGGGGTGGCTCTGCGACGCCTCGCGCAGGATCACCCGCACCTCGTCTTCGACCGAACGTCCGTTCCTGGCGGCGCGCAGCCGCAATTCGTCGCGGATGGCGTCGTCGAGTTTTCGGATCGTCAGGCTGGCCATGGATCATTTCCGAGCACTGTGACTGCAATGCTAGCATGCGGAAGCATGCATTGCAATCAAAGTTGCCGGACAGCAAACAGGATGCCGATGAAGGTCAGCGCGATGATCCAGAGCGCGATGGTACGCCAGCGGCTCTTGCGACCCTCGGTCCGGCCCATCGCCGCAATGGTCTCCGGCGAAAGTGTAATGCCTTCACGGGTCATGGTCTCCAGCTGCTCCAGCACCGCCACCGAACGGGCAGCGATTGCCGGCAGGCCAGAGAGCACGCGGCCGAGATCGCCGGCGCCGGAGAGCGCGCCCTGGATGCGCCCGGCCGGGCCGAGATTGCGCTCGATCCATTCCCGCACCACGGGATCGGCGGCCTTCCAGATGTCGAGTTTTGGATCGAAGCTGCGCGCAACGCCCTCGACCACCACCATGGTCTTTTGCAGCAGGATCAGTTCGGGGCGGGTCCGCATGTCGAACAGGCCGGTGACTTCGAGCAGCAGCGTCAGCAGCTTGGCCATCGAGATTTCTTCGGCGGTGCGGTTGTGGATCGGCTCGCCGATGGCGCGGATCGCCTGCGCGAAATTCTCCACCGAGTGATGCCCCGGCACATAGCCGGCCTCGAAATGCACCTCGGCGACGCGGCGATAGTCGCGGGTGATGAAGCCCAGCAGAATCTCGGCAAGGAAACGCCGCTCCTTGACGCCGAGCCGCCCCATGATGCCGAAATCGACCGCCACCAGACGCCCGGCATCGTCGAGGAACAGATTGCCGGGGTGCATGTCGGCATGAAAGAAGCCGTCGCGCAGCGCGTGGCGCAGAAAACTCTGGATCACCTTGCGCCCGAGTTCGGGCAGATCGACCTGGGATTGCTCGAGACGCGCATGGTCGCTGAGCGCGATGCCGTCGATCCATTCCATGGTCAGGACGTTGTGCGTGGTGCGGTCCCAGTCCACAATCGGCACCCGGAAATCGGCATCGTTGCGGGTATTCTCGGCCATTTCCGAGGCCGCGGCGGCCTCCAGCCGCAGATCCATCTCCATCGCCACCGAGCGCGACATGGTGTTGATGACCTCGATCAGCCGCAGCCGGCGCGCTTCCGCCGAATAGGTTTCGGCCTGGTGCGCGACAAAGAAGAAATCCGCGAGGTCGCGGTGGAAGCGCGCGGCGACGTTGGGCCGCAGCACCTTCACCGCCACCTGCGTGCGGACGCCGTCACGCTCGGTTTCGCCGCGATGCACCTGGGCGATCGAGGCGGCGGCGACCGCGGGACCGAAGCTCGCGAACGCCTGCGCCACGCTGCGTTCCAGCGACTGCGCGATGACCGCTTCGGCCTCGCTCTGCGAAAACGGCGGCAGCCGGTCCTGCAGGCTTTCCAGATCGCGCGCCATGATGACGCCGACCACGTCGGGACGGGTGGCGAGAAACTGCCCGAGCTTGAGATAGGCCGGCCCCAGCCGCGTCAGCGCGCGCGACAGCCGCGGGCCGGACTTGGCGCCGGGACGTTCGATCAGCCGGGCGATGCGCAGCGCCAGCTGCCCGGGAGGCGGCACCAGGCTGGGATCGACCACGCCGAACACGCCCTCGCGCGCGAACACGAAGCCGGCGCGGGCCAGCCGCGCGATATGCGTGATGGCAGAAATCACAGGCGCCAGCCCGAATGCAGCGCCACGATGCCGCCGGAAAGCGGCTGCCAGGACACCCGCGCGAAGCCGGCGGCGCGGATCAGCTCGGCAAACCGGGCGGGCTTGGGAAATTTGCGGATCGATTCCACAAGGTAGCGATAGGAATCGGCGTCGCCGGTCACCGCGCGGCCGAGCGGTGGAATCACCTTGAACGAAAACAGCTCGTAGATCCGATCGAGGCCGGGCGTGTCGACGGTGGAAAATTCCAGGCACAGCAGCCGGCCACCCGGTTTCAGCACCCGAAATGCCTCGCTCAGGGCGAGTTCGATCCGCGGTACGTTGCGGATGCCGAACGCGATGCTGTAGGCGTCGAAGGCGCCGCCGGGGAACGGCAACGCCTCGGCATTGCCCTCGACGAAGGACACCCGGTCGTCGAGGTGCCGCGCCGCGGCGCGCGCCCGGCCCACCGCCAGCATGTCGGAATTGATGTCGCAGACGGTGGCCCGGAAGCCCGCGCCCGCCGCCTTGGCGGCGCGAAAGGCAATGTCGCCGGTGCCGCCGGCGACGTCGAGCAGCGCGAACGGCGTATCGCGTCGCGGCGGATTGAGCGCGGTGATCATCACGTCCTTCCAGGCCCGGTGCAGGCCCGCCGACATCAGGTCATTCATCAGGTCGTACCGCTGCGCCACGCTGTGAAACACGTCGTTCACCAGCGTCTGCTTGTCGCCCAGGGCAACGTCCCTGAAGCCAAAATGGGTCGTTTCGTCCGGTTGGTCCATGCCGTTGGGTCCCGAGGGTGTTGCCGAAGCTGCGGCAAAGGGTGGAAGTCGATCGTGTCACGGCGAGCCGACGGGCCGGCACCGGCGGCCCGCGCCGATGCGCGTCCGCTGTCCGGCTCCGCCCGGCGATCCAGCGAGACAGCCGCCGCCCGGATGGCTTGGTGGCTCCGCTCCTCGCCATGGGCGTCGTGCCGCGGACCATAGCGTGCCCGCCGCAACGGCGCTATCACGTCGGCAGCAGGGCCGCACCGTCCGCAAAGCGACGAGCGGACCGGTGAAGATCGTGCGCAAAATCAATAATTTGGCACGGTCGGCGGCAAAACCGCCTAGAGTTTTGCAGATCCCGCCGCGAGTGAACAGGCCGCCATGCCCGAATTGCCTGAAGTCGAGACCGTCCGCCGCGGCCTGCAGCCCGTGATGGAGGGCTGGAAGATCGTGAAGGCGGAAGCCAGGCGAAAAGACCTGCGATTTCCGTTCCAGAAGGATTTTGTGGCGCGGCTCGAAGGCCAGACGGTGACAGGTCTTGGCCGTCGCGCCAAATACCTGCTGGCCGACCTTGCATCGGGCGACGTGCTGCTGATGCATCTGGGGATGTCTGGATCGTTCCGGGTCGTCGAGGGCGAGGATGCGAAGGTGCCTGGCAAGTTCCACCACCCGCGCCATGACGATCGTGCGCATGACCATGTGGTGTTCCACATGTCGTCGGGCGCGACCGTGATCTTCAACGATCCGCGCCGGTTCGGTTATATGAAGATCATCGCGCGCCATGCGCTGGAGCAGGAACCGCTGCTGCGCGGTCTCGGTCCCGAGCCGCTCGGCAATGCCTTCGATGCAACGATGCTGGCCCGGTCCTGCGCCGGCAAGAAGACCAGCCTGAAGGCCGCCTTGCTGGACCAGCGCGTGGTGGCGGGACTCGGCAACATCTATGTTTGCGAAGCGCTGTATCGCGCGCATCTGTCGCCGCGCCGATTGGCCGCGACGCTGGCGACCAGGAAAACGGAGCCTACCGATCACGCCAGGCGGCTGGTGACGGCAATACATGCGGTGCTCAACCAGGCCATCAAGGCCGGCGGCTCGTCGCTGCGCGACCATCGCCAGACTTCCGGCGAACTCGGCTATTTCCAGCACTCGTTCCAGGTCTACGACCGCGAAGGCGAAAAATGCCAGACCGCCGGCTGCAGCGGAATCGTCAAGCGGTTTACCCAGAACGGGCGATCGACATTCTGGTGCCCGAAATGTCAGAAATGACCCGATGAACGCGCCGACCATTCAGACCAGCCGGCTGATCCTGAGGCCGTTGGCGCTTGCCGACGCGCCGGCGATCCAGCGTCAATTCAACAATTGGAACATCATCCGGAACCTCGCATCGGTCGTGCCCTGGCCATATCCCGATGACGGTGCGGAGACCTTCGTCAAGCTTCAGCTGGCAAAAATTGCCGCGGGCGAGGAAATCTATCAATGGGTTCTGGTGCTGCGGTCCGGCGACGGCCAGGCGATCGGAAACATCCATTTTCGTCCCGGATCGGATGCCCCAAAGGGCAATCGCGGGTTTTGGCTCGCCGAGCCCTATTGGAACAGAGGATTGATGACCGAAGCCATCACGGCCGTGAACGATTTTGCCTTCCGGACCCTCGGTATCGATGGCTTCCACGTCTGCAACGTGGCTTCCAATGCGGCTTCACGCCGCGTCAAGCAGAAGACCGGCGCCGAATTCGTCGGCTACATCGAACTTTCGCATCACAATGGCCAGTCGAAATCGGAAGGATGGAGAGTGACGCGCGAAAACTGGCTGGGCCGCAGCATGGACGGGGCGGACTGACCGCGAGCAGGCCCGCGCGCCCGGATGATGCGCAGCCCATGCGCGCGTTGCGCGGCCGAGTCCGGGCTCCGTGATCCACGGCGGATCCGGAGCCCGTTTGATTGCGGCGCAGCGGCTCGGCGGGCGCAGCGCGGTTGCGCCGCACCCCATTGCGGACGCCGCCGCCGTTCAGGAAGCCGCCGCAGCCGTTTCCGCGGAGGCCTGCAGATATGCCGTGGGTGCGACGTCGAGCGCGACCGGAAATACCGCGTCAAGCTGCGGTTCCGGCTCGTCGGCCAGCACGAAGAGGTTCAGCTTTTTTTCCACCCACTGCCAGAGACCGTCGACCTCGTCGGCCGATTTGCTCGCGGGGGCGTATTCGCTCACCGCCAATCCGCCGCTCAGCGCATCCTGGTGGTCGTTGCGCATGACGATGAAGGGCTGTGCCACGACGCCCGCCAGATCGAGCGCGGCTTCATCGGCCAACGACGTTGCCGCATTGCTGACGCGCTGGCCGCGGATCGGGGTCTGGTTCAGCACGAAGGCAAACGGCGTGTTCCAGGCGCGAGCAATGCTGAGTGTCGATGCGGTGGCTTCGATGTCGGCGATGTTCGGGCGTGCCGGGATCAGGCACAGATCGGCGTGCCGAATCGCCGCCGTGGTCGCGGCGCTGAGGCCGCCGGCGGTGTCGATGATGGTCAGCATCACGCCGCCGCGGTCGAAGGACTGCAAGCGCTGTTCGATCATGTCGGCGTTGTAAACCGGCTCGACGACCGGCTCGGCATAAAGCCGGCGCGCCTGCCAGTTCGAAAGCGTCCCTTGCGAATCGGTCTCGATGAGGCGAACGCTGTGCCCGGCCTTGATCGCCGCGAGGGCGAGGCCGATGGCTAACGTGCTCTTGCCGCTGCCGCCCTTTTGGGTGGCCAGTACAATCGTATGCATCGTAAGATCCTTAGGAGTGTTGTGTACGGTGTCTGCGGATACGCCAGACTGAACTGAGGTTGCATCGCATTCACGCTATCGAGCAATTCTCGCTCAGGACGCACCGGCCCGATCCAAAGGTCTTGAGGGATCGCGGCTGTCCGAATCAGCAACGTCGATGACGATGGCCGGTTATGCGGCAGTTGGCTATTCCGTATGAATACTGCACCGAAAAGCCGCGCGGCCGGCGGCTGGCGTCAGCATCGCGGCGGACAAGCCTCACCGCGGGCGCGCGGCTCGCATCGACTTCACCCGGCTCAACCGCGTTGCAGGCGCGGATTCGATTTCGCCGTGGCCGGACCGATCCGCTGCGGCAGACCGCAACAATCCGGCAATCAATTGAAACAGAAGCCGAAGCGGATTTTGCCGGCGAGATCTTGAATATGGGGCTGCTCCTGGGGTTAAATTGCAGGCGGGCGGCGGAAATCAGAGAAGGAAAAACGAGGACAGCCATGCGCGTCGTACGGGTCGCGGCATCTGCCGCCATCTTCACCCTCCTGTCAGCGGTCGGCGCGACAGCCAGGCCGATCGCCACCACCGCGGATACCAATCTGCGCAAATCGCCCGGCACCGACAGCCCGGTCCTGACCCTCATTCCCAAGGGCACCACGGTTGAGGTCGGCAAGTGCACCAACGGATGGTGCGAGACCTCCTTGAACGGGCAGGACGGCTATGTCATCGCCCAGAATGTCGGCATGGCGGCGCGGCGACCGCCGCCGCGGGGGCCGATGGTCGCCGAGGAGGAGGAAGTGGACGAGTACGGACCGCCGGTGGTCTATCGCCCCGCGCCCTATGTCGTCGGTCCGCCGGTCTACTACGGCTATGGACCATATTACGGCTACTACGGCGGTTGGGGCTGGGGATACCGCGGCGGCTGGGGACGCTGGTAGCCGCGATCCGCTTTCGCACAGCGGGAGGCGTGCGCCGCCACGTCACGCCCCGTCGCGCTGGCCTGAAGGCGGCCCGGCTATTTCCTCACGCAGATCACCCGAAGCACGGATGCCCTGGCGTCGACGGGGCCGCCGCCCGCCGCAGTCACGCCATGGGCCTTGAGAAATTCGCGCACGGTATCGGCTGACGCCAGCAAGGCCTGTGTCAGGGGCGTCGCATTCGGCGGCCCCGCAACGACCTGCGGCTTCAACAGCGCTACGCCGGCGAATTTGCCGTCGGCGTCGAACACCGCCGCGCCGGAAAAGCCGAGCCCGGGTGGCGGCGACAGCGCCGCATTGCCGGCGCTGCCGACCTGGACCACCGATGCCTTGACACTGGTTGCCACCGCGCCGCCGCCCTGGTTCTGCGGATCGGCTATGCCGGTGATCTCGACGGCGGATTTCGCGGTGCCGTTGTTCAGCGCAAGCGGCTTCAATCCGCGCGCGCCGTAAATGCGCAGCAGCGCCAGATCGTGGTCCTTGTCCTCCGCGATTCGATCGGCGTTGCCGTAGCCGGCGATGGCGATCGCCAGGCACCCGTCGGTGATCTCGCGATCGGTGACGATCGCGCCGTCATCGCTGACGACGATCCCGGTGCCATATTCCACGGTCTTGCGCGGCGGCGGCCCCGCCGTCTGCACGCCGTTCGGAAACGGATTGAACGCGCTCGACATCGCGATCACCACCGGCTCGACGGTATTTTCGGTGGCCTGATCGTACAGGATGGTGAGGATGCGGACCTCGTCGCCCTTGAACTGACCGCGCAGGTAAAACTTCTTCAGGCCCTGCAGGCCGGACAGCACGAAGAAATCCGGCTTGACCACGGTATAGTCGACGGTGCGTCCGGCAGGTTCCTTCTTTTCCCTTTCGGCGAGTTTCGCCGTGGTGGGGCCCGCCTCCTTGCGCCGCGTCAGCTGAATCTGGATGGTGCCGGTGGAGGAACTCCATCTGGCGCCGTTGGCGTCGCTGGATTGCTGCGGCACGAGTTTGGTGGGGATGCCGAGTTGCACCCCGCTGCCGGCGTCGGTGACGATTTTCCAGCCGACATTGTCGCGGCGTCGTTTCGCGGTCTCGGCGAGCGCGCCGCGCTCCTGCGGGTTGAGCACGCCAGTCTGCCTGTCGCCGAGGCCCTTCTGAAACTCCTTGATGGCGGCGACCAGCCGGTCGCTGACCTCGCCGGTGATGGCGCCGTTGTACTGCCCGACCCAGGCGAGGTCCGACTGCAAGGCCTGGCGTTCCGCCTGCGCCATCGCATTGGCGGTATCGGCCGGGGTCTGCAGCGCGGGGCGGATCGGCACGGTCGCGACCGGCTTCGGCTTGACGCCCGAGGTCGACGGCGGCGTGGTCTGCGCCCCGGCCGGGGCCCAGCCAGCCATGAATATCAATGTTGCCGCCAGCATCGATCTCATGACAAATCCCGGGGTCATTGACGTGCAGCCAATTAAGCACATCTGCTTGGTCGGCAACAACCGGCCGGTGGTTCACCCGATTGCGGCGAAACCGCCCGCCGGTTGCAGCGCCATCACGGCGATACCGAAGGCCAGGGAAAACCCCAGATCATGCTGAGTGCCGAAGAGCTCGAACGCTACGCCCGCCATATCGTGCTGCGCGAGGTCGGCGGCCCCGGCCAGGCCGCGCTGAAGGAAGCCGCGGTGCTGGCGATCGGCGCCGGCGGCCTCGGCGCGCCGGCGCTGATGTATCTCGCCGCCGCCGGCGTCGGTACGCTCGGCGTCGTCGACGACGACATCGTGTCGCTGTCCAATCTGCAGCGCCAGATCATCCATGCGACGCCGGACATCGGCCGGCGCAAGGTCGACAGCGCCGCGGAGCGCATTTACGCCCTCAACCCGCATGTCCGCTTTGCGGCGCACGCCACCCGGCTCGATGCCGCCAATGCGATGGAGTTGATCGGCGGCTACGACCTCGTGCTCGACGGGTCCGACAATTTCGAGACTCGCTATCTGGTGTCGGACGCCTGCTTTCTCGCGGGCAAGCCGCTGATCACGGCGGCACTCGGCGTGTTCGACGGATCGCTGACCACGATTCGCGCCCATGACCGAAACGCCGACGGCGAGTTCAATCCGACCTATCGCTGCCTGTTTCCCGAACCGCCGCCGCCGGGCACGGTGCCGGCCTGCGCCGAGGCCGGCGTGCTGGGCGCGCTCGCCGGCGTCCTGGGATCGATGATGGCGCTGGAGGCAATCCGCGAGATCGTCGGCTTCGGCGAGGGGCTGGTCGGGCGGCTATTGATGGTGGACGCCCGCGCGATGCGGTTCGAGACCCTGCGCTACCGGCGCGATCCGCTCAATCCGCTCAACGGCGATGCGCTCGTGATCACCGATCTGAGCGCGCATCGCTGAGTCCGGTTCGCCTATCTGCTCGCCTTGCGCCTTGTGCCGTTCTGGCGGTGCCGATCCGGGGCGAACGCGCGAACCAGTCGCCGCATGGCGCGGTGGGCATGGCTTTCGATTTCCTGGGCGGTCGGCGGGGGGATCGCGCCGATCAAGGCGCGCATGAACAGTTCACCCTGCAGCAGACCGATCAGGCTGTGGCCGTATTCTTCCGGGTCGTCGATCTCGATCAGCCCCTGTTGCACCAGGCGCCGCGAAATCAGGTATCCTGATCTGACGCCATGATCGCGGGTGAAACTGCTGAATATCTTGCCGATTTCGGGCAGTCTGCCGCCTTCCGCCACGGCGATGCGAAACAGCGCCAGCTTTTCCGGCTGCAGCATCTGAGCGAGCAGGCGCGCCGCGAAGCGATGCAGCGCGGCGAGCGGATCGAGGGTTGGATCACGGATGATGGCGTCCAGCGCATCGGTGCCCTGGCGGGTCCCCCACGCGGTCAGGGCCTGGAACAGGACTTCCTTGCTCTCGAAGCGGGAGTAGAGCGTCGTCTTCGAAGCGCGCGCCCGGCTGGCGACGTCGAGCATGGTCGCGCCATGGAAGCCTTTTTCCGTGAAAACCGCAAAGGCGGCGCGGAGAATCTCCTCGTCCCTGGGATCGGCAGCCCCCTCGGGCGAATCCGCCGCGGTTGGCGGCTGATCGGGCTTCGCACGTGACGCTCGTCTTGACTTAGTACCCATGGGTACCGTATAGCGAGTACCGGCCGGTACTCAAAATCGATTGGCAGGCCCATGATGACCAGTTCGCCGGGGACCAAATCGTCGCTGCGGCTGCCGCCCGGCATTCTCCAGCCTTTCCCGTTGCGATTTCGGCAGGACGATCTGCACGTCATGGCCTTCTTCGAAGGCCATCGGGAATACGAGGCTGTCGAGGCCATGATCCGGGTTCAAGCCGGTGGCGGATATAGCATCCGCGCGATCATCACGCGCCACGACCAATCGCAGGTAGACCACGTCAATGATGATGCCCTGCTGGCCGATTTCCACGGCACTGAGCGCGAGCTTTGTCGTCGTGAGATCGATTTCGAGATGCTCTCATCGGGCGACGGACGCCGGGCACGGCTGGCATTCCTGTCGCAGGCCGGAGAGCGCGTCGTTCTTGACGTCATGACGGCCGGCGCGCCCGACCCCAAACGTGGCGGACTGAGCGATCCTGGCGGGCATTCCGCGAGCAGCGCCTTGCCGATCATGTGGCGTGGCGCAACCGCGCTGGCCGACCCTCGAACGAAAGTGACGATCGACGGCGTCGAATATTGCATGGCCGTAAAAATCCGCGCCGCGGCTTTCATCACGGAAGGTCATTCCATGGGAGTGATCCGGGCTGGAACATGTACGACAAGGCTGTTGCAGAACCCGGATCGTTTCGAGGTCGGGGCCGAATGGATCCAGCAATCCGGTGAGCGCAGAACGACCTATCGGATAACAGCACGAGATGCCGACGGTGCGTTGCGGATCGCCAGGCTCGACAGATCTGGCGAAACTATCACCGCCTACGCCAGCGGTGGCAGGTTCGAGACTACGCGGATCAGCCTGGGCCGCGAGGCCGGCCATGCGGGCAGTCTTGTCCTCGCATTCGACCGCGACGCCGGCTTCAGCCTGTCGATCGACGAAGGGCAGGACATCGTCTCTGGCCGTCTGCAGATCACGGAGCGCAGCGACGGCACCGTCATCAGCCTCACGCCTCTGCGACCGGACTGGGCGGCCGAGCGGGTGGTGCGTGTCGCCTGCCTGACGGCCGGCGATCAGGTCAGCTTTGTCACCACGATAGATCCGGCCTGAAGATCCGATGCCGGCGCCGGCGGGTGCGAGGCTCCCGCGCCGATGCGCTTCGTCTGCAAGAGCCCGTGCGCGCCTTACGCCTGCTTGCGCTTTTCGCTGTCGAGATGCGCGAGTTGCGCTTGAGGGTAGCGCGCACCCGCTGCGGCGCCGACAGGAATCGCCTCGGCCAGGGCGGCGAGTTGCGCCGGCGTCAAACCGACCGCGATCGCGCCAAGTGCCTCGCTCAGGCGGTCACTGCGCCGTGCCCCGATCACCGGGACGATGTCGGTTCCCTGCGCCAGCACCCAGGCGATCGCAAGCTGCGCGACCGAGGCGCCGACATCGTCGGCGATGCCACGCAGCCTTTCGACCAGCGCCAGGTTGCTCTCCAGATTCTTGCCCTGGAAGCGTGGACTCATGTGGCGGAAATCGCCGCCAGCGGCCCGGTTCTGCGACCAGTGCCCGCTGATCAGGCCGCGCGACAGCACGCCATAGGCGGTGACGCCGATGCCGAGCTCGCGGCAGGTCGGCAGAATATCGTCCTCGATGCCGCGCGAGATCAGCGAATATTCGATCTGCAAATCGCTGATCGGGTGCACCGCATGGGCGCGGCGGATGGTCTCGGCGCCGACCTCCGACAGGCCGATGAACCGGACATATCCGGCCTTCACCATCTCGGCGATGGCGCCGATGGTCTCCTCGATCGGCACCATCGGGTCGAGCCGCGCCGGGCGGTAGATATCGATGTGGTCGGCGCCAAGCCGCTGCAGCGAGTAGGCCAGAAAATTCTTCACCGCTGCCGGACGGCCGTCATAGCCCGACCAGCCCTGTGCCGGATCGCGCAGCGCGCCGAACTTGACGCTGATCAGGGCGTTGTCGCGACGATGGTTCGCCAGCGCCTCGCCGATCAGCATTTCGTTGTGGCCCATGCCGTAGAAGTCGCCGGTATCGAGCAGCGTCACGCCGGCCTCCAGCGCCGCGTGGATGGTGGCGATGCTTTCGCCGCGGTCGGCGGGGCCGTACATGCCGGACATGCCCATGCAGCCCAGTCCGACAACCGAGACATCGGGACCCTGGCGGCCAAGTTTGCGGTGTTGCATGGTTTTCGCTCCTCGAAATTTGGGCGCGTTGCGAACCATTTTTGGTTCGGCGCGACCGCTGCGCCGCTGATATGGCGCCAACTCATTGCGGCGATAAGCTGGACAATGGAGAATGGCCTGTTCAATATATCGAACAATGGAGGATTTCGATCTTCGCGACCTCGAGGCGTTCGTCGCCGTGGCCCGCACCCGGAACTTCCGGCGGGCGGCGACGGAGCGGCGCGTCTCGGTTTCGAGCCTGAGCCAGCGGCTGCGCGACATGGAAGCGCGGCTAGGTGTCCGCCTGATGAACCGCACCACGCGCAGCGTCGCGCTCACCGAGGCCGGCGAACTGCTTCTGGCCGGCGTCGGACCCGCGATGCAGGATGTCGGCGCGGCGCTGGACAGGGTGCGCGGCCTGCGCGACGTGCCGTCGGGGCGTTTGCGCATCAACGCGCCGCCGCCGGCAATCGACCTGGTGCTGGCGCCGATGGTTGCGCCGTTTCTCGAGGCCCATCCGAAAATTGTCATGGAGATCGTCGCCGACAGCTCGCTGATCGACATCGTCGAGGCCGGCTTCGATGCCGGCGTGCGCTATGGCGAGCACCTGGCGCAGGACATGGTCGCGATCTCGCTCGGGGCGCCGCAACGCTACGCGGTGGTGGCCTCGCCGCAATATATTGCACAGCACGGCCGGCCGAAGCAGCCGAAGGATCTGCTGCATCATGCCTGCATCCGCGCCCGATTCGGCAGCGGGGCGATGCTGGATTGGGAATTCGAGCAGGCCGGTCGCGTGGTCAAGGTGGCGCCCTCCGGCCCGCTGCTCTCGACCTATTCGACGCTGCAGATGAAGGCTGCCATCGACGGCCTCGGATTCGTCATGGCATTCGAGGGCTACGTCCGCGACGCGGTGAAAGCCGGCGTGCTGGTCAGCGTGCTCGACGACTGGTGCGCGCCGTTTCCCGGGCCGTTTCTGTATTATCCGAGCCGCCGCCAGCCGCCGCCGGCGCTGGGTGCCTTCATCGCCTTCGTGGCGCAATGGCGCAGGCAGCAGCGACCAAGCCGCAAGCCGTCGTAGCCAACGGAAACATCCTACAGCATGCTCGGCAGCACGCGGTCCGGCGGCTTGTGATTGTCGAGGAAGGTCCTGATGTTGATGATGACCTTCTCGCCCATCTCGACACGGCCTTCGATGGTGGCCGAGCCCATATGCGGCAGCAGGGTGACCTTGCCGGCCTTCGCCAGCCGCACCAGTTTCGGATTGACCGCCGGCTCGTGCTCGTAGACGTCGAGGCCGGCGCCGGCGATCTCGCCGGCTTCGATCAGCTTGGTCAGCGTCTCCTCGTCGATCACCTCGCCGCGCGCGGTGTTGACGATATAGGCGTCCTTGCGGATCAGCTTGAGGCGCCGCGCCGACAACAGGTGAAACGTCGCCGGCGTGTGCGGACAATTCACCGAGATGATGTCCATCCGCGCCAGCATCTGGTCGAGGCTTTCCCAATAGGTCGCGCCCAGTTCCTCGGCGATGCGCGGCGCCACCGGACGGCGGTTGTGGTAGTGGATCTGCAGGCCGAAGGAACGGGCGCGGCGCGCCACCGCCTGGCCGATGCGGCCCATGCCGATGATGCCGAGCCGCTTGCCGCCGATGCGGTGGCCGAGCATCCAGGTCGGCGACCAGCCGGGCCAGTTCTTGCCCTCGGGGATGATCGAGGCGCCCTCGATCAGCCGCCGCGGGACCGCCAGGATCAGCGCCATGGTCATGTCGGCGGTGTCTTCGGTCAGCACCTTCGGCGTGTTGGTCACGGTGATGCCGCGCGCATGGGCGGCAACCACATCGATATTGTCGACGCCGTTGCCGAAATTGGCGATCAGTCTCAGCTTGCAGTCGGGATGCTTGAGCAGCTCTTCGGTGATCTCGTCGGTGACGGTGGGTACCAGGACATCGGCCGAACGGACCGCGTCGGCGATCTGCTCCGGGGTCAGCGGCGTATCGTCGAGATTGAGCCGGGCGTCGAACAGCTCGCGCATCCGCGTCTCGATCGAGTCCGGCAGTTTGCGGGTGACAACAACGAGAGGCTTTTTCTTAACCGACATGTCCTGCTCTCATGAGGCTTTGGAGCTCACAATGGCCTCGCCGTTCAGACCTCATTAACCCGGTTGTTCGACACTGCGGCTGCGCGCGGTCCCGGCGTTTCCCTGGGTTCCCCGGATGCTTCCCCTGGATTGGCCGGAGGAACGTTCGGGCTCGTCTTGGTTGTTGGCGTTCCGTCCTCTCTAGCAGAAGACCGGCCCAAGACAAGAACCCCGAAACGACAAGATGGGCGGCCGGCGCGGGGCTGGGGGCAAGGCGTTGGTTGGCGATTTGGCTCAAAGAATTTGAGTTGGGATCTCGGCAGGAGACGAGTGGATGGTGTTGAGGCATTTTTGTTCGGTCGCGGTCCTGGCGGGCGCGTTGCTGGGCGCATCGGTCAGTTCGGGATTCTCGGCGAAGGATTCCGCCGTTACCACCAGCGGATTGCCGGTGCCGCGCTATGTCAGCCTGAAATCCGACCACGTGAATGTCAGGGCCGGTCCCACCAAGGACAATGACGTCGCCTGGGTCTACACCCGCTCCGGCCTGCCGGTCGAAATCACCGCCGAATTCGAGAACTGGCGCCGGGTGCGGGATTCCGAGGGCGCCGAGGGCTGGGTCTATCATTCGCTGCTGTCGGGTCGCCGCACCGCGGTCATCACCATGAAGAGCAAGGACGAGTTCGCGCCGCTCTACGATCGCGCCGATCCGACCAGCGCGATCGCCGCACGGCTGCAGGCCGGCGTCGTGGCCCAGGTCAAGCGCTGCGCGGCCGGCTGGTGCCATGTCAGCGGCGAGGGCTTCGATGGCTGGATCGAGCAGCAGCGGCTCTGGGGCGTCTATGCCGACGAAAAGGTGGATTGAGCTCGCTGCCGGCGCCGGGCCCGGCAACCCATCCACTCCGAAAAGCGCTGGATGAAGATCGATCAGGGGCGGGCTCAAGCCCGTCCAGGCGCGCCGTCCTGAATCAGCGTTTCTTGCGCAGCCGGACCACCATGTCGACCCGGGCGATCTCGTAGCCCTCGGGAACCTCGGGCATCTTCTGCAGCACCAGATGCGGATCCGGGATGTCGACCAGTTCGTGATTGTTTTCGAGATAGAAATGGTGATGCGCGGTCACGTTGGTGTCGAAATAGGTCTTGGTGCCGTCGACGCTGACCTGGCGCAGCAAGCCCGCATCGGTGAGCTGATTGAGGGTGTTGTAGACGGTGGCGAGCGACACCGGGACCTTGGCCAGGGTGGCTTCCTCGTAGAGCATTTCCGCGGTGAGATGGCGCGCGCCCTTGCCGAACAACAGCCAGCCCAGCGCCATGCGTTGACGGGTCGGGCGCAGCCCTGCGGCCTGCAGCATTTCATTGACGTCGTGCCAGGGACAGCCGGTCAGCGCCGGCTGGCGTCCGGTCCCATGGGCTGCGGCAATGACTGCGTCACCCTTCGAAAGCGAACCGTCGTCGATCATTTCCACGGCAAATACCACACTCGTTATCTCGACCCTACCGCAGTGGAATATAAGAAGGAAAATCGTCAGATGCAAGTTTTTCGCAACTAGAGCCAACCCAGGGTTAAGGCAGCCGGACTCGCCGGTGCCGCGATTTAGCCTTGTCGTGGTGCTTTGCCGCTTGGCGAGCCTATGATAGAGAGCCCGCGGTCCCGTTGGTGCAAGTGGGCAAGGGCGAGCGCCGGTTGCCGCAGGGGGCTCTCGACCTGCGGATTTCGTGCCGATCTGCGACAATCGACGCATCGGCCAGGCAAAACGGGACCTTTTCGCGCAAAAGTATCGAGATTTTGAAAGGCTGAGCAGGATGCTGGATCGCCGCGGCGGTTACGAATATGAGGATTTGCTGGCGTGCGCTCGCGGCGAGCTGTTTGGCCCCGGAAACGCGCAATTGCCGCTGCCGCCGATGCTGATGTTCGACCGTATCAGCGAGATATCCGCGACCGGCGGCGAGCATGGCAGGGGTGTGATTCGCGCCGAACTCGACGTGAAGCCGGATCTTTGGTTCTTCGGCTGCCATTTCAAGGGCGATCCGGTGATGCCCGGATGCCTTGGGCTCGATGCGCTGTGGCAGATGGTCGGCTTCTTTCTGGGCTGGAGCGGGGGCGAGGGCCGCGGCCGGGCGCTGGGTCTCGGCGAGCTCAAGCTTTCCGGACAGGTGATGCCGACCGTTCGCAAGATTGTGTACAACGTCGACATCAAGCGCGTGATGCGTTTAAAGCTCGTTTTAGGCATCGCCGACGGGTGGCTTTCGGCCGATGACGAGATTATCTATCGCGCGAAGGATTTGAAGGTCGGGCTGTTCAAGCAGGATGCCGCAGCGCAGCCGGGTAGCTAGGCCCGGCCGGTCGGGCAACATTCGGTTGACGCCGGCTATCTTACAAAAACGCAACGACAGGGCGAGGCGATCATGAGGCGGGTTGTCATCACGGGGATGGGTATTGTCTCATCCATCGGAAACAACACCCAGGAAGTGCTTGCGAGCCTCCATGAGGCGAAGTCCGGAATCACCCGCGCCGACAAATATGCCGAGCTCGGTTTCCGCTCCCAGGTGCAGGGCGCCCCCACGCTCGACCCGGTCGGCCTGATAGATCGGCGCGCGATGCGCTTCCTCGGCGAGGGCGCGGCCTGGAATCACGTCGCGATGGAACAGGCGATCCAGGATTCCGGCCTCGAGCCTGCGGAGGTTTCCAATATTCGGACCGGCATCATCATGGGTTCGGGCGGCCCGTCGGCCCGCACCATCGTCGAGGCGGCCGATATCACCCGCAGCAAGGGACCCAAGCGGGTCGGGCCGTTCGCGGTGCCGAAGGCGATGTCGTCGACCGCATCGGCGACGCTCGCGACCTGGTTCAAGATCAAGGGCGTGAACTATTCGATCTCGTCGGCCTGCGCCACCTCGAACCATTGCATCGGCAACGCCTATGAGACCATCCAGATCGGCAAGCAGGACATCATTTTTGCCGGCGGCTGCGAGGAGCTCGACTGGTCGCTGTCGGTGCTGTTCGACGCCATGGGCGCGATGTCGTCGAAATACAACGATACGCCGGCAACCGCGTCGCGGCCTTACGACGTCAGCCGCGACGGCTTCGTCATCGCCGGCGGCGCCGGCGTGGTGGTGCTGGAGGAGCTCGAGCATGCCCAGGCGCGCGGCGCCCGCATCTACGGCGAAATCGTCGGCTACGGCGCGACCTCCGACGGCTACGACATGGTGGCGCCGTCGGGCGAGGGCGCCGAGCGCTGCATGCGGATGGCGATGGCAACGGTCGACACCAGGATCGATTACATCAACCCGCACGCCACCTCGACGCCGGCCGGCGATCCGCCGGAAATCGAGGCGATCCGCAAGGTGTTCGGGGTCGGCGAGAAATGCCCGCCGATTTCCGCGACCAAGGCGCTGACCGGACACTCGCTCGGCGCCACCGGCGTGCAGGAGGCGATCTATTCGCTGTTGATGATGAAGAACTCCTTCATCTGCGAAAGCGCCAACATCACCGAGCTCGATCCGGTTTTCGCCGACATGCCGATCGTGCGCAAGCGCATCGACAACGCCAGGCTGGGAACCGTGCTTTCGAACTCGTTCGGGTTCGGCGGCACCAACGCCACGCTGGTGTTCAGGCGGATGGATGCGTGACATTCGAGCGAACTGAATACCTCAATTCACCGTCATGGCCGGGCAGAACCGCAAGGCGCGTCTTCGCGCTGGATGTCCCGGCCATCCATGGCTTGATCCCCGGGGGATCCGAAGCACGTGGATGCCGGGGGCAGACCCGGGCATGACGCAACCGAGAGCACGGCCGATATGCAGGACCTGATGAAGGGCAAGCGCGGGCTGATCATGGGCGTCGCCAATGATCATTCGATCGCCTGGGGCATTGCCAAGGTACTGGCGGCGCAGGGCGCCGAGCTGGCCTTTACCTACCAGGGCGAGGCGCTGGGCAAGCGGGTCAAGCCGCTGGCCGAACAGCTCGGGGTTTCCCAGGTATTGCCCTGCGATGTCGAGGATATCGCCAGCGTCGATTCCGTGTTCGAGGCGCTGCGCGCCCGGTGGGGCCATCTGGATTTCCTGGTCCACGCCATCGCGTTCTCCGACAAGAACGAGCTGAAGGGCCGCTATGCCGACACCAGCCGGGAAAATTTCTCGCGCACCATGCTGATCTCCTGCTTTTCCTTCACCGAACTGGCCAGGCGCGCCGCCGCGCTGATGCCGGAAGCCGGCGGCGCCATGATCACGCTGACCTATGGCGGCTCGACCCGGGTGATGCCGAATTACAACGTGATGGGCGTCGCCAAGGCGGCGCTGGAAGCCTCGGTGCGCTATCTCGCCGCCGATTTCGGTTCGCGCGCGATTCGCGTCAATGCCATCTCCGCCGGGCCGATCCGCACTTTGGCCGGCGCCGGCGTCGCCGGCGCTCGCCAGATGTTCAGCTTCCAGCAGCGCCATGCGCCGCTGAAGCGAACCGTTTCGATCGAGGAAGTCGGCGGCGCGGCGCTGTATCTGTTGTCGGATCTGTCCACCGGCGTCACCGGCGACATTCACTTCGTCGATTCAGGATACAACATCATTTCGATGCCGCAGCCGGACGATTTGAAGGCCGCGGAGCAGGATCACACCGCCTGACGCTCCTACCCCGCCGCGATCGCGGCGGCGCGCTGGAACGCCGGCCGCGCCCCGCAAGCGTCGATGTAGCGGTCGAAGGATGGCCGCGACGGCACCATCTTGAACAGCCGCACCGCGAAATTCAGCCCCGAGCCGATCGCGACGTCGGCTGCCGAGAAGGCCTCGCCGAGGATCCACGGTCCCTTCGCCAGCGCGGCGTCCAGCACGTCGAACACGCGCTGCGCATCGCCCCAGCCCGCCGACACCGGGTTCATCTCGATCTTGGTCGCGACCTGCACCATCGCCGGCTCGATGCAGCCAGGTGCAAAGAACAGCCAGTAGAGATATTTCGCGCGCAAGGGATCGCCCGGCGGCGGCGCCAGCCCGGCGTCGGGATAGCGCTCGGCGACATAGGCGCAGATCGCGGCGGCCTCCGCCAGCGTCGCCTCGCCGTCCCTCAGCGCCGGCACCTTGCCCATTGGATTGATCGCGAGGAATTCCGGCGATTTCTGCGCGCCGGTGGAAATGTCGGTCAGCACGCGCTGATAGGGCTGGCCGGTTTCCTCCATCAGCCAGAGCGTGGAAAACGACCGCGAGCGCGGCGACCAGTATAGCTGCATCATCTCAAGTCTCCTTCCTTGGTCCAGCGGTAATATTTCATCACGAAGCCGGTCATCGGCTCGACCGCTTGCTTTTCAAACACAAAGCCTTCGCGCTCGTACCAGCGCCATGCCCTGGTGTTCTCGCGCACGCAGCGCAGCTCAATTTCATCCGGCAAATGGGTTCGCGTGAAGGCGAGCAAACGGCGGCCGAGACCGCGGCCCTGATATTCGGGTGCGACGAACAGCTGGTCGAGATAGCGCTTGGGCAGATGCAGCGCCAGCATCGCCGCAAGCTTTCCCTCGTGCTCGGCGACAAACAGGGTCCAGCCCTGCTCGACCTCGAGCGGCACCCGCGCGCGCAGCTTCGCCAGCAGGAAATTGCCGGCCTCCTCGAGCCCGGTGGAGACCCAGCTGTCCATCCAGACCCGGGCGATCTCGTCATATTCGTCCGGCCGGGCGGGGCGAATGGTCGGCGGCGGCATGGCATGACCTTGTTGCGGCCCCGGCATCGCCCACCTTGTTCGCCGTCCCGGGGGCCGGGCCCGTCGGAGCAATACATCAATTGTCTCCCGGTCCGATAGGCCTGTGCCTTGCTTCCGTCAGCCGGTCCGGCGATGCGCCCGATGCTACCCGCGCCAACGAAAAGGGGCGGCCTCGCGGCCGCCCCTTCGCCATTGGTTATTGAGCGTCGCGATTACTCGCCGGCGGCTTCGCGCGGCGCGTCGGTCTTCTGCTTGGCCTCGAGGTCCTCACCGGTCACCTGGTCGACCGCCTTCATCGACAGCCGGGTCTTGCCGCGATCGTCGAAGCCGAGCAGCTTGACCTTGACCTTGTCGCCTTCCTTGACGACGTCGGAGGTCTTCTGCACCCGGTTGGAGGCGAGCTGGCTGATGTGAACGAGGCCGTCCTTGGCGCCGAAGAAGTTCACGAAGGCGCCGAACTCCATCACCTTGACCACGGTGCCGTCATAGATCTGGCCGAGTTCCGGATCGGAGGCGATCGACTTGATCCACTTGATCGCGGCCTTGATCGATTCGCCGTCGGCGGAGGCGACCTTGACGGTGCCGTCGTCGTCGATATTGACCTTGGCGCCGGTCTTTTCCACGATCTCGCGGATCACCTTGCCGCCGGTGCCGATCACTTCGCGGATCTTGTCGGTCGGGATCTTGAAGGTCTCGATCCGCGGCGCGTATTCGCCGAGTTCGGCGCGCGCGGCGGTCAGCGCCTTGGACATCTCGCCCAGGATATGGATGCGGCCGTCCTTGGCCTGGCCGAGCGCGACCTTCATGATCTCCTCGGTGATGCCGGCGATCTTGATGTCCATCTGCAGCGAGGTGATGCCGATGTCGGTGCCGGCAACCTTGAAGTCCATGTCGCCGAGATGATCCTCGTCGCCGAGAATGTCCGACAGCACGGCAAAGCGCGAACCTTCCAGGATCAGGCCCATGGCGATGCCCGCGGTCGGCCGCTTCAGCGGCACGCCGGCATCCATCAGCGACAGCGAGGCGCCGCACACCGAAGCCATCGAGGACGATCCGTTCGACTCGGTGATCTCCGAGACAACCCGCACGGTGTAGGGGAATTCGTGATGCGGCGGCAGCACCGGGTGGATCGCGCGCCAGGCGAGCTTGCCGTGGCCGATTTCACGCCGCTTGGTGCCGCCCATGCGTCCGGTTTCGCCGACCGAGTAGGGAGGAAAGTTGTAGTGCAGCAGGAACTGCTCCTTGTAGGTGCCCGAAAGCGAGTCGATGTACTGCTCGTCCTCGCCGGTGCCTAGCGTGGTCACCACCAGCGCCTGGGTTTCGCCGCGGGTGAACAGCGCCGAGCCGTGGGCGCGCGGCAGCACGCCGACTTCGGCGATGATCTGGCGCACGGTCTTGGAATCGCGGCCGTCGATGCGCTTGCCGGTGTCGAGAATGTTCCAGCGCACGATCTTGGCTTCCAGCTCCTTGAACACGCCGGCGATCCGCAGCTTGTCGTATTTCGGCTCCTGGCCTTCCGGGAAGTAGTGCGCCATCACCTTTTCCTTGGCCTTGCCGACCGCCGCATAGCGGTCCTGCTTGACCGGGATCGCGTAGGCGGCGCGCAGGTCGACCTCGATCAGGCCGAGGATTTCCTTCTCCAGCACGCTCTCGTCGACGATCTTGACTTCGCGCGGCTCCTTGGCGGCCTTCTCGGCGAGCTCGATGATCGCCTTCACCACCGGCTGGAAATGCCGGTGTCCGAACATCACCGCGCCGAGCATGATGTCCTCGTTGAGCTCCTTGGCTTCCGATTCCACCATCAGCACGGCGTCGGCGGTGCCGGCGACCACCAGGTCGAGCTGGGTCTCGACCATTTCGTCGAGCGTCGGGTTGAGCACATATTCGTCATTGATGAAGCCGACGCGGGCGGCGCCGATCGGACCCTTGAAAGGGGCGCCGGAAATCGTCAGCGCCGCGGAGGCGGCGACCAGCGCCAGGATGTCGGGGTCGTTTTCCATGTCGTGCGACAGCACCGTGACGATGACCTGGGTCTCGTTGCGCCAGCCGTCGACGAACAGGGGGCGGATCGGACGATCGATCAGGCGGGAAACCAGGGTTTCCTTCTCGGTGGGCCGACCTTCGCGCTTGAAGTAGCCGCCGGGAATGCGGCCGGCGGCGTAGGTCTTCTCGATGTAATCGACGGTCAGCGGCAGGAAGTCGACGCCTTCGCGCGGCGTCTTGGCGGCGACCACGGTGGCGAGCACGACGGTCTCGCCATAGGTGGCGAGCACCGCGCCGTCGGCCTGACGGGCGATCTTGCCGGTTTCAAGCCTGAGGGGACGGCCACCCCAGTCGATCTCGACTGAATGAATTTTGAACATTTTCTTTTCGTCTTTCATGGGTTCGCGAAAGCATGGACGCCGAACGAAAAGACCATGCGCAAGATTGCCGGACGCTGATCGCGGCTTTTGCGGTCTCAGCGTCCGGCGATCCTGCCATGGTCTTTGTGTTTCGAATGGCGTCCATCCTTCCGATGGTACGGGCATCTTGCCCGTGACGCCCAGCCGCCGGATTGCGGTTGGACGTTGTTGCGCATGATCATCCCCGAACGCCGCAAGCGGTTTTCGGGATCATGCGTCGGCGCGGACATTTGTCGGGTCCGCGCGCCAAAGCGCGCGCGAGATGCGCGCGTGAACTGTACTCAACGGCGAATGTTGTGCTTTTCCAACAGCGCCTTGTAACGCGCCTCGTCCTTCCGCTTGATGTAATCGAGCAGCGAACGGCGGGTGGCGACCATCTTCAAAAGGCCCCGCCGCGAATGGTTGTCCTTCACGTGGGATTTGAAATGTCCGGTGAGGTTGTTGATGCGTTCCGACAGGATCGCGACCTGAACCTCCGGCGAGCCGGTGTCGCCGGCCTTGTTGGCATTGGTCTTGATGACTTCCGCTTTGCGTTCTGCGGTAATCGACATCGTCAAACACTTTCGTTGCGACCGGAACTGGCGGTCAGTCCGGTCAGGTTGAACACGCGCTTGGGGATGAGCTCGCCATTGCCAATTTCGGCGAGGGCCAGAAGCCGGCCTGCCACCGTGACATAGACTGTGCCGCTACAATTGGGCGCATCCCGTCCGCGCAACAAAACGGCCTGGCCCCGGTGGAGCCTTGCCGCATCAGCCCGTGTGACGGCCAGTGCCGGGATGTCGTCCAGCGCGGTCTCAACGGGCAAAAGCGCGTCGGCGAGGCTGCCCTCGCCAGACGCGGCTCTATCGCACAAAGCCTCCAACTGTTCCAGCGGAATCATGTCCGCCTCGCCGAACGGGCCGACCAGCGTTCGCCGCAGCGCACAAATATGGCCGTAACAGCCGAGGATCCGGCCGATATCACGGGCGAGCGCCCGTACATAGGTTCCCTTGCCGCATTCGGCCTCGAACACCGAATGGCTGCTATCTAGTTGATCTACAAGGGATAAATGATGAATCTCGACCGGCCGCGGCTTCAGGTCGACGACTTCGCCGTCGCGCGCCAGATCATAGGCGCGCTCGCCCTGAATCTTGATCGCGGAATATTGCGGCGGGGTCTGCTCGATCATCCCGGTAAATTGCGGCAGCAGGCCGCAAATCGCCTCGGCGGAGGGCCTGAGCTCGCTGCTTTTGGTGACACGGCCCTCGGTATCGTCGGTATCGCGTTCCTCGCCCCAGCACACCGTGAAACGATAGCGCTTGCGGCCGTCCATCACGAACGGGACGGTCTTGGTGGCCTCGCCCATGGCGATCGGCAGTCCGCCGGAAGCGAGCGGATCGAGCGTGCCGGCGTGACCGGCGCGCTTGGCCTGGAACAGCCGCTTCACGACCGCGACCGCCTGGGTCGAGGTCATGCCGATCGGCTTGTCGAGCACCACCCAGCCGTGCACGTCGCGCTTGTCGCGCCGCGGCTGGCCGTTGTGACGCTGTTTGCCGCCGCGCCCCTGCGGCTGCCGCTGAGCTTGCGCGGAAGGGTCGGCGCCGTCGGCATCCGGGAAATTGCCTTCGGCAGCGGGCAAAATATTTTTTTCCTTGTGGTCCGAATCGCCGATCGGCGGCGCGATCACGCCGGTTGCGGTGGTCACGATCATCAGTTCTTGTCCGAATCTGGTGCGAGGTCTCTTTGCACCGCAGGTGTTCGCAATAATTTCTCTATTCGTTCTGCTTCGTCGAATTGTTCGTCGACGCGGAAGCGGATATCAGGCGCAAATTTTAAGTTAACGCGCCGCGCGGTCTCGCCGCGCAGGAACTTCTTGTTGCGCTCCAGCGCTGCGATCACCTTGTCGATGTCGCGGCCGCCGAGCGGCATCACATAGATGGTCGCCAGCTTCAGGTCGGGCGACATCCGCACCTCGGGCACGGTGATGATGTGGCCCTCGAGGTCGGGGTCGTGCACGCCGCCCTGAGAAAGGATCTCGGCGATGGCATGGCGCACGATTTCGCCGACCCGCAACTGGCGCTGCGAGCCGCCGGGGGCGGAATCCTTCTTGTGGTGGCCTGGCATCTTATCACCGGTCATGCCCGGGCCTGGCCCGGGCATCCATCGTTGTTGGCAAGGGTCCGCCTCTGGCGGGTGGTTTGCCGGGCCACAGCGCGAAACGCGCGTCTATGGCCCGGCAACGACGAAAACAGACCAGCGCGCCTGCAAGACTTGGACTTACAGAGAGCGCTGGATCGTCTCCACGCGATAACACTCGATGACGTCGCCGGCGCGCATGTCGCCGTAATTCTCGAACGCCATGCCGCATTCCTGGCCCGAGGCGACTTCCTTCACTTCGTCCTTGAAGCGCTTGAGGGTCGACAGCTTGCCTTCGTGCACCACCACATTGTCGCGGATCAGGCGGACATTGGCGCCGCGTTCCACGGTCCCGTCGGTGACGCGGCAGCCCGCGACCTTGCCGACCTTGGAAATGTTGAACACTTCCAGGATCAGGGCATTGCCCAGCATGGTCTCGCGCAGCGTCGGCGCCAGCAGGCCCGACATCGCCTTCTTCACGTCGTCCACGAGGTCGTAGATGATGTTGTAGTAGCGGATCTCGATGCCGTTGCGCTTGGCGGCGGCGGCGGCTTCCTTGTGGGCGCGAACGTTGAAGCCGATGATGGCGGCGTTGAAGCCTTCCGCCAGCGTGACGTCGGATTCGCTGATCCCGCCGACGCCGGCATGCAGGATGCGGGCGGCGACTTCGTCGGTGCCGAGCTTTTCCAGCGATCCCAGGATCGCTTCCAGCGATCCCTGCACGTCGGCCTTGATGATCAGCGGGAAATCCTTGCGGCCCGAGGTCTTGAGCTGCGACATCATCTGTTCGAGCGAGCCGCGCATGCCGGAAATGCTGGCGGCGGCGTTCTCGCGCTTCTGATGGGCACGATAGCTCGTGACCTGGCGGGCGCGGGCTTCGTTCTCGACCACCGCGAGGCGGTCGCCGGCTTCCGGAGGCCCGTTGAAGCCGAGCACCTCGACCGGCACCGAAGGTCCGGCTTCGTCGATGGTCTCGCCCTGATCCGAGATCAGCGCGCGGACCCGGCCCATCTCGGCGCCGGCCACCACGATGTCGCCGACCCGCAGCGTTCCGCGCTGCACCAGCACGGTGGCCACCGGACCGCGGCCGCGGTCGAGCTTGGCTTCGATCACGGTGCCTTCGGCGGGACGCGAGACATTGGTCTTGAGGTCGAGCAGTTCGGCCTGCAGCGCGATCATTTCCAGGAGCTTGTCGAGATTGGTCTTGTTCTTGGCGGAAACCTCGACGTCGACGACGTCGCCGCCCAGCGATTCGACCTGGACCTCGTGCTGCAGCAGCTCGGTGCGCACCCGTTCCGGCCGCGCGTCGGGCTTGTCGATCTTGTTGATCGCCACGATCATCGGAACCTTCGCGGCCTTGGCGTGATTGATCGCCTCGATGGTCTGCGGCATGACGCCGTCGTCCGCCGCCACCACCAGGACCACGATATCGGTGACCTTGGCGCCACGGGCGCGCATCGCGGTGAAGGCGGCGTGGCCCGGGGTATCGATGAAGGTGATCTTCTTGCCGCTTTCCGGCGAGGTCACCTGATAGGCGCCGATATGCTGGGTGATGCCGCCGGCTTCGCCGGACACCACATTGGCATGGCGCAGCGCATCGAGCAGCGAGGTCTTGCCGTGGTCGACATGGCCCATCACGGTCACCACGGGCGAACGCGGCTCGGTATCGGTGGAGTCGTCGACGATATCGAACAGGCCTTCCTCGACGTCGGACGCCGCCACCCGCTTGACGGTGTGGCCGAGTTCCTCGGCGATCAGCTGCGCGGTGTCGGCATCGATCACGTCGGTGATCTTGTGCATCGCGCCCTGCTTCATCAGCAGCCGGATGACGTCGACGGCGCGCTCGGACATCCGGTTGGCGAGTTCCTGGATGTTGATGGCTTCCGGGATGATCACCTCGCGAACCAGCTTTTCCTTGGGTTCGTTGGCCTGATGGCCCTTCAGCCGCTGGGTGCGGCGGCGGAACGACGCGATCGAACGCTCGCGGACGTCGTCGGCATTGAGCGCGGTGACCAGCGTCAGCCGCCCGCGCTGCTTGGCCGGTGCCGGCTTGGCGGTGGCCTTGGGCGGGGTTGCCGGGCGGACGGCGCCGCCTGGGCCACGACGGATCTGGCGCGGACCTTCATCCTCGTCGGTAATGTCGGCGGCGACGCCGGGGGCGCGTGCGGCCGGGGCCGCGGCGCGGGCCGCGGTAGCCGCCGTGGCGGCGGCCTTGGCCTCGGCTTCGCCAAACCGCTTCTTGGCCTCGAGTTCGGCCTTGCGCTTGGCTTCCTCGTCCTGGCGGTGGCGTTCTTCCTCGGCCTTGCGGCGGGCCTCGGCGGCTTCGCGCTCGGCCTGCTCGATGCCTTCCTTGCTGTTGCGACGCTTGGCCTCGGCTTCCGCCAGGCGGCGCTCCTCGATGTCGCGAAGCTTGGCGTCGGCAAGCGCGCTGGCGCGCGCGGAGCGCTCGTCCTCGGTCAGCGTGCGCAGCACCACGCCGGAGCCGCCGCGCGGCTGAATCGACGGCGTCGCGGCGCGGGTCATCGGCGCCCGGGCCGCGGGCGCGGCCTTGGCAACGACCGGCTCCGGCGCGGGGGGCGCATCGGTTGCCGGCGCATCGCCGCCGAGCCGGCGCTTGCCGCGCTTTTCGACCACGACCTGCTTGGTCCGGCCGTGGCTGAAGCTCTGGCGCACGGTGCCCTGCTCGACGCGTGGCTTCAGCGTCAAGGTCTTGGTCGGAACACTCAGTGTCTTGTCGCCAGGTGTTTTAGTATCAACCATACAGCAATCCCAATCTTGTTACTTTGTGCGTGTCCGCACCGTCTGTGTCGGCGAATTCAAAGCCGCATTGCCGGCTGTCTTGTCGTCATCCGCCATCCGGTATCGGACCAGGATCTGGCTGCGCGACAGGAACGTCTTGCCCGCGGGACCCGCGAGCAGCGCAGCATGTATCACATTTGACCGGCCAAGTGCCAAATCCAATTGTTCGGAAGTCAGCGCCGTGACCACCGGAATCTCGGCTAATTCTTCCTCGTTCCCGGCATTTTGCCGGGCCACGGCGTCCAATTTCCGGATTCCGTCCGCGGCGCCGTCGGCGGCATGGATCAGGGCCCGGGCCTGCCGCTGCGCCAGGGCGCCCTCGACCTTGCTGAAACCGCAGACCACCTGGCCGGCCTTGGCGGCCATCGCCAGAGCGTCCGTCGCGCCGCGTACCAGCAGGGTTTCGGTGTCCGCCGCCAGGCTCGGCGCGACGCGGACGTCGCGCTTGAAGCCCTTGCCAAACTGGTTACGCCGGGCGGCTTCCGCAACCGCCTGGCGCGTCGCCGACACCCACAATCCGCGGCCGGGAAGCTTGCGCTTGAGATCCGCCACCACCTCGCCGGAGGGGGCGACGACGAACCGGATCAGTTCGTCGATCGGCCGCACCTGCCGCGTGACCGCGCACATCCGCACCGTCGCGGACCTGTCGGTCCGCGGTCCGTTGTCGAGATCGGGGTCGGCGAAGGCAAGCATGGGTATGGCATCGCTCCTAGCATCTGCGCGTTTTCGGCGCGCAGAACCGGTGGTCATTGCAGCAGAACACGCCTCAAACCGGCTGGTTTTCGGGCGTCTCGGCCTCTTCGGTCTTCTTGACGAGGTCGGCCTCGGTGATCCAGCCGGCAATCACGCGCGCCTGCATGATCATGTTCTCCGCGTCGTCGCGCGAGGTCTCGTTTGGATCGAGAATGCCGGGATGCTTGATCGGCTCGCCGCCTTCCTTGCGTTCGGTCCAGCCGACCAGATCGTCGGTGGCGCAACCGGCCAGGTCCTCGACCGTCTTGATTTCGTTCTCGCCGAACTTGACCAGCATCTTCGAGGTCACGCCGGGCACCGTCTTCAGAGCGTCATCCACACCGAGTTCCTTACGTTTGTTTTCAAGTTCGCCTTCGAGCTGTTCGAGATATTCGCGGGCCCGGTTCTGCAATTCGGTCGCGGTTTCGTCGTCAAAACCTTCAATGCCGGCCAGTTCCTTGACGTCGACCATCGCCAGTTCCTCCACCGAGGTGAAGCCTTCCGACGCCAGCAATTGGCCGACGACTTCGTCGACATTCAGCGATTCCATGAACACCCGGGTCGAGTTCTCGAAATCGGCCTGACGGCGCTCGGATTCTTCCTGCTCGGTGAGAATGTCGATGTCCCAGCCGGTCAGTTGCGAGGCGAGGCGCACATTCTGTCCGCGCCGTCCGATCGCCAGCGACAGCTGGTTATTGGTATCGGGCACCACCACCTCGATGCGCTCGCGGTCCTCGTCGATCACCACCTTGGAGACTTCGGCAGGCGCCAGCGCGTTGACGACGAAGGTGGCGATATCCGGCGACCAGGGGATGATGTCGATCTTTTCGCCCTGCAATTCGTTGACCACGGCCTGCACCCGCGAGCCCCGCATGCCGACGCAGGCGCCGACCGGATCTACCGAGGAATCCCTTGAAATCACGCCGATTTTCGCGCGCGACCCGGGGTCGCGGGCGACCGCCTTGATCTCGACGATGCCGTCATAGATTTCCGGAACCTCCTGCGCGAACAGCTTGGCCATGAATTGCGGATGGGTACGGGAGAGGAAAATCTGCGGCCCCCTGGTTTCGCGCCGGACGTCGAAAATATAGGCACGGACCCGGTCGCCGTTGCGGAAGACCTCGCGCGGCAGCATCTCGTCGCGGCGCACGATGGCCTCGCCGCGGCCCAGATCGACAATGACGCTGCCGTATTCGACGCGCTTGACGATGCCGTTGACGATGTCGCCGATGCGGTCCTTGAATTCCTGATATTGCCGGTCGCGCTCGGCCTCGCGCACCTTCTGCACGATCACCTGCTTGGCGGATTGCGCCGCGATGCGGCCATATTCCAGCGGCGGCAGGGTGTCGGCGATGGTGTCGCCGACCTGGGCGCCGGGATTGGCGCGCTGGGCGTCGATCAGCGAAATCTGGTTCGACGAATTTTCCACCTGCTCGACCACCAGCATGTGCCGCGACAGCCGCAACTCGCCCTTCTTGGCGTCGATCTCGGCATGGACGTCGGTCTCGCTGCCGTAGCGGGCCCGCGCCGCCTTGGCGATGGCGTCTTCCATCGCCGCGATCACGATGCCGCGGTCGATCGATTTTTCGCGCGCCACCGCATCCGCGATCTGCAGCAGTTCAAGTTTGTTGGCGCTGACAGCTGCCATGGCTCAGTCTCCTTCAGTGGGGTCGATTTCGCCCCGTCGCAACCGTTCGGCGGCGAGACGGTGTTCCTTGGTATTCTTCGGCGCGCTCTTGCGAACGCTCTCCGGCTTCAATTTCGGCTTCGGCTTGTTGCTCCTGGCCGGGTCGCTCTTCCTGGCATGGGGCGGCGGCGGCGGCGCAAGTCCGAGATTCTGCTTGAGCTCGCGCTCGGCCGCCTTGCCGCGCCGCATCGATTCGGCGATCAGCTCGTCGGTCAGCACCAACCGCGCATCCGCAATATCCTCCATCACCAGCACCGCGTCGACATCCTCGCCCGCGCGCGCGTCGTCGCGATGCAGGCGCACCGCGTCGCCCTCGACGCCCTGCAGCGTGCCGCGGAACCGCTTGCGGCCCTGATGCGCGACCGCCATCTCGATCCTGACCAGATGGCCGGCATAGCGCTCGAAATCGGAGCGGCGCACCAGCGGCCGGTCGATCCCGGGCGAGGAAATCTCCAGCCGGTAAGCCTTGTCGATCGGATCGGCGACATCGAGCACCGGCGACAGCGCCTTGGAGATCGCCTCGCAGTCCTCGATCTGCATCGATCCGTCGGGCCGCTCCGCCATGATCTGGACGGTGCAGCCGAATTCCCCGGATATCCTGATCCGCACCAGCCGGTAGCCCATGGCCTGCAACACCGGTCCGGCGACCGCCGATACCCGCGCCGCCATGCCCGGCTCGACCACCAGGCGCGGCTCGGCAAGCAGATCGGCATCCACGGAACCAGCAGTCGGATCGGTCATGTCCAGGGTCAAAATCTGTCTAACTTCGTCTGTCTATCGGGGCTGTCGAACGTGCTTGCTGCGGCCGGGCCTTCGATGGATCCGGCCTTGCGGTCCGAACCGGACCCTGCGCCACATTCTGCGCCGGGCTCGTTCGGGTAATAAAAAAGAGCGGGTCCCGAGGGGCCCACTCTCAATACGCGATCGTATGAGAACCATAAGTTGTCGGTGATATAGCGGTTTTCGCGCTATCCGGCAAGGCCCGCGAAGCCTGCGCGCCTGATTTTGCGTGCCGCCGGGCGCGCTTCAAACCTAACCCTTCCTTCACGAAGATCACCCTAAATTGCCGGAAACTCGCCGATGCGGTGGTTTTGAGTGGGTTTTATGACAATTGCCGGTTCGCTGATCCCAGGACTCGACGAGATCGTCAGGAATGGCGATCCCGAACGCCGGGCCGAGGCTGCCCGGCGGATCACCGAATTGTTCCTGCTCGGGGCCGCGAATTTCCGGCCCGATCATGTCGAGCTGTTCGACGGCGTTCTGATCGGCCTGGTTCCACATACCGAACTCGGCTTGCGGGCCGACCTGGCCGAGCGGCTGTCGGAGCTCGCAAACGCGCCCCGCGGACTGGTCGGGCAGCTTGCCCGCGAGGACGAGATCGCGATCGCCGGGCCGCTGTTGCGAAGGTCGCCGGTGATCGACGAGCAGGCGCTGGTCGAAATCGCGCGCCTCAAGGGCCAGGGCCATCTGCTGGCGATGTCGGAACGCCCGACGCTCTCCCCCGACATCACCGACGTCATCGTGCGGCGCGGCGACCGCGCGGTGGTCAGGCGCGCCGCCGCCAATGCCGGGGCGCTGTTTTCCCAGACCGGCTACTCGGCGCTGATCAAGCGCGCCGGCGACGACGGCGTTCTGACGCTGACGGTCGGCCAGCGCGACGACCTGTCGGCGCCGCAGCTGAAGGCCCTGCTGGCCGGATCGGTCGATATCGTTCGCCGCCGGCTGCTCGAGGTGGTCAAGCCGGTGCGGCAGGCGGCGATCAGGCAGGTGATGTCCGAAATTTCCGGCGCACCCGAGCCGGTCGAGGGCGGCCGTGACTTCGCGCCGGCGCAGCGCGCCATCCTGGCGCTGCACAACGCCGGGCAACTCAACGAAGCGGCGCTGCTCGGTTTCGCCAAGGCCCACAAATACGAGGAATTGATTGCGGCGCTGTCGGCGCTGTCGGGGGTGAAAATCGCCACCCTCGACCGCCTGATCGCGGGCGAGCGCTACGATCCGATCCTGATCCTCGGCAAGGTGGTCGATCTCGAATGGGCTACCGTGCGTGCCCTGATCCTGCTGCGATTGGGTCCGAACCGGGTCCCCTCGCCGGTGGATATCGAGAGCGCGCGGGTGAATTTCGCGCGCCTGATGCCTTCGACCGCCGAACGGGTGGTAAGTTTCTGGAAGACCCGGCAAACGGCCTGAGATGGCCTCCGCCGCTTGCCCGCCAGTGCAAGGCTCTTGGCTTGCCCTCCCAAGGCCGGCCCGCGCGCGCTAAGCTGCCGCGGTACCGCGCCGCCGGAGAGATCGGGATGCCCTGCGACATCGACATTGAGTTTCACGCCGGCAAGATCCGCGACGACGGCTTCACCGTGATCGAGCGCGCCGCCGCGCCCGAACTGGTCGAGGGATTGAAGCAGGCGTTGCTGCGCATCGAGCGCGAGCACGGTCTCGGTTACGCCAAGACCTCGTTCGAGGGCCTCAAGACCGTCCGCATCAACAATCTTTTGACCTATGACGAGATCTTCTGGGAGGTGCCGCTGCACCACAATGTGCTGCCAGTGGTGGAGCGCATGCTGGACGGCGAATGCCTGCTGTCGTCGTTCTGCTCGCTGGTGCTCGGCCCCGGCCAGGAGGCGCAGCCGATCCACGAGGACACCCAGCTGATTCCGCTGCCGCGTCCGCACCTGCCGATCACCATCAATGCGATCTGGGCGCTGTCGGACTTCACCTGCGACAATGGCGCAACGCGGATCCTGCCTGGCAGCCACAAATACCCCGGCGCGCCGGAATATGGCCGGCACTACGACGCGGTGGCCGCCACCATGCCGGCGGGCAGCGTGATGCTGTTCGACAGCGCGCTGTGGCATGGCGGCGGCGCCAATGCCACCGACCAGAGGCGGTTCGCTTTTTCCTGCGCCTATTGCTGGGGCTGGATGCGGCAGCAGGAAAATCTGCAGCTCGGCATTCCCCTTGCAACCGCGCGACGGTTTCCGCGCCGGCTGCAGGAATTGTGCGGCTACAGCGTCTACCGGGGACAATTCGGTCACATCGACAATCGCGATCCGATCGAGCTTCTGGGCCGCGAGCGCGGCAAGCGCATGGTGTGGGAAGCGACCGACGCCAAGCGCGCCCGCGAGGCGAAGCGAGCGAAATATCAGCCGGAATGACCGATCTTGCGAAACCGCAGATAGGCGGCATGGCGGCCCTCGCGCTCGGCTTTGCGTCCATATCGGGTCATGGTGTAGTCGGCCCATGGCAGCCGCCAGTCGCAGGCGCGTTCGGCGGTCCAGGCCAGCTCCGGCGCCCGTGCGAGATGGGCCAGCGTCCAGGCGCAGTAATCGGCGATATCGCTGACGAAGCGAAATTCGCCCTGCGGCCTGAGCACGCGGGCGATGGCGGCGACGGTGGCGTCCTGCACGAAGCGCCGCTTCCAGTGCCGCCGCTTCGGCCATGGATCGGGGTGGATCAGGTCGACCCGCGCCAGCGAATCCGGCGGCGCCCATGCCAGCAATTCGGCGGCATCGCCCGCGAACAGCCGGATGTTGCCGATGCCGTGGGTTTCGATCTGCGCCAGAATCTTGGCCATGCCGTTGACGTAGGGCTCGCAGCCGATGAAGCCGAGCCTGGGAAAGGCGCGCGCTTCCGCGATCAGGTGCTCGCCGCCGCCGAATCCGATTTCGAGCCTGACGTCGTCGACCGCGGAATCGAACAGGCCGGCCAATGCGGCCGGGGCGGGGCTGGCGATGTCGAGCGCAAGGCGCGGCAGCAGGTGCTCGATCAGGTCGGCCTGATGGGCGCGGAGCTTGTGGCCCTTGCGACGCCCGAAAAATGCGCCATGCGGGTGAGCGCCGGCGTCTTCGGGCGCGGCCTCGCCGGTTTCGGGATCGCCGTTTCTGCTGCTCATCGCAGCGTCTGATAAAGTCGATGCAGCAGCCGCGCCCGCGGTTCGATCGAGGAGATGTAGATCTGCTCGTAATGGGTGTGGGCGCCCTGGCCATCGACCCCGAGGCCGTCGAGCGTCGCGGTATAGGGTGCGGTGAAATTGCCGTCGGAGCCGCCGCCGGTGGCGGTGTCCGCCAGATCGAAGCCGATTTCCGCGGCAAGCGCCCTGGCGGTTTCGAACAGCGCGGCGCCGGCATTGCCCTTTTCGTAGGGCGGACGGTTCAGCTCGCCGGTGACCTTGACGCTGACGCCGTCGGTGCGCGATTTCAGGTTCAGGATCTTCGGCACCAGTTCCTCGGCATCGGCGATGGTCGGAACGCGCATGTCGACTTCGGCATAGGCCTCCTCCGCGATCACGTTCGGCCTTGTGCCGCCCCTGACGACGCCGACATTGACGGTCACGCCGCGGCCGATGTCGTTGATGGCTTCCAGCGTCTGAATGACGTTGGCAAGTTCGCGGATCGCGCTGCGGCCATCCTGCGGCCGCGAGCCGGCATGGGCGGGAACGCCCTTGACGAAAATCTCGAAGCGCGCGACGCCCTTGCGTCCGGTGACGACTTTGCCGCCGTCGCGGGCGGGTTCGGTGACCAGCACATATTTGGCCTTGCGTCCCTCGGCCTCGATCAGCGCCCGCGAGGTCGGACTGCCGATCTCTTCGTCCGAGACGTAGAGCTGGGTCACGCCAAGCGGCGATCGCTCGGTGCTCGCGCACAGCTGCCGGAACGCATGATAGGCAAGATAGGCGCCGCCCTTCATGTCGTAGATGCCCGGGCCGAAGGCGCTGTCGCCCTCGATCCGGAACGGCAGGCGCTCGATGAATCCGAGCGGATGAACCGTGTCGAGATGGCTGAGCACCAGGATTCCCGGCGCATCCTGGCCCCACGACGAACGCACGACGAGATGGTCGCCGCAGCCGTCGCGTCCGGCGACCCGCTCGATGCGGACAGGCAAGTCGCGATAACCGTCGGCAACCACGCTCGCCAGCCGGTTGACCCGGTCGGGGGCTTCCGTGGGCGTCTCGATTTCGACCCAGCGGCGGATGCCGTCGAGGATGGCCTTCGAATCGAATGGGTTGATGGAGGAGGCAGTCGCCGGCATTTTGTCGCCTTCAGAAGAGTTCAAACATCCCCGAATGTGGCGTTGCACATCCGGATAATCCAGCGCGTTCCGGATGCGGCAGCCCGGTGCGGCAATCCAGGCGGCGCAATGCCAAAATCGCGTTCAGCGCTTGTCCGGGCCTTCACGCGCGGCGATCTGTTCGACCATATCGACAATGCTGCGCCGAAGTTTGGCATCGCTAATGCGCGTGAACGCGCGGGTCAACGCCAGCCCCTCCGAGGTCGCCAGGAAATCGGACACGTAAGCCGGCGAGGTCCCTTCGCCGAAGCCTTCGGCGCTGGGTGTGCCGCTCGGTCCTCCCTCGAACAGGAACGATACCGGCACTTGAAGGATTTCCGAGATCTGCTGAATGCGGCTGGCTCCGACCCGGTTGGTGCCCTTCTCGTATTTCTGAACCTGCTGAAAGGTGAGGCCGAGCGCTTCACCGAGCTTCTCCTGGCTCATGCCCAGCATGATGCGGCGCATGCGCACGCGACTGCCGACATATTTGTCAACAGGGTTCGGCGCTTTGGTCGACATCTCCAACACTCCTTGGGATTACGCAGGGGATGAGGCAAAACAACATCGCAGTATGCCCCGGGCGACAGCACCGTCAAATCCTGCTCGCAAGGTCGGTCGGAATGCGGACAATTTGAGCAATCAGCTGCTGGACTGTATTCTTTTGCGGCGGCGCAGAATGCGAATGGCCCGCTCGGTCTGTCAACTGGTGGATTCGCGTAGAGCGGCATTTCTGCCGGTATCCGAAACCAAAGATGAATGTGCAAGGCGTCAGGAAATTCGCTTGGCGACACGCCGCCGCAGCACCAGGACCAGGGCGGCGGCAATCATGATGGCGGCGGGAATATCGCCGGCTCGCGCGTAGATGGTCGGCGGAAGCGCCGACGGCAGGCCGGAATCGAGCACGCCTTCGAGGCCGAGACCGAGCCGCGCAACCAGCCGCCCCGATGGGTCGATCACCGCGGAAATGCCGGTGTTTGCTGCACGAACCACCGGCAGGCCCTGCTCAATAGCGCGCAGCCGCACCTGCTGCAGATGCTGATAGGGGCCGGTCGAAATTCCAAACCAGCCGTCATTGGTCAGGTTGACGATCCAGCCCGGCCGGTCGGCGCCGCTGGCAACGTCGCCGGGAAAGATCGCCTCATAGCAGATCAAAGGTAGCGCGCGCGGCGCGTTCGGCAGCTCCAGGGCGCGGCGCCGCGTGCCCGGGATGAATCCGCCCTCGACCTTGGTGAGCTGCTGCAGGCCGAGTTTTTCCAGCCAGTCCTGGAACGGCAGGTACTCGCCGAACGGCACCAGGTGCAGCTTGTCGTAGGTCGACAGCACGTTGCCGTCGTGATCGATGACGTAGATCGAATTGTAGGCGCGCGTGATCCTCACCCCGGGCGGCAGGTCCGGCGCGCGCACCGCACCGGTGATCAGCACGGTGCCCTTGGGCAGCAGGTCGGCGATCTCCGCCATCGCATCGGGTTCGCGGGTCAGGAAAAACGGGAATGCCGATTCCGGCCAGATCAGGATGCTGGTGTCGCGCACGCCGGTGGATTGCGGTCCGGAAGCCCGATCCGACAGCGCCAGGTATTTCTGCATCACCGCCGCCTTGGCGGCGTAGTTGAAGCGGACGTCCTGCTGCAGGTTCGGCTGCATGATCCGCAGCCTGACATCGGCGACCATCCGGGTCGGGTGCAGCGTCAGGCGAACCGCGCCGAAAATTCCCATCGCCACCAGCAGCCCCAGCGCGACGGCGGGCGCGATCCAGGGCCTGCGTCCGCGCGAACTGCCGTCGACCAGCACCGCCGGGCTGGCGAAGATCGCAACGCTGAGAAATGTCAGGCCCCAGAGCCCGACCAGCGAGGCGGTCTGCGCCAGCGCCAGCGGTTCGCTCAGGGCGTAGCCGAACGCATTCCAGGGAAAGCCGGTCAGGACATGACCGCGCAGCCATTCGCTGATCGTGAGACTGGCGGCGAGCGCGATCACCCGCGAGCCGTCCCTGGTCCAGAGCAGCCGCGCCAGTCCAAAGCCGAAGCCGGTGAACAGTGCCAGATAGGCGGGCAGGCCGAGCACGGCGAACGGCATCAGCCAGCCGAAGGTGGGGGCATCGACCAGGAAGGCGTAACCGATCCAGTACAGGCCCGGCACGAAATAGCCGAGGCCGAACCACCAGCCGGCCAGCGCCGCCGCCGGCACGCCGCGAAAGCGTCCGGCGCCGGCGCCGTCGATCAGCCAGACCATCACCGGGAAGGTCAGCAGCAGCACCGGCCAGGCGTTGAACGGCGCCATCGCCAGCGCCGACAGCGCGCCCGCGAGCAGGGCAATGCCGGCGCGCTTCCAGCCCCATGACAGGATGATCGCAAGACCCAGCGCGCGGAGCTTGGCGGCGGCTTTCACTGCGAGCCGGCTCCGTCGCCGGGCGGCGGCGCCGCATTGTCATTGGCCTGCGGCTGACCCGGCTCCGCCGTTGCTTCGCGGCGACGGGTCTCGCGCTGGGCGCGCAGCGCGGAGCGTTCCTTGCGGATGCCGATGCGCAGCCGCTTGACCCGCCGCGGATCGGCATCGAGTACCTCGATCTCGAAATTGCCGGGACCGGAAATCACTTCGCCGCGCACCGGCAGGCGGCCGACATGGGTCACGAGATAGCCGCCCAGGGTCTCGACTTCCTCGCCGGCCTCGCCGGTGACGAAATCCTCGCCGATCACCGAACGGACGTCGTCGAGGCTGGCGCGGGCGTCGGCGATGAAGGAATTGTCCGGCTGGCGCACGATCGCCGGCGGCTCGTCGCTGTCATGCTCGTCGTCGATCTCGCCGACGATCTGCTCGACGATGTCCTCGATCGACACCAGGCCGTCGGTGCCGCCATATTCGTCCACCACCAGCGCCAGATGGATGCGCGAGGCCTGCATCTGGGCCAGAAGGTCGATCGCCCGCATCGACGGCGGCACGAACAGCAGTTTTCGAATGATGTTGGCGTCGGCGAGCGGCAGCGCGAGATCGACCGAGCGCAGGTCGAGACCGGCGGGCAGCGGCTTCTTGCGCCGCGTCTTGCCTGCATCGGGCACCCTTGCCTTGGCGGTCATCCAGGCCAGCAGGTCGCGGATGTGAACGATGCCTTCTGGGTCGTCGAGGGTTTCGTTGTAGACCACCAGGCGCGAATGCGCCGCGCTTTCGAACAGGCTCATCAATTCGCCGAGCGGAATGTCGCGCTTGACCGCGACAATGTCGGCACGATGGATCATGACATCGGCGATGCGCCGCTCGTGCAGGCCGAGGATGTTGCGCAGCATGGTGCGCTCGATGGCGGAAAAACCCACATCGTCCGGCGTGCTGGCGTCGAGCACCACCTGGAGGTCGTCGCGGACCGATCCGGGTTTCCATCCGAACAGGCTGCGGATCGCGCGAATCAGCCAGTTGTCGGCGGCCGGGCGCAGCACCTCGCTCGACGGCACCACCGCCGGCAGGTTGCGGGTGTTGCGCGGATTGTCGTGGGTCGGTTCGGAGTTCCGCCATCTCAGTCCATCCGCTTCCGGTCCGCGTCGGGAGCGCCGTCCGCATACGGATCCGGAATGCCGAGTTGCGCCAGGATCTTCGTCTCGAGGGCCTCCATGGCGCAGGCGTCGGTGTCCAGCTCGTGATCGTAACCGATCAGATGCAGGAAGCCGTGAACCGCGAGATGGCTGAGATGATGATCGAACGGCTTCTCTTCCTCGTCCGCCTCGCGGCGCGTGGTCTGATAGGCGATGGCGATGTCGCCGAGCATGCGCGGCGCATCGTCGGGGCCGCCGCGGCCGCTCGGCGGCAGCGCCGGAAACGACAGCACGTTGGTCGGCTTGTCGATGCCGCGCCAGTTGCCGTTCAAGGTGCGGATGCCGGCGTCGTCGGTCAGCATGACCGCGAGCTCGGCCTCGCCGAGCCCGGCATCGGCCAGTTCGGCGGCGGCGGCGATGGCGCGCTGGATGACGGCCTCGGCGTCGGGCTCGGCCTGCCAGCAGTCGGCAACCACGAGGACTTCTGATATCGGAAGTTCGAAGCGCGCCATCGCTGCAGAATTTCGTTTGCGGCCGGAGACCGTCCCCGGCGCGCCGCTGGCAGAAGACTTTCGCATCAAGGTCTGCTGGTTGCCGGCCGCTGCGGCAATCCTTCATAGGCGGCGACGATCCGTGCCACCAGTTCATGGCGGATCACGTCTTCGGCGGTGAACTTCACCTGGGCGATGCCCTCGACGCCGTTGAGCAGCTTGGCGGCTTCGGCAAGGCCCGAGGTCTGGCCGTTCGGCAGATCGACCTGGCTGGGATCGCCGGTGATGATCATGCGGCTGTTTTCGCCGAGCCGGGTCAGAAACATCTTCATCTGCATCGAGGTGGTGTTTTGCGCCTCGTCCAGGATGATGGCGGCGTTGGTCAGGGTGCGGCCGCGCATGAAGGCAAGCGGCGCGATCTCGATTTCGCCGGTTTGCAGCGCCCGTTCGACGATCCGGGAATCCATCAGGTCGTACAACGCATCATAGATCGGCCGCAGATAGGGGTCGACCTTCTCGCGCAGATCGCCGGGCAGGAAGCCGAGCCGTTCGCCGGCCTCCACCGCAGGCCGCGACAGGATGATGCGGTCGACTTCCTTGCGTTCGAACAATTGCGCGGCGTGCGCCACCGCCAGCCAGGTCTTGCCGGTGCCGGCCGGGCCGATGCCGAACACCAGTTCGTGGTGCTTGAGCGCATGGATGTAGCTGTCCTGCGCGGCGGTGCGTGCCCGCACCGGGCGCTTGCGCAGATTGATGGTCCCGAATGCGGACTTGACCGCCTTGGCGTCGAATTCGAACAGCGAGCCTTGCGCGATCACGGCGCGGATCGCGCCTTCGACATCGCCCTGCGCCAGATCGTGGCCCTGGGTAGCCTGCGCATACAGGGTCTCCAGCACGCGCCGCGCGGCGTCGCAACCGTCGCGCGATCCGGCGATGGTGATGTGATTGCCGCGCGAATCGACCACCACGCCGAGCCGGCGTTCGATCAGCGCCAGGTTCTGCCCGTAGGGTCCGACCAGCGCCGAGGCCGCGCGATTGTCGTCGAAATCGATGACGACCTGGGTCTCGGGCGGGATCTGCAGGTCGCGGTCAAGTTTGCGGCTGGGAGCGAGCGAAGGCGAATCCGATGCGCTTTTGGGCAAGGGTTCAGGCTCCCATTTTCATTGCGGGGGAAGTGGCTTGAGACCAGGCGAGGTGCGCCAGCGCCGCCTGCGGCGGCGAAGCGAGCTGGCCGAGCAGGCTGTAGCGCTCGAGGCTCTCGATCCGCACCGGCAGGACGCGCCCGATGATATCGGGCGACGCCATCACATGCGCCGGCTGCAGATAGGCGGTGCGGCCGACGATCTGGCCGGGATTGCGGGCGGCGCGTTCGAACAGCACATCGACGGTGCTGCCGATCGCCGCCTCATTGAAGGCCGATTGCTGGCTGTCGATCAATTCCTGGAGCCGCACCAATCGCTCGTCCATCTCAGCCGCTGACACCGTGTCCAGCATGTCCGCCGCCGGCGTTCCGGGCCGCGGCGAATACTTGAACGAATAGGCGCCAGCGTATCCGATTTGTGTGACCAGGGCGAGGGTCGCGGCGAAATCTTCCTCGCTCTCGCCGGGAAAACCCACGATAAAATCCGATGAAAATGCAATATCTTGCCGGACGGCCCGGAAACGGTCGATCACCTTGCGGTAATCGCGGGCGGTATGCTTGCGATTCATCGCCGCCAGAATCCGGTCCGAACCGGATTGCACGGGAAGGTGGACGAAGGGCATCAGCGCCGCCAGATCGCGGTGCGCCGCGATCAGGCTGTCGTCGACGTCGCGGGGATGGCTGGTCGAATAGCGCAGGCGCGCGATGCCGGGAAGTTCGGCGAGGCGATGCAGCAGGCGGCCGAGCGTCCAGGTCCGCCCGTCCGGGCCTTCGCCGTGATAGGCATTGACGTTCTGGCCGATCAGGGTGATCTCGCGCACGCCATGGTCGGCGAGCCTGCGCACGTCGTCGAGGATTCGCTCCACCGCACGCGACACTTCGACGCCGCGCGTATAGGGAACCACGCAGAAGGTGCAGAATTTGTCGCAGCCTTCCTGCACCGTGACGAAGGATGAGATGCCGCGCGCGCGGATCGCCTCGGGTTTTGGCGGAGCCAGCAATCCGAACTTGTCCTCGACCGGGAATTCGGTTTCCAGCGCCCGGCCGTGGCTGACGGCACGGGCCAGCAGTTCCGGCAGATGATGATAGCTTTGCGGGCCGACCACGACATCGACCGCCGGCGCGCGGCGGATGATCTCCTGGCCTTCGGCCTGCGCGACGCAGCCGGCCACCGCGATCTGCATGCTGCGGCCATGGCGCGCGGCGTCGTCCTTGACCACGCGCAGCCGCCCCAGTTCCGAATAGACTTTCTCGGAGGCCTTTTCGCGGATGTGGCAGGTGTTGAGGATGACCAGGTCCGCGTCTTCGGCGCTTGCGGTCTCGGTAAAGCCTTCGGGCGCCAACGTGTCCACCATGCGCTGGGCATCGTAGACGTTCATCTGACAGCCGTAGGACTTGATGTGGAGCTTGCGCGGCGGTTTCATGGAACCTGATTGCTGGGCCGACATGGCGCCATTGCGGCGCGGGGCTCAGTTATAGGCTAAAGCGCGCAAAATCCAGCACCGGGACGCCGGAAATGCTGATTCCGGCGCGCTGCCAACGGGTTAGATCAGCCATGGACCGATTGCGGGCCCCGCAGCGGCTCCCGGATGGCGCGGAAGCTTGCGGCGCCGCCGCGTCGAGGCCGGCGCAGGGATCAGCCATGGTCCATTGAACAGGGCGGCGGTTTCAGCTCCGGGACATCTGCGAGATCAAGCCAGGCAGTTGCCGCATATCGGCAAATGTTCCGACGGCTCCCGCGGCGCGCAGCCTGTCGCCATGGCCCGGGCGGCAATGGCTGCCGCCATGAAAGCCGAGCGCGGTCATTCCGGCGGCCGCCGCGGCGGTGACGCCGGGCACGCTGTCCTCGATGACCAGGCATCGTTCGGGTGCGGCCTGCATCTGCGCGGCCGCGAACAGAAACAGGTCCGGCGCCGGCTTGCCGCGCTCGACCTGGGAGGCCGAGAAGATGTGCGGGGCGAGAAGACCGTAAAGGCCGGCGCAGCGCAGGCCATGGCGAATTTTCTCATGCGTGCCGCTCGAGGCCACGCATTTGGGCCGGCCGATGGCCGCGATCGCCTCGCCGACATGGGCGATCGCCCGCAGCTCGTCCGGATAGAATTTCAGCGTCGCCTGGTTGATGTCGGATTCGAAATTGTCGGGAAGCCGGCGGCCGATCTCGGCTTCAACGACCCGGCGGGCTTCGCGATCCGAAAGGCCGAGAAAGCGCTCCAGCACCTGGTCGGCGGTAATCGGATAGCCGTGCCGCGTCAGGGTTTCGGCATGGGCGCGGCAGGAAATGACTTCGCTGTCGACCAGCACGCCGTCGCAATCGAAAATGACGAGATCGACGCTGGCGGCCACGCCCGGCAGTCAGGATTTGTCGTCGTCAAGCGGGACGCAATACAATTCCAGCCGGTGATCGACCAGCTTGTAACCGAGCTTGCGGGCGATTTCGGCCTGCAGCTTCTCGATCTCCTCGGAGGTGAATTCGATCACCTTGCCGTCGCGCAGATTGATCAGATGGTCGTGGTGGCTGTCGCGCATCTGTTCGTAGCGGGCGCGGCCCTCGCGAAAGTCGTGCCGTTCGATGATGCCGGCGTCCTCGAACAGCTTGACGGTGCGATAGACCGTCGAGATCGAGATCTTGTCGTCGACCGCGACGCAGCGGCGGTACAATTCCTCGACGTCGGGATGATCCACGGCGTCCGCCAGCACGCGCGCGATCACCCGGCGCTGCTCGGTCATGCGCATGCCGGTCGCGGCGCAGCGCGCCTCGATGCCGGTGGCCTTGAGGGCAGGCGTGGATTTCAGCGCAGTCATGGTCTTTTGGTCTCTGTATCGAGGCCTGTTCTGCCACCGCGCGGGTTCTACGACAAGTCACGGCGCATCAGAAGCGCGTTCAAATGTTCCCCGCCGGGTTGCCGGTAGTAGCGTTCGCGGCGGCCGGCGACGCCGAATCCGGCCCGCGCATACAGCCGCCGCGCCGGATGGTTGTTTTCCTCGACCTCGAGGAACACGGTGCGCACGCCGCGGCCGGCGAGATGGCCCAGATGGGTGAGCAGCAATTCGCGCGAAAGGCCACGGCCGCGATGGCTCGCTGCCACCGCGATCGACAGTATTTCGGCCTCGTCGGCCGCGATCCGCGAGATCGCAAAGCCGATCAGGCTGCGCCCTGATCTCAGGCGGTGGACCAGCGTATTGCGCTCGGCCAGCATGCCCTCGAACTCGGCTTCGCCCCAGCCGCGGTGAAACGATGCGGCGTGAAGCTCGGCGAGTTTCGGCGCATCACGCAACGCCGCGGGCTCGATCAGCGCCGTGCCGCCGCGCCACCATCCGGAAAGCCATTGCATCATCATGCGGAGGGCTGGGAGGCGATGGGCAGCAGTTCCTTTTGCGGCTTGGCGTCGGGCGCGCGCAGGTAAAACGGCCGGGCGGGTGCGGCGTCCGGGGTAACCGCGGCGCCCAGCCACGCCACCCAGGCAATATCGGGGGCGGGTTGCGCATCGACCACGAACGGCGGCGGCGCCTGCGCCGGCCAGCGCTCGCCGAGAATTTTGGCGGCGTTGCCCACCAGATGCGGGCTGCCGAATCGCGCCGCGGCGAGCGCCTCCTCGATCGGCGCCACGCATGGCGGGATCAGCCAGCCGCCGTCGCCGCTGACCACCTGAAAATAAACGTGATCATGCCGCGCATCGATGGCGCAGATGACCGGCCGGCCGGCGTTCTGGCTGACGACGGGGGCGGCATAGGCCGCCAATGTGGTCAGTCCCGCCACCGGCTTGCCGGCGGCGAGGGCGATGCCGCGGGCGGCGGAAAGCCCGACCCTCAGCCCGGTAAAGCTGCCGGGACCGGTGGTCACCGCGATGCGGTCGAGGCCGGCAAAGCCGATGCCGGAGGCCTTGATGACGCGGGCGATCAGCGGCATCAGGGCTTCGGCGTGGCCGCGCTTCATCGGCTGCGATTCCTGGGCAATCATGTTGCCGGCGTCGGTGTCGAGAACGCCGGCGGCGCAGGCATCCAGCGCGGTGTCGATGGCGAGGATCAGCATGGCGAGGCGAATGGCGAATGGCGAAACAGGCGAATAGCGAGTGGCGAACAGCGAATGGCGAATGGATCAGAAGAAGATAACATTCGCCATTCGCTACTCACCATTCGCCCCTTCGTCACATCGGGCGGACTTCGACCACGTCGGGCACGAAGTGCTTCAGCAGGTTCTGGATGCCGTGCTGCAGGGTGGCGGTGGATGACGGACAGCCGGCGCAGGAGCCCTTCATGTTGAGATAGACGATGCCGTCCCTGAAGCCGCGGAAGGTGATGTCGCCGCCGTCATTGGCGACCGCCGGGCGCACCCTGGTCTCGATCAGGTCCTTGATGGTTGCCACGGTCTCGGCGTCGGCCTCGTTGAAGAACTCGCCTTCCTCGTCGGCGGCCTCGTCGCTGCCGGCGCTGCCGTCGGCCAGCAGCGGGGCGCCCGACATGTAGTGCTCCATGATGGCGCCGAGAATCGCCGGCTTGAGATGCTGCCAGTCGCTGTCGTCCTTGGTCACGGTGACGAAATCGGCGCCGTAGAACACGCTGGTGACGCCGGGCACGCCGAACAGCCTTGCCGCAAGCGGCGAGCGCGCCGCGGCCTCGCGGTCGACGAATTCCATGGTGCCGCTGTCGAGCACGGCGCGTCCGGGAATGAATTTGAGGGTGGCGGGATTGGGCGTGGCTTCGGTCTGAATGAACATGTGCTTTCTCCGGCGTCGCCGGTTCAAGGCCGGCGCGTGAGCGATCCTTAGCAGATGGCGACGGCAAACGCACGATCAAGAGGCACAGGGCACCGGTTCTGCAGCCGAATCAACGGGTTCACGACAGGGCGTCGATATCGGCGTCGCTCAGGTCGCCGGGGACGAGGGTCACCGGAACGGGGAACGCGCCGACCGCGGCGGCAATCGTGCTGACGAGCGGTCCGGGCCCCTCCGGGCCGGGATTGGCGGCCAGCACCAGCATCGCGATATCGGCGTCGCTGTCGATCACGTCGAGGATCTGTTCGGTCGGGTCGCCCTCGCGGATCACGCGATCGAGCGCGGTCGCGGCGACGCCGCCCGCGCGCCCGGCGGCGCGGTCGAGCGCGGCATCGGCCTCCTCACGCGCCTCGGCGCGCATGATGTCGGCAACTCCGAGCCATTGCTGGTTCTGGTCCTCGATCTCGATGATGCGCAGCATCACTACACCGCCGCCGACGCGCACCGCCCAGCGGCTCGCATAGTACACCGCGCGGTCGCCCTCGGCGCTGTCGTCAACGATGACAAGACATTTCGGCTTGTGGCCGGTCTCGTAGCTTCGTCGCTGGGTGCTCATGCAGGTCCCGATGCTGCGCCAGACACCACGGCATGCTGCCATGGCGCAGCCGTCCCCGACAAGCGACGTTGCCGCTGCGTTGCGCTGCGGCAATTTCACGGTGGCGCCGGAAGGGCTGGATCGCGGTGGTTATCATTCTCCCGCTTGTAGCCGCGGCCGGCGCCGTCCCGGCCATCAAGCTTCAGCGCTTGCGGACGAAGCCGACGATGTCCTTGGTCGCCTGCATGGTTTCGGCGGCAATGGCGCCGGCGCGCTCGGCACCGTCGACCAGGATCGAATCGACATGGCCGGGGTCGGCGACCAGCCGCTTCATCTCTGAAGCGATCGGCGACAGCCGGGCGACGCAGAGCTCGACCAGCGCGTTCTTGAAATTCGAAAACTGCCCGCCGCCGAATTCGCCGAGCACGTCGGATTTGGCGCGGCCCGAAAGGGCGGCATAGATGCCGACCAGATTGTCGGCCTCGGGGCGTGCTTCGAGGCCCTTTTCCTCCGACGGCAACGGCTCCGGGTCGGTCTTGGCCTTGCGGATCTTCTGCGCAATGGTGTCGGCATCGTCGGTGAGATTGATCCGCGAATTGTCCGACGAATCCGACTTCGACATCTTCTTGGTGCCGTCGCGCAAGCTCATCACCCGCGTCGCGGGCCCCGTGATCAACGGCTCGGGCTGCGGGAAGAACAATCCGTCGTTGAAGCCATGGCCACGGATCGAGTCGCCGAAATCATTGTTGAATTTCTGTGCGATGTCGCGCGACAGCTCGAGATGCTGCTTCTGGTCCTCGCCGACCGGCACATGGGTGGCGCGATAGAGCAGGATGTCGGCGGCCATCAGTACCGGATAGTCGTAGAGGCCCACCGAGGCGTTCTCGCGGTCCTTGCCGGCCTTTTCCTTGAACTGGGTCATGCGGTTGAGCCAGCCGACCCGCGCCACGCAATTGAAGATCCAGGCCAGCTCGGCGTGCCCCGACACCTGGCTCTGGTTGAACACGATATGCTTCTTCGGATCGATGCCGGAGGCGATGAAGGCCGCGGTCACCTCCCTAGTATTGCGCGCCAGTTCGGCCGGGCCGCCCCAGACCGACACCGGCTGGGTCAGCGCGTGCATGTCGACCACGCAATAGAGGCAGTTATGGGTCTCCTGCAGCTTCACGAAATTGACGATCGCGCCGAGGTAATTGCCGAGATGCAGGTTGCCGGTCGGCTGGACCCCTGAGAAAACCCGTTCAACCATCGCCATTGTCAATTTCCCGCGTCAATTTCCCGCGCAGCCTTGATTCGCGCCGGTGATTTCCAGCGGCGCCCTGCGCCGTCCCTTGCCGATAGGCGCCGTGCGCCGTCCATTGCCATGCGGACATCAGTCGCGCAAGTCGGCGGCGGTGGTCCGCCTGAACGTGCCGACCGCGGTGCCCCAGTCGATCACGCCGAACCGCGCCAGCAGCAGGCCATAGACCGCCATTCCGGCCGGGATCAGCGTCACCAGCGCAACCGCCTGCATTGCGCCGGCCGTCGTCGCGATCGACGCCGGCAGCGACCGCAAGGCCAGCCACAACAGCGCGCCCATCAGCACCGCCGCCGCGACGATGCGCGGCAGCCGGCGGCGGGCGGCGGCATCGATGGAAAATCCGAAGCTCATCGCCCCGCGCCGGATCAGCGCCAGCGCGCTGCTCCAGGCGCCGAGCGCGATGCTGGCGGCGATGCCGCCGGCGCCGAACAGCCGGCCGAGCAGCAGCGCCGCGACGACCGCGACCGCAATCCCCTTCAGCGTCGAAAGCAGCGGCCTCAGCGTGTCGTCGCGGGCAAAAAACGCCGGCGACAACGCCTTGACCAGCACATGGGCCGGCAGGCCGAGCGCCAGCCAGATCAGCGCCGGCGTGGTGGCCGCGCTATCCTGCGCGGTGAACGCGCCGTGCTGGAACAGCACGCGCACGATCGGCTCGCCGAGCACGATCAGCGCGAGCGTCGCCGGCAGCGTCAGTCCGACCGCGAGTTCGAGGCCGCGCAACTCGGCATGCGCCATCGCCGCCCGATCGCCGCCGCGCAGCGCGCGCGTCAGTTCGGGCACCAGCACGGTGCCCATCGCGACCCCGACAATGCCGAGCGGCAGCTCGATCAGGCGGTTGGCGAAATACAGCCAGGATACCGCCGATGGCGACGCGGAGGCGATCACGGCCGCGGCGACCATCAGCCATTGCGGACCGGCGCTGGCGACCATGCCCGGGATCGCCTTGGCGAAAAAGCCACGCATGTCGGCGCCGAAGCCGATGCGCAGCGGCGTCGCGACGCCGCCGCCGCCACGGCGCACCGCCAGGACCAGCAATTGCAGCAATCCGGCGACGCCGACGGTGGCGGCGATCGTCCAGGCGGCAGAGGCTGCATCGCCGTGCCAGCCGAGCAGCACGAGCATCACCGCGATCAGCGCGAGGTTGAACAGCACCGGCGCGAACGCGGTGAGGGCAAAGCGCGCTCTGGCATTCAGCAGCGCCATCATCACCGTGGCCGGCCCGGCAAAGGCGAGGTAGGGCAGCATCAGGCGGGCGTCGTCGACGGCAAGCTGCAGCGTCGGGTGTCCGGCAAAGCCCGGCGCCAGCGCCGTCATCAGCAGCGGCATCAAGAGGCCTAATCCGGCTGTCGCCGCCACCAGGGCGGCGCTGACGGTGCCGAGCACGCGTCCGGCGAACGCCGAGGCCGCGGCGGCGCCCTCGGTTTCGCGTACCCGCAGCCAGGCCGGCACCAGTGCCGCGTTCAGGGCGCCCTCGGTCAGCAGCCGCCGCACCACGTTGACCAGCTGAAACGCCACCAGGAAGGCGTCCGCGACCGGGCCGGTGCCGAGCAGCGCCGCGATCATCGCGTCGCGGGCGAATCCCAGCAGCCGCGAGGCGAGTGTTCCCGTGGACACCGTGACGAAGGAACGGATCATCTGGGGCTTTCCAGGCGCGTTTTTCAAGCGAAGTGGAAACCGGCTCGCCTGACGCGACCGCGCTTCTTATAGGATGGACGAATTTTTGAAGCAAAACCGCCCTGCACAAAGTCCGTGGGCTGTCTTTGGCGCGGTCGCCGCGGCGCTCTCGCTTGCTGGCGCGGGGTCGATCGTGATAGGCCGCAGCATCTCAACCGGCCTCCGCCGCGTTTGCCGTGCCAACCCACCGCCGCAACAGGACTGATCGATGACTTCAGCGAAATACGACGTTCTCGGCATCGGCAATGCGATCTTCGATGTGCTGGTGCGGACCGACGAGGGCTTTCTTGCCGCGCACGGCATGACCAAGGGCGGCATGGCGCTGATCGACGAGGCCCGCGCCGCGTCGATCTACCGGGATATGGGGCCGGCGACGGAAATGTCTGGCGGCTCGGCCGCCAACACCATTGTCGGGATCGCCAGCCTCGGGGCGCGCGCGGCCTATGTCGGCAAGGTCAGGGACGACCAGATCGGCCGGCTCTACAGCCATGACATCCGCGCCGCGGGGGTCGCGTTTGCGACCAGGCCGGCGGCCGACGGTCCCGCCACCGGCTGCAGCTACATCCTGGTGACGCCGGACGGCGAGCGCACCATGAATACCTATCTCGGCGCGGCGCAGCTGCTGACACCCGACGACATCGACGCCGCCGAGGTCGCGGCATCGGCGTTCCTCTATCTCGAAGGCTATCTGTGGGATCCGAACGACGCCAAGCAGGCCTTCGTCAAGGCGGCGGGCATCGCGCATGGCGCGGGGCGCCAGGTGGCGCTGACGCTGTCGGATTCATTTTGCGTCGACCGGTATCGCGCCGAGTTTGTCGAACTGATGCGCAACGGCACGGTCGACCTGATCTTTGCCAACGAGGCCGAATTGCATTCGCTGTACCAGAGTTCGGATTTCGACACCGCACTGGCGCAGTTGCGCAGCGACGTCAAACTCGGCGTCGTCACCCGCAGCGAGAAGGGCTGCGTGGTGGCGTCGAAAGACGGCGCGGTCGCGGTGCCGGCCTTTCCCGTCGAGCGCGTGGTGGATACCACCGGCGCCGGCGACCTGTTCGCCGCGGGCTTCCTGTTCGGCCTGGTGCGCGGCGCCGGCCATCAAGATGCCGGCCGGCTGGGCGCGCTGGCCGCCGCCGAAGTGATCCAGCACATCGGCGCCCGGCCGCAGGTGTCGCTCAAGGAACTGGCGAAGGCGAACGGCTTGCCGGTGTAGGGCCGCCATCTGGCAAGCAACGGCGCGCCACACCTTAAGCTGCCATGGCCCCCTTGCGCCTGCACCCCGACGCGGTTGGGCACGACCGTTCTCACGCGGTCTTTGCCGCCTTCAGGCCGAGCCGGGTCTCCACCGTGTCGCGCATCAGGAACTTCTGGATCTTGCCGGTGACGGTCATCGGGAACTCGTCGACGAATTCGACGTAGCGCGGGATCTTGTTGTGCGCGATCTGGCCCTGGCAGAAGGCGCGGACCTCCTCGGCCGTCAGCTGTTCGCCGGACCGCACCCGGATCCAGGCGCACAATTCCTCGCCATAGCGATCGTCGGCGACGCCGAAGATCTGCACGTCCTGGATCTTGGGATGGCGGTAGAGGAATTCCTCGATCTCGCGCGGATAGAGGTTTTCGCCGCCGCGGATCACCATGTCCTTGATACGGCCGACGATGTTGCAATAGCCTTCGGAATCGATCACCGCGATGTCGCCGGTATGCATCCAGCCATTGGCGTCGAGCACGTCGGCGGTCTTTTCCGGCTCGTCCCAATAGCCGAGCATGACGCTGTAGCCGCGGGTGCACAATTCGCCGCGTTCGCCGCGGGGCACGACGCGGCCCTCGAGATCGACCACCTTGACCTCGACATGCGGATGAATCCTGCCGACGGTCGACACCCGCCGCTCCAGCGGATCGTCGGTGGCGCTCTGGAAGCTGACCGGGCTGGTTTCGGTCATGCCGTAGGCGATGGTGACGTCGCGCATGTTCATCGCTTCGTTGACGCGACGCATCACCTCGATCGGGCACGGCGCGCCGGCCATGATGCCGGTGCGCAGCGACGACAGGTCGAAGCGGGAAAATTCGGGATGATCGAGTTCGGCGATGAACATGGTCGGCACGCCGTACAGCGTGGTGCATTTTTCCCGCTCGATGGTCTCGAGCGTCGCCAGGGGATCGAAACCTTCGCCGGGATAGACCATGGTCGCCCCCGAGGTGACCGCGGCCAGATTGCCCATCACCATGCCGAAGCAATGATACAGCGGAACCGGAATGCAGATGCGGTCGGCCTCGGTCAGGTGCATGGCGCGGCCGACGAAATAGCCGTTGTTGAGGATGTTGTGATGCGTCAGCGTGACGCCCTTGGGCGATCCGGTGGTGCCGCTGGTAAACTGGATATTGACCGGATCGTCGAACTGCAGGCTGGCCGAAAGTGCCGCGATCGCGGCGCGGTGGCGCGCGCCGCCCATCCCGGCGACGGAATCGAACGGCACGGTGCCGGGGCAGGCCGGGCCGCCGACCTGGATCACGGCGCGCAGCTGCGGCAGCCGCGCGGCGTGCAGGTCGCCCGGCGCAGCCGTCGCCAGCTCGGGCAGCAGGGCGTTCAGCATCTCCATGTAATTGCTGGTCTTGAATGCGGTGGCGCTGACGATCGCGGCACATCCGACCTTGGCCAGCGAAAATTCCAGCTCGCTGAGGCGATAGGCCGGATTGATGGTGACCAGGATGAGGCCGGCCTTGGCGGCAGCAAACTGCGTCAGCGTCCATTCCGGCCGGTTCAGCGACCAGACGCCGATCCGGGCGCCGCGTTCCAGGCCGAGCGCCAGCAAACCCGCCGCCAGCGCATCGACGCGTTCGGCGAGTTCCCGCCATGTCCACCTTGCGCCATGGCTGACCGAGACCAGCGCCTCGCGATCGGCCCAGCGCCGGGCCGCGGCATCGAGGCTGCGCCCGATGGTGTCGCCCAATAGCGGCGCATCGGCGATGCCGCAGACATAGCTCGGGGCTGCTTCGGTCAAGTCTCGTTCTCCATGCCCCCATCCACGCGGGCGCGGGCGTTTGTCGGGCGTCTCTTTGCGGTTTTGCGCGCCGGTGCGGCAGTGCAAAAGTCTCCCGGCGCGGCCATCCGCGCCGGGAAACCGAAACCTGCCTACGCCGCCTTTTGCGCCGCGTCGAGCCCGGCATAGACGCCGCGCTCGAAGCCTGCGAACGCCTCCAGGCACTTGCCGTCGGCGAACGGCAGCACCTGCATCAGGATCACGCCGCTGACGTCGCGCGCGGGGTCGATCCAGTAATAGGTGTTGGCGAGACCCGCCCAGGCGAGGCTGCCGGGGCTGCGGCCTTCCGGGGTCTTGGCGGTGTTGATCAGGAAGCTCAGCCCCCACTTCTTCTCCATGTCCGGATAGAGATCGACATCGTTGGTCGCGAACGCCACCGCCGACGTCATCTTGGTCATGTTGAGTTCGCCGATGTGGTTCTGCCCCATCAGCGCGACGGTTTCCGGCTTGAGCACCTGCTGGCCGTTGCCGCGGCCCTTGTTGAGGATCATCTGGGTGAACTTGATATAGTCGCCGGCGGTGCCGTAGAGCCCGCCGCCGCCCATGTGGAATTCCGGATCCTGTTCGAGTTCGAACGGGATCGGCGCCAGCGAGCCATCCTCGCCGCGGGCATGCATGGCGACCAGGCGCTTGCGTTGCGCCTCGCCGATCCTGAAACCGGTGTCGGTCATGCCGAGCGGCACGAACAAATTGTCGCGAAGATAGGCGTCGAGCCGCTTGCCGCTCGCGGCTTCCACCGCCTTGCCGACGAAATCGATGTTGGTGCCGTATTCCCAGCGCGTGCCGGGATCGCTCATCAGCGGGGTTTTCAGCGCGTCGTTCTTGCAGGTGGTGACGGCGGGCAGGCCGGTCTTTTCCAGGTATTGCACCATGTCGCCGTTCCACATGTTGTAGGCGAAGCCGGCGGTGTGGGTCATGAGGTGGCGCAGCGTGATCGGCTTTTTCGCGGGCCGAAGCGTGGGTTCGCCGTTGGCGTCGAAGCCTTCGAGCACCATCGGCGCGGCGAGATCGGACAGCACCGTACCGATCGGGGCTTCCAGCGAAAGCTTGCCCTGCTCGACCAGCTGCATGGCGCCGGCGGCCGTGATCGCCTTGGTCATCGAGGCGATCCAGAACACGCTGTCGGCGGTCATGGCGTCGTCCTTGGACAGGTCGCGTTTGCCGTAGGCGCCCTGGTAGATCACTTCCCTGGAAGTCGCCGCCATGGCGACCACGCCGGGAATTTCCCTGGCCTCGCTTTTCTGACGCAGGACCTGATCAATCTGAGCTTGATTTTGCATAGGTCTCCTCCCGTTGAATTTTTTGCAGTTCCCGATCTTCCTCCCGGCCGCGATTTCCCGCAAGCAGGGGCGGCGGCGTGGCGCCCGAATGTCGCGTTCTCGTGATCGCCGCCGCGGCGCAAAAGGGCGGCTGCCGGGCGACCGAACGGCAACACTCGCCATAATTTGCAGTGAATCTTCCTGCAATGTCGGTGACCTCCCGGCAGATCCGCGATAGTCTTGCGATCAGCGCCTGCGGGAACCGTTTTGTTGCAAGATGCTCAGATTGCAGCATAAAACAGTACCACCGAAATAATTTGAGCTGAATGATAGCGGCGCCAGGCGGCGAAAGGCGTAACGATGATTTCGACATGGAGCGAATGGAAGCGCTATCCCCGGGCTTCGCGCGGGGAAAACATCGAGGCACCGATCAGCCCCGGCATCTATGAAGTCCGCTTTGCCGGCAGCGGCGCGCTGCACTCCTTCGGCGCGGTCGACAACGTCGCCCAGGCGTTGTCGATGCTGGCTGTGTCGTCAAAATCATGGTTCGGACGGCGCGAACCCGCCGAAATGCCGGACCTCGAATACCGCACCTGCGCGACATCTTCCAAGGCCGACGCCAAGGCCGCCGCCGAGCGCATGATCGGCCGCCGCGAAACCTATATGAGCGGCGCGGCCTGAACGGCGCCTGCTTTTTGGTCGCCAGGCTTGCCCGGAGGGCGGCCCGTATAATCCATGATGGAAGCCTTCTGCGGCGAGTTTGAGGTCAGGACCTTGACGACCGCTCGGTGCGCGACCAGTTGCATGAAACGTCGCCAGGCGCCGCCCAGGACAAGTTCCGGGAGAATTTCAAGAAACGTTCCAGCAGACATTGCTGCAAAATCCGAGGAGTAACGCCATGACCCCGACCGCTGCCGCCCGCACTTCGCAAGCCTCCGCCCCCTCGCTGCGCGACCGTCTCAAGGACGCCTCGCTGCTGCGCGAGCATTGCTACATCGACGGCGCCTGGACCGGTACGCCGGCCAATCCGGTGACCAATCCGGTCAACGGCGTCGAGCTTGCGAAGGTGCCGAAGCTGGGCAAGGCGGAAGCAACCAAGGCCGTGGAAGCCGCCGAGCGGGCGTTTCCGGGCTGGGCCAAACTTACCGCCAAGCAGCGCTCCAACATCCTGCGCAAATGGTTCGACCTGATCATCGCCAACCGCGAAGACCTCGCGCTGATCCTTACCTCGGAGCAGGGCAAGCCGCTGGCGGAGGCGCTCGGCGAAGTCGACATCGGCGGCGCCTATGTCGAGTTCTTCGCCGAGGAAGCGCGCCGCGTCTATGGCGAAACCATCCCGACGCAGCGGCCGGACGCGCGGCTATTGGCGATCCGCCAGCCGATCGGCGTCTGCGGCGCGATCACGCCGTGGAATTTTCCCTGCTCGATGATCACCCGCAAGGTGTCGCCGGCGCTGGCCGCCGGCTGCACCGTGGTGCTGAAACCAGCCAACGAGACCCCGCTCACCGCGCTGGCATTGGTAGCGCTGGCCGAGCGGGCCGGCGTGCCCAAGGGGGTGTTCAACATCCTCACCGGCCATTCCTCTGAAATCGGCAAGGTGCTGTGCGAACACCCGGCGGTACGCTTTGTCGGATTTACCGGCTCGACCGAAGTCGGAAAGATCCTGTATCAGCAGGCCGCCGTCGGGGTGAAGAAGCTCGGGCTCGAACTCGGCGGCAATGCCCCGTTCGTGGTGTTCGACGATGCCGATATCGACGCCGCGGTCGAGGGCGCCATGGTCTCGAAATACCGCAACATGGGCCAGACCTGCGTCTGCGCCAACCGCCTCTATGCGCAGGACAAGATCTACGACCAGTTCGTCGACAAGCTGTCGAAGAAGGTCGCGGCGATGAAGATCGGCGACGGCACCGAAGCCGGGGTGACCCAGGGACCGCTGATCAACATGGCCGCGGTCGACAAGGTCGAGAAGCACATCGCCGACGCGGTCAAGCACGGCGCCAGGATCGTCACCGGCGGGAAACGCCATGCGCTCGGCGGCACCTTCTTCGAGCCGACGGTGCTGGCCAATGTCGCGCCCGATGCGCTGGTGTCGCAGGAAGAGACCTTCGGGCCGCTGGCGCCGGTGTTCCGCTTCAAGGACGAGGCCGAGGTGATCGCGATGTGCAACAACTCGCCGTTCGGCCTCGCCTCGTATTTCTATTCGCGCGATCTCGGGCGGGTCTGGCGGGTGGCCGAAGCGCTGGAATCCGGCATGGTCGGCGTCAACACCGGGCTGATCACCACCGAGGTGGCGCCGTTCGGTGGCGTCAAGGAAAGCGGCCTGGGACGCGAAGGCTCGCATCACGGCATGGAAGAATATGTCGAGATCAAATATGTGATGATGGCGGGAATTTAGGGGGGCTGGTAAGGCGGGACGCGGCGCGCAATTCATCCTGGATTGCGCGTGAGATCGGCGGCGCGACGTGCGGCAGGCGTTTCCGCGCCGGCGGATGAGACGTCGGTGGGGGCCGCTCTCCCGGCCATCGCCTGGTTTCCGACGATCCAAAGCGTCATGTCCCAGGCATCGACGATGCCGACGAACAGGAACAGCATGACGGCGCCGGCGATCGCGTAAGGCGCGAAGGTGTTATCGGCCGGCAATCCGGCGGCGCCGGCGAGCAGGCTGGCATTGGCCAGCGCCGGGGCGACGGCATAGGCGATCCAGTCGCGTGCGTCGAGCGCCACGAAATCCAGTTTCCGCACCAGACGGACGACGAAGCCGGCATAGGCAATGCCGACGAGCCCCTGCAGGGCGAGAATAGCCGCAATCGGCCACATCGAGGGCCACGGCGCCAACAGGATCAACGAGAGAAACAGCACGCCGCCGAAATGAACCAGCACCGGCGTCACGAAGCCGTGCGCGCCACCCGCCGCAGGCGTGGCAGAGAGATTGCTGCCGAGCGTAAGCACGACGAACAGCAGGCCGGCGAATGTCGCGGCTGCCGTGCCGGCCATCATGTAGAAATTCTCCCAGCAATGAAACATCGGAAAATCACCGCAAGCCTGCCGAGCGTCTGCAGCTCCCTATCTAGGATCGCTTGTGGAACCTGCCTTGATCCAAGTCACGGGGCGGAGCTGGCGGCAGGAAACCACGGACTTCGTCATGCCCGGGGCTTGCAGGTTCAGGAAAGCGTGGCAGGCCCCACCGGGTCGCGCCTTTGCGGGACGCGTCGGCGTATCCGGCCTCCGTGCGCGCTTGAATAGCGAATCAGAGGACGGCGGATTTACCGCCGCAGCACCGTGATCATGCGGTTGGCAAAGGTCAGCCGCTCGGCCATCACCGCGATGAAATAGGTCAGGAGCTTCTGGCTCAGCGCCGGATCGTCGAGCTTGATGGCCTCGAACTGATCGGCACCCAGCACGTAGAGCACGCTGGCCACCTCCGCCTGGATCGTGGCGCTGCGCGGCGCATGCGAGACCAGGCCCATCTCGCCGATGGTGGTATAGCGACCGAGGCTCCGCACCCGCGTGGTGCCGCCCTCGCCGCCCGGAATCATGATGCCGACGCGTCCGTCCAGGATGAAATGCATCGAATCGGCGACATCGCCGGCACGGACGATGACCTCGCCGGCATCGACCTCGATGCGCCGGCAGCGGCGGATCAGTTCGGAGGCGTCCTGCTCGGTGCCGAGGATCTGGGCGAACCAGTCGCGCAGGCTGGCTTCTTCCTGTTCGAGGCCCTGGTGCTGGACGATGATCTGGTTCTCGCACCATTCCAGCGCATGATCCAGTTCGGCGACGACGCTGACCTCGCCCGAGATGAATTCGCTCGACCGCAACGCCTTTTCGGTGGCGGCGGGCAGGTGGACCAGCACCAGTTTGATGCCGCGGTCGGCGGCGGCTCGCTTGATCTGGGTGAAACTGTACGCCGCCGAGGAATCGATGCCGGTGACAAGCTTGAAGTCGAACATCAGGAAGCGGCATTCCGGGTGACGCTGCAGCAGCGCCCTGACGTGCTGGTAGAGCCGGTTGGCCGAGCCGAAAAACAAATAGCTCTGCAGGTTCAGGCCCTGGATCTTGCCGCCATGCGCCGACAGCACCGCCTGATCGTCTCGCGAGCGGTCGAGCGAACTGCGATATTCCGAACCGTCGAAGCCGTATTTGATGGAATCGATGCGCGCCGCGCTGAGCGCGAAGGTGGCGCAGCCGATCACGACGCCGATCAGGATGCCGGGAATGAAACCCCATTGCACGATGATGACGATGATCGCCAGCAGCGACAGATATTCGGTGAACGACAGCCGCCGCCGCGATTGAATGATCCATTTCTGAAGCTGGTCCGCGCCCAGATAGATCAGGAGTCCGCCGAGGACGAATTTGGGCATGTAGCCGAGCAGCATCGGAGCGGCCGCCAGCATCAGCGCCGAGATCGCTGCCACCGTCAGCCCGGACCAGCGGCCGGTACCGCCGCCGTTGAAGTTGAGGATGGTGCGGCTGACGGAGATACAGCCGGTATAGCCTCCCAAAGCTCCCGACAGGATGTTGGCGATGCCCGTGACGTTGAGTTCGCGTTCCAGATTGGCTTCGCGGTTCACGGCGACTTCGATGCCGGTGGTGTTGAACAGGCTGCACGATGCGGTGACGAAGACCACGGCGATCAGATTGCCTGCCACGTCCGGCAGGCTGTACCAGGGATAGCGGCTGATTTCGCTCCAGTTCCACGGCAGCATGAAGGTGACGGCCGGCGGCGGCTGAAAGGTCCAGCCCGCGGCCTGGGCCTGCGCGTCCGAGATCCCGGCCAGCCAGAACGCGAGGTGCGCCGCGATCACGCCGCCGATCAGGATCGCCGGCAATCCGAACGAACTGCGGGAGCGGTGCCAGGTGAGGTAGAGGACCGCGGCCATGGCGCAGGCCGCCGCCAGTTCGGAAAGCGTCAGGAGGTTGGCGAACTGGTCGAGCGATGCGAATTGCAGGCGGTGGCCGGTGATGACGCGGACCGCCCCGAGAAGGATCAGGCAGCCGGTGGCGCCGAGAAATCCGCCGACCACCGGGTAGGGCACATAGCGAATCGCGCGGCCGACCCGCGTCATCCCGAAGCCGCACAGCACGATACCGGTGACGATGGTGGTGCTGGCCAGCGTGAGCAGGACCGGGCCCAGCAACGGCGCCGTCGGATCGGCCGCCATCATCCGTTCGACCAGCGACGACGCCAATATCCCGGTCATCGCAGCGGTGGAACTCTCCGGACCCGCGACCGCAAAAGGCAATGAGCTGCCGAGCGCGATGACCGCGGCGAGAATCGCCGACGATACGAAGGTTGCCGCGACGCCGTAGGACAGGTATGGCGCCAGCGGGCCTGAAAAGATCAGCAGCGAATAGGACAGCCCGAAGGTCACGGTCAGAACGCTGGCGGCACCGCCGCCGAGGACGTCATTGAGCGCAGCACGGATTCCCTGGCCGGAATGAATAGATCGACTGACCACGCGCGAGTGTGTCCCTGACGCCCGTCGTCAGTGGTAGACGACGCCAGCGCATCAGGACAACCATATTTTTATGACGGTGACGAGTGAAGCATCTCACAATTCTCGCCGCCGGAGTGCGACCGGCTCAATTTGATCCACGGCGGCGATCGTCTCGCCTCCATGCGCTAGCGCTGCCGGCCGTCGCCGCCGAACGCGCCGTGACGACCCTCGCCCGAGGCAAAGCGTGCCGCGCCCGCCAGCGTTTCGCCTGATGCAATGACCTCGAGCCCGCCGCGCATTTCGCCCGCGATGGCGTCTTCCTCCGAAAGGTCCCATTGCCGCAAGGCCGACAGCCGGTCCGCCCGCAGGCAGGCCTGCGGGAACCGGGCGATCTCCCTGGCCAGCGCGATCGCCTGCGCGCGGCTCTCGCCTTTCGGCACCAGCCGGTTGGCGAGGCCGATCCGCAACGCCTCGGGGCCTCCTACCGGACGCCCGGTCAGGATCAGATCGATGGCCTGGGAATGTCCGATCAATCGCGGCAGCCGGATGGTGCCGAGATCGATCAGCGGCACGCCGAAGCGACGACAGAAGATGCCGAAAACGGCGTCCTCGGCGACCACCCGCAGGTCGGCCCACAGCGCCAGTTCCATGCCGCCGGCCACGGCAAAACCTTCCACCGCGGCGATCACCGGCTTCGACAGACGCAACCGGCTCGGTCCCATCGGCGCGATCAAATCGTGGCCGCCGATCTCGCGCTTCTTGCTGAGATCGCCCGATGCCACGGCCTTGAGATCGGCGCCGGCGCAGAAATAGCCGCCGGTGCCGGTGAATACCGCGACCGAGGCCTCAGGATCGGCATCGAACGCCAGGAACGCGTCGAACAGCTTGCGCGCCGTCGCGCCGTCGACGGCGTTGCGGCAATGCGGGCGGTTGATGGAGACGATGGTCACCGCTCCATCGCGCTCGACCAGCACGGATTCGGCGTCGCTCATGGCTGTGCTCCCGGATTGTCTGTGAGGCGGTTCAGGCGATCTTCAAATCGGTCCCGGTGATGCGGCGAAACGCCTCCAGATAGCGCTTGCTGGTGGCCTCGATCACCGCCGCGGGCAAAGCCGGCGCCGGGGCTTCGCCATTCCAGCGGCCGGCGCGGCGTTCGGCGTCGAGATAATCGCGCAGCGGCTGCTTGTCGAAACTCGGCTGCGGCTGGCCGGGCCGATAGGCATCCGCGGCCCAGAACCGCGAACTGTCGGGGGTCATCACCTCGTCGATCAGGATGATCCGTCCATCGGCTTCGCGGCCGAATTCGAATTTTGTGTCGGCGATGATGATGCCCTGGTCGCGGCTGATTTTCTCGCCGAGCGTATAGATCGCGCGGGACATGCTCTCCAGCGTGTAGGCGACCTCGTCGCCGAGAATCTCGCGCATCCGCCCCACCGTGATGTTCTCGTCATGACCGGTCTCGGCCTTGGTCGCCGGGCTGAAAATCGCGGGTTCGAGCTTGTCGCTTTCGACCAGGCCGGGCGCCAGCTGCTCGCCCGCCAGCGTGCCGCGGGCGGCGTATTCCTTCCAGGCCGAGCCGGAGAGATAGCCGCGGATCACGCATTCGATCGGAAACACCGTGGTACGCCGACACAGCATCGCGCGTCCGGCAAGCGCGGAACGGTGCGGCCGCAGCACCGGGACGTCGCCGACGATGGCGTCGGCGTCGGCGCTGATCATGTGATGCGGCACCACGCCCTCGAGCTGGGCGAACCACCAGGCGCTGATCTGGGTCAGCACCGCGCCCTTCATCGGGATGGTCTCCGCCATCACCACGTCGAAGGCGCTGATGCGGTCGGTGGTCAGCAGCAGCACGCGGTCGTCACCGACGGCATAGATATCGCGGACCTTGCCGCGTCCGATCCGTGGCAAGGGCAGGTCGCTGGCGAGCATGGTGGTCATGGGTCATACTTTCGAAGGAGGGAATCGTCTGGCGCAGACCCGGGCGGCAGGGCAAGGACAGGGCGGCTGTTCATTCCGGCAGCGGAATGAAGTCGTGTTCGTTGGGGACGGGCGCGAAGCGGCCGCTCTTCCAGTCCGACTTGGCCTGCTCGATCCGCTCCTTGCTGGAGGAGACGAAATTCCACCAGATATGGCGCGGACCTTCCAGCGCGTCGCCGCCGAGAAACATCATCCGCGCCGCCGTGACGGTCCTGACCGTGATGCGGTCGCCAGGCCGGAAAATCAGCAGCCGCGGTCCGTGATGGCGATCACCGGCTATTTCGATCTCGCCGTCGACGACGTAGATCGCGCGCTCTTCATGGTCGGGGTCGAGCGGCACCTTGATGCCTGCCTGCGCGGTCACTTCGGTATAGAACCACGGCGACACCATGGTAACCGGCGATTTCGCGCCGAATGCGCTGCCGGCAATGATGCGTGCGGTAAAACCGAGATCGCTGACAGTCGGCAGCTCGGCGGCGGCGTAATGCTGGAATGACGGCGCGATTTCCTCCGACCCGGCCGGCAGCGCGATCCAGCTCTGCAGGCCCAGCATGTTCTGGCCGTCGCGGCGCTGCAGGTCCGGGGTGCGCTCGGAATGGGCGATGCCGCGGCCAGCCGTCATCAGGTTCATGGCGCCGGGCCGGATTTCCTGGATGTTGCCCTCGCTGTCGCGGTGCATGATGCTGCCGTCGAACAGATAGGTGACGGTGGCGAGCCCGATGTGCGGATGCGGGCGAACGTCCATGCCCTTGCCGGACATGAACTGCACTGGTCCGAAATGATCGAAGAAGATGAAGGGGCCGACCATCTGCCGCCTGCCATGCGGCAGCGCCCGGCGCACTGCAAAGCCGTCGCCGAGGTCGCGAGTGCGCGGCACGATGACCAGTTCCAGCGCGTCGCAGGAATGGACATCGCCGAGCACGGGATCGTTCGAGGGAAGCCAGCTCATGGGGTCTCCGTGACTATCTCGGCCATCATAACAGCAATTGTCCGGCGTCGTCCAAGCGCGGCAAGTCGACCCGGCGGCGCCGTGACCGGGCGCGGAGGTCCCGGTCACGATGTGCGCTCCATGGGGCATCCGCGGGTCGCAGGATGGCCGCTTCCGCGACCCGGCCGATCTGGCCTTCGCGGGGTGGTCAAAACTGCACAGCATTGGACCGCATGCGGCTGCACGCGCCGGTTGCGGAAGGGCTGAAATCGACTCCCGCAAGTTTACGGATATAAGTCGCGTGCCGGGCGGTCCATACTGATTCCCGGCCATACGACGCCAAGCAGTCGAGCCGTCCCATGACCGATGCCCCCGCCCAGGTCCAGAAGCTGCTTCGCCAGCAGGCTGCCATCGCCAGGTTCGGCAGCTTTGCGCTCCGCGAGCGGGACCTGTCTAATATCCTGAACCAGGCGGTCCGGATCTGCGCCGAAAGCCTCGATGTCCCCTTCAGCAAAGTGTGCCGGTACCGCGCCGAGCAGAACGACCTTCTGATCGTGGCCGGCCATGGCTGGCAGGAAGGCGTTGTCGGCCACGTGGTGTCGCGCGCCGATTCGAGTTCGCCGCAAGGCCGCGCCTTCGTCACCGGAGAACCGCAGATCATCGACAATCTGCAGAACGATCCCCAGTTCGATCCGCCGCCGTTCTATGCCGCGCACGGCATCGTCTCGATCATCGATGTCATCATCAAGGGCAGCGACGACCAGCCCTACGGCATCCTCGAAATCGACAACGATCGGCAGCACGATTACGATCAGTATGACATCAATTTTCTTACCGGTTTCGCCAACGTGCTGGCGGAGGCGGTTTCGACCGCCGCCCGGGGAGCGTCGCTGCAGACGACCGTCGATCGGATGAAGGCCCTGGTAGAGGAAAAGGACCGCCTGCTCAACGACAAGAACACCGCCGACCTGCAGCTTCGCCAGGCCCAGAAAATGGAAGCGGTGGGTCAACTGACCGGCGGCATCGCCCACGACCTGAACAATCTTCTCACCGTCATTACCGGCACCATCGAGATCCTCGCCGAAGCGGTTGCGGACCGGCCGGAACTCGTGGCCATCACCAAGATGATCGATGATGCCGCGGCGCGCGGCGCCGATCTGACCCAGCGTCTGCTCGCCTTTGCGCGCAAGCAGCCGCTGCAGCCGCGCGAGGTCAATGTCAATTCCCTGGTCGCCGAGGCCGCCAAACTGCTGGGGCCGACCCTGGGCGAGCACGTCGAGATCCACCTGGTGCTCGCCGGCGATGCGGCGCCGGCGCTGATCGACCCCAGCCAGCTCACCAATGCGATCCTCAATCTCGCGCTCAACGCCCGCGACGCCATGACGGACGGCGGCAAGCTCACCATCGAGACCGGCAATGTCGTCCTCGACGACAATTACGCCAGCATGAACCGCGATGTCATCGCCGGGAACTACGTGATGGTGGCGGTGACCGATTCCGGGCATGGCATTCCCGCCGACATCCTGGAGCATGTTTTCGAACCCTTCTTCACCACCAAGGATGTCGACAAGGGGTCCGGCCTCGGCCTCAGCATGGTCTACGGATTCGTCAAGCAGTCCAACGGACATATCAAGATCTACAGCGAGCCGGGTCACGGCACGGCGCTGAGAATGTATCTGCCGCAGGCCGGCGCCGCCGCACCGGCGGTCGAACCGGCCGGCATTGCAAGCATCGAGGGCGGCGATGAGACCATCCTGGTGGTCGAGGATGACCATCTGGTGCGGGCGTTTGTCGTCAGCCAGATCAAGAGCATGGGCTACGTCACATTGACGGCAGTCAATGCCGCCGAAGCGCTGAGGGTCATCGACGGCCCCGAGCAGATCGACCTGCTGTTCACCGACATGATCATGCCGGGCCTGATGAACGGCCGGCAGCTCGCCGAGGCTGCGCTGCGGCGCAGGGCATCGCTGAAGGTCTTGTTCACCTCCGGCTACTCGAACGAGGCCATCATCCACCAGGGCCATCTCGACGCCGGCGTGCTGCTGCTCGCCAAGCCGTATCGCAAGTCGGACCTGGCGCGTATGATCCGCGCCGCACTTGCCGCCTGACAAGGGGTGGCAGATACTTGTCCATGAAAATGGAAACGCGAGATGATTGCCCCTCTGAGGCCAGGCGCCATCCTTGCCCAAGTTCCGGTGATTGAGACCGAGCGCCTGACGCTGCGGCGCTGGCGCAGCGCCGACATCGCCCCCAACACCGCGATGCTGTCCGATCCCGCGACCGCGCGCTTCATCACCGCCGATGCAAAGCCGATTACCGACCCGTATGTCGGTTGGCGCAACGCGGCGATCATGGCGGGGCATTGGGCGCTGCACGGCGTCGGCATGTTCGTGGTCGAGGAAAAGCCGGCCGGCCGGTTCGTCGGGCGGGTGGGGCCGTGGTCGCCGCCGGGCTGGCCCGGTTTCGAAGTCGGCTGGGGCATCGACCGCGAGTTTCGCGGCAAGGGCTATGCGCTCGAGGCGGCGAGGGCCGCGATCGGCTGGTGCTTTTCGACCTTCGAGATCGACCGGATCGTCCATTGCATCGACCGCGACAACGCCGCCTCGCAGCGGGTGGCGCGGCGGCTCGGCGCCGAGAAGCAGCGCGAGATCGATTTGTTCGGCCATGTCGCGGATCTGTGGGTGACCGAGCGAAGCCGGTGGCAAAGCCCGCCAGCTCCGGCAAATTGATCCCATACGGCGTCTTACTGCCGTCCCAGCTCGGTCGCGGTCGCGACGCGGTCCAGTCGCTCCAGCGACAGGATCGCGTCGGCGAACGGTTCGGCGCGGCCCTGCAGCACCGGGCGGGCCAGGGTCAAAAATTTCTGCGCCATCGCCTGGGCGTCGGGAAACGACCCCGGCTCGCCGGATGGGTCGGGATAGAGCCGCTCGTGCACGGCATCGTCGGTGGTGATGCTGACGCGCGCGCCGAAGGGATGGCTGCGGCCGGTCTCCAGTCGATCATCCTGCACCACGTCGAAACGGTCCGCCAGTGCCTCCACCGCGGGCTCGCCGAGCCGCTGGTAATCGTCCCAGCCGAAGCGGCCCTGATCGAGCGCCACCGCGCCGGTGAAGAACATCGAGAACTGCCCGCCGACGATGCTGGTCGGATGCCGCTTGGTCGCGGCATCGCCGGTCAGCGTGATGCCGTTGCGGTGCAGGCCGATCTCCACGCGCCTGACCTGGTCCGGCGTCAGATTGTGCTCGCGGCGCATCGCGATCAGCGCGTCGAGCGCGGCATGGGTATAGCGGCAGCTCGGATAGGGCTTTACGCCGATCTTCATGGTCTCGTAGATCTCGCCGAGCCCGGCCACCGCAGAATCGGGGTGGGAGTTGTCGCTGTAGCCGACCAAAAGGCCGTGCTTGCCCTCGATCGATTCGCTTGCACCGATAAAACCGTTGCGCGCCAGGGTCGCGGCGATCACGCCGTTCATCGCGGCGGCACCGACCTGGTAGCGCTTGTTCCAGGCGCCGTTGACCAGGAACTGCAGCGAGCCGGCGGCCTGGCTGCCGGAGACGCCGAAGGCCGCGACGATCTGTGGTTCCGACAATCCATACAGCTTCGCCGCCGCGGCGGCGGCGCCATAGGTTCCCGCCGTCGCGGTGGGATGGAAGCCGCGCGCATAATGCGAGGTGGGATCGAGCGCATTGCCGAGCCGGCAGCAGACCTCGTAGCCGGCGACGATCGCGGTCAGCACGTCGCGGCCCGAAGCGCCGACCATTTCGCCGACCGCAAACGCGGCCGGCACCACCGGCGCGCTCGGATGCAGCGAGGAATCCGCATGGGTATCGTCGAAATCCAGGGAATGGCCGAGCGCGCCATTGAGCAGCGCCGCCACCGCTGGTGTCCAGGTCCGGGTATCGCCGAACACGGTGGCGGGGCCGTCGCCGTCGAGCGCGAGGGCCTCGAGCATTTTGAGCAGCGCCGGCGTGGATTCCGCATCACGCCGCGCCCGGATCGCGCTGCCGAGAAAATCCAGCGTCAAGACCTTGGCGCGCTCCAGCACCTCGCGTGGGATCGTCTCGAATTTCAGGTCTGCGACGTAGCGGGCGAGCGTTGCGGTTTCATCGGCCATCGGCAGCTTCCTTGTCCATTGCGGCAGAGCCTAGAACAAGATCCGGGCAGTGAAAACCCGCTTCCCGCGCTGGCCATTCGCGGGTGTCGCGTTACGGTGCGGCAAAGGCGTGGTTGGGCGGGCGCCGCGCCGCCGAAGCCGGAAAGATGCGATGGCTGCTGTTTCGGCGGCGCAACCGTCTTGCTAGAGCAGGCCAGGAGATGCAGTATCGGACAATACTACCCAGGCACGCGTAGCGGGCGAATGAGGGTTGTATGGCCGGAATTATTTCACACTATTCCGAACTGCGGGCAGCCCTCGAAGCCTTGCCGCAACCGCAACCGGGCACTGTCCGGGTGTTTCGAGGCCAGACCAAAGACTATCCAAGGCTCGATCCGAGCGGGCTGCGCCGCCCGCCGAGAGCGATGCTGATCTGGAAGTGCTATGCGACGCATCTCTATTCTGCGCTGAAGCCGCAGCAACCGGCGGGCAACCTGTCGATCGCCGACCTGCAGGCGCACAGCGTCTGGTTCAACGCGCTCGCCGAGCAATATGGGCCGGGTTCGGATTTTCTCGACGTCTCCTATTCGATCGACATCGCGCTGTGGTTCGCGCTCAACAAGGCCAGGATCGTCAAGGCCAAGGGAGCGATCGGGCCGGACGGACCGCCGGATCCGCTGCGCGATCACCCGACCTCGATGGACCTGGTGGGCTACGAGCCGTGCGAGGACGAGGAACCGGGCTGCATCTACGCTCTCGACCTGCCGCTGTGGAGCGGCGAGGGCCTGGCGCAAGGCGGTCAGGTCGTCGATCTGGCGAAGGCGCCGGAGATTTTCGCCTCCAGTCCGCGCATGCGCGCGCAGTCCGGTTGCCTGATCTTCTGCCGCAATGCCGATTCCACGCCATTGGATGTCCGAAAGTTTGTGGTGGCAGGAACCCCGTTGCGGGTTCGACGGCCGATGACGGGCACCAAGGCGGCCGACCGCCATGTCGCCGATATCTTTCCATCGCCGCTGCAGGACCAGTGGTATGCCCGATTGCTCAGCGTGCCCATGACCTATTCGGCTCAGACCACGCCGCCGACCTTGCAGCGTTCGATTCCGGTCGTGGTCTATTACGACCGCGACAATCAGCGCTACCTCAGGGAGGTGCATTTTCACGACGTGACCATTCAGCCGCCGCTGGTGCATCGCATCGTGCCGGAATTGCAGACCCGGCCGGCCGCCGGCGAATCGTCGCCGACCATCATCTTGCTCGAGGCCCCGATGATGTTCCCGTTCGCGCCTGCGGATTCGGAGCTTTGGCATCATGGGCTGCTGTGGACCGATGTGCCAGACCGTTGCCCCGAATATGGCTTTGGACTTCAGGGCCCGGTCGGCGAGGTGCCGCTCGACGATGTGTTCTTCGAGTTCAGCGTGCTGGAGGGTATCGGCTGGGAACAGGCGATCCACAACAAGGCCACCATCGGGCTGAATCGGGCGGTCTGGCTGCGCCGTACCGGCGAGAAACTGGAGGCCGCGGTTCTGCATCAGGAGGTGCCGGGTGGTCCGGTGCAAAGGATCGGCTTCCTTTCGCTGTTCTACGATCCGTCGCGGCGCCGCATCATGGTTGCGCTGCCCACAGGCGAGCCGGCGGCCATTGCGATCGATGAACTCGGCGACGTCGCCAAGCCGATCATTATCGCCCTGATGCTGCTGCGCGACCTGTCCCCGGCGCTGAAATGCAAGCCGATGCCAGGCCTGGTGACGGACGGGACCAACATCCTGCTCGGCTGCGCGCGCGACGCGGCGCGGCTCTATCGGGTTCGGCCGCCGGCGCCGAATCCCGACTGGTTCGTGTTGCGCGACGCCGCCAATCCGGAGGAGCCATTCACGCACGCGCCCAGCCAGGCCGGGCTCAGCATCGAAACCGAACTTCCATTTCGGGATTATCCGCTGGCGCCGCTGCGGCAGGCCTTGCCGGCCTGACCGGCTCTGCTCCGCCCCGGGGCCGCCGTCAGGCTCGGCCCCGCCGCAGCAATCCCTTGCTCTGCATCCGCCAGATCAAAAGGTCGATGCGGTCCTGGCCGAAGAACGGTTCGTTGTCGAACGCGAAGGTCGGCACCCCCCAATGCCCGGAAGCGGCATGGGCCTGTTCGTTGTCGGCGATGATCCGCTCAAAGCACTCCGGATCGGCCGCGACCGCAGCATCCATCGCCGCGAGATCGAAGCCGGCCGCGGCCGCGGCGCGCGCCAGATGATCGCCCTCGTTCCAGCCCCTGATGCTGCCGTCCCACAATACCCGGTCGATGGCGTCGGCAAATGCCAGCGCGCGACCCTCGCGTTGGGCCGCGGCGCCAAGCCGCGTCAGGCGATGGATGTAGGGCTGGCTTTCAGCGACCTCCAGCGTCGTCATGTCCTGCACGATCGGGTCGGGTCGGGGAAACCGGAACGGGATGTCTTCGAAGGCGGCGACCCTGATCGAATCGAGCGCGACGTACCGCGCAAATTGCGGATTGGCGCGCTTGAAGAAGCCGGGGACGCGCACCGCAAGCGGGTAGACCGGGCGCAGGTTTACCGTCACGTCGTAGTCGGCGACCAGTTTCAGCGTCTTCGGCAGCGCCAGATAGCTGTAGGGGCTGCGAAATGAAAAGAACAGATCGACGGACAAGGTCATGGAACGAACCTGGTTGGCGGATGGCTGGGGGGAGCAAAGCACGGGCGCGGCAATGCGTCCACGCCGGCGGTTAGCCGACTTTGCGGATGTCAGGCGACCTGCCGCAGCATGCTGCGCACGATCAGGCGGTGAAACGGCATGATGACGGCGAGATAGACCCGGCCGAGCCGATTGTGCGTCAGCACCAGCGTGGTCGCGGTGACTTGTTGGCCGGGGCCGGCGGCCGAGACATCCACCACCACGCGAAAATCCAGATGCTTGTCGTCGAAGCCCGCGACCAGGCGGCTGGGCGACTGGCTCAGCACCGGAAAGATCCCGACGCTGTCGGGATAGGTGCCCTTGGGCGGCGACGTTTTCAGGCCGAACGGCGTCACCATCATGTCGCGCAACCCCATCAGCGCCTCGATCCATCGCGGCGAGCGTCCCAGCATTCTTTCCGCAGCCTGTCGGGCGTCGAGCGCAGGCGCACCGATTCCGACGGCAAAGGCATCGCTGAACTGGGCGCCGGCGAGCAGCGCGGCGGTATCGAGGCTGGGCTCGATCGCTTGGACTTTCATGGCTGTGTTCCTTGCTGCCGGCATCGCCGGCGGTCTTCGCCTCGTTCCCCGCTGGAGCCAGCCGGAAATAACTCAGCCGCCGCTGGTCCGCTCCGGCACCCGGGTGATCCTGGCACCGAGCGCGTTGAGCCGCTCGTCGATGCGTTCATAGCCGCGTTCGATCTGGTCGGCATTGTTGATGGTGCTGACGCCCTTGGCGCACACCGCGGCCAGCAGCATGGCCATGCCGGCGCGAATGTCGGGCGACGTCATCAGCGCGCCTCGGAGCCGGCTCGGCCCGGCCACGATCGCCCGGTGCGGATCGCACAATACGATGCGGCCGCCCATCGCGATCAGCTTGTCGACGAAGAACATCCGCGACTCGAACATTTTCTCGAACATCAGGATCACGCCGTCGCACTGGGTGGCGGTGACGATCGCGATCGACATCAGGTCGGCCGGGAAGGCCGGCCATGGCTGGTCCTCGAGTTTGGGAACGTGGCCGCCGAAATCGTCGCGGACCTTGAGGGTCTGCTCGCCGGGAACCAGGAGGTCCTCGCCGTCGACCTCGCAGACGATGCCGAGCCGCTCAAAGCCCATCCGGATCGAACGCAGATGCTCGACGCCGGCGCGCGCGATGCGCAGCGGCGACCGCGTCACCGCGGCCAGCCCGATCAGGGAGCCGACCTCGATGTGATCGGGGCCGATCGCATGGCTGGCGGCGCCGAGCGTCGCCGGCCCGTGCACCACCATGGTGTTGGTGCCGATGCCCTCGATCCGCGCCCCGAGCGCCACCAGGAAATGCGCGAGGTCCTGCACATGCGGCTCCGAGGCGACGTTGCGCAGATGGCTGGTGCCGTGCGCTGCCACCGCGGCCATCAGCGCGTTTTCGGTGGCGGTGACGCTGGGTTCGTCGAGGAAGACGTCGGCGCCGGTGAGGCGCTTGGCGCGGAATTGCAGCCGGTCGGAGGCGGTGACGGTGGCGCCGAGCTGTTCGAACGCCAGGAAGTGGGTGTCGAGGCGCCGCCGGCCGATGACGTCGCCGCCCGGTGGCGGCAGCATCACCTGGCCGCAGCGGGCCAGCAGCGGTCCGGCCAGCAGGATCGAGGCGCGGATCCGGGCGCACAGCACCGGATCGAGATCGGCCGCGCGAATCGTCCTGGCATGGATCGCCAGCGTGTTGCGCTGCCGCCATTCGACGTCGGCGCCGACCGAGCGGATCAGTTCGACCAGGGTTTCGGTATCGCGGATACGGGGGACATTTTCCAGCGTGACCGGATGCTCGGTCAGCAGGGCCGCGGCGATGATCGGCAACGCGGCGTTCTTGTTTCCGGACGGCTCGATGGTGCCGGACAACCGGTGGCCGCCTTCAACGATGTATTGAATGGGCGGCACCTGGTTCGGATCCCGTCTCACACGTCGACATTGGCGCTGAGCGAATTGTCCTGGATGAATTCGCGGCGCGGTTCGACCACATCGCCCATCAGCTTGGTGAAGATGTCGTCGGCCTCGTCGACCTCCTTGATCTTGACCTGCAGCAGCGAGCGCTCGTTGGTGTCGAGGGTGGTTTCCCAGAGCTGGCTCGGGTTCATCTCGCCGAGGCCCTTGTAGCGCTGCAGCGCGACGCCCTTGCGGCCGGCGTCGGTCACCGCCTCGAACAGGCTGACCGGGCCGTGGATCGGGGTTTCGGTGTCCTTGCGGCGCAACAGGCCGGGCTTCGGATAGGCTTCCTGCAGCCTGGCGGCGTAATCGTCGAGCTTGCGCGCATCGGCGGAGCCGAGCAGCGCGTCGTCGATGACGGCGACATCCTTAACGCCGCGCACGGTGCGCTCGAAGAAGAAGCCTTCGCCCTCGGTGAAGCGTCCGCTCCAGCCGCGCTCGACCTCATCGGCGAGCGCATCGAGCCGGCGCGCGATGTAGCCCGCGGCGGCGTTGGCGGTTGCGGCATCGCCGGTGATTTTCGGACTCAGCACGCCGGCGATCGCCGCCTGCTCGATCACCTTGCGGTTATAGCGGCTGTGCAGATTGTGCAGCGTGCCGCGGATCACACGGGCATCCTCCACCAGCGCCTGCAGGTCGCGGCCGCTGCGGTCTTCGCCGGAGGCGAGCTTGAACACGCAGTCGTCGAGACCGGTCCCGATCAGGTAGTCTTCCAGCGCGCGCTCGTCCTTCAGGTACTGCTCGGATTTGCCGCGGGTCACCTTGTAGAGCGGCGGCTGGGCGATATACAGAAAACCGCCTTCGATCAGCGTCGGCATCTGGCGGAAGAAGAATGTCAGCAGCAGCGTACGGATGTGCGCGCCATCGACGTCGGCGTCGGTCATCAGGATGATCTTGTGGTAGCGCAGCTTGGCCAGATCGAAATCGTCGCGTCCGATGCCGGTGCCGAGCGCCGTGATCAGGGTGCCGATCTGCTCGGAACTCAGCATCTTGTCGAAGCGCGCGCGCTCGACGTTGAGGATCTTGCCGCGCAGCGGCAGCACTGCCTGGAATTCGCGGTTGCGGCCCTGCTTGGCGCTGCCGCCGGCTGAATCGCCCTCGACGATGAAAAGTTCGGACTTGGCGGGATCGCGTTCCTGGCAGTCGGCGAGCTTGCCGGGAAGCGATGCGATGTCGAGCGCGCCCTTGCGCCGGGTCAGCTCGCGGGCCTTTCGCGCCGCCTCGCGGGCGGCGGCGGCTTCCACCACCTTGCCAATGATGACCTTGGCTTCCGCGGGGTGTTCCTCGAACCACGCCGCCAGCGCCTCGTTGAGCACGTTCTCGACCACGGGACGCACTTCCGAGGACACCAGCTTGTCCTTGGTCTGCGAGGAAAATTTCGGATCGGGCACCTTCACCGACAGAACCGCGGTGAGCCCTTCGCGGCAGTCGTCGCCGGTCAGCGCGATCTTTTCGCGCTTGGCGACGGCGTCGGCATAGCCGTTGACCTGGCGCGTCAGCGCGCCGCGGAAGCCGGCCAGATGGGTGCCTCCGTCACGCTGCGGAATGTTGTTGGTGAAGCACAGCACGTTCTCGTGGTAGCTGTCGTTCCACCACAATGCGGCCTCGACCCCGATGCCGTTCAGCTCGGCGTTGATCACGATCGGGGCCGGTACCATCGGCTTCTTGTTGCGGTCGAGATATTTGACGAACTCCTCGACGCCGCCCTTGTACATCATCTCTTCGCGCTTCTCGACCGCGTGGCGCATGTCGGACAGCACGATGTTGACGCCGGAATTCAGGAAGGCGAGCTCGCGCAGCCGATGCTCCAGCGTCGCGAAATCGTATTCGACGTTGGTAAAGGTTTCGGTGGACGCGAGAAAAGTCACCTCGGTGCCGCGCTTGCCGTGGGCGTCGCCGACCACCACCAGCGGCGCCACCGCGTCGCCATGGGCGAATTCGATGAAATGCTCCTTGCCGTCGCGCCACACCCGCAGCTTGAGCTTGCTCGACAGCGCGTTGACGACCGAGACGCCGACGCCGTGCAGTCCGCCGGACACCTTGTAGGAATTCTGGTCGAACTTTCCGCCGGCGTGCAGCTGGGTCATGATGACCTCGGCCGCGGAAATGCCTTCGCCCTTGTGGATGTCGACGGGAATGCCGCGACCGTCGTCGCGCACGGTGACCGAGCCGTCGGCATTGAGCACCACCTCGACCGCGGTGGCATGGCCGGCGAGCGCTTCATCGATCGCGTTGTCGACGACTTCGTAGACCATGTGATGCAGGCCACTGCCGTCGTCGGTGTCGCCGATATACATGCCCGGCCGCTTGCGTACGGCGTCGAGGCCTTTCAAAACCCGGATCGATTCCGCGCCATATTCGATCGGCGACGAATGCGCAGGATCGGCGATCGATTGCCGGGCAGGTTCTGTCATGTGAGGCCTTCGAGGATGTCTTCGAATCAGCGCGCAAAATCAGCTGCCGATCCATTCATTTCTGCCACGAAAGGCGCGATGCGCCTAGCGTAAAGTCTCTATTATCAAGCTATTGAATAAATGGGATTTTTTGATGGTTTTTCAAGCCGCCCAGGGTCCGATTCAGGAGCGTCGCAAAAGCCCGATTCGAAGGCTCGATCGGGGGGACGCCGAGGCTCTGGATTTGCAGGTTGCGGCGGCCGGCGCCGGATCGCCTAATCTGCCCCGAGATCGCCTGCCCGGCGGCTTGCCGTCAGGGATTGCCGCGCAGCGAGAGGCGGCCGCTGTCGACGTCGAAGACTTCGCCGGAGCGGCCGAGGTCGGCGAAGGCCGCCGGATCGGCGCCGGTGATCCAGACCTGCGCCCCCAGTCTGGCCAGTTCGTCGAACAGCGCCCGGCGCCGGGAGGGATCGAGATGCGCCACCACCTCGTCGAGCAGCAATAGCGGCGTGATGCCGGTCATCTCCGCGACCAGGCTGGCGTGGGCCAGCACCAGCCCGATCAGCAGCGCCTTCTGCTCGCCGGTGGAGGCGTCGCGGGCCGGCATGTTCTTCGGCGCGTAGATCACCTGCAGGTCGGTAAGATGCGGGCCGTCGAGGGTGCGGCCGGCGGCGGCGTCGCGGGGCCGGCCACGGCGCAGCACCTCGCGATAGCGATCCTCGACCGCGGTGGCCGGTTCATTCAGCAGCGCATTCTCCATCCAGCCGTCCAGCATGATGCCGGCGGCGGGAAAGGCGGATTGCTCGCCGCGCGCGCGCAACATCCCGGCCAGCCGGGTCGCGGTCTGGCCGCGCATCGCCGCGACCGCGACCGCAAGCTCGGCAGTTTCCCGCTCGATCGCGTCGCACCAATGGTCGTCGAAGTTGCGCACTTCGAGCAGGCGGTTGCGCGATCGCAAGGAGCGGTCGAGCGCCGAAACCCGCGCCGAATGCTCGCTGTCGATCGCCAGCACCAGCCGGTCGAAGAAGCGCCGCCGCTCCGACGCCGCACCCAGGAACAGCCCGTCCATCGAAGGCGTCAGCCAGACCATGCGCAAGTGGTCGCCGAATGCCGCAGCCGACGTCACCGGCTCGCGGTCGATCCGGCAGCGCCGGCCGCCGGCGGGCGCCTCGAGCCCCGGCGCATCGATGCCGGTGCCGAGCGTCGCCAGGCCGAGCGCGCCTTCGACCTCGGCCGATACCGCCCAGGAGCCGTCACCCTGATTATCGGCGACATCGTCGAGGGTCGCGCGGCGCAAGCCGCGTCCGGGCGACAGAAACGAGATCGCCTCCAGACAATTGGTCTTGCCTGCGCCGTTCGGACCCACCAGCACCACCACGTCGCCACCCGTCTGCAGGCTCGCCGCGCGGTAATTGCGGAAATGAGTCAGGCTGAGGCGATGGATGCGGGAGACGGTCATGGCGGGGTGGTGGTCTCGGTTGTCATTGCCGGCACAGTAGTCTGCCTTGCGCAGACCAAGTAAACCCGTCTGCGCTCCCGAAGCCCGGCAATGACGATCAAAAAGCGGAGCCCCTACACCCGCATCGGCATCAGCACGTAGAGCGCGCCCTTGGCGTCCTTGTCCTGGACCAGCGTCGGCGAGCCGGGATCGGCCAGCCGCAGCACCGCGACTTCGCCTTCGATCTGGGCAGCGATGTCCAGCAGATAGCGCGAGTTGAACCCGATATCGAGCGCATCGGAAGCGTATTCGACCTCAAGCTCCTCGGTGGCGCTGCCGGAATCCGGGTTGGTCACCGACAACACCAGCTTGCCCGCGGACAACGACAGTTTCACCGCGCGGCCGCGCTCGCTTGAAATCGTCGAGACGCGGTCCACCGCGGCCTCGAAATCCTTCTTGTCGACGATCAGTTCCTTGTCGTTGTTCTGCGGGATGACGCGGCCGTAGTCCGGAAACGTGCCGTCGATCAGTTTCGAGGTCAGCACCACGTTGCCGATGGTGAAGCGGATCTTGCCCTGCGACAGCTCGATGCCGACTTCGGCCTCGTTGTCCTCGATCAGGCGCTGCACCTCGCCGACGGTCTTGCGCGGCACGATCACGCCGGGCATGCCGGCTGCACCGTTGGGCAATGGCAGGTCGATCTGGGCCAGACGATGTCCGTCGGTGGCGACGGCGCGCAGGGTCGGCGCCTTGGCGGTGCCGGCGGTGTGCAGATAGATGCCGTTGAGATAGTAACGGGTCTCCTCGGTCGAGATCGCGAACTGGGTGCGGTCGATCAGCCGTTTCACGTCGGAGGCGGCCAGCGTGAACGAATGCGTCATGTCGCCGGCGGCAAGATCGGGAAAATCGTTCTCGGGCAGGGTCTGCAGCGTGAAGCGCGACCGGCCGGCGCGGATTGCCAGCACCGAGCGGTCGCCGTCGCCTTCCAGCACGATCTGGGCGCCGTCGGGCAATTTGCGCACGATGTCATAGAACATATGCGCCGGCACCGTGGTCGAGCCGGCGGTGGCGGTTTCCGCCGCCAGCGTCTCCGTCACCTCGAGATCAAGGTCGGTGGCCTTCAGCGACAGCCGGGCGTTTTCGGCGCGGACCAGGACGTTGCCGAGGATCGGAATGGTGTTGCGGCGCTCGACCACGCGATGGACGTGCCCCAGCGACTTCAGGAGTTGCGCGCGTTCGACGGTGACCTTCATTGCAATAGCCGCCTGATCCAAGGATGGAAAAGCCGGGCGGCTCGAAAGGCGCGCCCCGGCATGGAGACCCGAAAAGCCTGATCAAGGCTGGCGCCGACCAGGCCCCAAGGGGGGCGCCCAAGGTGGCGCGGATGGCGCGCCAGCGCAAGAGATGCGTGCGGCCGTTCCCCACGATTTGCTGGGCAACCCGGCTTTCCCCGGGGCGTCCCGGTCAATGCCGGGAACCGGCCCCCGGCATCTGCGGTCGGGGGCGGTTGCCGCCGCCCGGTGCTGCGATGGAAAATCCCCGGACATGGGCCCCGGCGTCCGCCGAATGCTCACTCCTGCAACTGCCGCTTCAGCGATTCGACCTCTTCGGACAGCGCGACATCCCTGGCCACCAGGGCCTCGATCTTGCGCACCGCGTGCAGCACCGTGGTATGGTCGCGTCCGCCGAAGCGGCGGCCGATCTCGGGAAGCGAGCGCAGCGTCAGCGTCTTGGCCAGATACATCGCCACCTGGCGCGGGCGAACCACATTGGCGGTGCGGCGCGAGGACAGCAGGTCGGAGCGGCTGACATTGTACTGCCGCGCCACCACGCGCTGGATGTCCTCGATCTTGATGCGCTTGGGTTCCTGCGGCCGGATCAGGTCACGCACTTCGCGCTCGGCCATTTCCAGCGTCACCGGCTGGGCGTTGAGCTTGGAATGCGCCAACAGGCGGTTGATGGCGCCTTCGAGATCGCGGCCGTTATGGGTGATGGTGCGGGCCAGATAGTCCAGCACCGGCGCCGGCACGTCGAAGCTCGCATGATGGGCGCGGGCCGCGGCTACCCGCGATTTGAGAATGCCGAGCCGCAGTTCCTCGCCGAGCGATCCCATCTCCACCACCAGTCCGCCGGCGAGACGCGAGCGCACGCGGTCGTCGAGGCTCTCGAGATCGGACGGCGGACGATCGGCCGCGATCACCACCTGGCGGCCGGCATCGATCAGCGCATTCAGGGTGTGACAGAATTCGGCCTGGGTCGACTTGCCCTGCAGGAATTGCAGATCGTCGATCACCAGCACGTCGATGCCGCGCAGCGCCTCCTTGAACGCCAGCGCGGTCTGGGTCTTCAGCGCCGCGACGAAGCCGTACATGAATTTCTCTGCGGTGAGGTAGAGCACCTTGCGTTCGCTTCCCGAGTTGCCGGCCCATGTCACCGCCTGCAGCAGGTGGGTCTTGCCCAGGCCGACGCCGGCATGGATGTAGAGCGGATTGAACATCACGCTGTCGCCGCGCCGGCCTTCGGCAACCTGGCGCGCCGCGGCATGGGCGAGCGTGTTGGAGCGACCGATCACAAAACTTCCGAACGTCAGGCGCGGATCGAGCGGCGAGCCGCCCAGCGCATCATGGCTGGCGGACACCGGCGCGATCGCGGTGGCGCGCAATTCGGGGGCGGCACGGCCGTCCGGTCGCTCGCTGCGGCGCTGGTCGAGCGCCACCGGAGCGTCCTTTGCCGGCGCCGCGCAGCGCATCGCGGTGCGTACGGTAAGGTCAATGCGGTGCACTTCCGGCATTTCGGCCTGCCAGCAGGTGAGAACGCGTTCGGCGTAATGCGCCTGGATCCAGCTTTTGAGGAACCGGGTGGGAACCGAAAGGTGGACGCTCTCGGGTTGCACACTCTCCAGGTCCATTCGCGCGAACCAGCTGGTGTAAACGTCCTCTCCGACGCTCGAGCGCAACCGGCCCTTCACGCGCGACCAACGATCCTGTTCCATGTTCGACATTTCTTGACGACTTTTCTGAAGGAGTAATAAGGCCAGCGAACTCGCCGCGCTGGTTCTGCGCGCGGCGCGACCTCAAGCGAATCTTCGACCTGCAGCCATAGACCAGCCGGTCGGCAAAAATGCCGCGGGCAAATCATCAGCTGGAAGAGAAGCCTCCGCGAGGTCAGCGCATACTCGACGGTCTGTCCGGAGCGCGCGTGGGAGGCCGCTCGCATGCTTCCAATACGGCATCGTTTGAAAATGGCATTTGAACAAATACCGCGATGATTCCGTAAAGCATGCAGCCTCCCCCTCTCGCCGCGATTACCCACGGCGAGGTATCACTCTATGTGTGTTTCAAATTCAACCGGCAACGTCTGAGATCAATATCGTTCAGCCGCCATGCCGCTTGGTTCAGCCCGTTCGTCTTGACCCGCCCACGTGCTTCGCCTTCTGCGTTGTGGCTGGCTCGTGCGTATTTCTCTTGTTCGAAGCGAGCGGGGCTGCGCGCCCCGCCTGAGAAATTTCGACACAGAACCACCGTCCTCATATTGCTATGAGTTTCGATCCGACCATCGCTTTGAAAGCGTCGCCAACGCGCACACCGCCGCCGATTTGCACGTCCGCCCCGTTCCTTAAACCGCGCTGGTCTCAAGAGCCGTGGGCGCCGCGAACGCCCTAAGAGATACATCATGCCTTATTTCCCGCAACGGAAATGATTCCGCGCAGCTGCCGGGCAAATCGACTTCGCGTCGGCAAAATCAGGCAGTTGTATCCAGGCGCCACGGCAAGGTTTTGAATCTGTGCGGAGATTCGAAACGCCGAAGCGCTGTCACAATTCGCATGATTGCCCAAAATAAATTCATAAATTGTTTACGTTTGAACGGGGCTGGATGGAATTTTCCAACAACAGATCGCCGCTATGCCGATAAGTGACTACGCATGCGCGATTTTTTTTGATCGTCGGAATAGGGTAGCCTCAAAGCAGATTCGAACTGCGTCGCGCGAGCGCGATTGCTATTTCAAAACTGTGCCCGAGCAATCACTAGCGTGAATATCACGAGTGGCGTAAGCCCGCAGCGTAGCATATTGCGGAATTACGCCACGTAGAAACACGGGCGCATGAATTTCACAGAAACGAAAAAAGCCCGGCAGAGCCGGGCTTTTTGACGAAAATCTTTTTCCGTCAGTTCATTTCGCCAGCTTGGCGATCTGATGTGCGAGTCGTGAAACCTTCCGGCTCGCGCTATTCTTGTGAATGATGTTGCGTTGCGCTGCCTGCATCAGCTCCGGCTCGGCGCGCGCCATCGCCTTCAGCGCCGCATCGCGGTCGCCGCTCTTGATCGCCTCTTCGACTGTTCGAACAGAGCCGCGCATCTGGGTGCGTCGCGACTTATTGATGATCGTGCGGCGGGCAATCTTGCGTGTCGCCTTTTTGGCGGAGGTCGTATTGGCCATGGTCTCAATTATCCTTCGGCGGTGACCGGTCGCGGGTCGTCGGGCTTGGGCGCCGGCCGTTTCAGCCACGTGATCGATGCTGGAGTGTCATTCCGGTATTCTGCGAGAATGCCATTCGGAGCGGACAGCTCACATCACGGCGTCACTCAAAGAACAGCGGCGGCGGGATTGCGCCCGCCGCCATTGCTGCTGTTATAGAGGGCGCGGCCCGCAGCGTCAACGCCTCCGCGGGGGTTCCGGGGCCCGCATTCACGGCCGGCAGGCGCCGATAAGCTGCTGAAGAGGTTGAATTTCCCGCCCCGCCCCGCTAATGGCTGACGGCCCTTGCGGGCGCGACTGACATAAGGTGACACATGATCCGCGGTTTTTTCCGACTTATTGGGCTGCTGCTGCTGGCGGGCGGATTCATTTTCATGGTCTATGACGGCGCCCGCTGGGTCGCCGACCAGACATTGCGGTTTACCCGGTTTGGCGAGTTCTGGAACGATATTCACCAATCCAGCCAACAGGCATTCCGGACCTGGATGGAGAGCCATGCGCCCTGGCTCTGGACCAGTGTCGTCAAGGTGGTGCTGGATCAGCCGGTCTTCGCGGTGATGGGTGTGTTGGGAATTCTGCTGATGCTTCTGTTCAGGCCTCGCAAGCCGCTGATCGGCTACGCACGGAACTGAACGCAAGCCGCCGTTTCGTTTTTTGCGCAATGCTGACCGTCTGCCCCGCAGCGGATCACTCGTCGTCCGGCCAAAAACGATTTGTTAACCATAACAGGTGCAAAACTCTAGGCGTTCTCGCTAAGAGGGATGGCTCCGGTGCGGGTTGCGCGCGCGTTTCGACTGCCGATCATTGCCGCTACGGTTGCGCTCGCCCTGTCGGGCTGCATGCGAACGACGGATCCTGTCGCCATGGCCCAGCCGCAGGGCGATCTCGACGCCATGGCGTACGGCCAGCCATACCCAACCGCCCCGCGCATCGCATCGCCGTCGAAATCGGCCGATTCCGGCGGCGCGATCAGTGCGCTGCGCAACAGCCTTGCCGCCGCCCCGTCGCGCTCCTACGCCGCCGCGCCGGTGGTCTATGCCGCTGCCCCGCAGCCTGCGACCTATGATGCCAGCTACCGGCTCGATGCCGGCGATAAGCTGAGGGTCGTGGTCTATGGCCAGGAAGGCCTCACCAACACTTACGCGATCGATGCCGGCGGGTCGATCACGATGCCGCTGATCGGGTCGGTCCCGGCGCGCGGCCGCACCCCGGCGGGACTGGCCGCCGAAATCACCGCGAAACTGCGCAACGGCTTCATCCGCGAACCGTCGGTGGCGGTGGAGATCGAATCCTACCGGCCGTTCTTCATCCTCGGCGAGGTCGCAGCCCCCGGCCAATACCCTTACGTGCCCAACATGAGCGTCGAAAGCGCGGTGGCGATCGCCGGCGGCTTCTCGCCGCGCGCCAAGCGTGACCGCGTCACCCTGACCCATACCGATGGCTCGGGTTCACAGCGCATGGTGGTGCCGCTCGGCACCGCAGTCAGTCCGGGCGACACCGTCATGGTCGGCGAGCGCTGGTTCTGAACCGGCCCGTTTTTTTCGACGGGTGCGCGGACCGCGTCAGCGCCTGACTCTGCTTTTTATTTCTTCAAATGCATGGCCAGGAAAGCGAGGCTGCGCTGCCAGGCGGCCTCAGCGCTGGCCTTGTCGTAACTGGCGCGCTCGTCGCAGTGAAAACCGTGCTGGGCACCGGGATAGACGTGGATCTCGACCTCGGGCCGCTTGGCGCGAATGATGTCGACGTCGCTGAGCGGAATGCCGGCATCCTTTTCGCCGAAATGAAGCTGGGCCGGCACCAGCGGCTTGTCGTCGGCGAAGCGAACGATGGCGCCGCCGTAATAGCCGATTGCAGCCGACAGGCCCGACAGCTTGGTCGCCGCCGCGTAGGCGATGCTGCCGCCGAGGCAGAAGCCGATAATGCCGACCGGGCCGACCGCCTTCACCGCATCGATGGCAGCCTGGGTGTCGCGCAGCATGGCCGCCCAGTCCGGATTGGCGACGAATTTGCGCGCCACCGCGACCTCGTCGGGCGAATAGCCGGACTGGAAATTGACCTCGATGCGGTCGAAGATCGCAGGCGCGATGGCGACATAGCCCTCACCCGCCAGACGATCGCAGACCGCGCGGATGTGGTGGGTGACGCCGAAGATTTCCTGGATCACCACCACGGCTGCCTTGGGCGCGGCCGCCGGCTCGGCGCGATAGCCGCCCAATTGAAAATTGTCCGAAGCAGTCAGCTTGATATCTTGTCCCACGGGTCATCCATTCGGTGAGGGTTGATTTGGTCGGGTGCCGGCATCGTCGAATTTCGCGATACGGGATTTCTTGATCCAATAGCTGCAATCCGATTCTAGCGCCACATCCAGTTATGGCCCCAATCGCCTTTCCAGGCGGCCAGTCTGCCGCCCCGGAATTGCAGATAGAGCCGGTCGTGATGATTGAACATTCCGGTGTCTCGGAACGCCAGATAGGTTTCGTCGCCGGGCGGGCCGCTGACATATTTCAACGGCGTGCCGAGGGCCTGGGTGGTATCTTCCAGATCCATCCCCATTGCCAGCGGCGTGTTGTTCGACAAGGTCGCGGTGAAGGGCGGGGAATTCGCAACCCCGGTCGGCGGCTGGGCAGTGGCGTGCCCGGAACAGGCGGTGCCAACCGCGACCGACAGCAGCGCAATGCAAGCCAGACGACTCATGACGGCGCCGTCCTTTCCAAGTGGGCGTCACGCGCGACGCCATCGAGGAACGGCAGCACCGCCTCGATGAATGGCCGCGGCGCGTCGATGTTGACCGCGTGGCCGGCGGCTGGGATTACCACCTTCCGGGCGCCCGGAATCTTCGCCGCCATATAGTCGGAGGCGGCCAGAAACGGCGCATCGTCGGCGCCGACCACGACCAGCGACGGCACCTCGATGGCAGGCAGAAGCTCGATCACGCCGGCGTCGCGCTGGGTCAGCATGCCGCGCGCGGCGTGCGCCAGGCCCTGAGCGTTGCGGTGGCTCGCGGTCGCGCGTTCCCGGCTGGCGGATTGCAGAACCGCAAGGCCATCGCGCTCGAAGCGATCGGCGGTGTCGTGCGCGCGCCTGTTCCAGGCTTCGCGCGCCTCGTCCTTCCTGAAGCCAGGACCGGTATCGATGATCAGCAGCGCGCTGACGCGCCGCGGATGGCTGCGATAAAACGCCAGCGACATGTAGCCGCCCAGCGAAAGACCGCCGACCACGGCGCTGCCGGCGCCGACTTGGTCGAGCAGGGCCGCCATGTCGGCCACGGTCAGCGCTTCACTATAGGCCTCGGGATTATCGGGATAGTCGGATTGGCCGTGTCCGCGCATGTCCCACAATACCAGCCTGTGACGCTCCGACAGGGCCGCGATCTGCCCCCGCCACATCGCCGATGTCGAGGAATAGCCGTGGGTGAGCAATAGCGCAGGCCCGGTGCCATGGACCTCGTAATGTATATTGACCCCGTCACGATTGATTTTCGGCATTGCAGTTTCCAGCTTCCATCGCTTGCCGGGTTATCCTAGCGCGATCCTCGTGCCGAGGCGAACTGCCCATCTTCCGGGCGGCGGTGGCCGTCCGGAAGTTGCGGTGCGCCAGATTCATTGGCACCGGCAACAAATTTTTTGCCGCAACGCACAATGCGAAGATTTTATTCTTTCGATCAATTCCAAATTGCATTGCCTCCAGAATGGAACGGTATCATTCTGCACGCCGACTGGCATCGACCCGGTGGGTGCCAGCCATTACCCACAAGTGAGTTGCCGCCGTAAGCGGCTTCATGCACCGGCAGGGGAAGAAAGATGCCAAATCTAAATATCAACGGACGGAATATGTCCGTCGAAGCGGCCAACGATACGCCGCTGCTCTGGGTCATCCGCGAGCAATTGCAGATGACCGGTACGAAATTCGGCTGCGGCGCCGGCTTGTGCGGCGCCTGCACGGTTCACATCAATGGCGAAGCCGTGCGCTCCTGCCAGACCTCGCTCAGCGACGCCGTCGGCAAAAAGATTACCACCATCGAAGGGCTCAGCGCCAAGGACGACCATCCGCTGCAGAAGGCGTGGATCGCCGAGCAGGTACCGCAATGCGGCTACTGCCAGTCCGGCCAGATCATGCAGGCGGCCTCGCTGCTTGCCAAGAACAGCAATCCGACCAAGGAGGAGGTGGTGGCGCACATGGACGGCAATCTCTGCCGCTGCATGACCTATTCGCGCATCCAGAAGGCGATCATGCGCGCGGCCTCGGAAATGCGCACCGCCTCGAACCCCGGCACCGAGCGGAGGGCAACATGAATACGCACGTGAAAATCACCCAAGCGATCGCCGGTCAGCAGCCTGCCGATCTCAGCCGCCGCTCGTTCCTGGTCGGTACCGCCGCCGCAGGTCTCGCGCTCGGCTATTCTGCCGTCCCCGGCCTGCTCGGCGGCGACACGGCGCTCGCCGCAGCCGGCAATTTCGATCCCAGTGTCTGGTATTCGATCGCGCCGGACGGCATCGTCACGGTCACCTGCGGCAAGGCCGACATGGGCCAGCACATCGCCTCGACCATGGCGCAGATCATTTCCGAAGAGCTGGGTTCGAGCTGGAAGGACATGCGGGTCCAGCTCGCATCCAACGATCCGAAGTTCAATGACCCCGTGCTCGGCGCCCAGATCACCGGCGGCAGCTGGAGCACCATGATGAACTTCGATGCGATGAGCCGCGCCGGTGCTGCGGGGCGCATCGCCCTGACCGAAGCAGCCAGCGCGGCGATGGGAGTGCCGGCGGCCGACCTGGTGGTCCGGGAGTCCACGATTAGCGATCCGAAGTCGAAGAAGTCGATGACGTTCGCGGAAATCGTCAAGAGCGGCAAGGCGACCAAGACCTTTACGCCCGACGAACTCAAGGCGATCAAGCTCAAGACGCCGGACGAGTATACCAAGATCGGCGTTTCGGTTCCGCAGATCGACATTCCGTCAAAGACCAACGGAACTGCCAAATACGGCATCGACGTCATGCTGCCCGGCATGGTGTATGGCAAGATCGTGACGCCGCCGGTGCGCTACGGCGCCACGGTGAAATCGGTCGACGACAGCGCGGCGAAGAAAGTGCCGGGCTTCATCAAGGCCGTCACCCTTGACGACAAGACCGGCACCACCTCAGGCTGGGTGGTCGCGGTCGCCAACACCTTTGCCAACGCCCGCAAGGCCGCCGACGCGCTCAAGATCACCTATGACGGCGGGCCGAATGCCAAGCTGTCAAGCGAATCCCTGCTCGCCGAAGCCAGGCGTTTGCAGGCGCTCGACGATTCCGGGCTGTTCTTTGTCAAGGACGGCGACACCGCTGCGGCCTTCGGCACGGCGGCGAAGGTGATCGAGGCGGAGTACACCACCAACATCAATATCCATGCGCCGATGGAGCCGATGAATGCCACTGCCCAGCTGCAGGGCGATATCTGGCATCTCTACTCCGGCAACCAGTTCGCGACCCGCTCCGGTGCGATCGCGGCCGGGGCTGCCGGGGTCGATCCCAAATATGTCGTGCTGCATCAGAGCTGGCTGGGCGGCGGCTTCGGCCGGCGTCTGGATGCCGACATGATGGTGCCGGCGGTGCAGGCGGCGAAGGCTGTCGGCAAACCGGTCAAGGTCATCTACAGCCGCGAAAACGACATGACCATGGATTTCTCGCGTCCCCTGACGTTCCAGAAGGTCAAGGCCGGTCTCGACGGCGACGGCAAGCTGATCGCACTCAATCACGACGTGGTCAGTGCGTGGCCGACCAAGCGCTGGGGAATTCCCGATTTCCTCACCCCCTCGGTCGACAAGAAGGGCGGGCTTGACGGCTTCACCGTCAATGGCGCGGACTTCTTCTATACGGTGCCCAACCACAACGTCCGCGCCATTCTCAACGAGATGGCGCATAACGCCACCCCGTCGGGCCAGTTGCGGAGCGTGGCGCCGGGCTGGACCTTCTGGGCCGTCGAAAGCATGGTCGATGAACTTGCGCACGCGGTCGGCAAGGACCCGGCGCAGTACCGTATCGACATGCTTGACGGCAAGGGCGACAATGCCGGCGGCGCACAGCGGCTGCGCAACACTTTGCTCGCCGCGATGGGCATGTCCGGCTACGGCACCAGGCAGCTTCCCAAGGGCGAAGGAATGGGCGTCGCCTGCGTCTCGTCGCAGGAACGGAAGACCGCCAGCTGGACCGCGTGCGTGGCCCATGTGGCCGTCGCACCCAGCGGCGAGGTCAAGGTCAAGAAACTGACCGTCGCCACCGACGTCGGCACCCAGGTGCATCCCGACAACATCCGCGCCCAGGTCGAGGGCGCCGCGCTGTGGGGGCTGTCGCTGGCGATGTACGAAAAGGCGACGCTCAAGGACGGCGGCATCGAGCAGACCAACTTCGATACCTATACGCCGTTGCGGATGAGCCAGGTGCCCGAAGTCGCCATCAGCGTCATCGCCAACGGCGAACATGCCACCGGCGTCGGCGAACCGGCGGTGACGGTGATCGCCCCGGCGCTGGCCAATGCGATCTTCAACGCCTGCGGCGCTCGCGTCCGCTCGCTGCCGATCACGGCAGAGGCCGTGAAGGGCGCCATGTCGGCGTAACGACCCGAAGGGTCGCGCAACAAATCAATCCGCCGGAGGGCAACCTCCGGCGGATTTTTGTATCCGGCCGGCGGTTGTGTCCGCATACCCGCTCAATTTTACCGCCCACAATATGAATGCATTCATCATACCCCTTAAGCTCCGGAAAATCCCTGCTCGGCTAGGCTGCGCTGCCGGCCTTCCACCAGCCTCGAGGATCCATGACACCTCCCGCCAACCAGCCTTCATCCCGCCGCCGGCTGCTGCTGGCTTCGGATCGCGGCGACCACAGCCTTGAACTCGCGGGCATTCTGCAATCGGTAGGCGAGGTCGACACCATCGCGACGTCGGATATTCCCGACGTTCCGGCCGGTCGTTTCGCCGGCATCGTGGTCGATATCAATCTGCGCTCCGCCGAAAGCGTGCAGCGGGTCCGCAACAAGCTGCGTACCGAGGCATACCGGGCGCTGCCGCGGTTGTTCGTTCTGGCCGACGCGCTGCACCATGGTTCGATGCAGGCCTGGGCGCTGGGCGCAACCGACACGATATCGCGGCCTTTCGGCGCCGAAGGCATTCTGCAGCGCATCCGCGCCGCCTTTCCCGACACCCAGGACATGGACACCACCGACCGCGGCGAGGCGCTGCACAGCGGCATTGCCGCCGCCCATGCGGTGATCGTCAAGATCTTCGAACGGCTGCCGTCGGGAATTCCGCTGACCTTCGGCGACATCATGAAAGCCGAGAGCCAGATCCTCAAGGCCATCAAGCGAACCTCGCTGCGCGAATGGCTGGCGACCGTCGGTCGCCATCACACCCACAGCTATCGGCACTGCCTGTTCGTGACAGGCTTTGCCGTGGCGTTCGCGCAGCATCTCGGCATGCGCGACGACGACCAGCGCCGGGTGACTCGCGCCGCCCTGCTGCACGATGTCGGCAAGGCGTTCATCCCGGTGTCGATCCTGGACAAGCTGGGCAAGCTGACCGACGAGGAAGTCAGCGAAATCCGCAGCCATCCGCGTCTTGGCCATGACGCGCTCGCGGCCCAGCGCGGCTTCCCGCCGGAAATGCTGGATGTCGTGCTGCACCATCACGAGCTGCTCGACGGCAGCGGCTATCCCGACGGCCTGCGCGGCGATCAGCTCAGCGACATCGTGCGGCTGACCACGATCGTGGATATCTATGCCGCCCTGGTGGAGAAGCGCGCCTACAGGCAGCCGTTCACCCACGCCAAGGCTTTTGCGCTCATGGAGCAGATGGGCGACAAGCTCGACCAGCATCTGCTGCAGGCCTTCCGTCCGGTGGCGCTGGGCTGCTGTTGACGCTGCGTCCGCCGACCATCCCTGACAGGGCTAGCGGCCGGTCCGCGGCGGTGCGGCGAGTTCGGCGAACGGCCGATCGGCATAGACGATGTTGCCGCCGACCATGGTCAGTACCGAGCGGATGCTTCCGATCTCCTGCACCGGCGCGGTCAGATAGTCGGCCGAAAGCACCGCGAGATCGGCGAATTTTCCGCGCTCCAGGCTGCCGCGGCGCTCGTCATCATTGGCCATGAAGGCCGAATTGCGGGTGTACATTTCCAGCGCCTGGCGCCGGGTCGGGGCTTCCATCCCGTCGCGGGTCCGGGTGCCGCCGATCGTGGTGCCGTCGAGATACCACTGCAGCGCCACGAAAGGATTGTAGGACGATACCCGATGCGCGTCGGTGCCGCCGGCGACGGTCAGGCCGAGCCGCAACGCGCTCGCGATCGGCGGCAGACGGCGGGCGGAATCGACGCCGACCTCGCGCTGCAGCCGTTCGCCGCCGAAATAAAGGCCGTCCTGGACGCCCCAGATCAGGCCCAGCGCCTTCATCCGCTTCAGGCTGTCGTCCGAAGCGTTGTAGAGATGCAGCACGGTCCATCTGAGATCGCGCACCGGATAATCCCTGGCGATGGCCTCGACGACGTCGAGCAGGTCGTGCACGGTGCGGTCCGGATTCCAGTGCAGCTGGATGCTGTAGCCCCTCGATGCCGCCCAGCGCAGCAGTTCCGCCAGCCTGGTCTTGCCATCCGGCGTAATGTCGCCGTCGGTCCAGTCGGCCCAGATCAGGATTTCCCCCGGACCGTTGAAGTGCAGCATGGCGTCGCCGAAGCCCTGCGGCAACAGCTGCGTCAGGTTCTGCAGATCGGCCAGTTCGCTGCCCGGTTTTGGGGCGCAGAGATGATAGGCCACCCGGACGGTGAGCTGCTTGTCGTGCCACAGCTTGAACACGGCCTGGTAATTGGCGGGATACATGCTGACCCCGCCGCCATCGACGATCCCGGTAATGCCAAGACTGTTCATCTCGCGGAAGAATTTCTTGGAGCCGTCGACCTGCTGGGCGAGCGTCGGCTTCGGCAATTGGTCGAAGATCCTGCCGAGCGTATTGCCATTGCCGATCACCACGCCGGTCGGGCGATTGTCGGCGTCGCGTTCGAGCTTGCCGCCCGGGGTGACATCGCCGTCGTCGCGGATGTGAAGCGCTTCCATCGCCTTCGGCGTCAGCAACAGCCAGTCGTAGAGATGCTGAATGTAGACCGGATGGTCGGGCGCGGCCTCGGCGACCTCGTGCGGGGTCGGCCGCCGCTTCTCGGCGAATTGCTCCTCGGTCCAGCCGCCGGCCACCACGATCCAGGTGCCCGGAGCCTGGGTCCTCCCCGCCTCGCGGATTTTTTCCAGCGCCTGCTTCAGGCTTCTCACGCCGATCCAGTTGACCTCGGTGCCGAAGGTCAGCGCGGCGCGGATGCCGTGAATATGCCCGTCGGTCAGCCCGGGAATCACGGTGCGGCCGCCGAGATCGATCAGCCTGGCATGGTCGCCGGCGAGTTTCTTCATCGCCGCATCGGTGCCGGTGGCCAGAACGTCTCCATGGCTGATGGCCAGCGCCTGTTGGATCGAAAAATCCTTGTCGACGGTGAGGATCTTGCCGTTGAACAGCACGGTGTCGGCGGTCTGCGCCTGGGCCGCGCACAACGGCCAGGCCAGGGCGAGGCTGGCGACAATCGCAAGGGTCCCGGCGGTGGAGCTGCGCCGTCGAGAATTGAAACCGGGGCTCGTCATATCGTCGCTGCCTTTTTGTTTTGTCTTTTGCTTTAACACCGTCATTCCGGGCCTGCGCCTTCAGTCGGCTGTCGCCGACTGCAGACGCATCCCGGAATGACAATGGATCATGAGATCATGACGGAGCGAAGCGCCCGGCTACTCCAGCAGCTTGCGCAATTCGGCCTTGGCGACCTTTTCCAGTGTCGAGCGCGGCATCTCGTCGACGAAGCGGATTTCGCGCGGCACCTTGAAGTCGGCCAATGCGCTGCGGCAGGCGGCCATGATGGTGTCGTGCAGGTCCGGCGACGCACGCTCGACCCCGGCATGCGGAATGATGAAGACCACCGGGACCTCCTCGAGCATCGGATGCTTTTTCGCCACCACCGCGGCCTCGCGCACGCCGGGCACCACGGATATCACCTGCTCGATCTCGGAGGCCGCGACATTCTCGCCGCCGACCTTCAGCATGTCCTTGGCGCGGTCGCCGAACTTCAAAAAGCCGTGGTCCAGAAGGGTGATGCGGTCGCCGGTGATGAAATAGCCGTGCTCGTCGAAACTCTCGCGGGTGGCTTTCTCGTTGTGCAGGTACTCCTTGAACAGCGACAGTCCGGGAATGCCCTTGATCGACAGGTTGCCGGTGCCGCCGACCGGGGTCGGCGCGCCGTCATCGTCGGTGACGCGGATGGAATATTCCGTAGCGGCCCGGCCGATCGACATCGGAAGATTGGGCTGGTCGACCTCGCCGACGATGCCATGGGTGATGGTCTCGGTCATGCCCCACCAGCCGATGATCTTGACGCCGAACGCGGCGAACGCCGGCGGCTCGCACACCGCGGTGCCCCAGAGCCGGAAACTGTGCCGCTTCGGGATTTCGTGCTCCAGCAGCGCCTTCATGCAGAACGGGATGGTCGAGGTCCAGCTGCAGCGATGCGCCGCGGCGACGTTCCAGAACCGGCTGGCGGAAAACCGCGGCTGGATCACGCAGCTGGCTCCCACCCACAGGCTTGCCAGCATGGAATAAGCCAGCGCGTTGGTGTGGAACAGCGGCAGATAGGCCTGGTACACGTCGTCCTGATGCAGATCCTGGTGTGCCGCATTGACCTTGGCGCCCCACAGCGCATTGGCGTGGGTCCACAGCACCGCCTTCGGCCGCGACGTGGTGCCGGAGGTATATTGCACGCTGCACGGCGCGCTTGCGTCGGCGCCGCGGCGCGGCCGGTCGGCGCTGTCGGCGAACAGTTCCTCGAAACGTTCGCCGCGCGGCGCGCCGTGTCCCGGGGCGGGTGCTGCGCCCGCGTCATGCCCGATCACCGCCATCCAGCGCAGCCCGCGGCAATGCGCCGAAATCATCTCGGCATAGGCCGGCTGGGTGATGGCGGCGACCGCGGCGCAATGGCCGGCGAAATATTCCATCTCGGCCGGCGCCGAGCGGGTGTTGGTGGTAACGGCGATGGCGCCGAGTTCGGCGCAGGCGAACCAGGCCAGCATGGCCTCGACGCAGTTGTCGAGATGGATCAGCAGATATTCGCCGGGCCTGACGCCGCGCCCGGCGAGGCCGGCGGCCAGCGCGCCGACCCGCTCATGAAATTCGCCGTAGGCCCAGCTCCGCGCCGGCGCGTCGAACGGCGCCCAGATCAGAAACGGATGATCGCGCCGGGTCCGGGCTTGCAGCTGCAGCAGCCACGGCACGTCGATCCCGGCAAACGGGCCGACCACGCCCCGGGCCTGGCTTGAATGCGACATCGATCCTCCCATGCAGACTTTGCGCTGCTTTTGCCGGTTTGTTGTATCCCGGTCCCTGCGCGCGAGGCAATCCGCAGCGACCCGGAGTCGTCCGGTTCGCCGGGGCGCCGCTGCTGCGCGCAACGACGCGGGGGGAGCGTTACGGCCGATCCTCCTCGTACGATGAAATCTCGATCAGGCTGCCGTCGGGATCGCGGCAATACACCGACCGCAGCGTGCCGCGGGCGCCCTGCCGCGCCACCGGGCCGACCTCGATCTCGACGCCGTTGGCCTTCAGATGCGCGACCACCGCGTCCGGCGCGGCGGTGGTGAGAAAGCACAGATCGTCACTGCCGGCAGTTTCGTGGTCGGCGGTGAACCATTCGACCTTGTCGGCGTCGCGCGGCCGCACATTGATTTTCTGGTTGCCGAACTTCAGCGAGGTGCGCGGCGCGTTGCCGTTGCCGGGATCGAACACGGCGATCTCCATCCCAAGGATCTTCTCATACCATTCGGCGGATCGTGCGACATCGGAGACGTTGATCACGAGATGATCGAGCGCATGGACTTTTACTGACATGGATTATCCCTTTGTCGCGCGCCTGCCGCGCTGGCCGGCTCCGGCTTTGTTTGTTACAACGCCGGCCATCGTCCGTTCAACACCAACGATTCCGGGCGCCAGATCCGGCACGCCAATCCGCAAGCCCAGGGGAGAAATTCGATGGCCTCACGCCGCGCCGCGATAGGTCTGCTTGCTAGCGGCCTTGCCGCCCTGGTCGCGCCGGCCGGCTCTGCCGCGGCACCGGACTATCCAACCCGGCCGGTGCGCTTCGTGGTCGGCTATCCCGCCGGCGGCGCCACCGATATCCTGGCCCGCCTGATCGGGCAGCGGCTGTCGGAGCGGCTCGGCCAGCAATTCGTGATCGAGAACAAGCCCGGCGCCGGCAACAATATCGGCACCGAAACCGTGGTCAATGCCGCGCCCGACGGCTACACCGTGCTCCTGGTCAATCCGGCCAACTTCATCAACGCCTCGCTCTACGCCAATCTCAACTTCAATTTCATCCGCGACATCGCGCCGGTCGCGTCCTTCAACCGCGTTCCCAATGTCATGACGGTGGCCCCCGGCGTGCCGGCAAAGACCGTCGCCGAGTTCATCGCCTATGTGAAGGCCAATCCCGGCAAGGTGAACCTGGCGTCGTCGGGCAATGGCACCTCGGTGCATCTGTCCGGCGAACTGTTCATGGCGATGTCCGGCGCGCAGATGGTGCATATTCCCTACAAGGGCGCCGCGCCGGCGATCACCGACCTGCTCGGCGACCGCGTCCAGGTGATGTTCGACAACATGCCCTCGATCATCGGCCATCTCGGCTCAGGCGGTCTGCGCGCGCTGGCCGTGACCACGGCGCAGCGCTCGCCGCAACTGCCCGACGTGCCCACCGTCGCCGAGACGGTTCCGGGCTACGAGGCCAGCGCGCTGTTCGGGATGGGCGCACCGGCGAAGACTCCGCCGGAGATCATCGGCAGGCTGAACCGAGAGATCAACGCGGTGCTGGCCGAACCGGATGTGAAAAAACGCCTGACCGAACTCGGCGGCGAGCCGCTGATCGCCACGCCGCAAGCCTTCGGCGCCATGATCGCGGCCGAGACCGAAAAATGGGCCAAGGTGGTCAAGTCCGCCGGCCTGCGCATCGATTAGATTCAATTCGATCGCACTGCCCGCCAGCCCCACCACCTTGGGGTTGGTGGGATTGGCTCTTGCACGGCCCGGACTGGCGCTGAGTCTCCTTACGCCGCGCTGGCGTGCTCGCCGGCGATGGCGCGGTCGATGGCGTCGATCAGCACCTGGGTCTCGATGAATTTGAGCCGCGCCCGCTCCGCCTTGTCGCGGTCGAACGGCGCGGCCAGGGTCTTGGCGAAGGCGTCGCGGTCGTCGGCCATGCGCTCGCGCGCCTTTTTCAGGGTCTCAAGCCGCTCGCTCATGGGCTGTGCCTTCTGCTGGTCGCGGAACCGAAACGGGAATCAATTCGCCGCTTATCGCACGGCGGCTTTCGCCTTGGCAAAGACTACTCCCCTGGCCTCGGTTCCGAACGCCGTCAGTACCGCGATGACGATGGCCACGGAACCGGCCACCGCGGCGAGCGCCAGGCCGTAATTGCCGCCGGTATGCGCGGCGATCCCGGCCTGCAGCGTGGCATTGACCGACGCCAGGAGATTGCCGAGCTGATAGACAAAACCCGGAAAGGTTCCGCGCGCGGTGTCCGGCGACAATTCGTTGAGGTGCACCGGCACCACGCCCCACGCGCCCTGTACCGTGAACTGCATCAGGAAGGCGCCGGTCGCGAGCCAGGCGGGGCTGTCGGAAAAAGCCCATAACGGGATCACGGGCAGCGTCAGCAGCGCCGCGATGATGATGCAGCGCCGCCGCCCAAAACGCTCCGACAGCGCGCCGAACAGGATGCCGCCGCAGATCGCGCCGATATTGTAGATCACGGCGATGATGCCAACTTCGTGCGGCGAAAATCCGTGCTGCACCTGCAGGAAGGTCGGGTAGAGATCCTGGGTGCCGTGGCTGAAGAAATTGAACGCCGTCATCAGCGCCACCGCGTAGATGCCGAGCCGCCAGTGCGATTTCAGGACCGACAGCGTGCTGCCGCGTTCGACCGCGGCCTCCTTGCTCCAGCTCGGCGATTCCGGGACGTTGCGGCGGATGTAGAGAACCAAGAGCGCCGGCAGCACGCCGACCATGAACATGCCGCGCCAGCCGATATAGGGGAACAGCACGCCGTAGACGACCGACGCCATGAAATATCCGGTCGGATAGCCCGACTGCAGCAGGCCCGAGACGAAGCCGCGGGCCTGCGGCGGAATGGTTTCCATGGTCAGCGAGGCCCCGACGCCCCATTCGCCGCCCATCGCGACACCGTACAGCGCCCGCAGGATGATCAGCACGGTCAGGCTCGGCGCAAAGCCCGAGGCGAATTCGAGCACCGAATACAAGAGGATGTCGACCATCAGGGTCGGGCGGCGGCCCCAGCGGTCGGCGGCGCGGCCGAAAATGAAGGCGCCGATCGGCCGCATCGCCAGGGTGAGCAGGATGGCGATGGTGACGTTGGAAATATCGCTGTGGAATTCCGCGGCAATGTCCTTGAGCACGAACACCAGCAGGAAGAAATCGAACGCGTCCAGCGACCATCCGAGAAAGCTGGCCGCGACCACGTGTTTCTGTTCGCTGGTCCAGCCGGACAAAGCTGCAATGGCCATTCGGAACCGCCGCTCGCAAGGGGATGCCACAGGGATCGTTGACGGATGCTACGGCGGCGGCCGAGCGATGATCAAGGCCGGCGATGGCCGCCTCGGCCGGAGCGCACGAGAAATTGTTGCGAGGCAGCACCATCGACTTCCGGGGATAGCCGGGGTCCGGCCTCCCCGGACCAGGCCATCAGCCTTTGCGGCGGAGTGACAAAAGGGCTATTTAGCTGTCTGGTTCATGCCGTCCGGAACGCCCAGTCGCGCTCCGCGCGATGTCCTTCTGACCGAATGGAGCCATTGCCATGTCGATGCAAAGTGTGGCCGCTGCCGCGGTTCCGGTTCTGACCTCGCCGCGGCGCAATTCGCTCACCCACATTCCCGGCGACGAAGGCTGGCCGCTGATCGGCAAGACGCTCGCCGTGCTGGCCGATCCCAAGGGACAGGTCGAGCGCGCGGCCGCCAAATACGGGCTGGTCTATCGCAGCCATCTGTTCGGCGAGACCAGCCTGTCGCTGCTCGGCCCCGAGGCCAATGAACTCGTGCTGTTCGACCAGGCCAAGCTGTTCTCCTCGACCTTCGGCTGGGGCCGGATTCTCGGCCTGCTGTTTCCGCGCGGGCTGATGCTGCTCGATTTCGACGAGCACCGGCTGCACCGCCGCGCGCTGTCGGTGGCGTTCAAGTCCGGACCGATGAAATCCTATCTGGCCGAACTCGACACCGGGATCGCGGCGCGGGTCGCGCAATGGAAGGCGCAGCCCGGACCGATGCTGTTCTATCCCGCCATGAAGCAGCTCACCCTCGATCTTGCCGCCACGTCCTTCCTCGGCGCCGGCATCGGCCCCGAGGTCGACGAGATCACGGCCGCCTTCGTCGACATGGTGGCCGCGTCGGTCGCGGTGATCCGCAAGCCGCTGCCCGGCACCAAGATGGCCCGCGGCGTCAGGGGCCGTCGCCGCATCGTGGCCTATTTCTCCGAACAGATTCCGATCCGCCGCGCCAGGGGCGGCGAGGACCTGTTCTCGCAGCTGTGCCGCGCCACCCATGAGGACGGCGCGCTGCTGTCGACCCAGGACATCGTCGACCACATGAGTTTCCTGATGATGGCCGCGCACGACACCCTGACCTCGTCGCTGACCTCGTTCGTGGCCGAGCTTGCCGCCAATCCGCAATGGCAGGAGCGGCTGCGCGCCGAGGTAATGGCGATCGATATCGCGCCGGGCGCGCCGACCAGTTTCGACAATCTCGAAGCCATGCCGCTGAACGAGATGGCGTTCAAGGAAGCGCTGCGGCTGAAGCCGCCGGTGCCCTCGATGCCGCGGCGGGCGGTGCGCGATTTCAGCTTCAGGGGTTATGCGATCCCGGCCGGCACCATGGTCGGCGTCAACCCGCTGTTCACCCATCACATGCCGGAAATCTGGCCGGATCCGGAAACCTTCGATCCGTTGCGCTTCACCGAAGAGGCGCAGCGCGGCCGCCATCGCTTCGCCTGGGTGCCGTTCGGCGGCGGCGCCCATATGTGCCTCGGACTGCATTTTGCCTACATGCAGGCGAAATGCTTCGCGCGGCATTTCCTGCAGAACCTCACGGTGTCGATGGAGCCCGGCTACAAGCCGGACTGGCAGATGTGGCCGATCCCCAAGCCGCGCGACGGACTGCGCGTGACGCTGTCGCCGCTCCAATAGTCGGTCAGCCGGGCGTTTCCACGGATCCGGCTTGCGGAGCGCAAACGCCGTGTCATCCGGCGCCCTGGTCGAAGGCCTTGCGCAGCGCGACGTAGCCCTGCTGCTGCGCGGTCCAGTTGCGGCCGCCGGTAATGGCGCCGTCGATCACCAGGTCGTGGCCGTTGATGAAGCTGGATTCGTCGCTGGCGAGAAACACCGCGGCGTGCGCGATGTCGTCGGGCAGTCCGGCGCGCGGGATCGGCTGTGCGGTCTTGTAGACCTCGCGCATCACCGCCGGGGTCTTTTCCGCGGCCTCGACCGACAGCCCGAGCGCCTTGCCGAAGATGCCGGTGGCGATCGCGCCCGGCGAGATGCTGTTGACGCGGATGCCGGCTTCACCAAGTTCCATTGCCACGCATTTGGTGAGGTGGATCACCGCGGCCTTGGCCGCGCCATAGACCACCGAAGAGGAGAAGCCGGCGAGCCGGCCGGCAATGCTGCCGTTGTTGATGATGCTGCCGGACCCCTGGCGGCGCATCTGCGGCGCGGCATGCTTCATGCCGAGCATCACGCTGCGCACCAGGGTGGCCATCGCGGCGTCGAAGCGCGCCACCTCGAGGCCTTCGATGCCGCCGGTCTGTGCCGGGCCGCCGGCATTGTTGAACAGGCAATCGAGCCGGCCGAAACTTTCCACCGCCTGGCCGATCAGCGCCCGCATCTGGTCTTCCTCGGTGACGTCGGTCCGGCGGAACACGCAGGCGGCGCCGAGCTTCTTCGCCAGCGCCTCGCCCTCCGCCGCGCGGCGCCCGGCGATGACGATTCGGGCGCCCTCGGCGACGAAGATCTCGGCGGTGCGCAGACCGATGCCGCTGGTCGCGCCGGTGATTACCGCAACCTTGCCGTCCAGCCGTCCCATCGCGTTCTCCTGTTTGCCATGCGCCGTTGCATATCCTATCCCCGGCCGGCCGCAACAAGGCAAGAGCGTCATGGCGAGCCATTCATGCCCCGGGCGAATGCTCGCATCGCCTGATCACTGACGCTCGGTGCGATGGCGGGCAGTGGCTGCTCGCCATGGCGCTGTTTTTCTCTATGGTCGGCCCTATCTGTGGCACGGCCTTATTTTGGATTCCCTGATCGGCTGATGTGACCCATGGCGAAATGGATCGACCGGTTCCGGCTCGGCTGGCAGGGAATATCCCAGCCGCCGCCGTTGCTTAGCGCGGGCTTCGCGGCGGGCTGCCTGGCGCTGGCGACGCTGGCGCGGTGGTGCCTGTCGCTGATCCGCCCCGATGTGTTCTTCACCCCGTATTTCCCGGCGGTTTTCCTGGCCACCGCCTTTGCCGGTTACCGGGCCGGCGTCCTGACCGCTGTTGCCAGCGGCGTGCTCGGCGCCACCCTGACTTTCGGCGTCGCCGCCACCGATTCGGCGCGGCTGGTGCTGATGCTGATCTATCTGTTGGTCTGCGGCCTGACCATCTGGGTGGTCGAATATTATCGCTCGGTCTCGGGCCGGCAGCGCGAGATCTCCAGGCGGCTGATCGAGGAGGAGGCCTACCGCAAGCTCGTGGTCGAGGAGCTGCAGCACCGGCTGAAAAACAAATTGTCGACCATTCACGCGGTGCTGCACCAGGTCTTGCACGACCAGCCGAAAATCTGGGCCAGCATCGACGGCCGCCTGAGGGCGCTGTCGGCGACCGACGACCTGATCGCCAAGGTCGACGGCAGCGGCTGCGACATCAAGGACCTGCTGTTGTCCGAACTCGGGCCCTACGGCCATGTCCGCTTCACCCTGAACGGCGATCCGTTGTTCCTTCCCGCCAAGCTGGCGGTCAGTCTCGCCCTGATGTTGCACGAGCTCGCCACCAATGCCGCAAAATACGGCGCGTTTTCCGCAAGCCGCGGGCTGTTGCAGGTGTCGTGGACGGTGGCGGAGGATCGCCTGACCATCGTCTGGGACGAGACCGAGGGCCCGCCGGTCGGCGCGATCGGACAGGCCGGCTTCGGCACCAAGCTGCTGCATTCGGCGCTGCGGCCGTTCGACGGCAAGACCGAGATCGCCTATCTGAAGACCGGGATCCACGGCATCCTGCAGTGCCGGATCCCGCGCGATTGAGCTGAAGCGCGGCCGCGGGCAAGTCCCCGGTGTGAGCCGACGTTGAGACTTCGTTAAGGACGATTGCGCGATCGGCGGCGCGAAGCAAGCGGCCGCGGCGATGCCCCGGTTTTTCCGGGTTGCACTTAACCAAACCTACAACAGAATTTGACAGCCTCTGCCGTCATGCAAGGCCTCAACCATACCGACCCGCCCCGCGACGCGACAGGCGATACCGGGCTCGCCGCGGCGAGCGACCTGGCGATGCTGCGCGACGTGTTCAGGATGCTGCCGCACGGCGTCACGGTGCAGGACGGCGATGGCCGCTTCCTGCTGGTGAACGACGCCGCCGCCGGCCAGCTCGGGATCGACGCCGCGCCGCCCTCGGTCGCCCTCGAACAGCGCCGCGCGACCGCCATCGCGCTGCTGCGCGACGGCCAGGCCGCGGTCGGCGAGGAACGCAGCGCGACCGGCGGATCGAGCCAGGTCTGGCTCACCAGCCATCGCCCGGTGCGCATCGACGGCCGCGACCTGTTGCTGTCGAGCTCGGCCGACATCACCGTGCAGAAGCTGCTCGAGGACCAGCTGTTCCGCTCGGCCTATTACGACGAACTGACCGGGCTGCCGTCGCGGCGGGTGATCGAGCACCGCGCCAACCGGCTGCTGCAGCATGACGGCGCCGGCAGCCGCTTCGCGCTGGCCTTTCTCGACATCGACAATTTCAAGCACATCAACGACTATTACGGCCATGCCAATGGCGACGCGCTGCTGGTCGAAATGGCCAAACGGCTCGGCCTCGACCTGCGCGATTCCGACATGCTGTCGCGGATCAGCGGCGACGAATTCCTGCTGCTGCTGCATCCGATCCAGGACGAGGCCGAGGTCGCCGACTATGTCGGCCGCGTGCTGCAGCGGCTGAAGGCGCCGTTCTTCATCGACGGCTCGGAGATCTTCGCCTCCACCTCGATCGGGGTCAGCCTCTATCCGGAGCACGGCGGCTCCTACGAACTGCTGCGCCAGAACGCCGACATCGCGATGTACCGGGTCAAGAGCGGCGGCAAGGGGGCCGCGGCGTTCTTCGACGCCGGCATGGAGCGCGAGGCGCTGGCGCGCATGAAGCTCGAGCAGTCGCTGCGTCTGGCCATCCTGGAAAAGCGCTTCTGCTGCGCCTTCCAGGCCAAGGTCGACATCCGCAGCCAGGACATCAAGGGCATCGAGGCCTTGGTGCGGCTGCGCGACGACGACGGCGTGATCCAGGCTCCCGGCAGCTTCATCAATCTCGCCGTCGAGCTCGGGCTGATCGACGAACTGACCCATCTGGTGCTGGCCGAGATCGTGCGCTCGATCGACCTGATCAATGAGGCGTTCGGCCCGGCCACCAGCATCAGCATCAATGTCGCGGCCAAGCAGGCCGGCAATCCGGAATTCATGCGCTCGTTTGCATCGGCGCTGGAGGCGACCGGCTATCCCGGCCGCTTCATGATCGAGGTGACCGAGGACGCCTTCGTCGCCAAGACCCATTTCCAGACCGAGATCCTGCCGCTGTTCCGCAAACTGGGCGTCGGAATCTCGATCGACGATTTCGGCATCGGCTATTCCTCGCTGTCGGCGCTGGCCGACATCACCGCCGACGAGATCAAGATCGACCGTTCCTTCATCACGGACATCCATCTGCGCCCGCGCAGCCAGGGCATCCTGCGCGCGATCGAATCCCTGAGCGAGGCGCTCGGCATGACGGTGATCGCCGAAGGCATCGAGACCTTCGAGGAACTGGCCTATCTGCAGGCCGCGACCAGGATCCGCTACGCCCAGGGCTATTATTTCTCGCGGCCGATCTTTCTCGAGGAGCTCAAGCCCTCGGTGCCGCTGTGGAGCGCCGGCCGCGTCAGCCAGTCGAGCCGCCCGGTCCAGGCCAGCCGCCCGGCGCAGTCCCGGGTCGAGCGCTACCGGCGCTGAACGAAAGCCGAGGGGCCTTGCCAACAAACCCCTATTTCGCCAGCGCCGGCAGCGGCGGCACGCTGTCGTTGGGGGCGGAGGCCTGCATGGTGATCAGGGTCATCGACACCAGGTCGTAATAGCCGATGATGCCGATGACATCCATGATGCCGCGCTCGCCGAATTTCTTCAGCGCGGCCTGGTAGACCGGGTCGGCGACCTTCCGGTCGCGGTACAGCGCGGTGACCAGATCGTACAGCGCGGCCTCGTCGTCGCGCATGTTTTCCGGACGGCGGCCGGCGGCGACGTCGCCGAGGATTTTTTCGTCGAGCCCGGCCTTGAGCGCCAGCGGGTAATGCGCGAACCATTCATACTGCGCGGTCCACTGCCGGGCGGTGAGCAGGATCGCGAACTCGCTGAGCCGCGGCGGCAGCGCGGTGTTCCAGCGCAGGTAATCCGACAGCGCCGACAGCCGCGGCGCCAGCTCCGGATCGCGGATATAGGCGCGGTAGGGCGGGCTGCCGAATTTGGCATTGCGCGGCGGCACCGCGATCGCATCCGCCCAGGCCTTCTGTGCCGGCGACAATTCGTCGGCCTTCAGCGGCGCAAAGCGGGTGATGTCCTCGGCGCGGCCGGCTTGCGGCAGCGCCAGCAGGGCTGTGAGGCAAAGGGCGGCGAGGCGTGTTTTCATCGGTTCTCTCCCTGACGGCCTGCGGACTTCTGCCGCGCTTGCTGTTCCGTGCCGCACTGTCGTGACCGGGCGCGGTTTGGGCAAGCTCGATTTTCGCGGGTCCGCCGCGTGGCTGCCCCCACCCCGGCCCCCGATTTCGCCGCGCCGGCCCTATCGCCGCCACCGCCAAAGCTGATAAAGCTGGCCGACCTTTCCGGCGCGCCGAGCGCCTCCAGCCAAATTGCGAAGTGACCGCATGCCGCCGCTTTCGATCCTGCTCAACGTGCTGTGGATCCTGTTCGGCGGCTTCTATATGGCGGCGGCCTGGCTGCTGGCGGCCGCGATCATGGCCATCACCATCATCGGGCTGCCCTGGGCGCGGGCGGCGTTCAACATCGCCGCCTATACGCTGCTGCCGTTCGGCCAGAAGGCGGTGCGCCGCGACACCCTGACCGGCCAGCCCGATCTCGGCACCGGCCCGCTCGGCCTGGTCGGCAACCTGGTCTGGCTGGTGCTGGCGGGCTGGTGGCTGGCGCTCGGCCATCTCGTCACCGCGATCGCGCTGGCGGTGACCATCATCGGCATCCCCTTTGCCTGGGCGCATCTGAAACTCGCCGGGCTGGCGCTGTGGCCGATCGGCAAGGTGATCGTGCCGGCGTGAGGCGTTGAGGTCGATGCGCGTGCGCTGGTTCATGACGAGCGGCCATCCCCCGCGCATGCGGGTATCCAGTAGGCCGCGACCTTGCAGGCGCAGCGGAATCCGCCCGTCGCGGGTGTTTGGGGCTGCGACGCCATTCGGCTTGACGATATGGACCGGCCGGTGCCGCTGTTGCGCATCTTCGCATCGCCCTTGAGATGGCCGATCGCCGGCAGCCCGACGACGGCGACGTCCAGAATGCCTGCGCGGAATTTCCTCGCCGCTGCAACGCGAGGCGATCTCCGGCGACGTTGGCTGATGCCGAGCTAAAGCTGCGGTCGCAGATTTAAGTCGAGACGTCCCGTCGCTATCGCTGCCACATGGAGCGCATCATCGGCTACCCAGATTTTCGAAACGTCGACGCTGAGCAGCTTGCCGGCCAGCGTGATGTCTTTGCCCTGGTAACGATACCCACCGCTTTGGCGTATATCGATGGCCTCGGTAAGAACCGAGCCGCTACCGGGCGGATCTGTCGGTCGCGCACCGGCGGCTTTCTCGACCTCCGTCAGCAGGCCGCCATAAGGCAATTGTGCACGTTGCTCTATTGCGGCCTCTACCACGCCTGAAAGGAGCCAGTCGGCGGATTTGAGAAGCACACGTCGCGAGTCGATGTCGAACTGCACATCCTTCAGCCCGACGGTCAGCGTTTCTTGATCAAGCTCCGGCGCGGCGGCGAGGTAGACGGTGCCGATCTCGTCGCGGTCGCCGCGCTTTAAAAATGTGATCGCGATGACAAAACGCGCCCCGCTCTGATAAAGCCGAGCCGAGCCGACAACGAAGGGCGCATTGGCGTATTTGTCGTCAAGCGCCTTCTGGACTACAGAGGTGATGAGGTCGCCGGCGGCCTTCATCTGAAGAGATCCACTGGCGGCGAGCGAGAACTGCTGCCCGATATTTTCTCCAATTTCTACCGGCAGAGGATTTGGTATGTCGGAGCGACTCGGCTTTTCACCGAAGCTGACCTCGGGCGATGCAGCAATGGCCACGCGCGCCACCAGCTGATTGGCGTCGCCAGCCCCCGTTGCGTTGAACTGCGAAACCCACGCTTTACGCGGATTCACCCTCAGCCACAGATTGCGGCTTCCGAGCCGGATCGGGTCACGGATCTGCTCCGCCGCCTCGGCGATCTTGCTTTGGAACTGCAGGTCGTCGGACAGGTCCTTGTCCAGCTGTTTATTGACAAAACTGATCAGGGCCTTCTTGAGGATCGGACCGAATAGTTCCCGGGTGACATAAGTCGTTGGGCTGGCGAACGCCAAATCTGCCAGTTGGACGGCACCGGGAATGCAGACTTTGTCCACGTCGAAGCCGAGATCAGTTATCTTCAAATCGATAGCCGGGCCGGGATCGACAACCGCTTTGGCGGTTGCACTTATGCCAAAGTCCGAGGAACATGCGAGCAGTCCCTTGACGGTTACATCCTCGCCCAAAAGTCCCTGCTTCACATCCACGGACAGATTGATGCGAACGCCGGCCTTCACCTGCAGAGCGCCATCCGAAGCTTCGACGTTGGCATTCCGTAGCTTGAGTTCGTAGTGAACTTTCATCTCGGTGGGCGCTATCTCGTCTTTGAAAACGTCTACCGCGGAGAGCTGCGACACGACGACTGCCTTGACCTCGGGCGTGCACTGCTGAGCGTCGACCAGGCATGCAACCTGCACGTTGGCAACTCCGCCGACGCACCGGCCGAGGCGAAAGTGCCTGAAACAGTTCTGCCAGACGCGTTGGACGCAATTGCCCGGCACCTTTATGGCGATGCATTCCGCAGCCTTGGCTGGAGTCGCGACAACGTCGACCAGCCTCTGTTCAACCGATTTTCGCGTTACCTGCAGAAGCTCGTTAAACCAGGGTGTTTCGCCGCGGTAGAGCGGCTCCGTTGCATAGCGCGCAACCAGGTCTGACGAGAATTGCCTGGTGTTGACCGAGACTTCGGCTCGGATAACCGCCTCTGGCGGCTTCTCGGTTACTTGCCCGACTTTTGTTTCTTCCGGAGCCTTGGCGTCCCAGCGATCGCAACCCGCCAGCGCCAAGGCACCCAGCAACACCCACAACCCTGCCCGCATCACCGCCCCTGAAAAAGCATCAAGGTAAAACAGTGATTGTCAATGCAGCAAGCGGAATATCGCCCGCTCTCCTCCGGAAGGCCCGCTTTAGAGGTTACCGATACGACTGGGCGCCGCGAATCCCGAATCAGATGAGGCGCGGCCAATCCTCAGCTTGAACGGGCATGGTTTTCGCGACAATATGTACCCGGCACGTGCTTTTTCTGGCGCACCCGACACGATTCGGAACGTCTGACCTATGCCTTCGGGGCCTTGCTCCTCCCCCAAACTCCCTTTGCCGGGACATTGCCGCGGCCGGAGCAATCGGCTAAATCACCCCCACGCACCCGTAGCTCAGCTGGATAGAGCGTTGCCCTCCGAAGGCAAAGGTCACACGTTCGAATCGTGTCGGGTGCGCCACTTCGGTACAGAACCCCGACGCCCAAAGCCTGGTATCGCTTCGCTCCCCCATCCTGCGCGCGGGCTGCAGAGCCGGCCCATCGTGGACAGCGGGAGCGTGTGCGTCCCGGCTCCGCGGAGCAGCGTGAAGCACCCCGCACCGCGTCCGGGACACGGGCGCTCCGAGCCTTCGCGCGGCAGCTGTCGATCGCCGCTGCGCATGACCTTGAACGCATCTCCCCGCTAGTTCATCGGCACCACCGGCTTCAGCGTGGTGAACAGCTTCTGCGCCTCGGGATTGAGCGCGCCGACATTGCCCTGGTTGATCGAGACCACGATGCCGGAGACGGCGTTGACCGCCGACATGAAGGCGCCTTCCAGCCAGCCGCCGAGATGCGAGAACGAGCAGCTGGCGAGGAACACGCGGCTGTCGAGCTGCTCGGCCGGCGGGCGGCGCGGATTGTTGTACTGGGCGTGGGTGTGATAGCGGAAGCAGAGGTCGGACTGGTTGTGGTCGCCGGTCATGTCGAGCTTGAAGCCGCCGGCCGTCAGGTACGTGCTCCAGTCCCAGCTGACGCGCTCGCCCGCCTCGGCGCGGCTCAGCACGGTGGCGAGCCACCATTTCGCAGTGACGTCGGCGGGGCTGCCGGGGTTTTGCCGATAGGCGCGATTCAGCATCGCCTCGAACATCGACGGCGGCCCGGGCGGCTGGATGTTCTGCGGCCACTGCGCGAAAGCGTGCTCGAGCTTGGTCGAATCGTCGTCCCAGGTGTAGGTGACCAGGAAGCTGCGGAAATTCCTGTTGACCGGGCTCGGCACCAGATAGCTGGCGGCCAGTCCGCAATCCGACACCACCGCGCTGATCGGGCGGCCCTCGAATTGCGGCACCGGGGCGGCCGAGGCCGCGGCGTCGGTGATGGTGGCGAAGATCTTGGACGAGCGGGTCATGTGCAGCATGCCGACCGCCGTCACCGCCCGCGCATTGACGGCATCCTGCGAAGGCTGCGTCGACAGCAGCAGGCCCGGCAGCACCGCATAGCCGGGGCGGTTGGATCGGCCGGCATCGCCGATCTCGGGATTGGCAAGCGGCGTCGGCGAATAGCCCAGCCGGTTGACCAGCGCATTGGCGGCGTCGTGCGGCAGCGCCAGGATGGCGTAGTCGAAGGTCGCGAACTGCGCCGGGCCGCTGCCGCCGCTGACATAATAGGCGACGCCGGCCAGCCGCGGCTCGGCCTGGTGGAACACGTCGCAGACCCGCGCCTGCACCTCGGTGAACCTGAAATTGCCGGACGGCGGCGTCAGGGCGATGTCGCGCAGCTTGGCGATGAAATCGACATTGCCGGGGGCGAGCGCGGCCGGGAAGGTGTATTCGTTGGAATAGTCCCACAGCACCAGCCGCATCATCTCCACCAGCGAGATGTTGTAGAGCGGCTTGAAGCCGCCGGTGCCGAAGCCGAAGCGGCCGAACAGTTCGACGCACCAGTCGAGCAGCTGGTTGCCGGTCAGGCCGGTGACGGCCGGCAGCCGGCCGTTCTGTTGCGCGGTGGCCAGGATCGAGCGCACCGCGGCCTCCAGCGTGGTGCCGTCATGGTCTTTGACGAACACCTCCCAATAGGCCTGGATCTGCGCCAAGGTCGGCTGCGGCGTGGTCGGGCTGGAGAGAAAGCCGATCACCTGGAGCGGGGTGTAGGGCCCGATCCGGTAGGGCGGGTTGGTGCCGGTGCCGACCAGGCCCTCGATCACCAGGTCGCGCACCACCCTGGTCGGCGAATTCGGATCCAGCCACTGGCCGCCGACATAGCGGTCGAACCGGCTGCCGAACACGAACTCGGTCGGCACCGTGCCCGGATTGGGGAACGGATCGACCACCGTGCCTGCCCCGAAGGCGCGTTCGGCATAATGCCAGGTCAGGCCCGCGATCGAGGGAAACCGCATCGCGCCGATCTCGTAGACGGTGCGCGGCGTGAAGTAGGATGACACCCGGCCGGCGCGCCGCGGCGCGACGTTGGCGATCGGCGGCGGCGACGGAAACAGGAAGTTCGCCGGATCGGTCTCGAACATCACCACGTCGAACCGCCGCGACGTGTTGGCATTGGCGATCTGGCGCAGTTCGTACAAGGCGGCGATCCCGGCCGGACCGGCGCCGACGATCGCCACGCTGGTCACGCCGCCGGCAACGCCGCCCAGCGCGGTCCGCACCGCCACGGGATAGGAGATCTGCGCCGAATCCGGATGGCGATAGAACATCCCCGGCCCGTTGGCGAGTTCGCCGATCGTGACCGGCGCCGCCTGCAGCATCCGTTGCGCCGATGCCGCCAGATCCCTGATGACCGTGACCGCCATGATTCCTTCTCCTCCGGCAGGAAAGATTGAGAACAGGTTGTGAAACGGGTCGACAGAAAGCTCGAGAAACCGGTGGCGAGGCCAAAGCGGCGCGCGAAGGCCCGGCGGATTAGTTCAGCGGTCCGTGCCGGGTGAATCCTTCGGCGAATCCGGCGGCGCGGCCGGCCCGGACGCCTCGGGCGCGGCGCCCTCAGCCGCTTCCGGCGGCGCGTCGGCCAGCGCCTTGCGATGCCGTTCCTGTTCGGCCACCGCCCTGGCGAGATCCTTGATCATGGTCACGCTCATGAAGATTCTTTCCCGGCGCCAGCCGCGCCGCGGCCACATCGTGCGCATTCATCGGTTCCGCCGCCGGGCGCAACCGGCGCTGCGGGGCACTCGCGTCCAGATTTTATTCTTCGACGTCTACACCTGAAATGTGGCGCCGGCAAGATGGCCGCAAGGCGCGTGGACGAGTCGTGCCTGCAGGGACCCGAGCGTGAGCGCAATCGCGCTCATCGCGGTGGCGCGGAATCTCGTTTCGGCGCAGCGGCAGAAGTTTTTTTTCATTGAGGCCGGGGGTGATGGGTCCCTGCGTGCGCAGTGACGACTCGCTTGTCCGGGGCCTCGACTGGTTGAATGGGCGGTTCACTTCGGCAATAGGCGATGGCTCGCCCCGCGCGCGGCAGGGCTATCGCATTTGAAAAAATGGAAGGCTTGAATTCGGGGAGAGGTAAAATCTTCGCTGCGGCGTCCGTGGCTGTGCCCTCTCCCCCTGTGGGAGAGGGCTTGAGAGACGCCTGCAACAAACTCTGCCGGGTGAGGGGGCGTGCTCTGCGTCGACCCCTCACCCGGCCGAGTCTCTTGCTGGCGTTATTGAGCCCTCTCCCACAAGGGGAGAGGGCACAGTCACGAGCACCGACGGCTTGGTTCCATATGCGATAGCCCTGCCGCGCGCGGGGAGAGCTGAGGCACGGCGCCTTGCATCGGGCGGTGGCCGCGCTCGTTCACAGCACGGGCGCGAACAGGGGGTCGTCGTAGCGCGCAAAAGTCTGCCAGCCCGCAATCGGGCGCGACGACCTGATCAGCGCCTTCGCGCCGGCGGCGTGGGCGGCGAGGCCGTCGCGGTCGGGGCGGTCGCCGATCACCAGGGTGCGGTGCGGCGCGGCGCCGGCCATGGCGATCAGGGCGTTGAGGCCGCGGGGATGCGGCTTCAGCACGCCGATGCCGGCATCGGCGGCGCAGGCGACGTGGTCGGCGGCAAGATCCAGCGCTTCGAGTTTTGCTCTTGCGGAATAGTCCGACAGGACCCCGATCGCCTTGCCGCGGCGCCGCAGCCCGGCAAACAGCTGCGGCAGGCCGGGATAGCGGCAGGCGGCGAGATATGGCAGCGGCCGCTCGTCGATCCATTCGGCGACGATGGCGCGCACTTTGTCCGGCGAAACCGATGTGGCGGCGGCGGTCCGGGCGACCAGGGCGGGTTCGAAGTCGACCGCCTGGGCCTCGCCCAGTTGCTCGCGGAGGCGGCGATAGCGCGCCAGCACGGCGATGATCTTTGCGTCGCGTCGCCGCACGCTGTGGATCAGAAGCTCCCGCGCCATCCGCAGCCGCAGCGGACGCTGCCGGTACAGGGTGCCGTCGACATCGAACACCACGAGATCGATTCCGGCCCAGTCCGGCGCCATCACTGCACGTCGATATAGCGCTGCGCGGTAAAGATCTCGAGCTGCGGAATGCTGAGGAAGGTGGTGGCCAGGAACACCGCGGCCAGAAGGCCGACCAGCACCACCAGGCCGCGCTCCCGGAACAGTTTTTCCGGCTTCTGCGCCGACGATCCCGCCTCCATCGACAGCGCCAGGTATTTTGCGAACAGCGCGATCACGATCGGCACCGTCAGGACATATTCGATCCGGTATTTGATCAGAAAGATCGCCAGGAAGAATACCGAGCACAGCGCGTAGACCAGGCAGGACACGACCAGCGACTTTTCCGAATAGCCGGCAAAGCTGGCGCGGTAGCGCTCCAGCAGCTCGCGGCCGTGGGAGGCGGTGATTTCGCGGAATTCGGAAAACCGTTTTGCCGCCATCAGGAAGGCGCCGCCGGCCCAGTAGGTCAGGATCACCGAGGACGGCGGCAAAGTGGTCGGATCGACCATCGCCCAGCCGATCAGCAGCCGCAGCGGATTGTTGATCGATTCGGAGATCACGTCGAGATAGGCGCGGTCCTTGCTGCGGAACGGCGGCACGTTGTAGACGATGCCCTGGATCGCGAACAGGCTGCCGAACATGAACATCGAGCGGCTGTTGAGGTAGGCGCAGGAAAGCCCGACCGCCAGCAGCGATGCCCATTCCACCAGCACGACGGTGATCTCGAGTTCGTTCTGCACCGCGGAGCGAAACGCCTTGGTCGGATGGTACTTGTCGAACTCGCGGTCCAGCCATTCGTTGAGCACGTAATTGGCCGAGGCCACGCAGACCGCGGTCATCAGGCCGAGCCCGATCGACACTCCCAGCGAATCCGTGTGCACCCCGCGCAGCAGGTAGGCCAGCATCAGGCCGGGAATGATGAAGATCTGCTTGGTGCTGTGGTCGAGCCGCGCCATCGCGAGATACGCCCGCGTGGTCGCCTGCAGCGTCGCGGTCCGGCCGCTGGGCCTGGTCACGGAAGCGCCCTGTCCATCACACCCCGTCCCCTCCACTCCGCCCGGTCTAGCCGAAACTGATTGCGCAATGGTTTAATGGAGCGGCTCGATTTTCCGGATGATATAGTCGTCATCCGCGAACAGCGGCGGCAGGCGGTCGAGCAGGCCCTGGAATTTCGCCGCGTTGGCGCGCCGCAGCGCCAGGTAGAGCGCGCAGCCGGGGCAGATGTCCTGGATCGTTTGCAGCCTTGCTTCCACATAGCCGCCGTCGGGGACGCCGCGGATCACGTGGCGCTGCGCGTAGAAGGTCTGCACCATGCTCATCTCGCTGGTCAGCACCATGGCGCCCGCCGGCACCTCGGCGCGGATGCGGCGGCCGAAACCGGCGAGGTCGAAGGCCTCGGGGTCGCCGGCCAGCGTGGCGGCGGCGGCGACCATGCCGGACAGCAGCAGCGCTGCGGGGATCGCGAGGTCCTTGACGATCGCGAGGCCCTGCCGGGCCCGCAGATCCCGCGCCGCCATCAAGGTGTCGTCGAGCAGCGCGTAGAGACAGCCGACGCCGAGCGCCAGCAGCGGCGTGGCCAGCACGAACTGGTAGGTGTGGATGATGTAGTGGCCCTGCATCAGGCCGGCCCAGCCCAGCCAGATGGTGGCGAGCGGCAGCAGCAGCACGGCCAGACCGTCATCGGCGCCCGCGCGATGGCGGCGCAGCGCGGTCGAAGCCAGCGCGAACAGCCCGATCAGCCCGAGCGCGCCGCAGAAATTCTGCATCCGCACCACATAGGCTTCGAAGAAATTGAATGTGGGGTGCGCATAGAACACCGTGACGCCGTCGATCGCTTCGAGCTGCCCCTCGACCGGGTGGATGCGGGCCGGCTGCGGCAGGTAAGGCGTGAGCCCGAGCCGGAAGGTGAAGATCGACCAGAGGTCGTTGAAGAAGGTCGGATCGGACAGGCCATAGAGCGAAAGCGTGCCGGCGCCGGCCGCGATCGCCGCGGCGGTCCAGCACAGCCCGGTCCTGAGGATCTCCGGCCGGCGATCCAGCCCATAGGCCAGCAGCAGTCCCGGCAGCGCCAAAAACGCTTCCCAGGAGGTGAGGCAGGCCAGCAGGAACAACAGCGTGCCGAGGCCGAGACCGGCCGCTTTTTCGCGTTCGGCGCCCTGCAGGCTGCGCAGCATCGACAGCAGCGCCAGCGCCACTTCCAGCATCGCCAGATTGACCGGCAGCAGCACCAGGCCGTAGCGCAGGGTCGCCGGCATCAGCAGGAAGGCGCTGCCGCAGACCATCGCCGCCCGCGGGTTGAAGAACCGTGCGGCGATTGCCCGGATCACGACCGCGTTGGCGAGCGCGATGGTCGCCATGAACAGGTGCATGGCCCGGATCGACTCCGGAAACATCCGCTGCACCAGGCTCAGCGCGTAGAAATACAGCGGCGGCCAGTGCAGGTAATTGTCCGGCTGCGACGTCAGCGGATCGAAATTCTCGATCGGGATGCCGCCGAGGGCGAGGATGCCGTGGCCGGCAAAGGACTGCGCGATGGTGGCAAAATGCGCGCTGGCCCAGGCATGGTCGTAGTAGAAGTCGGTCAGCCGGATCGAAAGCCAGACGATCAGCAGCCCCGCCAGCCCCGGCAGGATACGGCCGACCACCTGATCGGGCAGCCGCGCCGTGGCCCGCGCCGGTTTCGCGTCCGCGCTGCCGACAGAAAGTTCAGCCACCGCAACCTCGCTTTGGACCCGCCCGATGCATTCGGGCCGCATGGTTAACCGGGCCCCAACGACCCGTACGATCCTAGCCGGCCGAGGCTTAAAATTCTGTGCCGCGCCGGGGCGGGGATTCGGGCGGCCGCGGTGGGCGCCGGCCCGATCCGGCCGGCCTGGCGGGTGCTGGCCGAGGCCCTTTTTGCCGTGCCGAGGCCCTGCCGACAAAATATCGAAAACAACCCCATGCAAAGTAGCCGATTACCGCTTGCGCGCCCTGGTTGGCCCGGGGTGCGGCCCCGGATAGGCTCCAATCCGGCCCTATCGCGGCGGCGGCGGCCCGGAGGCGAGACGAGGCCTGCGGCTGCGGCGCCCGTATGATACGGGCTCCATCACGGTAATTAAATACCTTTTTCCGTGCTGGGTACGATGATGCACGGGGGACCCGCAGAGAGTCACCGGCAGATGTTCTATTTCTACTGCGCCGAGGTTCCGTTCACCGCGGGAGAAGACGGCATCCAAGGCGTTCCATCGCCGGTACCCATATAAGCTTCCCTGACGCGGCCGTCTGTGCTGACCGCGCGGTAGTCGCCTTCGGCGATAATCTCGCCGCGCTGAAGGACCGTAACGCGGTCGCACAGATCTTCGACGACATCGAGGTTGTGTTCGACCATCACTACGGTACGGCCCGAAGCAAGACGCCTGATCAGCTGTCCGATGTGGCCGATATCTTCAAGTGCCATTCCTGCCATCGGTTCGTCGAGAAGCATTACATCGGGTTCAAGCGCGAAAGTGGTGGCGAGCTCGAGCGCCCGCTTGCGTCCATATGGCAACTCGCCGGCGGCCGTTTGTATCAGCGCGCTCAGTCCCACGTCCTCGATTAATTCGCGGGCACGCTGATCGAGCACACGAAGCGCCAACGCACCACTTACGCCCGGTTCAAAAGAAGGGTAGACCTTGGACCACTCGCTTTCTGGTGGATGGCCAAACCTACCGTCTGGGACATCAGTTATGCCAATAATCTATATGCATGGCGTCAACACCCGTGACCCAAAGCATTTCGCGCCGGTAAAAGAGTATCTGAGACGCATTGTAGCGCCGGCAATCGCGCGTGATCCTGACAACGTCTCGATACGTCCAGCCAACTGGTTCTCTTTCTGCGATCCGCCCAAGTGGGATGGTATTGCTCGTCCAAGGTCGTTATTGGGCCACGGCGCCGAAGCTGAACGCAGTAACGAGCTCCTAGACGCCATCGTCGCCAAGGTACCGGTGATCGACGCACCTACCTCGACCTTCACCAGCGGAGAGGCCAGCCAACCGGCGCAGAATGCGCGACTAGACCAACTGACTGACGGTGACCTTGCCGATCTGATCACGGTGGCAACCGCGAGTGGCCGCGCCGACGAGCTGGAGCGCGCCCGAATTGGCGTCGCCGCCGATCGCGCCTCAAGGGATCCGACAGTTCGGGCAAACCTGAAAGCGGCAAAGGATCTCGACGCGCAACTGAGAATCTTGGCCGATGCGATTCAGACAGACGTTGAACGTCAATCAGGCCTGGCCGGACAGGGAGCCGCTGACGTCTTTCGCGGCATGAGAGACCGGGTGAATGAAAGCCTCTCCCGGATGCTTGGTAGCCCGGCGGCCGCCGGCAGTCTCGTCGCGGGCGAGTTGCGTCCCATGCTGAACGATGCGGTTACGCGCTTCCTTGGTGATGTGCTCTTCTACATGCTGCGTCGAGGGACAGCTGCCGCGCCTGGCCCGATCCCGAACGTGTTGATCGACGAGCTTAAGCTTGCGCAAACCAACAAAGCAGCTCGCGGGGGCGAGCCGATCGTGCTTTTGACCCACAGCATGGGCGGGCAAATCGCCTACGACGTCGTTTCATCGTTTCTGCCGGCCGCTCGAAGCGACATCAAAATCGACTTCTGGTGCGCCGCCGCCAGTCAGGTTGGCTTCTTCGAGGAGCTCAACATGTTCCTTGCGAGCTCGCCCGACTTCTCTAAGGCGACGGGCAAGCGGACACCGCTTTCAGGCGCCAATCTCGATCATTGGTGGAATGTCTGGGACCGCAACGACATTCTCAGTTTTACAACCAAAGGCATCTTTGCGGACGGTATTGACGACGAGGAGTTCTGGAATGGCATGTCCCTCGCTACCGCGCATAGCGGGTATTTGGAACGCCCGAGCTTTTATCGCCTCTTGGCCAAAAAACTGAACGCAGCCTTTCCGTTACGCGAGAACTGATATGCCGCTCCAGCCGGACACCGAAAAAGGACTTTGGGTCAACAGTGACTGCCCGCAGGACAGTCCTGGACTCCACGCCCTCATCATCGGGGTCAGCCGCTACGACCATCTTCAAGGGGGCAAGGCTCCGGCTCCGATCACACACGGACTTGGCCAACTGAGCGTGTCAGCGTTAACGGCTTACCGCTTCTTTCAGTGGCTACGCAGCGGATACATTCTGGACGGATGGCCGGTCGCACGCGTGCGATTGCTGATGGCTCCCTTGAGGAAGGGCCTCGGTGCGTGCCAAGCCGATGAACTCGCGGGCTGCGATGCCGCCGTCTGCAGCCACACGCCTGAAGCCACGTTCGAAAACTGCAGAGCCGCAATCGAACGCTGGTATGCCGACATGGAGGCGTTGCGCCCGCCCGCCATTGGTCGCAGCCTCTTCCTTTTTAGCGGCCATGGGATGGAACGAAGGCAAAATTATCAAATACTTTTTCCGAGCGATTATCTGCGACCTCCATCCCGGCCGATGAACGAGGCAATCAGCACGCCCAACCTGACGGACGCACTTTCTTACCTGGCGCATGTATCGTCCCACGTGCTCTTGCTGGATGGCTGCCGCAACGATATCGACGCGCTGCGGGGTGCTACCGGCGCGAAGATTCTCAACGACGAACAAACCGTCGCCACCAATCCGCTTTTTGAAAGAGGCGCGCTTTATGCGACAGCATCGGGTCTGCGCGCCTATTCGCCGCGATCGGGGGGGCTTTCTCTGTTCGGGCAGGCCCTGCTCGATGGGTTGAGCAACAAGCCAGATCCCTCGTTGGATGAAGCGCCCATCGAGCTCACACACAAGGGCCACGTAGCCGCCATTGAGATCAACAAGCTCGCCAGCTATATGAAAGGTCGCGTGGCTGCCCTGATCAAGGCCGCCGGCGAAAATGTCGTGCAGGTGGTGCGCTCAGAGGTGGCGTCCTCGAATCCGGGGCAGCCAATCGAAATCGCGGAACTTCCGCTTGCACCGGCCGACGCTGATGCCGTTTCTCACACCTTGGACTTCGATGCCCAATCTTTTCAAAGGCGCAGCTCGTCTTATGTCGAAACAACCGAGCCGCCGCCTGGGCCTGATGTTTGGTTCCAAGAGCGCTATGCAGATCAGGTATCACTGAGCGGTCCGGCGACGACGGAGCAACTTCACAGCGCGTTTCGCTCCGAAGCGGTTACGTATCCTTGGAAAGCATTGCGTCTCTTTGGCTTGTCGACCCACCAATCGCACAATGATAGCGCAGTTCAGATATCGTCCGTCGCAAGGTCAGCCCGCACGACGCCTTTGAACCGCTTGCAAATTCGGTTTCTGCTCCATTCGGAAGACCCAATCGGCCACGTGCTGGTTCTTAGCAGCGAGCGCGGTCGACGCTCCTGCTGCGTGCTGCCGAGCGATATTGCGAAACGCGAATTTCAGCTCGAGATCGATGTCGAGGACGGTGCCTTCATCAATTTTTCCGCCTATCTCTCGTCTGACAACGAGTGGCCGGCTGGAGAGATCGCATCGATCTGGGATGAGCTCCGCGCGCGCGACCCACTCACGGCTGCAAGCGAACTCGGCAGCCGCAGTTTGGTATCACTCTTCGAAGAAGGCGAGGAGCTATTGAGGGCCAAGGTGCGTGCCCCCCTGGCGGCGCTGGTTGCGGGAGTTGTTCTTTTGAAGGGCAACAAATACAATCTCATGCATGACTGGACCCGTAATCTCGCCAATTGGTTTCCGAAGATACCGGACGGCGTGGTCTTGTGGACCGAACAGTGTCGACGGATGGCAGGCAAAGTTCCGCTTGAGCCCGATCTGCTCCCCTGGTTTGTGCGTGAGTTATCGCGCCGTAGCCTGCCGTTTACGGCATATGCTTTCGGGTTAGCCGCCGACCTGACGAGAGACATTGTCCGGGGACGGCTCAAAACGGATGATGCTACACGCCGCCGCGCCCGCTTGCTTGCAGTGCGTCTCGAGTCGGCAGCGCTTTATTTCCGCGAGTTGGGACTTTTTTGTACGTTTGATGGGTTTCCCGAAAATTGGGATTTATCTCAGCTGGGGCCGCCGATTCCGTCGATCAACTGGCTCCGCCAAGGCCTGAACAAGTTGAAGCCAAGCTGGATTCAGCCCGAACAGCCCCGTAGCGGTTAGCCACATAATGCAAGAAACTGCGGCGTGAGGGATATTGGATTGACCTGCCCCCGCCAAATTAGGCCAGTTTGAACTGGAATTTTCCATTTATGATCCCCTGACGGGGAGGAGGAGAGTTCCATGAAGGCATCGAAGTTTTCAGAGACGCCTGTCGATTTCTTCTGGTTGCACGGCAAGACGATCCTGCCCCCCTCAGCAGACAGAGCTACTTGCTCGACCAATTGGCAGCACGGCAGTTCGTCATCTCTAGCCCAACTCTGATCGCCGCCGCTGGTCGTCTCTACTCTGACCCTAGAACGGGCCTGCCGACGCGGGGCGCCGGAGCCAAGGGAAGCGGATCGCCCAGGCGGCTTGCTTTGATCGCAAACCAATTGTCTCTCACCTACGACATCCACTCAATGCCTGTAGATCAATTCTTGAAGATCCTGCCGGCTGAATTTGGAGGAAGATGGCGTCGATAGAGCGGGCTATATGAAGGAGCATTTGCAGCTTCCCCGAAGAAGGTGAGCGCGTCCTTTGATCGATCGGAAATACGGTATCGTCTAAAACGCTTAGCCATCCCCCCGCATCATCGCCCCGCCGCATCCGCCCTTCCGCATTGCCGGTCGAGCACCGCCCCGAGATCCACGCCGACGAATTTCTCGCCCGCCTTGAAGGTCACGCCGGGGCCCATGGAAACCCGTCCGCCATTGAGGTTGGGGATGGTCATCTGCCGCGACGGTGACCAGGAGCCGTCGGGATTGCGGTGAAAGTCGGCGCAGTCGAGCTCCTGGGCATCGGCCGCGGTGCCGATCAGCGCCGCGCACAGGGCAAGCCATGGAAGCCGGGACATCCGGAAATCTCTTCGGGTGGGGAATCAGGCGGCCGCAGCGTTGCCGGGCCGGTTGCGTTCGTCAAATGAACAATCGTCAAGGGGAGGGCGGGGCGCGGGCTGGCCGCAGCGTGCCTGGCAGCGCGGAGCCGCGACGCCGCAGGACAAGCCGCGGCGCGCGGGATCGTGCGCTTCTGTTGGCGAGAGGGCTCGATCCTGCCGGCAGGCGACTCAGGCCGGGTGAGAGGTTGGTGCAGGGCACGCCCCCTCACCCGGCAGAATGGGTTGCAGGCGCCCACGAGCCCTCTCCCGCGAGGGGGAGAGGGCACAGCCACGGGCGCTGCCGTGAAGAGCCTGTCTCACCGCCAGCGGGGCGAGATGGATTCGAGGGCGCGTGGGTTCGGGGCGGCGCCGGCGCCCGCGATCGGCATCACGGCGCCTCGGCGTTCAAGATGAACAGGAGGGCGGCGAGCGCGGCCCGGAACAGCAGGGCGAACCAGCCGGCACACCACCCGGCGCGCGGGCCGTGCTTGCGCGCCGTCCGGGGCACGCAGGCGGGTGCCGACCCCAATCGTGGCGCGGGTGCGGACCTGGACGCGGGATCATCGCCTGATACGCAGAATTGACCACTGTATCGTCGAATGATTCATCTTGTCGATGATCGGGAGCTTCCGGGACAAGACCACCGAAGCTGTCTTCAACGGTGAAAGCGCAAAGGGCTTTCCGGCCGATCTGGTCAGGGCGGCGCGCCGGAAATTGCGCTACCTCGACGCCACGCCGCAAAGGCATAGCGCGTCGAAGACGCGCGTGAACCCGCTGATGGCGCTGCGCGGCGTCCGGGGCACGCAAGCGGCAAATCAAGCAGGCAAGCTTCGGCTCCGTGTCCCGGACGCGGCGCAGCGTCCTTCACGCTGCGCCGCAGAGCAGGGACCCAGCAGGCCATGTCGAAGCGCATGGCTTCCGCTTCTCCGGAACATGCTCTGGTGCATCGTTTCCGAAATTCGTATCATGCACATCGTCATTCCGGGCCTGCACCTCCGGCCGGCTACAGCCGGCCAGAGGCGCATCCCGGAATGACGATCTGCTTCACGGAATCGCGGCACCCTACCCACTCCGCGATCACCTCTGCACGAGCCCCCGATGCCCGCTCCAAAGCCGCCCGCGTTCGAGACCCTTAGCCTGCATGCCGGGCAGCATCCGGATCCCCTCACCGGCGCCCGCGCGGTGCCGATCTACCAGACCACGTCCTACGTGTTTTCCGATACCGACCATGCCGCGTCGCTGTTCAACCTGGAGCGGGCGGGGCACATCTACACGCGGATCTCGAACCCGACCACGGCGGTGCTGGAGGAGCGGCTGGCGGCGCTGGAGGGCGGGGTCGGCGCGGTCTGCACCGCCAGCGGCATGGCGGCGCTGCATCTGGCGATCGCCACTTTGCTCAATGCCGGCGACCATATCGTCGCCTCGTCCTCGCTCTATGGCGGCACCATCAACCTGCTGGCGCACACGCTGCCGCGGTTCGGCATCACCACCAGCTTCGTGCCGCCGCGCGATCTCGCTGCGTTCCGCGCCGCGATCCGGCCCGGCACGCGCCTGGTGATCGGCGAGACCATCGGCAATCCCGGGCTGGAAGTGCTGGATATCCCGGAAGTCGCCGCCATCGCCCATGCCGCCCGGATTCCGCTGCTGATCGACAACACCTTTGCCACGCCCTATCTCAGCCGGCCGTTCGAGCTCGGCGCCGATCTCGTCATGCATTCGGCGACCAAATGGCTGGGCGGCCACGGCATCGCGATCGGCGGGGCGATCGTCGACGGCGGAAGGTTCGACTGGCGCGGCTCGGGAAAATTTCCGCAGCTCACCGAGCCCTATGCCGGCTATCACGGCATCGTCTTCGACGAGCAGTTCGGCAACGCCGCCTTCATCATGCGGGCGCGCACCGAGGGCCTGCGCGATTTCGGCGCCTGCCTGTCGCCGACCAACGCGTTCCAGCTGCTGCAGGGGGTGGAAACGCTGGGGCCGCGGATGGACCGCCATCTCGCCAATACCGACGTGGTGCTGAAATTCCTCGCCGGCCACAAGGCGGTGGACTGGGTGCTGCATCCCGCGCTGGAAAGCCATCCGGATTTTGCACTCGCCAAACGCCTGCTGCCGCGTGGCTCCGGCTCGATCGTCAGCTTCGGCATCAAGGGCGGCCGGCCGGCGGGAAAGAAGTTCATCGAGGCGCTGCGGATGGTCAGCCATCTCGCCAATGTCGGCGATGCCAAGACGCTGGTGATCCATCCCGCCTCCACCACCCACCAGCAGATGGATGAAGCCCAGCTTCAGGCCGCCGGGATCGGCGAGGAACTGGTGCGGCTGTCGGTCGGCATCGAGACGGCGGCCGACATCCTCGACGATCTCGGCCAGGCGTTGCGCGTGTCGCAGAAGGCGTGAGAATCATGCAGCTGATCGTCAACGGAGCAGAGGTTTTCGTCGCCGGCGGCGGCCGCGATTTCGATGCGGCGCTGCCCGTGATCGTGCTGCTGCACGGCGCCGGTTTCGATCACACCGCCTGGGCGCTGCACAGCCGCTGGTTCGCCCATCACGGATTTGCCGTGCTGGCGCCGGACCTGCCCGGCCACGGCCGCTCATCCGGCGAGGCGCTCGGCAGCATCGCCGAGCTGGCGGACTGGACCGCAGCCCTGCTCGATGCCGCCGGGGTTTCGGCCGCGCGGCTGGTCGGCCATTCCATGGGATCGCTGATCGCGCTGGAAACCGCGGCGCGGCATCCGGCAAAGGTCTCGGGCCTGGCGCTGATCGGCACCGCGGCCAGCATGGGCGTCGGGCCCGATCTGCTGGCGGCCGCCGAGGCCAATGACCACTCCGCCGTCGACATGGTCTCGATCTGGGGCCTCGGCGCCGATGCCGAACTCGGCGGCAGCCGCGCGCCGGGCCTGTGGATGCATGCCGGCGCCCAGCGCGTGCTGGAGCAATGCCGGAAGGGCGTGCTGTACCGCGACCTCGCCGCCTGCAACGCCTACACCGGCGCGCTCGCCGCCGCCGCCGGCGTCAAGGTGCCGGCCACCGTGATCCTCGGCGAACGCGACATGATGACCCCGGCCAAGGCCGGCAAGGCGCTCGCCGCCGCCCTGCCGAATGCCCGCATTGTCGTGCTGCCCGGCGCCGGCCACATGCTGATGGCCGAACGCCCCGACGAACTGCTGGCCGCGCTGCGCGGGTGAGCGCCGGCGGCGCGCCGCGGCGCGGTCGCGGCGCCTGCTTCTCCCCGCGCTGCGTTTTGCTCCGGCGCTGCTTCTCCCCTCCCCCTTGCGGGGAGGGGTCGGGGGTGGGGGTCAACGGGCACTGAGTCCTGTTCTCACCACCGTCCAGCATGGCATCCATGGCGATCGACGGCATGCTGGTTGCGCGCGCCCGGCGCGCGCAAATTGTCGTTGGCGGCTGCGATCAAACTCGATCGCAGTGCCCGCGGCACCCCCACCCCCGACCCCTCCCCGCAAGGGGGAGGGGAGGGGAGGCCGCTCGCAGCTAATTTTGATGAAACAACGTTGGCCGATATTGCAGGGAACGGTCGCTGCGTTTTGCTCCGGCGCTGCTTCTCCCCTCCCCCTTGCGGGGAGGGGTCGGGGGTGGGGGTCGACGGGCACTGACTCTCCCTCCCTGCGCCGACCAGCAGCACATCAACTCAGGCATCGGGGACGGAGGTCAAGGCAGACTGAATCTCGTGCAACACTCCGTCGATATTGCCGAGCACCTCGTTGTTCCAGAATCGTAGAACGCGATAACCGCTGGCTTGGATCGATCGCGTTCGCCTGGCATCCGCCTGCCGCTGTTCGTCATGCTGGCCGCCGTCGAGCTCGATGACGAGCTTGGCCTTGCGGCAAACAAAATCGACAATGAATGGACCAATCGTCGCCTGCCGCCGAAAATGCGAACCGCTCAGCACGATGTCATGGCGAAGCCGTTGCCAGAGGATCCGCTCGGCATCGGTCGGTTCGGCGCGCATGCGGCGCGCGAATTGTCGTTGGCGGTCGTTCATGACATTGACTCGCACGCGGCGCCTGCTGCTCCCCTCCCCCTTGCGGGGAGGGGTCGGGGGTGGGGGTCAACGGGCACTGACTCTCATTTCCTCTACCCAGCATAACACCAATCGCGATCGACGGCATGCTGGATGCGCGCACATCGCGCGCGCAAAAAATGTCGTTGGCGGTTGCGACCACACTCGAGCGCAGTTGCCCGCGGCACCCCCACCCCCGACCCCTCCCCGCAAGGGGGAGGGGAGGGGAAGCGCTCGCAGCAAATTTTGATGAAACAACGTTGGCTGATATTGCCGGGAACGGTCCCTGCATTTTGCTGCGGCGCCCGCTTCTCCCCTCCCCCTTGCGGGGAGGGGTCGGGGGTGGGGGTCAACGGGCACTGAATTTCAGTTCCTCCGCCATCCAGCATAACATCAATCCCGATCGACGGCATGCTGGATGCGCGCGCATCGCGCGCGCAAATTGTCGTTGGCGGTTGCGACCACATTCGAGCGCAGTGCCCGCGGTACCCCCACCCCCGACCCCTCCCCGCAGGGGGGAGGGGAAGCGCTCGGAGCTAATTTTGATGAAACAACGTTGGCCGATATTGCCGGGAACGGTCGCTGCGTTTTTGCTGCGGCGCCTGCTGCTCCCCCCGCAAGGGGAGGGGAGAAGAGAGCCGCGCCTGAGGGGGGCGCGCCTCGGCGGCTCACCCTCTGCCGAGGATGTATTTCCGCACCGCCTTGGCGAAACCCTCGTTCTCGTTGCTGTCGGTCACCGCGCTGGCCTGGGCCTTGACCTCGTCGCTGGCGTTGCCCATGGCGATGGAGAAGCCGCTGTCGCGGAACATCAGGACGTCATTGGGCATGTCGCCGAGGGTGGCGATCTGGGCGGGCTTGATGTTGTTGAGCTTGGCCAGTGTGGTCACCACCATGCCCTTGTTGGCCAGCGGATGGGTGACGTCGAGATAATAGGGCTGCGAGCGCGCCGCGCTGGCCTTGCTGCCGAGCTGCTGCTGGGCCTTCTTCTCGCAGGCGGCGACGCGGTCGAGGTCGTCGGAGACGCCGACGATCTTGACGGCGTCGGCAAGGTCGGCCTCGCCGAACGACTCCACCACCTCGGCGTCGAACTTCACGGTCCAGGCCTCGCGCGCCACATGCGGCGCCCTGGCGTCGCGGATCAGCCACTGCCTTTCGGTGTAGAGCCAGGCGTCGAGCCCGGCATCGAGGATCAGCTGCAGGGTCGCCTTCGCGGTCGCGGCATCGAGCCGGTGGCTTTCGATCACGGTGAGGTCCGGATGCACCAGCACGCCGCCGTTGAAGCCGGCGATGGCGCCCTCGAGCTGCAGCGGCGCGATCAGCATGTCCATGCCGCGCGGCGGCCGGCCGGAGGTCAGCGCCAGCGTGATGCCGGCCTCGCGCAACTGCCGCGCCGCCGCCACCGCGTCGTCGGTCAGCACCTTGTCCTGCGTCACCAGGGTGCCGTCGACATCCGCCAGCACCAGTTTGATGTCCCGTTGTCCGCTCATGTTGGCTGTCCAGTTCGAATCATTCCGGTTGGCAACGACGATCGACAAACCCCGTCATTCCACGAAGTGCGACGGCACGTCTGAGGGCGCGCTCCCGCCGGCTGGCGCCGACGGAAGACGCATCCCGGAATGACGAACGCAACCCTGGTCACGGCCCGTTGCCGACCGCGACCGTGTAGTCAACGTTCTGCCAGCGGTTTTGTTTGGGCCAGAACATGGTGAAACGCACCAGGGTGCCCGCGGTCATGTGGGCGGTCGGCAGGTCGACGAATTGCAGGCCGAGGCCGCTGTCATCGGTGGCGCTGTCGCTGACGGTCTTCCAATCGTCCATCGACCAGTGCACCCGCGCCGGCTCGAAGAATTCCAGCCGCAGGCAGCGGCCGGGGGCGATGCGTTCGACCGGCGAGGCGAGCTGCCAGACCCGCGGCGGCGCCGGCGGCCAGTTCTCGATGTAGCGGGTGACGGTCTGCGGCGGGGTGTCGAACACGGCGCCGTCGCGCAGCGAGCGCAGCAGCTTGATGTGCTCGGCATGGGCCCAGACCAGCGGCATGGCGCTGCCGGAGGGGCGGCCGAGGAACAGTTCGCGGGACGGGATGTCGTCGCAGTCCCAGATCTGCTCCGGCAACAGGCCGCCGGAACTGGCGGAAGCCTCCAGCGCCGCGAGCAACCGCCGCGCCTCGTGCGGGCGGCCGGCGGCGAGTTCGTAATGCGCGCGCTCGCCGGTCAGGAGCGGCCACAGCCGGCCGATGCCGGCGCCGTTGAACGGCGAGCCGTCGCGATGCTCGCCATAGCCGTCGCGGTTGTAGCGGTACCAGTAGGAGCCCGACGGCAGGTCGCGGCGCAGCAGCGCGTCGATCGCCTTGACGGTGTTGAGGATCCGCGGATCGTCGGCGGCGCGCAGCCCGAAGCGCACCAGCGCCAGCGCGTCGGGGCTGATCAGAAGCCCGGCCTCGAGGCTGGCATTGCCGTCGGCGCGGTTCTTGATCGGAATGAGGCCATGCGAGCGGGCATGGGCGTCGTTGGAGACATAGCCGATCCGCATGTAGTAGCCGTCGATGCCGAGCTGCCGCGACAGTTCGGTATCGACGGCATAGGCCCAGTCGTCGATCTGCTCGTTCCAGCCGTCGGCGGTCTGCAGCAGATAGCCGGCGACGGCGCCTTCGCCCGCGGCCGCCATGGCGTCGGCGGCGGCCAGCAGCGCCGAGATTTCCACCGCGATGGTGAAGGCCGAATAGCCGCCGTCCTCTTCCCAGCGGTCCTGCTGGGTGGCCGGGCCGTTGCGCACCATATAGGTCGCGGCGGCGCGGATCATGCCGGCATAGCCCGCCCGCTCGGACGGCGGAATCGCGTCCGCGCGCAGCAGCATGTCGTAGAGCAGGATCGGAAACCCGGTCTCGTCGATCTGGATGCCGCTCCAGTACGGCCGGCCGTCGAGCCAGGAATTCTGCGACCAGTGGCCGTCGGCCTCCTGGGTGGCGACCAGATAATCCAGCACCGATTTCGCCGCCGCGGCGTCGCCGGCGGCGAGCAGGCCGCCGGCGGTTTCGACCAGGTCGCGCGGCCACACCAGATGATAGCCGCCGAGATCGTCGTCGCCCTTGGAAAAGCCCCAGGGGATCGACAGGCTGGCGATGATGGCGCCGGAAATCTCGTCGCGATGGGTGGCCAGCACCGCGGTGGAGATGCGGTAGCGGTTGAGGCCGGCGTCGTCGCGCGGTTCGTCGAGCGGCAGGAATTGCGCCTGGCGCTGCTGCCAGCCGGCGCAATAATGCGCCAGCATCGATTGCAGCGGCTGCTGCAGGCTGAGCAGCGCCCGCAATCCGGCCTCCTCGGAGCGCAGGCCGAAGCCGATCGCCAGCACCGCGCCGCCATTGGAGGCGGCGAGGTCGAGGGTGCCGGCGACCGCGACATTGCCGTGCTCGGCGCGCCGGTAGTCCTCGCGCAGTCCCTCGCCGCGGTGCAGGGTCTGCCAGCCGTCGGAGGATCCGACATAGCCGGCCGAGCGCGCCAGCCACGGCACCGAGCAGGCGACCGCGAGCGCGCTGCGCCGGCCGGACGCGAACAGCATCGGATGGCCCTTGAAGTCGCCGACCCAGCCGGTGTTGTCGGCGCCGGCATTGACCAGGTGCGGCGCGACGATCGCGTGCAGCCGGTAGTCGGCTGAGTTCTCCGGCCAGCGCCTCGAAGCGGATTTCCTGCAGCACCACCTCGCGCACCGGATCGGAAAACACCGTCTTGGTGATGCGGTAGCGGCCATCGATCGCGGTATTGACCAGCCGGAACGCCGGGGTGCCGTCCTCGACCATCGCCACCGTGGAGACGGTGTCGCGCTTTTCGTCGGAGAAATAATCCCTGGCGGTGACGAGGAAGCCGAAATCACGGGTGCAGGCGGTATCCAGCCGCGGCGAATAGATCTCGTTGAGAATGCCGTGGCTGATGGTGAACCAGATCCGGCTCTCGGCGCGCGCCGCCGTCCCCACCGCGCTCTTGGCACTGGAGGTCCAGCGCGGATGAATCCCGGGCGATCCCGGCGGCACCGTGAGTTCGGTCAATGGTCATCCTCTGCCGCGAAGCCGCAAGCTGCCGATGTCTTACGAGACCGGCCGCCGCGATCCAATCCCCTTTCTTTTCGCATTTTGCCGGCAATTGCTGGAACCGGATCGCCTCGGCGGGATTCCGCGAAAAAAAACCAGCGCAAACCTCTCCCCTCCCCCTTGCGGGGAGGGGAGCAGCGGGCGCCGCAGCAAAACGCAGCGACCGTTCCCGGCAATATCGGGCCACGTTGTTTCATCAAAATTAGCTCCGAGCGCTTCCTCTCCCCTCCCCCTTGCGGGGAGGGGTCGGGGGTGGGGGTGCCGCGGGCAGTGCGATCGAGTGTGATCGCAACCGCCAACGACAATTTGCGCGCGCCGGGCGCGCGCAACCAGCATGCCGTCGATCGCGATTGGTGTTATGCCGGATGGCGGAGGAAATGAGACTCAGTGCCCGTTGACCCCCGCCCCCGACCCCTCCCCGCAAGGGGGAGGGGATCAGAAAGACTCGTTGCAACTGCAGCAGCCGCGGCCTCGGCTCACGCCGGCTCGTGCTGCATGTGGCGGAGTTCGTCGATCAGCACGCGGATGTTTTCGCGGTAGTCGATGGGCACCACGACCAGATGCACGCCGCCTTCGGCGAAGGCCTGCTGCAATGCCGGTGCGAGGCCGTCGGCGGTGGTGACGCGATGGCCGCGCGCGCCATAGGCGGCGGCATAGGCGACGAAATCGGGGTTGCCGAAGGACAGCCCCCAGTCGTCGAAGCCGTCGACGGCCTGCTTCCAGCGGATCATGCCATAGGCGTGGTCCTCGATGATCAGCACCACGAGATCGAGCTTCAGCCGCCGCGCGGTCTCCAGCTCCTGGCTGTTCATCATGAAGCCGCCGTCGCCGGCCACCACCAGCACGCGGCGGCCGGGATAAAGCTGCGCGGCCATCATCCCGGAGGGCAGCCCGGCGCCCATGGTGGCCAGCGCATTGTCGAGCAGCAGCGTGTTGGCGACGTCGGTGCGGTAGTTGCGCGCGAACCAGATCTTGTACATGCCGTTGTCGAGCGCGACGATGCCGTCGGGCGGCATCGCCTGGCGGACGTCGTGGACGATGCGCTGCGGCGTCAGCGGAAAGCGCTCCTCGGTGGCGCGGTCGGCGATGTGGCCGAGGATTTCCCGGCGCAGGCCGACCCAGTCCGGATTGTCGCGCAACCTTCCCTGCAGTTCGCGCGCCAGCAGCTCGAGCCCGCGCGCGATGTCGCCGACCATCTCGGCCTGCGGAAAATACACTTCCTCGACATTGGCCGCGGCAAAGCCGATGTGAACCACCTGGTGGCGGCCCTGCGTCATCAGGAACGGCGGCTTTTCCACGGTGTCGTGGCCGATGGTGACGATGAGGTCGGCACGGTCGATGGCGCGGTGGACGTAGTCGCGTTCGCTCAGGGCCGCGGTGCCGAGATAGAACTCCGAGGCGCCGCCGACCGACCCCTTGCCCATCTGGGTGTTGAAGAAGGGAATCCGCACCCTCCGGACGAAGTCGGACAGCGCCGGCGCGAGCTGCGGCCGGCTGGCGCCGGCGCCGAACATCAATAGCGGAAACCGCGCGGCCAGGATCAGCTCGGCGGCGCGCGCAATCGCCTGCGGCGAGGCAACCGCGAGCTCCACGGCGTGCACCGGCACCAGCGGCGCATCGCCGGCGTCTTCGCGCGCGACATCCTCGGGCAGTTCGAGATGCACCGGGCCCGGACGCTCCTCGGCCGCGAGCCGGAAGGCGTTGCGCACCAAGGTCGGTATCGCCGACGCGCTGACGATCTGCTGCGATTGTTTGGTCAGCGGGCGCATCGCCGCGACCACGTCGACGATCTGGAAATGCGCCTGCCGGCTCTGCCGGATCGGCTTCTGGCCGGTGATCAGCACCATCGGCATGGCGCCGAGAAAGCCGTAGGCCGCGGCGGTGACGAAATTGAGCGCGCCCGGCCCCAGCGTCGACAGCGCCACGCCGGGTTTTCCCGTCAGCCGTCCATAGGTCGCGGCCATGAACGCCGCCGGCTGCTCGTGCCGGGTCACCACCAGCTCGATCGAGGAGCGCCGCAGGCTCTCCACCACGTCGAGGTTTTCCTCGCCGGGCACGCCGAAAATCCGCTCCACGCCCTCGTTCTCGAGGGCGGCCACCAGCACATCCGATCCCTTCATGCGCGTCTCTCCGCGGGTTGCTCCCAGCCCGCGGCAGTCTAGCGCGTGAATGGTTCAGGTTGAAATCGCGGAGGCTGCGAATGATTTTTGCATTGCATTTCAGCGGGTCGTCCCCGCGTGCGCAGCGACGACCCGCCGGGGGTTTGTGCAAGGCGGCTTCGTCCCAGCGAAATCGCGGCGCCGCGGCCTAAGCCTTGGCCTTTTCGGCCGCGCTGCGCAGGTCGGGCGCGTTGATGGTGGGAATCGCGACGCGGCCGGGCCCGGTCAGGGGCAGGGCGGCGGCGGCCCTGTCGTTCTCCATGATCTTGGCCATCACCGCCTGGCCGGCGCGCTCGAACACCGCGCGGTTCTCGATCAGGAATTTCTGCGATTTGCGCAGCCCGGCGATGTAGCCGTTGATTTCCGGCACCACATAGCGCGCCACCATGTCCCAGCTGCGCCTGGTGTTTTCCGGATTGGCCCAGTCATGCACGAAGCCGACGATGGTGCCGACCCCGCCGGAAACCTCGATCAGGCTCTTGATGGTCTTCACCAGGTCGTCGGGGGTGCCGATGGTGGAGGCCGCGCCCTCGCCGCCGGCGGTCCGTTCCACGGCGTCCTCGGGCGAGGTGAACGGCACCAGGCCCGGGCGCTGCAGGGTGCCGACATTATATTCGTTGTGCCAGCGCATCAGCCCGGCGCCGGCTTCGCGGCGGGCCTGTTCGCGGCTCTCGGCGATGTGCCAGGAAAGCAGCACGCGCCAGTCGGCGCGGCTGACCACGGTGCCGTGCTTCCTGGCGGCATCCTCGGCAAAGCTCCATTGCGTCGGCAGCGCCATCAGGCCCTGCGTCGACATCGAGCCCAGCGAGATGATGCCGATGCCGTATTTGCCGGCCAGGGTCATGCCCGACGGCGAGATCTGCGAGGCCACCACGAACGGCATCTCCTCCTGCAGCGGCAGGATCTGCAGTGCCGCGTCGTTCAGGGTGAACCAGTCGCTTTTCGCGGTCACCCGCTCGCCCCGGAACAGCCGGCGGATGATGGCGATCGCCTCGTCCTGGCGGTCGCGCTGGGTCATCGGATCGATGCCGAGGGTGTGGGCGTCGGAGGCGAGCGCCCCCGGGCCGGAGCCGAAGATGGCGCGGCCGCCGGTCATGTGGTCGAGCTGCACCATGCGCTGGGCGACGTTGAAGGGATGGTGATAGGGCAAGGACACCACGCCGGTGCCGAGCCGGATGCGCTTGGTGCGCTCGCCGGCGGCGGCGAGAAACATCTCCGGCGAGGCGATGGTTTCCCAGCCAGAGGAATGATGCTCGCCGCACCAGAATTCGTCATAGCCGAGCGCGTCGAGCTGCTCGACCAGATCGAGGTCGCGGCGGAATTGCAGCATCGGATGCTCGCCGATCGGATGATGCGGGGCGAGGAAGGCTCCGAATTTGAGACGCGCCATGGGGTTTTCTCCGGATCGATGTTTTTCTTGCGGCTTGGCGCGCAAACTACGGGTCCGGGAGGGCCAAGGCAAACCGCTTTCGATTTCCGGCGCGGGGCCTGCGCGGGTGCCTGCCATGCGCGAAAGCCCGGATGATCGCGCCGGCGGCGCCGATTTTACACCCCAGGGCCCATCCGCTAAGAGACTTGCCCGTTCCTCCCCGAGGCTGCCATGGTCCTGAAGCTAGAAGACGCGCCGGCTTCGCCGTGGCTCTCGCCGCGCAAGCGGGACCTGCTCGATCATTTCGAGACCCATGCCGACGAGCTCGACCGCTGGCGCGCGTTCAATGCCGCCTATCATGAGGACGACGGCAAGTTCATGCGGTTCCTGATCCCGCCGGGCAAGCGGGTGCTGGAGCTGGGCTGCGGCCGCGGCGACCTGCTCGCCGCGCTGCAGCCGTCCTACGGCGTCGGGGTCGATTTCGGCGCGGGGCTCCTGGCCCGGGCGAAGGCGCAGCATCCGGAGCTGAATTTCGTGCTCGGCGATGTCGAGGATCCCGCCACCTTGCGCGGCATCGGGGGGCCGTTCGACTACATCGTGATCGCCGACACCATCGGCATGTTCGAGGACATCGACGGCACCCTGCGGCTGGTGCACCAATTGTGCTCGGCCTCGACCCGGATCATCATCTCGTATTATTCGCATCTGTGGGAGCCGGTGCTGAAGCTCGCCGAGGCGCTGCATCTGCGCAGCCGGCAGCCGAAGATCAACTACATCGCCACCGCCGATTTCCTCAACCTGATGGACCTCGCCGATTTCGAGGTGATCCGCGGCGAGCAGCGGCAGTTGCTGCCGCGGCGCTGGCTCGGGCTCGGGCCGTTCATCAACCGCTTCATCGCGCCGTTGCCGGGGATCCGGCATCTGTGTTTGCGCACCTATATCGTCGGCCGGCCGGTGATGCCGTTCCCCGACCGCAAGCTGTCGGCCAGCATCGTGGTGCCCTGCCGCAACGAGCGCGGCAACATCGAGAACGCGATCCTGCGGATGCCGCGGTTCGGCGCCGCGCAGGAGATCCTGTTCGTCGAGGGCAATTCCAGCGACGGCACGCTGGCCGAATGCGAGCGGGTGCGCGACGCCTACAGGGGCAGCTGGGACATCAAGGTGCTGAAGCAGGACGGCAAGGGCAAGGGCGACGCGGTGCGCAAGGGATTTGCCGCGGCGACCGGCGACGTGCTGATGATCCTCGACGCCGACCTCACCATGCCGCCGGAGGCGCTGCCGAAATATCATGCCGTGATCGAGACCGGCAAGGCCGAGTTCGTCAACGGCACGCGGCTGATCTATCCGATGGAGCACGAGGCGATGCGCCCGCTCAACCTGATCGCCAACCGCTGCTTTGCCTATCTGTTCAGCTATCTGGTCAACACCAGGCTGACCGACACGCTGTGCGGCACCAAGGTGCTGCTGCGCAAGGACTACGAGGTGCTGGCGCGGGAACGGGCCTATTTCGGCAATTTCGATCCGTTCGGCGACTTCGACCTGATCTTCGGCGCCGCCAAGCAGAATCTGAAGATCATCGAGACCCCGATCCACTACAAGGCCCGCACCTTCGGCGAGACCCAGATCTCGCGCTTCCGCGACGGCTGGCTGCTGCTGAAGATGGTGTGGTTCGCCTATCGCAAACTGAAGGCGATCTGACAGCAAGATGCGTTCAAGTTGATGCGGTCGAGGTCGCGCACCTGCTCCCAGCGGTCATCCCTGCGCCCATCACCCCTGGCGTCAAAAGCGAAAAAGGGCTTCTTCTCCATGCCAAGGCGATACTCCGCGCCGCGGCGATGGGCTCGAGTGTAGTCGCAACCGCCAACGACAATTTGCGCGCACGATGCGCGCGCATCCAGCATGCCGTCGATCGCGATTGGTGTTATGCTGGGTAGAGAAAATGAGAGTCAGTGCCCGTCGACCCCCACCCCCGACCCCTCCCCGCAAGGGGGAGGGGGGAAGCAGGCGCCGCAACAGAAACGCAGCGACCATTCCCTGCAATATCGGCCAACGTTGTTTCATCAAAATTAGCTGCGAGCGGCCTTCCCTCCCCTCCCCGCAAGGGGGAGGGGGGAAGCAGGCGCCGCAACAGAAACGCAGCGACCGTTCCCTGCAATATCGGCCAACGTTGTTTCATCAAAATTAGCTGCGAGCGGCCTTCCCTCCCGTCGCAACCGCCAACGACAATTTGCGCGCACGATGCGCGCGCATCCAGCATGCCGTCGATCGCGATTGGTGTTATGCTGGGTAGAGAAAATGAGAGTCAGTGCCCGTCGACCCCCACCCCCGACCCCTCCCCGCAAGGGGGAGGGGGGAAGCAGGCGCCGCAACAGAAACGCAGCGACCGTTCCCTGCAATATCGGCCAACGTTGTTTCATCAAAATTAGCTGCGAGCGGCCTTCCCTCCCCTCCCCGCAAGGGGGAGGGGAGAAGCAGGCGCCGCAACAGAAACGCAGCGACCGTTCCCTGCAATATCGGCCAACGTTGTTTCATCAAAATTAGCTGCGAGCGGCCTTCCCTCCGCTCCCCCCTGCGGGGAGGGGTCGGGGGTGGGGGTGCCGCGGGCAGTGCGCAATCGCGCTCACGCCCGGGCCCGCAGGGGTTTGCGCCGGCGCTTCCGGCCTGCGCCACATTGTTGTCATGGAGGCGTCGCGCCACCCGCTCAGGTTCGGCGCCGGCCGTCACAATCCGGTGGATTGACAGCACACGGTCTTTTTATTTTGCAGTGCAGCAACTATCTGGTCAGGGCTGAGTTGAACGATCCCCTGCCAAGGAGCTGCCGGTGTCCCTCGCCCAAAATGTCGAATTCCTTCGGCGTCTGCACAAACTGCCCGGACTCAACGGGTTCGGAGGAGATTTCGCCTGGAATCTGCGGCCCGGCGGCCGCAGCCCGCTCGCCGAAATCACCGGTTTCGGCTCCAATCCGGGCGATCTGAAGATGTTTTCGTTCGTTCCGGACCGGCTGCAGCCCGGGCCCGCGCTGGTCGTCGTCCTGCATGGATGCGGCCAGACCGCGGCTGGCTATGATTTAGGCGCCGGCTGGTCCACCCTGGCCGAACGCTATGGCTTTGCCCTGCTGATGCCCGAGCAGCGCTCGTCCAACAACGCCAACACCTGCTTCAACTGGTTCAACCCGGAAGACACCGCGCGCGACAGCGGCGAAGCCTGTTCGATCCGCCAGATGATCGACCGGATGGTCGGCGATGCCGGCATCGATCCGCAGCGCATCTTCGTCACCGGGCTTTCCGCCGGCGGCGCGATGACCTCGGTGATGCTCGCGACCTATCCGGAGATCTTCGCCGCCGGTGCCGTCATCGCCGGACTGCCGTTCGGCGTGGCGACCAATGTGCGCGAAGCGCTCAACGGCATGTTCCAGTCGCCGCCCCGCCCGGCCGGCGAACTGGGAGATCTGGTGCGCAGCGCCTCCGGTCATCGGGGACCGTGGCCGAAAGTCTCGGTCTGGCACGGCAGCGCCGACCGCACCGTCAATCCCGCCAATGCCAACGAGATCGTCAAGCAGTGGCTCGACGTGCATCAATTGCCGGCGGCGCCGATGTCGGTCGGCACCGTCGACGGCTATCCGCACCAGGTCTGGTGGAATGCGGACGGCGAGACCGTGGTCGAATCCTACACCATCACCGACATGGCCCACGGCACCCCGCTGGGCGTCGGCGACAATGACGAGCGCTATGGCGCCCAGGGCGCGTTTCTGATCGAGGCCGGAATTTCGTCCTCCTATCACATCTCGAGTTTCTTCGGCCTGACCGAATGGATCACCCAGCCCAAGGAAGCCGCGAAGCAAGCCGCGAAGCAAGCTGCGAAGCAAGCTGCGAAGCAGGCTTCGGAGCCTGCCAGGGAATCCGGCAAGCCGGTCCCGGCGCTGGCGCGGACACCGGATCTCGCCGCGGTGCTGCGGCCGCTCGTCGGTATCGGCCGCCAGCCCGAACCGCAGCCGCAGCCGCGGCGTCGCGGCATCGACGTCAGCGCGGTCATCACCCGCGCGCTCACGGCGGCCGGCCTGATGAAATAGCCGCGGCCCGCCGCCGCCATTTTGTTCCCGGCGATGAAGATTATTTTGCAAGCCATATGTCGTGTGGCGAGCTTTTCAGGATTGTGACCCGCGGTTAAGTTCCGGCTGCTAGTTGTGGGCTGAACCCGCCACCCGGTCGTTTCCTGATGCTGAAGCTGCAGAACCCGACATTTGCGGATTTTCTTGCCGGCGGCGGGGAAATGGGCGCGTTGATGCGGGCGCATGACTGGTCGACGACCGCGCTCGGCCCGCCGGAAAGCTGGCCGCAGAGTTTGCGGACGGCGGTGCGGCTGGTGCTCAATACCAACCACCCGATGTTCATCTGGTGGGGCCCGAAGCTCGTTCAATTCTACAATGACGCCTATCGGCAGACCATGGGACCCGAGCGCCACCCGGGCGCGCTCGGCCAGGGCGGACGGGAGTGCTGGGCCGAAATCTGGCACATCATCGGCCCCGAGATCGAGCAGGTGATGAGCGGCGGGGGCGCGACCTGGCACGAGAACCAGTTGGTCCCGGTCACCCGCCACGGCCGGCTCGAGCAGGTCTACTGGACCTACGGCTACAGCCCGATCGACGATGACAATGGCGTCGGCGGCGTGCTGGTGGTTTGCCGCGACGTGACCAGGGACTACCTTGCCGCGGCGGCGCTGCGCGAACGCGAGGCCGAACTGGCGCGGGTGCAGCAGATCGGCCGGATCGGCGGCCTCGAGGTCGATCTGAGGACCGGTTTCCGCAATCGCCGCTCGCCGGAATACCTGCTGATTCACGGGCTGCCGCCGGACGCGGCCAACGAATCCCACGAGGACTGGGTGCGCCGCATCCATCCCGAGGATCGCGAAGCCACCGAAAAAAAATTTCGCGATGCCATCGCCGGCAAGGTCCGCGAATATACCGTGCGGTACCGCATCATACGCCCGAGCGACGGCGAGGTGCGCTGGATCTCGGTCAGGTCCACCATCGAGCGCGACGAGAACGGCAGGGCGGTCCGGCTGGTCGGCGCCCACGCCGATGTCACCGAGCAGGTGACGGCCGAGCAGGCGCTGCGGCAAAGCGAGGAGCGATTCCGCAAGCTGGCCGACCAGCTCGCGGAGCTGAATGCGACGCTGGCAGAGCGCGTCGAAGAAAAAACCAGGGAGCGCGACCGGATCTGGAACGTGTCGCAGGATCTGCTGCTGGTGGCCGATCGCCACGGCATCTGGCGAACGGTCAATCCGGCCTGGACCAGGACGCTGGGCTGGAGCGAGGCCGAACTGCTGGACCGCAGCTCGCAATGGCTGGTGCATCCCGATGACGCCGGGCGGGTGCGGGCGCAGGTCGATGATTTGGTCGAGCGCAAGCTGACCGTCAGGTTCGAAAGCCGTTTCCGGCACCAGGACGGCTCCTACCGCTGGCTGTCCTGGACCGGGGTGCCGGACCAGGATCGCATCTACGCGGTGGCCCGCGACGTCACCGCGGAGAAGGCGGCGGCCGAACGGCTGAAAGCCGCCGAGGAGGCCCTGCTGCAGTCCCAGAAGATGGAAGCGGTCGGACAGTTGACCGGCGGCATCGCCCATGACTTCAACAATCTGCTGACGGGGATCGTCGGTTCGCTGGACCTGCTGCAGACCCGCCTCGACCAGGGACGCACCGAGAACGTCGCGCGCTACATCGACGCGGCGATGACGTCGGCGAACCGCGCCGCGGCGCTCACCCATCGCCTGCTGGCCTTTGCGCGGCGCCAGCCGCTGAACCCGGAAAGCGTCGATGCCAACCGGCTGCTGGTGTCGCTGGAGGACCTGCTGCGCCGGACCATCGGCGAGGCCATCGAGCTGGAGATCGTGGCGGCCGACGATCTGTGGGGGACGCTGTGCGACCCCAATCAGCTGGAGAGCGCGCTGCTCAATCTGGCCATCAACGCCCGCGATGCCATGCCCGCGGGCGGCAGGATCACGATCACCACCGCGAACGCCCGGCTTGATGGCGTCGGCGCCGACGCCCCCGCGCTGGCGCCGGGGGACTATATCCATATCGATGTCACCGATACCGGGACCGGCATGAGCGCGGAGGTGGCGGCGCGCGCCTTCGATCCGTTCTTCACCACCAAGCCGATCGGGCAGGGCACCGGGCTCGGGCTTTCGATGATCTATGGATTTGCCCGGCAGTCCAACGGCCATGTGATCATCGACAGCAGGCTGGGGCGGGGAACGTCGGTGCGGATCTACCTGCCGCGCCATGATGGCGAAGCCGCCGCCGCGCGCGCATCGGACGTCGCCGCGGCCGAACACGCCGCCAGCGGCGAGACCGTGCTGGTGGTCGAGGACGAGCCGGTGGTGCGCGGCATCATCGTCGAGATGCTGCAGGAACAGGGCTACCGGACGCTGGCGGCGGTCGATGGACCGTCGGGCCTGCGCAGCCTGCGTGGCAACGGGCGGATCGACCTCCTGGTCACCGATGTCGGGCTGCCCGGCATGAACGGCCGCCAGCTCGCCGACCAGGCGCGCGAGACCCGGCCCGAGCTGAAGATTCTCTTCATCACCGGCTACGCCGAGAGCGTCGCGATGGCCGACGGCTTCCTGCAGCCGGGCATGGAAATGATCACCAAGCCGTTCGATCTCGGCAACCTGTCCCGGCGCGTTCGCGCCATGGTGTCGGGCTAGCCGCGCAGGACCGGGCGGGATGAGCGGGCCGCCGATGCGCTGGATTTTTGTCCCGCTTTCGGGCCCACAAGAGACATTTAGGAACCGTCAATCGAGTGTACTTTGATTTTTCCCGCACGGCACGGAGGGGTCGATGGAAGACGCCGCAAACCGGATCGTAGACCATTACGAGCGCCACGCGCTGTCATGGGATGCCGACCGCCGTGCCGCCGGTTGGATAGATAAACCCTGTATCGAGCGCTTCCTCAGTTTCCTTCCATTGGGCGCGACAGTTCTTGATCTTGGCTGTGGGGGTGGCTCGCCCGTTGCGCTTCACATGGTTGCCCATGGTTTTCGCGTCACCGGCGTGGACAGTTCTTCGACCCTCATCTCGCTATGCCGAACCAGGATGCCGGATCAGGAATGGATCGTAGGCGATATGCGATCTTTGGCGCTTGGTCGGCGATTTCAAGGGATCCTGGCTTGGGACAGCTTCTTCCATCTCCGGCACCAGGACCAACAAACGATGTTTAGGATATTCGCCCTGCACGCGGCATCAGCCACCATTCTGATGTTCAATGCCGGCTTTGATCATGGCGAGGCAGTCGGCTCCTATCGAGGCGATCCCCTGTACCATGCAAGCCTCGATGCGTCCGAATATCAGACTTTACTGGCGGACACCGGTTTCGAACTGATCGAGCATTCGATCAACGAGCCCGCAAAAGGTGGCCGAATTTCTTGGTTGGCTCGAAGTCGATAATTTCGTCTTTTGGAACATCGCGTCATCTGTTTGGATGTTTCCACGCGGCCACCGGCCTGCCTTGCCGAAGCTACGCCCCACCGGTGAGAAACGGATTGGTCAGGCGTTCCTGGCCGATGCTGGAGCCGGGGCCGTGGCCGCAGATGAATCCGACATCGTCGCCGAGCGGCAGCAGCTTGGCGGTAATCGATTTGATCAGGGTGGCGTGGTCGCCGCCGGGAATGTCGCTGCGCCCGACCGAGCCGTTGAACAGCACGTCGCCGACATGGGCAAAGCGCATCTCGCGGCTGAAAAACACCACGCTGCCCGGCGAATGGCCGGGGCAATGCAGGATCTCGAAGGTCAGGGATCCGACCGCGACCCGGTCGCCTTCGTCGAGCCAGCGGTCCGGCGCGAAATCACGCACCCCGGTCATGCCGAAGCGGGCGCCGCTGGTCACCACATTGTCGAGCAGGAACTTGTCGGCGATGTGCGGACCTTCGATCGGCACCTTCAAGGCATCGCGCAACTCGGCGGCGCCGCCGACATGGTCGATATGGCCATGGGTCAGCCAGATCTTCTCGACCGTGACCCTGGCCTTGCCGATCGCGGCCTGGATTTTCGCGACCTCGCCGCCGGGGTCGATCACCACGGCCTTCCTGCTGGCCTCGCACCAGATCAGGGTGCAGTTCTGCTCGAACGGCGTCACCGGGATGATGACGGCGCCGGCTTTGGCCTGGGCCCGTTCGGCCTCGGTCGGGTCTTCGCTTTGCTGTGCCATGTCCGGACAATGCCGATTTTTGACCGCTCGCCAAGTGGAAACTGCGTGATGGCGGATGGCCACGGCATCGCGGAAGGCGGCTACGCGCCGCTGCGGCGCGCCCGTCGACCGGGCCGCGATTTCCGCGATCCCGGGAATCGGGTAGGCTGCCGGCCATGGAACCGCAAGCCCGCCAGATCAGTCTCGTGCCCGCGCCCGACCGCCGCCAGTCGGAGACGGCGCTGTCGATCGCGCGCGGCACCGCGCGGTTGTTGCGCTCGCTGGGGTTCGCCTGCATCAGCGAATTGCCGCTGCCGTCGGGACGGCGCGCCGACCTGGTGGCGCTGAACGCGCGCGGCGAGATCTGGATCGTCGAAATCAAATCATCGATCGAGGATCTGCGCGCCGACCAGAAATGGCCTGACTACCGGACCCATTGCGACCGGCTGCTGTTTGCCTTCACGCAGGATCTGCCAGGCGGGATTTTCCCGCCCGACACCGGCCTGATCGTCGCCGACGGCTATGGCGCGCACCTGCACCGCGAGGCGCCGGAGCATCGGCTGCCGGCGCCGACCCGCAAGCTGATGACGGTGCGCTTCGCCATCGCCGCGGCGCAGCGGATCAACCGGCTGGTCGATCCGCAGGGCCACGGCGAATTCTGATGCAGCGATTCCGTGAAACTTATCGTATCGAGGCTCGCTGACGTCTCCTCGCGTAACGGCATGTGGGACTCGGGATGAGGACCGGGGGGATGCCGAAATGATTCGAACTTCGGAAACGTTGTACGGGCGCAGCCCGGCGGACGGACTTCAGAGCTTTCGTCCGAGATGTTTCTCGACCTGCCGGCGCTCCCAATCGCCATTGAGAAACGGAACCCGGTCGAACACGCGCATTCCGTGGGCCAGGATGCCGATGCCCCAGCCCAGCGCGGGCCAGATGAACCAGAGATAGTGGCGATAGGTCACGAGGTTCACCACCGCAAGAAAACCGATAACGATGCAGTAGAGAACAAGGTGGATGTAAAATCCCTTGATCTTGCGGACATGCGCCAGCGCCAGGGCTTCATCGGCGCGGACGCTTTGGCTCATGGTCGGGCTCATCGGCGTATCCATTTCCGGCTCCTTCAAATCAGAGAAATCCATCTCGAAGGCAGCCCCCAGCGCCTTCAGGGATTCGACGCTGGCGGTCTGTCCTCGTTCGAGGCGTTGGATGGTGCGAACGCTCAGGCCGCTCAGATCGGCCAATTGCTCCTGGGACCAGCCCCGCTGCAGCCTGAGTTTCTGAATCAACATCCGCGACCCCTCGATCAACCGCCGAAAACTTGCGTCGAAACCGGCGGTTTGAACACGTCAGCGACCCGCCAATGACCTGACTTTCGCACGACAACATAACATGACAGCCATCCGCCGAGCCCGGACGGCGCCAGAAATCGATGTGGTTTTGATCGGCAGAAGGGCTTTTGCCCCGAACCCAGCAGCGGGTTACCGCGGCGCGCGCTTGGCCAGGATGCGCTGCAGGGTGCGGCGATGCATGTTCAGCCGCCGCGCGGTTTCCGAGACATTGCGGTTGCACATCTCGTAGATGCGCTGGATGTGTTCCCAGCGCACCCGGTCCGCCGACATCGGGTTGTGCGGCAGCTCCGACTTCTCGGTGCCGCTGGCGAGCAGGGCGGCGACGACATCGTCGGCGTCGGCAGGTTTGGAAAGATAGTCCACCGCGCCCATCTTCACCGCGGTCACGGCGGTGGCGATGTTGCCGTACCCGGTCAGCACGATCGCGCGCGCGTCGGGACGCTTGCGCTTCAGCGCCGACACCACGTCCAGGCCATTGCCGTCGCCGAGCCGCAGATCCACCACGGCAAAGGCCGGCGCCGCCCGGCTGATCTGCGCCAGGCCGTCGGTCACGCTGTCGCAGGATGTCACGGTGAAACCGCGGGTTTCCATCGCGCGCGACAGCCGCTCCAGAAACGGCTTGTCGTCCTCCACGATCAGCAGCGAGCGATCGGCGTGGTCAGTCAGTTCGGCGATGGTGTTCACGTTTCGGTTCCCGGTGGCGGACGTCCAACATCCGACATATGGCGTGGCCGCAAGGGACTGCCAAGGCCGCCTCAAGTCACCCGGAGCGGTCCGGACGGCCGAAAGCGTATCTAGGCCGACGGCTCGGGGGCTATTTCGCTGGTCTCGAACCGGCTGCGCGGCCAGGCGATGTGGACCACGGCGCCGTGGTCCGGAAAGGTCCGGTTGGTGAAGGTGACCTTGGCGCCGGTGCGCTCCAGCAAGGTGCGGGCGATGAACACCCCGAGGCCGAGACCGTGGTGCTCGCCCGGAGCCTCGTCGGCGCCGCGCCGCCGCGACAGGTAGGGCTCGCCGATGCGCTTCAAGAGGTCGGGTGCGATCCCCGGCCCGTCGTCGGAAATCACGATCTCGACGGTCTCGGTATTCCACCAGGCGTTGACCTCGACCGCGGCCCGGGCGAAATCCACGGCGTTTTCGAGGATGTTGCCGATTCCGTAGAGGATCGCGGGATTTCGCGTCGCCGCCGGCTCGCGGCTGGCCGCCACCGCGATCCGCACCCTGATGGCGACGCCGAAGTCGCGATGCGGCGCCACGATCTCCTCGATCAGGGTCGACAGCGGCATGCGGTCGAACGGCGCGCCGGTCGAGGACAGCTGGGTGATCTTGGCCAGAATGTCGCGGCAGCGCTGCGCCTGCTCGCGCAAGGTCTTGAGGTCGCCGGCGAACGGGCTGTCGTCGGGGACGGCGCGCTCCAGCTCGCGCGAAATCAGGAAGATCGTCGACAGCGGCGTTCCGAGCTCGTGGGCGGCGGCGGCGGCCAGACCGTCGAGCTGGGTGAGATGCTGTTCGCGGGTCAGCACCAGCTCGGTGGCGGCCAGCGCGTCGGCAAGCTTGCGGGCCTCCTCGGCGACCTGGAAGGCGTAGAGACTGGTGACGCCGATCGCGACCGCGATCGAGAGCCAGACCCCGAACAGGTAGATCGGCGGCAATTCCAGCGGCTCGTCGCCGTCCCACGGCAGCGGCAGATGGAAAAACACCAGCACCGAGGCACAGGCCACCGCCAGGACGCCGAGCGCGATGGTCAGCCGTATCGGCAGCGCCGTCGCCGAAATCAGGACCGGGGCGAGAAACAGGAACGAAAACGGGTTCTCCAGCCCTCCGGTAAAGAACAGCAGTCCGGCCAGCTCCAGGATGTTGAATGCCAGCAGCGCCGCCGCATAGGCCGGCTCCAGCCGCTGCATCGGGTTGAAGGCGACCTGCAGTGCGAGGTTGAGCAGCGCGGAGAAGCTGATGATGGTGAGGCAGGGGGTGACCTCGACGTCGAATTCGAGGCCCTGCACCACGATGAAGATCGCCGCCAGCTGGCCGAGCACGGCGAGCCAGCGCAGCCGCAGGATGGTATCCAGACGGACATAGCGGCGCGGATGGCGAAAATCGGAGGCGGCCCCGTCGGTCATGGCACGAGCTTAGCCGCGCGCTTTGCCGATCACAAACCGGTCCGTCGCGCGAGACCTGACCGGACCCCGGACAGCTGCCAAAGTCTTGCGCTGGCCGCCGCGATGGCCCAATGAACGGCCCGCATGACCCGCAATGACGCAGCATCGATCCCATTGCCCGCGACCGGTCCGGCCGGATCGGCGGCGATCGAGGTTGCCGATCTGGTCAAGCTCTACAGGACCACCCGCGCGGTCGATAATGTCTCGTTCCGGATTGCGCGCGGCAGCATCACCGGATTGCTCGGCGGCAACGGCGCCGGCAAGACCACGACCATCGCCATGATCATGGGGCTGGTGCTGCCGAGCTCCGGACGCATCCAGGTGCTGGGCGCTTCGATGCCCGGCCAGAGCGCCGAGGTGCTCGGGCGGATGAATTTCGAAAGTCCCTATGTCGACATGCCGATGCGGCTTACGGTCCGGCAGAACCTCACGATCTTCGGCCGCCTCTACGCCGTGGCGGATCTGCGCGAACGCATCGCGCAGCTCGCCGCCGATCTCGATCTCGGCGATTTCCTCGACCGCGCCAACGGCAAGCTTTCCGCCGGGCAGAAGACCCGGGTGGCGCTGGCCAAAGCGCTGATCAACCAGCCCGAACTGCTGCTGCTGGACGAGCCGACGGCGTCGCTCGATCCCGACACCGCCGACTGGATCCGGCGGCATCTGGAAGATTATCGCAGGACCCACGGCGCCACCATCCTGCTGGCGTCGCACAACATGCTGGAAGTGGAGCGGCTGTGCGACCGCGTCATCATCATGAAGCGCGGCCGCATCGAGGACGACGACAGCCCGGACAACATCATGGCGCGCTACAACCGGACCACGCTGGAACAGGTGTTTCTCGACGTCGCCCGCGGCCGGCCCCAGGAAGCCGCGCCATGAGCGGGCCGGTCCTGATCGGAGGCATCGCGCCGCATCGCATCGCCGCGATGATCCTGCGCTACTGGTATCTATTGATGTCGTCCTGGCCGCGGCTGCTGGAGCTGATCTATTGGCCGGCGTTGCAGATCATCACCTGGGGATTCCTGCAGAGTTACATCTCGCAGAATGCCGGGTTCTTCGCCCGCGCCGGCGGCACCCTGATCGGCGCGGTGATCCTGTGGGACATCCTGTTTCGCGGACAGCTCGGCTTTTCGATCTCGTTCCTGGAGGAAATGTGGGCGCGCAATCTCGGCAACCTGATGATGAGCCCGTTGCGGCCGATCGAGTTCCTGATCGCGCTGATGGTGATGAGCCTGATCCGGCTGGCGATCGGGGTCATCCCGATGACGCTGCTGGCGATGATCTTTTTCGATTTCAACCTGTACGGCTTCGGGCTGCCGCTGATCGCGTTCTTCTGCAATCTGATCTTCACCAGCTGGTCGATCGGGATCTTCGTCTCCGGGCTGGTGCTGCGCAACGGCCTCGGCGCCGAAAGCATCGTCTGGACCATGATGTTCGGCCTGTTGCCGCTGGCCTGCATCTATTATCCGGTGTCGGTGCTGCCGCATTGGCTGCAATACGTCGCCTGGTCGCTGCCGCCGACCTATGTGTTCGAGGGGATGCGGGCGCTGCTGACCGACCATGTGTTTCGCGCCGACCTGATGGTCGAGGCGCTGCTGATCAATGGGCTGCTGTTTATTGCGTCATTTGCGATATTTCTTGCGCTTTTGCAGAGTGCGCGCCGGGCCGGCTCGCTGATCCAGGGCGGGGAATAACCGGCCAATGCCACGGATTTGAGGGATCTTCGGCGTTTCGGCCGCGTAGTTAATGCGTACATATACCCAACTGCGCATTGACGCATTATTACGCATTGGGCACTATGCTGCGATGCAAAAGAGACTTGAGGACTAAATGCCGATTGGTGAATTTGGCGGTGCACCGCCACTGGTGGCCGAAGGCAGTCCGGCGCTGACGACGCCGATGTACTGGATGTACGAGATGGCGCAGGCGTCGCTCAATCCGGCGCGCGCCGTCACCGATGCCACCAAGATCCTGTTTCAGAATCCGCTCAATCCGTGGTCGCACACCGAGCTCGGCAAATCCATCGCCGCCGGCTGCGAAGTGTTCGAGCGCACCACGCGCCGCTACGGCAAGCCCGAATGGGGCCTCGACGACACCGAGGTCAACGGCGTCCGCACCCCGATCGAGATTCGCGTGGTGTGGGAAAAGCCGTTCTGCCGGCTGTTGTATTTCGATCGCAAGCTGACCCGGCCGTTGCGTGCGCCGCAGCCGCGGGTGCTGATCGTGGCGCCGATGTCCGGTCACTATGCGACGCTGCTGCGCGGCACCGTCGAGGCCTTTCTGCCGACCCATGAGGTCTACATCACCGATTGGTCGGATGCCCGGATGGTGCCGCTGACCGAGGGCCGCTTCGACCTCGACGACTATGTCGATTACCTGATCGAGATGCTGCACATGCTCGGCGGCAACATGCATGTCGTCGCGGTGTGCCAGCCCTCGGTGCCGGTGGTGGCGGCGGTTTCCATCATGGAGGCCGAGCACGATCCGTTCGTCCCGGTCTCGATGACGCTGATGGGCGGTCCGATCGATACCCGCCGCAATCCGACCGCCGTCAACAATCTCGCCGCCGAGCGCGGCATCGACTGGTTCCGCAGCCACGTCATCACCAAGGTGCCGTTCCCGCATCCGGGCGTGATGCGCGACGTCTATCCGGGCTTCCTGCAGCTCAACGGCTTCATCAGCATGAACCTCGACCGCCACATGGACGCCCACAAGGAACTGTTCAAGAACCTGGTGAAGGGCGACGGCGATCTGGTCGACAAGCACCGCGATTTCTACGACGAATACCTCGCCGTGATGGATCTCAGCGCGGAATATTATCTGCAGACCGTCGATACCGTGTTCGTCAAGCACGCTTTGCCCAAGGGCGAGATGACCCATCGCGGCAGGCTGGTCGATCCGGCCAAGATCACCCGGGTGGCGCTGATGACGGTGGAAGGCGAGAACGACGACATTTCGGGTCTCGGGCAAACCGAGGCCACGCACGGGCTGTGCCGTTCGATTCCAGACGATCGCCGCGTACACTACGTGCAAAAGGGTGTCGGCCACTACGGCGTCTTCAACGGTTCCCGCTTCAAATCGGAAATCGTGCCGCGCATCTCCGATTTCATGCTGTCGTCGGCGAATCTGAAGCCGGTGAAGCCGACGCTGGTGACGGCGGCTGAATAACCGCGCACTTCGCATCGGATTTCGCATGTGCCGATGCGCGAGCGCGAATGGCGCGGTGATTCGACCGCAGGTAAGCCCCTGAATTAAGCGGAAGAAACCCGGATTTAGCGACTCCCTGAAGAAGTGAGTTTAAAATCACTCTTTAACCGGCCGGTCTGGAGCCTTTTTCGGGCCAAATATTTTGGTGCAGCCCCATCCTATAGAGGCAGCGTAGCCGGCCAGCCCCTGTATATTGGGCAAATGATTTGTTTTTGCGCCGAGCGATTTCAATGGCGGCGGATATGGCAGAATCCGGGCGAACTCCTGATGCCCGGAATTTCAGACATGGCCACTCGCGCCCTTCTTTATCGGCGGCCCGCCGAACCTTCGACTCTTCTGGTCAAGCACGGCTCCCAAATCTATTCGATCAGGCTGCGCCGGCATCGCCGCGCGCGGCGCTACACCCTGCGCATCCATCCCAGCGACCGCGAAGCGATCCTGACCATGCCGCCGCGCGGCACCCTCGCCGAGGCCAAGGACTTCGCGCAGCGTCACGGCGGCTGGATCGCAGCAAGGCTCGGCCGCCTGCCAAAGGCAGCGCCCTTCAATCCGGGAACCGTGCTGCCGCTGCGCGGTGTTCCGCACCGGATCGTGCATCGCGCCGGCATCCGCGGCACGGTGTGGACCGAAACCCGCGACAGCGGCGAGCGGATTCTCTGCGTCGCGGGCGCTGCGGAACATATCGAACGGCGGGTGCACGATTACCTCAAGCGCGAGGCACGCCGCGAGCTCAGCAAGGCCGCGCTCGGCTATGCCCAGGCGCTCGGCGTCAAGGTGAAGCGGCTGTCGATCCGCGATCAGTCGAGCCGTTGGGGTTCCTGCACCTCGGCCGGGTCGTTGTCGTTCTCCTGGCGGCTGATCCTGGCACCGCCCTATGTGCTGGACTATCTCGCCGCCCATGAAGTGGCGCATCTCGTCGAAATGAACCATTCGGCGCGGTTCTGGAAGGTGGTCGAAAAAGTCTGCGGCCACGTCGGGCGGGCCAAGACCTGGCTCGACACCTGCGGCAACGATCTGCACCGGTACGGGGTCGAGGACTGAGCCGCTTTTGTCGCGCGTGTCATGGACGCGGAGCGGCGCCTTTGGCGCCGTGCCGCAAGCCGCGACCAAACCACGACGCTGTTGCGCTGAGCCCGGATCAGCAGCGTGGCTCCCGCGCAATTCAAGTCCAGCTATCGCCCGAACAGCCTTTGTATCAGCCAGCCGTCGAGGCCGCCGGCCGCTTCCGGGCGCACCGAGGTGCGGATCGGCGCCGGCCGGCCCGCGCTACCGGCGGACGCGGGCGCAGTGGGAGCCGGTGCGCTGACTTGTGAAGCGGCCTGGGCGAGGTTCGAGATCAGGCCGGCTGGCTGCGAGCCCGGCAATGCCACAACCGGGACGCCCTGATGGGCAACTTTCATGAAGCGGGTCCAGACCTCGACCGGCAGGCCGCCGCCGGTGGCCTTCCTGGTCGGCGAATTGTCATCATTGCCGAGCCAGACGCCGGTGACGAGATTGGCCGTGTAGCCGATGAACCAGGCGTCGCGGAAATCCTGGCTGGTGCCGGTCTTGCCGGCGGCCATCCAGCCCGGAAGCTCCGCCTTGTGCGCGGTGCCGGAGAGCAGGGTTTCCTGCATCATGCTGTTCATCATGGCGACATTGCGCGGTTCGATCACCTGGCCGAGCTGGTCGGCGGGCCGCGTGTACAGCACCTTGCCCTCGGCGGTGCGGATTTTCAGCACGACATGCGGGGAGACGCCGAAGCCGCCATTGGCGAACGGCGCATAGGCACCGACCAGTTCGGTCAGCGAGACTTCTGAAGTGCCCAATGCGATCGAGGCATTGGCCTCGAGCTTCGAGGAAATTCCGAGCCGGTGCGCGGTGCGCACCACGTTCTTGGCGCCGACTTCCAGGCCGAGCCGCACCGCAACGGTGTTGAGCGACATCGCCAGCGCCTGCGTCAGCGTCACCGGGCCGAAATATTCGTGGCTGTAGTTTTCCGGTTTCCAGCCCTTGACGTCGAGCGGCGCGTCCTGCCGGATCGTCTCCGGCGTCAGGCCGGCTTCGATCGCGGTCAGATAGACGAAGGGCTTGAACGCCGAGCCCGGCTGGCGCTTGGCCGTCACCGCGCGGTTGTACTGGCTCTCGGCGTAATTGCGGCCGCCGACCATGGCGCGCACCGCGCCGTCGGGAGTCATCGCCACCAGCGCGCCCTGGCTGACGTTGAACTTCACGCTTTTCGCCGCCAGTTCGTCGATCACGGCGGCCTCGGCCACCGCCTGCAGTTTCGGATCGATGGTGGTCTCGACCACGATATTCACTTCGATCTGGCCGATCAGGTCGTCGAGCACTTCACCGATCCAGTCGGCGACATAATTGACGGTGCCGGCGCCGGCCGGCTTGAAGGTGTAGGAGGGATGGCCGATCGACGCCTGCGCCTGCGCTTCGCTGATGAATTTGGCGTCCGCCATGGCGGCAAGCACGATCTGGGCGCGCTTTTCGGCGCCCTCGGGATTGCGGTTCGGCGCCAGCCGCGACGGCGATTTGACCAGGCCCGCCAGCATCGCCGCCTCCGCCAGCGTGACGTTCCTGGCGGATTTGCCGAAATAGCGCTGCGCGGCCGCCTCGACGCCATAGGCGCCGGAACCGAAATACACACGGTTGAGGTAGAGCTCGAGAATTTCGGTCTTGGAATGCTTGCGCTCCAGCCACAGCGCCAGCTCGACCTCCTGCAGTTTCCGCTGCAGCGTGCGCTCCTGGGTCAGAAACAGGTTCTTGGCGAGCTGCTGGGTGAGCGTCGAGCCGCCCTGCGAAACGCCGCGGTGCAGCAGGTTGGCGACCGCCGCGCGCGCGATGCCGAGCGGATCGACGCCGTAATGCGAATAGAAGCGGCGGTCCTCGATGGCGATGAACGCCTGCGGCAGATAGGGCGGCAAATCCTTCAGCGCGACATTGGCGCCGGCCATTTCGCCGCGCGTCGCCAGCACGCTGCCGTCGAGACCGACGATCTCGATGGTCGGCGGGCGCTTCGGAATCTCCAGCGCCTGGATCGGGGGCAGATGCGCGCCGACCCAGACCATCAGGCCGACCAGCGCGATCACCGCCCACAGGCCGAGCACCGCGCCCCAGTAAGTCAGCCGGTAAAGCAACGAACCGGCGCGCGCCCTGGACTTGCGCTTTTTGCCGGCCCGGCTGGCGCGCGGCTTGCGCTCGCGCGGAGGCTCGTCGTCGCCGTCGCCGTCGGCGTCACGGGCCTTGCGGGTTTTTTTCGGCTTGTCGTCGGCGGCGGCGAGCCGATCCTGCGGGCCGAGGCGCAATTCCGACAGCGATGCGGCGAGCCCGAACTGCGGCTCCCGGCGTCCGCCGCCCTTCTTCCGTCCCCACGCCATACGCAAACGCTCACGCCGCCCGATACGGCAGCCTAGCGAGCGGGGTTTAAAACCGCGTTAAGCGATGATTAATGCTGGCCTCGCGACGGGTCCGCAAGTGCCTCATAGTTATAGGATTCAGCCACTCTTAACCCTACCGGGCGAGAGCGCCCTGGCCGGCTTTGAAAAGTCATCTGCCGACGCTGTGGATGCACGGCGCCGGCAGATGCTCAGGACCGACTTCGCGCCGACGTCAGCCGGCGGCGCCGGTGTCCTCGATGATCGGGCCGAACAGTTCCCAGCGTTCGCCGTTGAACTTCATCATCTGCAGCTGCCGGTTGACCCGGTAGTCGTCGGGCGTGGTGTTGGCGAGGATGCCGGGCAGCGCCAGATCGAGCTTGACGTTCTTCAGGTTGGTGGCCTGCTTCAGCACGTTGGCCCGGGTCAGGTCGTCGCCGCACTGCCTGAGGACATGAACCATCAGCTGCGCGGTGCTGTAGCCGTAGGTGTTGAAGTTGGAGTTCTTGTCGCCCTCGGGATAATATTTCGCCATGAAGTCGAAATACTTCTTCATTCCGGCATCGTCCTTCCAGGTCGGATCGAGCGGATCCTTGCCGTAATTGGTGCTGATCAGGCCCTTGGAAGCCTCCAGGCCCGCAGGCTGCAGCACGGCGCCGACGGACGTTGCGTTGATGTCGACGATGTGGACCGGATGCCAGCCGAGCTCGGCGATCTTCTTGATCGCCTGCGCGGCCTGTTTCGGCGTCGACGCGCTGAAGAACAGATCGGCGCCGGAATCCTTGATCTTGAGCACCTGCGAATCGATGGTCGGATCGGACACTTCGTAGGAAGCCTCGGCCACGATCATCGCCGCCGCCTTGTCGCCGAGACCGGCCTTGATGCCGTTCAGATAGTCTTTTCCGAGGTCGTCATTCTGATAGAGGATACCGACCTTGGCGTTCGGATGCTGCTTCAGAATGTACTGGCCATAGATCCGGCCTTCGACGAAGTAGTTGGGGTTGAAGCCCAGCGTCCAGGGGAAGTTCTTCGGATCGGTGAATTTGGAGGCGCCGGTGGCGGCGAACAGCTGCGGTATCTTTTTCTGGTTGAGGTACTTCTGCACCGCGGCGTTGGAGGGCGTGCCGATGATCTGGAAGGTCAGCAGGACCTCGTCGCTCTCCACCAGCTTGCGCACCTGCTCGACGGCCTTGGGCGGGCTGTAGGCATCGTCATACTGGATCAGGTTGATCTTGCGGCCGTTGATCCCGCCCGCGTCGTTGATCATCTTGAAGTAGGCGGCCTGGGCCTTGCCGATGCTGGCGTAAGGGGAGGCCGGCCCGGAGAACGGCACGGTCTGGCCGATCTTGATCTCGGTGTCGGTCGCGCCGGTGTCGTATTTCTTTTGCGCGCTGGCTGACGTTGCCGACAGCGCGACCGCGAGCGCCGTGGCGGTGACAAGATGAAAAATGCCGTTCCTCATGCTGTTGCTTCCCTCATATGCGTGATTGAGCCGACGGTCTGATCCGCTGGTCTTTTCAAGGCCTTGGCGGTCGCCATCGCGGGATACTGGAGGAACGGATGGGGCAATGCAAGGCGATGCCGGCCGGCAAGGTGAACGATGTCACGCCAGCCAGAGCAGAATCAGCGCGATCGCGGCAGGCGCGGCCTGAACCAGCAGAATCCGGCCGCTGACGGTCGCGGCGCCGTAGATCCCGGCCACCATCACGCACAGCAAGAAGAACAGCTTGATCTGGAATGCGAAGGCTGCATGGCCCTCGGCCAGTCCCCAGACCAGACCTGCCGCGAGAAAGCCGTTGTACAATCCCTGGTTGGCGGCCAGTACCTGGGAGTCCCTGGCTTTCTCGATCGAGTTGTGAAACGTCTTCAGCCCGATCGGCCTGGTCCAGAGAAACATCTCCAGCACCAGAAAACAGGCATGCAGCACGGCCACCAGCGCCACCAATAGATCGGCGATCCAGATCATGTTGCGCTCCCCCGAGCCCGGACGGGCATGTGTCGACTCCTGTCGCCGATCAACTCACCCTTTTCCGTTCACGCCGCCGGCTGCGCCGCCACGTCGCTGCTGGCGAGCAGGTGGGTCAGCGCGCTCTTGATCGCGGCCTGCCGGGTCGGCGCGTTGATCTGGGCGCCGAGCAGGTCGGTGACATAGAACACGTCGCGGGCGCGCTCGCCGAAGGTCGCGACATGGGCGGAGGCGATGTTGAGGTTGAGCTTCGAGATCGCGGTGGTCAGCTCGTACAGCAGGCCCGGGCGGTCGAGGCCGGACACCTCGATCACCGTGTAGCGGTCCGACCACTGGTTGTTGATGGTCACTTCCGGCTCGACCACGAACGGGCGCGCCTTGCCGCGTCCGGCGGCGCGCCGCGCCACCACTTCGGGCAGCCGCAATTTGCCTTCCAGCACGTCCTCGATCATCTCGCCGATCCGCGTCGCGCGCCGGCCCTCGTCCTCGTCGCGGTCGTATTCCCTGGAGATCGCGATGGTGTCGAGCGCGCGGCCGTCGGTGGTGGTGTAGATCTGCGCATCGACGATGTTGCCGCCCGCCGAGGCGCAGGCGCCGGCGATGATCGACAGCAGCCAGGGATGATCCACCGCCAGGATGGTCAGTTCGGTGACGCCGCGGGCCTCGTCGAAACCGACATTGATGGCGAGCTTGTGGCCGGCCTGTTCGCTGGCGCGCAGGAAGCGGGCATGGCGGATCTTGCGCGGCAGTTCGACCTTGAGCCAGTACGCCGGATAATGCCGCGCCAGATAGGCGTTGAGTTCCTGCTCCGGCCATTCGGTGAACGCCGCGCGGAATTCCGCCTGCGCCACCTTGATGCGCTGGGCGCGATTGACCTCCGAGAAGCCGCCGGTCAGCACCGGCTCGGTCTCGTAATACAGCGTGCGCAGCAGCTGCGCCTTCCAGCCGTTCCAGACCCCGGGACCGACGCCCCTGATGTCGGCGGTGGTCAGGATCGTCAAAAGCTTCATCTGTTCGACGGATTGCACCACCGCGGCGAAATTCTCGATGGTCTTGCGGTCCGACAGGTCGCGCGACTGCGCCACCGTCGACATGGTCAGGTGCTGTTCGATCAGCCAGGCCACCAGTTCGGTGTCGGCGGCGTTGAATCCGAGCCGCGGGCACAGCCGCCGCGCCACCTTGGCGCCGGCGATCGAATGATCCTCCAGGCGGCCCTTGGCGATGTCGTGCAGCAGCGTGGTGATGTAGATCACCGCGCGGTGCTCGGGCCGGATCTTGCGCATCAGGTCGCTGGCGACGGCGAATTCCTCGTTGCCGCCGCGTTCGATGTCCTGCAGGTAGCCGACGCAGCGCAACAGGTGCTCGTCGACGGTGTAGTGGTGGTACATGTTGAACTGCATCATCGACACGATCTTGCCGAAGGCGCGAATGAAATGGCCGAGCACGCCGGTCTCGTTCATGCGCCGCAGCACGATTTCCGCGTCGTTCGAAGTCAGGATTTCCATGAACAGCCGGTTGGCTTCCGGATCGTCGCGCAGCTGGGTGTTGATCAGCTTCAGCGATCGCGTCACGGTGCGCATCGCGTCCGGGTGGAAGGCCAGGTTGTTCTTCTGGGCGAGGCGAAAAATCCGGATCAGGTTGACCGGGTCATGCCGGAACACGTCGGGGGCGGCGAGATTGATGCGGTTGTTGTCGATGATGAAATCGTCGCTGTCGGGCACCCGACGCCGGATCGTGCTCGGCCGCAGCCGCGCCATCATGCGGCTGAGTACCGGCGCCGGCTTGGCCTGCTGGTCTTCCAGCTTGGCGCACAGGATCGCGGTGAGATCGCCGACATCCTTGGCGACCAGGAAATAGTGTTTCATGAAGCGCTCGACGTCCTGCATGCCGGGATGCGAGGTGTAGCCGAGCCGGATCGCGATCTCGCGCTGGATGTCGAACGACAGCCGCTCTTCGGCGCGGCCGCTGAAGAAATGGATATTGCAGCGCACCGACCACAGGAAGTCGGCGCAGCGGCGGAAGGTGCGGTATTCCTGCGCGTCGAACACGCCGCGTTCCAGCAGCTCGTCGGTCTCGCGCACGCGGTAGACATATTTCGCGATCCAGAACAGCGTATGCAGGTCGCGCAAGCCGCCCTTGCCGTCCTTGACATTGGGTTCGACCAGATAGCGCGACTGCCCGGCGCGGCGGTGGCGCTCTTCGCGCTCGGCGAGCTTGGCGGTGACGAATTCGGCGGCGGTGCCCTGCACCACCTCGCGGTCGAACCGCGCCACCAGCTCGTCATAGAGCGGCCGGTCGCCGGTCAGGAACCGGGTCTCCAGGATCGCGGTGCGGATGGTCATGTCGCCGCGCGCCTGCCGGATCGATTCATCGACCGAACGGGTCGCGTGACCGACCTTCAGCCCCATGTCCCACAGGCAATACAGGATGGCCTCGGCGACCTGTTCGCCCCACGCGGTCTGCTTGTAGGGCAGGATGAACAGCAGATCGATGTCGGATTCCGGCGCCATCAGCCCGCGGCCGTAGCCGCCGGTGGCGACCACGGCCATGCGTTCGGCGCCGGAAGGAATCGGCGAATGATAGAGATGGCGGGTGGCGGCGGCGAACAGGATACGGATGATCTCGTCCTGGACGACACACAATCGCTCGGCGCAGCGCCGGCCGTGACGATCCTTCAACAGCACCGCCTGCGCGACCGCGCGGGCCTCGATCATCTCGGCCTTCAACAGCTGGGCCACGGCGGCGCGAAACACGTCCTCGCGTCCGGCATGTTTGGCGGCGAGCGCATCGACCGCGGCGGTGATCCGCGCGGTATCGAAACGCTGGTCGGCCTCGGGGCGGGCGGCTAACAAAACACTGTCCATGACCTACCCGGATATCGGACGGCGCGGACGCTGTCACGGAACATTCGCGGGATCATAGCAGGTCCATGCCGTCCGGCGCCGGCTTGCGGCAAGGCTGTGCTCGGCGCGCGGCTTTCGCCGGATCTTATCGGCGCTCTCTTAACGCATTGAAAGAATACGCCGATTTTGAGCCCTCGGGCCTGCCCGTTCGCATTGACGCGGATGCTGCCGAACCGGCCCGCGCCGCAACGGATCGCTCGAATCGCCGTGTGCTGCATCGACCGGGAGCACCGGCGAAGCGATGTGGTGATGACATCGGCGCCGTCTTTCATTACATCCGACCATAGGCTGTTCCGAACAAGCTCAATCTTCTGGAGGAACTCATGGACGCCGCCGAACTCCGCGCCACCCAGGCCCCGATCAAGGAGCGCTACAGGACCGATCCGAAGTCGGCGATGATCACGCTGACCGCCAGGGGCTCGCTCGAGAACGAGGGCATCGCCTGCAAGGTCGAGACCGGCCGCGCCTTGGCGATCGCCGGCCTGCATCCGGCCACCGGGGGTTCCGGGCTTGAATTATGCTCCGGCGACATGCTGCTCGAGGCGCTGGTCGCCTGCGCCGGGGTGACCCTGAAATCGGTCGCGACCGCGCTCGAGCTGCCGCTGACGGCGGCCAGCGTGACCGCCGAGGGCGATCTCGATTTCCGCGGCACGCTCGGCGTCGACAAGGAGACGCCGGTCGGGTTTGCCGAGATCCGCCTGCGTTTCGACGTCGATACGCCGGCGCCACAGGACAAGCTCGACCTGCTGCTGAAACTCACCGAGCGCTATTGCGTGGTCTACCAGACCATCAAGCACGGCCCGAAGGTCTCGGTGACGATGCAAAGGGCGTGATTCTCTCTTCACACTCCCCTGGAGGGGGAGGGTAAGAGAAGCCCCCATGTCCCCCGACCTCGCTTTCATCCTGACGCTGGCGCTGCGCATGGCGGTGACCGCCGCGTTCGTGGTGACGGCCTCCGTCGTCACCGAGCGCTCGGGGCCGGTGATCGGCGCGCTGGTCGCCACCTTGCCGATTTCGGCAGGGCCCTCTTACGTGTTTCTCGCGCTCGATCACGGCCCGGCGTTCATCGCCGAAGGCGCGCTCGCAAGCCTGCCGGTCAATGCCGCGACCATCGTTCTCGGCCTCGTCTATGTGGTGCTGGCGCAACGCCGCAGTGCCGCGGTCAGCTGGTCGGCGGCGGTTGCGGTCTGGATCGCGCTGGCGGCGCTGGTGCGAAGCGTGCACTGGACGCTCGCCGGCGGGCTGCTGGCCAATGCGGTGGCGTTCGCGATCTGCCTGCCGCTGCTGCGGCGCTTCCGCCACGTCAAGATGCCGCCGATCACCCGGCGCTGGTACGATATCCCGCTGCGGGCGGCGCTGGTCGCGGCCCTGGTGGCGAGTGTCGTCACGCTGTCGGGCTGGGTCGGCCCCGATATCAGCGGCATGATCGCGCTGTTTCCGGTGGTGTTCACCAGCATGATGCTGATCCTGCATCCGCGGATCGGCGGCCGGCCGACCGCGGCGGTGATCGCCAACAGCGGCTGGGGCCTGATGGGGCTCGGCGTCGCGATCGCGGTGCTGCATGTCGCGGCGCTGCGCTTCGGCTCGGCGATCGGGCTCAGCCTGGCGCTGGCGAGCGCCGTGAGCTGGAATCTCGCTCTGTGGTGGAACGGGCGACGACGGCTGGCGCGCTAGCTATGGCCTGGGCAATTTCGCCTTCAACGCATACAGCGCCTCCAGCGCGTCGCGCGGCGACATTTCGTCCGGATCCAGCGCCTTCACCGCCTCGACCAGCCGTTCGGCCTCGCTCGGCGGCGCCGGTTCGGCAGCGGCGCGCGACGGCACCGCGAACAGCGGCAGGTCGTCGGCGAGCGCCCGCGCCGTCTGGCCGCGATCCTGCGCCTCCAGCTTGGCCAGCACCGATTTCGCCCGCGCGATCACCGGCGCCGGCAGGCCGGCGAGCTTTGCCACCTGGATGCCGTAGGAGCGGTCGGCCGAGCCCGGCAGCACTTCATGCAGGAACACCACGTCGCCCTGCCATTCCTTGACCCGCACCGTGACGTTGAACATCCGCGGCAGCTTGGCCGACAGCGCGGTGAGTTCGTGGTAATGGGTCGCAAACAGCGCGCGGCAGCGATTGCTCTCGTGCAGGTGCTCGATCGCCGCCCAGGCGATCGACAGGCCGTCGAACGTCGCGGTGCCGCGGCCGATCTCGTCGAGGATCACCAGCGATCGTTCGCTGGCCTGGTTGAGAATCACCGCGGTTTCCACCATCTCCACCATGAAGGTGGAGCGGCCGCGGGCCAGGTCGTCGGCGGCGCCGACCCGCGAAAACAGCCGGTCCACGATCCCGATCCGCGCCCGCTTCGCCGGCACGAAGCAGCCGGTCTGCGCCATCAGCGCGATCAGCGCATTCTGCCGCAGGAAGGTCGATTTGCCCGCCATGTTGGGGCCGGTGATCAGCCAGATCTGCCCAGCCCCGGCCTTGCCCGCCCCCGCTTGCGGGGGCGACAGGTCGCAGTTGTTGGCGATGAACGGATGGCCGTCGCGCTTCAGCGCCTGTTCGACCACCGGATGGCGGCCCCCCTCGATCGAGAAGCCGAGCGATGCATCGACCTCGGGCCGGACATAATTGTCGTCGACCGCGAGTTTCGCCAGCGCGGTGGCGACGTCGAGCCGCGCGAAGGCGTGCGCGGCGGCGCGCAGGTCGTCGCTGGCCTCGGCGGCCATCGCGCTCAATCGCTCGAAGATTTCCAGTTCCAGCCCGAGCGCGCGATCGCCGGCATTGGCGATCCTGGCCTCGATCTCGCCGAGTTCGGCCGTGGTGAAGCGGGTCTGGCCGGCCAGGGTCTGGCGGTGGATGAAGCTCGCATTGAGCGGCGGCGTCATCAGCCTGTCGCCATGCTGCGCCGTGACCTCGACGAAATAGCCGAGCACGTTGTTGTGGCGGATCTTGAGGCCCTTGACGCCGGTCAGCTCGGCATAGCGCGCCTGCATCGCGGCGACCACCAGCCGCGAGGCGTCGCGCAGGCTGCGGGTCTCGTCGAGGACGGTTTCATAGCCTTCGCGCACGAAGCCGCCGTCGCGCTTGATCAGCGGCAGCTGTTCGGCCAGCGCGCGCTCGAATTCCTCCGCGAGCTGGCGCGACGGCCGGCGCAGCGCCGCCATCACCGCCAGCACCTCCGCCGGCGGATCCTCGAGCCGGGCCAGCCGCGCCAGCGCGGCGTCGGCGGCCACGATGCCGTCGCGCAGGCCGGCGAGGTCGCGCGGGCCGCCGCGTCCCACCGACAATCGCGCCAGGGCGCGCGACATGTCGGGGGCGGCGCGCAGCGTGCTGCGAATGTCGTCGCGCGCGGCCGGGTCGGCGACGAAGGCCGCGATGCCGTCGAGCCGCCGGGCGATCGCGGCGCTGTCGGTGAGCGGCGCCGCCAGCCGCTGGGCCAGCAGGCGCGAGCCGGCCGCGGTGACGCTGCAATCGATGGCGTCGAGCAGCGATCCCCGGCGTTCGCCGGCCAGCGTGCGCGTCAGCTCGAGATTGGCGCGGGTGGCGGGATCGATCGCCATGGTGGTGCCGGCGGCTTCCCGCGCCGGCGGCGCCAGCGGCGGGCGCCGGCCGACCTGGGTGCGGTCGATATAGGTGACCGCGGCGGCAGCGGCGGTCGCCTCCAGCCGCGACATCGCGCTGAGGCCGTCCATGGTGGCGACGGCGAAATAATCGCACAGCCGCCGTTCCGCGGTCGAGCTGTCGAACACGTCGCGGGTCAAGGGCGTCACCGCCGGCAATTGCCGCAGCAGGGCTCCGAGATCGGGATCGCCATACAGCGCGTCGGTGACGATCACTTCATGGGGGTTGATGCGCGAAAGCGTCGCCGCGAGCTCGCCGGCCGCGCATTCGGTGACGATGAATTCCGCGGTCGAAATGTCGATCCAGGCCAGCCCGATGCGGTCGGCTCCCGCCGAGGCGCGGCCCCGCGCGATCGCCAGCAGGTAATTGTTGGCCCTGGCGTCGAGCAGGGTGTCTTCGGTCAGCGTGCCCGGCGTCACCAGACGCACCACGCCGCGGCGCACCACGCTCTTGTTGCCGCGGGCCCGCGCCGCGGCCGGATCCTCGGTCTGCTCGCAGACCGCGACGCGATGGCCTGCCGCGATCAGCCGGTGCAGATAGTCCTCGGAGCGCTCCACCGGGACGCCGCACATCGGGATGTCCAGGCCCTGATGCTTGCCGCGTTTCGTCAGCACGATGCCGAGCGTCCTGGAGGCGATTTCGGCATCCTCGAAGAACAGTTCGTAGAAGTCGCCCATCCGGTAGAACAGCAGCAGCCCGGGATGGGCGGCCTTGATCTCGAGGTATTGCTCCATCATCGGCGTGACGCGCGCCGCCTCGGCGGCCGGGGTGGCGTCGGATGCTTGCGGAAAAGGCTGCTGGATCGTCATTGTGGCGGCAAACTACAAAATTTTGCCGCCGGGTCCTATCGGTTTGCCGCGGTGAATCGGGTTTTCCACCTCCGCCGCGCCTGATCCCGTGCGACCCCGGACGTATCGGCATGACCGACCTCGCGCCAACGCAGCGCTGCAGCCAACCGATCAATTGACCTGCCGCGTGGCCGCTCTTAAAACTCGCGTCAATTCAGCACGATCCAGCGCGGTGCGGCTTTTCGGGAGAGATTCGATGGGTGATGTGTTTGTTTGCGATGCCGTCCGGACCCCGATCGGCCGCTTCGGCGGTTCGCTGGCCAAGGTGCGCGCCGACGATCTGGCCGCCGCCCCGATCAAGGCCCTGATGGCACGGCATCCCGGGCTCGACTGGTCCGCGGTCGATGAGGTCTATTTCGGCTGCGCCAACCAGGCCGGCGAGGACAACCGCAACGTCGCGCGGATGGCGCTGTTGCTGGCGGGCCTGCCGGAAACGGTTCCCGGGCTCACGCTCAACCGGCTGTGCGCTTCCGGGCTCGATGCCGTCGGCGCCGCCGGGCGCGCGATCCGCGCCGGCGAGATCGATTTCGCCATCGCCGGCGGGGTCGAATCGATGACAAGGGCGCCGTTCGTGATGGGCAAGGCGTCGGAAGCGTTTTCGCGTTCGGCCGAGATCTACGACACCACCATCGGCTGGCGCTTCATCAATCCGCTGATGAAGGCGCAATACGGCGTCGACGCGATGCCGGAGACCGGCGAGAACGTCGCCGAGGAATTCCAGGTGTCGCGCGCCGATCAGGACGCCTTCGCGATCCGTTCGCAGCAGCGCGCCGGGCAGGCGATCGCGTCGGGCTATTTTGCCGAGGAGATCACCGCCGTCGCGGTGCCCGGCGGCAAGGCCGGTCCGACCAGCGTCGACAGGGACGAACATCCGCGCCCCGAAACCACGCTCGAGGGCCTCGCCAGGCTGAAGCCGATCGTGCGCAATCCCGGCACGGTCACCGCCGGCAATGCGTCCGGCGTCAATGACGGCGCGGCCGCGATGATCCTGGCTTCCGAGGCGGCGGTGAAGAAGCACGGCCTGACGCCGCGGGCGCGGATTCTCGGCCTTGCCTCGGCCGCGGTGCCGCCGCGCATCATGGGCATCGGCCCGGTGCCGGCGACGCGCAAGCTGATGGAGCGGCTGGGGCTGAAGATCAGCGATTTCGATCTGATCGAGCTCAACGAAGCCTTTGCCTCGCAGGGCATCGCCTGTTTGCGCCAGCTCGGCGTCGCGGACGACGCCGATTTCGTCAACCCGCATGGCGGCGCCATCGCGCTCGGCCATCCCCTCGGCATGAGCGGCGCGCGGCTGGCGATGACCGCGGTGCACGGCATGGAGAAGCGCGGCGGCAAGCGCGCGCTGGCCACCATGTGCGTCGGCGTCGGCCAAGGCGTGGCGATGGCGATCGAGAAGCTGAACTGAGGATGGCCCTCATCCTGAGGCGCGGCCGGCTTGGCCGCGTCTCGAAGGATGAATTGTGAACCCTTCATGGTTCGGGACGGCGCCGAGAACCGCCTCCTCACCATGAGGCACTGCAACACAGGATAACAAGATGACACTCAGCTATCCCATCGCGAGCAATGCGGCGCATCCGGCGCGGTTGTCGCCGGCCTACCGCAGCACGATCAAGCGGTCGCCGCAGAAGCCGCTGATCCTGATGCGCCACACGCTGTCGGAATTGACCGGGCCGGTCTACGGCCACGAGACGGTGCGCGAGAACGATTCCGACCTCACCACCCAGCACAAGGGCGAACCGCTCGGCGAGCGCATCATCGTCCACGGCCATGTGCTGGATGAGGACGGCCGCGGCGTGCCGCATGCGCTGGTCGAGCTCTGGCAGGCCAATGCCTGCGGCCGCTACATCCATGTGGTCGACCAGCATCCGGCGCCGCTCGATCCGAATTTCACCGGCGCCGGCCGCGCCAAGACCGATGCCGCGGGCTATTACCGCTTCGTCACCGTCAAGCCCGGCGCCTATCCGTGGGGCAACCATCACAACGCCTGGCGGCCGGCCCACATCCATTTCTCGGTGTTCGGCCATGCCTTCATTTCGCGGCTGGTGACCCAGATGTATTTTCCCGGCGACCCCCTGTTCGAATTCGACCCGATCTTCAATTCGGTGCCGGACGAAAACGCGCGGATGCGCATGGTGTCGGCTTTCGACCTGGAAAACACCCAGCCGGAATGGGCGCTGTGCTACCGCTTCAACATTGTGCTGCGCGGCCGCAACGCCACGCCGATGGAGACAAAATAGTGCAGCAGAGCAGCGTAAAAGGCATCACGCCGTCGCAGACCGTCGGCCCGTTCTTCAAATACGGGCTGACGCCGACCGGCAAATATGACTGGAACGACGCCTTCTCCAGCAACCTCGTGACCCCCGACGCCTCCGGCGAGCGGATCCGGGTCGAGGGCCGGGTGTTCGACGGCGACGGCCAGCCGGTTCCGGATTGCATGCTGGAGATCTGGCAGGCCGATGCGCAGGGCCGCTTCAGCGACCCGCAGGACAAGCGGGCCCTGCCCAATTCCTCGTTCAAGGGTTTTGGCCGCTGCGGCACCGATCCGAACGGCGAATACGGCTTCGACACCATCCGGCCGGGCTCGGTGCCGGATCCCGACGGCAAGCCGCAGGCGCCGCACCTGTTGCTGGCGATCTTCGCGCGCGGCATGCTGCTGCAGCTCTATAGCCGGATCTATTTCGACGGCGAGGCACTGAACGCCGCCGATCCGGTGCTGGCGCTGGTGCCCGCCGACCGCCGCGGCACCCTGATCGCGGCGCGCCAGCCCGGCTCGGGCAACGCGGTCTATCGTTTCGACATCCGCCTGCAGGGCGACGACGAGACGGCATTTTTCGACATCTGAGCGGCCGCTGCTCAACCTCGCCCGCTTTTTTGCCGGGCGAGGTCGCGCGACGCAGCTGGCGCGCCGCTACTCGATCACCGCGTGTTCCGGCGCCACCGCCTGCTTGCGCAATGCGGCCTTGGTCGAGCCGATCATGATCGCCAGCGGGATCACGCACAGCGTAAACAGCATCACCATCTGGTAGTCCTGCGAGAACGCGATGATCTGCGCCTGGATGCCGACCATCACGTCCATCATGGCGCGGCCGGTATCGGTCGACATGTCGATGATGCCGCGCACGTTGGGCATCTGCATGGCGTGGTTGAACGGGGTGATGTTTTCGTTCAGCACCGCGTAGACCCGCCGTCCGCCTTCGGTCAGCTGCGCGATCATGATGGAAATGCCGATCGAGCTTGCGACGTTGCGCATCAGGGTCAGCATCGAGGTGCCGTCGGTGCGCAGGTGGTTGGGCAGCGTCAGGAACGCCACCGTCGAGAGCGGCACGAACACCAGGCCGAAGCCGAAGCCCTGCACGATGCTGACGACGACGATGCTCTGGACGTCGGTCTGATCGGTCCAGCCGGTCATGTAGAACAGCGACAGGCAGGTCAGGCTGAGGCCGGAAATGATCAGGGTGCGCGCCTCGGCATAGCGCATCAGGCGGCCGACCAGCATCATGGCCACGAAGGTGCCGCAGCCGCGCGTCGCCAGCAGCAGGCCGGCGGTGATGATGGGATAGCCGATCACGTTCTGCAGGAACGGCGAGGACACCGCCATCGTCGAGAACAGCACCAGGCCCATCACCGCCATGAACACGCAGCCGCCGATGAAATTCTTGTCCTTGAAGATCGCGAACTGGATGAACGGCTTGGCGGTGGTGAGCGAATGGGCGAAGAAATAGTAGAACCCGACGAGCGCGACGATCAACTCGCCGATGATCTCGTTGGATTCGAGCCAGCCCTGCTGCTCGCCGCGGTCGAGCGCGACCTGCAGGCTGCCGATGCCGATCGCCAGGGCGGCGAACCCGAACCAGTCGAAGCGCATCGACAGGTCCTTGCGGGTCTCGTCCATGAACACCAGCAGGCCGAGCACGGTGAAGATGCCGAACGGGATGTTGACGAAGAACACCCAGTGCCAGGAATAGGTCTCGGTCAGCCAGGCGCCGAGCGAGGGCCCCATGATCGGGCCCATCATCACGCCCATGCCCCAGATCGACATCGCCTTGGCGCGCTCGTGCAGCGCGTAGGAATCCAGCATCACCGCCTGCGACAAGGGCACCAGCGCGGCGCCGAACACGCCCTGCAGCAGGCGGAACAGCACCATCTGGTTGATGTCCTGCGCTACCCCGCACATCACCGAGGCGACGGTGAAGCCGCCGGAGCACAGGATGAAGATGCGCTTGCGGCCGAACCGGTTGGCGATCCAGCCGACCGGCGCGGTCATGATCGCGGCGGCGACGATATAGGAGGTCAGCACCCAGTTGATCTGGTCCTGCGACGCCGACAGGCTGCCCTGCATGTAGGGCAGCGCGACATTGGCGATGGTGGTGTCCAGCGCCTGCATGATGGTCGCGGTCATGGCGCAGATCGTCACCATGTTGCGGCGCAGGCCGGGAACGGCGATCGGCGAGGCGGCCATCGTGGTCATGGCCGGCTAGTCCTGCTCCGCCACCGCCGGCGAAAAGCCGAACAGCGCGGCGAGCGAGCGGCGATGGCCGGTGTCGATCGTGGTATAGGCGCTCATGCCGGCCTTCAGCTTGCGGACGAACTTGTCGTTGCTGTCGAAATAAATTCGTACCGGCACCCGCTGCACCACCTTGACGAAATTGCCGGTGGCGTTCTGCGGCGGCAGGATCGAGAACTGCGCCCCGGTGCCGGGGCTCAATGAGCCGATGGTGCCCTTGAAGGCATGGTCGGGAAAGGCATCGACGTCGATGGCGACGGTCTGGCCGACCGCGACGTAGGTGAAATCGGATTCCTTCAGATTGGCATCGACCCAGGGTTTCGCGGTGTCGATGACGCTGAATACCGGCGTGCCGGCCACCACGAAGCGGCCGAGCTGGATCTGGTCGACCTGGGTCGCAATGCCGTCGATCGGCGCGCGCATCTCGGTGTGGTCGAGGTTGCGCTCGGCCTGGTCCAGGGCGGCCTTGGCCAGCACATAGGGCGGGAACTGCTCCAGCGGCAGGTCGGGATTGCCGAGCAACTGGGTCTTGGCGCTGGAGGTCTGCTGCTTGACGAATTCGAGCTCCGCCTGCGCGGTCACCAGAGCGGTCGACGAATTGTCGAGGTCGAGCTGGGAGCCGAAATTGCTCTTGGCAAGCGTCGATTTGCGGTCGACATCGTGCTGCTTGAGGTCGACGCCCTTGCGCATCAGCTCGGCCATGTCATCGTAAATCCTGATGTTGGCCTTCAGATTGTCCCAGGTGGTGCGGGCCTGCTCGAGCGTGGCCCGGGCCTGCTGCACCGCGAGCTGGAACGGCACCGGATCGATCTCGAACAGCACGTCGCCCTGCTTGACGCGCTGTCCCTCGACCACGACCACCTTTTCGATCTTGCCGGAGATGTCCGGCGTGATCAGAACCTTCTGGGCGCCGACATAGGCGTCGTCGGTAGTCACGTAGCGGCCGCCGTCGAGATAGAATACGAGCCCGCCGAGCAGCGCGGCCAGCGGCAGCACCACCAGCAGCAGCACGCGACGGTAACGCCGCAGGCCGGCCATCAATCGGCGGCGCGGCTGGGCGGCCATTTTTGCCGGCGGCGTGCGCGACGGTTCGCCCTTCTGTTCGGGCGGGAATTTCAGTACCGGATCAGCCATAGCGCGGTTCCTTCCGTGGCGGTTCGCCTGCCGGATTCTGGATCGCATGGCGGACGTTTTCCTTGATCGCTTCCAATTGGGTGAGCAGGCGGTGGGCGTCGGCCGGATTGATGCCTTCGAGCGCCGCCGCCGTCAGCTCGGAGCGCAGCCCGCTCAGTTTGCCGAGCAGCGGACGGGCCGCCTTGCGCAGATAGAGCCGGTTGACGCGGCGGTCGGTCTCGTCGCCGCGGCGCTCGATCCAGCCATTGTCGCAGAGCCGGTCGATCAGCCGGGTCAGCGTGATCGGCTGCATTTCCATCTGTTCGGCGAGTTCCGACTGTTTCAGGCCCTCGGTGCGTTCCACCTTGGCCAGCACCGCCCATTGCGCGCGGGTAATGCCGAAGCGGGCGGCCTGCTTGTCGGCATAAAGCCGCACCAGCCGCTGCAATTCGCCCAGCGTGAACAGGAAATTCATGTCGACCGAACTGCGGGGCATAGGGCACATCGTGTTCAATATTCGTGAAAAAAGCGGCCCCTTCGGCCACCCCGGTCCAAGCCCCGGGAGGAAGCGCCCGGCCGCCTCCATAAGCATGCGATATTATAAGCTAGCTTATGAATACCGCATGGCGCGTTGGCGAAAGGCTGACCCGCGGGCTGCACATGGCTCGGGTTCCGGGCGGGGCCCAGGCCGGCACGGGGTTTGGGATTGTCCGCCAAAATGCTACACCCTGCCGCGATGACCCTGGCCAAGCCGACATTTCCCGCGCCCGATCACGATCACGGCCGCTGCACCGCGGACGCGATCGTCCATGCCGAACGGGTCTGCCAGCAGCGGGCGCAGAAATTCACCCCGATCCGGCGCCAGGTGCTGCAGGCGCTGCTGTCCAGCCACCGTCCGCTCGGCGCCTACGAGGTGATCGACGCGCTTGCGAAATCGATGCCGCGGCCGGCGCCGATCACGGTGTACCGGGCGCTGGATTTCCTGATGGAGAACGGCCTGGTTCACCGCATCGAAAGCCGCAACGCCTATCTGGCCTGCGCCCACGACCATGACGCGGCGGCGATGGTGGCGTTCCTGATCTGCGACGCCTGCGGCTCGGTCGGCGAAATCGCGGCGGCGCCGGCGGCCCAGGGGCTCAACGCCGCGGCGCGCGCCACCGGCTTTGCGCCAAAACTGTCCGTCGTCGAAATCACCGGCACCTGCGCGCACTGCCAGAAATAACACGGCGACAAGCCGGCCACGAGGATCCATGCCGCCAGATCAAACATTGCCCTCGGCCGGGCGCCCGCTCAGCCCGGGCGCCGCCGCCCTGATGCTGATGCTGTGCCTGAGCTGGGGCTTCAACCAGATCGCGGTCAAGCTCGCGCTGCCCGATATTCCGCCGATGCTGCAGGCCACCATCCGTTCCGCCGGCGCATTGCCGGTGCTGCTGCTGATCGCGCGGCTGCGTGGCGTGAAGCTGTTCGCGCGCGACGGCACGCTGGGCGCCGGCCTTTTCGCGGGCGTGCTGTTCGGGCTCGAATTCGTCATGATCTACCGCGGCCTGCTGCTGACATCGGCGGCGCGCGCGGTGGTGCTGCTCTACACCGCGCCGTTTTTTGTCGCCCTCGGCTCCTATCAGTTTCTCGGCGAGCGGCTGCGCCCGTGGCAATGGGGCGGGCTGGCGCTGAGTTTTGCCGGCGTGGCGCTGGCGATCGGCGTTCCGCAGCCCGATGTCGATGCCAGCGTGCTGCTCGGCGACCTCCTGATCGTCGGCGGCGCCGCCATGTGGGCGGCGACCACGCTGATCGTGAAGGCGACGCCGCTGCTGCGGGCGCCCCCCGAAAAGGCGCTGGGCTACCAGGTGGCGCTGTCGATCCCGATTCTCGGGCTGGCGGCGTGGATTTCGGGCGAAACCCTCCGCCGGGTTCCCGGCCCGCTGGCGCTGTCGCTGATGGCCTACCAGGCGGTCTGGGTGGTCGGATTGACCTTCCTGCTGTGGTTTGGGCTGGTCCGGACCTATTCCGCCAGCAAATTGTCGGCATTCACCTTCATCACCCCTTTGTTTGGCGTGGTGGCTAGCTATTTCATCATGCATGACACCCTGACCCCGGTGTTCGGCGCCGCGGCCCTGCTGGTGATTGCCGGGCTTTATCTGGTCAACCGGCCGGCCCCGGGGGTTCCGGCGCCGATTGATCCATTGCTGAATGTCACCAAAACCTGATATTTGGGACCCCATGAACAAACTGGAAAAACCGCTGCAGAACGACGTCGCCGGACCCAAGGCCCGGCACACCACCACGCAGGTCATGGTCGGCAATGTCGCCGTCGGCGGGGGCGCGCCGATCGTGGTGCAGTCGATGACCAATACCGACACCGCCGATATCGCCGGCACCGTGGCGCAGATCGCCGCGCTGGCGCGGGCCGGTTCCGAACTGGTGCGCATTACCGTCGACCGCGACGAGGCTGCCGCCGCGGTGCCGCATATCCGCGATGCCCTGCGCAAGCGCGGCATCACCACGCCGTTGATCGGCGATTTCCATTATATCGGCCACAAGCTGCTGGCCGAGCATCCGGCCTGCGCCGAGGCGCTGGACAAATACCGCATCAATCCCGGCAATGTCGGCTTCAAGAACAAGCGCGACAGCCAGTTCACCGACATCGTCGAGATCGCGATCAAGAACAACAAGACGGTGCGGATCGGCGCCAATTGGGGTTCGCTCGACCAGGAACTGCTGACCCGGCTGATGGAAGACAACGCCAAATCCCCCGAGCCGATGGATGCCCGCGCGGTGACGCGGGAGGCAATGGTTCAGTCGGCGCTGCTGTCGGCGGCGCGCGCGGAAGAAATCGGGCTGCCGAAGAACCGCATGATCCTGTCGGCGAAGGTGTCGGCGGTGCAGGACCTGATCGCGGTCTACCGGGAACTGGCGGCGCGTTCGGATTATGCGATCCATCTCGGCCTCACCGAGGCCGGCATGGGATCGAAGGGCATCGTGGCCTCGTCCGCGGCGCTCGGCATCCTGCTGCAGGACGGCATCGGCGACACCATCCGGATTTCGCTGACCCCGGAACCCGGCGGCGACCGCACGCTGGAAGTGCAGGTCGCGCAGGAACTGCTGCAGACCATGGGCTTCCGCACCTTCGTGCCGCTGGTGGCGGCCTGCCCGGGCTGCGGCCGCACCACCTCGACCACCTTCCAGGAACTGGCGCGCTCGATCCAGGATTTCATCCGCGACGAGATGCCGAGCTGGAAGTCGCGCTATCCCGGGGTCGAATCGCTCAACGTCGCCATCATGGGCTGCATCGTCAACGGTCCCGGCGAATCCAAGCACGCCGATATCGGCATCTCGCTGCCCGGCACCGGCGAAACCCCGGCGGCGCCGGTATTCGTCGACGGCAAGAAGTTCAAGACCCTGCGCGGTCCCAACATCGCCACCGATTTCAAGGCCATGGTGATCGACTATATCGACCAGCGCTACGGCGCGGGCACGGCGGTGCCCGCCGCGACGGTGACCGCGGCGGAGTAGTGCGGCGGGGGCGCCGATTAGCTCATCGCCTTTTTCCAGTCGATTTCGAAGCCTGCGCTGACGAGTTCGTTCGCCAGCCGCAGTTTCCACCCCCCATGTTCATCGATGGGCTCGCAGACCACGCCGAGAAAGTCGGACGGAAATTCGATGTCGCCCTTGCGCAGCGCCATCACGCGTTTGCGGCCAAGGCGGCCGATAAAGTAGCCGAGTTCAAACACCACGTTCTGGCGGGCGCGGGCCCGCAATTTGCCGGCGTCCTTGCCGCCGACATCGTCCGGTGTCATCAGGATGACGGCAAACCCGACATCCGAATTGAGCTCGAATTTCTCGATGACGGTCCGTCCCTCATTGGCTCTTTCCTGCAAAATGATGACTTCAAAGCCGCTGCGTTCCAGGAATCGAGCGACCGCATGGCGAGCGGCATCGTCATGCCCGTGAACGATGAATGCCCGGCGCAGCGGACTTCCGGCGATGTCCGCATCCATCGCCCGGACGGCTTGCGGTGAGTCGGGGGAGCGATCGGCAGCCATGCTTTCCTCCAGTCGCTTGACGGCATGATTGAGCTTGCGTCTCGCAACCAAGAAATTGTCGCCAAAAAACTCGATCAGCGGCACGCGGGGAGATTCGAAAAGGTTGATCGCAGACGAAATATGTTCGGCGTCTTCGATTAGGAATCCCGACTTGATATAGGCCTCGTAAATGACGGCAAATTCCGGCAGGCCTTCGCGGTAAAATCCGGATTCCACGCGGTCGGAGCCGAATGTCAGGTCGATCGCATGCCGGATATCGCCGTCGAGAAGCTGGCAACGCAGGTAGAAATCATCTTTCTTGCGCGCAGCGGCGACGGCGCCGCGGTTGATGGCGTCGCGCTCCAGATCGGCGACTTCGTCAATTCGCTTCCTGAGCAGCTCAATGCCTGCGGTCTTCGAAATCTGCGGATCCATCGCGGAGGCTCGCCGTTTCCGTGTCGATCATAGAGCCAACCGTCATCAATACAACTTCAAATCGACGTCTGCGATGACCGAACGCAGGAAGAGAGGGCGACGCCGAGGCGATTCAAGCAGGCGAGGCCCGGCCGGGGGCTGGCCAGATCCGGCGCTATTCACCGCAGCCGGCGACCGGACCAGGATGGCCCGGGGGGTGGCCCCGGCGGACGCGGCGGATGCTTGCGGGGGCCGCGGAGGTGACCGGAGGGACTATCCGGGTTACGATGCGCCTAAACATTCCCGCAGGAGACGCCTCATGAGTTCGCTCGCCGGCAAACAAGGTCCGCGCTATCGCCACATCGCCGGCGAGGAAGAACCCTACGAGACCATTGCCGTCGAAAAGCTCACCCCGATCATCGGCGCGGAAATTTCCGGGGTCGATATCGGCAAGCTGGTTTCCGACGACGCGCGCTCCAACCGCCAGATCGACGAAATCCACCGCGCGCTGGCCGAAAATCTCGTGATCTTCTTCCGCGACCAGCACATCACCCCGCAGCAGCATCTCGCCTTCGGGCGCAAGTTCGGCGAATTGCACATCCATCCCGCCGCCCCCCATGAGGGCGACGATCCGGCCCTGATGAAGATCTATGCCGACAGGGATTCGCCGCGCGCCAATGGCGAGGGCTGGCACACCGACGTGTCCTGCGACCTCGAGCCGCCGATGGGCTCGATCCTCTACATCCGGCAGTGCCCGCCGCGCGGCGGCGACACTTTGTTCGCCAACATGTATGCGGCCTGCGAATCGCTGTCGGACCGGATGAAGGGCTATCTCGAAGGCGCCATCGCGCTGCATGACGGCGAATCGACCTATCGCGGGCTCTACGCCAATTATGGTGTCGCCGACCGGCCGTCCTATCCCAGTGCCGAGCACCCGGTGCTGCGCACCCATCCGGTGACGGGCAGGAAGGCGCTCTACGTCAACCGCGGCTTTACCCGCCACATCGTCGGCATACCCCGGGACGAGAGCGACGCGATGCTCGGCTATCTCTACCAGCACGCGGAAAACCCGCTGTTCCAGTGCCGCTTCCGCTGGAGCGAGAATGCGATCGCGTTCTGGGACAATCGCTGCACCCAGCACCGCGCGATGTGGGACTACTGGCCGCACACCCGCGCCGGCACGCGGGTCACGGTAAAGGGCGAGCGGCCGGTGTGACGGCGGGCCGCAACGGTGATTTAGCCCGGCGGGGCCGGCGTTGACGCCCCGCGCCGGCTGCGCCAAGCTCGGTCAAAAGCAACAACGATCCGGAGGACCCCATGCTCCGCGCCGAGGACAATCGATTCCTGACCGAAAGCGGACCCGGCACGCCGATGGGCGAGTTGCTGCGCCGGTTCTGGCTGCCGGTGCTGCTGTCGGAGGAATTGCCGGAAGCCGACGGGCCGCCCAAGAAGATCGTGGTGATGGGCGAGGAATTGCTGGCCTTCCGCGACAGCCGCGGCGTGGTCGGGGTGGTCGATCAATATTGCCCGCACCGCGGCGCCAATCTGTGGCTCGGCCGCAACGAGGAATGCGGCATCCGCTGCGTCTATCACGGCTGGAAGTTCGACACCGACGGCCGCTGCGTCGACATGCCGACATCCTATCCCGATCTCAACGCCAAGGACCTGATCCGCATCAAGTCCTACCCGGTGCGCGAATGGGGCGACATGATCTGGGCCTATATGGGCCCGGCGGCAGCCTTGCCCGAACTGCCCGACCTCGAAATGGCGCTGCTGCCGGCTTCGCACCGCTACGTCACCAAGAAGTGGCAGGACTGCAACTGGGTGCAGGCGCTCGAAGGCTCGATCGACACCGCGCATTTCACATTCGCGCATCTGACAGCAATACAT
>CAVXYQ010000002.1:0-55737 GCA_963765855.1 uncultured Alphaproteobacteria bacterium | reverse complement strand
TTTTGACTCCATCGGAAACCGGGACGGCGGGGGGAACCCCGCCGTTTTGTGCTGCGCCGACGACGCGGCCCGGCCAGCTGCATCGATCCGGGGCTTGAACAACAAGTAACCATATTGAAAGGGAAGCCCCGCTAAAGTCGCCTCACCGTCGCAACAGCCTTTCCCAGCGTATCGAGGTCCTGAATGTCCCATGCAGCCTATGCTCGCACCGTCCAACAATCTGCTTCGCCTCGCGAAATCGAGGCCCAGACGCTGCTGATGGCGGCGAGGAAACTGGTGGAAGTTCAGACCAACTGGAATGGCGCCGACAAGCGGATGCATGCCGCCCTGTTGTTCAACCGTCGGCTTTGGACGATTTTCATGAGCGCGGCGGAAAGCAACGACAATCCCCAGCCGATCGAAGTGCGTCAGAACATCCTGAACCTTGCGGTTTTCGTCATGCAGCGGACCATCGAGATCCAGTCAAGTCCGGCCCCGGAAAAACTGCAGTCGCTGATCGACATCAACTCAAACATCGCCGCCGGTCTGTCCGGCCGGCCCTGACGGCCCTCAAACCGCATTCATCGCGACGCGACATCCCGGCGTTTTCGCCGGGCCGGGCTCCGTCGTTCGTAACGGAAAGCATTTCGGGGTAAAAATGCCTCGCGGGCAGCTCGCTGCGCCGCGGGGCTGCGCCTTCGCGGGCAAGCCTCAGGCCGTGCGGTCGGTGGCGAGCGGACGGGTGGGCTGGTCCTTGGTCAGGTCGAGGGTGTGGAAATAGGCGCGGCGGCGCAGCACGGCCTCGTCGGGAAACTGATCCACCACCTGTCCGGTTCTGCCATCGATCACCTGATAGACGATCGAGGCCGCGGCGCGGTCGAGCACCACCTGATGCGATACGTAATCGTTCGCAGGCGGCGCGCCGGCGCTGGCGTCGGCAACCGTGACGCTTTGGCTTGCCGGCAGTTCGGTCGCGACGGCATTGTTGGCCGCCTCGCTGACCGGCTGGGCAACTTGGGTAGCAGCCGGTGCCCCCACCGACTTGATGCTGAAATCCGTACTCATGGCAGCCTCCTGGCCTCCCTCGAGTCAAATCCCAACCCCTCCAATCGCAACTATTGACCTGCACCTCTCAATGCGACGTTAGAAAACATGCTGAATGCCGCGCCGATAGCGGCGCGACAATTTTACGAAAATCCCTGCTATTGCCGACCGGCAAAAACGCGGCCGCTCACAGCGAGCGGCTGACCGACAGCGGCGTGATGTTGCGCGGTCCGGGAGCGGCGCGCCGTCCGGCCGCGGTGTAGGTGTTGGGAATGTTGCGCCGCTGCATCTCGGAGTTGACGCCGCGCACGATGCTTTCGGACACCGCATGCGCGGTAGCGAGCACCGTGAGGTTGATCTGCAGCATGGCGCGGAACACGTCATGGTGGCGCTGCAGCGTCTTCAGCAGTTCAGGGGCGGCCTGCGACAAATGTTTCTGGCTCGCCTTCATTTGCGAGATCGCGGCTGTGTAGCGGTGCGACAATTCGGTCTTCTTGCCCCGCAGCATCATCGCCTCGCGGACCTTGCCGGCGCGAACCAGTTCGGTTTCACGCTCGATGACGCCGAGCAGGGCGCTCATGACTTCCATCAGGTCCTCGGCAAGCTTGCGGATCTCGGCGGGCGTCGATGCGACCGCGACCGGCGCGGCGGCCGGCTGCCGTTGTGTCTGCTGGTTCATGACGGGTTTTCCTGGGTCTGGCCGTTGCTTTTGGCTTGCTGCAGAATCAGCTCGCGGTAGACATTGCTGGCGATTCCGACGCCGCCGGCCTTGGCGAAGGATTTCGCATATTGTTCCGTCAGCATCGAGCGCCACACCCCGGTGCCCTGGGTATCGCCGTACGGGCCTTCGCCCTTGAGGCCGCTGGTCATCTGCGCGAACATCTGGTTGAGAAACATCCCCTCGAAATCGGTGGCGGTCGACTTCGCCTTGGCCTGGGCCTGCGGCGACACCTTGGTCAGGGCGTCCATCAGGGTAAAATCCGGACGGCCCTGGTACATCGCCATCGTGGCCCTGGGCGTTGCGCCGCCGTGGCTGCCGGTGCTCGCGCTGATCTGCATCACATCACCTCGATGTCGGCTTCGATGGCGCCGGCCGCCTTGATCGCCTGCAGAATGCCGATCAGATCGCGCGGGCCGATGCCGAGGCCGTTGAGGCCGTCGACCAGCTGCTGCAGCGATACGCCGTCCTTCACGACCGCGAATTTCTTGCCGTCCTCGCTGACGCCGACCCGCGAATTCGGCGTCACCACGGTGCGGCCGCGGGACAGCGGATTGGGCTGGCTGACCTGCGGGCTTTCGGAAATCGTGACGGTGAGATTGCCCTGCGCGACGGCGACGGTGGCGACGCGGACATCGCGGCCCATCACGATGATGCCGGAGCGTTCGTCGATCACGATCTTGGCCGCGAGGTCCGGGTCGACCTGCAGCTGCTCGATCTCGGTCAGGAAGGCGACGACGTTGCCCTTGAATTCGGCGGGGATCGACAGCTGCACGGTGGAGGGATCGATCGGTTCGGCGCACTTGGCGCCGAGATAATCGTTGACCGCGGCGGCGATGCGCTTGGCGGTGGTGAAGTCGGCATTGCGCAGCGACAGCCGGACATTGGGCAGCCGGTTGAGCGCGAATTCGATCTCGCGCTCGATGATGGCGCCGTTGGCGATGCGGCCGACCGTCGGCACGCCGCGGGTGATGCTGGCGGCGGCGCCTTCGGCCTGGAAACCGCCGATCGCGACCGAACCCTGCGCCACCGCATAGACGTTGCCGTCGGCGCCGAGCAGCGGCGTCACCAGCAGGGTACCGCCCTGCAGGTTCTTGGCATCGCCGAGTGACGATACCGTGACATCCATCCTGGTACCCTGGGTGCCGAATGGCGGCAGGTTGCCGGTCACCATCACGGCGGCGACGTTGCCGGTACGGATGGTGGCGCCGCGGATGTTGACGCCCATCCGCTCCAGCATCGCCTGCAGCGATTGCTTGGTGAACGGAATGTTGTTGAGGGTGTCGCCGGTGCCGTTGAGGCCTACCACCAGGCCGTAGCCGATCAGCTGGTTCTGCCGCACGCCCTCGATGTTGGCGAGGTCCTTGATCCGGGAGGTCGCCCCCACGGGCGCCGCGGGCAGCGCCAGCGCCAGCGCCATCAGCGCCGCGCAGACTCCCCGAAACCGGTTTCCCGTATAGACGCTTGGCATCCTCTGCTCCCCGCTGAGGTCTTGGCTTGGACCAGCCCGTCACTCCCATGACCGGCGATCCGGCATTAACTATGCGAGCGCCATGCCACCCACCGTCATCGATCTAAATCATTGATAATGTTACTAAAAATGTTAAGCGGCGGCCCCGCCACACGACCGCTGCGACGGCGAAACTGCCACGTGGCGGCAGATTTTGCCGGGTCATTCACGCTTCATTAACCATAACGGAGTGAAGCTGCGCCCACACACCGCGAGAACAACGATGCGCATCAACGGAGCCAACGGCACGATATTCGGATCTCCGGCCGCGGGCGTCCGGCGCACCAGCCCGTCCGGTTTTGCGCTGCCCGAAGACGCGGCATCGGCCTCCGAGAACCGCGCCGTGGCGGCGCCCAAGGCATCGGCCAACATCGATGCGCTGCTGGCGATGCAGGGTGTCGAGGATCCGACCGAACGCCGCAAGCGCTCGGTGCAGCGCGGCAGGGGGGCGCTCGACGTGCTCGACGACCTCAAGATCGGCCTGTTGTCGGGCAATTTCAACGCCGCCACCGTGAGCCGGCTGCGGGACGCCGCCGCCAACCTCAAATCCAGTTCCGGCGACCCCGGCCTCGACGCGGTCCTGTCCGAGATCGAGTTGCGGGTGGAAGTGGAACTGGCCAAGGCCGGCCAGTTCTAGGCCCGGCGATTCCGAACCGGCCGCGGCCCCTTGGCCGCCAGCCCTGCGCACAGGTTCCTGCCGGAAATTCCGGCACTGCACAGTTTCCCGCCGGCGGCCGATATTGTCTGTCACATGGCGCCGCTATATAAGGCCCGCGCGGGCGGACCATTTTTCGTCCGCCTTGCACGTAGATGGGCTGGCCTTGGAAAAGTTGAAAAATTATCGACCCTCCGAAAAAGAGCCTTTCATGAACGACCGCCAGCGCGACTATTTTCGCGCCAAGCTGCTGGCGTGGAAGGACGAGATTTTGCGGGAGTCGCGCATCACCCTGCAGACGCTCCAGGAAGAGAACGTCAATCATCCCGACCTGGCGGACCGCGCCTCGTCGGAAACCGATCGCGCCATCGAACTGCGCGCTCGCGACCGGCAGCGCAAGCTGATCTCCAAGATCGACGCGGCGCTGCAGCGCATCGACGACAACACCTACGGCTATTGCGAGGAGACCGGCGAACCGATCTCGCTGAAGCGACTCGAAGCCCGCCCGATCGCGACGCTGTCGGTGGAGGCGCAGGAGCGCCACGAGAAGCGCGAGAAGGTCTATCGCGACGAATAGGCCGGCCAAGCAAGCTCGGCTGCGGCCGCGGCGGTCAGCGCCGTCATTTGCCCGAGTTTTGAAGTTGCAGGTTTGCAAAGGCCGCCGCAGATGATCGACACGCCGGCGGCCGCAAGCCTCATCGCCTCTGCCCGCCGCCATCGCAGGCCGCTGCGGTCGCTTGCCGCGGAGGCCGCGCCGCGGGATGAATCCGAGGGATACCGGATACAAGGCGCGGTGCACGATTTGCTGGCGGCCGATTTCGGCGCCCTGGCCGGTTACAAGATCGGCTGCACCAGCGCCGTGATGCAGCAATATCTGGATATTTCGCATCCCTGCAGCGGCGGCGTGTTTGCAAGCGGCGTTCACCCGAGCGGCGTGTCGCTGCCCGCGCACGACTTCGTCCGGGTCGGCGTCGAATGCGAAATCGCGGTGCGGCTGGCGCGCGGGCTGGCCCCTGGGCAAGCGCCGTTCACGGCAGCGGCGGTGGCCGACGCCGTCGAGGCCTATCTGCCGGCCATCGAGATCGTCGATGACCGCTATGCCGACTGGCAGAGCATCGGAGCGCCGACCCTGGTGGCGGATGATTTTTTTGCTGCCGGCTGCGTGCTCGGAAATCCCGTGGCGCGGCCGCTGGCGCCCGATCTGCTGGACGTGGTCGGCCACGCCGTGATCAATGGCATCGAGGCCGGGCGCGGCACCGGCGCCGACGTGCTCGGCCATCCGCTCCATGCCCTGGCGTGGCTCGCCAACCAGCTCGCCACCAGCGGCAAGGGCCTGCGCGCGGGCCAGATCGTGCTGACCGGCAGCCTGGTCAAGACCGTGTGGCTCAAGCCGGGCGACCGGGTGACGATGGATCTGTCCGGGCTCGGCGCCGTCGAGGTCGCCTTCGACTGAGCCCGTGCGCGGTCTTGGTTGCTTGCCTTGGCCGAAAACGAGCACGGCCCCCGCCAGGGGAGCTGGCGGAGGCCGCGTAGGACATCGCATTGCGCCTAGGTTCGCGATGCGATGTGGGAGCTCGTAAACGGGTCGTCCTTTCGGGACGTCAGCCTTTCAAAATCCTGCTTCTAGAACGGCAGCAGCACGTCCATCACCTGCTGGCCGTAGCGCTGCTGCTGTACGTCGCTGAGCTGGCCATGGCCGCCATAGGCGATGCGGGCCTGCGCGATCTTGCTGGAATCGATGGTATTGTCGCTCTGGATGTCCTCCGGCCGCACGATGCCGGCGACGATCAATTCGCGAATTTCGAAGTTGACGCGGACCTCCTGTTTGCCCTCGACCACGAGATTGCCGTTCGGCAGCAACTGGGTGACGACCGCGGCGATGTTGGTCTGCAGGCTTTCCTGGCGCTGGATCGTGCCCTTGCCGTCGCTCGACGAGGTGGCGTCCGCGGTCAACAGCCGCCCGGGCAGCACGGTGGCGGCCTTGCCGGTCAAGAGGCTGCTGCCGAGGAAGGCGGTGATGCCGGAGTCTTCGGTATTGGTGCGGCTGCGCTGGGTCTCGTTGGCGAAATTGGCCTGGTCGGTGATGTTGACCGTGACGGTCAGCAGATCGCCGATCTGATGCGCGCGCTGGTCCTTGAAGAACGAGCGCGAGCCGTTTCGCCACAGCGAATTGGCGTTGTACGACACCGCCTCGGGTTTCGGCATCGGCATCTGCACCGGCTTGTAGCCGGGCTGCGCCGTGGGATTTTCGATCGCCGTCAGCTTCGGCGTTTCGCCGATCTGGGAGAGCCGGTCGATCGAGGAGCAGCCGCCGCCTGCGATGCTGACGATGGTCAGCAAGGTGCCGGTGAGCGCGAAGCGGTTGATACCAGACGTGTACATGAACATTACTCGGCTTGTTGAGCGACTTGCGAACTGGTGCCGGGGGTGGCCGAAACCTGCGAAGCGGTTTCGGCCGAGCCCGGCGTGGAGGCCTGGTCGGAGGCCACGGGAAGCCGCGGCGTCGCCACGGAAATGGCGACCTGGTCGCGGCCGATCACGACGCCGGACACGGTGCGCTTGGATTGCAGATTGAGGACGTTGACCACGTCGCCTTCGGTGCCGGCGTCCATCGCCTTGCCGCGGACGGTGAGATAGAGGCCGGTGGATTCGTAGATCAGGGTGACATTGTCGTCGCGCTGCACCAGGTCCGGCTTGGCGAGATCGGCAACCTTCAGCGCCTGGCCGGCGCGCAGTTGCCGGCGCGCCTGCATGCCGACCGCGAGCCGGCGCAGCGCGAGGTCGCCGCCGACCGCGGCTTTCGGGCGCCGCTCGGTCACCACGTCGGAAGCCTTCAGCACTTCGCTGCGTTCGACGCCGCGCGTCAGCACCGCGGCTTCGACGGTTTCGATCGCGACGCCGGTAAAGCGCAGGGTCGTCGGCAGCGTGCCGGCATCGTTGCCGATTTCGAAAGAGACGTCGAAGCGTCCGCTGCGCGGGTCGTACCTGGTCGAGACCGGCTGCATGGTGCCGGTATTGGAGGCCTCAAGCTGGATGTCCTGCACGTCGCGATCGAAGGTCAGGGAAAGGTCGGCGGCGTCGCCGAGGCCGTTGCGGTGTTCCAGCGCGCGGCCGACCTGCAGTTCGATGTCCTTGGCCGGCAGCGCGCGCGACAGCCGGGTCACGGAGATCGCCTTGATGTTCCGGGTGTCGACGCCGATCACCTGATGGGCCTGCAGCGCGGCCAGCACCTTCTCGGTCGGCAGCGAGCCGGTGGTGCCGAGGTCCGGCGCGCGATAGATCGCGATCAGCGCCGAGCTGCCGGCGTTGTCGATCAGGTCGCCGATCCGCACCACGTCGCCTTCCACCGTGACGCTGGCGCGCAGCGCCGGCGTTGCGATGACGTCGTCGCTGCTCTGGGCCGACGCCGCAACGGTGGCGGCGGCGAGCAGGGCGAAGGCGAGCAGCAGGATACGAATGGTCATGATCGGCTCCCTCACCGGAACAGCGCGGAGGCGGTTTGCAGCATCTGGTCGGCGGCGCTGATCACCTTGGCGTTCATTTCGTAGGCGCGCTGGGCGGCGATCAGATTTGACATCTCCGAGACCACGTCGACATTCGATTGTTCGAGGCTGCCCTGGGTGATGGAGCCGTAGCCTTCGGCGTTGGCGAGACCGTCCTGCGGCGCGCCCGAAGACGGCGTATCGGTGAACAGGTTGTTGCCGACCGGCTGCAGTCCGGCCTTGTTGATGAATCGCGTCAGCCCGATCTGGCCGATGATGGTGGACGTCGCGGTAGATCCCGGCAGCGTCACCGACACCTGACCCTGGGCGTTGACGGTCAGGCCCGACGCATTCTGCGGTATCGTGATGGTGGGCTGCAGCGGATTGCCCTGGGCGTTGACGATGCGGCCGGTGGCATCCTGCTGCATGGTGCCGTCCCGGGTATATTGGTAGGTGCCGTCCGGCATCAGGATCTTGAAGAATCCTTCACCGGTGATGGCCAGATCGAGATCGTTGCCGGTCTGCGAGAGCGTTCCCTGGGTCATCGACCGCGGCGTGCCGACGGTCTTGACGCCGCCGCCGATATCGATGCCGACCGGCAGGATGGTGCCCTGGTCCGAGGATTGGGCGCCGACCCTTCGGACGTGCTCGTAGATCAGATCCTGAAACGCGGCGGTCTGCTTCTTGTAACCGGTGGTCTGCAAGTTCGCGATGTTGTTGGAGATGACCTGGACACTGAGTTCCTGGGCCGCCATTCCGGTCGCAGCGGTATGAAGAGCCTGCATTTACTGTCTCCTGGCGGTCGTTAAGAAGGAACTTCGGCGAGCTTCTCGATGGCGGTCTTGTGCAGGTCGCTCTCCTGCTGCAGCAACGTCGACATTTGGGTGTAGGCGCGCGTCACCTCGATCATGCGGCTCATCTCCGCAACGCCGCTGACGTTGGACTTTTCGATGAAGCCCTGGTGCACCGCGGATTTGGGATCGGGCTGCGGCGCCAAGCCTTCGCCGGCGGCATAGAGGTTGGAGCCATCCTTCAACAGTTTCTGCGCCTCGGGAAAGCTGACCAGCCGCAGCTTGCCGCGGGGTGAATCGGTCCGGCCGGCGCCTTCCTGGGCGGTGATGGTGCCGTCGGCCGCAATGTTGATGTCATGGTCGGTCGGCTGAAACACGATCGGCCCGGCGGTGCCGAGGATCGGGTTGCCGCCCGATGTCACCAGCTGGCCCTGACCGTTGAGCTGCAGGCCGCCATCGCGGGTGTAGCGCTCGCCGGCTGCCGTCTGCACCACCAGGAAGCCGGCGCCGTCGATGGCGACGTCGAGCGGGTTCTTGGTCTGGTCGGCGGCGCCTTGCGAGAAATCGCGGTAGGTGCCGCGGTCCTGCACGTAACTGACGCCGCGGTCACGTCCGACGAAGTTGTCTTCGTGCGCGCCCGAGGTCAGGAATTCCTCAAACAGCGAGTTGTCGGCCTTGAAGCCGGCGGTGTTGACGTTGGCGACGTTGTTGGCAATGACGTCGAGCTGGCGCTCCAGGATGGCCTGCCGCGAAAGTCCGATGAGAAGCGTGTTCTCCATCGATGGTTCTCCCCTCAATGATCCGCGCGCGGCCCTCCCAGGCTGGTTGCGGATGCTGCGAACCGCCCAGGCTCTCCCAAGCCCGCGGTTCGCAGACAACACAGCGAAAGCCGTGCCAAGTCTGAAACCTTTTGTATTTTAATGGCTTAGTCGTTTTGACGGCGCCCGGGCGGGCGGCAATAAGGTGTTGTTGACCATGTTTGCCCGGCAACTTTTTCCTAGCTGGCGGCCAAACGAAAGGTTCCATTAACCATTATTACCCTAGCGTCCGACCCAGCGAGCGCGTGTGCGCGGGCGGCCTTTGTATCGCGTGCAAGGCCCCTGGCGGCATCGAGCGCATTCTTTGAAAACCGGCGGGCGGGGCGATGGCAGACAACGAACAGGCGGAAGGCGGCGCAGCGGAAGCCGCGGCCGCCGCTCCCAAGGGCAAGCTCAAGCTGATCATCGCCGCGGTTGGCGTGCTGGTCGTGCTGGGCGGGGGTGCGGGCTGGTTCTTTTTCTTCCGTCACCATGGCGAAGAGGTGCATGCCGAGGCGCCGCCGCCGAAACCGCCATCCTTCGTCGAGGTGCCGGACCTGCTGGTCAATCTGGTCGGCATCCCCGGCGAGCGCGTGCAATATCTCAAGGTCAAGGTCGTGCTCGAGGTCAAGGAGGAGAAGCAGGTCGAGGTGATCAAGCCGACGCTGCCGCGCGTCACCGACATATTCCAGACCTATCTGCGCGAATTGCGGCCGGGCGATCTGAACGGCTCCGCGGGGCTGTTTCGTCTCAAGGAAGAACTGACGAGGCGGGTCAACGCGGCGGTCGCGCCAAGCGAGGTCAGCGCGGTGCTGTTCAAGGAAATCGTCGTTCAGTGACGAGACGGATTTAGAATCATGGCGGGCAACGATCAAGTCGATCAGGATGCAATCGCAGCCCAATGGGAAGCGTCGCTGGATTCCGAGGATCCGGCGGAGGCCGCGGAAGCGGCTGCGGCCAATGAACTCTCCGGCACCATGGCGCTGCAATGGGCCGCCATGGTCGAAGACGGCAGCCGCGACTTCGGCGGCGGCAAGAACGGCGGCGAGCGGGTTCTGTCGCAGGAGGAAATCGACAGCCTGCTCGGTTTCAGCGTCGGCGATGTCAGCCTCGACGACAATTCCGGCATTCGCGCCATCATCGATTCGGCGATGGTCTCCTACGAGCGTCTGCCGATGCTCGAGATCGTTTTCGACCGCCTGGTGCGGCTGATGACCACCAGCCTGCGCAATTTCACTTCCGACAACGTCGAAGTCTCGCTCGATCGCATCACGTCGGTGCGGTTCGGCGACTACATGAATTCGATACCGCTGCCGGCGGTGCTCTGCGTGTTCAAGGCCGAGGAATGGGACAATTTCGGCCTCGCGACGGTGGATTCCAGCCTGATCTACTCGATGATCGACGTGCTGCTGGGCGGCCGGCGCGGCCAGACCTCGCTGCGGATCGAGGGCCGCCCCTACACCACCATCGAGACCAACCTGGTCAAGCGGCTGGTGGAGGTTGTGCTGGCCGATGCCGAGCAGGCCTTCCGGCCGCTGTCGCCGGTGGCCTTCAGCATCGACCGGCTGGAAACCAATCCGCGCTTCGCCGCCATCAGCCGGCCCGCCAACGCCGCGATCCTGGTGCGGCTGCACATCGACATGGAGGACCGCGGCGGCAATATCGAGCTGTTGCTGCCCTACGCGACCATCGAGCCGATCCGCAGCGTGCTGCTGCAGATGTTCATGGGCGAAAAATTCGGCCGCGACCCGGTCTGGGAAGGCCATTTCGCCACCGAGGTGGCCCAGGCGCAGATTTCGGTCGATGCCGTGCTCTATGAAGCCGAAGTTCCGCTCAAGCAGCTGATGAAGCTCAAGGTCGGCGACACCTTGCCGCTTGAAATGCGCGCCGACGCCCTGGTGTCGGTACGCTGCGGCAACGTCACCCTGACCGAAGGGCGGATGGGCCGGGTCGGCGACCGCGTCGCGATTCGTGTCACCAAGCAGTTGCGCAAGCCCAATACCACCTTCGCGATGTTCGAGAAGGCCGATGAGCAAACCAAGTTGATGGAGGCCCAATGAGTCATTCACTCGGAATTGCGATCGAGAGCCTGGTGGCGATGTTGCTGATCATGACCATCGGCTACTGCATGCTGCTGAACGCCCGGCTGAAGCGGCTGAAGGCGGATGAAAATTCGCTCAAGGCGACGATCGCCGAGCTGATCACGGCGACCGAAATCGCCGAACGCGCGATCGGCGGCCTCAAGCATACGGTCCGCGACGTCAACGAGAACCTCGGCAACCAGCTGACCGCCGCCTCGCAGATGTCCCAGCAGTTGAAGAAGCAGCTGGCGGAAGGCGACAATGTCTATCGGCGGCTGTCCAAGATCGTGCTTGCGGCGCGGCCCGCGCCGGAAACGGCGGCCAAGCCCGCCAGCCCCGGAATGTCGTCGGCCAAGGCCGTCGCGGCCGCGGCGCAGGCGTTTTCCGACCGCCGAAGGTCGGATGGCCTCGCCGCATGAAATCCTTTCGTGACATTCGCGTCATCCCGGTGGTCATGGTCGCGATCTTCGGCTTCGCCATCCTGAAGATCGCCGGCCTGGTGATCGATGGCGGCTATGTGTTCGACTATCAGGCCGCCCCGACCCAGCGCTCCTGGGCCGAGGAAACCATCAACTTTCCGACCGGCAGGCCCGACCCCGCCGCCGATGTCACCGGTTCGGTCGATGAGAAGCCCAAGGACGAGAAATCCAAGGAGGAAGTCGCCAAGCCGGACCCCGCCAAGCCGGATCCCGCCAAGCCGGACACCGCCGCGCCGGGCGCGGCAAGGCCGGACGGCGGCAACGTCCTCTACCCCGTGCCGGGTCAGCCGGTGTCGGCGTCCGAGCGCGCGATCCTGGAGCGGCTGCAGTCGCGGCGCCAGGAGCTCGAAGCCCGTGCGCGGGAAATCGACATTCGCGAGAGCCTGCTCAAGGCCGCCGAAAAGCGCGTCGAATCGCGGGTCGAGGAACTGAAGGCGACGGAGTCGCGGATCTCCACGGCGACCGAACAGAAGAGCGAGGCCGATGCGGCGCGCTTCAAGGGCATCATCACCATGTACGAGGCGATGAAGCCGAAGGACGCCGCCAAGGTGTTCGACCGGCTCGAGATGCCCGTGCTGTTCGAGATCGCTTCGCAGATCGCGCCGCGCAAGATGTCGGATATCCTCGGCCTGATGTCGACCGAAGCGGCCGAGCGGCTGACCGTCGAAATGGCGCGGCGCGCCGGCTCGGACAAGTCCGCCTCCGCGGTCGAGCTTCCCAAGATCGAAGGCAAGATGCTGCCGCCAAAATCCAATTAGCAGGAATGTTAACAAGTCCTTAAATCGCCGATTCTAGATTCAACTTGCGGGCGAGGGCGCGCCGCGGCCGATTCACCGGCGAACCGAGAGACCCTTCGATCATGGCGCGAACGGCTGCCGCTGGATTTTGCTCGCTGTTGCGCGCCGGTGCGCCGGCGGTGCGGCGTCGGCTCGGCGGCCTGCTGCTGCGGCTGGCGGCCGGCCTGGTGCTGACCGGCGCAATGTTCGGCACGGCTGCCCGCGCCGATCCGGTCAAGGGCGAGGCCACCTTCACGGCGGCCGGCGGCTACGCCCGGCTCGTCATCAAGCTCGCCGAGGATGTCGATTCCGAAGTGACCGCGGCCGGCTCGATCATCGTGATCCGGTTCAAGCGCCCGGTGGATGTTCCGGTCGATCAACTGTCCGACGCGGTGCCGGATTATGTCGGTTCGGCGCGGCGCGACCCCGACGGCTCGGCGATCCGGCTGTCGCTGGCGCGCCGGGTGACCATCAATACCATGACGGCCGGCGAAAGGGTGTTCGTCGACCTGCTGCCGGACAGCTGGAGCGGCCCGCCTCCTGCTCTTCCCGCCGAGGTGATCCGGGAACTGTCCGAGCGCGCGCGGATTGCCGAGCACGCGCTGCGGGTGCAGCGCGCCGCGGCGGAGGCGATCAAGCGTCCCCCGATTCGCGTCCGCACCTCGGTGCAGCCGACCTTCGTCCGTTTCGCGTTTGAGATGCCCGACGGCGTCGGCGTCTCGTCGGTGCTGAACGAGCAGAAACTCACGCTGGCGTTCAGCGCGCCGCTGCGCTTCGACCTGGCTGACGCCAAGCTGGCGGCGCCGTCGAACATTGCCTCGATCAGTCAGAAGATGGATGCCGATTCCTCCACGGTGGAAGTGGCGATGATCGGCGATGTCGACGTCCACTCTTTCCGCGAGGACAAGAACTACATGCTGGATGTCGCTTTCCCGCAATCCGACAAGCCATCGGCGCAATTGCCTGTCGCGGATGCCTCGCATGCTCCGGCGGCAGCGGCCGCCGCTCCGGCGGCCGTCATGGCGGCGGCGGAAAAGCCGGCCGATCGGGTCCCGGCGCCGCGGCCATCCGAAGCGAGCCCGCCGCTGACCTCGGAACTGTTCGCCAAGGAGGCCAACATCGAGATCAAGCCGGAGATGACGCCAAAGCCGCCGACGGCACCCGAGATGGCAAAGCCGGGGCGACCGTCCGGCGAAACGCCGGCTCTCGGCGCGGCGGCGGCGGCGGCCGCCGTGCCGCCGGCAGCGGCAGCGGTGCCGGCTGCAGTGGCCCCGATGCCGGCAGCCGCCAGTCCTGTCGCGCCGCAACCTCCGGCCGCGGCCGGCGGCGACAGCACGGCTTCGGTCAGCGCCAGGCGAGACAGCGACGGTCTGCGCCTGATGTTCAGCTTCGCCGCCGCCACGCCGGCGGCGCTGTTTCGCCGCGCCGATACCGTCTGGCTGGTGTTTGATTCCACCAGGCCGCTGGATATCGAGCCGATCCGCAGCCATGGCGGCGCGATCATCGCCGAGGTCAGCCTGTTGCCGCTGGACCAGGGGCAGGCAATCCGCATTCGCCTCAACCGCCCGCAAATGCCGTCGCTGACCGCGGATGACAAGGATGACCGCGCCACCTGGACGCTGGCATTTTCCGATGTGATGCTGACGCCGACCCAGCCGCTGACGGCGATACGAAACATCACCGATCCGGCGCTGGCCAATGTCACGGTGGCGCTGGCCCGGCCGGGGCGCCTGCACCGGCTGGTCGATCCCGACGCCGGCGACACCCTGATGGTGGTCACCGCGCCGGCGCCGGTTCGCGGCTTCATCAGGCGCCAGGATTTCGTCGAATTCTCGCTGCTCGAATCGATCCACGGCGTCGCCATTCGTCCAAACTCCGACGATGTCGGCGTCGAGCTCGCATCCGACAGGATCATTGTCGGCAGGCCCGGCGGCCTGACGCTGTCGTCGGCCGATGTGTCGGCGCAGCGCGCGCCCAGCGTGATCCGGCCGGTGTTCGATGTCGACGAGTGGCGCAAGAACCAGGCCGGGAACTTCATCGCGCGCAGCGACGCGCTGGTCGAGGCGCTGGCGGCGATGGAGCCCGACCAGCGCACGCCGGCGCGGATCGATCTGGCGCGTTTCTATCTGGCGCGCGCCATGTATCCGGAAGCCAAGGGCGTCCTCGACCTCGCCCTCGCGGACGCCAAGCCGGGTCTGGAGGATCCGGTCGCGCTGGTCGTGCATGCGGTCGGCAGCATCCTGATGGGGCGTCCCGGGGTCGGGCTGAAGGACCTCGCCAATCCTGCGATCGGAACCAATTACGATTCGCCGCTGTGGCGGGCGCTGGCCCTTGCGCGCCAGGGCAAGTGGGCGGATGCGCGGGAGAAATTCAAGAACGCCGAACTGGCCATCACCTCGCTGCCGATCGACCTGCAGCGCATTGTGATCGTGGAGGCGATGCGCGCCGCGATCGAGGTCAGGGACTATTCCGGAGCCGCCAAGCGCAGCAGCGATCTGGACATCGTCGGCGTGCCGGCCGAGCTGAAGCCCGCGGTTTTGGTGTTGCGCGGCCGGCTCGCCGAGGCGCTCGGGCACGACAAGGACGCGCTGCAGGCCTACAAGGACGCCACGGCATCGGCCGACCGTCCGGCGGCGACCGAGGCCAAGCTGCTCGAGATCGCGCTGAAGCAGAAGCGCGACGAGATCAGCCAGGCCGACGCCTTGCGCGAGCTGGAAACCACTTCGGTGATGTGGCGCGGCGACGGGCTTGAGGTCAGGGCGCTGGAAATGATGGCGCGGATCTATGCCGACACCGGACGCTACGGTGAAGCGCTGCAGGCGGTTCGTACCGCCAACCGGCTGGAGCCCAATTCCGAACTCGCGCGGGCCGGCCAGGACATGGCGTCGGCGCTGTTCTCGGATCTGTTTCTGGGCGCCAAGGGCGACGATCTTCCGCCGGTCGATGCGCTTGGGCTGTTCTACGAGTTCAGCGAACTGACGCCGATCGGGCGGCGCGGCGACGAGATGATCCGTCGGCTTGCGGACCGGCTGGTCTCGGTCGATCTGCTCGACCAGGCCAGCGATCTGCTGCAGTACCAGGTCGATCACCGCCTGGAGGGCGCAGCGCGCGCGCAGGTGGCGGCGCGCCTGGCCATGGTCTACCTGACCAATCGCAAGCCGGACCGCGCCATCGCCGCGCTCAATACCACCCGCATCGCCGACCTGTCCGGCGAACTGCGGCAGCAACGCCTGCTGCTGGAGGCACGGGCGCAGAGCGACGTCGGTCGCCACGATCTGGCGCTCGACATCATCTCGAATATCACGGGCCGCGAAGCGGTCCGGCTGCGCTCCGACATCTACTGGGCCGCGCGGCGCTGGCGCGAGGCGTCCGAACAGGTCGAATTGTATTACGGCGATCGCTGGCGCGACTTCAAACCGCTGAACCCGGTCGAGAAGGGTGACGTGATCCGCGCGGTGGTCGGATACGCGCTGGCGGAGGATGCCATCGGCCTGGCGCGCTTCCGCGAAAAATATGCGCCGCTGATGAGCGGCGAGGCCGACCGCGCCGCGTTCGAGACCGCGAGCAAGCCGGGCGGCGCCAACCGCGCCGAATTCGAAGAGATCGCCAAGATGGCCGCCAGCGTCGATACGCTCGACGGATTCCTGCGCGAAATGCGGGCGCGATTCCCCGACGCGGCGGCGAGGGCGGCGGCGCAACCCGCGGAAACCGCCAAGCCCGATCCCGCCGCGACCGGTTCGCTGCCGGAGATCGTCGGACTGAAGCGGGTCAACGCGGCGCGGTAGCGCGACATGCTCTGTTGCCATCCCTCGACAGATGGCCGCCGAAGCGGCAACCTGCGCCGATCCGGAGCGTGACCCCAGCGAGGCCAGAGATCGTCACGCTCCCTCACCCGCAGAGGAAGCCGCCAGCATGAGCAAGCCCGTCAAGACCGAAGCCGAACTCATTGCGATGGCAAAGGCCGAGCTGAAGGTCCACGCCGACTGCCCGGACGGCATCGCCATCTCCGTTCTCCGCAGCGGGGATTCCTGGGAATTCCGGGCTGCGGCCGACGCGGCGACCGCAGCCCGGCCCGGCTATCCCGAATGCGTCGCACTGCTGGTCCAGATCGGCGACCACCTCGGCAAGCAGTTCGATGTCGCTGGCTAGCGGGAGGCCATGGCCCTCACAGCGACGCCGGCTCGGTCTGGGCTTCGATCGAAGGCAGCGGATCGCCATGCAGCTTGGCCTCGAACGATCGCAGCCGCTGATAGATCGAGATCAGCTCGACGATGGTGCTCCATGAATTGACCAGATACTGGAACGAGGTCCTGACCTGCGTGAACGCGTTCAGGATCTGGTTCATCGAACCCAGCGTGATCCTGCCCGCGACGATTGTCGGCGCGAGCAGGATGTAGGGAAAGATCACGTCGGTCTGCAGATAGACGATGCGGCCGATGTTGAAATACATGAAATTGAGGTAAAGCCGGAAGTAGTTGTGGCGAATGTCGGCGAACAGCGCAGTCACGGTCGGCGGATCGGCGCGCGCCGGATCGTCTTCGCCGAGCACCAGCTCCTTGCGATAGGCCGCTTCCACCCGCTGGTTGAAAAACTCGATTCCCGGCAGCCTGATGCCGATCAGCGCCAGCGCGCCGGTTCCGAACACCGACCAGATCACGGCGGCGAACACCAGCGGATAGGGGATCGTGCCGATCAGCGGCAGCTCGGTGATGTCTTTTGAAAGCCTCACCAGCACCGGCAGGAAGGCCAGCAGCGTCAGCACGGCGCTGATCAGGTTGACGCCGAGACCTTCCACGGTGGTGGCAAACCGCATGGTGTCTTCCTGCACCCGCTGCGAGGCGCCCTCGATGGTGCGCAGCCGCGGCCAGTTGGCGATATAGAAATCGTTCATCGCGGTCCGCCACCGGAAGATGTAGTGGCTGACGAAGAACCGCGTCAGCACGCCGACCACGACCGCGATCATGGCGATGCCGGCGAAGGTCGAGATCTCGCTGTAGAACTTCTCGATCGTCACCGGCGCCGATTTCGACAGCGCGGCCTGCACGAGATTGTAGAACGGCCCATACCAGCTGTTGATGGCGACGCTGACCTCGACCTGGAAGTAGGAGGTGAACAGGATCAGGGCGGAGCCGAGGATGGACCACGGCGCCCAGGGATGCGGCGCATACACCATCCATGCAGCCGCGAAGATGGCGACGCTGAGGGCAAAATAGAGGTCGAACCAGAGCGACCGGGGCGACCAGAACATCGCCATGCCGACGGCGGTTCCCGGGGTTCCCACCAGGTCGTCGGCGAAGCCATACCACAACGTCATCGCCAGCGCCGCCCAGGCGACCGCCGAAAGGAAGAAAAGCTTGGGTTGAGGGAAGAATGAAACAAACATGCTGGGGTTCCGCGCTGAGGTGCTGGAATCTGGCGATTCCCTGTAGGACATCGATATGCAGCGCAGCGCCGGAACGCCAGATGCTGCGGCAATTGGAACGACCGTTACGGGCCAGTGGAGGCGGACCGGCGGGCGGGGGCAATCAGCCTATCCACCGTAACTCTGCACCAGGCTGCCGGCCACCAGCGACCAGCCGTCGACCAGCACGAAGAAAATCAGCTTGAAGGGCAGCGACACCACCACCGGCGGCAGCATCATCATGCCCATCGACATCAGCACCGAGGCGACCACGAGGTCGATGATCAGGAACGGCAGGAACAGCAGGAAGCCGATCTCGAAGGCGCGTTTCAGTTCCGAAATCATGAACGCCGGCACCAGAATCCGCAACGACATTTCCTCCGGGGTGGCCGGCGGCGGCTCCCCCGAGAGATCCATGAACAGCTTGAGGTCCTTTTCGCGGACGTTCTTCTGCATGAAGCCGCGCAGCGGCACCGAGGCGCGCTGCAGCGCTTCCTCGACGGTGATCTGGTTGGCGATCAGCGGCTTGATGCCGTCGTCATAGGATTTCTGCAGCACCGGACCCATCACGAACGCGGTCAGGAACATGGCGAGCGCGATGATCACCGAATTCGGCGGCGCGGTCGCGGTTCCCAATGCGGTGCGCAGCAGCGACAGCACGACGACGATGCGGGTGAACGACGTCATCATGATCAGAATCGACGGCGCTACCGACAGCACCGTCAGCAGCGCGATCAGCTGGATCGCGCGCTCGTTGACGCCGCCACCGCCCTGGCTCCCGAGATTGATGCTGATGTCTTGCGCCAAAGCGGGAACCGCCAGCGAACCGGCGGCTATCAAAATGCCAAGAAATAATACTCTACGCGGGACTGGCCCGGGCCTCACGAAGGGGTCTTTGGACGGCCCAGCAATGACGCCATCTCGTCTTCCAGGTTCTCAAAGCCGCTCTTCGGCGCGGGCGGCGCAACCTGCGGCGCCATCGGCTCGCCGCGGGGCAGGCTGCGGCCGGGCGGCGGTTCGGGCGCCACCGGCGGCGCGCCGACCCGCGGCTCGCCGACGTCGCCGGCCGGGCGGCGCAGCGCTGCCTCCAGCCGCTGCGCCATTTCGGCGAGATTCTGGTCCGCGGTCGACAGCGCCGGGGACGGCGCGGCCAATGGCGGCGCGGCGGGACGTTCGGCGGCGCGAACCGGAGGCGGCTTCGGCGCTTCGCTCGGGCGTGTCGGCCGCGGCATCAGCGGTTCGTTGCGCGAGGTCACCCGCGACGGCATCGGTTCGCCGCGCAGTTCCGGGCGCGGCTCCGGCCGGCCGCCAAGCGGCTCCGGCGCGAACCCGGCAAGGGGATCGGCGCGCTCGGCGCGCTCACTGCGCCGCTCCGACATCGCCGGCGCCGGGCGCCGCACTTCATCGGCAAAGGAGGGCCGGACCGGCCGAGGCGGCGGCTCGGGCATTTGCGGTTCGGGGTGGTCGAAATGGTCCGCCCGCGACCCCTCGCCATCGGTCCAGCTGCCGGCGTCCGGCAGCGGGGCAATTCGCGGCTGCGGTGGTTCGGGTGCGCCCACGGCCGCCCGTTGCGGCATCTGGTCCCGCGCCGGCATCGCGCGCACGATGTTCGACTCGACGACGATATCGGTCGGTCCGCCGATCATCAGCAGATGCTCGATGTTGTCGCGCCGCACCAGCACCAGCCGCCGCCGTCCGTCCACCGCGGCGGCGTCGATCACCGCCAGCCGCGGCATCCGCCCGCGGTTGGTATTGGCACCCAGGCGGTTGCCGGCGAATCGGCGGACCAGCCAGGCCGCAGCGCCGATCAGCGCCAGGACGGCCACGAATGCGAAGAAGAATGTCAGTGCCTGCATGCTTTGTCCCCGGCAAATAGCGCTTTCTTCATGATGCTGTTCGGTCGAACATAGGCCGGAAGCGACACAACAGTCGTCGAATGAAGCCTTCAATCAGCCCAAGATCGCCCAATTTCTTAACTTCCCACGGCAAGAATTGCCGCCCGGCTTCTTAATAACCCATGAATCGGCTGGGCCAAAACGACTTCTCGGGTCCCCGCTGCAACGGCTAGGCTGGTTAACGCAGCATTCGTGGCGAAAATGCGCTCGCCCGTCGAGCCCGGAGCGAATCGGCACCCGCACCCCGCCGCGCATCTTAACCCGCTGTTAACCATACAGGCGGCAAATTCTGCCCACCTCAGGCGGCACGGTGCAGCGGAGGCGAGGGGGAGCGGCGCGATGTCCATCAACGATATTCCGGCCCTGGCGGCGCTGCGCACCAAGATGCAATGGCACCAGGAACGCCAGCGCGTGCTGTCCGAGAACGTCGCCAATTCCGATACGCCGAATTTCAAGCCGCGCGATCTGGTCGATCCGAAAATCGATCTCACGGGCGCCAGCGCTTCCGGCGGGACATTGCCGATGCTGCGCACCAGCGCCGGCAGCAATATCAGCCCGTCGGGAGCCCCGGAAAGCTTCGAGAATACCAAGGTCGGCTTCGAGACCCGCCCGGCCGGCAACTCCGTCAATCTGGAAGACGAGATGCTGAAGGTTTCCGCCAACCAGATGGATTATGCAGCCGTGACCTCGCTCTACAGCAGCCGTCTGCATCTTTTGAAGGTCGCGATCGGCAAGGCCTAAAGGCCGCATTGAAGTCGGAGAGGTTAAAACATGGCAGACCGTCAGGTTATCGCAGATTTCGCCAGGTCGATGGCGATCGCGACGTCCGGACTGCGCGCCCAGGCCGGGCGGATGCGGGTGATCTCGGAAAATATCGCCAATGCCGATTCGACCGCGCCGACCGCCGGCGGCGATCCCTACCGCCGCAAGGTGCCGACCTTTTCCTCCGCGCTCGACAGCGCGCTGGGCGCAAGGGTCGTCACGCTCGGCAAGATAGCCCCCGATTCTTCGGCATTCCGCGTCAAGCACGAGCCCGGCAATCCGGCGGCGGATGCCGCCGGCAATGTCAAATATCCCAACGTCAATTCGCTGGTCGAAATGACCGACATGCGCGACGCGCAGCGGTCCTACGAGGCCAACCTCAACGTCATCAGCGCCACCCGCCGGATGATCTCGCTCACGCTCAACATCCTCAAGTCCTGAACTGGAACCTGAACCATGGCTTCACCGACCGTCGCGGCCAATGCCTATGCCAGCCTCGCCCGCATCCTGGACAGCGGCAGCAGCGGCGGCGGCGCCGCCAAGGCATCCGATAGCGGCAGCGGCGGGCCGTCATTCGGCGACGTGCTCAAGGACGCGATCGGCAGCGTCATGGAGGGTGGCCGACAGGCCGACGCGCAGACGTCCGCGATGGCGTCGGGCAAGTCCAACGTCATGGACGTGGTGACCGCGGTGGCGGAGACCGACGTCAAGATTTCGACGCTGGTGTCGGTGCGCGACAAGGTGATCGCGGCCTACGAAGACATCATGAAGATGGCGATCTGACCGCCATCCCCGGGTGGCGGCGATTCGGCCGCGCCTCGAACGATCGCGGCGGCTTTGGCGTGATGGCTCCGGACCCGCGGCAACAAGCGCGCCTCAACCAAGAGAAAAAGGATATCTGCAATGACCGGTGCTGAAACCCTCGATGTGGCGCGCGATGCGATCTGGACCATCGTGGTGGTGTCGTCGCCGCTGATGATCGTCGGGCTGGTGGTCGGCGTTGCGGTGTCGCTGTTCCAGGCGCTGACCCAGATCCAGGAACAGACCCTGGTGTTCGTGCCGAAAATCCTGGCGATTTTCGTCACCCTGCTGCTGGCGCTGCCGTTCATGGCCGACGCGCTGCAAAGCCACATGATGCGGATATCATCGCGAATCATAGGCGGTTGATGCATGATGCCTGAATCATGCATATCGATATCTCATTGCTGCCGATGCTCGCCGCCACCTTCATGCTGGTGTTCGCGCGCATCGGCGCGATGGTGATGCTGCTGCCCGGGCTCGGTGAATCCAATATTCCGGTTCGCATGAAGATTGCGATCGCGGTGATGCTGACCTTGATCATCCTGCCGCTGCACAGCGCCGCCTACCACGTCGACACGGACTCGCTGGTGCCGCTGGTGGTGCTGATGATTCATGAGATCATCATCGGCGTGGTGCTCGGCGCCACCGCGCGGGTGACGCTGGCGGCCCTGCAGGTCGGCGGCTCGGTGATCGCCCAGCAGATGGGTCTCGGCTTCGTCACCTCGGTCGATCCGACCCAGGGCCAGCAGGGCCTGCTGATCGGAAATTTCCTGACCATGCTCGGCATCACGCTGCTGTTCGCCACCGACAGCCACTACCTGGTCATCGCCGCGCTCAACGACAGCTACGCGATCTTCGCTCCCGGCGAGATGTTGCCGACCGGCGACGTCGCCGCGCTCGCCACCCGCGCCTTCGCCGCGGCCTTCAGGATCGGCATGCAGCTGTCGGCGCCGTTTCTGGTATTCGGCCTGGTTTTCAATATCGGGCTCGGCGTGCTGGCGCGGCTGATGCCGCAGATGCAGGTCTATTTCGTCGGCGTGCCGCTGTCGATTCTGGCCGGCTTCCTGATCTTCGCCCTGGTGCTGGCGGCGATGATGGGAACGTTCATCGATTATTTTACCGGGGTCATGCACGACCTGGTGCCATCCAGCTGAAAGCCTGAACCATGGCCGACGAAAGCGACTCGTCAGACAAGACACAGGACCCGACGCAAAAACGTCTGGACGACGCCCATGACCGCGGCGACGTCGCCAAGAGCCAGGAGGTCAACACCTGGTTCATGATCGCCGGCGGCACGCTGGTATTGTCGACGTTTTCCGGATCGATCGGCGGGCTCGAGATGCCGCTGCGCAACCTGATCGCCAATTCATGGATGTTGCACACCGACGGGCCGAGCCTGCTGGGATTGGCGCAGAGTCTCGGCTACATGATGTTCGCCGCCCTCGGCATGCCGTTTCTGACGCTGGCGCTGGCGGCGTTCGCGGGCAACATGGTGCAGCACCGCCTGGTGTGGTCGGGCGAGTCGCTGAAGCCGAGCTTCAGCAAGGTCTCGCCGGCCTCCGGCGCCAAGCGGATCTTCGGCAAGCAGGCGGCGGCGAACTTCGCCAAGGGCATCTTCAAGCTGGTGGCGCTCGGCGCGGTGATGATGGCGGTGCTCTGGCCGGAGCGCCATCGCCTCGAATTGCTGGTGCGGTTCGATCCCGATGCGATCCTGGGCGTGACCACCGGCCTGACCAAGCATTTGATGGGGGCCGTGGTGGTGATGCTCGCGGCGGTGGCGATCGCCGACTATGTTTTCCAGTACCGGCAATGGTACGAGCGGCAGAAGATGTCGCTGACCGAGATGAAGCAGGAGTTCAAGCAATCCGAAGGCGACCCGCACATCAAGGGCCGGTTGCGGCAGTTGCGGCATGCGCGCATGAAGAAGCGGATGATGACCGCGGTTCCCAAGGCCTCCGTGATCATCACCAACCCGACCCACTATGCGGTGGCGCTGTCCTACGAACGCGGCATGACGGCGCCGATCTGCGTGGCCAAGGGCGTCGACCTGATCGCGCTCAAGATCAGGGAAATCGCCAAGAAGCACGACATCCCGATCGTGGAGAATGTGCCGCTGGCCAGGGCCTTGCATGCGACGGTGGAGATCGACCACGAAATCCCGGTGGAACACTACCATGCGGTCGCCGAAATCATCGGCTACGTGATGGGTCTCAAGCGCGGGCTTGCCGGCCGGCGGGCATGAACCGGGAGGCGAGGAGCGGGAAATGGCCCGCGACGAACGAAATAGCCGCCTGATGGACTTGCGCTGGCCGGTCCGATTGAGGCACTCAGGGGCGGGCGGGCGCCGAACCCGCCCGCCGCGGCGCGCGCAAGCGCGTCACCTTCCCGACCACAGGCCGCGTCCCCTGCTATGACCGCCGAACCTGACAGAGATCCGCCGCCGGAGCCGATCATCGGCCACGAACCGGCGCGGCGCAGCGGCAGCATCGTCCTGGTGCTGCTGGTGGCCGGCGGCATCGTCGCGGCGGCAATCGCGCTGATGACCATCGGCCGGGCGCAGGCGCAGCCTTATATCCTGGGACTGCTGGCGCTCTTGGCCATGGTCGGGCTGTTCAACCTGTTCGCCTTCGCCGCCGGAATCATTCGCTTCGCCGATCGCGCGGCGGACGATCCGGTGATGGGGCTGATCGCCGACCACGCCTATGACGGCCTCGCGGTCACCGATCCCCGCGGCCATGTGGTCTATTCCAACGCCGCCTACCTGGCGCTCACGGGAGCGGCGACCGCGCTCGACGTCCGCCCGGTGGAGCGGGTGTTCATCGGCAATCCCGATGTGTCGGAGGCGGTATTTCGCCTGCTCAAGGCGGCCCGCGAGGGCAAGCGGCAGCAGGAGGAAGTCCGCATCGCCGGCAGCGACGGCTTGCACGGCCGCTGGCTGCGGATGCGGGTCCGGCCGCTCGGCCAGAGCAAGCGCGAGTCGAGGTTCGCGGTGTGGTCGATCGCCGACATCACCCGCGACCGCGAGCGGCAGGAGGACGTATTCAAGGAACTGCAGCACGCCATCGAATATCTCGATCATGCGCCTTGCGGGTTCTTCTCGGTCAATGCCGCCGGCGACCTGGTCTATGTCAACGCCACGCTGGCCAACTGGCTCGATCACGATCTTGCCGAAATCGGCTCGGGCGGGCTGAAGCTGACCGACATCGTGTCCGGCGACGGGGCCTCGCTGCTGACATCGATCGTGCCGGTGCCGGGCGAAGTCAAGACCGAGGTGTTCGACATCGACCTGCGGATGCGCGGCGGCAAGACCATGCCGGTGCGTCTCTATCACAAGCTGGCATTCGGCGCCGACGGCGTGCCCGGCGCCTCGCGGACCCTGGTGATCAGCCGCGCGCGCGACGAGCGTTCCGATCCGCAGCGTGCCGCCGAAGTCCGCTTCATGCGCTTCTTCGATCACACCCCGATGGCGATCGCGACCGTGGACCGTTCCGGCGCCGTGGTTCGCGCCAATGCGAGGTTCGCCAAGCTGGCGCAGAGCCTGGGTCCCGAGGGCGCCGCCAGCAAATCGATTTTCGCTGCGGTCAGCGCTCGCGACCGCAACCTTCTGGTCGCCGCCATCAACCAGGCGGCCGAGGGGCAGGGCGACATTGCGCCGGTCGAGGCGATGCTCGACGGCGCCAAGGAGCGATGGGGACAGTTCTTCGTGACCGCGGTCGAGGAAGACGAGCGCGAGACCGAGGCTGCCATCGTCTACATGCTGGAGACCACCGAGCGGCGGGCGCTCGAGAACCAGATCAACCAGTCGCAGAAGATGGACATGGTCGGCCAGCTCGCCGGCGGCATCGCCCACGATTTCAACAATGTGCTGTCCGCCATCATGATGGCGAACGACTTCCTGCTGAACGCGCACAAGCCGACCGATCCGTCGTTCCAGGACATCATGCAGATCAAGCAGAACGCGACCCGCGCGGCGACGCTGGTGCGGCAGCTGCTGGCGTTCTCGCGGCGCCAGACCCTGCGGCCGCAGGTGCTCGATCTCGGCGATGCGCTGTCCGATCTGACCATGCTGCTGCGCCGCCTGATCGGCGAGAAGGTCAAGCTCGATCTGGTGCATGGCCGCGACCTGTGGCCGGTCAAGGTCGACGTGTCGCAGTTCGAACAGGTGATCGTCAATCTGGCGGTCAACGCCCGCGACGCCATGCCCGATGGCGGCAGGCTGACGGTGCGCACCGCCAACCTCGCCGCCGAGGATGCCGCGCGGCTTTCCTACAAGGGCATGCCGGCGGCGGATTACGTCCGCATCGACGTCGCCGATACCGGCAGCGGCATTGCCCCCGACATCGTCGACAAGATCTTCGAGCCGTTCTTCTCGACCAAGGAAGTCGGCAAGGGCACCGGGCTCGGCCTGTCGACGGTCTATGGCATCGTCAAGCAGACCGGCGGCTTCATCTATGTGGAATCGGAAGCCGGCAAGGGCACCGCGTTCCACATCTTCCTGCCGCGGCATCATCCCGAACTCGATGTCCAGCCCGACGTCCCGGCTGCCAACGGCGCAGCCAAGGCCCCGCCGGCGGAAGCCAGGCCGCGGGCCGACCTGACCGGGCAGGGCACCATCCTGCTGGTCGAGGACGAGGAGGGTTTGCGCTCGCTCAACGCGCGCGGCCTGCGCTCGCGCGGCTACAGCGTGATCGAGGCGTCGAACGGCATCGAGGCGATGGAAGCGCTGGAGCTCAAGGACGGCGCCGTCGATCTCGTGGTATCCGACGTGGTGATGCCGGAGATGGATGGCCCGACCCTTCTGAAGACCATGCGCGCCCGCAATCCCGACCTCAAGATCATCTTCGTTTCGGGCTATGCGGAGGATGCGTTCGAGAAGAGCCTGCCGGAGAACCAGCAATTCGCCTTCCTGCCGAAGCCCTTCACGCTGAGCCAGCTGGTTGCCGCGGTGAAGGAAACCATGGCGCCGTCCTGAGGGCAGCAATGGCGCCGAAGGCAGTCCCGCAGGGCCGCCCTGCCGGGCGATTGCCGGCAGGCCCGCGACCGAGGGCCGCAGCCGCAATCCATGATAACAGCTTCACATCCGGGCCGTGCTGCACATCTTAGTGGCGCTTCCCCCTGCCGGGGACTTGAGGAAAGTCAGATGAAATTCACGCAGCGCGCGCGCGGCGCCGTTCGGGCGATCGCCGTCGTTTTATCGTTGGCGCTACCCTTGATGTCGGCGATCGCGCCGGCCGACGCCCGGGTCGGCGGCGGCATCAGCTCGGGTTCCCGGGGCGCGCGGACGTTTTCGGCGCCGCCCAGCACCTCGACGGCGCCGGGTACGGCGCTGCCCTTCAACCGCACCCTGGCCCAGCCTGGGAGCTCCGGGATGGGAACGGCTGCCGGCGGCGGCTTCTTCAATCGGCCCGGCGGCATGCTGCGCGGCCTCGCCGCCGGCTTTCTCGGCGCCGGCCTGTTCGGCATGTTGTTCGGCGGCGGAATGTTCGGCGGGCTCGGCGGATTGTCGTCGATCTTCGGCCTGATCCTGCAGGTCGGATTGATCATCATGGTGGTTAGGCTGGCGATGGCGTGGTGGCAGCGCCGTCAGGGCACCGCGTCGGCCTATGCCGGCGCTGGCGTCGGCCCCGCACCGGCCAGCTTCCGGAGCGGAAGCGGGTTCGGACTGGGATCGGGCAGTGCGCCGCTCGAGATCCTGCCAGCCGACTACCAGGCCTTCGAGCGCCTGCTCGGCGAAATCCAGGCCGCCTGGTCGAATGAGGATCTGGCCCGGCTGTACACCCTGGCTACCCCGGAGATGGTGTCGTATCTGAGCAAGGACCTCGAGCAGAACAGGGCCCGCAACACCATCAACAAGACCTCCGACGTCAGGCTGTTGCAGGGCGACCTCGCCGAAGCCTGGCGCGAGGGCGACACCGACTACGCCAGCGTGGCGATGCGGTTCTCGCTGGTCGACAAGACCCTCGATCGCGGCACCGGCCGGCTGGTCGAGGGCAGCGACCAGCCGACCGAGGCGACCGAAGTCTGGACCTTCGTGCGGCCGCGCGGCGCCGGCTGGGAACTGTCCGCGATCCAGCAGACCTGATCGCCTGACGAGACGACCATGCGCGGCGCTGCGGTTGACACCGCGGCGCCGTCTTATTTTCGTCTTCGGTCTTCGGAATTGATCAACCGGCAAGGCCGGCCTTGCCGAGCCGGAGCACTCAAGCCGCGGCGATGCCGGCAGCGGCTTCGGCGACCGGCCTGTCGTCGGCGGCGAATCGGGCGGCGGCCGCAATCGCTGCCGGCAATTGGGCAAGGCTGACCGGTCGCGCGAACAGATAACCCTGGCCCTTGGCGCAGCCTTCGCGGGCCAGGAACTGCCACTGCGCCTCGGTCTCGATGCCTTCGGCAATGACCGGCATGCCCAGGCTGTCGCCCAGCGCCAGCACGGTGCGGACGATCGCCGCGGCGGCGGCGTCGTTCGGCAGCCGCTTCACGAACGACTGGTCGAGCTTGATCTTGTCGAACGGGAACGCGTGCAGCGTCGCCAGCGAGGAATGGCCGGTGCCGAAATCGTCCATCGCCACCGTTATGCCCATCGCCTTCAGCTTGCGCAGGATGTGCAGCCCGCGGGACTGGTCCGACATCACGGTCGATTCGGTGACCTCGACCTCGAGGCGCTTCGGCGACAGGCCGGTGTCCAGCAGGATGGCGTGGATGATTTCGGCCAGATCGTCGCGGCCGAACTGCACCGGCGACAGATTGACCGCGACGGTTCCGGGAATCCGGCCCGCGGCGGCATCGCGGCAGGCGGTGCGCAGCGCCCATTCGCCCATCGCAACGATCGCCTCGGTCTCCTCCGCCAGCGGGATGAATTCCGCCGGCGAAATCATGCCGCGCTTCGGGTGATGCCACCGCATCAGGGCTTCGGCGCCGCAGATCCTGCCGTCCTGCAGCGAGGTCTGCAGCTGATAGTGCAGCACCAGTTCATGGCGCCCGGTCGCGGCCTGCAGGTCGCGCGCCAGCGCCCGCCGCGCCCGCGCGGTATCGTCCATCTCGCGCTGGTACATGCAGATCGCGCCGCGCTGCCTGGTCTTGCCCCGGTGCATCGCCAGCTTGGCGTTGCTGAGCAGCTGGTCGCGTTCCGGCGTATCGGTCGGGAACATCGAGAAACCGATCGAGGCGGTGAGGCTGACGGGCTGGCCCTGCACGGCAAACGGTTTCGCGAATGCCTGCGCGATCCGCTCGGCGAACGCCCGGGCATCCTGCGGATGGCCAGGGCAGGTCTTCAGCCCGAGGAATTCGTCGCCGCTCTGCCGCGCCAGGAATTCGCCTGGGCCGATCAGCCGGCGCATCCGGTCCGCCGCTTCGATCAGCAGGAGATCGCCGGCGCTGTGGCCGAACACGTCGTTGACATCCTTGAAGCCGTCGATGTCGATGGAGAACGCCGCGAGTTTTTCCGCTCGCTCGTGCGCCTCGGCGGCGTCGAAGGCGAGCCGTTCGTTGAAGGCGATGCGATTCGGCAACCCGGTCATGGTGTCGTTGAACGACAGCTGGTGAATGCGGTCCGCGGATTCCGTGCGCGCGCGCAAATCGATGACATAGGTCGAAAAGCCGCTGCCCATCACCAGCAGAACCGCGCCGACCACGGCGAAGCCCATCATGTCGGCCGGTATCAGTGAGGTCGGCAGCGCGACCGCGGCGTCGGACAGGGTGGTGGCCGAAGCGGCCAGTGCGTAGTGCACGGCGCAGATCATGAATGCCAGCACCACGGCGGCGCCATGGCGGCACCAGCGCGTCACCGGACGATTGGCGCGATTGACCGACAGCGCGCCGAGACCGAGGCCCAGCAGCAGCGTCACGGCGATACCGTATGCGTTCCACTGCGTGATGCCGGCGATATGCCAGGCCTTCAGCGCGATGAAGTGCATGGCGAGAACGCCGGCGCCCACCACCAGGCCGCCCAGTTCCGGAGCCAGCGTGAAATGCCGGCTGCCGATCTCGAATCCGAGCAGGCAGGCGACGACGGCGATGACCAGGACGGTGGCGGTGGCCAGCGGTTCGAACCCGCTGCGCAGCGACGGCTCGAGCGCGAGAATCGAAATGAAGGTCGAGGCCCACAGCGCCGCACCGGTGCCGACCGACGCCATGAACAGCCAGCCATAGCGGGTCGATCCGGCCGTGGCGCGGGCGCGGGCGAAGTGCCGCATGCCGACCCAGCTGCCGAACAGGCACACCGCGCCGGCGACAACGACCAGCATCTGGTGGTACGCAAAGGAAGCTGTGGCGGCTTGCAGCATGATGGGTCCAGTTCGTCCGATCGAAGCTAGCGGCACGCGGTTAATCCCTTGTGTTGCGGGCGCCGGTTCCATCTGCCGGGCTTGCGCCTTGCGAATTAACGTTGAGATTTTGTAAGCGCCGGCGGCAAGGGTGTGCTCAATTCGAACCGATGATTTTATCGACCGTTAACCCCGTTCGGCCGCGCGTCGCGAGCAAGGATGAAGGGCCACCCATGCGTTACGAGCTCTACTACTGGCCGGGCATTCAGGGCCGCGGTGAATATGTCCGCCTGGCGCTGGAAGATTGCGGCGTCGGTTATGCCGATGTGGCGCGCAGCGACCGCGGCATGGCCGCGATGATGAAAATGATGGAGGCGGGCGCCGGCACGCCGCCATTCGCGCCGCCGTTTCTCAAGGCCGGCCGGCTGGTGATCGGGCAGACCGCCAACATCCTGCTCTATCTCGGGTCGCGCCACGGCCTGGCGCCGAAGCCGGAGGCGGGCCGGCTGTGGGTGCACCAGCTGCAGCTGACGATCGCGGATTTCGTGCTGGAAATCCACGACACCCATCATCCGCTTGGCCCCTCGCTGTACTACGAGGACCAGCGCGCTCCGGCCAAAAAGCGCACGGGCGAATTCTGGAACCAGCGGGTGCCGAAATATCTCGGCTATTTCGAGCGGCTGCGGCACGGCACCGGCGGTTCCTATCTCACCGGCCGCAGGGTAAGCTATGCCGATTTGTCGCTGTTCCAGATCGTGGAGGGCCTGCGCTATGCCTTCCCGAAGCGGATGAAGGCGTTCGAGCGCAGCATCCCCGGCGTGGTCGAGCTGCACGACCGCGTCGCCGACAGACCCAACATCAGGGCCTATCTCGCCAGCGACCGGCGCATCGCCTTTAACGAGGACGGCATTTTCCGGCACTACCCTGCGCTGGATCTGGAGTGATCCGCGCGGCTTGGCAGCACGTCGATCGCCGGAACCCGGGTTTACCGGCTGCGCCCGTCGATCGGCGTCATCGGAAGCTTTGCCAGTTCGATTCCGTCGATACAGCTGACGTTCAGCGCCACCACCTCGGTGCCGTCCGGCTTGCTGCCGCGCGCGAACACGTCGACGCCGCAGTCGATGCAGAGCTGATGCCGGATCGCGTGCTTGTTGAAGAGATATTCCCGCAGATTGTCGCGGCCTGCGCGCAGCTGGAAATTCTTCGGCGCAAGGAACGCGAAATGCAGGCCCTTCTTGGTGCAGATCGAGCAGTTGCAGGCGGTCACCATCGCAAGGTCGCTGGTGCATTCGAAGCGCACCATGCCGCAGTGGCAGCCGCCGGTGTAGACCCTGGTCTGGGGCATCGTTGCGTTCCGTCAATGGCGCCACAGTATAGGCCATTTTCCGGAAAGCCGGTCGGCGGCTGCTTTGTTTTATCCTCGCCGCGACCGGTCGAGGTCGGCGGAGAACGCCGGACCGCAACCGGCGGTCCGGACCGACCGGAAACTTCAACCCTCCTGCGTCGTGGTTCAGACCAACTGATCGATCCGTGTTCCCTGTCCCGGGGGCAGGGCGGCTACCGCCGGCTGCGCCGCCGCGGCATCGGCGGCATCATCGTCGGTATTGGCCTGCGGCGGAGGTGATGCGACGGCGTCGGGCGCCTTGACCGGGGCCGATGCCGCAATGCTTGAAATCATCGAGACGCTCATTGGAAACATCCTTTGCTGTTGGCCCCGACTGTGACGAGGCCATCACCAACGCTTCATGAATCCAAACCGTAAAGGGTGAGCCATCGGGGCCAATCCGCCCACATGGTGAACGGGAGTTGCGGGCAATCCCGGAAAAACTGCCGATAAAACCACCGATCCTGGCCAGGAGAGCCGATTGCGGCCGGCGCGGCAGGTGGCTACTCGTCGGCGCTGCGCGAGATCGTGATCGAGGCTTCGGTCCTGGTGCGGACGCAGCGCATGTCGAGGCGGCGGTAGCGCGTCGCGACATCGTCGCCGTGGAACAGGCCCATCCGCTTGATGCAGCGGGTCGCGCCCTTCAGCATGTCGTCCTTCGGCAGGGTGAAGATGATGGCGCTGGCGCTGGCGACGAGATCGAGAAAGGCCGGCGCCGGCTTGCGGCTGCCGGTTTTGGCGAACAACTCATTGCTGACGTTGCGGCTGGAGCAGCCGAGCGTGATTTGCCTGGCCTGCGGATGCGACAGGTAGATGACGTTGGCCGCGGTCTTGCCGACGCCGAGACCTTCGATCTGGTTTTTCAGCTGTGCGGCGAGATCGTCGCAGCGGTCGGCGCGCGCCGGCGCCGCGCCGGACACGGTCAGGGCCATTGCGGCCAATAGCGCGAGCCCGGCGGGAAAACCTGAGGAGGCCGGGCCTTGAATCGAAGTTGCAAGACGGTAGTTTGTCATGGATACCCCCGGGCCATTGAAGCCCGTGCGCGAGGTTCATGCAAGGTCTGCCGGCTCTCGCCGGGGCGTGGCGTGATCGGCTCGTGATGACGGCGGGCTCCGCGAAATCCGGCTCGAACCCCAGCCCTGCCACGACGGGATCCGGGGACCTTTCCGCCATATGAACATATGGCATTCTATGCACACTCGCTGACGGTACGCTTCACCTGGCGCAATGATCAGCGCATGATCCGCGCGCTGGTGGACGCCTACGCGGCGAAACAGAAGGGGAAGGGCTGAGACGCGGCCAGATGCCGCCTGCCTCACGACAACGCAGGTCCTGCAATGTCGTCGTGGGTCTGGCGGGCGCTTCCTTTTGGCGCAAAAGCGCTTAGAACGGTGCAACTGCCGGCACGGCGTCCGATGCGGACGCTTCCCGCCTTCGAACCCGCGAGCACCCCATGAACGCCCCCACCGCCTTTCCCGACCCGAAACCGGTTCCGCCCTACAGGCACACCCCGCTGTTTCCGCTGGGCGCCGACACCACGCCCTACCGCAAGATCAGCGCCGAGGGTGTGCGGGTCGAGCAGGTGCTCGGCCGGGACATGCTGGTAGTGTCGCGCGAGGCGCTGCGGGCGCTGTCGGAAGCCGCCTTCGGCGACATCAATCATTATCTGCGGCCGGGGCACCTGCAGCAGCTGCGCAATATCCTCGACGACAAGGAGGCCAGCGACAACGACAAATTCGTCGCGTTCGATTTCCTCAAGAACGCCAATATCGCCGCCGGCGGCGTGCTGCCGATGTGCCAGGACACCGGCACCGCCATCATCATGGGCAAGAAGGGCGCGCGGGTGCTGACCGACGGCGACGACGAGGCGGCGCTGAGCGAGGGCGCGCGCGACGCCTATCTGCGCCGCAATCTGCGCTATTCGCAGGTAGCGCCCTTGTCGATGTACGAGGAAAAGAACACCGCCAACAACATGCCGGCGCAGTGCGAGATCTATGCCGAGGGCGACGACGCCTACAAGTTCATGTTCATGGCCAAGGGCGGCGGCAGCGCCAACAAGAGCTTCCTGTTCCAGGCCACGCCCTCGGTCTTGACCCGCGACCGCCTGCTGGCGTTCCTCAAGGAGAAGGTGCTGACGCTGGGTACCGCGGCCTGTCCGCCCTACCATCTGGCGATCGTGATCGGCGGCACCTCGGCCGAACTCTGCATGAAGACGGTCAAGCTCGCCTCCGCGCGCTATCTCGACGCGCTGCCGACCCACGGTTCGGCCGACGGCAATGCGTTCCGCGATCTGGAGATGGAGCAGGAGATCCTGAAAATGACGCAGTCGCTCGGCGTCGGCGCCCAGTTCGGCGGCAAGTATTTTTGCCATGACGTGCGGGTGATCCGCCTGCCGCGCCACGGCGCCTCCCTGCCGATCGGCCTCGGCGTGTCCTGTTCGGCCGATCGCCAGGTGCTCGGCAAGATCACCAGGGACGGCGTCTATCTGGAGGAGCTCGAGCACAACCCCGCGCAATATCTTCCCGCGGTCGAGCAGGCGCTCGGCGGCGAGGTGGTGAGGATCGACCTCAACCGGCCGATGCCGGAAATTCTGGCGACGCTTTCAAGGTATCCGACCAAGACCCGGCTGTCGCTGACCGGCACCATGATCGTGGCGCGGGATTCGGCGCATGCCAAATTGCGCGAGCGGCTGGAAAAGGGCGAGCCGCTGCCCGACTATTTCAGGAACCATCCGGTGTACTATGCCGGTCCGGCCAAGACGCCGGACGGATACGCCTCCGGCGCGTTCGGGCCGACCACCGCCGGACGGATGGACTCCTTCGTCGATCAGTTCCAGGCCGCCGGCGGCTCCATGGTGATGGTGGCAAAGGGCAACCGCGCGGCCGCGGTGCGCGAGGCCTGCAAGAAGCACGGCGGATTCTATCTCGGCTCGATCGGGGGGGCGGCCGCCAACCTCGCCGAACACTGCATCAAGAAGGTCGAGGTGGTGGAATATCCCGAACTCGGCATGGAGGCGATCTGGCGCATCGAGGTCGAGGATTTCCCGGCCTTCATCATCATCGACGACAAGGGCAATGATTTCTTCAAGGAGTTGAATCTGGGGTGAGGCGGGCGCGCCTGACGGTTCAACTCTTGTCGTGTCCCGGGCGCGGTGCAGCGTTCTTCACGCTGCTCCGCAGAACCGGGACGCAAAGGAAGCAGCGCGTCGTCATGGGCCCCGGATCAGCAGCGCACCGCCAAGCGCGCTGCTGATCCGGGCACGCCTCCCACGATGGCTGCTACGCCCGCGTGCCCGTGAACGGAAAGCTGCCCATCGGGCCGATGCCCATTTCGCCGCTCATGGAGTCGCCGGCAACCTTGCCGGTGAAGGCCAGCGTCAGCGGCATCGGATTGGTGATGGAGATTTTCCAGGCGACGTCGTCGCCGCTGGTGGTGCCGTCGAAGATCTCGCCCGAATTGCCGTCGGCGGCCTGCGTTCCCGTCAGCGTGCCGCCCGAGCTCTTCAGGGACAGCGTCGCGCTGCGCTCGCCCATCGGCGTGCTCATGGTGATGTTCCAGTTTCCGTCCACGGCCATCTTGGGTCTCCTCGTGCTCTCGATTTCGCAAAACCGGAATGGTTCTGGGATTCGGCAGGCTTCCGGCGGCGGTATAGCGCATCTTTCAGCGCAAGCCGAATCGGCGATCAGGCGCGGGCCGCGCGTATCCGGTTGGTGACCAGGATGCGGAATGCGACATATTGCACGGCGAAGGCGGCGATCTTGGCCCCGAACGCGACCACCGAGACGTACAGCCCCCACAGCGCGATGTCGCCGGTCATGGCAATGGCGATGGTGCCGGCGCCGAGCGCGAACATCAGCGCGGCCCAGCCATAGCCGGCAATGGTGACGTATTCCGGAATCGTCGCGGCGACGATCGGCGGCATGTAGCGCAGCATCCAGCCGCGCTTCAGCATGATCGCGCCGATCGCAAAATGCGCGATCGCGGGTTTGGCCAGCACGAAGCGTGGATCCTTGGTCAGCAGCGTGGCAGAGCCGAGCGCGATCACCAGCGCCAGGCTGGCATAGGTCATGAAGCCGAGCTGCTGGCCCTTGAGATGGGCATGGATGACCTGGGCCACCGCGCCGGCGATCGCGACGCCGGTCGCCACCAGCACGTTGCCGGTGAGGAAATACAGCGCCAGGAACACGATGGTGGAGAAGAAGTCGGTAGCGAGCTTGGCGAATACGTCTTTCATCGCGATGTTGCCTCCAGCGTTTTACCTTGCCACCACGGCCTCACGGCGCGCCGGCGGAAACCGCCGATGAGGCGAATTTTGCCTGCCGGTGCTGCGGATACCATCTGGTGAAGTAGATCGCGGTGTTGCGGGCGGCGAACGCGATCGCAATGCCGATCCAGAACGGCAGGCCCGGCAGGCAGATCATCAGCAGGTTGGCCATCAGCATCAGGAGGAAGGCCGCGGCCCACGCCCAGGTGATGACATAGTTGGCGGTGAGGAAGCCGGGCAATGCGGCGGTGTCGGCGTCGACCATTTCGCGGGCATATTGCAGCGTGAACGGACGGCGGATCGCCAGCGACCCGAGCGAAATCGCGAGCACGCCGCCGTCGACCGCGAACTTCACGGCCGCACCGCTCAGCCCCGTGTCGGCCAGCGTGAGGTAGCCGCCGAGCGCGGCGAACAGGACGACCGAGCCGGCACCGAGCAGCTTGATCGAACGGCCGCGCACGACGTCATGGGCCACCACCAGGAGAGCGATCGCGGCCGCGGTAAACAGGCTTGCCGCGGCCGAGGTGACCAGCATCAGCGCCGTAAACGCGCCATAGGGGGCAAGGATCAGGAAAATCGCCATGACAGCCTCACTGACTAATCTTTACGATGTAAAGATGTGGGTAACCCTCAAGGGCGGCGACGTCAAGCTTGATCTTTACAACGTCAAGATAAAGTGATGCGCGCGGCGCGGCGCGTGAACCCCGGCCCGCGATGCCCGGGAATGACGGCTGAGCGGGGGGCGGGTTGTTGCTTCCGCCGCGCCTGCCTCACGCCGCCCCGACCCAGTTGCCGTGAAATCCGTCGGGAACCCGGTGCCCCAGCTGCACCAGCGCCACCGGGCCCGGTGCGACGTCGGTGGCGTTGAACACCGCCAGATCGCTGCGGTTCTCGCCGGCGCGCCAGACCACGGCCAACAGCCAGCCATCGGCCTCGGCGGCCTCGCTGTCGCGGGCCACGAACACCGGCTCGGAGATGGTATCGCCGGCGGGCAGCAGATATTGGGCCAGCCGCGTTCCCCTGCCGTCGACATGGACCACGCCGGAGAGCGCGCCGAACATCGGCAGGTCGGGGTTGGCGCTGGCGTACCAGCCATGGCCGCTGGCGCGACCGGCGCGGCGATCGTCGATGCGCGGGAATTCGCCGGCGATGTCGTCGAGATAGGTCTGGGTGAAGCGGTCGGTATTGCCGGTGAGATCGAAAGTCCAGCGGCACAGCCGCGCGCGCGACTTTTCGAAGTCGGTCGGCGAGCCATCGGGATGCGTGAACAGCGGCGCTTCCTCGCACTGCATGACGTCGGCAACGATGCGGTGGCCTTCCTCCCAGGCGTTCATGACGTGGAAGACGTAGCAGTTTTCGGCCCGGAACCAGACGATGCCGCTGGCAGAACCCTGTCGCTTCATGACGCCGACATAGGCGCCCTTTTCCGGCTCCCAGGCGTAAGCCGGCCGGCCCGCCATCGCGCGCTCCATGCTGCCGGTGATGGGCAGCACCGGAAACAGCAGGTGATTTTCGGTGACGATGAAGTCGTGCACCATGCTGGCGTAGGGCGCCTCGAAGCGATCGAACCGCGTCACCGCGCCGGACGCATCGACGGATCCGAACGAGAGCGTAGGGGTAAACGGTCCGCCCGCATTGTAGCCGAAGAACACCATCTCGCCGGTGACCGGATCGATCTTCGGATGCGCCGTGAACGGCCCGGCAATGCCGCCGCCGTAATTGCAGTAGCCGCGGCGGCCGAGCGTGCCGGGCTCGATCTCGGTCGGCGGATGGCCTTCCTCCAGCGCCAGCAGGCGCCCGGCATGAAAGATGATGTTGGTGTTGGCGACGCCCTCGTCCCGGGGGGTCGATGCCGGTGCGCCCGGCAGCCTGCGGCCGAAGCCGCCGAACAGCGCGCGGCCGGCGTCATGTTCGGCCTGCCACTTCGGGGTCCGGATCCAGCGGTTGCGGTAGCTGGCGCGGCCATTCTGAAGTTGGAAGGCGTGCAGCATGCCGTCGCCGACGAACCAGTGCGCGCCCGGCGCCTCGAATTGCGGATTGGGACCGTTGCGATAAAGCGTGCCGTTGAGCTCGCGCGGCAAGTCGCCGACGACTTTCAGAAACGGCGCATCGCATTCAAACGGAATCGGCGCCCGGTTGGTCCGCGCGGTTTCGATCGCCTCTGGCTGCTGCATCGGTCGCTCCCAAGTTATCTTTACATCGTAAAGATACGCTAGAGGAGCATTCGATGGCCGTCAAGTGAAATCTTTACAGTGTCAAAATCATGACCTATAACACGCCGATGATGAAAAGACCCGGCAAGGCCCTGACCCGCGTCCGACCTGGTTCCGGCGGCATAGCGCCGCCGCGCAAAGGCGGCACCGGCCGGACCGCGCGAAAGCGGGGCGGCGACCGGACCGCGACGGCAGGCGAAAGCGCGCCATATCATCACGGCGCGCTGAGCGACGCCTTGCTCGAGGCGGCGGAAAGGGTGCTCGAACGCGACGGCCTGGCCGGGCTGACGCTGCGCGCGGTGGCGCGCGAGGCCGGCGTGTCGCATGCCGCCCCGACCCATCATTTCGGCGACCTCACCGGCCTGGTCAGCGAACTCGCCGCAATCGGATTCCGCCAATTCAGCGCCGCAATGGCGGCGGCCGGCGCTACCGGCAAGGCCCTGGCCCGCGCCAAAGCCTATGTCGGCTATGCGCAGGCGCATCCCGGCATGTACGGACTGATGTTTCGCAGCGAGCGTCTCGATATGAAACGGCCGTCGCTGCACGAGGCCGCCGAGGCCGCGTTCGCGGGATTGACCGGGGTGGTCGGCGCCAGCCGCCAGGAGCGGATTTCAGAACAGGCACTGTCGCTGGAACAGGGCGCGGCGATCGCCCGGGCATGGTCGCTGGTGCACGGTTTCACCACCCTGCTGCTCGATGACCGGCTGTCCGACATTCTGCGCCGGCTTCCCAAAGGCATCGACGCCGAAACCCTGCTGGAGGCGATGCTGATGCAGCCGGTCGGCCTGGCGCCGGGACCGTGATCGGCGCTCCGGCCCGGCTGCAGGATCGCGCCGCGGCGGTTGACCGCGGCGCCCCGGAACCCGCCGCCCGGTATCACGCAATCTGGGGAAGGTTTGCCGCGGACGCGCGAAACACCTGACATTCCAGCGGAATCGTTTTAGAACAGCGGCTTCGCGACTTATCGCCTTCATCAGCGTCAGTTCTCAATCGATCATGCCTGCCATTTCGCCGAACAAGCCTTATCGTGTCGGCCGCTCCCGCACCGGGCTCGGCCTGTTTGCCACCAAACCGATCAAGAAGGGCGCCAAAATCGTCCGCTATTTTGGTCCGTTGCTGGATTCCAGGAAGAAGAAGGACGACGCGGTCGAGAACAAATATCTGTTCGAGCTCAACGGTCGCTGGACCATCGACGGTTCGGTGCGCAAGAACATCGCCCGCTATATCAATCATGCCTGCAAGCCGAACGCCGAATCCGACGTCAACCCGCGCAAGCGCAAGGTCGTGATCCGCGCCATCAAGAAGATCGAGCCGGGCGAGGAGATCAACTACGATTACGGCACCGACTACTTCAAGGCGTATCTGAAGCCGATCGGCTGCAAATGCGACGCCTGCGAAAAAAAGCGCAAGAAGAAGCGCGCCGAAGCGAGGGCGGAAAAACTCCGGCTGAAGGCCAAGGCGGAGCGCAAGGCCTTGAAGGAAGCCGAAAAGCAGGCGGCCAAAGCCAGCCGGGAGCTCCAGCAAAGGCGCAAGCGGAAGCGGACATTGAAGCCGGGGCTCAACGGCAAGGCGCGGCACGCCGGCGGCCAGCTGCTGAACGGCCACGGCGTAAAATCCGTCCGCAAGGCCGGCGCCGCGAAGTCCGGGATGCCCGCCAGCGCCGGCGGCAGGCAGGCGCAGCAGCGCCACACTTCGGCTTAGCGGAGCGATTCCACGAACCCCCATGGGAATGTCATTCCGGGCTCGCGCGCGCCGCGCTTGGTGCGTCACCCGCGCCCCGCAATGACATTTTCGGGTTGATCGTTGCTGCGACCGAATGATTTGAGCTTCGAACGCTGAACCCGGCTTGCGGTCGCCCATCCTGGGCGGCGATCGTCGTTGGTTCGCTTGACAATCTCTATCCTGATTTTGTCAGGCCGCCGCCCCGCCGCAGCCCGACATAGTGCTGCTCGGCCACGACGCCCACCGGCATGTGGATCACGGCGGTTCGGGCAGTCGCCGGAATGCGAGGCGTGCTGACAGGGATCGAGGGGCCATTCGATTACCTCGCAGGTCATGGAAGGCGTGAAATCCGCATGCTAGATTTTCCCGCATGAACGCAACAAATGCCGCGGCGCACGCCGAGAAGAGCCGGCCGGTCCATGTCGGCGATCACTTGCGGCAATGGCGGCAGCGCCGCCATCTCAGCCAGCTCGATCTCGCCGGGGACGCCGAAATTTCCGCGCGCCATCTCAGTTTCGTCGAGACCGGCCGCGCCGCGCCGTCGCGCGACATGGTGCTGAAGCTCGCCGAGCGGCTCGACGTGCCCTTGCGCGAGCGCAACGTGCTGCTGGTGGCGGCCGGGTTCGCGCCGGCGTTTCCGCAACGGCCGCTGCAAGATCCCGCGCTGAAAGCGGCGCGGGCTGCGGTCGATCTCGTGCTCCGGGCGCACGAGCCCAATCCGGCATTGGCGGTCGACCGCCACTGGAATCTGGTCTCGGCCAACCGCATGGTGACGCCGCTGTTGGAGGGCATCCCGGCGCGGCTGCTGGGCCGGCCCGTCAACGTGCTGCGGCTGAGCTTTCATCCGGAGGCGCTGGCAGCGCGCACCGTCAATCTTGCCGAATGGTGCGGGCATCTCAAGGAGCGGCTGCACCGGCAGTGCGAACAGACCGCCGATCCCGAACTGATCAAGCTCTATCACGAAATCAGGGCCTATCCGGTCCCGGCGCGGTCGGCGCCGCTGCCGGCCGACGCCGTCGCGATACCGTTCAGGATGCGGCTCGGCGGCGAGGTGCTGAGCTTCTTTTCCACCACCATGATCTTCGGCACGCCGGTCGACATCACGCTGTCGGAACTGGCGCTGGAAACGTTCTTTCCGGCCGACGATTCCACCGCCAGCCGGATGCGGGGCATGGCGGCCAATCTCAAATAGCGCCTTGCCTGCGCTGCGGTCGCTGATTATCTCTGGGACTCGCCTAGCGAGGACGCCGCCATGAGCAGCCTGAAACCGCTTCAGATCGACATCGTCTCCGACGTGGTGTGCCCGTGGTGCTATATCGGCAAGCGCCGCATCGAAAACGCGCTGGCGCTGGTGCCTGACGTTCCCGTCGAAATCCACTGGCGGCCGTTCTTTCTCAATTCCTGGGTGCCGCGCGAGGGCATCGGCCGCGACGAATACCTCACCGCGAAATTCGGCTCTGTGGAAGCCTACAAGGGCATCGCCGGCCGGGTGGTCGCCGCCGCCGGCGAAGAAGGCCTCGTCTACCGGCCGGAGCTGGTACGGCGCCAGCCCAACACCATCGATTGCCACCGCCTGATTCACTGGGCCGACGCCTTGGGCAAATCCGCCGCGATGAAACAGCGGCTGATGGAATTGTATTTCCGCGACGGCGGCGATCTCACCGATACCGGAGTGCTGGTGCAGGCGGCGGCCGATTGCGGGCTGGATGCCGAAGAGGTGCGCCGGCGCCTGGCCACCGACGAGGACGTCGAACTGATTTCGGCGCAGGCCAAGGACGCGTCCGACAAGGGCATTTCCGGCGTGCCGACCTTCGTGTTCGCGCAGAAATATGCGGTGTCCGGCGCCCAGCCGGCCGACCAGCTCGCCCGCGCCATCCGCCAGGTCTCGGCTGAGGTGAACGCGCAAGCGGCGGAGTAGGGTGCAAACCCGCAGCGTCCTCTTGATATAGTTCTTATTTGTAGCTACAATAATTAGATGAAGATCACGTTCGATCCGGTCAAGCGTGCTATGGCGCTCGCGGACCGCGGGCTTGATTTTGAGGATGCGGCAGAGCTGTTTCGCGGCGATACCTTGGACTTTCCTGACGACCGCCGGGACTATGGCGAGTTGCGCATGCTCACGGTCGGCCATCTTCACGGACGCATGGTGATCGTGATCTGGACACCGCGCGGAAACGCGCGGCGCGTGATCTCGATGAGGAAAGCAAATGCCCGCGAAAAAGCGCGTTTTGAAAAGCGATTTGAAAAAGGTTGACAGCCATGTCGTGCAGCCGCGCGAATATGATGAAATTCCCGAATTGACGGCAGAATGGTTTGCGTCGGCCGACCATCATCGTGGCGGCAAGCTGGTTCGGCGCGGCCGTCCGAAATCCGACGATCCGAAACAGCTTGTCTCGCTGCGGCTCGATGCCGATGTCCTGCGATGGTTCAAGCGCAGCGGCGCGGGATATCAGTCGCGCATTGGCGACGTCCTCAGGCGTCATGTTCAGCAGAGTACCGCGCGCAAGAAGAAGGCGGGGTAGTCGCTTCCGCATTCGCGGCAGTAATCACCGACCTTATGTCGGTGGAATTGCTGCCGGCGGTTTCCCCCGGCGGTTGCGGATCAGGCGAACGGCCCACCGCGCCGGCGCGCGGACCAGGCTGCGCAACCTCATGGCGGCGTGGATCAGCCAGATGGCCGGATCATTGCGCCGCAGCGGAATCAGCACGTCACCGATGGCGAAGCGGCCGCGCCAGATCGGGTTGATCATCGGATGATCCGGCGTGGCGGTGGAATCCGCCGATGCGATCGCCGGGTCGGCGCAGAGATGCCGGGTCAGATCCAGCGTCAGCTGGACCCCGGGCGAGAATTTCGCAAACCGCTCGTCGACGCCGAGCTTGAAGTAGAATGCGCGATCCTGATGCCGCAGCACGATCGCGGCCGCGACCGGCGTGTTGCCGGCGTGCAAGCTCACGATCTCGCATTGGCCGGATGCGGCGAGGGCCATGGTGGCGCGACGGACAAAACTGGCGTCGCCGGCGTGCTGCAGTAGCGCGGTGCCGGCCTTTCCTTTCCAGCCGCTGGCCTCCAGCGCCAGGAACTGCTCGACCGCGGCTGCGACCTGCTGCGGCGTCCGCGCCACCTGGAAAACCACGGCGCCGTGGCCGGCGAGGCGGTTGCGCTGGCGGCGCAGCTCCTTCATTTTCTTGGGCCCGAGCCCGTCCCGCAGCACCCGCTCGGCATCCCCGGTCGCATCGAGGCTGGCGCGCACCAGCGATCGCAGCCGTTTTGGCTTCAGCCCGTCCTGCCGCAAGACCTCGGTGAAGGCGTGGACGGTGGCGCCGTCGAGTGCGGCATCGCGCAGGATCAGCGCATGGGCGCCCGACAGGCGCGCCTGCCGCACCAATTTCATCGCCGCCTCGCAGGCCATGTCGCGATCGAGCAGCGGCGTGCCCAGCGTGCCATAGGGATCGGCGCTGACCAGCGCGGGCAGCGGAATCCGGCAGGCGCGCCACAGTGAAATCGCGGGCAGCAGGCCGATCAGCCGCGCGGCGCTCCCCGGCGCCGGCGAGACCTCGCTCCAGGCGCTCAGCGCGAAGGCACCGGTGCGGCCCGGTGCGGTGGCATTCACCGCCAATTCCCAGCCGGGCAGATAATAGCCATTCGGCTCGATGGCGCGCTCGGCGAGCTGCCGCCATGACTCGGCGGTCACGGTCGTGAGCGGCGCAAACGCATCGCCGGGCACGGCGGAGCGCTCGCCGCCGGCGTGTTGCGCAGGCCTGCGACCGATCGCGGCTGGATTTGCAATCTCGACCACGTCCCGTTCCCCGTTCGCGGGTGGACCCGCGTCATCGGCGGAAGGCTAGCGCAAAGATTGGAAATTACCGTTGGCGCCGGGATTCAATTCGAGCGGTAATGTTAACGGGCTGTTGACCATGCCGGCCGGCGGCTTACGCCGACAGCGAGGCCGGATTGCTTCGGCCCGGCACCGCGGCCAGCAGCTCCCGGGTATAGGGATGCTCGGGCGCTGCGAACAGCGTCGCGGTCGGCTTCAGCTCGACGATGACGCCGCGCTGCATCACCGCGATGCGGTCGCAGATCTGCGCCGCCACGCGCAGGTCGTGGGTAATGAACAGCATCGAAAGCCGCAGCCGGATCTTGAGGTCTTCCAGAAGGTCGAGCACCTGCGCCTGCACCGAGACGTCGAGTGCGGAGACGGCTTCGTCGGCGACCAGGATTTCCGGGTCGAGCGCCAGGGCGCGCGCGATGCCGATGCGCTGCCGCTGGCCGCCGGAGAATTCATGCGGATAGCGTTGCATCGCGCCGGCATCGAGGCCGACCAGCGCCAGGAGATCGCGGGCGCGGGCTTGCGCCACGGCAGGGTCGGCGCCATGCGCGATCGGCCCGTCGCTGATGATCTGGCCGACCTTGCGGCGCGGATTGAGCGAGGCAAACGGATCCTGGAAGATCATCTGGATGCGGCGGCGCTGGTCGCGCAGCGGCTTGCCCGCAAGCCGCGTCAGATCGACGTCGCCGATCCGCACGGTGCCGCGGTCGGCATCGATCAGCCGCATCACCAGGCGCGCCACCGACGATTTGCCGGAGCCGGACTCGCCGACCAGCCCGAGCGTCTCGCCGTGAAGAATGCTGAAGTTCACCTGGTTCGCCGCCTGCACCCTGCGGTCGGGCTTGAACCAGCCGCCCGGGGTGACAAAGGTCTTGTCGAGGCCGATCACGTCGAGCGCCCTGTTGCGATCGGCCAAGGGCGCGCGTTGCGGCGGCGTGAGCGAAGGCACCGCGGCGAGCAGGGCCCTGGTGTAGGGATGCTGCGGATGATGCAGCACCGTCGCCGCGCGACCCTGCTCGACCACCTGTCCATGCCGCAGCACCACGACGCGGTCGGCGATGTCGGCAACCACGCCGAAATCGTGGGTGATGAACATCACGGCCATGTTGCGGCGGCGCTGCAGGTCGCGGATCAGTTTCAGGATTTGCGCCTGGGTGGTGACGTCGAGCGCGGTGGTCGGCTCATCCGCCACCAGCACCGCAGGCTCCAGCGCCAGCGCCATCGCGATCATCGTGCGCTGACGCTGGCCGCCGGACAATTGGTGGGGGTAGGCGCGCACGATTCGCGCAGGGTCGGGCAGACCGACTTCGCTCGCCAGCGCCAGCGCCTCGGCGTTGCGCTGGCGCGGCGTCAACAGGCCGTGGGCCTCGAACATTTCCGTGATCTGGTCGCCGATCCGCATCAGGGGATTGAGCGCGGTCATCGGCTCCTGAAACACCATGGCGACGCGGCGGCCGCGCAGATCGCGCCAGCCGTCCTGGTCGAGCGCCAGCAGGTTGCGGCGCTCGAAGGTGATCTCACCGGTCTCGACGCGGACGCGGTCCGGCAGCAGTCCCATCAGGGCGTGCGCGCACATCGACTTGCCGGAACCGGATTCGCCGACCACGCAGACGATTTCGCCGGCCACCAGATCGAACGAAACGCCGTCGACGGCGTGGCGCCGCTCGCCGCCGGGCGGCAGCGCAATCCTCAGGTCGCTGATCGCAACGGCCGGTGCTAAGGGCATGGTCAGCGGCCATCCCCTGCCAGCCGCGGATTGAGCGCGTCGTTGAGGCCCTCGCCGACCAGGTTGAGACCGAGCACGGAGATCAGGATGGCGATGCCGGGAAACACCGTGATCCACCAGGCCTGCCGGATCACGGTGCGGCCGGCGCCGACCATGTAGCCCCATGAAATCAGGTTGGGATCGCCGAGGCCGAGGAACGACAGCGAGGATTCCAGCAGTATCGCGGTCGCCACCATCAGCGAGGCCAGCACGATCACCGGTGACAGCGCGTTGGGCAGGATCTCGCGCCAGATGATCCAGCCGCTGGTCTGGCCGGTGACGATGGCGGCCTGGACATATTCGCGGCTGCGCAACGACAGTACCTCGCCACGCACCAGCCGCGCCACCGGCGGCCAGCTGACGATCGCGATCGAGGCGACGATCGAATAGATCGACGGCTGCAGGACAGCCACCAGCACGATCGCCAGCGCGAAGCTCGGAATGGTCTGGAAGAATTCGGTGAAACGCATCAGCGCGTCGTCGATGCGGCCGCCGAAATAGCCGGCGGCGGCGCCGAGCGGCACCCCGACCGCGAGCGCCGCCAGGGTCGAGACCAGGCCGACCAGCAGAGAAACGCGGGCGCCGAAAATGATGCCGGCGAAGACGTCGCGACCCAGCGCATCGGTGCCGAGCGGTACGGCTGCAAGGCTGAACGGCGGCAGGAACGGCCGCTGCACCATGCGCCACGGCGAATTCGGAAAGACCAGCGGCCCGAACACCGCGACCACGATGGCGATCACGAGGATGACCAGGCCGATCAGCCCGCTGGGATTGCGCAGCAACTGTTTTAGCAGCCGTATCATGCCGTGAATTCGATGCGCGGGTCGACCAGCCGGTACACCAGGTCGGTGACCAGGTTGAAGATCAAAACCATCGCCGAGCAGACCACGAAGACGCCGAGCAGAAGATTGTAGTCGCGCTGCAGCAACGCCTCGTACATCAGCCGGCCGATGCCCGGCCAGGCGAACACGGTTTCGGTGAGCACGGCGCCGCCGATCAGGGTGCCGGTATGCAGGCCGGCCAGCGTCACCACCGGCAGCAACGCGTTGCGCAGCACGTGACGGCGCTGGATCACGTCGTCCCTGAGTCCCTTGGCGCGGGCGGTCTTGATGAAATCGAGCCGCTTCACCTCGAGCATCGAGGCGCGGGTCATGCGGGCATAGGTCGCCATGAAAAACAGCCCGATCGTCATCGCCGGCATGATCAGGTGCGCGCCGACGTCGAGCAGGTGGGCGAAGCCGGTGTAATTGGCGCCGATGGTCTCGTAGCCGAAGCTCGGCAGCCAGTCCAATGTCACCGAGAACAGGAGAATCGCCATCAGGGCGATCCAGAACAGCGGCGTGGCATAGAACACCAGCGCGATCACCGTGATCGCGGTGTCCGCCCAGGTTCCGGCCCAGCGCGCCGCCAGCGTTCCAAAGAAGACGCCGAGCAGCAGCGAGATCGCGAACGCGGTGATGGTCAGCAGCAACGTCGCCGGCAGCCGGTCGATGATCAGCTCCGAGACCGGCATCTGCTGGCGGAAGGAAAAGCCGAGATCGAAACTGGCGATGCCCTTGACGTAGAGCCACAATTGTTCCGGCAGCGGCTTGTCGAGGCCGAATTTCTCGCGCAGCTGGGTGACGAACACCTGGTCCCCGGCACCGGCTTCACCGGCCATGACGGCGGCCGGATCGCCGGGCGCCAGCCGGATCAGGAAGAAGTTCATCACGATGATGGCGAGCAGGACCACCGCGCCTTTCACGATCCGCTGGGCGACAAACGACAGCATCAGGCGCCCATCAATCTCGCGTCAGGACCGGCCGGCACCAGCGCCCGCGCCACGCGGCGCCGCGCCGTGGCGGGCTCACTTGTCGATCCAGGCGTCGCGGAAGCCGTCATTGACGCCGATCGCCGTGGTGATGAGGTTCTTGATCCGGCAATGCGTGATGGTCGGAAACTGCAATTCCAGCATCCAGGCCACCGGCACGTCCTCCACCAGGATCTGCTGCGCCTTTTGGTAGAGTTCCTTGCGCCTGGAATCCGGCGTGGCCACCGCGCCGTCGGCAAACAGCTGGTCGATCTGCGGATTCGAATAGCCCTCGACATTGTTGAAGACCTGGCCCTTGGCGATCTGGCTCGTGACGTAGTTGCGGCCGACGCCGAGCGCCGGATCGCCGTACTGATAAAGATAGGTGAAGGCGATATCGTAGTCCCAGTCGCCGATCTTCTGGTTCGAGCCGGGCACGTCGGTGGCGACGGTTTCGATGTTCAGCCCGACGTCCTGCAGGTTCTGCTTCACCGCCTCGCCCCAGCGCTGCCAGGTTTCGCCATAGGGCAGCGGCATCAGCCTGATCTTCTCGCCATTGTAGCCGGCCTCCTTGAGCAGGGCCCTGGCCTTGGCCGGATCGAACGGATATTTGGCCACCTCGTCGGTATAGAATTTGATGGTCGATGCCGACGGACCGGTCGCCACCTTGCCGAGCCCGTTCCAGATCACGTCCTTGGCGAAGTCGCGGTCGATCGCGTACAGGATCGCCTGGCGGATTTTCTTGTTCGCGGTCGGACCGGCGCGATTGTTGAGCCACAGCCACGCCAGCGGACTGAAGAATTCCCAGCCCGCGCCGGTGACGCAGGTGTCCTTCAGCTTGCTCAGCCGCGGCACGTCGAAGTTTTCGACCGAGCCGCCGGGCAGCACGTCGACCTTGCCGGTTTCGAAGGCCACCGAGCGCGCGGCGGCGTCCGGGATCACCTGCCAGTAGATCTCGTCGATATAGGGCCTGCCCTTGACATGGTAGTTCGGATTCCTGACCAGGCGAATGTAGGAGCCCTTCCGCCATTCCTTGAACATGAACGGTCCGGTTCCGATAGGCGCGTTGTTGTAGGGATTGGTCTTGTAGTCGGTGCCTTCGTAGAGATGCCTGGGGATGATCGGCAGCGAGCCAACCTCGAAGATGCCGAGGAACGGTCCGAACGGCTGTTTCAGCGTGAACACCACGGTGAGGTCGTCGGGCGCCTCGACCTTTTCAAGCTGCAGCAGGTTGCCGCGCGCGCGGGCATGAGTCTGCTTGAGCATCTCGATCGAGAACAGCACGTCGGCCGAGGTGAACGGCTTGCCGTCGTGCCAGCTGACGCCCGGCTTGAGCCTGAAGGTATAGACCCTGGCGTCATCGCTGACGGTCCAGCTTTCGGCCAGTCCGGGCAGCGGCTCCAGTTTCGGGCTGTAGCGCAGCAGGCCTTCAAAGATGTTGCCCGAGACCATCTGGGTCGGGCCGTTCTGGATCAAAGCCAGATTGAGGCCGGGCGGCTCGGGCTGGATCACCGCGTTGATGACGCCGCCCGGCTTCGGCTCTTGCGCGCCCGCGGTGGCGCAGAAGCAACAGGCCAGGACGAAGCCGATCGCGATCCTCTTCAGCATGACTGACATCTTTCTGCGCCCGATCCATCCCGCCGGTTAAGGGCGGGCAGTTTTCCGTGTAACAACAACGGCTTCAGCTCGGCCGAAATCCATTTCGGAAAACAGGCTCACATGGCGTCAATCCCTGCCGCAAGACGAAACTATCGACAATCGGCGGCTAAAAGATAGCCAGCGAAACGCGCAAGGGCGGGCAGAGCGAAGCCCGCCCATCACGATTGCCGAAAAACCAAGATGCTGCGCACCGCGCGAACAGCGCCTGCCGACCGATGGTACTTTGCATGGGGTTGTTTTCGATATTTTGGTTGGGAGCGTGCACCGCGCCGCCTTGCGGCGGTCTTTGGCGTGCCGATCGCCCAAAACAGCGAAGGTGCCCCTTGAGCGAGGTCGGGCGGTCCCACGGCTAGATCGGCTCAAAGCTTTCGGAGGCACAGTTGTCGTCGGGCTCGATGCGCCGACGGTCGAAGATGACCCCGCCATCGATCGTGACCCGATAGGTCTGGACGCCCAGCGGTTTGCCGGTGGCGGAGGTGAGGTCGGCCCTGACGCAGGCGGTCCAGCCCAATCCGCGGAGATCGTGGCGCGGCGGCGAAACCTGCACATTGTGCGGGTACGACGTCGCGATGAAAACCGAATCGAGATTCTTGCGCACCAGCTGCTTGACATCGGGGGCCGGTTCGGGCGGCGGCGGCTCGCTGGCCTTGGCGCGCATGAACTCCGGCACCGGCGAACGGCTGTCGGCGATACCGCAGCCTGCCAGCAGCAACGCGCCGCCCGCCGTCAACGCCATATAGACAACGAGCCGTGCCATCCGCCGACCTTATCCCGCGCCCGTTAACATAGCCGCCGGCTGCGCCGGCTCCCGGCCCTGAGCTAGCAACAATTATCGAAACCGTCCACGGACCCCGCCTGTCCCGCCGCGACACGGCACCCCGCACCGAGCGCCGCCGCGAGCCGAATTTCAATTGCGACAGACCGGCTGTCGAATCCGGCGGTTTTTCGCCTCGCGCTCGCTCCCGGCATGAACCGCTTCACGACGCTTGCGACCAATAGGACAGGGTGTTGCACGGGAGTGACCTCATGTTTCGCCATGCGCTTTGCGCCGCGACGGTTGTTGCCGCGATGCTTTCGGGAATGGACGGCGCGCTTGCCGAGAACCGTCTGGCACTGGTGATTGGCCAGTCGGCCTATCGCGCCGTCCCGGCGCTGCCCAATCCGGCTAACGACGCCAGGGCGGTGTCGCAATTGCTCGGCGATGCCGGGTTCGAGGTGCTCGATGCTGCGGATCTGTCGCAGAACGAGATGCGCGAGAAAGTCAGCGCGTTCGCCGCGCGCGTGGCCGCGAAGGGCCCCGACACCGTTGCGCTGGTGTTCTACGCCGGTCATGGGATGCAGATCGACGGCGAGAATTTTTTGGTGCCCATCGATGTCGATCCGAAGCGGGAAGCCGACATTCCGCTTCAGGCGGTGCGGCTCAACGACATTCTGAATACCCTGGCATCGGTGCCGAGCAGGATGCGCATCCTGCTGCTCGATGCCTGCCGCGACAACCCGTTCCCTGCGATCAACGGCACCGCCGGCCATGGTCTGGCACTGGTCGATGCCAGGACCGGCGCTCCCGGCACGTTCCTGTCGTTTTCGACCTCGCCGGGCGCGGAAGCCGAGGATGGCGATGGCGCCGACAGCCCCTACACCGCGGCGCTGCTGACGGCCGCGAAACAGCCGGGCCTTTCGATCGAGGACACCTTCAAGCGCGTGCGTGTCTCGGTCAACCGGGCGACCGCGGGGCGGCAGACCCCCTGGGACAGTTCCTCGCTGACCGACGATTTCCGGTTTTTTCCCGGACCGACTGCGGCCGGACCGAGCCCACCCGCAGCCCGGCGCACCGTCGAGGAATGGCGCCGCGAATTGCAGGGCAAGCCGGTCGAGGCGGCCAACGAGATGATCGTGGCTGACGGCAGCGAGCAAGCCTATGAGGCGTTTGTCGGATTGTTCACCCAGCCGCCGTTCGGCCCGCAGGCGCGCGAGTGGCTGGATCGCCATCGCAGGATGGTGGCCTGGAACAACGCCGTGATCGCCAACACGGCGGCGGCGTATCATGCGTTTCTGGTGCAATATCCCGACAGCGACCTCACCGCGACGGCGCGCAAGCTGGAAGATCGGCTGCGCAACCGGCCGAACATCGCCGCTGGCCCGGCCGTCGCCCTCGGCGGCGCGCCGAACGCCTCCGGCGCGGCTGCGCAAACCCCGGCGGCGGGGTCGGGCCAGCCCATCAACGCCTCGCTGCCCGCGCCGAGCTGTCCGTGCGGTGCGCCGTCCGTGCCGCTGAAGAAGGTCGAACTGCCGCCCGGCAAGCACGCCGATCCGGATGCGCCCAGGCATGCCAGTTCGCGGCCGCCGCGACGGCGGCGCGATCCCGATGATGATGACGATGTCGTGGTCTATCGCCGCTTGCCGCCTGCGGTCTATGGCGGGCCGCCAGCCGGGCCACCGATCGGCATCGGCGTTGGCGGGCTCGGCGGCGGAGGCATGGGCAGGTTCAGGGGCGGATACTGACGCGGAAAACGCCGCGGCCGCGGTCACAGCATCGCAAAGGCGCTGGTGACCATGGCCACCGCCTTGTTGTCGCCGGCGCTGGACAGGGTGACGCGGCCAAAGCTCATGGTGCGCCCGAGCCGGACCACCCGCGCGTCGGCCAGCACATCGGACGACGTGGCGGCCCGCATGAAGTGGGTGGTCTGATCGACCGTGGTCATCGGCCGGTAGCCGCGGTTGGCGGCCAGGATGGCGATCACCATCGCGGTGTCGGCAAGCGCCATCAGGGCCTGGCCGCAGACGATTCCGCCGTTCCGGCACAGGCGTTCGGAGAACGCCATGCGGAGGGTCGCGCCCGGCTGCCAGTCGGCCGTCGCGCCCGGCGGCGGCACCGTTTCGAGGCCGGCGACCGACAGCCCGAGGTCCTGCACCCATGGCGCAAACACGTCGCCAAGCACGCGCCTGGCTTGTTCGATATCGAATTCCGCGGCTTCCGGCGGCTGTTGCATGAATGCTGGTTCCCTCACCCGAGACGGCAGCTCTTTGGCATGTTAGAGCGCCTCTGGCAGCTCCAAGCGCGCGGGGCGGCGCGGCTTGAAAATGCCCGACTTCGGGCGGTATGATAACGGCGTGGGGAGAGCGGGTCGACGATGTTGAGGCGCCTGGCACTGATTTTCAGCGTGATCGCGATCGGTGTTGCGCTCAATGGCTGTACCAAATGCGGTCCGATCTGGGACGACTGGCTGCATTCGCCGAAATCCTGCAAGTCGGACGGGTTTTAGTGCCGCGGCGCGACCGGATATTGCCGAAACAAACAGGGAGCATGCCATGAAGGTTTTGCGCATCGCGGCGGCCATCGCGTTGCTGGCAGGGCCGGCCTACGCGCAAATGCCCAGCGTCAATCTCATGCCGGAGGTGACCTCCAAGACGCCGGAGGAAAAGGAAGCCGAGGCGGCCAGGGACAAGGCCTACCGGGAATCGCTCAAGAAGATCCCGGACGCCAAGACCACTGCGGATCCCTGGGGCACCGTGCGCAGCGACACGCCCAAGCCGTCGGCCGCGGTGAAGCCGCGGATCAAGACCGGCAGCACCGCGAACTAAACCCGGCGCGGCTGTCTGCGCGGGAAATATCGGGAAATATCGGGAAATATCGATACACGTCGAGATTGTCCTTCACCTCGCCCCGCAAGCGGCGCGTGGTCGAGGCAGCGGTTCCGCCGGAGGCCCGTTCGGCCGGGCCGTCAGGCCAGCACGGCGGATTGATCGAGCAGGGTTTCGTAGCATTCGCAGGACATCCGCAGCAAAGCCGGCCGGTCGAGGATCTTGATCACGCCGCGCGAATAGGTGATCACGCCGGCGTTCTGCACCCGGCTTGCGACCTCGGTCACCGAGGTCCGCCGCACGCCGAGCATTTCGGCAAGGAATTCCTGGGTCAGCGGCACGGTGTCGCTGGCGGCGCGATCGGCGCTCTGCAGCAGCCAGCGGCAGAACCGCGCCTCGATCGGGTGCAGCGCATTGCAGGCGGCGGTGACCCGCGCCTGCGACAGCAGCACCTCGTTGTAGCGGATGCAGAGATTGCGAACCGGATCGGAGACCGCGGCCACGGTGCGGAAATTGGTGGCGGCGATCTTGCTCAGCGCCAGCGGCATCTGCACCACGACGCGAACCAGCGACCTGTAGAGGCCGAGCCCGGCCATCCCGCCGACCACGCCTTCGCGGCCGACGGTGGCGGTCTCGATCGCCTTGCCGTCGCGCAGCACGGCGAGCAGCGACAGCATGCCGTAATGCGGAAAGTAGACCTGGTCGACCTCGTCGCCGGCCTCGTACAGCACCTGCCCCTGGGCAAACACCACGGTCGACAGATGCGGGAGCAACCGATCGAAGTGGTCGCGCGGCAGCGAGGCGAGCAAAATGTTGTCCAAGGGAAGACCGCCGTTGGAGTCGGGCACTGGCACTGCGATATCCCGCCCGGTCGGTCGGGCCGATTTACCGCAGGGGTTGAAAGGACGCTCCGAGAGGGCGATCCGCGGAAAGACTACTTATAGGAAGAAGAAGACTGCGCTGTCGGTCCGGTAGCCGTCATAGCCCTGGGCGCGGGCCGCGCTATCCCGCTTGATCGGCGCTTGCGCCGCAACGGCTTGGGCGCGGCGTCGTTTTGTGGGCTGAAATCCGGAGTCGGAAACCGGACGCAGGCGGTTGTCGTTGCCGCCCGCTGGGTCGTCTACCCGACTTCGCTGGCCAATCGGTGCTTCTTGTCGGTCCTCGGCGCCAGCGCGGTATCGCCCAGCAGCCGGTCGAATTCCTGCTTGGAGATCTCGTAGCATTCGCAGGCGCGCTGCTGCAGCGCCTGGTGATCGAGGATCGTGACATGGCCGCGGCGGTAGCGGATCAGCCCGGCCTTCTGCAAGCCACCCATCACGTCGGTGACCGTGGTGCGCCGGACCCCCAGCATCATTCCGAGAAATTCATGGGTCAGCAGAAAGTCGCCGGATGGCATCCGGTCGCGCGTCATCAGCAGCCAGCGGCAACAGCGCTGTTCCACCCGGTGCAGGTGAGCGCAGGCCGCCGATTGCGCGACCTGGTTGAAGAAGGCATGGGCATAGCGCAGCATGACCAGGTTCAATGTCAGGCTGCGATCGAGTTCGCCGCGGAACAGGCGGGCGTCCATCTTCAGCGCCGTCCCCGGCACCTGCACATAGACCGATGACGGCGCGACGCGGTCGCCGAGACAGATCGGCAGGCCGACGATGCCTTCGCTGCCGATGGTGCCGACCTCGGCGCTGGCGCCATCGGCAGTGGTGATGACCAGCGAAGCCACGCCGTCTATCGGGAAATACACCTGCTCGATCGGGCGCGATGCCTCGTACAGGCCCTTTTTATAGTCGAAAACCTCCTGCGACAGATGCGGACGCAGCCGCTCGTAATCGTGATCCGACAGCAGCGACAGCAGCCGGTTGGTTCGTCGAAGGCGGTGCGGCATCGCGATTGTTTCCTGCGGTGGTGCTGGCTCAGGGCCAATCAGTCGGCGTCCGGGTGGGGCACCGGCCGGCCAAACGCCGCGCCGGCGTTTTCCAGGGAGATTTTGCCCCAGGCAGTATTGCCCGGCGCTGGCCCCGGAGCGGCGTCTTCATCGGCGAGCCTGAGTTGTGTTCGGCGCAACGCCGAAACGGGCCGACGCAGCGCCATGTCCGGCCTGGTCGCGACACTGGATAACGGCGCCATCGGTCTCGCTCGCAACGATGCGGCAGTCCCTCGGGGCTCCCGGTCGCCGGCGCCTGGGGTTACGGCCGACAATGCCAAAACCCTATCAGCAATATGTCCGGCATGCGACTCAATTTCGGGCCTATCCGGATCGGCCGCGATCCCTATATCGGGCCGGTCGTCATTTGTGTGGAGTTGCGACATGGCCTTTCGCCCGCGCGATCTTGCAGACCGGATGGCCGGCCGGCGCCGTGCGGACGATGGCTATCTGCGCGAAACCTTCACTTTGCCGCGTGACAAGGCGCGGGCCAGGGCGCGCGATTTCCTCAGCCGCTATCCCAAGGCCGCCTATATGAGCGGGGTCGAAAGCTGGCGCGAACTGCCCGGCGGGGAGATCGAATTCACCATGCGGCGGCTGCGCAGCGCCGATTGATCGCCACCGCGTCGCTCCAGGCGGCGCCGCCGACGCGCCGTTAGCGGTTAATGCAGGGTTAATGGGCCGCCCGCGTTCTCCGTAGAACTACGGAGATGAATGCGCCGTCCCGGCAGCACCCGAATCTCGGCTGCGCGTCTCGGTTGCGCGGGGCTATGGAGCCGGTTTGCCGGTGTTCATGAGCTGGGATACGGCGGTGAGAAGCTGGGCCGGCGCGAACGGTTTCGGCAGCAGGATGCTGTTGGGAACGCCCTGCGAGGCCCATTCCGCCGCGCTGTCGCCGCTCATATAGACCACCGGAAATTCCGGATCGATTTCCCTGGCGCGGCGGGCGACCTGCCAGCCGTCGATCCCGTCGCGTCCGAGATTGATGTCGGTGACCAGCGCCCGGTAGCTGGCTTCGGCGGCGTCGAGCAGTTCCACCGCGTCCTCGCCCGAGGAGGCTATCACGACCTCGAATCCCCCGCCGCTCAGGGTCTCTTCCACCACGGTCTGAATGAGCTGGTCGTCTTCGACGACGAGGATAACGAGCAGATCCTCCAAGGCGCACTCCCCCGTTCCCCGCTGCGAATGTACAGCCTGCCGGAGGTGGTAAGCGCGCAGCGGCGGAATGGTTCCCGCAGGGCGGGATCGGGCAGGTGTCGGCGACCGCAGCAGCCGGTTTACGGGGAGGGCGCCGAAGCCCCGGGCGTGGCCGCCCTGTCCACTACTCGGGGTATTCGGCGATCACGCGAAGACTGAAGATCGGCCGGTGAGTTTCATCGGCAACTTCCATCCGCCAATCCGATCCCGCCTGGATGGGGCGGTCCAGCTCGCGCAACAGTTCGCCGGTGGATTTGGTGGCCTCCAGCTGCACCGCCCCGATGTCGGGAAGTTCGATCCCGTCGCTGTGGTAGGAGGTGAAGCCGCCCTGGCGGACCATGAAAAAGTATTTAGGCATGCGTCCACCCTCGCGGCCCCATGCCACACGCCAAATTTTAAGGCAAGGAAGCCGGGACTGTCTGTGCAAAACAGCTCACTTCGGCAAAATGTACCCGAGATTCTACGGGGAATTTGGCTATCCGCTGCATCCCCATGGCCCGGCCCGGTCAAATCCAGCCGCCAGCGGGTAAAATCGATGGTTCTGGCCTTTTCGGGGTACTGGCCGAATTAGGCCACTCGCGGAATCAAAACAGGCCACTGGTTTCAGTCGATACCTTTGAGGGACCATGCTTGAGGCACTTGAGGACTACGTAAAGCGGCAGAAGAAGCGCCCAGGCATCACAGAAACGAAAGAGGCCGCCAACTGAGGCGGCCTTACTCTGGGTGAAGCGCGGCGATCTGCGCCCGCAATTTCTCTATCAGTTCGTTGGTCCGCTCGACCGTAAGTTCGTCGGCGATAGCCTGCTGTATCCTGCGGTACCGCTCAATCGTCTTCTGAATCGCGTCGCACTTCTCACACATGGCCTATGAGTATCAAACAGCACACAACGGCGCGGCCCGGTAGACGACGTAGGAACCCGTTTCCACAACTCAAATCAGGCCACTTCTCTTTTCAAATCAGGCCACTAGGGGTCGAAACAGGCCAGTA
>CAVXYQ010000001.1:0-222978 GCA_963765855.1 uncultured Alphaproteobacteria bacterium | reverse complement strand
CCCGAAGAGATTCGAACTCCTGACCCCTAGATTCGTAGTCTAGTGCTCTATCCAGCTGAGCTACGGGCGCGTGTCTCGCGGGGCATTTTGGGGCGCACAGCCCGAACATGCCGCATGCATTCGGAAAAATCGTTCTCGAAAGGCCGCGAAAGCGCGCCATAGCTACCGGCTTGGAGCGGGCTTGGCAAGGGCGCGGCGGCGGCGATCTGCCGTCGATTTCCGCGGCAGATCGGGCCGGCCGCCGGCAAAGGCGGCAAAACGGCCGCGGTCAGGCCCGCGCCCGTTCGCTGCGCACGCTCATCAGTTCCACCGGCCGGTCCGGGATCGCGATCCGGAAGGTGGCGCCGATGGTGCCTTCCACCAGGTGGATTTCGCCGCCATGGGCCTGGACCAGTTCGGCAGCGATGGCCAGCCCGAGCCCGCTGCCGCCCGGCCGTCCCGAGCTCTGGAACGCCTCGAACAGATGGTCGCGGGCCCTGGGGGGCACGCCGGGGCCGGTGTCGGAAACCTCGATGATCGCCACGGTGCCTTCGCGGCGGCCGGTGATGCGGATCTGCTGGTTGGCGGCGTCGTCCTTGGGGCGGCTCTCGAGCGCCTGCGAGGCGTTGCGCACCAGGTTGAGCAGGACCCGAAACAGGTGGTCGGGATCGGCGTCAATGGTCAGGCCGCGTTCGATGGCGCTGATCCAGGTGATCGAGGCGTCCGAGGCCAGGCCGGCGGATTCCCTGACCTCTGTCACGACCGGCTCGATCAGGATCATGCGCCGGTCGGGCGCGGCCTCCTGCGCCCGACCGTAGGAAAGGGTCGACTGGCAGAACGCAATGGCGCGCTCCAGCGAGCGCATCAGTTTCGGCGCGAAACGCTGCACCCGCGGATCCGGCACGCTGGCGAGCTGGTCCGAAAGCAGTTGCGAGGACGCCAGCAGGTTGCGCAGGTCGTGGTTGATCTTGGAGACCGCCAGGCCAAGGGCTGCAAGCCGGCTCTTCTGATGCAGCATCGACACCAGATCGCGCTGCATGTCGGACAATTCGCGCTCGGCGACGCCGATCTCGTCGCCGCGCTGGCTGGGCACGATGATCCGCGCCGAACTTTCCGGATTTTCGTGAAACCCGACCAGGTTGGCGGTCAACCGCCGCATCGGCCGCACGAACAGATAATGCAAGGCGAGATAGACCAGGGCGGCGGTCACCACCGCAATGATCAGCGAAACCAGAAGCAGGTTGCGGGAAAACCGGTACATCGCCTGGCGCAGCGGCAGTTCGTCGATCACCACCTCGATGAACTGCCCGCCGCCGGGCGTCGGCCCGATCACCCGGATCGCCTGGTTGCCGGTTTCGAGCATGATCTCGAAGGAATCGACGATCGCCGACCATACCGTCATCGACCGCATGTCGACATCGTGATCGATCGCCGACGGCAGTCCGGCGCTGGCCAGAAGCCGGCGCTGCTGCCCCATCTTGATGGCGACCGCGCGGGCGCCGATGCTGTGGAGGATCTGCCGCGCCAGCGAATCGGGAACCATGCCCGAGGGGGCGGCATCCAGCACCAGCGCCGCGGTGTTGGCCGCCGCGAGCCGGTCGTTCAGCCGGTTCATGCGGAAATTGGCGATTGCAGGCACATAGATCAGGATTTCGGCGATCATCACCAGCGGAATGGTGAGCAGCAACAGCTTTCCGGACAGGCCGAGCCGGCGCCGCGGCACCGGCCGCGGCGACCCGATGGTCGGCTGTTCTTCGCTCAATGACACGCTATCTGCCTTGGCCTCACGATATCTGAGGATGGGGTCTGCTCCAGACCCGGTCAAATTACAGTTCGATAATGTCGGCCGGTTCCCCGTGCGCGCAGGCCAACCCCCCGCCTCCACGGCGAAAAACACCGCGAATGGCGATATATTCGCGGCCAATTGTGCCGTTTCAAAGAAGCCCGGAAGCCGCAAGCGGCCAGATTGACGAAAACCGGTCGCTCCCGTATAAGCCGCGCCAACTGTCCGCGATGGCCCGGTCCGACCGGGGCGGCTCATTTGGGGCCGGAAATGGCCCGCTTTGGGCCGGCCAGCATCATCGGACTTACCTCATTATCAGGCACATTGCCCGGTCAGCGGAGAACGACCCGTGAAGCGGACTTACCAACCTAGCAAACTGGTGCGCAAGCGCCGTCACGGCTTCCGCGCCCGCCTTGCCACGACCGGCGGCCGCAAGGTTCTCGCCGCACGCCGCGCGCGGGGCCGCAAGCGCTTGAGCGCCTGAGCCGGGCTTCCCGGGGATCTCATCATGGATCGGCTAAGGCAGCGGGCGGACTTCCTCGCCGTTGCCAATGGCGCGCGGGTCAACAGCGCGGCCTTCGTGCTGCAGAGCCGTCGCCGCGACGATGGCGGCCCGGTCCGGGTCGGCTTTACCGTGACCAAAAAGAACGGTACCGCGACCGAGCGCAATCGCATCCGGCGCCGGCTTCGCGAACTGGTGAAGCGTCTGGACGTCATAACATTGCGACCGCACAGTGATTATGTGCTAGTCGGCCGACGTGTCGCGCTGAACCGCGACTTTGCGACCATGCTCGAGGATCTCCGTTCGGCGCTGCATCGCCTCGATCGGCAGGCGCCGAGACCGCCGCAAGCGGTTCCGGGCGAAAGCCTTTGCAACAAGACCATTGCGCCAGCCGCAACCCGCATCGAATGACGAGACCCTGAACGATGACCGATAACCGCAACACCATCCTCGCCGTCATTCTGTCCGGCCTCGTGCTGATCGGCTGGCAATATTTCTTCAACCTTCCGCAGATGGAAAAGCGCCGGGCCGCCGAGCAGCTGCAGAGCGAACTGGCGAAGCCGGCGACCCAGGCCGACAACGCCGCCACCCCGCAGAACGGCGCGGTGCCGACGCCATCGGCGAATGCGCCCGCTTCGAATCAGCCCGCTTCCGCGACTGCCGTGGTCGACCGCGAGACCGCGATCGCCTCGGTGCCGCGCATCAAGATCGACTCCCCGCGCCTGACCGGCAGCATTTCGCTGAAGGGCGCGCGCATCGACGATCTGTCGCTGGTCCAGTTCCGCGAGACCGTCGACCCGGCTTCGCCCGCGATCGTGCTGTATTCGCCCTCGGGCACCGCCAGTCCTTATTATGCGGAATTCGGCTGGGTCGCGGCCAGCGGCTCGGCCGTCAAGATTCCCGACCAGAACACGCTCTGGCAGCAGGAGGGCTCGGGCAATCTGGCGCCCAACAGCCCGGTGACGCTGAAATATGACAATGGCGATGGTCTTACCTTCCACCGCACCATTTCGCTGGACGACCGCTACCTGTTTACCATCAGGGACGAGGTCACCAATATCGGCAATGCGCCGGTCACGCTTTATCCGTTCGCCCTGATCTCGCGGCACGGCACCCCGCAGGTCTCCGGCTACTATATCCTGCATGAAGGCCTGATCGGCTATCTCGGCGACCAGGGCCTGCAGGAATATGGCTACAAGAAAATCGACGACGCCAAGGCGGTCAGCTTCAAGGTGACCGACGGCTGGCTCGGCATCACCGACAAATACTGGGCCTCGGCGCTGTTGCCGGACACGTCGGCGCAATTGCAGGCGCGGTTCTCCTCCAACCTGGTCGGAACGGTGCGGACCTACCAGACCGATTATCTGGAGGACCCGCAAACCATCGCGATCGGCGGCACCGGCAGCGCCAATGCCCGGCTGTTCGCCGGCGCCAAGGAAGCCAGCGTCGTCGGCCTCAATTTCCCGATCGGAGGCTTCGGCGGCTACAACAAGGAGCTCGGGCTCAACCATTTCGATCTGCTGATCGACTGGGGCTGGTTCTATTTCATCACCAAGCCGATGTTCCTGGCACTGGACTTCTTCTACCATCTGGTCGGCAATTTCGGCATCGCCATCCTGCTGGTGACGGTGCTGGTGAAGCTGCTGTTCTTCCCGCTGGCCAACAAATCCTACGCCTCGATGGCGAAGATGAAATCGGTGCAGCCGCAACTGGCCGCGCTGAAGGAACGCTATCCCGACGACAAGGTGAAGCAGCAGCAGGAGATGATGGAGATCTACAAGAAGGAGAAGATCAACCCGATCGCCGGTTGTCTTCCCGTCGCCTTGCAGATTCCGGTGTTCTTCTCGCTCTACAAGGTGCTGTTCGTCACCATCGAAATGCGCCATGCGCCGTTCTTCGGCTGGATCAAGGACCTCTCGGCGCCGGATCCGACCAATTTGTTCACGCTGTTCGGCCTGTTCCAGTACGATCCGACCCAGTTGCCGATGATTGGGCATTACCTCGCACTCGGCATCTGGCCGATCATCATGGGCATCACGATGTGGTTCCAGATGAAGCTCAATCCCACCCCGCCGGATCCGACCCAGAAGATGATCTTCGACTGGATGCCGTTGATCTTCACCTTCATGCTGGCGCGATTCCCGGCGGGCCTGGTGATCTACTGGGCGTGGAACAACACCCTGTCGGTGCTGCAGCAGAGCTTCATCATGCGGCGCAACGGCGTGAAGGTCGAATTGTTCGACAATCTGCGGGCCACCTTCGCATCCAAGAAACCGACCTAGCTTACTTCAAGCGTGCTGGGTCCATTCCCCGGCGATGACCGGCCGCCGCATGGTTCGAGACGGCGCCGCATTGCGATGAGGAGCGAGATCGCTGGACAAGCCCAACTGAAAGCCGTCGCATGACCGCGCAAGCCGACGCCGACCTGATCGAGCAGGGCCGCAAGCTGTTTGCCGGCGACTGGCAGTTCTTCTGGGCCTCGCCCTCGATCGAGACCCTGCCGCCGATGGCGGGCATCGAGGTCGCCTTTGCCGGCCGCTCCAATGTCGGCAAATCCAGCCTGATCAACGCCTTGACCGGCCGCAACGCGCTGGCGCGGACCTCGCACACGCCGGGCCGCACCCAGGAACTGATCTTCTTCGAGGGCCCTGAACAGGCCGGCTTCCGGCTGGTCGACATGCCCGGCTATGGCTACGCCTCCGCGCCGAAGGCCAAGGTTGCGTCATGGACGGCGCTGATCCACAAATTCCTGCAGGGCCGCAGCAGCCTGGCGCGGGTCTATGTGCTGATCGACGCCCGGCACGGCTTCAAGGAGGTCGATCTCGACGTGCTGAACACGCTGGACAAGTCCGCCGTCAGCTACCAGGTCGTGCTCACCAAGGCCGATCAGGTCAAGCCGGCCGAGCTTGCGGAGCGCATGGCGGCCACCGCGGCGGCGCTGGCCAAGCATCCCGCCGCCTTCCCCGACCTGCTGGTGACCTCCTCGCGCAGCGGCGCCGGGATGCCGGAACTGCGCGCCGCCATGGTCCGCCTGCTCGGCGAGCGCGGCCGATGAACGGATCCCGCAGCCTGCGCATCCTGGTCATCCTGGCCGCAATCATGGGCGCTGACGGCGTCGTGCTGGCGGCGGCCTCGGCGCACCAGCCCGATGCGATGCGGCTGGCTTCGGCTTCCTCGATGCTGCTGTTCCACGCCACCGCGGTGCTGGCGGTGGCAGCGCTGGCCGAACGCGGCGTCATTCACTTGCGAATCGCCATCGCCGCGGCGTTCGGCTTTGTGGTCGCCGCCGCCCTGTTCGCCGGCGACCTGACGCTGCGGCAATATGCCGGCCACAGCCTGTTTCCGATGGCCGCACCGACAGGCGGAATGCTGCTGATCGCAAGCTGGCTGGCGGTCGCGGTGGCCGCAGCCTGGCCGCGGCAGGGCTGAGATCACCCGGGCTACGAAATCGGCAACGTCACTTTGCGCCGCTTCGACCAATCAGATAGAAACCGCCCACCCTTTTGACCGCGAGACCCGCTTCATGACCGACGCGCCCCATATCAGTCCGCTCGATCAGGCCCGCATCCTGTCCGAGGCGCTGCCGCACATGCAGGAATATGACGATGAGACCATCGTCATCAAATATGGCGGCCATGCCATGGGGGCCGAGGACGTCGCCAAGGCGTTCGCGCGCGATATCGTGCTGTTGGAGCAGACCGCCATCAATCCGGTGGTGGTCCATGGCGGCGGACCGCAGATTGCCCAGATGCTGCAGCGGCTCGGCATCAAGTCGGAATTCGCCGCCGGCCTGCGCATCACCGATGCCGCCACCATCGAGATCGTCGAAATGGTGCTGGCCGGCTCGATCAACAAGACGCTGGTCGGCTACATCAACGAGGCCGGCGGCAAGGCGGTCGGGCTGTGCGGCAAGGACGGCAACATGGTGACGGCGACCAAGGCGACGCGCACCACGGTCGATCCGCATTCCAACATCGAAAAGGTGGTCGATCTCGGCTTTGTCGGCGAGCCCGAGAAGGTCGACCTGACCTTGCTGAACCAGCTGATCGGCCACGAGCTGATCCCGGTGCTGGCGCCGCTGGCGACCTCGAAGTCCGGCCAGACCTTCAACGTCAACGCCGACACCTTCGCCGGTGCGGTCGCCGGCGCGCTGAAGGCCAAGCGGCTGTTGCTGCTGACCGATGTTCCCGGCGTGCTCGACAAGTCCAAGAAGCTGATTCCGCAACTGTCGATCAAGGACGCCCACAGGCTGATCGCCGACGGCACCATCTCCGGCGGGATGATCCCGAAGGTGGAAACCTGCATTTACGCGCTGGAGCAGGGCGTGCAGGGCGTCGTCATCATCGACGGCAAGACCCCGCACGCGGTTCTGCTCGAATTGTTCACCAACCAGGGTACCGGCACGCTGATACACAAGTGATGACCCGCGCCGCCACGCCAGTGACAGCCATCATGGCCGGATTGCTTCCGGCGCTGGCGCTGATCGCCGGCACGGCACCCGCCCGCGCCGACCTGAAACTCTGCAACCGCATGAGCTATGTGGTCGAGGCCGCCATCGGCATCGACGACAAGGCCGCCACTGCGACCCGCGGCTGGTTTCGCATCGATCCGGCCGGCTGCAAGGTCGTGGTCCAGGGCACGCTGACCGCCGATCGCATTCTGCTCAACGCCCGCGCGCTCGGCGTCTACGGCGCCTCGCCGATCCCGCAGAACGGCGGCGACACGCTTTGCATCGCCCCCGATAATTTCGTGATCGCGGCGGCCCGCCAGTGCCGCGCCGGCCAAATCCCGGCGCCGTTTACCCAGATCGTGCCGACGCCGACCGATGACGGCAACCTGGTGGCCTATCTCGCCGAGGACAGCGAATATGACGACGAACAGGCCAAGCTCGCCGGCATCCAGCGGCTGCTGGTGATCGCCGGATATGACGCGGCGCCGATCGACGGCGTCGACGGCCCGAAGACCCAGGCCGCCCTGGCGGCGTTCCTGAAGAGCCGCGGGCTGTCGCCCGACATCGTGCAGGCGCCGAACTTCTTCACCCTCATGATCGACGCGGTACAATCGCCGTCGGCGACCGGACTGACCTGGTGCAATGACACCCCGCACAAGATCATGGCCGCGGTCGGCACCGACGACGGCAAGACCGTGACCAGCCGCGGCTGGTATCGCATCGATCCCGGCAAATGCCTGCATCCCGACGTCACCGGCCAGCCCCGGCGGATTTTCAGCTTCGCCGAAGCGGTCGACGCCGACAACCGCACCATCAAGTTCAGGGACAAGCCGCTGAACTGGGGCGGCGCGACCCAGCTTTGCACCCGCGAGAGCAAGTTCGAGATTACCGAACAGGCTGACTGCGGCGGCCGCGGCCTTGCCGCAACCGGCTTTGCCGCCGTCGACATCACTGGCGGCGGCAAGACGCTGCGCTTTGCGCTGCCGTGATGGCCTGAGAGATCGACCGAGAGATGACCGGCACATCCCACCCCTTCGCCGCGATCGACACCTGGGTGTTCGACCTCGACAACACGCTGTATCCGCATCACGTCAATCTGTGGCAGCAGGTCGATGCGAGGATCGGCGAGTTCGTCGCCGCCTGGCTGAAAGTAACGGCCGACGAGGCGCGCCGGATCCAGAAGGATTACTACCTGCGCTACGGCACCACCATGCGCGGCATGATGACCGAACACGGCGTGCGCGCCGACGACTATCTCGCCTATGTGCACCAGATCGATCATTCGCCGCTGCAGCCCAACCCGGCGATGGGTGCGGCCATCGCCAGGCTGCCCGGACGCAAGCTGATCCTGACCAACGGCTCGACCGACCATGCCGCCAAGGTCTTGCAGCGGCTCGGCCTGGCGGCGCATTTCGAGGCGGTGTTCGACATCATCGCCGCCGAGCTCGAGCCGAAGCCGGCGCCGCAGACCTATCGAAGATTCCTGGCGCGGCACGGCGTCGATCCGCGGAAATCCGCGATGTTCGAGGATCTGGCGCGCAACCTCGTGGTGCCGCACCAGCTCGGCATGGCCACCGTGCTGGTGGTGCCCGACGGCAGCCAGCAGGTCGTGCGCGAGGACTGGGAGCTGGAAGGCCGCGACGCCGCTCACGTCGATCACGTGACCGACGATCTGACCGGGTTCTTGCAGAGGCTGGCGCAGGGCTAGCGAGGGCAGGCAGGCGCCGCCAAGGCGTGCCGGCGCGTCTTGACTCTGCCCCTCCAAATTCCGACAAAGCCCCTCGCCTGCCTCCCAAATACGCCCCAAGGAAAATGCGATGTCTTTGTCCGCCCTCGAATCCACCGTCAACGCCGCGTTCGACGCCCGCGACGGCATCTCCACCGCGACAAAAGGGGAGGTCCGCGAGGCGGTCGACCAGGCGCTGGAGCTGCTCGACAAGGGCGAGGTCCGGGTCGCCGAGCGCGAACAAGGCGGCAAGTGGAAGGTCAACCAGTGGCTGAAGAAGGCGGTGCTGCTGTCGTTCCGGCTCAACGACATGAGCGCGATTTCCGGCGGGCCCGGAACCGCGTCGTGGTGGGACAAGGTGCCGTCGAAATTCGAAGGCTGGGGCGAGAACCGGTTTCGCGAGGCCGGCTTTCGCGCCGTTCCCGGCGCCATCGTCCGCCGCTCGGCCTTCATCGCCAAAAACGTGGTGCTGATGCCGTCCTTCGTCAATCTCGGCGCCTATGTCGATGAATCAACCATGATCGACACCTGGTCCACGGTCGGCTCCTGCGCCCAGATCGGCAAGCGCGTGCATATATCCGGCGGCGTCGGCATCGGCGGCGTGCTGGAGCCACTGCAGGCCGAACCGGTCATCGTCGAGGACGATTGCTTCATCGGCGCGCGCTCGGAAGTCGCCGAAGGCGTGATCGTGCGCAGGGGCGCGGTGCTGGCGATGGGGGTGTTTCTCGGCGCCTCCACCAAGATCATCGATCGCCACAGCGGCGAGGTTTTTGTCGGCGAAGTCCCCGAATATGCCGTGGTGGTGCCGGGCGCGCTGCCGGGCCGGCCGCTGCAGAACGGCGAGCCCGGTCCCTCCACCGCCTGCGCCGTGATCATGAAGCGCGTCGACGAGCGCACCCGCGCCAAGACCAGCATCAACGAGCTGCTGCGCGACTAGACAAATTTGTTCCGTACAGGTCTGGCTCCTCGCCCGCAACGCATGTTAAGCGGGGGCATGACTGACGCCCTCTCGATTGCCCGCGATCTCGTGCGCTGCCGCTCGGTGACCCCGGCGGATGCCGGCGCGCTCGACGTGCTGCAGAACATCTTGGAGCATGCCGGCTTCGAGGTGCATCGCGTCACCTTCGGCGAGCCCGGCACCGCCGATGTCGACAACCTCTATGCCCGCATCGGCGCCAGCGCTCCGCACCTCACCTTTGCCGGACATACCGACGTGGTGCCGGCGGGCGACGAGGCCGCATGGAGCCATGGCGCGTTCGCGGGCGAGGTCAAGGACGGCCTGCTGTACGGGCGCGGCGCGGTGGACATGAAGGGCGGCATTGCCTGCAGCGTCGCCGCGGTGCTCGAACATCTCGCCGCCCATGGCGGAAAGCCCCGGGAAGACGGCAAGGGCTCGATTTCCTTCATGATCACCGGCGACGAGGAGGACATCTCCGTCAACGGCACCGTCAAGCTGCTGCAATGGGTCGCGGCGCGCGGCGAGAAATTCGACCATTGCGTGCTCGGCGAACCCAGCAACGTCGAGGTGCTCGGCGATTGCATCAAGGTCGGCCGCCGCGGCTCGCAGTCGGGCACGCTCTACGTCGACGGCGTGCAGGGCCATGTCGCCTATCCGCATCGCGCCGCCAACCCGGTGCCGGATATCGCGGCGCTGATCGTGGCGCTGAGCAGCGAGCCGCTCGATCAAGGCAGCGCACAATTCCAGGCTTCCAACCTTGAATTCACCTCGGTCGACGTCGGCAACACCGCCGGCAATGTGATCCCGGCGCAGGCACGCGCCAAATTCAATATCCGCTTCAACGACCTGCATACCCAGGAGACGCTCCGCGCCCTGGTCGAGCAGCGCCTTGCAAAGGCGGCCGGCAACCGGATCCGCGCGCGGATCGCCTGGGAGCCATCGAATTCCAATGTGTTCGTGACCAAACCCGGGCAGTTCACCGATCTCGCGGTGGCAGCGATCGAAGCGGTCACCGGCCGCACGCCGGAATTGAGTACCTCCGGCGGCACTTCGGATGCGCGCTTCATCGCCGGCTATTGTCCAGTGATCGAGTTCGGCCTGGTCGGCCAGACCATGCACCAGGTCGACGAGCGCACCCCGGTCTCCGACCTGGAGCAGCTGACCCAAATCTATCGCGGCGTGCTGGAGCGCTATTTCGCGTGAGCGGCAAGATCCTGGTGCTCACCGCAATCGACGACGAACTCGTCAAGGCGCGGGCGCCCGATGGGGTCGAGGTGATCTATACCGGGGTCGGCAAGGTCAATGCGTCTGCCGGCGCGACGCTGGCGCTGCTGGTACTGCGGCCGAAGCTGGTGATCAATTACGGCACCGCAGGCAGGATCAATGCGCAGCTCGATGGCCTGGTCGAAGTGGCGCATGTCGTGCAGCGCGACATGCTGGCGATGCCGCTGGCGCCGCGCGGACGCACGCCGTACTCAACCGAGCTCGACCGGCTGTCTTCTGGCTTTGGTGCCGTCACCTGCGGCACCGGCGACAGCCTGGTCACCGCAGGCGACCCCTGGCTCGAGCAAAACCATGTCGACGTCGTCGACATGGAGTTGTTCGCGATCGCCCATGTCTGCCAGCGCCACAGCATCCCCTGGCGCGCCTTCAAATTCGTCGCCGACGATGCCGAGCACTTCGCCGCCGGTCATGCCGGCGCCGGCGTTGCCGCCGGCCAGGAACTGTTCTGGCAGGCGGTGCAGCAAATCCCAAAATAGAAATTTACCGTCATCATGCGCGATGCGGACGATCCAGTATGCCGCGACCCTTCGATTGAATCAGGACGCCAGGGAAGACGGAGTCGCGCGGCCAGCCGCGCGATAACGGTCTGGTCTGCTACTCCCCGGCCTGCAGCTTGCGCGGCAGCGGGAACAGCTCGGGGGCGCCGGGCTTGGCGAGGCGCGGCGGCTCCGCGGGGGCGTCCGCCTTGCTGAAATCCAGCTCCTCGATCCGACCGGCGCGCTTTTCGATCTTGTCGGCGGAGATCAGGATCTGGCGGACATCCTCGTTGGCCTGGCCGAAATGGTTCTGCAGCTTCAGCACCCGGTCGCGCAGCCGGTTGAGATCGTCGCCGAGGTTGAGCACCTCGGTGCGGATCTGGTCGGCGGCGTCGCGCATCCGCGCGTCCTTGAGGATCTGCTGCATTACCTGGATCGCCAGCATCAGCAGCGACGGCGACACCAGCACCACGCGGGCGCGATAGGCCTTCTGGATCACGTCGTCGAAGCCGTCGTGAATTTCGGCATAGACGGATTCCGACGGCACGAACATCAGCGCGGTGTCCTGGGTCTCGCCGGCGATCAGGTATTTTTCGGCGATGTCACTGACATGCTTCATCACGTCGGCGCGCAGCCGCTGGGTGGCGAGTTTCTTTTCCTCCTCGGAGCGGGCGTCGTGCAGCGCGGTGACCGCCTCGAGCGGAAATTTCGCATCGATGCAGAGCGGCCGCTGGTCCGGCAGGAACACGACGCAGTCCGGCCGCTTGCCCGAGGACAGCGTGAACTGGAATTCGTAGGCCCCCTTCGGCATGCCGTCCTGGACGATGGCTTCCATGCGCGCCTGGCCGAACGCGCCGCGCGACTGCTTGTTGGCGAGCACGTCGCGCAGCGTGGTGACCTGGGAGGTCAGGTCGGTGAGGTTCTTGTGCGCATTGTCGATGATGCCGAGCCGTTCGTGCAGCACGCGCAGGCTGTCCATGGTGTTGCGCGTGGTCTGCTCCATCGACTGGCCGACCCGGTGGGTGACCGAATCCAGCCGCTCGTTGACCGCGCGCGCCATGTCGGCCTGGCGGCCGGCCAGCGCCTGCCCCATGGCGTCGACCCGGCCGGTGGCCTCGCTTTGGGCACGCAGCATTTCGCGCAGGCGCAGCTCCAGCTCATCGGCGCGGGCCGCCTGCGCCATCGCCAGTTCGGCGCCGCGCCGGGCGGATCGCGCGATGGCGACCGCGATGCCCGACAGCAGCAACAAGGCCAGCGCGCTGAAGCCGATCAGCGCGGCGCCGGTGCGGACCGGCCAGTCGCCGATCACAAAAAGGATCTCGTTCATGCTGACCTTGTAGCCGATTCGGCCGCCCTGGCGAACGAAGAGGGAACATTTATGGTGAATGGCGGGTTAATTTTCGCATGACTGCCAGCGCCGGGATCTCCGGCCAGGACCAGCCGGGAAGACGGAGCCGGGCGGATTGACCCCGGCATATCAGCAGCTTAAATCGCCCGCCATGGCCATTCGCGAAATCATCGTTCTGCCGGACAAACAGTTGCGGCTCGTCTCCCGGCCCGTCGAAAAGGTCACGGCGGAGCTGCGCAAGCTCGCCGACGACATGCTCGAGACCATGTACGCCGCGCCCGGGATCGGGCTTGCCGCGATCCAGGTCGCCCAGCCGGTGCGGCTGATCACCATGGACCTCGCCAAGCGCGACGAAGAGGGCGAGAGCACGCCGCGGCCGCGCGTCTTCATCAATCCGGAAATCCTCGCGGTATCGGAAGAACGCTCGGTCTACGAGGAAGGCTGCCTGTCGATCCCGGAATATTACGAGGAAGTGGAGCGGCCGGCCAGGGTGCGGATCCGCTTCACCGATCTCGACGGCAAGCTGCATGAAGAGGACGCCGAGGGCCTGTTCGCGACCTGCATCCAGCACGAGATCGACCATCTCAACGGCGTGCTGTTCGTGGATTATCTGTCGAAGCTGAAGCGCGACCGCGTCCTGAAGAAGTTCACCAAGGCCGCCAGGCGCGGCGCTGAGTAGGCCGGGAAGCTCAGCTCCGGGACGGGCCCGGGCATGCGGCCAAAAATGAACGTCCTCAATCTAGGCGCAAATTTGATATGTCCCTCCGCCTGATCTTCATGGGCACGCCCGACTTCGCGGTCCCGACGCTGCGCGCGCTTCATGCCCACGGCCACGAGATCGCGGCGGTCTATACCCGCGCGGCAAAACCGGCCGGGCGCGGCATGAAGCTGCAGCCAACGCCGGTGGAAGTCGAGGCGCGGCGGCTCGGCCTTGCGGTGCTGACGCCGGCGACGCTGAAGACGGCGCAGGCGGAAGCCGAATTTCGCGCCCACGGCGCCGACGCGGCCGTCGTCGTCGCCTATGGCCTGATCCTGCCGCAGGCCATTCTCGGCGTGCCGCGGCTCGGCTGCTTCAATCTGCACGCCTCGCTGCTGCCGCGCTGGCGCGGTGCCGCGCCGATCAACCGCGCCATCATGGCCGGCGACCGCGAGACCGGCGTGATGGTGATGAAGATGGACGCCGGGCTCGACACCGGCGACGTGGCGATGGCCGCGCGAATCGCGATCGGCGATGCGATGACCGCGGCCGATCTGCACGACGCGCTGGCGCCGCTCGGCGGCGAACTGATGGTTCGGGCAATGGACGCGCTGGAGCGCGGCAAGCTGCAACTGCAGCGGCAAAGCGAGGTGGGCGCGACCTACGCCGCCAAGATCGACAAGGCCGAGGCGCGGATCGACTGGAACCGGCCGGCGCGTGCCGTGCTGCGCCACATTCACGGGCTGTCGCCGTTCCCCGGCGCGTGGTGCGAGATCGTCATCGACGGCGAGACGGCGCGGGTCAAGATCCTGCGCGGCGAGATCGCCGACGGCGCCGGCGCGCCGGGCGACGTGCTCGACGGACATCTGGCGGTGGCCTGCCAGCAGGGCGCCTTGCGGATCCTTGAGCTGCAGCGCGCCGGCAGGCAGCCGATGCAGGCCGAGGAATTTTTGCGCGGCACACCGCTGCAACCGCCGCTGCGGCTATCCTGATGCCCCGCTACAAACTGATCATCGAATATGATGGCGCGCCGTTCTGCGGGTGGCAGCTCCAGGACAATGGCCCCTCGGTGCAGGGCGCGCTGGAAACCGCGGTCAAGGCGATCTGCGGCGAGCAGGTTCGGGTTCATGGCGCCGGCCGCACCGATGCCGGCGTCCATGCGCTGGCGCAGGTCGCCCATTGCGACATCGAAAAGCCGTTCGTGCCGGGCCGGCTGCGGGACGGCCTGAACGCGCATCTGCGGCCGCATCCGATCGGCGTGCTCTCGGCGGAGATCGTGCCGGACAATTTCGAGGCGCGGTTCTCGGCCAAGCGGCGGCATTACCTCTATCGCATCGCCAATCGACGGGCCAATCTCGCGCTAGAGATCGGCCACGTCTGGCGGCTGCCACGGCCGCTCGATACCGAGGCGATGCATGCCGCCGCGCAACGCCTGGTCGGCAAGCACGACTTCACCACCTTTCGCGACACCGAATGCCAGGCCAGGTCGCCGGTGAAGACCCTCGACCAGCTCGACGTGCTGCGCGACGGCGACACCGTTCATATCGTGACCTCGGCGCGCTCGTTCCTGCACAGCCAGGTGCGCTCGATGGTCGGCTCGCTGGTCTGGGTCGGCGAAGGACGCTGGAACGGCGACGATCTCGCTGCCGCCCTTGCCGCCCGCAACCGCGCGGCCTGCGGCCCGGTGGCGCCACCGGACGGTCTCTATCTGGTGCGGGTGGATTATTAGGGCGCGCCGCGACGCCTCGCCAACGGCCGGCTTGACCGGGTGACCAGGCCTTATCTTTCGGCCGCCCGAATCTGCTAGCACTGCGGCATGACGAGCGCCCCTGACGACCTGCCTGAAACAACGATTGCGCCGACCGCCGTCCGGCGCGCTTCCTGGCGCGAGGGGGTGGCGGTTTATCTGCAGCGGCGGGTGCTGATCGTGCTGCTGCTCGGCTTCTCGTCCGGGCTGCCGCTGGCGCTGTCGGGCTCGACGCTGTTGGTGTGGATGCGCGAATCCGGCGTCGATATCGGCACCATCGGCCTGTTCGCGCTGGTCGGCACGCCCTACACGCTGAAATTTCTCTGGGCGCCGGTGGTCGATGCGCTGCATGTGCCGCTGTTCACCCGGCGGTTCGGCCGCAGGCGCGGCTGGCTGGTGTTCTCGCAACTGCTGCTGATTGCCGCGATCCTGCTGCTGGCGCTGACCGACCCGGCACGCTCGCCGCCATTGGTCGCGCTTGGCGCGCTGCTGGTGGCGGCGATGTCCTCGACCCAGGACATCGTGGTCGATGCGTTTCGCGTCGAAAGCCTGCCCGAGAGCGAGCAGGCCGCCGGGATGGCCTCCTATGTCGCGGCCTACCGCATCGGCATGCTGGTCTCGACCGCAGGTGCGCTGTTCATGGTGAGCGCGTTCGAAGCCACCGGCATCGCGCGGTCCTCGGCGTGGATGTGGGGTTATGTGGCGATGGCGGCATTGGTGCTGACCGGCACCGCCACCGCGCTGGCCGCCACCGAACCCGAACAGTCGGCGGGCGCGGAGGCCGCCACCGGCGGCGAGACCGCATTGGCGCGGGTGATGCATACCGCGGTCGGCGCGTTCTCGGAATTTCTGACGCAACGGCACGCCTGGGCGGCGCTCGCCTTCGTGGTGCTCTACAAGACCACCGATGCCTTCTCCGGCCTGATGACCGCGCCGTTCGTGATCGACCTCGGCTTTTCCCGCAATGACTATGCCGCCATCGTCAAGGGCGTCGGGCTGGCCGCGACCCTGATCGGAGGTTTCGCCGGCGGTTTTGTCGCACGGCGCTATTCGCTGGCCGCCAGCCTGTGGATCGGCGGCGTGCTGCAGGCGGTGGCCAATCTGTCGTTCTCCTGGCTGGCGCTGTCCGGCGCCAATCACTGGGCGCTGGCCTTCGCGATCTCGACGGAGAACTTCACCAGCGCCATCGGTACCGTGATCTTCGTCGCCTATCTGTCGGCGCTGTGCCGGAATCCGCTGCACACCGCGACCCAATATGCGCTGCTGACGGCGCTGGCCGCGGTGGGGCGCACCTATCTTTCCGCCGGCTCGGGTTTCGTCCAGAAGGCGACGGGCTGGCCGCTATTCTTCGCGATCTGCGTCGTGGTTGCGGTGCCGAGCCTGATCCTGCTGGCCTGGCTGCAGCGACGCGGGCATTTTGCCGCACTTGAGGCGGCGAAGGTTTAGCCCGTTCGTGATCACGCCGTAGCGTGGCGTTCGCAATGACGATCCGGGATGTTTGAAACGTCAATCCGCGTTGGCGAGGTCGCGGGCCACCTCCCTCAATGCCTGGTCACGATGCTCCATTTGGTGACCACGGCTTCGCTCATCTGCCCGGCATCCTGCGCGCAGGACACCTCGTCGACCTTGAACGAGACTTCCTTGCCGACAAAGCCCTTCAGCTGCGCGACCTGGGCATCGCTGTTGGTGACGATCTGAAAGGTTTCCGGCCCGGTTTCCAGGCCGCAAAGTCCGTTCGGCGGCGGCAGCCGCCGCGGTTCGCTGGTGAGCTGATAGGTGGCGACGCGTTTGCCTTTCTTGCCCCCGCGCGCGCGCGCGGCGTTCAGCTCTCCCGACAGCACGTCGCCGGCTCTGATCAATTTGGCGGCCTTCGGGGCGGGTTCGGCTTGCTGTGCCACGGCGGCGGGCGCGGCTGATGTCAACGCAATGACCGTCGCCAAAGCCAGGTGTTCGCCGAATCGTCGTCTCGTCATGTCCATGATTTCCGTTGGTGGGTGTTAGAACAAGGTCCGCTGCCGCATGGCCGCAGATAGCGTGCCTTCATCGAGATAATCAAGTTCTCCGCCGACCGGCACGCCATGGGCGAGCCGTGTCACCTTGACGCCGGCCTCCTGCAGCAGGTCGGTGATGTAATGCGCGGTGGTCTGGCCGTCGACGGTCGCATTCAGCGCCAGGATGATTTCGGTGACGCGGGAATCATGCGCCCGTGCCACCAGCGCGTCGATGGTGAGGTCCTGCGGACCGACGCCGTCGAGCGGCGACAGCGTCGCGCCCAGCACATGGTAGAATCCGTTGGTGGCATGCGCCCGTTCCAGCGCCCACAGGTCGGCGACATCGGCGACCACGACGATGATCGCCGGATCGCGCCGCGGGTCGGTGCACACCGTGCAGGGATTCTGGCTGTCGATATTGCCGCAGGTCTTGCAGACCTGGATCTTGTCGATCGCCACCTGCAGCGCGCTGGCCAGCGGCGTCATCAGCGCCTCGCGCTTCTTGATCAGATGCAGCGCCGCCCGCCGCGCGGAGCGCGGGCCGAGCCCCGGCAGCCGCGCCAGCAGCTGGATCAGGCGTTCGATTTCGGGACCGGCGACGGCAGCAGGCATGTCGGCTAGCCGAGCCCCAGCCCCGGCGGCAGGCCGAGGCCTCCGGCCAGGCCCTGCATCTTCTCCTGCGTCGCGGCTTCGGCCTTGCGGCGCGCGTCGCCAAGCGCGGTGACCAGCAGGTCCTCGAGGATCTCGCGCTCGTCCGCCAGCATCAGGGAGGGATCGATCTTGATGGCCTTGACTTCCATCTTTGCGGTCATGCGCACGCTGACCAGGCCGCCGCCCGAGATACCCTCGACCTCGACATGGCCGAGTTCCTCCTGCATCGCCTGCATCTTCGACTGCAGCTGCGCCGCCTGCTTCATCATGCCGAGAAAATCAGCCATCAACCATGCCCTCTGGATCGCTATTGATCGTCGCTGTCGGAACTGTCGGCCGGATCTTCACCGCTAGCATCGGATTCCGGCGGCTCGGGGGCAAGCCGGCGCACCTCGACGACCTTGGCGCCGGGAAACCGCGCCAGCACTTCCTTGACCCGCGGGTCGGCTTCGGCGACGCGCTCGCGCTGCTGCTTTTGCAGCTCGTTTTGCGCGCGCAGCGTCGGCTCGCCGGCTTCGTTGGACACGATCACGGTCCAGCGCCGTCCGGTCCACTGCTCCAGCTTGCGCGACAGGTCGTTGATCAGCGTCCGCGCGGCGCTGCGTTCCAGCGTCACCTCGAGCCGCCCATCCTCGATCCGGACCAGGCGCACATCGGCTTCGAGCGCGGCCTTGGTCAAGAGGTCGCGCTTTTCGCCGGCCAGCGCCACCAGTTCCGGAAAGCTTGCGATCCGCAGTGCCGGGGAAGCCTCGGGCGCCGGCGCGGCCGGTTGCGGACGCGCGGCGGCCTCGGGGCGCGGTGCGGCGGCCGCCCGTGCCGGCGAAGACTGTACCGACGAAAGGACCGGCGCCGCCGCCTGGCGTGGCGCGACACCGGCTGCGGCCGCCGGCAGAGCGCCGCCATTCTGCTCCAGCATCCGGATCGCCTCGTCCGGCGTCGGCAGGTCGGCGACATAGGCAATGCGCACCAGCACCATTTCGGCCGCCGCCGCCGGCCGCGTCGCTCCTTGCACCTCGGTGATGCCCTTGAGCAGCATCTGCCAGATCCGCGACAACACCCGCATCGACAGCTTGGCGGCGAAATCGCGCGCGCGCAGCCGCTCGGTTTCGCCGAAGGCCAGATTGTCCGCGGTCGCCGGCACGATCTTGACGCGGGTGACGAAATTGACGAATTCGGCAAGATCACTCAGCACCACGATCGGATCGGCGCCGGTGTCATACTGCTCGCGAAACTCCTTGAACGCGGCGGCGATGTCGCCGCGAACCAGCGCGTCGAACAGGTCGATCACCCGGGTGCGGTCGGCGAGGCCGAGCATCTGCCGCACCGCATCGGCCCGCACCACGCCCGCGGCATGCGCGATCGCCTGGTCGAACAGCGACAGAGAATCGCGCACCGAGCCTTCCGCCGCGCGGGCGATGATGCCGAGCGCCTCCGGCTCCGCCTCGACATTTTCCCTGGCCGCGATGCCGGCAAGATGCGTCATCAACACGCCGGCATCGACCCGGCGCAGGTCGAAGCGCTGGCAGCGCGACAGCACCGTCACCGGCACCTTGCGGATTTCGGTGGTGGCGAACACGAATTTGGCGTGCTCCGGCGGCTCTTCCAGCGTCTTCAGGAAGGCGTTGAAGGCGGCGGTCGAGAGCATGTGCACTTCGTCGATGATGTAGACCTTGTAGCGGGCGCTGGCCGGCGCATAGCGCACGCTGTCGTTGATCTGGCGCACGTCGTCGACACCGGTATGCGACGCGGCGTCCATTTCCAGCACGTCCATGTGCCGGCTTTCCATGATCGCCTGGCAGTGCACGCCCGGCACCGGCATGTGGATGGTCGGTCCCTTCACCGAACCGTCCGGCAGCTCGTAATTGAGGGCGCGGGCGAGAATCCGCGCCGTGGTGGTCTTTCCGACCCCGCGCACGCCGGTCAGGATCCAGGCCTGCGGAATCCGCCCGGTTTCGAACGCGTTGGAAACGGTGCGCACCACCGCGTCCTGGCCGATCAGGTCGTCAAAACTGGAAGGGCGGTATTTCCGCGCCAGCACCCGATAATGCTTGCCGGCCTCCGGGGGACCGCCAAGATCGAAACCGCCGTGATCGGCGCTGTGCGACGCGTCGGGGGGAATTGAAGGAGCACCGGCCTCGGTCATCGATCGATCCGCAATTGATTGTCTCTCGAAGCCGGCTTGCGGAAGATAACTCGCGCGCATTCCACCGCAGATACGTAGCCGCCATCTGCGTCAACTTTGTTGCGAAGCAAGACCGGCACCCACCCTGGCGGAACACGCGCCAGGAGGGATTCCAGCGCGGGACAGATCACCGCAATTTGCGCGATTCGCTCGTAAAAAACAGGTAGGAGACTGACGAGCGACCCGATCCGGACCTCGTTAGGGCTGCTTCCTTCCGGACCTGACCCGGTTGGCGAGTGGCTCGTCCACCGCCAATCTCCCGGCCCTTATTTGGGGCCAAAAGCCCCGGAATGCAAGCGTGGTGGCGGCCCTTGAAAGCGCGAAGATGCCGGGTTCCGCCGGCGAGGGCCGGCGGCGGCTCCAGGCGGCCGGCCTCGACCGGCCGTGGTCCGCCGACCCTGTCGGCGTTCCGGCTGGACACCAAAAAAGACATGGATGCCCGGCAGAAAGCCGGGCATGACGGGTGTTGTTCGCAGGCCGGGTGTCTGCGACGCTGCAACAACGGTTCGAGATATCACATGCCCGCTGAAGCTCCCGCCTGGTCGCTGCATTCCCAGCTCAAAAAGGACACCATTGATATCGGCGACCTGCCATTGTGCCGTGTGCTGGTGATCAAGGACGGTCATTTCCCCTGGCTATTGCTGGTGCCGCGCCGCAACGAAATCGTCGAGATCATCGATCTCGACGAGGTCGAGCAGGCGCAGCTGATGACGGAAATCTCACGGGTCGCGCGCGCGCTGAAGGAAATCACCAAATGCGACAAGCTGAATATCGCAGCCCTCGGCAACCTGGTGCCGCAGCTGCACGTCCATGTCATCGCGCGCCGCAGCAGCGACGTGGCCTGGCCGCGCCCGGTCTGGGGGGTGATGCCGCCGCTGGCGCATGATGCCGAGGAAGTCCAGAATTTCATCAGCGCCCTTCGCCGCAAGATCTGGCTGGGCTCCTGAAATCCGCGCTGCTCCGGCCTGCCGCTTGCGGCAGGCAAAACCGATGAACCGACATACCGGGTTGAACTCATGACAGCATTCGATTCGTTTCCACTGGGGCAGCCGGCCTTTGTCAGCCATATTCTCGATCGCGCCGCCCACCTGCGCAGCGACGATGCCAAGCTGTTGGCGCTGGAAGGCCACCGCGATGCGCGCGCCTATGTGGTGCATCGCGATTCGCTGGTGGTGAAGCAGGAGCCGGGCGGCCCGCGCGCCCTGCTCGGCATCGACGAGGCGCTGAAATTCGGCGCCAATCCGGGAACGATCTTTCTCGGCCTGCGCCACGGCGCGGCGGTATTCGGCATGGGCATTGGCGCCGCCGCGGCCGAGAAACTGCTGGGCCGCGACGACGTCGCGGTGTCCGAACTGCGTGGCATGGCGATGCAGGGCGTGGTGCCGCCGGACCAGCTCTCGGCGATTGCGATGGCCAAATCGATGGTCACCTGGCATCAGCGTCACGGCTACTGCGCCAATTGCGGCACCCGCACCGCAATGACCCAGGGCGGCTGGAAGCGCGACTGCCCAAACTGCAAGGCCGAGCATTTTCCGCGCACCGACCCCGTGGTGATCATGCTGGTAACCTCCGGCGACAGATGCCTTTTGGGACGGCAGAAGCAGTTCCCGGCCGGGATGTTCTCGTGTCTGGCCGGCTTCGTCGAGGCCGCCGAGACCATCGAGGACGCGGTCCGGCGCGAGATCTTCGAGGAATCCGGAATCCGCTGCACCGACGTGAATTACTACATGACGCAGCCCTGGCCCTATCCGTCCTCGCTGATGATCGGATGCACCGCGCGCGCCACCAGCGAGGACATCGTCGTCGACCACACCGAACTGGAGGACGCCCGCTGGTTCGACCGCGCAGAGGCCAGCCTGATGTTGAAACGGCAGCATCCCGATGGCCTGGCCGGACCGCACCCCTTTGCGATCGCACATCATCTGGTCGGCCGCTGGCTGCAGACGAGCGCCGATGCGCACGGCTAGACGATCGACACCACGATCCGATCCCAAGGGGGGCGGATCTATCGTCCGTCATTCCGGGCTCACGCGTGCCGCGCTTCACGCGTTACAGCGCCCCGGGATGACGATCGTGTTGATCGTTCCGAAGGACCGAAATGATCGAACTTCGAAATCGTTGAACCAGGGAAACCCGATCAAGGCCGCTTGGAAGGAGGGACGCGATGGACGATCCGATGAGCTTTAAGCCTGTCGTGGCGAAACCGCCGCGCATCCTGTGCATCGGCATGCCGGTGCGCGACCTGACGTTCCGGGTGCCGGGCCTGCCGGCACGGGGCTCCAAGGAGCATGCCAGTCATTTCGAGGAGATCTGCGGCGGCAACGCGCTCAATGCGGCGATCGGCATTGTGCGGCTCGGTGGCCGCGCCTCGATCTGCGGCCCGATGGGCGACGCCGGCGAGACCTCCAGCCGGTTCATTTTCGACAAGCTGGCCCAGGAGGGCATCGACACCGGGCATATCGTGCACATGCCGGGCCTGGTGACGCCGATCTCCAACATCATGATTGATCCGAGCGGCGAGCGCACCATCGTCACCTTCCGCGATCCGGAATTGTGGAAGGTACGGCTGCCCGATCCCGAGACGCTGCTCGACGACTGCGACGCCATCCTGACCGAAAGCCGCTGCGCGGAGTTCTGCAACGACCTGTGCGTCGAGGCCCGCCGGCGCGGCATTCCCGTGATCGTCGATGTCGACCGGGCGATGTCGCTGCGCGAGGGCCTGCTGACCGCCTCGTCGCACCTGGTGTTCTCCAGCGAACCGTTGCAGGTCACCGCCGGCGTCGCCAGTGACGGCGAAGCGCTGCTGAAGATCGCGAAGCTGACCCATTCCTTCCTGGCGGGAACGCGGGGACCCCAGGGCACCATCTGGCTCGACGAGCACGGAACCCTGCAGCAGACGCCGGCCTTCCCGGTGCACACCGTGGATACGCTGGGCGCGGGCGACGTATTCCATGGCGCGTTCGCGCTGGCGATCACCGAAGGACAGGAATTGCGCCCGGCGCTGCGGTTCGCTTCCGCAGCCGCGGCGCTGAAATGCACCCGTTTCGGCGGCGCCTTTGCCGCGCCGCAACGTGCTGAAGTTGAAGAACTTTTGAGCCAGGACCAGGCCGCCAGCCGGGCCTCGGGCCGCTTTTAGGGACTTGTATTAGAAGAATTTTCTATATATGAGGTTCGGAAGGTCCTCTTATGGAAAAAAGTTCTTCTCATGACCGAAGCTGCAGTTCACACCCTCGAGCCCAACCGCCGCCTCGACGCCATCGACCGCAAGATCCTGACCGTGTTGCAGGACGACGCCTCGCTGTCGGTCGCCGAGATCGGCGACCGGGTCGGGCTATCCTCGACGCCATGCTGGAAACGCATCCAGCGTCTTGAAGCCGATGGCGTGATCCTGCGCCGGGTGGCGCTGGTCGACCAGAACAAGATCGGGCTCGGCATCTCCGTGTTCGTCTCGGTGGAGAGCGCCGACCATTCCGAGAGCTGGCTGCGGACCTTCGCCAGTGCCGTCAGCGCGATGCCCGAGGTGATGGAGTTCTACCGGATGGCGGGCGACGTCGATTACATGCTGCGGGTCGTGGTGGCCGACATGCAAAGCTACGACGTGTTCTACAAGAAGCTGATCGGCGCGGTGCCGCTCAAGAACGTCACCTCGCGCTTTGCAATGGAAAAGATCAAGTCGGTCACCGCATTGCCGATCCCGGCGGCTTAGCTCGGTATCGTGTTCCGGACGCGGCGCGGCACAAGGGCCGCGACGCTGAGCCGGACCCATGGCAACGGATTGTGGATAAGCGATCCCGGTCCCGCTCTGCGGCGCCCTATTTCGCTTTGCTGATATTGCGCCGCAGGCGACACCGGGCTTTTCCGGACGTCAGATCTTCTGATGTCCTTCGCTCGCGTAGAGCGGCTCCTTCATGCCGCACCGACAGACCAAATTAACCTTAACCCGCGATTAGCTTTGGCCCGATATCCTCGGCCCGATGGAGCGGGCAAAAACGATCTCAAGGGCGCGATGGCCCGCGTGGTTCAACGCGGCTGGCCTGCTGGTCGTGAGCTGGGTCGCAATTGCAATGCTTTCGCTCCAGGTCCGTCCAGGTGCCGAAATCGTGGCGGTGGCCTTTCCGCCCTGGTGGAGCGTGCAGCGAATTTTCGAGGCCGCAGCTGCGGCTGATGCCGCGATCGTCAGAACCACGGCAATCCCGGCCGTTCTGGTGGTCAGGCCCAACGATCAAGCCGGCCTCGCCCGTCTGCGCCGGGCCGGCGCATGGCTGACGATCGACCCCCAGGCCATTGCCGCCTGCTTCAATCTTAGCGACAAGGAAATCTGACCATGAATAGCGGCAGCAACGACGTCGGCAGCAAGGATCTGGAAGCTTTGCGCGAATTCGCCAGCAAGGCGCTGGTCATGTTGCTCTGGCTGCATGTTCCGGTCGCCGCGGCGATCGGCATGGCGCGCGGCAGTGATTGGCTGCTACCGACGGGTTTGATGGCGGCGATGGCCACCGCCGCCACGCTGTCGTGGCGCACGGCGGGCAACGGGCTTTCGACCAGTCTGGTCGTCGCTGTCGCGCTGATGGGCGGAGTTTCGATATTTACCTTCCAGCTGTCGGGACATCCCTGGCAGATCGACATGCACATGTACTTCTTCGCCGCATTGGCATGCCTGGTCGCCTATTGCGACTACCGGCCGATTCTCGCCGGCACCGTCGCCGTCGCGCTGCATCACCTGGCGCTCAATTTCATCATCCCGGCGGCGATATTCCCCGGCGGCAGCGATTTCGGACGCGTGGTGCTGCATGCCGGCATTCTCGTCCTGGAAGCCGGCGTGCTGATCTGGGTGGCGCATCAGTTGGCCCGGCTGTTCATGGCCACGGCGCAAAAAACCGCCGAGGCCGAAGCCGCCAACGCCGCCGAGGTCCGCGCCAACCTCGAACGGGGTGAAGCCGAGCAGCGCGCCAGACTGGAACGCGACGCGGCAATGCGCGGCCTCGCCGCCGCGTTCGAGAGCAAGATCGGCCATATCGTCGAGGCCGTCGCCGTGGCCGCCCGCGAAATGCAGGGCATGTCGTCGTCGATGGGCGACAGCAGCGGCGAAGCCGCGCGACAGACCGCTGCGGCTGCCGCCGCGTCGAACCAGGCCGCGCGCAATGTCGAAACGGTGGCCTCGGCAGCCGAGGAACTGACCGCCTCGATCAGCGAGATCGCGCAACAGGCGGCGCGCTCCGCCAAGGTCACGGGACAGGCGGCCGACGAGGCCCGTCGGACCAACACCGTGGTCGAGGGATTGGCCACCGGGACGCTCAAGATCGGGGAAGTCGTGACCCTGATCCAGAACATCGCCAGCCAGACCAATCTTCTGGCCCTCAACGCCACCATCGAAGCGGCCCGCGCCGGCGAGCACGGCCGGGGATTTGCGGTGGTCGCCAGCGAAGTCAAGGCGCTGGCCAATCAGACCGCCAAGGCGACGGAAGAGATTTCGACCCAGATCCAGGGCATCCAGTCCGCGACCGGCGAAGCCGTCAGCGCGATCCAGGCGATCGGCGGCACCATCGGCGAAATCAACGAAATCTCCAATGCCATTGCCGCCGCCGTCGAGCAGCAGGGCGCCGCGACCCGCGAGATCTCCGGCAATGTGCAGCAGGCGGCCAACGGCACCCGCGAAGTCAACGACAACATCGTCGGGGTCGCCCGGGCGTCCAGCGACATCGGCAGCGCCGCATCGAAGCTGCTGCAAGCCGCAACCGGGCTTTCGTCGCAATCCGAGCGGCTGAAATCCGAAGTCGACAGCTTCCTCGGGTCGGTCCGCGTGGCATAAGCGAGGACGAAGCGGCGCAGAACCGGAGACAACGGGTTCTGCGTGAACCGGCTCGGCGACTTCAACGTTCGAATGATTTCGAATCGTAGCGACGATCAATGATCATCGTCATTCCGGCATGTGCTCTGGCGGCGATAGCCCGGCGGAGTGCAGGCCCGAATGACAAACGGAGCCGCCAGCAACGCCAGGCTCGCTTTTCCAGAAAGCGGGCCGCCTCAGATCTTCTGGTTGTATTCGCCGACCTCGGGATGGCTGCGCAGCACCGAATCCATCGCCTCGAACAGGTCGCGCATGCGTTGCTCGCTGACCGGGCTCTCCACCACCACCACCAGTTCCGGCTTGTTGGAGGATGCCCGCACCAGGCCCCAACTGCCGTCCTCGACCGTGACGCGTACGCCGTTGACGGTGACGAGATCGCGGATGTTCTGTCCCGCCACCTTCGCGCCCCGGGACTGCATCGCCTCGAAATGCTTCACCACGTTCTCGACGACGCCGTACTTGGCCTCGTCGGCGCAATGCGGCGACATGGTCGGCGACGACCAGGTTTTCGGCAGCGCGTCCTTCAGGTCCGCCATCGACTTGTCGGGCGCGCGATCGAGCATCTCGCAGATCGCGATCGCCGAGATCAGGCCGTCGTCGTAGCCGCGGCCGAGCGGGGCGTTGAAGAAGAAGTGGCCGGATTTCTCGAACCCCGCCAGCGCGCCGAGCTCATGGGTGCGACGCTTCATGTAGGAGTGCCCGGTCTTCCAGTAGCTGGTCTTGGCGCCCTGCCGCAACAGCACCGGATCGGTGGCGTAAAGGCCGGTCGATTTCACGTCGACCACGAACTGCGCGTCCTTGGTAATGGCGGACATGTCGCGCGCCAGCATCACGCCGACCTTGTCGGCGAAAATCTCCTCGCCGGTATTGTCGACGACGCCGCAGCGGTCGCCGTCGCCATCGAAGCCGAGACCGACATCGGCCTTGTGCTCAAGCACCGCGTCGCGGATGGCGTGCAGCATCGCCATGTCCTCGGGGTTGGGATTGTATTTCGGGAAGGTGTGGTCGAGTTCGGTGTCGAGCGGCACCACCTCGCAACCGATCGCCCGCATCACCTCGGGCGCGAAGGCGCCCGCGGTGCCGTTGCCGCAGGCCACCACGACTTTCAGCTTGCGCTTCAGTTTCGGACGCCGGGTCAGGTCGGCGATGTAGCGGGCAGGATAATTCTCGTGAAACCGGTACGAACCGCCGCCCGCGTTGTCGAACGCGGCGTCGAGCACGATCGCCTTCAGCCGGTTCATCTCCTCGGGGCCGAAGGTCAGCGGACGGTTGGCGCCCATCTTGACCCCGGTCCAGCCGTTGTCGTTATGCGATGCCGTCACCATCGCGACGCAGGGAACGTCGAGATCGAACTGGGCAAAATAGGCCATCGGCGTCATGCACAGGCCGATGTCGTGGACCTTGCAGCCCGCGGCCAACAGCCCGGAGATCAGCGCATATTTGATCGAGGCCGAATAGCCGCGGAAGTCATGCCCGGTGACGATCTCGCGGCGGGCGCCGAGTTCGCCGATCAGCGCCCCCAGCCCCATGCCGAGCGCCTGAATGCCCATCAGGTTGATTTCCTTGCCGAACAGCCAGCGGGCGTCGTATTCGCGAAACCCGGTCGACTTCACCATCGGCTCGGATTCATAGGCATAGGTATTGGGAACCAGCACGGATTTCGGCTTCGGAAACATGCAGATCGCCTCGTCGGGAAGGGGTCGGGACAGCACCCTAGGCTTAGCCAATGGGCGCGTGGAGCGGAAGGCGGTTCAGCCGGTTTTGCGGGCGATTTACTGTGCAGCGGATCGGCGACAGGCGATTTTACTGCTCCAGCAGCAAGCGGCCGCCGGCGAATTCGAAACGCTTCAGTTTCGACAGGAACGACAGCCCGAGCAGGTTTTCCGACAGCGCCTCGTCCGGCAGCACCATGGCATCGACGTCGCGCACCACCAGCCCGCCAACATCGACCATGGCCAACTGGGTGCGCGCGGCCTTGATGGTGCCGTTGGCGGTGGTAACCGTGGCGGTATATTCGCCGGGGGTGGGGCGAATGCCGAACCGCGCCGCGGAGCTTTCATTCAGGGCCACCACGGAAGCGCCGGTATCGACCATGAAGGCGATACGCTGACCTTCGATCCGGCCATCGGTTTCGAACTGACCGCGGGCGTCGCGGGGAATGCTTATGCTGCGCCCGCCGGCCACCGGCTCGACTGCAACGGCCGCGGCCGCGGCGGCGGATCGCGCGGCGGGATGGGCGAGAGCGGGTGTCGACGTCATCCGGTCGGCCAGCTGCGCCATCAGGGTGCCGAGGCAGACCATCACGGCGGCAAAGATCATTATGCTACGCATCACGCCACACTCGACTACGGGACCCGCCGATATCACCACGTCCGCCACAAGGTCGCGACTAACTGCGGCGGCGACGCCTGTCATTTTGGCGAAAAGGATGAGCGAACGGTTAACAGGCGGGTCTTGGGCTCAGGTGCCGCGCGGCTTGACGCGCCGGGTCGGCATCGCGCTGGCCGGGTCCTCCGGCCAGGGATGCCTCGGATAGCGGCCGCGCAGGTCGGATCGAACCGCCGCATAACTGCCGCGCCAAAAACCCGGCAGGTCGCGCGTCACCTGCACCGGCCGGTGCGCCGGCGACAGCAGTTCCAGCACCAGCGGCACCGCGCCCTTGGCGATCGTGGGATGCGTGGTGAGCCCGAACAGTTCCTGCAGCCGGACCGCGATGGTCGGCCCCTGCTCGGCCTCGTAGTCGATCGGCAACGGCGTGCCGGTCGGCGCCTCGAAATGCGTCGGCGCCTCGCGCTCCAGCCGCGCGCGCAATTCCCAAGGCAACAGCGTCGCCAGCGCATCCGACAGCTCACCCGCCGACAGCTGCTTCAGCGAAGTCTTGTCGTAGAGCGCAGGCACCAGCCAGGCCTCGCGCTGCGCCGCGAGCGCATCGTCGGACAAATCGGGCCAGGAGGAAGCGGCTGAGGCACCCGCAGCCTCGGCCCTGCGCAGGAACATCACCCGATCTCGCCACTGTTTTGCCGGCTTCGACCATGGCAGCCGGTCGAGGCCGCAGGCGACCAGGCCGTCGGCCAGCACCCGCGCGGTCTCGGCGGAAGGTGACAGCGAAAGCGGAGCTTCCGACAGCGTGATGGCGTGCAGGGTCCGCCTGCGCCGCGCCCGCAACGCCATGGCGCTGCGATCGAACGAAATCTCGTCGGCGGTCTCGATCTCCTCCGAAAAATGCTGCTCGATCTCCTCCTGGGTGATCGGCGCCGCCAGCAGGATGCGGCCCTGCGCCGCGGTGCCGGTCAATTCGGCCACCGCGACATAGGGCGCGCGCGCCAGCGCGGCGGTCCGGTCGATCGCCGCTCCCCGCCCGTTGGCGAGCACAAAACTGCCATTGCCGCGGTTGCGCGCCACGCGGTCGGGAAACGCCAGCGCCAGCATGACGCCGCTGGAGGGCTCCTCTCCCCCTTGCGGGGTCTGTTCTCCTCTAATTGAGCGAGGGCCTTTCTGCTCCCCTCCCCCCTGCGGGGAGGGGTCGGGGGCGGGGGTAGCCACAGCGGCAGCCGCAGTGCTTGGAGACCCCCCTCCCCGACCCTCCCCCGCAAGGGGGGAGGGAGAAGAGGGCGCACTCGAACTGATCGACTGACCCGCGGCCTTTTCACTCGCAGCCACCTGTTCGGCCCAGCGCTGCGCCAGGCCGCGGGCGCTGCTGGCGCGCGGGCTGCGGTCGCGGCGGAACTGGTCGCGCCGGACGTCGAGATCGACGCTGTCGCCGCCCAGCCCACGCTCGGTGAGAATGGCGGCGATTTCCGCGGCCGGGCCGCCCGAGCCCAGCCGATGCGAATCCACGATCATGCGCGCCAGCCGCGGCGGCAGCGCCAGCGCGCGCAGGCTGTTGCCTTCCGCGGTGATCCGGCCGTCGGCGTCGAGCGCGCCGAGTTCACGCAGCAGGCTTTTCGCCTCCTTCAGCGCCGGCGCCGGGGGCGAATCGAGAAACGCCAGCGTGGCGGGATCGCTGACGCCCCATTGCGCCAGGTCGAGCACCAGCGAAGACAGGTCGGCGCTGAGAATTTCCGGCTGGGTAAAGGCCGCGAGCGACGCAGTCTGCGGTTCGTCCCACAGCCGGTAGCACACCCCGGGTTCGGTGCGGCCGGCGCGGCCGCGGCGCTGATCGACCGCGGCGCGCGAGGCCCGCACGGTCTCCAGCCGGGTCAGGCCGATGTCGGGCTCGTAGCGCGGCACCCGCGCCATGCCGGAATCGACGACAATGCGAACGCCCTCGATGGTCAACGATGTTTCGGCGATCGAGGTTGCCAGCACCACCTTGCGCCGGCCCTTCGGCGCCGGCGCGATGGCGCGGTCCTGCACGGCGGCGTCGAGCGCGCCGAACAGCGGCACGATCTCGACCGCAGGGTCGTGAATCCGTTCAGCGAGCAAATTCTGGGTACGGCGGATTTCGGCTGCCCCCGGCAGAAACGCCAGCACCGAGCCCGGATCTGCCCGTAGCGCCATTGCGATCGCATCCGCCATCTGCCGCTCCAGCGGCGCATCCGCCTTGCGGCCGAGATAGCGGGTCTCGACCGCGAAAGCGCGGCCTTCGCTCGATATCACCGGCGCATCGCCGAGCAGCCTGGCGACCCGCGCGCCGTCCAGCGTCGCCGACATCACCAGGATGCGCAGATCCTCGCGCAACCCAGTCTGGGCATCGCGCGCCAGCGCCAGGCCGAGATCGGCATCGAGCGACCGCTCGTGAAACTCGTCGAACAGCACGGCGGCGACCCCGGTCAGTTCCGGATCGTCAAGAATCCGGCGCGAGAAGATGCCTTCGGTGACCACCTCGATCCGGGTCGCCCGCGACACTTTCGAGCCGAACCGGACCCGGTAGCCGACGGTCTCGCCGGCACGCTCGCCCAGCGACTTCGCCATCCGTTCGGCGCTGGCGCGGGCCGCGATCCGGCGCGGCTCCAGCATGATGATCCTGTTGTTGCCGAGCCACGGCGCATCGAGCAGCGCTAGCGGCACCCGCGTGGTCTTGCCGGCGCCGGGCGGCGCCACCAGAGCCGCGGCGTTGTGGTCCGCAAGCGTGCGCGCCAGCTGGTCCAGCACTGCGTCGATCGGCAGAGGGGTATCGAAATTGCGGGGCAAGGTCTCACCAACTCGTCATGCCCGCGCTGGTCCCGGGCATCCACGTCTTTCTTGGCATGCAGAAAACAAGACGCGGATGGCCGGGACAAGCCCGGCCATGACGGAATTCATCATGGTGCGTGACGCAACGAGCCCGTCACTTCCGGGGTTCGGGCGCGCGGCCGACGCTCTCATAGATGAAACCCAGCGCGGCCATGTCCTCGGGGCGGTAGATGTTGCGCAGGTCGACCACCACGGGCTGCGCCAGTTCGCGCTTGAGGCGTTCGAGATCGAGGGTGCGGTACTGCACCCATTCAGTCACCACCACCATGGCATCGGCGCCGCGCACGCAGACATAGGGATCGTCGCAATAGTCGATGTCCGGCAATTCGCGCCGCGCCTGTTCGATGCCCACAGGATCATGGGCGCGCACCTTGGCGCCCATGTCGAGCAAACCGGTCACCAGCGGAATCGACGGCGCCTCGCGCATGTCGTCGGTGTCGGGCTTGAAGGTGAGGCCGAGCACGGCGATGGTCTTGCCGCGCAGGCTGCCGCCCGCCGCATTGGCCACCTTGCGCGCCATCGCGCGCTTGCGGTTGTCGTTGACCGCCAGCACGGCCTCGACGATCCGCAGCGGCACGTCATGATCGAGCGCGATCTTGACCAGCGCGCGGGTATCCTTGGGAAAGCACGAACCGCCGAATCCCGGCCCGGCATGCAGGAATTTCGCGCCGATGCGGTTGTCGAGCCCGATGCCGCGCGCCACCTCCTGGACGTCGGCGCCGACCTTCTCGGCGAGGTCGGCGATCTCGTTGATGAAGGTGATCTTGGTGGCGAGAAAGGCGTTGGCGGCATATTTTATCAGCTCGGCGGTACGTCGCGCGGTGAACATCAGCGGCGCCTGGCTGAGCGACAACGGCCGGTAGATATCGCCGAGCACCTTGCGCGCCCGTTCGTCCGAGGTGCCGACCACGATGCGGTCGGGAAACTTGAAGTCGCGGATCGCGGCCCCCTCGCGCAGAAATTCCGGATTCGAGGCCACCACGACGTCGGCCGACGGATTGGTTTCGTGAATCAGCCGCTCCACCTCGTCGCCGGTGCCGACCGGCACCGTCGATTTGGTGACCACCACGGTAAAGCCCGAAAGCGCCGCCGCGATCTCGCGCGCGGCGGCATAGACATAGCTGAGGTCGGCGTGGCCGTCGCCACGCCGCGACGGGGTGCCGACCGCAATGAACACCGCGTCGGCCTCGGCGACCGGGGCTGACAGATCGGTGGCAAAAGCCAGCCGGCCGGCCTTGACGTTGGCGGCCACCAGCGCATCGAGGCCGGGCTCGAAAATCGGGATTTCGCCGCGGCGCAGGCTGGCGATCTTGTCGCCGTCCTTGTCGACGCAGATCACCTGGTGGCCGAAATCCGCAAAACAGGCGCCGGATACCAGCCCCACATAACCCGTGCCGATCATGGCGATGCGCATCTGAAAAACCTGTCGAGGATGGTTAACGGAACCGGCCGGAATTGTGGGCGGGTCTTAGAGCATTTTGCCGGCTTTAGGAAACCGCAAAAGCCCGGGAATCGGCACATCATTTGTATGAATAAAGGGGAATGAAACCGATCCGGCCGATGATGCCGCGACGTCACGCCAAAAAGGCACACCGATGACCTCAAACGGCACAGCTGCCGTTGCCGAGCGCCCGGCACGGATCGACTGGGTGGACTACGCCAAGGGCATCTGCATCGTCATGGTGGTGATGATGCATTCGGTGCTGGGCGTCGAGCTCGCCGCCGGCCAGACCGGTTTCATGCACCTCGTGGTGGCGTTCGCCAAGCCGTTCCGGATGCCGGATTTCTTCCTGATCTCGGGGCTGTTCCTCGCGATCGTGATCGACCGCGACTGGCGGACCTATCTCGATCGCAAGGTGGTGCATTTCGCATATTTCTATCTGCTGTGGGTGACGATCCAGTTCGGCTTCAAGGCGCCGTCCTTTGCCGCCGAGAGCGGCTGGGCCCATGTCGGCGTCATGTACCTGGAATCCTTCATCGAGCCGTTCGGCACGCTGTGGTTCATCTATCTGCTGCCGGTGTTCTTCGTCGTCACCAAGGCCACGCGGCGGTTGCCGCCGGTTCTGATCTGGGGCGCGGCGGCGGCGCTCGAAACCATGCACGTCGCCACCGGCTGGACCGCAATCGACGAATTTTGCGCCCGCTTCATCTATTTCTATTCCGGCTATCTGTTCGCCGGTTACGTGTTCGCGCTGTCGGACCGAGCGCGGGCGCGGCCGCAGCTGGCGCTGGCCGGACTGGCGCTGTGGGCGCTCGCCGACGGCGGCCTGGTTGCGGCCGGATACAGCGAATGTCCACTGGTCTCGCTGGCGCTCGGGCTGGCGGGCGCCTGCGCCATCGTCATCATGGCCACCCTGCTGGCGCGGGCGCATTGGCTGGGTTTCCTGCGCTTTTGCGGCGAGCATTCCATCGTCATCTACCTGGCGTTTTTCCTGCCGATGGCGGCAACGCGAACGCTGTTGCTGCGCGCAGGATTTATCCACGACATCGGCGTGATGTCGCTGCTGGTCATGGTCGCGGGCGTGGTCGGCGCGCTGGCGCTGTGGCGCGCAGCGCTGGCGGCCGGAGCCAATTTCCTGTTCGAGCGCCCCGAGGCGTTCTGGATCGCGCCGAAGGCCGCCGGCACCCTGCAGGCGGCCGAGTAGTCATTCATGACCGTCGCCGGGCTTTACGTGGCGTTCGTCCTTGCGATCGCCCTTGCGACGAAGCAATCCTTTCTTTGCGCAGCAGCGTGTATTTCTTCGCCGCAACGGGCCCGCATTGGCGCGACCGTTTGCTCCTCGCAATGACGGTCTTGGTTGACAAGTGATTCCGTCGCGGTGCGAGGCGCCACGCTCCGGGCCGTCGCAGCCGAGTTGGCCCGCGGCCTCAGCCGGCGCCGTCGATCTTTACGCCATCCTTCATTTGCGCCAGCCTGGCGCGAAACGCATCGGCATCGCCGAAATCGGCAAATCCCTGATAATGCGGATGCGGGCCGAGCACCCGGCGGGCATGCTTGATCGGGCACCAATAGACCTCGGTGCGCGACGCCACCTCGCGGACAAAGCCGATCGCGCCGTTGCAATAGGAGCAATAGGCGCAATTGATCTTCTCGATGACGTTGAGATAGGCCAGGTGATGGCGGTCGAACACCAGATAGTCGCGGCGGCGCACTTTTGGAATTTTGTAGACCGGAAAGCAGATCGCCTGATAGGCCATGACCCAGAGGTCGACCAAGAGGATCGGTACGATCAGCGAATAGATCACCGGCGCGGTCAGCACGATGAGCGGGTTGGCGTCGATGAAATAGCGCGACGCCCGCGTCCTGATCGCGCGCTGGGCCCGCAGCACCTCCTCGGCGAACACGATGCGGCGGTTTTCGATGTGGAACCGGAGCTCCTCCCGCCGCTTGGCCAGTTCGGCCTCGATCTCGGCCTCGACCGATCGCAGCTTGTCCATCAGCACGTCGAGTTGCGTCGTCATGATTTGGCCTTTCCCGACCGCCGGCGCATCTGCCGGAGCGGCCTGCCGCAAGGGGGTCATGGAACGGCGGCCGATGCAACTCATTCCGGAGCGTAAAAATCCCGGCACATCGGCGTTCAGAGGCTGTCATTCAGCGCAAAAATCCCTAAGTTGCGGCCATGCCGAAAACCTCCCCGCAAGCCGCCCCGAAGCCCGCCGTGGCCAAGGCTCCCGCCAAAGGCGACCACGTCTTTCTGGTCGACGGTTCCTCCTATATTTTCCGCGCCTATCACGCCCTGCCGCCGCTGAACCGCAAATCCGACGGGCTGCAGGTCAACGCCGTGCTCGGCTTCTGCAACATGCTGTGGAAATTGTTGCGCGACATGCCGCCGGACAACCGGCCGACCCATCTGGCCATCATCTTCGACAAGGCCGAAATCACCTTCCGCAACCAGCTCTATCCCGACTACAAGGCGCACCGGCCGCCGGCGCCGGACGACCTGATCCCGCAATTTGCGCTGATCCGCGAAGCCGTGCGCGCCTTCGACCTGCCCTGCCTCGAGCAGGGCGGCTTCGAGGCCGACGACCTGATCGCGACCTATGCCCGGCAGGCCGGCGAGCGCGGCGCCACCACCACCATCGTCTCCTCGGACAAGGACCTGATGCAGCTCGTCACCGACAAGGTGACCATGTACGACACCATGAAGGACCGCCGTATCGGCATTGCCGAAGTGGTCGAAAAATTCGGGGTGCCGCCGGAAAAGGTCGTCGAGGTGCAGGCGCTGGCCGGCGATTCGACCGACAACGTGCCGGGCGTGCCCGGCATCGGCATCAAGACCGCGGCGCAGCTGATCGTCGAATATGGCGACCTGGAGACGCTGCTCCGGCGCGCCTCCGAGATCAAGCAGCCGAAGCGGCGCGAGGCGCTGCTGGAAAACGCCGAGAAGGCGCGGATCTCGCGTCAGCTGGTGCTGCTCGACGATCACGTCGCGCTTGACGTGCCGCTCGACGAACTTGCGGTGCACGAACCCGATCCGCGCAAGCTGATCGCGTTTCTGAAAGCGATGGAATTTTCCACCCTGACCCGGCGCGTGGCGGAATATTCGCAGATCGACCCGGCCGATGTGGAAGCCGACGGCAGGAACCAGAGCGAGGCGCGCGGCCGGTCGGCCGGTTCTGCGCCTGCACCGGTCGCGGCCGGCGGCGATCTTTTTGCGGGTCACGCCGCCCCGGCATCTCCTGCTGGCGGCAAAACCAGCAGGTTCAGCGGCGGCAAGGCCCTGGGCAAATCGGAAAAATCCAACGTCGTGATGACGCCGCAGGCGCTCGCCGCCGCGCGCGAGGAAGCCGCGCGAAAAACCCCGGTCGATCGCAACCGATACCACACCATCCGCAGCCTTGATGCGCTCAACGCCTGGATCGCGCGGGCGCACGATGTCGGCCATTTCGCCATCGACGCCAAGGCCAATTCGATCGATCCGATGCAGGCGGATATCTGCGGCATCGCGCTGGCGCTGGGGCCCAACGACGCCTGTTATGTCCCGCTCGGCCACAGGCAGTCCGGCGACGGCGACGGCCTGTTCGCCGCCGGGCTCGCGCCGGACCAGATCAGGGCCGGCGACGCGCTCGACGCGCTGCGGCCGTTGCTGGAATTGGCCGGCATTCTCAAGGTCGGCTTCAACATCAAGTTCACCGCGGTGATGCTGGCGCAGCATGGCGTCACCTTGCGCAACCACGACGACGCGCAGCTGATGTCGTATGCGCTGGATGCGGGGCGTAACGCCCATGGGCTCGCTGCGCTGGCCGAACGATGGCTCGGCCATGCCAATATCAGCCATGGCGAACTGACCGGCAGCGGCAAGGCCAGGCTCTCCTTCGACCAGGTCGCGATCGACCGGGCGACGGCCTATTCGGCGGAGGATGCCGACGTGACCTTGCGGCTCTGGCGGATGCTCAAGCCGCGCCTGATCGCCGAGCGGATGGCCACCGTGTATGAGACGCTGGAGCGGCCGCTGATATCGGTGCTGGCGCGCATGGAACGCCGCGGCATCTCGATCGACCGAGAGGTGCTGGCGCGCCTGTCGGCGGATTTCGCCCAGACCGCAGCAAGGGTGGAATCGGAGATTCAGGAGATCGCGGGCGAGCCGGTCAATGTCGGCAGCCCCAAGCAGATCGGCGACATCATCTTCGGCAAGATGGGCCTGCCCGGCGGCAGCAAGACCAAGACCGGCGCGTGGTCGACCTCGGCGCAGATTCTCGACGAGCTCGCCGAGCAGGGTCATGAACTGCCGAAGAAGATCCTGGAATGGCGGCAGGTGTCGAAACTGAAATCGACCTACACCGATGCGCTGCCGACCTATGTGCATCCGCAGACCCACCGCGTCCACACCACCTACGCGCTGGCGGCGACCACCACCGGGCGGCTGTCCTCGAACGAGCCAAACCTGCAGAACATCCCGGTTCGCACCGAGGACGGCCGGAAAATCCGCCGCGCCTTCATCGCTTCGCCGGGCCACAAGCTGGTGTCGGCGGACTACTCCCAGATCGAGCTGCGACTCTTGGCGGAAATCGCCGATATTGCGGTGCTGAAGCAGGCGTTCCGCGACGGGCTCGACATTCACGCCATGACCGCGTCGGAAATGTTCGGGGTGCCGATCAAGGACATGCCAAGCGAGGTGCGGCGGCGCGCCAAGGCGATCAATTTCGGCATCATCTACGGCATTTCGGCGTTCGGCCTCGCCAACCAGCTCGGCATTCCCCGCGAGGAGGCCAGTGCCTACATCAAGAAGTATTTCGAGCGCTTTCCCGGCATCCGCGCCTACATGGACGAGACGCGGGATTTCTGCCGGGCGCACGGCTATGTCGAAACGCTGTTCGGACGAAAATGCCATTATCCCGACATCAAGGCCTCCAACGCCTCGATCCGCTCGTTCAACGAGCGCGCGGCGATCAACGCGCGGCTGCAGGGCACCGCGGCCGACATCATCCGCCGCGCCATGACCCGGATGGAGGACGCGCTGGCGGCACACCGGCTGTCGGCCCAGATGCTGCTGCAGGTCCATGACGAACTGATCTTCGAGGTGCCCGACGACGAGGTGGCCGCGACCTTGCCGGTGGTGCAGCACACCATGCAGGACGCGCCGTTCCCCGCGGTGCTGCTGTCGCTGCCATTGCAGGTCGACGCCCGCGCCGCCGAAAATTGGGACGAGGCGCATTGAGCTCTGTCGTGCAGGCAGCGACCCTCATCAAGAGAGCCGTCGTGATCGGCAACAGTGGCGGCGGTAAATCCGCGCTGGCGCGCCGGCTCGCTTCGGCATGGAATTGCCGCCACGTCGAGATCGACGCGCTACTGTGGCGACCCGGATGGGAGTTGACGCCGGCTGAAGTCTACCAGACCGAGCATGCGCGGCTGATCGCCGAAGAAAGCTGGATCATCGACGGGCTCGGACGATTCGACTCGATTGCGGAACGACTGGCGCGGGCAACCGACATCATTCTGGTCGACATGCCGGTGTGGATGCATTTCTGGCTTGCCGCCGAGCGGCAAATACGATGGTCAACCGGCGCCATCGACCACCCGCCTGCGGGGCTGACGGCAATGCCGCCGACAGAGGCCTTGTTTCGAGCCATCTGGGAGGTCAATCAGAACTGGATGCCGGAGATTCGCCGGCACGTTGCACTTGAGGAGAAACGCGGCAAGCGTGTTTTCCGGCTCGGCTCGATTTCGGATCTCGACGGATTCGATAGCGGGTCCGAAGAGCCGCACAGAACTTGATCGCGAGCGATCCCCAAGTGGGGAAACAACATCAATCCAGCTTCGCCTCCATGCCGCGCCTGACGCCGGGCCGCGCCATCAGCGCGTCGTACCAGCGGCCGACATGGGGGAAATCCGCGAACGACACCTTGTGGCGCTCATGCCGCCAGGCCCAGCCGAGAATCGCAAAATCGGCGACCGACAGGGCGCCTGCGACGAATTCGTGGCCGGCGAGCCTGCGATCCAGCACGCCGTAGAGCCGGCGGGTCTCGGCCATGAAACGCTGCAGGCCGTAGGCGCGATCCACTTCGTTCTCGAGCGCAATGAAGTGGTGCACCTGGCCCGGCATCGGCCCGAAGCCGCCCATCTGCCACATCAGCCATTCCAGCACCGGGATCCGCTCGATGAGCGGCAGCGGCAGGAATTTTCCGGTCTTCTCGCCGAGGTAAAGCAGGATCGCGCCGGACTCGAACACGCTGACGCGCTGGCCGCCCGGCCCCTCGGGATCGACGATCGCGGGGATCTTGTTGTTGGGGCTGATCGCCAGGAAGTCGGGCGCCATCTGCTCACCCTTGGTGATGTTGACCGGAACGACCCGGTAGGCCAGTCCCATCTCCTCCAGCGCGACGCTGATCTTGCGGCCGTTCGGCGTGTTCCAGGTGTGCAGTTCGATGGTCATTTTTCTGTCATTCCTCGCCGACAACAGGATATCCACTAGCGCGGAACCTCGCGGCCTTTCAAGCGGGGATGCTGCCTGCATGCTGTTGACGGCGCGACATCGGCGCTGGAATGTGGCGGCATAGGCCGATAGATTGCGGCCGCCTCCACCCTCCGGGAACAACGCCTTGTCCAAATCAGCCTCCCGCGCCCGCCTCGCCGAGATCATCCGCAGGCGCTCGTTCGGCCGCGGCGAAATCACCCTGGCTTCGGGACGCAAGAGCGACTTCTATTTCAATCTCAAGCCGACCATGCTCGATCCCGAAGGCGCTGCGTTGCTCGCGGAACTGACCTTCGAGGCGCTGAAGGATGACGCCCTCGACTATGTCGGCGGACTGGAAATGGGCGCGGTGCCGCTTGCCGGCGCCATCGCCCAGCTGTCCTGGATCAAGGGCCATCCGATCGCGGCGTTCTTCGTGCGCAAGAAGCCGAAGGAACATGGCGCCCGGCTGGCGATCGAGGGCTTGGCCAAGGGCGAAAGCCTGCAAGGCAAACGCGTGGTGATCGTCGAGGACGTCACCACCACCGGTGGCTCGGCGCTGAAGGCTGTCGAGGCGGTGCGCGATGCCGGCGGCGAGGTCGCGCTGGTGTTCACCATGGTGGACCGCGAGGAAGGCGCCAGCGAAACCTTTGCGCAGGCCGGCCTGCCGTTTCGTTCGCTGTACAGGGCCGGAGAATTTTTGAAGGACTGATTCGTTCTTTACCACCTCGCCGTGCCGCTGCCGGCGAGATGGGAATGCAAGAACCGCATTTCTTTTCCGCCGTCCGGCGCCTGCTCATACCTCGTTTACCATCCCGCACTAATGTCGAATTGTGCTGCGGCGCCGGTCGCCGCGAGCGGTCTGTGGCGTCGGTTGGGTGGAGTCGGTGTTGCGTACAGAATGGCCAGATCAGCGTAGGCGCCGCCGCCGCCGGCTCGCCGTTACCGTCGCACTCGTCGGCGTGGTAGCCTTGGCGCCAGCCGCGGCAGCCGCCGAAGGCCTGTTCGATTTTCTGTTCGGCGGGGCGCAGAAACAGCAGCAGCGGCATGGCCCGCCGCAAGCCAATTTCTTTGCCGATCCGTTTGGCCTCAACCAGCAGCCGGCCCCGTCGCCTCGCCAGGTCGCATCGAGCAACGGATCCGGACCGGCGTTTTGCGTGCGCAGCTGCGACGGCCGATATTTCCCGCTGATGCGCGGCAACGCGAGCCCGGCCCAGATGTGCCAGGCGTTCTGCCCGGCGAGCCCGACCAAGGTGTTCTTCGGCAGCAATATCGATGCGGCCTCTTCCAGCACCGGCGAACGCTATGCCGACAGCGAAAACGCCTTTGCCTATCGCAAGGCGCTGCGCGCCGACTGCACCTGCAACGGCCGCGACCCCGCCGGCCTGGCGCCGGTCGACCTGACACTCGACACCTCGCTGCGTCCCGGCGACGTGATCGCCACCACCACCGGCCTGGTGGCCTATTCCGGCGTCAAGGTCGGCAGCGGCCAGACCGCCGAATTCACGCCGGTGGCGTCCTATCCGGGCCTGACCGCCGACGTCCGCGCCCGGCTTGGCGAAATCAAGGTGACGCCAGTAAGGGCCGAAATGCTCGCCGACGAGGCACCGTCGGCCGAGGCGGCGCGCGACGTCGCCCCGCCCGCGGTGCCGAAAGCCGCGCTGGCCCGAGGCAAGCGCGCCGAAGCGGACTAGTGTTCTGGCTTGACGCGTCTTGCTTGCGCGGGCGCGCTTTGCTCAGCGCCCGACGATGACGCCGATCACATTCGGCGCCGACAGGTACTTTTCCTCGATATCGGCGCGCGCCGCGGCGCGGTTTTCCGGTGTCAGCAGGCCGCGTTTCTCGGCCAGGATCATCCAGCAATAGCCCCACCAGTCCGTCAGCATGCCGTGGTCGTCGACGAGGTCGTAGCCCTGCTCGGCGGCGAAGATCCGCGCATGGGCCTCGTCGAGCGAATCCAGCCAGGCGTGATCGTCGGAGGAAAGCAGCTCGTCGCTGAAATCGTCGGTGGTATAGCCCCACACCGACATGCAGACCGCGTTGAATTCGCGGTCGATCTGGTCGTCATCGACCTGGTGGCGGCGGGAGGCCTGGTGCAGCCGCGACAGCGAGCGTGCAAAGTCGGCAATGCGGGTGAGCGCGAATTGATCAAAGGCGATGGTGGACATGTAGTCCTCGAAGCTTAGGGCAGGCCATAGATATTGTATCGGCAGAGCACCGAATCACAATGATATATCAAAGACTTGCTAAAGTGTTCTTAATTTGTTCCAAAAACAATCTCGGCGAGGGGAAGGCCGGGGGCAATGCCGCTTCAGATCGCCGACGGCAGCCTGTCGCCGCAGTAATTGGCAAAAAACTTTCCGCCGCACTGGCGGCGGATCGCGGCACAGCGCGCTGCCGGCGAGGCCGATCTGGCGACGCTGAACGAACAGCTCAGGCCGTCGGCGCTGCGGCCCGAATGGCCGCCGGCGGCGAATGCCGAACTGCCGGCGCCGAGGCAAAGCGCCAGCAGGGCGGCGGCGGCGATCTCGATTGTGCATCTCATGGCCCGGTCCTCCCTTGGGTTGCCGCGACGTGGCTCCTGGTCGATTTCATCACATTGTCAAAGCCGGCGGTTGAAAATATCCGCCGAATCGGCCCGGTCCTTGCATAAAATCAGGGCACGAGACAAACAATCGGCAGGACGGGTTTCGATCCCGGCACAACGCGCGTATCATTGCAGAAATGACTGAGTTGCAGGATTCAGATTTGTCAGATCCATCTGTCCAGATGAATTTTTCGAAGCTCGACCAGCCGGTCGACGAGCTGGCGCTGACCGAAATCAAGGGCGCGGTTCTCGCCAAGCTGCGGCTTGCGATCGGCAAGGACGCCGGGATGGCCACCCGGCACGACTGGTACAAGGCGGCGGCGCTGGCGCTGCGCGACCGCATCGTGCACCACTGGCTGACCACGGAAAAGCAGAGCTACGACGCCGGCCGCAAGCGGGTCTATTACCTCAGCCTGGAATTCCTGATCGGCCGGCTGTTCAGCGATGCCCTGAACAATATGGGGCTGCTGAAGGTTTTTGAAGCCGCGCTGGGCGATCTCGGCGTCGACCTTTCCGAACTGCGCAAATGCGAGCCGGATGCAGCGCTCGGCAATGGCGGCCTGGGACGGCTGGCGGCGTGCTTCATGGAGAGCATGGCGACGCTGGCAATTCCCGCCATCGGCTACGGCATTCGTTACGATTTCGGCCTGTTTCGGCAGATCATCGCGCAGGGCTGGCAACAGGAATATCCGGACGAATGGCTGGGTTTCGGCAACCCCTGGGAATTCCAGCGGCCGGAAGTGGTCTACCATGTGCATTTCGGCGGCGGCGTCGAACGCGTCAACGACGCCAGGGGCCGCGAGCGGGCGACCTGGCATCCGGCGGAAACCGTCCAGGCCGTCGCCTATGACACGCCGATCGTGGGATGGCGCGGCCAGCACGTCAATGCGCTGCGGCTCTGGTCGGCGCGATCGCCCGACCCGCTCAAGCTCGACGTGTTCAATACCGGCGACTATCTCGGCGCCAGCGCCGAGGAGGCGCGCGCCGAATCGATCTGCAAGTTCCTCTATCCGAACGACGAGAGCCCGGCCGGCCGCGAGCTGCGGCTGCGCCAGGAATATTTCTTCGTCTCCGCCTCGCTGCAGGACCTGGTCAAACGCCACCTGGACTCCGATGGGCAGTTGCGCGGCCTGGCGTCAAAGGCCGCGGTGCAGCTCAACGACACCCATCCAAGTCTCGCCGTAACCGAGCTGATGCGGATTCTCTGCGACCTGCACAATTTCCGCTGGGACGAAGCCTGGCAGATCACCGTGGCGACGCTGTCCTACACCAATCACACATTGCTGCCGGAAGCGCTCGAGACCTGGCCGGTCGAACTGTTCGAACGGCTGCTGCCTCGGCACCTGGAGATCATCTACCGCATCAATGACGCGCATCTGGCGCTGGCGGACGTGCGCTGTCCGGGCGACGTCGATTTCAAGGCCTCGGTTTCCCTGATCGACGAGAAGTCCGGCCGCAGGGTACGCATGGGCCAGCTGGCATTCGTCGGATCGCACCGCATCAACGGCGTCTCGGCGATGCATTCCGACCTGATGAAGGAGACCGTATTCCACGATCTCAATCATCTTTACCCGGCTCGCATCACCAACAAGACCAACGGCATCACCTTCCGCCGCTGGCTGATGCTGGCCAATCCGAAGCTGACCGACCTGTTGCGCGAGGCCTGCGGCGAAGCCGTGCTCGACGATCCCGCACGGCTCGCCCATCTTGAGGCCCGCGCCAGCGATAATGCGTTCCAGCAGCAGTTCCGGGCGGTCAAGCACCACAACAAGGTCGCGCTGGCGCGGCTGATCGGCGAACGCCTCAACATCAAGGTCGATCCGGCCGCGCTGTTCGACGTCCAGATCAAGCGCATCCACGAATACAAGCGCCAGTTGCTCAATATCCTGGAAACGGTGGCGCTTTATCACGCCATCAAGGACGAGCCGCAGCGCGACTGGGTGCCGCGCGTCAAGATCTTCGCCGGCAAGGCGGCGGCGAGCTATCGCTACGCCAAATTGATCATCAAGCTGATCAACGACGTCGCCGAGACCGTCAACAACGATCCGGCCATTGCCGGGCGCCTGAAGGTGGCGTTCCTCGCCGACTACAATGTCAGCCTCGCCGAGGTGATCATTCCGGCCGCCGACCTTTCCGAGCAGATTTCGACCGCGGGCATGGAAGCGTCCGGTACCGGCAACATGAAGCTGGCGTTGAACGGCGCGCTGACCATCGGCACGCTCGACGGCGCCAATCTCGAGATCCGCGATCATGTCGGCCCGGAAAACATCGCGATCTTCGGCATGGAGGCGCTCGACGTGGTGGTGCGGCGCAAGCAGGGACTGGATGCGACCGACGTGATCGGGCGGTCGCCGCACCTTTCGCGCGCCATCAGTTCGATCGAGAGCGGCGAATTCTCGCCCGACGATCCCGGCCGGTTCGAATCGGTCGGGCACGCGCTGCGCCATCTCGACCACTACATGGTCAGCGCGGATTTCGACGCCTATTTCGACGCCCAGCGCGGCATCGACGCGCGCTGGCAGGTGGTCCCGGCCTGGACCCGGGCCAGCATCCTCAACGTTGCGCGGATGGCGTGGTTCTCGTCCGATCGCACCATCCGGGAATACGCCCAGGATATCTGGAACGTGCCGGTACGCGGCACCTTGCCGATGGAGCCTGGCGCGCAGCGCGAGGCGAGCCGCTGAATTGACGCGGGGCGAGCGCGGCGTCCCGATCCAGCCGATCAGCCATGACCTGCCACGTCATTGAATCCCTCGCGCCCAGCAGGGATAGTGCGGCGGACGACCGCGGGGAATCGCATGCTTGCCAAGGCCCACCACCTGTTCGATGACGCGACGCGGGTTACCGCCGGCGACAGCCGCTGGCAGGGGCAGACCAGCGATGACTACTGGGCTTTCGTCGGCCCGTTCGGCGGCGCCACCGCCGCCACGATGCTGCGGGCGCTGATCGAGCATCCGCAGCGCGCCGGCGATCCGCTCGCCCTCACCGTCAACTTTTGCGCGCCGATCGCGCGCGGCGCTTTCGATCTCGACGTTCGCCTGGTCAGGGCCAACCGGTCGACGCAGCATTGGTCGGTCGAGATGACGCAGCACGGCGCCGAGGTGGCGACGCTGGCCACCGCGGTGTTTGCCGAGCGCCGGCCGTCATGGTCGCACCAGCAGGCCAGCTTTCCGCAGGCCACGCCGTTCGAACAGACATTGCCCTATGCCAAGGTGGCGGCGCCCTGGGTCAGGCAATATGATTTTCGCTTTGTCGAGGGCGAGCCGAAGTTCGGCGGCGCGCCGCTCGCCGCGCCGGCAAATGCGTTCTCCAAATTATGGATCGCCGACCGGGTACCGCGAAAAATCGATGCGCTGTCGCTGATGTCGATGTCGGATGCGTTCTTCGGCCGCGTCTTTCACGCCCGCGGCGAACTGGTGCCGTTCGGCACGGTGTCGCTGACCACCTATTTCCACACCAGCGCCGAGCAGCTTGCCGCCGAGAACATCAGCCGCGTGCTGGCCACGGCCGACGCCCGGATCTTTCACGACAGCTACGGCGACCAGAGCGGCGAGTTGTGGTCGCCGCAGGGACGACTGCTCGCGACCACGCAGCAGATCGCCTATTTCAAGGCGTAGCCGGACGCGACCAGCGAGCCGGAACGCACCTCACAGTTTCTGCGAAATGCCCGCATAGAAGCCGCGCCGGGCGCCGTATTGCGGCGCGAATACCCCGATGCCGCTGCCGTCGCGGAGTTCATAGATCTTGTCGAGCAGGTTGACGACGTCAAACCGCACCGTCGTCGGCTTGGCGCCGGGGAAAAGCTGATATTCGTGGGCAATCCCGAGATTGAAGGTTACATAGGGCTCCTGGTTGTCGACGTTGGCAAAGCCGGAGCGCAGGCCGCTGCCATATTTCATGTTCATTGAAAACAGCGTCTGCTCCCAGCGATAGGATGCCCCCGCTGAACCGGTCAAAAGCTGCATGTCGTCGGTGTAGTGATAATTGGTCAGGAGATAGGCATAGGTCGCGGGATCCAGCACATACTGGTTGGAAACCGGGTCGGTGGCGCGGGTGATGTTGAAGGCGAAGTTGGCATAGGCATTGAAATTGCCGTTCTGGTACTTGAGTTTGGCCTCCGCGCCTTCGCTGTAGCCGTTGGCGTAATTGAACTGGGTCAGCACCACCGCCTGGCCGAACTGGCCGTCGTCGAGCAGGTCGGTGGCGATCTTGTAATAGGCGTCCAGCCCGGCGGTGAGGCCCGGAGCCAGCCTCTGGTCGACGCCGACGTCGAAATAATGCGAGCGCTCCGGAAGCACCGGATCATCATTCGGAACCGCCGGCTGGTTCGTCGTGTTGGCAAACAGCGCGAGATTGGCTTGGGTCGCCTGCGCCTGCATCGGCGGAGTGAAATAGCGGGCATATCCGGCATGCAAGGTGGTGCCGTCGAACGGCTTGTAGACCAGCGCGGCGCGCGGGCTGAACTGGTTGGCATCGACGAACTGGTAGAGTTGATCGAAGCGGACGCCGTAATTCAGCGTGAGCTCATTGGTCAGCTTCCACTCGTCCTGCACATAGGCGCCGAGATTCCAGCCCAGCAGCGAATTGGTGTCGGGGATGGTGACCGGCGTCGGTGAAATCGCGCCGCTGACCGGATCGACCGGAAGCACGGTCGATATGTTGGTCACGTCGGTTTTTTCCGCGGTCACCATGAAACCGAACCGCAATGTGTGCGCGCTGTTGGCTTCGTAGGACGCGTCGAACTGGGTGCCATACATCTGGCTTTCGCGTGTGACGTCCGAGGCGACATCATTGAAAGTGAGATCGCCGGGCACATCGGGAATGAAATGCACATTGGCGTAACGCGAGAACACCGAAAACTGGGTGTCGATCACATCGCCTTTGGTCTGCAGCGCCACGATGTTGTAATAATACTGGTCGATTTCGTTTTCGTTCAGCGTCGACGAGTCGGTAATAGGCGATGGAAAGTCGCCGGTCGGTACCTGGTTCGGATTGTTGGGAATCTGGAACGTGCTGTAGGAGGCGCCGGAGATCACGCTGAGGCGGGTCTGTTCGTTGAGCAGGGTCGAGACATAAGCGAAGAACTTGCCCTGGTCGGTCTGGTCGTGGATGGCATTGACCGACGGCGTCGGATTCTCGATCCCGAGGCTGTTCCAGTTGCCGCGGCCGGAGAAGAAATACTGGGTATCGCCGACGCTGCCGCCGTAGTCGAAGCTCGGCGTGATGGTGTTCTGGCTGCCGCCATAGATGCTGACGTTGCCGCCGGGCGTGGAAAAGGCGCGGCTGGTGATGTCGAGCACGCCCGCAGTGCGCAGCCCATATTGCGCCGGCAGCGTGCCCGTCAGCAGGGACAGGCTGCCGATGAAATTGGTGTCGATGACGGGACCGAGACCCGAGACCCCTTCCGGCAGCACCAGCCCGTTGATCCGGGTCTGCACGTTGGCGTATTCGCCACGGACATGGAAGTTCGGATTGGAGGCGGCGGAGTCGTAGGAAACACCGGGGAATTGCAGAATCAGCTTGTCGACCGGGGTGTTGTCGCCCTGCGGCATGGTTTCGATCGCGGCGCGGTCGATGGTGTAGGACGACGCCCCGAGCCTGGGCTCGAGGTGATCGCGCGACTGATCGAAGCCCTGCATCCTGCGGTCCAGCGCCGCCTGTGCCGGTGTCGGCGCGCCCGCTCCGGTTACCGGCGCCTCCGGCGCGGGGTGGCCGCTACGGTCGGCGCCCCGGCTTGCAACGGCCCGAACCGGCGTCGTGCGCTTGGCCGCTTCCCGCTTCGGCCTCTTGGTCGGATCGACCACCACGATCGGCGGCAGGTCCCGCGCTGCACCCTCTTCTGCAAAGACAGCGTTCGGACTGGCGAGGCCGAGCAACCCCGTCGCGACACCAAGCGTGAGCAGGGCCGCCCGGCCTTGATCGGCGTGTCGCCGGCCGCGGCGTCCGCTCGGCCCGGTGATTGCACACAAGCTTGAACGACCCGAACGAAGATCGGCGGCAGCAGACAAGCCTTCCGCAGCGGCGCACTCAAACTCCGACATCGGCCCCCCATTCTGCGGAGATAAGCTCTCCGGATGAGTGAGAACCTGCGCCACGGGACGATTATCCGCCGGCTGTCAAAAGCTCAAATGGAATTGGTCTAACTGCATACAGCTGGAGCGGCCGACGTTGATTTAGAATGAAAGTAATCTGCCGCCGGTGAAATCAAGATTTGCGACTCTGCGTCGCTCCGTGCGGATCACCGCAAGATCGCGTTGCTTCACGGGCGCCCGGCGCCGTGCAAAAGCAAAGGGGCGGCTGTTCAAGCCGCCCCTGCCGCCCGCAGATTGGATCCATTCCAAATTTATTCCGCCGCAAGCTTCACTTCCGGCGCGGCGGCGCGGACGTCGGCGTCGACATGGGCTTCGAACTTGGCAAAATTCTTCTGGAACATGCCGACCAGCGCACGCGCGGTCTTGTCGAACTCGGCCTTGTCGGCCCAGGTCTTGATCGGATCGAGAAGATGCGGCTCGACGCCGGGCAGCGAGGTCGGAACCGCAAAGCCGAAATATTTGTCGGTGCGGAAATCTGCCGAGCGCAGCGAACCGTTCAGCGCCGCTGTCAACAGCGCCCGCGTCACCTTGATGGGCATGCGACGGCCGGTGCCATATTTGCCGCCGGTCCAGCCGGTGTTGACCAACCAGCAATCGACATCGTGCCTGGCGATCAGGTCGCGCAGCAGATTGCCGTAGACCGACGGATCGCGCGGCAGGAAAGGCGACCCGAAGCAGGTCGAGAATTCCGGCTGTGGCTCCTTGCCAAGGCCGCGCTCGGTGCCCGCCACCTTCGCGGTGTAGCCGGACAGGAAGTGATACATGGCCTGCGCCGGCGTCAGTTTTGCGATTGGCGGCATCACGCCGAAGGCATCCGCCGCCAGCATCACCACATTCCTGGGATGCGGCGCGCGGCCGGTGCGCGAGGCGTTGGGGATGAATTCCAGCGGATAGGCCGAGCGGGTGTTTTCGGTCTTCGAGCCATCGTCGAAATCCGGCTCCCTGGTATTCTCGTCGAGCACCACATTCTCCAGCACCGCGCCGAAGCGCTTGCTGGCGGCATAAATCTCCGGTTCGGCTTCCTGCGACAGCTTGATGCATTTGGCGTAGCAGCCGCCTTCGAAGTTGAACACGCCGTCGGCGCCCCAGCCGTGTTCGTCGTCGCCGATCAGGGTGCGTTTCGGATCGGCCGACAGGGTGGTCTTGCCGGTGCCGGACAGGCCGAAGAAAACCGCGGTGTCGCCATCGGGGCCGACATTGGCCGAACAGTGCATCGGCATCACGCCCTTTTCGGGCAGGTAGTAGTTCAGCGTGGTGAAAACCGACTTTTTCATCTCGCCGGCATAATAAGACCCGCCGATCAGAACGATCTTGCGGGCGAAATCGATCGCGACAACATTCTCCGAACGCACGCCGTGGCGTTTGGGATCGGCCCTGAAGCTCGGCAGATCGATGATGGTCAGTTCCGGCACGAAACCGGCGAGTTCCGACGTTTCAGGACGGATCAGCAGGGTGCGGATGAACAGCGAGTGCCAGGCGAGTTCGGTGTAGACCCGGGTCTTGATCCGGAAGGTCGGATCGGCACCGCCATAGAGATCCTGGGCGAACAGCGTCATGCCCTCGGCATGGCTGAGGAAGTCGGCGTAGAGCGCCTCGAACTGCTGCGAGGTGATCGACTGGTTGCCGCCCCACCACATGTTCTTGTCGGTGGTGGCATCGCGAACGGTGAATTTGTCCTTCGGGCTGCGGCCGGTGAATACGCCGGTATCCGCACACAACGCGCCATCAGCGGAGAGCACGGCTTCGCCGGCTGCCAGGGAATGCTGATAGAGTTGTGGCGCGCCGAGATTCCAGTTCACGCCCTTGAGTTTTCTTAAGCCGAATTTGTCGGCGCCGAAGGCACCGTTATGTACGCCCGTCTCTTGCACGAAGAATCCTCCTCGAACCCGCGTATCTTTTCTACCGCGCGAATGCCGCCAGACGCGCTGGTCGCGGTGGCCGTCAATATAGCCTCACGGCCTCGGTCCGGCGACCTAATACTGGTGAACGCCGGCCTTGCCAAGCCGATCCCGCAGGATTTGGTTTATTCCCACGCGGTCTTTGATTTGGCTCAAGCATTTGTTGCAGCGCGGGCTCGTTCGGCAAGTTCCTTCAGCGTCTGCCGCAGTGCAGCAGGGGCGGCAATCCGCTGCGGGAAATCCAGTCGCAACGTGGCGGGACCGGCCTGCAGGTCGATCCCATCCGGATCGCAGCCGGTGCAGCGCCAGTCCGCGGCGCCGGCACCGAGCAGCCGGGTCGCGTAGAGATTCATGGTGTCGCGATGATCCGCATTCATGTGGTCGATGGCATCCTGTTCGGCCTCCAGCAGCGCCGCGGCATCGGCAATCTCGGTCAGGAACTGGTCGGGCCTGAGGTCGACGATCCGGCCGAACCCCGCCACCAGATGGGCGGCCTTCGGCCTGATTCGAAAGAACGAAAAATCTTTAAAATTTACAAAGGCTTCCGCGGAAGGATGAGCATTGAGGTAGCGCCGGCGCAGGACCGCCACCGCGTCGCCGGCGGGTTCGGCAAGGCCTGCCAGCATGATCCGCGACCCCTCCAAAGGATCCCCCGCGGCCCGCTCGTCCAGCATCAGCGAGACCCTGGGATCGCCGAGCAGGTTTTTGGTATGCACGGCAAGATGCGAAATCAGCAGAATCGGCGAACCGTCGGGGTGGCTTGCGACATTGACCAGCGAGCAATAGGGATCGCCGCTGGCGGCCATCAGGGTCGCCAGGGCGCCCTGCCGGCTGCGGCGCAGCAGCGACCGGGCCAGCCGGGCGGGGTCGAAATCAGCGCTGGGCTGCATTGGTGATATTCCAGTATCTCATTGCAAAAAGAGCCTTTTTCGGGCTAGATCAATAATTAGATGAGTTGACACCCTTGGGGTAGCCTAGGCGTCTCGGGAACTCGGTCACACTTCAGCCCAGCTTGCATTGCTCGTTGACCGCGTTGGAAGCCCATTTATGCGGCGCGTCGCTGGATTGCTCGCCGTTTCAGCCACCTCGTTTTTCTGAAAGCAGGCTCATGCCCACAATCGCCCTGGTCGACGACGACCGCAACATTCTCACATCCGTCTCGATCGCGCTTGAGGCCGAAGGCTATCGCATCATGACCTACACGGATGGTGCTTCGGCGCTCGACGGCTTCCGCACCAGTCCGCCCGACCTTGCGATCCTCGACATCAAGATGCCGCGCATGGACGGCATGGAGACGCTGCGGCGGCTGCGGCAGAAATCCGATCTGCCGGTGATTTTTCTGACCTCCAAGGACGAGGAAATCGACGAATTGTTCGGCCTCAAAATGGGCGCTGACGATTTCATCCGCAAGCCGTTCTCGCAGCGTCTGCTGGTCGAACGCGTCAAGGCCGTGCTGCGCCGCGCCGCGCCGAAGGATCCGACCGCGGTGCCCAAGGAAACCGATGCCAAGGCGCTGGACCGCGGGCTGTTGCGCATGGACCCGGAGCGTCACACCTGCACCTGGAAGAACGAGCCGGTGACCTTGACGGTGACGGAATTTCTGATCCTGCAGGCGCTCGCCACCCGGCCCGGCGTGGTCAAGAGCCGCAACGCCCTGATGGACGCAGCCTATGACGATCAGGTCTATGTCGATGATCGCACCATCGACAGCCACATCAAGCGCCTGCGCAAGAAGTTCAAGGTCGTGGACGACGATTTCGAGATGATCGAGACCCTGTACGGCGTCGGCTACCGCTTCAAGGAAACCTGATTGGCGCGCCGCTAACAGCGCTTTGTCAACTGACGCCGCCGCACCTCCGGGGTAGGATGTGGCGGCGACGCGGGCCGCGCGACGCAGTCGAAACAACCGGCAGTTTGGCCATTGCTTGATCGAACCCATGATGATTTCGAGCCTGAGTGCCGAGGACGCCTCGCTGTCCCCGGCTCTGGACGCCGCTGCGGTCGCCAAAGGTTGGCGACGGCCGCTAGGCTGGCTGCGCCGCGCCGGCCAGTTCTTCTTCGCGCTCAGCTTCTCCAGCCTCACCCGCCGCATCGTTTCGCTGAATCTTGCCGGCCTGATCGCGCTGGTGGCGAGCATCCTCTATCTTTCGCAGTTCCGCGCCGGCCTGATCGACGCCCGGGCGCAAAGCCTGCTGGTGCAGGCCGAGATCATCGCCGGTGCGATCTCAGCCTCCGCAACCGTCGAAACCAACACCATCACCATCGATCCCGACCGGCTGCTCGATCTGAAGCCCGGCGAAACCTATAACGGACCCGACGAATATGCCGGGCTCGATTTTCCGATCAATCCGGAGCGGGTCGCGCCGGTGCTGCACACCCTGATCTCGCCGACCAAGACCCGCGCCCGCATTTACGACCCCAGTGGCGGGCTGATCCTCGACAGCCGCAATCTCGAGAACGTGTTGCGCTTCGAGTTGCCGCCGCCATCCTCGGAGAAGCCGGGCATCGCGGAACGCGCGATGATCGCGATCAGGACCTGGCTCAACCGCGGCGACCTTCCGCTGTATCGCGAACTCGGACCGCAGAACGGCAACGGCTATGAGGAGGTCGCAGACGCGTTGCAAGGCAAGAAGCGCAGCATGGTGCGCGTCAACGCGCGCGGCGAGGTGATCGTCTCGGTCGCCGTGCCGGTGCAGCGAAGCCGGGCGATCCATGGCGCCCTGATGCTCTCGACCCAGGGCGACGACATCGACCAGATGGTGACCGCCGAGCGGCTCGCGATCCTCAAGGTGTTCGCGGTCGCCGCCGTGGTGATGATCGTGCTCTCGCTATTGCTGGCGAGCACCATTGCAGGTCCGGTGCGCCGGCTTGCCGACAGCGCCGAGCGGGTCCGCCGGCGCATTCGCACCCGTGTCGAGATTCCGGACTTCACCCATCGTCGCGACGAGATTGGTCATCTTTCCGGCGCGCTGCGCGACATGACGGATGCGCTCTATAACCGCATCGAGGCGATCGAGATGTTCGCCGCCGACGTCGCCCATGAATTGAAGAACCCGTTGACTTCGCTGCGCTCCGCGGTCGAAACGCTGCCGCTGGCGCGCAGCGAGAACAGCCGCTCGCGGCTGCTGGCGGTGATCGAGCATGACGTCAAGCGGCTCGATCGGCTGATCTCCGACATCTCGGATGCGAGCCGGCTCGATGCCGAGCTGCAGCGTCAGGATATGGTGCCGGTCGACCTGCGCCGCCTGCTCAGCACCCTGGCCTCGGTAGCCAATGAAACCCGGCTCGGCAACGACGTCGCCGTCGACGTCCGCTTCGAAGGCAAAAACCCCGCCGACGTCTTTTCGGTGCCCGGCCATGATTCCCGGCTCGGGCAGGTGATTTCCAACCTGTTGATCAATGCCCAGTCGTTTTCCGAACCCGGCGGCAGGGTGCGCATCGTCTGCCGCCGCGTAAAATCGGAAATTGAAATCGTGATCGACGATGACGGGCCGGGGATACGCGACGACGCGCTGGAGCGCATCTTCGAGCGCTTCTACACCGACCGGCCGCATCAGGGTTTTGGCCAGAATTCCGGTTTGGGGCTGTCGATCTCCAAGCAGATCATCGAGGCCCATGGCGGACGGATCTGGGCGGAAAATCGCGCCGGTCCGGCCGGGGCCGACGGCGAACCGACGGTGGCCGGAGCGCGCTTTGTGGTCAGGCTGCCGGCGCCATGACCGAAGGCGCAAGCGCGAGCATCCACGCTTCCGCGGTGCTGGTCGGAACCCGTGCCGTGCTGATCCGCGGCCCGTCAGGAGCCGGCAAGTCGCGGCTGGCGTTCGATCTGATGCTGGCCGGGCGCTCGGGCCAGATCCCCCGGGCGGTGCTGGTCGGCGACGACCGTGTCCACCTTGAAGCAAACAGGGGACAACTCCTGGTTCGGCCGGCGCCTCAGCTGGCAGGCCTGATCGAAATTCGCGGGCTCGGCATTCGCCGCTGCGACTTCGCGGACCACGCCATTGTCGGTCTGGTCGTTGATCTTTCGGCCGCCGACGCGGAGCGGTTGCCGCCGCCGGAAGCGCTGCTCACCCATATTTATGGTGTTTTGATACCGCGAATCCCGGTTGCATCCGGGCATGCAGCACTCCCTCTGGTCCTCGCCGGCCTCACGACAGATCCCGGTTCCGCCTCGAACCAGCCTTCGGCCGATTGCCTGCAGGGAATTGGTAACCATATGATGTCCAGTATCGCGACCGAATAGACCGGCGCCGGCTCCCCTCTTGATCGCCAAATTCCGGGAGAATCGCGAAGATCCCCTCTTGCGCAGGGGCTCTGGATGGTCAAAGTGGCGCGTTCGTGCGGTGCACCAAAAAGCACCCGCGAGGAGTTTCCGATGATTGGTCTAGTACTTGTGACCCATGGGCGCCTTGCCGACGAGTTCAAGGCGGCGCTCGAGCACGTGATGGGCCCGCAAAAGCAAATCGAAGCTGTCACGATCGGAGCCGAAGACGACTCCGATTTGTGTCGAAGTGACATCATCGAAGCGGTCAACCGCGTCGACAGTGGTGACGGCGTTGCTATCCTTACCGACATGTTCGGCGGCACGCCCTCCAACCTCGCGATCTCCTGCATGAGCCGGCCAAAAGTGGAAGTGCTCGCGGGAATCAATCTTCCGATGCTGGTCAAGCTGGCCAAGGTTCGCGAAGAGCGCTCGCTGCCCGACGCCATCTCGATGGCGCAGGAAGCTGGCCGCAAATACGTCACCATCGCCAGCCGGGTCCTTGCCGGCAAATGAGCGACGACGACGCGTCGCCCGCAAACGATGCCGGGCCCAGTGTCCCGCCCGGGGCGGTATCCCGGGAACTTCCCATCATCAACAAACGCGGTCTGCACGCCCGCGCTTCGGCCAAATTCGTCCAGACCGTGGAGCGCTTCAATGCCGAAGTCTGGGTGACACGTGGCGGCGAGACCGTCGGCGGCACCTCGATCATGGGGCTGATGATGCTGTCGGCGGGGCCAGGGACGTCGATCGTCGTGTCCGCGATCGGCCCCGAGGCCGAGGCCGCCCTCGCCGCCATCACCGAACTGGTCGCCGGCAAGTTCAACGAAGAAAGCATGTGACTTTTCCCGGCCTCGCCGACGCCGGGCATTGCGCGATGGCTCGCAGCGGCGGGCCTGCGTTGGGCTATTTCCCGGCTGGCGGCTCGATATAGATCTTCCAGCTGTTGGCCGAACCGGCATGGCCATGGAAGAAGCGCTGCGTCGTCATGACGAGTTGCTCGGCCTGGCCGGCATTCGCCGCCATCCAGGCTTCACAGGCCGGCAGCCGGCCATCCGACATATCGCAGATGCCGATGAAGCCGAGCCGCTTGGCCTCCTCGAGCGAGGTCAGCCCCGACGACCAAATCTCGCCGGGAGTGAACGGCGCCGGATGATCCGGGCTGTAGAACGTCATCGGCTCGCCGATCTCGGTGGTGCCGGCGACCACGGCCCATCGCGAGCCGAAGCGCTCGTGCCAGGCCTGGGTCAACTCGCGGGCGAGTTCGGAGCGCGCGCCATAGCCCGCGCCATTGGGATTGTCGGCGATTTCGCGGGTGGCGATGTAGGGCGACGCGGCGAGCGCCGCCAGCGTGATGACCAGCCAGATCGCGGCAAGGTGAACCAGCGCGATTTTTTGCAAGCGCAGCGAGGGGATCGCAACCAGCGCCAGCGGCGTCAGGAAGAACAGCGAGATCCCCCAGTCGGTCTTCATGTAGACCATGAAAACGAGGCCGCCGAGCGGCGGGCCGACCGCGACCACGACCTGGATGATCCAGACGTTGAGCGCCTGGGAGACATTGACGCACGTATTGGCGCCGCGCGACCATGCCTGCGTGAACAGCGTCAGCGGCTGGCGCGCCAGCATCGCCCACCATCGCGGCAGCCATGCCAGCGCCACCACGGCCAGCGCGACCGGTGCGGCGAGCAAAGCAAGATTGTGGCCGATATAGCCCAGCACGAGGTGGACGTTCTGCGAGCGGCTCGACAGCGCATAGACGTCGCCGGCATAGGTCAGCGGCACGTAGTCGACCTGCCGCAGCCACCACAGATGCGGCAGCATCGCCACCACCAGCGTGACAATGGCGACCCATGGCGCCGGCGAGCGCAGGAACAGGAGCCGGTCCGGATGAACCAGGGCGGCTATGCCGACCGCACCGATCATGGTCAGCACCCAGTATTTGGTCATCAGCGCCAGCGCGGCGGCGAGCCCGAGCCACAGCCCGGCCCGCGCGGTGCGCCGTTCGAAGGCATGCAGATAGGCCAGCACCATCAGCGGCAGGGTGACGAGCTGCAGCAGATCCGGATTGTACTTGAAGCCCTTGAAATTGAAGATCGGATAGAGCGCCAGCATCAGCACGACAAAGAAGGCGCGCCGCCGGTCGACCACGCGCAAGCTGATCATCCAGCAGATCACCAGGCCGCAGCCGACCGTGGCCATCGCCAGCGCATAGCTCGCCCAGTTGGCCACCGGAAACAGCCTGAACCAGAGCCCGGCGACCCAGCCGGCGAGCGGCGGGTGCTTGCCATAGCCGAGCTGGAATTTCTGGCCCCAGGCGAAGGCTTCCGCCACATCCATGTGGATGTCCTGGGCCGCCTTGAGATTGATCAGGATAAAGGTCCAGAGCACGGCATGCGCGGTGGCGAAGCCGAGCACCAGCCCAAGGCCGGCGGAGCGATCCGACGCCGACGCCGCGAGCCACGCTACCAGACGCCGGACCGTCCACGCGGCGCGTGCGTGCAATGTTGCGGGCAAGGAGCGGGCAGCTGACATGGCTGATGGCGTAGCGCGTTTTTGGCGCGAGTGGAATCAGCTTGGCGTGAAGATCGGCCGGCAAACGGCCGCAATTTGGTTGCCGCATCGGGGGGCGAATGCTATCCCGCGCCCATGACATCCATTCCTATTTCCAACATCCGCAACTTCGCCATAGTTGCGCATATCGACCATGGCAAATCGACGCTGGCCGACCGCCTGATCCAGACCACCGGCGGATTGCAGGCGCGCGAAATGAAGGAACAGGTGCTCGATTCCATGGATATCGAGCGCGAGCGCGGCATCACCATCAAGGCGCAGACCGTGCGGCTGACCTATCCGGCCAAGGACGGCAACACCTACATCCTCAACCTGATCGACACCCCCGGCCATGTCGACTTCGCCTACGAGGTTTCGCGATCTCTGGCGGCCTGCGAAGGCTCGCTGCTGGTGGTCGATGCCAGCCAGGGCGTCGAGGCGCAGACGCTCGCCAACGTCTACCACGCGCTCGATGCCGGCCACGAGATCGTCCCGGTGCTCAACAAGATCGACCTGCCGGCGGCGGAACCGGATCAGGTCAAGCGGCAGATCGAGGACGTCATCGGCATCGACGCCTCCGACGCGGTGATGATCTCCGCCAAGACCGGCCTCGGCATCGACGACGTGCTGGAAGCCATCGTGCACCGGCTGCCGGCGCCGAAGGGCGACCGCGAGGCGCCGCTCAAGGCGCTGCTGGTCGACAGCTGGTACGACGTCTACCTCGGCGTCGTGGTGCTGGTGCGGATCGTCGACGGCGTCATGAAGAAAGGCCAGCGCATCCGGATGATGGGCACCAATGCCGCCTACGACGTCGAGCGCGCCGGCTTCTTCACGCCGAAGATGACCCAGGTCGACGAACTCGGCCCTGGCGAGATCGGATTCATCACCGCCGCGATCAAGGAAGTCGCCGACACCCGCGTCGGCGATACCATCACCGACGACCGCAAGCCGGTGACCGACATGCTGCCGGGTTTCAAGCCGGCGATCCCGGTGGTGTTCTGCGGCCTGTTTCCGGTCGATGCCGACGATTTCGAGACGCTGCGCGCGGCGATGGGCAAGCTGCGGCTCAACGACGCCAGCTTTTCGTTCGAGATGGAAACCTCCGCCGCGCTCGGTTTCGGCTTCCGCTGCGGCTTCCTCGGGCTGTTGCATCTCGAAATCATCCAGGAACGGCTGCACCGCGAATTCGACCTCAATCTGATCGCGACCGCGCCGTCGGTGATCTACAAGATGCACCTCACCGATGGCCAGGAGATCGAGATCCACAATCCGATCGACATGCCCGACGTGGTCAAGATCGCCGAAATCCAGGAACCGTGGATCGAGGCCACCATCCTCACGCCCGACGAATATCTCGGCAGCGTGCTGAAACTGTGCCAGGACCGCCGCGGCTCACAGAAGGAGCTCACCTATGTCGGCAATCGCGCCATGGTGAAATACGAGCTGCCGCTCAACGAAGTGGTGTTCGATTTCTACGACCGGCTGAAGTCGGTCTCCAAGGGCTATGCGTCGTTCGACTATCATCTCACCGACTACAAGCCGGCCGACCTCGTCAAGATGCAGATCCTGGTCAACAACGAGCCGGTCGACGCGTTGTCGATGCTGGTGCACCGCCAGCGCGCCGAAGGCCGCGGCCGCGCCATGGTCGAGAAAATGAAGGAATTGATCCCGCCGCACATGTTCCAGATTCCGATCCAGGCGGCGATCGGCGGCAAGGTGATCGCGCGGGAAACCGTGCGCGCGCTGCGCAAGGACGTCACCGCGAAGTGTTACGGCGGCGACATCACCCGCAAGCGCAAGCTTCTGGAGAAGCAGAAGGAAGGCAAGAAGAAGATGCGGCAGTTCGGCAAGGTCGACATTCCGCAGGAAGCCTTTATCGCGGCACTGAAGGTCGACAGCTGAGGCGAATGCTCAGCCGCCAACGCATGATGAATTGAAATCCGGGCTGAAGCTTTCGCGACCGGACAACAAAATATCGAAAACAACCCCATGCAAAGTAGCCGGTGGCTGCCGGCATGATGCCTGATGCATCCCGGACTGCCGTTTGATGCGCCGGGCAAGTCGTCATCGCAGTGCGCGTGACCGATGGGGCCTGCCAAACTTATCGAAACCGGCGCAATCCAAGCTCTCGCGGACGGCCTCACGCGCAAGCGCAATCTTCCGGAGAAACGGGAGACAGGAAGCAGTGCCGTCCGCGATCCAGGCGCGGGTCGTCGAGACCCGCCTGGCGCCGGCGCGCGGGGCCGTAGAACTACCGGCCCGCGACCCCGATCGTTGCCAAATCTTAAACAGTTTCTGCGACGTTGCGGCAGCCTCTCGCCGCGGAGCCCTCATCCCCATGTTCAAACTTCGATCGATTGCCGTCCGGCTGATCCTCGCCATTTCGCTGACGGTGGCGGTGGCCTGCGCCATCCTGGGGAGCTTTTCGATCATGCAGCAGCGCGCATTGACGGAGCTCGCACTGGCTCAGCAGCTCAAGCTGCAATATGACAGCGTCATCGCCGCGCTCGACTATGAGGGGCGCGCGGCACTCGCGGTCAGCGGCGCCATTGCCGCGCTGCCTCCGGTTGCCGACGCCATCGCCAAAGGCGATCGCGACGCGCTGATGACGCTGCTGGGCGGCAGCATGAAGGCGCTGCAGGCGCAGGGAATGCCCTTGCTCACCTTGACCCAGCCGCCCGCCACCATCTTTCTTCGGATCCACGATCCCAAGGCTTTTGGCGATGACGCCTCGTCGCGGCGGGTGACCCTGGTGACGGCCAACAGCACCGGCAAGCCGATCGTCGGCGTGGAGCCTGGGCGCGATACGCTGGGAATCTTCGCCATTACCCCGATCATGCGCGCCGGCAGGAGCCTCGCCGTGGTCGATGTCGGCGTCGCCTTCGGCAAGGAATTCGTCGACCGCGCCAAGCAGCGCTTCGGCGTCGATCTCGCCGTGCACTGGTTCGACGGCAAGAGCTTCCGCAAGCTGTCTTCGACCTTCGGCGACACCGAGGTCGCCACCCCGGACGAACTCAGGCGCGCGTTCGACGGCACGGCGCTGCAGCGCGATGCCAGCTTCGGCGGCCACGCCGCCGCGCTCTATCTCGGACAGATCAAGGACTATGCCGGCCAGCCCATCGCGGTGCTCGAGGTCATCAAGGACACCACCGCCTACGAGGCCGCGGCAACCCGCGCCCAACTGCATCTGCTGCTCGGCACCCTGGCGATCCTTGCCGGCGCCGTTTTGCTGGCCTTCCTGCTCGGCCGCGGCCTGTCGCGCCCGCTGACGGCGATCACCGCGGTGATGAACCGGCTCTCCAGCGGCGATACCGCGGTCACGATCCCCGGCGGCGACCGCAAGGACGAACTCGGCACCATGGCGGTCGCGGTCGACGTGTTCCGCCGCAACATGATCGAGGCCGGATCGCTGCGCGAGGCCCAGGACGCCGCCAAGCGGCAGGCCGAGATCGAGAAGAAGGCCCTGCAACGCCAGATGGCCGACCGCTTCGAGGCCGACGTCAAGAGCGTGGTCGGCGCGGTGGCGCAGGCGACCAAGGACATGCAGCGGGTGGCCGGCGAAATCACCACCAGCGTCAACGGCACCTCGGAGCGGGCGGCGGCGGCAGCCGCCGCTTCGGAGGAGGCGTCGGCCAGCGTCGGCACGGTGGCGGCCGCCACCGAGGAACTGGCCTCCTCCGTTGCCGAGATCGGCCGCCAGGTCACCCATTCCGCCGGGGTCGCCGACGACGCCGTGGCCAAGGCCGGCCAGACCACCGAGATGGTCGCCGGCCTCACCGCTGCCGGCGAGAAAATCGGCGATGTGCTGCGCCTGATCGGCGCCATCGCCAGCCAGACCAACCTGCTGGCGCTCAATGCCACCATCGAGGCGGCCCGGGCGGGGGAAGCCGGCCGCGGCTTTGCGGTCGTCGCCTCCGAAGTCAAGGAACTCGCCAGCCAGACCGCCAAGGCGACCGAGGAGATCGCCGGACAGGTCGCCGCGATCCAGTCCGCCACCGGCAATTGCGTCACTGCGATCGGCGGCATCAGCACCACCATCCGCGAGATCAGCGGCATCGCCACCACCATCGCGGCGGCCGTCGAACAGCAGGATTCGGCGACCCGGGAGATCGCCCGCAGCGTGCAGCAGGCCGCCGCCGGCACCAGCGAGGTTTCGCTCAATGTCGCCGGTGCCAGCCAGGCCGCCGACCAGTCGCGCGCCTTGGCCGACAACGTACTGGTCGCATCCGGCGAACTCGGCCAGCACGCCGCCACGCTGTTCAAGAGCGTCGACAGCTTCCTGGCCGGCCTGCGCGACGCCGCCTAGCCGCCGAGGCCCGCTCGAGCAAACTCCGTCGCCCGCGGTCGCGACCGGCGGCGGCCTGCGGCTTCTCGCATTGACCCCGGGCCGTCGCATTTTGGAGGAACGATGTTCTGCGGGCTTTTCGGCGATTGCCGTTCCACGGGCCATCTTGATCGGCGGCGCCAGATGGACCACCATCGTGCCTTCGCCAACCAGAAACCCGACAAGGGGCGAGGAGACGCATGAACAAGGTTCCCGGTTTCGGACTCATCGAACGCGCGCGAGCGCTGGCGCCGCTGATCGCGCGGGAGGCCGACGAGATCGAACGGACGCGACGTCTGACGGAGCCGGTGGTTTCCGCCCTGGTCGAGAACGGGCTCTATCGTGCTTTGCTGCCGCAAAGCTTCGGTGGCTCCGAAGCCCCGCCCGAAATCTTCATGCAGATGCTCGAAGAAGTCGCGAAAGCCGATGCCAGCACGGCATGGTGCCTCGGCCAATGCGGCGTCTGCGCAATGACGGCGGCCTACCTCGATCCCGATCAGGCCCGCGAGATTTTTGGCCAGCCGACCGGCATCCTGGCCTGGGGCGCGGTGGCCAACGAGGTGCAGGTCGTTCCCGGCGGATATCGCGCCACCGGGCGCTGGGACTTCGCCAGCGGCTCCCGTCAGGCGAGCTGGCTGGGCGCCCATGTCCAGATCGTCGAAGCCGACGGCAGCAGGCGGCGCAAGCCCAACGGCGCACCGGAGTTACGCACGATCCTGTTTCCGGTGTCGAGCGCCACGATGTACGACGTCTGGGATGTGATCGGCCTGAAAGGCACCGGCACCGACAGCTATTCGGTGGACAATCTGTTCATTCCGGAAAAATTCGCGGCGCTGCGTGACGAACCCGCCGGCCTGCGCGAGAAAGGACCGCTCTACCGGCTCACCACCAACATCGTTTTCGGGCTCGGTTTCGCCGCGGTGTCGCTCGGCGTGGCGCGGGCCATGCTCGACGCCGCCGTCGATCTGGCGCGCCGCAAGTCGCCGGCCGGTCTGCATGCGATGCGCGAGAACAATGCCGTGCAGGGCGCGATCGGACGCACCGAAGGCAATCTGCGCGCGGCGCGCGCCTATCTCTACGCCACGATCGACGAAGTATGGCGCGATCTGACGCGCGACGGAAGCTACTCCGAAGACCACCGCGCCGCGCTTCGCCTGGTCTCGACCTGGACGATTCACCAGGCCGCCGCGGTGGTCGATGCCGCCTATCACATGGCCGGCGCGACCGCGGTGTTCCGCGCCAACAGGTTCGAACGCCGCTTCCGCGACATGCACGCCATCGCGCAGCAGATCCAGGCCCGCGACAGCCATTACGAGGATGTCGGCCGGGCGATCCTCGCCGCCGGTTCCGGCGCCGCGGCCAGGGACGGCTGAGCGACGGCCGCAGCGCGGCCGCGAGCCATCGCCGCAACGGCTGCAGGTTCGGGCGCGACCGACAGCGATCCGGTCAGGCCACCCGTGCCGCCTGATCGGCGGCGTCGGCGGGGGTGTCGATATCCGCGCCGCTCTGGGCTCTCAGCAGCTTGACGATCTCGGCATTGGGCCGCGCATGGCTGAACAGGTAGCCCTGCCCCTCATGGCAGCCCTCGGCGCGCAGGCAGCTCAGCTCGGCTTCGGTCTCGACGCCTTCGGCGGTGATGGTCACGCCGAGGCCGATGCCGAGGCTGATGATCGAGCGCACGATCGCCTGCGCGTCCCGATTGGAGCCGAGGTCGCGCACGAACGACTGGTCGATCTTGATCTTGTCGAACGGAAAGCTTCTGAGATAACTCAGGCTGGAATACCCGGTGCCGAAATCGTCCATCGAGATGCGCACGCCGAGCGACCGCAGCGCGTGCAGCGTGGCCAGCACCTGGCTGCTCTTTTCCAGAAGCAGGGTTTCGGTGATTTCCAGTTCGAGCCGCTTTGCCGGCAGGCCCGATTGCCTCAGCGCATCCATCACGACCGACAACAGGTTGCCGACGCGAAACTGCAGCGGCGACAGGTTGACCGCGACGCGGACGTCGCCGGGCCATAGTGCCGCGTCCAGGCAGGCGCGGCGGAGCATCAGGCCGCCGAGGCCATTGATCAGCCCGGTCTCCTCGGCGACCGGGATGAATTCGGCCGGCGAGATCATGCCGCGTTCGGGGTGCGGCCAGCGCACCAGCGCCTCGAAGCCGGTGATGCGCCCGCTCGCGAGATCGATCAGCGGCTGATAATACGGCCGCAGCACGTCATTCTGGATCGCGTCGCGCAGATCGATCTCGATCTTGCGGCGGCTCTGGGCGCGGGCGTCCATGCCGGCTTCGAAGAAGCTGAAGGTTCCGCGCGCGTCGTTCTTGGCGCGCGACAGCGCCATGTCGGCGTGCTTCAGGAGCTTCTCGGACTCGTCGCCGTCGCCGGGCGCCATGGCGATGCCGATGCTGGCGCCGATCACCACCGAATGACCATCCAGCAGGAAGGGATCGCCGATCGCCTCCAGAAGCCGCCTGGCCAGCAACACCGCATCCTCCGGCCGCGTCAGCCCGCTCTGGACGATCGCGAATTCGTCGGAGTTGAGGCGGGCGAGCGTGTCTTCCTCGCGCAACATCGAGCGCAGGCGCTTGCCGACGCCGCGCAGCAGCTTGTCGCCGATGCCGTGGCCAAGGGTGTCGTTGACCGACTTGAAGTTGTCGATGCCAAGCACCAGTACCGCGATCTTCTCGGCACCGCGCCGGGTGTGCAGCATGATCTCGTCCATGTGCTGGCGCAGCAGGTTGCGGTTCGGCAGCCCGGTCAAGGCATCGTGCTGGGCCATGAAGGCGAGCCGGGCCTCGGCGCGCTTGCGCTCGGTGATATCCATCAGCGCCAGCAATACCGACGGCTGGTCGCCATAGACCAGCTGCCGCGAATAGATCGCCAGGTCGATCAGCGTTCCGTCGGCCCTGACATGCTTCCAGGTGCGGGCCGCCAGTTCGTCGCTGCTGCGGCCGCCGGCCCAGGGCGGCTCGGATTCAAAGGCCTGGAGGCTGCGGATGGTTAGTTTCTCGAATTCGGCCCGGCTATAGCCGTAATGCTCGATCGCGGCGTCGTTGACGCCAAGGATGCGCTCGTCGTCCAGCGCGCAGACGATCATCGGAACCGGATTGCTGTCGAACATCAGCCGGAACGAGGCTTCGCGCTGCTTCAGTTCGGTGATGTCGACGCGCAGGCCGATGATGCCGCCGTCCCCGGTCAGCCGCTCCTCGATCAGGATGCAGCGGCCGTCGGCGAGGATTTGCTCATGCCGGCCGTGGGGCTGATGCAGTTTGGTGAGCCGGTCGGCGATCCACTCTTCCTCGCGGCCGATCGCTTCGGGATAGTCACCGCGCTCGACGCCGACGCGGATGGTGTCCTGCAGTCGTGCCCCCGGCTTGAACAGGTCGGAACTGCGGCTGTAGATCTCCGCATACTTCTTGTTCCAGAGAATGTAGCGTCCGTCGGCATCGAGAAACACGATGCCTTCCGGCAGGAGCTCGATCGCCTCGCGCAGCCGCTCATGAGATCTTCGCGCCTCGGCGATCGCCGCCTCGGCCTCGGCGCGCTTGCGCACGATCTCACCGATCTCCGGCGCGGCGCGCCGGCGGCCAACAGAGAGTTTTGGGCTGGGCTTGGCTGGCCGGCCCGGGACGCGCAGGATGGCCTGATGCTTTGCTTTTTTCGCGGTCTTGGGCCGGATTCTCGGCATACTTCAGCCTCACTTGCATTCTGCAGCGTCATGTTCTCCGATAAGTGTCTGAAAAAATGGTATCTCTTGGGGGTGACGGGCGCGGCACGCAGCCGGCCCCGTGAAACGGTCAGAGCCCGCGGTTGCCGCTTTAAGAGGCGATATCGCCTGCAATCTCACAACCACACCGAGTATCAGCTCACACCCACCAGCTGGCGAACCGAATATTCGACGCCTGAGGACAAAAAACCGACAGGTGCGGCGATTGCGCAACGAATCCGCGAGCTTCCCGCGTCCGCGCCCGAAATTTCGCCAATGATCCAGAAGGTTATTTTACGGTTAAAAAAGCCCGCCGCTGGGTTCACTTGAGACGCCGGTGTTATTCTTTCATTGAGCATGGCGTTTCGGGCAGTGACTTCACAGGTCGTCCCGGGAAACGTAGCGGGAGACTTTTGCGGATCATGCCCGCGAGAGCGTGTTCCGGTGACGTGGAAGCAACGCGCTTCGACATCGTAAAGTCCGCAAGCAAGACGTGGACGGCCGGGTCAGGCTTGGCCATGGCAAAGAATTGTTAGAGCTTGCTCCGGATTCACGTCACCGAAACTTGCTCCAATTGGAAATACGCGATCCGCGTATGGCCCGGGCCGTCGCCCTCGACCAGGCGAACAGAGCCGCGGCATGCGACGGATGCAGCCTGACGCAGCCATGCGATGCCGGACCGCCGAGCCGCGCGATGTCGCTGGTGCCGAGAATCGCAAAGCCGCAATGGAAGAAAGATCGCGTGCGGCATCGGCGCGTTGCAATATTTTCGCGAAAAATAAATCGCGCCGTGCGCCGCGGATGGAAAATGCTGCTCGGCGTGCCGAAGCCGTCGCGGCCGGTCGAAACCGGCCGGTTGTAGCGCGGCGCGCCGTCGCCACTCGTAGCGATCCGCTGCGATGACTTGTCGATCTGGACCACGACGTCGGCGCGCGCCGGCGTCGGCAGCCATCCCGGCAGGATCGCCGCGTCGCGAAACCCCGCCATGGCGAGGCTTGCGCGCCGCGCCCTCTTCACGATCGCGCCGCTGCAATTCCCTTTGGCATGGGCATGGCTTTCCAAAATGTGAGTTGTAAAGACCTGTCCCGGACTGCCGGTTTGGCTGTAGAGTGCCGCGATGAGGTTCCGGCTGATTCTTGTTCTCCCGCTGCTGCTCCCCGTGATACTGGTCGGCGCCACCGCCGCGCTGGCGCAGGACAAGGGCAGTGTCGATCCAAAGCCGCTGCCGCCTCTGCCCGATCCCAGGGATCCCAAGCTGCCCGCCAAGGAGTTGTTTGCCCGCAAGGTGCTGCCGGCCGCACTCCCGACGCGGGTGATCGGCTCCTATACCGCCGGCTGCATTGCCGGCGCCGAGCAAATGCCCATCAATGGTCCCACCTGGCAGGTGATGCGGTTGTCGCGCAACCGCAATTGGGGACATCCCGATCTGGTCGCGCTGTTGAAGCGCCTGTCGGTCAAGGCCCACATGGATGCCGGCTGGCCCGGAATCTTGGTCGGCGACATGGGCCAGCCGCGCGGCGGCCCGGCGCTCAGCGGCCATGCCAGCCACCAGATCGGGCTCGACGCCGATGTCTGGCTGACGCCAATGCCCGATCACCGGCTGTCGCGCGAGGAGCGCGAGGAGACCTCTGCGGTGATGATGGTGCGTCCCGACCGCCTCGATATCGATCCGCAGGTGTTTACCCCGGGCCATCTCGTGGTTCTGCGCGACGCCGCGCAGGAGCCGAGCGTGCAGCGCATTTTCGTCAACGCCGCGATCAAGAAGGCGCTATGCCGCGAAGCCAGGGGCGATCGCAGCTGGCTTGCCAAGATCCGCCCGTGGTACGGCCACGACTACCATTTTCACATCCGGATGGCCTGCCCGCCGGGCAGCAGCGATTGCAAGGGCCAGAAGCCACAGGCCGGAGGCGAAGGCTGCAGCACGGCCGACCTCGCCTACTGGTTCAAGGATTCGATCATCCATCCGGAGCCGCCGAAAGTGCCGGCGCCGCCGAGCCACGGGATCACGCTGGCACAGCTGCCCGCGGCCTGCCGCCAGGTCCTGGCGGCCCCGGACGCCAGGCCGTAGCCGACAGCCGGTGGACTATCCCGATGGCATCGAGATGCGCTAGAATGGGGTATCGTCGCGCCGTAAGCGCCGACGAAGCTTCGGATCAGGGCTGCTGATCCCATCTCGTCCCGATTTGCCGATGCGGGCCTGCGATAGCCTGTCGTCATGCGCGGGATAAATAAACATAATCAAGGACCCATCATGCGCATCAGTGCACGCAACCAGATCAAGGGCACCGTCGTCGAAGTGAAAAAGGGCGCAACCACCTCGCATGTCCGCGTCGATATCGGCAATGGCCAGATCGTCACTTCCTCGATCACCAATGAGGCGGTCGATGAATTGGGCATCAAGGCCAAGGGCGCCGTCACCGTGGTGGTGAAGGCCTCCGACGTCATGCTCGCGGTGGACTGACCATGCGGGCCCCGCTGCTGATCGTGCTGGCGCTGCTCGGGGTTGCTCCCGCATTTGCGGCGGAGGAACCGAGCGGCTGCGACAAGTTCAAATGGCCGATCGATCGCGAGCGCGCGGCGCTGACGGCGCCGGATCGGGTCAAGCTTGCGTCCGGCGGCGAACTTGCCGCGCCGCCGTCAACCGGGATGACGCTCGGCCTGCACTCGCCCGCCGAGGCCAGGCTGCCCACCCCTCCGGAACGCGCGCCCAGGGAAGGTACCTTTGCCGGCTTCGCGAGTTTCAAGAGCGCACCGAAGGCCGGCATCTACACCGTCAGCCTGTCCGCCGGCGGCTGGGTCGACGTGGTGCAGGACGGACATGCCCTGAAGCCGAAGGCCTTCAGCGGCGCCACCGATTGCGACGGCATCCGCAAGACCATGAAATACGAGATTTCAGCCAGCCCCTTCGTACTGCAGGTCAGCGGCATCAAGGAAGACGCCGTCTCGGTGGCCATCCTGCCGTCCGAATAGAGCAGGGAAGCCTTTACCCGGACCTCCAGCCTGTTATTGTCTGGGCGGCGATATCCTGAGCGGCCGTAAGTTGCCGGGATCCGCGGAACGGCGCTTCCGCCCGTCGCTTTCCCGCAGCTGATGCCCGATTCGCGCGCGCGAAGCGCCGCGAACCCGCCTGGAGCGCCACCGATGCACCGTCTTGCCGGATTTTTCACCGCCTTTGCCATCCTGTGCGGATCGACCTGGACGCCCGCGCTGGCCCAGGACACCGGCCTGACCGTGTTCGCGGCGGCCTCAATGAAGAACGCGCTCGACGACGTCGATGCCGCCTATACCGCGAAAACCGGCGTCAAGGTCGCCGCCAGCTATGCCGCGAGTTCGACACTGGCAAAGCAGATCGAACAGGGCGCGCCGGCGGATGTCTTCGTGTCCGCCGATACCGACTGGATGGACTATGTGACCGCCAGGAAGGACATCAACGCGCCGAGCCGGGTCGATCTGCTCGGCAACAGCATTGTGCTGATCGCGCCTAAGGATTCCAAGATCGACCATGTGGCGATCGGGCCGGGCTTCGACCTCGCCAGGCTCGCCGGCGACGGCAAGATCGCCACCGGCGACGTCAAGGCGGTACCGGTCGGCAAATATGCGCAGGCTGCCCTGGAAAAACTCGGCGCATGGCAGGCCGCGGCGCCGAAATTCGCGATGGCGGAGAGCGTGCGCGCGGCGCTGGCGCTGGTGGCGCGCGGCGAGGCGGTGCTGGGCATCGTCTATTCGACCGACGCCAAGGTCGAACCCGGCGTCAAGATCGTCGGCACCTTTCCCGCCGATTCCCATCCCCCGATCATCTATCCGGTCGCGGCAACCGCGACCGCCAAGCCGCAAGCCGGCTCCTATCTGGCGTTCCTGCGCACCGCGGCGGCCAAGGCGATCTTCGAGAAATACGGCTTCAGGTTCCTCGTCAGCCCGACGACCTGAGCGTGTTCGATATCTCGCCGACGGAATGGGCGGCAGTCCAGCTCTCGCTGCGGGTGGCGACCGTCGCGACCCTGGTGGCGACCCCGCTCGGCATCGGCGTAGCGTGGCTATTGGCGCGGCGCCGGTTCTGGGGCAAGTCGCTGGTCGATGCCCTGATCTATCTGCCGCTGGTGCTGCCGCCGGTGGTTACCGGCTATCTTTTGCTGCTGACCTTCGGCCGGCGCGGTTTGGTCGGCGCCTGGCTCGCGGACCATCTCGGAATCGTGTTCGCCTTCCGCTGGACCGGCGCGGCGCTGGCCTGCGGGGTGATGTCGTTTCCGCTGCTGGTGCGGCCGATCCGGCTGTCGATCGAAGCGGTGGACCTGAGATTGGAGCAGGCGGCGGCGACGCTGGGCGCCGCACCCTGGCGGGTGTTCCTGACCGTCACCTTGCCGCTGGCGCTGCCGGGGGTACTGGCCGGCATGGTGCTGGGCTTTGCCAAGGCGATCGGCGAATTCGGCGCGACCATCACCTTCGTGTCGAATATCCCCGGCCAGACCCAGACCATTTCGTCGGCGATCTACTCGCTGATCCAGACGCCCGACGGCGACCCCGCGGCGCTGCGGCTGGTGGTGGTCTCGGTCCTGATCGCAATGGCGGCGCTGGTCGGCTCCGAATGGTTCGCGCGGCGCGCCACCCGACGGCTGCACGGACACTGATGATGCTGCGCGTCGACGTCGTAAAGCAGCTCGGCGAATTCTCGGTCGAGGCCGCCTTCGCCAGCCAAGGCCCGGTCACCGGCCTGTTCGGCGCCTCCGGCGCCGGCAAGACCTCGCTGATCAACATGATTGCCGGCCTGGTGCGGCCCGATCGCGGCATCATCGTGATAGACGGCGAAACCCTCGACGATACCGCAGGCCGCATCCACGTTCCGGCCCATCGCCGCCGGATCGGGTATGTATTCCAGGACGCGCGGCTGTTTCCGCATCTCGACGTGCAGCAAAACCTCGATTTCGGGCGGCGCATGAACCGGCTCGCCGACGATGCCGCGCAGCGCAAGCGCGTCACCGACCTGCTCGATATCGGTCATCTCCTGGACCGGCGTCCCGGCCGGCTGTCCGGCGGCGAGCGCCAGCGGGTGGCGCTCGGACGCGCGCTGCTGGCGCAGCCGAGGCTGCTGCTGCTGGACGAACCGCTGGGGTCGCTGGACGAGGAGCGCAAGGAGGAGATCCTGCCCTATCTGGTGCGGCTGCGCGACGAAGCCAAAATCCCGATGGTCTATGTCAGCCACGATGCCGGCGAAATGCGCCAATTGGCGACGCGGATCGCGATACTCAGGCGCGGCCGCGTCATCGCCTTCGGCGGCGCCGAGGTGTTGCCGGCGGAGATTTCCTAATATGGCGATTTTGAAGTTCGAATCGTTTCGGTCCGCCGCGACAATCATCGGTTGCCGGGACGGTCAGGGCTATCGCCCATCGTCGAATCGAACGGCGCGTCTGCACGATCGTGGCCTGGCACAAACTCTCAAATGATCGTCCACTGCGCACGCAGGGATCCATCACCGCTGGCATCGAAATTGAAAAAGGCCTCTTCTCCAATGCTGAAACGCGATTGCGCGCCGTATGGGTCCCTGCGTGCGTGCGCAGGGACGCTCGTCTGAAACGTTGCAAATCGGAGGACATCGCGCGCGCGGACGACATGGAAATTCCACACCCGGTCGCGCTGCCCTCCAGGAGGGTATTAAAGAGATGCGGCAGCACCGCCCCTATCGCAACAGCTCCGACAACCGGCCGACGATGCGATCGGGCCTGACGCTCGATCCCTCGGGCAGGCCTTTCCCGGCCGGGTCGAACCAGATCGCATAGATACCCAGACGCTGCGGGGCCACGACCTCCCATTCCAGATTGTCGCCAACCATCCAGGTCTCCCGCGCCTCTACATCAAGCGCCCGCAGGGCGTGCCGGTAGGCGCGCTCTTCCGGCTTGCCGAAGCCATGCTCGCCTTCGATCTGGATGTGATCGAAGCGATGCGCCAGATCGAAACGCAGGATCTTGGCGCGCTGCAAGGCGGCTGCTCCGTTGGTGACCAGTCCGAGCCGGGTGCCGCGCGCGCGCAAGCCATCGATCACTTCGAGCGCGTCGGGAAACAGGCTCATCTGCTCTTCCCGATAGGCGGACAAGCGATCGGCCAACCTCCGTGCGAGGCCGGGCGGCGGCGTCGGGCGGCCGGCCTTTGCCAGAGCGGCGAACGATCCGGTGACGACTTGCCGCCGCGCCTCCTGCAGCCGCATCCGCCACTGCGGATCCGCGTTCAGCCAGAAGGCTTGCGAAAACGCCGTGATCGCGGTGGCCGCCTCGTGCGGCGAAAGCGGCGCCAGTTCGGATGCAAATTCGGTGGCGACGCTGAGCCACGCTTCCTGCTGTCCGCCATAGGCCTTCAGGATGGTGTCATCGAGGTCGAACAGGATGGCGCGAGGGAGCATCGGAGCGACCGTATGTAATCCGGGATTTTAAGACGGAGCGGCAAGCCCCTTCAAATCATGAGGCGGCTGCCGCCGCAACCAGGAAGCCGTCCAAACAGGGATGACGGCGCCGAACGCAATATGCGGGGACCGCCAGACGATCGAATCCATGAAGCTGATCCTACAGGAAGTGGACCCGTCGTTTGTCATTCCCGAAGTGCAATTGCAAATCGGGAATGACAATTGTCGCTGGTCATTTCGATAAATCGAAATGATTCGAACTTCAAAATCGCTGAACTAAAGCATGATGGGATTAAGTTCGATAGCCTGAATTTTTGAGGTAGTTTGCGCACTCCTCTGGGCTGAAGGCATCGAGTGCGTAGCCGATTGCGGCGCATACGGCGTCGACAGTTCGCGCGGAAGCTTTGCGCAGCAGGTGCTTGAGCTTGGCAAACACCTGCTCGATCGGGTTCAGGTCGGGCGAGTATTTTGGCAGGAAGAACAGCTTGGCGCCCACCGAGCGGATGAGCTGGCGCACGGCTTTGCTTCTGTGGCTGCCGAGATTGTCCAGGACGACGATATCACCGGGCCTGAGAGTGGGCAGAAGGACCTTCTCGACGTAGGTCCGAAAACTTACGCCATCGATCGGCCCCTCGATGAACCATGGCGCATCAATCCGGTCGTGGCGTAGCGCCGCCAGGAAGGTCATGGTCTTCCAGCGTCCGTGGGGGACCTTGGCGTGAAGTCTGTCGCCGCGCGGCGCCCATCCCCGCAGGGGCGCCATATCGGTCCTGGTCCAGGTTTCGTCGATGAAGACGAGCCGCTCAGGATCGACGCGGCCTTGATATTTCTTCCACTGGACCCGCCGCCGCGCGACCTCTGGTCGATCGCGTTCGCCAGCCGCCATGCTTTTTTTTGAAGCTGAGCTTCTCGGCATGAACGAAGTTCCACACCGAGTGGTAGTCGACCTTCAAGCCGCGATCGGCAAGCTCGGCAACGAGACCGCGTATGGTGAAATCGCCGGCCTTGAGCCGTTGCGACAGCCAAAGCGCGTGCTCGCCCGAAATCGCCTTGGGCTTGTAGCCGCCTATCTGGCTGGGCTCAACGCTACCGGTCTTCTCGACCCGATGCATCCATCCGATCGCCGTGCTGATCGCGACCCCAAACTGCTTGGCGGCCCGATTGCGTGACATTCCGCCCTCAATCGCGGCCACGACACGCTTACGCAGATCCAGAGAATAAGGCTTGCCCATCCATGCTGGCCTCCAGCCCAGCCAGCATGGTGAATCAGAAATGCACTGATTTGGGAATCCCAAATCGATTCAGGCTAATGACATCCCGCTTTAGATGCCCGCGACCTGCGACCACAGCTCCGACAGCCTGCGCCTGAACGCGCCCATGCGCGTCAACGGCGCGGCTGCTTCCACGTCTTCGGGCAACCGCAGGCCGACCACATTGACCCGGCCGCCGCCGATGCTGCGGGCCACCAGGACGATGGGGTCGAGCTCCAGCGTCGCGCCCAGCTTCGGCGCGTGATCGAGATGGACGTCGAAATAATCTGAAAGCGTCAGCTTCGCCTCGGCCTCATCGACCGCCACGCCGTAGACCTCGGCGAGTTCGCCCAGCGTGTGCTCGCCGGAGACGACGAAGTCGCCGAGCAGATGCGGATCCGGCGCGGTGCCCGGCAGCATGTCGACAAAGAAACGGTCCAGCGTTTCGGCCTTTTCCGGCGGCGCCAGCAGGTAGATGTAGTCGCCCGGCAGAACCGGATCGGCCTCGGCGGGCGACAGGATGTGCTGGTCGCGGATCACCAGCGTCGGCTTCGACCAGGAGGGAATCAGGCCGCGGCGGAAGTACAGGCTCTTCGGGCGCACCGAATAGCCGACCAGTTGCTGTTCGAGCTGCCCGGGCAGATCGAGCTCGATGCGCCGCGGCCCGCGATCGGCGCGCGGCAGCGCCACATGCAGCCGCCGCGCGGCGGCGGCCAGCGTCCAGCCCTGCAGCAGCAGCGAGATGATGACGACGACGAAGGCGACGTCGAAATACAGATAGGCCTTCGACAGTCCGACCAGCATCGGGATCGACGCCAGAAAGATCGCGACCGCGCCGCGCAGGCCGGTCCAGGCGATGAAGATCTTTTCCCGCCAGTTGAAGCGAAACGGCGCCAGGCAGAACAGCACCGCCAGCGGCCGCGCCACCAGCATCAGCACCAGGGCGACGACCACGGCCGGAACGACGCTGCTCAGCAGCCGATGCGGCGACACCAGCAGGCCGAGCAGCACGAACATCACGATCTGCGCCAGCCAGGTGGCGGCGTCGAGGAACGTCACCACCGAATTATGCGCCCGGGTCGGCCGGTTGCCGATGATGATGCCGGCGAGATAGACCGCGAGAAATCCCGAGGCGTGTGCGATCTGCGCAGCCCCGAAGATCACCAGGGCGGCGGTGGCCACGAACGGCGCATGCAGGCCCTGCGGCAGCGCCACCCGGTTCAGCGCCAGCACCACCAGCCGGCCGCCGAGCACGCCGATCACGGCGCCGAGCACGGCCTCGCGGCCGAACTCCAGGGCGACATGCCAGACCGAGCTGGACCCGCTGGAAATCAGTTCCACCAGCATCAAGGTCAGAAACACCGCGAACGGATCGTTGGTGCCGGATTCGACCTCCAGTGTGGCGCCGACCCGTGGACGCAGCCGCAGGCCCTGGGCATGCACCAGCAGAAACACCGCCGCGGCGTCGGTCGAGGCCACCACCGCTCCCACCAGCAGCGCTTCGGTCCAGTTCAGATCGAGCGCGTATCTGGCGACCGGCGCGGTGATCAGCGCGGTCAGCAGCACCCCGACGGTGGCCAGCACCAGCGAGGGGGCCAGCACGGCGCGGATGCTCTGAAACCGGGTCCGCAGGCCGCCGTCGAACAGGATCAGCGCCAGCGCCACCGATCCGACCAGATAGGTGGTGCGCACGTCGTCGAAGCGCAGCTCGCCGGGGCCGGAATCGCCGGCCAGCATGCCGATCAGCAGGAACACCAGCAGCAGCGGCGCGCCGAAGCGCAGCGCCAGCAGGCTCGACAGGATGCCCGCCATCACCAGAACCGCGCCGAGGAGGATGGCTATGCTGACCGAATCGAGCGAACCCATGCATCTCCGCAAATCATCGCAAATACCTGCAATTGCATCCTTATCGTCGTCACCCTTGAACGCCAAGGCCGTTTCCGCTGCGCCCTCCCGGTTCGCAGTCTGCTCAATCGTCGCAAGTGGCGGATTCCTGGCAAGAGCGTCGAAGCACAAGTCGGCGGCGCTGCCGCGATGTCCGCGGCCATATCCCCGCTTCGGCCGCCCCAACCGCGGCGGCGCCGTGGCGCTGCGATGGCATCGACGTTGCGGCGGTGGGAATCTGCCGGCCCATCGGATATGCCGATCCGGTTGCGCCGACCTGCCCTGCCATGAGACACCATGACGATGGACCTGAGCGACATCACCGATTTCCTGCACGCCGCGGCGGCCTCGGTCGGCGCCGAGATCACCTCGCCGTGGTTCTACCTGCAGCTCGGCCTGATACTGGCCTCGGCCGGCTTGGCCTTCGCCGCCGGCGCTGCCGCCCGCGCGCGGATCGACCTCGGCACGCTCGGCACGGCCTGGCCGACACCGCTGCGGCTGTTCATGCAGGCGCTGGCCGGCAGCGCCTCGACCGCGGTATTCGCGGCGCTGATGACGATCGGCCATACGGTGATGCTGGCGTCGACCTCGCCGGGCCGCAGCTATCTGCTCGGCATCGCCGCCAACCTGGCCTTTGCCTGGCTGATCATCCGCCTCGTCACCTCGGTCATTCGCAACAGCTTCATCGTCCGGCTGGTGTCGCTGTCGGCATGGCTGGTAGCGGCTCTGAGCATTCTCGGACAGCTCGGGCCCGTGATCGATGCGCTCGACTCGGTCTCGATCGTGCTGGGAGGCCTGCGGCTGACGCCGCTATTGCTGATCAAGCTCGCGGTACTGCTGGCGGTGGCGCTGTGGCTGTCCAACGTCGCCAGCAACTTCGCGGAAAGCCGGATCACCCAGTCGGGCGACCTGACGCCGTCGATCCAGGTGCTGCTGGTCAAGATGATCCGGCTGGCGCTGATGATATTCGCCGTCGCGGCGGTGCTGAGCGCGGTCGGCATCAACCTCTCGGCACTGGCGATCTTCTCCGGCGCCGCCGGCGTCGGCATCGGCTTCGGCCTGCAGAAGATCGTCGCCAATTTCATCAGCGGCATCATCCTGCTGGCGGATAAATCGGTGAAGCCCGGCGATCTCGTCACCATCGGCGACAGTTCCGGGCGCATCAGCGCGATGAAGACCCGCTATATCTCGGTCGCCGCCGGCGACGGCCGCGAATTCCTGATCCCGAACGAGGACCTGGTGACGCAGAAGGTCACCAACTGGACCTACAGCGACACCAATACGCTGGTGAAGATCAATTTCGGCACCAGTTACGAGGCAGATCCGCGGCTGGTGTGCAAGATGGCGCTGGATATCGCGGCGGCGACGCCGCGCGCGATCAAGTCCAAGCCGCCGAACTGCATCCTGGTGGAATTCACCGATGCCGGGATGAAGTTTGCGCTGACCTTCTGGCTCGCGGATCCCGACGGCATGGACAATGTCAAGAGCGAGGTAATGCAGTCGCTGTGGGAGACCTTCAAGCGCGAGGGCATCCATGTGCCCTATCCGGTGCGCGAAATCCGCGTCCGCGGCGGCGCACTGCCGGTCGAGACCAATGCCGAGGTCCAGGGCTGACCGCGATGCGCGCTGCCGCCGAATTGCCCTTTGCAGCCGCGGCTCCCGGTTCCGCTCGCCCTGGTCCCAACCTTGGCTTGCGCTGACCGCTCCGATCATTAAATTAGTCACATATCGGCCCTGGCCGCCCTTCCCGACAACCCGTGATCACCCATGAGCTACATCGAAGCCTCCGACAACACGTCCTCGCGCAAAACCGGGCAGATCAAGCTGCACGGGCCGGGCGGTTTTGCCGGCATGCGCAAGGCGGGCTTCCTGGTCGCCAGGTGCCTCGATGAACTGACCGATCTGGTGAAACCGGGGGTGCCGACCTCGAAAATCGACGATTTCGTCCGCGACTTCGCCTTCGGCCATGGCGCCTACCCGGCGACCCTGATGTATCGCGGCTATCGCTATTCGACCTGCACCTCGATCAACCACGTGGTCTGCCACGGCATGCCCGGCGACCGGGTGCTGAAGGAAGGCGACATCGTCAATGTCGACGTCACCTTCATTGTCGAGGGCTGGTATGGCGATTCCAGCCGGATGTATGCGGTGGGCCCGATCGCCCGCAAGGCCGAGCGGCTGATCGAGGTGACCTATGAGGCGATGATGCGCGGCATTGCCGCGGTCAAGCCGGGCGCCACCACCGGGGACATCGGCCACGCCATCCAGAGTTTTGTCGAGCCGCAGGGCATGAGCGTGGTGCGCGACTTCTGCGGCCATGGGCTCGGCCGCATGTTCCACGACGAGCCCAACATCATCCATATCGGTCGACCCGGCGAAGGCGTGGCGCTGAAGCCCGGCATGTTCTTCACCATCGAGCCGATGATCAATCTCGGCAAGCCGCATGTCAAAATCCTGTCCGACGGCTGGACCGCGGTGACGCGCGACCGCTCGCTGTCGGCGCAGTTCGAGCATTCGGTCGGCGTGACCGGAAACGGCGTCGAGATCTTCACGCTGTCGCAGCGCCACGCCGAGAAGCCGCCGGCTGCGGCCTGAGATTCCAGGCCCCGTCATTTCGGGATGGTCCAGCCAGGTCGGCGACGGCCGGACTGGATGGATCAGACCCGAAATCCCGATATTCCGGGTTCGCATTCCCACCGTCAGCCGGCTCGGCCTCCCGCACTTCCCGGTTGCAAAACCCGCAGGGCACGGCATGGTTGGCATTCCATGAATGGTGTTGGCGCCGGTGCCCGCGGAAACCAGCGAACCCGAAAAGCCGTCCGGACCTGAAAAGAGCTCCGGACCTGTCGAGACGCCGCATTATCACGGCCATCGCGAGCGCTTGCGCGAGCGGTTTCATGGCGCCGGGCCTGACGCCCTGAGCGATTACGAGCTGCTGGAGATGGTGCTGTTCACCGCGCGCGCCCAGGGCGATGTCAAGCCGCTGGCCAAGATGCTGATCAAGACTTTCGGCTCCTTCGCCGAGGTCGTTCACGCGCCGGAGGCGCGGCTGCGCGGAATCAAGGGCGTCGGCGACAGGACCATCACCGAACTCAAGCTGATCGCCGCGGCCGCCAGCCGGATCGCCAGGGGCCAACTGAAACAGCGCACCCTGCTGTCGTCATGGCAGGCGGTGATCGACTATTGCCGGACCAGCATGGCGTTCGCCGACAAGGAGCAGTTTCGCGTGCTGTTTCTCGACAAGCGCAACGGCCTGATCGCCGACGAGGTGCAGCAGACCGGCACCGTCGACCACACCCCGGTCTATCCGCGCGAAGTTATCAAGCGGGCGCTGGAATTGTCGGCCACCGCGGTGCTGCTGGTGCACAACCATCCCTCCGGCGACCCATCGCCGTCGCAGGCCGACATCCAGATGACTCGCGCCATCGTCGACATCGCGCAGCCGCTGGGGATCGCTGTGCACGATCACATCATCGTCGGCAAGAACGGCCATGCGAGTTTGAAGGGGCTGAAGCTGATGTGAAGCCGACGCGGCCGCGGCGGCTAAATTAAGCCGGAGATGTGGCCGGCACAGCGAACGGCGCCATGTCGGCGACGGCATATTCGTCGCCGGCCAGGAATTGCGAATGGCGAGGCGAATTGCAGCCTGCCGGATAGCAGGCGCAATCGGGCTGGCCGAAGGCGAGCCCTTCTGGCGGAGTGACGGCGCGTTGGAAGCTCGCGCGGAGCCACGCCATCGGCCGCCATCAATCGTAAATTCCCGTCCCCAGCCGATGGCGGGATCCCGCAGCGCGGGCCCATCTTCTTGTCAACGCGGCAAGTCCGGGTTCAACCGCTTCTTGTAGGCCGACGCATCCATGTCCCTGATATCGACGCTCAGGCTTCTGGTTTTCGGCAGCAGCGCGGCCATGGCGGCGCGCAGGGTCTCGCTCAGGGCCAGCTTCTGCGCGGGCGTGCGCCCTTCGAGCAGATAGACCGAGACATGACAGAAGCCGTCGCGCTGGCCCGCCACCAGATAGTCCGCATAGGACAGCGCGCGGACCTTGATATCCGCCGCCTGCATCAGGCCAGTCGATGCGGCGGCGTCATGCAGGGATTGCAGCAACGCCGCGACATCGAAGCCGGCATGCCCTGCGGCGGAGTATTCGACGACGATATGGGGCATCTGTTCCGATCTGCGACCGGCCAACGGATGTTGAGCCGGCCCTTCTATAGCATCAAGGATTTTACCGAGTCCGCGCCCTCGCGAAGCAGCGGCAGAAATCGATCGATCATTTCACCGGTGGAAATACGATCGACATGCGCGCCGATATTGATGGCGGCGGCGATGGTCCCGTCGTAACGCCGGACCGGCACGGCGATCGAACGAAAGCCGGGTTCGGCTTCCCGGTCGACCAGGGAGTAGCCCTTCTCGCGATCGGTGATGATGGTGGCGAGCAGCAGCACCTTGTCGGTGACGGTGTGCGGCGTCATCGGCGTCAGGGTCGCGGCATCGATGGCCGCTTCGAGTTCGCCGTTCGGGAATTTTCCGAGCAGGACGCGGCCGACCGAACTGCAAAATGCCGGCAGCCGGTAGCCGAGGTCGATACCGGAGGAGAACACCCGGGCCGGACTGCTGCGGGCGATGAAGATGACCTCGTGGCCGTCGAGAATGGCGAGCGAGCTGATCTCCTGGGCGGCGCTCGACACCCGGTCGAGCACCGGCTGCAGGATCGTCACCACCTGGTTGGATGACAGATACGACGAGGCCAGGGTCAGCACGCGCGGCGTCAACGTGAACAGCTTGCCGTCACAGGCGACATAGCCGGCGCGCTCGAGCGTGAACAGGATCCGGCGCGCGGTGGCGCGCGGCAGGTCGGCGGCCCTGGCGAGGTCGCTCAGGGTCATCGGCCGGCGATCGGCGGCGAACAGTTCGAACACCCGCAGGCCGCGATCGAGGCTTTCGATGAAATCGGTCCCGCCGCGGGTGTCGTCCGGGCTGCGCTTCAACTTCGGCATCGAACCCTCGCGTTCGTCAAAGCGGCCCGCCGGGCTGGCGAAGGAAAGGGTTGGCGAGGGGTCGCAGCCCACATGGCCCATGTTCTCATATTGAACAAGTGTTCGAACTTCGCAAGGCGTCCTGGTTCACGACACCGGCTGAAATATAGCCGCCTGAAAATGCACCATCCTTTGCTGAAACAATCCACTTGTATCGCATTTGACCAGCTATAATATATCGCCCATAAGTTCAATAGGCGAACATAAACGACTTGGTCGTTTCTGATGTACGCTTCCCGGCATCATTCCTTTCGAGGGCCGCACCATGATGAGCCAAGAGCAGAATGACCTGATCACCCGGATCGGGCCGAAGACGCCGGCCGGAAAACTGATGCGGATGTACTGGCAGCCGGTGGCGCTGGTGGACGAAATGGATGGGATGCGGCCGATCAAGCCGGTCAGGTTGCTCGGCGAGAATTTCGTTCTGTTCCGCAACGAAGACGGCGCCTACGGACTGCTCGACCGCGACTGCCCGCACCGCGGCGCCGATCTGGCGTTCGGGCGCCTCGAAGGCGGCGGCCTGCGTTGCGCGTTTCACGGCTGGCTGTTCGACGTCAATGGCAATTGCCTCGAGACTCCCGCCGAGCCGACAACCTCGAAACTGTGCGCCGGCATCAGGCAGCGCGCCTACCCGATCGTCGAGAAGGGCGGCATCCTCTGGACCTTTCTCGGAGAAGGCGAGCCGCCGGCCTTTCCGGAGCTGGATTGCTTCACCGCGCCCGGCGCCTACACTTTCGCCTTCAAGGGCCTGTTCGAATGCAACTGGCTGCAGGCGCTCGAGGTCGGCATCGATCCCGCACATGCCTCGTTCCTGCATCGCTTCTTCGAGGACGAGGATACCACGACCGCCTATGGCAAGCAGTTTCGCGGCGCGTCCGCCGGCACCGACCTGCCGATGACGAAAATCCTGCGCGAATACGATCGGCCGATCATCAACGTCGAGGGCACCGAATACGGCCTGCGCCTGATCGCGCTGCGCGAACTCGATGCCGAGCGCACCCATGTGCGCGTCACCAACCAGGTGTTCCCGCACGGCTTCGTCATTCCGATGAGCACCGAGATGACGATCTCGCAATGGCATGTGCCGGTCGACGACGAGAACTGCTACTGGTACGCGATCTTCACCAGCTACACCCAGCCGGTCGACAAGCCGAGGATGCGGGCGCAGCGCCTCGAGCTCTACGAACTGCCGGACTACAGGTCGCGCAAGAACCGCAGCAACGATTACGGCTTCGATCCCCACGAGCAGGCCCACGCGACCTACACCGGCATGGGCGCCGACATCAACGTCCACGACCAGTGGGCGGTGGAGTTGATGGGCAGGATCCAGGATCGTACCCGCGAGCATCTCGGCTCGTCCGACAAGGCAATCGTCGCCTATCGCAAGCTGCTGCGCCAGGAAATCGACAAGGTCGAAGGCGGCCTGAAGCCGATGATGTTCCTCGACGCCGGGAACGCGCGCAGCATCCAGGGTCCCGGCACCATGGACGGGATCGGCCCGACCAGCGGCTGGGAAACCTACTGGATGGAAGTCGACGTCGCCCGCCGCCGCGGCGCGCCATGGGCCGCGCCGGTGCCGAACGAGACCTCCGCCACCGTCACCCGCCTGTCGGCCGCCGAATGACCGGTCCTTTTTGCGAGGGGGGGAGCGTGCGTTGAGTTTCGTCGAACGCCACGGCCTGTGGTCCGCAGAACAGAAAGACGCCGCCGCCAGGCTCCGACGCCTCGTCGAGGAGCACGACCTCGAGGTCATCCGGTTCTCGTTTCCGGATCAGCACGGCATCCTGCGCGGCAAGACGCTGATCGCGAGCGAGGCGCTGCGCTGCCTCGAAAGCGGCTGCACCATCACCACCACGATGTTCGCCAAGGATACCTCGCACAAGACGGTTTTCCCGGTGTTCACCGCCGGCGGCGGTTTCGGCATTCCGGAAATGCAGGGCGCCGCCGACGTGCTGATGATCCCCGACCCCCTGACCTTTCGCCTGCTGCCGTGGTCGCCGGGCACCGGCTGGCTATTGTGCGACGTGCATTTCGCCGACGGCCGTCCGGTGCCGTTCGCCACCCGCAACCTCTACAAGGGCGTGCTCGCCGGCCTCGCCGCCCGCGGCTACGACTTCGTCGCCGGGCTCGAGGTCGAGTGCCATATCTTCAAGCGCGAAGAGACAAGGATGGCGCCGGAGGATGCCGGCCAGCCCGGCCGCCCGCCGGAGGTCAGCCTGTTGTCGCACGGCTACCAGTATCTCACCGAGCAGCGCTACGACCAGATGGAGCCGGTGCTCGAATTCATCCGCCGCGACGTGTCGGCGCTCGGCCTGCCGTTGCGCTCGGTGGAGGTCGAATACGGCCCGAGCCAATGCGAATTCACCTTCCAGCCGACCGTCGGGCTGACGCCGGCCGACAACATGGTGCTGTTCCGCAGCGCCGTGAAACAGATCTGCCATCGTCGCGGCTACCACGCCACCTTCATGTGCCGGCCGAAGCTTCCCAACGTGGTGTCGTCGGGCTGGCATCTGCATCAGTCGATCGTGTCGCGCGACGGCGCCAACGCCTTCATGAGCCGCGAGCAGAACGAGGCGCTGTCGCCGTTCGGCCGCCACTACCTCGCCGGCCTGCTGACCCATGCCCGCGCCGCCACCGTGTTCACCACCCCGACCATCAACGGCTACAAGCGCTACCGCTCCTATTCGCTGGCGCCGGACCGCGCGATCTGGGGCCGCGACAACCGCGGTGCCATGATCCGCGTGCTTGGCGGTCCCTTTGATGCCGCCACCCGGCTGGAAAACCGCGTCGGCGAGCCCGCCGCCAATCCCTACCTCTATATGTCGTCGCAGATTCTGGCCGGCCTCGACGGTGTCGACCGCGCGCTCGATCCGGGTCCATCCGCCGATACCCCGTATGAGAGCGACGCCCCGCTGCTGCCGAAATCGCTGCGCGAAGCGGTGTTCGCGCTGAAGGACGACCCGTTCTTCCGCACCGCCATGGGCTCCACCATGGTCGACTACTACACCCACATCAAGCTCGCCGAGATCGAGCGCTTCCAGTCGGAAGTCTCCGACTGGGAGCAGCGCGAATACTTCGAAATGTTCTGACCGGCCCTTCAACAATTCGTGCAGTCACCGGGCGACACGACGGCGTCGAGAGTTTCTGCGCTGGCATGCGACCTGCAAGCAAAACAGCGATGGCCTGGTTCTGACGCCATAGGAGCCCGTGAGTGACTCAATCATTGTTGTCCGCTTCGACCGGGCTGGGCTTCACCGAATATCTCGATCACGACGCGATCGGTCTGGCCGGCCTCGTTCGCCGCGGCGACACGTCGGCCGACGAGTTGCTCGACATCGCGCTGCATCGCATCGACGCCGTCAATCCGTCAATCAATGCCGTGGTCGATGTCTTTGCCGACAAGGCGAGGCTGGCGATCGCGCGGGGATTGCCTGTGGGTCCGTTCACCGGCGTGCCGTTCCTCTTGAAGGATCTGTTCATCGATCTTGCCGGCACCACGACGACGAGCGGCGCGGTGTTTCTGAAAGCGACGGTGGCCAAACGCGACAGCACCGTCGCGGAACGCTACAAAAATGCCGGCCTTGTGATCTTCGGCAGGACGCACAGCTGCGAGTTCGGCGGTTCGCCGACCACCGAGAGCCAGCTCTACGGCGCCACCCGGAATCCCTGGAACCTGGACTATAGCGCGGGCGGATCGAGCGGCGGATCGTCCGCCGCCATTGCCGCCGGCATCGTTCCGGCGGCCAACGGCAGCGACGCCGGCGGATCGATCCGCTCGCCCGCCGCGACCTGCGGCCTGTTCGGATTGAAGCCGACCCGCGGCCGCGCGCCGCTCGGCCCGGCGCGTTTCGATGGCGGCGGCGGCATTGCCACGGTCCATGCGCTGACCCGCTCGGTGCGCGACAGCGCCGCATTGCTCGACGCCGTGGCGGGTGCCGAGCCGGGCGCGTCCTACGCCAGCCCGACGCAGAGCCGACCGTTTCTGGAAGAGCTGCAGCACGAACCCGCGCCCCTGCGCATCGCGGTGATGCCGCAGTCGCCGTTCGGTGACGAGGTGGCGCCGGACTGTCTGGCCGCCGTCGCCGATGCCGCAGCGTTATGCGGCTCGCTGGGTCATATCGTGGAGGAGGCCGCGCCCGCGGTCGATACCGAGCTCTATCTGCGGACGCGCCAGGTGCTGAAGGGCGCCGCCGCCGCCACCGGCATTCACGCGGCCGAGCGCGGCCACGGACGCAAGGCACGCGATGGCGATTTTGAACGCGCGACCTGGGAAGCCTATCGCCATGGCCTGACGCTCACCGGCGAGGACGTGATGCGCGCCCGCGAGGCGATGTTCGCGCTGCACCAGCAGGTCGCGCAGTTCATGACAAGCTACGATCTGATCCTGTCGCCAACGACGGCGTTGGGCCCGTTTCGGGTCGGCATCATGGGCCCCGAACATCTCGATGACGTGGCCGGCGCCTTGCGGCGCAGGGTTTCCGCCTTCACGGCGCTGGCCAACATGACCGGGCAGCCGGCAATGTCGGTGCCGCTCTACTGGAATGCCACCAACATGCCGGTGGGCGTTCAGTTCTGGGGCCGCTTCGCCGAGGAGGCGACCTTGTTTCAGCTCGCCGGCCAATTGGAGCGCGCGCGGCCGTGGTTCAAGCGTTTGCCCGCGATGACCCTGGAGGCGGCACGATGAACGCCATCGCGCCCTATCTGAACATTCGCGACATCAGCAAGATATACGGCGGCCAGCACGGCGAAGCCACCACCGCATTGAAGTCCATTTCGCTGGAGGTGAGGCAGGGCGAGTTCGTCGCCATCCTCGGCCCGTCGGGCTGCGGCAAGTCGACCTTGCTGCAGATCGTCGCCGGCCTGATCGAAAGCACCGCCGGCGCGGTGGTGCTGAACGGCAGCACGGTGACGGCGCCGCCGCCCGAAATGGTCTACCTGTTCCAGCAATACAGCAAGTCGCTGCTGCCCTGGCGCACCGTCGAGCAGAACGTCGCTTTGGTGTTCGAATCCAGGCGAATCAAGAAGCGCGAGATCGCCGAGCGCTGCGGCGAATATCTCGGCATGGTCGGGTTGGCGGACTTTCGCAAGCACTACCCGTGGCAGCTGTCCGGCGGCATGCAGCAGCGCGTCGCCATCGCCCGGGCGCTGGCCGCACAGCCCCGCGTGCTGCTGCTCGACGAGCCGTTCAGCGCGGTCGATGCGCTGACCCGGATCGAGCTGCAGTCGCTGGTGCTCGACCTGTGGGCGCGCCACGGCCTGACCATTCTCCTGATCACCCATGATGTCGACGAGGCCGTGTTCATGGCCGATCGCATCGCCGTGCTGTCGTCGCGCCCGTCCACGGTGGAGATGGTGGTCGATACCGAGCTGCCGCGGCCGCGCGACGCCATGGGCACGCGTGAACTGCCGCGCTTCCTGCAGCTGCGCCACGAATTGGTGACGCATCTGCTGCACCGCCAGAATGCGGGACGCGTCGATGCCTGACATCGGCCGCAAGGGCTTTGGACTGCTGTCGATCCTCGGCATGCTGCTGCTCTGGGAGCTGGCCTGCCGCGCCGGGCTGGTTAACCCTTCGCTGCTGCCGCCGCCGTCGCAGATCGCGCCGGTGCTGTGGAAGATCCTGGCCTCGGGCAGCTTCCTGGTGCCGCTCGGCCAGACACTCGGCATGCTGCTGATCGGCTACGGCATCGCCTGCGTGGCCGGCGTCGCGCTCGGCCTGCTGATGGGCTGCAGCGATCATCTCTACGGCCTGCTCGAGCCGCTGGTCGAGGTGATCAGGCCGATCCCCAAGCCGGCATTGATCCCGGCGATGGTGGTGCTGCTCGGCATCGGCGCCGGCATGAAGATCACCATGGTGGCGCTGGCCGCCTTGTTTCCGGTGCTGATCAACACGCTGCAGGGCGTCCGCGGCGTCGACCCGGTGCTGCTTGCCACCGCGCGCACGCTCGGCTGCTCGCGCCTCGCAACCATCCGCAAGATCATCCTGCCGGCCTCGCTGCCGATGATCCTCACCGGCATGCGGGTCAGCCTCGGCATGGGGCTGGTGCTGGTGATCCTTGCCGAGATGCTCGCCGCCGAAAGCGGTATCGGCTTTCTGATTCTCGATCTGCAGCGCTCGTTCCAGGTTCGGCCGATGTATGCCTGGATCGTCATCCTGGCGGCGGTCGGCCTGACGCTCAACATGTTGTTCGAATTGGTGGAAGACCGCGCCGTGCCGTGGCGCGCGAAATGAGCCGCATCAGCAATTTTGCCGCAATGATCGACATCTCGAAGGAAGGCCTTGCATGTTTTCGATGACAAATCTCAGCCGCATCGTGCTGACCGCCGCCTTCGCGGCGCTCGCGACGGCAGCCGCAGCGCAGACCGTCCGCGTCAACTACATCCCGATCACCGACGTGACGCCCTTGTTCGTCGCCATCGACAAGGGCTACTTCGCCGCCGAGGGCCTGACCATCGTGCCGACGCCCTCGACCGGCGGTGCCGCCGGCGTGCCCGGGCTGATGGCCGGTGCGTTCGACGTCATGTACGGCAACGTCGTCTCCACCATGCTGGCGCAGCAGCAGGGCTTCAAGCTGGAGGTCATCGCCGCCGGCACCAAGCAGTTCGACAACCCGGCGAATACCAACGGCCTGGTGGCACGGCAGGGCGATCCAATCAGGACCGGCAAGGATCTCGAAGGCAAGACCGTCGCGGTCAACACCCGCAACGGCATCATCTGGCTGTTCGCGCGCGCCTGGATCAGCAAGACCGGCGGGGACGCCGGCAAGGTCACTTTCAAGGAGGTGCCGTTCCCGCAGATGCTCGATGCGCTGCGCGGCAAGCAGATCGATGCCGCCTTCATGGTCAACCCGTTCTTCAATGCGGCCGTGACCGATACCGCCAGGTTCCAGCTGGTTGCCGCGCCCTACCGCGAGGTGCAGCCGGACGTCGAGGTCGGCCATTACATTTCCACCCAGGAATATTTTGCGAAGAACAAGGAGACATTGGCAAGATACAGCCGTGCCTTCCGCAAGGGCGTGCAGTGGTACAACGCCAATCTCAGGGATCCGGACCTGGTTCGCATCATCTCCGGCTTCACCAGGATGCAACCCGAACTGGTGGCGACGCTGAACCTGCAAAAGCTGCCCGAGACCGTCAATCTCGATTCGGTGGCGACCACTGTCAGGCTGATGCGGGACAATGGCCTGCTCACGGGCGATATCGACCTTGCCGCGATGACCGCGCCGGATGCGCTGAAATGAGCATCATGGCGTCGCTCGGCGCCGGCGAAGTGACGGCGAAATCACCGGCGCGGCGCAGGCTGTTCGGCGATCTCGCGCGCACCAGGCTGAGCGGCGCCATCCTGATCGCGCTGCTGCTCGTGCTCTGGGAAGTGTCGGCCGCCCGCGGCTGGATCGTCAGCGACAACTGGCCACGCTTCAGCGCGGTGCTGGTGGCGGCATATCGCGGCCTGCTGTCCGGCGAACTGCCCGAAATCCTCGGTTCGACGCTGTACCGCACGCTGGCCGGCTACGCCGCAGGCTGCCTCCTCGGCGTGCTGTTCGGGCTGCTGCTGGGCAGCAACCGCGTGCTGGACTGGACCATCCGGCCGCTGATCGAAATCCAGCGCACCTTGCCGTCGCCGGCGATCATCCCGCCGCTGATCCTTTTTCTCGGCGTCGATGACGCCCTGAAGATCTTCATCATCATGCTGGCGGTGTTTCCGCCGGTGTTCGTCAACACCTATGGCGGCGTGCGCGGTCTCGACGACACCCTGCTGCTGACCGCCAGGACCTTCGGACTCAACTGGTTCGATACGATGCGCAAGATCGTGCTGCCGGCGACGCTGCCGGCGATCGGCGCCGGCATGCGGATCGCGCTGTCGCTGGCGCTGATCATGGCGGTGATCGGCGAGATGATTTCCGGCGCCAGCGGCGTCGGCAATTATCTGATGTCGATGCAATATGCCATGCGCGCCGATTCCATGTATGCCGCGGTGATCTGCCTGGCCGCGGCGGGCTATATTCTCAACCGGGTGTTTCTGGTGCTGGAGCGCGCCGCCCTGCACTGGCATCACTCGATGCGGATCGCGTGATCCCGGGATCCGACCGGACCTGTCGAGGGTGCGGCGGAGCACGGCTCAGGGCCGGCCAGACGAGGATTCCTGGTTCAAGACACGTTCGATCGAACCGGCGGTGCGTTTCAGCATCTCCCCGACCTCGTTCTCGCGCCGCGGGCCCAATCGGCTTCGGATCGCGGCGATCGTGATCGCGGCGACCGGTCGGCCGTCGACGCCCCTGATGGTGGCCGAGACCGCCTTGGTTCCCGGCACCAGCCCGATGTGGTGGATGCCGAAGCCGCGCCGCCGCGCGGCGGCGATCTGCTCCAGCGCGATGGCCGGGGTGGTGCGGTAGGCGCCGAACCGGACCTCGTTCCTGCCGATGATCTGGCGGGCTTCCGCTGAAGATACCGCCGCCAGGATGGCGATCCCGGCGCTGCTGACGCCCAGTGGCCGCCTGGCGCCCACTTCGATGGACAGCACCTGAATCGGATAGCTCCCGATCAACCGCGCCACGCAGAGCGAATCCAGTCCGGTCCTGACCGTGAGAAACAGCGTATCGCCGACGTTTCGCGACAGCTCCGACAGATGGGGTTCGGACGCCACAATCAGGGCGGAGCGCGATTGCCTGGCCAGCGCCAGTTCCGGAACCTGCTGGCCGATCGCGAACCGCTTGGTCCTGGCGCGCCGTTCGACAATGCCCTCTTCCATCAGGACGTGCACAAGACGATGGGCCGTGGGCCTGGTCAGGCCGGTGGCGGCAACAACTTCCGAGAGCGGCAGCCCGGTTTCCCGGCCCGCCGCCAGCACGCGCAATACCGCGAGCGCCCGGCGCAGGCTCTGCGCGCCGCGGCGGGGCTGAGCCATGTTTGGCTGCATCTGGCTCGGTTTTCGTGGCACGGCATCTATCTCCTCGCTCCGGACAATGTCCACATTGTGGACAAAAACGCTACAATTCATTCGACCTGCGGCCAGCAACGGGAGAGGGTCAAATCCAGGTGTCGGAAGCAACACACACCGCCAGGAAACGCCATGCAGCTGGATCCCTCGGAACTTGGGGCGGAACAAGCCTACCGGCTGATCACCGGGATCGTGGTGCCGCGGCCGATCGCATGGGTTTCGACCCTTTCCAGCCAGGGCGTCGTCAATCTTGCCCCATTCAGCGCCTTCACCTTCGTATCGCCGAAGCCGCCGATGCTCGCGATCAGCGTTGGCCGCAAGGCCGGTGTCTACAAGGACACCGCCCACAATATTCTATCGACGGAAGAATTCGTCGTTCATATCGCCGACACAGCCCTGATGACGGCCGTGCATGAGAGCTCGGCCGAGTTTCCCGCCGATATCAGCGAAGTCGAGCAGCTCGGGCTTGCCACCCTCTCAAGCGAAAAAATCAAGGTGCCGCGTGTCGCGGCGGCGCCGATCGCGATGGAGTGCCGCTTTCGGCAATGCATCGAATTTGGCGACACCCGCAGCCGTCTGCTGGTCGGAGAGGTCGTGGTTTTCCATATAAGGGACGACCTGCTGAAGAACGGCAAGATCGAGACGGAGGCTTTGGATCCGATCGCCCGGATTGCCGGCCCCCGCTATGCGCGCCTCGGTGAAATCGTCACCATGAAACCGGTGTTTCAGACTTCCAAATCGGCAGTTTCGGATCGATGACCGCCCGCACAGCAGCCCCGCCGGAGCACGCATGACCGCGACATCCATCGACACCTCCGGCTATTCGCGGCTGGAACGCATCGCGATCATCGCTTCCTGCATGCTCGGCTTTGCGCTCGATCTTTACGACGTACTGATCATGCCGTTCCTGATGGGCTCGATCCAGAAGTCGCTGCAGATCTCGCTGGCGCAGGTCGCCAGCGTCACCAGCCTGACCCTGATCGGCTCGGTGGTCGGAGGCGCAGTGTTCGGCTGGCTCGGCGATCGGGTCGGCCGCAAGCAATCGCTGCAGCTGACGCTGCTGCTGTTCGCCGCCGGCTCGATCGCCTCGGCATTTTCCTGGAACTACGGGTCGCTGGCGGTGCTGCGCTTCGTCACCGGCATCGGCCTCGGCGGCGAATGGGGGACCGGCATGGTGCTGTTCAACGAAGCCTGGAACAAGGAGCGCCGCGGCCTCGGCAGCGCCTTCATCCAGGGCAGCGCGGTGATCGCCAGCGCCGGCGCGTCGATCATCGGGGTCTGGGCCACCACGACATTCAGCCTCGAATGGGGCTGGCGGATCGCCCTGCTGACCGGCGGCTCGCCGATCCTGCTGATGATCTTCATCCGCCTGTTCATGCCGGAATCCAAGGCGTGGCTGCAGTTCGACCGCATGCGCAAGAGCGGCGTGCTGCGGACCGTGGCGGCCAGGCAGACCAATACCCTGATCCGGATGTTCCAGGGCCGTCTGCTGCCGATTACGGTGATGTGCCTGATCTGGATGATGGCCTACATGTTCTGCTATTACGGCATCGTGGTGTTCATGCCGACGCTGATGCAGAAATCATTGAACACGCCTCCCGAAGTGGTACGCAACATCTCGGTGATCGCTTCGATCGTGGGCGGCGTCTCCTACATCACGATGGGCGCGCTCAACGACGCCTGTGGCCGGCGGTTCGGCGCGCTGCTGCCCGGCCTTTCGTGGTTCGCGATGGCCTGCGGCCTCTATCTCTATGCCCACGATAAATACCAGGGCAGCCTGCTCGACTTCCCGATCTTCTGGATCTACCTGACTTTTGTCATCGGCAATTCCTCGCTGGGGGTTGTCGGCACCTGGCTTTCGGAGATCTATCCGATCGAAGTCCGCTCGACCGCGGTGTCCTTTATCTACATGGCCGGACGCGGCATCGGCAGTCTGGCACCGGTGGTGATCCCGATGGCCGCGGCGCTGTTCGGCGGCGAACTCGCGCTCGGCATGATGGTGGTCGTACCCGCCATCATCCTTTTCCTGGCGATGACCCTGGCGCTGCCCGAAACCCGCGGCCGCGAGCTGGCGGTCGCCGCAAAGCCCTCGACCCAGCAACAAGCCGTCTGACGAAAACGGCAACCCGGAGGTTTCGGCGATGCGACTGCTGAGCTATCTCGAAAATGGGCAGCCGCGGTACGGCGTCGTCGCCGGCACCGGGGTCGTCGACCTCACCCGACGCATCGGCGAGAAGTATCCTGATCTGCGCAGCCTGATCGCCGGCGACGGCCTCAACGCGGCGCGCCGGGCTGCGGCTGACCTGAAGCCCGACCACGCGCTCGACGGGCTGACGCTGCTTTCGCCGATTCCGGCGCCGGAGAAACTCTGGTGCATCGGCGTGAACTACAAGGACCGCAATGCGGAATACAAGGACAATTCGGACTTGCCGAAATATCCGAGCCTGTTCGTCCGCAATCCCTCGTCGGTGGTCGGATCCGGCCAACCGATCGAAAAGCCCGTTGTTTCCGAGCAGCTCGACTATGAGGGCGAACTCGTCATCGTGATCGGCAAACCGGGCCGCCATATCCCGCGCGAACAAGCCTGGCAGCACATCTTCGGCATGACCTTGTGCAACGAAGGCAGCGTTCGCGACTGGCTTCACCATGGCAAGTTCAATGTCACCCAGGGCAAGAACTTCGACCGCTCGGGCAGCGTCGGGCCGTGGATCGTGACGGCGGATGAACTCGATCCGCGCGGCCCGCACGACATCGTGACCCGCGTCAATGGCGAGTTGCGGCAGCAGGATTCGACCGAACGGCTGATGTTCCCGTTCGATTTCCTGATCGCCTACCTGTCGACCTTCGCGACGCTGAAGCCGGGCGACATGATTGCGACGGGGACGCCGACCGGCGCCGGCGCCCGGTTCGACCCGCCGCGCTGGCTCAAGCCCGGCGATACGGTCGAGGTCGAATCGGCCGGGATCGGCGTGCTTCGCAATACCGTCGTCGCGGAGCAATGACCGACCATGCTTGACCAACCAACCATCGACCAGCTGGCGCGGCGTCTCGACGAGGCAGAACGTACCCAGTCCCTGCTGCGCATGTTTACGCTCGAATATCCTGACCTTGCGATCGAGGATGCCTATGCGATCCAGCGGGCATGGACCGAGCTCCAGGTCAAGCGCGGCCGCGTGATCCGGGGCCACAAGATCGGGCTAACCTCGAAGGCGATGCAGAATGCGGTCGGCATTGCCGAACCCGATTATGGCGTGCTGTTTGCGGATATGTTCTACGCCGACGCCGGCGAGATCCCCTTCGACCGCTTTCATGCGCCGCGGATCGAGGTCGAACTCGCGTTCATCCTCAAGACTGCCTTGAAGGGTCCGGATTGCACGATCTTCGATGTGCTCAATGCGACCGACTATGTGTCGCCGGCGCTCGAAATCCTGGAAACCAGGATGCACCGGATCGATCCGCAGACCAAGGCGACCCGCAAGGTCATGGATACCATATCCGACAACGCCGCCAACGCCGCGTTGGTGCTCGGCGGGCGGCCGTTCCGGCCGCAGGACGCGGATCTGCGCTGGATCGGGGCGCTGTTGTTTCGCAACGGCCAGATCGAGGAGACCGGCGTCGCGGCGGGTGTTCTCAATCACCCCGCCAACGGCGTGGCGTGGCTTGCCAACCGCCTCAGCCCGCATGGCGAGCATCTCGCCGCCGGCGAAGTGGTGCTGGCCGGATCGTTCACCCGGCCGGTCGATATCCGCAAGGGCGACACCTTTCATGCCGACTACGGGCCGTTCGGCTCGATCTCCTGCCAATTCGTCTAGAGGAAGCCCAGATGGCACGACGCAAGAGCATCCATATCGGAGAATTCAAGCACGCCAACCCGATTCCGAATGCCAGCCGCATCGGCCATCTGCTGATGTCGGGGGTCATCCTGGGGCGCGACCCCAAGACGGCCGAGATGCCCGCCGCGATCGAGGAGCAGTGCGCCAACATGTTTGCCCATATGAAGGCGATCGTCGAAGCCGGCGGCGGCGGCACTGACGACATCATCAAGATGACGGTGTGGCTGAAAGACCGCTCGCAGCGCGGGCCGGTCAATGCCGAGTGGCTGAAGATGTTTCCGGACGAACATTCCCGGCCGGCACGTCACGCACTGCAGATGGACATGGAAGGCGGCGCGCTGGTGCAATGCGATTTCACCGCCGTGATCGATTAAGAGGAACTGGACATGCCGGACTATCTTGCGTTTGATCCCAACCCGCGGCGGCCGGCGGTGCTGCCGCCGCCGAAAAGCTGCGACAGCCAATTCCACGTCCTCGGACCGCTGAGCCGATATCCGGTGCGGCCCGGAGCGGCCTATCAGATGCCGACCGCGACCTGGGAGGCCGCGCTCCGCGTCCACCGGGCGCTCGGAATCGAGCGCGGCGTGATCGTTCAGACCACGACCTATGGCGCCGATCATTCGGTGGTGCTCGACGGGCTGGCCGCGATGGGTCCGAATTATCGCGGCTGCGCCAATGCGCTGGTGTTCGCCGAGGCTGACGACGCCTATCTCGGCAAGCTGCACGACGCCGGCGTGCGTGGCGCCCGCTTCAGCTTCCGCCAGGAATTGGGCGCGGTGCTGTCCGATGCCGAGTTTGTCCGCGCCATTGCCAGGATAAAGGAGCTGGGCTGGTATGCGAAGATCCAGCCGGAGAAGGACGGAATCGTCAGCAGCGTCGCCAAATATCAATCGCTCGACGTGCCGGTCCTGATCGATCACATGGCGCGTCCGGATCCTCAGCGCGGAAACGACGATCCCAATCTTCGCAAGATGCTGGAGCTGCTCGGCCAAGGCAATTTCTGGGTCATGCTGTCGCTGGGCGAGAAGACCTCGAAGGCCGGGCCGCCCTGGAACGACGTGATTCCGATTGCGCGGGCCTATATCGAGGCCGCCCCCGATCGATGCGTCTGGGCCAGCGACTGGCCGCATCCGGTCTCGGTGGTGCAACCGCCCAACGATGCCGATTTGCTCGAGCTGTTCTATCGCTATGCGCCCGACCCGGCCGAACGCCACAGAATCCTGGTGGAAAATCCGGCCAAGCTGTTCGGGTTCGGGGATTGATGGTCCGCGCGCGCGCCCCGCGAGCAAAGCGCCGCGGTTAGCTCTGATCGCCAAAGCGCTCGGCGACGGCCGCCGCGACGAACTTCCTGCGTCCGGCGCTGCCCGGGCTGGTGCCATGGACGGCACACCAGTCCGGAAAGCTGCGGGGGTCGATGCGAACGCGCAGCACGACGTGCCCATAGGCCTTCAGCCCCTGCTCCATTTCCTCGGCCATCTTCAGCCACTCCTTCCAGTCCGGCGGCATCCTGTCGCCGTCGTCGAAAATCTGCAGCAGCGCCGGATAATCCTGTTCTTCGATCCAGTAGGCGCCGACCGCGGGTGGCGGCCTGTCCTCGGCGTTGGTCATTTGCGTTCTCCTGCAAGGGTTTTCTGATCGTTAGCATGAATGCGGCGTGTTGGCGCCCGGCCGATCTGATCCGCGCGGGGGCCCATCAATTGGATGGCGCGCCGTTCGATGCGGATGTAAAACAGCAGTCGCCGTAAATTCGAGAATTTCGACCGCCTCGGGTCTGCTTGATCATTTCTTGATCAATACGGAGCCTTTTGTCATGAACGGCAATGTTCGACCTCTCGCGCTGGTAACCGGCGCCTCCAGCGGTATCGGCGCCAGTCTCGCAGGTGAATTGGCCATGGATGGTCACGATCTGATTCTTTCGGCACGACGTGTCGAGCCGATGCGGGATCTGGCGGAGGAACTCAAGGCGGCAGGCGCCAATTCCACCATCATCGCCGCCGATCTCAGCCAGAACGGCGCTGCCGCCGCCCTGGTGCGGGACATTGAAGCCCGGGGTTTGACGGTCGACGTGCTGATCAATGCCGCCGGTCTCGGCGCCAATGGCCGGTTCGACGCACAGGATCCGCGCAGGATCGGTGAGATGTTGCAGGTCAACGTCGTCGCGCTGACCGAACTGACCCGATTGCTGCTTCCCGGCATGGTGGCCCGGCGCAAGGGCAAGGTCATGCTGGTGGCCTCTACGGCCGGGTTTCAGCCAGGCCCGCAAATGGCAGTATATTGTGCCAGCAAGGCCTATGCACTGCGTTTTGGCGAGGCGATCGCCCACGAGCTGCGGCACAGCGGCGTCACGGTCACGACGCTGTGCCCGGGCGCCACCGACACCGAATTCGCTCGCGTCGCCGACGCCGGAAAGTCGGCGCTGTTCAAGGGCCTGCTGCCGGTGATGAGCGCGGCTGAGGTAGCCCGGCTCGGCTATCGGGGCCTCAAGGCCCGCCACCGGGTGGTGATCACGGGCCTGGTCAACAAGATCATGGTGACCTCGAGCTGGCTCTCGCCCGCATCGATGTCGCTGCGAATCGCCAATTGGATGATGTCGACGGGCAAGTGAACCTGGCCGGCCGACCGAGCATCGGCTATCTACTGCCGCAGCATGATCAGCGGATCGGCGCTGTCGGGCACCTGCCGCCATTGCGCGTTGTCGTCGGCCTCGAAGCGCCAGACTTCGCCGCTGGCGGACATCAACAATAATTCGCCGCGTTCCAGCCGCCACACCGTCGGCGCAAAGGACTGCACCGTCGGATCGCAGCGCGGCTTCAGGAACACCGCAAAATTGTCCGGCGTCGCCTCGGTGTTGGTGAGGGTGAGACCGCAGATCGACTGGCCATTGCCGCGCACCATCGCCCAGTCGCCGATCATCTGGTCCATCGATTTGGCCAGCGAGCGCGCGGCGGCCAGGTTCTGCAGGATATAGATGCCTTCGCCGGTGCGCAGGCCTTCGAAGATTCCGGTCTCGACTTCGGTGAAGTCGATCACCGCCGCTCCGGCGGCATCCTGCAGCCGCACGATATCCAGTCCCTTGATATTCCAGGCCGTGATATCCTTGGTGAACGGCAGCGCCGCCGCGCAGCCGGGCTCGAGTTCAAGCTTGAGGCCCTGCGGCGTCGAATCGCCTTTCAGCGTGACCACGCAGGTCTTGCTGCGCTCGGTGGTCGACAGCTCCCACTGGCCGATCATGTCCTTTTTCAGGGTCGCGGCATCCTGCGACCAGGCCTGTGACGCGCCGGCGACAAGCGCCAGCAGCGCCGCCAGCGCAAGCCTTGCGCTGCGGCCCGGCATCAACGGCCCTTCACGGGGGTTTCCGCCACCGGCGTCAGCGGCGGCTTTCCGGCGAACCACGCCTTCAGATTATCGACCACCAGCTGATCCATGGCGTTGCGCGTCACCACCGAGGCCGAGCCGATATGCGGAAGCAGAACCACGTTCTGCATGGCGCGCAATTCGTCGGGCACCGCCGGTTCGTTGGCGAACACGTCGAGCCCGGCGGCCAGGATGGTGCCGGATTTGAGCGCCGCGATCAGCGCCGGCTCGTCCACCACCGTGCCGCGCGCCACGTTGATGATCACGCCACGCGGTCCGAGCGCCTTCATGACCTCGGCATTGATCAGTTTGGCGGTCGCAGCACCCCCGGGAACGATCACTACCAGGGTGTCGACCGCTTTCGCCATCTCGATCAGATCGGGATAATGCTGGTATGACACCCCGGCCGCCGGATGCCGCGAATGGTAGACTACCGGCACCCGCGAGGCCTCGAGCCTTCGTCCGATCGCCTGGCCGATCCGGCCCATGCCGACCATGCCGACCTTGCGGTCGCGCAGCGAGCCGACGCTCAGGGGAAAATTCTGCGTCATCCAGAGACCGGAACGCAGATACCGGTCGGCCTTGATGAACTCGCGCAAGGTCGCGATCAAAAGCCCGATCGCGATATCGGCGACCTCCTCGGTCAGGACATCCGGCGTATTGGTGACGACGATATTGTGCGCGCCGGCATAATTGGCGTCGATGTGGTCGTAGCCGACGCCGAACGCAGAGACGATCTCGAGCTTCGGAAAGCGCGCCAGCGTCGCGGCATCGCCCCGTACCGAATTATAGGTGATGGCGGCGCCGCGGATCTTGTCGGCTGTGGCCGGCGGCAATCGTTCCAGGTCGGGGATGGTCTCGAAGGCGTGCAGCACGAACTGGTCGGAAAAACCGTTGTCGATGATCGGCTTGCTCGGTCCATAGATCAGCAAATCGATCTTTTCGGAGGAGATATTTCCGCCCGCCATCAGTTTTCCTTTCCAAGCGCGCTCTCGTGCCAGCGCCGCAGCAGCAGATGCGAGACTAGCGCCAGCAGCCCATAAATGACAATTCCGGCGGCGGAGAGCAACAGCAGCGCGGCGAACATCCTGGGAATGTTGAGCCGATAGCCGGATTCGGCGATCCGATAGGCCAGGCCGGAACCCGCCCCGGCCGAGCCCGCCGCGATCTCGGCGACCACCGCGCCGATCAGCGACAGGCCGCCGGCAATCCGCAAGCCGCCGAGGATGAAGGGCAGCGCGGCGGGCCATTTCAGATAGCGCAGGGTCTGCAGCCGCGACGCTCCGTACAGCTGAAACAGCCCGGCCAGATTGCGATCCACCGAATTGAGCCCGAGCGTGGTGTTGGAGAGTACCGGAAAGAATCCGACGATCCATGCACAGACGATCACGGCGGTGTGCTGCGGCAAATAGATCAGGAGCAGCGGCGCGATCGCGATCACCGGCGTGACCTGCAGGATCACCGCATAGGGGAACAGCGAATATTCCAGCCATCGCGATTGATTGAACAGCAGCGCCAGGAAGATGCCGCCGACCGCGGCCGCGACGAATCCCTCGAGCGTGGTGAGCAGCGTCGTCAGGAGCGAGCGCGACAGCACCGGCCAGTCGCTCGACCATCGTTCGGGCGACCGCGCCGGGTCCTGGCAGTACATAGGGGGGAATATGGTTGAGCCGCACCACCAGGTCCCAGCCCGCCACTCCGACGGCCAGCACCACGACGGGAAGCAGGATGCGGACCAGGCGCTGGATGCGGCGGTCCGGCGCAACGCGCTCGGCGGACACAGGCGGCGGCGGCAAGGAGTTCATCAACCGGGCTGTCCTGGATATGACGGCGCCAGAGCCTTGGAGACCATGCGGCAATAGCCGGCATAATCCGCCGAGGTGCGAAAATCCTCATCGCGCGGGCCTGGCACGTCGATGCGGAACTCGGCGTGGATGCGCCCGGGCCGCGCCGACATCACGATCACCCGCTGCGACAAATACACCGACTCGAACACCGAATGGGTGACGAAGATGATGGTCTTGCGCAGGCGGCGCCACAGCGACAGCAGGTCGTTGTTGAGCCGGAAACGGGTGATCTCGTCGAGCGCGGCGAAAGGTTCGTCCATCAGCAGGATGTCGGGATCGGTGACCAATGCGCGCGCCAGCGAGACCCGCATCTTCATGCCGCCGGACAATTCGCGCGGGTAGGCGCCTGCGAATTCAGCCAGTCCGACCTGCGCCAACGCGTCCTTGACGCGTGCGTTGGCCTCCGCAGCCGGCATATGCGCCAGCTTCAGCGGCAACCGGACATTCTCCCGCACATCGGTCCATGGCATCAGGGTCGGCTCCTGAAACACAAAACCGATGCCACGCCCGGCGCCGCCGGCACGGGTTGCAACGCCGACGCTGCCCGAACTCGGCGCGCTGAGGCCGGCGATCAGCCGCAGCGCCGTCGATTTTCCGCAACCCGACGGCCCCAGCAGGGACACCAGCTCGCCGTGGCCGACGTCGAGGTCGAGCGGCCCCAGCGCGCTGACGCCGCTGTCATAGACCTTGGTGACCGCGCGCAGGCTGACCGCAGGCCCGGCCGGGCGGGTCTTTGCATCGGGAAGGCTGCCGGAATCGAGCATTGCGTTTCTAGTTCTTGGGCCGCAGATCGAGGCCGACACCCTTGTTGGCAAAGCGCAGCGTATAGGCCTGGCGGAAGTCGACGTCGCTGCGGACCACGCCGGCCCGCACCATCTTTTCGAAAAAGCTGGCAAAGCGCGCGTCGGTCATGGCGCCGATGCCGTCCTGCAAGGCGTCGCCGGAATCGACGATGCCATATTCCTTCATCTTGGCGACGGAATAGGCCAGCAAGTCATCGGTCATTTCCGGATTGAGTTTCTTGATCATGGCGTTGGCCGGCGCATTGTCGCCGTACAGATAATGGTACCAGCCGATCACCGAGGCATCGACGAAGCGCTGCACCAGGTCGGGCTTCTTGTCGATCAGTTCGCGGCGCGTCTCGATCAAGGTCGAGTAGGACTCGAAGCCATAATCCGCCAGCAGGATGATGCCCGGCTTGAAGCCGGCGCTTTTTTCGATCGCGAAAGGCTCGGAGGTGACATAGCCCTGCATCGCGCTCTGCTTGTCGGCGAGAAACGGCTGCGCATTGAAGGTGTAGGGCTTGACCTTGTCCTCGCTGAATCCGTATTCGGACTTCAGCCATTGAAAATAGCTCGAGATCCCCTCCTTGGACACGAACAGCGTCAACGGCTTGAGATCCTGCAGCCTGGTGACCTTGGATTCCGGATGGGTCAGGAAAACCTGCGGGTCCTTCTGGAAGATGGCGGCAACGGATACCAACGGCACCTTGTTGGCGACCGCATCGAACGACTGCAGGGTGTTGGCGGACATGAAGAAGTCGAGCTTGCCGGCGATCAGCAGCATGCGATTGTTGTCGTTCGGGCCGCCCGGCACGATGGTGACGTCGAGCCCGTAGGCCTTATAGGTACCGTCGGCCGCAGCCTGGAAAAACCCGCCATGCTCCGCTTCGGCGACCCAGTTGGTTCCGAACGAGACCTTGTCCAGTGTTTGCGCGTTCACGGGCACCGTTGCCATGAACGCGAGGAGGAGGCCGGCCGTTAACGCTCGCGGCAAAAGAGCCGGGTTCATGATTGGACTCCGTCGACTGTTCTGGCCCATGATAGGAAGCACTCTTTCCGGTCCGATAGGATGGCAAGTCCTTCGGCATGGACCACAAACTAGCCTGCAAATCCACCCAAAGAAACGCCTGGCTCGATGACTTCAACCGTACCCGCCCGCGACTGGACCGACCTGCGCTGGCCCGACTTCTCCGGGGCGGAGCCGGCGCGGTGGATCGCGGTGCTGCCGCTGGCGGCCACCGAACAGCATGGTCCGCATCTGCCGCTCGGCACCGACGTAATGATTGCGCAGGCCTATCTGGCGCGGGTGCGCGAGTTGCTCGCCGACACCGTGCCGGTGACATTTCTTCCGCTGCAGCCGGTCGGGATTTCCACCGAGCATATCGATTATCCGGGGACACTGACGCTGCCGACCGAGGTTGCGCTGAAGACCTGGACGGCGCTCGGCGAAAGCGTTGCGCGCGCCGGGATCAAAAAGCTGGTGATGGTCACCAGCCATGGCGGCAATAGCGCGGCGATGACCCTGGTGGCGCAGGATCTGCGGGCGCGATTCGGGCTGCTCGCGGTCACCACGGCATGGTCGCGCTTTGGCGTGCCGGATGGCTTGTTCACGGCGGACGAGTTGCGTCATGGCATTCATGGCGGCGCGGTCGAAACATCGATCATGCTGGCGCGGTACAGGCAGCAGGTGCGCGTCGATGCGATCGCCGACTTTCGTTCCGCAGCTGTTGCGATGGAAAAGGATTTTCGCTGGCTTTCCGGGCAGCGGCCGGCGCCGTTCGCGTGGCAGGCGCAGGATCTTCACACCGGCGGCGCCGTCGGCGACGCCACCGAGGCGTCTGCGGAGAAGGGCGAAGTCGTGCTCGATCACGGCGCGAGCGCGTTCTGCGAGTTGCTCGCCGACGTCGATAAATTCAACGTGATGGGACTTGCAAACGGCCCTCGGGACTAAGAGTGCTTTATTATAACGCATTGAAATTATTGTAGAATATTGATCGCCGGGCCGCTTCAAGACTATTCGAACCTACTTCGAAATGCCTCCGTCCAACTGGGCATGCGGACCACAACGGACCCCGCGCTCAACCGGATGGAGTTTCTGATGTCGATCAAGTCAAAGATCGCCGCTCTCGCCCTCGCCGCGCTTGCCGTCACCGGCAGCTTCGCTTCCACGTCAACCCCTGCGGAAGCCCACGGCTTCGGCCTCGGCTGGGGCCTCGGCGCGGGTATCGTCGGCGCCGCGGTGGTCGGCAGCGCGATCGCTGCCAGCAATGACGGCTACTACTACAGCGGCTATCGCCGCTGCGGCTGGGTTCGCCAGTTCGATGCCTATGGCAACTACATCGGCCGAGTTCGCACCTGCTACTGAGATCGGCTGACGCAATAGCGTGGATCCGCGTCCGGCACGGGCGCCTCATCCACCCCGTGTCGCACCCGACCCGCCCGGTCGTCCCCCCGGGCGGGTCAACTTTTTCAGATCCCGAACGATGCCGCGTGTCTCAGTTCCAAGCTTCGATCTGATGGCGCTGCGGGCAGCGACGGCGAACGCGCAAGACCGAGCTCGCCATGAGGACCCTTGGGCATGGCGCCGTCCTTGTCGTGCAGGTTCGGGAGCAGCAACACCAGTGGAATCGCCAGCGGTCCGAGGATGACAGCGGAAATCCATGCCCAAGTCTTGAAGCTGCGTCCGCGACGTTCCGCAATTCGACCGCTGAGATAGACCCAGTAGGTCGAGACCACCACCAGCGATGCCCAGTAGATGATGTCCATGGTGCAAACTCCGATGCTGGCTTGCGCTGAGCTTAGCATGGAGCTGGTCGCGCCGCGACCGAGCGTCAAGAGCCCCGCTCAATCTCAAGACCCAAGATACCGTCGAACAGGCTGTGGAATCCCGGCGGCAGCGATGCCGACGCCAGGGTTGACGTAGCATAGGGGGGTACCCTATTATGGTCACATGGCCCATACCCTCCGTGAGAAGAAGAAGCTGCTCGCCCGCGTCGGCCGCATCCGAGGCCAGGTGGAAGCGATCGAACGGGCGCTGACCGAGGAGGCCGACTGCGAGCGCATCATGCACATGATCGCCGGCATTCGCGGCGGCGTCGCCGGCCTGATGGCCGAGGTGGTCGAAGACCACATTCGCACCCATCTGGTCGACCCGCAGAAGAATCCGGGCGCGCTCAACGCCGAGGCGGCCGATCAGCTGATCGAAGTGGTCCACACCTACCTGAAGTGAAGGCACGCGATGACAGACGCCGAAACGAGCTTTCAGCTAGCGCCGCACGACCATTTTTTTCTCGGCAAGGACCACGACAGGGCGGAGCGGCGGACCTGGGCGGTCATCATGCTGTGCAGCATCATGATGGTCGCCGAAATCATCGGTGGCGCTCTGTTCGGCTCGTTGGCGCTGGTTGCCGACGGATTGCACATGTCGACCCATGCCGGGGCGCTGCTGCTGGCCGCACTGGCCTACAGCTACGCCCGCAAATATGCCGATGATCGCAGCTTCACCTTCGGCACCGGCAAGTTCGGCGACCTTGCCGGATATACCAGCGCCGTCGTCCTGGCGATGATCGCGCTGTTGATCGGCTATGAGGCGGTATCGCGCCTGCTCACCCCCGTTGCGATCAGCTTCAACGAAGCGATCCCGATTGCCGTGCTTGGCCTGGCGGTCAATATCGCCAGCGCGTGGCTGTTGTCCGGCGGCCATCAACATGGCCAGGGACATGTTCACACCCACGGTCATGGGCAGGACCACTCTCACGGCGAGCAGCCGCGTCGCATCGAACTGGGCAGCGGGACTGTCGACGTCGAGGTGTTCGAGGACAACGTGCCGCCCCGCTTCCGCGTCAGGGCCGACGCAGGATTGCGGCTCGCGGCCTCCGCGGTCAGCATCGAGACTACACGTCCGGACGGCCGCCGCCAGACGTTCACGTTCGAGGATCGCGGCTCATATCTGGAGTCGCGCGACGAAATTCCCGAGCCGCATGCCTTCCTCGCCAGGGTCTGCCTGGTGCAGGCAGGCCAGAAGCACCAGCGCGAACTGGCGTTCGAGGAGCACGATCATGACGCGGCCCGTGGCGCGCATCACCGCGACAACAACATGCGGGCCGCCGTCGTCCATGTCGTGGCCGACGCGGCCGTTTCCGTTCTGGTGATCGTCGGGCTGTTGCTGGCGCGTGGATTCGGCTGGCTGTGGATGGACCCGGCGGCCGGCCTGATCGGCGCGCTGGTCATCGCCAACTGGTCGATCGGTTTGCTGCGCGATACCGGCGGCATCCTGCTCGATCGGACACCGGACCCGCGCATGGCGGAAAAGGTCCGTACCGCGATCGAACGCGAGGGCGACCGGGTCACCGACCTGCATCTTTGGCGGCTCGGGCCAGGGCATCTCGGCGCCATCGTCTCGGTGGCAACCTCCAAGGCGCGGGAGGCCGCCCACTACCGGAAGCTGTTGGCCGGATTCGCCGACCTGTCGCATGTCACCGTGGAGGTCCAGCACTCGCTTTCGGCAACCGGCTGATTCGACCAGCGCTTCGGCAACAGTCGCATCGCTCCGGAGCCGGCCGATGTCATCAGACTGTGTTGCACGCATGTCACTCGACAATGTCATCTATCGGTCATGGCGGCGCCGGTCGTTGCAATTGCGAATTACTTGCAATAATGCTCGGAAGCATATCGCACCTCCCTTTGGTCCGGCGTTTGCCCGCGATCATCGGCAAATCCGAACGGGATGCAGGCGGAGTAAACGAGGGCGAGTGGTGAAGAGAATTTGCGCATGGGGGGGCGGCACCGCAGTCTTGCTTGCGACCTGTTCCCTGGCGTTCGCGGATGACCTGCCAAGCCTTCCGGTCAAGGCGCCTGTGGCCAACGTCGCCAAGCCGGTGCCGGAAGCGAATGGGTTCGATTGGAATGGCTGGTACGTCGGCGCCAATTTCGGGCTGATCAAGGGCGCTTCGAACTGGTCCGCGACGCCACGCGGAGCCGGTGCCCCGGTCTTGAACGGATCCTTCAATCTTCCGTTCAATTTCGATTTCATGGCCGGGACCGGCAGCTACGCCTTGGGAGTGCAGGGCGGCTATAACTACGTTTTCCCCTCGCGCGTGATGCTGGGTTTCGAGGCCGACGTCAGTGCTCCGAATTCGGACGTGCTGGTGCCCTATGCGGTGCGTGGCAGTCAGACCGTGACGTCGCCCTTGACCGGCGAGGTAAGCTACGGCGAAGCCGTCATTCAATACGGCAGTGCCCGGGCTCGTGTCGGCTATGCGTTTGACCATTTTCTGCTCTATGGCACCGGCGGCCTGGCCTGGACCTACGACCAGGTGACGCGGACCCAGCTTGCCGGAAATTCGTTCGGCGGACTGGCAACGCCGGGCACCGTGGACACCAGGCTGTTGTGGCGGCTCGGGTGGGCGGCGGGCATCGGGGTGGAAATCCCGATCGCCGGCAACTGGACCGCAAGGGCCGAATATCTGTCGACCGGATTTGGCGGCAAGAACGTGACGTTCTCGACCGCCATGGAGGGATATGAATCTGACCTCGCCATGCAAAGCATCCGGCTCGGCGTGAACTACCGGATCGGGGATGACAGTCACGTTTCGGATTTCCTGATCAAGGGGCCGTCGGCTCTGGAAACCGACCTGTTCGCGATCCACGCCCAGTCCACCTATGTCAACCAGTATGACCCGCCGTTTCGGGCGCCCTACAGCGGGACCAACAGCCTCGCACCCAATATCGGCCGCGAGACCACCGACTTCACCGTGTTCGCGGGAATGAGGCTCTGGCAAGGCGCCGAGGCCTGGGTCAATCCGGAAATCGATCAGGGCTTTGGACTGAGCGGATCGGTCGGCGTTGCCGGCTTTCCCAGCGGCGAGGCCTACAAGGTCGGCGCGGATTATCCGTATACGCGACTGCAGCGGGCGTTTCTGCGACAGACCATCGACCTCGGCGGCGACGTCCAGAAAGTCGATGCCGGGCAGAACCAGTTTTCCGGAACGCAAACCTCGGATCGGCTGGTGTTCACCATCGGGAAATTCAGCGCGGTGGACGTCTTCGACAACAACAAATACGCCCATGATCCGCGCGGCGATTTCCTCAACTGGACCGTGCTCGACACCGGAACGTTCGATTATGCCGCAGATGCATGGGCCTATACGGTCGGCGCCGCCGCCGAATGGTATCAAGGACCCTGGACCCTGCGCGCGGGCCTGTTCGACATGTCGATCGCTCCGAACACCACGGCGCTGGACCCGACGTTCGGCCAGTTCCAGTGGATCGGCGAAATCGAACGTCGCTATACGATCTGGGACCAACCCGGCAAACTGGCGATTACCGGATTTCTGACTCGCGGACGGATGGGAAGCTTCGAGGACGCCATCCAACTGGCCGCCCTGACGGGAGGCCCCGCCAGCACCGCGGCCGTGCGAACCTATACCAGCCGCGGCGGCATCAGCATGAATCTGGAGCAGCAACTCGTGACCAATGTCGGCCTGTTCGTTCGTGCCGGCCTCGCCAATGGCGATATCGAACCCTATGAATTCACCGACGTCGACCGCACCGTCGCGGCCGGCCTCTCGGTGTCGGGAAAGCAATGGGGGCGGGATGAAGACACCTTCGGTTTTGCCGGCGTCATCAATGGAATTTCTCCCGAGCACGAGGCCTATCTGAATGCCGGCGGGCTCGGGATTCTGGTCGGCGACGGCATGCTGCCAAATCCCGGCAACGAGAAGATCCTCGAGACCTATTACAGCTTTCCGGTGTTTTGGTCGAAAATCACGCTCGATTATCAGTTCATCGTCAACCCGGCCTACAATCGCGACCGCGGTCCTGTTTCCGTGCTCGGCTTTCGCCTGCATACGCAATATTAGCGCGTCCGATGGGCCCGGAGCCGAGCAGAATGCGTCTCAAAAACCACTGGTGTCCGAGGATGGCTTCTGCAATGAAAATTCCGCCTGGGTGCCCGCCTCGGGGAATTGTCGCTGTTTTGCGCTCGCGGCCTGTCGATCAAGGGCAGCTCCCGGGGGCGGCCCGGCGACACCATCGGCCTCGGCGGCACGATCAATGGTCTGTCCGAGGCCAACCGGGACTTCCTCGCTGCCGGCGGCCGCGGCCCGCTGATCGGCGACGGCAAGCTCGATTGCCGCCCCGAGCAGATTCTGGAAGCCTATTACGCCTATGCGATTGACAGGAATTTTACGCTTACCCCCGACTATCAACTGTTCGTAAACCCCGCCTATAACGCCGACCGTGGACCTGTCTCCATCTTCTCTGGCCGTTTGCACGGCGAATTCTAGACAAGGCGGCTCTGATGACCCTTTTGGATTTTCGCCCGGCGGCGCTGGGGCAGGCGCTACGGCCCAACATCTGGGACGCCGTCGCATTGATCCTGGTGATCGGCGCCATGGTGCTGATCGTATACGGTGGCGAGCAGACCACGGCGCCGTTGTCGGCGCTCGAGGTCGCGCCGGTGTCGCTCGATCCGACCAATCTTCCGGCCTATGCGCTGCGAACCACGATGCGGATGCTGCTGGCGATCGTCTGCTCGATCGTCTTCACCTTCGGCTACGCCGCGCTTGCCGCCAAGAGCCGGCGCGCCGAGATGGTGCTGATCCCGCTGCTCGATATCCTGCAGTCGGTGCCGATCCTCGGCTTTCTGACCTTCACCGTCGTGTTCTTCATGAACTTGTTTCCCGGCCGCGTGATCGGCGCCGAGCTCGCCTGCGTGTTCGCGATCTTCACCAGCCAGGCCTGGAACATGACGTTCAGCCTGTACCAGTCGATCCGCAACGTGCCGAAGGACCTCGAAGAAGCCTCCTTGAGCTTTCACCTGAGCGGATGGCAGCGGTTCTGGCGCCTCGACGTGCCGTTCGCAATGCCGGGCCTGATCTGGAACACGATGATGTCGATGTCCGGCGGCTGGTTCTTCGTGGTGGCATCGGAAGCGATCACCGTCGGCAACACCACGGTCACGCTGCCCGGCATCGGCTCTTACGTCGCACTGGCCATACAGAAGCAGAACCTGCCCGCGATCGGTTATGCGATTTTGACCATGCTTCTTGTCATCATCGCCTATGACCAGTTGCTGTTTCGGCCGGTGGTGGCCTGGGCCGACAAATTCCGGTTCGAGCAGACCGCCTCGGCGACGGCACCGGAATCCTGGATGCTCGATCTGTTTCGGCGGACCCGCGCGCTGCGTGCGCTGTCCTTGCCGTTCTCGGCCTTCAACAAGGTGGTCTCGAACCTGCATATCGCGCTGCCCGGCGCATTGAAGATGACCCAGAAAATAAAAGGCCCGCCATCGCGCCTGGTCGATGCCCTCTGGCTTGCGATCGTCGTCGCCAGCACCAGCGCGGCGGCATGGCAGGCCTATGAATACCTGTCGGTTACGTTGGGCCTGTCCGACGTCTTCAGCGCCATCGGCTACGGCCTGGTCACGCTGTTGCGCGTCATGGTGCTGATTGCGTGTGCGACGCTGATCTGGGTGCCGGTCGGGGTCTGGATCGGACTGCGGCCGAAGCTCGCCGAGCGCATCCAGCCGCTGGCGCAGTTCCTGGCGGCGTTCCCGGCCAATCTCGCATTCCCGGTGTTCGTGGTGGTGATCGTACGCTACGGCCTGAATGCCAATGTCTGGCTCAGCCCGCTGATGATTCTGGGAACCCAGTGGTACATCCTGTTCAACGTGATCGCGGGCGCCAGCGCCTTCCCGACCGACCTGCGCGAGGCCGCCGGCAGCTTCCACCTCAAGGGATGGCGGTGGTGGATCAAGGTCATCCTGCCCGGTATTTTTCCCTACTACATCACCGGCGCCATCACTGCGTCCGGTGGGTCATGGAACGCTTCCATTGTCGCCGAAGTCGCCAGCTGGGGCGACACCCATCTGACGGCCACGGGCCTCGGCGCCTATATTGCGACCGCGACCGAAGCCGGAGACTTCCCCCGGGTGGTTCTCGGCATCGCGATCATGTGCATCCTGGTAACGCTTTTCAACCGGCTGCTCTGGAGGCCGCTTTACGCCTTCGGAGAGCGTCGTCTTCGCCTCGGCTGACCAAGGGGAAACTCATGCTCGATATCATCAACCAGTCCAGCCTGCTCGACATCCGCGGTGTCTGCCGTTCGTTTCCGAAAGGCAGCGGCGAGGATCTGCTGGTGCTCGAGAAGGTGGATCTGACGATCCGCGCCGGCGAGATTGTCGGCCTGCTCGGCCGGTCCGGCTCCGGCAAATCGACGCTGCTGCGCATCATTGCCGGCCTGATTGCGCCATCCTCGGGCGACGCCAAATGCCGTGGCGAAACCATCGTCGGGCCGCCGAACGGCGTCGCCATGGTATTTCAATCCTTCGCACTGTTCCCGTGGCTCACCGTCCTGCAGAACGTCGAATTGGGCCTGGAGGCACTCGGCATCGAGAGCGCCGAGCGCCGCACCCGGGCGCTGGCGGCGATCGACCTGATCGGTCTCGATGGTTTCGAATCGGCTTATCCCAAGGAGCTGTCGGGCGGCATGCGGCAGCGCGTCGGCTTTGCGCGGGCCCTGGTCGTGCATCCCGACCTGCTTTTGATGGACGAGCCGTTTTCAGCGCTCGATGTGCTGACCGCCGAGACACTCCGCACCGACCTGATCGACCTGTGGATCGAAGGCCGGCTGCCGATCAAGTCAGTGCTGATGGTGACGCACAACATCGAAGAGGCGGTGCTGATGTGCGACCGCATCCTGGTATTTTCCTCCAATCCCGGTCGCGTCGCCGCCGAGATCAAGGTGGAGCTGCCGCACCCGCGCAACCGTCTCGATCCGACGTTCCGCCAGCTGGTCGACAGCATCTATGCCCGCATGACCCAGCGCGCCGAGGCCCGCACGCCCGCCATCGAAGGCATTCAGGGTACCGGCGTCGGAATGGTCCTCAATCACGTCTCGTCCAACGTGCTTTCCGGCCTGATCGAAACGCTCGCCGGGCCGCCCTATAACGGGCACGCCGATTTGCCGGTGCTGGCCAACAGCCTGCAGCTCGAAGCCGACGAGATATTCCACCTCGGCGAGGCGCTGCAATTGCTGCGCTTCGCGCAATTGAGCGAGGGCGATCTGATGCTGACGGATTCCGGCATGCGCTTCGCTCACCTCGAAACCGACGCCCGCAAGAAGCTGTTCGCCGAACATCTCATCAACTATGTTCCGGTGATGGGCCTGATCCGCCGCGTGCTCGATGAGCGGCCCTCGCACACCGCCCCCGAGGCGCGCTTCCGCAACGAGCTCGAGGATTACATGTCAGAGGAATCCGCGGATGAAACCCTGAAGACGATCGTGTCCTGGGCCCGCTATGCCGAGCTGTTCGCCTATGATGAACAGTCGGAATTGTTCAGCCTCGAAAACCCGCATTGACGCCGTTCGTCCGGGCGACTTCCGCAACGACGCCGGCGGCAGCCTAACCGGCGGCGGAGAATGTCTCCGCCCGCGCCATCGACCAGGCTTCGCGAAAGCGCGGATCGCTGGTGCCGTCGATCAGCTCGCCCGGGCGAAGCGACGGATAGAGTCGCGCGAACGAGCGCACCTCGGTGGTGGATGTACGCTGCGAGAAATGGATCGGCCGCATCTGTTGCGGATGCTCGAGCCCCGCGGCGGCGATCAGTTCGGCCAGCGCGTGCAAGGTGGCGTGGTGATAATTGTAGACCCGCTCGGCCTTGTGCGGCACCACCAGCGCCCGATTGCGCGAGGGGTCCTGGCTGGTGACCCCGGTCGGACAGCGGTCGGTGTGGCAACTCAGCGACTGGATGCAGCCCAGTGAAAACATGAAGCCCCGCGCCGAGTTGCACCAGTCAGCGCCGATCGCCATGGCGCGCGCCATGTCAAAGGCGGTGGCTATCTTTCCCGCGGCGCCGATCCGGATCCGATCGCGCGCATTGATGCCCACCAGCGCGTTGTGCACGAAATTGACCCCCTCGCGCATCGGCATGCCGAGATGATCCATGAATTCCAGCGGAGCGGCCCCGGTGCCGCCCTCATTGCCGTCGACCACGATGAAATCCGGATAGATTCCGGTCTGGATCATCGCCTTGCAGATCGCCAGAAACTCCCAGGGATGGCCGATGCACAGCTTGAATCCGGCGGGCTTGCCGCCGGACAGCCGCCGCATCTCTCCGATGAAGGCCATCATTTGCAGCGGGGTCGAAAAGGCCTTGTGCGACGCCGGCGAGATGCAGTCCTCGTCCATGGCAACGCCCCTGATCCGGGAAATCTCTTCCGACACCTTCGCCGCCGGCAGCACCCCGCCATGTCCGGGCTTGGCGCCCTGGCTGACCTTGAGTTCGACCATCTTGATCTGATCGTCGGCCGCGACGCGCGCGAATTCTTCCGGATTGAACGAGCCGTCGCGGTTGCGGCAACCGAAATATCCGGAGCCGATTTCCCAGATCAGATCGCCGCCGTTCTCGCGATGGTACGGACTGACGCCGCCCTCGCCGGTATCATGCGCAAAACCGCCCTTTTTGGCACCTGCGTTCAGCGCGCGTACCGCGTTGGGGCTGAGCGCGCCAAAGCTCATCGCCGAAATATTGAACACCGATGCCGAATACGGCTTGCTGCAATCCGGTCCGCCGATGGTGACGCGGAATTTCTCGTCGGCATGAGGTTTTGGCGCGACCGAATGGTGCATCCATTCATAGCCCTCGCGATAGACATCCTCCTGGGTGCCGAACGGCCGCTTGTCGAGCACCATCTTGGCGCGCTGATAGATCACGGCGCGGGTGTCGCGGCTGAACGGCATGCCGTCCTTCTCGCTCTCGAAGAAGTACTGCCGCATCTCCGGCCTGATCTCCTCCAGCAGGAACCGGATATGCGCCGATATCGGATAGTTTCGCAGCACCGCGTGACTCTTCTGCAGCAGATCGCGAACGCCGAGCAAGGTGAGCGCCGCGAAAATCAACATCGGGATCAGCACCAGATCGAACGCCTTGTGATCGACGATCCCGATTCCGAGAAGCAATGCGGTGACAACGCCGCAAATCGTCAGCACGATGAAGCGTGGCGAGAACGGAAGCAGCAGCGTTTCCATGAGACCCCTCGGGCAGATTCCGCCGAATTCCTGCCGGCAGACGAAAGCCTGACCGACCTATCCGAACCAGCTGTACACGATATCCGGCGTACCGGTCATGGATATGACAGATGGCGGCCGCGAGGCTAGCCAATCGGGCGGGGCCGAATCAATCGGCCCGGGGGCAAGCGTGACTGCGACCGGGGCTTTCTTTTTGCAGTGCAGCGTGCCTGGTTGGCGAAGGGTTCAATGACTGTGCGGGCGCATTGCGTCGGGAATCCCGCCTTTCTCCAGGCCGTTTCGTGCCAGCCATGTATCGGTGCTGCGGACGGCGCGCTCGATATGCTCGGTGGTTCGCGAGAAATCATAGGGCGATCCAACGAGCGGACAGAGCGGTGGCACCACGAAATATTCGACATCGGGGGCAAGACTTTCCAGTTCGCTGACCAATTGCCGCGCGATCAGCAGCGTCAGCGCATGCAGGGCATTGGCGACCGCGCCGGTCAGCGGCGTCTGCGTTGCGCAGGCGTAGCCGGTCGGCAGGATGATCAGCCGGTTCGCACCCTTGGCCACTGCGACCCTGATCGGCGTGTTGCTCGATATCGCGCCGTCGGCGAGATAGAAATCCTTGTATCGAACCGGTGCGAATGCGCCGGGGATCGCGGTCGAAGCGATGATCGCCTGGGCGGCCGACCCTTCCGACAGCACCACGCTGTCGCCGGTGACAAGATCGGTGGTGACGATATGAACCGGCAGCTTGGCATCCTGCAGATTGCGATAGGGCAGATAGTCGTCGATCAGCTTCTCGATCCCGTCATGCGGAATCAGGAAGTCGCGGCGCCAGAGAAATCCCAGCAGGGTCCGCCAGGTGACCGGGAAGACGTCATGTCGCGTCAATCCCCGCCAGATGGTCTCCAGCTGCAGCATGCCCCTGAGCGTCGGATCGCCGGCATAATAGGCGCCGTTCAGGGCACCAACGCTGGAGCCGACCACCATATCCGCGGAAATTCCATGGGCGGCCAGCGAATGCATCATGCCCACCTGGATGGCGCCAAGACTGCCGCCGCCAGCGAGCACAAAGGCGGTTCTGGTCCGGCCGGCAGGGTTGGATACGGACAAGGCCTCGGTCGCTCCCGGTGTCGACGCGCTGACAAGGTCGCGCGACGTTCGGCCGCCTTATAGCAGCCAAAATCCGGACTGCGCCATCAACAATGCTTGTTGCTAAAGCGAGGTTCGCTGTGCCACGGATGCTGCACCGCATCCGGGATATCAAGCTTTAGTGTTCGAACCACAGACCGCCGGATAACGCATGCAGAGCCCAGGACAATTTCGATCGGGAAAGCCGAGTGGCTATCCGGACCAATCGGTCTATGCGGAATTCGCCTGCGCCGAATTTGGTCTTTCGTTTCGCGACATCGACGGCGGCAGCGGGCTGGTGTTCGGCGTCGCCTCGCGCGACAAGACCGTTCATTTCGGCGCCGGGCGATGTTCGTGGTACCCGCAAAACAACGCCACCGCCGCAACGCTGGCCTCGGACAAATATTTCACCAACGTCATCCTTGAAGGCGCCGGCCTTCCGACCCTCGGCGGCCAGTATTTCTTCCTGCACGACCGGCATCGCGCCAGCCGCGCGGCCGGGCACGAGCGCGAGGACGCGTTGCAGCATTTTCAGAAGCTGGGCGGAGCGGCCTTCGTCAAGCCACTGCTCGGCTCGCGCGGCGATTTCGCCGTGGCCGTTCACGACGAAGCAACGCTGGTTCGCTACCTCGGCGAGGTTTCGCAATATTACGACTCGATCTTGGTCCAGCCGATCGTGGCCGGCATCGAAAGCCGGATTTTTCTGCTCGACGACGAGGTCGTCTATGCCGCGCGCAAATATCCGCCCTACCTGGCGGGTGACGGCGTGCGCCCGATCCGCGATCTGCTCGCCATGCATAACGCGGGCTTGCGATCCCGCGGCCTGTCACCGGTGGCCGTCGCGCACGACGTGCCGCTGGACGCGGTGCCAGCCGAGGGCGAGCGTTGCGAACTTGCGGGGCGGATGAATCTCAGCGCCGGCGGGACCATGGTGCTTGAGGCCACCCCTTCGCCGGCCGCGGCGAACCTGGCGAGAAGGGCAGCCACCGCGCTCGGCCTTCGCGTGGCCGGCGTCGATCTGTTTACCGGCATTGGCGGAGATCCGGCTGCGGCTGCGGTCATCGAGGTGAACTCCAACCCCTCGATCCGGCTGCTGGAGCAGTCCGGCCGCGGCGATCTCATCCTCAAGATCTGGCGGCACACATTTTCCGCCCTGGGGTTGCTCGGTGTTTGATCTTCCGAAATATGGTGACGGCGTGTGCCTGGCCCGAATGGCGGAGTTGCTCGACGCCGTGGCTGTGGACCGCAGCTGGCTGTCCCGGATCTCGGTCGTCGTCACCGGGTCCAACGGCAAAGGCAGCACGGCGGCGCTGTGCGCCGGCATCGCTCGCGCCCACGGCTTGCGCACCGGGCTCTTCACCTCGCCGCACCTGCGCGTCTTCAACGAACGAGTCCAGATCGATGGCGTGCCGATCGAGGATGATGCCCTGGTGCGCCTGGTGCGGCGGGTGGAAGCCGCGATATCAGCCATCTCGCTGCGGCGCCGGCAACGGTTTGGTGCCTTCGAGGCGCTGTTCGCGCTGGCCTGCCTGCATTTTCAGGAGCGACAATGCGATTTCGCGGTGTTCGAGGCCGGCATCGGCGGCCGCTATGATCCGGTACGCCTGGTCGGCGCAGGCGTCGCCTGCGTGACCTCGGTCGACTACGAGCATGTCGAACTGCTCGGCAATTCCCTGGAGTTGATCGCATCCGACAAGAGCGACGCCTGCGCCGCCGGCGGCAGCATCGTCTACGGCGAAAATTGCCGGAGCCTGCGGCCGCACCTGGTCGAATATAACCGGTATCGCGACATCACCTCGCTGTTTGTCCGCGACCAGGTCGGAATTGCCGGCGAGTCCCTCTCGGCCACCCCGCAGCGCTTCGATTTCCGGTTCGAAGGCTGCGATTTCCGGGGCCTCGAAACCGGCCTGCCGGGAGCCTTTCAATTCAACAACGCCGCCATCGCGATCACCTTGCTGCTGTTATGGCTGCGCCAGGCGCGGCCGCAGGATACGCCAGCCGGGATCGAAACCGCGGTGAGATCGGGGCTGCGCGATGCGCGCTGGCCCGGCCGGCTCGAGGTGATTCGGCAGCATCCGTTGACCGTGATCGATGTCGGCCATACGCCCGACGGCATCCGGCAATCGCTCGCCAGCCTCAAGGCGATCCATGGCGCCGATGGCTGGATTCTGGTGGCCGGCGTTTCCTTCGACAAGAAGGCCGAGGAGATCGTCGGTTTGCTGGCGCCGTCATTCGACACCATCATCTGCACGGCCGCGCATCACAAGGGCGCAACCGCGGCGACCATCGCCGCGGCGGCGCGCAGGTCCAATCCGCGGGCGGTCGTTCATATCGCGGCTTCGATCGAGGAAGCCGTTCATCTCAGCGCATCGCTCGCCGCGTCGGGCGATCGGAAAATATACGTCGCCGGCGGATTGTTTCTTGCCATTGAATATGCGGTCGCGGCGCAAGGCGGCCTTGCGCAGGATCTGAAATTTTTCTGATGCCTCGACAGGCACTTCCGAGCGTTAATGATCGGTTAACCATTCCGAGCTGATGGTCCCGCCGAGCAGGGAGCATCGCATGACCGACATATCATCCGTGGCCTCATCGGCAGCCGCCTACGTCACCAAGCAGACCTCCGATCTGGGCAAGGCCGCGAGCTCGGCAACCTCGAGCTTTACCGACGCCTTGTCCAAGGCCCAATCGGCCATTGCAGGCCGACCCAAAACCGGCTTCACCAGCGGCCCGACCTATGAGGCCGGCACCATCGCCGGTAAAACCAAGGCGGCTTTCGCCAGCACCATCAACGCGGCCAAGTCGGCGCTCAGCATCAAGCCCTGACGGACGGCCGGGAACGATTCGCGAGCCATGCTCGCGCCTTGCGTCGATGTCTGCCTCCGCCGCAATCGAGCCAGAAGCGACACGCGCCAGCTATCCAGCGACGTCAAAAGGTGCGATGAGATGCAATGGAATCAAGGCGAGAACTCGTCGATCTTACAGATTTGTAACGAGACAAAACCGGCCAACCCCGTCAGCAATATCGCCGACGCGATCGGTCCACGCGAAGGCCCGGTCCCGCGGCGAGGCGACGAACCCCGTCAGGATGGCGCCATTGCGGCATGCTTTCCAGGACCACGGCAGCACCAATGGAGGTAGTGTGAAGATGAAAACGTCCAGGCGCTCTCGAATCGTGTTTCCGCTGGTATCGATTCTCTCGGTGCTGGCGCTGTCGGCACAGGCGCAGGAACCCAACCATCCTCCTGTCAAAGGCGCTCCGGGCAGGCCGGGAGTGCAGGCGGTCCACCCGGGACCCGGACATCCGGGACCGGTGCCGGGCCGAGGTCCGCAGGCCGGTCACTTCGCACGGGGACCATTGCCGTCGCACAATTTCGGCGGCCATGCCTATCACGGCCGCCTCGCCTGGGAAGGCGGACGCTGGCATCATGAAATGCGCAACGGACGCGACGGCTGGTGGTGGGATGTCGGCGGCGCCTGGTATTTCTATCCGCAGCCGATGGAGGGGCCGCCCGCCTATGTTTCCGACGTCGAGGTGGTCGACGAAGATGCCGGTCCGGATGGGCCGCCCGTCGCCGATGGCTACTATCCGCCGCCGCCAGGAGGCTACCCGCCGCCGCCCGTGGCCTATGCACCACCGCCTCCGCCGCCCCCACCGGACCCCGCCGCCAGCGCGGTCGGCGGCGCCGTCGTAGGCGGCCTGCTTGGCGGCCTGTTGACCGGCCGGCCGGTTGGTGCCGCGATCGGTGCGATCGCCGGCGGCACGACCGGCGCGATCGTCGGGGCGCAGGCCGCGCAGCGGCCCGGTTACTATTTGTCCCAGGGCGTCTGCTATTACAAGTATCCGTCCGGCCAGTACGTGCAGGTCGATCCGCGCAGCTGCTACTGAATCGGCTGCATCTTGCGAGGGCCGGAATCGTCCGAAGGGCGGTTCTGGCGGCCTGGCGCAAGCAAACCGCCTCACGCGCGTCAGCTTTGGCTCCGCCGACGCCGCTCCGCCGTCATTCTACTCGCTGCTCCCTTCGCCATCGCCCAGCGCCTTGAAGGTGTCCTCGAGCTGCGGCGCGCTTGCCATCATCCGGCGTATCGCCCGCGCCGATCAATGGCCGGCCATGACCGGGATCTCGCCCGGGATCATGGTCGGCGGCACCACGTCATCGGGACCGAGCGCGTGCTCGGGCGCCAGTTCGCCTTCCCACTTCGCCACCACCGAGGTGGCGAGCGAGTTGCCGATCACATTGGTGGCGCTGCGTCCCATGTCGAGGAAGGTATCGATCCCCATGATCATCAACAGGCCGGCCTCCGGAATGCCGAACTGGCCGAGCGTCGAGGCGATCACCACCAATGAGGCGCGGGGAACGCCGGCGACCCCTTTCGAGGTGATCATCAATGTCGCGAGCATCGCGAACTGGGTGCCGAGCGACATCTCGATGCGGTAGGTCTGGGCGATGAAAATGCTGGCAAATGTGCAATACATCATGGTGCCGTCGAGATTGAACGAATAGCCGAGCGGCAGCACGAAGCTCGAGATTCGCGACGAGGCGCCGAAGCGGTTGAGGCCCTCGAGCGTCTTCGGATAGGCGGCCTCCGAACTCGCGGTCGAGAACGCGATCATCAGCGGTTCGCGGATCAGCCGCAGCAAGTGCCCGTATCTCGGTCCGATCACCACGAAACCGACGATGACGAGAATGCCCCACAGCAGCATCAGCGAGAGATAGAATCCGCCCATGAAGACGACCAGCTTCCACAGCACGCCGAGGCCGTTCTTCGACACCGTCGCCATGATCGCCGCCCAGACCGCGATCGGCGCGAAATTCATCACATAGCTCGTGACCTTCAGCATGATGTGGCCGAGGTCGTCGATCAGCGAAAGCATCTGCCTGGAGCGCTCCGGCATCGCGCCCAGCGCGACCGAGAAGAACACCGCGAAAACCACGATCTGCAGGATCTCGTTCTGCGCCATGGCGTCGGCGATCGAGGTCGGAACCAGGTGGGTGAGGAATTTTTCCAGCGAGAACGCCGATACCGGCAGCCCGGTCGACTGCGCCTTGTCCGGCAGGGTGCCGGGGAAATTGGCGCCCGGCTGCAGCAGATTGACCATCACCAGGCCGAGCAGGAGCGACACGAACGACGCGCTGACAAACCAGCCCATGGTCTTGGCGAAGATCCGCCCCAACCGCGCGCCGCCTCCCATATGGGCGATGCCGCCGACCAGGGTGGCGAACACCAGCGGTGCGATGATCATCTTGATCAGGCGCAGGAACAGCATCGCGATCAGGTTCACGTCAGCCGCGATATCCGCCCGGGTGTCCGGCAGATAGTTGAAAACCAGCGCACCCATCGCCACGCCGAGCGCCATCGCGATCAGAATATATTGCGTAAACCTGTTGGACATTTTTTCTTTCCCCGCAAGTTTTCCCGGCGTCACCAAGTCTGGCAGATTCTGGAAGCGGCGCAACACGCCCGGCCGCCCGGGGCGGTTTGCCACAATGTTCCCGTTGTTAAATGCGGGGCTGCCGACTAGCGTCCGGCACAGAGCAAAGACCGTGCCGGCGGGCGATTGACACGCGCTCTGCTGCATCAAGCGCCGATACGCCAACGGAGGGAATACCATGAACGACACCGTCAATCGCCAGGTTTTGCTGGTGGAAAAGCCGGCCGGGAAACTCGGCCCCGAGCATTTCAAAATGTCCAGTTCTGCGATCCCGGAGCCGGCGGATGGCGAGGCATTGCTGCGGGTGCGCTACATTTCGCTCGATGCCGCCAACCGGGCCTGGATGCACGGCGCGACCTATCGCGCGGCGGTCGAGCCCAACACGGTGATGGCCGGCGGCGGCATCGCCGAAGTCGTGTCGTCCAAAGCGCCGGGCCTTGCGCCGGGCGACATCGTGTTCGGCGATACCGGCTGGCAGGATTACGCCGCGGTCGCCGCCAGGCACCTGACCAGGATGCCGAAGGTCGAGCCGATGACGCATCTCCTGAGCGTCTACGGGATCGCCGGCCTCACCGCCTATTTCGGGCTGCTCGATGTCGGCAAGCCGAAAGCCGGCGAGACCGTCGTGGTCTCGGCTGCCGCCGGCTCGGTCGGATCGATCGTCGGCCAGATCGCCAAGATCAAGGGGTGCCGCGTGGTCGGCATTGCCGGCGGCAAGGACAAGTGCAACTGGCTGACATCCGAACTCGGCTTCGACGCCGCGGTCGATTACAAGGACGGCGCTGTATTCAAGGCGCTGAAGGCCGCGGCGCCGAAAGGCATCGATGTCTATTTCGACAATGTCGGCGGCGAGATTCTCGAGGCGTGCCTGGCGCAGATGAACAACCGCGGCCGTATCGCCTGCTGCGGCGCGATCTCGCAATATGACGGCGTGCCATCGGCGCATGGGCCACGCGGCGTGCCCGGCCTGATCGTGGTGAAGCGGCTCATCATGCAGGGTTTCATCGTGATGGACTTCATGGATCAGCGCGAAGAGGCGCTGTCGGATCTGCAATCCTGGGTCGCCTCCGGCAAGCTGAAGGTCAAGGAGGACGTCATCCATGGTCTCGAGAACACGCCAAGGGCGCTGATCGGATTGCTGGCGGGAGAAAACCGCGGCAAGCGGATGATCAGGTTGTGAAGGCGGCTTGATGCCGGCTGCGCAAGCTGGTGCGCGTCAAGAATGAACAAGCAGCCACGTTCCAGGAAGCGTAAAAGAAAGCCCCGCCGGAGCGGGGCTTTCCAGTTTACTTAACGGTTCGTGCCGGAACCGGAACTGTTCGGCGTCAGCGTCGACCCGCTCGGCGAGGAATTCGGCCCCACCGTGCTTCCGGACGGATTCATGTTGGTCGTGCCGGGGTTTGTTCCCGTGCCGCCATATGAGCTGCTGCCGGTGCCCATGCCCGTGGTGCCGGAGCTTCCGCCCATCGAACTCGGCCCGGCGCCGGTCGAACCCGCGGTTCCGCTCGCACCGGCTGCTCCGCTGGCACCGGCGCCCGCACCACCGGCGCCACCGCCCGCTCCGCCACCGCCGCCGCCACCGGCGGCGAAAGCCATGCTGGAACTGACCGCGAGAACTGAAGCCAAAACGATTGTCGTAATTTTCATGGGGTTTTCCTTTCGTTGAATTAAGCGAACGACGGGCGCGCTTGATCGTTCCAGCAAAAGTCGTGTGCCGAGATTAACCTTCCGCGCGGTCGTAATTTATTGGGGCGCCAAAACATGGTTCGTCCGGCGCCTGCACGCGTTCGCAACTTCTTGATGAGGCGACCTGGAACCGGCAGCTAGCTTGGCTGCGCCGAACACTTCCGGCTTTATCCGAGGCACGGCGACGGAAAAACTCATGCGCTTGCCTGAGCCCCGCGATGCGAAGATGGCTGCAGCCCGAACCGAAGATTCCCAGCGCCTTCGCGGGGTGAAATGCTCTCGCCGGCAGCGCAGGCTCAAGGCCTCAGCTGGTTGGCTTCGGCCGGCGGGACCGTCTGGTGCCCTGCGGTCTTGCGCTTGCGCGCCGCAAGCCAGTTCTCGAACCGCTGCACCACCACGAAGAACACCGGCACGAACAGCACCGCGAGGCAGGTCGAAGCCAGCATGCCGCTGAAGACGGTGATTCCGATCGATTTGCGCGCGCTGGCGCCGGCGCCGGTGGCGACCACCAGCGGCGCGACGCCGAGGATGAACGCAAACGACGTCATCAGGATCGGCCGAAACCGGGCCCGGGCCGCCTCGACCGCCGATTCCAGCAGCGGCTTGCGCTCGCGGACATGGAGCTCGAGCGCCACCTCGACGATCAGGATGGCGTTCTTGGCCGAGAGCGCGATCAGCAGGATCAATCCGATCTGGGTGTAGAGGTTGTTGTCGATTTGCAGTCCGGTCAGCACCGCCATCGGCCCCAGCAGCGACAGCGGCACCGCCAGGATGACCGCAATCGGGGCATACCAGCTCTCATATTGTCCGGCCAGCACGAGGTAGACGAGCAGCATGGCCAGCCCGAACACGTAGTAGATCTGTCCGCCGACGGCCTTTTCCTGGTACGACATCGCCGTCCACTCATAGCCGGTGCCCGGCGGCAAGGTCTTGTCGGCGATCTCTTCCATCAGCGCCATCGACTGGCCGGAGCTGAAGCCCTGGGCCGGCAGGCCGATGATCGTCGAGGACGGATAGAGATTGTACAGGCTGATCAGCGAGGGGCCCACCGACGGCGTGATGGTGGCCAGCGTGCCGAGCGGGATCATGTCGCCCTGCTGGTTGCGCACCATCAGTTTTTCAATGTCGCGCGGGCTCAGGCGATACTTCGCGTCGGCCTGGACATAGACCTGGAAGGTGCGGCCGAACTTGGTGAACTGGTTGACATAGGACGCGCCCAGATAGGACGACAGCGTCGAGAATACCTGGTCGGTCGTGACATGCAGGGTCTGGGTCTTGATGCGATCGACCTCGACGTCGAACTGCGGCACCATGGAGCGGAACGGCGAGCTGACGCGCTGCAGCGCGCTTTGCGTCTGGGCACTGGCGACGATGGCGTTGGTGATGGCCTGCAGCTTGCCGAAGTCGGAATTGCCGTCGCGCAGCTCAACCTGCATGGCGAAGCCGGCGGCGTTGCCGATGCCCTGGATCGGCGGCGGCGGGATCACCAGGATTCTCGCCTGCGGAATCGCCGACAGTTTCTGGTTGAGGCCGACGAACAGCGAGCGCAGGTCCTGGCCCGGACCACGCTCGCTCCACTCCTTCAGGATCAGGTAGCCGACGCCGGCATTGGCAAGGCTCGAACTGCTGTCGAGCGCCGAGATGCCGGCAATGCTGATCACCCGTTCGACCCCGGGCGTCTTGCCCGAGATTTCGCTGACCTGCTCGAGTACCTGCTGGGTGCGGTCGAGCGAGGCGCCGTCGGGCAACTGCACCGCGACCAGCAGGTAGCCCTGGTCCTCGATCGGAATGAAGCCGGTCGGCACCCGCGACAGGCCATAGAACCCGATGCCGATCAGCACCAGGGCCACGATCACCGACAGATTGCTGTGCGCCACCATGCGGCCGATCAGTCCGGCATAGCGCTTCTCCAGCCGGCCATAGAGCGAATTGAAGCCGCGATAGAACCAGTTGCGCTTTTCCAGCGGCACCGCGGGTCGCAGCCACAGCGCGCATTGCGTCGGTTTCAGCGTCGCCGCATTGACCGCGCTGAGCAGCGCGGTGGCGGCGATCACCAGCGCGAACTGCGCATACATGCGCCCGGTCAGTCCCGGCAGGAAAGCTGCGGGCAGGAACACCGAGACCAGCACCAGCGTGATGCCGACGATCGGCGCGAACAGCTGATCCATCGCGCTGATCGCGGCATCGTGGCCCGACATGCCCTTTTCGATGTTGTGGGCGGCGCCCTCGACCACGACGATGGCGTCGTCCACCACGATGCCGATCGCGAGCACGATCGCGAACAAGGTCGACAGGTTGATGGTGAAGCCCAGCGCCGCCATCGCGGCGAACGCGCCGATGATGGTCACCGGCACGGTGGTCGCCGGAACCAGCATCGCGCGCCAGTCCTGCAGGAATACCAGGATCACGACCAGAACCAGCAGGCCGGCCTCGATCAGCGTCTTGTAGACCTCCGCGATCGACGCCGCGACGAATTTGGTGGTGTCGAACGGCGTGTCGTATTTGACGTCCGGCGGGAAGCTTTTGGCCAATGCGGCCATCTTCTTGCCGACCGCCTTCTCCACATCCAGCGCATTGGCGCCGGGCGACTGGAAAACGCCGATGCCGGTGGCCGGCTTGTTGTTGAGCGAGAACACCTGGCTGTAGGTCTGGGCTCCCAGTTCGACCGAGCCGACGTCGCGCACCCGTGTGACATCGCCATTGTTGCCGGTCTTGACGATGATGTCGGCGAAGTCCGGCGCGTCGTCGAGCCGTCCGTTGACGTTGATGGTGTACTGGAAGGCCTGGCCGGCCGGCGTCGGCGGCATCCCGACCTGACCGGCGGTGACCTGCTGGCTTTGCTGCTGGATCGCCTGGATGACATCCTGGGGCATCAGCCCGCGCACCTGCAGCTGGTCCGGATCGAGCCAGACCCGCATCGAATACTGGCCGGCGCCGAACACCGTGACGTTGCCGACCCCGGGCAGCCGCGACAGTTCGTCCCGCAGGCTGATGGTGGCGTAGTTGCTGAGGAACAGACTGTCATGGGTGGCGTTCGGGGACGTCAGCGTCACGAACAGCAGAATCGACGTCGACTTCTTCTGCACGGTGACGCCCTGGTTCTGCACCGACTGCGGCAGCGACGACAGCGCGCTCGATACCCGGTTCTGCACCAGCACCTGCGCGAAGTTGAGGTCAGTGCCGATCTTGAAGGTGACGGTCAGGGTGTAGGTGCCGTCGGCGCCGCTGTAGGACTGCATGTAGAGCATGCCCTCGACGCCGTTGACCTGCTGCTCGATCGGCAGCGCCACGGTGTCGATGACGGTCTTGGCGCTGGCGCCGGGATAACGCGTGGTGACCTGCACCGTGGGCGGCACCACGTCGGGATATTGGGCCACGGCGAGGCTGAACAGCGCCACCCCGCCGATCAGGATCATCAGGATCGCGATGACGTTGGAAAGCACCGGACGTTCGATGAAGAATTTCGAAATCATGCCCGGTCCTAGTTTGCCGACGCGGCGGTCGGCTCGATCTTCTGCAGTTGCGGATCGACCTTCTGGCCGGGAATCGCGCGCAGCAGCCCGGCGATCACGACCCGGTCATCGGGCTTCAGACCGCCGTCGATGACGCGCAAATCGCCTTCGCGGGGGCCGATCTGCACCTTGCGCTGTTCGACCACATTGTCGCCGTTGACCACCAGCAGATAACGCCCGGCCTGGTCGCTGCCGAGCGCCGCATCCGGAACCAGCAGCGCCGCCGGCTGCTGCGCGAGCGGCACCCGGACACGGACAAAGTATCCCGGCAGCAGCACGCGGTCGGCGTTCGGCAGCACACCGCGCACCGCGAGCGTTCCGGTCGACTGATTGACCGTGGGCGCGGCATAATCCAGCTTGCCCTGGTGCGGATAGCCGGATTCGCTCTGCAGCCCGACCTCGATCGGCACCTGCTTGAGATCGTTCGAGGTCAATCCCTTGCGGATTGATTGCGCGCGAATCCGCAGCACGTCCTGCTCGTTGACGTTGAAGGTCACATAGATCGGATCGAGCTGCACGATGGTGGCAAGCTGGGTCGGCGAAGCGACGCCGACCAGTTCGCCGACCGAGACGAGGTGAGTGCTGACGACGCCGTCGAACGGCGCCACCACGTTGGTATAGCCGTAATTGACCGCGGCGATCCTGGTATTGGCCTGAGCCTGCTGCAGATTGGCCTGGGCGTTGTCGCGCGTCGCGGTGGACTGGTCCAGCGTCGCCTGCGAGACGGCCTGCCTGGCAACCAGATCCGCCTGGCGCTTGTAGTCGGCTTCGGCCTGCTTGAGCGACGCCTGGCTCCCCGCCTCGGCGGCCTGCGCCTGCTCCAGCTTCAGCCGGTAGGTCTCGGGTTCGATCGTGAACAGCGTGGTGCCCTGCTTGACGAAGGCGCCGTCCTGATAGTTGATCGACTGCAGGAAGCCCTGCACCCGCGCCACCAGATCGACGGTGTTGATCGGCGCGGTGTTGCCGGTGGCGTCGAGATACCGGGTGATGGTGCGCTGCACCGGCACGCCGACATCGACCTTGGGCGGCGGCGGCGGCACAAAGCTGTTCTGTTCGCAGCCGCTCAGCGCCGCGAACGCCGCCACCGCAAAAGCCACCCGAAAGACCGCGGCAACCCCGTTGCTCGCAGGGACGGTCGGCCTGCTGCCCGCTGGTGAACGCGTCGGCTTCATTCCTATGCCCCGATCGGTCCCGCTGCCTGAGACCTGCTGCCATGCAAGGAGCTTTTTGCAGGTAGGAAGACTTTCCGCAATCCGAGAATAGCAACAATCCGCTTGCGGCGAAACTCGAAAGCGAAAATGATGCCGCCTGCGAAGACATTTATGTCACTGCCTTTGCAACGGTTCACTTACGTTGAAGTGGCGACTCAGGCTAGGACGACGAATTGTCCGCGTGACCGGCCAACAGGGAGCAAGACCATGCGTATCGCCGTGATCGGCGGCGGCCCCGGGGGTCTGTATTTCGCCTATCTCTGGAAAAAACGGCATCCGGACGCCGAGATCGATCTGTTCGAACAGAACGCCGCCGGCGCCACCTGGGGATTCGGGGTGGTGTTCTCCGAGCAGGCGCTTGAATTCCTGCGCGCCGATGACCCCGACACCGTCGACGCCATCGCCCCGCGGATGCAGAGCTGGAACAACATCACCCTGAACCTGCGCGGCGACAGCGTCGAGATCGACGGCGTCGGCTTTTCCTCGATCGGCCGGCTCGATCTGTTGACCATCCTGCAGCAGCGGACGCGCTCGGTCGGGGTTGTCCCGCGATACGACACCGCGGTGGAGTCCGTGGACCGGCTGACCGGTTACGACCTGATTGTCGCGGCGGACGGCCTGAACTCGCTGGTGCGCCGCAGCTTCGAGAGCGATTTCGGCACGTCGGTGTCGTGGTCCGCCAACAAATTCGCCTGGTACGGCACCACCAAGCGGTTCGAGACGCTGTCGCAGACTTTCGTGCAAACCGAGCTCGGCGCGTTCAACGCCCATCATTATCGCTACGCGCCCGGCATGAGCACCTTCCTGGTGGAATGCGACCCCGTGACCTGGCAGGCCTACGGCTTTGCCGACAAGAGCGTCGAACAGTCGCAAGCCATTTGCGAGCAGGTGTTCGCTTCGACGCTCGACGGCCACAAGCTGTTGTCGAACAAATCGGTGTGGCGCAATTTCCCCTGGATCTGGAACCGGCAATGGTGGTCGGGCAACAAGGTGCTGATCGGCGATGCGCTGCATTCGGCGCATTTTTCCATCGGCTCCGGCACCCGGCTCGCCATCGAGGACGCCATCGCGCTGGTCAAGGCGCTGGAGGCGGAGCCGGATATTGGGCTCGGCCTCGCCCGTTACCAGAGCGAGCGCCAGCCGATCGTCAAGAAGCTGGTGGCGGCGGCGCGCGCCAGCGCCGACTGGTACGAACGATTCCCGGATCATATGCGGCAGGATCCGATGGATTTTTCCTACGGCTATATCACCCGTTCGGGACGGATCGACGATCGGCGGCTGCGCGCGATGTCGCCCTTGTTCATGGCGCGCTATGAGGCATCAAGGCGACCATTGCCGACGGTCGCGGGCAAGCCATGACCTCCGTGATCGCCGACCAGGTCCCGCCCGACAGCCCGGGGGCGAAGGAGATCGGCTTTGCCGTAGCGGACCAATACAACGCCAGCCGCATCCTGTTCGACAATCTTGCGAACGGCCGCGGCGACCGCCCGGCACTGATCGGTCCGGCGGGCTCGTGCAGCTATGCCGAACTTTGCGCGCAAGCCTCGCGATGGGGACATGGCCTGATGTCGCTGGGGCTCGACCGCGGCGACCGCGTCCTGATGTTCCTCGACGATACCCCGGCCTATCCGGCGGCGTTTTTCGGCGCGGTTCGCGCCGGCTTCGTGCCGCTGCTGATCAACACCCTGACGCCGCCGGATCTGCTGCAGTTTTACCTCTCGGATTCCGGTGCCCGCGTGGCGGTCGCCGACGCCGAGTTCTGTTCGCGGTTCGATGCGCAGGCCTGCAGGGATACCGCCCTGCGCAGCCTGGTCGTGGTGAACGGCGCAGCCGGCGATCACGCCGTGCCGGAGACGGTGATTGCCGGGCCATGGCTGGCCGGCTTCTCCGCCGATCTCGCCGAGGCCAGGACCGACCGCAACGAGATGGCGTTCTGGATGTATTCGTCGGGCTCCACCGGCCGGCCCAAGGGCATCGTCCATCTGCAGCACGACATGGCCTATAGCGAGGCCGCGTTCGCGCGCGGCGTGCTGCAGCTCAACTCCTCGGACATCTGCTTTTCGGTGCCGAAGATGTTCTTCGCCTACGGCTTCGGCAACTCGATCACCTTTCCGTTCGCCGCCGGCGCGGCGACGCTGCTGCTGCCCGGCCAACCCAGGCCCGCGGCGATCTTTGCGGCGATCGAGCGGTTCCGGCCTACCGTGTTTTTCGGACTGCCGACGCTCTACACCGCGCTGACCAAGGCGGACGATGCCGCGAAGACGGATTTTTCCTCGTTGCGGATGGCGCTGTCGGCGGCGGAAATGCTCTCGGTCGAGGTTTTCAATGGCTGGAAGGCGCTGACCGGGATCGAGATCGTCGAGGGGCTGGGCTCCACCGAAGTGCTGCACATCTACCTCTCGAACCGGCCGGACCGCAAAAAGCCGGGCGCGGCCGGCCTTCGCGTCCCCGGCTATGAAATCGCGCTGAGGGACAAGGACGGCCGCGAAGTCGGCGACGACGAGGAAGGCATCCTGTGGGTGCGCGGCGATTCCAACACCCCGCTGTACTGGAACCGGCCGGACAAATCGGCGGAGACCATCCGCGATGGCGGATGGATCTACACCGGCGACCGCTTCGTGCGCGATGCCGACGGCTTTCATTTCTTCCGCGGCCGCGCCGACGATCTGATCAAGATCTCCGGCCAATGGGTCTACCCGCTCGAGGTCGAGCTCTGCCTTGCCGAGCATCCGCAGGTGCGCGAATGCGCGGTGTTCGCCGCCGAATTGCCGGACCGCCGCATGACCCTGAAGGCGGTGGTGGTGATGAACGCCGGCGCGTTCGATGCCGGCGAGGTGACCAAAACGCTGCAGGACTTCGTCAAGGCAAGACTGCTGCCCTACAAATATCCGCGCGAGGTGCGCTTTGTCGACGAACTGCCCAAGACCGGCACCGGCAAGATCGACCGCCAGGCGCTGCTGCGGGTCTAGCGCGGCGCTTTCTCGCTCTTCAAACTGCGGGCAGGGCCGTTGCCGATGACCGATACAAACTCTCAGCGGGCCGTCCCTGCGCACGCAGGGGACCCATCACCCCTGGGCTCAAACGTGAAAAACGGGCCTCTGCTCGGGTGCCGAAACGAAAGCCCGCGCCGTATGGGTCCCTGCGTGCGCGGGAACGACTGAAACACAATGCAAAGCGGAAAAAATTCGGGCGCGGATGGCATGGAAATTTCAGATGTGATAGCCCGGCGCTTGCGCGGAGGAAACTCGTCCGCCCCCAGGTTCGCGTCAGTTCGACTTCCTGAAATGCTCGAGCGCGTCTTCGGCGCGCAGCGGCACCCGCGACGCCTCGTTGTTGAGGTCGACCAGCTGGGCGAGCAGCGCCAGCAGCGTCTTGCGATCCTTCGGCGGCAGCGGCTGCAGCATCCGTTGCTGCGCCCGGTCGACCGACGGCAGGATCGCGCGCAACAATGCGCTGCCCTGGCTTGTAACGCGAAGCAGCTTGACCCGCTTGTCGACGGAAGCCGGCCTGCGCTCGATATAATGCTTGACCTCCAGCCGCTCGATCACATTGCCCAGGGTGGAGCGGTCGAAGGCGATCACCGCGGAGAGCCGGGTGGCATCGATGCCGGGGTGGGTGTGGATCGCGACCAGTGCGGCATATTGCACCGGCGTCAGGTCGTGCGCCCTGCATTCCTCGGCGAAAATCGCCACCGCGATCTGCTGCATGCGGCGAAACAGATAGCCGGGCTTGGTGTAGACGGCATCCATCGTCAGGGGTGCTGATCTATTCGGCATCGGGCTGCCGGTCCGGTGCGGCGTCGGCGAACGCCTGCAGGGTTTTCGCCGCCGCTTCGGCCTGCAACAGCCGTGGAAACGCGGCGAGATCGACCCCGAAGCGCCTTGCATTGGCCAGCTGCGGCACCAGGCAGAGATCGGCGATCGAGGGTGCGGCGCCGAAGCAGAACGGGCCGGGCTCGCCGGCGATCAGCTTCTCGCAGGCCGCCAGCCCTTCGCGGTTGGCCCACGCCGCCCATTCGGTGACCTGCTGCTCGGGCAGGCCGAGCTGCCGCAGCCGGGCCAGCACCTTCAGGTTCTGCACCGGATGGGTGTCGCAGGCGAGCACCATCGCAAAGGCGCGGGCCCTGGCGCGGCGCAGCGGATCCTTCGGCAACAGCGGCGGTTCGGGATGGGTTTCGTCCAGCCATTCGATGATGGCGAGCGACTGGGTCAGGATCTCGCCGGCATCGGCCTGCAAGGTCGGGACCAGGCCCTGCGGGTTGATCGCCAGATAGGCCGGCGCGCACTGCTCGCCCTTGCGCAGATGATGCGGCAGGTGCTCGGCGCTCACCCCCTTCAGGTTCAGCGCGATCCTGACCCGGTAGGACGCGCTGCTGCGGAAATAGCCGTGCAGCTTCATCGGAACCTCCCCTCAAGCCTTGTGGCCGGCCTTTTGCGTCATTGACGCTAGCCACTTTGTAAGTATGCTGTCAATAAATCCAAGCAACAGCACGGGAGGCTCGCCATGGAAGCCGTACAGAAGACGCCGGAGCGCGAGGCGTTTTACCGCAAGATCGACGGCGAGAACCTCTCCGCACTATGGAACGTGATGGGCGACCTGATCACGCCCGAGCCGAGAAGCGGCTGCCGGCCGCACCTTTGGCGGTTCGACGCGATCCGCGACTACATGACCGAAGCCGGCAAACTGATCACCGCCAAGGAAGCCGAGCGGCGGGTGCTGGTGCTGGAAAATCCAGGGCTGCGCGGCCAGTCGAAAATCACCACCTCGCTGTTTGCCGGGGTGCAGATGGTGGTGCCCGGCGACATCGCGCCGGCGCACCGGCACAGCCAGTCGGCGCTGCGGTTCATTCTCGAAGGCAAGGGCGCGTTCACCGCCGTCGACGGCGAACGCACCGAGATGGAGCCCGGCGACTTCGTGATCACGCCGTCGATGACCTGGCACGACCACGGCAACGAGACCACCGAACCGATGTTCTGGCTGGACGGATTGGATATTCCGCTGGTGCAGTTCCTCGATGCGTCGTTCGCCGAAGGATCGAGCGAGGACCGGCAGAAGATCACCCGCCCCGCCGGCGACAGCTTTGCGCGCTACGGCCACAATCTGCTGCCGGTGGACGAGAAGCGAACCTCGAAGACCTCGCCGATCTTCAACTATCCCTACAGCTATACGCGCGAGGCGCTGGAACAGGCGAAAAAGCGCGACCAGTGGGACGCCTGCCACGGCCTGAAGCTGAAATTCACCAATCCGGAAACCGGCGAATTCGCGATGCCCACCATCGGCACCTTCATCCAGCTTTTGCCCAGGGGTTTCGAGACCGCCCGCTACCGGTCCACCGACGCCACGGTATTCGCCGCGATCGAGGGCCGGGGGCGCACGCGGATCGGCGAACAGACTTTCGAATGGGGTCCGCGCGATCTGTTCGTGGTGCCGAGCTGGCAGTGGGTGACCCACGAGGCCGACGCCGATTCGGTGCTGTTCAGTTTTTCCGATCGTCCGGTGCAGCAGAAGCTCGATCTTTTCCGCGAGGACCGCGGCAACGCCTGAGCGGCTGCTCGGGGAAGGCGCAGAGCTATATGACCGGCGTCTCATCCCCGAGCGTGTCGCGGGCCGGCGCCGGGTGATGAGGGCCCAGCGGGACGCGCAGCGTCCGCATGGCAGATTCACTTGTCAAACAGCCAACCATTTCAAGCAGGCCTGGCTCCGGACACGGCTTGTCAGCCTCGCGGCGCGCAGTGTCCGAGCCTTGCCGGTAGTTTGGCGCCTCTTGAAATACCCCGCCCTGATGACGTTCGCTGAACGCCCTTGGAAGCCGGGGATGAGCGGAACAAAGCATGAACCGATTCGGGCAAAGAGTTCAAGCCCGCATCTTCGGGTTGCCCGCTGTTTGATGGCTTTCAGCTCCGCCCGCACCCCTGTCCTGCCAAATATCGAAAACAACCCCATGCAAAGTAGCCCGTTACCTCCGGCATGAATGCCTCGACCGCCCCGCGAGACATGAGGCGGCTGGTTGCGCCGCGCGCCCGGCTATGGAATCTGGGGCAATCTCGATCCTCGGCCCTGCGACGGACAACCACGCGATGCGGATATGCATTTTCGGCGCCGGCGCCGTCGGCAGCCATTTGGCGGTGCGGCTGGCGCGGGCCGGGCACGAGGTCTCCTGCGTGATGCGCGGCCCGCACCTCGAAGCCGCGCGGGCCGGAGGCCTGGTGCTCCGGGTCGGCACCGCCGAGTTCGCGGCGCGCGTAAAGGCTTCCGACGATCCGGCGGCGCTGGGGCGGCAGGATGTCGTGATCAGCACCCTGAAGGCCAACGCCTTGAACGGCCTGGTGGCGGGTCTGAAGCCGCTGCTGGGCGACGATACTTCCGTGGTGTTTGCCCAGAACGGCATTCCCTGGTGGTACGACATCGGGCTTCCCGCCGATCACGCGCCACCGCCGGATCTCGGCTTTCTCGATCCCGGCGGCGCCTTGCGGTCGGCGGTGGCCAAACAGCGGATCATCGGCGCGGTGATCTTTTCGGCCAATGCGATCGCGGCCCCCGGCATCGTCGTCAACAATTCCACCGACCGCAACATGCTGCTGGTCGGCGAATGCGACGACCGCGCCACGCCGCGGATCGCGCGGCTGCGCGCCGCGCTTGACGCGGCCGGGATCCAGTCGCCGGCGGGAGAAACCATCCGGCAGGCGATCTGGACCAAGCTGATCGGCAACATGTCGGTCTCGGTGCTGTGCCTGGTCACCGGCCAAACCAGCAAGGCGGCGATGCAGGATCCGGCGCTGCGCGAGGTGGTGCCGCGGCTGCTGGCCGAGGCGCAGGCGATCGGCCAGAGCTGCCTGCCCGGCGTCGCGCGCAACACCCGGGGCGGCGCGCCGCCGGACCACAAGCCATCGCTGCTGCAGGACTACGAACACGGCCGTGCGATGGAAATCGACACCCTGGTCAGGGCGCCGGCCGCCTTTGCCCGCGCCGCCGGGCTGTCGACGCCGATGCTCGACCTGCTGGCCGCGCTCGCCATCCGGAAGGCGCGCGACAAGGGGCTGTGGCGGGGTTGAACAGCAGGGATGCGGAACGGGTCTCTTTGCCTCTCCCCGCTTGCGTCGCAGGCGCGGAGAGGTGAACGGCGTGCATTCACCCCGCGACGACCCTGCCGATCCACGCCGACAGCGCGTCCAGGATCTCGTCCATGACCTGCCGGTCGTTGCGGCCCGAACGCGCCGGCACATGGAAGGAATGATCGGCGCCCTCTATCCGATGCAGTGTTGCCGACGGCCCGAGACCGGCCACGACCGGCGCGATCAGGTTCGGCTCCGCGAGCTTGTCGCTTGTGCCCTGCAGGAACAGCATGGGCACCTGGATGTCGGATAGATGCTCGGCGCGAGCGCTGGACGGCTTGCCGGCGGGATGCAAGGGAAAGCCGAGAAACGCCAGGCCGCGGACGCCGGGCAGCGGCGACTTCGCCTGCGCCTGCGAGGTCATGCGCCCGCCGAACGATTTGCCGCCGGCGATCATGCCGAGGCCGGCGCAGCGCCGGCCGGCTTCCGCCACCGCGGCGCGCACCGCTTCATGCGCGATCGCCGGCGGGTCGGGCCGCCTGCCGGCCTTTTCCATATAGGGAAACTGGTAGCGCAGGCTCGCCACGCCGCGCTCGCCGAGGCCGGCCGCAACACTCGCCATGAACGGGTGGGTCATCCCGGCGCCGGCGCCATGGGCGAACACGAAACAGGCGCGCGCCCGGGACGGGCGGATGAGAAGCGCCGAGACGCACCCGCTATCGCCGACCTGGATTTCAAGCTGTTGCGGGCTTGCGGCATTCATCCCACCAATCTGGCATTGTCGACTATCGACGTCTACCCAATCGCATCGCCGGCCGGCGAAGTTGTAGCCGTCCCTCCTGCCTCATCCCATGGCGACCTAGGTTCACCCCCTACGGCGGAAGCAAGGGCTTCCTTCATGCTTCATGAAGGGCTTTGCGCTCCGCTCCCAGCCGCGCCCCCGCCTTGCCGTGCCCGGCACCGCAGGCACGGCGCGCTTAAACGATTGACACTCGCTGAGGTTGTTGCAAGAATTCCATATTTCCGCGCCGGAATCCGATTTTTGAATGCGCCGTTTTCCGGCGACCTTATTGCCCTTTGTCGAAGCCGCATTGGTTCAAGCCGCATTGGAGCAACCGACATGATCCTCAATGCCTATGGATTGCTGATTGGAAAGATCATCGGATCGCGCCCGAAACGACCGGGAAGCCCGCACTGGCTGCTGATGGTGCAGCCCGGCAATCCCGAGCACCCGCCCTACCGGGTAGCGGTCAACCTGCAGTCGACCGCCAAGGGGAAAATTCCCGAACTGCAATACCAGATGGTGAATTTCGGCCGCCGCGGCTCGCCCGCCGCCGATCGGCTGATCCAGCAGATCACCGCGCTCGGCGCCACCTCGGGCTTCCTTCAGGCCGCGTCCGAGCCTTCGGCGCCGCGGCTGGATTTTGTGCGGGGCGGCTTTCTCAATCCGAAGAAATTCGCCGATCTTCCCCCGGGTTCGAAGGCGCTGGAGGACGCCTTCAAGGACGCGATCGTCGAGGCCAGGAAGCCAGGCGGAAAATCGCCGGCCCTGGTCGCGGTGTTCGGCACCGGCTATCCGGTCGACCCGGATACCGGCGGCCCGGTCCCGACCGGCTTTACCGGCATCGAAAACATCCACATGAACCAGGGCGCCAGGAACCTGATCAACGGCGCGCCGCATTACCTGGAAAACGGCCCCGGCCAGGACGGCGGCATCATTTTCCTGCTGCCCGGCGGCGCCAGGGGATTGTTCGTCAAATTCCACAGCCAGACCACGGTGACCGATGAGGACGGCAACCCCGTGGAGACCGGAATCGAGGAGATCGACCGCACCACGCCTTCGGTGTGCCGCGCCATCATGCCCAAATTCCCCGTCCGCAGGATGGCGGCGCGGCGCGCGCGAACTGCCGCCGTGACATCCGCGCCTGTCACCACCGCGGCGAAGAGCAGGACCAATCCGCCGGCGGCGAAGAACCCGCAAGGCTATCTGTTCGCCGACGTGAATCCTGCGGATGCGTCGGGCCAGTATATTCCCGACAATGACGCCAATACCTACAAGACCCCTTATGTGATGGCGCGATCCTCCGGCCATACCCGCGGGCCGGTGCCGACGCCGCGCAGCTACCCGCGGCTGGACCTTTCGACCATCCTCGGCGCCAACCCGCCGGGCTATGTCAGCAATTCCACCGGCAAGAGCATCGCCTTCGACGTGATCGGCGACTCCGGCGCGCCGTCGCAGAAGAGCTTCAATGCCTACGAGGTCAAGGTCAGCGAGCTGATTACCCGCGACGCCGCGGCCTCGCCGCCGGCTTTCCTGTTCCACGTCGGCGACGTGGTCTATTTCTACGGCGAGGAGAACTATTACTACAGCCAGTTCTACGAGCCCTTCAAAGCCTATCCGGCGCCGATCTTCGCGATCCCGGGCAACCACGACGGCATCACCTACAACGATTCCATGATCTCGCTGGATTCCTTCCAGCAGGCGTTTTGCGCAGCCCAGCCGCAACGCTGGGTCGGCTCCGGCGGCATCCTGCGCACCGCCATGACCCAGCCCGGCGTGTATTTCACGCTCGACGCGCCGCTGGTCTCGATCATCGGCCTCTACAGCAATTGCGGCGAATCCTTCGGCTGGCTCGACGACCAACAGCTGAAATTCCTCTATCAGGAGCTGGTCCGGCTGAAGCAATCGCGCAAGAATGGCCTGCCGGCGGTGATCCTGGCGATCCACCATTTCCCGCGCTGGTTTCCCGCGCAAAAGCCGGCGGACCCGACCAGCGCGGCGATCGACGCCACCTGCAAGAAGGCGGGCTTCTGGCCCGACGCGGTGATCTGCGGCCACGCCCATCTCTACCAGCGGGTGGTGCGGCAGGACACCGGGCAGGACGTGCCCTATGTCCTCACGGGCGCCGGCGGCTATGCCGTGACCCCCGGCGAGGAGGTGGGAAAATCCTACATGGCGCAGATCACCGCCAGCGGCTCGCGGCTGGGCTTCAAGATGTTCGAATCCGGCTACGTCCGCGCCAGCGTGGCGAGCCCGGCGCGCGGCGATCCGACGCTGCGGTTCGAATATCGCAGCGTCAAGCCGGCGAGCAACGATCCCGACGACGTCTGCACGGTCAACCTGCGAACCAACAAACTGGTTTGAAGATTCCGTGCCCGGACAGCGGCGACAAGCAAGGGAGACGCGACCATGCCAGCCAACAAGATCATGGTGATCCGGCATGCGGAAAAGCCCGGCGACGACGGCACGATCATGGGCGTATCGGCGGAAGGAAAGGACGACAAGCACGAACTGGTGGTGCGCGGCTGGCAGCGCTCCGGCGCGCTGGCGCGGTTTTTTGCGCCGCGCGACGGCAAATTCGTCGATCCCCGGCTGGGGCAGCCGCGCACCATCTTCGCTTCCGCGGTCAAAGGCGACAACAAGAGCCTGCGGCCGCAGCACACCGTGCTCGAACTGGCGACGCTGCTGAATTTCAAGCTGGAGTTGGACTACACCAAGGGCGAGGAAACCAGCCTGGTGCCCGCGGCGATCTCCGCCGACGGGCCGGTGCTGATCGCCTGGGAGCACGAGGCCATTCCCGCCATCGGCAACCTCATCCTCGGCAGCAAGAAGGCCTGCCCCCAGAAGTGGCCGGGCGACCGCTTCGACCTGGTCTGGGTGTTCGATCGCGCAGGCGCAACGGACGCCTTCGGCTTTGCGCAGGTGCCGCAATTGCTGCTGTCGGGCGATTCGGACAAGCCGATTTCGTAGCGCGGATCTCGGTCGCTGCCTATTTTCGATACCGATTTAGCCCGACAAGGACCTCGCTCCGAGAAAAATTGCCGTAAGATCGGCTCGTTACCGAATCAACGGGTTTCGCGGATTTACAGTGCAGTTCGAACCGCAAGAAAAGCCTCTGCGTCGGCCAGCGGCTTTTCGCACCTCCGATATCGAAGAGTTCACGAATGTCGCTCTGACACGCTTTGGCGCAACGAGCGTCGAAGTATCCGATCCCGATACTTTCGAGGCCCATGGAAGATCCGCCGCGCTTTTGGACGTCGTGGTGCTGTCTGCGGCCAGTACCTCGCTCCTGACCGTCGACTACCCGGAGTTCGATTTTGCCAGGTTGTCGATTCCACGCGCTGGCGGGGGCACCACGACAATCGGCAATGAGACAGTTGAGATCAACCAACACCAATCCTGCGTCACCTCGCCGGGCACTTCCACGAAGGTAAGGTGTGAGAAAGGCCACGACTGGCTTAACCTGCGGGTCAGCTCGACGGCGCTCAGGAGGAAGCTGGCCTCGCTTTTAGGCGTGTCGCCGAATGTAAACCCTCGGTTCCTGCCTCGCTTGGACCTGGATCATCGCCGAGCCAGGAGCCTGTGTCAGTTGGTCGGGTTTTTTGCCCAACAACTGGATCCTGCCGCCGGCGAGCTGCCTTCTGTGATGGCGCTTGAGCTGGAACAGGTCATTGTTACGAATTTCCTGTTCGCGACCCGTCACACCTTCAGCGATCTGTTGGAACGTGATCCCCAAGCAAGCGCGCCTTGGCAGGTACGCCGCGCGGAGGAATATATCGAGGCTCACTGGGATCAGCCGGTCAATATCGAGGCTCTTGTTGACATCACCGGGAGCAGCGCCCGGTCGATTTTCAGGACCTTTCGGCAAAGTCGCGGCTATTCACCGATGGCCTTCGCCAAAATGGTTCGCCTGCGACGCGCCAGGGAGCTGCTTGCCGCCGCGGATGAAACGACCACCGTCACCGGCATTGCCCTGAAATGTGGTTTTGAGAACGTTGGACATTTCGCAAGGCACTACCGCGAGGCGTTCGGACATCTCCCGTCAGAGTCACTGGCGCGCTCGAGGCTGACGCGGACCTGAATTCCGAGAAACTCCGCGTTGTTCGGGACCCCTTCGCGGGAGGCACCGTCCAACGGCGCAGGCCGACCGAGCGCGGGTCCGTCCGGTTTGAAATCGCGAAAATGATTCATTGCGTTTCCACGGCCGGACTTTTTGGCTTTTGCCCGTCATTCGAAATGAACCGGGCACCGATCTGCCCGCCGTTTACCCATACCAGCCCGCAACGGCGATAAGCCAAACCGGTCGACGAAAGCAAAAGAAAAAACTCCTTGAGCTGGAGACCCTCGATTGAGCCCTCGACCATGAGCTTCGCGCCGGTTTGGGAAACATCCACCAGGATGCAATTGCGGCGCCATGTGCCATCGATGGCCATGAGAAAGACCTCAAAGCCTCGCTCGAACTTCACCCGTCTGTCTTTGCGGCTATCTGAGATGGACATATTGAATTCCAGACGCGGCGATCCGTGGACTTCAATCGCCAGCAGCGGACAGCGTCAGACCACCCGCCCGGCGGATCGTAAAAGCGCCGATCGAGGTAGCCGCTCGACGAGGGATCCAACGGGCTCCGATAGCGGAGATGCGCGACAGAGGGCCTTCCCCGGAAACACCGGCCGCCGATGCTGCAGGATGCATTGTGCACTTGCTCGCGTCAGTCCGCCGTAAGCCGATTTTCGCGTCATCCTTATCGTCTATTTGAATTCGACCCGGCTCGTGTGAAGTATCAAAGCCTCTTCCATCGACTTCTTCCCGCTGAGAAGGCTCAACGAGACCATCAGGACCTGGTCGTGCAAGGGCCTCATTTGTTCCAGAAGATGCGCCTTCAGTTCAGGAATCGCGGTGCTCTCGGCAATTGCCTGGATCACCTGCAGGTTTTTTTCGATAGCCGACCTTCCCGCTTCAATGGCCCTCAGCTCGCCCGCGAGCGCCGCCAGATAGTCGCGCAGCTGGCCCGATTGAGGCGACAGCTCGATGGGTTTTTTGGGAGGTGCCTTGTCAAATCGAATTACGGTTCCCATGGTGCCTTTCCGACTTTACAGAATCTCGCGCATTCCTATGCCGCGCGCAGGGTGTTGAAAAACCCTTCGACCTGCGAACGGAGCGTTTCCGATTGCAGCGAGAGCTCATTGGCAGCTGACAGGAGCTGGGTTGCGGTCTGGCCGGTCTCGCTCGCGGCCTGGCTGACGCCGCCGATATTGCTCGAGACTTCCTGGGTTCCTCGCGCGGCCTCTTGCACGTTGCGCGCGATTTCGGCAGTCGCCGATCCCTGTTCCTCGACGGCGGCCGCGACCGCGGTCGTGATCTCGTTCACCGAGGCGATCGTCGTGCCTATCTGCTGAATCGATTCGACGGACTCTCTTGTGGCCGCCTGAATGGCCAGGATCTGCTGGCCGATTTCCCCGGTCGCCCTCGCGGTCTGTTCCGCCAGCGCCTTCACCTCGGAGGCGACAACGGCGAAACCTCTGCCGGCTTCGCCGGCGCGCGCCGCTTCGATGGTGGCATTCAGGGCCAGCAGGTTGGTCTGGCCGGCGATGGTGTTGATCAGCTCGACGACGTCGCCGATTCTCTGCGCCGCCGTGGCGAGACCCTGTATCGTTGCGCTGGAGCGGTTGGCTTGCTCCACCGCCTTGCCTGCGATCCTGGTCGACTCCGCGACCTGACGGCCTATTTCCAGGACCGAGGACGACAGCTCCTCTGTCGCGGATGCAACCGTTTGCACGTTGGTCGACGCCTCTTCCGAGGCCGCGGCCACCGCGGTCGACTGGCGACTGGACTCTTCGGCGTTGGAAGCCAGGACGTTGGCGGAGTTCTGCAGCTTGCTGGCCGATCCCCCTACGGTCTCCAGTGCAATCCTCATGTGCCCGTCGAACTCACGGATTGCGGCAGTCAGCTTATCCTGGTGCTTCTGCCGATCCGCCAACATTGCCTCCTGATAGACCGAAATCGCAATGTCCATGTCCAGCATTACGGCACAGTTGATCGCGGTAAGGATGTCGGCGAGGCGGCTCGGTTTCCATCGGTATTTGCTGACGGCAAGCACGGCGAGCTGACTGAGAACAAAATTGTATCCGCCGATATACCATCGCGGCTCCAGCCCGATTTTGTTGTGGATGTTGCCGATCGTTCGCACGCCCTGCATATACTCGCGGTCGAACCGGCCGTTGAACAATCGCGCCCAGTGCGTTCCCTGCGCCGTCTTGAGGCGCGGAATATCGCTGCCGATCAGGCGGGCCAGTTGGGGCTCTTTGATAATGTGCTGATAAAAACCTTCGAGCAGCATCGGCAGCGCGGGCTCTACCGCCTTCCAGAATTCACGCAGCATTTCGCCCGTTTTCGAGTCGATGCGCATGAAGCGCATCCTGATTTCACGGTCTTGAGCGGCATCAGCAGCCGTCGGGGTAACAGACGAAGAGGCCGTTTCGTGCATTTCATGAGATCCATTGGGTTCATCTTGGAGTGCGCGCTCGACGCCGTTCGACGCGCGCTGTGATTCACTCCCGTACTTTTACGGTTCTCAAGTTAGGCATTTCTTTATCCCGAGAACGACACGGCAGCCAAAAACCGCCACGCAAGAACAGGGACGAGCAGCCGGGCCGCGGCCTGGCGCCTTTGTCGGCGGCCGACCGCTTCGAGCTTTCTGGGTGTGCGATCGCGCAGGCACGGCGGACGCCTTCCGCTTGGCGCAGGTGCCGCAATTGCTGCTGCCGGACGATTCGGAAAAAAGGTGATTTCGTGGATCCGGCGATCCGTCGATCTTGGGCGACGTCCCGGATACCGTCGTAATTTCTGACCACGTCCGGTCCAGCGAGGACCCATGCCGACGTCGCCGGCCAGATTTTAGCATCGTGAGGCCGATCGGGCTAATGTTCGATGTTGGCCGCTGATCGGGCTGTCAAGGCCGTGGTCGGTATAGTAGACAGGTGCATTGCCACCGGCAAAGACTCAAGTTCATCGAACCGGACCTCGCCTAAGTGACCAAATCCGAACGACAATCCGAATCCACCGAGAGCAATGAGCTGCTGGCCTTCATAGCGCAGAACGAACTGGCTGAAGGCGACAAACTTCCGCCCGAGCGTGAACTTGCATCCGAACTCGGCATCAGCCGCCGTGCGTTGCGACATCTTCTGACCAGAATGGAGCTTGACGGACTGATCTGGCGAGGGCGGCGCAACGGCACCTTTCTCGGTCGCCGAACGGTCGGGCCAATCAGCATAGACCAGCGCATCCTGCGCGGAAGTCCGGCATCCGTACTCGAGACCCGCCTGGTCATCGAGCCTTCGATGACCGCGATCGCGGCGGTGAAGGCCAGTGAAGCCGATCTCGTGAACATCGAGACCTGCATGCGGCGCACCACCGAGGTCAAGAACGATGAGGATTGGATAAAGTGGGACGGTGCATTTCACCTTGCGATCGCCAAGGCGACGCGGAACGACGTTCTGGTCGGCCTGGTCACCGCGTTCAACGAGGCGCGATCGTCCGGCGATTGGCAGGCCTTGCGCCTCGCAACCATCACGCCCGAGAAGCGGCGCAAGACCATCGCCCATCACCGCACGATCTGCGACATGCTGCGTAAACGATCTGCCGATGATGCCGGCCGGGCGATGCGCGATCACCTCCTGACGACGCAACGAAATCTCTTCGAGTGAATTTTCGCAGCGCGCTGCCGCTACTGGCCCTGCCGTCCTGGACGGAGCCTTGCTACCCGGCGGCCGGGCGGCGACCGAGGTGGTTTGATGCGGCCCAATAGTGAAAGGCGGCCCAAACCGACGTCAGCGACATCACGATCATCGACCAGCGCAACGAGTTTGCGCCATACTGCCCGGCAAACTTGTCGCTGAGCCAACCGGTCAGAAACGCGCCGGCCGCGAGCCCGATTCCCTGGATGCAGAACAGCGTGACGGCCGCGGCGAAACTGCGTGAGCCCGGCTGCACCAGCGACTGAATGGTGGCGTAGGTGGGGCCCGGATAGGCAACCAGCAACAAGCCCGCCATCGCACTGAAGATCATGAACAGCGGATAACTGTCGACGCACAGTGCGATCGCCATGCAGGGTGCCGCGATCAGAAAGGCGACCGCCAGCAAGCGGTGGCCGTAGCGGATATCCCTGCCGGAAAGCCAACTCGCCAGAAAACCTCCCAGCAGTGTCCCCGTCAGCGCGACTGCTCCGGTCAGCACGCCGTAACTCGCACCCGTCGCGGAGGCCGACAGGCCGAAGGTTCGCATGATGTAGGCGGGAGTCCAGGCGCTGTACGATCCCATGCCGATTCCAAGGATGGTGCCGCCAAAAATCGTGTTTCGGATCGCGGGATTGGCAAACAGCGCGACCAGGTTGCCTTCGGAGCGGTTTCGCGCCGCATCCCTCTGCTCCCGAACGGGCTCCCTGACCGTCGTCAGCATCAGCAGCGCCAGAACGACTCCCGTCGTGCCCACCGCATACATGGTGGAGCGCCAACCGTAACGATCGGCCAGGAATCCGCCGACCGCCAGGGCCAGGAAGCTTCCGATCGCGATACCGCTGAAATAGATCGCGATGACCTTGGCGCGCTGCCGTTCTGGAAAGTAGTCGGCGATGATCGAGTGTGCCGCCGGCGTCAGGGCCGATTCACCGAAGGCCACGCCGACCCGGCCGAACATGAACGAAGTGAAGGAGTGAGCCAGGCCGCATGACGCCGTAAACGCGCTCCAGATCGTCACCGCGCCGGCGATGATGTATTTTCGGGTCAGCCTGTCCGACAGTTTCGCCAACGGAATGGTGCAGATCGCATAGGTCAGCGAAAATGCCGGCCCGGCCAGGATCCCCATCTGGGTGTCGGTCAGCGCAAGATCCTTCTTGATCAGTTGAACCAGAATGAACGGAAGCTTGGAATCCATGAATGACAGCGTGTAACACGCGGTCAGGATGAATGTCACATACCAGGCATAGGCGGCGCCCGGTTGCGTTCGCGCCAGAGCGTCCGCGCCTTCGATCCTGGATATGCTCATCCGTTTCCGCCCTGTTTTATGTTGTTATTCCCACTCGTCCGGCGATGGCCGCATGCTAGGAAATCATCTGACGGTCGCCTCACGGCTGTCGGCCAGAACCGCTGTTGTCTGGCCGAGCAGCTGGTCGAGCGCCTCGGCTAGCGCGCCGTCGGGATCAGCGGGCAACCGGGCCATGCGCCAGGCCACATATCCGTCGGGCCGCACCAGCACCGCGCCATCCCGCTCCACGCCGTAGGCATCGAGCCACGCGCCATCGGCGTCCTCGAGATCCTCTCCAATGAGTTGGACGGCAAGAGGCAGCCGCGATGACCGGCCGGCTGCGGCGCGCCACGGCAGGCCGGAGGGTCCCGCCAGCAGCACGAAGCGCGGGCCGAACAGATCGATGGTCGAGATTTTTTCGCCGCCCCGGCTCAGCCACACATGCGGCGCGCGACATCCCGGATGCGCCGTAGCGACATATTCGGTGACCGGATCGGCAGCACTGGGCGGCGCCGTCCCATCGGGGATGACGGCCGACGAGACGTAGCGCGGCCCGAATACCAGCCCCTGCTCATTGAGAAATTCCGGCCGCGGCAGCCTGGCTCCATCCTGCCGCGCGTTTCGGCCCATCGACAGCGCGTTCAGCAGGCTTGTCCTGGTGATCAGCTCCGCCAGCGGTCGACGCTCCGTGTCATAGCTATCCAGCAGCGAGGGCTGAGCGTGGCCGTGCAGCACGGCGGCGAGCTTCCAGGCCAGATTGTGGACGTCCTGCACGCCGGTATTGAGTCCGAAGCCGCCGGTTGGCGGCATCTCATGCGCCGCGTCGCCTGCGAGGAAAATCGGGCCATCGCGGTAATGGTCGGCGACGATAGCCGAAGCCTTCCACGCGCCGACGCCACGGATCTCGACCGGCAGGTCGGGGACACCGACGGCCTGGCGGATAATGGCCATGCAGCGTTCCGGCGTGAAATCGGCGGGGCTGAAGCCATATTGCTTCAGGCTGTGGACCAGGAAGCTCCAACGATCCGTGCCGTTGATGGTGAGGAAGGTGCCCCGCAGCTCCGGCTGCTCGATAAAATACAGCGCCGCGGGCCGCTCCGCGATCCACGGCTGCAGGTCCGCTCGGAACAGGATATTGACGCTGTCGTAAACCTCCCGCTCGCCGATCATGCTGACGCCAAGCTTCTGTCGCATGACACTCTGGGCGCCATCGGCCGCAATCAGATAGCGCGCGCGAAACGGCAACTGCGTGCCCGCAGTGCGGTCCGTCAGCACACCGGTGACTCCATCCGCGTCGTAACTGACGTCGGTCAGTTCGGTGTGGAACCGGAGGCCGCCGGGCGCCGCCGCCTCGGCGTGGCGCCGCAGCACCGGCTCGAAGTCGTCCTGCGCGCAGCCGCAATTGGCGACCGGCGACACCGCCAGATTCGCCGCGGTCCCGCGCCCAGGCTTGATGCGGTTGATTTCCGCGCCAGCCAGGCTCTCCGCCCAGACGATCATGCTGCCGAATTTCGGCGGCATGCCGGCCGCGCGGATCGCGGCTTCGACGCCGATCTGGCGATACATTTCCATGGTGCGCGCGTTGATGCCGCGCGCCTTGGGAAGCGTCGCCGTTCCCGGATGACGTTCAACCAGCAGCGAGCGCACGCCGTGCTGGGACAGCAGCATGGAGGCGGTGAGTCCCACCGGGCCTCCGCCGACGATCAATACCGGCGTTTCGATCATGTTGCCTCCCATGGCGCGGCCAAATGACAGTTGCGAGTTTATCGCTCACCGGCCCAGCATCGACGACCGGTATTTGCGTGCACGCCGCGACGGCCACGCTCGGATTCCGGCCCATTCTTATGTCGGGTCGATTTAGTTCTCGCCCGCACGCCGTGTCAAGATTAAAAACGAATGGTTCGAAATATGTCGTTGCATTTCGTATTTTTTACTACAATATAGTCCTTTCATTGGTACCAATTAAATTTATTGGTACCAGTCTGCGGTCAGAGGACGCTGCACGTCGCAGAACGACGACAGGGTTGCGGGCGGGAGCGAAGAACCTCGCAAGCCTGGCTGTCGAAATCGCCGAAACGAAAGCGGACTGGAACAAACCATGGCTACGACGGCATCTGGGTTTACGCTGCTCAGCGCCTTCGCCGTACAGGCGGAGATCGAAGAACTGTTGCCCCGTTTCACGCGTCAACAAGGCTTCGACGTTGACGTAAACTACGACCTCAATCCAGCCGTCGCAAAGCGCGTCGTTGACGGCGAGGCCTTCGATGTCGGAATGACCAACCCGTGGTACGTCGATGAGATGATCTCTCTCGGGCGCATCGCTCCGGACGTCCACGTTCCGTTCGGTCGCATCCCGCTGGCGATAGGCGCGGCCGGGTCCCCACCTCAACAGATCATCAGCTCGCCCGAAGCTGTGCGCGCACTCCTGCAGCAGGCAAGCTCGATCGCCTATACGTCTACCGGGACAAGCGGCAAGCGCTTCCTGAAGGCCCTGGAAATCATGGGCATCCGGGATCTGATAGGCGATCGGCTGCATGCGATGGGCGCGGCCGAACCGCCGATCGCGGCGGCGGCAGGTCAGGTTCAGTATGCCATAGCTCCCCTGTCGAGGATTATCGCAGCCGCCGGCGTCGCACCGATCGCGATTTTCCCGCCGGAGCTCGGCTTAAGCATCGACATGTCGATGTTCATCCATGTTGGCACCAGGCATCCTGAAGCGGCCTTGCAGTTGATCCGGTTCTTTGCGGACCCCGCGCTGGACGCCTACCTTGGATCGCACGGCATATCGCGCTACGAGCCATGAGTGGCGAATGAGGCATGCGATTGCGATGAGTTACACGTTCTGCCAAACCAAGCGGTAGGGGAAGCGCACCGGCCATGGACAGCATAGCAGCCAACAATACGTCGATCGCTTTCAAACGCAGCGGCAACGGACCGCCCTTGCTGCTGCTGCACGGCGCCGAAGCCGATCATTCGATGTTCGATGCCTTCGGGGCGCAGCTCGCGCCATTCTTCACGGTGATCGCCTATGACCAGCGCGACTCCGGGGAAACCCGCAATCCGCCGTCGCCCTATGGCCTGGCCGAACTGGCCGACGACGCCGGCGCGCTGATCGCGGCGCTCGGCTACCGGCGCGTCCATGTCTTCGGGACGTCGCTCGGCGGCGCGATCGCCCAGTTGCTGGCCGCGCGTCATCCCGCCCGGATCGACCGCCTGGTGTTGTCGAGCACGTTTCGCCCGGGGGCAACCCTGTCGGCGATAAATCCGGAGGAGTTTCCGAAGATCGCGGCACTCCGCAGCCGCCTGCCGGAGTCGGCGCCCGAGTTCGCCCGGTATTTCTATACGCCCGATTACCTCACTGCCCATCCGGAAATCGTGAACCGCTTCGCCGGCACCAAGCGCAACGACGAACAGAAGCAGCGTCGCGCCGCGATCCTTACCCGGCCGGTCGAATACCAGCCCGGCGCGATCTCGGCGCCGACGCTGGTGCTGGCGGGCAACGAGGACCGCCTCATTCCAAAGGCACACACGCTGTCGCTCGCGCGCGAGATCGCGGGCGCAAAGACTTCGATCATCGCTGGCGTCGGTCATGTCGGGACCATTCAAGATCCGGCCGCGGTCGCGGCCGAGGTACGGGCATTCTTGCTGCAAGACCCGGCACGAGACGTTTCGTCAGGATCAAGATGAGGGACTTGCAAATGGTGGCGGCAAATGCGGCCTACGACGTAACCGAGATCGCGTTCGGCCAGGCCGGGGATGCACCGCTGATTGCCCGGCTTTATTCTCCCAAGGGCAAGCCGGCCTTTCCCGCGATCGTCGATGTGCATGGCGGCGCCTGGACGGGAGGCAGCCGGATGGACAACGCGTCAATGCACGCCGCGATGGCTGCATCCGGCATAATGGTGCTGGCGCTCGAATTCCGGCTCGCCCCGGCGACGCCTTATCCCGGTCCGGTCGCCGACATCAATCTGGGCATCCGCTGGCTAAAGGCCAATGCGGCAAGGCTCGGCGCCGATCCCGAACGTATCGGCGGACTTGGCACATCGAGCGGCGGTCATCAACTGCTTCTCAACGTCTTGCGGCCCGGCGATCCGCGCTATGCGGCTTGGTCGTTGGCGGACGCCGCCGACGCCGGTCTGGCCTATCTCGTGGTCTGCTGGCCGATCTCCGATCCGGTCGCGCGCTACCACATGGCGCAACAGACCGGCAACGACCGGCTGGTCAACAATCATCGGGCGTATTTCGGGACCGAGGCGGTGATGCTGGAAGCGAGTCCGCAGCACATCATCGATGGCGGTCCATCCCTCAAGTTGCCGCCGGCGCTGCTCATCCAGGGCACCAAGGACGCCAACGTCACACCCGACATGGCAGACCGCTTTGCGGCAGCCTATGCGAAGGCAGGCGGTCAAATGGTGTTAAAAAAATATGACGGGCAACCGCACGCCTTCATTCCACAAAATCCGACCGCGCCAGCTTCGGTGGAAGCCTTGCGGCTGATCATCGATTTCATCCACCGGCAGGCGGCCTGAAAGGCCCACGGGAATCCCGGCCTGGGCCGGTGCCCAAGGTTCTCGTTTTCTGGGCCAGACAAAAACAAAAGGCCACGCGGGCGTGACGCCGCATGGCCTTTTGCGAGACTGTCCCCCTAGGCCCTCCAGAGATTCTGTCTCGGGGCGCATAGTGTGCGGGTGGCGGTGGCTGTCCAGGGTGCGATGCAGTTACCCACAGCCCGGACGCATGAACGGGTCTCCAGCCGGAGTCGTCGGCGTCAGACAGCGTCCTTGGCAACCTTCAGGGGTGAGGCCTTGACCGACTTGCTGGCCGGCTTGGCCGCGAACTGCATGGGTTCCTTGGTGAAGGGATTTACGCCGCTGCGGGCTTCGGTGGCAGGCTTGTTGACGACCGACATCTTGGCGAAGCCGGGAATGACGAACTCGCCGGATTCATTCAGTTCCTTGTAGCCCACCGTCACCATCTGATCGATCACGGCCTTTACGTCTCCTTTGGAAACCTGCGTTCCCTCTGCAATTGCGTCAATCAACTGATTCTTGGTCATCTTGGCCATGATGGATTCCCTTTGTGGTGGCTTGGAAAAATCTGGAGCGCATGAACGAAGCGGGGCGCGTCACTCAGGCTAAAGCGCGGCAAAAACCACGCGGTTCGCTTCTCGCTCATGCCTATGGACATGAAGTCAATCGGGCTTAAAACCCATCGAGGCCCAAAACGCAAGTGGCAGTTCGGCGCGAGTTGCTTGCCGGCTTCCGCGCACCCCGCGCCGCCATGCCTGCATCATTGCGGGCACTGAGATCAGCCTGCACCGGAAGCGGCCAGCGGTCTTGGCCGGTGCGGTGGCCGCAATGGTTCCACCTAGACACTGGTTTGCCCCGCGCCGGTCATGACTTGCCCAACATTCAAGGTCAAATGCTTGCATATGCAAGCTCCGGCCCGGCTGATGCCGACAATGAAAATCGCGCGGCCGCCCCCCAGCCCAAAGAAGGCTGCCTGGCAACCCACCATCCTCACCGACGTAAAAATCCGGCTTCCTGGAGAGATTCCGTTTCGACGGGATGCACGGCTCACTTGCCTGCGGCGCAGTTCATGACGGCAGACGGGCTAGACGGCAAGGATGTCTGATAAAGAGCTTCAAATAAATTTCGGTGCTGCCGCAACCCTGCGAAAATGGCCGTCGGTCAACAGCGAACGTGCCGGCACCTCGCCCGGCGCAGGGCCTTATCTGATCATTGACGGCACTCTCGACGAGTGCATCCAGAACTTCATTTCCCGACCCAGATCCCAGCAGCATCTGTATGAAATCCACACCGCTGCGCAATCTGATCTGGTCGGCGCCGTCCTGTCGGCGGAACATATTGTTGAAATCGCGCGGCTGAGGGATTTTCTCTAGCTGGCTCGCTTCGCCCGCGTCGGCATTGCGCGGCAAGCAACGGCTGGTGGCTTGCCCGACGTCGGCGCCTTTGGTCATCAGCCTCCAAGTTGACCGACGTGGAAGCCAAGCCGGTTTTCGACGTCTCCCGCACGATGGAAGCCACGTTCCATCAGCGCCTTGATCCGCATCTGGCTGGCCGGGCGCCCGAGCGCGGCCACGAACGCGCCCCACTCCGGCTTGATTTCCGCATCGGGCGGCAGGCTTGCGACATCGACCAGGCGCTTGGTATCCGCGATCGCCTGCCTGTCGAAAGAGGCGATCCGCATCGCCAGCGCATCGACAAAGCCGTCGAGTTCGGCGTCAGGAAGCGACCGGTTGACGTAACCGTAGCGTTCGGCAAGATCGCCATGTACGTCGTCGGCGCCGAGCAATACTTCCAGCGCCCGGCCCCTGCCCATCAGGCGCGGCAGCCGGGCCATCGGCCCGCCGCCCGGCACGAGACCCGCGCCGACTTCCCATTGTGACAGGATGGCCTTTTCGCGGCTCGCGAAACGCATGTCGCTCGCCAGCGCAAGCTCGCTGCCGACACCGGTCGCACGCCCCCTGATCGAGGCGATGGACACCACCGGAGCCCGGCTCAGACGCACCAGCATGTCCGGCAAGGCCTGCAAACCGGTCGGTCCGGGCGGTATCCTCGCCGACTCCTCAAGCGGCGCCAGGAAGTCGTAGTGGGTGAGGAAAAAACCGTCGACGGCACTGTCGAACACCACGACCTTCAGCTGCTCGTCGTTCTCGATCGCCGTAACGATCTCGGCCAGTCGCAGGGTCTGCTTCGGACCAAAGATATTGACCGGCGGAAGGTCGAAAGTAACCCGCCAGTACGACGGCAGGCGCCGTTCGAGACGAATTTCCGGATCCGCAAAACTTCTCTCGGTACGATTCATGATCAAGTCCCTGGGTTGCGCACCGTCGCGCCGACCGGCGCGTAACGGCTGTCTCAACGATTGACGCGCGTGCGGAAAGCTGCCCGCATCTGCTGCCGGACAGTCGTCCCGCTTCCGGGCCCCGAATTGGCTGCCCCGTCGAGCCTGTTGACGTACGAGGAGCGGCGTCGACCGGATGATGTCTGTCCGTTTCGTTCCGCACCATTCAACGTTGGGAAGATGCCGCTCATACCAACATATGAGTGATCGCCGGCAATGCATCAGTGCGCGCCGCGCGACCGGTCCGCCAAGAACAACGCCGCTGGCTTTCGCGGTGTCGGGCAGCAGGCCGCGATTGGTTCGGCGTTGCGACGTCCAGTCCGCAAAACCGCATAGCCAGCGCCATGCTTCCGGCGCTATAGAGGCACCGGGCCGTATGTTTCGCCGCGGAACGTGGCAACCACGGGGCCGGACTTGAACAAGGAGCCGGCAAGCGCCGCATCATGGAAACCAAACCGCCCGTTCCGCGCGCGATCCTGGTCGGCGTCCAGACCCCGGATGTCGACGATCTCGCCCATGCCGCGAGCCTCGAGGAGCTCGGCCGTCTGGTGAACACCCTGGGTTACGAGGTCGTCGGCACGCTATCGCAGAAGCGCGACGGGATCGACGGCGCCACGGTGCTGGGCAAGGGACGACTTGAAGAACTGGCGCGGATCACCGGCGGCACCGGCGTCGTCGGATCGATGGCGCCAGCGCGCAAGTCCAAGGCCCGCGAGCGCTTCGAGGGCGCCGACGGCGACAAGCCGGACCCGGCAGAGACCGCGCCCGATCCGGCGATGCCGGCGAAGCCGGAGTTCGTGATCGTCGACCATGAAATCTCGCCGGGCCAGGCGCGCAACCTCGAGCGCGCGACGGGAGCGCAGATCCTCGACCGGACCGGCGTGATCGTGGAGATTTTCCACCGCCATGCCCACAGCCGCGAGGCCAAGCTGCAGGTCGAGATCGCGCGGCTCAAATACGTGTCGCCGCGGCTGCGGGAATCGCCGGGCGGCGGACGCCAGCAGGGCTCCGGCGCGGGCGAGTCCGATCTCGAACTCGATCGCCGCAAGATCCGCGATCGCCTTGCGGAGCTGAAACAGCAGCTCGATGACATCCAGCGGGACAGCGACGAGCGCCGCTCCGCGCGCCGCGACCAGCTTCGGGTCGCGCTGGTCGGCTACACCAATGCCGGCAAGTCGTCGCTGATGCGGGCGCTCACCGCCAGCCAGGTGCTGGTCGCCGACAAGCTGTTCGCAACCCTCGATACCACGGTGCGCGCGCTGCAGCCCGAGACCCGGCCGCGGGTGCTGGTTTCGGACACGGTGGGATTCATCAGGAAGCTGCCGCACGATCTCGTCGCCTCGTTCCGCTCGACGCTCGCCGAGGCGCTCGAAGCCTCGCTGCTGTTGTTCGTCGTCGACGCCTCCGATCCGGCCCACGAGGCGCAGCTCGAGGTGAGCCGCGGCGTGCTGCGCGAGATCGGCGCCGACGTGGTGCCGTCGCGCCTGATCCTGAACAAGGTCGACCGCGTGAGCGAGGCGGATCGCGCCGCGCTGCGCGCCAGGCATCCCGACGCCATCCTGGCTTCCGCCAGGTCAGCCGAGGACGTCGCCGCGCTGCGCGAGACCATCATCGGGTTTTTCGAAGCCTCGATGGTCGAGGAGCAGCTGGTGCTGCCGTATTCCAAGCAGGGGCTGCTCAGCGACGTCTACGAGAATGCGCGCGTGCTCTCCGAGGATTACGACGCCACCGGCCGGATCATGCAGGTGCGCGGCCTGCCCGGTTCGATCGCGCGGCTGCGAAGAACCCTCGCCGCGTCCTGAACACGCCATATGGGGGCCGATCGCCAAGATCATGCGGGCGCGAAGCGCCACCGGCCGCTCCGTTTATGCGGATGCAGCGCCGCGCGGCTGAGCCGTCGGTGGGCCTGAACCGCGCTCGGCTGCCGGCGGCCACTTATTCCGCTCCTAGAACCGGCCCGCGCAACCCCCCTCGAATTCCTACGCGCTGGCGCTCACCTTCTGCCTGGCTTTCCGGTCCTGCCGCGGCCGTGGAGACAGAAGAAGCAGGCGTTCGCGCCATATGGAGATTGAGATGCCGGTCTATCATGCACATATCGTCGGGCTGCACAGCCGATCCATCCGGGTGGTTGAGATGGATTGCGCCGATGATGACTCCGCCATCACGTCCGCCGGTCGCCTGGTCGACGACCATGACGTGGAACTGTGGCAGACCGACCGGCCCGTTGCCAGGTTCGATGCGCATTCAAGACGGATACCCAAGGGATAGGCAAGGTACCGCCCCCGGTTCGAGCTGGTCGGGTGTTCGATCGCGCAGACCGCATCGGCCGGCGCCCGCATTGCGCAGGCGCCGCAACGGCAGTGATCCATCGTCGTCCCGGATTCGTACAACATGCGAGGGGACGACGAGGATTGCAATGAGGACACGCACGCGAGACTTCCCCGGCGCCGATCACGAGACGAGCGAACGCCTTGCGTTCGACGTCGCCGGCGATGAAAAAGCCATCATCGACGGACTGCTGGAACGGCGGCAGGAAAATCCGGTGAGCCTGGAGGCGATCGGCTTTCTGCTGGGAGCGGATCCCAGCCAGATTTCCCGCTACCTGAACGGCACTTCGAGCGTCACCCTCACCAACTACCTGCGAATAGCCCGCGCCCTGGGCTTTCGCTGCCGGATCGTGCTCGAAGCGGCCGATGCAGTTCCCGGCAGCACGCCGTTGTCGGACCTGAGGATCGGATCCCACAAGGTCTGCAGCGCCCGTCGCCGCAGGAGCGCATGACAGGCAATGGCCTTGCGGCACATGCCCGCAGCCGCAATGGGGGCGAGGTCCGGCCGCCTGCGGTAAATTCTTTCCCCTCCCGGTGATCCAATCGTCGTGCAGCCTCGTATTGACAGCATTGGGACGCAGCGCCGCCCGCTGCGCCCAGCAACATTGCCCCGGTCGACAAGCCCCCGCGACCGGGGCGCTTTGCGCAAGCGGCCCAATGAGAGGAAGATTGCGCTTGAACATCCCGATTCGTGACCTGTCCGGGCAATCCAGCGGAATGCCCTCACAGGAAGAAGCCGAGGCCGCATTTCGAACCATCATCCGGTGGGCCGGGGAAAACCCCGATCGCCCGGGATTGATCGAAACGCCTTCACGGGCCGCGCGGGCCTTCCGGGAATACTTCTCGGGATACGAAAAGGACCCGCTGGCGATCCTGAACAAGACCTTCGACGAAACCGGCGGTTACGAGGAAATGGTGGTGCTCCGCGGCATATCCTTCGAGAGCCATTGCGAGCATCATCTGGCTCCCATCGTCGGCCAGGCCTGGGTCGCCTACGTGCCCGACGGCCGGGTGGTCGGGCTATCGAAGCTCGCCCGCGTCGTCGACGCCTATGCAAGGCGTCTTCAGATCCAGGAGCGGATGACATCGGAAATCGCTTCCGCCGTCCATGAGGTCCTGCAGCCTCAAGGCGTCGGGGTGGTGATCAAGGCGATGCATCACTGCCTGTCCAGCCGGGGCATCCACAAGGTCGGAGCCGAAATGGTGACGAGCTGCATGCTCGGCTGCTTCCGCGACAACGCCGCGACACGCCAGGAATTCCTGGCAATGACCAAACAATGACAGCTCGCGGGACATGCTCGATCGGATCTGGATCGCAAGGGCGGGCAGACTGGACCGAGGCGTTCTCCGGTTCCACCGGCAATTGGACCCCAAGACGGATATTCGACATTGCATTTGTCGCGCGGTTCGCTGACCTTCCGCATGGAGCCGCGCCAGCACGGAGCAATCCCGGGAACGTTATGGTCGCGAAAAAAGGTCTGCAGGGTGAACCGCCGCCGAAGTCGTCGGAGTTCGCGGCATGCATTTCGCGGATCGCAAACGACCGGGACCAGCCGGCATTCGAATTCCTGTTTCGATATTTCGCGCCGCGAATCAAATCCTATTGCCTGAAGCTCGGCGCCGATGCCTCCGCCGCTGAAGAAATAACCCAGGAAGCGATGGTTTCGATCTGGCGCAATGCCGGGCAGTTCGACCCGTCGAAAGCGGCGCCCTCCACCTGGGTTTTCACCATCGCCCGGAATCTGGTGATCGACCGCTTTCGCAAGAACCGAAGGCCGCAATTCGATTTCAATGACCCGGCCTTGGTGCCCGACGACCAGCCGCCTCCCGATCGCCTGGTCGAGCAGGCCGAGCTGCAGGAAAACGTCCGGCAAATCATCGACTCGCTTTCTTCGAACGAGCGAAACGTGCTGACGCTTTCGTACTTTGAAAATCTTTCCCACTTCGAGATATCGAGGCGGCTGAGCCTGCCCGTCGGAACCGTCAAGTCCCGCATAAGACTGGCGTTCGGCAAGATACGCTCGATACTGGAAGCACAGGATGGCGCCGGCAAATGACCATCAGATTTCATGTCAGCGAGGATATCCTGTTGAAATATTCCGCCGGCACGCTGGACGAAGCTTCCAGCCTGCTGGTGGCCACCCACCTCGCGCTGTGTCCGCATTGCCGGTTGCGCAACGGCTCGGCCGACGCGCTCGGGGGCTTTCTGCTGGATTCCCTGGAAGCTGCGCCGGTGTCCCCATCGATGATGGAGGCCGTGCTTTCCCGGGTTCAAAACGAGACCCCGTCGCACGCGCCCGCGGCGCGCTCGCCCGCCTCGACCAGCCCGGTGCTTCCCGATCCGCTGCGCAGCTATCTCGGTGGCGACCTCGACAGCCTGCAATGGAAGCTGATGGCGCCTCGCGTCCATCAGGTGCCGATCGAGACCGCCGATCACCGCTCCAAGGCGCGATTGCTGCGGTTCCATAGCGGCTTGCGGGTTCCCTCCCATGGCCACAACGGCCGCGAGCTGACGCTCGTTCTCACCGGCGAGCTCTGCGATCGAGACACCGTGCTGCGCCGGGGCGACATCGCGGAGACCGATGAACGTACCGAACATCAGCCATATGCCGGTTCCGGCGAGGATTGCGTGTGCCTTGCCGTGACCGATGCTCCATTGCGGTTCAAGGGAATCTTCGCGCGGTTGCTGCAGCCCCTGTTCGGCATTTAGCGCTTTTCGTCAACACAGTCCGGGGGATCGAAATGCTGCAGTATGGCATCGCCTATCTGGCGACGGCGGGCGCCTTTCTCGGCGCCGACTACCTCTGGCTCAATCGCGCCATGGGTTTCTACAGAAATTCGCTGGGAGACCTGCTGGCAGAGAAGCCCAATCTCGCCGCCGCGGCGGCGCTCTACGTGATCTACTTCGTCGGCATCGTGGTGTTCGCGGTTCTGCCTGCGGCCAGGAGCGATGGATGGGTGGCGGCGGTGCTGCTTGGAGGCTTGCTCGGTCTGGTCGCATTCGCAACTTACGACCTGACCAATCTCGCAACGCTGCGCGGATGGCCTCTGCTCGTTGTGATCGTCGATTTATCCTGGGGAACTTTCGTCACGGCTCTGGCATCGTTGGCAGGATTCGTTGCGATCAGAACCGTGGGACCGGTCGCATGAGCCAACCTGATCGAGGCGACGGCATGCAGCTTGAACCGCAGCACCCCGTGGTTCGGGAAGACGCCATGACTGCGACCAAGGCGATCGAATCGCCATCAAGGCGGCTCGAACATCTATTGGCCTTGATTGCCGCCGACAGGGACCAGATCGCATTCGCGGAGCTCTACTCTGCAACACGGAGAAAGCTTTTCTCCACCGTGCTTCTGATCGTCCGCCGCCCGGCCATAGCCGAGGAAGTTCTTCAGGAAGTGTTCGTTCGCATCTGGTCCAATGCGGGCGCGTACCGATCGTCGCGGGGATCGGCGATGAGCTGGATGATCGCGATCACGCGAAACATCGCCATCGACCATGTCCGCAGGCCGACGCGGGAAGTACCCTCTGACGAAGCATTCCTGCTGCAGCTCCACAGCGAGGATCCGACCGCACTTGAGGCGATCGAAGCCGAGGAAGACCAGCAGACGACGATATGCCAGCAGCAGATAGCGTTGTCTGCCCTGCAGGCGCTCAATCCGGCGAGACGCGAGCTGGTCATCGCCGCCTATATCTACGGCGAAAGCCGCGAGCAGCTTGCCAAGGCCAAGGGCGTGCCGGTCAGTACCGTAAAGACCTGGATCAGGCGGGCCTTGCTGGAAGTCGAAGCTGCCGTCAAAAAGGCCGAGCTGCAGCGCGCTCCGGCAACGGCAACAGCGACGGCTGCCAGTACACCGGATGCCCGGCCGCCTGCCGGATTCATCTATGCACCGCCAGCGGCTGGCTCGGGACTCGGATCCCGTGCGCCGCGTCGCGAATTGGCGCAGGATCAGCGCACAAATATCCCTGGCTAGCTAGGCCGCGGCCTCGTTGAGGAACATCGCGAGGCGGTGCGACGCGCCTCATGACGATAACACCCATGCAGCAGATATGACCCGGTATGGACGCGACCGCCATCTTCGGGCAGAACAATATCCAACATCGATGGCGGACCGGCCTCGTACCGCCGCGGTGAAGCGCCACGGCGCATGCCGGCGCCTGGCGATTGCGGAGGAACGAGATGCTGATTGCGATGGCGGACGTGCCGCGCTGGTATGCCGAGCGCAAGCCAAAGGACACGATTGCGATCGTTCATGGCACGGATGCACTGACCTGGGATCAGCTCGAATGCGGCGCCAACCGGCGCGCCCGCGCCTTTGCCGCCAAGGGCGTCAAGCCCGGCGATTTCGTGGCCATCGGGCTGCCCAACGGCAACGCCTTTTTCGAGACCTCGTTCGCGATCTGGAAATGCGGGGCCACGCCGACCTCGCTGTCGTGGCGCCTGCCGCGCGGCGAAGCCGCTGCCGTGCTCGACATCCTCAAGCCGTCGCTGGTGGTCGGCGGGGAAGCCGACTGGAATGCACCTGTTTCGCTGCCGGTGGATTTCGTGCCGGAGGGATTTTCGGGCGAGCCGCTGACCGCACCGATCGCGCGCTACTGGAAGGCGATGACCTCCGGCGGATCGACCGGGCGGCCGAAGGTCATCCTCGATCATCAGCCGGCGGTGACCGACACCGCGGCCGAGCCCCCGCTCGGCATTCCCAAGGCGGCGTCGCTGCTCAATCCCGGCCCGCTCTATCACAACGCACCTTTCATCCTGTCCCACTTCGCCTTGTTCGCGGGCGGTCGCCTCACCGGCATGGCAAGGTTCGATGCGGAAGAAACGCTGCGGCTGATCGAAGCGCAGCGCGTGCAATGGGTCAATTTCGTCCCCACCATGATGCACCGGATCTGGTCGCTGCCGGAGTCCGTCCGCAACGCCTACGATCTCTCCAGCCTCCAGATCGTGTTCCACATGGCCGCGCCAATGCCGGCGTGGCTGAAGGAAAAATGGATCGCATGGCTGGGGCCGGAGAAGATCTACGAGCTTTATGGCGGGACCGAACGGCAAGGCCGCTGCGTCATATCCGGCGTCGAATGGCTGCAGCATAAGGGCTCCGTCGGCAAAATCGACGAGACCTGCAAGCTGCGCATCATCGGCGCGGACGGCAGAGACGTTTCACCGGGTGAGAGCGGCGAGATTTTCTTCCTGCCCGATGACGGAGCCGGCTCGACCTACCACTATCTCGGCGCCGAGCCGAAGCGCCGGCCGGATGGCTGGGAGTCGCTCGGCGATATCGGCCGGCTCGACGCCGACGGTTATCTCTATCTCGGCGATCGCCTCGCCGACATGGTGCTGCGCGGCGGCGCCAACATCTATCCGGCCGAGGTCGAGGCCGCGGTCACGGCCCATCCGGATGTACGCTCCTGTGTCGTGGTCGGGCTGCCCGACCCGGAATTCGGCCAGCGCGTGCATGCGATCCTCGAGCTCGACGCGGCGACCGACGCGCAGGCCGTCGCCGACAGCATGGCGGATTTTCTGGCCGACCGGCTGAGCCGCTACAAACATCCGGAAAGCTATGAAGCCCTGAGTGTCGGGCTGCGCGACGATTCCGGCAAGGTACGCCGCACCCTGCTGCGCGACGAACGGGCCGCATGGCTGAACGAAAACCGCGCATTCCGCCTGATGCCGTCGCGAACGCGGGCCGCGGCGGATTGAGCGGCGTCCCTGCGCTCAGGCGCAGGGATTTTCTCGTCGAAACGCAATGCAAAATCGCCAGGAATTCCCGCACCGATGGCGTGGAAAAACGCCATATGCGATAGCTCCGGGGTTCGAACCGGCCCGGATCACCGCTGGCTGAAGCGCATCCGGTCCCCCCTGGCATTGTGCAGGCGCGCAATCGCTGCTGTATTCCGCAAAGCCGGCTTCAAGCGGCTGACGGTCGATGCAAAGCTTTTTTGCCCGACCCCTTGAATCTGATTTTCGAGGCTCCTAGGTCGTTGCCGCCCGGGGGCCGTTACGGCCCCCGGCCTTATGACATCGCTGAACTGCAATGGAGGATGTGCATGCATTTCCGCCCCTTGCACGACCGCGTGGTCGTGCGACGCATCGATGCCGAGGAAAAGACCGCCGGCGGCATCATCATTCCCGACACCGCGAAGGAGAAGCCGCAGGAGGGCGAGATCGTCGCCGTCGGACCCGGCGCACGCAACGAGCAGGGCGAACTGGTGCCGCTCGACGTCAAGCCCGGCGACCGGGTGCTGTTCGGCAAATGGTCAGGCACCGAGGTCAAGATCGAGGGGCAGGACCTCTTGATCATGAAAGAAAGCGATCTTCTGGGGGTGGTCGAAAAGACCGGCTCGCTGAAGAAGGCCGCTTGAGAAGCTGACAGTCATCGACGAGAAAGGAGATTGAGCTCATGGCTGCCAAGGACGTGAGATTTTCGACCGACGCCCGCGACCGCATGCTGCGCGGCGTCGATACGCTGGCAAACGCCGTCAAGGTCACCCTGGGTCCCAAGGGCCGCAACGTGGTGATCGAGAAATCGTTCGGCGCGCCGCGTATCACCAAGGACGGCGTCACCGTCGCCAAGGAGATCGAGCTTGAAGACAAGTTCGAGAACATGGGCGCCCAGATGGTGCGCGAGGTCGCTTCCAAGACCAATGACCTCGCCGGCGACGGCACGACCACCGCCACCGTGCTGGCGCAGGCCATCGTCAAGGAAGGCGCGAAATCGGTTGCCGCCGGCATGAATCCGATGGACCTCAAGCGCGGCATCGATCTGGCGGTGGACGCCATCGTGGCCGACCTCAAATCGCACGCCAAGAAGGTCACCTCGAACGACGAGATCGCCCAGGTCGGGACGATTTCGGCGAATGGCGATACCGAGATCGGCCGCTTCCTCGCCGAGGCGATGCAGAAGGTCGGCCATGAGGGTGTCATCACGGTGGAGGAGGCAAAGAGCCTCGACACCGAGCTGGAAGTGGTCGAAGGCATGCAGTTCGACCGCGGCTATGTCTCGCCCTATTTCGTCACCAACACGGAAAAGATGCGGGTCGAACTCGAGGATCCCTACATTTTGATCCACGAGAAGAAGCTGTCGGGGCTGCAGGCGATGCTGCCGCTGCTTGAATCGGTGGTGCAGTCGGGCAAGCCGCTGCTGATCATTGCCGAGGATGTCGAGGGCGAAGCGCTGGCGACGCTGGTGGTCAACAAGCTGCGCGGCGGCCTGAAGATCGCGGCGGTCAAGGCTCCCGGCTTCGGCGACCGGCGCAAGGCGATGCTGGAGGATATCGCGATTCTCACCGGCGGCACCGCGATCTCGGAGGATCTCGGCATCAAGCTCGAGAACGTCGCGCTCAACATGCTCGGGCGCGCCAGCAAGGTCGTGATCGACAAGGAGAACACCACCATCGTCAACGGCGCCGGGGCCAGGACGGAAATCGAGGCGCGCACCTCCCAGATCAAGGCGCAGATCGAGGACACGACTTCCGACTATGATCGCGAGAAGCTGCAGGAGCGCCTGGCCAAACTCGCCGGCGGCGTTGCCGTCATCCGGGTCGGCGGCGCCACGGAGGTCGAAGTCAAGGAGCGCAAGGATCGTGTCGATGACGCCCTGCATGCCACCCGCGCCGCGGTCGAGGAAGGCATCCTGCCCGGCGGAGGTGTGTCGCTGCTCCGCGCGCTCAAGGCGCTTGACGGCGTGGCCACGTCAAATCCGGACCAGAAGGCCGGCGTCGAGATCGTACGACGCGCCATCCAGGTGCCGGCGCGCCAGATCGTGCAGAACGCGGGCGAAGACGGTTCGCTGGTGGTTGGAAAGCTGCTGGAAAGCGGCGACTACAATTGGGGCTTCAATGCCGCGACCGGCGAGTACCAGGACCTGGTGCGGGCCGGCGTGATCGACCCGGCAAAGGTGGTTCGCGCCGCCCTGCAGGACGCCGCTTCGGTCGCCGCGCTGCTGATCACGACCGAAGCCCTGGTGGCCGAGCGGCCAAGGAAGGCGGACGCTCCGGCGGCACCGGCAGCGGACTTCTGAATGTGACCGGAGCCCGGCTTGAGCGGGCCGGGCTCCGTTTTCGCCAAACGGGTTTTCGAACGATTGGAGGATGAGATGATCACTGACCGATACATTGTCTCCCGTCGCGCGCAGACACGCGGAAAAACTGTCGGACGGCGCGCCGTCCGGGGGATTCTCACGACCGCGATGGCCGCGCTGCTGACCCTGCCGTCGCTGGCCGCCTGGGGGCTGGACGGCCCGCGCAAGACGCCGCGATCGGCGAACGTGTTCGAGGCTATGGCGCTGCCGCCGATTCCGTACCTGGATTCGATGCCGTGGTTGAAATGGAATGCCGGCGTGACCGCCTCGAAAATCGAAGACCTGGCCCCGCCGCTTCCGGACAGATCGGGAATCGCGTTCGAACATGACCGAGTCGTCGACCAGCCTCCGGTTGCCGCCCGAGACGGACGGATTTGAACGGCTCGAACCGGGCGTTCGATCCTTCCTGCTGGAAAGCCAGCGCAGGGTCATCGAACATTGCAGGCGGCTGCTCGCGGCCGAGGATCTCGCGGCCGAACATCGGCACCGCCTGACCCGGCTGGCAGGCAACGTCGAAGCCGATTTGCCCTATCTGGCCGGCTGAGCGCTGCGCGCGGGCCGAGCCCGGGCATTGCCGCGGCGTTGACCGACGCCGCGGCTGGTCCGCGGCCTTGAGATTTTCGCTCCGACGCCTTCATCCAGCCAGTGGAGCGCGCCGGACACGGGGTAACCAGGCATTGGCCCCGGGACAAAAATCTAAGGCTTGCCTCTTGAACCCGATAACCGATTTGCTAATTCTTTGCCTGCCGCGCCAAGCGGTCCGGGCGCCCTGCAGGGGCCCGGTGGAGACGGGCGCCGGAGGTGTCCGACGCCTGCTCGTATCCATCTTGCTCTTTGGAGGATTTGGCTATGAGACCTTGCGACATGCCCCCTTGTGGCGGTCTGGTATCGTTGTCGACCCGGTCGAAGCGCCGCGGCACGCTGCCGGAGACGAGCTTTTCCCGCCCTGCAATCCAGAACGCCTGTCGATCGACCCGTCCCGGCCAAATTCGCTGAGCTGAACCGGAACGATCGATATGCCAAACATTGCAGCACTACCGGCTCCGTCCGTTGACGCCGGATTATCGAGATATCTGGCCGAAATCCGCAAATATCCCATCCTCGATCCAGAGGACGAACTCGCCTGCGCCAAACGCTGGCGCGAACACCGGGATCGCGAAGCCGCCTTCCGACTGGTCACCAGCCACCTCAGGCTGGTCGCCAAGATAGCGATGCGCTACCGGGGCTATGGCCTTCCGATCACGGATCTCGTCTCCGAAGGCAACATCGGCCTGATGCAGGCGGTGAAGCGGTTCGACCCGGATCGCGGGGTTCGGCTCGCCACCTATGCGATGTGGTGGATCAGGGCCACGATCCAGGAGTATGTCCTTCGATCCTGGTCGCTGGTGAAGATCGCCGCAAGCGCCAGCCAGAAGAAGCTGTTCTTCAAGCTGAGGAGGGCCAAGAGCGCGATCTCGGCGCTGCAGGACGGCGATCTGCGGCCCGAGCAGGTCAGGCTGATTGCCGAGCGTCTCGAGGTGGCCGAGCGGGAAGTCGTCGAAATGAACCGGCGGCTGCATGGCGACGTTTCCCTGAACCTGCCTGCGCGCGACGACGGCGATGCCGGACAGGTGCTGGACTGGCTTGCCGACCCGGCGGATAGCCAGGAAACCGCCTTCGCCGAGCGGCAGGAGGCAACCCACCTCCACCGGATACTGCATGATGCGATCGGCGCGCTTAACCCCCGGGAACGTCGCATCTTCACCGCGCGCCGGCTGACCGACGAGCCGGCGAGCCTCGAAGAGCTTGCCGCGGAGTATGGGGTATCCCGCGAACGCGTTCGTCAGATCGAGCAGCGGGCCTTCGAAAAGATCAAGGCTGCGATGCAGGCGCATGCGGACGGCTGCGGCACACCGCGTGGCCCCCGCCCCGGCGATCCGAAGCCGCATGGAGCGCGGCTCTAGGCCCCGAAAGATTCCATGTTTACGCCGTCCATTGTTGTCTTGATGATGATGAACACCGTCGCGGCGAGCGGCGCCGCTGTGGTCGCGCTTTTCGGGCTTTGCGGGCTTCCCGCATTGGAGGCCGCCAAGAGCCGGACCAGGCCCGCCGCTCCGGTTTCGGAGGATGACGGAATGAACCGCCGGGGATCGGGTCGGCATGAAAATGATTTCGAGCGGCCCTCTTGAAATCGGATTGGCTTTTTCCAATTTTCTGGCTGCCGCGCCACGCGGTCCGGGCGCCCTTCGGGGGCTCGGCGGAGACGGGCGCCGGGGGCGTCCGGCGTCTGCTCGTACCCATCTTGCTCAATGGAGGATTTGGCTATGAGGACCAGCTACGATTTTGCTCCGCTTTGGCGGTCGACCATCGGTTTCGATCGCCTGCTGGATCTGGTGAACGCTGCGCAGGGCAGCACGGAAGATAATTATCCACCCTGCAATGTCGAGCGCCTGGGCGAAGACCGCTACCAGATCTCGCTGGCGGTCGCCGGCTTCTCGCCCGACGAAATCGCCATCACGGCAGAACAAAGCGTGCTGACGGTGGAGGGCCGCAAAACCGAGAAGCAGCAGCGCGAATTCCTGTACCAGGGGATTTCGTCGCGGCCCTTCAAGCGGCAGTTCAACCTGGCGGACTATGTCCAGGTCAAGGGAGCCGCGTTCGACAACGGCCTGCTGCGGATCGAACTGCTCCGCGAAGTCCCCGACGCCATCAAGCCGCGTCGCATTGCGATCGCCGGCTCGTCCGCGCCGAACGTCCGGCAGATCGACGGCAGGGCCGCCGCCTGACCTGCTCGCTGGACGTTCACATCAATGCACCCGGCTTCCGCGGCGGGACTGTCCGCGGCGGAAGCCGCTTGATCGAAGGAGAATACGATTATGGCCATCAAGGATCTGATTCCCTGGAACAACAGGGACCGCGAGGTCGGCATCCACCGGGCCGCCGACGTCAATCCGTTCCTGGCATTGCACCGCGAGATGAACCGGATGATCGACGATGTCTTTCGCGGGTTCGATACGGCGCCGTTCTGGTCCGCCCGGGGGCTGGAGGGGATGGGCTGGCCCCAGATCGACATTGACGAAACCGACAAGGAGGTGCGCATCACCGCTGAGCTGCCCGGCCTGGACGAGAAGGACGTCAGCCTGGAAATCGCCAACGGCGTTCTTTCGATCTCCGGCGAAAAGAGATCGGAATCGGAGGACAAGGCCCGTCGTTTCAGCGAGCGCTACTACGGCCGCTTCGAACGGCGCATTCCGCTCGACGACGTCGATGAGGACAAGGCCACGGCCTCGTTCAGGAACGGCGTGCTGACCATCACGGCGCCAAAGTCCGCCGAAGCCAACAGCAGGGTCCGCCGCATCGCGATCAATCGCAATGGCTGACCCGCTTCCGCGGTTCGGGCGCTTGATCGGCAGGCGCCCGGACCAGGGATGCTGCGCCCGCGGAAAAAGCAATCACGCCATCGTCATGTTCAATTGTTCATGGGCAAACACAGGTAGGCGCCTCCCTCGGCTCGTCCTGCTTGGTGTCCTGATCGCCTGCTCGCCGGCGGCAGCCCAGCTGCCCGACATCAGGAACGGCCAAATTCCCACTTTGGCGCCGGTCGTCAGGGAAACCACCCCGTCGGTCGTCAACATCTCGGTGTACGCCCGGGTCAAGGAGGACAATCCGCTCTATCGCGATCCGGTGTTTCGCGAATTTTTCGATCTCCCCAGGCAGCTCGAAAAGGAGGTCCAGGCCACCGGCTCGGGGGTCATCGTCGATGCCGAACGTGGCTATGTCCTCACCGCCAATCACGTGGTCGCGCAGATCTCGAGCGCGCAGGTCACGACCAAGGACGGACGAAAGTTCGCCGCGAAACTGGTCGGGCGCGATCCCGCCACCGACATCGCCGTCCTGCAGCTGCAGGGAACAAAGGGCAACCTGAAGGCCATCGCGCTGGGAGACAGCGACAGGCTGGAAGTCGGCGATTTCGTGATCGCGATCGGAAACCCGTTTGGCCTGGGCCAGACGGTGACCTCGGGGATTGTCAGCGCGCTCGGCCGAACCGGCCTCGGCAAGCAGGGCTATGAAGACTTCATCCAGACCGATGCATCGATCAATCCGGGGAACTCGGGCGGCGCCCTGGTCAACCTCCGGGGACAGCTCGTCGGGATCAACACGGCGATCATTTCGCCGGCCGGCGGCAATGTCGGAATCGGGTTCGCCGTACCCATCAACATGGCCCGCCGCGTCATGGAGCAGCTCGTCCAGAATGGCGCGGTTCGGCGCGGACAGATTGGCGTTTCCATCCGTGACCTCGGTGCCGGCGAGGCGGCAAGGGAAAGTTATCAGGGCGCGGAAATCGCCGAGGTCGTCAGCGGTTCGCCGGCGGACAAGGCGGGACTGCAGAAGGGCGACATCGTGAAAGCCGTCGATGGCACATCTGTCAGAAGTGCGGCTCAACTTCGCAACCTGGTCGGCCTTACGCCGATCGGCAGCCGTCTCGAGCTCCGGTTTGAACGCGATGGTGCGGTTCACACCGCCATGGTCGAGGTGGGGCCGGCAAAGACCGCCGCCTCAAGACGCGCCAGCGATCAATAGGCAGCGCATGGGCAGGCAAAGGCGGTTTGCCTGCCTTGCGCGACACCGGGGTCATGGAGCTCCGGACGGAGCGATTCCGCCCGCGAACCGCCCTCGACGCCCAGCGCCGGACGCTGGACCTTCAAGGACGCATGAACATGAAGTCCGTCTCGGGATCGCAATTGTCGGCGACAAAACGGAGTTCCGACTGCACGTCGGAAACGCTTCGGCTTTCGAGATATTTGGCAACGACCAGGCCGAGCAGCGACCGGCAAACGCTCTCCTGACCGAGCCCGGCCGCTTCCGCTTCGGCAACCGCCGCGGAAAAATGAAGTTTTGCGATATCGGTTGCGGACATTCCAGCCTCGTTTTCCTCTTGGACATTATCTTCGCAGAAGTGCGGAGATGGTGCTCTGGATCAGGGCTCCCGAAGCCGGCTCCCCAGCCGTGTCTTCAATCCGAACTTTGTCGTCCGTATAGCCCGGAATCTCCGCTCGCTGTTTGCGGCAGCGCAAATCGGAGAACTTCCCGCTTTGGCAGTGCCGTCCGTTCCGGAATCAGGAGGGCCCCAGCCTGCGTCCGGCGAACCTGATGACGGCGGCGGGCCGAGGAGGCCGCGCGCGTCGCGAGGGGTAGCCGCGCTCCGGGGACGCTCGCAAATCGACAGGGAAATGCCTAGATAGCCGGTATGAAAAGCATCGGATTCCTGTCGTTCGGGCACTGGACGCCCACCTCGCAGTCGCAGACCCGTTCGGCGGGGGATGCGCTCCTGCAATCCATCGAGCTTGCCGTCGCGGCCGAGCAGCTGGGCGCCGACGGCGCCTATTTTCGCGTGCATCACTTCGCCCGCCAGCTCGCCTCGCCTTTCCCGTTGCTGGCGGCCGTCGGCGCGAAAACCAGCCGGATCGAAATCGGCACGGCGGTGATCGACATGCGCTACGAGAACCCGCTCTACATGGCCGAAGACGCCGGCGCGGCCGATCTGATCTCGGGAGGGCGCCTGCAACTTGGCCTCAGTCGAGGGTCCCCCGAGCAGGTCATCGAGGGATGGCGGTATTTCGGCTATCAGCCGGCCGAAGGCGAAACCGATGCCGATATGGGCCGGCGCCACGCCAGGGTCCTGCTCGACGTGCTGCAGGGCAAGGGCTTCGCCCAGCCCAATCCGCGTCCGATGTTTCCCAACCCGCCGGGATTGCTGCGTCCCGAACCCTACTCCGCGGGGCTGCGCGAGCGCATCTGGTGGGGAGCCGGCTCCAACGCCACGGCAATATGGGCGGCGAAGCTCGGCATGAACCTGCAGAGCTCGACGCTCAAGAACAACGAAACCAGCGAGCCTTTCCACCTGCAGCAGGCGGCCCAGATCAGGGCCTACCGCGCGGCCTGGAAGGAGGCGGGCCACGGGCGCGAGCCCCGGGTGTCCGTCAGCCGCAGCATCATCGCCATCACGGACGATCGAGATCGCAGCTACTTCGGCCGCGGAGGAGAAGACGACGACCAGATCGGTTTCATCGACCCGCAGACCCAGGCGATTTTCGGGCGCAGCTATGCCGCCGAGCCCGCCGTCCTGATCGAGCAGCTGAAAAGGGACGAGGCGATCCATGAGGCCGATACCTTGCTGCTGACCGTCCCCAACCAGCTCGGCGTTGCCTACAATGCCCGTGTCATCGAATCGATCTTGACGCAGGTGGCGCCGGCACTCGGATGGCGCTAGCCTGCCGGCATGTTTTCGCCTTGCACCGGCGATATATTTTGCCGCTTGCGCGCTTAAAAGGAGCCTGAGCTTGAGCGTCGCCTTCACCAAGGAAGACAGTGCCGAAACCGCGTCGGAAACTCTGTTGCCGGACCGGCCGGTTTCACCTCACCCGAACCTGGTGACGGAGACGGGATTGAAGGCGCTGGAGCTTCAGCTTCTCGGGGCGCGCGCGGCGTTGGAGGCGGCGCAAAAGATCGAGGACGTCAACGAACGACGGCGGCAGGCGGCCAACCCCTTGCGGGATGCGCGCTACTTTGCCGCGCGCGTTCGCTCGGCTCGGGTCATCGCCGCTCCGACGTCAACCGCGACGGTTGCCTTCGGCAGCACCGTGAGCTTCCGGCGCGACGATGGACGCGTGCAGAAATATCGCATCGTGGGAGAGGACGAGGCGGACCCCAAGGCCGGCACCATTTCCTTCGTATCTCCGGTGGCACGGGCGCTGATGGGCAAAGCCGTCGGGGATGTCGTCGAAAGCTCCGGCCAGGAATTCGAGATCCTTGCGATCTCGTAGCACGCCCCGTGGCGGCTACTTGACCAGAATGACGGTGAGGTATCTCAGCGCCACGAATGTCCGCTGGACGGCGAGCGTGGCGTCATCGACGAATTCGATATCCGCCCTGGCGACGTCGACCGGGGCGATCCACTTTTTGCCGGCGCTATCGAATATCCTGCCGATCGAACCGATGGTCATGTCGACTGGATCATAGGCGTGCAGCACGCGCGTCCCGGTAACGGGATCGTCAGCCACGATCCTGGCCTCGGTGAGCGCCACCGCAAGCAGCCAGCTGTCGTTGGCGCCGGCGAGAATGACCGGTCCATGCCCGAGCAACGCTCGCGATGCCGGTCTTGCCGTCCAGCGGCAGCGCGCTCGCGAAGTCTGGCTCCGAACCGCGTGGATCGCCGGAGAAAATCACCTTGCTCTGCAGCGGATTCTGCCAGCCGACGCCATGCCAACCGGTGCCCACGGCCGGATCGAAGAATTGGTCGATGGCCGCAGGTGTGACCGGAGGCGTGATCTCATGCGCCGCCGCGCGCGCAATGATGGTCAGGATGGTGGCAAGGCCAGCCTGGTCGACGTGATCGGGAAGCTTGTCGTCGGCATATTCCCGCCCTGCGAGGCGCGCCGGACGCTGATCGAAAACACGATATTTCTCAAAGTCCGCCGACTGGCTCGTTTTTCATTCGCTACCGGCAGGCGCGCCGCGGCACTTCCCGCCTAGGCGAACGTGACCGAGACCCGTCCAAGCAAACCAAAATCTGCAGCGCAGACGTCGCCGGGCTGGATCGGCAGCGGCGGATGACAGGTGCCTGTCGTCACCACCTCGCCGGCCCGCAGCGTCACGCCGAGCTGCCGCAATTCGTTGGCGAGCCACGTCAGGGCAATCCTGGGATCGCCGAGCACGTTGCCGCCGTGACCGACGAACTGCTTTCCCCGCATCGTGATGACAGGCTTCTCCTCGACGAGATCGAGCCCGCGCCAATCTGCGGTGGTCGATGCGCCCAGCACAAACAGATGCGCGCAGGCATTGTCCGCGATGATTTGCTCCTCCCCCGCGCTGGCAAAATCGGCGAAGCGTGAATCCGGAATCTCGATCGCCGGATGCAGCGTGCCGACCGCGTCCAGCACCTCCCATACGGCGTAAGGCCGTGCCCGCGGCGGCAAATCCGCCGCCATGCGAAAGGCGAATTCGGGCTCGGCAACGCGCATTTCGTTTCCCGCCATCGCAGCCGTGCCGCCATCGGGGATGACGGTTTCGGCCAGAATGCGCCCAGCCAGCGGGCCATCGACATTGATGTGCTTTTGCCCGGCTTCGCTGGTGGCCGCGATCTTCCAGCCGAACAGTTTTTGCTTCGAACAGGTTTCGATTTTTTGCTGGACGGCGTAGGCCTCGATCCGATCGCGCGGCCGCAACGCTTCCTGGAGGCCGGCGAGCTTGGTCCCGGCGCGCCAATGATCGCGCAGGATTCGTGACGCGGCGTCGATTCGAGATTCTGAATGCATGGTTCGCGCTCCCTGAACGTACGGATCAAGCCTGATCCGGGTTGTTTCATCAGATCGACCAGCAGCACGTCAAAAGCGCGCGGCCAAAGTCGAACCCGCGCAATGGCGCGGCGGAGGTGGTAAGGCCCCGCGCGGTCCGAAATCGGCGCTAAATCGCGCCATTTTCCCGCAGCGCGGCGATGGCTGCGGCATCGTAACCGAGCTCTCCCAGCACAAGTTCGGTGTGCTCGCCGAGCGTCGGCGGCCGGAGCGCGATTTCGCCCGGGGTCAGCGAAAGCTTCACCGCGGCGCGTGCAACCGGCGCGGGGCTCGGCAGGCCCGGATATTCCAGGCTGGTCATGAAGCCCGCGGCGCGAATGTGGGGGTGATCCAGCGCCTGCTGCGGGCTCAATACAGGTCCAGCAGGTATTTGCGCGGTTCCGAGGATATCGACGGCCTCCTGCGTGGTGCGCTCGGCGCACCACCGCGCCATCCGCTGGCTGATCAGCGGACCGTTCTCTCCGCGCTTGAGGTCATTGGAGAAGCGCGGATCCTTCAGCCAGCGATCTTCTTCGCCCATCAACCTGGCCCACCGAACGAACAGCGGGTGTCCGGTGACCTGGCAAAGCACCCAGCCGTCCTTGGTGCGGTAGATATCGGCAGGCGCCGCTGTCTGGCCGAGATTTCCGGTCGGAACGCGGTTGGCCGTGATCACCGACTGTTCGATCAGGGTCGCGTTGGTGAAGGAGAGGGCCGTCGCCAGCAGCGCGCCTTCCACGATCTGGCCGCGCCCCGACTTACCGCGCTCGATCAACGCGGCGAGCGTGCCGAAGGCGCAATGCAGCGCGGTACCGAAGTCGACCCAGTTCACCGCCGCGCGATACGGCGGATCGCCCGCGCCCGTCATGTAGACCGCACCCGACATGACTTGCCCGACCCCGTCGAAGCCGACCCGATCCGACCACGGGCCCGGCCAGCCGAAGGCGGTCGCTGTCGTGAGAATAATGTCGGACTTGATCGCCTTCAGCGATTCGTAGTCGAGTTTCATCGCCTGCAGCGTCTGCGGCGGCAGGTTGGCAACCACCACGTCCGACCTCGCGACCAGTCGCCGCAGCACCTCCTGGCCTTCCGCTTTCATCGGGTCGAGTGTGATGCACCTCTTGTTGCGATTGATCTGCAGGAAAAGCGCGCCTTCGCCGCCCGCGCCCACCGGCGCCACGAAACGGTCTTCGCTGCCGCCGCGCTTCTCCACCCGGATGACCTCCGCGCCGAATTCCGCAAGCAATGTCGCGCAATAGGGCCCCGCGATATACCGCCCGAAATCGAGCACCCGCACCCCCTCCAGAATTCCACCCATCGCCCTGTCCTTTTCTTCATTCAGCCGCGGCATCCTGCCCACGCGGCTTCGAACCCGCGCCGGAATCGACATTCTGCCGCTGGATGTCAACCCGTGACGGGCCGTGGCGGCTTCTTGAAGCAACACCGCCATGTCGACCGTCAGTGGCGCAGGGATATTGGCGTGCGGCAAGGCCTGGGAGATCGCGACCTTTGGCGCCGGATTATATCGAAATCACTGGAACGGTGGTCACGGGGGATTTCTGGCCGGCTCGACCTCCTGGCGCATCGCCAAGTTTCGAATGCCGCCGGTAAGGCGCCGGCGGGATCAGCCGCAATTCCAGACCGGTCCGATCGGCGTCCGCGTCCAGCAGGGGCCGAAGCTGCCGCCATTGTAGTGACCGCCGTAAAAGCCGGGCCGGCCGAAATAGTGCGATTCACCATCGTAGCCGTAATAACTCGGCGTTGGATCGATATACCAGGGGCGCCGGTTATAGCGCGCCAGGCGCGAAACCGCGTCTTTCTGGGCGTAGGCCGGAAGGCTGTTGTTCAGCGGCTGATGATAGCCGGGCAGGAAGCCGTACCCGTGCCAGCGTGGCGCCGGCCGGTTATGCGCCGGCGCAGCCGGTGCGACGACCGGCAGCAACGACAGGACCGCAGCAATCGACAGAAACATCAAGCGCGACATCAACCCACCCTAGACGACCGGTTGTCGGGAGGCGATTCAAATCTCAATGCACCGACCAGCGCAACAGCTTTCGGTTCGTCTGCAAAACGGCCGCCCTGCGCCGCAAGGCGTCGATCAAGAGCCGTTTGCTGTCAAAGCCTTGCTTCAGTCGGCTTTGATGGGGACTTTGCCCACTTCCTGCCTGTCGCTGTTCAGGACGGCGACGTGCCGTCCGTTCGAGGCCGGGGCATCCAGCGCGATCTGGCGTGCGATAAGCACGGCGCGATCCCTGGCCTCCTTGTCATTGCGGCAATCGAGGCCAGCCGGGTCGACCAGGCGGTGGCCGTTCTTCACGTCAAAAAAGTAGCGGGACAATTCCGCCTCCACAGTGCCTGCCGAATAGGCAATGCGATGAACGAGCGTCCGTTCCAATCGGCACCGCGGAGCTTCTGACATCGCTTGGCGCAAAGGCGGCGGCCGCGAGGCGCCTGCGATCGTCCGCCCGCGCAAGAGCGGCCGTGGCCAGGAATCCGTCAGGTCGGCGCCGGAAAAAATCCGCATCGTCGCCCAACTGGCATGAACTTCGGCAGCGATGCGGCGTTGACCCGCAGATCAGGGGGTGGTGATGAATCAGCAAGTTGTTATGCGACCCAGGGCCGCGCTCACGGTCAGCAGCCAGCGCGTGCTGGAAGGCCGACCTTTTCCGCTGGGCGCGTCCTGGGATGGCCTGGGCGTGAACTTCGCCCTGTTTTCCGCCAACGCAACCAAGGTGGAACTATGCCTGTTCGACGCCAGCGGCTCGACTGAAGTCGAGCGGATCGAGCTGCCGGAATATACCGACGAGGTCTGGCACGGTTATCTGCCCGACGTCCGTCCCGGGCAGCTCTACGGATACAGGGTGCACGGGCCGTATGCTCCCAAGGAAGGCCACAGGTTCAATCCGAACAAGCTTCTGCTCGACCCCTACGCCAAGCAGATGATCGGCGAACTGAAATGGGACCACGCGCTGTTCGGCTATACCATCGGGGCGCCGGAGGGCGATCTGTCCTTCGACGAGCGGGACAGCGCCGCCTTCATGCCCAAGTGCCGGGTCATCGATCCGGCCTTCACCTGGGGAGAGGAGCGCCGGCCCAACGTTCCCTGGGAGAAGACGATTTTTTATGAAGCCCATGTGCGCGGCTTCACCATGCGCCATCCGGCCGTTCCCGAAGCCGACCGCGGCACCTTCGCCGGCCTGATGCACCATGAAATCGTCGACTACATCCGCAGCCTCGGGATCACCTCGGTCGAGCTGCTTCCCACCCATGCCTATGTCGACGACGACTATCTGGTCGCGAAAGGCCGCAAGAATTACTGGGGCTACAACACCATCGGCTTCTTCGCGCCGCAACCCCGGTATCTGTCGAGGCCCAACGTCAACGAGTTCAAGGAAATGGTGGCGCAGTATCATCGCGCCGGCATCGAAATCATCCAGGACGTGGTCTACAACCACACCGCGGAGGGCAACGAACTTGGCCCGACCCTATCCTTCAAGGGGATCGACAACGCCTCCTACTACCGCCTCGCGCCCGACCGCCGCTACTACATCAACGACACCGGCACCGGGAACACCGTCAACCTCAGCAATCAACGGGTCCTCCAGATGGTCGCGGACTCGCTGCGCTACTGGGTCCAGGAGATGCGGGTCGACGGCTTCCGCTTCGACCTGGCCACCATCCTGGCCCGCGAGCCGCACGGATTCGACGAGGGCGGCGGCTTTCTCGATGCCTGCCGCCAGGATCCGGTGCTCAGCCAGATCAAGCTGATCGCCGAGCCCTGGGATTGCGGGCCGGGTGGCTATCAGGTCGGCCGTTTCTCGCCGGGATGGGCCGAGTGGAACGATCGCTTCAGGGACACGGTGCGGGCGTACTGGAAGGGCGACGCCGGCAAGCTGGCGGATTTCGCCACCCGCATCTCGGCTTCGCCGGACCTGTTCGACAAACGCGGCCGCAAGCCGTGGGCTTCCGTGAACTTCATTACGGCCCATGACGGCTTCACGCTCAACGACCTGGTTTCCTACAACGACAAGCACAATGACGCGAACGGCGAAGACAACCGGGACGGTCATTCCAACAATATATCCTGGAATCACGGGGTCGAAGGACCAACCACGGACCCGGCCATAAGAAGTCTTCGGCTGCGCCAGATGCGAAACATGCTGGCCACCTTGCTGTTGGCCCGCGGAACACCGATGATCCTCGCCGGAGATGAGTTCGCCCGGACCCAGCACGGCAACAACAATGCCTACGCCCAGGACAACGAGATCAGCTGGGTCGACTGGGAGGCGATCGACGAAGAGGGCTGGCGGCTGCGCGATTTCACCCAGCGCCTGATCCATATCCGCCAGTCTCAGCCGCTGTTCCATCGCGGACGTTTCCTGACCGGCGCCTTCAACGAAGAGCTCGAGGTCAAGGATGTCACCTGGTTCGACCCGTCAGGCTCCGAAATGGAATCCGAGCAGTGGCAGGACGGCAATGCCAAATGTGTCCAGATGCTGCTCGACGGCCGGGCCCAGGCGACCGGAATCCGGAAGAGGGGATCCGACCTGACCCTCCTGCTGATGTTCAACGCCCATCACGAGCCCGTCGAATTCACCTTTCCTGAAGTCTCCGGACGGGTGTGGAAGCTGCTGGCAGAGACCAGCGACGTCGAGCGCGAGCACCCGCATCTCGAATTCGCCGCAACCCATCAGCTCGAGGGACGTTCGCTGGCGCTCTGGGAGATCAGGTCGCTGTCATGAAACGGGGCCGACGCGACCACGCGGCGCGTGACCGTCCGGCACGCCGCGCAGCGGACGCCGGGCTAGGAGCTGACGGCCCTTTCCAGGGCTGCGGTCAAATCCTTTGCCGTGTAGGGCTTGGACAAATGGCCGAACTCAATCGATCGGTCCGCCGGCAGTTCGGCGTATCCCGTCGCCAGCACGATCGGAAGCCTTGGGTGGCTGCCCTTGATCCGTTGCGCCAGCTCGAACCCGTTCATTCCCGGCATGGCATAGTCGGTCACCACGACGTCGAAACGCAGATCGGATTCCAACAGCTTCAAGGCGTGGGCGCCGGATTGCGCCTCCGTCACGCTGTGGCCGAGATCGAGCAGCATGTCGGCCGCGCCCATGCTGACCAGGATGTCGTCATCGACCAGCAACACGCGCAGACTTCTCGCCTCGATCGGCTGGACAGCCGGGATCTCCGCGCCTGCCGCCGCCGGACCCTTTCTTGCACGCGGCAGCCACAACGCAACCATGGTGCCCTTGCCCGGCTCGCTTCCGATCCGCATCGCACCGCCGGATTGCGCGGTAAAGCCCTGCACCATCGACAGGCCGAGGCCGGTGCCCTTGCCGATGCCCTTGGTGGTGAAGAACGGCTCCTGGGCCCGCGCCAATGTCGCTTCGCTCATGCCCTCGCCGGTGTCGGCGAGGGTGATGCAGACGAATGAATCCTGCGACAGCCCGACCTTCCTGCCGTCGTCCTCGTCGTGACAGGCAATCGTCAGCGTGCCCCCCTGCGGCATGGCATCGCGCGCATTCACCGCGAGATTGATCAGAGCCAGTTCCAGCTGGTTGGCATCGACCTCGACCGCGGATACGTCAGGCGCGATTTCGACGTGAATGGCGACGTTCGGGCCGACCGAGTGGCGCAGGAAATCGAGCATCTCGGGAATAAGCTTCTGCAGGGCGACGAATTCGACCTTCAGTTCCTGCCGCCGCGCAAAGGCGAGCAGCCGCGTCGTCAACGTCGCGCCGCGCTCGGCGCCCTGGATCGCACGATCCAGCAATCTGGATACCCGCGGACTGTCGGGCACCGCCTTTTTCAGCAGGCTCAGGCTGCCGAGAATGACGGCCAGCAGGTTATTGAAGTCGTGCGCCACGCCGCCGGTCAGCTGACCGATGCTTTCCATCTTCTGGGATTCGTGCAGCTGCTGCAGCGCGATCTCACGCTCCCGCGTGCGCTGCTCCACACGACTTTCCAGTTCCTCATTGCTCTTCTGAAGCGCGTCCCGGGCGTCGCGCAGGGCGGCATCGGCCTCCACCCGCTGCGTCACGTCGCGCCAGATCGTCGTCACGAAATTCCGCTGATCGGCCCGCCAATGCCCCAGCGAGACATCGAAGTAGCCCCACTCTCCATCCTTGTATCGGCCCATGACCGATATCGCGCTGTCGTCCCCGCTGTTGACCGAACCTTGCGCAAGCACAGGCAGCAGCGGGTTGTCGAGGTCCAGCAGGATATCCAGTTTCTGCCCTAGCAATTCGGAGTGGCGATAGCCGAAGACCTGGTCGACCGCGCCATTCACCCACTGGATGCTGCGATTGTCGTCGATCGTGATGATCGCGTCCGGCGCGGAATCGACGATCGCGTGATAGCGCGCGTTCTGGCGCTCCCGCAACACGCGCTCGCGCGTCACCGCCACCGTGACATCGGTGATCTGCAAAAGACAGTAATTCGCGTGGACGGACGATACCGGACGGACAACGACATTATGCAGCAGCGGCTCGCCGCTTTCGCCCTGCAGCGGCAGCAACGCATTCAGGGTATGGGTCAGGATGCTGGAGCTGCCGGCACGAAATGAATCTTCGATGACGTCGGGCAGACGGGTATGACGCACCTCGGGGAAAACTTCGAGGAGCGTTTTGCCAAGCACGTCCCGGGCCGGCCGGCGCGAAACCCGGGCAATCCATTCGTTCCAGCCGACGATACAGCCCTGGCTATCGAGCACGATGAGGCCGATGTCGACAGTGTCGAACACCGGCCCGTACAACACATCGGATGCGTTATGCAACATGGCCGGAGGGTTGGGTTTCGATACCATTGATGAAATCGTGCACAATTTCCTTCAGCGCGGCGATCGACGGCAGATCCATGAGCAGCGCGATGAAACCATGAACGTTGCGTTTCTTGATATTGAAATCAATATACAGGAACAGGACAAATTGCCCTCCCGGACTGGTCTCGTTGGCCGCGAACAGCTTCGCTCCATCGCCTCGAACGATGGAAGGCAGCGACATTCGCATGGTCCGGTGCAGCACATTGGCGATCGTCGCCAGACAGCCGTTCAGGATGATATTGCCGGTTTCAGCCAGCGCTTCCTGTTCCAGATCGATGACATCCTCCAGCGAATGCTGGTCGCCGACAATCGCGCGCACCAGTTCCAGGCTCTGGGCTTCCGGAAAGATCAACAGCGCCCGTCCGTCAAAGGGACCTTCGAAGGATTGCTGCACGGCGACAAGCTTTGTCGCATTGTCACGCTCCACCAGCTTCGATGCGGCCTGGCGCGTGACAATCTTGACGGCCGGCACCGAGAGCAGCACTTGCTCGCCGACCATCTGTCGCAGGCTGTTGGCGGCGCGGCTCACCCCCATATTGGCGATTTCCGCGAGCGCGTCCTGCTCGATGTCGGTGAGTTGTTCCGCATCCATGGTCATGGGGCCGCTCTCTTCAGGCGAAGCGTGGCGCCTGAAAGAAAGGCGGCAAGGGCCTCGTCCGTCAAGGGCTTGGCAATGAACCCGGCATTCAGCTCCCGGGCGCGCGCGATGATCTCGTTCTGGACGTTCGCGGAGACCAGCGCGATCGGCATGCCCGGATGACTCTTGCGGATGCCGGCGACCAGTTCCAGTCCGTCGGTGCCCGGCATGTTGAAATCGATCAGTGCGATGTCGGCCGTCGCCACGGCGGCCAGTGCCTCCTCGGCATTGGCGGTTTCCACCAGGGTCCATTCCGGACGAAGCCGCCGGAACGCGCTCGCCATCACCATGCGGGCAAGCTTGCTGTCGTCGACGACCAGGACCTTGTAAGACATCTCGGAGCTTCTCGTGGCTGGAAGACAGTCCGCTTGCGACGGACTGCAGGTTGGACGGCTCACCCGCCTAGCTCTAACGTTTTGTCGAAGGAGGGTAAATGGCTGTTTGCCGGACTTGTTCCATGCTCACGCGACTGCCGGCCCCGCTCCGCCGCCGGACCGTTTTGGGACAATTTCCGACCCCAGCCATTGGGCCACCCAGGCGTCGCCACAGGGTCCGATCGGAGCCCTGCCCGAAGCCAGGACAAGCTGCAGCACCGCGGTATGCAGCTGGCGGCACGGCCTCCAGTCGAGCTCCGCGGCCGGCATGGTCTGCAACATCTGCAACAGCGGCTCGGCATCTTCGACCGGACAGACGCCGTCGAGCACGATCGAGCCGTTATCGCCGCGACGGACCGTCATGGCATGATCTCCTTCACGTCCAGCACCAGCAGGACCTTTCCATCGCCCAGCAAGGTCGTGCCGGCATAGCCGCGGGCGCTCGCAAGCAACCCCTGCATCGGTTTCAGGACGATATCCAGGCGGTCGCGGATGGCGTCGATTTCAAACGCCGCGATCCTGCCGGCAGCTTCCACGATGACCAGAAGTCTCGCCGCAGCGTCCGGCTTTGCCGGTTCCGGCAGCTTCATCAGTTCGGCCAGCGAAATGATCGGCACGATGCGCTCGCGCAGCACGAAACCGGGATTGTTCTTGATCCGGCTGATCCGCTCGGGCGTGACACGCACCGTCTCGGAGACCGCGTCCATCGAGATGCCGAACAACTGGCCCGCCGCCTCCACCACCATGATGCGGGACATCGCGATGGTCATCGGCATGTCGAGCCGCACCGTGGTCCCCGTCCCCAGCCGGCTTGCCAGTGAAACCCGGCCGCCGATCTGCTCGACCGCCGCGCGGACCACATCCATTCCGATGCCGCGGCCGGAAATATCCGAGACTTCGGCCGCGGTCGAAAACCCGGGAGCGAAGACCAGATCGACAACCTGTTCCTCGGTCAGCGTGGCGAGCTCATCGGCCGGCAGCAATCGCTTCTCGGAGGCCTTCCGCCGCACCACCGCCGGGTCGATGCCGCGGCCGTCATCGGTGACCTCGATCAGGAACCGGTCTCCGACCCGCAATGCCTCGATCGAGATCGTCGCGGTCGCGGGTTTTCCGGCCGCCTGCCGCTGCCCGGGGCTTTCGATACCGTGATCCACGGCGTTGCGCACCAGATGCACCAGGGGTTCGAACAGGCGATCCACGATGGTCTTGTCGGCTTCCGCGGTTTCGCCGCGTGTCACCAGTTCGACGTTCTTGCCGAGCTTTCGCGACACATCGCGGACCAGCCGCGGGAACGAGCGAAACACCTGCGCCACCGGCACCATCCGCAACTGCAGGATGCTGCCATGGAGTTCGGCCACGAGGCGATCGATGGCGTCATGGTCGCGCCGGATCGACGCGGCAAGCTCGTGTCCGCCAAAATCCCGTTCGACGCGTCTTGCCGAATGCGCCAGGGCATTTTTCGCCACCACGAGTTCGCCCGCCAGATTGACCAGCGCCTCGATCTTGGCCTCGGCTACCCGAAGCACCCGCTCGGCGGGCCGTTCCGTGGTGCCGGCCGCGACGGCGCCCGGTGCCTCGGCATCCCCGGCGACCGCCGTCGATGGCTCCTCGACGAGCGCCGCCAGGGCCTGTTCGAGCGCCTTCAGCAACGGCCCGGCGTCGCGCTGCGCCAAGGCCGTGGCGCCGACGCGCCGCACCGTGTCCGCCAGATCCGGATGACCGGCATGACGCAGCGCATTGCTCGCGACACGCGCCGCAGCGCCGACACATCCGTCGAAATCGTCGGTCCGGTCGGCAACGCGCAGCAGTTCGCACTGTGCTTCGATGACCGTGCGGATCAGGGCCCGGTCGGCGTCGTCCGCGGCCGGCGGTGTGGCCGCAAGCGCATCCGGCGCAATGCTGGTGATCTGCACCTGATCCGGCACCAGTCGAAAAATTCTCGCAATTTCGTCACGGTCAGCGGCCGAAATGGCCATCAGGCATAGATTGCAGGCATAGGGATCGATATCCGCCAAAGGCGCAAAAGCCTCGCGCGGCTCGATGCGAAATGCCAGCAGGTCCGGCACCTGCCGCATCAGCTGCAGGGGATCGTCGCCATTGAAGAAGCAGCCCGCGATCGGCTGGTAGGAAATCGCCGTCACGCCCGATGCACCCTTCGGCATTCGCGACGCCATCGCATCGCGCTCGGCCGCGATCAGGCGCGCGGCCCATTGCGGCAACCCGGCCGCGGACTTTTGGGCGGCCGCTTCCGGCTGCCGGCGGCCCGCCTCGGCCGGCAGCAACGAGCGCAGCCGTTCCGCCAGGACGCGTCCATCCTCGCCCGCCCGCGCCGGCAGCAAGCCAGCGGCCTCGAAATCGTCGACCCAGCGTGACACCTGATCCAGACACGACAAGGCGGCATCGATGATCTCGGGACCGCTGCCGAGCGCTCCCTGCCGCACGCTGGCGAGCAGATCTTCCGCCGCATGCAGCGCGATGCTCATGGCCGGCAGTTCGACCACGCCCGCGGAGCCCTTGAGCGTATGAAAGGCGCGGAATACCCGGTCGATCCGCTCGGGCGAAGCGCCGTCACGTTCCAGCACGATGAGGTCGTCCGCGGCCTGACGGATCAGTTCGCGGGCCTCGGTGACGAATTGTTCCTGCAGGGCGCTCACGGTGCGGCTCCGGTGAGAGCGCGGACATGCCGAACCAGGTCGGCCTCCGCGACCGGCTTTACCAGATAGAAATTGGCGCCGGCCGCACTCGCCGCGGCGATATCCTGCGTTTCCGCTTCGGTCGAAATCACCAGCGCCGGCAGCGTCGCGACATCGGCGGCGCGGCGCAGCGCGCGCAGGAAGGTGAAGCCGTCCATTCGCGGCATGTTGACATCGACGATCACCAGGTCGAATGGCTGCGACAGCGCTCTTTCCATCGCCTCGATGCCATTGATCGCCTGCTCGACCTCGAAACCGGCCTTCTCGAGCGCCGACCGGTAATACAGCCGCACCAGCGACGAATCGTCGACCACCAGGACCCGTATTTTGGCGGCCGCCCCGACGTCAACCATGATCCGCCTCCGGCCTTTGATAGACGATCGCGTCGGGAAACCGGCATACGCTGAACAGCGGCGATATCCTACTCATGCTTTCCGAATGCCCGAGGCAAATGTAGCCACCGGGCCGAAGACAGTCATAGAGATTTTCCGCCGCCAGGCGCCGGGACGCGTCGTCAAAATAGATCAGGACGTTGCGGCAGAATACCAGGTCGAAATCGCGGTACCGCGCCATGTCCTGGGCATCGATCAGGTTGGCGCGGGTGAATTCGATGGAGCCCCGCAGCCCTTCGACGATCTGATGATTGCCGTCGGCGACGGGCCTGAAATAGCGCGCGACGATGTCGCGCGACAGCCGCATCAGCGCCCGTTCGCCGTAGATCCCCTCGGCGGCGGCCTTGAGCGCCTGGGTATCGATATCCGATCCGACGATCTCGATATTGTAGTCGTCGACCTCGGGCCAGTTTTCCATCAGCCAGAGCGCTATCGAATAGGGTTCTTCGCCGGTCGAGCACGGTATCGACCAGATCCGGATGGTGCTTCCCGGCGGCTTGAGGGCGGCGATGGCGCCGAGCAGGCTGGAGGTCATGCAGCGGAGCTGGTGGTCCTCACGGTAGAAATAGGTCTCGTTGACGGTGAAGGAATTGATCAGATGCTCGATTTCGTGATCGGCGTCGGCACGCAACAGCGAAAAATATTCCTGGAAAGATGTGGAGCCGGTCGCGGCGACGCGGTCCTCGAGACGGCGATCGATGAAATATCGCTTACCCTGCGTGTAGGACATGCCGGTGCGGCGGTAGAGAAATTCGCAGAATCGCTGGACTTCCTCCGGCGTGATATGAACGGATCGCGACTCCGAGCTTCCTGAGCCGCTCATTTCGCCTAGCCTTCCGCGCCCGACAGGCGCGCGATCGCCACCTGGATGGCGAACGGCAGAAACGGCGTCTGTGCAAATCGCACCGCGCATCTTTGCAGCGCCGGAATGGCCTCGGGCGTTCCGACCTCCATCAGCACGTCGATCGCCGCGGCACAGACATTGGGGTGCGGCTCCCGCTCGAGCAGCTCGCAGAGCAGGCCGGTGGCTTCCGACGCCGTCATGTTGCGTGCCAGTTCAGTCGCAAGCAGGCGCACATCCGAGTCGCGGTCGCCGAGCAACGGCGGCATGAAGGGCGCGATAGCCTCCGGCAGCGCCTGCAGGGATTCGATCGCAGCCGCACGCAGCCCGGCGTCCTGCGAGCGCAGGCAAGGCAGTATCGCCTCCACGCTGGCGGTGTCGCCAATCCGCATCAGCGCCGTCATGATGGCTTCGCGGACCCGCGGCACCGTCTCGCGGCCCAGCGCCGCGGCGAGCTCCGGCACGGATTGCGGATCGCCGGCAAGGCCGCGGGCGGCCGCCCACCGGCTATCGGCATCGGAACTGTCGAGCGCGGGCCGTTTCGGCGCAGGCTCGCCTCCGGCGCCCGAACTGCCGGTACCGCGTCTAACCAGCGGCATGGCAACCCACCATGTCGAGGATCGCCGCGGCGATATCCTCCAGCGGCCGCACCATTTCGGCGCCGCCATTCTTCACCAGTTCGCCCGGCATGCCCCAGACGATCGCGGTCGATTCCGCCTCGGCGATGGTGCGGCCGCCGCCCTGCCGCAGCCGCTTCATCGCCTCGGCGCCGTCGTTTCCCATTCCGGTCATCATCACGCCGATCATCTGAGGTGCAGCGAGATGTTCAAGTGCGCTGGCCACCATGCGTTCCACGCTCGGATGCCACGGATAGCGGGCATTCGCCGGCACCGGCATCGCGACGAGGCCGGCCGCCCGCGGCGCCACCATGACGTCGGCGTCGCCCTTGCCGATATAGACGGTACCTGGTCTCAGCGGCATCGGCCGGTCCACTTCGACCACGTTCAGATGACACTCCCGGTCCAGCCGCCTGGCGAACGCGCCGGTGAAGCTCGCCGGCAGATGCTGGGCGACCAGCACCGGCCACGGAAAGTCCGGCGGCAGTTGCGGCAGCACCACGTCGAGCGCGGCCGGACCGCCGGTCGAGGTGCCGATCAGCACCAGACCCGGCAGGGCGCCGTTGCCGCCCTTGACCGCGCCGGCGCCGAGCTTGGGCCGCCTGACGGCCGATGCGCCGACCGCACGGGCCCGCGTCGCCAGGCCGGCGCTGCGCATTTGGTGACGGACGCGCTCGGTCAGTCGCAACGTGCGCCGGATGCGGGCATTGGCCGCGGCGCGAACCTTTTCCACCAGCACGGGCCGCAACCGGTCGATCTCCAGCGAAACCGTGCCGCTGGGCTTGGCGACGAAGTCGACGGCGCCGAGTTCGATCGCCTCCAGCGTAGCCTCGGCGCCTTCCGCGGTCAGCGAAGAGATCATCACCACCGGACGCGGCGCCTCGATCATGATCTGGCCGAGACAGGTCAGGCCATCCATGCCGGGCATCTGGACATCGAGCGTCACCACCTGCGGGTCGAAAGACCGCACCAGTTCGAGCGCCTCCTGGCCATTGCGCGCCAGACGGATGTCGAAGTCACCCTCCTCCAGGAAGATGCCTTCGAGCAGCTTGCGCATGAGGGCCGAATCGTCGGCGATCAACAGCCTGATCACGGGAGCGTCACGGGCATGTCGAGCACGGGGGGCCTGAATTTGGCGAGAACGTCGGCCTCGAACCGGTCAAGCAATTGCCCGGGATCGACGACCAGGACCATGGGCCCCCTGGCTTCCGGATTGTTCGCTTCCAGATTGATGACCCGGGAGATCATGCGCATCTGGTCCGGCGACAATTCGGGCGCCGGCTGGATTGCATCGATCTGCACCTTCATGATCCCGGATACGCTGTCGACGAGGAAACCCGCGACGACGGCGCCGATCGCCACCATAAGAATGCGCTGGGACCCCGCATGTTCCGTCGTTCCCAGATCGAAGCGGCGGCGCAGATCGACGATCGGCACCACGCTGCCGCGCAGATTCATCACGCCGTCGACGAAGGCGGGGGCCTTGGGCAGCCGCGTGACGTGATCGGGCCGCCGCGCAATTTCGCTGACCGCCGCGATCGGGATACCGTAGTCCTGATCACCCAGGCGAAAAATGATGAACTGCTCGTCTGCCATGACTTTTGTATCCGCTTGCGGTTCAGTATCGCCTGCGGCGGTCCGTTCGGCGAGAATACGACCAACCAGTTCCGGGCGGAAAAGCCGGTCCGGCGACAACAGCGCGACCAGCCGCTGCCCTTCGTCGAGCCGGCAGATCGAGGCGATTTCGGCGTCACCGTCGCCGCGGGTGAGCAAGGCCGGCGCCGGATCGATGATGGCGGGATCGACCCGGAGTATCTCCCGCGTCGCATCCACGACCACACCGACCGCGCCATCGCCCAGCGACACCACCACGACCTTGCCGTGCGGTCCGCGCCCGCCGTTCTCCGCCATTCCAAGCAAGGCGCGCAGCGACACCAGCGGCAGCAGGCGGTCCCGCAGCGTGATGACGCCCAGCACGGCGGTTTCCGGCCGGGGCAGCGCCGGGATATGCTCCGGTAGCGCAACGATCTCCCGCACACGATCGAGCGGAAGCGCATATTCCTGCTCGCCGAGGCGAAAGCCCAGCAGCGAGATCAGCGCCTGGGACGGCGCCGCGACCGAGCTGCCGGTGGCGACCGGCGACCTGGTCGCGCTGCCCGTCGCGGCGACGCCAAGCCGGCCGAACTGTCCGCTCAACAACTGCGGCGGATTCAATAGCTTGATCGTGCCGTGGCCTTCCGGGCCCTTGATGATGCCGTCGAGCATCGCCGGATCGGTCGTGCCGGCGCCGGCATCGTCCTGTTCCAGCCGGTGGGCGGCGAGCGCCAGCAGGCGTTCGACCCGATCGACGACAAAGCCGACTGCGGCGTCGCCGCGCAGGACGATCACCCGCGTCTGCTCGCTGGCCTCGAGGTCCGGCAACCGCAGCAGCGCCCGCAGGCTGATGACAGGCAAGACAATCCCGCGCAAATTGGCGAGGCCGAGCAGGCTCGGCGGCACCAGCGGCATATGGGCCAGATCCGGCAGCCGGATGATTTCGGCGACAGCGGCAAGCCGCAACGCGAAGGATTCTCCGGCAAGCCGGAAAATCAGCAGGCTCTCGGCGGCACGATCCGGCTCTCCCGCGACAAGGGGGTCGACGGCCGCCGCGAGATCGGCCGTCTTGCGGGGTTGCTGGCGTCTACTGGCCATCGCGCCGCTGAATGGTTTCCGCCAGCGAGGCGATCTCCTCGATCGCGGCGGCGAGATCCTCGGCACCCCGCGCCTGCTGCTTCGCCGCGGCCGCGGCCTGCGCCGATGCGCCGGCGGCTTCCTCGGCGACCGAAGCGACCTGCCTGGCGCTTTGAGCGACATCCTTCATCGAGGCAAGAATGGCTTCCGCGCCGGCGCCGATCTGATCGTTGACGGCGGCGATCTGGGCAACATCCTTTTGCACGACGTCGAAGCTTGCCAGCACCATGTCGGTCTTCTGGTTTTCGACCTCGGCGCCGGCGATCACCCGTTCCAGTTCGCGGCGGACCGCCGCGATCTGGCCCTGGATCGCGAGCACCGTGTCCTTGATGCGCGCAGCGTTCTCGCCGGAGTCACGGGCAAGACTGCGGATATCCTTGGAGACGACGGCGAAGCCCTTGCCGAATTCGCCGGCGCGCGCCGCCTCGACCGAGCCGCTCACCGCCAGCATATTGGTCTGAATCGACACAATTCCGATCCCGTCGACGATCTTGTCGATGTTGCGGCTGACGTTTTCCAGGCCGGCGATCAAATCCAGGCTCTGGCGCGTCGTCTCTATCGACCGCGTCACGCCCTGCGACAGGCTGGCGATCTGCAACCGGCATTCGCCGAGCATCGCATCCATCCGCCTGGTCCGCTCCAGCGATTTCGCGGCACTCTGTCGGAACGATTGCGCTGTCTTCTCGACCTCGGTCATCGCCGCGCTGGCCTGCTGGGTGGCGGCGGCCTGCTGCTGGGCGCCGCGGCTGATCTGATCCAACGCACTCATGATCTGCGCGGCCGAGCCCGACATCTCCTGAACCGCGGTCGAAAGCTGCTCGGCGGCGGAGGCGAGCTGATCGGCGCTGGCATCGCTGGTCGAAGTCGACTTGAAGCCGGTGGCGAGCGCCGAGAGGGATCGGGATGCAGCCTGGCTTTCGTCCAGGACGCTGGCCTGCTGTTCTACGCTGCGAAGCGCTTCGGCCGCGGCGGCGGCCTGTTCCTCGGCCGCGGAGGAAATGATCTCGGCGCCCTTCTGCGCCTCGCGCGCGGCCGATTCGGCCTCCAGCGTGGCTTCCGCAATCGACTGGCTGCCCTCCGCCAGGACGCCAACCTCCTTGCGCAATTCACCGAGCGCGAGAACGACGGTCTGGCTTTTTTGGGCCTCGCTCGCGGCGGTCTCGGCGGCCGTCTTGACGATCGAGGAGACCGAACCGACCTGGGTCTCGATCTGTGCAGCGAGATTCTGTACGTCGCGCGCACTCTTTTCCGACGTCTCCGCCAGCGCCCGAACTTCATCGGCGACGACCGCAAAGCCACGGCCGTGATCGCCGGCACGAGCCGCCTCGATCGCCGCATTGAGCGCAAGCAGGTTGGTCTGGTCCGAGACATGGCTGACGGTCTTGGTGACATCGCCGATGCTGGCCGCCTGCTCGATCAGCTGGGCCATGATCTCGACGGTCCCGGCCTGCCGGTCGCCATTGTGCTTGATATTGCTGGCCCACATCCCGATCTGGTTCGAGGTCTCGATCAGCAGCGCCTCCAGCGCGTCGGTCCGGCGCCGCGCGCCCTCGGACCGGCCGCGCGCCTGCGCCAGCGTTGCTGCGGTGGTGGTGGCGACCGCGAGCGTCTCCTGAGCGGCGCTGGCAGCTTCCTCGGCGCCGCTGGCGATCTGTTCCATCGAACGGCGGAGTTCCTCGGCAGCCGACGCAGCCTCGGTGATCCCCGCCGAAAGTTGCTCGGTCGCCGCCGCAATACGTTCCTCGATTTTTTGCTGGCGGGCGCCGGAAATGTTGCCCGGCACGGGCTTGCGGCGCCGGATCGGAATCGACGCCGAAACTGGCGCTGGCGGAACGCCGGTACGGCGTTCGGCGGCCCGCCCCGCGCCGAGCGCAGTGGTTTTCATCAACGATTTCGGGCCGCTCGCGGCAAGCGTCTTCGAAGCGGGGGAACCCGTTGCATCGGGACCGCCCGGACCGTCTTGCCTCGGCTTTCCCGTTGCGCTCGATCGCCCCGGCCTTGGCGCAAGCCGTTCAGTCATGCCGGGCTTTTTCCGCATTGCAAAATCCATATTCTCAAAGATTGCCAGTGGCTTCGCGAATGGAAGTCCGTATTTGGCCTCAAACTACGCGGTCTGGGCAAGCCGATACAAGCGAAACAAGGGTTCCCATCGGACCTCGCCTGTATCAAACTGAAACGCACCGGCCGCCACGACCTGGCGCGACGAACGTCGTGCAGCCGGCACATCAAGCAGGAGCCCGGCAGACTCACAAGAGAGGACCGGAAGCCCATGACTTTCAAGCGGTTTGTGCCCTTGAGCGAGCTTGAGCGCGACGCCCTCGCCGAACTGTCGAATATTGCGATGGCCAAGGCGGCCAGCGCCCTGCGCAAGATGATCCAGCACGAGGTTCTGCTGGCCGTGCCTTCGGTCGACATCGTCACCAGCACGGAGGCGGCAAATCTGGTTGCGAAACCCGACAACCCCAAACTGGTCGCGGTACGCCAGGATTTCGCCGGTCCGTTCTCCGGCCGGGCGCTGCTTATCTTTCCGGAAACCAACAGTCTCGAACTGGTGCGCGCGGTGGTGGGTCGAGAGCTGGCGCTGGAAGACATCGTCGATCTGGAAGACGAGGCGCTGGCGGAGACGGGCAATATCATTCTCAACAGCTGGGTCGCCACGATCGCGAACCTCCTGAAGAGCTCGTTGAAGATGTCGCTTCCCATCGTCGTTCGCGGCGACGGGAGACGCGTGTTCGAGAGCGCAGCCTCGACCCTGGTGCTGTTCTTGCATATCAAGTTCGAGATCCATCAAAGGCAGATCGGCGGCTATGTCGCGCTGCTGATGGACATTCCGTCGATCGACGAGCTGCGATCGCTGATCGCGGGGTTTGTCGGATCTCTCACCGACAACGAAACCACCGACCGGCAATCAAGTTAGATGACTGATGTTGGGCGCGCCTTGCGCCAGGCCGCCATAGCCGGAGCCGGGGGGACGGGTTACCGGCTTGCCCCCAGCACGGAAATCGGACACATTTTTCGGGCATCCAGGCTTCCCGGGACATGAAGCGAGCCGGAGGTGGTCGGTTGACAATTGGCAACCCTGCGGACGGGCCCCTACCTGCGTTGCAGATTACATCCGCGGCGAGCCGCCGCCCATGGAGGGCGGCGGACAATGTGACGGCACCGCATCCTCTGACCCACCACGAAATTCTTCGCTTGATCGAGCCGTTCAGCCGTCGTGGCCGCCATGTCGACCTGACCGCCAGCAACCGCATCGAACGCCACCTCGTGTTCAGGCCGATCGTGCATGCCGGCGAAATGCCCGCATGCGCCGGCATGCGCGAAATCCTGGAACTCGAGAACCCGCGAGTCGAAAGTTACCGGCTGGTCCGTACCCTGATCCTGCCAGGCGGGGCCACGGCAAAGCTGTCAACCGACGGCCCGCATCCGGCAGACCTGTTGGCCCGCATCGAGGCGATTCCGCCGCAGCGCCAGTTCGAGCCGGTTGCCGGGGTCCTGATTGTCCGCAGCTACCGGCTGGCAACGACCGCCGCCACGGCCGCCGATGCAACGCAGCCGATGCTGATGGTACTGACTTCAGCCGAAGCCCGGCTCAACGGCCTCACCCTGAATCTCAGGGCGGAAACCGGAAAAGGATATCCGGCCGAGATTGACCTGTTGCCGCAGCAAGATGCTGCGCTGGAACTGCCTGACGACCTGCTGGCGACGCTGGGTTGGGATTGGCGGGTGCTCCGCCGGCGCGGGACCGGTTGGACCGGCACCCTGCGCGTGCCGCGTAGCGAACCCGCCCGCAGCCGCCGCATCGAGATCGCGCTGGCGCAGACCGTGGCGCATCTTGCCCGGACGCTGGCCGAACCGCCGCGCAGCTTTCACGACAGGCTGGCGCGGGCACGCTGGGGCGTGGTTTTCCGGCGCACCATCCCGCTGTTGTCCTGCGCCGCCCTGATCGCCGCCACCGCGGCGCTGACGTTGGTGCATATCCCGCAGGACTCGATGATCCTGATGATGATCTTCAACTTTCCGCCGCTGCTGCTGCTCATGCTGTTCGGCATGCGCGAACTGCCGCGGTTCGAAATTCCGCCGCTGCCGCGTCCTTCCGCCGCGGCATCATGGTTGCCGCCGGCGCCTCGGCCTGAGGCCGCGCCGGCGGACGGCCGGCCCGTCTGAAGCGAGGCTTGATGCGCGGCAATCCCATGAACATCCCTCCGGTGTCGATCGCTGCCGCGAAAGCCGCCTTGATCGAGCAATATGCCGACCCGGTGCTGCGGCGTCGCGCCTCGATGCTTTGGGGAACCCGCGGCGTCGGAAAGTCGTCGATCGTTCGGCAAGTCGCGGCACATTTCGGAATTCCGCTGGTCGATTTGCGCCTCACCACGATCGAGCCGGTCGACATCCGCGGCGCTATCTACGCCGACGACGCGCTGGCGAAGACCGTCTGGTTCCCGCCTGAATTTCTGCCCTCGCCCGACGTGCATGACGGCATCCTGTTTCTCGACGAGTTGACCGCCGCGGATCAGCGGCTGCAGATATCGGCCTACTCCCTGATCCTCGATCGCCGGGTCGGCAATTACCGGCTGCCCGACGGCTGGCAGGTGATCGCCGCCGGCAATGCCAGCTTCCACGGCGCGGTCAGCCACGACATGGGCACCGCGCTGGCCGACCGCATGTTCCATTTCAACGTGCAGACGGTGATCGACGCCTTTCTGGACCACGCCACCGCGATGAATTTCGCGCCCGAGGTAATGGCCTATCTGAAGGTCCGCCCGGACAAGCTCGACGACACCCAGGCGCAGCTCGCGGGCGACCACCTGATCGGCGCGAGTCCGCGCGGCTGGGAAGACATTTCCAATGTACTGAAATCCGGCCTGTCGGAGGCGGCCAGGCGGGTTTTCGTGCAGGGGCGCATCGGAGCGGCCAACGCCGCCGAATTCTTCGGCGTGCTGCGCGAGATCCGGGCCGGCGCGGACGTGTTGCGCCTGCTGGCGGCGCGCCCCGGCGCGGAGACCGCCGCCCTGCTGCCGAGATCGCTCGATGCCCTGTACGGCATGATCTACGGTCTGTTGGCCGCGAGCATCGACGACAGGACGATGGCCCGCGCGACCGAAATCATCGAGCAGCTGCCCGATATCAGCGGTACCGTTCCGCTGCCACTCCGCGAGGCGCAGACCCTGGCGATGGAGCTATTGATGCAGCGCGCGCTCGCCGCGGGCCTCGAGGCCGCGATCCTGGACAGCGCGTCCTACCATCGCTATGCCGAGCGCCGTCGCCGGGATGGCGGCGATGCGTGAGACCGGCGCGCACCATGATCACCGCGGCACCCGTGCGATCCAGCGCATGGTCGAATTCGCGCCGTCCACCGGCGGTCTCGCGCTCTGGGTCCAACATCGGGATGTCGGCGACGATGACGCGCCGGCGGTCATGACCGATGGCAACACGGTATTCTACGGCGCCGCCTTCGACCGCCTCGGCCTGCTCGAACAAACCGGTGTGGTCGCGCACGAGGTGCTCCACATCGCGCTTCGTCACCCGCAGCGCGCGGTCGATCTGCGGCGACTGCTCGGCGATGTGGACCTGCGGCTTTTCAACATCTGTGCCGACGCCATCGTCAACAGCACGCTTGGCCATCTCAGCTGGCTGCAGCTGCCGCCCTCGTCGGTATTCCTCGACCAGTTGCTCGCGCATGCGCTGGACCTGAAGCTGGATGTCGAAACGGCCTTGCTCGAATGGGATGTCGAACGGCTCTATCGCAGCATCGACGACCGCCGGATCCGGGACCAGGAGGGGTCGCAGCGCGCCGGCCAAAGCGGCCAGACCGGCGCGACAAACGGTAGCTCGCGGTCCGAGGGTAGCCATTCGCCACAGCCCACAGGTGATCCGCGGCGGGCAGACGCGCGCGACGACGGACCTCGCGCGGCACGGGTGCGCGAACTCGGCGCCAAATCCGAGCCCGACCTGGTGCCGAGCCCCGACGCAGATTCGCCGGAAGCCGAGGCCGAACAGGCCCGCGAATGGAGCGAACGCATCCTGCGCGGCCATGCCGGTGACGGCGACTACTCGATGCTGCGAACCCTGCTTGCCGATTTGCCGCAAACCCGCATTCCATGGCAGCAGGTGCTGCGCACGCGGCTGGCGCGAGGGCTTTCGCGAAAGCCCGCGGTTTCGTGGTCGCGGCCGACCCGGTCCTATATCGCCAACCAGGGGCGCGGCGGCCCGAACCGGCGTCTGCCCTGGGAACCGGGATATGGCGCGAACAAGACCGAACCGCGCCTCGCCGTCATCATCGATGTGTCCGGGTCGATCGACAATGCCCTGATGCAGCGTTTCGCCATCGAGATCACCGCGATCGGCCGCCGCCAGGAGGCCGGCATGATCCTGGTGATCGGCGACGATCAGGTCCGCCGCGTCGAAATCTTCGCGCCGGGCCGGTTCGACCTCGGCGACGTCGATTTTATCGGCGCGGGCGGCACCGACTTCACGCCATTGCTCGAGCGTGCCGACCAGTATCGGCCGGACATTGCCGTGGTCCTGACCGACCTCGAAGGGCCGGCGCGCTTCCGGCCGGACTGGCCGGTGATCTGGGCCGTCCCGGAATCCCATTGCCTCGCCGTGCCGCCGTTCGGTCAGCGGCTGACGTTGAGCTGACGGGCGCCGGTTGGTCAGCAGCGGCGATCACGTCAGGGTTCGGCAGGGGCGCGGACCTTACCCACCCGTCACTTCGGTGAGATCATCGAGCGCATGAAGCGCCCCCGAAAAGTCGTCGTCCCGGAAGTAGGCGCTGCGCGAGATCAGGACCGGAATTCCGGCGAGTGACGCCGCCACCAGGCCGTTGCGTGAATCCTCGATGGCAACGCATTGCGACGCCGGCAGCCCGAGCCGCGACAGCACCTCGAGATAGACGTCCGGTGCCGGCTTCTTCCGCGGCACCTCGTCGCCGGCGACAATGGCTGCGAACAAATCCGCCCAATCCTTGCCCAATACGGCCGCAAGCAAAGCATCGATGTTGCCGCGCGAGGTGGTCGTCGCAATTGCCAGACGCTGGCCGCGCCTCCGCGCCGCGGCCAGCAGGTCTTCCACGCCCGGCCGCAGCGGACAGCCGCCATTTGCGATCAGCTCGGCATAGACCGCGGTTTTTGTACCGTGCAATTGCGCGATCTCGGCATCCGACAGCGGCGGGTTCACGCCGCGCTGGCCCTCGAAGGCGCGAATCCGTTCCTTGCCGCCTGCAATCTGCAGCAGTTCCTTGTAGGCGGCCCGGCTCCAGCACCAATCGAGCCCCGCCTTGGCGAAGGCGGCATTGAAGGCCTCGCGGTGAACCTCTTCGGTTTCGGCGAGCGTGCCATCGACATCGAAAATCAGGGCGCGGGCCTGGACGATCCGGTCCCTGGCCCGATTCAGAGGCTCGCCTTGGGATGTGAACACGTCGCCCATATCGCCTATGAAAGCCCGCCGAACGGCCGGTTCATTCGCACGATCGTCAAATTGAGAAAAGCCGCGAAGCTCACCCAAAGAAGATAGGGCAAAAGCAGCCAGCCCGCCAACGTCGAGAACCGGGCCACGGCCAGCATGAGCGCCACGATCGAAAGCCAGAGAAACGGCACTTCGATCAGGGCCCAGTCCGGCCGCTTCAGATTGAAGAAAAGCGGGCTCCAGAGCATGTGCAGGACAATGTTGATCCCGAAAAGCAGGAGAATCAGAAGCCGTCCGGAATAGCCGGAGGCCTGCGTCCAGGCCAGTACGCCCGACCAGGCTGCAAGACCCAGGATCACCGTCCATGCCGGTCCAAAGATCCAGTTGGGCGGATTCCACGAAGGCTTGCGCAGATTTTCATACCAGGGTCCGACCGTGGTCATCCAGCCCCCGACACCGAGCACGAGGAGGGTTGTAAGGGTCGCAACGACAATGGGCAGCGTCAATTTTTGATCTCCGGGTAAGCCTGCTGGTCCACCGGCAGGCGCGACGCGTCGAAATGGCCGTGTTATATATATAGGCTTGCGGGACACGCTTTCAAAAACAAGCCGCGAAAACCATGGTCAGGACCCCTCCATAAGTTTTTAATATGGACGGGCGTAGTAACTGTTATTTTTCCAAATGCACTTGGGGTGCTATCCCATGGCCATGCCCGCCGGTGACCCAGCCCCAGACCCCCTCGCATGATGGACGACTCCCTTCGCCACATCGTCATCGTGGGTGGCGGCGCCGCCGGACTCGAACTGGCGACCAAGCTCGGCGACAGCCTCGGCCGCCGCAAGCGGGCGCGGATCACGCTGGTCGATCGCAGCCGCACGCACATCTGGAAGCCGCTGCTGCATTCGATTGCGGCCGGCAGCCTGCGTCGCTCCCAGCACGAACTGAACTACATGGCCCAGGGCCACTGGCACCATTTCCATTATCGCAACGGCGAAATGATCGGCCTCGATCGGGCGGCAAGGACCATCACGCTGGCCGCGACGGTGGACGACGAAGGGCGCGAGATCAGTCCGGAATCGCATCTCGGCTATGATACGCTGATCATCGCCGTCGGCAGCGTCACCAATGATTTTGGAACGCCCGGCGCCAAGCAGTTCGCGGTACCGCTGGAAACTCCGGAACAGGCCAGCCGCTTCAACCGCAGGCTGGTGAATGCCTGCGTGCGCGCGCAGAGCCAGGCCACGCCGGTTCGTCCCGGCCAGCTCTATGTCGCCATCATCGGGGCCGGCGCCACCGGCACGGAACTGGCGGCCGAACTGCACCACACGGCGCGCGCCATCATCGCCTATGGGCTCGACCGGATCGATCCCGAGCATGACCTGCGAATCGTCCTGATCGAAGCCGCCGATCGGATCCTGCCGGCCCTGCCGGAGCGGATCTCGGCTTCCACCAGGGACCTGCTGGTTAAATTGGGGGTGGAAGTGCGCACCAATGCCCGGGTCGCCGAAGTATTGGCGGATGGGGTCAGGCTCGCCGATGGAGAAATCATCCCTTCCGAACTGGTGGTCTGGTCCGCCGGCGTGCAGGCGCCCGCCTTTCTCGCCGACATCGCCGGGCTGGAAACCAACCGCATCAACCAGCTCGCGGTGCGATCCACCCTGCAGACGACCCGCGATGACAACATTTTTGCAATCGGGGACTGCGCGGCGTGTCCGCGTCCGGGCTTCCCGCAGAACGTTCCGCCGCGGGCCCAGGCCGCCCACCAGCAGTCGGATTTCATGGTCAGGCAAATGGGCCATCTGCTGGCCGGCCAGCCCCTGGAGGAGTTCCAATACCGCGACTTCGGTTCGCTGGTATCGCTTGGGAAATACAGCACCATCGGCAGCCTGATGGGCTCGCTGATCGGGCGCGGTTTCATGGTCGAGGGCTATTTTGCCCGCCTGATGTATCGCTCGCTCTACAAAATGCATGAAGCGGCGCTGCACGGCCGGGGGCGTACCTTGCTCGGCCTGTTCGCACGCGGCGCCCGGCCGGCGCCGACAGTAAAGTTGCACTGAGCGCCGGATGGATCCGGACCGGATCGGCGAAAGCGGGACGCGGATGGACGGCGACGAGCTTACCGACAAGGACGCCACGCGGATTGGCAAACTCGCCAGCCGGACCTTCCTCAGGATCGAAGTCTTCGCCTACCTGGTTCTCGGCCTGCTGCTTGCGCTCACCGCGTTGCTGGGGATCGGCAGTGCCGCCGTGTCGCTTTGGCAGGATGTACAGGAACACATCAACGCGACGTCGCTCGTGCTCACCATCGACCGGCTGCTGTTCGTGCTCATGGTGATCGAAATCCTGCATACCGTGCGGGTCTCGTTCCGGTCGGGCACGCTGGTGTGCGAACCGTTCCTGATCGTGGGGCTGATCGCCTCGATCCGGCGCGTCCTGGTGATCACGCTCGAATCGTCGCAGGTCAACCAGCCGGGCAAATGGACGCCGGAGACCCAGGCGCTGTTCAACTCCACCATGCTGGAACTGGGGGTATTGGGAGGCCTGATCCTGATCATGGTGATTTCGATCTGCCTGCTGCGATACAGCAACCACATCGCCCTGGGCCGATCATGAATCGGCGGCTGCTCGCGGAGGTCCGGCCCTCGACAATCGCCTCAAGGGCCTTTCACTGTCCGAACGACAGCTGCGAAGCGCGATTTTATGCTGTAGACGTCTGGTGCCTGCGAAGTCTCAAGCCAGCGAGTATCGATGATCCTGAAGTCCTGTCTGGTGCAAGCTGCGACGCGGCTCGGCAGCTATGCGTCCCATGACGAGCCCCTCACGGCAGCGGGCAACAAGGTTGCGCTGGTGCTGGCGGGCAATACGCCATTCTATCCCTTGTACGTGGTGGGCCTGGCCGGAAGCGAGGGCATGCCGGCGCTGCTGATGACGCTGTGCGCGTTTCCGTTTTTTGCGATGGTCCCCGCGATCTCGCGCCGTCACCCCCTGCTCGGCAGGGCAACGCTGTCCCTGGCCGGATCGGTCAATACGGTGTTCTGCACCTGGCTGCTTGGCGAAAGGTCGGGCACCGAGCTGTTTCTGATCCCCTGCATCACGCTCGCCAGCCTGCTGTTCGGCGCCGGCGAGCGCTTCTGGATGCTGCTGCTGGCGGCGCTGCCGCTGGCTGCCTACATCCTGCTGCATGGACATTATGCAAGCCCGCCCCATCCCTATCAGGATGACGCCTACGCCGCGCTGTTATCGATGAACGCGATCAGCGTCGGCACGCTGTCGATCTTTCTCGGAATCGTTTTCTCGGGGCTCTACGCCGGAGCGGCGAAGCGCGCGCGCTAGCAACCCGGCCAGCGATTGCGCCACTCTCGAAATGCGATGGGCCGGTCGGCGCGCCGCCTCAGCTTGGCACGATCCTCTCGTTCAGCCTCTGATCGACGGTCTGGACCGTGCGGTCGATGTCGGCATTGGGCATGCCGAGCTGGTGCGAAATCAATTTCACCAGCAGGTCGACCCGCTCGATGAAAGGCGCTCCATTGGCCACGGCGCGGGCCGCCGACGACGGTTTGAGCAGGCTTTCCGCCGCTTTGGCGTATTTCTCGAAAGGCACCTGATCCCTGGGGTCGGCCCCCAGACGCCGGGCGATAGCATCGACATGGTCATAGATCGATTGCGAGAGCTTCAGATCGCTGTGCACGGCGTCGCGGATCGATCGCGGCTCCTGCAGCGTGATGCAGCGGTAATTTCCGGTCAACAGCATCGACCATTTGGCCAGCGGGACGAACAGCGAATCGAACACCTTGAGCTTGACCGGAACGTCCTGGCCCTCCAGCCTGACCGCGTCGATGTCCGCTTCCAGTTCGCGAAGCAGCCGGTTGTGCGCCTCGTCCGCGAATATCGCCGCCTTGAAGTTTGTCGCCAGGCCGACATGCAGAATATTCGCCGCCTCCTCCGGCGGACGGAAGGCCTGCGGATCGGGCGAGCACAGCGACACCAGGCCCGGCTCGAAACGTTCCCATACCTGGGCATTGGTATAGGCCTCCTCGAGGTCCATTTCCGCCAGCACGGAGATCCGCTTCAGATACGGCAAGGGCGGCATGTTCATGATCGAAAGACAGGGCAGCTTCGCCGCGGCGATCTTGATCATCAGGACGCGGATCGTATGGTTGGTATATTGCGGCTCCTGCATGGCAAGGCCGACCAGGTCGTAACGCGACAGGTCGACGTCGGCGGGCGAGGTCGCGTCCAGGATCCCCGGCAGACCGCGCGAGAAGATGGACCGGTGCGCCGGTTCGTCACGCAGCTTGATGCGAACTTCGGTGCCCTCACGATTGATGAGTTCGGCGGTCGCCTTCCGGCAAACCAGGGTCACGTTGTGACCCGCCATCAACAGCTTGGTCGCCAGCAACGAGCCATACGAGGCTCCAAGGATCAGAATGTTACGCGCCATGCCCTCTCCTCCACAGATTGTGCTCGAATTTTGCGACGCCGCCAATCCAAACCGAGCTGGAAACTTCCGTCCGGGATCCGCGGGGAGAGCCCGGCCGATCAGACGGAACAGCAATGGCTATGCGGATCTCGGCGTCGAAAGCAGCTTTTCAGGTATCGGGACAGCTCATGCCAGCTATGGCTCGTTCAGTCCAGCGGCTCGACCCTGACGATGGAGGCACCGTCGTTGCTGCCGACCCAGAAGCTCACCGGCGTCGTGGAGTTGTCGACGAAAACCCGCCGGATATTGGTCGGGCGCGGCAGCAGATAATCGACCATTTCACCGCTGGCGGTGTTCAGCCGCGTCACCTGGTCGGTTACCATCGAGCCGGTCCAAGCCTCGCCGTTGTTGTCGAGCACGACGTCATAGGGCGCCGACCATCGGGTATGAAGTTTCCATTCCTTGAAGGAACGGGTTTTGGTATCGAACATTCCGATCCGGTCCCCGCGATACTCGCCGAACCAGAGGCGATCCTGGGCATCCATATTGCCGCGGCGCGGGGCGGAATGCGGCGTCGGGGTCTGGAACAGCGAGATTTCCCCGGTTTTGGCATCGATGCGGCCGATCTGGCCCTGCCGAAAATCGGTGAAATAGGCATTGTTGCCGGAGTCCGGGATGACGTCGTAGATGTTGTGGGCCTGGCCTTTCGGGGCGCCCTTGAACGGTTGCCAGGTCTCGATCCTGCCGGTGGCGATGTCGAGGCGATGCACGCCGGCAAAGCCATTGTTCTGGGTCCAGACCTTGCCGTCGACATCCGATCGCTGCGGGCTCACCATATTGATCTGCGCGGCGTCGATATTCTGCTCGGCCGGCAGGGTCCAGAACTGAAACTTCTCGCTGCGCGGATCGAACTTGACGATGGTCGCCTGGTACATGTTGCCGAGCCAGAGATTGCCGGCGCCATCGGCGCGAAGGCCGAGGCTGCCGGTCGGAAACTCCTCCCGGTGTTTCGGATAGGCGAACTCCGTGACCTTGCCGGTCCCGGGATCGAGCCGGCCGAGCTTTTGCTCGCCGAAACCGGAAAACCAGACGATGCCGCCCTTGTCCACAATGACATCGTGCGGCGCCATTTCCGGCCGCGGCAGATCGTATTCGGTATAGACCACCCGCGTCGCCCGGCCGGTCGGGCGCGGCAGGGTCTTCAGCGGATATTTCCATGGCTCGGTGGCGGAGAGATTGATGGTGCTGAGATAATCGGCGACGGCGCGAAAGATTTCGATACGGTCCTCGCCACGCTCTTCCATCAGCCGCTCGGCCGGTCGCAACTGCGGATGGATCGGCAGGCTCTGCTGCACATAGCCCTGCATGCGCGGCAGGATCTGGGTGAGGAAACCGTCGGAATCATATTTCGAGCGCATGATGCGCTCGACCCGGTGGCAGCCCACGCAGTTGAGCAGCTGGTCCTTCTGCTGATCACTGCCGGGAATGCTTTCGAGCCATTCGGCGTTCGACAATTGCGCGGCGAGGTCCGCGGTCTTGCGGAGCCTGATATCGCGGGTCGTCGCTTCGGGCTGCGCAGCGTCGAGGGCCCTGACCTCGATGCTGTTTTCGCTGCCGGCGGGCTGGTCGAGTTCGTAGCCTACGGCGCGAATGGCGAGGCTGTACTGGCCCGGCCCCAACCGGTTGGCGGGAAAGCCGTAGCGTCCATCCGCGCCGCTGACGACGGTCACCGTGACGTTCGAGCCGGCCCTGGTGGCGCTGACCAGCACGCCTTCCATCGTCGCTTCGTCGGCCGAACTGACCAGCCCGGTCAGCGACGCGACCGGTGCTTGCGGGAAGGCGGGACCCGGAAAGAACACCGAGCAGGCCAGGCTTGCGGCAGCGAGAAGCAGATGACGCATGGTTCCTCCCGGGACGTTTTTTTGTTACGTCAGCATATTCTGTGCGGCGCGCTGCGAGCAAGCCTTGGTGGTGGGCACGATCTCCCGCTGTCGGCCGGTGATGAGAACGCGCCGATCGCAAGGGGTCGTCAGCTGTTCGGCTCGATCAGGATCAGTCGCGTCCCGGCCTGCACCGTCTGGCCGGCCATGCAGGCGACGTCCTTCACGGTTCCCTCGATGTCCGCTTCCAGGGAGATGAACAGCTTCATCGATTCGAGGACCGCGACGACCTGGCGCGCCTCGACGCGGTCGCCGACCGCGACCCTGACCTCGGCGACAATGCCGGGCATCGGGCTCAGGATCGCACCCGACTTCGAGCCCCCCGCCCTGGCGGCGGTCTTTTCGGTCTCGGTCGATACCGTGAACGAATAGCGTTCTTCACCGATCGCGATCGACAGGGTCGGGCCATCGACCTGGAATGTCGCCTGGGCGAGACGTCCATCCAGCACGATCTCGAGCAGGCTGCCCTCCGGCCTGACGTCGAGTTCAAGCGCCTTTCCCTGCCCGGTTGCGCGGTAACGGCCGCGACCAAGCGCCTCGATGGTCAGCGGGTAATCCTGCTGCTCTTCCCGCACCACGACCCGGCTCGCCGCGAGGCCTCCGGCCGGGCCGAGGACGCGAAATCCGGCGAGCCGCCGCCACACCAACGGCGTGCCCGCCACGGAGGGCGCGGTGACGAACAGGATGGCCGCGGCGGCGCGGGCCAGCGCCGCGTCCTTGCGTTGCGGCGCCCAGCCGTCCGGAAAGGCATCTTCGATGAACCCCGTGGTGGCGCGCCCTTCGGCAAAGATCGGATGCTCGATCGCGGCGATCAGGAATGGAATGGTGGTGGCCGGACCGGAAATGATGAAATCCCGCAACCCCGCCGCCAGGCCGGCGCAGCTGTCGCTGCGCGTGTCGCCAAAGGCGATCGCCTTTGCCAATAGCGAATCGTAGAACAGCGTGACATCGCTGCCCTCGCCGATTCCGCTGTCGACTCGAATGGACAGCGGCTCGCGATAGCCGGTCACGCGGCCGTTGTCGGGACGAAAATCCTGGTCGGCGCGCTCGGCGGTGATCCGGGCCTCGATGGCGTGGCCGCGCGCGCGGATCTGATCCTGCGGGGCCGGCAGCGGCTCGCCCGCGGCAATCCTGATCTGCCACTCGACGAGATCGAATCCGGTGATGGCCTCGGTGACAGGATGCTCGACCTGCAAGCGCGTATTCATTTCCAGGAACCAGGGCTCCTGCTGGCCCTCTTCCAGGATGAACTCGACGGTGCCGAGATTGTCGTAGGCGATGGCCCGGCCGAGGGCGACCGCGCGCTCCAGCAGCATGGCGCGGATCGGGGCCGGAAGGTTGGGCGCCGGCGCTTCCTCGAGCAGCTTCTGGTTCTTGCGCTGCACCGAGCAATCGCGCTCGAACAGATGCACCACGTTGCCGTGCTTGTCGCCGGCGATCTGGACCTCCAGATGACGCGGCCGCAGCACCAGTCTTTCGATCAGCAGCGATGCATCGCCGAACGCCGCCTCGGCCTCCCGCCTGGCGATCTCAAGCGCCGGAGCGAGCTCGGCTTCGGAGAACACCCGGCGCATGCCGCGCCCGCCGCCTCCGGCCGAAGCCTTGACCATCAAGGGAAAACCGGTGCGCCTTGCCTCTTCAATCAACCGCGCATCGGACTGGTCGTCGCCGACATAGCCCGGCACGCTGGCAACGCCCGCGCGCGCGGCGATGATCTTGGATCCGATCTTCGGACCCATGGCAGCGATGCGGTCGGCGGACGGTCCGACGAACACGATGCCGGCTGCCTCGCACAGGCTCGGCAGTTCCGGCTTTTCCGACAGGAAGCCGTAGCCCGGATGCACGGCATCGGCGCCGGCGCGCCGGCAGGCCTCCAGGATGCGGTCGGCTCTCAGATAGCTGTCGCGGGCGGGCGAAGGTCCGATCCGGAACGCCTCGTCGGCGGCCCTGACATGCGGCGCATGGCGATCGGCATCCGAGTACACGGCGATCGAGCGGATGCCGAGCCGCCGACAGGTGCGGGCGATCCGAACGGCGATCTCGCCGCGATTTGCAATCAAAAGGGAGCGGATCACTCTGTCACATCCGGTAGACGGGGCGGTTGCCGGGAAGCTCGATTTCCTGCGCTGCGAGGCTGAGACAGAAACCCAGCACGTCACGGGTCTGATCGGGCTCGATGATGCCATCATCCCAAAGGCGCGAGGTGGCGTAATACGGTGTCGATTGCGCCTCGAACTGCGCGCGAGTCTCGCGATCGACCCTGCCGATTTCCTCCTCGTCCGCCACGCCGCGGGTGAGGCTGCCGCGGCGCAGATCCGTCACCACGTTGGCGGCCACCTCGGCGCTCATGGTCGCGATGCGTGCATTCGGCCATGCGAACAGAAACCGCGGCTGAAAACCGCGGCCGCACATGCCGTAATTGCCGGCGCCGTAGGATCCGCCGATGATCACGGTGTAACGCGGCACCCGCGCATTCGAAACCGCATAGACCAGCTTGGCCGAATGCTTGGCGATGCCCCCGCGCTCGGCGTCGGTTCCCACCATGAAGCCGGTGATGTTCTGCAGGAACAGGATCGGTGTGCGGCGCTGGTCGCAGAGCTCGATGAAATGCGCGCCCTTTACCGCCGACTCGGAGAACAGCACGCCGTTGTTGGCCAGGATGCCGACCGGCTCGCCGTGAACCGCCGCAAAGCCGCACACCAGCGATGAACCATAGGCCGGCTTGAACTCCTGGAACTGGCTGCCGTCGACGATGCGCGCGATGACCTGGCGGACGTCATAGGGCTGCTTGAGATCGGTTCCGACGATGCCCGGTATCTCGGCGGGGTCGTGCAGCGGAGCGCTGACCGGACGCTGCGAACGGGCCTCGCGCGGCCATTTCAGCGCGCCGACGATGTCGCGCAGCTTGGCGATCGCTTCAAGTTCGTTCTCGGCCAGATAGTCGGAGACGCCCGAAACCGTCGAATGCATTTCCGCGCCGCCGAGGGTTTCGCCATCGACCACTTCCCTGATCGCGGCCTTGACGATCGGCGGGCCGCCGAGATGGATCCGGCCGGTGCCCCGCACCATCACGACTTCGTCCGACAGCGCCGGGATATAGGCGCCGCCCGCCGTGCATCCGCCGAACACGGCCGAGATCTGCGGCAGGCCCGCGGCGGACATCCGGCACTGCCGGAAGAACGTGCCGCCGAAATGATCGCGGTCGGGAAACACCCGGTCCTGCTCGGGCAGGAAGGCGCCGCCGCAGTCGACCAGATAGATGCAGGGCAGCCTGTTCTCCTCGGCGATTTCCTGGGCCCGAAGATGCTTCTTGACCGTCTCATGAAAGAACGAGCCGCCTTTCACGGTGGCATCGTTGGCGATGATCATGCACGGCAGCCCGGTGACGATGCCGATCCCGGTGACGATGCCGGCGGACGGCACCTCGTTGCCGTACTGCCCCCAGGCGGCGAGCGCCGAAAGTTCCAGGAACGGCGACAGCGGATCGACAAGATGGTCGATGCGCTCGCGGACCGGAATCTTGCCGCGCTCGATATGCCGCGCACGGAGCTTTTCGCCTCCGCCGGCAAGCACCCGGCCGTGATGATCCCGCAGCACTTTCAGCAGCGCCGAGAATTCGGAGGCCTTTCGGTCGAACTCGGATCCGGCCCGTATGGCATTTTCAATCGGCGGCACGTTTTTCCTCTTCAGGCGCCCGCGAAGCGTCGGTCAGTGAACCCGCGGACGATTGCCTTCCTGCAGCGGACGAACGGCTCCCTGCGCGGGAATCTCCCTCATGGTCGGACCCTCCCGTCGCGGCGGTCTCGGCTTGCTGCGGCCTTTGCGATCCGCTATACCTACCAACCGTTAGGGAGCGAGACAAGGATTTATTGCATGGCGTTAGCCGGACGGTCGTACGGGGAGGTTTGCGCGAGCTTTTCCTGGTCCATGCCAGCCCGCTTCAACATTGCGGAGGCGATATGCGATCGCCACGCCGGGGCAGGCCGAACCGCCCTGATCCACGAAACGATCGAGGGACGCTCCACCGAGTTCACGTTCGACCATCTCCAGGAGCGCTCGCGGCGGCTTGCCAATGCGCTTTCCGCCAACGGCATTGCGCGTGGCGACCGCATCGGCATCCTGCTGCCGCAATGTCCCGAGGCGCTGATCGTCCATCTCGCGGCGTATCGGCTCGGCGCGGTCGCCTTGCCGCTGTTCACGCTGTTCGGGCCCGACGCCATCGAATACCGCCTCAACGACAGCGGCGCCAGGGCCGTCATTTCGAACGCGGAGGGCATCGAGAAATTGCTGAAGCTGCGCGACCGTCTGGTGGCCGAGCCGCTGCTGATCGGCACCGAGGATCGCTCCGACGGCGCGGTGCTGGGATTTTCCGCGCTGATCGACAACGCGGCGTCCGACCATGTTTGCGTCGAGACGGCGGCCGAGGACCCGGCCATCATCGTCTATACCTCGGGCACGACCGGCAATCCCAAGGGGGTGTTGTATGCCCACCGCACTTTGCTCGGCCACCTGCCGGGCGTCGAATTTCCCCACGACTTCTTTCCGCAGCCCGGCGATCGCATGTGGACGCCCGCCGACTGGGCCTGGGCCGGCGGCCTCATGGACGTGCTGCTGCCGTCGCTGTTCCACGGCATCCCGGTGGTGGCAAAACGGCTGAGGAAATTCGATCCCGAGGAAGCCTTCGCGCTGATCGGGCGGCATGGAATTCGCAACGCCTTCATGCCGCCGACCGCGCTGAAGATGATGCGTCAGGTCGCACGGCCGCAGACCCGGTTCAGCCATGCCATGCGCTCGATCGCCAGCGGCGGCGAAAGACTGGGCGAAGAGATGCTGGACTGGGGACGGGATGTATTAGGCCTGACCATGAACGAGTTTTATGGCCAGACCGAAGCCAACCTCACCGTCGGCAACTGCGCCTCCGTCATGCCGCTCAGGCAGGGATCGATGGGCAGGGCCATTCCCGGCCACCGCCTCGAGGTCGTCGACGAGGAGGGCCATCCAGTCAGGCCCGGCGAAACCGGCACCATTGCCGTGAAGGCGCCGGACCCGGTGTTCTTCCTGCGCTACTGGAACAAGCCGGAGGCGACGGAAGAAAAATTCCGCAACGGCTGGCTGCTGACCGGCGACACCGGGCATCGCGACGAGGAGGGATATTTCTGGTTCCACGGCCGCAACGACGACGTCATCATATCCGGCGGCTACCGCATCGGCCCCACCGAAATCGAAGACTGCCTGATGCAGCACCCCGCGGTCGCCATGGTGGCGGTGATCGGCGTGCCCGACAGCGTCCGCGGCGAAGTCGTCAAGGCCTTCATCGTGCCGCGCGAGGGAACGGCGGTCGACGCCGCGCTGGAGGCCTCGGTGCAGAACTTCGTCAAGGCGCGGCTGTCGGCCCACGAATATCCGCGCCAGATCGAATTTCGCGAGGCGTTGCCGATGACCATTACGGGAAAAATCCGCCGCAAGGACCTCCGCGACGAAGCGAGCGGGAAAACATCGTGACCTACACCACCCTCGTCTCCGATAAGCCCGCTCCCGGCGTCACCCGGCTGCGCATGAGCCGGCCGCAGGAAATGAACACGCTCAGCCTGGAATTCCTCGACGAATTCGACCGCGCGCTCGACGCCGCGCTCGCGGCGCGAAGCCGCGTCCTGGTGGTGACCGGCACCGGCCGCGCATTCTGCGCCGGCGCACATCTGAAATATTTTGCCGGCGAGGACCGGATCTTCACCGAGCGCTTCGATGCCCGCGACCGCTATTTCGAGCGCATCGCCCGGCTGTTCGACAGGATCGAGGCGATCGGCATCCCGGTGATCGCGGCCGTCAACGGCTACGCGATGGGCGGCGGCTTCGAGCTTGCGCTGGCCTGCGACTTCCGCATCCTTGCCACCACCGCCAAGGTCGGCCTGCCCGAGGTGAAGCTCGGCGCCACGCCCGGCGCCGGCGGAGTCCAGAAGCTCGCCCGCCATATCGGTCGCGGCAAGGCGCTGGAATGGATCATGCTGGCGCGCCATATCGACGCCGCCGAAGCCGATGCCGCGGGTCTTGCCACCCGCGTGGTGGCGCCGGAGGCGCTCGAGGCCGCGACCCTCGAACTCGCGCGCGAGTTGATGAGCCTCAGCGGACAGGCGCTCGCCCAGTGCAAGATGTCGATCCATCTCAGCGGCGACGTCGACCTGCGCAGCGCCCGGCGTTTCGGCGTCGAAGCGCTGTCTTCCCTGGTCCGCAGCGCCGACTGGCTCGAAGGCATGAGCGCCTTTGTCGAGAAGCGCGCGCCGGACTTCGGTCCGCATGAAGGGAAGCCCTGATGGGACGGCTGTTCGGGGAGTTCAAGTCGGGGCAGCGCTTCGAAACGCCGGGGCGAACCATCACCGAGGCCGACATTGCGAATTTCGCCGGCATCACCGGCGACTACAATCCGGTCCACACCGACGAAACCTTCGCCAGGGCGACCGGTTTCGGCAGCCGCATCGCCCACGGCCCGATGGGAATCGGCATCGCCTTTGGATTGGCGTCGCGTCTCGACCTCATCGATGGGACGGTGGTCGCCTTGCTCGGAGTCTCCTGGGATTTCCGCGCGCCGATGCGGCCGGGCGACACCATCCGCGCGCTGATCGAGGTGGTGGAAACGCGCGACGTCAAACAGCCCGAGCATGGCTTGTTGGGATTGCGCTTTATCATCGTCAACGAAACCGGTAAGACCTTGCAGGAGGGTTCGGCGCGGCTTCTGATGCGCCGAAAACAGCATGAAAAAGCCAGATGGGGCCTTGTTGAAAGCACAGACAGCCCAGCCTGCTGACCCCCCGGCCGGGCGCCGCGCCAAACCCGCGGTTGGACGGAAAAACATCGAGCAGCCTGGTGGGGCGCGGCAGATTCTGGATGCGGCCGCGTGGCTTTTGCGGCATCGGGGCTATGAAGCAACCACCACCCGCGCCATCGCCGGGAAGGTCGGGATCAAGGCGGGAAGCATCTATCATCATTTTTCGTCCAAGGATGCGATCGTCGAGCAGGTCATCAACGAGGGCGTCCGCGTCGTTCACCAGGCCGTCACGGCCGCGCTCGACGCACTGCCCGCCAGGGCCGATCCGCGCAGCCGCCTCCGGGCCGCGATTACCGCACATCTGCGATCATCGCTCGAACACAGCGACTATACGTCCGCGTCGATTCGCGCGTTTGCGTTCCTGCCGGCCGAACTTCGCAAGACCTGCCGGCTGGAACGGCGCCGCTACGAGGACATCTGGCGCGACATCGTCGTCGACGCGGCGAAAGCCGGCTATATCCCCGAAGGGATCGACCTCGACGCGGCGCGATTGATGCTGCTCGGCGCCGTCAACTGGGCCGGCGAATGGTATCGCCCGAACCGCGTGCCCATCGAGCGGATTTCGGCCAGCTTTGCCGAACTGACGTTCGGTCCCGATCGTGGCTCGCAACCGGGATCGACCAGGAGCCCCCCCGCCCGGGGTCAGGCCGCCTCTCCGCGATCGGCGGCCGCCGCGCGGAAGCGGACGTAACGGCAGTATCAATTTTCCTCAATCGGTCCTGCCGAAAGCCGGCCAGCGAAGCGCGATCGGCCGGATGTTGCCGCTTGCAGGCTTGACCTTGCTCAATACGGCGACGGAGCCGGCGTGATTTATTGCCCGCATGTCAGGATATATCAGGTCGTTCCTCGAAATCGGACTGAACGACGTCGCGCTGGTCGGTGGCAAGACCGCGTCGCTCGGCGAACTGTATTCCGCGCTGTCGTCCGAAGGGGTCGCCGTCCCCAATGGTTTTGCCATCACGGCCGACGCCTATCGCGATGCGCTGTTGCAGCCCGGCGTCGCCGACGAGTTGCACCAGCTTCTCGACGGTCTCGACAAGCGCAAGATCAAGCGGCTGGCGACCATCGCCGCCAAGGCCCGCAAGATCATCTATCGGGCAATGGATATCGAATCGCTGCGCGAACAGATCGTGGAAGCGTATCGGCAGCTCGAGCGCGAGGCCGGCCCCGGCGTCGCGGTCGCGGTGCGAAGCTCTGCGACCGCAGAGGATCTGCCGACCGCGAGCTTTGCCGGCCAGCATGACAGTTTTCTCAATGTGCGCGGGCCGAAGGATCTGTTCGAGGCCTGCCGGCAATGTTTTGCCTCGATCTTCACCGATCGCGCGATTTCCTACCGCATCGACAACGGCTTCGATCACTTCAAGGTCGCTCTCTCCGTCGCCGTCATGAAGATGGTGCGCTCGGATATCGCAGCCAGCGGCGTCCTCTTCACGCTCGACACCGAATCCGGATTTCGCGACGTGGTGTTCGTCACCGGCTGCTACGGGCTCGGCGAAACCATTGTCCAGGGAGAGGTCGATCCCGACGAGTTCTATGTTCACAAGCCGACCCTGGCCCAGGGCTTTCGCTGCGTGCTGCGCCGCCGGCTCGGCGGCAAGCAGATACGAATGATCTACGGCAAGCGCGGCGGCAGCCATGCGACGCTGACCCGGAACGTGCCCGATGCCGAGCGGCGCAAATTCTGCATTTCGGACGCGGAGGTGCTTACTCTGGCGGACTTTGCGGTGCGGATCGAGGCGCATTATTCCCGGCATGCCGGCGTTGCCATGCCGATGGACATCGAATGGGCCAAGGACGGCTCCGACGGCAAGCTCTATATTATCCAGGCCCGGCCCGAGACGGTGGCCTCGCAGCGTTCGGCCGACGTCTACGAGACCTACGCCCTCAAGGGCAGCGGGCCCGTGATCGTGAGCGGCCGCGCCGTCGGGGAGAAGATCGCATCCGGGCGCACCCGCCGCATTGCAAGCGCGCGAGACCTCGGATCGTTCAAGGCGGGCGAAATCCTGGTGGCGTCCGCCACCAGTCCGGACTGGGAGCCGGTCATGAAGATTGCCGCCGGCATCATCACCGACAAGGGCGGCCGGACCTGCCATGCGGCCATCGTGGCCCGGGAACTGGGCATTCCCGCCGTGGTCGGCGCGACGCACGCGACCGAGAAGCTCAGGACCGGGACCAATGTCACCATCTGCTGCGCCGAAGGCGATGTCGGCAACGTCTACCAGGGAACGGTCGCCTTCGACGTGACGCGGACGCCGGTCAGCGAGCTGAAGCAGCCGCGCACGGCGATCATGGTCAATGTCGGCACTCCCGAAATGGCCTTCCGCACGGCGATGCAGCCGCAATCCGGCGTCGGGCTCGCCCGCATGGAGTTCATCATCAGCGAGCATATCGGCGTGCATCCGATGGCGCTGCTCAAGCCGGACAGGATCACATCGTCCAGGGAGCGAACCGCGATCGCCCGCCTGGTCGAAGGCTACAAGACGCCGGCGGATTTCTTTGTTCAGAAGCTCTCGGAAGGCGTCGGCACCATCGCCGCGGCGTTCTATCCCAAGCCGGTCATCGTCCGGCTCTCCGACTTCAAGACCAACGAATACGCCAGCCTGCTCGGCGGCGAGGCCTTCGAGCCCAAGGAGGACAATCCGATGCTGGGATTCCGGGGGGCTTCCCGTTACAGCCACCCGGCCTATGCCGACGGCTTCGCGCTGGAGTGCGCCGCGCTCCGCCGGGTGCGCGAGCAGATGGGACTTTCCAACCTGCGCATCATGGTGCCGTTCTGCCGAACCGTCGAGGAAGGGCGGCGCGTGATTGCGACGATGGCGGCCAACGGGCTCAAGCGCGGCGAAGCCGGGCTCGAACTCTATGTGATGTGCGAAATCCCCAACAATGTCATTCAGATCGACGCGTTCGCGGAGCTGTTCGACGGTTTTTCGATCGGCTCCAACGATCTCACCCAGTTGACGCTGGGCGTCGACCGGGATTCCGATATCGTGGCCTTCGATTTCGATGAACGCGATCCCGGAATGCTGGAGATGTTCAGGCAGGCCGTGGTCGGTGCCAGGCGCAACGGCCGTCACGTCGGGATCTGCGGCGAAGCCCCCGCCAATTATCCCGAGATAGCGCGCTACCTGACCGGGCTTGGCATCGATTCGATCAGCGTCAATCCGTCGAGCGTGTTTCGCACCATGGCCGTGGTTCTCGAGGCGGAAACCAATCCGGTAAGGATCAAGCTATGACGACGGCCGATCGGCCGTGGCGGCCTTGGCGTGAATTTGCTCCGCCGCGGCATTGACCCTGGTCATCGTTTCCGTCAGTTCCGCATAGACCTCGTCCTCGATCGTCACCGTGCCGAAATTGGAATTTTCGCCGTCAAAGCGTCCCTCTGCCGGCTGATCGGCGTGCTCGAACCAGTGATAGCCGACCACGGCCGGCTTTTTCAGGGCCGCGGCCACGTATCGTTCGAAGCATCGGGCACGCTCGGCCTGGCTTGCCACCCGCGGTCCGCCGCCCCGGCTATTGGGCAGGCCCGAATCATCGCTGCGGAAGGAAAATTCGGAAATCAGGCACGGTTTCCCGCTTGCCGCATAGGCATCGATCACCGGACCAGGGTCGAAGTCGTAGCAATTGAACGAGACCACGTCGAGGTAACGGCCGGCCGCGGCGATCACCGCTGGATGCGGCGGATACCCGAACCGCGAGCCGAGCACCAGATGATTGGGGTCGGCGGCCCTGATGGCCGAGACGCACAGCTCGAAATATTGGTCGGCCACCACCGCAACAAAGGCATCGCAATCGGCTAGAAACGCCGCGCGCGCGGGACTGCCAGGCTCGGGCGCGGGCGCTTCGCGCGGCTTTCTGAAGAACGGCGCCTCGACATGTCCGATGGCGCCGAATTCCTCCCATGATCGCGCCGGCGTGCTCCAGACCGCGTTGAATTGCGAAAATTCCCGGTAACGCTCTTGCAGCCTTGCGATGGCGGCGAGGCGGCCGGGACGGTGAGACGGCAAGTTCAGAAACAGCGTCAGCAGTTCGTCGGTCCCTCGCCAATCCGGCGACCAGTACAGCTCGTTGTCGATGAACCTGCCGAGCAATCCGACGTCGTTGCGCCGCTTCATGCAAAGATTCTCTGCGCTGGCGCGGACGTGACTTGAAAATACCGGATCAAACACATCGGGAAAGCTCTCGTCGCGCCGATGCAGCCGGAAAGAGGCGCCAAGGTCAATCGTGGGCGCCGTCGCAAGCCGCGACAACCCTGCGCCGGCGACAAGTTCATCGGACCAGCAGCCCAGCGTGTTGAATTTCCAGCCCGCCAGCCGGTTGGCCGCTGCCACGCGCCAGATGTGCTGGCTGCCGTATTTTTCCCGGCAGGTGTCGGCATAGGGCACCCGTCCGGCAATTCCGACATGGTCCTGATCGAAGCGGACCGTGTTGACGCCCTTGGAAAGAAACCGGCCGCCATCGGGATCGACCAGCCAGAACACGCCATCGCGCTCGTCGACGCGAAAAAAGCCGCTGGCGCGGAAGCAATTATCGGCGGTTCCACCCCATTTGGTTGTTTGCAAGCTGGCACTCCGGCGGCCGAATAAGGAAAATGCAATCTATCGCGCCAGCCCGCGGCAACTCTTGATATGCCTCAAGATCGTTCCGATACCGCCGGCACTAATGATGACGCGCTTTGCACTTTGCTCGAGCGTGAGGGTGAACAGTGAATTCGAACGCAAACGCGGCGGACGATCAGGGAGGTGATGTGAAGCCGGCATCGGAGCTTCCTTCCATCGCCAGCCTGCGCCCGGATTTCGTCTGGGGCGTCTCCACCTCGAGCTTCCAGATCGAAGGCGCGACCCGGGAAGCCGGCCGGGGACCCAGTATCTGGGATGTCTACTGCGCGAGCGGAGCGATTCAAAACCACGATACCGGGGATGTTGCCTGCGACCACTATCATCGCTACCGGGAAGACGTCGCGCTGATGAAACGGCTCGGCGTCCAGGCCTATCGGTTCTCGGTCGCCTGGCCCCGCGTGCTGCCGCAGGGGCGAGGATCGGCAAATGAACCCGGGCTGGCGTTCTACGACCGGCTGATCGACGAACTGCAGGCAGCCGGCATCGAACCCTGGCTCTGCCTGTTCCATTGGGATCTGCCGCAGGCTCTGGAGGAACTGGGCGGATGGATGAACCGGGAGTCGGTGCAATGGTTTGCCGACTACACCGACTTGATCGCGACGCGCTACCGCGATCGCGTCAGGCGTTTCGCCACCATCAACGAACCGTCGGTCTTCAGCCTGTTCAGCCGCTCGCTTGGCCCGCGCGATCGCAGCAGCGAAGACGGCCTGCACCGCATGATCCACCACATCAATCTTGCCCATGGCGCGGCCGTCGATGTGCTGCGCGCGAAGGTGCCCGGCGCCTCGATCGGATGTATTCACAACTATCAGCCCTGCCGGCCCGGCAGCGGAAGCGACGCCGATGCGGCGGCGGCCGCGCGCCTCGGCACCTATTGGAACCAGGCATTCCCCGATCCGCAATGTCGGGGCGAGTATCCGTACCCGATGCGGCCGGCCGTCGAGCCGCACATGCAGCCGGGCGACTTGGCGCGAATCTGCCGTCCGGTCGACTGGTTCGGACTCAATCACTACAGCCCCGTCTACGTGAAAGCGCAGCCGGATGCGATGCTGGGCTTCGCCTTCGGCGACAACCCGGCCGGCGTGCCCGTGACGGCGATCGGATGGCCGATCGAGCCCGAAGCCTTCGGCGCGACGCTGCTGGCCGTCCATCAAGACTATCGTTTGCCGATCTACGTTCTCGAAAACGGATATGGCGGTTTCGATCAGCCCGACGAGTTGGGTGCCGTGAACGACTTGGACCGGATCGATTTCCTGCGCGGCTATATCGGGGCGATGAATTCAGCCGCGGCCGGGGGCGCCGATGTCCGCGGCTATTTCATCTGGTCGCTGCTGGACAATTTCGAATGGGAGCAGGGCTTTAGCCATCGCTTCGGCCTGACCTATGTCGACTATTCCTCGCTGCGGCGCATTCCCAAGGCTTCGTTCCGCTGGTATGCGGATCTGATCAGCACGGCGCATCGGCGATGAACCCGGATTTCCCGAAACGAAAAGTGCTGCTCGCGGACATCGGCGGCACCAACGCACGTTTCGCGCTGCTGGCCGACGGAACAGTCGGCAACATCGCCCATCTGGCGGTCAGCGACTTCGGCAGCTTTGGCGAGGCTCTCGACCGATATCTCGGCGGTTTGCCGCAGGCCGGCGTCATCGGCGCGGCAATTCTTGCTGTTTCCGGCGCGGTCGAGGACGGCCGCTGTGCCCTTACCAACAATCCCTGGGTCATCGATGCCGCCGAACTGTGCGCGGCCCACGGATTTTCCATGGTCCGTCTGATCAATGATTTTGAAGCGGTCGCCTGGGCGCTGCCCCGCCTATCGCCCGGACAATTGCTGCGGGTAGGCGGCCGTCAACCGGTCGAGGGGGCGCCTCTCGTGGCGCTTGGCCCCGGTACGGGGCTCGGGGTCGCGGCCAGCGTCCCGCATGCCGATGGCCACCTCGTGCTTCCGAGCGAGGGTGGCCATTCGACAATGGCCGGCAGCTCGCCGCGGGAAGACGCCGTCATCGCGCATCTGCGGCGACGGCTTGGCCATGTCTCGGCGGAACGGGTTCTTTCGGGCAACGGGCTGGAAAACCTTCACGACGCCCTCGCCGCGCTGGACGACATCACGCTGCCAAGGCGCAGCGCCGCCGAGATTACCCGGGCCGGAATCGAGGGCAGCTGTCCGACCAGCCGCGCGGCCATCGACATGTTTTGCGCGATGCTCGGGACTGTCGCCGGCAACCTCGCGCTCACGTTCGGTGCCAAGGGCGGCATATTCATTGCCGGCGGCGTTCTGCGTCACATGCCGGAATATTTTGCCGGCTCGCAATTTCGCGCGCGTTTTGAGGAAAAAGGCCGGTTCCGCAGCTATCTCGAGCCGATTCCAACCTATCTCATTCTCGACGACGATGCCGCATTCGACGGCCTGCGTCACCTGGCGGAGGTCGACCACATTGGCTGAAGTCCGGGCGGCCCAAATCGTCACCCTCACCATAAACCCGGCGGTCGACGTCTCGACGTCGGTGAAAAGGATGGTGCCTTTCGCCAAAATGCGCTGCGCGCAGGCCCAGCGCGATCCGGGCGGAGGCGGCATCAACGTCGCCCGGGTTCTCAAACGGCTCGGCATCGACGCTGTCGCCATCTACCCGGCTGGCGGCGGCACCGGACAGCTGCTGGCCGGGCTCGTCGGCCGCGAGGCCGTGCGAAGCGTCGTGATCCCCACGGCGAACGAAACGCGGGAGGATCTTACGATCTTTGACGAGGCGACCGGCGAGCAATTTCGCCTTGTGTTCCCGGGCGCCCCGCTCAGCGACGGCGAATGGCAGGCATGTCTGGCGGCGCTCGAGCGGATCGCGCCGCCGCCCGCGTTTGTCATTGCCAGCGGCAGCCTGCCGCCCGGCGTGCCGCCGGATTTTTACCGCAGGGTCGTGCAGGCAGCGAAAGCGCACAGCAAGGTGATCGTGGACACGGCCGGTCCTTTCCTGACGGCAGCCCTGGAGGCCGGCGTCTATCTCATCAAGCCGAACCTGCACGAGTTTCAGGAGCTGGCCGGGATTGGATCGGCCGACGAAGCGGCGCTGCTCGAAGCAGGACGGCGTCTGTTCGAAAATTATCGCGTCGAGGTCATTGCCCTCTCGATGGGGCCCGATGGCGCCCTTCTTCTGACGCGCGATATGGCGATGCGGGCGACCGGTCTGCCGGTCAGGGCGGTCAGCGTGTCCGGTGCCGGCGACAGCTTTCTGGCGGCAATGCTATGGAGTCTCGTGAGCGGTGGCAGCCTCGAGACCGCCCTGCGCTACGGGGTTGCCGGCGGTTCTGCCGCCCTGCTCAATCCCGGGACAGAACTTTGCTCGGCCGAGGACGTCTACCGGCTTGCCTCCGAGGTGACCGTCACGCCGATTGCTCGCAACCCTCGCCAGTTCAGGGTCTCCTGAGGTTCGAATCAACGATGCGTGGCAACGACCATCAACAAAAATTGTCGTTCCGGGGTGCGCCGTTGCGCGAGCCCGGAATGACGGTCGGGTTCATCCGGACCGCATGGTCACATCGATCGATCTAGCTTGCGGTTTTCCGCGCCGCCTTGCCGCGGACGGCGGCACCGAGCAGCATCTCGATGCGGCCATTGCCCCAAAGAGGAAGCAGGAGCCGGGCGTAGCCGCCGGCATCTCCGTTGTGGGAATAATAGGTGGGAGCACGGCCCTCGACGGTCGCCCTGCATTGCAGGGTCAGCGCATCGAACGGGGCGTGAAGATCGATTTCGTCAAGAAAGCTGTCGCCGATCGTTCCGCCGTACCAGCCGATCAGGTCCGCTCCGGCGAGATCGAACCGGAATCGAAGCGGATTTTCGAAGACGTCGATCAGCATCGATTCCTGCCCGACCCGCGACCGCAACGAAAGCTTGACGTCGTCCCAGAAAGGAATGTCGTTTGCGCCTCGTTTCAGGCCATTCCAGTATGACAGAACCCGAACGAGATCTGGTTCGAGCGCATCGGGAAGGGAATAGTCCTGGAGATCTCCTGTCATCGATCGAGCCTTCTTTGAGCATGGGATATTGGATATTGCGGATCTCGCGAGTCTATGACGAACGAGATCGGCCGATATTGATCGAAATCATCCTCGTCATCGACGGATTGGCCATACAAGAGCTCCAGCCATTCGCGCCGGCCGCTGGACGCCGCCTTGGCGGCGCCGCGCATGGCCTGCGGATCGGCCTCGGCGCCGGCCCCGCGTGATGGCAAGTATGCCCGCCCTTCTTGGCCGGGATGGTCGATGCTATGCAGGCAGTGGCCGCAGGAGCACATGATGGGGGGGCGGTTCACGCATGTCGCAGGGATGGGACCCGGAAAGTGGCCGCCGAAGCCTGCTCCTTCGGTTCCTGTCCAGCGCAGCCGGCTTCTGGAAAGGCAGGTCCGGCCGCCTGAGCTGGCCCTTGAGCATAGCGCTGGTCGCGATCGTGATCGCGCAACTTGCCATGCAATACCTGCTGAATTACTGGAATCGCGACTTCTTCAACGCCCTGGAGCGCCACGACGGGGCTTCGCTGTGGAACCAAGCCCTCATTTTCATGCCGCTTGCCTGCGGCAGCATTGTACTCGCTGTCGCGTCGGTGTGGGCGCGCATGACGATGCAGCGCAAATGGCGCCAATGGCTGACCAACGATATCATCCGCTTCTGGCTCACCAAGGACCGATACCGGCGGCTCAAATTCGTCAGCGGAGAATACCAGAACGCCGAATACCGCATTTCGTTCGACGCGCGCATTGCGACCGATGCGCCCATCGACCTGGCAGCCGGGTTGCTGTCGTCCGCCCTGACGGCGATCGTGTTCATCGATGTTCTCTGGTCGGTGGGCGGCAGCCTCGCTCTCGATGTTTCCGGATACGAAGTGACCGTGCCGGCCTACCTCGTGGTCGGTGTCGTCGCATACTCCACGGCGTTCACGGCCGCAATGATTGCGGTCGGCCGCAATTTGACTTCAGTGATCCAGGCGGAAAACCAGGCCGAGGCCGAGCTGCGGGCGGCCGCCAACCATATCCGCGAGATCGGCGAAGCAACGCCGTCGGCCGCGGCCAATTCGGACGACGACCGCAGCCTCGGCCTCGCCCTGCGTGAGGTGCTGCTGCGCTGGCGCCAGTTGTGCCGGCAGCTGATGGGAACGACGATGGTGTCGCAGACCGATGTCTTGCTGGCGCCGGTATTTGCGTGGATACTCTGCGCGCCGAAGTTTCTTGCCGGAAGCTTGACGCTCGGCGAACTCACGCAAGCCGCGGCGGCCTTCGTGATGGTGCAGGGCGCATTCAACTGGGTGGTCGACAACTACCAGCGGCTGGCCGACTGGCGCTCCTCGGCCTATCGGGTCGCGACCCTGCTGCAGGCTCTCGACGATGTCGACCGGATCGGATCCGCGTCGCCGCAACACGCCGCGGCGGCAATGGATGTTCAGGCCTCGCAAGTGCCGGGAGATCAGCCGTGAAGGTAAGGGACTTTATGACGTGCGAGGTCGTGACGGTCACGCCGGAGACCTCGATCCTGGACGCAGCCCGGCTGATGCTGGACCACAACATCAGCGGTCTGCCGGTCGTCACCGACGGCGACCGGGTCGTCGGCATCATCAGCGAACACGATCTGCTGCGTGGCGGAAACGGCCACGCGCCGTTGGAACAGTCGCATTGGCTCCGCCTGATGATAGGGCGGGTGAACTGGACAGACCAGTCCGCGCGATTCCAGCAGCGCAGGGTCCGCGACGTGATGACCCCCAATCCCGTGACCGTCAGCGAGACGGCTCCGCTCGAGGAAGCCGGGCGTCTGATCGGAGAAAACGATATCAAGAGGCTGCCTGTCATGCGCGGCAACAAGCTGGTCGGCATTATCGCCCGCGCCGATATCGTCCGGGCGATTATTCCCGCCGCTCGCAAGCTCACGGATGCGGCCAGGCGCGATGAAATGACCGATGCGCGGCTGCTTGAATTGGAACGGCAATCGTTCCTGCACCGCGCGCGTTTGCCGACCTAGCGATCCGGCGCTTTCCTCCTGAAAAGCTGGTTTCGCGCCACAAAGCAGCGCTCCAGGCCCGTTCGACGTCAGCAACACTTCGGCAAACTCGCTGCTGCAGGCGACCGTGGCGTCGCGGCGTGGCAGGACCATCAGTCTGTTCATGTTCGCCACGCGCAGCGGAATGCGGGACCTCGCGTCACCTTGATCTATCTCGCGCATCGCGCCGGATTGCAGTCTATCAAGAAGTCTCGCGCTGCGGCCCGCGTACCGGGTAGATCATGAGGGAGTCAATGCAATTCTGCCCGAGCCGGCGGCGTGCTTGGTTCGGAAATGTCCGGATCCGATTTATTGCGCTGCTGGCTGGCTGCGTACTGCTCACAGGTTCGGCGATTGATCGCGCGTGCGCAAGCGTCGCCGTCCGGATCCGGCTTTCGCAGCAGGTCATGCAGGTCGTTGTCGACGGCAATGATTTTGCGACCTGGCCGGTGCCGACGGCGCGAACATTCGGCGGCCTGGTCGAACATGGCAGCGATTTCCGCATTCTGCACGGGCATTTCGCAAAATGTCGCACGACCCGACCAGCCGGAATTGATTCAGATCAGGGCGAGCTTTTCAGGGGGCCCGAAGAGTAAAGTCGCAGACGCTCCTACGGAGCGCCTTTCTCAAATCGCAACGCCACGGGTCCGCGCTCACTGTCGGCGGATGCCGAGCGACAGAACCGGCTGCCCTCTTCAATATCACACGGAGACTACGCATCAGGCTCATCTCCGCCATCACGGCTGTGCTCGCGATGTTCGCAACCGCCGCCGCCGCGGACCAGAGCGTGCATTACGTCACCAGGGATCTCGGCGGACTGCTTTTGGAACACACGGATGAATTCGCCCAGTGGGCGCGTGACGGCGACCGCGTCGTCGTCGACGGCCTGTGCGCTTCGGCCTGCACGCTTCTGCTCGGCCAGAGCAGACTGCAGGTTTGCGCGACCGACGGCGGGATGTTCGCCTTTCACTCCGCGTCCTACCCCGGCGGCTACAGCGAAGGCGCCACGCTCTTCATGTGGTTCAGCTATCCATACCGGGTGCGTCAGGCGCTGCTGAAGCGCGGCTGGAACGGAGTGTCGTATCACCCGGACCCGATCTTCATCCCGGCTACTGAAATCGTCCAGCCCTGCAAATGATCGACGGTCGGGAACAGCCCCTCGGCATTGTCGACGATTTGTCGGAAATGACGCGCCAGCGGATCAGCGCGGGGCGACGCCACCCGTGAGGTGCTTCTCGATTTCGAAGATCGGATGCTTGGTCAAATCCTTGTTTAACTCCGCAACGATGCAGGATTTCACGTCCGGGTGAAATGCAAGCCGCAACTCTGCAAGGGTGCGCGGCGGGGCCACGACAACCAGCTCCTTCACCTTGCTGGCGCGGATGAGCCGTTCCATGGCTGCGGCGACCATGCGAACGAAGTGATGCTCTTCGAGTTCGTGCCAATCGGTTGGTTCGACGGCGCTCCGGCCGCCCGTCCCGAACCCCTTGCCGAGACGGCCCGGCCGCTCGGTGCCCTGCTCATGGCTGGGCGGATTTTCGTCGACGAAGACGTGCTCGGTCCTCAGATTCGGAAATTTCGCGTCGCCATGGTTCCGCAGAAACAGGGCCCTTCGGCCATCGCCGACGAATACCAACGCGTCATGCGGGATTTTGAGATCCATGAGTTCTCCGGGCTGCGATGGGCGGACCGCCTGGCCCGCAACACCTGATTGTCGTTCGGTTTTCAGACTGACTGTCGCCGTGGTCGAGGCAGCCGCTAGGATGCTATCGTCAGCCGGTCCCTGACGTTCTTCACCCCGGGGGCCGACCACGCAGCGTTCTCGACCGCGAACTTTTCGTCCCAGTTCCGAACCTTGCCTTCAAGCAGCACCTCATCGTCATCCCGGACGGTGACACGGATGTCCTTGGCTTCGATCTCGGCGTGCCGCTTCAGCGCCGCCTCGATCTTCCGTTTTACGTTGTCGGCCTTGGCGTGCGGCTCGATCTCGATGTTGTTGACGACGCTGCGCACCCCCGACAGCCCCCGGACGTCGCGCTCGGCGCTGCTCTTTTGGTAGTACCAGTTGACCTTTCCGGTCAAAGTCACCAGCCCGTCCCGCACCGTGACCTGGATTGCATTGCCGGGAACCACGCTGTCCCAGGACAGCACGTTGATGGCGCGGCTGGCGATCTCGTCGTCGGACGTCTTTTCATCCGAGGCGTAGCGGACTTCGATCTCGTCCGCGATGCCGTGCACGCCTTTCACCCGGCGCACCGCGGACAGCGCCGCCAGTTTCTGCGCGTAGCTGGCGACATGTCCGGTCAGCGTCACAACGTCCTGATCCACGGCCACGCCGATATGGGTCGGATCGACGATCGGCTCATAGGCAAGCTCGTCCAGAATGTCGTCACGCAGTTTCAATTCATTCATGATCGGCCTCCTCAATAAGCGATGATTTGCTCTCATCGTAATCAGGGACATCACTGCAACCTTGCGTCAGGTCAAACGGCCGGGGCCGTCCAGAAACATCTTACTTCCCAAGGGACTCGCCGCCCGCGACGCGCAGCGGACCGCGAGGCGGCCTTGATCCGGATCAATCAAACCACCGCAGGATTGAGACAGTCTCGATTCTCGAGGGGGCCGGTCGATGCAACTGAGTTCGGAAGGGTTTTCGACCGGCTCGGCGATTCCCCGCCGTTTCAGCTGCGATGGAGAAGATCTCTCCCGCCGCTGCATTGGCGCGCCGTACCGCCGACAACGCGAAGTCTCGCGCTGCTCTGTGACGACCCGGATGCGTCGGGCGGCAAATGGCACCATTGGACCGCTGGCGATATTGCGGCCGACCAGGCCGGAGTTGCCGAAGGCGCCGGCGATTCCAGCGGGGCAACAGGGTTCCGGCAGGCCATCAATGACTTTCATCGGGCGGGCTATGGCGGTCCCTGCCGCCCCGGGGGCATGGACCGCATCGTATTGCACGACCCATACGAGGCTTTTCAAATGACCACTCCAAGAACGCTTGTCGTTTTCTATTCGCGGTCGGGAACGACACGCGGAGTCGCCCAGGCTCTGGCCGGGACGCTCAGATGCGACCTTGAGGAAATCGCCGAGCCGAGATCCCGGAGCGGCTTTTTCGGCTACATGCGGTCGCTGCTGGAAGCGAGGCGCAAGCTGCCATCGGTCATTGCTCCGAAAAAACACGACGTCTCGTCCTACGATCTGGTCGTCGTCGGAACGCCGGTCTGGGGCTGGTCGCTCAGTTCCCCGGTTCGCGCGTATTTGATGGCGACCGCCGGGCAACTGCCCGAGGTCGCATTCTTCTGCACCCTTGGAGGCAAAGGCAGCGAAAGCGCCTTCGCACAGATGACGGCCATCGCCGGCAAGAAGCCGCGGGCCGTCTGCGCCATCACCCAGCGGGAGGCCTTGTCGGCAGGCCATGTCGAACGGCTGGCCGCATTTGCAAAGGCGCTGACGGTTACCATTCATTGAGCCGCGGGAATCGAGTTGGATAGGCGATGTTCGTATCGCCCTCGGCGACATGGCTGCGAGTCCGAAAGGCACCGAGGAGCAGGCCGGTGCCGCTGAGGCGGCGCAGGCGGCTGTGTTCTTGATGAGGCCGTCAGGCGGCCGACCAAGCCTGGTCGGTTGCCGACGGTCCATTCCGTTAAAGCTTGATCCACATCAAGGCAGTCTCCATATGGATCGATGGACGACGTCTCCCTTTTCGGACAAGCGTGAATGCGGCCGCGCATCCCGGGCGGCGTCCTTCACGCAACCGGTTTCATTCGGGAGTCCCCATGACGGCACTGTCCATCCTCGATCTCGTCCGCGTCACCGAAGAGACCGATGCGCGCGGCGCGCTCGACAATGCCCGCGACCTCGCTGGTCATGCCGAAGCCTGGGGCTATCGCCGCATCTGGGTGGCCGAGCATCATAACATGCCGGGCATTGCCAGCGCCGCGACGTCGGTCGTGCTTGGCCATATCGCAGCGGGAACAAAGACCATCCGGGTTGGCGCCGGCGGCATCATGCTGCCCAACCATGCCCCCTACGTCATCGCCGAGCAGTTCGGGACGCTGGCGCGGCTGTTTCCGGGCCGTATCGACCTCGGGCTGGGCCGCGCGCCGGGGACCGACCAGCTGACCCTGCGCGCCTTGCGCCGCAGCCCCGAAGCGGCGGAAAACTTCCCCCAGGACGTTCTCGAAGTGCAGGCCTTCCTGGCTCCGGCCGGTCCAAACCAGCGCATCCAGGCGGTGCCGGCGGCGGGAACGGAAGTGCCGCTGTGGATCCTCGGATCGAGCGATTTCGGCGCGATGCTCGCGGCAGAGCTCGGGCTTCCCTATGCCTTCGCCTCGCATTTCGCGCCCGAGCTGCTGATTCCGGCGCTGCAGATCTACCGCAGCCGCTTCAAACCCTCCGAACAGCTTGACCGTCCCTACGCGATGGTGGGCGTCAACATCATCGCCGCCGCGAGCGATGACGAGGCCCGCCGGCTGGCGACGACGCAGCAGATGTCGTTCGCCAACATCTTCCGCGGCGCCCGCGGCCTCAGCCAGCCGCCGATCGACGACATCGAAAGCTACTGGTCGCCGGCGGAAAAAGTCCAGGCCATGCGCATGCTCGCCCGCTCCATCGTCGGATCGCCCGCCACGGTTCGTTCCGGCCTCGATGCGCTGGTCGCGGAAACCGGCGCCGACGAACTCATCGTCGTGTCGGACGTCTACGATCACGCGAAAAGGCTGCGCTCCTTCGAACTGATCGCCGACGCCGCCGGCGTCGTCTCCTGACGCTGTCGCTGTTGATTCAGGCGCAGCAAGCTCTGCGGATTTTCCGGGTGTCCGGAACGGCACGCCGGCCCGGTGCGCGGAAGGTCCGGACCTCGGTACTCGCGCCGATGCCGCCGGGTTCGCCGCCGGCCGTGAAGGTGTGTTGGTTCTGAAAGGCGCCGAGTGTATCGGTGTAGGCGTTGTCGCGCTCCCGCAGCGCATAGATCCCAGGCAAACGACCCGAACTGGCGCTCTCGAGCGGATGAACGTAGTCGCACATGCAGCAACCATGGTTCCAACTTGTTCCATCCGTCGATAGCCATTGCAGTTCCGCAATGCTCATGCGACTCTGTTTTTTTGAACACCTCGCGGATATGGTCAGGGGACGAACATGAGCTTGGAAAATATCATGAAGTTCCGCGAATTGGCGAATGCGGATGCATCTCTGCGCCCACGATACCTGCAAGCGATCGGGGAAGGCCCGTCCGCTCTGGCGGCCATGGCAAACCAAAGCGGTTTCGACTGTAACGACGCCGAAATGTCGGATGCGGTTCGCGCGATTTCGACCTCGGGCGATCTCACCGACGTCGAACTTGAACTGGTTTCCGGCGGCGGCGACACCGGATGCCAGAACGGTCTGCTGGTAGGCCAGCGCCAGGATGCCAAGGACAACAACTGAGGATGAAGCGCGGTTGCTGTCATCGCGAATGTGGACAACGCGGCCAGAGCCGTGGCCGTGTCATGTCCGGGCTTACGGATTGATGGGCGCGGCAGGTCCCGCCCGCAGCCCGGGCGCCGTTAGCTTCTTTTGATTCCGGAAATGGAAAACGGAAGGCGTGCTTCCGTTGAGCTGAAAAGCTGGCGATCCCGGCATGACTCGAACATGCGACCTACGGTTTAGGAAACCGTCGCTCTATCCGGCTGAGCTACGGGACCGGATTGATTTTTCACAGCAATTTCTTTCGGGATAAGGTTTTTGCTCCGCTTTTGCTCCACCCGCAGGGCACTTGTAGCAATCGGGCTGCCGGGTATCAACCTCCATGCCCTGGAACAGCCTTCGCCCGACAAGGCTCGTGCTGATCGCCTGGGTGTACCGATGGAATGCGGCGGCGATGTCTTCCGCGTGTGCTCGCGCGACATCTTGCCTGGTTTTTCCGCAGAAGATGCAGGTGCCGTCAGCCCCTCCATGCGAATCGGCGCCACCGAAGCCGGCAATATACCAGATGGCGGGTGCGCCCTGCTCAACTCGGCGCTTAGGTTGGGCACAGGGGCTGTGATATCAGCCGCTATGTGGCGAACTCGCTTGCTCTCTCGATCCCGATAAAGGCGGGCCAGTACTGGACAGGTGACAAAGGCAGTCCCAGGGCAGAGGCAGGACCATCTGTCAATCGGCGTTCAATATTTACCTTGGGGCGCCGATTGGGGTCGAAAGCCGCGCCGATTCACACGGATGCTGCCGGGTAGCCCCTGCACACGATCCCCGCGGGGGAGGGAAGCAGCCGGTCCCGCTCCCTAGCGGAAGTCGCAGCGGCCAGTCCGTTGCAGCGCGTACGAAAAATAGCTCGCCGACGATCGTCGTGGGGTTGCTCAACGTTTCGAGCTTGCCGACGGGACCAACTGCGCCAGGCCGTGCGCGGTTGACTCAAGCCTGGTTACGCGTGCGCCGGCTTGTATTTTGTGCCGTCAGAGACGAAGTCAGCGTGGCCATAGGAGCGCAATAGCCGCTCGATCTTCCCAACCAGCCGCCGGTCCGCCCAGTTACTAAGGAAGCCGATCCTGCTCGCGGTATGGTATGCGAACATTTTCGGGAAGATCAGTAGCGCCGCGGCTATCGCGAAGAACCGGTCCGCGGCCGTGAACGGAACGCCGATTTTCGCGGCCTTGGCCGGATCGCCGTCGGTGTAATGCTTGATGAAGAATGCCTTTGAGAAACCCATCTCCAGCCGGCGCGACAGCCGCCCACTCAGCGAATTGTCGTTCGACAGTTCGGCCGCCATCGTGCCCCTGACAAGGGCGCCGCAGGTCGCGTCGTCGAACGACTTTCGCAGCGTCGCGTGCCGCGTCAGCATCGGCCCTGCGACCCCTTCGGGAGTGGTTCCGAGCAGGGCTTCCGGCAGCCCGAGCAGGAAGCAGCGATAGCGGGACAGCTCGACCCGGGCGCGCTCTTCAGCCGTGAATTCCTTGCGGCCCTTGGCAAGCGCCGCGACCGACAACATGAACGGGGCAAGCATGCCTGCCGGCATCTGGTCGATCTGCGGAATAGGCACGCCGTAGGTCCGGCTGTCCCACAGGCCTTCGCGCCGGGTGACATTGAAACGCACCATCGAATGCATCAGGCGGACCATCGCGGCCGCCTTGAACGCCTCGCCGTGGCGCTCGAGAGCGCCGGGCACCACCGTCAGCGTGAAAAAGGTGGCCGTCTCGAATATCCGCTTGGCCGCGAGCGAGCCGGAGAAGTTGCCCGTCAAGGCCATCGGCAGCGCGGAGTACTTGTTCATGAAGGTCGCGAGCAATCCGCCGCGAACGAGGTACGGCGCCAGGTTGGCATACAGGTTCCGTTCGATCCTGGCCCCTTCGTTGACAAGGTCGAGGTTCAGCCAATCGGGCTTTTGCTCCATGTCGGCCAGGAAAGCCCCCAGCTGTGGCGGCGGATCCGGAACCGCCTCAAGGCCGTTTTCGCAAGCGGTCTTGAGCATCTGGACCAGTCGCGAAAATCCGTACTTGGGCATCAGCGCCGCATAGGCATCCGCGACCCGGTCGCCCATCATGGTATAGGCCCTGATCAGGTCCACGCGGTCATGGTTCGCAAGCAGGGCCTGCCGGCGGCCGACGAACGGTCCCCGCAGCGTTGAGGCGTCCGACATGTCGACTGTAAAGCGCTCGGGCATGCTTTCGAAATCGACCTTGCCATAGATTTCCGGGATGGCGGTGGCCTGAGCCCGGACCTCTTCCCACGCGGCGTTCGCGGTCGTTGTTTGTGACATCCTTTGACTCCAAAGATAGATCGGTTATCGGCCGCGAAACACCGGCCGTCGTTTTTCCATGAAGGCGCGGCGGCCTTCGCGAAAATCCTCGCTGTCCGAGCACTGCGTCTCGATCCGCTTGACGGCGGCCATGTCGCGGCAACCGGCGTCCTTGAGAATCTGCGCAATCGTGATCCCAGCGGCGGCGACCGCGAGCGGGGCATTACCCGCAATCGTGCGTGCGAGCGCCGTGGTATGGGCCTGCAGGTCCATCGGATCGACGATCTGATCGATAAGCCCGATGTTGAACGCCTCGGCGGCATCGATGCGCATCCCCGTATACATCAACAGACGGGCGCGGGAGGGGCCGACCAGCGAGACGAGCCGTTCGAGTCCCTGGTAGCCGTAAGCGACGCCAAGCTTGGCGGCCGGAATCCCTAACTGGCTGCTTTCCGCGGCGACGCGAATATCGGCCAGCATCGCGACCAGCAATCCGCCGCCGATGCAAAACCCGTTGATACAGGCGATGGTGGGTTTCGGGCAGTCGTCGAGCGCCTTCAACGCCGTCACGCTGCGCAACGCGTAGTGTTCGCTTGCCGCGGCGTTGCGCCGAAGGTCCTCGAACTGGCTGATGTCGGCACCGGAAACGAAGGCCTTTCCGCCGGCGCCGGCGAGAACGATGACGCGGACCTCGGGATCGGCGGCCAACGCGCCGATCGCCTCGCCAAGGGCTTGCCACATGTCCAGCGACATCGCGTTGTGCTTGGCCGGATTGTTGAAGGTGATCGTGCCGACCCCCTCGCTGGTATCCTGCAGGATCTTGCCGTCGGCGAAGCAGTGGCCTCCCCGAACCGCAGGCTGGTTCAACCCGGAGCGGATTTCCGCTCCCGAGACCGGCACGCAATGCGCCTCGGATGACGGGATCATGGGTTGACCGATTTCTGCCATCCAGACTTCGCAAACATGTCGGCAAAAAGGTTTCCGCCGTTCAGGAGATGATTGCGCATCGCCCGTTCGGCGGCTTGCTCGTCGCACGCCACAATCGCCGCCACGATCGCCAGATGCTCCTGGTGCGAGGACGGCAAGCGCGACCGCGTGACAAAATTGCTGCGCAGATACGGCGCCAGGCGAACCCGCAGCTTTCGGATCTCCGCGGTCAGGAAACCGTTGCGGCACCCGGCATAGATGGCCTCGTGCAGCGCGTTGTTGATGTCGGAATATTGCTCCGGCGAGACGTTGGCGATGTCCGCGGTCCGCTCCGCATAATCCCGCGCCAGTCTCTCCCGCTCGGAGGCCTCCATGCGCCGCGTCGCCAGCGCGGCCGCCTCGCCTTCAAGCGCCACCAGCACCTCGATCATCCCGACGGTTTCCTCGGGCGATATCGACAGCACCACGGCGCCGCGGCGGGGAACGAATTTCACGAGGCCCGCCGCCGAAAGCTGCAGCAATACCTCGCGGGCCGGGGTTCGCGAGATGCCGAAGCGCGCGCTGAGGGAGCGCTCGTCGAGCCGGCTACCCGACGGCAGTTCGCCGCCTGCGATCTCTTTTCCGATTTGCTCGACGAGTTGATGCCTGAGCGAACGTGCCAAGATGCGCCTCCTATATGTATACATTGACGATACATATAAATTCTTTTAAAGTCAATAAAAACATTTATATGCTATATAAGTATATATTAGGGAGAGTTGTCATGGAAGCAGGGCTCGCCGAGGCCGCGGCGGTTGATGCGCGATCGGAGGCGGTTTCGCCCGCCAGGATCTTCTGGGCGACCTGGACCGGATGGATGCTGGATGCGTTCGATTCGGCGGCTTACGGGCTTTTGCTGGTATCGGTCTGGAGCGACCTGCTGCCCCGTGGCGGCATCGAGGCGAGCAAGTCGAACATCGCCGTCTATGGCGGCATCGGCTTTTCGGTTTTCGTTCTGGGCTGGGCGTTTTCGATCTTTTGGGGATGGCTCGCCGATCGGATCGGCCGGGTGCGCACCATGTGCATCACGATCCTGCTCTATTCGGTATTCACCGCGCTCTGCGGTGTCGTCTCCGGAATTGTCCCGTTTCTGGTTCTCCGATTTCTGGTCGGATTTGGCGTCGGCGGAGAATGGGCGGCAGGCACGCCGCTGCTTCACGAATCGGTGCCGGAATCCGTTCGCGTCAGGCTGGCGGGCTGGCTGCATACGGCCGCCCCTGTTGGGGCGATCCTGGCCTCGGCCGCCGCCCTGCTGGTCGTTCCGGTTTTCGGCTGGCGCGGAATGTTCCTGCTCGGTCTTTCGCCGGCGTTGCTTGCGATCTATCTGCGTTGGCAGATTCCCGAGCCGCATCGGCGATCGCGGCCGGCCGGGTTTTCGCCGCTGCGATCGTTGTTCACCGGCGCGCAAGCCGTGGTCACCTGGTCGGCGGCCTTGATGGTGACCTGCGGCCTGCTCGGCGTGTGGTCATCGAGCTTCTGGATACCCACGGTCATCACCACACGATTCATGGCCGAAGGATATCCGCTGCAGACCGCTCAGCAAATCGCTTCTTTCAGCGGCCTGGCGGGAAACCTCGGTGGACTCGGTGGATGCCTGATCATGCCCTGGCTGGCGAATTGAGCTGCATCCCGGAAACTCCTCGCGGCGACGCTGTTTGCGACCGCCCTTATTTTCAATGTCGTTGCCTATTACTGGTTTCTTGAACGGCTGAATAACATCGTGCTGTTCCTGGCTATGGTGCCATTGCTGGGCTTTCTGACCGGCGCACCTTTCGCGCTGTTCACGATCTGGTTGCCGGAGCTGTTCTCGTCGGGCACGCGGGGGCTGGGTCTCGGCTTCACCTTCAGCGTCGGGCGTGTGTTCGCCGCGCTCGGTCCGCTGACCATCGGAACACTCGCGGCCGGAATCGGAAGCTATCCGGCGGCCATCACTTTGGTCTCCATGATCTATGTCCTGGGGATTGCCTTTGTTGCAATCTGCCGGGAGACGGCGGGCCAGAGGTTACCGGCGTGAACAACGCGCCTTCGCATCGATCAACACGGGAGGAAACATGCTTCCTTTAGCCGGCATCCGCGTACTGGACCTGACCCGGCTGCTTGCCGGCCCGTTCTGCACGGCCATTCTCGGCGATCTGGGCGCTGATATCATCAAGGTGGAGGCCTTGCCGGACGGCGATCTCTATCGCAGGGCGCCGCCGTTTGACGGCGACGAAAGCCTCTGTTTTCTCGCCACCAACCGCAACAAGCGCAGCATCGCGGTCGACTTCCGCAAGCCGGCCGGACTTGATCTTATCAGGCAGATCGCAGCATCCGCCGACGTGCTGGTCGAGAATTTCAAGCCCGGCACGATCGAGAACATGGGCCTTTCCTGCGAACAGCTTCGCGCCCGCAATCCGCGGCTGATATTTGCGAGCATCAGCGGCTTCGGCCGCACCGGTCCTTACGGGCTTTTGCCCGGCGTCGATCAGATCGCGCAGGGCATGTCGGGATTCATGAGCATCACCGGGCAGAGCGACACTGGGCCCACACGGGTCGGCGTTCCAATCGGTGATCTAGTCGCGGGAATGTGGACCGCCATCGGGATTCAATCGGCAATCATCGCACGCCAGACAACGGGCAAGGGACAGCGGATCGATACATCGCTCCTCGGGGCGCTCGTCAGCCTGCTTTCGGTCCAGGGGCAGCGATATCTCAGCTTGGCTGAAATTCCCGAGGTTGCCGGAAACCATCATCCGGTCTCCTCCCCCTACGGTTTGTTCCAGGCTAGCGACGGCGTGTTCAATTTCTCCGCGACGACCGCGGCCATGTGGCGAAAGCTTTGCGAGCATCTGGACATGAGGTGGTTGCTGGACGACGAACGCTTTGCGACAAGTTCAGCGCGCCGCGACAACCGAGCCGAGTTGGAACGGCTCCTCAACGAGCGGCTGAAAGGGTGCTCGCGCGACAAATGGATCGCTGAATTCCGGGCGTTGGGAATGCCGGCGGGACCAATCTACGACATCGCCGAAGTCTTCAATGATCCCGCGATCACCGCCACCGGGGTGGTCGAGACCGTCGAGCACCCCTCGATCGGCGCACTAAAGCTACTCGCATCGCCGTTGAAGCTCGACTGCCTCGCCAAGGGTTCGGTGCGGCGGGCCCCGCCTCAAC